>CBDIDA010000002.1:1042500-2961032 GCA_965277505.1 Rhodopila sp. | reverse complement strand
GACAGCAGCAGCAGCAGCGCGCCGTCCGGCATGCAGGCCGGCGTCGTCAGTGAGGCGAATGGCTGGCCCTTGGCGCTGGTGGCCAGGCAGCCGCTGCGGGCCGCGCGCAGCAGGCAGCGTGCCTGCCAGGCTGGCTCCGGCCCCTCGGCATGCTGGCCCTGCAGACGCGGTTCGGCGGGGTTTTCCGGCACGCTGCCGGCAGCCGGGTCGTCGTTAGATGCCATGTTTCGTTCACCCCCCGTCCACAATTGGCCATAATCTTTTGCCATATGTGCTATTGTGGTGGTTCTGAAGTTCGTAAACCCCCAATCCGCCGACAACGAACTTCTGAACTGGGACGTTAGAGCAACGTCAGCTAGACTGGAACAGTCTGGTTGACGAAGTTGGGACCTCAAGGAAGCGAAGATGAAACAGACGATCGCCCTGGTCGACGACGACCGCAACATCCTGACCAGCGTGTCCATGACCCTGGAGCAGGAAGGTTTCACGGTTCGCACCTTCACCGATGGTGAGAGCGCCTTGCAGGGGCTGACCGCCCGTCCGGTGGACCTGGCTGTGCTCGACATCAAGATGCCGCGGATGGACGGCATGGAGCTGCTGCAGCGGCTGCGCCAGCGCAGCTCCATGCCGGTGATCTTCCTCACCTCGAAGGACGAGGAAGTGGACGAACTGATGGGCCTGCGCCTGGGTGCCGACGACTATATTACCAAGCCGTTCAGCCAACGGCTGCTGCTGGAGCGGATCCGAGCCCTGCTGCGCCGCAATGAGGCGGGAAAGGCCGAGGGCTCCGGCTCCGCGCCCAGCGGGGTGATGACGCGCGGTGACCTGGTGCTGGACGAGACCAAGCACCAGTGCATCTGGCGCGGCCACGACATCCAACTGACGGTGACCGAATTCCTGCTGGTCAAGGCGCTGGCGGCACGTCCAGGCATGGTGAAAAGCCGCGACCAACTGATCGACGCGGCGTACGGCGAGAACATCTACGTGGACGACCGCACCATCGACAGCCACGTCAAGCGCATCCGCAAGAAGTTCCGCACCGGCACCGAGGAGTTCAACCACATCGAGACGCTGTACGGCATCGGCTACCGCTACAAGGAGCAGTGAATGCCGCGCCAGCCGGGCTGACGATGGCAACCTCGCCGATCAAGCGGTTCCGCCAGCGCTGGGTGTCGCCGTTGCTGCGCCGCATCCTGCTGGTCAATGCGTTGCCGCTGGCGCTGCTGGTGGTGGCGCTGCTGTATCTCGATCAGTACCAGAACGGTTTGCTGGAGGCCCAGGTCACCGCGCTGCGGGAACAGGCCCGGGTGTTCGCCGGTGCGCTGGGTGAGAGCGCCGTCCGGATGACCGATCCGGACAATCCGAAGCTGATCTCCGAGATCGCCGCCTCATTGCTGCACCGCCTGACCGAACCAACGCCGGATGCGCAGGCGCGCTTGTACGCGCCCGACGGCACCCTGCTGGCCAACTCCCGGGTGCGGGCGGGGCCGGGCGGCACGGTGACGACAGAACCGCTGCCGCCGCCGCTGGACCATGGCCCGGTGCTGGGTACCATCGGCTGGCTGTACGACCGCATCCTGGCGCTGCTGCCGCATCATGCGCCGACCAACCTGGTCGACCTGACGCCATCGGCCGGTGGGGCGGACTGGCAGCCGGACGTGAAGGAGGAGCTGCGGCTGAACAGCGCGGGCAACAGCAATGAGACCGCGCCGTATATCCGCCGCACCAAGGACAACCGCCTGCTGGTCACCGTTGCCGTGCCGGTCGAACGGGACAAGCACACCGTTGGCATCATCTCGCTGACGCGGGAGGCGCGGGAGGTGGATGAAAGCCTGTTCACCGTGCGCATGTCGATCCTGGCGCTGTTCGGTTTGGCACTGGCGCTGACCGTCATGCTGTCCTGGTATCTGTCGCTGACCATCGCTCGGCCGATCCTCAGCCTGGCCGAGGCCGCCGCCGACATGCGCGAGGGCCGTGGCCGGTCCGGCAGCGTGCCAGCCCCGCTGCTGCGCCGGCGTGACGAGGTTGGGGCACTGGCCTCGGCGCTGGCGGATTCCTCGGCTGCGTTATGGGAGCGGATGGACGCCACCGAACGCTTCGCCGCCGATGTCGCGCACGAGATCAAGAACCCGCTGTCGTCGATCCGCAGCGCCATCGAGACCCTGCGGGTCATCGATGATCCTGGCCGCCAACGGCAGTTGCTGACGATCATTGCCCAGGACGTCACGCGCATGGACCGGCTGATCAGCGACGTGTCGGACGCCTCGCGGCTGGATGCGGAGCTGTCACGGGTGACCGCGCAGCCGGTGGACGTGGTGCCGATCCTGCAGACGCTGCAGGAACTGGACGAGGCGACGCGCGACGAGGACACCGACCCGAAGCTGGAGGTCGTTGCCCCGCCGAACGGCCTGACCGTCTGGGCTGTGGAGGACCGGCTGGTGCAGGTGCTGCGTAACCTGATCGGCAACGCCCGCTCCTTCAGCCCGCCACGCGGGAACATCGTCGTGCGGGTGCGCGACGTCGGGGGCACCGCGGAATTGTGCGTGGAGGACGATGGCCCTGGCATCCCCGACGCCAACCTGGAACACATCTTCGACCGCTTCTACTCTGAACGGCCGCAGGGCGAGAGCTTCGGGCAGCACTCGGGTCTTGGGCTGTCGATCAGCCGCCAGATCGTCGAGGCGCTGCAGGGCCAGATTTCCGCCGAGAACCGCCGGGACGGCAGCGGCCGCGTGCTGGGCGCGCGCTTCATCGTGCGGCTTCCAATCGCCTGAGCCGGTCGCGATCTGGATGCCGGCCTGCAGCCGCCGAAGCCCAGGCGCCTGGGGAAGAAGCGACCGGCCACATGGCCGCAAAGGGTCATCAGCCGGCGGTTCAAGCCTGATCTGGCTGCCGGGCTCTGACACACAAACGCGTGAGGCAGACGGCAAGCCTGTGCATAGAACCGCTGAAAAACTGCCTTTTGATGACGGCAAGCCGTGCATTACTGAGAGACAAGGTTGCGAATTGTCTTCATAGCCTCTGCGGCAATGTGAACCTATTGCGCCAAAACTATGTTTTACCAACAGTATCCCGGCAAAATGCCACCGTTTTGTCATGATGGTTCGCCATCAGCACAGGATTTGCCCGCTGCGGATCGTCAGCCAACTTATCGTGCACTATGAACAAGCGGCGCGGAAACGTGGTTTAACAATCGGCACCCTGCAACTATGGGAGGCAACCATGCCGTTTGATGGACTTGGCTATACAAACACTGCCGCAACTGCAAAGTCTTCGATCTGGACGCGCTTGTCCTACGTAATGTTCGGCGCGCCCCCCGTCGCTAAATCGATCCCGCTCCATGCCTTTCAGCCGATCGCGCCCGGTCAAACGGATGCCGTCACGCTCCAGGTTCTGACGATTGGCCGCGCGCTGATCGAAGACCGCAAGGATTGGGTGCAGCGGCGCTACGAAACCCGCGACGGCCGCCGCTGCGCCGTCGGCGCGCTTAGGGGTGCCGCCAGGTTGATGAACCTGCACGGCCCGCAGACAGGTGCCAACACCGTTCTGCTGTCAGTCGCAATGAGCCGCGGCTTCAACGATATCGAGAGCATGAACGACAACTCCAGCCATCGCCAAGTTCTCTCGGCATTCGACGAGGCGATCGCTCGGGCACGTCAATACAATCAGTAAGACACCGCGACATCCAAGACGTCGCTGCTGTTCGTCAAGTCAGATTTCGCCTCATCCGCGCATCCACAACCGCTCATTTCCGTCATGGCTGCCATGGTCTCAGCCGTGACGGAAAGGTGCATCAAGTTTGCCCGATTGATTGGCGATTTGCCATGCTGACGTAGCCGGCTGAAATCATCGCGCGGCCGACCTCGGTTCCCAAACTTCAGGTTATTACTTGCCTTCAGCGCTCTCTGTGACCGGTCGCCACGTCCGGCCCTGGCGTTTCAGCAACGCATCGGCCGCTTCTGGGCCGTCGCTGCCAGACGCATAGTTCGGCAAATTGTCCGGCGCTTCGCTCGACCAGTTTTCCAGCACCTTGCCGACGACCCGCCACGTCTCCTCGACCATGTCGGCACGGTTGAACAGCGTCTGGTCACCCGTCATGACGTCATAGATCAGCGTCTCATAGCCGATGTTCGGTTCCTTCGGGAACCAGTCGGCATACTTGAACGCCATGCGCACCGCGGCCAGGTCGACCACCGGCCCGGGCCGCTTCACCTCGAACTGCAGCGCGATCCCCTCATCCGGCTGGATCTGCAGCAGCAGCCAGTTCGGCGGCAACGCCGCGACGTTGGTGTCTTCAAACGGGGCGAACGGCGCCGGCTTGAAGCGGATGGCGATCTCCGTCACCCGGCGGGACATGTGCTTGCCGGTGCGCAGATAGAACGGCACCCCGGCCCAGCGCCAGTTGTCGATCGCCAGTTGCATCGCGACATAGGTCTCGACCGGCGAGTCCGGTGCGACGTCGTTCTCCTGCCGATAGCCGATCACCCCATTCGCACCCGGCCCATACTGGCCGCGCACGGCATCTTTTGGTTCCACCGTATGCATCGCCGCAAACACATCGGATTTGCGGCTGCGCACCGCCTGGGCATCGAACCCGGCCGGCGGCTCCATCGCCACCATCGCCAGCAGTTGGAACACGTGGTTTGGCACCATGTCGCGCAGCGCCCCGGTCTTTTCATAGAACCGGCCACGCGATTCCACCCCCACTGTCTCGGCCACGGTGATCTGCACATGGTCGATGCGGTCGCGGTTCCAGATCGGTTCGAACATGCCGTTGGCAAAGCGCAGCGCCATGATGTTCTGCACCGTCTCCTTGCCCAGGAAATGGTCGATCCGATAAATCTGGTGTTCTTCGGCAGCGCGCAGAATCGTGGCGTTCAACGCCTTTGCCGAGGCCTCATCGTGCCCGAACGGCTTCTCGATCACTACCCGGCGCCAGCGCTGCGGCTTCTTGCCGTCTTCGTTCCCATGTTCCTCAAACAGCCCCGCCTTGCCCAACTGGGTGACGACGGGACCAAAGAACCGGTCGGCAATCGCCAGGTAGAACAGGCAGTTGCCGCCGGTCGCTGACGGCTGCTCCAGATGCTGCTTCAGCTTCTGGTAAAGCCCCTCGTCATTGAGGTCGCCTTGAATGAACGACACGTTCTGCGTCAGCCGCTTCCAGGTGCCCTCATCGACCTTGTCGATGCGGCTCTCACTGGCCGCCTGGCCGACGAAGCTTTCCATCATCTTGTGCAGGCTGTCGCGCCACTGTTCCGCACTCAGTTGCGCCAGGTCGACGCCGACCAGCTCAAACTGCTCCGGCAGCAGGCCGGTCGTGGCCAGGTTGTACAGCGCCGGCACCAGCAGCCGCTTGGTCAGATCACCCGCCGCACCAAAGATGACCATTGCACACGGCCCGGGCGGCTTCGGTGTTCGTCGAGGTGGTGCACTCAGCACCTGACCTTGAGGACTGGCCGTCGGCGGCGTGGCATCTGTCATGACAGGCTAAATGACCCTCTGGCGGCTGACGTTGACTACACTTTGGGGTGAGTAGGCGTATACCATGCAGGCCTGCGCTTCTCCCGGAAGGCAGTCGTGCCCTCCAGCCCCTCGGGCGAGTGCCGCTGCGTCCAGCCCTCATGCGCCAGCATCGCCACCTGTCGGTCATCCAGCAACAGGTTGTTGGCGCCCAGAAAACTGCGCTTGGTCATGGCGATTGCCGTCGGGCTGCCCTGCAGCACGGCATCCACGACCGCCTCCAGCCTGGCTTCCATCGCAGCCGCTTCCACCACCGCGTGGATCAGCCCGATCCGCTCGGCCTCCTGCGCGCCGAAACGCTCGCCGGTCAGCGCATAGCGGCGGGTGTGCCGCAGCCCGATGGCGTTGACCATGTGGGTCGAGATCGGCGTGGGCGCCACGCCGACGCGCACCTCCGTGATGCCGAACTGTGCTTCCGGCGTGGCCAGGGCGACATCCGCACAGCAGACCAGCCCGACGCCGCCGCCGAAGCAGGCGCCGTGGACAACGGCGATCGTCGGCTGCGGGAACTCGTTCAGCACCTGCATTGCCCGGGTGGTTGCGAGCGAGGCGGCGTAATTCTCTGCCGGCGCCGCGGGCGCCACCTCGCCCAGCCAGGCGATGTCCGCCCCTGCCTGAAAGTGCCGCCCCGCCCCACGGATCACCAGGCAGCGCAGCGTGGGCTGAGCTGCGAGGTCGGTCAGCCCGCTGATCAGCGCCTGCAGCATTGCGGCATTATAGGCGTTGCCGACCGCCGGGCGGTTCAGCGTCACGGTCGCGACACCGCGATGGTCAGTCGAGAGCAGAACGGGTGGCTCAGGCATCAGGGGGTTCCGGATCAGCCGTGCGATAACAGCTTGCCGTGGCTGCGGCAGAAGGCAAGTATCCGGAATGCCCACCACGACCATCCTGAGCCTGATCCGTCTCAGCGCCGATGACCAGGCGAGGATCCGCGCGGTCGATCCGGCCCTGCGGCTGATCGACGCTGGCGGCTGGTTTGATGGCGAGTATCGGGATACCTGGCCAAGCTTCACCGCCGCCCGCTATCTGGCTGCCGGCGCGGCCGGACACGGCACCCGCGGCGAACGCGACCGCTTGCTGGCCGATGCAGACGTTATCATTGGCGGCTGGCCGTTTCCGCTGGACCTGCGGGCCAGGGCGCCGCGGCTGCAATGGTTCCACCAGCGCCCGGCCGGCGCCAGCAACCTGCTGCGCGGCGACCTGTGGGCCAGCGACGTCACTGTCACCACCTCACGCGGATCGGCCAGCGGCCTGGCAATCGCCGAGTATGCCGTCGCCGGAATGCTGCACATTGCCAAGGGCCTGCACCGAGCAGCGGTGGAGCGGGCGGAAGGTCGGTTCGACGCCGGCGCGTACCGGCCGCTGCTGCTGGATGGCAAGACCGCCTGCGTCGTTGGCGCCGGGGGCATCGGCCAGCAGGTTGGCCGGCTGTGTGCCGCCCTGGGGATGCGGGTTGTCGGCACCCGGCGCCACGCGGCGGAACAGACTCAGTTGCCGCCCGGGTTCAGCCGGATCGCCGGCCCAGACGCGCTCGATCGGCTGCTGGCGGACAGCGACGTCGTGCTGATCTGCTGCCAATGGACGCCGCAGACCGACCGGCTGTTCAACACCGCCCGCTTCGCCGCGATGAAGCCTGGCAGCATGCTGGTGAACGTCGCCCGCGGCGAAATCGTCGATGAACCGGCTCTGCTCGAAGCACTCGCCCGCGGCCAATTGCGCGGCGCGGCACTCGACGTCTACATCGGCGAGTTTGAGCATGCCCCGGAACCTGCGCTGTGGTCCGACCCGAGGGTGCTGATCACCCCGCACATCTCCGGCAGCAGCGACCAGGATCGCCATGGCAGCATCGAGGTGTTCTGCGACAACCTGCGCTGCTGGCTGGATGGCCAACCGCTGGTCAACGTCGTGGATTGGTCGCGCGGATATTAGGCCGCCGGGTGCTTGGATAGCCGCAAATGATCAAGTCGAAGACGGTGCGGCGGACACTCAAGCGAGCCATATGAGCGGCGGCAGCGGCACGTGCAGCCCGTCCTGCAAACACGGAGCATGATGCATGAAGACCCCGCGACGTCTAATACCTACGGCCCGAATTATTAACCGTTCTTCAAACGGTCGGACCGTTGGTATCGTCTTGATTTCGCGGGCAGCCGCGACGCCAACCCTGCCCGCATACCGGTTGTCCCTTCGGGCTGCCGGTATAATCATGATGCTGCTGCTGATGGCCGCTGCGCCGGCGGCGCAGGCAGACTTCCCGGCAGAATCCGCTTCCGCCGGCGCCCCAGCCCCAATGGCTACAGACCCGATTGCCGAGGTGGTCGCGCGGGTGCGCCCGGCCGTGGTCAAGGTGGTGACCGTGCGGCCGCCGCCCGAGCCGGCGACGGCGGAACGCTCTGACCGGGCCAGGGAAGCCGCTGAAACGCGGCCGATGACGACGTTCGGCTCCGGCTTCATCATCGACCCGCGCGGTTTCGTCGCCACCAACAAGCACGTCATCGACAACGCCGTCGGCGTCTTCGTCTACAGCCAGACCGGCGTGCGCTATAAGGCGCAGATCGTCGGCCTGACCGCCCAGGCCGACATTGCGCTGCTGAAGATCGATGGCTGGCCCGACATGCCCAGCCTGCAGTTCGGCGACAGCGACAAGCTGGCTGTCGGCGACCGCGTCATTGCCATCGGCACTCCGTTCGGCTTTGAGGGCAGTGTCACGACGGGCGTGGTCAGCGCCCTGAACCGCGACATCATGGAAAGCCCCTTCGACGATTACATTCAGACAGACGCGGCCATCAACCACGGCAACTCCGGCGGCCCGCTGTTCGACCTTGCCGGCAAGGTCGTCGGCATGAACAGCGTGCTGTTCGCCCCTGGCAGCTTCACCGGTTCGGTTGGCCTCGGCTTTGCCATCCCCGCATCCAGCCTGAAATTCGTCTTCAGCCGGCTGGAGACCTCCGGCCATATCGATGCCGGCATGCTGCCGATCCGCACTCAGGCGGTTAGCTGGATGCTGGCTCAGGCGCTGGGCACCGGAGACCTGCACGGCGCACTGGTCACCAGCCTGGACGGCGATGGCGACCGGATGATGCAAGGCCAGATCAAACCCGGCGACATCATCCTGACGTTCAACGGCCAGAGCGTGAGCGACCCGCGCGATCTTGCGCGCCAGGCGGCGGCAGCCGCGGTGGGCAGCCGCGTCGACCTCGCGCTGCAGCGCGGCGACCAGCACCTGGCGGTACGTGTCCAGGTGCAACCTATCCCAGAGGCGACGCCACCCGACCTGAAGTTCGACCAGAACCGAGTCCTGGGCCTTGATCTGTCCTCCGTGCCGAACCAAGGAGTGACGGTTGCCGACATCGATCTGGCGGGAACCGCGGCCGACAGCGGCATCCAGAAGGGCGATGTCATCGTTCAGGTGCAGCAGGAGGCCGCGGTGGATCCAGCGCAGGTGCTGCGCCTGATGCAGCAACAGTCGGCGGCCAAGCGGCGCTATGCCGCCTTGCTGGTGCAGCGCGACGGGAAGACCACCTGGATGCCGGTCGCGGTACCGCCGTGACCTGACCGGCTTGGTCCATGCGCGAGGGCTCTTGCGGGTTATGTCCAACGGGCGGTCACTGCCCGACGGCACGGCTTTCGCATCCAATATACGCAGCGGAAAAGCCCAGTCTTTTCAATGCGGTTTGTTGCTGAGAAACTCTTGACTTCCGCACGCCGAAAGCGGCGGCCAGCAACAGCTTGCCCTCTTCACGACGTGACATCGCGTAGGTAGAGTCATTCTCGAATGCGCGGAGGTCACGAGGCATGACACGATTCCTGCTTTTCATAATGCTGGAGCGGCACCGTGGCGCCGCTCGCCTTTCGTTCGGGCCATGGGCTTCTGCGATGCCCCGTTTGTCGGCTTGATTTAGCTGCCGCACCCGGCTCGCTCGTCTGCCCCAATCGGCACAGCTTTGATCTTGCCCGCGAGGGCTATGTCAACCTGCTGCGCGGCGGAAGACATCAGCCCGCAGCCGGAGGCGACAGTTCGGCGCAGCTAGAACGCCGCCGAGCGTTCCTTGGCGCAGGGCATTTCGACGCAATCACATCGATGATCGCGAAGCACGTCCAACATGAAGGCATGACACCCGAACGCGACCGTTGGCATGTGCTGGACGTTGGCTTCGGCACTGGGCATCACCTTGTGCAAATGGAATCCGCGCTCTCCTTGCCGGTCGTCGGCCTTGGCCTCGATATTTCAAAACACGCAGCACGGCACGCCGCACGCCAGTGGCCCAAGCTTGCGTTTGCGGTCGCAGATTTGTGGGCCGAATGGCCGGTGAAGGAAGCGGCAGTTGACCTTGTGCTCAGCATCTTTGCTCCCAGGAACTTCTCTGAGACCGCACGGGTGCTCAGGCGTGGCGGATGGCTTGCTGTGGCATTTCCGGGGTCAGAGCATTTTCGTGAACTTCGCCATCGTTTTGGCTTGCTCGATCATCACAGGCACAAAAGCGAACGCATGATCGCTACAGTTAGCAGGTTGATCGGACCAACGACGACTGTCCGGTATCGCCGTGAGGTGACTCTTGACGGTGCGACTGTCCAAGCGGCAATCATGATGGGCCCAAACGCCCATCATATCGGACCCTCAGTGCCTACGGCCGATATAGGCCCAATGGCGGTAACATTCGACATCGCGATTTTGCTTGCTGAACGGGGGGCACCCCCTGTCACGTCAATCGCGCCAAGCGGCGACCATTTTCCTGCTAATCGGCATTTCCGTTGATTCGGCCTACGATTTTTCGTGGTGCGTTTTTCTTGAATTATGCGCCAACCACCGTTCGGCTCCCGCGCGGCACTTGCCGTTCCTTCACGAGATAAGTCGCTTTCTCAAGAAATAGCACTTTTGCCAGCGGGATGATTGTCCAGCATGCTGAACAGCTCATATCCCACTGCTTCATAGAAGCCGCGCGCCTGAAAGGTAATTAGCCACGCTGAGTGGCAACCCCTTGCGATGGCGTGGTTTTCAGCACGTATCATCAACTAGGTCCCAATACCTCGATGTCGCAAACCATCGTCAGAGACTCCGCCTTTGAGACAAGCGGCGTCGTCTTGCAATAACAGAGCGAACCGTTCGGATTTGGACGGGAATGTGCGGTGATGAAAGGCATCAATCTTCTGGGCGAGGTTGTTGCGAGTCTCGACAGATGGGCTGTCGTCCCAAATGGCATGAAGACCCGGTTCGATATCGGCCAACTGCATAGCTGCGGTCTCTTGGTTGGGTCATCTATGATGGCAGCAGGCTTTATCCATCGGAGCAAGTCCTTCTTCGGGGCTCGACCGGGTAGTGGGAAAATCTCAAGTTTTGCAATATGCTGAGTGCGAAAGCTTGATTCCCGCCTGACGAGCAACGGGCTACCCTATGGGTATGGATGCAATCGCGCCTGACACCACTTCGGCCTCTCCGAGCTGCTGCGATGCGGACTGCTGCCCCGACACGTCATCCCGTCCTGTCAATGATCCGAACCGCCACGCCCTGATCCGGCAAGCATTTCGGCTCGAATGGTTTACGGTTGGCTGGATGGTCATCGAGGCGGCGGTCGGCATCGGCGCCGCTGTCATGGCTAAAAGCCTTGTGCTGCTGGCCTTTGGGCTGGATAGCGTGGTCGAATTGATTTCCGCCGGGATGCTGATCTGGCGGTTGTCGGTAGAGCTGCGGCATGGGCAGGCGTTCTCGGAGACGGCGGAGCGAATAGCCAGCCGGATCGGCGGCGCGTTGCTGTTCGCGCTGGCCGCATACGTGGTCGCATCTGCCGGATGGAGTCTTTGCCACCGGCAGGACGAAGCGTTCTCACCGGCTGGCCTCGTGCTGGCTCTGCTGGCGATCCCCGTCATGCGCTATCTCGCTACCCGCAAAATTGCCGTGGCTGACCATCTCGGCAGCCGCGCCATGCGGGCAGACGCGATTGAAAGCATCACCTGCGGCTGGCTGTCGCTCGTCGTCGTGGTGAGCCTCGCCGCCCAAGCCATGCTTGACGCGTGGTGGGTCGATCCGGTTGGGTCGCTGGCAATTGTCTGGTTTCTGCTCAAAGAGGGCCGCGAGGCGTGGAACAACGAGGAATGCAGTTGCGGTTAACCGCGCAAACGCGGAGATATGGCAAGTCAGCGAAACTTACTGCTTATGATTCGACCGGATCCCGGCCTGCTGCTGCCGGGTCGCGCGGCTGTTCGCAGCCTGATCACGCCAGCAAACGCTTCACCTGCCTGCAGCTCGCTTCGGTGAGGCACCGTTCATGAGCGATGCATCCGGCCACGAACCTTCCCAGCCGCTGCTGGCCAACCTGCGTCCGATCGGCACGCTGCACACGCCATGGCGCACTGTCGCCGACTGCCCGCGCAACGGCCGTCAGCCGGATCCGCCACCGGTATGTCAGGCGCACATCCGACCCGAGTATGTGGACGGCCTGCACAGCCTGCAGGGCTTCTCGCACCTGATTCTGATCTATTGGATGCACCCGGCCACCCCGCCGAAGCTGACCTTCACTCCGCCGTTCGATCCGCAGCCGCGCGGCGTGTTCGCCAGCCGCTCGCCGAACCGGCCCAACCCGATCGCGCTGTCGGTCGTCGCCTTCGACGGCTTCCACGCTCCGGACCGCTTGCAGGTCCGCTACCTGGACTGCCTGGACGGCACGCTGCTGCTCGACATCAAGCCCTATCTGCGCACCACCGACAGCGTCCCAGAGGCAACGATGGGATGGCTCGAGCCGCATGCCACCCGCAACCGCAACACCGCCACGGACTGACCCGCTGCTTACCGCGCCGGCGGATCATTTGAACAGCACCGCGGTCTTCTCGATGGTCATCCAGGCACCCCACAGGATTGGCAGCCCGACCGCCGCCCAGGCCAGCGTCGATGTCAGGCTGACGGCCGCCGGGGTCGCTGCAGCACGCACCGGCACTGATGCCTCCTGCTCCTGAACCGCTGCCGCTCGGGACATCAGCAACCGCGCAGTCACCGGCCGCACCAGCGCATTCGCCACCAGCCCGATCACCAACAGCCCCGCCAGCAGGTAAAGCGTCACCTCGTAGACCGCTGGGCCGGTTACGCCACTGGAAAGCGCCGCCTGGCGCAGCGAGCCGACCAGCACCGGGCCAATAATGCCGGCAACCGACCATGCCGTCAGCAGGCGGCCATGGATGGCGCCGACGAACCGCGTGCCGAAGATGTCAGCCAGATAGGCTGGCACCGTGGCGAATCCGCCGCCATACATCGACAGGATCACGCAGAAGCAGCCGACGAAAAGCAGCTTGTTGCCTTCTTGCGCCGCCCACGGGGTCAGCAGGTACAGCGCGATCCCCAGCAGGAAGATCGTCAGATACGTAACCTTGCGTCCGAGACGGTCCGACAACGACGCCCAGAAGAACCGCCCAGCGATGTTGAACACCGAAAGCAGACCGATGAAGCCGGCCGCAACCGCCGCCACGGCACCGCGCTGCGCCGAGTCCAACGCGGCGAATCCGATAGTCGGCTGGCCGACCAGGCCGCCGGCAAAGATCTCCTGCAACATCGGCGAGGCCATGCTGAGCACGCCGATACCAGCCGAGACGTTCATGCACAGGACGATCCAGATGCACCAGAACGCCCGGGTCTTCAGCGCGTCATTCAGGTCGACGTTGCCGCGCGTGATCATCGTCTGGGCTTCGGCCGACGGCGACGTCCAGCCGGCCGGACGCCAGCCTTCAGGCGGAACCCGATAGCCGAACGCTCCACCCAGCATGAACAGCAGATAGATCGCGCCCATCACGATGAAGGTCTGCCACACGCCCGGCTGACCCGTGGCGCGGAAATGCGCCATCAGGATTTGCGCCAGCGGTGCCCCGATCATCGCTCCGCCGCCAAAACCCATGATCGCCATGCCGGTGGCCATGCCGCGCCGGTCCGGGAACCACCGGATCAAGGTCGAAACCGGCGAGATGTAGCCAAGGCCAAGCCCGATGCCGCCAAGCACGCCGGTCCCCAGCCAAAGGATCCAAAGCTGGTGCATCAGGATGCCGACGGCACCCAGGAACAGCCCCCCAGACCAGCACAGCGCGGCGACCACGCCGGCCTTGCGCGGCCCTGCCCGCTCCAGCCAGCCGCCCCACACCGCAGCCGCGACGCCCAGGAAGAAGATGAATAAGGTGAAGACCCAGTTCAGGTCGGAAATGCGCCAGTCGCAACTGGTGGTGACCAAGGCCTGAAGCAGGCCCGAACCGGCCGGACAGGCTGCGGGCTTCGTGCCGCCGATGGCATGCGACAGCGGCAGCCAGAACACGCTGAACCCATAGGCCATGCCGATGCACAGGTGGATGGCCAGCGCCGCCGGCGGCACCAGCCATCGGTTGTAATCCGCGGCGGCGACAGTCCGTGCCTTCTGCAGCAACCCGACGCCGGGTCCGGAGCCAGCCAAGCCACCTTCTACTGTATCCAACATAACCACTCTCGCTACGATCTCAGGAAGAACAGGACCCCTGTCCGTCGCGGTATTTCGTGATGACCTGGCAAGTGGATACCCAATGGCCGCACGTAATGCGCAGTCACACGCCAGCGTGTCTGCTCAGCCGTTCAACAGCCTCGCGCACCAGCGGATCCAGCTCCGCCTTGCCTTCGCGGTACTGCCTGACGATGGCGTCACGCATCCGCCGGTCCCAGAACTTCAGGATATGATCCTCGATTTCCGCCACCGCCGTCGTCGATGGTTGCGACTGGAAAAACCGTCCGATCTGGTTGGCCATATAGGCCAGCTTGTCATGCGACATGCCGGGCCTCCGGTCCGGCGACAACCCCTTCGGTGGGGGTTTTCGTTGCTATCCGCTCGCCGCCGGTGAACACCTCGAACCCGTCGGATCGCGCCACGCCGATCAGGGTCATGCCCGCACCCGCGGCAACCTCGATGGCCAGCGACGTCGGGGCGGAAATCGCCACCACTACCGGTGCCTGCATCGAGGCCGCCTTCTGCACCATCTCAACCGACACGCGGCTGGACAGCAGGACCAGCCCATCCCCGGCGGTAATCCCGCGCGAGGCCAATGCGCCCGCGAGCTTGTCCAGCGCGTTGTGCCGCCCGACGTCCTCCCGCAGCGCCATCATTCCCTGCTCCGGCGTCCAAAATGCAGCCGCATGCACCGCGTGCGTCGCAGCGTTCAGCGCCTGGGCGGAGGGCAGCGCCTGCATCGCCTGCCGGATCATCGCCGGCGTGAACAGCCGCCCGGCCGGCACGGCTTGCGCCGGACGAACGGCGGCGGCAAGGCTGTCCAGGCCACACAGCCCGCAGCCGCTTGGCCCGGCCAGCCGCCGCTGCCGCCGCGTCAGCGCTGCCAGCCGCTCTGGCGCCAGATCCATGCGGCACTCGATGCCCTGGGCAACTTCGACGATCTCCAGCGCCAGGATGTCGGCAGCGTCGGCGATGATGCCCTCCGCCAGGCTGAAGCCCAGCGCGAAGTCCGCCAGATCCGCCGGCGTGGCCAGCATCACCGCGTGTGTTGCCCGGTTGTAGGTCAACGCCACCGGAGTCTCCGCCGGCACCACACGCAACCCGTCCAGCCCTGTCTGGTCACGCCACAGGCTCCGCATTACGGAAACAGCGGCGTTAGCCATCCCGGCACCGCCACGAGCATCCGCGCCTCTGATGGGATTAGTCACCCGCCGGCAGCGGCTCGATCCGCCGGCTCTGGTCCGACTGCGACTGATAGGCGACCTGCCAGTCCGTCGGCCCGTTGGACGGCGAGACCTGTACTGCCGTCACCTTGTATTCCGGGCAGTTCGTCGCCCAGTCGGAGTAGTCGGTGGTCACCACGTTGGCCTGCGTCACCGGATGATGGAACGTCGTGTAGACCACGCCCGCCGCCACCCGTTCCGTCGCCGTCGCGCGCAACGTCGTCTCGCCAGCTCGGCTGCGCAGCCGCACCCAGTCGCCGTCCTTGATGCCGCGCTCCTCGGCGTCATGCGGATGGATCTCCAGCATGTCCTCGGTGTGCCACACCACGTTGGCGGTGCGACGCGTCTGCGCGCCGACGTTGTACTGCGACAGGATCCGACCGGTGGTCAGCAGCAGCGGGAAGCGCGGCCCCACCTTCTCGTCGGTGGCGACGTATTCCGTGATGACGAAGTTGCCCTTGCCGCGCATGAATTCGTCGATGTGCATGATCGGTGTGCCGGCCGGAGCCGTGTCGTTGCACGGCCACTGCACCGAACCCGCGTCCAGCCCGTCATAGGACACGCCGGCGAAGTCGGGCGTGGTGCGGGCGATCTCGGCCATGATCTCCGCAGGATGGTCATAATGCATCGGATAGCCCATGGCGTTGGCAATCGCCTGGGTCACCTGCCAATCGCCCAGCCCGGCGCGCGGCGCCATCACCTTGCGCACCCGGTTCACCCGCCGTTCGGCGTTGATGAAGGTGCCGTCCTTCTCCAGGAATGTCGCACCTGGCAGAAAGACGTGGGCGTAGTTGGCGGTTTCGTTCAGGAACAGGTCCTGCACCACGATGCATTCCATCGCGGCCAGCCCGGCTGTGACGTGGCGCGTGTCCGGATCGGACTGCACGATGTCCTCGCCCTGCACATACAGCCCCAGGAAGGTGCCCTCCACCGCCGCATCCAGCATGTTGGGGATGCGCAGCCCGGGTTCGGGATCGATCGGCACCCCCCATTCGGCCTGGTAGATCGCCCGCACCTCTGGGTCGCGGACATGCCGGTAACCCGGCAGCTCATGCGGGAAGCTGCCCATGTCGCAGCTACCCTGCACGTTGTTCTGCCCGCGCAGCGGATTCACCCCGACGCCGCGCCGGCCGATGTTGCCGGTGGCCATCGCCAGGTTGGCAATCGCCATCACCGCGGTGCTGCCCTGGCTGTGCTCCGTCACCCCCAGCCCGTAGTAGATCGAGCCGTTGCCGCCGGTCGCGTACAGGCGCGCAGCCCCGCGCACCTGCGCGGCAGGCACCCCCGTGGTGGCCTCCAGCGCCTCGGGGCTGTTCCGGGCTTCGGCGACAAACGCCGCCCAGTCCTCGAACGCCGCCACATCACACCGCTCATTCACGAAGTCGCGCGCCACCAACCCCTCGGTCACGATGACATGCGCCAGCGCGGTCAGGATCGCCACGTTCGTCCCCGGCCGCAGCGCCAAGTGGTACGCCGCCTCGACATGCGGGGTGCGCACCAGGTCGATGCGCCGCGGATCGATGACGATCAGCTTCGCCCCCTGCCGCAGCCGCTGCTTCATCCGCGAGGCGAACACCGGGTGCCCATCCGTCGGATTGGCGCCGATGACGATCATCACGTCCGACTCTTCGACGCTGTCGAAGTCCTGGGTGCCCGCCGAGGTGCCGAACGTCTTGCCCAGCCCGTACCCCGTGGGCGAGTGGCACACCCGCGCGCAGGTATCCGTGTTGTTGTTGCCGAACGCCGCTCGGGTCAGCTTCTGCACCAGATAGGCTTCCTCGGCGGTGCAGCGTGAGGAGGTGATCACCCCCACCGAATCCTTCCCCGCCTTGGCCTGGATCCGCTTGAACTCCGTGGCCACCCGCTCGATCGCCACCTCCCAACTGACCTCGCGCCAGGGATCGGTGATCTTCTCGCGGATCATCGGCTTCAGGATTCGGTCCTGGTGCTGCGCATAGCCCCAGGCAAAGCGGCCCTTGACGCAGGAATGGCCATGGTTCGCCTTGCCATCCTTCCAGGGCACCATGCGCACCACCTGGTCGCCGCGCATCTCCGCCTTGAAGTTGCAGCCGACACCGCAATAGGCGCAGGTGGTGATCACCGCGTGCTCCGGCTGGCCCATCTCCACCACCGACTTTTCCATCAGCGTCGCGGTCGGGCAGGCCTGCACGCAGGCCCCGCAGGAGACGCATTCGCTGGTCAGGAACGGCTCGTCCATCCCGGCGGCGATCTTCGAGGCGAAGCCGCGGCCCTGCACGGTCAGCGCGAAGGTGCCCTGCACCTCCTCGCAGGCGCGGACGCAGCGCGAGCAGACGATGCATTTCGAGGCGTCGAAGTCGAAATACGGGTTGGAGCCGTCGGTCGGTGCCGACAGGTGGTTTGCCCCGGCGTAGCCATACCGCACGTCGCGCAGCCCGACCTCGCCGGCGGCTGTTTGAAGCTCGCAATTGCCGTTCGCCGAACACGTCAGGCAGTCCAGCGGATGGTCGGAGATGTACAGTTCCATCACCCCGCGGCGCAGCTTGCGCAGCCGGTCGCTGACGGTGTGCACCTTCATGCCAGGGCTGACCGGCGTGGTGCAGGAGGCCGGGGTGCCGGCGCGTCCCTCGATCTCGACCAGGCAAAGCCGGCAACTGCCGAAGCTTTCCAGGCTGTCGGTGGCGCAGAGCCTGGGCACCTTGATGCCGGCGTGCATTGCCGCGCGCATCACCGACGTGCCAGCCGGAACGCTGACGTCGTTGCCATCGATCGTCACCGTCACGGTGGCATCGGCAGCAACGGCCGGGGTGCCGTAGTCGATGTCCTGCAGCAGGGGCATGGCCAGGTTCCTTCTATTCCGCCGCCAGTTTGGCTGCCGCGGAAGGCGAGGCGCGGCGGAAATCTTCGGGAAAGAAATTCATCGCGCTCAACACCGGATATGGGATGAACCCGCCCAAAGCGCAAAGCGACCCGAACTTCATGGTGTCGCAAAGGTCACGCAGCAACGAAAGGTTGGCATCGACGTCGCGGCCGGCAAGGATTTTGTCCACCGTCTCCATCCCGCGGACTGAACCGATGCGGCAGGGGGTGCATTTGCCGCAGGATTCGGCGCCGCAGAACTCCATGGCGAAGCGCGCCTGCCGCGCCATGTCGACGGTGTCGTCGAACACGACAACGCCGCCGTGGCCGATCAGCCCGTCCTTGGCGGCGAACGCCTCATAGTCGAACGGCGTGTCGAACAAGGCGGGCGGGAAATATGCCCCCAACGGGCCACCGACCTGCACCGCGCGAACCGAGCGGCCGGACCGTGTGCCGCCGCCGATGTCATATACCAGTTCGTTCAGGGTGACGCCGAAGCCAGCCTCGAACAGGCCGCCGTGCCGGATGTTGCCGCCCAGTTGGATCGGCATGGTGCCGCGCGAGCGGCCCATCCCCAGCGCCTGATAGGCCGCCGCGCCGTCGCGCAGGATGCACGGCACCGTAGCCAAGGTCACCAGGTTGTTGATCACCGTCGGGCAGCCGAACAGCCCCTTGTGCGCCGGCAGCGGCGGCTTCGCCCGCACCTGGCCGCGGCGTCCCTCTAGGCTTTCCAGCAATGAGGTCTCCTCGCCGCAAACATAGGCACCAGCACCGACCCGTTGCTCGATGTCGAAGTCCACGCTCAGGATGCCCGCCGCCCGAGCGATTGCCAGCGCCTTGTCGAAGGTCGCGACGCCGTGCGGATACTCCGACCGGGTGTAGACATAGCCCTTGCTGGCGCCGACCGCGAGGCCGGCAATCGCCATGCCCTCGATCAGGCTGAACGGGTCGCCCTCCAGCAGCATGCGGTCGGCATAGGTGCCGGAATCGCCCTCATCGGCGTTGCAGACGATGAACTTCCGGATGCCCTTGGCCTCTGCCGTGGTCTTCCACTTGATCCCGGTGGGAAACCCCGCGCCGCCGCGCCCGCGAAGCCCAGAGGCCAGCACCGCCTCGACCGTGCCGGCCGGACCCAGCAGGCGCGCCTGCGCCAGTCCCGCCAGACCGCCCTGCGTGCGATAGTCGTCCAGCGACAACGGGTCCACCACGCCGCAGCGGGCGAAGGTCAGCCGCGTCTGCCGCGCCAGGTATGAGATGGACGCCGGTGGGCCCAGCCAAAGCGCCGCCGCGGTGCCAGCCTGCGGCGCGCCGTTAAATGATGCACCGTTCAGCAACCCGTCCTGCACCAGTTGCGGCACGTCGGTGGCCGCGACCGGACCATAGGCGATTCGCCCCTCCGGCGTCTCGACCTCGATCATCGGCTCCAGCCAGAACAACCCGCGTGAGCCGGTGCGGACCACCTCGGCATGACCCGCAAGCGCGGCCGCCACGTCATCGGCGCCCACCGCCAGGGCCGCCGCGTCGCGCGGCACGAAAACCCTGGTCACGACAGCCCTGCCAGCAGCCGGTCGACCCGGTCTGTCGTCAGCCGGCCGAGCGGATGCCCATCCAGCAGCGCTGCCGGGCCGTTGGCGCATAGCCCCAGGCAGAACACCGGCTCGACCGTTACCGTGCCGTCCGCCGAGGTGCCATGCCAGGCAACCCCAGCCACCGCGCAAACATGCTCGGCCACCGCCGTTCCACCGACCGACTGACAGGCCTCGGCGCGGCAGACCTGCAACACGTGCCGTCCCGGCGGCACGCGGCGGAACTCATGATAAAAGGTCACCACGCCGTGCACCTCGGCCCGGCTCAGGTTCAACGCCGCGGCGACCAGCGGCTCGGCCTGCGGCGGCACGCAGCCGAACACATGCTGCAGCGCATGCAGGATCGGCAGCGTCGCGCCTTCGACGCCGGCATGTTCATTGATGATCGCGTTGGCGCGTTCCTGGTTCCATGGCTCATAAACGGCCATTGGCTGCTCCGGCAGACATCCCGCTATCAGACGCCGGGATGCGTTGGCTAACAATGAGGCGGTTGCCGCGGCTAATGCAAGGCAGCCGAATCCCCGAGCGAATAGTCGCGCTAGCGATACGCCGGACCGTTGCCCTTCTCCATGATCAGCAGCGCGCTGCGCAGCCGCATGATGCCGCCGCGGGTCTGCCCATGATCGCACATCCGTTGGCCCTCGAACGTCAGGTCATCAACCTCCTGCGGCACCGGCGCGGTTGCCAGGCGCAGCAGTTCGCCCAGCCGGGCCAACAATTTCTGGCAATATTCCGGGGTATCGGTCGTGACCTGCATGGGATCGTTCTGGATCACCTGTGTCTGTGCGTTGACCGGCCCGTTCAAGATCGCAACCAGCGCCGCCAAAGGCAGCAACGGACGAACCTGATCAACGGAACGGGTCTGCGACATGAATTTTACTGTGCCACATCGTCATTCTCTCTGTCCTGTTTCAAACGTGACAAAATCGTTAGGATTTTACGATGGTCCGGTTGCTCGGCCGGTTGTCCACGGACTCTGGCAGCGGCAGGGCGATGATCGCCCGCAACCCGGGGCGATGATCCTCAAGCTGCAGCGCACCCCCATGCAGATGCGCCACCGCCAGCACCAGCGACAGCCCCAACCCCGAACCAGGCGTGCTGCGTGCGCTTTCGCCGCGATAGAACCGGTCGGTCGCCCTCTCCCGCTCCGCCAGCGGAATCCCGGGACCCTGGTCCTCCACGGTGATGAAGACCATCGAGGAGACCGAGGCCGCCAGCCGCACCATCCCGTTGTCCGGGGAAAACTTGACCGCGTTGTCCACCATGTTGGCGATCGCCTGCTGGACCATGGCCTTGTCGCCATAGGCCGGCACCGACTTCGGCGTCTCCAGGCGCAGCGAGATGCCACGCTCCTCGGCGACCGCGCCATACAGATCGGCGACCTCGGCCAGCAGCGGTGCCAGATCCAGCCGGGCAAACGAGGACCGACGGGAACCCGCCTCGATCTCGGCAATGCGCAGCAGCGCCTGGAAGACGTTGACAATGCCGTCCAGGTCCAGGGTAGCCCGCTCGATCGCCGCACGCAGGTCATCCGGCGTCTCGGCATGCAGTGCCGCATCCTCCAGCCGGGTGCGCGCGCGAGTGATCGGCGTGCGCAGGTCATGCGCAATCGCGTTGGACACCTGGCGCACCCCGTCCATCAGCCGGCCGATCCGGTCCAGCATGTCGTTGATCACGTCCGCGAGCTGATCGAACTCATCGCCGCGGCCGGTCAGACGCACCCGCTGGGCGAAGTCGCCACCGGCAATGGCCGTGGCGGTGGCAGAGATGTTGGACAGCGTGCGGCGAAACAGGCTGCGGATCACCACCGCCCCGGCGCTGGCCAGCAGGATCACCACCACTGCCGCCCACAGCAGGGCGTCGGTCAGCATCTTGCGCAACTGTGCGCGCACCTGCGAATCGCGGCCAATCAACAGGTGATAGCCGTCCGGAAGCTCATAGCGCTGCACGTTCGCCAATGAGCGGATGCCGGCCCGCATGACCGGCAGCTCATACCACGGGCCAGGGGTGGTCACCGAGGCCGGCCAGCTCGCCAGATTGCCGGCGATGCGCTTCATGTCCGGACCGGTCAGCAGATAGATCGCGTCGTCGTCGACGTTCTGCGCCAGCCGGTCCTCGATGGTGACAACCAGCGCCGGCAGGCCGCCATCCGCCCAGCGCTCCGCCAGTCCCTGCGCGTCCGCGCTGACCGCCGACTCGGTCTGCCGGTCCAGCAGGCCGGCCGTCGCCCACCACAGGAACACCGCAAGCGCCGTCGTGCTGATCGCAAGCAACAGCGCATAGACCGCCCCAAAGCGGAATCCGGCGGAGCGGAACAGGCCCCGGTCGATCACGTCCGGGGTTTCGGCATGGCCGATGCGGTCACCGCTGCCTCCCCAACTGTCTAGCTCATTGTTTTCACGAGCAACTTTATCAACTCGACTGTGCCAGTCAGGCTGACGTTCCTCTAGAGCGGTTTCCGTTCGCCTTGGCTCACAGACCCCGCTCTAACTCATTGTTTGATCGCGTGATTCACCGTTCCGGTGATGCCACCTGCTCGGATCACGCTCTAACCAGTTGGTGTATCCTACTAAGGCTGCTCCGCCCGCAACATGTAGCCGGCATTACGCACGGTATGGATCAGCCCGGATGGAAACGGCTTGTCGACTTTCTGCCGCAGCCGAGAGACATGCACGTCAATCACGTTGGTCTGCGGGTCGAAGTGGTAGTCCCACACGCCCTCCAGCAACATGGTGCGGGTGACCACCTGGCCGGCGTGCCGCATCAGATACTCCAGCAGCCGGAACTCGCGCGGCTGCAGATCGATCTTCTGACCACCCCGCTTCACCTGACGCGACAGCAGGTCAAGCTCCAGGTCCTCGACGACCAGCTTGGTCACCGGGCCTTCGCCCTTGCCGCGGCGGTTCAACGCGTCCACCCGGGCCAGCAGCTCGGCGAAGGCGAACGGCTTGGTCAGGTAGTCATCGCTGCCCGCCTTCAGGCCTTTGACACGGTCGTCGACCTCGGCCATGGCCGACAGGATCAGCACCGGCACGGTGTTCTTCTGCCCCCGTAGAGTCTCCAGGATCTTCAGCCCGTCGATGCCGCCCGGCAGCATGCGGTCCAGGATCACCGCATCGAACGTCTCGCTGGCGGCCATGAACAGCCCGTCGCGGCCGTTGTCGGCATGCTCCACCACATGGCCTGCCTCCCGCAGGCCGCGGACGACGAAACCGGCGACGTCCTTGTCATCCTCCACCACCAGGATGCGCATCTCATACTCCCTCTTGTTCCTGCACGCGACATCAGGCGGCGCGTCGTCTAAGCTTAAGTATTGATTCGACTGAGTGGTTCATCCGGCGTGACCATGCATTGTTTTCTAGCCCGCCGTCTGCTCGGTCGGGCGGCGGCCCACATTGACCGGAACCTCCATCTCCCGCCCCTGACGGCGGACGGTGATACGCACGCTGTTGCCCGGGGGCACCCCGGCCACGGCACGGATCAGCCCGCGGGAGCTCTCGATCCGGTCGCCGTTGATCGCCACCACCACGTCCCCAGGCCGGATCCCCGACTTCGCCGCCGGGCCGTTGCGGTCCAGATTGGCGATGGTCACACCGCCGTCGCGATCGTCCACCGATACGCCCAGCCATCCGCGCTCGATCCCCCCCTTGCTTAGCAATTGGGTGACGATGCGGTTCACTGCCTCACTGGGAATCGCGAAGCCGATGCCAACCGAAGCGCCTGTTGGCGAGACGATCACCGAGCTGACGCCGATGACCTGGCCATCCATGTTGAACACCGGGCCGCCCGAGTTGCCCGGATTGATCGGTGCATCCAACTGCAGGAAGTTGTCGAATGGTCCCGACCCCAGGTCGCGCCCCTCGGCCGAGATGATGCCGACCGAGACCGAACCGCCAAGCCCGAACGGGTTGCCCGCCGCCAGGATCCAGTCACCGACCTCGGCCTTGCGCGAATCACCCCATGGCACGCTGGGCAGCGCCTCATTGCTCTGCACCTTGATCACGGCAACATCGGTCAGTTCGTCGCGGCCGATCACCCGCGCCGGCAACTGCCGCCCGTCGGTCAATGAGACGACGATCTTGTCGGCGTGCTCGACCACGTGGTTGTTGGTAACGATGATGCCAGAGGAATCGATGACGAAGCCGGAACCGGCACCGGCAACCTGTTCACGACGGTTGCCGAAACGGCGGCGGAACTCCCGCCCCAGCGGCGTGTCCCGCAACTCCGGCGGCAGCTCGCTCAGCATGTCGCCGCCTGAGACGGTCTCGGTGATGGCAATGTTCACCACCGCCGGAAGCACCTTCTTCACCAGCGGCGACAGGCTGTCGGGCGCCCCGCGCGCGCTGGCATGATGCGGCGAGCACCCGGCAGTCAGCAGCACCAGGCCCAGCAGAAGCGTTCGGGACAGCCGTTGCCGGGACGCGGCCTTCAGCCAAGGGGGCGATGCAACGTCTGGCATGATAGAGGCGGGTTCTCCGACGCGGTGACGGCACTGATTATTGCAAATGGCATGCAAGCAGGGCTGTAACAAGAATTGACCTTAACAGTTTCTCGATCCGTTTTCTGCCGGCCGGATTCTGCCGACTCCAAGAAATTTCGGCGGTATCAACCTGGCACCCCGCGTGGAGACGGCCCAATGTACGCGCCTGGGCGCCGCCCGCCGACCCTCAGGACCGGCTGAGCCTGGCGCCGTCCTCCGGCCAGTCGTGCTTCGGGTAGCGTCCGCGCATGTCCCGCCGGGCGTCAGCCCAGGCGCCTTGCCAGAAGCCGGCCAGATCCGCGGTCACGGCGATCGGCCGACCGGCCGGCGACAGCAGCGCCAGCCGCAGCGGCACCCGGCCGCCCGCCAGCACCGGCGTCGCCGCCATGCCATAGAACGCCTGCGCCCGCGCCGACGCCAGCGGCGGCGCCGCAATGTAGTCGATGGGGGCGCGCGCGGACGGCAGACCAAGATGCGTTGGCAGTTCGCGGTCCAGCCGTGCCGCCAGGTCCCAGGCAATCAACCCGCGTAGTATCGCGTGCAGGTCCAGCCGGGCCACATCGGCCATCCGGTTGATCCCGTCCAGATGCGGCAGCAGCCAGTCCGACAAGGTGGCTTGCAGCGCCGGCGTCGACAGGTCGGGCCAGCCGGCATCAGGCTCGATTGCCCGCATCAGCGCCGTCCGCGCCTGCAACTGGCGGATCGCGTCGGTCCAGGGCAGTGGACGCAGGTCCTGCGCGGCGATCGCCCGCGCCAGTGCCTCGCTCACCTGCCCCGGCTCGCCCGGTTCGGTGCGGTCGGACAGGATCAGCGCGCCCAGCCGCCGGCGCCGGCGCACCAGCACCGTGCCGCCGACCGCGTCATAGCCGGCTTCGACCTGCTCAATGACCCGCTGCGCCAGAACCGGCGGCAGCGCATCAGGGTCCAGCGGTGCGGCCAGCCGGATGCGTGAGGCAGCCTTCAGCTCCAGTGAGGCGGCAACCAGCAGCCCGGCCTTGGCCAGCGGATCCGACAGCGGCAGTCGCGCGCTGCCGCCGCCGGACAGCCGGAACGACCCTGGCTCACCCCGCCGCTGCGCGATTCGGTCGGGAAACGCCGCGGCCAGCAGCGGACCCGGTTCCCCCGCCGCGACCGCCCGCCGCGGCACCCGCAGTCGGCGGCGGTACTGTTCCGCGGTCTGGCGGATGCGGTGCAGTGCGGCCCGGGGGGCGGCCAGATCGGCGTCTGCATTGCCGTGGGCGATGGCGGCGATTCGCAGGGCAATGTCGGCCGAGGCATCCTGGCTGCGCAGCGGGTCGCGTTCCTCCAGCAACGCCGCAAGTTCGGCCGCCAACGCCGCCCGGCCGGCGCTGTCCGCCGGCTGTTCCGCGGCTTCCGGCCCCGCCGCCCGCAAGGCCGTTCCCTCTGAAATCGCTGCCAGCATCATCGCCGCCAGCCGCGGGTGCGCTCCGATCCGCGCCATCTCGCGCCCGGCCCCGGTGATACGCTGCTGCGCGTCCAGCGCGCCGAGTTCCTGCAGCAGCGCTGCCGCCGCGGCCAATGCACCCGCCGGCGGCTGGTCCTGGAACGCCAGATCCGCCGGCGCCGTCCCCCAAGCCGAACATTCCAGCAGCAGACCCGACAGCTCGGCTTCCAGGATCTCCGGCCGGTCGAATGCCGGCAGGCCACGGTGCAGCGCCGGCGACCAAAGCCGGATCGCCACCCCGGGTGCTTCACGCCCGGCCCGCCCGGCCCGCTGATCCGCCGCGGCGCGGGAGATGCGGACCGTGCTAAGCCGGGTCAGCCCGGTCGCGGTGTCCAGCCGCGGCGTGCGCCGCCAGCCGCCATCGACCACGATCCGCACGCCGGGCACGGTAAGAGACGTCTCCGCGATCGAGGTCGCCAGCACCACCCGCCGTCCGTCGGCCGGGCGCAGCGCGCGGTCCTGTTCCCCCGGTGGCAGGTCGCCGTGCAGCGGCAGGACCAGCGCGCCGCAGTCCTGCAGCGCCGTCTGCGTCCTGCGGATCTCCGCCATTCCGGGCAGGAAAGCCAGGATGTCGCCGCGGTAGGCGGCAAGCGCTGACCGCACCGCGCGCGCCATCGCCTCCGGCAGGTCACGGACGTGGCCGATATCGCGCGGCTGCTGCTCGATGCTGACCGGGAACATCCGCCCGGCGCTCTCCACCACCGTCGCGTCCATCAGGCCCGACAACCGGGCACCATCGGCGGTGGCCGACATCGCCAGCAACCGCAGGTCCGGCCGCAGCATACGCTGCAGATCCAGGCACAGCGCCAGCCCCAGATCCGACTCCAATGAACGTTCATGGATCTCGTCCAGGATCACCACGGCGACGCCCTGAAGACCAGGATCAGCCTGCAGGCGGCGCAGCAGCAACCCCTCGGTGATGACCTCGATGCGCGTCTCGGCACAGCCCGCGCCATCCAGCCGGGTGCGGAAGCCCACCGTGCGCCCGACCGGCTGATCCAGCAGCGACGCCATGCGCATCGCCGCCGCGCGGGTTGCCAGGCGGCGCGGTTCCAGCATCAGGATGTGGCCATCGCCTCGCCACGGCGTCTGCAGCAGCGCCAGCGGCACCAGCGTGGTCTTGCCCGCACCGGGGGGCGCCACCAGCACGGCGTTGCCGCCGGCCTGCAGGACGGAGTGCAATGCGGGCAGCGCGTCAGAGACGGGAAGCACAGGATCGGGCACGACGCGGAGTGATAGACCGTCTTGCCGCCGCCGTCATGAACGCGTCTTCCGGTGCCGATCGAAAACGCAGTAGCGATTTTCCCCTACAGGATAGAGTCACATCATGATCGCATCCCGACCGGCCACGCGCGGTGAGCGGATCGTGCTGGTCGCCGACCTGGCCGGAACCGCCCTGTTCGCTGGCGAGGGCGCATTGATCGCCATGGCGGCGAAGCTCGACCTGCTTGGCGTCGCCGTCATCGCCTTCGTCACGGCGCTGGGTGGGGGCATCGTGCGGGATCTATTGCTTGGCGACACACCGCCCGCGGCCCTGCGCGACCGGCGCTACCCACTGGCTGTCGTCGCCGCCACGATCCTCGCCATCCTGGCGGGTCACCGAGCGCAGCAGGCGGCGGCCGATGTTCTGCTCGTGCTCGACGCCGCCGGTCTGGCGCTGTTCGCCGCTTCCGGCACACAAAAGGCCTTCGGCGCCGGCAGCCCCTCGTTCGCCGCTATCATGCTCGGCACCCTGACCGCCACCGGCGGCGGTGCCGTCCGCGACGTGCTGCTGGCCAGCGTACCGGCAGTGCTGCGCATCGACTTCTACGCCACCGCCGCCCTGGCCGGAGCCGTGGTCATCGCCGCCGCACGCGCTGCCGGCGTTGCCGAGCGCGAAAGCGCCATCGCCGGGGGGATCGCCTGCTTCGTGCTGCGTCTGCTGGGCGTCCTGCTGCACTGGCACCTGCCGGTGTTCGGCTGACGCCGCATGCAACCTGACGCGCCGCTTGCGATCATCCGGCCGGCGTGCTCCATTTTCATTAGAGGTGAAGCATGGCTCGTATCGAGGACATCCCGCAGCCGACGCGTGACGCCGTGCTGACCATACCGTGCCCCAGCTTCGACACCCAGCCGTTTGTTCAGGGGCCGCCGTTGTCATCGCGCCGCGTGGCCATCGTCTCCAGCGCGGCCCTGATCCGTCGCGGCGACCAGCCCTTTCCGTTCGGCAGTGCAGAGTGCCGCTTTCTGCCGGCGGCCATGCCCACCGACCAGATCCTGATCAGCCATGTATCGATCAACTTCGACCGCAGCGGTTTCCAACGCGACCTGAACGTCGTCTACCCGATCGACCGTTTGCGCGAGCTGGCGGCGGAGGGCGTCATCGGTGGTGTCGCCGAGACCCACTACACCGTCATGGGTTCCACCGATCCGGCCGGCATGACCCAGGCGGCAGATCAGATCGCCGGCCAGTTGAAGCAGGAGCGTATCGACGCGGTCCTGCTTACCCCGGTCTGACCGCTCTGCACGCGCGCCGTGTGCGCGCTCGGCCACATGCTGGAAACCCGCGGACTGCCAACGGTGGCGTTGGGCTCTGTCCGTGTGCAGATGGAGAAAACCCGCGGCCCACGCGGCCTGTGGACCTCCGCCCAGCTCGGGCGCCCGCTGGGCGAGCCAGGCGACCCGGCGTTCCAGCGCCGCGTGCTGCTCGGCGCCCTCGGCCTGCTGGAACGAAGCGACGGACCGGTGATCCTTGAGGACTTCCCCGAAGATCCGCCCGGACTGCGTGACACTCCGGGCTGGCAGCCGCCCGCCGCCACGGCCGCCGCATCGCCGGCCACCCCGCAAGCCTGGGCCACGGCATTCGCGGAGGAGCTGGCGGCGCTGATGCCCCGCTGGCGGTCCGCCCGGATCCGCTTCGGCCGCACCAGCGTGGGCCTGGGTTTCCAGCCGCCAGAGGCGTGGCCGAGCTTTGCCACCCGGTTCCTCACCGGCGAATTGCCTAAGGTGCCGGAGCTTGAGACCGCCGCCCTGTCCCTGCGCTTCCTGTGCGACGACATCAAGGCGCTGTATGGCGAGGCAGCACAGGCCGAAGGACCGGCGCCTTCGTCGCACCAGGTGGACCTGTGGTTCTGGCGCCAGACCGTGGCCGGGCAGTTGCTGCTGGCGCTGCGTCAGACAGCCTTGGCCAGCGACAACAATGCACTGAAAACGGTGGGCGGACGGTTCTTCGTGCCGACGCCTTGGCTGGCTTAGAGCAACATCAGCCTGACTGGAACAGTCGGGCTGATAAAGTCGCTCGTGAGAACACTGAGCTAGACCGCGCTGAGCGTTCACGCTCAGCCTGAAAGCGGTTTAGGGTCTTCGGCAGAGCCCGACCGGATAGCGCCAGCCACTAACCCGGGCCATATTCCCTGGCAGAACAACCCAGGCCCGCCATGAGCTTCCGTTCCCTCTACCGCCACGGCTTCGCCCGCGTCGCCGCCTGCACCACCCGCACCGCCCTGGCCGATCCCGCCACCAACGCGCGATCCATCCTGGCGATGGCCCGCCAGTGCCACGATCAGGCGGTCGCCGTCGCGGTGTTCCCGGAACTGGGCCTGTCCGGCTACGCCATCAGCGACCTGCTGCAGCAAGCCGCCCTGCTGGACGCGGTCGAGGCCGCTGTCGAGACGATCGTTGCTGGGTCTGAGGCGCTGATGCCGCTGCTGCTGATCGGCGCCCCGCTGCGCCACCTGGGTGCCTTATACAACTGCGCCCTGGCGATCCACCGCGGCCGGTTGCTGGGCGTGGTGCCGAAGATCCACCTGCCGAACTACCGGGAGTTCTATGAAACCCGTCACTTCGTCTCCGGCGACGGCAGCGACGGCGGCAGCATCACCATCGGCCGCCACAGCGCGCCCTTCGGCACCGACCTGCTGTTCCAGGCCATCGACCTGCGCGGCCTCGTGGTGCATGCCGAAATCTGCGAGGACGTCTGGGTGCCAAACCCGCCCAGCGGCGAGGCGGCGGTGGCCGGGGCAACCATTCTCGCCAACCTGTCCGCCAGCAACATCACCATCGGCAAGGCGGAAACGCGCCGCCTGCTGTGCCGCTCGCAGTCCGCCCGCTGCCTGGCTGCCTACTTATATGCCGCAGCCGGCGCCGGCGAATCCACCACCGACGTAGCCTGGGACGGCCAGGCTTCGGTGTTCGAGAACGGCAACACTTTGGCCGAGACCGAACGGTTTCCCGTGGCGGACCAGGCGGCGATCGCCGATATCGACCTCGACATGCTGGCACAGGAGCGCTTGCAGATGGGGTCGTTCGACACCAACCGCCGCCGTCATCCCCGCACGTTCCGATCGGTGGCATTCACCATCGCCGCCCCCCAGGCCGACGTCGGCTTCCGCCGCCGGGTTGAGCGCTTCCCCTTCGTGCCCGCCGACGTTGCCCGGCTGGAACAGGACTGCTTCGAGGCCTACAACATCCAGGTCTCCGGCCTGGCGCAGCGGCTGCAGGCCATCGGCGTGAAAAGGGTGGTGATCGGCATCTCCGGCGGCCTCGATTCCACCCAGGCCTTGCTGGTCTGCGCCCAGGCGTTCGACCGGCTGGGCCTGCCGCGCACCGGCATCCTGGCCTACACGATGCCGGGCTTCGCCACTTCCGACCACACCAAGTCCAGCGCCTGGGCGCTGATGCGCGCCCTCGGCGTCACCGCCGCGGAGCTCGACATCCAGCCTGCCGCGCGGCAGATGCTGACCGACCTCGGCCATCCCTATGCCACCGGCGGCTCCCAGTACGATGTGACGTTCGAGAACGTGCAGGCCGGCCTGCGCACCGACTATCTGTTTCGTCTGGCCAACTATCATGGCGGCATCGTCATCGGCACCGGCGACCTGTCAGAACTGGCGCTAGGCTGGTGTACCTATGGCGTCGGCGACCAGATGGCGCACTACAACGTCAATGCCGGCGTGCCGAAGACGCTGATCCAGCACCTGATCCGCTGGATCATCGGCACGAAGCGGTTCGCGCCCGACGTGCTGCAGACCCTGGACGCGATCCTCGCCACCGAAATCTCCCCCGAACTGGTCCCTGTCGCCGCCGGCGAGGTGCCGCAGAGTACCGAGGCCAAGATCGGCCCATATGCGCTGCAGGATTTCACCCTGTTCCATATCCTGCGCTACGGCTTCCCACCGTCGAAGATCGCCTTCCTGGCCTTGCACGCCTGGGGTGACGCGGCGCGCGGCGACTGGCCGCCGCATTTCGCCAGCGACCGGCGCGTCGCCTATGACCTGCGGCAGATCCGCCACTGGATGGAGGTTTTCCTGGCGCGGTTCTTCGCCTTCAGCCAGTTCAAGCGCAGCGCCATGCCGAACGGCCCGAAAGTCTCCGCCGGTGGATCCCTTTCACCCCGCGGCGACTGGCGGGCGCCGTCGGACGGCAATGCCGCCGCCTGGCTGGCGGAGCTGGAGCGCAACGTGCCGCAGGAAGATGCAGACCCGGCCGAGCGCCTTGAGACAGCCGCGGTCGAATAGGCGTGCCGCATTACCTGGTTCTGGTTCTGGCCGGGCTGCTGGCCGGAACGATGAATGCCATCGCGGGCGGCGGTTCGTTCGTCTCGTTCCCGACCATGGTGCTGGCCGGCCTGCCGCCGATCGCCGCCAATGCCAGCAGCACCGTCGCGCTGTTTCCCGGCACGATCGCCAGCACCTGGGCCTATCGCGACGACCTGCGCGGCATTGCTGGCATCCGGCTGCGGCTGTTGGTGCCGCTCAGTCTGGCCGGCGGCCTGCTGGGCGCCATCCTGCTGCTGGTGACACCCGACGGCGCTTTCGACCTGGTGATCCCGTGGCTGCTGCTGCTGGCAACCCTGACCTTCGCCGGCGGCCGCCACCTGGGCGACTGGCTGCGACGCTACATCCGTATCGGCCGCCCCGCCTTCCTGACCATCCAGTTCATCCTGTCGATCTACGGCGGCTATTTCGGCGGCGCCATCGGGCTGATGATGATGGCGGTGTGGACCCTGATCGACAGCGCGGAACTGCGTTTCATGGCACCCGCCAGGACTTTGCTGGTCAGTGCCACCAACGGCTCCGCCGTGCTGTGCTTCGTTCTTGCCGGCGCCGTGCGGTGGCCGGAGATGCTGGCGATGATGCTCTCGGCCATTGTCGGCGGCTACTACGGCGCCCGGTTCGCCCGCCACCTGCCTGGGCCGCTGCTGCGCTGGTTCGTTGTGGCACTCAGCGCCACCGTCACCGTCGCGTTCTTCCTGCGGCGGTATTAGAATTGAGACCGGGTTGGAACGGACACCGCTCTAATGCGCGAACACGTCCGGCTGCTCGTAGCCCAGCAGATCCAGCCGCCCACGCGTCGGCAGGAAGTCAAAGCACGCTTCGGCCAGCGCCAGCCGTCCCTCGCGCAGCAGCACCGCTTCCAGCTTCGCCCACAGTGCATGAAGATACAGCACGTCAGAGGCGGCATAGGCCAGTTGCTCCGACGTCAGTTCCATCGCACCCCAGTCCGAGGACTGCTGCTGCTTCGAAAGCTCGACCCCCAGCAGCTCCTTGCACAGGTCCTTCAGGCCATGCCGGTCGGTGAACGTACGTACCAGCCTGGCGGCGATCTTGGTGCACTTCACCGGGCTGACGGTGATGCCCAGGTAATGCTGCAGCACGGCGACGTCGAAGCGGGCGAAGTGCATCAGCTTGACGACAGCCGCATCACTCAGCAGCCGCTTCAGGTTCGGGCAGTCGAAACCGTGCCCGCCACGTTCGGTCGGGATCAGTTGCACCATGTGCGCATGGCCGTCGCCGGTCGACATCTGCACCAGGCACAGCCGGTCGCGGTGCGGGTTCAGCCCCATCGTCTCGGTGTCCACCGCCACCACCGGACCCAGCGTCAGGCCCTCGGGCAGATCGTTGCGGTGCAGATGAATGGTGCCGGTCGGCATGAACTGAGTGATACTCAATGTAATGGTGCCCAGAAGAAGACTCGAACTTCCACGACCTTGCGGCCACAGGTACCTGAAACCTGCGCGTCTACCAATTCCGCCATCTGGGCAACGGTCCGACCGCAAGCGGCGCGGAACAGCGATCGGGCGGGCGATGTAGCCGCCGCTCGCGCCGGCGTCAACCAGTTCCGCGGATAATTCTTCCCCCCGGGTTGAGAGCCAGGCCTGCGCGGCGTATCAGACCGCCGCGGACAGGAGCGATGGAATGGCGACGCGGCGTGTGGCAACGGTTTTCGGCGGTTCCGGATTCATCGGCCGCTACGTTGTCAAACGGCTGGCCCAGCAAGGCTATGTGGTCCGGGTGGCAGGCCGTAATCCAGAGCGGGCGTTGTTCCTCAAGCCGATGGGTGCGGTCGGGCAGATCGTCCCGCTGTATGCCTCGGTGACGAACGAACCCACGGTGCATCGCGCGGTCGAGGACGCCGAGGCAGTGGTCAACCTTGTCGGCCTGCTGGCCGAAAGCCCCGCTGCCTCATTCCAGGCGGTGCACACCGACGGCAGCCAGCGCATCGCCCGGTTGTCCGCGGCCAGCGGCGTCGGCCGGCTGGTGCAGATCTCCGCCATCGGCGCCGACTCCAGCAGCCCCAGCCGATACGGCGCCACCAAGGGGAACGCCGAGAAGGCGGTGCTGGCGGCGTTCCCGCAGGCGACCATCCTGCGCCCGTCGCTGGTGTTCGGGGTGGAAGACAAGTTCTTCAACCGCTTTGCCCAGATCGCCCGGCTGTCCCCGATCATGCCGGTGATCGCCGGCGACACCAAGATGCAGCCGGTCTACGTCGCAGACGTCGCAGACGCGGTCATGGCAGTGCTGGCGCAGCCGGGCAGCCAGGGCAAGATCTACGAACTGGGAGGGCCACGAGTCTGGACGTTCCGGGAGATCCTGGCCTTCATCCTGCAGCAGACGCGCCGCAAAAGGCGGCTGGTCGACATCCCGATGGGCATCGCTCGGCTGCAGGCCAACATCCTGCAGCACGTGCCCGGCAAGCCGCTGACGCCGGATCAGCTTCTGATGCTTGTAAAGGACAACGTCGTGGCGCAGGGCGCGCTGGGACTGACCGACCTCGGCGTCAGGCCGACGCCGCTGGATCTGGTGGTTCCCGCCTACCTGACCCGCTTCCAGCCCGGCGGCGGCCGCCGGCCGACGATCCCGCTGCCCAACGAATAAGCTTGCCTACGGAAACGGGTTCAGGATTTCCACCCCGAACGACTTGAAATCCTTGACGTTGCGCGTCACCACGGTCAACCGGTGCACCACCGCGACGGCGGCGATCATGCCGTCCTCGATCAGCTCCTCCGATCGCCCGGCCATCAGCCTGGCCCAGGCGCGCATGACCCGCGTGTCCATGGTCAGCACGTTCCAGGTGCTGGCGACCTGATCGATCCAGACCTCGATTTCCGCTGCCTTGGCCGGATCCTGCGCGCGGGTGACTTCAACACCGGCCTGCAGCTCACCTAATGCCAGGGCGGCAATATGCAGATGATCCGACGGCACCGCCCGCAGCCAATCAACCACGGCGGGATGCGGCCGGCGTTTGCGCAGTTCCGAAATGACGTTGGTGTCAAGCAGATACACGGGCAGAGCTATCGCCCGTTACGAACAGCTTGTTGGCTGACCGGCCGACCGGATCAAGCTCGTGCTCTGACGCATGATGAACACTGCGATGTGTCAGGGCACTAACTGAGCGCCTCCGGCACCCGCCGCCGCCGCGCACGGAGCGGAACCTCGAGGTCAGCACGGGCCGTGTCAGACAGCAGCAGGTCCTTCAGCGAAGGCTGGCTCGCAGCCTGCAGCTTGCGCCACTGGGCGATTGGCACCAGCACCGCAGCCTCCGTGCCGCGGCGGGACACCACCTGCGGCCCGTCTTCCAGACAGGTGTCCAGGAATTCACTGAACCGCGCCTTGGCATCTTGAACCGGCCAGATGAGCATAAGGGCCTCCTGCCCAAAAACGAAATACTAGACTAGTCATATAGCTAGTCTTTCGGTGATCGTAAAGCGGGAAATATACCCTGGTATATTCGTGATCCCGGCTTAGCCGCCGCCATCGATCGTCAGCACCGTGCCGGTGGTGTAGCCGGACAAAGGGCTGGCCAGGAATGCCACCGCATTGCCAATCTCCCGCGGGGTTGCCGGGCGACCAAACGGCATCGCCGCACTCAGCTCGCGCCAGCGTGCCTCATCACTCCATTTCTGCTTTGCCTCCGCCTTGCGCAGCATCACCAGCCGGTCGGTCTCGACCGGGCCCGGGTTGATTGCCACCACCCGCAGTCCGTCCGCCGGCGCGCCCCGCCCAAGCGCCCGGGTGAACGCCATCAATGAGGCGTTGCCCGCCGCTCCGGCAATGTAGCCGGTCGGGAACTTCTCTCCGGCGGCACCGACGACGTTGACGATCACCCCGGCGCGGCGCGCCCGCATCTGCTCATAGATCACCCGGCAGAACGAGATGTAGCCGAACACCTTCAAATCCCACGCCTGGCGCCACCGCGCGTCGTCTATCGACAGCAGGTCACCCGGCGGGATCGCCCCCGCGTTGTTCACCAGGATGTCGATCTCGCCCGCTTCCAGGGCGACCTTGCGCACCGCCTGGTCGCTGGAGAGGTCGGCGGCGATGGTGCGGACATTGACTTGACGCTTGGCGCGGATCTCGCCAGCGGCCTCCTCCAGCACCGCCGGGTCGCGGGCAACCAGGATCAGGTTGCAGCCCTCCTCGGCCAGAACCTCCGCCGCGGCCTTGCCGATGCCCCTCGAACCACCGGTGATCAGAACGGTCTTGCCCGCCAGTTGCAAATCCATGCCTATGCCGCCTTCTGCTGCGACGCGATACGCCGATACAGCCGGCAGGCATCGCCGAAAGCCTGGAAAATAGCAACACTGTCGGGGTTGCCCGCGAACCCCCACTCGGGATGCCACTGCACCCCCAGCACCCAGCCGGGCGCGCCCGGCATCGCCACCGCCTCGATCGTGCCGTCCGGCGCCACCGCCTCGGTCACCAGCCCCTGCGCCAGCCGATCGATCGCCTGGCCATGCAACGAATTCACCTCGATCTGCTCGCGACCCAGGATCCTGGCCAGGTTGCCACGCACCGCAATGGGATGCTTCGGGCCATAGCGCACATCGCTCTCTCCTGGTCCGCCACGGTGGTCCAGGCGCTGGTCCAGCATGTGGACGCGCTGGAACAGCGAACCGCCTAGGGCTACGTTCAGCTCCTGGATGCCACGGCAGATTGCCAGCACCGGGATGCCCCGTGCAATCGCCGCGCGGATCAGCGGCAGTGTGGTCTGGTCGCGCTCCAGGTCGTGGAAGTCCGGCGTTTGGCTTTCGCCACCCTGATAGTGGCTGGGGTGAACGTTGCTGGGGCTGCCCGGCACCAGCAGCCCATCCAGCGAATCGAGCAGGCTAACCATTGCCTCGCCCATCGGCGGGATCAGCACCGGCAGCGCGCCAACGCCGTTAAGCGCTGCCTCGGCATAGCGGGCGGGGGTCTGATGGAGCGATAAGCCGGCCAGGGATTTGGCGCAGGCGGGAATGCCAACGATCATGATATGATGTCCTCAGTACGCGGGCGCAGCCGGTCGGCAACGACCGCACCCAGCATGCCACAGAACATCAGCACCGCCATGCCGCGCGGCGTGCCGTCGGTTACCAGCCCGACCAGCACGCCAGAGACCGCGCCGAGGCCGAATTGGAACGTGCCCATCAGCGCCGAGGCGCTGCCGGCGTGTCCGGCCTGACGCGACAGCGCCCCGGCTGTCGCATTGGCATTGGTAAAGCCCTGGCAGCCAATGACCACCGCAAGCGGCACCACCACCGCCCACAGCACGTGCACCCCGGCAAACGCGATCACCACCAGCGCGGTGGTGGCAAGCAGCGACAACCGAGCAACGTTCGTCAGCATCGGCGACAGCCCGAAGCGCGGCAGCATGATGGCGTTTAGCTGCGAGCAGATCACCAGGCTGAACGCGCACAGCCCGAAAATCAGCGCAAACTCCGACGGAGTGAGCCCGAACCCGTCCTCGAACACCGGCGAGCAGCCGGATAGGTAGGCGAACAGGCAGAACGTGCCGCAGCCGCCCATGATCGCGTGGGTCAGGAAGGTCTTCTCGCGCAGGATCACGACATAGCGTGCCATCTGTCCGCCGAAGGATAATCGGCTGCGGCGTTCGTCCGGCAGTGTCTCCGGCAGCAGGCGCCAGGCGGCGGCGGCACAGACGGCGCCGTACACCGCCAGCAGCCAGAAGATGAAGCGCCAGTTGGCGAAGGCCAGGATGCCGCCGCCGATCGTGGGCGCCAGGATCGGCGCGACACTCATCACCAGAATCAACCGCGACATCATGACCGCCGCCGCCTGACCCTCTGCCAGGTCGCGCACCACCGCGCGGGCGATCACCATGCCAGCCGAGGCGCCGAACGCGGCGACGAAGCGCAGCACCGTCAGCCAGGCCAGGTCGGGGGCGAGCGCACATCCCATGGTGCTGATGGTAAAGACCATGAACCCTGCCATCAGCGGCAGCCGCCGGCCGAAGCGGTCGGACAATGTGCCCTGGGTGATCTGGCCGATGGCCAGCCCGGCAAACCAGGTCGCCAGGGTCAATTGCGCGGTGCCGGGGGCGGTGGCGAAACTGTCCTCGACTGCCGGGAACGCGGGCAGGTACATGTCCGTAGCCGCTGGCCCGACGGCGATGAAAAGTCCCAGCAGGGTCGGCAGCCAGCTCGGATGTCTCGCCAAAGGTTGAGTGCTCATCCAGGGAATGCTTGCAGGTTGTTATGGATGGGCGGAACCTCGAGCGTCACGGACACCCGCAGAGGTGCGGTGAAATGCCCGCCCGGGTCAAGCATTTCCAATTAGGACGTCCGCAGCTCAGGTATTTTCAGTTCAGGTATTCAACGCTTCTACCGGGGCAGGGCCGTCAGCCGATCCATCCGCGCACCATGTGTAAACCGTGCCCACGAGTTCATCCGGGATCTTGCGGCTAACTGGATCCACGTCTGGGACGTGGTCACGCCCCCAGGGACGCTCTGCAAATAATGGGCAACCTCATTCGCGCGGGCAAGATCCGCTACTTTGGTATTCATCATAGGCGTCCGCAACGTCGGCCAGTAGCGCGACAACCTCGCTGCCTTGGCGGTCCGCGCAACCTGGACCAACTGCAGTGGCTGCATCACGCCAGCGCACCAGTGGCAGTCTACCTATACTCGGGCAATGAACCGCATGATCTTCGGCGGCTCGACCGTCACCGGCGGCGGCAGTTGAAACTTTCAACCCGCCCCTGCCGATGCGTTGACAGTCCCGGGGGTTTGGCTTTAGTCCCCGCTCCCGGCCTGGAGGGGTGCCCGAGTGGCTAAAGGGGGCGGACTGTAAATCCGCTGGCGTACGCCTACGTTGGTTCGAATCCAACCCCCTCCATACCGTAACGACTAAATGCTTGAAGTCGCAGAGAGGTTAGCTTAGTCAGCGGGTTAGAGGCACCTTGTTAATCCAAAACGGTGTCCCAATGCTGGCAATGACACGACCGTTCGCTCATCGTAAAGCCGGGGTCTATTGGGTTCGCAAGGTGGTCCCTGCGGATCTTCGATCGCTGGTTGGTAAGCGGGAACTGACGGCTTCGCTCGGAACAAAAGATATCAGAGAGGCCAAAGCCAAGGCAGGTCTGGTCATCGCCCGCTTTGAGGCTGTAATCGCCTCCGCCCGTGTCGGAGGAAGTCGGCTTACCCAGCGCGACATCGAAGCCCTCTGCGGCGTCTGGTATCAGACCGAGTGCGACGTCTTCGGGGACGACCCAGGGCAACCGGAAGCCTGGGACCTCTATACTCAGGTGCTATCCGATCGGGTTCAGGATTTTGAGGACCCGGAGGAGCATCATGGCATCCCGCTTGAGAATCGCCTTTGCCTCAAACAAGAAGACCGCGCCGAGGCCCGCGCATGGCTTCGGAACCATGGGCATGTCGCTGATGATGGCATGGTCACTCGATTTGCAAAGGCCCTGTTCCTGACGAAGCTAGACTTCGCCCAGGAAATGAAGCGGCGAGCGCTGGGTGATTGGTCGCCTGATCCCATAGTCGGCAAATTCCCGCCCGTAGCCGCCCCGAAGGCGTCCACAAAGGTCCCTCAGGCGCCCCTCCAGGCCACCATAGCGGCTCTTATCGCCGCCTGGGCTGCTGAGACAGGGACCGCCGGGAAGGCCCTCTACGACCGCGAGAGGACCGGCAAAATGCTCTCTGATTTCCTGGCCCATGACGATGGTGGCCGGGTCACTGCTGACGACGTGGTCAGGTGGAAGGAAGCGCGGCTTGCCTCTGGGCGATCGGTCAAGACCGTAGCGAATGACATAGGCGAGCTACGCCCGATCTGGACCTGGGGCAAGGCCAACCGAAAGTTGGCATTCGAGCATAACCCATTTAGCGGTCTGGCACCGCGCACCAGGAAGCGTGCCCGTCGCCCCCGAGGACCATTCACTGAGGATGAAGCGCGCGGGATACTCACCGCCGCGCGGGGGGAGAAGAGTGCCCTGCTCCGCTGGCTCCCTTGGCTCCTGTGTGTCACCGGGGCACGGTTGGGCGAAGTCACTCAGGCAGCCAAAGAAGACGTGCTCCGGGAAGGCCAGGATGGTCCCTGGGTTCTCCGCATCCACGAGGATGGCGAAGGGCGAACCCTGAAGACGGTCCATAGTGAACGGCTGGTCCCGCTACATCCGGCGCTGATCGAAGAAGGCTTCCTCCAATACGTCCACGCCTTGCCAGCCAGCTCAGCTCTGTTCCCAGCCGTCCGTCCGGACACCTTCGGCACCCGAAAGGGAACCGCGACGAAGGCGCATGGTCGCTGGGTCCGGAAGGTGGTCGGGATCACCAATCGGTCAAAGGACCCCGCTCACGCATGGCGCCACCGGTTCGAGGATACGGCGCGGCGCGCTGGTCTGCCTCAGAATGTGACTGATGGGCTTCTGGGACATACAAACCCGATGAACGAAAGCGAGGGATATGGTCGCGGCTTCCGATACATGCCAGCCGTCACGGCGCCTTGGGTAGCGAAGATGATGGTTCCCCTGCTGGACGACACTGCCGCACCAGGGGAGCCCATCAAAGCGGCGTAACGGAGTTCAATAGCGTTCGCCTATTCGCCCCGACCAAGTCCCAGCAACGGGGCAGCGTTCTTCAGCCTGATCCCTGCCGCTGCCAAGGCACGCAAGGGACGTAGGGGGTCGCTATCCGGTTCGTCCGCTTCATCGCTGGTGCTCTTCCTTTGCTGTTGCTGTAGCCGCTGGGACAGGTCCAGCAACGCCAGCTTGGGCTGCACAGGGCCTCCTCCACAGCGTCCCCAAGCCCCTTCAGGACCCGAGCCGTGCCGCCTAAAGCCCGCCCAGCGGCCCCCGCTGCCTCCGGTAGAAGACGGCCACCGAGCATCGCCGCGGCCCCTTCAAACCCGGAGGTGAGGGCAGCGTTGGTGTAATCGGACGCAGTTGGCGACTGATGCCCGCTAGTGGCCACTGTGCCATCCAGGTTCTCCCCAAAGGTCCTCCCGCCAGCGTAGCTCATGACCCCCGCAGCCCCGCCGATCGGGCCAGCCAGGGCAGACCCCGCCAGACCAGCCCCAGCATAGCCAGCGGCATCAGGAGCCTCCTGCACTGCCCAGCGGGCGCCAGCATGGGCAGCCTCGCTGACCCCGCCCCGGTGATAAGCGTCCCCGATCGAACTGACTGTCGTGGGCTGATAGTTGGCCGGCGTCGCAATGGCATCCTCGATAGCCTGCCCGACGTTGGTTGCCCCAGCCGCTTTCAGAGTTTCACCAAAGCCATGGGCAGCGCGTGCCAGCCCATAGTGAAAGGCGCCGGACAGGGAGGTATCGTCCGGTTGAGCCGCCGCGTCTCCAGGCGACGCGCTGGAGGTATTCTGGCCTTAATCCCGTATGGCTGGGACCTTCGAGGAGATGTAGCTGGAAATGGTAGCGTCATCGAGGCCCGCGCGCCGCATCGAAGGCACGTCGAACCCATACTGCGACCCGAGATAGTCTGCATATTCGGATATCCAGGGACGCAGAGGCGCAGGCGGGTCCGCATTCGGGTAGTCTGGTGTGGGCTTATCCGGTGGTGTGGTGGTGGCCATGGTGGGGTCCTTCAGGATGCCCAGTTCGCGCCCGCACGGGGCAGCGCATGGGCCGACGGTCACTTAGCGAAAGAAGACGACGACAGGCTCGCTTCCCCTTGATCTGGTTAAGGGGTTCCAGGGTGTGACTGCTCCTCCCGGTCTAGTTCGGCATCAAATGCATTCTGTCGCCTCGTGCCGTTCAGAATGAATTGGATCAGACATAGCGATGTTCTGAGCGCCGTTGCTATTTCCCCTGGTGTCCACTTCAGCATAGCAAGCCCCGGCACGCTCACTGCCTCTGCGTCCGTAAGTTTGGTGCGCCCTCGCCTAGCCCCCGTCATGTCGCTCATGTTCTCCTGATGGGTTCCAGGCGCCAGGTGCGCTACATTCACGCACCTGCGGTTGTGGCAGTGTCTATGCCGTATCAGCTTGTCCGGTGGGATTGGGCCGTGGACTAGTTCCCAAGCGACGCGATGGGCCCTCACGCGTCTTCTGCTGGATTGAGCTTCAACACTGAAGATGCCGTAACCACGTTCACAAAGACCACGCCAGTTATGGCACCCCGTTTGCGGATCAATCTCAACTAGGGCGTAGAAGCGGGTTTTTAGTCGCCGCAAGTAATCGAGGGACAGTCCGGCAAGTGCCGGCGCTGAGGTTTGAGCCATTGAGTTTATCCTTCAATTGGTTGGTTTACACTTCGATGTGCCCTGACTAGGGCCGATCCGGATGCGCCTGGCCTTGCAGGAGCCGCTGCGCTGGTGCCGAAAGGCGTTGCAACTCGGCTGGGACGAGTCACGCTGAAAGCCAGGAGTTTCTAGGGAATTGCGCGTTGCAGCCCCCTTAACCCCCCACAATCTGCAATGCCGGTCTCCTATGAGGACGCTTCGCTTAGCGTCCGAATGAGCGCCGCGCTGAGCAGCCCCTAGAACTCGTCGCTTTCGCCGCCCCTGGCAGCCGCCAGGCAGGCGTCCCATTCGGCTTCCCTAATTGCCCCACTGCCGATGGCCTTGGACTTGAGCCGAGTCACCTGACTGGGGTCCCAGCCAAGGTGGCTTGCGATCGCTCGCTGTGTTGGGAAGCGGCAGGATTGAACCGCGTCAACCAACGCCAGCAATTCAGCCCCAGCGGCTGGCTTGTGGTTCCACTTCTGTCCCTCCTCAGTCCCCTCCAGGGTCACTTCCATGTCCCGCGTCGCCGCCGATGGTCGGCCACGATACTTGCCCCACCGCAGTTCAAAGCCTGCCCCGTCGCCTGCAGCCCGCCCGTCGAGCCGATGCAGACCAATGATGACCTCGAACGTGGTGGCGAGCTTGGAGGAGCCTCTATAGTCTGTCCCCGTCTTTCCTGAGTGGTGCACCAGGATGCAGGCTCTTCCGCACTGTTTCATACGCAGTAGGAACCCCAGGACCGGGTTCATTGCCGATGCCTCGTTCTCGTCCGGGACCTCGCAGAGCGTGCTGAAGTTGTCGAGTATGACCAGTTCTGCGCCAGCCTTGGTGGCCTCTTTCAGAACCATGTTCTGGTCTTCAGGGTCCATTAGGTCAGGAAAGTGAACTTCGCCGCCTTGGAACTGTCGTGACAGCACGCAGAGGTTGCGCGCCGCTGCCTCCATGTCGCAGCCCGCTACAGTCCCAGCCAGCATCGCCAGCCGGTCCCGCAAGTCCTGAGCGTGCATCTCGCCATCGACATACAGAACTGGCCGGGGCTTTGGTGCCGTCCATCCCAGCACAGTCCCCCCGCCTGCCACCGCTAGGGCCAACGTCAAGGCCAGCATCGATTTCCCAATCCCACTCGGAGCCCAAAGCATGGCGGACTCGCCCTGACGCAGCCATGGGGCTACAAGGTCCTCCCGCTCGGGGAACGGATGGGCCAGTAACTGAGCAAGCGTGATCGTCTTCAGCGGGCCACCTGCCCGCCTGCCGTTCGTCATGAGGGTCGTTCCTTCAGAAACGCGAAAAGCCCGCACGATGGCGGGCTTGCGGGTAGGCTTAAGGGCGCTGTATGGGCGCCGAGATGATAGACGATGGAGTGCCTTGGGTTGGCCTTCGGTGGCCCCTGAAGAGCCCCTACAGGCCTGCTAAGGGGACCGTGGGACTTTGTTCGCCAGCAATGGGCATAGCCCCTGCTGCCCTCCTGAGGGCCTCCCGCAGCACGTCACTCCGGGACAGGAACACGGCGCCCTCTGCCTGGAGGCGCGTAGCCAGGGCGGCGACATGGCTTTGGTCATCGGGTGTCAGGCGAACCGTTAGGCGTTCAGCAATCATGGGTAGGGTCTCCTTCAGGGTGTTGGCAGCCGGATGGCCAAGTCAGACAAAGAAAACGGCAGCCACCGAAGCAGGGCGGATACCGCAGGATGAAGCCGGTCAGAATTGATGGGTTCTTTCTTCAGCGGTCCCGAAGCAGGAGCGGCGCGCCTAGAAGCCCCCAGAAGCCCACTAGGGGGCCTCATCAGGCGGACCCTCCTCATCCTAGCGGAATGGCGCAACAGCCCTCTACGGCCTTCCTAGAGGGTCTGATGATAATATCTGGGCTGATGCGCCTTGGTTGGGAATGAAGGCCTTCTGGCGTCAGCAGCCGATCAACTTCGGCTGGCTCTTCTGCTATGGTTCGCCTTTAGAGCCCCGCCCATAGCTGCGGCAGAATGAGAACGGCTTGGCGTGGGGCTGGCGCCTGTTCAAGGGTCCGAAGTAGGAGCGGCGCCCAGCGGCCCTTCTAGAGGCCCCGCCCGTGGCCTCCTCGGGTAGACCCGAACTCTACCGACACGGCACAACGGCCTTCTGGGGGCTTTCTGAGGGGCCTAGCGTAGCTGGAAGAGCTGTTGGCCGATGGTTTGGCGAAGGGGCTTGAGAGCAAGCCGCAGGGTGAGTGAGGGCGGCTAGCAGTCGGCGGGTTCTTTCTTCAAAGGTCCGAAATCGGAGCCCCGCCGCTAGGCCCGTCAGAGGCCCCCTAGGGTCCTTGTCAGGTAGCCCCTGAGAAGAACCACTGCTCCGACGCACGGGGGTTCCTGGGGCCTCCTGGAGGCGCTAATGGGGTTGGTAGGCTGTTGACCGCCGGTTCAGGCGAAACGCTCGAACATCTTCATATGCGTCAACACTACTGACCTATTATCTCAAAATGATGCTGTATCGTAACGGACGAGTGTTGCTGGCTTCGCAGCCCCCGCAGGGTCCCCTCAAGGCCCCCATAGGTCGCCTACGATGCCCCGCAGAGCAGCCGGTATGCCAGCCACCATCTCATCCTTCTCGGCCTTGATAGCACGCTCTACAGTAGCTAAGGCCTCTGCCACCGTCCCTGGCCCATGGAGATCCTGGCCTTCGAGGTCTTCCAGCCAGACCCCTGCTACGTTCCGCCAGACTAACCAGCGGACCTCATCACTCCAGGGCCGGGAGACCTCCCCAGCGTCTGGCAAGTATGGGTAGTCACTGGATATCGTCACCCTCACGCCTTGGCCCCGAACCAGGCTCTGCCAGGCCTGGACTGCGGCGAAGTCTTCGAGAGTGAGCGGGGTCGCAGGGAGTAGGGCGGGAGATACGGTTTCGGGCTTGGTGTTTGGCATGGCTGGCAGCCTTCAGGAGGTATGTGAAGACACATTGGGTAGCTCCATCCGTCCTCCGAGAAGGAACAGATGGAGCCGAGGAGGTCGCCCGACCAGCGCAGGTATAACAGCACAAATGGGTTATGTTGGCAATACGAAATATGTGGGGCGAATTCTGCCTCGGGCGGTCCCTAGGGACCTGGTCTGGTTTGTCAGGTGCCTAAGCGCCCGCCAGTTCCCCCTTCACACGCTGAACCGTGCTGACGCCCACCCCCAGGGCCTTAGACACCTTCAGAATTCCATCGCCCGCTGCGAGCCGGTCACGAATATCCTGTTCCGTCTTGCTTGCCACCTTCGGGCGCCCGATGGCCTTGGCGCCCTTTCTGGGGTGCGCCTTAGCCCGCTCTAGACCAGCTCTGATACGCGCCTGGATCATCGAGCGCTCGAACTCGGCAAACACTCCCATCATCTGGAACATGGCGCGACCGGCAGGGGTTGTGGTGTCAATTGCCTGTTGATGCAGGAAGAGATCGACCTTTGCCGCGTGGAGGTCCTGCAGTGTCCCCAGGAGGTCCATCAGGGAGCGGCCCATGCGGTCCACAGCCCAGCACATCACCACGTCGAACTTGCCCCGTGTGGCGTCCTTTAGCAGCCTGTCCAGGCCCGGTCGGTGGTCACGCCCCTTAGCGCCGCTGATCCCGGCGTCCTCATAGGTGGTCACGACGGTCCACCCGCGCTGCGCTGCAACGGCTTCCAGGGCAAGTCGCTGGTTGTCGGTTGTTTGGCCATCAGTTGATACCCTCAGATACAGGGCCGTCCGCTTGGTCTTAGTCGTCATGAGTGCAACGCCTTCACCCGTGCTGTTCCAGTTACGCAAGAATGACATAAGGCCATACGGAAAGCAACTGGTTTTCGGATGGGAGAAAGGGCACTCGGAAAGGCGCAGATATCCGTCGGCTAGGGGACACGGATTTTGCGTGGGTTTCGGTATAGGCTTCGACAGGGCTATACAAACGAACTTTCCCACGCTAGGTTCACTTTTGTAATGACCGTCTACCCGCAGCCTGGATAGGCCCCATGCTCAACACCATCCTGCTACTCCTCGCCATCGCCGCCCTGCCTATGTGGTTCAAGTGGCTGCGTAACGGGGCAAAGTGGAAAGACCTGCCCTGACCGGCGACCTATCGCCCGCTGCTGTGACATCGTCACTGCTGCCTCTGCCTCTGCTGCAGCCTATGCCACTGTGCCGTGCGATGCGGCGAGACGCAGTCAAACTAGACGCCACGACAAGTCAGACCCCTGGGGGTCTCCACCAGACGGTTTCAAAAAGACGGCTAAAGGTTTTGTTGTTATTATTAAACCCCGGCCTGTGACGTAACGGGTCCCCCTGGGAGAAAGCGACCCCCGGGGGTGGAATAAGGTCTGTCGGAAAACCCTAGGGTGGCCTGCCGGTGGTTCCCCTTTGGGTCCCATCAGGGCGCCGGACGGGAAGGCTGGGAGGTCGCAGCGCTGCCCGCTCAGTGGTGTGTAGCAGTTCCCCGTTGGCTCCCCATGGGACCTCCGACACGCTCGGCTATGTAAATCCACGTCTTCAACGAAATCAAATATCGCGATCACTTTTTACTGGAAATTGGCATTTTCGGTGCCATACTGCATCGTCCGTCGGGCCTCAAAACCTCCGAGGCCATGTGTTTGTGTCGGAGAGCCCATATGAAGATCGCATTCTTCCTTGGCCTGCTGTCTCTAGCAGGGTGTGGCCACCCCCAATACGTCGATGACGACTACTCCTCCGGCGGGGCAGCTTCCAACGCCTCCTCCGGTGCGCTGTTGGGGTTCGCCGCGCAGATGCTCAGCCCTCGCCAACCGGCAATGGCGATGCCGGTTCAGACCACCTGTCAGCGGATGGGCATTTACACGAACTGCACGAGCTACTGAAGGCGCCTCTACCAGTGCGCCTCGCGCCCATCGGTAGGGGAGGCTCACGAGATTGGCGGCCAACGTCTTGTTGGCCTCTACGTCTGCCCCCTGCTGAACTACCGCTTCCAGGACGCGGGGTTGCAAAGGTCCACAAAGCAGTGCTACAAACCTTTATCGGTGGTGCCGTCTAACATACTGATATGGCTGGCTTCTCTTCCGACAGGTGAGGGTCCAACCCCCTCCACCAGATAGTCCACGGACCCCAGCCGGATACAGACCCCCCGCTGCAGTACCGACACCGCCAATCCGAATGCGTTCGACCATGCGCCGTCAGACACATCCCAAAAGCAGCCATAAAATTCGAACCAAACCGACAACAGCCAGGCCAGCCGGTCAGCGCAATGGTGTCCCTTGATCCCCTGAGAAGAGAGACAGTCAGGGCGGCACGTCGCCACCCAGCTCCGAATCAAGCCGCTGCGGCGGCAGACGCGCCACGACGACGCTGCGAGACATAGCCGAGCCCGATCAGCCCCACGCTCAGCACTGCCATCGCAGTCGGCTCGGGGACGGTGAAGTTGATCTGATAGTTCGGGTCGGCGACGTTTCCAACCGCCAGGTAGCTGTCGATGGCGTAACTGCCAGCCGCCAGATCACCATAATAGAGCGTGTAGGCCGCGCTTGGGCCGGAGGAGAACGGGATGACAATGGAAGCCAGCGCTGCAGAAGGAGAGATGCTGGTTGTCGAACCCAGCGAGTCCAATTCCACGTCGATTGCGTAGCCATGCCCGTTGTTGCCGATCTGCTCTTGAATCAGCAAATAGCCCCCGCCGTAGTTGAAGGAGTATATCTGTCCCAGTACTGGCTGAAGGCGGTCTAGCCCATTGTTTCGCGAGAAACTTATCAGCCCGACTGTTCCAGTCAGGCTGATGTTGCTCTTAAGCTGCGGGCCTCTCAACGTGGTCCCCAGACGTCGGAGGCTTGTCCAGCCCCTCATCCCGCCATCGTCAACCCACCGGAAACGCTCAGCACCTGCCCAGTAATGAACGCAGCATCGTCCGAGGCAAAAAACAGTATTGCCCCCGGCAGGTCCTCGGGCTCGCCGATCCGGCCCATCGGGATCGCCCGGCGGAACGCCTCCTCCAGCTTCTCCGGGTTCGCCGCACCCCGCTTATAGGCCGCGAACAGCGCCGTGTTGGTGGCGCCCGGACAAACCACATTGACGCTGACACCATGGCGCGCGTGTTCCCGCGCCAGCGTCTTGGCAAAACCGATCAGTCCGGCCTTGCACGCGGCATACACCGCCTCACCGGACGAACCGACCCGGGCCGCGTCCGAGGCGACCATCACGATTCGCCCGCCACCCTGCGCCAGCATGCCCGTCAGCACCGCATGCGTCAGATTCAGCGCGCCGATCAGGTTGATGTCGATCAGCCGCCGCCACTCCTGCGGCGTGCTGTCCTTGAACAGGCGGAACACGTCCCAGCCGGCGTTGTTGACCAGTATGTCGACCCGGCCGTGCCGGCCAATCACCGCCGCGACCGCCTCGCCTACCCCAGCATCATCGGTGATGTCGCAGACAACCGCCTCGGCAACACCGCCAGCCGCGCCAATCGCCTCGGCCACCCGTTTGGCCGCCGCCGCATCGATGTCAAGGATCGCGACAACCGCTCCGGCCTCAGCGAAGCGGCGGCAGGTCGCCGCGCCGATGCCGCCCCCGCCTCCACTGACAACGACGACTTTGCCTGACAGACCGCGCATGTTGCCTCCATGCTTAAGCGTTCGCCGGCCACCGCCCGGACGGCTGCCCAAGCCACCAACCGGATTGTCCCATACCGACCGAAGTCAACCAACTCGCTGCACTGGCTCGGCGCAAGTCAACAGCGGAGACGAACCGGTTCACCCGACAGCACGCTGACCCGCCTCAGGCAATTCCTCTAGCAGGGTGTCATCCTTAGTTGACAGATAGAGGTGTCATGTTAGGTTGACCATCGTCAGAGCGCGAGCGTCTTCACCAGACTCTCCGCACAACGGGCACCTCATCAGCGCCCGCCGTATCGACAGGCCTAATGCTGCCGGGCGGAGCATTCGCGCGAAGACAGAGTTGGCAAGATGCCGCAGCCGAGCTCAGCGTTCGGGGCGGTGGGAAGCGGCTGGCCTGCGTGCAAGCTTCAATCGAAGCTCGGGCTTTTTTCAGGGAGTGTTGTCATGGATGAGGATCTGAATCGCGTCTGGCCGACCGGCCTGACGATCGCCGAATCGGAAGAGCTGCACAAACATGTGATCGACGGAGCACGCGTCTTCTTGTGCCTGTCGATCATCGCACACTTCCTCGCTTTCATCTGGTCGCCCTGGCTGCATTAGTCCACGGCACAACAGTCCGGCGCAACACGCCAGCCGGCACATAACGCGAGCAAGCAATGAGCAAAGGCATCCCCCGACTGCCTCGTCAGGCTGGATGCCGCAGGGGAGATAAGACATGAACCAAGGCAGAATCTGGTGCGTGGTCAGTCCGAACGTCGGGCTGCCGCTGCTCCTGGGTAGCGTCGCGGTAACCTCGCTGATCGTCCACGCCTGCGTGATGACGCACACCACCTGGATGAGCAACTATTGGCAGGGAGCGGCAAGGCCCAAGGTGGCCGAAGCCGAAAAGTCGGCGGCTCTGGCATCCGCCACAGCCAAGGCTGAACCGGCCTTCGTCCTCAGCATCGCCCCCGTGGCGGCAACCCCCGGCAAGACCGAATCCTCGTTCGTGGTAACCGTCGCGCCGAACCCGTCGACAGTGGCCGCCGCCTCGGCATTGCCCCACCCTGCGGCAGCCGCATCCGCCTCAACGCAATCCGCCCCGTCCCATCCCGCCAGCCTCGCTGTCGCCAAGGCGAATTCGGAATAGCGCCGTCGCACGCCGGTGGCTCGGCTTGGATAGGCTGATCCTAGAGCAACATCAGCCTGACTGGAACAGTCGGGCTGATAAAGTTGCTCGCGAAAACAATGGGCTAGACCGCGTTGACTGTTCCAGTCAGCCTGAAAGCGGTCTAGCAATCCAGTCGGTGCGGGCGGGTCGGAACATAGGTGTTGGCCCGTTTGGCTATGCCGACCCATCACCCCGCTTGAGCAGGTTGCCTGATCAGCCCCAGCCGGCGCGGCCGCCTGGCCTGGCTGCCTTCCGCCACCGCCGGCGGCGACATGGCGCAAACCAGTCGCCTCGCCGCTGCGCAAGGAACCGCCCGCCGCCATTCGCCCTCTCTGAGGACAGCGGGTTTGTCGCCGTCTCGCTCATCCAGCCGTTCCGCTTTGTAGTGTCCGACCGATGAATCGTTTCAGCCGAAGTCTGATAACCACGTGGACAAGCCTGGGGCCTCGCTTCCTGCCATTCGCCGACGCGGCGACACGGGACCTGCCGCTGTCGCGGCTGCTGCGGCTGTCATTGTTCCAGGTCTCCGTCGGTCTCGCCCTCGTGCTGTTGATCGGCACCCTCAACCGCGTGATGATCGTCGAGCTGAATGTCCCCGCCTCGCTGGTCGGGATCATGATCTCGCTGCCGCTGCTGTTCGCCCCGTTCCGCGCGCTGATCGGCTTCCGGTCGGACAACCACCGCTCGGCGCTGGGGTGGCGCCGGGTGCCGTTCATGTACAAGGGCGCGATGGTGCAGTTCGGCGGCCTTGCCATCATGCCGTTCGCGCTGCTGGTGCTCTCCGGCCAAGGCAGCGCCAGCGCCGCACCCGCCTGGATCGGTCAGCTCGGCGCTGGCCTGGCTTTCCTGCTGGTCGGCGCCGGACTGCACACCACCCAGACCGTCGGCCTGGCCCTGGCCACCGATCTGGCCCCGCGAGAGGCGCAGCCGAAGGTGGTCGGCCTGATGTACGTCATGCTGCTGTTCGGCATGGTCGCCAGCGCGCTGCTGTTCGGCGCGCTGCTGACAAACTTCACCCCGGGCCGGTTGATCCAGGTCATCCAGGGGTCCGCCGTCGCCACCATCGTGCTGAACGGCGTTGCCTTGTGGAAGCAGGAAAGCCGCAGGCCCATCAGCCGCCAGCCGACTCGCCAGCCGCCCAGCTTCTGGCAGTCCTGGTACAGCTTCGCTGAGGGCGGACAGGCCGTCCGCCGCCTCGTCGCCGTCGGCCTCGGAACCATGGCCTTCAGCATGGAGGACGTGCTGCTGGAACCCTATGGCGGGCAGATCCTGCACCTGCCCGTCGGTGAGACCACCCGGCTGACCGCGGCACTGGCGATCGGCGGCCTGTTCGGCTTCGGTCTGGCCTCCCGCGTGCTCAGCCGCGGCGCCGACCCCATCCGCATGGCCTGCTACGGCGCCCTGGCTGGCGTGCCGGCATTCGTGGCTGTGATCGCCGCCGCACCGCTGGCCTCCGCCCTGCTGTTCGGCGCCGGCACCTTCCTGATCGGCTTCGGCGCCGGACTGTTCGGCCACGGCACCCTGACCGCCACGATGAACCTGGCCCCCGCGGACCAGACTGGTCTCGCACTCGGCGCCTGGGGCGCCGCGCAGGCCTCCGCCGCCGGCCTCGCCATCGCCCTCGGCGGCATCCTGCGTGACCTCGTCGCTGCCCTCTCGACCCGAACCCCCGCCGGCGCTGCCGTCGGATACGACTTCGTCTATGGCCTGGAGCTTGTCTTGCTGATGACCACGCTTGTGGCAATGCTGCCGCTGATGCGGCGCGCGCCGGCTTACCCCTGAATGCCTGTTCTTGACCGCCTATCCTGATCCGCAGCCTCTAACCCGGGCCCCGGCCCGAAAATGGAGACGTCATGGCACTCACCATCGCCCGGATGTACAGCAACCACGAGGCGGCGAACGCTGCCGCGACGGAACTGCGGGAGAACGGCTTCAACCCCCAGACTCTGCAATCCCCCCCATCCGCCGGCCAGGCCGAGGCGTCGGCGGGAAGCCCCGGCACAGCCGAGGATGCGCTGATCCACCCGATGCTGCAGGCTGGCGTCCCCCCCGGCCACGCTGCCGTCTACGCCGAACGGATCCGCCGTGGGGAGGCTCTGGTGCTGGTGGAACCAATGTTCGGCGCCGGCCACGCCGCCACCGACATCCTTCACCGCCACAACCCAGTCGAGGTGGAGTTGCCGGCGATCGACACCGGTGTCCGCCCGGGCTGGGATCCCGCCACCCCGCTGTCCTCTGCCCTGGGCTGGCGGGTCCTGCTGAACGATCCGGCGCCGCTGTCCAGCTACCTGAAGCAGCCAGTCCTGAAGGCGCAACCGGTGGCGTCACCTAGCTTGCAGCGCATCCGCGAGCGTTCACGGGATTCGGCGCCGCTTTCTGCCAAAGCCGGCATGCCGGTGCTGTCCGATCATCCTGCGCCGCTGTCCAGCCGGCTGGGGTGGCGGACGTTGTGGCAAGTCGCGGACCCGCTGTCGCGCCGGTTGGGCTGGCGGACGCTATCGCCCGATCCGGCGCCGCTGTCCAGCCGGCTGGGCTGGAGCACGCTGCTGAATGATCCGGCCCCGCTGTCGAACCGGCTGGGCTGGCGGACACTGCTGCATGATCCTGTCCCGCTGTCACGCTGGCTGGGCTGGCGGACGCTGTCGAAGGATTGATAACGCATGACACCTGCCCTGAATGAGATGTGCGGAAGGTTGGCGAGACGGTTGCCTGCGACAGCAAGACATGCCGGCCAACCCGAGCTGGCTGCAACCACCGCTCGCTGTCCCCTGTTTCCTTTCCTCCAAAAGCACTTTACAAATAAAACACAGAAATAACCCGTGAAGCGACTTCCAGGGAGACGCACATGAGCTTGTTTTTCGCACTAATTCTTATCTGTCTGCCGGCCGCTGCCCTGATCTATGATTTCTACAAGGGCGGCAACAACACCATGTTGGCGCCGCAGTTCGCCCGCACCACCACCGCCTCGCCGGCACCAGCCGCACCCCCGGCACCAGCCCCAGCACCGACGACGCCAGCTTCCTCCTCGGTCCGCACGGCAGGGGCCGATCCGGTTCCACCTGGACCGATGAACACGCCACCCCCGCCGGGAAACGCCAACCAGATCTGACCCGCCAGCAAAGAACGTTCGTCGTCGGGCGCAGCGCTGCGGCAACCTTCTGGCGTCCTGCCTAGTACAGTCGGGCTGACAAAGTTGCTCGTGAGAACGATGAGCTAGGCCGCTTTCAGGCTGACGGTTCCAGTCAGCCTGAAAGCGGTCTAGCGTCTTCCCCTCCGGCCCCGCGCCGTGGCGGATCGCGCAGAACCGCCCAGGACCTCGACAATCCTGTTTTTTGGTCGACCTGAACAGGCCACCGGCGCTAAACTCACGACTTCGCGATCGTCGGAGGTTGCTTTGCCGCCCAGTATCCTGCCGCTGATTTCCGAGGAGGAATACCCAAGGTTCCAGCATCTGATCCCCGAGATCACCGCCGTCACGTATGAGGAGTGGCAGGAGGATCACCGCAAAGCAGTCGCTTACCGAAAGACCCGCAACGGCTCGCAGGAGGTTCCGATCACCGCGCAGGACTTCGACTGGTGGCTAAAGCAGAACCGGCTGGAGGTTCACCTTGAGCTGCTCTGGGTCTGTGCCGAGGATCTGGCAACCCGCGGCGCAATTCCTGCCCGGGCGCCGTCATAGCGCGTGATGACCGAAAGCGGCATCGCGGCAAGTCTGATACCGGCAGCCCGAAGGGATGACCGGTATGCGGGCAGGGTTGGCGTCGCGGCTGCCCGCGAAATCAATAGGATACCAACGGCCCGACCGTTTGAAGAACGCTCAATATTTCGGGCCGTTGGTATGAAACACGCGGAGAAACGAGCGCGTCGCGCGCCATTCCCGCTTCAACCCCTGATTATCCGCCCTAAATCCGACGCATCAGCACGCAGGCCACAGCCGCCGAGACAGCCGCGAGTGCGAACGGCGCGCCAGGAAACGCAACCGGCAGGGCGCCCGAGGTGAAAGCGTAGAACAGACCCGCCGTCAGCAGCGGCGCCACGACCGCGGTCATGCCCTCGACCGCGGACAGCACGCCCTGCATCTCGCCCTGGTTGTCCACCTCGCCGCCGCCCGACACCATCGCCCGAACCGAGGGCGTGGCCATGCCGCCGATGGCGATCAACACGACAGCGGGGATCAATGTCCAGCCGGCCAGCGCAATGGCCAGCACGCCGTAGCCAACGGCACCTGCAACATAGCCCAGGATGGCGGTGTTGCGCTCGCCGATGCGGTCGCTGATGTGGCGCAGCACCAATCCCTCTACCACGGCCTGTGACAGGCCGACGCCGGCCAGCACCACGCCGCTTAGTTTCGGACCCCAGCCGAACCGGTAGCCGGTGAACAGCACCAGGCTGCTCTGCACCGCACCCAGGCCGATCCAGGTGCAGGACCAGGCGATCGCCAACCGCTTCAGGTGGGGTGTCCGCGCCACGCCGGCCAGCAGCTTGAACGGATTAGCCCGCGCCCGCGTCAGCGCTCGGCGGTTCTCTGCCGGCAGACTCTCCGGCAGCACGAAGACGCCGAAGCCGAAATTGATCGCCGCCAGCGCAGCCGCGGCGAAGAACGGCAGGCGCAGCCCATATTCGCCCAGCAATCCGCCCAGTGCAGGGCCGGCGACAAACCCCGCACCGAATGTTGCACCGACCAGCCCGAACAGCCGCTGGCGCTGCTCCGGCGGCGAGACATCGGCGATATAGGCCGTTGCTGCCGCGACGTTGGCCGACGTCGCCCCGGCAATCAGCCGCCCGACGAACAGCCACCACAAGCTGGGTGCGAATGCCAGCAGGATATAGTCGCACCCAAGCCCGAACACCGAGGTCAGGATCACCGGTCGGCGGCCGAAGCGGTCGCTCAGCTCGCCCAGCAGTGGCGCGGCGAAGAATTGCACAGCGGCATAGGCCGCGATCAATGCACCAACCCAGGGCGCTGCCTGCTGCGGCGGCAGATGCCCCATCCGCTCGACCAACGCTGGGACGATTGGCGCGATGATGCCGACACCCAGGGCATCCAGACCCAGCGTCATCAGCACGAAGAAGACAGAGGCGCGGTGCCGGTTGACCATTCAGGGATCCAGATACAGAAGTAGATCAGACGCGAACTGGCAACGCTTCCGTGCCCGCCCCCGATGCCGTCAGCATGACGGGGCGTCGTCTCTCCGCATCGGCCGACCCTGGCCCGAGGTCGGTGGGATACACCTTTGCTCAACTCACGTTGACGTGCGATCGCATGGCAAGGCCATTGCTGCCATCGTCGCATCGTGCCGACGCGTTCGCCCCTGCCACGCTTCCTCGCCCTGTATGCCGGCCTGTTCGCCGCTTTCGGCGTCGCCTCGCCGTTTCTGCCCGGACTGCTGCAGCAGGATGGCCTGGGGTCCGGCGCCATCGGTGTGGTGCTGGCCAGCGGGACAGCGATCCGCTTGCTGGCTGGCCCGTTCGGCGGCCGGCTGGCCGATCGCACCGGCTGGCCGACAGGTGTCCTGGCCAGCTTCACCGCCGCCGCCGCGGTGATCGCCATGGGCTATGCGCCTGCCCGCGGGCTGCCGTTGCTGCTGCTGGTCAGCGTCGCCCATGCCGCCGTGCTGGCGCCGTTGACACCCATTGCCGACGCCCTTGCTCTGGGTTCGGCCAGCGACAAGCCTGGCTTCCAGTACGGCTGGGTGCGCGGCGCCGGCTCCGCCGCCTTCATCGCCGGCGCCTTGGCGGCTGGCCAACTGGTCGGCTGGCACGGGCTCGGGATCATTGTCTGGCTGAATGCCTGCCTGCTGGCGGTGGCCGCCGGCTGCGCCTGGCTGCTGCCCAACCGGGTCGCCGGCGCGCGGATCACCCAGACCCCAGCGCCGGCCGGGTCTACCCGAGCGCTATTGGCCATCCCGATGTTTCGCCGGCTGATGCTGGTGGCCGCACTGATCGGCGGCAGCCACGCCCTGCATGATGGATGGTCGGTCATCCGCTGGCGTTCCGCCGGCCTGTCCCCCGCGCAGGCCAGCGTGCTGTGGGCGATGTCCGTCGCCGCCGAAGTGGTCGTCTTCGTCTTCCTGGGACAGCGCCTGCTGAAGGCGCTGGGTCCCGGCCAAGCCATGCTGCTGTCGGCAACCGCCGGCATCGTGCGCTGGGGGGCGGCTGCGCAGACCGCCTGGTTTCCTGTCATGGCGGTCACCGAACCGCTGCATGGCCTGACCTTCGCGCTGCTGCACCTGGCATGCATGCAGATGATCGGCCGCGTGGTACCGGTTCGCCTGGCGGCCACCGCACAGGCCTTCTATGCCACTATCGCGATGGGCGCGACGACCGCGGCGATCACTCTGGCCTCCGGCCCGCTCTACGCGAACCTTGGGCCCACTGCCTTCTGGGCCATGGCAGCACTATGCGCGGCCGCCCTGCCGGTGGCTCGGACCATCCGTCTGCCCCCTGCGGCCAAGTCTTGAGAGCCGAGCCGAGTACAAAAGGACAGTCGCGCATTTAGCTACTCCGCAACAACAAGCGGCCCTGACCCGTCCTGAACCGTCTGCTTTGACGAAATCGTCCATCACCGCTAATTTATCGCTCATCCACAGTGCTGCGGCGCCGGGCAGTCGCAATCCAATTGCCGCGCAGATGGCCCCCAGCCGCGCGGCTGAACATACTTCAACAAAGCAAGACAAACAGGGAGAACAGGATGTCCGCAACCACTCACATTCATCCATCCGTGGATTCCGGAATGCCGCAGGCCGCGGCCAATTTCAGCGGCGGAACGCTGGTCTGCAGGTGCGCCCAGGATCCGGTCCGGGTCCAGATCGAAGGCTCGATCTCCTACAACCACCTGTGCGGCTGCACCAAGTGCTGGAAGCCCGACGGCACCGACTTCTCGCTCGTCGCCGTCGTGCCGCGCGACAAGCTGAGCGTCCTTGCAAACGCCGACAAGCTCGCGGTTGTCGATGCCGCGGCGGCGATCCAGCGCTATGCCTGCAAGGGCTGCGGCGTTCACATGTATGGCCGGATTGAGAACCGGAACCACCCGTTCTATGGCCTCGACTTCGTCCACCCGGAGCTGTTCGAGCAACCAGGCTGGCCGGCGCCGGAGTTTGCCGCTTTCGTTTCTTCAGCGATTGAAGCTGGCGTGGCGCCGGAGAAGATGGGCGGCATCCGCGTTCGGCTGAAAGAGCTGGGGATGGAGCCCTATGACTGCCTGTCACCACCGCTGATGGACGCGATCGCCACCCATGTGGCCAAGGCTGCCGGCGTCCACCCACACTGACAGCCTGCGGATAAGACACCGGCGGACACCTCACCCCGCCGGTGCCCTCTCGCGCCGGACGACAGCCAGTGCCGCTGTGGGAAGGGCGGTTTCGCCGGGACCGCCCACCGGACGCCGGCGTGCTTCGATCGAGTGTCTTGCCATGAGGACCGCCCATGACCACACCCGCTGGCGTAACGCACCCCGCTGCAATCACGACCGCCCCGCGCCCGAACATCCTGTTTATTGTTGTTGACGATTGCGGCTACGCCGACCTCTCCTGCTGTGGTCAGACCGATTACAACACGCCGGCCTTGGATCGCCTTGCGTCGCAGGGCGTTCGGTTTACGCAGGCGTATGCCAACGCGCCGCTCTGCACCAATACGCGCGTTGCCATCATGACTGGTCGCTACCAATACCGTCTTCCGCTTGGCTTGGTGGAGCCGCTTCTGCCGCAGCAGCGGTCGCAGGACGGAATGGGCGTGCCGCCCGATTATCCGACTCTGCCCGAACAGCTACGCCGCGCCGGTTACCGGACAGCGCTGATCGGCAAGTGGCACCTCGGTTACCTGCCGCGGTTCGGTCCGCTCCGGAGCGGTTACGACGAGTTCTTCGGCATTATGGGTGCCTTCACGGGCTACTACACGCACCGTGGCGACGACGGTGAACGCGACCTCTATGAGGGCGAGACAACGACGGATGAGGTCGGGTATGTCACCGACCTTCTCAGCGACCGTGCGGCCGCCTATGTCGAGCGGATCGGCGCTGGCGACCCGCCCTGGTTCCTCAGCCTGCACTACACCGCCCCCCATTGGCCGTGGTCGGCGCCTTCCGTCGAGGCTGCCGCGCGCGAGCGCGAGGTCGATCGCGCCGAGTGGACCGAGGGCGGCTCCACGCGCATCTACGGCGAGATGATGGGTGTCCTGGATGCGGGCATCGGGCGCGTGATGGACGCGGTTCGGCGGTGCGGGCGCGACACCCTGGTCGTCTTCACCAGTGACAACGGCGGCGAGCGTTACTCCAAGATGTGGCCGTTCGTGGGCAGGAAGTGGGACCTTCTTGAGGGCGGGCTTCGTGTGCCGCAGATTGTCTCGTGGCCGGGACGTGTCCCTGAGGGCGTGGTCTCGCCGCAAGTAACCATCAGCATGGACTTGACCGCCACGTGCCTGGCCGCTGCTTGTGTCGCTCCCGACCCCTCCCAACCCCTCGATGGGCTGGACCTGCTGCCACTCCTCCTACGGGATCGCCCGGCAGTGCCGCGTGCCTTGTTCTGGCGCCTGGCGAACCGGCAGCAACGCGCCGTGCGTCGGGGAGACATGAAGTATCTGAAGGTCGGCGAGCGGGAGTTCCTGTTCGACCTCGCCTGGGACCCGCGTGAGCGCGGCAATCTCGCGTCCAAGCAGCCTGCGCTGCTTGAAGAACTCCGCGCACTTTGGGTGGATTGGGATCGTGGCATGCTGCCGATCCCACTCGATTTCGCGCTGCCGCCCCTGGATCTGAGCCGCATGCTCTGGTGAGAACTGGCGGCTTCGGAACCACTTTCAGGCTAACCGCAAACGCTCAGCTCGCGATGCTAGAACGTCACCACGGTGCGGATGCTCTCGCCGCGGCGCATCAGATCGAACCCCTCGTTGATCTGCTCGAACGGCAGCACGTGCGTGATCAGGTCGTCGATGTTGATCTTGCCTTCCATGTACCAGTCGACGATGCGCGGCACATCGGTGCGCCCGCGTGCGCCGCCGAACGCCGTGCCCATCCACGACCGCCCGGTTACCAACTGGAACGGCCGGGTCGAGATCTCCTGCCCGCTGCCCGCGACCCCGATGATCACCGACTTGCCCCAGCCGCGATGCGCGCACTCCAGCGCCTGGCGCATCACCTTAACGCTGCCGATGCACTCAAAGCTGTAGTCCGCACCCCCCTTGGTCAGGTCCACCAGATACGGCACCAAGTCGCCCTGCACCTCGCTGGGGTTGACGAAGTGCGTCATGCCGAACTTCTCGGCGATTTCCCGCCGCCGCGGGTTCAGGTCGACGCCAACGATCATGTCCGCGCCCGCAAGCCGCGCGCCCTGCAGCACGTTCAGCCCGATGCCGCCCAGGCCGAACACCACCACGCGTGCCCCCGGCTCAACCTTGGCGGTGTTGATCACCGCGCCGATGCCGGTGGTGACGCCGCAGCCGATGTAGCAGACCTTCTCGAACGGCGCGTCCTCGCGGATCTTCGCCAGCGCGATCTCCGGCAGCACCGTGAAGTTGGAGAAGGTGGAGGTGCCCATGTAGTGCATCACCGGGCTGCCGCCGCAGGAAAACCGGCTGGTGCCATCCGGCATCAGCCCCTTGCCCTGCGTCGCCCTTATCGCCACGCACAGATTGGTCTTGCGGCTGAGGCAGTACTCGCACTGCCGGCACTCTGGCGTGTACAGCGGAATGACGTGGTCGCCCTTCTTCAGCGACGTCACCCCAGCACCCACGTCCGCGACGATTCCCGCCCCTTCGTGGCCCAGGATAGAGGGGAAGATACCCTCCGGATCCGACCCCGAGAGGGTGAACTCGTCGGTGTGGCAGATTCCCGTCGCCTTGATCTCCACCAGCACCTCACCGGCGCGGGGACCCTCCAGCTCAACAGTCTCCAGGCTCAGGGGCTGGCCGGCCTGAAGGGCCACAGCAGCGCGCGTTTGCATCGGCATTCCTCCGTTCCGCCAGCAGCATGTCATACCAAGCCGCGAAAACATTGACCCTTTCGATGTTTTCGCGGCTTGGTGTGCGCGCCGGGTTGGCGGGCGGCGGCGCGCCACAGCAAAACGCGATACCAACCCGCCGAGATGTTTCAACATCTCGGCGGGTTGGTATCAGCGGCGGCTGTCAGTTCTTCTTCGAACCATCCTCTTGGAACTGCGCAAGATAAGCAATCACATCCTTACGCTTCTGGTCGTCCTTCAACCCGGGGTAGATCATCTTGGTGTGCGGCACCACCGCCTGCGGGTTGGCCAGATACTTGTCCAGCTCATCCGGCGTCCAGGTAATGTTCGAGTCCTTGTTGGCGCTGGAGTAGGCGTATCCCGGATAAGTCCCCGCTTTCCGCCCGACGACGCCATTCAGCACCGGACCAACCGCGATCTTCGCACTCGGCCCGATCTGGTGGCAGGCGCGGCAGACCAGAAAATCCTTCTCTCCCGCCGCAGCGTCCTGCGCCCTCGCGCAGCCGGTGGAAACACCAAGAGCGGCAAGACCGATGACTGCGGCCGCAATGAAATTCGTCCGGGTCACGAAACCTCCATCAACTGCGCTCGTGTCCGATCGCAAAGCAGCGCGAACGTGCTTCGCCGGGTGAATCGGCCACTTCAAGCCAAACCGGCGAATCGCCCTTTATTGATGGGCGATACTCGGGCAAGTCAGGCACGTTTCGATGCGCGGGGGCAAAGTGTCAATGCTGGTAAGGACAATCCGTCAGATCTTCCCATCTTCTTGATCCGGCCAGGCGCAGCGCCAGCGCGTCACCCGAAATGCCGGATGTTCGCCGACCCATTGCGCCAGATAGGGCTGCGCCTGCGTCATGCAGCTCTGCAGCGAACCCGATGTCTGAAACAGCACATGATACTCATGGCATGCGGCCGGGTTTGCCAGACTGCACGCCAGCAGGATGAGATCGACCAGGTTCATGGATCCGCCTTCCACTGCGAGGGGTGTAGCCTATTTTGCAAAAGATAGGCCAGTCCGCGCGACCAGGATTCGTCCGTATTGCCGCGGATGTCGACACTGCCGGCATCGGCCACTTGCCCAGTGGCGACGTCACGCACCACCAGATTGATGTTCAGGATCAGGTTAGAGACCTTCTGCACCCATCCCGTCACCGCCAGCCGCGCGCCAGCACCGCGCGCAAGGTCCACCTCGCAGCCCTTGCACGTGCGCAGATCCATCCCTTCCGCCACACTCGCCGCATGCGCCATATCCACCAGGCTACAGCAGCCGGAGTGCTCCAGCAGGTCACGCAACTGCCCGTCCAGTGCCGCCAGGCGCTTCCGCTCCGGGCTCTCCGCCCCCGGCGGCTGACCCTGCAGGCTGGTGTCGTCCAGCCCGAAGGCAAACACCGCCACTGGTATCATCTGCTGCGCCGCCGCCGGAGTCTTCTGCTGCGCCGCGGCAGCAGTCTTCTGCTGCTCTGCAGCGGGCGCCACCCCCGGAAGCAAGGCCATACCCAGACACAGGCCGAACCCGACGGCAGATGGCCAAGTCTTCATCATCGATCCTCCCTTCCAGCCGCATACGTGTCGGCTGCTCTGTTGAAGCCGCCGAGCAGGTCCCGCATACTGCCTGTATGGAACGTCCAGAACCGTCGCCGGGTCACCGCCCAGGCCGGCGCACGCTGATCACAACTGCGGCCGCCGCGGGTTTTGCCGCCAGCCTGCCGCAGGCCCGCGCCGATGGGCCGGCCGTCAACATCGGCTATATCCGCTCGGCCGAGCGGCGGCCGACGATCTCGTTGCTGGACAAGCCGGCCGACGATGACGGGCTGGCCGGTGCCAAACTGGCGATCATCGACAACAACACCACCGGCCGCTTCCTCAACCAGCAGTTCGAGCTGACCGACCGGCCCTGGCGCGGCACCGACGAACCGGCCCAGGTGCTCGACGCGCTCGTCGGCCAGGGCTGCGTGCTGACGCTGACCGATGCACCCGCCGGATCGCTGCTGGCCTTCGCGGCGGCGGCAAAGGCCAAGGGCGTCAGTCTGTTCAACATCGCCGCGCCAGACGACGCGCTGCGCCAGGATTCCTGCCGCGCCGATATCATTCACGTCGCTCCCTCCCGCGCCATGCTGACCGACGCGCTGGCCCAATACCTGGTCTGGAAGAAATGGAGCCGTTGGGTGCTGGTCAGCGGCTCGCACGACCAGGACACCCTGCTCGCCGCCAGCTACCGCCGCTCCGCCAAGCGCTTCGGCGCCCGCATCGTCAAGGAGATCGTGTTCAAGGACACCGGCGGGGCGCGGCAGACCGACTCCGGCGTGGTCGAGACCCAGCAGCAGATGCCGGTGTTCACCCAGGGCCTGCCCGACTACGACGTGCTGGTCACCGCCGATGAGAACGAGGTCTTCGCCGGCTACCTGCCCTACCGCACCTGGGACGCTCGGCCCGTCGTCGGATCAGCCGGATTGCGCCCCGTCTCCTGGAGTGCCAGCAGCGAATCCTGGGGCGGCGCGCAGTTGCAGGACCGCTTCATCCGCATGGCGCACCGGCGGATGACGCCCCTGGACATGCAGGCCTGGACCGCCTGCCGCATGGTCGGCGAGGCAGCGAACCGCAGCGGCTCGCTCGACCCTGCCCGCATCATGCAGTACATGCGCAGCCCGGACTTCGGCATTGCCGCCTACAAGGGCCAGAAACTGTCGCTGCGTGACTGGGACCTGCAGTTGCGCCAGCCGATCCTGCTGGACGACGGCCGCTCCGTCGTCTCGGTCTCACCGCAGCCCGGCTTCCTGCATCAGGTCACCGAACTCGACACGCTGGGCTTCGACCGGCCCGAAACCAGGTGCCGGCTGTGATGCGCCCCGTTGCCACTCTCAGCCTGCTCGCCCTGCTTGCGCTGCAGGCTACACCGGCCCGCGCCTACATGGCGTATGTGACGAATGAGCGCGACAACACGCTCAGTGTCATCGACCTCGACAAGATGAAGACGGTTGCCACCGTGCCGGTCGGCCAGCGCCCGCGCGGCATCACCATCACCAAGGACGGCAGCCAGATCCTGGTCTGCGCCAGCGACGACAACACCATCCAGGTCGTCGACCCGAAGACCCTGCGCGTCACCGGCGACCTGCCCTCCGGCCCGGATCCGGAGACCTTCGCCCTGCATGTCTCCGGCAACCCGCTGTTCGTCTCCAATGAGGACGACAACCTGGTCACCATCGTCGACATCCCAACGCGCAAGATGATCGCGCAGATTCCCACCGGCGTCGAACCCGAGGGCATGGCCGTCAGCCCCGACGGCAAGACGCTGGTCAACACCTCTGAGACCACCAACATGGCGCATTTCTTCGACGTCGCCGACCGCAAGCTGGTGGCCAGCGTGCTGGTCGGCGCTCGGCCGCGCATCGCCCAGTTCAAGCCTGACGGGTCCGAGGTGTGGGTCTCCTCGGAACAGGGCGGCATCGTCTCAGTCATCGACCCCGGGAAGCACGCCGTTACCCACAGGATCGGGTTCACCATCCAGGGCCTGCGCGCGGAGGGCATCCAGCCGGTCGGCATCCGCTTTACCCAGGACGGCGCCACCGCCTTCGTCGCCCTCGGCCCGGCCAACCGCGTCGCCGTGGTCGACACCAGCAGCTACCAGGTGAAGAAGTACCTGCTGGTCGGCCAGCGGGTCTGGCAGATGGCGTTCACCCCGGACGGTAAATACCTGCTGACCACCAACGGGCTGTCCAACGACGTGTCGGTCATCGACGTGGCCGACCTCGACGTCGCCAAGTCCATCCCGGTCGGCCGCCAGCCCTGGGGCGTGGTGGTGTCGCCGCAATGAGCAGCGTTGCCGCGGACCTCGCACCGCACCCGCCGGCGCCAAACCTGTCCAACGTCCCGGCGCTGTCGGTGAACGGGGTCAGCCACGCCTATGGCACGCGCAAGGCGCTGGATGACGTCAGCCTGGTCGTCCCGCAGTCGCGCTTCACCGCGCTGCTGGGCCTGAACGGCGCCGGCAAGACCACCTTGTTCTCCCTGATCACCCGGCTGTACGACACCCGCCACGGCTCCATCGACGTGCTTGGCCACCGTGTCTCACGGCAGCCGGGCGAGGCGCTGCGCCGGCTCGGCGTGGTCTTCCAGGCCCGCACCCTGGACCTGGATCTCTCGGTGATGGACAACCTGCTGTACCACGCCGCGCTGCATGGCATCGGCGGGCGCGAGGCACGCCGCAGGGCCGACGCCGCCCTGCGGGACATCGACCTGCCGGACCGCGCCCGCGACCAGGCGCGCAAGCTGTCGGGCGGGCAGATGCGCCGCGTGGAGATCGCCCGCGCGCTGATGCACGAACCCCGCGTCCTGGTGTTGGATGAGGCCACGGTCGGCTTGGACGTCACCTCCAAGTCGCTGATCGTGCGGCACGTGCGCGGCCTGGTCCGCAACCGCGGCGTCGCCGTGCTGTGGGCCACCCATCTGCTGGATGAGGTCGCCGACGATGACGCCGTCGTCGTGCTGCACCGCGGCCGGGTCGCCGCCGCCGGCGATGTCGCCACGGTCGTCCGCGCCGCCGGTGCCGCCGACATGCGCAGTGCCTTCCTCAGCCTTACCGGTGCCGGCGGAAATGGCGGCAAGGAGGACAGCGAATGAGCGTCAGCGCGATCAGCGAACCCACCGGCTTCACCGCCGCCCAGCACCTGATCTGCCTGCGCGGCATCATCTGGCGCGAGACGCTGCGCTTCGTCCACCAGCGCGGGCGCTTCGTCTCCGCCATCGTCCGCCCGCTGGTCTGGCTGTTCATCTTCGCCGCCGGCTTCCGCCAGATCCTCGGCGTCTCGATCATCCCGCCCTACGACACCTACGTTCTGTACGACGTCTACGTCTCGCCCGGCCTGGTGGCGATGATCCAGCTTTTCAACGGCATGCAGTCCTCGCTGTCGATGGTCTACGACCGCGAGATGGGCAACATGCGCATGCTGCTGGTCAGCCCGTTCCCGCGCTGGTTCCTGTTGCTGGGCAAGTTGCTGGCCAGCACGTCAGTCTCTCTGCTGCAGGTCTTCGCCTATCTGGTGATCGCCTGGTTCTGGGGCGCACAGGCACCCGGCTGGGGCTACGTCGCCGTCATCCCCGCCCTGATCCTGACCGGAATGATGATGGGCTCGCTCGGTATGCTGCTGTCCTCCGGCATCAAGCAGTTGGAGAATTTCGCCGGGGTGATGAACTTCGTCATCTTCCCGATGTTCTTCGCATCCTCGGCCCTCTACCCGCTGTGGCTGGTGCAGCAGTCCAGCCCGGTGGTCTACTTCATCTGCCGGCTCAATCCGTTCACCTACGCCGTCGAGCTGATCCGCTTCGCCATGTATCAGGAGGTCGAGTGGACCTCGTTGGCCGTCGTGCTGGGTGCGACGATCCTGTTCACCGCCGGCGCGATCTACGCCTATGACCCGGCGCGTGGACTGGTTTCCCGCCGCGGCGGCCCCGGTTGACCCGGCGGGACCGCCTCCGGCTGGCCTGCCTGGCCATGGCCCTGCTGGGGCCCGCGGCCGCACCCAGCCTGGCGTGGGCCGCCGCCGATTCGGATTGGCCATGCGAGCAGATCAAGGTGCCGGAGCTGTCGTTGGCCTCGGTATGGGCCGGCCCCCCGGTCGACCCGGCGCGGAGCGACTGGCAGGACGATCCCGCCGTCGCCGCCCTGGTGCAGAAACTGGCGCCGCGGCGCCAGCCGCTTGATCAGGCGGAGCCGGTCATCCAGGCCTTCGCCCGCCAGGCCGGCAGCCGCAAGCAGGCACAGTTGGTGGCGCTGATGGCCGGCCTGTTCTCCGTGCTGGACCAGGAGCGTGACAGTGTCCTGTCAGGGCTGGACCGTTTCGGCAGCCGGCAGAAGCAGCTTGCCCAGCAGATCCACGCTGACAGCGACCGGCTGCGCGCGCTGCAGCGTGAAGCGGCGGCCGACCTCAACGCCCTCGCGGAACTGACCCGGCAGATCGGCTGGGAGGTGGAGGTATTCCAGGACCGCCGACAGGCCATCGGCTACGCCTGCGACATCCCCTCACGCATCGAACAGCGCCTGTTTGGCCTGGCGCGGCAGATCCAGCAGGCGCTGGAGTGATTCCGGCGGCCGGACGGGGGCGCCCGGCACCCTCACCAGCAGCTTGTCGGCATCTCCGACGAAGCAGGGCAGCGTCGTCATGGCGAACCCCCGCCGCGATGATCTGAGCCCCGGCGTCTGTGGTTCTGAACGGACCTCATTCATGCGAACCTCACCCTCGCGCGCCCAGTCCGAGATGCCTTGGTTGTTCTTGGGGATCCAACGGATGGGATCGGCCGCTCCCGCACGCCACGCGGCAAGCAGGTCACGGGACATGTAGACACCGCCGAACAGCTCCGGCCCCTTCAGGCCGTGAAGATTGAGCGGCAGAGTGCCGCGGTCGTAGACGACGCGGATCGCGACGTCGGCCTGTCGGTTGGTCAGGTTCACCGGCTCATCGATCGACAGGATCTCCATCTCGATCTCGGGATGAAGCCGCGCGAAGTCGGCGAAGTCCGGCATGAGTAGGTGTGTCGCGAGGGTCGGCGCCAGCGTCACCCGCAGCGGCCCGCGTATGCTTTGATCGCGACCGAAGACGCGCGTCTGTAGGCGGTTCGACGACGCTTCCATTTGTTCCGCGAACTGGAGGACTTCCTCCCCGGCGTTGGTCAGGCGATAGCCCGAGGGCAGTTTTTCGAACATGTGCGCCCCGAGGCGTTCCTCTAGCTGGGCTATGCGTCGGAGAACGGTGGAGTGGTTTACCCTGAGGCGCTCGGCGGCGGCGCGGACCAAGCCGCCGCGGGCGACGGCAAGGAAGTAGCGGATGTCGTCCCAGTCGATCATATGGTGCAATCTGCACCGGAGGGTGTTGACGAAAAGTCACGCACCTGCTCGACGGTCCACAGCGGCTCATCGGCATCGACCGTCGCCCGCTCGCGCGCCCGGCGGCCCATCCAGCGGCGGTGGTCGGGCTCAGGATGCTCCCCCTCGAGCGCCTTGATCGCGGCATAAGCTTCAGCGCCCGGAATTGTCGCCAACATGTTGAACAGCGTGTTGCGGGCGTCCTGCGCATTGTCCCGGAGCGTCGGCGAATACACGCCCTTACCTGCGCGCTCAATGTCTTCGGCAACGCGGATACAGCGGTGCATGAGGATGTAGAGCGTCTTCAGGTCCTGTACGTTGCGATAGGCGCTCACCCTTGTCCCTGTCCCATGCCGGTCACCGAGAAGGCCCGCGATGAACTGCTGAGCGAAGGTCGAGGCTTCGTCTGGCGGAAGCCCCTTCAGTTTCGCCTCAAGCGCAGGGATGGCCGCGGCCGGATCGGTATCCACCCATAGAGCGAACCATCGCGGCCGCTGCTCGGCAGGCGACGACCCGTTGATCTTCCTCACCGCAAGCTTTGCGAGTGCGGCAGGCCTGATTCCACCTTCTGTCAGGACGTTGAGGCAATAGCGCAATCCATCGGCATTGGGCATGTCGTGCTTGCACAACCAGTCGAAGATGATCGGTGCGACCTCCGCGTGCAGCAACGGCACACGGTAGAGGATATCGTGCAAGATATAGTGCAGTGGTTCGCCCGCGATGCTTTGCTCAAGCTCCCATATCAGCTCCTTCGTCACAGCTTGGATGCCGATTGCGGGATGGGCGCGATAGAGCGATTCGAACCAGTTTGGAAAGCCGTTCAGTTCCCACGTGACGTAGCGGAACGCGTGTCTCGCCTCCTCCGGACTTAGGCGTTGTGCAAAGGCGCTGTCCTCGCCTGCCTCAATGGCGATCCCTGCCATGGCGAAGATCAGCGAATAGGGAGTCGAGCCTGCTTCTGCCCCTTCTGACCGAAGCCCTGGCTGATAGGCGCGCCAGTGCGCCACTGCCGCGTCGCGATAAGCATGCGCGACGGCCTCTCCAAACTCGGGGATGAGCCCGCGCCAATTCGCTTCGTCCTTCCGCTCGATCGCCATGCGATCCCCCGAGATGCTGGCGAGGAGATGATATTGGTCGACGCTGAAATCGCCGGGCTTGAGACTGACCGGGTGAAGCACCCGATCTGGATTTTCCTTTAGCTCGCGTACCCAGTCAGCGCGATTCCGCTCATCCCGCCGTTCCCGAGCCTCGCGTTGGCGCTCCCATTCGCGATGTTCGGCGTCCATCTTCTCCATTATGGGCGTGGGCTTAGGATCGAGGCGCCCCTCGAGCACGGTCTCGAGCTTTTCATCGCCCTGGACCGCAACGCGCAAGGGATTCAACCACGCCGAAGGCCGATCCGCCTGGATATAGAGATTGATGCAGCGCGACAGCGCCACCAGCCGGTCATCGCCGTCCTCCTTGGTGCGCACCCAGTCAAGGCAGCGCTCGAAATCCTCGGGTCCCAATCTCCAGAAGTGACCGGCAAAAGCGATCTGCCAATCATCCGTCAGGGGCTGGCTTTTAGTCGCCAACTTCGCGCGGGACTCGGTAACGCTCGTCCAGTAGAGTAAATCATTGAGTTCCCGCCACCTCGGCACATTCTTACCCAGTGACAACTTGTACTCGGAAAAATCGTCGCCCCGCCAGAAGTGCAGCGCCGGCATGTTCCGCATGATAGCGATTGCGCTAGGCGAGAGTGCTTGGGTGGAACGCGCCGCCACCAGCCGGTCGACGGCGTGCGACGCCGACGACATAAGCCACGCGAACTGTTCCGAGACATGGCACTCGCCCCGTTCGATGAACGGCTCGCGGCCCAGAAAGCCGTTCAGGCCTTCGACTAGGCGATCGATTGGCTGATACTCGGCCTTATCTGCCATCACCGGCAGACGATCGACGAAGGCGTGCAATGCCCGTTCGAGGCCGGTCGTGTTGAAGCGCTCAAACGGGGCGACGCTCATAAGCGTGCGTAGCAGCAACTCCACGCTGCGCATCGTGGGCGCCCCCCATTCGAGCAGCTCGGCGAGCAACCTACGGTCCAGTGGGCCGGGGTCATAGGCGATTGTCTTCCACAGATTGTCTTTCTGCTCGGCATCGCCAACCGTCATCACACCCCGGATGGAGGCGATACGCGCATAAAGCCCGCGGGCCGAATTACAGGCAATGTTCATCAGCGCAGGGACGCATTCCGTCATCTCCCCCTGCCAGACCAGCCGGCCGAGAAAGAAGACAACGTCGTCATTGGCTCCATACTTGTCGAGCAGCGCCAGGATGTCAGTTGTGAGATCGGGGATCGCGATCCGCTCTATCGCAGTATTATCCATGATGCCGATCACTCCCTTCCCGTTGCAATACGCTCGACAAGGTTGGCGAGCATCGTCCGACGCACATTGAGCGGAAGGCGGGAGGGATCGCCGCCCTCGCTCGCGATTCCAGGCGCCAGCGCCAGCGCCTTGTCCCGCACCTCCTCGTCGAGGAGGATAAGCCAAGTGAGTGTCGGTCGCGTGCGCGGCACGATGACCTCCTCACCGTAACTTTCGCGGAAAAACAGATGCTCCACGCGTGTGCGGTTGCCCGGCTGGCTCAGCAGGTAGTGCGCCCATTCCGCGCTCAACAGTTCACGAATCTCGCGGTGTCGAAACCGGACGCTGGTATAGACAATATCATCGAAAATGCCGGTGCGGAGCAGCGCATCAATCTCGGGCTTGGTCCAGTCCTGCAGCAGCTCGCAGGGATCGATCCGGTCCGGACTTTGTACGCCGCTTGGCAGGCAGATGATCGCCTTGCCCGTGAGCATCACGGCACCGGCGAGTGCCCGCGCCCCGGTCCGAGCTTTAGCCGCGTCGATGCGCACTGTCGCGCTCGCAGCGGAAAGGGGTTCAAGTTGCAGTTCGATCATCCGCTGCAATACCTCGAAACGCCCCCCCAATCCGCGATCCGCCAGCCATTTGCGGATCAGTGCTTTCAGATCGAAGGGCCGCTCGGCGAGCGTCATGAGATTGCCCCGCCGGATGGCGTCGACAAAGGCGGCCACCTCGCCAACACCATAGTAGCTTGCGAAGAGCGCGATCTCGTCCTCTGATAGCCCGGTAAGGTGGAACACCTTGAGCAACGGGTCGCTGGTCCGGCTAGTATCCTCTTTGTTCTCCGCTTCTGCCGGTGCACCGCAAGGCAGATGTTGTTCGACCAATGTTCGATCAGGCAAGGCCTGCCAAGCATCCTCGCGGCTGGTGACGAAGACGTGCGCGCGCTCGCGCGCAGCATAGATTCGCCCGCCGAAGGTCCGGATGGCGTTTTCGAGCGCGCGCGGAGTTTCGAGCTGCGCCTCGTCGACTGAGTCCAGGAAAAACCAAGCCTCCTCGTTGGAGGTGAGCCAAGCGAGGAACTCGTCACCAGTTCCGACCTCAAAGGCATTTTCAAACGTTGCGTCAATTGCCTCGATGCGGATGAAGAAGGCTTTCTTGCCCCGCTCATGGATCTTGCGTGCGCGGGCCAGGGCCTCAAAGGTCTTGCCCGCGCCGGGATCAGCGAGGATCAGCACGCGTCGTTCATCCACTAGCTCGTGCCAACGCTTCGGCTTTCCCGGGGAGAAATAGAGCGAGTCCCAGTATCCCGTACGCGACGAAAGTGGCGCGAACCTCCGAATGAGCTCGACGGAAATCTCTTTCATGACCGCAATCCTACGTTGACCGGATACAGGTTCGGGAGCCAACGCTCTGCGACTTCGGCTGGGAAGGCGAGGCGCAGTGGCGCGCGGTGCGACGAAGCCGTCAGCATGCCGCGATCGACGAGGGCCGCGGTCACGTTCCTCGCGCCGCGTTCCTCATAGCCGGTGAGAGATGGAATCCTGGACCGCTCGACCTCGCCGGCGATGACCGCTTCCCGCAGGACCGCGAAACTGCCTCGCAGCAGGCGCTTTGCACGTATCCCCTCCTCGGCATGGATTTCGATGCGTCTCAGCAGCGTTTCCGGCTCCAGCAGTCCGCTCATGAAGCGTATCTGCTCAACCGAACGGTCGAGAAAAAACCCGCAGAACTCAATCAGGCCCCGCTGGGTGAGGTTGCCGCGTCCGTCGCGATCGCCCTCGCGTGGACCATCGGCCTGGGCCAGAAGCGCCTTGTAACGCGCCTCATCGCGCGCAAGCCCGCGCGCCACGGACCAAAGGCTGGTTCCGATGCCGAGCCGCTTGAACAGCGCATGCGACATCAGCCGCGCCACTCGTCCATTGCCGTCGAGGAAGGGATGGATCCACAGAAAACGGTGGTGGACCGCGCCCACCGTCTGGATCTGGCGAAATCTGGTCAGCGGCGGAGACTGATAGGCACGATCGAACCGCGCCATGAAACGCGGCAGATCGCCATGCTCGGGCGGCAGGTGGCGATTGACTTCAACATCGTGCTTGCGCCATTCCCCCGGGACGACCGGCAGCTTCTCACCGGTCCACTCTTTGGTCACCCACAGCATCTCAGGCGGTAGCCGCGAGCAGAATTCCTCATGCAGCCACGAAGCATAGGCGGCCGATGCGGGCCATACGTCGGGATCCCGTCCGGCGTCTATCAGCTTCTGGACATGAATGTGGGCGACCGCTTCCTTCTGCAGCTCTCGCTTCTTCGGTTCGGTAGAGAAGTCGTTGGCGAGCGCACGATCGATATCGCGCGGATGCGTGTCGTGACCTTCAATGAGATTGGAATAATAGCAATTCATTGAACGAACGAGATCGCCAATCGAGTCGCGCAAGATGGGATGCATACGACCAGCAAGCTGGTTGGACTCCGCAATGAGTGTAACCACTTCATCCTCAAGTGCCCGCGCACTTTCCCCAGGAACCAACGGTTCCATTGATGCAATGTCCATGGGTCGGCGTATACCGGATGCCATGCCGGTTTGATAGGATGAAAAACACCGGTAGAACAACCGCTAAGCGCCTGGCGCGTCCCCCTCAGTGCCGGATGGATTGCCGGTTTCCCCGCCGGTTCAACCCACCTTGCGGACGGCAACGATTAACCCATCATTGGCAACCGACGCGGCCTGGGTTAACCGGTCGAAAAACCCACCACCGATTCACGGCAACAGACCGCCGATACCCTCACTCGCTCGCCGCCGGCTGCGCCACAGGCTCCCGCGCCTCCAGCGGAAAGCCCGCCGCCTGCCAGCCATCGGTGCCATCACGGTACCATCCGACATGCGGGTACCCCAGGCTGACTGCCCGCTTCGCCGCGTTCCACGACATCCAGCAGTCCCGCAGGCAGTAGAACACCAGCATCCGGCCCCGGTCATGCCCCGACGCCATCGCCAGGCCGTCCTCGAAATACCGCTGCATCACCGGCGCCAGCACACCATAGCCGGTGTCCGGCAGCCACACGCTGCCCGGGATGTCGGCTCGCGGCTTCGGCCGCCAGATCGTTGAGGCTGGCAGCCCAGCGGGCCGCGGCGGCCGAGCCAGCACGTCGATGAACACCGCCTGATGCTGCGCCCATAACGCATGGGCGGCCGACGTGTCGATCACCGTCGCCCCCTGCAGGCCGGCCGGCGTCGGCGCGCGGTAGTCCCGCATCCGGTAATCGGGCGGTTCGTCCGCTGCCCGGCTCGCGGCGGCCATTGCCAGCAGCAGGCCAAGCGCCGCAGCCCACCGCCTCATGGGCGTCTTGGGCTCCGGCCTCATGGCGACTTCAGCTTGCCGTCCTCATCCAGCAGCGGCACCCCATAGCCGGCCAGGATCCGGTCGATCTCCGGCTGGTTCTGCGCGATCATCCGGTTCAGCCTGCGCTTCCAGTCCTGGTCCGACCGGCGCACCCCCATCGCAATCCGGAAATCCAGCCGCTGCTGCTCCTTCAGCAGCGGCACCACCAGCAGATGCGGCGTCGTCTGCCTGGCATAGTAGCCGGCCATCGGACCCCACAGCACGCCGGCGTCGATCCGCCCGGCGGTGATGTCGTCCGTCATCATCTGCGGCGAGGACGTGGTGCGCGTGTCCACCGTCAGCGGATACGGCTTGGCCAGCGCCATCAGCCCGTCCTGCGCCAGGATGGTGGCCGGCGGGGTGCCGGCGACAATGCCGATGTGCTTGTCCTTCAGGCGGGCATCGCCCAGCGAGTCCACCCCGTCCAACCCGGCGCCCGGCTTGAACACCAGCGCATAGGTCGTGCGGTAATACGGGCTGGTGGTCTGCACCGTGGTGTCGCCCACCGCGGTGCCCATGATCACGTCGCAGCGCAGCGCGTTCAGCGTGTTGCGGACGAAGCCGATCACCTGCGGGAAATAGGTGTCGTCCACCGGCTCGTTCAGCTTCTGCGCGAACAGAATCGCCAGCTTGTTCTCGAACCCCTCGCCCTTTTGGTCAGAGAACGGCAGGTTGTTCGGATCCGCGCAGACCCGGAACACCTTCGGATCAACCAGCTCGATCGAAGCACCCATACCCGGCGCGCCAGCACCCCGTGCTCCTGCACCCGGCGGCGCAGCATTGGGCGCCCCAGCAGCAGACGGCGCAGAACCGGCAATGCCATCGTTCGGCGCCTGCGCCATCGCGCGGTCAGCCCCCAGCCAGGCAACCAGTATCGCCGCCGCTACCGCCAGCCACCGCCCTGTCCAGGCTATGCGGCTTGGCTTATCCCCTGCCCGCCTCATCCCATGCATTCGTCTTCAGACTTCTCGAATCCAGCGGGCTTCGGCGCGTGGTTGCCCGGGCGGCCGCGATCCACCGCGTCATCGCCGCGCGCCCGCAGGTACACGTAGATCGCGTCGATGAAGCACATGACATTCTTGTTCTCGCCCTCGGCCGGCATCACCAACTCCTGCGAAGCCGAGACATCCTTCTTGCCGCCGGCGACGATGCCGTAGAAGTCCGAGTAGCTCAGCCGCTTCATCGAGCTAATCAGGGCCGGCGCATAGGTCGATCCCAGCCCGTCCGGCCCGTGGCAGCGCAGGCATTCGGCCGAGTAGCGGGTGAATCCGATATAGGTATACCAGTCGACAGCCCCGTCCTTCACCTCGAAGGTCGGGTTGCCGTCCTTGTCGGCCCATTTGCCGTCGTCGGACTTCACCGCCGCCGGATCGCCCGATCCGTCGGTGACCGCATAAACCAGGCCAGAGGGTATGGAGGAGGCCGCGGCAACAACCGCGGCAGCACGCAGGAAACGTCGCACGTTCGATATCCCAGCTTGAAATTGGCCATCTGCCGGCTCGGGACCAGCCCCGAGCCGGCGAGGTCTTGAGTGCAGGCCAGTCCCGCCGATCAGCTTGGCGGCAGCGCAAACACCGTCAGTGCACCACCCAATGAGGTGTAGTCGTTCAGCGCCGCATAGCCGCCGACCGCACCCAGACCGGCATGCGGATCGGTCAGCCCGGCCGCCAGCCCGATGCCCGCCCAGCCGCCGACACCAGACAGCACCGCGACATACTGCTTGCCGGCATGTTCATACGTCATGACGTTGCCAATGATGCCGGATGGCGTCTTGAACCGGTACAGCTCCTTGCCGGTCTTGGCATCGACCGCCTTCAGGTAGCCCTCCAGCGTACCGTAGAACACCACGTTGCCCTTGGTCGCCAGCGCCCCGGACCAGACCGAGAACTGCTCCGGGTCGGACCAGGCGATCTTGCCCGTCCGCGCGTCCCAGGCAATGAAGTTGCCCATGTTGTTGCCGCCGGGTGCGGGATACATCGACAAGGTTGCGCCGACGAACGGCTGGCCCGCGGTGTAGGACACGCGGAACGGCTCATAGTCCATGCAGACATGGTTGGTCGGCACGTAGAACAGCCCGGTGTCCTGCGAGAATGCCGCCGGCTGCTCATCCTTGGTGCCCAGCGCCGCCGGGCAGACACCTTGCGTGTTGGTGTCCTCGCCATTCGCCTGGGTAGAGTATTTCGCCACCACCTCCGGGCGCCCGTACGTCGGGCTTTCCTTATCCATGTCGACCCGCTTCGCCCAGTTCACTGCCGGATCATACTTCTCCGCCACCAGCAGCTCCCCGGTGCCGCGGTCCAGCGTGTAGCCGAAGCCGTTGCGATCCAGGTGCACCAGCAGGTGCCGCATCTTGCCGTTGATGGTCTGGTCGGCCAGGATCATCTCGTTGACGCCGTCGAAGTCCCACTCATCATGCGGCGTCATCTGATAGACCCACTTCGCCTCGCCGGTGTCCGGATTGCGCGCGAAGATCGTCATCGACCACTTGTTGTCGCCCGGCCGCTGCTTCGGGTTCCACGTCGAAGGATTGCCCGTCCCGTAGTAGATAAGGTTCATCTGCGGGTCATAGGAATACCAGCCCCAGGTGCCGCCGCCGCCGATCTTCCACTGGTCGCCCTGCCAGCTCTTCAGGCTGGAATCCGCACCGACCGGCTTGCCCAGTGCCGTGGTCTTCCGCGGATCGACCATGATCTCGTTGTCCGGCCCCTCCGAATAGGCGCGCCAGACCTGCTTGCCGTCGGCAATGCTATAGGCCGCGAGCCAGCCGCGAACCCCGAACTCACCGCCGGAGACGCCGACATAGACCTTGTCCTTGACCACCATCGGCGCTTCCGTGCCGGTGGCACCCTTCGACGGGTCATCGGTCTTCACCGACCACAGCACCTTGCCGGTCTTGGCATCCAACGCCACCAAGGAGGTGTCGGCCTGGTGCAGGAAAATCTTGCCATCGCCATAGGCGACCCCGCGGTTCACCGTGTCGCAGCACATCACCGGAATGACGTTGGGATCCTGCTTCGGCTCATACTTCCATAGGATCTTGCCCTCGTTGTTAAGATCCAGCGCGAACACCGTGTTCGGAAATGGCGTATGCACGTACATGACATCGCCGATCACCAGCGGCGCACCCTCATGGCCGCGCAGCACCCCGGTCGAAAACGTCCACGCCACCTGCAACTTCTTGACGTTGGCGGCGTTGATCTGATCCAGCGCCGAATACCGCTGGTTGTCGTAGCCGACCGTCGGCATGGCCGAGGCCGCCGGATTCTTCTGCAGCTTCAGCAGATCATCGCCGCCTGCTGTCTGCGCATGCGCGCTGCCCAGCAGCAGGAGGGACGACAGGATGGTTCCTGCCGCTAGGTGCCTCGACAAATTGATTTTCATGTTCTTTCCTCCAAGCGGCGTTCTTTTCAGGCGCGCAGCAATATCAACGCAAGCAGGACGTCAGGCAACAGCCCGACGACGCATTTCAAGCAAACCCCCAGCCTCTTCGCATCACAAGCTCGGACATTTCTTGTGCAGTGCAATAAAGCCGCGCCGATGGCGCAGGCTGTTGTTGATCGTGTGCATCGGACTAGGTTGGTCAAGCGCAGCGGCGAACGAAACTTTCATTACTCACGCGTTGTTGAGGCCGTCGCGCGATTTAATGACGTGGTCATGCCGGATGCCGATTGAACTTACGACGATCTGCACCGCGTTTGTGGCTCCGTTATCGCGTAACGGCTCCCTTCCCTGCCTTAAGCCATCGGCTGAGCTCGATATTCATTCGCTGCATAAGGCTTGCGTCGGCCATCATTCTCCTCCTGGCGTATGCCAAATCCCTGTCCCGTGTTCGACCCGCGCCGCAGGCGACGGGTTGAATCCTGGCGGGACGTTCCCCGTTTTCCAATCGTGGCTCATTTGGCAAGAGGAGTTTCTTGCCGCTCAGAGACCACATCGATCGAAGAGGTCAGCGCACGGTTGAGCGCCGGAACCTCCTCGGGCCTGATCAGGTAGCTGGGTTCGCCGTCTCGATGCCCAAATTCACGGCCTTGCAAGAATTTCCAGGACAAACCAAACCGTATGATCGCAGCAGCGCCAGATGCCGCCAGCCAGCCCTCAAGGATGGCGGGCTCTGGACGTGGCAAGTACATCACCAGTTCCAGATTGGCTTCCGACCGCTCCGGTTTTAGTGCCCGTTCGCCAATCGCGCGTATCCAGGCCAACTCTTCGGCATCAACAGCGACATAGACCGTCCTGTCGGTGAACGTGGGAGTTGCATGGTCACGCCGCCGGCGCGCTAGCCACCAATCGTTCTGAGCATCAGTATAGCCGAGAAGAGAACCGTCCAGCCGTTCCAGAGTTTCGTTCCAAGGGCCATGATCAAGTTGTCGCCAAAGTAGAATAAAGGCGTCGATCCGCCATTCCTCGCCGCGACAGGCGTAAAAGACCATACGCACGCCATCATACACGCGACCACTTGGCGAATGAATTGGCTTCTCAAGAGGCTCGTCCAGGACTCGCTTGATAAGCAGGCCTGATCGAACATGCGGCTCGAACAAAGCCTCCTCCGGAAAATCGTCGGGATGAACCGGAGAGCTGAAGCTGAACTTAGCGAAGGGCTTCACACCCTCCAGCATGAGTGCCAACTCGCGTCCAGTGTGAACCAGATAGGTGCATATGCGACCGAATGCATGCGCCATAGCCAGCACTCTCGCCCACCAGGATCGAACAGGACTTCAAACTGATTGGCGATCGCGAACAATGCGTCGGGGTCGAGCATGTAGCCCTGCCGCAACTCTGCGTCGTTCGCTGCGTCCTCGCCTAACAGCGATCGCAACACCTCCAGATCATATACGAGCAGCATTGCCTCCAGCACGGAACAACCGAGTGCCGGATCAATCGCTTGCAAGATGAATCGGTGCGGAGATCGGGGACTTTCGTGGCTGGTCATTGCGGCTTGAATATCATCGAATTCCCTTCCGTGCGGCTCATGTGTGCATTCGCGACTGACCGCCACGCAATCAAGCGTTTCTTTGTTCGGCTGAAGCGCCGTTTCTCCGTCCCGGCCTGCACGATCACACTGCGCCGCGCGGAGCGGCGGTCAAGACTGGCCGCAGGCCACCGCCGGAGGCGGCGCGGTGCGGTCTTGACGGCTGCGAGCACGGCGTAACGCTTGATCAGATCGGAGGCTTCTATCCTGCCAGGTCATGGTTCATTTCTTGACACGCTCGAGCAACGTGCCACTCTGGCTGCTGCGATTTCAGGCAATCTGTAGTAGGATGCGGCTATGAGCGATCCTGAAGCAAAGTCAATTTTTAATGCCGAGCCGGATGAAGCCGAGGAAGCAAGGCTTGATGCTGAAGCTATGGCTGATTTTAGGGCAGGTTGTGCCTCATGAGAAGGTCGCGAAGTGGTTGATGTCGTGGGGAACGGACACCGAATTGCCGTGTCCTGCACCCAAGAGCTAGTGACCGAGGTAATTTGAACTCATGCGGCGCTAGGGCATCTTGCAGCCATTCAAAGCTATATCGGAGAAATCAATCCACGAGCTGCCCGTGATGTTGCCGTCAGCCTCAAAGCGGCAGGCGATAGTTTTAAGGTGTTTCCACATCGTGGACGAGCAGTTCCGCGAACAGGCCTAAGGGAACTGGTTGCCACATTCGCCTATGTTATCCGTTATGCCGTCGAGGGAGATACCGTCGTGATTCTGCGTATCCGCCACACCTCGCATCGTCCGACAGAGTCCTGACAACTCAACCACCTACCCGGGTCATCAAGACACGATCACCCCAGCATCGGTTGGTCGCGCTGCTGTCGCTCACGTGGCTTCTGGCCATGCTCACCGTCGGCACCAGCAGGCTCGCTAACCCGGCTGCAGCGGCGCCGGCGCGATCCACCGACAAGCCTGCCGAAGCCACCACGGCCCCTGCAACTGCGCCCTTGTCCGTCAGCCGCCTGGCCGACGGTGACTATGCGCATTTCGGCCAGATCGCCCTGACTACGCCAGCCAACGCCGGCGACATCGCCAACATCGGCATCATCATCGGCCAGAACGCCGCAGCCGTCGTCGATACCGGCGGCAGCGTGCAGGTCGGCCGCATGCTGCTCGCCGCCATCCGCGGCTTGACCGACAAGCCCGTGCGTTACGTCATCAACACGCACGAGCATCCCGACCACGTCTTCGGCAACGCCGCCTTCCCGCCCGGCGTCACCTTCGTCGGCCACCACAATCTGCCGGCCGAGCTTGCCAAGCGCGGCAGCTTCTACCTGCAGTCCTTCGCCGCCGCTCTGGGACCCGAGGCCATCGGCCAGGTGCGCATCATCCCGCCCAGCATCCTGGTTACAGACGAAATGACCCTCGACCTCGGCGGCCGGACGCTGCGTCTGACGGCCTGGAGCCCCGCCGCCCATACCGACTGCGACCTGACCGTGCTGGATCAGGCCAGCGGCATCCTGTTCGCGGGCGATCTGGTATTCCTGCAGCACATCCCGGTGGTCGACGGCAGCGTCAAGGGCTTCCTCTCGGTGCTGCCGCGTCTGGCCAGGCTGCCCGCCCGCATCGTCGTCCCCGGCCACGGCCAACGCATCGCCCCGTGGCCGGACGCGCTGCGGGACGAACAACGCTACCTCACCACCCTGGCCGACGACACGCGCCGCCTGATCGCCGCCGGCACGCCCATGGCCGAAGCGATCCCACTGATCGCCCAGTCAGAACGCGGCCGCTGGCAATTGTTTGACGACTACAATCCGCGCAACGCCACTGCGGCGTTCAGTGAGCTGGAGTGGGAGTGATCCCCTTGATCACCGTTCGCCCGCGATAGCGATATTCCGTCGCCCCATCGGCGGCTTCCTGTTCCGCCATCGTCAGCATCGCGGCGTGGTGCGGCGACAGCTCACAGGCAGGGTCGGTCGCCGCCGCGTCGCCAGCCACCGCCAGCGCCTGGCAGCGGCAGCCGCCGAAATCCGCCTCACGGAAGGCGCAGGACCGGCACGGCTCTTTCATCCAGCCGGTGCCGCGGAACGCCTCGAACGCCGGCGCATGCTGCCAGATCTCGGCCAGGCTGTGCTCGCGCACCGACCAGAACTCCAGTCCCGGAATGGTCTGCGCGGCATGGCAGGGAAGCACCAGCCCTGACGGCGTGACGTTCAGCGACCGCCGGCCCCACCCGCCCATGCACGGCTTCGGCCGCCTTGCGTAGTAGTCCGGCATCACCGAATCGATCACCAGCCGCCCGGCATAGCGCCCCTCCAGCACCGCCATCTCCGCCATCGCCCGGTCGATCTGCGCCCGCGTCGGCATCAGCGCGTCACGGTTGCGCAACGCCCAGCCATAGTACTGCGCATGCGCCACCTCGACCCGCCCCGCACTCAGCGAGGCCGCGAAATCCACCATGTCGGATAAATGGGCGATGTTGGCGCGATGGATCACCGCGTTCACCGTCAGCGCCATCCCCAGCTCGGTCACCGCTGCGGCGAACGCCAGCTTGCGCGCATGCGCCCCCGGATACCCGGCGATCTGGTCGGACAGTGCGGGATCGGTGTCCTGCACCGACAGTTGCACGTGATCCAGCCCAGCCGCCTGCAGCAGCCGCAGCCGCGCGGCATCCAGCCCGATCGCCGAGGTGATCAGGTTGGTGTAAAGCCCTGCCTCGCTCGCCGCCCGGGTGATCTCTACCAGGTCCCGCCGCGACGCCGGCTCACCGCCCGACAGATGCACCTGCAGCACGCCCAGATCGGCTGCCTGCTGAAACACCCTGGCCCAGGAACCGGTGTCCAGTTCACCCGCCCGATCCTCCAGTTCCAACGGGTTGGAGCAGTACGGGCAGGCCAGCGGGCAGCGATGCGTCAGCTCCGCCAGCAGCCCCAAAGGCGTCGGCATGTGGGGCGTGGGCATGTTCATCAGACCAGCAGCCTCTTGTCCGCCAATTCCTGCAGCATCTCGGTGACATCCTGCGCAATCACCGACCGGTCGGCGGAGAACACCACGGCGAGTTCATCGATGATCTCCGTCACCGCGTGCTTGCCGTCGCAGCGGCGCAGGATCTCGTTCGCCGGACCTTCCGCCTCGATCACCCGTTCCGGGCACAACAGCACCCACGCATGGCGGGTCTTGTCGAAGTGCAGACGCACGCCAGGCGCCAGCCGCGGCCGCTCCGGCAGGGACATTTCAGCCATCGCGGTCACGCGGCACGAAGGCGCCCGGCGGCACCAGCCCGGGCGTCACATAGGCATAGTGCAGCGCGTCCATCATGCTCCACAGCACGTCGCACTTGAACATCAGCGTATCCAGCACCGTCTGCTGCTGCTCTGGCGTGCGCGCATGGCGCGTGACCCAGTCCAGGGCATAGCTGGCATCACGCTCCGCCTGCGGCGGACGCTTGTCGAAATAGGACAGGATCTCCGGCGTCACATAGGGATAGTTCGCCAGCATGCCGCTCATGCGCTCGCTGATGATCTGCGGCGAGAACATCTCCGTCAGGCACGACGCCACCGCTTCCAGCATGCTGCGCTCACGCACGAAATGCACATAGGCCTGCACGGCGAAGCGTGTCGTCGGCAGCAGCAGCCGCGTTGCGGTCACGTCCGCCCGGTCCAGCCCCAGCCCGTCGGTCAGCCGCAGCCAGCGCTCGATGCCGCCCGGCCGCTGCTCGTCGCCGTCGTGGTCGTCAAGCCGCTTGCGCCACTCGCGGCGCAGGTCCTGATCCTCGCAGCGGCCGATTAGCGAGGCATCCTTCAGCGGAATCATCGCCTGGTAGTAGTAGCGGTTGAGCGCCCAGGCCTGTACCTGACCCTTGCTGCACTGGCCGGTATGTAGCATTCGGTGGAACGGGTGGTTGATGTGGTAGCGCTTGGCGCCGATCTTACGCAGCCTGGCTTCCAGCGCCGCCGGTGTCAGCAGGTCCGTCACGGCCTCACCTCTTTCACAGCCGCACCTCCATGCCGTCGAAGGCGACCTCGAAACCGGCCGCCTCGACCTGCCGACGTTGCGGCGAGTCGGCCAGCAGGATCGGGTTGGTGTTGTTGATGTGGAACAGAATCCGCCGCTCCGCAACCCCGGCGAGCCGTTGCAAGGTGCCGTCCGGCCCGCTGATCGGCACATGCCCCATGCGCCGCCCGGTCTTCGCACTCAGTCCCGCGGCGACCATCTCATCGTCGGTGAACAGCGTGCCGTCGAAGAACACCACCTGGGCATTACGCAAATTCGCCAGTACCGCCTCGGAAATGTCCGCGCATGCCGCCGCCACGATCACCCGGCTGTCCCCGGCCTGCAGCATCGCCGCATAGGTTGGGCCAGCCTCGGCGTCCGTGGCCCCACGCTCCTCACGATACAGCGGCACCTTTCCCGGCATCGGCAGCAAGGTCAGCGTCAAGCCGCCGCCGCACGCCACCGCCTCACCCGGTTCGATCGCCACGCGCTTCACCACCTCGGGGTCGAGCACGTTGAACACATCGTTCTCCGCCAGCAGGTCCAGCAACGGTGCCGGTGCATAGACGGTGAACTTCTGCCGCTCACGCAACACCAACAGCCCCGCGATGGCATCGATGTCCCCGCCGGTCAGCACCACGCCCGTGATGGGCGAGTCCCGCCCCTCGGTGCGCGGCCACAGTTGCGGCGTTTGCATAAGTTGCTGACGCAGGTCGGGGGAAGCCCCAACCAGCAGCCAATCATCGCCATTTCCGGTAATTGCCAGGCTGGCCTGGCTGGCAGGGCGCACCCGCGGGTCGCCTTGCCGGACCAGCCGGCACAGATGGCAGCCGCAGTTCCACTGCGGAAAACCACCACCTGCCGCTGAGCCCAGGACGATCGCCGCGGGCCCAGCGTGCCGTTCAGTCACAAGTCAAGTCTTTATCGCAGCCAATTACATCTTGGCGGCGAGGTATCCGTTGATTTCCAGGCCAATGCAGATTTCACGCAGGGTGGGGCGTGTCCAAGCCATGGTTTCGTCTCCTGTTTGTTTCTTCTAGTCAGCAACTGCGCGCGCACGTTTCTGTGCGACGACACCGCTCAGGTTATATAGCGACCGGGACACTGCTAAAACTGGCGGACGGATGCAATCGTCAGGAAAGCACCGAAGGGAGGATCACAAAAATGCGAAGCGTGCCCGCCGTGCCACGCCGCCTGACAGACGTGCCACCCAGCCCAACAGACATGCCGCGCCGCGTCACCATGGCCACCGTGCTGGCCGTCTGCCTGCTTGGCCGCCATGCCCGCGCTCAAGATCAGGCCTCGGCCCCGGATCCCTGGGCCGCCCTGTCGACGCAGATCTTCGACCATCAGCCGGTCGGCGATGGCAGCCTCGTCCTGGCGCTTGAGGCACCCTACCGCGCCGAGGACGCCGCCGTGGTCCCGCTCAGCCTGCGCAGCCTGCTGCCAAAGGGCGACCCGCGACGCATCCGCGGCGTCACCCTGGTGATCGACGAAAATCCCTCGCCCCTGGCAGCGGCCTTCAGCTTCAGTGAGGGCAGTCCGCTGCAGACCCTTTCCACCCGCATCCGCGTCGACTCCTACACCAACATCCATGCCGTCGCTCGGATGGCCGACGGCGCGCTGCTGGCGACCACCCGCTTTGTCAAGGCCGCCGGCGGCTGCTCCGCCCCCGCCGCCAAGCAGGGCACCGACACGATCCCGCTGGGCACCATGCGGCTGCGCCAGTTCACCGCCGATGCGCAGCAGCGGCATGAGCTGCAGTTGATGATCCGCCACCCGAACTACTCCGGGATGCAGATGGACCAGCTCACCCGGCTGTACGTTCCCGCGCATTTCGTTTCCGCCGTCCGTATCTGGCAGGGTGAGGATCTGCTGCTGGCAGTCGACAGCGGCATCTCGATTGCCGAGAACCCGGAGTTCCGCTTCGACTACCAGCCGAACGGCGCCGACTTGCGCGCCGAAGTGCAGGACAGCCAGGGACAACGCTTCAAGCAATCATGGCCGGCGACCCGAGCCTAGAGCAACATCAGCCTGACTGGAGTAGTCGTGCTGATAAAGTTGCTCGCGAAAACAATGGGCTAGACCGCGCTGACTGTCCCAGTCAGCCTGAAAGCGGTCTAGTGTGCCGGGCCGGATGGCGGCCAACGCCAGTTGGCGGATGCCAGGCCAGCCGGCGGTTCAGAAGCAGCGGATTTCACCCTCGGCCTGCGCCTCCTGCAGCGAGCGGACCATGTCGCTGGCCATGCCGCTGCGGAACATCTCGCCCAGGTAGCCGCCGCCGGTGCGGCGCATCAGCAGCACCGTCTCCGCCTGCTCATACCTGTCGTACGGCAGCACGGAGGCGATCACGTCGATCGAGCACGAACATTGCCGCAGCGCCTGCTGCGTCTGGCCATTGCTCGCCATGCAGGCAAAGACATACTCGGCCCTGGCCTGAGTCGGGTAGTCATTGGCCGCCCCCGCCTGCTCGCCCGCCCCTGGACCAGCAGCGGCATTGCCACCAGCATCCGCCGCAGCTACCGCCGGCCCACCCCATGCAGGCCTTCCCCACGCAAGCCCGCCCCACGCAAGCCCGCCCAGCGCCAGCGCAATCATCATCCCGCACAGGAGTAACCGCATTCCGTGACCCACCAGCCCAATGACGCCCGCTATAAATCAGCCCTGGAAGGTGGCGGCAAGACGCGGCCAGCCGGTGTCAGCCGCCGCGCCGCGCTTGCCGGCACCGCGGCCCTGCTCGCCGCCCCACATCCCGCCGCGGCCACCCCGCCGGCCGTGCGGCTCGGCATCCTGCAGTTCGGCACGGTGCAATGGGTCGGCGACATCATGCAAAGGCACCGCCTGGACGCGGCCAATGGCTTCACCCTGGCGAGCACCACCTTGGCCAATACCGATGCCGGCCGTGTCGCGCTGCTGGCAGACACCGCCGACGTCGTCGTGCTGGACTGGATGTTCGTCGCCGCCCAGCGCGCCGCCGGCAACCGGCTGTGCTTCGCCCCGTTCTCCAGCGCCACCGGCGGCATCATCGCCGCCGCCGCATCGCCGATCCGCTCGCTGGCGGACCTGCCGAAACGCCGGCTGGGCATCGCCGGCGGCCCGGTGGACAAATCCTGGCTCATCACCCGGGCAGCGGCGCAGCACGCTACCGGGCAGGATCTCTCCGCTACCGCCGACGTGGTCTACGGCGCTCCACCCCTGCTCAACGCCAAGCTGATGCAGCAGGAGCTGGACGCCGTGCTGACCTACTGGAACTTCGCCGCCCGGCTGGAGGCCGCGGACTATCGCCAGGTCGTCTCGGTCGACGACTGCGCCCAGACCCTTGGGCTGCCGCAGGGCATGAGCCTGATCGGCTTCGTCTTCCATCAGGACTGGGCAGAGCGCAACCCGGCGGCGATCAACGGCTTCCTGGCCGCGGCGGCGGCCGTGGACGACCTGCTGGCCGCCTCACCGGCCGAGTGGCAGCAGATCCGCCCGCTGATGAACGCCCCGGACGACAAGCTGTTCGAGCGTCTGCGGCAGCGCTTCACCGCCGGTATCACCCACCCCTCGGCTGCGGCGCAGGAGCACGCCGCTTCCCAGTTGTTCGACGTGCTGCTGCGCACCGGCGGCGTCCACGCCACCGACGGCCTGCGGCAGTTGCCGTCCGGCATTTTCTGGCCGACCCCAACCTCGCATGGGTGACACCGCCAACACGGCTGGGCCTCCGCCCGCGGCGCTGCCCGGCACCGCCATCCCGCCCGGCGCCACGCCGAGCCGCGCCACCCTGACCCAAGCCGCCCTGACCAGTGATGCGGGGACCAGTGATGCGGCGGCCACTGATGCGGAGACTCCTGATGCGGGGAGGCCCGGGGCGGCAAGCCGTAACGCGTGGGGCCATACTGCGTGGGTCGGCACGGCTGCCACCCGCACCCTGTCGCTGCTGGCGCTGGCGCTGCTTTGGTGGGCCGCCGCTTGGCTCGCCGCCTCGCCGCAACTGTTTCCCGGCCCGCTGCCGGTGCTGCAGGTCGCCTGGCGTGAGACGCTCAACGGCACGCTGCCGTGGAACGTGATGATCACCGTCGCCCGCGTCGTCTGCGCCTTCGTCGTGGCCCTGCTCGCCGGCGGCACCGCGGGCTATCTCGCCGGCCGCTCCCGCCGCCTGGACGCGCTGATCGACCCTTGGGCGGTCGTCGCCCTCAACCTGCCCGTCCTGGTCGTCGTCGTCCTGGCCTACATTTGGATCGGACTGAACGACACCGCCGCCGTCGTCGCCGTCGCCATCGCCAAGGCACCCACCGTCTTCGTCACCATCCGCGAGGGGACCCGCACCCTGGACCCTGCACTGCAGGAGATGGGCTTGGTCTACCGCCTGTCGCGCTGGCGCCGGCTGCGCCGGATCGAGTGGCCGCAGTTGCTGCCGTTCGTCGCCGCGGCAGCCCGCAGCGGCCTGTCCATCACCTGGAAGATCGTTCTGGTGGTCGAGCTGCTGGGCCGGCCCAATGGCGTCGGCTTCATCCTGAACCTGTACTTCCAGAATTTCGACGTCACCGGCATCCTGGCGTACGGCCTGACCTTCGCCGCCATCATGCTGCTGGCCGAGGCGTCGCTGCTGCAACCGTGGGAGCGACGGGCCACCGCCTGGCGCCGGCACGGCTGACGGGGTGCCAGTGATCATGTCTGCCACCACCCCGGTGCGTGTGCCCCCTACGCCTGCGCTCCCAAGGCCTGCGCACCGTATGCGTGCGCCACAGTGAACCCACCCGCCAGCACGCCGCTCGACGCCCCTCTGCTCGACGTCCGGATCGTGACCAAAACCTACACCGCCACCAGGGGCGGCGCTCGCCAGGTGCTGCGCGACATCGCCTTCACCGCCGCAGCCGGTGAGGTGCTGACCCTGCTGGGTCCCTCCGGCGTCGGCAAAAGCACCCTGCTGCGCACCGTGCTGGGGCTGGACCGCGATTTCACCGGCCATGTCCGCCTGCCGCCGGACCGCCTGGGGGTGATGTTCCAGGAGCCTCGGCTGCTGCCCTGGCTCAGCGTCGCCGACAACCTGATGCTGGTGCAGACCGCCGAAACACCCGCCATCGACGTCGACGCCCTGCTGCGGGAGGTCCTGCTGCCGCCGGTCGCCCATGCGCTGCCATCCGCCCTGTCCCTCGGCATGGCCCGCCGCGTCGCCCTGGCGCGGGCCCTGGCGGTGGATCCGGCAACCTTGGTGCTGGACGAGCCGTTCGCCTCGCTCGACCAGAACCTCGCGGCCGCCCTGGGCGCGCGTATCCTGCAGCGGGTGCGCCGCGGCGGCCTGCTGGTACTGCTGTCGACGCACGACATCGACCAGGCCCTGGCTCTGGCCAGCCGGGTCCTGGTCATCGCTGGGGAGCCAGCCACGCTGGTGGCCGACCTGAAGCTGCCGGCACCCGGCGACGCCGCCGCGGCCGCCGCCCTGCGCCAACACCTGCTCGGCCGCTTTACCTTCCTGGGCCGCGGTGGACACTGATACCAAGCCGCGAAGACATTGACCCTTTCAATGTTTTTGCGGCTTGGTATGCGCGCCGGGTTGGCGGGCGGCGGCGCGCTGGAGCAAAACGCATACAACCCGCTGCGATGTCTCAACATCTCAGCGGGTTGGTATGAGTAAGGCAGCATCGATGGTCACAGCCTGGAATGATGACCACCAGGCGAATGCGCCAATGAAGGGGGTGATAATGCCTTTCCGCCGCGTCCTGCCGCCGTTCTTGCACGTCCTGCGGCTCCCGTGCCTCTTGCCGCTCCTGCCCGCCCTTGCAGTCCTATGCATCCTCGCCTCCCCGGCGGCCCGCGCCGCCGAGCGCTTCTTCGGCTTCAACGACACCACATCCACCGTGTTCACCGGCGTCTACCTCGCCCCCGCCGGCACCACCGCCTGGGGTTCCAACCAGGCACTGAACGACAAGGACAAGACCTGGGAAGCCGGAGAGCGTCTGGCCATCACCAGCATTCCGCGCGGCCGCTTCGACCTGAAGGTCGTCGACAAATCTGGCCGCACCTGCATCAAGCGCGGCATCGACACCACCCGCGACACCAGCTTCGACATCCGCGACCAGGATCTGCGCGACTGCACGCCCTAAAGCGGCTTCGCGCAGATTGGAATCGCGCAAAAACGCGATTCTGCGCGAGTAGCCGCGCGAAACGATGAGCGAGAGCGGTTCCACCCTCGGTGAACCGCTCTAAGGCGAATTTGCCGCCCGCTTCGAACCCCCCGCGCGGCGGCGCGTTCACGCCATCACAACAAACCGGGAGGTTCAACCATGCGCTCCAAGTGGCTTCTGTCATCCCTCAGCCTGATGCTCGCCCTCGGCGGCGCCCCCTGCCTGGTGGCACAAGGTCTGGCCGCGCAGGATTCGTCGCAGGGCGACACCTCGGGCCCTGCATCCGGCAAGACGACGACGCCCAGCACCGCTGTTCAGAAGCACGCCTCCAGCGCCGGCGGCAGCACCGCGGCAGGGGTTGCTGGCGTCGGCGGCGCCGAGTCTGGCAGCAAGCCTACCGGCAGCAAGCAGACCAAGCCGCAGTGACCAAGAGCAAGTGACCAGGAGCGGACCGGCCCTTTAGAGCCCGTTAGAAAGTAACCTTCACCCCGCCGTAGACCGCCAGCGGCGGCGCCGGGCTCAGGCTGCGGGTGTTGCTGGCACCCGGCGCCTGCGCAATCGGCACGCTGCTGGTGGGCGAGAACGTGCCATACGTCTCATAGTTCGTGTTGAACATGTTCTGCAGCAGCGCGAACAATTGCACCGTCTGGGTCACCTGATAGCTGGTGTTGGCGTTCAACACGACATACGGGTTGGTCTTCGGCTGCAAGTTGGCCTCATCGCCGAACAGGTACTGCCCGCTGCTGACCTGCCCAGACAGCCCCGCCGTCCAGGCCGCGGTGATGGCGTAACTGACGCCGAACTTCAGCCGGTGCGCCGGAATGCCAGGCAGATGATCCCCCGGCACGACATGGATCTGCCCGTTGGCGTCCGCCCCAGGGTTCAACGGGCTGTCCAGCGTCAGCGCCGAACCGAACGTTGCGTCGGTGAACGCATAGTTCAGCCAGGCCCGCATCCGGCTGCCGTGCAGCGTCAGTCCCGCCTCCACCCCTTGCCGGACGGTGTTGCCGACATTCTGGAAGTAGTCCGTCCCCGGAATGGCACTGGCGACGAACAGGATGTCGTCGTCGGAGACCGTGTGGAACAGCCCGGCGTTCCACTCCAGCGTCGCCTCGGTCAGCGGCTTCAACTGCCCGCGCAACCCGGCCTCGACCGTGTGCGCCACCACCTGCTTCAGCGACGGGTCGCCGACGAAGAAGTTCGCCAGCGTGCACGGGCTGGCCGCACTGGCGCACGACAGCTCCGCCGGCGTCGGCGCTCGGTTTGCCTCCGAATAACTGGCATAGGCCGTGACCGCCGGCAGCAGCTTGTAGGTCAGTCCGATCCCCGGATTGAAGTGGTTGAAACCGTGCCGGCCGCTTAGCGCGGTGCCGTTGCCGTCCGCCAGGTCGATCTGCGCGACATTCATCCGCCCCGACAGCGACAGCGACAGCCGCGAGGTCACATCCAGCACATCAGAGACATACGCCCCGTAATAGGCGTTGGTGATGCTCAGCCGCACCGGCGCGATCGAGCCGTCCGGCTGGTCCAGCACCGCCCCGGGCCCGACGAACTGTCGCGCCGCATCAATGCCGCCGACCGCGGAGCTGGCGGTGAACTCACTGACGCCGCCATCGAAGCTGAGTCCCGCCACCACCTGGTTGTGCAGGCCCGCGACCGAACCCTGGTGCGTCACCTGCACCGCCGCGCCATAGCCGTTGGTGTCCGTCGCCTCCAGGTTTAGCTGCGAATAGGGGCCGCCGTTCAGGAAGTCCGCGATCGGCTGGCCATTCAGCCCGACCGCCGGCGTGTCGCCAGAGGTGCACAGCAAGCCCGTCAAGGTGGCGCAGGGCTGCGCGTTCGGCGTGTTGCCGTTGACGATCCGCTGCGACAGGTTGCTGTAGTAGACCAGGCCCTGCAGCGACGTCGCATCCGAGACATCCCAGGTGCCCGACAGACTGGTCAGCGCATACCTGTTCGTTGTCAGGTTCGGCGCGGTGAACGTCGCGCTGCGGTCCGCCGCCAGAAGCTGCACCGGCACCGTGCCCGGCCCGTTCAGCGCATTGTCCGCCAACGCCAGGTTCAGGTGCAGCTCCGCCTGCGGCCCGCGCCAGCCGATGTCGCCATAAAGCTGGCGTACGTCGGACTGGTTGAACTGCCGCCAGCCGTCGCTGTGCTGGATGTTGCCGGCGACATAGGTGGAGGTGTTGCCGCTCTGCTGGCCGGACTCGAACGACCCCGCGATGGTGCCGAATGACCCGCCAAACGCCTCGGCCGTCGTGCCGTGAAAAGAAAATCCGTCCTTCAGCCGCACTGACAGCGACCCGCCCAGCGCGTTCAGCCCGAACACCGGGTTGGAGCCCTCCAAGTTGATCCGGTCGATCGCCACGCTGGGGATCAGGTCCCAGTTCACCGTGTCGGCGAACGGCTGGTTGAAGCGCACGCCGTTCAGATAGACCGCCAGGCCCTGCGAGTTGCCGTCCAGCGGCGAGGCGGAAAAACCGCGGTACACCAGGTTGGGCTGGAACGGATTGCCCTGCGCGTCGTCCAGCGAAACCCCGGGGGTCTGCTCATTCAGTGCACCAAGCGCGTCGGGAATGCCGGTCCGGTCGACATCCGCACCCGTCAGCACGTTGGTCGCGGCGGGCACCTTCGCTCGGTCCAGCCCGGTGCCCAGCAGCGGTGAGGCGCCAATGATGGTGACCGGTGACAGGCTGATCGCCGGCGCACCAGTGTCCGCCGCCGTCTGCGCCAGGGCCAGGCGGTACCCCAGCAGACCGCATCCGCAAGCCACGGCAGCCGCCACGGCGAAGCGGGCCACTGCGCCGCCGCCGCGCCGCGCGCTGAACTGTGGTTGGGCAGCACCTGTCGCGCCACCGACAACAGGACGCCGTCGGCCGCGGACAGCGCCTTGCTCAAATCGAAAAACTATCAGCCGATCCCCCAACGCCGCCGGGCTTGCCGCCCGGCCCCTTGGGCTTCGCTTTACCGGATCAGGCCGGCATCGCAAAATCCCGGCGGATCAAGCGCCCAGCCCGGACGACGATCAACGTTGGCCGCGATCAGCCAATCCCGCGCTTCTTGCGGTCCATCAACTGCAGCAGCATCGGCGTGAAGATCAACTGCATTGCCAGCGGCATCTTGCCGCCTGGACAAACGATCGTATTGGCCCGCGACATGAAGCTGTCATGCAGCATCGACAGCAGGTACGGCATGTCGATCCCCTTTGGATTGCGGAACCGGATCACCAGCATGCTCTCATCGGCACTCGGCACGTCGCGCGCAATGAACGGGTTGGAGGTATCCACCGTCGGCACCCGCTGGAAGTTGACATGCGTCTGGGTGAACTGCGGGCAGATGTAGTTCACGTAGTCCGGCATGCGCCGAAGGATCGTGTCCACCACCGCTTCCTGGCTGTAGCCGCGGGTCTGCTTGTCCCGGTGCAGCTTCTGGATCCATTCCAGGTTGATGATCGGCACCACGCCCACCAGCAGATCGGCATGGCGGGCGATGTTCACCTCGCCATGCACCACGCCGCCGTGCAGACCTTCGTAGAACAGCATGTCGGTGCCAGGCGGGATGTCCTCCCACGGCGTGAACGTCCCCGGCTCCTGCTCATACGGCGCCGCCTCGTGCTCGTTGTGCAGATACTTGCGCACCTGTGCGGTGCCGGTCTGGCCATAGTTGCGGAACACCGCCTCCAGCTCCTCGAACAGGTTCGCCTCGGGGCCGAAATGGCTCAGGTGGTTCTGCCCGCTGTCGCTGGCCTGCTTCATCAGCGCGCGCATCTCGAAGCGGTTGTAACGATGGAACGCGTCGCCTTCCAGGATCGCCGCGTTGATCCCCTCGCGGCGGAAAATCTGCGCGAATGTCGTCGTCACCGTCGTGGTGCCGGCGCCCGAGGAACCGGTGATCGCAACGACCGGGTGCTTTCTCGACATCGCTAAACTCCGGTGAACAAGGTGCGCATGTTGAACAGCGGCGTCTTGAACACCGGGTCCTCGCCGCGGTCATGCTCGCCGTGGTAGGCGACCAGCCGTTCGACCTCATCCCCCGCACCCAGCATCATCGACACACGCTGCCCCAGCGCAGCCGGTTGAATGTCCAGGATCCGCTCCCGCCCCGTCGAGGCCACCCCTCCCGCCTGCTCGATCAGCATCGCCATCGGGTTGGCATCGAACAGCAGCCGTGGCCCGGCCGCGGCCGGCACAGCGCCGCCATCCGCCGCGGCCTCGGCGCCACTCATCGTATGCACGAACAGCCCGCCGCGCAGCAGCACGCGATGCACCTGCGTCACCACGGAGGCGACCCAGCGCATGTCGAAGTCGGTTTCCCGCGGACCCTCCGTGCCCTCCAGGCACTCCTCGACATACCGCCGCACTGGCGGCTCCCAGAACCGCTGGTTTGCCGCGTTGATGGCAAACTCCCGCGTGCCGGCCTGGATGCGCATGTCGGGGTGGGTCAGCGTATAGGCACCAATCTCGCGGTCCAGGGTGAAACCGTGCACGCCGGCCCCCATGCTCAGCACCAGCATCGCCACCGGACCATACAATGCATACCCCGCCGCCACCTGCTCGCTGCCCGGCTGCAGGAAGTGCGCCGCGTCCGGCTGCTCGATCCCCTCGGGGCACCGCAGCACGGAGAACACCGTGCCCACGGGCGTGTTGACGTCCAGGGCAGCCCCGCCCTCCAGCGGGTCGAACACCAGCAGGTACTGCCCGCGCGAATACGGCTGCGGTATCTGGTACACCCCGTCCAGTTCGGCCGAGGCCATCGCGCTCAACTGGCCGCCCCACTTGCAGGTGTCCAGCATGATGTCGTTGGCGATCCGCGAAATCGGCCGTTCAGCCGTGGCAGCGTCCGGGTCGAGCCGGTCCAGCGCCCCGCGGGAGGCTGCGACGGCGATCAGCTTGCAGGCGGTCTGGATGTCGTTCAGCAGCGACGTCAGATCCGGCCTGGCGGCACCGGAGCGGCGTTGATCCTCGATGATGAACTTGGACAGCGTCGTCTGGCGGTACGCCATCGTTGTCTCCCATCTTCGGCATCTCCAACGGTCTTCTAATACCAAGCGGCGCTTGCGCTGATTGGTATTGCGCGCGGGGTTGGAGGGGCGGCCGCGCGCGAAATCAATAAGATACCAGCCGACCGCCAGCAGACAAAACAGTCAGTTCATCGGTCGGCTGGTATAAGACCACCGGACTTATGTCACCCGTCAGTGCCGGGGCAATACCCAGGCTTGGCTGGAAGTGGCCGGTTCACAAGCGGAAGCGCGTCTTGCGTTGCTCTGCGACCGGACACCTCAGGCGTCCACCCCTTCGGTGAACACCCGGCTGACGCGCAGGTCCTGCGCGGTGATCGTCTCCAGCGCCACGCGGTCCACCGGCCGGTCGCGCTCGGCGAACAGCCGGTTCGCCATCCGCAGCCTGGCGCGGTCGATGGCGTTGCGGATCGAGCGCGCGTTGCTGAACCGCGGCTGCTGCATCCGCCGCGCGATGTAGTCGCGCAGCGTCGCCGCGCCCTCATCATCGAACCGGTAGTGCATCGTGCCCGCCATGATCTGCGCGATCTCGAACAGCTCATTGGCCGAGTAGTCGGGAAAGTCGATATGATGCGCGATGCGCGACGCCATGCCCGGATTGCTGCGGAAGAACGTGTCCATCCGGTCCTTGTACCCGGCCAGGATCACCACCAGATCGTCACGATTGTCCTCCATCATCTGCAGCAGGATCTCGATCGCCTCCTGCCCGTAGTCGCGCTCGTTTTCCGGGCGATACAGGTAGTATGCCTCGTCGATGAACAGCACGCCGCCCATCGCCTTCTTCAGCACTTCCTTGGTCTTTGGCGCGGTGTGGCCGATGAACTGCCCCACCAGGTCGTCGCGCGTCACCGTCACGACATGGTTACGGCGTACATACTTCAGCCGATGCAGCACGTCCGCCATCCGCTTCGCCACCGTCGTCTTGCCGGTGCCGGGATTGCCGGTGAAGCTCATATGCAGCGACGGTGGATCGGCCTGGATGCCCATGCCGCGCCGCGCTGCCTCGACCAGCAGCAGCGCCGCGATCTCGCGGATGCGGGTCTTCACAGGGACCAGCCCGATCAGGTCGCTGTCGAGCAGCGCCAATACCTCGGCGATATTGGACTGGTCGTACAGCGCGCCGAGGTCGATCCGATCCTCGGTGAACGCCACGCCGGTGTTCATGCCGAGTGTTCCCGGCCCTGCCTGATGGCTGCGTGCCTCATGGTTCGGCTCTGCTGCGATAGCGCTCACCTGGCGGCCGCTCCGTCGCATAGCTGCGCAACGTATAGTTGACCGTGCGTCCCTTGCCGGCGCCTCGCACCACTTCGAATCCGGGCTCATGCTCGGGGCGCTGCACCATGAAGAACATCCGGATGGTTTCGTGACCCTTTCTGTTATCGAAAGCCAGCACCTTGATGTAGTCGTTCGGATGCTCCTTGCGGCAGGCATTGACCTCCATCAGCACCCCGGCCGGGTCCTTCAGGTCGAACATAGGCAGCCCCCACATCGACCAGTAAATGTTGCGCGGATGCGGGTCGTCGGTGTGCTCGACCGCCAACGCCCAGCCATTGTCCAGCGCATACTCGATCTGCTTGCCGATCTCCTCGTCCGTCAGGTCCGGCAGGAAGGAGAATTGTCCCTGTGTAATCTTCATCGCTTCTCTCCCTTCAGGCCGGCGTCGGCGTGGGCAAGGCATCGACCGTGTCGGTCGATGCAAAATCGAACGTCACGTCTTTCCAGGTGTCCAGCGCGGCCCGCAGCGGCTGGCACCAGCGCGCCGCGGCGGTCAGGATTTCCGGCCCCTCGTTCCAGATGTCGCGCCCCTCGTTGCGCGCCTTGACGATCGCTTCCAGTGCCACCCGGTTGGCCTGCGCCCCCGCCTGGATGCCCTGCGGATGGCCGATCGTGCCGCCACCGAACTGCAGCACCACGTCATCCTTCAGATAGTGCAGCAACTGGTGCATCTGCCCGGCGTGGATCCCGCCGGAAGCCACCGGCATCATCTTCTTCAGGCTGGCCCATGGCTGATCGAAGAAAATGCCGTGCCGCGGATCGGCCGGCACATAAATCTCCCGGCAGGTATCATAGATGCCTGTGACCACGTTCGGATCACCTTCCAGCTTGCCCACCACGGTGCCGGCATGGATGTGGTCAACCCCCGCCATCCGCATCCATTTGGCGATCACCCGGAACGAAACCCCGTGGCTCTTTTGCCTCGTGTAGGTGCCATGCCCGGCGCGATGCAGGTGCAGGATCATGTCGTTCTTGCGAGCCCATTTCGAGATCGACTGGATCGCGGTGTAGCCGATCACCAGGTCGATCATGATGATCACGCTGCCCAGGTCGCGAGCGAACTCCGCGCGCTCATACATCTCCTCCATCGTCCCGGCGGTGACGTTCAGATACGTCCCCTTGACCTCGCCGGTCTCCGCCATCGCCTTGTTCACGCCCTCCATGCAATACAGGTAGCGGTCACGCCAGTGCATGAACGGCTGCGAGTTGATGTTCTCGTCGTCCTTGGTGAAGTCCAGACCGCCCTTCAGCGCCTCATACACCACTCGTCCATAGTTGCGCCCAGACAGCCCAAGCTTCGGCTTCATCGTCGCCCCCAGGATCGGGCGCCCATAGACGTTCATCCGCTCGCGTTCGGCGACGATCCCGGTCGGCGGCCCCTGAAACGTCTTCAAGTAATGCGCGGAAATCCGCATGTCCTCCAGCCGCAACGCCTTCAGCGCCTTGAAGCCAAACACGTTGCCGATAATCGAAGCCGTCAGGTTGGCGATCGAGCCCTCCTCGAACAGGTCGAGGTCATAGGCGATGTAGGCAAACCACTGCTCCGGATTGCCCGGAACCGGGTCCACCCGATACGCCTTGGCGCGGTAGTATTCGCTGTCAGTCAGCCGGTCGGTCCACACCACCGTCCAGGTCGCCGTCGACGACTCACCCGCCACCGCCGCCGCGGCTTCTACGGGATCCACGCCGTCCTGCGGCGTGATCCGGAAAACCGCCAGGATATCAGTGTCCTTCGGCTCATAGTCCGGCTCCCAATACCCCATCTGGCGGTATTTCAGCACGCCCGAGGTGTAGCGTTGCTTCATGTCGGTGATCTTGACGTCGAGTGGACTGTCCAACGTCCTGCTCCCTTCCTGCCGGTTTGGTTGACATCAACCTAGGCGGTCGACAGTGAAGCGAAAGCAAAATATACTTGCGGTTATGTGAAGCAATCCCTTGAGGCACCGCCGCCAGCCAAGGCTCACCGCTGCCATGCGTAACGTCACCGTCCGCCAGTTGCAGGTCTTCGTCGAGGCGGCCGACAGCCTGTCGCTGGCCCGCGTCGCGGAGCGGCTGCACCTGACGCCTTCGGCGGTGTCGTTCCAGATCAAGCGGATCGAGAGCCAGACCGGCTTCGCCTTGTTTGAGCGGATCGGCAAGCGGACCCAGGTGACCGAGGCCGGACAGGTCCTGCTCGGCTACGCCCGCATGGTGCTACGCTCCTTGCAGGACGCCGATGAGGCGATGACCGCGCTGAAAGGTGTCACCGGCGGCCGCGTCCGCGTCGGCCTCGTCTCCACCGCCAAGTACATCGTCCCGCACATGATCGCCCGCTTCCGCGCTGACGCACCCGATGTCCGCGTCCTGCTGAACGAGGGCAACCGCAGCGAGGTCCTGGCGATGCTGACCGGCGGTGAGGTCGACCTCGCGATCATGGGCCAGCCGCCCGAGGACGCCGACGTCATCGCCGCCCGCTTCGCCCCGCATCCCTCGGTCATCGTCGCCCATCCCGGCCATCCGCTGGTCAAGGCGCCAAAGCTCAATCCCAATGTACTGGCAACAGAATGGTTCATCAGCCGCGAGGACGGCTCCGGCACCCGGCTGCTGGCCGACGGCTTCTTCCGCCGAGCGCACTTCCTGCCACGCATCGCCATGGAGTCGTCCAGCAACGAGATGATCAAGCAGGCGGTCATCGCCGGCATGGGCCTGGCGCTGATCTCTCAGCACACCATCAGCCTGGAGCTGTCATTGAACCTGCTGGCCCCGCTGGCGGTGGAGGGTTTTCCGCTGATGCGGTCCTGGTTCGTGGTGCAGCGCCGCAGCCTGCCGCTGCTGCCCGTGCAGGACCGCCTGCGCCGCTTCCTGGTGGCCAACGGCCAGTCGGTCATTGAGGACATCGTCAATGCCCACCGGGACTGGCACAAACCCGCCGCCAGCAGCCGGATGATCAAAGCGCCATCGGCCGCTACGACCGGTGTGTAGAAGCTTGGACGTGGCGCAGCACGGGACTTCCCGTTCAGGACGGATGTCGGGTCAAGCCGCGTCCACGTCGATAACCGCCTGCGCGAAGTCGTACGGCGCTTCCTGCGGCAGGTTGTGGCCGACACCGCCCTTGAGCAGCCGGTGCGCGTATCTACCCTTGAACTGCTTGGCGTACGACGCCGGCTCCGCGTGCGCTGCGCCGTTCGCGTCCCCTTCCATGGTGATCGTCGGCACACGAATCACCGGCGCTTCCGCCAGCCGCTTCTCCAGCCCGTCGTATTGCCGCTCGCCCTCCGCCAGTCCGATCCGCCAGCGATAGTTGTGGATCACGATGCTGACGTGGTCCGGGTTGTCGAAGGCCTGCGCGCTGCGGTCGAACGTCGTGTCGTCGAAATCCCACCTTGGCGAGGCGGTCCGCCAGATCAGCCTGGCGAACTCCTTCCGGTACGCCTCATAGCCCGCCCGGCCGCGGCTGGTGGCGAAATAGAATTGATACCACCATGCCAGCTCGGCCTTCGGCGGCAGCGGCGCCTTGTTCGCTTCCGGATTGCCGATCAGGTAGCCGCTGACCGAAACCAGGGCCTTGCACCGCTCCGGCCACAGCGCCGCCACGATATCGGCCGTCCGGGCACCCCAGTCGAACCCGGCCAGCGTCGCCCGCTGAATCCCCAGCGCATCCATCAACCCGATGATGTCCGCCGCGAAGGCCGATTGCTGGCCGTTGCGCACCGTCTCGTTCGCCAGGAAACGCGTCGTGCCATAGCCGCGAAGATACGGCACGATCACCCGGTATCCAGCCGCGGCGAGAAGCGGGACAACCTCGGCAAAGCTGTGGATGTCATACGGCCAGCCGTGCAGCAGGATGACGGCTGGCCCACCAGGGACGCCTGCCTCGACATAACCCACATTGAGCACGCCTGCGTCGACCTGCTTCGGCGGCGGAAGAGCGGTGTTGCTGCCCGGCTTTGGCGCGGCCTGGGCGTTCGCGTGGCCGGCGAGGCTGAGCTTGCTGGCCGCGATGGTCGCGGCAGCGGCGCCAAGAAGCCGGCGGCGTTTATGGTCGATCGTTTCGGTCTGCATGTTCCAACTCCTCGGTTCGGTCGCGATGGCAGCGAGACTGCCCGAATCGCCTGCGCTGCGCTTTCAGATGCCGTGGTATTTTCCTTCAGAGCGCCATGATTTTTGCCGCAGGCCGGCTGTGCTGGAGCGTGATCCGCGCAGGTGGCATCACACGGAGCGGTGAATCACGCGGTCAAACAACGAGTTAGAGGGGGTCCGTGGGCCAATGCGAACGGACACAGTTCTAGTGCTCCGATCCTGACACTCGCGTCCCATGCGGTGGGGCGGATCGGCCCACCAAACAACGGCTAGTTAAGGAAATCGGACGGTTCTTTCCGTCAGGTTTCATCCGCTAGTGACCGACAGGGCAGGTCATGTCCCCCTCCTGGCACTCAGATACTTCTTGAAGTCGCGCACCCGCGCCGTGGTCAATCCGTCAGCATACTGCGCGTACAGCATAGGGTAGACGCTACCGGCGGAGGCCCCCGGACACCGCGAAACCACTTTCTGCGTCGCGGTAGGCGACCCGGGATCGCCTCACGACCTTAAGCAGCTTCGTCGTTGCGGCATCGCCCTTCAACCGGTCAAGCATCGATATCGCCCGCACGGTTGCTTTTGACACCTTGCATCGCCTAGACTTTCGTGGCCGTCAATGCGAGGCAGACCGGTGCTAAGACAGAAAGCCGCGGGGGCGATGGGGCTGCTGTGTCTGGTTGGATGTGTACCGCCGGCGGTCGATGCCGCCCAGAACCGCTGTTTGCAATACGGGTTCCAGGGTCAGAACGCGCTGGCGCACTGCACCGAATTGAGAGCAATGCGCCCCCGGCGCACCCCATTGGGTTCGGCCAGATCAACGCGGCGCAGGACCAGTGCCTGACGCTGGGCTACAAGGGCAACGCGCTGGCCAACTGCACCGAGCGTCATGTTCGGGCGGCTGACCCGTAATCGTCTTCGACCATTTCTTGAAACAAACGTCCTCTATCGGCGATTGCATGCTCCGAGGCAGTCAGCCCGCTCTCGGCTGAAGCCGGCCTTCCCAGCGGGCTCATCCTCCCGAACAGCGCAACCCGCCTGGGCAACTGGTCAAAACCTCTGTGCCGACGTACTAGCATCGATCTCGCCACCAGCATCGGTCGCGCCGTGATCTACCGCTTCGGAAACTGCATCCTCGATACTGCCCGGCGCGAGCTGCGTCAGGCCGGCAGTCTCGTCGCGGTCGAGCCCCAGGTGTTCGACGTGCTGACCTTCCTGATCGAAGCGCGGGACCGGGTCGTCAGCCGCGACGACCTGCTGGAGGCCGTCTGGCACGGCCGCATCGTCTCCGAGGCGACGCTCAGCAGCCGCCTCAACGCCGCGCGCGCCGCCATCGGCGACAGCGGCGCTGAACAGCGCCTGATCCGCACCCTGCCGCGCAAGGGCGTCCGGTTCGTGGGCGAGGTCCAGCAGATTGCCGACCCCGCGCCGCGGCCACCAGCCGATACCGCGCCCAAGGAAACCCCAGCGGACAACCCCGCGCATGGCTCACCCGAAGCCATCCCATGGCGCGGCGGTCCCAACCTGCCGTCGGTAGCCGTCCTGCCCTTTACCAACATGAGCGGAGATCCGAACCAGGACTACTTCGCCGACGGCATGGCCGAGGAAATCATCACCGCGTTGTCGCGCAGCAGCGGGCTGCTCGTCATCGCCCGCAACTCCTCCTTCACCTACAAGGGCCAGGCGGTCGATATCCGTCAGGCCGGGCGCGAGCTTGGCGCGGCCTATGTGCTGGAAGGCAGCGTCCGCCGCGACGGCGACCGGCTGCGGATCACCGGCCAGTTGATCGACGCGGCATCCGGCGCCCACCTGTGGGCCGACCGCTTCGAGGGCAACCTGCGCGACGTCTTCGCGTTGCAGGATCGGGTCTCCGAGGCCGTGGTCGCCGCGATTGAGCCGACGCTGGAATTGGCCGAAGTCGGGCGGCGCGCGCGCAACCGTCCGAACCGGCTCGACGCATACGACCTCCTGCTGCGCGCGTATCAACTGGAACATGAATTCACCGCCCGAAGCATGGCGGCGGCGCTGGACTGCCTCGAGCAGGCGCTATCGGTTGATCCGGCATACGCGCGGGCCATGGCGGCGGCGGCGTACTGTCACGCGCAGCGCCACGTCCAGGGCTGGGCGCCACGCGATTGTGCCGGCCGCGCGCAGGTCGTGGGTCTCGCCCGCCATGCCGTCGGGTTGGCGCCGAACGACGCGCAGGTCCTGTGGATGGCCGCCTTCGCGATCTGGAACATGGCCGAAGACGGCGTGGAACAGGCGCGGGCGCTGTTCAGCCGCTCCCTCCTGATCAATCCACATTCCGCCATGGCGCTGAGCTTGGGCGGCTGGATCGAGGCCATGTGCGGCAACCAGGGCGCGGGACGATCAAGGCTCGCGCGCGCTCGGCGGCTCAATCCCCGCGATCCGCGCGGCTGGCTCACCTCAACCGCGATGGCGATCGCCGCCGTGGTCGAGGGGGACTATTCCGAGACGATCGTGTGGGCGGAGAGGGCGCTCGCGCAGAACCGGCGCTTCGCGGTCGCTCTGCGCGTGCTCGCCGTCGCCCTCGTCAAGGTCGGGCAGCGGGATCGGGCGGCGCAGGTGGTGCGGGAGTTGCTGGGGATCGAGCCAAACCTGACGATCGCGGGCTTCCGCGCGCGGATACCGATGCCTCTCGAAAGCATGGAGAGGACCTACGCAGATGCGCTGAAGGACGCTGGACTGCCGGAGTAACCGATGCAACGCCGGCCAGCGCCCAGCCATATGTGGCGTGAGCCCTCTGGTCAGGACAGCCTCCGCACTTCTCACCGCGCAACGGCGCCGGCAACCCGGCCATCCGATCTACCCCCCAATCCCGCAGACGCCGTCCCTACCCCACCGCCCCCTCCCGCTTCAGCGCCCGCACCGTTGCCCGGAACGCCTCCACCGTCACCGCCATCTCCTCCTCGCCATGCATCGCCGAGATCGTCCCCGACGGCCCGGAGTTCAGGTCCACCCCGTTGACCAGCATCCCCATCCGCACCTGCCCGGTCACCCCCTCACCGCGCTTCTTCTCCATCATCATTGGAATGAACGCTGCCGCATCAAACGCACTCGGCACCAACGCCGCCCCTTCCGGATTGGTGAAGATGTGCACCCCGGAGTAGGAGCCATGCACCGCCCACTTCACCGCCTCCTCCTCCAGCACCGCGTTCATCTTCCCCCTCAGTTCGGCGCCATACGCGTTGGCCCGCGCGCAGGCGTCCGTGCCCGCCAGGATCTCCAGCGTGGCGATCCCCGCGGCGGCGGAGACGGGGTTGGCGTTGAACGTCCCCAGATGCGCCACCTTCTCACGCCCCGCCGCCTTGGCCGCGGCAAAATCCAGCCAGTCCATGATGTCCTTCCGCCCCGCCACCGCCCCACCCGGCAGGCCGCCAGACAGGATCTTCGCCAGCGTCGTCATGTCCGGCGTGATCCCCACCACCGCCTGCAGCCCGCCGGGCGACACCCGGAACCCGGTGACCACCTCATCGAAGATCAGCACCGTCCCGGCCTGCTGCGTCAGCTCGCGCAGCAGCGTCAGGAACGAGGTCTGCACCGGCATCTTGCCGAAATTCGCCCCGGTCGGCTCGATGATGACGGCGGCGATGTCCTTGTGGTCGTTGAAGATCCGCGTGATGCCCGCAACGTCGTTCGGATCGCACAGCAGCACGTTCTCCGCCACGCCATCCACCACCCCGCTGGTCGGTGTGCCGTCGAAATGGCTGGTGTAGCCGCTGGTCATGTGGTCGTGCCAGCCATGGAAATGGCCGCGGAACCGCACCAGCTTCGACCGCCCGGTATAGGCCCGCGCCAGCCGCAGCGCCATCAATGTCGCCTCGGTGCCAGAGGAGGTGAAGCGCACCCGCTCCGCCGAAGGCACCATTTGCGTCACCAGCTCGGCCCAGCGCACCTCCAGCGCATGGCAGGCACCGAAATGCGTCCCCTGCTCCAGCGCCGCGTGCACCGCCGCCATCACAGTGGGATGGTTGTGGCCCAGGATCAGCGCACCATGGCCGCCGAAATAATCGACATAGCGGTTGTTATCGACGTCCCACTTCACCGGCCCCAGGGCGCGTTGTATATACAGCGGATACGGATCAAAGTGCCGGCTGTCATGCGCCAGCCCGCTGGGCATCACCGTCCGCGCCTTGGCCGCCAGCGCCGCCGAACCCGGCGTCAGCGCCTGATAGGCTTCGGTCAAGGTTGCGTTGGGCAACGTCGGGCTGGACAGCGTGGTATGCGGCAAGGCGCTGGCGGACATCGGCAAATCCTTCAAGGTGACAGCGCCCACGATAGCGCTTCAGGCCTTGAGGTAAACGCACCACTCGTCGTCCGGCAAATGTTTCCGCCGCCGCACCCTGGTTCCGTCGTCTGGCCGATCCCGTTTGTGTGCCGGCGAGGCGCTGCGGCCCGTCCGCCGGCGCCTCGCCTCAGGTTGTCAGCGGCAGCACCGTCCCCGGGCCGCCCGGCTGGAAATGCTCACCCCCGGTACCGACAGAAACGGCCACGCCCGCGCTGGTCTGCTCCAGTTGCAGGGCGCCGAAATCCGCCGCGTTCGCGGTGTCGCTGAACCGCGTCGACTGCACCAGGGTGTTGCCGTCGAACAGCTTCAGGATGCCGTTCAGCAGTTCCCCCCGCGTTGCCTGCAGCCCGCTGAAGGACAGGTACCCGGCCGCCTGCAGGTTGACCGCTGCATGGAACGCGGCCGGCTGATCCACCTGCAGCCCGGCGTCGCCAATCGGGCCAGAGCTGATGTCGAACGTCAGCCCATGCCCGACGCGGCCGTTGACCTCCATCGCCTCCCCGCTGGCGTTGCCGCCGAACAGTTGCAGCGTGCCAGTGCCGGTCAGATTGTCCGACAGCACCGTCTGGAACGCCGCGAACGTGCTGGTGCCGATGAACGCGATGGTCCCGCCGGAGATGTGCGTCTCCGCCCCCGACAGGTCCGCCGTCAGCCGCAGCGTGGCCGCGGGATCGGCGTTGATGGCGATCGTTTCGCCCGGTTCGCGGGTGGCAAGATCCAGCGTCGCGTTGCCGGTGGTGTCGATCGCCACCGCCGCGCCCGGGCGGACCATCAGCGTGTCGCCGGCCAGCGCATGCCCCGAGAGGCTCATCGTGCCCGACCCCATGACCAGGCTGTTGCCCGGCTGCGGCTTCAACGCCGGCGACCAGTCCGCCGGGTTGCCCGCGCGGTTGCCGCCGCCGCCGACCCAGGTCAGGGTGACCGGTTGCGCGCTGCCGGTGATCGGGTCGATCGGCGTGGACTGGCTCCAGCCGCTGGCCGGCGTCGTCTTCGAATACCACAGCCCGGCGGTGTTCTGCTGCCAGATCGTGCCGTCAACCAGCGCCAGTTGCACCAGGTTCGCCGTCGTGGCGTCGACCGCGCCGTCCACCGTCACCTGATAGCCATTGGCGCCGTTGACCTTGGCCAGCCCCCAGACATTGCCGTTGGCATCGACCAGCGTCGCTAAGCTGCCGACCGCCACAGAAGCATCGTTGGCCGAAACGTCCGCAGTCGTGACCGGCGCCCCCGGACCCGGCCATTGCACCCAGGCCGCCGACGGCGCGGTCTTGGAATACCAGTTGTTGTCGGCATTCTTCTGCCAGACCAGGCCGCCGTCGAAGGCCAGCAGGTCGACATTCGCCGTCGTGCCGTCAACCTGGCCGTTGACGGTGATCTGGCCGTTACTGTCGATGGCCCAGACATTCTCATTGCCATCATTCACGGACGCGCCGACGCCCACCACCACGGTGTCATTTGCCGAGATTGCCATTGAAACGATTTTCCCCTGTCGGGCCTTTAAAGTCCGTGACCCATGTTGAACGCTGTTGAGCGTAAAAATAGCGGACGGTGCCAGCGAATGGAATAGCAAAGTCATTTCAATCAAGCGAAGATGATTAACTGCCGCAATACTGCGCCGCCCACCCGTTCAGGTTACTTCGGCGAACCGGGTCTTGGCCATAACTTGTAGCCATTGTACATCATAGACGAAACGAAACGATACGTATCGCTCAGACGACTCAGAAATGGCGATATTATACTTTACAAACCCATTTATGGTACCGTTTGAACGAGTTTTCGAAGACTCTTTCTTATCGTATTGGATTCGCTAGACTCGCCACACAAAGTGGAGGGTCGTGATGATCGATCTAGCTATCCATATCCATATCAAGATGACGGGGTGCTGCCAAAGCGATTGCGTCATTAAGACGCCGCCCAAAAGTCCAAGTCTCCAATATGTCTGAACGCAAAACTGAGACCGTCGTGCGGGATCGGCTTAGGGAGCTGGACTATTATAATGAAGACTTGCCGATTCGCGTTGAGGAGCAAAAGAGCGAAGATCAGGCATTCAATCGCTTGCAGCTTCGGCGCTTCCCAAAGCGATCCCCGATTGCGCCTGCGATCATGCGGCATGCACAAGCCCGGCCTATCCGCCACATTGCCACGGAAGGCCAATCTGGTCACAACGGCACCTCCGTCGTCTGGCCTCGGATCCGGCCGCATTGATCGACTTCGGCCGTCTTCAGCGTGACCAGCGTTCAGGCGGGATGCTTACGGCGGAGTAGCCGCATGAAACGATGAGCTCTAATGGCGGATACCGACGGCAAACGAGGTTCAACATGGCAAGACAGCTTCATCTCGGCGCCATCATGCGGCCCGTCGGCATTCATACCGCCTGGTGGCGTTATCCGGGCGCCGATCCTGACGCCAACTTCAACCTTAAGCACCTCGTGCGTTTCATCCAGACGCTGGAGCAGGCGCGCTTTGATGCGTTCTTCATGGCGGACCACCTGGCGGTGCTGAATATGCCGATCCAGGCGCTGCGGCGCAGCGCGACCGTCACATCCTTTGAGCCTCTGACACTGCTTTCGGCCCTGGCGATGGTGACCGAACGGATTGGCTTGATCGCGACGGCGTCGACGACGTTCGAGGCGCCTTATCATATCGCCCGCCGCTTCGCCTCGCTCGACCACATCAGCCATGGCCGCGCCGGGTGGAACGTTGTCACCACCGCCAATCCCGATGCGGCGCTCAATTTTGGCCTGACCGATCATGTTGAACACGACGAACGCTACCGGCGGGCCCGCGAGTTCCAGGCCGTTGTCACCGGCCTTTGGGACAGTTGGGCAGACGATGCGTGGTCTCACGACCAGGCCAGCGGGATCTTCTTCGACCCGGCAAAAATGCATGTCCTCGACCATAACGGCCAGCACCTGTCCGTGCGGGGTCCGTTGAACATTGCCAGGCCCGTGCAGGGCTGGCCGGTCATCGTCCAGGCCGGCGCTTCCGAGGCCGGCCGGCAACTCGCCGCGGACACCGCCGAAGTCGTCTTCGGCAGCAGCCGCACGATTGAGGAAGCTCGCGACTTCTATACCGATGTAAAGACACGGGTCACCGCGGCCGGGCGGGCGGCCAATCACTTCAGAATCCTGCCCGGTGCCCTGGTGACGGTCGGGCGGACCCGCGAGGAAGCGCAGCAGAAGAAAGCGCTGCTCGACAGCCTTGTTCATCCCGAGAGCGGGATCCCGAACCTCTCCATCCGGCTTGGCGTCGATGCCTCGGCCTTCGACCTCGACGCGCCGCTGCCGGAGATGCCACCGTCCAACCAGAGCCGGAGCGGACGTGATGCTCTTGTGGCTCTGGCCCGTCGCGAGAACCTGACCGTACGTCAGCTTGCCCAGATGGTCGGCGGCTTCGGCGGGCTGGAGATCGTCGGAACCGCGGCTGACATCGCGGACACCATGCAGTCGTGGCTGGAAACTGGGGCGGCCGACGGATTCAACATCATGTTCCCAACCGTGCCGGCCGGCCTCGATGACTTCGCAGCACTTGTCATCCCAGAGCTGCAACGCCGAGGCATCTTCCGTCGTGAGTATGCCGGGACGACCCTGCGCGAGCATCTCGGTTTGCCACGGCCCGACAACCAGTTCTTTCCGTCCGGTGATCGCAATAGGCCGAAAGGATCTTCGGCACGGTAGGCCCGGTTGAGATCGAGCCGCTGAGCCGTGTGGTGGGCAGCGGTGCCCGCTGGTCAGCGGCGGCGAAACACAACGCTCAGGTTGTTCGCCGGCATCAGGACCCGTTCCGGCTCCCGAAATCCATGGCCCACGGCCAGTGTCGTGATGTCGTCGAGGTCGCGTATCCCCCAGGACGGATCACGCGCCCGAAGATCAGCGTCAAACGCTGCGTTGCCGGCCCCTGTATGCAAGCCCGCCTCGCGGAACGGGCCATACAGGAACAGCAGACCGTTCGCGGTCAGCACCCGCGCTGCTCCTGCGATCAGTCCTTGCGTGGCGCTCCAGGGCGTAATGTGGGCCATGTTGATTGCGACGACAACATCTGCCTGGGCGATCGGCCAGGTGTCGGCAGCGGCGTCAAGCCGCAGCGGCGGCAGTACGTTCGGCAGGCTCATCGTCTCGCGCCACGCCTCGATGCTCTCCAACGCGTCCGGGTCCTGGTCGGTCGGCTGCCATGTCAACGTCGGCAACGCCCTGCTGAACCACACGGCATGTTCGCCCGTGCCGCTGGCAATTTCCAGCACCCGTGCCGACGGCGGCAAGTAGCGGCGCAGCACCCGCAGGATCGGCTCGCGGTTACGTGCCGCGGCAGGCGCGGTTCTGGCGGCGTGGCTCATCCGGCGGCAACTCCTTTGAACAAATCCCTGGTTTGGTGCAGTGACTGCGGCCATAGTCAAGCGCGGGCACAACCTGTTCGGACAATCCGCGGTCGCTCGGCCGAGGACGCAAATGCAAGTATGATATTTACTTGGCCCTGCTGTGTAGTGGCATATGCTGGACTTAGGCTGACAGGCTGACCGCTTCACCCATCAAGCACCAGGATCGTCCACCGCCGCCCGCGTCCGGCATGATACAGATCGGAAGGACCATACATGCGCCCCTTTCTGCTGCTTCTGCTCGTGATCATGGTGTGCGTCTCGACCTTTCTTGTCGGCGCCTACGCCGGATACACGCACGCCTGGCCGTTGCCGCAACTGAAGGTGCTGGTTGCCAACAAATGGGGGAACCCGCACATCCAGACGGATGGGTTCGGCCGTCTGCTGAATTATCCTGGCAAGACACAAATTGCTTGTCCGCCGCAGGACGAGGCAACCGCCGTCCTGCTGGTGGCCGGGCAATCCAACGCAGCCAACTATCAAGGGCAGCGCCATCAAAGTGCGGATGATCGGGTGGTCAACTTCTTAGCCGGGCATTGCTACCGGGCAGCTTCCCCCCTGCTCGGGGCCGACGGCCAGATGGGTGAATCATGGACATTGCTCGGCATCAAGCTCGTCCAGTCCGGTATCTACAAAAACGTCATCCTGGTCCCGGCTGCCGTCGGCGGGTCGTCGGTGCGCCGCTGGGCAGCCGGCGGCGATCTCAATGCCATGCTGACGCAGGTCGTCCGCGGCACAAGGCAACACTACACCATCACCGCTGTGCTCTGGGATCAGGGGGCGGAAGACTTTGCGTCGCACACGCCGGAGGATCAATATCGCGCCGACCTCAAATCCCTGATTGACCAGGTTCGTACTGAGGGCGTCACCGCGCCCTTCTTCATCACGCGGTGCAGCGTCGGTAGCGCGGATTGGGTGGCGGACAACCCCATCGCCAGGGCACAAGCCTCGCTTGCGGACGGCAAGATGATCTTCGACGGCCCGGATACAGATCATGACGTCACCCCGCTTGACCGTTATGACGGCTACCATTTTTCCGCCAGCGGGCAGCAGAAGTGGACCGACGCCTGGGTGCAGTTGCTACGCGCGCACACCCGTGTTTAACAAGGATCATGCCGCCGATCCCGCCAAAAGGCTGGGAAGCGACGCAATGCAGTCTCTTAGCCAGCGCTGGGCCGGATGCGCCTCGTTGCGCCGGTGCGAGCACAGGACGAACGGCACCGGATCAAGCTTCAACGGTGGTTCCAGAACCTGCAGCTCATCCTTGTAACCTGAGGCGGCAACTACCCCGCTCATCAGCGTCGCGATCATATCCGATCGGGCAACCAGCATCGGTGCCGCATACATCTGCGGCAAAGTGAGGCCAAGTCGGCGCTTCAGGCCGCGTTTCGCTAACGCTGCATCCATCAGGCCATAACGCTCATCCTCCGGTGACACCAGCAGGTGCGACAGTTGCAGAAAGCTGTTCAGGTCGAAGGCATGCTTCGCCGCTTTGTGGCCGCGCCTGACGATGCAGACGAAGCGCTCCTCGAACAGCATGCGGCTCAGAATCCGGCCCGCCGAAACGATGGGCGGAACGCCTACGGTCAGGTCCGCCTCACCCGCGTCCAGCATGGCAATCGCATCGTCGCGCGCGGTAAAGCTGCGGACGTGCACGATGATCCCGGGCGCGACCTGGACCAGCCGCTCGACCAGGCGCGGCAGCAGCACAAAGGCCGGGTGCTCGGACAGGCCAATGGTGAACTGCAGCGTCGATGTCCTGGGCTCGAAGGCGCTTGTGTGTTCCAGGGTCCGCTGGATGTCAGCCAAAGCCCGGCTGATTGGCTCCGCCAGGTCCACCGCCCGTGATGTCGGCTGCAATCCACGCGGGCCTCGCACAAACAGCTCGTCACCCAGCAGCCCGCGCAGGCGCGACAGCGCCGCACTCATGGCGGGCTGCGTTCGCCCGATACGGACACCCGCCCTCGTGACGCTGCGCTCCGCCATCAAGGCATCGAACGCCACCAGCAGATTGAGATCGATGCCATGTAAATCCATCAGATGGATAAAGCCACATACAGACAATCGATTTCAATGATGTTGGCGCCCGGCTTATCTCGCGTCTGCCAAATGAAGCAGACAGGACATTGCTGAATGAGCAACATCACAAAGGACGCGCAGATCGTCGGACTGCCACCGGAACAGCGCATCACTATCGAGACATTCTACCAAGCCTTTGCCGGTGACCCCGATCTGCTGGATCAGGTCGTCGCGGCCGACTGGCAGGACATTCCCCCCGCACCTGGGCAGGGACCGGGCGCGGAAGGTGTGAAGCCCGTGATCCGCCTGTTCAAGTCCGCCTTTCCCGACCTGCGGATCGTCGTGAAGGAGGTAATCGGGGTATCGGGCCGGCTCGCCGTACGGGCCGAGATCGTCGGCACGCACTATGGCGAATGGTTTGGCATCCCCCCGACCGGGAAGAGCTTTCGCCTGCCGCTTCACGAGTTTCACCGCATCGAGAACGGCCGCCTGACCCACACCTGGCACCTTGAAGACTGGTTCGGCTGGCTGAACCAGGTGGGTGCATGGCCTGTCCAGAAGGAGAGTGTTTGATGAAAGCCGCCCGTATCACCGGCTACGACGCCGCACCCACCGTGCAAGACATCCCGCTGCCGCGGATCGGCGCTGACCAGGTCCTTGTCCGCGTCCAGGCGGCAAGCCTTAACCCGCTGGACGTCAAGCTGCAGCAAGGTGTCATGCACAGTTTCTTCCCGCTTAGCTTCCCCTACACCCTCGGAACCGATCTCGCGGGAACCGTCGAGCGTGTCGGTGCCGACGTCGCCGGCTGGAACGCCGGGGACAAGGTGGTCGCCCGGCTTGATCCGACCAGCGGGGGCGCCATGGCCGACTATGCCGTCGTTCCCGCCTCCTACCTCGTCAAGGCACCGGATTCGGTGCCGCTTGCGGCGGCCGCGGGGCTTCCCACCGCTGCCGGAACCGCCTGGCAGGCCATCGTCGAAATTGCCCAGGTGCAGCCCCGGCAGAGCGTGCTGGTCCATGCCGGCGCTGGCGGAGTCGGCAGCTTCGCCATCCAGTTCGCCAGAGCCGCCGGTGCACGCGTGATCGCCACCGCGTCGGGGGATGGCATCGAGATCGCGCGCGGCCTTGGCGCCGATCGGGTAATCGACTACCGCGCGGAGAATTTCTGGCAGATTGTGTCCGACATGGATCTGGTCCTGGACACCATTGGCGGCGAAACCCAGCAACACTCCTTCGGCGTTCTGCGATCCGGCGGCCGTCTGCTCGCCACCGCTTCACCCCCGGACGAGGCGCTGACCAACGCCCATCACGTTGCAGCTACGTTTGTCTTTCATTCGTCCGATGCGGACCGTCTGCGGAAGGTGGTGGACAGCGTCGATGCCGGCACCAGGATCCTGATCGATCGCACGGTTGCACTGCCAACACTGAATGAGGCGTTTGCCCATCAGGCCTCGGGACACGCGCGCGGGAAAATCATCCTCACCATGTGAACCCGCGGCCGCGCGGGTCTACTTGGTCAACTCGGCTTTGGCCCGTGATGACAGTTGCAGCCGGTCCATGCAGGCCTGGGGCGCTTCATCGGCTGCCGCCGCCTCATGCTTGGCAAACTCACAGCCAAGAACGTCGTTGACCAGCATGCGGCTGATCCCCTCACAGGGTTGACCCTGCAGGTCGAACAGACGCACCGCCGTCTTGTGCGCGGGCAAGGGGGCCAGGTCCAGCGCCAGGCGGCGGTCGATGACGCCATCGGTGCCGAACAGCACAAGATCAAGCCGCAGCCGGGTGATCGGCTCCGGATCCGGGTTGTTGACCACGACGTAGACCCGGCAACCCGCGCTGGATGCTCCGGCCGCGGCGGGCAGCGGCTCCAGCTTGTTCAGCTCGATCGCGATGGGGGCCGCGGCCGGGGCCTGGGCATGCGCGTTGGCGCCACAGACCATCGCCGCCAGTCCCATGGACACCCATCGCCACCCAGGCCTGTGTACCCCGCTGCGGCTGACCCGGCTGGCTGTCTGCATCTTGATCCACCTCTGCGGTTTCGACCGCTCTTTCGACTCTGCCCCAGGCACCCCTGCAGCGGCAAGCAAGGGCGCCGGGTTGCCGTGCCCGCGCCATACGGCACGGCAGATTTATCCTCGGTCAGGAAAAAGCGCGTGCGACAGTTTGAAGACTTGCCGCAGGAGGTTCCCAGCACCTAGAGCGGCTTCGCGCAGGCTGGAATCGCGCAAACGCGCGATTCTGCGCGAGTAGCCGCGTGGAACGATGAGCGAGTGCGGTTCCACCCTCGGTGGAACCGCACTCGTGCCCGATCGCAGAGAAGTGCTGCACGCGCTTCGCCGCGTGAATCGGCCACTTCAAGCCAAACCGACGTATCGCCCATCACTGATGGGCGATACTGGCGGTGCGGCCTACTGCGGCATCTTGCACTCGGCACCGGCGGGAAACGCGGTGGCGGCCGGAACCGTCGCCAGCACCTCGTACCAGCCATGCGGCTCGCTCAGACGCGCCGATGGCTTGACCCGTACGACATACAGGTCATGCACCACCATGTGGTCGCTGGCGCGGAACATGCCGGCATGGGCGAACATGTCCTCGAACCGGTGGCCGTCCAGGACACGGACCACCGCGTCGGCATCCGTCGTGCCGGCGGTGCGGACCGCGTCCAGCCATTGCCGCGTCGCCGAGTAGTCCGCAGCCTGGGCAGCCGTCGGCCGCAGCCCGTTATGGCCGGCGGCAAACCGGTCGGCCCAGGCGCGGGCGGCTTGGTCCAGATTCCAGTACCAGGGCACAGCAGCCACAACCCCGGCATATCCGTCGCCCACCCGGTCCACGTCGGACAGATACAGCAGCGCCGTCGTCGTCACCGCCTTTAACCCAGCCTTCGTCGCCGCCGTCACACCGGCGTCGGCCTTGGCGCCGTCATCGAACACCGCCACCACATCGGGATCCAGGCCGCGCACGTCGCCCATGACCGGTGAGAAGTCCGTGGCTGTCGGCAAGACCACGAAGGACTTCGTCACGGTCCCGCCATGCGCGGTGACGATCGGCGACATCAGCGCCACTGCGCTCCGGCCAAAGCCCGAGTCCTCGGCGACCGTCACCCAGCGTTTGCCCTGCGGCTGTGCGGCCAGATAGTTCGCGGTCGCGGCCTCGATCGACGGCAGATCGAACGAGTAGTGGTAGAAGTACCGGCTGCAGGCACCGCGGGTCAGCGTCGGATTGGCCGAACCGGTGCTGATCGCAAGCCTGTGCCGGGACGTGGCAACCTTGGCGACGGCGGCGGCGATCGGCGAGTTCTGCACATCCATCAGCAGGTCGGCGCCCGCGTCATATGCCTGTGTGGCAAGCCCGGGTGCTTCGGCAGCCTTGTTGTGATCATTCAGCGCATCGACCACCACCGGCCGGCCCAGCAGCTTGCCGCCGAGATCCTCGACAGCCATGCGGGTTGCGTCCACACCGCCGCGCCCGGCTCGCGCGTTGTAAAGGTCATCGTCGAGATCGGCGATGACGGTAATGCGGATCGGCACCTTGTCTGCCGCTCGGGCAGCACCGGCCAGGCCCGCAAAGGCAATCAGGCAAATCGCAATTCTAGACAGCACTATGGTGTCCCTCCAACCAGGATTTAGCGTATCGCTTATCTCCGGCCGGGTCATGGGTAGAGCAGCCATTCACCCTGCGGCTCAACGCCATTTCCCAGCCAGGACACCGGTCGTAAACTCATCTATCAGCCGCACGGCAAGGCGGGACCACAATCACCGCCGCTTGAACCGGCAGCACGTGATCGCGTTGGATATCGTAAAGGAGACACGCCATGCCGAAAGGCTCCGACCTTCTGGTGGCAGCCCTGGAGAATGAGGGTGTGGACCACATCTTCGGCGTCCCCGGTGAGGAAAACCTCGATGTCCTGGAAAGCCTCCGCGGCTCCTCCGTCAGCCTCGTGCTGACCCGCCACGAACAGGCCGCCGCATTCATGGCCGCGACGCATGGCCGGCTGACCGGGCGTCCCGGCGTCTGCCTGACCACCCTCGGCCCTGGTGCCCTCAACCTCGCCACCGCCGCCGCCTACGCCCTGCTCGGTGCCATGCCGATGGTGATGATCACCGGCCAGAAGGGCATCCTCAGCAGCCGCCAGGCACGGTTTCAGATCGTCGACGTTGTCGGCGCGTTCCGCCCCCTGACCAAGCTGTCCCGCCAGATCGTCAGCCCCGGCAGCATACCGACCCTGGTGCGTGACGCCTTCCGCCTCGCCACCGAGGAGCGGCCCGGCCCGGTGCTGCTGGAACTGCCGGAGGACATCGCCGGTGAGGACGGCCCAGCCGTGCCCAACGTGCCGTCCCACCCGATGCCGTTGCCGGTTGCCGACCGCGCGGTGCTGGACCGCACGGCAGAGATCATCCTGCGCGCGGAGCGTCCGCTGATCATGCTGGGCGCCGCCGCATCCCGCCCGCGCGGCACCGCCGGCATCACCGGCTTCGTGCGCCGCACCGGCATCCCGTTCTTCACCACGCAGATGGGCAAGGGCACCGTCGCCGGCGGCAGCAAGCTGTACATGGGAACGGCAGCCCTCAGTGAGCGGGACTACATCCATCAGGCGATCGAGCAGGCAGACCTGATCATCGCCATCGGCCACGACACGGTGGAAAAGCCGCCCTTCATCATGGGCCATGGCGGCCCGCAGGTGATCCATGTCAGCTTCACCCCCGCCCATGTCGAGGAGGTCTACACCCCGCACGCGGAACTGGTCGGCGACCTTGGCCCGACGCTCGAACTGCTGGCCGACCGGCTGGAGGGCAAGCTGCCCAGGGCCGGCGCGCTGCTTCCGCTGCGTGAGGGTATCCTGGCCCGCATCTCCGACCGCGCCACCGAGGACCGCTGGCCGCCGACGCCGCAGCGTATCGTCCACGACGTGCGCCAGGTGATGCCAGAGGACGGCATCGTCGCCCTGGACAACGGCATGTACAAGATCTGGTTCGCCCGCAACTACCGCACGACAGTCGCCAATACGCTGCTGCTGGACAACGCCCTGGCCACCATGGGGGCCGGGCTGCCCTCGGCCATGATGGCGGCGATGCTGTATCCGAAGCGGCGCGTGCTGGCGGTCTGCGGCGATGGCGGCTTCATGATGAACAGCCAGGAGCTGGAGACAGCGGTCAGGCTGCGCCTCAACCTCGTCGTGCTGGTGCTGCAGGATGGCGCCTACGGCATGATCCGCTGGAAGCAGGCCGTCGACCGCTTTGCCGATTTCGGCCTCACCTTCGGCAATCCCGATTTCGTCCGCTATGCCCAGAGCTATGGCGCCGCCGGCGCGCGTGTCGAAAGCCTGGCCGCGTTCATCCCGGCGATCGAGCATGCCTTCGCGACAGGCGGCGTGCATGTGGTGGTCGTGCCAATCGACTACACCGAGAACACCCGCGTCCTGGTCGACGAGCTGCGCAACCAGCTCTGATTCGCCGCCGTCGGAGTAAATCGCCGTTGCCCTACTGCCGTCCCCGCAGACGGCATCAAGCTGAGTCCCCGCTCACCAGTCCGATGAGCCGGTGACCAGTGTCCGCTGCGGGCGGACGGCCAATATTCCACTTTGAACAAGCAAGACAGCGCGCCCGCCACGCCGGGGATAGGCTTTCTCTCACGATCCTGCCCGCGCGCGTCTTCACCACACGCAAGGTAGTACAATGGATCTGAAACTCCGCGACCGCATCTGCTTGGTTACCGGCGCAAGCACCGGCATCGGCCGAGCCTCCGCCGTCCTGCTGGCAGCCGAAGGTGCGCAGGTTGTCGCCACGGCCCGCAGCCACGCCGCCCTGGCCGCGATGGCCAGCGACATCCAGGCTGCCGGCGGTCCTGAACCCATCCTGCTGACTGCCGACTTCGCCGATAAGGCTGCACCCGAGACCCTTGCCGGGCAGGTACTGGACAGGGTGCGTCAGGTTGACGTCCTGGTGAACAACGCCGGCGCCTCTCGCCCGATGTCGCGGCCCGATGATGACGCGGCCTGGCAGGAGGCGCTGCAGATCAACTTCGTGGCGGCTCGCCGGCTGGCCGAGGCCTTCATCCCATCGATGGTCGAACGCGGCTGGGGACGCATCATCAACCTGACCGGCGCCATACTCGGCAAGAGCTTCAACGCCAGCGCTTCCGCCAAGGCCGCGCTGGAAAGCTGGTCCCGGGCAGCCTCCGGCACCTATGCGGCGCACGGCATCACGGTGAACTGCGTCGCTCCGGGGCGCCTCAACACGGCGCAGATCCTGCAAAGGCTTCACCCGACAGAGGAATCCCGCCGCGACTTCATCGCCCGCAACATCCCGGCTGGACGCTTCGGCGAGCCGGAAGAGGCTGCCGCGCTGATCGCCTTTCTCGCCTCCGACCGCGCCAGCTACATCACCGGCACCGCCATCCCCGTCGATGGCGGCACCATGCGGCTGGCGTTCTGACCGGACCACTGCCTCCAGGAGCATCCTCATGTCCATCCAGACGCTCTCCGCCCCCGACTTCACCACGCTGCGGAACCCCGGCGTGCAATCACAGCAGCTCGTCTGGCCGCGCAACGCCCCTGGCGCGGCGGTGACGGTGACGCGGGTGACGATGCAGCCGGGTTCGACCACGCCGCGGCATTCGCATCCTGGCGCCGAACAGACCTGGATCGTCGAGCAAGGCGCCGCGACCGTTCTGCTGGCCGGCGATCAGACGGCTTTGCTGCGGGCCGGCGAGGTGATGCGAACGCCGCCCGGTCAGGTCCACGGCCTGTCGAATCCCGGCGACGTGGTGTTCATTTACCTGACCGTCACCACCCCGCCGATCGACCTGACGACTTCGTACCAGACGTGACCATCCGGCGCGTCCGCCCGCGGACGTGACGATTACGCCTGTCCTTCGGTCATCTTTCGCCCGCTATCTGTGCAGGCGGCGCCGCTGTCCGCCCGATCCGGATGGCACGCCGCTTGCTCACCCATGCCCACAGTGCTGCTTCTCGACACCAGGCCAATGGTGCGACCAGGGAGAACCGATCCGCTGCCTGACCGGCTTCCGGCGAAAGGAACCATCGGACGTGACGCAAAGGCTGACCCGCCGTACCGGCCTGCTGGCAGGCGCCGCCGCGGCACTGTCCTCATCATGGGTCCGCACCGCTCGGGCCGACGACTCCGGCACACTGACCGTGGCGCTGTCGAACAATCCCGTGACCTGCGACCCGATCAACATGTCCAGCCACGACACCGAGATCCTGAGCCAGACGATCTGGGAAAACCTCGTGGAATTCGACATCGAGGGCAACCTGAAGCCGCAGCTTGCCAAGGCGCTGCCGCGGATTTCCGCCGATGCGCTTGTCTATACATTCGACCTGCGTGACGACGTGCTGTTCCAGGACGGCACGCCGCTGACCGCCGAGGATGTGAAATACAGCATCGAATACACCATCAATCCGGCCAACAAGGCCTCGCGGGGCCTGATCTTCAGCCGCCTGTCGCATGTGGAAACCGAGGGTCCCCACCGGCTGCACGTCCACCTGAAGGAGCCGTTCGCCCCCTGGACCTCGTTCCTGACGAAGTTCATGGGCGTGTGGCCGAAGGGCTCGCGGGAGAAGTACGGCAACGACTATTTCCGCGCCACGCCGAAGGATGTCGGCACCGGGCCCGGCATCTTCGAGGAGTGGAAGCCGAACGACTACGTCAGCTTCCGCCGCAACCCGCACTACTGGCAGAAGGGCCTGCCGCACTGGGACCGGCTGGTCGTCAAGGTCGTCCCCGAGGACGCCACCCGTGTGGCGTTCCTTCTCGGCGGCCAGGCCGACATCATCGGCGCACCGCCGCCGCGGGAGTTCAGTCGCTTGAAGTCCCGCCGCGGCATCCAGGGCGGCGCGCTGGCGACATTTGGCGGCTGGACCGTGCTGTTCCAGAACCCCACCCGCCCGCCGTTCGACGACCTGGAGTTCCGCAAGGCGATCCAGCACGCCGTCGACCGTAAGACCATCGCCGAGAAGATCTACTACGGGCTGGTTGAACCGTCTGGCATCCCCGCCCCCGCCTCCAGTTGGTGGTACGACAAGGCGGCCGACGACATGACGGCCTACAACCTGGATCTGGCGAAGCAGCATCTGGCCAGGTCGAAGTATCCCAACGGCACCGAGTTCAACCTGGATCTGAACGCCGAACCATACCTGCTGGACGCCAAGGATGCCGCCGTGTTCCTGCAGGCCGAACTGGCCAAGCTGAACATCAAGGTCAACCTGCGCATGGCCTCGTTCCCGATCGTCCAGGCGCACATCATGGGCGGCGACTACCAGGCCGGTCTCGCCAACTTCATGTCCCCCGGCGAGGCCACCTACTTCCTGATGGCGAACTTCACCGCCAACAGCTTCATGTCGAAAGTCTCCGGCAACACCGTGGATCCCGAGGTTGTCGCCGCACTCAACATCGCCTTCGCTGAAACCGACCAGGAGAAGCTGAAGCCGGTCTATGCCAAACTGATGAAGCACTTCGCCGAAACCTCCTACTACACCTGGATCGGCTACTTCGCCGCCGCCAACCTGTGGCGCGACCGCGTCAAAAGCTTCAAGCCCAGCCGTGGCCTGACCATCAATGTCCACGACGTCTCGCTCGCCTGATGCTGGGGCTGTTGCTGCGCCGGTCGGGCTTTTCGCTGCTGTCGCTGGTGCTGGTCACCGCCTGCCTGTTCGCGCTGACCCGAGCCATCCCCGACAGCCCGGCGCGCACCGTCCTCGGGCAGGACGCCACCCAGGCGCAGTTGACCCAGTTTGAGCATGACCACGGCCTGGACCAGCCGGTGGCGGTGCAATACGCCGACTGGATCAAGGGTTTGGTGCTGCACGGCGACCTCGGGCAGTCCTTCATCACCGGCCGCCCCGTTGGCGCGGACATCCGCGCCACGTTGCCCGTGACGCTGGAACTGGTTGTCGTCGCGTTCGTGTTTTCCTGCCTGCTTTCCATCATCGCCGGCACGGTGTCCGCCCTGCTGCGCGACACCGTGCTGGACTACGTCGTCCGCTTCATCGCCGTGCTGGGGGTCTCCATCCCGGGCTTCTGGCTGGCCCTGGTGCTGATCATGGCGCTGGCAGTGGACCGGGACTGGTTTCCCCCCGGCGGCGTGACGCCCTGGTCCGCCGGCGTCGCCGCGCATCTCGATTCCATCGCCCTGCCGACCTTCTGCCTGGCCATCTTCTACCTGGCCGTGCTCAGCCGCATGACCCGCTCCAGCATGCTGGAGGTGCTGGGACAGGACTACATGCGGACCGCCCGGGCGACCGGTTTGGCCCGGTGGCGGGTGCTGATCTATGCACTGAAGAACGCGCTGGTGCCGGTGGTGACCGTGGCCGGGATGTCCTTCGGCTACATGTTCGGCTGGGCGCTGGTGATCGAGTCGGTGTTCAACATCAGCGGCCTGTCCCGCGCATTGCTGACCGCCATCCAGCAGCGCGACTTCGTGCTTGTACAGGGGGTGGTCATGGTCTTCACCTTCGTCTTCATCCTTGCCAACCTTGTCGCCGACCTGATCAACGTCTGGCTCAATCCCCGCATGGCCGCCCCCGCATGACGGTTCCCCTTCTTGATTGCTGTCTTGCGACCATGGTGACAAACCGATGCGCGGCCTGACCACCCTGTTCGGCGGCGCCGGCGGCCTGATCGGCGCCTGCCTGGTGTCGCTGATCGTCGTCGTCGGCCTGGCAGCGCCATGGCTCGCGCCGCACGACCCGTTGCAGGTCGACATGACCCAGTCGCTGATTGATCCCGGTCCCGGCCATTGGTTCGGCACCGACCAGGCAGGCCGCGACATCCTCAGCCGGGTCATCTGGGGCGGCCGCATGTCGCTGGAGGTCAGCCTGTTCGCGGTCATCATCGGCTGCACCGGCGGCGTCGCCCTGGGCCTGCTGGCAGGGTTCTTCAGCGGCGGCTGGCTGGAGCAGTTGCTGATGCGCCTGCTCGATGCCATGGCGGCCATCCCGTTGCTGATCTGGGCGATCGCGCTGGTCGGCATCCTGGGCGTTGGCCCGTTCACCATCGCCGGCATTCCCTTCGGCAACGAGGTGAAGCTGCTGATCCTTCTCGGTATCCTGTACATCCCGACGCTGGCCCGCATCACCTATGCCGGCGCACTGGCCGAATCCCGCGCCAACTACGTCGCCGCTCGCCGGCTGCAGGGCGTCGGCCCGTTCCGCGTCATGCTGTCGGACGTGCTGCCGAATTGCTTGTCCCCGGTCATCGTCCAGGCAACGCTGCTGCTGGCGATCGGCATCATCATTGAGGCCTCTGTCAGCTTCGTTGGCCTGGGTGTGCAGCCGCCGGTGCCAAGCTGGGGCAACATGCTGGCCGACGCCCGCAACTACCTGTTCAGCGGCGAGTGGTGGCTGTCGGTGTTCCCCGGTGCGGCGATCTCCCTCAGCGTCGTCGCCTTCAACCTGCTGGGCGACGGCCTGCGCGATGCGCTGGACCCACGCCACACCACCTCGGCGCTGACCGCATGAGTGACGAACTGCTCCGCATCGACGGGCTGCATGTCGGCTTCGGTCCGCGCGCGGTGGTCCGCGGCGTCGATCTGCGCATCGCCCGCAATGAGGTCGTCGGGCTGGTCGGCGAATCCGGCTCCGGCAAGAGCATGACCGCGCTGGCGATCATGCGGCTGCTGCCGCCGGGCGGTGCGGTCGCCAGCGGCCGCATCATGTTTCGCGGCCAGGATCTGCGCGGCTGCTCCCTGCATGAGCTGAACCGGCTGCGCGGCAGCCAGATCGGCATGATCTTCCAGGACCCGCTGACCGCGCTGAACCCCGCACTGTCGATCGGCCGGCAATTGACCGACACCATCCGCACGCATCAGCCGCTGGGGCGCAAGGCCGCGATGGCCCGCGCCGAGGAACTGTTGGCGCTCGTCGGCATAGCTTACCCCCGGCAGCGCCTGCTGGCTTTCCCGCATGAGCTGTCCGGCGGCATGCGCCAGCGGGTGATGATCGCGCTTGCCGTGTCCTGCAATCCCAGCCTGCTGATCGCCGATGAGCCGACCACGGCGCTGGATGTAACGGTGCAGGCGCAGGTGATGGATCTGCTGGATCGCATCCGCGCGGAGTTCGGCATCGCCATCCTGTTCATCAGCCACAACCTGGAGCTGGTGGCGGAGATCTCCACCCGCGTGATCGTCATGTACGCCGGCCGCGTCGTGGAAACCGGCGAAGTCCGGGACCTGTTCGCTCGGCCGAGGCATCCCTACACGCGGCAACTGCTGCGCTGCATCCCGCGCCTGGACGGCAGCCGCGGCGCCATGCCGACCATCCCGGGGTTGCCGCCGCGCATCGGCGCCCTGCCGCCTGGATGCCCGTTCGCACCCCGCTGCGACATCGCCGAACCGCGCTGTTCAGCCCACGAGCCGCCGATCAGTTGGCGCGACCGGCAGATGGCGGTCTGCTTTCGCGCCGACGAACGGGTTCCGGCATGAAGGCCGACACACCGCCGCTGCTGCGGCTGAAGGATCTGCGCAAGTCCTATCGTCTGCGGCGCAGTCTGGCGGACCGCCTGCGCGGCGTGAACCGGGTGGTCACCGCCGTCGACGGCGTTTCCCTGTCGATCCAGCCCGGCGGCATCCTGGGTCTGGTCGGCGAAAGCGGCTGCGGCAAATCCACCCTGGCGCGGATCATCGTCGGGCTGCTGGACCCATCCCGTGGAGAGGTGGAGTGGCAGGGCAGCCCGCTGGCCGCGCTGTCCCGCGACGCCAGACGGTCGTATCGGCGCGGCGTGCAGATGGTGTTTCAGGACGCGCACTCATCGTTGAACCCGCGCAAGCGGATACGCACCATCCTGCGAGAGGCTGTCTCCGCCGCCGGTCTGCCCGCGCCCGAAGTCGGGCCACGCATCGCCCGGCTGATGCACCAGGTCGGCCTGGACCCGCAGTTGCTCAGCCGTTACTCGCATGAACTGTCCGGCGGTCAGCGCCAGCGCATTGGCATCGCCCGCGCCCTGGCGATGCAGCCGTCGCTGCTGGTGGCAGATGAGCCGGTGTCCTCGCTCGATGTTTCGCTGCAGGGCCAGATCATCAACCTGCTGCGGGAACTGAACGAAACCCTGGGTCTGAGCATCATCCTGATCAGTCACGATCTCGCCGTCGTTGCGCGGGTCTGCGACCGCATCGCGGTGATGTATGCCGGCCGCGTGGTCGAAACCGGCAGTCCCGATGAAGTGCTGACGGCACCGCGGCATCCCTATACGCGGGCCTTGCTCGACGCCGTCCCGCGCGGGCTGGAACGGCGGGACCGCCAGCGCGCCGTGCTGCCGGCCGAAGTCGGCGAAGCCGCCGGCGGATGCCGCTTCCGACGCCGCTGTCCGCATGCCATGCCAGCCTGCGCCGAGCAGGACCCGGCGCTGCAACTGGCTGGTTCGGGACATGAGTCTGCCTGTCTGCTGGTCGGTCAGCCGCCTCATCCCGCCCCGCCGCGGCCTTGATGAGTACATCGCCTTTGCCCGCCCCCACGGATTGCACCAGTTGACGAACGGAACATCGATGGCCAAGCAACCCTTTCATCTCGCGTGGTTCATATCGAAGGGATACGGACCGAAAGCTTGGCGCCAGGACTGGGGCGGACCTGACCCCCATAAATGGGTCAAACCCGATCTGCTCGTGCATCTGGCGCGCGAGCTGGAGCGGGCCGCCTTCGACTACGTCATGATCGAGGACTCCTCGAACATTCCCTATACCTACAGGAACTCGCACGACACCTATGTGCGCTACGCGGTGGACTCGCCGAAGCTCGATCCGTCCGTCCTCGCCCCCTTCATGATCCAGGCAACGTCGCGGATCGGCATCATCACCACCTTGTCGACCACCGAGTACAACCCGTTCATGCTGGCCCGCCTGACCAATACGCTGGATCACGTCAGCGACGGGCGCTCCGGCTGGAACCTCGTGACCGGCAGCAACGACGGCGGCGCGCAGAACTTCGGGCTGGAGCGGCAGTGGCCGCATGACCAGCGCTACGACATGGCGGACGAGTATGTCCAGTTGGTGCGCCAGCTCTGGGACTCGTGGGATGCCGACGCCATGGTCATCGACCGCGACCGGGAAATCTTCGCCCATCCCGACAAGGTCCATCCGGTGCATTTTGAGGGCAAGTACTTCCGTTCTCGCGGCCCGCTGTCCGGACCACGATCGCCGCAGGGGCATCCGGTCATCTGCCAGGCCGGCGGCTCTCCGCGCGGCCGGACGTTCGCCGCGCGATGGGCTGAGACCATCATCTCGTCGGCCACAAGCGTGGCGGCGATGAAGGCGTTCCGCGACGACATCCGCGGCCAGGCCGCCGGGTTCGGCCGCAATCCGGACCACATCAAGGTGCTGTTCCTGATCGCCCCGATCGTCGACCAGTTCGCCGATGCCGCCGCCGCCCGCAAGCAGGCGCGGATCCAGGAGGCTACCACCCATATGGACTTCTATCTGGCGCACATGTCGCGCCTGACCGGCATCGATTTCTCTAAATACGACCTCGACGAGAAGCTGCCCGTCTTGGTCTCCAACGGGCATCAGACGGTGGCGGCGCAATACTCCGGCCGCACGCCCCGCCAGATCATCCAGGCCGGCCGCTCCGTTCAGGACGCCGATCTGGTCGGAACGCCGGACACCGTTGCACAGCAGATGGTCGACGTGATGGAGGCTGTCGGCGGCGACGGGTTCCTGATCACCGATCCCGAATTCACCCGGCGCTATATTACCGAGATCGCCGACGGCCTGGTGCCCGCGCTGCAGAAACGCGGCGTCGTCCGCAAGCGCTATGAGCACGTGATGCTGCGCGACAATCTGCTGGCGTTCTAGCACGACTCTCATCCCAACGCGCCCCCAGCGCCGCGCACCATGTCGATGAACGCCCGCAACGCTGCCGGAACCTGCCGCCGCCCGGCATAATATAGAAAGAACCGCGGCTGGATCGGGCACCAGTCCTCCAGCATCCGCACCAGGCGGCTGCTGGCGATCGGCTCGGCGACCAGGTCTTCATAGACGAACGCCAGCCCCACGCCGTCCAGCGCCGCCCGCATCATCAGTGCTGTGTCGTCCACCACCAGCCGGCCGGATACCTCGATCTCCAACGCCTCACCGTCCTTGGCGAACTCCCACGCATAGCGCGACCCGTTGGGAAACGCCCGCCCAATGCAGTCATGCGAATGCAGCTCCTGCGGCACCTGCGGCGGGTCGCGCCCAGCCAGGTAGGACGGCGCGCCGACCACGGCAAACCGCCGGGCCGGCCCGATCGGCAGGGCGATCATGCCGGCTGCCAGGCGGCGGTCGCGGCGGATGCCAGCGTCGAAACCCTCCGCCACGATGTCCACCAGGCCATCATGGCTGGCCACCTCCAGCTTGACCTCAGGGTATTCGGCCAGGAACCGGCCCACCATCCGCTGCAGGATCAGCTCGTTCGCGATCCGCGGCACGTTCAGGCGCAGCACGCCCATGGGCCGGCCGCGGAACGCATCGATCCCGTCCAGCGCCTCGGCAACCTCACCCAGCGCCGGACCGACCCGCTCCAGCAGGTGCCGCCCGGCCTCGGTCAGGCCGATGCTCCGGCTCGTCCGGTTGAACAGCCGGATCCCCAGCATCTCCTCCAGCCCGCGGATGACGTGGCTCAGCGCCGACGGGCTGACCCCACGCTCCGCTGCCGCCTTCCGAAAGCTGCCCAACCGAGCAACGGTTAGAAATACCTCAAGCGCCGCCAGGCTCGGTCGCGACATGCGGGACTTCCATCAAAGCGATGAGTCATGCCTCATCTCTGCAGTGAAGTGAACGCCCTTCTTCTCATCCTGTATGGGTCAGCCGATCTCTGGGACCGAACGAAGTCATCGCTCATCAGCATCGGAGACAACCATGGATAACACATTGCGGGTCGGCATCATCGGCGCCAGCGCCGCCGGCGGCTGGGCGCGGGAATCCCACGTGCCCGCCGTGCAGCATCTGGCTGGGCTCACGCTGCAGGCTGTCGCCACCACCAGTCAGCCATCCGCCGACGCCGCTGCCCGGGCCTTCGGCGCCCTCAAGGCCTACGACAACCCCCAGGCGCTGTTCCAGGATCCGGACATCGATGTCGTCACCGTCGCGGTCCGGGTGCCCGCTCATCGCGATCTCGTCCTGGCCGCGGTCAAGGCCGGCAAGCACGTCGTCTGCGAGTGGCCCCTCGGCATCAACCTGACCGAGGCCGAGGAACTCGCCGAAGCCGCCCGCGCGGCTGGCGTCCACACCGCGATCGGCCTGCAGACCCGGATGAACCCGGCTGCCCATAAGGCGCGCCAGTTGATCGCCGCCGGCGCCATCGGCCGCGTCCTCAGCGCCAACGTCCTCTCTACCACCATGGCATTCGGTCCGAAGGTCGATCCCGGCTACGCCTTCGCCGAGGATGCCGCCAAGGGCGTCACCCTGGTCACCGTCCAAGCCGCCCACACGCTCGACTTCGTCATCGCGACGCTGGGCGAGTTCAGCCAGGCTGCCGCGATGGTCACCACGCAGTTTCCCCAGGTGACCATCGGCGACGACCCGACGCCGCACGCCCGCTCGACGCCCGACCACATCCTCGTCCAGGCCCGTCTCGCCGCCGGACCCGCCGTGTCCGTCGAGGTGGCAGGCGGACGCCCCGCCGACGCCACCCCGTTCCGGTTCGAGGTTGTCGGCGAGGCTGGTATCCTGGTGCTGGACGGTGGCGCCCCACGCGGCTTCCAGTCCGGCCGCCTGCGCCTGTCGCTCAATGGCCAGCCACAGCCGGTCGAGGAACAGGAACTAGCAGGCCTGCCCGACCCCACCGTCAACGTCGCCGGCGTCTACGCCGCTCTGCGAGACGACATCAACAGCGGCACCTTCACCGTTCCGGACTTCGACCACGCCGTGCACCTGACCCGTCTGATCGAGGACATGCTGGCCTCGGACGCAACCGGCGGCCGCCGGCCGGGCCCCGCCTGGCCGCGGCGGTAACCCTGGGCGCTTCCCGGGTCACAGCGTCCGGTCCGGGAACGCCTCGGCCAGCGCCTGCAGAAACGCTGCGACCTTGCTGCTCACCAGCCTGCGGCTCGGGTGCAGCGCCCAGATTTCGACCGGCCGGTTCTGTGCCGTGCCCCAGCAGCGCAGACGTCCGGCTTGTACGTCGTCAGCCACGATGAAGCGGGACACCAGGCCGACCCCCGCACCCGCCAGCACCGCATCGCGCACCATCAGCAGCGACGACAGCCGCAGCACCGGATCGGGCGCATAGCTGTCGGTCCGGCCGCTATCTGTTACTTGCCAAACGGTTCCTGCCGGCATGCTGCTCAGCACCACCGCCGGCACCACCATTGCCTCTTCAGCGCCGCCAGGTGACGGAGACCACCCCGGCGTTGCCACCATGACCAGTTCGTCGCGCAGGAAGCAGCGGCCGACCAGCCGCTCGTCCGGCGCCGGGTTGATCCGGATCACCACGTCGAAGCCTTCGTCCACCGGTTCGACCATCCTGTCCTCGGCCACAACCTCCAGCCGCACCTCGGGATAGCGGACGGCGAAGCCCGCGGCGACGCGACCCAGCGCCACATGCGCCAGCAGCACCGGCGCGCTGACCCGCAGTGGCCCGCGCGGACGCTCTACGCCCGCGCCGATGGTCTCGCCCACCGCCGTGATCTCCCGCAGCAGCCCTTCTGTGCGTGCAAACAGGCTGTTGCCTTCCTCGGTCAGCCGCACAGAGCGCGCGCCACGCTCCAGCAGCCGCACGCCAAGCGCCTCCTCCAGTTCCCTTACCCGGCGCGACAGCGTCGCCTTCGGCTTGCCGCTCGCCCGGCTCGCCCGTCCAAAGCCGCCGTTGGCGGCCACCAGGTGGAAGTCGGCCAGGGCTAGCAGGTCCATGCCAGCAGGTCCATGAATGATCCACCATTGAGACAGTCTGTCTCGGAATCCGCCGCTACACCGCTTTGGTGGAACACCTTAATTGATTGGCAAATGGTGGGCCAGCCGCTTGCACCAGCCGACCAGGACCAACCCGCAAGAAAAACTTGGCGTAGAAGAAGTATTGGGATTTGTTGATATGTTTGCCCATCATCTAAAGCATGTCAAAAGCGACATTGAGGAAACGCCAACAAAAGCGGAGCATATTCCTTTTTCTTCCTTGGCCGATGGTATGGACTTGCACAATCTCTATTTCGCTGTCCGTGACGCGATCAAGTTTATTCGTCAGCAAATCAGCATCTCATGAACTGAAGTATGTGCCGCCGCATCCCGTCCACCCTGCGCCAAAACCGCGCCTTGCTTGCCCTGATCACCTTCCGCCGCTCTATCGCCATCAATTCGCGCATGGGCGGTTCATCTCGCGGGCGAAGTGATGACGGGCTTCTTGGTCCCTGGTCATTGCTGTGCGGGGATCGGCTTAAAGCTAATGCACAGGCGCGTTCCGGTTGCCTTGGCAAATCGCTCAAGGGTGCGGGTGGAAGGCATGGTTTTTCCGCTTTCAAGGCGGGCAATAACGGTTTGCGTCGTTCCCATTGCCTCGGCAACCTGCTCCTGCGTCATGTCCGCTTCGGAGCGGGCATGGATCAGGGCGGCGGCAAGGGCGAACTCGTCCTCCAGGGCGTCGTAAGCAGCCTTGAAAGCCGGGTCTTTCAGCTTTTTCTCGGCCCACTGGTCAACCGGAATGGTCCTGGTCATCGCAAAAACTCCTTCGACCTTATGAGGGCTAGTTCGAGGTTGCGGCGCGGTGTTTTCTGCGTCTTCTTCGGAAAGACATGCACGACAATGACGCGGCGGCCCGTGGCGGTGATGTAAGCGGCCCGGGCGATGCCAAAGCGCCTCCTCCAGTTCCCTTACCCGGCGCGACAGCGTCGCCTTCGGTTTGCCGCTCGCTCGGCTCGCCCGTCCAAAGCCGCCGTTAGCGGCCACCAGGTGGAAGTCGGCCAGCGCCAGCAGGTCCACGAATGATCCACCAGTGGGACAGCCTGTCTCGGAATCCGCCTCTACACCGCTTTGGTGGAACACCTTAGTTGATTGGCAAACGCTGGGCCAGCCGCTTGCATCAGCCGACCAGAACCAACCCTCAGACAGAGGCAGCCATCATGACCAAGCCAGCCACCGCAACGCCGATCCCGCCGGATGACCCGCGGCGCCAGCCAACCGTCATCGACCCGGACAGCCCACGCGCGCCGCACATCTCCTTGGCCGGCGACACCTACACCATCCTGCTGACCGGTGAGCAGACCGCCGGCCGCTACTGCCTGATCGACATGTATGTCCCGGCCAGCGGCGGCCCGCCGCCGCACCGGCACGACTTCGAGGAGATGTTCATCCTGCTGGAAGGCGAACTGGAGGTCACCTTCCGCGGCCAGACCTCGACCGTGCGCGCCGGTTCCACCATGAACATCCCGGCGAACGCGCCGCACGCCTTTCGGAACGCCTCCGCCAGTCCGGTGCGGATGCTATGCATGTGCACCCCCGCCGGCCAGGAGGCGTTCTTCCTGGCCGTCGGCGACCGCGTCGACGCCCGCACCGCCCCACCGCCGCCCCTCACGCCCAATGAGATCGCCGTTCGGCGGCAGCGGGCGGGGGCGCTGGCGGCAACCTATCGCACCGAGTTCCTGATGCCGGAAGCGCCATGACCGGTACACCGCCGATGCCATCGCATCACGCCCCTGCGGGTGCTGGTGGGCAGGCACCCGCCGCAGCCTGCCAGCATCCCCCGCACCCCGCGGCGCCGGCTGCCTCGCAACGCCGAGGTTGAAATGAGGCGTCTCGTCCTGGATGCGGCCGGCGGAACCGGCCGCACCGCTCTTGCCAAGGGCCATACCGTCGTCGACCGGCCGGCACCTGGCCGCGCCGCACCCCGCTGATCCTTCGGGAGTAGCCCGGTTCAGTCACCCTTCTCACGCCCAAACGAAGGAGAAAACATGAGTTTGACACTCGCCATAGGGGCGGCCGGCAAGACCGCCGGCCTCGTCGTTCCCGCGCTCATCTCCAGCGGCGCGGCAGTGCGCGGCCTGGTCCGCCGCGAAGCCGACCTCGGCGCCGTCCGCCGGTTCGGTGCCGAGGCCGTCGTGGGCGACCTCGCCGACCTGCCCAGCATCCAGCGCGCGCTGCACGGCGTCACCTCGGTCTTCTACCTGGCACCGGCCTTCATGCCGCATGAGGCGGAGATCGGCTGCCGCGTCGTGGCGGCTGCCGTCAGCGCCGGGGTGCGCCGCTTCGTGTTCTCCTCGGTCATCCACCCGGTGCTCAGCCACCTGACCAATCATGCCGCCAAGGCGGTCGTCGAGGAAGCCATCCTCGACACCTCCCTGGAATACACCTTCCTGCACCCCGCGCTGTTCTTCCAGAACTTTGCCGGCTCCTGGCCCAGCGTGGCGCAGAACGGCGTGCTGGCCGAACCTTGGTCGGCTGAGACCCGCTTCAGCCGCGTCGACTATCGCGACGTGGCCGAGGCGGCGGCGATTGCGCTGACCAGCGACCGGCTGCTGAACGGCACGTTCGAGCTGTGTGCCGACGGTGGCCTGAACCGTCATGAGGTCGCGGCGATCATCAGCGAGGTCCTGGGGCGTGAGATCAAGGCCGGCACGCTCGACCCCAACAGCCTGGGTGAAGCCGCCGCGCCGATGCGCCCAATGTTCGCGCATTACGACCGCACCGGCCTGACCGGCAATCCGCTGACCCTGCGGGCGTTGCTGAACCGGGAACCACTGTCGCTACGGGCGTACTTCCACCAGCTCGCTGAAACCACTTGAGCCACGCGCCTGAGACCGGCTGCGATCTGCGGCGTTACGGCCGCCTATACGCCAGGACGAAACTGCCGACGCCGGTGCTGACAGTGGGCGCCCCGCCAGCTTCGGCGCCAACCTGGAACCCGCGGCCTTGCCGTCGGCACCTCGAAGTTCACCGAACCACCCGCCTGCCCAGCGTCCTGGTGGTCCGCAACGGCGATCCGGCCACTCGCCTGGAGGATCTGGCCGGCTGAAACCATTAGTGCGGTTCCACCGAGGGTGGAACCGCACTCGCTCATCGTTCCACGCGGCTTGTCGGATAGGGCATCCCAGTTGTGGTCTGAGACGTGTTTAGCTTGAGGTTCAAGCAAACTGCAGGCGGTGAAGCCGCCTGCAGTTGTAAGCCAAGGTGATCAGGGTCCATTCGCTAGCGACCTTGGCAAGACCGCGCAGGTGGAAGCGGGTGAAACCGATGGCGCTTTTGATGATCCCGAACACCGGTTCGACGCTCTGTTTTCGCTTGCCGTAACGCTTGCGTCCATCGTCGGTCTCCAGCTTGGCCTTCATTGCGATCCGCCAGGGTTCGGTGATCACCCGCGGTGGCTTGGCTTCGGGTGGCGGGCGGAAGTCATACGGCCGGTGCGGCTGGGTCCGCCCGATCGCCACCAGCGGCTCGATCGCGCTGGCCTGCAGCGCGGCGACGGCGGAACCGCTGGCATGGCCGGTGTCGGCCAGCACGGTCTTCGGCAACCCAATGGTCTGTTCCATCGCCAGGATCGTGGCGGCGAAACTCGGTGCATCTGCGGTCGTGGCGACAAGGTTGGTGGCCAGCACCAGTTGCGATCCATCGGCGCAGACCACCGCCTGGGCATTGTAAGCCTGGCGATATTCATGCCGCTCGGAGCGGCGCATCAGGGCACTGTCGGGATCGGTCAGGTTGCACTGGCGTTCGCCCGGCGGACTGGGATCCGGCGGCACGGGCGGCGGTCCACGATGGCCTGTCTTGCTGTCATAGGCCGCCTGCTTGGCTTCGTAGGCCGGCCGTTCCGCCTCGGCTGCGGCCCTCGCCTGCGCCTCCAGCCGGGCACAGGCGGCATCCAGCTTGGCCTTCAGCGCGTCCCGCCGTGCCAGTTCCTCAGGCAACGCCTGGGGGTCGATGTCAGAGACATCGGCGGCTTCCGCCTTGGCGGTCATCTCGGCGATGTCGGCTTTTAGCTTGGCGCTCAGTTCTTTCGCCCGATCGTAGCGCACCGAACGGATCTTCGAGGCGTTGGCGTCGATCTTGGTGCCGTCGATCGAGACCGTGCCAAGCGCGAGCAAGCCGCTTTCCCGCGCAAGCAGCAGGACTTGCAGGAAAGCCGCCTCGAAAGCCGCTTTGTTGGTGCGCCGGAACACCGCGATCGTGTCGTGGTCGGGGTGCAGGTTGGCAGCCACGAAACGCACGCCGACGTCGCGGTGGCTCGCCCGCTCGATCCGCCGCGACGAGAACAGGCCGTTGGCATAGCAATAGATTAGCAGCGCCAGCATCAGCCGCGGATGGTATTGCTCCTTGCCGCCAGACCGCTTTGGCACCTGAAACGAGGCCAATGGCACGCGCTCGACCGCCGCGACGATGAAGTGGGCGACGTCGTCAGCTGGAAGCCAGTCCTTCAGATCAGGTGGCAGCAGAAAAGACTGGTCACGGTTGAAGGGCACGAAGTTTGGCATGGCTGGATTCTAGACAACCGCCGCCGATTTGGGGAATCCCCAATCCGACAGGCTGCTAGAGCGTGATCCGCGTAGGTGGCATCACACGGAGCGGTGAATCACGCGATCAAACAACAAGACAGAGAGGGGTCCGTGAGCCGAGGCGAACGGACACCGCTCTAAATGGCAGGGCGCTGACCACAGTGTTTTCAGCCTGATTGGGAACGCTGTGGTCATATTTCGACGGCGATTTCATCAGCTTGGGCTTGCTGCGCAACGCCAGCCGCGCTGGCATTCTCTCATTCTGCCGGCCCGGTTGGTCGCTATTTCTTCCGTACGCACCGCCGATCAGGCTGGCGCGCTACTCGCGGCGATCTGATCCAGCACACTGACTGTCTCACTCGACAGCTTCAGATCAGCCGCCGCGAGGTTCTCACGAAGGTGGCCTGTCGAGGAGGTGCCCGGGATCAGCAGGATGTTGGGCGCGCGCTGCAGCAGCCACGCCAGCGCAACTTGCATCGGCGTCGCACTGAGTCTCTCGGCGACGTCAGACAGCGCCGTCGACTGCAATGGCGTGAACCCACCCAGCGGGAAGAACGGAACATAGGCGGTGCCCGCGGCAGCAAGATCATCAACCAGCCCATCGTCCTCACGGTGCGCAAGGTTGTACTGGTTCTGCACGCAGACGATATCGGTGATCGCGCGCCCGTCCGCGACCTGGCGGGCTGTAGCGTTGCTGAGACCGATATGGCGCACCAGGCCCTGGCGCTGAAGCGCCGCAAGCGCTGTAAGCGGCGCCTCGATCGATCCCTCGGCCGGGCCATGGCGGTCGAACATCAGGCGCAGATTGACGACATCCAGCGCCTCCAGGCCCAGGTTGCGCAGGTTGTCGTGCACCGCGCTGGTCAGCTCTTCGGTTGAGAAGGCCGGGTTCCACGACCCATCCGCACCACGCCGAGCGCCGATCTTGGTGACGATCACCAGATCCTGCGGGTAAGGATGCAGTGCCTCGCGGATAAGCTGGTTGGTGACGTGCGGGCCGTAGAAGTCGCTGGTGTCAATGTGGTTCACACCGGCTGCCACTGCCTCGCGCAGCACCGCGATAGCGCCGTCGCGGTCCTTCGGCGGCCCGAACACGCCAGGCCCGGCCAGTTGCATCGCGCCGTAACCCATACGCTTCACGCTGCGTTCGCCAAGCCTGAAGCTTCCGGCCTTGCTGATGTCGATCATGACTTCTCCTTGTTGTCTGAAAGCGAAAGAGTTTCCCGGCTGACTGGAAACGCTGTGACCAATACTCGCGAGCGGGTTCATCAGCCTGGGTTTGCTGTGCAAGTTCGCCCGGGCTGATATCGCTCTAGATAAGCAGCCGCCCTGCGTGCGATAACACCGACCAGTCGGAACAGCCTGTTCGCTTGAACGTACAATGGTGGCGCGACCAATTGTGGCAGACCTTGGTGACCTGACCGTCTTTGTTGCAGTGGCAACTGCTGGCGGCTTTCGCGAGGCGGCACGGATGGGCGGCGGCAGCGCTTCCGGTTTCAGTGAGGCGGTGAGCCGGCTGGAAGCCAGGCTTGGCGTCCGGCTGCTGAACCGCAGCACGCGCAGCGTGGCACCCACGGAAGCCGGCGCGCGCTTGCTTGACCGGCTGGGCCCAGCGCTGAGCGAGGTTGAGGCGGCGCTGGACGTGGTCAACGGCTTTCGCGACCGGCCCGCGGGCACGCTGCGGCTGAACGTACCGGTTAGCGCGGCACGCCTTGTCCTGCCGCGCATCGTTCCGCCCTTCCTCGCCGCCTATCCCGACATCCGGCTGGAGGTGATCGCCGAGGACAGCTTCGTCGACATGCTGGCGGCCGGCTGCGACGCAGGGATCCGCTATGACGAGCGGCTGGAGCAGGACATGATCGCCATCCCGATCGGCCCGCGTCAGCAGCGCTTCGCGACCGCGGCGTCTCCGGTCTATCTTGACCGGCGCGGCCGTCCCGATCATCCGCGTGAGCTGCTGGACCACGCATGCCTGTGCGGCCGGTTTGCCAGCGGGGCAATGACCGCCTGGGAGTTCGAGCACGCAGGCGAGGTCGTGAAGGTGGATCCGACCGGTCCGCTGGTTGTCCGTGTCGGTGCGGCGACCGATTTGGCGGTCGATGCCGCGGTAGCCGGCAGCGGCATCATTCACCTGTTCGAAGACTGGCTGCGTCCCCACCTCGATACGGGAGCCCTCGAGCCAGTGCTGGAACCCTGGTGGCAACACTTCTCCGGACCATTCCTCTACTATCCTGGCCGGCGCTATCTTCCCGCCCCGCTGCGCGCCTTCATCGATTTTATCGGCTCGCTGGGGCGGTGGCACTGATGGCAGTAATGGCTCGCCTCGTTTTTCAGGGGCAACCCCAGACTCGGGCCTATCGGCCCGCGTGATCCGGGTCAGGCCCTAGCCTGATCTGCTTTGCTTTCACCAGTATGCTCATCATCCACGCGCAGCAGGGCAGAGAGCAGGCCGCCGCCCACCCTGCCCTCCTCGCAGAAGAGCCGCCGCTGCACCTCGATGACCATCGGCAGCGCGCGGCGCAGCACCGTCAGCCCGGACGCGGTCACCTCGACGCACTTGGCGCGTATGTCGGATGGGCTGCGCGTCCGAGTCACCATGCCCTTGCCCTGCAGGGTCTTCAGCATGAGCGAGACCTGCATCGGATGCACACTGCCGAACCGCGCGAGCTCGGACTGCGTCACCGCCTCGCCTGACCGCCCCAGCCAAGCGGCCATCACCAGCGTCATGAACTGCAGGTGGGTCAGGTCCAGCGAGATGAGAGCATCGTCAACCGCTCTCTGATAGCGATGGACGACGCGCCACAGCACGAACCCAACAGCATTTTCCGGCGCGCCGAGGGAGACGGTGTCAAACAGATCCGCGATCGCGTGCGTGTTGTTGCTCATGCCGCGGTATGGTAGCCGCGTCCCGTCGCGCCGGGGAGCGCGGTTCCCCAATGCAGCACCTGCGTCGGACCAGGGAACCAGTCTATAGTAAATACGTTTATTATATATGGTTGGGCGGATCGTGGGTCGGCTCGTGACCAATCATGAGCTTGAACCGACTTAATCTTGAGCCCGTCCAGCGTGCCGGTATCGACCGCCAAACGACGTCTTAACCGAAAGACTCCATGCCCGGATGGAAGACAACATAATCGTCATGGTGCCAAGATTTACGCCGTTGATTGACGAAAACCGTCGATTGTTCCCGGACGACTGGTGGCCGTACGGTGTCGAGGCGAACCGCAAGACGATCGACACCTACCTGCGCTACTTCTTTGAACAGGGTCTGTCGAAGCGGCGGCTGACCTGCGAGGACATCTTTGTGCCGGAGCTGCTCGGGACGTAGTGCTGGGCCGCCGCCGGGTTGGTTCTGTCCAGCGAACGAGAGCTAAGGAGCGGGAACGCCCGCGTCGCCTGGCTTGGGCGCGGCGCTGTCCAGATCGCCACGTAGCGTGAAGCCGATCAGCACCGGCATCAGCAGCAAAACCAGCGGAAACTGCACCAGCAGTCCCGCAATGATGGAGATCGCCAGCGGCTGCTGGATGGCCGCACCCTGACCCAGTGCCAAAGCCAGCGGCATCAAGGTCAGGATCGCGGCCAGGGTGGTCATGGTGATCGGGCGCAGCCGGTTGCGGCTTGCCTCCTGCAAGGCCCGCCGCGGATCCATCGTTTGAGCCAGCTCCGTATACTCCGAGACGTAGAAGATCGCCATCTCCGTGCCGATGCCGATGATCATCGTCATTCCCATCAACGCCGTGATGTTGAGCGCGACCCCGGTCAGCCAGAGTGCTGTGAACACTGCAGTGGTGGACAGCAAGGCACAGGCGATGATGATCACCGGCAGCCAAAGCCGCTCATACAGGAACAGCAGCAGGACGAACTCGGCGACCAAGGCCGCCGCGAACACCCGCAGCAGCCCCGCGAAGGCGATCTGCTGCTGCTGATACAGGCCGCCCAATTGGAAGCGCACACCCGGACCCAGCATCGCCGGTTGCCCCAGGACGTGCACCACGTCGGCCACGGCCGCACCGATGCCGCGGCCCTCGATCCGCCCGGTGACCGCAATCATTGGCTGCAGGTTGTCGCGGGAGATCTCGGGCTGACCGGTCACCGGAACCAGGCTGGCGACCCGTTGCAGCGGAAACACATGGCCGTCCGCCGCGCGGATCGGCAGGTCGGCCAACTGTTGCGCCCGCAGTTCCAATGCGTCGGGCAGCCGCACCCGCACGCCGACTGTCTTTGTGGTTTGCGGCAACTGGGTTGCCACCGCCCCGGTCAATGCGGTCGCCACGGCGCGGGAGACATCGTCCGGCACTACGCCCTCCAGCCCGGCGCGCACCGGGTCGATCCGCAGGTCCAGCGCGTCGCCAGCCAACTTGACGCCGCTTTTGACCTCGACAACGCCGTTGACCTTGCTGATCGCGTCGGCGACCTTCTGCGCTTGCGGGATCAATGCGGACGGGTCCGTAGCGTATAGCTGGATCTCGATCGGCTGCGGCACCGCGGTCAGGTCGCCGATCAGGTCCTCCATCAACTGCGCCAGTTCGACCTGCACCCCTGGCACCCTGGCCTGCACCTCGGCCAGCACCGCGGCCATGACATCGGGGGTGGTGCGCGCATGGCCAGGCTTCAGGCGTACGAAATAGTCGCCGTGGTAACTTTCGGCCAGGTCGCCGCCAAGTCCGGTGCCAAGCCGGCGGGAGAATGTCGCCACTTCGGGTGTGGCAAGCAGCAGCGCGTCGACTTCCGCCACTTCGCGGCCAGTTTCGGTCAGCGATGTGCCCGGTGGGGTGTAGTAGTCCATCACGAAGCCGCCCTCGTCCACCTCTGGCATGAAGCCGGTGGGAACGGCGCCATAGGCGAACCAGCCGGCGGCCAGCAACGGCAGCAGGACGAAAAGCGCCAGCCACGGCCGCCTGAACAGAGTGCCGAGCAGCCAGCCGTGCCGGCGGGCCAGCCAGCCGTCGCCGGCACTGCCCGGATCACGCCAGCGGTCGAAATCGACCAGATGGGCAGCTAGCACCGGCACGACGAACGCGGTCATCAGGTAGGAGATCGCCAGCGCCGCGGCCATCGTGATCGACAGTGCCTGAGAGAATGCACCGGTCACCCCGCTCAGGAAGCTCAGCGGCACGAACACGATCAGTGTGGCGAGGCTGGAGCCGGTCAGCGGCCGCAGGAACTCCTGGCTGGCGGGCAGCACGGCGGCGCGGCCGGCAGGTTGGCGGTGCGCCGTCGCCGCACCAGCCCGCCGGGCGATGTGCTCGACCATGACGATGACGTCGTCGATCAGCAGCCCCACCGCGGCGGCGATGCCGCCCAGTGTCATGATGTTGAAGCTCATGCCCAGGATGCTGAGCACCAGGACCGAGGCAGCCAGGGTGGCAGGCACCACCAGCACGGCGACCAGCGTCACGCGCCAACTGCGCAGGAACAGGATCAGCACCAGCGCAGCCAGCGCCAGTCCGATCAGTACGGCATCACGCACGCTGCCTGCCGACTGCGTTACCAGCTCGCTCTGGTCGTACCAGTTGACCATGCGCACCCCGGGGGGAAGGTGGAACGCCGCCAGCCTGCCCTGCACTGAGCGGGCGATCTGCACTGCGTTACCGTCTGGCTGTTCATAGACATTGAACAGCACGGCGGGTTTGCCGTCCTCCACAACCCGGATCCATTGCGGCACGACGCCGTTCCGCACACTGGCGACGTCCCGCACCCGAACCACGCCGTTCGGGTCAGCGCGCAGCACGGCATCGCCGACCGCCGTGGCAGTTGTGATGCTGTGATTGGCGGTGACCAGGTAGAGCTTGTGGTTGTCCTGCAACTGGCCGACCGCTTGCAGCACGTTGCCGCTGGCCAGGGCGCCGGACAGGTCGGTCATTGCCAGGCCATAGGAAGCCAGGCGGTGCGGGTCCGCCAGCACCTCCACCTCGGCGGTATCGCCGCCCTGGACGGCAACCCGCGCCAGCCCCGGGAACGAGGACAGCAGCGGGACGATCTGGAACTGTGCCAGGTCATGCAGCGCGACAGAGGAGGAGGTGTCGGACAGCAGCGCGTAGGAGATGATCGGGAATACCGTGGGGTCCATCCGCCGGACGTTGTAGCTGGTGCCGGGCGGAAGCGTCGGCAGGATCTGCGCGATGGCAGCGTCGATCAGCAGCGTGCTGCTGACCATGTCGCGGCCCCAGCCGAAGTCCACCGAGATCTGCGCCGTGCCGCGAGAGCTGGCAGAGCGTACATTCAGCACGCCGGGAATGCCGCGAATGGCTTCCTCGGCGGGACGGGTGACCACCAGCGCCATCTGCTCCGCCGGCCGGCTGCCGGCGTCGATGTCGACGACAACGCGTGGGAATGAAACCTGCGGGAACAGTCCGACCGGCAGAGCGACAGCGGCGACGGCACCGCCGATGGCCAATGCGACCGCCAGAAGGACGATGGAGCGGGCATGCCGGCCGATGAAGCTCGCGAAGCTCATTGAGCCTGATCCGCTGGCTTTGCAGCGGCCCCGGCAGCGGGCGTCGGTTTGGCCTCGCCGGTGCGGACCGGGGTGTTGTCGGTAAGCTGGTAGTTGCCCGCCACGACAAGCGGAAGCTTCGGATCAAGCGCACCTTGGATCACATCGTCTGGCCCGGCGGAGCCGGCCGGCTGGACAGCAACGCGCACCGCCTTGCCATCGGCAACCTGAAACAGGTAGCTACCCTTGGCGTCGCTCAGGACCGCATCATGCGGCACGATCCAGCCGGTCAGCTCGCCCACCGTGATGTCGGCGCGGAATGCCTCGCCGACGATGACCATGCCGGCCGGCACCGAGACGTCGGCATCGACCAGGCGGGTCCGCGGGTTCAATATGGCGTCGACTCGCAGGATCTGACCATCGAGTGCCGGTCCGTCAGACAGCGGCTGCAGGTGGACGCTCTCGCCGGATCGGACACGCGGTCGGACGCTCGGTTCTACGCCGACGGTCACCACCAGTCCGTCGAGCCGGGTAATTGTCATCAAAGCACCACCCGACGGCACGCGGTCGCCCTGCGCAACCGGTATCGTTGCGATGATGCCGTCGAACGGGGCGGTGAGCGTCCGGGATGGCCGGTCGCCGTCGTCGCGGCGCAGCGCGTCGAGGGTGGCCTGCGCATCGGCCACCGCCTTGTCAGCCTGCGCCAGTTGATCCCGCGTCGCCAACTGCTGGCCCAGCAGTTGGGCAGCATGCATCCGCTGCTGGCGAGCCGCGGTCAGCCCGCTGACCGCCTGCTGATAGGCCGCGACCGCGGCGGCGGAAGCAGCGAAATCCAGCAGCCGCTGACCGGCACGGACTCGCTCACCCGGAGTAACGACTATCCCGAGGACGCGCCCGTCCTGCTGCAAGCTGAGCGTCATGCCGCCGTCGAGCGCGGGTGCAGCCGAACCATAGGCGGTTATGAGGTCGGGGACGTTGCCCTGACGGGGTATCTGGGTCTGCACCGCCACAGTGGCTGGCTCATCGGCGCATGCCGCACCGGTCAGCGTGCAGCAGAGCAGACCAGCAGCAAGCCAGCGGCGGCTCATGGCGCCGGGTCGGCCGCAGGAATGGTGATCGGAGGCATGCCGGTTCCGATCAGGGTGGCAATGGCGGCCTGCTGATCCAGCAGCGACTGCTCAATCATGATGACCTCCTGTTGCTTGGTCAGGCGCGCGGCGACCAGGTCGACATAGCCGCGTTCATCGAGATTGCCGGCCGCGAATGCGGCCTCGGCTTTAGCGGCGACGCGCGCGGTGGCCGACAGGTCGCCCCGCACGGCCCGAAGCTGGCCTGAAAGCTGGTCGATCTCGGCGGTCATGGCGCGGACCTGACCGACGGCGGCAGTCAGCCGCGCGACATACTCATCGTGCAACTGCTGGCGGGTTGCCGTCTCGATCGCGACGTTGCCTTGGTTCTGGTTGAAGATCGGCAGCTCCAGCGAGATCTGCGGGCCGAAGTTGCGTACGTTGGCATTATCGCTGCCGCCGCCGGCGCCGAGTGTCAGGGCAGGAAAACGCGACAGTATGGCTGTTCGCAGCTTGGCACTCTGCGCGCGGTAGCCAAGCTGCAGTGCCACCAGGTCCGGTCGGCGCTGTGCCAGTGTCGGCAACGCCCTTGCCACCGCCTGTGGATCCCAGGGCGGTATGGCCGGCACAGGCTGCAGCGCCACTTCGGCCTCGGGCGCCAGACCCAGCAGCGCGTTTAGCTGATGCCGGTGCGCCAGCAGTTGGCGTCGCACGTCGTTGATCTGAGTGGTGATCGCCTGCAGGGCCGCCAGGTCAGGAGCAGCACCGGTCAGCGTTTCGTTGCCGGCGGCAACCGCCCGGCGTGACTTCTCGTAGCGTGCCGCAAGCAACTCGCGGTTCTGCACCAGCAGGCTGGCAAGCCGGCCTGTCTCAATGATGTCGATGGCGAGAAGCCTGGCCTGGCCGATGATCTGCCACTCCTGCCAGAGGATCTGCGCATCCACCTGACCGGCACTGGCGCGGGCCGCCGCACGGTTGCTTGACAACGTGATCAACGCGCGGATGTCCTGGCTGATGCTGGCGTTCCAGGCTGGGGTTGTGCCGAAGCCGGCGACCAGCGGCAGGAAGGCGGCACTGACCTGCGGATTGGGCAGCAGCCCGGCCTGCAGCACCTGCGCCTGCGCCACCCCACGCTGCGCACGCACCGCCCGAAGATCAGGGTTGTTACGTACTGCCAGCAGGGTGACCTGGGCAATACTGAGGGGTTGGGTGGTGTTGATCTGATCATGATTCAGCTCGCCCAACCGCTCCGCCAGGGCTGGACGTGTCGGCAGCGGCAGCGCGGCCGGGGCGGCACAGGCCGTCAGCAGCAGACAGAGCAGGACCAGGCATGACAACGTGACGATCAGCCGGCGTCGCAACATGCATGGTCCGTCTTCTGCATGCCGTCATCGTGGCTCACGCCGCCTTGGCGGAAGCTGGCGAGAACCTTCGCAATCGACAAGTTGACGACTCAGGCCAGGCGCGGTGGCATGCGGCCGGATTAGGATGAGCGCCGTGCGTATCCTTCTGATTGAAGACGATCAAGAAACGGCTGAATACGTGGTTGTTGGCCTGCAAGGCGAGGGGCATGACCTGCAGGTGGCGGCGGATGGGCGCGCGGGATTGTTGCGGGCAGCCGCGGAACTTTGGGATCTGCTGATCGTGGACCGAATGCTGCCAGGCCTGGATGGCCTGGCGGTGGTTCGCACGCTGCGGACCAGCGGGATCACCGCGCCTGTGCTGTTTCTGACCACCATGGGCGGCATCGACGATCGGGTCGTCGGCCTGAACGCCGGCGGCGACGATTACCTGACCAAGCCGTTCGCCTTCATCGAACTTGCCGCGCGCGTGAACGCCCTGGGCCGCCGGCCGCAACGTACGGCGCCGGAGACAATGCTGCGTGTGGCCGACCTGGAGCTTAACCTGCTGACCCGCGTGGTACGCCGCGGCGGTGAGGAGGTTGAACTGCAGCCGAGGGAATATGCCTTGCTGGAATACCTGATGAAGCACGCCGGGCAGGTTGTGACCCGAACCATGTTGCTGGAGAACATCTGGGGTTTCCATTTCGATCCAAGAACCAGCTTGGTTGAAAGTCACGTCAGCCGGCTGCGCGGCAAGGTGGACCGCGGCCGCACCGAGCTGATTCAGACCGTGCGTGGCAGCGGGTATTGTCTTCGTGCGCCTGCCTAGGCCGCTTCGCACCTCCAGCTTCCGACTGACCATCCTGTATGCGGCCATGTTCGCGCTCTCGGGCATGATATTATTTGCGATCGTTGCCCTTTCCGTCACCCGTTTCATGGCGCAGCAGCTTGACGAGACGGTGGCCAATGAGCTGGCGGAGGTGCAGGCGGACGCTGGCGGGCAGGACACCGGGGCGTTGCGGCGGGTGATCGACGGGCTGACGGTCCGCTCGCCCGGCCTGTATTACCTGCTGCAGGATACGGCGGGCCGGATATTGGCTGGCAACATGACCAGGCTGCAGTCGGTCGCAGGTGCGCGTTCGTTGCAGGCTGGCCGGGCAGTGGATCGGCCGGGCCTTGGCGGGGTACGAGGCCGCGGCGTCGTGCTGCCCGATGGCGGCTACCTGTTTGTCGGGATCAGCGACTATCAGCTTAGGGAGGTGCGAGAGGTGGTTGCCCGCACCTTCCTGTTGGGACTTGGGGCCAGCGTGATACTGGCGTTGTCCGGCGGCCTGGTCATGAGCTTTGGTGTATTGCGGCGGGTCGAGACGGTCAGCCGCGCGAGCCGGGCCATCATGGCAGGCGACCTCAGCCAGCGGATGACATTGCGTGGCACAGACGATGAGTTCGACCACCTGAGCACCAGCCTGAATGCAATGCTGGATCGGATCCAGGACCTGATGCTGGGGCTGCAGCAGGTCTCAAGCGACATCGCGCACGATCTGCGGACGCCGCTGACCCGGCTGCGCCAGCGGCTGGAGCTGGCCAGGACGCGGGAGAATACGACTGAGGGATTGATCGCAGCACTGGATGGCGCGATCGCCAATGCGGATGCCATTCTTGAGACCTTCGGGGCGCTGCTGCGGATCGCCCAGATCGAAGCGGGCACACGCCGCTCCGGTTTTCGCCCGGTGGCGCTGAGTGAGCTGCTGGAAGCCCTATTGGAGGCCTATCTACCGGTGGCGGAGGAGAAGACGCAGACGATGCGGGCCGGCATCATGCCCAGGCTATGGGTGGACGGGGACCGCGAGCTGCTGACGCAGTTGTTCGCCAACCTCATCGACAACGCGATTGGCCATTCGCAGCCCGGGGCGACCCTGTCCATCACGGCGGAGGCGAGCGGACACGCGACGCAGGTTGTCGTTGCCGATACTGGTCCAGGCGTTCCGGCGCAGTATCACAAGAAGATACTTCAGCGCTTCTATCGCCTGGAGACGAGCCGGACCGCGCCCGGCAACGGTCTGGGGCTAAGTCTGGTGGCGGCGGTTGCCGGATTGCACGACGCCACACTGGACCTGAGCGACAACGCACCGGGACTGCGGTGCACGATCTGCTTCCCGGCCAGGGCGCGCCTGCCTGAGCGTCCATGACCGGCGTTTGCCCAGCGCAAGGTCTGGGCGACGCATCGATGTCAGCGACGAAGTGGCAGATCCGGTTCGTCGCTGTGCAAACCGCTTACAGCCCCAGCGCCAGCCCCGCCGTCCCCACCGCCGCATCAGAGGAACGAGGCTGACGCAATGGCACGGCAAGAACGCGTGCACGGATTGCCGTCCAGGCACCGTTACCCGCACCGCCGCCGACGGTGAAGACCGCCCGGGCCGGTGGTGCACCTAGTTCCGCCAGCCGCTGATATCCCAGTGCCTCGATCCGCGCGATCCCCTCAAGCAATCCGTGCAGGAAGGCGCCGTCATCTGGCGGGCGTGGCGTCTCACGTGGCTCCATCTCCGGGTCGGCGACGGGAAAGCGTTCGCCCGCACACGGCAACGGATAGTAGTCCAGCCCGGAGGCCGCCGCCGGATCAATCCCCCTGCTGATCTCCGCCAGCCGCTCGGGCGGGAAGTGCCGGGCAAGCGCCCTGCCGCCGCTGTTTGATGCACCGCCGGGCAGCCACAACGAGCCGATCCGGTGACTGTAGATGCCGTATTGCGGTGCCCGCACCGGCCGTGGCGACAGCAGCTTCAACGTCAGTGTCGTGCCCACCGAGGTCACCGCCTCACCCTCTTCCGCCGCACCGGTTGCCAGGAAGGCGGCGCAGCCGTCCGTTGTCCCGGCCGCCACCTGGACATCCGGCGGCAGGCCCAGATCTGCGGCAGCCTGGGGGTCAAGGCGGCCCAGCGGCGCGCCGGGGGCAAGGACCTCGGGCAGCAGGGCTGGATCAAGGTCGAGTGTGGAGAGCCAGTCCGGCCAGCCCGGGATTGCCGGATCGAACCCCGTCTTCAGCGCGTTGTTCCAGTCGCTGCGGCCGAAGCGGCCACACAGACGTCCGGCGATCCAGTCCGCTTCGTGCAGCACGTGCGCCAGATCTTTGGTCCCCCGCCACGCCAGGACGCGTGCCAGCGGCGAAGAGGCGCCGCGTGCCGGGCTGTCCGATGGCGCGACCCGCTCGACCAGTTGGACATGCGCCGGATCGGCTTGATTGTTGTACAGGCTGGCAGGCGCCAGCGGACGGCCGCCGCGGTCGGCCGGCAATACACTGCCGCTGGTGCCGTTGACCGCGATCGCCGAGACGTCGCACAGGCTGGTCTGGCGGCCCAGCTCGCCGATCGCTCGCCGCAAGGCCAGCCACCATGCCGAGGGCGTCCTGCGCCGCTCCATCTCGATCGGCATCGCCGCCAGCGCGACCGCCTCGCGTTCAGCATTGACCAGCGCCACCCGGATGCCGGAGGTGCCCAGATCAACGCCGATCGCGACACCCTTCATGCCAAACCTTTCAGGTCGTTCCACGGTCGTGCAGGCCATAGTCGGCAAAGCTGCGCGCGGCGTCGGCAACCTCCGCGTCGGTCAGCAGCGCCGGTTCGCCAAGTTGCAGGCTCAGGCAGTACTGCCGGGCCAGCGTCTCCAGCTCGACCGCCAGCCACATCGCTCGGGCCAGCGTCGGTCCGACCACGATCATGCCGTGATTGGCCAGCAGGCAGGCGTCGCGGCCGGCCAGCGCGGTCAGCGCATGGGCTGCCAGCTCAGCCGATCCGAACGTGGCATAGGGCGCACACCGGATGTCGGTGCCCCCGAACGCCGCCATCATGTAGTGTATGGGCGGAATATTGCGGCGCAGGATGGCCAGCGTCGTGCAATAGGTCGCGTGGGTATGGACAACCGCGTTCGCCTCCGGCCGGCCGCGCAGGATGCCAAGATGAAAGCGCCACTCGCTGGAGGGTTTGCGAGGCCCGGACCATGCCCCGTCAGCGAGCGCAATCGGCATCGCGGCGATGTCGTGCGGCTGCATTTCGTCATAAGGCGTCGCCGAGGGCGTAATCAGCATTGTGCCGCCGCAGCGCACCGAGATGTTGCCCGACGTGCCTTGGTTGATTCCCAACGCATTCATCCGCCTTGCCTGCTCGACGATCTCTCGCCGCAGCCGAACCTCATCCATGTCTAGAGCGGTGTCCGTTCGCATTGGCTCACCGACTCCCTTCTAACTCGTTGTTTGATCGCGTGATTCACCGCTCCGTGTGATGCCACCTCCGCGGATCACGCTCTAAGTGTCGCCGTGTTCATTGATCAGCCAGACGATGCATGCTTCCGGTTCCGTGTTCTGTGTCAGCCGTCGTCACCGGCTGCGCAGGGGGACTGGACGCATCGGGCCGGCCGGTTCCTGTCGATAGTGCGGACGTTCATTTCTGACAAGCCACCGAGCGGTCCGCCGGATCGGCCGCATGACAGACGGCGCGTGCCCGGCTAGGATCGTCAACCGTTGTATGGCGCTACCCTGGTTTGCTGTGAAGTGGCCGATGCACGCGGCGAAGCGCGCGCCGCTCCGGGGTTGCGCCCTCATTTTGTGTTCTACGCAAACAACACACCGGCAGTGGGTCAGCATGGCTTGTATAAAGGTCCAGACTGAGGATTTCGACATCGGCGCGGAACTCGCCGCACTGACCGCCGGACGCACCGACATCGGCGGCATCGGCTGCTTCGTTGGCACCGTGCGGGCGGACGCCAAACATGCCGGTGCGTCCGTGACCGGCATGACGCTCGAGCACTATCCGGGCATGACCGAGCGGGCGATCGGCGAAATTGTCGAGCGGGCGGACGCGCGCTGGCCGTTGCTGGGATGCACCGTCATCCACCGCGTCGGCACGCTGCGGCCCGGGCAGAACATCGTGCTGGTCGTCGCGGCCTCGGCGCATCGGCAGGCTGCTCTGGACGCCACGGCGTTCCTGATCGACTGGCTCAAGACCAAGGCGCCGTTCTGGAAGCGCGAGGACTTTGCCGATGGCACCGGCGCCTGGGTGGATGCGCGAGGGGCGGATGACGCTGCCGCCGCCCGCTGGGGCTGAGGCGAACGTCGGGTGAGCAAGGCGGCCGGCAAGTGACGCATGCGCAACCGCTCTTCATTCCGTCATGTGGCGTTGGCCCGGCGCAAATGACTTGCCGCCTGGCGGCTTTCCGGGCATCACAAACAGAATGATGCCCGCTTATGCCAGATGAACCCGCTCGCCTGGCTGATCGGCCTGGTGCTGCCCGCCTGTGGATTTCCAGCGGCGGAAGGTTTGCCGACGCCGCAGGTGATGGATGTCGCGCACATCGTCCGCCCCGCCAGCCCCAATACCGCCCTGGCCGCACCCGGCGGCTTCACCCCCGTGCCTGATGTCGTGACCCCTGTGTTCGGCCTGCCGCCTGACCAGTTGTTCGCTGTGGTCCTGGACGTGGCCGCCGGCAGTCCACGTACTTATCAGGCGGCGGTGTTCCGCGACCGGCTTCAGGCACATTTTGTCGCCCGCAGCCTGGTGTTCAATTTCCCCGACCTGGTGATGGTGCAGGTGCGGAAGCTTGCCGCGGACAGCAGTGATCTGATTGTCTACTCCCGCAGCGTCTACGGCCACTCCGACCTTGGCGTGAACCGCAGGCGCGTCGACGCCTGGCTTGCCGCCTTGCAGGCGAAAATTCCTCCTTCCAGCGAGAGATGACCCGTATATGCGCGGTATCGGACCCTTCCTGAAAGACGCCTGGCAGCTCGCCCGCCCCTATTTCGTCACCTCGGAAGAGCGGTGGTCCGCGCGCGGCCTTTTGTTGGCTATCATCGCCATGAACCTGACGCTGGTCGGGCTGAGCGTGGTGCTCAGCTTCTGGCGGCGGGAGTTCTACAATACGCTGCAGGACAAGGACTGGCGCGCGTTCCTGGAGCTGCTGTTCCTGTATCGCAAGACCGACAGTGGCCTGATGCCGGGTTTCTGCGAGGTGGCCGCGGTGCACATCGTGCTGGCGGTCTACTCGGTCTACCTGAACCAACTGCTGCAGATCCGCTGGCGCCGCTGGCTGACGCGGCAGTTCCTGACCGAGTGGCTGGCTGATCGCGCCTATTACCACATCAGCCTGACCGCGGACCGCGCCGCGGTGGGCACCGACAACCCGGATCAGCGCGTGGCGGAGGATCTGCGCGACTTCACCCAGATCACCCTGACGATGGGGTTGGACCTGCTGTCCAACATCGTCTCGCTGTTCAGTTTCGTCGGCATCTTGTGGGGGCTCTCCGGCGCGATCGAAGCGTTCGGCATCCCGATCCCCGGCTATATGGTTTGGGTGGCACTCGCCTATGCCCTGGTCGGCACGACCTTGACGCATCTGATCGGCCGGCCGCTGTCGCTGTTGAACTTCCGCCAGCAGCGGGTGGAAGCGGACTTCCGCTACGCCCTGATGCGGGTACGCGAGAATGTCGAAAGCATCGCCCTGTATAGTGGTGAGCAGGAAGAAGGGGTGACCCTGCGGGAGCGGTTCGCTGAAGTGATCGAGAACTGGTATCAGATCATGCGGCGGACGAAGCTGCTGAACTCTCTGGTCAACGGCTATGCGCAGGTCGCGGTGATCTTCCCCATCGTCGTCGCGGCCCCCCGTTACTTCGCCGGGGCCATGCAACTGGGGGGGTTGATGCAGACGGTGGGCGCGTTCGCCCAGGTGCAGGGTTCGATGTCCTGGTTTGTCGATTCGTATGCCCAGATCGCGCAGTGGCGGGCGATCGTCGAACGGCTGGCGACGTTCCACCGAGCGATCGTCAAGGCACGGGCTGAAACGAACGGCGGATTTGTCAACATGCAGGGCCAGCCCGGCGTGGTGACACTGAGCGACGTGACAATGAGTCTGCCAGACGGGACCAAGCTGCTGGACAAGGCGGATCTGCGGCTGACCGCGGGGCATTCGATCGTCATTACCGGCCGCACCGGCTCCGGCAAGTCGACCCTGTTCCGGGTACTGGCGGGAATCTGGCCGTTTGGCCATGGCCAGGTCGCGGTGCCGCCCAACTCGTTCTTCCTGCCGCAGCGGCCGTATATCCCGCTGGGCACCTTGCGGCACGTGATCACCTATCCGCATGCCGTCGAGGCGTTCACCGAGCAGGAGATCGCTCAGGCCCTGACGGACGCTGGCTTGCCGCAGCTTTGCGACCGGGTGCAGAAGGACGACAACTGGCCGATGCGGCTGTCGGGAGGCGAACAGCAGCGCGTTGCCCTGGCCCGCGCGCTGCTGGCCAAGCCGGACTGGATCTTCCTTGACGAGGCGACCGCCAGCCTGGATCCGGACGCCGAGGAGGAAGTGTACCGCGTGCTGAAACAGCGGCTGCCGAACACGACATTGGTCTCCATCGCGCACCGTCCGTCGGTGGCGGCGTTCCATGAGTCGAAGCTGGTGTTCAAGCGTGATGACGGCGCGGCGGCGGGAACGCTGGCCGCCGCCGCGGTTGCGGCACCAGTTCCAGGGGAATGAGGCATCCAGATGAACGACATGGCGACACCGCGCTTCAGCGACATCAGCGAGACCCGGCCGACGCAGGCCAGCCTCACTGAGGCCTATCAGGGGATCAACAGACGGCTTGACCAAGGGGATCTGCAGGCAGCGCTGGCCGACTGGGACGGGCTGCGGCGGCATTATGAGACCTGGTCGGCCCTGGTGCATCTGCGGTTCGCCCAGGACACCGCCGATGAAACGGCGAAGGCCGATCGCGACTACGCCGACAGCCTGGCCCCGGAGGCGGCGGACCTTGAGACGGCGCTGAAACGGCGGCTGCTGGGCGATACCGACCCTGCGGCGGTCGGCGCGCTGGTGGGCAGCCACGCGATGCGGCTGTGGGAGACCGACGTCACCACCTTCGATCCCGCCATTAAGCCCGATCTGGAAGAAGAGGCACAGGTCTCCGCCAAATACACGGAACTGCTGGCGTCGGCGAAGCTGCAGATCGACGGCAAGACCGTCAACCTCGCGGGTCTGGGGCCGTATGTCGAGGATCCGCACCGGCCGACCCGCTATGAGGCCGAACGGGTGCGATGGCAGTTCTTTGAGACGAACGCGGCGGCGCTGGATGAGTTATACGACCGCCTGGTGAAGCTGCGGCACGGCATGGCCCGCAAGCTGGGCTTCGAGACCTACACGCCGCTGGGCTACCGGCGGCTGCGGCGAGTGGATTACGGGCCGCAGGACGTCGCGCGCTACCGCGAGCAGGTGGTTCGCCATGTTGTGCCGCTGGTCGGCCGGCTGCTGGAGCAGCGGCGGGCGATGAATGGCTGGGACCGGCTGCGCTTCTGGGATGAGGCGCTGGTCGATCCTGCCGGCAATCCCAAGCCTGCCGGCGACCACGACATGCTGGTGGACGCTGCGGCGGACATGTTCGACGGCATGGATCCGCGACTGGCCGCATTCTACCGGCTGATGAGCCAGGGCGGCTTCATGGACCTGAAGAACCGCCCGGGCAAGGCTGGCGGCGGCTTCTGCACCTCGTTCCCCAGTCAGGGCGTGCCGTTCATCTTCGCCAACTTCAACGGCACGCATCACGACATCGGCGTGTTCACGCATGAGATGGGCCACGCCTTCCAGAACTGGGAGAGCCGCGGGCAACCCAACGTCGACTACCTTTGGCCGACGATGGAGGCGGCGGAGATCAACTCCATGGGGCTGGAGTTCCTCTCGCACCCCGGCATCGGCAAGCTGGTCGGCGAGAAGGCGGCGGACCGCTTCCGCCGCATGCACCTGATCGGTGCGCTGGCGTTCCTGCCCTATGGCGTGTGCGTCGACCACTTCCAGCACGAGGTCTACGCGCGGCCGGAGGCCTCACCGGCCGAACGGCATGCGATGTGGGCGCGGCTGGAGAAGGTGTATATGCCGTGGACGGACTACGGTGACCTTGCGTTCCTGAACAAGGGTGGCCGTTGGCAGGCCAAGCCGCATATCTACGGCTCGCCATTCTACTACATTGACTACACGCTTGCGCAGTGCTGCGCGATGCAGTTCTGGGTGAAATCGCGGCAGGATTACGCCGCGGCGATGACGGCCTATGTCGCGTTGTGTGCCCGCGGCGGCTCGGCTCCGTTCCAGGACCTGGTGCATTCGGCCGGTCTGGTTTCGCCGTTCTCGGACGGCGCGCTGGCCGATGTGGTCAAGGAGGCGGAGGCGTTTCTGGGTGTCTGACGCCAGGCGGATGGTCTGGTCCGGTGCCGGATACCTGTCACTGCTGTGATACGCGAACCTTCAACTGGGAGTTGCCGTCATGCTGACCCGCGTTGCGGTCTTTGAGGGTGTGATCGAATCGGGTGGGGAGGACGCCTTCTTTGCCCAGGTGCACGAGCGGCTGGAGCCGATCTGGCGAAGCTTCCCGCAGGTTCAGGACGTGCGGGTGCTGCGCACACGCGAGGCTGATACCGGCGCCATTCCGATCGTCATGGTGCTGGAGATGGACTTCGCCGATATGGAAGCGATCCATACCTCGCTTGATTCGGACATCAAGACGCGGGCGCATGCGACAACACTGGAAGTGCTGAAGCCATTCAACGGACGGTTTTTCCACTTTATTGCCGAAAGCCGGTCGCTGGCGGCCGGCTGAGCGGCCCGCGGACAACGTCGCATCAACTGAACCACATGTGTGCTGAATTTTTCGTGCTGGCTTGATGCACGCCTTGGCGTTGCCGGCCGGTCAACAACATACTTTTTTACCCCGACCTCGGGATGGCTGGCGATGCCGGCAAGGCACTCCGTTGCAGGCGCTTGTACCTGCACGGCGCCTCTGCTTGCGCAACGTCCGGGACTATACATTATTGAAGCTGCACAATGTCGTTCTTGATCCATAGGTTTCCCGTCGTCACGACCTCAGCAACGGGGCGCGCCTGATGCCATACCCGACCGCCGGCGGGTTTCCTTCGCTGTCGTTGCGCACCCGGCTGTCCCGGCCGATCAAGGATGCCATCGCCGCCGAAGTGGTCGCCGTTTTTAACGACCGCTCCCGCGGGGAGCGACCGGTGGTGCGGCGTCCTGACGGCCTGTTCGGTCCTGGCGCGGTGGCGTGGCGGGTGCATGGCGATGTGACCTCAATGATGGTGGGTGGCGTTACAGGGCTGCTGCTGCAGATGCTGCATCCCGCGGTTCTGGCCGGGGTCTGGGACCACTCCAACTTCCGGGCCGACATGCATGGCCGGCTGCGGCGCACCGCGCGCTTTATCGCCCTGACCACCTATGGCGGGAAGGCGGAAGCCGAGGCGATGATCGGCCGCGTGCGCGGCATCCACAGCCATGTGCGGGGAACCTTGCCGGATGGCACGCCTTATGCCGCGAATGATCCCGCGCTGCTGGCATGGGTGCATGTGACAGAGGCGACCAGCTTCCTGGATGCCTGGATCCGTTATGCCGAACCGCGCATGTCGACGCCCGACCAGGATCGCTACTTCGCCGAGATGGAGCGGGTTGCCGCTGCCTTGGGCGCCGATCCGATCCCGCGCAGCCGAACCGAGGCGCAGGCGCTGATCAAGGCGATGCGGCCGCAGATGCTGTGCGACGCCCGCACGCGAGAGGTCGCCAGATTGGTGCTGGGACAACCCGCACCACGGCGCCTGGCGGAGCCGCTTCAGGCGCTGACGATGCAGGCCGGCGTCGACCTGCTGCCGGTCTGGGCGCAGCGGATGCACGGGCTGTCCGCACCGCTGCTGAGCGTGCCGCTGGTCCGCGGTGCCACCTTGGGCATCGCGCAGACGCTGCGCTGGGCGTTCAGGTAAAGCAAGCTTAGATCCCGAACCGGGGCAGATGGGCGGCGAGTTCGCCGTAGGCCTCATCGTCGGTGCGGTCATAGCGCAGCGGGGTGACGACGATCTTGCCGGCGCGCAACGCGCTGTAGTCGCTCTCCGGACCTTGCTGGATGTCGCCGCGTTTGAAGTTCAGCCAGTGATACGCCATGCCGCGCGGATCGATCCGGGTCTCGACGTGCATGCCGGCCACGGCGCCCTCGCCTTGCCGGGCCAGGGTCATCGGGCCGGCCTCGGCCGCTGGAATGGGCGGGAAGTTTATGTTCAGCACGGCATTCTTGCTCCAGCCCATCGCCAGCAGCCGGCGGATCACAGGCACGCCCAGCGTGCGTGCGGTGTCCCACGGGATGGCCTCGCGCTTGCTGAACGCCTGGCTCAGCGCTAGGGCCGGGACACCCAGCATCATCGCCGTCATCGCTCCGCCGACTGTCCCGGAGAACACTGTCTCCATGCCGAGGTTCAGGCCGCGGTTGACGCCGGACAGCACCAGTTGCGGCGGCGCGTCCTTCATGATGTGGCACAGGCCCATGGCCGCGCAGTCGCCCGGAGTACCGGTAATGCCATAGCGGCGGGGGCCGCGTTCGCTGATGCGCAGGGCATGGTGCAGGCTGATGGCGTGGGACTGGCCGCTCTGGTCATGTTCAGGGGCGACGATCCAGACCTCGCGGGCAATGGATGCGGCGATCTCCTCCAGCACCTGCATACCGGGTGCGTCGATCCCGTCGTCGTTCGTCAGCATGACCCGATCCAGCACCGCCAGCACTCCTCCATCGCTGACCCTGTTTGGCCCGGTTGCATCCGCCCGGGCAAGGGGCCAGCATTGACGGAAACGCGGTAAGGAGGACGCCCATGCTGATCATCGACGCACAGGTGCATATCTGGGGCAGCGGCAAGCCCAGCGGGCAGCATCGCCAGACCTCGGTCTACACGGCGCAGGAGCTGATCCTGGAGATGGGACAGGCCGGCGTAAACGGCGCTGTGCTGCATCCGCCCAGTTGGGACCCCGGCTCGAACGAGATGGCGGTCGAGGCGGCGCAGCAGTATCCGGACAAGTTCTGTATCCTGGGCTGGTTTCCGTTGGACGATCCATCGCAACGCAAGCGGATCGAAACATGGAAGCAGCAGCCGGGGATGCTGGGATTGCGCTGGTCGCTGACCCGCGAGGGGCAGGAGGCCTGGCACGAGGACGGCACGATGGACTGGCTGTGGCCGGCGGCGGAGGCGGCGGGCACGCCGGTGGCGACGATGGGGTGGCGGTTCCTGCCGCTGTTCCGCCAGATCGCCGAGCGGCATCCGCATCTGAAACTGATCGTCGACCATCTGGGGCTGGTGCGATCTGCCCAGGGTCAGGCGGCTTTCGCCACCCTGGACGACCTGCTGCCGCTGGCGCGGCTGCCGAACGTCGCGATCAAGGCGACGGGCGCACCGGGTTACTCGGCGCAGGCCTATCCGTTCCGCGACGTCCATGACGGGTTGCAGCGGATCTTCGATGCGTTCGGACCGGAGCGGTTCTTCTGGGGCACCGACATCACCCGGATGCCGTGCAGCTACCGCCAGTGCGTGACGATGTTCACCGAGGAGCTGCCCTGGCTGAAGGGCCGGGATCTGGAGCTGGTGATGGGCCAGGGTGTGGTGGACTGGCTGGGATGGCAGCGCGGCAAAGGCGTTCACCAGGCCGTTTTGTAGCCTTGGAATGAGATGCGGATGCGCTTGATCTGCTGGATCACGTCAGGCGGCACGTCGCCCCCGGCCGAGGAGGAATCGGCACGCAGGTTCAACGCATCGCTGACGCCGCCGAAGCGCTGCTCGATCCGGCCGGCAATCTCGTCATGGGTGCCGACGGCGGCGAACAGGTGCACCACGTCGTCGGCGATCCGGCTGGACATCTCGTTCCATTTCCCGGCTTTCGACATCGCGTTCAGCTCTCGCCCCAGGTCGCCCAGGCCGTGCATCTCCAGCACCGGCCAGTAGCCGGGGGTGGAGCCGTAGAAGGCAACCCGGCCGCGGACGATCTCGAAGGCCCGGGCGGTGGCAGCGGCGTCCCGCCCGGTGGCCACGAAGCCGCCGCCAGTGATCTCAAAATGCGCTCGGGCACGGCCGGTGCGGGACATCCCCTCCTGGATGCGGGGGATAATGGCTTCCTCGATATAGCGGCGGGTGCAGAAGCCGTGCAGCCGCACGCCGTCGGCCACCTCGCCGGCCAGCCGCAGCGAGTGCTCGCCCACGGCGGCCAGGGTGATCGGCACCATCTTCTGCCTAGTTGATGGCGGCATGAAATAGGGCGGCATCAGGGTGAAGCTGTAGTGCTGGCCACGGAAGTCGAGCTTCTCGCCGGTCTGCCAACTGGTCCAGATCGCGCGCAGGGCGTGGACATATTCGCGCAGCCGGGGTGCGGGTGCGGTCCAGGGCACGCTGAAACGCTTTTCGTTATGCGGCCGGATCTGCGGCCCAATGCCCAGGACAAAGCGGCCGCCGGAGGCGTTCTGCAGGTCCCAACTGGCATTCGCCACCACCATCGGGCTGCGCGGGAAAGCGATGGCGACGGACGTGCCAAGTTCGACACGGCTGGTGTTCACCGCTGCGATGGCGTGCGCGAGGAACGGGTCGTGCTTGTTCTCCATCGTCAGCAGCCCGTCATAGCCGGCGGCCTCTGAGGCGATGGCCGAGGCAGCGGTGCTGCGCAGGTCGGCTTGCGGCAGGGTGTTCAGGACGCGCATCGGTCAGCTTCCGTGGAACACCGGCTTGCGCTTCTCCTTGAAGGCCTGGACGGCCTCGCGATGGTCCTCGGTTTGCGAGCAGCGCGCCTGGTTGAACGCTTCCACATCCAGTGATGTGGCAAAATCCGCCGACTCGGCGACCGCCAGGTTGCGCTTGGTGTAGGCCAGGCCGACCCGCGGCAGGCTGGCGATGCGCCGGGCCAAAGCCAGCGTGGTGGTCAGCAGCTCCGCGTCGTCCGCCACCTGGTTGACCAGGCCGATGCGCAGGGCGTCCTCGGCGCCAATCATGTCGCCGGTAAAGAACAGCTCACGCGCCTTCGCGGTGCCGACCAGGCGGGTCAGGGTCCAGGTGCCCCCCCAGTCGCCGGACAGGCCGATCTTGATGAAGCCGGTGCCGAAGCGGGCGGATCGTGCCGCCACGCGCAGGTCGCAGGCAGCGGCCATGGACAGGCCGGCGCCGACCGCAACGCCGTTGATCATGCCGATGATCACCTTGGGCGTGGTGTGCATCAGCATCGGGATGCGGCCCGACTGGGCGATGCCGGCGGCGCGTTCCTCGAACCCGCGGGCGGAGCGGCCCGCCATCGTCTTGACGTCGCCGCCGGCGCAGAAGCCACGCCCTGCCCCGGTCAGCACGATGCAGCCGACAGCGTCGTCCTCGCCCAGCCGCTGGATGGCTTCCAGCAAACCAAGGCGGATTTCCTCGGACAGGGCGTTCAGGTTCTCCGGGCGGTTCAGGGTCAGGATGGCGATGCCGTCTTCGACGGTCTCGATCAGATCGGGCATGGGCGGTCCTTCTGGATGACGATTCAAGCCGGCCTGGCTGATGGCTGGTCAACCCAGCTTGGCTTGGGTGACCGACGGCTGCAACATCGCGGCTAGTGCCCCGGTTCAGAAGTTCGTCGTGCTCAACCCAGCCGCCTTACAAACTTCGGAACCACGACACTAGAAGGAGAAGCCGCATGACCCTGACCCTGGAGAACCGCCTGTCCATCGGCATCCAGACCATCCACCGACGGACCGAGCCGGCGGACCAGCCCTGGCTGCCACGAATTGACGAGCTGGTGGAGCTGGTCAGGTTGGTGGACGACAGCGGTTTTGATTCACTGTGGGTGGGCGACCACATATCGTTTCCGGTGGCTATCCTGGATCCGCTGCTGCAGTTGGCCCAGGCCGCCATGGTCAGCCGGCGGCTGCTGCTGGGCACCTCGGTGCTGCTGCTGCCGCTGCGGCATCCAACCCCGGCGGCCAAGCAGGTGACGACGCTGGACCACCTGACCGAAGGCCGGCTGATCCTGGGTGTCGGCGTCGGCGGAGAGTTCCCCCGCGAGTATGCCGCCTGCGACGTGCCGCACAACGAACGCGGCGCTCGGTTGGCGGAGGGTGTCACGGTGCTGCGGAAGTTCTTCTCCGGCCAGAAGGTGACGCATCATGGCCGCTTCTACGGCCCCTTCGAGGATGTGCCGATGAACCCGCCACCGCGGCAGGCCGGCGGCCCACCAATCTGGTTCGGCGGCCGTAAGGAGGCGGCGTTGCGCCGCACCGGGCGGCTGGGGGATGGGTATCTGGCTTATGTGATCACGCCGGAAATGTATCGTATGGCCCTGACGGTGATCGAGGCGGCGGCGGAGCAGGCGGGACGGGGAACGATCCCGTTCGGCACCGGGCATCTGCTGTTCACCCGGCTAGACCACACTTATGAGGCCGCGCTTGACCGGGCGACGGAGACGCTGAGCGTCCGCTATGCGATGGACTTCCGCAGTGCTGCCCAGCGCTACTGCGCCCTTGGCACGCCGCAGATGGTGGCGGAGCGGATCCGCGCGTTCCATGCCGCCGGTGTACGGCACGTCATTCTGGACCTGCTGGGCCCTTATGAGCAAAAAACTGAGCAGATTGAGTGGTTTGCACGCGATGCGATGCCGTTGCTGCGGGATCTGACCGGCGGGTGATCCCGGGCGCGTTTCCACCCCGGGGTGGAATGCCTTATGATTGCCTCACAAGCAATAAGCCTGCGATGGGAGGCGATCATGAAGCTGGCATTTTTCGACGACTTCAAGCTAGGTGTGGTCAAGGGCGAGACGATCCACGACGTCTCTGGTGTGGTCAGGGATATTCCCCATGTCGGGCCGGGCGATCTGATCAACGGACTGATTGCCCGCTTTGCCGACTACCGCGACAAGTTGGAGGCGGAAGCGGCAGGATCTGGCCGGAAGCTGGCTGACGTTCGCCTGCGCCCGCCGCTGCCCCGGCCCGGTAACATTGTCTGCATGGCGGTCAACTACATGGAGGACGGCACGCTGGCGAGCCCGGCGCCGATCAACGCCTTCCACAAGGCAGCCAATGCCATCATTGGGCCGGACGAAACGATGGTGCTGCCCGACGTGCCGGCGACGATCTTCGAGGGCGAGGCGGAGATGGCGGTGGTGATCGGCAAGCACGCCACCCACGTGCCGGCTGCCCGCGCGATGGACCACGTCTTCGGCTACATCAACTTCATTGACGGTTCGGCACGCGGCCTGCCACCAGCCGGCAATGTGTTCTTCCAGATGAAGTCGCGTGACACGTTCGCGCCGATCGGCCCGTATCTGGTCACCAAGGACGAGGTCGCCGATCCACAGAAGCTGCCGATCCGGCTGTGGGTCAACGGGGAGCTGAAGCAGTCGTTCAACACCGACGACATGGCCCACAGCATTGCCAGGTGCATCGAGTGGGTGACCTCGATCCACACGCTGGAGCCCGGCGACATCCTTGCCACCGGCACCAATCATCGCGGCCTGTCGAGCTTCATGGACGGTGATATCGTCGAACTGGAGACGCAGGGCCTTGGCCGGTTGCGGTTCAACATCCGCGATGACCTCAAGCGCACCTGGTCGCGGGAGACGCGGCTGGACCGCCAGCGCCGGAATGAGGAAGGGCCGACGCATCAGTTAAGCGGCAAACACGCCAAGCCGGTTTGATTCGGTCCGCCAGCAGTGGCCGTAAGGCGACATTCCATCGGTGCCGTGTTATCCTGCTTTCATGGTTGCACTCCGCAAACACGCACCTGCCCGGATGACATTGCCGGAGTTTCTCTCCTGGGACGCAGCCGACCCGTCGGGCGTGGCATGGCAACTGGTCGATGGCGAGCCAGTAGCAATGGCCCCCGCCTCGGAGACGCATGCCGCGTTACAGGGGGAAATTGGCCGGCAGATCGGCAACCATCTGCTCGAGAGCGGCCGTCCTTGCCGTTTGCTCAGTCAGCCGGGCATCGTCCCTCGAGTACGGTCCAACCGCAATTTCCGAGTGCCTGATCTGGGCGTGACCTGTGCGCCGCCGTCCCAAGGGTTGATGGTCTCTGACGCGGTGCTGCTGATCGAAATCCTCTCCCCAAGCAACGAGGCGCAGACACGGGCCAATATCTGGGCCTACACGACGATCCCAAGCGTGCAGGAGATCCTGGCGGTGCAGAGTACCCGGATCGAGGCGGAGCTGCTGCGCCGGAATATCGACGGCAACTGGCCGGAGGAACCGCTCATCCTGACGCAGGCCGATACGCTGACACTCGCCAGCATCGGCTTCACGACAACATTGACTGCGTTCTACCGGACCACGGCGCTGACAGCTTGATTCCCTCCCGGCGACAGACGCGCACGATCAGACCTACTCTAGACAGCGAAGCGACAGATCATGGCGAGCTATCAGTATGTGTATGTGATGAAGGAGCTGACGAAGGCCTTCGCCGGCGGGCGGGAGGTCTTCAAGGGCATCACCCTCTCCTTCCTGCCCGGGGTGAAGATCGGCGTCCTGGGCGTGAACGGCGCGGGCAAGTCCACCCTGATGAAGATCATGGCCGGGATGGAGACGGAATATGGCGGCGAGGCGTGGGCGGCGCCCGGCTCTACTGTCGGCTATCTGGCGCAGGAACCCCCGCTGGATCCCAGCAAGACGGTGGGGGAGAATGTCGAGGAGGCGTTCGCCGACCTGAAGGCCGCGCTGAACCGGTTTAACGAAATCTCGTTGCAGTTCGCCGAACCCATGGGCGACGAGGAGATGAACAAGCTGCTGGCGGAACAGGGCGACCTGCAGGAGAAGATCGACGCCGAGGATGGGTGGGAGCTCGATCGCAAGGTAGAGATCGCCCTGGATGCGCTGCGTTGTCCGCCGGCGGACGCCACGGTGGCGCGGCTGTCGGGCGGCGAGAAACGACGTGTGGCGCTGTGCAAGCTGCTGCTTGAGAAGCCGGACCTGCTGTTGCTGGACGAGCCCACCAACCATCTGGACGCGGAAAGCGTGGCCTGGCTGGAACGCACGCTGCATGACTACGCCGGCACGGTGATGGTGGTCACGCACGATCGGTACTTCCTGGATAACGTCACCGGCTGGATCCTGGAGCTGGAGCGCGGCCGGGGCTATCCCTTTGAGGGCAACTACTCCTCATGGCTGCAGCAGAAGCGCAAGCGGCTGCAGCAGGAGGAGAAGGAAGAGAGTGCCCGCCAGCGCGCGCTGGCCGCCGAGTCCGAGTGGATCGCTGCGTCGCCGCGCGCCAGGCAAACCAAAAGCCGCGCACGTATCGCCAAGTATGAGGAGATGCTGCAGAAGTCGCAGGAACTGGCCACAGGCGTGGCGGAGATCGTGATTCCGCCGGGGCCCAGGCTGGGCAACATCGTCATTGAGGCCGAGGGCCTGCGCAAGGGCTACGGCAACAACGTCCTCATTGACGGTCTGGACTTCAAGCTGCCGCCGGGCGGCATCGTCGGCGTGATCGGCCCGAACGGCGCCGGCAAGACGACGCTGTTTCGGATGATCACCGGGCAGGAACAGCCCGATGCCGGGTCGCTGCGCATCGGCGACACGGTGAAGCTGGGCTACGTCGACCAATCGCGCGATACACTGGATGCCGAGAAGACCGTCTGGCAGGAGGTCAGCGGCGGCGAGGAGGTGATCTACCTGGGCAAGCGTGCGGTGCAGTCGCGGGCCTATGTCGCCGCGTTCAACTTCAAGGGTTCGGACCAGCAGAAGAAGGTCGGCATCCTGTCCGGCGGTGAGCGCAACCGGGTGCACCTGGCGAAGATGCTGAAGGTGGAGCACAACGTGCTGCTGCTGGATGAGCCGACCAACGACCTGGATGTAGACACCCTGCGCGCGCTGGAGGAGGCGTTGGCGGAGTTCGCTGGCTGCGCCGTCATCATCAGCCATGACCGCTGGTTTCTCGACCGTCTGGCGACGCATATTCTGGCATTTGAAGGCGACAGCCACGTTGAGTGGTTTGAGGGCAACTTCCAGGCCTATGAGGAGGACAAGCGGCGGCGCCTGGGCGCTGAGGCGACCGAGCCGCATCGGATCAAGTATCGTCCGCTGGCACGCTAGTACCCGATCGCAGAGAAGCGCTGCACGCGCTTCGCCGCGTGAATCGGCCACTGCAAGCTAAACCGACGTATCGCCCTTCTCTGATGGGCGATACTAGAGAGGTTGATCCGGACGTGACGAACGTCCGGACCAACAGATTAGCCGCTGCATTCATGAACCCGCGCGGGCTGCCATAGCGGGGTCGAGTTTTCCAATGTTGGGTGGCGGCTGCGCCGGATCATGGCAGCCTATACGATGCCGTGTCGATTTTGCCGATGCTGAAGGTATAAACCCGTAAAATCGGCATGGTCCGTTACCAATTTGCACAAGCGCCACAAGGGAACGTACCTTTCGCTCTTCCGTTATGCGCGCACGAACGAAGTCGATATCATTCCAGTCTAATAAGAAAAGAAAGTTGTATTACCATGGTTTAAAGTTCTGTGGCGGGAAAATGAAGTTCTTCCGAAGTCGGGCCAATACACAGGCTTGTAACTATCGCCATAGATGAATCCGGGCGATCTGCCGCCGTGCTTCTTCCACCGGCGATGCCGGGCGGAAGCCAAATCGGCAAGGAATAGTCCCAATGGCAACTATCGACAGCAGTTCTGTCTTCGCCACCGGAACCGGCGGCGAGACGCAGCCCGACTCGGTGACAACAGGAAACAACGCAGTCTGGATCGAATACGGCAACGGAGCGGATTCGACCGGCGCCGCTGGATCCAGCACCGTCGTGGAATACAGCCTCAGTGGTCAGGTCGAGAACACTTATACGATTGCCGGTTCAGCCGACGGGCTGAAGATCGATCCGGCGACCGGCATCGTGTTTGCCCTGCAGAACCAGGATGGCAATTCGATGCTCAGCCTGATCGATCCCACGACAGGGACCGTCAGCGCGCCGTTGCCCTACGCCGTGCCCAGCGCGACGCGCGGCTACGACGACATCGCTTTCCTGAACGGCAGCGTCTACCTCAGCTATACCAATCCGACCGGCCCTGGGGATGCCGTGGTGCAGCGGCTGACTAACGGAGACCAGCCGATCGGCACGTTAGTCACCAGCAACATTCTGGCGGACGGCGCCACCGGCACCAACATCGCCACCGGCCAGATCAATCAGCCGATCCCGCTCAGCGACCCGGATTCACTGAAGTCCACCCCGAATGGCGACCTACTGTTGACCAGCGAGGCCGACCGGACCTTCACGGTGATCAGCGATCCCGGCACTGCCGCGCAGTCCCAGCGGTTCGTCACCCTGACCGCCGGAACGTCGTTGGACGACGTGATCATTCCAAGCTCCAGCACCGGCACGTTCTACGTTTCGAACACCACTTCCGATCAGGTTCAGGCCTATACCGTCTCTGGCTTGAACACCAGCGACGCCTATGCCTCGGTCGGCACCGAAATTGTCCAGGTCGATCTGCAGACCGGCGCTGAAACTCCTCTGATCACTGGGCTGTCGGGCTCGCACGGGCTGGATTTCGTTCCCAGTGCGAACAATGATCCAACCGTCTTGCAGACCAGCATCTTCGCCGTCGGTTCAGAGGTCGGTGGGGCGACGCAGCCAGATTCTGTCACCATGGGCGACGGCTCCATCTGGATCGAGTATGGCAACGGTGCGGACAGCACCGGCAAGCTGGCCAATGGCGGCAGCAGCACGATCGTCCGCTATGACATGCAGGGCAATGTGCAGGCGACGTTCTCGCTGCCCGGCTCGGTTGACGGGCTGAAGTTCGACCCAGTCAGCGGTCAGGTCTTCGCGCTGAAAAATCAAGATGCCAACTCGAACCTCTATCTGATCGACCCGAAGACCAACACCGTCAGCAGTCCCTTGTCCTACGATTCGGGCTATGTCTCCGGTGCGAACTCCTCGCGCGGTTACGACGACGTCGCGTTCAGCGGCGGCAAGGTGTTCGAGAGCTACACCAACCCCGCGAACACCGGGGACTCCGTGGTGCAGATGCTGGACAACGGCAACGACCCGTCCGGCACGCTGACGACGACATCCATCCTGCGGCTTGGCGATACCGGCACCAACCTGGTGACCGGACAAACCAACCAGCCGCTTCCGGTTGCCGATCCGGACTCGCTGAAGACCTTGTCGGACGGGTCGCTGATCCTGACCAGTGACCACGACGCCTCGCTGACGATCATCTCGCATCCCGGCACCGCGCAGCAGTCCAACAGCTTCATAACGCTGCCCGCCGGCAGCTCCGGCCTGGATGATGCGATTATTCCGACGGCGTCTTCGGGCACGTTCATCATCTCGAACGGCGGCGCCAACGACGTGTTGAAAGTCAACGTAACCGGGCTGCATACCAACGACATCTACGTCTCGGTCGGCAGCGACAACGCGATTGACCAGCTTGATCCCACCACGGGTGCGCTGACGCCGGTCATAACCGGCCTGAACTCGCCGCACGGGATCATGTTCGTGCCCAGCGGGACCAACCTACTTAGTGCCTCCGACTTTCCGGCGCTTGGTGGGCAATCTGCCGCAGCCACTTCGGGCGCCTGCGGCGCAGCGTCGGTACAGCCTGCCAGTTCAATGGTGCTGGGCAATACACCTGATTATCCAGGCAGCTCCGGGGTGGCGGTACCCACCAAGGTCTGATCGGAAGGCGCGTGCCGGCGGAACGGCTGGCACGCGTCTTCGGCCGCATGGCAATGGTGTATTGACAGATCCGGGTCAATCCCCGGTCACACTTTGCAGCGCGGTCGCCAACTGCCTCAGCAGGAACGGCTTGCCGAGGACAAAGCTGCCACTGAGTTCGTCCGGCAGCCCGGCGGTGCCATAGCCGGTTGCAAACAGGAATGGGATTGCGCGGGTCCGCAGCACCTCGGCGACCGGATAGCTGACCTGCCCTGCCAGGTTGACGTCGAGGACGGCCACATCGGCACTGACAACGCGGGCCTTTTCCAGCGCCTCTTCCAGCCGCGAGGCGGTCGCGATCACCTGACAGCCTAGCTCAGCCAGAAAATCCTCCAGCATCATCATGATGATTGCTTCGTCCTCGACCAGCAGGACACGTTTTCCGGTCAGCATCCATCCGCTCTCCCAGACCATCGTCCGGCTGATAGTGCAGACCGGAAATAGTCTCTCTCCGCGTTCGACCGGGTGATCGACGCACCCGCGAGCCATCCATACGCACGATTGCCGCATGTTCCTGATCCCGTGCCGGAAGCGCTGCGGCGGCCCGCTACGCGCGGCCATTGGCTAGACCGCTTTTAGGCTGACTGGAACAGTCACCGCGGTCTAGCCCATTGTTTTCGCGAGCAACTTTATCAGCCCGACTAGACCAGTCAGGCTGATGTTGCTCTAGTGTCCCGGTTCGAAAGTTCGTCCCACTGTGGATCGGCACCGAACGAACTTTCGAACCGATCAGGACACTAGCAAAGCATTGTCTTCTAGTGTGGATCATGGTTCCGAAGTCCGCGTCACGCCGCAGGCGTGCTGCTCGCACGACGGCGGCTGATCCACGGCATGGCGGACTTCGGAACCATGACCCACACTAGAACCGGCCGACGCGCGGCAGCACCGAGGCCTCGGCCAGGGTCGCCACCTCGGCCAACGGGGCTTTGATTTCACAAACCAACCCCTGCGAATTGCTGAAGTCCATCCTTGTCGTCCCGCGCAAGTTCTGCGCCAGACATCGTTCAATCATTCGCGTCGCCCGCGCACCTGATCCCAGGGCTTGCCGATCAGGTTCATCACCGATGCATTCGCCAGCAGCATCCGCCCCTGCAGATCCTTCGCGTAGATCAGGCCAGAGGAGGCTTCGACGATCGTACGCAGCAGCAAGCCAGCTTGATATTGATCCTCCTGCTGATGTCTGGTTCGAGAGATGTCGCGGACTATGCCGAAGCTGCGGACTGGGCGCCGGCCGGCTGGCGCGTCGGGATAAGGCTGGAACAGCACCTTCCCGGCGGCGGCGATCCAGACGTCCTGACAGGCGCCTTGCTGCAACCGGTGTTCAAACGCGTAGTGGTCATCAGGCTCCACCGGGTCAACGGCCCGTGCCAGCACGGCCTTGATGGCAGACCGATGCTCTGCCCCTATGGTGTCCGCGAGGGTCTGGAACCCGGCCGGTGCTTCGGCTGCAAGGCCGAAGATCGCCTTGCCGAGCACAACCACCGGCGCCCAACTCGGGAGTGATGCATCTTCGGCCGCGGCCACGGCGAGCGGCGTCATGCTTTCCAGCTCCAGGGCATCGACCTCTGCTCGGATTGCCTCCATCGTCCGCCTGCTCTCGTTGGTGCGCACGACCTCAAGCGCCGCCGCGGTCATGCCAGCCTCCAGCAGCGTCACGGACCGGTGCAGCTCCACCATCTTTGCTGCCGCCAGGTCGCGGATGATGTCCATCCGGCTGTGTCGCCGATCACCCGACATGGGTGCTGTGGCAAGGCTTGCCAGATCGCGGTCCAGCCGTTCGCGCGCCAGCATGTAGGACCTGAGGTAACCGAGGTCGCCGGTCAGCAGGTATCCGCGCTGTCCGGTCTCGGCTTCCTTCAGGGTTGAGAAAACTGTTTCCGCTCGGGACTGAACGCTTTGCAACTGCCTGGTCTGCGCGCTTGCCGCAGGTTTATCAGCCAAGTTGGCTGCCGCAAGCCACGCGGTGGCGGCCAGAACTAAAACAGCCAGCCACGTCATTGTCGTCGTGACATCAAAGATATCATCAGCAAAAGGCCAAATGCGCCGGGTCGCTGTCATCTCTGCACGGGGACAAGTTCGCTGCCAGGTTCGGAAGCTGGATGTCTGGTCGGGCGATCCAATGCGGCTCGTGCCATGTGTGTTGGCTGCTCCTCCTCTCGTTACATCACATCATCATGCTCAGTTCGGCAATATCCTTGCCCGACTAGGGTAGTGTTTGGGTGATACGAAACCTTTTGTGCAAACAGTAAACCGCAACGCAGCTTCACGACTTTGCGATCCTAATGTCGCTGCGCATCTCGAATCATTGATTGATATGAATCACGACCACATTGGAACCAAGCGTATTGTCAGCACTGAATTCGTGAATTTTCCAGTACGATTTCTGTTGCTTGTACGTTGCCAATACTTACGCTCAATCAGCGCAAGCCGTCGACGAAATCCCGCATTCCACTCAAACGATGGGTGGCGCAGCGGGCCGCCTGCAGTACCGCGCGTATTGTCTCAGTTGCGGCGGCAAGATTGGCATTGATCACAACATGATCGAATTCGGTCCAGTGAACCATCTCGTCGCAGGCAACCCGCATCCGCCGGTCGATCTCCTCGCCCCTGTCACCCGCGCGCCCGACCAGGCGCGCGCGCAACGCCGAGAGCTCGGGCGGCAGCACAAAAACGCCGACGACATCGCAGGGAAGTTTCGCACGTAACTGCCGATGGCCCTGCCAGTCAATGTCGAACACCACGTCACGGCCGGCCGCCAGCGCCGCTTCAACCGGCGCACGCGGCGTGCCATATGCGTGGCTGCCTTGCAACACACGCGCCCATTCCAGCAGCGCATCGTCTTCCACGGCCTGCTGGAACTCGGCAGCAGAACGGAAATGGTAGTGCACGCCGTCAACCTCACCGGGACGGCGGGACCGCGTGGTCACACTGATCGAACGTTCAAGCAGCGGTTCGCTGCCCAGCAGCGCTTCGGCGATGGCGGTTTTGCCAGCCCCGGACGGGGCCGACAACACCAGGCAAACCCCGCGGCGCGCTATCTCGGTCATTCGATATTCTGCACCTGTTCCCGCAACTGCTCGATCGCCGCCTTCAGCTTCAACCCAGTCCCGGTCAGTGCCGCGGACGCCGACTTGCTGCACAGGGTGTTCGCCTCGCGATTGAATTCCTGGATCAGGAAATCCAGCTTGCGCCCAATGTTACTCGCCTCGCGCATCAGCTCGTGGGCGGCGGCGATGTGGCTGGACAGCCGGTCAAGCTCTTCACGCACGTCGGAGCGGCTGGCCAGCAGCGCAACCTCCTGCGCGATCCGCTCCTCGGAGAGGTTGGGCGTCTCGCGCACCAACGTCTGCAGGTTGTCGAGCATCCGCGCCCGCTGGGCCGCCGGCTGGCCCGCGGCCTGAACCGCGGCCGTGGCACAAAGTGCTGCAATCTCCTGCAACAGGCGCTGCAGCACCGCGGCCAGACGCGCACCCTCGCCGGCGCGGGCGGCCGCCAGATCGGCCAGCGCAGCGGCAAATCCGGCATGCACATCGGCGGCGGCAATGAGTCTTTCGCCCTGTTGGTCGGCGGCGGCCTGACGCAACACACCCGGCAGCGACAGCAGCGCCTCCGCCGACGGCGGCGGGCTGCCGGGGATCCGCCGGTGCAGGTCGGTGGCGATGGACAGAACCTGCTCCAGAGCCGCCGGATCAAGCTCCAGCCGGGTCTCGGATTGCCGCTTGATGGTCAGGTTCGCGGTCACGTTGCCGCGCCGCAGCACCTTGCTGGCGGCGTCGCGCCAGCCGGGCTCCAGGCTGTCCCACCCGTTCGGCAGGCGGAACCGCAGCTCCAGGGTGCGGCCGTTGACGCTGCGCAGCTCCCACGTCCAACTGATTCCGTCCGTCACACCTTCGGTGCGGGCAAAGCCGGTCATGGAGGCGATAGCGCTCATGGCTGGGGTTTTAACAGCGGCGCGGCGGAAAGCGAAGAAATGCTTGCTGCTGCCGTAGTGTCCGATTGCGGAGAAGCGCTGCATGCGCTTCTCCGCGTGAATCGGCCACTTCAAGCCAAACCGACGTATGCCTTTCGCTGATGGGCGATACCAGACTGCCTGGCGAAGCTTCCGCGACTCGCCAGCGGCTGCTACAGGCCGAGCATGCCGAGTCTGGAAATGGAACGAGCCGCGGGGAGGCGGGTTGCCGGTGTCGATGAGGCCGGGCGTGGACCGCTTGCGGGGCCGGTGGTCGCCGCCGCGGTCATACTGCCCGCCGACACCGCCCCGGAACTTGCCGCCATGCTGGACGACTCGAAGAAACTGACGGCCGATCAGCGTATGGCGGCATTCATCGGGTTGCAAACCTCACGCGCAGAGATCGGCGTCGGCGCCGCGTCCGTGACAGAGATCCTGCGGCTGAACATCCTGCATGCTTCGATGCTGGCCATGCGCCGGGCGGTGGCGCGCCTGGGTGCCCCGCCGGACCTCGCACTGGTCGACGGCAACTACCCGCCGAAACTGGGATGTGCGGTGCGCTGCGTGGTCGGCGGCGACGGCCTGTGCCTGTCGATCGCCGCCGCCTCTATTGTCGCCAAGGTGCTGCGGGACAGGGCGATGGCGCGGCTGGCCGCACGGTTTCCGGGCTATGGCTGGCAAGCCAATGCAGGCTATGCCACCGCACTGCACCGCGACGCGCTGCGCCGCCTGGGGCCAACGCATCACCACCGGGAGGCGTTCCGATCGGTGGCACAGCTACGGCTGGCGCTGACCATCGTGGATTCCGGCGATTGCGGATTGACGTGACTTCCGACACCCCGTCACGATACAGCAACGCCGCCATCGAGGTTGATACAGGCTTGGACCTTTCTTACGAGTTGCCGTTGGATCAGATCCTGCGGGGCGACTGTGTGCAGTTGATGCGCATGTTGCCGGCCGCCTCGATCGACTGCGTGTTCGCCGACCCACCATACAATCTGCAACTGCGTGGGGAGCTACGGCGGCCTGACGACAGCCTGGTCGACGGCGTCGATGAGGAATGGGACCGTTTCACCGACTTCGCCTCCTACGACGCCTTCACCCGCGGCTGGCTGACGGAGTGCCGGCGGCTGCTGCGCAAGGACGGCACCCTGTGGGTGATCGGCGCCTACCACAACATCTTCCGCATCGGCGCCATCCTGCAGGATCTGGGATTCTGGATCCTGAACGACGTGATCTGGCGCAAGTCCAACCCAATGCCCAACTTCCGCGGCCGGCGCTTCACCAATGCGCATGAAACGCTGATCTGGGCCGCCAAGGGGCGGGACTCCCGCTACCGGTTCAACTACCAGGCGATGAAGTCGCTGAACGACGACATCCAGATGCGCAGCGACTGGTTCATCCCGCTGTGCACCGGGCCAGAGCGGCTGCGCAATGACCAGGGCCTGAAGCTGCACCCGACGCAGAAGCCCGAGGCGCTGCTGCACCGCGTGCTGCTGGCCAGCACGCACCAGGACGACGTCGTGCTGGATCCGTTCGCCGGCACCGGCACCACCGCGGTGGTGGCCAAGCGGTTGCGCCGGCACTTCATCGCCATCGAGCGTCATCCCGCCTATGCCGAGGCGGCGATCGGCCGCGTCCGGCGGACCCGGGCAATCTCGCCAGAGGGCGTGGCCGCGCAACCGACAAGGCGAGAGGCAGCGCGCATTCCATTCGGCAGCCTGGTCGAACAGGGGGTAATCGTCCCCGGCACCTTCCTGTTTGATCGCCAGCGCCGGGTCAGCGCCGTGGTCGGGCCGGACGGGTCGGTAACCGCGGGAGAGTTGCGCGGCTCGATCCACAAGGTGGGCGCGCTGGTGCAGAACGCCCCTAGTTGCAACGGCTGGATATTCTGGCACTTCGAGCGTGACGGTGTGCTGCAGCCGCTGGATGTGCTGCGTACGGCCGGTGTCGGGCAGGCGGTGGCGAGCATGACGGATCCGCTGCCGGCATGAGCGACCTTGATGCCATCAAGCAATTGACCGGGGCATTGCACAGCCGCGCCGAACGATCAGGCATCGTCGCCGATATCATTGCCGGATGTGCCAGCCGCTACGGGGTCGCACTGCTGCTGCGCAACCTGCTGCCGATCTATCAACTCCTGGACACCGGCCCGTTCGGCGATCCCTTGCTGGCGCGCTCGGCGGCGATCGAGGCGGACCTGCGGCTGCTGGCGCCGGGGCAGAAGCTGCCTCTGCTGCAAGCCGGCGCCGCCTATGCCGCACGCGTTGCCTCAGCGGGCGAAGGCCTGGTCGCGCACGCCTATGTCCGTTACTTGGGCGATCTGAATGGCGGCCGCGTCCTGCGGCGCCGGCTGGCGATGTCTCTGGGCGATGTTGCCGCCGGCATCAGCTTCCACCAATTCCCCGATCTCCATGACCATGATGGTTTCAAAAGCTGCTATCGGCAGCGGCTGGACCAGGCCGTCCGCCATGCCCCGTTCGATGCCGTTGCAGGAGAAGCAATCGCCGCTTTCGAGATGAATATTGCGCTGTCCGATGCGGTGAGGGCTTTTGCCGAAGCCGGCCTGCCGCCGCCGCCCGCAGACGGCTACTCCGGCAGCAACCGATACATCTTGCCGTCGAACTGACCCAGCCGCATGCTCTTCATGGGTCGAAAGTCCGTCGGGCTGGTGCTGATCTTGATCCCCGGCAGCACCATCGGCAGCGTCGTCGTCTCCGGCAGGGTGGTGGCTGCGCGCATGATGTTCTCTCGCGACAGGTCCTGCCCGGCCTGGCGCAGCACCACCACCAGCGCCTGCGCCATGGTGTAGCCATAAGCCCAGACCGGGTTGGCCGGATCGCTCTCAGGTGCATACTTCGCCCGCCAAGCCTGGAAGTCCTTCATCCCGGCGTCGTCCTGCCAGGCTGGATCGGTGGGATCCTTCAGATACTCCGCCGTGATCACGCCGACCGACTTGTCCAGCCCAGCCGACGTCAACGCCGGCTTTACCAGCGCGCCGTTGGAATCGATCATGTGCAGCGGATGCCAGTTGATGTCCGCCACCTTGCGGATTGCCATCGCGGAGAACTTCGGCGTACTGGCATCGAACAGCAGGTCCGCACCCGCCGCCTGCAGTTGCAGGATCTGCGAGTCGATGGTCGGGTCCGTCACCTCGTAGGACAAGGCTTTCACCACCATCTTGTCGAACCGCTCGCCCAGACCGTCCTTCAGCCCAGCCACGTAGTCCCGCCCAAGGTCGTCATTCTGGTACAGAATGCCGATCTTTGCCGCCGGCTTCTTGTCCAGGATGTACTTGGCATACATCTGGCCCTCCAGCCGGTAGCTTGGCTGGAACGGAATGCTCCATGGATAGGCGGCGGGATCGGTGACGAACATCGACGCGCCGGAGCCCAGCCAGATGTCGGGCACCTTCTTCTGGTTGACATAGCGGCGAATGGCGGCATTGGGCGCGGTGCCGACGGTCTGGAACAGGATTGCCACCTGCTCCTCCTCGATCAGCCGGCGGACGACCTCGATGGTCTTCGGCGGGCTGTAGCCGTCGTCGAGGGCGATCAGATTGATCTTGCGCCCATTGATGCCGCCTTGCTCATTGATCATCTTGAAGTAGTCGGCCTCGGCGGTGGAGATCTGGCCATAGACGCTGGCCGGCCCGCTGAACGGGGCACTCTGGCCGACCTTGATCTCGATGTCGGTGACGCCAACGACTCTTTTCTGCGCCCAGGCCTGCAAAAGGCTCAGCGGCGTCAACGTGATCGGCGAAGCGGTCAGCAGCAACGACATGGCCGCAGCAGCCAGCCAGGGTTTTGTCATGACGTCGTCTCCCGCTTGTTCTTCTTTCCCTAACGCCTCGGCCTCTGCCCTGCCGTGCCCGCCGCTACTTGATCCTGCCCATCTCGCGCAGCTTCTCCACCACATTTCCCATCATGCCGAAGTAGGGCTTGGCCGTGGAAAGGTCGCGGATCCTGTCCAGGCTGTCGCGCACCATCTCGATGGTGACCGGTTCGGCCGGATCGAACTGCTGGCCTTCGGTGACAAAATACTGCACGCGGGCGAATCCGCCGGCGGTGGCTGCGATGATCTCACCGTTCTGATCACACTCCTCGCTGCATAGCCATGCCACCGCGGGGGACACCAGCTCCGGCTTCATCCAGGGTGCGATGTCTGGCGGCAACAGCGATTCCGTCATGCGGGTATAGGCCGATGGGGAGATCGCGTTGCAGCGGATGTTGTACTTCGCCCCTTCGTGCCGCAGCACATTGATCAGCCCGTTCACCGCCATCTTCGCCGCCCCGTAGTTCGCCTGGCCGAAGTTGCCGACGGTGCCGGAGCCTGAGGTGGTGACGACAATCCGGCCATAGGCCTGCTTGCGCATGATCGGCCAGGCCGCCTTGACACAATAGACCGTGCCAAAATGATGCACCTGGTTGACGAACTCATAGTCCGTCATTGCCATGTTGTTGAACGCCTTGTCGCGCAGGATGCCGGCGTTGCAGACCAGACTATCCAGCCGGCCCCACGTCTTTACCGCTGTGTCGATGATGCTCTGCGCAGCCTCCTCCTCGGCGACCGAAGCATAGCTGGCCACCGCCTCGCCGCCTGCAGCACGGATTTCCGCCACGACCTGGTCTGCCGCGGCGTGTGCGCCGCCGGTGCCATCGACCGATCCGCCCGGATCGTTGACCACCACCTTCGCGCCGCGTGAAGCCAGCAGCAGCGCATGCTGCCGGCCGAGGCCGGCGCCAGCACCGGTGACGATGGCGACCCGGTCGTCAAAACGAACATCCATGTTTCATTCTCCTCTAGTTGCGGTGGCCAGGAACGATCCACCTGCGGCGATGGCGCGTCGCGCTGCCGACAGCATCGGAAAGAAGATGTGCCAGACGTGGATCATCTCCGGCCAGATCTGCAATTCTACAACCACGTCGGACGCGCCTGCCTTGCGCGCCAGCAGGATTGAATCGTCCAGCAGCGTCTCCGCCGCGCCCACCTGGATCAGCAGCGGCGGCAGGCCGTGCAGATCGCCGTAGATCGGCGCGACATGGGGATGACGTGGGTCCGCGCCACCCAGGTACCACTGCGCCATCATCTGGATGGTTGCCTTCTGCACCGTCGGATCGGCGGCCGCTCGGTCGCTGTAGGAAACGCCCAGCGCCTCCATGTCCACCCAGGGCGACATGCACCAGCCGCAGGCCGGCATCGGCAGGCCCGCGTCGCGGATCGCCAGCATTGCCCCCACCACCAGGCCGCCGCCGGCACTGTCCCCGGCAAAGCCAATGCGGCTGGCCGGCAGCCCGCTGTCCAACAGGTAGCGGTAAGCGGCAACGGTATCCTCGACCGGTGCGGGAAACGGATGTTCCGGCGCCAGCCGATAGTCGACTGCCAGTGTCCGTCCGCCGCACGCCCGCCCAACCTCGGCCGCCAGATGCCGATGGCTCGCCAGCGAGCCGATGACATAGCCGCCGCCATGCAGATACAGCACCGCGCGGGATGCATCGGCATCCGGCGTCGAGGTCCATTCGGCTTTGACTCCGCCCGCGGTGACCGGCTGCACGGTCACGTCGGACGGCAGCCCAAACGTCTGAGCCCTGGTGTCCGCATCAAGCCGCATCTGCGCGATGTCCGACGCCCGCGGACGCGCGGCGATCATCTCCCGCAGTTTGACCATTTCCGCATCTGCCATGGGGCTATCCTTCCAGTTCGTCGGCAATCGCCACGATGTCGCGCGTGCGGGTCACCCGCTCGCCCCACGCGCGGTCGAACTCCGCGATCAGCTTCTGTATCGCTGAACCTGCGGTGGCGGCCTGCGCATCGCCGGCGGTGGCAAAGCGGTAGTAGGCGGTGTGCACCGATGGATCGAGCGTGCTCCAGCCGCGCATGGCAGACTGGGCCTGAAACGCCTTGACCGCATCGGGCAGGTGCTCCTCGCGGTACCACCGGTCGAAGGCGGCTCGGTCGGCCGTGTCGGCAACCACGGCGCGGACGACGAAATAGGCTGGCATGGAGCGGTCTTCCCGGATTTTTCCAGCACTTTGGAAGACGTTGCCGTGCGGCGCAAGCCGCACATCACAGCGCGATCGTCTGACGTCGGACCAACCTCAGACATGGATCGCCCTCTCAGACGACGAGAGCGAGGAGCCTGATGGCTTCAACCTGAAGGTATCAGGCTGTAGACGCACGAGTTCGTGATTTCGATATCAAATGGTATGCCGAGCGTTATAATGTGCGGGTTTCGTGATCGGCGCGGAGGCACCTGCTGAGCGGTTTGGTCAAACGCAGCTTCTCCCTGGCGGGGCATCGAACAAGCGTCGCGCTGGAGGAGGAGTTCTGGGCCGCGCTGCTGCGGATGGCACAGGCGCGGGGGCAGAGCCTGACCGCATTGGTTGCTGGCGTCGACGCCGCCAGGGGACCGGAACAACCTCTGGCTTCGGCACTTCGGGTCATGGCCTTGAAAGCCGCCGGCGAAGGTCTGACCATGGCTCTTCACAAGCGATGATGTCTCAACCGGCGCCCGGTTCGCCGTCACACTTTCCGCCTGCGTCACCGGCTGTCGCCATCCACCCAAGGCTGCCGCAAGAGATGCCACTAACGGTGCAGCGAGACCGTCGGAGCCGCACGCTGACACGATTATACCATCGCCCGCCGCTGCGGCGGCAGCCTGAGCCACCATGTAGGCTGACGAGGCAGACAGAGGGCTGCCGCAGCGGAGGTGTAGCATGACGGAACCCTGGCAGTACCAGCTCCGGGTCTACCTGACGGACGCGATGGCGGACGTCGGGCGGCGCGACCCGACCAATCCAGCGCTGACGCCTCTCACTGACGTCCTGGCTCGGCATGATGCAGCCCTCGTCAGCCAGTTCGATGCCTTCGCCGGCTACGTCGCGGAAGCCGAGGCGCAAGGGGTGGAAAAATTCCCGCTCTACAGATGGACCAAGGCGACCGTGGAAGATCCGGACAAGCGCGACAAGCATGTCAGAACGTTCGCACTGCATGTCGGGGGCAGTGAGGTCTATCCCAGGCAGGCTGCCGATGCGCTTGAGGCCGATCTGCACCCGCTGGTCGGCGGAGAGCTCGTCACCCGGATGTCCAGGCACGACACCAACCCGGTCAACAATCTGCAGGTGCCTCCGGAATACCGGTCATGACGCAGCCTCCTGCCTGACCGCTGGCGCCAAGTCTCGCTTGGCCGATGTCGTGCGCCACAAGACTTTTGACCTGCTTGATGAGAGCGGATGGAACGCATGCGGCCGGTTGCGGTTTTTGACGTGCTGTCCGATGCCCAGAGGATTATGCTGGGCTCGCCCCGGATGTTGCTCGCCCCATGAAGGACGGTGCTGCCGATGCCCGAAGTAACCACCGACTCCCACGTCAAGGATGAGATCAAGGTCGAGCGCCCACGGCTTCACAAGGTGATCCTGGTGAACGACGATTTTACCCCCCGCGAGTTCGTCGTCATGGTGCTTAAGGCGGAGTTCCACCTTACGGAGGATCAGGCCCTGCGGGTAATGATGACGGCGCATCAGCGTGGCGCCTGCGTCGTCGCCGTGTTCACCAAGGACATTGCCGAGGCCAAGGCAACCAGTGCCACCGATGCCGGCCGGCGCGAGGGCTATCCGTTGCTGTTCACGACGGAACCTGAGGAGTAGGGACCGCCGATCAGCAGGAGCGGCGCGGTGATCGACTCCCGGCAGATCCGCACGCGCCAGATGCACTGGTCGTGGCGGGGGCAGGAATTGTCGCTTGGGGTGGATGAAGCCGGCGCCGGCCCAGCGGTGCTTCTGCTTCCAGCTCTGAGCTCGATCTCTACCCGGCGGGAGATGCGACCCCTGATGCTGAAGCTGGCGGACGAGGCGCATGTCATCGCGCCCGACTGGCCTGGCTTCGGCGACCAGCCACGTCCCGCGATCGCCTGGACGCCAGATGCCTTGTCGTCGTTCCTGCAAGACTTCGTACAGACGCAGGCGCCCGCACTGCACGCCACTGTCGCCGCCGGACATGCCGCATCCTACGCCCTGCACTTTGCCGCCGAGCATCCCGGTCGCCTTGGCCGGCTTGTCCTGCTGGCACCGACATGGCGCGGGCCGTTGCCGACGATGGCAGGGGGATATCGGCCGATGTTCCGCCGCATCCGCCGCACCATCGGGATGCCGCTGGTCGGATCGCTGCTCTACCGCCTGAACGTCAACCCGCTCGTCGTCCGCATGATGGTTTCCGGGCACGTCTACAGCGATCCAGACCGGCTTTTGGCGCAGCAGATGCAGGACAAGCAGCGGGTCATCGCCGCGCCGGGCGCCCGGTTCGGTTCGGCCGCCTTCGTGACCGGAGGGCTGGATCGGGTCAACAGCGGAGAGGCGCTGCTTGATCTGGCGCGTCGCGCCGGCGAACCACTTCTGGTCGCTTACGCCGCCGCAACGCCGCCGAAGTCACGTGCGGAAATGCAGGCGCTTGCCAGCCAGCCGCGGGTGCAATCCTTCATCGCCCCGCAAGGCAAGCTCGGTTTTCACGAGGAATATCCAGACGACGTCTATCCGCCTTTGAAGGATTTCATCTTCCGGTAGTTGTCGCTCGCAGCAGGCTCCCGCTGCCCCCTTGCTCCAGGCCCCCAAATCGCAAACGATACCTCCCGGCAGCGGCACGGCCATCGGGCGTGCCGCGTCCGTGACCTTATAAGAACGGCGGGCGGAAGCGCGGACCTGTGTAGCTGAATCAGACAAAGGAACCGTGACATGGCCTGGCGGATTGGCATCGACATCGGCGGCACCTTCACCGATGTCGCCCTGGTCGAGGAAACCAGCGGCCGGATCGGCATCGCCAAGGTGCTGACCACCCCGGAGGATTTCGGCCAGGCGGTGATGCAGGGCATCAATCTGGGCCTGCGGCAGCAGGGTATTGATGCGTCCGCTGTCTCCCTCCTCGCGCACGCCACAACCGTCGTCACCAACGCGCTGCTGGAGAACAAGGGCGCACGCGCCGGTTTCATCAGCACGCGCGGCTTTCGCGATCTGCTGGAACTCCGCCGCTCCTCCCGCAGCGACCTGTACGACCTGTTTCAGGATGCGCCGGCCGTGCTGGTCCCGCGGCGCTGGCGCTTCGAGATCAGCGAACGCGTCGACGCCCAGGGCGAAATCGTTACCCCACTGGATGAGAGTGAGGTCGCGGGCATCGTGACGGCGATCCAGCAGGCCGGGCTGCAGACCGTCGGCGTGTCCCTGCTGTTCTCCTTCCTGAACGACGCTCATGAGCGTCGCCTGGGGGCACAGTTGCGCGCCGCGCTGCCGGACGTCGGGGTTTTCCTGTCCTGCGACGTATTGCCGGAAATCCGCGAGTTCGAACGCGCCAGCACGACCGCCGTCTGTGCCTACGTCGGGCCGCTGCTGGCCGGCTACCTCGACCGCCTGCAGCGCGCGACAACCTCGCTCGGCTTGCCCGACCTGCACGTGATGGGGTCCAGCGGCGGGGTCATCGACATTGCCGAGGCATTGCGCATGCCAGCCGCCGTGGTCGAGTCCGGACCCGCCGCCGGGGTGATCGCCGCGGCCCTGGCGGGGCGTCAACTTGGGCTGGCGAACCTGATCTCCTTCGACATGGGCGGCACCACGGCGAAAGCCAGCGTCATCGCTGATGGTGAGATCGCGGTTACGGCCGATTACGAGGTCGGCGGCTCCGGCAACGCCAACCGCTGGCAGAACGGCTCTGGCCATCCGATCCGCGTTCCGGTGATCGACCTGGCGGAGGTCAGCGCCGGCGGCGGCAGCATCGCCTGGGTTGATCCGGGCGGCTCGCTGCGGGTGGGGCCGCACAGCGCCGGGGCTGCTCCGGGTCCGGCAGGCTATGGCGCGGGCGGCACGCAGCCGACGGTGACCGATGCCAACCTGGTGCTGGGCTATCTGGACCGGGAGTCGCTGCTGGGCGGCAACCTGATCGTCGACATCGCCGCCGCCGAATGCGCAATCGACACCGCCGTGGCACGGCCGCTTGGCCTCAGCGTGCCAGAGGCAGCCGCGCGCATCGCCGAAATCGTCAACGCCAGCATGGCCGAGGCGTTGCGCATCGTGTCCGTCGAGCGCGGGCATGACGCGCGGGAGTTCAGCCTGGTCGCCTTCGGCGGCGCGGGCCCGGTTCATGCCGCGTGGCTCGCCGAGGAACTGCAGATCCCCGAGGTGATCGTGCCGCCCGTGCCGGGGGCGTTCTCGGCGTTGGGACTGGTGGCCAGCGATCTCAAGCGCGATTATGTGCGCACCCTGTATGCCGATCTGGGCAGCATCGACCCGGCCCGCGTTGCCGATGCACTTGGCCTGATGGAGACATCCGGCGTGGCCATGCTGCAGGCGGCGCGGGTGCCGGCGGATCACCAGGCGCTGCTGCGGCAGGTCGATCTGCGCTATCGGCGCCAGGCCTATGAGCTGACCGTTCCGCTCGCGGACGGCGCAGTCACCCGAGCCAGCCTGGACGCAGCGGCTGCCGCCTTCCATGCCAAGCACGAGCTGACCTACGGCCACGCCAACCCGGCGGAGCCGGTGCAACTCGTCAACCTGCGGCTGTCCGCGGTGGGTCGGTTGCCTGCCCTGACCCTGGCGCAGCCTGGCGATCCCGCGGCAGGCCACATGCGGCATCGCGACATCTGGTTTGCCCAGACCGGCTTTATACCGACACCGGTGCATTGGCGTCCGGGCCTGGAGGGCGGCCGGGTGATCCCCGGGCCGGCCGTCATTGAGGCGCTGGACTCCACGACGGTCATTCCTCCCGGCTGGGCCGCCGCCGTTGATGCCACGGGCTTCATCCGACTGACCAGGAGCTGATCATGCCCGAAACGACCATCCCAACCCTGAAGACCGACCCGGCGCGCTTCGAGGTGGTGAAGAACGCGCTGACCTCGGCTGCTGAGGAGATGAAGATCGTCCTGGCCAAAACCGCCTACTCGCCGCTGCTGAAGGTCGCCGGAGACTATTCCTGCGGGATCTTCGACATCCACGGCAACATGGTGGCGCAGGGACCGGACCTGCCGATCCACCTGGGCTCGATGCCGGACGCCGTGCGCGCCGTGGTCCAGGCCTTTGCGGACGTCGCACCGGGCGACGTGTTCATTCACAACGACCCTTACCACGGCGGCTCACATCTGCCTGACGTCAACGTCGTCGCACCCGCCTACCTGGGCAACCGACTGCTCGGTTTTGGCTGCGTGCGGGCGCACTGGCCCGACATCGGCAGCGCGACGCCGGGCAGCTATGGCGCCGTCACCGAAATCTATGGTGAGGGCCTGCGCCTGCCCCCCGTCCGGCTGTACCGCAATGGCAAGGCTGACCCGGGGATCGAGGCGATCATCTTCGCCAATGTCCGCACACCGACGGAACGGTTAGGCGACCTCCGTGCCCAGGTCGCGGCGAACCGGCGGGCAGAGGCACGGCTGTGCGCGCTGGCAGGCAAATACGGCGCCGATGTGCTGCTGGGCGTCATGGCAGAGGTGCAGGATTATTCCGAAACCATGATGCGTGCTGCCCTCCGGCAACTCCCGGACGGGGAGGCGGAGTTTGCCGACGTATTCGACGGCGACGGCGTCATCCCGTCCGGCGACAGCGAGGACAGGACCTTCACTGTCAGGTTGCGGATCAGTAAGAGGGGCGATGCGATCGAGGTGGATTTCACCGGCTCTGACCCGCAGGTCTCCGGACCGATGAACGCACCCCTGACGGTGACCGCGTCGGGCGTGTTCTGCGCGCTGAAGATGATCGCTGATCCCAAGAGCCTGATCCCACCGAACTCCGGCTGCTGGCGCCCGGTCACCGTCACCGCGCCCGCGGGCAGCGTGGTCAACGCGCAACTGCCCGCCCCCGTCGTCTACGCTAATCATGAGATGTCGCACCGTATCGCGGACATGGTGATGGCGGCGATGTTCCAGATCACCCCGCGAACGGTTATGGCAGGCTCGCAGGGCACCTCTGGCGTCATGACCTTCGGCGGCACCGATTACCGCACCGGCGAGCGTTATGTCAGCTACGAGTCGGTCAAGGGCGGCTTCGGCGCCCGCCCCACCAAGGACGGCATCAACGCGGTCGCCAGCACCGTCAGCAACATGATGAACACACCAATCGAAATCCTGGAAATGAGCTTCCCGCTGCGCGTCGAGGCCTACGCCCTGATCCCCGACAGCGGCGGCGCCGGCACCTGGCGCGGCGGCCTGGGCGTGCGGCGGGTCTGGCGAGTGCTGGAAAGCGATGCGCATGCCGCGGTGTGCTGCGAGCGGACGGTCACGCCGCCGTTCGGTCTGGCCGGCGGGTTGCCGGGCGCGCCGGCGAAACTGACGCTGAGTCTGCGGGATGGCACGCAACGCAGCCTGACGAGCAAGGGCGCTTTTACGGTGCCGGCGGGCGCAGTGGTCGAAATGGCGGCGCCTGGGTCAGGCGGCTTCGGGCCGCCATCCGGCCGAGATCGGGCCTCCCTCGCCCAGGACCTGCTCGATGGCTACGTAACGCAGACGGCGGGGCGTCGGGATTACGGCTTCACCCCCGCCGCAACCGGTTCGGCACGCGGGTGACCCGGATCGTGCCGGGCCACCGCTGTTGACGCTTAAACCGGATCCCAGCCGAACACCTCGCCAGAACGATCCAGCGGCATGAACGCCGCCTTCATAGCCGGCATGGCGTGTTCGGCGATCGTCTCCGGCGTCCAGCCCTCGGCACGTTGGATGATGCGGATCGGCCGTGGCGAGCTGAACAGGATCATCTCGTTCATCCGGCAGCCGAACACCTGCCCGGTGACGCCCTTCGCCGCATCGGATGACAGGTAGACCGCCATCGGCGCGTTCTTGTCCGGCGTCATCTGCTGGATCTTAGCCAGACGCGCCTGCTGCTCCGGCGTGGTCGCGGGGATCGAGCTGGTCATGCGGCTCCAGGCGAACGGCGCAATGCAGTTCGAGCGGACGTTGTAGCGCTGCATGTCCAGCGCGATCGACTTCGACAGCGCCGTCATGCCAAGCTTGGCCGCCGAGTAGTTGGCCTGGCCGAAATTGCCGATCAGCCCCGAGGTGCTGCTCATGTGCACGAACGTGCCGCTCTCCTGCTTGCGGTAGTGTTCTGCGGCGGCGCGTGAGACGAAGAAGCTGCCGTTCAGATGAACCGCGATGACCGACAGCCAGTCGTCCTCTGTCATCTTGTGGAAGATCACGTCCCGCAGGATGCCGGCATTGTTCACCACGGCGTCGATGCGGCCGAAATGGTCCAGCGCGGCCTGGATGATCTTCTGCGCCGATCCCCAGGCTGCCACCGATTCGGTGCAGATCTCCGCAACCCCGCCTTTCTGCTCGATCAGTTGCTTGGTCTGCTGGGCCGGGCTGGCCGAACCGCCCTCGCCGCTGAGCGAGGCGCCGATGTCGGCGACGATCACCTTCGCCCCTGCGCCCGCCATCATCAACGCAATCTCGCGCCCGATCCCGCCCCCGGCCCCGGTGACCACCGCGACCTTACCTTCCATCATACCTGGCATCGTTTTCCTCCTGAATGCGACGGACCGCGCTAAGACGGGCCAGCGTAAAGCATGATCACGCCCGGCGGAACGTCGGCAGCGTCTCAATCATGCGATCGACCATGGCGATAGCCCAGGTCGGCCCGGCTTGTGAACCCACGCAGTCCCCGGTCCACGGCACCACGCCAATCATTCCGTACGTGATAGGATGGCGTGGATGGTGTATTCGATGCGCTGACACAACTTCTCTGAGCGAAACCATGCCCGCCGGTCTTGGAACGTGGCGCCTCTTCCTTGCCTTCCTGGTGGCCATCTCGCACCTGTGGGCAGGCATGCTCGATGGGCCGGCGGCCTATGCCGTTTGGGCGTTCTTCGTGCTCAGCGGCTATCTGATGACGCTGGTGCTGACCACGCGCTATGGCCTGACGCCGCCCGGATTGAGACAGTATGCCCGCAACCGGCTGCTGCGCATCTACCCCAGCTACATCGTCGCCGGCTTGCTGGGGATCGCGACGATCCTGTGGCTCGCTCACCTCGGGATCGACCCATCGGGCCTGAACCCGCAGTTCCGCCTGCCGCAGAATATCGGCGAATGGTTCGGCAACCTGGCAATGCTGCCGTTCCTGCCGCAGCAGGGTCTGGCGGTCCCGGTCGCGGCAGCCTTGTTCGTCGAGGCCTGGGCCTATGCGCTGATGCCGCTATTCGCCAGCAGCCGAGCGGCTGCGGTGCTGGGTCTTGTGGTGGCGTTCTGCGCCAATCTGCAATTCGGCTTCGGCATGCCGACATTCATCGCCCGCTATTGCGGCTTTGCCACCGGGTTGCTGCCATTTGCCATGGGTTCCGTGGTCTGCCACTACCGCGCCAAGCTGCGCCGCTTTACCCATCCAGCCGCCAGCGTCTTTGTCTGGTGCGCCCACGGGCTGTACTGGCTGGCGGACCCCTACTGGCCCTGGACCTATGGGCTGTGGCTGTCGGTGCCGCTCTCGGCCTGGGTCGTGCTGTCGCTGGCCACGGTCCAGGCCAATCCGGCGGATCAGCGCGCCGGCGACCTGTCGTACCCGGTCTACCTGCTGCACACTACCGTCGCGGCCTGGTTCCTGCCCTGGTTCGGCTTCAGCCGCGGCTTGCTGTTCTTCGCCGTCTCGTTCGCTGCCACACTGGCGGCTTCCTGCGTTATGATCCGCCTGGTCGACCGGCCAACGCAGCGTCACCGCAAGCGGCGCCCGATTGCACCGGCCATCCCTCAGGCAGCGGCCTGAATCGCGCCTTGCTCAGGCGGGGCGAACGTTCCAGAACGTGGCAAAGCCGTTCAGCACGCCGGTGATGCGGTTGCGATAGGCCGTGGGCTGCACGAACTGGCCCAGCGGCAGGCTGGGCGCGTCGACCATGCACTGGCGCTGCATCTCCTGGCAGATCACCCGCTGTGCTTCGACCCCGGGCGCGTCGAACCAGGCGTTGCGCAGCGCCTCCAGCTTCGGGCTGACGCACCAGCCAGGCCAGGCCGAGGCGTCGTTGCCGTTGCCGCGGATGGCATAGTGGTTGGAAGGGTTCATGTGATCCTCTCCCTCCCACCCCGTGAAGAAGCAGCTCCAGCCGCCCTGTTCGACCGGCCCCTTGTTGTTGCGCCGCTGCAGCATGGTGCCCCAGTCGGTGGCGACATAGTCGACGTTCATGCCCGATTGACTCATCATATCGGCGGCAACGTCGCCGATCGCCTTGAACTGCGGATAGTCGGTGGCGACCAGCATCACCACCTTCTCGCCGGCGTAGCCGGCCTGCTTCAGCATCTGCTTGACGCGGGCGTAGTCACGCGGTCCGGTCAACGGCTCCAGCCCCACATCGCTGGCCATCGGCGTATTCGGGCAGAAGAACCCGTGCGGCGTGTGGTACATTGACGGGTCGTTGCCGACGATCGCCTCCATGAAGGATGGTTGATCGATCGCCCAGTACAGCGCGCGCAGGATGGCCGGGTTGTTGAACGGCGGCTGCAGGTGATTGGGCCGCATCATGTTGACCGCGCCGGTGGGATTGGTCACCGCCACCTTGATGTCCTTCGACCCGCGCAGCAGCGGCAACAGGTCGTGCGTCGGGTTTTCCCACCAGTCCTGCTCGCCGGCCTGCAACGCTGCCACCTTCGTCCCGGCGTCGGGGATGGTGGTCCATTCCACCCGGTCGAAATGCACGACCTTCGGTCCAGCGGTCCAGTCGGGGGTGCCGCTGCCGCGCGGCTTGTACTTGTCGAACCGCTGATACACGTTGGTCGCGCCAGGCACCCGTTCGTCGGCGACGAAGCGAAACGGGCCGCTGCCGACCATCTCGGTGATCTGCTTGAACGGATCGGTCCGCGCCAGCCGCTCCGGCATCATCACCGGCGAGGGCGTCGTCGGCTTGCTCAACGCCTGCGGCAGCAGCGGGAACGGCTTGTTCAGGCGGAACTGGATGGTCTTGTCGTCGGGTGCCGACAATTCGTCCGTCGCCGCCATCAGCATCGCGCCGAACGCATCGCGCTTCGCCCAGCGCTGAATGCTGGCGACACAATCCCGCGCCGTGACAGGCTGGCCGTCATGCCACAGCAGCCCATCCCGCAGCGTCAGCTTCCACAGCTTGCCGTCGCTCTCGGTGACATGGCCCGCCAGCATCTGCGGAGAGGGCGTATAGCTGCCGTCCTGTCCATACAGCGTGTCAAACACCATGTAGCCATGCCCGCGGGTGACGTTGGCCGTCGTCCAGTGCGGATCGAGGAACGCCAGGTCGATCTGCGGAATGAATTTCAGCGTGGTCGCGCTGGCCGCGCGCACGATGGACGGCATTGCCACGGCCGCCGAAGCGCCGGTGATGAACTGCCGCCGCCTCATGCCGCCGCCCCTTCGGGAAATGGTCTCATCGGGCAGTCTCCTGGCCCGGCCGTGAACAAGGGCAGCAGATCGGACGGGGCGCTGGCAGACTACCATCGGCATCTGGACAAACGTCAAGCGGAGCGTCATCCAGAACGTCTGTCACCAGCCTCAGCTCATCCAGTTGCCGCCATCGATGTTGTAGGTCTGTGCCACCACGTAATCGGCATCCGCGCTGGCCAGGAAGGTGGCCAGGCCGCCGATCTCCTCGGGGCGGGCCATCCGTCCGATCGGCACCTCGGCGCCGACCTGGCGCTTCTTCTCACCCGGCGCCCGCTGCTCGTACTTGGCAAACAATGAGTCGACGTGGTCCCAGTGCTCGTTGTCGACCACGCCGGGTGCGATCGCATTGAAGTTGATGCCATGCTTGATCAGCCCCAGCCCGGCACTTTGCGTCAGGCTGATCACCGCGGCTTTCGAGGCGCAGTAGACCGCCACCAGCGCCTCCCCGCGCCGTCCAGCCTGCGAGGCAAAGTTGATGATCTTGCCGCCGCCGCCCTGGGCAATCATCTGCCGCGCGGCTGCCTGCAGGGTGAACAGCAGGCCTTCAACATTAACAGCGAAGACCCGGTGGTAGCTCTCGCGGCTGATCTCGGTGATCGGCGCCAGGTCAAACAGGCCGGCGTTGTTGACCAGGATGTCCAGCCGGCCGCGCCGGGCTACCACGCCGCCGATGGCGGCATCGATCGAATCCTGGCGGGTCACGTCCAACTGCAGCCATCCAGCCCGTTCACCCAGTTCATCGGCGACCGCCTGCGCCTTCGCGGGGTCAACGTCGGTGGCAAAGACAAACGCGCCCTCCGCGGCATAGCGGGCGCAGATTGCTCGGCCGATGCCGCGCCCCGCTCCGGTCACCATGGCGACCTTGTCCCGCAGCTTCATCCTAACCCTCCCGCACGACCTCGGCGATCTTTTGGTTCAGCGCCCGATACCGCGCCAGCCGCAGCACATAGGCGGCCTGCATCGCCGGATCGGGGTCGATGCTCTCCGCCCACCGCGGCGGCGTGCACACCACCTCTGGCGGCTCGCCCGTCACCGCCATCCGAGCCAACCGGGCCGCGCCGAACGCACCGCCGTGCTCGCCGGCGGGAAGCCGATGCAGCCGGATGCCCAGGACCGATGCCAGGATGCCGATCCAGCCGCCCGAGCGGGAGCCGCCGCCGATCACCGCCGCTGCCTCGATCCGTGTGCCTGATTCGGCCAGCGCGTCCAGGCAGTCGCGCAGCGAGAAGGCGACACCCTCCAGCACCGCCTGCGTCAGCAGCCGGCGGTCGGTGTCGTGCGACAGTCCGGCAAAGGCACCGCGGATTGTCGCATCGTTGTGCGGCGTCCGCTCACCGCCCAGATAGGGCAGGAACAGCGCAGGGCTGGGCTGGGCGGGCGCACCCAGTTCAGCCAGCAAGGCAGCCTCCGCCTGGCCAGTGACGTCGGCCCACCACGCCAATGAGGCCGCCGCCGACAAGGTGACGCCCATCTGATGCCAGGTATCCGGCAGTGCATGACAGAACGCATGCACGGTCGCCTGCGGCCAAGGCCGGAACCGGTCGGTGGTGGCGAACAGAACGCCCGAGGTACCCAGCGAAACGAAGGCATCGCCAGGCCGGATTGCTGACAGCCCGACGGCGCCCGCCGCGTTGTCGCCGGCGCCTCCTGCCAGGACCGGCCGGCCGGTCATCCGCCACCGCGCTGCCAGTTCGGGCAGCAAAACCCCGGCCGCGGCATTGCCCTCCGTCAAGTGCGGCATGGCGGCGCGGGACAGCCCGCATGCCGCCAGCATCGTCTCGGACCAGTCGCGCCGGCCGACATCCAGCCACAGGGTGCCAGAAGCGTCCGACATCTCCTCGGTCATCTCGCCGGTCAGCCGATAGCGGACATAGGCTTTCGGCAGCAGCACATGGCGCACGCGGTTGAACAAGGCGGGTTCATGCCGCCGCACCCACAGCAGCTTCGGCGCGGTGAAACCCGGCATGGCGATGTTCCCGGTCACCTGCCGCAGCTCGGGCACCGCCGCCTCCAGCTCGGCACACTCCGCGCCGGCGCGCACGTCGTTCCACAGGATGGCCGGCCGCAGCACCGCGCCGGCTGCGTCCAGCAGCACCGCGCCATGCATCTGGCCGGACAGCCCGATACCCTGCACCGCGGCCAGCGCCGCCGGATGATCGCGCGCCAGCGCGTCGATCACGTCCAGCATTGCCTGCCACCACGCCTCCGGATCCTGTTCGCTATGGCCTGGCGCTGGGCGCTGCACGGTCAGTGGCATGCTGACGCTGGCGACCGTCTGCTGTTCGCCGTCGACCAGCAGGGCCTTCACCGCCGAGGTGCCGAAGTCCAGCCCCAGGAACACCGAACGACCTATCGGCCCGATGGCAACGGGCACTTCAGCCCGTTGGCTGGATAAGCCCAGCAAATCAACCTAGTATCGCCCATCAGTGAAGGGCGATACGTCGGTTTGGCTTGAAGTGGCCGATTCACGCGGCGAAGCGCGTGCAGCACTTCTCTGCGATCGGGCACTAGCATCCTGGCACATGCTGAACCTTCTCAAGAAGTCAGGGCGCTAGGCGGCCAGTGGATGCCGCCCGCGCTGCTGCAGCGCCTGGCCCTGGTTGTCGAACAGATGGCAGGCGCCCGGATAGACGGTCAGCCGGATGTTGTCGTGCGCCCGCGTCGGGTCGCTGCCTTCAATCTGTACCGTCATCGACTGGTTGTCGGCAATGCCGACATGCAGCAGGGTCAGGCCGCCCAGCCGCTCCACCAGCGAGACGGTCGCCTCGATCGGTCCGGCGGCATCGATGCGCAGCCCTTCCGGACGGATCCCCAGGGTCACCACGTCACCCGTCCGCGCCGTCGCTTCGACCGGCACCGTGATCCGCGCCCCGCCAGACAGCAGCACCAAGGTGCCCGCCGCCCCGCTCTCCAGCACCTTCGCCGGCATCAGGTTCATCCGCGGGGAGCCGATGAAGCCGGCGACAAACAGGTTGGCCGGGTGATGGTAAAGCTCCAGCGGCGAGCCCACCTGCTCGACCCGTCCGGCCTGCAGCACGACGATCTTGTCGGCCATCGTCATCGCCTCGATCTGGTCGTGCGTGACGTAGATCATCGTGGCGTTCAGTTCCTCGTGCAGGCGCGACAACTCGATGCGCATCTGGCCACGCAGCGCGGCATCCAGGTTGGACAGCGGCTCGTCGAACAGGAACACCTTGGGCTGGCGCACGATGGCCCGGCCGATGGCGACGCGCTGGCGCTGCCCGCCCGAAAGGTCCTTCGGCCGCCGCTCCAGATACGGGTCCAGTTGCAGGATACGCGCCGCCTCGTCCACCTTGCGGTCGCGCTCCGCCTTCGGCACCTTTGCCAGCCGCAGCGCGAACGCCATGTTCTGCCGCACCGTCATGTGCGGATACAGCGCGTAGGACTGGAACACCATCGCCAGGCCGCGGTCAGCCGGCCCCACCCGGTTCACCCGCTTGGTGTCGATCAGCAGGTCGCCGGCGGTTATCTCCTCCAGGCCCGCTATCATCCGCAGCAGGGTGGACTTGCCGCAGCCTGACGGTCCGACGAACACGACGAACTCACGGTCGGCAATGTCCAGGTTGACACCCTTGATCACCTCGATGGAGCCGTAGCTCTTGCGCAAATTCCGCAACTGCAGCGTTGCCATGGGCGGACTCCCTTTATTTTACCGCGCCGAAGGTCAGGCCTTGCACCAACTGGCGCTGACTGAACCAGCCGAACACCAGGATGGGTGCCACGGCCATCGTCGAGGCGGCCGACAGCTTGGCGAAGAACAGCCCCTCCGGGCTGGAGAACGAGGCGATGAACGCGGTCAGCGGCGCTGCCCCGGCCGAGGTCAGGTTCAGGCTCCAGAACGCCTCGTTCCAGCACAGGATCAGCGACAACAGCCCAGTGGAGGCGACCCCTGGCAGGGTCAGTGGCAGCAGCAGGTGCCAGACCTCGCCGGCGGTCCTCGCCCCGTCCATCCGCCCTGCCTCCAGGATCTCGTTCGGCACTTCCTTGTAGAAGGTGAACAGCATCCATACGACGATTGGCAGGTTCATCAGCGCGTAGATCATCACCAGCCCGCCGCGGGTGTCGAGCAGGCCAGCGGTGCGGAACAGCAGATAGATCGGCACCAGCACACCCACCGGCGGCAGCATCTTGGTCGACAGCATCCACAACAGGGTGCCGCGGGTGCGCTGCGTCGGGTGGAACGCCATCGCATAGGCGGCGGGGATGGCGAACAGCAACGCCAGGATGGTGCCGCCGACCGAGACCACGATGCTGTTCAGCGCAAAGCTCAGGTAATCGGCGCGGGCGAACACCTCATGATACGATTCTAGCGTCGGCGCGAACTGCACCTGCGGGGAAACGGCGTCCCGCTCCGACTTGAAGCTGGTCAGCACCATCCAGGCGATCGGGAAGAACAGCAGCAGCGCGCTGCCCCAGCCGAAGATGAAGGCCAGCAAGCGCTGCAGCGGGGTGGCACGCATGCTCAGACCTCCAGCCGGCGTGCGATGCTGCGCACCAGGAAGAAGGCGACGATGTTGGCCAAGATGATGGCAACCACGCCGCCGGCGGATGCGCCGCCGATGTCATACTGCAGCAGCGCGCGGGCATAGATCAGGAATGCCAGGTTGGTTGTGGCATTGCCCGGCCCGCCCGAGGTGGTGACGAAGATTTCCGCGAACACCGTCAGCAGGAAGATCGTCTCGATCATCACCACCACGCTGATCGCCCGCGACAGATGCGGCAGCGTGATGAAGAAGAACTGCGCGAACATCCCCGCCCCGTCCATCCGGGCGGCCTCCTTCTGTTCGTGATCGAGTGACTGCACCGCGGTCAGCAGGATCAGCAGCGCGAACGGCAACCATTCCCACGCGACGATGGCGATGACCGAGGCCAGCGGGAACTGCGCGAACCAGTCCACCGGCTGGAATCCCAATGCGCTGGCAACGTTGCCGAACACGCCGTAGATTGGGTGCATCAGCAGGTTCTTCCAGATCAGCGCGCTGACCGTGGGCATGACGAAGAACGGCGAGATCGCCAGCACGCGGGCGATGTTGCGTCCCACGAACGGCTGGTTGAACACGATCGCCAGCAAGGTGCCCAGCCCGACCGTGATCACCAGCACCGAGACCAGCAGGATCAGCGTGTTTTCCAGCGACACCCAGAAGTCCGGGTCGGTGACCAGGTATTGGTAGTTGTCGATCCCGGCAAATCCCCGTGTCGTCGGGTCGATCAGGTTGTAGTACTGGAACGAGAACCACAGCGTCATCACCAGCGGCACGATCATCCAGGCCAGCAGCACCAGCACCGACGGCGTCAGCAGCCATGTGCTGACCTTGCGGGCAGGACGGTCCTCGGCGTCTCCAGCGGACATTGAGGCGGTGGTATCGGGGGTTGCTGTTGCCGACATGGCGGGCCCGCTACTTTTTCGGATAGCCGGCCTGGCGCATGGTCCGTTCGGTCGCCGACTCCGCCGTCTTCAGGGCGGTGTCGACGCTGGCCTGGCCGGTCAACGTGCCGGCGATGGTCTGGCCCACCTGCGTGCCGATGCCCTGGAACTCCGGAATCGCCACGAACTGCGCCCCTTCATACGGCCGCGGCTGCTCGGTCTGTCCATCCGGATTGGCCACGTCGATGGCCTTCTGGACGAAGTCGGCGAACGGCGCCGCCTTCTGGTAATCCGGGTTCTGATAGGTCGAGATCCGGGTGCCAGGGGGCACGGAAACCCAGCCGTTCTGCTTGGCCACCAACTGGATGTACTCCTTCGAGGTCGCCCAGGTGATGAACGTCCGCGCCGCGTCCTTCTGCTTTGATGAGGCCGGAATGGCCAGGTTCCAGCTCCACAGCCAGGTCGGCGCACCCTTGAAGCTGCCGGTCGGCATCGCCGCGAAACCGACCTTGTCGGCGACGGTCGATTGCTTCTTGTCATACAGCATGCCGCCGGCAACGGTGGCATCGATCCACATGCCGCAATGGCCGCTGGCGAACAACGCCAGGTTCTCGTTGAAGCCGTTGGAGGTGGCGCCCGGCGGCCCATCCGCCTTCAGGATCTCGTCGTAGAAGCTGATCGCCTTGTGCCACGGCGGCGAATTGATCTCGGGCTTCCATTGCATGTTGAACCACTGCCCGCCCTCGGCATTCACCAGCGATGTGACATAGGCCATGTTCTCGCCCCAGCCGGGCTTGCCACGAAGGCACATGCCGTAGATCTGGTTTGGCTTGTCGGTGATCTTGTCGGCGAAGCCGCGGATTTGCTCATACGTCGGCGCTTCGGGCATCTTGATGCCGGCCTTCTGGAACAGGTCGGTACGGTAATACGTCATCGCGCTCTCGCCGTAGAACGGCAGCCCATACAGCTTGCCGTTATAGGTCAGCCCGGTGCGCACCGGCTTCAGCAGGTCGTCGACGTCATACGCCGCGGGCAGGTTGTCCATCGGCACCAGCCAGCCCTGCTTGGCCCAGATCGGCACCTCATAGTTGCCGATCGTCAGCACGTCGAACTGCCCGGCCTTGGTGGCGATGTCGGTGGTCACCCGCTGGCGCAGCACGTTCTCCTCCAGCACCACCCAGCGCAGGTGGATGTCCGGGTGCTGCTTCTCGAACTCCGATGACAGCCGCTGCATCACCACCATGTCGCCGTTGTTCACCGTGGCGATGGTAATGGTGGCATCCGCGCGCGCGACCGACGTGCCGCCAAGCACCGCCACGGCGGCGGAAACGGCGGCAATCAGGCTGTTGCGGAGAAGACTTGTCATTGGCGCGGCTCCCTCGGGTTCTCCCGCCTTATGACAGCGGGTTAATCAAACGGTCCCATTAGCGCACGAATTGGTCAATGCCTATTAAGCGGCTCACGGCTGGTTTACGTTTCAAAACCCGAGTATCTCGGCGCCGTCAGCCAGCGTCTTGCGCGCGCCGTGCTGATACAGCATCGCCAGCCAGCGTCCGACCGGCTGCTGCAGGCGCGGGTCGCTGCCGGTCTCGCCGAACAGCGGGGTGATCGCCAGCAACGGGCGCGGGTCCGCCCCGCCCTCGATCGCCTTGGCCCGCAGTTCGTCGGCCAGCGGATGGCGGATATCGATCTTCTGGCCCTGCTCGTCCTCGCCGCGCACCCGCCGCAGCCACGCCGCCAGCGCAAGCGCCAGCAAGTCAACCGAGGCACCGGCGCGCAGCCGGTCGCGGATCGGGTCCACCAGGACGTTCAGCGGTGCGTCGGTGTTGACCCGCTCCACCGTGTCCTTGATCGCGGGGTTGGCGAACCGCTCGATCAGCGTGGCCTGGTACTGCGCGAGGTCGATGCCCGGCACCGCGGGCAGCGTCGGCGCGGTCTCCCGCTGCATCAGCGCCGCCATGAAGCGGCGGATCAGCACGTCGCCCATTGCCTCGTCAATCGTCGTGTAGCCGGCCAGCCGACCCATGCCGGAAACCGCCAGGTGGCTGGCGTTCAGCAGCCGCAGCTTCATGAACTCATAGGGTGCGACGTCGCTGACGAACTGCGCCCCGACGTCCTGCCAGGCCGGCCGGCCGGCGGGGAAGCGGTCCTCGATCACCCACTGGGTGAACATTTCGGCGAACACCGGCCAGCGGTCGACAAACCCATAACGCTGCGTCAGCGCGGCGACGTCGGCCTCCGCCGTCACCGGCGTGATCCTGTCCACCATGGTGCTGGGAAAGCTGCCGTGCTCGGCGATCCAGTCAGCCAGCGCCGGGTCGCGCAGCCCGGCCAGCGCCAGTACGGCATCGCGCAGCACCGTGCCGTTGTGCTGAATGTTGTCGCAGCTCAGCGCGGTAAACGCCGGCTGGCCCGACTCACGCCGGCGGCGGTAGGCCTCCACGATGATGCCGATCGCGCTCGACGGCCGCTGCGCATCGGCCAGATCCTTGACCACCAGCGGATGTTGCGGATCAAGCTGCTTGGTTGCGCGGTTCAGGCAGTAGCCGTGCTCCGTCACCGTCAGGCTGACGATGCGGATGTCCGGCCGCCCAATGGCCTGCACCAGCGCGCTGCTGGAGTCGCCGGCGAACAGCACCCCCGCCAATGCCCCGATCACCGTTACCGTCTCCGCATCCGCGGCGCGCTCGACCAGGGTATACAGGTTGTCCTGCGGCACCAGGCTGTCGCGCATCCGCCGGTCGGCCGGCATCAACCCCGCACCAATGATCCCCCAGGACAGCGCTTCGGCGTGAAGCTCCATCAGGTCGTGCGTGTAGCGGGCCATGTGCGCGCGATGAAAACCGCCCAGGCCCAGGTGCACGATCCCGGCTCGCACCCGCGCCGGATCGAACCCGGGCACCTGCACCGGCGGCGGCAGTTGCGCAAGGCTGGCGCGGTTCAGCGGAACAGGCGGCACGGGCGATCCCCCAGGCTTATTACTCGCGGTCCGACGGGACTCAATTCAGCCTCGCGGCGGGCTGCGGCACGCGTTCCGGCGCTGAGCGCCCCCGCTGCGCGGCCACCGCCACGGCAACCTCCCGCCGTTTCTGCAACTGCTGGTCCGCCAGCACGCCCAGCAGGATCACCGTGCCCATCACCGCGAAGTTCAATGAGCTGGGGATGCCCAGGATGTTGACCAGGTTCTGCAGCACCTGCAGCAGCGCCGTGCCCAGCACGATGCCCAGGATCGACCCCTCGCCGCCGCGCAGGCTGCAGCCGCCCAGCACCGCCGCGGCGATCGCATACAGCTCGTAGAAGTTGCCGAACGTCGAGGGCGAGACCGAGTTCGTGTAGAACACCAGGAAGATGGTGGAGACACCTGCCAGCAGCCCGCTCAGCACGTAAGCGCCCGCGATCACCGCGTTGGTGCTGATGCCGGAATAGCGCGCCGCCTCCTCGTTCTTGCCGACCGCGAACAGGTAACGGCCGAACACGGAGCGGTGCAGCAGCACGCCGACGATCAGGGCAACGACGATCATGAACAGGAAGCTGTGCGGCACGCCGAAGCTGCGCCCGGCAGCCAGCCAACTCAGCGTGTCGGCATCGTTGCCATAGCCGAACCCCATGGTCGAATCGTCGGTGTAGTAGCGCGCCGCGCCGCGATAGATCAGCAGCCCGCACAACGTGACGATGAACGGCTGCATGCGCAGCCGGGTGATCAGGAAGCCCTGGATCGCGCCCAGCAGCAGCCCGCCTACCAGCACCGCCGCCAGCGCCAGCGGCCAGCCAACGTCCCGGTTGGCAACCAGGTCGATGAACACCACCCCCAGCAGCGAGAACATCGAGCCGACCGATAGGTCGATGCCGCCGGTGATGATGGTCAGGCCCTCGCCAATCGAGAACACCCCGAACAGGCCGATCAGGTTGGCCATGTCCAGCAGGTTCACGCCCGACAGGAACAGCGGGTTCAGCGCCGCGGTAATGCCGCTGATCACCACCAGCAGCAGCAACAGGCCAAGCTCTTTCTTCGGCAGCATCAGCCTGTCCCCGCGGCTCTTGTTGCGCGATCGTCCACCGTCATGCGCCTTGGGCCAGCGGCGCGGCGTGGTCCCGCTCCGGCATCTGCCCGATCGCCAACTGCAGCACGTTGTACTCGCTGAACTCGGCCCGCTCCAGCACGCCGCTGATCATGCCCTCGTGCATCACCGCGATCCGGTCGGAGACGCCGATCACCTCCTCCATGTCCGAGGAGATCATCAGGATGCACACGCCGCGTTCGGCCAGCTCGCGCATCAGCGCGTAGATCTCGTTCTTGGCGCCGACATCGATGCCGCGCGTCGGCTCGTCGAAGATCACCATGCGCGGCTGCATCGACAGCCACTTCGCCAGCACCACCTTCTGCTGGTTGCCGCCCGACAGCGTCACAACGCGGGTCTGGTCGCCCGGCGCCTTGATCGACAGCCTGGACCGCTGCGTGCGGGAGATGCTCAGTTCGGAACCGCGGCGGACCAGCAGCATCCTGGCATAGGCCAGCAGGTTGGCCAGCGTGATGTTCTGCACCACCGGCATGTCCAGGATCAGGCCGGCGCGCTTGCGGTCCTCCGGCACCAGATAGATCCCGTGCCGGATGGCCTGGCGCGGCGAACCCACCGACACCGCCTTGCCATCCAGCCGGATCTCTCCGCCCAGGACCGGGTTGACGCCGAAGATCCCCCGCGCCAATGAGGTGCGGCCGGAGCCGACCAGCCCCGCCAGACCCAGGATCTCGCCAGGGCGGATCGACAGGTTCACCCGCCGGTCGGGGAAGTCCTTCGTCACCACACCTGTCAGCCGGCAGCCGCCGTCGCGCGCACCGGCGGCCGGCGGGATGTACAGCGACTTCAGGTCGCGCCCGATCATCAGCCGGATCATCGTTCCATGCGCAATGTCCTGCCGCGCCAGCTCGCCCACGACGCGGCCGTCGCGCAGGCACACCACGCGGTCTGCACAGGCCTTCACCTCGCCCAGACGGTGCGAGATATAGATCACCGTCACGCCGTTTTCCCGCAGCTCCGCCACCACCTGCAGCAGCCGCTCCGTCTCCTGCAAGGTCAGGCTGGAGGTCGGCTCGTCCATGATGATTACCCGCGCGTCGATCGACAGCGCCTTGGCGATCTCCACCAACTGGCGCTGCGCGATCGACAGGCTCTCCACCGGCGTGTCCGGGCCGAAATCCGCCCCCAGCCGGGTCAGCAGCGGCGCCACCTTGGCGCGCAGCCGCCTGCGGTTCACCAGCATCAGCGGGCCCAGGCTCAACGGCTCCCGCCCCATGCCGATGTTGGCCGCCACGTCCAGGTTCTCGAACAGGTTCAGCTCCTGGTGGACGAAGGCGATTCCGGCGCGCATCGAGCCGGTGACGCTCAGTCCCGGATGTTCCTGCCCGTCGATGCGGATGCTGCCGGAGGTCGGTGCGACGACACCCCCCAGGATCTTCATCAGCGTCGACTTGCCCGCACCGTTCTCGCCGATCAGGCCCAGCACTTCACCGCGCCTGACCGACAGGCTGATGTTGTCCAGGGCGACGACACCGGGATAAACCTTGGTGATGCCGGCCAGCGCAAGCACCACACCGGCATCTGCCTGTCCGTTTGGCGCCTGTCCCTTTGGCGCCTGATCCATCGGCGCCCCACCCACCTGCTCCACGCTATTTCCGCAGCAGTTGCTTCATCGAAACCTGGAAATCCGCGACGTTGGACTTGTCGATCACCCGGGTCGGGATGATGATCAGCTTGTTGGGCGGGATGAACGACCGGTCGCCGTTGATGTACTTGATCATGTCGATCATCGACTGGTAGCCGAACTGATAGGGCTGCTGCACGATCGTCGACATCACGGTGCCGTCGGCCACGCCGCGCAGGGTCTGCGGATCCTCATCGAAGCCGACGATCTTCACCTTGCCGGCCTTCCCCGCCTCTTTCACCGCCGAGTAGATCTGCGGCGTGTTATAGGAGTACAGCCCGACCAGGCAGTCGACGTTGCCCTTGGCCAGCGCGTCCTGCACGTTGCTCTTGGCCTTGGCGAAGTCGACGCCGTCGGTGCGGATGTCCAGGATCTGGATGTTGCTGCCTTCGATCGCCTGCTTGATGCCCTGCACCCGCTCACGCGCATTGTCGGCGTCCATCGTGCCGACGAACATCATGACCTTGCCGCCGCTGGGCAGCGCCTGCTTGATCTGCTCGCCCGCCTGGTGCCCGGCGGCGATGTTGTCGGTGCCGATATAGACCGCCCGGCTGGATTGCGGGGCATCGCTGTCGGTGGTGAACAGCACCGCCTTGGCGGCGATCTTGTTGAACTCCTCGGTCGAATTCTTCGGGTCGATCGCCGAGATCGACACCCCGGCGACGCCGCGGGCCAGCAGGTCGTCAAGCTCCCGCCGCTGTTCGGCCGCCGTCGCCTGGCCGGTGATCACCACTTGCATGCTGTAGTCAGGATGCTCCTGCTGGGCCTTCTCCACCCCGCGCTTGGCGATGGTCCAGAAGTCGGCGGCGGCATTGGTGACCAGTGCCAGTTCCTTCTTGCCCTGGGCCCAGGCCGGCCCCGCCGACAGCGCCACGATCATCGCGGCAGCACATGTCCAACCCGATACCCGCATCATCGTCTCCCCCTGAACGTCATGGTCTTCTTGATCTGCGGGAGTCTGCCGCCGTTCCGGGGCCGCTGCAACAGCGCAGTTGCGAACCGCTTCAGGGCCAGCGCACCTCCGGCGGCAGGCTCATCAGAATTGCCTCGACGTTGCCGCCGGTCTTCAGCCCGAACAGCGTGCCGCGATCGTGGATCAGGTTGAACTCGACATACCGGCCGCGGCGGATGAGCTGGTGCTCGCGGTCGGCCGCTGTCCAGGGCTGGCGCATCCGCCGCAGCACGATGCGCGGATAGACGTCCAGGAACGCCTCACCGACCTCGCGGACGAAGCCGAAATCCGCGTCGGCGTCCCCGCTGTCGTGGTGGTCGAAAAAGATGCCGCCGGCACCCCGCGGTTCCTGCCGGTGCGGCAGAAAGAAGTACCGGTCGCACCAGGCCTTGAAGCTCTCGTAATAGCCAGGGTCATGCCGGTCACAGGCGCCCCGCAGCGCCGCATGGAACTCAGCCGCATCGGCCCGCGCCTGCTCGGTTTCCAGGCGCATCGGTGTCAGGTCGCTGCCACCGCCGAACCAGCCTTTCGTCGTCACCAGCATGCGGGTGTTGAAATGCACCGCCGGTACCAGCGGGCTGTGCAGGTGCGCCACCAGGCTGATGCCGCTGGCCCAGAACCGCGGGTCTTCCGCCGCCCCCGGGATCTGCCCGCGGAAGTCAGGGCTGAACTCCCCCCACACGGTGGAGACGTTGACACCGACCTTCTCGAACACCCGGCCCTTCATCACGCTCATCACCCCGCCGCCGCCATCCTGGCTGTCATCGGTAGGCCGGTTCCAGGCGGAGCGGACGAACTGCCCGGCAGGACGGTCGTGCAGCGGGCCATCCTGGTCCTGCTCGATCGCCTCGAAGCGCGCACAGATACGGTCTCGCAATGTCTCGAACCATGACCTTGCGGCGGGCTTAAGTTTGTCGTGCGGCAGCGGAATTTCTGTCATAAGGGGCTTGTTCCTGCGGGACAGTCGGGATAACCCCCCTCCATCTTCCGGGCGGCAATCATGCGCTTCGCACACTTGTTGCAGGAGGCGAGGCAGATCTTTAGACTGGCCCCTATGTTGCTTTCGGGCCTAAAAGTTTCGGGGCTTCAACCTAGGTGGTAAGGCACCAAGTTGGACCAGTCAATTTGGCTGAGCGCACACTGCATCAGCTCAGACTGGATGAACGCCAACCGGCCGACACGTGACGGAACGTGTAGGTTGCGAGTCAACTGTCATTCGAGGGAAATCATGCCCGATTCGTCCGCTGCCGTTACCCACTCCGTCCCCACCGGTGAGGTAACCAAACGCGACCTGCTGCAGCTTATCACCGGCGCCGGCGCACTCATCGGCGCTGGCGCCATTGCCTGGCCGCTGATCGACTCGATGAATCCCTCCGCGGATGTGCTGGCGCTGTCGTCGGTGGATGTCGACCTCGCCCCCGTCGTCGTCGGCCAGGGCATCACCATCGTCTGGCAGGGCAAGCCGATCTTCGTGCGCCACCGCACCCCGGAGGAGATCAAGTCGGCCCAGGACGTGCCGCTGAACCAGTTGATCCAGCCGCAGCCGGACAGCGCCAGGGTCAAGCCGGGCCACGACCAGTGGATTGTGCTGATCGGGATCTGCACCCACCTCGGCTGCGTGCCGCTGGGCAACAAGCCTTCCGACCCGCGGGGCGAGTGGGGCGGCTGGTTCTGCCCCTGCCACGGCAGCCAGTACGACACGTCCGGTCGGGTGCGTCACGGGCCGGCCCCGGCAAACCTGGCGTTGCCCCCTTACGCCTTTGAATCTGCCACCAAAATCAAGGTCGGATGATCCAACCCGTCTCCCGAAGCGCGACAGGAAGATAAACATGGCCGGCCTGCACAAGAGCGAATTCGCCAATCCGGTGATCAACTGGCTCGACACGAGACTTCCCATCTTCACCATGGTCCAGAAGGAATACGGCGTCTTCCCGACGCCGAAAAACTTCAACTACTTCTGGAACTTCGGCGCATTGGCGGTCGTCACGCTGGTCATCATGATCGCCACCGGCATCTTTCTGGCGATGAACTACCAGCCGAACACCCTGCTGGCCTTCAACTCCGTCCAGCACATCATGCGCGACGTGAACTATGGCTGGCTGATCCGCTACGTCCACCAGAACGGTGCCTCGATGTTCTTCATCGTGGTGTACATCCATATCTTCCGCGGCCTGTACTACGGCAGCTACAAGTCGCCGCGGGAGCTGTTGTGGATGCTGGGCGTGGTGATCCTGCTGATCATGATGGCCACCGCGTTCATGGGCTACGTGCTGCCTTGGGGCCAGATGTCATACTGGGGCGCGACGGTCATCACCAACCTGTTCTCCGCCTTCCCCATCGTCGGGCCGAAGATCGTCACCCTGCTGTGGGGTGGCTTCAGCGTCGACAACCCCACCCTGAACCGCTTCTTCGCCTTGCACTATCTGATGCCGTTCCTGCTGGTCGGCGTGATCTTCCTGCACATCGCCGCGCTGCACATCACCGGATCCAACAACCCGCTCGGCATCGACGTGAAGTCGCCGCAGGACACCCTGCCGTTCCATCCATACTATACGATCAAGGACAGCGTCGGCATCTGCGTGTTCCTCCTCATCTTCGCCGGCCTGGTGTTCTTCGCGCCGAACTTCTTGGGCGACCCGAACAACTTCATCCCGGCCAACCCGCTGCAGACCCCAGCCGACATCGTGCCCGAGTGGTACTTCCTGCCATACTACGCGATCCTGCGCTCGGTGCCGAACAAGCTGCTGGGCGTGTGCATGATGTTCGGCTCGCTGCTGGTGATGTTCGTGCTGCCCTGGCTCGACACCTCCAGGGTACGCAGCGCACGGTTCCGGCCGATCTACCGTGTGCTGATCTGGCTGTTTGTCGCCTCGGTTATCTGCCTGGGCATCTGCGGCGCCCACAAGCCAGAGGGCATCTGGGTGATTCTCAGCCGTGTCTGCACGCTGTACTATTTCCTGCACTACCTGGTGATCCTGCCGATCCTCGGGAAATTCGAACGTCCGCTGCCGCTGCCTGAAAGTATCAACCGCCCCGTGCTGGTCAGCCGCGGCGGTGGTCCGATCCATGGCGGCGTGCCGGCCAAGCCGATGGAGAAGGCCTGATGCGCACGCTGCGGACCCTGCTAGCCAGCGGCATCCTGACCGGCCTGCTCGGCGCGGCGCCGCTCGCCGCGCAGGAAACCCCGATGCCGAACGAGCCATGGAGCTTCGACAAGATCTTCGGCACCTTCGACCTCGCCGCCGCGCAACGCGGCTTCCAGATCTACTCGAACGTCTGCAGCAACTGCCACTCCATGCAGTTGATGCACTACCGGGATCTCTCCGGCATCGGGTTGGATGCTGAGCAGATCAAGGCAATCTCGGCCGGCGTCACGGTGCCGCAGGGCGTGGACGACCAGGGCAGCCCAAAAGAGGGGCCGGCGACGCCTGCCAACCAGTTCAAGGCGCCCTTCGCCAATGAGCAGGCGGCCAAGGCGGCCAACAACGGCGCGGTTCCACCCGACCTTTCCCTGATCGTCAATGCGCGTGAGGGCGGCGCGAATTACATTTACGGCATCCTCACCGGCTTCGTGCCGCCGCCGGCTGGCTTCAAGCTGCAGGAGGGGCTGTACTACAACAAGGTGTATCCCGGCCATCAGATCCACATGCCGCCGCCGCTGCAGAACGGCACCGTCGATTACAGCGACGGGACCAGCAACACCCTGAATCAGGAAGCCCATGACGTCGTCACCTTCCTGGCCTGGACCGCAAACCCTGAGATGGTCGAACGCAAGCAGATGGGCGTCCGCGTCGTGCTGTTCCTGGTGTTCATGACCGGCTTGACATACGCCGTGAAGAGAAAGGTCTGGTCCGACGTCCACTGATTCTGCCATCACCCCTGTCATCGGGATCATCGGCGGATCCGGCCTGTACGACATCGACGGGCTGGAGGATAAATCCTGGCGCTCGGTGGATACGCCCTGGGGACAACCGTCCGACCAGTTGCTGTTCGGGCGGCTGGCCGGCATCCAGTGCGTCTTCCTGCCCCGCCACGGCCGCGGCCACGCGACTTCACCCACGCATCTCAACTATCGAGCCAACATTGATGCCCTGAAGCGCTCCGGCGTCACCGAGGTGCTGTCGCTGTCTGCCGTCGGCAGCCTGAAGGCGGACCTGCCGCCGGGCCAGTTCGTCATCGTCGATCAGTTCATCGACCGCAGCTTCGCCCGCGAGAAAAGCTTCTTCGGCGATGGCATCGTTGCCCACGTCTCAATGGCGCACCCGGTCTGCCGCCGCCTTGGCGACGCGCTGTATCAGGCAGCCGATGCGCTGGCGCTGCCTGTGACGCGTGATGGCACCTACCTGGTCATGGAGGGACCGCAGTTCTCCACCAAGGCCGAAAGCGAGCTGTACCGGTCCTGGGGCTGCAGCGTCATCGGCATGACCAACATGCCTGAAGCCAAGCTCGCCCGTGAAGCCGAGCTTTGCTATGCCACCGTGGCGATGGTGACGGATTTTGACTGCTGGCACCCGGACCACGACCACGTGACGGTGGAAGCCATCGTCCGCGTCCTGCTGGCGAACGCCGACAAGGCCCGCAGCCTGGTTCGCCAGGTTGTCCCGGCGTTGGGTCAGCCGCGGACAGCCTGCCCTTGCGGCTGCGACACCGCGCTGAACAACGCGCTCATCACCGCCCCGGATCGCCGCGACCCTGGGCTGGCGGCGAGGTTGGATGCCATCGCCGGTCGCTACCTGTAGCGCTTATTCGACGCGTTTCGCCGTCTGCGGCTCAGACCCAGCGCCTTTGGCGGCCGGTGCGGTCAACTGCTTGGTGACTTCAACCGCCTGCTGAACCTCCTGCGGGCTCGATTCAGCCGCACCCGCGCCCAGCTTCACGCTGCCGTCGGGTTCCGGCAAGGTGATCGGCTTTACCACCACTTGCGCCGTACCCTGCTTCTTAATCTCAAGCTGATCGGCCACCTTGGGCGCCAGGTCCACCACCCGGCCGCCGACATACGGGCCGCGGTCCTCTATCTTCACGGTCGCGGTCTTGCCGTTCTCCAGGTCCGTGACCTTGGCAACGCTACCCAGCGGCAGGGTCTTGCTGGCCGCAACGTTTGACTCCGGGTTCATCTTGCGTCCGTCCGCCATCTTCCGATGGGCGAACCGGCCGGCATAGAACGATGCCCGGCCTTTCTCCTTCCGGCCGGAGTGGTTGATGTGGCCAGCCGGCACCGGGGGGGTCGGCGGCAGGCTGTCAAGCCGCTGCGCCTCTTGCTTGGCGTCTGGCGAAAGCACCGGAGCCACATCCGCCGCGCGGGCCGAGACGATCCCAAGCAGCAGCAGCGACAACGCGCCAAGTCCCCAATATTTCGCCTGCAACGCCTTGATCCGCAAAACCGTGCTCCATTGACCTGTGATAGGTGCCTCTTCGCTTCGACCGCGGTTAAGGCGCGCAAGCAGAATAAAGCGTGCTATCGCAAGTAAACCGAGGCAAGTTTTCGTGACATCGATCTGCGGAAACTCATATACTCGTCAGTCAGGCCAGGTGTTGTTGCTGCAGGAGAATACATGCTGGACATGATCGGCATTGCATTTAGTTCCGTCATGATGATCGTCGTCATCGTGCAGGCTGTCCGGCTGGATCGCGACCAGCCTTGGTTCCAAAAGGCAGCTCGGCCAAGACCTGCGATTCGGCGGCCGTTTCAACGACCGGGCGACAGCAATTAAGGCCGCAACAGCGATCCTGCTGCCGGCCAAGGTTGACGAAAGAACCAATCTCGCCATCCTGCCCCGATAGTCACAACGTGCGGGAGCAGAGACGATGGGTGACACGATTCAACTGAAGGCCGCGGACGGCTTCGGCTTTTCAGCCTATGTTGCAGGTGCGGCGGACAGCATGAAGGGCGTTGTCGTCGTTCAGGAGATCTTTGGCGTCAACCAGCACATCCGCAACATGGCGGATCGGTATGCCGCCCTGGGTTACAGGGTCATCGCCCCCGCGTTGTTCGACCGCGCCCAGCCCGGCGTCGAACTGGGTTACACGCAGGAGGATGTCGGCAAAGGCCGTGACTTTCGCATGAAGCTGTCCGACGCCCAGGTCATGCTGGACATCGAGGCCGCCGCCGAATATCTGGCGGGCAAGAAGCTCGGCATTGTCGGCTACTGCTTCGGCGGCACCGTCGCCTGGTGGGGCGCCACCCGCACCAGCAAGTTCGCCGCCGCCGCGTGCTGGTACGGCGGCGGCATTCCCGGAACCAAGAATGAAAGCCCGTCCTGCCCGGTGCAGATGCACTTTGGTGAAAAGGACGCCTCCATCCCCATGAACGATGTCGACGCCGTGCGCGCCGCCCAGCCCAAGGTCGAGATCTACGTCTATAAGGGCGCCCAGCATGGCTTCGGCTGCGATGAGCGCGCCAGCTTCAGCCAGCCCGACTACGAGTTGGCGCAGCGCCGCACCGTGGAGTTCTTCGCCAAGCACCTGGGATAGGAATCGTGTACCGCTGACGGCGCATCCCGCCCATCAACGGGTGAGACGCCGTCGGCAGTGCATCGGCCACCGTCGCTTTGCGCCGCGGCAGGCATCCGCCCGCAATCAATTGATATGATACCGAGCAAATTGCGACTTTGGTGCTTGAAATATGTGCGCCAGCGAGACAGTTTGCCGCGGCGCTCTAAAAGATCCGTCCGGGTGTGTCACCGTCCTGATCAGGTATCCTTAAGCGGCTGAGGGTAAAGAAAATTTGCATCATGATAACGTGATTTGGTATCAACAAATGCGCCAGGACCAACCGTTTTTCTACTGGCTGTTGATCAACCCAGCACGGATTGACGGCCGGGATATCCGCCATCCGCAAGTCCACGATCAATAGACCCGGTCTCAGTTTGAGCGTCGGCAGGAAATCGCGCCGGAACCAAGTCTGCACGGTCAGCAAAGAGGCAATTTCCTGTGTATCGCCAGATCATCGGTTACATCCCGTCGAACGTCGTTCCGGCCCTTGTTTCTGTACTGATGATCTACGCCTACACCCGCCTGCTTTCACCAACCGCCTTTGGCAACTATAGTTACATCTTCTCCGCCGTTCTGGTCCTGCAGACTTCGCTGTTCTACGCCCTGCCGATCGCGGTGATGCGCTTCTTCCCCGCGGCCGCCCTGTCCGGCCGCCGCGACGGGCTGCTGAAGGAAGCCTACAGCGTCTTCTACGTCACCAGCCTGGTGGTCATTGTCCTCTGCCTGGGCCTCGGCGTCACGGGCTCCATTCCGTCACAGTTCCGGCTCGCCGCCTGGTTGGCGTTGCCGATGCTGCTGTTCCGCTCGCTGGTCCAGCTCAACCAGTCGGTCAACCGCTCCAGCAACCTGATGGGGCGCTTCAACACCATTGAGTGCCTGCACGCGGCCCTCGGCTTCGGCCTCAGCCTCGCGGCCATATTCTTGCTGGGTTCCGGTACCGAGGCGATCATCATCGGCCTGCTGATTGCGGCCGTCATCTGCTCGCTTTGGGATGCGCCGCTGCTGGGCACTCCATTCCGGCAGACAGCCGATAAGCTGGACTGGGCGGAACTCAGGCGGCTGGTCGAATACGCCTGGCCGCTGGTCGCCGTTGCCGCCACGTCGGTGATCCTGCAGAACAGCGACCGCTTCCTTCTGGGCTCCCTGGCCAACACCGGCGTGCTGGGCATATTCGCCGTCGCCTACAACCTGGTCGAGCGGCCGACGACCCTGATCTGCTCCTCGATCTCGACCGCCACCTTTCCCCTGGTGGTGCAGGTATTGGAACACCAGGGCCGGGAGGCCGCACGCCTCCAGGCCGGGCGCAACGGCATCGCGCTGCTGGCCGTCACCTTGCCCGCCTGCGCCGGGCTGGCGCTGACCGGGGACTACGTGGCGGCTTCCCTCGTCGGGCCGGAATTCCGCACCGGCGTCGCGGCCTTGCTGCCGATCATGAGCTTTACCGCTCTGGCCCGTGGCCTGCGCGCCCACTTCATCGACCATGCGTTCCATCTGTCAGGGCGTCCGCTGTTCATGCTCTGGACCTATGGTCCGGCCACCCTGCTGAACATCGGCCTCAACATCGTGGTGGTGCCGCGCTACGGCATGATGGGCGTGGCCTGGACCGCCCTGTTCTGTCAGGGCGTCACGTTGTTGGGCGGCTGGTTCCTGGGCAGTTCCCTGTTTCCGGTCTGGCTGCCGATCGGCCAGGTCATCCGCTGCTGCCTCGCGGTGGTGCCGATGGTCGCCGCCCTGGTCCTGATCCGCCTCCCGCTGAGCTGGTCCGGGCTGTTCGCGTCAATCGCGATGGGCGGGATGTGCTACATCGTCAGCGCCTTCGTCCTGAACGTCGGTCAGGTTCGATCGCTCGGTTATGCCGTCGTCGCCAACCGCCTGCGCCGCCAGGTGCCGGCACTGACGGATTAAGGCGGCTTCGCGAAGGCTGGAATCGCGCAAAAGAGCGATTCCGCGCGAGTAGCCGCGTGAAACGATGAGCTAGACCTATCCCCCGGCAAGCGCCAGCGCGGCGCTGAGCACCGCGTCAACGTGCCCCGTGACACTGACCTTGCGCCACACCCGCCGCACCTTGTCATCAGCGCCAATCAGGAACGTGCTGCGCTCCATCCCCATATATGTCTTGCCGTACATCGATTTCTCGACCCAGGTGCCATACCGCTCCGCCACCGCGTGATCCTCGTCAGAGGCCAGCGTGAGCGTCAGCCCGTACTTCGTCGCGAACTTCTCGATCGGCTTGATCTTGTCCGGCGACACCCCCAGCACCGCCACCCCGGCTTCCGTCAGTTGCGGCAGCGCCGCCTGGAAACCCTGCGCCTCCTTTGTACACCCCGGCGTGTCAGCCTTCGGGTAAAAGAACAGGACGAACGGCTTGCCCTTATAGTCGTCCTTGCTGACCACCCGCCCGTCCGCCGCGGGCAGGCGGAACTCAGGCGCTGCATCCCCCTCACTCAGGCTCATTGGCTGGATTTCCTACATAACGTTCGAACAGCAGTCGCACCCGCCCGGCAACCTGTGCAGCTTGCCGTCGCAGGTCTTCGGCATCAGATGCCTCGACACCAGCCCGCGCCGCCGCTCGCAGCAACGGCTGGGCGGATGCGTCAGGCAGCGCGGCAGTCGCCGGATGCCCGACGGTCATCCTAAGCATGCCCTGAATGGTCCGCCACAGCCGGTCAGCATGAATCAACACCGCTGCATCCGCCGGCGCCAGTGCGCCCGCCCGGCTCAGCCGCTGCAGCGCAACACGCGTCGTCTGGCTGTGCCGGAACCCCGCGTTCCTGACCGCAATCAATTGCAGAACCTGGGCGACGAACTCGATGTCGATCAGGCCGCCGGCACATAGCTTGACATCCCATGGTCCATGCGGCCGAAGCTCGCGCGCGATCCGCCGGCGCATCGACGTTGCGTTGGCGCGGATCTGCTCCGGCGCCTGTTCACGCCGGATCGCCAGATCAATCGCCTGCCTGACCCGGCGCTGCAGCGCCACCGGCCCGGCAACCACCCGCGCACGGGTCAGCGCCATGCGCTCCCACGTCCATGCATCCAGGGCGTGATAGCGCCGGAAGCTCTCCAGCGACACCGCCAGCGGTCCCTTGTTGCCAGACGGACGCAGCCGCATGTCGAGCGCATACATCTGCCCTTCCGGCCCCGGCGCCCCAAGTGCCCCGATGCACGCCTGCACCGCGCGGACAAACCACTGGCTGGCCGGCATGCTGCGCGCGCCGCGGCTCTCCGTCACCTCGGCCGGATGGTCATAGACGAACATAAGATCAAGGTCAGAGCCTGCCATCATCTCCCGGCCGCCGGCCTTGCCCATCGCCACCACCGCCAGTGTCCCGCCCGGCACTCGTCCAAACCGGCCGGCAAAGTCCGCCAGAACCCGCGGCACCAGCACCGAAAGCGCCGCCTCGGCCAGCGCCGTCCGCTGACAGCCTGACCCATCGACGTCCAGCCGCCCCTCCAGGGTGGCCACCGACAGGAAGAAATCACGCGCCTTCACCGCCTGACGGACGTTCTTGATCACCTCCTCCAGGCTGTTGGCGTCCGCCGCGCCGGCACGCAGCATCGCCCCAGCGTCGACCGGGTCGTCCGCCGACAGCAGCCCCTCCAGCGCCACGGGATAGCGAGCCAGGTGTTCCGACAGCGCCGGCGCCGCGCCCAGCACGGCGGCGACCCGCTCCATCAGGGCCGGATTGTGCTGGAACAGCGACATCGGCTGCACCCCGGCCGGCAAGGCGGTGATGAAGCGATCGAAGCGGCCGAACGCCTCATCCGGATGGGCCTGCCGGGCCAGCGCAGCCAGGATCGCCGGCAGCATCATCGTCATCAGCTCTCGCGCTCGGCCGGAGCGCAGCGCGCGCACCTGCCCACCCTGCCACAGCCGGACCGCGGTGATGATCCGACGCGTGTCCTGGAAGCCCAGCGCCACCAGCGCCGCGGACGTCGATGCCGGGGCCGGATCGTCGCCACGAAAGTCGAGGTCGGACTCTGCCGGCTGTCCTGGCAGCGCCGGCACGTGCTCGAACACGCTGCGGTAGTTGGCGCGCACCACATCGGTATGCTGCAGGAACGCCGTGGCGAATGCCGAAGCGTCCGGATAGCCCATAAAGCAAGCGATCTGCGCCAGTCCCGCCGGCTGCTCCGGCAGAGTGTGCGTCTGGCGGTCGTGCACCATCTGCAACCGGTGCTCGACCTGACGCAGAAACCGGTAGGACGCAGCCAGTTGCTGGCGTGAGGCTTCGGCCAGATGGCCGGTCTCCGTCAGCCGCTGCATCGCCGGCACCGTCGGCCGGATCCGTACGCTGGGGTCGCGCCCGCCCCAGACGATCTGCAGCGTCTGCACCAGGAACTCGATCTCCCGGATGCCGCCCTCGCCCAGCTTCACGTTGTGGTTCAGCACGCGCGAAACCGGGTCGGGCCTTCGCCCAGCCGGCGCCTTCCTGTTGCCGTCAATCCGCCGCTTCATCGCGTGAATGTCCGCCACCGCGGCGAAGTCCAGCCCGCGGCGCCAGACGAACGGACGGATGCAGTCCAGGAAGTGCTGACCCAGGACAAGGTCGCCGGCGATCGGCCGAGCCTTGATCATTGCCGCACGCTCCCAGTTCTGGCCCATGCTCTCGTAGTAGGTCAGCGCCGCATCCAGTGACACCGCCGGCGGCGTAGCACCCGGGTTGGGGCGCAGTCGCAGATCGGTGCGGAACACATAGCCATCCGGATCGCGTGCCTGCATCAGCGTAATCAGGTCCTGGGCCAAACGAGATGTGAACGCGCCGATCCGCTCCGCCGCCCGTCCCTCCGCCAGCGCCGGAACACGGCCGCCGTACAGCAGCACCAGGTCGATGTCCGAGGAGTAGTTCAGCTCCGCCGCACCCAGCTTGCCCATGGCCAGTACTACGAAGCCGCAGTCGACTTCCGGCCGGGCCGGATCCGGCAACCGGACCTCGCCCGCGTCATGGGCGGCATGCAGCAGATGCCCGATCGCCAGCTTCAGCGCCGCCTCGGCTAATGTCGACAGCGCCTCGGTGACGCTTTCCAATGGCCAGATCCCGCCCAGGTCGGCAATGCCGGCCGCCAGCGCTATTTTCCGCTTCGCCAGCCGCAGCGCCGCGGCGACCTCCGCCCGCCGCTTGCCGGGGCCAACCGTCCGCAACGCGGCGATGCTGTCGGCGAAAACGGCGTCCGGTCCGTCCGCAACCAGGCGACAGACCGATGCGGACTCGCGTATTGCCAGCCCAGCGAGGTAAGGGCTGTTGCCGCCCAGGCAGCGCAGCATGGCAATGACACCCGGAACCTGCAGCAGACGATCTTCGTTCTGGCCAATTGCCCGGAAGTGCTCGACAAGCCTGTCGGCGCCACCATGATCGTAAGGAACAATCCACTGGGGCGGCAACAGAAACCGGGCTGGCTGCACCGCACGAGACGCCATTCTGTTGTCCGCTCGACGGGATGGGCGATCCACCATTGTTCTTGGGTCATACATCGGCTGCTGATGTTTGGCATCCTGGTTGTGCTGGCGGCGACGTGCCTGCTGGCCGGCGCGGCTTGGCGCCTGTCCCAGGGCCCGATCGACCTCGACTGGATGGCCGACCGCGCCAGGCAGGCATTCGTCAACGACACCGGCCCGCTGCGCGTGCGCTTTGACCACCTTGCCATGGCGTGGGAGGGTTTTGACAAGGGTGTGGACTACCCGATCGACCTCCGCGTCCTCGGAGTCAGCATCACCGACCCATCCGGCCGCCCGCTGGCAGCCGCGCCGAACGCCCACATGACCCTGTCACTGGCTGGCCTGTTGATGGGCCGAATCGTTCCGCGTTCCTTTGAAGTCGATGGCGCCAGGCTGTCGGTCACCCGCGAGGCTGACGGCACGATCGCCCTGCTGCAGCCGCCCGATCCGGCCTCGTCGCCTGCGGATGAGCTCGACCTTCGACAACTGGCGCAGCAGTTGACCCGCCCCGCCAGCAGCGATCATGGCCAGAGCCGCGACCTGCTGGACCAGGTCAGGCGCGTGCACTTCCGCAACGCCCACCTGCTGCTGCATGACCGGCCCTCGGGCCTTGCGCTGCAGGCGTCCGATGCGGATCTCAACCTGGCGCGCCGGCACAGCGGCCGCATCCAGGGAATGCTGGCCGCTTCGCTCACGCTGGGTGGCGCGCAATCTAGGCTGACCGTGGAGGTCGACCTGCTGCCCGGTCGCGGCGGCAACGTCAGCGCCGGCCTGACCGCGTTCCGCCCAGCCGCCGTCAGCCCGCTTCCAGCCTCGCTGGCGTTCCTCGGCCAGTTCGATCTCCCCCTGTCATTGTCCGCTAACGCCAGCTTCGATACCAGCTTCGGACTGCGCCATATGGGCATCGGTGCCCAGACCGGCCCCGGTCAGATTCAGATCCAGCAAAGCAAGGTGCCGCTGCGCCATGGCGTGCTGGAAGTCGCCGGAACGCCCGCCGATCTCACCATCACCCGCGCCTCGTTCGATTTCGCCCACGCGCCCGACAGTCCCGCCGAAACCGTTGACCTTGGCGGTTCCGTCACCCGACGGGCCGGCCGCATCGCCGCTGCCGTCCGCATCGACCTCGGCCAGCTCAACATCGCCGACCTGCCGCTGCTCTGGCCGCGCGGCGTTGCCGAAGGCCCGCGTTCTTGGGTCACCCAGCACGTCACGGGCGGCCGGACGACGCACGGCACCGCCTCGCTGGTCGTCGAGGCAAGCGACGCGCTGAACGATGCTGCCCTGGTCAAGGCCACCGGCGACCTCGACGCAACGGCCGCGACGTTCACCTGGCTCGATGACATCCCGCCGATCGAGCAGGCCGAGGCCCACCTGCACCTCGCCGATCCTGACACGCTGGACATCCATATCGCCACCGGGCGTCAGCGCGTCGGCAACCATGCTGTCGGGTTGACCGTGCGCGACGGCCAGATGCGGATCACCGGCCTGACCCAGGCCGACCAGGTCGCCGATATCACCACCGGGGTCGATGGCCCTGTCACCAGCGCGCTGGGCCTGCTGAGTGAGCCGCGGCTGCATCTGCTCTCAACCCATCCGATCGGCCTGAAGGTGGCGGCCGGGGACGCCACGTCGGCCATCCGGCTGCGCTTCCCGCTGACCGTCAACCTGCCGATCGACGACGTGCAGATCCATGCCGACGCGCACCTGACGCACGTGCGCCTACCCGAGGTCGCCATGAAGCATGAGCTGACGGATGGGGCGTTCGACCTGGCGGTCGACAAGGACGGCCTGACCTTCAAGGGAACCGGAACGCTGGCAGACGCGCCGGCCAAGATCAACGGCTGGATGGGCTTCAACCAGGTGACAGCCGATCAGGTCGTGCAGAAGGTCACCGTCACCGGGCAGCCCGACGCCGCCCAGTTCCCGGCATTCGGGCTTCCGGTCAAGGACATCCTGGACGGCAAGGTCGGCCTGACCGTCGTTCAACTGCAACGCCGCAACGGCGATGGATCGGTGGCATTCGACGCCGACCTGACCCAGGCCGCGTTCAAGTTGACTCCGCTGGCCTGGAGCAAGCCGCCTGGCGTCCCCGCCAGCGCCATCGCCACGTTGCAGATCTCGCATGACCAGCCAACCCGGATCGACCACATCGCGCTGCTGGGCAACGGCCTCGGCGTGAACGGCTCCGCCGGCTTTACCGACGGCCGCCTGCGTTCCGTCAGCCTCGACAGGATCCAGGTCGGGCGCACCGAGGGCCACGGCACGATCCGTCTGGACCCGCATGGCGAGGTCGGCATCGTTCTGCAGGGACCGCGGATCGACATGGCGGCCAAGCTGACGGAGAAGACCCCTGCGGCCCCGCCAGCGGAACCCACCAGCACGCCACGCTGGCGGCTCGACGCTCGGTTCGACCAGGCACTCCTGGCGAATGACGAAATCGCGCGGAACGTACTGGCCCACGCCGCCGGTGCAGGTGACGCGCTGGCCAGCCTCGATGCCGTTGCCGCCACACAGGATGGAGACAGCTTCTCCTTCCGGCTGCAGCGTCAGGCGGCTGGGCGGCATCTGTCCGTCACCGCCAAGGATGCCGGGCGCCTTCTGCGCGGCCTGGACGTCATCCGCACCATCAAGTCAGGGCATCTGCTGATCGAGGCCGACCTCGACAGCCCGACCCGTTTCTATCCGCTGCACGGCACACTCGCCATCGACAACGCGGTGCTGCGGAACTCGCCGCTGGTGGGGAAGTTGCTGCAGGCGATCACGCTCTATGGGCTGGTTGACGTGCTGCGCGGGCCGGGCATGGCGTTCTCCGACATCGTCATCCCGTTCCGCTATGACGGCCATGCGCTGCAGTTGGATGACGCCCATGCCAGCAACCCGTCGCTTGGCATTACCGCGACGGGCGGAATCGCGCTGGCTTCCGGGCAGACGGCGATCAACGGCACGATTGTCCCAGCCTACTTCTTCAACTCCATGCTGGGGCAGTTGCCGCTGGTGGGCAAGTTCTTCAGTCCGGAGAAAGGCGGCGGCGTGTTCGCCGCGCGCTTTGCCGTGGCTGGGTCGATCGACAACCCCAGCGTCAGCGTCAATCCGATCAGTGCGCTGACACCGGGGTTTCTGCGGCAGATATTCAACATCTTTGACACGCCCGGGCTGAACGCCAGCGCCGTCCCGGTCGCACCGCCGTAGGTATCAAACTCAATGAGATCGCGGCGACCTTTAGCGGACGACAGTAAGAAAGCCGATCGGCGCCGGATGCTAACCCTGACGAGCGTGCGGATAGGCCGGCAAATCCCCAGCCAATCTATCCCACTCGAGCGCCTCGCTAACCCAAACATGAAAGCTTGGCGGAACAGCGCCAGGGTCGTCGAGGCTCACCGTCATCACGTCGAGTTCTCCGGGCACGTCGTCGCGACGATAGGTCAGGGGTGATCCGCACTTGCCGCAGAAGCTTCGGGTAACACCGGACGAGGAGGCGTAGTCGACCGGTTTGCCCCGCGTGAAGCGGAAGCCCGCGGATGGCACGCCGACAAAGGGCAGCCGGGGCGCGGAGGCAGTGCGCCGACAGCTCTCACAGTGGCAGATGCCGCTGTTGATCGGTTTACCCTCGGCCGCGTACCGTACCGCTCCGCACAAACACCCACCCTCCATCTCTCGCTCCGTCGTCGTCGATCAGACTTTCTAGCGGGACCCGCATCGCCGGAATGGTCCCCGCCCTGACGGAACCGTCGGCTTCAGCCCGGCAAGGACCTAGAGCGTGATCCGCGGAGGTGGTATCACACGGAGCGGTGAATCACGCGATCAAACAATGAGTTAGAGCGGGGTCCGTGAGCCAATGCGAACGGACACCACTCTAATCCGGCACTTCCTCCTGCCGGCTGGTGGCATCAGGCGCATGGGCCAGCGCGGCGTCGATCTCCGTCCGCCGGGGCATGCTCGCCTTCGCGCCGACATGCGTGGCCGACAACGCAGCGGCGACGGTGGCACGCCGCAAGGCATCGGCCAGCGTGCTCCGCCGATGCAAGGCCGCCGCAAACACGCCAACAAAGCAGTCCCCGGCAACCGTCGTGTCGCGCATCTCGATCGGCATCGCCGGAACGTGCAGCCAGCCGGCATCGGACATCGCCTCGGCACCCTGCACCCCCATCATCCGGATGACATCGACGCCCAGGGCCGCCTGGATCGAGGCCGCGTTGTTCGCGGTGCCCAGCCGCTTGCCGAGCCAGGCGATCTCCTGGTTGTTGCCGATGACAACGTCCGCCGCGCGCACCGCGTCGGCATCGATCAGGCGGCTTGGCGAGAGATTGAGCACGATCCGCACGCCCAAGCGCCGGGCACGAAGCACCAGCGTGGCCACCTCCGCCGGATCGGTATCCATCTGCACCAGCAGCGTCCCGGCCTGCGCCAGCGCCGCGTCACTCACCTGCGCGGCCTGCGCCAGCGCATTGGCGCCGCGATCCGTGACGATGCTGGTATGCCCGTCCGGTGTAACGCAGATCGAGGACCGGCCGGTCGGCAGCTCACGACGCGCGATCGCCAGCAGCCGGACGGCTTCCCGGTCCAGCTCGGCCAACACGGCATCGGCAAACGCCTCGCGCCCGACCGCCCCCGCAAGGCTGACCAGGGCACCATCCCGTGCCGCCGCCACCGCCTGGTTGGCGCCCTTGCCGCCGGCCACGATCCAGCCATCGTCAGTCCGCAGGGTGTCGCCGCTGCCAGGCAGTTGCGCGACCGGAAAGACGAAGTCGACAGTGATGGCGCCGAATACGAGCACGCAACGAACCTCGCACTGCTGTTACCCATCCAGCGCCGCCGCGGCGTGGCGGTTCCACAACAGCATGCGATTGTGCATGTCTATCGGAAACCGGATCGCATGTAATAACCTTCATGTCGGCAAAGGCAGCGGTGGTGGGCGCGGTGACCGGATGGCGGCGATCTTTCAACCCAAGGATACCCTCATCGGCCGGATGGTGCTGCTCGCGGCAGCGCTTGCGGTGGCACTCGGCGTCGGCTGGTGGTGGATCGCCCCGCGCACCGACTGGGTTCGGCGCGTCGGCTACCACATTGACCAGCCGGTGCCGTTCAGCCATCAGCACCACGTCGCCGGCCTGGGCATCGACTGCCGCTTCTGCCACGCCTCGGTCGAGGTCTCCGCGCGCGCAGGGCTGCCGCCGACCTATACCTGCATGACCTGCCACTCGCAGATCTGGACCAACGCCGACCTGCTGGCGCCGGTCCGGCAAAGCCTGGCCACCGACCAGCCGATCGAGTGGGCGCGGGTGAACAACCTGCCCGACTACGTCTACTTCAACCACTCCATCCACGTTGCCAAGGGCGTCGGCTGCTCGTCCTGCCATGGCGCAATGGCACGCATGCCGCTGACCCGGAAGGCCGCCAGCCTGACGATGCAGTTCTGCTTGGATTGCCACCGGAACCCCGGCGCCCAGCTACGTCCCGAGGATGCGATCTACAACACCGAATGGGCACGGACGGCGGACACACCCTCCGCCGCGGCGCTGCTGCGGCACTATGGTGTCCCGAACCGCACGCTGACAGACTGCTCGATATGCCACCGATGACCAGTCCGCCGCGGCGGCAAACCGTCCAGTGGCGCGGCACCGCCGCCGATGCCCAGCGGATGGCGCGGCAATGGCCCGCGCTCGCGCGCTCGCTGGGCCAGCCAGCCAGCCGGCGGCAGGTCATGCGGCTGATGGCAGCCAGCGCCGCGCTTGCCGGCCTCGGCGGCTGTCACGATCCCGCCGACCCGGACACGAAGTACGTGCCTGCCGTCAACCAGGCCGCGGACATCGTGCCCGGCCTGCCCAACCAGTATGCGACCGCGCTTGTCGATGGCGGCGCCGCGGTCGGCATCGTCGTGCGCCAGGACATGGGCCGGCCGGTGAAGATCGAGGGCAACCCGGCGCATCCAGCCAGCCTCGGCAGCACCAGCATCTTCGGCCAGGCGCTGCTGCTGGACTTCTATGACCCAGACCGCGCGGCCGGCGTCATGCAAGCCGGGGAAGTCGCGACCTGGCAGTCGCTGCAGGGCGCATGCCTGCAGCAACGCAGCGCGTTGGCACAGAACGCCGGCGCCGGCCTGCGTATCCTGACCGGCCGCGTCATCTCACCCACGCTTGGCACCGCGATCGACGGCGTGCTGCATCGCTACTCCCAGGCCAGATGGCATCAATGGGAACCGGTATCGCGCGACAGCGTCGGCAACGGCACCGCCCTGGCCTATGGCACCCGATTGGATCTGCTGCCGCGTGTCGCGGCCGCCGACGTGATCCTGGCACTGGACAGCGACCTGATCGACGGCGCCCCCGGCTATCTGCGCCACGGCCGAGACTTCGCATCCCGCCGCAATCCGGTGCGCTCGCGCATGAGCCGGGTGTATGCCGCCGAACCATTGCCGACGCTGATCGGCAACGCCGCCGACCATCGCTTCGCCGCCGGGCCTGCCGAGATGCATGCCGTGGTCACGGCGCTCGCTGCCGCGCTGCTGGGCAACACCGCGTCCCCTGACGCACCGCCGTGGCTGCCGGCGGCCACCGCCGACCTGCGGGCCGCCGGACCGCGTGCCCTGATCCACGCCGGACCGTCCCTGCCGGCCGAAAGCCACGCGCTGGTGCACCGGATCAATGAGAAGCTCGGCGCACGCGGCACCACCTTCGATATCATCCCGCCAGCCGCCTATCGCCCCGAGGACGAGGGCGCCAGCATGGCGTCACTGATGGCGGACATGCAGGCCGGCCGGGTGACCACCCTGCTGATCCTCGACAGCAATCCGGTCTACACCGCACCCGGCTTCCGTGAGGCGCTGTCGCGGGTGAAGTTCAGCCTCGCACTGTCACCGGCGCCGGACGAAACCGCGCACGCCGTCTCCTGGTACGTGCCAGGCGCCCACCTGTTTGAAGACTGGGGTGACACGGTTGCCCACGACGGCACCGTTACCATCCAGCAACCGCAGGCCCTGCCGCTGTATGGTGGGCACAGCGCGCTGCAGGCGCTGGCGCTGCTGACACAGGACGCCCCGGTCTCCGCCCGCGACATGGTGCGGCAGACCTGGCACGCCCGGCTTGACGACGCTGCCTGGCAGGACGCGCTGGCCAGCGGCATCGTGCCCGGCACCGCCCATGCACCATCCACCGTGCCGCTGCAGCCGGCTGCCACCCAGACGTTGCCCTCCAGGCCGCCGCTCCGGCCACTGAACCTGCTGATCCGCCCGGACCCCAACCTTGGCGATGGACGCCACGCCAACAATCCGTGGCTGCAGGAACTGCCGCGGCCGATCGGCAAGGTCGTCTGGGACAACCCGCTGCTGCTCGCTCCGGCAACCGCCCGGCGGCTTGCGCTGAGCAACGGCGACGAGGTCGAACTCACCGCCGGCAACGTCAAGTGCCGCGCGCCGGTCTGGATCGTGCCCGGCCAGGCCGAGGACTGCGTCGTCGCCTGGCTGGGCGGCGGCCGGACCCGCGCCGGCAGCGTCGGCAACGGCGTCGGCGTCGACGTGACGGCACTGCGCGGCGTCGATGCCGCCGTCTCGCTGCGCAAGACCGGGCGCAGCATCGCCGTCGCCAGCACCGACCACCACAACATGCTGGAGGTCGACGGCAGCACCGTCGACAGCGTGGTCCGTCACGCCACGCTGGCCCAGTTCACCGCCACGCGCGACCTGCTGCGCGATCCGGGCACAGACCAGCCTTCACTCTACCACCGGCCGCAGCGCAGCGGCGTCGCCTGGGGCATGAGTGTCGACCTCAACGCCTGCATCGGCTGCAATGCCTGTGTCATCGCCTGCCAGGCCGAGAACAACGTGCCCGTCGTCGGCCGCGAACAGGTTCTGCTCGGCCGTGAGATGCACTGGCTGCGCATCGACCGCTACTTTGAGGGGCCAGCCGCGGCGCCGGACAGCTTCCTGCAACCCATGCTGTGCATGCATTGTGAGGACGCGCCGTGTGAGCCGGTATGCCCGGTGGAGGCGTCGATCCACGATAGCGAGGGCCTCAACCTGCAGGTCTACAACCGCTGCATCGGCACCCGCTTCTGCTCCAACAACTGCCCCTACAAGGTCCGGCGATTCAACTTCGGCGCCTGGGCAGCCGACGAAAAGCGGCCGGAGATCGCACGCAACCCGGACGTTACGGTGCGCAGCCGCGGCGTGATGGAGAAATGCACCTTCTGCGTGCAGCGCATTTCCGCGGCACGCATCGCCCATGACCGTGACGGCACGCCCGAAACGGTGGTCACCGCATGCCAGGCTGCCTGCCCGACCCAAGTGTTCACCTTCGGTGACATCAATGATCCCGCCGCCGAGGTGACCAAACGCAAGGCAAGCCCGCTGGACTACGCGCTGCTGGCCGACCAGAACACCCATCCGCGCCTGACCTACGAGGGCAAGATCCGCAATCCCAACGCGGACATCCCGGCATGAGCGGGGCCGACGTCACCACCCTGCCGGTGGTCGATCCGCGTGAGACGATCCGCTCGATGACGGACCGGGTCAGCGCCGTTCCGCTGGACGCACGCTCCTGGCGGTGGTGGTGGATCGCCCTGGTCCCGTCCGCCAGCCTGCTGGCACTGGGCGTCGGCGGCATCCTGTGGTCGTTCTATATGGGCATCGTCGAGTGGGGCAACGACTGGCCGGTGATGTGGGGCTTTCCCATCCTGGCCTATGTCTGGTGGATTGCCATCGCCTCCGGCGGCACGTTCGTCTCGGCGTTCTTCTTCCTGGTCCGCGTCGAGTGGCGCACCTCGATCAACCGGCTGGCGGAGACGATGACGCTGTGCGCCGCCGCCTGCGCCGGCATCTACCCGATCCTGCATCTCGGCCGGCCCTACTTCGCCTACTGGCTGTTCCCGTATCCCAACACCATGACGCTGTGGCCGCAGTGGAAATCGCCGTTGCTGTGGGACTTCATGGCGCTGTTCACCTATGTCATCGCCTCGCTGCTGTTCTGGTATCTCGGCCTGATGCCGGACCTTGCGACCATGCGGGACCGCGCGCGAACCCGGCGCGGACAGGTGCTGTACGGCTTCTTCGCCATGGGTTTTCGCGGCAGCGGCACCCAGTGGCGGCACCTCAAGGCGACTTACGCCGTGCTGGCCGCAATCATGGCCCCGCTGGTGGTCTCGGTGCACTCCGTCGTCGGCCTGGACTTTGCCGGCGGCGCAACCCCGGGGTGGCATTCCACCGAGTATCCGCCGTTCTTCGTCTTCGGCGCCCTCTGGTCCGGTCTGGCCACGGTCATGCTGCTGGTGCTGGCACTGCGCCGCGCGCTGAACCTCGGCACGCTGATCACGGAGCGGCATGTCCAGGTGCTGGCGAAGCTGCTGCTGACCAGCAGCCTGCTGATGTCCTACGCCTACGTCATGGATGCGTTCGAGCCGTTCTACAGCGGCGAGCCGGCGCTGCGGCTGCAGTTCCTCAACCGCATCAGCGGTGACTATGCGCCCATCTACTGGGGCATGATCGCCTGCAACTGCCTGGTTCCGCTGCTGCTATGTTTCCGCCGCGCCCGTGCCAGCCATCTGGTGCTGGCGCTGGTCAGCCTCGGCTCGATCGTCGGCATGTGGCTGGAGCGTTTCAATATCGTCGAACTCAGCCTTATACGGACGCGTTTGCCCTCCGCCTGGGGGCACTACGTGCCGACCGTCTGGGACTGGACCATCTTCGGCGGCACGATCGGCTTGTTCGCGACGATGCTCCTGCTCGCATTGCGGATCGTGCCGATGGTCTCGATGTATGAGATGCGCGAGTTGCTGGCCCAGCGGAGGCAGGCATGATGCTGGCACTGTTCCGCCAGGAAGCGGTGCTGGCCGACGCGCTGCGGCGGCTGCGTGAGGCAGGGATCGGCCCGCTGCAGACCTATACGCCCGCCCCGCTGCGGGACGATCCCGCCGTCTCGCCGATCCCCGCCATCATCCTGCTCGCCGGCCTGCTGGGCGCGGCTGCCAGCCTGGCGCTGCAGACCTATTCCTACACTGTAGCCTATCCGTTCCCGATCGGCGGCCGGCCGCAGTTCGCCTGGCCTTCGTTCATTCCCACCGTGTTCGAGAACGCCGTTCTGGTCGCCGTTGCCGCGGGCTTCGCCGCGTTCATGCTGATCAACCGCATGCCGCGCCTGTATGAACCGGTCGACGAGGCGGAGGTGATGCGCGAGGTCAGCCACGACGGCTGGGTCGTCGCCGTGCGCAGCGACGACGCCAGCGTGCTGGACCACGCCCGCGGCATCCTGCACAACCTGAACCCGGAGCGGATCGAGGAGGTCGCGGAATGAGGTATGCCGGCCTCTGCCTCGTGACCCTCCTGCTGCTCGGCGGCTGCGACGACATGATCCATCAGGCCAAGCGGAATCCCTATGCGGATGCGAAGGTCGGGCCTGGCAAGATCCCCGACGGCATTGTCGACAATGGCTCGCGGCCCGTCGTCCCGCCGCCGGTGACGATGGCTTTGCTGGTGCGCGGCCAGGACCGCTTCCGCATCTACTGCACGCCGTGTCACTCGGAACTCGGCGACGGCCACGGAATGGTGGTGCAGCGCGGCTTCCCCGCCCCGCCGTCTTACCATATCACCCGCCTGCGCGACGCCCCGGTGCAGCATTTCTACGACGTCATCACGCACGGCCATGGCGCGATGTATTCCTTCGCCTACCGCGTCCAGCCCACCGATCGCTGGGCCATCGCCGCCTATATCCGCGCGCTGCAGCGCAGCCAGGATGCCACTGTCGCGGACCTCACACCGGCGCAGCAGGCCAGCCTGCAATGACCGCCTCGGTCCGCGCCGCCTTGCTGCTGGGCATCGCCGGGCTTGCCGTGGCCGCAATCGGCTGGGTGCTGCAGCCGAGGGCGTTCTTCGGCGCTTGGCTGGCGGCGCTGACCGTGCTGGCGGGACTGAGCCTTGGCAGCCTGGCACTGGTGCTGGTGAATGCACTGACCGGCGGTCGCTGGGGTGACGTGGTGCGCCCCTCATTGTTCGCCGGCGTCGCCGCCGTGCCGCTGCTGCTGCCCGCTTCAGTCCCGCTGGCGCTGGGCCTGGCGGAACTCTATCCCTGGGCGCAGCCGGGGGCGCATCCGCCGAACGCATTCTACCTCAACGTGCCGAGTTTCGCCCTGCGCGGCCTGCTCTACTTCATCGTCTGGCTGTCGGTCGATGCGCTCGTGCTCGGCGGCATCGCGGTGCGGCGGGTCGCACCGCTGGCATTGTTCCTGCTGGGCCTCAGCGTCAGCTTCGCTGCGATCGACACCACCATGTCGCTCGACCCCGGCTTCACATCATCGATCTACGGCATGATGACCGCCTGCGACATGGTGCTGCTGGCGCTGTCGGTGGCAGTGCTGATAACCGCCGACCAGGCGCCCCCCGAGCTGCGGGCCGATCTCGGCAAGCTGCTGCTGGCGCTGGTCATCCTGTTCATCTATCTCGATTTCATGCAGTTGCTGATCGTCTGGCAGTCCGACCTGGCCAGCGAATCACCCTGGTACATGCTGCGCTCACGCGGCTACTGGGGCGTGCTGCAGGTCGTCATCGCGCTGTGCCATTTCGTCCTGCCGTTCGCGTTGCTGCTGTCCGCCCGCATGCAGCGGTCGCCCCGAGTGATCCGCGCCGTTGCCGGACTGCTGATCGCAACCGAGGTTCTGCGTGCCTGGTGGACCGTGCTGCCCACGCTGGGCCGGCACATCAACTGGATCGACGTCGCCTGCATGGTGGGCGTCGGCGGCCTGGCCATCGGCATCGGCACCTGGATCGCCCAGCTTCCCCCCATCGCGCGAAGAGCGCGTCATGTGTGAGTCGCGCGAAGAGCGCGTCATGTGTGAGTCGCGCGAAGAGCGCGTCATGTGTGAGTCGCGCGAAGAGCGCGTCATGTGTGAGTCGCGCGAAGAGCGCGTCATGTGTGAGTCGGGCGAAGAGCGCGTCATGTGTGAATCGCGCGGAAGGCGCGTCATGTGTGCATCGCGGAGAGCGCATCATGTCTGACCGCGCGCTGCCCCCCGTCCTGCGTGAGAAGAAGGACATCGGCCCACGCTTCATGCTCGTGCTGCTGGGCTTCATCGGCGTCTGCCTGGTGCTGATGCTGGGGCTGGCCTACCTGCTGTTCCCACTGCAACTGCGCGACCAGCGCTTCGCCGGCCCGTTTCCCGACTTCCCCGCCCCGGTGCTGCAACCAAGCCCGCCCGTCGACATGCAGGCGTTCTACACGCAGGAGATGCAGCGGCTGAACAGCGTCGGTTGGCTCGACAAGGCCGCCGGCAAGGTGCACATCCCGATCCAGCAGGCGATGCAAGACGTCGCCGCCTCGGGCATCCGCGACTGGCCGACCAGCTCGGCCGCCAGCCAGGGCAGTCGGCGATGACGGCGCTGGTTCCGGCAGCGGCCGGTGGCGGATGATCCCGGCCGCCTCACCCGACGCGGTGGAGACCGACTGGCTGCTCGCGGCACTTCTCGGCAGCTCGGTCCTGGTGCTGGCACTGGTGTTTGGCCTGATGTTCGTCTACGTCATCCGCTATCGCCACGACAGCCCGGTCGACCGCGGCCAGCAGGGCCAGAAGACCTTCGGCGTAGAGATCGGCTGGACGGTGGCAACCCTGCTGGCGTTCTTCGGCCTGTTCATCTGGGGCGCCGAGCTGTTCGTCCGCCGCTTTCAGCCCCATCCTGGCGCGCTGACCATCAGCGTCATCGGCAAGCAGTGGATGTGGAAGATCGAATACCCCGGCGGCCAGCACGAGATCAACGCGCTGCACATCCCGATCGACCGCGACGTGCAACTGCTGCTGACCAGCGAGGACGTGATCCACGACTTCGGCCTGCCCGCCTTCCGCATCAAGCGCGACGTGCTGCCCGGCCGCTATGAAGCACTCTGGCTGCACCCCAACCGGCTCGGCACCTACCGCGTGTTCTGCGACCAATTCTGCGGCACCGACCACTCTGCGATGATCGGCAGCGTCACGGTCATGAACGGGCCGGACTACCAGAACTGGCTGGAGCAGAACGGCACCAGCACGTCACTCGTCGCCGAGGGGCACGCGCTGTTCATCCGCGACGGCTGCGACGGCTGTCACCAGAACGGCCTGTCGGGCGGCGGCGGCACCGTGCGTGCACCCTCGCTGAACGGGCTTTACATGAGCCCGGTGCCGCTGTCCGACGGCAGCACCGTCATGGCCGACGACCGCTATATCCACGACTCGATCCTCTATCCATCGGAACAGATTGTGGCCAGCTACGCCCCGGTGATGCCGTCCTTCAACCACGTCATCAATGAGGACGACCTCATCAGGATCATCGCCTACATCAAGTCGCTGGCACCCCGCGTGGTGCAGGCGAACGCGCCATGAGCACCACCTCTGGGAGCACCACCTCTGGGAGCACCACCTCCGCCGGCAATCGGGCCGCCCGCACGCCCGCCGTCCCCGCATCCACCCGCGACCTGATGGCGCTGGAGCCGCGGACCGAGTCCTACCTCAGCGAGGAGACGTCGGTCTGGTCCTGGCTGCTGACCACCGACCACAAGCGCATCGCGCTGCTCTACCTCGCCTCCATCACCGCCTTCTTCTTCCTCGGCGGCGCGGCGGCGGCACTGATGCGGCTGAACCTGCTGACACCAGACGGCCTGATCGTCAGCCATGAGCTGTACAACCGGCTGTTCACCATGCACGGCGTGGTGATGGTGTGGTTTTTCTTGGTGCCAGCCATCCCGGTCACCTTCGGCAACTTCGTCACCCCGCTGATGCTGGGCGCCCGCGACCTCGCCTTCCCTCGCATCAACCTCGCAAGCTGGTATCTGTTCGTCAGCGGCGGCTTGATCGCGCTTGCCGGGCTGGCACTTGGCGGCGTCGACACCGGCTGGACCTTCTACACGCCGCTGTCGTCGAACTATGCCCAGGGCTTCGTGGTGCTGGTCTGCTTCGGCATCATCCTGTCCGGCTACTCCTCGATCGCCACCGGCCTCAATTTCATGGTGACGATCCACAAGCTTCGCCCGCCCGGCATGGGCTGGTATCGCATGCCGCTGTTCCTGTGGTCGCTGTATGCGACATCCGTGATCTACGTGCTGGCGACGCCGATCCTGACCATGGTGATGATCCTGCTGGTCTGTGAGCGGCTGTTCGGCCTGGGCGTGTTCGACCCGGCGCTGGGCGGCGATCCCTTGCTGTTCCAGCACCTGTTCTGGTTCTACTCGCACCCCGCCGTCTACATCATGATCCTGCCGGGGTTCGGGGTGGTCAGTGAGGTGATCACAACGTTCTCAGGCAAGAGCATCTTCGGCTACAAGTTCATCGCTTGGTCGTCGGTCTCGATCGCCATCATCAGCTTCTTCGTCTGGGGTCACCACATGTTCGTGGCCGGGACCTCGCTGTATTCCAGCATCGCCTTCTCGCTGCTGTCGTTCATCGTGGCAGTGCCCTCGGCGATCAAGGTGTTCAACTGGCTGGGTACGCTGCACAAGGGCTTCATCCGTTTCAACGCGCCGATGCTGTACGTGCTGGGCTTCATCGGGCTGTTCACCGTCGGCGGCCTGACCGGGCTGTTCGTCGCATCCCTCGGCACCGACATCCACCTGCACGACACCTACTTCGTCGTCGCCCACTTCCACTACATCATGGTCGGCGCCATGGTCTCCGCCTACTTCGGCGGCCTGCACTACTGGTGGCCGAAGATCACCGGGCGCATGTACCCCGAGGTCTGGGGCCGGATCGCCGCCGCAAGCATCTTCATCGGCTTCAACCTGACGTTCTTCCCCCAGTTCATCCTCGGCTACGAGGGCATGCCGCGCCGCTACGCCGGCTATGCGCCCGAGTATCAACTGCTGAACGTTATATCCTCGTGCGGCGCCGTCACCCTCGCCGCCGCCTACCTCATGCCGTTGGTCTACCTGACCTGGGCGCTCGTCTACGGCGCCCGTGCGCCGGCAAATCCATGGGACGCCAGCGGCCTGGAATGGCAGACGCAGTCCCCGCCCAGAACGCAGAATTTCTCCTCCACCCCGGTCGTTACCTACCCGCCCTACTACTATCCGAAGCCGGAGGAGCGCCAGCATGTCTGAGCGCGTCCAGCGCCGCCGCATTGCCGACCTTGCCGTCTCCTTCCTGGCCCTGTTCACCGGCTTCATCCTCGGCCGCGGCTTTCGCGCCACCCGGACAGCGGCCACAACACCTGGCGAACCCGCGCCGCCGGCGGATCAGCAGCGGACCCGCGCCGCCGCGTTCGACACATTGCGGCCCAGCCGCGAAGCCGCCGGCGGCTTCCTCGCCGGCTGGCCGGCCGGCACCCGTGATGCCGCGGTCGCCGAACATGTTGAGTTCCAGTACGCCGACCTGCCGCATCAGACCGAGACGGCGATCGCCGGCATGTGGCTGTTCCTGGCCACCGAGGCATTGTTCTTCGGCAGCCTGTTCCTGCTCTACGCGATCTATCGCGGCACCCACGCCGAAGCGATCGCCGAGGCATCGCGCCACGGCGAGCTCGCCATCGGAACGGTCAACACGTTGATCCTGCTCTCCAGCAGCGGCGTGTTCGTCTATGGGCTTGGCCGCATCCAGGCCGGGCAGGCGCGGCCGCTGTTCTGGGCCTGCATCGTCACTGCCGGTCTGGGCGCCGCCTTCCTGCTGCTGAAAGCCTATGAGTGGAAGCTCGACTTCGACGACCACCTGTTTCCGGGCCCGGGCTTCGCCATCACCGGTGCCTATGCCGGGCCCGCCCAACTGTTCTGGAGCTTCTATTTCATCGCCACCGGCCTGCACGGGCTGCACATGATCGTCGGCCTCATGCTTGTCGGCTGGATCGCCCGCGAGACCCACCGCGGCCGCTACACCGCCGCCTATCATACCCCGGTCGAGGTCGTCGGCCTCTACTGGAGCTTCGTCGACATGGTCTGGCTGCTGCTGTACCCCGCGATCTACCTCGCAGGCGGCAAATGACGCTTCCGGCAACCATTGGCGTCTGGCTGGTTCTGCTGCTGCTGCTGGGTGTCGAGTTCTTCGTCCGCGGCGCAACCGCAATGCTGGTTGGCGGCGTGATGGCGGTCATCGTGGCACTGACCTACATGCGTCTGGCGCGCAGCAAGGATGTCTCGGCCGCCTTTGCCCTGGCCACGGTGTTCTGGCTGGTTGTGCTGATGGGACTGGGCAGCATGGACTCGCTGACCCGCCACGACATCGCCGTTTCGGCTCGCACCCAGCCTTGAATGGCATTGACCAGCCTAACGCCCCGGCACGTCAGCTAAAGGCGAAAGCCAGTGCGAACAGCACCAGACCTGCCATCAACCAGGTCACATAGTCACCGATCAGGCCGCTGTGGATCCTGTTCAGCATCCGGGACAGCACGGTGGCACCGCTGTCGATCGGTGCCGCAAGCACTCGCGGCAGGCTGCGCCGGGTCAACTGGTAGCCCGCAATGACCAGCGCCAGGAACACGGATAGCAACCCCAGCCAACTCGCCTGGGGCAGGGATGCCGGTGCCGTTGCGACCTGTTCCGCCTGGCCGGCACCGGCACCCAGGATGGCGTGCACATCCGGGTGCATGAACGCTGCCGCGGCGGACGCTGCGAATTGGTTTAGGCCCGGGGCGTCGATCAGCGCCAGGGCAAGCAGGAACGCCGTGGGCGCCAGCATCCCCCACAGCGGCCGGTCCGCCGTCTCACGCTCCTCATCTGTCGGGGCGTGGTCCTCTTCGCCGGGAACCTGACCCAGGCCCAGAAAGACGCGCCCGACGACACGCAGCACGGCGCCGCCGGTGCAGGCTTCGGCTGCCAGCACGGCCAGCAGCAACCAGTCTGCCCCTGCCTGGTGGGCAGCCGCCTCGATGCGCTGGGTGCCTTCATGCATCAGTCCCAGCGGCAGCCCCGCCAGCAGCAGGCCGCCTGAAACCATCGCGATGCCAGCGGGCCAGATGCGGCGTCCTTGGCCACGCAGTCCGATTTCGTCGATGCCGCCGCAGGTCGCCAGCACGATACCGGCCAGCATGAACAGGGCACCTTTCACCAGCCCATGGCCCACCAGATAGACCAGCATGCCGCATAGGCCGGTGGGATTCAGCAGTGCCAGCCCGATCAGCATCACCCCGGTGTGCGAGATCGTCGAAAACGCCAGCAGCCGCTTGATCTGCCGCTGGATCAGCGCCATCGCGCCGCCCAGCACGGCGCTGCCAGCCCCCATCCAAAGCAGCAATGTATGCACCACGTGCTGCACCGCGTCAGACGGCGCAAACACCGTCCAGGTCAGCCTCGCGACGCCGAACAGGCCAAGCCCCACCATCGCACCGGAGAAGATCACCGACGCCGGGCTTGGTGCCACCGCATGCGCATCGGGCAACCAGAACTGGAAGGGCACCTGTGCGGCCTTGATCAGCAAGCCTGTCGCCAGCAGGACGAATGACGCCGCCACGATAACGTCATCAGGCGCGGCCGCGACCCCGCGCTCAAGCGCTGAGAAGTCCAGCGCCCCCGTCCGAGCATAGATCAGCCCGATGCCGGCCAGGATCAGGTAGCTGCCGATCGTGTTGACCACGGTGAAGTTCAACGCCGCGTCCAGCGCCGAACTGCGCAGCTCGTAGCCGGTCAGGGCGAAGGCGGCGATGCTCATAACCTCGAACCAGACGAACAGGTTGAACAGGTCGTGGGTCAGGCAGAAGCCGACCATTCCGGCCATGAACAGCAGCATCAGCACATGGAAATGCGCGTGCACCTCATCATAGAAGCCCCAGGCCAGCACCATGGAGGCGGCGAACAGCACGCCAATGAACGCGGCGACGGCTGCGCCGGCCTGATCCACGACGAAGCCGATCCCCAGCACCTGGCCCTGCTGGGGCGCCCAGCCGCCGAACCAGTAAACCAACGGGTGCGCCGCGGTGTGCGCCGCCATGACGATGCAGACCGCCACAGCGGCAATGGCCGTCAGGATGGCGATCAGGTCCGGCACCCGCCGCGGCAGCGCGTGACTGAACACCAGCAGCAGTCCGGCAACCGCCAACGGTCCGGCAACCGGCAGCGGCGGCAGCAGACCGATCATTTGCCCAGCGGCCGCAGCTCTTGCGGATCCAGCGACCCGCGCCGCTTGTGAAGCTGCAGCGCCAACGCCAGCAGCAGGGCTGTCACGGTCGCGCCGATCACGATGTCCGTCAGCACCAGCGCCTGCACGACAGGGTCCACCGCGGCGGTGCCCGGCGGATGCGTATAGAAGATCGGCGCGCCGGCGCCGTGGCGATAGCCCACCGCAAGCAGCAGCACATAGGTGGCCGACTGCACGATCGACAGGCAACCGATCAGGTGCACGTAGTTGCGGCTGCTGACGACGCCATACAGTCCGACGCCCAGCAGCCAGGCTGTGACAGCCCAGGGCAGCAGATCACCAACTGCCGTCACCGCTGGCTGCCGCTCGGTTCCCCAACCACCCGCGTCTCCTCCATGAACTCCAGAAAAATCACCGCGAAGCCGCCCGCCACGGCACCCGCGACCGCGGCGTTCTCCAGCAGCATCAGGCCGCCCGAGAACACGTCCCGCGCCGTCCCCAGCGGCAGCACGTTCTGCAGGAACGGGGCGCCGGTCAGCATGGAACCGAAGCCGCACAGCGCATACAGCGTGGCGCCGGCACCCTCGCACGCATCCAGTGCCTGAGAGCGCAGCATCTTGCGCCAGCCGCGATACCCCTCGCCCAGGTAGACCAGCAAAGCCCCCGAGGCCACGATCACGCCGCCCTGGAAGCCGCCACCCGGCGTCGTCATGGCGTGCAGCGCGACATAAAGGCCGAACAGCACGGTCAGCCCGCCGAACATGCGGCAGATCAGGACGACCGCGTCGCTGCGCGGCAGGATCGGCCGCTGGCCGGCCCGGCCGGGCTGCGCGGTCAACTGCTCCCCGCGCGATCCGCGCAGCAGCACCGTCGTGCCGGTCACGGCACACAGCAGCATGAACTCCTCGCCCAGCGTGTCGAAGCCGCGATAATCAAAGTTGACGGCGCTGACCATGTTGGTGACGTGACGCTCGGCTACCCCCCTGGCGTTGATCGCATCGCCATACGGCAGCGCATGGGCGCCGAACGGCGGCATGTGCAGCGCCACCTGCAGCACCGCCGGCAGCAGGGCGGCACACGCCAGCAGGAAGATGAAAATCCGTATCGGCGGCCTCATTCCTTGTCGGTTCCTTCCCGACGATGGTCCATCCGCATGCTCGCCAGCGTGACCAGGAACAGCAGCGGCAGCGCCACGGTGCCGACGGTCAGTTCCGAGAACGCCACGTCCGGCGCCTGCAGCGCCATGAACAGCAAGGCAAGCGCAAGCCCGTTTGCCGCCATCGCCATCACCTGCCGGCGCGGTGTGCGTGACAGGACAACGCTGGTTCCGGTCGCGGCAACCATCAGAAGCAGCAGCGCAATCAGTATCCTCACCTGTGCCTGCCCACCGGCGGTTCGGCCGCCGGCTCGGCACCGCGTACTAGCAGTGCCCGGCCCACGGCGTGCGACATCACCGCACCCGCCAGCAGGTTGACCGCGGCAATCAGCAGGATCTTGCCAAAGCGCGTCGAAGCCCCGTCGCTGAGGAATGCCGCCACGACCAGCGGAAGGCCGGCGGCGACGTTGACGAACGTCACGCAGTGCATGCGGTCCAGCGGGGTTCGCAGCCTGGCAAAGCCGGCAGCGCCCAGCCACGTGCCCAGCACAACCAGCGTCAGCAGCACCGCTTCCACCATGGTCACAGCCAGCGCTCCAGGAACAGCGCCAGCAGCAGCGTCCCGGGCAACGTCAGCAGCGCCAGGCAAAGCGCCAGATCAATGAAGCAGCTTTGGTCGAAGGCAAAGGTCATCAGGATCAGCACCCAGGTGGCAATCGCGCTGGCAAGCTGAACCGCGACCAGTCGTCCGCCTGCGTCCCCAAAGCCGGCGGCCAGCGCGGGAACCGCGAAGGCCGGCAGCAGTGCCAGCGTCGCCAGCAGCCAGATGCTCATGCCGGCCAGTCCTGGTCTGCGTCCGCCGGCGCGGCGACAAGCCTGTGCACCAGCAATGCGTCTTCACCGGGCGCCAGACCAACGGCAAAGCCGTTCGGCGCGATCGAAACGCCCAGCGTCACCAGGGCGCGCCGCCCCGCGTCGGTCGCGTTGTCATCGCCAGGGCGGAACCGCTGCCGCGCGATCAGTCCGGCCTGTCCCGCGGGCCGCCGCCATACCGCGGCAAGCAGCCGCCAGCCCACCCGCGCCGTGTCGGTCACCAGGGCAGCCAGCGACCGGCCAATGAACCGAAGCCGCGGCAATGGAAGGACAAGACGGCGTTCGTGCCGCGCTTGCAGCAGCGTGAAGCAGACGGCAGCACTTGCCGCCGGCACGCCCGCCAGGACTTCCGACCGGCTGACCGCCCCGCCGAACAACAGGTAGAACGCTGCCAGGACGCACCAGAGCAGCGCTGCGGGAAGCACGCTCGCCGCGGCGGCGACAATCCTCGGCACGATGCAACCTTTCAACTGCCCCTGAAATAACTGAATTTCGCCGATCCGGTTTCTGCTGCTCAGGATCATGCTGCCGCGGCAGCCCGCCTTTGTCTTCAAGCGGACGCAGGCGCTGCTGCCCGGGCGTGGCGGCTCGCCAAACGGCGCGTGGCCCAACCGCTTCAAAATACGATCGCAACCCGCCGCCGTCTGACGGGTTGAAGGCCGAACCACACAGGACAACGACTATGACCAAGAAGGTGACACGGCACGAGGCTGATGACACGACCACCAGCCGAGGTACGGTGAAAGGCCACCATCCTCGGCCGGGGGATGATGTGACCGAAGGCGGCGCGGTGCCACCGCCGAAGGACTCATCCGGCGCCCCCAGGGCCTCGACGTCGAAGGCTGCGATCGAGGGCACCTTGGCCGATGACGGCACCACGTCAGCCACCGGCAGCAAGGTGGAAAAGCAGTATGCCGCTGCGGTAGGCGCCTCGAAGACGCAATCAGGCCGCGGTCATCGCAAGCACGAAGACTAACCTTCAGCCACGGTGGCAGGAACCGCTGCTCCTGCCACCACAGGCGCGCGGCCTCTCAGCAGCGCGCCGTGAAGACGCATTGTTCGTCCGCGCTCGGGATGCGATACCTGCCCTTCATCCGCCCGCTTCGCCGCCAGGTGGCCGGTCATGAAATAATACAAGGCAGTTCATTCCGATTGTGATAGAAAACCGCCGCGCCACCTGAATCGCGCACCTCTTCGGTCACGGAACACGCTCGGCCGGCTGTTGATTTGATGTATTTTTTATCCTGGCGCAGAGTTTTGATCCCGCCGATGATCGGCGTTGGCAATACGATCAGCCGCGGCATCCGGAATTTGGTTGCCTGTTGCGGGTAATATTTGCGACTCGTCGGCCTATCGAACATGAGGATATCAATGCAGACCAGGCCGCCGGCGCCGCTCATCCGGATTGCGTCCGCGCTCGCGCTTCCCCTGCTGCTTCTGGCGCCACCGCAAGCGCGGGCGCAGCAGACTTCGGCTGTCCCGGTCACCATCGGCCACGCCAGCCGCCAGGACGTGCCGATCTGGCTGACCGGCCTGGGCACCGTGCAGGCCTACTACGCCGTGCAGATCCATCCGCGGGTCGACGGCACCCTGACCCAGATTCCCGTCCACGAAGGCCAGGACGTCAAGAAGGGCGACCTGCTCGCGGTCATCGATCCGCGGCCTTATCAAAGCGCTCTCGACCTCGCCACCGCCAAGAAGCAGCAGGACCAGGCCCAGCTCGGCAACGCCCAGGCCGACTTCGCCCGCTACGCCTCGCTGGCCCGCCAGGACTTCGCCTCGCACCAGCAGCTCGACACCCAGAACGCCATGGTCAAGCAATTCTCCGCCGCCATCCTCGGCGACCAGGCCCAGGTCGAGGCCGCCCAGCTCAATCTCAGCTTCTGCTACATCACCGCTCCGTTCGACGCCCGCGTCGGCCTGCGCAATGTCGATCCCGGCAACATGATCCACTCGGCCGACGCCTCGTCCATCTTCTCGGTCATCCAGATTCAGCCGATCTCGGTCACCTTTACCCTGCCGCAGGACACCCTGCCGCAGATCATGCAGGCGATGGCCGAACGTCCGCTGGAGGTGGTGGTGTCCACAGGTGACCAGGGCACCGAGCTTGACCGCGGGACGCTGCTGACGCCGGACAACTCCATCGATCCCAGCACCGGCACGATCAAGCTGAAGGCAACGTTCGCCAACCAGCACAAGACGCTGTGGCCGGGCCAGTTCGTCACCGCCCGGCTGAACCTCGGAACCGACCATAACGTCATGGCCGTCGCCGCCGGCGCGGTGCAGCACGGGCCCAACGGGCTCTACGTCTACCAGGTCAAAGCGGATAGCACCGTGGCCATGCAGCCGGTCGACGTGGCCCGTCAGGAAGGTGACGTCGCCGTCATCGCCAACGGTCTTGCCGACGGCACCAAGGTCGTCCTCACTGGCCAGTCCCGCCTGCAGACCGGCGCGCGCATCGTCACGCAGGAGGCAGCGGCGAAGCCGCCCCAGCCAGCGAAGTCCGGCGGCTAGGCAATCAGCGGAAGGCGGCCTGCATGAGCATCTCCACACCGTTCATCCGCCGCCCGGTGGCCACCGCGCTGCTGACCGCGGCCCTGGTGCTGATCGGCCTCGCCGCCTACCCGTTCCTGCCAGTCGCACCGCTGCCGCGGGTCGATTTCCCCACCATCGCGGTGAACGCAAAGTACCCGGGCGCCAGTCCAGAGACAATGGCCAGCACCGTCGCCCAGCCGCTGGAGCGGCAGTTCGCCCAGATCCAGGGTCTGGCCCAGTTGACGTCGACCAACGTGCTGGGCCAGTCGCAGATCGTCCTGCAGTTCGACCTCGACCGCAACATCGACGCCGCCGCCGGGGACGTGCAGGCGGCGATCAACTCCGCCGCTGGCCAACTGCCCAAGGATCTGCCCTCCACCCCCAACTACTACAAGGTCAACCCTTCCGACTCTCCCATCCTGATCCTCGCCGTCCAGTCCGACGAGATGCCGCTGATCACCGTCGACGACTATGCCGACGTCGTGCTGTCGCAGCAGATGTCGCAGATCGCCGGCGTCTCCCAGGTCATCATTGGCGGCGAGCAGAAGCGCGCGGTGCGGGTGCAGGTCGATCCCGCCAAGCTGGCGGCGATGGGCATGACGCTGGAGGATGTGCGCAGCGTCCTCGTCAACGCCACCGTCGACGCGCCCAAGGGCACCATCGAAACCCCGCGCCGGTCCTTCACCGTCTATGACAACGACCAACTGACCAAGGCGTCGGAGTACAACGATGTCATCCTGGCCTGGCGATCCGGCGCGCCGGTGCGCGTGCGCGACATCGGTCAGGCCATCGACGGGCCGGAGAACCAGTTGCTCGCCAGTTGGCAGAGCGGCAAGCGCGGCATCATCCTGATCGTCTTCAAGCAGCCCGGCGCCAACGTGATCGATACCGTCGACCGCATCAAGGCCGCGCTGCCGCATCTGGAAACCGCGATCCCGCCCTCGATCCATGTCAACGTGATCATGGACCGCACGCAGACCATCCGCGCGGCGGTGTCCGACGTTCAGTTCACCCTGCTACTGTCCATCGCCCTGGTGGTGATGGTGATCTTCGTGTTCCTGCGCAGCTTCTGGGCGACCATCATCCCCTCCATCACCGTGCCCGTCGCGCTGATCTGCACCTTCGCCTTCATGTTCATGCTGGGCTACAGCCTCGACAACCTGTCGCTGATGGCGCTGACCATCGCCGTGGGCTTCGTCGTCGACGATGCCATCGTCATGCTGGAGAACATCTTCCGCCATATCGAGGATGGCATGGGCCCGCTGGAGGCGGCGCTGAAAGGGGCCGGAGAGATCGGCTTCACCATCGTCTCGATCAGCCTGTCGCTGGTCGCGGTGTTCATTCCGCTGCTGCTGATGGGCGGCATCGTCGGCCGGCTGTTCCGGGAGTTCGCGATGACGGTGACGCTGGCCGTGATGGTCTCGGCGTTCGTCTCGCTGACCCTGACACCGATGATGTGCTCCCGCTTCCTGCGCCACCACGGCGGCGGCCACAACCGCGCCTACCGTCTGGTCGAGGCCTTCTTCGACACCATGCTGCGCGGCTACACCCGCACCTTGGACATCGCCCTGCGGTTCCAGTTCGTCACCTTGCTGGTCTTCCTCGCCACCGTCGCCACGACGGTGTTCCTGTTCATCACGATCCCCAAGGGCTTCTTTCCCGCCCAGGATACCGGGGTCGTCATGGGTGTCACCGAAGGCGCGCAGGACATCTCGTTCCGGGCGATGTCGGACATCCAGACCAAGCTGAATGCCATCGTCGCCGCCGACCCCGATACCGCCGCCTATGGCGCGACGGTCGGCGCCGGCAACGGCGGCCAGACCGAGAACAACGGCCGCATCTACATCGCGCTGAAGCCCTGGGACCAGCGCGTCGGCGGCACCGCCCAGCAATACATCGCTCGGTTGCGGCCGCAGTTCACCGCGGTTTCCGGTGGTACCGCGTTCCTGCAGGCCGCGCAGGACATCCGGGTGGGCGGCCGGCTGACCAAGACGGAGTTCCAGTACACGCTGCAGGATGCCGACCTGGGCGAACTGTTCGAGTGGTCACCGAAAGTGCTGGCGCGGCTGCAGCAGTTGCCGATGCTGCGCGACGTCACCACCGATCAGCAGACCGGCGGCACCACCGTCAGCCTGGCCATCGACCGCGACAAGGCAGCCCGCTTCGGCATCCAGCCGCAGGCCATCGACGACACGATCTATGACGCCTTCGGCCAGCGCCAGATCACCCAGTACTTCAGCCAGGTCAATTCATACCATCTGGTCCTGGAGGTCATGCCGGGCGACGCCGCCGACGTCGACACCTTGAACAAGCTCTATGTCCACGCCGCCAACGGTCCCGCCGTGCCGATGTCGGCCTTCGCACGCTGGACGACGGTGCCGGTGCAGCCGCTGTCGATCAGCCATCAAAGCCAGTTCCCCGCCGTCACCCTGTCATTCAACCTGGCCCAGGGCGTCGCCCTTGGCGCCGCGGTCCAGGCGATCGACGCGGCGGTGCACGACATGAACCTGCCGCTGCCCCTGCAGACCTCGTTCCAGGGGACCGCGCAGGCGTTCCAGTCCTCGCTGTCCAGCCAGCCCTACCTGATCGCCGCCGCCCTGGTCACCGTCTACATCATCCTGGGCATCCTGTACGAAAGCTTCATCTTGCCGCTGACCATCCTCTCCACCCTGCCCTCGGCGGGCGTCGGCGCGCTGCTGATGCTGATGCTGTTCCACTACGAGCTGACGGTGATCGCGCTGATCGGCATCATCCTGCTGATCGGCATCGTCAAGAAGAACGGCATCATGATGGTGGACTTCGCCATCAATGCGGAGCGTAAGGACGGTCATGCGCCGCTGGCTGCCATCCGTCAGGCCTGTCTGCTGCGCTTCCGGCCCATCCTGATGACCACGATGGCCGCGATGCTGTCCGGCATCCCGCTGATGCTGGGTACCGGCGCGGGATCAGAGCTGCGTCGGCCGCTGGGCTTCGCCATGGTCGGCGGCCTTGCGCTCAGCCAGTTGCTCACGCTCTACACCACGCCGGTCATCTACCTGTATCTCGACCGGCTGCAAAACTGGCTGGCGCCGCACCGCACCCGCATGCCGGCCCTTGCCGCCAAGATGGGCAGCGCGGAAGCGGATTAGCCCTTGGTGAACGTGGTGGGCGCGACAGGGATTGAACCTGTGACCCCCTCCGTGTCAGGGAGGTGCTCTCCCGCTGAGCTACGCGCCCGCACCAGACGAGACGCGGTGTGTAGCGCGCGCCCCGCCTGCTCCGCAAGCCGGGATTGCTCGGCCGAAAGCGGTTCCTGACCCGTGTATATCATCGCGGTCGGCCGGCTGCGCCCGAGCCCGGAGCGCGACCTGTTCAACCGCTACCAGGTGCGCCTGCGGCCGCCGCCGAAGCTTGTCGAGGTCCCGGAACAGCGCGGCAGTACCGCGGAGGTCAGGCACAAGGAGGGCGCCGCCCTGCTGGCCGCGCTGCCGCGGGCGGCCTGCCTGATCCCGCTCGACCTCGGCGGACGCAGCCTGGACAGCGAGGCTTTCGCGCTGCGGCTGGCGCAATGGTCACATCCGGCCCGCATCGTCAGTTTTGTGATCGGCGGCGCGGAGGGTCTTGACGCAGCGGTGATCAGCCGAGCTGATGACGTGCTGTCACTCGGCCCGATGACCTGGCCGCACTTTTTGGCCCGCGCCATGCTGGCGGAACAGCTCTACCGCGCTCAGACCATCGCCCAGCGCCACCCCTACCACCGTTCCGGCCGCCCCTGAGGGGGCTGCGTTGCCGACCGGGCGCTTGCATCGCTCCGCGACTCGCGCCATGTGGTCCTCGGGGTAGTGGTGATGCGCGCGGCCCCGGCGTTGCAGGATCAGGGGTTGCAGCAGATCGAACCCAGGATGCCGCCGCATCACAATGGTATGGAGGACTCATGGGTAGCTTCAGCATCTGGCATTGGTTGATCGTGCTGGCCGTCATCCTTGTGCTGTTCGGCGGCGGCAACAAGATCAGCGGACTGATGGGCGACTTCGCCAAGGGCATCAAGTCTTTCAAAAAGAACATGGCCGAACCCGACGACGCCTCAATGGAGGAGCAGACGGGAAAGCCGACGGGCTCGCTGGCGGGTCCCGGCACGCAGACCGCCTCGGTCAATCGCGAACCGTCGACGACGCATTGATCTTGGGGCGCTGACCTTAATTGGCGTGCTGACGGCATACAGGCCGCCCGGCCCTTTGCACCCCGAATCACGGTGGTGCCAGGGGCCGGTGCGGTATCCTTACCAAAAATCAGAAACCTGATTGAAAAGGGCGTTCGGCGGCAGATGAACCGGAGTTTAGCGAAATCTCGATCCTCGGCAGAAACCGCCCGGCTGACGCCTGTCGCTGCACTTGATCAAGCCTCCATTGTTGAAGCCTATCGGCGCTGGGCCGGCATCTACGACACCGCGTTCGGCGGCGTTTCCGCCAAGGGTCGGGCTCGTGCGGTCGCGCTGATCAACCGGCTGCCCGGTGTGGATGTGTTGGAGGTCGGGGTTGGCACCGGGCTGGCCCTGCCGCATTACCACCGGGAAAAGCGCATCACCGGCATCGACCTGTCGAAGGAGATGCTGCGCAAGGCCCGCACGCGGACCCGGGACCTTGGTCTGTCAAACGTCCAGGCCCTGCATGAGATGGATGCCGAGGCGACCTCGTTCGCCGACAGCTCGTTCGACATAGCGGTGGGCATGTTCGTCGCCTCCGTCGTACCGAACCCGCGGCGGCTGCTGCAGGAGCTGCGGCGGCTGGTCAGGCCCGGCGGCAACATCCTGCTGGTCAATCATTTCGCCTCGGCAAAAGGCCCGCGTTGGTGGCTTGAGCGTGCCCTGGCGCCGGCATCGCGCGCCATCGGATGGCACCCGGACTTCGCCATCGACGCTATATTCTCCACCGAGGAGCTAGCCCAGATCGAATCCGAGGCGGTGCCACCACTGGGCCTGTTCACGCTGGTGCGGCTGCAGGTCTAGTGTCCGGCCCCGAAGTTCGTCCCTTTGAGCGACGGACGTAGGGAATCAGCAGGCCACTGAAAACAAAGCAGTGTCGCGAACAAGGGGCTGGGTGCCAGGGCTGAGGTCAATATGATGAACTTCTGGTTCGCGGTACTAGCGTGCGGTCGCGCTGCGCAGGACGCTTCAGGCGCGTGCATAAGGCAATTTGAGAAGACATCGTGGGTGCGCGGCCTGGCTGACAACAGTCCGGGACCCGGCGCGGCATCATGGAACGTTGGTCGCCGGCTCAGCCGGTGTCGATTTGCGCTTGCGGCCCCGGTACTATGCGCTAGATGTGCCCAGCGATGCGGAACAACCTGATGCTACGCATGTCTCCGCAGATGCAACACGCTACTGATCTGGGTGTCCTGACCTATGCGAACCTTCAGATGGCCGGCAATGGCCATGGCTGCATTTTTCCTCACCTTGACCGCCGCACCCCAAGCCTGGGCGCAAGGTGTCATCGGCGCCCCGAGGGCTTGGGAAATGGGCATGCAGCGCTCGTTTGGCCCGATCAAGGACCGCATCATCGATCTGCATGACCTGGTGCTGGTGATCATCACGCTGATCACCCTGCTGGTGGGCGGGCTGCTGCTGTGGGTGATCTTCCGCTACAACTCCCAGCGCAATCCCCAGCCCAGCCAGACCAGCCACAACACCATCCTGGAGATCGGCTGGACGGTCATTCCGGTGCTGATACTGGTGATCATCGCCATCCCGTCGTTCAAACTGATCTACTATCAGGATCGCACGCCGGATCCCGACATGACCATCAAGGTCACCGGCCACCAGTGGTACTGGGAATACAGCTATCCCGACCAGGGGAACCTCGACATCGAAAGCCGTTACGTGCACGACGAGGACCTGAAGCCCGGACAACTGCGCCTGCTGGACGTCGACAACCAGATGGTTGTCCCAGTTGGCAAGAAGATCCGCATCCTCACCACCAGCTCTGACGTCATCCACAGCTTCTTCATTCCGGCCTTCGGCGTGCAGCGCTACGCCATCCCGGGCCGGACCGTCGAGACCTGGATGGAGGCGGATCAGGTCGGCGTCTTCTACGGTGAGTGCAACCAGATCTGCGGCGAGAACCACAGCCGGATGCCGATCTCGGTTCGGGCCGTCTCGGAAGCCGACTTCAAGAACTGGGTCAGCGAAACGAAGAAGGCCGCCTCCGCGGCGATCCCGAACCAGGTCGCCATCAGGTGACTCCGCTGCGCCGACGCGGTGTGCGCCTGATCGGCGGCGGGTGAATGCGCGCTTCGCCGGCGGCAACGGCGCGGCCACGCCAGCCCGATCGCTGACCGCCTCGCCCTGGTGCAGGGTTAACAAGCTTCCGAACCGGGACATCGCACGACGCGTATTATGAGCTCATCGATTTTTCCGGCGGAGGAAGGGGTGGACACCTCTCTGTCAACCACGGTTCAGCAGGCCTCCCTACGGGGCGTCGAAGCGGACTACCGTGACTGGCTCGCACTGCTGAAGCCGCGTGTTCTTACACTGGTGGTGTTCACCGGTGTGATCGGCTTGCTGATGGCACCCGGCCACCTGCATCCGGTGCTGGCATTTACCGCGATCCTGTGCATCACCGTCGCCGCGGGCGCCTGTGGCGCGATCAACATGTGGTACGACCGCGACATCGACGCCATCATGCGGCGGACGCGCAACCGGCCGATCCCGGCGGGCCGCATCGCGCCGGACGCCGCCCTGGGGTTCGGCATTACCCTCGCCGCGGGCTCCGTGCTGCTGATGGGGCTGGCGCTGAACATCACCGCTGCCCTGATCCTGGCGTTGTCGATCGGCTTCTATGTCTTTGTCTACACCGTCTGGCTCAAGCGCCTGACTCCGCAGAACATCGTCATCGGCGGCGCCGCCGGCGCATTTCCCCCCGTCATCGGCTGGGCCGCGGTCACTGGATCGGTCGGCCTGCTGCCGCTGCTGATGTTCGGGATCATCTTCATCTGGACGCCGCCGCACTTCTGGTCGTTGGCGCTGTGGGCCAACGACGACTACCAGCGCGCCGGGGTGCCGATGCTGCCGGTCGTCGCCGGCGGCACCGAGACACGGCGGCAGATCCTGCTCTACACCCTCGTGCTGGTGCTGCTGACCCTGGCCCCGGTCGTGCTGGGCCTCGCTGGGCCTGCCTATGGGGTCGTGGCGCTGCTGCTGGGCGTTATGTTCCTTCAGCGCTCGTATCGCGTGTTCACTGACCGGACCAGCCCTGATGGCACCAGCCTGACCGGCGACAAACCGGCCAAGTCGGCCTTCAAGTATTCCATCTGGTACCTGTTCGCCTTGTTCGCGGCACTTGCGCTCGATCACGCGGTCTTCTTGCCCTATGGTTGACGACCATCCCCTGCCGATCGCCAGCACCCCCGAGTCCAAGCGGCGCCGGCGTGGCCGCAGTTGGGCGATCCTGATCGTACTGATCGGGCTGTGCGCGCTGTTCTATGCCATCTCCATCGTCAAGATGGCGCACGTCTGAATGCCCTCCGTCCGCAGGAACACCGTCTTCGCGACAGCGATCGTCCTGACCATCTTTGCCATGGTCGGGATGTCGTTCGCCGCCGTCCCGCTCTACCGCATGTTCTGCGCGGCCACCGGCTATGGCGGCACGCCCGGCATCGGCCTTGCCCAGGCCCCGGGTGCGACCAGTCAGACGATCCGTGTGCGCTTCAACGCCGACACCGATCCGGCATTGCCCTGGACCTTCCTGCCCGATCAGCAAGAGGTCTCGCTCAACCTCGGCGACGAGCAGATCGCCTTCTACCATGCCGTGAACCGCGCCGATCATCCGGTCACCGGCATGGCGCTGTACAACGTCACACCGGAAAAGGTCGGCAGGTACTTCCACAAGACTGCCTGCTTCTGCTTCAACCGGCAGACCCTGTCTGCAAAGCAGAGCATGGAGTTCCCGGTCAGCTTCTGGGTTGATCCGGCCATCCGCACCGACCCCAACACCGCCGATGTCAGGGTCGTCACCCTGTCCTACACGTTCTTCTCGTCGCTCGACGTCGCCGCGAAGTCCGGGGCGCTGGCCAAGGCCGGCCCGCATGTCGGGCCGATGTCCGCCGCGGCCCCCGCATCAGGACCGGCGGCCAATTGAAACACTCCTTCATCGGCACTTGAACTAGGTTCGGATTTCGCGATGATGCGCCTCGCCGGGCCAGGGCGGTTTCCCTGGCGTCTTGTTATGGGTTTTGCATGAGCAGTGACGCGCACGGTGGGACGGCTTTAACCAGCTCGGGCCTCAAGCAACCCTACCATCTGCCCAATCCCAGTCCCTGGCCGATCATCGGCTCGCTGGGCGGCTTCATGACCGTCTTCGGCATCGTCCTGGCGGCACACTTCGGCAACTACATCGTCCTTGCCCTCGGCATCCTGACCGTGCTGACAACGATGTTCTTCTGGTGGCGCGACGTCGTTCGCGAGTCCCGCACCCCGGGCATGCATAGCGCCATCGTGCGGCTGGGACTGCGCTACGGCATGACGCTGTTCATCGCCAGCGAAGTGATGTTCTTCGTCGGCTTTTTCTGGTCGTATTTCAACTTCCTGCTGTTCCCCGATACCCAGGGCAACGGCCAGACCGTATGGCCGCCAACGAACGTCCACACCTTCGACCCGTTCCACTTGCCGTTCCTGAACACCATGCTGCTGCTGCTGTCCGGCACCACCGTGACCTGGGCTCACCACAGCCTGCTGGAGGGTGACCGCAAGAACCTGATCCGTGGCTTGGGCGTGACAATCCTGCTGGGCATGTGCTTCACCCTGTGCCAGGCCGTCGAGTATTCCCACGCCCCGTTCAAGTTCAACGGCGGCGGGGTCTACTCCTCGGTGTTCTTCCTCGCGACAGGCTTTCACGGCTTCCACGTCATCGTCGGCACCTGCTTCCTGATCGTCTGCTGGTTCCGCGCCCGCGGCGGCCAGTTCACCATTGAACGGCACTTCGGCTTCGAGGCAGCGGCCTGGTATTGGCACTTCGTCGACGTCGTCTGGCTGTTCCTCTTTGTCTGCATTTACTGGTATGGCGCCGGCCAGGTAGCCGCCGAGTAGGCCGCAACGGCATTGCCCCTCCAACTCCGCAGCCCATGAGCCGCGAGCCCGCGGCCCGCGACCCGTTCGGCACGCCACCAGCCCGTGCCACGGGTGCGACGCGGGCCAGCCCCGCCGCCAGGACAGCCTATCGGCGGTTCATCATCCCCGGCCTCATGACCGCGGTGATGATGCTGATACTCCTGGGTCTCGGCACTTGGCAGGTCTACCGGCTGCATTGGAAAGAGCGGATCCTGCGGCAGATCGATCTGGCCGAGACAGCTTCGCCCATCCCGCTGCCTGCCGCCCCTAGCCCCTATGTCAAGGTCTCCATCACCGGCCGCTTCCGCTTCGACCAGGCCGCCTGGTTCGGCGCCGACGTCCGCGACATCGAATCCGGCACGCAGCTTGGCGCCTACCAGGTCATCCCGCTGGAGCGGACCGGCGCCCCCACAGTGCTGGTCGAACGCGGCTGGGCGCCCGACAAGCGCCAGACCCCGCTCGACAATCCGTCCGGCCCGGTGACCGTCACCGGCTATGTCCATCCCGGCGACCATCCAAGATGGTTCAGCGCCGCCGACGACGCGCCATCCCGCCGATTCTTTACGCTGGATCCCGGCGCCATCGCCGCTGCCGTGGGTGTGCAACAGCCGGCGCCCTTCGTGCTGGTGGCGCTGGGGCCGACGGCGCCCGGCGTCTATCCGGCGCCGGCGCAGCATCTGCCGCAGCCGCCCAACAACCACCTGTCCTATGCGGTCACCTGGTATGGCCTCGCGCTTGTGCTGGTGGTCATCTTCATCGTCTGGGTGCGAAAGGCTCTGCAGCATGACCACAGCGTCCGTCTATGAACGGCTTGCCGACCGCTTCAGGCTGATCGCCACCACCGGCGAGTGCGGCGCCATGCTGGGCTGGGACGCCGCAGCCGTCATGCCCGACGGCGGCGGCAGCGCGCGCAGCGAGCAGCTCGCCGTCCTCGCCGTCCTGCGCCACCGCCAGTTGGTCGCCCCCGAGGTCGAGGCCGACCTCGCCGCGGTAGAGACCGCCGATCCGTGGCAGGCCGCCGACGTGCGGCTGATGCGCCACGCCTGTGCCCGCGCCCGCGCCGTTCCCGCCGACCTGGTAGAGGCTCTGGCCAAAGCCAGCTCCGACTGCGAGAAGGTCTGGCGCGTCGCCCGCCACGACAACGACTTTGCGCGCGTCAGGCCGCATCTGACCGAGGTTCTGCGGCTGACCCGGGAAACCGCCGCCGCCCTGTCCGCCACCCTCGGCCTCAGCCCCTATGACGCCCTGATGGACGGCCACCAGCCAGGCATCAGCAGCGACGACGTCGAGCCCATCTTCGACGCCTATGTCGCCTTCCTGGCCGACGCCCTTCCCCAGGCCGAGGAACACCAGAGGCGGCAGCCGCCGCCGGTTCGCCCGTCCGGACCCTTCCCGATCGCCGCCCAGCAGGACCTGTGCCGCGACATCGCCCAGCGCCTGGGCCTGGATTTCGACCATGCTCGGCTGGACCAGTCGGCCCATCCGTTCTCCGGCGGCACACCTACCGACGTGCGCATCACCACCCGCTATCTGCCGGACGACTTCAGCTCCGCCATCCTCGCTGTCGTGCATGAGACGGGGCATGCGTTGTATGAGCGTGGCTTGCCCGCCTCCCACGCCCGCCTGCCGGTCGGTGAGGCCGCTGGCATGGCGATGCATGAGAGCCAGTCGCTGATCGTCGAGATGCAGGCGTTCCGCTCCGACTCCTTCCTGGAATGGCTGGGCGGTCGCCTGCACGCGACATTCGGCGGCGAGCCGGCAATCTATCGGCTGGACAACCTGCGCCGGCTGTGGCGCCGGGTGGAGCGCAGCTTTATCCGCGTCGATGCCGACGAGATGACCTATCCCGCCCACGTCATCCTGCGCTTCCGGCTGGAGCGTGCCATGGTCGCCGGCGCGCTGACTGTTGCCGATCTGCCCGGCGCCTGGAATGAGGGCCTGCACCGCCTGCTGGGCATCACGCCGCCGGACGATGCCCGCGGCTGCCTGCAGGACATCCACTGGTATGACGGCGCGTTCGGCTACTTCCCCAGCTATACGCTGGGCGCGATGGCAGCCGCCCAGTTGATGCAGGCGGCGCGGACACAGTTGCCGAACCTCGATGACGCTTTCCGCCGCGGCGACCTGTCCCTGCTGCTGGGCTGGCTGCGCACCCACGTCCATGGCATCGGCAGTCGGCTGGACGTGCACACGATCCTGCAGCAGGCAACCGGCCGCGGCCTTGATCCGCAGGCCTTCCAGGCACACCTGCGCAGCCGCTACCTGGGGCTTGCTGCCTGATTACCCCTGGCTTCGGGCAATTCTGCTGAACACGATCGGATTCAGGCCGCTTCGCCACCTATACAACACGGCGTCAGGTGGGCAGAGACAGGCATGCTTCGTTGGATCGTCCGCCTCACGATCGGCCTGATCGCCGCCCTGGCCGCCTGCCTCGCAGTGGCCTGGTTTCTCCTCGGCCAGTTCGACCTCGCCGGCCTGGCAGCCAATCGCGCCACCGTCGCGCTCGGCCGGGCCGTCCTCGTCAGCGGGCTGCATGTGAAACCCGGCCGGTGGATCCACATCGACCTCACTGGCCTGGAGGTCGCCAATCCGCCCGGGGCCAGCCGAACAACCATGCTTCAGCTTGGCCGGCTGACCGGGGACGTCCAGGCGCTGCCACTGCTGCGAGGGGCTGTCATCGTGCGCGGGCTGCGGATCGACGGCCTTTCCATCGTGCTGGAGCGGCTCAACCCCAGCCATGCCGCCAACTGGATTTTTGGCCGCCCTGGTCCCAGCTTGCCGCCTCCCGCCACGCCGCCCAGGCCTGACGGCACCGGCCATCAACCCCCGGCCCCGGCGCGCGGTTGGTTCCCCACCCTGCTCGATGCTGACTTGGCCAATGGCGAGGTGACCTACCGCACCGCCGGCGGTGCGGCGTTTCGCACCCGGCTCGACTCGCTGCGGATCATCGCCCCTGCAGCCGATCAGCCGGTGCAGCTCGACGTCGCCGGCGCCTACAACAACGTCCCGGTCGGGCTGACCGGCATGCTGCAGCCGTACGACAGGCTCCACGACAGCGCCGCCCCTTATGGCATGCAACTGCATATCGTATCCGCTGACACCATCCTCGACTTCAACGGCACGATGACCGACCCGCTTGGGTTCGATGGCATCCAGGGCACCCTGGCCCTGAAGGCGCCGAGCTCCGGCCCGATCCTCGCGATTGCCGGGGTCGGCAGCCAGTTGGGTCTCTCGCTTGACCTCACCGGCAGTTTCGATCATGCCGGCGACCTGTGGCGGCTGAGTGGCGGCACCGGTGCGCTGCAAGGCAACCCGATCACCGACGCCTCGTTGCGCCTCAATGAGGGCAGCAAGACCCAGCCCGACGACGTCGCCATGAACCTCGCGTTCGACCGGCTCGACCTGAACGGGCTGCTGGGGCGTGGCGGCGGCAACCGCGCATCCGCCTCGAATGACGCTGACCTCTCACTCGATATCGACCGCACGCCTGACACGCTGCTTAGCCTGGGCCTTGCCGCACGCCAGGTCAGCTACGGCCGGTTTCGCTTCAGCGACGCCCAGCTTTCCGCCGCACAGACCCCCGGGCGGATCACCGTGACGTCGCTTGGCTTCGGCTACCTCGGTGGCCGGTTGCAGGCCGCCGGTCAGATTGAGGCCGCGGACAAAGGCAGCGGACGTGTGAAAGCCGACGTCAACCTGGCGGGCGCGGACGTGCAGCAACTGCGGCAGGCGTTGGGCCTCGCGGCGGTTCCGCTGTCCGGCCCGCTCAATGCTCAGGTCCTGGTCACGTCGGATGGGACAACGCTGAATGCCGCCGCTCGGCAGGCCCGCGTTTCGGCTGCCATCTCGATGACCTCCGGCGGCATCGCCCGCCAGGTGGTCCGCATGGCTTCGGCCGACATCCGCCTGCTTTTCAGCAGGCCCAGCGGCACCAGCACCATCACCTGCATGCTGGGTGTGCTGGATATGCGCGCCGGTATCGGCACCGTACTGCCGCTGCGGCTCCGCACCCAGGATGGCACCATCGTTGGCAATGCGCAGTTCGATCTGTATCGCAGCACCTTCGATCTGACCTTTGCCAGCCAGACGGCGTCGGCCTTCGCGCTCGATATTCCCGTACGGGTCTTCGGCTCGTTCGCCAAACCAACGATACGTCCGGCACGGTGGTCAAGGACCGGGCGGGCGATGCTGGCGGCAACCGACAGTGTGGCGCGGCTGCCGCCTGGGGTGCAGCAGTTCGCCCAGCGCAGCCCCTGCCTCAGCCCGCGTTGAAGCTGGGTGTCTCGGCCCCTGCGCATCGGCCGGATGTCCCAGCCGTCCTCGGGTGCGTTCCGGGCGGCGTCACATTCGGGCGCTCAGCCATGCGCCCACGGACCCATCGACATGTCGGCATCCTGCAGCGTCCACCGGCTCATGTACTGGGCGACGTCGCCCACCGTGTCGAAGCACGCAACCGCATCGTCCGAGATCTCGACGTCAAATGTTTCTTCCAGGTAAAGCGCCAGCCGGATCCGGCCGAAGCGGCCCAGCTTCAGGTCCTCCACCAAACGGGTGTCGGGCGCCAGCGCGCGTCCGGCGACATAGACCGTCTGCTCTACCGCAAGAACCACCTTGTCGAACACGGCGTCACGGAACGTGGGGTTCATGACCAATCCCTCGTCATCGCTCCCGCAACCACAGGGCGCAATGAACATGCTGCTGCGACATGATCAAGCCGCAACGTTCAACGACCGATGCGGTGGCCGGCCTGACGACAGGTCGTGAGTATCCGGTCCCGCGGGGCTTCGGCTGCGTCGCGCCTGCGTCGCGGCCATTGAGCCGGATGTCCTCGACGGAATAATGGCTGTCGGGCGCGATCAGGCGGCGTTCAGCCGGCCGAACGGCTCGATCACCCGCTGCCCTGGCGGCCGACGCACCACCTCGACGCCGCGCGCGCTCTTGCGAGAGGTCTGCGGACCCTCCAGCATGGCGCCGCGGACTGCATCTTCAATGCTTTCAAGCAACGTTGCCCGGCTGCCCAGCCCGGTGCGCCGCTCGGACTCCAGTCCGGGGCGGGTCATCGCCTGGCGCGTGGTGGTGGCCAGCGCGGAGAGGTTCGCCTGCAGGAACGCCGCGTGCTTGCGGGCAAGGCGGACAGTAACGACATCATCTGACATGTTTTGACTCCCGTTTTTGAACCGATGGCAAAGTGTTCCACCGCACTCGGGGATGGCCGTGACTCGCCAGGCCACCCCCTCGCGGCCGTCAGCTAATACTCTACTTCTTGCTCAGATTCGCACTTCAACAGCGTCAGTAATGTAAAGCGCCAGTAATTAAGTCAGCAGTGCAATGCGCGGTGTTCGGAAATCGTGATGTAACGCGTTATAGTGGCGTACTGTTAATGCTTGCTGTGACCGGACGTGTTCCGGTGCTAATACTGTCTAATTCGGCCAACTGGTGGCCTTGATGTCGGTCAGCACCACCGCCTGCTTGGCAGCCAGTGCCTCAAACGCCTCGGCCACCGAGGCATAACGCTGCACCCGGCCAATCAGCGGCTGCATGAACACCCTCTTGGCATCCCGCCACATGATCCATTGGCACAACGGACTGTCACCGACATGAAACGCCAGGACCTCCTCAAACTCCTCCGCGTCGGAGCCATGGTCCAGACGGATTACCATACGGAACGAACTCGCCTGGCACCAACTCCTGATCAGAACCAGTTCAGCCACACTAAAAGAAAGGCCCTTCAGCAACTTCACAGGCAATCGGGTGACAGGCATCGCAGCCTCACTTGGTTTGTTTGATCACGCTAAGGAGAGCATAACCGCACAAATTCGTGATCGGCAAGGGAAACGTTGGATAAATCCGCATCGGAATCAGCATGTTCTGCTGATCGCCCAAACCACAATCTATCCTCGAATTAACTTACTTATATGTAACAAATACGTCGTTCAGCGCTGCCAATCAGCGGGTTCCGTAAATCCGGTCGCCCGCATCGCCCAGACCTGGGCGGATGTAGCCGTTCCCATCCAGCCCGCGATCGATCGCACCGGTGAACACCGGCACGTCCGGATGTGCCGCGGTAAACACCGCCACACCTTCAGGCGCGGCCAGCAGGCAAACAAACTTCATCGCCATCACCCCTGCCTGCTTCAACCGCAGCGCCGCCGCCGCCGCCGAGTGGCCCGTCGCCAGCATCGGATCAACCAGGATCACCAGCCTCTCCCCCACGTCGTTGGGCAGCTTCAGATAGTATTCGACCGGGCGCAGGGTGGTGTGATCGCGATACAGCCCGATGTGGCCGACCCGCGCCGAAGGAACCAGGTCCAGCATCCCGTCCAGGATCCCGTTGCCCGCCCGCAGGATCGAGACGATGCAAAGCTTTTTGCCGGCCAGATGCTCCGCCTGCATGGTCTCCAGCGGCGTCTCGATCTCAATCGGCTCCAGCGGCAGGTCCCGCGTCACCTCATACGCCATCAGCAGGCTGATCTCGCGCGCGACCTGGCGAAACAGCGCCGTGGTGGTGTGCCTGTCACGCAGCAGGGTCAGCTTGTGACGCAGCAGCGGATGGTTCAGAACCGTCACGTCAGGCATTGCCCTTCCTTTCATCCGCCCGGCGCGTATGCCCGCCGGTGGAAGCGCCCTTCCCCAACGCTATGCCATCAACCGTCGGGCTCGGCAGCAGGCCCCACTGGCCTATAGACAGCCTGAGGAACCGGGCGGCCCTTAACGCACGCCATGGATCGCAGCGCGCGGGGGCGCCCCGCCGCCCGCGCCAGCCCCTGAGTCCCAGCGCAGCCCGTGGCTCAGCGTCCACCACGCAATCCCAACGCTCAGCAGCAGCACGATTAGCGACTCGGCGGGTGAGCCGCTGCGGCACAGCGGCAGGCTCCAGGTGCCTGGCAGCGGCCAGGCCAGCCGTAGCCCGCGCGGCGTCAGCATGTCGGCTGCAAGGTGCGAAAGGTAGCCAATAGCCAATGCAGAGACCCCGCCCCAGCGGTAGCCCGCATGCAGCAGCAGCATTGACAACGCGGCCACCGCCAGCGCCGAGTGGGTTACTCCGCGGTGACCCAAGGCCGCGGCGATCGCCGTCGACACCGGCCGCGTCCGCCGCCCCACCCAGGACTTCGGGTGGTCGACATCGGGCAGCAACGCTCCGCCGACCACCAGCACCAGGTCCAGCGGATCCAGCACCGGAAGACGCAGCAGTGGCGCCGCGGCGATCCATACTGCAACACCAACCACGACATGAGAGCGCGCCATCATGCCCGCGCCTACAACGCGTCCCTGCCGTCGGCAAGCCACCATGCCAAGGCGGCGCCCCCGGCGCTCGATCCATCGCCAGCAGCGAAACAGCGGCAATGATCAAGCTTGGAAGAAGGCGGCGAGCAAACCCATAGGCGGTACAGGCCGATGACCTGATCAAGCCATCGCCTGATCAGGCTCTCAGCGGCTCCGGCGGCGCGTCAGGCGGCACCGGGATCGGAGTGGGCGGCTCCTCGATCGGCGCGGGCTCGTCCGGATCGGGAACCTCTGGCGGATCGCCGGGGGGCACCGGCGGATCCGACAGGTGTTGCCTAGTCAGTCGCAACCGGCCTCAGGTCCGCAGCGGGCGCACGGCGTCCTGCGCGGTGCGGCCGGCCAGGTCCAGCAGACGGCTGGTCGACTGAAAGGCGTGGTTGATCGCATCGAGGTAAAGATCCCGCTGCACTTCAGCCAGCTCCACCATGTTCTTGCAACGCAGCAGGTCCTGCGGCTTGTGCGCGGCATGCTCCATGCTGTGGTCCAGCATTTCCAGCCATGCATGCTGCATCGACTGCAGGCCACGGCCCATCGTCATTGCGCTGGAGAAAAGGGCATGCACCTTCTCCGCCGACTGCTCGGTCGCGCTGCGGTAGACGTCCATGGCATGCGCGGCCGAGGACATCATGTGGTGGCTGCGGCCGAAGCTGATGTCGCCCACGCGGCTGCCCATCCCGGCGGCAGTCCGCATCCCCATCATCATCACCTCACGCCCCTGCTCGGCAGCCTTGCTGGACAGCTTGGTGGCGGCGTCCGCCGTCTCGGCGACGGTTTCGGTCATGCTGAGACCCGCCTGCTTCGCACGCTCGGCGGCGTTCTGTGCCACCTGGCTGGTCTCGTTGATCGAATCTTTCGTCGCCTTGCCGGCGGCGTCGACCGTGGACTGCCCGGACTTCATTGCCTGGTCAGTATTCTTTTTAGCGAAGTCTGCGGTTTTCATGGTATCTGACATTATAAGTCCTTGTTTCAAGGTAGAATCGGATTCGGCATCCGCGGGGCCGCTCTCAATCGAACATGATGTCGAAACACGGCCGGCGGCTCATTTCATGCCGCACCGCACCATAACGCGCCTGCTCGCTAATTCTTGCATCACGGACGCGTTATTCCACCTTCGTCGGGCTCCTGCCGGTCCGTATCGGGACCGGATTCAACGTTGGCAACCGGGATCGGTCGCTCCGCCATCTGGCGGAAACCCTCAATCGCCAGCCGCAGTGCAACCGACCGCTGGCTTTCCGGCTCCAAAACGAACAACACTAATGAGCGGCCGGTAATTTCGTAGGTTTCACCTGTTTGAAATGATTCATGGCTGGCGTCGTCAGGATTATTGGTGTCCAGCAGGCAACGCCAGACAGAACCGCCGACTACTTCGGGCAGGGTGAAGTTGACCACGTCATGATGCGCGTTCAACACCAGCAGCGCCGTGGCATCCATCGCCGGGCGCTTGATCCCGCTGGCCTGCGCTCGGCCATCCAGCAGCATCCCGAAGCAGCGGGCATTGGCATCCTCCCACTCCGCATCCTTGATGTCCTGGCCGGAAGGCGACAACCAGCGCACGTCGCGGACATCCAGATCAGCATTGTACTCGCCGGTCAGGAAGCGCGTGCGCCGCAGGATCGGAAAGGACTGCCGCAGCACGATGACTTTCCGAACGAACTCCGCCAGTTCGACCTCTTTTTCGCCGAAGTTCCAGTTCACCCAACTGATGTCGTCATCCTGGCAATAGGCGTTGTTGTTGCCCTGCTGCGTGCGGCCGAACTCATCACCGGCCAGCAGCATCGGCGTGCCCTGCGACAGCAGCAGCGTGGCCAATAGATTCCGTTTCTGGCGTTCGCGCAGGGCGATAATCTCCGGATCATCGGTCGGCCCCTCGACGCCGCAATTCCACGAATTGTTATCAGAGCTGCCATCACGGCTATCCTCACCATTCGCCTCGTTGTGCTTTTCGTTGTAAGAAACGAGATCGTTCAGGGTGAAGCCGTCGTGAGCCGTAATGAAGTTGACACTGGCCCACGCCTTGCGGCCCCGATGGGCAAATGAATCAGCGGATGCGGACAGCCGGTTTGCCATCTCGGCTTGTTTGCCGGCGTCGCCTTTCCAGTAGGCGCGGACGTTATCGCGGAACTTGTCGTTCCACTCCGCCCAACCGGGCGGAAAGCGGCCGACCTGGTAGCCGCCCGGACCGATGTCCCAGGGTTCGGCGATCAGCTTGGTGGCGGAAAGAACAGGATCCTGCAGGCAGCTTTGCAGGAAGCCATGCGCCTCATTGAAGCCATCGGACTCGCGCGCCAGGATCGTGCCCAGATCGAAGCGGAAGCCGTCGATGTGCATCTCGCTGGCCCAGTAGCGCAGGCTGTCGGTCACCATCTGCACCACCCGAGCGTGGCTCATGTTCAGCGTGTTGCCGGTGCCGGTATCGTTGATGTAATAGCGCGGGTTGTCCGGCATCAGCCGGTAGTACGAATGGTTGTCGATGCCGCGGAACGACAGCGTCGGCCCGTTCTCGTTGCCTTCCGCGGTGTGGTTGTAGACCACGTCCAGGATCACCTCCAGCCCGGCATCGTGCAGCCTGGCCACCATCTCCTTGAACTCGGAGAACACGAAGTCCGGGACCGCCGAGTAGCGCGGATCGGGGGCAAAGAAGCCGATCGTGTTGTAGCCCCAGTAGTTGGTCAGGCCCTTGTCCAGCAGGTAGCTGTCGTTGACGAAGGCGTGCACCGGCAAAAGCTCCACCGAGGTGACGCCCAGGGTCCTGATGTAGTCCACCACCTCCTTACGGCCCAAGCCGGCGAAGGTGCCGCGCAGCCGCTCCGGCACCGCCGGGTGCAACATGGTGTAGCCGCGCACATGCGTCTCATAGACGATGGTCCGGTCCCACGGGACCATTGGCTGACGCTCCCGCCCCCAGGTGAACGCGGGGTCGATCACGCGGGACTTCGGCATGAACCGGGCACTGTCGCGCTCGTCGAAGGTGGTGTCCTCCTTGCCCATCGTATAGCCGAAGACGGCCGGATCCCACTTCAGCGCGCCGATATGCGCCTTGGCATAGGGATCAAGGCACAGCTTGTTGGGATTGAACCGATGGCCGGCCTCCGGTTCATACGGCCCATGCACGCGGTAGCCATACGTGGTGCCCGGCCGGGCATCGGGCAGATAGCCGTGCCAGACCTCGTTGGTGTATTCCGGCAGCTCGATCCGCTCCAGCTCCTTGCCGCCGGTGTCGTCGAACAGGCACAGCTCGACCTTGGTGGCATTGGCGGAAAACAGTGCGAAGTTGACGCCCAGGCCGTCCCAGGTCGCCCCAAGCTGATGCGAAGAGCCTTCACTGACACGCGATTTCGGGATAGCGGGGGGCATGGCAACCTCTTGATCTGCGGCGAAAACCTATCCGGTCCAGAACTCAGGAGCGGGACGCAAAAAAAGGGGGCAATTGTGCCCCCTTCCTTCGTTCGGCGATACCTCAGGCGGTGAGGCGGCCGAGGACATAGCCGATAGCAAGCGCCACCAGTGACGCGACGACCGGCTGCGCCTTCACCACGTCGCTGAACTGCGCCGCGGCCTGCTGCGCCTGGCCCGAGGCCTGGTTGTACAGGCCCTGCGCCTGGGTCTTGCTGTCGCCGGTCAAGTTGCCGACGCCTTCTTGAACGCGGCCACCAAATTCACGAGCCGTGCCTTCAACGCGATCGTTCATATGAACCTCCTGACAGAACCGGGAGTCATCTTAACGCTGTATAAGGGAATTGGTTGCACAGCACGAACCAGGATGCGGGCCGCGCAAACCGGCGTATAATGCGGTTATGCGAACTTGTGATATCTCACCGGAGACACTGCTCGGGGATCTCGCCAGCCAGGGCTACGCCACCCACGCCTTGCTCGCCCCCGATATTTGCGCCGCGCTGCGGGCGCTGTACGAGCATGAGGACCGCTTCCGCAAGCGCGTGGTGATGCAGCAGCACGCCTACGGCCAGGGCGAGTACAAGTACTTCGCCTATCCGCTGCCCAATCCCGTCGCCGGCCTGCGGGCGGCGCTGTATCCACGGCTGGCCGCCGTCGCCAACGCCTGGCGGCGCATGCTGGGCGAACCCGCGGCGTTTCCCGACACGCTGGACGACTATCTGGCGCAGTGTCACGCCGCCGGCCAGACGCGCCCGACGCCGCTGCTGCTGCGCTACCAGCCGGGCGGCTTCAACTGCCTGCACCAGGACCTGTACGGCGCTCTGGTGTTTCCGCTGCAGGTGACGGTGCTGCTGGACGCACCGGGCCGCGACTTCAGCGGCGGCGAGTTCATCATGGTCGAGCAGCGCCCGCGCGCCCAGTCGCGCCCCATCGTGGTGCCGCTGCGCCAGGGTGAGGCGGTGATCTTCCCGGTGCACCACCGCCCGGTGCAAGGCACCCGCGGCGTCCACCGGCTGACCATGCGCCACGGCGTCAGCCGCATCCACAGCGGCCAGCGCCACACCCTGGGCCTGATCTTCCACGACGCCGCCTGATACCGGCAGCCCGAAGGGACTAAGGGATGCTCACAAGTCATTTCGTGATGCGTTCGAGCAGACGGCCTTGATGGATAGCGGCAAATCGTTGCAAGCCGTTTTGCATGGTGATGGGTCCGGGCGGCTTACCGTAGCAGTTCCAGCCGCCAAGGCGGGCGATCACCCAACTGACGCGGGCCAGGCTGCGCGGCGGATGCGGATTTTTCTGCCGCTCTGTCCTGCCTTCCAGGCTGGGCGTCAACGCCTCGACGGTGTCGATCTCGGCCTGATTGAGCAGGTGCGCGGCCGGTTGGGCATGCGTGCCATCCCGCTCCTGTACGAGTTGCAGGACCGCGCAGGCCGCTTTCACCGCGGCGGCGGTCAGTTTTGCCAGCCGCTCGGCCGCGGTCATCTGACTGTCCTCCAACCGCAGTCCTTGCGTCTTCAGAATGCGGAAGAGTTGCTCGATGCACCAGCGCTGCTGATACCACGCCACGATCTGCCAGGCCTCGGCCGCCTGGCCCACCGCATGTGTCGTCAGCAACCGCCAGTGGATCGGCTCGGCCCCCGCCGGCGGATCCACCTCGCGCACGTCGATCACGGTCAAGCGCACGGCGTTCGCCAGTTGACGGTCCTTCTCGTTGGGCGAGCGCCGGATCGCCACCGTGCCAAAGCGCAGTGCCACCCGTGCCTCGCGCGCGGCTTGCGGCGCCCGCGCGGGCAACGTCAAGCTTCGCGTGCCGCTCAGCGGTAAGCGGTCGGCCGTGGCAAACAACATGGTGCCATCAGACAGCTTGCGGTCCACCCGCACGCGGCCCAGCGCATGGCAGTTCTCGCCAGGCACACGTGCCCAAAGCGGATACATATCCCCCTCGCGGTCACTCACCACGGTGACCATCGCAGCGCCCGCCAGCGTCGAGCGCGCTCGCTGCGCTGTTTGCACCCAGCGACGCGATTCCCGCTCCGTCAGGGGTCGCGCCCATTCGGGCGAGCCGACAAAGCCAGGGCGGTTCCACACCACCCCGCCCACCAGACCCAGACAGGCGCCATCCGCTGCGCCCACCGCCAGCATGACATGCGCCAAAAGCCCATGCGCCGTGCCGTCATTGATCGGACCGAGGCCACGGCGGCTGGTGCGCGAGGGCGAAACGCCACATCCCCGGCGCGGCGCCGTGCGGGCTTCATCGCCTGTCGCGAAGCTCAGGGCGGTGGTGTCAGGGACGGCTTCGCCGTCCTCCCCTCCGGGGGATCGCCTTGCGATGGATCGCCAGTACATGCCGTCCCGCCACCGCGCTCGCGGTCGTCTCGCTCCAGCTATCGACAATGCCGGCTGTGGTCACCTTGGGGTTGGCAAAGAAGCGGCCTATACGCAACTCCCCGCCACGATCGCCACCCAACCGCCGCAGGCAGACGGTCTTGTGCCGCACCATGCCGGCAAACAGCGCAGCCCCCCTTTATCGAGACGCGCATCGCCAAATTGCCCAAGCGATCCTTCCATCACGGCCGCTCCTCTTGCTCTAATGGCCGTCAACGCGCAAACCACGACGTGGCTGCGTCAGGATGTCTTTTTGCCGATCGTCCGATGGCGAAATCAGATGTGAGCATCCCTTAGCCCGAAGGGATGACCCGTATGCGGGCCGGGTTGCCAAATGGACGTGTCATGCGGCTGCCCGCGAAATCAATACGATACCGACGGCCCGACCGTTTGAAGAACGGTCAATCCTTCGGGCCGTTGGTATAAAGCCTGATCCTGCGGCGGGGCTGCCCCCTGAGCTGCCCCTGACCTCAGGCCGCCACGCGCGCGTCCTGCTTGATCATGTCGGCCGCCTTCTCGGCGATCATGATGGTGGGCGCGTTGGTGTTGCCGGCGACGATCACCGGCATGATCGAGGCATCCACCACCCGCAGCCCGGCGATGCCGTGCACCCGCAGCCGCGCATCCACCACCGCCATCGGTCCGCTGCCCATGCCGCAACTGCCCACCGGATGCAGGTTGGACACGCCGCGGCGGCGCACGTCCTCGGCGATGTCCTCGTCCGACCGGCTAGCGACACCGGGTGCGGTCTCCTCCACCATCAACCCCTGCAGCGCGTGCTGGCGGGCGATGCTGCGGGCGATGCGCACCCCGGCGATCATCACCCGCATGTCGCTTTCGTTACGTAGAAAGTTGAATTTGATCTCCGGCGGTGCCAGCGGGTCGTTGACACGCAGGCGCACCGATCCGCGGCCCTGTGGGGCGAGGTGGACGGGGCTGATGGAGATGCCGGGAAACGGATGAGAAATGATCCCCGTCGCGGTGCGGTCGATCGTGCTCCAGGCCGAGATGTTGAACTGCAGGTCGGGCCGCTCCAGCCGTTTGTCGCTGCGCACCAGCGCCCCCACGTACATCCCGTTGCCCGACATCGGGCCGGAGCGCAGCAGGAAGTACTGCGCGCCAGCGGTCAGCCGGCGGCGCAGGCTGTAGGACAGCCCGTTCAGCGACAGGTCGCGCGCGATCCGGTAGGTGCAGAACGTGTTGAAGTGGTCCTGCAGGTTGGCGCCGACGCCGGGCAGGTCGTGCAGCACCGGCACCCCCATCTCCGTCAGGTGCTGCGCCGGGCCGATGCCAGACAGCAGCAGTAGTTGCGGGGAGCCATAGGCACCACCGGAGACGATCACCTCACGGCCGGCCTGGGCGACTTCCAGGCCGCGCCGGGTGCGGAACTCCACGCCGGTGACCTGGCTGCCCTGGAACAGCAGCCGGGTGGTGTGGGCGTGGGTGCGGATGGTCAGGTTGGGCCGCTTGCGGGCGGTGCGCAGATAGGCCGCCGCGGTGCTCCAGCGGCGCTTGTCGCGCGTCGTGGTCTGGTAGTAGCCGCAGCCCTCCTGCTGGGCGCCGTTGAAGTCGGGGTTATAGGGAATGCCGGCCTCGCGGCAGGCCTGCAGCAGCGCCTTGGCGATCTCCCACTCGTACGGCTGGTTCGAAACCCGCAGCGGGCCGCCGCTGCCGTGGTACTCGTCGGCCCCGCGCTCATTGTCCTCCGCCCGGCGGAAATACGGCAGCACCGAGTCGTAGTCCCACCCCTGGTTGCCGAGTTGGCGCCACTGGTCGTAGTCGGCGGCGTTGCCGCGCATGTAGATCATGCCGTTGATCGAGCTGGTGCCCCCCAGCACCTTGCCGCGCGGCTGGTACATCCGCCGCCCGTTCAGCTCCGCCTCCGGCTCGGATTCGAATTTCCAGTTCACCTTGGGGTCGACGAAGGTCTTGGCGTAGCCCATCGGGATGTGGATCCAGGGGTTGCTGTCCTTGCCCCCCGCCTCCAGCAGCAGCACGCGGAAGCGGCCGGATTCCGTCAGCCGCGCGGCCAGGACGCAGCCCGCCGATCCGGCGCCGGTGATGATGTAGTCGTAGGTTTCTGCCACGCTGCGTTCCCCCTGGCGGTTGGCGCGCAGGATTGCTTGGGTTGGGGTTGCTGGCAAATCGGGAGGGGGTGGGGCGGGACGGTTGCGAGAAGAGGCTGCGGGTGCGGGCGGCTGCGGTATTCGTCCCGCCGAGCTGCAAATGGACGCGAGGATGACGGTAAGACGGGCGTGAGGATGATGGTAAGAAAGCAACGCCGGTGAAACAGCGAGCCTCGCGTTGCTATGCATCAGCAGCCTATTCCGAAGATAGAGTATCGTCTGTCCTCACCTATAAATCAGCTTGGAGGAAGTGTCTTTGAATGTTCGCGGGAACCCAACCCCTATCCGTAACCCCTTTAATGAACTTGGGTCGCACCTGGGCTCGATTCTTAAAGTTCTCCAACCAGCCTACATCATCGCCGCCGTACCTGGATACATTCTCCTGCGGATGTTTACGATAAAAGCTCATGTGCCAATGCCTGACGCTGATGGATCACTCGTTGTTGTTGTAGCGATCTGCGGCCTTGTTTGCTTGCTCGGCGCAGCATGGCTTGTGATGATTCCATTGATGCCAATGTGGCTTGTCTACAATGACGTACTGTTTTTGCGTTTAGTACCGCCACTAGACCGCTATCCTGCAAGTGATTCACGGGAATGGATTTATGCTAAACGCTTTGTTTGGGTATTTTTGCCTTATATCATTGCTACAATGGCATTCCCTATAGCGGTAACATACCTTGCCCACGTTCACCCGGACGCATATAAAGACCAACAGACTTCCAATCGTTACTTCAACGGCGCCCTCATAGGCAGCGGCTGTCTGGGTGTTGTGGTCGCTCTGATTAGCCAGGGGTTCTATTGGGCAACTGGTCAAGTATTTGCTGTAGATGTGGGCAGACCTAAATGCCTATCGTTTCTTCTTACGAGTCTATTTTCATCTTCATTTCTTTGGCTTGGTGCAAATGCCTTTGTGTTTTTGGGTCTTATAATTGGGATACGTGAAAGATTTATTTCTGAGAGTGCTCCGACATATACGATGATCTTCTTTTATCTCGCAACCGTCCTCTGGCACTGCTCATCAATGTCTTTTGTTTTGTGGAAACGTTATGACATCGCCTTGTTTCTCTCGGCATGCATATACGTTTTTCTTATCATATTTTTGAATGGGCAGCTTGGGGCACTGTCGTTGCGTATAACCGGAATAGGCGGAGGAATCCCGGTCTCCGGCTACTTTAGGATAGTCGATCCTGATTCACCGTCACTGGCGGTTTATACAAAACGCTTCTCAGGGTGTCTTGTACTCCGAACGGGAACAAAAACCGTTATTCAACGCCCGGTAGATGACTTTCAAGCGATTAGACCATGCCATCTAAATCCACGTACACCGATCGCGGGTAACTCTGGAAAAATCATCAAGGTCGAGATCGATACGATTAACAATTCCGATCTGATCGAGCTACAACAAGATGACGCTTTTCCAAAGCCCTAGCAATCATGATGATTGATTGAAGAATTGCATGCAAGGATGCTGAGCTGTTGAGAGACAGCGGTGCAACCGCTCACCAATTGCACGTCACCCGGCACCGTGGTCGAACGTCCTCGGAAATTGCAACCGGCTGTCCTTCCCCAGCCAGCAACCTGCTTCAATTATAGATGCGCCCCCAATTTTGCGGTCATTTTCCCAAATTCAAGTGTGAACCTCAGTGAGAACGTCGTTGCAAACGTAGTCATCTAACTGCTGTGCGATAGCACTCTGTAACGGACTAACTGCATTTAGAACTAAATCGGACACCACTAAAGGCAAACTATTGATGAAACACATATCCGCTCATTTCGAGAATACCGATCCTTGCATCCTGCCAAACAGCCGGAAGGGCTGAAGAAATCCTCAGAATTAGCATTTATTTGTCCTGCTACGGCAAGCCGTCCTGGAGGCTCTGAGAGACCTAGTGCACCAATCCCATGAAACCGGTCTCTCTCTTATCGGGGGATTCCGCCCCACCCCACGTTGACACCAACCAACGACCCGTCGAAGAAGAACTCTCCAACCTCGGTATCGATCCCCGGGGTCCCGCGGCACGACTAATAAGCGGCACCACCGACCCAAGAGGCACCCCATGCAGGCGTTCCCATCCAGCCCCGCCCTCTCCTCACGGCGGCGGCTGCTGCAACTGGGCAGCGCCGCCGGCCTCGCCCTCGCCACAACCCCCGCCCGGGCGGAAACCACCAGCCAGTTCGCCCCGCCGCTGCCCGGCGGCCCCAACAGCCGCCCCGTCACCGCGGACTTCCCCGCCAAGGGGCCCATGCTGCTGCAGCGCACCCGACCACCCCTGCTGGAAACCCCATTCGAGGTCTTCGACCAGGGCGTCTTCACCCCCAACGACCGCTTCTTCGTGCGCTGGCACTGGGCCGACATCCCCACCGCCATCGACGCCGACAGCTTCCGCCTCGCCGTCCGCGGCCACGTCAACCAGACCCTCTCGCTGTCCCTGCCAGACCTGCTCGCCATGCCGCGGGTCGAACTCGCCGCCGTCAACCAATGCTCCGGCAACTCGCGCGGCTACTTCCAGCCCCGCGTCGCCGGCGGCGAGTGGGGCAACGGCGCCATGGGTAACGCCCGCTGGACCGGCGTGCCGCTGAAGCACGTGCTGGACCGCGCCGGGGTCCGCGCCGGCGCCGTGCAGGTGCGCTGCAACGGCCTCGACCAGCCGGTGGTGCCGGAAGCACCGGACTTCATCAAGTCGCTGGACATCGACCACGCCCGCGACAACCAGGTGATGATCGCCTTCGCCATGAACAACGAACCGCTGCCGCTGCTCAACGGCTTCCCGCTGCGGCTGGTGGTGCCGGGCTGGTACTCCACCTACTGGGTCAAGATGCTGAACGACATCGAAGTGCTGGACCGCCCGGACGACAACTTCTGGATGGCCAAGGCCTACACCATCCCAGACACGCCGCACGCCAGCGTGCAGCCCGGCCAGACTGGCTTCAAGAACGTGCCGATCAACCGCATGGTGCCGCGCTCGTTCGTCACCAACCTGCGCCCCGGTGACAGCGTGCGGGCCGGCGCGCCTGCCACCGTGCGCGGCATCGCCTTCGGCGGCGACAGCGGCGTCTCCCGCGTCGACCTCTCCACCAACGGCGGCCGCTCCTGGCAGCCCGCGCAGCTCGGTGCCGATGAGGGCCGCTACAGCTTCCGCCGCTGGCAGGCCAGCTTCACCCCCGCCGCACCCGGTGCGATGTCGCTGCAGGTGCGCTGCACCAACACCAGCGGCGACGCACAGCCCGGCACGCCGAACTGGAACCCATCCGGTTTCATGCGCAACGTGATCGAGACGACCGAACTCAAGGCGGTCTAACCAGGAGACACCCGCGTGCAAGGCAAACTTTCCACCGCCCTGGTGCTCTCGGCCATGGCTCTCACCGCCCCGCTGCCATCCCGCGCCGCCGGCTCCACCCCGCCCGCGCCGCTGGTGCTGAAGTCGGTCAGCGTCGACCTGCCGCAAAGCGACCGCACCTTTCCGGACGGGCCGAACGTCGAGGCGATCAACAACAACTGCCTGGCGTGCCACTCCGCCGGCATGGTGCTGAACCAGCCGGCGCTGCCCGCCGCTTCGTGGCAGGCGGAGGTGACCAAGATGATCGGGGTCTACAAGGCCCCCGTCGCCCCCGAGGACGTGCCGGCCATCGTCGCCTACCTGGCCAGCACCAAGGGCAGCCAGCCGGCCCCGCCGGCCCAAGCCTCCCAGCCGGCCCAGGCGTCGCAGCCAGCCCAGCCGCACCCATAGGCGCAAGGCCCATGACGACGATGCGAACCATCAAGGGACCGGCGATATTCCTGGCCCAGTTTGCCGGCGACACCGCACCCTATGACAGCCTGCCGGGGCTCGCCCGCTGGGCCGCCGGCCACGGCTACAAGGGCGTGCAGATCCCGTCCTCGGATGCTCGGTTGTTCGACCTCGCCAAGGCCGCCGACAGCCGCGCCTACTGCGATGAGGTCAAGGGCATCCTGCACGACGCCGGGCTGACGCTGACGGAGCTTTCGACCCACCTGCAGGGCCAGCTTGTCGCCGTCCATCCAGCCTACGACCTCGCCTTCGACGGTTTCGCCCCGCCCCAGGTTCGCGGCAATCCCGCCGCCCGGCAGGCCTGGGCGACCGACCAACTGCTGCTGGCGGCGAAGGCGTCCGCCAACCTGGGCTTGACCGCCCACGCCACCTTCTCCGGCAGCCTGGCCTGGCCATTCGTCTACCCCTGGCCGCAACGCCCGCCCGGCCTGATCGAGACCGCCTTCGATGAGCTTGCCCGCCGCTGGCGCCCGCTGCTGGATGCCTTCGATGCGGCCGGCGTCGACCTGTGCTATGAGATCCATCCCGGTGAGGACCTGCACGACGGCATCAGCTTCGAGATGTTCCTGCAGCGCGTCGACAACCACAGCCGCTGCAACATCCTCTACGACCCCAGCCACTTCCTGCTGCAGCAGCTCGACTACCTGGAATACATCGACCTGTATCACCCGCGCATCCGCATGTTCCACGTCAAGGACGCGGAGTTCCGGCCGACCGGCCGCCAGGGCGTCTATTCCGGCTTCCAGCCCTGGGCGCAGCGGGCCGGACGCTTCCGGTCACTGGGCGACGGGCAGGTGGACTTCGCCGCCATCTTCTCGAAACTGTCGCAGTACGGCTTCGACGGCTGGGCGGTGCTGGAGTGGGAGTGCTGCATCAAGGACAGCGAGCAGGGTGCCGCCGAGGGCGCCCCCTTCATCGCCCGCCACATCATCCAGGTGACCACCCGAGCGTTCGACGACTTCGCCACCAGCGGCACCGACCTGGCCGCCAACCGCAAGCTGCTGGGGATCGGCTGACGTGAGCGCGGGTCGGCGCCGTCTGCGCCTTGGCATGGTCGGCGGCGGCCAGGGTGCCTTCATCGGCGCCGTGCACCGCATCGCCGCTCGGCTGGACGACCAGTATGAGCTTGTGGCCGGGGCGCTGTCGTCCGATCCCCACCGCGCCGCGGCCAGCGCGGCCGACCTGCACATCGCCCCCGACCGCGCCTATCGCAGCTTCCAGGACATGGCAGAGCAGGAGCAGGCTCGGCCCGACCGCATCGACGTCGTCGCCGTGGTCACGCCGAACCACCTGCACGCCGCCCCCGTCCAGGCGTTCGCCCAGGCCGGCATCCACGTGATCTGCGACAAGCCGCTGGCCAGCCAACTGGCCGACGCCCACGCGATGGCGGATACCGTCCGCCGCGCCGGCATCGTCTTCGGGCTGACCCACACCTACACCGGCTATCCCATGGTCCGCCACGCGCGTCAGATGGTCGAAGCCGGTCAACTCGGTGCCATCCGCGTCGTGCAGGTGGAATACGCGCAGGACTGGCTGACCACCAAGCTGGAGGACACCGGCAACCGCCAGGCCGCCTGGCGCACCGATCCCGCCCGCTCCGGCGCGGCCGGCTGCACCGGCGACATCGGCACCCACGCCTTCAACCTGATGGAGTTCGTCTCCGGCCTGCGCTGCGAGACCCTGGCGGGGGACCTCAGCCGCTTCGTCCCCGGCCGCGCGCTGGACGACAACGCACAGATGCTGCTGCGCTTCGCCGGCGGTGCCCGCGGCATGCTGTGGGCCTCGCAGGTCGCCCCCGGCAATGAGAACGCGCTGCGCCTGCGGCTTTATGGTGAGGCTGGCGGCCTGGAATGGGCTCAGCAGCAGCCGAACCTGCTGCTGCACGCCCCGTTCGGCGACGCTCCCAGGATGCTTCGCCGCGCCGGCCCCGGCCTGTCGCCGGCCGCCGCCCACGCAAGCCGCCTGCCGGGCGGCCACCCCGAGGGTTATCTGGAAGCCTTCGCGCAGCTTTACCGCGACCTCGCTGAACAGATCAGCGCCCGGATCGAGGCACGCGCGCCGGATCCGGCCAGCCTGCTGGTGCCGGGGATCGAGGCCGGCCTGCGCGGCATGCGCTTCATCGCCGCGGCGGTGCAGTCCAGTCAGCGCGACGCCGCCTGGACGGCGATCGAGACCTAGTGCCCGATCGCAGAGAAGCGCGAAACGCGCTTCGCCGCGTGAATCGGCCACTTCAAGCCAAACTGACGTATCGCCCTTCACTGATGGGCGATACCAGCCCCCACCCATGCGCCCCCGCCAGGATGTCGCGGAACACGCCGCCCGGACAGGCTGCCGGACAAGCTGTAGACACACCCAGCATCGTCGACAGGTCGTGGATCATCCCGGCATGCCGGTGGCGAACCTTGGCCAGCCTGGGTCGCCGGCCAGATCGTTACGTCATAGCGCGGCCTCGCGCAGGCTGGAATCGCGCAAAAGCGCGATTCTGCGCGAGTAGCCGCGGGAAACGATGAACTGGAGCGGTCCCACCCTCAGTGGGACCGCTCCAGTGTCTTCCCTGCTGTGACGCTCAGAACCCGGTCGGACCCACCGCACCGACCCAGCGTTTGACCTTCAGGGGATCTTTCTCGTCCATGTAGAAGAAGTGCGTCATCGTCGGGCGCACCGGCTGCTGGCCGGGGTCGTCGAACGTCATGCCGACCTTGCCATGGAACACCTTCAGCAACGGGCTGTCCCAGTATTCGACGACGTCGTGCTTCGCGGTGAACCCCTTGTCGATGAACTGGCGCAGGTTCTCGCGGATCGCCTCGCGGCCGTGCCAGTCGGCAACACCCAGGTTGCACACCGCATCATCGGCGAAACAATCGAAGCCCGCGCCGAAGGTCTTGTCGTCGATTTCCTTCCACATCGCCAGCAGCCAGGCTGGCGCATCGGTCCTGGTGAATGTCATGGTGGTCATGTCATGCTCCTGCATAAGCGGCCTCGCGCAGACGGGAGTCGCGCTGAAGCGCGATGCTGCGCGAGTAGCCGCGTGAGACGATGAACGAGAGCGGTTCTACCCTCGGTGGAGCCGCTCCAGGTTGATGAACGCCCGGTTCCCCTGGCTGGGGGTCCAAGTGCTCGCCGGTTCACGCGGGAGACGCGAAACACGCTGTCTCGACATCCCCGTCCGGCATCAACATAGGCAACATAACCATACCCGGTTTGGCATATTTGCCAGATAACCCTCGTTCTCTGCCAATTGCATCGCCGCGATCCGCAACATTCCTCTTGCCTAGAGCGGCTTCGTGCAGGCTGGAATCGCGCAGAAGCGCGATTCTGCGCGAGTAGCCGAGTAAAAGGATGAGTGATACCAGGCGACGCTTGCGTTGACTGGTATTGCGCGCGGGGTTGGCGGGGCGGCGCCGCGCGCTAAATCAATAAACTACCAGCCGACCGCTAGCAGACAAAACAGCCAGTTCATCGGTCGGCTGGTATGATAGCGGTTCCACCCTCCGTGGAACCGCTCTAAGCCGTATCCATCCGGCGGAGGGCCCGCGGTCGGCAGGGTGGGCTCACGTGGTCTTTTTCGCGGTCCTGGTGCGACCCGCCTTGCGTCGATTGGCGATGCGGCCCAGGGCAATCCTGAGGCGGAAGACGTCGATCTCCTTGGGGTCCCAGCCCTCCAGGTCCTCGGCGATCTCGGCGTGGTCGGGGTGTTCGGGATCTGCCAGGGCATCAATTATGTTGTAGTAGCCGGGGATACCGCCGCAGTCCTCGGGCGGGCAGTCCCATTCGCCGCCGACGTAGTGGGGATAGGAGATTTCGGGCCGGCCGGGGCGTATTTTTGTGATGGTGAGCCGGTGTTCCCAACTGTCGCCGAAGTCGTAGAGGTAGTCGATCACCGTCTTGCGGGGCTTCAGCACGTCGCGCAGGCGGACCTTGATCGCCGCGGTGCGGGGTGCGGTGCCCCAGTCCTCATCCATCGGCAGCCCATAGCTCTTCTTGTCGATCGTGAACTCCCACAGGTGCTGGTCGAACCAGCCCATGGTGATCTGGACAACATCGTGCAGCACCTTGAGCGTGATGGAGGTCGGCACCTCCACCTCGCGCCAGATGAGCGGGTCGGTGTCCAGCAGCTCGATCCGGACCGTGCAGATCTCGTTGAAGCTGTCCTGGGCAGCGGTGTCGCCGGCGCCGGCGTTGCTCGGGCTCATACCGCCAGTTTGGCAGCTCGCTCCGTGCAGTGCCAGGGCACAGCTCATTGAGCCGCGATGCCGCGTAGAGCAGCTTGGCGCAGACTCAAATCGTGCAAAACGCGATACTGCGCGAGTAGCCGCGTGAAACGATGAGCGAAAGTGGTTCCACCCTCGGTGGAATCACTCCAGAAGGGATCAGGTATGACCGAAAAAGCCGACCACCCGGACCACCGAATCGATGCCGATGCGACCCAGCGACGGTCGATCCCGTGCCCGTTCGTCTACGCCAACGGCCGTAGCTGCACCGGACGTGTCGTGCGCGTCGAGGCCTACAAGGCGGATATCGCATGGAGCACGGATGCAGACGGTTGCTGGAGCTTCGACTTCCAGCCGCGATCCCACTATCACGTCTTCTGCTCGGAAAAGGGCAATCACGCGGGCTTCCGCCGCCAGGACCCCACTGCGCTGAAGTTCTGGTTTGACACCTTGCCACCGCCGATCCGCGAGCTTCTCGAAAAGACAACGCCACATCCAACTTGAGGCGACGGCCTCCGCCGGACGCTTAACCCAAGCCCGGCTCGCCGATATCCTCTCCGCGCACCCGATCACACGGCGGTGGACGCAGGCGTGATACGGAAGGTTTCTCTGACTGGGGGCTTCGCAACCGCGCCGCGCCCCACCCGAACCCTCTCCTCGCCACGCGCCGCCGTCCCTACCCCAGCGCCCGCCCGAACCGCCGGTCCAGCACCAGGAACGCCAGCAGCGTCAGGCCGAAAATGATCTGCCGCCCCGATTCACCGATGTTGACCGCCGTCAGCAGGCTGACCAGCACGGTCATCATGACCGCCGCGCACGCCACCCCCAGATACGGCGCCCGGCCGCCCTCCAGCGCCACGCCGCCGATCGCCGCGGCGACGATGCTGGTCAGCACATAGGCGTTGCCCAGGCCCAGGAACGCCTGGCCGACATAGCCGGTCAGCAGAAAACCGGTGCAGGCGGCAAGCCCGCCGCTCAGCGCATAAGCTGCCATGCGCACCACATGCGTGTTGACACCGGACAAGGCGGCGACCGTGGCACTCGATCCGGTGGCGGCCAAGCGGCGCCCCCAGGCGGAGCGCAGCAGCAGCCACAGCGCGACGGCGGTGACAGCGCCCCACACCAGGACGATGTTCGGCACGCCATGCGTCGCGTTGCCGCCGATCGCGGTGACCGCGGGGCCGGCGGCATTGGCCGGCGCGAACACCGACACGCCGACAATCAGGCCGCCGTCGATCACGCTGGCCACCGCCAGGGTCGCCACCAGCGGCGGCACCCCCAGCAGCGCAACGGCCACGCCGTTCAGCAGCCCAGCCAGCAGACCCGCCAAGGCGGCGGCACAGCCGGCCGCCAGCGCGCCCACCCCCCATCCGCCGGTCGCCGGCAGCAGCGCCGCGCCCAGGATGCCCCCCAGCGTCGCGATCGCACCCACCGACAGGTCCAGCCCCTGGCCGCCGGCCGCCATCGCCAGCGTCTGGCACAGCGCGAACAGCCCCAGGAAGGCGGCGATCTTCAACTGGTTGGCGATCTGCGTCAGGCTCAGGAAGCCGGGCAGCAGGATCTGCCCGCAGACCAGCAGGCCGGCGCTGATGCCCAGCAGCAGCAGCACCCGGCGCCAGCCGCTCATGCCGCGCCCCGCCGCATCCGGCCGAACACCATGAAGCCCAGCGCGGCCATCACCACCAGGCCCTTGAAGAACGCCTGCCAGATGCTGGGTATGCCGGCGAAATAGATCACGTTGGCGATGATGCCCAGCACCACGGCCCCCAGCAGCGCACCCCAGGGTGACCCCCGGCCGCCACCCAATGAGATGCCGCCGATCACCACCGCGGCGACCGAGGTCAGCGTGTAGGTCTGGCCCAGCCGGGCGTCGCCCGACAGCGTCTGCGCCGAGATCGACAGCGCCGACAGGAACACCAGCAGCCAGGCCGCCAGATAGGCGCCCAAGGTCGCCATCCGCACCGGCACGCCGGCCTGGAACGTGCTGGCGGGGTTGCTGCCGGCGGCGATCAGCCAGCGCCCGAAGCGGTGCCGGCCCAGCACGGCGCAGCCCGCCATCGCCAGGGCGACGATCAGCAGCGGCACCGGCAGTCCCAACCAGTCCATGCCGTACAGGTCGCCCAGCGCGGGGTCCACCGCCCCGCCCGGCTGCGGCATCAGCCCCAGCGCCAGGCCGAACCAGATCGCACCGGTGGCGAATGTCGCGATCAACGGGGGCAGCGCCAGGAACGCCACCAGCACACCGTTCACCGCCCCCAGCACCAGCGCCAGCAGCAACGCCGCCCCCGCCGCGGTCCAGGCGCCGCCGGGAAGATCGGCCGGCAGCGCCGCCAGCGTGCAGTTCAGCAGCGACACCCCGGCACCCAGGGACAGGTCCAGTTGCCGGTTGAGCACGACGATCGCCTGCGCGACGCACACCAGGATCGTCGGCGCGAAGGTCGCGATGTTGCTCTCCAGCGAGGGGCGGCCGAAGAAGTGCGGCTGCAGCCAGGCGTTCAACGCCACCACCACCAGCAGCATCCCCAGGCCAGGCAGCACGCAGGATCGCCGCAGCGCCGTCCCCATCCCGCCGCTCATCCACCCCTGCCGAAAGACGCCGCCATCACCCGCTGCTCGGTCATCGCCTCGCCCGACAGCGCCTCGACGATCCGGCCCTCGTACATCACCAGGATGCGGTCGCAATGGCGCAGCAGCTCCTGCACGTCAGAGGCGAACACCAGGATGGCGGTGCCGGAGCCAGCAAGCTGGTCCAGCGTCGCATGGATCTCGGTGCGGGCATGGATGTCCACGCCCTTGGTCGGGTCGCTGAGCAGCAATACCTCTGTATGCACACCAAGCCACTTGCCGATGACCAGCTTCTGCTGGTTGCCGCCGCTCAGGCGGCCGACATTCTGCCCGGCGCCGGCGGTCTTCACCTGCAGCCGCTCGATCGTCCGCCGGGCGAAGCGCCGCAGGCTGGCCACCGGCAGCCACCAGGGGCGGCGCTGCATGGAAACCAGCGCGCTGGTCAGGTTGTCGCCGACGCTCTGGTCCATGAACAGGCCCTGGCGGTGGCGGTCGTTCGGCACCAGGCAGATGCCGTGGCGGATCATGTCGCGCGGGCGGCGGGCGCGCAGGCGCCGGCCCTGCTGCACGATCGTGCCCACGGTCGGGCGACGGAAGCCGGCCAGCGTCTCCAGCAGCGCCTCCTGCCCCTGGCCCTGCAGACCGGACAGGCCGACGATCTCGCCGCGCCGCAACTGCAGCTCGACCCCGCGCAGCACCGCCCCGTCGTGCAGGCCGGATACCACCAACGCCGCCTCGCCAGGCACGCGCCGGATCGCGGCAGCGGGCCGTGCCTGCGGGTCGCCGGTCATCAGCTCCAGGATCCGCGCCTCGTCCAGCCGGCCACAGGTCTGCCAGTCGCCGACCCCCCTGCCGTTGCGCAGCACCACGATGCGGTCGCAGATCTGCTCCACCTCCGCCAGCCGGTGAGAGATGAATACGATCCCCGTGCCTTCGCGCACCAGGCGGCGCATCGCGTCGAACAGGCGGGCAACCTCGGCGGGCGCCAACGCGGCCGTCGGCTCGTCCAGGATCAGCAGCCGCGGCTTGCGCGACAACGCCCGGCCGATCTCCACCAACTGCTGTTCGGCCGCGGTCAGGGCGCCGGCCGGCGCGTCGATATCCAGCACCGCGCCCAGTTCGGCCAGCACCGAGGCCGCCTCGCGCCGGGTCCGGCCGCGCTGCACGAAGCCGCCGAACCGCGTGCGCTCATGGCCCAGGAACATCGTCTCCCAGACCGGCAGGTCCGGCGCCAGGCTGGGATGCTGATGCGCGATGACGACCCCGCGCGCCGCCGCCTCATGCGGGGTGGCGTGGATGACCGGCCGGCCATCCAGCCGCATCGTGCCGGCATCGGGCGCCAGCTCACCGGCGATGATCCGCGACAGCGTCGACTTGCCAGAGCCGTTGGCGCCCAGCAGCCCCAGCACCCGGCCGGCATGGGCCAGCAGGTCGACGTCCTCCAGCGCCGTCACGCCGCCGAACCGCTTGGTCACGCCTGTCACCCACAGCAGCGGTTCGGTCTGCGCACGGTCCGGCTGGCACCGGGCGGCCTCCGCCTGCGCCCCCGCGGTGTCAGGTGAAGAACGCATCAAGCTGCGGTTCAGAGAACCATTCCGCCAGGAAGTAGCTGTCGGGCTTGTCCTGCATCAGCGCCAGCGTCTGATCCAGATTGTCCTTCGTCACCTGCATGTGGATCGGGTAGTAGATCGTGTTCTCCGCCACCGGCTTCAGCTTGCGGCCGTCCGCCAGCCGCACGGCAACGCCGATCGCGTTGCGGCTGATGTCGGGCGGGTTCGGCTGGGCGAAGGCGCGCATGTCGGCGCCCGACTGCAGTTCCTTCTTCCAGGCCAGCAGGAAGGCCTTCTGCGCCTCTCCGGTCATCACCGGGATGGGCCGGTGCGCGTTCTGGAAGGCCCGCAGCACGCCCAGGCCCATCGAATCCTCGACGAACGCGCCATCGATCCGCGGCTGCGCGGCAATCACCGTCGCCATCACGCTCTGCGCCTTGGCATGGTCCCACTCGCCGTAGCCCGACCAGACGATGTCGATGCCCGGATACTTGTGGAAGGTGTCGAACGCCGCCTTGCGCCGAGCCTCCGCCGCCGGATGGCCCGGGATGCCATCCACCACCACCACTTTGCCCTTGCCCTGCAGCGTCTCGGCGATCCACTGCGCATAGCGCTGGCCCCAGGTGTAGTGGTCCACCGTGATGTTCAGCGCGTATGGGTTGGTCACCTTCTGGTCGAACGAAACCACTGGGATGCTGGCGCGCTTGGCCTCGTTGATCACCCCGTTCAGCGCGGTGGCGGAGTTTGCGTTCATCGTGATCACCGCAACCCCCTGGCGGATCATGTTGCGGATGTCCTGGATCTGCTGGTTGACGTCCGCGCCCGCCTGCTGGACCACCAGGCCCGTGGCCATACCCTTGGCTTTGTAGCCGTCGAACTGCTGCTGCGCGGCGGCCACCATCTGGTTGCGCCATTCGGTGCCGAAATAGCCGTTCGACAACCCGATCACCGCCGCGGAGGCAGCCTGCGCCCGCGGCGCAAGCACCGGCACCGCCGCCGCGCCCAGTCCGAACAGCACCTGTCTGCGTCGCATCGTCCGTTTCCCCCTGTTCTTGCGGGCATTGACCTCGCCCGGCATTTTGTCGTCCGTCGTTTGTCGGCCGCGTTGCCGGCTACGCGGCCGGATCGCTGCCGGCCGCGGGCCTGACCGGAGCCTATTCAGCCGCCAGCGACTGCCCCATCGCCAGGTGGCCCTGGAACGCCTTATGGAACTGGCCGTCCTTCATGATCGCCAGCAGGGCGTTGCGGTCCTGCAGCAGGCTCAGATCCAGCAGCGGGTTGCCGTCCACCAGCAGGATGTCCGCCAGGTATCCCGGCGCCACGCGGCCCATCTTCTCGCCCGACTTGCCCACCCAGGCCTCGCCGCCATACGCGGTGGCCGCCCGCAGCGACTCCCAAGGCGAAAAGCCGAACAGGTTGACGAAGTGCTCCAGGTCGCGCGCCTCGGTGCCCTGCGGCAGCCAGGCGAAGCCATAGTCGCCGAACGGCACCACCTTGATGCCCGCCTTGTGCATCTTGGTCATCGTCTCGATGCCCTGCTCAAGCTCCCGCTTGTTGCCGATCATCTCCGCCACGTCGGTGGTGATGCCCCAGTCCTTCGCCTCATACGTGGTGTTGTAGCGGGCGGCGATCGCCGGCGAGACCCAGTGCTTGTGCTTCACCCGCTCCAGTTGTTCGATCGTCGCGTCGGTGGCGAAGCTGGCGTGGAAGATGAACTCCACGTCGTGTTTCATGCACTGGCGCACCGAGCTGTCGGCGTGCGCGTGGGCGGCGAGGCGCTTGCCGATGTTGTTGGCGGTGTGGCAGATCGCCGCCACCTCCTCCTCGGTCATCGGGTTGTCATAGGCGGCCATGCGTGGATAGCAGAAGCTGTCGCCCGAGTTGTTGAACTTGATCAGGTCCACGCCCTCGCGGATCATCGTCCGCACCACGCGGCGAAACTCGTCCGCCCCGTCGCACACGATCGACACCGACGGGTGCTTAGCATCCAACTGGTTGTCGTCGGCCAGCCCGCCGGTCACCGTCAGCTCCGGCGAGCCGGCCAGCAGCCGCGGACCAGGGATCTTGCCCTTGTTGATTTCGTTGCGTATGACAATATCCAGCCGTGGCTTGGCCGAGGCCGCGCCGACCGCCGCCGTGAAGCCCATGTCCAGCGCCTGCTTCGCATTGTGCATCGTCAGCAGCACATGCTCCTCGACCGGCAGCGCGGTCAGCTCCGCCACCGTGGTGCCGTTGTTGTAGGTCAGGTGACAGTGTGTGTTGACCATGCCGGGCATCAGCGTCGCCCCGCCGGCGTCGATCACGTCGCAGCCGTCGTGCGGCAGGCTCTCACCGGGGCCGGCGACCGTCTGGATGCGGTTGCCCTGCACCAGCACCTCGCCGGGAACGAGATCCTTGCCGGTGCCCTCGAAGATCATCGTGTTGGTGAACAGTACCCTCGACATTGCTTCCTCCTGAGTTCCTTTGATCCGGATCCTTGGTTGCAGCCTGCTAGCTCGGGTGCATCGCGGCCACCCGCAGTGAGACCTTGTCGCGCAGCCCTTGCGGCAGCAGCTCCGTCGGGATGTTGCCGTCCGCACTGGCGGCGTAGTGCTGCGCCGCGTCGATCAGCGCCGGGGCGTCATCCACGGTCAGGCCCGAGAAGCGGATCAGGCACTTGCCGGGCAGCCGCAATGCGGCGGTGCAGGGGTGCGGGCAGCCGTTCAGGCATTCGACCGTGCGTACCGTGATTGCCCCCGCGGCTTGGCGCGCCAGCGCCAGCAACGCCGCCGCCAGCCGCCGGCCCGGCGTCGGCTCACCGGCACGCGGCGCGGCGTAACGGTTGCAGGTCAGGCAGACGACGATCCGCCCGCTCATTTGGCCCCACTCATCGGGCCGGCAGCCATCGCCGCGGGATCATGACGTCAGCACCGCCCGGCCCGCTGCCTGCGTCTGTGCCGGCTGTTTCTGAGCCGTCTGGCGCAGCCGCAGGTAGAACACCGTCAGCGCGTAGTTCACCTGCTTGGCCCGCTCGATCGTCGCCCAGTGCCCGCAGCCGTCCAGCACCCGCACGTCCGCCCCGTTGATCGCACTTGCCATGGCCCGCGCCGTCTCGGCCGGCGCCGTGCGGTCCTCGTCGCCGGTGATCAGCAGCACCGGGCAGGCAATGCGCGACAGGTCGGCGCTGACCGCCGCCGCCAGCGCCTCGCAGTTGCGCGCATAGCCTTCCGGCGGCTGCGCCATGATGCTTTCCCGCACGAAGGCGACCGCCGCCGGCTGATGCATCCTGACATCCGCGGCGGTCCCGCCGGCGACGATCGCCTCGGCGATGCCGGCCATCCCCTTGGCCATCCCCTCGGCTCGCGCCTTGGCCGCCCGCTCGCGCAGCCCCGCCCGAGCGGCCTCCGGCGGCTGGGCGAACGGCCCGATCAGCGCCAGGCTGGCAACCTTCTCGGGATGCGCCGCCGCCACATGCTGGCAGATGATCGTGCCCAGCGAGTGGCCCGCCAGATGCACCCGCCCGCCTGCCTGGTCGATGATGCCAAGCAGGTCCCGCACATGGCTCTCGATCGAGATCGCATCCGGAACCGGTGAGCGTGCGGCGCCGGCAAGGTCATAGGCAACCAGCCGGAAGTCCCGCCGCAGCACCTGCGCCTGCGGATACCAGGTGTTCGTGCTGCCGCCCAGGCCATGCACCAGCACCAGCGTCTCGCCACTGCCGCCCAATTCCTCGATGAACAGGTCGCCCAGGTTCGCCATCGCCTACTCCATCCGCTTGCGGCGCACCGTGTTGCTGATCGAGCCGATGCCGGTGATCGACACCTCGACCACGTCGCCGTCCTGCAGGAAACGCGGCGGCTTGAAGCCGATGCCCACCCCCTCCGGCGTTCCGGTGGCGATCATGTCCCCCGGCGCCAGGGTGACGCTGCGCGAGATCGTCTCGATCAGCGTCGGCACGTCGAAGATCAGCTCCGCGGTGTTCGAATTCTGCCGCGGTTCGCCGTTCACCCGGCACATGATGGGCAGATGCTTGGCATCCACCTCGTCGGCGGTGACGATCCACGGACCACTGGGGGCAAAGCCGTCGATCGCCTTGCCGAGGAACCACTGCTTGTGCACGCTCTGCAGGTCGCGCGCCGTCACGTCGTTCATGATCGTGTAGCCGAACACATGCGACAGCGCCTGCGCGCGGGGGATGAAGCGGCCCGGCCTGCCGATCACCACGACCAGTTCCGCCTCATAGTCCACCGCCTGATCCAGACCTGGCCACAGCGGGATGTCGTCGCCCGGACCGGATATCGCGCCGGCCGGCTTGGTGAAGATGATCGGATGCTGCGGCACCGCGTCCGCCGCGGTGGCCCCGGCATCGAACCCGCTGTGGGTGAACTCGTGCGCATGCGCCTGATAGTTCTTGCCGACGCACATGACGTTGTGCGGCGGCTGCGTGATGGGCGCCAGCAGCCGGGCACCCTCCAGCGGATGCCCGGCACCGCTGGGGTTCGCCACCCCACGCCCGCCGCCCAGATGCGCGATCGCCGCCACCATGTCGGCGCCGATCCGCTCCGGCAGCCCGGGGATCACGTCGGCCAGCGGCCAGAACACCGACCGCTGCGCATCGACGATGCAAACGGCGGCGCGCCCGTCATACAGGATATTGGCCAGCTTCATGCTGTGTGAGCCATTGTATACCAATCCCCCTGGACTTTGTTTCCAATCCTGCGCCAATCTGCAAGGATTGGTCTGATCAAGTCAAGCCGGGTACGACCCTCGAACATGCCGCCCTTGAACATGAGTCACACAGCATCGACACCATCTGCCTCTCCATCCCCCATGCGCGGCGATGCCGAACTGCTGCGCCTGGCCTTCACCCGCGACCTTTTGTCCGGCCGCTGGCAGGCCGGCGAGAAGCTGCCGACGGAGCGTGCCTTGGGTCAGCAGTACGGCGTCGCCCGCAACACCGTGCGCCGCGCGCTGCAGGCGCTGCAGGATGAGGCGCTGATCGTCCGCCACGTCGGCCGTGGCACCTTCCGCGCCCCGACCCCCGCCTCCGCCGACCCGTTCCAGGTCGATCCCGAGGCGCTGAGCCCGGCCGACGTCGTCGAATGCCGGCTGATCTTCGAACCGGAACTGGCCGCCCTGGTCATCGCCCGCGCCACGCCGGCCGATTTCGACCGGCTGCAGACCTGCCTGCAGGGCGCCGAGGACGCCGCCGACCTGTTGGGGTTCGAGCACTGGGATGCCCGGCTGCACGACACCATCGCGCTGGCCACCCGCAACCACACCGTCATCGCCATGGCCCGCGCGCTGGCTCGGGTGCGGCTGAACGCCGAGTGGGGCAAGCTGAAGGCGCGCAGCATGACGGCGGAGCACAAGCACACCCTGCAGACCCAGCATCGCGGCATCGTCGACGCGTTCCGCCACCGCGACCGCGAGGCCGCGCGCAGCCTGCTGCGGGCGCACATCGTCTATGTCCGCTCGCGGATGTTCGACGAATAGGCCGGCAATCCGGCCGCCGTCGCGGATACCTCCGCTCAACGGCAAAGTTTGTGCTTGAGACTTTCAACAAACGATAGGAGTATCATGCTGCGATCGATCGCCGATGCAGGCACTGCACCCGCAAACTCGAAACTGTACTATAACAATAACGCGGATTACAATGACTGCCTGCGGAACGACTGTCCGTCGACCGGCCGCTGCGCCGAACTTCACTGAACACAGGATGATGTCATGGCCCTCAGGATGCGTCCGAACACCACGTTGCTGAAGTTGCGTCAGGGTCAGGCCGCGGTCGGCACCTGGCTGCAGTTGAACAGCATCAACGCCACCCGCCTGCTCGCGGCACAGGGCTTGTTCGACTGGATGCTGCTGGACCTGGAACATATCCCGTACGACTATCCCACCGCATCCGTCATACTCGCCACCATCGCCGACATCTCGGGCGGGCGGATCACGCCGCTCGTAAGGGTGCCGTCCGGAACCATCGATCATATCAAAAGCGGCCTGGATTGCGGCGCCCAGGGCATCATCGTGCCGATGGTCAACACCGCCGCCGAGGCGGCGGCGGCCGTGCAACTGGCCCGCTTTCCCCCGCTGGGGCAGCGCGGCGCCGGTGGACTGGCGCCGCATCTGGGCTTCGGTGTTCACCGGCCGCACTACATCGCCCAGGCAAACCGGGAAATCCTTGTCGGCATCCAGATCGAGACCAGGCAGGCAATCGACAACATAGATGAGATTCTCGCGGTTGAGGGGATCGACCTGATCTTCATCGGGCCTAACGATCTGCATCTGTCGCTGGGCTTGCCGCCGATGTTCTGGAGCGAGGCGCCCGCATTCACCCAGGCGGTCCAGAAAGTGATGTCCGGTTGCAGCAGCCGCGCGATCCCGATGGGCACCCTGTGTCGCGATGCCGCCCAGGTGAAAGCCAGGAAGGCCGGCGGATTCCAGTTCCTCGGACTCGGCAGCGATGCCCATTTCATGCTGACCTTCGCCGGCCAGCAGTTCGGCGAACTGCACGATCAGCCAGAGCCCGAGGAAACCTGGTGCAATCTGGTAAGACTGCCCGGCGGCGCGTAATACTGGGCAATGCTTGCGTTGACTGGTATCGCGAGCGGGGTTATCTGAAGCCGCCGCGCGCGAGACAAATAACATATAAGCCGACCGCCAGAAGACAAACAGTCATTTCATTGGTCGGCTGGTGCAAGTCGGTCGGCAATGCGGTAATCTGATCCGCCAGTTAGACACAATGACCTGCTGGCCGTCAGCCGTCTGCCTGCCCTGCCCGCCCCTATCTCGCACACCCCGTATCTCGCCTCCCCCCTATCTCGACCGTCTCGTATCTCGCTGGAAGCCGGTATCGCAGCCAAAAACAGGAGCGTCCGATGTCAACCAACGCAGCCTTGCAGATGACCCGCTCGGCACCATCCGATGCCCGCTACGACGAACGCGCGGCCGCATTGCTGCCGCTGCTCCGGGAACGCGCCGCGGCCGACGACGAAGCCCGCTCCGTGCATCCCGGCGTCATCGCGGCCATGCGGGATGCCGGCCTGCTGCGCATCCTGCAGCCGGCCCGCCTGGGCGGCGCGGAGCGCGACTTCCGCACCATGCATCAGGTGGTCGGCACCCTGGCGGCCGCCTCACCCTCCGCCGCCTGGGTGCTGATGGTGCTGGTGGCGCACAGTTGGATCCTTGGCATGTTCGACGAGCAGGCACAGGATGAGATCGCCGCCGACGACCCGCATACCGTGCTGGGCGGCTCGCTTGCCCCCACCGGCTGTGCCACCCCAGCCGAAGGCGGATGGCGGGTCACCGGACGCTGGCCGTTCGCCAGCGGCGTGGATCACGCACGATGGAACATGATCGGGGTGAAGACCGCCGCCGACAGCACCACCAACCTCGCCCAGGCCATACACGTCGTCGTTCCCGTCTCGGACTGCCGCATCAACGACAACTGGTTCACCATGGGCCTGCAGGGCACCGGCAGCAAGGAACTGGTGCTGGACGACGTCTTCGTCCCATCGCACCGCGCGATGCCCAGCGACACCCTGTACGGCAGCAACAGCCCGTGGGGCCGGCGTCATGACAGTTGGCTCTACATGCTGCCGGTCCGCGTCGGCCTTGCCTACCACGTCAGCGCCCCGGTGCTGGGCATGGCTCGGCAGTTCCATACTGACTTCCTGGCACTGACACGCGTCCGCACCGACAAGTATGCCGGCACCCCAAAGGTCGAGAGCGCCGGCTTGCAGTTCAGGCTGGCCGAATCCGAGCTCGACATCCGCACGGCGGGGCTGCTGCTTGATACGGTGGCCGACCGCCTGGACACACTCGGCACGCAGCGCCGTCTCGCCAGCGTCAAGGAGACGGTCGATCTGCGCTACTGCATCAGCTACGCCGTGACGCGCTGCCGGCAGGCGGTCGAGCGCCTGTTTGCCGGCGCCGGCGCCAATGCCATGTATGAAACCTCGCCGCTGCAGCGCCTGTTCCGCGACCTGACCGTCGCCTCGCATCACGGCACGGTCGACTACGACGTGAACGCGGAGCAGTTCGGCCGCATCCGCCTGGGCCTGCCGGCAACCCGGCCGCTGACCTGATCCAGCGACCTGAACGCCCTGATCTGCGCTGCCATCCATCTTGTTAGCCGTAAGTGACACAACGCGGCGGAGGTGTTGAGTGCTTTCGGCTTCAGCCTGAAGGCAGCCATTTGGATGCGGGGCGAAGCTGGAAACTGAGCGATCAAGCTACTCTCGCCGTCGGTAGTGCCTCAGTTTGAAAGTCGCACTTTGTAGAAGCGGGGCTGCTTAGACGCTTCTGCCATATCCACAAGATCAGTACCAGAATGAGGTGCGATACGTTGCTGGGATGCGCTAAGAGCGAGGCGAGGGACCATCAACTGGGCTTCCGCTCGGATATCGGCGGGCCCAGAGGAACCAGGGCAAAGATATCTAGTCCTTGCTCCACCGCTTGGCCGCCCCCATCCTGGCAATCTCCACCCGCCGCTCCGGCGTCAAGTTCCGCGCCCTGGCCGCGCCCCCCAGCTTCCCAAGACGCTGCCCCGGCGTAAGCGCGGGCGCGTCCTCCCGATCGTCGGGCTCTTTCCCTGTGGCGATCCGCATGACCTTCACCGTCCCGCCGATCACGTCGGCCGGGCGCTTTTCTCCTCTTGGTCCCGTAGGCATCACAGAGCGTTCTGGCACAACGTGCCGATCAGTTGGCACAACTGGTCGCCCGGCGTTCCGCCCCTTTGTAGGAATACTTCCAAGTCAATATCCTCATTCCCACTGGCATAGCCCTGGCCTTGGCGATGGGACCATTCATGATAGATGAAAATGCGGCCACTCTCGGTATCTCTAACAAGGTAGTGCCAGTCCTCGTCGCCCATCCCAACTTCGCTGGAACTGAACTGTTTCCGTAGGATTGTCATCCCGCTGCTCCCAATGCCTACCGCTAAGCATAGACGGTGCCAGCGTTCGATGCGAGGCCGCCAATGTCTCAATCGCGGGATTTTCAAACTGCGGCACTACCTCGCGGTCCCCAACCGATAGGTCAGCCAAATCACACGACCGTGGTTTCCGCACCTTTGCCCCGCGGGAACCTTGTCGTGCGAATCCCGTTTCACAATATCACAGTTTTCGCAGGAGTAGACCCATGGCGTTTATGGCCGATAGTCGCGGCAAGCTCGATGATGCCCAGGCGCAGATCGCCCAACTGCGGGCACAGGTCGAATCCCTCCTGAAGGACAGGGTGTCCCCCGCCATGTCCAACCTGATGGACCAGACCGGCAGTGCGGCGAAAAATGTCGCCAACACGGCGTCCGACCAGATGCGTGAAGGAACTGAGGTGCTGCGTGGCCGCGTCAAGACGCAGCCGCTGGTCTCCATCCTGGTGGCCGCCGCGGTGGGCTGGGTGATCGGCCGCGTCATGCGCTGATGCGCGCGCGCCGGCGGCCGACATGCCGCCGGCGCACAGGGTGATCATTCCGGGAAACGATCACCCGAAGCTTGCCAGACTAGGAAATATTTCTTGACATCCACCCGGCTTTAAGCTACACGACCGCCGCCCGCTATCCCGCATCCAGGTTCTTCAACATCTGCACGATGCCGCCCATGCAGACCTCGTCCCAGTCCTCCTCGTCGTAACCAACCGTCTGATAGAAGCCGGCAGCCTCCGGCGTCGCATACACCACCGCCTTGCTGCACCCAAGCGTCCGCACGAACTGCTCCGCCCGCTGCAGCATTGCTCGGCCATGTCCGCCACCCTGGAAGTCGGGGTCGATCGCCACCAGGCGCAGCGCCGCGGCGGCGTTCTTCAGGTCGTCGACCTGGATGGCGCCGATCGGGCGGTCCTCCAGGAACAGCAGCAGCGGATGGCAGTCGGCACTGATTGGCTCATCCGGGCGCGGCAGATGGAACACCCGCCGGCGGATGCCATGATAAGCCTGCCAGTCCCGATCGCAGTTCGGCACATCCAGACGGTAGCCGCAACCGCTTCTGCCGGAGTCGCCGCCAGGGTCATGACGCATGCCCCGGTCAGCCTCGTCCGCGTGATCCCGCGGAACCCTGGCCGCCTGGCCGTTTCCCGCGTCGCGATAGTCGATGTCCCGATCGCCCGGCATTGTGCCTGTCCCGGTTGTCTCCATACCCATCGGGGCAGCGTTCCCCAAGGAGCTTCCTCTGCACCGACGATAGGACCGCCGCGGCGGAAAAGCGAGCGGCGATGCACCTGCGTCCTGGCGCCGGACGGCGGGTTCTGGAACTGTGGCGCATCATGGCCGCGGAGTCGAACCGTATGGCGATCGTCATCACCGTCGCACAGCAGAAGGGCGGCACCGGCAAGACCACCCTGGCGGCAAACCTCGCGGTCGCCCTGGCACCCACCCGCAAGGTCGCGCTGCTGGACATCGACCCGCAGCACAGCCTGACCCGCTGGCACCAGATCCGCCCCAGCTCCGCCGCCAGGCTGACCTTCGCCGGCGTCCTCGGCTGGCGGGCGACCAATGAGCTGGCGCGCCTGGCCGCCGCGCACGACGTCGTCGTGGTCGACAGCCCGCCGCAGATCGACACCGACGCGCGCCTGGCCATCCGCGGCGCCAGCCTGGTGCTGGTGCCGGTGCAGCCCAGCCCGCCGGACATCTGGGCCGCCGAGGGCACCCTGAAGCTGGCCGCGGCGGAAAAGCGGCAGGCGGCGATGGTGCTGAACCGCGTGCCTGCCTCTGGCAGGCTGCGAGAGACGATGTCCGCCCAGCTCCGCGCCGAGAACAAGCCGCTGATGACGGCGGTGATCGGCAACCGCACCGGCTTCGCCGCCGCCTTCGCCGAGGGCATGGGCGTCACCGAGGCAGCCCCTCGATCAATCGCGGCGAATGAGCTACGTGCCCTGCTGACGGAGCTGCTGGAGATGATGGAATGACGGTCTACGCGGGTCTCAAGGCGCTGCACCTGCTGTGCGCGGTGCTGTGGGTGGGCGGCCTGTTCTTCGCCTACGTGGTGCTGCGCCCCAGCATGGCCGCGATCGAGGCGCCGCAGCGGATGATGCTGCATACACGGGTCTTCAAGCGGTTCTTCCTGGTGGTCTGGCACGCCATGCCGCTGATCATCCTCAGCGGCTTCGTCATGCTCGGGCTGCAATGGAACCTGGCGACCGCGCCGTGGCAGATCCACGCCATGCTGGGGCTGGGGCTGGTGATGGCGGCGGTGTTCCTGGCCATCGTCTTCGGCCCCTACCGGCAGTTCCGCCGCACCACGGACCGCAACCGCATGGCCGCCACCTTGGACACCACCCGCAAGCTGATCGGCGTGAACCTGGTGCTGGGCCTGCTCACCGTCATCATCGCCGGATTGCTTTAGTGTCCGATCGCAAAGAAGTGCTGCACGCGCTTCGCCGCGTGAATCGGCCACTTCAAGCCAAACCTAGTATCGCCCTTCACTGACGGACGATACTAGGTTGATACAGCCGGCGGACCAGCAGCGGCATCGACAGCCCCTGCACCAGGATGGTGAACACCACGACCGCGTAGCACACCGACAGCAGCGTGTCGCGATACGCCGAGGGCTGCAGCGTCAGCGCCAGCGCCACCGAGATGCCGCCGCGCAGCCCGCCCCAGGTCAGCACCGCGATGCCGCGCAGCTTGGGCAGGCTGCGCAGGTGCACAAGGGTGGCCGGCACCGCGACACTGACCAGCCGTGTCGCCAGCGCCAGCGCCACCCCGCCGGCGGCGGTGCTCAGCAGTCGCCAGTCGATCCTCACCGACAGCAGGGCAAACCCCATCAGCAGGAACAAGACCGCGTTCATCAGCTCGTCCATCATGTCCCAGAACAGGATCACCTCGGCGCGGGAGCGGTCGGTCATGGCGAACTGGGTGGAGCGGTGGCCGGTCAGGATCCCCGCCACCACGACGGCCAGCGGGCCAGAGGCATGGGCCGCCTGCGCCAGACTGTAGGTGACGGTCGCCAAGGCCAGCGTCACCGTCAGCTCCAGCGCTGGCTCATTGACCAGCCGCAGCGCCTGATAGGCGATGTAGCCGGTGATCAACCCCAGCACCACGCCGCCGCCGCCCTCGATCAGCAAGTGCAGCGCGATGGCCGACGGTGTGGCGACATGGCCGTTCGCCCACTCCAGCATCACCGCGAAGATCACCACCGCGACGCCGTCGTTGAACAGGCTCTCGCCGTTGACCACGGCCAGCAGCCCGGGCGGCAGGCCGGCGTCGCGCAGCAGCCCGCCCACGGCGATCGGGTCGGTCGGCGCCAGCAAGGCCCCCAGCGCGAAGCACCAGGGCAGCGGCACCGCGTTGTTGAAGACGAACCAGATGCCGAAGCCATACAGCGCCGTCGCCAGCACCACCCCCAGGGTGGCCAGCGCCAGCACGGTCCATTTCTGCGCGCGCAGGCTGTCGACGTCGATGTGCAGGCTGCCGGCGAACAGCATGAACGCCAGCACGCCGTCCAGGAAGACGTGCGGCAGGTTGGTGGCGGTGACAAACTGTCCCCACCACAGGCGCAGCTCAACCGCATCCACCGCTTGGTCCACCAGGATGATGATGACCGACAGCATCAGCGAGCCGGCCATCAGCGCGATGCTGCGCGGCAGCCGCAGGTAGCGGTGGTTGACGATCCCCAGGACCGCGGCCAGCAGCAGCAGGGCAGAGACGAAGGCGAACGACGACATCGCCGCAGTGTCGCATGGGGTCCGCGCACCGCATACCCACGCGTTGCGCGGATTGGATATCTTCCGCAGACTGCGGCTGCAGACTGCAATGGAGGAAACCGATGGACGTGCGCCTCGATGGGCGGACCGCAATCATCACCGGCGCCAGCAAGGGCCTGGGCCTGGCGATGGCGAAGGAATTCGCCGCCTCCGGCGCCAATGTCGCCATCGTCGCCCGCAACCCGGACGCGCTGGCCGAGGCCCAGGCGCTGGCCTCTGCCGGCGCCACGAGCAAGGTGGCGACGTTCGCCTGCGACGTCACCCGGGCAGACGACATCGCGACGATGTTCCAGGCCGTGGTCGGCACGTTCGGCCAGGTAGACATCCTGATCAACAACGCCGGCGTCTCCCGCGCCATGCCGTCGGAGCAGATCACCGACGAGGTCTGGCAGGCCGATCTGGATCTGAAGCTGTTCGCCGCGATCCGGCTGTCGCGGCTGTGCTGGCCGGGGATGCAGGCGCGCCGCTGGGGCCGGATCATCAACGTGCTGAACACCGGGGCCAAGGTGCCACGGGCGAACGGGGCACCCACCGCCGTCTCCCGCGCCGCGGGAATGGCGCTGATGAAAGTGCTGGCGGGTGAGGGCGCGCCGCACGGCATCCTGGTCAACGGCATGCTGGTGGGGCTGATCGACTCCGACCAGCACCGGCGGCGCCACCAGGCGGCGGGCAGCAACACGTCGTACGAGGAGTTCGCCGCCAAGCTGGGTGCCGGTGTGCCGCTGGGCCGCATCGGCCGCGCCGAGGAGTTCGCCGCGATGGCCTGCTTCCTGTGCAGCGACCACGCCGGCTTCACCACCGGCACCGCGATCAACATGGATGGCGGCGCCAGCCCCGTGGTATGAGCCCGTGTCAGGCGGCGCCCGAGCGGCGGATCAGCGGCACCCCCAGCGTGGCGAAGCACAGCAGGAAGACGCCGGCCAGCAGGGTCAGCGTCCAGTCCAGCCCCTTGCGGTCGACGGCCAGCCCCAGCAGCGGCCCGACCAGCGCGAACCCCAGCCGGAAGGCGCCGCTGCTGACGGAGTTCAGCGTCGCCCGCAGGGCCGAGGGCACCTGGTGATTGAACGCCTCCTTAAGGTTCACCGCGTTCAGCCCGCGGCTGACATAGAACAGGAACCCGGCCGCCACTCCGGCGGCACCGCCGCAGACTGCCATCCCGGCATAGCCGCAGGCCGGCGCCAAGGTCAGCACCAGCAGGGCGGTGCGGGGACCGAACCGCAGGGTCAGCGCCGGCGCGGTCCGGCTGACCAGGCCCGCGGTCAGCAAGGTGCCGGCCCACAGCAGGCCGAACCAGCGCAGCCCGACACCTTGTTCCCGCCAGTATGGCTGCAGCAGCCAGACGGCGATGAAGGTCGACAGGTTCCAGGCCACGATGTTGGCGAACAGCAGCCCCAGGCCGGGCCGGCGGAACAGCGCGGTCAGCGCCGGCGGCACGCTGGCCAGCCGCATGACCGGACCGGCACCGCCGCCGCTTGGCAACGTCAAGGCGATCAGCAGCGGCAGCACCGCCTCGGCCGCCGTAACCCAGCCCACCGCCGGCAGCGACCAGGACGCCAAGGCGGCGCCGAACAGCCCCAGGACCGCCTCGCCCAGCACCTGCGCCAGCACGTAGTTGGCCAGCGCCCGCCGCCGCGCCGGCCGGTCCGCGCCCCGCAGGTCCAACGTGTCGTAGATCAGTGCGATGTCGGCGCCAGAGACCAGGCTGACCCCGCCCGCCAGCACCAGCATGACCAGGGCGTATGCGGCGAAGCCGTGCACCAAAGTGAAGCCGGCCAGCCCCGCCAGGTTCATTGCCGCGCCGATCAGGATGGTGCGCCGGCGGCCCAGCACGTCGCAGATGTATCCCGTGGGGATCTCGAACAGCATGACCGCCACCGCCTGCACGCCCAGCAGGCTGAGGACGTCGCCCACGGCAAGGCCGCGTGCGGTGAGGAACGGCACATAAACCGGCATCACGATCACGCCCATCCAGGCCGCGCCGAAGGCGTTGATGCGTGCCAGCGGGCCGATGCGGCGCAGCATCAGCCCGTGGTCAGCCGGCAAGGAAGGCCTCGACCGGGGGCAGCGACTCGGCCGGGTCTTCCTCCTGCGGCACATGGCCCAGGCGGGGGAACGAGACCAGCCGAGCATCCGGCAGCGCAGCGAGGTAGTCCTGGGCGTTGCGGAACGGGATCAGCTTGTCCTGCTCGCCCCAGACCAGCAGCGTGGGAGCGTGGATGCGCCGCAGCATCGGTTCGGGGTGCTGCAGCCGCACCTGCGCGGTGCGCTGCAGCAGCGCACGACGCACGCCGGGCGCCAGCATCAGGTCGCGGTAGCGGGTGACGGTGGCCGGGGTCAGGTGCTGAGGGTCGGCATAGGCGGCGACGATGTTCATGCGCAACATCCAGCGTGGCAGCGTGTACGGCAGCAGCCGGGCGAGCGTTGGCACCTTGGCGGGCTTGTCGTAGTCGAAGCCGGGGCTGGCGAAGCCGTCCGGGGATATCAACACCAGCTTCTCCACCCGGTCGGGATGCGCCGCGGCGAACTGCCAGGCCAGCTTGCCACCCAATGAGTTGCCGACCAACGAAGCCCGCGGCACCGACAGCGCATCCATCAATGCCGCCAGCACGACGACCTCGCGGGCATCGGTGTAGTCGCCGGTCGGGTCGGCGCCGGTCAGGCCGAAGCCCGGCAGGTCGAAGCGGATGACACGGAAGCGCTGCGACAGGGTCTGCGCCCAGGGCTCCCACGTGTGCAGGCTGGAGCCGAGGCCGTGCAGCAGGATCACCGCCGGTGCCCCGCGCGGGCCGGTGTCGCGGATGTGCATCCGCAGGCCGGCGACCTGGATGAAGGCGGATGGCGAGGCAGCGTACTTCGCCTCCAGCACGCCGCGGGGCTTGTCGGGGGTGTAGAGCCAGGCGCCGCCGCCCAGCAGGGTGGCCAGCAGCAGAACCAGGACCACCGGCATCACTCGGGGTCCTGCGTCAGGCCATAGGGTTTGACCAGCGCCCAGACGTGGCCGGGGACCATGCTGCGCAGGCGTCTTGGATGCAGGCGGCGGAGGTGGATGACGGTCTCGATGGCCTTCATCTCGACCCGAGCACGGGCGAACTCCAGGCCGCGGGGGCCGATGCGGGGCATCAGCCAGCCGACGACGGGGCGCAGCCAGTTCGGCATGCCGCGCAGCGGCAGCCCGCCGGCGGCACGCTGGGTGTTCTGCATGAAGCCGGTGACGGCGGACCGTCGCTTGCCGGCGCTGCCGGGTTCGGCGGTGCGGATCTCGTTGCCCAGGGTGGCGAGCAGTTCCTCACCCCGGTCGTTGCGCACCAGCAGCCATTGCTCACCCTGGCCGGCCATGTAGCCGACGGTGATGTCGGCGAGGACGTTGGTGTAGTCGACGCAGGTGCGGCAGGTCAGCGGGAAGAAGTCGGGCGGCAGGCGGGAGATCGGCAGTTGCAGGAACGGGATGGTCTTGATCCGGCCGTCGGTGAAGCGCAGCTCCACGTGGTAGTCGGCGCGAAACTCCAGGTAGGTGATGCTCGCCGGGTCCTCCGACAGCAAGGCGAGGAACTGGTGGAAGCGCTCGGTGGTGGTGTTGTCGGAACAGGGGGTGCCGATGACGTAGAGCCGGTCGAGCCCGTATTCGTGTTCCAGTGCGCGCAGGGCGTAGACCTGGCAGGGGATGCCGATCACCACCAGCCGGCGATAGCCAAGGTCGCGGGCGGGCTGCAGCAGGGCGAGCAACGGCGCATAACCCATCCGCATGCCGCGGCACTGCGCCAACGCCGCCGGATCGGTGACCAGCACCGGCACCGGGCGCCAGCGGTCGGCTGGGTCCGGCGCCATGGTCAGCACGGCGTCCACCGCCCCGGTCTGCAGCAGCCGCTCGGCCAGGCGGGTGGCGATGCCGGTCCATTGCGCACCGGGCCGCGGTGCGAGCAACGAGGCGCGCAGCATGCGGCGGAACGGGCCGAAGAACACCTCATCCGGGCGGCCGGGGTCGCGCGGCCGGCCGTGCACGCGGGTTTCCAGGCCGGGATAGTCGGGCTTGATGAACTGGCATGCGGTGCCGCAGCGCTTTGGGTTTTCCGAACGGGAGATGCCGCAATCGGTGCAGAGGCCGCGCGGCGCGGCGGGACGAAGCGGCGGTGTCCACAGCCGGTCTGAATGCAGGTCCGGTTGTTGCTTGTCGTTGTCCACCCTGCCCCCGGGAAGTTGCGCCGCCGAAGGGGACAATTCGGCTTTCACGCGGCGAGCGCAAGCGCCAGACCGCTTGCAGGCTGACTGGAACAGTCAGCGCGGTCTAGAGCGGTTCCACCGAGGGTGGAACCGCTCTCGCTCATCGTTTCACGCGGCTACTCGCGCAGAACCGCGCTTTGCGCGATTCCAGCCTGCGCAAAGCCGCTCTAGCCCATTATTTTCGCGAGCAACTTTATCAGCCCGACTGTTCCAGTCAGGCTGATGTTGCTCTAGCCGGCCTGATGGTGTCAGGGGTGTGGTGGATTCAGGGGCGGTGCGGGGTCAGCAGCGGTGAAACGTCAGGGGGTCTGGGCGGGGGTGTCGCCGATTGGGCGGACCGGCATGCCCATCTGCCGCAGGGTCTCGATCATCGCCGCCCCCCACAGCCGCTTGTCCTGCTCGGCGCGGGAGGCTGGCCTGGCCGGAGCGGCCGCGGTGGTGAGGTTCGGCGTGGCGATGGTGGGTCGGGCCGCGGCGGGAGCGGGCTTGGCGGCGTGGACCTCAGTGGGGCTGGCCTCGGCGGTAGCAGCGGCATCCGCCCGGGCCGTGTCTGGGACCGGGACTGGGGCCGGCGCATGCTGGGCCGCGGCGGCGGCCAGGAGCTGCGGCATGCTGTCCATCGCTTCGCTGGCCAGCGGGTCGGTCATTGCCTCATCATAGGCGATGCGCGCGGCCAGGCCTTGCTGGTTCTGCTGCACCGAGCGGTTGAGGCCGTTGGCGCAGCCGCGCAGGCGCAGGCGCATGGAGGGGGACAGCTCGGCTGATTTCGCCTCCGCCAGGGTGTCGATGGCGGAGAGGCTGAAGGCCAGCGCCTGGGCGGCGTAGAGCATCTGGGCGCGGGTGCGCACGCCATAGCAGTCCAGGGTGTCGAGGATGTCGGCGCGGACGGCCTGTGGGTCGATGCCGCTGCCGAGGAAGAACGGCATCAGCAGGCGGATGATTTGTTCCAGGAACGGGCTGGGCGGCAGGGGCATGAGCGGGTTCCGTGGCAGAGATCGTTTGGCAGGGGTCGCTTGGTGGGTTGGCGGCCGATGTAATCTTTGGCGTAACGATTGTCAAGAACAAAAAGTGAAACGTGGCGGGGTGATGTGGATTGCCGGGCCCTTGCCGGCGTTTAGCGTGCTATTGACGCGACCGAAGTTGCTCGACCCGGTCATGCGCCGGGTTATCCACTACCGACCCCACTTCGGACCCCTGACTCAATCATGCAGCGGGGCCGTCTTCCGAGCGTGACTTCAGATCAATGTCAAACACACTTCGAAGACCGCGAGGGTTGTTGCGACAGTCCGGCCGATTCCTCCCGAACGAGCATGGCGATGGATGATGGACCGCCAACACCTTGCGGAAATGGATGACTGGATGTTGCATGATGTCGGCCTGACGCGTGAGGACGTCCTGCGTAGCGTGCCGTTCTGTGATCACCGACGACGTTGTGAAGGCTGCCCGAAGCACGCTCGTCATCGGCGCTACAACGCCGAAAGAACCCCGCCAATGATCGTTGAAGGCCACAGGTGGGGAGCGCCCTTTCAAAGACCGGCCAGTGGTGACAATGGCCGCAGACAGATGTCTGGATGTCATTAGATGTCAAACGACATCGACGCTTTCATTTTGTCATTTTTTATAAGATTGCGGTTGCGACGATCCGCTTTTGAGGCAATGGACAAATCCTAGGGCTTGATACTGTCCGAGCCTGTGCAATGCTTGGTGCGCTGGGGAGCAGATGCCTGTTCCGGGTCATCTTCACCGAGGATCCAACGACGCCACTTAGGAGGAAGAACGCCCACTAGGCCGCCATGAGCGACCTTCTTAAATTCGTCAGGACTCCCACGCATGCGCCACATGCGGATGATAATGACAGCAGAGCTGATAAGAACGAAGGCCACCCACAGCAATTGAATCGCGCGGTTTATGCGACCAGAGCCTTTATCGATTTCAACTAAATTTCCGAAGACGATTATGAAGCCGACAAATGCCATGAACGTTCGTGGTGAGCCGACTTTAAACCGCGAAGCCATGAGGGTCCTCCGACGGGCTTGGGGAGCGAACCATACCTCATCCATGATATCGTCGCTTGGCCACAGTCCCTGAAGCAGAACCCTCTGACAAATGTCGGAGATTGACGACGAGCGGGTAATGGTCTCAACCATCCGATGTTATCCATTGGGTCGGCGCGATGCCAGTCCTGTGGCTTAACCCCCAGGCTTGGCCCAACGCGAAGGAGCGGAAAACCAGCCCAGCGCCGCCGTTCACATCGGACTGCCCAGGCCGTGAACTCCCAAAAGGGAGTCGGAGCGGCAAACCGGTTCTATCTGATATTCCCAATCAGCTACCATGATCTCGAGTTCATGCTGCTGGATCGAGGCATGGAGGTGGACCACAGCACCATCTTCCACCGGATCGATGCCTATGCTGTCGAACTGGAGAAGCGCATCCGGCCGCACCTGCGCATGAGCAATGGCTCCTGGCGGGTGGACGAGACCTACGTAAAGGTCAAGGAACGCTGGATGTAGCTGTATCGTGCTGTCGACAGCCGCGGCCAGACGATCGACTTCCTGCTGTCGGCCAAGCGGGACGCCGAGGCAGCGAAACGGTTATTATGCAAAGCGTTGGTGCAGCCACATACCGTGAACCCGCGCATCATCACCGAGGACAAGAATGCGGCCTATCTCAAGGCCCTCACGGAGATGAAGAAGGACACTGAGTTATGGCGCCGATCACGGCTGCGGCAGGTGAGGTACTGGAACGACATCGTTGAACAAGACTACCGGCGGGTGAAACGATCAACCGGTCCGGACCTCGGCTTTGGCGGCTTTTGGACCGCCCGACGAACGCTGGCAGGCTATGAGGCGTGGCAATGATCAGGAAGGAGCAGATGCGGAACATCAACGGCAGCGACATCAGAACCCACTTTTCCGGCGACGCGGTGGCCTTAATGTTAGTGTCTCCGGCTGCAATATTATCATCATTAGTCATCCAGGATCGTCCAGTCCTACTCCGATTGCGTTCAGCTAATCCGGCCATCCGCCATCGATGCCCTTGCACTCGCTAATACAGTCCTTTGATGTCTTCTCTGTTGATGGCTGCGGCGGGGATATGAAGGCGAGGCTAGTCTAGGAGCGCTTTATGTGCGGCAGGTTCATTACACATGGGCGGAGGTGCATGCCTTCCTCAGCGTGTTCGGCACAAGGGACCCCCCGCGTTTCAGGGAAAGCGACATGCACAATTTCTACATCACCAGGTATTTTGATTGGCGGGTCAGACGGTTGTCATTGTTTGACCGCGTGTGCAACAAAGTCTTCGACTCGCTTGGCAGCCGGCTTCAGGTGCATTCAGCTTCGTGGATCGATCGACAGATCGAACGGCTGCTCAAAAAGGACGACCGGTTCACCACGTCGGGGATTTCAACCAACGTCGAGCAACGGATGAATATGTATCATCTGGTGCGGCAGGTGCTAGCCTATGAGGTGGCCGGGGATTTGGTTGAACTCGGCTGCAACGAAGGCACCTCGTCGGTGCTGATCACGCAAGTCCTGGTTGACACCGGGGCTGCCCCCAGCAAGAAGCTGGTGGTCTTTGACAGTTTCGAGGGGCTGCCATCGGCCAAAAGCGTCGATGGCGTGAAGTTTAAAGCCGGTGATCTGGCGACCACTGAGGATGTTGTGCGACATAATTTCGCACAACTCAGCCTGCCGCTGCCGGACATCCACAAGGGCTGGTTTGAGGACACGCTGGCCGCCGGCCTGCCGCCTTCAATCTGCTTTGCCTACCTTGATGGCGACCTCTACGATTCGATCCTGGTCAGCTTGCAATATGTCTACCCGAGGCTGAGCAAAGGAGCGATCTGCCTGATCGATGACTATTGCGATCAAGCAATCAACCCGCGCGGCTGGAACTTACTGCCCGGCGTTAAGCGGGCGTGCGATGACTACCTGGGCGACAAGCCCGAACAGATCGAGTATCTCTATTCCGGCAGCTACTCACACGGCTATTTTCGCAAGCTCTGAGTTCGCCTTTGGTCATTTGTCGAGCCGCCGGAAGTTGTGGGGATTTGGTTCGCGGCCTAGACTATCGCCTGTCTGGCCGTGCTGCCTTATAACCAGCGCCGAACAAGCTCGCGCGCAACCCACGGAAGAAACGAAAGAACGTGGAGATTACTCTCTCTAACGGTTCAATAATCCATGGCTTTCAGGTCGGTAATAAGGTCCGGTCCCGTTGGCGTCCAATTCAAACTGGCTTGGGTCCAAGTGCTCGATGCCAGCATGTCCATGCCCATGAACATCGCAAGCCAGCCAAAATGTTCAGCGGCTTCCTCGGCCGTCAACGACACAACAGGCACGCCTAATCCAGCTCCAACGGTTTCGGCGATTTGACGCAAGCTGACGCCCCCTTCCGCGACTGCGTGGTAGCGGGCGCCGGCCTGGTGACGCTCAAGGGCCAATCGGTACAGCCGCGCGGCATCGTTGACATGTACCGCTGGCCATCGATTGGTTCCGTCGCGCACATAGGCCGACAGGCCCTTGGTTCGGCAGACCTCGATGAACAGCGAGATGAGACCCTGCCTCTCGGTATTATGCACCTGGGGAAGGCGAACCACCGTGACCGACACACCCTTGTCCGTTGCCTCAACGCCTGCCCGCTCCCCTGCGATGCGCGGCAGCGGGTGGCTCCAGTCGATCGCCTGCTCGACCGCCGGCTGACCCGGGCTGGTGTTGCCGATGCCCGTGCTGGAGGTGATGACAAGCGGCCGATCCGAGCCCACAAGGGCGTCTGCCATCGCAGCGATGGCGCGGCGGTCCGTCTCGCAATTCTCCGCGAAGCGTGAGAAATCGTGGTCAAAAGCCGTGTGGATCACGGCGTCGGCCTGCGCCGCTCCGCGCGCGAGGCTATCGATATCTTCGAGCGTGCCGCGATGGGCTGTCGCCCCCGCCGCCTGCAGCCAGCGTTCACCGGTGTCGGAACGGGTCAGCCCCAGCACCTGATGACCGGCGCCGAGAAGTTCACGCAAGACACGGGAACCGATGAAGCCGGTTGCACCGGTGAGGAAAACGCGCATGAGACGCCTCCGATTACAAGGCGGCGAAACTGGCGTTAAAGGTAAGGTCGAAAAAGGTGTGACCTCTTCATAGTATAAATCTCAACAGGATTGCACGTGGCCAGTGACAAGGATTCGCTCGGTTCGTACCTGCGGAATCGCCGCAGCCGCCTCGATCCCGCTGCCTTCGGGCTCGCGGCCGGTCGGCGGCACACGCCCGGGCTGCGGCGGGAGGAAGTTGCGCAACGCGCAAATATCAGCCCCACGTGGTACACGTGGCTTGAGCAGGGGCGCGGGGGCGCGCCATCGGCCGCAGTGCTTGACCGCATCGCCAAGGGCTTGATGCTGACCGAGCCTGAGCGTGAACACCTATTCATGCTTGGCCTCGGCCGGCTGCCCGAAGTGCGCTATAAGCCTGCCGAGGGCGTCGCCCCGCGGCTGCAGCGGGTTCTCGATGTGATGGAATTCAGCCCTGCCATCATCAAGACCGCGACGTGGGACGTGGTCGGATGGAATAAGGCGGCAGCCGCGTTGATAACGGATTATTCCAAACTTCCTTGCGAAGAACGTAACATTCTGCGGCTGATGTTTGGCTCCCGCATACGCGCCAAGCGGCAGGATTGGCGTAGCGTCGCACGCTTCGTGGTCGGTGCGTTCCGCGCGGACGTCGCACGCGCAGGTGCCGGCGCCAGTAACGAGGTCTGCCGGTTGGTGGAGGAGCTATGCCGGCTGAGCCCCGAATTCGGAGCGTTGTGGCAAAGTAACGAGGTTGTCGCGCACGGTGAGGGTATCAAGTGTATCCATCACCCGGAAGCTGGTCCGCTCGACTTGGAGTTCTCCTCTTTTGCGGTCGACGGACGGCCCGAACTGGACATGATCGTCTACAATCCAGCGTCGCCGGCGGTTGCCGAGCGCGTGCGCGCGCTCATTCTTGCGAAAGCGGAGTGACGGCGAAATCTCCTGGCCCATTGTGTTTCGGAAAATTAGCCGAGCGCTCCCGTTCCAGACATTCCTCCAGTCTGCTTCAGCCATTGGCAGAAAGCGATTGCCGAGAGGTCATCTGCCCGGGCGTCCGGCAGATAGGCATGGTAGCCTCGTGTCGGCAGTGTCACGCCGGGAAATGGCGCGACGAGACGGCCCGTTGCTAGGTCGTCCGCCACGAGGGCAGTTGGTCCCATGGCTACACCCAGGCCATCCAGCGCGGCTTGCAGCGTCAGGTAGAAGTGGTCGAACGTGAGCGACGCACCGGGTTCCAGATCCGGCGCCCCTGCGGCGGCGAGCCAATCGGGCCAGACCCGGGGAAGCGTGGAGGCATGGATCAACGTGTGTGACCGTAAGTCCGCAACTTCATTGAGCGGCAATCGCGCCAGCAAGGCCGGGCTGCAGACCGGCAGCCGGCGCTCCGTCAGGAACGAGTGACAGATAAAGCCGTAGAACGTGTCCGGACCGCCGCGGATGATCAGGTCATAGGGTTCGCTCAGGGCGTCCACGGGCTCGTTGGAGGTCGAGAGCCGCACCTCGATCTCCGGGTGCCGGTCGCGGAACCGCGCCAGCCGGGGCAGCAGCCAGCGCAGGCTGAAGGTGGCGAGCGCGTTGACGCGCAGCACGGCCGGAGGCGCCTTGCCGCCCCGTGCCTGATGCCGCTCCGCGGCCGCGGAGAGGCGGTCGAGCGCGGGCGCGGCCTCGGCCAGCAAGGCGACCCCTGTGGGCGTCAGCACGACGCGCCGGTTGAGCCGGCGGAACAGCGCCGGCGGTCCCAGCCAGTCCTCCAGCAGGCGGACATGCCGACTGATCGCACCGTGCGTCACCCCAAGCTCTGCCGCGGCGTCCTTGAAGCTGCCGAGGCGAGCCGCCGCCTCAAAGGCACGCAGGGCGTTCAGCGGCGGCAGCGAGCGGCGATGCGCGGGCATTGCTCAGGTGACTTTAGCTGACTTGAAGGCAGAATATTAGTCGTTTGTCGGCTTCATGGAAGCGTCACATATTCGCAGTTATCGGCATCTGTCAGGATAACTGCCATGTTCGACACAATGAAGCTCCGAACCGCGGCAGGCTCCGCGTCAGGTTTCATCGCTTCGGGGGCATCCCGATCCGACATCTGGGCGGAGGCCGGCCGAGCAATCGAGCTGGCGAACCGCGAACAAGTGCCGATGAGCCAAGCGGTCCGGGCAGCGGTCGTGGCTGCCCTGGTCGTGGCAGCGAAGCTCTGTTCGATATGGGCGCTGCGATGACCGGCGACCAAGGCATCAAGCCGCCCGAGGCCGGGACATCCGCAGATCAACCGGCGGGGTCTGCGTCCGCCAGGCGCACGCTGGCGGTCGCCGGAACCGCGCATGCCCTGCATGACGGATACACCGACCTGATCTACGTCCTGCTGCCCCTGTGGCAGACCGAATTCGGCCTGGGCTACGGGATGCTGGCCGCGCTGCGCGGACTTTACGCCGGCATGATGGCGGCGCTGCAGCTTCCCTCTGGCTGGCTTGCCGAGAGATTGGATGGGCGCATCGTCCTCGCTGTTGGCACCGCACTGGCCGCCGCGGGTTACGCGCTCGCCGGCTTCACGGGCAGCCTGGTGGGTCTGTGTGCGGCATTGGCGATTTCCGGCGCCGGATCGAGCACGCAGCATCCCATCGCGTCCGCGGCGGTTTCGCGAGCCTATGGGGAAGCGTCGCGCGGCCCGCTGGGGACATACAACTTCACCGGGGACCTCGGGAAAGCGGCGATTCCAGCGCTGACATCGCTGCTGCTGACCCTGATGCCATGGCGCGGCGCGCTTTGGCTGCTCGCGGTGCTTGGGGCCGCCGTGGCGGCCTCAGTCCTGCTGCTCATGCCGCCGATTGCCCGGGCTGGCCATTCGGAACCGCACCGCACGAAGGCCGGTCAAGGACGCGGCGGCTTCTGGCTGTTGTTCGCCATCGGCGTGCTGGATACCGGCGTGAGAATGGGGTTGCTGACCTTCCTGCCATTCCTTTTGAAGGCGAAAGGGGCATCCTTGCCGACAGTGGGCGTTGCCCTGGCGGTGGTTTTCCTCGGCGGCGCCGCCGGCAAATTCGTCTGTGGATGGCTGGGAGCCCGCGTTGGCGTTCTGCTGACGGTGCTTGCAACGGAAGGTGGCACGGCGGCCTGTATCGTGGGGGTGCTGGTGCTGCCGCTGGGCCCCTTGTTCGTGCTGCTGCCGGTGTTGGGGCTGATGCTGAACGGCACATCGTCCGTGCTCTACGGCTCGGTTCCGGAACTCACGCCGCCCGATCGGGCTGAACGCGCGTTTGCCCTGTTCTACACCGGCACGATCGGATCGGGAGCAATCTCTCCGGTGTTGTATGGCGTGCTGGGTGATTGGGCCGGCGCCTATTGGGCGACCGCGTCAACCGCGGCCGTCGCGCTGGCGATCTATCCGCTGGCCTTTGCGCTTGCGCCGCATCTTCCGGACGTCCAGGGGGAAGAGCGCAGCGAGCCGCACGACGGCCGGCCCAGGTCCAGCATTGCAGGCGCATGATTGGGACCTGCTGGCGCCGGGCGAACGGATCAGGCGGCGCGGGCGGCGGTGCGTTCGGCGATCAACTGCCGGGTCAGCGGCAGCAGGTCGCGGCCGTATTCGATGGCATCCGCCAGCGGATTGAAGCCGCGGATCAGGAAGGTGGTCACACCCAGGTCGTAGTAGTCGCACAGTGCCTCCGCCACCTGGCGCGGGGTGCCGACCAGGCCGGTGGTATTGCCGCTGGCGCCGGTCAGCAGCGCCGCCCCGGTCCACAGCCGGGTGTCCAGGCGCTCACCCTTGGCGGCGGCGGCCAGCAGGCGCTTCGAACCCTCGTTCGCCGGGTTGCGCGGGCCCAGTCCGGCGGCGGCGCGGCGTTCGATGATGCGCTGCTTGATCGCCTCGGCCCGCGCCCAAGCCTCGTCCTCGGTGGCGGCCAGGATCGGGCGCAGCGACAGGCTGACGCGCACGGTGCGGTCGTGCCTGGCGGCCTCGGCGCGCAGGCGGGCGGTGATCTCACGCACCTGGTCCTGGGTTTCGCCCCACAGCGCGTAGACGTCGGCGTGCTTGGCGCTGACCTCGATCGCCGCGGCGGAGGCGCCGCCGAAATAGATCGGGATGCGCGGCTGCTGCAGGCAGCGCTGCGCGGTGGAGGCGCCGGCGAAGCGGTAGAAGCGGCCCTGGTGGTCCACCATGGGGCCAGGTTCGGTCCAGATCCGCTTCAATATCGAGACGTATTCGTCGGTGCGGGCGTAGCGGTCTCGCTTGGGCAGGGTGTCGCCGTCGCGGAACTGGTCGACGTCGTCGCCGCCGCTGATGACGTGGATCGCCGCGCGGCCGCCGGTGATCTGGTCCAGCGTGGCGAACTTGCGGGCGGCCAGGGTGGGGGCGATGAAGCCGGGGCGGTGGGCGACGAGGAAGCCGAGCGTGTTGGTGTGCGCGGCGGCGGCGGCGGCGAGCAGGAAGCCGTCGGGTCCGTCGGAGTAGTAGCCGACCAGCACCTTGTCGAAGCCGCCGGCCTCGGCCGCCTGGGCGAAGTCGCGGACGTAGCCGCGGTCCATCACCAGCGGCGGCGGGGCGATGATTTCGGAGGCCTCACGGTGGTGGATCATGCCGATGAATTCGACGGTCATGGGTGGGAGTCCTTGCGCCGGGGCGGTTGTTGGGGTGGGAGGGTAGAGGAATTGGGTTGGGGGTGTGAAGTGGAGGCGCCAGGGTCCCGGACGCGGGCGGGCAGCCGTGGGTTCGACGGCGATTTTTGTCGCCCTTGATCAATATCAGAAGCGACCGAGGATCGAGGTTATCGGGAAGCGTCTTCAATGCGCAGACAGCCGGCGCAATGGGTAGATACGGACCCTAATGGTTGGCTGAGGTGGCGGTCATCGGCCACTCGGCCTTGGCCGCAATTCCCCAATCCTCGGCGATGCGGTCACCATCGAAGCGATAGATCGCGACCGCCGACAAATACACCGGCCTGCTGTCGTGTTTTCCGGCGAAAAGCCACCGCACCGCGACCTTGTTGCCCTCTTCCACCATGTCGAGGACATCGATCCGGGCGCAAGGCACGTGCTCGGCGAGCGAGCGCAGCATGTCTCGGGCACCATCATGACCCGACCGAAAGCCGCCGATCGAAGGATCATGCAGCTTGAAGTCTTCGGTGAACCATTCGGCGACGTGATCAATGTCTCCGGCCGACATCGCTCTCGCGATCCGCAGGAAAAAGTCCTTCCTTGATGACATAGCGCGATTCTCCCCCAGGCTTGAGCTGCTAGGGGCCTTCGCCCTGGGATGTGGGTTATGCAGCGCCCGGACCATGGCGCATGGTTGGATCGTTGAGGAAGCCAAAACTCAGGGCCTTCGGCCCGGTTGGCACCAAGCCGGCCGCGTTGCCGTAAGCCGATGTTATGCGGTCAACGCTTTGCATCTCGGGATGCGCTTCGACGGGGCTTTGTCGTTCAGGCATCAAGACGATTGACTAGCTCACCATGTTGCATGGAACATGCGACGCGGCCCGTTTGGCCCTGCATCATTCCATGATATCAATAACCTGGTTGTGTAGCGCGGATTTCGCTTTCTTATGCGAACTACTGTAGGTCGATAAGATGATTTGGCGCGCTCGAAGGGCTGCAGCGGCCAGTCTAGGTCATCAAAGACGACGTGGCTGACAATTCCAAATACCCAAAGCTTAACGCCTATCACCTTGCGCAAAAATGGATTTACAAGGGGCTGAAAGGCCATGGGCGCCAAATTTCCGGGTTCAAATGAATAATACATCCCGGCATTTTTCGGCATGCGCTGTGCGGTTAATATACTTACTACAGAATCTTCATTTACAGAGAAATTATCTTTTGTGATTCGACCTTCATATTCGATCATTCGAGAGTAATGAAGATTTATAACGGTTTTGATTGCCCATAACTCGAGAAGATTGCCATTTATAAAATACCACCTGCCACCAACCGAGCCGTTCTGCATTTGCATCTGGGCGTCTTTTAGCGCCAGAAAATATTTACCGGCTTCGGCATCTAGATCAGAAGTGGCGTTGTTATGGCGAGTGCAAAGAATATTGGCGCGGGCGGACCGCGCTACAATTGTTCGCTCTGGTAGACCTGCGTTAGCAAGCCCATTGTAGAAAGTATAATTGCCAACCGATTCAGAGATGGCCTCTGAAATCAGATGTTCTCCTGAGATTTTCTCCGAACAATTCATTGTTGCGCCTAAATAGCACTTAGGATGCCGATAGCCCGTAGCCGGACCCGGAGGATTTAGGTTGAAATGCCGACCAATAGGAATGCCAGCTGCATTAAGGCAGCAGTGCGCAAATGAGATGTTGCTACCACATGGGCAGGCTTCGCCTCGCGACCATGGCACGGTAGATTCATCGATACGAAGCCGTCCCTTCGTCATGATTCCCCAATGCTAACGCCGCGCTCAGGCAGCGACAATCTGATGATCGAAATTCATATGTGGACGGCCCCCGCGTGCAAGAATTTTCGAAGCCGCGATCGTCGCCAGCAGGCCGGGATGCAGGCTGGAAAGCACATCGGCGAAGTTTCCCACTGAAGCAAACATCCTGACCTGAGCAGGTCCGTTTACAGCGTGCCCTTGGCGAGCGCCTCACGCAGCAGCTTTTCGACGCGGGCGTTGTAGCCCCTGCCGGTCGCCTTCACCCCGTTCACCACATCGGCAGCCATCCGCAAGCCGAGGTGGATTTTCGGCGACTCGACGGGCGGACGGCCACCCTTGTTCCTCTGCCACGATTCATAGACATCAGGATGAAGCCTGCGAAACGGCTGTGCGCGGGCAAAATTTTCCTCTGTCCACGTCGGGTTTTCGTCGAAATCCCGCGGCGGCGGTTCAGGCTTCCTTGTCATAGCGCTTCCTTTCTCGGGTGCTGGCTTTTCGCAGCGAGATGGCCGGGACTGTGCTGCCGCGCATGGTAAAGACCAGCATGTGCAGCCGGCCCCCGATCCTGCCGAGAGCCTGAGTGCGAACCTCGCCATGATCGTGGCGCGCATCGATGTCGGTCAGCGCGGCGGAGAGGTCCATGTCGGCGGCACGGTTCACCGAAACGCCATGCTTCTTTCGGTTCTGCTGTTCCTTGCACGGGCCGAACTCGATCTTCCCAGGTTATTGTAGTAACAAAAACCCTCTCCGCAAAGATTTTTCATCTCGACGTCCCCGTCCCGAGCAGCGGTTCTGCAAAGCGCTCGCTTCGCCTTGCGCTTGGACCCGGCCGCCGGCTCTGCCGTTTCAGCCCGGCCGCGGCGGGTTCCGTCAACCGGGGGCCGCCGCTGCTGACGAAATCGTGGGTTTGTATTTGAGCATTCCCGGCGTTTGTATGGTGCGTTGCTGAGCAGGCCGACCGGCTGCCGACCATGCATCCCGGCGCGGCTTTCTGTCGCAGGCCCCGGGGACGGGCAGGCACAGCCCACAAGGCGATTTCGTTGCGGTTAAGCAAATAATACCGGTGGCACTGGCCTTGCAGGCGGGACGACAGCAAAACAGGGGAGCCGACGAATGACACGGGACGCACTCAGCCGCCGCGACATGCTCAAGCTGGGGACAGCGGTGTCCGGCGGTTTGCTGGCCGCGCCGTTCATCCACCGCGGCGCCGCGGCGGCGGAGCCGATCAAGCTGGGCAGCCTGCTGGACGGCTCCGGCCCGATCGGGCTGAGCGGCGCCAGGATGATCCAGACCACGCAATATGCGGTGGCGCAGTTGAACGCCGCGGGCGGGCTGCTGGGCCGGCAGATCCAGTTGATCAACTACGACACGCAGTCCAGCATGCAACTGTACTCGCAGTATGCCCAGCAGTTGGTGCTGAAGGACCGGGTCGACGTGATCCAGGGCGGCATCACCTCCGCCTCCCGCGAGGCGATCCGTCCGACGCTGGACCGCTACCGGACCCTGTATTTCTACAACACGCAGTATGAAGGCGGGGTGTGCGACCGCAACGTGTTCTGCACCGGCACGACGCCGGCGCAGACGGTGGACCACGTCGTCGACTACGCGCTGAAGACCTGGGGCAAGAAGGCCTATATTATCGCGGCCGACTACAACTATGGCCAGATCACCGCGAAGTGGATGACCAAGTTCGTCCGCGACGGCGGCGGCAGCATCGCGCAGACCGACTTCTTCCCGCTGGACGTGACCAACTTCTCCTCGGCGATCAGCCGCATCCAGCAGGCCGCGCCGAACTTCATCCTGTCCGCGCTGGTCGGCTCCAACCACGAGGGGTTCTACCGGCAGTGGGCGGCGGCGGGGATGAAGAGCAAGATCCCGATGGCCTCGACCACGTTCGGCCTGGGCGACGAGCTGACCACGATGGACGCGGCGACGACCGACGGCATCGTAACGTCGTACGGCTGGTTCAACGATTTGGGCACGCCGGCCAGCGATGCCTTCGTCAAGGGGATGCAGGCGAAGTTCGGCGCCGGCATCAACGACCTGGGCGAGCTGGATTCCGCCACCCTCGAGGGCATCCTGATCTGGGCGGAGGGGGTGAAGAAGGCCGGCTCGGTGGCGCGGGAGAAGGTAATCGCGGCGCTGGAGACGGGCATCGTGATCGACGGGCCGTCCGGCAAGGTGACGATGGACCCGAAAACCCACCACACCATCCGCAACGCCTATCTGGCGCAGCCGAAGGACCGCAAGTGGCAGATCATGGCAAACTATCCCGACCAGTACCCGGCGGACACCGCCGGGGCGTGCGACCTGATCAAGACGCCGACCACGAACAAGCAGTTCGAGCCCAGCATATGACCGCCGGCCGCTGCCCGACTGGCCGCCGCATGACTGGCCACCGCATGACTGGCCGCTGAGGACAGGTATCGACCGATGGACCTGATCGGGCTGCTTGGCTTCAACGTGGTGACCGGCATCGCCACCCTGGTGCTGATCACCCTGGGCCTGGGCGTCATCTACGGGATGATGCGGGTGATCAACCTGGCGCATGGCGAGTTCATGATGCTGGGCGCCTATACCGCCGTCACCGCGACGGATGCGGGGGTCAACATCTGGGTGTCGATGCTGGTGCTGCCGCCGCTGGTGGTGGGCATCGTTGGCCTGGTGCTGGAGCGGACGCTGATCCGCTTCCTGTACGGCCGGATCATCGACACCATGCTGGCGACCTGGGGGGTCAGCCTGGGGCTGATCGGGCTGATGTCGACGATTTTTGGCAACGTCGTCCGCGCGGTGCCGATGCCGCTGGGCGGCTTCTCAATCGGTCACTTCGGCGCCGGGCTGTTCAGCCTGGTGATCATCGCGGTGGCCTTCCTGTCGCTGGCCGGCATGCTGCTGCTGCTGCGTTACACGAAGTTCGGGCTGATCCTGCGGGCCACCATGCAGAACCCGAACATGGCGGCGGCGCTGGGTGTCTCTCCGCCCACCATCTACATGGGCACCTTCGCGCTGGGCTCGGCGCTGGCCGGGCTGGCCGGCGGGGTGCTGGCGCCGGTGTCGGGGATCTCACCCGACATGGGGGCGGCGTATGTGGCGCGGGCGTTCATCACCGTGCTGGGCGGCGGTCCGGCGATCATCACCGGCACCGGGCTGGCGTCGGCGCTGTTCGGCCTGATCAACGAGCTGGTGTCGTTCCAGACCACGCCGGTGATCGGCAACGTGGCATTGCTGGCGGTGGCGGTGCTGATGATCCGCATCCTGCCGCAGGGCATCACCGGGCGTTTCCTGCGGAGGAGCCTGTGACGAGCCATCTGGCCCGGACCTACGCCGGCTTCGCCGCGGTGGTGGGCGCCGGCCTGGTACTGATGTTCGGCCTGCCGCAGGTGCTGGACCTGTTCGGCATCGTGCAGATGACGGTGTTCGCGGCGATGGCGATGTTCGCCCTCAGCCAGGGGTTCCTGTGGGGCTACGGCGGGATCATGTCGTTCGGCCAAGCGGCGTTCTTCGGCCTGGGCGGCTATGCCTATGCGGTGTCGGTGATCAACCTGGGCGACAGCACGCTGCCGGTGGTGATCTCGGTGGTGGCGCCGATGGTGTTCGCCGCCCTGCTGGGCTACTTCATGTTCTATGGCCGGATCAGCGACGCCTATATCGGCGTCATCACCCTGACCGTGTCGGTCATCCTGTTCCAGTTGGTGAACTCGACCTCGGGCAGCGCCTATCACATCGGCGCGGCGGAGCTGGGCGGCTTCAACGGCATACCGGGTGTGCCGCCGCTGAACTTCCCCGGCGATGCGTCCAACCCGCTGACGCCGGAGCAGGTGTGGTACGCCGCGATGGGGTCGCTGGTGGGGGTGTACGTGATGCTGCGCGGGATCCTGGCCAGCCGGTTCGGCCGGGTGGTGGTGGCGATCCGCGAGAACGAGACGCGGGCGACGCTGCTGGGCTACGACCCGCGGCTGTACAAGCTGCTGACCTTCATGATCGCCGCCGGGGTGGCCGGGCTGGCCGGCTGCCTGTTCACCAACTGGGGCGGCTTCATCAGCCCCACCGTGTTCGGCCTGACGATGTCGGCGCAGGTGATCATCTTCGTCCTGGTCGGCGGGCTGGGCACACTGCTGGGGCCGATCCTGGGGGCGGTGGGAATCGAATACCTGATCATCCTGGCCGGCTCGCAGCACGTGGTCGACTCCAACCTGGGCCTGGGCATCGTGCTGGTGGCGTTCGTGCTGCTGGTGCCGCAGGGTGTGGTGCCGATGATCCGCGACCGGCTGCTGCCCGCCGGCGGCACCCGCGCGGCCAGGCGGACGGCGTCAAAGAAGGCGGTCGAGGTGGGGCAATGAGCGGGGCAACGAGCGCTGGGGGCGCGCCGCTGCTGGAGGCGCGGGACGTCACCATGCGGTTCGGCGGCGTCACCGCGGTGCAGTCGGTCAGTCTGACGCTGCGCGAGGTGGAGCTGCGCTGCCTGATCGGCCCGAACGGCGCCGGCAAGAGCACGTTCTTCAAGATGCTGACCGGACAGTTGGTGCCCAGCGAGGGGACCATCCGGTTCCGCGGCAAGGACATCACCGGGGCGAACACGCACAGCATCGCCCGGCTGGGGGTGGGCATCAAGACCCAGGTGCCGAACGTGTTCAACGGGCTGTCGGTGCGCGAGAACGTCTTCATCGGCGCTGCTCGGCACAAATCCATGCAGCGGGCAAGGAAGATCGTCGACGACACGCTGGTCCGGCTGCAACTGGACGCGATCGCCGACCGCCAGGTGGGGCAGTTGGCGCACGGCCAGCGGCAGTGGGTGGAGATTGCCACGGTGCTGGCGCAGGAGCCGGACCTGATCCTGCTGGACGAGCCGGCGGCGGGCATGAACCATGCCGAGGTGCAGCGTACCGCCGAGCTGATCCGCGAGATCAACCGCACGCAGGCGCTGGTGGTGGTGGAGCACGACATGCAGTTCATCCGCATGATCGCCAACACGGTGACGGTGTTCAACCAGGGACGGGTGCTCATGGAGGACAGCGTGGGCCATGTGCTGGCCGACCAGCGGGTGCGCGATGTCTACTTGGGCAAGCAGGCGGCATGACGACGATGCTGGCGGTCTCTCGGCTGCGGTCGGGCTATGGGCGGATCCCGATCCTGGCGGGGGTCAACCTGTCGGTGGCGGCGGGTGAGATCGTCGGCATCCTGGGCCACAACGGCATGGGCAAGACGACGCTGCTGCGCACGCTGATGGGCTATCTGCCGGCGACAGACGGCAGCGTGCGGCTGGAGGAGCGGGATATCACCCGGCTGTCGCCCACCGCGCGGGCCAGGCTGGGGCTGGGCTATGTGCCGCAGGGCCGGGAGATTTTTTCCACGCTGACGGTCGCTGAAAACCTGCGCATGGGCTGCCTGCGCAGCGCCGACCCGGAGCGGACACGGCAGGCGATCCTGCAGGACTTCCCACGGCTGACCCGGCTGCTGGACCGCACCGGCGGGGCGCTGTCGGGCGGCGAGCAGCAGTTGCTGGCATTGGCCCGCTGCCTGTGCGCCGACCCGCGGCTGATCCTGCTGGACGAGCCGACCGAGGGGATCCAGCCATCGATCATCGAGGAGATGATCGAGACCTTGCAGGGGGTGCGGCGGCGGCGGCCGGTGACGATGGTGCTGGTCGAGCAGAACCTGAACTTCATCTCCTCACTGGCGGACCGGATCCTGATCCTGCAGAAGGGCGAGGTCACGCGTGAGATACCGCCCGAGATCGCCCGCGACCGCAGCATGATCGACGAATTCGTCGGTATGGCCTGACAACCGGCATAGCCTGACAGGGAGAGCGAACAGTGACCACGGAAACCGTCAAAGTACCGACCCTGGCGCAGTTGCGCGCCACCGCCACCGCGCTTGGCATGAGCATGGACGACACCGAGCTGGCGGCGCACCTGGAATGCCTGCTGCCGGGGTTCGCCGCGTACAACGTGCTGGACCGGATGCCGGACGAGATGCCGGCGGTGCGCTACGCGCGGACGCCGGGCTATCGTCCCGGCGCGGAGGAGAACCGCCATGGCGCCTGGTATGTGAAAACCACGGTCGAGGGGGCGGCGAGCGGCAAGCTGAAGGGCAAGAATATCGTCGTCAAGGACAACATCTGCCTGGCCGGGGTGCCGATGATGAACGGCGCCTCGACGCTGGAAGGGTATGTGCCGGACGTGGACGCCACCGTGGTGCAGCGCATCCTGGATGCCGGCGGCACCATCGTCGGCAAGAGCGTGTGCGAGTATTTCTGCTTCTCTGGCGGCAGCCACACCAGCTCCAGCGGGCCGGTGCACAACCCGCACCGGATGGGGTATTCGGCCGGCGGCTCGTCCTCGGGCAGTGCCGCGCTGGTGGCCGCCGGCGAGGTGCCGATGGCGCTCGGCGGCGACCAGGGCGGCTCGATCCGCATGCCGGCTTCGTTCTGCGGCATCTATGGCATGAAGCCGACGCATGGGCTGGTGCCGTACACCGGGATCATGCCGATCGAGACGACGCTGGACCACACCGGGCCGATGACCGCGACGGTGGAGGACAATGCGCTGCTGCTGGAGGTGCTGGCCGGCCCGGACGGGCTGGATCCGCGCCAGTACGGCGGCAGCGGCGCGGCGGCATACCGCGATGCACTGGACAAGGGCGTGCAGGGGATGCGGATCGGCGTGGTGGAGGAAGGCTTCAACCACCCGCAGTCGCAGGCGGATTCGGACGCGGTGGTGCGCGAGGCAGCGGACCGGCTGCGCGGCCTGGGCGCGGTGGTGGAGACGGTGAAGATCCCGATGCACCGGCTGGGCCACGCGATCTGGCTGCCGATCGCCGCCGAAGGTGCCACGGTGCAGATGATGCTGGGCAACGGCTTCGGCTTCAACTGGCAGGGACAGTACGTCGTCTCATTGATGGACGCGCACGCCGCTTGGCGGCAGCGGGCCGACGAGCTGTCGGACACGCTGAAGAACACCATGCTGCTGGGTCATTACATGACCACACATCATCGCGGCCGTTACTATGGAAAGGCACAGAACCTGGTGCGGGCGCTGCAGCGGGCCTACAACGATGCGCTGTCGCACTACGACCTGCTGCTGATGCCGACCCTGCCGATGACGGCGACGCCGCTGCCGGCGCCGGACGCGCCGATCACCGAGATCATCCAGCGCGGGTTCGAGATGCTGCCCAACACCGCGCCGTTCGACTGCAGCCACCATCCGGCGATGAGCATCCCGTGCGGGATGGTCGACAGCCTGCCGGTGGGGATGATGCTGGTCGGCAAGCCATATGCCGAGGCGACGATCTACAGCGCCGCGGCGGCGTTCGAGCGGGGTGTGGACTGGAAGACGATCCGCGCCTGAGCCTGGCTGCGGGGCGGTGCGCCGGGGTTCCGAAGAGGCCGGAGGGCGTTTGCGGCATACCAGTCATGCGACATCGGCAGCGGGCGCGGCAACCGGCTCGGTCGTGGCCAGGATCGGCGGGCGTGTAGAGCCTGACAGCTTCAGGTTGAAGCCATCAGGCTCTGGCTCAGTTTGTTTGAGAGGGCGATTCACGTCTGAGGTTGGACCAACCTCAGACGATCGCGCTCTAGTATCGCCCATCAGTGAAGGGCGATCCCGTCGGTTTGGCTTGAAGTGGCCGATTCACGCGGCGAAGCGCGTGCAGCGCTTCTCTGCGATCGGGCACTAGCCGGACGAGGGTTCGCAGCAAACCCTCGTCTTGAACCGCAGGCCGGCACACTGATATCCGTATCACGACATTTGTAGCGCACCCGGTTACGTGGGTCGGGCGGCCGTCCGTGGATGGCTCGCGTTGACCAAGTAGTTTGGTGAAGCTAATGAACGCACGGGATTCCCGCGGATTGATCCTTCGCAGGAACTCCGGCCAACCGGAGCAGGGCTTTGAGTGAATTGCGTGACGACGGCATGATAGCAACCAATTCAAGAGGCGAGTCGGTTCGCCGCCCGTTGTCGCCGCACCTGCAGGTCTATCGCTGGCCCTTGAGCATGGCGTTGTCGATCCTGCACCGCGTCACCGGCGTGGCGCTGGGCGTGGGCATGCTGCTGCTGACGTGGTGGCTGGTGGCCGCGGCCACGACGGACCACGCGTTCGACACCGTCATGTGGTTCATCGCCTCGCCGGTAGGGCTGCTGCTGTTGTTCGGCTGGACACTGGCGCTGATGTTCCATCTGTTCGCAGGGCTGCGTCACCTGGTGTGGGATGCGGGCTATGGCTATGAGCTGACCGCGTCCAACGCCTCTGGCTGGGCCGTGGTCATCGCAACCGGCGTATCGACCGTCCTGCTGTGGGTGGTTGGTCTAGCGATTTATTCATAGAAGAGACTTATGTCCCGACAGCCGCGTCTTGAAGTTTTGCGCTCGCCGCTGGGCCGAGCGCGTGGCCTGGGGTCCGCTCGGGCGGGTTCGCACGACTGGTGGATACAGCGGGTGCTGTCGCTGGTGCTGGCGCCGCTGACCGTGTGGTTCATCTTTTCCGTCATCCGGCTGGCAGGACGGCCGCATCAGGCGGTGGTCGACTGGCTGTCAAATCCGCTCAGCCTGGGGCTGATGCTGATCCTGATTGTCGGCTCGTTTTATCACCTGCTGCTGGGCTTGCAGGTGATCCTCGAGGACTATGTTCATGCCAAGGGCGTCAAGCTGGCAAGCGTGCTGCTGATGAAGTCGGCCTGTGTGCTGCTGGCGCTGCTGTGCGTTGTTTCGGTGCTGAAAATCGGCCTTTAGGCCTGCAGGAAATCCTTATGAACGCGATCACGATGCCTTCCTCCCGCGCCTATAACGTGATCGACCACACCTATGACGTGGTGGTCGTGGGGGCGGGTGGATCAGGTCTTCGGGCAACCTTCGGGCTGGGTGCCGCGGGCCTGACGACGGCGTGCCTGACCAAGGTGTTCCCGACCCGCAGCCATACCGTGGCGGCACAAGGCGGCATCGGCGCGGCGCTGGGCAACATGGGTGAGGACGACTGGCGGTGGCATATGTATGACACCGTCAAGGGCTCCGACTGGCTGGGCGACCAGGACGCCATCGAGTACATGTGCCGCGAGGCGATCCCGGCGGTGTACGAACTGGAGCATTACGGCGTGCCGTTCAGCCGTACCGATGACGGGCGGATCTATCAACGGCCGTTTGGCGGCCACATGAAGGAGTACGGCAAGGAGCCGGCTATGCGCGCCTGCGCCGCGGCGGACCGGACCGGGCACGCAATCCTGCACACGCTGTATCAGCAGAGCCTGAAGCACGATGTCGAGTTCTTCATCGAGTATTTCGTGCTGGACCTGATCATGGATCAGGAAGGTGTTTGCCGCGGTGTCATTGCCTGGAACCTGGAAGACGGCTCGATGCACCGGTTCCGGGCGCAGACGGTCATCATGGCGACGGGCGGTTATGGACGCGCGTACATGTCCTGCACATCGGCGCACACCTGCACCGGCGATGGAACGGGCATGGTGCTGCGGGCCGGCCTGCCGGTGCAGGACATGGAGTTCGTGCAGTTCCACCCCACCGGCATCTTCCCCGCCGGATGCCTGATCACCGAGGGTGCGCGCGGCGAGGGCGGCTACCTGACGAACAGCGAGGGCGAGCGGTTCATGGAGCGGTATGCCCCGACCGCAAAGGATCTTGCCAGCCGGGACGTGGTTTCACGCTCGATGACCATCGAGATCAACGAGGGGCGTGGCTGCGGCCCGGGCAAGGACCACATCATGCTGCACCTGGAGCATCTGGGCGTGGAGATGCTGCATGAGCGGCTGCCCGGCATCTCAGAGACCGCGCGGGTGTTCGCCGGCGTGGACGTGACGAAGGAACCGATCCCGGTGCTGCCGACGGTGCACTATAACATGGGCGGCATCCCGACCAGCCTGCACACCGAGGCGCTGAACCCGAAGCCGGGCGAGCCGGACCAGATTGCCCGTGGGCTTATGGCGGTGGGTGAGGCAGCCTGCGTCTCGGTGCATGGGGCGAACCGGCTGGGCACCAATTCGCTGCTGGACCTGGTGGTGTTCGGCCGAGCCTCGGCGCGGCGGGTGGCGGAGTTGATCAAGCCGGGCGCGGGACAGGCGCCGTTACCACCGAAGGCGGGTGAGGCGTCGCTGGACCGGTTCGACCGCACCCGCCATGCTAAGGGTGACACCAAGGTGGCAGAGCTGCGTGCGGCGATGCAGCGGACGATGCAGGGGCACGCGGCGGTGTTCCGTACCTCGGCCAGCCTGACCGAGGGTGTCAGCAAGATGAAGAAGGTCTGGAGCGGGCTGACCGACCTGTCGGTGGTCGACCGCAGCCTGATCTGGAACAGCGACCTGGTGGAGGCACTGGAGCTGCACAACCTGCTGGGCAGTGCGATGACGACGGTGGTCAGCGCCGAGGCGCGGACGGAAAGCCGCGGGGCGCATGCGCATGACGATTATCCTGACCGTGACGACCAGAACTGGATGAAGCATACGCTGGCGTGGTGCAACGACAACGGCGAGGTCAGGCTGGACTACCGGGACGTAAAGATGAAGACGCTGACCAACGAGGTCTCGGTGTTTCCGCCGAAGAAGCGGGTTTATTAGGGCATCTGGATAGAGCGGCTCCGTCGAGGGAGGAGCCGCTCTCGCTCATCTTTTCACGCGGCTACTCGCGCAGAATCGCGCTTTTGCGCGATTCCACTCTGCGCGAAGCCGCTTTAACCGTGCTGCCACGTTGCAGCGGTTGTCCAACGGCACTGATTCGCGCGCATTGAACGTTCCGCTGCGCGCGATCATGCTGTCGGCAACGATCGCAGCGTGAGGAAACCGATGCCGACGTCGCCCTTGGAAGGAATGCGCGTGGTGGACTTCACCACCACCATCGCCGGCCCGTATTGCGGGCGCATGCTGGCCGACCTGGGCGCGGAGGTCATCAAGGTGGAGACCGCCGAGGGGGACATGATGCGCAGCCGGCCGCCGCTGCGCAATGGTGCCTCAACCTCCTACGGCCAGTTGAACGCGGGCAAGAAGAGCATCGTGCTGGACCTCAAGCGGGCGGAGGCGCAGGCGGTGATCCGCCGCCTGGTCGCCGGCAGCGACTTCCTGGTGGAGAATTTCCGCCCCGGCGTGATGCAGCGGTTCAACCTTGACTACCAGACGCTGGCCAACCTGCGGCCAGGGCTGATCTACTGCTCGATCTCGGGCTATGGGCAGACCGGCCCGTCCGCCGTGCTGCCGGCCTATGCGCCGGCGATCCATGCCGCCTCCGGCTTCGACATGGCGCATGTGGCCTATCAGCCGGGCCGCGACAGGCCGGACAATTGCGGCATCTACATCGCCGACATCGTCAGCGGCACCTATGCCTTCGCGGCGATGATGGCGGCGCTGGCGCAGCGGCAGCAGACCGGGCGCGGCCAGCACATCGATGTCTCGATGCTGGAGACGATGCTGAGCCTGATGGTCAGCGAGATGCAGACGTCGCAGTTCCCGGTCGCCCCGGGCGGGCGGCCGATGTTCGGGCCAGTACGCACCAAGGACGGCTTCATCATGCCGGCGGTGGCCAGCGAGAAGACGTTCCAGAGCCTGTGCCAGGCCGCCGGCCATCCGGAGTGGATCATCGACACCCGCTTCGCCGCCTATGCCGACCGGCGGAACCACTGGGGCGCGTTCATCGACGCGCTGGAGCTGTGGTCCGGCAGCCTGACCACGGCCGAGTGCCAGGCGGCGTTTGACCGACACGGCGTGCCTGCCTCACCCTACCGCACGGTGCGGGAGGTGATGGACGACCCGCAGTTGCAGCACCGAGGGGCGTTTGCGGCGGTGCACGACAAGGGCGGCAGCTTCAAGGTGCTGAATCCGCCGTTCCGCATGTCCGATGGGCGGGTGCAGGTCAGCGGCTTTGCCGCCGCGCTGGGCGAGCATGGCCGCGAGATCCTGGTTCGGGCCGGCTATTCGGCGGAGGAGATTACCGCCCTGGCGGCAGCCGGCGCGGTCAGGCTGCCGCCGGAGGCGCCGGGCGATGCGTGACCGAGCGGCCGCCGGTCACAGCGGGATCGCCACCAGCGTGTCGAAGTGGGAGGAGTCGCAAATGACGATGCGTTCGGCCAGGCGTAGCGTACCGCCGGCATCGCGCAGCCGGTCGCGGTAGCGGCCAGCGACGAACAGGTCCATCTGGCCGGTGCGCATCGTCCGCACGACGACGAAGGGGGTTTCGGCGGTGACCTCCGTGGCGGCGGCCGTATCGGCAGCCATCTTATCGGCAGGCGGGGCAGTCAGCAGCGGCATGCCGATCATGTGGCGATAGGTCTGCCGTTCATAGATATTCGCCCGCCGCAGCGCCAGCACGCGGTCGGCCAGCATGGCCTTGCTGTCGGCGAAGACGATCCCAGCCTCATTGCCGTCGCGCAGGTTGTCGGCGGAGGTGATCTTGTAAAGACAGTCGTCGACGAAGAAGTTCGGCCATTCCTCCAGCCGGTCGTCGTCGATCGCCGCGGCATAGGCGGCATTCAGGCCGGCGAGGCGAAACAGCGTCTCGGCCGAGGCGGTCACGGTATCTGGCATGCGGGCGCCCCGGCAACCCGGTGTGGATGACAGGCACCGCGTCGGGCTGCCGGCGTCATTGCCGCATGATCCCGCGCCACATCCGCCAGAACCCGCGGATCGCCGTCTCGGTGGCACGCGTCGGCTGGCTTTCGCTGCCGCTACCGCCCATGTGCAGCAGCGACACACCATCCGGGGCGGCGACCGCGCCACGCTCAACAAAGTTTCCGATGCAGCCGTCCTCCATGGAGACGAATCCGGCCGGCCCGGCAAGGTTGAGCTGCTTCAGCCGCCGCCGGCGCAGCGGCGGGGGATCGTCGGCATAGCCGAGGTAGATCCAGTTCAGGTCGGTGCGGTCGATACCGCGGGGGATAAACTGGCGGACCGCCATCACGTTGTAGGTGCGCTGCATCGCGAAATTCGGGAACACCGACAGGATCTGCTGGCGCACCCGGTCGCCGTGCTCGTCCTCGGCGTCGAGCATGCTGGGGTCGGACAGCTTCAGGCCGTCATCAACCGAGCGCATACCGGTGTATTCAGTGTCGATGTCCTGGGTGGGGGCGAGGGTGGTGGAGACGTGGCAGGCGCCGTTGTCACTGACGCTGACCCCGCCGCCCTGGCTTAGGCGAGTGATGCGGAAGGTGGCGAAGAACACATGCAGCAGGCTGGCGTGATAGGTGTCGCGGACGTTCTCGGCGTACAGCTTCCAGTTGTTGGGCAGGATTTCGGTGAAGCGGCCGATCACCTGCAGCTTGCGGCTGGCGGTCAGACGCAGCGCGGCGGCGACCTCGGGACCCATGAAGTCCTCAAGGGTGGGCGTTGCGTCGGAGAAGGTGCCGAACACGATGCCGCCGATGGTGCCGATGCGCAGCCGGCGGGTGGCCTGCGCCTGCAGGCTGAAGCTGTCGGGCATGCCGCCCTGGCCGTTGACACCCTTGCGGAAGGCGATCGATTTCAGGTTGCCGGACAGGTCATAGCGCCAGGCGTGGTAGACGCAGGTGAAGTCGCTGGCATGACCGGCGTTGTCCAGGCAGATCAGCGCACCACGGTGCAGGCAGCGGTTCTCAAAGGCGGTGATGCCGCCGTCTTCAGCGCGAACCACGACGACCGGCATGCGCCCGACGAAGGTAGTGCGCCAGTCGCCCACATCCGGCAGATCGGTCTCCAGGCAAAGGAAGTTCCAGACCGGACCTTCGAAAAGCGCCTGCTGCTCCTGCTGCAGCAGGGCGGGGTCCTGGTAGACCTGGAACGGCACCTGGGTCAGGCCGTCCGGCCATTGCCCGGTGGCGGTGATCGCCTGGTCCATGCCCGTTCCTCCGGCTTCAGGCCTGTCATTCGGCCAAAGGAAGGGTAGCGGAAGCTGCGGCCGGTGACAAACCAGCCGCACTGTCCAGCGATCGCTATGCCAGCTTGTCGATGGTGATCGGCAGGTCGCGCACCCGTTTGCCGGTGGCGTGGTAGACCGCGTTGGCGATCGCCGCCGGGGTGCCGACGATGCCGATCTCGCCCAGGCCCTTCACCCCAAGCGGGTTGGCCTTGTCGTCGTGTTCATCGACGAAGATGACGTCGATGTCGGGGACGTCGGCGTTTGCCGGCATGTGATATTCGGCCAGATTGTGGTTCATCACCCGGCCATACTGATGGTCGGTCAGCGCCTCCTCATGCAAGGCCATGCCGATGCCGAACACCGCGGCGCCGATGATCTGGCTGCGCGCGGTCTTCGGGTTGATGATCTTGCCGGCGGCGACCGCCTCGACCAGCCGGGTCACCCGCAACAGGCCGAGCTGCTCGTCCACCCGCACTTCGGCGAAGACGGCCGAGTGGGTGTACTGGGAATACTGCTTCATCGTCTGCGGATTGGGTTCGGCGGTCTCAACCTCCTCGATCTGATCAAGGCCGGCGATTTCCATCACCTCGGTCAGGCTGACCCACTGTGACGGGTCGGCGATCAGCTCGATCTTGCCGTCGGCGAAGCGGACATGCTGCATGTCGGCATTCGCCAGCGGCGAGCCGTCGACACCGCGGGCGGCGAGAAGCAGTTTCTCCCGCACCTTACGGCAGGCCAGCATCACCGCCGTTCCAGCGGAGGCGGCGGTCCAGGAACCGCCTTCGACCGGTGCCTCCGGCAGGGTGGAGTCGCCGAGGCGGGTGGTGACGCGCTGCATCGGCAGGCCAAGGGCGTCGGCGGCGATCTGGGTAAGGATGGTATAGGTGCCAGTACCGATGTCGGCGGTGGCGGACCCGACCTCCAGCGTGCCGTTGGCCTTGAAGGTGGCGCGGGCGCTGTGCGGCATCATCAGCGTTTCCCAGATGCCGGTCGCCATGCCGTAGCCGATCAGCTCACGGCCTTCGCGCATCGACCGCGGCTCTGGCTGGCGCTTCGACCAGCCGAAGCGCTCCGCACCCTGACGGCAGGCGGCGCGCAGCTCTCGGCTGGTGAACGGCTTGCCCTCATTCTCGTCGGTCTCGGCGTAGTTCTTCAGCCGCAGCTCCAGCGGGTCGAGCTGCAGCGCGTAGGCCAGCTCGTCCATTGCCGATTCGATGCCGAAGGCGCCCGAGGGCGCACCGGGGGCACGCATGTCCGCGGGCGTATAGGTGTCGAGCTTGGCGATCCGGTAGTTCAAGGAGACGTTGTCGCAGTGGTAGAGCAGGCCGGACCAGTTGACCACAACCTCCTGATAGTCCTCGAAGATCGAGGTGCCGGCGACGGCGTCGTGGCGGATTGCGCGCAGCAAGCCGTCGGCGCCGGCGCCGATGGCGACATGGTTGATGGTGCCGGGGCGGAAGCCGAAGCTGAACATCTGGTCGCGGGTCAGCTCGACCCGCACCGAGCGGCGCAGGGCGAGGGCGGCCATTACGGCCAGGAACACCTGGTATTGTGGCCGCAGGCCAGAGCCGAAGGCGCCGCCGACGAAGGGCGAGACGACATGGACGTCGTCCGGCTGCAGGCCGAACACGCCGACGACGTAGCCCTTGGTGTTCATCACTCCCTGGACCTTGTCGTAGACGGTGATCTTGCCCTCGTTGTGCCACACCACCGTGGTGGCATGCGGCTCCATCGGGTTGTGGTATTCGGTCGAGATCCGGTACTCGTTCTCGATCCGATAAGGTGCGTTGGAGAGCCCTGCGTTGGCGTCGCCGCGCGGGTCGGGCGGCGGCGTGATGCCATTGCGCTTCTCGGGTGGATCGTAGGCCTGGTCGCGCACCTGATCGAGGTCGGTGTGCGCCGCCGCCGTCTCATAGGAGACGCGCACCAGGGAAGCGGCATGGCGGGCGGAGGCGAAGCTGTCGGCAACCACCAGCGCGACCGGCTGGCCGCTGTACAGGACGCGGTCGTTGAACAGGGCGCGGAACGGCTGGCCGGGGGGTGCGACGGCATCCTGGTAGCTTTCGTCGCCGGCGGCGTGCTTCGGGCGGTTTTCGTGGCTGAACACCTGCACCACGCCCGGCACCGCCCGGGCAGCCACGGTGTCGATCGCGGTGATCCGGCCCTTGGCCACGCTGCTGGACACGACGTAGCCGTGCAGCAGGTCCGGGGCGATGAACTCGGCGGCGTATTTCGCCGCGCCGGTGACCTTCAGGCGGCCGTCGACCCGGCGGCGCGGGCTTCCGACATGTGTATCGACAGTAGTGGACATGGTCTGGTTCCTAGAGCGGTTCCACCGAGGGTGGAACCGCTTTCGCTCATTGTTTCACGCGGCTACTCGCGCAGAATCGCGCTTATGCGCGAAGCCGCTCTATGCGATGCGCTTGTCGGTCTGTGACTGCGGCGTTGCCGCCGCGGCCTGCGCCAACGCGCGCACGATCGTCCGGCGGGCCAGATCGATCTTGAAGTCGTTGTGGCCATAGCCGCGCGCGCCGGACAGCAGATGACCGGCCGCGGCGGCGAAGCTGGCCTCGGTGGCGGGCTGGCCCCGCAGCAGGTCCTCGGCGGCGGGGTCGCGCCACGGCTTGTGGGCGACGCCGCCCAGCGCGATGCGGGCATCGGCGATGCGGTCGCCGTCCATCCGCAGCGCGGCGGCGACGGAGACCAGGGCAAAGGCGTAGCTCAGGCGGTCGCGCAGCTTCAGGTAGGTGTAGTGGGTGGCGAAGCCCTGCGGCGGCAGCTCGACGGCGGTGACAAGCTCGTTCGGCTGCAGGGTGGTGTCCTGTTCCGGATGATCGCCAGGCAGGCGGTGGAACTCGCTGAACGGGATGACGCGGTCGCCGGCGGGACCGGTGACGTGAACGGTTGCCTGCAACGCGGCGAGGGCCACGCACATGTCGGAAGGATGGGTGGCGATGCAATGCTCGCTGGCGCCCAGGATGGCGTGGATGCGGTTGACGCCCGTCTTGGCCGGGCAGCCGGAGCCTGGCTCGCGCTTGTTGCAGGCGGTGGCGGGGTCGTAGAAGTAGTAGCAGCGGGTGCGCTGCAGCAGGTTGCCGCCGGTGGAGGCAGCGTTGCGCAGTTGCGGCGAGGCGCCGGCCAGGATGGCGCTGGCCAGCAGCGGATAGCGCTGTGCGACCGCGTCGTGATAGGCCACGGTGCTGTTGGTGACCAGGGCGCCGATACGCATGCCGCCAGCCGGGGTCGGATCGATCGCGCCGAGGCTGGGCAGGCGGGTGATATCGACCAGCCGGCCGGGCTTTTCCACGTTGTACTTTATCAGGTCCACCAGGTTGGTGCCGCCGGCGATTATCTTGGCCGCCGGTTCCATGGCGATCGCCTGCACCGCGGCGGCGATGTCGTCCGGGCGGCTGTAGGCGAAGCGGTTCATCGCCCGGCCCCCTGCAGCACCTGCTCAATCGCATCGACGATGTTGGGATAGGCGCCGCAGCGGCACAGGTTGCCGCTCATTTGCTCGCGGACTTCGGCGTGGGTGTGGGCGTGGCCCTCGTGCAGCAGACCCACGGCGGAACAGAGCTGGCCGGGCGTGCAATAGCCGCACTGGAAGGCGTCGTGCTCGATGAACGCCTCCTGCACCGGGTGCAGCGTGCCATCCGGCTGCGCCAGACCCTCGACGGTGGTGACCGCGGCGCCGTCCTTCATCACCGCCAGGACCAGGCACGCATTCACCCTGATGCCGTCCACCAGCACGGTGCAAGCGCCGCACTGGCCGTGGTCGCAGCCCTTCTTGGTGCCGGTCAGGTCCAGGTCCAGGCGCAGCAGGTCGAGCAGCGTAGTCCATGGCTCCACCGACAGGGTGCGCGGCTGGCCGTTGATGGTGAGGGTGACCGGCAGCGCCATCGCATCTGGCGCGGCCTGGGTATGATTGGGGGACCGATCGGGGGCCTGATCGGGAAGGGAATGGTCGGGCATGCGCGCTGATTTCTCCTGAGGGCGTTGCCCGGTGCAACGTGGCGCCGCCGCCGGGGGTTCAACACACGTTTCATTGTAAGAGAAGGTCCCGCCGCCGGGGGGTGCGGCGGGAGGCCGGGTTGAAGCCCGTATCAATTGATCACGCCGTTCACGCGGTCCGGGAAGAAGCCGTAACCGGACGAAGCACCGCCGCCGTAGGCTATGTTCAGCACCTGGGCGGGCGTGCGGGCGAAAACCGCTCCATGATCGTCGTTCAAGACGAAGTTGAAGTGGTTTGCTATGCCAGGGGGATGGCCAGGTGCAGCACCGGCTGGGCGGTTGCCTCGGTGATCATCTCGGCCACCAGGCGGCGGTGGCACCGGCGGTGATCGCGTTCGAAGCACAGCAGGCACGCCGATCGTTCCGCCGCCAGAAGGCGCGCCTGCGCCAGTTCGGCCTGCGCCCGGTCAGAGGTCATGTGGTCGCGGAAGATGACCTCCATCCGCTCCGGATGGCCGGCCCGGACCGCATCGCGCCCTGGCTTGGGTGTGCCAAGGCCCTGCAGATGCACATAGGCGATGCCGGCGCCGTCCAGGGCCGCCGCCAGTTGGCGCTTGGAGAAGCCGGGCTTGCGGGACTGCGCCACCGCGCGGACGTCGATCAGCAGTGCCACGCCGGCGGTCCGCAGTTGCGCCAGCACGGCGTCAATGGTGCCGCCCTCATAACCGATCGTGGCCAACGGCGGGACGGCCGGCCTGGGCATCAGCCGGCGGTCAGCCAGTCCTCGATCAGCCGCCTGGCGATGCTGTCGGCCCGCGGCAAATCGAAGCCGTGCTGCTTGTGGTCGCGCATCTCCTGGCGGCTAAACCAGCGCGCATCCCGCAGTTCCTCGGGATCGATGGTGATCTGCTCCGACAGGCCTTCGGCGTAGAAGCCCAGCATGATGTTGCCGGGGAACGGCCATGGCTGGCTGGAGTGGTAGTGCACGTCGCCCACGCTGATGCCGGATTCCTCCAGCACCTCTCGCCGGACGGCTTCCTCCAGCGTTTCCCCCGGTTCGACGAAGCCGGCCAGGGTGGAATACATCGTCGCGCGCGGGAAGCGGCTGGAATGGCCGAGCAGGGCGCGGTCGCCTCGGTGCACCAGCATGATGACGGCAGGGTCGGTGCGCGGGAAGTGCTGGGTGTTGCACACCGTGCACTGCAGCACGTGGCCGGCGCTTTTCACCGTGCAGGCGTTGCCGCAGATGCCGCAGAACTTGTGGCGCTGGCGCCAGTGCATCAGGCCGCGGGCATGCGCCAGGACCGAGGCTTCGGGCCGCGGCACACCCCAGCCGACGGAGCGCAGATCGACGAAGCTGCCCAGGTTTTCCGGCAGCAACGGCACCGGGTCGTCGGTGGCGCTGATGTCGATGGCGAACACCGCGCGGTCGTCGAGGATGCCGAGGAGCGCCCACGGGCCTTCCTGCATGCGCAGCGTGTGGGCCATCTCGCCGGAGATATAGACGGCCTCCGGGCTGCCCTGGTCGGTGCCGCGCACCAGGTTCTTCGCCCGCCAGACCGGGACGAACAGCGTGTCCGGATCAGCCAGCCTGCTGGTGATCCAGTCTGGATCTTCCCGCCGTGTGGCAATGCGGTCGAGTGGGGAGGAGGAGTAGACATTCGGCCGGCTGGCCAGGATCAGGGTCACAAGAGCTTTCCGCGATGGATGGTGGATGGTGGCGGACGGTGCCACGGCCGGGGCGGAGGGACAATGTTTGCCGGTCGGCTGGATTCCCTTGGCGTGAAGGCTGAAGGCCTCGCGTTCGATGACGAAGTCCGGTATCCCCGATGGCCATGGGGCACAGACGGGTGGTGCAGGCTGAAGCAGAGGGCGGGGAGTCGCGGGCGGCTGGGGAACCGAGCGGCATCGTCCATTCCTGCCCAACCTGAGCATGGCCGGCCATTCGGCGGCATGGACGACGCTGATGGCGAGCGCCTATGGCCGCACCGTGGTGGGCTATGCCGCCGCGTTCGTGCTGGGCACCATCATCGGGCTGGAGCGGCAGTGGCGGCAACGGTCCGCCGGGCTGCGCACGAACGTGCTGGTCGCCATTGGCGCGGCGGCGTTCTCCGACCTGGGATTCCGGCTGCTGGGTGCCGAGGGGGCGACGCGGATCATCTCCTACGTTGTGTCGGGCATCGGGTTTCTGGGCGCGGGCGTCATCCTGAAGGACGGGACCAACATCCGCGGCCTGAACACCGCCGCGACGCTGTGGTGTTCGGCTGCGGTCGGCACGCTGTCGGGCAGCGGGATGCCGGCGGAGGCAGCGACGCTGGCGGGGTTCGTCCTGGCGGGGAACACGCTGCTTCGCCCGCTGGTGAACTGGGTCAACCGCCGGCCGATCACCGGGACTGTCACGGAAGCCAAGTACATCGTGCATGCGGTCTGCCGTCCGCAGGATGTCTCTGACGTGCGCGACCTGCTGGCTGCCGAGCTGGACCGCGCGACCTATCCGGTCCGGGAGGTAGAGACGCTGTCGGAGACCGAGGGCCAGGTGGAACTTGCCGCGGTCCTGGTTCCGAGCACGGCGGACGAGGCAGAGCTTGATGCGGTGGTTGTGGCACTGGAGCGGTCACCACTGGTGCTGTCGGCGACTTGGTCGGTGGCGGCGACGGCTTAGACCGGTTTCCCTTCGCCTTGGCTCACGGACCCCGCTCTCACTCAGTGTTTGATCGCGTGATTCACCGTTCCGGTGATGCGACCTGCTCGGATCACGCTTGTCTTATGACTTCCCCCGGGTTTGCGGAACAATGGTTCACCAGCGGCGGGTTGCAACCCGCCGCTGGTGAAGGGGGATGGATCGAGATCACGCCGGTCGGGTAGGACCGAATTAGAGTGGGATCGCCCCCTTCTTTTCCACAAGGCCCGAACGGATACCGGGGGTGTGATGCCCCGGATGACAAGCATGGGACAGGAAAAGACATGGGACAGGAAAAGATGAGCCACGCCATAGCACCCACAGCGGATCAAGTCACCCTCGGCGTCGATGTCTCGAAAGATACCCTCGATGTCCACCTCCACCCGCAGGGCATCGCCCAGCAATTCACCAACGACCCTAAAGGCCACAGCAAGCTGATCGCCTGGATCACCCCCAGGCAGCCGACACGCATCGTCTTCGAGGCCACCGGCGCCTATCACCGTGCTCTGGAATTGGCGCTGGGCCGCGCCGCGCTGCCCGCCGTCAAGGTCAACCCGCTGCAGGCCCGCCGCTTCGCCGAGGCCACCGGCAAACGCGTCAAGACCGATACGGTCGATGCCGCCATGCTGGCCCGCTTCGGCGCCATCCTGCAGCCCGACATCCCACCCGCCAAGGACGAAACCATTGACACGCTGGGCGAACTGCTGGCCGCACGGCAGGCTTTGGTGAAGGACCGAACCACCGCGCTCAACCGCAGCAAGACCCTCACGCTGGCCCTGCTCAAGCGCCAAAGCCAGCAACACCTCAAGCAGATCGAAACCCAGATCCAGGCCATCGATCGCCAGCGGACAACCATTCTGGCCGCCCATAAGAGGCTCAAGGCCCGCTTCGACATCCTTGTCAGCATTCCTGGCCTGGGCGCCGCCAGCGGCCTCGCCCTGCTCATCGACATGCCCGAACTCGGCACCATGGATGCCAAACAGGCCGCCAGTCTCGCCGGACTGGCGCCCGTCACCCGGCAATCGGGCACCTGGCAGGGGAAAAGCTTCATACAGGGCGGCAGAGCCAACCTTAGGCAGGCCATCTACATGCCAGCCCTCGTCGCCATCCGCTTCAACCCGCCGCTCAAAGCCAAATACCTGGCGCTGCGTCAGGCCGGTAAACCCGCCAAGGTCGCCATCGTCGCCATCATGCGCAAGCTGGTCATTATCGCCAACGCGCTGCTGCGCGATACGCGCACATGGACGCCAGAAGTGGCTTGACCAAGACGGATACTCTAGTATCGAACATCAGTGAAGGGCGATACGTCGGTTTGGCTTGAAGTGGCCGATTCACGCGGCGAAGCGCGTGCAGCGCTGCTCTGCGATCGGGCACTAGGACATGCAATCGCCACCTGCCTAACCCCGCTATTTAGCCGAAACGCCTACTTGAGCAGGGCCCATTGGCCGTGGTCCAGCAGCAGCACGCCGTCCTGCTCCTGTGATCGGCCGTGACGCCGCGCCAGACGCTGGCGGCTTTCGGCGTTAATCGATATCGTGCGGGCGAAGCGCAACACATCGGTGCGGATTGCCTGCCAGCTCCAGTCGTCGCCGACCAGGACGCCGCCGGGGCGCAGCAGATCCCAGCACATCCGAAGTTCCAGCAGCGTCTCATCGGCTTCGTGGGCGCTGTCGAGGTAGATCACCTCCGGACGGGAAGTGAGCCGGTTCTGCGCTGCGAGGCGCCGCAGCAGCCGGCCGCCGACGATTGAGGTGGCGGGGATCGGCAGGATCACGTCGGCATGGCCAGCGGCCGCGACGTTGGCGAGGAAGCGGTCGTAGATCGTCGGACGGCCCTTCTCCAGTCGCAGGAAGCGCCACTTTCCCGCTTGCCTGAACGGCTGCTCCCAGTCCCACATGTTCACGTCGCCGGTGAACGGATCGACGCAGACGATCTGCGTCGCGGTCTTACAGGTCTTGATGACGTTTGCCGCGACGATGGCCGAGCCGCCCAGCATCGAGCCGAACTCCAGCCAGAAGCGGGGCTGGAAGACGTCCAGGATGCTGTGCACCAGATCGGCCTGCAGGTTGGTATGCGGATAGCCGGTGTCCGCAAGGTTGGGGTCGATGTGGGCCAGCGGACTGTCATCGCCGTATAGCGCCGTCCGCAGTTCCGCCAGCACGGATGGGCGTGCTGGGGCCGGCAGAGGAGCAGGCGGGGCGGAAAGGAAGGCACCGATCAGGCTGTAGACCCGCATATGGGGCGGCAACCGGTGGTACGGCATGGTGCCTTGGCCGTCACGGTCGCGAAACCCCAGCACTCCATCATGAACGACCCAGGTGTACTGATCACAATGGAAGCCGCCGGTGACAGCGCCGCCTGGGCCAAGGGTCAGAACACGCCGATCTTCGCCGGCTGCCGTGCTGGCGACAGCGGAGCCCGTTCGGCTGCCGGAAAAGCCGCGCGGCTCCGCCTCGGCTGCCCCGATGGCGGTGTCTGGCGTCACCACGTCGGCCGCGGCGTCAGCCTTGCCGGTAGACCGCCTTGGCGTTGTCGATGAACACCGCCCGGCGCTGCTCCTCGGTCAGGCGGATCGGCAGGGCCTGCGCGGGATCGTCGAAATCCCAGTGCGGATAGTCGGTGGCGAACAGCACACGGTCCCAGCCGATCCAGTCGATCGCCTCGGCCAAATGGGTGCGCGGCTCCGGCTCCTCGATCGGCTGGGTGGTGAACCAGACGTTGGTGCGGATGTATTCAGAGGGCGCGCGCTTCAAGTGCGGCAGCTCCTGCTTCAGCTTGGCCCATTGGCGGTCCAGCCGCCAGCCCAGCGCGGCGGCCCAGGCCAAGCCGCCTTCGACCAGCACCACGCGCAGGTCCGGCACGTGCTCGAACACGCCCTCCAGGATCATGCTGACCAGCAGCGCCTGCTGCGCCTGGGCGTGGCCGACCATCTCCTCAATGTAGTAGCTGCCCCAGCCGCCGGCGGTGTTGGGCCAGCCGCCGTTGCCGAAGGCATGGATGCCGACGGCGAGGTTGGCGGCGGCGGCGGCCTCGTAGATCGGCCAGTAACGGCGCTGGCCGAGGGGTTCGGCGGTGCGGCTGAGCAGCAGCACCTGGGCGAACTCCGGGTCGCCGGCGCGCAGCTCAATCTCCTGGACCGAGGCCGCGGCGTCCTCATACGGGACGACGACGGAGCCGCGCAGGCGGTTGTCCTGAGAGGTCCATTCGGCCTTCTGCCATTCGTTGGTGGCGTGGGTGATGGCCGCCGACAGCAGCGGGTTGGTGGCACCCTGGCCGCTGGTCAGCGGATTGAGGATGCCGAGGGCGACGTTATTCGGATCAAGGTGCTGCTGGGCCATGAAGCGCAGGTCGCTGCCCGGCGAGCTGCCGTCCGGCAGGAACGCGTCGCGCCGGCAGGCCTGCGGCTGGCCCTTGGGATAGGCGGAGCCCTTTTCCCACGGCTGGCGGTAGGTGATCCCGAACGCCTGCACGTGGTCGAGCCAGCGCTGGGACAGATAGGGGTAGAGTGAGGGGCTGATGCCGCCGATGCCCACGCCGGCGGGGCGGGGATGGATGTCGCAGTCGGCGATCGCCAGCCGGGAAGCCGGTGCGGCCCGCGGCACGGCGCGGTTGAGGACGTCCACATTCATGTCGTGGTCTCCATTTCCTTGAGACGAACATAGGTGCGCAGCGGATTGTCCGCCATGATCTTTTGCACGAGGCCGCGGTCGAAGCCGGCCGGCACCGGGTCGTCGCCATCGAATTGATAGTGCGGGTAGTCGGTCGAGAACAGCAACATCTCGTCCGATCCCATGTGGTCGATCAGCCGCATCACGGAGGAGTCGTCGGGCGGGGCGTCGAATGGCTGCAGGGTCAGCCGCACCCGGTCGCGGACGATCGAGGATGGCGGGTCCGACACCCACGGGATCTCACTGCGCAGGCCCTTCCAGAACTTGGTCAGCCGCCACAGGTAGGCGGGCAGCCAGGTTACCCCAGATTCCAGCAGCACCACGGTCAGGGTGGGGAACTTGGCGAAGATGCCCTCGGTGATCAGACTGGTAAGCTGGGACTGGAAGGCGGTCGCCTGGCTGACGTACTCCTCGGTGAAGCTGGTGGGCCAGCCGACCGGGGTCATCGGATGGCGGTACATGCTGCCGGCGTGGATGCCCACTGGCAGGCCGTGGCGTTCGGCGGCGGCGTAGATCGGCCAGTACTGGCGGCGGCCGAGCGTATTCTCAGAGCCGACCAGCAGCATGACCTGGACGAAGCGGCGGTCGGGGGCGCAGCGCTCGATCTCGTTGACCGCCATCTCGGTGTTCTGCATCGGCACGACGATGGAGGCGCGCAGCCGGCTGTCGCGGTCCAGCCACTCCCGCACCATCCAGTCGTTCAGCGCTCGGGCCATGGCCGCGCCGAGGTCCTCGCTGAACTGCGCCTGCACGCCATACAGGCAGTTGCAGATCGCCAGCCTGGTGCCGAACGGGTCCAGCGCCTGCTTCCCCAGGGTGGCGGCATCTGTGGCGGTGCGCCCGGTCGCGTCGCGCCATTCCTGCCGGAAACTGAGCGGGTTGCGGGTGGGATAGCTGATCGTCGTCAGATCCTCGATGCCGCGGCGGGCCACCGTCTCTCGCCAGTGGTCGTCCATGTAGGGCAGCAGGGCTGACAGGCCGGGGACGACCGGATGGACGTCGCAGTCGACTGGGGCGTTCTGGGTCAGCATGGCGGAACCGGTTCCGGATCCAGCGCCGGCGCACCGCTAGTGGATGAAATCTGACGGAAAGAACCGTCCGATTTCCCCACTAGCCGCTGTTTGGTGGGCCGATTCACCCGGCCGCATGGGATGCAAAGTGTCGGGATCGGACCACTAGTATCGCCCATCAGTGAAGGGCGATACGTCGGTTTGGCTTGAAGTGGCCAGTTCACGCGGCGAAGCGCGTGCAGCACTTCCCTGCGATCGGACATTAGGGCACCTGCACCAGCAGGTCATCGCCCTCGGCCTTCAGCGGATAGACGGCGATGTCCTGGTCAGCCGGCGCCGACATCGCCTTGCCGGTGCGCACGTCGAACTGGGCGGCGTGCAGCGGGCACTCAATGCAGCCGTCCTCCAGCCAGCCGTCCGAGAGCAGGGCGAATTCGTGTGAGCAGACGTTGTCGGTGGCGCAGAACTCGCCGCCGGGCAGGTGGTAGATGGCAACGTCCTTGTCGCCGACGCGGACGCCGATGCACGCACCCTCCGCCACGTCGGTCCTTGCCGCAACCCGCACCCAGTCAGCCATGGTCGTCTCCATACAGTGTGGTGCCCAGCATGCCAGGGGTTGGCGCGCAGGCCAACCTCAGCCGACCAACTTGCCGCCGTCCACCGGGATTATCCAGCCGGTGGTCGAGGTCAGGTTGACCACCGCGGCCATCACCGCCTGGGCGACCTCGTCGGCCTGGACCACGCGCTTCAGCGGGGTGGTGGCGGCCACCTTCTCCACCATCGCCGTCGTCCGTCCGGGCACGAAGGCGGTATCGACGGCGGCGGGGGAGACGGTCAGGACGCGGATTTCCGGGCCCAGCGTACGCGCCAGCGACAGCGCCATGGTGTCCAACGCGGCCTTCGAGCCGCCGTAGGCGATGTTGCTGCCGGTGCCGACGATGGCCGCGACCGAGGAGATGTTGACGATCACCGCATCCCCCGTACGCTTCATCAGTGGCACGAACGAACGGATGGTGGCGAACGGGCCGCGCACGTTGGCGGCGAAGATGGCGTCGATCAGCTCGTCGGTCAGCGCCTGCAGGTCATGATGCGGCACCATGCGGGTGAAGCCGGCGGAGTTCACCAGCACGTCGCAGCGGCCGTATTCTTCCGCCACCGCCGCCGCGGCGGCCTCGATCAGCGGCGTCTCAAGCATCGGGATGCGCAGCGCACGATGGCCAGAGCCGGGCAGCGCGTCGACGACGGCCCGGGCCTGGTCGGGCCTGCTGTTGTAGCCGATGACCACCCTGGCGCCGGCATGGGCGAGGCGTCTGGCCGCGGCCGACCCGATGGCGCCGCTTCCGCCGGTGACGACGGCGACCTTGTCCTGCAGGTCCATGGTTCATCCCTTGCACGCTGGGGTTGGCTGCCGCGGCGGGTGCTGCCGTGACGGCAGGCATGGTGCGCGCCGGAACCGCGGATTGGCAACCTTGGCGGTTGGTGCGACGGACCCGGTGGGGCAGGACACCGGCCGCATGGCACATGTCTTGCTTTTTCATCGCGTCACCAAAATCGAGCGGGTCGCAACCATGGATATCGGCGTCTTCATCCCCATCAACAACAACGGCTGGATCATCTCCGCAACATCCCCGCAGTACATGCCCAGCTTCGAGCTGAACCGGCAGGTGGTGCAGAAGGCGGAGGGGTTCGGGCTGGATTTCGCGCTGTCAATGATCAAGCTGCACGGCTTCGGCGGCGAGACGGAGTTCTGGGACCACGGGCTGGAGAGCTTCACGCTGATGGCCGCGCTGGCCTCGGTCACCTCGCGGATCCGCCTGTACGCCTCCGTCGCCGTGCTGACCATTCCGCCGCCGATCGTGGCTCGCATGACCAGCACGATCGCCGATGTCTCCAACGGGCGCTTCGGGGTGAACATCGTCTCTGGCTGGCACAAGATCGAGTACAGCCAGATGGGGATGTGGCCGGGGGACGACTATTTCTCCAAGCGCTACGACTACAGCACCGAGTACGCCCGCGTGCTGCGTGAGCTGTGGGAGACCGGGCAGTCGGACCTGAAGGGGGAATTCTTCCAGATGGACGCCTGCAAGCTGAGTCCGCGCCCGGCGCAGCCGATCAAGATGGTGGCTGCCGGGCAGAGCGACCGCGGCATGCAGTTCGCCGCGCAGTACTGCGACTACAACTTCGCCTTCGGCCAGGGCGTGAACACGCCGACGGCGGGGGCGGAGGTGCCCGCGCGGATGCTGGCGCATGCCCGCAAGACCGGCCGGGATGTCGGGACTTATGTGCTTTACATGATCATCGCCGATGAGACCGACGAGGCGGCGATGGCCAAGTGGGACCTGTACAACGCCGGCGCCGACAAGGGTGCGATCGCGCACCTGCTGGGCAAGACGGCGGAGGACACCGCGCCTTCCGACACCTCCATGGCTTCGGCGATCCAGCGCGCGCCCTCGCCGATCAACTTCAGCATGGGCACGCTGGTCGGGTCCTATGCGCGGGTGGCGGGGATGCTGGACGAGGTGGCGGCGACGCCCGGCGTGAAGGGCATCATGCTGACGTTCGACGATTTCCTGGCCGGGATGGACACGTTCGGCGAGCGGATTCAGCCGCTGATGCGCTGCCGCGCCGACCGGCAGCGGGCGGCGTAAGGCGGAGGCGGGCGACGGCTTCGCCCGCGCCGCGTGCGCAAACGGCGGCGGCCGGGATCAGGTGCGGTTGGAGGTGCGCTCGGCCTGCCGCAGCTCGATAATGTCCTTGTACAGCGCCATGGTCGCCGGGACGTAGCCGACGCCGGCACCTTGCTCGATGTCGCTGTAGACCTGGTGGTGCGACTTCGGCAGGTCCAGCAGGAAGGCAGCGAACGACGCCTTGATGTCCGCCGGAACGGCCGTGCGTATCGCCCAGGGGCCGTTCGGGATCTTGCCTGACTGCCAGATGACATTGATGTCCGACATCTTCAGCATCTTACGGTCGACCATCGAGCGCAGGTTGCCGCGGGTATAGCCCTGGGATTGCTCGCCCTGGCCAGAAGTCCAGGTCACCGCCGCGTCGTACTGCTTGTTCAGCACCGCGACGACCCCCTGCTCATGCCCGCCGGCGAAGCCGGTACGGGAGAAGTAGGCGCCGTCCGCCAGGTTGATCCCCTTGGTCTTCAGCGTGGCGCTGGGGATCAGATAGCCCGAGGTCGAGTTCGGATCGGCGAAGGCCAGCGAATGCCCCTTCATGTCGGCCAGCGACTTGATGCCGGAATCCGCCCGCACGACCATGACTGAGTAGTAATAGGTCGAACCGTCGGCCTCCTGCGGCACCACCACCGGCTCGATGCACTTGCAGTCCAGCCAGGCGCCGGCGAAGCCCGAGGCGCCGAAGCCCGCAGCCTCTAGCTGGGCGGCGGCAATGCCTTGCATCACGCCGGCGTAGTCGGCGGCCGGGAACAGCTTCACCGGCATCTTCAGATGCTCTGACAGCAGCTTCTGGAAGGCGTCGTAGCGCGCCAGACGGTCCTGCGTGTTCTCTCCGCCCAGGATGCCGACGCGGAACTCCTTCAGGGTCTGCGCCTGCGCCCGCACCCCGGCCAAGCCCAGGCCGAATGCCGCGGCACCGGCGGAAATTGCGTGTCTGCGTAGCATCATGCTGTCTCCTGCAGGCGGTTGCGTTGGCACTATCCTGCGGTCGATGACAGGCGGATGGCAAACGTATGAACACGCGATGTCAAGCGCCCGCGCCGGCAAAGCGCTTGCCCGCAGGCAGTGCGTGGTCTAACACGCGCCCGCGCCGGCACCCCTGGAGGCCGGCGTTCTGTCATTCAGGAGCGAACCATGGCCAACGTTGTCACAATCGAGGCCGAGGCACGCGCGCGAAGCGGTAAGGGGGCGGCGCGGGCGACTCGGCGCGCAGGCAAGGTGCCTGCGGTTATCTATGGCGGCAAGCAGGAACCGGAGCTGATTGCGCTGGATCCGCGCGATGTGGTGCGGGAGCTGACCCGAGCGGGCTGGCAGTCGCGGCTGTACGAGATCAAGTCGGGGCCGCGGCCGATCCGCGCGCTGATCCGCGGCGTGCAGTTCCATCCGGTGTCCGATAAGCCGGAGCACGTGGATTTCCAACGTCTGGTCGGCGGCCAGCGGATCAAGGTGGCGGTGCCGGTGCATTTCGAGAACGACGGCATCAGCCCGGGCATCAAGCGCGGCGCGGTGCTGAACGTGGTCCGCCATGCGGTCGAGGTGTACTGCGACGCGGAACACATCCCGGAGCAGTTCACCGCCGACCTGGGCCCGCTGGACTTCAACGACAATGTCCGCTGGCATGACCTGAAGGGCACCGAGAGCGTCAAGGCGGTGATCGACCGCGACTTCGTGGTGGCGACCGTAGTGCCGCCGACGAAGATTGAAGTGGTCGCTGAAGCCAGTGCCGGTGCACCCAGCGCCGCGGCGCCGGCCAAGGGCGGAGCCAAGGCACCGGCCAAGGCCCCCGCCAAGAAGGGCTGATCGCGGATGCCGGCGGCTCGGCCCCGGCCTTTGGCATGACCCAGCTATGGGTCGGCCTGGGCAATCCGGAGCCCGGGATGGCCGCCAACCGGCACAACATCGGCTTCATGGCGCTGGACGTGATCGCCAGCCGCCACGGTTTCGCGCCGTGGCGGCGCCGCTTCAAGGGGCTGTCCGCGGAGGGCAGCCTTGGCGGCGAGAAGATCCTGGCGCTGAAACCGCTGACCTACATGAACAGCTCCGGCGAGTCGGTGCAGGAGGCGGCGGCCTTCTACAAGCTGCCCAGTGAGGCGATCGTGGCGTTCCATGACGAACTGGACCTGGTACCGGGCAAGATGCGGGTGAAGAAGGGCGGTGGCGCCGCCGGGCACAACGGCCTGCGCAGCATGGACCGGATGCTGGGCAGCCAGGATTACTGGCGGGTGCGCCTGGGCATCGGCCATCCCGGCACGAAGGACCGGGTTCTGGGCTATGTGCTGGGCAACTTCGGTGCCGAGGACAGGAAGTGGCTGGTGCCGTTGCTGGATGCGGTGGCTGACTGCGCCGATCTGCTGGCCCACGGCAAGCATGCGGATTTCATGAGCAAGGTCGCGCTGCACACACAGGACATCAACTGATGGGTTTCAACTGCGGCATCGTCGGCCTGCCCAATGTCGGCAAATCCACGCTGTTCAACGCGCTGACCGCGACGGCGGCGGCGCAGGCGGCGAACTACCCGTTCTGCACGATCGAGCCGAACATCGGCCGGGTTGCTGTGCCTGACCCGCGGCTGGACGTACTGGCCGAGATCGGCAAGTCGATCAAGGTGGTGCCGACCAGCCTGGAGTTCGTCGACATCGCCGGTCTGGTGCGCGGCGCCTCCAAAGGCGAGGGACTGGGCAACCAATTCCTGGCCAACATCCGCGAGGTGGATGCCATCATCCACGTGCTGCGCTGCTTCGAGGACAGCGACATCACCCATGTCGAGGGCTCGATCGATCCGCTGCGCGACATTGAGGTGGTGGAGACCGAGCTGATGCTGGCGGACCTGGACAGCCTGGAGCGACGGCTGATCCAGGCGCAGAAGCGGGCGCGCGGCGGCGACAAGGAGAGCATCGGCCTGGTTGCGGTGATGGAGCCGCTGGTGGCTGCGCTGCAGCAGGGCAGGCCAGCCCGCACCGCCATTCCGCCCGGCGAGGAGGAGGCGGTCAGGCGGCTGCAACTGCTGACGTCCAAGCCGGTGCTGTATGTCTGCAACGTGGAGGAAGCCGCGGCGGCGATTGGCAACGGGTTTTCCGAGCGGGTGCGGGTGTGGGCGGCGAGCCAGGGTGCGCCGGCGATCGTGGTATCGGCGGCGATCGAAGCCGAGGTCTCGCAACTGCCTGACGCCGACCGCAAGGAGTTCCTGGAGACGCTGGGCCTGTCGCAGAGTGGGCTGGATCAGGTGATCCGCGCCGGCTACGACCTGCTGGAGCTGGTCACCTATTTTACCTGCGGACCGAAGGAGACGCGGGCCTGGACGATCACCAAGGGCACGCGCGCGCCCCAGGCCGCGGCGGTGATCCACAAGGATTTCGAGCGTGGGTTCATCGCCTGCGAGACGATTGCCTATGACGACTTCGTGGCACTCCGCGGCGAGCAGGGTGCCAAGGAGGCCGGCAAGATGCGTGTCGAGGGCAAGGCGTACGTCGTCAAGGATGGGGATGTGCTGCTGTTCCGCTTCAACGTTTAGGATGGGTTGATTTCAGGTTGAAGCGGGGCTCTCGCTTGCACAGCCCCGGCGGAATGGGTCGCGGAATTTCTCCAAGCGGCATTTCTCGGCGCTGGCGATGAGGCGCAGGACGCGACGGGCAGCGTCAGCACGAACGGCAGAAGAGCACCGGCCGGCTCCGGCGTTTCAATGGACACTATGATACGGAAACAGCATTCTAACGATATATCAACAAGCTGCCAAGAAATGCGGTGCCTGTGGCGGCAGGCCGTGAGGCGAATCGAGAAGCCGTTCGTTGGTGGGCCGGGGAGGATTTGAACCGTCCGACCTCACGCTTATCAAGCGTGTGCTCTGGCGCTGAGCTACCAGCCCATCCAAGAAGACTATAGCGGCTGCAGGCTCGCAACGGAACCCAAAAAATCGTTTACCAATCGAATAAATTTCACTAGAGCGTGATCCGCGGAGGTGACATCGCACGGAGCGGTGAATCACGCGATCAAACATTGAGTTAGAGGGGGTCCGTAAGCCAATGCGAACGGACCCTCTTTAGAGCGGTTCCACCGAGGGTGGAACCGCTCCAGTTCATCGTTTCACGCGGCTACTCGCGCAGAGTCGCGCTTTTGCGCGATTCCAGTCTGCGCGAAGCCACTCTAATGCGCGATCAGGCCGAAACGCTCGCAAGCTGGTGCCCCACCAGACGGGCATAGAAGCCACCCTGTGCCAGCAGCGCCGAGTGCCGGCCGGCTTCGATCACCGCGCCACCGCGCAGCACCAGGATCAGGTCCGCCGCCCGAATGGTCGACAGCCGGTGGGCAATGACAATCGTGGTGCGGTGCGCCATCAGGCTGTCCAACGCGCCGCGCACCGCCTGCTCACTGATGGTGTCCAAGTGCGAGGTCGCCTCATCCAGGATCAGCAGCGGAGCGTCCTTCAGGAACGCCCGGGCGATGGCGATCCGCTGCCGCTGACCGCCGGACAACTGCACACCACGCTCACCCACCCGGGTCTGCAACCCCTCCGGCAGCGCAGCGACGAAGTCGGCCAGCGCGGCTCGGGACAGTGCCTGCATCACCTGCTGCAGCGAGGCGTCCGGCCGCGCCAGCCGGACGTTCGCCTCCAGTGTGTCGTTGAACAGATAGGTGTCCTGCGCCACCAGGGCGATCTGCCGGCGCAGCCCGTCAAGCGTCAGGTCCCGCAGGTCGGCGCTGCCCAGGCGGATCACGCCGCTGGAGGGGTCCCAGAACCGCAGCAGCAGGTTTGCCACCGTCGTCTTGCCGGCGCCCGAGGGTCCGACCAGCGCCACCGTGGCGCCCGCGGCGACGGTGAAGGACAGGTCGCGCAACGCCGGGGTTCGGCGGCCGGGATAGACGAAACCCACCTGATCGAACCGCAACTCGGCTCCGCCGGCAGGCTCATTCGCCCCGTCTGTCACCGCCACCGGCTCGGACTGCACCACCGCGAGCCGGCGGACCGAGGCGATGGTGTCGGCCAGTTGCCGGCCAACCTGGGCGATTTCAGAGACCGGCAGGAACGCGGCGACCGCGATCAGCACCAGCAGCGGCAGCAGGCCGGGCGCCAGCATCCCGTGCGCCACCAGGACGGCGCCGGCGGCGGCCACCGCCAGGCCGCCGAGGCTGGTCACCGCGTCCAGCAGCACCGACTGCACGGACAGATCCGTCAGCAGCTTCAGCCGCAACGCCTGACAGTTCCGCACCGCCGCCATGAAGCTGTCCCTGCGGCGGTCCGCCGCGCCGAACATCAGCAGTTCCGCCAGGCCCTGGATCGTTTCGGTGGTCGCCGCCCCCAGCATTCCCAGTGCGCCGCGGGCGGCCGATCCCAGCCGGTCGATGCGCTGGCGGCCGAGCAGCGGTGAGGCGCCGGCAAACAGCAGGAAGGGCGCCAGCACCAGCGCCAGCGGCCAAGCCAGCCAAGCCATGGCCAGCAGCACCGAGACCGGCACCAGCACCGCGACGATCGCCGGGGCGATGGTGTGGGCGAAGAAATACTCCACCGTCTCCACATCCTGGGTCGCCAGCGCGACCAGGTCGCCGGAACGCCGGCGCAGCAGATAGGCGGGGGCCAGGGCATCAAGCTTGCGGAAGAGTTCGATGCGCATGTCGGCCAGCAGCGCATAGGCCATGGCGTGGGCGATCCACGACTCCAGCCAGTGCAGCAGCCCGGCCAGCGGGGCGCTGAACAGCAACGCGGCGACCAGGCTGCCGATCGGCGCGCCGTCTCGCACCGCCCGCAGCACCAGCGCCCCCAGCACGCTGACGCCGATGAAGGCGACGACGCGGCCGATCCCGGTCAGCACGGTGATTGCAAGCTGTGCATGATAGGACCGCACGACGTGCAGCAGGGTGCGGATGGTCCGCGGCCAGGTGACCTCCGCGGCCTCCTGCGACAGGCTGCCGACGGCGACCCCGGTGTCGGCGTCCGGCTGCGCCAGCACCTCGGCAGCAGCAGGTGGGGCAAGGATGCCCTCGCGCTCTCCAAGTTGCGGCGCCATCAGGTCGCGGTAGGGTCCATCCTGCCCGATCAGCGTGCGGTGGTCGCCGGACTGCACCACGGCGCCGTCCTGCAGCACCAGGATCCGGTCGGCGTCAATCACGCTGGACAGCCGGTGCGCCAGAATCAGGGTGGTGCGGCCGGTCATCAGCCGGTCCAGCGCCTGCTGGATGATCGCCTCGTTCTCGGCGTCGACCGAGGACAACGCCTCATCCAGCACCAGGATCGGCGCATCCCGCAGCAGCGCGCGGGCAATCGCCAGCCGTTGGCGCTGGCCGCCGGACAGGCTGGTGCCACGCTCTCCGATCAAGGTGCGGTAGCCGTCGGGCAGGCCGGTGATGAAGCCGTGGGCGTTGGCCGCCGTGGCCGCGGCAACCACTTCGCCGTCCGTTGCATCAGGCCGGCCGAGCCGCAGATTCTCCTCCACCGTGCCGTGGAACAGGTAGGTATCCTGAGAAACGACGGCGATCATGCCGCGAAGCTGGGCCGGGTCCAGCGTGCGCAGATCCTGCCCGCCAATGCGGATGCTGCCGCCCTGGGGTTCGTGCAGCCGCGCCAGCAGCCGAACGATGGTGGACTTGCCGGAGCCGCTTGGGCCGACGATGCCGACACGCTCACCGGCGGCGATGCGCAGCCCCAGGCCGGTGTAGGCCGGACGGCGGCCACCTGGATAGGCGAAGGCGACGTTGTCGAAGACGATCTCTGGCACGAGGCCCGCGGCGGGACGGCCGCTAACATGCGCCACGGGCGTGTCGAGCAACGCGTTGATCCCGGCGGCGGCAGCCTGGCCGTTCATCCCCTGGTGCAGCACGCTGCGCAGATCACGCAGCGGGCGGAAGATCTCGGTGCCGGCCATCAGCACGATCAGCAGCGCCTCCAGGCTCATTTCACCATGGCGGACGCGCCAGGCGCCCAGCGCCAGGGCGGCGGCGGACCCCAGGGCGGTGCCCAGGTCGGTAAAGCCGCGGGTCATCACGTTCAGCGACAGCACCCAGAACGTGCTGTCCGACAGCGCCCGCGCCTTGGCTGCCAACATCTGGCCATAGGCCCTGCTCTGACCGAACGCCTTCAGCGTGGGCAGGCCCTGGATGGCATCAAGGAACTCCTCGCCGAACGACTTGAAGGCGGACTGGCGGGCGCGTGAGGCCTTGACGGTGGCGCGATGCACGCTGGCCGGCAGGATCAGGGTGAACAGGGCGGCGGCCAGCATCACCAGCGCGACGGGGATGTCCCAGCAGGCGATGAAGGCGAAAATCGCCAGCGGCGCGAACACGGCGATGGTGACCTGCGGCAGGTACTGGCCGAAGAACGACTGCAACTGCTCCACGCCGTCCACCATCGACAGCATTACCCCGCCGGTCCGCTCGGCGCCGAACCAGGCTGGGCCCAGGGCGATGGTCTTGTCGAACAGGCGCCCGCGCAGCGCTTCCTGCAGGGCGGCGGCGGTGCGGTGGGCGATCATGGTGCGGCGGTGGTCGAGCCAGGCGCGCAGCAGGATGGCGACGGCCGCCGCGGCGAGAGGCAGCCCGCTTGGCGAGTCGCGGAAGACACCTGCGAGAAAGCTGCCCAGGAAGGCGAAGCGGGCGATCCCGGCGGCCAGGGCCAGCAGACCCAGCGCGGCGGAGATGGCAACGCGGCTGCGCTGGCCCGCGGTCATGTGCCATAGCTTGAGGTCGAAATGCATCGTTCTAACGGTCCCTGACCATCTGCCGGCGATGAAGCCCACGGTGTTGCGGGACAGCACAAACGCGAAAAAGCCCGGTCAGACTCACCCTGGGCCGGTCAGGGCTTGCGGGCAAAAGAATGTTCCTCAAAGGGTGTTGAGCGATTTAGGATACCGTATGGATGTGCTTCCTCCCTTGGCAACCCTGCGCGCGTTCGAGGCTGCCGCCCGGCGCGGCGGTTTTGCGCGCGCGGCAGCGGAGCTGAATGTCTCCACCAGCGCCGTCAGCCATCAGATCCGCGGCCTTGAGGACAGGCTCGGCGTCCGGCTGCTGGAGCGCAGCACCGGGACCGGCGGCGTCCGCGTCACGCCGGCGGGTCATCGCCTGTTGACCGCCACGGTCGAGGCGCTCGATCTGCTGCACGACGCCTGCGCGGAGCTGCGGGGGCTGCCGCCGCCCCTCACGATCGCGGCCAATCCGGCATTTTCCGTGATGTGGCTGGCACGACGTCTGGCTGAGTTCTCCGCGCTGTATCCGCAGACCCCGGTTCACGCGGTGCAAGACGACGTTCCGGACTTTTCGTCCCATGACGTTGATCTGGTCATCGCCAACGTCAAGCAATCGGCACTTCGTGCCGATGACACCGTGCTGTTTCGCGAGCGCGTTTTCCCGGTTTGCAGCCCGGCACTTTACGCGCAGGCCGAGCGGGGGATCGAAACATGCCTGTTGCTGCAAGAGGCGCATGACAACAGTCCCGAGATCGACTGGCCGACCTGGTCGGCGGAGCTTGGACTGGCCGATCGTGTAGGGCAGAGGGTCGTCCGCTTCAGCAGCTTCAACCAGGTGATGGCCGCAGCGATCGGCGGCGCCGGCCTCGCGCTGGGCCGCACGCCGTTGATCGCCGCGGACCTGGAGGCCGGCCGCCTGGTCCGGTTGCGCCCGGAGCTGTCAAGGCCGGCGTCCTGGGTGTTCGTGCTGCGCCGCAGACCGCTGCGGCGGCACCGGATGTTGGACACGCTGGTCGCCTTCCTGCGGTCCGAAGCGGCCCAATCCGAAACCGGAGTCGCTGAAGTATGACACAACGTTAACCATGGCCCCCGGTTTGCATGCGGAAAGTCAAATCCCGCGTTGGGGGCACAATGCAGATTGACGCCAAACCCTACGAATACACGTTGTCCCTTGCGACTGCAGCGCTGCTGATCATCGACATGCAGCGTGACTTCCTGGAGCCCGGCGGTTTCGGTGCCATGCTCGGCAATGATGTTTCTCAATTGCGCCGCACCATAGCACCGAACCGGGCCCTGCTGGCGGCGTGGCGCGCCGCTGGCGGGCTGGTGATCCACACCCGCGAGGGCCACCGCCCGGACCTCGCGGACCTGCCGCCGGCGAAGAAGGTCCGCGGCCGCAGCGCAACCTGCATCGGCGACCCTGGCCCGATGGGCCGCATCCTGGTGCGGGGAGAAGCCGGCCACGACATCATCCCAGAGCTTTATCCCGCGGCCGGCGAACCGGTGATCGACAAGCCGGGCAAGGGTGCGTTCTTTGCCACCGACCTGCACGCCATCCTGCGGAACCGCGGCATCACCCAACTGGTCGTCACCGGCGTCACTACCGAGGTGTGCGTCAACACCACCGTGCGGGAGGCCAACGACCGCGGCTATGACTGCCTGGTGGTGGCCGACTGCTGCGGCTCCTACTTCCCGGAGTTCCATGAGATGGGGCTGCGCATGATCGCCGCGCAGGGCGGCATCTTCGGCTGGGTCGCAGCTTCGGCCGCGGTCATCCAGGCGCTGGCGGGGAGTGGCGTGCCAAGCGGCGAACTGATGAAAGGAGCGGCAGCATGAGCGCGAATGCAGCAATCGCCGGCCGTCCTCGGTTCTGGGTGCCGGGCGACTGGAACGCCCTGTTCGGCTTCGGCACCAACATCCTGGTGAACGTCCTGGTGCTGACCGGATTGCTGCGCTTCGTGCTGAAGATGCCGGATGCGCTGGTGTTCGGCCGGATCCTGCCGGCGCTGGGCCTAATGCTGTGCCTCAGCACCGGGTACTACGCGTTCCTGGCCTGGAACCTGGCGCGCAAGACCGGGCGGACGGATGTATGCGCGCTGCCGTCGGGCATCAGCGTGCCGCACATGTTCGTGGTGACGTTTGTCGTGATGCTGCCGATCAAGCTGGCGACGAACGACCCCATCCAGGCCTGGGAGGCCGGGCTGACCTGGGTGTTCATCCAGAGCTTTGTCCTGATGGCCGGCGGGTTCATCGGCCCGTATATCCGCAAGATCACGCCGCGCGCGGCGCTGCTGGGCTCGCTGGCCGGGATCTCGATCACCTTCATCTCCATGAGCCCGGCGGCGCAGGTCTTTACCACCCCGGTGATCGGCGTGGTGTGCTTCGCGGTGATCCTGGCCAACTGGTTCGGCGGCGTGCGGTACTTCCGCGACGTTCCGGGCGGCCTGGTGGCGATCGCGGTGGGGACGGTCATCGCCTGGGGCTCCACCGCGCTGGGGCTGGGCTATGGCGATCTGACGCTGACGAAGCTGGCGGCCTCGGTGTCGAACTTCGGCTTTTCGGTGCCGCTGCCGGCGGTCGGCTATGCCTTTGACGGCTTCAAGTACCTGGGCGTCATCCTGGTCACGGCGATCCCGTTCGGCATCTATGACCTGATCGAGGCATTGGACAACGTCGAGAGCGCCGCGGCGGCGGGTGACAGCTTCCCGACGACGCGGGTGCTGACGGCAGACGGTGTCATCAGCCTGATCGGCTGCCTGCTGGGCAACCCGTTCATCAACGCGGTCTACATCGGGCACCCGGGGTGGAAGGCGATGGGCGGGCGGATCGGCTACTCGGCGATGACCGGGCTGACCGTGCTGGTGCTGACGTGGTTCGGCATCATCGCGGTGATCAGCGCGCTGATTCCGGTGGTGGCGATCCTGCCGATCCTGCTGTACATCGGAATGCTGATCGGTTCCCAGGCGTTCCAGGAATCGCCGCACCGGCATGCGCCGGCGATCGTGCTGGCGCTGCTGCCGCAGATCGCCGAGTGGGGCAAGACGCAGATCGACAATGCGTTGGGTGCGGCGGGCACCAATGTGGCGGCCATCGGGTCGGCCAAGCTGGCGCAGGTGGGCGTGCTGTATGATGGGCTGGCGACGCTGGGCGGCGGGGCGACACTGGCCGGCATCATCCTGGGCGCGGTCACCGTGTTCATCATCGACCGGGCGTTCGAGAAGGCGGCGGCGTTCGCGCTGGCAGGGTCGATCCTGACATTCTTTGGCTTCATCCATGGGGCGGACGGCATCGGCGTCGGCCAGTCACCGACCGTGGCGGTATCCTACCTCGCGGTCGCCGGCATCCTGTTCTACTGCGCCCGTTATGCGGAGTTCCATCCGATGGCGATCACCATGCACGAGGCCGCGGCGGAGTAATGCGTCACCCGCGCCGGCGGTAAGGACCGGGTCATGGACGGCCGGTGCCGAGCGTTGCGCTGAGTGACTTTGCCCTTGCTGTTGAACTGCGGGATGCCTGCCGAAACCATTATGCCGGCATCAGATATGAAGGCAACTTGACAGTTAACTTCGTATCTACTATTCCAGCGTGATGACGATGGTTACGCAGAGCCAGTCGACCGCCCGCGCAAGCGCGCTTGCCAGTGAGCTGCGCGTGCTGATCGGCCAGCTTAAACGCCGGATGCAGGATCGGGCGCATCTCGGCGACCTGACGGCGTCGCAGACCGCGATCCTGGTCCGGCTGGACCGGGATGGGCCGGCGACGGTGACGGCGCTGGCACGCGAGGAGGGGATGCGCCCACAATCGATGGGCGCCAACGTCGCGGCGCTGGAGGCGGCGGGGCTGGTCCATGGAGCACCCGACCCGAAAGACGGGCGTCAGACGCTGCTTTCCCTGACGTTGGCATGCCGCGAACGCATCCAGGCCGGCCGGCTGGCGCGAGAGGACTGGCTGGCCCAAGCCATCACCAAGACCCTGTCGCCTGAACAGCAGGACGATCTGGCCCGCGCTGTCAGCTTGCTGCGGCGCATTGCCGAATCCTGACCAGACGGCCCAGCCGGTCCAGGATACGCACCCGAAACGCCAGGAGTTGTCATGGCTGTCAACACACTCGATCCTCAGACGGCGCTTGTCGTCATCGACCTGCAGAAGGGGACCATAACCGACCTGGATGCCGAGCTGCATGGCCTGATGGTGGCGAAGGTGTTCCCGCGTCTTGGCGAGACTGGAACGGTCGAGGACATCCTTGGCCTGCCGCGGGCGAAGGCGGCCTGATGCGGGCACTGACCGGTTCGTCCCATGCCAGCACCGAAGTCTGACGCCGGGCAGGCGGAGCGCCTTGATCCGCGGATCTGGAAGGTCGCCACCGTCGCGTTGCTGGGGGCGTTCATGGCGCAGCTTGACGCCACCGTTGTCAACGTGTCGCTGTCGAGCCTGGCCGTGGATCTGCACAGCAGCCTTGCGACGGTGCAATGGGTGACCAGCGGCTACCTGCTGGCCCTGGCGCTGATGCTGCCGCTGAACGGCTGGCTGGTCGACCGCATCGGCATCAAGGCGCTGTACCTCTGGTGCTTCGCCAGCTTCACCCTGACCTCGTTGCTGTGCGGGCTGGCGGGGTCGGCGGCCACGCTGATCGGATTCAGGGTGCTGCAGGGCATGAGCGGCGGACTGCTCGCGCCGATGGCGCAGATGACCCTTGCTCGGGCTGCGGGCAGGCAGTTCGCCAAGGTGTTGAGCGTTGCTGCCATACCGATCCTGCTGGCGCCGCTGCTGGGGCCGGCGATTGCCGGTGCCATCCTGCAGTTCGCCTCGTGGCGCTGGCTGTTTCTGGTCAACCTTCCAATCGGACTGGCTGGCTTCGTGCTGGCGGCGCTGTTCCTGGCTGGCAACGGCGAGGAGAGGCGGCGCCGGAGCCTGGACTTCACTGGTCTGGCCCTGCTCTCACCAGGTCTGGTGCTGTTTCTCTACGGATCAGACCATCTGGGGGAACGGTCCGGGAGCGGGGCTCTGATTATCTCGCTGATGATGTTCGCGCTGTTCTATGTAAGTGCCAGGCGGAAAGGCGATGCGGCCCTGATCGACCTGCGCATCCTGCAGGGGAAGGTCTTCTCGGCTTCGCTTGTGACCATGTTCCTGGCCAACGGCGTGATGTTCGCCGGGCAGATGCTGGTGCCGATCTACCTGATCCGGCAATGCGGGATGTCGCCCAGCCGGACGGGATGGCTGATGATGCCGTTGGGTCTCGGCATGATGTGTTCCTACCCGCTGATGGGAAGGCTGATCGAGCGGTTCGGCATCCGCCGGCTGGTGACGTCAGGGGCCTTAATTGCTCTGATGGGCGTACTGCCGCTTGTGTACCTGGCGAGCCATGGCCTGGTGGTGATGGTCCTGTCGGCGGCGCTGTTCGCGCGGGGGATGGGCATGGGCGCGATCGGCCTGCCGTCGATCACCGCGGCCTATGCCGCGGTGGCAAAGCCGGATCTGGCCATGGCGACCAGTGCAATGAACATCGTGCAGCGGCTGGGCGGTCCAACGATGACGACGCTGCTTGCGAGTTTCCTGGGCTGGAGGCTTGCCATGATCCCCCACGCCGGCGCGGCCTCGGAAGCCTTTACAGCCGCCTTCGGCCTGCTGTGCGGACTGCATGGCCTGCTGGTTGTCGCCGCGCTGAGGCTGCCACTGGCTGTCGACAGACCGGGTGAACCGGCGCCGGCGCCGGATGCAGCGGCGGTTCCGGCCCGATAGAGCGGTTCCAGAGCGTGATTCCAGTCTGCGCGAGTGAGCAGACATGTCGGTCTCCGTTAGAGCGGTTTCCGTTCGCCTTGGCTCACGGACCCCGCTCTAACTCATTGTTTGATCGCGTGATTCACCGTTCCGGTGATGCCACCTGCTCGGATCACGCTCTAGTCGGCCAGGAAGGTGCCGACCAGCGTGTCGAACCCGGCAGGATCAGTGATGTTGCAGGCATGGCCGCCGTGGTCGAGCAAGCATAGCTGCGCGTGCGGCAACTGGTCGGCCAGCGAGACGGAGCAGCCACACGGCACCAGCACATCGTCCCGCGTCGCGACCACCAGGGTCGGCGTGGCGATCCGGGACACCGCAGCGCTCATGTCGAAGGCCTCGGCCGCGCCGATCCGCCGCAGCACGTTCTGCACCGGCGGGAAGTGCGCGATGCCGGCGGCATCCTGCGCATCCAGCCAGTCCTGGCGGTCCGCCAGCCACGACGCCGGGTATAGGAACAGCGGCTGCGCCCGGACATAGGCGGCGATGCCGGTGTCCAGCAGCAGGCTCTTGCGGATGGCAAAGCAGCGCAGCGTGTGCGGGTGGGTCCTGGCCCAGGCGTTCACCGCCACCATGCGGTGCAGCAGCGCGGGCCGGTCCAACGCAAGCCGCAGGCCGATCAGCCCGCCCAGGGCATGACCGATGAAGTGGCAGCGTTGCACGCCCAGCTCGTCCAGCAGGCCGCCAAGCTCCTGCGCCATCGCCGCGACGGAATATCCGTCGGGCACGGTGCCGCTGCTGCGCCCGGTGCCGAACTGGTCATAGGCGATGACCCGGAACCGCCGCGCCAGGGTGGGGATCTGCTCCGTCCAGTAGTGCGCCGCGCCGCCCAGGCCGGAGGACAGCACGACGGCCGGCGCGTCCCTGCCCTGGCCGTGGATCTCGTGGTGCACCGTGCGGCTACTTCTTTCCGACGTGCGCGATGGTGGCGATTTCCACCAGCGCATCGGGCTTCACCAGGCCGCACTGGATGCAGAACCGTGCCGGCTTGTCGCCCGGAAAATACTCGGCGTAGACCTTGTTCAGCGCGGCATAGTCGGCCCAGTCACGAATGAAGATGGAGTTGAACGTCACATCCGCCATCGTGCCGCCCGCGGTCTCGATCACCGACTTGATCGTCTCCAGCACATGGCGCGTCTGCGCCGCCGCGTCCCCGACATGAACCACGTTGTTGTCCTTGTCGAACGGCAGCGTGCCAGAGACGTAGACCACGCCGTCGGCCATCGTCCCTGGTGAGAAGGGTGCGATGGGCGTGCTGGTGCCCGGCGGCAGAACGATGCTTTTCGGCATGACGGAACCCTATTTGCTGGAGGACGGGTTGCTGAAGGATGGGGCGGTCTGGCCGATGGCGCCGCAGAAATCGGCGACGGTCGAGACCCAGCCAAAGAACTTCTCGATGTTGTAGATCGCCGCCTGCTGCACGAAGGCGGGGCCGGCGTGATGCGTCGCATCCTCCAGCACCACGGCGAAATACTCGAGGTGGAAGGCGTCCCGCAGCGACGATTCGACGCACACGTTGGTGGCGATCCCGGTGAACACCAGGTTGCGGATGCCGCGTGCGCGCAGCACGCTGTCGGTGCCGGTGTTGAAGAAGCCGCTGTAGCGTGTCTTCGGGATCAGGATGTCGCCCGGCTGCGGCGTCAGCGCGTCGACGATGGCATAATCCCAGGTGCCCTTGGCCAGCAGCGTGCCCGCCAGCTCTGGCCGCGTGCGCATGGTCTTCAGCGCGTTCGACTTGTGCCAATTGGGTGAGGCGGTGGTGCCGGCCTCGACATAATCCTTATCCCAGCCGTTCTGAAAGAACACCACGGTGATGCCGGCGGCCCGCGCCGCCTCGATCACCGCCTTTGTCTTGGCGATGGCCGCGGGGGCGCCGGCGATGTCGAAGCCGGCGATGTCGATGTAGCCGCCTTCCGAGGCATAGGCGTTCTGCATGTCGACGACGATCACCGCGGTCTCGCTGGGCTTCAGCCGCAGCGGCTCCGGCCGGGCCGGCAGGGTGACGCTTTCGCTGCGCGAATCAGGGGCCGTGTAGCCCGTGGGGACAGACACGTTCATCAGGCAACCTCCACATGGCGGCGCGATTGCATCAGCGGCTGGATGCGGGCGCCGAAATCCTCCGTTCCCCTGATGAAGTCATCAAAGGTCAGCAGCACGCCGTCGCAGCCAGCCACCGTCGCCACCTCATCCAGCAGGCGGGCGACCGTTGCGTAGGAGCCGACCAGCGTGCCCATGTTGATGTTCACGGCAGAGACCGGATCGGCCATCTGCCGCACGTTGGTGTCCTTGCCGGAGGCCTTGTCGGCATCCGACTGCTGCACCAGCCAACGCACCGCCTCCTGATCGGTGCCGGCCTTAAAATGCTCCCACTTCGCGCGGGCGGCGGCATCGGTCTGATCGGCGATGATCATGAACAGGGCATAGGCGCGTACGTCCCGTCCGGCCTTCTGGTTCGCCGCGGTCAGCTTGGCCACGGTGGGTGCGAAGGCCACCGGGGTGTTGACGCCCTTGCCGAAGCAGAAGTTGTAGTCGGCGTATTGCGCCGAGAAGGCCATGCCGGCTTCGCTTTGGCCGGCGCAGATGATCTTCATCGGCGCCTGCGGGCGGGGGCTCAAGCGGCAGTCCTGCATGCGGAAGAAGGCGCCCTGGAAGTCGGAATGCCCGGTCTCCCACAGTTGACGCATGACCTGGATGTATTCAGAGACATAGTCGTAGCGGCGGCCGAAGTATTCGTCACCCGGCCATAGGCCCATCTGGGAATACTCCGGCTTCTGCCAGCCGGTGATCAGGTTCAGCCCGAAGCGCCCGTCAGAGATGGAATCGATGGTCGAGGCCATGCGCGCGGCGATCGCGGGTGGAATCGCCAGGGTGGCACAGGTGGCAAACAGCTTGATGCGCTTCGTCACCGCCGCCAAGCCGGCCATCAGCGTGAACGATTCCAGGTTGTGGTCCCAGAACTCGGTCTTGCCGCCGAAGCCACGCAGCTTGATCATCGACAGCACGAAGTCCAGGCCGTAGTGCTCCGCCGTCTGCGTCACCGTCTTGTTCAGGCTGAAGCTGGGCCAGTATTGCGGTGCGTTCTCTGAGATCAGCCAGCCATTGTTGCCGATGGGAATGAAAACGCCGATCTGCATGCCGTCCTGCCTCTGCTGCCGGCTCTAAAGATAGCAAGATCGGCGCCAGCGTTCGACCACCTTCATGAGAACCGGGAGAAGTCGGGCCGGCGCTTTTCCACGAACGCCTGGAACGCCTCCGCCGCCTCGGGCGAGCGCAGCCGCTGGCGGAACAGCGCCAGTTCCTCGGCGATGCGTCCCGGCACGTCGGCCTGGCCGTGCTTGATCAGTGCCTTGGTCAGCCGCACGGCCTCGGGCGGCAGCGCCGCCAGCCGGGCCGCCAAAGCGCGGGCGGTGTCCATCAACTCCTCCGCGGCGACGACCTGGTTGACCAGACCCCATTCCTGCGCGGTCGGCGCATCCAGCGCTTCACCCAGCAGCAGCAGCGCGCTGGCACGCTGGTGGCCGACCAGCCGGGGGAACAGCAAGGAGCTGGCTGCCTCCGGCACCAGACCCAGGCTGGTGAACGGCATCACGAACCGGGCGGAGCGGGCCGCGACCACCAGGTCCGCATGCGCCAGCATCGTTGTGCCGACACCGATTGCCGGGCCGTTGACGGCGGCCACCAGCGGCCTGGTCAACGAGGACAGCGCGGTCAGGAACGCGGAGCCATCCACCGGGTCCTCGGCCGCCGCACGCGACTGGAAATCGCCGATGTCGTTGCCGGCGGTAAAGGTGTCGCCTACCCCGCCGAGCAGCACGACGCGGACCGCCGGATCGGCGTCGGCGTGATGGAACGCCGCCACCACGGCGGCGTACATTGCCGCAGTGATGGCGTTCTTCTTGTGGGGCCGGTTGAACATGACTTCCAGCACCGGTCCGGCCTGCGTGACAACAACATCGGTCATTTGGCTGCCTTCCCTGCGTTCATCTGGTCTGACCTGAACGTATCAGCCGATCAGGTCGTGCACCTGCCGCGTCAGCTCAATAATAAGACCGGTGATCTGCTGCTGGATGAATGAGAAGGCAAACAGCCGTTCCAGCCGGTCCTCATCCATGTACAGGGACCGGGCGACCTCGATCTGCAGCACATGCACGTCATTTGCCGGCCGGCCGTAGTGGCGGGTGATGTAACCGCCGGCATAGGGATCGTTGCGGCGGACCAGATATCCCTTGCTGCTCAGCACCACCTCGGCTGCCCGGGTGACACGGGAGGCGCAGGCCGCGCCATGCAGGTCGCCCAGCACGAAATCGATCGGGCGCCCGCCGGGCCGCTTGCCATGCCCGGTGGAGGGCATGGAGTGGCAATCGATCAGCAGGCAGTAGCCGAAGCGGGTCTTCATCTCCTCGATAAGCCGAGCCAGCGTATCATGAAACGGCTGCCAGTAGGTGAAGATACGCCGTTCCGCCTCTGCGAATGGCAGCTTTGTCGCATAGATCGGCTCGCCGGAGGCAACCACCTTGGCGATCGTTCCCAAGCCGGCGCTGACGCGGGAGCTTGTGGTGTTCACCCAGTTCGGCAGCCGGTCGAAGAACATGCCGGGATCCAGCTCCCACGCTTCACGATTGGCATCGCAGAAGGCGCGAGGGAAGTTCGCTGCCAGCAGCGGGGCGCCATGCGCCGGGGCGGCGGCGAACAGGTCGTCGACGAAGCAATCCTCACTGCGGCGCAGGCTGTGGGCACACAGCCGTACGCCGGGCATCAGATCGGGCGAGTAGGCGCGCCCGGAATGTGCTGAAGTGAAAATCACCGGTGCGAACGGCCGTTCTGCCGCCAGGAGGCGGAATGGGTTGATTGCCTCGGCTTTAAGCAAGGATGCGGGACCGTCCATCTGTGCATCAAAGACGGTGTAGACCAAAATGTCACTATCTCCGATGCGGCCGGAGGCCAGGAATTGCGCCGGCTGAAACCTGCTTGCAACGTCAGGCCGTTTCCGTGGACAAAAGACTATGGCAACACACTACTACACGGTGACCTGGGACCAACTGCACCGCGACGCTCGGGCCTTGGCGTGGCGGCTGATGGGGCTTGGCACGTTTCAAGGCATCGTCGCGATCAGCCGCGGCGGGCTGATTCCGGCGGCCATCATCGCGCGGGAACTTGACCTGCGGCTGGTCGAGAGCGTCTGCGTCGTTACCTATCAGAACGAGCAACGCGGCGAACCGGTCGTCACCAAGCCCCCCGCGGCGGCCGGCGACGGATCTGGTTTCCTGATCGTCGACGATCTGGTTGACTCCGGCACCACGGCTAGGGTGGTCCGGATGCTGCTGCCGAACGCCCATTTCGCCTGCGTCTATGCCAAGCCGGCCGGCCGGCCTGCCGTCGACAGCTTTGTCACCGAGGTTTCCCAGGATACCTGGATCCTGTTTCCCTGGGACACCGAACCGCAGTTCATCGAGCCACTTGCCCGCCGCGGTGTTCCATAACCCTTTGGTCACCAGGCGTACCGAGAAACCTGAGACGATCCTGCGCTATACCCGACCGTAGGTGTCCTGCAGGCGGACGATGTCGTCCTCGCCCAGATAGGCACCGGACTGGACCTCAATCAGGGTCAGGGGGATGCGGCCGGGATTCTCCAGCCGGTGCACGCAGCCAAGAGGGAGATAGACGCTCTCATTCTCACGCACGATCAGGGTTTCCGCGTCACGCGTCACCTTGGCCGTGCCATTCACCACCACCCAGTGCTCCGCGCGGTGGAAATGGCTTTGCAACGAGAGCTGCCGCCCAGGGGTCACGACGATCCGCTTGACCTGGAAACGTTCACCCTGGATCAGGACTTCATAATAGCCCCATGGGCGATAGGCGCGGTTGTGGGCCACGGCTTCGGGGCGCCCCGCGGCCTTCAGTTGCTCGACGATCTTCTTGACATCCTGCGCCTGGTCGCGATGGGTCGCCAGCACGGCATCCTCAGTGACCACCACGACCGCATCCTTCAGACCCACCACGGCCGCCAGCATGCCGTCGCTGCGCACATAGCAATTCTCGGTCCCCTGCAGCACGACATCGCCCAGCGCCACGTTGCCGTCCTGATCCTTCGTCCCGAGTTCCCACAGCGCATTCCAACTGCCGACATCCGACCAGCCGAGGTCGGCCGGCACCACGGCCGCGCGCTGGGTCTGTTCCGCCACCGCGTAGTCGATGCTGATCGACGGACACGCGGCAAAGGCCTGCGCACCCAGCCGGATGAAGTCCAGGTCGTCGCTGCGCTCGGCCACCGCCTGACGCACGGCGCGCAGCACCTCTGGCGCGTAACGCTCCATCTCCTCCAGCAAGGTCCGAGCCGTGAAGACGAACATGCCGGAGTTCCAAAGATGCCGTCCGTCGGCGACCAAACGGGCAGCGGTGGCCTTATCCGGCTTTTCGAGAAAGCGGGCGACGCTGTAGACGCCGCCGGTGCCGGCCAAAGGCGCACCAATCTCAATATAGCCGTATCCAGTCTCCGCCGCGGTGGGCTTCATGCCGAACGTTACCACCTGACCGTCGCGTGCAGCGCCAGCCGCCGCCTGCAAGGCGACGTCCAGCGCGGCGTTGTCGGCGATCGAAGCGTCAGCCGCCATCATCCACAGCACAGCGCCAGGGTCGTCCTCGGCCGCAAGGACCGCGGCCGCGGTGATCGCCGGTGCGCTGTTGCGGCCCACCGGCTCCAGCACGATGCGGGCGTCGAGGATGCCCACCTCACGCAGTTGTTCGGCGATCAGGAAACGATGTTCGTTGTTGCACACCACCAGCGGCGGCGCGAATGCCGGCGCGGCGGCGCGCAACGCTGTCTCCTGCATCATGGTTCGCTGCGACACCAGGGGCCAGAGCTGCTTCGGAAAGCTTTCCCGCGAGACCGGCCAGAGCCGTGTGCCGGAACCGCCTGAAAGAATAACGGGGACAATACGGTTGTCGGTCATGGCCTGCACCCAGGTGATGCGTCTTTCTTGCCCATCCTTGCCATCGATGCCAAGCTGGAATTGCAACCAACCCAACCAAGGATGCTCAAAAGATGCGGATAGAGATCGAATACTGCGGGATGTGAGGCTATGAACCGCGTGCCATCGCGGTACGGGAACTGATCGTGAAGACCCAGCCCGCCGCACAGGTTGTCCTGCGCAAGAGCGGCGGCGGGGTGTTCGAGATCACCGTCAACGGGCGCCTCGCCTTCTCCAAGAAGGCCACAGGGCGCTTCCCGACGGAGCAAGAGGTGGCTGCAGCCCTGCGCTGAGCCATCGTCCCGTGCCAAAATGACGCGGATCCTGCCGCGTGCCGGCGGTGACCTGACGCAACCAATCTGATCGACCCCGAGGTTTGCCGGATGGCCGCGGTTCTGGCATACGCCGCGTCCAAGACCCCGCCACGTCCCAAATCGGTGGCCTGGCCTGAAGCAATAACGAGGAGGGGAAAACCTTTATGACCGTGGCGCAAGTTCTGATCATCGTGTGTGGCCTCGCGGCGCTGGTCTATGGACTGATCACCGGCCGGCAGGTGCTGGCAGCGGATGCCGGAACCACCCGCATGCAGGAGATCTCGGCCGCCGTGCAGGAGGGTGCGCGCGCCTACCTGAACCGCCAATACACCACGATCGGCCTGGTCGGCGTGGTCATCCTGATCCTGCTCTATCTGGTGCTGGGTTTACACACCGCCATCGGCTTCGCCGTCGGCGCGATCCTGTCGGCCGCGGCCGGGTATGTCGGCATGAACGTCTCAGTCCGCGCCAATGTACGTACCGCCCAAGCCTCCCGCAGAGGTTTGGCTGCCGGGCTGGACGTCGCCTTCAAAGCCGGCGCCATCACCGGCATGCTGGTCGTCGGCCTCGGCCTGCTGGGGGTTGCCGGCTACTACTTCGTGCTGCGCCGCGGCTATGGCGGGGAACTGGACGACGACCAGTTGCGCAAGGTGCTGGAGGCGATGGTGGCACTTGGCTTTGGCGGCTCGCTGATCTCGATCTTCGCCCGGCTGGGCGGCGGCATCTTCACCAAGGGCGCGGACGTGGGCGCCGACTTGGTCGGCAAGGTCGAGGCCGGCATCCCGGAGGACGACCCCCGCAACCCCGCGGTGATCGCGGACAACGTGGGCGACAACGTCGGCGACTGCGCCGGCATGGCGGCCGACCTGTTCGAGACCTATGCCGTCACCATCGTCGCCACCATGCTGCTGGCTGGCATCTTCTTTACCGGAGCGGTCCGCGACGCGCTGCTGATGCTGCCGTTGGGCATCTGCGCGATCTGCATCCTGACCTCGATCGCCGGCACCTATTTCGTGCGTCTGGGCGCCGACAATGGGATCATGAAGGCGCTGTACAGGGGCCTGATCGTCACCGGGGGCCTGTCTGTCGTCGGCATCGCCCTGATCATCCTGATTGCCGTCGGCGTCGCGACGCCGCTACCGATGGTGGGCGGCGGCACGGTCAACGGCTGGGACCTGTTCGTCTGCGCACTGGCCGGGCTGGTCGTCACTGGGCTGATCGTGGTGATTACCGAGTATTACACCGCGACGGAGTACCGCCCGGTGCGCTCGATCGCGCAAAGCTCCACCACCGGGCATGGCACCAACGTCATCCAGGGCCTGGCGATCTCAATGGAGGCAACGGCCCTGCCGGTGATCGTCATCAGCGTCGGCATTGTGTTCACCTACATGGTTGCGGGCCTGTTCGGTATCGCCGTGGCGGCCACCACCATGCTGTCGCTGGCTGGCATGATCGTCGCGCTGGACGCCTATGGCCCGGTAACCGACAATGCCGGCGGCATCGCCGAGATGGCCGACCTGCCGGCCGAGGTGCGGGTGACGACCGACGCGCTGGACGCCGTGGGCAACACGACGAAGGCGGTGACCAAGGGATATGCGATCGGTTCCGCCGGGCTGGCCTCGCTGGTGCTGTTCGCTGCCTATACGCAGGATCTGGCGCATTACTTCCCGGCGCTGCATGTTGACTTCGCGCTGCAGAACCCGTTTGTCGTCATCGGCCTGTTCATCGGCGGCCTGCTTCCATACCTGTTTGGCGCCATGGGCATGACCGCGGTGGGACGTGCCGCGGGGTCGGTGGTGGTTGAGGTCCGCCGCCAGTTCCGTGACATTCCAGGCATCATGGAGGGCACCGGCAAGCCGGAGTATGGCAAGGCCGTCGACCTGCTGACCAAGTCGGCGATTCGCGAGATGATCCTGCCGTCGCTGCTGCCGATCGGGGCGCCGATCCTGCTGTGGATCATCATTGACGTGATTGCCGGCCGAGCCGCGGCGTTCGCCGCGTTGGGGGCGATGCTGCTGGGCACGATCGTCACCGGGCTGTTCGTGGCCATTTCGATGACCTCGGGCGGCGGCGCTTGGGACAACGCGAAGAAGTACATCGAGGAAGGCAACCACGGTGGCAAGGGATCGGAGGCGCACAAGGCAGCCGTGACCGGCGACACGGTGGGTGACCCGTACAAGGACACGGCCGGCCCGGCGGTGAACCCGATGATCAAGATCACCAACATTGTCGCGTTGCTGATGCTGGCCATCCTGTCCGGCTGGCTGCATTAGAGCGGCTTCGCGCAGGCTGGAATCGCGTAAAGCGCGATTCTGCGCGAGTAGCCGCGTGAAACGATGAGCGAGAGCGGTTCCACCCTCGGCGGAACCGCTCTCGCTGGAGCGGGCCGGCCTCAAGCCGGCCATCCATGCCTTAGGCGGCCACCGGCGTCTGCTGCCGGCTTAAGGGCGGACCAGCGCCGCAAGCGGCAGCCTCACGGCCGACTTACCTGACCGCTAGACTGCTTTCAGGCTGACTGGAACAGTCAGCGCGGTCCAGCCCGTTGTTTTCGCGAGCAACTTTATCAGGCCGACTGTTTCAGTCAGGCTGATGTTGCTCTAGGCGGGTTGTTCAAACCGGCCCGCCATCCTGCGAGATCAGCGCACCTGAGCGGCGGCATCTGGCAGCGGCGACCGGCACGGCCAGTGGCCTGCCTGCTGTGGCGTGCCGCAAAGGCGGCTGTCCCTCTGCCTCTGATCAGTTAACTGATTAGTAAGCTATTCCGGTTCATCATGGGCTCGAACCTTTCGGCAGCACGACAACCAGGTATCGGGACCAGATGGCGAAGGCGTCGGGCAGCAGAACGGACGAAGCGATGTCTGGCCTTCACAAGGCGTCTATCCTGATGCTCGCCCTGGGCGAGGAGCATGCCGGCAAGCTGTTCGCGATGATGCATGAGGACGAGATCAAGGCGATCTCAGTCACCATGGCGCAGTTGGGGGCGGTGCGGGCAGAGACAGTCGAGTCGCTTTGCAACGACTTCGTCGACAATTTCGGTGCCGCCGGCGGCATCATGGGCAGTTTTGAAAGCACCGAAAACCTGCTGCTGAAAGCGCTGCCGAAAGATCGCGTCTCGCTGATCATGGAGGAAATCCGCGGCCCGGCCGGGCGGACCATGTGGGACAAGCTGGGCAACGTCAGCGAGGAGATCCTCGCCAACTACCTGAAGAACGAATACCCGCAGACCGTCGCGGTGGTGCTGTCGATGATCAAGCCCGACCACTCGGCCCGCGTGCTGACCCTGCTGCCAGATTCGTTCGGCATGGAAGTGGTGATGCGCATGCTGAGGATGGAGTCCATCCAGAAGGATGTGCTGGACCGGGTGGAACGCATCCTGCGCTCTGAGTTCATGTCGAACCTGGCGCGCGCCTCGCGGCAGGATTCGCATCAGTTGATCGCAGAGATCTTCAACAATTTCGACCGCAAGGCGGAGACACGGTTCCTGGCCGGGCTGGAAGAGCGCAACCGCGAGTCGGCGGAGCGGGTGAAGTCGCAGATGTTCACCTTCGCCGACCTGAACCGCCTGACGCCATCCGGCCTGCAGTTGCTGCTGCGCCAGGTCGACAAGGAGAAGCTGCCGGTGGCGCTGAAGGGTGCGACCGAGGCCATTCGCAGCATGTTCCTTGGGCAACTGTCAGAGCGTGCCGCGAAGATGCTGCGCGACGACATCGCATCGCTTGGTCCGGTCAAGCTGAAGGATGTCGAGGAAGCCCAGGCGGCGATCGCGAACCTGGCGAAGGAGCTCGCCGCCAGTGGCGAGATCGAGATCAGCACGGGCAGCGACGAGAGAATGATCGAGTAGCCGCGGCAAAAAGGTTGGCAGGATGACGACCGAAATGATGTTGGCAGTGTTCGCCGACTTTAACGACCCGAAGGATGAGCCCGCCCCGCTGCCGATCGAGGAAGCGCCGGTGCTGTTCGACGAGGTCGAACAGATCCGCGAGCAGGCCTGGACGGATGGCTACCTGACCGGGCGGCAGCAGCCGGCTGGCGATATCGAGGACCGCAGGCTGGCCGCCAAGCTGCTGACAGCCGTGCACGGGATCGATGTCGATGTCACCGAGGCGGTTGACGCGGCGTCGCTTGTCGTCGCGGATCTGCTGGTCAACACCGTCGTCGCCATCGCCGACGGCAATTGGGCGAGCCAGCTTGCCGGCCGGGTACGATTGGTGGCGGAGCGGATCAAGCCGGCGCTGACCGTCATGCCGGAGTTCGTGCTGCGGGACGAGGCTGGCGCCGAACGGCGGTTCGCCGACATCTCGGCGCTGACGCAGGCGCTGGAAGACGGGCTTGCCGCGGAAGACGTCACCATCCGGTGGCAGCGCGGCGAGGCGCTGATCAGCCGAACAAGACTACTGCAAGACCTCCGGGAAGCGGTCCTGCCGCTGTCGGCCGGTTTGGTAAACGAGCAAAACGCGAGGCCACGTACATGAGCAGCACGATCTCTCCGCCACCGGAGCTTCGCGACACCGCCGAAACCGGCTCTGCGAAGGAGCTGGAGGCGGTCTACGACATTCCCGTCACCGTCAGCGCGGTGCTGGGCAAGGCCACGATGCAGGTCTCGCAGTTGCTGAAATTGGGCCGTGGCGCGGTGGTGGAGCTGGACCGCCGCCTGGGTGAGGCGATCGATATCTACGTGAACAACCGTCTGGTTGCCCGGGGCGAGGTTGTCATGGTCGACAACACCAAGCTGGGCGTGACGATGACCGAAATCGTCAAGTCGGACCGCTGAGGATGACCGCATACTCCGCGCCCGCTTACGCGGCGCCAGGCTATCTGGTTCCCGAGGACAACGACGGCGGCTTTCAGCCCGCCAGCGCGTATGGTGACCGGGTCTCTGCCTTCGTTCCATCACGCCAGCAGGCGCCATCCGCCGACGGCCTGGTCTACCGCGATCCGGCCATGGTCGCCGTGGTGCAGCGGGCGCAGCGGATAGCCCAATCGGATGCCTCGGTGCTGCTGCGCGGCGAATCCGGCACCGGCAAGGAGGTGATCGCCCGCTATATCCACCGCAACTCACCGCGGTCCAGTGGTCCGTTCGTCGCGGTCAACTGTGCGGCGATTCCGGAGCAATTGCTGGAATCGGAGTTGTTCGGACATGAGCGCGGCGCGTTCTCTGGCGCGTTGGGGCAGCGGATCGGCAAGCTGGAAGCGGCCCAGAACGGCACCATTCTGCTGGATGAGATCAGCGAGATGGACCGCCGGCTGCAGGCGAAGCTGCTGCGTGCCATCCAGGAGCGTGAGGTCGACCGGGTTGGCGGCCGAGCGCCGGTGCGGCTGAACGTGCGGATCCTGGCGACGACGAACAAGGATCTGGAGCTTGAGGTCACACGGCAGACCTTCCGCGAGGACTTGTATTTCCGCCTCAATGTCGTTGCGATCCATATGCCCAGCCTGCGGCACCGGCCGAAGGATATTCCGGCGCTGGCCGAACACTTCATCGAAAAGTACCGCTGGGAGAGCGGGCGGGCGTTCCGTCAGCTCTCATCCGCGGCGATGGATGCGCTTCTGGCGCATGACTGGCCCGGCAACGTGCGAGAGCTGGAAAACACCATCCACCGCGCGCTGGTGCTGACCACGGAGTCCGTGATCGGCCCGAGATCGCTGGAGGTGGGACCGTCGTCGGTGCAGGCACCCTTGGCCGAAGCGGTTGAATATGCCTCGGGCTTCGTCGGCCGGCCGCTGCATCTTGTGGAACGCGACGTCATCATCGGCACGCTGCAGATGACCGGCGGCAACCGCACCCGCACTGCCTCGATGCTTGGCCTGTCGATCCGCGCGCTGCGCAACAAGATCAGCCTGTATGCCGCGCAGGGGATCGAAGTGCCGCCCAGCCTGGCCGTCAGGACACCCTGAAGCGACGGATCACTTCGCCATGGCCTCCGTGCAAACGCTTCTGGCGCCGCTTCGCAAGGCCATTCCCGGCGGCGACGTCGGGCTGGCGCTGTGCGTGCTGTTCCAGCTTTCCATCCTGATCCTGCCGATCCCGACCTTCGTGCTGGACATGGCGCTGGCGCTGTCGTTCATCGCCTCGATCCTGATCCTGTTGATTTCGCTCTCGCTGGAGCGGCCGCTTGACTTCTCCAGCCTGCCGACCCTGCTGCTGATGACCACGATACTGCGGTTGTCATTGAACGTGGCGACCGCCCGGTTGATCCTGTCGCATGGCAGCGAGGGACCGTCCGCAGCCGGTCAGGTGGTGGCCGCCTTTGGCAGCTTCCTGATGGGTGGCGACGTGGTGGTCGGCGCGATCATCTTCTCCATGCTGCTGATGGTGAACTTCGTCGTCATCACCAAGGGCTCCAGCCGCATTGCAGAGGTCTCGGCGCGGTTCTACCTCGATTCGATGCCAGGGCGGCAGATGGCGATCGACGCGGACCTTTCGTCCGGCACCATCGACGAGCCGACGGCCCGCAGGCGCCGGGCCGAGCTGGCGGAGGAAAGCGGCTTCTACGGCTCGATGGACGGTGCCAGCAAGTTCGTGCGCGGCGACGCGATCAGCGCGCTGGTGATTACGCTGATCAACATCTTCGGCGGCCTGGCAATGGGTTTGTTCAGGGCGCACATGTCGGTCGGCGACGCCTTGTCCACCTATACCACCCTGACCGTGGGCGATGGCCTGGTGTCGCAAATCCCGGCTTTGCTGGTTTCCACTGCCGCCGGTATCGTGGTCTCCAAGGGTGCGGTCGAAGGCAAGATCCATGGCAAGCTGGCTTCACAGCTTGGCAACAGTGCCAACCCGCTGCTGATTGCGTCTGCCGCGGCCGGCGTGCTGGCGCTGTTGCCAGGCCTGCCGACCATGCCGTTCCTGCTGGTGTCCGGCCTGTCGGGGGCGGCTGCCTGGCAGCGGTTCGGCGCGCTGAAGACTGAGACCGCCGCCGCAATGCCAGTTGCGCCGCCATCCGACAACGGTGCGGTGCAGGTTTCGGCGCCAGATGTTGTGCGGGTAGAGCTGGGATATGGCCTGCTGGACCTGGCGAGCACCGGGACGCAGCAACTGCCGGAGCAGATCAAGCGGCTGCGGCGGGCACTGGCGACGGATCTGGGATTCGTGCTGCCCTCGGTCCGCATTCAGGACAACGTCGAGCTCGAACCCTACAGCTATGTCTTCGCGTTGAAGGAGATCACCGCGGGAAAGGGCGAGCTGCGTCCGCTGATGATGCTGGCGATCAGTCCTGGGGACCAGGCGCCGCCGTTGCAGGGCGAGAAGACGACCGAGCCCACATTTGGGCTGCCGGCCTGCTGGATCGCGCCTGGCTTGGCCGACCAGGCGCGCTTGCAGAACTGGACCGTTGTTGATCCGGCCACCGTGCTGACGACACACCTGGCCGAGGTCGTGAAGGAGAATATCTCGGAGTTCCTGTCCTACAACGAGACGCAAAAGATCCTGGCCGGCCTGCCGCACGAGCAGCAGAAGCTGGTCGCCGATCTTGTGCCGTCCGTCATCACGGTGGGTGGGCTGCAGCGTGTCCTGCAGATGCTGCTGGCTGAGCGGATCTCCATCCGCGATATGTCGACCATCCTGGAAGCAGTGCAGGAGGCCTGTGCCAACAACAGCAAGTCGGTCGGTTCGATCGCCGCGCATGTCCGCACGCGGCTGTCGCGGCAGATCAGCGACAGCCTGGCGGGACCGGGCGGCTACATCCCTGCGGTCATCCTCTCTCCGGAATGGGAAGACACGCTGGCCGCCGCATTGGTCGGCCCGGCCGAGGACCGCCAGTTGGCGCTCGGTCAGGAGAAACTGCGGGAGTTGCTGGAGCGGACCCGGACCGTGGTGGAATCGGCAGTGCAGAATGGCGACCAGCCGGCGCTGCTGACCAGCATGCAGGTGCGCGTCCATATCCACTCCATCGTCGACCGGATCCGGCTGAACGTGCCGGTTGTTGCCCAGCCGGAGATCCATCGTCGCGCGCAGGTGAAGGTGGTGGGGGTCATCTGAGCCATTGCCAGCCGGGCCGCGTCTTCGCGAGCTGGGCGCAGGTCGAGAGAACGGCTCGCTATCAGTTGCCGCGGGTCGCGACGATGTCGACGTCGACGCCAACCTCCAGCGCTACCCATTGGCTGCTGCTCCATGCGCCCTGCCCGACGCCGAAGTCGGTCCGGATCAGCTCGGCATGGCCTTTGGCGTGCGCTGTCGCGCCCTGGATCTGCAGGGTGAACGGCAGCACGACAGGATGAGCGAAACCCCGCAGGGACAGCGTACCCTTGGCCTGATAGGAGCCATCGGCTTTCTTCTCGATGGCCGTGGAGGTGAACGTTGCCTGCGGTGCATGGGCTGTGTCGAACCAGTCGGCGCCGGGCAGCGCGGAGTCGCGCTGGGGATCGCCGGTCACGGCGCTGGCAAGATCGACTGTCACGTTCAGATGCGAGGCATCCGGGTGATCCGGATCAAAGGCGATCGCCGCCGTGTATCGCGTGAACTTGCCACTGAAGGGTGCGCCGGTCTGTGCGCCCGAAAAACCGATCAAGCTTTTTGCCGTGTCCACCCGCCAGGTCGGCGCCTCTGCGCCCGCCGTCAGCGGCAGGACCAGGAACAGGACGCCAAACGACCCGGCAAGCCCGTGATGTAGCCTCATTGCACAGGGCCTTTTTGCCAACGGACAGCGACAGCAGACGGTTTGGCACGGCTTGGCAGCATGCGAACCAGCACATCGTCACGGATGATGAAATGATGGCGCAACGCAGCGATTGCGTGCAGGACGACCAAGGCAATCAGCGCCCATGCACCATAGGCATGAACGCGTTTCATCACGGCCTCTACCGGCGCCTTGTCGGTCAGCGTCGACAGCACGGGCAGGTGCGGCCAGGGCACAATGCCGTAGAGCACGGTCGGGATGTTGTAGACCGACACCGACACCAGGGCCCAGCCGGTAAGAGGCAGTGCGAACAGAAAGGCGTAAAGCAGCCCATGGCTGACTATTGCAGCCCGGCGCTCCGCCGGCGGCATCGATGCCGGCAAGGCCGGGGGTGGCTTCAGGAGACGCCACCCCAGGCGCAGCACGGCGGCCAGCAGGATCGTGATGCCGATCGACTTGTGCAATTGATAGAGCTGGAACAGCCGCAGCGGCGATATGGTCACGTGCGTCATGACCAGACCGATCGTGGCCAGCGCCGCAATTCCCAGTGCCATCATCCAGTGAAGGATGATGGCGACCGCCGTGTAGCGGGCAACCGGGTCGGTCATCGGCGAAGCGCTATTGCTGGCGCTCAAACGCGCCGGCGATGGTCAGCCGCACATCGTCGCCCACCATCGGCAGGTAGGTCTTCACATCGAAGTCGCCGCGCTTGATCATGCCGGTCGCCTCGAAGCCGACGGTATAGGCCTTGTCGAGCGGATTCACGCCAGCACCGATGAAGCGAGCCTGCAACGTCATCGGCTTGGTGACGCCGTGCAGCATCAGTTCCCCGGTGATGGTGGCGCGGCCCTTCCCGGTTATGGTGATCCTTGAGGAGGTAAAGGTTGCGGTGGGAAACTTGGCGGCATCAAACCACTTTTCGCCCTTCAGTTCATCATTGAGCTTGGTGACCGTGGTCATGACCGAGTCGACCGGAATTGAGACCTCCAGCTTCGACCGCGCCGGTTCCGCGGGGTCCAGCATCAGGCTGCCGGACGCGCCGGAGAAGAAGCCGGAGTATTCGGTGAAGCCGAAGTGCGACACCGAAAACTCAACCTGGGAGTGGTAGGGGTCGACCTTGTAGGTGCCCGCCTTTACCGTTGCGGCATCCTGCGAGGCCTGCGCCCGCGCGTCGGGTGCGGCGGCGGCAAGACTCAGGGCCACTGCTAGGGCGCAAGCCCCGATGAAGTGCTTCTGCATGGCTGAGATATCCTTACAAGCTGTCGATACACGGAAGACCGCGGCGACGCTAGAAGGCATATTTGGCGCCTAACTGTATAGTCCCTATACCCCGATCTGTTCCATCGGTTGAACCGATGGGAGGCGGACTGCGGCAATCGGCAGCGGGCCTGCCCCGCAACGCCAGGAATGAGCATTGCTCAGCAGATGAGCGACCGCTGCGCCCGCCCGAAGACTTCCCGTCAGGCGCGTTGGCTCAACGCCAGGCCGGTGGCACGGTTCGACAGTCTGCGGCTGCCATAACCATCGTGGCGTGCCTCTGCGGGCTGTGAGGATACCCCGGAACGGGCGATGATCCTGACGATACGCGTCTGGACCGCAATGGCGCGTTCCAGCAGCGAGCGGTTCTCTGCCGCCAGAGCGTCGAGGTGTCGGGCCAGCCCGGCGAGCGAGGGCGACAATGCCGCGCCCGCGGGCGGTTTCGCCAGTTCGGCCAGCGCCGCGTCCTTGACGCCGACCAGCGCAACCGCGGCGGCAAAGTCAAGCTGCTTCAATGCCTGGTTTTCCTGCGCCAGGATATCAGCCAGACGATGTGCAGCCTCGACATACTCCGTGCTCATTTTGCGTTACCCTTCTGCATCCGCATCATTGCATCATAGATCGGCTTGGCCAGGCCCAGGCCGCCGTTCTTGGCGATCTGCTTGGCGATCTCCTGCACCATCATCGGCTTCCAGGCCTCTTCCCCGGACCCGCCGCCGAACATGCCATGTGCGGTGTCCACCGTGTCGAACATCGGCTGCAGCAACTGACCGATCGCCATTGCCTCAAAATCCTTTGCTGACTGGGCGACCTTTGCCGGATCAGCCGACTGCGATGGTTTTGCAGGCTTTGGCGGCGGCGTCACCGGCGGCAGCGGCGCGGTCGGCAGTGCTGGCGGTTTGGCCATCAGCGCACTTCCAGATCGGCCTGCAGCGCCCCGGCGGCCTTGATCGACTGCAGGATGCTGATCAGGTCGCGCGGCCCGACACCCAGCGCGTTCAGGCTGGCAACCAGGTCCCGCAGGGTCACGCCCGCGCTCAGGATTCCCAGCTTCCTGTCATGCTGGTCGTCGATCTGGATAGACGTACGCGGCGCCGTCACCGTCGAGCCATTGGAGAAAGCGCCCGGCTGGCTGACTTCTGGTGTCTCCGTGACCCGAATTGTCAGGTTGCCCTGCGCGATTGCCACCGTGCTGATGCGTACGTTCGCCCCCATCACGATCGTTCCGCTGGCCTCGTCGATGACCACGATAGCCGCATTGTCCGGCTCGACGCGCAGGTTTTCCACCTGGCTCAAGGTCTCGATCGCATCACGGTTGGTCAGGTCCAGTTGCACCGTTCGCGGATCGGTGACCTTGGCGATCCGCCCGAGGGTGCGATTGACCGCCGAGGCGATCCGCTCCGCCGTGGTCAGATCGGGGTTGCGCAATGCCAGCCAAAGCGCGTTGTTCCTGTCGAGCTTGAAGGGAACCTCCTTCTCGACCGTCGCACCGTTGGCGATACGTCCCGAGGTCGGTACGCCGCGGGTCACCGACGATGCCGCGCCGCGCGCGGCAATTGCGCCGGTGGACAGTGTGCCCTGGCTGACCGCGTAAACCTCACCGTCCGCTGCCAGCATCGGTGTCACCAGCAGGGTTCCGCCAGTCAGGTTGGTCGCGTCACCCAGTGCCGAGATCGACACGTCGATCCGGCTGCCGCTGCGGGCAAAGGCCGGCAACTGCGCGGTCACCATGACCGCGGCAATGTTCTTCGTCGACAGCGCGGTCACCTGGTCCCGGGTGTTCACGCCAAGCCGCTCCAGCATGCCGATCAAGGATTCGCGGGTGAAGACGTTGTTGTTGAGCTTGTCGCCGGTGCCGTTGAGTCCGACGACCAGGCCATAGCCGATCAACTGGTTCTCGCGTATACCCTCGACGTCCGCGATGTCCTTGATGCGCACATCCGCCCATGCCGGACTGCACAAGCAGCAGACCAGGAACAGCAGCGTGGCGGCAATCACGCGCATTTTGCGCAAGGGCTCATCCTCAGGATACCTGTGAGTCGTTGCAGCAACTATCGTGCCATAAGCAAAATGGCCGAGACCGGCAAGATCCGGACGGTTACAGGACGGCAAATCCTGCCGATCGGCAACGATTGCCGATATCAGATGCCGATACGCATCAGTTTCATTGCATTCTTATGACGTTTTCGTGTGCGCCCTTGGCGTCCGCCCGACAGGCAGCTATACGTCCGCCCGCTCCCTACCCGGGACGAGCCGATCACCTCGATGTTCAGTGATCAGATCGAGGACCCGGGCGGCAGGATAACCAGGATTGAAAGCGCATGATGGTCACTCTGCCCCCTGATTATCGACCCACCGAGGATGAGGAGTTCATGAACCCCATCCAGGTTGAGTATTTTCGCCAGAAACTGCTGCGCTGGCGGGCCGACCTGCTCCGGGAAGCCGACGGCACCCTGGCGAGCCTGTCTGAAGGCGGCATTCATGAGGCTGACATCACCGATCGGGCCAGCGTCGAGACCGACCGGGCGCTTGAGCTTCGCACCCGCGACCGCGCCCGCAAGCTCATCTCAAAGATCGATCAGGCGCTGGTACGGATCGAGGTCGGCACCTACGGCTACTGCGAGGAAACCGACGAGCCGATCGGCGTCAAGAGGCTGGAAGCCCGTCCCATCGCCACGATGTCGATTGAAGCTCAGGAAAGGCACGAGAAGATGGAGCGCGTGCATCGCGACGACTGACCAGCGCGACGGCTTGCCGCGCCAGACAGGTTGATCGCGCGGGCGGCCCGCTGCGTCGGCGCTCGCGCGCTCTTTGAGCGATGGGCGATCCGTCGGTCTGGCTTGCAGTGGCCGATCCGGAAGTTGTGGTTGCAGCCAGGGCAGGAATGGCGCTGTCAGCCCAGGCATGCCGCCGCATTTTGCCGGGTGGTCGACCCGCGTCGCAGCCCACTGTATAAGCTGTCGAAAGGTCGGCCCATGTTTCCGCCTGCTGCGCCAGCCGGCCGGATCTGCGCGGCAGGGTCCGCAGCAATCGAAACCGGCTCCATCCTGATCGCGGAGATCCCTCATGACCCAACCACGCATCACCGGCGAAGTCGTCTCCATCTGCGAGGTCGGCCCACGCGATGGGCTGCAGATTGCCAAGACCCGCATGACCACTGATGACAAAGTCGCCTGGATCGTCTCCCTCGCCGCCGCCGGCATCAAGGAGATCGAGGTCGGCAGCTTCGTTCCGCCAAAGGTCATCCCGCAATTGTCCGACACGCAGGAGGTTGTGGCCCAGGTGCTGGCGAAACTGCCGAACCTGACTGTGCAGGCCCTGGCACCCAACCTGCGCGGCGTGCAGAACGCCTACAATGCCGGGGTGCACAAGATCAGCATCCCCGTTTCCGTCAGCGACGGTCATAGCCAGGCCAATTTGAACCGCACGCCGCGGCAGTCGATTGAGATGATGAGAGAGGTCATGGCCTGGTTGAAGGCGCAGCCGCGCAAGGTGCCGGTGGTAATCGGCGCGTCGACCGCGTTCGGCTGCTCGATCGACGGTGTGGTACCGACGGCGAAGACCGTGGCCTTGTGCGAGGGGCTGGCTCAGGCCGGTGTCGACCAGATCATGCTGGCCGACACCGTCGGCTACGCTTATCCGGCCCAGATCAAGGAGGTGGTGACGGCAACGCGGCAGGCGATTGGTGACGTGCTGTATGGGTTGCACCTGCACGACACGTGTGGCTTGGGCATCGCCAACGCCGTCGCGGGACTCGAGGTCGGCATCCGCGCATTCGACTCCTGCCTGGCAGGCCTGGGTGGGTGCCCATATGCACCGGGCGCCTCGGGCAACGTCGTGACCGAGGATCTGGTGTTCATGCTGGAAAGCATGGGCTTCAGCACCGGCATCGACATTCCGGCATTGATGCAGTCGCGCAAGGTGCTGCAGGCGGGCCTGCCGGAGGAGCCGCTGCATGGCCAGGTGCCGAAGGCCGGGCTGCCGCCGACATTCCGCAAAGCCGCGTGACGGGGTTATTGACGCCCCGAGCGCCCGTGGCCGGCTCAAGCCGTCTCAGGCGGCGGCAAAACGGGCGAAGGACTGACTGAGGGTCTCGTAGATCGCCCGTTTGAACGGCACTGCCAGCGCAGGCAACTCCGACAGCTTGACCCAGCGCCAGGCGTCGAACTCAGGGTGCGGATCGAGGTCGAGGCGGATGTCGCTGTCTTCACCGGTAAACCGCAGCGCGAACCAGCGCTGCCGCTGCCCCCGATATCGCCCGCGCCAGGCAATGCCCAGCAGATTCGGCGGCAGATCATACATCATCCACTCAGGGTGCTCATCGATCAGATCGGCCTTGCGGGTGCCGATTTCCTCTTCCAGCTCACGGAAGATGGCAACGCGCGGATCCTCGCCCTCGTCGATGCCGCCCTGCGGCAACTGCCATCCGCCAGCGGGGCCTTCGGCATTCGGCATGTCGGCCCGCCGGGCGACGAAGACCAATCCCTGCCGGTTGAAAACCACCGCCCCCACATTCGGCCGATATGGCAACTCAATCATTGTTCGGTATCCTGCTTCGCCGGTGCGCGCACCAGGGCACTGACCGGTGCGAGAGCGACGCCCCGCGCCGGCAGGGTGTTCGCCCATGCTGCGATGCGCTCTACCGTCACCGGCCGGGGGACAGTGACGATCGCCAGGGCAGAGCCCTTGTCCAGGGCGAGATGAGTCAGCGTATCCAGGCGTTGATCCAGCACCGCCGCATCGAACTGTCCGCTGTCCAGCACCATGTCGGCTGAACGGTTCCACACATGCGCCAACGGCGCCTGGCCGGTGCGCGCATCGATGAACAGCAAACCACGATGCGCCACCGCTTCCAGCGCCGCGTCGAATTGGTCGGTCATGCCGGAAAAGCGCTCGCCGCTCATCTCACCCAGCGCGTTCGTCACACCAACATAGCCGGCCAGGCGGCCAAGGATCGCTTGCAAGCGGTTCAGGTTCTCCGCCGGTGGCAGTGACGTCATCAGCGCGTAGCGGTCGTCCGGGTCGTTCACCGGATAGCTTTGCGGCTCCATCGGGAGAGACAGCAGATATTCATGTTCCGTCATCCGGGCAAGGTCGAGCAGGCGCGAGATATCGCCGACGTAAGGTGAGATAGCCACCGTCACGGCGCCTGGCAGCGTCTTTACCGCGGCCATGCTGTCGGCCTCGCTCATGCCGATGCCGGCGATCAGCACGCCGACGCGCGGCCGGACGCTGGAGGGGTCGAACCCGGCTGCATAAACGCTCATTGGTGCTCGGCCGTCGGCCGCAACTCGCGGCAGCCGAAGGTTTGGCGCGGCTGGGTCAGGTTCCAGCAGTGTCGGATCCGGCTCCGTAATCGGGCCGGGCGTAATTCTGCCCGGCAGCGATTGGTTGCCAGAAGCCTCGCGCATTCCGCGCGGGGCCGAGCCGCTGTCCGCGGAACGCGGAGAGCTCGTTGGCCCGGTTGCAGCCGAGGGGGCTCGGGCAGCCGCGCGCTGGGAGGGAGGCCGTTTCGGCGCCGGACCCAACACCTGCAGGGTCACGGCAGCCAGAACCAGCACGCTCAGCACCGCTGCCCAGAACCTGGCAAAGCCAGACCACCCCGCAAACAGGCCGCCGGGTTGCTTCGCCATCACCGACCGGACCGTCACGCTGGCCAAGTCAGTTGGCGGAAGCGCTCTTTTGCGCCGCCATCGCCTGCGCCAGAACGACCGCCTGCTGCAACTGGAAATCGGTATCGTCAGGCTTCAAAGCATCGAACTTCGGGAAGTTCTCCGGCGGTTTTTCCGGCAACTGTTTGACGATCGGCGGCAGGTCGGTCCGCGGCGGCAAGGCTTGTGATCCGGTGCCGCCCTGGTTGGTCAGCACTTTGTTGTAGTCCGACTCCTTCTCACCGCCGAAGGTCGGCCGTTCCTCAAAGGTTTCTCGCACCGGCACGTCCGGGGTGATGCCAAGCGCCTGGATCGAGCGGCCGGACGGCGTGTAGTAACGAGCCGTGGTCAGTCGCATCGCGCCGTTTCCCGGCAGCGGAATGACCGTCTGCACCGACCCTTTGCCGAAGCTGCGGGTGCCCAGAAGGATGGCCCGACGATGATCCTGCAGCGCGCCGGAAACGATTTCCGAGGCCGAGGCGGAACCGCCGTTGATCAGCACCACCAGCGGCGCGCCGCCCAGGATGTCCTCGCCTTTGGCGTCCCAGCGCTGGCTGTCTTCAGGATGCCGCGCCCGCGTCGAGACGATCTCACCCTGGTCGATGAAGTCCGACGAGACGGAGACCGCCTGGTCAAGCAGGCCGCCGGGATTGTTCCGCAGGTCAAGCACCAACCCGCGCAACTTGCCGCCGTTCTGCTGCTTCAGTGCCTTGACGGCCTGCTTGATGCCGGCATCGGCCTGTTCGGTAAATTGCGTCAGCCGGACATAGCCGATATCGTTGGCTTCCATTCGCGACTTCACCACCTGAATGTGGATTGTCTCGCGGATCAGCGACACCTCTAGCGGCTTGTCCACGTCCTGACGCTTGAGCGTCAACACGATGCGGGAATTCGGCGGACCCCGCATCTTGTCGACCGCGTCATTCAACGTCACGCCGATCACCGTCTTGCCGTCCAGCGCGGTAATGATATCGCCCGGCTTGATGCCGGCACGCGCCGCGGGCGTATCATCGATCGGCGAGACAACCTTGATGATTCCCTTGTCCTCGCTGACCTCGATGCCCAGACCGCCAAACTCGCCCTTGGTCTGGATCTGCATGTCCTTGAACGCCTTGGCGTTCATGTAGGAGCTGTGTGCGTCCAACCCCGTCAAGGCGCCATTGATCGCGTTCTCGATCAGGTCCTTGTCGTCGACTGGATCAACGTACTCGGCACGCACGCGCTGCATGACATCGCCAAAGACCTTCAGCATCTGGTACATGTCGGCGTGGCCGCTGTCCTGCGCCAAGGCGCTGCCCAGTCCGCCCAGGACAGGGCCTACGGCGGCGCCCGCCACGAAAGCGGTCCCAACCAGCAAACCGTAGCGCCAATGGCGAGCACGGAGATTCATGCTTTCTTTCCCCTCGGCGCCATGGACCACTCCACGGCGCATGATCAGCCCTTATACAACAGAATGGCTCGGACAACGCGAGCAAACTAATCCTTAATGTTTGGCTTGAACCCTGCTGCCATCCCGCGGGCTGGCGGCGGAAGCCACCGGGACCACGAGCAGCCGGCTGATAGAATCTGATGCGAGGCGTGAACTATCGTGGCATCGGCGGTATGTGCTACCGTCATTGGCAATGAAGTTCCTGGTGCATACACCTCGAGCCCGATCCGTCTCATCTGCACTATTGGGCACATACCTATCAATCGCGTTGCGCTCGACACGGTGGACGTTCGACGGCGAGGACCATTGTGCGGCGCATCTGGCGGGCGCCCCTGCGATCTTTGCATTCTGGCACGAATTTCTACCGCTGACGCCGGCATTGTCGCTGATTGCGCGGAAATTGCCATTCTATCGGCGCGTCCCGATCCATGCGCTGATCAGCCAGCATCGCGATGGCCGTTTCATCGGCGACGTGATGAGAAGATTTGGCATCTCGCCGATCTACGGATCCTCGACCCGCGGCGGTGCGGGCGGACTGCGCAATCTTCTGGCTGTGCTGCGGCAGGGCCACCTGATTGGTATAACACCAGACGGCCCCAAGGGCCCTCGTCGGCAGGCCGCTTCTGGTGTTGCCCAGCTTGCCGCGCTTTCGGGCGTGCCAATCGTGCCGCTTGCCGCAAGGACAAACAAGCGCGTGCAACTGAAGACGTGGGACAGGATGCCGGTTCCGCTGCCGTTCGGCCGCGGCGTTGTCGTCTGCGGACCCGCCATCATCGTGTCACGAGAGGCCTGGAAGGCCGCCATCCCGATCATCACCGACGCGTTGAACGGCGTCGCGGCTCGGGCAGACGCATTCTGTCCAGCGTGAGCGGTGCTGTCATGGCAGCGGCTTGGCGGGCCGGAACCACCTTGGGGGCGCCCGCCCTGCGGCTGAACTTGCGGCGCCGAGCTGCGAACGGACGCGAAGTCGCTGCCCGCCTGCCGGAACGTCGGGGCATCGACAACACCGCCCGTCCGCCGGGCCGGTTGTTGTGGATGCATGCCGCAAGCGTCGGAGAGACCGTATCAATTCTGCCCGTTTTGGATGCCTTGCGGGGTCGCGTAAAGGTGCTGCTGACGACTGGCACGGTGACGTCTCAGATGCTGCTGGAACAGCGGATACGTGAGCAGGATCTGGGTGAAGGCGTGCTCCCACGGTTCGCGCCATTGGATGTCCCAGGCTGGATCGGGCGATTTCTGACGCACTGGCGGCCGGACGCCGCCTGTTTTGTGGAAAGCGAGCTCTGGCCGAACCAGATTGCCGCCTGCCAGGCGCGAAGCATCCCACTGATGTTGCTGAACGCCAGGATGTCAGACCGCAGCTTCAGCAGTTGGCAGCGGGCACCGGGATTGGCCCGTCTGGTGCTCGGCGCATTCTCCTGCGTGCAAGCGCGAAGCGAGGGGGACGCCGAACGTCTGACTGCTCTGGGTGCGAGGCACGTTGAAAGCCCGGGGGACCTGAAATTTGCCGCACCCAAGCTGCCGGCGGATGAAGCCATGCTGGCGCAACTGGGTCGGCTGCTTGAGGGCCGTCCGGTCTGGCTTGCAGCCAGTACTCATCCCGGTGAAGAAGCCATCGTGGCAACGGTGCATGAAATGGTGGCGCGCACCCATCCGGGGTTGCTGACAATCATCGTGCCCAGGCATCCGGAGCGCGGCCCTTCCCTAGCTGCCGAATTGCGTGCGTCGCGTCGGGCAGCCGGAGAGGGACCGCCTGTCGATGCCGGCATGTGGATTGCCGATACCTTGGGTGAGCTTGGGTTGTGGTATCGCCTGGCGCCGGTGGCGTTCGTTGGACGAAGCCTGATCCGTCCCGGCGGCGGACAGAACCCGTTGGAACCGGCGCGGCTTGGCTGTGCCATAGCGGTCGGGTCCCATACCGGCAACTTCACCGACCACGTCGGACTGTTGCGAGAAGCCGATGCCCTGATCGATGTCGCGGATACGGCCGCGCTTGCACGCTTCGTCTTGACGATGTTCGCAGATCCCGACCGGCGGCGCCTTCTGGGGAAGAACGCCGCCGCCGCAGTGCATCGTCATGCCGACCTGCCCGCGCGCGCGGCGGAGGCATTGCTGGCCCTGACAGCGGCGCGATCATGAAGTCGATGGCCCCGCCGTTCTGGTACGACGACGGCATCATCGCACGCATGTTGTCGCCCGCCTCGGCGATCGGCGCGGCGATGACGGCGCGCCGCGTTGCCCGGCGGGGATGGCGGGCGCCGGTTCCGGTGGTCTGCTGTGGCAATGCAACGGTAGGGGGTGCGGGCAAGACCACCCTGGTTCTGGACCTGGCGCGGCGCCTGACGGGCCATGGTGCTCATGTCCTGCTGCGCGGCTACGGTGGGTCCCTGACGGGGCCACATCGCGTGATGCCCGATGACCCGGTGGCACTGGTCGGGGACGAGGCCCTGTTGCTGACACAGTTCGCCGACACCTGGATTGGCGCCGACCGGGCGGCCAGCGCAAAAGCCGCGGTTGCCGCGGGAGCCCGGCTGCTGTTGATGGACGATGGCCTGCAGAATCCCACGCTGCTCAAGACCATGTCGATCCTGGTGATCGACGGGAACTCTGGATTTGGCAACGGCCGGGTGTTGCCTGCCGGTCCCCTGCGCGAACCGGTCGCTGCTGCCGCCGCGCGCTGCCGTCTCGCGTTACTGATTGGCCAGGATCTGCGAGGCGCGCTGGGCCAAGTACCGCCGGCTTTGCCAGTGCTGCGGGCGGATCTGGTCCAGGATCCATCCATCGCCGCCCTGGCGGGGCAGCGTGTGGTCGCCTTTGCGGGCATCGCAAGGCCGGGGAAGTTCTTTGACCCGCTGCGACAGGCAGGTGCGCTGATGGTTGCGGCACACGCCTTTCCTGACCACCACCGATTTACCGAACCGCAGCAGGAACGCCTGCTACAAGAAGCGCGTCATCATCAGGCTGTCCTGGTGACTACCCCAAAAGATGCGGTCAGGCTTCCAGCCGCGTTCCGTGATAAGGTTATCATCGTGGGCGTAGGCCTGGCATGGCAAAAGCCTGAGCAGATCGACCAACTGCTGGACACGCTGATCGCTGCGCCGCCGAATGTCGGTATCAGCGGCGAGTCTTGAAAAGGCTGCGCTTGTCCCAGATGTCAGATCAAGCGTATCGACTGTATTTCTGATGTCGGCATACGGACGCGCATCGACCCCACAGGGCAAGGAAACAGCCAATGTTCATCGCGATGAATCGGTTCAAGGTGTTGCCAGAGGCTGAGGCGGCGTTCGAGGAGGTCTGGACCTCCCGCGACACCCATCTTCCTGGTGTTCCCGGGTTTGTGTCCTTTCATCTGTTGCGCGGGCCGACGCGAGAGGATCACGTTCTCTACTCGTCGCATACGATCTGGCGCGACAAGGCAGCATTTGAGGCGTGGACAACGTCCGAAGCGTTCCGCATGGCGCACCGCAATGCGGGTGGCAACAAGCCGCTTTACCTGGGGCACCCCGAGTTCGAGGGCTTCGAGGTGATCCAATCGGTCGGGTAGAGCGGCGCTGGCTGGAAACGGCATTTCGGCCCAGGAATCGGCCGAAGGTTACCACCGGGGTTTGCCGCAAAAGGCCTTAAATCAAGGCTTAGTCCGCCAGCTTGTCAGCTACTCGGGCGGCCTGGTTTCCTGCTCAGCGGTCTGCCGACGATGGCTTCCGGGCGGTAAGTCGGCCAGTCCGCAGCGACAGTGGCGAGAAAATTGCATCACTTTAGATGAAGCCGCCCTGACTGCGCCGATCCTCATCACTCTGTGGGTTGCGTCCAGGCGGCTTTGCCACTCTGCTCGTTAATCGAGCAGAACAGCACATCGCAAGCGGCAACGGGGTAGGCAATGACGCGGGGATTTCATCGTCGGGGTCTTTTGAAGACCGCTGTCGCGGCGGCGACGAGCACCCTGGCTGCACCCCGTCTGTCGCTCGCGGCAAGTGCGAAGACACTGCGGTTTATTCCGCAAGCCAATCTGGCAAATCTGGATCCTGTCTGGACGACACAGTATGTCGTGCGCAACGGCGCGTTGCTGATCTGGGACATGCTGTATGGCGTAAATGATCAACTGCAGCCGCAACCGCAGATGGTCGAGGCCCATGAAGCCAGTCCTGACTTCAAGACCTGGACCTTCAAGCTGCGCACCGGGCTGAAGTTCCATGACGGCCAGCCTGTCCTCGCCAAGGACGCGACAGCGAGCATCCTGCGCTGGATGGCGCGCGATGCCACAATGGGCGGCCCAATCAAGAAGCAGATGGACGCGCTGGAAGTGGTCGATGACCGGACGTTCCGCTTCCGTCTCAACAAGCCTTATCCGCGTATGCTGTTCGCTCTGGGTAAGAGCAGTACGCCTAGCCTGTTCATCATGCCGGAACGGATCGCGGCGACAGATCCTTTCAAGCAGATTACGGAATATGTCGGCTCGGGACCAATGCGCTTTAACCGGAATGAGTGGATTCCGGGAGCCAAGGCGATCTTCGAAAAATTCGACGGCTATGTGCCGCGTGACGAGAAGGCCAATTGGCTATCCGGCGGCAAGCGGATCCACTTTGACCGTATTGAATGGCAGATCGTCCCCGATGTCGCCACCGCGGCCGCGGCCTTGCAGAACGGCGAGGTCGACTGGTGGGAGACGCCGTCCTCCGATCTGGTGCCGCTGCTGAAGCAGAACGCCAAGGTAGACGTCGACATCGCCGATCCGCTGGGCAATATCGGCTCGTTCCGCATCAACCACCTGTATCCACCGTTCAACGACGTGCGGGCGCGGCGCGCGATCCAAATCGCGGTCAGCCAGGAAGACTACATGGGTGCGCTGGTGGGTGACGATCCGGAACTGTGGAAACCGCTGCCTGGGTTTTTTACCCCCGATACGCCGCTTTACACGGAGAACGGCGGTGAGCCGCTGAAGGGCAAGCGTGACTATGAACTTGCCAAGAAGCTGTTGGCGGAGGCTGGCTACAAGAACGAGAAGGTGGTGCTGCTGGTCGCGACCGACCTCGCCATTACCAAGACGCAGGGTGACGTGACAGCGGACCTGCTGAAGCGGATCGGGATAAATGTCGACTATCAGGCGCTTGATTGGGGAACGGTCGGCCAGCGCCGCGCCAAGAAGGACCCGCCGTCGCAGGGCGGCTGGAACATCTTCCACACTTGGCATGCGGGCGCGGACTGCGTTAATCCCGCACCGTACATCGCGCTCGACGCCAGCGGAGAAACTGCTTGGTTCGGCTGGCCGAAATCAGACCTGGTTCAAGCGAAGATCGCAGCCTGGTATGCCGCGCCTGATCTGGCGGCGGAGAAGACCGCAATTGCCGAGCTGAACAAGGCCGCGATGGACGACGTGGTTTACGTGCCGACCGGTTTCTTCAAAGCCTACCAGGCCTGGCGAAAGAACATATCCGGTGTGGTCAAGGCGCCGTTCCCGGTGTTCTGGGACGTGACGAAGACATGAGACGTGCCTTTGTCCTTGAAGGCCACTGGCATGCCGCCAGCGCCAGCCGGTTCACGTCCAGGCCGTGTTGGGAGGCAGGCTGATGCTGTCCTATGTTGTCCGCCGGATTGCGGCAACCATACCAGTCGTGTTGCTGGTCGCTTTGTTCGTCTTCAGCCTGCTTTACATCGCCCCCGGCGACCCGGCCGCAATCATAGCCGGCGATCAGGCAACCCCGGCTGATGTCGAGCGAATCCGAGCCTCATTGGGACTGGACCGGCCGTTCCTGATACGGTTCTTTGACTGGCTCTGGCATATACTTCAGGGCGACCTGGGAACCTCGATCTTCACCAATTTGCCGGTCACGCACATGATCGCGCAGCGCATCGAGCCGACCGTGTCGTTGATGGTCCTGACACTTATACTGTCGCTCAGTCTCGCCATCCCCATGGGGGTACTGGCAGCCTGGAAGCACGGTAGCTGGATCGACCGCCTGGTCATGATGACAGCGGTGTTCGGCTTCTCCACACCGGTGTTCGTCATCGGCTACCTTCTCGCCTATGTCTTCGCGCTGCGGCTGGACTGGCTGCCGGTGCAAGGGTTTACCTCCATCGATCAAGGCTTGTGGCCCTGCCTGCGCACGTTGATCCTGCCGTCGGTGGCACTTGGGCTGATCTACATGGCGCTGATCGCCCGCATCACCCGTGCGACGATGCTTGACGTATTGGCACAGGATTACGTCCGGACGGCGAAAGCGAAGGGGCTAGGGCAGCGCGGCGTGCTGTTCCTGCACGCGCTGAAGAACGCAGCGGTGCCGATCGTGACGGTCGTCGGCATCGGCTTTGCCGCCCTGATCGGCGGTGCGGTCGTGACCGAAAGCGTGTTCGCCATCCCTGGCCTTGGCCGCCTGACCGTCGATGCGATTCTGCGACGTGACTATCCGGTTATTCAGGGCGTCGTCCTGCTGTTCAGCTTTACGTATGTGCTGGTCAACCTGGGTGTTGACCTTCTTTACACCGTGTTCGACCCGAGGATCCGCTATTGAGCGCCACGACACACGACTATGCCGCCGCGCCGGAGCTGCCGTCGATTCTGCCGGTGCCGAAACAGCGCGGGCGGGTTGCGGGCTTCATCTACCGTCATCCAACGATCTTCGTCGGCGGCCTGCTGATCGGCCTGATGATTCTGATCGCGATCTTCGCCCCTTATCTCGGCACCAAGGATCCAACCGCACTGGCGCCGGCTCGGCGCACCCGCGCGCCTTCCGCATTATACTGGTTCGGCACGGACATGCTGGGGCGGGATGTCTATTCGCGGGTCATGTATGGTTCGCGGGTCTCGCTGATCGTCGGCTTCTCGGTTGCGATCTGCGCCTCGTTCCTGGGAACCATTATCGGCTTGGCCGCCGGGTTTGTCCGTGCGCTTGACGCTGTGATCATGCGGGTCATGGACGGGCTGATGTCCATTCCGCCGATTTTGCTGGCAATCGCCCTCATGGCACTGACGCGGGCGTCCGTGCAAAACGTGATCGTGGCCATCACCATTGCTGAATTTCCCCGTGTGTCGCGTCTGGTTCGCGGCGTGGTGCTGTCGCTGCGCGAGCAGCCGTATGTCGAGGCAGCGGTTGCTTCCGGCACGCGGGTGCCAACCATCATCTGGAAGCACATTCTGCCCAACACCCTGGCGCCGCTGATGGTGCAGGCGACGTTCATATGTGCCTCCGCCATGATAACCGAGGCGACGCTGTCCTTCATCGGCGCCGGCACGCCGCCGATCATCCCGAGCTGGGGGAACATCATGGCGGAGGGGCGGGCGCTTTGGCAGGTGAAGCCTTACATCGTATTTTTCCCCGCTATTTTCTTATCGATTACGGTACTGGCGGTGAACCTGTTGGGGGACGGCCTGCGGGACGCACTGGATCCGCGGCTGGCGAAGCGGCTGTGACATCGATCTCGTCCAGCCCGCGGATTGGACAGCGCCTGCTCGACGTCGAGAACCTGCAGACCCATTTCGGCACCGGCGATGGCGTGGTGCGGGCGGTCGAGGGCTTGTCCTTCCATATTGATGCTGGCGAAACCTTAGGGATCGTTGGCGAATCTGGCTGCGGCAAGTCCGTCACGTCGATGTCGATTTTGCGGCTGATCGCAGAGCCGCCGGGAAAGATTGCCGGCAGCATCCGCTTTGAAGGGCGCAACCTGCTGGAAGCCTCAGAACAGGACATGCGCGGCATCCGCGGCAATGCCATCTCCATGATCTTCCAGGAGCCGATGACCAGCCTGAATCCGGTGTTGACCGTGGGCAAGCAGATCGGCGAGACGGTCCGGCTGCATCAGGGCATGAACGGACGCGACGCCGAGGCGAAGGCCGTTGAAATGTTGACCTTGGTTGGCATTCCCGCCCCCGCCCGTCGTGTCCGCGAGTATCCCCATCAACTGTCGGGCGGGATGCGTCAGCGGGTGATGATCGCCATGGCGCTCGCTTGCAATCCGCGTCTGCTGATTGCCGATGAACCGACCACGGCGTTGGACGTCACAATCCAGGCGCAGATCCTGGACCTTATGCGTGAACTGAAGACGCGCATAGGGTCAGCGATCATGCTGATTACGCACGATCTGGGCGTTGTTGCGGAAATGGCCACCCGCGTGGTCGTCATGTATGCCGGGCGCAAGGTTGAGGAGGCACCTGTCGGCGAGATCTTTGCCAGGCCCATGCATCCCTACACCCGTGGTCTGCTGGGCGCGGTGCCGAAACTTGGATCTTCGCTGGATGCCGGCAGCCGGCCCAAGCTGGTGGAAATAACCGGATTGGTGCCCAGCCTGCGCCGGCCCATCGTTGGCTGTGCATTTGCCGGACGATGCCCGATGGTCACGGACGACTGCCGCCGGATCGCGCCAGCGATCGAGCCGAAGGCGCCCGGCCACTACGTTGCCTGCCACTACGCGGGGCAAAAGGCGGCAGCATGATCGCCAACCGGCCGCTTCTGGAAGTCAACGCCCTGAAGAAGCACTTCCCGATCCATGGCGGATTACTGGGGCAGGTGACTGCCAATGTCTATGCGGTCGACGGAGTGACGTTCACCATCAAGCGCGGCGAGACCCTGTCTCTGGTGGGTGAGTCCGGTTGCGGGAAGTCCACCGTCGGCAAGGCCATCCTGCGGCTGTTCAAGCTGACCGATGGCGAGGTGTATCTGGATGGGGAGCGTATCGACAATATGGCCGCGCGCAAGCTGCGGATGATGCGCCAGCGTGTCCAGGTGGTGTTCCAGGATCCCTTCAGCAGCTTGAACCCGCGCATGAAGGTGCGCGATATCCTGGCGGAGCCGCTGGTCAACTTTGGCATGGCGAAGGGCCGCCGGGATCTGAATGAAAAGGTTGCAGGGCTGATGGACAAGGTCGGCCTGCCGCGCGACGCAATCAACCGCTTCCCGCATGAATTCTCCGGCGGCCAGCGCCAGCGGATCGGGATCGCTCGGGCGCTGGCGCCGGGGGCGGATCTGATCATCTGCGATGAGGCGGTGTCCGCGCTTGATGTCTCGGTCAAGGCCCAGATCATCAACCTGCTGGCGGATCTGCAAGACGAGCTTGGATTGGCCCTGTTGTTTATCAGCCATGACCTGGCAACGGTCGAGCACCTGACGCATCGGGTGGCGGTCATGTATCTGGGCAAGATCGTCGAACTCGCAGATCGTCGCAGTCTGTTTGCTAGCGCCCACCACCCTTATACCAGGGCGCTTCTGTCGGCCGTGCCGGTTCCTGATCCGTCAGCCAGGCGGCAGCGGATCGTCCTGAAGGGCGATGTGCCAAGCCCGATTAATCCTCCGTCAGGCTGCCGCTTCCATACCAGGTGCCCCTACGTCTTCGACCGCTGCCGGACGGAGGAGCCGATGTTGCGCAACGTCGGAAGCGAGCATTTGTCCGCGTGTCATCTGGATCAGGTTCCAGGTGGCGCGGTGGTGCCGAAAGCAGCTTGACTGCCGGCGCGGCTTCCATCGCTGCACATTAGAGCGGCCTCGCGCAGACTGGAATCGCGCAAAAACGCCATTCTGCGCGAGTAGCCTCGTGAAACGATGAGTGAGAGCGGTTCCGCCCTCGGTGGAACCGCTCTGGCCAAGCGCACGTGGTAACGCTGGACCGCCTCGGGAATGATGTGATAACGCATCCACACGATGACGTTCAACAACGACCCACTCAACCTGTTGCTGTGTTGTAACCGGACCTACGCCCAGCATCTTTGCGTTGCCTTGATCTCATTGCTTGACTCTAACAAGGATCAGAGCTTCGATATTGTCGTCGTGAGCCGCGAAGAATTTGGTAGCGATGGTGACCGGTTGCTCGCTTCCCTAGCAGGGTTCAGGAACTGCTCGATCCGTTTTGCTTTGTTCGAAGTGCCAGCCGGGCTTCGCCTGCCCGTTCGAGCGCATTATTCAGTCGATAATTACTCACGTTTATGGATAGCAGATTTTTTCCCAGCGGCCGTACGACGTGTGCTCTACCTTGACTGCGACCTGATCGTTCTTGGTGAGGTCGCTGACCTGTACAATGTCGATTTAAATGGCAGCCTGCTGGGCGCTGTCTCGATTCCCGGTTCGACGCGATGCACCTTGCTGGGCATTCCTGAGCGCTTCGGCTACTTCAACTCCGGCGTCATGATTATCGACCTGGAACAATGGCGCGCAACCAGAGCAGCCGCGGAAGTGATCGACTATATTGTGGCAAATCCAGACAAACTGATCGATGCCGACCAGGATGCGCTAAATGGCTGCTTTTTTGCCCGGCGCAAGGCAGTGCCCTATGTCTGGAACGTGATTACACCGTTTTATTTTGACTACCACCCGCTTGGCATGGACCAGACGATAGTGGATGAGGTCCGACAAGGCGCGCGCATTGTCCATTTCAATGGCGCTTCGAAACCGTGGAGCTACATGAGCCGCCATCCGCACCGGCAGGACTATGCCCGTTACCTCCGCCGCAGTGAGTGGCGGGACTATGTGCCGCCGGACCGTACCATCAGCAACATGCTGAAAAAGCATCTGGCAACCTTCGTGCCAAAGCGGGTGACGCGTGCAGTCGGCTGATACGATTGCTGTTCTGATCATCGTCCACGCCTGAAAGATCGCAATGACCTGGCAGTTTGAGACCCTCGGCAACGCAATGGTGCAGGTGCTGCACGACGAGCAACCATTGCTTGTCACCGATCCCTGGCTGTTTGGCGATGCCTATTTCGGAAGCTGGGAGTTAGAGCGCCCGCTCAGCGAACCGCAGCTCGATCAGGCGCGCAAGTCCAGATTCATCTGGTTTTCGCACGGCCACCCCGACCATTTCCACATGCCGTCAATCGAGACGCTGCCGCGGGACATCCCCATCCTTCTACCGGACCACTACGACGACGAACTGCGTAGGTCCTTGCGCGATCTTGGCTTCGACACCCGCATCCTGCCTCAGAAAACCTGGGTACCGCTTGCTGATGGCCTGCGCGTTCTCTGTGTCGCCAACGAGAATCTGGATGCGATCCTGGCGATCGACGCGGGCGGCACGTTGCTGCTGAACAAGAACGACTCACCTTTCTGCGGGGAAGACACGTTCTTCCGCAATCTCGTCAGGCAGTTCGAGCGGTCCTATCTGCTGGCGCTGTGCGCCTTCGATGCCGATATGATCAATATCTATGACGAGGTGATGCGGCCATTGATCGATCCGCCTGAGGACCGCAAGCCCGGAACTGTCTGGGCGGTAGCCAAGACAGCAGAATTTCTTGGCGTGAAGAACTACTGTTGCTCTTCCTCGCAGCATGTCTATGCGCGGCCTGATTCGGCGTGGGCTAACCGATATCGCATCACCTGGCCCGATATGCGCCGGCTGTGGACGGCGGATCAGATCCGGCTGGTTCCTCCGTTCAGCCTGATCGACACCTCGACCGGGATGATTGTGAAGACGGACTGCGATGACGTCGTGAAGCCTGATCTACGTGTTGTTGCCGAGCGTGAAGAAGACTGGAACGCCCGCTTGTCTCAGGAAGAATGGACGAAGGTCGAGCGTTTCGCCCAGCAGTTCGAAACGCTGCGCCGTTGGCAGGATTTCATTGGTTTTAATGTTGGCGGCGAAACGCGCATCTTCCAATTGCGCCAGGGAACAGACCACAAGCCGCTAGAGGAGCGGGTCGGCGCGATCTTCCATGTTCCCCGGACGTCCTTGCTGGACACCGCCGCGTATGGCTACTTCGACGACCTGCTGATCGGCAATTTCATGAAGACGCAGCTTTTCAACATGCGGCTTTACCCGCTGTTCACGCCAAGGGTCGCCAAATTGGGGGGCAATGCAAAGGTCTTCACCGCAAAGGACTTGCGGCGGTTCCGTCTGCATTACTTCCGGCTGTCGCCCGGCGCGTTCATTCGCTACCGCGCGCAGTTGGCGGTGCAGTACGCGTTGATGCCGGCGATCCGCCGGCACGCCCAGCAACTGGGCGTTTTTCCTGTCCTGAAACGTCTGCGAAGGAGACTTGTGGGTGCGCCGCGGGTTTCCTGATCTTCGGATTTGCCGCCACAGGGAGGGGTCTGGCTGGGCGCTGGGCAATGGGGCATTTGATTCTGCCGTCGTCAGATTGCCGTCGAGCGCGCCGCCAATGTTGTTGCTGGTGATCGATTGCGAGGAGGAGTTCAACTGGCAAAATCCGGTTCAGGGTGCAGCCTATACGCTTGAATCAATCAAGCGCCTGGGGCCGATACAGACCATATTCAAGCATTGTGGGATGCGGCCCACCTATGTTGTTGGCTATCCTATCGTGGCCGATGAACGTTCATGGGCGCCGCTGGCACAACTGAAGGCCGACGGGGAGTGTCAGATCGGCGCGCACCTGCATCCTTGGGTGACACCACCCTTTGTCGACCAGTCAACCGTTGCGCAGTCCTTTCAGGGCAACCTTCACGCTGACATCGAGTTTGCCAAGATGAAGGCGCTGACCGAGCAGATCGAGCGACGTTTTGCCTTCCGCCCCAACATCTTTAAGGCGGGACGCTACGGCTTTGGACAAGCGACGGCGGCGGTACTGGGTCGTCTTGGCTATGAGATCGACATGAGCTTCCTGCCCCATTGGCGATACGATGAGCAGGGTGGTCCAAGCTTCGTGGACGCTCCTATCGATCCGTTCTGGTTGCAGCCGGACGCCAGGATCTTGGAAATCCCGCTAACCGCCGGCTTCACGGGTCTTGCAGCCAGCGTTGGATCCTGGCTGTACAGTCAAATCGACCGTCCGGCCTTTCGTGCAGCTCGGTTGCCGGGCGTGCTTGCGCGTACAGGTATTTTGAATCGGCTGCGCCTGACGCCCGAAGGCATCCTGCTGGAAGAAGCCAAGCAGTTGACGCGCCGGCTGTTCGTCCGCGGCCACCGGGTGTTCCAGGTCAGCTTCCACAGTACGTCGCTTGTTCCCGGTGCCAATCCGTACGTCCGAACCGAGAGTGATGTGCAATGGTTTGGTCAATGGCTGGCAGACTATATGGACTTCTTTGTGCGTGAACTCGGGGGCGTTCTCAGCGAACCGGACGCTGTGCTGTGCCTGGCGCGGCAGTTGAAGCCAGCTTCCTCGTCGGGCAGAGACTAAGCGAATGCGAGTCCTTTTCGCCTCTGACTACGCCCACATTCCTGAGAATACCGGCGGACTTGAGATCAACACCCATGAGCTGTGCCTGGCGCTGCGGGATACAGGTCACCAGGTGGCTGTACTGGCTACGCTCGTCGGTCGGGGCACGACAGGGTTGATAGCGAAGGTGAAGCTGCGGAGTGGTCTTGTCGCCGGATGGGCAACGGACCGCCATCTCGGTTACCCGGTCATGCGATCCTATAGGCCGGCAGAGAGTCTCGCGGCGGTGATGGACGCATTCCGCCCGGACGTCGTGGTTGTTCAGTCCTGGCGCTTTGGCATGGCTCGCGAGGCCATACGACGCGGCGTAGGCACGGTGCTATATACGCACAACGCGAATTCCGCAATCGAGGAGGTAGGCAACCCGCAGATGCTGACCCGATGCGTGTTGCTCGCCAACTCTGCATTCAACGCACAATTCCATGGCGGCGCTATGAATGCCGGATTTGACGTGCTGTTCCCGCTGGTCAATCCGATGCGTTATCGCTGCAACGGCCCGCGGACGCACATCGTTCAGGTGGGTCTGAGCACGCGAAAAGGCGCACCGATCACACTGGCAATCGCTCGCCGGCGTCCTGACGTTCCTTTCATTATTGTTAAGAACTGGGAGGGGCTGCAACGCCAGCCGGGCGACGAAACACTGGATGCCGATGCCGCCTCGTTGCCCAACGTCCACGTGATCCGCCCACACCGGGATGCGCGGAAGCTGTATCGGCTCACGAAAATTCTCCTGGCGCCGAGCATGTGGGAAGAAACGTGGGGGCGTGTGGTGACGGAAGCTCAAATCAATGCCATTCCGGTCGTCGCCAGCCGACGCGGCGGCCTGCCTGAGGCCGTTGGCAGCGGCGGAAGCATTATTGACCCCGAAGCTTCCATTGATTTGTGGGTCGACGCGGTCTCCAGGCTGTGGGATGATCCGCGCTGGTATCGAGAAATGTCAGATCGGGCGCTTCGTCGATCGCAACACGATGACCTCGCCCCGGAACCGCTGGTTCAGCGATTCATCCATGTTCTGAAGACCGCGATCGGGCGTGTCGATGTTCCAGCCGTGACGTGACAGCAGCGATGCCTCCTACCGTCAGCGTCATTATTCCCGCATACAACGCGGGGTTATGGATTCAACGAGCGATCGAAAGCTGTCTGGCACAAACGTCTCAGCCGCTCGAGATCATCGTTGTCGATGATGGCTCCTCGGACGACACCGCAGCGATCGCAGCCAGCTTTTCGCCATCGGTGCAACTGGTGCGTCAGCCCAATGCTGGCCCTGCTGCGGCCCGTAATCAGGCAGCGCGATTGGCCCAAGGGGAATGGCTGGGCTTCCTGGACGCCGACGACTATTGGTTTCCTGACAAGCTGCATGTACAGTTGCAGCCTGAGATCTCGCCTGACATCGCGGTCCTCTATACGCTATTCAACACCCATAATGGCAGCCCGGAGCCGCCTGAGGTCGGTTTCAAAGAACTTTGGGATTACAATTGGATCGGCATCTCATCCACCTTGGTCAGGCGAACTGCGTTTGAGGCGGTCGGCGGCTTCCGCGAAACACTAAGAGCGGTCGAGGACTATAACCTCTGGCTTAGATTGGCTGCAGAAGGTTGGCGATTAGTGCTTTGCCCGCATGTTCTTACGTACTATGAGATAGGCGTGGGCTTTTCAACAGACGCTGATCGGATGCTCGCAGCTTCCCTGCTAAACATTGACGACCTTGAAGCAAGTAGCTTGATCGATCGCGTTCTAGCTGCTGCCAAGCGACTAGAACTCTATGAAGAATTTGCTTGCCGAGCCTTGGGAGCGAGACGGATGCGGCAAGCCAGACAAGAGTTTGCCAAGCTGTTCTTGCGCAAGCCAACACTCCGGTTGAGCCTGTATGTCTTGGCATCTTGCCTGCCACCAGTACTGCTTGATGCGCGCCGGCGACTGCATGCGGTACTGGGCGACTCAAAAAAATCTACCAGGCATCAGCTACCCTAACATCGCATTAACCTCGGTGAAACGTCTGGTGCCTATACCCGGGCCGGATGCCTTGACAGGAGGGCAATACCCATGACGGTAGATACCGGACATCTGATTCTTGATGCATACCGTGAAGCGGCAAAAGCCGACCACTCGACAGGCAGCAACTACAAGGGTCTGACGATCCATGCGCTGAGGGGGATTCATGAGGAAGTCGTGCAAGCCGCAGCGCGAGAGGTTGCCGCGGGTGCCGATGTCCTTGACTTGGCTTCCGGCTCTGGGGCGCTTTGCCTCAGGCTGACTGATCATGGCTTCAAGGTCACCGCCTGCGACCTGGTCACGGAGAACTTTCGTCTCCATACAACGCTGCCATTTGTCGAAGCAAACCTGAACCTGGCATTTGCAGCAAAGTTCGCGCAGCAATACGATGCAATAACAGCAACGGAGATCATCGAACACGTCGAGAATCCGCGACATTTCATTCGCCAATGCTTTGCGTTGCTAAAGCCAGGCGGCACGCTGATTCTGACCACGCCCAACATCGACAGCGCCATTGCCCGAGCAATCTGGGTAAGAACCGGCACGTTTAAATGGTTTGAGAGAGATTTCTACAAGCGAGATGGGCATATTACGCCGATTCCTACCTTTGTGCTGCTGGCTGCTCTGGACGAGGCAGGATTCGATCTAGTTCGAGTTTCCTCCGTGGGCCATTTTGAAGGCGCCTTCCTGTCGTGGTGGCGGTTGCACGCGTTTGCGTGGCTTATCCGGAAGCTGGATCAATCCAACAGCCAGCAGAACGAGATCCTGTTCGTCGTCGCCAAGAAGCCGGATTAGACTAAGGGCGATGCCGGCGAAGGTTTCATACTGGGGCTCCCGTACCCTGTCGCATGAAACCTCGCTTTATCTGGATGTGGTGCGATTTTCGGCTGCTGTCTTGGTCTGTCTCGGTCATTTCGCCACGCAGGCAGTTTCCGGCGGGGTATTCTGGCAGATCGCGCCGCTGCGTCACGACGCGGTCATCGTGTTCTTCGTCCTCTCGGGGTTCGTCATCGCCCACTCGGTGGCGAAGCACGCACAGGACGGCCTGGACTACTTTGTCAGCCGGGCGGTCCGCATCTACTCAGTAGCGATACCGGCCGTCGCCATCACGTTCATCCTTGACCTGATCGGCATGCAACTGGATGCAGATTACTGCACATGGGGCTGTTCAACAGGCCCATGGTGGCAACAGGTTGCAAGCAGTCTGACGTTCACCAATCAGCTCTGGAATGTTGGTCTGTTCCCGGGCACCGACGGAGCGTACTGGTCGCTTGGCTTCGAAGTGCCGTACTACGCGATTTTCGGTTTTGCGTTTTTCCTGCGGTCCTTCTGGCGCATCCTGATACCGGTCGCGCTGTTGGCAATTTGCGGGCCAACGATCGCCGTCCTGTTGCCGCTCTGGCTGCTCGGCGTCGCGGTATACCGGCTGGACGTGACGCGGATGCCGCAATGGGCAGGATGGGTCTTGCTGCTCGGCTCGGTCATGACCTGGAGCATCATTGAGGCAGGCGTCCTTTTCGACGATGAATGGCTATTCCAATTTGCTATCGCCGGTGTCTGGCGAGAGCGGGTGCCCGCTGACTACGTCACTGGAATAGCCTTTGCCGCCAACCTTGCCGGGTTCAAGCTCATCGGCCACCACTTCGCCTCCTGGCTAAGGCTTGCTCAGCCGGTGATCCGCTGGCTGGCTGCACGGACGTTCACGCTGTACTTGCTGCATTTGCCGATCATGCACTTGCTCTCGGCCACCCTACCATGGGGTGCCGAGGCCGCCGCCACCCGTGCTCTGACGCTTGCGGTGACCTTTTGCCTGACCTTCGTCGTCGCTGAGGTCTTTGAAGTCCGCAAGACAATGTGGCGACGAATGGCGACGGCGGGTCTGAGCTATGCAAACTCATTGATCACGTCGCGGAAGTAGGCGACCGTCTGCGCCAGTCCGTCATCCAGCGGGACACGCGGTTCCCATCCGAGTGAGCCGCGGGCGAGGCTAATGTCCGGACAGCGTTGCAGCGGATCATCCTGCGGCAGCGGCCGGTGGACAAGCCGCGAAGTCGATCCGGTCAGCTTGATTACCCGCTCGGCCAGCTCGCGAACCGGAATCTCATGGGGATTGCCGATGTTGATCGGGCCGGTGACTTCAGGGCCGGTGGCCATCAGGCGGATAAACCCGTCGATCAAGTCGTCGACGAAGCAGAAGGCACGCGTCTGGCTGCCGTCCCCGTACAGTGTGATGTCCTCATTGCGAAGCGCCTGGACGATAAAGTTCGACACAACGCGCCCGTCATTGGGATGCATGCGTGGGCCATAGGTGTTGAAGATCCGGACCACCTTGATCTGCGTGCGGTGCTGCCGGTGGTAGTCGAAGAACAGCGTTTCCGCGCAACGCTTACCCTCATCATAGCACGCGCGGGGACCCAATGGGTTGACGTTGCCGCGGTAGTCTTCGGTCTGCGGATGGACGGTCGGATCACCATACACCTCACTGGTGGAGGCTTGCAGGATCTTCGCACCGATCCGCTTGGCAAGACCCAGCATGTTGATGGCCCCGATGACGCTGGTCTTGGTGGTCTGTACCGGATCGAACTGATAATGCACGGGCGAGGCCGGGCAGGCGAGATTGTAGATCTGGTCAACTTCGACATACAGCGGGAATGTCACGTCGTGGCGCATAGCCTCAAAATGCGGGTTGGTGGTCAAACGTGCTATGTTCGACTTCCGCCCGGTGAAGTAATTATCGACGCACAAAACGTCGTTGCCTTCCGCAAGCAGCCGCTCGCAAAGATGCGAGCCCAGAAATCCGGCGCCGCCGGTGACGAGGATTCGAGTACGCGTCAAGGCCATGCGCCGCAATCTCCTGGTTAGCGATCTGTTTATTTATTTAGCTCCGGGATGCCAATCGATTTCAAGGTTCCCATACGGGCACTGCCTCTGAAACCGACGCGGGACATAATCCGTGTGTTCGGATCGCGTTTGAGGTATTGTCATCCCGCAACGAAACGGATCCTGGAACTTATGTGCCGTCTGGCCCAGCCGAAGGCAGAGCGAGGTAAAGCCTTCCCAGACAATTCCCTTCATCGCGCCGCGGACATGGCTGCATGACGCCGGGCGAGACGGCTCCCCGGTCGGTAGCGCAGCAGGCTGCAATGGGCGCTGGTTGGATCATTGCCTGGCGTATCGCGACCCGGAACATCGGCTTGCTAAGCACGTTGATCCTGGTGCGGCTGTTGCAGCCCGCTGATTTCGGGCTGGTGGCGCTTGCCAGCGGGTTTATCAACTCGGTTGACGCGCTGTCGGCCATCGGCGTTCAGGACGCGCTGGTCAGAACCGCGGTGTTGGACCGAACGTTGTACGACACCGGCTTCACCCTTGGGGTTCTTCGCGGCAGCCTGACAGCGTTACTGGTGGCCGCACTTGCGTGGCCGGTCGGCTTCTTCTTTGACGAGCCGCGGCTGGCGGTGGTGATGCTGGCCCTGTCGGCCGGCGCGCTGATCAGCGCGGTTGAGAATATTGGCATCGTTGACTTCCGCCGTGACCTTGCATTTCGCAAGGAGTTCGATCTGCAGCTCCGGTCCCGGCTGCTGGGTGCGGCAGCGACGGTTCTGGTTGCAGCCGTGTGGCATTCGTATTGGGCGCTGGTCGTCGGCATTCTGACCTACCGCGCGGCGAGACTGCTGCAGACGTATCTGATGTCGCCTTACCGGCCGCGTCTGACGTTAAGCGCATGGCGGCGCATCATCGGCTTCTCGATGTGGACCTGGGCACAGACCCTGCTGGATCAGGCTCGCGACCGGATCGACAGCATCTTCATTGGCCGCTGGCTGGGGGCGGCGCAGGTTGGTGCGTTCTCGGTCGGCGCGGAACTGGGGCTGTTGCCGACCACCGAGCTGGTAGAGCCGTTGGGACGAGCATTGTTTTCCGGCTTCGCAACGGTGCACAACGCGTCCGGAGCATTAGGGAACATGTTCCGCGGCGCAGTCGGTCTAGGATTCATGCTGGTGCTGCCGGCCGGTCTCGGCATCTCCATGATCGCCGATCCCATGGTTCGGCTCTGCCTTGGTCAGCATTGGCTGGCAGCCGTGCCCGTCATCCAGATCATGGGCATCGGCGGGACAGCCACGATATTCATTCAGACCTGCGCCAATCTGCTGAATGTTATCGGTCAGCCCAACATAACCTTCTATGTTGGCACCGTATCGACATTGGTGAAGGTGGCCGGGCTGCTGCTGCTGATGCCCCACTATGGTCTGTGCGGAGCGGCCATGGCACTCACGCTTTCCAGCATTACGGATCTGCTGCTACTGCTGCAATTTGCTCTCCGGCGGATCGGGGTTTCAGTTAGTGAAATCATGACCGCCATCTGCAGACCAATCATCGCCACGGCGATCATGGTTTCTGTCCTGTGGCTGTTGGGCGATGCCTGGACCCCAGGCAGCGGAACAGACCCCCTCGACCTGGCTCGCGACCTCATCGCGCGATCAGCAATAGGCGCAGCAAGCTACATCATGGTCCTCGGTTTGGTCTGGGTCATCGCCAGGCAGCCTGCAGGAGCAGAACGATTCCTGCTGACAATGACATGGCAGATGTGGCGACGTATCGTCCAGACCAGCGCCAGCACCTATCGTCATCACCTGGGATAACAGAACACGCGAGAGAACGTCAGGCGCTGGAAACCAAGCGGCTCCCGTTTATCTGGCGCTAAGTGATGCGCCATTGCCAAGAGGGCAAGATCAATGTCGTCTACCACAGCGGTGCATACAGCGGTCTGGCGGCCGTCACGTCTGAAACGTGTTCTTGCGGGACTTGCATGGCCGATTGTCCTCACACTCAATCGCCCGGCGATGAGTTGGATCGGCCATCTGCTGTATGACATCGCACTTCGTTTGAATGGAATTGCGATTACCTTTGCTGGGCGGCATGGTTTGACCCGGGCTGAGGAAAACTTCCTTCAGCGTGTCAAGCCGCGTCTGCAAGGCGGCGTGCTGATCGACGTCGGTGCCAATCATGGCGCCTACTCCCGTTATCTGGCGAAGCTTGCCCCGGCCGCTCGGATCTTTGCCTTTGAGCCCCACCCAGCAACCTACGCGGTGCTTCACGCAAGCATCGGCGAGTTCACTGGGGTTCAGCCCATCAACAAGGCAGTGGCCGACAAGAACGGTCAACTCAAGCTGTATGACTTTCGCTCTGAAGACGGATCCACGCAGGCAAGCCTGAGTGAATCGGCAGTTGCCTTGTATTCGGCCGACCTTGTCGAGCATGCAGTGGACTGCATGACCATTGATAGATTTGTGGCAGAGGCAGGAATTGGGCAGATCGACCTGCTGAAGATTGACACTGAAGGCCATGATCTTTCTGTCCTGCAAGGCGCCAGCGCTGCGCTACGGGAACAGCGAATCAAAATGATCCAATTCGAGTTCATTCCGGCCAACATCGCCACGGGCGTAACGATGCACAGGTTTTTCGAGGTTCTTCGCGGCTATCGGATCGGCCGGCTTTGCCTGAACGGCGCCATTCAATGGCTTGATGTCTATGACGTCAAACGGTGCGAGATCTATGTCACACACAACCTGATCGCCGTCCCCCTGAACCAACCCATTGAAGGATTGGCCTGAAGCCGTCGCGCTGGCCACCGATAGAGCCTGAAGTTAGGTCGTCTGTTGACCCGCAGATGACGTTGGTTGCCGCCGGGTTCGGTAACCTGGTGGGGGGCAATGTCATCCTGCTCTTGTCGCGAGACCACTTGGCGCGCGAGTATGTTGGCAACATTGACCGAGAGGAAGCACCATGGCCGAATACAACTTCACCCAGGCTGACCTGGATGTCCTGGCTCAGTGGGACACGCCCACCATCTGCAACGGGCTTGAGCTGATCGTGCCAGAGCGGCGTGCCTTTGGCTTCACAGTGGAGCAGATGGTCTGCATCGATCCGAAGGCGAAGCCGATCGTTGGCCTCGCCAGGGTTGGCATGATCCGGGCCACCGAGCCGCCTCGCTCGAAGGTGACGGACCGGGTGGACTGGTACGACTATGTTGCACGCCAGGATTTTCCCACAATTGCGGTGCTGCAGGACATCGACGGCCGGGTTGGCTACGGCGCGTACTGGGGTGAGGTGCAGTCCACGATCCATAAGGCGCTGGGGGTGTCGGGCTGCGTTACCAACGGGTCGTTCCGTGATCTCGATATGTGGGCGTCCGGGTTTCAGATGATCGGCGGCCGCGTTGGGCCGAGCCATGCGCATGTGCACATGGTTGATTTTGGCAAGCCGGTAAACATCTTCGGCATGCATGTGGCGCATGACGACGTCATCCACGCCGATTATCATGGCGCCGTTGTGATCCCGGCGGAAGCCGTCCGGAAGCTTCCGGCAGCCATAGATCTGGTGTCACGCCGCGAAGCAGTCATTCTGGAGGTCTGTCGCGCAACCGATTTCAGCCCGGCGAAACTGCGCGAAGCACTGCGTAAGTCCGGCGAGATCCACTGATCCACTCAGGTGGCGCTGCCTGGCCGTGGCGATAACGGCCTAGCAGGTTCTCCTCCGTAAGGCTGGTCGACAACGCCAGCCGCTCACTGCGTCCGCCTTACTCCCTGAGCTAATTGCCGTCGTGCCCCATAGGATCCACACGGTCCTGACCGACAACGGCATCCAGGTCGGTCACGCGGCTAGGCCGGTCCGCGTTGCCGCGTCTTCAGCCGCTCGATCGCCTCGCCCACCATCCGCGCCGGCTCCTCCGTCTGATAGGCTCGATACATGCAGCGAATGCCCGCTTCGATCGCGTCGTGGACCGGCATCGCCTCCCATTCACGGACCAGTTCTTTTTGCAGGCGAATGGCCTTCGGGCCGGATTCAATGATCGACCTGACCCATGCATCCAGTGCCGTATCCAGTTCGGCCGCGGGCACGACTTTCTCAACCAAACCCCAGGCCAGTGCCGTCTGTGCATCCACGGGATCACCTGTATAGAGCAGAAGCTTGGTCCGACCCCAGCCGATTAGCTGCGGCAGCAATGCGGCTTCGACGACGGACGGCAAGCCGACCTTGACTTCAGGCATGCCGAATACCGCGTTTGCACTGGCGATGTGCAGGTCGCAAGCGGCCATGACTTCCAGACCGGCACCAAGGCAAAAGCCATTGACCCTGGCGATGACCGGCACCGGAAGGTCTCGCAGTACCTGGCACATGCGGTGGATAAGGGTCAGGAAGTCGCGGGCCTTCGGCGGATCCAGCGTTGCCAATTCATGCAGGTTGGCGCCGCCGATGAAAGCGCGATCGCCTTCGCCGGTGACGATTAGAGCCCGCAGGCCGGGGTCGTCCATTAGCTGCGTAACCGCGGCGATAAACTCCGTGGCCTGTAAGTGCCCAACACAGTTCAGGCGCGCCGCATTGTCGATTGTGATGGTGGCAACAGCACCATCATAGGTCCGGCGAAGGCGGATGGTCATTGGGTCGTCCTCTGGTTCCAGCCAGTCGAACCGCGGAACGGCCGCATGTCCGGATAACCGCTGACCGCCCGGGCGCTGTCGGTGAGCAGGGTGACGCCGTTCCCATAACGCGCCTCCTGACTGGCGAACCGGCCATCCGGTGCGATCATCTGCATCCCCCCGCGCGGAGTTAAAGGTTTGGCAATGTCTTCGTGGTTCCATGACCGCGTTTCAGCGTGGAACGTGCATGGAAGTGGCGGTTGGGATCAAGGTCGCAGCACGTGGTCTTGAGTGGGATGTGACCGAGGTCGAACCGCTGGGCTCGCAGGTGCGGGTGCGTCTGGCCTGTGTCGGTGGCGATCTGGCAGGGCTGGAGTGGGACGTGCTTCACCCGGCCGAAGCGCTGTCGATCCTGCGCACCGATCCCGATCCGGACGAAGCGGCCTCACTGCTTGACTGGCGCCGCTACCACATCGCGCGGCTCCTGGAACAAATCCCCGGTGCGCCGGTTCCACTGGGGCGGGTAATCATTGAGGCCTTTCAGCGTGTGCCATTGCTGCGCGCGCTGGACATGGTGCGGCCCAGGCTGCTGCTGGCCGATGGCGTCGGTCTTGGCAAGACCATCCAAGCCGGCCTGATCGCCGCTGAGTTACTGATCCGCCGGCGCGTGCACCGCATCCTGATCGTCTGCCCGCCTGGTCCGCTACTGTGTCAATGGGAGCAGGAGATGCGGCTGCGCTTCGGCCTGCGGTTCACCATGATCACCGACAGCCTCAGTCTGCGCCAGGCCAGGCAAGGCCTGGAACTCGGCGGCAATCTGTTCGATGCGACCGCGCTTTGCCTGACGTCGGTCGACTTTGCCAAGCGCGATGAGGTTCTGGCGGAGTTGGAAAGGGTCTCCTGGGATCTGGTGATCATTGATGAGGCGCATCACTGCGTCGGTGAAGACAATCAACGGGCGCGACTGGCAGGCGTGCTGTCACGGCGATCCGATGGGCTGCTGCTGCTGACGGCGACGCCGCATGACGGCCGGGATACGCACTTCGCCGCTTTGATGGCGCTGCTCGACCCCAGCCTGGTCGATGGTGCCGGCCGCCTTATCGGAACCAGCTATAGGCGCCATGTGATCCGGCGGCTGAAATCGCACCTGCTTACGCCGGAGGGTGTGCCGCTATTCCGGGAACGGGTCGTGACCCCGGTTCGGGTTGATGTGACCGATTTGCCAACTGTGCAGGCATTCCACCGGGCCTTGTCGGCATTCGTGGCGCCTCGGCTGCAGAAACCCCGTGATCGCACCGGCCTGACCGACTCGCTGGCTTTCGTCAGCCTGCTGAAACGCTCAATGTCGACCATCGCCGCCTGCCTCGCCACGTTGCGCGTGGTAGCCGAACGCTATGGCACCAAAACGCTGCGGGAACGTCGCCGCGCCCTGCGAGCGTACCGTCGGCGGATAGCCAGCTTCGGTATTCTGGCCGCCGCCGAGGAGGCGGAGATTGCCGACCTGGAAGCGGAAGAAATCGCCGCCAGCCTGGCCGATGCGCATGCCGACCTGCGCGAGCTGATTCGTCTGGGTGAGGCGGCGGCGGCGCACGATCCCAAGCTGGCAGCGTTGCTGCTGGAGATTCGACTGATCCGGCTGCAACATCCCGATGCCAATATCCTCGTCTATACAGAATACACCGATAGCCAGCAGGCGGCGGTGCAGGCGCTGGCCGGCATCGACGGCACCTTGCTGACGATCAGCGGCGCGGACAGCGAGGCCGAACGCAGTCGGGCTGCCGAACGTTGCGCCGAGGAGGATGGGATCGTGCTGATCAGCACCGATTCACTGGCCGAGGGGCTGAACCTGCACCAGCGATGCTTCCATCTGGTTCATCTCGACCTGCCCTACAACCCGAACCGGCTGGAGCAGCGCAACGGCCGCATCGACCGCTATGGCCAGAAGCATGAGCCGCAGATCCGCTACCTGTTCCTGGCCGGCACGTTCGAGGAACGTCTGCTACTGCGGCTGATCGCCAAGTATGAGAAGGCGAGGGCCTGCCTGTCGTTCATGCCGAACACGCTGGGTGTCGGTGCCGATCCCGCCAGGCTGCACGAGCCGCTGTTCCTGGGGTTCGCGGAAGACCTGTTCAGCAGCATGCCGCGGCTGGTCCACTCGCTTGATCTGGCGGCGGAAGACACCGACAGCGACGCCTATCGCGAATTGCTGCGAGAGATCGAGCGGGGCTTCCAGAGCTTCGATTACATGGCGGTTCGCCATGGCTGGCTCAGCGGCGGAGAAACCGGCGAGGTTGCAAAGCTGCCGAACGCAAGCGACATTGATCTGGCCGCTTTCATCAAATCCACACTTGTTCCGGCAGGCGAAGCCTATCGTGTGCCGACGCAATGGCTCGCAGACCTTGCAGGCCTGCCGGGTTTCGACGCGAAGCATCAGCAAGTGCGCCTCGCTGATCGTCCCGACCAGCTCCGCGACGTGAGCGGGCGGACGCTGATGTATCCGGGACGCACGCATCCGCTGACGCGCCGGGCAATTGCCTCAGTTCGAACGGGGCGGGTGAGTGCTGCGCAGGGGAGTGCCCTGAGTCTGCTGGTGACCTACGTGGTCGAGGCTGGCCTAATGCTGCGCCACGTGTTCGCCCTGCAGCTCTCGCCGAACGGCTTGGTTGTCGAACAGGACGACATTCTGGCGTTTGCCGGACGCGCAATATGCCCTGACGGCTTATGGCAGAAGCGCTTCGCCGCTTGGGCGCCGGCAGCAATGGAAGCTGCTGCGCAACGTGCGGCGGACGTCGGCGGGCGGGTCGCAGCCGCCTCGGCCTCAGCCCACCACGACCGCAATCAGCAGGGCGCCGCGGATGCACAGGCATGGCTGGCTCGCCGGGCGCAGGAACTCTGCGGTCCCTTGATAGCGGTCTCCAACGACCTGTTTGATGCGCGAGCGTTGCCCGCGGCATGGCAGTCGTGCCCGGTGCCGGAGCAGCGGCTGGCTGAATTTGCCGCCGATCCGGCCATCGCTTCAGGACCCCGACGAGAGGCGGCCGAGGCAGTGGTTCGGGTGCAGGCGCTACGGGCCGGACAATCACCGTTTCCCCGACATCTGATAAGGCCCGTCGGTCTGCTGATGCTGGTGCCGTGACGCTCGATCTGGACGACTGCGTGCTGGCAGGCCCGGCGATCACATGGCCGTTCCTGCATGACGGCCTCAGCCAGGTGGTCAATATCGATCTTCGATTGCCGGCGGAATGGAATAGCCTGCGGCGATCGCTGCGTTGCGGTGGCACCCAGCGGGTGCATCAGCACGTCACCAGCAATCTGGCAAAGGCCTTTGGGTATCAGCGTCCGCAGCGCCAGGACCCGGTTATCACCCGCGAAGGGTCGGAGGATGGCGGTTGGTTATTGCGTGCAAATAATGGTCTGCATCTGCGCACTTGGTCCGTCGCCAGCGAAAGCGATCTCGACGGGCCGCCGCGATCGATCCGCGCAGGGCGCTCCAGTCCCGCTCGCATGGCACAACGTGTGTTGCTGGCGCGAGGAGAGCTTGCCGGGCTGCTGACCAATGGCGAGACCCTGCGCCTGTTGCTGTCCGACCCTCTGCGCGCCGACAGCCATATCTCCGTCGCCATCAGCGGCTGGCCCCAGACAGCTTTGCCACCAGATTCCTTCCATTTACTTCGGGCATTGGCCGGGGCAGATGGCCTGCCACGGCTGCCGGCAATCCTGCAAGCCGCCCGGCTGCACCAAACCCGCGTCACCGTCGAACTGCGGCGTCAGGCCAGGGAAGCGATCGTCGGCTTCATCAATTTCCTACCCGATCGGACCGGCCTTGATGCAGCTGCGCTGTGGCACGAGGGGCTGATCATCGTCTACCGGCTGTTGTTCATCCTGAAGCTGGAAAGCCCATCCGCGACCACCGATGGTTTCAGCTTCGCTTCCACCCGCCTATGGCGGCAGGCGCTGTCGCCGAACCAGGCGCTGGGTCCACTGGTGCGCCGACATCTGGATCACGCGCACGACACCGGCCGCATGCTGCAAAACGGCCTGCGTTCGCTGTTCGCCATCTTCCGTGATGGCTTGCGATGCAGCGAACTGCACATCGCTCCGCTCGGTGGCGCTCTGTTCGGTCCGGACACAACACCCGTGCTGGATCGCCTGGACTGGAGTGAGCGCGCGGTCGCAATCCTGTTGGACCGGCTGATCTGGATCGTCTCGGCAAAGGGCGAGCGCAGGCGGGTTCACTATGGCTCGCTGGATGTCGAGGACCTCGGCAGCATCTATGAAGGCCTGCTGGAGCAGGAGCCGGCAATCGCCACGCAAGCCATGCTGCGCGTCCGCCGCGGCAAACTGGAAGCCTTCGCTCCGGCCGCCGGTGATCGCGGTGACATCATGCCCGGGCAGTTCTTCCTGCGCGCCGGCATCGGCCGCAAGGCGTCAGGGTCGTTCTATACCAAGCACGAGTTTGTCCGGTTCCTGGTTCGCGAGACGCTGGACAGCAAGATCGCCGCGCTGAGTCCGCCCGATGACCCAAATCCGGCTCGACTGCTGACCTTGCGAATCGTCGATCCCGCCACCGGCAGCGGACATTTCCTGGTTGAAGCCTGCCGACATCTGGGGGAGGCGCTGCTGACGGCCTGCCGCCTGTGTGACGAACAGGGTCGGCACGACCGCCTTGCCGCACTGCCTGACCCCGATCAGACGATCGTGGCTTATCTCCCTAGCCGCGGCTTCGCCGAAACCAGGGCTCGGGCTATTTGCCGGCGCATGGTGGCGGTCCACTGCCTGTATGGTTGCGACCGGAATAAGCTGGCCGTCGAACTGGCCAAGCTCTCGCTATGGCTGGAATCCTATGCCGAAGGATTGCCGCTGACCTTCCTGGATCACCGGCTTGCGCACGGCGATGCGCTGACCGGACCGTTCTTTGCCTCGCTCTCGACGTTGCCGGTTACCGGCGGCCCGCTTGACCCCCTGTTGGCCCAGGGCGTGGCGGCTCGCCTCGACGCTACCCTTGCTCTTGCCAGGCGCATGGTGGTGGCGCTGGATGCCTCGATTGGCCGCGACATCGATGATCTGGCAGCGAAGCAGCAGATCAAGCAGCGGCTAGACCAGTTGCTGCGTCCGTTGCGCCAGTTGGCCCAGTGCTGGGCCGGAGCGGCTATGCTGCGCCAGCGCGACAGCGACGATGTATGGCTCGCCCTGGCCGCGCAGGTGGCTGCCAGCGGCGACTGGCCGGATCAATTGACCGTCGCACAGACGGCCCTGATGGTGGCCGGGGCCGATGCCCTGCCATGGGATCTGGTGTTTCCGGAGGTCTTTCCGCAAGGCTTCTCCGTCGTGCTCGGCAATCCACCGTGGAACATCGTGTTGCCAAGCACCAGAGACTTCGTCGCCGCATTTGATCCGGCTGAACTGGCTGCTCGCCCGGGCCAGGATCGCGCCACCATCGAAAAGGCGGTGCTTGCACGACCCGAAGCTGCCGCCGCTTTTGACCTCTACCGAGCTAGTTTCGATCAGCTCAAGCGAATCGCGGGCCGTCTCTATCGGCATCAAAGGGTGCGCGCCGGCGAGGCAACGACCGCCGGCAACCTGGATCTGTTTCGCCTGTTCGCCGAGCGCTACATTGACCTGCTTGCCCCTGAGGGGGCCGTGGGCGTGTTGCTGCCATCGGCCTTCCACGCCAATGAGGGCGCCACTGGGATCCGCCGCCTGTATCTTGAGCAGACCAATATAAGCTGGTGTTTGTCTTTCGAGAATCGTCGGCGCATCTTCGACATAGACAGCCGCTTCAAATTTGACCTGATCGTCGCCCAACGGCCCGGCCCCACCGTGTCAATGCGCTGCGGTTTCTACCTGGACCGCATTGAGGATGCCGCCGATCCAGCGAAGATCATGACCTACGACATCGGATTCCTGCGGCAGACTGGTGGCGCGAACCTTACGCCGCTGGAACTGCGCAGCCATGCCGATCTGCAGATCGCGCACACGCTCTACACTGGCGCCGATCGGCTGGAAGCCTGGTGCGCCCGTCAGCAGATCCGCTTCGGCTGCGACCTGCACATGACCGCCGATGCCGCTTGCTTCCGGCCAGCCGGGGAGGCGGCACTGGTGCTGCATGAGGGCAAGACCTTCCATCAGTATGCCGACCGATGGGGTGCCGGCCCGCGCTACAGCGTCGACCGCGGCTCGCTGCCTCCTGCTATCGCCAACGCGACCCGGCATTACCGATTGGCGTTCCGCGACATCGCGCGGTCCAACGACGCGCGGACCATGATTGCCTGCATCGTCCCACCCGACGCCGTATTCGGACACACGGCTACGGTCGAGAAGGCGCCAGAAGGGCGAGCGATGGCCGAAGTCCTTATGTTATGCGCAGTGTTTAACTCGTTTGCATTTGACTGGTTGGTGCGTCAGAAAACGGGCACTCACCTAAGCCTGTATCTGCTGAATGCCTTGCCGGTTCCTCGCTTGTCGGCTGCGGCGCGGCGGTTTCTGGCGCAAGCGGCCCTGCGGTTGTCTTGCACGCATTCCGGCTATGCCGCGCTGTGGAATGCCGAGGCAGATCGCGCCGCCGAACGGCCGGTTTGCCGCGACAACGATGCTGAGTGGTCGCTGCGGGCACAAGTCGACGCCATGGTCGCACAAGCCTACGGCCTCGATCGCCGGCAGTACCAGCAGATTTTGTCAGGTTTCAACCATCGTGTGTTTCCCGCTGCGCCGACACTGTGTCTGGCTGCCTTCGACACCCTGACGAAGGAAGCCTGTGTCTAATCGACCTGTCCGTTCACGGGCGTGCTCGGCGCGTTGCAGGCAACAGAGGCCGGCCGCGTCCGCGGGATCAGAGCGCCATGGGGAGAGGTTGGAACCGCTTGTTGCGACGCTGCGTAACGCAGTGCAACAAAAACCGTAAATGCAATGCTTTGAAGGTAACAGCGGGCAACAATCATTGACTCGGCGCGGGCTGTCCGAGGCGCTAGGTGGATGCGTCTTAATAGGACGCCTGCTTCGGGCCAATGGGACACGATTTATGGACGGCTTTGCCAGACAGTTACCTGCAGACCAGGATCTCGCACCGACGTGGCGGCAACGTACGCTCAAGACCGCGATCGACTGTGTCGGCATTGGCGTTCATTCCGGGCGGCGCATCAGTCTTACCATCCGCCCAGCGACGGTGAATCATGGCATCGTGTTTCGTCGCACTGATCTGAACCGCACCATCCCGGCCACCTACGTGAACGTGACGGACACGCGCATGTGCACCGTCGTGGCTGATCCAGCGATGCCGTCTGCTCGGATCGGCACCATTGAGCATCTGATGGCCGCCCTTTCGGGCTTGCAGATCGACAATGCGACGATTGACGTCGATGGCCCGGAGATCCCTATCCTCGATGGCTCTGCCGCTCCGTTCGTATTCCTTTTGGATTGTGCCGGCTGGATGGAGCAGGATGCGCCGCGCCGGGTGATCGAGGTCCGCCGATCCGTACGTGTCGCAAAAGGCAGTGCTTGGGCTGAGTTGCGACCGCTCGGTCCGCTCGTGCGGTCGACCCCGCCGGTGCTGGAAATGGATCTGTCGATCGACTTCGCCGCCGCTGCTATCGGCCGTCAGTCCGCCTCGCTGCGCATGACCCCGGAAAGTTTCCGCCATGAGATTGCCACCGCCCGGACGTTTGCCCAGTCGGCGGAAGTCGAGCAACTGCATGCTGCGGGCCTTGCCCGCGGCGGCAGCCTGGACAACGCAATTGTGGTCGATGGCGCACATATTCTCAACCCGGGCGGTCTGCGCATGGCCAATGAGTTTGCCGGACACAAGCTGCTGGATGCGGTCGGCGACCTGGCTTTGGCGGGCGGCAGGCTGCACGGGCGATTCGTTGCTCACCGCAGCGGGCACGAGTTGAACAACCGGCTGGTGCATGCGCTGTTTGCCGACTCCGCGGCCTGGAGGGAAGCCGCCGCTGAACCTCTAGTTACAGCCGCCGCCTGATCAGTTATCCGGCTGCCCGATCCTGGGCATAGCTCGGCACCGATACAGGTATTCGCGTATTGTCCGGCCATGGTATAAGCCGGTTAATGGAAGTTCGTGATCCTGCTTTCCGCCGTCTCCCGGGCAAGGTCGTCCTGGTTTTAGCCACCCTGTCACTGCTCCTGTCAGGGTGTGGAGGCTCGCCGGAACCGACAAAGAAGACTGCCACCACTCCGCCGGTCGAGGAGCTATACAACAATGGCGTCGACGGGCTGAACGCCCGCCGTTACTCGACAGCGGACGACCAGTTCAACTCGGTGGAACAGAACTATCCCTATTCAAGCTGGGCGGTGAATGCCCAGCTTATGTCCGCCTATTCACAGTATCTGCAGAACAAGTACACCGACGCCATCGGCACCCTGGACCGCTTTATCCAACTGCATCCTGCGCACCGCGACATTGCCTATGCGTATTATCTGCGTGCGCTTTGCTATTATGAGCAGATCGCCGATATCCAGCGCGACCAGAAGGGCACCGAGCAGGCAATGAATGCCCTGCGCGAGGTGGTGACGCGGTTTCCCGAGACGAATTACGCGCGGGACGCTTCGCTGAAGATCGATCTGTGCTTCGATCACCTGGCGGGTAAGGAGATGGAGATTGGCCGCTTCTACCAGAAGCAGCATCTTTATGAGGCCGCGATCGGCCGCTTCCAGCGCGTGGTAGACGACTTCCAGACGACAAACCACGTGCCAGAGGCGTTGGCACGACTGACAGAGATCTACCTTGCCTTGGGATTGAAGGACCAGGCGCGTAAGACGGCCGCGGTGTTGGGATATAACTATCCTGGCAGTGACTGGTATGACGCTAGCTATGCGCAACTTGTTGACGATGGCATCGCCAATCCGGCAGACCGCGCGCCGAACGCGCCGCCCAGTCAGCGCGGCCTTTTCTCCCGTGCCTGGCATGCGGTGTTCTGATCGCCGGCCGACCGCGGCCCAGGGCGCCCGAAGATGCTGACCCAATTGTCCATCCGCGACGTTGTCCTGATCGAGCGGCTCGATCTGGCTTTCGCCCATGGACTAACAGTCCTGACCGGTGAAACCGGCGCCGGCAAGTCCATCCTCCTTGATAGTCTTGGCCTTGCCCTGGGCGCTCGGGCGGACAGCGGATTGGTGCGGGCGTCCGCCGAACAGGCCAGCGTAACCGCATGCTTCTCGCCGCCTGACCAGCCTGCCGTCACTGCGGCCTTGGAAGAGCACGGACTGGTGGAAGAAGACGGGATTGTGCTGCGGCGGATCGTCACCCGCGACGGCCGATCGAGGGCGTTCATCAATGACCACCCCGTCGGCGTTGGCCTGCTGCGCCGCTTGGGGGCGCTGCTGGTGGAGGTGCAGGGACAGCACGAGCAAATGAGCCTGGCTGACTCGGCAAGCCACCCCGGTTTGCTCGATACGTTCGGCGTTCCGCCAGCCATGCGAGGCGCGGTTTCAGACGCCTGGAAGAGCTGGAGGAACGCCCTGAGGCGACTGGAACAGGCCCGCGAAGCCATCGCTGCCGCTGAACGCGACGAGGAATGGTTGCGTCATGCGGTTGACGAACTGGCCACTCTGGCGCCCCGTATCGACGAAGAAGAGGCTTTGGCGCGGGAGCGTCAGCGGTTGCAGGGACACGAACGGCGGGCTGAGGCGATTGCCGCCGCGCTGGCGGAGCTAACGCCGCGCGACCGGCGCAGCAGCGGACCCGCGGCATCGCTGCGCGCGGCAGCACGTTCTTTGCAGCGTCTTGCCCCCGCAGGCCAGCCGACGCCAGGCGACAACTCCGCTGATCCGGCGCTGGCTGCACTGGAACGGGCAGAGGAAGCGCTTGCCGAAGCGGAGACCATCCTGACACGCATGATCGCGGACGCGGATGTCGACCCGCGACTGCTTGAGCAAGCCGAGGAGCGGCTGTTCGGGCTGCGCGCATCGGCCCGCAAGCATGGCGTAGCCGTGGCGGATCTGCCCGGCTTGCTCGACAGCTTGTCGGCTCGGCTGGCGGCTTTGGAAACCGGGACAGCAGAGATCTCGGCATTGGAAATGGCGTTGCAGGACAGCAGAAACCATTACATCCAGGTAGCGGCTGTATTGTCGGCCGCTCGGACGTCGGCGGCAGGAAAGTTGCAAATCGCCGTCGGCAAGGAGCTGCCGCCGCTGCGTCTGGACAAGGCGCGGTTTTTCGCCGAGGTCATCCCCCTGCCTGAGGGCGATTGGGGGCCTGGCGGCGTCGATCAGGTGCGCTTCCTGATCGCCACCAATCCCGGACAGGCACCGGGACCCTTGGCCCGGGTTGCCTCCGGTGGTGAGCTATCGCGGCTTATGCTGGCGATGAAGGTCGTGCTGTCAGCCGGTTCCGCAGTTCCAACGCTGGTGTTTGACGAGGTCGACTCCGGCATCGGCGGCGCCACCGCCGCGGCAGTGGGCGAACGGCTCGCCCGGGTTGCAGAGGATATTCAGGTACTGGTGGTAACTCACAGCCCGCAGGTCGCCGCACGCGGCGCGGCGCATCTGCGGGTCGCCAAGGCCGTATCGCGGGAGCGTACTGCAACCACGGTGGATCACCTGGCACCGGATGAGAGACGCGAGGAAATCGCCCGTATGTTGGCCGGGGAAATCATCTCCGAGGCCGCCCGCGCCGCCGCCGACGATTTGCTGCGCAGCCAGCGGCCGCCGCAGGGATTGCTGGTGTGAGCCTCTCGTTACTGCCTGGGACGGAGCACGTTTAACAGTGTTGGAACCAGCGGCGCAGCCGGCGGTCGACAGCCTAACCGAGGCGGAGGCGGCCGACGAACTCGCCCATCTGGCGGCGATGATCGCTCATCACGACACCGCCTATCACACCCATGACGCGCCGGAAATTTCCGACGCGGATTATGACGCCCTGCGGCGGCGGAATGCAGCTATCGAAGCGCGCTTCCCCGCGCTGATCCGAGCTGATTCCCCGTCCTCGCGCATTGGGGGCGCCCCTGAAACGGGCTTTGCCAAGCTGCGCCACCGCACACCGATGCTGTCGCTCGACAACGCCTTCGGCGCGACAGAGTTCACGGAGTTCTGCGCCCGCGCCAGGCGGTTCATTGGGCGCACCGAACCGCTGAATTTTGTCGCCGAGCCTAAGATCGACGGCCTCTCCATCAACCTGACCTACGAGCATGGGCGCCTCACACATGGCGCCACTCGCGGCGATGGAACTGTCGGTGAGGACGTTACTGCCAACCTGCGCACGATCAATGCAGTGCCTGCGAAGCTCAAGGGTGATGCGCCGGCAATGATCGAAATTCGCGGCGAGGTCTTCATGACCAAGGCGGACTTCCTGGCCCTGAACCAGGCCCAGGCCCAGGCTGGGGCAAAAGTGTTTGCCAACCCGCGCAACGCCGCCGCCGGTAGTCTGCGGCAGCTTGACGCTCGGATCACCGCGGGCCGTGCGCTGTCTCTTTTCGCCTATGCTCAGGGCGAAACCAGCGAGCCGGTGGCCACCACCCACTGGGGCTATCTGGAGCGGCTGAAGTCGTGGGGTTTTGCTGTCAATCCGCTGTCCCGGCAAATGGCTGGCGAAGCTGACGCTGAAGCGTTCCAGAACGAAATTGGGTCGGCGCGGGCGGGCTTGGGGTATGACATCGATGGCGTGGTGTACAAGATCGACGACCTTGCGCTGCAGCGCCGGCTGGGCTTCGTCGGCCGCGCCCCACGCTGGGCAATTGCCTGGAAATTCCCGGCAGAGCAGGCGACGACACAGCTTCGCGAAATCCGTATCCAAGTTGGTCGCACTGGCGCACTGACCCCAGTGGGAGAGCTTGAGCCAATCAACGTTGGCGGCGTGCTGGTGGCACGGGCGACCTTGCACAATGAGGATGAGATCAGCCGCAAAGACATCCGAGTGGGCGATACTGTGGTGCTGCAGCGGGCCGGCGATGTGATACCGCAGATCGTCTGCGTCGTGACCGAGCGTCGCCAGGCAGACGCGGTCGCCTATGCCTTTCCCACTATCTGCCCCGCGTGCGGCAGCCATGCCGTCCGGCCGCCAGGCGAAGTGGTCCGCAGGTGCACCGGCGGACTGATCTGCCCAGCCCAGCGAGTGGAGCGACTGATCCATTTCGTCTCCCGCACCGCGTTCGATATTGACGGCCTGGGCGACAAGACGATCCAGGAATTCTACAATGAAGGTTGGCTGCAAGGTCCCGCTGATCTGTTTCGCCTGCCGGAACTTGAGGCCGAAATCGCTGGCCGCGGGGGTTGGGGCAAACTGTCGGCACGCAACCTGTCCCGAGCCATTGCTGCGAGGCGGACGGTGCCGCTAGACCGGTTTATCTTCGCTCTCGGCATCCGCCGCATCGGCGTGGCGAACGCGAAGCTGCTGGCGCGGCATTACAATAGCTTCGCCAACTGGCGGGCCCAGATGCTGGCTGCCACCGGCGTTGGATCGGACGAGCGACTGGAACTAGGCAACATCAGCGGGATTGGTCCATCCATTGCCGAGGAACTGGCGGATTTCTTTGGCGAAGCCCGCAACGTTGCAGCTTTGGACCAGCTTGCTGGCGAACTGACGATAGAGGACGCTGCAAACCCCGATAATGCCGAGAGCCCCATCTCTGGCAAGAGCATTGTCTTCACTGGCACCTTGGAAACCATGAGCCGTCCGGAAGCCAAGGCGCGCGCCGAAGCGCTTGGCGCGAAGGTGACCGATTCCGTTTCGAAGAAGACTGATATCGTCGTAATCGGTGCCGATGCTGGATCAAAGGCCCGCAAGGCAGCGGAACTTGGGGTGCGGACGATAACCGAAACTGAATGGCAGGCGCTGATCGGCGCGGTTCAGGTAACGAATTAGGTCGATCCTTCTACCCGGCTCTTGCTGCTCCCGTCCCAGGACGCAAGCGGTCAGACCGGAGGATAAGCAACTGCTCTACCAGCCCAGCGGATCGGGGTACCCGATTTTCGGCGAACGGCCAGACTTGAGGCATGGCGACGTAGACTCCATTCAACCGTGACCAAGCGTTTCCCCTGTCGCCTGGTCTGAAAAGCTGACGGCGGGGCTCAGAAGCCGGTCCAGGATCCCGCCTACAAGCTTGGCAGCGGCTGGGTCACCGCGGCGGCGGGGGCGCGGAAGGTCAACGGTGACATCCATCACAACCTGCCCCTGCTGCAGCAGAAGGATCCGGTCAGCGAGCGCAACAGCCTCAGCCACATCGTGCGTTACCACAACGGCGGTGAAGCCCTTGTCCTGCCAGACGTCCTCGATCAGCGTTTGCATCTCGATGCGGGTCAACGCATCGAGCGCACCCAGAGGTTCGTCAAAGGCAAGAACGCGGGGATCGCTCACCAGAGCACGGGCCAGGGCAACACGCTGCTTCTGGCCGCCGGAGAGGATGGTGGGCCAAGCCGACTCCCGACCGGCCAAACCGACCTGGGCAATAGCTTCAAAGGCGCGGCGGCGCCGGTCTTCACCGGGCGAGGCGTGAGATAGGCCGATTTCCACATTGGCGATAACGCGCTGCCACGGCAGCAGTCTCGGCTCCTGGAACATCAGCCGCACCTGGCCCTTCCAGTCGGCTTTCCGTCCCTCAATGGCCTGTTTGCCATGAAATCCAGGCTGCTCGCCGATTTGTATTTGTCCGGCGCTCGGCTGATCGAGCCCGGCCAGCAGTCGCAGCAGAGTGCTCTTGCCACAGCCGCTTCGCCCGACAATCGCAACGAACTGACCGGGTGGTATGTCCAGGTCGATGGCGCGCAGCACCTGGTGGGATCCAAACCCCTTGCTGATCTGGCGCAGGCGAACTGCCGCGCCCTGAAGGCTGGCGCACAAATTTGTATCGGCGGCGCGGTCGCGGAGGCTGACATTCATGGCTCAGGCTTCCGCATAGACGGGGTTCCAGGAAAGGCAGGTACGCTCCAGCAGCCGGGCAATGCTATCGGCGAGCTTGCCCAGGGCAGCGTATATAAGAATAGAGACGACGACGACATCGACCATCATGAACTCGCGCGCATTCATTGCCATGAAGCCGATGCCTGAGGAGGCGGAGATGGTTTCTGCAACGATCAAAGTCAGCCACATAATGCCGAGGCCGTAGCGCAGACCGACAAAGATCGAAGGCAGGGCACCGGGAAAGACCACGCGCCAGAACACCGCGCGTCCGGACATCCCGTAAGCCCGCGCCATCTCCAGCAGTTGGCGGTCGATGGAGCGTACACCGTGCAGTGTGTTGACGTAGATCGGGAAGAAGACTCCGAGCGCGACGAGGAATAGTTTTGCCTCCTCTCCGATGCCGAACCACAGGATCACCAGCGGAACAAGTGCGAGGTGCGGAATGGCGCGCAACATCTGAAGGCTGCTGTCGCTCAGTCTCTCAGCCAGGACGGACAGGCCGTTCAGAATGCCAAAGGCGAACCCGATGCCGCCGCCAATGGCAAATCCAGCACCGGCGCGCCAACTGCTCACCGCGATGTCGTGCAGCAGTTCGCCGCTTGCCGCCACCCGCCAGAAGGCAACGGCAACCGCAGTGGGGGCAGGCATGACCTGATCGGCCAGCAGGCCGCCCCACGAGGCCGCTTGCCACGCTAAAAGGATCGTCGCCGGCACGACCCAAGGAAGCATACGCTTCATGCGAAGAAAAACTCCGGTTTCGTCAGTTACGAGATGAATAGGATGGGGTTGCAGGTTTGGCTTCCATCAGCCCGACCGCGTGGCCGAACGTACAGGCCTGATCGGTCATTCCGCAGCAATCCTGTCAGCGACAACGTGCGAGGGGACGTTGCCGGTAAGGGCGACGCGGAAGTCGCGGCCCGGCTCAGACCGTTTCTGATTGTGACCCAGCATCGGGAACAGCAACTCGGCGACGCGATAGGCCTCCTCCAGATGCGGATAGCCTGAAGCGATGATCGTCTGCACGCCTAGCGCCTGGTACTCGCGCAGCCGTTCGGCCACGGTCTCAGGGCTGCCAACCAAGGCGGTGCCGACGCCGTGGCGGACCAATCCGACGCCGGCCCAAAGGTTTGGACTGATTTCCAGCTTGTCACGACGTCCGCCGTGCAGATCCAGTTGCCGAAGCTGGCCGACAGAGTCGGTGTCCTGGCGCATGCGGCGCTGGGCGGCATCAATGGTTTCGTCCGACAGATGGCTGATCAGGCGGTTGGCGGCTTCCCAGGCCTCGGCGTCGGTTTCGCGGACGATCAGGTGGACGCGCAGGCCAAAGGACAGGCTGCGGCCAAAGGCGGCCGCGCGTGCGCGAACAGTGTCTAGCTTCTGCCGCACCAGCGCCGGTGGCTCACCCCAGGTCAGGTAGGTGTCAACATGCTGTGCGGCGACCTCAATGCCGGCTGGCGAGGAGCCGCCGAACCAAAGCGGCGGATAGGGCTTCTGCAGGCTGTCGAAGAAGCCAAGTTTGGCCTCGCGGACCGTGAGATGCCGCCCCGTGTAGTCGATCCCGCCCTCGGCGAGCAGGTGGCGCCAGATGTGCAGAAACTCATCGGTGACGGCATAGCGTTCATCGTGGTCCAGCAGGATACCGTCGCCAGCCAGTTCCTTTGGCTGGCCCCCGGTGACGATGTTCAGCAACAGCCGACCATCGCTGATGCGGTCGAGCGCTGCCGCCTGACGGGCAGCGAGGTTGGGGGTGGTATAGCCGGGCCGCAGGGCGAGCAGGAAGCGCAGCCGCTGGGTTTGCGGCGCCAGCGCAGCGCCAACCATCCAGCCGTCAAGGCAGTTGTTGCCAGTGGGCAGCAGGATCCCGCTGAACCCCAGTCGGTCGACGGCGCGGGCAATCTCGGCCAGGTAGCCGATGTCAGCCGAGCGGTGGCCTGTTTCGGTGCCCAGATAAGATCCGTCGCCGCTAGTGGGCAGGAACCAGAACAGATCGAGGGGTTGCTGGGTCATCGCCGGGAATTCCTTGTCGAAGCCCATATCATGAAGACATTCCGTTCAACGATTAATTACTAGGGGTTCTGGAGATATCGACTTCATTGAAGTCATGGACAGATTGCCCACGTCGGCCAGAACAAGATGATTAGTCCGGCGTCCCCGATTTGACATCAGACCGCGGAACACCAGACAAGATCGGACACCTTGATCGCCACCGGCACCAGACCCTGAGTGTGGAACCTGTCGGCAACCTTCTGCTGGCTGCGCACCAGGCCGTCGTTCATCGGCAGCACCTGGAATGGGTCCGCGGCCAGGGCATGCGTCCAGACGTCCCGCGAAATGCCCGTTGCGCTTGCCAACAGGGCAGCGACGTCTTCGCGATGACCGCGCGCCTGTTCAGCCGTCGCGGTGAAGGCTTGAACCACCGTCTCAGTTAATGCCGGATTCGCTCGCACAAACGGCCCGCTGCCCATGATGAAGGCGAACTGCTCGCCAATTTCCTTGTTCGTCACCAACGTTCGCACGTCCGGTCTGGTCGCATACAATGAGGCGTATGGCTCCCAGATGCTCCATGCGTCGATGCCGCCCCGCTGGAACGCTGCTCCGGCATCGGCGGGACCGAGATAGACTGGCTCGATCTCGTCGTAGCGCAGGCCGGCTTTTTCCAGGACCAGAAGAGCGAAATTATGCGCGGAGGAGCCGCGGCCAAACGCGAGCCTCTTTCCCTTCAGGTCGGCAACGCTCTGAATCTTAGAGCCTGGCGGCAGCAGGACCGACTGCGGGGCGCCGCGGTTCGCGGCGATATAGAGAAGATCGCCGTGGGCGGCCTGTGCGAAGATCGGCGGCGTATCGCCGACGGCGCCCACATCGATGCTGCCGACCCGCATCGCTTCCAGCATCGGCGGCCCAAACTGGAACTCAATCCACTCCACGGCGACGCCGATCGGGCCGAGCCGGGTTTCGAGGTTCCTGTTGGCCTTTGCGGCCATCAGCACGGCCTCGCCTTTCTGGAAGCCCACCCGCAAGGTCTTGGCATCTGCTGCGCGTGTGCGCGATGCCGCCGGCACAGCCAGGGTGGCGGCAAGAAAGGGACGCCGTTTAAGTGTCATGGGAGGTTCCTCGGTTACCAGTCAGCATCCAGACCCAGCAGGCCGATGATCCTGCGGCGCAATTCCATCAGCCGCGCGTCGCCGTGGTGGCGGGGGAATGGCAGGTCGACCGGGATGTCCGCCTTGATCCGAGCAGGGCGATCGCTCAGCACAATCACCCAATCCGACATGAAAAGTGCTTCCTCAACGTCGTGGGTCACCAGCAACGCGGTGAAGCCGGTGCGCCGCCACAGCGACATCAGCTCCTGCTGCATGGTGATGCGGGTCATGGCCCCGGCTGCTTACTGCGACCGTGCCGGGACCGCCATGCGGTCGCGGAGGTAGATCAGGCGGGCGAGCCGCTGGACGTCGTCCAGGGTCGGCCAGATCGACCCGTCGAGATCGTCAAGCTTCATGTCCGTAGCGATGAAGCGATAACCGGTGTCCAGGCGAACGGCGGCGCCGACAAATGCACCGTCGATATCGATGACGTGAGACTGCAACATGGAGCGGTCCTTCAGGAACGCAGGTTAGGAATGCGGCTTCCGGCTGGTATTCGCATCGGCGGTCCGACACCGCATCGCGAGCTCCCACAGGCATAGTGGCGTTGCATGCTGTTGGGTTGTGGACGGCATCCGTGAGGTGTCGAACATATGCCATTCTCCTGCGTCCGGCCGACATGAAGCCGGTTTACCAGCAAATAACAGGATATTTTTCTGCAATCGCGCAAGCAGGGAGCCGAAAAAAGATTTTCCTTCTATTTAATTTTTTCAGGGGGAATAAAGTCCCTCGCCTGATTACGGCGAAGAGCAAATATCCTGCCGCTTGCGGAACTAGGCATCGGCTGCTCCTATCCGTTCAGATAAAAGCAGGAGCGAACGGGTGAATCAGGACAGCCGACATATCGTGATCGCCGGGGCTGGCCATGCAGGCGGATCGGCCGCCGCGATGCTGCGGCAACTCGGCTGGCAGGGTGCGATCACCCTAGTCGGCGACGAACCGCTGCTGCCCTATCAGCGGCCGCCGCTGTCGAAAGCCTGGCTGAAGGGCGAGGCGACGGAGGAGAGTCTGGCGCTGCGTCCGGCGAAGTTCTATGCCGACTCGCTGATCGGTCTGCAGTTGTCGACGCGGGTCACGACCTTAGACAGGACGGCGCGGACGGTCTCGCTGTCGGACGGCAGGACGTTGCGGTATGACTACCTCATTCTGGCGACCGGCGCGCGGGCTCGGCGGCTGACGTTGCAGGGCACCGAGTTGGAGAATGTGCTGGAACTGCGTTCAGCGGCGGATGCTGACCGGCTGAAGGCGGTGCTGCGACCTGGTGCGAGGCTGGCGGTGGTCGGCGGCGGCTATATTGGGTTGGAGGCGGCTGCATCGGCGCGGGCGCTGGGCGCGGCGGTTACGATCATTGAGCGCGAGAGCCGAGTGCTGGGCCGGGTTGCCTGCCCCGTGCTGTCGGCTTTCTTCGAGCGGGCTCACCGCGCGCAGGGGGTCTCGATCGAGGTGGATGCCGAGGTAGCAGGGCTGGAGGGGCTAGCGGGGCGGGTGAATGGGGTGCGGCTGGCGGATGGAAGGGTGATCGGTTGCGACGCGGTGCTGATCGGCGTTGGTGCGGTGGCGAACGATGAACTGGCGTGCCAGGCCGGCCTCCTGTGCGAAAACGGCATTGTTGTCGACTTGGCTGCCCGCACCACGGACTCCGCAATATTCGCAATCGGCGACTGCACAAGCCGTCCTCTACCGCTATACGGCCGAATTGGCCGGCTCGAGAGCGTGCCAAACGCATTGGAACAGGCCAAGCAGGCTGCGGCGTTGATTTGCGGCAAGCCAGCCCCGGCAGCCGAGGTGCCATGGTTCTGGTCCGACCAATACGACCTGAGGCTGCAGATCGCTGGGTTGGGCTTCGATGCCACCGAGGTCGTCGTGCGCGGCAATCTGGAGGCCGCTCGGTTCGCGCTGTTCCACCTGACAGCGGATGGAACCGTGCAGGCGGTGGAGGCGGTAAACGCCTCGACAGAGTTCATGGGCGGACGGCGCATCATTGGCAGGAGGAAGCGCCTTACTCGCGCACAGATTGAAGATATGTCAGTGTCGATGCAAGAACTCGCCGCCTGACACAGCCGCAGGCTGAAGGCACCGAGTGCTCATGCGGCGATTGTCTGTTTGGTCGCATGGAAAAACCGAGGTGAAGGTTCTGCACGACGTGATCATGCCTGGAAGGGAGGTGGTTGATGCCAAAGATAACATATATCGAGCACGATGGGACAGAGCATCCGGTCGAGGTGCCAGTGGGCAAATCGGTCATGCAAGGGGCGGTGGAAAACAATATTCCTGGTATTGACGCGGACTGCGGGGGGGAATGCGCCTGCGCCACCTGCCATGTGTATGTCGACGACGCTTGGCTGCCCGCGGTTGGCCTGCCGGCGGCAGGCTCTCAGGAAGCCAGCATGCTTAGCTTTGCGGCGGTCACTCAGCCAGATTCGCGGCTGTCTTGCCAGCTACAGGTCACGGAAGCGCTGGATGGGCTGGTGGTTCGAATGCCTGAAGGACAGCACTAGCGGATTGCCGATAGCTCCGCGGATCAAACCCAGAAGAACAGGAGGGCTCCATCATGAATGCGCCAGTAGACATCCATCGCCAGAGGGAGGCCTATGCCTTGCCACTGGACCAGATCGATGTGAGCGACCCGCGGCTTTATCAGGATGACACCTACCATCCATATTTCGAGCGGCTGCGGCGGGAAGACCCGGTGCACTACCGCAAGAACGGCATGTATGGCTCGTTTTGGTCGGTGACCAAGTTCAAGGACATTATGACGGTGGAGACGCATCCGGAAGTATATTCCTCGGAGGCCAAGTTGGGGGGCATTTCGATCACCGACCGACCGATGGAGTTTCGCCGGTCAAGCTTCATCTCGATGGATCCGCCTCGACACGATGAGCAGCGCAAGGTGGTCAGTCCAATCGTAGCCCCAGCCAACTTGAACAACATGTCCGAGATCATCCGCGCCCGCGTCTGCTCGGTCCTCGACAGCCTGCCTCGCGGAGAGACCTTCGACTGGGTCCGCGCCGTGTCGATCGAACTGACGACATTGATGCTGACGACGTTATTCGACTTCCCGCTGGCTGAGCGACATAAGTTGACCTATTGGTCAGACTGCGCCACCGCGGATGTCAACGCCGGCGGGATTGTGGACTCGGAAGCCAAACGGCTGGAGATCTTGAGCGACGCCCTGCGAACCTTCACTGCGTTGTGGCATGAACGTGCGGCGCGGCCCGCTGGCTTTGACCTGATTTCCATGCTGGCGCACGGTGAAGCGACGAAGAACCTGGTCAACGACCCGCAGGAGTTCCTGGGCAACCTGACCTTGCTGATCGTTGGTGGCAACGACACCACTCGCAACTCCATGAGCGGCGGACTGTGGGCATTGTGCAAGCATCCCGGCGAGTACGAGAAGCTGCGTGCCAACCCGGCGCTGATCACAAGCATGGTGCCCGAGATCATCCGTTGGCAGTCGCCCATCGTGCATATGCGGCGAACCGCCGTGGCGGACACCGAGCTTGGCGGCAAGCGGATCCGCGCCGGCGACAAGGTGGTGATGTGGTATATCTCGGGCAATCGCGATGAAGATTCGATCGATAATCCTAATCATTTTATTATCGACCGCGTTCGGGCGAGGCACCATCTATCGTTCGGCTTCGGCGTTCACCGCTGTGTGGGCAACCGGCTCGCAGAGATGCAGCTGATTATACTGTGGGAGGAGATCATGAAGCGATTTCCGCAGATCGAGCTGGTAGAGGAGCCGAAGCGGATCTATTCAAACTTTATCCATGGCATTTCGGAGATGAAGGTCCGTATCCCGGCATGATGCCGGTACTGGAAGCTGATGTCTTGCCTGCAGGCGTCCGCAGCCGCTTTGTTGACAACATTAATGGCATGCGAATGCATCTGCTGGAAGCCGGCGAAACGGCGTCGCCATGCGTCCTGCTGCTGCACGGCTTTCCCGAGCTAGCTTACTCGTGGCGGAAGGTGATGCCGGCGCTGGCAGCGGCGGGCTATTATGTGGTGGCCCCTGACCAACGCGGTTATGGTCGGACGACCGGATGGGACGCGAACTACGATGGGGACATTCGCAGCTTTGGAATGCTGAACCTCGTGCGTGACGTCATAGGCTTGGTTGCGGCTCTTGGTCGTAAGTCTGTGACAGCTATCGTAGGTCATGACTTTGGTGCTTCGGTAGCAGCTTGGTGCGCCTTGCTGCGGGCTGATATCTTCCCTGCATTGGTGCTGATGAGTGCTCCATTCAGTGGGGCACCCGATCTGACGGCGGCGGTCAGCCCTAAAATTCATGAGGCGTTGGCTGCACTGGAACGCCCGCGTAAGCACTATCAATGGTATTACAGCACTCGTGAGGCCAACGCTGATATGATGGCTTGCCGCCAGGGCCTGCACGCGTTTCTACGAGGCTACTATCACATTAAGAGCGCTGACCGGACAGGCAATCGACCGTTCCGGCTAGCCAGTTGGACGGCGGAGGCGCTAGCGCAGATGCCAACCTATTATATTATGGATCTGGATCGGGACATGGCCCAAACGGTGGCCCAGGAGATGCCCTCGGATGCGGCTATTGCGGCGAACTTGTGGCTACCTGAGCATGAGCTGCGTGTATACAGCTGCGAATATGCCCGCGTAGGTTTTCAGGGCGGCCTACAATGGTATCGCTGCCGGACCGGTGCCTTTGATAGGGCAGAGCTACAGGTCTTCCATGGTCGAGCGATAAGAGTGCCGGCGCTTTTCCTGGCTGGGGAACAGGACTGGGGGATCTATCAAGTTCCTGATGCGCTCGAACGGATGCAGACCGCGGTCTGTGATGATATGCGAGGATGTCAGTTGCTGTCGAAAGCCGGGCATTGGGTGCAGCAGGAGGCGCCGGCGGCTGTCACTTCCGCACTTGTGATATTTTTGAGAGATCTCTGACACTTCGGTCATCTTAATCTGCTTACGGACAAGGTTGTTCACAATGGAACGGTACGGTAGATGAACTAATTGCTAATATTGAAACTTTGTTCTACCTTTACGCACGTATTACGTCCTTAGACCGTGTAGCGCGAAAACTACAGTTTTGTCAAAAATTTCTGGCTATTTGTTAGTTGTTTTCAACATACAATATTAACCAAGTGTTTTTGATCATGAAAATCCCTCTTTCCAATACGTTTGGTGTGATGGTGAAGGGGGCGTCAGGTTGATCGCAAAACGTTTCACGTGCTCGCGGTACACGTAGAGTTTGGTTCCGCACAATCTTATCGGCGCGTTAGTTTTGTTGCGTCCGGACGGTTCTTCATTCGACCGGATCCTGAAGTGCGTTCGTATACGAAAGTCAGGCGACATCTAGCGCGTAACACGCTTGCTTAAACCGGCTCGCCGTGCAGGTGGGATCGATCGATTGTGGGCGCGTTGCGGACGGATGCCGATCTTTCAACAGGACAGGAACAGGCTGATGCCAGGCATGGCTGAAACAGGTATAGCCATCGACATCGTCACTTCTACATCCGGACTGTCGGAGGTCGGAGATATCCACACCACGCTTTTTACGCCACGTCCACGCCTCGCCGGCCGCCTCCTAAGACTTATTTGCCTGGATGTCTTGGTGGCGGGGATTTCGACCTTAGCGTGCTTTGCTTTGAACCATCCAGCGCGTCAGTTGACAAGCTCATCAGTCATGGTCCCGATGCTGTGCGTAATCCTAGCCTTGGTAGCCAGCTTCTTTGAGCGCGGACTGTATTCGCCGGCCGAGGCGGTCAGCCGCGAGATGCCATGGCGCAAGATCATGCTGGCTTGGCTTCAGGCCCTGGCCGTCGGCGTGTTGGCGGCCATTTGCTTTTCAGCAATGGTCGATCCAGCCTCGAACTCTGCGGCGGGGATGGATGGCGTCTTCTCGATGTTACGCGGGGCGTGGCTGCCGGCGTTGTTAGTGCTGGGATTTGGTTCGCTGGTGAGTGCGCGATCCCTGCGGCTGCGGTTTCACAGTGGCCCGGAGCCACTGAACCGGACCATCATAATCGGAGAAGAAGAGCAGATTCACGACCTGCTGTTTAGGATCCGCACTGGCAAACGCCGAAGCTTCGACGTGATTGGGATTGTGGAGCATGCCGCGCATCCGATGACCAATGCGACGACGCTACCGGATGCCCTAGGCACCACATTGGGTCTGCCGACGTTTGGTAATATCGATGTGCTGGAACGCATGATTCGGCAGGACGCGGTGGACACAGTATTAGTTGCGCTGCCCTGGTCAGGTGGCGAGCAGCTCCGAACTATCATTAACCGAATTTCCATGGCGCCGGTCGATGTGTATGTCTATCCAGGCATCAATGGTCTTAATCCGCCGGCACGGAGGGCAGGACCAGCGCTTGACCTGCCGTTACTCATGGCGTGCCGGCGGCCAATCGGTGGCTGGCGTGCAATGATCAAGCGCGCTGAAGATGTGGCTGTCTCACTGGCACTTCTGGTGTTCATCTCACCGGTGCTGCTGGCAATTGGGTCTGCTATCAAGCTCACTTCAAAAGGTCCGATATTTTTTCGCCAGCGGCGTCTTGGCTACAACAACCGCGTCATTGAAGTCCTAAAATTTCGTTCGATGTACACGCATCTATCGGACGCCAACGCGGCACAACAAGCGTTTCGAGGCGACAAGCGGGTAACTGCCGTAGGTGCCTGGTTGCGCAAGACAAGCCTGGATGAGCTGCCCCAGCTCTTGAATGTGTTGCGCGGTGATATGTCGCTTGTCGGCCCCCGCCCCCATGCGCTAGCCACCACCGCTGGCGGATTGGCGCTGGAAGAGGCTGTGCCGGTGTATGCCTCACGCCATCGTGTCAAGCCTGGAATTACTGGTTGGGCACAAGTAAACGGCTACCGCGGCGCATTGGACAGTGTCGACAAAATTGTCCATCGCGTCAACCACGATTTATATTACATTGAAAATTGGTCGTTGGCCCTCGACCTCAAGATATTGTGGCGCACGGCTAAACTGGTTTTCGCCGATGACAATGCGTTTTGATTTCGCGATTGATCGGATGACCCCTACTTTGAAGCCATAAGCGCAGGCCCGGTCATTTCGATTGAAGCCAGATCCGGATTGGAGACACTCACGTGAACAGGCTATCGAACCCCGAGCTGACGATACTCCGCAAGCCGACCTCTGTTGCTCAGTCCAATGAGGAGAATGCAGTTGCGCCAGTTCGGATCGGCATTGGCGCGATCAGCCGTCATCATCAATCGTTTGTACAATTGTATTATGCGATAGAGGCTCGCCGGACAAGCGCCATGCCATTGGTCGTGCAATTCATTTCACCGACAGCCCGGACCGGAGCGAGTACGGTCGCTTCTGGTTATGCCCGTGTTGCTGCCGACGACTGTGCGCAGCCTATTTTGTATATTGACTGCAATACGGCCTCGGTAAGGCCGCGGCGTGAGGTTCCGGAGCATCATCCGCTTACACTGTATGATGCTTTACGCCGGGGACTGCCACTTAATGACGCGATCTCGCCAGCACGCGACAGCAAGAACCTGTTGTGGGCCCGTCTAGGCCCTGGAGAGCGTCCATTGCTGGCGGTAGGAGGTGACCGGATGCAGTCAATGCTAGACATGCTACGGGCAAATTATCCAGTTATCGTTTTGGATACGCCGCCCGCCGAAGCACCTGAGTCGGCAGCGGTGTCGCGCTACTGTGATGGTTCGGTCCTGGTGGTTGCCGCTGGGCAAAGCCGGCAGTGGGAGATCGAGAACGCCAAAGCCCTGCTAGAGCGTTTGGGAGGACAAACAGTCGGGGTGGTTCTCAACCGAGAGCGGAGTGTCCTGCCGCGTTGGCTGGGCCGGCGCTAGATGAAAACCGCGATGGGTCTATCCCCTGCCTGGGCGCAGGGAAGTGCTTGGCCCCTGGCTCGGAAGACGCCGTTCGTAATTGTGCTAGCCGGCATTGGCGGCTCCGACATCGTCAATGCCTTGTTGGCAGACTCTGCGTTGACAGAGGCGGTGATCCCTCGATTTGAGCCGAGTTGCACGCCGCCATGCGATGCTTTGTTGTGGCGGCTAGAGACAGCGTCGGGCGAGAGCCTGAACACCGCTGGATTAATAGCGCGTCATTGGCACCGCGCGCCCTATGCAATGACGGTTCGCTTGGCCCAGTATCAGCCTGGATCGGTTGTTCCCGAGTATCTCGATGAGGGTACAATTGGAACGCGCAGGTCACGCTCCGAATTCATAGCGGCGCTTGATCGATTGGCGATGCGTTTTGTCCGTGACGCTGCGCTTGGGCGTGGACGTGGTCTCTCAGGAACGGCGCCAGTGTCGGCGCCGCACGGCCTACCTGGCTGGTTTAGGGCAAGACTGTCCAAATGGCATGACAGACTAACGACTGAATGGTGGAGTATCGCATCATCGAGCGCTTCGATTGATTTCGTTATGTCGGGCGCCGGTCTTGGACGTTTGAAATGGTATCACGTGGAGACGGGACGTCAGTATCTTGCAGATCCGTTTCCTTGGCCCGGGACAAATCGCATCCTGTGCGAGGAGATGCCGCTGACCAATGGTGTCGGCCGTATCGTCGCAACCTCTGTCGAGGACGGAATGCTTACGCCACCGACGGTTGTGCTGGATGACGGTGTTCATCACTCTTACCCTTGTGCCTTTCAGGACGAGGAGACGGTCTACTGCGTCCCCGAGTCGCCCGAGCGCGGGACGACACGCATTTACCGATTGCAGCAAGGCGGGTCGCTCGTTCCGATCTGCGATGTGGCGCCGCATGCCAGGCTTGCCGATCCAACCATCTTCCAGTGGAAGGGGCGCTACTGGCTCGGATGCACAGATCTTGATCTGGGAACGCACGACAATTTCTGTCTCCTGCACGCGACTACGTTGAATGGCCCTTGGACGCCGCATCTACGGTGGCCAGTTAAGATTGACGTGCGCGGCGCGCGTCCGGCAGGAATGATGTTTAGAGTTGGAGAGAAACTACTCCGTCCGGCGCAAGACTGTGCTTCGACCTATGGCGCTGGGATCGTCATAAATCACGTTACCGGGCTTAACGAAACGGAATTTCACGAATCACCGGTTTTAGAATTAAGGCCAGACAAATCCGGACCGTTTCCTCACGGTCTGCATACTCTTGTCCATGACGGCGAGAAATTTTGGGTTGATGGGAAGCGGTTCGTTGTTGACCTTGGCCTGTTTCGTAAAAAGTTTGAATCTCGGGCCGCGCGTGTGTTTACCAGAGCAGGGGTGGGCTGACCATGTCCGTGTCGGTTTCAGCCCCATCAGGTAAACGGATTGCCAGTATCGCGGCAAACCCTCACCGAAGCAGCATCGTATCAGCAATGTCGGTTGCCATCTATTTGCACGATCTGGCGGGTGGAGGTGTGGAAAGGCAGAGCCTTATTATAGCAGAAGAGTTTCGCCGGCATGGCGCGGACGTGACGCTCGTGTTGCATCGCCATCGAGGTCAACTGCTTGACCAAGTCCCAGGCGGTTTGCGAATTGTCGACTTGAACAGCTCGCGTACACTGATGGATGTGCCGAGACTCGTTCGCTTCTTACGCGTGGAAAAACCGGACATCCTCCTGTCGAATGTGGATCTCAACAATGTCGCTGCCTTACTAGCCAAAGGTCTTAGTCTGACAAATACCAAGGTTGTCATTTGTCAGCACAACCCGATTTCCTCCAACTCCATGCCCGGAGAGAGGTGGCTATATCGTTACATTGCATTATCATATCGCCTGCTATCGCCATTTATAAGCAGGGCTGTCGCGGTCTCGGGTGGGGTGGCCGCCGAGCTTGGCACAACGGCAGGACTACCAACTGAGCGCATTTTGACGATTCACAATCCCGTGGTCGGACCGGATTTCCAGGCACGTAGCGAAGAGGCTGCAGAACACCCCTGGTTTCATGATGCGCAACGGCCGGTTTTCGTGACTGCTGGACGGCTGGTGGCGCAGAAGGATCACGACACATTGATACGGGCGCTGGCGGTTCATCGCCGCCGCTTTGACAGTCGGCTTATCATTTTGGGCACCGGACCGTTGAACGATGATCTTGCAGAACTGGTAGCCCAACAAGGGCTGGCAGGTGCCGTGACGTTCTTGGGTTTCCGCTCCAATGCGCTTCCCTACATCCGTCAAGCAGATGCTTTTGTTCTAAGTTCGCGATGCGAGGGCTTTGGCAATGTCATTGTGGAAGCGCTGGGCTGTGGGACGCCAGTTATATCCACACGATGTCAGCATGGCCCGGCAGAGATCCTGGACGGGGGCCGGTATGGTGTTCTCGTGGAGACAGCCAATCCTGAAGCGATGGCATCTGCTATGGATCAAGTGGCGACCTTACGCGAACGCTTTCCGGCAGACATTCTCAGGAAACGTGCCGGAGACTTCAGCTACGCCGCGTGCGCCTCTCGTTATATGGCGATGTTTAAGGCGCTTGCACCGCATTGTGCCTGGGCGGCGTAACATGCGCAGACCCGATCCATTCGGTTTAAAGCTGAGCATGGAAAATGCGCGAGAGATTGCCAGAGCCGCGATATATGGGCCTCCAACGAACTCCGTCGCACTAGTGGTGACTCCGAACATTGATCACATCGCCATGCTTCGTCGATCCCCAGCGCTTACAGAAGCATATAGAAATGCCGCCAGAATCGTCTGTGACGGTTGGCCTGTGCAAGCCTATGCACGTTGGTGCGGCATTCCTATCGAGCGCGTGACTGGCTGCGAAATTACTGAAGAGCTTATGCGACTGGCGCGATATTCCTCAGTGCACAATCTGTTTTTCGTAGTTGACAGTGAAACTACGGCTCAGACACTTCGCGCTTGGGCAGCCCGGAATGGCATCAACGTTGAACTTGCCATACCACCGTTCGGTTTTGAACTCGACACGGGATTTTGCCAAGGCCTTGCAAGTTCCATTCGCAACCACCGGACGACGATCCTGATTATGGCGGTCGGTGCGCCTCGAAGTGAAATATTTGTGGATACACATCGCACATCATTGCCACCTTGCTGGGCATTCTGTGTTGGTCAGGCCGTCAAGATCGAGCTTGGGTTGGTCCAGCGTGCCTCGACGCGCTGGCAAGCGGCGAGAATGGAATGGTTCTGGCGACTGTGCCAGGAACCGTCGCGACTACTGAAGCGCTATTCAACGGCGGCTTTTGGCTTTGGTATCGCAGTTATCGAAGATCAACTCCGAACGCGTTGTGAGAAACGGTCGTGACCCCGTCCAATGCAGGTTCACCGACGGGAGTGACGTCAGTAATATACAATGGCGGTCGGGGATAGATTTATTGGAACATTTCCTAACGCAAATTGACCACGTATTTATATAGTCCCTTTTCCTGAGACGAACTTGGCAGGATGAAAACCATGAATGAGACACTTGCCCTTCCACCGCGCTTGGTCATGCGCGATCTGCTCTTGACCGCTTTCTCCCAGAAGGGACGAGTTTTACTGATTTTCTTCGTCGTCATGGCGCTCAGCATTCTTATCGCGATCCAGGTCCAGCCGGACTACAAGGCAAAATCTAGTTTGCTGGTGCTTATGGGGACTGAGCACACTTTCCGGCCGGCCGCAGGGCAGCAGTTCATGAACAGCGGCGGTGTTGATGCGGAGGAAGTGTTGCGCACCGAAGCCAGCATCCTTGGCAGTGATGACTTGCATCGCTCGGTGATTCGGGACGTTGGAATTGAAAAGATGTATCCAAAACTGCTGCAGAAGCCCGGCCCGATCGCGCAATGGATGGCAGACATGCGCCGCTTCGTTACCGACACACTGGGAATGACGGAGAAGGCGACGGACAATGGTTCTGCTGACCCAATGGTTCGCGCGATTGATATTTTTTCGCGGGCTCTGACAATTACAGTGGATAAGAAGTCGAGCGTTATCGGTCTTGACTTTACCAATCCCGATGCAAGGATTTCTGCTGACGCATTGAAAGTTCTTGAGTCGCAGTATTTTGCGCTGCGAGCCAAGCTTTATGGCGATGTCCAGGCGCCCATCGTTCAACTGCAGCAAGATGCGGTGGGAAAACAACTGGCCGATGCTGACTCTGCGCTGCAGATGTTCAAACAGCAGCATGACATCAGCAACTTTTCGGAACGCCGCGCTATCCTGCTAAAGCAGCAGGGCGACCTTGAAACTGCGTTGATCAAGTCTGAAGCGACAATTGCTGAACAGACCGCGCGCTTGACCCAGCTAAGCCAACAATTGGGCACAGTGGCCGGAAATAAAAAGGGTGCACCAAATGCTGCGGCTGCATTGCAAGGTATGGTTCAGGCTTACCAACAGCGACAGGAGGATGCCCAGACACGCTATCGAGGTTCACCCGCAGTGGACGAGGCGCGGCGGCAGATGCTGGAGCGTGAGACTGATATCGCCCGGATGCAGGCCACTCAAGCTTACGGTGTACAAGCCGATCGGAATAAGACGGAAGCCGATCTCCGCTCTAGCCTAGCGGGTCATGATGCGATTGCAGCTCAGCTAGCTTCCCTGAATAAGCAGGTCGGCGTCATCGACGCAGATGAGCTTCAACTGCATCAACTAGAGCGCAATCGGGCAATTCTAGAGGACAACTACAAGGCTGTTACGAAGATCCTGGCTGAGCGGCAGACATTAGAATCTGTCGAATCCCATCGCGAGTCGTCGGTTCGGGTCATCCAACCTCCGCGCGTCCCAGCACTGCCGTTAGCGACCCGTCGCCTGATCCTGATGGCAGGTATCGTCGTTAGTTTGATGCTGTCGATCGGATCAATCCTGATGTCTCATTTCTTCCGGGCAATATACCTGCGGCCGGAGGCCCTTGAGATGGATACAGGCCTGACAGTGTTGGCCTCAGTGCCGGACACGCGGGCAATCGGCGGTCCATCGGCAGCGGTGTTGGTGGTGCCCGCTTGAGCTATAATCTAGCACGCCGAGAAGATTTACTCGGCGTGCAATGCCTTCGTGCGGTAGCAGCCTTCATGGTGGTTGCCTACCACGCGGTAGATCAATGGACTACTCATATTCATGGCTTCCAACCAGGAGACTACTGGCCGAATGGCTCGGCAGGAGTGGACATTTTTTTTGTTATCAGTGGCTTGGTGATGACCCTTTCAGCCCGGCGCAAAGCCACGAAAGCCACCGCCGCGTGGACGTTTATCAAGGACAGGATCATCCGTATCATACCTCTTTACTGGATCATCACTACATGCAAGATCGTTGTAGTTTTAGCGCTTCCTGCTTTGATATCGCGAACGACACTCGAACCTTCATACGTGGCAGCGTCTTACGCCCTACTTCCGGTGCACGACGCAACCGGGGTGATTCGACCTGTTTTGCCGGTGGGTTGGACCCTGAGTTATGAGATGTTTTTCTATATCGCCGTCGCCATCGCTCTGATGATGCGGCAGCCGATAAGTTCTATCTGCATTCCCGTATTGCTTGTTTTCAGCGGCCTTGGCCTAATTTGGCCAGCGGACGGCTTTCCAAATACGATAGCGGCGGAGTTCATTCTCGGAATTGCTATCGGTGGAGCGGTTCCCAGGCTGCAAACCCTGCCAACCACGTTGAGCTTGATAACTGGCGTCATCGCACTTTGCCTTTTGGTGACTGTTCCGATTGGAGGTGCAATTCTACGGCCTCTGAGTTGGGGGCTGCCTGCAGCGGTGGTTGTGGCCGCAGCCGTGTCTATCGAGATGCCGATAAGGCAACATCTGCCAAAATGGCTGCTTCTAGCCGGCAACGCATCCTATGCCACCTATCTGACACATGGCTTCGTCATTCCCACAATCTTCCTTTTGTGTGCTCGATCGTTACCACTTGATTGGGTCGGTTTTGCTGCCACGGTTATACTTGGACTCGTGGTCAGTGCTGCAGCCGGCCAGCTTACCTACAGGTTTATCGAGCAACCTTTACTGCTTCGCCTGCGCACCAGGCGACCGATGTCCACTCTGCCAGCATCTGGATAGACAATGCCCAACTCAGTCGACTTCTCGAGAAAACCGGTGCTGGTTTTGGGAGCATCGGGGTATATAGGCTCGCGAGTGGTTGCAGCCCTTACAGACCATCCGACGTATCGCCCGGTTGCTGCGTCACGTCGCTCCGCGGTTGCGTTGGATGCGACAAATCCAGAGGCTGTAACCAAGGCTCTGCGCAATGTTGACTGCGTCATAAATTGCGTTGCCGGCAGAAGCAAAGTCATGTTGCGAGCAACCGAGGCAGTATGCAACGCCGCCCGCGTTGCACCGCCTCGCAGGATCGTCCACCTGAGCAGCATGGCGGTTTACGGCGCGGCGAATGGGCCGGTTCGGGAGGATTGGTCGGCAGTCCCGCCAATAAGTGAGTATGGCAAGGCGAAAATCGTTTGTGAGCAAGCTGTTCGGAAATACGTCGATGATGGTGGCGATGCGGTCATATTGCGGCCCACCTGCGTGTTTGGAGCAAACAGCCCCCAGTGGACAGTACGCTTGGCGCATTTGCTCCGGGCCGGACGAATTGGCGATTTGGGGATCGCTGGTGATGGATATTGCAATCTCGCCTTCATTGACGACGTCATAGAAGGAATCATCGCCTCCCTTGATGCGCCCAACGTCTCTGGGCATGCGTTTAATATTTCTAGCTCATCGGAGATGACCTGGAACGCCTTCATGATCGCCTTTGGCAAGGCACTTGGTGCTACACCGGTGCGTCGTGTGTCTACGCAACATCTACAGCTTGAGACGAAGGTGCTGGCGCCCATTCGCCTTCTTGCTGGCAAGTTTGTCCAGTCTCGAATGACTGAGGCGATCACGCCATCGCTAGCGGCGCTTTGGCGTCAAGATATTCGCATCGATTGCGCCGCGGCGCGAGCGGCACTCGGCCTACGCCAGACCACGGCCGAGAGAATGATTGCGGCGGTGATCAAGAATGATGCGGCTGTCAAGGAGCAGGCACTTCCATGAACAACCCTCGCACTGTGTTTCTTGCCTGTCCGTATGGTCAAGTCGGTGGCGGAATGGGCAGCATCATGGCCTATCTCTCGTCATTGCAAAAGGACCCGTCGGGTCGCTTCGATCTGAAGCGGCTGGAGTCCCGCGGTGGCGGCCATATTGTGTTCTCACCCCTGCATCTGACGCTGGCGATTGGACGAATTTTTGCTGAAGCGATGCGTGGACGCTTAGCTGTCGTGCATCTGAATCTGGCGGAGCGCGGAAGCGTGTATCGGAAGGCAATCCTTTTTGGCGCAACGAAGCTGGCAGGCGGCCGTGTCTTGCTGCATCTGCACGCTGCCCAGATCGTGCAGTTCCACGGATCTATGGGTGCCGGCGGACGGGCAATGCTGCGCTGGATGTTCCGAACAGCTGACCAGTGTGTCGTTCTGGGCGAGGTCTGGCGCCGCTGGGTGATTGACACATTTGACGTTCGCGCCAATCGCATCGCCATCGTTTATAACGGTGTTCCGGCGACTAAAGCAAAGCTGCGGCGGCGGCGCCAGGATGAACCTTTTCGGCTTCTCTTTGTGGGTAATCTTCTCGAGCGGAAGGGGGTGAAGGATCTGTTGCGGGCATTTGCGAGAGCACAGGTAGATTCTCGTGCGATCACACTGACGATGGCCGGCGGCGGTCCCGTTGAGACTTATCGAGCGATGGCAGCCGAGCTCGACATCGACCGCCTCGTTACGTTCACCGGCTGGGTCAGTCAGGATGAAGTTCGTGACTATATGGCCAATTCCGATGCACTGATTCTACCAGCTTACGATGAGGGCCTGCCGCTCGTCATCCTGGAAGCCCTCGCCTCTCAGACTCCCGTTATCTGCACGCCGGTTGGTTCGATACCGGAAGTCCTAGAAGACGGTGTTACAGCTATGTTCGTGCAGCCGGGCGCCGAAGCAGGTATCGCGGAGGCCATTGTCAGGTTGCACGATGAGCCTGCGCTTTGTCGCCAACTCTCTGCGGCTGGTGCCGCACTCTATGACCGGCTCTTTACCATGGACGCTTTTGCAAAATCTTTTGGACATCTCTACGCAGCGATGGTGCCGCAGAACGGAAGCATAACGCCATCTGTGTGGCCGCCGGTTAAACAGGGCAGACCATGATACAGCTCGCCCATGAACTGGTTTGCGACACTCTTGTTCAGGCCAATATCTGTATAGTGGGTGGAGGCCCAGCTGGCATAACCTTAGCGTTGCAACTTGCAAAGACCGGGAAGAGTGTCCTGCTCCTCGAGTCTGGTCGCGAGACGGAAAGTGATAGTGCGCAAGCGCTGAACGCGGGTGAAGTTGTTAATCAGGCTTTGCACAGTCCTCCAGATCGATATCGCCAGCGTATCTTGGGTGGCGGCACGTCGATCTGGGGTGGTCGCTGCGTACCATTCGACCCAATCGACTTCGACGCCCGCCCATGGGTGGCCCACTCAGGCTGGCCGATCAGCTACGGCGACATCGAAGCATATTACCCCCAAGCCAATGTATTATGTGAAGCAGGCGACTACGAATACGATGCTCGCCTGGCGGTGCCAGGGGGTATGCGACCTATGTTGCGCGGCTTCACGCCATCGCATTTTAATCTCAACGGGATAGAGCGGTTCAGTTGTCCAACTAATTTCGGTCAGCGATATCACGAAGCGCTGCGCGCCGCGGTGAACGTGCGGGTGCTGCTAGGGGCAACTGTCACACGACTAGTTACATCTGCCGATGGGAGCCGGATTAGCGGCCTGCAGGTTCGAACGGACAGACACACTGGCTTCTCTGTTGCTGCGGACCAGGTTGTGCTGGCTGCCGGAGGTATGGAGACTCCAAGACTTTTGTTGACGTCGGACGATGTGCATGTAGCTGGCATCGGTAACGCGAACGACTTGGTCGGCCGGTTCTACATGTGCCACATTGCCGGAACGATCGGTAGTTTGCAGGTACATGGCCCGGCAACCAACGTATGGCACGGCTATGATATGGCGAATGACGGAACTTACTGTCGGCGACGCATTGCATTGCAGAGGGACGTGCAAGCAGCGCTTGGGCTCGGAAATGTCGTGTTCCGCCTCCATCACCCGCGTATTGCTGATCCACGTCACCGAACTGGACCCTTGTCAGCTATCTTTCTGGCACAGAACTTCATAAGCTATGAATATGCCAAACGGCTACTAAGCGATGTGCCTCCAGGTCCCATCACGTGGCTGCGACATGGTCTTAATGCAGTCACCGACCCATTCTCTACCGTTCGCTTCCTGAGTCATTGGCTGCGGAAGCGCACACTTGCCGACCGTAAGTTCCCCTCTGTGATCATCCGGCCCCGGACCAATTTATTCAGCCTGGACTTTCATGCCGAACAAGCTCCAAACCGCAACAGCCGCATCGGTCTTGCCACAGAACGAGATCGATTCGGAAACCGACGTGTCAGGGTGGACTGGCGTTACTCTGGGCTAGACGTTGAGACGGTTGCCCGCTCATTTGATCTATTGCGTCAGGATCTGGCGGAGCAATCAATAGGCGCACTGGCTCTTGCCACGGATGAGCAAGATATAGAGGCGGTTGTCAGACGCGACGGCGCCTATGGCGGCCATCACATCGGAACAACTCGAATGGGCGTTGGCCCCCAGACAAGTGTCGTTGATACTAACTGCAAAGTTTTTGGCGTCAACAATCTCTACATAGCCGGCAGTGGGACGTTCCCGACCTCCAGCCAGGCGAATCCCACGTTGACGATCGTTGCGATGGCCTTGAGGCTTGCTGATCATCTAGCCGATGGAGCAACTCGGATGCCGGTCATTCGAAGTACGGCAGAATCGATGATGGTGAGCTAATTATGGCAGATACCCTCAATCGCGTTTGCGTACTAGCCTGGCATCACCTCTCTGGCGAGAACGGGATCACCATGCTGCTGTTATGGGCGACCATGCTTTTCGCAGCGATAGTGACGTTCATTCGCACGCAGCCTGAAAAATGGTCATTCAAGGCTTTCATTCGGCACTTCCTACCCGCTGAGATTTTTCGTCATCCTTCAGCCCGCGCAGACTTCCTATTCTGGCTGTCGCGACGGATCTTTATGCCGCTCCTCGTTTTTCCCCTTGTTATATCAACCGTAGTCGCGGGGAAATTCGCGTATTGGATACTTAGCAGCATCATAGGCGCGCCAACGCACCCCGTGGCGCCTGCCGGGCCCGTCATGCTTGTCGCCTTTACTGTGACAATGTTGCTTGCGTATGATCTATCCTACTACCTCTATCATCGCATGCAGCATAAGATCCCAATTCTATGGGAACTACATAAGGTCCATCACTCTGCCGAAATTATGATCGGCGTAACCAAGGATCGTGTTCACCCAATCGATGAGATTATGAACCGGTGGTGGGACGGCTTGCTACCAGGCCTGTGTTACGGTATCTGGATGTTCTTTGCGTTAGACCCGGTTGAGGTTACGATATTTGGGCTGAATGTCTATGTGCTACGAAACATTATTCTAATGATGGATTTCGTGCGTCACACTCACCTAAAGTTATCTTATGGTCCCTACATTAGCGCTGTCTTTATCAGCCCGCATTATCATCAACTGCATCACAGCGTATTGGAAAAGCATTGGGACAGAAATTTTGGCCTTGGCTTAAGCATCTGGGACCGTATGTTTGGGACATTGGTTGTACCTGAACCCAATGAAACATTTGTATTTGGGTTGACCGACCATGAACACGATGAATATCAATCATTGTCCAAGCTGCATTTTGTGCCGCTAAAAAAGATTGCTGGCCGCCTTGGACTTTTCGACGCCACGCAGAAGGCTACGGGGCCCAACCCCCATGCAGGAGAAGCGGCGTGACATTTCGCATCGAAGTTGTATCTGAGCCAAGCCGCTTTGCAGCTTTGGAAAAGCAATGGCAGACGCTTTGGGCGCGATCAAAGGGATTCATCTTTCAGAGCCATGAATGGATTTCGGCGTGGCTTACAGGAATGTGTGATCGCCGAGACTTTAAACTTCAGGTGCTTCTAACTTGGGATGGTGAGCAACTCTGTGGTGCTATGCCATGCGCCATTCACCGCCGATCAGGTTTGCGGGTCTTGAATTGGACAGCACAACTCTTCAGCGACTATTGCGATTGTCTACTCGAACCGACTTTGTCCGCGTCTGTTATCCTATCGCTGATGTGGGATGGCATGATGCAGATCGGGGGCTTCGACTTGATCAGCCTGCAACAGGTCCGCCCAGATGCTCTTTGCCGGGGTTTTCTAGACCTACAAGCCGCAAGCGGCAAACGTCTGCAGATTGGCGAGCACCTTGAGCGGTGCATGCGCATCGAAAATAATTGGCTTGATGGGGAAGCCTTCTTCAAGTCACTTAGCAAGAAAAGCCGCAACAACTACACGCGCGGCAAACGCATTTTATCAGAATTTGGCGGTCCCATACGTTTTCGAATTATTGATTCACAACAAGACGTCGTAGTTTTTTTAGACGAAATAATGCGATTAAAGACAATCTGGCTACAGACCAATGATCCTAAATCGCCATTACTGGGTCAAGATCGGCTTGTGCTTAGATCAGTATTGTTGAGAGCCTATCAGGCTGGGTTTGCTAAGATTTTTCTCCTGGAATGTGGCGAGTTCATTGCTGCAGCTTCAGTTAATTTCGTATGCAATGGCCGAATGGAGGCATACTTCACTGCCTATGACTCTGTGTTTGAGCGTGCGTCCCCCGGTACCATCCTAATTGTGGACTACACGCGATGGTCTTTCGACCGCGGTCTTAGAGTCGTAGATTTCCTACGTGGGGAGGAAGCTTTCAAGTTCCGAATGGCTAACGCTGAAACTCTTTTAAGCGGCTTTTCCGGTGCTCAGACGCTTGTTGGCCAGATAGCAAAGTCAAGCCATCGATGGCTGGTCCGACGCCGCCAACGCCTTGAGGTTGCTCAACCAGCGCATAGTCAGGAACTAGCACATGCCAAGTGACCCTGAAGTAGCTGAGCTAACTGAACTGCCCTAATTGCTATCAGATCATGTGTCAGCAAGAAGCGAACGCGACTACTGACCGCGACATTTCCATTGCGGAGTAGTTAGTAATCCGTGAAAAATCGGAAACGCTATGACGATAATGCGGATGTGGACGCCAGTTGTTTAGTCCTGGCATTCGATGGTGGGGTGAGGGTGAACGTTCTGGCTCGTTGGTCCAGCTCTGGCAGATGAACTCCTATGCGGTGAGCCCTTTGAGTGTCTTCAGGCGGCGGTCGAAGTTGTAGGCGTGGACCAAAGGTGTCGAGATGCTGCATAAGCTGGTCGTGGCTGTCGTCATGGTGGCGCTGGACGGTGTCTTGTTTAATGGTGCGGTTCATGCGCTCGACCTGTTCGTTATCCGGCATGATGTTCTTGTTGCCCTGACGTTCTTGCTGCTCCATGTGGAACGGCGCTCTGGTGAGATCATCCGGGGATGTGGGGCACCGGGAGCACGTGAGTGCGGGCAGGCCGACCCTTGAACCGTAGGCTGAGAGCCTGAGCCGTTATTTGGTCGCCCCTGCGGTTTGCACGGATGCGCTGCGAGCGGATCCGTAGTTGCCTTGTTGCCCGCCAGCTCCCTGCGAGTGAACAGCCAGGAACACAGTAGGCGGGACCGGTGAGGATCTAGGACTGTACATACACCGTTTAATGGCGGGAGCGGTGATGCTGGACGACGATGTGGTGAAACGTTGTGGCCGGATCGGCATGACGCGGGAGCACCTCGCGGCGTCGCCCGGAGGAGAAGCACCGGGCCGAGCAGGCCGAAGTCGCCTGCCGCCGGGTAACCGAAGGCTGCTCGAAACGAGGACAGCGAGCGCCCACGGGCGCCGCAAACGAGGAGCGACGGTGATGGCTGCCCGACAGGGCTCCCACCTCACGCCCGATCTGTGCCGCGTGGTCGACCGTGGGCCACTTGAGAATTACAGAACGGAACGCAAAAGGGCTGTTCAACCTCATCCGTGGTCCAGGGGTGATGACCCTGGTCAAGCGATGCTGGATGTCGTTCTCGCGACAGCGCAGGCCGAACGTGTGGGTGGCGCACAGCGCGATGCGCCCCTTGGCGTAGCGCGGGGGAAAGGCAGAACTGGATGCCGTTTCGGTCAGCACCGTGTGGATCTTGTAGGGCACGGCGGCGATCAGCGTGGTGAGGAAGGCAGACGCGGTGACCCGCGTGGCTTTGTCGACCAGCTTGACGAAGGCGAATTTGCTGGTCCGGTCGATGCCGACAAAGAGAAACAGGTTGCCGTCGGCCGTCTGCACCGTAAGCGTTGCGGCGGCCCAACCTAGCGCCGGTCGGCGCAAATATGCTGCGTCGGGTCTATGGAAACCGAGGCACCGCCAACCGAGCCCCCCGCTGAATTAAAGAGTTCTCGTACGAGCTCTCGTATGAGTTCCCGCGGGTCCCGGGTTGAGCTGATCACCCGTGCCGAACCCCGCCGCCGGTGGTCCACTGAGCAAAAACAGGCAACTGCGGCGAAGAGCTTTGCGCCCGGCGTGTCGTCCATGGACGTAGCCCGCGAGTATGGCATCAGCAGCGGCCTGATTTCGACATGGCGCAGGGCATTGCTGGCCGCGCAGCCCATCTCTACCGACGCCGTTACCCAGTTCGCCCGCGTCCAAATCGCCCGGCCACAGCAAGCCGCGCCGTTGCTTGATTCGCCATCACGATCGGAACCGCAGCCGCGACCGGCCAGCCTGATCGAGATCGTCCTACCCAACGGCACGGCGGTGCGAGTGGACGCGCAGATTGATCCGTGTGCCTTGCGCCGCGTGCTGGCAGCGTTGCGTGGATGATCACGCTGCCGTCGGGGGTACGGGTCTGGCTGGCGTGCGGCCACACCGATATGCGCAAGGGCATGGACGGATTGGCGATGCTGGCCCAGAAGGTGCTGGAGGAAGACCCGTTCAGCGGCGCATTGTTCGCCTTCCGTGGCAAACATGGTGGCCTGATCAAGATCCTTTGGTTCGATGGTCAAGGCGTGTGCCTGTTCAGCAAGCGTCTGGAGAAAGGCCACTTTCTCTGGCCGACAACCAACACCGGCCGCGTCTCGCTGACCCCGGCGCAGGTCTCGATGCTGTTGGAAGGCATCGACTGGCGCATGCCGCCGCGCGTCCGGCGACCGGAACTGGCAGGCTGATGCCGCTGCTCACGCAGGATTCAATTGGTGCGGCACGGACAGGGGATTCGCTGTCCACCGGTGTCCACCAAACCCACGCCATTACCTGAGGATCCAGCAACCTAGCAGCACCTGCTGCTCGAAGCGCAGGCCGAGATCACACGGTTGCAGATGTTGATTGCAGGCTTGCTGCGATATCGCTTCGGCCGCCGCTCCGAACAGCTCAGCGGCGGCATTGGATCAAGGAACTGAAGACCTCGAGCCGTCCCTCGCCGAGCAAACCGCCGAGATTGAGGCAGCCCAGCCCGTCGCTCGGCCCGCGCTGCCGAAGCGCAACCGCGGAGCGTTGCCTGCTGATCTGCCCCGGGTCGAGGTTTTGATCGATGTCGCCGACAAGACCTGCCCGTGTTGTGGCGCGCCGTTGCATGCGATCGGTGAAGACCATGCCGAGATGCTGGATCACGTGCCTGCCCAGTTCCGCGTTCAGGTCATCCGCCGTCCGCGTTACGGCTGCCGGGTCTGCAAACAGGCTGTCGTGCAAGCGCCCGCCCCGGACCGGCCGATCGACGGCGGCATGGCCACCGAGGCGCTACTGGCGCATGTGGTGGTCAACAAATATGCCGACCACCTGCCGCTGTATCGCCAGGCGCAGATCTTTGCCCGCCAGGGCATGACCCTGGATCGTTCCACATTATGCAACTGGCTTTGAGCCGGTGCCGTAGGCAGCCGAGGCGAAGCGTCGGCAGGCGAGAAGGGAAGGCAAGACTTGCGAGCCGCCCTCGGCCGTGCCTGCTGGTGGTTGGAACCGCTGCAGGCGCTGATCCTGAGCATGGTGCTGTCGTCGCCGAAAGTTGTTGCCAACGATACCACCTTGCCGGTGCTTGACCCGGGCCGGGGACGCACCATGACCGGGCGGCTGTGGTGCTACGCGACGGACAATCGACCTTGGTCCGGACCCGGTCATCCCGCCGCGGCCTACGTCTACAGCGAGGATCGCAAGGGCGAGCATCCGGCAACCCATCTAAAGGGCTTCCAGGGGTTGCTCCAGGTGGACGGCTATGCCGGGTTCAATCAGGTGCAGCCCGCAACCAATCAGCCGCCCCAATTAGCATTTTGTTGGGCGCACGCGCGGCGGAAATTCTATGACGTCCACGTCGCTACGAAGTCGCCGCTGGCGCATGAGGCGCTGCAGCGGATCGCCGCGCTTTATGCAATCGAGAGCGATATCCGCGGCCGTCCAGCGGAAGACCGCCAGCGCGAACGCCAGCAGCGCAGCCGCCCCTTGGTCGAAACTTTGTAGGGTTGGCTGCGCGAGCAACTCGGCCGGTTGTCTGGCCGCTCAAAGCTGGCGCAGGCGATCCGCTATACCTTCAACCACTGGGAGGGATTGATCCGATTCCTTGACGATGGGCGTCTCGAACTGGACACCAACATTGTCGAGCGGGCCATGCGCCCTATCGCCCTCTGGCGGAAGAACGCCTTGTTTGCCGAAGCCGACAGCGGCGGCCGTCACTGGTCGATCATCGCTACGTTGATCCAAACGGCCAAGCTCAACGATGTCGAGCCGCTGGCCTGGTTGACCGACGTGCTCAATCATATGGTGGCAGGACGAGCCCTCCTTCGCGTGCTCAGTCGCCCGCATTGGCCAGCAAGGCAGCCTGACCCGGATCTGGGCACAGCGGGGCAGCCGGCCTACAGCCCCGCGCAATCAGCGCTACCAGTCGGCCTATCTGTTCGGCGCCGTCTGTCCAAACCGCAGCGTCGGTGCGGGGCTCGTTTTACCGCGTGCCAATGTTCATGCGATGAACCTGCATCTGCAAGAAATCAGCATGCAGGTGAGCCCGGGGGCGTTCGCCGTGCTGACCTTGGATGGCGCCGGATGGCACCAGGCGGGGGATCGCCTGCGGCTGCCGGACAACATCGGGCTGCTCCACCTGCCGCCCTACTCACCCGAACTGAACCCGGTCGAAAACGTCTGGGAGTGCCTCCGCCACAACGATCTCAGCAATCGGGTCTATGCAACCTACGAGGCGATCGTCGATGCCTGCTGTATCGCCTGGAACAAACTCATCGCCGCACCCGCACGCATCCGCTCAATCGCTACCCGCGATTATGCCAAAACGGTCAACTGATGCGCCGCCTGTTGGGGTGGACGGCCCGACGGCATCTCGTGCCAAAGTTGAGTTGTCACACACCAACCAAGGGCCGTCCGCATGAAGTTTAAGCGCATTGCGATCGACACGTCCAAGCACGTGTTCACCCTCCATGGGGTTGACGAGCAGGAGCGCCCGGTGCTGCGGCGCGAACTCAAGCGCGCCCAGGTGGAAGCCTTCTTTGCCAAACAGGAGGCCACCGAGGTGGTTCTGGAGGCCTGCGGTGGCTCGCATCACTGGGGTCGGCTGCTGAACAAGCTGGGTCATCGCGTGCGCCTCATCCCGCCGCAATACGTCAAGCCCTTCGTCAAGCGGGCCAAGAATGACCGCAACGATGCCGAAGCCATTAGCGAGGCCGCTTCGCGGCCCACCATGCGCTCGGTGGTGGTCAAGACGCTCGATCAACAGGCCGACGGCATCATTCTCAAACATCGCGAGATGCTGGTGGGCCAGCGCACCCAGGCGATCAACGCCTTGCGCGGCCATGCGGCGGAGTTTGGCGTGGTGGCGGCCAAAGGCATCGTCAAGGTCACGCCGCTGCTGGCGGTGCTGGCCGCTGACAGCGCCATCCCCGCCACCGCTCGGGCGATGTTCGCGCGGATGGGCGACCGAGCACGCGAGGGAGGGGCGCATATCGCGGCGCTGGATCAGCAAGTGGCGGCGGTGGATGAGCAACTGGCCGCCCTGCACAAGGCCAACCCGGTCAGCCAGTTGCTGGGCGAGATCCCAGGTGTCGGTCCGCTGGGCGCGATCACCATGGCTTTGACCGTCGAGCCTGAAAACTTCGCCTCTGGGCGACACTTTGCTGCCTGGCTGGGGCTGACGCCGAAGGAACATTCCACCGGCGGCAAGCAGCGCCTGGGCAAGATCAGCAAGGCCGGCAATGAAAGGTTGCGCCAGTTGCTGTTCGTCGGCGCCATGTCCGTCATCCGTTTCGCCAAGCCGGGCAGCAAATCCGCCTCGGCGTGGCTTTTGCAACTGCTGGCGCGCAAGCCGCGCAAGCTCGCCGCGGTCGCTCTGGCCAACAAGATGGCCAGGATCATCTGGTCGATGATGTCACGCGGAGAGGCGTATCGGCGTCAGCCAAGCGCCGCCTGAACCACGCGTCGACGCCGAGGGTTCAAGGGCAAGCAAGAGATGGCAATCGGTCGAACCGACGAGCGACACACGCCGTTAATGCCAGTGGCAAACAAAAGCCGCTCGGTTGTTCGGCAGCCGCTCGCGGATCCCATCTGGGCGAGACTGGCCAAGGCTCCAGCCAGTCGCTGGCGACTGGTTGGAAGGCCAGACAAGGGCAGCGGGCGTGTCCTGCAACAAAAGGCCGGACACATGACCGCATTCGAACCAAAGCCACACTCATGCCAAACCTACTTGAACCCCACGGGCCGTCCACACATGGTATTACTTGGTCTTTGCGCCCAAGGGCACAACGCTTGCTGAACGCGCCGGTGCCGCCGGCCTGCGCTGGACCATCGAGGAATGTTTCCAGCGTGCCAAGGACGATCTCGGGCTCGACCATTGCGAGGACCGCTCCTGGCACGGATGGCATCGCCATATGAGCCTGTGCATGACCGCCGCCGCTTTTCTGGCCAAACTGGCCGCCGATCTGCGTCGATCGACTTGGAGCAAACCGAACGAAACGAGTCCACTGGCGCCAATCGCCGCCTGACAGCCATGGCAGCGCTGCTGCCGTCAGTACCTGAGATCCGCCATCTTCTGGCCAGACGACTGTTCCACCCGCCGATCTCGGCCGCCTTCGTGCTGGCGTGGTCTATCTGGCGAAGACGACACCAGTTAGGGGCGGCTAGAGCCCACTATCGTCGCCACCAAATGCAACTGTAGTACTAGACCGGTTTCCGAGCACGCTGCGTCGTAGTCTGCGTTGGTGAAGTAGTTGGCGCATTCCTGTGCGGAGACCTCGGCCAGCAGCGTGCCGATGCGTGCCCATAAATCATCGATCGTGCGATCCTTGGCTTTTGGTAGCAGCGCCTTGAGCTTGGCAAACATCTGCTCAATCGGGTTTAGGTCGGGCGAATAGGGCGGCAGGTAAAGCACGCGCGCCCCGACGCTCTCGATCGCCTCGACGATGCCCGCGACTTTGTGGGCGGCCAGATTGTCCATCACGACAATGTCGCCCGGGCGCAATGTCGGCAGCAGGAATTGCGTGATGTAGGCAAGGAAGATCGCCCCGGTCATCGGCCGGTCGATGACCAGCGGCGCGGTCACTGCGTCACATCGCAGGGCGGCCACGAAGGTGGTGATCTTCCAATGCCCGTGCGGGTTCTTGCCGATCAATCGTTGGCTGATCGGCACGGCCGCGCAGCCGGGTCATGTTTGTGGTGGCCCAGGTTTCATCTATGAAACCAACCGTTTGGGGTCGATCCCTGGCTGCTCCTGGTGCCACGCCTCACGGCCGGCCTGGACATCCGGGCGGTCCTGCTCGCTGGCGTGCAGCGTCTTTTTTTTGAAACTGATCCCGTGCCGCCGAAAGAACCGCCAGACCACCGAGACACTGGCCTTGAAGGATTTCTCCGTCAGCAGCCGGCCGCGGATCTCCTCCAAGGTCAAGTCCGGCTCCGCGTCAACCAGCGCCAGCAGCCAATCCTTGTGGGCTTCGATCTTGCGCGAGCGGACATCGCCCTCCATCGGCTTGGCAGCGCAGTCGCCGCTGTCTCTGACACGTTGCGCCCAGCGGATCGCCGAACTAGCGCTGACCCGGAACACCCGGGCCACCCCACGACACGAGCTACCAGCCGCGATCGCGGCGATAACGCGTTCACGCAGATCAGCCGAATAAGGCGCAGCCATGACGATCTCCGAAGCGGACAACGCCAACAGAGTCGCCGATCCTTACCGGCCCGGGAATCCCCGCTGCATTTCTATCAATTCAGCGTGCTCGGAAAACGCTCTAGCAGCCTGTCGGATAGGGCATCCCAGTTGTGGTCTGAGACGTGTTTAGCTTGAGGTTCAAGCAAACTGCAGGCGGTGAAGCCGCCTGCAGTTGTAAGCCAAGGTGATCAGGGTCCATTCGCTAGCGACCTTGGCAAGACCGCGCAGGTGGAAGCGGGTGAAACCGATGGCGCTTTTGATGATCCCGAACACCGGTTCGACGCTCTGTTTTCGCTTGCCGTAACGCTTGCGTCCATCGTCGGTCTCCAGCTTGGCCTTCATTGCGATCCGCCAGGGTTCGGTGATCACCCGCGGTGGCTTGGCTTCGGGTGGCGGGCGGAAGTCATACGGCCGGTGCGGCTGGGTCCGCCCGATCGCCACCAGCGGCTCGATCGCGCTGGCCTGCAGCGCGGCGACGGCGGAACCGCTGGCATGGCCGGTGTCGGCCAGCACGGTCTTCGGCAACCCAATGGTCTGTTCCATCGCCAGGATCGTGGCGGCGAAACTCGGTGCATCTGCGGTCGTGGCGACAAGGTTGGTGGCCAGCACCAGTTGCGATCCATCGGCGCAGACCACCGCCTGGGCATTGTAAGCCTGGCGATATTCATGCCGCTCGGAGCGGCGCATCAGGGCACTGTCGGGATCGGTCAGGTTGCACTGGCGTTCGCCCGGCGGACTGGGATCCGGCGGCACGGGCGGCGGTCCACGATGGCCTGTCTTGCTGTCATAGGCCGCCTGCTTGGCTTCGTAGGCCGGCCGTTCCGCCTCGGCTGCGGCCCTCGCCTGCGCCTCCAGCCGGGCACAGGCGGCATCCAGCTTGGCCTTCAGCGCGTCCCGCCGTGCCAGTTCCTCAGGCAACGCCTGGGGGTCGATGTCAGAGACATCGGCGGCTTCCGCCTTGGCGGTCATCTCGGCGATGTCGGCTTTTAGCTTGGCGCTCAGTTCTTTCGCCCGATCGTAGCGCACCGAACGGATCTTCGAGGCGTTGGCGTCGATCTTGGTGCCGTCGATCGAGACCGTGCCAAGCGCGAGCAAGCCGCTTTCCCGCGCAAGCAGCAGGACTTGCAGGAAAGCCGCCTCGAAAGCCGCTTTGTTGGTGCGCCGGAACACCGCGATCGTGTCGTGGTCGGGGTGCAGGTTGGCAGCCACGAAACGCACGCCGACGTCGCGGTGGCTCGCCCGCTCGATCCGCCGCGACGAGAACAGGCCGTTGGCATAGCAATAGATTAGCAGCGCCAGCATCAGCCGCGGATGGTATTGCTCCTTGCCGCCAGACCGCTTTGGCACCTGAAACGAGGCCAATGGCACGCGCTCGACCGCCGCGACGATGAAGTGGGCGACGTCGTCAGCTGGAAGCCAGTCCTTCAGATCAGGTGGCAGCAGAAAAGACTGGTCACGGTTGAAGGGCACGAAGTTTGGCATGGCTGGATTCTAGACAACCGCCGCCGATTTGGGGAATCCCCAATCCGACAGGCTGCTAGAGCGTGTCGCCTTCGACGTCCGACAGCCGAGCGATATCGTGCCGCTGCAGACACCGATGCAATGAGGATCGCGTCAGATGTGGGAGACTGGCTTGCAGCACATAGAGGCAGTCGTCGAGCGGCAGCAGCGTATGCTTACGGAAGGCGACGATCATCGCCTTATCTTCGATTGACAGGATCGTCGAACGACAGGCTTTGGCCCCTTCGGGTGTGTCCGATTGTCTGTGTAAATAGTTCCATGGCCATGGACCTTATCGCTCGGCCAGCTCGCTGACCGAGCGATACGGTCGCCAAACAAAATCATGAACTGCAGTTTCGCCTCCGGCCAGGTGATCGCGGGCTTCCAACGCATCCCGGCGTGTTGGATGGCCAAGTATAGCAACTTCAATGCCGCCTCGTCAGAGGGGAAGCTGCCGCGCGTCTTGATCACCTTGCGCAGGCTTCGGTTCAGGCTCTCCACCGCGTTCGTGGTGTAGATCATCTTGCGGATCGCCGGCGGGAAGGCAAAGAACGGCACCACATACGCCCAGGCGCGACGCCACATGGGCGCGATCATCGGGTAGCGCTGGCCCCAGGGACCCGCCTCGAAGGCGTCCAGCGCCGCCTCGGCGGCGCGCCGACCGTCGGTGCCTGGTAGATCGCCTTCAGCGACGGCATCAAGGCTTTGCGGTCCTTCCATGACACCGCCTCCAGCGAGTTGCGGATCAGGTGCACGATGCCGGTCTGCGTCATCGTCCGCGGGAACACCGCCCCGATCGCCTCGGGGAACCCCTTCAGCCCATCGACCACCGCGATCAGGATGTCCTCGACGCCGCGGGTCTTCAGTTCGTTCAGCACGCCGAGCCCAGAACCGGGCCCCCTCGGTCTGCTCGACCCACAGCCCCAGCACCGCCTTCTCGCCCGACAGCGTCAAGGCCAGCGCCACATAGATCGCCTTGTTCTTCACCACCCCGTCGTGGCGGATCTTCACCCGCAAGGCGTCCAAGAACACCACCGGATAGACCGGCTCCAGCGGGCGGTTGCGCCAAGCCAGCACGTCCTCGTGCACCGCGTCCGTCACCCGGCCGATCAGGTCGGGCGAGACCTCGATCTGATACATCTGGCGCAGATGCGCCTGCACCTCCCGCACCGAAAGCCCGCGTGCATACAAGCTGATGATCTGGCCGTCGAAGCCGGCCAGGCGGGTGACGCCCTTGGGCACAAGGGCCGGTTCGAACGTGCCGTCGCGGTCGCGTGGCACCGCCAGGCCCACCGAGCCTTCGTCCGTCAGCACCGTCTTCGCGGTATGCCCGTTGCGGTTGTTGGCGCCAGGGGCGCCCGGAGCGCCGGCCCTTCTCGTAGCCGAGGTGCCCGGACAGCTCCGCGTCCAAGGCCCGTTCCAGCAGCCGCTTCTTCAGCGCGCGGAATATGCCATCCTCGCCCAGCAGGTCAGACGGCTTCTCGTAGCCAGACAGCAACTCGTCCAGCAATTCGGGTCGAATGTCGCGCATCGCGTGTCTCCCTTCGGTTAAGGAAGCCACGGAAATCTAATTACACAAAAAACCTGACACTCTCGCCCCTTCCGTCAATCAGCCGTCGCGGTGCGGTCCTGCCACTTCGCCACCGTCTTTGGGTTAATGCCATAGCGGCTGGCCAGCGCCCTCAGGCTCTCTTGACTCCCTTGTATGGCGCGCCGGACTGCCTCCGTCGTGGTGGCGCTGCCGTGAAGAACCTGGCCCATAGTGCCTGCTTCCACTCGCGTGAAGAGATTGCATCATTAAGGCCGGGACTAAACAACTAAAGCCGCAGAAAGCCAGGGTCTTCCTCAGTTCGTCCAGTCCTATTTGTGAACAGATCCTAATCGCCTGTAATGACCAGCGAAGTTCTGAATTAGACACTCGGTAGAGGGACAACTTTGGCACAAGATCCTGTGCTCTACCTTCTCCAAGATATCCAATGCGGAGATACCAAGGTACTTTGGTTTAAGCGAACTATCACAAGCGCCTCATCTCTAAGGTAACCGCTTTCCTCGCCGTTGCGAATGTGGTCTTCTGACATAAGAGCAACGTAATGCTTAGCTTAATTTTTCTTTGTTCATTCATCCACTTCGGACCAATGGTAAGGACATGCGTGTAGCGGAAGCCGGTTTCACATCAAGGCTTGAGCGGAAGGTATTTCCAGCGGAAGCAGCCTGGCAGGTTAACGAAACCGCTCGAACGCAACGCCAGCCGGGCTCTGGGCCGCACATCGTGTTAGCAACGACTGGCCAACTACCGTCAACCGCCCGTTTGGCAATGGAGTTGCATGATGCCGGTGCGCGCGTCAGCCTAATAGCGCCTAAGAACCACCCAGCAAGAGCGCTTGATGTCCTTTTGAGCCGGATTGTCTACCGAGCGTCAGCGCCTCAGCGATGTTTGAAGGCTGCTCTGATGCGGTTGCAACCGGAGATGGTCATCCCGTGCGACGAGCGCACAATACGCGATATGCACGCAATCTGCCAAGAAAGCCACGATCCTTGGCTTCAGCAGTTAATTGAAAGGTCTACTGCTCCATCCGAGAGTTTCCCAACAATTGTCTCTCGGGCAGCCTTTCTTGCACTGGCGCAAGCGGAGGGTGTTCGAGTTCCAAACTCTAAGGCTCTCCCGAATGCCGCCGCATTAGAAAGCTGGATGCAGTCGAACCCTGCTCCATTCGTATTAAAGGCCGACGGCAGCTGGGCTGGGTTCGGGGTTCGTATTCTCTCCAATGCAGCGGCCGCGAAAGACGCCTTTGCCCGGATGACTAGGCCGGTCAGCGGCCGCCTTGCCTTTCGCGAGTCGCTGCTTGAGGGCAACCACTTTGATATCCGATCTTGGCTACGGCAGGAACAGCCGGCAATGTCGGCACAGGGCTACATTGACGGATGGCCTGCGAATATAGGCGTCGCATGCTGGCAAGGTGAAGTGCTAGCAGCCGTCTCCGCAGAATCGGTTGCGACAACGTCAGCTACCGGACCCTCCACTGTCGCTCGCATCATTGACAATCCCGAAATGTTCGTTTCGGCGAAGCGCATGGTCAAGGCTTTGGGACTTTCTGGGATGATTGGGTTCGACTTCATGATTGAAGCGGCAACGGGTACCGCCTACCTAATCGAGATGAACCCAAGAAATACGCCGATCTGCGCTATTCGCCTGGGTCCAGGACGTGATCTCGCCGAGGCACTGGTGGCGCGTATCGCCCAACGGCCGGAGCGTGAACGGCCACCGCGGACTGAACGTGATATCGTCGTCTACTTTCCAGACACTTGGCGGGAGGATCCATCCAACCAGATCCTGCGAAGCGGCTACCACGACGTGCCATGGGAACAACCGGAACTTGTCCGCATACTCATGTTGCCTGAGCGGCGTGAACGATATCGCGTCCTGCGCCTGCTGCGGCGGATCTGGCTGGCAGCCAACACCCGAGCGGATGACGCAACTTAGCTGGACAGCTTGTAGACCTTTTTTATCATTGGATTTCTAGCAAGTCGCCAAGCAAACTCTCGCTAGTTTACATGCTACAACGTTTGGTAACGACAAAATATCGGTGCTGATCGTCGTCAGAACACTCAGTGGCCGTCGTTCACGTAAGTGCGATTTAATGAACAAGCAGCTGATGCAAATCCCACTTTGGGCTGCGATGCACAGCCACATCCTAGGGATTGGGAAATGCGTCGTCCCTCAAGCCTCGTGACTCGCAAACTTATCGCCAGTCCAGCCACCGGCAGTCCTGTGGCTCCGGTCAGTTATCTTGACCTATATGGACTGTCGAAGCGACCTTTCTCCAGCGCTCAGGATGGGTCAAGCTACATCCTGTTCAATTCCCATCGGCGCGCTTTCGAACTGCTGATCAACCATGTGATTGGCGGCAGCGGTGTTCTGTTGCTCCATGCTGAAGAAGGTGCAGGTAAGACCGAGATCCTTCGATCTGCCGCAACGATGGCTTATAAGTCGCAGCCGCCCCCAATAGAGATATTTCGACCCCCCTCAGGTCGAGTGAATCTCAAACAGCTTCTTGGCGCGCTTCGTTATTCAATCCAGACAGAGCCATCTGGATTCAGTGAGATCGTAAGTGGGTTCAGGCAATTGCCGCGGAAGGTGCTTCTCGCGGATGACATCGATCTGATGCCTACCGACTGCATCCAACTTCTGCTATCGCTTGCCCGAGACATGAACAACCGGCAAAGTAACTCAGCCGTTGTCCTGAGCGCGTCCACGAAGCTGAACTCCGAGGCAGCCCGACATGATGTGGCAGAACTCATGGGTTTGGCAAAAAATATCATCCGGCTGCCCCGACTGGGCCCGGCAGAGGTGCGTCAATACATTGAGCGAGCGCTGTGGATCGCAGGTGGTACAACTCGGCGGTTAATCACAGCCGATGCGCTAAAGCTTCTTGTCATCCAATCGGGTGGATTGCTAGGTTCTGCTAACCAGCTCATGGAAGCAGCTCTTACAGCGGGATTTGCTCGGGGTGATTTGATCATCACGGCAAAGACGGTTGCGGCAGCGACAGGTCCAACCCTAGCTCGGCCGCCGCAACGACCGGCGAGGTCGGCGGGATCGGCAGGCGTTGTCGTACAATTGATCGCGCTAGGGCTGTTGCTTACAGGCACGTCAGCCTTCCTTTACAGGGCGCTGCATATCCAGGTTGACTATCCGACAACCTCTCTAGCAAGACCAGTCTCGCCAGCGTCGCGCACGCCTTTGGCCACTCTTAGACCAGTGGCGACACCAAAACCTATCCCGACTCCAGCGGAAAGCCTGCCACCTGCGCTAGTGACAGCGTTGATAAAGCGCGGTTCAGAGAGTTTTGAATTAGGAGATATTGCCGCTGCCCGACTGTTGTTCCACCGTGCGGCTTCGGCCGGGGTTGCCGCTGCGGCGACGGCTCTGGGAAAGACGTTTGACCCAAATTTTACAACGTTGGCAAACGCGCGCGACCCGGCGCGCGCTGCGGAATGGTATCAGAAAGCCATCGTGCTGGGTGATCCGAAAGCTAGCGAACTTCTAAGGCGTCTACCAGATCGTTAGGATGGGTCCTTTGAGGGTGGAATCGCCGATTTTGCTCTAAGTGTCTATTCGGGATCATCTTGAGTATTTGATGGTGTTTGTGGTTCAGTGTATGCGGTGTGCCTGGACAGGTTTGCTGATGTGGACTGTTGAGAACCGCCGCCGCTACGACCGCAGCAAGCTGCGCTACCCGTCGGACCTGACGGATGACGAGTGGGGCGCTCATTGAACCGCTGATCCCGCTCGCCAAGCGTGGCGGCAACAAACGCACGGTGGACGTGCGCGAGGTGGTGAACTGCCTGATGTATATCCTGGGCACGGGCTGTCAGTGGGCCGCCCTGCCTCGGGACCTGCCTGCGCGCAGCACGGTGAACGACTATTTCCTGCGTTGGCAGCACGACCGCACACTGGAGCGCCTGCACCATCCGCTTTATGTCCAGTGCCGCGGGCGACCGGGGCGCGAAGCAAGCACCACGGCTGGGATCATCGACAGCCAAAGCGTCAAGAGTGCAGAAAAGGGGGCATTCGGACCCGCATGGGTATGACGCGGGAAAGAAGATCAAGGGCAAGAAGCGGCACATCCTTGTCGACACGCAAGGCTTGCTGATGCACGCCGTCGTGCATGCAGCCGACGTGCAGGACCGCGATGGCGGCGTGCTGGTGATGGCCACCCTGTTCGGCCTGTATCCGTTCTTGCTCAAGCTCTACGCCGACAGCGGCTACACCGGGCCGAAGTTTCAAGCCGCCCTGGCCCGGGTGTGCCGCCAGGTCAACGTGGAGATCGTCAAGCGCTCGGACGCTGCCACGTTCATGGTGCTGCCAAAGCGCTGGATCGTGGAGCGCACCATCGCCTGGCTGAACCGATGCCGCCGTTTGGCAAAGGACTGGGAACGCCTGAACCACAATGCCCGCGCCTTGCTGAAGTGGGCGTCGATCCGGCTCATGGTGCGAACGCTCTGCCAAACCAAGACATGATCCCGGATGGACATTAAGCGACGCGGTATCGTGTCATTCGTGATGTTCCGGCTGATGTCGGAGGGATCGGATGGGGTGGCGTCGTGGTCAGACCTCTGCGCAAGACTTGCGTGATCGAGTTCTGGCGCTGGATCACTTGTCGGCGCGCGTGGTGGCGGAGCGGTTCGTTGTCGGCGTCTCGTATGTGGTCAAGGCGTGGCAGCGCCGGGTCAGGGCTCCGAACTCATGTGACAGCGGGTGACATGCGCTTTCCTGGTTGATTCGATAAGGCTCCCCGGTTCGGAGCACTCGCATGCCGCCCGTCTTTCCCGCGCTGTCGGAAAAGTCTCGCCTCGCCGTCCTGCTGGAGCACTTCTCGGCCATCGACGACCCGCGCGACGTCCGCCGGATCATCACCCGCTGGCAGAAATCCTCCTCCTGGTCGTCTGCGGCACCATCGCCGACTGCGACAACTACGACCACATCGCCGCCTGGAGCGAGGCGCACCTAGCCTTCCTGCGCCGCCACCTGCCCTACAGGAACGGCGTATCCGGCGGCCGGTGGCTTATACCAAGCGGCGCATCAGTTGACCGTTTTGGCATAATCGCGGGTAGCGATTGAGCGGATGCGTGCGGGTGCGGCGATGAGTTTGTTCCAGGCGATACAGCAGGCATCGACGATCGCCTCGTAGGTTGCATAGACCCGATTGCTGAGATCGTTGTGGCGGAGGCACTCCCAGACGTTTTCGACCGGGTTCAGTTCGGGTGAGTAGGGCGGCAGGTGGAGCAGCCCGATGTTGTCCGGCAGCCGCAGGCGATCCCCCGCCTGGTGCCATCCGGCGCCATCCAAGGTCAGCACGGCGAACGCCCCCGGGCTCACCTGCATGCTGATTTCTTGCAGATGCAGGTTCATCGCATGAACATTGGCACGCGGTAAAACGAGCCCCGCACCGACGCTGCGGTTTGGACAGACGGCGCCGAACAGATAGGCCGACTGGTAGCGCTGATTGCGCGGGGCTGTAGGCCGGCTGCCCCGCTGTGCCCAGATCCGGGTCAGGCTGCCTTGCTGGCCAATGCGGGCGACTGAGCACGCGAAGGAGGGCTCGTCCTGCCACCATAACTCGATTGGCTTGCCGTGCGCGGCATCGGGAATAACGGCGGCGACGAGATCAGCAAAGTTTTTTTGTGCGTCTCCTGGGCTTCGGCATCCGCCTGGGGATGGCGCGGGCGCACCAAGATGTGGCTGAAGGTCAACGTCTTCAGGATCCGCCCGACACTGCGTTCATCCATCACCACGAAGAAGCGTGCCAGCAGCCGGTCACGTAGATCGCACAACCGCCAGCGCACGACGCCATCCGCGGCGAGATCCGGGCCTTGCTGGACCCAGCCTGCCAGCACGGCCTTTTCCGCAACCGACAGTTTGGGTGCCGCGCCGCCGCGCTTTGGACGATCCGACAGACCAGCTATGCCATGCTCATTGTAGCGAATGACCCAGTCACGCAGAGTTTGCCGATCCATGTCGCAGCTCTTGGCCGCGTCCGCCCGGCCATGCCCTTCCAAAACCCAGGCTAACGCCAGCAGCCGTCGTGCTACCGGGGCTGCGGAAGCGCGCCCCGCATGCTGACGCAGGGTGTCCGCATCGTGCTCGAGCCGTGTGATCTGCACCGTCATCGCCGTTCCACCCTCAGCCAGGACCGACAAAAACGAATCATGCATGAAGTTTAAGCGCATTGCGATCGACACGTCCAAGCACGTGTTCACCCTCCCCAGGGTTGACGAGCAGGAGCGCCCGGTGCTGCGGCGCGAACTCAAGCGCGCCCAGGTGGAAGCCTTCTTTGCCAAACAGGAGGCCACCGAGGTGGTTCTGGAGGCCTGCGGTGGCTCGCATCACTGGGGTCGGCTGCTGAACAAGCTGGGTCATCGCGTGCGCCTCATCCCGCCGCAATACGTCAAGCCCTTCGTCAAGCGGGCCAAGAATGACCGCAACGATGCCGAAGCCATTAGCGAGGCGGCGTCACGTCCCACCATGCGCTCGGTGGTGGTCAAGACGCTCGATCAACAGGCCGACGGCATCATTCTCAAACATCGCGAGATGCTGGTGGGCCAGCGCACCCAGGCGATCAACGCCCTGCGCGGCCATGCGGCGGAGTTTGGCGTCGTGGCGGCCAAAGGCATCGTCAAGGTCACGCCGCTGCTGGCGGTGCTGGCCGCTGACAGCGCCATCCCCGCCACCGCTCGGGCGATGTTCGCGCGGATGGGCGACCGAGCACGCGAGGGAGGGGCGCATATCGCGGCGCTGGATCAGCAAGTGGCGGCGGTGGATGAGCAACTGGCCGCCCTGCACAAGGCCAACCCGGTCAGCCAGTTGCTGGGCGAGATCCCAGGTGTCGGTCCGCTGGGCGCGATCACCATGGCTTTGACCGTCGAGCCTGAAAACTTCGCCTCTGGGCGACACTTTGCTGCCTGGCTGGGGCTGACGCCGAAGGAACATTCCACCGGCGGCAAGCAGCGCCTGGGCAAGATCAGCAAGGCCGGCAATGAAAGGTTGCGCCAGTTGCTGTTCGTCGGCGCCATGTCCGTCATCCGTTTCGCCAAGCCGGGCAGCAAATCCGCCTCGGCGTGGCTTTTGCAACTGCTGGCGCGCAAGCCGCGCAAGCTCGCCGCGGTCGCTCTGGCCAACAAGATGGCCAGGATCATCTGGTCGATGATGTCACGCGGAGAGGCGTATCGGCGTCAGCCAAGCGCCGCCTGAACCACGCGTCGACGCCGAGGGTTCAAGGGCAAGCAAGAGATGGCAATCGGTCGAACCGACGAGCGACACACGCCGTTAATGCCAGTGGCAAACAAAAGCCGCTCGGTTGTTCGGCAGCCGCTCGCGGATCCCATCTGGGCGAGACTGGCCAAGGCTCCAGCCAGTCGCTGGCGACTGGTTGGAAGGCCAGACAAGGGCAGCGGGCGTGTCCTGCAACAAAAGGCCGGACACATGACCGCATTCGAACCAAAGCCACACTCATGCCAAACCTACTTGAACCCCACGGGCCGTCCACACATGGTATTACTTGGTCTTTGCGCCCAAGGGCACAACGCTTGCTGAACGCGCCGGTGCCGCCGGCCTGCGCTGGACCATCGAGGAATGTTTCCAGCGTGCCAAGGACGATCTCGGGCTCGACCATTGCGAGGACCGCTCCTGGCACGGATGGCATCGCCATATGAGCCTGTGCATGACCGCCGCCGCTTTTCTGGCCAAACTGGCCGCCGATCTGCGTCGATCGACTTGGAGCAAACCGAACGAAACGAGTCCACTGGCGCCAATCGCCGCCTGACAGCCATGGCAGCGCTGCTGCCGTCAGTACCTGAGATCCGCCATCTTCTGGCCAGACGACTGTTCCACCCGCCGATCTCGGCCGCCTTCGTGCTGGCGTGGTCTATCTGGCGAAGACGACACCAGTTAGGGGCGGCTAGAGCCCACTATCGTCGCCACCAAATGCAACTGTAGTACTAGACCGGTTTCCGAGCACGCTGCGTCGTAGTCTGCGTTGGTGAAGTAGTTGGCGCATTCCTGTGCGGAGACCTCGGCCAGCAGCGTGCCGATGCGTGCCCATAAATCATCGATCGTGCGATCCTTGGCTTTTGGTAGCAGCGCCTTGAGCTTGGCAAACATCTGCTCAATCGGGTTTAGGTCGGGCGAATAGGGCGGCAGGTAAAGCACGCGCGCCCCGACGCTCTCGATCGCCTCGACGATGCCCGCGACTTTGTGGGCGGCCAGATTGTCCATCACGACAATGTCGCCCGGGCGCAATGTCGGCAGCAGGAATTGCGTGATGTAGGCAAGGAAGATCGCCCCGGTCATCGGCCGGTCGATGACCAGCGGCGCGGTCACTGCGTCACATCGCAGGGCGGCCACGAAGGTGGTGATCTTCCAATGCCCGTGCGGGTTCTTGCCGATCAATCGTTGGCTGATCGGCACGGCCGCGCAGCCGGGTCATGTTTGTGGTGGCCCAGGTTTCATCTATGAAACCAACCGTTTGGGGTCGATCCCTGGCTGCTCCTGGTGCCACGCCTCACGGCCGGCCTGGACATCCGGGCGGTCCTGCTCGCTGGCGTGCAGCGTCTTTTTTTTGAAACTGATCCCGTGCCGCCGAAAGAACCGCCAGACCACCGAGACACTGGCCTTGAAGGATTTCTCCGTCAGCAGCCGGCCGCGGATCTCCTCCAAGGTCAAGTCCGGCTCCGCGTCAACCAGCGCCAGCAGCCAATCCTTGTGGGCTTCGATCTTGCGCGAGCGGACATCGCCCTCCATCGGCTTGGCAGCGCAGTCGCCGCTGTCTCTGACACGTTGCGCCCAGCGGATCGCCGAACTAGCGCTGACCCGGAACACCCGGGCCACCCCACGACACGAGCTACCAGCCGCGATCGCGGCGATAACGCGTTCACGCAGATCAGCCGAATAAGGCGCAGCCATGACGATCTCCGAAGCGGACAACGCCAACAGAGTCGCCGATCCTTACCGGCCCGGGAATCCCCGCTGCATTTCTATCAATTCAGCGTGCTCGGAAAACGCTCTAATGTTGCGGCATACACGGCGTGGTTTACAGAGTACTGAACGCGATTGGTTGGGCGCCTTGCCACAATACCATCTTTCCCAGTGCCGCCAAATTCTCCTTACCTGCGACAATGGTCAGGAAGTGATTACCGGCCAGCTGACCCATCTTACTGGCGAACTGTACTCCACCATACGCTAGCAAGATCTCGGTTTCAGATATTCCGCCCGGATACAGCAGAAATTGCCCTGGCGCCGGATAGCTGGTGTGGTTTTCAAACGGCAGCTCAAGATCCAGATCGCCCAAAGGAATCCAGCAGCCTTCGCCGCTCCAACGCACGTGGATGATGCGTTCGTGGTACGGCAGCAGCACGCGGAATTTGGCACATGTCTTAGGCGCGCTTTCCTCCTCCAGTCGAGCTTTAAAGGAATAGGGGCCGGCAGTGATGTCTATCAGAGTCATGGTGTGGGGATTCGATCAGATTAGAAATGCGCTGGCGTCGAAGCCATCTGGTACATTGCCAGTAGGTCTGATCAGGTCATAAGGTTCGCGCGGCAGGAACTGACCGCTACCCGGTTCGGCCTGCACGTGACCATCCCTCATAACTACTTCGCCGCGGCGGATAGTGCTGACCGGCCAGCCGATAACCTGCTGTCCCTCGTAAGGGGTGTAATCGATAACATGCTGCATCAGGCGATTGGTAATCGTCACCTGCTTTTCGGCATCCCAAAGCACCAAGTCAGCGTCAGCACCGGGTGTGATCGTGCCCTTGCGCGGATACAAACCAAACAGGCGCGCAGGGTTGTAGGCAGTCATACGGACGAAAGTGCAGGGATCAATGCGATCCTTCGAGACGCCTTCGCTGAACAGAATTGGAAGGCGCGCTGCCAGACCGGGAACACCGTTCGGAATGTCGCGGAACGGCGCACCAACGCCGTGGACGCGTTTGCCAGCTACACCCTCAAAGCTCCAGCCGCTGTGGTCGGATGACACGACGTCAAGCACGCCATCCTGCAGCATCTTCCACAGTCCATCACTCGCGGCGGCGTCGCGAGGGGCCGGGCTGCACATGAACTTCGCACCCTCGAAGCCGGGGCGATCCATATGGCTGGCTGACAGAACAAGATACTGCGGACAGGTTTCGCCCCAGACCTTCAGGCCTTGGGCCTTTGCCCGCGCAATCTCACCCGCGACCTTTGGACAGGAGACGTGAAAGACTTGGATCGGCTGGTCAACCAGTTCGGCCAGCGCGATTGCCCGGTGGGTCGCCTCACGCTCGATCATCGCTGGGCGTGACCAGGCATGGTACTTCGGCTGGGTGCGGCCGTCGGCCAAGAGAGCCGCAGTGCGCCAGTTGATCGCATCGTAGTTTTCACAGTGGACGGTGACGAAGGCGCCGTTCCGTCTCGCCGCCGCCAATACCCGGATGAACTGTCGGTCGTCCAGGTGCAGCGGATCATAGGTCAGGAACACCTTCAAGCTACGCACGCCAGAGGCGACAACCTGCGGAATTTCGTTGAACACCACCTCGTCGGTCGCATCAGTGATGATTTGATGGAAGCTGTAGTCCACCATGCCTTTGGCAGCGCGGCGGCGATACTCCGCCAATGGCTGCAGGATGCCGTGCCCCTTGAACTGGGTGGAGAAGGTGATAACGCTGGTGGTGCCTCCGGCCAGGGCCGAGGTGCTGCCGGTAATCCAGGTTTCCTCATCGGCGCTGCCGTTTGCCTGCAGCTGCTCAATATGGCAATGCGAGTCGATGCCGCCGGGCATCACCAGCAGCCCTTGGGCGTCAATCATCCGTTCACCCCGCAAATTCAACCCGACGGCGGCGATGCGACCGCCGACCACCCCGACATCGGCGGAGAACATGTCAGAGGCTGTGACGACCGTTCCGCCGGCGATCACCATATCGTAGTCGGCCATGTCAGACGTCTCCTCTACTGGACATGTAAAGCCGCGGCGGCGGCCGTGTGTCGCTTAACCAGGGCGGCGATATCCAGCCCTGGGATCGTGCCATCCTGCACCACCCAGCGACCAGCGACCATCACGCGGTCGGCGCGATGAGCACCGCACAGCACCAGGGCAGCGAGGGGATCCATGGCACCGGAAAAACGTAGGTCATTCAGAGTGAACAGAGCAAGATCGGCCTGCATGCCAACGGCGATGCGGCCGATGTCTGACCGGCCCAGGCAGGCGGCGGAGCCCACAGTGGCCCAGCGCAGGACATCCAGATGGCTGACCTGTTCCACGCCATAGCTGGCGCGCTGCAGCAATAAGGCTGCCCGAATCTCCTGCATCAGGTTGGAGGCGTTGTTGGATGCGGATCCATCGACGCCTAGGCCGACAGCCACACCGGCGCGTTCCATCTCGCAGACCGGGCAGGTCCCAGAGGCGAGGATCTGGTTGCTGCACGGGCAATGCGTGACGCCGGTTCCGCTGCTTGCCAGGCGGCCGATTTCCGTGCGGTCCAAGTGGACGCCGTGCGCCAGCCAAGTGTGATCGGTCAGCCATCCACATTGCTCGAGATAGTCCAGCGGGCGGCAGCCGAACTTCTCCAGGCAGAACGCATTCTCGTCGACTGTCTCCGCAAGGTGGGTGTGCAATCGGACGCCGGCTGCAGCCGCCAGGGTGGCGGTTTTCGACAACAGCGATGTCGTCACGCTGAAAGGCGAGCATGGCGCCAGAGCGACCTGCAGCATCGCGCCGGGCGCGGCATCATGATACCGACCGATCAACCGCTCGCTATCGGTCAGGATCACGTCCTCGTCCTGCACCACGCTGTCCGGCGGCAGACCGCCGCCGCGTTGTGAGAAATTCATTGAGCCGCGGGTCAGGACGACGCGGATGCCAAGCCGCCGGGCGGCTGCGACCTCAATATCGATGGCCTCTTCCAGGCCAGCAGGGAACACATAATGGTGGTCGGTCGTCGTCGTGCAGCCGGACAAAAGCAGCTCCGCCATAGCAACAGTCGCAGCGGCGTCCAGAGCATCCGGGGTCAGGCGCCCCCAGATCGGATATAACGCCTGCAGCCAGGGGAACAACTGGCGATCCAGGGCGGCTGGTGTGGCGCGTGTTAGGGTCTGGTAGAAGTGGTGGTGGGTGTTGATCAGGCCAGGCAGGACGACATGGCGGCTGGCGTCGAAGACAGTAGTGCTGTGTGTAGCAGGCTGTGCGCCACGCGGCACACACTCAATGATGCGGCCTTCCCTGATTACGACGCCACGCGCGACGTCGTCAGCCAGAATGCCGAGCGGGTCCTTGATCCAGAGCGCTGTGGTCACGGGGCATCGATGACGCTGACATGCGCCGCGACCACGCGCCATCCGTGCGGCATGCGCGCCCAGGTTTGCATTTGCCGCCCGACCTTGCCCGGTGTGCTGTCGCGGTGAAACAACGTCGAGGCAGTCGCGAAATCCTGGCCGAACGTGGTGATCACGGTGCGGGATGTGATTCGGTTCAGCCCTGCCGGTGAGCGGCTAGCTCGAAAGGCGCCGATCTCCTGATGGCTGTAGAGGTTCTCGCTGATGCCGTAGCGGATGGTATGCGGGCTGTCCCAGAACAGTGCCTGTAGGGCATCAACGTCGTTCGCCATCAGTGCCCTTTCGTAAGCTGCGAAAGCAGCTTCCACTTCGGCCTTTACCGTAGGCACGTTGATGTCCATCCATTAGGCTTTCAAGTCAGGCAGAGGCACACCGGCCACCCCCGCAGTTTCCAGTGTGCAAGCGATGCGGAAGGCCAAGTCCTCCCGCCACGGCGCGGTGATGATCTGCACCCCTATCGGCAGGCCAAGCGCTGTCAGCGTCGGGACAACTATCACCGGCAGACCGATAAAGGAGATTGGTTGAGTGTACAGCCCGATGTTGGGACGCACGGGCATCTCCTGGCCGTCCAGGATGAAGGTCCTCTGTCCGATCGCCGGCGCGACACAGGGAGTTGCTGGCGCAAGGATGGCGTCGACATCCTTAAACATACGCAGCACCATCTCGCGGAACTGGCGGCGGAACTTCTGCGCCTGTATCACTGCGGCAGCGGGTATGAGCGCGCCGGCGATCAGGCGGTCCCGCACGTCGGGGTCGAAGTCGTTTGGCCTGGTGCGCAGGCGATCTAGATGCAGCGCCGCACCCTCGGCCGTGGTGATGATATAAGCCGCGCTGCGAGCGGCTTGGGCTTCGGGAAAGGTGATCGCACGGGCGGCGCCGACCGCGCTGGCGACACGCTGCAGCGCCGTCAGCGCCTCCTGCGAGGCGCCGGCCCGGAAATAGCCTTCGGCATAGGCGATGCGCAGGCCGCCAATGCCGCTGCCTAGGGTGCCGATGACCGGGTCGGCGGGGTGATCGACGCAAACTGGGTCGGCGGGATCGTAGCCCTGCATAGCGTCATATGCCGCCGCAAGGTCCGCAACCGAGCGGGCAAGCGGGCCCAGATGATCGAGGCTGGAGACGAAGGGGAAACTGCCCGCCCGCGTCAATCGCCCGTAGGTCGGCTTTAGTCCGAATGTGCCACAGAAAGACGAAGGCACCCGGATCGATCCGTTGGTGTCCGATCCCAGTGCCAGCGGCACTAGGCCGCCGCCGACCGCACTGCCGGAGCCTCCGGAGGAGCCGCCCGCCATCCGGGTGGTGTCAAAAGGGTTGCTGGAAGGGCCGGCGTGCACGTTCTCGCCGGTGAAGTCATAGGCGTACTCGCCCATGTTCAGCGCGCCGACCAGGATCGCCCCGGCAGCCTCCAGCCGTGCCACCAGGGGTGCATCGGCGGTCGCGGGTGGATGATCCCGGTTGATCTTCGAGCCTGCCAGGGTTGTTAGGCCGGCGATGTCGATCAGGTTCTTGACCGCAAACGGCACGCCAGCCAGGGGACCTGGCCTGCCGCCTGCGGCAACTGCTGCATCCACTGTCGCAGCGCGGGCACGGGCGCGGTCGGCAGTGACTGCGGTAAAGGCGTTCAGCACTGGGTTTAAGTGCTCTATACGGTCCAGGCAGGATGCCACGACATCACTGGCGCGGACGGTGCCGGTGGCAACGGCAGCTGCAATCTCGCTTGTGGCTTTCACGCGCGAAATACCGGAGCCGGATCCAGATGGTCCGCCAGCTTCGCCTCTATCACTGTGGCCACGTGGCTGAGAGAGATCGCCAGATGCATACGCACTGCCTCCCGCCATTCCGGCTGCATCTCTATGCCGAGAGCTGTCGTCCCCGCGTCAATCAGCGCGTCCAATGCCGTTTTCTGCATCATGCTCCTTTGGATTCTGAGAGTAACCAAGTCCGCCAGCCGCCATAGTGGGTGATGTCGGGGGCATCGCCGATCCCTGTGGATTCTGCCAGAAAGCCCAGGCATGGGCCATCCTGCAGCAAGACCGTGCCAAAGCCCAGCGGCGGCGGAACTTGGTTCAGCAACGCACCGATGGCAGTGGTCGGTAGCGCCCAGATTTCACCGTCGATGGCTCCGCCGTTGAGTGCGCGCAGCAGGCCGGGACGGTTGCCGAGCGCATGTAGCCGGTAGGTTGCCTGGGTAGCGGCAATGCGGACGAAGCGGCCCCCAAGGTTGGTGATCTGCGGATTGAGCGGCAGGCCAGACATGTGAGCGCCTATACAGAACAGCGCCGTTTCATCCGCCGCCAGGGCATCCGACGCGGCTGGACCCGGCAGAGGCTGTGCGGTGGCGCCGACGCTGGCGGCAAATCGGCGGTGCAGCCCGTCGGCCAGAGGTGCGAGACGCCCTTCGGACCAGGCAGGACCCAGCAGGACGCCGCCGATCGGGTTACCATCCGCTGCGGCACTGATCGGCACAGCGAATGCCGCCATGTCGCAAAGGTTGGCGAAGTTGGTGAAGGTGCCCAAGCGGCGGTTGGGGCCCAAGGGATCGGCTTCGACCTCGATCAGGGTCGGGCAGAACGGCGCGGCCGGCAGCAGCAGCGCATCGAAGCGGTCCCACAGCATCGTCGCCTGACGGCGCGCCTGCTGCAGCAGGTGAAAGGCGTCGAACGCATCGACCGCCCGGCGCTGCAGACCCAGTTCCAGAATCGTGCGGGTAGCTGGATACAGAATGTCAGGCCTCATATCCATTACGGTCCGCAAGGCGGCCGCCCGCTCGGCCACCCAGGGACCTTCGTAGAGCATCTGCGCGACCTGCAGGAACAACGTCAGATCTACACAGGCCGCGTCGAAATATGTCGCGGCCTGCTGCAAGGCGGCAGCGACGTCAGCTTCGCAAAGCCGCGTAACATCGCCCACGGCAACCCGCGGGAACGGTGCTGCTGCGGCGCATCGAAGGTGGGGGAACGGCGCTGCACGCGCGTAGGGGTCCTGCGCATCGAACTCAGTGATGACACGCTGCACCGCCAGCGCTTCGTCCACCGAGCGGGCGAAGACCGAGATGGTGTCGACTGAGCGGCAGGCAGGGACCATCCCTCGCGCGGAGACGCTGCCAATGGTGGGTTTGAGGCCGACGATGTTGCCGAACGCAGCAGGTACGCGCCCGGATCCGGCAGTATCGGTGCCGAGTGCGAAGTGCACGATGCCCGCCGCGACGGCGCACGCCGAGCCGGATGACGAGCCGCCGGGTACGAGGACCGGATCAAAGACGTTGCGCGGGATACCGTAAGGACTGCGGGTGCCGACCAAGCCGGTGGCGAACTGGTCCAGGTTGGTCTTGCCGATCAGCAGTGCGCCTGCCTTGCGCAGGCAGTGCACGGCAGGGGCATCGGTTTCGGGGGTATAAGCGAAGCCGGGGCAGGCTGCAGTGGTCGGCAGTCCGGCGACGTCGATGTTGTCCTTGACGGCGAAAGGGATGCCCCACAACGGCTTGCCCTTCGGACCCTCCGCCTCCAGCGCTTGGGCATCAACAAGGATCGCGGATTCGGAGCGGCGGGTGATCCAGATCGCCGGGTCGGCATGGGCCTGATCCGCGGCCAGCGCCGCACGCGCCAACGCAACAGGCGTCAAGTAGCCTCCTGAACCGTCATGCCCTGCATGCGCAGGCGCTCCAGGATGAAGACCTCCTGCGTCGAACCGGGCCAAATGGCCAGCCCTTGCCTTTTAGGTCCTGCAGCATCTGGATGGTGCTGTCCTTGCGGGAAACCACGGCCATACTCTGGCGGCAGGCGGACCGGAAGACGATCACCGGTTCGTGCACAGCGGCGCCCAGTATACCAGCAGCACTGACAAAGGTTCCGAAATCAACGGACTGGGCGAAAACGGCGGACTTACAGCCGGTCGGATTTTCAAATGGGACGATCTGCACGGTGTAGCAAGTGGGCAGGAACTGCTCATAGAACTAGGGCGTGGTCGAATAGATCAGCTTCAGCGACCCTGTCAGCAGGCCTCGGCGTGTGGAAAGCCCTTTTGCGTCAACCTTCATGATTGTCTTTGCCCGTTCTCTGCGCAGTCTTGAGGCGGACGAGTATTTGTGCGTCAGGGCCGCATCCAGGCCTTCCTCCACCAGCCGCTGGCGGGTCCGCAGGATCGTGTCGGGGCTGGTGTCCAGCGCCTCGGCGATCCGGCTGTCGGGCCATCCGTCGCCCGCCTCCGAGACGTCAGCCTTAAGCAGGATGTGCGCCTTCAGCAGCTTGCGCGCCGGATGCTTGCCTACTGTGACGAGCGCGTCCAGCCGAGCCCGCTCATCAGCGCTTAGTCTCACAACATACTTCCGGGCGGTCTCTTTCCTGGTCACAAAGCGGCTCCGTCATTGCTGAGCTATCGGTTCAATAATGTGCCGCAGAGTCAATGACGGAGAGTACTAGGGCTATCTTTGCTCCACGTTAAACAAAGCTGAATTTTCGTAAGAAATGGCGCTCTAGGTGTCGAATCCAAGCACGTTGTTCAGTCTGGCGAAGGGCGTCATGTGTTTGATGCCGCTGTGGGTGCGCGTGGTGTTGATAGGTTTGCAACCAGGGTTTGAGCGTTTCGGTCCGCTCGGCGGACGATGTGTAGGTATGGGCGTAACCCTTCACTGGCTTTCCACGTGCTGACGCACGCGGAACCTTTGCCAGTTCCGCCCATTCACGCAGGCTGGTTTGGATGAAACGCTCGGCCTTGCCGTTGGTGCGCGGGGTATAGGGCCGGGTTCGCTTGTGCTTGATGGTGCGGTCGCTTAGCAGGTTACGGAAGGCGAAGCTTTTGTAGGCCGATCCGTTGTCGGTCATGATGCGTTCGACCGTCACACCCAGGTCTTTGAACCAGCGCAAAGCCCTGGTGGTAAACGCCACGGCGCTCTCGGCTTTTTCGTTGGCGAGGACTTCGCTGTAGGCCAGGCGGCAGGCATCGTCGATGGCGACATGGAGATATTCCCGACCGGTGCCCCGTTTGTTGCTCTGTCCGGTGCGATCGCCGGTGATGCGGTGGCCGACCCCGTTGATGCGGCCGAGTTTCTTGATGTCGATGTGGATGAGTTCGCCGGGTTTCTCGCGCTCGTAGCGGATGATTTCGGGTTTGGCCTCGAGCGCCCTGAGCCTTCCAAGGCCGAGCCGGCGTAACACCACCCCGACGGTCGAGCGCGGCAGGCCAAGCTCACGGGCGATCTGCGGGCCGGTGCGCCGTTGGCGGCGCAGCCGCTCGATGGCGGCCAGAGTGTCGGCGTCGGTGCGGCGGCATCGGGCGGGCGCCGAACTGCGGTCCTGCAGGGCAAGTTCGCCCCCCGCCCGATGCCGCGCCAGCCAGCGAAACGCTTGTCGTTGAGAGAGACCGGCGGCGGCGGCCGCATCTCCCACCCGCCACCCATCGGTGCGGACACGGTGAACCAACAAGGCTCGACCTTGTGGCGTCAGGCGGGCATTCTTGTGGACGTTCATCTGGGGCTCCTGGGGCGTGCGGTTGATGGGTGTGGCAACCACAGCTTCACCCCAATGCCCCGGATGAACAACCTTCGTAGCTTCGACATCTAATCGAGAGGCTGCTTGCAATCACGTCGTCGCTGACACCAGAAGGTGCTTCAGTATGCGATCTTGTCAGCCTTGCGGTCCCACTCGGCAAATGCCGCCCATCCTTCCTGGCGCAGCAGCGGCTGGATCGGGATGGCGCGCTGTTCCAGCGGCAGCGGCACCTGCTCATATAGATATTCGTCGCGAAAGCCGACCTTGGCGGCGTCATACCGGTCGTTGGCGTAATAGATGTGCGTTAATCTTGCCCAGTAGATCGCGCCCAAGCACATCGGGCAGGGCTCGCAGCTGGTGTAGATCTCGCAGCCGCTCAGGTCGAAGGTGTTGAGAACCTGGCAGGCGCGCCGGATCGCCACCACCTCGGCGTGCGCGGTGGGATCGTTGTCGGAGGTTACCGCGTTGCAACCCTCGGCGATAATGCGCCCGTTCCGGACGATGACGGCGCCGAAGGGGCCGCCATGGCCAGCGCGCATCATCTCCAGCGAGAGGGCTATGGCGCGCCGCATGTGCTGTGCCCGCGCGTCTTCGGGATCGGTCATCTGCCAGCAACCGTCGTGGCGGCTGACGGGCATACGCAGTTGCCGCAAGCAGTCTCGGTTGTCGGCATCGCGATGGGGCTCCGTCCTGCAGTGTGGATTTGCATGATCTGTCCCGCTACCGAAAGAGCGACGACGGCCGGTTCCTTGCCTATAATCCCGGGCAGGCCGATTGGGCAGATCAGGTTGTCGGCTGCAATTCCCAGCCGTGCCAGGCGGCTGGCGAATCTGGCGCGTTTGGTCTGCGAGCCGATCAGGCCGACAGCCAGCAGGTCAGGGCGCTGCAGCGCGGCGCAGATAATCTCGAAGTCCAGCTGATGGTCGTGAGTCATCACCAGCACCAGACTGTCAGACGGCAAGGTCCCGATCGTCTGAGCAGGCGTAACCGTGCGGATTGGCGTGACGTTACCCGGCATGTTAGCCGGCATCGCCTCCGGACGTGGATCGATCCAGTGCACCTGGCAAGGCAGCTCCGCGAGCAGCTTGACCAGCGCCCGGCCGACATGGCCGGCACCGTATAGCCCAATGTGGCATTGCGGCGGACACAGCACCTCGAACAGAATGGACACATACCCGCCGCAGCACTGGCCAAGAGCGGGACCCAGCGGGAAATCGCGGGAGCAGAGCGTTGGTAGGCCAGCGGCCAGCAGGCTGCGGGCCACAGCCTCACACCGGTATTCCAGGTTGCCGCCGCCAATCGTTCCGGCGAGCCGATCCGGCAAGACCACCATCTTGGCTCCAGCCTCACGCGGTGCTGAGCCCCTGACGGCAACGACGGTGACCAGCACAGCTGGCTGGCGAGCCAGTTCCGCTCGAGCTAAGGCATCGATCCAGTCGGCCATCAGTCGGCCGCCTGGACATGCTGAGCAGCGAGGCTGGCGCGCTGCTGCTCGACCGCCATCAGCACACGTTCGGGCGTAGCGGGGGCATTTAGGTGTGGCAGGGTCCAACCGTCGCCGCAGGCCGCCACGGCATCGCGCAACGCCTGGAACACCGCTATGCCCAACATCAACGGAGGCTCACCAACCGCCTTGGAACGATAGACCACATCCTCATTGTTGCGACCGGCATCATAGAGGGCGACATTGAACGCGGCCGGGATGTCGCCACAGGTCGGGATCTTATAGGTCGAAGGAGCATGCGTGCGCAGGTGACCGTCATGGTCCCACCACAGCTCCTCGGTAGTCAGCCACCCCATGCCCTGAACGAAGCCGCCCTCGATCTGGCCGAGGTCAATTGCAGGATTCAGCGACTGGCCGACGTCGTGCAGGATGTCCACACGGCGCAGTTGATACTCGCCAGTCAGGCTGTCGACCTCGACCTCGGACAACGCTGCGCCATAGGCAAAGTAGTAAAATGGCCGACCCTGGTGGGTTTTGGTATCATAGTGGATCTTTGGTGTACTGTAATAGCCAGTGGACGACAGCGATACCCGTGCCCGGTGCGCCAGCTTGGCCAGATCGCCAAATGCGAGTGTCTGGTCGCCGGCGGTGACCCGGCCTGCGGCGAAGACCAGTGCTTCGGGTGGCACGCCGAAGGCCACCGCCGCCACCTCGGCCATACGCTGGCGAATCGCCCGCGCAGCGAGCTGTGCAGCCTTCCCATTGAGGTCAGTGCCCGAGGAGGCGGCGGTTGGCGAGGTGTTCGGCACCTTTGCGGTCGTCGTTGCGGTGATCTTGACCCGGTCCAGCCCAATGCCGAACTCGGCTGCTACGATCTGGGCGACTTTCAGATACAGCCCTTGCCCCATCTCTGTACCGCCGTGGTTCAGTTGCACACTGCCGTCGGTGTAGACGTGCACCAGCGCGCCGGCTTGGTTCATGTGAGTCAGCGTAAACGAAATGCCGAACTTGACCGGAACCAGTGCCAGGCCCCGCTTGATCCACGGGCTGTCGACGTTGAAGGCGGCGACCTGCTGGCGGCGACCCGTATAATCCGCCTTCCGTTCCAGCGCGTCAACGAGGTCCGGCAGGACGTTGTCCTGGATTGTCATGTGATACGGCGTGATGTTGCGCTCCACCTGGCCGTAGAAGTTGTGCTTGCGAACGCTCAGAGGGTCCAGGCGCAGGTGACGAGCGATCTCGTCCACGACGTGCTCAATACCCATCATGCCTTGCGGACCGCCAAAGCCCCGGAACGCGGTGTTCGACACGGTGTTGGTCTTGCAGCGATGCGAGACGATCCGCACGTGGTCGAGATAGTAGGCATTGTCCGCGTGGAACATTGCCCGGTCAGCGATGGCGCCGGACAAGTCCGGCGAATAGCCACAGCCGATAGCATGCATGAAGCTGATGCCGTGGATGCGGCCTTGATCGTCGAAGCCGACATCGTAGTCGATCCGGCAGTGGTGGCGCTTGCCGGTCAGAATCATGTCGTCGTCGCGGTCCAGCCGCAGCTTCACCGGCCGGCCTGTACGGTGGGCCAGCAAGGCCGCCACCACCGCAGGCAGCGAGGCCTGCGACTCCTTGCCACCGAAGCCTCCCCCCATTCGCCGAGTCTCACATACCACCGCGTGATCAGCCAGCTTGAGCGCGCGGGCAACCAAGTGCTGCACCTCGGTCGGGTGCTGGGTGGAGCTGTGGACCAGCATGTCCGCGTCTTCGCCGGGGATCGCCATCGCCACCTGGCCTTCCAGGTAGAAGTGCTCCTGCCCGCCGATGTCGATACGGCCGGACAGGCGCAGTGGCGCAGCGGCCAGAGCGGCATCCGCATCGCCGCGCTGCATCACCTGGGTCGGCAGGATGAAGGCCTGGGCGGCCAAAGCCTGGTCGATGGTCAGGATCGGCGGCAAGATCTCGTAGGTGATCACGGCCTTCGCCGCCGCCCGGCGGGCTTGTGCAAGGCTGTCGGCTGCCACCGCAAACAGCGACTGGCCGTGATACTCGACAAGGCCATCGGCGAAGATCGGATCGCCCATGAAGGCGGGACCGACATCATTGACGCCAGGAACGTCGTTTGCCGCCATCACCGCGGCGACACCTGACACGCTGGCGACCCCGGTCAGATCCATCGACCTGATCCTGGCGTGCGCATGCGGGCTCAGGCCCAGAAACGCGTGCAACAGCCCCGGCGGCTCGGCCATGTCGTCAACATAGACCGCTCGGCCACTGACATGCCTGGCTGCACTGTCGTGCGGGATGGGCAGGCCGACAGGTGCGGTCATGCCGGCACCAGGCGGCTGCTGACTAATGGCTGCGTGGTCTCCAGGAAGCACTTCAGCAGCAGGTTGCGCGCGACGGTGCGGCGATAGGCGGCGCTGGCCCGGAAGTCCGAGAGTGGCGAGAAGGTAACGTCCATCACCGCCTGCGCCTGGCCGATAGTAGCCTCGGTCCACGAGCGGCCCAGCAGCGCGTCCTCCACCGCCAGCGGGCGGACGGGCGTGGCGGCCATGCCGCCGAAGCCGATGCGGATGCCACGCACGATGCCACCCTGCAGCGTCAGGCGGAACGCGCCGCACACGGCGGAGATATCCTGCTCGAACCGCTTCGAGATCTTGTAGCAGCGGAAGGTCTCATGCGGTTGCGGCTTTGGTATGTCGATCCGCTCGATGAACTCGTCGGGTTTCAGGACGGTGCTGCGATAGCCTGTGAAGAAGTCGTCCAGGCTGACGGTGCGGTGGATGTCGCCTCGCCGCAGAAGCAAGCGTGCATCCAGCGCCAGCAGGGCGGGCGGCGTGTCGCCGATCGGGGAGGCGTTGGCGATGTTGCCGCCGATGGTGCCGCGGTTGCGGATCTGACGGGAGCCGATCCGGCGGATCATCGAACCGAGGTCGGGAAAATGCCTCTGCAGCACCGGCAGCGCGTCCTCATAGGTGGCCGCGGCGCCAATCCGGATAGCGTCGGCGGTCTCGCTGATCTCCGCGAGGCCGGCCACCGCATCCAGAGTGACGATCACCGGCAGGATCCTGTGCTGCTTGGTCACCCACAGCCCGATATCGGTTCCGCCCGCGACGATGATCGCCTGTGGATGGTCCAGCAGGATCCGGGCCAATTCGTCGACGGAGCGGGGGGAGAAAGACCTGCACCCCTCACAGGCTAGATTCAGGGTCTCGTCGTGCTGAGGCGGCACAGCGAGTTCCGCTGCGTCCGGATGGGTGCAGGCCGCCGCCGCGGCATCAATGATTGGACCGTAGCCGGTGCAGCGGCATAGGTTGCCGGCCAGGGCCTGGTTGATTGCGGCGCGATCCGGCTTCGGCTTGGCCCGGGTTTGTACTTCGACCTGCAAGGCAAACATCGACATCACGAAGCCAGGGGTGCAGAAGCCGCACTGCGAGCCATGGTGATCCACCATCGCCTGCTGGATCGGATGCAGTCTACCGTCGGCCAGCGCCAGGTGCTCGACGGCCAGCAATTGCCTGCCATCCAGCGCCGGCATGAATAGCAGGCACGCGTTCACCGCGCGAGGGCGGCCCTCACGGTCAACAAGTACCACCGTGCAGGCGCCGCAATCACCCTCGGCGCAGCCTTCCTTGGTGCCGCAGAGATGCTCGCACCCGCGCAGGTACTCCAGCACCGTCATCGTCGGGTCGACATCGCGTAGCGAGCGACCGTATGGACCGAGCTGGAAGTGAATGGTGTCGCGCATCGCGCTGTCCGTCCTTTTGATCGGCGCCCGGTGTTAAATGTCTTGACCGGCGTGCATCCCGTGCAAGGAGCTAAGAGCAGGTTTGGCTGGCCGGTCAACGGCAGAATGCGGCGATTGACGCGTGGCTGCGACCGGCGAATGTCTGGCCACACCGCCGCCGTGGTTGCCGCCGGCATCCAAGCATCTTGTTAGCCCCGTAGATGGGAAATATGCCGGCCCGGCGAGGCCGCCTGATGCCTGGGTTCCAGCCCTTGGACCGCGCGTCCATCCTGCAGCCGAAAGGTCCGCGATGAGTGAAGAACAGTCTGCCATTGGCCGCCGCAGCCTAGTGATTACTCAATCGCCCGCTGGCTTCCGCTGCCGGTGCCGAGGCATCTTGGGTGGCGGCATGGCATACATCCGCCTGGCAGATGGTAGCCACACGGTTATCGACAACCAGGGCAGGACGCCGCCGCGACGGGTCCGAGGGTGTATGAGCCGGATCCCACCACCCTTCCAGGAACGATGGACGACCGGCCACATAAACGCGCTTGGTCCCACTGCGGATCGAGATCGGCGAGAGTGCGCGACGCATGAAGCGATTTTGCGTCAGCCCATCAGCTTCTTCAGGTTTGCAGCTATCTCGTCCCCGGACTGATCCGCCCGAATGGGTGCGAGGAAGCCGCCCTTTGGATCCATCAAATACAGTACTGAGCTGTGGTCCATCGCGTAGTCTCCGGGCCCGACTCCAGTGCGATGCTCGGCATAGTAGACGCGGTATTCCTTAGCCACCTGAGCAATTTCATCCTGTGAGCCGGTCAGTCCCTTAATGGCCGGCCCAAATGCCGCGGCGTACTGTTTCACGACAGCCGGGGTATCGCGCTTCGGATCCACAGTGATGAAAAGTGGCTGAATACGGGACGCCGCCGATCCCAGCTTGTCCATTGCCTCAGCTACTGCGTTCAAAGTTGTCGGGCAGACGTCGGGGCAGAATGTATAGCCGAAATACACAAGCATATACTTACCGCGAAAGTCCTTGTCAGAAACCGGTTTGCCAGCGCCATCTTCCAGCGTAAACGGGCCGCCAATCTGCATTGCGTTGTTGCCGCCGGAGCTGCTGAGCCACAGGAAGCCCCCTGCTCCGATCAGCAGCACCGTCACCAGCACTGCCATCACGATGTAAAAACCACGGTCGGGCTTAGTGATGGTGCTCATGCGATACCCCTTCAGTCTGTTCAATTGGATGGACAGAAATCTCGTGCAACGCGGCTTGCAGGTTGGTTTGATCGCGCCAAGCGTTTGGGGAGGCAGGAGTGTGGACCATGCGCAGCCAGCCTTTGGGATCAACCAGGAATGCGGTACCTGTTAGTTTATCCGGCGGTAGATCTGCCAAGATGGCATAGGCACGCCAGGCGGCCGGGTCGGCAGCAATGCACGATCCTGCGTCTGGTCGCTCCCCGGCTGACTCCTCCGGTCGCAGGATCAGGACCACCACAGGCAGATTGTCGCTCAGCGGCCGACGCATCGCCGCGTCATTGCCCGTGGTGATGAGAATCGCGCGGTTCCTCAGGTCGGGCATGTCAGAGGCATCGACGCCGTCACAGGCAACCGCCACGCCTGGCGGCCGCATTGTCGGCGTGAATGCGGAAGTCTGTCCGCTTCCGACACCGGCGGCATGGGCATGGACATAGTCGATTAGTGCCCAGCGGTCATCGTCGGTCAGTGCACCGGCGAAACCCGGCATCGACAAACCGCCCTCTGGATCGTCAATTCCATGGGTGAGCCACCAGAACAACTCGCCATCGGAATGGGCAAACACATGCGGCATGGTTAGGTTAGCAGGCTTGATCCGCAGCTTTGCAGCGGACGGACCGTTTCCCTGCCCGTTCAGCCCGTGACAGGTAACGCAGTTCTGCGCGAACAACTCCTGGCCGTGCACGATCGAGGCTGCAGTAAACCCCGTGGGCGAGGTCTGGAAGCTGGTGGGATAGGCCTGTGTCGTCAGCAGCGAGAATGACGGGGCGCGCCAGATGAGCACGACCGTGAAGACCACGAGTGCCAACAGGCCCAGACGCCGCCAGAATAGTGCAGCCAGCACCAGCGCAAACGTCGCGCCGATTAGGCCGGCGCTGATCAGCACCTGCTGACGGAAGTCCGAGTCTTCATTGATGGTGGTCAGGCTGAACTGCCATGAAAAGGGCCAGACTGGATTCTGATGCGCGGCTGGAATGGCAGAGGCCATGAAGGCAGCGGCAATGATGATGGTCAGGCCAAACGCGGTCTCGATACCCAATGACAGCATCAGATGACGCCGTGGGTCAGCCGCGCCACCGGTCAGCCGGTCGGTCAGCCAAAGTCGATTAACGGCTGCCAGTGCCAGTGCAAACAGGAAGAGGATGATCTTGAGCAGGGCGATGCGGCCGTAGGTGGTACCCAAAAGCACGGGCAGGCTGCCGATCAATTCCAGTCCTTGGGTGAAGCCGGTACCGGCCAGGATCAGCACGCAACCCAGGGCGACGGGCGAAAAGCGCAGACACAACGAGCCAGCTTCTACCGGCGGCAGGCTGACCAGCACGAGCAGAAGTGGCAGCAATCCGCCAAGCCACAGACCCGCCGCGAACAGGTGCAGCGATTCGGATAGGACGAGCCCGTCCCCTATCGCACCCTCGGTGGCTCCGGCGTGGCCGATGGCCCCCTGCAAGGCAACTGCCGCAACAACGAGAAGGATAGCACCATAGATGCGCACGCCAGCTATCAGACGGCCCCAGGGCTGGCTCGGTGGGATCGACTGCGGTCGCGGCCAGGTGCATGCCAACCCGGTTGCCAGCAACAAAAGACCCAGGCGTATCATCAGCAGGCGGCCGTAACGGGTCTGGCCTGCGACCAGTGGCAGCGACGCCCAGACGTCTGATGCGCTGCCAGCGTCAGCTATGGCAGCCGCTTCAAACGTGAACCAGGCAGCACCAGTCAGCAGCGCCAGTGCGCCGCTCAGCCACCATAGACGGATCAACCGACGGCAGAGCAGATCCGGTACGGTTGCAGTGGCCGGCAAGACCCAGGCGACGAATCCGGCCGTTCCCAACAGCGACAAGGTTCCCGCCAGGTGCAGGCCACGGGAAATCGCAGTGATGACGGCGGTCGTGGGCATCAAGGTTTGACGGTGAAGTGGAAATGGCCCTCTGTCTTGTGCGTGTCGACCGAAGTCACATGCCAGGTCACGCTGTAGACGCCGGGCGACAAGGCCTTCAGCCTGACGACCAGCATACGCCCGTCGTCCTGCACGACGGGTTTGCCGTCATCGACACGCTGTCCCTTATCGTCGGTAATCTGCACCGAGCTGAACAGCGGCTCCACCGGTTCGGTATATGTCAATGAGATTGACGGTATTGGTGCCGATACTTCCGAGCCCACTGGTGGTGACGCACGATCCAGGAAGGCATGCGCCCATGCCCCGGATGTAGACTGCCAGAGCCACAAGGCGATCAAGAGAAGGCTATGAACAGCTTTGAAGGAACCCGGCTGCGACATCAGCCGCAACCTAGTCGCAGGGAGACCTTGCAGCGTCGCGCAATACCAAGAGCGGATGGCGGGCGTTGCGGCCGGACGAGGCGAAGATGGATGCAGGGTCATTGCTATATCAGAACCACTCCGTGATGGGCGCGCCCAGGCTGTGCGGCAGCAGGTCGTCGAAATACAGGTGGAACTGTGCGATCACGCCGGGATGCGAGCCGGTTTCCCGGTTGCCGGGCACCAGGAGCTCCAGCCCCACCGCGTAGCTTGTGGCGGTATAGTTCAAGCCAATGCCCCATAGGTATTGCGTCGAGAACTGTGTCGGCTTGCTGGCGGGGGACGACCATGAAAGCTCAACGACTGGCGTCATCCGGTTGACGAAGTCCGGCAGGCCATAGTCCTTGACCTGCGCTGACAGGTAACGGACGCTGTACTGCAGTGACAGACCGCCGGTCCAAGCGTTGGAAAGGCCATTGTTGACCGGGGTATAGTCTACCGGATCGATCTTCAGCTTTTTGTCGGCAACCTGGTATCCGAGTTCGCCAGTCAGGACGAAAGGGCGCACCCAGCCGACCGGAATGTCCCCGAAACCCTTTGCGAAATAGAGTGTCGGGGTGGTGGAGCTGCTGTCTTCGATGCCCAACGCGGCGCCGTTGCTTCCGTTGGCGCCGGTCCGGGCGAACTGGCGCTGGACGCCGACAGAGAGCAGGAATTCGTGGTCGGCGTTGACATAAGGTTTGTATTTCAGTGTGACAACGAGGTTCTGCCAGCCGTTCACGGTTTTGGCGCCAGGCTGGGTGATCCAGTCGTAGCCCTGGTTCAAGGCAAAACCAAAATTCTCGGTGATGCGCTTGTCGAACTCGAAACCAAGGCCGTAGGCGCCGGGTGCAGGGCCGCTATCGGTTGGACCAGGAAGATAGGTAAAGGTCGGCAGACTTGCTTCGTCGGCAACATTGGGATCGTCCAGCAGCAAGGTGCTGATGAACATGTGGTCGCCGGCAAAGCCATGCGCATGGGCCTGATGGCCCAGTGGCAACAGGCCGGCCGCCAGCGCGGCGAGCAGAAAACGCGGCTTCATGGGAGACTCCTGACGCGAACAACAACCGACCCGCGCAAGCGGGTCGCCTAGAAGGGTCAGGAGAAGATCGGGGGCGCCCTTGGTTGACTGGGCGGGCGATGCGGAGATGGCGGCGCGGTCGACGGTGGAGGCGATTTCGGGCGCTGAAAAACCGACGAACCTGGCGGCGGCAAGAGCGGCGGGTTCGAGACGACAGCGGCTGCCTGAGCATGCAAGGCGCCACATAACGGGCAGACCAGGCAGTCGGTGTGATGGTTCGGTGTCTGGGCCGGTGCGCCCGCCGCGCCGTTGGCTGGGTGACACAGAGCAGCGGCCCCGGCGAACGAGTCCATCGGCGGCACGCTGGCGCCAAGACCGATTTGCACCGTTAGTGCCAGCAGCACCGCGAGCAGCCCGGTCAGGTGGAACCAGCGCTTCAACATGGCGCCTGATCTACGGCGGATTGGGTGTTGTTGAACAGATGTATATCGACATCACGCCGTTGTCTTTAGGTGCTCCTGCAGGCGCGGCATCAATTCAACCAGGTTGCATGGTCCGTGGCGGCTGTCGAGCTGCCAGACCAGGATATCGTCCCAGCCGTCCTTGACCGCCCCCGTACTGCCAGGCAGCGCAAACAGGTAGGTCCCGCCGGCGACACCGCCGATCGCGCGGGACTGCATCGTCGACGTACCGATCTTCTGATAGCTCAACATGCGAAATAGCTCACCGAAGCCCTCGATGCGCTTTTCCATCACACGGTCAAATGCTTCCGGGGTTACATCCCGGCCGGTGATGCCGGTGCCCCCGGTGGTGATGACCACATCGATCTGTGGGTCGGCGATCCACACGCGAAGCAGCGTTTCGATGACCGCAGTGTCGTCACGCTCCAGCGCCCGTGCAGCGACGCGGTGACCCGCTTTATCTATACGTTGCGCCAGCGCATCGCCCGACGTGTCATTGGCGGCGGTGCGCGTGTCCGACACAGTCAGGACGGCAATGTTGATCGGAATGAAGGGTCGGCTTCTGTCCAAGCGGTCCATCGAACAAAGCTCCGGCAGGTGGTCTTACTCCGGAGTGCGTCAATGGAACCCCGGCGTCAACATCGTCATTGTGCGCTCCTCCCGATGCGGCGTGAAGCGGGGGAAGTTGCCCGCTGCCAGCTCATCCAGGCTGGGGGCAGGCAGGTGCAGCCGGGCGGCGTAGATCCATGCGTAGACCAGAGCGTGGGTGACGAAGGCGCGTGTTTCCGGCACCGGGATGGCTTCAATGAACAGCAGCGGGTCGCCGTGGCTACGGATGTCAGGACCCCAGCGGGCAAAGTTGCCTGGCCCGGAGTTGTAGCTGACCAGCGTCCGGATCAGGTCACCATTAATGCCGTCCTGGCGCGACAGATAGGCGAAATACCGCTGACCGATGGCAAGGTTGGATCCTGGTTCGTGCAGGCGCTCGGGCGCAAAGAAAGCTTCGCCAATCAGATATTGCGCGGTCGCAGGCATGATCTGCATCAGGCCGCGAGCACCGGCCTTGGAAATCGCGGTAGGATCGAAATTCGACTCCAGCCGCGTCAGTGCATAGACCATGGCCGGATCAATGCTGAACCCGCCAGCCGGCCGCAGACGCGGTAACGGAAACCGCAGGCCGTTGTGTGGATGGCCGTCCTCGGACTGCAGCAGCAAGGCCATTTGCGCAGCGCAGTCGGTCAATCCGGCGGCGGACGCAACCAGCATCAGCGAGCGCCGGAAGGCCGGACTTGCCTTCATCCCGACCCATAGAGCGCGAAGCTCCGCCTCGGCGTGATCAAGCTGGCCGACCTGCAGCAGGGCAAATGCCCGCCACCCCTGTGGCGTTGCTGCGACGGCATCGATGTCGGCCTGAGCTGGCAGTTCCTGATGAACAAAAAAGTCCGTGTCGAGGTGCAGAAGCCGCCTTGCAAGCATGCCATGGAAGGTCAACCGCTGCTCCGCAGCCAATTCCAGCCAGCGGATCGTACCTACTGTATCCTGCAGGGCACGGCTGCTGCGAGACGCCCAAAACGCCGAGGCTGCATGCAGACGGGGCGAGGCATTGGCTGCCCGGGCGCCCGCGGCGAACAAAACCTGCGCCAGCCCCATGCGGTTCAGACGCCAGGCTGCCAGGCCACCAATGTAGAAGCCCAGCCCAGGCTGATCGCTGGCGACCTTCTGGTGCAGCGCGGCTTGAGCAACCCGCAGGGCCTCAGCGTCCTCATTGCGGGTGAGCAAAACCTGGGCAACGTCTGCTTTCAGTTGCGCCGCATAGGCTGGTGAGATGCCTGGGGCGGCACTGACCAGACGCAATGCCGCTGCTGTCCGGCCATTTACAGCCTGATCACGCACAGCGGCATCCAACAGCGGATCACGTGCTAAGTCGCTACGCGGCGGATCGACATCTTCCGGTACGGGATCGGCGTCGGCGAGACGGCCCAAGGCAGTCGAACCCGGTGCAGGCGGTGAGATGGTGCCCTTCGGCAACCGTGTCAGCAACAGGGCGTGGATGGCTGGCGCCTCGGCCAGGTCTGGAGATGGCGCAACCGCAAGCGGCGAACTGATCGATGTCATCAGCGCATAGCAGGAAAATCGACCGATATTTCCAATCGCTAAGACATATCACTTTCATGTTACGCCGTGTCCAGAGCACGCCGTAGCAACCGTAGACCACTCCAGGCATCGCGCCGCAACGGTGGATTTCGCAGCATATCGGCGAGGCCCGGAAGGGCCAAGGCAGGGGGATTGACATGCAAGTCCGGTACACGAGTCTCGATCCAGCCTTGAGGCAGGCGGCGACGGTTCTGCAACTGGGGCAACATGGCGCGGGCAGCCGATGTACCAAACAAAACGATCTGTCGTGGACTGATAAGCGTGATCAGACGGTGTAAAAATGGCTCGCAGATCAAAATCTCGGCGGCGGATGCAGGCCGCCCACCGGGCGGACGCCACGGCAGCAGCGATGCCAGCATGAGATCGGTTCGGATCAAGCCTATGCTGGCCAGCATCTCATCAAGCATTTGACCTTCCAGGCCGGCAAACGGCTGGCCGGTGCGATCCTCCTCCCGGCCCGGCGGCTCACCGATAATCAGCGTGGTGCTGAAGGGATTGCCGGCGGCGAACACCATGTTGCTGGCGGTGTCGCGCAGCGCGCATCCGTCGAAGTTCGCGACAGCGGCGCGCAGTTGGTCCAGGCTGGCGGCGTGAGCAGCCAACATACGCGCCCGCCCGATCGGCGTGTCGGCCACCGCTTCAGGCAGGCGTTGGACAACGGGCGCCTGGGTCCCAATCGGGCGCAACCTGTCCACAGGGTCACGGTCGATCGCCTCGTCGGCACCCCACTCGATCTGCAGGCACAGCAGGGCAAGGACATCATCCAAAGCGCATCACCCAAACGGCTTCATCCGAGCAGGGCGGCTCGGAAGCGATCGCGTTCAATGTGTGGCACAAGGTTCTTCCGGCCGTCGTGCGTGGCCGGGCCTTCAGTTACCCGCAGCAAGATGAACGACAGGCTGCCGCCCTCGCGGATCAGCCGCCGGCCCTCGGCCATGTCAGCCCCGGTGTTGATCAGATGAACCACGGGAAAGCCGCACCCCGAGGCGATAACGTCCAGGCGTACGCCCAGTCCGGTGTGACTCTCCTGGTTGCCGGTCTCGCCATAGTGACCGTTGTCGACGCAGATGATCGTCAGATTAGGTGGGTTCTGCAGGGCAATGGTGGCCAACGCACCGACATTCATCAGCAGCTCGCCATCGCCGGTCGCCACCAGCACCCTGCGCTTCGGCTGCGCAAGCGCCAGACCGAGCCCCATCATCGGGGCTGCCCCCATCGCGCCACCCAGCCCGAACAGCCGGGGAGATTCATGCGTCAGGGCCGACAGCTCCCAGGCGGTGCCAGCCAGGCCGGCCACCATCAGGAAGTCGTCCGGATGCTCGATCAGCGCCGGGATGGCTTGCCGGCGATCCAGCACTGCGTCCGGCAGGGTCGCGGTCTGCAACCTGCTGAGTCTGGCCATGGTGATGATCCCCTAAAACTTCTTGGCGCCGATCAGGCGCTGGGTCAGCAGGACAGCGACCTGCTGATTGGACTGGAATGCCATGGTCATGGCGGCGGTCACGCACGGGATAACGTCGGACGGGTGGTCCGCCCGCAGCACGATCACTCCCATCGCTTTCAGCACTGGCTCGACTGCCTGACCCATGGCGAACTGCCAGGGGTTGCCCTCGCCGAACTCGCCGCGCATCGACACCAGGGTAAGGAGAGGAAAGCGTCCGCCCTGGGTCAGCGACAGCATGTTGATGCAGTTGCCAACGCCGGAGGACTGCATCAGCAGCACCGCCTTCTGACCGCCGAGATCTGCACCGGCGACCATTGCGACACCTTCTTCCTCTGTCGTCAGCGGCACCGAATGCACGTCCGGGTCCGCCAGAGAACGGTCGATCAGCACCCTGTGCCCGGCGTCAGGGACGTAGCAGAACTGAGTAACGTGGTTTGCCCGCAGCAGATCATACAGCGCACCGGGCCAACTGTCATTGGTGATCGTTTCGGCCATTGTCCTCTTCCTATTGCGCAACCAACCTGCAGCCACCCCAGTTCAGCGGCCGGAATGCCTGATCCCCGGCAACCCGTGCTAGAACAGTGTAGATATCCCAGCGAGACTTTGACTCGGCAGGGGCTTTCACCCGGAAAGTGTACATGTCGTGCACCGCTCGGCCATCCGGGCGGACTATGACGGTGCCAAACAGCTTGTCCTGGATTGGCTGCCGCCGTAGCTGCTGGACCACAGCCTCCCCTTCGATCGAGTCGGCCGCCTTGACCGCGTGCAGGTAAGCCAACACCGATGAATATACGCCGGCCTGGTTCGCCGTCGGCACACGGTCGTTGAACCGCAGGGCGAAGCGCCGGGCGAACGCGCGGGTGTCGTCGTTGAGGTCCCAGTAGAACGCCTCGGTCACCGTCAGCCCTTGAGCAGCCTGCAGGCCAATCGAATCAACGTCGACGATCTGGGTGAAAAGCCCTGCCAGGATTTGCCTTTGCGGAATGCCGAACTCGGCTGCCTGCTTGACCGCGTTGATCAGATCTGTCCCGGTGTCGGCCAAGGCGATGACAGCGGCACCAGAGGACTGCGCCTGCAGCAGATACGAAGAAAAATCGGTTGTTCCCAGCGGATGCTTGACCGAACCGAGTATCTTGCCTCCAAGGCTGGTCAGCACCGCCCCGGAGTCCCGTTCAAGCGCTGCGCCCAGCGCATAATCGAAGCTGATGTAGTACCAGCTATTCGCCTTCTGTGCGACCATCGCGCGAGCCATCGTGTTGCCCAGGGCGTAGGTGTCCATGGTCCACTGCATCGTCGTCGGCTGGCAGAACCTGCCGGTCAGGTCGGAGGTTCCGACATTGGTGGCAATAAAGGTGCGATGCTTGTCCGCTAGCACCGTATTCACCGCCAGCCCAACGCCGGAGTTGACCGCGTCGGCCACGGCATCGACACCGTCTCGGTCGACCCAGGCACGGACGATCTGAGCACCCACATCTGGCTTGTTGAGGTGGTCGGCTGAGACGATCCGCACCTTGAAGCCGCTATCTGACCCTGCAAAGTCCTCAGCCGCCATCTGTGCGGCGACCACCGATCCGCGGCCTGATTGGTCGGCGAACGGACCGTTCATGTCGTTCAGGATGCCGACGATGACCGTTTCAGGCAGCGCTGCGCGCGCCTCCGTAAAGGGCCAGATGCAAATGCCTGCGACGATCAGGTGAGCCATGATCATTTGGGCAGTGATCAGGTGGTGGATCCGCATGTGAACGTGTTGCCGCTGCTGCCCATGCGCTTCCACATCAGCCGAAGCAGGATGCCAGCACTTGGGCAAACGCCCGGGCTCGGTGGCTGACGGCGTGCTTCTGGTCCGGGTCCATTTCCCCAAAGCTCTGCTGGTATCCGGCGGGCACGAACATCGGATCATAGCCGAAGCCTCGCTCGCCGCGCGGCGGCCAGACGACCATACCGTCGATGCGCCCGACATAGGTTGCGGTACGGCGGTCCGGCCACGCCACGCACAGCGCCGAGATAAACCAGGCACGCTGGTCCGGCTGGACGCCAACGCGCTGCTGCACCGCGGCCATCGCTCCGGCAAAATCCTTCCCCGGCCCAGCCCAGCGCGCTGAATGCACGCCGGGGGCGCCATCCAGAGCGGCCACACAGAACCCAGAATCGTCCGACAGTGCCGGAAGATTGGTTGCAGTCGCCGCCGCAAGCGCCTTGATGCGGGCGTTGCCGGCGAAGTCCGGCGCGTCTTCCTCGGGTTCCGGCAGCCCCAGCTCGGCGGCGGAGGCGACCGAAATACCAAGCGGCCACAGCAACGCCTCGATTTCCCGCAGCTTGCCTTTGTTGTGGCTGGCCAGAACCAGATGCTGACCCGGAACGAGCCGGCGGCCCATCACTGTTCCAGTGCCTCGCGTTGTAGTGCGAACAGCCTGCCGGTGCCCTGGCGGGCCAGTAACAGGAGCTCATTGAATTGTACCTCGTTGAACGCTGTCTTCTCGGCCGTGGCCTGGATCTCCACCAAGCCGCCAGCGTCGGTCAGCACGAAATTGGCGTCGGCATCCGCGTTTGAGTCCTCGTCATAATCCAGGTCGAGCACTGGCATACCCTGGACGATGCCGCAGGAAATGGCGGCGACGTGGCCGCTCAGCGGGACGGTCTTCAGCACGTTCATCCTGACCAGATGGCGGAACGCTAGCGACAGGGCGATCCAAGCGCCAGTGATAGCCGCACAGCGGGTGCCGCCATCGGCGTTCAGCACGTCGCAGTCCAGGGTAATGGACATCTCGCCCATTGCCGAACGGTCAACCACGGCACGCAGCGAGCGGCCGATCAGGCGCTGGATTTCCTGCGTGCGGCCAGATTGCTTGCCGCGGGCGGCCTCTCGATCGCCGCGTGTATGTGTGGCCCGCGGCAGCATGCCGTATTCAGCGGTGACCCAGCCTTGACCGGTATTGCGCAGAAAGGGCGGCACCCGCGCTTCCACGCTGGCCGCGCACAGCACCTCGGTCCTGCCCATGCGGATCAGGGCGGATCCTTCGGCATGACGGGCGAAGCCGGTGGTGATCGAGACGTCGCGCAGCGCGTCGTGGGCGCGGCCGGATGGGCGCATGGCTCGTTGTCCTCATGTATCCGTTTGCGCGGACCATACAACCTCGGTGCCCGACCGCAACCGGTGCGACGATCGGCCGCCGCTGTTCAGTTCAACCGGGCAGCCTGCGCCATCACCTCGATCGCTTCCGCCTGACGGGAGCGGACGGTCAAGCTGGTGGCTCCCGAATCCTCCCAGGCGCGGAAACGCGCACGGATTCGCTCCGGCGGTCCGACCAGTGACTTCATGTCCACCCATTCGTCAGGGACGGCAGCGATGGCCTCCTCCTTACGGTGAGCGAGATACAGTTCCTGCACGCGATCCGCGGCCTCGGCAAAGCCGCGGCGGATCATCTGGTCCTTGTGGAAATTCTTGTCCTTGTGGCCCATGCCGCCGACGTAAAGCGCGACCTCTGGCTTCAGACGCGCCAGTGCGGCTTTGACGTCCTCGGCAACCTCGACATGGATGGTGGCCTGGATCTCGAAGTCTTTGAGGCTTTTGCCGTTGCCGGCACGGCGGAATCCCTCCTGCAGCCACGGCCCGTACTCGGCCATGCAGCCGGGCACAAATCCCATCGGCAGCCAGCCGTCGGCGATTTCCGCCGTCAGCTTCACGGTGGATTCGCTGCCGGTGGCCAGAAAGATCGGAATGTCTGGGTTCATGTGCAGGATCGACTTCAGCGGCTTGCCAACGCCCGCCGCACCGTCCCCGATATAGGGCAGGCTGATCTCGCGCCCAGCATGCGTCACCGGGTCTTCGCGGCGGAACACCTTGCGCATGATCGCGACGTAGTCCTTCAGCCGGTAATAGGGCCGCCCCCAGGGTTGGCCATACCACCCCTCGACGATCTGCGGACCGGAGACGCCGAGGCCGGCGATGAAGCGTCCAGCACCTGCCATTGCATCAACGGTGCCCGCACACATCGCGGCGTTGGCTGGAGTACGCGCGGCGATCTGCATGATACCCGTACCCAGTCGGATCTTTCGCGTCACCGCCGCCAGGAATGCCAGCGGCGTGATGGCATCGGAGCCATAGGCCTCCGCACTCCAGACCGAGTCATAGCCGAGTTCCTCGGCCCGCTGCACCAGCGCCACCGGAAGGTCCATCTGCGCCTTCGAATAGCCAATCGACAACCCGAGTTTCATGTCAGCGGTCCTTGCTGGAGAGACGTTCCGACAACAAGTTATTCGCGTCAAGCATCGGCGATCCGCTTTCGGCGGCAGCGGAACCCTGTCCTGCCGGATCGCTCAACCTTCTGCTGCTGCCACCCGCTTCTTCTCCGCCTCTCGCTGCTTCATCTGATTGGGGCTGATCCGGACGATATCGTCGTTCTGATAGACATACGGGTCGTGGCGTTCGATACCCAGATCCTCCAGCACAATCTGGCCGCCCGGCACCGCTTGCTTCCGCGCGTCCTGCCCCGGCTGCCGGTCGTGGAACTCTGGCATACCTCATGGGCGAACAGCTTCGGGCTGTGACAGATGTCCAGGTGGCTGGTCGTTCCAGCCTGGTTCAGCAGCATGACCTGGTCGACATGGGCGTCCTCGAACTGGCGCAGCCGCGGTGAATGGTCTCCGGCAATCCGATCAGTACGTAGCGCAAGGCAAGCTAGTCCTTTCGCGTGCCTCCAGTCCCAATTCCACATGGCCGCCGGAGATCAAGTCCAGGATTGCGATGCGCTCCGTCACGCTGTGCGGCTGGTTGGTGGTGAGGCTGGCCGATACCGTGACCCAGGCGGATCTTTCGGGGCCGGTTCCACGTGAAGCGTGCAGCGTCGTGCACATGCCTGGCCATAAGCTGCCACCGCTGAGCACCGGAATTATCAGTGTCACAAGTGCGCTGGTTCCTGCCTGCACTACATGCTGTCGCACAAAAGCTATTGGCTTGGCGGGTCTGGGCGGCGCCTGACAGTGGGGATCCATTCCATCACTTCAAGCATAAGTCCAATGCTGCGGTGCACCATTATCATCTTTGGGACAAGCTCCATCTATACGCCGATCCGGACATCCGGCTTTACAATGACGGAGATTTTCGATGAAATCGTTGATCCTTGGTGCCCTCGCTGCAATGAGCCTTGGTATCGGCGTCGCTTCCGCTCAGGGACTTCCTGCGGGCACGTCGCCGCCGAACTATGCAGCCGGGTGGGCGCAGCAGAAACTCGCGCAGGATCCGAACTCGTTTGCTTCCCTGCATAACCGCCTAATGGCTTCGCGTGGTGCAGATCAGACCGCGAAGGTTGCAACCAACACTGTCCACGGCAGCTAAACGTTCATCTGGTTGGGACGGCTCTTTCGGCGGCGCGGTTGGTCCGATCCTGGTGATCAGATCGCTTGCGCCGCCAAAAGCGGTTTTCAGCGCTGTGGATCCCAACGCTGGACCGATTGTTAATATTGCTCAGAAGTTGGGATTTTCGGTGAATTGAATGCATCTGAAAATACTTGGTGCGCCCGGCAGGACTCGAACCTGCAACCGAGCGGTTATGAGCCGCCAGCTCTAACCAATTGAGCTACAGGCGCACACCAGCGATGCTCTTATTGCCTGCATATGGCTTGCTGCGTCAACGCACCGTTGGGGTTGTATAGACGCGCACTTGGCCTTCAGCCATGCGCTGTTATCTAGCGCTATTAATGTTTGCCTTCGGTCGAACCGGCCGAACACCACTGTCGTTCTAGCTGGACACGTCCAGCCTAGGGAGACTGAGATTGGCAATTGAACCGCAGCCGCTTCCGCCGGAACTCCCAGGTCCCGGTCAGGACATTCCGCCGCCCGAAGTGCCGACCCCCACTGACCCGGTTCCGACACCAACGACCCCGCCCGAGGCCTGACGATAAGGCCCCTGGCCGGTGCGGATGAGGCGCAGGCAGCACGAGGATTGGCTTAGACTCGTGCTGCCTGGTCTGCGGCTGAATCTAATCCCCTTTATGGCTTTGGCTGCCGCCTTTCCGGCCGGCGGCAGCAGCACGCTCTGGGTTGTTGGCAAAGTTGTTGGGGTCTTTTTTCTTGCCGCCGCCGACCTCCTCTTGTGTTACGCCTTTCTTTCCAGAGGTTGTCTTATCGTCAGACTCAGACGTGTGCTGTTGCCTCGTCACCATTGCGTTTTCCTTGTACAAGCCAGTTGTACCGGCTCAACGGCCGATCCGCAGGCGGGGTTGCGGATCTGGCGGTATTGTGGGGCGTTGACGTAACAACCGCATTTTTGTTATGATCAGATACTGACCTAGCGTTGTCCTACAGATTCTGGCACGCATGTCGCGAAGCCCTGCATTGATTTAACTTGCCCGGATGGCGGTGCGGCACCGCCTAGATTTGCAAATCTACCGGCGCACTCGTTGGACCAGTTCGCGGTAACGGCGTTGCTGCAGGTCCCGGTTCTGCACGACCACAGCCCAGATCGCCGCGGGTATCCAACCCACCAGGGTCAATTGCAGTCCAAGGCAGAACACCGCCTGGAAAATATGGCCACCTAGCAGTAGAGCCAGCCACGGGATCAGAATTGCCACAACAATCACGCTTCACCTCTTGCAGACTGGATCTACAGCCGCCCACCATCGACGACCCACAACTGGCTGGTGCACATGCGGCTGTCATCAGCAGCCAGCCACAGCACCATGCGGGCCACATCCACCGGCACAAGCTTTGTCTTCAGACACTGCGCCCGCAGCAGGTCGGCTTCCGCGTCCGGTGTTACCCACAGATCGATCTGACGCTGGGTCATGATCCAGCCTGGAATGATGCAGTTGACCCGGATCCCGTATTGCCCGAGATCCCGGGCCATACCTTTGGTCAGCCCCTCGACGGCGGCTTTCGCCGTTGTATAGGCTGGCATGCCACCCTGACTGGTATGCCAGGAGATTGAGCCGAAGTTGATGATCGAGCCAGTGCCAGCAGCGCGCATCATCGGTGCGACAGCTTGGATGGCGAAGAACTGATGACGCAGGTTGGTCTGCATCCGCTCGTCCCAGAATTCAGGCGTGACGTCCTCATACTTGTGGCGCTGGTCGTTTGCGGCGTTGTTGACCAGCACCCCGATCGGCCCGATCCGCCGTGCGGTCTCTGTCACCGCGGCTTGCAAAGCTGCAATATCCCGTAGGTTACAGCGCAGATAAAGCGGCGGCGGCAGACCCTCGTGGTTCAGACCGGCGATCAGTTGCTGCGCGGCATCGTCGGCGATATCGAGGAACGCCACATTCGCCCCTTGGCGCGCAAACTGGGTGACCTCCTCTGCACCAATGCCGCTGGCCCCGCCAGTGACCAGCACGACACGGTCGCGCAGACTTGGATAAACGGCGAACCCGTCGCTCATGACAGACGCTCCCTTAACTGGCACATGGCATTGGCCGCCACGATAGTTGCCGATCCGCCGATGTCGGCAATGATCGGATGCTCATCCGATGCGGGCTCTTCCAGCGTTGCAAATTGGCTCTCCAGCAGTGCCGGCAAAATTAAGCGATTTTCGCTGCCGCTTCAGCGCAAATCATGCGACGATCGTCAATCTCACCACCGACGTGTAGGTCAGCCGCCCTGGCGGCCATCGCCCGCAACCAGGGCCACCGGTCATCGTCCGGCAGTGGTATGCCTGCCTCAACCTTGGCGACGTTCACCAAAGGATAAAGTTTGTCGCCCCCCAGCAGTCGCCAGCCTTCCTGCTGGGCGATCCCTGCAGCGATGGTGGTCTTGCCGCTGCCGGAGACCCCCATCACAACCAAGAGGGTCACTTTTTCCCGGGCTCCACGTGGCCGCCAAAGCCGAAGCGCATCGCCGACAGCACCTTCTCGGCGAACGTATGCTGCTGGCGCGAGCGGAATCGGGTGAACAGCGAAGCAGCCAGAACGTCCGCTGGTACCGCCTCCTCGATGGCAGCCTCAATGGTCCAGCGTCCTTCCCCGGAATCCTCCACTTCACCGGAGAAGCCCTCCAGCTTGTCGTCCTTGGCCATCGCATCGGCAGCCAAGTCGAGCAGCCAGGACGAGACGACGCTGCCGCGGCGCCAGACCTCGGCAATGTCTCCCATATTAAGGTTGTAGCGCTCGTCCTGCGGCAGGCTGTCAGAGCCCTTGTTGCGCAGAATGTCGAAACCCTCGGCAAAGGCCTGCATCATGCCGTATTCGATGCCGTTATGGATCATCTTTACGAAGTGGCCGGCGCCGATCGGTCCCGCATGGATATAGCCATGTTCGGCCCGCTGATCCCGGCCATCCCGGCCAGGGGTGCGTTCAATTGTACCGATCCCAGGCGCGAGTGTCGCGAAGATCGGGTCGAGGTGCCTTACTGCATCGTCGTCGCCGCCGATCATCAGGCAATAGCCGCGCGCCAGGCCCCAGACGCCACCCGAAGTGCCGACATCAAGATAGCGGATGCCCTTGGCGGCCAGCGTCTTTCCGCGGCGGATGTCGTCCTTGTAGAACGTGTTGCCGCCATCAATGATGATGTCGCCATGGCCGAGGAATCCGGACAGCGTGTCGATCGTGTCATCGGTGATCTTGCCGTGCGGCAGCATCACCCAGACCGCCCGCGGCGACTCCGACAGCTTGCCCACCAGATCCTGCAGCCCATTGGCTGACGTCGCACCCTCCTTGCCCAGAGTGTCAACCGTCGCCTGGCTGGCATCCCATACAACGGTTGAATGACCCGCTTTCATCAGCCGGCGGGAGATGTTTGCCCCCATCCGGCCCAGTCCAACCACGCCGATCTGCATTTCGAACAGTCCTCCATCGCTGATGCCCGGACCACGCGCCGGAGCGTCGGGCACCCTGCCAGATGCCCATACCATGGCAACCGGCCTCGCGCATCACTCAGGCATAACGGGCATAGGTTGCCGCACGGGATCTGACAGTCCACTTTCCTCGCGCGCATGCCCCAAGATCAATTCCCCCGCACCAACCGACCATCGACCGAGGTGGTGACTGACGGCCTGCCCCCGGACCGGCGGTTGCTGGCAATGCTGTCGCTTGGCGTGGCGGTGTGCATGGCCGTCCTAGACGGATCGATCGCCAACGTCGCCCTGCCCACGATCGCCCGGCAGATGCATGCCTCGCCGGGGGAATCAATCTGGGTGATCAACGCTTATCAGTTGACCGTCACCATCAGCCTGCTGCCGCTCGCGTCGCTTGGCGATGTGCACGGCCACCGCCGTATCTTCTGCTGGGGCCTGTTGCTCTACACGATGGCCTCCATTGGCTGCGCCCTGGCGACGACGCTGCCAGAGCTTGTCGCCGGGCGGGTGATGCAGGGCTTCGGCGGTGCGGGAATCATGAGCGTCAACGGCGCACTGATCCGCTTCATCTTTCCGAAAGCCCAACTGGGCCGAGGCATCGGCTACAACGTCCTCGTCGTCGCAACGTCCTCTGCCGCCGGGCCATCGGTGGCCGCCGCCATCATGGCGGTCTCCAACTGGCCTTGGCTGTTCGCGATCCAGGTGCCGTTCGGCATCGTCTCGCTGCTGATGTCGGTGCGTTTCCTGCCGGCCTCGCCGCTGACGTCGCACCGCTTCGATCTGCTGAGTGCGGTGATGAACGCCGTCACCCTGGGGCTTTTCATCATAGGCCTGGATGGGATCGGCCATGGCGAGCGGCTGCCGCTGGTGTTGTTGGAGCTTGCCGGCAGCCTGGTCATGGGCTTCATCTTTGTGCGCCGGCAGTTGACGCTGCGGCCGCCGATGCTGCCGGTGGACCTGCTGATGCAGCGGCCCATCTTCGCCTTGTCGGCGGCCACCGCGGTCTGCTCGCATGCCGCACAGATCATCGCCCTGGTGGTGCTGCCGTTCTACTTCCAGTACGCGGGCGGCCTGTCGCCGTTCGACATCGGGCTGCAGATGACGCCCTGGCCGGCGGCGGTAGTCGTCGTCGCGCCGATTGCCGGACGGTTGGCCGATCGCTATTCGGCGGGGATGCTGGGCGGTTTGGGCCTGGCCGTTATGCTCAGTGGTCTGGTGCTGGTGATGATCATGCCGCCCGGCGCATCCTGGAGCGACGTCGCCTGGCGTCTGGCACTGTGCGGGGCTGGTTTTGGGCTGTTCCAGTCACCTAACAACCGGCTGCTGATCGGCAGCGCGCCGCCGGAGCGGGCAGGTGCAGGCAGCGGGATGCTTTCGACCTCTCGCCTCGTCGGTCAGACTACCGGCAGCGCCCTGGTAGCGGTGGTACTGGGGCTGACGCACGGGCAGTCGGATGCCATTGTTCACGCAACGCACATCGCCTTGGGCATGGCCGCAGCATCCGCCGCATTGGCGATGGCGCTAAGTTGGTTGCGTGTGGTCCCGCGGTAGAGCGCGGGGCGTGGCCGTCATTCCTCGGCGGCGGCTTTGCGGGCCATGGCTTCCTCGGCTGACGCGATACCGCCATGCGCGGCTGACCAAGCCACCGGATTTTCCAGAAATCGCCGCACCTCTGACAAGGCAGCTTCTGAGAAGTAGGACCGGTCCTTACAAGCCTCCAGCACGTCCCACCAGGTGCAAAGGCTGTGCAGTGTGATGTCCATGTCCGCCAGGGTTTGAAATGCACCTGGGAAGACACCGTAAAAGAACACCACGAAAGCATGGTTCACGACCGCGCCAGCGTCGCGCAACGCATTGGCAAAGCGGATCTTCGACTGACCATCAGTGGTCAGGTCCTCGACCAGCAAAGTGCGCTTGCCCACCGGGACATCGCCTTCGATCAGGGCGTTCTGGCCAAAGCCTTTCGGCTTCTTGCGGACGTACGACATTGGCGCGGCCATGCGGTCGGCGATCCAGGCGGCGAACGGGATGCCCGCGGTCTCGCCGCCCGCCACTGTCTCGATCGTCTCGTAGCCGATGTGACGGTAGATTTTTCCCACCGCCAGGTCACAGATCTTCGACCGTGCATGCGGGAAGTAGATGATACGGCGGCAGTCGATGTAGACGGGCGATTTCCAGCCGGAGGTGAAAGTATAGGCTTCCTCAGGCCGGAAGTTGACGGCCTTGATCTCCAGCAGGATCCGCGCTGCGGTTAGCGCAGTGTCACGATCCCATTCGGTTGCCGCGGATGTCGTTTGAGCAGGTCTCGCCATCGGGCGCTTCCTCTATCGCGGTTTAGTTGTTGTTTGATAGCGGATCAGCGTGTTGCGTGACAGCCTGACTGATCGCGAACTTTTGGCATGTCTGCACGAACAAGATGTTCTATCGTTGCCGTTATGAAAATGCTAGGCCAACGACCTGTGCGGGTGGACGCTGCGGATGTGTCGATGACCCAGCAGACAGAAGTCTGGCGACTGCCCCCGCGGGATTATATCCTGTTGCCAGCCATTTTTGTGCTGACGATCCTTGTTCTGCTTGGCGGCGGGGAGGTTGCGGCTCGGCTGATCTATGTGCAGGACGATTCTATCGAGCCTTGCGAATACGCAACCCCGACCGGGTTCCGATATCATCCCCAATGCACGTCCCATACAAAGGTCTGGGAAGGACCCTGGGTCACCCAGCATTTTAACGACTGCGGCTACCGATCTGGCGAGTCATGTGCAACGCCGCCGGCTGGAGGATCAAGGATCGTAGTCGTCGGCTCCTCGACCGCCCGCGGCGCACTGGTGAACTACGCGGATTCATTCGCTGCGAGGGCATCCGCCGCGTTGTCAAAGCAATGTGGGCGGCCGGTGGATTTCCAGAATCTTGGCACCGAACCGACCGACGTGGACCGGATTGATTTGAGAATGCCAGAAGCGCTGGCTTTGCATCCGACGGCGATCGCCATGATCGTGGGACCATTCGACCTGATCCACCTCAAGGACCCGCCGCCCACTGCCCATCAGGTCACAGCCGCACCCCGCTTCAATCTGCAGGCGGCGGTCGGTCTGCTGCGAGAAAGCCGGCTGTTCCTTCTGATGCAGTATTATTTGTACCGGGATCCGGCGTTCCAGGTCCGGGCGTTCCTGTTGAACAAAGATCCTGCGGACTACGTCCGGGCACCGCTGAGCCTTGCGTGGCAACAGCGGGTTGCCGATCTGGGTAACCTGCTGGGCCGCATGACCGAGCAAACGAAATCAACCCCACTCCTGCTGTTCTATATTCCAGAACGTGCGCAGGTCGGACTGGTTCATGCAGTTGCCGATCCGCCCGGGATCGACCCGTTCGTGCTAGGACGGGCAGTTCGACAAGAAGCCGCCCGTCACGGCGTCAAGGTATTTGACACCACGAAGGCCTTCGCCGACGCGCCGGATTTTGGGTCGCTGTTCTACCTGACTGACGGGCATCCGCAGGCAGGCGGTCACGCGGCGCTGGCCGACGCCGTCGATCAGGCCTTCCTCACGGAACCAGCCTTTGCCGGGTGTTCTTCGCGATGAGTGTTCCGTCCTGGCAGTTTCTAGTGTTCGTCCTGCTCGGTGCGGCCGCCTACAACGCAGTATCGGCTCATTGGTGGCGACAAAGTGTCTGGCTGGTGTTGAACCTGGCCTTTGTCTGGAGCTTCTCCCACGCGCTGCTGCCGCTTTTGCCGTTCGCGGCGTTCCTGGCGCTGGGTTATCTGGGCATTGAAGCCGTGCGCAGAAGTCAACGCGCTGCGCTGCCGGTTGCTGTCGTGCTGGTTCTGGCCATTTTCATCTGGTTGAAGCGCTATAGCTTCATCCCGCCTTGGCTGCTGCTGCCGCCGGGGACGATGACCATTGGCCTGTCCTATGTCTTCTTCCGCGTGATGCATCTTGTGGTGGACGCAGGCCAAGGGCAAGAGGAACGGATTGGCGTCGTCCATTTCCTCAACTTCACCTTGAACTTTCCCGCGTTCATCTCCGGGCCTATCCAGCGGCGTGAGGATTATGAGGCAAGCGGTTCGATGCCGCTGGCGGTGCCCGACCTGGGGCTTGCCGTCTGGCGCATGGTGGTGGGTGCATTCAAAGTGCTGATTCTGTCGGCGGTTCTGCATGTCTGGCAACTGGATGCCATCGCCGCCATGACCGCCGGGATGCCGATGGACCAGCGTATCCAGACCGGAGCGCTGGTCGTCGTACTCTACCCGCTGTTCCTATACGCCAACTTCTCCGGCTACACCGATTTTGTCATCGGCGCCGCCAGGCTGTTCCGCCTGCGGCTGCCGGAGAACTTCGATCGTCCGTTCGGCGCTGGCAACTTCATTGAATTCTGGGGCCGGTGGCACATCTCCCTGTCGCAATGGCTGCGCAGCTACGTCTTCAACCCGTTGCTGATGGGATGGATCCGCCGGCACCGTTCATCACGCTCGAAACAATATCCCACGATCGTTGCCTTGTTCGTGACCTTCTTCCTGGTGGGTGCTTGGCACGGTCCGACGTCAGAGTTCCTGTTCTTCGGGTTGCTGCAGGGCGGTGGTGTCGCCGGTAACCGCCTGTATCAAGTGGCCATAGGACGGCGGCTGACGCCGGCTGGCTACGACCGGCTATGTGCCAAACCGCTGTATCGCGCAATCGCCAGAGGCCTGACCTTTACCTGGTTCGCCTTTACACTGCTCTGGTTTTGGGCCACCTGGCGTCAGATCAGCGACCTAGCTCATGATCTGGGCATGATCGGAGCACTCAGCGCGACGATCTGCACAGTCGCAGTGACAAGCATCCTGCTGGCAATCCCCGAAATTCTCGGTGCTGCTCAGGGGCCAATCAATCAGACGTTCCGCTCCCGCTATGTCCGCACCGCCTTGTCATCAGCGATGGTACTGGCGATAGCAGTCGCCGGACTGGTGCTGCACATGTCGTCGCCAGAGATCGTTTACAAGCAGTTCTGACAGCTCCATAGCAGCGCGGCAATTGCCTCCAGGCATGCGGGCTACTTTGCTCCGACCAGCTCCGCGATGGCGGTGCCAACGTCCGCCGTTCCAGCCTGTCCGCCCATGTCGCGGGTCTTCGGGCCGCCCTCACGCAACAGGGTCTCGATCGCCGCGACAACCGCCTTGCCTGCCTCGGCTTCGCCCAGGTGCTGCAGCATCAATGCCGCGGACCAGATCTGGCCGATCGGGTTGCAGATGAACTTGCCCGCAATGTCCGGGGCAGAGCCATGCACAGGCTCGAACATCGAAGGAAAGGTGCGCTCTGGGTTGATGTTGCCACCAGCAGCGATGCCGATGGAGCCGGCTACCGCCGGTCCCAGATCGGACAGGATATCGCCGAACAGGTTCGAGCCCACAACGACATCAAACCAGTCCGGGTGCTGCACGAAATGCGCGCACAGGATGTCGATGTGGTATTGATCGGTGCGGATCTCTGGATAGTTCTTGGCCATGGCGGCGAAGCGCTCATCCCAATATGGCATGGTGAAGGTGATGCCGTTCGATTTGGTGGCCGAGGTGACATGCTTCTTCGGCCGAGTCATCGCCAACTCGAAGGCATACTTCATGATCCGGTCAGTGCCCTTGCGGGTCAGCACGGTCTGCTGGGAGACGAACTCCCGTTCGGTGCCTTCAAACATGCGCCCGCCGACGGAGGAGTATTCGCCTTCGGTGTTCTCCCGTATGACATAGAAGTCGATGTCGGCTTCGGTGCGTCCGGCCAGCGGCGTGCGCACGCCGGGCAGCAGCTTGCAGGGGCGCACGTTGACATACTGGTCGAAGCCGCGGCGGATCGGGATCAGCAGACCCCACAGCGAGACGTGATCCGGCACACCGGGCCATCCCACCGCCCCCAGCAGGATTGAGTCGGACTTCGCAAGCTGGTCCAGCCCGTCGGCTGGCATCATCAGGCCGGTGTCCTTGTAGGTCTCGCACGACCAGTCGTAGTGGGTCAGGTTCAGGTCAAAGCCAAAGCGGCGTGCCGCAGCGTCCAGAACCTTCAGTGACTCTGGCACGGTTTCCTTGCCGATACCGTCGCCCGGAAGGACCGCAATCGAGTGGGTGCGCGTCATTGGCCTGCTTAGCTCCCTGAACTACGCTGCAGGGATAAAGGAGCCGCCGGCCACAGCCAAGACCGCCTTCAGGCACGCGCCAGCCGCGCTGTTAGCTGCCAGCCGTCGATGCACGCTTCGGCTTCAAGTGGCACGTGCCGCTCTTGCTAGAACTGGCGATCGTCCGGTTTCGCGGGTCGTCGCCAGCGCAGCAATCGTATACACCCGATCCAACAGCGACCACGGACACCGTCATGCATATCGCCACTTCGCCCGCCTTCAAGGACAACGCCCAGCGGGCCCTCGGCGACGCCGGTCTGCAAAAGGCCCTAGCGCGCAGCGGACCCAGCTTCATCGCCAGGCGCGCCGCCGCAGTCGCCAACCTGCCCGAGTTTGAGCGGCTGCGTGACACCGCTCGCGACATCAAGAACCACGCGCTGGCCAACCTGGACTTCTACCTGGAAGCCTACGAGGCGAAGGTGAAGCAGGCCGGGGGCGCCGTTCATTGGTGCAGCGACGCCGATGAGGCGCGCCAGGCCGTGCTGCAGATCTGCCAGGCAGCCGGTGCCAGAACAGTTACCAAGGGAAAGTCGATGATCGGTGAGGAGATCGCGATCAACGACCACTTAGAGAGGCATGGCATTACCCCGGTCGAGACCGACCTCGGCGAATACATCATTCAGCTTCGCCAGGAGCTACCCAGCCACATCATTGCCCCTGCCTTCCACCTGAACATGGAGGACTGGGAAGACGCATTCCGCCGCGCACATACCGACTTGCCGGCCGAACGCAGCTTTACCGAACGTCGCGACGTGCTGAATGAGGCGCGCACCAAGCTGCGGTCCAGCTTCCTGGCCGCCGATGTCGGTATCACCGGCGCCAACTTCCTGATTGCTGAGACCGGCAGCAGCGTCATCGTCACCAACGAGGGCAATGGCGACCTGACGCAGACGCTGCCCCGCGTGCACATCGTGCTGGCCAGCATCGAGAAGTGCGTACCGACCCTGGAAGACGCCACATCGTTGCTGCGGGTGCTGGCCCGCTCAGCGACCGGGCAAGATTTTTCGGTCTACACGACTTTTTCTACCGGCGTGCGCCAGCTTGGCGACCTGGACGGGCCGGAGCAATACCATGTCGTGCTGATCGACAACGGGCGATCGGCTATGCTGGGAACCGAATTTCAAGAGATGCTGCGCTGCATCCGCTGCGCGGCCTGCATGAATCACTGCCCCGTCTACGGCGCAGTCGGCGGCCATGCCTATGGCTGGGTCTATCCCGGGCCGATGGGGGCGGTGCTGACGCCGGGGCTGATCGGAGTGGACAAGGCAGGGCATCTGCCCAATGCCTCGACGTTCTGCGGCAAGTGCGAAAGCGTGTGCCCGGTGCGGATCCCGCTGCCCAAGCTGATGCGCCACTGGCGTGATCGCGAGTTTGAACGTCACCTTAGCCCGGCGACGGTGCGGGGAAACCTGGCGCTGTGGGGATACCTTGCCCGGCGGCCTGCGCTGTACCGGCTGGCTTCGCGGGCTGCCGCGGTCGGGCTGGGGCTGCTGGGACGGCGGAAGGGCCGGTTCGTCGCCATGCCGCTTGCCAGCGGCTGGACCGGCGGGCGGGATCTGCCGGCGCCAGAGGGCGATACGTTCTTTGCCCGCTATGCCAGGGAACAGCGGGCAGGGCGAATCTGATGAGCAGGCAAGCGGTGCTGACGGCGATCCGGCGCGGCTTGCGGCGCGGCGAATTGCCGCCGGATCAGGCCGCCATGCTGCGCGATCGCACGGCACAGCACCCACGGCATCTTATCCCTGCCCGCTCGCGGTTACCACATGCCCAGCAGGTGGATCTTTTCGTCCGCAATGTGGAGAAGGAGTTCGGCTCGGTGCTCCGCGTCCGTGCTCCGGATGCGGTACCGGAGGCAGTGGCGGATTATCTGGCCGCCCAGAACCTGCCCGCCCAGGCTGTCATGGCACCGCATCCAGAGCTGCAGGCCATCCCCTGGTCAGCCCGGCCGTTGCTGAAGCTGCGGCAAGGCCGCGCCGAGGCAGCCGATGCGGTCAGCGTCCAGCATGGCTATGCCGGCATCGCCGAGACCGGCACACTGATGCTGCCAAGTGCGGCCGACCGCCCGGTGACGCTGAACCTGCTGGCCGACACCGAGATCGTGGTGTTGCGTGCCTCCGCCATCGTGGGGGCCTACGAAGAGGCCTGGGACCGACTGCGGACCGAGCGTAACGGGATGCCACGCAACGTGATGTTCGTGACTGGACCCTCGCGGTCAGCCGACATTGAGCAGACGCTGGAGCTTGGCGCGCACGGGCCGCGCCGGCTGCATATCGTGTTGATCGAGGACGCATAAGCCTGATGCTTAGCCGCACCGGTCGCCACTACCGCTGATTGGCCTGCTCGGGACCGTTGCGTCGGGGTGACGCGGGCAGGGCCAGCAGAATGCCGCTTGCCAGCGCGCACACCGCACCAGCCAGATAGCTTTCCTGGAACCCACCTAGGGCGTTGACCGCCGCTCCGAACACCGGTGGCGCCGCCATGCTTCCGGCAAAAAGGATTGCGGTTCCCAAGCCCGTCGCCTCGGTGCGGCGGGAACCACCCAGAGCAGCATACTCGGCATAGCCGACGCCGGTGTATCCACCAGCGGTACATCCGGCCAGCGTTGCGTTCGCGATCACCGCCCATACCGGCCACCCGGGTCCATATGTACCCGCCAGTGCGGAGGCGATCGCCATACCGAAACCCAGGGCTGCCAAGGTCTGCGCAGGCGTCAGCACACGGTCGGCGATCCAGCCCCAGACCGGCCGGCTGACCGATCCAGCCAACTGGTAGGCCCCCAGGACTTGCCCGGCCTGCACCAATGTCAGCCGCACCACTGTCGTCAACTGAACGGTCATGAACGCAACCAGGCACAGGGCCAAGCCAGCGTAGACGAAGGCTGCGATCGACAGGCGGCGAAACCGCTGCTCCTGCAACAGCGCGAACGGCTGTATCAGGACGCGGCCGAGAATCCGCCGTCCCGGCTCCCGGTCAACGTCCCATCGGGCGCGGGGAAGCTCCATCAGCAAAACCAAGATCAGCATTGGCCCCAGTTCAGCAAGCAGCGCCCCGCGCCAGCCGATCGCCAGTGCCAGCGGCGGCAGGATCAGGGCTGCCAGCACTCCGCCCAGCGGAACGCCGATCTGGCGCAGTGACATGACCATGTTGAAGACGGGCTGCGGCGTCTGCGGCACCAGCAGGTGGGTGCTGGCTGGCGCCGCCGCGCCGTAGCCAAGGCCTAGCACGATCGCCGCCAGCGCCAGGCCGGCAACGCCCGAACCAAGCGCGGCCAGTACCAGCATTCCCCCTGCTGCCAGCAGCACAACCTGGGTGGCCCTCACCCCGCCATACCTGCGGACAAGTCCAGGCGACAGCAGCGCAGAGAGGATGCCGACGCCATAGGCCATAGCGACGAAGCTGCCGACCAGGGTGCCGTTGACGCCGAGGTCGTGCGCCACCTCCGGCGCCAGGGTGGGCAGGGAATACAATGCCATGGTGGCTAAAGTCTGCACAGCCAGTGTGGCGGTCAGCGGCCACACTGGCATTGAGCTAAGCAGCCTGAACGTTGACGGCCCGCTCAAGGCGACGTCCGGATCCAATTCATGAGGCCAATCTGGCACTGGCCGCCCGTTCCGTCGATCCTCAGTTGGGCAGCCGTGGAATGGGAATGGCGCATGTCCCGGCAACGGCATCACCGGCTTCGACCGCCTCTAGCGTTGCGGCATCGACGTCGGTCTGGAATGTGGCGTGGAAGCGGTTGACCATGTTGCTCAGGCCCACCGTCAGGCAGATGTCCATGATCTGCTGCGTCGAGAAATGCGCTGTTAGGTCGCCGTATGTCTGGTCGTCGATAGGCTGCAGCCGCGTCGACCGTTGTGCATAACGAACAACTGCCGCCTCAGCGGCATCGAAGACGCCGTCCTGGAGGGGATCATCGTTCAGGTGCCGCATCTGATCCTCTGTCAACCCAAGGCTCCGACCGAGCACTGTGTGGGTGGGGATTCAGTAGAAGCAGTTGTTGACGACGGTGGCGGTCAGATAGGCAAGCTCACCATGTTTCGGATCCAGCGTGGTGGCACCGCGGTAGACGGTGTTGGCAAGGGCGGAAAACGCTCGGCCGGCTTCCGGGCGGTTGGCCATCGCCCGGTATATGTTGATCAAACGGCCACGGCTCTGTTGCACTTCCTGCAGAAACAGCGCCGCGTCCGGCGGTGTTGCGGGATCGTCTTCGTGCAGAATTGGGATGCGCGCCACAGCAACTCTCCTCTCCGACAGAACGATTATCTGCGGATCCTGCCACGGCGCAATATTCAGCCGTCTATTCCCTCAGGCTGAAAAGCCGGGCTGCGTTGTCGCCGAGTATGGCTGCTTTCTCGTCATCACTCAGGGTCGTGGTTGAGAAGACGTGGTCGACCGGATGCATCTCCCAGATATAGGGGTAGTCGCTGCCAAGCATAATCTGGCTGGGGCCAACCTGGGCGGCCAGATGACGCAAGGCCTCCGGCGTGAAGACCAGCGAATCGAAGTAGATCTGGTTCAGGTATTCCGTCGGCTGCTTCTTCAGCCTAATGTCGGTGCGGCAAAACGTCGGTGCGACAGTGCATGCGTGATCGTCGCGTGGTGCGTAGGACGCGAGATAGCCGCCGCCGTGCGCCGCGAGCACCTTCAGGCCCGGGAACTTGTCGAACGAACCGTCATAAATCAGGTGCTGCAGGGCGATGGTCGTAGCAAGCGGGTTGGCGATCGTATTCGCCAACCAACCGTTGCCCTTCCAGCGCTTGTCCAGCTCTGGCACGCCTTGCGGATGGATGAACAGCACAGCGCCCAGCTCCTCGGCCTTCTGCCAGACCGGATCGAACTTTGGGTTGGAGAACTCGGCGCCCGCCACCTGGTCGCCGATTGCCGCTCCCTTCAAGCCCTGCCGCTTCATCGCTGTTTCCAGTTGCTGCGCCGCCAGGGCAGGGTCTTGAAGAGTGAGCGAGGCAAAGGCGGCAAAGCGATCCGGATGCGCGGCGACAAGCTGAGCCAAGCTGTCGTTCTGGATGCTTACGATCTTCTCGGCCAGATCACGGTCCTTCTCATACCAGAAGGGGTTGATCGACAGGACCTCCAGATCGATTGCCTGGCTGTGCATCGCCTGCAGCCGCTGCTCGATCACAATGAAGGTCTCAGTGCTGTTGTTGATCGGTGGAACCAGAGCCTTTGCGCCAGCTTCGCCCATCAGGTTTGCAGCTTCGTGGAACAGACAGTGTGAGTGCACGTCGACGGTCTTGATCCGCCTGCCGTTGACTATGACGGGCCGGTGCGCCGGCGGCTGGGCGCGCAGCGAGCTTGGCCGTCCGCAGCCGCAGAAGATCAGGCCTGTCGCAGCGGCTGTCATGAAGTTTCGGCGTGTCGTCATTTTGCTTCCTCCCGCATCGGCGCAGCTTGTCCCGCTGCTGCTGGCTCAGCCAACGCTGGCACCATTCCATATGTTTGGCGAAACGGCGACAGCTTTGGCGAACGGCGGCTGGACAGCATGGCCGCGAATGGCAGCCACGGCTATTCGCTGCCCCTGCAGCCTGGGTTTCGTGGCCGAGAAATCCGGCTAAAGTGCAATGCAGGCCAATTCACGGAGGTTGCCATGCAAGGCGTTGTGTTTACCGGCGAGCGGGGGCTGGAACTGATGACGTTTCCGGATCCGACGCCGGGGCCAGGTGAGGTGGTCATCGAAATGAAGGCGTCCGGCATGTGCGGATCTGATCTGCACCAATACCGCCGGCCAAAAGCGCAACCCCGCAATGCGACGGGTCTGTCGCCGAATCCGAACCCGACTATCGGCGGGCACGAACCTAGTGGGGTGATCGCCGCGATTGGTCCGGGGGTATACCCGACCGAAGCCAAGATCGGCCAGCGGGTGATGGTACATCACTACCAGGGATGCACGCAGTGCGGCCATTGCCGCTCTGGCTGGCAGCAGCTCTGCCAGGTCGTCCCGGTCAAAGTCTACGGCAACAATGCCCACGGCGGGCATGCGAAATATTTGCAGGTGCCGGCCAATACGCTCGTGCCGCTGCGCGAAGAGCTGTCATTCTCAGCCGGCGCCGCGATTGCCTGCGGATCGGGGACCGCTTACGGCGCATTGCGGCGGATGAATATCTCAGGGCGTGACACGATTGCCATCTTCGGCCAAGGCCCTGTGGGACTGGCAGGCACGCAGTTTGCGAAGGCAATGGGTGCCAGGGTGATCGCGCTGGACATCAGCCCGCAGCGGCTGCAGCGCGCCAAGGAGTTCGGCGCAGATGACGTGGTGGATCCGGGTTCCAACGATCCTGTCGAGGCAATCAAAGATCTGACCGATGGTCGCTATGCCGATCTTACCCTCGACACATCGTCAAACCCCGAGGCGCGGTTGAATGCGATCCGTAGCACCAAGGTGTGGGGCACGATGTGCTTTGTTGGTGAAGGGGGCGATGTCCACATCGATGTCAGTCCCCATCTGCTGCGCCGGCAGTTGACGCTGGTGGCGTCGTGGACTTTCTCGAACATCATTCAGGCGGAGTGCGCCGACTTCTGCGTTGAGAGAAAAGTCGACGTCGACAAGCTTTTCACCCATCGCTGGAAGCTTGAACAGGCGGAGGAAGCTTACCGACTGTTCGACAAGCAGTCAGATGGCAAGGGGGTGTTTCTAATCTGAACGTCCCGACATGCGCCGGGGGTGTCTAGCTAAAAATAATCTTGGTGTGTCAGGAATGCTATGAGCAGTCATCAGGCACTCGACACAGCAACAACATACCAGGATCTGCAGCGGCGAACACTCGGCGCTTTATCGGTAATTGGCGGATGGGGTGGGATTCGAACCCACGGTACGCTTGCACGTACGGCGGTTTTCAAGACCGCTGCCTTAAACCGCTCGGCCACCCATCCCTGTAGCCGAGGATTACGCCGTCGAGCGCTCCGTCTCAAGTGTTGACGGAAGACGACCGTGGCCATCATGTCTATGCAGTACGCGTTTCTCATGCTCAAAGCCTTGCTTCATGAATCTTCGCTTCCTTGCGGCATTGACCGCCTGCCTTGAACTGACTGCTGTTGCGGCCGTCGGCCAGCCTGTGGAGGATAAATCCAGCATCTGGACCCTGCAGGATGAAAACGCCTCGATTTCGGCCGGCAAGCCGACCGATCGCTTTTACGTCAATGGCCTGCGACTCGGCTGGACTTCACCAACAGGTTTTGTTCCGGATTTCCTGAAGGACCTCGGGCAGACCTTGTGGGGCAATGGAGAGCAGCGTGTCGCCATCGATGTGACGCAGCAGATCTATACGCCGGCGGGCACCGCCGCGGTCGTTCCCAGCCCCTTCGATCGTCCCTACGCTGGTGTGTTGCTGGGCAACTTTTCGCTGATGAGCGACGCTGACGACAGCAGAAGCGTCCTGACGCTTAGCCTGGGCGTGGTCGGACCCGGCTCCGGCGCTCAACAGTTGCAGAACGGGTTCCATGGCCTGATTGGGCAGAACAACACGAACGGCTGGAACAGCCAGATCCAGAACACCCCGGCAATCGAACTGCTGCATGAACGCACGTGGCGCCTGCCGCTGGGCACCGTGGCGGGTCTGGAGACCGATGCCTTGCCGGCGTTGACGATCGGGGTAGGCGACCTGCGTGATTATGTTCAGGCTGGAATGACGTTTCGCTTCGGCCAGGGTCTAGGCTCAGACTTCGGCGTGCCGCGATTTCGCCCCGGGCTGAGCGGTGGCGATGCGTTCACCCCGACGCGCCCTTTTGCATGGTATGTGTTTGGCGGCGTGGACGGTCAGGCCGTAGGATATGATCTGCTGCTCAGCAGCTCACCATTCCGCGGTGGTCCACACGTCTCCACGTTGTGGGACGTTGCCGAGGCCCAAGGAGGCTTCGCCATCATGGCCTATGGTATGCGGCTGACCGTGGCCTATGTTGCCCAAACGCAGGAGTTCAAGGGGCAGACTGGCGGCCTGCACCAATTTGGGTCGGCGGCATTGTCGGTTCGCTTCTGACCGCCGCCGAACCCTTCGCCTACTCTCCGGCCAGCCGGGCGGGCATGACGGGCGAGGCAAGCCGCATCAGGCTCGAGACATCGGCTGTGGTGTCGATCGCCAGCACTGCACCTGCCAGCGCCTCTGCACGGTCAGCACCGAGTACGGCATCAGCAAGACCGCTGAACTTGGCACGCAATTCCATCTCTGAGAGGAAGTTGGCCGGTTCACCCTTGGGCACGACGATCTTCTGCTCGAACGTCTGGCCACGAGCCTGTATGGTCAGTTTGCCAGACATGTTGGCCGGGAACTCCGCTTCAATTTCCGGATCGAAGACGCATTCCACCTTTGGCAACAGGTCCCGCACCGTCGCATCCCGCAGCAGCGCATAGCTGTCCCATGCCATCGCCCCGGTCGCCAGCGCCGAGGCGATGACGAACGGTCCGCTGAACTGCCCATCGACGACATTCTCTGGATTGGCCTTCTTTTCGGCTGGAGCACCGATCAGCAGCATGCCGGCCTTTGGCAGGCCCAGGCGGATGGAGATGATCTCCCTTGGTTGCAAGTCATTGGCCGCGCGCAGCGCCAGCGCGGCATCGATGCCAGCATGGCCATAACGGCACGAAGGATAGGGCTTTACCGCTGTGTTCATCAGCTCCCACACCAGGCCGAGGTCCTGCAGCGCACGCTCTGGTGTCGGGTTCGGCGCATAGGCGCGCATGAAACCGTGCTTGCCCTCCAGGGCCTCCGCCGCACCCTTGAAACCTTCGCGAACAAGCGTTGCCGCCATCAACCCGTTGGTAGCGGCCCAACCGACCTGGAAGCGTTTGGTCCAGGCACCGTTGGCCAGGAACTGCAAGCTGCCTGCCGCCTGAGACAGCACCGTGCCGAGCGCGCCGGCGACGCCTTCGGCGTCCAGGCCGAAGACCCGCGCGGCGGCTGCGGCGGCACCGAAAGCGCCGCACGTCGCCGTGGGATGGTAGCCACGGTCGTAATGCTGCCCGGCCGGCAATGCGAGAGCGACACGGCATGTCACTTCATAGCCGGCAATAATCGCAGCCAGCACATCGGCCCCAGATGCCCCAACCATCTCACCGGCGGCCAGTGCGGCAGGGATGACAGGGGCGCCAGGATGCAGTGACGCAGCGGCATGGGTGTCATCAAAATCGAGGGAATGGGCCAGTGCGCCATTCAGGAATGCCGCACCAGCAGGGGTATATCGCGCCGTGTCGCCAAACACGCCGGCGTTGCCGGAGGCCATGCCCATAGCGCGGGTGGCTGCGAGAAAGGATGCAGTGCTTTCGGCATCATGTCGCGCGCGCACAATGTTGCCGACTAAATCCAGCAGAAGGAATCGGGCTCGGCTGACAACGTCAGGCGGCAAGGCCTGTAGGCGGATGTTGGCGGTGAAGGCGGAAAGCGTGGCGGTGACGCCCATGGTTCAAATCTCCTGACTTCGGCATTGGCTTGACCAACAGGCCAAGACTAATCTGGTTGCTTGTTCGATCGTGTCGCCCGCGTGCTCTGCACCGGGGCAACCAACGTCCTTATTGGATGCCAGCCTGCCCGAAAGCGAGCCATGCGCCAAGTTCGCCAGCCGCAGCGGCGATACGGTGGCGCTCAGACCTGCATAAACACTGTTTCGTTGTCGCCCTGGAGTCTGATGTCGAGCTGCCACATGCCGAGCGAGACCTGCTGTGCCAGCAATGTGCATCGGCGGGCTTCATTCTCGATCAGAGAAAGCACAGGGTCGGTTTCGTTCAGCGGCTCATGCTGAAAGTAGAGTCGCGTGATGACCGCCTGAAGCAAGCCGCGGGCGAAAATCGAGATCGCTACGTGGGGCGCCTGCTGTGTGTTCCCGGTGCCAGGCACCGGGCCAGGCTTAAGCGTTATGAAGCGAAACGACCCGTTTGCGTCGGTACGGCAGCGACCAAAGCCAGGGAAACGGTCGGATGTCGACGGACTGACCTGCCAGATTTCCACCGCCGCATCGGCGACGACATGACCCGCTCCATCATACACCTTGCCGGTCAGCACGATGGTTTCGCCTTCGGCGCCGAAGCGGGTCAGATCGGACCAGTCAGGCTCATCAATCAAGTGCCAGAACGGGCCGATCGTCTGGCTGGCAGTCGCCACCGGCATGTCAGGCTGGCTCCATTGGTGTGATCTTGCGGCCTCGCAGGACGAAATCGAAGCGATAGCCCAAGGCCCATTCCGGGGTTGCGACGTCCAGATCGAAATCCGCCACCAAGCCTTGCCGCGCAACGGCATCAGGGACCGAAAGAAAAACCGGGTCCTGTGCCAGCAGCGGATCGCCGGGAAAGTACATCTGGGTGATGAGGCGCTGCGCGAATCCGGAGCCGAAAAGCGAATAGTGAATGTGGTTTGGACGCCAAGCATTGTAGTGGTTGCGCCATGGATAGGCGCCAGGCTTTATGGTGGTGAACTCATACCAGCCTTCAGCGTCGGTAAAGATGCGGCCGCTGCCGTGAAAGTTGGGGTCCAGCGGGGCGTTATGCTGGTCGGCGGCATGATCGTATCGGCCTGAGGCATTAGCCTGCCAGATCTCAATCATGGTTTCCGGCACCGGGCGATCGTTTTCATCCAGCACGCGGCCGCGGACGATAATACGCTCGCCCTGCGCATGCTGACCCTCGCGCACGGACAGATCGGCAATTGCTGGGAAGCGGGTACTGCTGAAGCGTGGTCCCGAAGTTTCCGTCACCGTCTGTGGGACAACCAGCAATGGCTGCTTTGGGTGCCGCAAGCGTGTACTGGCATATGATGGCGTGTCGTTAGGCGGCTGGCTGTCTGCGACCGCCGGCCGGAACGGCATCGTCTCTATACTCATCCTTTCCTCCTGCTGGCCGCCTTGGTTCCGGCTTGTGTGGATACAATCCTTTGCAGTGACCGTTTTCATCGGGTCGTTTGGTGATGGATCAACCGGGCTGTGGTCCCTCGTATCCCTCTATTATGAGCACGTCGGCTACTGCCGCATCGGCACGCAGCGCCTTCGCAGCCACATATTCCGCAGAATGGTAGCAGGCCACGGCGGTCTCAAAGTCACGGAATTCGATGACCACGTTGCGCGACCTGGGTGTTCCCTCAGGCGCCTCAAACCGGCCGCCACGGACAATGAACCTTGCGCCATACCGTGCAAACGGAATTGCATTGGCTGCCACGTATCCCTCGTACGCTTTCGGATCGTGGACGTCGACTCGAGCGATCCAGTAGCCTTTCGGCATGGCGCTGCCTCCCTTTAACGATGCAGGCGGTCGCCCAGCATGGAAGCCAGCATCGGCTCCATTGCCCCGGCCATCAAGGCCTGACCCTGGGCGGAGGGATGCAACGGCGGATCTGGTGGGGTCAGGTGGGCATCGAGAAAAAGCCCTTGGTCCAGCTTGCCGTCGCGCGTGAAAAGGTTGGTCAGGTCGAGGAACGACACAGCCCGGTCGTTTCGATAACGTACCGCCAACATCTGGTTGATCTGCGCTGTTGTCTCGGTGATCCAGGCAGAGCGCTTAGATGGCAGCACCGCCAGCAGCAGGATCCGGGTGACGGGAAGCCGTTGATGCAGCTCGCGAATGATCGCGTCGATCCCAACGACCGTATCATACGCAGACCAATGAACCTTCCCCAGGTTGTTTGCGCCGATAAGAATGACCGCAGCCTTTGGGGCAATCCCCGCAACCTCGCCGTTGTCGATACGCCAAAGCAGGCTGGCGGTAGTGTCGCCCTTGAAGCCCAGGTTGACCGCCTGACGGTCGCCATAGAAACGCTGCCAGACCGGCTTGAAATCCTGCCAATCGGGCGGCCCGGACTGTTCCCAGTTCTGCGTGATAGAATCGCCCAGGAACACCAGCCTGGGCTGCGTGGCGGCGATCTCCTTAAGTTTTGCCTCGTGACGCATGCGCCACCACGGCAAATTCAGCCGGGAAATCGGTATCGCCGCTAGGACATTTCGATGCTCGGCGACGGCAATCTCGACGAAAAAAGCGGCTCCCAGCAAGAAGAGCAGAAGCAGAAAACGCCAGAAGCGCATCTTGTCAGTTGTTCCTATCAACCGGCGGACATCAACCGCTGCGTCGGGTTTCATCATCTATCGGGTATGAGATGATCCTGTCCCCATCTGCCACCGGCGCATCGAAGCTGGCGGGGATGCATCAGCGGCAAGACGATCGCAAGCCCAAGACCCCATAGCTGGTAAGCAATAAACGACCGAAGCATGGGCCACGCTTGCCAGTTGAATGCAGCCTGACGGCCCATGAGCGGCAGGAACACGAACCAGGCCAGCAATGTCGCCGCAAGGCCCACCAGCATCCCACCACCGGAACGCCACCGCTTCATCCACGGCAGAAAATATCCGTATATCCCACCGTAAATCGCCCCCCAGAAAGTCAGGCTGACGACGAGGGGCACATTAAAAGGCGGCACTAGTGTCACCCTGAACGCGGGCTGCGGGGACAGACCAAGCCAGAAAAACATCTGCAAGGCGGCCTGGTGAAAGATCAGCGTGGACAACGCGCCGGCGGCACAGCCCAAGAAGACCCGGCTTGAAGCGATGGTCACTGAGTAGGTCCGCCGATTTATCAAACCTTGTCGTCCCTAAATCATGAAGTTATTTTCACTGCGACGCGCAGCGGTCAATGGCTGGACACGCCTTCAGTGTGAAATCTTGGCAAGATATGCGCGATGGTGCCGCTGTTGCTTGATTGACAGCATGAGGTTTGCGATCAACGCTGGATAACGCCTCAATAAGATGATTCTTCGCTGGACAGATGTGCGGCCGAAGCGTATACGCCCGCCTCTTTTGGAACGCGGGAGACTGATGCAAGCGCTGAATCGCTGCCGGTCGCTACTACCGCGGTCCCTTGGACAAGGACCAGGGATCAGATGGCAAAAAAAATTGTTGGCTATATCAAACTCCAGATTCCGGCTGGAAAGGCCAACCCTTCACCACCTGTCGGGCCGGCGCTCGGTCAACGAGGGCTGAACATCATGGCTTTCGTGAAGGAATTCAACGCCTTCACGCAGCAGATGGAACCGGGGATGCCGATACCGGTAGTCATCACCGCCTATGCGGACCGCAGCTTTACCTTCATTACGAAGACTCCGCCGAACACCTATTTTCTGAAAAAGGCCGCGGGCATCACCAAAGGCAGCCAAACCGTCGGCAAGGGCGCCTCGGCCGGGCGGGTGACAACCTCACAGTTGCGCGAGATCGCTGAGACCAAGATGAAGGATATGAACGCCAACGACCTCGATGGCGCTGTGCGTATGCTGACTGGATCCGCCCGCTCGATGGGTTTGACAGTAGTGGAGGGCTAGGCGATGGCCAAGAACAAGCGTCTTGCCGCGGCACAGAAGGCGGTCGATAGCAGCAAGGCCTATCCACTGGCCGACGCTATTACACTGGTCAAGTCGATCTCGAAGGCGAAGTTCGACGAGACAGTCGAGATGTCCATGAATCTCGGCATCGACCCCCGGCATGCGGATCAGATGGTTCGAGGCCTGACAAGTATGCCAAATGGAACAGGCAAGAGGGTTCGCGTCGGCGTGTTCGCTCGTGGCGCCAAAGCCGATGAGGCGCTGGCTGCGGGTGCTGACATTGTTGGGGCCGAAGATCTGATGGAGAAGGTCCAGGCTGGCGAGATAGATTTTGATCGCTGTATCGCCACGCCTGACATGATGGGTATCGTTGGGCGACTGGGCAAGATTCTGGGTCCGCGCGGCCTGATGCCGAACCCGCGCTTGGGAACAGTGACGATGGACGTCAGAGGCGCGGTCAGCGCTGCAAAAGGTGGGCAGGTTGAGTTCCGTGCTGAGAAAGCCGGCATCATTCACGCTGGCATTGGCAAGGTTTCGTTCGAGTCCGATCGGTTGCTGGAAAACGCGAGAGCGCTGGCAGACGCCATCGTTCGCGCCAAGCCGGCTGGTGCAAAAGGTACCTACGTACAAAGAGTTTCGATCAGCTCGACCATGGGGCCGGGTATCCGGGTCGATGTCGGATCACTGAACGCGTAATACGCTCGTCCTTCGGGGCGGGTGGACAGGGACTGCTTGGCCTTGAGCTTGCTTGAGGATCAGCTTTCCCGATCCTGTCCGAGAACGCTCGTCTTTTGTCACGGTTCGCCGGGCAAGAGTTAATGGATCTCAGGGTCCGCGCGCGGGAGATAGGGATGCCAGATATGTCGAGGGCTATGCCCCCGGATCTTTGGTGGTTCCAGGACAGGCGAACCGGGGCACGCGGCGTTGCCGGGTGCCCTTTGGGTAACCTGACCGGTTTTGCTGCTAATACGCAAAACTGATCAAACGGAGACGAAACGTGGATCGTACGGAGAAGCGCGAGTTCGTCACGGGGCTTAATCTTGCACTGGCCGCCACCTCGATGATCGTCGTAACCCGCAACGCGGGGCTGACGGTGGCCGAAGTGACCGACCTTCGGCGCAAGATGGGGGCCGCGGGGGCAACCTACAAAGTCGCGAAGAACCGGCTGACCAACCTCGCTCTGGACGGGACCCCGTTCGATGGCATCAAGCCAATGCTGAAGGGACCGATCGCACTCGCTTGGGCGACGGACCCTGTGGCTGTGGCGAAAACCGCCGTCGAGTTCGCCAAGACCAACGAGAAGTTCGTACTGGTCGGCGGTGCGCTTGGTGCCCAGACGCTGAATGCGGATGGGATCAGGGCGCTTGCCGATCTGCCGAGTCTGGACGCGCTGCGGGCGAAGCTGGTGGGCTTGATTGCCACTCCAGCTACACGCATCGCAGGTGTCCTCCAGGCTCCGGCCGGACAGCTTGCCCGGGTCTTCGGGGCCTTCGCCAGACGGGATGAGGTCGAGGCCGAGGCAGCTTAGTACTGCCAGCGACGCATACCTGATCGCACGCCAATGCGCATGGCTTGCACGGAACCAACCAAAGTCTAGATTAAGGATCGTAGGAATGGCTGATTTACAAAAGCTTGTCGACGAGCTGTCGACGCTGACAGTGCTGGAAGCGGCGGAACTGTCCAAGCTTCTTGAAGAGAAGTGGGGCGTTTCAGCGGCCGCTCCCGTGGCTGCTGCTGGTGCCGCTCCGGCGGCTGCGGCTGCCGCTGCTCCGGTCGAGGAGCAGACCGAGTTTACTGTCATGCTGACAAAGGCTGGCGACAAGAAGATCAACGTCATCAAGGAAGTCCGGACGATCACCGGTCTTGGACTCAAGGAAGCCAAGGATCTGGTCGAGGGTGCGCCGAAGGCCGTAAAGGAGGGCGTTGGCAAGGACGAAGTGGCGAAGATCAAAAAGATGCTGGAAGATGCCGGTGCGAGCGTGGAGGTGAAGTAACGCTGCGCTTCGGAAATTCTGGTTGGGCCTGGTGTCTTTGCCAAGACCCAGGGCTCTATTCTATGGGCGGGTGGAAATCAGCGGATTTCCGCCCGCATCTCCATTTTGGCAAGCAATTTTGCTCATGCAATCTGGCTCTGATCCGTCCCGATCAGGCTGGTGGCATGGCTGGTCAGGTCAACGGTAAGGTGGGTTATCGATGAACGCGATTACACGGTCCTTCACTGGGCGTAAACGCATCCGCAAGAGCTTCGGCCGGATTTCTGAAGTCGCGCCAATGCCGAACCTGATCGACGTGCAGCGTGCCAGTTACGAGGCGTTCCTGCAAATGAACGTCCGGCCTGATAACCGCACGCAGTCTGGTTTGCAAGAAGTCTTCAAGTCGGTGTTCCCGATTGATGACTTTGCGGGGCGCGGCCGGTTGGAGTTCGTCTACTATGAGCTGGAAGAGCCAAAATACGATGTCGAGGAGTGCATTCAGCGCGGCATGACCTTTGCCGCTCCATTGAAGGTAATTTTGCGGCTGATCGTCTGGGACGTTGACGAAGACACTGGTGCACGCTCGATCCGCGACATCAAGGAACAGCCCGTTTACATGGGCGACATGCCGCTGATGACTGACAACGGCACGTTTATCATCAATGGAACCGAGCGCGTTATCGTCTCACAGATGCACCGGTCCCCAGGCGTATTCTTCGACCACGACAAGGGCAAAACACACTCCTCTGGCAAGTATCTGTTCGCTGCTCGGGTCATCCCGTATCGGGGCTCATGGCTGGACTTCGAGTTCGACAGCAAGGATTTGGTCTACGTCCGTATTGACCGGAAGCGAAAGCTGCCGGTAACGACGTTGCTGTATGCACTCGAAAGCAGTGCGACAGAACAACTGCGCGCGGCACGGGATGCTAAGGGTGAAACCACCGACCCTAGTGAAATCCGCGGCATGGACCAGGAAGAGATCCTGGGCCACTTCTACGGCAAGGTGGTGTTTGACCACACGCCCAAAGGCTGGGCGCGCCCGTTCGATCCGGATGCGTTTCGTGGCGTCAAACTGCTGGAGCCGATGATCGACGCCGCTACCGGTGAGGTCGTGGCCGACGCGGATGCGAAGCTGACTGCTCGCCAGGCGCGTCGTATTGCGGAAAAAACCAAGGAAGTTCTGGTTGGTCGGGCCGACTTGCTGGGCCGCTATATGGCGGAAGACCTCGTCAACGCCGAAACCGGCGAAATTTTTGCCGAGGCAGGCGAGGAGATCGCCGAGGCTCGGTTGACTGCGCTTGAGGAGGCCGGCATCACCAGCCTGCCGACCCTGGCGATTGACCAGTCGAACGGTCCGTGGATCCGCAACACCCTGACAGTCGACAAGAACACCAACCGCGACGACGCGCTGATCGACATCTACCGCGTCATGCGCCCCGGTGAGCCGCCGACGCCGGAAACCGCCGAGGGCCTGTTCCGCGGCCTGTTCTTCGATCCCGACCGCTACGACCTGTCGGCCGTCGGGCGGGTCAAGATGAACATGCGCCTAGGCATCACTGATGCCCCAGATACAATGCGCGTGCTTCGCAAGGACGACCTGCTGAAGACCGTCAAGACGCTATGCGAGCTGAAGGATGGCCGCGGCCAGATCGACGATATCGACAACCTTGGCAACCGGCGTGTCCGCTCGGTTGGTGAGCTGATGGAGAACCAGTATCGCATCGGCCTGCTGCGGATGGAGCGCGCCATCCGCGAACGCATGGGCTCGGTCGACATCGACACCGTGATGCCGCACGACCTGATCAACGCCAAACCAGCCGCCGCCGCGGTGCGCGAATTCTTTGGCTCGTCGCAGCTCAGCCAGTTCATGGACCAGACCAACCCGCTATCCGAGGTCACCCACAAACGCCGCCTGTCCGCGCTTGGTCCGGGCGGACTGACGCGGGAGCGAGCCGGCTTCGAGGTGCGTGATGTGCACCCCACCCATTACGGCCGGATCTGCCCAATCGAGACGCCTGAAGGCCCCAACATCGGCCTGATCAACTCGCTAGCGACCTATGCCAAGGTCAACAAATACGGCTTCATCGAGACGCCGTACATGCTGGTCAAGGGCGGAATCGTGCAGAAGGAGCCGCGCTATCTTTCTGCAATGGAGGAAGAGCGGCTGGTCGTGGCGCAGGCCGACGCACCAATGGACACGGGTGGAAAGTTCACCCAGGAACTGGTCTCGGTCCGCAAGCAGGGCGACTTCAGGCTGGTAAAGCCGGAGGACGTGACAGCAATCGACGTCTCGCCCAAGCAGCTTGTCTCGGTGGCCGCGGCATTGATCCCGTTCCTGGAGAACGACGACGCCAACCGCGCGCTGATGGGCTCCAACATGCAGCGCCAGGCGGTGCCGCTGATCCGCGCCGATGCCCCGCTGGTTGGCACAGGCATGGAAGCGGCTGTGGCCCGTGACTCTGGTGCAACGATCGTGGCTCGGCGGCCAGGCATCGTTGACCAGATCGATGGTGCGCGCATCGTGGTCCGGGCGACAAATGAGGATGCGACGACAAAAGGCGTCGACATCTACCGGCTGCGCAAGTTCATGCGGTCCAATCAGTCCACCTGCATCAACCAGCGCCCATTGGTGAAGGTCGGCGACCGGGTATTCGAAGGTGACATCATCGCTGACGGTCCGTCCACCGAACTGGGTGAATTGGCCCTGGGGCGGAACGTCCTCGTCGCATTCATGCCTTGGAATGGTTACAATTTTGAAGATTCAATCCTGATCAGCGAGCGGATTGCCCGCGACGACGTGTTCACCTCGATCCATATCGAGGAATTCGAGGTGATGGCCCGAGACACCAAGCTGGGCCAGGAGGAGATCACACGCGACATCCCGAACGTGGGTGAGGAGGCGCTGAAGAATCTGGACGAGGCTGGCATCGTCTACATCGGTGCCGAGGTCAATCCAGGCGACATCCTGGTGGGCAAGGTGACGCCCAAGGGTGAAAGCCCGATGACGCCCGAAGAAAAGCTGTTACGTGCCATCTTCGGCGAAAAGGCATCAGATGTACGGGACACCTCCTTGAAACTACCACCTGGTGTGACCGGCACGATTGTTGATGTCCGGGTGTTCAGCCGCCGCGGCGTCGACAAGGATGAGCGCGCCATGGCGATCGAACGGTCCGAAATCGAGCGCCTGGCAAAGGACCGCGACGACGAGAAGGCAATCCAGGAGCGCAGTTTCCTGAACCGGCTGCGGGAAAAACTGCTTAGCCATAAAGCGTCCGGCGGCTTTAAAGGCATCAAGGCTGGCACCGAGATCGACGAAGCGGTACTCGCGGAACATCCCCGTGGGTCCTGGCGGCATATCGGCGTGCAGGATGATTCGGTGATGGCCGACATCGAGATCCTGAAGCGAGAATATGATGCGGCGATCGGCCGGCTGCAGGCCAGGTTCGACAGCAAGGTCGAAAAACTGCAGCGTGGTGATGAGCTACCGCCTGGCGTGATGAAGATGGTCAAGGTCTTCATCGCGGTAAAGCGCAAGCTGCAGCCAGGCGACAAGATGGCGGGCCGGCACGGTAACAAGGGTGTCGTATCGCGGGTCGTCCCAGTAGAAGACATGCCGTTCCTGGAGGACGGGACCTCGGTGGATCTGGTGCTGAACCCATTGGGCGTGCCTTCGCGCATGAACGTAGGGCAGATCCTGGAAACCCATCTGGGATGGGCTTGCGCCAACCTGGGCAAGCAGATTGGCGAACTGGTCGAGGACTACCGTCGCACCGGCGCTCAACGCGATGAGCTGCTGGAGATGCTGAAGGAGATCTACGGCGACGCAGTCTACAGTCAGCAGATTGCGACGTTGGACACGGCGCAGTTGATCGAAATGTGCGAGAACCTGAAGAAAGGCATACCGATCGCAACGCCGGTATTTGACGGCGCCCGCATGGCGGACATCGAGGGCATGTTGACCAGAGCCGGCTTGCAGACATCGGGGCAAGTTCTGCTGACCGACGGCCGCACCGGCGAGACGTTCGAGCGGAAGGTGACAGTTGGCTACATCTACATGTTGAAGCTGCATCACCTGGTGGACGACAAGATCCATGCCCGCTCGATAGGGCCATACAGCCTGGTCACCCAACAGCCATTGGGCGGCAAGGCGCAATTTGGCGGCCAGCGTTTCGGCGAGATGGAGGTCTGGGCACTGGAGGCCTACGGTGCTGCCTACACCTTGCAAGAGATGTTGACGGTGAAGTCCGACGACGTGTCGGGACGGACAAAAGTCTACGAGGCGATCGTGCGCGAGCAGGACAACTTCGAGGCTGGTATTCCGGAAAGCTTCAACGTTCTGGTCAAGGAGCTGAAGTCGCTTGGTCTCAACGTAGATCTGGACAACCGCGCCGCATGATCACCGTCCAGCGGACACCCGAGAGGTCAATCCGTTTGCAAGGCTCTAACACGGAGAACATGAAGGATCACGAAGTTCCGCGGAGAGTGCATTTAAATCCATCTCCGTGGTTCTCAGCGCCCTCCGTGTTAGAACCTGATCTTGAAGCCGCACGACCGCACGACCAGAAGCACTCATATCTTTGAGGTATCAGTCGCATGAATGAGCTGATGAAAATCCTTGGCCAAACCGGCCAGGCGATGACTTTCGACCAGATCAAGATTCAGATCGCCAGCCCCGAGCAGATCCGCTCCTGGTCCTATGGCGAGATCAAGAAGCCGGAGACCATCAACTACCGGACCTTCAAGCCGGAACGAGACGGCTTGTTCTGCGCCCGCATCTTTGGCCCGATCAAGGACTACGAGTGCCTGTGCGGGAAGTACAAGCGGATGAAGTTTCGCGGCATTATCTGCGAGAAGTGCGGCGTCGAGGTGACCCTGGCGAAGGTCCGGCGCGAACGGATGGGGCATATCGAACTCGCTTCGCCGGTAGCGCACATCTGGTTCCTCAAGTCGCTGCCGAGCCGCATCGGCCTGATGGTCGACCTGACGCTGAAGGAGCTTGAGAAGATCCTATACTTCGAGAGCTACGTGGTGCTGGAGCCCGGCACCACCGACATGAAGATGTTGCAACTGCTGACCGAAGACCAGTTGATGTCCAAGCAGGACGAGTTCGGTGACGACCAGTTCGAGGTCGGGATCGGCGCTGAAGCCATCAAGAAAGTGCTGAACCGTATCGATACTGATGCGGAAAAGGTGAAGCTGCGTGCCGATCTGAAGGAAACCTCGTCCGAGGCCAAGCGCAAGAAGCTGGTCAAGCGGCTGAAGCTGATCGAGGCGTTCGGCGAATCCGGCTGTCGCCCTGACTGGATGATCCTGGATGTCGTCCCGGTCATCCCGCCCGAACTGCGTCCATTGGTTCCGCTGGATGGCGGTCGGTTTGCGACCTCGGACCTGAACGATCTGTATCGCCGGGTGATCAACCGCAACAACCGTCTGAAGCGGCTGATCGAGCTGCGGGCGCCGGATATCATTGTGCGCAACGAAAAGCGCATGCTGCAGGAATCAGTGGATGCGCTGTTCGACAACGGCCGCCGCGGACGCGCGATCACCGGCGCCAACAAGCGGCCGCTGAAGTCGCTGTCCGACATGCTGAAGGGCAAGCAGGGCCGCTTCCGGCAAAACCTGCTGGGCAAGCGCGTCGATTACTCCGGCCGCTCGGTCATCGTGGTTGGCCCCGAGCTGAAACTGCACCAGTGCGGCCTGCCAAAGAAGATGGCGCTGGAGCTGTTCAAGCCGTTCATCTACTCCAAGCTCGAAAAGTATGGCCATGCCACCACGATCAAGGCCGCCAAGCGGATGGTGGAGAAGGAACGGCCCGAGGTTTGGGACATCCTGGAGGAGGTGATCCGCGAGCATCCGGTGATGCTGAACCGCGCGCCGACCTTGCATCGCCTGGGCATCCAGGCGTTCGAGCCGGTGCTGATCGAGGGCAAGGCGATCCAGCTTCATCCGCTGGTCTGCACTGCCTTCAACGCCGACTTCGACGGCGACCAGATGGCGGTGCACGTGCCGCTGTCGCTGGAAGCGCAGCTCGAAGGCCGTGTGCTGATGATGTCGACCAACAACATCCTCAGTCCGGCAAACGGTAAGCCGATCATCGTGCCCAGCCAGGACATTGTGCTTGGGATCTACTACCTGTCGCTGGAAACCGCGCTGTTCAAGGAAACACCGGACAACGAGGCGCCGGCGTTCGGCAAGATCGGTGAGATCGAACATGCGCTGTTTGCCAAGCGGGTGACACTGCACGACAAGATCAGAGCGCGGTATGAGACTGTAGACGCCGGTGGTAATCCGATAAGACCGATCGTGGTAACGACGCCAGGGCGGATGATGATCGCGCAGATCCTGCCGAAGCATCCAGAGGTGCCGTTCGAACTGATCAATCGTCAGTTAACGAAGAAGAGCGTCTCTGACGTGATCGACATGGTGTATCGCCATTGCGGCCAGAAGGAGTGCGTGATCTTCGCTGACCGGCTGATGGGCCTTGGGTTCGCGCAGGCGGCGAAAGCGGGCATTTCCTTCGGCAAGGACGACCTGATCATCCCGGCGAGCAAGAGCACGCTGATTTCCACCACGCAGGCGGAGGTGAAGGAATTTGAGCAGCAGTATCAGGATGGTCTGATCACCGCCGGTGAGCGTTACAACAAGGTTGTCGACGCCTGGTCGCGCTGCACCGATGAAGTTGCCAGCGCGATGATGAAGGAGATCAGCAAGCAGGAGAAGGGCGTCCAGACCAACTCGGTATGGATGATGTCGCACTCCGGCGCGCGTGGGTCGCCAGCACAGATGCGCCAGTTGGCCGGCATGCGCGGGCTGATGGCCAAGCCGTCGGGTGAGATCATCGAGCAGCCGATCATCGCCAACTTCAAGGAGGGTCTGACGGTTCTGGAGTATTTCAACTCCACCCACGGTGCCCGAAAGGGGCTGGCCGACACCGCTTTGAAGACGGCGAACTCCGGCTACCTGACGCGTCGCCTGGTCGATGTCGCTCAGGACTGCATCATCGTCGAGGAGGACTGCGGCACAGAGCGCGGGTTGACCGTCCGTGCGGTGATGGATGGTGGCGAAGTCGTGTCCTCGCTGTCAGAGCGGACGCTGGGCCGCACAACGGCTGAAGACGTGCTGGACCCGGTCAGCGGCAAGGTGCTGCTTGCCAACAACACGCTGATTGAGGAACCGGAAGCCGAGATGATTGAGCAGGCCGGCGTGGAAGCGGTCAAGATCCGTTCCGTGTTGACCTGTGAGTCGCATATCGGCGTCTGCGGCCACTGCTACGGCCGTGACTTGGCACGCGGCACGCCGGTTAATATCGGCGAGGCAGTCGGTGTCATCGCCGCCCAGTCGATCGGCGAGCCGGGCACGCAGCTTACAATGCGCACCTTCCACATTGGCGGCGCAGCCCAGCGCGGCGCTGAAACGTCCAGCGTGGAAGCCAGCCATGACGGGACGGTTACGGTGAAGAACCGCAATGTCATCGCCAACAGCACCGGTGCGCTTGTGGTGATGTCGCGCAACTGTGAAATCGTCCTGGTGGACGACAAGCAGCGCGAGCGTGCCCGCTTCCGCGTGCCATACGGTGCGCGTCTCCTGGCCGAGGAGAATCAGACGGTTGTTCGCGGACAGAAACTGGCGGAATGGGATCCGTTCACGCTGCCGATCATCACGGAGCGGGCTGGAAAGGTCGAGTATATCGATCTCATCGACAGCATCACGCTGATGGAGCGGATGGACGAGGTGACCGGCCTGACCTCAAAGGTTGTCGTCGACTACAAGCAGGGATCGAAGAGCATTGATCTGCGCCCTCGCCTGCAGTTGAAAGACGAGAAAGGCGAGGTCATCCGGCTGGATAACAACACGGACGCGCGGTATTTCCTGGCACCAGATTCTATCTTGTCCGTTGATAACGGCGCCATTGTCCAGGCTGGCGACGTGATCGCGCGTATCCCGCGTGAAGGCAGCAAAACGCGCGACATCACTGGCGGTCTGCCGCGGGTGGCCGAACTGTTCGAAGCCCGACGTCCGAAGGATCACGCCGTCATCGCCGAATGCGACGGACGGGTGGAGTTTGGCAAGGACTACAAGGCCAAGCGCCGCATTATCGTGAAGAACGATGAGACAGGCGAGGAAACCGAATACCTGATCCAGAAGGGCAAGCACGTGTCCGTTCAGGAGGGTGACTTCGTCCGCCGCGGTGACCCATTGGTCGACGGGCCACGCGTTCCGCACGACATCCTGAAGGTGATGGGTGTGGAAGCGCTGTCCGACTACCTGGTGAACGAGATCCAGGACGTCTACCGGCTGCAGGGCGTGAAGATCAACGACAAGCATATTGAAGTGATCGTCCGCCAGATGCTGCAGAAGGTGGAGATCATGGATCCGGGTGATACCACCTTCCTGACCGGGGAGACGGTGGACCGGTCGGAGTTCGACGCGATCAACGCCAAGCTGCTGAAGGACGAGCGTCCGGCGCATGCGATGCCAGTGCTGCAGGGCATCACCAAGGCGTCGCTGCAGACCAACAGCTTCATCAGCGCAGCCTCATTCCAGGAGACTACGCGGGTGCTGACTGAGGCTGCGACGGCTGGCAAGACCGACAGCCTGATGGGGCTGAAAGAGAACGTTATCGTTGGCCGTCTGATCCCGGCCGGCACAGGTGCGGTGATGAACCGCCTACGTGCCGTCGCCGCTGGGCGCGATCAGAGAACCTTGTGGAACGAGAACGCTCGCCTGACGGAAGACACCGCCGCGGAGTAGATCAGGCTGAGGCCGGTAGTGCACGTGTGCTGCCGGCCTTTTTCTTTGTACGATGCTTAACGTGCTCCAGATACTTCATAATCGATACCAAGTGGGCCTGTGGACAGCGAAAGCAGACCCAAGATGCGCTTGTCGAATCGAAGCTTCGCTGCCACAGTATCGATCTGCGACCAAACGCCGTTAGGCGACTTTGGGAGCATCAACTGGGGGTGCGAAATAGGGTTTTAGATCGGTGAGCCTCTATGACACAGCCTTTTTCTCGCGCCCGCCTAACGGCGTTATTGGGTATGTTGGAGAGCGACCACGATGGGGAGGTCGTAAATGCGGCTCGTCTCGCTACACGGCTTGTTCGCTCTGCGGGCTTGACTTGGAATGACGTCGTAGCGGCGCCTAGCCAACCCGCGCCACCATCGCCGGCTGTAGAGCCGCAGCCCCCACCCGACTGGCGCCAGACCGTTGCCGCCTGTCTTTCCGTGCCTGACCGCCTGAACTCCAAGGAGGCCGACTTTCTGGCGAATTTAGCTAAGCGGACTAGCCCTCCTACCCAAAAGCAATTTTCATGGATGGAAGGTATTGCAGAGAGAGTATTAGCCTGACGACTGCGGCTAAAGGAGTGGTTTCAGCATTCCACCGATGACGTGTGAGCATTGGACATCGTGCCTTCCTGGCGACATCGTGCATTAAGTGTGTTTCCGGAATAAAACTATCCGCTCGATTAGCGGCGCTGGCAGCTCATTTTACTTAGCCGCTAGTGCCCGCCGAACCCTCAGGCTCCCTCTTGATAGTATTGCCGACTTGCTAAAATTGTTACTATCAGATTTTCCGGTTCCGGCGATAGATGCTCGGCTCGCCGTCCCATCGCCGGTGTTGATCGGTAGGTTCGTCTTATGGCTATCCTCCTCGCTGACAATGATCTCTCGCCCGATCCGTCTGTGCACGAATTGATCGCGGCCCGACCCGGACTGCGATACAGCCCCCTGGATGGCCTGCTGCTGGATGATGTCCCACTGATCGCCATCGCGCAGGCAATCGGCACGCCAACCTGGGTATACTCCGCCGCTACGCTGCGGTCGCGTTATCAAGAACTGGCAGACGCGATGGCCGACTCTGGTCTGGACATACAAATTCATTACGCGGTCAAGGCCAACGACGGACGGGCGGTGCTAACCTTGCTCGGTAACCTGGGCGCGGGAGCTGACGTGGTCAGCGCCGGTGAGCTATTGAAGGCGCGTCACGCCGGCATTCCTGCCAGCCGTATCGTGTATTCCGGCGTCGGCAAGTCAGCCGCCGAACTCCAGCTAGCGCTGTCCGAAGAGATTGGCCAGATCAACATCGAGAGTGCTGACGAACTGGAAATGCTGGCAGGCTTGGCCTCAGCAACTGGGCGCACAGTCCGGGTCGCCTTGCGGGTCAACCCCGATGTCGATGCTGCAACCAACGACAAGATCACCACTGGCCGAGCAACCGACAAGTTCGGGATCGCATATGGTCAGGCGGCGGAACTCTATGCGAAGGCGGCTGCCATGCCGGGGATCACGCCGATTGGTCTGGCAACCCATATCGGCAGCCAGATCCTCGGGCTGGCACCTTACCGCGACGCCTTCCAAAAGCTTGCTGATCTGGTGCGTCGCCTGCGCCAGCAGGGCTTTCGCGTCGAGTCCGTCGACTGTGGTGGAGGCCTGGGCATCCCCTACCGCAACCAGCCGGCGCCATCACCCGCTGGACTGGCCGCAGCGATGCACCAGGCTTTCCACAGTCTGGATGTCCGCCTGGCGATTGAGCCTGGCCGCTGGCTGGTGGGGCCGGCGGGGCTGCTGCTGGCATCAGTCATGTTGGTAAAGCAGACGCTTTTCCAGCCGCTGATTGTGCTGGACGCGGCGATGAACGACCTGATCCGCCCCGCCATGTATGACGCCTGGCATGGCATCGTGCCGCTGTCGGCAGCCGACGCAGCGGCGCCCGCTGTTGACTATACGATCGTCGGTCCGGTCTGCGAGAGCGGCGACACGTTTGCGCGAAACCGGGCGCTTCCATCTCTGGCACGTGATGCACGCGTGGCAATTCTGGACACGGGGGCTTATGGTCGGGTCATGAGTTCGACCTACAATGCGCGTCCGTTGGCGGCTGAGGCATGGGTTGACGGCGGACGCTGGTCGGTCATACGTGATCGACAACGGATGGAACAGCTTTGGCAGACAGAAAAGCTGCCACCATGACCGATCCGGCGCAGTTGTCGCGCCGGCTCGCCGGGCGCCGCCTGCTGGCGCGTGCGGCAATCCTGTTTGAGGCTGTGTGGCCGGCGCTTTGGCCGCCGCTTGCGGTGGTTGGCGTCTTCCTGTGCCTCGCATTGCTGAACATCCCGCCGCTACTGCCATCCTGGCTACATTTCGGGCTGCTTGCACTGGTCCTGCTGGCGGTGGGCATCCTGCTGGTATACGGACTTTATACAATCCGGTTACCGGATCACCGCGCGGCCGATCGCCGGTTGGAGACGCAGTCCGGCCTGATCCATCGGCCGTTGTCTGTGCTCAGCGACAAGCCTTCAGTGGGCGACGGGGTAGGTCTTGCCCTCTGGCAGGCGCACGTAGCACGTGCATTTGCCCAGATCGACCGGCTTCAGGTCGGTCTACCACGGCCTGGACTTGCGCGGCGTGATCCGCGCGCACTGCGCTACGGCTTACTGCTAGCCCTTTTGGCTTGTCTTGCGATTGCAAACACGGATGCTCCAGCGCGGCTGTATGCGGCGCTGAGGCCTTCGTTGCCGACGGCCGCTGCCGCACCGGCAACAGAGCTGCAGGCCTGGATAACGCCGCCCGCCTATACCCGCATCGCGCCAATCTTCCTTAAAACCGATGGCGGAAATGTCGCTGTACCTGCCGCTTCACATCTGACGGTAAACGTCTCAGGCGGCGGCAGCACACCCGCTCTTTCGCTCGACGACCAGACAGCACCTTTCAATGCCCTGGACCATGACAGCTTCCAAGCCGATAGAGACCTGACGCACGGTGGCCTGCTGACGGTCAGACGCGATGGCGGCAGCCTTGCTGTTTGGACGCTAACGGTGCTTGCGGACCAACCGCCGACTGTCGCCTGGGGAGACAATCCTGGCCGCCAGCCGTCCAGTCAGCAGATACGGCTGCCCTGGCAGGTCTTCGACGATTACGGCGTCACCAGTCTGCAAGCGGAACTCCGGCTGCGGGACCGGCCAAAGGCACCGCCTTTGGTTATCAATATTCCCATCCCGGGCAGCTCCGCAAAATCGACGCACGGGCTTAGCCAACCTGATCTGACGGCCCACCCATGGGCAGGTTTGCCGGTGGTTGGCCGTTTGGTTGGACGCGACGCTGCAGGCCAGACCGGCAACAGCGGCGATGCAGCTTTCGATTTGCCGGAGCGGCCCTTCCACAATCCCGTTGCGCGCTTGCTGATAGCAGCGCGAAAAACCCTGAGCCTGCATCCGGACGATCGCGATGACGCGCTTGAGGTGCTGGACGGACTGCTGCAGCAGCCGCAGTTGTTCGCGGGCGACCTGGGCGCCTTTACCGTCCTGAGTGGGATCTACTACGGATTGGTCCGGAACCATGACGACAGCGTGGTGCCGGAGGTGCAGGACATGATGTGGCAACTCGCGCTGCACATGGAGGAGGGGCAGACAGAACAAAGCGCCAAATCGCTGGAGGAAGCTCGTCAGGCGGCACGTGATGCAATGGACAAGGCACAGCAGCAGCCCAGCCAGGAAAACCGGCAGGAACTGACGAAGAAGCTGGACGAGTTGCGCCAAGCCATCGACCGGCACATGCGCGCATTGCTGGAGGAGGCAAAGCACAACGACAGCGTCATGCCGTTTGATCCAAAGGCAATGCAGCTCTCGGACCAGGATATGCAGAAACTGGCCGAGCAGGCGAAGGAAGCCGCCAAGGAAGGCCGAATGGCAGATGCACAGCAGCAGATGGCCCAGTTGGAGCGGATGCTGGACCAGTTGCGCAACGCCCGCACGCAGAAAGGCGATGCCAAGCAGGCTGACGGGAAGCGCCAGCGCGGCAAGCGTCAGCAGAGCGTGGTGCAGGATCTGATCGGTCGGGAGGGAAATCTGCTCGATCATGCGCAACAACGCGAAGGAGCGAACGCGCCGCAAAGCGATCCGGCAGCCCAGCGGGAGGCAGATAGCCGAACACAGCAGGCGCTGAGACGTGCTCTGGGCGAATTGATGCAGCAATTCACCGACCTCAGTGGTGAGGCTTCGCCCGGCCTTGGCGAGGCTGACCAGGCGATGCGGGACTCGGCGGCGCAATTGAACGAGGGACATGACGACGCTGCCGGAACCTTGCAGCAGCAGGCAATCGCGGCCCTGCAGAAGGGCAACCGGGAGATGAGCCAGGCGATGGCCAAGATGGGTCAGCAACCCGGACAGGGTCAGGACAGTGACGACGGCGACCAGGACGGCAGTGAGGGTGCCATGGGCATGATGATGCAGGATGGCGGGCGAGGGGACGCGCGTGGCGGACCGATGCCTGGGTCACCCGATCGCGCTGACCCAGGCGGGCGCGATCCGCTGGGTCGCTCGAACCAGGGCAACTCGACCGATAACGCCAACGTAGCGGTGCCTGAGGAGCGTGAGCGGCAACGCACCCAGGCGATCGAGGAAGAATTGCGCCGTCGTGGTGCAGATCAAGAACGCCCAAGGCAGGAACTTGACTATATTAATCGCCTGTTGAGGCAATTCTGAGAGGGACTGTTGGCTCGAGAGCGGTTCCACCGAGGATGGAACCGCTCTCGCTCATTGCTTCACGCGGCTACTCGCGCAGAATCGCGCTTTTGCGCAATTCCAGCTTGCGCGAAACCGCTCTAGTCTAGCCAACAACAACCTGAATTGGTTCAGGTGCGTCGGCCACCCATAGGGGCACAAATCCCGCCCGATCGCCATCGGTCTGCGCCGGGACATCCTCGTTCTGCAGAAAATCGATTCGTTGGGCGCGGATATGCCGCACCCCGGGTGCGTGCCCAAGAAGATTGAGCGGCAATGCAGCGCCATACATCATTGCCGCGATTGGACCCGATCGATCAAACAGGATCACGGAGAAGCCCGGATTCGCCGGTACGGCATCCCTCGCAACTCGAAAATTGCCGCCGTACAAGCAGCCTTTACTGACAATAACGCTCGCGGCCTCGGTTTCGATATCGTCAATGCGCATCCGGATGGTGGGAAACTTGTATCGCACCAGTTCCCGCACGGACTGCAGGACGTATGCACCTTTGCCGAAAGCTTTCTTCAGGGGAAAAGACAGGTTGTGGACGACCTGGGCATCGAAGCCGACGCCAAGCATCTGCACGAACAGTCTGGCGCCGTCAGGTGTGCTAGCCTGGCCGGGCCACAACGTGCAAGTGCGTCCGAAAGCCAAGGCAGCGGCCACTGATTTAGGGGCGAACGGCAGTTGCAGTTCGCGTGCCAGCACGTTGGCGGTTCCGAGAGGTATGACCCCCAGGCGAGCCTTCGTTCCCATCAAGCCGTTGGCAACTTCGGCGATTGTTCCATCACCGCCCGCGGCAACAACCATTTGCTCGCCGCGCCGGGCTGCTTCTCGTGCCAGTGCCTCGGCATGGCCGGCGCGATGAGTTTCCGCCAGGTCAAGACGCACGCCATTGGCGACCAAGACATCGAGCACACGCCACAAAAGTTGCGCGCGCCGACGTCCTGCGACCGGATTGAAAACGATAATCATCGGCGGATCGAGATCGGTTCCGAATAAAAGCACCTGACTGCCACGAAAATATTCCAAACTCGTGACAGCTCAATGACAAGATAAACATTTCTGTTAAATTCAAGACGCTCCGCCAGCGTCATGGAATTTTAACTTTTTCCAACCGGGAAGAACAGTATCAGGTGCACCACGAATGACAATCTGGAAATGCGAATCTAAATGAATGCCATGTCCCAGATCGGCGTGTCGCCCGTGTACCGGAGCATCTTCATTTCAGACACGCATCTGGGCACACGGGGATGCCGCAGCGAATTTCTGGCGGACTTCTTGCGCCAGTCAAGCTGTCATCATCTGTTTCTTGTAGGTGACATTATTGACGGTTGGCGGCTACGCAAATCATGGTACTGGGACGAAAGCCACGATGAAGTGCTGAAGCAGATCGTGCACTATGCACGCACCGGCACCGAGGTGACTTACATCCCTGGCAACCACGACGAGATGTTCCGCCAGTGGTTGCCCATTGGACTCGAGATCTGCGGCATCAAGATGCGCCGGGAGACGGAGCACACGACCGCGGACGGCAAGCGACTCCTGATCATGCACGGCGACGAGTTCGACAGCGTGGTTCGCTATGCCAAGTTCCTCGCTCTGCTGGGTGACTGGGCCTACACAACGGCACTTGTTGTCAACCGATGGTTCAACGCGGTCCGACGGCGGCTCGGCTATCCTTATTGGTCGCTGTCCGCCTGGCTGAAGCGACAAGTCAAGGAGGCGGTCAAGGCCATTGACCGATTCGAATCCGCCCTCGCCTCGGAGGCAAGACGTCGTGGGTATGATGGTGTGGTCTGCGGGCATATCCACCATGCTGAAGTTCGAGAGGTCAATGGCGTTCTGTATCTGAACGACGGCGATTGGGTGGAAAGCTGTACCGCGCTTGTGGAACATCATGACGGAAGGCTTGAATTGATCGACTGGGCGGTCGTGAACCGGCTCTCATTCTTCACGTCGCCACAGACCAGGGTTACGGAAACCGCCTGAATCTTGGTCATGACCGTATAGGCCCGAAATGCTTCCGCCTGCGGCATCTTATCGCATATTGATCGTCACCGACGCCTGGACGCCGCAGGTCAATGGCGTTGTCCGCACCCAGATGACCGTGGTGCAGGAGCTGAGAAGGATGGGTCACGTCGTCGAGGTGATCAGCCCCAACCAGTTTCGCACCATTCCCTGCCCCACCTATCCCGACATCGCGCTGTCGGTGCTGCCAAAGCGGCGCTTGATCGAACACGCGATGGCGTTCAATCCCGACGCCATGCACATCTCGACCGAAGGGCCGCTGGGGCTTGCCGCGCGCGGCTGGGCTCGGCGTTCAGATCTAGCATTTACGACTGCGTTCCACACCCGCTTCGCCGAGTATGTAAAGGCTCGGATCGGGCTGCCGGTCGGACCAGTCTATGCATGGTTGCGACGGTTTCATGGCGCCGGGCAAGGGACCATGGTCGCGACACAGTCGATGCGTGATGATCTGGCTGCACGCGGCTTTAAAAACATCCGAACCTGGTCACGCGGCGTCGACCTGGAGTTGTTCAAGCCATACCCGAAGACGGAGTTCAAGCATCTTCCGGGACCCATTTTCATTTATATCGGCCGGGTGGCGGTAGAAAAGAACATTACCGCCTTCCTGGATCTCGATCTGCCGGGCTCGAAAGTCGTTGTTGGCGGAGGGCCGCAACTGGCCTCGCTGCAGAAAGACTATCCGTACGTCACCTTTACAGGACCACGGCACGGTGAGCCTCTTGCGCGGTCTTATGCGGGTGGAGACGTGTTTGTCTTCCCCAGCCAGACCGATACGTTTGGACTGGTTATTCTTGAAGCGCTGGCGTGTGGCACACCCGTGGCAGCCTTCCCGGTGACCGGCCCAAAGGACGTGCTGCGGAGCGCCGATGGCAAGATCGGGGCTATCAATACCGACCTTCGTGTCGCGGCGATGGAGGCACTGGATGCCGATCGGACAGCATGCCGCCTGCATGCCGAACGCTTTTCATGGCGAGCATGTGCAGAGCTTTTCCTATCCCATCTGGTGCCCCTCCGCGGCGCGGACGACCGATCCGCGAGTTTGGCCCATCCGCTCCCATCAAAGGATCGGCATACCTCGCCGGACGCGGTTGAAGCGCAACCTTAAGAGCGTTCCTCTGTTTGAGGAGGAGCGAAGGAGTTTGCCGTGACCGACCAGAACCCCACAACCATCAATGGGCCGCTGCACACGCCAGAGGCGGATCTCGATGATCGGCAAATGGAAGCAGCTTTCCCAGATGCAGCGCTCGCAGAGGCTGCACGCGATCGTCTGATCGAGGCAGGAATCGCCGCCGACCGCATCCGGATCGTCAACAAAGCGACGGAAAGCGCCAACATTAAAGATCGGCTGGCACCGGACGACAAAGGGATCGTCGCAAGGGTGCGTGAGGCGCTGATGCCCGAGGATAGCAATGCCGCCACCCGCGACGCCGCGCAAAGTGGCAGTGCGATACTGACGCTTCAACCGGCCCAGGCGGATGTGGAGCGCATCATTGAAATCATCGAGGCGAGCCATCCCAGCCACTTTGACGCGAGCCTCGAGCGGTGGCGGAATATCGGCTAGCCGTCGATCTCAACGTGCGGTTGCCGCCAGGTGGTGCCGCTGCCGTTTGCCTCCCGGCTGCGGTTCACTGCCGGCTGCAGCGACTGCGCTTCCGAGCAATCGCGGCTTGGTAGGGATTGCAAGCAATCCCTCGCGCTCAGCATGCGAGAGATGCTCAGTCCACGCGATTTTCTATCAGCTCCGCGACAACCCCCGGGTCGGCTAAGGTTGACGTGTCGCCCATTGCTTCCAGTTCGTTCGCCGCGATCTTGCGCAGAATTCGCCGCATAATCTTGCCGCTGCGCGTCTTTGGGAGACTGCTGGCCCACTGGATGGCATCGGGGGAGGCAATGGGGCCGATTTCCTTCCGTACCCACGTCACCAGTTCCTTGCGCAATGCCTCCGATGGCTCCTCATTCGCCACCAGGGTGACGTAGGCGTAGATCCCTTGACCTTTGAGATCGTGCGGAAAACCGACGACCGCGGCTTCAGCCACTTTCGGATGCGAGGCCAAAGCGCTTTCCACCTCGGCAGTCCCCATGCGGTGACCCGACACGTTGATCACATCATCAACCCGCCCGGTAATCCAGTAATAGCCATCGGCGTCCCGACGCGCACCATCACCGGTGAAATAAAGGTTCTTGAAGGTCGAGAAGTATGTCTGAACGAACCGTTCATGGTCGCCGAAGACAGTGCGCATCATTCCTGGCCACGCGTCCCTGATACACAAATTGCCCTCGGCCGCGCCTGTCAGTTCGTTGCCCTCGGCGTCGACCAGCAGCGGCTGCACGCCTGGTAACGGCAGGGTCGCAGAACCGGGCTTCAAGTCCGTTACCCCTGGCAGCGGACTGATCAGAATACCGCCGGTTTCGGTCTGCCACCACGTATCGACGATCGGGCAGCGCTTCTCACCAACGATGTTGTAGTACCACAGCCACGCCTCCGGATTAATCGGTTCGCCGACGCTTCCCAGCAAGCGCAGCGACGCGCGCGAGGTCTTTTTCACCGGTCCCACCCCGTCACGCATCAAGGCGCGGATCGCGGTCGGAGCGGTATAGAAGATGTTGACCTGATGCTTGTCGACAACCTGCCAGAACCGGCTACTGTCCGGATAGTTCGGAATGCCTTCGAACATCAGGGTTGTGGCGCCGTTCGCGAGCGGACCATAAAGGATATAAGTGTGGCCGGTGACCCAACCGACATCCGCAGTGCACCAATAGACCTCACCCGGCGTATAGTTGAACACGTTGGCGTGGGTATAGCTGGCCCAGACGAGGTAGCCGGCGGTGGTGTGCAGAACGCCTTTCGGCTTGCCGGTACTGCCTGAGGTATACAGGATGAACAACGGATCTTCCGCCGCCATGGGCTCGGGCGGGCAGTCTGGCGAGGCGGCCTCAAGCAAAGCAGTATAATCGTGATCGCGACCCGGCGCATGCGCCACGTCGGCTCCGGTCACCGTCACCACGATCACGTCGCGAACGCTGGGGCAAGACCTCAAGGCGGCGTCTGCGTTGACTTTGAGGCTGACTGCCCGACCGCCTCGCCTGCCCTCATCAGCAGTGATTAGCAGGTTAGAGCCGCAATCCTGGATACGATTTGCCAGGCTGTCAGGAGAAAAGCCGCCGAAAACTACCGAGTGGATGGCACCAATGCGTGCGCAAGCCAACATCGCCACTGCGGCTTCCGGAACCATTGGCAGGTATATCGTCACCCGGTCACCGCGCTTGACGCCCAGCGTCTTCATTGCATTTGCCAGCCGGCAAACCTGATCGTGGAGCTGACGATAGCTCACGTGACGGCTGCTGGCAGGATCGTCCCCTTCCCAGATGATCGCTGTCGCGTCCGCCCGTTCCGCCAGATGCCGATCAAGGCATGAAACCGAGGCGTTGAGCGAACCGTCCTCAAACCACTTGATAGAGACATCGCCAGAGAACGTTGTGTTCTTGATCCTGGTCGGGAATTTCATCCAGGCGATGCGATCGGCCTGCTTTGCCCAGAAGACCTCTGGCTCCGCCGCGGCCTGTTCATATGCCGCTTGATAGCCGGCAGTCGTCAGATGGGCGCTGTTGGCGAACTCGGGCTTAACCGGAAAAACCTGTTCCTGACCTGATGTTTTGTTTTCCACGGACTGCTTCCTTCCTGCCCTGGCCAGCTTCCTCGTGTCAGCAAGACCAGCCTTATTTGCCCTCAGCGATCAGGATGACGCCATCCCGAACGACGACATCGACTGGCTCGAGATGGTCACCTTGGCATGGGCCTGAAATACACGCCCCGGTGTCTATTGTGAACTCGGCGCCGTGAGTCGCACAGACAAGCCGCTGCCCATCTTCTGAAAGAAAGCGGTCTGGGAACCAGTCTAACGGCGTGCCGATATGCGGGCAGGCGTTCTGATAGGCATAGATCTGATCGCCCTGGCGGATCACAACTATCCCGGTGAACGTGCCATCCGGTCCAGGAAAACCTTTCGCGCCATTCTGCGGGATCTCGTCAAATGTCCCCAAGATGCGGTCGCCCGGTAGCTTCACCTCTTCCATCCGCCCATCCTGCAGATCTTGTCCCAATGAGGCTTCGAGATAGGCACGATCGACAGGCGGGATTGGCGTACCAGTATCATGTCGGCGAAGCCGGGATCAGCCTTGATGTCAACCAGGGCGACGGGTTTGGGCATCGGCCGGACGGCCTTCATGTCCACACAAACCCAATCGCCAGTTTTCGCGGTTGGATCAGGATACGCCTCCCGCGCCACCTCGACGACCCCGACAATCTGCTTGCCGATGTTCGAGTGATAGAAGAACGCGAGATCGCCCAAGCGCATCGCCTTAAGGTTGTTCTTGGCAGTGTGATTGCGTACCCCTGTCCATGGCTCAACCCTGTTGGCGACTTGCTGATCCCATGAGAACGCGTCCGGTTCCGATTTCACCAACCAGTATCCCGTCACCACCCCTCCTCAACGCTGCGGCGGGAACACCAGCATGGTGGACGCGGCGGCATGACCAAATTTGCCACCGTCAAGCGGCCACGTTCAATGTCTTGGGCTGGCTCTAGCGGCACTTGCCTGCATTCCGGTTGAAGCCCGAATGCCGCTTGAACGCCACCCGGTCATACTATGTGTATCTGGCTTCGCAGCTTAAGCCAAATGAGGTAGAGGACGTCTGTGGTCGCACGCTCTTCCGTAGCATTGCCCCGGGCGGGGCGGACGCTGCATCGGTTCGCCAATCCGGGCCAGTTCCTGAGGCTGTCGGGCAAGGTGCTGCCGTGGCTGTTCTGGTCAGGCGGCCTGATCACGGTGGCGAGTCTTACCTGGGGATTGTTGTTCACACCGGACGATTGGCAGCAAGGCGATACGGTGCGCATCATGTATGTGCACGTCCCGTTCGCCTGGCTGGCATCGGCCGGCTACTTTACATTGGCGGTTTGCAGCTTCATCTCGCTCATTTGGCGGCATCCGCTGGCCGATCTGGCAGCGGTGGAAGTTGGCCCGGTGGGAGCTGGCTTTACGGCAGTTTGTCTGGCAACCGGCAGCCTGTGGGGCAAACCAACCTGGGGCACCTGGTGGGTTTGGGACGCCCGCCTAACATCGGTTTTTGTTTTGCTTCTGCTCTATCTAGGCCATATCGCATTAGTACGCGCCTTCGACGACCCGACGCGAGGCTACCGGGCTGGGGCTATCCTTGCGCTCGTTGGCGTGATCAACCTGCCAATCATCAAATTCAGCGTCGACTGGTGGAACACCTTGCATCAGCCCGCTTCGATCGGCCTGACCGGTGCACCAACTATTGCCAGCAGCATGTTATGGCCGCTGCTGTTCTCGGCCATAGGTTTCACCTTGCTGTTCGCCGCTATCACCATTGCGCGAACGCGTGCTGCAGTGATGGAGCGACGTATTCGCTCGTTGCTGATGGCACAGGCCTCAGCAGCCCATGCGGATGAGACGCTGTCATGACGCATCTGGGGTATATAACGGCAGCCTATGTCATCGCGGTGGTGGTACCGTTGTACTTCTCTGTCGAAAGTTTGCTCAGGACCCGCACCGCCCAGCGGCGGCTGTTGGTGGTTGATCCGCGGCGGAAGCGAGGTGTGACATGACGCGGAAGAAGCGGCGTCTGCTGTTGCTGCTGGTCTGCGGGACGGGCCTGGCTTCCGCGACAGCTCTGAGCTTATCCGCGTTCAGTGACAACCTGGTTTTCTTCGTTTCACCATCCGATCTGTCCAAAGCCGCGCCAAACGGCCGCCAGATGCGCCTTGGCGGGCTGGTGGAGCAGGGTACGGTCGAGAAATCCTCTGGCGGGCAAGCTGGCGCTCAGTTTCGGGTCACTGATGGCAAGGCAAGTGTTCCCGTCGTCTTCAAGGGCATCCTTCCTGACTTGTTTCGGGAGGGTCAGGGTGTCGTAATTCTGGGCGTCGAGCAGACGAACGGCGTATTCCGGGCCTCTGAGGTTCTGGCAAAGCACGATGAAACCTACATGCCGAAGGAGGTCGCGGACGCACTGAAAAAGTCCGGCCGATGGAACCCCGCTACAGGGTCGCCTCCGCCGGCCTCTACATGGAATGGCTCCGTCAAGCCGGCCGGTTGACACCGCAGATGCTGAATGTCCAGGTCTGTATCATTGGCGCGGGGCCAGTTGGCGGCACACTCGCCTGTCGGCTGGCAGCGGCGGGTGTGAGCGTGGCGCTGATCGATCAGGCCGCGTTGTCACCGATGGAGAATCCAACATTTGATGGCCGAGCCTATGCCATCGCGGCCGGGTCGCGGGTACTGCTGGAAGAGGCCGGGCTTTGGGATGGGCTGGATGTGCCACCCAACCCGATTCGCGATATACGCGTGAGTGATGGGCGCGTCGGCCGTCCGCCCTCACGGCTGCACCTTCACTTCGACCACCAGAAGGCGGGCATCGAGCCACGCCCGTTCGGCTGGATGGTCGAGGCCCGGTCCTTACGCAAGACCTTGAACCGCCGCTTCGTTGCTCAGCCTGACTTACACCTGTTCGCGCCGGCGAAAGCCGCGATCGAAAGATCGACAGACCGCGTCATGGTGCGTTTGGAGTCAGGCGACCTGATCGCCTGCGACCTGATTGTTGCCGCGGAGGGGCGAAATTCGCCATTGCGCAACGAAGCTGGCATTGAGGTCACGCGGATCCCCTATCATCAGACCGCGATCGTCTGTGCTGTTGCACATGAACGCCCGCACCATGACGTGGCGCTGGAGCATTTTCTGCCAGCCGGCCCGTTTGCCGCCCTGCCGATGGGCCCAAGTGCCGATGCGCAGCCAGGCGGCGCGCCCCACGTTTCCGCAATTGTCTGGACCGAGCGGTCGGCTGACGCAGCAGCATTTTTGAAGCTGGATGATAAACGCCTGGCCCGTGAGGTTGGCCGCCGGCTGGGATCGCACCTTGGTGCCATCCACACGGTGGGCCGACGATGGAGCTACGACCTGTCGGCTATGATTGCCCGTCGCTACGTTGATCACCGGCTGGCGTTGGTGGGGGATGCCGCGCATGGCATCCACCCGATTGCAGGACAGGGACTCAACCTTGGGTTCCGCGATGCCCTCGCATTGGCTGCGCTGGTGATCGAGGCGCATGAGGTGAGCGAGGATGTCGGCAGCACGCATCTGCTCGCCGCATATCAGCGTATCCGTCGGTCGGACAATCTGCTGATGTTTGGGATGACCGACGGTCTTGAGAGGCTTTTCAGCACGGATCGCACCGCGGTCCGTCTGGTGCGGGATGTTGGCATGAGTGGTGTCAATCAGATTGGCCCCATGAAGCGGACCTTTATGCGACGGGCGATGGGTATCGCAGCCACGTAGGCAGGACGCCGCCTGGGGCGACGATTCGCCGAGGCGATTGCCAAAGCCGCATGTCGCGGCGATGCTTCCCGCGCATGATGGGGCAGCCGCGGTGACGCAACCAACTGGTCCGCTTTCTGGTATCCGGGTCGTTGACATAACGACGGTCGTTCTGGGCCCCTACTGCACGCAAATTCTGGGTGACATGGGCGCGGACGTGATCAAGGTTGAGACGACGGCGGGCGACTCAACGCGATTGATTGGTCCTTCCCGGACCGATGGCATGGGAAGCTACTTCGCCAACCTGAATCGCAACAAACGCAGCCTGTCGCTGGATCTGAAGAAGCCCGCGGCTCGGCAGGCAGTCCTACGGCTGGTTCAGACCGCCGACGTGTTCGTGCACAATATGCGGATTGGTGCTGCATCGCGCCTGGGCTTTGACTATGGGGCGCTGTCCGCGATTAACCCAAAGCTGATCTATGCCTGCGCCAGCGGCTTTCGCAAAGGCAGCTCACTGCAGGAGTTTCCGGCGTATGACGACCTGATCCAGGGCGTATCGGGCGTTGCAGCCCTCAACGCTGGCCCCGATGGCGCGCCGCGTTATGTTCCGACGGTCCTGGTGGACAAGCTGACCGGCGCCAGCTTGGCCTCGATGATCGGCATGGCGTTGTTCCATCGGGAGCGAACCGGTCAAGGCCAGGAAATCCATCTGCCGATGATGGAAACCATTCTGTCATTCATGCTGATCGAACACCTTTGGCACGGGACATTGGGCGAGCCGGAGAAGGGTCTCGGCTATCCGCGGATGCTGACGCCGCATCGCCGGCCCTATCAAACCAAGGACGGCTTCATCAGTGTGATCGCCCATAGCGACGCCCAGTGGGGCAAGTTGTTCGCGGCCATGGGCGTGCCGGAGTTGCGGGATGACCCGCGTTTCAGTTCTGTTCAGGCACGATCGGCAAACATTGACGCGCTTTATGGCACGCTGACGGCGGGGATGCAGCAGCGGACCACCGACGAGTGGCTGGCGGAGCTGCAGCCGGCGGATATTCCTTGTGGCAAGGCCAATGGCCTGGATGACCTGTTTTCCGACCCGTACTTGCGAGAAACGGGCTACTTCCAACGATACGATCATCCCATCGAGGGCGATGTGGCCGTGCCGGCAATACCAGCGCGTTTTTCAGAAACGCCCGCGAACGTTCATCGCCTGTGGCCGGCGCTGGGTCAGCATACACAGGAGATTCTGGCAGAGGCCGGATATTCCGAGGCTGACATCGATGCCATGACCTCTGCGCCGGACGACAAGCGCATACGGTAGAGCCATTTTACGGCGATGGAAGACCAGCAATCCGTTGCGGTTCGCCAGCCGGAAGCGACCGAGACCTTCGACTAACCGTTTGCGACGCATATCGACGATCCGCATTGATTTGTGCTTTACCCGGGCGTTATTCGGTGATAAAGTGTAATGGGATTTCCGGCTTGGTTGCCCTTGCTTTGATGTTGGCTGGCTAGCCTGAAGCTGGCGTCATCATAGGACGCAAAACATCCATCTAGTAACTCGTTCCTGCCGTTCTAGCGGTTGGTTGATTTGTCACACCGGACAGCGATACGCCTTAAAGGTATTGCAGCCGTACCAATCTGAACTCGAATTGATTTGCAATGTCAGGTCGGTATCGTCATTATTTTTAGCACGGTAACCTCTTTCCGGTTCCGCTCGACTGGCATTTTCGTAACGCAACAACAGGGCTCGGGCTTTGGCGCGGCCGCAGGCGACGAACGTTGGTTTGCACACCGGCGCTCGTGCCAGGCCGTTTGAGAAAGTTCCGGCCTGATTCGAGGAAGTAAATATGACAACGTATAGCTGGACGACGGATCAGAGCGGCGACTGGAATACCGGGACATTCTGGACACCCGGCACCGTTCCCGTCAGCGGCTCCGACGTCGTCATTGATGCGCCGACAGGAACCCTGGCGCCCGGCGCGACCAGCGGCGGCTATATTGTGACCATTGGAACCGGCGAAACCGAGACCGTCAACACCTTGTCGATGAACGCCGATGGTACGGCGTTGAGCGGCAGCAACTCGTATCCTTACAATGGGGCGGAGCTCGAGCTCGACGGGACGCTGATATTTCCTGCCGGCACTCTCGGCATTCTCGACACATTAGATGGGTCGCTGCAGACATTCGTGCACGTCAGCAATGGCAGCAACGCCGAGATCGTCAATGCCGGGACGACCAACGGCTTCATCCAAGTCGAAGGCAGCCTGTTGGTTACCGGAACAAACGGTTTCTACGTGACCAATGATCTGCAGGCCCTTGCCGGAACAGTCACAGTCGACACGGCATCAATTGCCGAAATAACCGGCACGGCGGCAGCGGGTCAAACGCTGTTCGACGGCATCTATGAGGCAAAGGGTCCGGGCGCCGCCATCTATCTGGGTGGTACGACCTACAATAATATCGTCAATATTACCACGATTGAGGGTCCGGCCAACGGTCCGACCCTCGAGCCGAACTCCACCAACAGCGGCGGCTGGACCGAGCTTACGCTGAACGGCGGCATAATCGACGAATGGACCGGTACCGGATATGCCTCCATCGAAACGTCGGTGCAAGACATCGCGGGTGGCGGCACCCTGGACGTTCTTCAGGGCGAGGATTTCACCTCGACCCACACGCTGACGGTCGGCGCTAACGGCGCCTCGGACGGCGATGGCATACTGAACCTACAGGCCGGCACCATTGCCACCAGCGAGATCGACATTAACGGCGGCATCGTACAAGGCTATGCCCAGATCGCCAGTGCCGTCGTCAATAACGGGACGTTAATGGCGCTCGGCGGCACACTGACCGTCACGGGAACTTTGTCCGGCAACGGAACGGTCGCCTTTGACTACGACAACCAGGCTGGAACACTGGATACAACCGGCGCAACGCTGGCGGTCAACGCCGTCGCCCCCGGGCAGACGATCGTCATGAACGGCGACGACATCCTGCAGATCGACGCCCCTGGCAGTTTTGCGGGCACGATCAACGCACAGGTCGGCGACCAGATTTTGCTGCAGGGCTTTACGGCAACCAGCGCGGCATACAGCGGTGGGATGCTGGTTGTTCAGGACGGCACCACAACGGTAGCGTCGTTGGCTCTCTCAAGCAACGATGCCTCCGACAGTTTCACCACAAGCGGCTCCGTCGTTACGGTAGCGGCATCCACGCCCACTCCAACCCCAACGCCCACTCCGACCCCAACACCAACACCGACGCCCACTCCGACCCCAACACCCACGCCTACTCCGACCCCAACGCCGACGCCAACGCCAACGCCAACGCCTACTCCGACACCAACGCCAACACCAACGCCTACTCCGACACCAACGCCAACGCCAACACCGACCCCAACACCAACTCCGACGCCGACGCCGACGCCCGCTCCAACGCCAACACCGACGCCGACTCCACTACCCACGCCGACGCCAACACCGACGTCCCATCCCTCGGACGCATTCTTCGGTGGAACGACGAGCGGTGTTCTGGTGGAAAATGGATCCGGCTCGCTGGTCGCTTGGCCCGTCAACAACGGGACACTTGGAGGTTTGCCGACTTACATTGCCACAGCGACGAACGGCTGGAATTACCTGGCAACTGGCGACTTCTACGGCACCGGGACGACCGGCCTGCTGGTCGGCGACGCCACGGGCGACATGGTAAGCTGGAAAGTGCAGAATGGCGCACTAACCGGGTCTCCGACCTACCTTGGCACGGCGACCGCCGGCTACAGCTTCCTCGGCACCGGTGACTTCAACGGTGACGGCACGACCGACGTCCTGGTCACAGACAGCCACGCCGACCTTGTTGACTGGTCGGTAAAGAACGGCACGCTGTCCGGTTCACCAAGCTACATCGGCACGGCGACGAACGGCTGGAAGTTCCTCGCCACCGGCGACTTCAACGGCGATGGGACGACTGATCTGCTGTTGACCGACGGATCGGGCAACATGGTCACGTGGGGTGTGAAGAACGGCACACTGAGCGGCTCACCAGTCTACGTCGGAACGGCAACCAACGGCTGGAAGTTCGTCGCTGCCGGCAACTTTGATGGTCCAGGCACAACGGGCCTGCTGCTGAGCGATGCCGCGGGTGATATGGTCACCTGGGCGCTGAAGAACGGCACATTAAGCGGCTCGCCAACCTACGTCGGAACCGCAACCAACGGCTGGAAGTTCTTTGGAACCGGCGACTTCAACGGAGACGGAACCACAGACATCATGGTCACCAACGCAGGTGGTGCACTGGTAGACTGGACCATCAAAAACGGCACCCTCAGCGGATCACCAAGCTATGTCGGCACCGCGACAAACGGCTGGCATGCGATCGCAAATCTGTCCGGCTGACCCAACGGCCTGAACAGGCTCTACCGCACGTTCCGCCATCGTCCACGTTGTGGGCGGTGGCGGATCTTTTTTTGTCAGTAGAATGGCTGCAAGCCAGGTCGCAAAATGTGATGACAGGGTGGTGATGTTAGTTTACAGGGCCTTAATCTCTTTTGTTGTGCCGCCACGGCATCAAGAGGACCCCCTCAAGCTTGAGTGTCTAACAAAAAGGCATTGACCATGGATGTTTCAGGCACTGATTTGTTCCTGAAAGATGTATCGGCGCCGCCCACCCAATCGTCTGATCTGGCCTTCAATTTATCCACGCTGATCAATCAGTGCGAAGTCGTTTCATTTGATGTATTCGACACGCTGCTGATCAGGCGTGTCGTCAAGCCGGATCATGTCTTTGAAATCGTAGCGAGACAGGAAAGAATAAGGAACTTCCACCAACTGCGGGTGGCAGCCGAGGCCCGGGCGCGGATCCGCAAGCAGGATGCCGAAGACCATCCGGAAGTTACTTTAGAAGAAATCTACGCTGAGTTAACCGGGTCGCTTCGGGAAAAAGCCTCACGGCTCATGTCTTTAGAGCTGGCAGTAGAACGGCTGGTCCTACGACCCAATCCGGCCATCCGCTGTATCTATGATGCTGCGGTCACTGCGGGGAAAACCATTGTTGCGACAACCGATGTCTATCTGCCGGCGACTTTTATCGGGAATTTGCTGCAAACGGCGGATTTGCCGGTAGCCGCCGTTTACGCTTCAGGCGAGCTGCGTAAATCGAAGCACAAAGGTGACTTGTTTGGCTATGTTGCTGCCGACAATGATTTAGATCCCGAAAAAGTACTGCATATCGGCGACAACCTGGAGTCGGACTTTAAATCGGCGCTGGACGCGGGATGTGCGGCATGGCATTGCGCCAGCAATCTGCAACGGGTGTGCAACGACCCTCGATACAACCAGGCAGCGTTTTGCAAGCTGCTGGAAATGGATACGAACCTGTTTGCATCCTCGGTCGCGGCATATGTCGCGAACCGGGCCGCCGCTGTGCCAGAATGCCACGGACAAGCAATATTCGGCCAGATGTACGCCGGCCCGATGCTAGCCGGATTTGCCCGCTGGGTTGACCAATTGCGCAAAACCGCGGGCGTAAAGCGCCTTTACTTGCTGGCACGCGACGGATACCTAATCGAGCAGGCTCTGCAGGCCGTCGGAAGCGATGCCGAGCGCATGGTCATCTACAGCTCTCGGCGAATGTGCTATTTGGCCACGCTCGAACTGGATTTCGACGGCATATGTCTAACGATTGCAAAGTCCGCAATTGGAGTCTCTGCTTGCGACGTCGTGAAGGGCCTGCAGGTTGCTTACGAAGCTGACCTGATCGAGGCATTGGCGGCGCATATTGACGTCGATGCCGAAGTTCTTGACGCGGAGGACGTTGAGCGATTTGTCAAGGCGTTGCGTCAGTGCCGCGACGTGTTGACGCGCATCGCGCGTGAAGAACGAGCAACGCTGATCGATTACTTGAAGCCGTTACGTTTGACTGAACCGGATGCCGCTATCGTCGATTGCGGCTGGGCATTGACATCCCACAAATGCCTGGAGTTGCTGACCGGCGGAAAGATTCGAGGCTATTATGTCGGCACCGTTGACCATTCGTATCAGCACGACCTGATCCACTCGTTCTTGTTCGAGAAGGGCTATAAGTCGCCGTGGAAATCGATACACGAGGATGCCGCAGAGATTCTTGAGCTGCCATTCAGTTCGACCGCACGGCAAGCTGTACGAATGATGCGAAACGACTATGGAATCTCTCCGGTGTTTTCGGACATCAATGAGCCCGCCGAGAATGTTCGTGCGGTCGTCGCTTCCATGATCCGTCAGGAATCGCTGGCGTTCTGCTATCAGTCCCACAGCATCAGCCGACACATTCGATTGGCTGAAACCGAAGAAGCGTTACTGGTGCTGTTCAAATCACTGATCCGGACACCGACCGCCGTGGAGTATCATGCCCTGTCTGTGATCCCGCACATCCGCACCGCCGGCTCGCATGGGATGCAAACAATCGCTTCGTACTGGCGCTGTTGCTTCACTCAAACGTCGGTGTCCGCTGGTGGTGGCGTCCTGTTTTACGTCAAACTGAGCATCTTATCATTACGTGAGAGTGGCTGGCTGACCACGGTGGCTCGAATCCGTCGCAGAATCCGCTTGTGGTTCGCCGCTGATCCCTGAAGGCTTGACCAAACATCGCTCCAGCCAGCCTCAGATGCCCAATAAGCCCGAGCATTGAGCCACTTCAAAAGCCGTCCGGCCCACCGGCCACGTCTACAGATCCGCTGACCGCCGCCAGGGTAATGGATTGAGCAGGTTCGCCCGCGCATCAGGCAACCCTCCCCACTCGCCGCTGGCAACAGCGGCCAAGGCTGCTGGATACAGGGCATGTTCCTGCTGCAAAACGCGTCCAGCCAGATCCTCCACACCATCGCCCGGCAGCACCGGGACCGCCGCCTGGGCAATGATTGGTCCCGCGTCCATGTCCTGTGTGACCCGATGAACGGTGCAGCCGTGCAGTTTGACCCCCGCTGCCAGGGCACGCGCATGCGTTCCAAGACCCGGGAATGAAGGCAACAGGCTGGGATGAATGTTCAGCATGCGGCCCTGCCAGGCATCCACCAGAAAGCCGGTCAACAACCTCATGTAGCCCGCCAGGCAGATCAGCTCGATGTCAGCCGACCGCAACACGGCATCGATAGCCGCCTCATGACCACCGCGGTCTGCTCCGAACAGGCGGTGATCGACCGCCACTGCCGGGACACCTGCGGTCCGCGCCGTCGTCAGGCCAGGCGCATCAGGGCGGTTGGAGATCACGAGTGATATCTCGGCCGGGAAGGCCGGATCATCTGCCGCGCGGATAAGCGCCTCCATGTTGGAGCCGCGGCCGCTGATCAGGACCGCTGTTCGCCGCCTCATCCCAGCCAGCCGGTGGGCGTATTGATCTGCACCGTCGCGGCACCCGCGGCGGCTTTAATGACACCCAAGTGGCTGACGGTTTCACCGGCTGAGCGGAGGATGTCGGCCGCCGCTTCAGGGTCTTCTACAACCAGGGCCATGCCGATACCGCAATTGAACACCCGCAGCATCTCGCTGGCGTCTATCCCGCCGGCATCGGCAAGCCAGGCGAAAACCGGCGGCACCGGCCAATCGGCGGCAAGCACGGCCACCGTATGTTCGGGTAGCACCCGTGGCAGATTACCTGGCAACCCGCCGCCGGTGATATGCGCGGCTGCTTTCAATAGCCCAGCGCGATGCAACGCCAGGACTGCGGGGACGTAGATCCGCGTGGGAGTCAGCAGCGCCTGCCCCAGCGTCTGACCCGGCGCGAAAGGCGCTGGCGCCCCCCACGCCTGGGCGCCGGCCTGCACGACCTGACGAACCAGGGAAAATCCATTGGAGTGTAAGCCGCTGCTGCTTAGACCCAGCACATGGTCGCCGGCTGACACACGACGCGGCAGAAGATCGCCGCGTTCGGCAGCACCGACCGCAAATCCGGCCAGATCGTAATCACCTTGTCTGTACATGCTCGGCATTTCGGCCGTCTCGCCGCCAACAAGGGCGCAGCCGGCCGCTTTGCAGCCGCTGGCAATACCAGCAACGACAGCACGCGCCTGCTCAACCAATAGCTGCCCGGTTGCAAAATAATCCAGGAAGAACAGCGGCTCCGCGCCTTGCACGATCAGGTCGTTGACGCACATCGCCACCAAGTCGATGCCAACGGTGTCATGAACGCCGGTCTCGATGGCAATTTTCAATTTCGTCCCAACACCATCGGTGCTTGAAACCAGAACCGGATCGATGAACCCAGCCGCCTTCAAGTCGAACAGGGCACCAAATCCGCCAAGCCCCCCAATTGCGCCGGCTCGCGCGGTGGCCTTTGCCAGCGGCTTCAGTGCCTCGACCAGCGCATCCCCTGCGCTGATATCAACGCCAGCCGCGCGATAGTCCCGGCCGCCGCCCGGAGCCGAAGGGCCGCCTTGGTAATCCCTGCTGGTCATGGCAACCTGTGTCCCCCTACGCCCATCAATGGATGCGGAGAGACAGAAACCATGGGCACGCCAGGGTTTGCAATCCGGGCAGCGGGGGCGGACCCAGATGCCTGATGGTGCGCCACCTGTCCGGGAAGGCGCCGCGTCCCTGGTCAACCTTGCGAACATCATTACCTTCAGCCGGCTGTGTGCCGTGCCGCTGGCGTTCTGGCTGGTGCTGGTTCACCGGACTGGTGATGCGTTCCTGTTGTTCGTGGCAGCCGGATTTTCCGATGCACTTGATGGCTGGCTGGCGCGGCGCTACGGCGGCAACCCGATTGGCGCCATGATGGATCCGGTTGCCGACAAGGCGCTGCTGGTTACCATGTATATCACGCTTGCCACCGTTGGCCTTCTACCAGCATGGCTGGCAATTCTGGTCGTGTTCCGCGACCTCCTGATCGTGGGAGGCGTCGTCGTCTTGACCGTTTCCGGCCATGCGGTGACGATTCATCCCCTGGCTGTTTCCAAGCTGAATACTGTGTTGCAAATCGTATTGATCGCCGCCACCCTGCTACAGGATGGTTTTGGCCTGGGCATCCCCGGATTGGTGATGGTGCTGACCTGGAGCGTGGTTGTGACCACGATGGCCTCGGGCGCGGCTTACGTTTGGAATACAGCTCGAGGGAAATGATTTGCCGCCCGCAGACCAGGACCAGCTAATGACCCAGGCGGAGCCGGTGGCCGAACCGGTGACCGAAACGCTTGTTCCCGTAAAACCGGTGTTTCATGCGACCCGCGCCCAGCGGTTCGCGTTGATCATCGGGTTGTTGGTGGCGTTATGGCTGGCGCTGCAACTGTTCGCCTCGGTTCTTGCACCTTTCGTCGCCGCTGCGGTACTTGCGTACGGTCTGGACCCGCCCACTACCCGAGCCTCGCGTCTGGGGCTTCATCGTGGCGCGGCCGCACTGCTGATGATCGCCGGTGTCATTGCCCTGATCCTGCTGTTTGCGCTGTTGTTGTATCCTTTGGTGATCGTGCAGATCAGCTTGCTGGTAAATCGGATCCCGCAGTATGCGACGCTTGTGCAGCGCTGGGCGCGCGAGGTCCTGACACATCTGCAGGAGAATTTCGGCCAGGATGTCGTCAACGACAAGCTGCGGGATCTGATCAGCGGCCAGGCTGGATCCATGCTTAGCATTCTGTTGTCGACGGTGACCGGACTGATCGGTGGCGGTTTTGCCATCTTCAACCTGCTGTCGCTGGCCGTCGTCACACCTGTTGTCGGCTTCTACCTGCTGCGCGACTGGCCGCGCGTGGTGGGCATGATCAACTCCTGGCTGCCGTATCGCTATCGCGATGTGATCCGGGCGCAGGCCCGCGAGGTTGACCGGATCCTGTCCGCCTGGGTGCGTGGCCAAGCCATGTGCTGCCTGTTGCTGGCATTGTATTACGCTTCCAGTCTGACCGTTGCGGGACTTGATCTGGGGCTGATCGTCGGATTGATGGCCGGTCTGTTGTCCTTCATCCCCTATGTTGGCTCGATCACCGGTGGCATCACCGCCCTGGCGCTAGCGATGGCGCAGTTCCCGCACTGGCGTGGGGTGGCTGTGGTCGGCGCGGTCCTGATCATCGGGCAGATACTTGAGGGATACGTGATCTATCCGCGGTTCCTGGGCGACCGGGTGGAGCTGCCGGCTGTATGGGTGATTTTCGCGCTGTTCGCCGGGGGCGCCGCCTTCGGCTTTCTGGGGGTCATGCTTGCAGTCCCGGTTGCGGCGACAATCGGTGTGCTGGCGCGATTCTGGCTGCGGCGATACCTTGCAAGTCCGCTTTACCTTGATCCGCCATCCGCCTGATGCTCGATCATGAACGCCGTCAGTTGCCGCTGCCCTTCCAGCAGTCGCCGCGGTATGACCCGCGTGATTTCATTCCAGCCAAATCAAACCAGGATGCGCTGGCATGGCTATCAACCACCTGGCCTGACCGGCGTCTGGCGCTGTTCGGCCCGGGCGGCTGCGGCAAATCGCATCTGCTCACCATGTGGGCGAAGCGGACCGCTGCGATCTGGCTAACAGGCCCGACGCTGAATGATCTGGCTGATTTACCGTTACAAGGCGCAGTCGCGCTTGATGACGCCGACACGATCCTCGATGAGCAGCTATTGCTGCATCTGCTGAATACCGCCCGCGATCGTGCCCTGCTGGTGCTGCTGTCGAGTCGCACCGCCCCCTCCCGGTGGCCGATCCGTCTGCCTGATCTCTCCAGCCGCCTGCGCGCCATCACCGCGGTCGAGATCCGGCCTCCGGATGACAACCTGTTGGCAGCGCTGCTGGTGCACCAGTTGGCGGAGCGGCAATTGACGGTGCCTAGCGCGGTGCAAAGCTGGCTGCTGCTTCGCGTGCCCCGCTCGCCATCCGTTCTGCGCGAGGTTGTGGCGCGGCTGGACCGAGCGAGCCTCGCCTCGGGGGCTTCGATTACCCGCCAGTTCGCCGCGCAGGTGCTGGCAGACGCAAACTTTTCAGCCGCCGAACCTGACGGTTCCTGTGACCTGTATGCCGGGCACTCGTCGCAACCGCGCGGCTTCCTGTAGGCTAAGGCTTGATTTTGCGAGGGGACCGCATTGATGGGACTCAAGGCCGATGCTGCAGAGCTGATTGAGCGCGGTGGAGCCTCCACCAAAAAGCCGACGGCGGACAATTCCGCGACCGCAAAGCGAGAGCCGGCAAGAACTACGCCGCACCCGCATGACCAGGCGGCGGAACCGGTTGTCAGGCGAGATAGTCCAGAACGATTCATCAACCGTGAGCTGTCCTGGCTGGATTTCAATCATCGGGTTCTGGAGGAAGCTGAGAACACTCATCATCCGCTGCTTGAACGCCTGCGGTTTCTCTCGATAAGCGCTTCCAACCTGGACGAGTTCTACTCCGTGCGGGTTGCCGCCTTGATTGGCCAGGCCAAGTCGGGTGGAACGTTGATTTCCGCTGACGGCCGTACCGCAGCCCAACAGCTAGCCGACATCAAGCAACGGGCCGAGGCGCTGCAGGCTGATCAGCAACGCATCCTGAGGGAGCTGCTTGAGCTGCTGCGCCATGCGCACGTCGCCTTGTGCGGGACCGAAGGCTTAAGCGAGGCGGATCGGCAATGGCTTGAGGCTTGGTTCATGGAGCGGGTGTTTCCCGTGGTGACTCCGCTGGCGATTGATCCGGCGCATCCGTTTCCATTCATCTCCAACTTTGGCCTGGTCCTGGCATTGCACCTGGTTCGGGAGGACGATGGTCAGAGCATGCGCGGACTGCTGCCGCTGCCCAGCCAGATCGAGCGTTTCGTGCGCCTTCCGGCCGGCGAGCTGGGTGAGTCGATCCGCTTCATCCTGCTGGACGACCTGGTTGTGCTGTTCCTGCGCAGGGTCTTTCCAGGATTCCGGCTGGTCGGCCACGGGCTGTTCCGGCTAATCCGCGATACGGACGTCGAGTTTGAGGAAGAAGCTGAGGATCTGGTCCGATCCTACGAAACAGCCCTCAAACGACGCCGGCGCGGTGTGGCCATCCATCTGGAAATTGCCGCGGGAATGCCCCCCGAACTGCGCGAGCTTGTCGTGGACGAGCTCGATGCCGCACCAGACGAAATCCACGAAGATCAGCCGCTGCTGGGTCTGGCCGACATGAAGCAGATGATCGTCGATGACCGGCACGATCTGCTCTTCGCACCCTACACACCTCGGTTTCCGGAGCGGATCCGCGATTTCGGCGGCGACTGCTTCGCAGCCATTCGTGCCAAGGATATTATCGTCCACCATCCCTATGAGAGCTTCGATGTCGTCGTGCAGTTCCTGCGCCAGGCGGCGCAGGACCCGGCGGTTATCGCCATCAAGCAGACGCTCTATCGGACCAGCCGCGACAGCACCATTGTGAACGCGTTGATCGAGGCAGCCGATGCCGGCAAGTCCGTTACCGCGATGGTGGAGCTGCGGGCACGTTTTGATGAGGAAGCGAATATCCGTCTGGCCAGGCGGATGGAAGCAGCCGGCGTCCAGGTCGTCTATGGTTTCACGGAACTAAAGACGCACGCCAAGCTGTCGCTTGTGGTGCGGCGCGAAGCCGGTGCCATCCGTTCCTACGCCCACTTCGGTACCGGCAACTATCATCCGATCACGGCGCGCATCTACACCGACCTAAGCTTCTTTACCACCGATCCGGCACTGACCCGTGACTCGGCCCGCTTGTTCAACTTCATGACCGGCTATGCGAGGCCGGAGATCATGGAGGAACTGGGTTTCAGCCCGCTGACCACGCGGACAAAGCTGCTGGCCCTGATCAACAAGGAGATCGCCTTCGCCCGCGAGCACAAACCCGGCGGCATCTGGCTGAAAATGAACAGCTTGACCGATGTGGAACTGATCGACGCGTTGTATGAGGCCTCCGGTGCCGGGGTGAAGGTCATGGCGGTGATACGCGGGATCTGCTGTCTGCGGCCTGGCGTGGCAGGCTTGTCAGACAATATCCGGGTCAAGTCGATCGTCGGTCGATTCCTCGAACATGGCCGCATCTATGCCTTTGGTAATGGTCATCTGCTGCCAAGCCGTCATGCCAAAGTATTCATCAGCTCCGCCGACTGGATGGAGCGCAACATGGATTGGCGGGTTGAAACCCTGGTTCCAATCCATAATCCGACAGTTCATGCCCAGGTGCTGGACCAGATCATGGTGATCAATCTGAAGGACTCGCTGCAATCTTGGGAACTGAACACAGATGGAGCATGGGCTCGTGTGCCGCCGGGCCGTAAGCCCGTTTCAGCGCATGAATACTTCATGACGAATCCGTCTCTATCTGGCCGGGGATCTGCGTTGCATGGACCCGCTGTGGCATCACCCGTGCAAATGCCGCGCCGCCAGGACAGACTGACACAGGACTGATTATGCCCGTTTTTCCGCCCACCACTCAGCCACGCTGCGGCGTCGTCGACCTTGGATCTAACTCGGTCCGGCTGGTGGTATACGAAGGCCACACGCGGAACCCAATGCCGGTATTCAATGAGAAGGCCGTGCTGCGCCTTGGCCGGGGATTGCAGACAACAGGACGTCTGAATGAAGACGGCATGGCTCAGGCACTGACCGTCATGCATCGTTATCATGCGGTGGCACGGGCGATGCGCGCCGAACCACTTGAGGTGCTAGCAACGGCTGCAGTGCGGGATGCCGAAAACGGTCCGGCCTTCGTCCAGGCTCTGCGCGAACGCCTGCCTGGCGTGCCAATCACCATCCTGTCCGGCACGGAGGAGGCGGCGTTCTCTGCCGATGGCATGTTGTGCGGCATCCCCTTCGCGGACGGGGTGTTGGCCGATATCGGCGGTGGCTCGCTTGAGGTCGTCCAACTGTTACAAGGCACCCGCGGACCGTCTCAGACCCTGCGGCTCGGTGTCATCCGGCTCGCTGAGCGGTCGGCTGGCGATGCCGTGCGTGCGCGGGCCATTGCCGAAGCCGAGTTGCAGACCGTGCCATGGCTAACCCAGGCAGCCGATCGCGATCTTTATCTTGTTGGGGGCGCCTGGCGAGCATTGGCCCGCATCCACATGGCGCAGACCGCCTACCCTTTGAACATGGTGCACCACTACACGATCGGGCGGGAGGAAGCGCGTGATCTGGCAGGGCTGATCTCCACAGCGAACCGCAAGGTGCTTGAGCGGCTGCCGGGTATGCCAAGGCGCCGGGTCGACGATTTGCCGTTCGCCGCGGTGGCGTTGCGGCGATTGCTGCGCGCGACAAATGTCCGCCGAGTCGTGTTCAGCGCCAGTGGACTGCGCGAAGGCTGGTTCATGCGACGGATGCCGGCCGAGATCCGGCAACAGGATCCGCTGCTTAGCATTGCTCAGGATATGGCCGTCCGGCATGGCCGCGATTCCTCGCTACCACCAGCCTTGCTGAAGTGGACCCAGCCGCTTTTTGCTGAAGAGACCGCGCAAATGCAACGCCTACGGACCGCACTTTGCTGGATGTCGGATATCGGCAGTCACGATCATCCTGAATTCCGTGCCGAGCAGGCCTTCCTGCGGGTGCTCTGGCACCCTGGCATTGGTCTCGATCATCATGCTCGCGCCTTCCTGGCTCTGGCAGTCGCACTGCGATACGACGCTGAAGCGACCGCGGCTTTCCTGCGCCCTGCCCGTCTGCTGCTGGATATTGAGACCGCAAACCATGCGGAAGTGCTGGGGATCGCATTGCGGCTGGCCTACACGCTGTCGGCTGGAACCAAAGACTTGCTGGCCGGAACCGAATTGCGAGTTGGAGCCGGGAGGCTGGTTCTTGCGCTTCAAGAGAATACTGGCGTGTTTGCAGGGGAAAGCCTGATGCGGCGGCTGGAGCGTCTGGCGCAGACATTGGCACTGCAACCTGCAGCCGAGACCGTAATGGCGGAGACGACGAAGTGATCAGGAAAGCCCTGTCTGCCGAGGCTGCGATAGTCCGCGATGTCGTACTAAGCGCCTATCAACATTATGTCGCGGTGATCGGGTCGCCACCAGGTCCGATGCTTGACGACTACGCTATGCGAACTGCCGCGGGACAGGTGTGGGTCCTTGACCAGACGGGCGAGATTGCCGGGATTCTGGTACTGCAAGACGGACCAGACTGCTTCCTGCTCGACAACATAGCCGTCCGACCAGACCGACAAGGGTCTGGTATAGGCCGCCAACTGCTCGACTTTGCCGAGGCCGAGGCGGCGCGGTGCGGATGGCATTCAATCACGCTGTATACCAACGCATTGATGTCGGAGAACATTTCGCTCTACAGGCATCGTGGTTACATCGAAACCGATCGGCGACAGGAGAAGGGGTTTGACCGGGTTTACATGACGAAACGGCTGGATGATGCGACCAGGACAGGTCCAGCAGGATTATAATTTCCCCGGAAGTGCGGGATGGATGCTGCGGAAGGCGGTGGCCGAAACATGGATCTCGATCTCACCGGCAAGGTCTGTCTGATTACAGGTCCAGCGAAAGGCATGGGCGCAGCGATTACCCGTGCATTCGCCCGTGAAGGCTGCGACCTGGTTCTGGCTGGCCGTGATATTGCGGCCATCGAACCGGTTGCGGCGCAGGCGCGAAGCTTGGGCAGGCGGGTGGTCGCCGCGCAATGCGACGTGACCGATACCGATGGCTGTCAGGCGTTGGTTGATCAGGCAATCGCGAAACTTGACCGCATCGACATTTTGGTCTGCGTAGCCGGCGGCTCCGGCCCTATGGGCAAGACCGGCTGGGAAACCACTCGGATTGAATTCGATGAGATCATTACGCTGAACATGACAGGCTGCTTCAACATGATGCGCGCCGTCCTGCCCCGAATGATTGCCCAACGGTCAGGCAGGATCGTCAACGTCGGCGGCACCTTCGGCATGCGCGGACGGGCCGGACGAATGGCCTATTCTGCGTCAAAATGGGGCCTGCGGGGCATGACCAAGTCGATGGCGCTGGAGGCTGGGCCATTTGGTGTCAACGTCAACCTGGTAGCGCCCGGCATGGTGGACGGCGAGCGCTTTCGCTCAAAAGTTGTCCCAACATTGGCTCAAGAGCTGATGATCCCTGAAGAGGAGGCTGTTGGACGCCACGCCAGTGAATATGCACTGCGCCGCATTACGGATGCTGAAGATGTGGCGAATGCCTGTCTGTTTCTCGCCTCTTCAGCGTCGCGCCAGATCACCGGGGTGGATCTTCCGGTCGATGGCGGCTGGGCGATGGCGTGATTGCCCAAACCTGTGTCGACTCGGGGATGGTGACACTAGTGCGGTTCCACCGAGGGTGGAACCGCACTCGCTCATCGTTCCACGCGGCTACTCGCGCAGAATCGCGAGTTTGCGCGATTCCAGCCTGCGCGAAGCCGCTCTAGAGCGGTGTCCGTTCGCATTGGCTCACGGACCCCCCTCTAACTCGTTGTTTGATCGCGTGATTCACCGCTCCGTGTGATACCACCTCCGCGGATCACGCTCTAACGCCGGCAAGCAATCAGTTCAGCATCGATTTCAGAATATCCAACTGCTCACGCACACCCTGGGCGACCGAGCCTTCCGGGACCAGCGCGAGAAATTGCTGATAGCAGTGCCGGGCAGCAGCAACCTGCTCCAGCCGCTGGTTCATAATGCCGGACTGACGCCAAAGTTCCGCCTGATCCGGGGCAATCAGCAGCATATCTTCCGTACAGCGCAGGCCGCCGCGAAGATCTCCCGCTTCCAGCCGTCTGGTCACTATGTTGTTTTGCAGCCGTAGCAGCACCCGCCGCGTGCTCATGGGTTGCAGCAGACCTGGGCGTAGTTCGGCCTTCTCGCCCTCGACGCGCTTCAACAATGCTCGCAGTTCTCGCGCCGACATCACTTGACCGCTGCTGAAGACGTCGACGACGATCTGTGTCTTGTGCCCCTCAAGCGCGACCAGGAAGTGCGACGGGAAATCGACACCGTGGCTTCCCCAGCCCGCGGCCCTGGCTGTGTGCAACCAGACCACGCCCAGAGCCACGGGCAGACCTCGTCGGCGTTCCGTCACGCGAATCAGATTGGCGTTTGCCGGATCTTCGTAGGTCTCCAGATCACCGGTGTAGCCGAATTCGCCGGCAAGAACATCGGCCAGCAGTCCAGCGCGTGCCGGCAGATCCCTCGCATCTAGCAGCGCGGAGCGCCTGACAATCGACCTTGCCAGATCCGACAGATGTTGCGCAGCGGCCTGCCAGTCAGCTTCTGGCGCATCCACGCGGGCAAACTGCAAGGCGGCGTTGCCGATGTCGATCTCCGCATCTGCCAGTTGACCAATTGCCGTCAACGCTGCCCTGGGTTCCGTCATTCCGTCGTCTTGCTCCTACTCGGCGGCCTGCTGCGGCAGATAGATTTCCTTTCCGCTTTCGCTGAACTCGGCACTCTTTGCCTCCATGCCGGCCATTCGTTCGGCTTCCCCACGCAGATCCTGAGTAATCTTCATAGAGCAGAACTTGGGGCCGCACATGGAGCAAAAATGCGCCACCTTGTGCGCTTCCTTCGGCAGCGTCTCATCGTGGAATGAGCGCGCGGTATCCGGATCGAGCGAAAGGTTGAACTGGTCCTCCCAGCGAAACTCAAACCGAGCCCGGCTGACAGCGTCATCGCGCAGCTTGGCGGCCGGATGACCCTTGGCCAGATCGGCGGCATGGGCGGCAATCCGGTAGGTGATCACGCCAGTCTTCACATCGTCGCGGTTCGGCAGGCCAAGGTGTTCTTTTGGGGTCACGTAGCACAGCATGGCGGTGCCGTACCAGCCGATCATTGCCGCACCGATCGCGCTGGTGATGTGGTCGTAGCCAGGGGCAATATCCGTGGTCAGCGGCCCCAGGGTGTAGAATGGAGCCTCACCGCACTCGCGCAGTTGCTTGTCCATGTTGATCTTGATCTTGTGCATCGGCACATGGCCGGGACCCTCGATCATCACCTGACAACCCTTGTTCCACGCCACCTTCGTCAGCTCACCCAACGTCTCCAGCTCGCCGAATTGGGCTGCGTCGTTGGCGTCCGCGTTGGATCCCGGACGCAGCCCGTCGCCCAGCGAGAACGACACGTCGTATTTCCTCATGATATCGCAGATCTCGTCGAAGCGCTCGTACAGGAAGCTCTCCTTGTGCTTCGACAGGCACCATTTCGCCATGATCGATCCGCCGCGCGAGACAATCCCGGTAACCCGCTTTGCAGTCAGTGGGACATATTGCAGCCGCACGCCCGCATGGATGGTAAAATAGTCGACGCCTTGCTCCGCTTGCTCGATCAGCGTGTCCTTGAAGACTTCCCAGTCCAGCTTGGTCGGATCACCATCGACCTTCTCTAGTGCCTGATAGATCGGCACTGTACCAATCGGCACCGGCGAGTTGCGCATGATCCAGCCGCGGATGTTGTGGATATTGCGGCCGGTCGACAGGTCCATCACCGTGTCGCCGCCCCAGCGGATCGCCCAGACCAGCTTTTCGACCTCTTCCGCGACACCCGATGTAACCGCCGAGTTGCCGATATTGGCATTGATCTTGACCAGGAAGTTCCGGCCGATGATCACCGGCTCCAGCTCCGGATGGTTGATGTTGGCGGGAATGATGGCACGTCCGCGAGCGATTTCGCTGCGGACAAACTCCGGCGTGATGAAGGCGGGAATTTCAGCACCAAAGCCTTCGCCATCGGCCACACGCGCCTCGGCTCCTTCGATCATCTTGGCTCGGCCCATGTTCTCGCGATGGGCGACGTAGATCATCTCCTCGGTGATGATGCCAGCCCGAGCAAACTCGTATTGCGTGACCAGATGACCGGGCGCTCCGCCGTGGACGGGCAGATCCGCCGGGCAGGCGGGCACCAGCTTGTCGTCGCCGATGCTACCGTTGTCTTCCGGCTTCACCGGCCGGGGCGCTAGCTTTTCAAAGCCACGCCTGGCAATCCATTCTCGGCGGATCGGCGGCAACCCAGCCTCCAGGTCGATCGTCACGGCTGGATCGGTGTAGACGCCGGAGCAGTCATAGGCGCGGTATGGCTCCTCCTTGGCAGAGGGATCGAGGGTAATCTCGCGAAACGGCACCAGAATGTCAGGCCGCCCTTCAGGGCTGGCGTAGATCTTGCGAGAGCCCATTATGGGTCCGGTCGTCACCGAACTGGGGCGGGTATTGGACTTCGACTGGACCGTCATGGACCTCTCCTTCGGAGCTGCATGGGCATCCGCTGGCAACATGGACAGGTCTGTCGGTCTTGACCCGTCCCTACGCCGGCATGACCCGGATCAGGTGCAAGGGTCACCGCACCGCCGATTACTCCGGCTTTCCGCGGTATCTCAGCCCCGCTGGTGGGGCACCCCTGGGTAATGCAACAGGATGCGGCGGGCTGGAAGAGCTGTCAATTGAAGGGCTGGAGCGGGTGACGGGAATCGAACCCGCACAGCCAGCTTGGAAGGCTGGGACTCTACCATTGAGCTACACCCGCATCGAGCAGCAACCTACCGACCCAGCGAAAGGAGTGCAATCACGCGAGTGCAACATTGGTCTGCCCAAAGCTGCTTACCAAGCTTCAGCCAAACGGCCCATCAAGACTATTGCAGGAAGCCCCAGCGTTCCACGGCAGGCTCCGCCGCCGCCCATTTCCAGGTCTGGGATTCTTTGCAGATGCTGGTGGTGTACCACGTGTGATGGGTCTTTTCGCCGCTACCCAGATCGACCGAGAAGGCAAGTTCCTTGCAGGCTGCCAGCGGCGAATCAATCTGCCGGACCACCTGCAGGCGGCCATGCTCATTGTCGAAGGGGATGAAATGCTCGATCTTCCACGACCCGTGTGTGCCAACCGGCAACTCGCCTGCCACCTTGGCGATGGCATCCTGCTCCGCGCCCTGACGGCTCCGGCCATAGTAACGCAGCACGTAGTTTGCGCCGGCGTCGGTGGCGACGCCAACGGCGAAGCCCACAGCCGGATTGCCGGTCGCCGCGCCGGCGACACCGCCGGTTACGACCGCACCGACCTGCGCCAGGGACGTGCAGCCCGCTAGAATCATCAACGCGGGCAGCGGCAGCAGCCTCATTGCAGTGCGCCCCATCGCGGCGTTGCCGGCTCCGCCAAGGCCCACTTCCATGTGCTGCCATCCAGGCACACCGTTGCCGTATAGAACGCTCGGTTCGCCGCCTTCTTTGTCATCGTGTCGACTGAGAAGACGATCTCCTTGCAGGTGAAGTCATCCGACCCGATCAGACGTGTAACGACGAGGTCACCATGCTGATCGTCCTCGATCGGTATGGTATGAGAAACGCTCCATTGGCCGACGACGCCTGGATTCAGAGCACCGGCGGCCTGCGCGATGCGATCCTGTTCCTTCTGATGAACATTGCGTTCAACATACTGCAAGCCAACGTTTGCGCCGGCAGCGATACCAAGGCCGATACCTGCGGCGGCGGCCGGACTTTTGGATACGGCGCTGGCCACGCCCGCGCCAGCGATACCCGCGACATCCGAGGTCGTGGCGGTCAGGAAAGACCCGCATCCGGACAGTGTGGCAACGCAAAGCAGGAGCAACGAGCAGCGGGTCAGCATCGCAGGCAGCGTTACGGCGGCGGGTCTGTGCGGTCCAATCACAGCATCGTTATGAATTTGGACCGACTATTTCATTCCGGTAATCGAAGACACCATCGCCCGAGGATCCCGACGCGGCCATCGACCGGCGTCGACCTGGATGATGAAATCGCTGACCAAACGGTTGAACTGGTCCGGATCTTCTAGGTTGATGGTGTGCCCGCAGTTGGGCATCACCGACAAAGCGGCCGATGGGATCATCTGCTTCATCAGCAAGGCCGGTTGCAGGCACGGCCAGTCCTCATCCCCGGTCAGTATCAGTGTCGGTACCGAAAGGGCCGTCATCTGGTCACCAAGGTCATAAAGCGAGGGGCGTTCACCCTGCACGCCGAGCTGGGTGTTGCGGGCACCGACGGCGGAATGTTCCGCGAGTTGCCGCCTGAACTCGTCGAAGCCGCGTGGATCCTTGTTTTCAAACTGCACGCGGGTCGGGCCATAGGCATATTTTGCCGCAAACGCCGCAATGCCGTTTTCATCCAGGAATGTCGCCACAGCCGCAACCTCGGCGCGGAACTTGTCCCGCTGCCCTCTCTCTGCACCATAACCGCATCCGGCAACGCAAAGCGACAGCGCGCGGTCGGCATGGCGGAAACCGAAGTGCAGGGTGGCGAAGCCGCCCATCGAGAGGCCGACGACGTGGGCCTTGTCGATCCCAAGATGATCGAGAACCGCAGCGATGTCGTCAGCGGCCCGCGACTGGGAGTACTTGATGACGTCATCCGGCACATCCGACGGCGGGTAGCCGCGCGCAGCATAGGCAATGGCTCGATAGCGTTGCCCAAAATGGCGCATCTGCGCCTCCCAAGCGCGGTGATCGCCAGCGAATTCATGCACAAAGATGACCGGAATGCCTGAACCGGTTTCCTCATAGTGTAAACGCACCCCGTCGTCGGTCATGGCAAACGGCATCCTGGATTTCTCCTGCTCCTGGTCGTCTCATGCGGATGTTGTCAGGCGTTTCCCGACAGGTAGTCGATCGCCACCTGAACGCCGCCCGGTTTGTGCGGCACGCCGGCCGCGCGCAGTCCCATCTCCACTCCTCCCAGGGTCCCGATCAACTGCAGGTCGCCGAAATCACCCAGATGGCCGATGCGGAAAACGCGGTCCTTGAGGATGCCCAGGCCGTTGCCCAGGCTCATGTTGAAGCGCGACAAAATAACCGCTCGCAACGCATCGGCACTATGACCTTCCGGCATTCGCACCGCGGTCAATGACGACGAGTAGTGTCTCGGATCAGCGCACTGCACCTCCAGGCCCCAGGCCCGAACAGCCCGGCGGGTCGCCTCCGCATGGCGGTCATGTCGGGCGAAGACGTTGACCAGTCCTTCGTCCAGCAGCATCCGTATGGCTTCATTCAAGCCGTACAGCAGGTTGGTGCCGGGGGTATAGGGGAAGTAGCCGGTCTTGTTCGCCTCCAGCATCGGGCGCCAGTCCCAGTAGCTGCGCGGTAGCCGCGCCGTCTCAGCGGCTGCCAGGGCCTTGGCGCTGACCGCGTTGAAAGACAGCCCCGGCGGCAGCATCAGGCCCTTTTGCGAGCCAGCTACTGTGACATCAACGCCCCACGCGTCATGCCGATAGTCCATCGAAGCGAGGGATGAAATTGTGTCCACCAACAACAACGCCGGGTGACCAGCCGCATCGATGGCGGCCCGAACCTCATCGATGCGGGAGGTGCAGCCGGTGGATGTCTCGTTGTGGACGACGCAGACCGCCTTGATCCGGTGGCCGGTATCCGCGGTCAGAGCCTTTGCCAGACCCGGCACATCCGCGCCGCGCCGCCAATCAGTGTCGAGGAATATCGGGTCTAGCTGCAGCCGCTCCGCCATCTCTTTCCACAGATGCGCAAACCAGCCCGTGCGGCACATTAGAACGGCGTCCCCTGGCGACAGCGTGTTGGTTAGGGCTGCTTCCCACGCCCCCGTGCCAGAGGCCGGATAAACAATGACCGGCCCATCGGTCTGGAAGATAGTCCGCAGGTTAGTCAGGATTTGCAGACCAATTGCGCCGAAGTCGGGACCACGGTGGTCCATCGTCGGATTGTCGATGGCGCGCAGGACGCGGTCTGGCACGTTGGTTGGTCCCGGGATCTGCAGGAAGTGCCGACCTGGGACATGCGATGCAGGCATCATCCGACCTTTCACTCAAACGCCGCCAGCTTGCGGTCCTTAACCAGCTTTGCCAATGGTGGGAACCGCCCCTCCAGTCAGGTTGATCGCACCCGCATGAGCGCCTCCGCTGCCAAAACCATTATGCCCGAAAACGCGGCATTCGCGCTGCGGCTGGCCCGCAACATCAAAGGCGAGGTGTTGTTCGATCGCGCCAGCCGCGGTCGCTACAGCACGGATGCGTCAATCTACCAGATGGAGCCGGTCGGCGTGATCGTGCCGGAGACGGCGGACGACGTGGCAGCCGCGCTGTCGATCGCGCGTGACGAAGGGGTACCCGTTCTGGCCCGCGGCGGCGGCACCAGCCAGTGCGGGCAGACGGTGAACAGGGCATTGGTGATCGACTGCTCAAAGCACCTGCGCCGGATCCTTCACCTTGATGTCGCCAATCGGACCGCTCTGGTGGAACCGGGTCTGGTGCTCGGGCATCTGAATACCGCGCTTCGTTCGGAGAAACTGTTCTTCCCGGTTGATCCGTCCACCCATTCCCGTTGCACCATCGGCGGCATGGCCGGGAACAACTCCTGCGGCTCGAAGTCGATCCGCTACGGACTGATGGCTGACAACGTGACGGCTGTCGACGCGCTGCTTTCGGATGGCTCGCATCATCGGTTTGGAGCTGTTCCCGACAACCTGGGTGAACCGATGCCCGCCACCATGGCAGCGCTGATCCAGCGGCTGCGCGCACTTGGAGCGGCGGAAGCCGAGGAGATCGCGGCCCGGTTCCCCAAACAGCTTCGCCGGGTCGGCGGCTACAACATCGATTCTCTGACTCCCGCGGCGCGTGCTGCCGGGCGGGACAACCTTGCCCGCCTGCTGGTCGGATCGGAGGGCACGCTCGCCGTCTCGACCGCCATCGAGCTGACATTGCAGCCAGTCAAGCCGCGCAAGATGCTGGGCATCTGCCAGTTCCCGACATTCCGCAGCGCGATGGAGGCAACCCGTCATATCGTCGAGCTGGCGCCGGAGGCTGTCGAGCTGGTCGACCGCACCATGATCGAGCTGGGCCGCAGCATCCCAATCTACCGCCGGACCATTGACCAGATGGTCATCGGAGAGCCCGACAGCCTGTTGATCGTCGAGTTCCACGGCCATGACGACGGCATCTTGCTCGCTAAACTGGCGGAGCTGCAGGCTCTGGCGGGCGATCTGGGTCATCCCGGCGTCATCCGGGCGATCGATCCAGCGTTCCAGGCCGATATCGCAGCGGTACGCGAGGCCGGCCTGAACATCATGATGTCGATGAAAGGGGATGGGAAACCGGTTTCTTTCATCGAGGACTGCGCGGTCGATTTGACCGACCTCGCAGACTACACGGAACGGCTGAACCAAGTGTTTGAGCGGAACGGCACCAAGGGCACTTGGTACGCCCACGCCTCCGTCGGCTGCCTGCACGTGCGCCCTGTCCTCAACATGAAGGATCCGGTTGACGTCCGGACCATGCGCTCAGTAGCCGAAGAGGCTTTCGCGCTGGTGCGCGAATACAAGGGCTCGCACAGCGGTGAGCATGGCGATGGGTTGGTGCGGAGTGAGTTTCACGAACCGATGTTTGGATCGCGGATCGTGCGGGCCTTCGAGGTGGTCAAGGATGCGTTCGATCCGATTAGTCTGTTGAACCCCAACAGGATCACCCGTCCGCCACGCATGGATGATCGTACATTGTTCCGCTACGGCCCGGGGTATGGCCCGATTACCGACTTTATCCCCAAGCTCGACTGGTCCAGCCATCCCGGCCCGCTGGGTGGGCTGCTGGGCGCGGTGGAGATGTGCAACAACAACGGCACGTGCCGCGGGTTCGACTCCGGCGTGATGTGCCCCAGCTACCGGGTGACCCGCGACGAGACCCACCTGACCCGTGGCCGCGCCAACACCCTGCGGCTGGCGCTTACGGGCCAGCTCGGTGCGGATGCAATGACGTCTGAACCGATGGCCGAGGCGATGGCTCTCTGCGTCTCCTGTAAGGCGTGCCGGCGCGAATGCCCGACGGGCGTGGACATGGCAAAGATGAAGATCGAGGTCATCGCGGCGCGCAGGGAGCAGCATGGAACGAAGTGGCGCGAGGCCCTGGTTGCAGAGCTGCCTCGCCTCGGCCCTTATGCCAGCCGCATCCCGGCGTTGGCGAATTTACGCAACCACCTGCCGCCGCTGCGCTGGCTGACCGAGTATGTTCTGGGTTTCTCCGCCGCTCGCGGGTTGCCGACGTGGCGCGCCGACCGGTTTCAGGACAACGAGGCAGCCACATCCGCCCCTACCGAGCCCGCCGGCGAGGTTTACCTGCTGGGGGACACGTTCAACCGGTATTTCGAGCCGGAGAACCTGAGAGCAGCTTTGCGGGTCCTGGCCGCCGCCGGCTATCGGGCGGTTATGCCACAGACCGACGGCCGACCACTGTGCTGCGGACGCACCTGGCTGGCGGCCGGGATGGTCGACAAGGCGCGTGAGGAAGCCGCGCGGACAATCCGGCACATGTCACGCGACATTCCGATCATCGGGTTGGAGCCATCCTGCCTGATGACGTTGCGCGACGAGTTCAGATCAATGCTGCCTGGCGGAGCAACCGACCGGTTCGCGGACCGCGCGATGCTGCTGAGCGAATTCCTTGCCCAGGAGCAGCCGGATCTGCCGTTGCGTCCGCTGCCTGGCATCGCCCGGGTCCATGGTCATTGCCATCAGAAGGCATTCGGTGCTTTCCCCGACGCCCTGACGATGCTGCGGCTGATACCCAAGCTGTCGGTCGAGCCAATCAATGCATCATGCTGCGGCATGGCTGGCACGTTCGGCTATTATACTGAAAGTGAACCCACGTCGCGCGCCATGGCGGAAGCCGGTCTGCTGCCCGCTGTCCGCGCGGCTGCACCGCATGACTTCATTGTGGCTGATGGAACGTCCTGCCGGCACCAGATCCGTGACCTGGCGGGGCGCGAGGCAGTGCATTCCGTGCAACTGCTTGAGCGGGCGCTGCAGACGGCGCCGCGGGCCGCGCCTTCCTGAAGCGGACGAACAGGCGAGGTTGGGCATGCTCCTCTCGTGGTCGGCTGCCGCGCTTTCAGCTACCTCATCGCGTGGCAGCAAGCCCCGCCTCATTTTCACCAACCGCACGCTTCACGCGGCCGCGTTGACGCTCAGCCGCCGCGCGCCTAGCGTACCCGCTCATTCGTTTGGGAGAAACGCGCCGATGTCCAACAAGCTTAAGGCACGCATACAAGCTGGGAAGGCCAACGTGAACGGATGGTTGGCGATCCCGTCGGGTTTTGCGGCCGAGGTGATGGCCCAGTGCGGATGGGACAGCGTCACCGTGGACATGCAGCATGGCGTGCAGGACTACCAGTCAATGGTACAGTGCTTCCAGGCCATGCAGGCACACCCGGTTACGCCGCTGGTCCGCGTGCCGTGGAACGAGCCAGGCATCATTGGAAAGTGTCTGGACGGGGGCGCCATGGGCATTATCTGCCCGATGGTGAACTCGGCGGCGGAGGCGAAGGCGCTGGCAGACGCGTGCCTGTATCCGCCAAATGGCAAACGCAGCAACGGACCGATCCGCGCGGCCATGTATGGAGAAGCCAGCAGCTACCAGGCAACCGCGAACAACGAGATCCTGGTCATCCCGATGATCGAGACCCAGCAGGGCATCGACAACATCGACGAGATATTGAGCGTTCCCGGGATTAGCGGCATCTACATCGGCCCCTCGGACATGGGCCTGTCACTCGGCATGATCCCAATTCTGGATCGTGAGGAGCCCATCATCCTCGAAATCTACGGCAGGCTGTTGGCGTCGTGCAAAAGGCACGGCAAGTTTGCCGGTCTGCACAATGGAACTGCCGCGTATGCCGCGCGGATGATCCAGATGGGCTTTCAGTTCTGCACCATCGCCAATGACAGTGGCTTGATGGCCAGGGCCGCCCGCGAAGCAGTAACCGCAACCCGGAAGGCCGCAGGCGAGGCTGCTACATAAGCGTCGCTAGTATCGCCCATCAATGAAGGGCGATACGTCGGTTTGGCTTAAAGTGGCCGATTCACGCGGCGAAGCGCGTTTCGCGCTTCTCTGCGATCGGACACTAGTCCATCCTCGCTGAACGATCCGCCCGGCGCTCTGATACAGAATAAGACGCCGGGCGTTTTGCAAACGCCTACTGCTGTTTGGCGAGTTCAAGCAGCCGCTGCTTGACCTGTGGATCGTTCTGCGCGGTGTGGATCACGTTCGAGTAGTCCTGCAGCGAAATCCCATGCGATTGAATGGCCTGCACTGCTTCCGCCGTGGCTTTCTGACTTAAGCCTTTGCGCTGATCCGGCGAAGCGGCTTGCATCTGCGGCTGATACTTTTCCTGCACCTGTGCGACATCATGCAGCGCAGCACCAGCCTTCTTCATTGTGCTGTCCGGAATTGCCGCGCTTGAGGCGGCTGGCGGCTGCACCTGCTGCGTCTGATCAGGCGCCGCAATCGCGAGCATCGGCGTGAATGCGATGGCCGCAGCAACTGCCACTTTGGTGAAAACTGTCATCTCATTGTACCTTTCGAATTGGATCGGCTAAATCCGCTTCAACGTCAGGCAAACAAGCCTTCCCGAACCTGCTGGCGCAATGGTCAAGTCGACCGCGCCCACTATTGCCTGAATGGCATTCTGATCCGCTGAAGCAGCCTCCGTCATTCTGCTCCAAGCTTGCCTTGAAGCATGATCCCCTCGGATCATCCAGACGGTAACGAGTTTCTGTCCAACAGGTTCAATCTTCAAGCCACCTTCCTATCGGGCCAAGAAGCGTTTCTTTTCCGTCCACACTGGGTCTATAAATTGCGCACACAGTGACAGATGGTGGCTCGGTGTCTCTCGAAGATCTTGCGAACTTCCTGAACTCAAGCAGTGCCCCGAACGGCTGTATGGATCTGTCGGAACTGGATGGATTTCTAGCCGGTCTTGCAGCAGCCCCGGAGCAGATTCCTCAGCAGGAATGGCTGCCGGAAGTCTGGGACAATGAGGAACCGGATTATGAAGACGACGGCGAACGGCAGGCGGTCGAGTGCGCCATGGCGGACCGCCTCGCGGCGATTGAAGCCGGTCTGGACTCCACACCGCTCAGTTACACCGCGATCCTTTGGCAGGATGAAGCGGGCGTCGTGGTGTCTGAAGACTGGGCGGCGGGTTTCATGCAAGCAGTCAGCTTGCGGTCAAAGGCGTGGCAACCGGCACTTGCCGATGAGGATGCCTCCATGCTGCTCATCCCGATCGCCAGCCTGGCTGGCATGACATTGCCGGAGAGCGAGCGTGAAGGACAGGCAATGTCTGAGGAAGCGCTTGACGGCCTGATGCAGGATGCCGAGCAAGTCCTGCCTGTTTGTGTGCTGGGGTTGCGGCGGTTCTGGCAACAACGGGCTGACGAGTCGAAGACGGTCCGACATTAGAGCGTGATCCGAGCAGGTGGCATCACCGGAACGGTGAATCACGCGATCAAACAATGAGTTAGAGCGGGGTCCGTGAGCCAAGGCGAACGGAGACCGGTCTAATCTAAAGTTGATGAACCGTTACGCAACTGCGTTACGTCTGTCGCCGTTTGCCTAGGATGCGCAAGTTTTTCACCCGGCCGCTGTTCTGGGTCGGAATGCCGATCCTGTTGATTGTCGTGCTGGTGGCAGTCTGGAACTGGGACTGGTTCATTCCCATCGTGCAGTCACGGGCCTCGGCCGCCATAGGCCGCCCGGTCACGATCAGCCATTTGCATGTTCGACTAGGAAGGGTGGTGACCGTGGTAGCCGACGACGTGGTCGTCGCCAATCCGCCTGATTGGCAGCCAGGCGACCAACCTTTCGTATCCATTGGCGCTCTGACGATACAGGCTGATGTCCTGGCTTATGTGGAAGGTCATGGGCTCATCCTGCCGATGATCGGGCTCGACAGCCCAAATGTGCTTGTCGCTGAGACCAAGGCAGGGGCGGCAAACTTTAAGCTTTCGACTGGCGGTGGGGGCGGCGGTGGCAGCTCGCCGCAGATCGGCAACCTCAAGATCAGCAACGGCAACGCGCACATTGTCATACCGGCCCTGAAGGCCGATTTTGCTGCAAAGATCGACACCCAGGGCGAAGGTGACGCAGCAAAGATCGTCGTTGATGCCAAGGGTATGTATGCAGCGCAGCCCATAACGGCTCGATTGGTCGGGGGGGCGTTGTTGTCCCTGCGCGATGCTCAGCATCCTTGGCCGGTTGACCTGGCCGTCGAGAATGGTCCGACCCACGTAGCGCTCGATGGAACGCTAAAGGACCCGATGGCTTTCAAGGGTGCCGACGTGCGGCTGCGGTTCAGCGGCCCCGATATGGGCCTGCTTGAGCCACTGGTGGGTTTTCCAATCCCGAAGACGCCCGCCTACAAGATTGCCGGCAAGCTCGACCTGGACGGACTGCAAAAGATCAAATTCGACCAGTTTCAAGGGAGTCTCGGCAACTCCGATATCGCCGGTTCCATTGAGGAACAGCCAACCGGCACACAGGTCGACGGTAAGTCAAAGCCGATAGTCACCATGGACCTGCACTCCAACCGGGTCGATCTGACCGATCTGAACGGCTTCATTGGCGGAACCCCGGGGCGAGCAAATGAGGCCAATGCCACGGCTCAGCAGCGGCAAGCCATAGCCAAGGCGAAAGCCAGCCCCAAATTGCTGCCCGACACGCCCATCAGCATCCCAAGGCTCAATTGGGCGGACATTCACCTCCGCTATCACAGTGCGCGCATTGAAGGGAGGAACATCCCACTCGATAACGTCACGGCGGTGCTCGACGTCGTTGACGGACGAATCACGCTGAAGCCGATCAGTTTCGCTGTAGGCAAGGGCGAGTTGTCCAGCAACCTCGACCTCGCCCCGACATCCGGCAAGGACGTTCATGCGAAGGCTGATCTGCATATGCGTAATCTGGATGTCTCACGGCTGATGGCGGCGACGCACACCTTTCAGGGTGCCGGTTCCATCAGTGGCGTGGGTGCCATCGATGCCACCGGCTCGTCACTTGCCTCCTTGCTGGGCAACGGCAACGGCGAGATCAAGATGGCGATGGCAGGGGGAGACCTTTCCGCACTGCTGATCGATATCACCGGTCTGCAATTTGGTAATGCCCTACTTTCGGCATTGGGCGTGCCACAGAAGACCACGGTCGAATGTTTCGTGGGTGATCTTGTGCTGCAGCGGGGCACGCTCGACTTCAGGGCTCTCACCCTTCAAACGGGCGAGGGCATCACCAACGTCGGCGGCGACATTGATCTCCTGAAGGAGACGATCGACCTGGCGCTGAAGACCGACTCTAAGCACTTCTCCGTCGGTTCGCTTCCAACCCGCATCAACATCGGCGGCACCTTCAAGGATCCCTCCATCCGTCCAGGTGCGGAGGTCGCAGTTCGGGCCGGCGCCGCGGCCGGCCTGGCTGCGGTGTTCCTGCCGCTGGCAATCCTGCCAACCATTCAGTTCGGCACGTCCGAGGCCGACGATGCACGGTGCGGGCAACTTCTGCGGCAGGATCGGAGCAACGCCGGCGGCAAAACGGTCGCTCAACCGAAAGACGAACCATCCACGCATTGACCGCAACGACTCGTCCGCTGTTGCATCGCGTGGCCAATCATGGCTTGCTTACAACAGATCAGCGGGAGGCAATCGATGGCGTTCTACGAGCTGCGACAGTATAAGGTCCGTCCCGGCCAACTCGACGGCTGGGTCAAGATGATGGAAGACGAAATCATCCCGTTCCAGGTCGCTAAAGGCATGGTGATCACTGGCAGCTTCTACGGTGAAGCCGATCCAACTGTCTATATTTGGCTGCGACGATTTGAGAATGAGGAACAGCGGGTGGCGCTGTATGCGGCGGTCTATGAGTCCGACTTCTGGAAGAACCAGATAGCGCCTCGCGTGCCGGACTATCTGGATCGCTCTGCCATGGTGATCACCCGGATCGTGCCGACAGCCAAGTCCACGGTTCAGTAGATCCACCGATACCAGCGGATGCCGGCTGTCGGTTTTGAAAACTTGCTTCCTCAGGCATTGCCTGCGAAAAAGCGCTTGTGTCTGGCAAGCAGCGCGGTGAATCAGTGTGGCATCGATCAAAGATTTGAGTGAAGGCCAAAAGGCCTATGAGGCCAAGCGCGCGGCCAAAGCTGGAATGAGCCTGGAGAAGTGGCTTGCCAGCAAGGAACGTGAACGGGAGGCCGAGGCAAAAGCTCGGATGAAGGCAACGGAGACGCCGAAGCCAATCAAGCCGCCCGGACTGCTGAGCCGCTTGCTGGAGCGTGCGCAACGGCCGCTCGGATCATGAACAGTGATCGCCTGACATTAAGGGAATGAGCGTTCTTAAGGCGGCCGGTGGCATTATATGTCTATACTTCTATCGTGTCATATTAGCTGACATGTGATGCGATAGAAGTGTTTCGATCTTATCTTAGGTTATGGTCTTTGGCCCCCGATTTCAAAGACTGCCTTGACCAAAAACTTCGGCGCATCGGACCCCGACTGCACTTGCGTAGAGACATTTAAATCAACATCAGCATCTTTTTCTTCTTCTATCGGAAACTCCATCACCTGGGACGGGTTATTGCCCGACACACGTCTGATGGAGCGAAACTGGACGATGTCCTGTACCTTCCTGTTAACCGGCGGAGCAGGCTTCATCGGGACGCATCTGTGCTTGGAACTTCTTGCGAAAGGGCACCGTGTTCGCGTGATCGACAACCTGTCGGATCAAGTACACGGCGATACCCAGATCAAGTTGCCGGAAGATGTTGAACTAATACAAGCAGACATTCGTGACGCACAGGCGGTCATCGTCGCTTTACAAGGTGTCGATGGTGTTTTCCATTTGGCCGCGGAAGTTGGCGTCGGCCAAAGCATGTATGAGATCGCCCGTTATGTTGGCGTCAACGATCTCGGAACGGCCGTTCTGCTGGAGCAACTGATTCGCCATCCAGTTGCACGCGTGGTCGTTGCCTCGTCCATGAGTGTTTATGGTGAGGGACGCTACAGGGCGCCGGATGGGCGGCTGGTGCCGTCAGTGCGGCGAAGTTTCCATCAGCGGGCAGTCGGCTGGGATCCCGTTCTGCCGGATGGCACGCCGCTGACCCCAGTCCCGACGGACGAGGCGAAGGAACCCGACCTCGCGTCGATTTATGCATTGACCAAGTTTGCCCAGGAACGGAGCTGCCTTATCATGGGTCCGTCCTACGGGATCGAAGCCGTTGCCGTGCGCCTGTTCAACGTCTTCGGTCCGGGACAGGCCCTCTCCAACCCCTATACCGGCGTATTGGCAAATTTTGGCTCCCGGCTACTCAACGGACAGCGCCCGCTAGTCTTTGAGGATGGTCAGCAACAACGTGATTTTGTTCATGTGACAGATGTTGCGACGGCGCTACGTCTGGCTATGGAGACACCCGATATTGCTGGCCAGGTTTTCAATGTTGGCAGCGGCCGTGTCTATACAATCGAACGGGTGGCGGAGCTGCTGGCCAACGCGATGGAACTTTCTCATTTACCACCAGAAATGATAAATAAAGCCCGCGCCGGTGACGTTCGCCATTGCTTTGCTGATATCAGCCGAGCCAGGAGCCAGCTTGGCTTCTCACCCAGCCGCTTTCTGGAGGACTCGCTTGACGAGTTGGCCGATTGGATAGTCCGTTCCAGCGCACACGACCGCGGCGAGCATGCCAAGCGGGAATTGGAAGCGCACGGACTGGTCGTATGAACGACGGCGGTGACGCGCCGATGCAATTTGGCTTCGTCGAGTGGTTTCGCCCGGGTGAGTATGACCGGGTTCAAGCAGCCGTTGCTGGAATGCGGTCCGTCGGTGCTTGCTATATCCGCACCCATATCTCCTGGGCGGCCTACCACACCGAAAAAGGCCGCGCGTGGTATGACTGGCTGATACCTGTCCTCAGCCGCGACCTCGATCTGCTGCCTTGCATCCACTATACGCCGCCATCCTTGTCGCGTACCGGGCGGTCATCAGGGCCGCCGCAACGGCTGAAGGACTTTCCTGATTTCGTCGACCATATGCTGACTCGCTACGGCACCCATTTCCGCCATGTCGAGCTCTGGAACGAGCCCAACAACTTGCTGGACTGGGATTGGCGAGTCGATCCTGACTGGCTGCTGTTCTGCGAGATGATCGGCGCTGCCGCGCACTGGACAACCAAGCGGGGGTGGAAGCCGGTCTTGGGTGGTCCTTGCCCGCTCGACCTGAACTGGCTTCGCTTGATGGGACAGCGCGGTGTTCTCGGTACAATTTCCGTCGTTGGGTTTCACGCCTTCCCTGGCACCTGGGACAGTGAGGCCGCCGGCTGGCTCGGGTACACCACGCATTTACAGTCAATGCGCTCCGTGCTGGAAGAATACAATCCAGCAGCCGAAATTTGGATTACCGAAGCCGGATACTCGACTTGGCGGCATGATGAGATGGCGCAGGTTGAGCAGTTTCGTCTGGCGCTGGCAGCACCGGCGAAGCGACTCTACTGGTATGGCTGGCAGGACATCCCCCGCTCAGTGCCGGTGCAACAAGGTGTCTATTTCGATCTGCGGCATTATCATCTGGGTGTGACCGATGCTGTCGGACGCCCGAAAATGCTGCACCGGCAGCTCAAGGCTGGTGGGCCAGCAGCTTTACGTCGGCTAGGCATCTCCTCCACCACCAGACTATCTCGCGATCGGGCACCCCTGGTGATCTTCGGCGGTGCCGGCTTCATTGGCGCCAATCTTGCTGACAGCTTCATGCGCGATGGCGACGACGTTGTTGTCTTCGACAACTTGAGCCGTCCGGGCGTTGAGCGGAACCTGGCTTGGCTTGCCGCGCGTCATGGCGCCAGGCTGCATTTCATTGCCGGTGACATCCGCGATCCCGAAGCCGTCGGCGCAGTCGTCAAGCGCGCACGCGCGATCTTCCATCTCGCTGCGCAGGTGGCCGTCACCGCAAGCCTCATGGATCCGCAGGAAGACTTCAACGTCAACATGCAGGGCACGTTGAATATCCTTGAAGCCATTCGTCACCTGGCACCATCAACACCGTTGATCTTTGCCAGCACCAACAAGGTCTATGGCAACCTTGCCGAGATCGATATGCAGGAAGCCGAGGACCACTACTACCCCGCCGACCCAAACCTTCACCGTCTGGGTGTCGACGAGACGCAGCCGCTGTCGTTCTGCACACCTTATGGCTGCTCCAAGGGATCCGCCGACCAATATGTGCTCGACTATGCGCATTCGTTTGGTCTGCAAACCGTGGTGCTGCGCAAAAGCTGCGTCTATGGGCCACGTCAGTTCGGCACCGAAGATCAAGGATGGCTCGCCCACTTCCTGATCAGGGCGTTGCACAATGAGCCAATCGTCATCTTTGGTGATGGCAAGCAGGTGCGCGACGTGCTGCATGTTACCGATGCGGTCGCGGCCTACCGCAGCGCTCTGCAGAACATGGCTGCACTGAGCGGGGGAGCCTTCAATATCGGCGGAGGGGTCGATAACGCGGTTAGCCTGAGGGCAGTCCTGGCGGAAATTGCTTTGGTCACCAACCGTTCGGTCCACGTCACCCATACGGACCGGAGGACCGGTGATCAGTTGTATTTTGTCGCTAACACCCAAAAGTTTATGGATGCAGTCGGCTGGCGGCCAATGATTGGCTGGCGCGACGGCGTAAGGGATCTGGCCGACTGGCTCTCGGCGGATCTTCAGTTCCCGGTCTTGCACAGCCACCCCATCAAACGTGGTGCGCTGGTATGAGGGTGGCGCTGATCAACCCACCCTGGAGCTTCCACGGCAGCATCTACTTTGGCTGCCGCGAAGCACATTTGCCGCTTGAACTCGGTTATGCCGCGGCGATGCTGCGCTCCTCCGGCCATGAGACGCTGCTGCTCGACTGCCATTTGTGTGACCGCTCGATGGAGCAGGCCTGTCAGGACATCGCCCAGTTCGGCGCCGAGATGACGGTCGTGACGACCGCACCAAGCTATTTGTTCTGGCGCTGTGCGCCGCCTGAGTTGCGCGTGCCGGCGCAGTTCCTCAAGACCCTGGGGAAGCGCGGCGGGCGGACGGTCGCTGTCGGACCCCATGGATCGGCCACCCCCGAAGCCGCCCTGCGCAAGCTGGGCACGGACGCCGTGGTGCGTGGCGAGTGTGAGCATGTCATTGCCGCACTGGCCGACACCGATGATTGGTCGAGCATCGGTTCCGTTGCCCTATGCGTCGATGACGCGGTAGTCGTCACCGCCGGGTCTGCCGTCAGCCCGTTTACCCACCTGCCGCCGCTGCAGTGGCCCGATGATTGGATCAAGCGCCATCACCATCATCATCACCGCTTCGATGAGCCCAAAGGGGGGCTGGGTGCCGAGGTGGAGGCCTCGCGCGGCTGTCCCTACAACTGTAGCTTCTGCGCGAAGATTGATTTTCGCGACCAGTATCGGCGCCGCGACCTGACGATCCTGCTGCAGGAAATCGATGGCCTGATCGCCCAGGGTGTCGGCTATATCTACTTCATTGACGAGATATTCCTGCCCCAGCGCGCACTATTGGAAGCCCTCACGGCGCGTGACGTCACCTTCGGTATCCAAACCCGCATCGACCTGTGGAAGCCCGAGTCGCTGCGGCTTCTGGGCGAGGCCGGTTGCGTATCGGTGGAAGCCGGTATCGAAAGTCTGACCCGAGAAGGACGCGAGGCTCTCGCAAAGCGATGCCGTCTGGACACAGAGGATCTGGCAGGATTGCTGATCGAACTGCGCCGGCACGTTCCCTTCGTCCAGGCCAATCTGATCGGCATGGATCAGGACGAACCCGCGTTGGTGGATTACTGGCGCAAGCGCCTGATGGACGGCAGCGTCTGGGCCAATGCTCCGGTCCCTCTCTATCCCTATCCCAGCTCTCCCAGCTACCGCGACAAGTGGGGCGAGCCGGACACCTTCGCCTGGGAGAGAGCGCACGAGCACTACCTGCGGACATTCAGCAGCTTCAGCGATATCCAGAGTGAGCAACCGGCGCCACTTTCGCTTCTGGAACAGGCGTGTTGTCCAAGCCATTAAACACCCGCCTTCGCGTGCTCATGACCGTTGACGCGGTCGGTGGCGTCTGGCAGTACGCCGTGGATGCGGCATGTGGTTTGGCTGCGTTTGACGTCGAATGTCTGCTGGTCGGGTTCGGACCGCAACCCACCACTGCTCAGCGGGCGGAATGCGAGCGGCTGGCAAACACTTCACTGGCTTGGCTTGAAGAACCTCTTGATTGGATGGCTTCCAGTCGCGCCGCATTAGCGGGCGGATCTAAAAGCCTATCGCGGTTGGCATGTAGCTGGGAAGCTGATCTCCTGCACCTCAATGTGCCGTCACAGGCGGCTTCGTTGCCAAACGATTTCCCTGTCGTGGTCGCATCACATTCCTGCCTGCCAACCTGGTGGCGCACGGTTCGCCAAGGCGACCTGCCCGCGGAGTGGGCCTGGCACCACCCATGCAACCAGCAAGGATTTCAGCGTGCCACGGCGGTGGTTGTTCCAAGCCGGAGCCATGCCGCAGCGCTGCGTAATGTCTACGAAGCAATGCCGCCGATGCACATTGTGCATAATGCCACGACCGCGTCGCCTTCCAGCGAGCCTAAGGTCCCGATGATACTGGCCGCCGGCCGCTGGTGGGACACCAGCAAGAATGGGCTGGCGCTGGATCTGGCCGCGCCTGACTCTCCATGGCCGCTAACGCTGGCTGGTGCCCTGTGCGGCCCGAACGGTGAAACCGCCAGCTTCTCCAACGTGCGAACCCCCGGCTCGATCCCGCACAACGACGTCCTGGCGCTGATGCGGCAAACGACGATCTTTGCCGCGCCATCACACTACGAGCCGTTCGGCATAGCCGTGGCCGAGGCTGCTGCCAGCGGAGCAGCCCTGGTTCTGTCGGACATTCCGGTTTTCCGAGAGCTATGGCCTGATGCCGCACTTTTCGTTGCTCCGGACGACGTTGCTGGCTGGGCGGAAGCTTTTCGCCGTCTGGCGGGCGATCCGGCACTGAGACAGCAGCTCACCACACAATCGTATGCTCGAGCCCGGCAGTTCACGGTGGCTCGTCAGGCTGCAGCCCTGCACGACATCTATTTGTCTGTTCGTGCCGCAATTCCGGCATGAAATTCGTCGTCTACGCGCATTCCATCGTCTCTGACTGGAACAACGGCAACGCTCATTTCTTGCGCGGCATCCTGAGCGAAGTACGCAGCCGCGGCCATGCGGTGCTGGCGCTGGAGCCAGCGGATGGCTGGAGCCGCCTTAATCTCATGGCTGATCAGGGTCAGACGCCAATCGATGATTTTGCGACCTGCTTTCCGGACCTTCAGGTTGTGCCATATGAGGCACACTTTGACCATGAGGCCGTGCTGGAGGATGCCGACGTCGTTCTGGTCCATGAATGGACACCCGCCGAACTCGTCGCTGGCATCGGCAGGCTGCGACGTGCAGGCGGCCGGTTTGTCTTGCTGTTTCACGATACGCATCATCGCGGTGTCACCGATGCTGGTGAAATCCAACATCTACCGCTTGCAGACTACGATGCGATCCTGGCGTTCGGTGAGACGCTGCGGCAGCGCTATGAACGCATGGGCTGGGGCCGCCGAGCGTTCACCTGGCATGAAGCGGCAGACACCCGGATCTTCTATCCCCATGTGGTTGACGGGCCGCAAGATGAGCTGATCTGGATCGGCAACTGGGGGGACGATGAGCGTGGACAGGAACTGATGGATTTCCTGGTTGCGCCGGCGCGCACGCTGCGCCTGCGCGGTCGTGTTCATGGTGTTCGCTATGCCCAGGAAGCGCTGCAAAGGCTGGCAGAGACCCGGCTTCATTATGCCGGCTGGATTGCCAATCGTTGCGTGCCAGCCGCGTTTGCCCGGCATCGGATGACCGTTCACGTGCCCCGTCGGCCGTATGTCGAGGCTTTGCCTGGCATTCCGACGATCCGGGTATTCGAAGCGCTGGCCTGCGGGATCCCATTGGTCAGCGCGCCATGGCACGACACGGAGAACCTCTTCCGTCCCGGCGAGGACTTCCTCGTCGCTCGCGATGGGACAGAAATGACGCGGCATCTGCGGGCACTACAACACGATGACGATCTCGCCCGGTCGCTGATCGCAAACGGTCTGCAGCGCGTCCGTGACCACCACACCTGCGCCCACCGCGTTGACCAACTGCTCAGCATCCTGTCCGGCCTAAGAACTTCCTTGACCAAAGGTTCCGGATGAAGATCGCTGTATACGGCTCCAGCCTGCTGTCGTCCTACTGGAATGGCGCTGCGACGTATTACCGTGGCATCCTGCGGGCCCTCGCGCGCCACGGCCATGCCATCACCTTCTTTGAGCCAGACGCTTACGACCGGCAACGCCATCGCGACATCTCTCCGCCGCCGTGGTGCCAAGTCGTCGTTTATCCCGCCACCGAAGCAGGGCTGCATGGTGTGTTGGAGCAGGCCGCCGCGGCTGACGTCGTCATGAAGGCCAGTGGGGTTGGCGTGTTTGATGACGCTTTGCTGGAAGGTATGATCAGGCGTGCCCGGCCCGACGCCCTGCGCATTTTCTGGGACGTCGATGCGCCCGCGACCCTGGCGGAAATCGCAGCCGCGCCAGATCACAGACTGCGGCAGGCATTGCCGCACCTCGATGCAGTCCTGACATATGGCGGCGGTGAGCCTGTCGTTACCGCCTATCGGGCGCTCGGCGCCGCCTCATGCGTACCGATCTATAACGCGCTGGATCCCGACAGCCATCATCCGGTCGAACCTGAGGATCGCTACCGCGCTGACTTGACGTTCCTCGGCAATCGGCTGCCGGATCGCGAGCGCCGCTTTGATGACTTCTTTCTCGCCGTCGCCAGGAAGCTCTTAAGTCGGCGGTTCCTGCTTGGTGGTGCCGGTTGGGAAGACAAATCAAGCCCGTCCAACGTCATAAAGCTTGGTCACGTCGAAACAGGATCGCACAATGCGCTTAATGTCAGTGCGCGCGGCGTCCTGAACCTCAGTCGCGACAGCATGGCTGCGACCGGCTTCTCTCCTGCCACAAGGGTATTCGAGGCGGCCGGCGCAGGAGCCTGTATCCTGACCGATGCCTGGGATGGCATCGACACGTTTTTCGCTCCCGGGAAGGAACTGCTGGTCGTTCGCGACGGCATCGACGTTGCCGAGGCAGTTTGCGCCCTGACGCCCGAACGCGCAGGCGAGATCGGCCGAGCCGCACTTCACCGAGTCTTGGCAGATCATACGTATGATCGACGTGCTACGCTGCTGCATCAGGTCTTGACCAACCTCCTGGAGCACCGCCGTGCTGGCAAGGCGGCATGACCGAAGGGCCCGATGATGTCGTCATCCTGGGGCTGTCTCTCAGCTCATCCTGGGGCAACGGCCATGCCACCACCTATCGTGCCTTGTTGCGAGGACTTCACAGCCTGGGTCAGAGGGTGCTGTTTCTTGAGCGAGACGTGCCGTGGTATGCAGAGAACCGCGATCTGCCGCGGCCTGACTTTTGCGAGTTGGCGTTCTATCAGTCGCTGGACGAACTGCGTGAACGCTTCGCCGCCCGCATTGCCAGCGCCGGAACGGTCATAGTCGGTTCGTTCGTACCGGAAGGCATTGCGGTTATCGACACGGTTTTCACTTGCGCAAAGGGTGTCATTGGCTTCTACGACATAGACACGCCGATCACGTTCACCAACCTCGGCACCGTCAACGAGACCTATCTGGCCGCTCGGCAAGTTCCACGGTTTGATCTCTATTTTTCCTTTACGGGCGGTCCGACGCTTGATCACCTTGCCCGCAAGTTCGCAGCACAACGCGCCAGGGCGCTTTACTGTGCGGTTGATGAAACTACCTGCCGGCCGGTTGAGACTGCCTTGCGATGGGACCTTGGATACCTCGGCACCTACAGTCCTGATCGTCAGCCGGTGCTTGAACGGTTGTTGCTGCAGCCGGCACGGACGCTGTCGCACCTGCGCTTCGTTGTGGCGGGACCTCAGTATCCGGCCTCGATCGTGTGGCCAGACAATGTGGAGCGGATTGAGCACCTTGCTCCGGCGCAGCATGCAGCTTTTTATGCCGCGCAGAGGTTTACCCTGAATGTAACCCGTGCAGCCATGGTCGCCGCCGGGTGGTCTCCCAGCGTACGGCTTTTCGAAGCTGCATCATGCGGCACGCCGATCATCAGCGATCGGTGGGCCGGTCTGGGCGAGCTGCTGCCAGAGCAGGCTGCTGTGCTGGTCGCCGACCATACCGCCGACGTCCTCGATGCCCTGGCGAATCTGTCTGAATGCGCGCGACGAGGCATCGGTGCGACTGCACGATCCATCGTGCTGGACCAGCACACTGGAACAGCACGGGCGCGCACCTTTCAGCAGGAAGTTCAATCTGTGGCGATCACCAGAGACACGCTGCGCAGTAACGCCTGATAGCTCGAAGCCTCCGTGCCCCGATTGTCGCCGCATGCGCCTGATACACTGCCAGGCTGCGTGTTTAGTTCCGGGGTGATGGTGATGCCAGGCCGATGGCATGCGCGGTACACGTCCGCATGACTAGGGTCTGGAATACGCGGGCCCTGTGTGCAACGGTGAGGCGAACATTACCTGAGGTGTGCGATGAGCCAGGTCAAGATCGCCGACAACACCGTTGCGGTGGACAGGGAGAGAGCGTCGACGGCCTACGTGCCGCCGCTGCAGCGCACGGAAGGGCAGCCGCCGCCGATCGCGGCGAATGGCGGCTTGTCCTATATGTCGTTTGACCGGGCGGGCGATGCGGGAACCGCCAAGGCGATCGAGGATGCGCTTACCGAGATCGCTGACGGCGAAGGCCGGCGCGTGACCGACATGATCAACAGCGCGCCACCCGGGGCCCCGATCAAGACCAGGTGGGGCCTGGGGTTCCGGAAATATGAGGAGTGCATGGACTACATCCGCAGGAACAATGCCATCAAAGCCCCTGAAGGCGGCCTGGCGCTGCCCCTGCCCTATACTGTCTACGAGCGGCCGACCTATTCCGTCGTGTCGTCCAATGCTGTCTGGCGCGATCCGGGGCGATCCGATACGGCGCAGATCCTGCGTAAGAACGAGGAGGACAACCGGCGGCGGGACCTTTGGTTCCCACAGGTGATGCGCGACGCGCGGCGCATCGGCGAGTATTATCCAGACCTGTCGCCTGATAGCCCCGAATGCATGGACCGGCTTGGTGTCTCGTTGGCGCACCTCGAGTCCAAGTGCTCGAACTTTTACGATTCGGCGGAGGTGGAGCGTGTGTTCTACCCCGAGATCGAGACGCTGCTGCGTGAGTTCTTCCCCGACGCGACCGATGCATTGGTCTACAACCACGACGTCTTCGACAAAGACTATGCGGGCGACCGCACGGAAGACCAGGACAACAAGAACCCGGGTGTCAACGCCCGTTACGCCACGCTTGTGCACAACGATCTGAACGACAACAGCGGCCGCGTGCGCTGCCGCGAATTGCTGACCAAGAACCTGCGCAACTTCGGGCGAGAGCAGCATTACACGGAGGAAGAGGCCGACCGGAAGATGTCGCGGCGGTTCGTGTCGATCAATCTCGCGAAGCCGATGGAGACGGTCGAGCAATTTCCCTTCGTGCTCTGCGCCTGGCCCTCGTTCGCCGACCAGCCCTATATCACCAACTACCGGATCTATGATGACCGTGTTGGCGAGACCACCCGCTTCACCTACCGGCCCGACCACGAGTGGTACTGGTTTCCCCACCAGACGCCGACCGAGGTCTCAATGCTCAAGTGTTATGACTCGCAGACTGACGGCTCCGTCTCGCGCTGGTCTTTCCATACAGCCTGTATCGATCCAACCGCTCCTATCGACGCCAGATGCCGCAAGAATGTCGTCGTACGGGCGTTTGTCTTCTTTTAGGAAGACGCGAGGAGGGAGCCGACATCGGAGTCGTGCTGCTTGACGGCCTGGGCGGCCCTGGATGGACGACGGCGCGACGAACAAAATTGGCGTGCTGGAGACGATTGCCTATCTCACGACCGGCTGGCACAGCCTAGAACCCCGCGAGCAGCGGCGTGGATAAGTAACGTTCGGCAAGCGACGCGGCGATCCCGACGATCAGCTCGCCGGCATTTTCCTCCCGGCCGGCGAGGTCAATCATAGCATGCACGGCACCTGATGACATGCTTATCGCAAGCCCTCGATTGCCGGTAAGCGGTGGGCGGCAGCGAACGATTCGTTCTCGGACACGGCCAATACTTCATCGAAAAGCTCGCCATCCAGCACCGCCAGGGTAAAGGGCGCCCGATTCCCTGAATACGGTGCGGCCCGGCACTATCCCCTGACAGCACCGCGCTTTCCTGAAGGCTTTACGCCTATAATCCTGAGGCCGGAACGGCGTGGCTTCATGCCGCAAGCGATGCCGACCAGCGTACTGCCGGTTCCGATACCTCCGACAACGATATTGACGGCGTCGGTGGTACAGGCTGATGTCGCCGCCCGTAACGACTGCCAGGCAGTCGCCCTGGTTGATGGCGCCCAGCATGGCGCGCCGTAGCTTGACGTTGCAAAAATAGGTGCGTCCCGTAGGGGATTCGAACCCCTGTTGGTGCCGTGAGAGGGCACTGTCCTGGGCCTCTAGACGAACGGGACCTCGGCCTAGACGCGCCTGATACCTCGGAACCGGATAAACCTCAAGCACCCCGGACAATCGCAAATACCAATGACGCCCAAATCCCGACCACCTCAGCGCATCAGCGCGATACGCCCTGCCACCGCGCCAGTCGCCGGATCGACAAGCACCACCCGGTCCGCGCCGCCGCCTTGCAGTTGAACCGCCAGACGGTCCCGCACGGCGGCAATAGCGCTGATGCGGGTTCCAGCAGGTTCATCCAGTACCGCCGACACCAGGCCGGGCAGTGTTGGCGAAGGTACGGCTGAACGCCGCGCAATGCCGACGACCAGCCCCGCCGTCCCAATCACGATCAGCACGCCCATGACGATGGTCGCGATCTTCAACGTTCGCATACCGTCTCCCCTTTCTGTCCAATCCGCGTTATCCCACACCAGTATGCCAGCCGACATCGAGCCAGCTTTCGGACCCATCCGCATTACGGCGACCGCAATCCACGCCGGCCAGCGTGTCGACCGCTTTCTTGCGGATGCGATGGGCACGCTGTCCCGCTCGCGGGTCAAGGCGCTGATCGATCAGGGCCGTCTGTCCGACGCAGCGGGGCCGGTGACCCAGCCGTCCGGGGCGGTGCAGCCCGGAACCACCTACGTCCTTAATGTCCCCCCGCCGGTTCCTGCCGCACCGCGGCCGCAGTCGATCGCCTTTCCTGTCCTCTACGAGGACACCGACCTGATCGTGCTCGACAAGCCGCCAGGGCTGGTTGTTCACCCTGCCCCTGGCAACCTGGACGGCACGCTGGTCAACGCGCTGCTGGCCCATTGCGGACCGGGCTTTACCGGCATCGGCGCTGAACGCCGCCCTGGCATCGTGCATCGGCTGGACAAGGACACCTCGGGCGTGATGGTTGTCGCCAAGACACAACTGGCCAACGATGTGCTGACCACCGCGTTTGCCGCCCGCGATATCGACCGCACCTACAATGCCCTGGTGTGGGGAGTGCCGCAGCCGGCAATTGGCGAGATCGAGGGTGCGATCGGCCGCGACAGGCGTGACCGCAAGCGCATGGCAATCGTCAGCCATGGTGGCAAGTTTGCCCTGACGCGATACCGGACCGTGTCTACGTGGCAGACCAGCCTTGCCTTGCTGGAATGCCGCCTCGCGACTGGCCGCATGCATCAACTTCGCGTGCATCTATCCAGCCGTCTGCATCCGATTGTCGGTGATCCGGTTTACCTCAGACGGGTCCCAGCGCCAGCCAAGAAAATTCAGCAGCCGTTATGCGCCCGCCTCTTAGACTTCCCTCGACAGGCGTTGCATGCTGCCAGCCTGGGCTTCAGTCACCCCAGGACAGGTCAGCCATTGCGGTTTGAGACTGCCATGCCGGCCGACATGCAAGCCCTGATGGCCGATGTCGACGACTGGCTGGGCAAGCAGTAACCATTCATTAATCTTGACAGGACCATTTCAGTCCTGTATACGCTGCTGATTGAGGTCAGCGGATGCGACTTCTCCGACTTGACGCAACGTCCGGAAATACCGCAGCCAAATTGGGGTGGGTCACCGGGACTTGAATTCCACACCCTGCATCCAGATAGACCTCTGAAACATTCTTACCGTGTTCTTGCGCCGCTGTCGGGCAAGCCAACCGGTCAGACGAAAGGAGCCTAAACCGTGGCCTCTGCCGTCCTCAATGTTGCCCCAGAAGGCAATCTGTCGCGGTATCTTCAAGAGATCCGCAAGTTCCCTATGCTGACACCCGAGGAAGAGCTTTCGCTTGCCCACCAGTGGCGCGATACGCAAGATATGGATGCGGCACACAAGCTTGTCACCTCCCATCTTCGCCTCGTCGCGAAAATTGCTATGGGATATCGGGGTTATGGCCTGCCGGTCGGTGAACTGATCAGCGAAGGCAACGTCGGCATGATGCAGGCTGTCAAACGCTTCGATCCTGACCGCGGCTTCCGCCTCGCCACCTACGCAATGTGGTGGATCCGCGCGGCTATCCAGGAGTACATCCTGCACTCATGGTCGCTGGTTAAAATGGGTACCACCGCCGCGCAGAAGAAGCTGTTCTTCAACCTGCGGCGCCTCAAGGGCCAGATGCAGGCAATCGATGACGGCGATCTGCAGCCGGAGCAGGTAGCAAAGATCGCCCGGGTTCTGGATGTGCCAGAGCAGGACGTCGTCAGCATGAACCGTCGCCTTGCCGCGCCGGATCACAGCCTGAACGCCCCAGTCCGCCAGGACAGCGAAGGGGAGTGGCAGGATTGGTTGGTCGATGAGTCGGAAACCCAGGAAACCTCGATTGCCGACCGTGAGGAACTTTCGGGCCGCAAAGCCTTGCTCACCGGCGCCCTGAAATCGCTGAATGAGCGGGAGCGGCACATTCTCATTGAGCGTCGCCTGAAGGATAACCCGACCACCTTGGAAGATCTCTCCCAACAGTACAACATCTCGCGGGAGAGGGTGCGTCAGATCGAGGTTCGCGCCTTTGAGAAGCTGCAGAAGGCGATGAAGGCCCAAATAGCAGAGCGGCGGCTCAACGCCGGAAATCGGCAAGCCGCTCTTGCCGGCGAATTCGTCTAAAACTAACCACTGAACGGTCAAACACAATGTCCATGGCCGTGATCCAACCCGGGTCACGGCCATCTCGGTTTCCACGATATGATTGCGCAATCCGACTTGATATGAAAACAGTCTAGAGCGGCTTCGCGCAGGCTGGAATCGCGCAAGCCGCGATTCTGCGCGAGTAGCCGCGTGAAACGATGAGCGGGAGCGGTGCCATCCTCGGTGGAACCGCTCTAGTCGGCACGCTCACCCAGGCCCCATTCATCGATCAGCTTAACGCGGCGCGCGAGCAGCGTTGTTCGTCTATGCTTCAACCGTTGGTCGTTCAGGATCTTCAGCGCCAATGGCAGAACCTGGGTCATTACCCATGCCGCCGCTGCCGCTAGCCACGCCGACAGAATCGAGCGCCAATCCGCCAGATACCTCATGCACCCGTCGATACCAGAGCACTGGTACCAGGCGTCTGCTACCGGATGAACGCATGCTGCCGCCTGGCACAACAAGATTGCCCGGGCCACTCCGCACCCCAGTGACTTGTCGAGCATCAGCGCGATCAGTCCAGGCAACAGCAACACCGCAAGCGGCGTAGCGATGTCTGGTGACAGCGCGAGCAACAGGCCTGCCGCCGCCGCCAGCAGCAGCACTGCCAGGCCGCCCGCACCTTGCTTCAGTTTCGACCCGCCGCTCATTTAAAGCAGCATCGTCATGCTGATCAGGATCAGGATCGACAAGCCGATCCCGCCCGCAATCGCCTGACCAAACCGCTCGGCATCAGCCAGTCGCAGCCTGTCATCGTTGTCAATGGCAGCAACCTCTGCGTCGATCGTCGCCAGTTCAAGCTCCGCTTGCGCCGCCCCAGCCGCATCTTGTAGCCGGGAACCTGCGTCTTCGATCAGGTCGATCAGCCGGCTCAGGAACCCGGCCTGCGCCAGGGCGTCCAGCCGGGCATTGAGGGCCTCGCGCCGCGGCTTGTTGCGCCAGCGCTCCAGTTCCGGCCGCAGCCGCGCAGCGACCCACTTGGCCAGCTTGGGCAAAGGGGCCGGGTGGTAGCGCGCCTGTAGATCCTTGAGCAACAGCATCTCGTTCAGCCGGACCGTCCCGGTCTTGCGGGTCGTCGCCAGCGTGCCGACCTGCATTTCAATCTTTCGATCCGCCCGAGCGGCAATGAAGGCGGAAAGATGCGGATCGATCAGGCTGTCGCCAGCCGCGTCCGCGTTCTGCTCCAGAAACCGCATCAGCTCTGGCATTTGCGTGATCCAGGCTGCCATCATCGTTGAGAGCCGACACGGCAGCATCGGATTCAAGCCGTAGAACAGCCGCAGCAAGGCCGTCGGGCCCGGGATCTGTGACCGATGGGCGGAAAAGTCCGGCACCTCTGGGCGACCTTGCCGCGCCTCACCCCGCGACCAGATGGCAACGATATCGCTAGTCAGCAGATCCTCGACAGCAATGAGCAGTTCGCCCTGGACCACCAATGCCTGGGCCAGCAGCGCGGGCAGCGCATCCGGCCACAGCGCAATGCCGTTCCAGCACAGCGGCATCCGCGGATTGATCGTGCTGATGGTGCGCATCACCAGCAGGGCATCGCCGCGCGTCCCTGCCGCCGTGTCGGCCAGTCGCTCACGCAGCAGTTCCTCAATCTGGGCCGCCAGGCTCGCATCAGTCAGCCCACGGCGCAGCCACTGCGTGATCATGCCGTTGCGCAAAAACTGGCTGGCCTTCTTCTGGTCGCTAAGCAGCGCCAACGCCAGCATCCGTGCGTCAAATACGGCGATGTCGCTCAGCATCAGAGCCTGCTGGCTGCGCCGGGCCGCCCGCGCCACCACCCGCCGCCCACGCAGGATGGAAGGGTCCGAAAGCTGGTCGGGCAACGGCCGATGGTCCGGATCGTCCGCCAACATGCTACGCAACAACTCGGCAAATTGCCCGTTAATCGAAATGTCGTGGGTCAGCGCAGCGAAGCTGCCCTGTTCGATCTTCCATCTGATGATCGTCGCATCGTCCATGTTCGCCATCGGGATCGAACCGGTCAGCAGCGTCAGCAGCAGCACACCCAGCGCATAGACGTCGTCGGCAATCAGGCCGTCGCCGCGGCCAGCCGGATGGCAGATCGCGTTGTACGGCGACTCGAACACCACCGGCTGATGCATCGCCGCAGGCGCCGCCCAGCCCGCCCCCAGTGTGACTGGCTGCCCCGGCGCGGCCTGGAACACGTTGTTCAGCCGGATTGCCCGATGCGTCAGCTTGCGGTTCTGCAGCGCCTCCAGTACCCGCGCGACCGGGCGCAGCACCAGATCTGCCAGAATCTTCTCCGGCCACGCCGCTAGTGACGCCGACAGCGGCGGACCTGGCGGCGGCGTGCAGATGACGAAATAGCCGTCGGTCTTGCCACCTGGCAACGGCGCGATGCCATGCCCCAGCGGCACCATCAGGTTGTCAACCGGGTCAGTCAGAATCTTCAACGCCCGCAGACGTGGCGAGGCGTCGCGCGACACCGCAAGCGCCACACGGCGCCGGTCCGAAACCAGCCGGTCACGCGCCAAGTACGCCTGCAACCCGCCGCCAGCATCGAGCAGGATCTGCGATGTGTCGACCGCGAAGCGGCCATCGATCAGGTTGTTTGACAGCGGAAGCGTTAAGTCATCAGCCATACGTACGAACCATTTTGGTCGGGCCGCTCGGTTCTAACGTAGAAAAGATTGATTGATGGTTAACGCCGCCGCGACAAGCACCACGGCCTCAGCCAGTATTCCGCCCCGCTATCCCTCAAACGGGTCCCGGACCATGATCGTATCATCGCGCTCCGGACTGGTGGACACCAAGGTCACCGGAGCCTCCACCAGTTCTTCGATCCGGCGGACATACTTGACCGCCTGCGCAGGCAGATCGGCCCAGGATCGCGCCCCTCGTGACGATCCCGACCATCCCTCCATGGTCTCATACTGTGGGATCGCGGAAGCCTGCGCACCCGTCGCCGCCGGCAGATGACGCATGACCGTTCCGCCGATCCGATATCCGGTGCAGATCTGCAGCGTCTGCAGCCCGTCCAGCACGTCCAGTTTGGTCAGCGCCAGCCCCTGCACGCCGCCGACCTTGATCGCCTGGCGCACCAGCGCCGCGTCAAACCAGCCGCAGCGCCGCCGCCGACCGGTGACAACACCAAATTCCTGCCCGCGGTCGCCCAGCAACTGCCCGATGTCGTCGTGCAGCTCGGTGGGGAACGGGCCGGAGCCGACCCGCGTGCTGTAAGCCTTTGCAATGCCCAGCACGAAGCCGACCGCACCGGGTCCCACACCGCTGCCTGAGGCCGCGTTCGCCGCCACGGTGCTTGACGAGGTGACGAACGGATAGGTCCCATGATCGACATCCAGCATCACTGCCTGCGCGCCCTCGAACAGGATGCGCTTGCCGCTGCGCCGCAATGCATCCAGCCGCTCCCACACCGGTTCGGCGAACGGCAGGATTTGCGGCGCCAGCGTCAACAGCCCTTGCATCAGCACGTCCTTGCTGAATGGCGCAACCCCCAGACCTTGCAGCAAGGTGTTGTAGTGCAGCAGTAGCTCATCGAGCTTGGCTGACAGTGTCTCTGGCTCTGCCAGGTCGGCCACGCGGATGGCACGCCTGGCCACCTTGTCTTCATACGCCGGCCCAATGCCGCGGCCGGTGGTGCCGATCTTCCGCTCGCCGCGAGCAATCTCCCGCGCCTTGTCCAACGCAGGGTGCAGCGGCAGGATCAGTACCGCATTCTCGGCGATCCGCAGGGTTTCCGGCGTCACCGTCAGACCCTGCGCCTGCACCCGGGCGATCTCCGCCAGCAGGGCGTCAGGATCGACCACCACGCCGTTGCCGATCACCCCCAGCTTGCCGCGCACCAGACCAGACGGCAGCAGAGACAGCTTATAGGTCTGGTTGCCGACGACCAGTGTATGCCCTGCGTTGTGCCCGCCCTGGAAGCGGACCACCACATCCGCGCGGCTGGCCAGCCAGTCGACCACCTTTCCCTTGCCCTCGTCGCCCCACTGGGCACCGATCACGGCGACATTGGCCATCGGTTCAGTCCTCGCTATGAAGAGGCAGTGCCTCGTCGCCCTGCAGAATATGCGTACAGCCAAGCCGGGCCGCCTCAGCCATCCCGTCGGTCACCGGTGCCAGTTGCGCCACTGTGGCGAACCCGCCGACACGCAGACCCGCAACGACATCCGAACGGCAGCCAAACGGCACGAAAACGCGCGGACGTGCCTGACGCGGCGGCGCTACCCGCAGGATAGCGTCCGGATACAGCGTCAGGCCAGTGGCCGGTTCGCTGTCACCGCAGACATAGCGGCCACCCCGGCCCAGCTCCTCGTGCCGGCCGGGCGCATAGACCGTCACCGACACGCCGGTCTCGTAGCGGAAGCCACGGAACTCCACCGGGTCGACCGTCAGCCGCAAGGCAGGCACTGCCGCACGGATTGCCGCCACCGTCGCCGCCGCCCGTTCCGCCAAGGCACCGGCCTGATTGGTCAGCCTGGCTTCAGCCAACGCGGCCAGCGCACGGTCGGCCGGCCCTGCTGCCAGCAGCAGTTCGGTCAGCACCGGCGCCAGTGTTCCGCCGTGGCGCGCAACCGCCGCCGCATCTTTTCGGTCCAGCGCACGTGACAGCGCCACCCGATCCGGCCCCGCCAGCCCGGCGTCATCCAGCAATGAGGGCACCAGCATTGGCAACGTCAGGTCAAAGCTGACCCGGGTCAGCCCAACCGCCGCCAGCGCCTCAGCGGCCACGCAGACCGTTTCCGCATCGGCCTCCGGACTATCGTGCCCGATCAGTTCCACGCCGGCCTGCGCCACCTGCCGCTCCGGCGCAAGCTGGTTGCCGCGGACGCGCAGGCATTGCCCGGCATACGAAAGCCGCAGCGGCCGAGCCGTCCGCGCCAGCCGCGTCGTCGCGATCCGCGCAACCTGAGGTGTCGTATCAGCGCGCAACCCCATCATCCGCTGGCTGTCCGGGTCCATCAGCCGGAAGGTCTGATCCGCTACCGCAATGCCAGAGCCGGTCAACAGGCTGTCCGCAAATTCCAGCAGCGGCGGCTTCACCCGCTGATAGCCGTGCGCGGCAAATACGTTCATCAGTGCTTCCACGGCCGAGGCCTCCGTTTCCGCATCAGGCGGCAACAGATCGCGCAGGCCAGCGGGCAGCAGCGCCGGGTTCGGCGGCGGATCATCGGTCATAACAGGCGTCAGCTAACAGCAAACCGGCTGGGGGGAAACACCTCTTCGCGCCATCGGGACAGGTCCCGCACCAGACCGTTAACCGTTCATTATCATCTGGCCGCTACTCTGCATGCATACAATCGGCTTCTTGGTCCGCGCTGCCGCGGTCCGCGGGCTCCGGCATCCGCCTCTCGAACGCCTGGTATCGCACACCATGATGTTCCACTCGATCCCTTTCATCCTCGGCTTCCTGCCGATCTGCCTGGCCGGTTTCTTCGCGATGGGTCGTTACTGCGACAGCAAGGGGGCACTGAGCTGGCTGGTGCTCGCCGACCTGGGCTTCTATGGCTGGTGGAACCCACGATATCTGCCCCTGTTGGCGGCATCGGTCATCGGCAACTATCTGCTCGCCGGCAGGCTGCGACGCAGCGCGGCACCGCGATGCTGGCTCGCGGCGGGGGTGGCGGCAAATCTGACTTTGCTGGGTTGGTTCAAATACGCCGACTTCCTGATGCATACGGTAGTACCCAGTGCTGGCGCCCTGAACATCACTCTGCCGCTGGCGATCAGTTTCTTCACCTTTCAGCAGATCATGTTCCTGATCGACACCGCAGGCGACCGCAACGCCGCAGGCGAAGGCGAAGGCCGCGAACATCCGGCTCCCACCGCGTTCTTGCCCTACGCCGCGTTCGTCACCTTTTTTCCCCATCTGATCGCCGGGCCGATCGTCCGTCCCGCCGAGGTGATCCCGCAGCTAATCGGTGCGCAACAGATCCGCCCGTGTCGGCAGAACCTCACCGACGGCCTGCTGATCTTCCTTCTGGGCCTGGCAAAGAAGCTTGTGCTGGCCGACATGTTTGGTGTCTTCGCCGACATCGGCTTCAACGCCTCCGCCCACGGCGCCATGCTGACCTTCTTCGAGGCGTGGTACGCCATCCTCGCCTATGCCCTGCAGATCTACTTTGACTTCTCCGGCTACTCTGACATGGCCATCGGCTTGGCTCGGATGCTGAACGTCCGTTTCCCGATTAACTTTGACAGCCCTTATCAGGCCAACAACATCGCCGACTTCTGGCGCCGCTGGCACATCACCTTGGGCGGCTTCCTACGCGACTACGTCTACATCCCCCTCGGCGGCAACCGCACCGCGCCGCTGCGCCAGGTCGGCAACCTCATGCTGACCATGCTGCTGGCCGGATTGTGGCATGGCGCGGCCTGGAGCTTCGCTTTCTGGGGCGGCCTACACGGGCTGTTCCTGGTTGCCCACCGCCTGTACCGAAGCCGCCTCCCCCCGCTGCCCAGGCCTCTGGGCCAAGCACTGACCCTGTTCGTCGTCATCATTGCCTGGGTGCCGTTCCGCGCCGGCTCATTGTCCGCCAGCCTGGCAATGCTGCGCGGCATCGCCGGCGTCAACGGCATTACCCTGCCGCGGATGATCGTCTCCGCCATGCCGCCGCTGGCCGTCTTCGCTCAGCCGGTGTCGATGATGCCGTTCCTGGGCGACGCCCGCACCCTCAGCTTCCCCGAGGTCTCTGCCTGCCTGCTGCTGGGTTGGCTGATCGTGCTGACCTTGCCGAACATCCACCGCATGACCGAGCGAAGCCGCACCTGGTCGCTAACAGCCGGCTTCGCCCTGTCGATGCAGGCGCTGTTCTTCGCCCCGAACGTCGCACCCTTCCTGTACTTTCAGTTCTGATGCGACGGATTGTATTCGCCTGCACCGCTTCGCTGGTCCTCTACATCGCCGCATTCGCCTGGTTGCTTGACCGGCCGCTGACCCTGGGCGCGCTGCAAGCCCGCATCGATGCCAACCTCGCCGCCGCACAAACCATCAGCCAACCCAAGCTGGTGATCCTGGCAGGCTCGAACGGGCCTTATTCGCACCGCTGCGAAACCATCGCACCCGCCATCGGCCGCCCCTGCATCAACGCAGGCGTTGCCGTCGGCATCGGCCTCGACTACCTCTTCACCCGCTGGAAACCGTGGCTGCACGGCGGCGATCTCGTTTACCTGCCGCTTGAGGAAGCCCAGTACGTCCGCCAGCGCGCCGCCAGCGAACTGGGGCCCGATGCCGCCATCATGCTGCGCCACGACCACGCGACGTGGCTGGCAATGCCGCTGCGCCGCCGCCTCGCCGCGCTGTTTGCCGGTGATCTACGCGCTGCGATCATGAGCCTGATTGAGACCGCCCTGACGACAGAGGGCTTCCATGATCCACGCGTGGCCGTCGCCGGCGGCTACAACGTCTGGGGTGACCATATTGGCCACACCGCGCTGTTGGGCGCACCCAACCAGCCGGTGCTGGCAACGGTCTCGCCGACCCATCCCAATGCCGCGGAGATCACCGCCGGTTACGGTACTCGGCTGGTGACGGATTTCCTGCACTGGGCCAGCGCGCACAACATTCGGGTGATCGGCGGCCTGCCTACCGGCTTCATCGACTCGCCGATCGAGCCCGCTGCCCTCGACGCGATCCACGCCGTCTACCACGGCAACGGCGCCGACTTCCTTGATACGCCGGAACACGGCCGCTATCCCCGCTGCGACTTCTTCGATACCCAGGACCACTTGAACGAGGCCGCCCAAATCCGCCACTCCATCGCCGTCGCCAAGACCATGGCCCGGTTCATCGCACTGCCTTCCATCGCGTCCCTGCATCCGGATGAAGATGCGGCGACGCATTGAAATATCGTGTAACCGAACGCATATCGCGCGGCGCAAGGAGGATCCGCATGAACGACACTGCCGTGGAACAACATGCATTCGGCGCCGAGGTTGGACGTCTGCTCGATCTCGTTGTCCACTCCCTCTATTCGGAACGCGAGATATTTCTGCGAGAGTTGGTGGCGAATGCGGCCGATGCGGTGGATCGCCGCCGTTTTGAGGCATTGACCGACTCGAACCTCGCGCCTCCGACGGACGCCAAGATCCGGGTCGTCCCCGACAAGCAAGGCAGCACCCTGCTGATCTCCGACGACGGCATCGGCATGACCCGGCAGGAAATGATCGACAACCTGGGCACCATCGCCCGCTCCGGCACCCGCGCCTTTGCACAGAACCTGGCATCCGCCAAGCCCGAGGACCGTCCCAGCCTGATCGGCCAGTTCGGCGTCGGCTTCTACTCCGCCTTCATGGTCGCCGACCGCGTCGAGGTCACCTCCCGCAAGGCCGGCACCGGCGAAGCCTTCACCTGGGCGTCCGAGGGCGCAGGCCAGTTTACTCTTACAGCGGCCACACGCGAACAGCCCGGCACCGACATCCTGCTGCACATGAAGTCGGACGCCTCTGAGTACCTGGAGCCGATGCGGCTGGAGACGGTGATCCGCAAATGGGCGGATCATATCACCCTGCCGATCACCGTCAGCCAGGACGGCAAGGACCAGCCGGCGAACGAGGGCACGGCGCTCTGGCGCAAGGCGAAGTCTGAGACCACCGAGCAGTCCTATAAGGAATTCTACCGCCACCTCGGCCATTTCTTCGATGACCCCTGGGCCACCTTGCACTGGAAGGCGGAAGGCACGCTGGAGTATTTCTGCCTGCTGTTCATCCCCAGCATGAAGCCGTTCGATGTCGTCGAAAACGATCGCGATGCGCATGTGCGCCTGCATGTCCGGCGCATGTTCATCACCGATAAGGCCGAGCTGCTGCCGCATTGGCTGCGATTCGTGAGTGGCGTCGTCGACACCGAGGACCTGCCGCTCAACGTCTCGCGTGAGATGCTGCAGACCACGCCGGTGCTGGCGCGCATCCGCAAGGCGCTGATCGGCCGCGTGCTGGCAGAGCTGCGCAGCCGCGCCAAGGACGCCGATGACTACAACAAGTTCTACGAGAACTTTGGCCCGATCCTGAAGGAAGGTGCCTGGGAGGATTCTGAGCACCGGCCGGAAATCGCGCCCCTGCTGCGGTTCAGGTCGTCAACGCAGGAGGGCTGGACGTCGCTGCCAGACTATGTCGCACGCATGCAGACCGGGCAGGAGGCGATCTACTATTTGTCCGGCGATCAGGCCGATGCGTTGAAGACCTCGCCGCAACTGGAAGGCTTCCGCGCCAAGGGCTTCGAGGTCCTGTTGATGTCCGACCCGATCGACTCCTTCTGGCCGGAGCGGCTTGACGTATTCGAGGAAAAGAAGCTGCGCAGCGTCACCCAGGCCACCGAGGACCTGGGCACTGGCGACGACCAGCCGGACATCTCGCCGCTGCTGGCCGCGGTCAAGGCCGCCCTTGGCGATCGCGTCGCCGATGTCCGCGCCACGTCGCGGCTGACCGACAGCGCGGTAGTGCTGGCCTCCGACGGCAAGGGACCGGATCTGGCAATGCAGCGGCTGATGCGCCGTGCCGGCCGGGCCATGATGCCGGCGAAGCCGGTCCTGGAGATCAATCCGCGGCACCGCCTGATCGAGGCTCTGGCGGCGCGGTTGGACAATGCAAGCCTGATCACCGAGGCGTCCGAGACCTTGATGGACTTGGCGCAGGTGCAGGAAGGCGATCTGCCCGCGGATGCCACCGCCTTCGCCCGCCGGGTCACGACGCTACTCGCCGGCAGTTTGGCCTGAGTTTCGGCCGCCAGACGCGGGCCGTCTTCCGTGAGCATTCGGCATCGGCCGGCGGGCTTGCTTAAGCTCGGGTCGGGTTCCAGCATCGGCAATTCCGCTGATCTTATCCAAGGGTTGCCGCCATGCTGGAACAGACCATCGACTGCGTCGCCACCTCGCCGCAGGATACGCGCCCGGTGCATGTCGTCCGTCCGGATGCGCTGACCGCGTTCCTTGAAGCGCTACCCCCGGCTCAAGCGGCGTTTCTGCGCGACACCGATTTTGCTGCCAAGGTGAACGAGCTGCGCCTGCTGCCCGGCCCGGACGGCCTCGCGGCTGCCGTCCTCGGCATCGGTTCGGACGCCTCTCCATTTGCCTTCGGTGGCCTTCCGGTCCAACTGCCCTCGACCTGCACCTGGCGCCTGGAGCCGGGCGACTACGACGATGGGTCAGCCACCCTGGGCTATTGCCTGGGCGCCTATCGTTACAACAGATTCACGAATGGCGGTCGCAAGCCGGCTACCCTGTTCATCCCGTCCGGCCACGAGAGCAGCCAGCAGCAGGCTGCCGCGACCTGGATGGTGCGCGACCTGATCAACACGCCGGCCAACGTACTGGGCCCGCAGCAGCTTGCCGAATTCGCCGCGGCGCTGGCTGCCCGCTTCGGTGCGCGGGCCGAAGTTGTCGCCGGCCCAGCCCTGGAGGCAGCCTATCCCACGATCGCTGCCGTCGGCCGCGGTTCAGAGCGCCCGCCGCATGTTGCCGTCTTCCACTGGCGCGGCTCAACGGCCACTGATGCCTCACCTCTGTTGTCGCTTTGTGGCAAGGGTGTTTGCTTCGACACCGGCGGCTACGACCTGAAGCCATCGGCGGGCATGCTGCGGATGAAGAAAGACATGGGCGGCGCGGCAACCGTCCTTGGTCTCGCCCGCGTCATCATGCAGGCGGATCTGCCGGTGCGCCTGGCGGTGCGTGTTGGTTGTGTGGAAAACTCCGTTTCCGGCGCGGCAATGCGTCCGTCCGACATCCTGCGGACCCGCTCCGGCCTGACAGTCGAGGTGGGCAACACCGACGCCGAGGGCCGGCTGGTGCTTTGTGACCTGCTGGATCAGGCGTCGGATGAGCAGCCTTCGCTGTTGGTCGATTGCGCCACACTGACCGGGGCCGCGCGGGTCGCGCTGGGGCCTGATCTTCCGGCACTGTTCAGTAACGATGACGCCATGGCCCTGGCGCTCTTACGGCTAGGCAACGTTGTCCACGACCCGCTGTGGCGCTTGCCGCTATGGGCCGGCTACGACGAGTGGCTGAAAAGCCCGGTTGCCGACGTCAACAACGTGGGCGCCAAACCGCTCGCTGGCGCCATCACCGCTGCCTTGTATCTGCAAAGATTCGTCAAGCCCGGCATCCCATGGATGCACCTTGATCTCTACGCTTGGAATGATCAGACCCGTCTCGGGCGCCCCGAAGGCGGTGAGGCAATGGCGATGCGAGCCTTGTTTGCCCTGGCTCATGAAGGCTTCCCGTTGCGTACGTGACAGCAACGATATGCAGAAGTGCCCGGTCACCGAAGCCTGCGCAACCTATCCTAACGCATTTAGCGCGTTGCTTTGCATTCGGATCGGATCAAAATTTCTTTATCGTAATTAGGTTGACATCGTTTTGGATTCTGCATAAACGGAACAGGGGTGGAGAAGTAGACTTTAGACGGCTCGGTTAAGAAAGGTTTGCGCACGTGGCAGCTCCTCCCAATCCGGTTTCGGACGCCCAGATCGGCCTGCTCCGCAACACGGTCGTGGCACTGGTCCGCCGGGATGGCGCTGATCTCTCCGCTCGCCAACTCGGCGTCTTCCTCACCTGCTACCTCAAGCAAGGCGCCCATACTGTCCGCGGTCTCGCGGCCGACCTAAACGTCTCCAAGCCGGCCGTTACCCGCGCGCTGGACCGGCTGGGCGAACTGGACCTGACGCGCCGGAAAGTCGATCCGCTCGACCGCCGCAGCGTGCTGGTGCAGCGCACGCCCCGGGGTTCCGCGTTCCTGCGCGACCTGCGCAAAATCATGCTGGAAGCCTCCGGCGAAGCAAAGAAGTCCGCCCGCAAGGCTGCTGCCTGATTGTTCAGTCAAGCGCAAACCGTCAACCAACAGCGCGCGCTGACCCCGCCTATAACCTGCCATAACCGTCTGTGCGCTGCCGCCGGCCAATCACGGATCAGGCGCGATACGCTAACATTATCTGGTTGCGATCGTAACATTAGCGTTGGCCTCGCCGCAGCCTCCTGTTACAAACTTGCGACGGACATAAGTCTGCTCGCTGGCGCTGCCGTGGCGGGTCGGTAGACAACCAGGACATCGCAGCCGCAGAGGCGGATCGTGGCGTCAAGCTTGAACGACTTCAATCATGCCATAAAAGCGACAAGACGGATTTGTGGCATGGGAAGTCAGCGCGCAGACGCCCCGAGGTCCGCGGCAGTAGAACCACAGGGAGAAATTATGGCCGATACAGAGATCTCCGGTTGGCTTGCTAGCCAGCAGGACGCCATGGTCGAACTGCTGCGCGAAATGGTCGACATCGACAGCGGCAGCTATAACAAGACCGGCATCGATACGGTCGGTGGCGTCATCACCCGCTTTCTCCAGAGCCATGGGCTCACCATCCAGACACTGCCGCAAAGCCGCCACGGCGACTGCCTGCGCGCGACGCTGCCTGGCCCAACGCCATCCGGCAACGCCGGTGGCAACATCGTGCTGATGGGTCACCGCGACACCGTCTTCCCGGACGGCGAGACGACGCGCCGCCCCTTCACCATCCGCAACAACATTGCCTATGGACCAGGGGTCGCCGACATGAAGGCCGGCCTGACGATGAATTGCTTCGTCCTCGCTGCCTTTGCCCGCTTTGGCGGCGCACCCGCACCACTGGTCGGCCTGTTTACCGGCGATGAGGAAATCGGCTCGCCCGAAGGCCGCTCCGTGATTGAGGCCGAGGCGCGCAACGCCCGCGCCGTGTTCAACAGCGAACCCGGCCGCACCTCAGGCGCGGTTGTCACCGGCCGCAAGGGCGGCGTCTTCATGCTGCTCCGCATCACTGGCAAGGCCGCCCACTCCGGCGGCAACTTCTTTGCCGGCATCAGCGCCATCGAGGAACTGGCGCATCAAATCCAGGCAATCCACGCCCTGACTGACATCGATCGCGGCGTCACCCTCAATGTTGGGCTGGTCAGCGGCGGACAGAGTGTCAACACCGTCGCCCCCTGGGCAGAGGGACAGATCGACCTGCGCTACGTCGATCCGGCCGACAAGGACGACGTCATGGCTCGCCTGGCCAGCATCGTCGACCGCAGCGTTGTGCCCGGCACACGCAGCGCGTTGACCATCAAAGGTGAATTCCTGCCGTTGACGCAAAGCCCGGCTGCCAAGCGCCTGTTCGATCTCTATGTCGAGGCAGCGGCCGCATCGGACTTGCCCACCGCGGGGGAGTTCACAGGCGGCTGCGCCGACTCAGGCTTCACCGCCGCCATGGGCGTGCCCACCCTCTGCGCCGTCGGGCCTGTTGGTGGCGAGGCGCACAGCCCCGACGAGTTCCTCCGCCTCGACACCCTGGTGCCGCGCGCCCAGGCCTGCGCCCAGGCCATCCTGCGTCTGAACCAGGCTGATCTGTGAAGGACTAATGCTGGAAACCCCCACCCACCCCGATATAGGGGCCGGTGGAGTATGCGGGGCTAGAACCGCGACCCTGCTCCTGGGACGAATTTCCAGCACAGCCGGCCAGCAGCATCACCAGCATCAAGCCCGTCAATAAGTTGCAAAATCGATACATGTCTCATATTCCTCTCAGCCGTGCCTGCCGATGAAGCGTCTGCACACAGCGTTGCGATGTCTGGCATGGCCTGATCCTACACCAAGTAGCCGCCGGTCGCTGTTCATCCCGTCCGGGCATCGGCCGCGCCAGCGTCGCAGCCAACCCTTGCACCACCGCCGAGCCTTAGATCATCCAATCCGGATCGGAATCCTGTGATGCGCGACCAACCCCGCTTGTTTCGCCTGGCCTCCAGCGTGGCGCTGTCCGCGCTGCTGTGGGACGTGGGGCTGCCGCCTCAGGCTGCGGCACAACCCGCGCCACCACCGCTGCCGGCGCCTTATCAGACCCAACCTGGGCAGAACCAGGCCGATCCGCCGTCGCGGGTAGGCAGGCTCGCGCAGATTACCGGCGAGGTCTCCTTCCGTTCACCAACCGACACGCAGTGGGCGTCGGCCAGCCTCAACTTCCCCGTCAGCACCGGCGACGTCTTCTGGACCCAACCGGACGCCCAGGCTCAGCTACAGATCTCCGACAGCCGCATCGACCTCGCGCCGACGACGGAGTTTGACGTCGCTGCCCTCGACGCCAGCGGACTGCAGGCCGTCGCCGCCCAGGGCGAGGCCTATCTGCACCTGCGCGACCTCTCACCGCAGGAGGCGTGGCTGGTGCAGACACCCCGCGGGCTGGTCCGCCTGGGCGGCCAAGGCCGCTACGATGTGGTGGTCGGCACCACCGACACCCCAACCTTGATCACGGTGATCGACGGCTCCGCAACCGTCGAGGGACCCAACCTGTCGCTGCAGGTGGCCGGTGGCCAGACCGCGATGATCAACGGGACCGACAACTTCCATGGCAGCGTCGGACCGGCACTGAGAAGCGCATTCCTCTCTGCGCGCCTGGATGCCGAGCGCCCGCCGCCGGCGCTTGCGGCCCACATCCCGGCAGAAGTGGTCAGCATGCCGGGCGGCGGCGATCTGAGCACATACGGTTCCTGGGCCGAGGCCCCAGACTATGGGCAGGTCTGGTATCCGCAAGTGGCCTCCGGCTGGGTGCCCTATCGAGAGGGTCACTGGGCCTATGTCGCCCCTTGGGGCTGGACCTGGATCGACAACGCCCCGTGGGGTTTCGCACCCTTCCATTACGGTCGCTGGGTCGAGCTTGGGGGCCGGTGGGCCTGGACCCCGGGCGCCGCCGCGGTCGCCGGTCCACCCGTCTATGCACCTGCCCTCGTCACCTTCATTGGCATTGGCACCGGCGTCGCCCTCAGCGCCACAGCCGCCTTCGGCACCGTCGGCTGGGTGCCGCTCGGTCCTCGAGAGCCGTTCCACCCCTGGTATCACGCTTCACCGACCTACATCCGCCAAGTCAACGTCAGCCACGTGACCAACATTAACAACAACGTCACCATCAACAACTACATCAACCGCAGCGCCGCGACGGCCGTGCCCGCCGGCGCGATGACCGGGTCCCAGCCGGTGCAGGCGATGGCACGCCCCATCAGACCCCAGGAACTGACCGCCGCTCAGCCGATCATCGGTCAGCAGCCGCTGCGCCCAGGTGCCGCAACCGTTGGAGTCACGCCGGCGGTTGCCCGTCAATTCAACCTTCCGCCGACGGTTCTGCGCCCGGCCCCTGGCCCAACGGTGCGGCCGTTGGCAGCGGGTCCCGCAGGCTTCGCGCGACCTGGGTTCGCACCCGCCGGTGCTTCCAATCCTGCCTTGCGCCCAATTGGCGCCGGCCAGCCGCCGGTTCGACTCCCGCCACCCGCCACCGGCGTTCAGGAATTCCATCCCGGACAGCCCAACCCCGCCGCGGAACGGCCGGCACCCGCAAATCGCCCCGAGCTACGCGGCCCAGAGCCGCGTGGCACAGAGCCGCGCGTCACCGAACCGGCAACAGAGCGACCACGGATTGACCCAAATAGAGTGCGGCCCAACGAACCACCACCACCGCGCCAGCCCGAGGTCCACCAGCCCGAGGTGAGCCGCCCGGAGCCTCGTCAGGCTGAACAGCGGCCTCCGGAACCCAGGCCAGCGCAGGCGGCCGCTCCCCTGCCACAGGTTCAACATCCCGCGCCGCTGGCTGCCGAACCGCGACCCCAGCCGCAGCGCTTAGCCGCGCCGCCGCCTGCGCTTAGGCCGGAACCGCAACGCGCCGCACCCGCCGCGCGTGCCGAACCGTCGCGGGCCGCCCCAGCCGAGCGGCGTCCGCAGTAGCGTCCGGGCCACCTCAGCGGCACGCCGGTCAGACGACCTTGTCGCTGATCGTCTGGGCATACGGGACCGATGTCCGGAATGAGGCACGCTGCTCAAGCCGGTCGCTCAGCGCGGCAAGATTGCGGTGGCGCTGCCGCCATGGGTACTCCGGCCAGCGCACTGCAAGGTAGCCGACGACGGTGCCGGCGGCGATGTCCGCCAATCCGAAGCGGTCGCCCACGATGTAGTCCCGCTCACCAGCTATTCTCGCCAACGCCGCCAGCCCGCCATCGATCTTGCGCTGCTGCCGCGCCATCCATTCCTGGCTCTGCTGTTCGGCATCCCGGTGACGCTCCCAGAACAACAGCACGAAGGCGTCGCACACGCCGTCGCAAAGCACCTCGACTTGGCGGGCAGCCAGCTTGCCGTCGGTGTCGTCCGGCAGCAGCGGCGGCGCGGGGAACTTCGCCTCCAGGAACTCCAGGATGAAGTGCGACTCATAAACTACCCGGCCGTCCGGCATGATCAGCACCGGCAGCTTTTCCAGCGGGTTGTACTGCGGCGTGGCCGTCGTGCTGTCCCACGGCACCTCGGTCTGCAACTCAAAGGCAATGCCTTTTTCCGCGAGTGCGATGCGCACCTTGCGTGCATAAGGGCTTGGTGTCGCGCTGATCAGTCGAAGCATGCTTACATTTCCTTCCGCCGCCGCGCCTGGCCCCGCAGCACTTGAGCAGTTCCACCAAGGGTGGAACCGCTCTGGCTCATCTTTTCACGCGGCTACTCGCGCAGAATCGCGCTTCAGCGCGATCCCAGCCCACGCGAAGCCGCGCTAGTGCCCGATCGCAGAGAAGTGCTGCACGCGCTTCGCCGCGTGAATCGGCCACTTCAGACCAAACCGACGTATCGCCCTTCACTGATGGGCGATACTAGCGGATTGGCGAGAACGCCGACGGCATCACCAGCGCATTCTCCTGCCGGACCACAACCCCTGGCGGGTTTCGCGCGGGCCACTGCCCAGTGGCCGCCGCCTCGGCCCGCACGCTGAACCGCTGATTCGCGTCCTTGTAGGCCCAGATATGCACCCACTTGTTCAGCGTGCCGACCTCGGAATACCAGGCGCCAACCAGCGGCGAGAACTTCTGACGCCCGGCGATCTTCTCCGACCACCGTTCGATCAGGCCCGGCACCATGCCGGCGGCCAGCGTGTACTGACGGATCTCGAACAACGGGCCAACGTTGCGCGGTTCCAGCGCCGGTGAGAACGGCGCCGGCAGGAAAATCTCACTGTGCTGGTCAGTGACGAACTCCCGGATCGCCGGCGGCCAGCCAGGCTCTTTCGCAGCCGCCGCCCGCACCTGGACACGCTGCTCAAAGCTGTCATACGTCCAGACATGGATAATCTGGTTCAGTGCGCCGATTTCGGTGTGCCAGAACGCCGCCAGGCGGGAGTGTTTCTCGCGTTGCGGCAGCCCCTCGGCAAACCGCTTCTCTACCTCCGCCAGGCTCCCCGGCTGTAGAGTATAGGTGCGCATCTCGATGATCACTGCCGTCCTCCCGTTGCTGTCGGGCAGGTTAGGTCAAAATCGGCCGATGGTGAATGCCGCGGCGGGGTGGCAAGCTCAGGCAGCAAACGGTAACAATCATGACGCGATCTGACCGCGCAGGCTGCCACGGCCAATGCGCCCGTGACTGCCAAGCCGCCTGCATTCGCTGGTTCCCAAGGCCACCGAGCGTGGTCGCTGCAGCCCTCGTGCTCGTTGCACTGCTGTCACTTCAGGCTTGTACCACGCCATTGGACCAGGCAGGCGCACCAGGGTCGCTGAGTGTGCATCTCGACGGCCAGACCGGGGCAGTATTTTCGACCCATGGCCGCTGAACCACGCCGCTGCCGGACCCCACCAGGCAGGGCAGTGACCACTCCCACCGGCTCAATGCCGCCGCTCACGTCAAGTTCAGCGCCACCCTGCCACTCACAATGCAAGCCAAACCGCGGGTTTGGCCCGGTTACCTGACCGCACGATTACGATTTCTTCAAACTGACTTGCTGCCGACAAAGATCGATCCGCCCGCCGCTGTCATGGACAGCGCGCGGTTGAGCCAGGACAAACCGTCCTCATGGATGGTGCATGTCTTGGGAAGAAAGGAATCGATGATGAAAACGCTTCACTACAGACGGCTTCTCAAGGGCGGCTTACTCGCCACGACTTTGCTGACGGCTCCAATGATGGCGCGCGCCGCCGATCCACTCGGCAATACCCTGGTCGACGGCAATGACGGCACACTTCCATTGCCGACCGGGCAATACGTCACGCCGCTGAAGCCGCTGACCAATGCCATCCAGCAGATGCTCAACCCTGGCTTGCCGGCGTATCCGAATTACGTCGCCGGCGAGGCGGTGCTTTCCGCGCTCAGCCCCGACGGTACCACCCTGGCAATCATCTGCGCCGGGGACAACAGCCTGTATAATACGGCCGGTGTGGTCGATACCGCCAACTCGACGCAATATATCTTCCTCTACAACGTGGCAGGCACCAACAAGACCTCGCCGGCGTTGACGCAGGTGATCAAGCAGACGAATTCACATGTTGGTCTGGTCTGGTCGCCGGACGGCACCACGCTGTATGCAGCCGGCGGTAGTGACGACGCCGTCTATGCTTACACCAAGACGAACGGCAGCTACGCCCAGTCGGCGAAGATCTCGCTGGGTCACATCCCCAGCGGCGCGACCGTGGGCACCGGTGTTGGGCTTGGCGTCGAACCCAATGCCAGCGGCCTGGCCATCTCCACTGATGGTTCTACGCTGGTTGTCGCCAACAACTTCAACGACTCGATCAGCGTGATCGACACCGCCAGCAAGACCGTGCGTTACGAGCATGATCTGCGCCCCTATTTTGCCAACAATGAGGGCAACAGCGGCGTCGCCGGCGGCGAATATCCGCTTGCCGTTCGCATCAAGGGCACCACGGCTTATGTGTCCTCGTTCCGTGATCGTGAGGTCGTGGTCGTCGATATTTCGTCGCAAACCGCCGGCAAGCTGATCACCCGCATCAAGCTTGACGGTAACGCGGTCGGCATGACGCTGGATGCGGCGCAGGCTACCCTGTATGTCGCTCAGGACAACGCCGATGAGGTGGCTGTCATCAACACGGCGACCAACACGGTCACCACCGAGATCGATGCGCGCGCGCCGTCCGGAATGCTGAGCGGCCCACGTTACACCGGCGCATCGACGTTCGCCGTCACGCTGTCACCTGACGAAAAAACGCTCTACGCCGTCAATGACGGTTCCAACAGTATCGCCGTCATCCCGCTGACCGGTTCCAGCGCCTATACCGTCGCCGGCCTGATCCCGACCGCCTACGCGCCGAAGGACATCACCTTCAGCCCGGACGGCACATGGATGTACATCATCAACGGCAAGAGCGACACCGGCCCGAACCCGCAATATCTTTACGGCAACACGGCGTTGATCACGCATCTTACGTATCCGGGCGGCAACACCGCGGCAGCCGCGGCGGGCCGCGCGTCGAACCAGTATCAGTTCCAGTTGGAACAGGCGACCCTCGTCAGCGCGCAGGTGCCCGGCGCCGGCGATCTTGCGGCCATGACGGCGCAAGTAGCAAAGAACAACCTCTATAACGTGACCGAAAATTCTAGCAGCACCTCGGTAATGAACTTCCTGCACACGAAGATCCAGCACGTGATCTACATCGTGAAGGAAAACCGGACGTTCGACCAGATCCTCGGCGATCTGACCAATGGTTCGGACGCCGACCCGTCCCTGGTGGCTTTCGGCAAGAGCATCACGCCGAACTTCCATAAACTCGCCAACAACTTCGTCACGCTGGACAACTTCATGGATCCAAGCGACGGCAGCATGGACGGCTGGTCCTGGACCATGCGCGGCCGTGTCACCAGCACCGAGGAACTGACGCAGCAGATCAACTACGCCGCCGTTGATCGTGGCCTGTCCTATGAGGCCGAAGGGTCAAACCGCAACGTACCAATCGGTGTTGCAACCACCGCGGGCCGCGACGCGGCGACAAAAGGGGCATTCACTACCGGTTCGGCTGCCCTGCCAGGCGGCACCGCCAACCTGCTGCCAGGTCCGGCTGACGTCGCCGGTACCGATTCGCCGGACGGCGAACAACAGGGGCATCTGTTCGACTCGATCCTCAAGGCGGGTCTGACCGTTCGGAACTACGGCTGGCAGGTCAACAACATCGGCCCGACCACGCTGAGCAACGGCGATCCGATCACCGATGCCGGCGAACTCGGCATTGTTCAGGCCGCTGAGCTGAACCCGGAGCTGATCCCCTACACCGACGTCTATTTCCGCGGTTTCGATCAAACCTACTCAGACCAGTGGACGGTCAATGAGTGGATGCGGGAGTTCAGTGACTACATCACCCACAACAACCTGCCGAGCCTGGAGACGGTCAGGTTGAGCCACGATCACACCGGCAGCTTCACCACAGCGCTGGCCGGAGTGAACACGCCCGACACACAAGAGGCTGACAACGACCTCGCGGTTGGCCGTCTTGTTGAAGCCGTAGCCAACAGCCCGTATGCCAACAACACCGTGATCATCGTGACCGAGGACGACAGCCAGGACGGGCCGGACCACGTCGACTCCCACCGGGCGCCGATCTACGTCGTTGGTGCCTATGTGAAGAAGCACGCGGTGGTCAGCACCCGCTATAACCAGGTCAGCGTGTTCCGCACAATCGAGGACATCCTTGGTGCGCCGCATATCAACCTGAATGACAACTACCAGGGTCCAATGGGGGATGTGTTCGACACTCAGGCGAACGGAGCCTGGAGATACAACGCCGTCGCTTCGACTATCCTGAAGACAACGTCCCTGGCGCTGGCTGACATCGGCGTCCAATACGCGGAAGGCCCGGACATCTTTCCGCGGCACGACGCCGCATATTGGGGCAAGGCGACACGTGGTTTCGATTTTTCGGGTGAAGACCGCGTGCCGTTCGACTTGATGAACCAAGTCCTTTGGGAAGGCACGATGGACGGCAAGCCCTACCCCACCCACCGTTCTGGGGCCAAGATGGGGAAGGTTGACCTCTCCCAGAACTGATCCATCGTTCTGAACCAACTGCTAGAGCCTGATAGCTTCAGGGTGAAGCCATCAGGCTCTAGCTTTCTTTGTTTGAGAGGGCGATTCACGTCCGAGATTGCACCAACCTCGGACGATCGCGCTCTAGCCAGGCGGGGCGCTTCGGTGTCCCGCCTGGATTTCGTTCCAGCCGCTCTTGCAGTGGTACGATCAGGCGGCGTTAAAGCCCGACCACTTCTCCTGTCGGTATATCAGGCACCAGTGCCGCAGTGGCCCTAAAGCTTCTCCACCTGGGAATACTCCAGCTCGACCGGCGTTGAGCGGCCGAAGATCGAAACGCTGACCTTCACCCGGCCCTTCTCCTCATCGACCTCTTCAACCACGCCGTTGAAGCTGGTGAACGGGCCGTCCGCAACGCGCACCTGCTCGCCAACCTCATACAGCACCGCCGGCCGCGGACGATCCACACCCTCCTGATTCTGCCTCAGGATCCGGTCGGCCTCAGCGTCGCTGATCGGACTTGGCTTCGTCTTGCTACCGAGGAAGCCGGTGACCTTCGGGGTGTTCTTCACCAGATGCCAGGCGTCGTCTGTCAGATCCATCTTTACCAGCACGTAGCCGGGAAAGAACTTGTGCTCGCTGTTGATCTTCCGCCCGCGCTTGACCTCGACCACGTTCTCCGAGGGTACCAGCACCGCCTCGAACTGATCCGCCAGCCCCTTCTGCGCGGCCTGTTCCGTGATCTGCTGCGCTATCTTCTTCTCAAAGCCCGAATAGACGTGGACAACATACCAGTTCTTGGCCATGGATCGGATCCCTTTCAGATGCCCACGTTGAACAAGGCGCGCACCCCAAGGCCGATCACCTGATCGACCATGAAGAAGAAGATCGCGGCGATCACGGCCATGGCGAACACCAGGCCGGTCGTCACCATCGTCTCCTTGCGGGTCGGCCAAGTCACCCTGCCGATCTCTGCCCTGACTTCCCGTACGAATTTAGCCGGTTGGAACGCCACGTTCGTCAAACCCTTCGATGATCGCCCGCCGGATCCTGACAGTTCGGATCCTTACAACAGGGCCTCGAAGGCAGTGCAGCCCGAAACTGGCAGGGGTGGAGGGTCTCGAACCCCCAGCCTCCGGTTTTGGAGACCGGCGCTCTAGCCAATTGAGCTACACCCCTGCAGCGGACCGACGCCTGGGCCAAGGATGCAATCCATGGGATCGACGCAGCGAAGGCGCTAGAAAGGATGCGCGCGCGTGGTTGTCAAGGGTTATGGCAACCAAACCGAAGGCGACTGGATGTGGAGACAAAACGAAAGTCCCTGTAGGCTGTGATGGACTCGGTGTGGCAATCGAACGCTCCACCCGACCATTCGGATCGGGCTGCTCAAACTGCAACGACCGTCCGTATGCAACCTCCTGAAGCGGGTCTCGATGTTACTCGGCAGCCTTATAGAACGTGTAGTCGGCCGTGTAGGGCACGAACTCGATCCGACCAATGGTGCAGGGAAGCGCAGGCGCCACGCCACCAGCGGTATTCGTGCGCTGGATAAAGGTGGCTCTCGCGAACAGTCCGTCGTCAGCCTGGCCAGCGCTGTTGCCGGCCGACTTCAGCAGCAGACAAGCGACCGCGTCCGCATTGGGGCAGACTTGGCTCGTGCCGGCGGTGACAGTAGCGACAGCCGTACCCCATACCTGGCTTTGATCATGCGGACTGATCCAAGTGGGACAATATTGGTGCTGACCATCCGCCGCCTCTATGCAGCCCGGGCTTGCCGTCCCTGTCTCGCCGGGGACAGTGCTCTGGAAGTGGTCAGCCACCTCAAACTTGAAGGCGCCTTCTGACAAGACCGGAAGAATATCCCGACCGACTTGCAAGCGAAATGGACCGGTTCCCGGAATACTCAAGGTGGCTTGTGGATGCTGGAACGTCCAAACCGTGCCGGTCGCAGCGCCCGCGCTAGCCTGACAGGTATAATTCTGTGTTCCCGCCCCGTGCGCCATCAAGAAGGCAGTATTGCCAGAAGGGGGAGCAAGAACGGTGGCGGCAGTAGGCGCGGCCTGCGCCGAGGCTGGAACGGAATGCAGGATGATGATTGCGACCACCAAAGTTGCTGCCGGGACCGATAGAAGCTGCGCCCCGGGGCCAATTTTCGACTTCACTGCCGGCATGATGGGCACGCGCATAATTAGACCTTCCGGTTTGGTTTTGCAGACTCGGCTGCTTGCAGGTCTCTAGGCCCGTCAACAGGACGTATTTCCCTGATCGCGCATCGCAGGGTCCCGTACCGATCTTACTGGCGTCTTTCCGCACACCTGGATCGCGTTACATCGGTAATAAAAGGCAAGCCACCGCCGCTCAACAGGCTCAGACCTTCGTTTACGCGCCGGCCCGGCATTGAGCAAAAGTATGGGCGTCGAGCAAAAAGTATGGAAGCCTATCAAATGTTCTCTCTGCGTTCTTGACACTGCTGCAGCTCTATGAGATTAAAGTTTACGAACGAAGCACGAACACAAAGAGAGACCGCCTCAAGGACAACCAGATGGACACACACTTCGACCAGGTTCAGTTGGATCCCGACGCCGTCGCCGCCATGGCATTGTCGAGCCTGCCCGACGTGGCTCCGGTGGCGCGCTTGCCAGGACGCCGCACCGCCGGCCGCGGCGCTGTCAGCAATCCGGATGTCCGCTTCGACAGGCACACGTCTTCGCCATTCGATGACGGCTGGGAGACTCTGACGCAAGACGTCGGCGAGCTGCCACGGCTTGATACCATCCTCGCCCGCGACTCCACCCGCTCTGCCATTAGCTGGAACAACTCGCCCGACATCGGCTTTGACCGCGCGGTCAACCCTTACCGCGGGTGTGAACACGGCTGTATCTATTGCTACGCCCGTCCGACCCACGCCTACCTCGGCTACTCGCCAGGCTTGGACTTCGAAACCAAGCTGGTCTTCAAGCCCGACGTTGCGGCGCTTCTGGAAAAGGAATTGCGCCAGTCAGGGTACGTCCCGCGCACCCTGGCGCTGGGTTCCAACACCGATCCCTACCAGCCGGTGGAACGCACCCTGAAACTGACGCGCTCTGTGCTGCAGGTGCTGGACCGCTACAACCACCCGGTGGGGATCGTCACGAAGTCCAGCGGGGTGCTGCGCGACCTCGACATCCTGGCGTCGATGGCGCAACGCAACCTTGCCCGCGTCCACGTCTCCATCACCACGCTGGATGCGAAACTTGCCCGGGTGATGGAACCGCGCGCCGCCACCCCCGCCCGCCGGCTGCATGCCGTAGCAGAACTCAACCGGGCCGGCGTGCCGACCGGGGTGCTGGCCGCACCGATGATCCCCGCGCTGAACGATGCGGAGCTGGAGAAGATCCTGCAGGCCGCGGCCGGGGCGGGTGCGCGTCATGCAAGCTACATCCTGCTGCGCCTGCCGCTGGAGCTGCGGCAGATGTTCGAGGAATGGCTGCACTCTCACTTTCCCGACCGGGCCCGTCACGTGTTGAGCCTGATCCGACAGACCCGCGGTGGCGAGCTGAACGACTCCCGCTTCCACCAGCGCTTCATCGGGCAGGGCGCCTACGCCGACCTGCTGGCGCGGCGCTTCGCCCGGGCCGCCAGCCGGTTCGGCTTCATGGAAAATCGCCGATCGCTGGACTGCAGCCAGTTCGCTGTCCCAGCCGACGCTCAAACCGCGCCTGCGCAGATGTCACTGTTCTAAGTTCCATCGATATTCGTCCAAGGCCGCTACGGGCCCGCCGGCGCAGCGGCGTTTGCGGTGCGGACGATTGACGCCGTTCGAAACCCCACCCTATCCTCCGCTCAACAACAGCATGATCACGCGGGGCAGAACGCTCCAGACGCATGAATCATCTGACTAAACAATGAGATAGACACGTTCAGCCTGCCTGGTCAGGCTGCGGATGGTCTGGAGCAGGGCCCGCTGGCCCAGGGGCAGGGAGGTCGGGGGCGGTGCAAGACGCTGCGCGCATATTGCAGCTTGTCGTCAATGGTGCAGCCTCCGGCTGCATCTACGGGCTCATCGCGCTCGGCTTCGTGCTGATCTACAAAGCTACCGAAATGGTGAACTTCGCCCAGGGCGATATCATGATGCTGGGCGGCTTCGTCGCCTTCACCCTGATCGCCGGGTTTCACCTCCCCTACTGGCTCGGCGCGCTGCTGGCGATCACGATCACCGCCGGTTTCGGCTACATGCTCGATGCGTTTGTGCTGCGACGGGTCATCGGCCAGCCGCAATTCGCCGTCGTCATGCTGACACTCGGACTCGGTTTCATCTTCCGCGCCGTCGCCGGCATCGCCTGGGGCTATGACTCGGTCGGCTTCAACACGCCGTTCACCAACAAGACCGCCAACATCGGCGGCCTCATCCTGGGCCAGGACAACCTGTCGATCATCGTCGGCACCCTGCTGCTGTGCGCGGTTCTGTACCTGTTCTTCAGCCGCACCCGAATCGGCGTCGCCATGCAGGCCGCATCGCAGAACCAACTGGCGGCCTACTACATGGGCATCCCGGTGCGGACGATCTTCTCGCTGATCTGGGCAATCAGCGCCGGCGTCGCCTGCCTGGCCGGCATCCTGCTCTCACCGGTCTCCATGATCGACGTCAATATGGGCTCGCTCGCAATCAAGGCGTTCGCCGCCGCGGTGATCGGCGGCTTCGGCAGCATCCCCGGCAGCCTGATCGGCGGCGTCATCGTCGGCATCGTCGAGCAGTTCGCCGGCTATGAGCTGCCAGCCGGCTTCCAGGAGGTCACTTCCAACGTCGTGCTGCTGCTGATGCTGTTCGTCCGCCCGCAAGGCCTGTTTGCCGAACGCATGGGAAAGCGGGTCTAAGCGATGCGCCATCTGTTCAGAACCCAGTACCGCCAGGACATCGCGCTGTGGCAGCACAACGCTGACCGCTTCTGGTACGGCCTGCTGGCGGTCCTGGTGCTGGTAGCGCCGCTGGTCCTGGGCGAGTTCTACATCGGCGAACTCGGCGCGGTTTACATCTTCGCCATCGCCGGCGTTGGACTGATGCTGCTGGTCGGCTACACCGGCCTGATCAGCCTGGGCCATGCCGCCTTCCTTGGCATCGGCGCCTATGTCAACGCCGTGCTGCTGAACCAGGGTGTGCCGTTCCTGCTCACCCTGCCGGCCGCCGGTTTGTTCACCGCGCTGTGCGGGGCCGCGATCGGCCGTCCGACCCTGCGCATGAGCGGGCTGTACCTCGCCATTGCCACCCTGGCCTTCGGCAGCATCGTCGGCACCGTCTTTCAGAAATGGACCGCAGTCACCGGCGGCTTCGACGGCTTCGCCGTGCCCACGCCCTATGTCTTCGGCATCCCGATCGAGGGGGCCACCGGCATCTACTACGTCTCGCTCATCGTACTGAGCTTCGTGCTATGGATCGCCGCCAACCTGCTGCGCTCGCCGACCGGGCGGGCCATGGTGGCGATCCGCGACAGCGAGGTCTCCGCCCAGAGCATGGGCATCCATCTAGCTCGGTACAAGACCCTGGTGTTCGCCATCAGCGCCGGCATGACCGGCCTGGCCGGGGCACTGTTCGCCCACTACGTCCGCTACCTGGCACCCGACGCATTCGACGTGCTGCTGTCGGTCCAGTTCGTCACCATCGTCTTCGTCGGCGGCCTGGGGTCGCTGCGCGGCGCCATCCTGGGTGCCATGTTCGTCCGCCTGCTGCCCCAGTTCATCGCCATCGTCCGCGACGGGCTGCCGTTCGGCATCGGCCGCCTGCCGGGGCTGGAGCCATCCCTGTTCGGCCTTGTCCTCGTCCTCGTCATCCTGTTCCAGCCCGGCGGCCTGAACGGCATGTGGCTGAAGACGAAGACCTGGTTCCAGGCTTTCCCGTTCAAGCGGCAGACCAGCTTCCGCCGGCAGAAATCCTATGCGAAGTCGGAGCGGCTGCGATGATCCTGTTCCAGGCCGAGGACATCTCGGTGCGCTTCGGCGGCATCCGCGCCGTCGATTCTGTCAGCTTCGAGGTCCGGCAGGGCGAGGTGTTCTCCATTATCGGACCGAACGGCGCCGGCAAGACGACAATCTTCAACCTGATCAGCCGGATCTACAATCCAACCTCCGGCCGGCTGATGATCGACGGCAAGGACTTCACCCGCATGCCGTCCTGGCAGATTGCCGGTCTGGGCATCGCCCGGACCTTCCAGAACATTGAGCTGTTCCCCAACGCAACCCTGCTGCAGAACCTGCTGATCGGCCGGCACCGCCATGCAAGGGTGAATTTCCTCGCCGAGCTGGCGTTCCTGCCTTCCGTGCGCAAGGCTGAACTGCAGCACCGGGAGAAGGTCGAGGATGTGATCGCCTTCCTCGGGCTGCAGCGCTATCGCGAGTCGCTGATCGCCAACCTGCCCTACGGCGTGCGCAAGGTGGTCGAACTCGGCCGCGCCCTGTGCATCGAGCCCAAATTGCTGCTGCTGGACGAACCCTCCTCCGGCCTGAACGTCGAGGAGACCGAGGGAATGGGATTCTGGATCGAGGACATCAAGAAGGACCTCGGCATCACCGTCATCATGGTCGAGCACGACATGGCGCTGGTCAACCAGGTTTCCGACCGGGTGATGGCTCTGAACTACGGCAAGGTGCTGGCGATGGGGACCGCCCGAGAAGTCCAATCCCATCCCGAGGTCGTCAAGGCCTATCTGGGCGGCGAGATCGAGACCGCGGCATGACCGAGCCACTGCTCCGGGTAAACGCCATCGAGACGTTCTACGGTCCGATCCAGGCCATCCGCGGCGTTTCGCTGGATGTCGACCCCGGCCAGATCGTCACCGTTCTGGGTGCCAACGGCGCTGGCAAGACCACTGTGCTGCGGACGATCTCCGGCATACTCGACCCCGAACGCGGCCAGGTGCTGTTCCAGGGCCGCGACATCGCCCGCACGCCGCCCGACCAGGTGATGCGGCAGGGCATCTGCCACGTTCCCGAAGGCCGCGAGATCTTCCCCTTCCTGACCGTGCGCGAAAACCTGAACATGGGGGCCTACACCCGCCGCGACCCGGCCGGGGTCGCCCACGACATCGGGCTGTGCTTCGACTATTTCCCCCGCCTGAAGGAGCGTGAGGCACAGCGCGCGGGCCTGCTCTCGGGCGGCGAGCAGCAGATGTTGGCGATCAGCCGCGCCCTGATGGGCAAGCCGAAACTGCTGCTGCTGGACGAACCCTCGCTGGGACTGTCGCCTTTGCTGGTGCAGCAGATCTTCGCCATCATCCGCCGCATCAACCAGGAGCAGAACGTCGCCATCCTGCTGGTCGAGCAGAACGCCCACATCGCGCTGCAGACCGCCGACTACGGCTACGTGCTGGAGGTTGGCCGTATCGTCGCCGCCGACGATTGCAAGACGCTGATGCAGCACGCCGACATCAAGGAATTCTACCTCGGCCAGAAGGAGGTCGGCGCGCGCGGCACCCGGCGCTGGAAGAAGAAACGGTTGTGGAACTGACTATGGAACAGCCGCCCGCCTCGATCCCCGCGCTGATTGCCCATCGAGTTGCCGCGCATGGCAATGAGGCGATCCTGCGCACCAAGGACCGCGGCATCTGGAAGACCGTCACCTGGTCGCAGCTCGACATCCAGTTGCGTGCGATCGCCGCCGGGCTGATCACCGCTGGATTTGGCCGCGGTGACGTCGTTGCCATCCTGTCGGAAACCCGGCCCGAGGTGGTCTACGCCGACCTCGCCATCCTCGGCTGCGGTGCAGCCAGCATCGCCATTGATCCCGACGATGAGCCTGACCGGATCAGCCATCTGCTGTCCTCCAGCGGTGCCAGGCTGGCCTTCGTGGAGAACGAGGAACAGCTCGACAAGGTGCTGACCGTGCGCGAGCGCTGTCCGGGGTTGTCCCACATCGTCGTCTTCGACATGAAGGGTCTGCGGGACTTTGCCGGCGTGGGCTGCATCGGCCTGGCCGCCTTCATTGCCACCGGCGGCGGCGCCGACTGGTCCGCGGCGCTGGCCGGGATCACGCCGGATCAGCCGGCGGTCATCCAGTTCCCCCGCGGCGCGGCGTTCGGCACCGGGCGCATGCTGAACCACGGCGACCTGGTGCATATGGTCAAGGCCGCCGCCAACCGGCTGCCGATCCGCCCGGCCGACGAGCGGCTGGCTGTGCTGCGCCTGTCCGACATCACCGAACGCATCTGGGGCCTTTACCTGGCGCTGGAGACTCGCTGCGTCAGCAACTATCCGGAAGGCCCGGACACGGTCACGACAAACCTGCAGGAGCTGCAGCCGACGGTGCTGGGTGCCGACGCCGCCGTCTGGGGTCATCTGCACCAGCTTGCCACCGCCCGATCCAGGGCCGCGACAGCCGTCCAGCGCCGAGCCTATGACTGGGCCTTGCGCGCAGGTCGCCCCAGAGCGCGATCGTCTGACGTTGGTGCAATCTCAGACGTGAATCGCCCTCTCAGACAAACAAAGCCAGAGCCTGATGGCTCCAACCTGAAGCTATCAGGCCCTGGCGGACAGCACCGACGCGGCGCCATGGGGCGCCTGGCCGACCTGCTGGTGCTGCGCGCCGTCCGTCAGGAGTTTGGTTTGGCTCGGCTGCGTCTCACCTATGTCGGCGGCACATCGGTCTCCTCCGCCGCCATGGACTGGGCACAAAGCCTCGGGCTGGACATCCAGCGCGTGGACGAACCAACGCTGGGATCAGGTCAGCTCGATGAGCGCTACCGGTCCCTGATGCAGAGCGCCTATGTCTGAGCATGTTGTGGTGACGGGACAGAAGCTAGTCTAAATCGGCCACTTCAAGCCAAACCGACGTATCGACCTTCGCTGATGGGCGATATTAGAGCAACATCAGCCTGACTGGAACAGTCGGGTTGATAAAGTTGCTCGCGAAAACAACGAGCTAGACCGCGCTGACTTTTCCAGTCAGCCTGAAAGCGGTCTAGGACCCCGCCGCCGGCTGCCTTGCCAGCCACTCGGCGGCCAGGTGCTCTGCGCCAGAAGGCAACGGCGCATCCGGATGGCGGATCCACGACAGGATGTCCTCGATCGGCAACGATCGGTCCTCGTCACGCAGCAGCAGGTGATAGCCGTTCGGATAGAACCCAAGCACCGGTCCCTGCGGCAGCGCCCGCCACATCGCCGCGGTCGCCCGCGGCGGAACCAACTCGTCATGGCCGCCATACAGGAACAGCAGCCGCGCATGGACATGCGGGGCGGATGCCTGGGCCTGGTCCATCAGATCGACCAAGCCCTTGATTGCGTCCACCCGTGTGGCGTGGATCGTCAACGGATCGGTGGACAGGCGCATCAGCGCCTGGCGGTTGTCGCTGGCCGTCACTTTGACAAAACCACCACCGGTCAGCGCCAGCCCAGGGAAGGTATGGTCGGCAAGCCACAGGCTGGCCCGCATCAGCAAGGTCATCTCCATCCGGCTCCAGACCGCGGGGGCAACCAACACATAGCCATCGACCGGTGGCGGATCGGCTTCGCTGGCCAGCACCATCAGCGCCGCCGCCCCCATGCTCTCGGCCATCAGGATCAGCCTGGCGTGCGGGTAGCGGACCCGCAGCAGCCGGATCACCACCCTTGTGTCAGCATTGAACCCGTCCGCGCCCGGCCACAGCCCGCGCGATCGTGTTGCGCCGAAACCACGCTGATCCGGTGCGAAGACCGCCATGCCCGCGGCAGCCAACACTGGCGCCGGATACTCCCACGCATCCCGGCTGTCGTTCATGCCGTGCAGCGCCAGCACCACCACGCCAGGCTGCCGGGCCGGAAGCCACTGTCGGTAGGGCAGTGTGACACCATCGGGCATGACGAAGACATCGGCGGTTTCCGCCGGCATTGTCGTGACCGGACCAATCGGCGCAATGCGCTCCACACATCCGGCCAGCATGATCACGCTGGTCAGAAGGATCCGCGGCAGCATCCAGGTGGGCAGGGTCCGCCGAGTGAACATGTTGCGACAGACGCGCATCCCGATGGACAGCGGCAAGGATGTCGGCAGTGGGTTCACGGAACCATGGTTGAAAGCATCGCGTGCATGGCTATCATTACGCGGCTTTCCCGACCAGACAGAGGAACACGATGCCGGATGGCGCTGCCCCGACAACTCCCACCACCACGACTTCCGGCACATCGGCCCCACGGTCGACGATCACCAGCGCCGCTTCGGGCAACCAGGTGACACCAACTGAGATCATCCACGTCGACTCTCGCACGGTGGCCTGCGACGGCGGCGACGGCGCGCTGGGACATCCGCGGGTGTTCTTGCGCATCCCCGGCCAGCAGGTCATGTGCCCATATTGCTCGCGCCTCTATGTGCTGAATGCAGGAGGGGACCACGACGGCGGACATTGAGCTTTCCCCGGACGCCGCCGCCGATCCTCCACCCGACGCGGCGGCGCCACCAAAGCTGCACCTGATCCTGATCGACGGCTCGGGCTTCATCTTCCGCGCCTTCCACGCTCTGCCGCCAATGACCCGCCCCGACGGCACGCCCGTCAACGCCGTGTTCGGTTTCACCAACATGCTGGCGAAACTGCTGAAGGAGCATGTCGGCACCCACATCGCCGTCATCTTCGACGCCGGCCGGGTGACCTTCCGCAACCGCCTCTACGACGCCTACAAGGCGCACCGCCCGCCGCCGCCCGATGAGCTGATCCCGCAATTCGCCCTGGTGCGGGAGGCCACCGAAGCCTTCGGGGTTCCCGCCGTCGAGCTTGAGGACTGGGAGGCTGACGACCTGATCGCCGCCTACGCCCTCGCCACCACCCAGGCGGGTGGCCAGGTCACCATCGTTTCGTCCGACAAGGACCTGATGCAGTTGATCCGGCCCGGGGTCGACATGCTGGACCCGATCAAGCAGAAGCCGATCGGTCCAGCCGAGGTGATGGACAAGTTCGGCGTCCCGCCGGACAAGATGATCGAAGTCCAGGCCCTGATCGGCGATGCAACCGACAACGTGCCGGGTGTGCCCGGCATCGGCCCCAAGGGTGCCGCGCAACTGATCAATGAATTCGGTGACGTCGAGGCGGTGCTGATGGCCGCACCGGCGATGAAGCCCTCGAAGCGGCGGGACATGCTGATCGAGCATGCCGACAAGGCCCGCATCTCCCGCGAGCTGGTTCGCCTGCGCCAGGACACGCCGATGCCGCTGCCGATCGAGGCGCTGGCCCAGCGCGACGCAGACCGGCCGAAACTGGTCGCCTGGCTGAATAAGCAGGGCTTCCGCAGCACCATCGCCCGCCTGGGCCTGGATGGACCGGCCCCAGCGAAGCCGGAGACGACCGCCGAAGCCCGCCCGCCCGTGCAACAGGACCTGGGTCTGGCGGCGATGCGGACTGAATCCGGCTTCGGCCCGTATGAGACGGTGACCACGGCCGATGCGCTGCGCCTGTGGGTGCGGGAAGTGCAGCACATCGGCCGTGTTGCCATGGACACCGAGACCGACGCGCTGGATGCCATGCGCGCCGCACTGGTCGGCTTTTCGATGGCGACAACTCCGGGGCGGGCCTGCTACGTGCCTCTGCGTCATGAGAACGCTGCTCCGCAGATCGGCCTGGCGCAGGCCATCGAAATCCTGGCGCCGATGCTGACCGACCCGTCGGTGCTGAAGATCTTCCAGAACGCCAAGTTCGACATGATGCTGCTGTCGCGTGCCGGCTTCCCGATGCCCGCACCGATCGACGATACCATGCTGATCTCCTACGCCCAGGAAGCCGGGATGCACGGCCATGGCCTGGACGAGCTGTCGCAACTGCACCTTGGCCACACCCCGATCACCTACGACGAGGTCACCGGCACCGGCCGCAACCGCATTCCCTTCGCTCAGGTCCCGATTGACCGCGCCAGCGCCTATGCCGCCGAGGACGCCGACGTCGCGCTGCGCCTGTGGGACGCCTTGCGGCCACGCCTGCGGCTGAACCGCGGCCTGGCGCTGTATGAGCAACTGGAACGGCGGCTGGTGCCGGTCCTGCTGCAGATGGAGCAGGCCGGCGTCAAGGTCGATGCTGAAGACCTGCGCCGCATGTCGGTCGATTTCGAGGCCCGCATGGCAATCATCGAGCAGGATTGCCACCGCCTTGCCGGCCATCCGTTCAATGTCGGCAGCCCCAAGCAACTGGGTGAGGTGCTGTTCGAAGAACAGAAGCTGATGGGCGGCAAGCGGATGAAGACCGGCGCCTGGGGCACCGACTCGGCCGTGCTGCAGGGCCTGGCGGACCAGGGGCACGCATTGCCGACCCGCATCCTGGAATGGCGCCAGCTCGCCAAGCTGAAATCCACCTATGCCGACGCGCTGGTGGAGGAAATCAATCCCGAAACCGGCCGCGTCCACACTTCGTTTGCCATGGCCATCGCCTCCACCGGCCGGCTGTCCTCAACCGACCCCAACCTGCAGAACATCCCCATCCGCACCGAGGAAGGCAGCCGCATTCGCCGTGCCTTCATTGCCGAACCCGGCCACGTGCTGGTCAGCGCCGACTACTCGCAGATCGAGCTTCGGCTGTTGGCCCACGTCGCCGATTTGGCGGTGCTGAAGGACAGCTTCATTAACGGCGAGGACATCCACGCGCGCACCGCCAGCGAGGTGTTCGGCGTGCCGATGGCGGGCATGGACCCGATGACCCGGCGGCGGGCCAAGGCGATCAACTTCGGCATCATCTACGGCATCTCCGGCTTCGGCCTCGCCCGCCAGCTCGGCATCACCCCCGGCGAGGCGCGCGGCTACATCGACCGCTACTTTGAGCGCTACCCCGGCATCCGCGCATATATGGAGCGGACCAAGGATGATGCCCGGATCAAGGGCTATGTGATCTCACCGTTCGGCCGGCGCTGCTGGGTGCCGGGCATCGCCGACAAGAACCCCGCGCGGCGCGCCTATGCCGAACGGCAGGCGATCAACGCACCGCTGCAGGGTGGGGCCGCGGACATCATCAAGCGGGCGATGGTGCAGCTTCCCGCCGCGCTGCAGGCGGCGGGACTGCGCGCCCGGCTGCTGTTGCAGGTCCACGACGAACTGCTGTTCGAAGCCCCTGAGCATGAGGCCGATACCCTCGCCTCGGTCGCCCGTCAGGTGATGGAAAGCGCGGCGTCCCTGTCGGTTCCCCTGGTTGTGGAGACCGGTATCGGCAAGACCTGGGCGCAGGCGCATTAGACAGGCGCGATCCTCACCGTCAGATGTAAATCACGCTCAAACAATAAGCTTGACCACGATCGAACGCCGGACGCCGATCCAGCCCTGAACGGCCATGATGTAACAGTACGTTCCATGCAAGAACGTCCGGCGCTGTCCGCTCGCACGTCATCACTTCACAGCGTCGGCGCGCGCCGGTGCCGGGTCGCCTGCTCATAGGCGAAGGCATAGGCCAGCAGGTCCGCCTCGCTCCACAAGCGGCCCACGAAGATCAGGCAGAACGGCGCGCCAGAAGCGTAATAGCCGGCCGGCATCGTCACTCCGGGCAGGCCAGCGATGTTGATCTCGCCAACGGTGGTCTCGTGAATCGTCTCGCTGCCGTGCAAAGGCGGCAGCGTGTCGCGCATCTGTGGGAACACCAGCGCGTCCAGCCGCTGCTCGGTGAAGACCCGGTCGAATATCTCCAGATAGGCCTCCTTTGCCGCGATGAACTCCGACAGGTCCGGCGGACGAGACGGATCGGCCAAGCAGGCGGCGAACTGCGGCAGGTTCGCCACCGCACCCAGCACGCCGGACGGCGCGAAGGCGTTCTGCTCCGCAGTGGCGGCAGCAAAGGCCTGAAAGTTCGGCAGCGCCACATCCGGGCCCATCCGTTCCAGGTATTTCTGCAGGTCGTGCGGAGCTGACTCCAGGCCGCGGGCGTCGAACTCCAGCAGCGGCGGTGTCGGCGTGCGCAGCTCCGCGAAGCCCGAACCCAGGAACGGATCCTCCACCAGCTCTGCACCCTGCGCCTGCAGCTCACCCTTGGTCCGGCTGTACAGGCTGGCGGTCTCCTCGGACAGCTTCTGGTTCCGCCATCCTGGTCCATACAGCCCGATCCGCTTGCCCCGCAGCGCATCCGGCCGCAGCCGCGCGGCATAGCCGCCTTTCGGCCGATGCCCGATGCCCGCCACCGTCTTCGGATCCTCCGCCGTGTAGCCGGCCAGCACATCCAGCGTCAGTGCGGCGTCGCGCACGCAGCGGGCGATCGGCCCGACAACGTCGCGGTTGCTGGACAGCGGCATGACACCTGCGTTCGGCACCAGGGCGAATGTCGGCTTGATCCCGACCAGCCCCTGGGCGGAGGCAGGGTTCTGGATCGATCCGCCGGTTTCCTCCGCCAGACCGAGCACGGCCATGCTGGCGGCAACGGCGGTCGCCGTGCCGGCACTGCTGCCGCCGGGCAGGAACGCCCGTCCCGCGGCATTATAGGTAGGGCCGGCCCAGCTATCGTTGGCGTGGCTGCCGGTGTGGCTGAGCACCGGCACGTTGGTTTTGCCCAGGATGATGGTGCCGGCGTGGCGCATCCGCGCCACCACGGGCGAGTCGACCGCCGGCATCAGGTCCACGCCGCCGGTCTTGCTGTACAGCAGCGACCAGCCGGCGGTGGTAGGGAATCCGACCATGTCCATCGGATCCTTCACCACCACCGGTATGCCGGCCAGTGGCCCGAGCACTTCGCCGGCTGCACGCCGGCGGTCGATTGCCCGCGCATCGGCCAGAGCATCCGGGTTGAGGAAGATGATGGCATTGTACTGCGGGTTGTAGGCGGCGATGCGGTCCAGGAATGCTTGCGTCAGCGCTTCGCAGGTCACGGCGCCACTGGCAAACCCCGCCTGGGCCTGCTCAACAGTCAGCTCGACAAGCTCGATCCCTGCCGCGTCTGGGAGAACATCTGCACCGCTCATCTCTGGCAACTCCTGCTGGGATGCTTACGAAAGCATGCAAAAGCCATGCAATCCATGGTGTCCCGCCCTTGTCCGGTCCGACGCGTGTGTCATCCTGTCCGCGTCCCGCTCAACCGGCCGAAGGAGCAACTCCGTTGATGCAACTGAACCATGTCGCCAACCGGCTGGACCCACAGTATTTTGAGACTGTGGTTGCGATGCTGAAGGCGAAGCTGGGCTTCCAGGAGCTGCGCCGGACCCAGCGGGCAATCTGGCTGCGCCAGCCCGGGACAAATGTGGACCTGCAGTTCAGCCGCAGCGACACCCGGCACCGCGATGCGGACAAGCTCCGCTCGCAAGTTTCGTTCCTGAGTCATGAGCCAAAGGCTGCCCTGCAGGAACTCGCGGAGTGGGCGCAGGCGCACGGCATGCAAGCCGCGGTCGGCAGCTACTCCGACAAGGAGTTCTTTCTTGATGCCCCTGCCGCGTTTGTCGACTTCGTCATCGAGGCGATGACCCCGGACCTCGCCGACTATCCTGTGCCGGAAGGTGCCGTCCCGTAGGATGAACACGCGTTCCGCCACGCCGGATGGACTGCAGCCAGTCTGCCCAGCGGCCGGGCTGACCCCCGCCGCCGGGGCGAATTAGATCCGCCCTACATCCACGGTGACCGCATGATCCAGTGGCCCATGGCCCTGACCCAGCCCCGGCGCCGCGGCAATCGCCGACCGGACATAAGCCCGTGCCCGAAGCACCGCCTGGCGCAGGCTCCGTCCCTGCGCCAGGCCCGCCGCCACGGCAGACGCCGTGGTACAACCGGTGCCGTGGGTGTGCCGCGTGGTGATGCGCGGCGCGGCAAAGGCCTCCATTCCATCCGGCTGCGCCAGCAGGTCCACCACCGTATCCGAGTCCAGATGCCCACCCTTCAGCAGCACCGCCGATACCCCCATCGCCAGCAGGGCCGAGGCTGCCGAGCGCATTTCCACCTCGGTGCGAACGCGCGCACTGGTCAGCGCCTCGGCCTCTGGAAGGTTCGGCGTCAGCACAGCGGTCCCCGGCAGCAGCCGCCGGCGCAGTTCGGCCACCGCCTGCTGCGCCAGCAGCGCCTGGCCGCCCTTGGCCACCATCACCGGGTCCAGCACCACCGGGACGCCGGGCGCATAAGCCAGCAGCGCCTCAGCCACGGCCTCGATCGTCGCGGTGTCGCCCAGCATGCCGATCTTCACCACGTCGGCACCGATATCGCCCATGACGACCTCGATCTGCTGACGGATGAAAGCCGGCGGGACCGGCAGCACGCCGTGCACGCCCAGCGTGTTCTGCGCCGTCAGCGCGGTGATCGCCGTCGCCGCATAGGCCCCAAGCGCGGTAATCGTCTTGATGTCGGCCTGGATGCCCGCGCCGCCGCCCGAGTCCGACCCGGCGATCACCAGCACCCGGCCTAGCATGAGCGCGCTGCTCGCCGCTGGCTGATTAATCCCCGGCTTTGCCTTGCCGTCATTCCGCCGCTTCCCGTACCCGGGCCACCTCGGCGATCATCTCGCACAGCCCATCAACCACCTCGGCCACCAGCACATTATCCTCCGCCTCAGCCATAACTCGCACCAGCGGCTCGGTGCCGCTTTCGCGGATCAGCACGCGCCCCGCGCTGCCCAGGCGCGCTTCGGCTTCGCGGATTGCCGCCTGCACGCGCCCGTCACGCAGTGGTGAGCCGCCGCTGAAGCGCACGTTCTTCAGCCGCTGCGGCAGCCGCTGGAACACCTGCAGCACCTGCGAGGCCGGACGATCCTGCTGCACCAGCACCGCCAATACCTGCAGCGCCGCCAGCAGGCCATCCCCGGTGGTGGCAAAGTCGGACAGGATCAGGTGGCCCGACTGCTCACCGCCGACGTTCAGTCCCGTAGCCCGCATCTGTTCGGCGACGTAGCGGTCACCCACCCGAGTGCGGTGCAGCCGCAAACCGAGGTTTTCCAGGTGTCGCTCCAGCCCCAGGTTCGACATCACCGTTGCGACGATGCCGTCACCGCGCAGGCTGCCCGCCTGGTGCCAGGATTGTGCGATCAGCGCCAGGATCTGGTCGCCGTCCACCACCTCGCCGTTCTCGTCGGCGATGATCACCCGGTCGGCGTCGCCATCCAGCGCGATCCCCAGATGCGCGCCGTGCTCCAGCACCTTGGCACACAGGAACTCCGGCACCGTCGAGCCGCAGCCCTTGTTAATGTTGAACCCGTCTGGGGCGACGCCCACCGAAAAGACCGTGGCCCCCAACTCCCACAGTACTGTCGGCGCTACACGATAGGCCGCACCGTTTGCGCAGTCGACGACAATGCGCAGCCCATCCAGCCGCGAACCGCGCGGAAAGCTGGCCTTCGCTGCTTCGATATAGCGCCCCGCCGCGTCATCCAGCCGAGCCGCTCGCCCCAGCAGGTGGGGGCTGGCCAGACGATCGGCGAAGCCACTGTCCATCAGCGCCTCGATCTCCAGCTCCATCTCGTCGGACAGCTTGGTTCCGTCGGGGCCGAACAGCTTGATGCCATTGTCCTCATAGGCATTGTGCGAAGCAGAGATCATAACCCCCAGATCCGCCCGCAGCGAGCGCGTCAGCATGGCTACTGCCGGCGTTGGCAGCGGACCCAGCAGCGTGACATCCATGCCGGCGCCGATGAACCCCGCCGTCAGCGCGGGCTCAATCATGTAGCCGGACAGCCGCGTGTCCTTGCCAATGACCACCCGGTGCCGGTGGTCACCGCGGGTGAACATCAGCCCCGCCGCTTGACCCAGCCGCAGTGCGATCCCGGCCGTCATCGGGTCTGTATTCGCCTTGCCTCGGATACCATCAGTTCCGAACAGGCGTCTTGTCTTGGTCATGCCTTACCCGTCGTCGAATTGGTGACTTTTAGCAAAGTCACTAAGTATTGTAGAATCAGAACGAATGCTACCATGAAACAATGCACGCCACACACGAACCGCCTGGACGGTCTGCTGGACGTCATGCACGCGAAGGATTGATGCCCCCCGCATCAGCGCATAAAGCCCGGCGGCGATCGATCCGCCCAGCCGCCGACTGGCCAGCGGCTCCCGCGACCACGCGCCGATGAAGGACTTGCGAGAGACGCCGACCAGCAGCGGATAGCCCAAGCTGGCCAGATCTGGCAGCCCGCGCAGCACCGCCTGGGAATGGGCGGCCTGCTTGGCAAAGCCGATTCCGGGATCAAGCGCGATCTGCTCTGGCCGGATACCGGCCCGCAGCGCCGCCTCGATGCGTTCCGCCAGTTCCGCCCGGACCTCTCCCACCACATCATGGTAGCGGGCGTGCGCGACCATCGTCGCCGGCGTGCCGCGCATATGCATCAGCACCACCGGGCAGCCATGTCGGGCAACGACCGCCAGCGCCCCAGGATCATGCGCCAGGGCCGAGACGTCGTTGACGATCCGCGCGCCGGCGGCCAGCGCGGCCTGCATGGTCGAGCCGTTGCGGCTGTCGATCGAGACGCACAGCCCGGCCGCGGCCAACGCCGTGATCACCGGGATGACCCGCTGTTGCTCCACGTCCGCGGCAACCGGTTCGCCGCCGGGGCGGGTGCTCTCGCCACCCACGTCGATGACGTCGGCGCCCTCGGCCGCCATCACCAATCCAGCCGCAATTGCCGCCGGGGCGGCGAACCGCTCACCACCGTCGCTGAAACTATCCGGCGTGACATTGAGGATCCCCATCACAAGCGGGCGGTCCAGCGGCAGGCCGGCCCAGGTGCGGCAGTACGGTGGCGGGGCGGGATCGGGCAAAGTCATTGCGGCCTATATTGCATTGAATAACCGGGATCGCATCGCACCCAGCCGGGAACAACAATGAAAAGTATGCTCTGTCATATATTTAGTTTGACACGGCAGAAGCCGTAACGATGCTGGTGCAGGCTGTGCCGGGGCAGGTGCCTGCGGTTTCGGCACCGCTTGCACAACGACGGATCATACGAAGATTTCCGGCCACGTAACCCCGGGAGTGGTGTAGCCTCCTCTGCTGGCCATGAACCAAGGAACGAATCCGATACACATTAACCCTACCTTAACCATTTCCCGGTATTTCGGGCGTTTTGGTGCCGTTGAAAATCAACGGCCTCCCACGGTCCAGAGGGGCGCATGATGCACCTGACCGCCAGGATAGCGCGTGCAGCGGTCGGACATACCCGCAGCGTACCTGCGTCGATGCCCTGCCACGACATCCGTCAGTCCGCCACGGCCCGTAGCTCGGCCACCGGAATTTCGCTTTCTTCTAGATGCCCGGCGAATTTTCTTGAAATACGCGGCGCTGGCTTTCACTATTCCGTGATTGCCGGTGATGCACAGAGTTTCGCCTCTCCCGGTCGTATCGATTGCCATGTTTTGATCGATCAAGCGCCTGACTTGACTTCGGCGAACGCGATTGTCGGTGCACAGCCACGGACAGGTTACGATTGACGCTTCAGCTAAAATTACTCCGGTTGCACTCTCAGGCCGGCATAAGAAAGATCGATGCCAATGACAGCGGGTCTGCTGACAAGATGCGAGTCTCCACTACGCGCGCAGCCGACAGAATGATCCGACCTCGACTGACGTCACCCCGCATTTCCGCGCCCGGGCTGATGCCAGCAGGCGAAAACATTCACGCGACCAATGCTTTGTCCGCCGCGGCGGCACCCATCTCTCACAGATCGGTGCTGGCGACGTACGCCAACCGCGGCACCACCCCTAACAATGGAGCGGCCGATGCAGACGGTCGATGACATCTTCACCGCGTATGCGAGAACATTTGAGGCCAACCGAGAGGCCGAGATGTCGCTGGCGGAATATCTCGATGCTTGCAAGAAAGACCCGCTGGTTTACTCGACGGCCACCGAACGGCTGTTGGCGGCGATCGGCGAGCCCGAGATGGTGGATACCTCAAAGGATCCGCGCCTTGGCCGGATCTTCATGAACCGCACCATCCGCGTCTATCCGGCGTTCAGCGAATTCTATGGCATGGAAGAGACGATCGAACGCATCGTCGGCTTCCTGCGCCACGCCGCGCAGGGCCTGGAAGAGCGCAAGCAGATCATGTACCTGCTGGGTCCGGTCGGCGGTGGCAAGTCGTCGCTGGCCGAACGGCTCAAGGCGCTGACGGAGACGTTCCCGATCTACGTGCTGAAGGCCGGCAACGACCTCAGCCCGGTGTTCGAAAGCCCGCTGGGCCTGTTCAATCCGGAACGTATGGGATCGATGCTGGAAGACCGCTACGGTATCCCGGCACGCCGCCTGACTGGCCTCATGAGCCCGTGGTGCATCAAGCGCCTCGATGAGTTCAATGGCGACATCTCGAAGTTCCGCGTGCAGAAACTGATCCCGTCCAGGCTGCGCCAGATCGGCATCGCCAAGACGGAGCCTGGCGATGAGAACAACCAGGACATCTCCTCGTTGGTCGGCAAGGTCGATATCCGCAAGCTGGAAATGCACGCGCAGAACGACCCCGATGCCTACAGCTACTCGGGCGGACTTAACCGCGCCAACCAGGGCATGCTCGAGTTCGTCGAGATGTTCAAGGCGCCGATCAAGATGCTGCATCCGTTGCTGACCGCAACGCAGGAAGGCAACTACATCGGCACGGAGAACATCGGCGCCATCCCGTTCCAGGGCATCATCATGGCCCACTCCAATGAATCGGAGTGGCAGTCGTTCAAGAACAACAAGAACAACGAAGCCTTCATCGATCGCATCTACGTCATCAAGGTGCCGTACTGCCTTCGGGTAACCGAGGAGCAGAAGATTTACGAAAAACTCGTCTCCCGCTCCGAACTCGGTGAAGCCCCGTGCGCCCCCGCCACGCTGGAGATGCTGGCTCGTTTCTCCGTGCTGTCACGGCTGAAGCGGCATGAAAACTCCACCATCTTCGCCAAGATGCGGGTCTATGACGGCGAAAGCCTGAAAGAAACCGATCCCCGCGCTCGTTCCCTGCAGGAATACAAGGATACCGCCGGCGTCGAGGAGGGCATGGACGGTGCCTCCACCCGCTTCGCCTTCAAGGTGCTCGCGGCCACATTCAACCACGACACGACGGAAATCGCCGCCGATCCGGTGCACCTGATGTACGTGCTGGAACAGTCTATCCGTCGCGAACAGATGCCGCAGGAAGCTGAAAAGCGGTATCTGGAGTTCATCAAGGGCGAACTGGCACCGCGTTACGCAGAGTTCATCGGCAACGAGATCCAGAAGGCTTATCTTGAATCCTATCATGACTATGGGCAGAACCTGTTTGATCGCTATGTCTCCTACGCCGACGCCTGGATCGAGGACATCGACCACAAGGACGCTGACACCGGTCAGTTGCTGAACCGTGAGCTGCTGAATCAAGAGCTGACGAAGGTCGAAAAGCCTGCCGGAATCGCTAATCCGAAGGATTTCCGCAACGAGGTCGTCAAATTCAGCCTCCGCGCCCGCGCCAACAACAACGGTAAAAATCCGTCCTGGACCAGCTACGAGAAGATCCGCGACGTCATCGAACGCCGTATGTTCAGCCAGGTCGAGGAGCTGCTGCCGGTGATCAGCTTCGGCTCAAAAAAGGATAGTGATACCGAAAAGAAACACACGGAGTTTGTCAACCGCATGACCGCCCGCGGTTATACGGAAAGACAGGTCCGCCGGCTCGTTGAATGGTATATGCGTGTCAAGCAGGCGGGTTGATCCCGCCCGACTTGGACACGCCGGACCCCGACGCGCCGGACTTGGACCCGCCCAAACACGGAAAGGTCGAACAGGCACATTATGCACATCGTTGACCGCCGCCTGAACCCGAGTGGCAAAAACCTGGCAAACCGCCAGCGCTTCATGCGGCGTGCAAAGGCGCAGATCCGCAAGGCCGTGCATGAAAGCGCCGGCAGCCGCAGCATCAAGGACGCCGACGAGGGCGGCGAGGTGGTGCTGCCGGCGCAGGGTGTCCACGAACCGTCGTTCCGCCGCAGCGGCAATGGTGGTATCCGCGACCACCTGCTGCCCGGCAACAAAGAGTACATCGCTGGCGACACCATCCAGCGCCCGCCGCAAGGTGGCGGTGGCGGCGGTTCGGAAGGCAGCCCCGACGGCGACGGCGAGGACGACTTCCGCTTTGCCCTGTCGCGAGAGGAATTCGTTGACCTGTTCCTTGAGGATCTGGAGCTTCCCGACCTAGCCAAGCGCCGGGTGGTAAACGCCGACGCCCTGGTCTATCACCGCGCCGGCTACTCGGTCAGCGGCTCGCCCGCAAACCTGGCGCTGAACCGCACCGTGCGAAACAGCATGTCCCGCCGCATTGCGCTGCGCCGGCCCAAACCCGAGGAACTGCAGGCGCTGCGCGATGAGATCGAGGCGCTCGATCCGGCCGAAGAGGACAAGCGCGTTGCCCTAGAGGAAGAGCTTGCGCGCAAGATGCGCCGGACCGGGACCATCCCGTACATCGATCCGCTGGACGTCCGCTACAAGCGGTTCGAGGCGTTGCCGAAGCCGGTCGCCCAGGCGGTGATGTTCTGCCTGATGGACGTCTCCGGCTCGATGACCGAGCACATGAAGGACCTGGCGAAACGGTTCTACGTGCTGCTCTACATCTTTCTCAAGCGCCGCTACAAGAACGTCGAGGTGGTGTTCATCCGCCACACCCATCAGGCCTCCGAGGTCGATGAGGAAACTTTCTTCAACAGCCCGGAAACCGGCGGCACCGTGGTGTCCACTGCCTTGGAGGAGATGCAGCGCGTTATCAATGAGCGCTACAGCCCAGACAACTGGAACATCTACGCTGCCCAGGCATCGGATGGCGACAACACCGCCAGCGACAACGACAAGACTGCCGCTTTGCTGACGCGGGTGCTGCTGCCGTGCTGCCAGTACTACGCCTACCTGGAAGTGGGCCGCGACTCGGAACACTTCCCGCCCGGCTTCATCCGCCGCGACAGCGACCTGTGGCAGACCTACTCCACCATCATCCGCGCCGGCGCGCCCATGGCGATGCGCAAGGTGGGCCACCGGCGTGATATCTATCCGGTGTTCCGCGAGCTTTTCGCGAAAAAAACTGGTGCGGAGGCCGCAGCCGAATGAGCACAACATTGATCCGGGCAGAACGCCCGCTGTTCGAAGGCGCGGATTGGGAGTTCGGGACCATCCAGCGCTGCTACGACGCCATCGAGAAGGTGGCGCTTGAGGACATGGGCCTCGACGTCTACGCCAACCAGATCGAGGTCATCGGCACCGAACAGATGCTGGACGCCTACTCCTCGATCGGCATGCCGCTGTTCTACAAGCACTGGTCCTTCGGCAAGCACTTCTCCCGGCATGAGGCGCTGTACCGTGCTGGGATGCAGGGCCTGGCGTATGAGATCGTCATCAACTCCAACCCCTGCATCAGCTACATCATGGAAGAGAACACCGCCATGATGCAGACCCTGGTGATGGCGCACGCCGCCTTCGGCCACAACCACTTCTTCAAGAACAACTACCTGTTCAAGCAGTGGACTGACGCCAACGGCATCCTCGATTACCTCGAGTTCGCCAAGGACTACATCATGTCGTGCGAGCAGCGGTACGGCGAGGCGGCGGTCGAACGCCTGCTGGATGCCGCGCATGCACTGATGAACCACGCCGTGCATAAATACCCCCGCAAGCGCACCGCCGACCTGCGGTCGGAGGAAAAGCGTGAGCGTGAGCGGCGTGAGCACGACGAGAAGGTGTTCAACGACCTGTGGCGCACCGTGCCCGGCAAGGAGAACGTCCGCCAGGACCCGACCGCGGCGGAAAAGCGCAAGGCACTGCTGGAGCTGCCGCAGGAAAACATCCTGTACTTCATGGAGAAGACCGCGCCCAGGCTCGCCCCTTGGCAGCGTGAGGTACTGCGCATCGTGCGCATCATTGCCCAATACTTCTATCCGCAGTCGCAGACCAAAGTCATGAATGAGGGGTGTGCCACCTACACCCACTACACCATCCTGAACCGGCTGCACGAAAAAGGCCTGCTGACCGACGGGGCGATGGTGGAGTTCCTCAGTTCCCACACCAACGTCGTCTTCCAGCCGGAATTCGACGACCGGCGCTACTCCGGCATCAACCCCTATGCCCTGGGGTTTGCCATGATGCAGGACATCGAGCGGATCTGCACGCTGCCCACCGCCGAGGACCACCAGTGGTTCCCGCATATCGCCGGCTGCAACGACTCGATGAACGTGCTGCGCGACGTCTGGGCGAACTACCGCGACGAAAGCTTCATCCTGCAGTACCTCAGCCCCAGGCTGGTGCGTCACTTCGGCCTGTTTCACGTCATGGACGACTCGAACGAGCCGAACCTGCGGGTCGAGGCCATCCACGATGAGCGCGGCTACCGGAAGATCAAGCAGGCGTTGGCCAGGCACTACGACGTGTCATGGAACTCCGCCGATATCCAGGTGGTGGACGTCAACCTCGCGGGTGACCGCAAGCTGATCCTGCATCATCGCGCGCTGAACCGCGTGCTGTTGGAGGAAAAGGACACCAAGCTGGTGCTGCAGCATCTGGCGGACCTGTGGGGATACGACGTCCTGATGAAGGAGATCGACCCCGCCAACGACTCTGTTCTGAAGGAACACGCCGCCTCCCCAAGGCCGGGAATCGTCGAAGTCAACCCGGCCTGAGCGCAGACAGCATTTGGCTGACGGTTAGTTCTGCGGCGTTGACCACCGAAAGTTGGTCGCCGCCGTCCCAACTCCGGACCGCCGTCCGGCACCGTCATTGCCCCAGGCCACCCCTTCGCGCCTGCCGCCGCAGCAACAGCACCATCAAGACCATGCCCGGCAGCGCCCCGCCCATGCAGACGGCATAGAACCATGACCAACCCAGCCGCGCGGCGAGAACGCCGGAAGTCCCGCCGAATGTATGGATCGCCAACTGCGGCACCGACGACAACAGCGCATACTGCGTTGCGGCGAATGCTCGGTCGCACAGCGCCGACAGAAAAGTTAGGAACGCTGCGTCCGCCAAACCCTGGGCGAAGGCTTCCGCCGTCACCGTCGCATACAGCACTCCCGGCTGACCCGGTGACAGCGAGAGCACGACATACATCAGCATCGCCACCGTCTGCGCCCAGCCCGTCGTCAGCAGCGCCCGTCCCACGCCGATGCGGGCCACCAGCCATCCGCCCAGGGTGATGCCTGCCAGCGTCGCCCCCAACGAGAATGGCCCGGTGCCGGCGATTGCGGTCTTATCGAAGCCAAGCTGGCGGTAGAACGGCGCGGTCATGATACCGGCCATCGCCTCACCCAGCTTGAACAACGCGACGAATCCCAGCATCAGCAACGCGTCCGGTCTGGTGAGGAACGCTCGCACCGGATCGACGATCGCCTGCCGCAGCCCCGACCGCGGAGCGGTCTGCCGCAGCCCCGACCGCGGAGCGGTCTGTCGCAGCCCTGACCGCGGAGGGGGCTGTGGCACATCTGATCGCCGAGCCGCGGCTGCGGGCAGCACAGCCGCGGATGCCTCCTCCCGCGGTGCGGCCAACGTCACCAGTACACCCGACGCCATCGCGACGGCGACGGCCAGCAGCGCCGGGTGCCAGCCAAAGCGGGACGCCGCGGCGATGACGCCGCTTGTGGAGACCAGCAGCGCCACCCGGTATCCCCAGACATAGGCGGCCAGAGCCACGCCTTGGCGGTGCGGCGGGAAGACCTCGATCCGCCAGGCATCGATGGCAATGTCCTGGGTGGCGGACAGCACGGCCACCAGCGCCGCGGCGGCGAATGCCATCCCGGCGGATGCTGCGGGATCGCTCAAGGCCAGCATCACGGCCGCCAGACCCAGCATCGGTTGCACCAGCAGCAGCCAGCCGCGCCGCCGGCCAAAGCGGCCAAGCTGGGCCAGCGGTGGCCGGCGGTCCAGCAGCGGCGCCCAGAGGAACTTCAGCGAATAGGCCAGCCCGATCCACGCGGTCAGCCCGACCAGCCCCAGCCCGGCGCCGCTGTCGGACAACCATAGCCGCAAGGTGAAGCCTGACAGCGGCAGTGGCAGACCTGAAACAAATCCGTACGCGGCCATGACCGGCAGCCGCCCGCCGGCAAGCCAATTCCCAACGGGCATGACACCGGGATGCGGGTCTTCGGGCAGCGAATGTTGCGGACGCAGGCCGCTCATATCAGTCTGCCCGCCTGCCCGACCGCCACGCTCAGTCGGCCAGGGGCATTCGGACGGGCGGCCTTCAGACGGGCAGATTCGTGTCACCCTTGCCCAGCGGGCGCTGCATCGTCACGATGTCCAGCCAGCGGCCGAACTTGATCCCGGTTGAGCGCATTGTGCCGATCATCTGAAACCCGAGGCTGGCGTGCACGCCGATCGAGCCAACGTTCTCAGAATCGCCAATCACCGCGATCATCTGCCGCAGCCCGGCCGCGGTGGCCAGCGCGATCAGCCGGGAGACCAGGGCCTTGCCAACACCCTGTCCGCGCACATCCTCGCGGACATAGATGCTGTCCTCGACGGTGAACCGATAGGCCGAGCGGTCACGAAACGGCGCGTAGTAGCCGAACCCCAGCACCCCGGTCGCATCCGCGGCGACCAGCCAGACGCAGCCACAGTCGATCACATGATGGAAGCGAAGCGCGATCTCCTCCACCGAGGGTGGCTCCTCCTCGAAGGTTCCGGTGCCGTGCAGCACGTGGTGGGCGTAGATCGCCTGGATATCAGGCACGTCGCTGTCCGTGGCGTCTCGAATGTCCATCCCGGTCGGCTCCCTTCCGCGCCCTGTAGGCTAGAGCATGATGCCGCGCGGCGAAACATTCAAAGCATATGAACCAATAAAGGAACATAATCTTATGATCCGACGTGGCAAACCTCTCCACGCAGCGGAATCAGGCGATCGGACCAACCCCTGATCTCTCAGGACGAACGGCTGGACCGCCGGAATGATACTATCTGCTGCAACATCTGATCCCACACGTCGCATGTTCGTCGTTCTGACCGCACTCATTCGCCCAGGCCAAGCGATCAAACCGTTTACGACGGTAAATCATCCGATCCGCGCAGCTCTCCTTACGCTGTTGCGTGGACGCGATAGCAGCCCTTGACCGGTGATATTGCGGATTTTTGCCGTTGGCAGGCACGCGGCAGCATGTCAGAACCCGCCGTAACCAAGACAGGACACAGAGGCTGAGGCTGCATCTTGAAAAGTCGAAGTATGATTTCACACCGCCTCCAATGCGAACAGACATGACGAATTTGTTTGGTCTTCATGATGTGATTCGACATACTCGAAATCGTGATCTGACGGTCGCCTGACCAAGTAGGCACCTCGGGAGATGCGGTCGATAAACGTGCCCGGATCCGCCAACGTATCGAATCGATATTGTATCGCCTGGCCAAAGCATCGTTTCGACAAGGATACCAGTTGGGTGCGGCTGTTACGCGTCCGTGTTATCAACCTGGCCAGACACCGCGGGACCCGGATCATCCGGACCGACGGCTTGTCTGATACGCCGCTAAAAGGGTTTGCTCGTGGATATATCTGACGGACACACGCCCGGGCCTCTGGGCAACAGTCGCCCACCTGCGACAGTCGTTGCGGCGGATACCGGCGGTGCCGGCATGTCAACCCCAGGCACCACCGCGGGAACCAGCGGCAGCCGTGGCCCGATCCACCCCCGCTTGCTGGCGATGATGATGGCCGCCCGCTACTTCGGCCTCGATCTCGACCCAAATGACTTCCGCATGGGCACGGGCGACACCGTCCCGGCCGCCGCCGCACTTTCCGCCTGGGCACAGAACACCGGCATGTGGTCACGCGCACTGCGGCTGCGCTGGCGCCACCTGTTCACCGTCACCGGCAACGGCCCCGTTATCCTGCTGTTCAACGACGGCTCCGCTGGCCTGTTGACCGGGTCGAACGCGGAACAGAAGATCGTCACCATCCGCGATCCCCGCGCCCCAGAGGCCGACCCGCCAGTGCCGGTGGACGAAATGCGCCTCAGTGAGGTCTGGAGCGGTGAGGCCGTCCTGCTGCGCGCCGAACGCTCGCAGACCGAAGCCGACCCGCCCTTCACCATGGCCTGGCTGGCCGGCGTCGTGCTGAAGGAAAAGAAGCATCTGCGCGACCTGCTGATCGGCTCGTTCGCCATCAGCATGCTGACTATCTTCCCGCCGCTGCTGGTGATGCAGGTGGTCGACCGCGTGCTGACCCACCACAGCTACTCCACCCTGTTCCTGATCTCGGTCATCCTGGCCGTCGCGGTGCTGTATGAGACCCTGCTGGGCTACGCCCGCCGGCTGATCATCCTGGTGATCGGCGTACGCACCGACGCAACGCTCAGCCTGCACGTGTTCAACCGGCTGATCCGCCTGCCGCTCGACTACTTCGAGCGTCATCCTGCCGGCGAAACGATGTATAAGGTCGCACAGATCAACAAGGTGCGGGAGTTCATGACCGGCAAGCTCATGACCACCCTGCTCGACATGATCACGTTGGTGGTGCTGCTGCCGCTGCTGTTCTGGCTGAACGCCACGCTGGCCTGGTTCGTGCTGGTCTGCGCCACCCTCATCATGCTGGTCATCCTGGGGTTCCTGCGGCCGATCCGCGGCGTCTACGCCAAGGTCATCCACGCCGAGACGCTGAAGAACGCCGCCCTGGGTGAGACCATCTTCGGCATCAAGACGGTGAAGTCCCTCGCCCTGGAACCCCAGCGCAAGGCGCTGTGGGACGAGCGCACCGCCGAGGTCGGCAAATGGCGCACCGAAATGGGCCGTCTGGGCAACTGGCCGCAGACCCTGGTCACCCCGGTTGAGCGCTTCATGTGGATGGGTGTCATCCTGGTCGGCGCCTACCTCGCCTTGTCTGATGAGACCGGCTACGCCGTCGGCGGTCTGTTCGCCTTCATGATGCTCGCTCAGCGCGTCAGCACCCCCCTCGTCGGCCTCGCCCGCCTGATCGAGGACTGGGAAGAGGTCGCCGCCTCGATGGGGCAGGCCGGCGCGGTGCTTAACCGGCCGCTGGAAGACTCCGCCAACGGCGGGCTGCGGCCCAAATTCGCCGGCGCCGTCACCTTCGAGGACGTCACCTTCACCTACGCCGGCACCAAGCTGCCCGCCCTCGACCGCATCGCCTTCTCCGTCCCCCCAGGCACCATGCTTGGCCTGGTCGGCCGTTCGGGATCAGGCAAGTCGACCGTCACCCGCCTGCTGCAGGGGATCAACCGCGAATACTCGGGCTTCATCAAGATCGACGGCGCCGACCTGCGCGAGATCAACCTGCGTCACCTGCGCTCCAGCTTCGGCGTCGTGCTGCAGGAGAACTTCCTGTTCCGCGGCTCGATCCGCGACAACATCCTGGCCGGCCGCCCCGGCCTGACGCTGGAGGATGCCATCCGCGCCGCCCGCCTCGCCGGGGCGGAGGAATTCATCGAGCGGATGCCCAATGGGTATGAGACCTACATCGAGGAAGGCTCGCCCAACCTCTCGGGCGGCCAGCGCCAGCGCCTGGCCATCGCCCGCGCCCTGATCACCGACCCGCGCATCCTGATTTTAGATGAGGCAACCAGTGCGCTCGACCCCGAGTCCGAGGCACTGGTCAACGCCAACCTGCTGCGGATCGCCCGCGGCCGGACCATGCTGATCGTCTCTCACCGGCTGTCCTCGCTGGTGAACTGCGACCAGATCATGGTCCTGGAACGCGGCAAGCTGGTAGATATCGGCCCGCACAACACCCTGCTGGACCGGTGCGCCATCTACCGCACCCTGTGGAACCAGCAAAACCGTCACATGCAGAACGAAGGCTCCGGACATGCAGCGCTTGCCCCGTCCCTCCTCCAAGGCAATTAGCACCACGGTTGACCACAGGCAGGATCCGACCCTGCCGGTCATCCTGGAATACCAGTCGCCTTCGACCGCCATCATCAACATGCCGATGCCGCGCATCGCGCGCGGCTTCACGCTGACGCTCAGCAGCATGATCGTGGTGATGATCGCCGTCGCCGGCATCATCGAGGTCGACCGCGTGGTGCCCGCGACCGGCGTCGTCGTCGCCCAGGCACCGACGATCGTCGTCCAGCCACTGGAGACGGCGATCGTCCGCTCCATCGACGTGCATGCCGGTGACGTGGTGCATGCCGGTCAGGTGCTGGCCCGGCTCGACCCCACCTTCGCCACCGCCGACATGGGCACGCTGGTCTCTCAGGTCTCGTCGTTGCAGGCCCAGGTGCTGCGCATGCAGGCCGAGATGGAGAACCGCCCGTTCAGCTACACCGGCCTTGATCCCAGCATGGTGCTGCAGGCCGCCATCTACGGTGAGCGGCAGGCCGAGTACAGCTCCAAGCTTGAGAACTACGCGCAGAAGGCCAACAGCCTGCAGACGACCATCGCTCGGGCCAACGCCGACATCGCCAACTACGGCGACCGGCTGGCCTACGCCAAAACCCTGGAACAGATGCGCAAGGACCTGGAGCATCTGAACGTCGGCTCGAAGATCAACACCCTGTCAGCCATGGACACCAGGGTGCAGATGCAGGCCTACCTGGATACCGCCCAGCAGCAGCAGATCGGCGGCCAGCGCGACCTTGCCGCCCTGATCGCAGAGCGCAACGGCTACATCCAGAACTGGCACTCGGAAATCGCCGACAAGCTGAACGACGCCCTGGGCAAGCTGTCCGACGCCCGTGAGTCACTGAACAAGGCCCAGCTCCGCCGCCAGTTGGTGGAACTGCGCGCCCAGCAGGACGGCACCGTGATGTCGATCAGCAAGGTGTCGGTCGGCTCCGTGCTCAGCCCCGGTCAGCAGTTCATCACCCTGGTGCCAACCGACGCGCCGCTGGAGGTCGAGGCCAATATCGCCGGTTCCGACGACGGCCATGTCAGCGTCGGCGACCCGGTCGACATCAAGTTCGACACCTTCCCCTACTCCCGCTACGGCCTTGCACACGGCGTGGTCCGCATCGTCAGCCCGGACAGCTTCTCGGCGCAGGACGAATCCCGTAACCCGACCGGTGCCGTGCCGCTGCCCAACCAGGCGACCGGCATGTGGTACCGCTCCAGGATCACCCTCGACCAGATCAACCTGCATAACACCCCGGCCAACTTCCATCTGACACCCGGCATGCCTGTCACCGCGGACATCCGGGTCGGCAAGCAGACCATCCTGCGTTACATGCTGGGCAAGACCCTGCCTCTGGCAACCGAAGGTATGCGCGAGCCTTAGAGCGTGATCCGCGGAGGTGGCATCACACGGAGCGGTGAATCACGCGATCAAACAACAAGTTAGAGAGGGGTCCGTGAGCCAATGCGAACGGACACCGCTCTAATGTCCGGTTGCGAGGAAACGCCCAACGCGCCTCGGCACGTGAACCGGCCACTTCATGCCCACTCGACGGATCGCCATCCAGTTCCAGGCGATGCAGGCCACTATGCGGCTGCGAAGGATAAGACGATCCCATGGCTCTTCTAGACACGCTGATCGGCGGATTGTCGCCCGCCGCGGCCCTGCGGCGCGGCCTCCGCCTGCAGGAGGAAGGCAAGGTCAAGGCCGCCTTCGCCCTGCTGTCGCGCGCCGCCCGTTCGGGCATCCCGGAAGCCGAGTTCCGCGTCGGGCGCTGCTATCTGGAGGGGGCCGGCGTGCCGCCCAGCCGCACCGACGGCGTCCGCTGGGTCGAACGTGCCGCCACCAAGGGCTACGTCGAGGCCCAGGCGCTGCTCGCCACGCTGTGCCTGCACGGTATGGCGCCTGGCTTTGCCGATGGTGCCTCCGGCGCCGGGTCGGGACTTTTCGGCGGCCAGACCACCGCCGAACCGGATTACCCAACCGCGGCCAAATGGGCTCGCCGAGCCGCCGAGGCCGGATCGGCCGATGGTCAGGCCGTGCTGGGCTTTATTCTGACCTCGGGGCCGGAGAACCTGCGCAACACCGAGGAAGGCGATCGCTGGTATCAGAAATCCGCCGCCGGCGGATGCCCGCAGGGCCAGCTCGGTTACGCGCTAGTGCTGGCGCGCGACACCAGCAAGCCCGGCAGCCAGGAAGAGCTGCTGCACCATCTCAGCCAGGCCGCCGACAAGGGACTGGCCACCGCGCTCTACCTCTATGGCATGGTGCAGGAACGCGGCCTCAACCTGCCGCAGGACCGCGCCGCCGCCGCCGCTTGCTACAAGCAGGCGGCGGAAAAGGGCCACCGCAATGCCCAGGCCCGTTGGGGTTTTGCCCTGATGGAGGGCAACGGCGTCGAAGCCAATCCGGTCGAGGGGGAATCTTGGCTGCGCCGTGCCGCACTGGCTGGCGATGCCGAAGCCGCCGCCCTGGTCGGCGACATCTATGCAAAGGGCGGCAACCTGCCGCCCAACTTTGCCGAGGCGGCAATGTGGTTCCGCCGCGCCGCCGACGCCAACCATCGCGGCGCCGCCCGCGCGCTGGGCATGTTGCACCTGACCGGTGCCGGCGTGCCGCGTGATCAGCAGGAAGCCGCCAGGCTGTTCCGGGTCGCCGCCGAGGCCGGTGATACCGGCGCCCTGGTTGACCTCGGCAATCTGCTGCTGCGCGGCCATGGCGATGCCGATGATTCCATCCGCACCCGCACGTGGTTCGAGCAGGCGGCCGAGTCGGGCGACCTGATCGCCGCATTCAACTTCGGCGTCTGCCTGGCCGAGGGCGTCGGCATCGAGCGCGATGACCGCAAGGCAGCCGAGTGGCTGCGCCGCGCCGCGGACGGGGTAATCAACGCCCAGTACTGGTATGGCCGTATGCTGGTCGAAGGCCGCGGCGTCGAGGCCAACGTCGACGAAGGCCGCCAATGGATCGCCAAAGCCGCCAATGCCGGCATGATCGAGGCCGAGGTGATGCTGGCGGACATGATGCTGAACGGCCGTGGTGGTCCGAAGGATCACCCCGGTGCGCTGACCCTGTTCGAGAAGGCCGCCGATCGTGGTCATGTCGGCGCCATGTTCGCTGTCGGCGCCATGCACGGTGGCGGTCATGAGGTGCCGTGGGACCGTGTCGTCGCCCAGCGCTGGTTCCGCGCCGCGGCCGAACGCGGCCATCCCTACGCGCAGATGATGCTGGGCCGCTACCTCGCCCGCAAGCTGGCCGGCGAACAGGACATCGAGGAAGCCAGGCGCTGGACCGAGCGTGCCGTCGCGCAGGGGCTTCAAGATGCCAAGGCGGATCTGGCGGCACTGCCCCCCCCCGACCAGGATACTGCGCAGAACGTCACGCGGGTGGCGGGCGACTGATCGATGCCGCAGCGCGAGACCGGGGCTGAACCGGAATCCGCCGCACTCGCCAGAACCGCCATCAACCACGGGCTGGCTGCCCTTGCCGCGCGGGACATCCCTCTGGCGCTGCGCTGGCTGGAGCGGGCGCACCGGCTGGTTCCGCATGATGCCAACGCGGCACTCACCCTGGCGAGCGCCTGCCTGCAGGGTGATCCCGCCAAGGCATCCGCGCTGTTTACTCAGGTGGCCGACAAATACCCTGTCAGGCAGGCATGGCTGGGTCTTGCCGCCGCTCACCTGCGCCTGACTGGCGCTCAGGCTGCCGCCGTATCCCTCGCCATGGTCCTGTCGCGCTACACCTTCTCGCCTGATACCAGGGCACTGGCCGAACAGATTGGCAGCGCAGCGTCCGGCTGGTGCGCGCTACGCTCCGACGGCACGCTGGAGCTGCATCCCGCCGTGTCCGCCAGCATCAAGCTGACCCTCGACGGCCGTTCCCTGCCGGGCGCGACATTGCCCACCGACTGGCCGCGCCACCGCGCGCTGGAAGTCCGTTGCCGTGGCCAGCACCTGCTGGGCAGCCCGATTCAGCTTCATGCCATCCGCCGCCTGGCCGGCTGCGTCGAGGTCCAGGACGGCGGCATCCGCGGTTGGGCCTGGCATCCCGCCGATCCGGACACGGCGCCGGTGCTGACGCTGACCAACCACAACGGCCGGCTGCAACGGACGATCGTTGCGACGGACACCGCGACCGGCATCCCCGACGCCGGACCGCTCGCGCGTCCACGCGGTTTCCAACTGGCCGCCCAGGATCTTGCCGGCCTGGCCGGCCCTGTTCACCTGCGCGGACCGGACGGAACCGACATGCCCGGAAGTCCGCTCGATCCCTTCGCCGAACCCGCGGCGCTGGCAGCGGCCGCACGTCGCCTGGGCCAGCTATATCCCGCTGGACCCGCGCCCCTGTCGTTGACCGGCGCCGCGGCAGATCCGGCCATGCCGGCCGATGCCCCCATCCCGCGCCTGTCCCCTCGCCTAAGGAAGCGCCCCAGCACACGCCACCGCGCCGTTACGGTCGTGCTGCCGGTGCACGACGGCGGGTCAGTGGTGCATGCCTGCCTGGCCAGCGTGCTGGTCTCGCTGCCGCCGGACTGCCGTGTGCTGGTGGTGGACGACGGATCCTCGGACCCGGCATTAGTCAGCGAACTCGACGAACTGGCGCGCCGGCGCCGGATCAGCCTGCTGCGGCACAAGCAGGCAATGGGCTTTCCCATAAGCGCCAACGCCGGCATCCGCGCGGCAAGGGGTCGCGACGTGGTGCTGCTGAACAGCGACACGCTGGTGCCCGCGGGCTGGCTGACCCGGCTGCGTGACGCCGCCTATGCGGCAGATGACATCGGATCGGTCACGCCGCTGTCGAACGACGCCAGCATCGTCAGCTATCCCGGTCCGGCCGGCACCAATCCGGTGCCTGACCAGGCGGCAACCGACCGGCTCGACCGGCTGGCCAGCCGCGCCAATGGACACGCGGTGATCGATATACCCGTCGGCGTCGGCTTCTGCCTGTATCTGCGCCGCGACTGCCTGGACATGACCGGCGTGTTCCGCGCCGACCTGTTCGCCCAGGGTTACGGTGAGGAGAACGACCTGTGCCTGCGCGCCAGCCGCCTGGGCTGGCGCCACGTTGCCCTGACCGGCCTGTTCGTCGGCCACCTCGCCGGCACCTCGTTCGGCCCCAGCGCCAGCCATCTGCGCCGGCGCAACAGCCGTGTGCTGGCGCGGCTGCACCCTGGCTACGACGATCTGATCAGCCGCTTCCTCGCCGCCGATCCGCTGGCCGAAGCACGCCGGCGCATCGACCTGCTGTCCTGGCGTCAGCGCGGCAGGCCTGGGCGCCAGCGCGGCAGGCCTGGGCGCCAGCGCGGCAAGCCCTGGCAGCGTGCGGCGATCCTGATCACCCACGACGACGGCGGCGGCGTCGAGCAGCGCCTGGCCCATGCGGCAGACATCCATTGCCGGGCTGGCCGGCGCCCCATCATCCTGCGCCCCACCGTCCATGGCCCCACCAGCCAGCCGGCAATCGCGGTATGCGACGGGCTGACCCGGGATCTGCCCAACCTGGTGTATGCCATGCCGCGGGAGCTGCCAGCCCTGCTGCGCCTGCTTCGCACAGCGAACCCCGACCGCATCGAGGCGCACCACCTCGCTGAACATACCCCCGCCATCTACGACCTGATTGCTCGGCTGGGCCTGCCGTACAACGTACACGTTCACGACTACGCCTGGGTCTGTCCGCGCATCGCCCTGGTCGCTCAACGGTCCCGCTATTGCGGTGAGCCGGATCTGCCAGGTTGCGAGGACTGCGTGGCCGATCACGGCCACTTCCTCAATGAAGACATCGGCGTTGCCGCACTGCGCGCCCGCTCAGCCGGGTTCCTCGCCGCCGCGCAGCGCGTCATCGTGCCGGCCGAAGACGTCGCCACACGTATCAGACGATACTTCCCGGCGCTGCGGCCTGTGGTGGTGCCGCATGAGGACGACTGCCTGGTTGCGCCTGCAACGGCACCAGGCCGCCGGTCGGCGGCAAACCGCGCCACCGGCGCGCTAGAGCAACATCAGACTGACTGGAATAGTCGGGCTGATAAAGTTGCTCGCGAAAACAATGGGCTAGACCGCGCTGACTGTTCCAGTCAGTCTGAAAGCGGTCTAGTCTGTATCGTCGGCGCCATCGGTGAGCACAAGGGCTATGACATCCTGCTGGCCTGTGCCCGCGACGCCGCCCGCCGCACCCTCGGCCTGCGCTTCGTCGTTGTCGGCCACACTATCGACGATGCCCGCCTGATGGACACCGGCCGGGTATTCGTCACCGGCCAGTTCCAGCCAGACGAGGCCCCCCGGCTGATCGCGGCGCAGCACGCCGACTTCGGTTTCGTCCCCTCGATCTGTCCTGAAACCTGGTGCCTGGGCCTTGGAAACCTGTGGCGGGCGGGGTTGGCCGCCGCCGCTTTCGACATTGGTGCACCAGCCGAGAGAATTCGACGCACCGGGCGCGGAATTGTACTTCCATTGGGCCTGCCATCCGGTGCTATTAATAACATGCTACTTGCAGCGATCCGAACCGCGGAACCTCGAGGCGTGACGCAGCCGGCCTTAGTCGGACCCCGCGGGCACTGACCATGCGCCGGAAGACGAAGCCACGATGAACCGTTGCATCTGACCGAAACGATCATGGGTGGGACCACCGCCTGCACACAGACCCGGCGAAACAATGCCAACCGATCGGGCCCATTTTCATAGCCAGGCCTCTGCCATGAACGACTGCGCTGCAACCATCCCACTGCAACTACTAACTACTGAAATGACCTGTTTTGGACAGCCCGATTGAAACCATCCGATTGAAACCACTTGGCTGAACGTACAAGACCGAAACGACTTCGCAGAAACCATACCGCGGATCAGTCCAACTTTGTCACGTCGGCCCGCACGGCCCAGACCTCAAGCCAACAGCGAGTAAAGCCCATGTCCGACGCCGCCAATGCGAAACGAACGCACGCCCCGGCCCAGTTGCCGGGGCAGCCGGCCGAGGCCGCTGACAGGATCGCCGAGCTGCAGGTCTCGGCACACCTGATGACGCTTGAAACCGGCTTGTTCTGCGTCTTCCAGACCCCCGGCAGCACACAATCCGACGCAGCGACCGGCCTGCCCGGCGTGCGCATCACCCCTGCCCCCGGCATCGCCGGCCGCCCCGAAGCTGTCAGCGTCAGCACCTTTCGCGAAGACGGCTGGCTCAATGGCACTGCTGCGCTGGTGCGGGTCACCGACGGGTCCGCGCAGATCCTGGTGACGATCTACCAAAACAAAGGCATGGATGCCGCCCCCCGCCTGCAGGTCCTGCGACTGAGCGCCGAGCCGGATGCGCAGACCGCGCCAGAGGTTCCAGCCACCGCCTCGCCCGCCCGCTCCGCACCCGCCCAAACGGGACCTGCACAAGCCGCACCGGTCCAGGCCGGCGCGCCCGCCCGCTCTACCGCATCGGCGAACCCTGAGGTGATGGCGCACGTCCAGCGCATGGGCGACGTCGGCTGCAGGCTGGGTGACTGGTTGGGGGTCAAGGGCAGCCGCCAATGGGTCGAAGGCTTTGGCCTCGCCCCCGCCGGCGGCATTGCCCTGGAAGACATCGAGTATCAGGCCGTGCTCGGTCGCAACTGGCTGTCGCCCTGGGTCGAGGGTGGCAAGTTCTGTGGCAGCCGTGGCATGGCGCTGCCGCTGCTGGGCTTCAAGGTGCGCCTGAAAGGTGCCGCCGCCAAGACGTTCGACTGCCGCTACACCGCCACCTTCGTCGACGGCAGCGTCGCCGGCCCGGTCGGCAATGGTGAAACGCTGGAAGCCGAGAGCCTCGCCGCCCTGGAAGCCTTCCAGATCATCGTGCAGCCGCGCCAGGGCAAGACCACGGCGAAAGTCTCTCCCGCCAAGCCCACCTCACCAGCCAAGGCATCGGCTTCGAAGCCTGCTGCCGGCACCCCACCCGCACCGAAGTCGCCCGCCGCCAAGGCTGCGCCGCTCAAGGCGGTGACCGGGAAGGCCGTAGCTGCAAAAACCGCCGCCGCTGCCACCAGGCCGCCCGATACCAAACCGGTCACTGCTAAGCCATCCGCCAGACCGCGCCCCTGAGGCAGGGCGTCTGCGCCGGCGGCACAGCCCAGCACCGCCTGCGGATGGGCAAGTGCTTCGGCCGAGCCGATCAGCGATCAGCGATCAGCGATCAGACAAGGGTTGACAGCTTGAAGTTCCTGTTCGTCCACCAGAACTACCCGGCGCAGTTCGTGCACATCGTCCGCCATCTCGTCGCCGCCCGGCGTCATGAGGTGGTGTTCATCAGCGAGCCGAACCAGAATGAAATCGCCGGCGTGCGCAAGGTGCCCTACGCCCGCCCGGCCCTCGACATCGCCGAGGCTCATTTCGCCGCCCGCGAACTGGACAACGGCGTGCGGCGCGCCGAGACCGTCTACCGCACCGCCCTGGGCCTGAAGCACCTCGGCTTCACCCCCGACATCATCATCGGCCACCATGGCTGGGGCGAGATGCTGAACCTGCGCGACCTGTTCCCGGCCTCGCCGATGCTGGGCTACATGGAATTCTACTACCAGCACGACCAGGCCGATGTCGGCTTCGATCCGGAGTTCCCGTCTGATCCGCTGGACTACCCGCGCATCCGCGCCAAGAACGCCATCAACCACATCGCGCTGAACCTCGGCAGCACCGGGCAGACGCCAACCAACTGGCAGCTTTCGACCTATCCGGCGTGGGCACGGCCAAACATCGAGCTGGTCTGGGAAGGCGTTGACCTCGAACTGTGCAGCCCTGATCCGGCGGTGCGCACCAAACCGCTGCAAATCGGCGACATGGTGATCCGCCCAAGCGACAAGCTGGTCACCTACGTCTCCCGCGATCTTGAGCCCTACCGGGGCTTCCACGTCATGATGCGGGCTTTGCCGGCGTTGCTGCGCGCGCGCAAGGACATCAAGGTCGTCATGATCGGCGGCGACGGGATCAGCTACGGCGGCCCGCCGCAACAGGGGGGCACCTGGCGCGAGACGATGCTGGCCGAGGTGGGCAAGGACATCGACCCCGCGCGGATCGTCTTTCCCGGCCGCGTGCCCTACGCCACCTACCTGGATGCGCTGCGCCGCTCGGACGCGCATGTCTATCTGACCTATCCCTTCGTCGCCTCCTGGTCGATGCGTGAGGCTTTGGCGATCGGCTGTCCAGTCGTCGGCGGCGACACCCAGCCGGTGAGCGAGTTCATCACCCACGGCCATAACGGACTGCTGACCCCCTGCCTGGATCCCCGCCGGCTGGCCAGGACCATCCTGGGGCTGCTGGAGGACAAGGCGCTGACCGCCCGCCTGCGTCAGAATGCGCGCGCCTATGCGCAGCAGCACCTGGCCATGGCGGACTACCTGGCCAGCTATAGCGGCCTGATCGCCCGTCTGACTGGCGAGGATCCCTCCCCGACGGCGCCAGCTCCTCGCATCCGCCGCCCCGCCGCTGCGGCCAGACCCGCCCGGGCTCTGGCAACTGCTGACGCCTGAACCGAGATGTTTCTAACCCATGCCAGGTTCACTCTGCTTGCCGCTGGGCTGCGGGCGTTGCTCTCCCGACCGTGACATCCGATATCAGGCCCGGTTTCGTCGAGGCGGCCACCATGGTATCTCGTGCCGCGGTCGCCGCAGCCACCAGGCCGGGCCAGATAGACTTCCGGAACTGATCAGACCGGTCTCATTGCTGCGCCAGTATACTCGCCCGCTGCCTCGCCGCGACGATGCGTTCCGCCGCCTTGGCCTCCATTGAGCGGCGAATGAACCGCCGCCGCAGCGGCTTCAGGGCGAACAGCGCGAGTGCCGCGGTCAGCAGGTTCACGCCGGCAGCGGCATACAGCACCACCAGCCAGTCGCCAGTCGCCTCCCGCAGCACGCTGCCCAGCGGCACCAGCAGCGCTGCCGTGCCCTTGGCGGTATAAAGCAGCCCATAGTTGGTCGCAGCAAACCGCCGCCCGAACGTGTCGCCGCAGGTGGCGGGAAACAGCGAGTAGATCTCGCCCCAGGCGAAGAACACCACACCGGTCAGCACGACGAACGCCACCGGGTTGGCCGCGAATACGGTCAGGACAAGAATGCCCAGCCCCTCAAGCAGGAACGCGATGAACATCGTGTTCTCCCGGCCGATCCGGTCGGACACCCAGCCAAAGAACGGCCGCGTCAGCCCGTTCAGCACCCGATCGATCGCCAGCGCGAAGGTCAGCGCCGGCATGGTGATGAACAGCAAGGTCACCGGGGTCTTCGCCACGCCGAAATCAGTGGCGATGACCGAAAGCTGCGCGGTGGCGATCAAGCCGCCGGCGCCCACCAGCACGAACATCAGGTACATCAGCCAGAACACGGGCTCACGCACCACCTCCATCGGCGCGTAGTCGCGGGTCAGCTCGTGCAGCCGCGACGGGCGCGTAGCTGTCATGCCGCCGGGCGACATCGCCACGCGGTCCCGCGCCACGCCATCCTGGGCCGCCTGTCCCTGGGCTGCTCCCGGCGGCGGTCGCAGCAGCAGCGCAACCAGCACGACAACCACGCCCTGCAGCAGCCCAAAGAACAGGAAAGCGGAGCGGTAGCCGCTGTTGGCGATCATCGCCGAGATCGGCACCAGGGTCAGCGCCGAACCAGCGCCAAATCCAGCCGCTGTCAGACCAGCCGCCAGCCCGCGCCGGTCGGGAAACCACTTGATCGCATTGCCCACCGTCGCCCCATAGATGAACCCGGCGCCCAGGCCGCCCAGCGCGGCGGCGACATACAGCAGCGTCAGCGAGTCGGCCAGGCTGTCCAGCACCCACGCCGCGGCGATCAGCGCGCCCCCGACGCCGACCGTCAGCTTCGGGCCAATGCGGTCGATGACGTAGCCCTCCAGCGGCAGCAGCCATGTCTCGGCAATGACGAACACGGTGAATGCAAGCTGGACCGCCGCCTTGCCCCAGCCGTGCGCCTGAGAGATCGGCAGCACGAACAAGGTCCAACCATATTGCAGGTTGGCAATCATCACCATGCAGATGATGCCCAGCAGCAACTGGCCCCAGCGCGAGTTCAAGCTAGTCAAGATCATGCGTTCCTTCGCCCGCGCGTCGCCTATATCCGCTCAATGACCAACGTTTCTGGGTATTTCAAATGAACAAGTCGATGGCCGCAGGCTATCACAGCATCCTGAAATCGTTAGCGACATGATACAGACTATCGTGTTTGCTTGCACGAAACGACAGCGACGTCCTTAGGCCGACCGCGCGAAAACACCGCGTGAAGTCACTACACCGGATGGCGCCACACTCGCCTCCGTCCCGCCGCCCAGTCGAGCTACCTCACGCGCCCCTGTTGCGATCCCGCCGCAATCGAATTGACAAAGTACACCGCGCCCCTTGCCCCCGCCCGGCGCCTTGTGCGACGACCGGAGTGCGACACGCCTGACCGCGCCTCGCGAGCGAGAGGATGACCATGACCGCCAGCGCCCCCGCACACCTCCCCGCCAACGGCAACCTGATGCGGGGCAAGCGCGGCATCATCATGGGCGTGGCCAACGACCGTTCCCTCGCCTGGGGCATCGCCTCGGCCTGCGCCGCCCAGGGTGCGCAACTTGCCTTCACCTTCCAGGGCGAGTCGCTGGAGCGTCGGGTCCGCCCGCTGGCTGCCCAGGTTGGCTCCGACCTCGTGCTGCCTTGCGACGTCGCTGATGAGGCCAGCATCGACGCCGCTTTTGCCGGTCTGGCCGAACGCTGGGATGGCCTGGATTTCCTGGTCCACGCCATCGGCTTCGCCGACAAGCAGTACCTGCGCGGGCGGTACCTCGACACCCCGCGTGCGGCGTTCCTGCAGGCCATGGATATCTCCTGCTACTCCTTCACCGCCGTCTGCCAGCGCGCCGTGCCGATGATGAAGCCGAACGCCAGCCTGCTGACCCTGACCTACCTGGGTGCCGAACGCTGGGTGCCGCATTACAACGTGATGGGCTTGGCCAAGGCAGCGCTGGAGGCCTCGGTGCGCTACCTCGCCGCCGACCTCGGCTCCGCCGGCATCCGCTGCAACGGCATCAGCGCCGGGCCGATCAAGACCCTGGCCGCCAGTGGCATCGGCGACTTCCGCTACATCATGCGCTGGAACCAGTTGAACGCGCCGATGCAGCGCAACGTTACCATCGAGGAAGTCGGGGGCGCCGGTCTCTATCTGTTGTCCGACCTCGCCTCCGGCGTAACCGGTGAGGTGCATCACGTCGACTGTGGCTATCATATTGTTGGCATGAAACACCCTGACGCGCCCGACATCGCCGTCGCCGAAGGCTGACCAGCGGTGTCGCACAACAGCTTCGGTCACCTGTTCCGCGTCACCACATGGGGCGAAAGCCACGGCCTGGCCATCGGCGGCATCGTCGACGGATGCCCGCCGCGCCTGCCGTTGACCGAGGCCGACATCCAGCCCTGGCTCGACCGCCGGCGCCCGGGCCAATCGAAGTTCACCACCCAGCGCCAGGAACCCGACACCGTCAGGATCCTCTCCGGCGTGTTCGAGGGCCAGACCACCGGCACGCCGATCAGCCTGGTGATCGAGAACCAGGACCAACGCTCGCGCGACTACGCCGCCATCGCCGATCAGTTCCGCCCCGGCCACGCCGACCTGACCTATCAACTGAAATACGGCATCCGCGACTACCGGGGCGGCGGCCGGTCCTCCGCGCGCGAAACCGCGATGCGTGTCGCCGCCGGCGCCGTCGCCCGCATCGTCCTGGGGGCGGCGGTGCGGATCCGCGGCGCCCTGGTGCAGATCGGCCCGCACCACATCGACCGCGCACGCTGGGACTGGGATGAAGTCGCCCGCAACCCGTTCTTCTGCCCCGACGCCGAGACCGCCGCGACGTGGGAGGCTTACCTGTCAGAAGTGCGCAAATCCGGGTCCTCCGCCGGCGCGGTGATCGAAGTGGTGGCCGAAGGCGTGCCACCCGGCCTCGGCGCGCCGATATACGGCAAGCTCGACGCCGACCTTGCCGGCGCGCTGATGTCGATCAACGCGGTCAAGGGTGTGGAAATCGGCGCGGGCTTTGCCGCCGCCGCCCTGTCCGGTGAGGCCAACGCCGACGAGATGCAGATGCACGACAATGAGGTCGAATTCGGCAGCAACCAAGCCGGCGGCATCCTCGGCGGCATTTCCACCGGCCAGCCGATCATCGCCCGCTTCGCCGTCAAACCAACCAGTTCGATCCTCTCGCCTCGCCGATCGGTTAATCGGCAGGGACAGGATAGCGAAATCGTTACAAAGGGGCGTCACGATCCCTGCGTGGGCATACGGGCCGTTCCGGTCGGTGAGGCGATGGTGGCCTGCGTCCTTGCCGACCATCTGCTGCGGCACCGAGCACAGAATCCAAACGCGCCCGTAACGGCCCGCCTGCCGCATGACTAAATGTTTGACGAACATCACGCAAGCCTGAACGTGCAGGTCGGGCTGGGGCCGCTTGACGACTTCGACAAACAAGCCCCCAATAGAATTATCGTTATCGTGATGCAATGTGAAAGTCCGATGCAGAAGGGTCCGACGCAGACAGGCGCGACGCCGGCCGCAGCAATGTCCCCCGCGGGAATGCAGGTAGCAGCAACGCGGACAGTTCAGGCAACAGGAAAAGCGAACTTTTCCGGCCTGACACAGTTCATCGCTCTGACGGGCTCGAAGCGTTGGCAAGAACGCCTGACACAGATCCGGTGCCAGACCGCCTCCGGCCCGCGCGCCGGCCAGGCTATTCGGCAGCGCCACGCCATCGAACTGTGTCTGGAGAAGCTGCGCCGGCAGCCTCACGTCCCCGCCTCATCCGCCGAAGCCCAGCTTGGCCTGATCGCCAACGAAATTCCCCGCATCGCCGGCCGCCTGTCCGCGCCGGGCCGCGAACGTCTCCTTGAGCGTCTGCACCTCGGCCTCAGCGGTGAAAACACGCTCGTCCCGCTGTTCCACCTGATCCGAACCGCCATGCTGCACCAGGTCAACGGGTTCGAGGTCACGTTCTCCGGGCTTGACACCGACACCTCCTATGACCTGCTGCTGCGGCGCGACCAGGTCGAGGCCGAGGTCGCTTGCGACGTGGTTACCGCGGAAGAAGGCCGCGGCGTGCATCGTGGCGCATGGTTCCGCCTGGCCGACCGGATCGACCCCGACCTACAAATCTGGCTCGCCGCCCATCCCGGCCGCTACCTGCTCAAAATGACTCTGCCGCTCGGCCTGCGCGGTGGGTTGCATGAAACCGACCCTGAATCCGAAACACTGTCCCACCTGCACCAGCGCATCCGCGCCATGCTTGAAACCCGTACCCGTCAGGATCATGACGAGGCGATCGTCCTGCGTCTCGATCCGCTGCTGCTGGCCGGTGCCCAGGTCCAGGATATGGGCCTCGCATCCTCGCTGCGCCGCGAATTCGGGCCAGAGGCGCATCTGTCGGTCACCACCGCCGGCGACGCCGTGTTCGTCATGGCCGCCCGCGCCGGCCGCGAGAACGAGGTTGCCATCGCCATCCGCCGCCGCCTGATCGCCCTCGCTCCCACGCGCCTGACCGGCGAGCGGCCCGGAATCCTCTCGGTCTTCGTTGAGGACACCGACCGGCTGGAATGGCGCGGCCTGCGCGATCGGCTTGAACTGGAAGGTGAGGCGCGCCAATTCATGACCAACCCCGAGGCGCGCCCCGTGGTTGCGGTCAGTTTCGTCTCACGGCTCGAGATGTTTGGCGTCACCGGACCCGACGCTGCACCCGGTGGCGAGCTGCGTTTCCGCAACCCAGGTCACCCCGCTGCCAGTTATCCTGCGCTCGCCGCCGCCGTGATATCGTCAGTGTGATCAGGTGGACAATACGGAAAGCCGCTTCGCCTCCACATATTCATGATCAGATTGCGGCGCTGCCATGCCTCAGCAGCAGGGTGCCGTCGCTGAATGTGTTTGAGAGGTTAAGCATGTCCTCAACGGAATACAGCCGCAAGCTCGATGAGCTGGACCGCCTGTTGAACGACCCCGACGTCCCAATGCAGCCGGATCGCATCTGGGCGCTCCTCGCTGACGTCTCACGCCCCGACGATCACCCCGAAATCGTCAATGCGGATGTCGCCGCATCCGCGCAAGCAGGTTGCTCCGTCTCGCCGTCGCATCTGACCGCCAACAGCAGCTCAGGCTGAAAAACCCCATCTCCTGAAGCCAATCCCGGGGACCGATTGAACAGCCGCTTCCGCGCACTGGGCCCGGGAGTGGCGATCTGAATTACGGATCCCTCCAACCGGCCCTTCGTCCAGCCATTTCATTGATCTCGCGCCACCCGCTGCTTCATTTTTGACCATCGGCGGCCATGTGACCTTATCGCCGTTGCTGCCGATCACGCGCAACAATAGACACGCCGCGCAATCTCATTACTAATCGTCATCGCCAAAATGATACGAGTTTTCATTGAGCCTTGTCGGCATTTGGGTAAAGGGGGGTGTACCGCAACAAGGCGTCCGTCCCCTGCAGACGTATGCGCTGGCCCGCGCTGTCTTCGTAACGGGACGCGGCCTTCTTCTCCAGACACATCCACTTCCCGCCGCAGTTTCAAGCACTTGCCTCGGCTCGCCCGGAATCTCGGCGAGGGCGGGGTCCATCCGAGCTGTAGTATTCAATAGAATTACACGTCCAAGTCGCTGTCCGATGGCAGTACAATCGCACTAAACTGTGCCAATGGTGGTATCACATCTGCTCAGTCAGCAGCACCGAATTTGATGCGGAAGGGATAGATCCCTTTGCCACACGATAACAAATTTGTTTCGTAACGTGCAAATTTGTTGACGATCCGCTCTAATATCTAGCATAAATATGTGGCAGACGGGGCCAACGTGTCGATTGGTCTCGGTTAATCAAGGAACGGTGATGTCAAAAGCGTTCATTGCGAAGGTCCTTCAGCAATCCACCGAAGTGACCGCGGCAGCCGCCAACCGCGCGACCAACGAGCTGATCGATGCGATCGTTAAGGATCTCAAGAAGAACGGGAAGTTCACCCTTCCAAGCTTCGGCACATTTACTGTGCGCAAGACCAAGGCGCGCAAGGCCCTCAACCCCCGCACCGGCGAACCGATCAGGGTGAAAGCTGGAAAGACCGTACGCTTCAAGGCCTCCCCTGTCCTGAAACGGACCGTCTAATACGCGATCAAATACCACAACGCCTGGAATCGCGTCATTTATGCGATCAGCCAGATAGATCGACCTGCTCCGCCCCGCAGGCTCAGGCTTCAATGTCCAATCTCAAAGCGGCGCGACACGCACTTCGCCGCGCGGACCGACCACTTCAAGTCAAGCCGACGGATCGCTGTCATTGATGCAACTCCCGGCACGCCCCCAGAAGGAACTCCTTGTTGCCCTCCGGGCCAGTCAACGGGCTTTCGACGACGTCAAGCACTCGCCAACCCGGCTGTTCTGAAAACCACCGTCTGATCCGTTCACACACCCCCTGATGCACCGCCGGATCCCGCACCACGCCCCTGCTGCCCACCAGCGCCGGCCCAGCCTCAAACTGTGGCTTGATCAGCACGATCGCCCAGGCATCCGCGGCGCATAAAGCCAGCGGCGCGGGCAACAAAGTCTCCAGGCCGATGAAGCTGGCGTCGCACACCAGCGCGCCGACAGGATCCGCCACTGCCGCCGCCGTAAGGTGACGCGCATTGGTCTTCTCATGCACCACCACGCGCTCATCACAACGCAGCTTCCACGCCAATTGTCCATGACCGACATCGACCGCATGCACCTTCGCTGCACCGTGCGCCAGCAGCACGTCGGTGAATCCCCCCGTCGAGGCGCCAACATCCAGACAGATAAGCCCAGCCGGAGACAACCCGAACGCCGCCAACCCGTGCGCCAGCTTCAGTCCGCCGCGAGACACCCAGGGATGGTCCTGCCCACGCACCGCCAGCGGTGTCTCCTCCGCCAGCAGGTCACCCGCCTTGCCGACCCGCCGCTCCCCCGCGAACACCTTCCCCGCCAGGATCAGCGCCTGTGCTCGGGTGCGGCTTTCCACCAGCCCGCGGGCAACCAGCAACTGATCGGCACGCTGACGCACCGCCGGCGCTAGTGGTGCGATGCTGACAGGCATGTCAGCCTGTCAGCCGAGCCGGCCCACCGGATCAGGTTAGCGTTCTGGTACATGTTGAGTCTTTCGCTTGGGTCACAGCACTAAAGCCGCTTCGCGCAGGCTGGAATCGCGCAAACGCGATTCTGCGCGAGTAGCCGCGTGAAACGATGAGCGAGGGCGGTTCCACCCTCGGTGGAACCACTCTAGTCCAGCTTGCGTGTGGCCAGCGAACCGTCACTGCGCTGAACCAGCGCCTCGACCCGGGCCTCGACCTCCGCCAACTGTGCCTCGCAGTGCCGGCGCAACTTGACGCCGCGCTCGAATGCCTGCACCGCCGCGTCCAGCTTCAACGTACCGCCCTCCAGTCCCCGCACGATCTGGTCAAGCTCCGCCAGCGCATCCTCGAACGACAACGTGCTGATATCCTCCTCAGGCATGGTATTTGGCCTCTGTTGAATGAACGGTCCCAAGGCTTGCCCGCCCGTCGTTCGCCACTTCAAGCCAAACCGACGTATCGCCGTTCACTGATGGGCGATGTTAGTTTCCCGCTTCAGAAGTTCGGCGTGCCCAAACCAGCCGCCTTACGAACTTCGGAACCACCACACTAGACTGCTTTTAGGCTGACTGGAACAGTCAGCGCAGTCTACCCCATTGTTTTCACGAGCAACTTTATCAACCCGACTGTTCCAGCCAGGCTGATGTTGCTCTAGTATCCGACCGCGGAGAAGTGCCAACCGCGCTTCACCCCGTCAATCGGCCACAACTGAATAAACCGACGTATCGTCCCTCATTTGATGGGCGATGACTGATGTTTAATCCCAGCATTTGATGGTGCGGATTAAGGGTGAACCGTTCCGGCTCGCTCCAGAAAGGAAGCGTGCTGGACGGGGAGGAAAAAATGATGAAACGACAAAGTCTGCAGCGTCCGCGCAGCATATTGCGCGCCGCCTGTTTGGGTGTGGCCTCAACCATTTTGGCTGGGACGTTCACACCAGCGAACGCCCAGTCAGACACCAGCCAAGCTCCAGCTAAACCGGTTCAAAGTCCGCCAGAAGTTCCGCAATCATTGCCTGCTCAACCGTCGACGCCACCGCCCTCCATGGGCCCGGTTGGGCAAATCGTTTCGTTTGGAAACTCCTTGGGAAAAACCCTCGCGGCTGATGGTATCTACCTCTCAGCCAGCTATTTTGAAAATCTCTCGTCCTTGGTCTCGGGCGGCCTGAAGACCGGCACGATACCAAACGGCGAACTTGCCTTCGGCGCCACGTTCGACCTGCAAAAGATCCTCGGCATTCCCGGCGGGTCGTTTCACATCATTTTCGATGAGCGGAACGGCCAAAGCATGAACAACAGCGTGGGAACGTCCAGCGGAGTGTTCCAAAGCGGTATCGGGCCGACACGGGCTACCCGGCTGTCGGAGTTATACTACGAGCAAGCCTTGTATAACGATCGGATTGATATCCAGATCGGTCGCACAAACCCCACCGTGAATTTTGCCACCTCCGATCTGGCTATCGCATGTTCGTTCGTTGGCGGCTTCATCTGCGCCCAGCCATCCAGTTGGTACTTCAGCAATGACAACAACGCCTACCCCTCCTCGACATGGGGCGGGTTCCTCAACGTCCAGACCACCCCGCACACCTATTTTCGAACTGGCGCCTATGACGACGACCCGAGTCAGCTTTTGGCCAATCAGCAAGGTTTCAATTGGAATGTGAAGGGATCGACCGGCGTCTTTGTACCATTCGAGATCGGCTATCAAAGCAGTTTCAGCGACGCTCGTTATCCAGCGAAATATGACGTCGGTGGCTATTGGGATGATGCCGACTATGCAAACCCGCAGGGCGTTCCGATGCACGGTCGCACGGCGTATTATGCGCAAGCCTCACAAACCATCTGGCGGCCAGATCCAAATACCAAGCAAAGCCTCACCGTTTTCGGCGGTGGCATCTGGTATACCGGCGGGGCGCCCTATTGGACCACGCTTTACGCTGGCGCCTATGATCGCGCACCGTTTGTCGCACGGCCCGATGATACGATCGGTGTCATCGGCACCTATTATGCCAACAACTCCGACCAGCGTGGAAACGGGCCAAGCCAGTGGCTCTTTGAGGTAAACTACAGTTTCCAGGTGATCCCTGGGCTAACCGTCAAGCCATTCACACAATACGCCGTCGCACCTAACGACCTCCTCGCCCCAGTGGGTTCCAAGGAGCCTAGGGACGCCTGGATAGTCGGCTTAGAGGCCTCGATCGACCTTGCTGGTTTCTTCGGATGGCCGAAATTCGTTGCGTATTGATGAACAAGACACCGCCGGAGCGATGTGCTCCGGCTGTCTTGCTAAAGCGGCTTCGCGCAGACTGGGATCGCGCAATAGCGCGATTCTGCGCGAGTAGTCGCGTGAAATGATGAGTTAGAGTGGTTCCGCCCTCGGGGGAACCGCTCTAGTCCGGTCTAGACCCGCATCAGTCCGCGGACATGCACCGCCGCCGAGGCGGCCAGCGCACCCAGATCGTAGCCGCCCTCCAACACCGAGACCAGCCGGCCGCCGCAATGCCGGTCCGACACCGCAACCAGTTCCTCAGTGATCCAGGCAAAGTCCGCCGTCTGCAGCCGCAGCTCCGCCAGCGGGTCGTCAACATGTGCGTCAAATCCGGCAGACACGATCAGCAGCCCTGGGGCAAACGCCTGCAGTGCCGGCAGGATCGTCTCCGACCACGCCGCCCGGAATGCCGCGCTGCCGTCCCCTGGGCGCAGCGGCGTGTTGACCACGTTGCCGGCGACGCCGTGCTCTGAGGCGAGACCGGTGCCGGGAAAGCAGGGGCTTTGATGCGAGGACGCATAGAACAGGTTGGGATCATCGGCGAACATCGCCTGCGTGCCGTTGCCGTGATGCACGTCGAAATCCACCACCGCCACGCGCTGGATCCCCCAGCGGACGCGTGCGTGCAGGGCGGCCACGGCCACGCTGTTGAACAGGCAGAATCCCATCGGCCGAGCCGGTTCGGCGTGGTGGCCGGGGGGACGGACGGCAGCGAACGCCGCGCGCGCCCAGCCCTCCATCACCGCATCCACCGCCAGACAGGCACCACCAGCCGCACGCGCGGCAGCCTCCGCGCTGCCGTTGCTCATCACCGTGTCGCCATCAAGCTGCACCGGCTGCCCCAGGTCGGGGCGGATCGCCAGGATCGCCTCGGCATAGGCCGGCGGATGCACTCGGCTCAACTGCTCCAGGCTGGCCAGCGGCGCAGCCTCGCGCAGCAGGTCGGCGAACTCCGGCGCCTCCAGCGCGGCCAGCACCGCCCGCAGCCGCTCCGCGTTCTCCGGATGATACGGGCCGGTGTCATGCTCCAGGCAGGCTGGATGGGTGATCAGCACGGTGGTCACATCAACTGCCCTTCTGCTCAGGATCGTCCGCGCGGCGGCGGATGACGAAGCTGAATATGCCAGCTTCCTCGCTCCATGCCAGCAGCGCATGGCCGGTTTCCCGGCAGAACGCCTGGAAGTCGGCCACCGCGGCGCGGTCAGTGGCCAGCACCCGCAGCCGCTCACCAGGCTGCATCGCGCGCAGGCTGCGGTTGGCCTTCAGCACCGGCAGCGGGCAGTTCATGCCTTTCACGTCAAGCAGGGTCTCGCTCATGTCCGGCAAGATGCGCACGCGCTGCCGGTTGGGCAAGTCATGCCGCGGTTGCCCAGCGCCGGCATGACTGCCGCGCACGACCGCGTCAGCAGCATCAACGAACTGGGCGAAACGGTCACGATTGGCGTATCATTGCCGACCAGCCCCGTATCACAGCCAGACGGCGGCTCGGGTTGGCCAGTGTCCCGACAGGCCTTTGTTGAGGTGGGCAGCATGAGTCATCACCGGATCGGCATCGACTTGGGCGGCACGAAGATCGAGATCGTAATCATCGGCCCGGGCGGTCCAGAGATCTACCGCCACCGCATCGCCACACCGCTCGGCTACCAGGACACCCTGGCGGCGATCGCCGAACTGGTCACCCAGTCCGAACAGCGGCTGGGAATCACCGCAACAGTGGGGATCGGCATCCCAGGGGTCGTCAGCCCGGCCACCGGGCTGGTCAAGAATGCCAACTCCATCGCACTCAATGGACATCGTTTTGATCACGATATCAGCTTGGCCCTGCAGCGTGAGGTGCGGGTCGAAAACGATGCCAACTGCTTCGCCCTTAGTGAAGCGACGGATGGGGCAGGTGCCGGCTTCGGCGTCGTCTTCGGGGTAATCCTTGGCACCGGCTGCGGCGGCGGCATCATTATGCACGGCAAGGTCCACGGCGGTCCGCATCGGGTTGCCGGCGAGTGGGGCCACACCCCGCTGCCCTGGCCCGCGGGCGGCGAGATCCCGGGCCCGCTGTGCTGGTGCGGCAAGCATGGCTGCCTGGAAGCCTATGTCGCCGGTCCCTCGCTGGCACGGGACTGCGACGGCCCGGGGGCGCACGACGCCAGCCCGTTGCCAGGGCGGGCCGCCAGCGGCGACGCCGCGGCAATCACCGCACTTGACCGTCACGCCGACCGCCTTGCGCGCGGGCTGGCCACGGTCATCAACCTGCTCGACCCGGACGCGATCGTCCTCGGCGGTGGCCTGTCGAACATGCAGCATCTGTACACCGAATTGCCGAAGCGTATCCCGAGCTATGCGTTTAGCGACACTATCGCCACGCCGGTGTTGCGCAATGCGCATGGCGACGCCTCTGGCGTGCGCGGCGCCGCCTGGCTTTGGCCGCCTGATTAGCCTATGGGACCGCCCGATTTCCCACTGCCGGAACCGCACGCCGAAGGGCTCGTTGCCCAGCGCACATCCACGCTATGCCGCGACTGTTGCCAGGTGATGCAGGCGTTGCCGGCCCGCTGTCCAAATTGCGACGGCATGCGGTTGGTGCGCCACCACGCGTTGCAGCGGCTGGCGATTGCTCATGTCGACTGCGACGCCTTCTACGCCAGCGTCGAGAAACGCGACCGGCCGGAACTGCGCGGCCGCCCGGTCATCGTCGGCGGCGGCACCCGAGGTGTGGTGACGGCAGCCTGCTACATCGCCCGCCTCTACGGCGTGCGCAGTGCAATGCCAATGTTCAAGGCGCTGAAGGCCTGTCCCGACGCCGTCGTCATCCGGCCGGACTTCCCGAAATACGTCGCGGCCTCCCGCCGGGTGCGGGCGCTGCTGCATCAACTGACGCCGCTGGTACAGACCCTGTCGATTGACGAGGCGGTGCTGGACCTCTCGGGCACCGAGGCGCTGCACCGCGCCCCGCCGGCGGCGGTGCTGGCCCGCTTCGCCCTGGCAGTGGAGCAGCAGGTCGGCGTCACCGTCTCCATTGGTCTGGCCGCCAACCGGCTGATGGCGAAGATCGCCGCCGGACGCGACAAGCCGCGCGGCTTTACCGTGATCGACGCGGACGAGGCCGCTCCGCTGCTGGCATCAGAGCCGGTGCGCCTGCTGCCGGGCATCGGCGCGGCGATGGGGCGCAAGCTGCAGACGTTTGGCATCACTCGGCTGGGGCAGCTACAGACGCTGTCGCCGCAGGAGGCTGCGCGCCGTCTGGGTCAGGATGGTCCCGCGCTGGTCCGCCGCGCCCGCGGCGAGGATGTCCGTCTGGTCGATCCGCTGCGGGAGACGAAGTCGATCAGCGCCGAGACCACGTTCGACCATGATCTGGTTTTCGTTACGGAACTTGAACGTCCGCTTTGGCTGCTATGCGAAAAACTCGCGCGGCGTCTGAAGGAACACGATCTGGCCGCATCCGGCGTGGTGCTGAAGCTGAAGACCAGCCGGTTCGCTTCACGCACCCGGGCGGCGCGGCTATCGAATCCCACCATGCTGCCGGACCGGCTGTTCGACCTGGCCCGTTCCCTGCTGGTGAAGGAGGCGACGGGAACCCCGTTCCGGCTGATCGGCATCGGCGCCAATCCGCTGCTGCCCGCGGCGGCGGCGGACCAGGGCGACCTGGCGGACCCGGATGCCCCTCGTCGGGCAGCGGCCCAGGCGGCGATCGACGTCCTGCGCATTCGTTTCGGAGACGCTGCGATTGCGCGGGGACGATCGCTGCGATGATTGACCGTTGCGCTATCGACGTGGGGCAAAATGAAACGACCATACGGAACTCGATTCGGCGGCCGAATCGGCGATTCTCTTTCGGACAGCCAAATCCTTCGGCTGCGTCGGCGGCCTTAGCTCGTGTTTTAACTGGTAAATTTCCCTTCATTCCTGTATTACGTAATGATAATTATTGCTTTATAGCATCTTTTAACGTGCCGTTCCCGGTGCGATTTCTCCGGCCTCTGCCGATTGTTTCCCTGCGGCACCTCTTTGATTCCGCAACGGTCCGCTGATGCCGCTCGGCAACACTGGATTGTGCTTCAACTTTCGGTCAAGGTAAGACTTGCAGGCGGGAAGCGACCGCCAGGCGGGCGGCTGACAGGCAGCATTCCGGCTTGACCTGGTTGATCGCAGCGGCTGAACTAAGTGACATGAGCACCGAACGTCGATAAATCATACAATGGTATTATTTTGATTATGTATCTAAATCTCCGGAACAAATGCGATTGGTACACCATCTCGTTACGAGACACGAATTCACCGGCGTGACCACTATCCTGCCGCGATCATCAAACCGAAATCGAGGTGGCCGCCAACTGACAGGAAAGGTGTAGGAGTATGATCACAAACGAGGTCAGCGACGGTCTGGCCGGAATCCTGCGTACCGCGATCGTTGAACTCGTCCGCCGCGACGGACCCGACCTTTCGGCACGCCAACTCGGCGTCTTCCTGACATGTTATCTAGAGACCGAAGCGCAGACCGTCCGCGGCTTGGCTGCCAAACTCGGCGTCTCAAAGCCAGCAATCACCCGAGCCCTGGATCGTTTGTCAGAATTCGACCTGGTGCGCCGCAAGACTGATCCGTTGGATCGCCGCAGCGTGCTGGTACAGCGCACCGCAACGGGCATGGCGTTCCTGCGGGAAATGCGCACCATCCTGCGTGACGCCGCCTCAAGTCTGCGGATAACGGCTGAACCGGCGCAGGCACGCGCACGGACCGGCAACGAGACCGCTCGGGCTACTCACTAAGCCCCGGGCCGCGCTATCCCGCGGCCCGGCCGCTTCTGGATGCTATGTACACCCGAATACAACTCAGCGTTGTGCTAAAACAATAACGAGCCTTTGCCGAAGGCAATATGTTCTGGCGCTAATACGTCTCGGAATAGACAATCATCTCCCACTACGCCAATCGGCCGTGATGCAGCCCATCACGCCTGACCCGCCCGACCAGCGGGATCGGCACCTTCAGTGGTGATCATCGACCCTGCGGCCGGCCGTCTGGACAAGCTGGCTCAGCCGCGCTCCGATACCGCCGATCGTCCCGGCGGTCTGACCCGCCGCGAACCCGCGGCGCGTCGAACAGGAGACAAAGCATGCTCGTTGATCACCGCACCTATACTGTCAAACCCGGCACAATGGCCCGGCAGATGGCTATCTATCAGGAATTCGGGCTGGCGCCGCAAAAGCGCCACCTGGGCGAGCCGCTCGCCTACCTGATCACCGAATCGGGTGAGGTCAACACCTACGTCCACATCTGGGTTTATCAGGACGCAGCCGACCGCGCCGCCCGGCGTGCCGCCATGGCAGCCGACCCGGAGTGGCAGGGCTTTCTGCACAAGAGCGCCGAGGCCGGCTACCTGATCGGCCAGAAGAACAGCCTGATGACGCCAGCGGCATTCGCCCCCATCAACCGCTAGTCCTAGGGTGCCGGCCCATTGATCCACCGCCCCGGGTCAATGGGTCAAGCCGCACGGTAGCCCGGTGCCACTAGGGCACTTGAGCGACAAGATTTAGGCACAACGCCTGCAGCAGGATGACATCGTGCCTTCATCGCGCGCCAAAGATGGCGCTGCCGACCCGCACCCATGTTGCCCCGCAGGCGATCGCCGCCTCAAAATCCGCCGACATTCCCATCGACAGAACCGACAGGTCATGCCGCCTGGCGCAGCCGGCAAGCCAGGTGAAATGCGGCCGCGGATCCTGATCCTGCGGCGGCACGCACATCAACCCCACCAAAGCCGCCCCGAACCGCACCTTGCAGGCGTCGATGAAGTCGTCCGCCTGGTCTCGGGCAATACCCGACTTTTGTGGTTCGGATCCGGTGTTGACCTCGATCAGCAAGCGCGGCGCTCGGCCCTCACGGGCAATCGCCGCTTCAATGGCATCGGCCAGCCGGGGCCTGTCCAGCGTCTCGATCACATCGGCGATCCGTACCGCGTCCCTGGCCTTGTTGGTCTGCAGGCCGCCAATCAGGTGCAGTTGCAAGGGGTGCTCCGGCCGTAGCGCGGGAAACTTCCCCGCCGCCTCCTGCACGCGGTTCTCGCCGAACACGCTCTGACCGGCGGCCAGCGCAGCCGTCACCGCCTCCACCGGCTTGGTCTTGGAGACGGCAACCAGCGTGATGGCCTCCGGCGCCCGGCCGGCGGCAATCGCGGCACTGGCGATGCGGTCCTGAACACGGCGGAGGTTGTCGGCGACGGGGTCAATCATGGCAGAAACCTTACAAGGAGAAGCTCACGTTGGGCACGCTCGGGTTAAGTCAAACATAGGCCGGATACTGCTTCTGCTCCACCAGGTCGGAGTGCAGCAGCCGGTTCAGCGCCTGCTTGATGCGGCCGCGCTCGTCGTTCTCGCGATAGATCGCACGGGCCAGCCGGACGAAGCCTGGACCAAAGTCGCCGGCAGCCTCGCTTTCGCGTATCAGATCCTCCAGCCGCCATAGCCTTGTATTGACAGCGATCAACGCCGCCGTCAGTTCCCTCGGCACCATGGGTGCCGGCGCTGCCTGTGCCAGCAGGTCAAGCTCACGCGCGGCATTGGCACGGGCCTGTGGCAAGCGCAGCCGGTGACGCTTGATCTCGAGAATTGTCGTCCGGTCGAAGACCTCCCCCCAGGAGGCCGGGATCAGCGGGCCGCTCATCGGCCCAGCGCCTCGGCCATCGCCGCAAAGACCGGTTCCCACTGGCCGTCGCGGTACTGGCGGAACAGCCGCATCGTTGGATACCAAGGGCTGTCGCTGCGAGCCAAACCCCAGCGCCAGTCCGGCACCAGCCGCAGCGCCACCCAGACTGGCCGGCCCAGCGCGCCCGCCAGGTGCGCGATGGCAGTATCCGAGGTGATCACCAGGTCCAGCGTCATCATCACCGCCGCGGCGTCAAGAAAGCTGTCGTCGCCGGCATCCAGGCCCGCGAGCGTCTCCACCGGGAAGCCGGCGTGCGGGATCTGCGCCTCGCCTTCGCCCTTCTGCAGGCTGATCAGCCGGATTCCGGGCACCGCCGCAAGCGGTGCAAACGACGCCAGCGGCAAGGAGCGTCCGCGATCCTCGAACCGCCCGGAGAAGCCCTGCCAGTTGATGCCGACACGCAAGGGGCCGTTGCCAATCCATTCCCGCCAGGCCGCGACGCGGGCGGGTTCGGCGAACAGATAAGGCGGCGCGGCGGGCGCCGTTCGGATGCGGGCCGGCAGACTCAGCAGCGGGATGACGGTATCGGCCGGCGGCAATGGCGCCTGGGCGGGGATCATCGCCGGCATGGCGGGGTTGCTCGACAGCAGGCCGATCAGCCGCGATGGAGCCTCGAACACCACCTTGCCCTCGATGCCAGGCAAAAAGCGGGCGAACTGGATGACGTCACCCAGACCCTGTTCGGCATGCACCAGCAGTGTCCGCTGGCCCAGCGGCTCGCCCTGCCATTGCGGCTGAGCGAACGGCCGCGCCGGGATGGCGCCTGCGCGAAAACGCTGCTCCCAGCCATCCCAGGCGGCTTCGGGCTGCTCCAGCAGCAGCATCAGCAACGCCCAATTGTAGCGCAGCACCGGGTGGTCCGGCGCCATGCGCAAGGCCCGGCGTAAAGTCGCCTCAGCTTCGGCAAACCCGCCGCGCTCCTTCTGCACGCTGGACAGGTTCACCAGCGCCTCGGGTTCGGCCGGCGCTGCCAGGAACGCCTGCTCCGCCTCCGCCAGCCGGCCCGCCTGGCGCAGCGCCATGCCCAGGTTGTTGTGCACGCCGGCTAATTCCGGCTGCAGCCGCAGCGCGGTGCGGTAAGCCTCGACCGCAGCCTCCGCGTGGCCGCCGTCACTGAGCGCGTGACCCAACACCTGATGCGCCTCGGCACTGTCGCGGCGGGCGCGCAGGACCTGCCGGGCCGTCTGCGCGGCATCCTCGTGCCGGTTCAGCGCCAGCAGGACGTTGGCGTGGGTAAGCTGAAAGGCCGCACTTGGCCGCAGGCCGATCGCCTGGCGCAGCAGCGTGTCGGCGACGGCGGCATTGCCCGACTGCAGCGCCAGCGCGCCCAGGGCGTGCAGCGCCTCGGCATGGCGCGGCACCGCGGCAATGACCTGGCGGTAGACATGCTCCGCCTCCGCCAGTTGCCCGGCCATGTGCAACTGCTGACCCCGGCGGAAGAACGCGTCGACTTGCTGGGACCGTCTACTCATGCCTGCGGGATTAGCGCCGGCGACCCGAAATGCGCAATGATGCGCGGGAGCAAGGAGCGAGCCATCATGACATTAGAATGGACAGCGGCTTGCCAGGAGCTGATCCGCCCGGCCAGGAGGGTGCTGAACGCGCGCGGCACGTGGCCTGTGTGTCAGAGCTGCGGGCCGGAACGGTGTCGATGCTGCCATACAGCGACAACGCCTTGACCGCCGCGCAAAGGGCCGAGGGCAAGGTGCTGGAGACTGCGCAGCCGGGCACGACCTGTTGGATGCGACCTGAGCTTAGGGGTTCGAATGCCGCCTGACGGGCCGGTTTCCTGTCTGCGGGCGCGGCAGGCTACTCGCCGATCACCGCGTGACAACCCGCCGCAAAAGCGTCACAATTCCCGCGTGAACGTCCTGTCACCACCCCGAGCTCGGCTTGAGATCGAGATCGTGCACGATCTGGTGTGCCCTTGGTGCTACCTGGGGGTTCGTCGTTTACTGCGCACCTTGCGCCGCCGGCCGGACATCACGTTCGATCTGATCTGGCGGCCTTTCCTGCTGAACCCGGACATGCCGCGGATGGGCATGCCCAGACCGGACTATGTCGTGCGTAAGTTTGGCGGCGAGGACCGAGCACGGCGGCTTTACGCGACGATCTGCGAGGTTGGCCGCAACGAGGGGCTGGAGTTCCGGTTTGACCGAATCCGTCGTACCCCATCCTCGATCGATGCGCATCGGCTGGTGCGCCACGCGGCGGAATATGGCAGAGCGGATCACCTGGTCGAGGCGCTGTTCGCCGCGCATTTCACCGATGGCTACGACCTGGGCGACCATGGCGTGCTGACTTCGGTGGCGGCGGCTTGCGGCATGGATCCGCTGCCGGTGCGCCGCTTCCTGGCATCTGACGCTGGGGCGGAGAGTGTTCATGCCGACAACCTGCGGGCGCACCGGCTGGGGATCAACGGCGTTCCCTGCTTCGTGGTGGATGGGACGCACGCGATTGCCGGCGCGCAGGAGCCCGAGGTGATCGAGCGGATGCTGGACATCGCCACCGTGGACGCCGTGCGGTTCTGATGCGGCTGCTTCGGATGCGGCGGCCCTGGGTCGTGGCGCTGCTGGCGCTGGCGGCGATGGGCTCGACGCATGGCGCGCCGGACGTCGCTGTGCGGGATCCGGCTGCAGCGGGCTGCCCGGCTTGCCGAACCGCGGCGGTGCCGCCTAGCATCGGCGACGAGAACAACACCGGGACCGTCTCTATGTCCGCTGAAGTCAAGGCCCAGCTTGCGCCGCACGGAGTGCTGCGCGCCGGGATCAACATGTCCAACTTCCTGCTGGTGACCGGCCACAGCGCCTCGGGCGATCCCGAGGGCGTCTCCCCTAGCATGGCGCGTGCCATTGCCGAGCGACTGGGGGTGCCGGTGAAGTACGTGCCGTTTGCCAAGCCGGGTGAGCTGGCGGACGCTGCCGGCCAGGACGTCTGGGACATCGGGCTGATCGGCGCCGAGCCCGCTCGGGCGGAGAAGATCGCCTTCACCGCCGCCTATGCCGAGATCGAAGCGACATACATGGTGCCCCCGGACTCGCCGCTGAAAAGCATTGCCGAAGTGGACAGGCCCGGGGTGCGGATCGCGGTCACGGCGCGCAGCGCGTATGACCTGTGGCTGGAGCGCAACATCAAGCATGCGATCCTGGTGCGCTCGAACAGCCTGGATTCGGCTTATGAGCAGTTCAAGGCGGACAAGCTGGACGCTTTGGCGGGGCTGCGGCCGCGGTTGCTGAGCGATATCAAGACGATGCCGGGTGCGGTGATCCTGGGCGGGCAATTTACCGCGGTGCAGCAGGCGGTGGGAACGGCGAAGGCGAACCTGGCTGCGGCAGGCTGGTTGCATGCGTTTGTCGAGGAGGCCAAGCACTCCGGCCTGGTGGCGCAGTTCATCGCCCAGCACAAGGTGGTCGGGCTGTCTGTCGCCCCGCCGGGTTAGCGGACCAGTCCGCGCCGCGGGCGGGCCGCCGGCTTACCAGCAAACCGGCGGCGGCTGCGGTTGGCGATCCCGGGTCTCGCCGCGATCAATGGGCCGTTGCTGATCATGAAGTAGAGAGGCCGGCCGGCTACGTTTGCTGGGCAGCCGCCGGTGCGACGGAGGAGGTCGCGGCCAGGTTGCAGGACGAGGCGGCGGATGGCGGGACCTGCTGAGCCGGATCAGCCGTGGGTTCGGCCGCGGGCGGCCGGTTCCGCTTGAGATTTTCAGCAATCCGCTTGGCGCGCTGGCGCTGCTGATAGGCCTGGGTCCAGGTCAGGCCGGTGGACTGGGCGGCAGCCGCGACCTCGCGCGTGGTTTCGACCAGGGCGATGGCATTGTCGATGCGGGGGGGCAGGGGCTGTGGCTGATCGGGGCTTGCCTCGCCGGGATCAGGATCTGTGCAAGAGGCTGCTGCGACGTGGGCTTCGGCGGGAGGGGCTTCGGCGGGAGGGGCTTCGGCGGGAGGGGCTTCGGCGGGAGGGGCTTCGGCGGGAGGGGCTTCGGCGGGAGGGGCTTCGGCGGGATGGATGGGAACGCCGGCACGGCGGGCCTGCTGCAACTGCTCCAGGCGGCGTTGCGATTTGTGTGCGTCGCGGCTGAGGCTGACGGCGCTGCCACGCAGGCGCAGGACGCGGGTGGGCGGCAGCAGCGGATCCGCTGCCTGGGCCAGAGCTTCCAGCGCATGGAAGCTGAAGCTGATGATCTCCGCGGCAAGACGAAGCTCATGCACGGTTTGCGGCGCAAACGAGTCCAGCATCTCGACGGCAGCCTGACGGGCGGCGGCCACATCACCGCCGGCGCCGGTGAGGAAGAGCACCGCGAGGCGGCCGAGGATGGTCTGCAGGATGACGGACGACAGGCTGATCGATGTTGCGGTTGGCCGCAGGGGCGGCGTCGGCATGGAAACGGACATGGTGCCTCATGCGGAGGGTCAAAGTGTCGATCGTTAATCGTTCGTCTTATGTTCAGATGGACAATAGGTGAACTCTTGCGGGAATGCAAGGATTTCGCTCAAGGATTTTCCTGCGGTGCAGGGAATTTCGTTGCGGATAGCGCTCAGGATAACCCAGCGGCTTGTTTTGCTGTATAGACTATAGTCGTGCGTCGGCGGCCCCTATTTACTGGATAAAAGCGTCAACCGTGCAGACGCTTTTCAGCCTGCCCGGGCACGCAGAAACCAGCTTACGCGTGTGTCTGGTCGAATAATGAACGCACTTCGTGCCACCAGCGCGTGTTCCGGACGATGACATCAGGCTACTTCATTCTCTGTCGAAACTATGAAATCGCAGGCGTGCAGATCGAGGAACAGTTCCTCATCAGGACGGACACGCGCCATGTACTCAGGGTCCGAGAAACAGCGTGCGAGCGCATTTACATCATCGAACCAAAGCTCCGTGATGCCGTCGTATTTGACCGGCGGCATGCCGGGCAATTCAACCGGTATCGCGTGCTGCTGCACGTAACGTCTGACGGTATCCTTTACCACGGCGATCGACATGAAGAGATGAGCATGGGTCATCTTATGATGTTCGACGAACTCGGCGTGTGTCAGCGTCGGCTTGCGGGTGAGCTGGATGGTGAATTTGATCATCATAAGAACCCTTGAACGGACGACACGTTGGAAACGCAGCGGGTGTCGCGTGACCAGGTAACGCCCGCCACGCCGTGCCAGCGGCATTGCCCCAAGCAAATAAGTGCTTCCGCCGCGAACCGACCTGAGTCCGGGGACTGAGCATCAGGTTTTATCCGTCAGCTCGATGTGGTGGCCCGTTTCACTGGAGCGGTTACACAGAGGGTGGAACCGCTCTACTTCATCATTTCACGCGGGTACTGGCGCAGAATCGCGCCTTTTCGCGATTCCAGTCTGCGCGAAGCCGCTCCAGGAGCCTGTCCGAGACTATCTGCCAATGACTAGGCCGACTATGTTGATTCATTGCCTATTCATCGAAGCGTCACGCTCAGCGCAACCAGCACGGTTACATTCCACCTGCACCAGCGTCGAAAACAAGCTGCATTAAAGATCGGAGACAAAATGAAGTCGCTACTGTTACGGGTAACTTCATGTGTGTTGGTCTCCGTCGCCTCGGGAGGGTTGGCAGCCGCCCAACAATCTGCGCCGGCGTTGACATACAGCATCGGGCGACAGCCGGACGGGTCGGTCGTGGTACCGAGCGATCAGGTCCTGACGCCGGCGGGAAGGCAGATCGAGCTTCCTCTCTCACGCCCCAACACTGTCGCGATCCGGCCGGACCGCAAAACCGCCGCTGTTCTGGTCAAGCCCGACAACACCAGCCCCATTCGCGTGATCGATCTCGAGAACAGTATGGAAGTCCAGGAGTACATCCCTCCAAACGGATTGACGGCTGGTTCCTACGCCGGACTCGTCTATTCCCAGGACGGCAAGACCCTCTACGCCTCTCAGGACTCAGGCAATATTCAGATCGCTGATGTCGATGACGCGGGTCGGCTGACGTTTAACCATGCAATTCAAATTCCTCAGCCGGTTCTGGGCGCCAATCCTGGCGCACTGGCATTATCGGCTGATGGCAGGTCGCTGTACGTGGTGTTCAACGCGCTGAACACAGTTGGGATCATCGATCTGACGACCAACACGCTGGTCAAGATGATCCCGGTTGGCAACTCGCCGCGGGACATCGTCGTCGTCAACGACAAAGCCTTTGTCAGCAACGAGGGTGGCCGTCCGGCCGGACCCGACGATTTTACCCTCAACGGGCGAGACAACTCGGCGATCCTGCTCGGCCCGGACAATATCGACTACGCCGGCCCTACCGGGACCGCTCAATCGACGAACATCTTCACGCCGATCGTCGCGGACCCGGTGACCGGAGCGGCGGTAACCGGCACGGTCTCAGTCGTCGATCTTGCCGCCGGCCGCACCGTCCAGAGCATCGACGTGGGCTTGCACCCCACCGGCCTGGCCAATGGCGGCGGCTACGTCTTCGTCGCCAACAGCAACAGCGACTCGATCTCGGTCATCGACACCAAACAGCTCCGGGTCGTCCAGACCGCGCCCGTGAAGCCGTTCGAGGGCGCTCCATTCGGTAGCTCGCCCAACGCCCTGGCATTCGGCTTCGGCCAGCACCTGTTCGTCTCGCTCGGCACCAACAACGCAATCGGCGTCTATCGGATTTCCCATGAGCGGACGGAGCGCCCAGGCCCGCGCGCGCCCGACCGGTCCGAGGGTGTAAATTTGACGCAGCTTGGGTTGATCCCCACCGGCTGGTTCCCGGGCAACATCGTGCTCGATCCAGATCGCGAGCAATTGGTGGTCGCGAACGTCAAGGGGATCGGCGCCCTCGGCGCCCCGATGTCCTCCCACGGCTTGACCGCGCACTCCGTATTTGCGGAAACAGGCACGATCTCGTTGATTCCGATGCCGGGCCGCACGCAGCTTCAGTCGTACTCGGAGGCAGTGCTCAAGAATAACCATGCGCCATCGGATGACACGCTAATGGCGCCCCAACCCGATGCGGCACCGCATGCGATCCCGCTGGTCACCGGCGAGCCATCCCTGATCAAGCACGTCTTCCTGATCATCAAGGAAAACCGCACCTACGACCAGGTTCTTGGTGACGACGGCCGGGGGAATGGCGACGCAAGCCTGACCATCTTCGGGCAGAAGGTCACGCCGAATCACCACGCGCTCAGCCAGCGGTTTCCCCTCCTCGACAATTTCTATTCTAGCGGCGTCCAGTCGGCCGACGGTCACCAATGGGTCGACCAGGCCATGGCCCCCGACTACGTGGAGCGCAACGGCTTGGATGTCAGCCGCAGCTATCCCTACAACGGCGGCGACCCCCTGGCGGCCGGCGGCGGAGGTTTTCTGTGGGACGACGCGGTCGAGCATGGTCTGGCGGTGCGCGTCTATGGCGAGTATGCCGACATCGTAACTTTTGCACCGGGTACCAGCTATGGCTCATGGATGGACTACTACAACGACAGCCAGGTTCTGGAGGGTATGCGCGTAGGCGGTCTGACCCAGCCGATCAACCAGCGCCAGCAATCCACTCAGTTTCCGCGCCTGAACACGCTTCTGAACCATGATTATCCCGGATTTGATGGTGGCGTGCCCGATCAGTATCGCGCCGACGTGTTTCTGCGGGAGTTCAACCAGTACGTTCAACAGGGCGCGCTGCCGGCGCTGGTGATCATGGCCCTTACCGCGGACCATACGACGGGAACCGGTTCGAACTTTCCAACCCCGACAGCCGCGGTCGCGGACAACGATCTGGCTTTGGGCCGGATCGTCGAAGCCATCAGCCAAAGCCCCTACTGGCGCGACTCGGCGATTTTCGTCGAGGAAGACGATTCGCAGGACGGCGTGGACCATGTCGACGGCCACCGGCAGGCGGGTCTCGTCATCAGCCCCTATGCAAAACAGCACGGATACGTCGACAGCACCTTTTACACACAAATCAATATCGACCGGACCATCGAGCAAATCTTGGGACTGCCGCCGATGAACCAGTTCGACCAGGCGTCGGCGCCGATGTTTACCGCATTTACCGACCAGCCCGATTTTGCGCCATTCACCAGCCAGCCGGCGACCTATCCCATCACGCAGCTCAATCCCAGCACCCATGCCGCAACCAAGCTGGAGCGGGACTGGAGCAAAGCCTCGGCTCGGATGCTGGCTGGCAACGAGCATGATCCGGACCGTCAAGACGAGACCCTGATGAATCATCTTGTCTGGTATTCCGCGACGGGCTTCAAGAGGCCTTATCCCGGCGAAAAGGCTGTCCTAGGGCCCGACAAGGTGCACACTCAAGCCAGTCGCTCCAAAGCCGAGAAAGACTAGGGCCAGCACGCGGCCAGGGCCAGCATGCGGCTGGACAACATCAAAGCAGGCCACAGGCCGACCAGCTAGTCGCGCAGAATCGCGCTTTTGCGCGATTCCAGTCTGCGCGAAGCCGCTCTACACAGGCTGAAGTGCCTGTCAGTATCCGACCACTGGCGCGGTGGAGGCAGGCTTCTGCATGACGGTGATCGGGGTCGATTTCGGCACAACCAACAGCGTGGTGACGCGGCTGCGGCCGGATGGTTCGGTGGCGACAGTGCGGCATGCTTTCGGCGCCGCGGAGCTGGACGTGATCCGCTCCATCGTATGCTTCTGGAACGACGGCGAGGCTGGGCGGGTGATGCTGCGCAGCGCGGTCGGGCCGGCGGCAATCGAGGCGTATCTGGACGATCCGCTGGACTCCCGGCTGATGATGTCGCTGAAAAGCTATCTGGCGCAGCGCAGCTTTTCGGAAACCCGGGTTTTCGGCCGCAGCTTGACCCTGGAGGCGCTGATTGGACTGTTCCTGCGGGCGATCCTGCCGGCGGCGGATGGCGGCGTGCTGGTTGCCGGTCGGCCGGTGCGGTTCGCTGGCGAGGCGGCGGACGATGCGCTGGGTGAGCAGCGGCTGCGCGCGTCGTACGCCGCCGCCGGCTGGCCCGAGGTGGGCACGGCGCTGGAGCCGGAGGCAGCGGGATACCGCTTCGCCCGCGGCCTGACCGAGCCGGCGACGGTGCTGATCGGCGATTTCGGCGGCGGGACGAGTGATTTTTCGGTGTTGCGGTTCGAGCCGGGCAGCCAGCGTCCGGTGCAGGCGATGGGTCAGGCCGGTGTGGGCATAGCCGGGGACACGTTCGACTACCGGATCGTTGACCAAGTGGTCTCACCGCTGCTGGGCAAGGGCTCCAGCTATCGGCCGGGCGGCACGGACCTGCCGGTGCCGCCCGAGTACTACAGCAGCTTCGCGCGTTGGCACCGGCTGTCGCTGATGCGTGCGCCGAAGACGTTGCGCGACATCGAGGCGGTGGCGCGGGTGGCGCAGTATCCAGACCGGCTGCAGGCGCTGCTGCGGCTGATCCGCGACGAGCTGGGCTATGAGCTGTATCGCACGGTGTCTGGTGTGAAGGCGGCGCTGTCGCAGGCGGAGACGGCGGTGCTGCGCTTCCGCCACGCCGACTTCGCCATCGAGCGGAGCATTGCCCGAGCGGATTTCGAGCAGTGGATCGCGGCCGACATCGCCCGTATCGCCGCCACGGTAGACCTGGCGCTGAGCCACGCTGGGCTGGGCGAGGCGGCGGTGGACCGGGTGTTCCTGACCGGCGGAACCTCCCTGGTGCCGGCGGTGCGGCGGATCTTTATCGAGCGGTTCGGTCTGGAGCGGGTGCTGGGCGGGGGTGAGTTCGTCTCGGTGGCCGAGGGGCTGGCACTGATCGGAGCAGACCGCGGGAGATAGGATCGGGCGGGCGATTAGACCGGTTTCCGTTCGCCCTGGCTCACGGACCCCGCTCTACCTCATTGTTTGATCGCGTGATTCACCGTTCCGGTGATGCCACCTGCTCGGCTCACGCTTTAACCGATCCGCAGCAGCCGGGCGCCTTCGGCGCGCAGCCAGGGAATCGCCAGCCGGGTGTGCGAGGTCAGCTCATTCACCTGGGCCCAGAACTTCGGGCCGTGGTTCATCTGCCGCAAATGCGCGACCTCGTGCGCGACGACGTAGTCCTGTACGAAGTCCGGCGCCATGACCAGGCGCCAACTGAACGCCAGTGACTTGTCCGGGGTGCAGCTTCCCCAGCGGCTGGTGGTGTCCTTCATGGTCACCCGCTTTGGCGTCACCCCGATCAGGCCAGACTTGGCAGCGACCAGCGCACCGAGGCGACGCTGGGCCTCCCGGCGCAGGAAGTCGCGAACGCGGCGGGCGAGAAACTCGGGCGCGCCGGCGACGTGCAACTCCTGGTCCTGCAGGAAGGCAACGCCCCTGGCCCCCGGTGCGTGGCAAATGCGATGTGGCAGCCCGCCGATCGGTACGCTGGCACCGTCGACGAAGACGATGGCCTGCGGCAGTGCCGCGAGGCGGTCGGCGACCCAGTCGGCATGGCCCATCAACAACGCCATGCCCGCCTTGCGGCTGGCGCGGGTGGGCAAGGTCACCACCACGACGCCGCCTGTAGGGTCGATCCGCAATGAGACCCGGCGCGCCCGGCTGCTGCGGCGCCACTGGACGTGGGCCACGCCGGACGGCAGGGCAAGCACCTCGGGCTGGAGATCGTCCATGGCTGCCAATGCGCAGAGGTTGACCGGATTCGTCAATGGCCGGCTGGTTGATGCAAGCCGCAGGGCAACGGTTGAATCGCAGCCAATTCGCCGATATGTGTTATATTATAACATAGCGGGATAGTTTGATGTGCCATGGGCTGATAGGACGCCGCGGGTTCCTGGCGTGCACACTGGCGCCGCTGGCAGCGACTTCGGTCGGGCGGCCCGTGGAGCCGGTCCGGGTGGTGGCAAGCTTCTCGGTGCTGGCCGATCTGGTGCGGCAGGTGGGTGGATCGGCAGTCTCGGTCAATGCGCTGGTGGGACCGGATGGTGATGTGCATATCTATGAGCCCCGGCCGCAGGACCTGCGAACCTTGCTCGCGGCTCGGCTGCTGGTGCGCAACGGGCTGGGGCTGGAGGGCTGGATGGACCGGCTGACCGGAGCCGCCGGCTTCCAGGGCCGGGTGGTGGTGACGACGGAGCATGTCTCACCACGGACGATGAAGGCCGAAGGCGGGGCGATCGCGACTGATCCGCATGCCTGGCAGGATCCCAGGAACACGATCCTGTATGTGCAGGCGATCACCGACGGCCTGGTGGGGGCGGATGCGGCCAATGCCGGGCGCTATATCAAGGCGGCGGAGCGGTTCAAAGGTGAGATTGCGGCGGCGGACCAGTGGATCGGCTCGATGCTAGGGGCGATCCCGCCGGGGCAGCGACGGATCATCACGACGCATGACGCATTCGGCTACTACGGCGCGCGCTATGGGGTAGAGTTCCTGGCGGCGGAGGGGTTCAGCACGGAGTTCGAGCCCTCGGCCAAGGCGATCGCGGCGCTGGTCAGGCAGATCGAGCGCGAGAAGGTCCGCGCGGTGTTCATCGAGAACATGACCAGCCCAAGGATGGCAGAAATGCTGGCGCGTGAGACCGGCGCCAGGCTGGGCGGGACGGTCTACTCGGACGCGCTGTCGCCGCCGGACGGCCCGGCGCCGACCTTTCTGGCGATGCTGCGGCACAACACGACCTTGTTCGCCGCGGCGATGCAGCCTGCCCCGGCAGCGGCGCGGTAGGTCATGGCTTGTTCAGACGGGTCTCGTTGATCAATGGTCAGAAGCCGCCGTCAGCTTTACACGGCTACAGTCGTGGGTCCGTTAGCTATAAAGTAACGACAACTTTGCCGACCTGTTCATTGCTCTCCAAATATTTGTAGGCGTCGACTGTCTGCGCGAAAGGAAAAGTCCTGGCGATCCTGGGCTTGAATGTCCCGTCCACAAGACGGTCGTAAATATACGTTTTCATCGCCTCAAGACGGCCCGGCACCTTCATTTCGGGCATCCCGTATGCGGTCAACGCGATGGCTTTGCCGAACGCCGCCATCGGATATACCGTTGGTTGGCCGGAGAGCATGCCATAGAGGAAGATCGTGCCGTCCACGGCGGTCGCCTGGGCCAGTGTTCCAACATAGTCGCCTCCGACCGGATCGAAGACGACGCGCGCACCTTTGCCGCCGGTGATCTCGCTCACCCGCGCTGGCAGGTCTTCGTCCTGCGTGGCGATAACGTGGTGGGCACCCAGTTCCAGCAGTTGCTGCTTCTTCGCAGCCGTACGAGTGGTGGCGATGGCAGTGCCGCCCTGGGCGCGAACGATCTGGATCGCCGCCAATCCCACCGACGAACTTGCCGCGGTCAGGATGACGAAGTCACCAGGCCCCACCTTGGCGCGGTAGACGAGGGCGCCGTAGGCGGTTGCGTATTGCATCCACACGGCGGCTCCTTGCACGGGCGACAGCGTCGGAGGCAAAGCGGCAAGCTCGCTCACAGGCACCACGGCCTGTTCACCCAGCACCGGGAACTGGTTCATCGAGAATCCCGGTATCGTCCCGAACTGCTTGCCGATCAGCGACGAATCCACGCCGGGTCCAATCTTGAGGACAGTGCCGACGGCCTCATAACCGATGCCTGACGGCAACCGAGGTTTCTCGAAGTAGTGGCCGTGGAAATACACGCTTTCCGCCCGGTTCAGACCGACGGCGGCGACTTGCAGCGTAACCTCGCCTGGCCCGGGCTCACGAAGAGGAACCTCTTCGATCTTGAGCACATCGGGGCCGCCAAGTTCATGAAACCGCACTGCCTTGGGCATTGGACTTTCTCCTCACGATCAGGACGCAAACGGCCGGATGATTGTGATCGATCGTACTTTGTCGCGACCAGCATGGACACAGGCGAAAGTAGGCAGAGCCGAGCATCTTTCCAGGCCCAGTGGCTCGCGCGTAGGGACGAGGCGGGTTGAGGACCAACCTTCAGCAACCTCACTCTAGGCGCCCGCGTTCTTTCGCGCCTAATCTCGGCGAAAGTGCGAGGCAAGCACTGTCGAGAGAAAGTGTGGGGAGGATGACGGACCTTACGCATGCTATCACTGCGATGGCCGCGCCGGCGCAGGCGCTGCTGTCGCTGCGGGGAATCACCAAATCCTTTGGCGCGGTGCGGGCGCTGGATGGCGTCGACCTGGATATCCGACCGGCCGAGGTGCTGGGTCTGATGGGCGACAACGGCGCCGGCAAGAGCACGCTGACCAAGATCATCGCCGGCAATTTTCCGCCGACCCAGGGACGCCTGTCGCTCGACAACATGCCGGTGACGTTCGACCGGCCGGCCGCGGCGCGGGATGCGGGCATCGAGGTGCTGTACCAGGACCTGGCGATCGCGGAAAACCTGACGGCGGCGGCCAACGTGTTCCTTGGCCGAGAGATGACACGGCGCCTTGGCCCGCTGCAGTTTCTCGATCACCGCGCGATGAACCGCCGGGCCGGGGAACTGTTCCGCGAGTTGAAGAGCGAGACCCGCGCCGACCATGTGGTGAAGCAGATGTCCGGGGGGCAGCGGCAGGCCGTGGCGATTGCCCGCACCCGGCTGGCCAAGGCGAAGCTGGTGCTGATGGATGAGCCAACGGCGGCGATCTCCGTGCGCCAGGTTGCCGAGGTGCTGGACCTGATCCGCCGGCTGCAGGATGGCGGGACGGCGGTGATGCTGATCAGCCACCGCATGCCGGACGTGTTTACCGTATGCGACCGCGTGGCGGTGCTGCGCCGGGGGCTGAAGGTGGCCGACAAGCCGATCGGGACCACCAGCCCCGAGGAGATCACCGGGCTGATCACCGGCGCGATCGAGATGGCCTGATGTCATCGCCGTCCACGCTGGCCAAGGGGGTCGAGGTCGCCTGGCACCGGCGCGGCTTCTTCGCCGGCCAGACAGCGTATGTCACGCTTGCGTTCGTCGTGATCTGCGGGCTGGCGGCCGTGTTCTCCGGCAACTTCACCACCGTTGGCAACCTGATGAACATCTCGCGCAATTTCAGCTACATAGCGCTGATGTCGCTGGGGATGACGGCTGTCATCATCACCGGCGGGATCGATCTTTCGGTGGGGTCGGTGTGCGCGCTGGTCGCGGTCTGCACGATGATCGTCATGCGCGGCGTTTCGGACACGCCGCTGGCTGGGGTGGCGTATGCGACGATTGTCCTGCCGATACTGGTGGGGCTGGCCTTGGCCGCGACAATCGGGCTGATCAATGGCATTCTGGTTGCGCGCCTGGATCTGTCGCCCTTCGTGACGACGCTGGGGATGCTGTCGATCTGCCGCGGCCTGACGTACGTGATTACCAAGGGGCGCGGTCAGGCACCCGCAGGGCCCGACGTCGAGGCCTTCTTCGCGTTGACCAACGGGCGGTTCGCGGGCCTGCCGGTGCAGGTGATCTACATGCTGCTGGCAGCGGCGGCGCTGGGGCTGGGGCTGCACCACACCGTCTGGGGCCGGCACCTGTTTGCCGTCGGCGGCAACGAGCAGGCGGCGCTGCGCACCGGCGTGCGCGTCAGCCGCGTCAAGCTGAGCGCCTATGTGCTGTGCAGCCTGGCCGCTGGGGCAGTCGGCATCCTGCTGGCCGGCTGGCTGGGATCGGCGCCGGCGAACCTGGCCAGCGGCTATGAGCTGCGGGTCATCGCGGCGACGGTGATTGGCGGGGCCAACCTGGCCGGCGGCAGCGGCGGACCGATTGGTGCGGTGGTCGGGGCGGCGTTGATCGAGGTCATCCGCAACAGCCTGGTCCTGGGGCGGGTCGATGCGTACTGGCAGGACGCGCTGATCGGCCTGATCATCATCGTCGCCGTCCTGGTCGACAAAGTGCGTGTCATGCAAGCCAAATAACGACGTCAAGAAACTGCGAAGGAAAATCCATGCGCTGGACAGGATTGTTTCTGATGGCTGCCCTGGTGACCGCGGGCGAGGTCATGACGGGCGGGGCGAAGGCGGCGGACAAGAAGCTGCAGTTCGCGGTGATTCCGAAGGCGATGAACAACCCGTATTTCGACCTGTCGCGGGACGGCTGCATGGCGCGCGCCAAGGCCCTGGGCAACGTGACGTGCGTCTATACCGGCCCGATCGAGCACGAGCCGGCCTCGCAGGTGCAGATCATCCAGGATCTGATCACCCAGGGTGTCGATGGTCTGGCGATCTCGGTGTCCGACGCCGACGCCGCCGTCGGTGTCATCAAGCAGGCGCGGGACGCGGGGATTGCGGTGATCACATTTGACGCGGACAGCCCCCGTTCCGCACGGCAGGCCTATGTCGGCACCGACAACAAGGCGATGGGGGCGGAACTCGGCCGCCAACTGACCAAGCTGCATCCACAGGCGGGGCTATACATCACGCAATCCGGCGGTCCGGCGGCGGAGAACCTGAATGAGCGGCTGGCCGGGCTGAATGGGGTGCTGCAGGCCGCTGGCTGGAAGCAGGCGCCGGGTTCTCCCGCGTTCTGCAACGACGACGCCGCGCTGGCGAACCAGCAGCTATCGGACCTGTATACCGCCAGTCCGAACGCCGACGCGGTGATTCCGGTGGGTGGATGGGCGCTGTTCGCCCCCGAGGCCTATCGGAGCTTCGTCGACGCGCATCGAAAGGCCTACGACAGCCACAAGCTGACCCTGGTGATGCCGGACACGCTGCCGATCGAGGTGCAACTGCTGCAAGCCGGCTATGCCCAGGTGCTGGTCGGCCAGCGGCCTTTCGAGATGGGAGAAAAGGCCATCGACATGCTGCTGGCGCTGAAACATGGCGAGAAGGTACCGCTGATCAACTATGTCGGCCTGGATGTCGTGACGCGGGAGAACGCGGCGCAATTCCTGAAGCAGAAGTAGCGGCCGAACCGTCCCGGCATTCGCCTGAGGCAATGCCGGTGTCGCGCTGCTCTGTGGTCAAATACTAGACAGGCATTTCCCGCTTCTGGTGCGCCCGGCCGATCCGAGCCATCTCGGCGCTGTGGCCGGAGATGACGCGAACGCCCTCATCCAGCCTGGCGGCGATGGTGTGCGAAGTGCATCCCTCGAGGAAGGCCAGGCCGTTGCGGCGGCAGGCAGCAAAGACCTTGTCCCGCGCGGCCTGCATCACCGGCGGATACGGGTCGCGCAACAAGGTGACCGATCCCAGCGACAGGCTGAGGTCGCCGGGTCCCATCTCGGCGAAACCCAGGCCCGGCACGGCGCAGATCGCCTCGGCGTGGGCGATGCCCTCTGGGCTTTCCAGCTTCACCCCCAGCAGCAACTCGCCGTTGGGGTTGAGCGGCCATGGGTCACAGCGGTCGAGATAGGCCTCAACCGACAGGCCCCAGACGGGTGCCGCTGTGGTCTCCGACCCACGGCCGCGGGTGCCGATGCCGAGTGATCCTGCCGCGGCAGCGGGGCGCACCGTGCCCTGCAGGCGGGCGTGCGGCGACGGCAACGCGGGATCGACCCCGGCAAGCTGATGCGGATAGCGGCAGGCTTCGACGAACGCCCGCACCGCGTCCGCCGTCTCTGCCTGGCACAGCAGGATGCCATGGACGCCGCGCCCCAGGATCTGGCGGAACTGCCAGGCGTTGAAGCGGACGTTGGCTTCGTCGGTGCCGTTGACCGGTGCCTCAATGATCACGGCAGGGCAGCGGTGGCCGGAGCGGGTCGGGCCACCGTCGACCAGGCCGCGCATGTATTCGGCAAGCCCGGTCATGTCGAAGGCGCCATGTTCCATGCCGACATTGATATAGTCGGCCCAGGTTTCGCTGTCGGCACGGCCTTGCTGGTAGGTGAGCATGTGGCCGCTGTGGGCGCCGTCGTAGTAGATGGCCTGATCCTGTTGCAGCAGCTCGATGGCCCGGTTGATCCGGTTCGCCATGAAAAACGCCTCCCGCTTGATTGTCGGCAACACTGTCTCCGGGTCAACGGCCATGGCGTCAAGCCGGACGGGGCTGGCGCGGACGCCGGGCAGGGGATGCATGGTGCAATCCTGCCCGGGCTGATACATGGCGCGCGCATGACTCTGAAGCACTCCGACCGGACCTATGCCTTGCTGCGCCGGTTGTGGCGCGAGCAACTGGTCCACTATCGGACCCGGCTGCTGCTGGTCATGGTGCTGACGTTGCTGATGGCTGGCGCGACCGCGCTGTATCCGGTGGTCATCAACCACGCGTTCGACATGTTCACGGCGCATGACCGGCGGATCCTGTACCAGATCCCGGTGCTGGTCGTTGTGATCACCGGGCTGAAGGCGCTGGCGCAGTATTTCCAGAACGTCCAGGTGCAGCAGATCGTGCTGCTGGTGATCCGCGACCTGCAGGGGCGGATGTTTGCCCACCTGGCGCGGGCGGACCTGGCGCGGCTGGAGCGGGAGGCCCCGGCGCAACTGGCGGCGCATTTCACCACGGATGCCGCGACGATCCGTGAGGCTCTGACGCGGGCGGTCAACGGCCTTGCCGACGTGATCACCGTGGTTGGCCTGGTCGGCAGCATGATCTACCTGAATTGGCTGCTGTCGCTGATCGCCGCGGCGCTGTATCCGCTGGCGATCCTGCCGATCGAGCGGATCGGCCGCCGCGTCCGCCGAGCCTCGGGCGGCATGCAGGAGCGTGTTGGCGAGACGGCGGCGATGCTGAACGAGAGCTTCGCCCAGGCCCGCACCGTCCGTGCCTATCGGCTGGAGGCGAATGAGACCAGGCGGGCCGAGGCGGCGTTCGCGCAGCTATACAAGTCGCTGCTGCGGATGACGAAAAGCCGCTCCCGCGTGGAGCCGGTGCTGGAGGTGCTGGGCGGTGCCGCGGTCGCCGCGGTGATCGGGTTCGAGGGCTGGCGTGCCGCGGTCAGCGACCACGCGCTGGGTGACTTCACCGGTTTCGTCGCGGCACTGCTGATCGCGGCACGGCCGCTGCGCGCCCTGGGGTCACTGAACGCCGCCCTGCAGGAGGGGCTGGCAGGGCTGGTGCGCATCTTCGGCATCATCGACGAGCAGCCGACTATCAAGGATGCGCCGGCGGCCGAGCCGCTGCCGGCCGGCCATGGGCACGTGGTGTTCGACGATGTGCGCTTTGTCTATCCGGATGGGCGCGAGGGGCTGCGGGGGCTGAGCTTCGAGGCGCTGCCGGGGGCGACGGTGGCGCTGGTCGGGCCCTCCGGCGGGGGCAAATCCACCGCGCTAGCGCTGATCCCGCGGCTGCAGGACGCCAGCGGCGGGGCGGTGCGCATCGACGGGGCGGATGTCAGGAGGGTGACGCTGGCCAGCCTGCGCGACAGCATCGCGTATGTCGGGCAGGACGCGCTGCTGTTCGACGACACGGTCGTGGCCAACATCGCCATGGGCCGCCCGGGCGCGGCGTTCGACGACATCGAGGCGGCGGCGACCGCCGCGGCGGCGGCTGATTTCATCGCTGCCCTGCCATCGGGCTTTGACACAGTGGTCGGGCCCGGCGGGCAGCGCCTGTCCGGCGGGCAGCGCCAGCGCATCTCGCTGGCTCGGGCACTGCTGCGCAACCCGCGGATCCTGCTGCTGGACGAGGCAACGAGCGCGCTGGACACCGAGAGCGAGGCGGCGGTGCAGAGCGCGTTGGCGGCGCTGCGGCGGGGCCGGACCACCATTGTGATCGCGCACCGGCTATCGACCGTGCGCGATGCCGACCTGGTGGTGGCGATGGCGGACGGGCGCGCACAGCAGCAGGGTACGCACGCGGCGCTGATGCAGCAGGACGGCCTGTATGCCCGTCTGGTGCGCAGCCAGAGCCTGCTTGTGGCGTAGGATGTGTCGATCAGTTGAAGGTCATGCCTCCGGACAGCGCGACGGTCTGGCCGGTCATGTAGCCGTTGCCGATCAGCATCATGACCACCTGCGCCACTTCGTCACTGGTGCCGAACCGACCGAGCGGTATCCGTTCGGGTGAGGATGCCAGGCCCGACTTCACCATGTCCGTCTCGATCAGCGACGGCGCCACGGCATTGACGGTGATGCCCTGCTTGACCAGGCGAGCAGCATAGCCGCGGGTCATGCCCTCCATTCCAGCCTTCGATGCATTGTAGTGCAGGCCGACACCGCCCGCTCCACGCGCCGCGCCGGAGGAGATGTTGACAATGCGTCCCCAGCCCCGGGTGCGCATGTGCGGCAGGACAGCCTGCGTGCATAGAAAGACCGACTTCAGGTTTACCGCCAGGGTGCGGTCGAAGTCCGCCTCGGTCAGGTCTTCGAGCCCGCGGATCAGCGCGATGCCGGCGTTGTTGACCAGGATGTCCACCGGTCCCAGCCGTGCCTCGATGGACCGGATCATGCCGGTGACAGCCGTGCTATCGGAGACGTCGGCCTGCACGGCGATCGCCTTGCGGCCGGTTTCGGCAAGCCTGGCTGCAACCGCCTCCGCCGCCTGCGCGCGTTGCTGGTAGTTGACGGCAACGGCGGCGCCTGCCTGGGCCATGGCAAGTGCCACGGCGGCGCCGATGCCGCGGGAGGCGCCGGTGACGAGGGCGACTCGACCGGTAAGATCGATGGACATGCGGACGGATCTCCTGATGGGGATCAGGACACTCCCGCGCCGATGGTGCCGTCAATCCGGGGGCACAGGCTGCCCGTCCCGGTCGTTTTCTCAACCGGTGTTCTTCTCAGGCAGCCCGATCGCGGGCGCGGGTAGCGTCGGCTGGATGCTGGTGGTCCAGGCGGTCGCAGGCCGAACGCAGCCGTTCCGCCCCGTCGCCGCCGCTGGCTTCCTCCCAGTGCTTCAGCGCGTCGACCATGTCGTAGACCGCCCGCAGCAGGGCGGCGGCGGCCGGGTAGCCGGCGGGGGCGTCATCGGCGGTCCGGCTGAACCAATGGTCGATGCGCTGGTGGGCGAAGGCGGCCAGGCCTTCGGGTCCGGCGTGCAGGCCAGCGCGTTCGGCACTTTCGGTATAGCGGTTGGTCTTCTCAATCCAGCCGGCCACGCTGGCATTCGATAGATGATGGATGGCGGCGGGCGCGCCTGCCGGAAACCGCATCACCCGATCAGAATGGCGGAGTAGGCCGGCATGAACCGTTGCGGCGAAGGTGACGGCGCCGCGGCGGAACAGCCGGATATGGTGCTCTGGCCAGTAGTAGGCACGCTCATCATGGCGGCCGAGGATGTAGTTGCGCCGCGCGAATTCGTAGATGTCGGCCTGGGAGGCTGCGAGTTCGTTGCGGATGTACTCTCCGGCCGCGTGATCGAGGCACTCATCGTCATCCATGAACAGGATCCAGTCGTGGCGGCACAGCGACAACGCCAGCGCCCGGGTCGGTTCGACTGTGGGCGTCCAAGGCACACGCAGCACATGGTCGGCGATGGCTCGGGCGATGCCGGACGAGCCATCAGTGGAGGACTTGTCCACCACGATCAGCTCGTCGGCAAAGCGCAGCCCGCGCAGGCAGGTGCCCAGCGTGTCGGCTCGGTTGTAGCAGATCACGAAAGCGCTGATTTTTGGGATCGACAACCGGCCCTTCCTGTGGCTTGAGCCGGAAAGACCTTATGTCATAACAGGTTAACGAGAGATTAAACGCACTCCGGGGATTCGAGTACCGGGGCTATCGTGACAGGCTCCGGCCGCGTTCCACCGGAGTCAATGCGGCACCGAGGCCCGGACGCCGATCCGCTCACGCGTGAGCGGTTGCTGGCATGCGTCCGGCGGGGATACCCTCCGGGTCAAGGCGATAGCCGCCGCCCTCGGTCACCAGCAGGCGAGCGTTGGCTGGATCCGGCTCAATCTTCTGGCGCAGGCGGTAGATATGGGTCTCCAGCGTGTGGGTGGTGACCGCGGCGTTATAGCCCCACACTTCATTCAGGAGCACCTGCCGGGCGACGGAGCGGGTGCCGGCGCGGTACAGGAACTTCAGGATCGCCGCTTCCTTCTCGGTCAGCCGGATCCGGCGGTTCTTCGCAGGCTCCTGCAGCAGTTTCGCTGCCGGGCGGAAGGTGTATGGCCCAATGGTAAAGACCGCATCCTCACTGTTTTCGAAGATGCGCAACTGGGCGCGCAGCCGGGCCAGCAGGACCGCGAGCTTGAAGGGCTTGGCGATGTAGTCGTTGGCGCCGCAATCCAGACCCTTCACCACGTCCGTCTCGCTGTCGAACCCGGTCAGCATGATGATCGGCATGCGATGGCCCTGCTTGCGCAGCCGCGAGCACAGATCGCGCCCGTCCCCGTCGGGCAGCCCCACATCGAGGATAATGGCATCGAAGCGGGAGTCCTTTCCGGCCAAAGAGGCCTCCGCTGCCTGAACCGACGCTGCTTCGGTGGCCACGAACTCCCCGTCGACAGCCAGTTGATCGACCAATGTCTCCCGCAGGGCGTCGTCATCGTCGACGATCAGGACCGGGCGTTCTGCCGACATTCTCAAGTTTCCTTTGCCAGTGTTAAACGTGGCTCGTTAAAGACACCATCACTCTGGTTCGCAAACGCAGAGTATTTAACCATATACGTTCCCGAAAGGCCACGATAATGGTTCGTTTGCTCTTATTGTCCCGGGTCAATCACAAGATTGCGCACAGAACAGGGAGCCGGAAGATTTAGCGCATCGCCTCGTATCATCCAGTTCCCATATGCTGCAATGCGGGCCGGACATCCATATGCTTCCCATCGCTTGTCGCTTGAAGGTCAATAGTGACGAAATTTAGTTCTTTCTGTACCAAAGCCTCTCAGAATTCGACAATATGGGATTCCGGGCGGGGCCTGACAGGTGATTGATGTCCGCTGACGCAACCCCCACAGCCGATGTCACCCGGTTCCGGCTGCGGAAAGTCCATCGCGCCGCCTCAGAGTTGCGGCGTGGTGTGCCGGTGGTAATCGGTAGCGAGGCGCCGCTGGTGGTGCTGGCTGCCGAGACCGCGGGCCGTGATGCCTTGAAGGAGCTTGAGCTGCTGTCGGCAGTGCGTCCAGTGCTGATCCTGGCGCCTGCGCGAGCCGCGGCGATCCTGCGGGCGCCGATGTCGGCCGACGCTGGGGCGGTCGCCGTGACGTTGCCGGACGCCCTGCACAATATTGAGATATATCAGGCGTTTGCCGATCCCACGGCGGTGCAGCCGCCGGCCCGTGCCATGTTGGAACCGGTGCCGCTTCCGCCGCTGGCCGATGCGGCCATCGCACTGGCGAAGATCGGCCGGCTGCTGCCGGCGTTGCTGGCGGTGCCGCTGGCAGACCCGGCGCGTCCAATCGACGGACTCATCGAGGTCGCGGTTGCCGACCTGCTGGATTATCCGAGCAATGAAGTGGCTGGGCTGCGTCAGATTGTTTCAGCCAATGTGCCACTGACGGACGCCCCAGACAGCCGGGTTGTGGCGTTCCGTAGTGACGGTTCCGCAACTGAACATCTCGCTATCGTGATCGGGCAGCCACATGGTCGCGATGCGCCGTTGGTGCGCATCCACTCCGAATGCTTCACCGGTGATTTGCTTGGCAGCCTGCGCTGTGATTGTGGTGAGCAGTTGCGTGGGGCGATTCGCCGCATGGCGCAGGATGGTGCCGGGATCCTGCTGTATCTGGCGCAGGAGGGCCGTGGCATCGGGTTGGTGAACAAGCTTCGCGCCTATGGTCTGCAGGACCGTGGGCTGGACACAATGGATGCCAATCGGGTGTTGGGGTGGGCGGCGGACGAGCGGAACTTCCTGGTCGGGGCGACGATGTTACGACTGATGGGCATCAGGCGCGTGCGTCTGCTGACCAATAACCCGGACAAAGTCGCGGCGATGAGTGTTTGCGGCATTGAGGTTGCCGGCCGGGAACCGCATTTGTTTGCGCCGAACGGCGTCAATGACGAGTATTTGGCAACCAAAGCCGCCCGCTTCGGCCATATGCTGGATTAGAGCGGATGCGGCCGGCAAAGCCCTGGCGGGGGTGCTCGGTTTGGGCATGTGGCTTTGAATCACTGGTCAAACGCCACCGCCGCGGGTAAAGGGCGGGCCTCCTTTCGCAAGAGACCCCTTATGACACCGTCCGAAATTGAACGTCTGCAAACTTACCTGCGTAAGCTGTTCGGCAGCGAGCGGATCAAGATCGTGCCGCCGCCGCGCCGCGGACTGTCGATCGAGCTAGCAGTCAACGATGAGACGATCGGGACCGTGCATCGGGACGTAGACGACGGCGAGACGTCGTATTCGATCCATCTGACGGTCCTGGAAGAAGACCTTCCCGCCATGAAGGCAGCAACCACGAGGGTCCCCGGGCGGAACTGAGTCCGATGCGGTGGGGGCGCCGCAGACTGACGCCTATTCGGCCAGCGCCGGCGCGGGGGTGATGAATGGACGCAGCAGGGCAGACAGCACCAGCGAGACCGCCACATTGGCGAGCAGCGCCCAAAGCGCGATGTAGCCGGGAAAGCTGGTGCCAAGCAGTGACACGGTGAACACCGCAACCTTGAATGAGGTCGTCGACGCCATCCACGTTCCCGTCGCGGTTCCCACTGCCCAGCCGGCCAGCAGGGCCCAGCCGTTCAGCATCCGCAGGTAAAGCCCCAGGATCACCGACGGCAGCACCTGGATCATCCAGAGGCCACCCAGCAACTGGAACTGCAGGGCATAGGGAACTGGAACCAGCAGGATGAACACCAGGGCGCCGAGCTTCACCGCCAGCGACGCGATCTTGGCGACTGCCGACTCCCGCGCATCTGTTGTGTGCGGCGCGATGAAGCCGCGATAGATCGTGCGGCTGACGATGTTGGCACAGGCGATCGACATGATGGCTGACGGTACCAAGGCGCCGATCCCGATCGCGGCGAACGCGACGCCGGCGAACCAGCCGGGGAAGACCGACAGAACCAGTGCCGGGACCGCGAAGTTGTTGCCATACTGCTTGAAGCCGGCGGCGAACTCAGGCGCGGTGCCGACGTGCAACGCCACTGCCATGAACCCCAGCAGAGCGAGCAGGCCCAGGACCAAGGAGTAGGCCGGCAACAGCGCGGCGTTGCGGCGGATCGCGCCCGGGCTGGAACTGCTGAGGATCGCGGTCAGTGAGTGCGGGTACAGGAACAGCGCCATGGCGGAGCCGAGGGCGAGGGTGGCATAGGTGCTGTAGGGACCATAGGTATCGCCGACCGGTGCCGCTAGGGTCAGCTTTGCGGCCGGGACGGCAGCGAAGATCGGCGCAAATCCGCCCAGCTTGAGCGGCACGACGATCATCACTGCAATTACCACAAGGTAGATCAGCAGGTCCTTGACCACCGCGATCATCGCTGGGGCCCGTAAGCCGGAGGTGTAGGTGAACGCCGCCAGAATGATAAAGGCGATGATCAATGGCAGGTCACCGATCAGGCCCTCGCCGGAAACGCCCATCGCGCCGATGACCACCTGCATGCCGACCAATTGCAAGGCGATGTACGGCATCGTTGCCACCAGGCCGGTGACACCGACAGCCAGCGCCAGCCACTTGTTGCCGTACCGCCCAAGCACGACGTCGGCGGAGGTGACGTAGCCATGGCGGTGCGCCACCATCCACAGCCGGGGAAAGATCAGATACAGGATCGGGTATGCGATGATCGTGTAGGGGACGGCAAAGAAGCCCAGTGCGCCGGCGCCGTAGACCAGTGAGGGAACGGCAATGAAGGTGTAGGCGGTGTACAGGTCGCCGCCCAGCAGGAACCAGGTGACGAACGTACCGAACCGGCGACCTCCGAGGCCCCACTCGTTCAGCAGTGTCAGGTCACCGGCGCGCCAGCGGGCGGCGACAAAGCCCAAGATGGTGACGAAGGCAAAGAGTGCGATAAAGACGATCAGCGCCGGCCAGTTCATCGCGATTCCATGTGCTCCACGATGTACACCAGACCGGCTATGGCGGCCGAGACGACAATCCAGGCGAGCTGGTACCAATAGAAGAAGGGGAAGCCAAACAGCACCGGCGTAAGGCTGTTATAGGTCGACACCCAAAGCGTCCCGACGAACGGCAGGACAAAGAGGATGCGCAACCAGTGCCATTTCGGCTGGCCGCGCGGCTGGGTGGCCATGGCGGTCGTTTCCTTTGCCCCAATTAGCGGGCGGGTCCCGCGGCTGAACCCGCAGCCGGCGCTTCAATCAGAAAAGACGTGGTGCGTCAAATGGTTCTATAACTGTAACCGCAGCCGCCATGAGCCCGGAGATGGACATACAAGTCGCATGATTCGCCATCGGCTGTGGCGCAGGTCACAGACCGGTAAAGCGTCGAGGGACCATAATGCCGCTGTCGTTGCAAGCTGGACACGGCCTGGAGCGGCAAGCAGATCACGCGCAGGCATGCCAGTACAGCAATGCTGCAGCGCAGCAAATTCCACTTGCATGCTGCGTCTGCGAAGTGCATCTTCTGACCCGCAGGTGCACTTCGGTGCCCTGCTTTCTTGGACGTTTCCTCCCTAAACTTCGGCGGTGCCACAAGCACCGCCGTTTTTTTATCCCGGTTTTGTCCGCCCGCTTTTCAGCGCACGAGCGCGGCCAGTAGGGCGTCGAGGCGGATACGGCCCTGTGGCGTCGCACGCAGATTCACTGGGGTGTGCCGCAGGTACCCTGCCTGCAGGCACTGGCGCAGGATGTCCGCATCGACGGAGGCATCGAGGGTCTGGCCGGTCCGCTGGGCGAAGCGATGCTGATCGATGCCTTCGGTCAGGCGCAGGCCCATCAACAGCGCCTCGCGTGCACGCTCTTGCATTGGTACCTTGTCCTGCGAGGTCAAGCCGTCGCCATTCTGCTCGACGCGTCCCGCCCAGACTTCCGGCGCGCGATGCCGACGCGTTGCATACAGAGAGCCGGCCAATGTGACCCGGCCGTGCGCACCCGGCCCGATGCCGGCGTAGTCGAGGTAGCGCCAGTAGGCCAGGTTGTGCCGGCTTTCCTCGCCCGGCCGGGCATAATTGGACACCTCATAGGCCAGCAGCCCGGCTCGGGCGCATTCAGCCTCGGTCGCTTCATATAGGGCTGCGGCGGTGTCGGGGTCCGGCAGAACAATCCTGCCCTGGCGGTGCAGGGCCTGGAACGGCGTGGCGGGCTCGATCGTCAGTTGATACAGCGATAGATGATCGGCGGCGATCGCCAGGGCGGCGCGCAGCTCCGCCTGCCAGCCGGGAAGGTCCTGGCCGGGCCGAGCATAGATCAGATCGAAGGAAACGCGGGGAAAGAGCCGCCGCGCCAAGGCCAGTGCCGCGATTGCCTCAGCCGCCGAGTGGTGCCGCCCGAGCAGGCGCAGGGCGCTGTCGTCGAGGCTCTGGATGCCGATGGAGATGCGGTTGACGCCGGCTGCCCGATAGTCGGCCAAGCGTGCCGCCTCGATGCTGGTGGGGTTCGCCTCCAGGGTTATTTCCAGGTCGTCGGCCGGATCGAACCAGGTGGCAGCGTCATCCAGCAGGGCGCCGACGGTGCGCGGATCCATCAGGCTGGGTGTGCCACCGCCGAAGAACACCGAGGTCAGGCGCCGGCGGCCGAGACGGCGGGCCTCGGCGGCCAATTCGCGCCGCAGTGCCTGGGCGAACCGGGTCTGGTCGATCGTGTCCCGCACATGCGAGTTGAAGTCGCAGTAGGGACATTTGGCCAGACAGAACGGCCAGTGGACATACAGCGCGATGTCGTCCTGGGCGAGGTCGTCGGTCAAAGCCGCAGACCGGGGGGGACGCGCATGTTCAGGCTGTTGGGAACGGACCAGACCTCTTTCACCTGGCGTACGATATGGAATCCGGCGCGCAGGTAGTTCGGCAGGGCGCGGGGGTGATCCGCGGTGCAGGTGTTGACTGTCATGCCCTTGGCGCCGTGCCGCCAGACCTCCGCGACCGCGGCGCACAGGAAGGCATAGCCCGTGCCGTGGCCGATGATGTTGGGCATCAGGCCGAAGTAGCTGAGATTGACATCGGGCCAGGTCCGCGCATCCAGCTCAAAGAAGCCGGCCGGTTCGCCGTTGCAGTACAGCGTGTAGATCGCCACAGCCTTGTCGCACAGCAGCGCGGCAAGCTCATGGTCCGGCGTGGTGCGGCGCAGCCACCACAGGTAATCCGCACCGATCGTGTTGTAGAGGTAACGATAGAACGCCACGGTGGGTGCTTGTGCGCGGACGATCTGGAAGCCTGGTGCCAAACTGGGACCAGGTGCTTCGGGTGCATGATCCATCCGCAGGAATGTCACTGTGACCCCAACCCGCGTGACCGGACCCATCTGCCTTCCTTATGATCTGAAGCGTTGGTGTTTATCCCGTCTTACCGCGCGGCGCTACCGAGGGCGGCGGCTGATGCGATACACATTAGGGACTCGAGCCAAGATAGGTCGTTGGCCGACGATTCCCCACAGCCTGCGCAGCATTTGATCGGATGCTGGACAGCGGTTGTGACCGGAGGACCGATCCGGATGAAGTGAAGCCGCCGCCGGGCAGGGTCGGGCTAAGCTTGCGCCATTCCACCAACCGCGGTGGCGATAACATTAGACCGGTTTCCGTTCGCCTTGGCTCACGGACCCCTCCCTAGCTCGTTGTTTGATCGCGTGATTCACCGCTCCGTGTGATGCCACCTGCGCGGATCACGCTCTAAGCTGCTGATACGGCTGGCAGACCGGGCAACCAGCACATCCGGATGGGGGGAACATATGTCGAGCAACGCACCGTTGGGGCAAGGCCCGCTGACGCAGCCGCCGAACCGTGACGCGATGAACGCCATTCTGGCGGAAAACTGGTGGATGATCGTGTTGCGAGGGGTGATCGCGGTGTTGTTCGGGGTTATCGCGCTGACTGCCCCTGGCGCGGTTCTGCTGTCGCTTGCATTCGTAATCGGAATCTACCTGGTGCTGGACGGCGTCATCGGCCTGGTGGGAACGGTGCGGGCGGTGACGGCGCACGGCCACTGGGGCACGCTGCTGGCCGAGGCCATCCTCAACATCCTGATGGGCCTGATCGCGCTGTTCATCCCCGCCGCGGCGATCCTGGCGTTCGTGCTGATGATGGCGGCATGGGCGTTGATCTCGGGCGCCCTGATGCTGGCGGCCGCGATGCGCCTGCATGTCAACCACGGACGCTGGTGGCTGGGCCTGGGCGGGATCGTGTCGATCATCTGGGGCGGGCTGCTGGTTGTCGCACCGCTGGTCGGTGCGGTCGTGCTGACCTGGTGGCTGGGGGCATACGCGATCGTCTTCGGCCTATCATTGCTGGTCGCCGGCTGGCACCTGCGCGGCCAGCGGCCAGCACTGCGGTGACGCGATGGCCCGCGCGCGCCCAGTATCGCCCATGAGTGAAGGGCGATATGTCGATTTGGCTTGAAGTGGCCGATTCACGCGGCGAAGCGCGTGCAGCACTTCTCTGCGATCGTGCACTAGCTTACCGGCCGCCGCCGAAGGCGTTGAACGTGATCAGCGTATAGGTATCCTTTACCCCCGGCAGGCTCTGGATCTTTTCGGTCACGAACTTGCCGATGTCCTGATCGGCGTTGAGGTAGAACTTGCCCAACAGGTCGTACTGGCCGGACGTCGAGAACAGCTCGGACATCTCCGGCACGGTATCAGCGGCTTCCTGGGCGACCCGATAGGCCTGCCCCATCTCGCACTTGATCTGAATGAAGATTGCCCGCACGGCTGTCTCCTGTAATGGAAGCGGCGTTTGGAAGGCCGGTATCGTCCGTTGGCGCGGGGCGATACACCGGCTGGGTTGGAGGCGGCCAATGCACGCAGCGAAGCGCGCTTGTCTGCCATCGGACACCAGTCGGCTGGGGCTGTTTAGCCCGCCGGGATTGCTCGCGGATAGACCGGGTCGCTGGATCCGGGGGATTTGTGGTGGGTGACAGCCTCAGCCGCGCGCGACGTACCAGGAGCGGCCGTCTGCTCGGCTAGGATTGACAATTCGAACACGGTCAGCGCGATGCGCTGCAGCATCTGCGGCAACGGTGGGTGGTCCGGCAGAGGACCGCCCGTCAGGCAGCCAAGCCACGCCATCCAGGCTTGGCAATCTAGCTGCAGGGCGCGGCAACGGTCCTCCTGGGACAGACAGACCGCATCGGCGGCGGCCTGGAACAGCGTAAGCTGCATCCTGGCGAATGCGGCTGGCGTATGGCGAACCCGACATGGCAGCATCAGTGTCTCCGTGCAGGTCAAGCAACGGAGACGGACACTGCTGCCGGTTGAAGGCAGGAATCAGCGTGCGGCGTGGTTGATTTGTGGCATTGTGGGATGCTCAGCCAGCGGCGCGAGGGGAGACGAAGCGAATGGAGTTGGCACAGGCCCGCAAGGCCCGGAATGCGCCGCGACACGGCGGAAGGGTGCTGGCGGATGCGCTGGCGGCGCAAGGCATCGACCACGTGTTTGAGGTTCCCGGGGAAAGCTTCCTGGATACGCTTGATGGGCTGTATGACCAGAGCGGGCGGATCAAGCTGGTGACCTGCCGGTTCGAGGCTGGTGCGGTAAACATGGCCGATGCGTATGGCAAGCTGACTGGCAGGCCCGCGGCGGCGATGGTGACGCGCGGGCCGGGTGCCTGTCATGGGTCGATCGGCGTGCACGTGGCTTATCAGGACAGCACGCCGATGCTGCTGTTCGTCGGCCAGATCCCGCATGAGGATACCGGCCGCGATGCGTTCCAGGAGGTGGACTATCGGCAGATGTTCGCACCTCTGGCGAAATGGGTCACCCAGATCGACCATGCCGGCCGCATCCCTGAGGTTGTTGCCCATGCGGTCGATGTGGCGACCAGCGGGCGTCCTGGCCCCGTGGTCATCGCGCTGTCCGAGGAGATGCAACGGGACAAGGTCCAGGTGCCGGACCTGCCGCGCAGCCGCACCGCTGTTGCCTTCCCCGACCCGGAGGCGCTGCTGCGGATGCGCACCATGCTGGCCAAGGCGAAGAAGCCAGTGGCGGTGGTGGGCGGATCCTGCTGGACCGCGACGGGACGCGCGGCGCTGCATGAGTTTCTGCTGAAAAACGATGTGCCCGTGGCGGTGGGGTTCCGCCGGCAGGCGCACTATGACGCCAGCCGCGACAACTTCATCGGCGACCTGGGCGTGGGCTCCGATCCCGGGCTGATCGGCAAACTGAAGGAGGCCGACCTGATCCTGGCGATCGGCAGCCGGCTGGGCGATGCGGTAACGCAAGGCTACACGCTGCTGGACAAGGCCGGTGCGGTGCCGATCATTCAGGTGCTGCCGGACGCGCCCGATATCGGCCGGGTGTTCCGCACCGCACTTGGGATCGCCGCCGACCTGAATGCCTTCGCCATCGCCGCCGCGGCGCTGGACCCGGTGAAACCAGCGTGGACGCGCTGGACGCGGGAGCTTCGCTCACTGCGCGAGGCCCAGCGGGCGGTGCCGAACTATCAGGGCCCGTTGAACCTGGGGACGGTGATGCGGGAGCTGGAGGGGATGCTGGCGGCGGACGCGATTGTGACGACGGACGCCGGCAACTTCGCTGGCTGGGCGACCCGGTTCGTCAACTTCTCCGACGGCCAGCGCTATATCGGCCCGACCAACGGGGCGATGGGCTACAGCGTGCCTGCCGCGGTGGGGGCGAAGATCATCTTTCCAGAGCGGATGGTGGTCAGCCTGGTCGGCGACGGCGGCTTCATGATGACGGGCCAGGAAATCGCCACCGCGTTCCACCATGGGGTGGCGCCGATCGTGCTGGTGTTCAACAACCAGATGTACGGCACGATCCGGATGCACCAGGAGAAAGCCTATCCCTGGCGGGTCTCCGGCACCGCGCTGACCAATCCTGACTTCGCCAAATACATCGATGCGTTCGGCGGCCACGGCGAGGTGGTCAGCGCCACGGAAGAGTTTGCCCCCGCCTTTCGCCGCGCGGTGGAAAGCGGCAAGCCGGCGGTGATTGAGCTGCGCACGAACCCCGAGCAGATCACCACGCGGGCAACGATTGCCGACCTGCGGGCCGGGCGGCAGCCGCCGAAGCCATCAGCCAAGCCGAAGCGGGCAGCGGCCCCGGTGCATCGGATCGCCGCACCGGGCAAGAAGCGGGGTTGAACCAACGGCTGCAGGAAGCCGCTCGGCTTTACGCCGTTCAGGACTACGCGGCGGCCCGGCAGGCGTGTCTGGCGATCCTGCAAGCGGATCCGCGCGACTTCGAAGCGCTGCACCTGATCGGCGTGCTGCTGACCTTGCTGGGGCAGCCGGCTGAAGCGCTGACTTATCTGCGGCGGGCGGAGGCGGAGCGAGCGGGGCATACCCTGCTGCGGGTCAACCTGGGCAACGTCCTGCTGGCGCTGGAGCGTTACGACGAGGCTGTCGCCTTATCGGGCGACGGCAGCGCCGCGGCACTGAACAACCTGGGACTGGCGCATCGTGGACTGGGTCAGCACGATGCTGCCGCACAGGCCTTCCGGGCGGCCACGCGCGTGCAAGACGACTATCCCGCGGCGTGGTTCAACCTGGCCAAGAGCCTGCGCGTGCTTGGCCGGCCTGACGAAGCGCTGTCGGCCATGCAGCGTGCCCGACAGGTTGCCCCTGCCGACACGCCGCCGGAGCGTCTGGCGGACATTGCCAGTGAGACCGCGCAAGCGCTGATGGCGCTGGGCCGCCCGGAGGAGGCGCTGGCGGAGTGCCAGGCACTGCTGCGCCGGCAGCCCGACCAGACAACCGTTCGGTGGAACATGAGCCTGTGCCTGCTGGCACTGGGCCGGTGGCAGGAGGGTTGGCTGGCGTATGAGTCTCGGTTCGGCATTCCGGGACACGACGCCCGCCCGGACGGTACGGTGGTGCTTGATCCTGCCAAGGTCGCTGGCAAGCGTGTGCTGATCCTGACCGAGCAGGGCCGCGGCGACATGCTGCAGTTCGTTCGCTATGTGCCGCTGCTGGCGGCGCTCGGTGCTGAGGTGAAGGTGCAGGCTTATCCCGACCTAGTGTCGCTGCTGGCCGCCATGCCGGGGGTGTCCGCTGTCGTCAGCACGGATGAGCCGAGGCCGGATGCCGACCTGGTGACGCCGGTGATGAGCCTGCCATTGGCGTTCGGCACGGAGCCGTCAGATGTGCCGTATCTGCGTGTTCCGGCGGATCGGCGGTTCAGCCTGGGGCCGTCACAGCGACCCAGGGTCGGGCTTGCATGGTCCGGCTCCAGCCACAGCTACACCCGCGCCGGTATGTCGGTTGCGGAGCTGGCGCCGCTTCTGGAGTCAGCGGATTTCGAGTTCCATTGCCTGCAGCGGGAGATACTTGGTGCCGACAGCCTGTGGCTGGCGACGGCCCAGCGGCCGGTCCATTTGCATACTGCAGCGCTGGGTGATTTCGCCGACACCGCTGGCTTGATCCAGCAGATGGATGTGGTGGTCAGCATCGACACAGCCGTCGCGCATCTGGCTGGCGCACTAGGCAAGCCGGTTTTTGTCCTGCTGTCGTCCAACCCAGACTGGCGGTGGCTGACGCGGCGCACCGACAGCCCCTGGTATCCCACGGCGCGGCTGTTCCGCCAGCCGCAGCCAGGCGACTGGCGGACGGTGATAGAGCTGGTGTCGGCGGCTCTGCCTGGCGTATGCGCGATTGGCAGGCGTTAGTCTATCCGGCAACTGTCGACAGGCCCGGGTTTAGCCCGGCAGCGTTGCGGCGGAACGCAAGGGTTTGTCAGCCCCTGCGGCGTTTGGATGTTTTGGTTGACCGGTCTTCCGGCTTCAGGCCAAGGCCGCTTTGCAAAGCCAGGCTGGACCGCAGCTTCGCGTAGTCGGCCGCCACCATCGGATAATCGTCCGGCAGGCCCCATTTGGCGCGATAGTCCTCTGGTGTCATGCCGTGGACAGTGATCAGGTGCCGCTTGAGCATCTTCATGCTCAGGCCGTCCTCCATGCAGATCAAGTGGTCGCCGAACACCGTCTGGCCGTAGTCGGGGTGGATGTGGGCGTCATGTGCGTGATCGTGCTCATGGTCGATGTCATGACCATTGTGACCGTTGTGACCGTGCGTGTGGCCGTTGTGATAGCCCTCATCGTAGTGATAGCCGTTCTGGCCCGATGCCAGTCCTTCCTCACGGTCTGGGCGGAGATCCGCCAGCGTCTGGTAGACGCTTCGGATGATATGCGGGATCGCATCGGTCTCAACTTCATTATGGCCAGCATGTGCGGCGACAATCTGGGCGGAGAGCGCGAGGAGCTGTTGATTTTCGTCCGTCATTGACCCTTGTCCTTCGGCTAGAATGAAGCTTTGACGTTTTTTTCACGTTGTATTACCATTTCTATTAACGTCAATGTCACTGGGGACGAAAATGCATGCGAAGATCGTAATGAGGCAGAATTTGAATGCCTGACCGTGTCTTTCAGGACGCCTATGCGCGGGTGCGGGGGCAGTTTGACGATGCTACGTGGTTCTCACTCTCACCGCGTGAGATTACTGAAGCGATCTATCGGGAGATTCGGGCAATAGACTTGGCGAAGGCCAATCCGGGACAGGGGGCCGACCAGGACGCCAGGAAGCCGCCCGCACCGCCGCTGGCAGCCGAATAACGGATCGTGACAATGCCGTGCGGACTTGTTGCGTATCCGATTGTTTTGACGATCGTGCTTTAATCCATCGGTATCGGAACTTCATTTGCCTGCTGGGCGTTGTCCCGGCGTGATGAACCTGATTCGATCCGGAATGTTCTCGCCTGCATCGCCGGTTCCAGATGATCGCGTTCTGGCGAATATCTATCACCTTCATCCGCTGGTTGCCGGACCGCTGGAAAGCTGGCCAGCAACGCTGGCGCGGATTGCCGCGATGGGTTTCAGCCACATCTGCCTGGCACCGCCGTTCGAGCCTGGAAGCAGCGGCGACATTTTCATCCATGCCGGGTTTGACAGGCTGCATCCGGCGCTGGGTTTTGCGGGAACTGCCGAACAGGGCCTGAGCCTGATGGCCGAATTGGCCGGGCGCGCTGGTCTTGGCCTGATGCTGGATATTGCGCCAGGTCATATCGCGGCCGACGCTGCGCTGCGGCAGCGCCAGCCGGACTGGTTTGGCGACACTGATGGCGGGCAGGCCCCCGACCCCAGGCAGCCGCCGCGCCGGATTGATGTGACACAGCCGCGGTTCAGCCAGACCGCGGTTGCCGATGCCGTGTTGGATTGGTGGATCGAGCAACTTGGACGGCTGACGCAGGCGGGGGTGACGGGCTTTCGCTGTCTGACCCTTAATATTGTTCCCGGATCGTTCTGGCGGCGGGTCACTGCGACTTTCCCGGGCGCCTTGTTTCTTGCCTGGACGCCGGGCGTCCAGCATGTCGCCAATTTGGCGGGGCTTGGCTTCGACCTGACCTGTTCGTCCGCGGCGTGGTGGGATGGTCGCGCGCCATGGTTCCTGGACGAGCAGGTTACGCTGGAGGCCGTGGCGCCGGCGCTGGCCTCACCGGAACCTTCATTCCTCGACCGGCTGATCGGGCGGCTTGCTCCGGATGCAGACATTGGCCTGTCGTATCGCCTGGCGTTGCACATCGCAGCGGCGACCGGTGCCGGCCTGTTTCTGCCGATGGGCTTCGAATACGCCACCAGCCGCCGGTTCGACACCGTCCGCGCCAGCCCTGCGGATATCGAGGCGGCACATCGGGACGGGGTGGCAGACCTGTCGGATGACATTGCCGCCGCAATCAGGTTGAACAAGGACCTGCCACCATTCGGCAGGCTGCGGACGCTGACCAGCCCGGCCGCACCGGTGACGGCGATGCTGCGGTCTGATGCCGTGGTGGTCATCAATCCCGACCTGGTTCGGCCTGCGTCGCTGGGGTTTTCGGTCACACCCCTGCCGAGTTCCGCCGGGACCGCCCGGTCTGCCGAAGGTGATGCGGTTTCGCCGCTGCGGCCCGGCGAGGTGCGCATCCTGCGCAGCCATCAGGCGCCAGAGATCACCGGCGGCGCGCTTCAACTGTCGCACGACTGGGCTGCGTCGACCCGCATCGCGGTCGAGGCGGTCGAGCCAGGGAGCACCTATACCGCCAAGACCGTGGTCGGGCGTGATTTTGTCGTCAGCGCCGATGTCTTCGGCGACGGTCATGACATGCTGGCGGCTGATCTGCTTTGGCGGCCGGTCGACGATGCCACGTGGCGGCGCATTCCCATGGTCAAGGTCATCAACGACCGCTGGGAAGCGACAGTCCGACCCGACCGCATCGGGCTCTATTACTTTGCGGTTGAAGGCTGGTGGGACCAGTGGGGCACGTTCACGCACGATCTGCATGCCAAGGTGAGCGTGGGGCAGGACGTTGCTCTGGAGATTCAGGAAGGCCAGCAACTGGTGCACACAGCGCTGGGCCGGTCTGGAACCGTGGCGACGGCCGAGGACCTGCTGTCCGCCGAGTTGAGGCTGGCGATGCAGCAGGCCGATCGGCGGCCGTTTGCGGCCCGCAGCGCCGAGCATTCGGTCCGGGTGGACCGCCCGGCCGCGGAGTTCGCCAGTTGGTATGAGCTGTTCCCGCGTTCCGCCACCCACGACGCCGGGGTGCACGGTACCTTCCGCAGTGTGATCGGGCGGCTGCCAGACATTCAGGCCATGGGCTTCGATGTGCTTTACTTTCCACCAATCCATCCGATTGGCCGGATCAACCGCAAGGGCCGCAACAACAGCCTGCGGGCGGAAGCTGGGGATGTGGGCAGCCCTTATGCGATCGGCGGTGCCGAAGGCGGGCACGATGCGACTCATCCGGAGTTGGGGACGCTGGACGACTTCCGGCAGCTTCTGCAGGCGGCCCATCGGCATGACCTGGAGGTTGCCGTCGATTTCGCCATCCAGTGCGCGCCCGACCACCCCTGGGTCACGCAGCATCGGGATTGGTTTCGCTGGCGGCCCGACGGGTCGATGCGGTACGCGGAGAATCCGCCGAAAAAATACGAGGACATCGTCAATCCGGACTTCTACGGCGAGGCCGCGTTTCCGGCTGTCTGGGTGGCGTTGCGGGATGTGATCCAGTTCTGGATCGACCAGGGGGTGCGGATTTTCCGGGTCGACAATCCCCACACCAAGCCGCTGCCGTTCTGGCAGTGGATGATCGCCGACATCCAGAGCCGGCATCCTGATGTGCTGTTCCTGTCAGAAGCGTTCACCCGGCCGAAGCTGATGTACCGGCTGGCAAAGCTGGGTTTTTCCCAGTCCTATACGTACTTCACCTGGCGGAACACCAAGCAGGAGATCACCGAGTATCTGACTGAGCTGACCGCAGCGCCGGTGGCGGACTTCTTCCGGCCGAATTTCTTCGTCAACACGCCTGACATCAATCCGGTCTTCCTGCAGACCTCTGGCCGGCCCGGATTTCTGATACGGGCGGCGCTGGCGGCGACCTTGTCCGGCCTTTGGGGCGTCTATTCAGGCTTCGAGATTTGCGAGGCGGCGCCGTTGCCGGGGCGTGAGGAATATTTGGACTCCGAGAAATATGAGATCCGGCCTAGGGATTACGCGGCACCGGGCAACATCGTCGGCGAGATTACCGCTCTGAACCGCATCCGGCGGCAGCATCCCGCGCTGCAGTCACATCTAGGCTTGACGTTCTATACGGCCTATAATGATCAGGTCATTCTGTACGGCAAACGTGATCAGATCGATCGGAGCATGGTTCTGGTCGCCGTCAGCTTTGATCCCCACATCGCGCAAGAAGCGGTGATCGAGATACCGCTTTGGGAATTCGGTCTGGGGGATCAGGCTGCAATCCGGGTGACGGATCTGATGCGCGGGGACAGTTTCATGTGGTATGGCAAGATTCAACGTGTTCGTCTGGATCCTGCCGAACTGCCGTTCTGTATCTGGCGGCTTGAGGTCCACTAACAATGAATGTCGGCCAAGTGCGGCACCGGGTTGCTCCGGCTGCCGACGTCGACCCGTTGTGGTACAAAGATGCGATCATCTACCAGATCCACATCAAGTCCTTCTTTGATGCCAACAACGATGGCATCGGTGACTTCCCGGGGTTGATTTCACGGCTGGATTACATCGCCGACTTGGGCGTCAACACGATCTGGCTGCTGCCGTTCTATCCGTCGCCGCGGCTGGATGACGGCTATGACATCGCGGACTACCGGGGTGTGCACCCGGACTATGGCACGCTGGCGGATGTCAAGCGGTTCATCGCTGCGGCGCATGAGCGCGGGATCCGGGTGATCGCTGAGCTGGTGGTCAACCATACCTCGGACCAGCATCCGTGGTTCCAGCGGGCGCGGGCCTCGAAGCCCGGATCGATCTATCGCGACTTCTACGTGTGGTCGAACGACGACCGCAAATACGCTGGCACGCGCATCATCTTCGTTGATTCGGAGCGGTCCAACTGGACGTGGGACGACACGGCCAAGGCGTATTACTGGCACCGCTTCTATCATCATCAGCCGGACCTGAACTTCGACAACCCGCGGGTGATGCGCGAGGTGCTGTCGGTGCTGCGCTACTGGGCCGACATGGGGATCGACGGGCTGCGGCTGGATGCGGTGCCCTATCTGGTGGAGCGGGAGGGCACCAACAACGAGAACCTGCCGGAGACGCATGCCGCGCTGAAGCGGATCCGGGCCGAGTTGTCGCAGCATTACCCTGACAAGATGCTGCTTGCCGAAGCCAACCAGTGGCCGGAGGATACCAAGGATTACTTCGGCGATGGCGACGAATGCCAAATGGCGTTCCACTTTCCGCTGATGCCCCGGATGTACATGGCGATCGCGCGCGAGGACCGGTTTCCGATCACCGACATCCTGCGCCAGACGCCGGACATTCCCGAGAACTGCCAGTGGGCGATCTTCCTGCGCAATCATGACGAGCTGACGCTGGAGATGGTCACGCAGTCGGAGCGGGACTTCCTGTGGGAGACCTATGCGGCCGACCGCCGCGCGCGGCTGAACCTGGGCATCCGCCGCCGCCTGGCGCCGCTGCTGGAGCGGGACAGGCGGCGCATCGAGCTGATGAATTACCTGCTGTTGTCGATGCCGGGCACGCCGGTGATCTATTATGGCGACGAGATCGGCATGGGCGACAACATCCATCTGGGTGACCGCAACGGCGTGCGCACCCCGATGCAGTGGTCGCCCGATCGCAACGGCGGATTTTCGCGGATCGCCGATCCGTCCCGCCTGGTCCTGCCGATGGTGATGGATCCGCTATATGCCTATCAGACGGTGAATGTGGAATCGCAGACTGTCGATCCGCACTCATTGCTGATGTGGATGCGGCGGACGATCGCGATCCGCCGGCAGTACAAGGTGTTCGGCCGCGGCGGTTACCGGCTGCTGTATCCAAAGAACCGCAAGATCCTGGCTTATCTGCGCGAAGACGAAGGCAGTGCCGTCCTGTGCGTCGCCAATCTGTCTCGCACGCCGCAGGCGGTGGAGCTGGACCTGTCCGAATTCCAGGGGCGTCTGCCGATCGAGCTTGACGGGCATTCACAATTCCCGCCGATCGGGCAACTGACCTACCTGCTGACCTTGCCGCCGTATGGCTTCTATTGGTTCCTGTTGTCGGAAGCCGACGACTGGCCCTCTCATCACACACCGGCGCCGGAACCCATGCCAGAATACCAGACAATCGTCATGCGTCACGCCTTGCCCGAAGCGGTGATGGCGGCCAAGGGAGTGATTGAACGTGAGGCGCTGCCACCCTATCTGGCCAAGCGCCGCTGGTTCGCCATGAAGGACCAGGCGCTGCGCTCGGTCCGCGTCGCGCTGATGACGCGGGTACCGGCGGAGGACGCCGTGCTGCTGGAAATCGAGACGGAGACGGCCAACGGCACCGCGCGGTGGCTGCTGCCGCTGGGCATCGTGTGGGATGACACGACGGCGGCGCCGTTGCCGACGCAACTGGCGCTGGCGAGGGTGCGGCGTGGCCCCAAAGTCGGCTTGCTGACCGACGCATTCGCGCTGCCGGCGTTTCCGATCGCCGTGCTGTCAGGGTTGGCGAGCAAGGACATTATCGCCATCGAACGTGGCATGCTGCGGTTTGAGCCGACCTCGCGCATGGCGCAGATCAGCGTGCCGGACGGTGTGGAGATGCAGTGGATCTCGGCCGAACAATCGAATTCGTCGGTGATCGTGGGTGACATTGCCATCATCAAGATGTTCCGACGGGTGACCAACGGGCCGCATCCGGAAGCCGAGATGGGCCGGTATCTGACAGAAAACGGTTTTGCCAACACGCCTGCGCTGCTGGGTGAGGTGGTCCGGGTCGATCCGGACGGCACGCGCCATTCGCTGGTGATCGCGCAGGCCTTCGTGCGCAACCAGGGGGATGCATGGACGTGGACGATGGACCTGCTGCTGCGCGGGTTGTCGGACATTACCGGCGGAGATGAGGCGGCCGCCGCGGATGCGGCCAACCACTCGGATTACGTGCGGTTCGCCAAGTTGCTGGGGCAGCGGCTGGGCGAGATGCATCAGGTGCTGGGGCGGCCGTCGGCGGACCCGGCATTTGCCCCGGCTGACGGAACCGCGGCGTTGGCCAAGGCGATTGCCGACCGGGTCAGAGAGCAGTTGGAGGCCGCCTACCACGCGTTCGACCAGGTGGACGCAGCGGGTGAGCGCGATCGCGAGACGATGCTGAAAGCGCGGGATGCGCTGTTCGACCGGTTGCCGGCGCTGGCGGACCTGATTCAAGGTTCGGTGCTGACCCGCATTCATGGCGATCTGCATCTGGGCCAGGTGCTGGTCTGCAATGGCGACGTGGAGTTCATCGATTTCGAGGGTGAGCCGGCCAAGCCGGTGGAGGCGCGCCGCAGCAAGGACCATTCCTTGCGCGACGTCGCCGGCATGATCCGGTCGTTCGACTACGCGGCGGCGATGGTCCGGCGTCGCAGCCATTCCAGCCATGCGCATCTGTCGGACGACCAGGTCAATGCCTTCGTTGACAGCTTTGTCGAGCGAGCTACGGAGTCCTTTCTCGCTGGCTACCGGGAAGCGTTGGCCCCGGCCGACGACGATGCGCCGCATCGCCTTGAGATGGCGCTGCTCGACCTGTTCCTGGTGGAGAAGGCAGCATACGAGGTGGTGTATGAGGCATCCAACCGGCCGACGTGGATCGACGTGCCGCTGCACGGGCTTGCCAATCGCACGTGCCACCTGCTTGGGATCGAGGCAATCGCATGAACGACGCCGTCACCATCCCCTCGATTTCGCCTGAACAGGCCTGGCAACTGTCTTCCGGCAGCCTGCATGATCCGTTTGACGTGCTTGGCCCTTTCCAAAGCGAGATCGGCCGGATTGTGCGGGCGTATGTTCCCGGGGCCGCGGCGGTCGATGTGGTTGCCCGGGCGGACGGGCGCGAGCTGGGCAGCCTGTCCCCAGCGTATCCGGATGGGCTGTTCACCGGACGCATTGAAGGCGATGCACCGTATCGCTTTCGCGTGCAATGGCCTGGCGCGTTGCAGGAGGTGGAAGATGCCTACAGCTTCGATCTGCTGTTGAGCGACACTGATCTGCATCTTTTCAACGAGGGGCGGCTGTTCGAGATCGCGTTCACGCTGGGGGCCAATCCGCTGACGCTGGATGGGGTGCGCGGCACGCGGTTCGCGGTCTGGGCGCCGAATGCCCGGGCGGTGTCGGTCATTGGCGACTTCAATACCTGGGACAACCGGCGCCATCCGATGCGGCTGCGGTTCCCATCCGGCGTCTGGGAACTGTTCGTGCCGCGGGTTGGGGCGGGCGCGCGCTACAAGTTCGCGATTGTGGCGGCGGATGGTACCCGACTGCCGGACAAGGCGGATCCGCTGGCGAGGGCGACGGAGGCACCGCCGGCCACTGCCTCGATCGTCGCCGATACGGTTCCGTATGTCTGGCACGACGAAGGCTGGATGCAGAGCCGTGCGGAGCGCCATCGTGCGGAGGCGCCAATCTCGGTCTATGAGGTTCATGCGGCTTCCTGGTTCCGGCCTGGGCCGGACAAGACGCTGAGCTGGGAGGCGCTGGCCGAACGGCTGATCCCGTATGTGGTGGAGATGGGCTTCACGCATGTCGAGCTGATGCCGGTGGCGGAGCATCCATTTGGCGGCTCGTGGGGCTATCAGCCGCTGGGGCTGTTCGCGCCGTCAGGTCGGTTTGGCCCATCCGAGGGTTTCTGCCGGTTCGTCGATACCGCGCATCGGGCCGGCGTCGGGGTGATCATCGACTGGGTGCCGGCGCATTTTCCTACTGACGCGCATGGCCTGGCGCGGTTCGACGGTACTGCGCTGTTCGAGCATGCCGACCCGAAGGAAGGCTTTCACCAGGACTGGAACACCTACATCTACAACTTCGGCCGGCGGGAAGTGCAGGGTTTCCTGATCGGCAGCGGGGTGCACTGGCTGGAGCATTTCCACGTCGATGGGCTGCGTGTCGATGCCGTGGCGTCCATGCTGTATCGCGACTACAGCCGTCAGGCGGGTGAGTGGGTGCCCAACATCTATGGCGGGCGGGAAAATCTGGAGGCGATTGGCTTCCTGCGCCACTTCAACACGGTGGTCGAGGAGCGCTGTCCTGGGGCAATGACGATTGCGGAGGAGTCCACTGCCTGGCCCAGCGTCTCTCGTCCGGTGCGCGATGGCGGCCTGGGCTTTTCCTTCAAGTGGAACATGGGCTGGATGCACGACACGCTGCACTACATGCAGTGTGACCCGCTCTATCGCCGCTATCATCACAACGAGCTGACGTTCGGTCTGATATACGCGTTTTCCGAGAACTTCGTCCTGCCGTTGTCACATGACGAGGTTGTATACGGCAAGGGCTCACTGATTCAGAAGATGCCCGGCGACGACTGGCAGCGGTTCGCCAACTTGCGGGCGTATTTTGGTTTCATGTGGGCGCATCCGGGCAAGAAGCTGATTTTCATGGGCGGCGAGATTGCGCAGTGGCAGGAGTGGAATCACGATGCTGCGATCGGCTGGGATTTGCTGGACCATCCGCGACATCGTGGCGTTCAGACACTGGTGCGCGATCTGAACGCACTCTATTCTCATCAAACTGCACTACATCGACGGGATTCTGAATCGACCGGCTTTCGGTGGGTCATTGGTGACGATGCAACGAACAGTGTCTTCGCGTTCCTGCGGCAGGGAGATCAGGACGGGGACGTGGTTCTGGTGGTCTGCAACATGACGCCCGTTCCGCATGTCGGGTATGGGATAGGTGTGCCTCGGCCGGGCTATTGGCGGGAGTTGTTGAACACCGATGCGGGTATCTACGGTGGTTCGAACGTGGGGAACAACGGCGGTCTGGAAACCGTGGCGACGGAGTCGCATGGTGAGGCACAGGCACTGCTTCTCACGCTGCCGCCACTTGGGACGGTTTTTCTTTCTCCCAATTCGTAATTCCTCGATTTCTTTCGTCCGGCGATGCTCGCTTTGCCAATGAGCGGGCATTTCGTGTTTATGAGCGAATTTATCTGGATCGCTGGAACGAATTCAACGGACCATCGTTGTCGGTGCTTGACAGGAACGGAGCCGCATCCGGTTTTGGATCATTGATAATCGGATGAATGCCGTGGCGGAGAGGCCAACATGACAAAATCCTACGACTCCGCCTGCAGCTTTGGCGCCAAGCGGATGTCGGATGGAAGCGTCCGATTCAGGCTTTGGGCACCGGCGCAGGAAACCGTATCGGTCGCATTGGAAAGCGGTGCCCTGCTACCCATGCAGCGTTCGCCTGACGGCTGGTTCGAGGCGACCGCGCCGGTCGAGGCAGATGCCAGATACCGCTATCGGCTGGCGGACGGTCTGCTGGTTCCCGATCCGGCCTCCAGCGGCCAGGCGCCCGATGTGCATGACGCCAGTATTGTCGGTACGGATAACTTCAGGTGGCAGCACCCGGACTGGAAGGGCCGGCCCTGGACTGAGGTGGTGCTCTATGAGGTGCACCCCGGCACGGCGGGTGGATTTCGCGGCATCATGGCGGACCTGCCGCGGCTGCAGAAGCTTGGTGTCACCGCGGTCGAACTGATGCCGATCAGCGACTTTCCCGGCAGCCGCAACTGGGGCTATGACGGCGTGCTGCCATATGCTCCGGACAGCGCGTATGGATCAGCCGACGACGTGAAGGCGCTGATCGACGCGGCGCACGGGCTGGGCTTGATGATGTTCCTTGACGTGGTCTACAATCATTTCGGACCTGATGGAAACTATCTAGGGGCCTACGCGCCGCAGTTCTTTCGCGACGACGTGAAGACCCCTTGGGGTCCGGCCATTGATTTCCGGCGCCAGGAAGTCAGAGATTACTTCACCTGCAACGTTCTGCGATGGCTGGCGGAATTTCGCTTCGATGGATTGCGGTTCGATGCCGTGCATGCCATTCAGGAGCAGGATTGGATCGAAGAGATGGCAGCCGCGGTCAAATCCACAGTTGCCCGGGACCGTCACGTCCATCTGGTTCTGGAACATCACAACGCTGCCGAGCATCTGCGGACCGCGGTCAATGCGCAGTGGAATGACGATGGGCACAATGTTCTGCACGTGCTGTTGACCGACGAAGACGGCGGCTACTACGCGGACTATGTCGATCAACCGGCGGCCAAACTGGCACGCGTGCTATCCGAAGGCTGGGTTTACCAGGGTGAATACTCGGCTTACCTGAAGGCGCCTCGGGGTGCGCCAAGTCACGACCTGCCGCCCTATGCCCATGTGTTGTTCCTGCAGAACCATGATCAGATCGGCAATCGTGCGTTTGGTGAACGACTGACGTCTCTGACATCTCCGCAGGCACTTGAGGCGGCCGTTGTGCTGCAGATGCTGTGCCCGCAGATCCCGCTGCTGTTCATGGGAGAGGAAGTCGCCTCAGAGACACCGTTCCTTTTCTTTACTGACTTCCATGATGACCTGGCCGACGCTGTCCGTGAGGGGCGGCGGCAGGAGTTTGCCGGCTTTGCGGCATTTGCCGATCCGGAAAAACGCGAGCAGATACCTGATCCCAATGCCGCGAAGACGTTCGAAAGCTCCGTGCCGCAGGGCGACTCCATGCAGCGGTTCGGGCTTTACCAGAGGTTGATTGCCTTGCGCATGGCGGAGATCGTGCCCCGGCTTTCCGGCACGCGGTCAGCCGGGGCGGAAGTCATCGGGCCGAAGGCGGTGCTGGCGCGCTGGCGGCTGGGCGACGGCTCACAGTTGAGTATTGTAACAAATCTGGGAGCGGGAACGGTCGCGTTTGAGACGCCGCCAGGTCGTCTGCTGTATGCGACCGGCAATATCGGTCCAATGACGGCCGTTTACCTGGAGGTTGCGGAATGAGCGATGAAGTCATCAAAGATCTGGCGCGACGCGCTGGCATCGCCGTCGAGTGGCAGGACTATGCCGGGCGGGCGCAAGTTGTCTCGCCTGCGGTGCTGCGTCGTGTCCTGGCCGCGCTGGGTCTGCCAGCCGATACCAGCCGGGAACTGTCATCGAGCCGCCGCCTGCTGACCAAGCGCAGCAGCTTGGCTGACCTGCCCCCGCTGGTCACGGCGGTGGCGGGACGGCCGACAAGACTGGATGTCGGCGGCAGCGAGTCGCAGCCGGCGGAACTGGCGCTGGAAAGTGGCGAGGTCCGTCAGGTTGCGCTGCTGCCTGCCCGCGGCCGCCTGCGCATCCCGGCGATTGCGGAGACCGGGTACCATCGGCTGCGTGTCGAGGACCGGGAGATTGTGCTGGCGGTGTCACCGGCGCGTTGCCGCTCGATCGAGGATGTGGTCCCGGACGCAAGATTATGGGGATTGGCTGCACAACTGTATGGACTGAGTCACGCGGGAGACGTGGGCATTGGCGACCTTGCCGGCGCCGCCGACCTGGCTCGCGCAGCGGGGGCGAAAGGGGCGGATGCCATCGCGTTAAGCCCGATGCACGCGCTGTATGCCGCCGATCCGGCCAAGTTTGGGCCTTATTCCCCGTCCAGCCGGTTGTTCCTCAATCCACTGCACGCGGCGCCGGAACTGGTCTTCGGCCAAGCGGTGGGCGGTGATGCGCCGCCGCCCAACGGGCTGATCGACTGGCCGACCGCGTCGCAAGCCAAGTACACGCTGCTGCGGCGGCTGTTCGAGTCGTTTCTGGATGGTGATGACTGGAACGGGCCGCTGGGTGCCGACTTCGCCCGCTATCGGGCGGAGCAGGGGCCGCTATTGTATGAGCACGCCTGCTTTGAAGCACTGCAGGCCGCCAAGATGCCGCAGGGCGAGTGGCGCCGCTGGCCGGTTGATCTGCGCGATCCGCGCGGCGTCGCGGTGTCCTTCTTTGCCGCTTCGCAGCCTGACGAGGTCCTATATCACCAGTTCCTGCAGTGGATGGCCGACCGGTCAGTGGCAGCAGCACAGCGTGTTGCCAGACAGTCCGGCATGCGGATCGGCCTGATCGGCGACCTGGCGGTTGGCATGGATCCGAACGGCAGCCACGCCTGGAGCCGGCAGAGAGATATTCTACTGGGCCTGACGATCGGCGCGCCGCCGGATCTGCTCAACCCACAGGGGCAGGACTGGGGACTGACCGGATTCTCGCCGCGGGCGATGGAAGAAAATGGCTTCGCTCCGTTCCTCGCGACGCTGCGGGCGGCGATGCGCCACGCCGGCGGCATTCGCGTCGATCATGCCATGGGGCTTGCCAGGCTGTGGCTGATCCCCGAGGGCGCTTCGCCGGCGGAGGGCGCCTATTTGAACTATCCGGTCGGCGACCTGCTGCGGCTGCTGGCGCTGGAATCGGTGCGGCACAACGTCGTCGTGATCGGCGAGGATCTTGGAACCGTACCAGAGGGATTCCACGATATGCTGGAGCAATCTGGTATTCATGGCATGCGGGTCCTGTGGTTCGAGCGTGATGCGCAGACCGGGTTCGTGCCGCCTCGGGGCTGGGGCAGCACCGATGTTGCGATGACCTCGACCCACGACCTGCCGACGGTGGCGGGGTGGTGGAAGGGCAGCGACATCGACATCCGCCATCAGCATGGGCGTCTGGGCGAAGGGGTGGATCCGGCGGCCGTCCGGCAGGAGCGCGAGCAGGACCGGCCGCGTCTATGGAACGCCTTCGTGCGTGAACATGTCGGTGAAGGCTCCGTACCCAGCCCGGAGGACACCGACCGCGTGGTCGATGCCGCGGTGCGCTTCATCGCCAAGACGGAAGTGCCGCTGTCGCTGATACCGCTGGAGGACCTGTTGGGACAGGTGGAGCAGCCGAACCTGCCCGGAACGATTTCGGAGCATCCCAACTGGCGGCGCCGCCTTCCGGTGCCTGCCGATACAGTGCTGGAGAACGAAGCCGTGGCACGCCGCATCGAGTTCGTGGCGGCGGAAAGACCGCGCCAGTGATCCCCCATGCCACGATGCGGCTGCAGCTTCATAAGGACTTCACCTTCGCTGACGCGACCTCCCTGGTGCCCTACCTGACGGAGCTTGGCGTCAGCCACGTCTATTCCTCGCCGATCCTGACGGCACGCGCGGGCTCCATCCACGGCTACGACGTGGTCGATCCCACCACGGTCAATGCGGAACTGGGCGGCGAGCGAGGCTTGCGTGACTTCGTCGCCGCATTGCGCGCCGCTGGGCTGGGACTCATCGTCGACATCGTGCCGAACCACATGGCGGTTGGCGGTGCCGACAATCCGTGGTGGACCGACCTGCTGCGCCATGGCCGCGCCAGCCGGTACGCGGACTTTTTTGACGTCGACTGGGAAACGCCGGATCCTGATCTGCGGGGCAAGGTGCTGGCACCCTTCCTGGGACGGCCCTACGGCGAGGCGCTGGAGGCCGGCGAGATTACGCTTGCACACGCCGCCTCTGGCGAGCCGGTGGTGCGCTACTACGAGAGCGCCTTTCCAATCGATCCAACCGACTATGCGCATATCGCGGAGTGCGGGTTCGAGTCTTTCGATCCCGCCAATCCAAGCGGGCAGAGTCAGTTGCACACGCTGCTGGAGCGGCAGCATTACCGTCTAGCCTGGTGGGCGGCGGCGGGGGACGAGATCAACTGGCGGCGCTTCTTCGACATCAACGGGCTCGCCGGGCTTCGCATCGAAGTGCCGGCGGTGTTTGAAGCAACGCACGCAACGTTGTTCCGGCTGTACGGGGACGGGTTGATCGATGGCTTCCGGGTGGATCATGTGGATGGCCTATCCGATCCACCGGGATATTGCCGGCGGCTGCGCCTGCGGCTGAACGAGCTGGCACCGGACCGCACGGCCTATCTGGTCATCGAGAAGATCCTGGGGGCCGGTGAGACGCTGCCGACCGATTGGGGTGTGGACGGCACCAGTGGCTATGACTTCATGAACGAAGTCAGCGCCCTGCAGCACGACCCTGCCAGCACGCAGGCTTTGCAGCGTCTATGGCACGATGTGACGCAACGGCCGGCCGCGTTCGAGGATGAGGAGACTCCTGCCAGGCTGGAAATCCTGACATCCGGTTTCGATGCGCAATTGAATGCGGTCGTCGCCGCGCTGCATCGGGTGGCGCGCGGCAACCCGCGGACGCGTGACATCTCCGCCGCCAAGATCCGTCGCGGCCTGACCGCACTGTTGTCGCATTTTCCGGTCTATCGCGGCTACGATGCAGGCGCGAAACGCTCGGTGATGGATCAGACATCGTTTGCCAAGGCCCTGGAAGCTGCCAAGGCAGCCAGCCCGGTTGCGATGCATGCGGTGCTCGATCATCTCGACAGATGGCTGGGTGGGGCGCCGGGCGACAAGGTCGCCGGAACGAGGTTTCAGCAGCTCAGTGCGCCGGTCGCGGCAAAGTCGGTGGAAGACACCGCGTTCTATCGCTACGGCCGGCTGCTTTCCCGCAACGACGTGGGCTTCGACGCAGCCCGCCTGGGCAGCTCTGTCGCGGCGTTCCATGCTGCCTGCGCCGCGCGGCTTGCAACGTTTCCGCATGCGATGCTGGCCACGGCGACGCATGATCATAAGCGCGGGGAAGACCTGCGGGCGCGGCTGGCTGTCATCAGTGAAATCCCCGATGAATGGCAGCGCTTCCTGACGCAGTGCTTGCCAAGCGATCCGGCGGGGCTGGCGCCGGCTGATATCGTGATGCTGTACCAGATGGTCATCGGTGCCTGGCCACTGGACATGGACCCGTCCGATCAGGCCGGCTGCAAGGCGCTGGCGGAGCGGCTGGCCGACTGGCAGCAGAAGGCGCTGAGGGAGGCCAAGCTACATACCAACTGGACCTCACCTGACGAGCGGTATGAATCCGCCGCGCGCAATTTCCTGTTTGGCCTGTTCTCCCGCGGGAATGCCGTCTTCTCACCACTGCAGGCGTTCATCCAGATGATCGCGCCCGCCGGCGCGCTGAACGGGCTGGTCCAGACGGTGCTGAAGATGACCGTGCCCGGCATGCCGGATTTCTTCCAGGGAACTGAGTTCTGGGACTTCAGTCTGGTCGATCCGGACAACCGGCGTTCGGTGGATTATCCATCGCGTCAGCAGGCCGTGGCGGCAAGCGGTGAGCCTGCGACATTGCTTCACTGCTGGCGTGACGGCAGGGTGAAGCAAGCGGTTATCCGCAAGGTGCTGGCGTTGCGTCGCCAGGTTCCTGACCTGTTTGCAAGCGGGGACTATACCAGACTATTGGTGACAGGCGGCATGGAGAACCACATCGTTGCGTTTGCCCGCAGCCATGGCGATGCCGCGATGGTGGTGGTGGTGCCGCGCCTGACCCAACGGCTGCTGCAGGAAGGTGAGACGATCCGACTCGATCCGAGTCATCTGCGCGATGGATCGGTAACCGTGCCGGCGTCCCTGCAAACCCGCGCGCTACGGTCGGTGCTGACCGATGATGCACCCCTGAACCCAGCATCACACCTGCCGCTGGCAACAGTCCTGGGAGACTTCCCGATGGCGGTTTTGCATACCGGCGAGCAGGCTTAGGCGCGGACAGGCCTTCAGTAAGCCTTGACGGCACGGTTGCCGTGACTGCTCTGCGGAACGCCTCGGTTCAGCGATAGATGGGAATGCACGCCCAGCCAGGTGTCGCCGGTCTTGTGAAAGACGATGGTGGCGCGGCCGGGCCGATCGAATGGCGTGCCGTCTGGATAAAAGCCGGTGCTGGTCCAGGGTGCGACGACAACAGCGAGGGTCGTGTCGTCGGAGACCAATACGCGGGCCGCTTCGGTGGTGAAGCGGAAATCATCAGTCTTTGGCCAGACGTTGTCCCACTGCGTGTTGATCCAGGCCTGCAGGCTGGGCAGCACATCCTGATGCGTGCCGAACGCCAGGATGTCGGGGTGAAACAACGGCCGGGCGGCGGCATAATCGACCGCGCGGACGTGGGCTGAAAAACCCTCCAGCCAGGCCATGAACCATGCCCTGGTTGGCGCATCGGCTTCCGGCAACATATGCCTACTCCCACGAAAGTGCCAGCGTTTGAGAGGGCGATTCACGTCTGAGGTTGCACCAACCTCAGACGATCGCGCTCTCGCGCCGGGCGTCGCTTTGACCGCCATTCGCTGGCCAGCGCCATGACCGATGTCAGCGCCATGAAGATGACCGACGAGAAGAATACCCAGCGCGGCAGATCATGGTCCATGATCCAGCCGCCCAGGAGCGGGCCGATGGTGCCGCCGATGTTGAAGCCGGTCGTTACAATTCCGAAAACGCGGCCGAACGCCCCGGGTGGGGAGGCAGCCCTGACCAGCATGTCGCGTGACGGCGAGATCATGCCGGACAGGAATCCGGCAGCACCCATGGCGGCGATCAGCAGGATGGATCCCAGTTCGACCGTTCCGACCAGCAGGATGAGCACCGCGGCGGCGCCATAGCCGAAGGCGGCGACATCGCCATGACGGCGCGTGCGGTCGGCGATCACGCCTCCGACCAGAACGCCGATAGCAGAGGTGAACAGGAAGGCCGAAAGTGCCAGGTTGGCCGAAGACAGGGAGACGCCGTAGACCGAAATCAGCGCGACCGCCGAGTAGTTGGTCAGCGCGCCGCTGCTCAGGCTGAGCAAGGCGAAGAAGCCGACCAGGCCAAGGATCGTAGGTGTCAATAGCCGGCGCAGCGGAATGTGGGCCATGCCGCCAGCCGTTGCCTGTGCCGCGGCGTGGCGGTCCAGCCAGCCGGACAACGCAAGCGGGATGGCAGCCAGGATGCCCAACGACCCGGCGGCGACAATGGCGATGCGGAAGCCGAAGGTCTGGGCCGCCAGCAGCATCAGGATGGGTGCAATCGCGCTGCCGAGGAAGCCGGCGAAGGTATGAATCGAGAATGCCTTGCCCAGCCGTTCCGGCGCGATCACCGCACCAAGGATGGCGTAGTCAGCCGGATGGTAGACGGCGTTGGCGACACCGATCAGCACCATGGCGCACAGGATCCAGGGATAGACCGGAAAGCATCCGATCGAGACATAGGCTGCCCCGCCCAGAACAAGGCCGCCGATCAGCACGCGCCTGGCGCCAAAGCGATCGACGGCGTAACCCATTGGCGTCTGCACCAGGCCGCTGACGATGTTGAACAGCGTAATAGCCAGACCGAGCTGCACGAAGCCGAGGCCCAACTGGGCCTTCAGGATCGGGAACAGCGGGATCAGGACCAGGTAGTAGAAGTGGCTGACCAAGTGCGCGGCACAGATCAGGGCGAGGGATTTCAGTTCCGTACGCTGCAGAGGCATTTTCATCTTGCTGGGCTTCATTGATCACTTTGGGCGCGGCGTGGCTTCGGCACGGTGCCGATGACACCTGCCTCGGCGAGGCGATCGAACTCCTGGCGGGGCAGTCCGAGACGGCCACACAGGATGGCTTCATTGTCCTGACCCAACGTGGGCGCGACGCGCCGTATGGGGAGGGCATCAGGGCCGTCGCGGAAGGCAGCCGAGGATTGCCAGTGCCTGCCGATAAAGGGGCGGTCGAACCGGCGCCAGAAACCTCTGGCCTGCAGGTGGGGGTCGTCCACAAGAGCCATCGGCGTTCGGACCACGCCGGAGGCGATGCCCCGAGCCTGCAGGACTGTCATGGCTTCGTCGGGTTCACGCTGCGACGTCCAGGCCCCGATCGTGGCTTCGAGCACGTCCTGCAAGCCGCACCGCTGGTCTGTATCCAGCTCGGTCAGGTCCAGGCGATGCAGCACGGCGCACAGCGATTGCCACATCGTCTGGGTGGTGACGGAGATGGCGATCCAGGCATCCTGACCGCGGCAGCGGAAGCAGCCCTGTGGGACATGCACAGGATGGCGGTTGCCGATCCGCGGCGATGCGGCGCCGGTCGCCGAATGCGCGATCAGGGCGGGTGCGACGAAGGGCAGCATGCATTCGACCTGCGAGAGGTCGATGTTCTGACCCTGACCTGTGGCCTGCCGGTGCAGCAGTGCGACCATCAAAGCGGCGGCTGCATTGAAGCCGCCGACCGGATCGCCATAGGCAGTCTGGTTCATCGTCGGCGGATCGTCCGCGAAGCCGGTGATGGTCGGCAGACCTGACGCCTGTTCCAGGGTTGAACCATAGCCGCGGCACGCACTCCAGGCGTTGCCGGAACCGAAGGCTGGCATCGACAGCATCACCAGATCAGGCTTCACAGCCTTCAGCACAGCGTAATCCAGACCGAGCCGGGTGAGGATTTCGGAAGAGTAGTTGTCGATGACGGCGTCGGCGCCGGCGACAAGCCGCTTCAGCAGGGCAACCCCATCCGGGTGGGTCAGGTCGAGGGTGACATCCAGTTTGTTGCGGTTCATTAGCTGGAACCACGGTGTTTTCTCGTATCGCTGTTCGGCGATGAACGAGGCGCGCAGGTCCGTGCCGCGCCACCAGTCCGGGTACTGGCAGGCTTCGACCTTGATGATCTCCGCGCCGAGTTCACCCAGATGGCGGGCGGCGGTCGGACCGGCCCAGCCCATCGTCAGGTCGACAATGCGCACGCCCTGTAGCGGCAAGGTTGGCTGCGGCACCGCGTGGTGCCCATCAGGGGATTGTGGATCAGGCGATCCTTGGGACGGCGAGCGAGTGGTCAGCCAGGAGGCGGTGTCGGCGCCGAGCCGTGGGGCAGTTCCGCCGGCGCCCGGCGGGGTCTGGGTCAGGTGTTGCGGCAGTACGGGGCCCTCGAACGTCGCTTCGCCAATCCGGATGGGAACGAAGGCGCCGCGGTCACGATGGACGCGCTGGCCCAGCAGCTCTGCCATGTCGGGCACGACGACGATGGGAAGCTTGTATTCCAGCGACTGTTCGAACCAGTCGGTCGCGGTCCGCGTTTGCCAGACCGGCTGAAACAAGGCGTCGATTTCCGCGGCATGGGTCAGGCGATCGGTGCTGATCGCGTAGCGCGGGTTCTTCGCCAGCTCTGGCATGCCCAGCATGGCACAGATGCCGCGCCACTGGCCTGGCGTCACGATCGTCACACCGACCCGGCCATGCTTCGTCGGATAGATGCCGACCGGATAGTTGCGGCCGAAACGGTTTATCCCGGCGCGGGGACGCGAAGTGCCTTCGTCCCAGGCCACCGCGGCCTCATATTCCGCGACGTTGACAGCGGTCTCGTGGATGCTGACGGAGAAGCGCCGCCCGCCGGAGGCGCGGCCATAGAGTCCGGCGGCAGAGGCGATGAAGGCGGCGAGGCCGCCCAGAATGGCGGTCTGGCAATCAGTCGGCAGGATGGGCGGCCCCTCAGCGCGTCCGGTCAGGGCAACCAGGCCGCCCAGGGCATGGATGACAGCCTCCGTGGCGGCGAAATCGGCATAGGGACCAAGGTCGCCGAACCAGGACAGGCTGGTGATCACCAAGTCCGGCCGCTGCAGCCGCAGCGCCTGGTGCCAGGCAAGCCCGCGGTCTGAGCGGCCGTCCAGCAGCAGGTCGGCGTCCTGCAGAAGACCGGCAAGCGCCTGCGGTGTCTCGGGCACGCTGCGTTTGTTGGTGTTGAGCCAGGCGAACAGTCCGCTTTCGCCGTTGCTCAGGATTGGTGGAAACGACCGGAGAGGGTCGCCACCACTCGGTTCCAGCTTGATGACATCGGCGCCAAAGTCGGCGAAGAGCTTGCCGCAGTAGTCCACCCCGACACCGGTGCCGAGTTGCAGAACGCGATAGGCAGACAAGGGCATGGGGTTTGATCTTGGACGGTTTGTCAGGTTGAGCCGAGAGTGCCACAGGCCGCACCGTGTGCAAACGCCTGGCTGCCGAACGCGCCGCTATTCCTCCGCCGCAGCAATATCCCCAGCAACAATCCTTTGCCGGCCTTGCGGCGTATCCAGCAGCAGCGCGCCGTCCACATCGAGACCGCCGAACTGGCCAGCGACCGGCTGGCCGCCGACATGCGCCCGGATCGCAGCGCCGATCGGAAAGGACCGGTTGAGCCATTGTTCGCGCAGCGGGGCGAAACCGTTGGTCTGCCATGCCGACAGATGGCGGCCAAGCCGGTCGAGCAGGATATCGCGCGCGCCGTCCACCGAGGCGATGCCGCCGTTGGCGACAATCGTGGTGGTTTTGTACGGAAGGTTCGCCGGGGCCTGCAGCACGTTCAGGCCGACGCCCATGATGATGGCATCATTGGCGTGCTCCAGCAGGATGCCAGCGATCTTACCGCCGTTGACCAAGACATCGTTTGGCCATTTCAGCGTCGCGCGGCTGTTCCTTGGCAGCAAGGTCTCCACCGTGTCCGCAACGGCGAGGGAGGCGAGGAATCCCAATTCGGCTGAGCGGTGGGCGGGCTGACCGGTTCGCAGCAGGATTGACATATAGAGGTTGCCGGGAGGGCTGAACCAGGTGTGGGACATCCGGCCCCGGCCAGCCGTTTGCTCGTCGGCGTGGACAACAGTGCCGTGAGGTGCGCCCGCATCGGCCAATCGGCGTGCTTCGTCGTTGGTGGACCCGATCTGCTCGTGGTGCCACACGGTAAACTGGCTGGTCATGGCAGATGCCTTAGCACAGCAGCACCGCCATCTCCCAGTTGCCGTTGCGAATGCTCAGACCGGAGCGTCCGGCTCGGAGACCAGGCGTGCCGACCACTGTACACACAGATGTCGGGTGCCAGAAAAAGCGCAGCTTGCGCTTATACCTCCGGCGTTTTGAGGAACGCCTCGAAGCTGTCCTTGTGATCGGGATGCCAGCGCGACAGGGCTGGGCGGTTCCGGGTGATGTCCTGCGCCGCCCAAAGGATCCGCTTGTTGTCGGTTTCCCGGGTCACCTCGTTATCGGGGCAGATGATGTAGAAGTCGCGCTGGTTCATACCCGCGATGAGCATGTCGATCACCTGGTCCGGGGTCCAGGCGCCAGGCGGCTTCTCGCTGCGGCCGCCCCTCGTCATTGCGGTGAAGGTGGAGCCCGGCACCAGAAGATGCGCGGTGATCCTGCCGCCTTCCTCATTGCGCAGGCTGTGCGCGAGGGCTTCGGTCAGCACCTTCACGCCAGCCTTGCTGACGTTATAGGCCGTATCCCCTGGCGGGCAGGTGATCCCTTGCTTGGAGCCGGTGTTGATGATTGCGCACTCCCGCTGCTGCGCCAGCATCGTGGGGGTGAAGGTCTGCACGCCGTTGATGACGCCCCACAGATTGACCTCCAGCACGCGGCGCCAGCGGTCGATATGCTCAAACGGCCCACCACCCGGCGCGGTGCCGGCATTGTTCATCAGCACGGCGACATCGTTGAACTTGCCGAAGGCAGCCTGACGCAGAGCCTGCACGGACTCTAGCTGGCTGACGTCGGTGGGCACCGTCAGCACTGCTGCCCCGGAGGCAGACGCGGCGGCAACGGTGGCAGCCGCCTTGTTCAAAGCCTCGGACGGCAGATCGGCGAGGCAGACGTTCATTCCCATGCCGGCGAAGCGGGTTGCCGCGGCAAGGCCGATACCGCTGGCGGCGCCCGTGATGACGGCGGTCCGGCCGGAAGTCAGGGCGGGATGGGTCATGCGGCTCCTTGGTCAGGCTGGAAGTTCATGGCGACGCCGTTGATGCAGTACCGCTGGTGGGTCGGCGGCGGACCGTCCGGAAACACGTGCCCGAGGTGGCTGCCGCAAGTCGCGCAGTGGACCTCGGTGCGGAGCATGCCGTGGCTGCGGTCAACCGACATCTCGACCGATTCCTCGATCGGGTCGTTGAAGCTTGGCCAGCCAGTGCCGCTCTCAAACTTCAGCCTGGTCTCGAACAAAGGCGTCTCACAGCCGGCACAGGTGAACCGTCCCGGGCGCTTTTCGGCCAGCAGGGCGCAGGTGCCGGGCGCTTCGGTGCCGTGGGCACGCATCACATAGAACTGCTCCGGCGTCAGCAGGCGGCGCCATTCGGCGTCGCTGCGGACGACGGGATAGGTTTTCACGTCCATCGTTGCCTCCTTCTCATCCATCGATGGTTGGAGAGGAGGCTGAATAATACAAGAGCGTCAGTCGGTCTTGATCCAGACCGACTTGACGTTCAGGTATTCCTCAAGATGCTGGACGCCGGACTCGCGGCCGTAGCCGCTCATTTTATAGCCGCCGAACGGCACCGCCGGGTCCATCGCCTGGTAGCAGTTGATCCAGACGGAGCCCGCGCGGATTGCCTTGGCCAGGCGGTGCGCCTTGCCGACGTCGCGCGTCCATACCCCACTGCCGAGGCCGAACTGGGTCTTGTTGCCGCGCTCGATCACCTCCTCGATGTCGGTGAAGGGAATGGCGGAGATCACCGGGCCGAAGATTTCCTCCTGCGCGATCCGCATGTCGTCACGCACATCGGCGAAGACCGTCGGCGGCACGAAGTAGCCTTTCGCCAGCGGGCCCTCGGAGAGTCGCTCACCGCCCGACAGCGGCCGGGCACCCTCCTGGCGGCCGATGCTCAGATAGCCTGTCACCCGGGTCAACTGTTCTTCCGAGACCAGGGGACCGACCTGGGTTTCGGGGTCGCTGCCGTCGCCGACGCGCAAGGTCTTGCTGAAGTCCGCGACGCGCCCGACGAACTCCTGGTAGATCTTCTGCTCAACGAACAACCGGGTGCCGGCGCTGCAGATCTGGCCGGAGTTGGCGAACACCGCCATGCCGGAACCCGGCACCGCCTGGCTCAGGTCGGCGTCGGCAAAGACGATATCCGGCGACTTGCCGCCGAGCTCCAGCGAGACGCGCTTCAGGTTACCGGCCGAGGCGCGGATGATCGACTGTCCGGTCAGGTGTGACCCGGTAAACGCCACCTTGTCGACGTCCGGATGGGACGCGAGGGCCGCGCCGGCGGTCTCACCGAAGCCGGGCACCACGTTCACCACGCCGGGTGGTACTCCTGCTTCCTGACACAGCTCGGCCAGACGCAGCGGCGTCAGGGGTGCTTCCTCGGCCGGCTTCAGCACCACCGTGCAGCCGGTGGCCAAGGCGGGGCCAATCTTCCAGATCGACGCGGTCAGCGGACCGTTCCAGGGGATGATGGCACCAACCACGCCCACAGGCTCCTTCAGGGTGAAGGAGACGATCTCGCCAGGCAGGGAGTTGTTGATGGTCTCACCGTGCAGCGCTGTTGCCATACCTGCATAGAAACGCAGCATGCCCAACGCGCGGGCCTTGTTGGCGCGGGTGCGGGTGATGGGCGCGCCCATGTCGAGGGTGTCGAGCGCGGCGAACTCCTCAATGTCCCGCTCGACGAGGTCGGCCAGCTTCAGCAGCAGGCGCTGGCGTTCTGCCGGTTTGAACTTGCTCCATGGGCCATTGAAGGCGTCGCGGGCGGCGGCGACGGCGCGGTCGATGTCCTCGGCATCGCCTTCGGCGACGTGCGCGAGGATCTCGCCGGTGGCCGGGTTGCGGGTATCGAAGGTCTTGCCGGAGGCAGCTTCCAGCCACTTGCCGCCGATCAGCATGCGCTTGGTCTTGCCGTCAAGAAACGGATGCACCTGTGTCATGACATTCATTGCTACAATCCTTCTGCGCTATTCCTTTTTAGATATAGCGCAGGTAGCGCCGGCTGTCGACCGGCGCGCCACAGGCGCCAAGGCGGCGGGCGAGGCAGCGCGCCCGCCGCATGCTAGACCGCTTTCAGGCTGACTGAAACAGTCAGCGCGGTCTAGCCCATTGTTTCGCGAGCAACTTTATCAGCCCGACTATTCCAGTCAGGCTGATGTTGCTCTAATCAAAGCGCCGCGGTGACGGCCTTAACCTCGGTATAGTTGTGCAGCACCTCCGCCCCCATCTCACGGCCCCAGCCGGACTGCTTGTAGCCGCCGAACGGCAGCGAGGCGTCGAACACGTTGTGGCAGTTGATCCAGACGGTGCCGGAACGGATGCGGCTGGCCAGCTTGTGGGCGGTGCCGCCATTGCGGGTCCAGACGCTGGCGGCGAGGCCATAGATCGTGTCGTTGGCGCGCTTGGCGATCGCCTCCAGCCCGTCGTCGTCGAATGGTTGGGCGCAGACGACCGGCCCGAAGATCTCCTCCTGGATGACCTTCATGTCGGGTGTGGTCTTTTCCAGCACGGTGGGTGCGACGAAGTAGCCCAGGTTGCCGACCCGGTTGCCACCGGCGGCAACCTGTGCGCCGGAGCGGCGGCCGTCCTCGATATAGCCGGTGACGCGGGAGAACTGTTCGTCGGACACCAGCGGCCCCATTTCCGTCACCGGATCCAGACCCGGACCCACCTTGATCTTGCCGGCGATGTCGGCGATGCCGGCGACGACGCGGTCATACACCGACTGGTGCGCATAAAGGCGCGATCCGGCGCAGCAGCATTGGCCGTGGTTGAAGAAAATGGCATTGGCTGCACCGGCGATGGCGAGATCAAGGTCGGCGTCGGGCAGGATGATGGCTGGGGATTTTCCACCCAGTTCCAGGGTCACTTTCTTGAGGTTGCCGGCCGCGGCCTTGACGATCAGCTTGCCCACTTCGGTCGAGCCGGTGAACGCCACCTTGTCGACATCGGGATGCGCGGCGATGGCTGCGCCTGCCGTCTCGCCGAAGCCGGTCAGGATGTTGACCACGCCGTTCGGGAAACCGGCTTCCTGGAACAGCTCTGCCAGACGCAGGGCTGACATCGGCGTCTGCTCGGCAGCCTTCAGCACCACGGTGCAGCCTGCGGCCAAGGCGGGGGCGAGCTTCCATGCCGCCATCAGCAGGGGGAAGTTCCACGGGATAATCTGGCCGACGACGCCCACCGGCTCACGCACCGTGTAGGAAAGGTATTCGCCTGGCAGGGACAACGGCAACTGGGTGCCGGTGATCTTCGTTGCCCAACCGGCCATGTAGCGGAACATGTCGACGGCCAGCGGCAGGTCGGCGACGCGGGCGACGGCATAGGGCTTGCCGTTGTCGATCGATTCCAGTTCCGCCAGTTCCTCAAGGTTGCGCTCGATCAGGTCGGCGAGCTTCCACAGCATCTTGCCGCGGCCCGAGGGGCCGATCTTGGCCCAGACGCCTTCATCGAAGGCGCGCCGCGCAGCGGCGACGGCAAGGTCGACATCGGCCTTGTCGGCCTCTGGCACATTGGCAATCACCGTCCCGCTAGCAGGATTGTAGACCGGGAAGGTCTTGCCGGACGCGGCCTGGACAAGCTTGCCGTCGATCAGCATGCCGGCTTTGCGGTTCAAGAAGTCGGCGGCGTGATGCAGTCTGGCATCGAGCGCGATAGCATCCATGTTGGTTCCTCCTTTGTCGTTAAGTCCGCGATATCGGGCGGCAGCCGATACGGTTGCCGCTTGGCAGCGGCGGCCCGATGGGCCACTATCGTTATAGCCCGCCAGATACTACGACGGATGCGCCAGGCTGGCGAGTCGTCATATCCAAATGGGATGAACGCGGATCGAGGAAATGGTGATGAGCGGACCCGGCCTTCCAATCGCGATCAGAACGGCGGCGGACAACAAGATCCCGCTGCGGCTGTTCGATCTGAGCAGCATCCCGCCCACGCTGGTGCGGCGCGAGCCAATCCGGCGGCGGACGAAGATCTGGGAGTTCAACACCAACCTGCACTGCTCCATCGTCGGCACATGCCTTTCGGTGCATGAGCTGCGCCAGACGCTGCGCCGCGCAGGCGTTGTCACCGGCGATTACAACGACCATGAACTGCATGGCATTGCCGTTGGTCTCGCCGGCCAGCACGATGAGCCCGCACGCCAACTGCAGAAGGCGCTGGATCATCGCCATAAGCTGGCGGTCAGCCGGTTTGCCAGGGCGGGCTCTACCGATGCAGTTCAGGCGATGTGGCATGACGCCGTGCAATCCGGGGATATCCCGGGCGCCTACTGGGCGACGCTGACGCATCCGCTGGCGAACCAGGCGATCATCCGCGAGGCGTTCGGCGAGGTGCATATGCTGTCGCACCTTGTCGGATCGGCGAACCGGGCGGATGTCAGACGGCTGCGGGTCCTGGAGACGGAAAAGGCCGCGCTGGAAGCCAAGCTGGAACGCCAGCAGCAGGCTTTCCACGAGGCGGTTGTCCGCCGCGACAGCCAGATCAACGCGTTGCGTCAGGCGCTGGCCGACCGGATCCAGGCAAGTCCAGGCGACGGACGGCCGGCGGAGGACGGCGGGTTGCAGGACCTGATCTGCGACCGCGAGCGGCGCCTGGTGACAGAGACCCGCCGGCGCGAGGCACTGGAGTTTCGGTTGGCTGCGGTGCAGGGCGAACGGGACGCAGAACGAGCCAACCGGCTGGCTGCTGAGGTGTCCGGCGCCGCCATGCACGAGGAGCTGCAGGCGATCGAGACCTCGTTCGCCTCCCAAGCGGCTGAGGGGGCGCCGCCGCGGCTGGACGGTCTGACCGTGTTGTATGTTGGAGGGCGGCCGAACCAGATCGGCCATATGCGGGGCCTGGTGGAGGGTCTGGGTGCCGGCTTCCTGCATCATGATGGCGGCGTCGAACACCACCTGAATCTACTGCCCGGACTGACCAGCCGGTGTGACGTTGCGCTGTTCCCGGTGGATTGCATCAGCCACGCGGCGGCGACGGCGCTGAAGTCGTTCTGTCGCCACGCCGCCAAGCGCTTCCTGCCGCTGCGATCTGCCAGTGTCACATCATTGTTGGCGGCATTGCAGAAGCCGGAGGTCGCCCAACTGGCAGAGGCCGCGGACTGAGCCGCGGTTGCGCCCGGCCGCTATATCCTATTGGATATTGCGTGAGCAGGCTTTACGGAACCCTTAATCCTTATGAACGTCACATTCGATCCGTCCTCGCTGACAGCCGGCCGATTCGCGATCGGCCAACCGGTGTCACGCAAGGAAGACCCTGTGCTGCTGCGTGGCGAAGGCCAGTACACCGACGACCTGACCCGGCCGGACCAGCTATATGCCGTGATGGTGCGCAGCCGGCTGGCGCACGGCGTGATCACCCATGTCGATGCCCAGGCCGCCAGGGCGATGCCGGGCGTGCATGCGGTTATCCTGGCTGACGATCTGGCGGCTGCCGGCGTGCGCACCATGCCAGCGAGTGCCGGCAAGAACCACGACGGATCGGCGACACCACGACCACCTCAGCCGCCGCTGGCAACCGGGCGGGTGCGGTATGTCGGCGAGCCGATCGCCATGGTGGTGGCGGAAACCAGCAAGCTGGCGAAGGATGCCGCCGAGGCCGTGTTCGCCGAGATCGACGCACTGCCGGCGGTGATGACGGCCGGTGAGGCGGCGGCGGAGGGTGCGCCTTTGCTGCACGAGGATGCAGCGGGAAATGTGTGCATGGACTACCATTTCGGCGACATCGAGCAAGTCTCGGCGGCGTTCGCGCAGGCCGCGCATGTGACCCGGCTGTCACTGCGCAACAACCGGATCGTCGTCTGCCCGATGGAACCGCGATCAGCCATCGGCGAATATGAAGCCGCGCATGACCGGCTTGTGCTTCGCCTGGGCTGCCAGGGCGTCTTCGGCCAGCGGGCCCTGTTGAGCGGCATCATGGGCGTGCCGGTGGAGAAGCTGCACGTGCTGACTGGCAACGTCGGCGGTTCGTTCGGCATGAAGGCGTCAGCGTATCCGGAGTATGTGTGCCTGCTGCATGCGGCGCGCACCTTGGGGCGGCCGGTGAAGTGGACGGATGAGCGCTCAGAAAGCTTCATGTCCGACAGCCATGGCCGGGACCACGAAGTGCTGGCCGAACTGGCGTTGGATGCGCAGGGAAAATTTCTTGCGGTGCGGGTGACCGGCTACGGCAACCTGGGGGCGTGGCTGAGCAATGCCACCACGATTCCGCCGACGCTGAACACGGTGAAGAACATCATCGGCGTCTATGCCACGCCGCTGGTCCAGGTCTCAACGAAGTGCATGTTCACCAACACCACGCCGGTTGGGGCGTATCGCGGGGCAGGCCGTCCGGAGGGAAACTATTACATGGAGCGCCTGGTCGAGACGGCCGCGCGCGAAATGGGGATCGACCGGGTCGAGCTGCGCCGGCGCAACCATATTCAGCCCGAGCATATGCCGTATCAGGCACCTTCGGGCATGGTGTATGATGACGGGGCGTTTCCCGCTATCCTTGACCGGGCGTTGATCGCTGCGGACTGGGACGGCTTTCCAGGCCGACGAGCTGCGACGGAAGCCCGCGGCAAGATCAGGGGCCGTGGCATCGGCCATTATCTGGAAGTCACCGCGGACACTGGGAATGAAATGGGCGGCATCCGGTTCGAGGACGATGGCGCCGTCACGATCATCACCGGTACGTTGGATTACGGTCAGGGACACGCTTCGCCGTTTGCGCAGGTGCTGGCGGATCGCCTGGGCGTCCCGTTTGACCGGATCAAGCTGCTGCAGGGCGATTCCGATCAGCTTGCGGCCGGTGGCGGCACCGGCGGCTCCCGCTCGATCATGCAAAGCGGCGGTGCCATCGTTGAAGCGAGTGAGATCGTGATCCAGCGCGGCAAGCAGGCGGCGGCGCATTTCCTAGAGGCTGCTGTTGCAGACATCGAGTTCTCTCAGGGCCGCTTCACCATTGCCGGGACGGACCGCAGCATCGGCATCATGGACCTGGCGGAGCGCCTGCGGTTGACCGGGGACCTGCCGAGCGACGTGCCGGGAACATTGGGTGTGAGCCACGTGTTCAAGGGCGTGCCGTCGGCATTTCCCAACGGCTGCCACATCGCCGAGATCGAGCTGGATCCGGAGACAGGCGTCGTTGAAGTGATACGCTATGCCACGGTCAACGATTTCGGCGTGCTGGTGAACCCGATGCTGGTGGAAGGACAAGCACATGGCGGCATTGCCCAAGGTATCGGGCAGGCGCTGATGGAAATGGTGAGCTATGACGACGACGGCCAACTGCTGACCGGTTCCTATATGGACTATGCCCTGCCGCGGGCAAACGACTTTCCCGGACTGGGCTTCCTGAGCCATCCGGTGCCGGCCCGCACCAATCCGCTGGGGGCGAAGGGCTGCGGCGAAGCCGGGTGCGCCGGATCGCTGCCGGCGACGATGAACGCCGTGGTCGACGCACTGGCGGGGTTGGGGATCATGCATATCGACATGCCGGCGACACCGCATCGCATCTGGCAGGCGCTTCAGGCGGCTCGCGGATGATGGACGCAACAGAACTGATCGGCGTGCGACTGTCGACAGACGGAACGCGCCTGCGGCTGCGCGTGCGTGACCAGAACGGGCAGGCGGTCACTGTGTCGTTGCCGGCGTGCTGGCTGAACACGATGCTCACCGCCATTCCGGGATCCCCTGACAGCGCAACCGTGCACCCGCTGGACAGTTGGAGCATGGAGCGGGTGGGAAATGGCCGGGACCTTGTGCTGACCCTGCGGACGCCGGAGGGGCAGGCAGTTTCCTTTGCCGTCAAGTCCTGGCATGTCCAGGGGATGGCGACCATAGCGAACTATGGCAGCCTGGACCGGGCGGCCAAGGAGACACTGCACTGATTCAGCCTGGGCCGCCGACAAGGGGGATCCCGGACCACCGGGATCCCCATACGCTTCAGGCGGCTTCGTAACCGACGATACCTTTGATTTCGGTGAAATCGTCGAGTGCCCACTTGCCATACTCCCGGCCGTTGCCGGACTGCTTGTAGCCGCCGAACGGGGCCGCGCTGTCGAAGGCCGGATAGTTGACATAGACGTTGCCCGCTCGCATTTCCGCGGCTACGCGCCGGGCGTGCTGCAGATCAGACGACTGGACGTACGCAGCCAGGCCATAGACGGTTTCGTTTGCCAGACGAACTGCATCCGCCTCGTTCCTGTAGGGAAGAATCGACAGTACCGGTCCGAAGATTTCTTCACGCGCGATGGTCATGTCGTTGCGCACGTTGGCGAAGACCGTCGGCCGGACGAAGTAGCCGCGGTTGAGGTTCTCTGGGCGGCCCGGACCGCCTGTCACCAGTTCCGCGCCCTCATCGAGTCCAGCCTGAATCAGGCGTTGGATCTTGTTGTACTGAACCTCACTGACCACCGGGCCGATCGTCGTGGAGGCGTCATCGACGTGTCCCACCACAACGCGCTCGGCCGCTGCCTTGGCAATAGCCGCAACCTCCTCTTGACGGTCGGCTGGCACAAACATGCGCGTTGGCGCGTTGCATGACTGTCCGCTATTGCTCATCATGCCGAGTACGCCCTTGGTCACGGCTGTTTTAAAGTCCACGTCCGGCAGCAGGATGTTGGCGGATTTGCCACCAAGCTCCTGACAGACGCGCTTCACCGTGGTCGCGGCTGCCTGTGCGACCAGGATGCCGGCTCTGGTGGAACCGGTGAAGGACATCATGTCGATATCCGGATGCGAGGACATCGCCGCGCCGACAACGCCGCCTTCACCCTGGACCATGTTGTAGACACCGGCCGGCACGCCGGCGGCGTGCATCACTTCCGACCAAATGATGGCGTTCAGGGGCGCGACCTCAGAAGGCTTCAGCACCATCGTGCAGCCGGCAGCGATGCCAGGTGCCACCTTGCAGACAATCTGGTTGATCGGCCAGTTCCAGGGGGTGATCAGCCCGACCACGCCGATCGGCTCCCGCGCGATCAAGGTGCCGCCTTCAACAGCTTCGAATGGATAAGTTTCCAGAACCTCGATCATGCGGGTGAGGTGGGCTGTGCCGGTGGCTGCCTGCTGCTCAAGGGCGAATTTCAAAGGTGCGCCCATTTCCTGTGACAGCGTTGCCGCGATGTCCTGGCGCCGCTTGTTGTACTCGGACAGGATTGCCCGCAGCAGGTCCAGGCGGTCCTTGCGCGAGGTGTGGGAAAAAGCCGGGAATGCGGCTTTGGCGGCGGCAACCGCGCGATCCACATCCTTGGCTCCGCCCACGGCAATGTGAGCAAATGCTTCCTCTGTTGACGGATCAACAACACCAAGCAACCGCGGCTGCAGTGGCTCAACCCAGCTTCCATCTACGTAATGCTGACGTTCGTGTTCCATAGGGTCCTCCTGCCTTGGTCGCTATATACACATGGATACTGCGGCACGGGAAGCAGGCTGATTTGTTTACGCAGTTACTGCTCAATCCCACCGGACCAGCAGGGCCCTGAATGGACAGGTGGCTTCGTCCTCGTTATATACTAACAGGAATAGCGAAGTCCGGGAGAATACAATCGATATCGCGATACCAGATGCGCTGCCCACAGAAGCCCAGCGGCTGACGACATGGAGCGTGCTGCCCGGTGGCACCCACATCCGCCTTGACCTTGCCAACCACGCTGGGGCAACGCACCGCATCGTTCTGCCGGTTGAAGACTTGTCAGGTTTGATGATGACACTGCCGCGAATGTTGCAATCCGCACTCGATGAGCGTTTTCCCGACGGCTCGATGCGCGTCGTGCAACAACTCGGCAAATGGAAACTGGAACAACGTGAAACAGGCGACAGCCTGATCCTGAAGTTGGGGACAACGGACGGGTTTGAGGTTGCCTTTGCGCTGAATCCGCAACACGCTGATCAGCTTGGGGGCGCCCTGCTCAACCCAGGTTCCGCGAGGCGACTCAACTGACCAACGCTACGGTGCCGAGCCAACCATTCTTGAAGAGAATACCTTTATGAGAACATGGTTTATCACCGGCTGTTCCACTGGCTTGGGCCGCGCGCTTGCGAAGGCGGTTCTGGCGAACGGTTGGAACGCAGTGGTTACGGCACGCGACCCACAGTCCGTCGCCGACATTGCCACGAGCCATGCCGATTTGGCTCTGGCCCTAAAGCTTGACGTTACGGACAGCGCACAGATTGCCGAGGCGGTGCAGCAGGCCGAGGCTCGCTTTGGCGGCATTGACGTGCTGGTGAACAACGCTGGCTACGGCTATCGCGGCGCTGTCGAGGAAGCCAACGACGCTGAAATGCGCGCATTGTTCGACACGAACTTCTTTGGTTTAGTTGCGATGACGCAGGCAGTTCTACCTGGCATGCGCGCCCGCGAAAGCGGCTACATCATCAACATTTCATCGGTCGGCGGCCGCATGGCAGCCCCCGGGTCCGGCTTCTATTCCGCGACCAAGTTTGCTGTCGAAGGCATGTCCGACGCGCTGCGCAAGGAGCTCAAGCCTTTGGGAATCGGCGTGATGGTGGTGGAACCAAGCGGCTTTCGCACCGACTTCGCTGGGCGGTCGTTGCGGCAGTCGGCGCGCACGATCGAAGCCTACGCGCCAACCGCGGGACGGCGACGGAAGGAAAATATCACCAACGACGGACGCCAGGCGGGCGACCCGATGCGGGCCGCGGAGGCGATCATCAGGGCGGTGCAATCCAACAAGCCGCCGTTCCGGCTGGCGCTGGGACGCGATGCAGTCGTCCGCATCCGTGCGGAAATGGAGGATCAACGAAACGATCTTGATACTTGGGCGGCAACGGCGATCGGCGCAGATTACCCCGAACCGGCATGACAACGGATCTTCGTGTCTGGACAATCGTGTTGTTGCAACCGGTGACTTCACGCGTTTGAGCTTGTCGAACGTGAATTGCCAGAGCCTGGGCCACGCCAGGTGCGAAACAAGGTTCAAGCGGGCGGTGTTTGTCACTTGGCACTGCCGCTCGCCGCTATCAGGAACGAAGGGAGTTCGAGATAATCGAGGCGCTGAGGCCTGTTGCCGCCGAAGCCGGCATCAGCATGGCAACCATGACTTTGTCCTGGGTGCTTTCCAATCCGGCAATCACCGCACACTCGTCGGCGCCAGCCGCCCCGAACAGCTTGCGGATTGTTTGGCGGCGGCGGACAAAGGGGTGTTGCCGCCGGATCTCAAGGCCAGGCTGGATGACATCACCCATGGCCGGCGGGCGACCGACGCAGAACGATAAGCAGGAGATTTCCGTTGAAGTTCGGTATCCACAATCCGTCATTCATCTTCGGCCCAGATCCGGCCGAGGCCTTCGATGGCCTCAAAACCAAGGCGCAGTGGGCTGAGACCAATGGCTTCACCTGGTTCTCGGTGATGGACCACCTGATCCAAATCCCAATGGTGGGCGCGCCCGACGAACCATTCATCGAGAGCTGGACCGCCTTGTCCGCGCTGGCCGCGGTGACCAGCCGCATCCGTCTCGCAACATTGGTTTCATCCGTCGCCTACCGCAATCCGGCGCATCTCGCGAAAATTGCCGCCGGCGTTGACCTGATCAGCCACGGACGCATGACACTGGGCATCGGCGCCGGCTGGCATGATGTTGAATACCGTCAATACGGTTGGGAATTTCCCGAGCGGCCCGCGGTGCGGATACGCCAGATGGAAGAAGCGGTTCGTCTGATCCTGGCGATGTGGACTGAGAAACGCACCACCTTCCACGGCAAATATTTCCATGTTCAAGACGCAATCCTGGAACCAAAGCCGGCCCGCAAACCGCCGATCATGATTGCCGGCGGCGGTGAACAACTGACCCTGCGCGTGGTCGCCCGTCTGGCGGACGCCTGCAATGTCTTCGGCGACCCGGCCGGGGTGAAGGCGAAATTCGACATCCTGCGGGGCCACTGCCAAACCGAAGGCCGGGACTACAACTCGATCGAGAAGACCGCCCTGACTGGCCTTCTCCTGGCCCGCGATGAAGCGGCATTGGCAGCTAAACGAGAACGGCTAGGCGCGACAGATCCGTTCCGCGGCTTCGCAGGAACCGTGACTCAGATGACAGACCTCGCCGGCCGCTACCGCGATGCCGGTGTCGACATGCTGATCGCCGGCGCGTTCGGCAACGATGCTGAAACGCTTGCATTGCTGGCATCCGATGTCATCCCTCACCTTGCCTAGCATCCAGAGTCGGTGAAGCCTGATGCGCGGGTAATGCCGCCACTGGCGCCCAACATGACTGCAAACCTGCCGCGGAGGAGACCCGCAGATGTCAATTACCGAGCAGCCCCGTTCCGCAACTGGCGACAACACCAACGGCAGCAAGCCTCGGCATATGCGCATGCTGATTGACGGTGCCTGGGCCGACAGCGCCTCGGGCGAAACCCTGACGGTGGAAAACCCTGCGCGGCGCACGTCAATCGCAGTGATACAGCGCGGCGCCAAGGCCGATGTCGACCGCGCGGTGCAGGCGGCCGATAAGGCCTTTCCGGCCTGGAGCAAGGTCGCGCCGCGTCAGCGCGGCCGGCTACTGCTGCGAATCGCCGAGGCAATGGAGGCGCGCATTGAAGAACTCGCGCGCATCATCGCCGAGGAGACCGGCAATGCGCTGCGTACCCAGGCGCGTCCGGAGGCAACGCTGACAGCCGACATCTTCCGCTATTTCGGCGGCCTGGCCAGTGAGCTGAAGGGTGAGACCATTCCGCTGGGTGAGAACGTCCTGAGCTACACGCGCCGTGAACCGCTGGGTGTGGTTGGTGCGATCATCCCATGGAATGCCCCCGTCCTGCTGGGCGCCTTGAAGATCGCGCCGGCGCTGTGCGCAGGGAATACCCTGGTGCTGAAGGCGGCTGAGGATGCGCCCTTGGGCGTACTGCTGATGGCGGAGATCTGCCAGGAGTTTCTGCCGCCCGGCGTGCTGAACGTCCTGACCGGCCTGGGCGAGGAATGCGGCGGGCCGCTGGCGCAAAATCCGATCATCCAGAAGCTGTCCTTCACCGGCTCCACCGAAGTGGGCAAGATCATCATGCGGGCGGCGTCCGATCGCATTGTTCCGGTATCGCTGGAACTTGGCGGCAAGAGCCCGTCCATCGTCTTCCCGGACGCCGATGAAGACTGGGTGGTGGATGGGGTGATCGCCGGCATGCGCTTTACCCGCCAGAGCCAGTCCTGCACCGCGGGATCGCGGCTGTTCCTGCATCAGGACATCTTCGACAGCTTCCTGGACAAGCTGACGACGAAGACCCAGGCGCTCAAGCTGGGTGACCCGCTGGAAGAGATCAGTGACATTGGTTGCATTATCAACGAAAAGCAGTTCCGCAAGGTCTGCGGCTACGTTGAAGACGGCCTGAAGCGCAAAGACGCGCGCCTGGTGTTCGGCGGCCTGCCGCCCGGGGACGGCCCGCTGGCGCAGGGCTATTTCGCTATTCCCACGGTGTTCGCCGATACCTCGAACGACTGGCGCCTGGCCCGTGAGGAGATCTTCGGCCCGGTGCTGGTGGCAATCCCGTGGCGCGACGAAGCCGATGCCATCCGTATGGCAAACGACAGCCACTACGGCCTGGCGGCCTATGTCTGGACCCATGACATCGGCAGCGCGCTGCGCACAGCGCACGCCATTGAATCGGGGTGGGTGCAGGTGAACCAGGGGCTGGGCCAGCAGCCTGGCCACTCCTATGGCGGCTACAAGCAAAGCGGCATCGGCCGGGAGTTCTCGCTGGAGGGCATGCTGGAAAGCTTCACCCAGCGGAAGAACGTCACGGTGAACATGAATGTGCCGCGGCGGGTCTGAGGCTTGACGGGCCCGCTTACGCGCTGAACGCGCAGCTCGCGCATCGACAAAACCGGACACTATGACCGCTGTATGTTCACGGCTATACCGGATCGATGTCGATCCTGTCACCAGAGGAATGGGAAGCAGTCTGGCTGACCCTGGCCGTCGCGGCACGGGCTGTGGGCTTCGGTCTGCCGGCTGCCGTGCTGGTGGCCTGGGTGTTGAGCCGGGGCCGCTTTCCAGGCCGGTCGGTGCTGAGCGCCATGGTGCACCTGCCGATGGTACTGCCGCCGGTGGTCACTGGCTGGCTGCTGCTGATCATCTTCGGCATACGTGGTCCGGTCGGCATCCTGCTGAGCCAATGGTTTGGCATCCGTCTGGTATTCACCACAGCGGGCGCCAGTCTGGCCTGTGCCGTGATGACATTCCCCATCATGGTCCGCTCGGTCCGGCTGTCGCTGGACGCAATTGATAACGGACTGGAGCAGGCAGCCCGGACCCTGGGGGCCGGGTGGCTGGACCGGCTGATCAACGTCACGCTGCCTCTGGCGTCCCCGGGCATTCTGGTCGGCGCCGTGGTTGGCTATGCAACCTGCCTCGGCGAATTCGGCGCTGTCATTACCTTTGCAGCCGACATTCCGGGCCAGACGCAGACCCTGCCGCTGGCGATCTATGCGGCGCTGCAGGTGCCGGGCGGAGAGGCCAAGGCGGCGCAGCTTTCGATGGTGTCGCTGGTGCTGGCGCTGATCGGCTTGCTGCTGTCGGAATGGATCGGCAGGCGATTGAACGTCCTGCTGGGGCGATGAGCCTCCTGGAGCGATGAGTTTCGCCTTCATGCTGCAGCACCGCTTTCCGTCGATGCAGATGGATCTTGCGTTCGAGGCTCCCTCGCCGGGGATCACGGTGCTGTTCGGTCCATCCGGCGCAGGCAAGTCAACGGTCATCAATGCCACCGCCGGCTTGCTGCGTCCGGACATCTGCCGCATCGAGGTCGATGGGGTGATGCTGGCGGACACTCGCACCGGCATCTGGCTGCCGCCGCAGCGACGGCGTGTCGGCCTGGTGTTCCAGGACTCGCGCCTGTTCCCGCATATGTCGGTGGAGACAAACCTGCGGTTCGGCATGCGACGGGTTGAACCGGGCTCCATCCGCTTCGATGAGATTGTCGGCCTGCTTGGCATCGAGCGGCTGCTGCAGCGGCGGCCGCACACTCTGTCCGGCGGTGAGCGCCAGCGCGTGGCGATCGGGCGCGCCTTGCTGGCGCAACCGCATCTGCTGCTGATGGACGAGCCGCTGGCCAGCCTGGATGCCGCGCGCAAGGCAGAGATCATGCCGTTTCTGATCCGGCTGAAGACCGCGCTGAAGCTGCCGGTGCTTTATGTCACCCATGCGTTGGATGAGACCGCGCAGCTTGCGGACGCCATTTCGCTGATCGATGCTGGTCGGGTGGTCGCCTGTGGCAGCGCCTCGGAAATCGTTGCCCGAGCGGACCTGCCGCTGGCGCTTGATGATGAAGCGGGCGGGTTGTTGATCTGCCGGGTTGAGGAACATGTCACGGCGCGGGCGCTGACGCGGCTGCAGGGCGGCGGGGCGGCATTCTGGGTGCCGTTGCTGGATAGGCCGATCGGGGCAACCTGCCGCATCCGCATACCCGCGCGGGAAGTGATCCTGGCTCGACGGACGCCCGAGGCCATCAGCCTGCAGAATATCATCCCTGGAACCATAGGTCGGATCGTGCAGCACCCGGTGCGGCGCTCGGTAATCATCGAGATCAGCCTGCCGGATGGCGGCCTGTTGTCGCGAGTCACACCGGATGCAGTGGTTCGGCTTGGCCTTACGCCAGGGGTGCCGGTGCTGGCGCTGATCAAGTCCACTTCGATCGAGGTGCTGACCGGATAGAAGAAATCGCGAGCCACCGTGCGGCTTAGAGCGTGATCCGCGTAGGTGGCATCACACGATGCGGTGAATCACGCGATCAAACAACGAGGAAGAGAGGGGTCTGTGAGCCATAGCGAACGGACACCGCTCTAGTATCGCCCATCAGTGAAGGGCGATACGTCAGTTTGGCTTGAAGTGGCCGATTCACGCGGCGAAGCGCGTTTCGCGTTCTCTGCGATCGGGCACTAAGCTTCCAGGTCCGCGTCCCAGTAGAGGAAATCGAGCCAGGTGCGATGCAGGTTCTCGCGCGAGACGTGCCATTTCGCCGCTTCATCGATCTGGTGCGGGCTCGGCTCCACCGGCGTGCTGCGCAGCCGCAGACCAGACTGCTTCAACGAGCGGCTGCCTTTGAACAGGTTATCCGACTGGCAGCAGGTCACGACGTTCGACCAGGTAGTCACCCCGCCCCTGGAGCGGGGAACGATATGGTCGAAGGTCAAATCCTTCGCCGGCAATGTTTCGCCGCAATACTGGCAGCTAAAGCGGTCGCGCAGGAACACGTGATAGCGGGTGAAGGCGACCTTGCGGCGTTTGTGGAAGCGCTTCAGGGCAACGACCGACGGGATCGGGAAGGACTGCCGGGTCGAATGCACTTCCACGTCATAGTTGATGACGGCGTTCACCCTTTCCTGCAGGACGGCGACCAGCGCATCCTGCCACGACCAGACGGATAGTGGCCCCCAGCTCAAGGGCTGCATGTCGGCATTCAGGACGAGGGTCTGCAGACTGGGAATATGGCTCACGGGCCAGTGCCCAGGCAAAACGCTGCGACCAGCACCAAAGCGGGAAACTGCAATCCGCCGTCGGCCAAAGGCGACTCCCTTTCACGCGGCTCACTACATCTGGGGACCTGCTGCCCCTGAGCTACCCGATGTGGTGCGTCGCCGAAATCTTGCACGATATATGACAGAGCGGCAAACGCCTCGCAACCCGCGTCGCAATGGCGATACCCGACTTCATCGTTCCGTCACGAAAATCCTTTTTGCAGGGCGAGGGCTCCGAGCGACAGCCCGGTGTCGTCAAGGCCGTGGCCCAGTCGCGGGATGTAGTGCGCCTCTACCGGCACGCCGGCGGCGAGCAGGGCGGCCTCCGCGTCGTGTGAGCGTGACACGGGCACCGCCTCATCAGCCTCACCATGCACCAGCAGGACGGGGGCCTTGTTGGCGAGTTCCTCCGGCAGGGTTTCGGGGGCGAGGAGCGCACCTGAGTATGCAAGGATAGCCCGCGGGGGAACCAAGCGGCGCAGGCCGGTGAACAGCGAGATCATGGCACCCTGGCTGAAGCCCATGATCGCGTAGGCTTCGACAGCGAGGTCCAGCCGCTGCAGTTCCGCGTCGATGAAGCCGTTCAAATAGGTAGCGGCCAGGCGGGCGCCGGCTTCCATGATCGGCGGCGAGCGGTCCGCCACACTCCACCACTGGCGGCCGAAGCCTGAATCGTGCGGGAAAGGTGCATGCACCGACGCGAACAGGGCGTCAGGGCAGGCGTGCTGCCAGGATGGAGCGATGTCGATCAGATCGAACGCATCGGCGCCCAGCCCATGGCAAAGCACCACAAGCTGCTTGGGTTTGGCCTTGGAAGCAGGCCCCCAGTGGATCGCTTCGAGGGTGGGCATACGGCAACCTCCCGTTCTCGCGGCAAAGCATTACAGTAGCACGGATGGTTGTCACGCGCTTCGCGCCCAGCCCGACGGGCTATCTGCATCTGGGTCACGCCTATGCCGCGTTCAACGCGTGGAAACGGGCGCGACGGGTTGACGGAATGTTTCTGCTGCGGCTGGAGGACATTGATCCGGCTCGCTGTACACCCGCGTATGCGGCGACAATTGAGGAGGACCTGCGTTGGCTGGGTCTGCAGTGGGACGGTGTCCCAAGGGTGCAAAGCGAGCATTTGGATGAATATCGCCTGGCGCTCAATCGCCTGCGCGACCAGGGTCTGGTCTACCCCTGCTTCTGCACTCGGGCCGACATATTGCGCGAGGTCTCGGCCTCGGCGGCCGCCCCGCACGGGCCGGATGGGGCCGTGCTGTATCCCGGAACCTGCAGAAATTTGACGCTGTGGGAGCGGCAGCAGCGGATCGCTGCCGGTGAGCGGTTCGCCCTGCGCCTGGACACGACGGCGGCGCTGCAGCCGGGCCTGTTCTTCACCGAGGAGGGTGAAGGCCGCGTTGCATGCCGACCGGAGCGGTTTGGAGATGTTGTGTTGTCCCGCAAGGATGCGCCGGCGAGCTATCATCTGTGCGTCACCCATGACGATGCGCTGCAGGGGGTGACGCTGGTGACACGGGGCGAGGATCTGAAGCCCGCGACGGATCTGCACCGGCTGCTGCAGACGCTGATGGGATGGAAGGCGCCCGACTACGCCCATCATCGACTGCTGCTCGATGCCGCCGGCCGCCGCCTGGCGAAGCGGGAGAAGGCGGCAACAGTGCGATCACTCCGCGCCGAGGGGATCTCGGCGCGGGCGATCATCGAGCGGCTGGATCAGTCGTAGTAGCGCCAGTGATCATGTTCCCAATGACGGTGATGCCAGTGGCGGCGGTGCCAGTAGTAGTCGACGTTGGTCGCCAGCGGTTGCGGGGGCGCCACGTGGACACCCGCCGCAAGCGGCGCAGCGGTGGCCGACTGACCGGCTAAAGCTGTCAGCCCACCAACCGCTGCAAGTGCAAGAAGTAGCTTACGCATCTAGACATCTCCATTTCAGCAGGACAAGCAGTGGTGACCAATTCTGCCAATAGAAAGTCAAGATCGGGTTATCTTCATGGCACATACGATCTGCATTAAAGTCTATACATGGAAACCGCGGAGCTGACGCACCGGTTGTGTTGTCAGGAGGTACCGATGCTCGGGCTGATCATTCACTCGCAGGCACCCTTCAATGCCGAACCACCGCTGATACGGCTGCGCCGCGACTTCATCACGCCGCAGGCCGGGTTTTACGTGCGAAGCCATGGGCCGGTGCCGACCGTCTCGGCTAACGAACACCACTTGCAGATTGAGGGGCGCGTGGCAAGGCCGCTCAATCTGTCCATGGAAGACCTGAAGGCCGCTCAATCTGTCCATGGAAGACCTGTATGACGGATTTTCCATCCGAACTGTCATTGCCGTGATGCAATGTGCGGGCAACCGGCGCGAGGAACTGCACCGCTGGCGGCCTGTCATTGGCGACCCATGGTCCGCCGGCGCAATCGGCAACGCGGCCTGGACCGGCGTTGCCCTCGCGGACGTGCTGAGGGCCGCCGGCGCTGATACCGATCCGGCGCTGCAGGTGGCATTCGAAGCCTGTGACGAAGTCAAGGGCGGCCTGCGCTTCGGTGTGTCGATCCCGATGGCCAAAGCGATGGCGCCAGAGGTGCTGCTAGCGTTCGCGATGAATGGTGAACCGCTTGCCCCCGAGCATGGCTTTCCATTGCGTGTGGTGGTGCCAGGGTTCGCTGGGATCAGAAGTCCGAAATGGCTCATCCGGATTACGGTGCAGGACAATCCGTCGGACAACCCGATGCAGCAGACCGACTACAAGCTGATGCCGCCTGACCTGACGGCGGAGACAGCCGACTGGGCGCGCGGGATGACGATCAACGAAATGCCGTTGAACGCCGCGATCTGCGAACCAACGGCGGGCGCTGTTTTGGACGCGGGGCCGGTGCCAGTGCGAGGCTATGCGATCGCCTGCGGCAGGTCGGTTGAGCGGGTCGATGTCAGTGCGGATGGCGGTGCGAGGTGGCAGCAGGCGGCGTTGACGGTGCGGCCCGAGACGCCATGGAGCTGGACCTTCTGGGAGACCACGTTGAACTTGCCGCCCGGCGAGCACGAACTGACAGCGCGTGCGTGGGATGCGGCCGGCCAGACACAGCCGGCACAACCCGCCGACGTGTGGAACTTCAAAGGCTACCTGTGCACGGCGTGGCATCGGGTGCGGGTGACCGCGGCGTGAGCCGCTTCAACTGGCGTGCACGCCAGTGTAGCGTGGCAGAAGACGATGCGGAGACATCAGCATGGAACCACAAGGGAGCGACAGGATCGCCGCCGTTACAGGGGCGGCCTCAGGAATCGGAGAGGCCGCGTGCCGGCGCCTGCTGGCGGGCGGCTGGCGCGTCTTCGGCCTGGACAATGCGCCCCAACGGCTTGATTTCATGCAGGACCGGTTTGCCGCCTTCGGCGCGCGGTTTCGCCCAGTGGCGTGTGATGTCTCGGACCTAGCCAGTGTGCGTGGCGCATTTGCCGACATAGGCGAGCGCCTGAACGCGTTGGTATGCAGCGCCGGCGTGCTGCGAACGGGATTGTTGGCGGACATGACGGTCGAGGATTTCGACCTTGTGCTGAACACCAACCTGCGCGGCTCGTTTCTCTGTGCGCAAAGCGCGTTGCCGCGGCTACGGCGCGCGGCAAGCGCGGAAGACCCGGCGCGGATTGTGCTGCTTTCGTCGATCGCGGCCTTGCGGCCAAAAGTCGTCAGTGGCGCGTATGCGGCTTCGAAGGCCGCAGTGTCGCAGCTTTGTCGGGTGATGGCGGCGGAGTGGGCGCCATCCGGTGTCCTGGTGAATGCTTTGGCGCCCGGCACGGTCGACACGCCGATGATTCGTACGGTGTCCGACGCTGTGTCGTCGAAAGGCTATCGCCCATCCGGTGTGTCACCAGTGGGGCGGATCGCGCAGCCGGACGATGTCGTGGATGTCATGATGTTCCTGCTTTCGGATGCCGCCCGTTATGTCACCGGCACGACCATCCCGGTGGACGGCGGCACCCAGGCCGCCTTCATCCCGCCAGGATCGGCATAATGCCGCGCTGGCTTCTTCTGTTTGTCTTGCTGGTTGTTTTGCGAGTACTGCCGGCGTCGGCGCAGGAAAGGCTGGTCAACATCTACAACTGGACCGACTATATCGATCCGGCGGTACTAGCGGACTTCACCCGACAGACCGGCATCAAGACGCAGTATGATGTGTTTGACAGCCTGGAGACACTGGAAGCCAAGCTGTTTGCAGGCCACTCGGGCTACGATATCGTTGTGCCAAGTAACGAGCCGACATTCTCGCGCCTGATCCGGGCGGGGGCGCTGGCAACGATCGACCGCTCCAAGGTGCCGAACTGGAAGAACCTTGATCCGGTGCTGATGCAACGCGTTGCAGCCGCCGACACAGGCAATGCCCATGGTGCGATCTACCTGTGGGGCTCGACCGGGCTTGGGCTCAACCCGCGGGCGATCCGTGCACTGGTGCCTGATGCCCCCCTCGACTCATGGACCCTGCTGCTGGATCCGGCTTGGGCCAAGCGAATTGCTCCATGCGGGATCATCATGATGGACTCGGCGATCGACGTCGTCCCGTCGGTGCTGCACTTCCTCGGCCGCAACCCCAACGGCGGATCAGCCAATGACATGGATGCAGTCTCCAAGGTGCTCATGGCGATACGCCCCTACATCCGCGAGTTTGCCAGTGGCGGCGCTCTGGAGGCTCTGGCGACCGGGCAGGCGTGCCTGGCGCTGGATTACTCCGGAGACGTGTCACAAGCCTCGGCCCGGGCGAAGCAGGGCGTGAAAGTGAACTATGTGGCACCCAAGGAGGGGGCGCAGCTAGGCTTCGACATGCTGGCCATCCCGTCCGACGCGCCGCACCGGCAAGAGGCACTGGCGTTCATCAACTTCCTGCTGCAGCCGCAGATCATGGCCCGCATCACCGAGGCAACGCACTATCCGAACGCCGTGCCCGCAACCCGGGCGCTGGTGCAGCCGGCGCTGCTGGACAACCCGGCGGTTTATCCGCCCGGTGACGACATGGCGCGGTTCTTTACCATCGGCCCGTCCAGCGCAGCGACCGATCGGGCACGCACCCGCCTGTGGGCTCGGTTCAAGGCCGGCGGCTGACGGCGGATCAGCGTGACATCCGACGACCTGCTGAACGTTGCCGGACTGACCGTGCGCTACGGCGAAACGCTGGCGCTGGAGCGGCTGCAGTTGACTGTCCGTCGCGATGAGCTGTTCGTGCTTCTGGGCGGCTCTGGATCCGGTAAGACAACGCTGCTGCGCGCGATCGCAGGGTTCGTGCGGCCGGAAGCTGGCAACATCATCCTGGGCGACATCGACCTGTGTGCGTTGCCGCCGCACCGACGCCCGGTCAATATGATGTTCCAGTCCTATGCGTTGTTTCCGCACATGTCAGTGGCGGCAAACATTGCTTTTGGCCTGCGGCAGCAGGGCGTCACGCGCGCGGAAATCAGCCAGCGGGTCGAGGCGATGCTGGCGCTGGTGCACCTGCAAGGCTTTGCGGCACGTCGCCCGAACAAGCTGTCCGGGGGCCAGCAGCAGCGCGTGGCTCTGGCCAGAAGCCTCGCTGCGCGTCCACGGCTGCTGTTGCTGGACGAACCGCTTTCCGCGCTGGATCAGGCATTGCGGCGGGACACGCGGAGCGAACTGGTGCGGCTGCGCCGGTCGCTGGGCATCAGTTTCATCCTGGTGACACATGACCAGGACGAAGCCCTGGAAATTGCCGACCGCATAGGGGTGATGCGCGAAGGCAGGTTGGTACAGACCGGCACGCCGGGAGAGCTTTACGAGTCGCCCGCGGATCGTTTTGTTGCTGAGTTCATCGGCGCGGCGAACATCCTGCCCTGTATGGTCGATAACGGCCTGGTCACGCTGCGAGGTCTGGGTAGCGTGGTGCAGGCGTCGGCGGCTGGGCCGCCAGGACCAGGACTGCTGGCGTTGCGGGCTGAGCGCCTGCGGCTGAACGACGCAGAGTTGCCAAACCAGTTGAGCGGCGTGGTGGTGGAAACCGCTTATGCCGGCGATGCCCTGACGGTCTCGGTCCGCCTGTCCAATTCCTCATTGCTGCGAATCAAGCGCCCATTGTCGCACGGGTTGCGGCCTGCAGCCATAGAGCCGGGAAGTAAAGTGCAAGTTGGCTGGCTGCCGGAGGCCTGCATGCTGTTGCCGGAGCAGTAATGGCCGTGTCTCGCGGCACGCCTCAAAAATCGTCTGGCCTGCGTCTGTGGGTGCTGGCGTTGCCGGCTGGCTGGCTGCTGCTGGTGCTTGCCGCCCCGCTTGGCATCGTCTTGCTGATTGCATTGGCCCAGCCAGCGGACGGGATTCCCCCATACAGCTTGGGATTGACGCTGGACAACCTGTTTCTGGTGGCTCGTGATCCGATCTATCGCGATGCTCTGCTGCGCAGCCTGCAGGTTGCCACGATATCAACCGCAGTGTGCCTGTTGATGGGTTTCCCCATGGCCCTGGCGATCGCCAGGGCTGCACCGCGCTGGCAGAACCCGCTGCTGCTGGCGGTAATGTTGCCGTTCTGGACCGGCTTCCTGATGCGCATCAACGCCTGGATCGGGTTGCTGGCGGACGATGGGTTGGTCGTGCACGGATTGGGGCTTCCGCGCCTGCTTTACACCGACACCGCAATGTATATCGGCATTGTGTATACATACCTGCCCTTCATGGTATTACCATTGTATGCTCGGCTGTCGCGGCTGGATCCGGCGCTGATGGAGGCTGCCGCGGACCTGGGAGCCGGCCCTTTGGTCGTGTTCGCCCGGGTAATCCTGCCGTTGTCCCTGCCCGGAGTGGCGGCCGGCGCGGCACTGGTGTTCGTCCCGGCCATAGGCGAGTATGTGATACCAGCATTGCTGGGTGGGCCGCAGGCGCAATTGATTGGCAAGGTGTTGTGGGAGGAGTTCTTCGCCAACCGCGACTGGCCCACAGCATCGGCGGTTGCCGTCTGGCTTCTGGCGCTGGCTATGGCGGCGGCGGGCTTGATTGTCGGGTTGAAGCGAATCATCCGCTGGCCATCGCCTGTCGATCCCAGTTGATCGTGCGCGTGGGGCCGCTGCACCCTCTCAGGCTGTCTGATTACCGATTGGCAGACGGCCCTGATGTCTGAGGCAGGGGTTGCGATCTTTTCATTGCAACGCACCACGATCCTCGACCTTACGACCTGCTGTGCAGGATGAGACCATTGGCATTGCGCTCTTTGGGCGGCGGCAGGGGCTCTTCCAGCGCTTTCAGGATCGCCCAATGCGGGGGGCGACGGGAAGACGATCAAATAAAGCAATCAGACGTTTTGGCTCTGTCCAGCCACATTGCAAATGTTCTAAGCAGCAAGCGCTGCACGGATTTGCCGCGCGATGTCGGGTCAAGCCTGGTCAGCAACGCCGACAAGAAGAATGATAATATTGGGAGCATAGTTTATGGCGGCAAACGTCGCGCCTGCGGCTAGTTCGATCGAGACAGAGACCATGCGGCGGGTAACCCGTCGGTTGATCCCGTTGCTGATGTGCGGCTACTTCGCGGCGTATCTTGATCGAGTCAACGTGGGGTTTGCCGCGCTGACGATGAACAAGTCGCTCGGTCTGTCCGCAGGGATCTTTGGCATCGGCAGTGGCATCTTCTTTCTGGGATACTTTTTGTTCGAGGTGCCGAGCAACCTGATCATGTCCAAGGTGGGTGCCCGGCGCTGGATCGCGCGGATTCTGCTCACCTGGGGGATCATCTCGGCTGTCACGGCGTTCGTGACCGGCGCCTGGTCTTTCCTCGGCATCCGTTTTCTGCTGGGTCTGGCTGAAGCAGGGTTCTATCCCGGCATCATCCTGTACCTCACGTGGTGGTTTCCACGCAGCTACCGCTCCAGGATCATTGGTATTTTCATGACCGCGATCCCGATCTCGATTGTCAGCGGCTCGCTGATTTCGGGGCAGATTCTGCGATTGGGCGCCTGGGCGGGACTGGAGAACTGGCAGTGGCTGTTTGTTCTGGAAGCGATCCCGGCCATCGTTCTGGGCATCGTCTTCATGGTGTACCTGACCGACAGCCCGGAACAGGCGACGTGGCTTCAACCACAGCAGCGGCAATGGCTGATTGACCGCTTGGCGGAGGAACGCGTCCAGAAGGAGGCTGAGCGCAACTACTCGTTGCTTGAGACGATGAAGCACCCGCGGGTGTGGCTGCTGACGCTGGTGTACTTTGGCCAGAACGTCACCGGATATGGCCTGGTGATCTTCCTGCCGCAGATTGTCAGCCGGTTTGGCGTGGGTGTCGGGGTGAACGGAATCATCAGTGCACTGCCGTTTGTGGCCGCAGCATGTGCTATGGTCTGGTGGGGCACGCACGCGGATCGAGCGGGCGAGCATCGTCTGCATGCCGCGGCGGCGTGCTTCCTGAACTTCGCGGGCCTGGCGGTCTGCGCGCTGCTGAACGATCCGGTCCTGATGATGATCGCGATCATATTTGGGCAGATGGGCAACGCTTCGATCGCACCGACGTTCTGGGCGCTCCCGACGGCAATGCTCTCCGGCACCGCGGCTGCTGGGGGGATCGCGTTGATCAACGCGGTCGGCAACCTGGGAGGGTTCCTTGGTCCTTATCTGATGGGCAGCATCAAAGACGCGACCGGCAGCTTCACGATCGGTCTGCTGACCATCTCCATGGGCGCACTGGTTTCAAGTATCGTGCTTGTGTTCCTTGGCCGTGAGCAACGTGTAGCCGCGGCGCAAAATCCTGCTTGGCGCGCCGCCGGAGAGTAAGCGGCCACGGCACAAGGGTCACCGTAAGGCTTGCGCGGCGGTGACCCTGACGAACTTGATCAGGAAGCGCAGGCTTTTCCGCCGGCTGGATGATCGCCGGCTGCTTGGGCGGCGCTCTGCGACATGAACTCACCGGACTTGGTCTTGCCGTAGTAGCGATCGCCGGGGCAATGATACACCTTGCTGGTGTTGTTCACCCATACCTGACCAGGCGCACCCACCTTTCCCGCAGCGGTGTTCGATATCCCTGGCGTGTTGCTGGCCTGCCGTTGCGGGATGCTGGCCTGGGGGGGAACCTGCGTGGTGTTCGTTGCCTGGGTGGCCGGGGCGGCGGCGGGCGCGATGCCTGGAGCAGCCGCTCCACCCGCAGCGGCTGCTCCACCTGCGGCAGCCGTGTTCCAGCTCGCGACACCTTTGTGGCCGCGGCAGGCGCCGGAGCGCGTGGAGCCTGAGAAGGCAGTCCCGTCCTTGCAAGTCGCGGAGACGGCAGGCGCCTGGGCATGGGCGGCGGACGTCAGGAACAAGCCGGCCGCCAGGATCGCGGACTGAGACAGCGCTCTCATGATGTTTGCTCCATGATTCGGCCGAAGTTTCACGACGCGTCACGGACGACGGCAAGATAAAATCCGGCCAGAGCCGATCACGATTAGTAATATTTGGCAGCGTTATTGTATCTTTGGCGATCTATTCCTGTCGTCTTACTTGGGCTAGTCGGCGGTCCAGCCGCCATCGACAACCAGCGCGGTTCCGGTCACCAACGAGGCAGCGTCGCCGGCCAGAAACACTATTGCCCCCATCAGATCCTCCACGGTCCCCAAGCGCCCCAGCTTGATCCGGCGCAGCACGTCCTCGCGGAAGGTGCGATCCTGAAAGAACGGCTGGGTCAGCGGCGTGTCGATGAACGTCGGACCGATCGAGTTCACCCGGATCCCGAAAGGTGCAAGGTCAATGGCCGTCGCCTTGGTAAATCCCTCGATGCCATGCTTGGTCATGCAGTAGACGCTGCGGTTCTGACCACCGACGTGACCCATTTGCGAGGAGATGTGGATGATCGATCCGCCCTTCCCGGCCTCCACCATCTTTCGTGCCACGGTCTGAGCCACAAAGTAGGCGGCACGTAAGTTGAGGGTGGTGATTGTGTCGTAGTCGTCCTCGGTCACGTCCAGAAAGCTGCGTGGGCGATTTGTGCCAGCGTTGTTGACCAGGATGTCATAGGACATACCGGCGCTGATCACGGCCCGGACTGCTGCCACGTCCGTCACATCGAGGACGAGCCCCTCAGCGTGGCCGCCACACTTGCGGATCTCATCCGCGATTGCGCCGATCTCATTGGCTGTTCGGGCGACGAGCGTAACATAAGCGCCGACCTCGGCCAATGCAGCCGCCGCTGCCAGACCGATGCCGCGACCGGCACCGGTTACCAGCGCACGGCGCCCGTCGAGGCGCATTGAAGGCAGGCGTGGAAGTGTCATTGCGAGATGCCCCAGTCGCCGCTCATCGCAGTCGCCGCAGGATGGCGACCAGGGTCGTTCTGTGCTCCATGATCACCTTGGCGATTGGCCGGATGCGCAGCGCCGGCAGCAAGACCACCTTGATCGGCAGCTTCAGGCTGAAGCGCAGGTGCTCGGTGACAAAGGCCAGATTGGCAAGTGCCGAGGTTCGCTGCTCCTTGGTTCCTCGCAGGATGGCCTTACGCAGTTCGGTTGCCATCAGCCTGAAAAATCGCGGTGCGATCAGATCCCGTACATAATACCGGGCGGTGTCCGCATTGTTGGGAAAGCGGGCAATCAGCATCCGCATGTAGGTCATTCGGCTGACGGCCATCCTGACCGAATAGGAGCTGCTGGACTGGTGCATCCGCCATTTCGACAGTGGGGCCGAAAGATAGACATTGTCGTAGCCGGCCTGGAACAGCCGCAGGAACAGGTCGTCATCTTCGTAACCGGAAAGCCGCTCATCAAAGCCGCCGACGCTGCGGAACGCCTTGCGCGAGATCAGCGAGGCGGATGGCAGCACGAACATGTCGAAGCGCAGACAGGCCATCAGATCGCGCTTCGGGTGCGACATCTTCATGATATCCAGAAAGCCGCGGCTGATCAGCTCGCCGTTCTCCCCCACCTCGTCGAGGTTGCTGTAGCTCCAGCCCAGTTCGATGGCGCGGTTTTCGTAGAATGGCTTGATCAGCTCCGCCAGGTGATTCGGATACCATGCGTCATCCTGATCGAGAAACGCGATCAGGTCGCCATGAGCATGATCCACGCCGACATTGCGGGCAGAGGACTGGCCGCCGTTTTCCTTCCTGATCAGGCGGATCGTGTGGAGCCGCGCCAGCTCTGCCACGATGAGCGGGCCGTCGTCGGTGGAACCATCGTCGACGACGATGATTTCGTCCGCCCGCAAGGTCTGCGCCAGAATGCTCTCAACGGCTTCACGAATAAAAGGTGCGCCGTTGTAGAGGGGAATGACCGCGGTGATGAGCAGATCCTCACGGACCTTAGGCGGCCTGGCAGACAGATTGACGAACTGACGTAGAAACGACATGTCGTGGGTGCAGGCTGTAACCGCAAGCTCATCTCCCGCCAGCAAAGTTTCTCGAGCTGCCTTGGTAACGAGATGTAAGAAACGAGGTGCGATCAGGTCTCTGGTATAGAACAGCAGATGGTCAGGTTCGTCTGGGAACATCTCTATCAGCTTGCGGGCATAGACCATGCGGCTGACAGCCATGCTGGGCAAATAGCATGCGCTGCCAGAGAACACCCGCCACTGAGCCAGTGCCCGGTTGATGTAGACGTTTTGAAAACCGGCAACGAAAAGCCGTAGGAAAAAATCATCGTCCTCATAGCCGCGCAGCCGATCATCGAATCCTCCCACCGCATCAAAGGCGGCGCGAGAGAAGATGGATGATGACGGCAGCACAAACATATCCTCGCTCAGGCAGACATCCAGTCGTTGCTTGGGATGAGATATGTCTACTGTGGAAAGTGCTGAGCGCAACCGAAGGCGGCCATCCTGTGTGATCTGATCCAGGTTGCTGTAAGTCCATCCCAGCCGCCCCGTCAGGTCCTGAAGGAACGGCTGGGCCAGCGTTTCAAGATGGTCCGGGTACCAGATGTCGTCCTGATCCAACAACGCAATCAATCGGCCTTTGGCGTTCCTGATGCCAAGGTTGCGAGCCGCGGCCTGGCCCGCGTTTGTTTGGGACAATAATACGACCGGATGGCGAATGGAGTATTTCGAGACGACGTCGGCACCCGCATCGCTGGAGCCGTCATCGATAACAATAACCTCGAGCGGAGGAAGCCTCTGCTCAAAAACGCTGTCCAGCGCCTGCTCGATAAAGCGCGCCCCATTATACAAAGGTATAATCACGGAAATCATCGGGCTGTTCGGCAACATTACGGACTACTAACACGCAGGCGTCGATCGCCCAACCCCTGCGCAATCGTTGCGAAGCCGAAGATGTCTGGTTTGGCAGCCGGGCTCTGGCTTCACCACGTGGGCGTTCTATGACACCTTCAGGCATGGGCAGCGCCCTCAGGGTGCCAAGATCCCATGACGTCCTGCCCGTGCTGATCCAAGTGAAAGATGCCCAACTGTGAACCGTGAAACGCGTCTTCTTGGGATGGCAACGCGCTCTGACCAGATCATCGAGATTGGTGCGGGGTATACGCCGATTGCAGCTAAATCGCGCGGCTGGCAGACGCACGTGGTGGACCATGCAAGCCGCGAGGCGCTTCGGGCCAAGTATTCAGGTCAAACCGCCGGAGTGGACCTCGCGGCGATCGACATATCATGCATCGAGGAGGTTGATACGGTATGGCAGGGCGGCCCGTTGCATGAGGCTGTGCCTGATTGTCTGATGGGAAAGGTCGATCTGATCATCGCCAGCCATGTTCTTGAGCATATGCCGGATCTGATCGGCTTTCTGCAGTCCGCCAGTCGGCTTATGAAGCCGGAGGGCATGATCGCGGTTGCATTGCCGGACCGGCGCCTGTGCTTTGACTTCTACAAGCCATGGTCCACGACCGGGGATCTGCTGGATGCCTATCAGCGGCGCTTGCAGCGGCATTCTGTGAAAACAGCGTTCAATCATATGGCCTATTCAGCGTCGGCTGAAGGGAAGCTCGCTTGGGCACCTGGGCCTGTGCAAAGACCAGATCTGATGGACCCGTTTGCGACCGCAGCCCAGACTGTCAACCAGCTTCTGGGCGACAGCGATCAGGCTTATGCGGATTACCATGCCTGGCAATTCACGCCGGCGAGTTTCCAGTTGATCATTCTGGAGCTTGCGGCACTTGGTCTGTCCGAGTGGTCGGTTCGAAGCCTGGATGTTACAGGCAGCTTTGAGTTTTTTGTGCGTCTTGCTAGCGGCAAGGGTCTAACTTGCGATCCCCAACGGCTGCAGGCCTTACGACAGGACCTGCTGACGGCGCAGCTTCTGGAGGCACGCGAGCAGATCGATTGGCTGCTGGGGCGGCAGGTTGCTTCGACCGGTGCCGTCAGCCCAACTTCGTTATCTCAGGGTTGGAACGGCCCGGCTGATAGTAACGCTGCCCGACTGACGCCGGCACGACTGCACCGGCGTTTGTGGCAGAGGCTTATGGGTAGACAATGAGGTGCGACCAACAGCGGCTGACCGTACCCCTTCTATGGGTGGGATGTTGCTTAGCCTGAGATGATGCGGCCGTTCAGCTCTGTCGTGGAGGTCAGATTGCTGAACGTCACCTTGGTCGAGTCTGACAAAGTCAGGGTGACACCGGCTGAAGTCACGGCCGCGTTTGCCAGCACACTCGCTGCAGTCTGCGCCGCGGCGTAACCGCGCAGCAGCAACGTGTCGTTCGACTTGAAGTCGCTAATTGTGTCTTGATTGCCGCCAGTGTGGGAGGCAATGAAGGCAAAGGTGCTGTTCCCGCTGCCGCCGACCACGGTGTCCGAACCGTTGCCTGCGAGGATGGTGTCGGCTCCTGAGCCACCGACCATCAAGACGTTGGCGCCGTTGCTCCCGCCGGAGAAGAAGTTGTCACTGGAAGACGCGGCCGCGTTCAGCGTCTCGTTGCCGCTGGTGGCGACGAAGAAGCCGCCAGCGACACTGCCGACGTAGTTCACGACGCTGCCTGCGCCCCCAAAGATGGTTGACGTGCCGCTGCCGCCAGTGATCGTCGAGTTATTGTTGCCCTCGGCGGCGAACACCACCCCGCCGGAGCCGGCTGTGATTTGCTCTGTTCCGCCCATATTGCCAACGATCGTTGCCGTGCCGGCGCCCCCGACAAAGTCCAGCGTGCCTGTGTTCCCGAAGACAGTCACGTCGCTTGAGGCGGAGACTGTTTGGTTGCCCGAGCCGCCGATCAATGTCGTTGCCGCGCCTGACACCGTGATATTGCTGGTGCCTGAGCCGCCAAAGATCATGGCGTTGCTGCCGGAAGAACTAATCGTTGCGTTGGATGCATAGGCAGCCACAGTGTTATTGCCACCCGTGTTGTTGAGGCTAAGCGCGCCAGCATTTGCTGACGTTCCGCCAAAGATCACGGCTGCGCTGCCGCTGGCAGTAACCGAGGCAGAGGCATTGCCGGCAGAGATCGTGGCATTAGTGCCGGACAGCGCTGCAGTGATGCTGCCGGTGACGCCAAGGATGCCGGTGCCCGACCCGCTGGCGCTGACAGTCGTCACGCCAGCCTGAAGCACCATAAGATCGTTGGTTCCGGCTGTTACGATAACATCGCCCGTCGCGGCTGTCCCACCGGCGGTGGCCACGATGGTGCTGGTTCCCAGAGCGGTGGCGACCGATCCACCGCCGGCGACGCTGATGGTATTGTTGCCGTTGGCTGACACCATGAAGGTGCCGCTGGCGGTGATCGAGTTGTTGCCGCCCGTCGCGGCAATAGCACTATTGCCGCTCAGGCTGAAGCTACCGCCTGCTGTACCTGATATGATCTCGGTGTCCGATCCGCTCAACGTCGCTGGGATGCTGCCGAGCGCTGCAACATAATCCAGCCCGTTGGGAATGGATGCATTGATGGAAGCCGACCCTGTCAGGACCAGTTCGCTAAGTGTCGATCCGGAAGCGACCGGTGCATTTGGCAACGTGCTGACGGACCCTGACAGATTGTCCGTAACGACATCAAGGTGCCCAGCGCCGCTGACAGTCGATAGGTAATAACTTATGATGTTGGCCAGGTTCAGGGGATCTGGCCCGCTGGTGCTGACCGTGTCCGGGCCACCCGACCCTGTAATTGTTACCAAGGAGGCCATTGCCATCTCCGTTCAATCTGTGCCGCTGAAAGTCATCGACGCCATATACAAGCGTCCCTAGCATATTTGATACGAAAAAACAACTTATTTATGATCTATCATGTAATGAGATATATCGATCTAATCGGGCTTGTCGCTGGAGAAATGGCTAATCGATGCGTCTACATATATCAAAATGTTCTTTGTTCGTTTCATTCTTCGTGTTGCGAGTTAAGCTTGCTGTCAAGCTCAGTAAGCTGAAGAAAGCCAGACGCAGTCTATGTTTCTCAACGTAACCCAGCAGCAACACATGCTACCTGGATATGTCGTAATATTACGTATAAAGAATATTATTTCGGTATTGAGGTGTAAGGCAGCAGCGTTGCCAGCAGTCAATTGTCGGGTAGTTTGATGCCGAACGCCTGCCAGAAAAACGGCAACTTCTGTGCCAGTGCAGCACTACCCCTTGGGGCGTCCGTTAAAGCTGCGAGCGAGCCCACAATGTTACGGCAGCATCACCACACTGCACTACTGTTGCGGCTTGACCACAGACCTCAGCGGCCGGATCGACCAGCGGGAGGTCGCCTCGCCAACACGGCACTCCCACAGAAGCGGTGTTGTCCTGCTAGCTGGGCATGATGAAGCTTGTTGTGTCGGTCCACCGCAAGCTTTCATTGCCGCAAGCTTGGCAACCGGGAATGTCCGCTAGCCTGAACTTCGGTCAGAGCAGGAATACTGCCATGCCGACCAATACCACGGCCAGAAACACCACGCCGCCAGTCGTCGCGGATGTGAAGCTGGTCCACATCTTCTCACGGTCGGCGGTCAAAGCCTCGATTGTCTCCGGTCCGGTGTAGCGGCTGTTGCCTTGGCTGGCCATGATTTTTCCTCAGGCAAAGGATGAATGACAGGGCGTTTTATGACACGGCAGCGGATCGCGGCAAGGGGCTTGGGATGCCGCAACGAAGCGAAGTCATGCCTCTCATTCACCGGCTGGAAGTTGGAGAGCCTCAGCGGAAGGCGGGTGAACGAGAGTCGCGTCTGCATGACGTGGCAGCGACGGATGCGCATTAGCGTTGATAGCGAAAACCGTCGCGCAATGTGACGACGCTTCAGGATGACCGCGCAGCCGAGTGGTACTCGCTGTTCGGCACAATCTCCAACGCTGACGCCATGCGGTTCGACAAGTTGAAGAAGCTTATCGTTTCAGCCAGGTCGAAGATATCCTCCTGGCTCAACCCTTGCTGCGACAAGGCATCACGATCGGCATCGTCGATGAGATGAGGCGTGGTGGTGAGTTTCCAGGCGAAGTCGAGCATAAGCCGCTGCCGCGGGTCTAGCTGTGCAATGCGGTAGTTGAGTGCCAACATCTCACCCAATTCAGGATCACCCGATAGCTGTCGGACCGCCGCTCCATGGGCAACCAGGCAGTAATAACAACGATTTGCCGAGGATACGACAACCGCCACCATCTCCCGCTCCAGCTTTGACAGGCCTGAGGACGAAGCCATGATCTCGTTGTAGATAGACATGAAGTTGCGCAGACGCTGGGGCCGCAAACTATAGGCAGCGAGCACGTTGGGCACGTAACCCAACTTATCCACGCATTTCACAAACACCTGCTGGAGGTCTTCGTCCAGGTCCAATCGTTCCGGGACGCCGAGTTTTGAGATGTGGGCAGGCTGAGGCATCGGTTGGCTACTTCCAGATATGGATGTTTCTGCGGCTAGAGACCTCGGTCAAGGCATTCTCCTGCGTGTCCGTCAAGGCCGAAAGCACCGTTTAGTCCCTGGTAGCGGTAAATAGCGGGTCTCCAGACTCGATGGATTGCACGTTCGATACGAACCAAGAGCTTTTCGGAGAATTTACCAGCCGGCGCGGGCTGATGTTTTGATTCACGGCCGTGCGTGAGCAAGACCTTTCGGGCGTGGGAACGTGGATCAGGCGTGGCTGCTGCCGACGTCGGTGCATCAATTCATGCCGCCGGTGCACTTGGCGCATTTTGTGCGGGTTCGCGGTGCGTGAGGCACTGGACCTGTCGGAGATCACTGGCGTCTACAAGGCCGAGCAGGGCCGGCCGCGGTATCACCCCGGCATGCTGGTGGCGTTGGTGCTGCATGGTATAAATGCGGCATCTACTCCAGCCGGCAGGTGGCGCTGGCCTGGTCAAGCTGGGGCACGTGGCGGTGGACGGCACCAAGCTGCAGGCCAACGCCAGCCAGCACAAGGCGATGAGCTACAAGCATATGGTGCAGCAGGAGCGGAAGCTGGCGGCCGAGGTCGCGTTCTGACTGGATCAGGCAACAACCCCAATCAGGGAAGACTCCTAGACTGCTCTGGGCCATGCAACCGAGCTTTGCCAGTTCCACGTCACATAACAAGACTACCAATGTTATACATACGCATTTAAGTTGAATGTTTGAGATATGACATAAAAACGCGTTCTATACGCGTGGTATGTGGTTGACACCCTTACACCCAGGGCATAGCGTCATTCTAGCTATTGGGCCGGGAATGCAGCAACAAGACCTTAGCCAACTTGCCTTGCTGCCGGGATTGGTGTGGCCGCTGATCCGGCGTCGCGAAGTCTCCGCTTTCGGAAAGGCAACTCGCCATGAATATTCAGTTGGCTACGCCGATTGCGGTCAAAGGGCAACGAGTCGGCACGACAATTGACCATCAACTTGGGGTCCAGTTCATCGCACTTGATGCGCGGGTATCAGACATGGACCGCAGCATCTGGCCATCCGCGAAGTATGCGGAACGCGCGGCATTGCAGATTCTTAAGGCTGCTCAGTGAGGCATCATGACCAAACAGATCCGGCTTAACGCGTTTGACATGAACTGCGTTGGCCACATCCAGCATGGGATGTGGACTCATCCGCGTGACACGTCAGCCGATTATAACACCCTAGGTTATTGGCAGGATCTGGCCCGCACGGCGGAACGCGGCCTGTTCGACGGCATTTTCCTGGCCGACATCGTCGGTGTGTATGACGTGTACAAGGATAGTCCGGCGCCGTCGATCGTCAACAGCGTGCAGATCCCCGTCAACGACCCGATGCTTCTGATTCCAGCGATGGCGGCCGTCACCAGCCATATTGGCTTCGGTGTCACCAGCAACTTGACCTATGAGCCGCCCTATCTGTTCGCACGTCGGGCATCGACGCTCGACCATCTGACGAGCGGACGCTTTGGGTGGAACATCGTCACGGGATACCTCGACAGTGCTGCCCGCGGCATGGGCCATCCGCGGCAACCGGACCATGACGGCCGGTATGACGTGGCGGACGAATATATGGAGGTTGTTTACAAGCTGTGGGAAGGTAGCTGGGAAGACGACGCCGTCCAGCGCAACAAGGCCGATCGGATCTTCGCGGACCCGAAGAAAATTCACCGTATCCGGCACGTGGGACGCCATTACAACGTCGAGGCGATCCATCTGTCGGAGCCGTCACCGCAGCGGACGCCCGTTCTCTATCAGGCGGGCTCATCAACGCGCGGACGGGAATTTGCCGCCACTCACGCCGAATGCGTCTTCGTCAATGGCCCCGATAAGGAAAACACCCGGCAGACCGTCAGCGACATCAGGCGGCGTGCGGCCGCTCATGGGCGTGATCCGTCCGCCCTCGTGATCTTCCTCGGCCGCACCGCGGTTGTGGGTCGCACCCTCCGCGAAGCTGAAGACAAGTACCAGGAGTATCACCGGCACGCGAGCATCGAGGGGGCACTCGCGCACTTCTCCAGCTCCATCGGTATCGACCTGTCGGGCTATGACTTGGATGAGCCGATCCGCTACGAGAAGAACGACGCCAACAACTCGGCCGTCGAAGCCATCACAACGCTCAGCCGGGAGCCTTGGACCTTGCGCCGGATCATAAGCCAGATGGGCCTGGGAAGCCGCAATGCGCCGATCGTTGGATCGGCTGAGGACGTGGCGCACGAACTGATCGCGTGGGTCGATGAAACCGGCATTGATGGCTTTAACCTCAGTCGTATTGTCGCCCCAGAGTCACTCGAGGATTTCGTCGATCTCGTCGTGCCGATCTTGCAGGATCGGGGCGTTTACAAGCGCCAATACGACCAGGGCCCTCTGCGGCAGAAGCTTTTCGGCCATCCGCGGCTGCCGGACAGCCATCCTGGGGCCGTGCACCGGCGCGCTTGGTCGTCACCACGGCAATCGGCTGCGGAGTAATGGGGGTCATGAGCTGCGCCGAGTGGTTGCTGATGGACTCCCTGCTGCTGACAGGCGACTTTCCGATGGGATGCACCAACACGGCCGAAGCAGACGCCGCTTGGCAGCACCCCATCCCCGATGGTCCGCTGATCCGTGTCAGCAACATCTCTCGTATGTTCGGCGCCGTAACCGCGCTGGATGACGTCAGCTTTCATGCCGAACGCGGAGAGATCCTGGGCATCATTGGCCGCAGCGGCGCCGGCAAGTCGACGCTGATCCGTTGCCTGAATGGGCTGGAAAAGCCTGATCGCGGGCGCGTCGAAGTGCTCGGCCAGGACATCGTGCCGCTGCCGGAAACGGCGCTGCAAGCCGTGCGTGGGCAGATCGGCATGGTGTTCCAGCACTTTAACCTGCTGTCATCCCGCACCGTAGCCGAGAATGTTGCGCTGCCACTTCAGATCGTCGGCGTGCCGGCGCAGCATCGTCACGCGCGTGTCGCGTCACTGCTGGATCTGGTCGGGTTGACCGAAAAGGCCGAGGTTTATCCCGCGAAGCTTTCTGGGGGTCAGAAACAGCGTGTCGGCATTGCCCGCGCCTTGGCCGCCAATCCCGCGTTGCTGCTGTGCGATGAAGCCACATCAGCCCTCGATCCAGAAACGACCCTGTCGATACTGGATCTACTGCGGGACATCAATCGACGCCTGAACCTGACGATCGTGATGATCACGCATGAAATGAGCGTGGTGCGCGCCATTGCCGACCGCGTCATCGTCATGGATCGCGGCGCGATCATCGAACAGGGTGAGGTCTGGCGGATCTTCTCCGCGCCCGAGACCACACTGACCGAACGCCTGATCGGCAGCCAGACGGCCAACCTGCCGCCACCGTTGCGCGACGCGTTGTCCCCGGCCTGGAGCTTCGGCGCCCAGCTCGTGCTGCGGCTTCACATCACGGGGGAAACCGCGCGCGGACCGATCCTGGCGGAACTCAGCCGCGACCTGTCGGTGCTGCCGGTCGTGCTGGATGCCGATATTCAGCACGTCCAAAACCATTCCGTCGCCCGATTTATCGTTGCCTTCCGCGACGCCGGCGATGGGCTGGCCAAGCGCATCGGCGAATACCTGTCGTCGCGGTCATCACGGCTGGAGGTGCTGGGTTATGTACGCCAACTGGCCTGACCTGTTCCAAACGGCGCTGGTCGAAACACTTGAAATGACCATGGCCGCCGGCGCCATAGCCTTCATCGCCGGCCTGCCCTTCGGCCTGGTCCTGGTCTGCTCGGACCAGGACGGCATCGCACCGAACCGCTGGATCAACCGCGTGCTGGGCTCGGTCATCAATGCCTTTCGAGCGGTCCCGTTCATCGTGCTGCTGGTGGCGCTCATCCCACTCACCCGGCTGATCGCTGGAACGTCGATCGGGACCGAAGCCGCCATCGTTCCACTGGCGATCGGTGCGACGCCCTATTATGCCCGCATGGCCGAGGTGTCCCTGCGGGAAGTCGATCACGGCCTGGTTGAGGCGGTGAAGGCCATGGGCGGCGGACGCTGGACGATCGTCAGTCAGGTCCTGGTGCCGGAAGCTCTGCCTGGCCTCTTGTCGGGCTTCACGGTCACGTTGGTCACAATGATCGGCGCCTCGGCCATGGCCGGCGCGATTGGCGCCGGCGGGCTGGGCGACTTGGCCATCCGCTACGGCTACCAGCGCTTCAACACCGGCATCATGGTGGGGGTCATCGTGGTGCTGATCGCGCTGATTTCCCTGGTGCAAATGGGTGGCGACCGCCTTGCCCGTCTGTTCGACCATCGCTGAAGAAGGTTTCCATGCATCGTCGCAGTTTGCTCGCAGCCGCCGCGCTGTTTCCGTTCGCCGCGCGCGCCGACGACCGGCCGCTGAAAATTGGTTCGCCCGCCGGGCCGTTCGGCGACATTTTGGGCTTCGCCATCGAACGGGCGCATGCCCAGGGCCTGGAAGCGAAGAAGATCGAGTTTACCGATTGGATCACGCCCAATGAGGCACTGGCGGCCGGGGAGATTGACGCCAACCTGTTCCAGCACATTCCGTTCCTGCAGGCGGCCATCAAGGCGCGTGGCTACAAGCTGGTGCCTATCGGGGCCACAACGATAATGCCGATGGCCTTGTTCTCCCACAAGATCAAATCGTTCGACCAGATACCGGATGGCGCGCGGGTCGCCATCGCGAACGATCCACTGAACGGCGCGCGTGGCCTTCAGTTGTTTGAAAAGGCGGGATTGATCAAACTGCAGCAAGGCGTCGGCGACGACGCCACACTTGAGGACATTACGGCCAACCCGAAGCACCTGCGGTTCATCGAGCTAGAGGCGGCGCAGCTTCCACGTGCCTTGGACGATGTCACGCTGGCGCAGGTCAGCTTGAGTTATCTGGTGATGTCAGGCGGCGACCCGAGCACGGCCTTGATCTCCGACGGGGCCGGCAATCCACATTATGCGTTGAACTTCGTCGTGCGGCAGGACCACCGCAACGATCCGCGCATCCTGCGTTTCATTTCGATCTATCGTTCGCCGGAAGTAAAGGCGTTCATCATTGAACACTACGGCAAGTTCATGACGCCGGTCTGGTAACTAGAACCCGGCAAACAGCGGCGTCGAAAGATACCGCTCCGCAAATGATGCGGCGATGCCGACGATCAGCTTATCCTTGTTTTCCGGCAGGCGAGCAAGGTCCAGCATGGCGTGCAGCACGGCGCCGGAGGAAATCCCGATAGGTAACCCTTCTTCCGCCGCGCACCGGCGTGCCATGGCAAACGAATCTGGCTCCGACACCGGGCGAATTTCATCCAGAAGGTCGCGATCCAGGACCGTAGGCATAAACCCAGCTCCGATCCCCTGGATGCGATGCGGTCCGGGGCTGTCGCCAGACAGCACCGCGCTTTCTTGTGGCTCTACGCCGACGATGCGCAACCCTGGGCGGCGTGGCTTCAGGGCGCGAGCGATGCCGGTCAGCGTGCCGCCGGTGCCGATGCCACCAACTATGATGTCGACGGTACCATCAGTGTCCGTCCAGATCTCCTCCGCCGTGGACGCAGCGTGGGCGGCCGGGTTGGCGGGATTGTCGAACTGCCGGGCGACCCAGGCATCCCGGGTCTTGGCCACGATGGCGTCAGCGCGCGTGATGGCGCCGGGCATGCCCTGTTTGGCGGGCGTCGTCTCCACCTGCGCGCCCAGCAAACGCAGCAGCTTGCGCCGCTCCACCGAAGCGCCTTCGGGCATCACCACAATCAGCTTGTATCCCTTTGCGGCGGCGACGAAGGCCAGGGCGATGCCTGTGTTGCCCGAGGTCGGCTCGACGATCGTCGTCCGGCCGGGTGCGATTTCGCCCGCTGCTTCCGCCACTTCGACCATGGCGAGGCCGATACGGTCCTTAACTGATCCGAGCGGATTGAAAAACTCCAGCTTCAAGGCGATGTCCGCGGCAAGCCCGTCGGCTTCGCGCAGCCGCGGCAAGCGGACCATCGGCGTGGCGCCCACCAGGTCGAGCACGCTGTCGAACATGCGACCGCGCGGCATTACGGACCGCTGCGGCAATGAGACCGGTGCAACCTGGACGGATTGCAGCCTGACGGCTTTACGAAGGCGGGACATGAGTCAGATCACGAAGTTCAAGGGTTCGCTGACTGGTTTGCGAAGACCAGCCTTGGCCGCGCGCTTCAGCAGGTCCTCGACCGTCAGGTTGCCGGCGATGGCCATGATCGCCTCGTCGAGCTCAGCCCAGAGCGGTTCGATAACTACCCTTTGCAGCCGGCCCGACAAATCGATCCCGCCGTCCTCCAGACTAGCGAGACCGACGGCAATGACGTCCGTGATCTTCAGCAGACGCGCGGGACGGCCCAGGCGATAGCCGCCATGCGGGCCGCGCGTGCTATCCAGAATATGTTCCCGGGAAAGGGCCTGCAGCAAAGGCTCCAGCGTGCGGCGCACCATGCTGGTTCGCTCCGCCAGATCGGCGCCGCTCACGACAGTATTGCTTGCACTGTGAAAAGCAATGTCCAGAACGATGGCTAGAGCCAGCATTCCACGATCACGACGCGTAAGATCCATATCCTTATCCGCAGCTGAACTCAAACTTCCTGACCAACAGAATAGGCCGTGCATTCTGCGCAGTCCATCCATAGCGTGATGGTGCGCCAAAATTTTCTCCCCTTTCACGAGCCCGGCGTGGAATTGGTTTGCCCAAGCCGTCGGGGCAAGCGGCGCCTGTCAAGCGGTTGCTTTGTTCCAGCCTGCCGCCAATTCTCGCAGCGCACTTCATATCACTCCTTGCGCACGTTTAATATTATAACTAGTTATTTCGATCGGATGCCTGCCGAGCACCAGACGAAAGAACGCTTCTCGCAGGGTTGGGAACCCGGAACCGCGGGAGCTGTATCGCGACTTCAACTGCAACTTCGTTAAGGTGGAGCGGTCCGGAATGACGGATCGACATGCGCTCCAGATGGCTGATCGACGTGTCCCGCAAGACCGCCTCATGGTCCGTGTTGGGCGTCCACTCTCGGACTGGGCTTCAGCGCGGCAGTAGTCGAGGATTGCCTCGAAAAACGGCTGTCAGTCCTTCACTGGCACGCCAGGATAGATGTCCTGGACAGCTACGGCGCCCTCACGTTCGATCAGATTGGCCTGTGCTACCTGGAGCATGGCCGGCTCTGGATTGATGGCAAGCACCTCCGAGGCAAACGGATGGAAGTTGAGCACAAGAGGATCCGAACCAGCATCCAGGGCCAGCATACGTCCGGGACCAATCAAGTCGGCGACCCGTGGAGCCATCGGGCGCGGATAGGTCGATCGGCTCGTGGTGTAGCAGTTCGCCGAGTCACGGAAGTGGCCCGGGAACAGAACGTCAGATATGGCACGATCCGTTTGTTCAAACGGGACGATCGCCCTTAATCGTCACGCGAGAGCCGGACCGCGTTTGCGGAAAGTAATCCCACATGGCGATGTGCTGCACCACGCGGTTGTCCCAAAAGGCGATGGAGTGCGGTTGCCAGCGGAAGCGCACCTGGAAGGCTGGCTTTGTGCTGTGCGCATAAAGGAAGGACAGGACAGCCTGGCTTTCCTCCTCGGACAATTCGTTAATGCGAAGGGTGAAGTTCTCGTTGACGAACAGCGCTTTCCAGCCGGTCACAAGATGGATGCGCACCACTGGGTGCACTGCTTCCGGAAAAACGCGGTCACGGTCGTCAATGCCCAACAGCTTGTTAGTCCGGCGATACGACCGATCTCCGGAATGCGTCGCGGTCAGACCGTCGAGGAAAGCCTTGAACGCCGGCGTCAGCGCGTCATAGGCGGCAGTCTGGCTGGCGAACAGCGTATCCCCACCCACCGGAGGCACCGTGTGGAGATACAGGATACTGCCCAGCGGCGGCTCCGGATCGCAAGACACGTCGGAATGCCAGCGCTCCCCATTGATGCGCTTGGAATTCGCATCGGCATGGATTGGCAGAATCTCGGGATGTCCCTCGGGCCCTGGCGTATTTGGGTGGATGTGCAGATCGCCGAAGTGGCGGCCGAGGCTTTTCTGCTGATCGAGCGTGATTTTCTGGTCACGGAAGAACAACACCTGGTGCTGCGCCAGCGCCGTGTGCAGGTCGTCCACCTCCCGGTTGCACAACGTAGCGGTCAGGTCGATGCCAGAGATCTCCGCCCCGACAAAGGGCGTAATCGGTTTCACGTCAATGGTGGCGTAGGTCATGGAATACTACTCCCCGTGGAAGACCAGCGTGCGGAGTTCGATGCTCTCGCGCGGCGGCACGCCTTCGGGCACATCCGATGCCAGGAACGCAGTGTGCGGCGCGAAGCGCGCGACATCGGTGCGCGAATCATAGCACTTGATCAGCAGCACTTCGTCGGGCCGCTGGTGGCGGACATAGTGCCAACGATGCTCCGGGGAAAAAACGACGTTGTAGGTCTCTCCAATGCGGTGCTGGTAAATCAGATCGGAGGGGATCAGCTCCTCGAACCGCACTGATGATGCTTCGGCAACCGCAAGCGGGGCATCATACACGGGGTGGTTGATCGGGCGCCACAGGTTGATGACCTGGACCCGGCCTTTCAGTAGTTCGTCTGCCTCGTCGGGCAGCAGGTCGCGCACACGCTGCGGGCCGGATGTCGCGGTGTGATCGACATGCACGCGCGTCGCAGGCTGGCGGGGGCCAGTGGTGTAGTCCTCCTGCCCCGGGACGCGGCGGCGGAGTGTATGGTCGAAGATGAAAACGCGATCCGCGCCGGTAATGTCATTCAGCAGTTGTTCGGCTTCCCGATAGTAGAGTGTGCGGATCTGCGTCTCGTCGGAAATCGCCCACCTTCGACTGGTGCTCGACGACCGCGAAACCTGCGCGGTCCAGCGTGTAGTCCGTGCCTTCCTCCCGCAAATCCTGGATCGGCAGCCGATGGGCTTCAGTGACAACTGTGCTGCGCGGCGACCCGTCGGCCGGGATATAGGCGAAACTGCGCGGGCGTTCGCGGCTGGGGACAATGTAGTTAAATTCGGCGATCGAGGCGCTCATGTCAGCAGCTCCCTTTACCTTTAGAAGAATCATCACACGACTAGGCAACGTGAGTCAATCTGATCACACGCCCACTAGACGTTGAATGAAGTGTCAAAACCGGCGCCAGCGTCATAATTTGCCGGCAGAACGCGCTCCTTCACATAGACGTCAACCGTGCGTTGCTGCTCGGCAATCATGGCGGCGTCAATCGGCGTCGGGGCAAACCCGCGCGCCAGCAAGGTCTGGCGTGAAACCTCATAGGACATCGATGTTTTCCGCTGCCCAGGCCTTGGCATAGCTTTCCACGTGTTCCAAGCCCCAGTACTGCGCAGTTGTCAGGCGGCGCACATAGACCTGCGGCAACGCGCGCTTGCTGGCTATGGCCCGTTCCGAGGCGACGGTGTAGCTCAGGCTACTCATGAGACCCTGTCCATCAATCAGGATGCGGGCGTTGTTCTGGGCGACAGCTAAATAGACATATTGGCTCCACGTCGCCCAGGCATCGATTGCACCTGAAACGAATGCGGCTTTCGCGTCCGAAGGCGTGAGGAAAGCCAATTTGATATCCTCAGGCTGCAGACCTGCCCTGTCCCGCGCAACGATCGTCAGAAAATGCCCAACGGAGCCGCGGCCTGTGCCGATGGTGCGGCCTTTAAGATCGACGAACTGCCCAGCGTTAGAGCAGGCGGGCACGAGGAGGGCGGTGCTGGAGCCGGAGGAACGCGTAGCCGCGATCACCTTTGCTCGCACCGGCCGCTCGGGCGAAGGCGATGGTGCATCCCCGACACCCCCGACATCGATAGCGGCGGCATTCAATGCCTCCAGCAATGGTGCGGCGGCAGCGAAAGTATACCATTGGCCCAAGGCGTCAGCACCGTTCAGCGGATCCGATGCGGTCAGAAGCGATTGAGAGCCGCCCTTCTGGTCACCGATCTGAAGCAGGGGTGCGCTGCGGCAGGGACCAGCGAGTGTGGCGGACATCCCGCCAAAAGCCAGCAGGCGGCGGCTCAACATATGATCTTAAGCACCTCTAGAAGGCGTGATTATCGCATTCACGTATTTTCTAGCGTTGTTTTACGTCGCCGTAAACAGAGCGTGGGTCGGTCATGTCCCACAGTCACTATCACGACAGCGCAGCATGCCATAGCTGGCTGATCGGTCCTGATCCCACAAATCGGTATTCCATCGGTGGAGGATCGACCACGACGTGGTCATCGTCGGCGGCGACCAGACAGGCAACATGCTCGCTTTTGCCATGCGGCGCGCCGGCGTCGGCAAGGTCTCGGTCATCAACGCTACGCCCGACGAAGCCGGTGCCGGCGTCTGACTAACGCGTATCGCATGAAGCTGCTGCGCATGCCTAAAAGCCTCCCAGAGCTCGGATTGGGCATCCCGGATCTGAGGTTCAGGCGACGAGAACCTGTTCGCCGGCTCAAAGGGGATCTTCAAGATCGCGTTCCGTCGAGGCAAGACGCAACGCAATCAGATGGGCTTCCCCATCTCGCTGCCAATATGATCAATATGCGCCTCGGTGCTCTGTCATACGGCCTAGCAGATGCCTCGGCGGAACGGCGTGGTAATCCGGCCACAAGACGCCGCATATAGTGGACTTCGCAGCCGCATAGTCCCATATCTAGTTGCTACGAATCCAGCGGGTCAGGGAGAAGACTTGCTTTCGAGATGCCGTCGTTAGAGGAATCCATAATGCTTGATGCCGTTCAACTGCCAGGTCGCTATCAGGTGCGAGTCGATCGTCGTCGAGATACATTGCTGACAGTTTTTGGCCAGGCGACGCTGACCGACCGCTACCTGATGCCTGGCGAGGAATTTCAAGATCTATTCGCTCGCGTGGCCTCGCAGTACGGCGACAACCACGCGCATGCGCAGCGGTTGTATGACTATATGAGCAAGCTGTGGTTCATGCCCTCTACGCCCATTCTGTCGAACGGCGGCACCAACCGTGGGCTGCCGATCTCGTGCTTTCTGAACGAGGCGACGGACAGCTTGGACGGGATATTGGGTTTGTGGAACGAGAATGTCTGGCTTGCTTCCAAGGGTGGAGGCATCGGCTCGTATTGGGGCAACTTGCGTTCGATCGGCGAGAAGGTCGGTGCGGTTGGCAAGACGTCAGGGGTCATCCCCTTTATCCGGGTCATGGACAGCCTGACACTTGCGATCTCTCAGGGTTCGCTACGGCGAGGTTCGGCAGCGGTATATCTGCCGGTGTGGCATCCGGAGATCGAGGAATTTATTGAAATCCGTCGGCCGACTGGGGGTGATCCGAACCGTAAGGCACTGAACCTGCATCATGGCGTTCAGATCCCCGATGCGTTCATGCGCGCGGTTGAAAATGATGAACTGTGGCCATTGCTGTCGCCAAAGGACAAGTCGGTCGTGCGGTCGATTTCAGCCCGCGCTCTTTGGGTGCGGATTCTAACGGCTCGCGTCGAAACCGGCGAGCCATACCTGGTATTCTCCGACCACGTCAACAACGCGAGGCCCGAGCACCACAAGCTGGCGGGGCTGGAGGTGAAGACCTCCAACCTGTGCAGTGAGATCACCCTGCCGACCGGGGAAGATCATCTGGGCAATCAGCGAACTGCGGTGTGCTGCCTGTGCAGCCTGAATTTGGAGAGCTGGGCGGAGTGGGAGACGCATCCAACGTTCATTGAAGACATAATGCGCTTTCTTGACAACGTGCTGCAGGACTTCATCGACCGCGCTCCGGTCGGGATGGAGAAGGCCAAGTATGCGGCGATGCGTGAGCGGTCAGTGGGATTGGGCGTGATGGGATTCCACTCTTTCCTGCAGGCGCTGAACGTGCCTTGGGAAAGCGTGGTTGCAAAGGTCTGGAACAAGAAGATCTTTCGTCATATCCGAGGGAAGGCAGATGCCGCGTCGCTGAAACTGGCGCAAGAGCGGGGCGCGTGTCCGGATGCACAGGAATACGGAGTTCAAGAGCGTTTTTCGCATAAGCTTTCCATAGCGCCAACGGCCTCCATTTCGATCATCGCAGGAAATTCCTCGCCTGGGATCGAACCGATCGCAGCAAATGTGTTTCTGCAGAAAACGCTGTCTGGCAGCTTCTCAGTGCGCAACCGGCACCTGCAGAAGCTGCTGGCAGTGAAAGGTTTCGACAACGAGGAGGTTTGGTCATCGATCACCCTGACCAAGGGCAGTGTGCAGCACCTAGATTTCCTTAGTGAGCAAGAGAAGGCTGTTTATAAGACGGCGTTCGAACTGGATCAGCGATGGATCATTGAGCATGCGGCAGATAGGGCGCCATTCATATGCCAGAGTCAGTCGGTGAATGTGTTCCTTCCGGCTAACGTGCATAAGCGGGACCTACATCAGATTCATATGCTGGCATGGAAAAAAGGAGTGAAGTCGTTGTACTACTGCCGTAGTCTATCGATCGCTCGTGCCGACAACGTCAGTGAGAAAGCGCTAGCACCAGTAGCGTTTACTGGAAAGATGTTGGGGGCAACGCTGCCGGCAAACGACGAGCAAGGCAAGCTTCCCCTGGTCGCGGTGGGACTGGGAAATGCGACGGACTATGAGGAATGTCTAGCCTGTCAGTAGCGCGACAGGGAGCCGTTAAAACACCGACTTTCTACATCGGTTGATGCGCTCTTTATGCTGTTCAACCGGCAGCACCCTTCAAAAGGGCTGGTCGGCATCCTCCGAAGAACCAACGTGCAGCGCCGCCCTTGCCCCCACCCCCCTGAACCGTGGTAAGCAATGTTCGGGAGGTCGGCGGTGGACGGGCGCCTCGCCAACCCGGTCAGGTCCGGAAGGAAGCAGCCGCAACGGGTCACCGCTCGGGTCGTTTGTCGATCTCCCACTTTCGCCGCCGGTGCCGGCCGCCCTTAGTGTATGCAAGAGGTGTTTGCCCGCATGGCCGGCTTGTTTGAGGATGATCCCAGCGAACAGGACGACAACCCTACGCCTTTACAGCGTTCTGGACTGCCCGATGAAGCGAAGTCTGGTGAAACCTCTGAACCAGTTCAAACCAGCCCCTATCGTGTATTAGCGCGGAAATACCGGCCCACAGTATTCGGCGACCTGATTGGACAGGAAGCCATGGTCCGTACCTTGCGCAATGCTTTTGCCGCTGGACGGGTTGCACATGCCTTTATGCTGACTGGCATTCGCGGCGTTGGCAAAACCACAACAGCGCGCATCATCGCCCGCGCATTAAATTGCATTGGGCCCGATGGTACCGGCGGACCCACCGCTGACCCGTGCGGCGTCTGCCCCAACTGCGTTGGCATTCTTTCAGACCGCCACCCCGATGTGATCGAAATGGACGCCGCCAGCCGCACCGGCGTCGACGATATGCGTGAAGTGATCGAGGCGACGCGTTTTCGCCCCCTGCAGGCCCGCACGAAGGTCTTCGTCATCGACGAGGTCCACATGCTCAGCCGCAATGCGTTCAACGCGCTGCTGAAAACGCTTGAGGAACCGCCGCCACACGTCAAATTCGTGTTTGCCACGACAGAGATCCGCAAGGTGCCGATCACTGTGCTGTCCCGCTGTCAGCGCTTCGATCTGCGCCGCGTGCGAAGCATGGAACTGTCGCAGTTGTTTGCCCGCATTGCCGCTCTTGAAAATGTCACCATCGAAGCCGCCGCGTTGGAGCAGATCGCCCGCGCCGCAGATGGCTCGGTCCGTGACGGGTTGTCGATGCTGGATCAGGCCATCGCCCAGATGGACCTGGGCTCTGTCGGCATCGTCACCGCCGCTCAGGTCACAGAAATGCTGGGTCTGGCCGACCGCGAGGCGGTGTTCGACCTGATGGACGCCGTCATGGGCGGAAAGGCCGCCATCGCCCTGTCCATCGCCGATCACGTCTTTGAGCGGGGCGCTGATCTTGGTGTCTTACTGCAGGATTTGCTGGACCTACTGCATACCGTTACCCGACTGAAATCCATACCCGATCTGCGTAACAGCCAGGATCTGCCGGAAGCAGAGCGCTCGCGTGGCGGCATGATGGCGGACCGCCTTAGCGTGCCGATCCTGGCGCGAGCCTGGCAGATGCTGCTTAAAGGGATCGGCGAGGTGGAGACCGCCCCGGATCGCCGCGCGGCTGCAGAGATGGTGCTGATCCGCCTTTGTCATGTCGCCGAGATGCCTACCCCGGGCGAGTTGGTCCGCCGCTTGCCCGGCTCTACCGCTTCGTCCGGGACCGTAGCCTCGCTGGCTGGTGCCTCCGCACCGCTGGCCCCAATGGCCACCGGCACACCCAGTCTGTCGAGTGATCATAACGCCATCGGCAATACTTCCATCAGCCTGAACTCCCCCGGGCCGCAAGGCGGCGGTGTCCGCGCGGTGATGAACGGCTCAACCCCGATCACTGACAGTCCAGAGCTGCAGGCAGAACGGTGCCTTGGAACATTTCGTGATGTCGTTGCGTGGGTCGCCGAGCAAAAGGAGGCCATGCTACACGCGCATTTGTTGCATTCGGTGCACCTTGTGCGCTTCGCCCCACCGATTATCGAGCTGCGCCCGCAGCCTGAGGCGCCGCGTGACCTCGCCGCCCGCCTCGCCGCCGTTCTATCGGAAGCAACTGGGTCTCGCTGGACGGTCGTCATGTCGGCTGCCGTGGGTGAACCAACAATCGCCGAGCAGGGTAATCTTGCCGATACTGCCCGCAAGAGCGCCGCCGCCGATCACCCTCTAGTGCGTGCCATTCTTGTCGCCTTCCCCGGTGCGCGGGTTGACGCGGTGCAGGACAGAACCGCCGACGTCTACGGCCTGCCTGTTCAGGCTTCCGACTCTCAGACTTACAGCACTCTGGATCTAGGCAGCTCGCATACTAACACCCTGGAACTCGACGCTCCTCAGAACGCCCCCGCGGACATGCCGGACTTCGCACCGCCTGATGCCGAATATTTCGATGAAAATACGACGGAGACAGACTTATGAAGAACCTTGCCGGAATGATGAAGCAGGCCCAACAGATGCAGTCAAAGATGCAAGATATGCAGACCAAGCTAGAAGGCATGGAGGTCACTGGCGAAGCCGGCGCCGGGCTCGTCAAGGTGGTGATGAACGGCAAGAGTGAGATGCGGCAGATCACGCTCGACCCGAAGATCGTCGATCCCGCGGACACTGAAATGCTGCAGGATCTAATTCTTGCCGCCACCCGCGATGCCAAGGCAAAAGTTGAGGTTGCGGCGGCCGAAGAGATGCAAAAAGTCACGGGCGGTCTACAGTTGCCGCCAGGGATGAAGCTGCCCTTCTAATGGCCGTGTGTTAAGCTGCTCGGGACTTTTCATGGGCGGCCCCGAGATCGAGCACCTGATCAGTCTGTTGGCCAGACTGCCCGGAATGGGTCCGCGCAGCGCTCGCCGTGCTGCGCTGAAGATGCTGCAGCAGCCGGCCTCTCGCATGCTCCCTCTCGCTTATGCATTGACAGAGGCTGCACGCGCCGTCCGGTCATGTTCGCGCTGCGGAAATCTGGACAGCCAGGATCCGTGCACGATCTGCGCCGATCCGTCGCGCGACCGCTCTGTTATCTGTGTGGTCGAAGGTGTTGGTGACTTGTGGGCACTAGAGCGGGCGGGTGTCCACCATGGCCTGTACCACGTGTTGGGTGGCACGCTCTCGGCGCTCTCCGGCATTGGGCCCGAGGATCTGAATTTACAGACGCTGTTGCTTCGAATCTCTGAAGCCGATGTGGAGGAGGTAATCCTCGCTTTAAGTACCACCGTTGACGGTGCAACAACATCTCACTGGCTGACTGACCAGCTTTGTGCAACCGGTGTTACCGTAACACGAGTGGGCCAGGGGTTGCCAATGGGTGGTGCACTCGACGTCCTTGACGACGGCACTCTGGCCGCCGCCCTGCGCGCCCGGCGCGCGGGTTGAACATAATGGTGCTGGATGACGAAGCGAAAAAAGCCATGGACGAAGAATTTCAGGCGCCGGACATCGCGCAGACCCCCATCATGCCGACAGCGCCCGATCTAAATAGTGCGCTGCGCTGATCAGCGCCAAGTGAGTAAAAGCCTGCGGAAAGTTGCCTAGGTGCTCACCCGATGGACCAGTTTCCTCCGCGAACAGCCCCAGATGATTGGCATAACCCAGCATCTTCTCGAACAAAAACCGAGCCTTCGGCAGATCGCCTGCGCGCGCCAAACATTCTACATACCAGAAAGAGCACATGTTGAACGTGCCCTCCATCCCGTCTAGACCATCCGTCCCTGCATCAGCCGAGTAACGGTAAACCAGGCTATCGTCCATTAACTGCTCACCGATGACTTTCAGCGTCGAGATGAAGCGGGGGTCGGTGGCGCTGATGAAGCGCACCAGCGGCATCAGCAGGCACGCCGCATCCAGCGTACTACTGTCCTTGCTCTGTACAAACGACCCTAACGAAGGATTCCAGAAATGCTTGTGGATGTCCCGATAGATGGCGTCGCGAGCTTCAGTCCAGTGCCCTTGCGGTGCAGGCAATGAGCGTTTGTTCGCCAGCCGTAGCGCTCGGTCCAGCGCCACCCAGCACATCAGCCGAGAGTGCAGGAACTCTCGCTGACCGTTGCGGATCTCCCAAATTCCCTGATCTGGCTGCTGCCAGTTCGCTGCCACCCAGTTCACAGCGCGAGTGATGCCCTCCCACGCCTGCCACGATACCGCCTCGCCATATTTGTCCGAGAGGTAGACCGCATCCAGCAGTTCGCCATAGATATCCAGTTGAAGTTGGCTGCTTGCCGCATTGCCGATACGCACCGGCTTGGAGTCGCGATAGCCACTCAGGTGCGGCAGCTCGCTCTCTGGCATGTCCGTCCGCCCGTCCAGCCCGTACATGATCTGCAACTGACCGTCGGAATCGCAGTCACCAGCTCGTTCGCCCAACCAGCGCATGAAAGCCGTCGCTTCCGCAGTGTGACCGAGACGGATGAATGCATAGACGGTAAACGCAGCGTCCCGCATCCAAGTATAGCGGTAATCCCAGTTGCGCCCACCGCCGATCGTCTCCGGCAGGCCAAAGGTGGCCGCGGCAACGATCGAGCCATGCTGCGACGACGTCAGCAACTTCAGCACCAGGGCCGAGCGATTGACTTGGTCAAGCCAGCGGCCGCGGTAGCTCGATCGTCCAACCCAGCGCCGCCAGAAGTCCAATGTCAGCTTGAAGGCAGAGCTGACGTAGTCCGAAGCGGCCGAGGCACTGTCGATCCCGAGCGCCGCGTCCTCCAGCACAAAGGCAGCCGACTCCCCGGCCGGAAGGTCAAATTCGGCCACTCCCGCACCATCCTCGATCTGCAACGTCAGACTGCTGCGCAGGCGCAATGCCACACCATCCTGTCCGCGGGACGCAAAGACCAGGGTATCGGCCTCCTGACGTATGTCGTGCCGTGCTCGTCCGTAATCGAATGCAGGCGCGCAGCGCATGCGAAAACGGATGCAGCCGCGCACAGCCTTGACCCGCCGCACCAGGCGCTGGGTCGTATCGCCCTCGTCTATCGGCATGAAGTCAGAGATCTCAACAACGCCTTCGGAAGAAAGAAAGCGGGTCAGCAGCACGTTGGTGTCGAACAGGTATAGCTGCCGATGGCGCGCACCGTTTAGCAGCGGCGCAAGCTGAAAGCCGCCGCCGCGGTCGTTATCCAACAGCGAGGCAAACACGCTCGGGCTGTCAAAGCTGGGCCAGCAGAGAAAGTCGATCGTTCCGTCCAGCGCGACCAGGGCTACGCTGCGCAGGTCACCGATGATCCCGTGATTCTCGATCGGCTCCGCCATCTGCAGCCCTCCCGCGGCTCCGGTTGTTCCGCGTCAGCCAGGCTATGGTCCACGCCGCTTCATCCCGCTCCGGCCACGCCGCTTGGCGGGATCATAACCGCCGCCGCCCGGTCCCAGCGGCTCCGGTGTGCGGTCCTTCTTCGGCCGCATCAGCGCGCTGGCCTGCGGCGGTGGTGGCAATCCAAGCTCTATCGCTTCCAGCCGCTTGATCTCGTCGCGCAACCGCGCCGCCTGCTCGAACTCTAGATTGGATGCCGCGGCGCGCATGCGTTTCTCCAAATCAGCGATTGAGGCCTTCAGGTCCTTGCCGACGAACTCAGTTGTGCTGCTGTCCTTGATCGGTGCGACAGTGACATAGTCCTGCTCGAACACGCTCTCCAACACCTTGCCAATCTGCTTGCGGATGCTGAACGGTGTGATCCCGTGCGCCTCGTTCCACTCCCGCTGCTTGTTCCGCCGGCGCTCGGTCTCCTCGATGGCTGCACGCAGTGAGCGGGTCATCACGTCGGCATACAGAACCACCTTCCCGTCGATGTTACGCGCCGCGCGCCCGATTGTCTGGATCAGCGATGTCTGCGACCTTAGAAATCCCTCCTTGTCGGCATCCAGAATCGCCACCAGGGCGCATTCCGGAATATCCAATCCCTCACGCAGCAGGTTGATGCCGACCAGCACGTCGAATACACCGAGTCGAAGGTCACGGATGATCTCGATCCGCTCCAGCGTGTCGATGTCCGAATGAAGGTAGCGCACCTTGATCGCGTTTTCGGTCAAATAGTCGGTCAGTTCCTCCGCCATCCGCTTGGTCAGGGTGGTAACGAGCACGCGCCCGCCGCGCCCGGCCACCGCTTTGCACTCATGCAGCAGGTCATCGACCTGATACTCGACCGGGCGCACTTCGGTCACCGGGTCGATCAGCCCAGTTGGCCGGATCACCTGTTCAGCAAAAACGCCGGTTGTGCGCTCCATCTCCCACGGACCGGGCGTGGCTGAGACAAACACTGAAAGCGGGCGGAAACGCTCCCACTCCTCGAACTTCAGCGGCCGGTTGTCGGTGCAGGACGGCAGCCGAAATCCGAATTCTGCCAGCACTGATTTGCGGTTGAAGTCGCCTTTGAACATTCCCCCGATCTGTGGCACCGTCACATGGCTTTCATCGACGATCAGCAGCGCATTCTCCGGCAAATATTCGAACAAGGTTGGCGGGGGCTCCCCTGGGCTGCGCCCCGTCAGGTAGCGTGAGTAGTTTTCGATCGATTTACAGGACCCCGTCGTCTCGATCATCTCGATGTCGAACGTCGTCCGCTGCTCAAGCCGCTGCGCCTCCAGCAGCTTGCCCTGCTGGTTCAGCTCCTCCAGACGTGCCTTCAGCTCCACCTTGATGTCGCGCACCGCCTGCGCCAGCGTCGGCCGTGGCGTCACGTAGTGGCTATTGGCGTAAACCGTAATCTCCTTCAGCTCCGCCGTTTTCTCGCCGGTCAACGGATCGAACTCGTGCACTGACTCGATCTCGTCGCCGAACAGCGTGACCCGCCAGGCGCGATCCTCATAATGGCTGGGGAAAATGTCGACGATCTCGCCGCGCAGGCGGAACGTGCCGCGCTGAAACGCGGTGTCGTTCCGCCGGTATTGCAGATCGACCAGCGCCTTGGCCAGCGCATCGCGGTCGATACGCCCACCCACCGCCAGCTTCGCCACCATTTTGGCGTAGCTCTCGACCGAGCCGATACCGTAGATGCAGGATACCGAGGCCACCACGACCACATCGTTGCGCTCCAGCAGCGCCTGGGTTGCGGCGTGCCGCATCCGGTCGATCTGCTCGTTGATCTGGGAATCCTTCTCTATATAGGTGTCCGTGCGTGGGACGTACGCTTCCGGCTGATAGTAGTCGTAGTAGCTGACGAAGTACTCGACCGCGTTGTCCGGAAAGAAGCCTTTCATCTCACCGTATAACTGCGCAGCCAGGGTCTTGTTTGGTGCCAGGATCAAGGTCGGTTTCTGCACCGCCTCGATCACCTTTGCCATGGAGAAGGTCTTGCCGGAACCGGTGACACCAAGCAGCACCTGGTCCCGCTCCTCCCCCTGCACCCCTCGCACCAATTCGGCAATCGCGGTCGGCTGGTCGCCAGCGGGCTCGTAGTCCGATACAACTTTCAAGGGCCGCGTCATGGGCTTGGCCGGCTGCTTGGTCGGCATGAACAGCACGGGCGAAGGGCGTACAAGCGTCTGCGACATCACAAGCTCCTTGGTTATTTGAGATGGCGCCTCGTGTGCAAAGCGTCGAGGGGGGTGCGCCATACGCCCACGCTTTTGCCCGCCGCTGAATGGCCCCGTCACTCCCTTGCCTGGGCTGCTTAATGCCCCACATCCGCATCATCAGCGCGAAGGAGTTTAGCACCATGCATTGCAAAGCAGCCCTCGTAGCCGTGGCGTGCCTTGCGATTTCAACCGTGGCGGTTCCGCCGGCGCACGCGCAATACTACCCGGGCGGCTACTACGCTTACCGGGGCTACTATGGCTATGGTCCACGCTTCTTTTACGGCGGGCCTCGGTTCGTCTATGGCTATCCGTACGGCTACCCGTTCCGCTACGGCTTCGGCCCGCGCTTCTATGGTTACCGAGGCTATGGCCCACGCTTCTACGGATACAGGTATCGGTAAGCGGAACGCGCACTGAGTTCAGCGTTCCGAAGCGCGACCCGCCTGCTCAGTGGATCGCTGCGTACATGACTTTGTCCTCGGTGGCCTCCGCGGCACCAAACTCCGCCACGATCCGCCCCAGCCGGGCAACCAGGATCCGGTCAGAGATGCTGAGGACCTCCGGCAGATAGGAGGAGATCACCACCACCGCCTTCCCTTCATCCGCCAGAGCCCGAATCTGCGCGTGGATTTCGGGAATGGTACCGACGTCCACCCCGCGGGTCGGCTCGTCAAAGATGATTATCTGCGGGTTCTGCACCAATGACTTGGCGATCACCACCTTCTGCTGGTTGCCACCCGACAATTCGACAATCCTCGCCTTGCGCTGCAGCGTGCTGATCTTCAGCCGCTCGACCCAGTAGTTTGCCAGCTTGCCGCGCATCCCCCGCGACAGCAGGAACCGCCACCCTGCCCGGGTCGCCAGCTTGCCGATGTAGACGTTGTCGTCGACGACCATGGTCTCAAAGAAGCCGTTGAGCTTCCGATCCTCGGTTATATAAGCAATGCCGTCGTTGATCGCCTGCTTCGGCACCTTGTAGCGGATCGGCTTGCCGTGCAGCCGGATGGTGCCGCCGTTGATCAGGTTCCGCTTCAGCGCGCCATAGATGATCTTCGCGATCTCGGTGCGTCCTGATCCGATAAGGCCGGCGATTCCCACGACCTCGCCTGCATAGATTGAGAACGACATGTTCTTCACAGTCGTGCCCATCGTCACGTTCTCAACCGTCAGCACCTTTGCCCGCTGTTCCCGACGGCTCGGCACGTGACCCGCTTGCTGGGAGTAATGCGTCTGGCTGATGTCTCGCCCAATCATGAACCGCACCAGTTTCTCGCGCGTCATTTCTACAGTCTTGGCGCAAGCCACCAGCCTGCCATCGCGCAGCACGCTGATCCGGTCGGAGATTTGCAGCGACTCCTCCAGCGCATGCGAAATGTAAATGATCCCGACCCCCCGCGCCCGCAGATCCCGCACCAAGTTGAAAAAGTGCACGATCTCCTCCGGCGTCAGGCTCGCTGTAGGCTCGTCAAAAATGATGATGCGCGCCTTGTTGTAGACGGCACGGGCGATCTCGACCATTTGCCGCTTCGCCGTACCCAGCATGGCAATCGGCGTTGCCGGATCGACGTGAAAATTCAGCGACTGCAGCAACTGCTGCGCCTGAATGTTCAGGGTCCGGAAGCGCGTGACCAGCTTCTCGTTGCCCAGTTCGATGTTCTGTGCGGCGGTCATGGTCGGCACCAGGCTGGTCTCCTGATAGACCATGCAGATACCGGCCCGCAGCGCGTCACGCGGGCTTTCGAAATGGACCGGCCTGCCGTCCACCAAGAAGTCGCCTGAAGTTAATTGGATCGCTCCGGCAATTGCCTTGCACAAAGTGGACTTTCCCGCGCCGTTCTCACCCACCAGCGCGTGGACCTCACCGGGGTACAGGTCGAAGTCGACGTCCTCGATGGCATGCACACCGCCGTAGATCTTGCAGCCGCTGGCGATGCGCAGGACTGGTTGTCGATTGGGTGCCAGCGTGGTTGCAGCCGCAAGCCTGTGCTCGGCCGTCAGAACTTCGTTCATCGCCCGCCTCCTGCCAAAATGACTTGGCCGCTGCCTTTGGAAACCACCACCAGCCCCTGCGCCACCTCGCGGGCGGCGGTGACACCGTGGTATCGTCCGCCCACACGGCTGTGCAGGCTTTCAACCGGGTCACCCTGCGCATCAAACCGCACGACAAGCCCATATGAGCGCGGCGGAGCCCACGGCTTTTCGATCCCTAACGCCTTGATCGAGCCGAACTGCATCGGCTCGTGACAATGGTTGCTGGTCGAGAGAGCCGGAGCGACCCACAAAGCGGGAGGGATCGTCCGCATCATCTCCGAGCGGTATTCATCCTCGCGCAACACGAACTCGACCAGATGCGTTCGCGCGGCAAACAACGACAGCCAGAAGCTTCCCCCTGCACCTGGAGCCAGGCGCGCTGGATAACCAGCCAGGTTGCCGATCATCACCTGTCTCCGCCCGATAGCCTGGCCATTGATCGGTGCCCGGGTGACCTGATGGGTCCAGCTTTCACTAAACCAAAGGTTATCCCCCAAGACCGCCAGACCATGCGGGTAGGACAGCCCCCGCAGCAGCACCCGTGGCGCATCGAAACCGGGGCCGCAGACCAGCAACCGCCCGAGGCGGTTCTTCGCCATCAGATCCCGGCACCAATCCTGCGGTGTAAACGCAGAGCTGCCGTCGACCATGAAGATCGTGCCATCGGCCGCGGCTGCAACGCTGGTCAGGCAACCCGGCACCTGGTCTTCCACCTGGCGCAACCAGGTCTGCCGGCCCTGCGCATCGACCGCCGCCAGACCCTGGCCGCCGACGCAGACCAGCAGCCGTCCGTCCGGGTGCATCGCCAGACCGCCGGCATCCGCCTGAAATTCCGCAAAAATGCTGCGGTTGGCATAGCCTTCGCCCGTCAGGCAGAACACGCGTCGACCGCCGGAAACATACAGCGCGCCGTCCGGCCCTTCGGTCACATCGTCCGCACCCGGAATGGGCTCGCCGATCGCCTTCAGCCGGTCCAGCCGGTCGTTCGGGCTTATCGCGCCGTCCATCGCCGGAATCGCATGCTGATCCCGGTTGCGAAAGACGATCTGCTCCAGATCGCGGACGACGTTGGTCAACAGGCCCATGCGCTAACCCCGATCCCGCCGCTTGCTTCCCCAGTAAGCCTCGTATCCGGTCCAGCTTGCATCGGCGCCTTCCAGCCTGATGCGCCCGATGCGGTTGTTCTCCAGCCCACCCAGGTACAGGTAGCCCTTATGCTCGCGCATCGAGGTCAGCGTGGAGTGCGACACGCCGGAGGGATCCCACCACGAACCAAGCACCTCGCCGGCTTCGGTGAACTTCAGCACGCAGCCGTGGTTCATCCCAGGCGCCAGCCATTCGTCGATCGGCACTTGCTTGACCATGCGCAGCCGCAGGCCGGGATTGCGCATGGCGAGGTCGAACGCCGGTGAGCGGATGCCCACCAGCGCCAGCCAATAGGTGCCGTCCGAGGCGCGGTTGATGTTGTCAGCCAATCCGGGAAGGTCATCGATAAGCACCTCCAGCGATCCCTTCTTTGGGCCGCCTAGCCAGTAGCGAAACACCTTGCAAAGCGAGGTGCTGGCGATCAGCACGGATCGTCCGTCGTGCGATACGCAGATACCGTTGGGAAAGTAGAAGTGGTTGAGTACGGTCCACGTCTTCCTTGTCGCAGGATCGTAACAGACGAGTCGTCCATTCGGTCGCCCCTCCATCACGTCCAGCGTATTGGTTGTCATCTCATAGCGCGTGGTGCAGTCGCTGAAGTAGATCTTGCCGTCCGGCGCAATATCCAGGTCGTCCGCCATGCGCAGTCGTGAATCGTCATTCAGCTTGTACCATGTCCGGTTGGTTTCATCCGTAACCTTAAACACCTCGCCGCTGGGCCTGATGCCGTAGACCCCCATCCCCGCTACCGCAACAATCAGGTTCTCGTCCTTGTCGAACTGCATTCCCAACGGCCGCCCGCCGATATGGGCAAACACCTCTCGTCTGCTAAAATCCACCCCTGAGAAGCGGATGATGTTGCCGTCCCGCGTTGAGCCGTATAGCCGGTCCTGGCGGTCGAGGATGACATCCTCCGGTCCCTCAACCTGATCCAGCCCAATGGCCTCTGCGTTCACCAATCGATCGTTGTGCGCGTAGGGCGAGCCGCTGCCAGCCTCAATAGACGGAGCGAAAGCCAGCGGTAAGCGGGCCGGGTTGACGTAGATCTTCTGTGCCGCCTTGCCGCGGTTCTTCGACCATTTAACGTCAATGCCGACCGCCAGCAGCAGGATCACGCCGTTGACCGCAGAGGTGACGTAGCCGGGGATGCCCAGACGGACCAAGCCATTCGTCAGCATAAAAACGATCAACCCGCCGATCATCGCCCGCCACACTGTGCCTTTACCGCCGGCCAGTGAGATCCCGCCTAGCACCACTGCCGTCAGTGCCTGGAACTCCCAGCCCACGCCGGTAGTCGAGTCGGTGCTGTTCTGCCGCGCCGCATAGAATATTCCACCGGCCGCACACAGCATGCCGGACAATACGTAGGTGGCGAACAGCATGCGCTGGACGCGGATGCCGGCGTGCCGCGCGGCCTTGCGGCTGGCACCGATGGCGGTCAGATGCCAGCCATAGCGCGACCGGCTGAGCAGCAGGTGGCCGACTAGCAGCACGATCAGCAGCACCGCGGCATTGATCGGCACCCCCATCAAGGTGCCTTCGCCCATGTAGTCCCAAGCGTCGCTGTCCTCGGTGGTGGTTGCGAACACTGTCGCATAGCGCTCGTTCAGCAGGTTGACCGAGGCACGTAGGATGATCAGCGTGACCAAGGTGGTCAGGAACGGCCGGGCCTTCAGGTAGCCAACCAGCCAGCCGTTGATTCCGCCGATCAGCGCGCCGGTTGCCAAGGTTGCCAGGATAACTGCCCAGATCGGCAGAGCGGCAACGTACAGAAAATACAGGGTGGCAAAGTTGCAGGCAGCAAACAGGGCGCCGACGCTCAGGTCGATTCCGCCGCTGATCAGGCTGATCCCCATTCCCAAGGCGACGAAGCCGAACTCGGCATACAGCCGCATCAACGAACTCAGGTTGGCCGGTGAAGCGTAGTCAGGGATCGTCAGTGCGAAGTAGACACCCAGGCCGATCATCACCAAGAACGGGATCACCGGCTCGAACCACGGCTTCAGCAGCAGCTCCGACAGCAGCAGCCGCGGCGAATAGCTTGATCGCAGCCGGACCGCGAAGCTGGTGAAGTCGGACGTGGTCGTCGACATTGCGACTCCTTCGCTCTAGTATCGCCCCATCAATGAAGGGCGATACGTCGGTTTGGCTTGAAGTGGCCGACTCACGCTGCGAAGCGCCTGCAGTGCTTCTATGCGATCGGACACTACTGCTCCGCCGTTGCCCTGATCGGCAGTGGACGCCGGCTACTTCCGTGGCAACGGGAAGCAGTTGCCACCCGTCGCGTTGCTTTTGTCCAGCCAGATTGGCCGGGTGAAGAGCAGGCGGTGACTACCGCCGGGCTTCTCCCCGGCCTGCAGCATCATCACCGCGCTGTCGATTGCCGCATGGCCCTGGATCGTTGCGGTGTAGCTCAGAACTTTGTAGAAGTTGCCCTGGGTTAATTGGTCGCAATCAAGCTGCGATCCTTCGACGGAGGCGTAAACCTTCACTTGGTCGATCTTGCCGGCGTTGCGGATCGCCTGGGCTGCGCCAGACTCCATGATCCCCCAGAAACCCACGCTGGCACACAGATCTGGGTTCTGTTGGATCACCGTGGCAGTAATATTCAGCGCGTTGTTTGCGTCCCAGTTGGCCGCCTGGTTCGACACCACCTTGATTGACGAATCCTTGTTCAAGACCTCCATAATGCCGCCGATCTGATCGACGCTGGCGGCTGCGGTCAGCTCCCCCTGCACGATCTGCACCTTGCCTGACTTGCCGGAGCCGGTGCCGCACTGCTTGACGACATCCTGCGCCAGCAGCCGCCCAATCTCGACCCAGTCGGCGCCGACGAAGCCGTCTGACTTGTAGTTCGACGACATATTCATTTGGATGACGTGCGTACCTTGCTGCTCTGCCCGCTTCAGCTCCTTGACCAGCAAGGTGACGCTGGGGTTCTGCACGATCAGCACGTCCGGCTTGTCGTTGACCAGCGCAGTCAGCGCCTGCAGCATGGCGGACGGGTTGTTATTCGGATCCCGGACGACGTATTTCATGCCGTTGTAGTCGGCTTCGGAGTGGATCACCCGCTCCCACTCATCCTGCAGCGGCACGCCAAGCGCGATCGGCAGGAAAGCGATCTTCTTGCCCTCCACCGCCTTGTCGTAGTCGGCCCGCAACTCGCGCGCAGTCTTGGTGCCTGCCTCCTGCGCCCGCCCGATCACCGGCAATATGGCCAGTGCGGCCAGAATCAGTGCACTTGCGAAGGTTCTGCGGTACACCATGGATCTTCCTCCCGTCGTCTTATTATCGTTGCCCAGCGTTTTATCGTTGCCAGCGTCGCAGCCCGAGCTTGAGCCAGCGCGCATTAGTCACCCTGACGCGCGGTCTCCTCGTCACGCGGGTGCAGCCAGTTGTCCAGGATGATGGCTGCCAGCAGCACGACACCGCGGATGATGTTCTGCACCTCACTGTTGATGTCCATGATTGTAAAGGCATTCAGCAGCGTGCCGATCAGCGCGCAGCCGACGACGACGCTGAACACGCCGCCGCGGCCGCCGACCAGGCTGATGCCCCCCAGCACCACGACCAGGATCACGTCGAATACCATCGGCCCCTGAGTGATCGCCATCTGCATGCTGCCGGTGGTGCCGATCCAGACTAGCCCGGCCAGCCAAGCAACAAGGGCGACGATCACATACTCCAGCACGATCAGCGGCCGCAGCGCGATGCCCGCCATACGCGCCGCTTCGGGACTATCACCCTGGGCATAGATAAAGCGTCCGGTCGAGGTCCGCGACAGGAACAGGTGCATCGCGACCGCTGCCGCAGCGAACACGATGATCGGCATTGGGATGCCGAAGACGTGCCCAGCGCCGAGGAAGAGCAGGTTCGGCGCATCTTTTGGCCCGTACACCACCCATGCCGGCGCGAACCAGAACGCCACGCCGTAAATGACAAAGCCGGCTGCCAAGGTCACGAACAGCGCCGGCGCCTCAATGAACGCCACCATCAGACCATTTGCGCAACCGATCACGACTGCGATCCCAACCGCGATCAGCACCGCCAACGAGATTGGCACGCCCTTTTGGATCTCAATCAGAGCGACCGACCAGGATCCGGCCATGATCGCTACCTCGCTCAAGTCGATGCCCCGGCTGATGACGATCAAGCCCATCCCCAGACTGAGAATGCCCAGGATCGAGATGCTGCGCATCAGGTTCAAAAGGTTGGCGACACTGGCGAAGCCCGGCAGCACCGCGCCGAACACGATCAGAAGCAGGATGGTGATCAGCAGGACAATCTGTTCCTGCGACGGCTTGAAAGAGGTCTGGCGCCGAGCCGCACCCCGCGTACTTAATGGGGCAGGTGCGACGTTAGTCGACACCGCCCGCGCCTCCTAGCTTAGCTAGACTGGGCTCCGATGACGATATCGGCCAGTTAACGAAAAATGTGCGGAACTTGCCTCTCAAGACTCAGACCTCCACCGCGCGCCGCTGATCAGGCACGTCGCTTTTTTTGATAATGTATAGCACCATCGAAGGTGTCGTGCCGTCAATGCCATCGGCATGAGTGTAAATGTCTTGAGGCCACGTCTCAGATCGCGTGTCGTCGTTGAACTGCCGTCTGACAACTTGACGCGTCGCCTCAACGGACGCTGCGGCAGCCTTGCCACTTCTATGCGATCAGAGCGATCCTGATGCTCAGGAAGCAGAAGGGGGAGCCGCGGTGCCGTCCATGATGTTCGACCATATAATTGTGGGCGGCGGGTCCGCGGGGTCGGTTCTGGCCAACAGGCTGTCAGCGCGCAGCCAGAATCAGGTGCTGCTGCTGGAGGCGGGTCAGGATACTCCACACGGTAAGGTGCCGGGGGCGGTGCTCGATTCCTATCCCGGCACCGCATACCTGAATCCGAACTACACCTGGAACAAACTGAAGGTCACCACCGAGGTGATCCCGCACAACAATCCGGATGAGAAGGCGCCCCCGCTGCGCAGCTATGAGCAAGCGCGAATTCTGGGCGGCGGCTCCTCGATCAATGGTCAGTTGGCCAATCGCGGCGCCCCTAGCGACTATGACGGGTGGGCGGCGAGCGGGGCGGCGGGCTGGGACTGGAACAGTGTGCTGCCGTATTTCAAGAAGGTCGAGCGGGACATGGACTTCGATGGTCCTTGGCACGGCAACGAGGGGCGGATTCCAGTGCGCCGCATCTTCCCCGAACTGTGGCCCGAACATGCCAAAGCGGTCGGACAGGCGTTCGCACAGGCGGGTTACAAGTTCATTCAGGACCAGAACGCGGAGTGGGAGGACGGCTACTTCCCGATCACAATTTCGAATGCCTATGAGCGCCGGGTATCCGCCGCGATCGGCTATCTCGACCCGGGCACCCGGATGCGCGCCAATCTGACAATCTCCACCGACACGCAGGCACTAGAACTGCTGTTCGAAAATGAACGCTGCGTCGGCGTGAAGGCGTCCGTAGCCGGGCGCGAGCAGACGTTCAGCGGCCGGGAGATCATCCTGTCGTGTGGCGCGATCCATTCGCCGGCCCACCTGCTGAGGGCTGGGATTGGGCCAGTGGCGCATCTACGTGAGCACGGGATCGAGGTACGTGCCGCATTGCCAGGCGTCGGCCAACGGCTGCAGGACCATCCGGCTGTGGCGGTTGCCGCCTTTCTCAAGCCGCACGCACGCATCATCCACGACTACACGCGCCGGCACATCTATACCGCGTTGCGCTACTCTTCGAATCTACCCGGCATCCCACCCGGCGATATGTTCACGGTGGTGACCAACAAGACGTCCTGGCACAAGGTGGGCGAGCAGATCGGGTCGTTCATTGTGACGGTCTACAAGACCTACTCAGAGACAGGGCAGGTGCGGCTGCGGTCGGGCAGTCCGCTGGATGAGCCGCAAGTGGATTTCAACCTGTTGTCTGATCAGCGCGACCTGGAGCGGATGATGGACGGTGTTCGCCGGTTTGGTGCCATGCACCTGACGCCGGTGATGCAGAGCGTCACCGACAACCCGTTTCCTGCCAGCTACAGCGACAAGGTGCGCCAGGTGGGCCTGCTGAGCCGCAGGAACAAGCTGATCACTGACGCGCTGGCCCGAGCACTGGATGGGCCGCCGGCGCTGCGGCGCTATCTGATCGAGACACTGGTGATGGAAGGGACCACGCTGCAGGACGTGCTGACCGATGACGATAAGCTGGAGGCCTTTGTTCGAAAGGCGGCAGTCGGGGTTTGGCATGCCTCTTGTACCTGCCGTATGGGTGCAGATGACGACAAGATGGCGGTGACGGACCCGGCTGGACGGGTGCGCGGCGTTGCTGGGCTGCGGGTTGTCGACGCCTCGGTTTTTCCGGTGGTACCCTGCGCCAATACGAACTTTCCGGTGCTGATGACGGCGGAGAAGATGGCCGACGCCATTTTGTCCGGTGCTTGACCCGGGGGTTGCAATGCAAAGGAAGGTTGATAGAAAGCGCCCCCTGTTGGTGCGGGCGCATAGCTCAGTTGGTAGAGCAGCTGACTCTTAATCAGCGGGTCCCAGGTTCGAGCCCTGGTGCGCCCACCAACTATCCGGAGTGTAGGAGGGTCATGTTCGCTCTCGGGCGATACTCCAGACTTCGATGCGTGGCCCCATGCAGCCCGAGTCGATCGATGTCGATGCTCGCCAGTACCGCCTGAATGTCGTCATCTCTGATCAGATTTACGAGCAATCCGAGAATTAAGGGCGCGTTTCGGGGAATAATTGGTGTCATTCAGATTGGTCTCCCCAGCCGTTAGTCGAATTGGAAGCGCTCGACGATACGCAAAGGGGTTTGTTCCCGCACAGCTTCGTTCCAATACTGAGACGGCGATGAAGCGGGTGAGCCATGCGGCAGGATAAGCCACGGCCACAGACGTAGTAAGCTGCTGCGCCGCAATCGAAGGTTGATATTGTGTGCGTAGAGGATCATAGTTGTTGTACTATCGTTTTGATGCAACTTGAACGCACTGGTATATCGATCATGGCGACTCAGAAACACCGCCTTATCACCCGCAGTGACTTTGACGGCCTCGTCTGCGCCATGCTGCTGCGCGAGATCGCCCTCGTCGACGAGATCAAGTTTGTCCATCCGAAGGACATGCAGGACGGTCTCGTTCCGGTCACGTCACGCGACATCGTGACCAATCTTCCGTATGTCGAGGGCTGTCATCTTGCGTTCGACCACCATGCCAGCGAAATTTCGCGTCGTGGCGACCGCACTTATGTCAACCACGTTATAGATCCCGCTGCGCCTTCCGCGGCGCGCGTCGTCTACAACTATTTCGGGGGTGCCAGGACCTTTCCCCGCATCAGCGCCGAATTGATGGCGGCTGTCGACAAGGCCGATTCGGCCCAGTTCACACGTGATGAGATCCTTGATCCGCAAGGTTGGGTCCTGCTCAACTTTCTTATGGACTCCCGGACCGGACTCGGCCGGTTCCGTGACTTCCGGATTTCCAACTACGAGCTGATGATGCAGCTAATCGAACAATGCCGCGAATTGACGATTGAGGAGGTGCTGGCGCTTCCAGATGTAAAGGAGCGGATCGATGTTTACGTCGCCCACAGCGCTCTATTTGTTAAGCAGGTTCGCGACTGTACTTCAATCTATGGGAAGCTCGCGCTCCTCGATCTTCGCGACGAGGAGGTTATCTACGCGGGCAACCGATTTGCCATTTATGCGCTATTCCCCCAATGCGACCTTTCCATCCACGTCATGTGGGGCGTAAGAAAGCAAAATACCGTATTCGCCATCGGCAAGTCGATACTGGATCGCGACTCCCCGGTCGATATTGGAGCCGTCTGTCTGGGCTATGGTGGCGGCGGCCATCGGGCTGCTGGAACCTGCCAGGTCCCCAACGACCAGGCGGAGGCCGTCAAGCAGGAGCTGATTACTGCATTGTCGGCGGTCGCTACCGATGCATAGCCGCCGCCTGACGGAGCGTCTGCAGCGTCAGGAGCAAAAGTCGTTCTGGCACCAGTAATGCAAATTCGTTTCCCTGCGGCGTCTGCAGCAGATCGCTGACGGGGACGCTCTTCGGGCTCTGCATCGGCTAGTGTCCGATCGCAGTGCTGCACGCGCTTCGCCGCGAGATGTTCGCGTTGGCCTGATTTGCGTCTATGATCCCGCCGCGACGCAGACGAACTGCCGGCTGCCGATCCGGACGGAGACGATCCCATGCTGATTGCAGGCGACATCGGCGGCACGAAGACCCGCTTGGCTCTGGTCTCGGCGCAGGATGGTCCGCGTAAGTTGCTGGAGCAGCAGGAGTTCCAGAGCGCCGAGTACACCGGCCTGCAGTCAATCGTCGAAGAGTTCCTGCACCGAACCCATGCCCAGGCGGTATCGGCTTGCTTCGATGTTGCCGGACCAGTGATCAACGGGCGGGCGCACCTGACCAACCTGCCGTGGGAGCTGGAAGAGGCGGCGCTGGCGCGCGGGTTGAAGCTGCAACGTGTCACGTTGCTGAACGACCTGCAGGCCATTGCCCATGCGATACCGCACTTGCAACCGGACGAGACAGTGGAGATCAACGCCGGCCAGGCGGACAAACGAGCGCCTATTGCCATTTTGGCACCGGGTACCGGGCTTGGAGAGGCGTTCCTGATCTGGGCGGGAAATGCTTATGCAGCCTGTGCCTCAGAAGGCGGGCATGCCGACTTTGCGCCAGCCAATGCACTTCAGGCCGGGTTGTGGGCATTCGTCGCGGAGCGGTTCGGCCATGTGGCTTATGAGCGGGTGTGTGCAGGATCTGGGGTACCGAACGTGTATGACTACCTCCGCGCCCGTGACCCTGGCTTGGAAAACCCCACGTTCGCTGCCGCCCTGGAGGCCACGCGCGACCGCACCCCTTTGATCGTCGAGGCAGCGCTGAACGATGCTGCGGGAAATCCGCTTGCGGCGGCAACGCTGGGTATCGTGATCGACATCTGGGGTGCCGAAGCTGGAAACCTCATGTTGAAGGTAATGGCTACCGGCGGGGTCTACCTGGCGGGCGGCATGCCGCCGCGGATGGTAAACCATTTGCACAACGGCGCCTTTATGCGCGCGTTCACCGCCAAGGGACGATTTGCCAACTTGCTGACCGGCGTGCCAGTGCACGTTATTATGGTCAATGCCGCGCTTCTTGGTGCGGCAATTCATGGACTTGAGCTGGCGTCGGTCGGATGAGGGAACTGCTCGGCGAACAGCTCACTTATTTGTTTGATTCAGCGGCTGGCGGCTGAGTATCCAACTGTGGATCCAAAGGTCCAGTTTTACTACCCCTGATAGCGTGACGCTGCGGCAGGCGAACCCTTTGTTGGCGGTGGTTCGACGCGTTCTGCGTTGTCTTTGCGGGTCGGTTACGAGAATTCGGTCGAACACGCTGCAACTTTCGGTCCGTTGCCCGCACGGTCGGCTGTAATAAGGGTTCTGCGATATAGTGTGCAGATTCAGGCCGATAGAGCGCGCGCGGGAGTTGAGGGATCAGCGTTTCAGCCGTTGGCGTCTTGAACTGGTCGGCCGGCGCCTAACCCGATCCTCAGGCTGAACAAAGTAAAAACGACCAGCTATATGGACTATTCAAATTCACCACAATTGCGGTGATACAAGTCACGAGTGACGTCGCCCATGCTGCGCGGGCATCGCAGAAGGCTGGCGCTACAGAGTGGAGCCCTCCGATGTTGAAGGGTGGATGAATGACATAGCCGACGTCATTGGATCGCGCACACGCTCAGGCTGTCGCTGTGTGACTGCCTGATTTGCAGACAGTTTAAGGGATCAAAAGGGGCTAGCAGCCGACAACGCGCCCTTAAGGGTTTGGTAACCTTTTGCGCTTAGGACGGATTGTAGCGGCAGCGTTTGAGAACGGGAGCAGCTAAATCCGTGCCTGCAAGTTATTCGGCCTTTTGTATTCAGGGCTCTACCCATTTCGCCGTTTCGCCAAGTTGGCTGACACCCGCTAGCGGCTTCTAATCGCTTGTTTTAGCAGCAGTAGGATATTTGTATGACTCCGCCCGTCATCGGCAATACTCAGTCCCTCCAGCCTGTCATCAATGGGTCGACGGTCGATCTGTTCCAGAATGTGACGATCAGCAGTGATCCCGGCCTGGCCGAGAGCGTGACCATCACGATGTCGGCGGCGAACGGCACCTTGGCGGAGCCGAATGGCTATACAGGCGGATTCACCAACAATGGCTCTGGGGCATACGTCGACACCGGGTCGGCTGCGACCGTCACGACTGACCTCCAAAATCTGTTGTTTACTCCCAACAATAATCCACCGGGTCCAAGCGTCACCACGGGCTTTACGATCAGCGACACCGACAGCAGTGGCACAACGACCGATATCACGACCAGCGTGGTGGCGGTTGCGCTGGCTATCAGCAACAGCAGCACGCTGGCTGTTCAGCCGGTTGCCGATGGAACGACGATTACGCCGTTTGCCAGCCTCTCGATCAGCGACTCCAGCAACCAGACTGAAACAGTAACGATAGCACCGCAGGGAGCGCTTGATGGTTCGTTGACCAACCTGGGCAGCTTTGTCCCATCGGGCGGCATCTACACCGAGACGGGCAGCGTTTCTCAAGTCAACCAGGATTTGCAGGGTATCGGCTTCGTTCCCACCGGGACGCCGGGGCAAACCGTCCAGACCGCTTTCTTTGTAGAGTCAACCGACAGCGCGGGTGCATTCCTCACCCAATCCGCAACGGTGAATGCGATCGGGCTGATCAGCGGCGCCCAGGCTGGGCAGGCCACGAGTTGGCAGTCAACGATTTTGCCGTTTGCCGCCGTCAGCATCACGGATGACCCGAGCGCGACCGAGACCGTCACGATCACGCTCTCGGGCTCGGGCTCCCTGTCCGAGCCGAACGCCGGCGGGTTCACCTTCAACTCGTCCGCAGGCGGGTATGTCGACACCGGCTCCGCGGTCGATGTCACTTCGGACATCGAAGCGCTGGTTTTCACGCCGGGCGTTTCCACGACCAACAGCGTTACCACTGGGTTCACCATCACCGACACCAGTACGGTGGGCATCACCGCAAAAGACAGCACGACCACCGTGGTATCCGCGGCGGGTCCGAGCATCAGCGGCACCAACAGCCAGCAGGCGGTCAACGATCAGGCGACCGATACGCCTTTCGCCAGTGTGACTTTGACAGACAGCCTGGACCAGACGGAAAGCGTCACGATCACGCTGAGCGGCTCAGGCTCGCTGGCGGAACCTTCCAATTACGCCGGCAGTTTCACCGGGGCGGCAGGCGTTTACACGGACAGCGGTTCGGCGGCGCAGATCACCAGCGACCTGCAGGGACTGGTGTTCAGCCCAATGGCGACCAACCCAGCGGGACCGACCACCTTCACCGGCTTCACCATCAGCGCGAGCGACAGTGCCGGACTGACGACGAGCGACCCTTTGACGTCGGTCGCCGAGGTGTCGTTGGCGATCAGCGGCGCGCAGGCCAACCAGACGATAAGCCCCGGCCAGACAATCACGCCGTTCGCCAGTGTGGTGATCGCGGACAACAGTGACGAAAACGAGACGCTCACGGTCACACTGTCCAACCCAGCCAACGGCATCCTGACGAACCTGGCCGCAACTGCCAGCTACGACTCCACCAGCGGTGTCTACACAGACGCGGGGTTTGCTTCGCAGGTGACTGCCGACCTGCAGGCGCTGGTGTTCAATCCCGGCACCGCCGCACCCGGGCAGACGTCCAGCACCAGTTTCTCCATCAGCGATGCAGACCTCGCCGGGGCAACGGTGACCGACGACATGACATCGGTCGCGGTCCTGAGCGGGCCCGCCATCACCGGCGTCCCGGCCAGCCCAATTGCAATTAGCCAGTTCAGCACGATCGCGCCGTTCAGCGCGGTGACGGTCGCCGACGACATCAGCCAGACCGAGACGCTGACTGTAACGCTGTCAGACCCGACACTCGGCGCGCTGAGCAACCCTGGGATGGGCAGCATCGACGGCAACGGCAACTTTACCGACAGTGGCAGCGCCCAGCAGGTCAGCAGCGACCTGCAGGGACTGGTTTTCATTCCGGCGACCGTGGCACCGGGCCAAGGCGCTACCGTCACTTTCTCGATCACCGATAGCGACACGGCGGGGTTGTTCGCCATCGGCAGCACAACGACACTGATCGCACTCGGCGGGCCGGTGGTGACCGACAGCGGCACCAGCTCAACGGTGATTGCCCAGACAGATACAGTGACGCCGTTCAGCGGTGTCACCATCACCGACGACGGCAGCCAGACGGAGACGGTAACCGTCACATTGTCGAACCCAGCGAACGGCACCCTGGCCGGTTCCGGCGGCGGCAGCTTCAACGCGGGCGTCTATACGGATAGCGGCACTGCGGCACAGGTCAGCAGCGATCTGAACGGGCTGGTCTTCACCCCGACACACGCTCTGCCGGGCGACAGCACCACCACCGGTTTTTCACTTACCGACAGCGATACCGGCAGCCTGAATGCCATCGACAACACGCAAACGGTCGTGGCGGTGGCAGGACCGGAGATCTCCGGTATCGTCGCCACCCAGGCGGTCAGCGACCTCGCAACCACATTCACGCCGTTTGCCGGAGTGACGATCGCAGACGACGCCAGCCAGACCGAGACCGTGACGATCACGGTTGCCCCGAACACCATGCTGACGCCCACCGGCACCGCCGCCACCTACGACCCCAGCAGTGGAACCTACACCGACAGCGGCTCAGCCCAGCAGGTGACGACCGACCTGCAGGGCTTGGTGTTCACACCGGCGCAGGGCATACCCGGCCAGGGTGCGACCACGGTGTTTTCCATCAGCGACACGGACTCGCTGTCGCTTTCGCCGATATCCAGCACCGCGACAGTGATTGCGGTGGCCGGGCCTGCAATCAGCGACACCGCCACCGGCCCGACGGTGTTTGCGCAGGCGTCGACGATCACGCCGTTCACCGCGGTCAGCATCGCCGACGACGGCAGCCAGACCGAGAGTGTGACGGTCACACTGTCGAACCCCACGAATGGCCAGCTTTCGCATCTGGGCACGAACGGGAGCTACAACCCAGGCACCGGCGTCTATACAGACAATGGGACGGCAGCGACCGTCAGCACCGATCTGCAGGGGCTGGTGTTCACCCCAGCGGCCGGCACACCGGGCGTCGGCGTGACCACAAGTTTCTCGATCAGCGCCACCGACAGTGCCGGCCTGCCTGCAATGGATAGCGGGACGACGGTCGTGGCCGTGGCGGGTCCTGCCATCAGCGGCGTCATCGCCAGCCAGAGCTTCAGCGCCAACGCGACAACGTTTGCGCCGTTCGCCGGGATCACGATCACCGACGACGGCAGCCAGACGGAGACGGTGACGGTAAAGCCGTCCGACACCTTAGCCGGAAGTTTGAGCATCGCCAACGGCACGTACGACGTGGGCTCTGGCGTGTATACAGATACCGGCACGGCCGCCCAGATCAGCAGCGATCTACAAGCGCTGATATTCAATCCGACATCGGGCACACCAGGACAGGGCACCACCACCACCTTCTCGATCACCGACACCGACAGTCTCGCGCTGTCAGCCAACACCACGGCAAATGTCGTTGCCGTTGCCGAGCCCGTCATTAGCGGCACCGTCGCCAACACGCCGATCAGCGACCAGTCGACCAACACGCCCTTCAGCGGTGTCACGATTGCCGACGACGGCAGCCAGACTGAGACGGTGACGGTGACCCTGTCGGCCGCGGCAAATGGCGCGTTGTCCAACCTTGGCAGCGGCAGCTACGACAGTGGCTCCGGGGTATACACTGACACCGGAACAGCGTCGAACGTCACCAATGACCTACGCGGATTGGTGTTCACCCCAGCGGAGGGCACGCCTGGTCAGAGCGTGACCACTACCTTCACTATCAGTGACACCGACAGCGTTGGGCAGTCGGCCAGTGACGCCAACACAACGGCGGTCGCCAACTCCGGCCCGATGATCAACGGCACCATCGCCGGCCTGCCAATCAGTTCAGCCGCAACGGTCATGCCATTTGCCGGCGTGACGATCACCGATGACAGCGGTCAGACTGAGACGGTGAGCGTAACGCTTTCCGACCTGTCCACCGGCAGCCTGAGCGATCCCAGCGCAGTGGGAAGCTACGACAGTTCCGCCGGGGTATACACTGTGTCTGGCAGTGCGACGGTAGTAACGACAGCACTGGATGGGCTGGTGTTCACACCCACATCGGGCACGCCCGGTCAGAGCGTCACCACAGGATTCACCATCAGCGACACCGACACCGCCGCGGTTTCGGTTTCTGATGCAACGACAACGGTGATTGCCCTCGGTGGTTCGGCAATCAGCGTTGGCCAGATCGCATTTGCGATCGGCTATCAGTCCACGGTGATGCCGTTTGCCGGCGTTACCGTGACGGACGATCCGAGCCAGACCGAGTCCGTGACGGTTACGCTGTCATCGACCGATGCTGGTGGCCTGAGCAGCCAGAACGGTGGATCCTACAATGCCGCAACGGGAGTTTACACGGTCTCCGGCACTGCCGCGGCGGTCACGACGGCGCTTGACGGGCTGGTTTTCACGCCGGCGAACGGCACACCGGGTCAGGGTGTCACCACAAGCTTCAGCGTTTCCATCAGCGACACGGTCGGATTAACCGCCACCGGCAGTACAGTCGCCGTCGACGCCGTAGGCGGCCCGGTCATCAGCGGAACGATGATCGATCAGATCGTCAGCGCCCAGTCAACGATCAGCCCTTTCGCCACGATTACGCTTGCCGACGACGCCAGCCAGACCGAGACCGTGACGATCACCTTGTCCGGGACTGGCTCCTTGGCCGAGGCCAGCGGCCACTCCGGGGGCTTCACCTACGACCCGGCACATGCGGTTTACACTGACAGCGGTGTTGCCACCGCGGTCACGTCGGACTTGCAGGCGCTGGTGTTCACACCAGGTATGACCATCGCAGGTCAGAGCGCCACCACCGGCTTCAGCATCACCAGCATGGACACGGTGGGGCTGACCGCAGCCGACCACACAACCAGCGTGGACGCGGTGGGGGGACCGGCGATCAGCGGCACCGCAGCCGGCCAAACGGTGAACGACTATTCGACGATCAGCCCGTTCGCCACGGTCACGCTCACCGACGACGCCAGCCAGACGGAAACGGTGACGGTCGCGCTATCCGGAAGCGGTAGCTTGTCCGAGGCCAACGGACATTCCGGTGGCTTCACCTACGACTCGACACAAGGCGTCTACACCGACAGCGGCTTGGCAACGGCGGTCACTGGTGATCTGCGCGCGCTGGTATTCACGCCGGCAGCCGTGACCCTGGGCCAAAGCGTCACCACCGGGTTTACCATCAGCAGCACGGATACACTCGGGCTGAGCGTGAGCGACCAAACCACGACGGTCGATGCAGTGGGCGGCCCGGCGATCAGCGGCACCACGGCCAACCAGACGGTCAGCGCCCTCTCGACGATCAGCCCGTTCGCCACGGTCACGCTGGCTGACGACGCCAGCCAGACTGAGACGGTGACGATCACGCTGACCGGAACCGGCACCCTGGCTGAGGCGCACGGGCATTCCGGTGGCTTCACCTTTGACGCGGCGCACGGGATATACGTCGACAGCGGCTCGGCCACCACTGTGACGGCCGACCTGGACGCGCTGGTATTCACGCCTGCGACTGGCAGTGCAGGGCACAGCGTCACCACCGGCTTCAGTATCAGCAGCACGGATACAGCCGGCCTGAGCGTCAGCGACCACACCACAACCGTGGACGCGGTCGGTGGTCCGGCGATCAGTGGCACGATGTCGGGCCAGGTGTTCAACGGCTATAATACCGCTGATCCATTCGCCGGTGCGACGATCGGCGATGATGCCGGCCAAACCGAGACCGTTACCATCACGCTGACCGGACCAGGCAGTCTCACCGAGGCAAGCGGATATCCGGGCGGCTTCAGCTTCAATTTGGTGTCCGGAGTTTACACAGACAGTGGCACGACGGCTCAGGTCAATAACGATCTGCAAGCATTGGTGTTTACTCCAGAGGTGGGCTCGCCAGGCGTAAGCATCACCACCGGATTCAGCATTGGTGACACCGACACCATCGGGCTGACAGCCGCCGATAGCACGACCTCGGTTGTCGCGGTTGGCGGACCTGGGATCGGCGGCACTGTCGCCCACCAGACCATCAGCGCCCAATCGACGACATTCACACCGTTTGCCAATGCTTTCGTCAGCGATGACCCAAGCCAGGTTCAGGTCCTCAAGGTCAGGCTGTCGTCGAAGGCAAACGGCAGCCTCGCCAGCAGCGGGGGCGGCAACTACAACAGCACGACGGGTGTCTACACCGTAACGGGGTCGGCGGATTACGTTAGCAATGCGCTTGAACAACTGGTGTTCACGCCAGCGAGCCCAACGCCAGGCCAAGGTGTCACAACCAGCTTCACGATCACCGACACCGACACGCTTAACCTTTCGCCCATCCCCCCCATCGTGACGACTGTCGATGCCGTGGGCGGTCCGGCGATCAGCGGCACCACTGCAGCCACGCGGATCAGCGACCTAGCGACTTCCACGCCGTTTGCCGGCGTTGGATTTGCCGATGATCATGGCCAGACAGAGGCGGTTTCTGTAACCCTATCGAACAAGGCAAACGGCAGCCTCTCCAGCACCGGGGGCGGCAGCTACAACAGCAACACGGGCGTCTATACTGTCAGCGGCTCAACTGCTCATGTCAGCAGCGCAGTCGACGCGCTGGTATTCACCCCAGCCGGCGGCGTGCCTGGTCAGGGGGTGAACACCACCTTCACCATCACGGCGACAGACAGCGCGGCGCTTTCGGCCAGCGATTCCTCCACAACCGTTGACACCGTGGGTGGACCGCTGACCAGCGGCACCATGGAGCAGCAGCAGATCATTGGCGACCAGGCAACGGTCCGCCCGCTGGCCAATGTCACGCTTATGGATGATCCCAGCCAGATCGACACTGTCACCGTCACATTGTCGAACAAGGCCAATGGCCGCCTCGCCAGCACAGGCGGCAGCTACGACCCCAGCAGCGGTGTTTATACAGTAACCGGCAGTGCCGCCGTGGTGACGGCTGCGCTTGACAGTTTGGTCTTCACGCCGGCCGCGGGCACCCCGGACCAAAGCGTGCTGACTGGCTTTGCGATCGGTGCCGTAGACGGCGTGGGGCTGACCGCGACCGACTTCAACACCGAGGTCAACACCCTAGGTGGGCCGGCGATCACCGGCACCGTCGCTGGACAAGCAATCAACGACCACGCCAGCACCACGCCGTTCGCAAACGTTGCTATTGCCGACGACGCCAGCCAGAACGAAACACTGATCATCACGCTGTCTGCGCCGCAGAACGGCAGCCTGGCGACGCCGGATGGCGGCAGTTACGACGCCAGCACTGGTGCCTTCACTGTCTCAGGATCGGCGGCTTCGGTCACGGCTGCAGTGGACGGGCTGGTATTCACGCCTGCGGCTGGAACGCCGGGTCAGAGCGTCCCAACCGTCTTCGGCATTGCCGTCATCGACAGCGCTGGCGTGACCGCGACGGACAACACGACGTCGGTCGTGACCACGACGCCGCCGCTGGATCCCGCGCCGGACGACTTCTTTGGCAACGGAACCAGCGGCATCCTGGTGACCGATACGACGGGCGACTTGGTCGACTGGCCCGTAGCCAGCGGGACTTTGGATGGCAGCCCGACCTATATCGGCACCGCACTTGGCGGATGGAGCTATGTGACGACCGGAGACTTCAATGGCGACGGCACCACCGACGTTCTGGTGAGCGACACCCAAGGCGATATGGCCGACTGGACTGTCAGGAACGGCACACTGAGCGGCACGCCTACCTATGTCGGCACGGCGCTTGGCGGCTGGCACTACTTGGCAACTGGCGATTTCAACGGTGACGGCACAACCGACCTGCTGGTGACTGACTCAAACTTCGACCTGGTCGACTGGACAATCAAGAATGGAACGCTCAGTGGCGCGCCGGCATACATCGGCACAGCCACCGATGGCTGGAAGTTTCTGGCGACGGGAGACTTCTACGGCAATGGCACCACGGGCATCCTGCTGCAGAACGCCGCTGGCGACATGGTGACCTGGAACATTCAGAACGATGCGCTCACCGGCTCGCCGCAATATGTCGGCACCGCGACCAACGGCTGGCATTTCCTGGCCACCGGTGACTTCTACGGTAACGGCACCTCCAGCCTGCTGCTTGGCGATGGGTCCGGTGACATGGTGACCTGGAATATCCAGCAGGGCACCCTGAGTGGAGCGCCGGTCTACGTTGGCAGTGCGACGAACGGCTGGAGCTTCCTGGGTACGGGAGACTTCAATAGCGACGGCACCACCGACATACTGGTGAAGAACAGCGCGGGGTCGATCGTCGATTGGACGATCCGAAATGGCACTCTCAGCGGCTCTCCAACCTTCGTTGGTTCCGCGACGAATGGCTGGCACGCAGTCGCCAACCTGACGGCGTGATCAGGTTGCCTTAGAGCGGCTTCGCGCAGGCTGGAATCGCGCAAGCCGCGATCCTGCGCGGTAGCCGCGTGAAACGATGAGCGCGAGCGGTTCCACCCTCGGTGGAACCGCTCTAGTCGCCACGAGTTGCGGTCGGGCGAGCAGTTGAATTGAATTGCTGCCCGACCCTGCCGGCCGCGGCACCGTTCAGTCGCCGGATGCAACCTTCTCTGCCGTTACCGCGGCAGGCTGCCAGTATTGAGGAAACAACGTTTGCAACGCCTGCACCTTCGGCAGGTCGTTGATGGCGATATAAGGCGCGTCCGGATGCCGCGTCAGGTAGTCCTGGTGGTAGGCCTCTGCCGGGTAGAATGGGCTAGCCGGATCGATGCGGGTGACGATCGGGCGGTTGAAGGCATGAGCTGCCTCAAGCTGCGCGACGTAGGCTTTCGCCACCTTCTCCTGCTGTGGCCCGGTGACGAACAGCTCTGAGCGATATTGTGTTCCCCAGTCAGGTCCCTGCCGATCCTTCTGCGTCGGGTCGAGCGCAACGGAGAAGAAGATCCTCAGCAGGCTGCCATAACTGATCTGGGCGGGGTCGAACGTCACGCTGACCGACTCGGCATGTCCGGTCATGCCGGAGCTGACCTGTTCGTAACTCGGGTTGACCACGTGGCCGCCGGCATAGCCGGAGACGGCATGGGTGACGCCTTTCACATGCTCGAACACCCCCTGCACACCCCAGAAGCAGCCGCCGGAGAACACCGCGGTCTGCAGGTCCGCGGTGCTCGGTGGTGTATCGAGCACTGGCGGCGGAAGCGCCCGGGCCAAGCTGTCAGCATGCACCGCTGCAGAGGGGATGGCAGCCGAGGCGGATATCGCCAGAACTGCCAGCCACAGCGGGCGTAGCGAGGCAAGGGTGGTGGAGAGCGGCAACATGGCTGAACCTTTCCGAAACAGGCGACTTCTACGCCAGGGGTCGCGTTGGCGGATGGTATTCCAATTCAGGCGGAAGACGCCATAGAACCTGCCCAGAACGACAGCCACCACGTCGGCTGCGAATAAAGTAGGCACAAGGTCCGATGTCGCCTTGTGAACGTGCATCGTTGGGCGGACCTTCGCTGCTCTGCCACGGTGCATTGTCGCCCAATACGTGGCCTGGAATTTGCTCGCCTGATCGTGCGAGCATTACTCGACGCCTACATCCCCAGGAGAGTGCCGCCATGAGCCCTGACGCCAACCGCCGGATGATGCGCCTGGGCGCGTTCGTGCACGAAACTGGCCAGCACGTCGCCGCCTGGCGTCATCCCGAGGCCCACGCGGAGTCGGGGACGGATTTCTCGCAGGCCGTGGAGGTTGCCCGCATCGCCGAGCGTGGCAAGTTCGACCTGCTGTTCTTGGCAGACAGCGCGGCCATAAGCGTCCAGGGCAGTGTCGAATCGCGCGGCCGGATGGGAAAGACGGTCAAGTTCGAGCCGATCACCATACTTTCCGCCCTCGCCGCGGTCACGACTCGCCTTGGCCTGGTGGCAACCTGCAGCTCGACCTACAATGAGCCTTACACATTGGCGCGCCAGTTCGCATCGCTGGACCAGATCAGCGCCGGGCGGGCGGGCTGGAACCTGGTGACGTCGAACAATGAAGCGGAAGCCTTCAACCATGGCCGGGTGAAGCACGCGGCACATGCCGACCGCTATGACAGGGCCGCCGAGTTTGCCGAGGTGGTCAACGGGCTGTGGGACACCTGGGATGAGGATGCTTTCATCCGCGACAAGGAGTCCGGCGTCTACTACGACCCGGCGAAGATGCGTGTGCTGAACCATCGCGGTCCGCATTTCTCGGTGCGTGGACCGCTGAACGTCGCCCGTTCGCCGCAAGGCCGTCCGGTGCTGGTGCAGGCGGGCGCTTCGGATACCGGTCGCGATCTTGCCGCCCGCCTCGCTGAACTGGTGTTTACCGCTCAGACCACCTTTGAGCAGGCAACCGAATTCTATGGCGACGTCATGGCCAGGTTGCCGCGCTTCGGCCGTTCCGAACGTGAGGTGAAGATCATGCCAGGTCTGTATCCGGTGGTCGGGCGGACTATGGCGGAGGCGCGCGACAAATTCGACTATCTGCAGTCGCTGATACATCCCAGCGTTGGCCTTGCGGTGCTGGAGCATACCATCGGCGTCTCCAACCTGTCACAATATCCGCTGCATGGCCCGGTGCCGGAGATGGGAGACACAAATGGTCCCTTGTCGCGACAACGGCTGCTGCTGGAGGCAGCCCGGCGCGACAACCTGACCCTGTGGGAGCTGTGCCTGCTGAACGCCGGGCCACGCGGGCATCTGCTGACCATTGGCACGCCCAGCCAGATCGCCGATGTGATGGAGCACTGGTTCCGCAACGGCGCCGCGGATGGGTTCAACGTCATGCCCGCCTGGCTGCCGGGCTCGTTGTCCGATTTCGTCGACATGGTGATCCCTGAACTGCAACGCCGCGGGCTGTTCCGCACCGAGTATGAGGGCACGACATTGCGTCAGAACCTGGGTTTGCCGGTCCCGGCCAGCCGTTGGCAATCCGTCCCCATGGTGGCGGAATGATCACCCGTCGAACTTTGGGCCAACTGGCCGCAGCCGCGGTCGCGTTCCGAGGCCTTCAGGCACAGGCGGCAGAGGGTGTATTCGTCAGCGGCTGGGGGCTGCCGAGCAACCTGGATCCACACCAGATTTTCGACGTGCCAATGCAGACCGTGATGTTCAACGCCTATGATGGCCTGTACAGGTATCAGAACGACCCGCCGCAGATCGTGCCCTGGCTGGCCCAAGGCCACACCGTGTCCGACGACGGGCTGACCTGGGTCTTCAAGCTGCGTCCAGGCGTGAAGTTCCATGATGGCAGCGCACTGACTGCGGCGGACGTGGTCTACAGCTTTCAGCGTGTCCTGGCGCTGCATCTCGCCCCGGCTGGGGCTTTTCTGCCCATCCTAAAACCCGAGAACGTGACCGCGCCGGATACCCTGACGGTGCGCTTCGTGCTGTCTGCGCCGTATGCGCCGTTCTTCGCGGCTATTCCAATTGTCTCGATCGTCAATCCGCGGGTGATTCAACTGCATGAGAAGGATGGTGACTGGGGCAGGTCATGGCTTGCCTCCAATGACGCAGGATCCGGCGCCTATAAGATCATACCCGACGGCTACCGCCCATTGGAGCAGTTGGACCTGGAGATCTTCGACGGTCACTTCATGGGGTGGGAGGACAACAAGAACCCAGTGCGACGGATTGCCATGCGTCCGACCGCGGAGACTTCCACCCGCATCCTGGCGCTGCTGAACGGGACGATGGACTGGACCGACACGAATTTCCCGGCCGACCAGGTGGACCGGGTGAACGCGTCGAAGATCGCGCATGTCGAGAAGAACACCGTGATGCGGACGTTCATCATCCGCATGCACAACATGCGGCCGCCGTTCGACAACCTGAATGCACGCAAGGCGTTCGCGCACGCATTCAATTACATGGGCTTTATCACCGACATACTGGGCGGCTATGCAACCCGTGACGGCATGCCAATGCCGGAGACGCTGTGGGGCTGCCCGAAGGACGCCAAGGTCTACGACTACGATCTGAAGCTGGCGAAGGATTATGCGGCTCGCGCGCTGGCTGAAGGCGCACCGATGAAGCGGGCTGTCGAGCTGCACATCCAGTCGGAGAATGACTTGGCAGTGCAGGCCGCCCAGATGTTCCAAAGCGACCTGGCGGAGATCGGCATCAACCTGAAAGTTGTCCCGGACACCTGGGCCAACCTCATCACCAACGTGGTCACGCCGCAGGGCTGCCCGGACATGTGGGTGCACTGGATCAGCACCTACTTTGTCGATCCGGAGAACTGGGTCGGCCAGATGTACGACAGCCAGTTCCATGGTACCTGGAAAGCCTCCAGCTACTACAAGAACCCGCAAGTCGACAGCCTGCTGCGGCAGGCAAGGGGCACGCTGCCGCAACAGGACCGCGCGCCATTGTATGAGAAGGCGATCACCCAGATTATGGCAGATTGTCCGGACATCTGGATCTACAATTCGATGCAACTGCAGGGCGTCAACAACCGGGTAAAGGGCCGGCGGTTCTGCACGGTCGGGCAGGGCTGCGAAATGCGCTGGATCTCCATCCAGGGATGATCCTGCGCTTCGTCCTGCAGCGTTGTGCGCTGGCGCTGCCCGCTTTGCTCGGCCTTCTGGTCCTGACGTTCCTGCTGATCCGCCTGGTGCCGTCGGATCCGGCGGTGATCATGGCAGGGGACGCGGCAACACCACAGCAGATCCAGCAGGTGCGCCACCAGTATGGCCTTGACCGTCCGGTATGGCAGCAGTTCCTGATCTATGCCGAAAAAGCCGCTCGGCTGGATTTCGGTGAGAGTGCGTTCTCTCATCGGCCAGTCGCGCTGGATATTGCCCAGCGATTGCCCGCAACGCTGGAGCTGACCTTCGCGGCGATGGCGCTGTCCGTTCTTCTGGGGGTTCCATTGGGGGTCGTGGCCGCGCTGGGCCATAACCGGTGGCCGGATTTCGCCTTACGGCTGCTGTCCGTGCTGGGTGTCGCGGTCGCCGCGTTCTGGGTCGCGATCATGCTGCAGTTGTTGTTCGCAATGCAGCTAGGCTGGCTGCCGCTGCGGGGTGAGCTGTCCGTGACGATCCCGCCGCCCTCGCGGATCACCGGGTCATTGTTGCTGGACAGCCTCCTGACAGGCCGGTTTGATGCTCTGGGCGATGGGCTGGCCCATCTGGTGCTGCCGGCGGTCACGCTGTCGCTGGGCGGAATCGCCAGCATCGTCCGGTTTACCCGGGCGGGTGTGCTGGACACGCTGCAGCAGGACTACGTGACCTATGGGCGAGCGATGGGCTATCGGCGTCGTCGGCTGATCTGGCGCTACGTGCTGCGCAATTCGGTCACCGCCACGATCACGCAGATCGGTCTGCTGTTCGGTGGTCTGATCGCAGGCGGCGTGGTGGTGGAAGCCATCTACGACTGGCCGGGCATCGGCAGCTACACCGTCAACGCCATTCTGACGGGAGACCATCAGGTAATGCTGGCGGTAACTCTGATGATTGGGGTGGTCTACGCCATGGTCAACATACTGACCGACTTGGCGCATGGCCTGCTGGACCCCCGGCTGATGGAGCGGCAATGAACCGGCGGGCATGAGTCCTGTGCTGCGCAAGCTTGGTCGGGATCTGCCGGCAATGTTCGGCTTGGCCCTAATTCTCATCGTCCTGGTGATCGCGGTGGCCGGACCCTGGATCGCACCATATCCGGGGGATGCGACAGCCTCGCATCTGGCCACGCGGTTGAAACCGCCTAGCGCGGCGTTTCCGTTTGGCACCGACAATCTGGGCCGTGACATCCTGTCCAGAGTCCTTCTGGGCGCGCGCGGCGCACTGACCGTTGCATTTACCGTCGTCGGGCTGTCAATGGCGATCGGTATCCCGCTGGGACTGGTGGCCGGTCATAGCCGCGGATTGATTTCTGAGGTGATCATGCGGATGACCGACGTGGTGCTGGCTGTCCCGCAGTTGGTTCTGGCTCTGGCACTGGCGCAACTGCTGTCGCCTTCGCTGCAAAGTGCAATGCTGGCGCTCTCGCTGACCTACTGGCCGTTCTTTACCCGCATCGTCTTCGCCGAGACGAGGCGGCTCAGCAGCTCGCTCTTTGTGGATGCCCTGCGGGCGATCGGCGCAGCGGATGTCCGGATCGTCTTCCTGCATATCCTGCCGAATGCTGCCTCATCCATCATCGTTCGAGCGACAATCGGATTGGGGTTCACCATTCTAACCGCGGCGGTGCTTGGATTTCTGGGCATGGGAGCGACGCCACCCGCGCCGGACTGGGGCCTGACTATTGCACAAAGCCGGATCTATCTGCCAGCCGCATGGTGGTACGCGCTGTATCCAGGCCTGGCGATCCTGCTGACGGTGATGGGTTTCAATCTGCTGGGCGACGGGCTGCGTGACCTGGTCGATCCCCGCCTGCGGCGATCCAGATGACCTCGGTGCTGAAGGTCAAGGGACTGAAGGTTTCGTTCCGCGGCGATGCGGGCAGTGCCAACGTGCTGGATGACGTCGGGCTGACGTTGCAGCGCGGCCAGGTGCTGGGCGTCGTCGGAGAATCCGGCTGCGGCAAGTCGACGCTGATCCGTGCTATCATGGGGATCCTGCCCAAGGCGGCACGGATCGACGCCGGGCAGATCCTGTTCCAGGGCGAAAATCTGCTGGGATACACCGAAGACAAGCTGAACCGTCAGGTCCGCGGCAGCCGCATCGGCTTCATCCCGCAGGATCCATGGCTGTCCTTGAACCCGGTGTTCAAGGTCGGCACACAGATGCTGGAAATCATGCGAGACCACGCGCCGCGCGGTGCAGGCCGGCGTGAGCATGTGGCTCGTTTGGTCAACCTGCTGCGGCGGCTACGCATTGCCGATCCCGAAGCCGCACTAAGGCGTTATCCGCACCAATTTTCCGGTGGGCAGCGCCAGCGGCTGTTGATCGCCGCCGCCCTCGTTTGCTCGCCTGAGCTGGTCATTGCCGACGAGCCGACGACGGCGCTGGATGTCACGACACAGCATGAGATCCTGCTACTGCTGCGGGAACTGGTTGACGAACTGGGTATCTCGCTGCTGTTCGTCACCCATGATCTGGGTGTGGTGGCGGAGCTTTGCGACGCTGTCTCGGTCATCTATGCGGGGCAGACGGTGGAGTCAGGGCCAGTGAAGGCCATCCTCAATGAGCCGGTGCATCCATACACACGAGCGCTGTTGGCCTGCCATCCGCAGCGACAGGCAGCGTTCGCTGGCATTCCGGGCTCGGTCCCGTCTGCCTTGCAGATGCCTGCAGGCTGCCGGTTCGCCCCGCGCTGCGGCTACGCCGAACCGGTCTGCCAGGCAGCGCTTCCGGCAGCACGGCATCGACCCAATGGCCTGGATGTGCGTTGCATTCTTGCAGCATGAGCGGCGATGCAATCCTGGAACTGCGTCATCTGTCGGTGCGGCTGGGTGGGTCGCGTACCTGGTTCGGGCGACAGAGTGTCCCGCTGGTGGCGGTCAGTGACGTCAACCTGTCTATTGAGCGGGGAGAAATCCTGGCACTGGTTGGCGAATCCGGCTGCGGGAAAACCACGCTGGGCCGGACCATTCTGGGTCTGCAGCGGGAAAGTGCCGGTGAGATCCTGCTGAATGGAAAGCCGGTCGGTGGCGTGCCTCCGCCGAAAGCCCGCGCGACGCGCCAGGATGTCCAGTACGTGCACCAGGATGCCGCCGCGGCGCTGGATCCCTGGTGGAGCATCGGCGCTACTCTTGGTGAGGGCCTGCAAATCCATGGCGTCAGGTCTCATCGGCTTCGGGCTGAACGGGTTGATGCAATGCTGCGTTCGGTCGGGCTGGAAGCTGAGGTTGGGCGGCGCTATCCGCATGAGCTGTCTGGTGGGCAGCTCCGCCGCATCGCGCTGGCTCGTATTCTGCTGCTGCAGCCGAAGCTGCTGATTCTGGATGAGGTGACCTCTGGGCTGGATATGTCGGTTCAGGCAACGGTGCTAAACCTGCTGCTAGACCTGCGAACCCGGCTAGGGCTGACCTATCTGTTCATCTCGCACGATCTTTCGGTCGTGGAGCGAATTGCCGATCGGGTCGGCATCATGCTGCAAGGTCAGATCGTCGAAGCAGCGCCGACGGCTGAGGTCTTTGCGAACCCGGTTCACCCGTACACGCGGTCACTTCTGGCAGCCGCACCTCGGTTGGATCGGCCGCTGCGACGTCCGGCGGCGACGATTCAGCAACCCCAGCCTATCGGTTTGTTGCCCTGATCCGCGGCCTGCCGATCAAGCTCTGAAAAATCCCGGAACTTGTGCTCGCGATTTCGTGAGTTAATGATTGCATCCTCACGGTTTCGAGAGGTATGACGACGGTGTTTCCTCCCTAAACTCATGTCGCGGGAGAGAATGGCTTCCGCGACATCCTTTTCGGGGCGGTCACGCATAGATCAAGGCGCGGGATCAATGTCCGACATCACTCACAGAGCCATGAACAATCGCCCGGCACCCCCGGGGCTGATGTCTTATCTGACAGCCCTTTTGATAGCAATGTTGCTGGTGTTTGCCTGGGCCGGACTTTGCAATTTATAATACATCAAAGTAACGTTTTAGGCGAAAATCGGCGGATGCCGGCGCTGCGTCAAGCGGCAATTGCATCCCTCCGGATGGTTATAGTGCTCGCACTCCAGGCGCGGGATGCCGAACACGGCCGAAGCAGCTTATAATCGAACGCAGCGCGGCCAGCGGAATGTCGCCAGCAGTGACCAGTGCGCCCTGAAGCCTTAGCGGTCGGATAACCGACTCCACCCAGTCTGGTCCGCGCATCCGGCATATATGCAGGAATTCAGCTTCTAGCTTAGCGCGGGTGATGTTCATGGCGATCCTGTGGCTCTGACCGACAGCATTGTCTGTGCTGAAGGCCTAGCGTTCAATCGGTATGTCATCGAATCATAATCCTCGCATTGCGGTCTTGCAACAAAAAAGTCCTTCTGCAGCTTGCCGTTGGCTGCACTGGCCGGATTTCGCCGATGCTTGCCTCCGCCGCAGATTTAGCAGGCGCTGATTTCAGAAGAGGAATCCGGGATTTGGGTTGCTGTCTGCCGCTGTGCGGGATGGGCCCGTCGATGCAGGGTGCCATTGCCGGGATACGGCACAGAGGCGCAGCGTCAGGCCCGCATTCCTGCCAATCCTCAACGGCAAAATCCGCTGGTGCCAGGATTACATGATCAATCAAGACTGGCCCGTTGTGCACCCTGGGCGATCCTGAAGATGGGCGTTTACCGTGCTACGATCGGCTTAGACCTCTTCCATGTCCCGCTCCATGGTCATCAGAACGTCGGGCGCACGCAACCTGAGGTAGCCGGACCATGCCACACCGATCAGCATGTACAGCGCGAACAGGTAGGGCAGCCAGTTATAGGGATAAGGCGGCACCGGGTACAGGCTGCCAAAGATGACGAAGACCATCAGCAGCGCGCCCATGGCGCCGATCACGACATGCCGCTTGCGCATCAGCCCAACCTTCTTCAGGTCAAGCGGCGAGACGATCGAGATCAGTAGGTAGATCAGCAGGAAGCCGAAGGTGGAGAAGGTGCCGGTATAACCGAAGGCATCCAGCAAAGGCAGCCGCGCCAAGGCAAGTGCGGTTATCAACACGATGCCTATGCTTATGACCGCGGCGATATACGGCGTCTGGTGGGTGCTGTGCACTTGGCCAAGACGAGCATGGAAGAACTTATAGCGGCCCATGGAAAAGATCATCCGTGAGGCGGCGTTGACTGCCGCAAGCGCGCAGGCGAAGCCGCTGATCAGCGCCGCAAAATAGACGATGCCGGCGACCCACGGCAAACCCGCGGCGGATGCCATGTCAGCAAAGGGCGACTCGGAACTGCCCAGCTTGTCTGGGTTGTCGTTAACGCCCATGACCATCAGGTAGGCCATGACGGTGAAGAACAAGCCGACAGCACCCGCGCTGAGCAGGACCGCGAGTGGGATCGTCCGCTCCGGATCGCGGGTTTCCTTCGCCAGCGTCGCGGCACTTTCGAAACCTACGAAGCTGAACACCGCGAAAGCCAGCGACGACATGACGGAACCGAGCTTGACCTTGTCGGAAAACTGCACCGGATCGACGACAGTGCCATGACGGCCCACCAGAAGTGCGATCAGCGCAATGATGATGGTGATGGAGACCGCCTCTAGCAGCAGGCCGATCCGCGACGACAGCTTGATGTCGCGATAGACCGCGAACAGCACGATCGCGGAAACGGCAATCGACACCAGCCATGAGGGGGGCATCAGTCGGGCAAGCCCACACGCCGTCAGAAAATTGTTGAGGAAGATGCTCATGCTGATCACCACCGCGACGGTGGTCACCAGGTAGGCGCCGATCATGGCCCAGCCCGCCAGCATGCCCGCCATTGGCCCCAAGGTGCGGCCAATGTAGACGAAGTAGGAACCCGAGAGCGGGTGCCGCCGTGCCAGGGTGGCGATCGCAGCCCCGACAAACAGCAAGCCGAAGGTTGAGATCAGATAGGCGATCCATGATCCGACACCCGCCAAACCGACCACGACGGCAATGTTCAGGGCGGGGGTCAAGGTCGGCGCGATATTGGCGACCGACTGCCCCAAGCTTTCGATCATCGTCAGGGTGCCGTGCCGGAGCTGCGGCGGGTCAGCGCTGAAGCGAGACGGTGTCGTGGTGTTGAGGGGGCTGCTCATGGCGGCGGCACTCTCGGTTCGGGTTGACCAGGCGGCTCAGATGGTGGGCTCAGCCGGGTGAGCAGCATGCGTGGCTGGCTTGCTGGCTCGCGGTGTTGACTTCGGATGGCAGGTCGATGGCCGGGTTGGTGGCGAAGAATCCGGCCGGCATCAGCTTGAAGCCACAGGTGATGACGGGCTGAACCGGGAAGTCCTCCGGACGCGGCACGTGATGCAGGCCGAACACATGCCAAAGCACGATGTCGGTGTTGGCGACCGGGCGGTCTGCCTTGATCACGTCGGACAGGCCACCGGCGCCTGTGGAATGATTCATGTATTCCCCGGCGGGATAGCGTTCCTCGGCGTCATAGGCGGTGACCCATAGATGGTTCCGCATAAAGCTTGCCCGCAGGCCAGAGGGAGAGTCGGGCTTAACGAATTGCGTCAGCACGTGCGTCGGCTCCAGCTTGTAGCCGACGGGTCGGCCAACCTGGTTCAGCCGGTTCGGGTTGATCACTTTCCAATATCGTTGCGTAGCGGGATTGGCCCGGCGACATGCGACCTGTTCCGTCTCCAGCAGAGTTTCCCGCATGTAGAAGGCGTTGCCGTAGGGGTTCAGGCTGTCTTCTTCGACATGCGTATTGCATTCGACGACGCTGTTCTGATCACCATCGACAGCCATGTCCAACCTGGCGCAGAAGGCGTGCTGGTGGATCTGCCCTTCGACACCCGGCGAGACCTCGGCGCCATATTTTGAAGGCTGGCCCGCAATGCAGCCGACCGTGTTTATGATGCCGGTGGCTTTCATCTCAAACTCGATTGCGCCGTCCTGCTTGAGGTACCAGTACGATGCATATTCATAGTTTCCCACGGTGCAGATGAACGAGATCACCAGCTTCCGTCCACGGCGCACCTCGGTATGTTCCGTGCGGAAATCCCAGTGCTTCCAGATCACGCCGCTGTCTTCTTCATGAATGCAGACGGCGTTTTCGATCGTCGTCACCTCGCCGCCCATGGTGCTGAGTTCAGCATCCAGATAGGCGATGTGGCCCAGGCAGTCGCAACCGAGCTTGAGGGAATTGGCCAGCTTGCCAAGGCCATATTCGCCGATGTCGAAGACGTTCTTGCGGTAGTGGCCATTGTGCGGGGAGCCATACGGCACCACCATTTCCACCAACGAGGCGCGGTTGACCACGGGGCGGCCGTCATAGCTGATCTGGTGCAGGGTAATGCCTTCACGCGCGTTGTAGCCGACCACCAGGGACCAGCGGTCCCAGGTCAGGCAGTGGCCATCCAGGGTGAAGCTCGGTCCTTCCGGTTGGACCACGTTCAGGGGCTTCAGCGCGGGGCGGAACTGGCTGCGGAAGCGGGCTTCGTAGTTGACCTCCTGGGCGGCAATGGGGATGTCGCTGCCGTAATCGTCGACGCGGATCAGCTTGCCGGCTTTGATGTCAACGACGCCGTTCAAGCCCTCGATCGGATGGGCATACAGGTTGTCGTAGGGACGAGTGCGCAGCCAGCAGAAGGTGTGGGCGATATGACGTCCAGCTTCGTCAGCATGGCCCCAGTTTCCCGCCGACCATGGATCGACGCAGACCAGGGACATGTCGGTGATGCCGCGCTTACGGCACGCCTCGATGAAGTCCGGATGCGTCACAACCGCTGTTCGATGGCGATGAACTGCTCCGGCTGGATCATTGCACAGGCACCTTCGACGAAGCGTTCAGAGGTGATGGCCGCGTCATCCAGTGACACGGTCAGCCGCCACACACCCGCCTCCTGCGGGCCGAAGATGTTGGCACGGGCGGCGCGCGGGACCGGTTGACCGGGCGCCCAGGTAGCCAGGGCTGGTTTCGCCGGCTCCAGCAGCTCAATCGTTTCAAATAGAACCGAATCGCGGTAGCGGGCCCGGATGATCCTGATTACCCCGGCTATCTCGGAGGCGGTCAGCGGTTGCAGTGGATGAGTAACCGCGCGGGTGCTGTCCGATGTCCGCCTGGCTGTTGCAGCATCGTGGACGAGGTCATCCATCGGCGTGGTCTCCTGCGCATGCCCTTATCTGGGCGCCTGTCATGACAGAAGCCTGCATCAGAAAGTGCAGGCTGCCAACTCTCTGTTTTTGGTCATTCCGTCGGCCAGCCCGCGCAAGCGCATCAGCCTGCAATCTTGCGGCGTGGCGAGGGATCGCAGCCGAACAGATGGCGGCGTGCAGCGTGCCACCCTGCCGCAAGAGCTGTCCGCAGATGCCGCCCATCGGTGGCGGCGATCCGCAGCCCGATCCCCACCTCCTGCGGCAATGTAGAGGCGGCCGTATAGATTTCATCGGACACTCCTATTCGCGCCTCAATGCTGCGGGCCAGCGTTTCAAGTTCAGGTCCCGACAGTGCGGCCAGGATCAGCAGCGTGCCATAGGCGGTAAAGCGAGCGCGCCGGCCCTGAGCCCGTGGCATCCTGTCCAGATCCAACCGGTCCACCACAACAACGCGGCCCGCGGGACGTTGAACGACCACTTCGGCTTCATAGTGGCGAAAGCAGCGCCCCAGGCTGGCAGGATCATGCAGCACGAAGGCATCTGACACCACCGCCGTGGCGGAGGCGGCCATACGGATCAGCAGGCGCTGCGAAAGACTTGAATCAGGAAACAGGATACGTGGCTCTGGCATGTACTCCAGCAGGCTGCGGTCCTCCAGCTCCAGTTCCATCATGTCGGTTGCGCGTGCTTCCGGCGGCGCGCGATAGACCATCGTGGCACCCTGGGTCGTGACATGCGCCGCCGCGTCCGCACCCATGCGGATGCGCTGCACCAGTGCGTCCTCGGCGTTGATGGCGCCGCTGACGGTCTGCAGGATCAGCGTCAGCATTCCGGCAGGCACGCTGTCCAGACGGAAACCACGCGACAGGGTGAACGGCCAACGAAAGACGCGCCGGTCCAGGTGAGTGCCGCGATCGCCATGCCGACGGAACGACAAGTCGAGCTGCGCGTCGGTCAACGCCGGAACAGCACTTCCCGCTCCAGATGCTCGACCACCCCGTCAATTCCCTCGCCGGTTCGGCAGTTGGTCGCCAGCACGGCACGACCGCCCCGGACAGCATTCGCGTCGGCCAGCATGCGGGGGAGGTCAACACCGACAAATGGTGCGAGATCGGTCTTGTTGATGATCAGCAGGTCAGCGCGCACCACGCCTGGTCCGCGCTTGCGGGGGATGTCATCGCCGCCGGCGACGTCGATGACGAACATCCAGAAGTCGGTCAGGTCGCGCGAGAAGGTGGAGGCCAGATTGTCGCCGCCGCTTTCCAGCAGGATCAGCTCGACGCCGGCAAAGCGGCGCTCAAGCTCATCGGCGGCCTCGATGTTCAGCGTCGGATCTTCGCGGATCACGGTGTGCGGGCAGGCACCGGCTTCGACAGCGGAAACACGGGCCGGATCAATCAGGCCGGAGCGGCGGAGACGTTCGGCATCCTCGGCGGTGACCAGATCGTTGGTGATCACCGCAAGATCGACGCCGCGTCCACGCAAGGCAGGGATCAGCCGCTCGACCAGCGCGGTCTTGCCCGACCCGACCGGGCCACCGATGCCGACGCGCGCGGCGGACGGGGTGCGACGGCCGCTCATCGCAGCATGTACCGCCGTGACAGCGGCACGGGGTCCGCTGGCGGGCACATCAGCAGGTTTCCGTCGGCGCGGACCTCGAAGGTCTGTGGGTCTACCTCAATGTTCGGGCGGGCGGTGTTGTGGATCATATCCGACTTGCGTAGCGCGCGGACGCTCTTGATCTGCACCGTCTGCTTGGCCAGACCATAGCGGCGGCGGATGTCGGCTTCCATCGCCAGTTTGGACACGAAAACAACGCCAAGATGCCCGGGCGCGGAACCCAGTTGGCCCCACATCGGGCGGTGGATGACTGGCTCACATATCGGCATGCTGCCGTTGCCGTCGCCCATCGCCGCCCACACGACAAAGCCGCTTTTCAGCACCATCCAAGGCTTTATGCCAAACGAGGCGCGCGGCCAGATGACCAGGTCAGCCAGCTTGCCAGGCGCGATGGACCCGACATGGTCGTCGATGCCGACAGCAATGGCCGGATTGATCGTGTATTTCGCCACGTAACGCTTGATGCGTGCGTTGTCCGCCCGGCCGGTCGCCTCCTCAGGCAACCGGCCGAGGCGGTCCTTCATGACGCTGGCCAACTGCCAGCACTTGGCGACATTCTCCGCCAGGCGTCCCATGCCCTGGGTGTCAGTACCGAAGATTGAGATCGCGCCCATGTCATGCAGGAAATCCTCTGCCGCCATGGTCTGGCCGCGGATGCGCGCTTCTGCGAAGGCGACGTCCTCGGGCACGTTGTAGTTCATCTGGTGGCAGAGCATGGTCATCGGCACGCCCTCCTCCAGCGCCAGCGCGGTGAAGGGGTTGGTGGGGTTGGTCGAGGACGGGATCACGTTGGCATAGGAATTGACCCGCAGCAGGTCGGGCGCGTGGCCACCACCGGCACCTTCGACGTGGTACATGTGGATGGTGCGGTCGCCGATCGCGGCCATCGTATCTTCGCAGAAGCCGAACTCGTTGATCGAGTCGGTGTGCAGGTGCACGGCGAAATCGTTGCGGTCCGCTGCGATTAATGAGCCGTCGATCACCGACGGCGCGGCGCCGAAATCCTCATGCACCTTCACCGCCATCGCACCGGCGGCGACTGATTCCTCAACCGCGCCCGGGTCGGAGCCACCCTTGCCGAACAGCGCGAAATTGAGACAGGAGGTCTCGGTGCCCTGCAGGAAGCGGGCGAAGGTGGTCGCACTGCCGCTGGCGACCTCGAAAACCGGCCCGGGACTGCCGCCGATTAGCGTGGTGGTGCCGCCGGCCAGCGCATGCTGCGACTGTTCGGGCGACTGGATGTGGGCGTGGCATTCTATTGCCCCCGCCGTGACAATGAAAGCGGCGCCGGAGATCGCTGTGGTGGTGTGGCCGACGACCAGATCGGGGTGCACACCGGGCATGGTGTCCGGATTGCCTGCCTTGCCGACACCGACAATGCGTCCGTTGCGTATGCCGATGTCACCCTTGACGATGCCGAGTTCGGCGTCGATTACGGTCGCGTTCTGGATGACGATGTCGAGCGCGCGGTCGGAGTATTTGGCACGCGCGCTAAAACCCTCAGCGTCGCGCAGGGTTTTTCCAGCGCCAACCAGCAGCTCATGGCCGTAAACCGTGAAGTCGTGCTCGATCTCGGCCAGCAGGCTGGTGTCACCCAATCGGACCAGGTCGCCCTTGGTCGGGCCGTAAAGGTCCGCATAGGCCCTTCGACTGATCGCCACCATCAGGTCATCTCCTCAGAGCACCATATCCCGCCTGGCGGATGGATCATGCGGTGGCACAGCATCTCATGCACCCAGATAACCCCGCGTCTGAGCCAGCGTCACCGCCTTGTCGCGCGCCCCGGGGGTATCCAGTGCGCCGCCGACCAGTCCAGCTTGGCCCAGCACGATGCGCAGCCCGCCAATCGGCACCAGCCGCACCACCTTGGGGATCCCCGGCTCGAACCGCACTCCTGTTCCGGCCGGGATGTCCAGCTTGCGGCCCCAGCCGCTGGCGCGATCAAAGCGCAGGGCGCGGTTCGCCTCGAAGAAATGCGCATGGCTACGCACTTGCACATCGCGGTCGCCGGTGTTGACCACCTCCAGGCTGACAATGTCCGCCTCGTCGAACATCTGCACCATTTCGTCGGGCGTGATTATCTCCCCCGGCACGATTGCCTGGTCGTACGGCTGCTCGCCCGGGGCAATCGGGTCGAAGATCGCCAGCAGCTTGGTGCCCTGCGTGAAGCTGGCTTCGATGCAGATCAGCGGGATCATCTCCGCAACGCCAGACTGCACCTCGTCGGTGGTCAATATGCGGCCGGCGAGATCGCGGACGTCCTCATAGGCCATGTCGCGCCTTGCTGCGGTCAGCACCTCATCGCAAATCAGCGCCACGGCTTCCGGATGGCTGAGCTTGATCCCCATCGAGCGGTATCGCCGAGCCAGCTCAGCCGCAGTGAAGATGGTCAGGCGATCCATCTCGGTCGGTGTCAGGTTCATCATGACATCGCCAGCTCCGGCATTATGTGGCGAACAGGCGCATGTGACGGGAAGCCCCACGCGCCAGCGCAATGTCTGTCAGCGGTGTGAAGCTCGCCAGCGGTGCGGATTCTGGTACCGGCTGGATCAGCAGCCGCGACAGGACCGGCCGCAGCGCGCTCGTCATTTCCTGCGCCTGGATATGGCCGATAAGCCCCAACCGAACCGCAGCGTTGGCGAGGCCGCTAATAACGCTCCAGCCACTGAGGGATTCGACCATTGCCACCGGCAGACCGGCAGCCTGAAACGCCATGGCCTGCACGACGGGCAGATGACCCAGGCGCGGATTGGCCTCAACGGCCACACGATAAGCGCGGGCTTCGATATAGCCGAGCCGCGCGAAGGTTCCCAGCAGCGCGCGGCCGGCTCGGCGGGAACCGACGCGCATGGGAGCAGACAGCGTGGCTTGATCCGCCTGCAGATCGACCACTTCCAGCGCGGCCACGTCCGCCGCACGGCAGGCGCGGCGCAACAGGACGCGGTCCATACTGTTCCAGCGGTGAATAAGCTGTTCGCGGGCGATGTCGGCCACATCAGCCGCATCCTCAACCAATCCGTCGGCCGCCAAGCCCTCCAAGCCCCAGGAGAAGGCGAAGCCGCCAGCAGGGAAGCCGCTGTCACCAAACTGCAGTGCAGTCAGCAGCACATCAGGATCAGGCGCCATTGCGCTCTGTCACCTGACCGGTTGTGATCATCGGCTGGATTCGCGCCCGGTAATCCTCGATTGGGCCATCAAGCAGCACCAGCAGATCGGTCGACTCAAACCGGACGCGCCAGTGCAGGTTGCCGGCGTGCCAGCCAAGCTGAAGGGCTGCCTCCTGGCTGGCCGGGTGCAGCCGCCAGATCTTCGCCTCGCTAAGGCGAACGACGATTGCCCGATCGGGCTCAAGCAACAGGACCCCGCCGTCCGGCAGGTCTTCGTCCCGGTCGAGACTGATGGCGCAATCGGTACCGCGATCAGTAACCAGCCGAAACCGCCGGCGACCCGCCTCCGCTTCTGCGACGAACACGTATTCGATGGCATTGGCATGCGCGAGTGCATGCAAGCGGTGGTGAATGGCCGGATCGTCCTCATTGCCAATTACGCCGTGCAGTCGCAGCATGCCGTCCCTAGTGTTTTCTCATAGCAACAAAGATTGTGGTCCTTGGACGGCCTTTGGGCCGCCAGTGCTTCGCGATCTAGCGACGCAAAAAACAAGCCATCGCTTGTAGCCAATCAACCCCACCGCTCATGCTTGACGATGTCGCCGCCCTTGGCAATCAGCTTCATGTGCGCGCCTTGCCGAGTTAGCAGCGACAGATCCCGTAGGGGATTCCCGTCTACCGCGATCAGATCCGCGAACGCCTCAGGGGCGATGGTTCCGATCTTCCCCTCCATCCGGCACAGTTGTGCGGCTATGTTGGTGGCGGACGCTATGACGCTGCGTGCCGGCAGGATCTGGCCGCGGATGACGAACTCCTCGGACTGGTGGCGGTGCATCGGCCCAAGCAGATCCGTGCCATAGGCCATCGGCAGACCAGCGGCCTGCATCACCTCCAGCGAGTGCAGCCCGGCCAGGCGCACGCTGTCGATCTTGGCGACGGACTCGCGGCCGATGCCAAGAGCTTCACCTTCCTCAAACAGTTTGTCATAGGTCACCAACGTGGGCACCCCGAACGCACCCTGTTCCGCGGCATAACGAGCCGTCGCCTCCTCGATCAGGTTGCAGTGTTCAAGCGACCGGACGCCACATTCCACCGCGCGGCGAATTGCCGGGTCGGTGTACAGATGGGCCGACACATAGGTCCCGGCATTGCCTGCTTCCTCCACCGTCGCAGCAATTTCCTCACGGGAAAACCCCATGAAGTGGATCGGATCGGTGGGTGAGGCGACGCCGCCGTTGGCCATGATCTTGACGAAGGTTGCGCCAGCCTTGATCTCCTCACGCGCGGCCTTGCGGACCTCGGCGATGCCGTCGCACAGCCGTCCTATCGCCCCTAGACGAGTCTCGAAGATGTTCGGGCCGGGATTGAACCGGCCGCGGAAGTCACAGTGGCCGCCCGACTGACTGAGCGCCTTGCCAGCGATAATCAGCCGTGGCCCCACCACGCTGCCTTCTTCCGACGCGATTACCTGGCCATGATCCGCACCCCCCACGTCGCGCACGGTCGTGAAGCCGCGCATCAACATTTCCCGCTGCAAGCGGATCGACCGCGCCATCACCAGCGAGTCGGGCAGAGTGGCGTTCATCCCCAGGCTTGCCACGATCGCCACGATGTGGACGTGGCAGTCAATCAACCCTGGCATCAGCACAAGTGGCTTCAGGTCGATGATGTCGGCGGAGCCGGTTGGCAGCGACCTGGATGAAACCTCTCTGATTCGGTCACCTTCAATGACGACGGTCATCGGCGGTGTCGGATCGTCCATGGTGCCGTCGACGATCCGCGCGTTGATCAGGTGCGTGAGTTGCATGAAGGCATATCCCTCGGCGCGGTCGATGCTGCGCCGGTCAGCGGTTCACCTGAATTGTCCGGACCTTAGTTGTAGTACCGCCAGCGACGCAGCCGCCGGTCATAGTTGCGATGACGCCAGCGACGGTGGTTCCAGTAGAAGTCGATCGGCCGAACATTGTTGACTTCTGCATTGATGCTTTGACCTGACAGCGACGTTGCCGCAGATGCCGACGCGATTAGCGACAGGCTGGTCATCAGGCCGGCGATCAGCAGTGTCGGAAGCCAAAATTTATGCATGTTGTTTTCCCTCGGCGCCTGTCTCAAACGGATTATCCATGTCAACTGGATTTCGTCCAGTCAGGCCGTAGTGCTGGACATGGCGTTGGGTCTGCCGACCTGCGGAGACTCGACGGAAACCGGCAGCCAGGCCGAGCACCGAACCCAGCAGGCAGGCTAGGCTGGCGGCGATGACGGAGACAACGGCAGCGACGCGTGCGCCAAAGATTAGGCGCGAGAGGATGTCGCGTCCGAGGTCGTCGGTAAGAAGCGGAGACGACGAATCGCCGCGAGCAATCCAGCAAGGCGGCAGCAGCGCACTCATGAGGTCCTGGTCAAGCACCCACGGCAGATAAGCACATGGCTAAAATGCACTCACTTGCTTTGGTGGTATTCATTTTCTGTGGCAACAGCAGGCATTTCTACGACAAGACAGCCGGCCACCAGCCGATTGGCGGCATTTTCTGGTTTCACTGCAAGTGTGGCAGTGCAATGCTTCGGACATGCGAAGCGGGAGCCACCGATATGTCCAGCGGGCAGCGACTGTTAAGGTTCTGGTTTATCGCGGACATCGTCTTGGGCTTGTTGCCGCCGCTATACTGGGTGGCCGGCGGATCATCGCCGACGATTTTCGGTCTTCCGCTGTCTGTGGCCTACTTCCTGCTGATCGGCATCTTTATCTCCGCAAGCATCGTAATGGCGTTCGTGACGGAGCGGCGGGAAGGCAGCCTGAATTGAAAGCCTTATTGCCGCATTGCCGGAGAATGCAGCCATGATCGTTACATTCGGCTTGAATATCCTCTTCTTCGGCCTGATCATATTGATTCTGCAGCGGGCCCACATCGCAGATCGGTCGTTCACCGACTATGCCGTAGGCGGGCGGTCCTTTGGCGGGTTCTACCAGGCAATGTCGTTCCTCAACACCTGGTATCCCGGGGTAACTTTCGTTGCCTTCGCGGGCTTGGCGGCCGGCAGCGGCGTCCTGGCGTTCTACCCGCTGACCTACAGCGCGCTGACCGTGGTGCTGATGTATCTGATGTCGCGACGCGTCTGGATTTGGGGCAACCGCTTCGACCTGCGCACACAGCCTGATCTGTTCGCGCTTCGCTATGGCTCCCGCCACATCCGCACCATAGCCGCGGTCATCGGCGTGCTCTCAGGATTTCCCTGGCTCGTGTTGGGCATGCAGGCGCTGGGTGCGTTGTTCCGCTTTATGTCGCTTGGGACAATCAGCTTCACCACTGCCGTATTCATCGGTGTCGCGGTCATGGTGGTGCGGCAGTTCTGGACCATCCGGATGGGCATGCGCGGCGTGGTGATCTCTGACATGGTGCAGGGCGTAGTGGCCTATGTCATCGGCACCGTCGTGATCGTCGGCCTGATCATCTGGATGGTGGCGGTCCGGGGCATCACGTTCGCCTCGCTCGCGCCGCACATGTTCGACATCCCTGGTCCGGGCTCAAAGCAAGGGCCGCTGTATTTGTTCGCGCTTATGTTCACCGGCATGCTAGGCGGCTGGTGCTGGCCGGCGATCTTTGTGCGGCTGTATACCGCCAACGGCGTGCGAAGCCTGAAAGAGTCCGCGGCGATTGGCATCCCGCTTGGCTCGGTGTTCTACGCAGCGCTGGTGATCATGGCGATGCTCGCCTCGGCGCTGCCGGAGGTCGCCAAGAGTCCGAATGACGTCTGGTTCGTGCTGAGCCAGCAGGCTGGCGGAACCGTGCTGCTGGGGCTCGCCGGGGTCATCGTGCTGGCGGCCTCGATGGGGAACATCGACGGTGCCATCCAGGCTACAGGCGCCCAGATCGCCAATGACATCATCGGCAACTACCGTGTGCTGCCGCACGGGCAGATGGTCCTGGTCGCCAAGATCGGGATGGTGGTGATCACGCTGCTCGCCGCCTGGCTGTCATGCCTGGATCTACCGAAACTTTTCACCTTGGCAGTACTTGCTTATCAGGGAATTATCCAGCTTGCGGTGCCGCAGTTCCTGGGCATCGCCTGGAAGCGGGGAAACAAGGTCGGTGCGATTGGCGGCATGGTCGGCGGCTTCGTCGTCGCTGTCCTGCTGGAGGTGTATTACCCAGGCTCCTTGCCGTGGGCATATGGCCTGACGTCCGGGGTTGTGGCCCTGGCGGTCAACCTGGTCATCTATATCGCTGCCGCCTACGCTTTTCCACAGTCGGCCGCGGAGCGACGCCGGCTGGATGGCATCTTCGCGCTGATGGACGGTCAGGCGCCGGATCCGGTGTTCGACAACCAAGCCATGGCGGGCGCCCGACCTGGTGCCTGAGGCAGTAAGCCATCCACTGGACATCCCATCGACGAGGCACATCCCATGATCAGCCTGGAACACTACGCCGCTTGCGACGCCACCGAACTGGCCGAACTTGTCGCGCGACGCGAGGTCACGCCGCGGGAAGTCCTGGATACGGCGCTGCTCGCCATCGAACGGCTTGATCCAAGGATCAACGCGGTCTGTCGCACGTTGCCGGCGGAGGCAGCGTCAGCCATCAACACAGGGTTGCCGGAAGGGCCGTTCACCGGAGTACCGTTGCTGACCAAGGAACTGGTGCCCCACGCCAAGGGCGTGCGCTGCGACGCCGGATCACGGCTGGCCGAAGGACTGGTGACGGCTGCTGACAGTGAACTGATGGCTCGTTTTCGGCGCGCCGGCTTCGTGCACGCTGGAACCACGCAGTCGCCCGAACTGGGTTATTCGCCGACGACTGAAAACAAGCTGTTCGGCCCGGTGCGGAACCCGTGGGACCTGAGTCGCAGTGCCGGCGGTTCCAGCGGCGGTGCAGGAGCGGCCGTGGCAGCAGGAATGGTGCCGATCGCGCATGGCAGCGACGGCGGCGGCTCGATCCGCATCCCAGCCTCGTGTAACGGTCTGGTCGGGCTGAAGCCGTCTCGTGACCGCATCCCGACGGGACCTGCCGCCAGCGACCCGCTGTGCGGGCTGGCGGTCGAGTTTGGGCTGGCCCGAACGGTACGGGACGTGGCAGCCCTGCTTGATGCCGTCGCAGGGCCTGATCCCGGCGCACCTGGAATCGCACCTGCGCCCTCGCACTCCTTCCGGTCACTTCTCGCCACGCCGCCAGGGCGCCTTCGCGTCGCGTGGACCGCCCAGCCGGCGTCCGGCGCCGCGCCGGATCCCGACTGTGCCGCGGCTGTGCAGGCAGCGGCCAGCCTGCTGGAGGATCTGGGGCACATCGTGACAGAGGATGCGCCGCGGCTTGAGTGGGACGCGTTCCTGGAGAACATCCATGTGATCTGGACAGTGTTCACCGTCAGTTTTGCTGACACCTTGGCAGCGGCAATGGGGCGGCGTCCGGGACCTGACACGCTGGAGGCGGCGACACTGGCGTGTTACGAGGACGGCAGGCGTTACAGCGGCCTGGACTTGGTGCGCGCGATGGACCATGGCGGCCAAGTGTCGCGCAGCGTCGGAGCTTTCTTTTCAGATGTCGACGTGATGGTGACGCCGACAATCGGCCGGCCGCCTGCGCCGCTGGGTGAAATAGACCAGGACCGCGCCGGGATCACGGCAATGGAGTGGACCCGGCAAGTGTTCGATTACTGCCCGTTTACGCCGCTTTACAACACGACAGGCCAGCCGGCGATTTCATTGCCACTGCACTATACCGCGGCAGGCTTGCCCATAGGCGTGCAGTTCGCCGCCCGGCTTGGTGAGGAGGCGATACTGCTGCAGCTTGCCGCGCAGATTGAGGCCGCCCAGCCTTGGAAAGCTCGCACGCCACCGCTTCGGTAATTCAGCTATACTGCCGTCTCAGCTCTCGCTTCAGCAGCTTGCCGGCGGTGTTCCTGGGCAGGTGGTCGACGAACAGGACACGTTTCGGCAGCTTGAACGCAGCCAGATGCTGCCGAGCAAAGCCCTGCAGCGTTGCGTCGTCCACCCGCAGGCCCGGCCGCAGGACAACAAACGCGGTGACAGCCTCGATCCATTTATCGTCGGGCAGACCAACGACGGCCACTTCGGAGACCGCTGGGTGGTTGAACAGAACTTCCTCGACCTCCCGGCTGGCGACCAGGACGCCCCCGGTATTGATGACGTCGCGGATGCGATCGACAATGTACAGGTAACCTGCTTCGTCGAAGTAACCCACATCGCCGGAATGAAACCAGCCGCCAGCAAACGCCTCGGCGGTTTCAGCCGGCTTGTTCCAGTAGCCGGCCATCAGATGGGGGGATTGATGAACAATCTCGCCGTGGGTGCCAGGGGGCACATCGTTCATCTCAGGGTCGACGACGCGGGTCTGCACATTCAGGCAGGGGCGTCCGCAAGAGGCCGGCCTGTCGTCGTGCTCCTCGGGCCGCAGCACCGTCGCGGCAGGCGCGATTTCGGTCTGGCCATAGCAGTTGTATGGGCGTGCCGACGGAAGGCGCTGCCGCAGCTCCTGCAGCACCGGAACCGGCATGATCGACGCGCCGTAGTAGATCTTCTGCAGCGATGTCAGATCGCGCCTCGCAAAATCTGGATGGCGCAGCAAGCTGATCCAGACGGTCGGCGGGGCAAAGAAAGAGGTGATGCTCTCTTGCTCGATGAGCTGGAGGACAATTCCAGGCGCAGGAGCCTCGATCAGGATGGTGCGAGCGCCGACCAGAAGCTGCGGCATGGTGAACGCATGCGTCTGCGCCGTATGATACAGCGGTAACGCTGCCAAAGCTCGGTCGCTCTCGGCATAGTCCATGTTGTGGATGACCGAGTAGTACTGCGACAACATGGCTTTGTGCGTCATCATCGCGCCTTTAGGGGCGGCAGTGGTGCCGGACGTATAGACGATCTGTGCCAGGGAATCGTCTTCCAGCTCTGGCTCCGCGCCAGTTGGCGCAGCGGCATCCAGGGCGACAGGGATCAGGTCGTCCAGAAGGCAGCAGGCGACGTCCAATCCTTGCAAGTTGGCCTGCAACCCCGTGTCGGCCAACACCAGGCGCGCACCGGATTGCTGCACAATGTAGGCAAGCTCCTCATTGGTCAGCGCATAATTGACGGGCACATGAACGAAGCCGCCGCGGATGCACCCGAGCCAGGCAATAAAATAGGCGTCCGAATTCCTGCCATAGGCGGCGACCCGCTCACCGGCTTTCAGGCCACGATCGGCTAAATGCCGGGCCACTCGGTCTGCAGCGCAATCCAGCCGATTGAACGACCAGTCGCGCTGCCCGAACACCAGTGCAGAGCGATCGCGAAACACGCGGGCGGCGCGGTGGATGGCGTCGCCGACAGTGTTGCGCCGAAGCGGAAGCATCTCACGCCACCGCCTCGGCTTCAATCTCTACTACCCAACGCGGGTCGGCCAGTCCCACGACGAACAACAGGGTGGAGGCAGGTACGTGCTCGCCGAACACTGCACCTCGCGCCTGGCGATAGGCGGCCAGCAGGCCTCGGTCAGTGAGGAATGCGGTGGTCTTGACGACGTTGTCGGTAGTCATGCCGTTTTCGCTCAAAATGGCCCTCAGGTTTGCCAGCGCCTGGGCGATCTGGCCCTCTCCGGTGGTCGGTACGGTGCCGTCCAGCGCCATACCGACCTGGCCGGAGATAATCAGGCGGCGATAGTCGCCAGTGATCTGGATGGCGTGGGTGTAGCCTGTAGGCTCGCGCACGGCAGGCGGATTGCTGCGAGTGATCTGTGCTGGCATGTCTTGTCTCCCTGTAAGGCGGACGAGGCTTATTGCGACAGCCAGGCCCGCACTTCGTTCTTGATGAACAGCATGTCGTCGGGATTGGCAACAGGGTTACCAGCGCGGTGGCCCCATATACTCGGGATCGGGCGCAGCGACGCTGTAGCCAGGAACGGCAGTTCGGCCTCGTTGTCGGCGGTGCGGAAGTAGAGGTCAGTGTCACTGGGCATCAGCAACACCCGGGCACGGATGGCGCGTAGCGCGGCGCCAAGATGGCCGTCATATCTGGCGTTCGCGCTGATGTCGGCGGCATCCCACGTCCGGAGCTGGGCGTACAGGTTGGCGGCAGGGCGCGCGGAAAACCGGTCCTCCCAGTCGGTCTTCAGGAAGGTTTCCAGATCAGGGGCACCGAGGTTCGGTGAAGGGCCGTCAATCAGATGCAGGCCGGCTCGGTAGAAGTCCTGGCTGAGCGCCCAGCCCGCATAGATGCGCCCGAACGCGCGTTGGGCAGCGCGTGGTTCGCGGGTGAAGCGACCGTTGCCGACATGCTCCGGTGCAGCTTCGAGAGTCGCCATCAATGAGCGCAGGAAGACCTGGTTGTGCACTGCGGTGCGGCTGACGCCACAGTTGACGACGATGCGCTCTACTGCGGCGGGGAACATTGCCGCCCAGTGATAGGCCTGCAGGGCACCCATCGACCAGCCATAGACGCAGGCGACGTGGTCGATGCCGAACAGGCTGAACAGCGCGTGCCGCTGGGCATGAACGTTATCGTGGATGGTCACCAAAGTCGGGTAGTCAGGGGTGTCTGACGGAGATGACGACAGGCCGTTGCCAAACATGTCGGGGATGACGATGAACCAACGCATCGGGTCGAGGATCTTGTCGGGGCCGATCAGCCACTCCAGGTCCGAATGCTGGGCGCCGTAGCTGGTAGGATAGACAATGACGTTGTTCTTGCCGGCGTCCAGCGTGCCATGGGTCTTCCAGGACAGTTTTGCGGCCGGCAAGCGCGCGCCGGATTGCAGTGTCAGGTCGCCGCAATCGAAGACCCCTTGCTGCATAGGCCAACTCATGGGTGCTTCGCCTCCGGTCTGATGACGGCGGGGATTATGCGTCAGACGACGTAGCTTGGGCAGATCACCCCAAAGCAAAGCTTTTCACTTGCTTTTGCCCTGCAACCTGGCGTAGAAATTAAATGAACAAATAGAGAACTGTGAAGCCATGACTGGTGCTGCCGGATCGACTCGTCCTGCCGATCGCCTGCGTGATCAAGCGGTTGCCGCATTGGTGCCGTTCTTCATTGATGGCTCGTCGGATGACCTGGCTACCGCACGCTTGGCAGTGGTGGGCCTGCTGGATGGCTATCAGGCTGCCACCCCAAAAGAGCTACAACTGTCAGCCCAGATCATTGCCTTCAGTTGGGCGGCGATGGCGTGTTTGCGCACTGCGATGGCAGCAAAGAATTTGTCCATCGAGGAGATTCTGCGGTTGCAGGATCACGCCATCGCGCTCGATCGATCCGCCCAGAAGGCAACCAAGGCGCTGGAGGCTCGACGGAAGGAACGAGCCAAGCATCCGAAAGCGATGACGGCCGAGAACACGCAGTGGGACGAGGGCGCTTTCCAATTAGCGATCAATCAAGCGCTGGAGAAACTGAACGAGGCGAACGACACGCTCTCGGCCTACATCACAACCCTTGCGCCGGCACCGGCAAAGACCAAGCTGCCCATCCTGTCGGCCGAGCTTATGACGCCCTCTGTGCTGGCCCGCCGTGCGCGGCATTAAGCGTGGTTTCTGAGACCACATTGAGATGGGTGGGCTGTTCGCACGGCTGGGTCCGCCCGATCGCCACGAGCGGCTCGATGTCCTTGGTCTGCTGTACGGCGACGGCGGGACCGCTGGCATAGCCGGTATCGGCCAGCACCGCCTTCAATCCGATGGGTTTCTCCATCGCCAGGATGGTGGCGGTGAAAGAAAACGCATCGGCGGTCGTCGCGACTAGAGCAACATCAGCCTGACTGGAATAATCGGGCTGATAAAGTTGCTCGCGAAAACAATGGGCTAGACCGCGCTGACTGTTCCAGTCAGCCTGAAAGCGGTCTAGGTTTGTCGCCAAGACCAGTTGCGATCCATCGGCGCAGACCACGGCCTGGGCATTGTAGGCTCGGTGGTATTGCGGCTTGCCGCCAGACCGCTCCGGCACCTGAAGGTAGGCCAAGAAAACCCGCTCCACCACCGTGACGATGAAGTGCGCAACATCGTTGGCGGCCAGCCATTCCTTCAGGTCGGGCGGAAGGAGGAACCAATCGTGCCCGATCGCAGAGAAGCGCTGCATGCGCTTCTCCGCGTGAATCGGCCACTTCAAGCCAAACCGACGGATCGCCCTTCACTGATGGGCGATACGTCGGTTTGAAAGGCGGGAAGTTCGATATGGCTGATTCTAGACAGCCGTGGCCAGCTAAGCGAATCCCCAATCCAACAGGCTCTATCGGGCTGTCGCGCTTGACATCCTTATACTCAGCACTAGCATAACCTCCCCTAATGCTCATATAGAGTATTAACGGAGGTAGCTGGATGTCTACATCTTTGCTGGAGCGCACCGCCCCGCTCTATGACCGGGTGAAGTCGCTGATACCGCCGATGGAGTGGCCGGTATTCGCTGATGATGTCGATGCGATCCTGCGGCTCAAGCAGGAACGCGATGCCGTGATCCTGGCACATAACTACATGACGCCAGAGATCTTCCACTGCGTGGCCGACATCGTGGGTGACAGTCTGGCCCTGGCTCGTGAAGCGATGAAGGTGGACGCCAGGGTCATCGTCCTGGCCGGGGTGCACTTCATGGCGGAAACCGCCAAGATGCTCAATCCGACCAAGACCGTGCTGATCCCGGACAGCCGAGCGGGATGTTCACTGGCCGAGTCGATCACCGCAGCCGATGTGCGGCTGATGCGCCAACGCCATCCCGGGATCCCGGTCGTCACCTATGTCAACTCCTCGGCCGCGGTCAAAGCCGAATCAGACATCTGCTGCACCTCCGGCAACGCGCTGAAGGTCGTCGAGTCACTCGGCACCGACACCGTGATGATGCTGCCGGACGAATATCTCGCCCGCAACATCGCCGCTCAGACCAAGGTAAAGGTGCTGACCTGGGCCGGACATTGCGAGGTCCACGAACGCTTTACCGCCGCCGAGGTCAGGACGTTACGGCAGGACTATCCTGGCGTAGTCATTCTGGCGCATCCGGAATGTCCGCCCGAGGTCGTCGCCGAGGCTGACTACACTGGCTCCACGGCCGAAATGTCCGGCTATGTGGACCGGGAGCAGCCGGCTCGCGTTGTGCTGCTGACCGAATGCTCGATGGCGGACAACGTCTCGGTGCATCATCCTCATATCCAGTTCGTCCGGCCGTGCAACCTGTGTCCCCACATGAAGCGGATAACGCTGCCCAAGATCAGGCGCTCGTTGGAAACCATGCAGGAGGAAGTGACGATCGACCCGGCGCTGGCGGTCCGCGCTCGCCGTGCGGTTGAACGCATGCTGGAGGTTCGCTGATGTCTCCGCTGCCGACGGTCATGCTTGAACCCGTGGTGCGTGCCGCCCTGCTGGAGGATCTCGGCCGGGCAGGGGACCTGACGACGGACTGCATCGTTCCCGCCAACGCAGTTGCGCGAACGGCGCTGGTGGCTCGTCAGCCCGGCGTGGTCGCCGGGCTGGATTTCGCCGTGACAGCCTTCCGCCTGATCGATCCTGCCATTGAGGTCAAACCGCTGCTGCTCGACGGCAGCCACCTGCAGCCCGGGGACATGATTGCCACCGTATCGGGACCAGCGCGGGGCATCCTGACGGCGGAACGAACTGCGCTGAACTTCCTCTGCCACCTGAGCGGCGTGGCATCCGGCACCCGTGGTATCGCCGACGCCATCTCCGGCACCCGCGCGCATGTATGCTGCACCCGGAAGACCATGCCTGGCCTGCGGTTCGCGCAGAAATACGCGGTGCGCGTGGGCGGCGGCTCGAACCACAGGTTTGGGCTGGATGATGCCGTGCTGATCAAGGACAACCACGTAGCCATCGCCGGCGGCGTACGCCCAGCGGTCGAGCGGGCACGTGCCGGTGTCGGTCACCTGGTGAAGATTGAGCTGGAGGTCGATACTCTGGCTCAACTCGAGCAGGCGCTGACCTTGAAGGTCGACGCCGTGTTGCTGGACAACATGGGTCCCGAGATGCTGCGACAGGCGGTTGGCATGGTCGATGGCCGGGCGATCACCGAAGCCTCGGGGCGAATCCGGCCGGACACCGCACGGCCTATCGCGGAAAGCGGGGTGGACCTGCTCTCGGTGGGATGGTTGACGCACTCCGCCACAGTGCTGGACATTGGGCTCGATTGGGTCGAGTAGAACGGGAAAGCTGCTGACTGCTGACTGCGGCCTAAGGCTGCAGCCAGTGCATCGTCGCCTTCAGTGCCGGGTATAGCTCTCGATAAGCTGCGAACGACTTGTCATAAGCCTGCACAGCCAGATCTCGCGGGGTCGCCCGGTCAGCAAGCGTGACCCATCCGGCGGACGCAGCCTGCGGTGTCACGATCCCGACACCCAGCGCCGCAAGTAACGCAGCGCCCAAGGCGGCTTCGACGTTTTCGGCAATGGTGCGGACCGGATAAGCCGTGACGTCGGCGATGATCTGCATCCAGAGGTCAGAGCGTGCCGCCCCACCTACGACGATCAGGGTTTTCGCCAACGCCTGATTGGCCTGGCGCCCCGCCTCGATGTTATGGCGCAGTGCATAGCTGACACCTTCCAGCACCGCGCGATAAAGATGGGCACGCGAATGGAACAGGCTCAATCCAATGAAAGCGCCGCTTGCCTTGCTGTCCCAGATCGGGCTCCGCTCACCCATCAGATAGGGCAGGAACAGGAGCCCATCCGAGGCGGGTGCTATGGACGTCGCCTGCGCATCCAGGCTGCTCAGCGAAACCGCACCGCCCGCCTGCTGACAGAACTGCTCACGGAACCAGGTGACCGCGGCGCCAGCCGTGATGGCACCACCGAACACATAGCTGTCGCGCAGGCCGTTAATGACATACGGCATGCTGACCAAGCCATGCCGTGCATCGGCGTGTGGCATCAAGGTGCCCCAGCACATGCTGGTGCCCATCATCGCGACGTGCTGGCCAGGCTGGCTGACCCCAGCCGCGAAGGTCGCCACCGCCGCGTCCACGCCACCGGCGACGACCGGCGTTCCGGCTTTCACGCCCAGCCGACCTGCCCATTCTGTTGTGATGCCGCCAACCACGGCGCTGCATTCGACAAGCTGCTCCGGCATCATTGCCTCCGGGATGCCGAGCATTGCCAGCATCTCGCCCGACCAGTTGCGGGCAGCCATGTCGTAGACGCCGCCGATATTGCCCGCGGAGGAATGATCCACCGCGAGCACGCCCGTCAGCACCTGGATCACATAGGCATTGGGCGGCAGCAGATAGTGCGTACGGCGCCACACCTCCGGCCGCTCATCGCGCAGCCACAGCATCTTGGTAAAACCATAGTAGCTGTCGATCCCGTTGGCGGTGACGTCGTACAGCCGCTCGACATCCACGGTTCGGCGCACCTGCTCTACCTGCCTGCCAGCACGACGGTCCATCCAGATCAGGCAGGGGTGCAGGGGCTTCATCTCGGCGTCCACTGGAATGCCCGACCCGCCATACAGGCTGCTGATACAGATGCCGCCGATAGCGGATGGGTCAAAGCCGCCAGGCCGCGCCTGTGCCTGGATGACGCATTGTGCGATGCAGACCATCACCGCGCGCAGCCAGACATCGGCATCCTGCTCTGCCCATAGCGGGCGCGGCGTCTCCGGCGCATACGCCTCGTCATGGCTGGCAATGATCGTCCCGTTCGCCTCTATCAGCAGCGCCTTGGTGCTCTGCGTGCCGATGTCGACACCAATGACGAACGCCACGTCTCAATCCCCCGGTTTCAACAGCACCTTGATCGAATCAAGAGAGTTGGCCACCGTGATCGCCTCGTCCCACTGGGCAAAAGCAAAGTCATGGGTGACGATCCCGTTGGAGCTGACCAGACCACGCGACAGCAGGTCGATCGCGATCGGGTAGCAATAAGGACCCAGATGCGCCCCGCGGATCTCAAGCTCCTTACGGTCGCCGATGATCGACCAGTCCACCGTGGTGTCGCTGCCGAAAACCGAGAACTCCACGAAGCGGCCCAGGCGCCGAATCAGCGACAGGCCCTGTACAACGCCGCTCGGTGAACCGGTTGCCTCGATATAGACGTCGCAGCCGTAACCGCCGGTCAGGCCTTGGACGATGGAAAGTGCGTCCTGTTTCTTGGGATCGATGACCACATCGGCGCCGAATTTCCTGGCAAGCTCCAGCCGTGCGGGAACCATGTCGATCACGATCAGCTTCTTCGGTGTCTTCAGTCGGGCCACCTGCACCATCATCAGGCCGATCGGCCCGGCACCGGCAATGACCACGACATCGTCAAGCTGGACGTCGCCACGGTTCACCGTGTGGATGGCGCAGGCCAACGGCTCGATGATCGCGGCATCCTCCAGCGCTACCTCCGGCGGGATGATATGGACGCGGGCGCTCGACGGGATCAGCATGTAGTCGGACATTCCGCCGTCGGCCTTGTTGCGCTGGAAGCCGAAGATATTGTGCACCTCGCACATCCAGTACTTGCCAGTCCGGCAGTAACGGCAGCGGTCGCACGGCACGATCTGCTCCGCAATGATGCGGTCGCCCGGCTTGACTCCAAAGTGCTCAGCCGCCCCTTCGCCCAGATCGTCCACCACGCCGAAAAACTCGTGGCCAGGCACCACCGGTGCCTTCACCCACGGATTGTCGCCCCAGAACATCTTTGCTCCGGACCAGCATTTGCAATCGCTGGCGCAGATCCCGCACGCGGCGATACGGATCACCATTTCCCGGGTGCCAGGCATCGGGCGGGCAATCTGTTCGACGCGATAATCCTCCGGACCGTGGCAGACGATCGCGGTCATTCTGGTGTTGGTCATGGCTGATCTCGTATTATTTGCGGCGTTCACGGCCGATGTAGATGGCAAGCAGGATGATCCCGCCCTTCACCACCGTCTGCACGTAAGGGTCCACGCCGACCATGTTCAGGCCGTTGTTCAGGACGCCCAGCAGCAGCGCCCCCAGCAACGTGCCGATCAAGGATCCGCGGCCGCCGGCAATCGAAGTGCCGCCCAGCACGACGGCGGCAATGGCGTCAAGCTCGAACCCTTCGCCGGCGTTCGGCTGTCCGCTCATCAATCGTGACGTCAACACGATCGCCGCGATGGCCGATGTCAGGCCGCTGATGGCGTAAACCAGCAGCTTGTAGCGCGCGACCCGCACACCGGACAGACGCGTGGCGGTCTCGTTGCCGCCGATCGCGTAGACGTACCGGCCGAACGGCGTGCGCTCCAGCAGGACCCAGCCGATGAGGTAGACAACGGTCATGATGACGATCGGCGTTTGTATCCCCAGCACGGAACCGCCGCCGAACCAGCGGATCCAAGGTGGCAGGCCGCTGATCGGATAGCCGCCGGTGTAGACCAGCGCCAGGCCGCGGGCGATGCCCATGGTCGCCAGTGTCACGATGATCGGCGGCATGCCGGCACGGGAGACGAACAGGCCATTCGCCAGCCCAAATCCAAGGCCGATCAGCAGGCAAAGCGGTAACGCCAGTGCACCGCTCAGGCTGCCTGCCATCAGTCCGGCGGCGACTGTGCCGGACAAGGCCATCACCGCTCCAACTGAGAGGTCAATGCCGCCGGTCAGGATCACCAGCGTCATGCCCACTGCAATCAGGGCGTTGATGGAGACCTGCCGCAGGATGTTGATGACGTTGCTGAGCGACAGAAAGGTGTCGCTGGCAAACGCCATGACGATGCAGACAACCACCAGCCCGATCAGCGGATAGAACACGGAAGAACGCCGAACCAGCGCCAGTATCGGCGCAAGGCCACCAGGCGCGGACGAACCCTGGGCGGTCAGTCTAGACGAGCTCATCCTGGCTTCCTGCTGTGGCGTGGCGCATGACCTCGGCTGGCGTGATCATGTCGCCCGCGAGGGTCCGGACGATCTTGCCTTCCCGAAACACCGCGACCCGGTCACACATGCCGATGATCTCCGGCAACTCTGAGGATACCATCACGATGGCATATCCCTGCGCTGTCAGGTCACGCATCAGCCGGTAGATTTCAGCCTTCGCACCAACGTCGATCCCGCGTGTCGGCTCGTCAAAGAACAGGATGCGGGCATGGTGGTTCAGCCAGCGGGCCAGCACGACCTTCTGCTGATTGCCGCCCGACAGCGTTTCCACCACTGTGCCCATCCCCGGTGCCTTCACGCCGACCTGGCGCATGATCTCGGCCGTGGCGGTGCGCTCCTGCGTCTGGCTGATGAACATCCCCAGCTTCGGGTACTTGCCGAGGTTGTTGATCGAGATGTTGTCGCGGATGGTAAAGCTGGTGATCAGCCCTTCAGTCTTGCGGCTTTCCGGCAGGATGCCCAACCCGAGCCGCAGCGAATCGGCGGGATCGGCCAGTCTTGCAGGCTGTCCATCCACGCGTACGGTTTTGCAAAATGCCGGCTCCGCGCCCAGCACCGCCAGCACCGTTTCGGTGCGCCCCGACCCCACCAGGCCGGCAAACCCCAGGATTTCGCCCTCGTGCAACGCGAAGGCATTGACCGGCCCGTCACGTTCAAGCTGCAGTTCCGCCACCTCCAGCACGACGCGACCGCCCGCCTTAGCGGGCTTGGGCGGAAAACTTAGCTCCAGCCGTCGGCCAACCATCATTTGGACCAGGGCATCCGTGTTCGTCTGGGCAACTGTCGTTGATCCGGCGGGCTGGCCGTCCCGCAGGACAGTGATGCGGTCGCAGATTTCAAAAATCTCCTCCATGTGGTGGGAGATGAAGATCATCGCGACACCGTGTTGCTTCAGCGTGCGCATGATCGAGAACAGGTGCTCCGCATCGCTGGGCGTCAACGTGGCAGTGGGCTCGTCCAGAATCAGAATGCGTGCATCAAGTGCGAGCGCCTTGGCGATCTCGATGAACTGCTGCTGCGCGACACTCAGATGGCGTACCTCGGCTGACAGGTCGATCCTGACCCCCAGCCGGTCGAACAGTGCAGCCGCTTCGCGGCGCATCGTCTGGCGTTGCAACAGGCCAAGGCGCCGCCGCTCCCGCCCAAGGAATATGTTCTCTACCGCGTTCAGATAGGGGATCAGGCTGAACTCCTGAAAGACAATCCCGATTCCGGCAGCCACCGCGTCGCCATAGCCGCTGAAGTGCCGGACCTGCCCGGCGATGCGGATCTCACCTTCGTCGGGCTGGTAGATCCCGGACAAGATCTTCATCAACGTCGACTTGCCGGCGCCATTCTCTCCAAGCAACGCATGGATCTCACCAGGCATCACCTCCAGATCGATGCCCTGGAGTGCACGAACTCCAGGGAAGCTCTTGGCAATGCCCCGCAAGGTCAGGATCGGATCCATTTGATGACGTCGCCGCTTTCTACCAGTGGAACGTCTTCGCGTCAGAGGCATCCACCAGCTTGACGTCGATCGGGATTTGTGCGGGCACGTTCGCACCCCATTTTTTCGCCAGTGCGATACCGATTGCGATCCGCACCATGTCGGCCGGATATTGCGCCGAGGTCTCGATGAACTTTGATCCAGGCTTGGCGATTGCCGCCACCGCCTCGGGGGCGCCATCAACCGAGGTCAGCTTGATGTCCTTGCCGCTGGATTCAATTGCCGACAGCACGCCCATGGAGCCGCCGTCGTTGACGCTGAAGATGCCCTTCAGGTTGGGATGCGCCTGGATCATGTTCTCAGTCACCGTCAGGGCAACATCACGCTCCTGCTTGCCGTTCTGCGTATCAACGACCTTGATGTTGGGAAATTTTTGCAGTGCCGCCTTGCATCCTCGCACCCGCTCCAGGATCGGAACGACCGGAATGCCGTCAAGGATCGCGATCTCGCCGCTGTTGCCGATCGACTTGGCCATGTACTCGCATGACATCTGCCCCGCATCGAAGTTCTTCGAGCCGACGAACGAATCCACCGGGCCGGAAGCATTGGCATCGACCGCCACCACGATGGCACCGGCCTTATGGGCGGACGTCACCGCCGACTGAATGCCAGTGGAATCCGTCGGGTTGACCAGCAGGATGTCGATCTTCTTCTCCAGCATGTCCTCGACGTCACTGATCTGCTTTGAAACATCATGATGCGCGTCGGTGACGACGACGGTCGCACCGATTGAGGCGGCAGCATTGCGCAGCGCCTTCTGCATTGTGACGAAATAGGGGTTGTTCAGCTCCTGGAACGTCATCCCGATCTTCATTGGCTCCGCCGCCCCGGCGCCACCCGACCCCGCCGCACCAATAAGAATGCAGCTTGCGGCCGTGGCGGCCATCATGGTCTTCAGACTGCGAACGCGGTTCATGGACTGCTCCTGTATGTTGATGCGCGATTACGGCCAAAGTTGAAGCCGGCGCCTCTGTTGTCGCTGCCACCAAGCGGGTGGTGCGATCGGTGGTGGCCACGGAACGCCCGTGGCGCCATCTTCTTGTGCGCCAGGAACTGGCGGTTGAAGTTCGATAGGTTGTTGAAACCGACCTCGTAGCAGATCTCGGTAATCGGACTGTCGCTGCTCACCAGCATCTCGCAGGCACGATTTATCCGCATGCTGTTGATATAGCGGACAAATGTCATCCCGGTCTGGCGCTGGAACACGCGCGAGAACGCACTGGCGCTATAGCCGCTTAGCTGGGCCATTTCACTCTCACGCAGGTCCCCGCCCAGGTTCCGCGCGATGTGCGCCAGCACGTGGTTCAGCGGCTGCGTCATATACGTGGCCGGAATCGCCCGATAGCCGACGCTGGCCAGCAGTTGCCGCTGTCTGCACCCCCGCAGTATATCCAGCAACGCGAAGAACTGCGCCAGCCGCGATGCCCCTCGGGCCACTAGCAAGGCCCGCATCACGGGTTCCGCCGCTTCACTCGTTTCATCAGAAAACTGCACGCCGCGAACCGCGTCGTTCAGCAGTTCCGGCAGAAAGGACAGTTCCGCGAATGTGGCAACACAGCTCCGGGCGAAGCTGTCTGAAAACTGCAGAACCAGTCCGCGCTCCGGCACCGTCGTACCAGGTGGAATGTCGCTTAGCCAGTTGTGCGGCAGGTTCGGGCCGGTGATGACCAGGTTGCCTGGTTCGAACGGGCCGATGTAGTCGCCAACAAACGCCCGGCCGTGGGTGGCGGTAACAAGGTGGATCTCATATTCCGGGTGAAAGTGCCAACGGACCGTCCTGAACGGGTAGCCGTGCGCCCAGACCTTGAACGACTCGCCCGCACCCACATCGACGATTTCCAGATCAGGCTGGACCATTGGGTTGCCCAGCCCGTCTCAGCGCGGTCGCTTGCGGCCCGCTTCGCACTCGGTCATCGCACGTTTGGCAATACGTCCAATCATGGCCCACTCTCCCTTGCTTCGCATGCGCCTTTTGCCGACGGCGAATGCCTTATTGAAGCAAGCCTAAGCGGGATTCAGGTGTCTCTCTACTAAATAACTGATGACACACTGATACTTTTTTGCGCAATCAGTGATCAGGCTGCCAGGCTGATTGCGCTCCGGCTGCGCATCAGTGGCATGATCCGGGTGCCGAACTGCTCCATACCGATGACGAAATCGTCGAACGTCATCATCACCCCTCGCACCCCTGGAACGGCTGCCAGCTCATCCAGCATCCGGGCAATGCTGGCATAGGATCCGACCAGGACACCTTGGTTCGTGGGCAGCTTGTCGGTTCCCAGCAAGGTGCGCCGGTTCGGCTGGGCATAGACGTCCGTGCTGGGATCGTCCCGCGCCTGTTCATCTCGGTATGCCAGTGCTTCCACGTCGGTGCCGGCCTTGTAATGCTCCCACTTTGCAAGCGCGGCAGCATCCGTCTCATCAGCAATGATCATCGTCAGGATCAGCGCCCCACAGTCGCGCCCGGTTTCCTCGTTCGCCTTCACCAGACGCGCAACGCTCGGCGCAACCGCGGTAGGGGCGTTGTAGCCGAAGCTGGCACAGAAATTATAGTCGGCGTAACGGGCCGCATAGCGTGTGCCGGCATCACTCTGCGCCGCGCAGATGATGGGAATCTGTGCTGTGGGTGTCGGCAAGCAGCGGCAGTCGTCCATCTGAAAGAAGTCGCCCTTGAAGTCGGACTGCCCAGTCTCCCACAACTGCTTCATGATCGTGACGTATTCCGCACAGTAATCGTATCGACGCTTGTAGTGCTCGGCGCCCGGCCACATGCCCATCTGCGTATACTCGCGGCGCTGCCAGCCTGAGATGATGTTTACCCCGAACCGACCATGCGAGATGCTGTCTATCGTCACCGCCATCCGCGCCGCAATCGGCGGCGGCATGGTCAGCACGGCACACGTCGCGAACAGCTTGATCCGTTTCGTCGTGGCGGCCAGACCCGCCATCAGCGTGAATGACTCCAGGTTATAGTCCCAAAACTGAGAAGGCCCACCGAATCCATGCAGTTTTATCATCGACAACGCAAAGTCGAAGCCGAACTGCTCGGCCTTGTCGACGATCACCTTGTTCAGGTCGTAACTCGGCTTGTATTGCGGCGACGTGGTGGAGATCAGCCATCCGTTGTTCCCGATCGGGATAAAAACACCGAGTTCCAAGGCAAAAACTCCAGGTCAGGGTAAGCAGGCATCCGAAGACCACACAAACCAGACGTATCGGTCCTGTCCGCTAGAAAGGCTGCCGGGGAACCAGCGCGCGGCTACCACACCAAGTCTACGCGCGACCTGCCCGCGCTGCAACGCACCATGACCTTATGCTGATCAGACACACGCCGGCCCTGACTTAAATGCCGCCATCTTCTGCCGCCGCCGCCCGCCGTGCACAAATTGCGTGCAGCGGCCGGCGGCATCGTCAGAACGCTATCTGCGCCATCCTGGCTCGCGCTGAACCACTCCCGCTCCCGGCATGATGACATGGCTCAGGCTTCGTCGCAGACTGGTGCCGTCCGATTGCAGGAGGAAACAGGATGGGCATGCTGGATGGAAAGGTCGCCGTGGTCACCGGCGCAGGCGGTGGAATAGGACGTGCGACCGCGATCGCGCTGGCCGCCAACGGCGCCAAGGTGGTGGTCAATGATATCGGGGCTACGGTCACCGGAGAGGGCCAGGATGCAGGCCCCGCACAGCGCGTGGTGCAGGAGATTGAGCAGGCGAACGGCGCCGGCCGCGCAGTCGCCAACAGCGGCAGCGTCGCCAACTGGGAAGACGCGCAGCGGATGGTGCAGGACGCGATCGACAACTTCGGCCGCATCGACATCGTCGTAAACAACGCCGGCATCCTGCGGGATCGCATGTTCCACTACATGTCGATCGAGGAGTGGGACGCCGTCATCAAGGTCCACCTCTACGGCGCCTTCTACGTCTCCCGCGCCGCAATCCCGCATTTCCGCAAACAGGAAAGCGGCTGCTACACGCACATCACCTCAACCTCCGGCCTGATCGGCAGCGTCGGGCAGGTCAACTACGGCGCAGCCAAAATGGGCATCGCCGGATTGTCCCGCAACATCGCGATGGACATGCAGCGTTACCACGTCCGCTCCAACTGCATCGGTCCGCACGCCTTCAGCCGCATGATCGAGACGGTGCCCGGCCAGACCGAGGAACAACTTCAGGCCCGAGCCGCCAAGACCCGTCCCGATCACATCGCCCAACTGATCGCGTTCCTCGGGACCGACGCCGCCGCCGACGTCTCTGGCCAGATCTTCGGCGTGCGTGGCAATGAGGTGTATCTTTACAATCAGCCGCGGCCGATCCGAATCATGGCCCGCCCGGATGGCTGGACGCCGGAAAAGCTGGCCGAACACTGGCTGCCCGCGGTCAAGGACAGCTTCACGCCGCTGGAACGGACCCGCGACGTCTACCCCTGGGATCCGGTCTGAAACGCTGCCGGTTCGACTGGACTAGTGCCCGATCGCAGAGAAGCGCGAAACGCGCTTCGCCGCGTGAATCGGCCACTTCAAGCCAAACCGACGTATCGCCCTTCACTGATGGGCGATACTAGGCGATCTCGCCAGATCCGGTCGAACCGGCTGACCTCGTAACGTGTTGTATTGGCAGCCGTGGGCGTTATATCCAGCCGATGTCGCTCGGGACAATCCGAGCCAGGAGGAAGCGCATATGAACAGGCTTGCCGTTGCCCGTGTCATCTTGGTCGGGTTGATCTGGATCGGCCTGATCTCATCGTCGCGGGCCGCGCCGTTCTGCCTCGCAGTCAGCGGGCTGGCACCGCAATGCATCTATGTGGATGGCAATGAGTGCCAGGCTCAGGCAGCCAGGCAGAATGCCGCCTGCGTACCCAATCCGCAGGATCAGTTGGTGCCGACAAGCCGCGTCGGCGACTATTGCGTCATACTTTCCGCTGGCGGCACACGCTGTGGCTATGCCGATCAGAATGTCTGCTCACGTGACGCGCTGCAGCAGAAGGGTGTCTGTGCGAAAAGTGCCGATACTACCCCGCAGCAGCTCCCGAACGACTTCCTGCCGAACGCCGGACGCTGATCGCCTTCGGCGCCGCGGCCGCCGGACGATGCTGCACCGCGGTTGACGCTGTCTGACGAAGCCTGCACGCTGGCCCCGCTGCGCAGGGGGCACCGATGGCTCGTCCGTTCGAAGGCATCCGTATCGTCGACATCACCCACGTGCTCGCCGGGCCGTTCGCTGCCTATCAGCTTGGCCTGCTTGGAGCGGACGTGATCAAGGTCGAAGACCCGTCCGATCCCGATCAAAGCCGCGACTCTGGAACCGACAACACGCTGAACCACGCTGGCATGGGCACTGGATTTCTGACCCAGGGCTCGAACAAGCGCGCCATCACGCTGAACCTGAAGACAGAGCAGGGGCGGGCGGTGCTGAAAAGGCTGGTGACGACGGCGGATGTGCTGGTGGAGAACTACCGCCCCGGCGCGTTCGATGCCCTCGGTCTGGGATACGATGATCTTCGCAAGATCAATCCGAAGCTGATCTACGCCTCGTTCTCCGCATTCGGTCAGCAGGGACCGAAACGCCAGCGCACCGCCTATGACCACGTGATCCAGTCGACCTCAGGCATCATGGCGATGACCGGCACCCCAGAGGTCAATCCGATCAAGATCGGCGCCCCGGCCGTCGACTACGCCACCGGCACGATGGGCGCCTACGCCTTGTCCGCGGCGTTGTTCCAGCGGGAGCGCACCGGTGAGGGCCAGCGCATCGACATGGCGATGCTCGACGTCGCCATGATCCTGATGGCCAGCCACGTCACCGGCTACATGCGCAATGGCAGCCATCCTGTGCCTTCCGGCAACCGCATGCCGCACGCCACCTCCATGGCCTATCAAACCGCCGATGGCATGGTCATGCTCGGTGCCTCCAACTTGCGGCAGCAGAAACGTCTATGGACCGTGCTGGAACGCCCCGATCTGATCAAGCGCAGCAACGATGAGCGTGACGCCGCCTATCAGCAGGAGGTGCAGGTGCTGACAGAGATCATGCGCACCCGCAGCGCCGAGGCGTGGGAGGTGCTCCTGCAGACCCGCCACGTGCCGGCCTCTCGCGTCCGCGGCATGGGCGAGGCCCTGGCGGACCCGCAGCTTCAGGCCCGCGGTCTGCTGCACCGTCATGCAGACGCGCCCGGCGTTCCAGGTGGTGTGACCGTTCCGGTCGCCGCCTTCAAGTTCGAACATGACGGCCCGCGGGTCGATCGCCCGCCCCCGCTGCTGGGGCAGCACAATGACGAGGTTCTGGCGGAACTCGGCTACACCGCCGCCGAAATCGCCGGTCTCCGGGCGTCGAAGATCATTTGAACAGGATCAAGCCATGCAACTAGGACGCCTGGGCGTTTGGTATTCCGCCGACAAGCATGCCGACGCCGCGCAGATCGCAGCCTTTGTAAAGACGGTCGAAAATCTGGGCTTCGATACCCTCTGGTATCCCGAAGCACGCGGCTATGAGTCCTTGACTATAGCCGGCTACATGCTCGCTCAAAGCAAGACGCTGAAGATCGGCAGTTCCATCGCCTCGATCTACGCCAGGGACGCCTTCACCTCACGCCAAGGCATGATCAGCCTGAACCAGCTTTATGGCAACCGCTTCATTCTGGGCCTCGGCGTTAGCCACGTGCCGATGGTTGAGGGCTTGCGCGGGCATGTCTATGAAAAGCCGGTGCCGGCAATGCGTGCATATCTTGAGACCATCAGCAAAGGCGTCCGCAACGCCGAGGACTTCCCCATCTGCATTGCCGCCCTGGGACCGTTGATGCTGAAACTGGCCGGCCGGATGACCAGGGGAGCAATACCCTACAACACGACGCCCAGGCATACGGCGGAAGCCGCAAGAATCCTCGGACCGGGCAAATGGCTGGCTATCGAGCAAAAAGTTACCATCGAAACCGATCCTGCCAGGGCACGCGCCCTGGGCCGGGAGGAACTGTCCCGTTACATGGTGCTGGACAACTACCGCAATGCCTGGCTGGGTATGGGCTTCACCGAAGCCGACCTGGCGAACGGCGGATCGGATGCATTCATCGACGCGATGGTGCTGTGGGGTTCGGCCGACCAGGTCAAAGCCGGTCTGCAGGCACACTTTTCAGCCGGTGCGACGCATGTTGCGATCCAGCCGGTTCATCCAATTGGTGACACCGCTGCCCGCGACGCAATCCTTGCCGCGCTGAAGGGTACCTGAGCGCTACGCCGTCCGTAAACGGCGGCTATTCAGCCGCCGCTGCGCAAGCTGATGTCGTCACTCCGCCGCGTGCGGATAGGTGTCCACGGGCGCGCAGTTGCAGACCAGGTTCCTGTCGCCGTAGACGTTGTCCACCCGTTTGACCGGCGGCCAGTACTTGCCCGCAGCCACCCACGGAAGCGGAAAAGCCGCCTGACTACGAGAATAGCTGTGCGTCCAGACATCCGCCATGCATTCGCTTGCCGTATGGGGGGCATGCTTCAACGGGTTGTCGGTCCGGTCCAGCTTGCCGCTGGCAACAGCGGCGATCTCTGCCCGGATCGCGATCATTGCGTCACAAAAGCGGTCAAGCTCAGCCTTGGATTCACTTTCCGTCGGCTCGATCATCAGCGTACCGGCAACCGGCCAGGACATCGTCGGCGCATGATAGCCATAGTCCTGCAGGCGCTTGGCGATGTCCTCCACCTGAATGCCGGCCTCGGCCGCAAACATCCGGCAGTCGATGATGCACTCGTGCGCCACCATCCCCTGTGGTCCGGCATACAGGATTGGGTAGAAGTCGCGCAGCCGCTGGGCGACATAGTTGGCCGACAGTATGGCCACCTCTGTTGCTCTTTTCAGTCCGGCTGCACCCATCATGCGGATATACGCATAGGAAATTGGCAGGATCAGCGCACTGCCGAACGGCGCGGCTGCAACCGGCCCGATCCCCGTGGCCGGTCCCGCATCGGCGCGAAGCGGATGGTTCGGCAGGAACGGTGCAAGATGCGCGGCAACACCGATCGGCCCAACCCCGGGACCGCCCCCACCATGTGGGATGCAGAAAGTCTTGTGCAGATTCAGATGACAAACATCGGCGCCGATGGCAGCCGGAGAAGTCAGGCCGACCTGCGCGTTCATGTTGGCGCCATCCATGTAGACTTGTCCGCCGTGCCGGTGCATCACCGAACAGATGTCGCGGATGTTGCCCTCGAACACCCCGTGCGTCGACGGATAGGTCACCATCAGCGCCGCCAGCCGGTCCGCATGCTTTGCCGCCTTGGCGCGCAGGTCGGCCAGGTCGATGTTCCCGTCACGGTCGCAGCCGACAACCACCACCTTCAACCCCGCCATCGCCGCGCTGGCCGGATTTGTCCCATGGGCAGATGACGGGATCAGGCAAACATCGCGATGCGGCTGTCCCTGTGACTCGAACCACGCCCGGATTACCAGCAGCCCGGCATACTCGCCTTGAGAGCCTGCATTCGGTTGCAGCGACACTGCCGCAAAGCCTGTGACCGCGCACAGCCAAGCCTGCAGGCGCTGGATCAGCGTCTGATAGCCTTGGGTCTGGTCAGCCGGTGCGAAAGGATGGATATCGGCGAAACCGGGAAGCGTGATGGCCACCATTTCAGCCGTTGCATTCAGCTTCATGGTGCAGGAACCCAGCGGAATCATGCTGCGGTTAAGCGCGATGTCCTTGTCCTCAAGCCGCTTCATATACCGCAGCATCTCATGCTCGGCATGATGCTGGTTGAATACCGCCTGCTGCAGGAAAGCCGATCCGCGGAACAGGTCGGCAGGAATTGCCGGTACAGCGCCCGCCAACTCGGCACCAAGCAGCTCAGCAAGTGCCTCAAGGTCGGCGCGTGAAACAGTCTCGTCCAGGGCGATGGCGACGCCGGTTTCATCGACGCGCTGCAGGTTATAGCCTGCCGCGGCAGCACGGCCCATCAGGCCGTTGGCGCCTTCAACCACCACAGTGTCAAAGAAAGCGTCGTGGCGGACCTGCAATCCGGCTCTCAGGGCGGCATCGGCCAGCATGCGCGCCTGCAGCGACACGCGCCGCGCAATCAGCCGCAGGCCATCCGGCCCGTGCCACACCGCGTAAAAGCCGGCGATGACGGCCAGCAGCACCTGCGCCGTGCAGATGTTGGAGGTGGCTTTCTCCCGCCGGATGTGCTGCTCGCGGGTCTGTAGTGCCAGCCGCATCGCCGGTTGCCCCGCCGCGTCGACGGACACTCCCACCAGACGCCCCGGCATGGCGCGCTTATAGGTATCCTTCGTCGCAAAGAAGCCCGCGTGCGGCCCGCCAAACCCCATCGGCACACCAAATCGCTGCGCCGACCCAACAACGATGTCCGCGCCCATCTCCCCGGGTGGGATCAGCAGTGCCAGGGCCAGCAGGTCGGTCGCCACGATCGCCAGCGCGCCGCTGTCGTGCGCCGTGCTGATCTCGGCCGAGAGGTTGCGTAGTGCTCCAGTCGTTCCTGGGTATTGCAGCAGCAGGGCAAAGGGATCGGCTGTGCGGATTGCGGCGACGTCGCCCGGCGCAACGGTGACAAGGCTGAGCCCAAGCGGACGCGCCCGCGTGGCCAGCACTGCTATGGTCTGGGGGTGCAGATCCGCCGCCACCGCAAGAACGTTGCTCTTGGACTTGCTCAGCGCGTGCGCCATCGCCATCGCTTCGGCCGCGGCAGTCGCCTCATCCAGAAGCGAGGCGTTGGCGATCTGCATGCCGGTCAGTTCACAGACCATGGTCTGGAAGTTCAGCAGCGCCTCCAGCCGGCCCTGTGCGATCTCGGCCTGATACGGCGTATAGGCGGTGTACCAGCCCGGATTTTCCAGCACGTTGCGCAGGATAACCGGCGGTGTCGTCGTGCCGTGGTAGCCCATGCCGATCAGGCTTTTGACTGACGAGTTCTGCGCCGCCAGCCCCCGCAATTCGGCGATGGAAGCGGCCTCGCTGATGACAGGCGGCAAGTCCAGCGCCATGCCGGAGCGGATTGAAGCAGGAACGGTTTTGTTGGCGACCTCATCCAGGGTTGCCGCACCAATCGTGTGCAGCATCGCCGTGAGTTCGGTCTCCGACGGGCCGACATGCCGCCTGACAAACCCGTCGTTGTCTTCAAGTTCCGCCAGCTCTGCCCAACAACTCTGGATTTGCATATCCATCAGCTACAAGGTCTCCAGAAATTCGTCATAGGCGTCCTGATCCATCAGCGCGTCAAAGGCTTCGGGATCGTCCAGCTCAATTCGGAAAAACCAGCCTTCGCCCTCCGCATCACTGTTCACGATGGAAGGGTCCTCAACGATCGTTTCATTGATCTCGACAACCTTGCCGGAAAGCGGCGAAAACACATCCGATGCAGCCTTCACGCTCTCAACGACGGCGCAGGTCTCGCCTTCCGCGACCTCACGCTCCAGCTCCGGCAGATCGATATGCACAAGGTCCCCCAACTGCTCCTGAGCATGATCGGTAATCCCGACCGTGACGATGTCGCCCTCCAGCACGACCCATTCATGGTCTTTGGTAAAACGCTTGTCTGCACTCTTGCTTGCCATGGGAGCTTCCTTTCAGCGTATGTATCGGTGTGGGACGAAGGGAAGCGGCACGACGGTGGCCGGGATCGTCTTGCCGCGGACTATAAGGTTCAGTCGCATACCGTCGATTGCAAGATCTTTGCGGACATAGCCCATTGCCACCGGACCATTCACCGAGGGGCCAAAGCCGCCGGAGCTGATGGTGCCGGCTTCAGTCCCATCCTCCGCCACGATAGAGGTCAGCGCCCGCGCCGGTGCGCGGCCATCGGGGCGGATTCCGACCCGCCGGCGCACCGGCCCGTTGTCAAGCTGGTCGCGCATCACCAGACCGCCGGGAAAATCCCAGGTCATCTTGCGCCGCTTGCCGATCGCCCAGGCCAGACCCGCCTCGATCGGACTGGTCAGCTCATCCAGGTCGTTGCCATAAAGGCACAGCCCAGCCTCCAGCCGCAGCGAATCGCGCGCACCAAGACCGACAGGAATGACCTCCCGGTGTGCAACCAGACGATCCGCCAGCCTCTCGGCTTCACCAGAGGGTACAGAAATTTCGAAGCCGTCCTCACCGGTGTAGCCAGAGCGGGAGATCAGGCAATCGATCCCATCGATGTCAGCGTTGCTGATGCCCAGGAATGGCAGATCGGCGGCAACCGGTGCCACGCGGCGCATTACGGCGGCCGCATCAGGCCCTTGCAGGGCCAGCAGCGAGCGCTCCGGCTGTGGCGTCAGAACAACCGTCTCCGGCAGATACTCAGCCAAGCGGGTGAAATCGACCTCCTTGCGGCTGGCGTTGACGACCAGAAGCAGCCGGTCCTGATCAAGCCGAGCGACCATCAGGTCGTCGATGATCCCGCCTGCCTCGTTGGTCAGCAGCGTGTAACGCTGTCGCCCCGGCTTCAGTCCAACGAGGTCGCCGGTCGTCAGGGCCTCCAGCGCCGCCGCCGCATTACTCCCGGTTAGAAAGGCTTGGCCCATGTGCGACACGTCGAACAACCCAGCATGAGCGCGCGTGTGCAGGTGCTCGGGCAGGATCCCGCCCTTGCTGCGGCGGACCAGATCGCCGGTCAGGTCGTATTGCAGCGGCATGGCGTAGCCGGCGAAGCCAACCATGCGTGCACCATGCCGACGATGCCAGGCATCCAGCGGAACGGTTTTCAGTGGTGTCGGGATGGGGTCGTCTGGCAGGGCGTTCTGAGGCACCAATAGCTCCGCGAACAGGGTCACTCACCGGCGAAATGCCGGCGGCTGTGACCCCCCTCTGTCGTGGTACCTGAGAGATTCGGGGCTCAACCCCTTACTCCGTCGGTGCGGACCCTCGCCAAGGCGCGGTCCGGCTTTCCAGAGATCCCTGCCCGTCGCGGTCCGTTTGCCTGAGCGTTTCCGGGGGCCGGTTGCGCCTTCGGCGGCGGGGCATGCCCGCACTCTCCCGCGGCGGGTGCCTGGGACGCAGCCGAGAATGCGCCTGTTGGGCGGCGGATGCCAAGCGTTTTGATCACAGTGCTGCGAATGCCGCGCCGCCCGAAGTGCCGGTAAATCCGGGATGTCGCGTCAACGGGAACCACACCTTCGGGGCAAAGAGCACACCTTGTTGTCCCTATTACGTACTACGAACACTGTGACGCACCCGCTAGTGGTCCGATGCCGACGGGCACTTCAGCCCGTTGGTTGAATCGGCCCACCAAATCAAGCTAGTGCTCTGACACATGCTGCACGTTCAAATTGGGTCAGAGCACTAGTGTTTCATTGAAGGCAAGCGCAAACGGCCGCGAAGTGACAACTTCAAGGCGAACTGTGGTATTGCCCGTCACAGGTGGGCGATGCTGCGCGGTAGTGCCAACCTTGGGACGCCGGTTCGTCGTGAGCCAACACCTGTTGGCAACCATTTGGCCTGCCGGCATTCTTAAAATCCGGAGCATGGGTCGTATCTTGAGATGTCGTCGCAATGATGCACGGCAGCTCGCGACACAGGCCGGATGGATCCAACGTCGTGCGCCGGTTGAAGGCTGGAGGAGGAAATGGCCAGTTTGCTGAAGCTGTACCAGCAGGATGTTGCAACTGGCCACGCTGACCTGAAGCGCCCGGCAACAAGCGTGGCGGAATGGGTCGAGGCAACCAAGGACTACCTCGAGCAGTTGCGCGAACGCCATGACCGGGTGGACGACGTGCCGGGCAAGCAGAAGAAGCTGGCGGCCGGCGGCCTCAACCTCGCAGCACAAGCCTTCCAGATTGGCGCCAGCATCCCCGGCGACCTCGAGCTTCCCGCCCTGCAGGTGCCTCGTCCGCCGGCCGAGGCAAGCACCTGGCGCCCGCTCGCGCTCGCCGTCACGATGCTGGTTTTGCTGCTCTTCAACCTATGGATCGGCAGCGTGCCGGGCATGTTCTCGATGCTGCTGACAATCCTGTTCCTCGCGATGCTGCACTGGAACGACTTCGCGGGCCTGCCGCGCCGGCTGGGCCTGCGCCACGGCGCTGCGCGTCCGCCCACGCGAACCGCGGCTCCAGCCGTGAAGCCACCCAGGATCACCTTTAACACCCACATCGAATCTGTCGTCCGCCGGGTTGATGACCTCGTCAGCCTGGACCGCCCGGCGCCGGAGCCGCTGCCTCCACCGGCACTGACGACCGAAACGCTGGAGTTCCTTCAGGACATGCTCGAAGCCAGGATCACCGACGACCCGGATTACGCCTTCAAGAAGATCTCCCGGACCCTGATCCAGGTCTTGCTAGCCGAGGGCATTGAGGTGGTCACCGACGCCGAACGCCACAGATCGATGTTCCATATCGATCCCGTCCCCGACGCCGATCGAGCCGGGATAACGGAGACTTTGCGTCCGGCGCTGGTCAAGGACCGTCGGTGCATCATGACCGGTTATGCCCAGGAATTTGTGCGGGCGTGATTGCAGTCGCCCCGGCAGGAGACGAGTGACGTGAACGAGAATGCGACGATCGTTGGTTTCGACCTTGGTCATGGTGATACCGCCCTGGCCACCACTCGGCTGGCCACCACCGATGAGCCCCGGGTTCTGTCGGTGTACGGGATGAAGACCATCCCCACAATGGTCAGCCTGTACCGCAACGGACGTGTCGCCGTGGGTGAAGTTTCCGGCACCGGCGACATCGTCGAATCGTATGAACGGTTCAAGAGCGCGGATGTGTCCGAGGGCGGCAGGGCAGCCCAGGCAACCCGCCTGTTTGTCCAGGCGATCACCGCTGCCCTGCAGGACGAACGACAGGTCACCGCCATCGAGGATGCGCATTTCTTCGTCGGTCATCCCTCCGGCTGGTCACCGGCCGCGGTGGATGGCTACCGGGTACTGCTCATGGGCAGCGGTCTGGCTCGCGTCGACGTCGTTCCCGAATCCCGTGCTGCCTTCATCCATGCCCGGGAAAGCGGCGAGCTGAACCTGTCAATGGACGAACTCGCCAGCCGGGTTCTCATAATCGATTTCGGCTCGTCAACGACCGATTTCACTGCCGCCTTCGGCCTCGACGCCCAGCCGCTCGATTTCGGTCACAGCGCCTTGGGCGCCGGCATCATCGAGGGCCTGATCATGCAGCGGATGACCCAGTCCGCACGTGATCCGGCCGCCGTGGCCGCAGCACTCGCTCGGCTTCCCGGTCGGGCAACCGAATTCGCCCACAAATGCCGCATTGCCAAGGAGCGTTACTTCAACAAGGAAAAGACCGAATCTGATCCGATCGTCGAGGACGTGGTGAAGATCGACCGGCAGATCGTCGTCGATATCGAACTGACACGCTCTGGCATGGAGCGCATCCTGCAGGCGCCGAGCAGAGACTTGAACGGGCTTAGCTGGAAGCAGGCGCTGGATGATTGCCTGAGGCAGTGCCATCGGCAGGTTGACGACCCGGACCTTGTCATCATGACCGGCGGCGCCGCCCGGATGGGCTTCGTCAGGCAAGCTGTGGAAACCGTCTTCGCCCGGTCAAGGATCGTGATGTCGCAGGAGCCCGAGTTCGCCATTTCCAAGGGCTTGGCGCTTTACGGACGACTGCTGCTGAAGACCGCGGCCTTTCGCGCCGTTGTCGATACACTGGTGCAGACGCCGGAATTTGCCCAGATTATTGTCGAAAGACTGCCAGCGTTGATTCGGCTTCAGGCGGTCGCGGTCGCCGAAGGTCTCGCGGAGGCGGCTATCCGTCCGGCAATCACCGCTTGGCGGGACAACGCCGTCGACGTGCGCACGATCGACGACATCGGCCGTCGCATCGCCCGCGATTGCGATACTTGGACGCAGAGCCCGGACGCGAAGGTGCTGATCGCCCAGGCGGTGGTTGAATGGCTGGAGACAATCAGGATCCGGCTGGAAATCCTGACCGATCCGGTATGCGAGCGTTTCGGCATCTCAAAACGCGCAATGTCGCTGAAGGGCCAGCCGGTGTGGGATGCGACGGGCAGTTCAGTCGCAACACCAGACGTCATTGGCAACATGAGTGTCGTGCAGACGACTGTCAGCGCGATCGCCGCCATCCTTATGGCAAAGGTTATGGTCGCGCTGCATATCTTGCTTTCAGCCCACCCGATTGGCTGGGCCGTGGCGATCGTCGCCAGCGTGGTCGGCGCGATCGTTGGTGTGGAGGAAGCGAAAAAGCTTCTGCAGGGCGCCGTCATCCCGGGGTTTCTGCGCCGCCTGATGATCTCTGACTCCAAGGTTGATCAGATGGTGACCGACGCCAGCGTGAGGATTCGCGACCAACTGGAGACGCAGTTGATACGCAATGAGGAAACCGCCGCAGACGGTGAGAGGCTGGCCGACAAGCTGCGGCAGCAGATCAGCCTGGCGGTCAGGCACCGTGCGGATGACGCGATTCTCCTGCTCCGCTGAATGGCGCGCCTGGCGCGGCTAATTTCCCCGGGGTGGCGTGTCAATCGGCGTAAGTCAGCCCCCATTGTTCGCCAGTCCTGGCGGGGGGCTCGCACCAGATCGGCACGGCATTGCGGGTTCGCACATTCGGCTCATGGCCCATCGCCCCGCGCATGGCCCTGAACAAGGCGCCGTGCGCCACCACAAGCACGATCGGCGGCCTGGCGGTACAGCGGTTGATCGCTGCGACCGCGCGGGTGGTTAGATCGGCAAAGCTTTCCGCGCCCTCCGGCGTAAGCTGTCCCTCGACCCAGGCGGAGAACCATTCCAGCATCGGCTTGCCCTCCTGGACGCCGAACGCGACCTCTCGCAGTCCATCGTCGATCTGGACCGGCAGCCCAAGCTGCGCCGCGGCGATGTCGGCGGTGACCTTGGCCCTGGAAAACGGCGATGACACGATCGACGTGATGCCGCGACCGCGCAACAACAAGGCTGCCGACCGTGCCTGGGCCAGCCCGGTTTGGTTCAATGGAATGTCAACGTTTCCCTGCGACAGATTCTGCGTGTTCCAATCCGTTTCGCCATGGCGCAGAAACCAGAACGCGACGGGGTTCAGCTTGACGTCTGGGGCAACGGTCATGGTTCAGGTCAGGCCTTCCTGTTGCAAGCTGCGCTGCGTTGACGGTCGGGCGAGCATCCGCTGCAGATGGGTGGCACAGTTCGAAGGCGCCGTCATGCCGCCACGCATCGACCAGAACTCCGCACGGAGTATCGGCCATGGAGACTTGGCCGACCGCATAGTCCTTGCCTTCCAGCCCCGTGTCCAGGATTCGTAGTCCTTTGCCGCGATTTTTTGTCGCGGCTCTTGATGGCGTTCCGGTCGGGCCGTTTTTTGGGCCGAAGTCGAATGGCCGGAACTGCCGGGCGAAATCCTGCATATCGATGATCGCGACAGCATAATGGGTCAGCTCCAGCATCCTGGCCCGCTGATCGATGTTAGTAGGCAACGGGTCGGCAAGCGGTCGGCGCTGGCCGGTTAGCACGCGACGTCCTCATAGGCGGCCGGAACGTGCGAGGCTGCGATGACGAATCCGGGCAGGCGCGTTTCAAGAGCCCCCTCCAAGGCTGCCAATAAAGCGAGGATGATCATGGAGGGTCCTGCGTTGGGTAATATTGATGAAATCGCGTGGCTTCGGCAGCGATTGCCGAGTCCCTGGCGCATGTGGTCGCGCATGCTCTGCACTTCGGTCCAGCTTTTCATCTGGCCCGCAGTAGACGGCTCGTCGATCGGCTGCTTGACAAGACTGAAGTTCAGGATCTCCGAAAGCAGGGACAGGCTGTCTACCTCCTTCGGCAACGCTTTGATCATCGCCGCCAGATCCTCGGCTTCAGACCGGATCTCAGTGACCAACGGGTAGACACCGGTGCAGACGAAGACTTTCTCGGAAGCCGCCCAGAGGCTTCTGAGCCGGGCAGAAGCCATCGCTAAAAACATTGAAAATCTGGAGCGGGCGAAGGGATTCGAACCCTCGACCCCAACCTTGGCAAGGTTGTGCTCTACCCCTGAGCTACGCCCGCGCTTTGATTACACCGCGGCTTCTAGGCGGGTTCGACCGGAAATGCAAGCAACCCCACGCCCGTTTCCCCGCACCTGCACCGCACCGATATACAGAACACACCTACTACCAGCCTGTCGGATTTGCGTTGTTGATGTGTTTTAAAAATGACGAAGCGATGATGTCAGGCGGTCTGCATGCGGTGTAGCCGCCGTCAGTCATAGGCCAGTGCGATCAGGGTCCATTCGGTGGCGACTTTGGTGATGCCACGCAGGCGGAAGCGGGTGAAGCCCATGGCACTTTTGATGATGCTGAACACGGGTTCGACGGTATGTTTGCGTCTCTATGTAGAGGGCTTTGGCATCGTCGTCGGTCTCCAGCTTGGCTTTCAAGGCGATGCGCCAGGGCTCGGTGATACGCCGCGGCGTCTTGTCGGGCGGTGGCGGGCGAAAGTCGTATGGCCGGTGCGGCCGAGTGCGTCCGATGGCCACCAGAGGGTCGATGCCACTTGCAAACAGTACCTCTGAACAGAGGTTATGACCGGTTGAGCGTATTCTGGCTTGAGCTCGGGTAAGACGGAACGGTCGAGCAAGACGACGATGCTGCGCCGGACACCGGGCTGGCGAGAGATCAATCCGGCGCGCTCCAGTGTCAGCACCATCTGATGGACACTCGGCGGCGTGAGGCGGAAGAAGCGCATCATGTCCGCCTCCGCGGAAGGGCGTCCGTTCATCAGAGTATAGGCGTGAATAAACGCGAGAAACTGGCCCTGCCTGGCTGTGTAAGCCGGTCGTGAGGCATCGGCGGCCCGGTTCATCGTTGTCCTCAACAGCAAAGGAGCAACGATGACCATACGCTATCGGGTCGCCCTGAACGAGGCGGAGCAGACCCAGATTGCCGCGTTGCTGAACGGCGGCAGTCACGCGGTGCGTCAGATCAAGCGGGCGCAGATCCTGCTGGCCGCCGATGCTGGTGTCAGCGATGAGGTGATCGCCAGCAGTGTCTCGGTTGGCGTTTCAACGGTTTATCGCACCAAGCGGCGTTTTGTGGAGGGCAATCTGGACCTGGCGCTGCGGGAGGCGGCGCGCCCTGGCGCCGGGCGCAAGCTGTCCAGCAAGGAGACGGCGCTGCTGGTGGCCACCGCGTGTTCCACCCCACCCGCAGGGCGCAAACGCTGGACGCTGGAGCTGCTGGCTAACGAGATGGTCCGACTGAGCGAGCACGACGGTCTCTCGCGTGAGACGGTGCGACGGCGCCTGGCTGAAGACGATCTGAAACCATGGCGACGGGACATGTGGTGCATTCCCCGGGTGGACGGCACCTATATCGCACGGATGGAGGACGTGCTGGACCTGTATGCCGAACCGCCCGATCTACAGCGGCCGGTGGTCTGCTTCGACGAGAGCCCGACCCAGTTGATTGATGAAGTGCGCGAACCAATCCCGCCGATGCCGGGCCAGCCGGAGCGTTACGACTATGAATATCGCCGCAACGGCACCGCCAATGGCGTTGTAGATCTGGCGGGATTCGTGCGCGTTCGACCGACGCATCAGCGCGCTGTTCGGGTCGGTCAGGTTGCTTTGCCGCTGAGGCGGCGGTGCGTCATCGGGCGGCACGGGTGCCGGCCCGCGCGAGCCGAATCCGTATCTGATCCTTGATGCACGCGACGCGCGGGTGCGCGAGGGCGGCGTCATCACCAGTCAAGCGGTGCTAATTGCGGTTGCGGTGGAATGGTGAGGGCCGGCGACAGGTTCTGGCGGTGGACCTGGCCAACCGTGAAAGCCGCTCCCGCTGGCGGGACTTCCTGTTGGCGCTGAAGCAGCGCGGCCTGCACGGTGTGGAGTTTGTCGTCTCCGACGACCATCCTGGCCTGAAGGCGGCGATCCGCGAGGTGTTGGCCGAGGCGGCGTGGCAGCGCTGCTACGTGCACTTTCTGAGAAACGCGCTGGATTACGTGCCGCGCAAGGTCGATGACGACTGCCTGATGGGTCGGGCCGCAAAGCGGACTGACCGCTGGTTCTATGACCGGCGCGATCTGGCCGAGGTGCGCCGCGACCTCGCTGCGTGGCTGGCCAAATGGCAGGACAAGTATCCGAGGCTGTGCACCTGGGTGGAGGACAATATCGAGGAGACGCTCACCTTCTACCGGCTGCCGCGGGCGCACCATAAGCATATGAAGTCGACCAACATGCTGGAGCGGCTGAACCAGGAGATCAAACGCCGCACCCTTGTGGTGCGGATCTTCCCCAATGCAGAGAGCTGCCTGCGGCTGGTGCGGGCCCTGGTCGTGGAGACGCACGAGAACTGGCTCGAAGCGATCCGCTACTTGAACATGGATCACTTGCGCGAGCACAAGAAGCAGATGATGCGCCAGGCCGCATGAGGCTGCTGCGCCCGACCAGCCCCGAGCGTGGCATCGTGCTCGCAGCCGTCAAGACCGCTGCGCGCCGCCTCCGGGGTGGCCTGCGGCCAGTCTTGACCGCTGCTCCTCCCGATGCCGGATCGTCTTCAGGCCGGGACGAGGAAATGCCGTCCAGCCGAACAAGGAAACATCATTCCATAGCTCAATCAGACTTTTGCAGAACTTGACGCACACAACTACTGCGGCGGAGTTGCGTGCGGCATCGGTCAAGTGCACGGACGGCGCGCAGGTTCGTCGGATGTTGGCTATGCGATGCCGGCCTCATCGCGCAAGTCGACAGTTCGGCCTGTAGAACCGGTCAGGCGCTCCACGGCTGAAGTGACGGTCGCCGCGCGGCTGGATGCAATGACGATTTCAGCGCCCGCCTCGTGTGCCAACTCGGCCACTGCGAAGCCGATGCCCGAGCCTCCGCCGATAACCACCACGCGCTTTCCATTGAGCGACAGGGATGCGTCGGTCACTCTGTGCCTCCTTCAAAGTCAAGGTCGCGTTCCGCACGTGGGCGTCCCGCCATCATGTTGCGTAGTATCCTGGTTGATCGATGTCGGTGAGCAGGTTCGGGCCGGTCGGCTCCCAACCCAGCAGCGACCTTGTGCGCTCGCTCGACGCCGGCATGTCCGCGCCCGCGAATCCTGCGAACCAGCCGAAATGCTCAGCATCACGCGGTTCGACCGGCAGGCCGAGGCGGCGGCCAATGACCTCGGCGATATCTTTGAACGGCACGCCTTCGTCGGCGACAGCATGATAGGCGGCCTCGGTCGCACCCTGCTCGAGTACGAGCCGGTAGAGGCGCCCGGCGTCCAGCCGATGCACACCGGGCCAGCGGTTCACGCCATCACCCAGGTATGCCGACACGCCCTTCTCACGCGCCAGGCCAATCAGGATCGCCATGAAGCCGTGGTCGCCAACCCCATGGACCGAGGGCGAAAGCCGCAGCGTCGTGGCGCGCACGCCCCGCTCCGCCAGCGCTCGCGCGGCCGCCTCGGACTTGCGCGGGAAGGAAGGGTTGTCTGGGGCCACGTCCGCTTCGGTCACGACCCTGCCGGGCGCGAGCAGTGCCACGCCCCCGGTCACGAGGAGCGGGCGGTCTGACCCCTCCAGGGCGCCTCCCAGCGTCTCAATCGCACGCCGATCCTGCTCGCAATTTTCGACAAAATTGGAGAAGTCGTGGTTGAACGCGGTATGGATCACCGCGTCCGCCGCCGAAGCCGCTTTGTGCAACGCGTCGAGGTCGTCGAGTGTGCCGCGCAGAACCTCCGCGCCGGTCACGGCGAGTGCGGCCGCCTTTTCGTCGGAACGGGCAAGACCTAACACTTGGTGGCCGGCATCGATCAGTTCCTTGACGATGACGGAGCCGACCCATCCGGTGGCGCCGGTTACGAATATCCGCATGTGCTCGTGCTCCCAAGCTTCCTGTCCGGTTATTGTTGGCAGGTTGCGTATGGGATTAAAGTAGGGACTTTATCCCGGTATAGCCGCTACTAGGCTGTATCGTGTGCTCTTTCGCCACCACGACCTTTCAGGCGTTGACGCGCCAGGCGTAGATGTCCCGTGCCGCTTCCAGGCTGATCTTGCCGTCACGCAAATCGGCCATCACACGCTGGGGTTCACGGTCCGCCGGCGCGCCATGGCCGCCGCCACCCGCGGTTGCAATCAACAAGCGATCCCCCGCCCGCAGCCTTGCAACGATCTTCGATCGTATGACCTCCTCGCCCCCATCCACGCGGCGGATCACCGCGCGCGCGCGTCCACCCGCCATTCCGTTGCTGGAACCGGCGGCCTCGCACAGATGGCGTTCGCCGCGATAGGTCACCGTCGCCTCACCATCCAGAAGCTCGTATTCATAGACACCGCCAAGGCCGCCACGTGACGTGCCCGGGCCGCCGGAGTCGCGATGCAGCGATGCGCGGTGCACGCGGATCGGTGCTTCCATCATCAAGGCTTCAGCCGGAACATTCAGACAGTTGCTGGCATCCGTCTCGATGACGTCTACCCCGTCAAAAGCCGCCGAGGCACCGCTGCCGGAGACCAGCAGTTGTGACGTCACGTAGCGGCGTCCGTCCGACCGGACGCCACCGAAATGCATGATGACGGTCTCGCTGGCGCTGTCCGCCGGCACGCGATCGGGCGCGGCCTGACGCAGCGCGCCAAGGATGCAGCAGGCAACACGCTTGATCGTCGAGGTGCGGCAACCGGTCGGCGCCGGTTCACGTGGATTGACCAGGCTGCCGTCGGGCAGGTTGAAGGAAAGCGGCCGGAAGCAGCCGCCGTTGTTGGGAATCCGGCCCTCTGGATCCGTCACCGCCCGCAGCGCAAAGCAGGCCGCGGCATAGGGCCCGGACGGCATGCAGTTGAACGGACCGCGCACCTGCGGTGACGTGCCGGTAAAGTCACAGGTTATCGTGTCGCCGGCGATCGTCACCGCAACCTCGACGCGAACAAGCGCGTCCAGCTCGATGCCGTCGTTGTCGAGGTAGTCGACATAACGATAGGTGCCCGCGGCCAGGCCAAGCAGGCTCTGCCGGGTCATCGCCTCCGATCGGCTGAGTAGTTCGGCGAACATCCCAAGCAGTTCGTCGAGCCCGAAGCCGGCGGCCAGTTCTGCCAGGCGGCGTGCGCCGATCGTGCAGGCCGCAACCTGGGCGTTGATGTCGCCCATCAGCACATCGGGCAGCCGGACGTTCTGCCGCAGCATCGCGATAAGGGTGGCATTCAGCGTCTCGCCACACCGAAGCTGCAGCAGCGGGATGCGGATCCCCTCCTGGAAGATCTCCGTGGCATTGGTGGGTGTGGAACCGGGCGTCATGCCGCCCACGTCCTGGTGGTGCGTCATCGCCGCGCTGATCGCGATGACCATGCCGCCCGCGAACACCGGCGTCATGATGGCGATGTCCGGCAGATGTGTGCCGCCAAGATAGGTGTCGTTCAGAATCCAGATGTCGCCCTCGTGCATCTGCTCAAGCGGCACGGTCCGCAGCAACTGCCCGACCATCGGCGTCAATGCGCCGAGATGGATGGGCACGGCGAGCGCCTGCGCCAGCGTCTCGCCACCGAGGGTGAACAGGCTGGCGGACGCGTCCAGACCCTCCTTGACGATGGCGGAGAATGCACTGCGTACCAGCGTCAGTTGCATCTCGTTGGCGATGCCATCCAGCTTGTTGCGCAGCACTTCCAGCGTGATCGGATCGATTTCCATGTTATCCTCGGGTCAGCAGCAGGTTGCCGTTTCCCAGAACGGTGCCGTCCCAGCCTGGCTCCACCAAGGTTGTGGTATCGGCCTGTTCCACGATGGCAGGTCCGCTGAAGCGCATGCCGGGCGGCATCGCCTCACGCAGATAGATCGCAGCCTGCACCTGCGCTGGATGGCCGGCCATGCGAACACGGCGCGGCGGCTTGCAGGGGTCCGCACCAGACGAGCGGTATTGGCCTTCGTCCAGATGGTCGCTGCCGCCGGCACGATGCACCGACCGCAGATTGACGATGGCGGCCGGCTGTTCCGTGGCGTGGCCGTAGATACGGTCGTGCAGCGCCAGGAAGTCACGATACAACGCGTCAAGTGGATTGGCGGCATCGCCTGCCAGCGGCACTTCCAGATGATACGACTGACCAACATACCAGACATCGGCGGCGTAGTGGATCGTGATCGCCATGTCACCAATGCTTTCCTCGGCCATCAGGCCGGCGCATTGACGGTCCAGCTCAGCCAGCGTGCGGCGCAGCTCCGTGACATCCAGCTCCGCGAGGGCGCGTGGAAAGGCGGTGGCAACTTCGTGCTCGATCGGCGCCGCAAGCAGCCCTGCGGCCGAAAGCACGCCCGGATGGCGCGGGATCAGCACGCTGCCGATGCTAAGCTCGCCGGCCAGCGCCGTGGCGTGGATCGGACCGGCACCCCCGAGTGCGACCAGCGTGAACCGGCGCGGATCCAGGCCACGGCGGATTGAGACCAGGCGGATGCCCTCGACCATCTGTGCATTCACCACGCGATGGATGCCCAGCGCGGCATCGTCGACCGAAAGTCCGAGTGGACGCGCCACACGCTGCTCGATCGCCGCCCGCGCGCGCGCAGGATCGAGCGAGACGGCGCCGCCGGCGAAATACGAAGGATCAAGCCAGCCGAGGACAACCGAGGCGTCGGTGACCGTCGCTTCCTGGCCGCCACGCCCGTAGCAGGCGGGACCCGGTTCCGAACCCGCGGAATGCGGGCCGACGCGCAACCCACCGGCGCCGTCGATCCAGGCAACTGAACCGCCGCCGGCACCGATCGCGTTCACGTCCACCATCGGCACGCGCACCGGAAAGCCGGCGATGCTGCCTTGGGCTCGGATCACCGGCTCGCCGCCTTCGACCAGCGCAATGTCGCTGGACGTGCCGCCGACATCGATGGTGATCACATCCCGATAGCCGGATGAACGCCCGACAATTGCACCGCCAATAACGCCGGCTGCAGGACCGGAGAGGAACAGGCGCACCGGCCGCCGGCGCGCCACCGATGTTCCGGACAGTCCACCGCGCGACTGCATGATCTGCAGCGGCGCAGTGACCTCGGCGGTGCCCAGGCCAATCTGCAGGTTCTGCAGATAGCGGCCGACGACCGGCTTCATGTAGGCGTCGAAAGCGGTGACGACGGTCCGCTCATACTCGCGGAACGTCGGATCGACTTCGCAGGACAGCGAGATGGCTATGCCAGGATGCTTCGCCCTGATCAGTTCCCGCGTGCGCTGTTCATGCGCCGGATGCAGGAAGGAAAAGACGTAGCACACGGCGATCGCCTGAACGCCGTCTTCGGCCAGCTCCCCAGCGGCACGAAGCACCGAATCTTCGTCGAGCGGAATCACGACGTCGCCCTGGGCGGAGACCTGCTCGATCGCCTCCTTGCGCAGCGCGCCGGGGGCGAGGAACCCCGGCGTCACCGGCGCCAGCAGCACACGGTGCAGGTCCTGGCGCAATTGCGAGCCGATTTCCAGCGTGTCCTTGAAACCGACGCTGGTGATCACCCCGATCTTCGCGCCCTTGCGTTCCAGCACCGCATTCGTGGCGATCGTCGTGCCGTGCAGGAAGCGGGCGATGTCGGTGGCGGCAACGCCCAGGTCTTCCGACAGGCGGGTAACCGCGTTCAGCACCGCCTGGCTCGGATCGCCTCGTGTGGTGGGGATCTTCAGCGTGCGCGCGGGCTCGCCAGGGCGGCGGCAGACAATGTCGGTGAAGGTCCCACCGATATCGACCCCGATGTCGACGGACTTGGCACGGATCGGCATGCGTGGTGGCGGCCCCAGGATTTGCTGCGGACGATCATTGCTGACGCCTGAGGCATTGGCTAGGCGGCGTCATGTATGGGCGAGTCCCGGACGTTCCGCGGGACGCTAAAGTCTTGCAGGCGAAAGCCATAATCCGAACGCAGCTTGTATTGCCGCGCCAATCCATGGGCGATCAATGCAACAGGCCGATCCACAGCGACGGGCGATGGCTAGAGCAACATCAGCCTGACTGGAATAATCGGGCTGATAAAATTGCTCGCGAAAACAATGAACTAGACCGCGCTGACTGTTCCAGTCAGCCTAAAAGCGGTCTAGTGCCCGATCGCAGAGAAGTGCTGCACGCGCTTCGCCGCGTGAATCGGCCACTTCAAGCCAAACCGACGTATCGCCCTTCACTGATGGGCGATACTAGACCGGGCCGCCTCCATGCCCAAACAGACACTGCCCCAACGGCAGTAGGCTTATTGCGAAGAGTTAAGTTTAAAATGCTGCACTGCGACATAACTCAGCTATGCCGGACGAGGCGATGCGGCGGCATGGGACATGACCCCTGTAGGCCGGGACAGGAACATGAACCATGTTGAAAAGTAATCTCGCGATTGCAACGATTCTCAGCTTGGGCGCCGGGTCGGCCCTTGCCAACTGTGGGCACGGTACGGCGGTCTCGGCTCATGCCGACTGCTGCGGTATCAACCGGACGCATGATTGCTTCCTCCAGCTAGCTCGGGGCGATCAGGGTCGCGCGGGTGGGACGATGGCAGCCGGTTCACGCCCAACGCAGCCATCGATATCAAGCCCCACATCGGATAAGCAGCCGGAAAGCGTCAGCCGAAGGACCGAGCCGTAAGGAACGGCGACCCGATCGCCATCCGCACGCTGAGTTGAGGCTGCAATGATCATGCTGCAGCGGGCCCTCAGCGGCACCATGGGATAGCGATATCCAGCACAATTTCACGCGGCGAAGCGCGCGCAGCACGTCTCCGTATTCGGACACTAAAACAGCACGTGGGTCTTCAGCCCCAGGACCACCGCGTTGCGCACGGCGGACACTCCGCCGGGACGGACAAAATACTCGAATTCCGGCTGCAGTTGAACACCGGGATAGACGGGGATGTCGTAGTTGGCCTCTAGCACCATTGCATGATCCTGCACGCCGTATGGGTAAGTCGGCGGCAGATCAAACTGCTGTTCCAACTGTTCCGTTCGCGTCAGGCCGGGGCTGACCTTGTAGTAGGTGAACGCAAGGCCGATCTGATCATCGGGCCGCTGCTTCCAGAAGCCGGAATACAGCATGCCAAGCCAGACGAAGTGCTGGTAGAACGAAGTATCAGGGCTGTCGTGCGCATATGCGCCCAGTATGGTCAAGCCGTTGTTTGCAGCGGATCCCGTCCGGAACAACATCTGGTCAAAGGTGACCCAGACCTGGGTGCGGCCCCTGTGGCCGGCCGGCGGAAGGCCGCTCAGAACAAACGCATCGCCGTTGGCGTCCGAGAACTCGTCAGGAAAGTTGCTGGTGTCATAGCCCGCGCCGATCTTGTAATGGCCGGCCAGTTGATCGCGCCCGAACAGCGGCTCCCACCCCAGCTCGGCGGCATAGAACGCGCCGGTTATGTGGTTGGTCGCCCAGTCAAAGCCGCTGCGTCCGCCACTGGGAAACGGTTGTGACGCGTAGATGCCGCCCATCACATAGGTCTCGCTGGTGGGCCGCACGCGGACCCTGCCGCCCCAGGTGTTCTGCGGCCAGTCGATGAAGCCCTGCTCAGCAGTCAGCGCGCGCGGGTGGCCGCAGATCGTCAGGGTCATGAAGTTGCAGTAGAGCGGCGAAGCGGCGAAATCCATCCCCGGAAAGACGCGGCCCAACACGGCATCGACGCGGCCGTTGAACAGCTTCTCCTCGCCATACAGCCAGACATCGTGCACCGCCATATCGAAGCCGGCGCCGAAGATCTCCTGTGCCTGAATGACATTGTCGCCAATGTAGTCGCTGCTGAGGTTCCGCCCGGCGCGGTTGACCACCGCCAGGTGGGTTGAGAACCCACTGAGACCAGCAAGTTTCTCCCAGTCCACGTCAAGCTGAATGCCAATCTGGTGCGCGTAGTCGACGCCGCGGCGCAGACCACCGGCCACGTTGCCGGCGCTCTCGGTGGTGTAGTCTACACTTAGGTCGATCCCGAGATGCCCAAGATAGGTTCGCAGCCCATCCCAGTCACCAAGCAGATGGGTGGGAGTTGCCGGCTGCGGCGCCGGCACCTTGGGCTGGGCTTCCTGCTGGCTCGGCGCGATACCCACGTCGCTGTTGGTTGGCTGTTGTGCGGCAGCCGAAAAACCTGAGCCGGCGAATGCAACCATATAAACGAGGGCGCAAGTCATGGCCCTCGAACAGAGTTCGGACCTTATCACCAACCCCCTCCCTTTTTTTGTCAGCCTCTCTGCATGCGATCACAGAGCATAAAGCTGTTGCCTGTTCTTGAGAGCAGTTAAAGACTCAATGCCTCCCATGACGTTGTGCAGCTAAGATACAACCCTGGATCAATCCGTCAGGCAACCCGTCGTCCTGGCATTGCTGTCCTCGGACGCACGATCATGCGTGCACCTGCGTCGAAACAGTCTCGTGTCATACGGAAATACCTAAACGATATCCGATTTGCAAATCGTTCCGGCTGTTGTGCCTGCAATGAAGCAGCTTCTAGTAATCCTATACTTCAACAACTCGACTCTAAAAGCTGGCGAAAATCTGCTTTCGGGCGCGGCGACGCATGGATGAACTTCGTGGCTGGCTAACATTCCGCGACCCTCTGTAGGCAATTTCCTCCTCTGGGAATAGACTGGCCGCGTGGCGCGGAAAGGATCAACAGCGATCCCGTATAGCGCCAGGCGGGCCGAAGCCAGCGCCGCAAGCGGCTGAGCGCTGCGGCTGGTAATTATCAGAAGGATGCAGCGATGCCGTCCCTTCCACGAACCCCTCCTGTCTTGAAGATAACCGGCCTGGTCTACGGTCTGATTGGGCTGCTGCTTGCCGGTGGCGGCGTTTGGCTCGCCGCTCTCGGAGGATCGCTGTTTTACTTGGCCGTCGGCCTCGGGATCCTGCTGGCTGGGCTGCTTCTGGTGGCAGGTCGCTGGCCGGCGTTGTGGGTTTTTGCAGTTGTGCTGCTGGGAACGTTGATCTGGGCAGTCAGCGAAGTTGACTTCGACTGGTGGCCGCTCGCCGCCCGCGGCGATGTCATCTTCCCGCTTGCAATTTGGTTGCTGACGCCCTGGATCACCCGCAATCTTCGTCCCGGGGCGCAGACATCCGGCTTACTTGTGGTGCTGCCGCTGTGGGGCGCCGTGGCTGCCGCCCTGGCAGTGCTGGCAATTGGACTGGTGTCGAACTATCATGACATTGGCGGCGCTGTCGTTGCTGCCAATTCCACCGGGCAGCCCCAGGATGCCGCCAGCCAGCCGGCCGAAGAATGGCACGACTACGGCCGCACGCAGTTTGGCCAGCACTATTCGCCACTGACCCAGATTACCTCAGCCAACGTGAAGTCCCTGAAGGTGGCATGGACGTTCCGCACCGGCGATCTGCCCGGCAAGAACGATCCGGTCGAAACCACCTTCGAAGTCACCCCGATCAAGGTGCGTGATACCGTCTATCTTTGCTCGCAGCATCAGCGCCTGTTCGCGGTCGATGCGAAGACCGGCGCGCTACGCTGGTCGTATGATCCCAAGGTGCAGGACAACCCGACCTTCCAGCATCTGACGTGCCGTGGCGTTTCCTATCATGAAACTGTGGCGGGCAGCACCAACGCCGATGGCTCGCCGGCACCAACGGATTGTCCGCGCACGATCTTCCTGCCGGTCAATGACGGCCGGATGATCGCTCTCGATGCCGCTACCGGCAAGCTATGCGATAGCTTTGGCGATCACGGCACACTCGATCTGCTGGTCGGTATGGGTGTGAAGACCGCTGGCTTCTATGAACCGACTTCGCCGCCGGTGGTCAGCGACAAGATACTCGTCATCGCGGGTGCGGTCATCGACAACTATTCGACGCAGGAACCCTCTGGCGTCATCCGGGGATTTGACGTGCACACCGGCAAGTTGGTCTGGGCATGGGATGCCGGGGCGGAAGACGAAAACGCCCTGCCGGACGGCGAGTATACTTACACGAACAACTCGCCGAACTCCTGGATGACGGCTTCCTATGACGCCAAACTGGGCCTGGTGTATTTGCCCATGGGTGTGCAGACCCCCGATATCTGGGGCGGCAATCGCGGCGCACTGGCTGAGCGGTATTCCAGCGCGCTGGTGGCATTGGATGTCAACACCGGCAAGCGCGTCTGGTCCTTTCAGACCGTGCATCATGATCTGTGGGACATGGATCTGCCGTCGCAGCCGACGCTTGTTGATCTGCCCACGGCGAATGGCATCGTTCCCGCGGTTCTGCAGCCGGCCAAGACGGGAAATCTGTTCGTCCTGGACCGCCGCACCGGCCAGCCGATCGTCCCCGCGCCAGAGCGGCCGGTGCCGCAGGATGCAGCGCCCGGTGACCATGCGGCGCCCACACAGCCGTTCTCCGACCTCACATTCCGTCCCGAGCGGAAACTGACCGGGGCCGACATGTGGGGTGCTACCATTTTCGACCAGCTTTCCTGCCGGATCCTGTTCCATCAGATGCGCTACGAGGGCACGTTCACGCCGCCCTCATTGCAGGGCACGCTGGTGTTTCCGGGCAATCTGGGAATGTTCGAATGGGGCGGTATCGCCGTCGATCCGGTGCGGCAGATCGCAATCGCCAACCCGATGGCCGTGCCATTCGTCTCTAAACTGATTCCGCGTGGTCCGGAAAATCCCGCGGCACCGAATGACGCGCATCCAAGCGGCAGCGAAGTCGGCGTGCAGCCGATGTATGGCACCCCCTATGGAGCCGTGCTGCATCCGTTTCTTTCGCCGGTTGGTCTGCCGTGCTACCGGCCCCCTTGGGGCTACATGGCCGGGATCGACCTGAAGACCATGAAGATTGCCTGGATGCATGCCAACGGTACAATTCGTGACAGCGCACCAATTCCAATCCCGATCAAGCTGGGCGTGCCGACATTGGGTGGGCCGTTGACGACAGCAGGTGGGGTCGCGTTCCTGACCTCAACGCTGGACTATTTCATCCGCGCCTATGACGTGACCACTGGCCAGCAACTGTGGGAAGACCGGCTGCCAGCCGGGGGACAGTCAACGCCCATGAGTTACGCCATCGACGGCAAGCAATATGTCGTCACCGCCGCCGGCGGTCACGGCTCCTTCGGAACCAAGCTCGGAGATTACGTCATCGCCTATGCCCTGCCGGACTGAACAGCCGCCGGACTGCACAGCCGCGGATCGCAGTACCTGTTGTCGCCATGACAGACATTCTCTTCCGGCACCCGAGGGCTTCGACCCTGCCGCCTGGTCGCAGGCAGTGGGGCAGTCATACGAAATCAGCAAAATCCTCATTCTGGGCCAAATCAACGCGGTTGAAGGCGCTCCCGAGGCGCAGGCCTCGGCGGGCTGAGCGGCCGGCGAAGGCGCGCCCGCCATGGCGGTCTGTTCAAGCCGATACGGCTCGCCACGAGCGTGGTAGGATTGGCCTAAGGTCACACGGTCCGCTTGAACCCGGGAGACGGTGTAACATGCAGAATGATCCACGGCCTCGACGCACATGGTCCCCCGCGGTCGCACATGGCCTCAGGACGCCGGTCATCGTCGTGCTGATGGGTGTCTCCGGATCCGGAAAGACCACCGTTGCGGCTTTGCTTGCCGCCGCGCTGGGCTGTCAGTTCCAGGAGGGCGATGATCTGCACCCACCCGAGAATGTGGCGAAAATGCATGCCGGCACGCCACTGACGGACACGGACAGGATGCCGTGGCTGCACAAGATCGCTGACGTCATCGATCGCTGGCGATTAAACGGTGAGTCCGGGGTGTTGACATGTTCGGCGCTGAAGCGGTCCTATCGCGATATCATCGTCGGTCATCGCGCGGACGTCGCCCTTGTCTACCTTAAGGGCACTCCTGACCTGATCCAGCGACGGATGGCCTCGAGGCACGAGCATTTCATGCCGGTCGCCTTGCTCGACAGCCAGTTTCTGACTCTGCAGGAACCGACCCCGGACGAACATCCGATTATCGTTGATGTGGGCGGCCAGGCGGTCGACATAGTCACCGACACCATAGCCCTGCTCGAGGAACGACAAGACAAAGATTGACCAACGCCGACACGATTGTAAGGACCAACACAATGGCAACCGCGGGCCCTGATCGATCAAGTATGGCCAGGAAACGCCAGTCGAGCGCTGGATTGACAGCAGGGCAGCCCACATTCATCCCTCGGCTTCGATGGAGCATCGGCGTTCTGTTGGGAATGGGTGTTCTGATCAATTACTTCGACCGGATCAGCCTGTCCGTCGCCGCGCCCCAGTTGCGACAGGAGTTTGGGCTGACTGAAGATCAACTTGGTTGGCTCTTCAGCGGCTTCTTCTGGTCATATGCCCTGTTGCAGATACCGACCGGAATGATCCTGGACCGCTTCGGTGTCACGTGGACAAACCGGATCAGCACATTTCTCTGGTCGATCGCCGCGACAGCGACCGCCTTCGTGAGCAGCTTTGGCGGCATCCTGTCCGCGCGTGTGATACTCGGCGCAGCGGAGGCGCCTAACTTTCCGGCCAATTCGAAGGCGACAGGATACTGGTTCCCGCGTCAGGAGCGCGCACTGGCAACCTCGATCTTTGATGCCGGCGCAAAATTCGCGAATGTGGTCGGCGTGCCGCTGATCGCACTGGTGGTGGTGACTTTCGGCTGGCGCTGGGGATTTGGCATCACCGGTCTGTTGAGTTTCCTGTATTTCCTGGCCTTCGTGTTGGTTTACCGCGATCCTAGCAAACATCCGAAGTTGAGCGCGCAGGAGCAACAATACATCGCCGATGGCGGAGCAACGCCCGAAGGCCCGGCACAAAGCGGCGAGGTCGCCATGCTAAGCTATTTGTTGCGTAACAGGAAAGTATGGGGCCTGACCATCGGCTTTGCCGCCTATGGCTACTCGTTCTACCTGTTCTTGACTTGGCTGCCGAACTACCTGGTGCAGACGATGCACATGAGCATTCTCAAGTCTGCAGGTTACGCGGCGATCCCTTGGCTCTGCGCCACAGTTGCCGATATTGCCGTGGGTGGCTGGTTGATCGACGCCTTGATCGACAATGGTCATGATGAAACGACCGTGCGGAAAACAGTACTTGTGTCGGGGATGATGCTTGGCCTCGCCGTGTTTGGTGCGACCGCAACAACGGATCCGGTCTGGGCGATTGTCTGGATTTCTATCGCGCTCAGCGGTCTGGCTGCCGCTGCACCGGTCGGCTGGTCAATTCCTTCGCTGATCGCACCACGGGGCGGCACCGGAAGCATCGGGGGGATTATGAACTTCTTCAACAACATGATGGGTGCCGCCGCACCGATTGCCACGGGCTATATCGTCGCGATGACCCACTCGTTTACGGGGGCGTTCCTGGCCGCTGGCATCATGCTGATCATCGGTATCGTTGCTTACGTGTTCATACTGGGCCGACTGGATCCAATCGCGGACCCGCCCGCAACAAAGCACGCCGCGCACACGTAACAATCTGCCGGAACGAAATCGGTGCTCGATGCAGTCGGCATGGCCACACTGATCGCATCAGCGCCTCCAGAGCAACATCAGCCTGACTGAAACAGTCGGGCTGATAAAGTTGCTCGCGAAACAATGGGCCAGACCGCGCTGACTGTTCCAGTCAGCCTGAAAGCGGTCTAGAGGCAGGCGCTGTGCTGCTTACCTCGCCTCTGCTGTCACTTCAGCTCTGTCACCAGCGTCGGAAGCAGCTCCGAGACAGTGGGATGTATCGGCACCGCCCGCTGCAATGTCGTCGCCGGCGCGCGGGCAGTCATCAGATCAAGTATGCCGTGGATAGCCTCGTCACCGCCGACCCCAAGCACGGCCGCCCCTAGGATCGCATCAGTTGCCGCATCGACGACGATCTTCATCAGTCCTTGTGTTTCGCCTTTCTCGATCGCCCGGGCCACCCGCGTCATCGGGCGTTGGCCGATGCGCACCTGGTATCCCCGTGCCCGAGCCTCGGTTTCCGATAGTCCGGCCCGGCCGAGGGGCGGATCGATGTAAAGTGCATACCCTGGGATACGATCGCTGACTTTGCGTGCCTGCCCGTCCAGCAGGTTGCCGGCGACGATTTCGTAATCGTTATAGGCGGTGTGCGTAAAGGCACCGCGCCCATTGCAGTCGCCCATCGCCCAGATGCTAGGGACGCTGGTGCGCAGTTGGTCGTCAACCTGGATGTAGCCACGGTCATCGGTCGCCACGCCCGCCTGCTCAAGGCCGAGATCATCGGTATTGGGCCGCCGTCCGACCGCAAGCAGCACGTGGGAACCGACAATCTCCGGCCGGCCCGAAGCGCAATCGACGGCGACCGCGACATCGTCCCCCCGAGGCTCAAACCGGATGCACTCCGCACCGCATCGCACGGTCACCCCCTCCGACTCCAGGATCTTGGTTACCGCCGCGGAGATGTCGGCGTCCTCACGGCCGATCAGGCTGGGGCCCTTCTCGATTACGCTCACCTCGGCGCCCAATCGCCGGAACGCCTGGGCGAACTCCAAGCCGATGTAGCTGCCTCCCACGATCACAAGGTGCCGCGGAACCTCATCGAGTTGCAGCAACGTCGTGTTGGTCAGCACGCGGACCTGGTCAAGTCCCGGCATTGGCGGCACCAACGCCCGCCCGCCCACATTGACGAAAATCTGCTCGGCGTGCAGCGCGTCCTCGCCGACCTGCACGACGTTGGCCGAGGTGAAGCGGGCTGTGCCCTGGAACACGGTGCAGTTCGCCATGCCGCGCAGCCAGCTTTCGACTCCGTCGCGCGACTGGTTTGAGATTGCCTCCAGGCGGGCCTTCACGCGCCGCATGTCGGTTGAAACGCTGCCTGCAACGCAAATCCCATACTCCGCGGCGCGGCGGACCGCGTGCGCCGCCGCGGCACTGGCCACAAGTGTTTTGGTCGGCGTGCATCCAGTATTGACGCAGGTCCCGCCAAAGAACTTACGCTCGATGATGGCAACCCGCATACCGGCCGCCGTTAGCCGGCCGGCGAGGGATGGTCCGGCCTGACCCGCTCCGATAACAATGGCGTCGAATTCCATGCGCACGGCAAACCCCTTCTGCCGGTTGGTGCAGCCGCAAGCTTGAAGTTTTCAACTCCCAATGACAACCGGACCGTATCACCGCGGCCGCAACGGCTTCGGAATGCCGACAGTCTCGCCTCAAACCGCGGCTTCTCAAGGCTGCAAGCAAGACGGGAAAGGGCGGCATAGGCGCTCCGGAGTTCATTATCTCTTCGGCCGAGCCGAAGGACTTCGTTCTTATAATTGAATGCAAAGCGCAAATTATTTTTCACAAGAGCCGAGCAGGTGATGATCCGGTAAAATACGCGGTCGATGGGGCGCTACATTACGCCGCCCATCTGGCAAAGGAGTTCAACGTCATAGCGGTGGCGGTGAGCGGACAGACGCGCTCTAGCTGCAAAATCTCAATTTACCTTCATGTCAAAGGAACTAGTGGGCCAACGCTGCTGACGACGAAGACCGGCGTAGAGATCGACAGTATCATCCCGTGGGCGGACTACATCGAACATACCACCTTCGATCCGGCGGTCTAGCGGCAACGGTACGACGATCTCATGGAGTTCTCGCGAGAGCTCCATGACTTCATGCGCGATCATGCGAAACTGACGGAGAGCGAGAAGCCGCTTCTAGAGCAACATCAGCCTGACTGGAACAGTCGGGTTGATAAAGTTGCTCGCGAAAACAACGAGCTAGACCGCGCTGACTTTTCCAGTTAGCCTGAAAGCGGTCTAATAAGCGGGACATCGATCGCGTTGGAAAATACCGCTTTCGGTAAATCATTCGATGCCTATTCCCCCGAGGATTTACAAAAGCAGTGGCTAAAGGTGATTTCCGACCAAATTGAGCGCGCGGATTTGCCCCAAGCCAAGAAATTTAACATGACACAACCATTTTCAACGATTGGGGTTCATCCCGAACTTGGTAAGGCTACCAAGAAATATCCGCGTGGTGTCCTATTTGAGTTGATCAAAAGACTGGATGAAAAGGTCCGACCGTTCGTCAGCACTTATCACGACTTTGATGTCGTTGGTCAGTTCTAGGGAGAGTTTCTTAAATACACTGGAGGCGACAAGAAGGCATTAGGTATCGTCTTGACGCCACGCCATGTGACTGACTGATGCGCGCGCTTGGCGAACGTGAATAAAGATAGTGTTGTCATAGACATATGCGCTGGGACGGGTGGATTTCTGATTTCAGCGATGCATCAGGTGATGGCCAGTGCGATCACAACCGAGGAGAAAGAGCGTATCAGGAGCGCTGGCCTGATCGGCATCGAGCAGCAACCGAATATGTATGCTCTCGCGGCCAGCAACATGATTTTGCGAGGGAACGGGAAGGCGAACCTGTATCAAGGCAGTTGCTTCACCGATGCTATAATAAGGGAAATCCGCAGAAAGTTCGCTTGTGACGTTGGACTCCTCAACCCGCCCTTCTCACAAGCTGATGCCGATCTTCACGAGCTTATTTTCGTCGGCCAGATGCTTAACTGTCAATCACTTTCGTCTAGTGCCCGATCGCAGAGAAGCGCTGCACGCGCTTCCGCGTGAATCGGCCACTTCAAGCCAAACCGACGTATCGCCCTTCACTGATGGGCGATACTAGTCACATTTCGGTTTGCCGCTGGTCAGAAACATGAGACCCCCGTCTCCACGCATGATCTTTCGGGGCTTTAGCCGGCACGCGCGCCTGACCGGATGCCGCCAACTGGTCAGTACGTCAGCCGCTTGCCCACGATGCCCACCAGCGCCCTATCCATCGGTGCCGTGTCGTTGAACCCGGTCTTGATCCGGTAGGAATACCGGAAATCGAACTCGGCCAAGATACCGCTTCAGATGGGCTTCGCTCACGTGCTGGTACACGCCATAGATGCCGGGCTTCGATGGAGAAATACCCCTCGGCCGTGTTGGTATAGGCGTCGTGCCGGACATACTCTTTCGCAGAGTGGTTGACCGTCTCGTAGCCGCCCTTAAGGTCCGACCAATCGCGGTGTAGACGCTGGTGTCGTCTGTCATGAACCGGCTGTCGGCATGGGTGTGACGGGCCACGATCGGATACAGGTTGTTGGCGGTCAGGTTCGGGACGTGGAAGCTGCGGACCTTGCCGCCACGCTCCACCAGAGAGGCATCGGCGGGATCGGGCCGTAAGCGCGGTTCGCAGCCTTGCCGCCAATGTAAGTTTCGTCGGCGTCGATCGTGGCGTTATTGCCACCCAACTTGCCGCCCGCCGGCCAGCCCGGTTCCCTCATGGCTTCCCGGATGCGGTGGCTCATGAACCAAGCGGACTTCAGGGTAATGCCCATCGTCCGGTGAAGCTGGTTGCTGCTCACACCCTTCTTGCTGGAGACCATCAGAAAGACGGCCTGCAACCAGTGATGCAGGGCAATGTGGCTGGCCTCGAAGATCGTCCCAACCGTCACGCGGAACTGCTTGCGGCACTTGTAGCACTTATAGATGCCAGGACGGGTGGCCTTGCCCTTCAGTAAGCCGATCCGGTTGGTCTCGCCACAATGCACGCATACCGGGCCATTCGGCCAAACGATGCTCTCGACCTTCGCGTAGGCGGCGGCTTCATCGCGGAAGTAGGGATTGTCGAGAACACTGGGCATTGGGCGGCTCCGTCTATGAACTGGGTTTGGCAAGTATAAAATTGCCCTCAGAAACGGTTGAACACGACCTCAAAGAGTCATGCGCCTCGGCCGCATCCTCTGGCGGATCGCGCTCAAGCACGGACAAGGTGTACCACCCACCCCCGCGCTCAAGGGGGCTTGCCTCCCGCACCCCGCCTCTGCCCTGATGCAGCCGTAGACAACCGACAGGGCGACAGCACGATGTGGCAATTCTGGATCGACCGCGGCGGCACCTTCACCGACATCGTCGCCCGCGATCCGGACGGCAAACTCTCCACCCACAAGTTGCTGTCGGAAAATCCCGAGCGGTATCAGGATGCCGCCATCGCCGGCATCAAGTCCGTCCTCGGCATCGACCCCGACAAGCCGGTCCCGCCGCACCTGATCGACGCGGTCAAGATGGGCACCACCGTCGCCACCAACGCTTTGCTGGAGCGTAAGGGCGACCGCACCCTGCTGCTGGTCAACTACGGCTTCGCCGACGCCCTGCGCATCGGCAACCAGGCCCGCCCCCGCCTGTTCGACCTCGCCATCACCCTGCCCAGCATGCTGTACGAGCAGGTCGCCGAAGTCAGCGGCCGCGTCGGCATCGACGGGCAGGAGATCGAATCGCTGGACGAAGCCCAGGCCCGCGAGGTCCTGGATCAGGCGCACGCCGGCGGCATCCGGGCGGTGGCCATCGTGCTGATGCACGCCTGGAAGTATCCCGACCACGAACAGCGCCTGGCGCAGTTGGCCCGCGAGGCCGGCTTCACCCAGGTGTCCGCCAGCCATGCGGTCAGCCCGCTGCTGCGCCTGGTGCCGCGCGGCGACACCACCGTCGTCGACGCCTACCTCTCGCCGATCCTGCGCCGCTACGTCGACCAGGTCGCCGGCCAACTGCCGGAAACCCGCGTCTACTTCATGCAGTCGAACGGCGGGCTGACCGCGGCGGAGGCCTTCCAGGGCAAGGACGCCATCCTGTCCGGCCCGGCCGGCGGCATCGTCGGCGCCGCCCGCACCGCCGCCATGGCCGGCCTTGACCAGATCATCGGCTTCGACATGGGCGGCACCTCCACCGACGTCGCACTCTACGCCGGCAGCTTTGAGCGTGCGTTCGAAACCGCGGTCGCCGGTGTGCGCATGCGCGCGCCGATGATGGCGATCAACACGGTGGCGGCCGGCGGCGGCTCTATCCTGCACTATGACGGCACGCGGATGCGCGTCGGCCCGGACTCCGCCGGCGCCAACCCCGGCCCCGCCTGCTACCGCCGCGGCGGCCCGCTGACCGTCACCGACGCCAATGTCTGCGTCGGGAAAATTCAGCCGGCGCACTTCCCGCCGATCTTCGGCCCGCACGCCGACCAGCCGCTCGACGCCGACGTTGTCGCCGCCAAATTCGCCGACCTCGCCCGCGACATCGGCGGCGACCGCACCCCCCAGCAGGTCGCCGAGGGCTTCCTGCGGATCGCCGTCGCCAACATGGCCAACGCCATCAAGCAGGTCTCGGTGCAGAAGGGCCACGACGTCTCCCGCTTCGCCCTGCAGTGCTTCGGCGGCGCCGGCGGCCAGCATGCCTGCCTGGTGGCCGACGCGCTGGGAATGGAGACGGTCTTCATCCATCCCTATGCCGGCGTGCTGTCGGCCTATGGCATGGGCCTCGCCGACCAGACCACGATGAAGCAGCAGGCGGTGGAGGTGCCGCTCGGTGCCGACAGCCTGCCCGAGCTGCAGGCGCTCGCCGACACACTCGCCGCCAACGCGATCGAGGATCTGGCCCACCAGGGCGCCAACCGTGCCGACGTCACCACGGCGAAGTCGCTGCACCTGCGCTACGCCGGCACCGAAGCCGCCCTGATCGTCCCGCTGAACGACCTCGAGACAATCCTGACGGACTTCACCGCTGCCCACCGCGCCCGCTTCGGCTTCGCCACCCCCGACCGCCCGGTCGTCGTTGAGACCGTCGCCGCGGAAGCCACCCTGCCCGGCACCGCGGCCGAGGAAGCCACCCTGCCGCCGCGCGAGACCGGCCACCCCGACGCCATCGACCACGTCACCATCTTCACCAACGGCTCGGACAGCCGCACACCGGTGCTGGAACGCACCGCGCTGCGCGCCGGCGACCGCATCCCCGGCCCAGCCCTGGTCCGCGAAGCCAACGCCACCACCGTCGTCGAGCCCGGCTGGACTGCCGAGGTCACCGCCATGGACCACATGATCCTGCGCCGGACCGAACCCCTGCCCAGCCGGGTGCCCGCCGGCAGCGAAAAACCCGACCCGGTGCTGCTGGAGCTGTTCAACAACCTGTTCATGAACGTCGCCGAACAGACCGGCGCGGTGCTGCAGAACACCTCCATGAGCGTCAACATCAAGGAGCGGCTGGACTTCTCCTGCGCGATCTTCGACGCCGACGGCAACCTGGTGGCCAACGCGCCGCACGTTCCCGTCCACCTGGGCGCGATGGGCGAGAGCGTCCGCACCGTGCTGAACCACCGCCGCCATAGCATTAGGCCCGGCGACGTCATCGCCCTGAACAACCCGTTCAACGGCGGCACCCACCTGCCGGACATCACCGTCATCACCCCGGTGTTCGACGAAGCCGCGGCCGACATCCTGTTCTTCGTCGGCAGCCGCGGCCACCACGCCGACATCGGCGGCATCACCCCCGGCTCCACCCCGCCGATGTCGCGCACGCTGCAGGAGGAGGGCGTCGTCATCGACGACTTCCTGCTGGTCGAGGCCGGCCACTTCCGCGAAACCGAGTTCCGGTCGCTGCTGACCGGCGCCCGCTATCCCGCCCGCAGCCCCGACGTGAACATCGCCGACATCAAGGCGCAGATCGCCGCCAATGAGAAGGGCGTGCAGGAGCTGCGGCGCGTCGTCGGCCAGTTCACCTGGCCGGTGGTGCGCGCGTATATGCGCCACGTCATGGACAACGCCGAGGAATCGGTCCGCCGCGTCATCGACCGCATCGGCTCCGGCCGTTTCGACTACAAAATGGACAACGGCCGCGACCTGTGCGTCGCCATCAGCGTCGACAAGGAAAACCGCAGTGCCACTGTCGATTTCACCGGCACCGGCCCGCAGCACGAGGGCAATTTCAATTCGCCGCCCGCGGTCACCCGAGCCGCCGTGCTATACGTGTTCCGCTGCCTGGTGGGCGACGACATCCCGCTGAATGACGGCTGCCTGAAGCCGCTGACCCTGATCATCCCGCCCGGCACCTTCCTGTCCCCCAATCCCGGCGCCGCCGTCGTCGCCGGCAACACCGAGGTCTCCCAGGCCACCTGCAACGCCATCTTCGGCGCGCTGGGGGTCATCGCCTGCTCGCAGGCGACGATGAACAACTTCCTGTTCGGCGACGCCACCCGCCAGTATTATGAGACGATCTGCGGCGGCACCGGCGCCGGCCCCGGCTTCCACGGCACCTCCGCCATCCAGACCCACATGACCAACACCCGCATGACCGACCCGGAGATCCTGGAGCTGCGCTATCCCGTGCGGCAGGAATACTTCGGCATCCGCCACGGCTCCGGCGGCGGCGGCAAGTGGCGCGGTGGTGACGGTTCGGTGCGCCGGCTGCGCTTCCTGCAGCCGATGACCGCCGTCATCGTCGCCTCGCGCCGCGACGTCGCCCCGTTCGGCCTGCGGGGCGGTGCGGATGCGCTGCCCGGCCGGCAATGGGTGGAACGCGCCGACGGCTCCCGCCAGGACCTGTCCGGCACCGACCGCGCGGAGCTTGCGCCGGGGGACGCGTTTGTCATCGAAACGCCGGGCGGCGGCGGTTACGGGGCAGTGGATGAAGACGCCCGCTGACAGCATCCCCTGCGGCTGATCCGCTTAGGCCGGTCCTGCCGATTATCTGGGCCTGCCGGTTATTACTTTCCCCACACGGCGATCGGCTTGCATTGCCGCCGCCCCGCCGACCCTTCGCCAAGCTGCAGGCTTTCCCTTCCCGAAGGACGCCGAAAGGTGTTTCGGGCTGGCCGAATCATGACGATGCATTTGTGAATATTGTGCAGGGTATCAAGATCGCAGCTCGCAAGCTGCTAGCCGGCAAATGATCGGGGTGCGTGGCAATTCCTCGCGTAGCGGGAGGGTTTCAGACCGGTGGCTTAGCATGCCAAGCGTCTGTGGAGCACGTAATCAGCACGTGATAGTCTGGTTTATCACGTGCTGATTGCAATGAAGGCCTATCTGCAACGAATTGACATCAATGCAATCATCGATTATAGTGATGTCTTACAGACAGGCGAACCCGTCCCGATGAGCAGCATCACCATCCGCAACCTCGATCCAGCGGTGAAGGAACGGCTGCGCGTGCGCGCCGCCGAACATGGCCACTCTATGGAGGCCGAGGCCCGCCGGATCTTGCAAGAAGCCCTGAAGGCCCAATCGCGGCGGTCCGGACGCAGCTTCTACGATCGGATCCACGACCGCTTTGCCGCTCTCGGCGGCATCGAGCTGGAGATTCCAGCCCGCGAGCCCGGGCGCGAGCCGCCGCGGTTCGATTAGAGCAACATCAGCCTGACTGGAATAATCGGGCTGACAAAGTTGCTCGCGAAAACAATGGGGCTAGACCGCGCTGACTGTTCCAATCAACTTGAAAGCGGTCTAGTGTTCATCCTTGATACGAACATTCTGTCCGCGATGATGCGCCCCGGCCGTGTGCCGGAAGTGGCCGGCTGGCTCAATGCGCAGGACGAGCGGCAACTGTTCACCACCACAATCTCGCAGGCAGAAATCCTCTCCGGCCTTGCCGTCATGCCCACCGGCCGCCGCCGCCAGGAGTTCGAGAACACGGCCGGCGAGATGTTCGACGAATTTGAAGCGCGCATTCTGCCGTTCGATTCAGACGCCGCCGTTGTTTACGCCGAGCTATTCGCGCTGCGCCGACAGGCCGGCCGGCCCACGGCGCCACAGGACCTCATGATCGCGTCCATTGCCCGCGCCAGCGGCGCGCGCATGGTCACCCGTGATACCGGCGGTTTCGAGGGGTGCGGTCTCACTGTCGTCAACCCGTGGGAAACACATGGCTGAGAGCCCCTTCCCATTTCCGTCTCTACTGGCCGCCCGGCCCACTCGCCATCCTCGACGGTTTGGCCACGATCCCCGAGGAAGAAATCTGGCTTGCCAGCCAGAACAGCGCGCGCACCCGCCGGGCTATAAGCAGGACGTCGCCCACTTCACCCGCACGCTCGGCATCACCACGCCGGAGCAACTACGGCAAGGTGGATCATCGGGCAGTGATCGCCTGGGAGCGCATCATGCGCGAGCGGGAGAATGCGGCGGCTTCGACGGTGCGCCGACGCCTGGCCGCGCTGTCGAGCCTGTTCAAGCATCTGGTGCGGCATGGGTCCGCCACGCGCAATCCTGTTGTCGATGTCAGCCGGCAAACGATCAATCGCGAGGAAGGCAACACCGCTGCCTTCTCGAAGGCACAGGCGCGTCGGCTGCTTGATGGCTCGACAATGTCTTCATCGAGCGGCTCTGGCGGTCGTTGAAATACGAAGGGCAAGAAGCGGCACATCCTTGTCGACACGCAAGGCTTGCTGATGCACGCCGTCGTGCATGCAGCCGACGTGCAGGACCGCGATGGCGGCGTGCTGGTGATGGCCACCCTGTTCGGCCTGTATCCGTTCTTGCTCAAGCTCTACGCCGACAGCGGCTACACCGGGCCGAAGTTTTCAAGCCGCCCTGGCCCGGGTGTGCCGCCAGGTCAACGTGGAGATCGTCAAGCGCTCGGACGCTGCCACGTTCATGGTGCTGCCAAAGCGCTGGATCGTGGAGCGCACCATCGCCTGACTGAACCGGTGCCGCCGGTTGGCAAAGGACTGGGAACGCCTGAAGCACAATGCACGCGCCTTGCTGAAGTGGGCGTCGATCCGGCTCATGGTGCGAAAGCTCTGCCAAACCAAGACATGATCCCGGATGGACACATAGAAGCTTTGGGTCAACGAAAATGTCCGAAAGTCTTGATTTATGAAGCGTTCATTCGGCTGGGATTGCTGGAGACCATAAAAGTTATCGATCCTGATCAATCTATAGATTTCGGCTCACACAACGTTCAACAGGCCAGCATGGAAAGGAACTGATCGAGATGCCCGATCTGGATTTCGCGATCCGCGACACGCCACTGCCGATCGAGGATTATGCGCTGATCGGCGACTGCCGGACTGCGGCCCTTGTAGGAAGGGATGGCGCAATCGACTGGCTCTGCTTGCCACGCTTCGATAGCCCTGCATGTTTCGCGGCCCTGCTCGGCCGTTCCAGTCACGGAAGCTGGCTGATCACCTCCCAGCACCCCGAGACGCAGATACGCCGGTCCTACCGTGGCTCGACGCTGGTCCTGGAGACGGTGTTCACAACACCCGAAGGCGAAGTGGCACTGATCGACGCCATGCCGCTGGGAGTGGACGGCTCCCACGTGATTCGCCGTATCGAGGGACGGCGCGGCCTGGTGGCAATGCGCATGCATCTCACACTCCGCTTCGATTTCGGTGCCTCCACCCCCTGGGTAACCCGCGACGAGAGCGGCGAAGGGATTATCGCGGTCGCTGGTCCCAACTTAGTGACAGTCAAAGGGCCGGTCACTCTGCAGGGGCACGCGCTTGCCACTGTGGCTATGTTCGACGTGAAAGCCGGCCAAAGTGTTACCTTCGTGCTCAGTCATGGCCCGTCACATCTGCCGGCGCCAGCTGGCTTCGACGGCGATGCGGCGCTGATCGCCACCGAGAATACCTGGCGCACCTGGTCGGAGCGGTGCCAATACGGCGGACGCTGGAAGGACGCTGTGGTTCGCTCGCTGATCGTCCTCAAGGCACTGTCCTATGAACCGACCGGCGGCATAGTGGCCGCGCCTACGACATCGCTGCCGGAGCAGCTAGGCGGTCCACGCAACTGGGATTACCGCTTCTGCTGGCTCCGCGACGCAACCTTGACACTGATGGCTTTGATGGGTGGTGGCTACTACGCCGAAGCGCAGGCTTGGCGCGATTGGCTGCACCGCAGCATCGCAGGCAACGCCAACGAGATGCAGATCATGTATGGCGTCGACGGTGGGCGGCATCTTCTGGAATGGGAAGCTGGCTGGCTACCCGGCTATCAGGACGCGAAGCCCGTGCGGATCGGCAACGCGGCGTCCGAGCAGTTGCAGCTCGATGTGTATGGCGAAGTGATGGACGCGTTGCACCAGGCACGCGCCGGCGGGTTAGCCGTCCCGGCCTCCGCATGGGCGCTGCAGGTGAAGCTGATTGAGCACCTGGAGTCCATTTGGCAGCAACCGGACGATGGCATCTGGGAGGTGCGAGGCGGCAGGCGGCATTTCGTGCACTCCAAGGTCATGGCTTGGGTCGCCTTAGACCGTGCGGTCCAAGAGATAGAGCAATACGGTTTACCGGGACCGGTCGAACGTTGGCGCGAGGTTCGGGATGCAATCCACGCTGAGGTCTGTGCCAAGGGCTTTGATGTTGGCAAGAACAGTTTTTCCCAAAGTTACGGTAGCGACGAGTTGGACGCCAGTCTGTTGCTGATCCCGATCGTCGGCTTCCTGCCGCCTGGCGATGCTCGGACGCGTGGCACGGTCGCAGCGATTGAACGTGAGCTCAACGCAGACGGTTTCGTGCTGCGATACCGCACGGACGCTGGCGCCGACGGACTACCTCCCGGCGAGGGAGCGTTTCTGCCATGCTCATTCTGGCTTGTTGACAATTATGCACGGCAGGAACGCGAAACAGAGGCTGAGGCATTGTTCGAGCGGCTGCTAAACCTGCGAAACGATGTTGGGCTCCTGGCCGAGGAGTATGATCCAAGAGTTGGCCGCCAAGTCGGTAACTTTCCGCAGGCCTTTTCCCACTTGGCATTGGTCAACACAGCGCTGAACCTTCACGATAAAGACGCCGCGACGCAGCGAAGCAAAGGCGCACAACCGGCAAATGCATGAGGCTCGCCGCACGGCCAAAGCTTGGTTAATCAAGGATGGTAGAAGGGTAGAAGCTGCATGAGCGCACACAAATGGCGCCGCGACTTGATTTGTGCACGAAGTGCAGGAGTTGCGGGCTTTTATTTGCTTCTCGCTTTTAAATAGCCCCCTCTTTCGACGCTCCGGCACAGCAGGAGATCAAGAACACATGGCCTTCGTCTACGTAGTTGCCGCGGTCGCGGCATGTGCCGGCCTGCTGTTCGGCTACGACACCGGCGCAATTTCCGGCGCGATCCTGTTCATCCGGACAGATTTCCGGCTTACTCCGATTGTCGTCGGGGTGGTGACCAGTATGGCGCTTGCCGGGGCGACCCTCGGATCGTCCGCCGGCGGCTGGCTTGCCGACCGGTTCGGGCGACGGCACGTCATCATCGGTACTGCCTTGCTGTTCGCCGGCGGGTCAATCCTGTCGGCGCTCTCGTTCTCGGTTGCATGGCTGATCGGTAGCCGAATCCTTATTGGCATCGCCACGGGCGTCGCCTCCTTCGTCGCGCCGATGTATCTGTCTGAGATGGCCCCGTCCCGCATCCGGGGCTCTCTCGTTTCACTCAACCAGCTTGCGGTGACGATCGGCATCCTGGCGTCCTATATCGTCGATTATGAGCTCTCCACCGGCGGTCGCTGGCGCTGGATGTTCGGGATCGGTGTTATTCCCGCATTGGCTCTGTTTGTCGGGATGCTGATCATTCCCAACTCGCCACGCTGGCTCATGCTTCGCGGTCATTATCCGGAGGCTGCGCAGGCACTGAGCCGCATCCGCGCAAAACAGGAGATCGAACCGGAGATCAGGGAAACCCGGGCAGCGCTCTCCACTGCCTCCACGCACTGGTCGGATCTTCTCTCGGCGACGCTGCGCATGCCGATGCTGGTTGGGATCGGACTGGCGGTGCTGCAGCAGATCACCGGCATCAACACGGTCATTTATTATGCTCCGACGATCTTTCAACTCGCCGGCTTCGCCAGCAGTTCGTCATCCATCCTCGCCAGCCTAAGCGTAGGGATTGTCAACGTTCTCATGACAATCGTCTCGGTGCTCCTGCTCGATCGGGTCGGGCGCCGCCCGCTGTTACTGGTTGGGGAGATCGGCATGGTGCTTAGTCTCATCTCCCTCGCCGTGGGCTTTGCCCTGCACGGATCGGTCTATGTCGGCTGGATCACGGCAGGCAGCCTGATTACCTATGTAGGCTCGTTCGCTATCGGCCTCGGACCGGTCTTCTGGCTGCTGATCTCGGAGATCTACCCGTTGGGGGTGCGCGGGTTGGCGATGAGCGTGGCCACCGTCGCCAACTGGATGGCGAATCTCATGGTGACGCTGACCTTCCCTGAGCTTGTCTCGGTGGTGGGTCTCTCCGCAACTTTCATCCTGTATGCGATCTTGGGTCTGGGCAGCCTCGCATTCACATGGCGTTTGGTGCCGGAAACCCGCGGCAAGACCCTCGAACAGATCGAACGCCACTGGCGAGGAGGTGGACATCCCCGGACGCTCCACCATACCAGATGACCCAATCTTACTGCATCGCGCCATGCGGAAACAGGAGCTTCCCGACCTACCTAAAGGCCTCCCGGTCCTGCTACGCCTCTTGCCACCGCCGGGATTACCAGTCGGTCTGTCGCCGTGACGTGTCAGCATATGGCAAGTTTGTCCTGATCCGAAACCAATGTTTAGGATCAGGACAAGGCCAGAAATCCCAACGGGCAATCTCTCCGTCACCCCCCGGGCGGCCGAGGATTTCGCGGCTGCTATCAGGACTGTAACGGGCTGGCCTGCAAGGCAGCCCGCACCGCCTCGGGATCGCCGGCAATGGCCTTGAGGTAGGCGCGCGCCGCCTGATCCGGTTCCTTTGCCCCCTGCTCCCAATCCCGCAGTGTCCCAACCGGAATTTGGTATCGCGCCGCGAATTCTTCCTGCGTCAGGCCCAGCGCACGGCGAATGATCTTGAGGCGCGGAGTTTGCCTCATGCGGTTCATATCGGCGTCGGTCAAAGGCCGAGCATCTGGATCGGCCAGCGCCGCGTCATGGCGCTGCTGATCGGTCATTGCATCGGCCCGGCTCCAATCATGTTTGGTTTTCATTGTGGTATCTCCGTCGTTCACGGGGTTCAGCTTCACGGGCCGAGATGATGCGAACTCTCTGTCCTCCTGGGGTGTAGGCAACGACCAGGAACCGGTTATCCGCCATGCCAACGGTATCAAAGCGGTCTTCGGTATCGCCACGACGGTCCATTCAATGGCGAAGATATCCTTGAACACCTCACGGGCGTTCTCAAAGCTCGCGCCGTGATTGCGCCAGTTAAGACATCGTCCCACCCGGAGGCATCATTCCGCGTGTTATACAGGAACCCACCGCGCAATGCTGCCTCAACAAGCAGCAGGCGTTGGCCGACACGTCAGACGACAAGACATCCAGCCAAAACCCGCTAAACTCCCCGCTCCGCGGGCACCATCGGAACCCCCGCAAGCGGAGCGGCCGACATGGACTTCCCCGTCACCTTGATCGATCTCGCCGGCACGGTCGCGCTGCTGCTGTGGGGCGTGCGCATGGTCCAGACCGGGGTGCAGCGCGCCTTCGGGCCCCGCTTGCGCCTGCTGCTCGCCGGGGCGTTGCGCAACCGCGGCAAGGCGTTCCTCGCCGGGCTGGGCGTCACCGCCATCCTGCAAAGCAGCACCGCCACCGGCCTGATGGTCACCGGCCTCGCCGCCGGCGGCCTGGTCGACCTCGTCCCTGCTCTGGCGGTCATGCTGGGCGCCAATGTCGGCACCACATTGATCGTGCAGGCGCTGTCGTTCAACATCGCCGGCCTCGCCCCGTGCCTGTTCCTCGTTGGCATAGTGATGTTCCGCCGCGGCGACGTCACCCGCACCCGCGACCTCGGCCGCGTGGCCATCGGCGTCGGGCTGATGCTGATGGCGCTGCACCAGTTGCTGGACCTCGTCACGCCCTATGAGGATGTGCCAAGCCTGCGGCTGCTGCTGGGCGCGGTCTCTACGGAACCGGTGCTGGACGTGCTGCTGGCCGCGCTGCTGACCTGGGCCGCCCATTCCAGCGTCGCCGTGGTGCTGCTGGTGATGTCGCTGGCAACCAAGGGCGTGGTGCCGCCGCAGGCCGCCTTCGCCCTGGTGCTCGGGGCCAACCTGGGCACCGCGCTCAATCCAGTGCTGGAGGGCATCAGCGGCACCGACGCCGCCGCCCGGCGCCTGCCGTTGGGCAATCTGCTCAACCGAACCCTCGGCTGCCTGATCGCCCTGATCGCCCTGCCGCTGCTCGGGCCGTGGCTGGTCCAGGTCGCGCCGGACAACGCGCGCGCCGTCGCCGACTTCCACACCGCCTTCAACCTGGCGCTGGCCGTGGTGTTCCTGCCGCTGCTGGGTCCCTACGCCGCCGTGCTGCGGCGCCTGTTCCCCGCGCGCCTCGATCAGGCCGATCCGGCGCGCCCGCTGTATCTGCAAGGCGCCGTCCGCGAGGTCCCCGCCATGGCCGTCGGCGCCGCCGTGCGAGAGGCGCTGCGTCTGGTCGACGTGCTGGAAGCAATGCTGGCCAGCGCGCGCGCCGCATTCGCCGCCGGCGACCGCCGCCAGATCATCGAGGTCCGCCGCATGGACGACATCCTCGACAAGCTGAACACCGCGATCAAGGCGTATCTCGGCGGCCTCGACGTCGACGCGATGAACGACGCCGATCACCAGCGGGTCGAGGAAGTGCTGATCTTCGCCCACAACCTGGAACACGCCGGCGACATCGTCGACCGCAACCTCATGAGCCAAGCCTCCAAGCGGCTGAAGCGCGGGCTGTCCTTTCCCGCCGCCCAGCAGACGGAGCTGCTGCGCATGATCGACCGGCTGGTGAACAACCTGCACGCCGCCGCCTCGGTGTTCATGACCGACGACCTGCGCGCGGCGCGTCTGCTGGCGGCCGAGAAACAGGCCTTCCGCGATGTCGAGGACAGCGCCACCCAGGCGCATTTCAACACCCTGCGCGCCGGCCGCGCGGGGGTCGTCGAGGTCAGCACGCTGCATCTCGACGCGCTGCGGGATCTGAAGCAGATCAACGCCCACCTGGTCGCCGCGGCCGCCTATCCGGTGCTGAAAGGTCAGGGCGACCTGCTGCCAAGCCGGCTGCGCCTGGAGGAGTGATCACCGGCAAATGTTCCTCCACTGCGCAGCCGCCGGGTTCTCCACCCCTGAAGCCGTCTCTGGCTGTATCCCGGCGCGCCCCTACACCTGCGTCGCCAACGGCCGCACCACGATCTCGTTGACGTCGACATCATCCGGCTGCTCGATCGCATACTGGATGCTGCGGCCGATCGCCTCCGGTGGGATCGCCATCTTGCGATAGCCCTGCATCCGCTCCCGCGCCCCCGCGTCGCTGATCGTGTTGGCCAGCTCGGTGTCGATCACCCCCGGATAGACGCAGGTGCAGCGGATGCTGTCGCTTTCCTTGCGCAGGCCCTCCGAGATCGCCCGCACGGCAAACTTCGTCGCCGCATACACCGCGGCCGTCGGCTGCACGACAAAGCCGCCGACGGAGGAGACGTTGACGACGTGCCCCGACCCCTGCGCCTGCATCCGGGGCAGCACCGCGGCGATGCCGTGCAGCACGCCGCGGATGTTGACGTCGATCATCCAGTTCCACTCATCCACCTGCAACGCCGAGAGCGGCGACAGCGGCATTACCCCGGCATTGTTGACGATCACGTCGATGCGCCCGAACGCCGCCTCGGCAAAGTCGGCGAACGCCTGCGTGTCCGTCCGGCTGGCGACGTCCAGCGCGCGGACCCGAACCTCGCCGCCATCCGCCTCGATCTGCTGGGCCAGCGCCTGCAGACGCTCCGTCCGCCGCGCCCCCAGCACCACCCGAGCGCCGGCGGCCGCCAGCACCTTGGCGGTTCCCGCGCCGATGCCGCTCGACGCCCCGGTGATCAGCACGACCTTGTTGTTCAAGCTGGGCATTTTCCACTCCTTCAATCAACCCGCCCACAACTGGCGCCTGCCGCATCGTCCGACCATGCGCTATGATCGCAACGCGCCGTTGAACGGGATGGGATGATGACGCGTGGCAGCCTCGACGACCTTGCCGCCTTCGCCGCTGTGGCGCGCCAGCGCAGCTTCACCCGCGCGGCGGCGGAGCTGCGGCTGTCCACCTCCGCCCTGAGCCACCTAATCAAGGCGCTGGAGGCGCGCTTGGGTGTCCGCCTGCTGCAGCGCAACAGCCGCAGCGTCTCCACCACCACCGCCGGCGAGCAATTGCTGCGGACCCTGGAGCCCGCGTTGGCAGAGATCACCGGCGCGCTCGACCAGCTCGGCCGCGACCAGGACGTCATCGCCGGGCCAGTCCGCGTGACCGCCACCCGCCACGCCTATGAGACGGTAATCCGGCCGGTGCTGCCCGCGTTCTGCGCCCGCCATCCCGGTGTGACCGTCGAGGTGCTGATCGACTACCAGTTCCGCGACATCATCGCCGACCGGCTCGACGCCGGAATCCGCCTGGGCGAGAAGCTGCAGAACGACATGATCGCGGTCGGCGTCGGCCCGCCGCTGCGGATGGCCGTGGTGGCAACGCCGGCCTACCTCGTCGCGCATCCTGCCCCGCTTGCGCCGCAGGACCTGACCCGCCACCGCTGCATCAACTACCGGATGACCACGTCCGGCCCGCTGTACGCGTGGGAGTTCGAGCAGGCCGGCCACGCCTTGGAGATCAAGACCCCCGGACCGCTGACCTTCAATGAGCCGGAGCTGATGCTGGGCGCCGCGCTGGACGGGCTGGGTGTCGCCTATGTGCTGGAGGATCAGGTGATGCCGCATCTGGCCGCCGGCAGGCTGGTGCGGCTGCTGGAAGACTGGACGCCGCCGTTTGCCGGCTACTACCTGTACTATCCGTCACGCCGGCAAATCCCGGCGCCGCTCGCCGCCTTCATCGCCGCCCTGCGCACGCGGCCAAGGGCGCGCCCAGACTGAGACCCGTATGCGCTGAGACCCGTGTGCGCTGAGACCCGCGTGGGTCGCCATCACGCCCAAAGGCGATCCGCTTGAGCTGCTCGATGACGGCGATCACCTGGAGACCAGGAGTGGACCTGCGCCGTGGTCTCCCAGGGGGCGCCGGTCTTGGGCGGCCGCCGTCAAACGTTGCTGACGCCGCCGTCGACGACCATGTCGGAGCCCGTCATGAACGAGCTCTCGTCCGAGGCGAGGAAGAGCGCCGCCGCCGCCAGCTCCTCGGGTTGTGCGAGTCTCAGCATGGGCGTGTAGGCGGCGTAGCCCTGACGGATCGCGGCGGCCTGCTCGGGCGTGCTCGCCTGGGAGTCGAGCATCGGCGTGTCGACGACACCGGGGCTCAACGTGTTCGCGCGGATGCCGCTGTCCTTGAACTCGGGCGCCCAGGTCCGGGAGTACGAACGCAGCGCAGCCTTGGTGGCGGCGTAGGTCGAGTGGTTCGCCAGACCCATGGTATGCATGGCCGAAGACACGAGGATGATCGATCCTCCGCGACCCATCATCGGCAGCATCTTCTGCACGAGGAACAGCGGCGCCTTGGCGTTCAGGGCGAACGTGCGATCGTAGTGGTCCGGCGTGATTTCGCGCAGCGGCACCTGCTCGACCAGGCCGGCGCTGGACACGACCACGTCCACCTTGCCCGTAGCACTCCGGACGGCGTTGGCGACGCGGTCGAGGTCCTCAAGCCGGGACGCGTCCGCCTGGATGGCGGTAACGTTGGCGCCAATCAGTTGCACCGCCTTGTCGAGCGCTTCCCTGCGCCGAGCGAAGATGAACACGTGTGCGCCCTCTTTCTCAAACCGCTGGGCGATGGCGAGCCTAATGCCGCTGTTTCCGCCGCTGATGACGGCGACCTTACCTTCCAATCTCGACATGATACTTCCTTCAGTTTGCGCCCCACGCTCGTCCGGCCGACGCGGTGGCGGACGACCCTTTCCGATCCGGGGCAGGCGGGTTGAGTTGGATCGCAACGGACCTGTCGTTCAGTCGGCAAAATTCGTCTTCGGTGGTGCGTTTTTCGACAGACGCGGTTTTAACTTCACAGCCCCGGCGATCTACTACCCCTGCACAGGGGTTTGCCGATTGCGAAAGTGACGCCCAGGCCACATGGCTCCGTAGTGCAAATGTCCGGCCGCAGGGTATGTTCCCTTTGATTACCCGCTTAAGGTTGATTCCAGTGGTAGCCACCGCGGTCATCCTACCGCCGTAATGGATGGGGAACAGACATGGGAGGCTGGTTGTACTATGGTCCGCTCCGCGTTCATGAAGGCCATTCTATCGGCTGCGGTTCTTCTCGTACGCGGACATATACGAGCATCGCAATTTGAACGAGCCGGACACAGCGGCCCACGAAAATGGCGTACCCGAAAACGGATGGTCCCGGACACGCTCGACTTCGGGTTCCGAAACCATGGAAGAAAGCCAGTTCATGGCACCGATCCGCCAGAGGGATTTATAAACGGGACGATCTCCCGAAAATGGACGGACGGTCTTGTTGGAAGAGTCTTACGCGCCTCTCGCAAGAGTAGCACGACGCCATCGATCTTCCACATGGAGCAGTTCCTGCGTCACACCGGCACTCAAGCGCATGCAACGTCACCTGCCTGTCTGCCATAACAAACCAGCTATCCGGCCCTTTACCGGCAAGGGTGTTAAGTAATTTCGCGCAGAATTGTTAGAATACTGCTTCGTTCTCGTGCTAGCGAAGAGTCCCCACTTAGATACACAGGATTTTCTTCAATATGCCTTAGACGCGTTCTGAATTGTTCGATATTTGCTTCACGCTCATCCGGGGGACGAGCAGAAACCAAAATGAGATCGGTCAAGTCATACATACAGGTCGCAGGATTTCCATACAGATCGCCGAAGCTGTGACGGCATTCTCTAAGCGAGACAGCTTGCTGACGCGCAAATTGATACCTACCTTGCATTAGATTAAATCAAAAATTGCCGAACGACTATGGTCATAGCGCGGCATTACCGCCTTGAGCCTCTTCTGAACTTCATGGCGATCTATTGGGCGGTCACCATATTCTTCTAAATGTAAAAGCGCCCATAGTTCCACGCAGGGATTCGAGAAAGCAATCCGTATTCCGTGTTCAAGAGCCTGACGAATTGCACTATAGTAGCAAGTGTGTTCATCCCTATCAAAAACAGCCCACACAGAAAACCTTTTGTCGAAGCTATCAGCACCCCTTTTTTTGGCAACAGATTCAAGTTCGCACTTTTTATCAATGCAATGTTGCACAATGGTCGATGGCACACCGACTTGCGGTACAAACTTGACATCAACGAGACGGCGTCCGACGTGACTTGCAAAAGTATCCAAGTAATGCTTTTCTGTCCGACCTTCGCAGAATGCAACGATACGACTGAGTGGCTTTACCTGTCCGACCCGCCGATTAAGCGATGGGCTTGGCGGGATGGATAGCGGCTTCCGTCCTTTCGCCTTAATCATCAGACTAGCTCGTGAACGACATCTGCGCTCGGGAGGAATGGGATCGCACCAAAGCGTCCTTGCAGGTAGCCTCTCTTTATGCTGTCCGACTTACGTACCGAAAGCTCTGCCAAAGAGTACAGATGCGTTGCTCCGACCGGGGATTTCTCCGCAAACCAAATTTGGTCCCTCCGTAAGCATCGAATGTCGAGGAGATTCGTATCGTGCGTGGCAACCAAGATTTGGGCACCATGCCGATTTGTCTGAATCGAATTGAACATCATCAACAATTCGGTCGCTATGATCACATGCAAGCTCGATTCAAGCTCGTCTGATATAAGAAAATTACCACGGGCAAGGCACTTAAGCATCGGACCCAATATGTGTAGGAGCTTCACCGTTCCATTGCTTTCAAGCCGAGACGGGAAAGCTACTACGCCAGATTGACCTGAATGCACAAGTTGATACTCTTTTTGAGAAGACGGCATCTCTGGAATGTTGGCTTCTGCAAAGTGTTTTTTTAATACGGCCCGCATCTCGTTGATAACGGGCGCTACATCCTCCGCTGTCTCCCGTTCAATGACCCTAATATCCGTAATTGTCGGATCAGCATTTTTGATAAATTCCAGTATGCGTTGGCGCACAGTCTCGTCCTCTAAATACTCTGAAAGCGTCGATGGATCGAGAATATTGGAATTAGTTCGATCTATATTAATAGAAGATTTAAACCATTCGGAAATATCAGACGCGATTGTCAAATTATTCTGAGCAGCAGCAGACAGAAAGAGGCTATTTTCTCGTTTCAAAGTCTCGACAGTTCTGGCTTTACCCTTCTCAGCAAAATTTGGGCCGAAGTACATAGGTTTTCCAGATTCCCGAACAAATTGAATGTTCCTGCGGTTGTCTGGAAAGCTATATAGCCATTCCCTACGAACGCGTTCATTGTCGAACTCAAATCCGTAGTGATATCGAACCTCGTTCAACATGAAGTCGCAATCTAATTGTGAGGGTTCGTTTTCTTTATTAGCGGCAAGCTGAAAAAAATGACGCGTGATGCCGAGAGGTTCGGTTGCTTGGGTATGTGAGTTTCGGACAAAGCCTCGCATAAACCGAATACTTTGTAGGAGGTTGGATTTGCCTGACGCGTTGGCTCCATAAACTACTATTGCTGGCAAAACCCTTAACTTCCGACGCTCATGGACGACCACATCGAGCCGCGTATCGTCACGAAGCTTCGTCGCCATAAACGAAAGCTCCTGATAATTGTCGAATGACAGGAAATTTTTAACTCCAAATCTAAGCAGCATTTCGGCTCCAAACCTAGCAAAAAGGCACTCTGCGCTAATTCTAGGGCATTTTTCGCACATGTCAGGTAAATTATCTGTCGAAACTCATTGTGGCAGATAGGCAGGTGACATCGCTGGCATCTGGGTGCCGGTGTGACGCAGGGACCCGCTCCACGCCGAGGAGAGACGGCGCCGTCATCCTCTGTCGATGGGCGCGTAACACCAATCCAACAAGACTGTCTGTTTGCGGGAGATCGTCGCGTTCATAAATCCCTTTGGCGGATCGATGCCTTGGACTGGCTTCATCCCTGGTTTCGGACCTGAAGTCGGGCGTATCCAGAACCATCCGTTTTCGGATACATGTCCGCATCGGGTCGGAGCCGGTTGTTCCGCGCCGAACCCTTCCCCCGGCGCAGCGCAGTCCGGGGCAGCGGGTCGTCCAACCAGTCAAACGCCTGTGCTGATACGACATCGCACGATACTTGCACCACATGATCGACTGGGACGACATCCGCTACTTCCTTCCCGTCGCCCGCGGCGGCTCGGTCCGCGCCGTCGCTGAGCGCCTGAACGTGAACCACTCCACCGTTCTCCGACGCATAGGCCAGCTCGAAAACCACCTCGGCGCCCACATGTTTGAAAAACTGCCCTCGGGCTATCGCCTGACCAACGCCGGGGAAGAAGTCCTCCAGTTCGCGGACCAGATGGAAGCGTGGTCGAACCGCCTACAGACGCGCGTCTTCGGTCGCGACCAGAGCGTGCGCGGGCTGCTGCGGGTGACGCTGGCCCCATCCCTCGCGACACACCTGCTCATGCCGGACTTCGCCGATTTCGCGCGGCTTCACCCTGAGATCGAGATGGAGATCCTGTCGATAGACCACCCGGTGAACCTGACCAACCGACAGGCCGACGTCGCGATCCGCGTCTTCTACGAACAGCCCGGGTGGCGGCCTTGGCTGAACAACTCGGCTTCGCGCCAGTCGGACTGGGGCGGCTCGCAGAGGGAGGTTTGCTTGTCCAGGCGCGAGGACACACCTGGGCTCCGCTTATTTTTCAGGATCTCGTCAAGTTCAAATAAGAGTAAGCCCCGAACGGGCGCGGCTAGTGGTCCGATCCCGACACTCGCATCCCATGCGGTCGGGTGAATCGGCCCACCAAACAACGGCTAGTGGGGAAATCGGACGGTTCTTTCCGTTTGATTTCCACCACTGGCACCGGCAAACGCTGGCGATGCCGCGTGAGTTGCGTGCAGCGCTCCTTCCGACCCTTGCTTAATAGCGGCTTCGCGCAGGCTGGAATCGAGCAAATGCGCGATCCTGCGCGAGTAGCCGCCTGAAACGATCCGCGATGCCAGCCCGTCTCCCTTGTGGCCCCGGCGTGACAGACCAGACCCAACCGTTACACAGACGATCTATCCACTCGCATCCGCACGGTCGTTACGCTATAACGCCGTCCCATGCTTCCCGACGATCCCCTCAAGGCCATCGCGCTGGCGGTCAGCGCGACGATGCTGTTCGCCTCGTCCGACACGATCTCGAAATACCTCAGCACCAGCCTGCCGATCGTCGAGTTTATCTGGATCCGCTACGTGCTGTTCCTGCTGATGGCCGTCATCCTGGTCCGCCGCACCTCCCGCCGCTCGGTGCGGCCCCGCAGCGCCGTGCTGCAGATCATCCGCGGCCTGTGCGTGGCAGGATCGTCGATCCTGTTCGTCTGCGGCGTGCAGCAGATGACCATGGCGCAAGCCACCACCATCAGCTTCCTGTCGCCGCTGCTGGTCACCGTGCTGTCCATCCCGCTGCTGCATGAGACGGTGGGGCCGCGCCGCTGGGCCGCCGTCGCCGCCGGCCTGGCCGGCATGCTGATCGTCATCCGTCCTGGCCTGGGCGGCTTCCAGCCCGCTGCCCTGTTCGGCGTGGCCAGCGCCTTCTGCTGGGCCCTGGCGCTGATCATCACCCGCCGGATCAGCAGCGCCGACCCGCCGCAGACCACCGTGCTCTGGAGTGCGGCGATCGGTGCCGTCATGCTCAGCGCGCTGCTGCCGGCGCACTTCGTCTGGCCGACCGCACGCCAGCTTGGCTTGTCGCTGGTGCTGGGCGTGCTCGCCTCGGGCGGACAGTGGCTGGTCATCCTGGCGCACCGGATTGCCCCCGCCTCGACACTGGCGCCGTTCTTCTACAGCCAGTTGCTGTGGGTCAGCGTCCTCGGCTACCTGGTGTTCGCCAACGTGCCTGATGGCTGGACCGCCACGGGGGCCAGCATCATCATCGCCAGCGGCCTCTACACCGCCCACCGGGAGAGGGTGCGCCGCCAGCAGCGCCAGCCACCCCCCGCCGTTCCGCGTCGGCCAGTCGAGAAACCGCCAGTCGAGACACCCGCAGTCGCCAAACCCGCCCCAGTTGTGTACTGAGATCGATCAACTCGGAAACGAGCCGACCGGAATGGGCAGGCAAGCAGAGGCCGCAGGCATGGTGGATACCGCAACGACCGCGCAGGACCGAACGACCAGCGACGCAACCGCCGAGGCAGGCCGCGATTTCATCCGCGACATCGTGCAGGCCGACCTCGACGCTGGCCGCGTGCAGGGCGTGGTCACCCGCTTCCCGCCCGAACCGAACGGCTTCCTGCACCTCGGCCACGCCAAGTCGATCTGCCTGAACTTCGGCGTGGCCCAGGAATTCGGGGGCGCCTGCCACCTGCGCTTCGACGACACCAACCCTGTGAAGGAGGAACAGGCCTTCATCGACGCCATCCAGCGCGACGTCCGCTGGCTGGGCTTCGACTGGGGTCAGCACCTGTATCACGCCTCGGACTACTTCGAGCAGCTTTACCAGTGGGCCGAACACCTGGTGCGCGCTGGAAAAGCCTATGTCGACGACACGCCGCCGGAGGCGATGCGGTCGCAGCGCGGCACCCTGACGGAACCCGGCCAGAACAGCCCGTTCCGTTATCGCAGCGTCGAGGAGAACCTGGACCTGTTCCGCCGCATGCGCGCCGGCGAGTTTCCCAACGGCGCCCGCGTCCTGCGGGCCAGGATCGACATGGCGTCGGGCAACATGAACCTGCGCGATCCGGTGCTGTACCGCATCCTGCACACCCCCCACCCGCGCACCGGCGACGCCTGGTCCATCTACCCCACCTACGACTTCGCCCACGGCCAGTCCGACGCCATCGAGCACGTCACCCACAGCGTCTGCACCCTGGAGTTCGAGGACCACCGCCCGCTGTACGACTGGCTGATCGACAACCTGCCGGTGCCCTCGCGCCCACGACAGTATGAGTTCGCTCGGCTGAACGTGACCTACACGATCCTGTCGAAGCGCCACCTGACCCGCCTGGTGACCGAGAAGCACGTCGCCGGCTGGGACGACCCGCGGATGCCGACCCTGGCGGGGATCCGCAGGCGTGGCGTGCCGCCCGCGGCGTTGCGCGAGTTCATCAGCCGGGTCGGTGTTGCCCGTGCCTACAGCACGGTGGATGTCGCCATGCTGGACGCCGCGGTGCGCGACACGCTGAACCCGATCGCGCCACGGCGCATGGCGGTGCTGCGGCCGCTGAAGCTGATCATCGAGAACTATCCCGAAGGCCAGACCGAGCAACTGGAGGCGATGAACCACCCGGACGATCCCGCGGCCGGCAGCCGGATGGTGACCTTCGGCCGCGAGATCTATGTCGAGCAGGACGACTTCATCGAGCATCCGCCGAAGAAGTTCTACCGCCTGTCTCCGGGCAAGGAGGTCCGGCTGCGCTGGGGCTATTTCGTCACCTGCCGGCAGGTGCAGAAGGACGCCGATGGCTCGGTGGTTGCCCTGCGCTGCACCTATGATCCGGCGTCGAAGGGCGGCAACTCGCCGGACGGGCGCAAGGTGCAGGCGACCCTGCACTGGGTGGCCGCGGCCGACGCGGTGCCGGCCGAGGTGCGGCTTTACACCCATCTGTTCAGCCGCCCGGACCCTGGGGCTGGCGGCGACGTGCTGGCCGACCTCAATCCCGACTCGCTGGAGGTACTGACCGGCTGCCTGGTCGAGCCGTCGTTGCGCGGCGCGGCCGTCGGCCAGGCGGTGCAGTTTGAGCGGACCGGCTACTTCGCCGCCGACCCCGACAGCACGCCGGAGCGGCTGGTGTTCAACCGCACCGTCGGGCTGCGTGACACCTGGGCCAAGGTGCAGGCCAAGGCATGACGGGGCTAATGGCGGTCGGCGCTCAGCCGGCCGGCGCCGAACGCCACCACCTGCAGGAAGCCGCCGGCCATGCACAGGTTCTTCATGAAGTTGATCATCTGCTCGCGGTTCTCCGGGTGGTAGTGCACGGCGAAGGCGGTGGCGACGCACCAGCCGGCCAGCACCAGGCCGGTGAACCGGGTGCGAAAGCCGATCAGGAACAGCACGCCGAAGCCGATCTCGATGATCAGCGACACCGCGTAAGCCGCCCCCGGCAGCGGCAGCCCCAGATGAGCGAAGGTCGCCATCGTCGAGCCCGGCGCCACGGCCTTGCCGTAGCCGCCCCAGATGAAGATCGCGCTCATCAGGACGCGTCCCGCGAGGCCGAGCCAATCCAGGGCAAAGGGTCTCATGCCACCGGCCCCAGGAATGGACCCGCCGGCGCGTCCAGGGCCGTTGACGTCGTGCTGGCGCGGCATGCGGCCGCGCCGCGCGCGTGACTGCTGTGGCACGCGACCGCCCTCCTGCCCCCGCGCCCAGACCCCGGCTGGGCTGCTGATGTCATCCCACGATCTCGTTGCCGGCAAAGAAGAAGGCGATCTCGCTGGCGGCGTTCTCCGCGCTGTCAGAGCCGTGCACCGAGTTGGCCTCGATGCTCTCGGCGAACAGCGCGCGGATGGTGCCGGCATCGGCCTTCTTCGGGTCGGTGGCGCCCATCACCTCGCGGTTGCGGGCCACGGCGTTGTCGCCTTCCAGCACCTGCACCACCACCGGGCCAGAGATCATGAAGCTGACCAGGTCGCGGAAGAACGGCCGGGCGGCATGTACGCCATAGAAGCTCTCGGCCTGGGCCTGGGTCATCTGAATGCGCTTCTGGGCGACGATGCGCAGGCCGGCTTCCTCCAGCACGGCATTGATCCGTCCGGTCAGGTTCCGCCGCGTCGCATCCGGCTTCAATATGGAAAAAGTGCGCTCGGTCGCCATCGCGGCCTCCTTCTTGTGTGTTTCGGCGGCTCAGTAGAATTTTGCGCAACGAAGGGCAAGGCGGCACAGCCCGGGCAAGGACAGCAGGCGCTCGGGCTTCGGCGCTGGTCAGCCATTAGTGTTGATGTCGGTCAGCCGGCGGTGCTCATCCATCGCATAGCGGTCGGTCATGCCGGCGATATAGTCGCCGACGATGGTGGCGGAGCGCTGCATGCCGCCCTCCCCCGCCCGCACCCGCCAGTCGTCCGGCAGCAGGGTGGGGTCGTCGTGCAGGATGCGGTACAGCGCCTCGGTCAGCCGCCGCGCCTTGGCGGACATCCGGTTGACCCGCCAGTGGCGGTACATCCGGCTGAACAGGAAGCTCTTGATCGCCTGGTTGGCGTCGGCCATTGCCGGGCTGAAGTCGACCACCCGATGCTTGTGCCGGCGGATCGCGTCCGGGCCGGCGGGATCCAGCTTGGCCACGCGCCGCTGCGTCTCGGTGATCAGGTCGAGCACCATCGCGTTGATCACCCGGCGCAGCATCTCATGCCGCAGCCGCGGCGGCGGCACATCCAGGCTGGCGATCCGGGCGGCGGCCAGCGCTTCACCGACCAGCGGCAGGTGGGCGAGGTCGTCGATGGCGAACAGCCGGGCGCGCAGCCCGTCGTCCAGGTCGTGCGAATGATAGGCGACGTCGTCGGCGATCGCCGCCACCTGCGCCTCGGCGCTGGGCTGGGTATGCAGATCCAGCTTATGACGCTCATTGTAGTCGACGATATAGGCGGTGGGATGGCGCAGCGGGCCGTTGTGCTTGACCAGCCCCTCCAGCGTCTCCCACGTCAGGTTCAAACCGTCCCAGCCGGCGTAGCGGCTTTCCAGCAGGGTGACGATGCGCAGGCTCTGGGCGTTGTGGTCAAAGCCGCCGAATGGCTTCATCGCCATGTTCAGCGCGTCCTCACCGGCGTGGCCGAACGGCGGGTGACCCAGGTCGTGCGCCAGCGCCAGCGCCTCGGTCAGGTCCTCGTCCAGGCCCAGGGCGCGGGCGATGGAGCGGGCGATCTGCGCGACCTCGATGCTGTGGGTCAGTCGGGTGCGGTAGAAGTCGCCCTCATGGTTGACGAAGACCTGGGTCTTGTACTGCAGCTTGCGGAACGCCGAGCTGTGGATGATGCGGTCGCGGTCGCGCTGCCAGGGGGAACGGGTGGCGGCCTCGGGCTCGTGGTGCAGCCGGCCCCGCGCGGTGGCGGGCGACACCGCGTAGCAAGCCAGAGGGGGGGTGGAGGCCATGCACGGCGGATACACCCTGGCGGGTCCGGCTTCAATCATCGGCCCAGGGCCCGCCGCGCGGCTGGGCTGATGCCGGCCTCGCCGCATTTCGCCTGCTTCGATTTGCCCGCTTCATTTTGATGGGGGATGCGCCTATCTTACGCGACATGGAACAGTTTGCCGTCACCGATCGTGCCGCCGCCCGGATCGCCGAGATCGTCGCCGAGACGAAGCCCGAAGCCGACCTCGCCCTGCGTGTCGCCGTGCTGGCCGGCGGGTGCAGCGGCTTCCAGTACCGCTTCGAGCTGGACCACCAGACGCAGCCGGACGACCTGGTGATCGAGCGCGGTCCCGCCCGCGTCATCGTCGACGCCGTCAGCCTGGACCTGCTGAGCGGTTCGGAACTGGACTACACGGACGAATTGATGGGCAGCCATTTCGCGGTGCGCAACCCGAACGCCAAGTCCGCCTGCGGCTGCGGCACCAGCTTCTCGCTGGACTGACGCCGCCGGGCTAGAGCCTGATGGCTTCAGGTTGAAGCCATCAGGCTCTAGCTTTGTTTGTTTGAGAGGGTGATTCACGTCCAAGGTTGCATCAACCTCGGACGACCGTGCTCTTGACCAGCCGTCGATTCGGACCGCTGGTGAGATGGCATTGGCGTGACATTTGCTATGGCTGAGCGGTCACCAGAGGATCGATCAGCATGACCGAAACGACCGCGGCACTTCCCGGCATCTCGGCCCGCCGCAGCACCCGCTGGCTGCAGCTTGGCCTGGGGCTGGTCTGCATGATGGCAATCTCCAGCCCGCAATATGTCTGGACGCTGTTCACCAAGCCGCTGGGGACGGCGCTGCACGTGACCCCGGCGGCGCTGCAGGTGACGTTCTCGTTGCTGGTGGTGCTGCAGACCTTCTTCTCGCCGTTTCAGGGCTGGCTGGTGGACCGGTTCGGGCCGCGGCTGCTGATCGGTGCCGGCTGCGTGCTGTCCGGCCTGTCCTGGGTATTGGCGTCCCATGCCACCTCGCTGACGGCGCTGTACCTGACCTATGGGCTGATCGGCGGCCTGGGCACCGGCATCGTCTATGTCGGCGTGGTCGGCCAGATGGTGGGCTGGTTTCCCGACCGGCGCGGCTTTGCCGCCGGCGTGGTGGCGGCCGGCTATGGCATGGGCGCGATCGTGACGACGTTCCCGATCAGCGACTCGCTGGCCAGCGTCGGTTATCAGGCGACGCTGCTGTGGTATGGCGCGGCGTTCACGCTGGTTGGGCTGATCGCCGCGTTGGGCCTGCAGCCGCCGCCATTGGCTCAGACAACGCGAGAAGCCGGGTCTGGGCTGTCGACGGCGCAGATGCTGCGGGCGCCGGTGTTCTGGCTGATGTTCGTGATGATGACGCTGATGTCGACCTCGGGGCTGATGGTCACCTCGCAGATGGCGGCCTTCGCCGGCGAGTTCGGCGTCACCAAGGTCTTGGTCTGGGGCTTTGCCGCGCTGCCGCTGGCGCTGACCATCGACCGCTTCACCAACGGTCTGACCCGGCCGTTCTTCGGCTGGGTGTCCGACCACATCGGCCGGGAGAACACCATGGCGGTGGCGTTCGGCCTGGAGGGTGTGGCGATGGCGCTGTGGCTGGCGACGCGCGGCGATGCGCTGCTGTTCGTGCTGTTCTCCGGCGTGGTGTTCTTCGGCTGGGGGGAGATCTTCTCGCTGTTTCCCTCGACGCTGACCGACACCTTCGGCACCCGCCAGGCAACGCGCAACTACGGCTGCCTGTACATGGCGCAGGGGATCGGGGCGATCTTCGGCGGCCCGATGGCATCCTTGCTGCACGAGGCGACGGGAACCTGGACGACGGTGTTCATGGTGGCGATCGCGGCCGACCTGCTGACCGCGGTGCTGGCGCTGGCGGCGCTGAAGCCGCTGCGGCGGCGTTATGCGCGGGCGGTGTCCCGGCCAGCCTGAGACAGGCCGGCTGCAGCGGTGGCTGGCGGAACGGCGTCTGCCGGAACAGTGGATTGAGGCTGCGGATGCGCCGGCATCATGGCATCCGGCATTGTTCCAGCCTGCAGCGCGGTGTGCAGCGACGCCAGCTCGACTTCCATCATCGCGGCGATCGCCTGGCTGACAGCCGGACGCAGCGGCCGAGCCGTTGGCGCGGCGGCTGGACGGGCGGGGCGGCTGGCGGCGGCGGCGGTTGCTGATTGAGGGTCAGGTGCCGCGACAGGTTCGGGCGGCTGATGCTCATGGCGCTGCTGCTGCATGACGGCGAGCGTGGCGCGGCACTTCTCCGCCGCCCGCTCCAGCGCCACGGCGTTGCCGCGGTAGCGCAGAACCTTGGTGTCGGACAGGCCGCCACGCATCGAGGCGCGCAGGCTGTCGGCGGCGGCGGCACAGAAGCCGACGATGCGCCCGGCAAGCTCGATCTCTGCCGCGGTGTCCGGCCGGTAGGCCCGGATCAGGTCAAGGATGGTCTGTGCGGCGACCGCCAAGCTGCCGCCGGCGGCCTCAAGGTAGAATGGCGTGAGGTTGGTGACGATCGTCTCAAACGCGCAGTCGGTGGTGGCGCGGGCCGGGTCGGGCTCAGGGATGAGAACGGTCATGCTGGCTGGCTCCGACAGAGGATAGCTGGATTGTTGGGCAAAGGGATGTTCGGCTAATGTTCTTTCGTTCTAACGAGTCCTGCACGGGAACGCAACAAGAATCCTCGGCGGCTTGCCAGCGGCTTGCGTGCAGCTTGCCTGCGGTAGGCAATGAGACGGCGTTGCCGTGAGGTACGGTGACAAAACGGTAATCTGTCTGTATCGTGTGCCCGGGCGGATGCCGCCTGCACACGCTGTGCCGCGGCGCATGAACGAACCGCCCAAAAGAAGCAAAATACAGGAGGATTCAATCGTGCTTATCATCAATCGTAGCACCCGTCGGCAGTTGCTGGCCGGTGCCGCTGCTGGAGCCGCCGCCCTGGCCGTGCCCGGACGGCTGCAGGCGAAAATGCCGATGGGCCAGGCGCAGGCGCCGTATTTCTACCGCTTCAAGCTGGGTTCGGCGGAGTGCACCATCGTCTCGGACGGGCAACTGCCGCTGGGCGACCCGAACAGCGCGTTCCTGAAGATCGACAAGGCGGAGATCACGCGTGAGCTGACGGCCAACTTCCTGCCGTCGAACAACGCCGTGCTGGAACAGAACATCCTGGTGGCGAATTTCGGCGACCGGGTGGTGCTGTTCGACACCGGCATGGGCAACGACGCGCTGTTCGGCGCCTCCACCGGCAAGCTGCAGTCGACCTTGCAGGCTGCTGGCATCGATCCGGCGAACGTCGACGCGGTGGTCATGAGTCACGCGCACATCGACCATTGCGGCGGGCTGATCAACGCCGAGGGCAAGCGCAACTTTCCCAACGCGCAGTATTTCATCGGTGAAGCCGACTTCAACTACTGGACCGACGACAGCAAGATCCCGGCAAACTATCCCGCTCGGCCGCACTTCCTGGGGCAGGCGACGAAGAACCTGCTGCCAGTCAAGGACGCAATTCATTTCTACAAGGACAACGAACAGATCCTGCCGGGGGTCACCGCGTTGTCCGCCCCCGGCCACACGGTCAGCCACACCATCTTCATGATCGAGTCGGACGGCAAGCAATTGTGCTACGTCGGCGACCTGGCGCATCACCCGGTGCTGCTGCTGGAGCGTCCTCGTACCCAGTTCGCCTATGACACCGATCCGGTGCAGTCGGCGGAAAGCCGCGTGCGCATGCTGACCATGCTGTCGACCAGCCGGACGCCGCTGCTGGCCTATCACTTCGCCTGGCCGGGAATCGGCCATGTCGCCCAGGACGGCGAGGGGTTCCGCTACTTCCCGCTGCCGACGCAGATGGAGACGGTCGGCACCGTTTGATACCAGCCCTCAATTGCTAGGCGATACGTGGTCGATAATATGTCGCAACGGCTTGCCGCCATCCGCCAGGGCGTATCCAGACCGCGGGGTTTCCAGGCTGCAGTTGCAGCCTGGAGGCGCCCTGGCTGGCGCGATGGGTTGTTCCTGGACAAACATTATTGAGTGGATGCGCGGTGCGGCAGGTTATAGTCGCTCGTTGAGCGAACCTGAGGGACTGTTCGATGCGCCTTGCCTGGATCACCCTGCTGCTGCCGCTTGTGCTGGCTGGCTGTATCACCTTCAGCAGCAGTGATCCGCCCCCGCCGGTGCAGAACACCACGGCTCCGGCCCGCTGACCGCAACAGGAATAGTCGCGCGCGGCTGAACCAGAGTGCGGGACCCGGGCTGGGTTGCCGAACAGGCCTTGCCCAGGGGCTACGACTGAAGGGACCGCAAGCGACAAAGCAGTTCGGTAGTGCCTCGCTTTGGAATTCTCACTTTATAGACGCGGGGGCCTTTCGGGACTTCTGCTACTGCGTCGATTATAGCAACCAGATCGGTCATGCTCCAAAGCTTGTCGCTCAAACCAGGCGCCACTACCGGGATGCAGCGCAGTGTCTTGTGCATTCAAACGAGGTTGTGGAACACGGAGTAGAGGCAAACCATCGCATAGTGCGGCTCAACCTTCTTAGAGAACGCGTTGGTCAACCGAGTGGAGCGACGCACCCCCATACGAAAGTTTAGGTTCTGACGTTCCGCATAGGACGTGCTGACGTAATCCTTATGAGGACGACCTTCGATTCGCGTTTTTTTACTGCCAGTGCATTCCGCCGGGCTGTAGCGCTATGCTGGAGCGGGCGTATCGCCATACTACTTCACCAGTTAAGCGTAATCGATGTCGGCTCTAAAGAGGCTTCCACGGCCTCCTGAAAGCCTTGTGACCGTCCGTGGTTAGCTGGACACGGGGATCAAGCCGATCGGCTACATCCCCATGAACTCGTTGGCATATCCAGCGTCACGCTCGTCGCAGAGGTAGCTGATGATCGGCTTTGTGTCGGCGTCCAATGCCGTCCACGTCCACAGATCGTCAGAACCCTCCGGTGCGGCCTTGGCCTTCTCCACGTTCTTCTGCTTGACGTAGCAGAACGACCAAATCTCATCCCAGTGGACGCGTGTGGATTAACGTTTTGTAATGTCTGGCTATAGAAGGCTTCACACGCCTTGCCGGCTTCCTTCAACAGCTTCGCTACCGTGTTGGGTCACACGTCCGCTATGGACGATACAGTTTATGGAGGAACCCTTGCAGAGCATGGAGAGGATTTGGACGCGCTTGGCAGTGTCGAGCTTGTTCACAACAAATCTTGCCAAGCAATAACTTTGCCATGAACATATCAAATTTTCGCTTGCTTAAAACAGAATCTTTGATAAAACTATCGAAAACATGACGGATTTAGCATGTCTGCACGCATCGTCATTGGAAAATTTGGTGGCCAAACACGTTTGGCAGCGCTAGTTGGCAAGGGGCAGAGTACCATTGCCTATTGGGCTAAGACGGATGTTATTCCCGCTCAGTGGCAGTCCGTTCTGCTCAGATTGGCACGACAGAATGGTATACCGCTTGATCTCTCTGATTTCGTCTCAGATATCAAAAGTAACCCGGACACTGTAAAATATAATAATATCAACGTATTAACCGGAAAAACAGGGACTCAGGCGGCCACCTCAAAACAGCTTGTTTTGGATATCGGGATTCAGATCGAAAGGGACGTAAACGGAATCGAGATGGGAATCCTAGAGAATGGGATCCCATTCTTGACACAAAATGGCTTAGCCCGCATCGCTGGCAGCTCTCGCAGCGTCATCTACGATATTGCTCAGGAATGGGCACAAAATTTTGATAACGATGTATTGGGCAACGGGCGGCATGCGTGGCTACGCAATTACTTGTCGGAGCGCGGATATAGCGAACCGCTTTTATATATTGAGACAAAACGGAACGGTCAGGCGCACTATGCCTACCCAGACATCGTGTGTATGGCAGTCATCGAATACTACGCATTCGAGGCGCAGACTAAAAACCAGACTGCGATAGACAATTTTCGCAGACTGGCGACTTATGGACTGCAAAGATTTATCTTCGATTCCCTGAATTATACTCCAGCCGACAAGTGGAAGCATTTCCATGACCGCGTCACCATCCTGAATGATGCCGCACCCGATGGTTATTTCATTGTGTTCCACGAAGTGACTGGCTTGATATCAGATTTGATTGCTGCTGGGTTGCCAGTAAATGACAAAACGATTCCTGACATCAGCGTTGGTCGAGTTTGGGGGATGTATTGGTCCGCCAATGGCTGCGACGCACGGTTTGGTAGCCGTATCAAGTACGAGCACTATTATCCCTCATACTACCGACAGGCCCAGAGCAACCCGCAGGAGCCATGGGCCTATCCAGATGCGGCGCTACCAACTTTTCGGCATTGGTTTCGGCATGAGTACCTGCCGACAAAGTACCCTTCGTACATTCTGTCGAAATCGCACCTATTGGGTGGCCAGCAAAAGGCCAAGCTGATTGCTGACATGTACATCCCCCTGCAAATAGGTAACAATTAGTAATTAGCTGATTATCTCAGCAATTAAGGACGCCCCATCGCTTAGCTGCGGCCTTCTTAGCGATCTCCACCCGCTGCTCCGGCGTCAAGTTCCTCGCCCGCGCCGTGCCGCCCAGCTTCCAAGCTGCTGCCCCGGCGTGAGCGTAGGCGCGGCCTGCGGGTCACCTGGCTCTTCTCCGGTCGCGATCCGCATGACCTTGACCGCCCCACCGATCACGTCGGCGGGGCGCTTCTCCCCTTGGGTCCCTTGGGCATCTAAATAGCTCCCCTGCCGTGTTACGCGCCGAAGCGTTTTGCCGCACACGCCTCAAGCATCGCTTGAAAGGCTATGCGCATCTCCGTGTCGAAGTGTTCCGTCGAGCCTAGATCGTCGATGACGCCAAAAAAGCCGACAGGGTTCTTCACAGGATCAAGTCCGCGTCGGAACCACTTATCGAAATCGCCCTTCGTGAAGTGGCCGTCTGACGAGTCAACAAACGCCTTTCGTCAGTAGTTGTAAGCAAATCGAGGTCCATCTCCATCTCCGGATATGCTTAGGACAAAGCATATAAGCGATTGTCCCTAAAGGCGACCTTGCCTACATCCCATTATTGAGACTTTCAAACTGAGGCACTACCAGCAGTTGATTGCGCCGGCGTCGGATGCGGGGCTGTAGAACGTTGGGCTGTCGATTGCGGGGCCGGTGCTACTGGGCCGACTGCGGGGACGGCAACGTGGCCAGGCCGGCCTTGGCCTGCTGCTCATTGACCCAGCGTGCCATCCCCATGACCTGGCCGGCAAACAGCACGCCAGCCGGCATCGGCAGCCCGGCAGACCGCAAGGTCTCGGCCGTCCAGGTGTTGCAGGTATAGAACCCGTTATAGATCGGCCGCGCGGGATAGAACGTGCTGCCGATGTATGGGCCAGGCGCGAGCGGCACCGGCTGGCTGGTGCCCTGCGTCTCAAACATCTGCCACAGCCGAGCCTGCAACTGATTCAGGCCGGCGTGGCTGACCCGCAGGGCGACGACGTTCCGCCCGCCGAACGCCTGTTGCGGCGTGGCACGCAGGGCGGTCATCAGCAGGGCGCTGCGGCTGGGCAGCAGGGCGCGCAGCATGGTAAGCAAGCCGGGCTTGCGGCCGACCAGGAATTGCCGCTCGCCAAAGCCGAAGGTCAGGAAGCGGACGCCGGGAAAGCGCGTCTCCAGGCTGGCGAGAGGTTTGGTGATCTCCATCACCGGCAGACCGACATCCGTATGCCAGCCGCGGTGGATCACATAGACGACCGACCGGGCATCGGCCGGAACAGGGGTGGGTGAGACACAGCCGGCGGTCAGCAGCGACAGCGCCAGGCAGACGGCGCCCGTGAGGCCCTTTGGAAGGGAAACGAGGCATGAAGGGGCATGAGGCGTGACGATACCGCGGATTGACTTCGACCCCACGGCCGCCGCGCCGCTGGATGGGTTGCGGGTGGTGGACCTGTCGCGGCTGGTTGCCGGCAACATGGTCAGCCTGCAGTTGGCCGACCAGGGTGCTGAGGTGATCAAGGTCGAGGATCCCGAGCGGGGCGACCCGCTGCGGGCGTGGCGGGTCAATGGCCTGTCGTTGCACTGGAAGGTGTATGCCCGCAACAAGAAAAGCCTGGGGTTGGACCTGCGTCAGGCGGCCGGGCGGCAGACGCTGCGCGAGCTGCTGGCGGCCAGCCAGGTGCTGATCGAGAACTACCGCCCCGGCACGCTGGAGGCGATGGGGCTTGGCCCCGAGGTGCTGCACGCGGCCAATCCGAACCTGGTCATCGTGCGCATCAGCGGCTTCGGGCAGGACGGGCCGTACCGCGACCGGCCAGGCTTCGGCACGCTGGTGGAGGCGATGTCGGGGTTTGCGGCGAAGAACGGCCATGGCGACCGGCCGCCGGTGCTGCCGCCGCTGGCGCTGGCCGACATGGTCTCCGGCCTGTATGGCGCCTATGCGGTGATGGTCGCGTTGCGGGTGGTGGAGCGCGGCGGGCGCGGCCAGGTCATCGACCTGCCGCTGCTGGAGCCGATGATTTCCGTCCTGGGACCGGATGCGGCGAGTTATCGTGTGTCCGGCCAGAAGCCGGCGCGCACCGGCAGCCGGTCGCTGACCACCTCGCCGCGCAACGTCTACGGCACCAGCGACGGGCGGTTCGTGGCGATATCGGCCTCGATCCAGGCGATGGCGGAGCGGTTGTTCCGCGCCATCGGGCGGGCGGACGTGATCGTGGACCCGCGGTTCCGCACGAACACCGACCGCGTCCGCAACATCGACGCCTGCGACGGCATCGTTGGCGCGTGGATCGGCGAGCGGACGCTGGCGGAGGCGATGGCGGTGTTCGAGGCGGCGGAGGTGACGGCGACGCCGATCTATGAGATCGACCAGTTGCTGGATGACCCGCACGTGCAGGCGCGTGGGGTGATCATCGAGGTGCCGGACGCCGAGGCGGGTTCGGTGCTGATGCACAACGTCATCCCCCGCCTGTCGGAGACGCCGGGGAAGCTGCGTACACCGGCGCCGGCGCTGGGCGAGCACACCGCCTCGGTGCTGCGGGCGATCGGCTACGACGCGGAGCGGCTGGCGGGGCTGGCCGCGGCGGGTGTGATCAGGGAGGACTGAGGGATGCGTGATGATTTGCCAGCAGGGGATTTGCCAGTAGGGGATTTGCCGGTGTGGCGGTCGCTGATGTTCGTGCCGGTGACGGTGGAGAAGTTCGTCCGCACCGCTGCCGAGCGCGGGGCGGACGCGATCATCCTTGACCTGGAGGACGCGGTGGCGCCGGCGCAGAAGGCGCACGCGCGGACCTTGATCACCGACGCCATCCCCGACGTGTCGCGGCTGGGCGCGGATGTGGTGGTGCGGGTGAACCGGCCGTGGCGGCTGCTGGTGCGCGACATCGAGGCGGCGGTGGTCGCCGGGGTCTCGGCGCTGATGCTGACCAAGGTGGACAGCCCTGAACACGTGCGGGCCTGTGCCGAGGTGGTGGCGGAGCTGGAGACTGAGCGCGGGCTGCCGGCCGGCGGGATGCGCTTCATCGCGCTGGTGGAGAACGCTGCCGGGTTCTTTCGCATCGAGCAGATCGCCCGAGCGCATCCCAGGCTGATCGGGCTGAGCCTGGGGTCGGAGGATTTTGCCGCAGACGTTGGTATGCAGTCTGAGCCGGAGGGCCTGCTGTACCCCAAGCAGCAGACGATCTTCGCGGCCAGGGCGGCCGGCATCCTGCCGATGGGCTTCGTCGGCTCGATTGCCGACTTCCGCGACCAGGAGGCGTTCCGAACCATCGTCCGCCGCTCTCGCAGGCTGGGCTTCATGTGCGCCAGCGCGGTGCATCCGCTGCAGGTGGCGGTGCTGAACCAGGAGTTCTCGCCGGATGCCGCAGAGGTGGCGCGTGCCGGGCGGATGATCGCGGCGTATGACGAGGCTTATGCCAACGGCGTGGGTGCGGTGCAGTTCGAGGGGGCGATGATCGACGTTCCGGTGGTGCAGCGGGCGCGCAGCCTGGTGCGGCGGGCGGCGGCGCTGGAAGCCCGTGGCCGCGGCTGACCTGGCCCGGCCCGTTTGGGGCATGCGGACACACTCATTGTTTCGCGCAGAATCGCGCTTTGCGCGATTCTGGTCTGCGCGAAGCCGCTGAGGTGGTCCGAACATTGCTTGCCTGCCGCATGACCTGGGCCGGTTCGTCTTGAAGTGTCCGATGCGTGGCGAGGCGCGTTTCGCGCTTCTCTGCGATCGGGCACAAGAGTGGTCCATCGAGAGTGGAACCGGTCTGGTTCATCGTTTACCGCCGCGGCGGCGGACAGGAGCAGATGGCGATGCCCGGCAGCGTGCATCCGGTTGACGAACGCCTGGCTATCCCGCGGCTGGTGCCGCTGGCGATCCAGCATGTGCTGGTGATGTATGCCGGGGCGGTGGCGGTGCCGCTGATCATCGGCCGGGCGGTCAACCTGCCGGGGGAGCAGGTGGCGTTCCTGATCAGCGCGGACCTGTTCGCCTGCGGCCTGGCGACGATCGTGCAAAGCCTGGGATTCCCCGGTGTCGGCATCCGGCTGCCGGTGATGATGGGGGTGACGTTCGCCTCCGTCGGGCCGATGCTGTCGATGGCTGCCGCCCCCGATGTGGGCCTGCTGGGCATCTACGGCGCGGTCATCGGCGCTGGCCTGTTCGCGGTGCTGGCAGCACCCTTCATCAGCCGATTGTTGCCGATGTTTCCGCCGGTGGTGACCGGCACGATCATCCTGGTGATCGGAATCTCGCTGATGCGGGTGGGCATAAATTGGGCAGGCGGTGGCTTGCAGACGTTCACCAAGGTCATCGACGGCACACCGGCGGCGGTGCCGAATCCGGCGTTCGGCCAGCTCCCTGGCCTGGGCATCGCGCTGTTCGTGCTGGTGGTGATCCTGTCGCTGATCAGGTGGGGCCAGGGCTTCGTGGCCAATGTCGCGGTGCTGCTGGGCATCGTCGCCGGCGCGGTGGTGGCCGCCGCGATCGGCATGATGCATTTCGAGAAGGTTGCCACCGCGCCCTGGTTCGACGTGGTGCTGCCGTTCCATTTCGGCATGCCGGCGTTCTACCCGATCCCGATCATGACGATGTGCATCGTCATGGTGGTGGTGATGATCGAGTCGCTGGGCATGTTCCTGGCGTTGGGCGAGATCACCGGCAAGCCGATCGGTCAGGCGGACCTGACGCGCGGTTTGCGGGCGGACGGTGTCGGCACCATCCTGGGCGGGGTGTTCAACACGTTTCCCTACACCTCGTTCTCACAGAACGTCGGGCTGGTGGGGGTGACGGGCGTGCGCTCCCGCTGGATTACGGTGACCGGCGGGGTGGTCATGCTGTTCCTGGGGCTGCTGCCGAAGATGGCGGCGCTGGTGGAGGCGGTGCCGCAGGTGGTGCTGGGGGGTGCTGGGCTAGTGATGTTCGGCATGGTCGCGGCCACCGGGGCGCGGATCCTGACGGCGGTCGACTTCCGGTCGAACGGCTACAACCTGTTCATCGTCGCCGTCTCGGTGGGGTTCGGCATGATCCCGCTGGTGGCGCCGGCGTTCTTCCACAACCTGCCGCACGCGCTGCAGCCGCTGCTGGAATCGGGCATCTTGCTGTCCGCGGTGGCCGCCGTGGTGCTGAACCTGTTCTTCAACGGCCTGGGCAGCGCGGAGGCGGCGCGGCACGCCGCCGCGGCGACCGGGGCGGCGGCCGAACATGTGTAGGCGGCGGCGGTGGATCCGCAAATGACGCTAGACCGCTTTCAGGTTGACTGGAACAGTCAGCGCGATCTAGCCCATTGTTTTCGCGAGCAACTTTATCAGCCCGACTGTTCCAGTCAGGCTGATGTTGCTCTAGCCGCACGCAAAGGAGGCTTCTTACATGGCACTGGTGCAAAAGACGTATGGCAAGGACCGCGTCCGCGTCATGCGCATCGACCGCAGCGGCAACCGCCACATGGTGCGAGAGCTGAGCGTGCGGGCGATGCTGACCGGCAACTTCGACAGCACCTATACCGAGGGCGACAACCGGACCTCGGTGGCGACGGACACGGTGAAGAACATCGTCAACGTCGTGGCGCGCGAGAACGTCCCCAAGGGGACCGAGCTGTTCTGTGCGGCGGTGGCGGACAAGCTGCTGGGGCTGTATCCCGATATCGAGACTGTCACGGTGACCGGGCACGAGATCAAGTGGTCGCGGCTGTCGGTGGACGGGCAGCCGCATGACCACGGCTTCCTGCTGGACAGCAACGGCAAGCCATTTGCCCGGGTGGTGGCGACCCGCACCGGCACTGAGACAGAGTCGGGCGTATCGGGCTTCACCTTCATGAAGACGACGCAGTCGGGCTGGGAGAACTACCTGAGGGACCAGTACACCACATTGCCGGAGACAAACGACCGCATGGCGGCGACGGCGATGGACGCAACTTGGCGGTGGAAGCGGGCACCGGCGGACTATGACGCGGCCAACGCCGATGTGCTGGCGGCGCTGCTGAAGGTGTTCGTCATGACCTACAGCAAGAGCGTGCAGGACAGCCTGTACCGGATGGGTGAGGCGGCGCTGGCGGCGGTGCCGGAGCTGGCCTGGATCAGCATGGCGTGCCCGAACAAGCACTATATTCCGATCAACCTGACGCCGTTCGGCATGGCGTCCGACAACATGGTGTTCACGCCGACGGACGAGCCGCACGGGCAGATCGAGTGCACGGTGGGCCGAGCGGCCTGACCTGAGGTCTCGTCCTGTCGACCCCGCGCGATCAGCGCGTCCGCGCGGGGCCGGAGGTGGATCAGTTCAGCTTGGAGTGGCCCAGCGCCCACACATAGTCGGCCACCGCGGTGACGTCGGCCTGCGACAACTGCGCACCGCCGCGTGGCGGCATGGCACCAATGTGGTCCTTGGGCTTCGGCACGCCGCTCATGATCGTCTGGGCGATCGCCTGCGGGCTGCCGTCGCTCCAGCTATACTGGCCGGTGGTCAGGTTGGAGCCGACGGCGCTGCCCTTGCCGTCCGGGCTGTGGCAGCCGGTGCACGTCTGCTGGTGGAAGATCTGCTCGCCGAGGGCGACCTGATCCGGCGAGGCGCCGGGCGGGGTCTGCAGCGGCGGCATGCCGGCGTTGGGATGCGTGCCCTCTGGCGGGACGGCGGTGCCGGACGCGGCCACCTGCGTCGCGGAGGGCTGCGGCGCGGCGGCGGCGACGCTGGCCTTGTCCTGGCCGTTGTAGGTAACGCGCCAGATGCGGCCGGTCATGTCGTCGGAGATGAACAACGCGCCGTCCGGTGCGACCGCGAGGCCGGTCGGCCGGTGCGCCGCTCGGCCTGGCACCTTGATGCCGCCGGCAAAGCCATCGGCGAACACCACGAACGGGCCGGACGCCTTGCCGTTGGCCAGCGGCTGGAACACCACATTATAGCCACCCTGCGGGCCCGGAGCGCGGTTCCAGGAGCCATGGAAGGCCATGAACGCACCATCCTTGTAGCCTGAAGGGAACGCCTTGCCGTCGTAGATCAGCATGTCGTTCGGCGCCCAGTGCGCCGGGAAGGCCGCGGCCGGGGGCTGCTTCTGGGCGCAGACGCCGACCTTCTTGCCGCCGTCGCCGCCGTATTCGGGGGCCAGGACCAGCTTCTTCTGGTCATTGTCGTAGTAGCACTCGGGCCAGCCGAAATCGCTGCCCTTGTTCAACTGCACAAGCTCCTCGGCAGGCTCATTCTGTCCGGTGGCGGTCTGATACAACTTGGGCCAATTCTCTGCGAGTTGGTCGCGGCCGTGCTGGGTGCCGAAGATCCGGCCCGAGGAGTCGAACGAGATGCCCTCACCGTTGCGCAGGCCGGTGGCGAAGCGCTGGGTGGCGGAGAACTTCTGGTTCAGCCGGTTGGCATCGAACATCCAGATGCCGCCGCGGGTCTGCAGCTCCGTGCAGGGGTTGTTGCCGGGGATGCCGGGGATGCGGTTCTGGCTTTGGCAAGCGTTGGTGGCTGAACCCATGTCGACGTACATGTTGCCGTGCGCGTCGATCCCCATCGGGTGCATCGGGTGGTCGCCGCCCAGCGGCATGCCGTAGACGATCGTTTCCGCCGCGCCTGTCGGCGCGATGCCGCTGGCCGGCAGTTGATAGCGGACGATCTTGTCGTTCGTCTCGGCGTAGAGATAGTTCTTGTACAGGGCGACACCGGTGCCGCCGGCGTTGTGCTGCGCGGCGGTCGGCCCGAAACGCTCAATCTTTTCGGCCTTGCCGTCGCCGTTGGTGTCCTGCAGCGCCACCAGGAAGCCGCCGCTGTGCGGGGTGTCGTTGTTGTAGTACAGGCCGCTCCAGGTGTTGGCGTAGACGACGCCTTTTGCGGTCACCACCATGTGCCGGGTGTGGCCGATGTTGTCGGCGAAGACCGTGGCGCAGAAGCCGGGCGAGAGGCTGAGGCCGCCGTTGTCGCCGGGACAGGCGGGCGCGCCGGACGATGCAGCGTCGGCTGGCGTGGTTGCGGATGGCGCGGTTGGGGTTTGGCCGTTCTGGGACTGTGCGGTCTGGGCGCGCGCGGCGGGTGCGGCGGCAATGAACAGCGTCAGTGCGGCGGCCGAGAGCGTGGTCGTCGTTGCGGCGAAGCGTCCGACCGACAACGCGCCCCCTGGTCTTGCGGCTGAGTTCATGGCTTCAACTCCTGGCTTCTGGGACGACCTGCGGATCGTCCAGCTATATAGGCCTGAAGGCCGCTTCGGTTGCAACCGGGTGGGGGAAAAAGCCTGCCTGTCAGCGCCCGCGCAAGCGCGCCATCAAGCGGCGCGGGATGGCGGTCATCCGCCAGGAGGTGCTGTTCCGGATGGCCTGCAGTTGCCAATCGAGGTCATCGTGCGCGTCCCGCAGTTCGTGCGTGCGACGCTGCGCGGCCTTAAGGTTGTGGCGCAGCATGGCGGTTTCGTTACGCTCAATCGAAAGGTCGGCGAGCAGGTCGGCGTTGGCCCGCAGCGCGGCTGCCAGGTCGTCGGCCAGGGCGGTATTCCGCTCCGTCATCCCGGCCAGCCGAGCCGCGAGATCGGAGCGGATGCGGGCGGCGGCGGACAGCTCGTTGCGCAGATCGATGGCGATCTGCTGGTCCGGCATCTGCGCGGCCTGGGCGCGCAGCCTGGCGCCGGGCGCTGTTTCGGCGTCGTAAATGTTGATCGCCGGCACGTGGTCGGCGATGCGGCCGCGGCGCAGCAACGGTGTGTCGGCGTGCCGGCGGAACACGGCGACGAAATCCGCCCAACGCTCTGCTCGCGGCTGGCCGATGAAGGATTCGACCAAACTGACGGCCATGCCGCGGCGGGCGGCCCACTGCACCAGCGCCACCCCGGCGTCCGGATAGAAGCGCCAGCAGTCCAGCGGGTGGCGGTGGAAGCCGCCGTTGCTGGGCACATTGACATACAGCAGGCCGCCGGGACGGAGGATGCGCACCAGCTCCAGGAAGGTGTCCCAGAAGCAGGTGTCGTGCTCGAAGGCGGAGCTGGTGACGACGGCATCGACGCTGGCGGCGGCGAGCGGCAGCGGCTGGCCGGGATCGACCACGACGTCGACGCCGTCGCCTTGCGCCATATCCAGCCCTATGTAATGCACAGCGGCGGGGCAGTGGTCGCGGATCGATCCGTTGACGTTCTGGCTGCCCAGCTCCACCACGGTGCGGATGCCGTCGTTGACGTACAGCTCAAAGAACAGGCGGCCGTGGAGGTAGGCGGTGTCGTGCACGTTCGGAATGCCCTTTGGCGGCGGTCGGGGGACGCGCCGGGGCATGTATCACGAGAACGGGAGCAACCGGTAGGAAATGCACGCATAGCGTGCTGTGGCGGCGGGCTTGTGTTGTGGCGGTGCGGTTGTGCGGACGGGGGGACTCGAACCCCCACGGCCTTTCGACCAATCGATTTTAAGTCGATTGCGGCTACCGATTACGCCACGCCCGCGCCTGGAACCGCCGGTCATTATGATCGGTTGACGGCTGCGCGTCGAGACGGTTCCACCGGCCGATGGATGCCGTTGGGGCAACGGACTTCGGATCGTCGTTCAGTCGTTGCGGTGCCGGACACCTGTCAGGGGTTGTGCCTGGCCATCGGCCGAGGCAGTTACGCGCAGCCGCAGGCTCATTCCCGGCCGAGCGCATGCCCAGGTGGCAGGGGCTGCGGATTGAGGGCGGCCGCAACCGATTGAAGCTGCGCATCAGACAGCTCGATCAGCGTTCTGACCAGGCCATAAAGTGCTGCGTGTTCGGCCTGCTTCCGTGCATCCTTCCGCGCCTCTGCCGGCTGGCGCGACAACAACGGGGTGTTCTTGATTGCGTTCATGCTGCGCTGTCCTCTCTTGTTGCTGGTCCATGCCGTTCATCCCGGAACGGCACCGGCCGGCCGCGCGGGTTTGCGGGCTGACCTGCCGGACAAGCCTGGCGACATTTCGCGAGACACGCTGTGAGGCTGGTCACAGACAGCGTTGGATCGATCCATCGACCTGATCGTCAGCAGACGACGCACGCCGCGGAACAGCCGCCTGAACGGCCCTGCGGGTACCGCGGGCGGCGATGCCAGCCATCGTCTCTCATACCAGGATGGATGCGGTCTGAAGACGTCATGGCTAAGTCTTTGTTGCATTGAAGTATTCATTGGCAAGTGTCCAATTGGCTTGCGGAGAGGCCCGTTGGCAGCCCAGGCGCCACGCGTTCGGAATAATGCAGATCGTGCAGACGAGATGTGATGCGGATCACAGACCGCGCGACTGGCAGTGTGCGGCAATAGGCACCGATCGGTGTGAAGTAGAAGACAGTCCCGGCGCTTCACTGGCTGGTAAATTGCAGTCCCGTCCACCGCATGATCCTGGAAAGACAATCATGCTGCACATCATCAGTCTCGTGCTGCCGCTCTTTGCAGTAATTGCACTTGGCCGCGTCACCGTCACCCGTGGATGGCTGAGTCCAGGGGGGTTGGCGGCGCTGACCGGCTTTGCCTACTGGCTGGCACTGCCGGCGATGCTGTTCGGCAGCATCGCGCAGGGCGATCCGCTGCAGGTTGTGGGCACCGGCGGGATCTATCTGGTCTGCTGCCTGGCGGTGTTCGCCGCGGCGATGATCGTCAGCCGCCTGGCATTGGACGGCACGCTGACCAAGGCGGTGGTATTCGCGCTCAACGCGACCTATGGCAGCGTGATCTACCTGGGCATGCCAATGATTGCCGCGGTGTTCGGCACGCGCGGGGTCAGCCAGATACTGGCGATCATCGCGTTGCATTCGGGGGTTCTGCTGCCGCTGGCGGCGCTGCTGATCGAGCTGGATGCCGGCCGCGAAGGCGGTGCGGGCGCGGTGCTGCGACGGACGCTGGCCGGATTGGCCCGCAACCCGATCATCGTCGCCATTGCGCTGGGTTTTGCCTGGCGCATCACCGGGTGGCCGGTGCCGGATGCCTTGCATAACTTCCTGCTGGTGGTCGGTCCTGCCGCGGCGCCGGTGGCGCTGTTCTGCCTTGGGGCGTCACTGCCCAATGTTGCCGTCGAGGCCACGCATCTGCGCGAGGCGACGCTGGCGGCGGCGCTTAAGCTGACGGTGCTGCCGCTTTGTGTCGGCGGGGCCTGCTGGTTCATGCAGCTTCCGGTGCTGTCGTGGCATGTGGCGGTGGTGACCGCGACGATGCCAACGGGTGCGAACGCGTTCCTGCTGGCGCGGCGGGCGACTAGACCGCTTCAAGCTGACTGGAACAGTCAGCGCGGTCTAGCCCATTGTTCTTGCGAGCAACTTTATCAGCCCGACTGTTCCAGTCAGGCTGATGTTGCTCTAACTTTGCCGAGGCCTCTGCCAGCACGGTCGTGGTAACGATGCTGGTGTCGGTGGTCAGCATCACCGGGCTGCTGACCTGGCTGCGCTGAGGTTCATAGATTCGTGCTTAGCGCGCCGCCGCCCGCCAACCCGGCGCGTTGGTTTAGCGCGCCGCCGCCCGCCAACCCGGCGCGTTGGGCTTAGACCCGGTAGGACTCCCACTCGTGGCGGGCGGCGGTGGCAAGCCGTGCCACGGTCGGGCAGGCGAGGAAGGTGTCGGCGATCTGCTCCGAGAGGAACAGTCCAGCGGCGGAATCGGATGGGTAGTGCAGGCCCAGCACCTCTCGGCCGCGGGCGATCCGCTGGGCAAGGCGTGTGGTGACGTCGATCACCGACGGCACGGCGGTCGCGGCAACCGCCTGCAGGACCTTGGCGATGGTGTTGGCCTGGGTGGCGTGGCCGCTTGGATAGGCGGCATGGCCGGGCACCTGGATCGGCGGCATGAGCTGCGGCCACAGTTGCGAGGGACGGGCACGCTGGAACACGTTCTTGTAGTACATCGCGACAAAGCCGCCGACCTGCATGGCGCCCTGGACCAGAAAATCGGTGCTGGGATGCGTCGCGTGGGTGTAGCCCAGCGCACCCTGGAAGTAGGCGTCAAAGTTCGTCATCTGTGACAGCAGCTCATCGAGCGCGCCCTCACGGAATTCGATCAGCTTTCTCATCTCTTCTTTTTCATCGTCCTGGCCCTCATCGCTGAGGGCTTTGGCCAGCCTGGCTTGAAGGGCGGCCTCGGTTGCCGGATCCCATTTCCAGTGCTGGACAAATTCGGTCAGCAGGACGATGGCGTACCAGTAGGTGCCCCATCCGGACGGCGGCATCCTGGCCTCGACCGGTGAGCCGGCCGGGCGCGACCGCACGACCGGGGTGAAATGCCGCGCGAGGCTGGTCGGCCACGGGGGGGGTGGGCCATTCGGCGGCTCATTGTTCTCCGGCGGCCACTGGTTGCCGCGGAACCAGGTCTCGTTGGGGGCGTAGCCGAGCGAGGGGACGATGCCGATGGTGCGGATGACCACCGATCCCAGGCTGATGGTGCCGGCCATGCCACCGCCGGAGGTGCCGGGTGCGGAATAGCCTGCCCCGCCATTGGTCGTCAGCCCGATGCCCTTGCCCATGGACCTGTTCCTTCCCTGCTGATCATTGCACGAAGCGTAAATGCTGGCGTTATGTGCAGCCGCGATAAAGTTCGACGGCTGGTACAGGCTTTATACCAACGGCCCGAAGGATTGACCGTTCTTCAAACGGTCGGGCCGTCGGTATCGTATTGATTTCGCGGGCAGCCGCATGACACGTCCATTTGGCAACCCGGCCCGCATACGGGTCATCCCTTCGGGCTAAGGGATGCTCACATCTGATTTCGCCATCGGACGATCGGCAAAAAGACATCCTGACGCAGCCACGTCGTGGTTTGCGCGTTGACGGCCATTAGAGCAAGAGGAGCGGCCGTGATGGAAGGATCGCTTGGGCAATTTGGCGATGCGCGTCTCGATAAAGGGGGGCTGCGCTGTTTGCCGGCATGGTGCGGCACAAGACCGTCTGCCTGCGGCGGTTGGGTGGCGATCGTGGCGGGGAGTTGCGTATAGGCCGCTTCTTTGCCAACCCCAAGGTGACCACAGCCGGCATTGTCGATAGCTGGAGCGAGACGACCGCGAGCGCGGTGGCGGGACGGCATGTACTGGCGATCCATCGCAAGGCGATCCCCCGGAGGGGAGGACGGCGAAGCCGTCCCTGACACCACCGCCCTGAGCTTCGCGACAGGCGATGAAGCCCGCACGGCGCCGCGCCGGGGATGTGGCGTTTCGCCCTCGCGCACCAGCCGCCGTGGCCTCGGTCCGATCAATGACGGCACGGCGCATGGGCTTTTGGCGCATGTCATGCTGGCGGTGGGCGCAGCGGATGGCGCCTGTCTGGGTCTGGTGGGCGGGGTGGTGTGGAACCGCCCTGGCTTTGTCGGCTCGCCCGAATGGGCGCGACCCCTGACGGAGCGGGAATCGCGTCGCTGGGTGCAAACAGCGCAGCGAGCGCGCTCGACGCTGGCGGGCGCTGCGATGGTCACCGTGGTGAGTGACCGCGAGGGGGATATGTATCCGCTTTGGGCACGTGTGCCTGGCGAGAACTGCCATGCGCTGGGCCGCGTGCGGGTGGACCGCAAGCTGTCTGATGGCACCATGTTGTTTGCCACGGCCGACCGCTTACCGCTGAGCGGCACGCGAAGCTTGACGTTGCCCGCGCGGGCGCCGCAAGCCGCGCGCGAGGCACGGGTGGCACTGCGCTTTGGCACGGTGGCGATCCGGCGCTCGCCCAACGAGAAGGACCGTCAACTGGCGAACGCCGTGCGCTTGACCGTGATCGACGTGCGCGAGGTGGATCCGCCGGCGGGGGCCGAGCCGATCCACTGGCGGTTGCTGACGACACATGCGGTGGGCCAGGCGGCCGAGGCCTGGCAGATCGTGGCGTGGTATCAGCAGCGCTGGTGCATCGAGCAACTCTTCCGCATTCTGAAGACGCAAGGACTGCGGTTGGAGGACAGTCAGATGACCGCGGCCGAGCGGCTGGCAAAACTGACCGCCGCCGCGGTGAAAGCGGCCTGCGCGGTCCTGCAACTCGTACAGGAGCGGGATGGCACGCATGCCCAACCGGCCGCGCACCTGCTCAATCAGGCCGAGATCGACACCGTCGAGGCGTTGACGCCCAGCCTGGAAGGCAGGACAGAGCGGCAGAAAAATCCGCATCCGCCGCGCAGCCTGGCCCGCGTCAGTTGGGTGATCGCCCGCCTTGGCGGCTGGAACTGCTACGGTAAGCCGCCCGGACCCATCACCATGCAAAACGGCTTGCAACGATTTGCCGCTATCCATCAAGGCCGTCTGCTCGAACGCATCACGAAATGACTTGTGAGCATCCCTTAGTCCCTTCGGGCTGCCGGTATTACTCGCGCCGGATAGTATTGAAGCAAGGCAATCAGCGCCAGCCAAGAAATCATTGCAGGCATGCGGCGCCCCGATGCTGCGGACGGGGAAATCGTTTCGTTACGTTGATCGTTGAGGCCGGCTTGATGCGAGGCGCCGGCCGGAACGTTTGCCAACCGCCACGGCGTGACGGCGGCGGCCGTGCGGGGCGTATTTACCCAGGTTGCATCAGCGCTATAGTGATTTCGTCTGCGTCATTCCTGGCGTCGCCCATCATCAAGGGCAATACGTCGGTTTGCTCAGAAGTGGCCGGTTCACCGGGCGGCGCGCGGGCGGCACTTCCGTGCGACCGGACACCAGGCAGAAGAAACCGGCCCGCAGCCATGTCGCCGAAGGCCTGGCCATGCGAGCCTGCACGGACGATGAGGATGCGCCACTGCCGGATGGAGCTTTGCGAGGAATGGAGGCAGATGCCCGGCTGACGCACCTGAGGCTGCTAGGGGCTTTCGTGCTGCACAACGGCGATGGGGTGCCGGTGCCGTTGCCGCTGAAGGCGCAGGCTCTGGCTGCATTCCTGGCGCTGCACCCGGGCCGGCCGGTGACGCGCGAGGCGGTCAGTGAGCTGTTGTGGCCGGACCGCAACGAGAAACAGGCCAGGAACAGCCTGAAGCAGGAGCTTTATGTCCTGCGCCGCGACGGGTTTGGCGGCGAGGAAGCCATCATCTCACGGGACAACACGCTGTGCTGGGTAGCCCGCCGGGTGGTCTGCGACCTGGATGAACTGCAGGCGCTGATGCGGGCGGTGCCGTGGCGGTCCTGGCAGGCGATCAGCGGGCTTTACGTCGCACCCCTGCTGCACGGCTTCCCGCCGATCTCTGCCGAGTTCGACGATTTTCTGGCCGGTGTCAGGCGGTCGCTGGAAGCGGACGTGCTGACCGCGCTGGGCCGATGCGCGGACGAAGCGGCGGATGCCGGCGGCACCGAGACAGGTTTGGCCATTGCCGAGCGGATGTCGCGGATCGATCCGCTGCGGGAGGACACGCACCGCCGGCTGATCACCTTCTATGCCCTGGTCGGCCGCCGGGCAGATGCGCTGCGCGTCCATACCGATGCCAAGGCGCTGTTGCGGCGAGAGCTGGATGTCGCCCCTGCCGCGGAAACCGAAGCGCTGATCGCGCGCGTGCGGGACCAGTCCCTCGCCGGCGTGCCCGATGCGCCGGCGCGCCTGACGGTGCCGGCGGCGGCGGGGGACAACGGGCCGCCACGGATCGCGGTGCTGCCGCTGCGGCAGTTCCTGGACCGGAAGCTGGCGAGCCATCTCAGCGACGGGATCACCGCCGACATCATTGGCCAGTTGGCCGGGCTGCGGGAACTGACGGTCATCTCTCATGGTTCGACGTTCGACCTGCGCGATCCGGCGCTGGACACCCGCGCGGTGGGGCGGAGGCTGGATGCCCGGTACCTGGTGATCTGCACCTTGCGTTCGGCGGGCGACCGGCTGCGGCTGACAACCGAGCTGACGGAGGCTGAGACCAGCGCGGTGTTCCCGCCGCTGAACGACTACATCCATCCGGAATTCAGCTTCGACGACCAGGACCGCATCGTCGCCCAGTTGGTGAACAAGCTGGCGCCGCAGGTGCGCGAGACAGAGCTGCGGCGGATCCGCGGCAAGCGGCCGAACGTGCTGAGCGTGTATGAGAAGATCCTGTTGAGCCGCGAGCACATCACGCTGCTGGACCGCGGCCAGCTAAACGAGGCGAAGACGCTGCTGGATGAGGTGATAGAGGAAGATCCGGGCTATGGCGAGGCGTATGCGCTGGCGGCGGATTGGCACAACATCATGGTCAAGGAGAACTGGACCAGTGACCGGGCACGGAACATCAGCGCGATCGAGTGGCTGACGCAGACGGCGCTGCGGCATGACGTGAACAACGTGCGCGCGCTGGTTTCCTATGGTCATCAGATGTCGTCCGCCCTGCGCGACAAGGCCACCGCCAAGCAGTTGTTTCGCCGGGCGCTGGACCTGACGCCGTCCTCGGCGATTGCCTGGGCGCTGAGCGGGCTGTGCCATGCCTATGCCGGGGAGCCAGCCGAGGCATTGCGTCAGGCGACCCGCGCGCTGGAGCTGTCGCCGTATGACCGCGAGGCCTATAAGTTCTACTATGCGCTGTGCGTCGCGCACTACACGGCAGGCGAGCACGAACAGGCGGCGGAGTGGGGCCAGCGTGCACTTGCAACGACAACGATCTGGGCGGGCACACGCGGTTTCACCGCGGCGTCGCTGATGGCGCTGGGGCGGCTGCGGGAAGCGCGGGAGATCACCCGCCAGATGCAGGCATTGTCGCCGAACCGGCGGATCGGGGCGGTGCTGAACGATCTTCCCTATCAGGATGTCGGCCGGCTGCGGCGGTATGGCGAGCTTCTGGTGGCGGCTGGCTATCCGGAGTGACGGGCCAGCCGGCGCGGCATAGTGCCAGCCGGCGCGGGGCGGCGTTAGGCGGCGTCGCGAGAGCATTTTTGACGCTGGCGGCGGCGATTTTGACGCGGCTTTAGACGCTGGTCTGACCGGGTGCGGCTAATCCCTGGCCCATGGGGCACAAAGCCCCTAGCGCGGTTCCACCAGGGTAGAACCGCTCTCGCTCATCGTTTCACGCGGCTACTCGCGCACAATCGCGCTTCTGCGCGATTCCAGCCTGCGCGAAGCCGCTCTAGGGGAATGCTCATGGCTGTTCTGAATGCACTGCCGGCCATCCGCGATCGATTTCCGGATCCGGGCAGGCAGACCGATGGCTTCCGGCCGACGGCTTTGCCCGCATCGGCGGCTGATACCGACCCAGCGGTGCGGCGGCTGTTTGCAACGGATGCGGCGCTGCGGGCGCTGCCAGATGCGGACCGGCAGGAACTGATGCGGTGGGCCAGGATCCGTTTCTTCAAGCGCCAGCAGGGGATCTGCCGCCAGGGCGACCCACTCGGGCATGTGGTATTCGTGCTGGAAGGCTATCTGAAGCTCTCGGCACTGCTGGCCGATGGCAGTGAGGTCTTCCTGGAGCTGGTCGGGCCGGGACGCGGCGTCGGCGAACTGCTGGTGCTGCAGGCGATCCAGCAGCAGGCGATGCATGATGCCAATGTCACGTCCCTGTCGCCCTGCCGGGTGCTGACGATTGATGCCCGGCCGTTCCGGCAGATCGTTGCCCGACGGCCAGACGCGCTGCTGTCGATGCTGCGACGGGCGCTGGAGCGTCACCAGGGCGTGGCCGAGCAGTTGGTGGACAGCCGCACCCGGCCAGCACCGGCCAGGCTTGCCAAGGCGCTGCTGCTGTTGGCCCGGCTGCCCGCATCCGGCGGTCAATCCGGGCGTGGCGAGGTGTCGTGCCTGAAGCTGCGGCTGTCGCAGGGGGAACTGGCGCTGATGGCGGGCATGAGCCGCGAGTTCGCCAACAAGTATCTGGGGTTGTGGCGTGACGCCGGCTGGATCGGGATGTCGGGGGGGATGGTGGCGACGATCGATGCCGCGGCGCTTATGGAACTGGCGGACAACGTCTCAGCCGCGGCAGGGCGGACGGTGGTGGAGCTTGCGGGGCCGATGCGGCGCGGAGCGATGCCGACGTGCGGCTGGCAGGGGCGCCGATCCCGCGGTGAGGCGGCTGCGCTGGGGGCGTGCCATCCGGCATAGTTCTGTTGTGGCGGTTGGCGGACGGCCGATGCGTGCTTGGCAGTGTGACAGATCCGTGCAACCGTTTGGCCGGAAGAACAGCGGGTGATGGGCAGAACAAGGCGTTTGCCTGTGGGCCGGTTGCCGCATGCCACTGGGCCCGGAAAGATGGACGCCGGATGGGAGCGAGGCCGTGACGCAGAAGTCGAACCTCCGTGTCTATGTGGTATTCAAGAAGACGGACGCGCTGCTGGCGCTGTATCGCCGCAAGGATCTTCGGCGGTTGACCGAATTCACCCTGCGGCTGATCGCGGTGCTGCTGGAACGCCGGCAAGACGACAGCGACCAGCCGCCGGTCGAGCTGGAGCCTTTCATCGAGGGGATCGAGGCAATTGCGACGCCGTCGCTGGACTGGCGGGCGGCGTTTGTCGGCCGGCGGGCGGTGACGACCCGCGCCGCCGTGGTCGTGCCGCGGGACATCGAGCCGGACGAGTTGATCATCGTCTACCGGGTGCGTGACACGGCGCTGGCGCATGTGTTTCTGCGGCTGACCAATGAGCATCGACACATCGAACTTGATGACGAGGGCAACAGCTTCCATGGCAGCGGGTCGGACCCAGGTGCCGCGGTTGCCGATCATTGGTGCCCGGGCCAGGCGAGGTCGGCGATATTCGGCCATCGGAGCCAGGCGCGGCGCACTGTTCATGCCGATGCGCTGAGGGAGAGGTCGTTACGGGGACAGTCGGTCAATGTCGTCATCATCGACGAGGGTCTGGACAAGGATCAGATCCCGCCGAAGAACTGGGGCGGCGGCCTGGATCATTACATCGACATGGACCTGGTGCTGCCGGCAGGTTCCGCGCCACCCAGGTCGCACGGCATGATGATCGCGCGCAGCATCCTGGATCTTGCGCCCGATGCCCGGTTGTTCGACGTGCCGGCGGTTCCCGTCACCACCGCGCCGAACGTGCAGGTTTTCATCAGCACCTTGCAGGCCGCCTATGAGAGCCTGCTGCAGGAGATCGTGGCCCGTCGCGGGCTGACGGAGCCGCCTGAATGCTGGGTGCTGGTGAACGCCTGGGGGGTGTTCGACACAAGCAGCGACCCGACCGGCAGCTATGTCAGGAACACCGAAATTGGCGGCCACCCAATGATCAACCTGGTCACGCGGGCGGTGGAGACGGATCGGCTGGACATCATTTTTTCCGCCGGCAACTGCGGCGAATTCTGTCCGGAAGGGCTGTGCGGCGGAAGGGACCGTGGGCCAGGCCACAGTATTTGGGGGGCCAATGCGCATCCGCTGGTGATCACCGCCGGGGCGGTGCGGGCGGACGAGACCTGGCTGGGATATTCCTCGCAGGGACCGGGTCCTGAATTGCTGGCGGCCGAGAAACCGGACGTGTGCGCGCCCAGCCAGTTCTGCGAGACGTATGACGCGCGGCTGCTGAGTTCGGGCACCTCGGCTGCCTGCGCGATGACGGCGGGTGTGGTGGCGGCCTTGCGCAGCGGGGTGGGTTGCGGCCAGGACAGCCTGACGCCGGCGGAGCTGAAGGCGGCGCTGATCAAGAATGCCCGCAAGCCCAATGGGGCGCCGGACTGGGACCACAGGATGGGCGGCGGCATTGTCGATGCGCGGGAGGCGATGGCCGTACTTGGGATTTGAGGCTGACGTGGGAAAGCGTCTTTGTCTGGTTCGAGCTGGACAAGGGCAGCGGCCTGAGGAACGGTTCCAATGGTGCGACTTGTTATTTCTTGACCGAACAACCGCGGCGGGCTTCCTGCGTTGACGTGCCGGCAGCAGGCACGGTCTTCAGCGGCGAAGGGTACAAGGTTGTGGACGAACAACTCGACAGGCTGGCGCGCGACTTGGACAGGCATGGCCCAGGGCCAGTCGATGACCTGCTGAACGAGGCCGTCTCGCACGTCATGGGTGCCGCAAACTCGTTCGCTGCGTGGCTGCGGCGAAGCGCCGAGGACAGGCCGCTGATGACGATGCTGGTGCTTGGCCAGGCGGGTTACTTTGCCGGCCTGCTGAGGCGGCGGTACGTGCGCCGCTGGTCGCGCCGTTGAGAACGCTTACCGGAACGAATGACCAGGGAACATTCCGACGACCTGGCCAAGGACGTTCCCGGTCTTGCCTACCTCCAATCTGGAGATCCGAACCGTATTCGCCGAAACGAGCTGGCAGGTAAACCACACGCCGTCACAGCCGCTCGGGCCAGCCAGCCCAAGCGAGCCCAACGTCGCGATCTCCTTGCCGTTACTTATCCCGACGTATCGGTCGGCAACATGGGGCAGCCTGGAAGCCGTTCCTGGATTGTAGATATGCATGCACGTGAATTGACCCTTGCCGGTCTGGAACACTCTGAACCTGCAACCGCTGTAGCCGCCACTTACAACAATTGGCCTGCGGGAATCGATATCCGCTAGCGTAATGGTGTTATCCTCGCCGAAAAGATAAGAACCGTTTGCGTTGCCGCTCTCAACGCAGGTCAGCTTCCCATTCGTGTTCTTTACCAATACGGGCGTATACTGATAGCCGCACCTGACGGCCCCGGTAGCGACTGTGTCAATAGTCGGACGGCGCGGTATTGAACCTATCTGACGGATGGGGTTGGTTGATTCTTCCCAGACTGGCGGCATGGTCCAAATCCTTTGCACGAGGTTCGCTACCGGGTGTCCATTCCCGATGTGCTTGGTCCAACCACATCTGAGCCATGTCTATTACCTGTTGATGATCGCTTCGGGCATCGGTGTTACAGATGACACATGGTTTGTGCCGAGGAGCGACAGTGGCCAGACAGGCGACGGCCCAACGCCGGTAGAGGTTCGACAGCCCCTGTTCCAGCGAGCCGCCGATATGGTTACATCAGCAATCGAGAAGGGCTTTCTGGCAATACAACGGTAAGCACCAGTGTCTATCAGGTGACTGGTGGATGATCCTGAGAGTTGCGGCAGACATCCGGACAAGCGGCGAAAAGGTGTCAAGCGATGGCAGTCTACATGAAGCTCGGCAGTGCGACCGGCGATGTCACCGAGGCAGGTCACAAGCAATGGATCGAGTTGATCGAGATAGACTGGGGCATGTCGCGCACCGTCCGGAGCGCGGTGGGGATTGGCAAAAACCGCGAGTCGACCTCTGCCGATGTAACCGAAGTCACGGTTGAAAAGCTCATTGATTCGGCAAGCTCGAACATTGCGCAGAATGCCTTTGTTGGCGAGGCACTGGCGTGCACGTTGGAGTTCACCCGGGTCGAAAAAGGGCAGGAAGCCGTTTTCCGCTCCATCGCGCTGACAGACGCGATCATCAGCGCGCTGATCAATGACGCGCATGGAAACGACCGTCCCACAGAGGTCTTGACGCTGAACTTCAGTCAGATTGCCATTACGGATACGGAGCAAGCCGCGGCCGGATCGAGCGTCGGTGCCTCTACGGTGACCTACGACCTGACTCGCGCGCAAACCACCTGAGCGCGTCAGTCCGGTAAAGGACTGCCGCAGCCGCCGGGCGTTTGGCTGCAGCAGGCGGGCAGTCATGCGGCGCTCGGCTCCGGTCAGTGCGAAGAGCACCTGACCGGACGCCAACCGGGGCGGCTACTCGGCCTGATTGCTGGGGGCAGTGTGCGGCCGGGCGCGTCCGCTGCCGCTTTTCTTGCCGCCGCCGGTCTCCTTGTTCACCGTGGCCCAGGCTCGCCGCTCCGCTTCGGGTTCGGACATGCCCCGCTGTTCGTAGCCGTCTTCAATGTGCCTCGCCTGTCGCTTCTGCTTGTCGGTGTAGGCTGACTTGTCGCCGCGCGGCATGGTGCTTCCCCTGTCAAGCTGAGACCGTGGGCGTGAACGGCGGCGGCTCCGCCCGGTTGCGCCGCCGGTGCCGCGGACGGATGGAAAGAGGCGAGGCCTTCCACCAGGGCGTCGAACACGGCGCGGCAGCGGGCGCTGGTCTTCAGATCCTCATGCATGACGACCCACAGGCCGAGGTCCAGGGCGACCTCATTCGCCAGCAGGTGCACGAGGTCCGGATCGCGGCGGGCAACGGGCACCTGGCACAGGCCGATGCCGAAGCCGGTTCGGATGGCTGCCAACTGGGCAAGGTCGCTATCGGCGCGCAGTGCGAATGCGGAGCGCGCGAAGAGAGAGCAGCCGGGCGGCTGGAAGCGGTCGAGCAGCGCCTGGATCGCCGGGGTCTCGCGGTCGAAGCCGATCAGGTCGTGGCCTTGAAGGTCCTGCAGCGATGTGGGTGTGCCGCGCCGATGCAGGTAGGCAGCGTGGGCATGCAGGCCCAGCGGAATGGACGGCAGGCGGCGGGCGAGCAAAGCCTGCTGCACCGGTTCGACCATGCGCACGGCGATGTCGGCGTCGCGGCGCAGCAGGTTATCAACGGCGTTTGACAGGACAAGCTCGACCACGAGGCTGGGATGGCGGCGGCGCAGGCGGGTCAGGATCGGCGGCAGGTGCTCGATGCCGACGACCTCACTGGCGCTGATGCGGACGCTGCCGGAGACCTGGTTGCGGCGGCCGCTGGCGGTGCGGACCAGGGCGGCGGCGGTGGCGCTTAGGGTCTCGGCATAGGGCGTGAGGTCGAGCGCGGTGTCGGTTGGGATCAGGCCGCGCTGGGAGCGGAGGAACAGGTCGGTGCCGACCGCGGCCTCTAGCATGTCGACGTGCCGGGCGATGGTGGGTTGGGTCAGGCCGAGGCGGCGGGCGGCGGCGGACAGGGAACCTTCCTGAAGCACGGCAAGGAAGCTGCGGTAGAGGTCCCAGCTTGGGTCAGTGTTCATGGATTTCTCTATAGCGACCCCACATAATTCAGCAATTTCCTTATCGGCGGTGCACTGCCATCTGAGGCTGATCGAACAGACCAGAACCGGCACCGTTGCCGTGACGCAGCCGGGCTGGCAACAGCAGAGGAGCAGCAACCATGCAAGGACTGACGGTGGTTTTCGGCTACGGGAGCATTGGCCGGCTGGTCACCCAGACGCTGCTGGCGCGGGGCGAGCCTGTCCGCATAGCGCAGCGCAACCGCCCGGCGGAGCTGCCACAGGGCGCTTGCTTCATGCGCTGCGACGTGCAGGAGGCGGACGCCGTGCGGCAGGCTGTGCAGGGCGCGCGGCAGGTCGTGCTGGCGATCGGCTTTCCCTATGATTCGCGGGTGTGGCGCCTGGCGTGGCCGAGGACGATGAGCAACGTCGTGGAGGCGTGCGCAGGCGTTGGTGCGCGGATCGTCTTCATGGACAACCTGTACCAACTGGGTCCGCAGGACGCGCCGCGGCGGGAGGACATGCCGCTGAGCCGGATGGGCGCGAAGCCGGCGATCCTGACGGAGGTTGCCGGCATCTGGATGGCGGCGCGGGACCGGGTGCGGCTGGCCGCACTGCGCTGCCCGGACTTCTACGGGCCGGGTGTGCTGGCTTCCCACATCGGCAGCACCGGGTTTGGCCGACTGGCGGAAGGCAAGGCCGCACTGCTGGTTGCGCCGCCCGACACGCCACATGACTTCGCGTATGTGCCGGACATTGCGCGGGCGGCAGTGACGCTGCTGGATGCGCCGGACGATGCGTTCGGGCAGGTCTGGAACATGCCCTGCGCGCCGATCCGCACGCCGCGGGCGATCCTGGGGCTGGGTGCCGCGGCCACTGGCCTGAAACCGCGGCTGAACGCCATCCCGCTAGGGTTGCTGCCGGCGCTGGGTGTCTTCTCCCGCTTGATGAAGGAGGTGGCGGACGTCGGGTTTACTTGGGACCGGCGGTATGAGGTGGACGGCAGCAAGTTCAGGCAGCGCTTCTGGTCGGATGTGACGCCCTTCGAGGTCGGTGCGCCGGCAACCGCACGGTGGTTCATCGCAGCGGCCAGCCGGCAGTGATTTGGGGCAAGGTCGGCGTGGCTGGCACGGTCGGTCAACAAAGTTGCTTGTGAAACAACAGGCTGGGCCGCGCTGAGTGTTACTAATCAGCGTGAGGCGGTCCAGCAAGTCGTTGCGTTATAGAGAATACGCCTTCGTCCGCTTCTCAAGCTCACCGCGCGATGCCAGGGCCTTGATCCGGTCTGCCGTCCTCATTGCGATTGCAGTGATGGTCAAAGACGGGTTTACGCCGCCAGTCGTCGGGAAGATGGAACCATCGCAGACCCATAGATTGGGAATATCCCAGCTTCGGCAATCCGCATCCACGACACTGCTTCGGGGATTGCTGCCCATCCGGGCGGTGCCGGCAAGGTGGTTGGTGTCGTTTTCCTGCCGGAAGATGTCTTGCGCGCCGACGGCCTCAAGGCTTGCCTGCATCTGGCCGAGCGCATGCTGGATCAACGCCTTGTCGTTGTCGCCCCAACTGTAGGTAACGCGGGCGACGCGCAGGCCATACTGGTCATGCTCATCGGCGAGGGTCACGGCGTTGCGTTCGTCGGGCAGCATCTCGCCGACCATCTTGAGGCCGACCTGATGATTGTACTTTGCCATCTCGTCGATCAGCGCCTGGCCCCACAGGCCGCGGGAGCCGGTCTGCACCGTCACCCATTCGATGGGCAGCGGACCCTGCGCCATCCAGCAATAGCCGCCGGAGAAGTCCTTCCGGTCTTCGTAGTTCCAATGCTCCGTGATCGACAAGGAGGGCGGCCCTTTGTTCCAGCGCACCTCCTGCGCCATGGTGCCGAACACCGCCTGATTCGATTGCGTCATCAGGTTCTTGCCGACCAAACCCGAACTGTTGGCAAGGCCGTCCGGGTAACGGTCCGTCGCGGAGGCGAGCAACAGCCGCGGCGTCTCGACCGCGTAGCCCGCGACCACGACGTTGTTGGCACGCTGGAACCGCCAGCGGCCCTCGCGCATGTAGTGCACGCCGGTCGCGCGGCCGGAAGCGTCGACCTCGATGCGTCCGACCATCGCCAGGTCGCGGATTTCCGCCCCGGCCGCGACCGCGCGCGGGATGAAGGTAACGAGCTGGCTCTGTTTGGCGTTGGTCGAACAGCCGAAGCGGCAGAAGCCGCGATAGACGCACGGCGGCGATTCTCCGCGCGGAGCCGAGACAGTGGCTAGGGGCGTCGGCGTCCACTTGTAGCCCAGCGCCTCGGCGCCGCGGGCGAGCAACTCGGCGGCGCCATTGAGTTCATGCGGACGATAGGGATAGCGGGGCCGCTTGGGTCCCCACGGATAGGTAACCGGGCCGGAAATCTTCAGCGCCTGCTCCGCCTTCGTGTAGTAGTCCCACATTTCCCGCCAATCGAGCGGCCAATCGGCGCCGTAGCCGAGCACGCTGCGCGACTTGAACCACTCGGGACGGAAGCGCAGCGAAACCATCGCGAAATGGACGGTGCTGCCGCCCACGGCCTTGCCGCTGTTCTTGCCGCCCATGACCATGGGGTTTGCGCCGTCGACCACGCGCGTATCGTTCCAGTACAGCTTGTTCTGCGCTTGCTCGTCCGAGGCAAAATCCTCCAGTGGCCGAAACCACGGTCCGGCGTCGAAGCCGACCACGGAAAAGCCGCCTTCCGCCAGGCCGGCCAGCAGCGGGCCGCCGCCCGCGCCGGTGCCGACCACGACAAAATCGACCGGCTCATCCTCCTGAAACTGGCGCATCGGCAGCCAGCCACCCGGCTTGAACACATCGGGGGCCCGGCCGGCTGTTCCCCTGGGGGCGGCGAACGGGTCAGCCGACACGCCCGTTCTCCCGCCGCGCGCGTGCTTCCTGGCCCGGGTGCGCCTCTGCCGCTTCCCATGGGTCGCGCCGGTCCATGCCCATGCGGACATAGCCGCGCGGGCTGGCTGGGCCACCAAAGCCGATCTGGTTCCAGGCGGTGGGGTGGGCGTAGTAGGCGTGGGTGATGTCGGCGATCACCCGGTGTTCGAAGAAGGGCTTGCAGGGCATGCCTTGCCAAGCGTCCGATGTCAGTTCTCCCGCCTGCATCCGGCGCAGTAGAGCGTCCTGGACGTCGGACGAGAGGGTATGGAAGCGGCCGCCGTGGGCCGCCCGCGCTTCCTGGTCCAAGGCAGCCAGGCCCCGGCGCCACGCCTCACCTTGCTCCGGCAGCTCGGCGTAGCGATAGCCGTCGAGGTGCTTTTCGGTGATTTTCGCATCGACATAGGCCGGAAGTGGAATTTGCGGCTGGTCCGGTTGCTGCGGCATGATCCGCGCGCAAACCGCGCCCAGGGTCTGCCATTCATCAGCGGAAAAGAACCGCGGCTCACGAGGCACGGCCAGGCGGGCCTGGATTACCTCTCTTGTGATGGCGTTCCAGGACGGGGACCACTGCTTGGCCATGACGTCGTAGCCGGGATAGCGCCCAAGGTCGCGTTCAGTCATCGGGGTGGTCCTCCAACAGGCCGAGTGCCGCGAGACCGGCGAGCGCAAGCCCGGCAAAACTCGGGGGCGCCGGAATGGGAGGACCGTTCAGCAGGTTCTGGGTCCAGTTGCGCCAACCGCCCATCTGCCGCACCACGCCCCTGAAATGGAAGGCGGCGCCGGCATAGCCGAGCAGTGCGGTCAGCCGCAGCCAAAAGCGCAGCAGGCGGCGAGGCTGCCCGGTACGACCCAACGCCGCGGCGCCCAGCAGCGCCGCCGTGACGGGTGGTATGGTAACGGGCGCGTACATGAACGGGTTCTGGTAGGCGCCGCGGAAATGCAGCAATCCCGCCTCCCCCACCGTTCCCAGCAGACCGACGCTGGTGGCGAGGCCGACCACGCGGCCTGCCGACAGGCCGGCGACCGTGGGCGACAGACCCGGCGTGGTGTCGCGCACCCGTTCCGCAAGGAAGCCCATTGCCCCGGACAGGCTGAGGGCGGCCGGCGCGCCAACGGGGGCGGCGTAGAACAGGTTGAGCCAGCTCAGGCCGCCCGGCTTGCGGCTGATGTTGTAGATGTGAAAGGCTGTTCCGACGAGGCCGGTCAGCGCCGCACCGGCATAGACCACGTCCCTGACGCGGTGCGCCCGTGGACGGGGGTCCGCGTTGCCATGCACGCTGATGGCCAAAGACAGGCCGGCGGTGACCAGCGGCGTGATCATGGCGCGGTTGTGGAACGAGCCCCGGTAGTGCTCGACCGCGCTATCGGCCAAAACGGACGCAGCCAGCACGCCAGCGGCACGGTTCAGGCGCCGCGCCGCCGCTGTGCCGGAAGCACGATCAAGGCGGCGGGGGGCCGTCGAGAGCACGACGGGAAGAGTCTCGGCGAGCTGGGGCGCCAGGCTCGGCGCCTGTCCCCGCCGCGTCAGCAGCAGGGTGGCCAGGCCAACGGCGGCAAGGCCCGATGTCAGGATAGGCGTGGGGTTTCGCGGCATCGTCACGCGGCTCCGACGGCAAACTGGTCTGCGTCGCTTTGCTTCAGGGCCAAGCCCAAACCATGGCGCCCAAGGTCAGGCTCGATACTGCCGTTGCGCGGAACGGGAGCGCCATCGAACAGCATCTGTTCGATCCGGGCATGGTCATGGAACCACTCGCAATGGCGAAAGCGCGGTGCGGCGCAGCCGAGGTGCCGATGCAGCGCCGGGGCGCAGTGGGCCGAGAGATCGACGTGCCAGGCTTCGCATAATGTGGCCGCCTGGATGAATCCGGTCACGCCTCAGTTCTTGCCGGGCAGTACGTGGGCCAACACTTCCTTGGCGCTGTTTTTCAACACGCTGCCCAATTCCGGTTCGCTCAGCGTCATGCTCATGAAGTTCTTGGCGTCCTTCAGGGTGATGTGGGGCGGCAGCGGCGGCACGTTCGGGTCGGTGTAGATGTTGAGGATCACGGGACGGTCGGCGGCAAGCGCCTCGTCCCAGGCCGCGCCGACCTGTTCCGGGTCCCGGCAGACGATGCCCTTCAGGCCGAGCAGCTCCGCATAGCTGTGATAGGCCATGTCCGGGATGGATTGGGTGGACTCGGTCTTGCCAACACCCAACTGCACGCGCTCCTCCCACGTCACCTGGTTCAGGTCCTGGTTGTTCAGCACCATCACGACCAAATGCGGGTTTGACCACTCGCGCCAGTATTTGGAGATGGTGATCATCACGTTCAGGCCGTTCATCTGCATCGCGCCGTCGCCAATGAAGGCAATGACGGTGCGCTCGGGGAAGGCCATCTTGGCCGCCAGCGCGTAAGGGGTCGCAGCACCCAGTGAAGCCAGGCTTCCGGACAGGGAGCCCATCATGCCGCGGCGCATCTTGATGTCGCGACCATACCAGTTGGCGACGGACCCGCTGTCGCCGGTCATGATGCAGTTCGCCGGCAGCCGCTTGGACAATTCCCAGAAGACGCGCTGCGGGTTGATCGGTTCGGCGGACTGCAGAGCGCGTTCTTCCAGCGTCTGCCACCAGTCCTTGATGTCCTTTTCAATGCCCTGCCGCCAGCGATCGGCTGTCTTCTGCCGCAGCATCGGGAGCAGCGCTCGCAATGTCACCGCGCTGTCACCAACCATGTTCACTTCCATCGGGTAACGCAGGCTCAGCATGGTGCCATCGATGTCGATCTGCACGCCGCGTGCACTGCCGGGTTTGGGCAGGAACTCGCTGTAGGGAAAGGCCGAACCCACCATAAGCAAGGTGTCGCAGCCCTGCATCATGTCCCACGACGGCTTGGTGCCGAGCAGGCCCAGACCGCCAGTGACGAAGGGCAAGTCATCGGGAACGGCTGCCTTGCCCAGCAGCGCCTTCGAAACGCCGGCCTGGAGCTTTTCGGCAACCGCGATCACCTCGTCCGTCGCCTGCAGCGCGCCCGCGCCGACCAGGATTGCCACCTTCTTGCCGGCGTTCAGCACGTCGGCCGCCTCACGGAGGAGCGCTTCATTGGGAAGCTGCGCCGGACCTGCGTAGCCGACGCCGGTATGGGTCGTGCCATGCACCAAAGGCGGGTCTTCGTATGCGAGACCCTGAAGGTCGTTGGGCAGAATGACGCAGGTCACCGTGCGCCTGGTGCTGGCGATCCGGACCGCGCGGTCGATCAGGTGCCTGACCTGGGACGGTACGCTGGCCATCGCCACATAATCGGCGGCGACGTCCTTGAAGAGCGACTGCAGATCCACTTCCTGCTGGTAATGGGCGCCGATCGCCGTGCGCGCCTGCTGCCCGATGATTGCGACGACCGGGACATGGTCCATCTTCGCGTCATACAGGCCGGTCAGGAGGTGGATGGCGCCCGGCCCGGAGGTTGCGTAGCAAAGGCCCACTTCACCGGTGAACTTGGCATGCGCGGAGGCCATGAAGGCGGCCATCTCCTCGTGCCGCACCTGGACGTACTGCATCTTCTCCTTGGCGTGCTCAAGCGCGACATCCAAGCCGCCGACCCCGTCGCCGGGATAGCCGTAGACCCGCTTGATCCCCCATTCGCCCAAGCGATGCCAAACGAAGTCGCTAACGTTCATGGCCATGATATTCTCCCGGCATGGTCTTTAGAGCGGTGTCCGATCGCCTTGGCTCACGGACCCCGCTCTAACTCGTTGTTTGATCGCGTGATTCACCGCTCCGTGTGATGCAACCTACGCGGATCATGCTCTAATTACGCCGGAAGCGAATAGGCGTTCCCAACCGGCGATCTGATGGTGGCCTTGCTTTGGTGAAGCCGGCTTGCAGCTTGCCACCGCGTTCAGCAAGCCTTCGGATCGGGAGGAACCGCATGGACCTGAAGCTTGTTCTCGACGCCCATGCGATCATCGCGGAATCCCCAACCTGGGTTGCGGAGGAGAATGCGGTCTACTGGATCGATATAAAAGCGCCTGCGTTGCACCGGCTTGATCTCGCGACGTGGAGGGACCAGGCGTGGCGTGTTTCCTCGGACATCGGCGGGTTTGCCCTGGTTCAGCACACAAACCGGGCTTTGGTTGCGCTTCGACAGGGGTTGTTCCTGCTTGATATGGCGACCGGCGACCTTACCCAAGTAGCCAAGCCGCCGTTCGACCCTGAACGGCACCGTTTCAACGAGGGCGCGTGCGACAGCGCCGGCCGCTTTTGGGTCGGCACCATGTTCGATCCCATGCCGGGCGTGAAATGCCCAGCGGAACCGTCCAGCCTGCACAGCTTCACGTTTGCCGGCGGCTTGCGACGGGAGCCGGACGCAGCCGAACTGCACAACGGCATGGCCTGGAGCCCGGACGGGACGGTGTTTTACCTGTCGCACTCGCAAAAACAGTCTGTCCATGCTCACCCGTTTGATGTGCAACATGGCGTCATCGGACAGGCACAGGCGTTTGCGGCGATACCGCCGGATTTGGGCCTGCCCGATGGTGCCGCCGTTGACGAGGAAGGGGGTTACTGGTGCGCCCTGCACGGCGGCGGCCGGTTGCATCGCTACCGTCCCGACGGGACGCTGGATCAAACCGTCATGCTGCCGGTCAGCCAGCCCACCATGTGCGCGTTCGTGGGCGCAGGTTTGGACACGATGATTGTTACGACGGCGTCGGACAAGTTGAGCCAAGCACAACTTGAAGCACAGCCTGAGGCGGGCGGCTTGTTCTGCTTCCGCCCGAAAGTCCGTGGTGTTCCGCGGCGTTGCTACGTGGCGTAATCAGGTCGGCGACCTTGCGGCTGAGGGTGGCTGGCGTCGAGGATGTGCACCTCGGCCTTCGAGATGTCGCGCTGGCAGGCGGGGCGCCGGCGACAGCGCCTGGGTGAGGTGGTCGACGGTCAGGCAGCGCCAGCGGACGGCGCGGGAGCGGACGCGTCCGGATGGCGCTGCGGGTCAATGAACGCGGGGAACATCCAGCCGGGGTATTCCGGCGGCAGGGCACTGACGGCGTCCAGCGCCCGCACCTCGTCCGTGGACAGGCGCAAGGCGGTGGCGGCGATGTTGTCGGCCAGTTGGTCAACCCGCCGGGCGCCGATGATGACCGAGGTGACGTGCGGCTGGTCCAGCAGCCAGGCGAGGGCAACCTGGGCGACGGAGACGCCATGCGCCGCGGCGATCGGGCGCATCGCATCGATGCAGGCGAATGCCCGATCCTCATCGACCGGCGGGAATGGCAGGTTGGCTCGGCGGGAGCCCTCGGGTGCTGTCTGCTGGCGGGACACCTTGCCGGACAGCAGGCCGCCGGCCAGCGGGCTCCAGACCAGCAGGCCGAGCTTCTGGTCCTGCAGCAACGAGACGGTGTCACGTTCCAGATCCCGGCCAGCCAGGCTGTAGTAGGCCTGCAGCGTCTCATAGCGGGCCCAGCCGTGCCGGTCCGAGACGCCCAGCGCCTTCATCACCTGCCAGGCGCGAGCGTTGGAGATGCCGACGTAGCGGACCAGGCCCTGGCGGACCAGGTCGTCCAGGGCGCGCAAGGTCTCCTCCACCGGGGTGACAGTGTCGAAGCCATGCATCTGATAAAGGTCGATGTAGTCGACCTGCAGCCGCCGCAGGCTGGCCTGGACGGCATCCATGATGTGGCCGCGTGAAGCGCCGCGGTCGTTCGGGCCGGGCCCGGTGGCGCCATAGGCCTTGGCGCCAAGCACCACATCAGAGCGTCTGACGCCGAGGTTCCTCAGCGCCTGGCCGGTGATCGTTTCTGACCGGCCGGCGGCGTAGATGTCGGCCGTGTCGATGAAGTTGATGCCCGCAGCCAGGGCGTGGGCGAGAAGGCTGTCGGCATCGTGCTGCTGCACATCGCCCATCAGGCCCCAGACGTCGCCGCCGCCGAAGGTCATGGTGCCGAGGCAGAGCTCAGAGACAAAAAGGCCGGTGCGGCCGAGCTGCTTGTAGCGCATGGGTGCTGCTTCCTTCTAGAGCCTGATGGCTTCAAGTTGAAGTCTTCAGGCTCTCACTCTCGTTGTTTGAGAGGGCGATTCACGTCTGAGGTTGAGCCAACCTCAGACGATCGCGCTCTAAGAGCCGGCGAGCCGATGGTGGTCAGGCCGGTAGGGAGGCAGATGGCCCTTGGTTCACCGTTCGATTAGAAGAGAGGATCCGCATGAAGTTGTGAATTGTGTGCACCAATGAAGCGGGATGACCTGAACGACCTGGCCACATTCACGGTGGTGGCGGAGACACGAAGCTTTTCCCGAGCGGCCTCGCAGCTTGGGCTTTCGCCGTCGGCGCTGAGTCACGCCATCAAAAGCCTGGAGGCCAGGCTGGGCGTGCGCCTGCTGGCGCGTACAACCCGCAGCGTGGCGCCGACGGAGGCGGGAGAGGCACTGCTGAAGACGCTGCTGCCGGCGTTTGAGGACATCGAGGCAGGTCTGACCCGGCTGGGCACGCTGCGTGACCGGCCCTCTGGCACGGTGCGCCTGACTACCTTCAAGCATGCGGCGGTCGCCGTGCTGTGGCCGGCATTGCCGGCGTTCCTGGAAGCGAACCCGGAGGTGCGGGTGGAGGTGATCATCGATGACGGCCTGGTCGACATCGTCAGCGGGCGGTTCGATGCGGGGATCCGCTTCGGCGAGCAGGTGGCCAAGGACATGATCGCCGTTCGGGTCGGCCCTGACGTGCGGGTGGCGATCGTCGCCACGCAAGACTACTTCGCGCGGTATGGCGCGCCGCTGGTGCCGCAGGACCTGCAGGCGCACCGCTGCATCAACTACCGGCTGGCGACCGCCGGCGGACTGCTGGCGTGGGAGCTGATGCAGGACGGCCAGCCGATCCAGGTCAGGGTGGACGGCCCGCTGGTGTTCAACGACGGCGACCTGATCCTGGCCGCCGTGCTGGCTGGCCAGGGGGTTGGCTATGCCTTCGAGGACATGGTCGCCGAACCGTTGCGCGACGGACGGCTGATACGGGTGCTGGAGGCGTATTCACCGACGTTTCCGGGGTTTTTTCTCTATCATCCCAGCCGCCGGCAGACGCCGCCGGCTTTGTTGGCGCTGATCGCGGCGCTGCGGGCCAGGCTTTAGCGCTCTAGCAGGCTGCTGAAAAACCCCTTGCCCCGACGCGGGCGTATCGGATTCGATCGTGCTGTGGATCGACGGCAAGGAGCGGCTTGGGATGCGTGGGTTTGATCAGCGCCGGGATGGACTTTTCAGCTACGTGCGCCCCGAGAGCCGGATTCCCAAAGACCACCCGCTTCGCCTGATCCGTGGCGTTGCCGATGAAGCTTTGCGGGTCCTCGACGAGCAATTCGCCGCGCTCTACTCAGCGAACGGCCGCCCGTCGATCCCGCCCGAACAACTGCTCCGTGCGCTGCTGCTGCAAGCGTTTTACAGCATCCGCTCGGAGCGGCAGTTGATGGAGCAACTGAACTACAATCTGCTGTTCCGCTGGTTCGTCGGCTTGTCGGTGGACGATCCGGTGTGGGTGCCCACAGTGTTCAGCCACAACCGCGACCGGTTGCTGGAGGGTGACATCGCGGCGGCGTTCCTGGCGGCGGTGCTGAACCTGCCGCGGGTCAAGGCCTTGCTATCGGACGAGCATTTCTCAGTCGACGGCACGCTGATCCAGGCCTGGGCCTCGATGAAGAGCTTCCGCCGCAAGGACGGCAACGATGAGCCGCCCGCACCTGGACGCAACGGCGAACGCAACTTCCACCGGGAGAAGCGCTCGAACGAGACGCATGCCTCGACCACCGATCCCGATGCTCGGCTGGCGCGCAAATCCGACGGTCAGGAAGCCAAGCTGGCGTTTACCGGACATCTGGTGATGGAGAACAGGAACGGCCTGGTGGTGGACGCCTGCCTGACGCATGCCACCGGGACGGCGGAGCCAGCAGCAGCGCTGGCGATGCTGGAGGCGCTGCCCGGCGCGGGCCACAAGACGGTGGGTGCGGACAAGAACTACGACACCGCCAAGTTTGTGGCCCAAAGCCGCGCCATCGGTGTCACCCCGCAGGTGGCGCAGAACATCAACGCCCATCGCGGCTCGAACATCGATGGGCGGACGACGCGGCACGCGGGCTATCGGCTCAGCCAGATCATTCACAAGCGGATCGAGGAGGCGAACGGCTGGATCAAAGAGGTGGGCGGCATGGCGCAGACCAAGCTGCGTGGGGTGGAGCGGGTCGAGTGGTCGTTTGTCCTCAAGGCAGCGGCTTACAACCTGATCCGGCTGCCGCGGCTGCTGGCGACGGGATGAGTCTGCCCGGAGACCGCCCAAGGCCGCATGATCGGCCTTGCGGCAGCGGGACAATGGCCGCAAATCGCCCTGTGCATCCAAAACCAGCGGCGAATACAGACGAAATCTGATCTTTGAGGGGCTTTTTCAGCAGCCTGCTAGCTCATCGTTTCACGCGGCTACTCGCGCAGCATCGCGCTTTTGCGCGATTCCAGCCGGTGCGAAGCCGTTGGGGTGGACGGCCCCGCGGCATCTGGTGCCAAGGTTCGCTGTCGAAAGTCGAACAGGAGCCGTCCATGGATGAGATTACGCGCATCGCTATCGACACGTCCAAGTCTGTCTTCACGCTTCATGGGGTCGATGCCCAGGGGCGTGCAAGGCTGCGGCGGAACTTGCGCCGCAGTGAGGTGGTCCCGTTCTTCCGGGGGCTCGTCCCGGTCGAGATAGTGATGGAGGCTTGCGGCGGTTCCCATCATTGGGGGCGCGTTCTGCAGCATCTCGGCCATTGCGTGCGGCCGATCCCGGCGCAATACGTCAAGCCCTTCGTCAAGCGGGCCAAGAACGACCGCAACGACGCCGAAGCGATCAGCGAGGCGGCGAGGCGGCCGGACATGGTGGCGGTGCCAATCAAGTCCGCTGAGCAGCAAGCAGCAGCCATGCTGCTTTCGGTGCATGACCTGCTGACCCGCCAGCGTACGCAGCTGGTTAACGCGCTGCGCGGGCATGCGGCGGAGTTTGGCCTAGTGGCCCCGCTCGGCGACAAGGGGGTGGCGCAGCTGCTCGCCGTGGCGCGCGAGCACGCTGAGCTGCCGACCGCGGCGGCGGCGGCGCTGGGTATGCTTGGCAGCGAAATCGACCGGCTCGAGGCGCGGCTCGCCGCGATCACCGCCCAACTTGCGGTGCAGCACAAGGCATCCGCATTGAGCCGCCAACTGGCGCAGATCCCCGGGGTCGGGCCGATCAGCGCCTTGAGCTTGGCGGTGCGGGTTGATCCCAAGCAGTTCCGCTCAGGGCGGCACTTTGCGGCTTGGCTTGGCCTGACGCCGCGCGAGCGATCGACCGGCGGCAAGCCGCGCCTGGGCGGCATCAGCCGGGCCGGCAATGAGCGGCTACGCCAGTTGCTGGTGCTGGGAGCCACCGCCGTGATCCAACATGCCAAGCCAGGGCGGCCTGGGGTCTCGGCCTGGTTGCTGTCTTTGCTGGAGCGCCGGCCGCGCAAGCTCGCCGCTATCGCCCTGGCCAACAAGATGGCCCGCATCGTGTGGGCGAGACTGGCCAAGGTTCCAGCCCATCGCTGGCGATGGGTTGGAAGGCCAGGCGAGGGCATGATGACGAGCGGAGAGGCCTACCGCCGGTCGCCCCCGGCGACCGCCTAACCGCTCGTCAAAGCCGCCGGTGCAAGGCGCCTGAGGAGAGAGATGCTGATCGGTCGAACCGACGATCCACAAACCCGTCTAGCAGCCTGTCCGAGAATTCGCTAGCCGACGCGGGGTGAGGTTTGATTCACTGTCGTACATGAGCAAGACCTTTCGCGCGTGGGACGTGGATCAAGCCTGGCTGCTGCCGCCCTCGGTGCACCAGTTCGTGCCGCCGGGGCACCTGGCGCATTTTGTTCGGGACACGGTGCGCGAGGCGCTGGATCTGTCGGCGATCACTGGCGTCTACAAGGCCGAACAGGGCCAGCCGCCCTACCACCCTGGCATGCTGGTGGCGTTGCTGCTGTATGGCTACAGCCGCGGCATCTACTCCAGCCGGCAGTTGGCGCGGGCGTGCGAGGAGCGGGTGGACATGATGGCCGTCACCGGGCTGAACCGGCCGGACTTCCGCACCGTCAGCGACTTCCGCAAGCGGCATCTGGCGGCGCTGTCGGCGCTGTTCGTGCAGGTGCTGCGGCTGTGTCAGGCGGCCGGCCTGGTCAAGCTGGGCGGAGTAGCCAAAGGTTCCGCGTGCGTCAGCACGTGGAATGGCTACGGAGGGCATGTAGCGGTGGACGGCACCAAGCTGCGGGGCAACGCCAGCAAGCACAAGGCGATGAGCTACAAGCACATGGTGCAGCAGGAGCCGAAGCTTGCGGCCGAGGTGGCGTCTTGGCTGGACCAGGCCGAGGCGGCCGACGCCGCCGAAGACGCGCAGCATGGTGCGGACCGCCGCGGCGACGAGACGCCGGACTGGATGGCCGACAAGCAGCGCCGGCTTGAGCGCATCCATGCGGCCAAGGCGCAATTGGAAGCCGAGGCCAAGGCCGGGCCGGGCGGCACCGACCCGGACGGACCCGGCCCGTCCTCGGGCATGCAGGAACGTGGCGCGCGCAAGGACGAACCCGCCGACACACCGCCCGATAAGGCGCAACGGAACTTCACCGACCCCGACAGCCGCATCATGCCGAGTGGCGGCGGGTTCATCGCCGGCTACAACGGCCAGATCGCGGTCGATGCCGCGCATCAGATCATTGTCGCGCATCGGCTGGCGACCAACCCCGCCGACTTTGCGGGCCTGATCCCGCTGGTCGATCAGGCCCGCGTGAACCTGGGGCGCAAGCCGCGCGAGGTGTCGGGCGACACCGGGTTCGCCACCGAAGCCAACCTGGAAGCCATGGCCGAACGCCGGGTCAGGGTTTACCTGTCGCCCGGCCGCATTCGGCATGGCGAGACCGATCCCACGGCCGGACGCGTGCTCAAGCGCAAGCCGCGCATGCAAGCCATGGCCGACACCATCCGCAGGGCCGGGCGGCGCAGTCGATACCGGCTGCGCAAGCAGGTCGTCGAGCCGGTGTTCGGACACATCAAGCAGGCCAGAGGCTTCCGGCAGTTCCTCCTGCGCGGCCTCAACAAGGTCAGCGGTGAGTGGGCGATGGTCTGCACCGCCCACAACCTCCTCAAGCTGCATAAAGCAACAGCGTGAGGAGGACACACTCACTGGCCATCCCGCGCAACATGACCCGCAATAATCGCGCTATGGATCATTGTCGGACAGGCTGCTAGAGCAACGTCAGCCTGATTGGCACAGTCGGGTTGACAAAGTTGCTCGTGAAACAATGAGCTAGACCGCGCTGACTGTTCCAGTCAGCCTGAAAGCGGTCTAGCCGCCAGTGTCGGGACCGACGACGGCAAACGGGGCCCCCTGCGCGTCCTGGCACTGTGCGATCCAACTGCCGCCTGGTACCTGCATGGGTCCGTTGCACAACTGGCCGCCGGCTTTTTTGGTCCGCGCAACCGCTGCTTCGGTGCTGTCGACATTGAAGTAGTACATCCAGGATGCTGGCGCCGACGGATCAGTTTTCGTCATCATCCCGCCAACCATGGCCGCCCCGGTCGGCCCACCGGTCGCGAATGTCTGGTAAATTCCCATCCCGCCCATGTCGATCGCCTCTGTCTTCTTCCACCCGAACAAGTCGGCGTAGAACGCAAAGGCGCTCTCCTGGTCCGTAGCACGCAGTTCATGCCAGCCGACACGGCCCGGCGTGGCTGCGGCCAAAGGCGGGGCTTGCCCTTGCAGCAGCGTGAACAAAGTAAAATCTGCCCCTTGGGGGTCGGCGACGATAGCGAAGCGGCCCACCCCAGGAACGTCCTCGGCACCACGATGGACGCTGCCGCCGGCCCGGCAGACCCGCGCAACATACGCATCGACGTCATCAACCCCGATATAGCCGATCCAGCTCGGTCGCGCCCCCGCCGCACGTGCCGGGGCAGGCAGATCTACGATGCCGCCCATCGGCGTGTCGCCCGCATGCAAGATCAGGTAATGCCGGTCGGCTATCCCAGCTTCCTCGGTGCGCCAGCCGACGACGTCGCGGTAGAACACGGCCGCAGCCGAGGCGTCGGTGGTCATCAATTCGCACCAGACAAAATGACTGTTTGAGACAGGCATGCAACCTCTCCTGGAGTTGGTGGGACTCTGCTCAGGCTCTCGAAGTTCAGGCTGGCTTGTTCAGGCACTTTGCGTTCAGGCCGGCTGTTTCCAGCGCAGGGCGGGATCGTCCGTCAGCGCCTGATAGGCAAGTGTCTGCACCGCTTCGTGCAGTGCCGTGTCGTCCGCGCTGCGCATCATCCGCTGGGTCAGTACGATCGTCGTCATCCGCGTATCGGGGTCGATCAGCACGCTGGTGCCCAATCCGCCGAACCACCCATAGCTGCCGGGATGTCCACCCTTAGTGGCGTCCCCAAGGGTCACGGCGCCGCCGTAGCCCCAGCCGTGATGTTGCCAAAAACCGGGAAAGAACGGCGAAGCAGCCTTTTGCTGCAGCGTGATGTGGTCTGTCATCATCAGCCGCACGCTGTCGCGCGTCAGGATGCGACTGTGTGGGCCATGCCCCTCGTCCAGCAGCATCCGCGAGAACGCCAGGTAGTCGTCCGCCGTCGAGAACAGCGCATTGGGAAACGCTGGCGGCCCGACGTCGGCGGCGTCGTGCGTCGCCCCCCATTCTTGCAATCGTCCATCTGGATCGACGACATAACTTGCAGCAAGCCGATCACGCGCGGCCGGGGCGATGCTGAAGCCGGTGTCGTGCATTCCCAGCGGGGCGAAGATCCGCTCCTGCAGGAAGTCCGGCAGCCGCGCACCGGAAATACGCGCGATCAGCACAGCCAGAATGTCCGCGCCGGTATGGTACATCCAAGCCTCTCCGGGCTGGTGCATCAGCGGCAGGCGGCCGATGCGGGCCATGAACTCGTCAGGACCGAACGGCAAGGGCCGCGGCCCGGGAGAGACGCCAAGCTGCGCCATCGCCTCCTGCAGCGGGTACTGCCCGGGCGGCGCCATCACCGCGCCCAGTCCAAGCCGGAACGTCAGCAGGTCGTCCAATGTGATTGCCCGCCTAGCCGGCACGGTATCGTCCAGCGCGGCGTCGACGCTGCGCAGCACCCGGCGCTCGGACAGCTCCGGCAGCCAGCGTTGCACCGCATCGCCCAGTGTGATGCGTTCGTCCTGAACCAGCAGCATCGCCGCCGCGGCCAGGATCGGCTTGGTCATGGAAGCGATGCGGAAGATCGTGTTGCGGTGCATCGGCAGACCGGCTTCACGGTCACGCAACCCCATGGTGTCCACCTGCACCGCAGCCTGCCGCGCCCGCAACACCACAGCGCCGGCAACCTCACCGCGTTCGACATAGCCGCGCAGGGCATCAGCAATCAGCGTGCTTTCGATTGCTGTGTTGTCTACCGCGCGCTGCCCGCCGCGGCATGCCGGCGCACGGTCCATGTCCTCGTACTCATCGTGGCGCCGGACGAAATCCATCGTCCGTGTCTCGTTGCGGCCCTTCGGCGCCCGATCCAGGATCATCAGCGTGCCGATCAGTTCCTCCGGCCCACGGGCGTAGGACGAGTAGGTGTGAAACACATTGCCTGAAGCGTCCTTGAAGAACGCACTCAGACCTGGCAGCTCATCATGCGCCTGTGCCGCATCGGTTTCGGTGAAGTTGTAGAAGACGCTGCCCTTGGCCAGGTCGTCTTTCGAGAACGAGACGTGGTAGTCGAAGTTGAAGTCGCTGCCGAATGACGAAACCCACGGAAAGCGCCAGCCCATGCGCGTCTTGTAGTCCTCGATCTTCTCCAGCGGCGCACGGGACACCGCGATGAGCGTGACATCGTGATGCTGCAGATGCGGCAGGGCGCCATCGAGGTGGTCTGCCAGGAACGAGCACCCCAGGCAGCCCGCCGTCCAGTCCGGCCCCAACATGAAATGGTAGACGATAAGCTGGCTGCGGCCGGCGAACAACTGCGCCAGCGTCTGTTGTCCCGCCGAGGTATCGAAGGTGTAGGTCGGCTCGACCCGCACCCACGGCAGCGCCAAGCGCTCGGCGTTGATGCTGTCGCGCAGCCGCGTCGCCGCCTTCTCACGCGCGAGCAGCGCCCGCCGCGCCGTCAGCCACGCCTCGCGGGAGACGATCTGGCGGTCCTGCGTCGTTGCTGAATCCTGCATCCTGTTCCTCCCGTTTGTTCCGATCAGGCTTCTCCAGAACCCGTGGGATGTCTCCATGCCGGGCTCCTTGACCCAAGGACGTTCAGAACCCGCGCCGGCCGACATCGCCGGATAAAAATTCCGCCGCGATATCGCTTTCGCGCATCAACCGGTCGAGGTGGCGTCGGATGTGCCCAGCCTCGCGGGCGCTTGCCGCCAGCACAATCGCCTGGTCGAAGGCGGCGCGTGCCTCCGTCCGCCGGCCGGTCTGCAGCAGGAACGCCCCGCGCGCGCCGTGATAGGGATAATAGGCCGCCAACTGCGGCCCCAGCGGCTCGACCATCGCCAATGCGGCCGCGGCCCCGTTTACCTTTGCCACTGCCACCGCGCGGTTCAAGGTCACCACGGGTGAAGGCTGCAGCGCCTCCAGCGCGGCATACAAGCGATCGATCCGCGCCCAGTCCGTGTCCGCTGGTCGGGTGGCGCGGGCATGTGTCGCGGCGATAGCGGCTTGGATTTGGAAGGCGCCGAGCCGTGCGTGACGCAGCGCCTTGTCGACGAGGGCCAAGCCTTCGAGGATGGCCCGTCGATCCCAGCGTGTGCGGTCCTGCTCCTCCATCGCGATGACCTCGCCAGTCGCGTCGAACCGGGCCGGCGCGCGGGCGTGTTGCAACAGCATCAGGGCGAGAAGCCCCATGATCTCCGGCTCCGCCGGAAACAGCCGCAGCAGCAGCCGCGTCAGGCGCAGCGCCTCGACGCAAAGCGGGCCTTGCAGATCCGCCGCACCCCCGAGCGCGGAGTAGCCTTCGTTGAACAGCAGGTACAGCATGGCCGCGACCGCCGCCAGCCGCTCGGCCCGTTCTGGCGCGCCCGGCGTGCCGAACGGTACATCCGCCTTCGCCACGCGAAGCTTGGCGCGGGTGATCCGCTGCTCCATCGCGGCCTCGCTGACCAGGAAGGCGCGGGCGATCTGTCCAACCGACAGGCCGGAGACGATACGCAACGCCAAGGCAATCTGCTGTGTGGCCGGCAGCTCCGGAAGGCAGCAGACGAACAGCAGGCGCAGCACGTCGTCACGATAGTCCGCTTGGTCGAGTGCCTGCAGCAGGGGGGTCTCGGCGTCGTCCAGGTCCGACAACGCAGCTTCTTCCGGCAGCGCCGTCTCGCGCCGCGTGCGCCGGTCGCTGTCCACTGTGACGTTGCGCCCGACCATGATCAGCCATGCCGCCGGGTCACGCGGCGGCCCGTTCCGCGGCCAGGTCTTGAGCGCGCGCAGGCAAGCCTCCTGAAATGCCTCCTCGGCCGTGTCGAGATCACGGAATCGCCGAAGCAGTGCGCTGATGGCCGTCGGCCGCGCCGCCAGAAGCGAGCACCCGATCCACGACTCGTCGGTCACCTGACATCGCCGCCAGGACGGAACATGGCGACCGGCCGCAGTTCATAGCCGCCCTGTCCCGGGTTTGCCTGGGCGAGCGCGTTCGCCGTCTGAAGTGCCGCCTCCAGCGTCTCGCACTCGACCATGTAGAAGCCCAGAAGCTGCTCCTTCGTCTCGGCGAACGGTCCGTCGAGCACCAGGTTCTCGCTGCCTTTGCGCAGTGTCACCGCCGCCGTGGTCGGCAGCAGCCGCGCGACGGGACCCAGCCGGCCCTCACGTGCGAGCCCATCCTGCACGACGGCCAGACGTGCCATGCAAGCGGCTTCTTCCTCTGCTGTCCAAGCGCCCACCGCCGCTTCGTCGTGGTAGCAAAGGATGGCGTAAAGCATGATGGATCTCCCCTCAGCCGATCCGGTCGCGGAATGCCTGCTCCTTCTGGCGCCAGCCGTGCGGCTGTTCTGCGGAATCGACGGCGAAGTCCGCCGCTTCGAACACCTGCCGCAGTTCAAGCTCCACGTCCGGTTCCGGCCAGCGTCTGACCCAGTCCAGCGCCTCGGCGCGGGAGCCGACTTCGATCATGGTGAAGCCTGCGACCACTTCCTTGGTCTCGGTGAACGGGCCGTCGGTGGTCGTCGGCACCCCGCCGCGGAACTGGATACGCGCGTCCTGAGTGCTGGGCCGCAGTCCCTCGCCGGCGCGGAAGACGCCGACCTCGATCATTGCCTGGTTGTAGGCCCCCATGGCGGTCAGTACGTTCTCGCTGGGCATGGCGCCGGATTCGGTCTGGGTGTCGGCGCGACGGATGATGATGAAACCCACGGTGTCATGTCCTCCCCCGGCCCCGGCTGTACCGGATGCTCGTCCTGAGGACGATCCTAAGCCGGCGTTCCCGACAGACCGGGGGTATATTTTTTCGTCATTCGTTAAAATCTGTCAAACCGCGGGCATTGACCTGGCAGGCAGTTGAGGCGCCCCCGCGCGAGGGGGAATGCCTGCGCGGAAACATCAAGCGGCAGCGCCGGGACGCGCGGGCGCTGCCATGATGGTATCATGCGGACGTGCGACGACGTCCGCGGCAGATGTCAAACCGGTTTATGATCCGGCAGATGGTCTCAGTTGCCGCCACCCTCGAACGCGCCGGTTTTCTGCTCGATGGTCGCACGGCGGTCGCCGCGGATCGTGCTGTTGTCACCTTCGACGACCGTCTCTCCGGTTGCGCCGGGAACTGTCGGGTTCTCAAAGGCAGGAACGCTGGCGGAGGCTTTGGAGAGCCGTCCGGAGGTCAGCGCGGGGTTGGTGTCGTCGTTGCCATACTCATAAACCGGGTGGGCAACGGGCGAACCGTTGACCTGCGCACGGACGGCATGGTGGCCGGTCTGTGCAAGCGCGCCCGCCGCTGGCACCAGCGCCACAGTGGCGATCAGCATGATTGAGCGAGATACTGTGTTCATGGTCTGGATCCTTACATGGAGATTGATTGATAGGCTGAGTCTAGCTGTCGCAACGGCACTGCTTTCTTGACTGAAACCGATTTCATAAATCCGCTTCATTGAAATTTATTTCATAGTATAGTTTTTGAAATATACTTCATGAGTGGCGGATATTGAAATTCTTTTCATAGATAACCAGATCAACTGATTGATTAGGCACTCATTATCTAGCTCTCGTCTTTGCATTCGCCAAGCATTACTGAAGCAAAAACCTGAGAATGACAAAAACTTAATTGTAGCTACAAAGGGATGGAGACGCGCACGGGACATTTGGCAATATCTTGTCCACTGAAAGCTGACACGTATAAATAAAGCTATGATGCCGTATCATGATAAGTCGGTAAGCCACCATAACCATGCTCTATTCAACATAAATGTTATCGTTAACTAACATATAAGGTCGCGAGCCAAGCGATGGCGCGCCCACCGGATGTCTGAAGTGAAAGCGAATTTAATAGCTGAACCCGTGTGTGAGGCCTATCTACAGCACCAGATTCTTATCGCCATTGGTGAAACGCCGGGGTCTTGTCTGGCGTTTATTCGTTTGTGTGGGCGCTGTACAGAATGAATGTCGAGAAGCTCAGCCCGGTTGCCAGTCATGTTCAGCGTCAGGGCCGGCGTATCTTGCTGATTGAAGACGATCTTGAAATGGCGGACGTGATCCGCAGCGATCTGACCGATCTTGGCCACGACGTGCAGCATGCGGCGTCCGGCACTGAGGGCGCCGAGCTGGCCGCCGCGGGGTCTGCGGAATTGCTGATCGTCGATCGGATGTTGCCGGGGCTGGACGGCCTGGCGATCATTGAGCGTCTGCGTGCAGCCAACCTGCAGACCCCTGTGCTGGTCCTTAGCGCGCTTGGCGACGTGAACGAACGGGTTCGTGGGCTGAAGGCCGGTGGCGACGACTACCTGACTAAGCCATTCGCGCTTTCGGAACTGATCGCCCGAGTTGAAGCGCTGTTGCGCCGGCCGACGGAGATACGCGCCACCGTGCTGCGGGTGGGTTCACTCTCAGTAGACCTGATCGAGCGCTCGGTCGAACGCAACGGCCGGCCGATCGAGCTGCTGGGCCGCGAGTTCAAGCTGCTGCTGTACTTCATGCAGCGCCCAGGTCAGGTCGTGACCCGCGACATGCTGCTGGAGCACATCTGGAATTGTCACTTCTTGCCGCACAGCAACCCGATCGACGTGCATATCGGCAAACTGCGTCGCAAGCTCGACGGCCCCAGTGAGCCTGCTTTGATCCACAGCGTCCGCGGCCAGGGTTTCATCCTGACACCAGATGCGTAGCATCCTGGCGTCTTCCGCCTTCCGTCGCATGGCCGCTGTTTCGGCGGCGTTCTGCTGCGCCGTGTTCCTGCTGTTCGCCTTCATCTACTGGCAGACCACGGTGTTCGAGACGCGTCGCATCGACCATCTGGTCGAACGTCAGGCCGGCATGCTCGCCGAGGCCCCGATGCAGGAAATTCTTTGGACGATCAACGCCGGCATCGCCAATGACCTGCATCGGATGACCTTTGCCGCCGTGTTTGATGCGCAAGGCGATCTTATCGCTGGCAACCTCCGCCACCTGCCGCCCGCGCTGCTGCTTGACGGGCGGGCCTATCGGCTGAACGCGGCAAATCTTGACCTGACCCGTCCGGGCAATGAGCCGGTTATCAGCGTCGGCCGGCGCCTCGCGGACGGGCGCGTGCTCATACTCGGCCGGAGCATCGATCAACTGGCCGAGATGCGCTCGGTCGTCACCCGCGCTCTGGCGCTGGGTGTTATTCCCGCTCTGCTGCTGGCCCTGGGGTGCGGTGTGCTGCTGGGGCACCGGACCAACCAGCGCATCCGCTCAATGCAACTCGTGCTGGACAAGGTCCGCCACGGCGACCTCGCCGAACGCCTGCCAATCAGGAGGGGGGATCGCGATTTCGATCAACTGGCGATCAGCGTGAATCATATGCTGGGTGAGCTGGAACGCCTGCTTGGCGAATTGCACAACGTCGGCAACAACATCGCCCATGATCTGCGCACACCGCTTTCCCGCGTGCGCGCCCAGTTAGAACGCGCGCGTCGTGTCCACCTGAACTATGACGCGTTGGCCCACGCGGTCGATCACGCCATCCTGGGCCTGGACCAGGCCTCGGGGATCATCACCGCCCTGCTGCGTATCGCCCAAATCGAGCACAGCCAGCGTGGCGCATCTTTCGGCTCGGTCGATCTGCCTGACCTGCTGCGGGAGGTGTTGGAGTTCTACGGACCGATCGCCGAAGCCAAGGGCGTTGCCAGTTCGCTGACCACAGCACCGGTGCCGCCGGTTCAGGGCGACCGCGACCTGCTGTTCGAAGCGCTGGCCAACCTGATCGACAACGCGATCAAATTCACGCCGCCGCACGGCCATGTGGCGCTGGCGCTACTCTCGACCAATGAGGGGCCCGTGGTGCAGATCAGCGACACCGGCCCCGGCGTCGCGCCAGAACAGCGGGAGCAAGTGTTCGCCCGTTTCCACCGGCTGGACAAAAGCCGACACGTCCCCGGCAGCGGCCTGGGACTAAGCCTGGTGCAGGCGATTGTGCGGTTGCACAAATTCTCCATATCCCTTTCCGAGGCGCCAGGCGGCGGTTGCGTGGTGCGGCTGGTGTGCGAAGCTGTCCCTGCCGCCGCCGCTGCCCCTGATCCGCTGGACCGGCGGGTTTCCGCTGCTCCTGCCATGGAGTTGGTTGTCTAGTCCATGATCGCAATCGTTCGCATCGCGCTTCGCCGGCCATACACCTTTATCGTGCTGGCCATCCTGATCGCACTGTTTGGCGTGCTGTCGTGGTTCCGCACGCCGACCGACATCTTTCCCAACATCGGCATCCCGGTGATCAGCGCGGTATGGACCTATAACGGCCTGCCACCGGAACAGATGTCAGGCCGCATCGTCTATTACTACGAACGTACCCTGTCCTCGCAGGTCAACGACATCCAGCATATTGAGTCGCAGTCGTTGCCCGGCTACGGCGTTGTCAAGATCTTCTTCCAGCCGGGGGTCAACATCAACGGTGCGCTGGCGCAGGTAACCGCCGCCTCGCAGACCGTGCTGAAGCTGCTGCCAGCCGGTGTCACGCCGCCCTATGTGCTGACCTTCAACGCTTCCAGCGTGCCCATCCTGCAGTTGGCGTTGTCCAGCAAGTCGCTGTCGCAGTCAGTGTTGTTCGACGACGGGCAGAATTTTATCCGCCCGCAGTTGGCGACCGTGGCGGGCGCGGCAATCCCCTCGCCCTATGGCGGCAAGGTGCGTCAGGTTCAGGTCGACATCAACCAGCAGAAGCTGCAGGCCTATCACCTCGCGGCACAGGACGTGGTGGATGCGCTCGCTGCACAGAACCTGATCACACCCGTCGGCACCGAGAAGATCGGCAAGTTCGAGTACATCGTCTCGCTGAACGATGCGCCGCAGCAGATCGCCAGCCTGAACGACCTGCCGGTCAAACGCGTGGACGGCACCATCGTCTATATTCATGACGTCGCCTTCGTGCACGACGGTTCACCGCCGCAGACCAACATGGTGCGGGTGGACGGCACCCACGCGGTGCTGATGACGATCCAGAAGTCCGGCTCCGCCTCCACGCTGGACGTCATCAACGGCGTCAAGGCGCTGCTGCCGAAGATCAAGGAGTCGCTGCCCAAAAGCCTGGAGCTGCACGCCGTCGGCGACCAGTCGGTCTTCGTCAACGACGCGGTCTCTGGCGTGATCCGCGAGGGCGCCATCGCCGCGGCGCTGACCGGCCTGATGATCCTGCTGTTCCTGGGCAGTTGGCGATCGACGCTGATCATCACGATCTCGATCCCACTGGCCATCCTGGCCTCGGTCACCGCGCTGTCGGTGCTGGGCGAGACCATCAACGTCATGACCTTGGGCGGCCTGGCGCTCGCGGTCGGCATCCTGGTCGACGACGCCACGGTGACCATCGAGAACATCAACTACCATCTGGAGCAGGGCAAGGAGATCGAGCCGGCCATCATGGATGGCGCGCGGCAGATCGTCGTGCCGGCAACCGTGTCGCTGCTGTGCATCTGCATCGTGTTCGTGCCGATGTTCGGCTTGGGTGGCGTCGCTGGCTATCTGTTCCGTCCCTTGGCCGAGGCGGTGGTGTTCGCGATGATCGGCTCCTACATCCTCTCGCGCACCCTGGTGCCGACCTTGGCCAGCTACCTCTTGCGCGGTCAGTCGCTTCACGGCCAGGACGCCGACCACGACCCGCACGCCAAGCCGCCCAGCCGCAATCCGCTGGTTCGCTTTCACCGCGGCTTCGAGCATGCGTTTGAAAAATTCCGCGGCGGCTATGCCGCCTTACTGGATCTGGCATTAGGTCTGCGCTGGCTCTTCGTGATTGGCTTCCTGCTGGTGGTCGCGGCGTCGTTCTCCCTGGTGCCGTTTCTGGGACAGAATTTCTTTCCCACCGTCGACGGCGGCCAGATCAAGCTACATCTGCGTGCCCAGGTCGGCACCCGGATCGAAGAGACCGCGAAGTTGTGCGATCAGGTGGAGCAGGCGATCCATCAGGCCATTCCACCCAATGAGCTTGACACCATCGTTGACAACATCGGCCTGCCGATCAGCGGCATCAACATGGCCTATGGCAACTCCGGCACCATCGGCGTCAGCGACGCCGACATCCTGATCTCGCTGAAGCCGAACCATCACCCGACCGCGGATTACGTTGACGCACTGCGCGAACGGCTGCCGCGGCTGTTCCCGGGGACCACCTTCGCCTTCCTGCCGGCCGACATCGTCACCCAGATCCTGAACTTCGGCTTGCCGGCGCCCATCGATGTGCAGGTCATCGGCAACAACCAGGCCGCCAATCGCGCCTATGCGGACATGCTGTTGAAGCGCATCCGGCTGGTATCGGGAATGGCCGACACGCGGATCCAGCAGGCGTTCAACGCGCCGACGCTGAACGTGGACGTCAATCGCTCACTTGCCAGCGATGTGGGACTGACCGAGCGCGACTTTGCCACCAGCATGCAGGACAATCTGGCGGGCAGCATCCAGACCGCCCCGACCTTCTGGCTAAGTCCAAAAACCGGGGTGTCATATCCGATCGTTGTGCAGATGCCGCAGTACCGCATCGACACGATGGGTGACCTTAACAACATGCCCATCAGCGGCGGTGGCAGCACCCAGTTGCTGGGGGCGATGGCGACCATCAGTCGTGGGCCCAGCAGTGCCGTGGTGTCGCATTACAACGTGCAGCCGGTGATCGACATCTACGGCACCAGCCATGCGCGCGACCTGGGCGCGATCGCCACCGACATCCGCCAGATCCTGCATGAGACGGCATCACAGGTGCCCCCTGGCTCGACTGTCGTGCTACGGGGTCAGGTCACCACCATGACCGAGGCCTATGATCAACTGATCGAGGGTCTGGGCATGGCGGTGGTGCTGATCTACCTGCTGATCGTCGTCAACTTCCAGTCCTGGCTGGACCCGTTCGTGATCGTGACGGCCTTGCCGGCGGCGCTGGCCGGCATCGTCTGGATGCTGTTCGCCACCGGCACCACCCTGTCGGTGCCGGCGCTGACCGGTGCGATCATGTGCATGGGAGTAGCGACCGCGAACAGCATCCTGGTGATCAGCTTCGCACGCGAGGTGCTGGCCAGCGGCGCCGATGCGCTGACCGCGGCGCGGCAGGCCGGCGCAACACGCTTCCGCCCGGTGCTGATGACAGCTTTGGCGATGATCATCGGCATGGCACCGATGGCGCTCAGCGCCGAGCAGAACGCCCCCCTGGGCCGCGCGGTCATCGGCGGGCTGTTGTTCGCAACCTTCGCGACCCTGTTCTTCGTACCGGTGGTGTTCTCGATCGCGCACCGCGCCGCGCGGCCTTCGCTGCACCCCGAAACCACGCGCGAACAACAGGCTCATGTCCATGTCTGAGGAAGTCAAAGCCCCAATGCCAAGGGACACCGCCGCGGAACATCAACCCAAGCCGCCGCGCAGGCGGCACTGGCTGCTGGCATCCGTGCTGATCACCTTGTTGGTGGCCGCGGTCGGCGTCGGCGCCTCTGGTATCGCCAGCCGCCGCAGCCACGACGCCAGGCTGGGCCAATGGACCCAGGCCCAGGCAATCCCGACCGTCGCCGTTGTGACAGCGACTCGCGGCACCAAGGATCAGGAGCTGGTCCTGCCTGGCACTGTCCAGGCGTTCTATGAGGCACCGATCTATGCCCGCGTGCCCGGCTACCTCAAGGCTTGGTACAAGGACATCGGCGCCCGGGTGAAGGCGGGCGAGCAGCTCGCGGTGATCGACACGCCCGACCTGGACCAGCGGCTGGACCAGGCCAGGAGCAGCCTTGCCAGTGTGCAGGCGGATGCCGAGCTGGCGGAGCTGACGGCCAAGCGGTGGCACGCGCTGCTGGCTTCACAGTCGGTGTCGCGCGAAACCGCAGACGAGAAAGCCGGTGACGCGGCGGCCAAGAAAGCCCTGGTTGAGGCGTCGCAGGCGAATGTGGAGCGGCTCAAGGCGCTGGAGAACTTCAAGTACATCACCGCACCTTTCGATGGCGTGGTAACCGCGCGTGAAACCGATATCGGCGCGCTGATCAACGCCGGAAGCGGCTCCGGCGTCGAGCTGTTCAAGGTCGCGGACCTGCATGAGATGCGCGTCTATGTCCGTGTTCCGCAGGCCTATGCCGCGCAACTGCATCCTGGTCTGGTCGCCGATCTGAAGATCGCCCAGTATCCCAACGAGGCGTTCAAGGCCACGCTGCAGACGACATCCAATGCCATTGCACAGGATTCACGCACCGTTCTGGTCGAACTGATGGCTGACAACAAGGCGGGCAAGCTGTGGCCCGGAACCTTCGCCGAGGTGCATTTTCGGCTGCCGCCCGATGCGGATGTCTACCACATCCCGACCAGCGCGCTGGTCTTCCGCCAACATGGTCTGCAGGTGGCGACGGTCGGTGCCGACGACAAAGCCGTTCTGAAGCCGATCACCGCCGGCCGCGACCTGGGCACCCAGATCGAGATCCTGTCCGGCCTGTCACCGGCCGACCGGGTGATCAACAATCCCCCGGATTCACTCAGCAACGGCGACCCGATCAAGGTCGCCGGCGAGGAATCGCCAGATGCCGACAAGACGGCGGCTCTGACCCAGCCGGATACCAACGCCGAGGCGCGTGAATGAGATGCGTGGTTCGTTGGGGCCTGGCTGGTTGTGCGCTGGCGCTGTCCGGCTGCGATCTGGCACCGACCTACCATACGCCTTCGGTGGCAGTGCCGGCTGCGTTCAAGGAGGCGACGCCGGTTGCCGCCAGGCCGTCCGCGGCAACAGCGCCCTGGCAGCCGGCCCAGCCAGCGGACAACCTGCCTCGCGGGCCTTGGTGGGAAGCCTATGGCGATGCGGAGCTGAGCCGGCTGGAGTCCCAGGTAGACCTCGACAACCAAAGCCTTGCCAGTACGGTGGCTGCCTACGACCAGGCTCGGGCTTTTGCCCAGGAAGCCGAGGCGGGGCTGCTGCCAACCCTTGGTTTCGGCGGCAACATCTCCACTAACAAGCAGTCTGCGCGCCGGCCGCTCCGCTCCAACGGGCAACCTGACTATTTCGGTGCGAACACGATTGAGGGACAGGCCAATTACGACGTCGACATCTGGGGCAAGGCGCGCGATGCCGTGGCCTCGGGAAAAGCCGCCGCACAGGCCGGCGCCGCGGAAACTGAGGCGCTTCGCCTGGGTCTGCATGCCGAACTGGCGGACGACTACGTGGTGCTGCGCGGGCTCGATGAACAGCGCCGGCTGCTGCTGAACACCGTCGATGCCTATGGCCGTGCCCTGGACCTGGTGCAGAACCGGTTCCGCGGCGATATCGCTTCCGGTGTCGATGTCAGCCAGGCGCAGAGCCAGCTCGCCAGCGCGAAAACCCAGGTGTCCGACGTTACGGCACGCCGGCAGCTTCTGGAGCATGCGATCGCGACGCTGGTCGGCCAACCACCTGCCGCATTCTCGATTGCCGAGTCGGCAGCACCCATCCGCCAGCCCAGCGTTCCGGCGGGTCTGCCGTCCACCTTGCTGCAGCGGCGGCCGGATATTGCTGCCGCTGAACGCCAGGTCGCCTCCGCCAACCAACTGGTCGGGGTGGCGAGGGCGGGGTTCTACCCGTCATTTTCCCTTGGGTTGACGGCGGGACTGCAGAGCAACGGGATCAATCTGTTCAGCCTGCCGCTGGACTTCTGGTCGCTGGGGCCAGCGGTCTCGCTGCCGATATTCCAGGGCGGCTTGCTGCGGGCGCAGTTGGCCAGTGCGAAGGCCGCGTTGGATGGCGCCGCCGCTCGCTATCGTGCCACGGTGCTGGGCGCTTTCCAGGACGTGGAGGACAATCTCGCGCTGCTGCACTGGCTGCAGCAGGCGACGCGTGACGAGGATGCCGCGGTGTCGGCAGCGCAGCGGACGGTCCGCTTGGCATTGACGTTGTATCGTGACGGCGCGGAAAACTACCTGCAGGTCGTCACCGCCCAGACGGCGGCGCTGAGCGCGGCACAGGCCGACCTCGACCTGCGCACCCGGCGGCTGCAGGCCAGCGTCGGACTGATCCGCGCCACCGGCGGCGGATGGACGACAGCGGATCTGCCGACGCCGAAGACGCTTTGACCCGCTGGTCCGATCACGCTCCTTCAAGCAGCCTGTGGCAACGCTAGGTGCGCCTCTGATCCAGCGATTGGATTGCAACACTGGGACTGCCGAATCCTAGGATGCGCCCAGGGCTGGATGCGGTCGGACAGGATGCCAGATTTGTGGCTTGCTAGAGCAACATCAGCCTGACTGAAACAGTCGGGCTGATAAAGTTGCTAGCGAAAACAATGGCCTGGCGAAGGAGTCCGAAGTCATGAGAGCTGCCATCCTGAGCGCATTCGGTTCACCGCTGACGGTGGAGACTTTACCCGACCCTGTGCTGGGTACCGGCGAGATCATCGTCGATGTCGTCGCCACCTGCGTCCTGCCCTATGCAACCGAGGTGTTCAGTGGCGAGCGCAGGTATCCGCTGGCCCTGCCGGTTGCCCCCGGCTGCGGCGCAATCGGCCGCGTCCGCGCCATCGGGCCGGATGCCACGCGCCTGGCGGTCGGCGACTGGGTGTGCTGCGATCCGACCGTGCGGTCGCGTGACGATGCCCTGTCGCCCGACATCACCCTGCAGGGCTGGAGCGCGCGGGGTGACGGTGGTCTGCGGCTGCAGCAGTTTTTCCACCACGGACCATTGGCCGAGAAGATGCGGCTGCCGACCGAGAACGCCATTCCGATCGGCGCCATTCAGGCTGCCGAAGCCGGGCGGTGGTGCGCCCTGAACCTGATGCTCGTGCCTTATGGCGGGCTGCTGGCGGCAAAGCTGCAGGCTGGCGAGACCATCCTGGTCAGCGGTGCGACCGGAAACTTCGGCAGTGCCGCGGTTGCCGTCGCCTTGGCGATGGGTGCCGGCTGCGTCATCGCGCCAGGCCGCAACGCGGTGGTGCTGCGGGACCTGACGCGCCGCTTCGGCCCGCGTGTCCGCACCGTGCCGCTGACCGGTGACGAGGCGCAGGATCGCGAGCGGATGAAGCAGGCCGCGCCCGGCCCGATCGACTGCGTGCTCGATCTGCTGCCGCCTTTCGCCGGCATCCGGCCGGTTCGGGCCGCCGCCATGACGGTGCGTGAATCCGGGCGGGTCGTGCTGATGGGCGGGGTCGGCATGTTGGGCGGTGACGACCTGGCGCTGCCCTATCCATGGATCATGCGCAACAACATCACCATCCGCGGCCAATGGATGTATCCCCGGCAGGCTGGCGTGGGCCTGGCGGCGCTGATCCGCGCGGGCCTCCTCGACCTCGGTCAGTTCGCGGTCACCGACTTCCCCTTGCAGGAATGCAACCAGGCCGTGGCCCATGCTGCCGCCAACGGCGGCCCGTTCAGGATGACCATCATCCGTCCCTGAGGTGCCCACTCAAGATCGTGCGCCTGCGTCATCTAACCAGAGCATGATTGCGCTGAGCGGAATGTGCGCCTCAGGCCGGGACCGGCGTGTAGATGGCCAGCCGCAGCGCCGGGTTGTCGTTGGCCTGGAATGTCGCGTACTCGAACCGCAGCAGCCCCCTTGTTGAATGGTGCAGCAGTTTCTGCCCGGTGCCGCCCCGGCGGATATCATGCGCCCCCCACCAGCCAGCGAACTCCGGGGCACCGCGCCGCAAGCGCGCCAGCAGGTCGAGGAATGCCGGATCGCCGGCCCACAGATCGTGTGTTGCCCGGAACTCCGCCACCATGCGCCGGGCCTCATCTGCCCAGCTCGCACCGAACAGGCGCCGGCCGGCCGGCGTGGTCAGCATGCATAGCAGGGTATTGCGCTCCTCCTCCGGCAGGCCACCAAAGCCGAAGATGTCCTCCGCCGCCTGGTTCCACGCCAGGATGTCCCATCGTCGTCCTGTGACATAGGCTGGCTGAACGAGGTCCACGACCAACCGCCGGATCGTCTCAGGCACGCTTTCGCGCGTAAAAGCCAGCCGCCCCGCGCTGCGGGTCAGCGCCTGCAGGTGGGCATGTTCCGCTGTGCTCAGGCGCAGCGCACGAGCCAGCGCGTTGACAGTGGTGGCAGACGGGCTGACGGTTCTTCCCTGCTCCAGACGGATGTACCAATCGACCCCGATCCCCGCGAGTTCGGCTACTTCCTCACGCCGCAGGCCGGCGGTGCGCCGCCGCCGCCCACCCGGCAAGCCAACCGTATTGGGCGTTAGTTTCTCCCGCCGCGACCGAAGGAAGTTGCCCAACTCGCTGTGCTGCGGATCCGCCATGGCCTTTACCCCCTCCGGATACCAGGATAATGCCAGGCTGGCGTACGCGCGCATAGCCCATGTGGCTCAAGACGTCCCCTGGACGCTGTAGCTTGGGCATCTATCCGTCCGGCACAGCGATTGCAATCATCGGCTAGGCACTTGTCAGCCAGACATCTGTCAGTCCAGGCAGCCGCCCGGGCAGTGGCCCGGGTCCAGCGGCCAACCATGAAGGAGCGGTCCATGAGCCTAAGTCTGGAACAACGCATCGCCCGCCTCGAGTCGATCGAGCAGATCCGCACCATGAAAGCGGTCTACTGCGACTTCTGCGATCGCGGCTATGACCCCGATGGCCTTGCGGGATTGTTCACCGAAGACGCGGTCTGGGACGGCGGCATCTTCGGCCGGCACGAGGGCAAGCCTGCCATACGCGCCTTCTTCCAGAGCATTTCCGGATCCCTGGTGTTCGCCGCCCATCTGGTGACCAACCCGGTCATCAGTTTCATCGACGATGACACCGCAACCGGCAAATGGCGCCTGCTGGAACCAGCCAGCGTGAATGAGGCCGGCACGCTGGACTCCAAGCTGCTGCTGGCGGCCTATAACGACGTCTATGTCCGCGTCGACGGAACCTGGCTGCACAAGTCCGTCACCGTCCACGCCAATTTCTTCGAGCCGATCAGCAAGGGCTGGGCGCACGCCGCCGTGCAATAACGCCAGTATCCGTAGAGCGTGATCCGCGGAGGTGGCATCACACGGAGCGGTGAATCACGCGATCAAACAATGAATTAGAGGGGGGCCGTGAGCCAATGCGAACGGACGCCGCTCTAAAGCCCAGGCGCCCGGAAACATCGGCCCGCAACGGCAAGGCACCACCGCTGCCTCGCCGCCCGAGTCATGTCGCCCCGTTACGTCCTCCCGATCACATTCTCCGCGGCCACATCCCAACTACTCAGCCGGTGACCGCATCCCCGCCGCCGCCGGCTCGGCGATTCGCCGGTCACGCTTGGCGAACACCCGGCGGATCACCGCGTAGAACACCGGCGTGAAGATCAGTCCGAACCCGGTGACGCCCAGCATGCCGAAGAACACCGCCGTGCCCAGTGACTGCCGCATCTCCGCGCCCGCCCCAGTGGCCGTAACCAGCGGCACCACGCCCAGGATGAAGGCGAACGACGTCATCAGGATGGGCCGCAGCCGCGTCCGCGCCGCGTGCGCCGCCGCGACGGCCGGCTCTTCCCCGGCCTCCTCGTCCTGCTTGGCGAACTCCACGATCAGGATCGCGTTCTTGGCCGCCAGCCCCACCAGCACGACGAAGCCGATTTGCGCCAGGATATCGACGTTCATGCCGCGCAGCATCAACCCGGTCACCGCCGCCAGCAGGCACATCGGCACGATCAGCACCACCGACAGCGGCAGGCTCCAACTTCCATACTGCGCCGCCAGCACCAGGAAGACGAACAGCACCGAGACGCCGAAGATCAGCAGCGTCGGGGTCCCGACCTGGGTCTGCTGAAACGCCAGCTCGGTCCATTCGAAGCCAAATCCCGTCGGCAGGGTTTCCGCCGCCAGCTTCTCCATGGTCGCCAGCGCATAGCCCGAGGAGACGCCAGGCAGCGAATTCCCTTGTACCTCGGCCGCGGAGAACAGGTTGTAGCGGGGCACCCGATAGGGCCCAGTCACGTCCTGAAAGCGCGCAACCGAGCCGATCGGCACCATCTGGCCGCTGGCGTTTCGGGTCTTCAGGCGGGCGATATCATCGACATTCTCGCGGAATTGGCTGTCCGCCTGCGCCAATACCTCATAGGTTCGTCCCAGATAGTTGAAATCGTTGATGTAGGCCGATCCCAGATAGACCTGCAGCGCCTCGAACACCTTGTCTGGTGAGACGCCCAGCTTTTGCGCCTTGAACCGATCGATGTCGGCATAGACCGTCGGGGTCTTCGTATTAAACAGGGAGAACACGCCGACCAGCCCGGGCGCCCGGTTGGCCGCGGCGGACAGCTTGTTCACCGCGGCCTCCAGCGCCACCGGCCCCGCGCCCTGGCGGTCCTGGACCATCATCTTGAACCCCCCCGCTGTGCCGATGCCGGCTACCGGCGGCGGCGGAATGGTGATGATGAAGGCGTCCTGGACCACACTCAGCCGCTTGCGCAGGTCGGCCAGGATCACATCCGCGCTCAGGCCCTTCCCCAGCCGGTCCTTGAAGGGCAGCAGCCCCGAGAAGATGGCGCCGGCGTTCGGGGCGTTGGTGAAGGTGGCGCCGTCGAACCCGGCAAACGGTACCGCATGCTCAACGCCCGGCGTGTGCAGGATAATGTCGGTGGCCTTGCGCACCGCGGCATCGGTGCGCGCCAGCGACGCACCGGGCGGCAGTTGCAGCACGGTGATCAGATATCCTTGATCCTGTTCCGGGATGAAACCGGTCGGCGCCCGGTTGAACTGAAACCCAGTCAGCCCGATCAGGGCGGCATAGACCACCATGACCAGGACGCTGGCGCGGATCAGCCGTGCCGCCAGCCGGCCGTAACGATCCGAGACCCATTCAAAACCGCGATTGAACCCGCCGAACGCGCCCGCAACCAGCCGCGACGGCAGCCCACGGTGCGCCGAGTGCGGCTCATGCGGGCGGAACAGCAGCGCGCACAGCGTCGGGCTGAGCGTCAGCGACACGAAGCAGGAGATCACCGTCGAAGCCGCGATCGTCACCGCGAACTGGCGGAAGAACTGCCCGGAAATGCCGGAGATGAAAGCAGATGGCACAAACACCGCGCACAGTGTCAGCGCGATCGCGATCAGCGCGCCGCCGACCTCGTCCATCGTTCGGTGCGCGGCCTCGCGCGGCGTCAGCCCCTCGCGAAGATTGCGCTCGACGTTCTCCACCACCACGATCGCGTCATCGACGACGATGCCGACCGCCAATACCAGGCCGAACAGCGACAGGCTGTTCAGCGAAAATCCCATTGCGGCCAGCACGCCGAAGGTGCCGATCAACGAGATCGGGATCGCCACGATCGGAATGATCGAGGCCCGCCAGGTCTGCAGGAACAGGATCACCACCACCACGACCAGGCCGATCGCTTCCGCGATCGTCTTGAATACCTCGTTGATCGACTCCGAAACGTACGGCGTGGTGTCATAGACGATGGCGTAGCTGAGGCCTTGCGGGAAGTCGTGCGACAGCGCCTGCATCTCGTTCCTGATCCGCTGCCCGGTGGCCACCGCGTTGGTGCCGGGCTGCTGGAACAGCAGCAGCGGCACTGCCACCTGCTGGTCGAGATAACCGTTCGCGGTGTAGTCCTGGGCGCCCAGCTCGGTGTAGCCGACGTCGCGCAGCCGGGTTACCCGCCCGGCGTTGTCGGATTTAATAACGATGTCGTCGAATTGCGCCGGGTCGGTCAACCGCCCCAAGGTCTGCACGTTGAGCTCGAAAGCGCCCGACGCCTTGACCGGAGGCTCATTCAGCACGCCGGAGGAGACCTGGACGTTCTGCGCCTGCAGCGCCGCGACCACGTCACCCGCGGTCAGATTATGCGCCTGCACCTTGTCGGGATCGAGCCAGATCCGCATGGCATAGTCCTGGTTGCCGAACACCTGGACCTGGCCGACACCGTTCAGCCGCGACAACGGGTCCTTCACGTGCAGCGTCGCATAGTTGGACAGATAAAGCTGGCTTTTCGAGCGATCGGGCGAGTACAGGTGAACCACCATCAGCAGGTTCGGCGAATTCTTGTCCACCGTCACGCCGAGACGCTGCACCGTGTCGGGCAGCCGCGGCAGCGCGATCGATACGCGGTTCTGCGTCAGCACCTGCGCGGTATCGAGGTCGGTGCCGAGCCTGAACGTCACTGTCAGGTTCAGCTTGCCGTCGCCGGTCGCTTGGCTGCTCATGTACAGCATGTTCTCGACGCCGTTGATCTGCTGTTCCAGCGGCGTCGCAACCGTCTTGCTGACCGTCTCGGCCGAGGCGCCGGGATAGGTTGCGCTGATGACGATGGTCGGCGGCGCGATCTCCGGATACTGCGAGACCGGCAGGGCGAAATAGGCAATGCCGCCGATGATCGTAATGAACACGCTGAGCACGGTCGCGAACACCGGCTTGTCGATGAAGAAATGCGATAAACGCATGGATCGATCCTTTGGCGCGCAGGCCGGGAACGTGGGAAAGGCGGCGTGACCGGCTAGTCGGGAAATTTGACGGAAAGAACCGTTAGATTTCGCCGCTAACCCTTTCTTGGTGAGCCGAGTTACCCGACCGCATGGGATGCGAATGTCGGGATCGGACCACTAGCTGGTTGGGCCGGGGGTGATGCTGCCGGGTTGTGGCGACACCTTCATGCCCGGCCGGGCGCTCATCAGGCCGTTGATGATCACGCGGTCATTCGGCGAAAGCCCGCCCGTGATCTCTCGCAGACCGTCCGCGATGGGACCGGTCTGCACCGGTTTCGGCACAACGCTGCCGTCGGCGAGCACTACCATGACCAGCTTGTTCGACTGATCGCTGACCAGCGCCGCATCCGGCAGCAGCAGCACATCGCGCGGCGCCGAGGTCGGCAGCCGCAGACTCGCGAACTGGCCGGGAGCGATCAGCAGGTCAGGGTTGGGCACATTGGCGCGCGCATGGATCGTGCCGCTTCCGCGGTCCACTTGGTTATCCACGAAATCCAGCACGCCTTGTCGCGGAAAGCCTTGCTCGTCCGACAATCCGGCCTGCACGGCTTCTGCCGGTGCGCCCGGCGGCTGAGCTGTCTGGTAGCGGTGCCAGGCGAGGTAGTCCGACTCGCTCATGTCGAAATCGAGATGGATCGGGTTCAGCGAGACCATATTGGCCAGCAGGGTGTTTCCGCCACCGCTGCCACCGGTAATCAAGGCGCCCACGGATACCTGGTGCGCACCGATGCGACCGTCAAACGGCGCGGTGATCCGCGAAAATTCCAGATTTAGTTGCGCCGAGTGTATGGCCGCCTCGGCCTGCGTCAACGAGGCCTGGGCTGCCCGCTGCGCCTGGACCCGCTGGTCCAGCACATCGCGGGACTCGAATTCGTGGCTCTCCAGGGTGGCGGCCCGCCGCTGCTGCGCTAACGCCAGATCAAGCTGGGCGACAGCGCTTTGGTATTGAGCGGTGGCCTGCTGAAGCTGGATGTTGAACGGGCGCGGATCGATGACGAACAATAGATCGCCACGATGCACGATCTGTCCGTCCTTGAAATGGATTTCCGTCAGGTAGCCGCTAACCTGTGCCCGCAGATCGACGTTGTCCACGGCCGAGAACTGGCCGGTGAAGCGGGTCGATGTCGCGACACTGCGCTGGATCGGCGCACTGACGGTGACCGCGGGGGGCGGCGGTGCCGGGGGCGGCGGCGCACTTGCCGACTGGTTGTGCAGCCACTTCGGCCCCAACCAGACGCCGCCGGCGGCAAGCAACACGACCAGCACTCCGCCGATCAACAGCGGGCGGCTGCGGCCGCGAGACACGTAACGGCTGTCCCGCGCAAGTACGGATGTATCAAGATGACTCGTCATCTCATTTCCTGACAAAAAGCGCCAGACCTTGTCCAGCCGGTCTAACGGAAGAGGATCGTTCCAAGCGTTTCGGTGAAGTGGCGGAGTGGCCGTTCAGCCTTTTCGATCCGCGCTCGCAGGACAGCGCCCTCCCAGGCGTTCAAGATAAATATCGCAAGCATGTCAGGCTCAACGTCCAGCCTGATCTCTCCGGCGGCCTGTGCGGCGCCGATACACGTGGCGACCTGCCGGCTCCAGACCGTGAAGATCTCCGAGAGCTGGGCGGTGATGACCTCGCTGCGATCGGATAGTTCAGACGCCATGTTGCCAACCAGGCAGCCGCAGGTAAAGCCGCGCTGGACAATTTCCTTAGTGGCGCGCGTGAAGTATGCCTCTAGCCGCTGCCGCGGCGACAACTCCGGCTGGCTCAGGATACGCAGATGTTCCGACGCCCCGTCGGCCCAGAAATACTCCAGCGCCGCCGCTCCGAGTGCTTCCTTGCTCTCGAAATGGTTGTAGAAAGACCCCTTCGGCACGCCGGCCGCCTCGGTGATGTCCTGCACGCTGCAGCCGTTGAAGCCCAGCTTGCCGATCACCTGGACACCCGCTTCCAGCAGACGGTCGCGCACGTCATGGGATGACAATCTTGCCATGTCGGCTGATATGACCGGTCATCTTAGGATTTCAAGAGCCTGTCATACGATCGTCGCCGCAGCCGTTACGTCCCGCTCAAGCTCCCAACAGCTTGTCCAGGGTGATCGGAAACTGCCTCACCCGGATCCCCGTCGCATGCCAGACCGCGTTGGCGATTGCGCCGGCCGTGCCGGTGACGCCGATCTCGCCCACGCCCTTGATCCCCAGCGCGTTGATGTGCGGGTCGTGCTCCTCCACCATGATCGCCTCGATCGAGGGCACGTCGGCGTTCACCGGCACATGATATTCCGCCAGGTTGGCATTCATCGTCCGGCCCGAACGCGGGTCGATCACCGCATGTTCGTGCAGCGCGAACGACAGTCCCCAGATCATGCCGCCAAAATACTGGCTCTGCACCAGCCTGGGATTGATGATCCGGCCGGCGGCGAACGCCCCTACCAAACGGGAGACGCGGATTTGCCCCAATGTCGGGTCGACCTTTACCTCGGCGAACACCGCACCGTGCGCATGCGTGGCGTAGTGCTGCTGCACCGCCGGATCGGCCATCCCCTGGCCGTGTCCCTCGATCGACGCCCTTCCGGCCCGGCGCAGGATCTCGCCATAGCTCTCGCCGCGGCTCTCGTCATCCCGCCGCACCAGCCGCCCATCCCGTGCGATCACCCCCGCATTGCCCGCGCCGAACAGCGGTGAGCGTTCGTCGCCCATCGCCAGCTCCGCCAGCTTTGCGATCGCGTCGCCACCGGCGTTGTGGACCGCCGCACCCGCGGTCGCGGTGTGCGAGGAGCCGCCGGCGATGCCGGCATTCGGCAGATCCGAGGTGCCCATGCGGAAATCCAGTTCCGCCATGTCCAGCCCCAGCCCGTCGGCGGCAATCTGCGCCAGTGCGGTCGCCGAACCCTGGCCCATGTCCTGCGTGCTCAGCGACATCGTCCCGCGCCCGTCGTCGTGCAGCTCCGCCCGTGCTTCGGCCTGGAACATGATCGCCGGGAAACTGGCGGTGCCGACACCCCAGCCCACCAGCAGGCCGGAAGGATCGCGCATCTGCCGCGCCGCCAGGGGCCGTCCGGCCCAGCCGAACCGCTCCGCCCCGCGCGCATAGCATTCGCGCAGCGCCTTGGAGGAAAACGGCTTGCCCGACATCGGCTCATCTTCGGCGTAGTTCTTCAGCCGGAACTCCAGCGGGTCCATCCCGCAGGCCGCGGCCATCTCATCGATCGCACTTTCCAGCGCCGCGCTGCCAGGCGCCTCACCTGGCGCGCGCATGAAGAACGGCGTGCCGGTGTCCAGCCGCACCGCGTCATAGTGGGTGCGCAGCGCGGGTGTGGCATACAGCGTGTGCGACACGCCGCCGGCCGGTTCAAAGAAGTCGTCGAACGTGCTGGAGGCGGTCAGCGTGTGGTGATCCAGCGCCGTCAGGCTGCCATCCGGTCCGGCGCCCAGTTGCAGGCTTTGCCGGGTCGGCGCGCGGTGGCCGACCGGGCCGAACATCTGCTCGCGCCTCGTGACCAGCTTTACCGGCTTGCCGACCAGCCGCGCGGCCATGATGCCCAGCACCTGCGGCGCCCACACCGCGCCCTTGGAGCCGAAGCCGCCGCCCAGGAACGGGCTGCGTATCAGGATGTTGGCCGGGTCGATGCCGAACAGCCCGGCTATCCGCATTTGCGCGATCGTCATCCCCTGGCTCGGCGTGTCGATGACCAGGCGCTCACCCTCCCAGTGCGCCACAACGGCGTGCGGCTCCATCGCGTTGTGATACTGCGCCGGCGTCTCATAGGTGAACGCGATGCGCTTGTCGGCGGCAGCCAGCCCGGCCGGCACATCGCCCTTGCCGGCGTCCGGCTCGTCGCCGACGCCCACTACCTGCGGCACGAACTGCTCCGCCGCGTCCAGCCCGACGCGTGCGGGTTCGGCGTCATACGCGGGATGCAGCAGCGCCGCCCCCTCCGTCGCCGCTTCCAGCGTCTCGGCAATCACTACCGCGATCGGCTGGTTCGCATAGCGCACCCGGTCGTCCTGCAGCAGGTCGAGCTTATACACAAACATCTCGCCGGTCTGGTCTGGATGCCGCGCCAGCTTGGGCGCGTTGGCTGGAGTCATCACCTCCACCACGCCGGGATGCGCCTTGGCTGCGGCCACGTCCAGCGACGTGACGCGTCCGCGTGCGATGCTGCTGACGGCCATCACCGCGTGCAGCAGTCCAGGCGGGTGGTTGTCGGCGGCATAGCGCGCGCCGCCGGTCACTTTCAGCAGCGCCTCCCGCCGGGTCTGCGGCTGGCCGATGTTGGAGCCGTGGCGGGTATGGACAGGGGCGATGTCAGACATCGAGCAATTCTCCATTGATGGGGGCGAAGGCCGAACCGGGCAGGGCCGGCAGCCGCTCCGGCGTGCCCGCGGCAGCCAGCGCCAGGGCGCGCATGACCACCCGCCGCGCCAGGTCGATCTTGTAGCTATTGCCGCTTGGCGGCGTCGAACCATGCGTCCCGCCCACCGGCGTGGCATCGGCCAGCGCCGCCTGCGCGGCGGCACGCCAGGTATCCGTATTAGCCGGCCGCCCGGTCAGCACCGCCTCCGCGGCGCGCGCCCGCCACGGCTTCAGCGCCACGCCGCCCAGCGCCAGCCGTGCTTCGGTGATCGTCCCGCCGTCCAGTTTCAGACACGCCGCGGCGGAGACGAGGGCGAAGGCATAGGACGTCCGCTCGCGGATCTTCAGGTAGCGCGCATGGCCGGCAAACCCCGCGGCATCCGGCGGCAGCCGCACCGCCACGATCAGTTCGCCGGGGGCCAGCACCGTCTCAATATGCGGCGTGTCGCCCGGCAGCCGGTGGAACGCCTCCAGCGCCACCTCCCGCCGGCCGGTCGTGCCCTCGATCTCGACCATGGCGTCCAGTGCCACCAGCGGTACGCAGAAGTCCGAGGGATGCGTGGCGACGCACTGCTCGCTCCATCCCAGGATGGCGTGCAGCCGGGTTTCACCACCGCGCGCGTCGCATCCCGCACCCGGCTCGCGCTTGTTGCAGGCGCTGGCAGGGTCATAGAAATATTGGCACCGCGTGCGCTGCATGACGTTGCCTGCCGTCGTCGCCGCATTGCGCAACTGGGCGGAGGCGCCCGACAGCAATGCCTCGGCCACCGCCGGATAATGCCGGGCAAACGCCGGATCGTGCGCCAGCGTGCTGTTGCGCACCAGCGCGCCGATCCGCAGGCCGCCGTCCGCCGGCGTCTCCACCGCGTTCAGCCCGGGCAGGCGGGTGATATCGACGATCTGTGTCGGCCGGCTGATGCCGCCCTTCATCAGGTCCAGCAGGTTGGTCCCGGCCGCCAGATAGGCCGACTGGGCTGCCGCACCGGCCGCCACCGCCTCGGCGACGCTGCCGGCGCGGACATAGTCGAAGCGGTTCATGCCGCCTCTCCTGCTGCCCGTTGCTGACGTATCCGCGCCTGCGCCTCCAGCACCGCCTCGGTGATCCCGGCATAGGCGCCGCATCGGCACAGGTTGCCGCTCATGGCCTCGCGCACCCGTTCGGGATCGTCACCGGCCTGCGCCTCGCGGATCAGCCCGATGGCGCTCATGATCTGTCCGGGCGTGCAGAACCCGCACTGGAACGCGTCATGTTCGATGAACGCCGCCTGCACTGGATCCAGCAGGTCGCCCCGCGCCAGGCCTTCGATCGTCAGGACATCGGCGCCATCATGGCTAACCGCCAGCGTCAGGCAGGAGTTCACTCGAAGCCCGTCCAGCAGCACGGTGCAGGCGCCGCACTGCCCGCGGTCACAGCCCTTCTTCGTTCCTGTCAGGTCCAGACGCTCCCGCAGCAGGTCGAGCAGCGTCACCCGCCCGTCCTCCAGCGTGATGTCCTGTCGGTTGCCATTCACTGTCAGGGTGATCGGAATGCCCATGATCTTCGCTCTCCAGGGTCGTGGTGCCGCAATTCACCATCCTTGCCCGTGGCCAATTGCCACCGCGACAGGTCTGTGGCCAGTTGACTGGCGCCAGTCACCTGTTGCCTCTTGGGCGAGCCGCCGCTTCGGTTAGATCGGCATCCACTGAACGCTTTCAATGCCCGGCTGTCAGGCGTATCAGGCAGCCGGGCCGGTCAATCAGATCTTCTTCATAGCACCTTCCCTGCCGGTCCCCAACGCCATTGCCACTACGGTTGTAGCTTATATCCGTAATGATGAAGGTACGATTATGTCTCCGCGTTAGCTCTCGGTGCGTCGGACGCAGGCGTCAGCAACGTTTCCCGCCGCTCGTCAGTATTCTTGATCCCGATACTGATCTTGATCCGGCGCCAGATCCTTATGATGCACAGCGCATATTCTGCATGACGCAGCCGCCCGAATGAATGGCGCATCTCGACACCGATGGCAGTTGGTTTCTGCCTGTGGTCACATGCCGATGCAAGGCGACGAAAGTGTTGCAACGATCAGGGCTGCTTTATACGCCGGGATCAATTCTCTGAACACAGCCGGCCTCTACGGCAAGGGACAACGCCGGCCGTTGAAACAAGCCACTGGCAGATCAGCCGTATGGACGATGCGAGAGGAGCCCGTAGTCGGCTCCCCTCGCAGCTTGGGAACCAGCACTTCAAGGCCAAGCAAAGACAGCCCTGGACAACACGCGATACTAGTGAACCTGCAGATGCTTCACCCGCGGCAGCACGTCGTTTACCAGCAGCCGCAAGGAATTGTACCAGGCATCCGGCATGTCGGCGTAGTCAAAGCCCAGCACCAGTAAAGTGCCGAAACCGCCAACCTCGTTCCACATCGCCTCCAGCTTCTGTGCCACCGTTGCAGGCGAGCCGATCAGCCAGTTATGCCGAGCACAGTATTCCGCGGTAACATCCGAGTCAGTAACGGTCTGGTCGTGCTTGAAGAAGTGGGTGAACTCGAAGTCGCGGAACAGCGGCAGCAAGTACTCGTTCATCATCCTGCCCATCATGTTGCCGGCCGACAGGCGGAACGCTTCCTCATCTGTCTCGGCAACGAAGACCTCCCGCACCAGCCGCCAGTTCGACCGCTGAGCCGTGCGTCCTTTCGCCCTGGCACCTTCCTCATAGGCCTGCCAGTGGCTGCCGACATAGCCCGCGTTCAGGTTCAGGCTCATCGGCAGGAAACCCCGCTCGCCCGCCAGCTTCATGGTGCTGGAGTTGGGGCTGAGCCCGGCCACGCCGATTGGCGGATGCGGTGCCTGAACCGGCTTCAGATGCGGCACCAGGGTGTTGTGCATCCGCCCCGGCTTGTCGATCGTCCAGTACTTGCCTTTATGGTGGAACGGCGGCTCGTCGCTCCACAGCCGCAGAATGATATCCAGCGCCTCGCGCGTCATCTCGCGGTTCACCCCCGACATGCCGTCGACGTTGAACTGCGCCCAGTCGCTCGGCAGGCCGCTGGCGGCAATGCCGAAATTCAGCCGTCCGCCTGATAGATGGTCGAGGAATGCGATCCGGTTCGCCAGCTCCGCCGGGTTGTGGTACGGCAGCAGTATCCCGCCAGGGCCCATCCGCAGCCGCTTGGTCTCGCGGAAAGATTGCGCCAGCAGCAGGTCAGGCGACGGATTTGGCTCCCACGGGGCGGTGTGGTGCTCGCCGATCCACGCTTCGGCGAAGCCCAGATCGTCCAGCCAGCGCAGCGTTTGCAGATCCCATTCGTTGCCCGCCCGCAGATCCCGCTCCGGCGGATGCGACGGCATCGCGAAATACCCAAGCTCCATGGTCCGATCCCTTCCGTTTTTATGGTGTTTGGCAACAGGCCCGTCACAACTGGCCAGTCACTGCCGCCAACTTAGCAGGCGAGCAGCCGGCGTCTACAGTCGCCCGTCCAGCGCAGCTCACGCCCGCCGGTTATGCTCATCGCCCAGCCGCTGCAAAAGCCGCAATCCTGACCTCAATGAGTGTGCTGTAGAGGCATGCGATCGATCACCGTTCAAGGCCGAGACGCATCCGGCTGCGCCGTTTCAATCGGCCCTGATCCGGTCGGTCAGCTCTGCCGCGTCACACGCGCCGCGCAACCGTTCCTCCGGGCCGGCCTCGGCCAGGGCCTCGCTCAGCCCCGCCAGGCCGCCGAACTGAAAGCCGATCTGCGTCGCATAGGCGGCGCACGCCTCCAGACGCACCGCCGCTTCACCGACAACCACATGCTCCGGCAGCGCCGCCATCTCAGCCTCGAATGGCCGGGCAGGATGGGTGTGCCGGCGCATCGAATAAGGAAAATCCGTCCACCACAGCACCGGGCAGCCGGCTGGCAACACCCGGCGCAACGCCCGCACCACCTGCACGTGGTCGACATGTCCGCCGACCGCCTGCGGGGCCAGCACCAGATCCGGCCGGCACAGCAGCAAGCGCTGCACCGCCTCAGTCAATGGCGCCACCACGTCGTCCGCGTCATGCGTCGGCCCGAACAAGGCGCCTGCATCGGCATACCCACGATGCGGCGCCTCGGCGAACGGCAGCCACACCGGATGCGCCCTCAGCCGGCGGCAGGCGGCGGCATCCTCGCCTCGGCGCAGTTCCATATAATCAGCCTGTGGCGGCAACCCCTTGTCCAGTTGGCAGGCCAGCGCGAACCCCTTCGGGTTGGCCACCGACAGCGTGAACGCGGTGCACACCGTTACCTCCCATCCCGCCGCCACCAGCCGAGCCAGGGTCCCCCCGCAGGAGAAGATGGCGTCGTCCAGGTGCGGCGACAGCGCGACAGCATGCGGCATAGGCTACACCCCGGACAGGCTGGCGCAGTCCATAGCTAAAGCAGATGCGGTGTCGCCCGGAACCGGCAGTCGGGGTCACGCGGCAGCACCGGATCAAACCCGACATCCGGCTGCTGCCCATGCACCTGGGCATACACGTCCATGATCTGCCGGCCGACCGCCTCCCACGAGTAGGTCCGCCGGCATTCTTCCAGCGCGGTCGCCGCCAGCCGCCGGCGCAGCGCGGCGTCGGTGATCACCCGCCGCAGCGCCTCGGCCTGCGCGGGCACATCCCCTGGCTGCACCAGCAGCCCGTTCTCGTTGTCGCGCAGGCAATCCACCACACCCACGGCAAAGCATGAGACGCTGGGCAGCCCCGAGGCCATCGCCTCCAGGATCGTGTTGGAAAAGCCCTCGGCGTAGGTCGGGCTGACGAAGACGTCGGCCTGGCTGTACAACGCCGGCGCACCGTCGTAGTCGACATACCCCGGAAAGGCGACGTCGAGCCCAAGCTTGGCCGTCAGCTCGCGGCAACTGTCGTAGTCCGGCCCGATGCCAGAGATCGTCGCCGCGAACGGCACGTCCCAGCCGCGCAGCATGGCCAGCGCCTCCAGGAAGTCCAGCGCACCTTTCCGCCGGTCCACCCGGCCATGATACAGCAGCCGCACCGGGTCCGCCGCGTCACCGGGCGCCCGCCCCGGCGCCGGCTTGAACCGTTCCACGTCGACCGCGCCGGGAACGATGATGAACCGCTCGCGCGGCACGTCCAGCCGCCCCACCACTTCCTGGGCAAAGCTGTCGCAGCCGATCAGCAGCGCATTGGCGTGGTTCAGCACATTCAACATGCCCAGCCGATGCGTCTCGCAGCAGCTTCCCACCCAGTGGCCGTCGCCGCCCTGAATTGAGACGACCGTCGGGATGCCGATCTGCCGCGCCGCCAGCAGGACCGCCCAGCCGTTTGGATAGCCGTATTGCGCGTGCAGCACGTCGAACGGCTTCTTGCGGTGCTCCGCCAGGATCGTCGTCACCATGTCGTCGACGTCCCGCTCAAAGTCGGCCCCGCCGGGTTCGGCGAATGCCTCCTCGCCCAGCGACTGCCGCCCGATCACCGTCACCCCGGGAACCGCCGGCGGCGGCCCGCCGCCATAGACGCGCGTGCCCGTGGCGTCACCGCGGTACTGGCTGACCAAGGTCACGTCGTGCCCGGCGGCGACCAACTGACGCAGCAGGTTCACCGCATAGACGCTCATGCCGCTGATCGCGGGAAAGAAACGACGGCTGCAGAACAGGATCCTCATTGGACTTTCGACTCCCGGAGTGTGATCAGTCGTTAGCAAGTCGGCATCAGGTCAATCACGCTGACAAAGAAACAAAGTGCAGTAATGGTCCGATGCTGACGCGCCATTCAGTCTGTCCGCGGAACCAGCTTAGCAAATCAAGCAAGTGCTTTGAGGCATGCTGGTTCTTTCAGTTGGGTCACGGCACTAGCGGCAGTTGTGCAGCCAAGCCAGCGACTGCGGGATGATCCGGTCGGCGCGGTGGCTCTCGCGCGACAGCTCGACGCAGACCAGCCGGCGGAAGCCGATCGCCTCCAGCGCATCCAGGCACGCGGGAATGTCCATGTCGCCCTCGCCGAACGGCAGGTGGGTATGGTCGCCGCGGCGCATGTCCTCGATTGAAACCGTGCCCAGGCTGGCGGCAAACTCATGCACCGCCGCCGCCGGCTGGCGTTCCTGCGTCACCAGGCAGTGGCCCAGGTCCAGCGCCAGGGTCAGCCCCGGCAAATGCTCCCGCAGCAGCGTCCAATCATCCAGCGTCTCCACCAGCATGCCCGGCTCCGGCTCCAGCGCCGCCGTAACGCCGCGACGGTGGGCGTATTCCAGCACCCGGCCCACCCCCTCCAGCAGCCACGCGCCAGCCTCGCCACGATCGACCCCCGGCCGCGGCACTCCGGCCCAGAACGAGACCGCCTCCGCCCCCAGGATGCCGCCAATCTCGATCGCCCGGTGCAGGAACGCAACGCGCCTGGCCCGCCCATCGGCGTCCGGCGTCAGCAATGTGGGTTCATGCTTGGCCCGCGGATCCAGCAGATACCGCGCCCCCGTCTCGATCACGCATCCAAGGCCGCTTGCGTGCAGATCGCGCGCCAGCGCCTCTGCCCGTCCGACCCAGCCGTCCGCCAGCGGGTCTAGGTGATGGTGATCCAGCGTCAGCGCCACCCCGTCATAGCCCGCCTCGGCGATCAGCGCGACCGCGTCCGCCAACCGGTGGTTGGCCGCCCCGTTGGTGTTGTAGGCAAACCGCAATGCCATGGTCAGGCCTTTCCGGCATGCCGCTGCAGCAGCAGTTGGGCCGAGAACGGCCCGCTCTCACGGTACAGCGGATACAGCTTGTCGGCGATCCGGTTCGCCAGCGCGCCATCGAACCAAGCCGGACCGCCGCATCGCGCTTCGTCGTCCGGCCGCAGCAGCACATGCCCCGCGCCCGGCCGCGGCGCATCCAGCAGCAGGCTGTCGGCCCGCGCACGCAGCCGCTGCACGCCGCGCCAGCCGATCCGGTGATAGCTGATCGTCTCGCTCTCCAGCCCCGGCACGATGGTCTTGACCACCTTCACCGGCGTGTCGGGCGGCGAGCAGTCGATCCACAGCACCTCCATCCCCTCGGCCGCCAGCCGCTGCGTCAGCCAGGTCAGGCGGTCCTGCGGATCCGCCATCGCCGCTTCACCGGCGTCAGGCAGCGCCGACAGCTTCACCCTTCGCCGTTCAGAGAACATGTTCTCCATCAACCGCCGCCGCAGCTCCTCGGTGTCTTGCATGACCCATTCGGCCATCGACTCCAGCGCTCGGTTTTCCTCTTCCTCCAGCATCGCCACCGCCATCTGCCGCTCGACATAGTCGGCCGGCATGATCTGGCGCACCGCATCGATCGGCCCATGCGTCGCCGCCTTGCGGCTGCGCGAGCCGCAGAATTCCAGCAGCGCCTTGCGCAGGCACCGGGCGCGATCCGGATGCGCCGCCTCGCCGCAACTGGTCACCTGGATCGGCACGGTCGGGTTGCCGCGGTCGTTGCCCACCACGTACAGGTTGGCAATGCCGAAATCGGTGCCGGCCAGCTTCACCGTCACGTCGATGCCCAGCCGCCGCAGCCGCTGCAGCAGCGCCGTCACCGCGGGGTCGTCCACCGCGTCGGGCTCCACCACCACGCCCTGGTCCATCGCGCGATAGTTCACCACGTTGCCGTCGCGCTGCAGCAGCTCCATCAGCCCGTGCGCGATGGCATGGAAGTGGTCGAATCCGGCGCCCAGCCCGTTGGTGATCGGCATGATCAGCTCCGGCTTCTCGCCCAACTGATACGGATATGCCGCCACCCATTCGCGCGGCACCAGCACCGCCTCGTCCGTCGGCCAGCGCCTCGCCTCGACCCAGCTCAGGGGCATGTCCGCCGTGTAGCGGCTGCCGGCCGGCAGGCACAGCGTCAGCGGATCGGCCACCCCCCGTTCACCGCGCCGGCGCACCATGTCGGCATACGATCCAACCAACTGCGGCGCCCGCTTCACCCAGGTGCCGACATGCACCTCCTCGCACAGCTCGCCCAGCGCACCCACCTCGGCCTCGATCGCGGTGACACCATAACCGTAGCCGATCGTCGCCGGTTCATGCGGCTGGATCAGGTTCGCCTGCACCACTGGAATGCCGATCCGGTCCAGCCCATCAATGCGGAAGCTGGAGACATAGCTGTCCGTCGGCATGGTAGCGCGGAACGCCTCCGCGACCGCGCGCAAATGCTCGCTGCTGTTCATCGCGTGATCCTCCTGTGCAGCTCTTCGATCGGCAGGTGACGCACCCCGGGTCGCCCCTGCAACTGGTCGTCCAGCACCGCCAGCGCGATGTCGCGGCTGATGCCTGGGGCAAATTCGAACGGCGTGCATACCGTCTCGAAGTCCAGCGCGGCGACCACCGCGCGATACCGCGAGACCTCCGCCGGGGTCAACGGGATGGACTTGTGGAATGCCTTGTGGGTGGACACCGCGACGCTGTTGCCGGCCTGGTCCTGGTCCACCTTGAACGCATCGCCGCAGAACAGGATCCTGCGCCGCTCGTCATGCAGCACCGCCTGGCCCTCATAGTGACCGCCGACATGGTGCAGCGTCAGGCCGGGCAACAGGCGCAGCACCTCGTCGTACGGCCAGGAAACGCGGAACGCCTTGGTCAACCACAGATCCTGCTTCTGGATCGCCATCACCTCCGGCTGGAAGTGATCCTGCAACTGCCACAGCGCGCCATAGCCGTGCACGTGGGATGCGGCAAGGAAGCGGATCCCGCCCAGCCGCTCGATCTCCGCCAGCATCGCCTCGGTGTAGAACGGCGCAGCCTCGAACGCGACGTTGCCCTCGGGATGCAGCAGCAGCCAGCCGGTGCCGTTCAGCCCCAGCGGCGGGCTGGTCGAGAACGCCACCATGTCCTCGCGCAGCCGACGCCAGCCGCCGCCGAAGGCGGACCGCACGTCTTCCACCGTCAGGAACCGCCAGCCGTCCTCTGGCAGGTCGTTGCGCGTGTCGGTGCACACCGGGCAGTCCGGCGGCGGCGCAAAATAGCGCTGCCAGTGGCCGCAATTCGCACATGCATACGGCCTCAGCGGCATGACCCAGCCTCGTCCTGCTGTGCATACGCCCGCGCCAGCAGTTCCATCGTATGCAGGTCACGCTCGGCGTCGAAATCACCGCGCCCGGTGGCGACGAAGCGGGTGAATGCCGCCATCTGCCGGGCAAACGGGGAGGCATCGGCATCCGCGACCGCCAGCCGCCGGCGCAAGCCAAGTCGCCCGTCGGTCAGCCACACCTCGCCCCCAGGGGTCTGCCCCATCGTCCGCTCGGCGGTGATCTGACCCTGCGTGCCCAGCACCTCCAGCCGCCGGCGCGGCAAGCCTTCCGGGCAGTTGTAGGCAACATGCATCTGTACCAGCACGCCGCAGGCGGTGCGGCCGATCAGCACCGCGCCGTCATCCACGGCATAGCGCTGCACGCGCCTCTGCGTCAGCGCCGCCACGTCCTGCAGCGGCTTGGCCAGCAGGAACTCAACGAGGTCCAGCCCATGCGGCGCCAGGTCCATCAGTGCCCCGCCGCCTGCGCGTGCATGGTCCGCGCGCCAGTTGTCGCTCGCCCAGCCGGCATCCAGCCAGCAGGCATAGGCGATGCGGATCGCCGTGACGGTGCCGATCTCGCCGCCGCCGATCGCCGAGCGGATCGCTGCGTGCGCCGGATGGTGCCGCTGGTCGAACGCGGTGCCATAGGGCACGCCGGCCTGCCGCACCGCCGCCACCATCGCCTGGGCATCCGCCAGCGTCGCTGCCATCGGCTTCTCGCACAGCACCGGCTTGCCTGCCGCGGCCGCCGCCTCTACCGCCGCGCGGTGCAGATGGTTGGGCGTCGCCACATACACGGCCTGCACATCCCTGTCCGCCAGCAGCGCAGCGGCTGTCTCATAACCCTGCGCCCCCAGCGCCGCCGCCGCCTGCCGGGCTGCCGGGTCCGGATCTGCCACCGCGGCCACACGGCCGCCCGCGGCGCTGATACCCGCCGCGGCATAGTCGCGCGCCACCCAGCCGAAGCCGATGACGCCCCAGGCCAGCGGCCGGTCTGCCGCCAGCGCGTCGCCCCGGTTCGGGGAATCCAGCATGCTCACCACCGTTCCGGCAGGTCGACCAGTTCCCGCCGCCGCGCTGCCCCGACTGTCGATGCATCAAGCCGTGCCTGCGCTGGGGAGCGGCTTGCAGCGGGATAAGTCGAACGCGGACCATATTCTTGCGCGTAACGGTCCGAGGGCCATGCTATTCCGCCATTCTGGCCGTACAGCGGATTGCGTCGCAGCTTTGCACCGGGCGGCGGCAACGCCAGCACTTCACCGACTGCGCGCGCCGGCGCCGCGCCCGGGCCTGTCACCGCGGCGAACGCCTCGGCATCGTGCAGCACGCCCGCCTCAGCCGATCGCGGCACCCGCGCCTCGACCAGCGCACACGTCAACTCGGCATCGTCGTAAAGCTGCGCATCCGGCAGCAGCGCGGCAAACTCCGCCACTGTCATCGCAGCGCCGGCGGAGAAATTCGGCCACTCCCGGTTGTGCACGTGACCAATCGCCAGCACGCCACGCGCCGGCTGCAGCAGCGCCCGCAGTCCGGCGACGATGGCGGCCTTCGGTTCCAGGAAATAAAGTGCGTCATGACAGGTAATCAGGTCGAAGGACCCCAGCGCGGGCAGCGGCCGCGCCGCATCCAGGCACAACAGCCGCGCCCGCGGCGCGACCCAGTGCCGGGCAACCCACAGCTTGGCGAAAACGACGTCCGCACCGGTTGCGGCGACGCCATGACGCGTCAGTTCCCGCAGATGGTGACCGATGCCGCAGGCCAGTTCGAACGCGGTGCGCGGCCGTGTCCAGTGCGCCTCAACCAATGCCAGCCCGGCCAGGAACACCGGGTCGGACCAGCGATGCGTGAAGTAGTCGGCAACCGGCCCCCAGCGCAGCAGCGCCATGGCTTCCCGCAACGTCAGCCGCTCGCGCTGGCGCACCAGTTCGCGCAACGAAGCGGCCTCGGCGGTCGGTCCGGTCCACCAATCATCCTGGTCGGCCAGCAGCGCCACCAGCCCGCCCTCGGCATCGCCGTCGTCCAGACATGCCAACGCCTCGGCTGCCAACCTCTCGCGGCCCACCCGCAGGAATGGAATGCCGTCCAGCACCGGCCACCGCTGCCCGGCTGCGTCGCGGACAGACCAAGGCGTGTCTGCGACAAATCCCCTGACGATCATGCCGCCAGACCCATGCGCGCCAGCACCGCATCCTGAAACGGCTTTACCGGGCCGGCATGCACCAGATGCAGTTCGTTGAGCACATGGCCCATCGTGGCATTGGCCGCGCGCAAGTGGTGCTCCACCTGCAGCACGCGGTCCAGCGTGTCGGCGGCGTGGAAGGCCCTGCCCTCCGGCGAGTCGGCGTCCGGCAGAATCCGTCGGGCAATCTCCACCTGCTGCCGCGGTTCCGCGGCCAGTTCCGCCAGCGCGAGCGCGGTTGCCTGTGCCATCGCCGGCTGCAGCCACGCCCCCAGCATTTCCTCGCCGGCAAAACCCGCATCCGGCAGCAGCGCATTGTGCAGATGATGCGCCAGCCCCGCCAGGAACACGGTCTCTGTCCTGGCATCCCAGGCCGGCGCCAGCAGCACCCCACAGATTGCGACAAGAGCGCAATGATCCGCGTGGCTTTCCGGCGGCTCCAGCACCAGCCGCCCGCGCCCGGGGCAGGTTGCCCCTGCGCGCGGCTGAGCCGCCAGTCGCGCCACGAACGCCGGCGGCGCGGCATGATCCGGCTGCGGCACCGCTTCACGCAGCCAGTCCTGCAGTGCCGGTTCAACCCGCGCCAGCGAGGTTTCCGCCGCGCGCTGACGAATTTGATGCACCGCCGCCGGCCGCACGCCAGCCGCCTGCAACGCAGCCGCGTCCAGGTCACCCAACTGCAACGCGATCAGAGCCTCCAGCACCGTGCCGCGCGCCACATCCGCCGCCGCCTCGCCGGCCGCGATCCGCCCCCATGCCGCTGCAAACAGCCGCTCAGCGATCGAGCCATCGCGGCCTGCCGAACGAACACGCTTGAGGTCGCACAGATCTCGCAGCAGCGGCAGCAAGCCGGGCGGTGCCTGCTGCCCCTGCGCCTGCAAAGTCGCCCCGGTCATCGCAGGGTGTGTCATCGCAGGCTGTGTCATCGCGGGCTGCATCGAAGCAGCCTGCGCTAGACCGCTTTCAGGCTGACTGGAACAGTCAGCGCGGTCTAGCTCATTGTTTTCACGAGCAACCTTGTCAACCCGACTGTGCCAGTCAGGCTGACGTTGCGCTAAGGCAGCCGGCGTCACTGCATCGGGCCTGCGGCGAACCACTCCGCCAGCATCCGCTCCTGCGCCGGGAATGCGTGCTCCGGCGCGTGACCATTGGCCGTCATCGGCGCCTTGAAGAACATCGAAAGCTGCTCCTGCGGGCCGGCCTCGCCGCGCTGACGCGCCAGATCCAGCACCCGCGCGATCTCCAGCACCAAGGGCGCTGCCAGGATGCTGTCCTTGCAGAGGAAATTGACCTTCACCTGCATCTTGCGACCCAGGAAGCCGCTGATGTCGATGTTGTCCCACGCTTCCTTGTCGTCGCCGCGCGGACGGTAGTAGCGGATGTCCACCAAGTGGTCCTCGACATGGTATCCCAGGATACTATCCAGCACCTTGCCCTTGGTGTTCAGCTTCGACTGCAGGCTGTCGGGATCTTCCAGCGCCATGCCGTCGCGGTTGCCCAGGATGTTGGTGGAGAACCAGCCGTCGACATGCAGCGCGCGTGATCGGAACATCGGCGCCAGCACGGTCTTCATCAGGGTCTGCCCGGTCTTGCCGTCCTTGCCGGCGATCGGCACGCCGCGCCGGCGCGCCATCTCCGTCAGGGCGGGAACATCCGCGGCGACCGACGGCGTGAAGTTGCCGTACGGCACCCCTGCCTCGATGGCCGCACGCGCATAAAGCATGGCCGGCCCGATGCTGGTATCGTCCTGGTCCAGCCCACGCTCAAACGCATCGGCCGTGTGCCATGCCGCGCTGTCGGCAGGCGTCCGCTCGGTGGAGGCCAGGTTGATCATGACTAGATGGTCAAGCTCATGCGTGCGCTTGAACCGCGACAGATCCTCCATGATTGCCGAGATCGCCGCCCGGTGACCGTCGGTGCGGCGCTGGTTGACGCCGCCGACACGCTTGCAGAACGCCGCACTTGCGACCGCCGGCCACGGCCGGATGTCCGACAGCGCAGGCGAAACCTCAGCCAGTTGCTGGTCGTCCAGCACCCGATGCTCAGCCGCCGCCTCGGCGACACTTTGCTCATTCAGGTCCCAGCCGCCGAAGACCAGGTCGTCATAGGCTGCAAAGCCCGGTACCGAAACGTTCGCCAATGGCAGCCCGTCCAGCCGGTTGCCGCCCTTGCGCAGGATTTCCACCCCGGCCGCGGCTGTAGTCGCCACCGCGCCCCCCAGGCCGATAATGGCAACACCGACCTTGCGACGCTTCGCTGCAACTGGCATGTCTTCTCCCTAGAACCTGATGGCGGCAGGGAGATCAGTCCGAAGCGCGGGCTCGCTAGAGGGTCATCGAGAGAACGTGACTGCTTGATGCAGCCGAAGACGAGACAATGCGCGGCATCAACCTCGCCTTACTCATAACGGGTCAGTTCCGTCCGAATTTTCTGTATAGAAACAATATGGAACTGGAGTAGATTGTCTTGCCGCACTTCAACATCGATGCCGAAACAATAGGCTTGGCGAGCGCGTGATCGCGCCAATCCAAAGCTCGCGGTGGGTGGGTTAAGTCCGGTCTCACGTCCGGTGCTACCCCGCCGCCTGTGGCACGCACCGTGCCAACGTCCTGCCGTGACTGGTCCGCCGCCGACTGGCCGATCGCCGCACCCCCGCCTGTCATGCTGCCTATCCCTGCCGTAGCCGCAACCGGCACGAGTTTGCGAAATTGCGTCCGCCGCATGAATCCGCCTCCAGCTTCCGCCACGGCAATAGCGTGAAGCCTGCAGACGGTCGTGTGACGATTGTGTATCGCTCCGGCTGAAAACAGAGTGCCTACACCTGCAGCCCGAACTGCAACTGCGCCAGCCGGGCATACAGACCGTCCTGACGGATCAGGGTCTGATGCGTGCCGGCTGCGACAATCCGCCCCGCGTCGATGACGACGATGCGGTCTGCCTTGCGCACCGTCGCCAGCCGATGCGCGATCATGATCGTCGTGCGGTCCCGCGACAGTTCGGTCAGCGCCTGCTGCACCGCCTGCTCCGACTCCGCATCCAGCGCGCTGGTCGCCTCGTCCAGCAGCAGCACCGCCGGATCGCGCAGGATCGCTCGGGCAATGGCGATGCGCTGGCGCTGCCCGCCAGACAGGCGCACGCCCTTCTCGCCCAGGAACGTGTCATAACCATGCGGCAGCCGCTCCAGAAAATCCGCATGCGCCGCCTTGCCGGCGGCTCGGATCTCCGCCTCGCTCGCCTCTGGCCGGCCATAGCGGATGTTCTCCGATGCCGTGGCGCCGAAGATCACCGGGTCCTGCGGCACGATGCCGATGCGCCGGCGCAGCGCCGCCGGATCCACCTGTGCTATGTCAACGCCATCCAGCCGCACCGTCCCCCGCTCCGGATCGTAGAACCGGAGCAGCAACTGCAGCACCGTGGTCTTGCCCGCGCCGGATGGTCCGACCAGGGCGACTGTCTCACCCGCGGCCACCGTCAATGAGAACCCAGCCAGTGCCGTCGCATCCGGCCGTGCCGGATAGCGGAAGCTGACATCCTCGAACGTCACCTGGCCCTCGGCCCGCGCCGGCAGCCGGACCGGGTTGGCCGGGGTCAGGATCGACGGCTGCTGGTTCAGCAATTCACGTACCCGCGCTGCTGCCCCGCCGGCGCGCTGCAGTTCCCCCCACAGCTCGCTGATCTGCGCGCCGGAGGTTGCCAGCAGCACGGCATAGAACACGAAGGCCGAGAGGTCGCCGCCACTCATCCGCCCGCCGATCACGTCGCGCCCGCCGACCCAAAGGCTGAAGACGATCGCCCCGAAGCCCAGCAGGATGACGATCAGGATTTGCGTCGCCCGCGACCGCACCCGGCTCAGCGCGGTTGCCACCGAACGCTCCACCGCGGCGGCGAAGTCCGCCCGGTCCACCGGCTCATGCGTGAAGGCCTGCACCGTGCGCAGCGCGTTGATCGTCTCCTCGGCATAGGCCCCAAGGTCGGCCACCCGGTCCTGCGCCGCCCGCGACAGCCGCTTCTCGCGCCGGCCGAACAGCACCAGCGGCACCACCACCAGCGGCACCACCAGCAGCACGATCCCGGCCAGCTTGGCGCTGGTGACCAGCAGCATCGTCAGCGCGCCGATCAGCAGGATGGCGTTGCGCAGCCATTGTGAAATCGCTGAACCGATCAGCGCCTGCAGCAATGAGATGTCCGACGTCAGCCGGGTCAGGATGTCGCCCACCCGCGCTGTCTCAAAGAATGCCGCCGACAATGAGATGACATGGTTGAAGGTGTCGCGGCGCAGATCCGCCGCCACCCGCTCCCCCAGCCAAGAAACCAGGTAGAAGCGCGCGCAGGTGGCAATGCCCAGCACGGCCACAACACCTGCCATGGCCAGCGCGGCATGATCCAGATGCGCCGCGCTGCCGGCCGCGAAGCCGTGGTCGATCAGCCGCCTGATGCCCTGTCCCAGCGTCAGCACCATCGAGGCCGCGGTCAGCAGCGCCGCCAACGCCGCCAGGGTCCGCCGCCGATAGGGTCGCAGATAGGTCAGCAGCAGCCGCAGCGGACCAAGCGGAACCGCCGACAGGGCCGTGGGCATACCCCGCCTACCGGGCACCCAGACCATCTCCCGGTATCGAACCGTGCTTCGGCGTCACGGCCGCGGCCCGCACGCGCCGCCCCGCGGCCAGCCGGACTGCCCCACGTTCCATCCGATGTCCCCTGACTCGTTCACGCGTTATCAATGACCGGTTCACCCGCAATATTCCACCAATCCGCGCATGACATTCCTTGCCGGGCGGCCTGGACCTCAGGAAATGGCCCATCGATGCCGCAACCTTTTTGTCGCGTCGATGCGCAATCAGCTACGCTCCTGACCGCTGCGGGCGCCACGCCGCCAGCAGCCAAGGGATCTTTTTGCAGGAGAGGCGTCGCAGCATGCCGACGGTCAAATACCGCTCAGTCCATCCCAACCTGCGTCCCCGCCGCACCAGGCTTGAAGTACCCGGCTGGGCCGGCCAGCCCGATCCCAGGGCCGACGGCTCGCACGAGTACCCCTGGCACTGCATCCCGTTCTCTGAGGCGGCGCGGGGCGGCCTGGAACTGCCCTATCCCTATGATGACGAACTGCTTGTGACGCAGCGGAACGGCGAATTGCTGTTCCAGGGCGATTTCGGCGACGCACAACAGCCCGATGCGCGCCGGCCGCCGTTCCGCAGCTTCGGGCGCGAGTACTACACCTATCAGATCCTGATCGACCTGAAGGTCGAGCCGGGGTTCGCCATCAAGACCGAGACCCACCCGCGCTTTTATACCGACACCACCGGCACCGTGCCGGTCGCCGTGCCGGCCGTGCTGCGGCATTGGTGGCCAATGATCTCCTTCGTCGTGTTCAAGTCGCCGGCCGAGGGGCAGACACACATCTTCCGCCCCGGTGAGCCGTTCATGCTGGTCACCATCGTGCAGGCTGACGAAAAGCTGGATCTGGTTGACATGCCCGAGGAAGAGGCCGCGGAGCGTGAGATGCAGTCACGGCGGATTTACGCCAGCCGCGGCACACTTTCAGCCGACACGCAGTGGACGTCCTCGACCAACACCGTCTTTGACGGCACCTATCGCCGCATCGCTGGCGCGGCCAAGAGCAGCAAGCCCAAGTAAGACAGGAGCCGCCTAGTATCGCCCATCAGTGAAGGGCGATACGTCGGTCTGGCTTGAAGTGGCCAATTCACGCGGCGAAGCGTGCAGCACTTCTCTGCGATCGGGCACTAGCCGGCAACAACGCAGGCGGCTCCTTTCACGGCTCCGGCAGGATCTTCAGCAGGACGCCCGCATGAGGCCTAGTTGTAGAAATGATGGTGGTGATGGTGATGACGGCGGCGATAGTGGTGGTGGTGGTGGTGGTGATGATGGTGATGGTACTGCACCTGCTCCACGCCCGCCTGGCCTTCGGCCTCTGGCGCACCCACCGCGGGCTGCGCCGCGGCTGCCTTCAGCAGGGCGGCCGCATTGGGGATCGGCTTCAGCAGATCGCTGTATGAAGACGCCTCCATCGCCGCTTCGATACTGGCCGGGTGGCTGGTCGCCGCCTGCGCCGGTGCGGCCGCCACCAGCGCGCCGATGGCGCCGATCAGACTGGCTAAGTTCTTGTCCATGTACGTCTCCTGTTTCGTGTGTCAAGGCCCATCAGGCCCAGGCCACACTGTTTGTCTGCGGAACGGAAGCAACGAGAAATGCGGCATGTCGTTCTTGTCATGCCTTCATTCAATCAAGATCGTGAACAATTTATTGCATCGGTCATCGAAAATCAGCCACAGGTTGTGTTTGCGGAACACCCGGCGTGCCGCTGCAGCTCACACGCTCCTCTCCTGGCAGACGGTTGGCAGACGACGTGGCCGCCATATCTGCACGCACTATGTGGCTGGTAATTCTGGCGATTGTTGGCGTCTGGTGTGTCCTGTTCGGGGCCGCCTACCTGTGCAGGGTCGCCGCCGGCCTCAGCCGGACCGCCTCGATCGCGATCCTGACCGCGTGCTACCTCACCCTCAGCGGCGTGGCCTTGGTCTGGTTCGGCTTTGACCGGTCCGGCTTCCTGGGCGTGTTCGGCATGTCGCTGCCGTATGTCGTGGCCACCCTGCTTGTTCTGCCGCCGCCGCGACGGCAGCCGCTATAGAGCGGCTTCGCGCGGACTGAAATCGCGCAACGCGCTTCGCCGCGTGAATCGGCCACTTCAAGCCAACCCGACGTATCGCCCTTCACTGATGGGCGATACTAGCCATCCGCGTCGGGCGGGACACGCTTATGCGGCTGATCCGTCGGCGACCGGCAGATACAGCGTGACGCAGGTGCCTGATCCCGGCTGGCTCTGCAGCCGCACGTGACCGCTCGACTGGCGCGTGAAGCCATAGACCTGCGACAGGCCAAGCCCGCTGCCCTTGCCGACCTCCTTGGTTGTGAAGAACGGCTCGAACACCTGGGCCAGAACGTCCGTCGTCATGCCGACGCCGTCATCGCGCACCGCCACGCTGATGAACGGCCCCGGCTTGGCGTCAGGATTTGCCAACAACTCCGCGGCAGCCAGCGTCACCCCGGTCGTCGTAATCGACAACTGCCCGCCCTCCGGCATCGCGTCCCGGGCGTTGATCACAAGGTTCAGGATCGCTGACTGGAAGTGCGCCGGATCCGCCACGCAGTCTGGCAGGTCCGGCGCCAGGAAGGCATGGAATTGGATCTTGCTGCCGACCGCGCGCAACAGGATCGGCTCAAACTCCTGCAGCAGTGTGTTGGCATTCACCCGCCGCGCCTGCAGCGACTGCCGCCGGGCGAAAGCCAGCAGGCTGCTCGTCAACCTCGCACCTTGCTGCGCCGCCTGCTCGGCGGCCTGGGCGTAACTCAGAATACGGGGATCTCTGTCGGCCAGCCGGGTGATCATGCTCAGGTTGCCGGTCACCACGTGCAGAAGATTGTTGAAATCGTGCGCGATGCCGCCGGTCAGGTGGCCGATCGCCTCCATCTTCTGCGCCTGCTGCAAGGTCGCCTCGGCCTTCTGCCGGCCGGCGACCTCCTGGCGCAGCCGCGCATTCGCCTCGCTCAGCGCCCGCTTCTGCCGGGCCAGCACAAGCTGAAGCCGGATCCGCGCGCCGAAGGTGCCGTGCGCGCGCAGGCTGATCAGCGACAGCGCCCCGGCGAACACCACCAGCATCACCGCGGAGACCAGCCGCGTCAGCGAGCCCTCGGCAAAGAAGCGCGCCGCCAGCGGCAGGCTGGCAGGCAGGATGAACGCCAGCACCGTCGGCACATGCGCCGAGTTGGCCACCGTGGTGCCGGCGCACATGCCGCCGATGACGAATGCCAGGAATAGCTGATGCATCTCATCGGCCGGAAACAGCCCGCTGGCGCCGATGCCCCACAGCATGCCCGTCGTCAGCGATCCAAGGATGCTGATCAGGGCCCATTGCCGGCTGCGGGCGGTGTTGGACGCCCGGCGGAGAAACCGGCCGCGAACGAACCAGCGAACGCACGAGACGACGGCGATCAGGCCCACCCATCCCGACAGCAGCGTCTCACTGCCGACCGGGGCCAGCACGACGGCAGTCAGCACCGCGTTGATGACGGTGACTATCAGGACCAGCGGCGCCTGCTGAAAAACCGACCGCAGCCGCTCAATTTCGACCAGTGGCTTGTCCTGATCTGACACCCTTCACTCCACACGTCGGATCATCAACGGTCCGCTGCGACCGAGCTGATCCGGAGAGTCAAGCCGGCAAGATCAGTTACCTATCGCATGATGGCGAGGCGCGAAACGTCCCTGCCGCGCAAATCATGCTTATTGACAAATTCCCTATTCACAACACGCAACCTCTGCCAGCGGGTTCAGCCAGCCGCCAGTCTGGCCAAGTCACGAACGACCTCAGTCACCACGCCGTGCCAGTCACCAGGGACCGGCTGGCGGTACAGCCGCAGGGTGGGATACCACGGGCTGTCGGTGCGGCCATCCATCCAGCGCCAGTCGGGGTCGAAGCGGTCCAGCATCCACACCGGCTTGCCCAGGGACGCCGCCAGATGCACCACCGCGGTGTCCACCGCGATGACCAGGTCGAGGTTGGCGATCAGGGCTGCGGTGTCGGCGAAGTCGGCCACCTCGGCCATCAGGTCGGTCAGTGCGAAGGCCGCTTGGGCAGCGGGTCCGTCCTTTTGCAGGCTGACGAAGTGCAGCCCGGGCAGGGCAAGCAGCGGCGCCAGCCGCTCTGGCGGAACCGAACGACGATGGTTGGCCCGCATGGCATTGGACCCTCTCCAGGCCAGCCCGACGCGCAAGCCGGCTTTGCCCGCCGCATCCAGCTTCTGCCGCCATGCCTCGGCCAGCGCCGGATCGGCCCGCAGATAGGCGGCCATGGCTGGGATGTTGGCCAGCGTGGTGCCGAACGCCAGCGGCAGGCTGAGCATCGGGCAGTGCAGGTCGAACCCGGGCAGCGTCTCGCCGCGCGCCAGCACCTGGGCCACACCTTGCAGGCCGGTCAGCAGCCGGACCAGCGGCTTCTGCACCTCCATCACCACGCGCAGCCCCCGTTCGGCGGCCAGCATGGCGTAGCGGCAGAACTGCAGGCTGTCGCCGTAGCCTTGTTCCGCGTGGATCAGCAGGGTGCGACTCGCCGCCGGCTCACCCCGCCACAGCTCACCCCGCCACTGGGGCTGGGTGAAGGCGCGGCGATGGCCGGCGGCCTGCGTCGTCTTCCAGCGCCACTCATACTCCGCCCACCCCTCGGCCAGCTCTCCCTGGGTCAGCAGGGTCATCGCCAGGTTGCTGTGCGCGTCGGCGTATTCCGGGCTCAGCGCAATGGCCTGCCGGTAGCAGTCCACCGCCGCAGCCACATGCCCCTGCATCCGCAGCGTGACCCCCAGGTTGTAGTGCGCCTGCGCGTAGTCCGGTTTCAGCGCGATGGCCATACGCAGATGCGCAACCGCATCGTCCAGCGCGCCTTGTTCCTGCAGCGCGACGCCAAGGTTGCTCAGCGCTTCCGGGTAATCCGGCCGCAAAGCCACCGCTGTCCTCAGGCAGGCGACAGCCTCCTCAAGTTGGCCCAGCTCCTGCAGCACCACGCCCAGGTTGCTGTGGGCTTCCGGCGAGGCGGGCTGCAGTGCGATCACCGTCCGGTAGCAGTCCACCGCCTCCGCCAGCCTTCCCTGCCTGCGCAAGGCGACGCCGAGGTTGTAGCGCAGGCGCGTATCGTCCGGCTTCAGCGCCAATGCTTGCTGAAAGCACGCGGTCGCCTCCGCCAGCCGTCCCTGCTTCTCCAGGGTGACACCTAGATTGCCGCGCGCCTCTGGAAAGTCTGGCCGCAATGCCAGCGCCCGATGGAAGCAGCCGGCGGCTTCCTCCAGCCGTCCTTGTTTCTCCAGCGCCGCGCCCAGATTGCTGTGGGCGTTCGCGTGGCCAGGATCAAGCTCTGTCACCTTGGCGAAGCAGTCCGCCGCCTGGGTCAGCCGGCGCTGCTTCTCGAACAGCAGCCCCAGATTGTAATGAGCTTCCAGGAACTGTGGGCGACGCTCGATGGCTTGCTGGTAGCTGTCGGCGGCTTCCTGCAGTCGTCCCTCCTGATGGTGGCGCACAGCCGCGGCGAACATCGCCTCGGCCGAGGAAGCGGGGCTGCAAGCCGCAGCCTGGACCGCATGCGCCGCGACCTGCGATATGCCGTTCCGCAGGTCGTTGACCACCGCGGCGACCACAGACTCCCAGTCGCCGCGCCGCGGCTGGCGGTACAGCCGCAGGGTGGGATACCACGGGCTGTCGGTGCGGCCGATCAGCCAGCGCCAGTCGGGGTCGAAGCGGTCCAGCATCCACACCGGCTTGCCCAGGGACGCCGCCAGATGCACCACCGCGGTGTCCACCGCGATGACCAGGTCAAGGTTGGCGATCAGGGCTGCGGTGTCGGCGAAGTCGGCCACCTCGGCCATCAGGTCGGTCAGTGCGAAGGCCGCGGGGGCAGCGGGTCCGTCCTTCTGCAGGCTGACGAAGTGCAGTCCAGGCAGGGCAAGCAGCGGCGCCAGCCGTTCCGGGGTGATCGAGCGCCGGCTATTGGCCTTCTGTGCCGCGGTGCCGGCCCAGGCCAGCCCGACGCGCGGGCCGGCTTTGCCCGCCGCATCCAGCTTTCGCTTCCACACTTCGGCCAGCGCCGGATCGGCCCGCAGATAGGCGGCCTTGGCTGGAATGTTGGCCAGCGTGGTGCCGAACGCCAGCGGCAGGCTGAGCATCGGGCAGTGCAGGTCGAACCCAGGCAGCGTCTCGCCGCGCGCCAGCACCTGGGCCACACCTTGCAGGCCGGCCAGCAGCCGGACCAGCGGCTTCTGCACCTCCATCACCACGCGCAGCCCGCGTTCGGCGGCAAGCATGGCGTAGCGGCAGAACTGCAGGCTGTCGCCGAAGCCCTGTTCGGCATGGATCAGCAGGGTGCGCCCCGCCGCCGGCTCACCCCGCCACAGCTCACCCCGCCACAGCTCACCCCGCCACAGCTCACCCCGCCACAGCTCACCCCGCCAATGGGGCTGGGTGAAGTCGCGGCGATGGCCGGCCATCTGCCCGGTCTTCCAGCGCCATTCATATTCCTCCCACGCCGGCGCCCCCACCTCGCCGCGCAGCAGCAGCGCCATCCCCAGGTTGTTGTGCGCTTCGGCATACTCGGGATCGAGCGTGACGGCCTGGCGGAAGCAGTCGACCGCCTCGTCCAGCCGCCGCTGCTCCTTCAACGCCACGCCCAGGTTGTTGTGCGCCTGAGGGTAGCCTGGACGCAGGCTGATGGCTGTCCGGTAGCAGGCTGCCGCGGCCTCCGGTTGTTCCTGTTCCCGCAGCACGACGCCGAGGTTGCTGTGCGCCTCCGGATAGTCGGGCTTCAGGGCGAGGGCGGCTTTGTAGCACGCGACCGCTTCGGCCAGTTGTCCCTGTTCGCGCAACGCCACACCAAGGTTGCTGTGTGCCTCGGCGTAATCCGGCCGCAGCGCAATGATGCTGCGGTAGCAGGCGATGGCTTCCTCCGCCCGTCCCAGCTCGCGCAGCGTCACTCCCAGGTTGTTGGCCGCCTCAACATACGCGGGCTGCAGCGTGGTGGCCCGCCGGTAGCAGGAAGCTGCCTCCTCCATCCGCCGTTGCTCGCGCAGGATCACGCCAAGGTTGTTGTGCGCCTCGGCGTAGTCCGGTTTCACCGCGATGGCGTGGCGGTAGCAGGCTTCGGCCTCGGCCAGTTGTTTGGTCTCGCGCAGCGCCACGCCCAGGTTGTTGTGCGCCTCCGCCAGCTCGGGCAGTTGCTGGGCAGCGGAACGGAAGCAGGCAATCGCCTCGTGCAGCCGGCCCTGCTCACGCAGCACGATGCCCAGATTGCAGTGTGCCTGGGCGTAGTCCGGCCGCAGCGCCAGGGCCTTGCGGTAGCAGTCCGCCGCCGCATCCAGCCGCCGCAGCTTGTGCAGCACAATCCCTCGGTTGTAGTGGGCATTCAGGAAGTCCGGCTGCAGCGCCACGGCCTTGCCGAAGCAGTCCAGCGCCGCGTCCAGCCGATCCTGCTGCTGGAACACGACGCCGAGGTTGCTGTGCGCCTCAGGAAAGCCGGGCGTGAGCGCAATCGCCTGCTGGTAGCAGCGGATGGCCTCGTCCCGCTGTCCGGCGTGATGCTGACGCACGCCTTCGGCAAACCATTCCTGCGCCGCGGCGCTGTCCTGCCCCGACCTGGGCCGCCGCGTCCTCATTCCTGCATAGTTTTGTTTGACGACCATGCCTCTAACCCTGACGCTTGCAACGGCACGCAGCCGGCTTACCAATTGAGTGAAACGAAGTCTCCCGATGCTCCGCGACCGCAGTGGTGGCTGCGTCCCGCAGGCGAAATCGGGCGAGGATCTGGCAGGCTTATGCCGGCGGGACATTAGAACCGGTGCCGCATCGAATGCCAGCATTTGCAGCCGCCCCCAATGTCCGCTGTTTGCGGTGATGCCGGCCGCGTGCCGCGCACGGCTTAGACCAAGAGGGCGGCCTGAATTTGTTCCGCCTCTGGACCCGCCGCTTGGGGGGTTGAGGCAACAAGGGTGGCCAGCGTAGAGGGACGCGCATTGGTCCCCGCTCGCAGCCAGTCATCCTGATCCGACGGCTGGCCGATCAGGGTGGAAGTCGGCTGTGGCCGCGGGCTAAGGTAATGCCACCGCGAAGGAGTATGGACACATGCGTATGACCCGCCTTGGCGCCATGGACCTGCCGACGCTGCTGGCATGCGTGCTGGGGGTCGCCGTGTGCTATGCGGCGTGGCTGACCTCGATCGTGTTCTGTGCGGCGCATGGCGCTCGGCCGTTGCTGATTGCCGCCGCCGCGTTCTTCCCGGTTGGCATCGTGCACGGCGTTGGCGTCTGGTTCGGCGGGTGGTGACACTGCCAAGCCGGCAAGAATGCGAAAAAGCCTTGCAGTGCAGCCCTGAACCATGATCGGGTCGTGTGTCTTCCCTCACCGATCGCGAGTCGTACCTGATGGCCACCCGCCCCGCACCAGCAAAAAAAGCCGCCCCCGCCAAGAAGGCTGCGGCAAAGACGCCGGCTTCATCCGCCCGTAAGGCGGCGCCGGCCCCTGCCGCGAAGTCGGCACCCGCCCCTATCGTTACGTTGAAGTCGCTCTTTGAGCAGCTTGGCGAGACGCATGACCTGCCGAAGAAGCAGGCACACGGCCTGCTGACGGACTTCGTCGCCGCGGTAACCACGCACCTGAAGAAGGGCGACCGCATCCGAATGAGTGGCCTTGGCACGCTGGAGGTCAAGAAGCGGGCGGCGCGGATGGGCCGCAACCCGGCCACCGGCGAATCCATCCAGATCAAGGCCAGCAAGAAGGTGGCGTTCCGGCCGGCCAAGGAACTCAAGGAAGCCGTCTGAGCGGACGCGAGCTGTGCCAAGCCCGAGCGGTGGGCTTGGGCATCCGGCGCCATTTTGCAGGCGCCGGATGGATCCCGTCAGACGAACTTAAGGTCGGCCAACGGCACGCTCGTCATGGTGCGGATGTCGACGGCATGGCCGCTGCCGAAACTGAGCATTGTGCCGCCCTTGCCATCGGCGGCCTGTGACAACGCACCCTGCAGGCTTTTGGCGATCGTCAGCGTGTCGCCCTTGGTGAGAGAGAAGTCGTTGATCGTCAGCAGCCCGCTGTTGGCGTTCAGGAAATAGGCATCGGCGCCGGTGCCCCCGGCCACGATCAGTGCGCCGGTCCCTGCGGTGAAGCTGTTGGCGCCGGACGTTGCCTTCACCGTCCCGGTGGCGGACCCGCCGGTCAGTTGCACCGGGTGCTTGCCGACGAAGACGACCGCCGTGCCCATCGGACCCAGGGTCGCCTGGATCGCGCCAGAGGCGGTCAGGCTGAACACGTCGCCGTCCACCGTGGTACTGGACGTGCTGAGAGCGGTGATTTCCTGCGTCAGGCCGGCTGCGTTGACGTTGATCATCGACGTCGGCAACGGGCTTTGTTTGGTGCCCGCGGCGGGGCCCCACTGATCCGTCGGCGCGGTCTTTGACCACCACAGCCCCGCCGCGTTCAGTTGCCAGATCACGCCGTTGACGTAGGCGATATCGATGACACTGGCGGTGGTTGTGTCGGTGGTGCCATTGACCGCGACCTGACCGCCCGAGGTGATGGTCCAGGCGTTGCCGCTGGCATCGGTAATCGCGGCGGTTGATCCGGCGCCGAGGACGGTGTCGTTGGCTGATGCCGGTGCCGGCAGCGGGCTTGTGGCGGTGCCGCCGCCGCTGCTCCAGCCGGTGCCAGTCCACTGCCACCACAGCTTGGAGGCGTTCTCCTGCCAGAGGACGCCGTTGACGTAGGCGAGCTCGATGACGCTGGCCGTGGTGGTGTCGGCCGTGCCGTTCAGCGCCACCTGGCCGCCAGTGGTGATGGTCCAGGCGTTGCCGCTGGCATCGATCAGCGCGGCGGTGGAACCGGACTTGACGACGCTGCCGTTGGCTGATGCCGGCGCCGGCAGCGGGCTTGTGGCGGTGCCGCCGCCGCTGCTCCAGCCGGTGCCGGTCCACTGCCACCACAGCTTGGAGGCGTTCTCCTGCCAGACTGCGCCTTTTACGTAGGCCAGTTCAATGACGCTGCCGGTCGTCGTGTCGGCGGTGCCGTTGCGTGCCACCTGGCCGCCAGCAGTGATGGTCCAGGTGGTGCCGTTAGCGTCGGTGATCGCCGCGGTAGACCCGGCCATGACCACCGTATCGTTGGTTGAGGCGACGACCGGTGGCGTGGGAGTGGGCGTTGGCGTGGGAGAGGGCGTTGGGGTGACGGGCGGACTGGTCGGCTGATATTGGAATTGGCTGTAGATCGCCTCCTGGCCGGCGTTCTGGCTGCCGTCGGCGTTCTGCGTGCCGTCGGGGTACTGCCCGGGCAGGTAGCCATAGGCCCACCAGTCGGTCGAGAAGCCCTGCTGGGTGCCGCTGAAGGTCGGGCCGCCCTGGCTGCCGTCCTGGCCGTTCAGATAAGCGACCATGGTGGCGGCCCAAGCCTGCTCATTGGCCAGATTGCCGCCGGAGCTGTCGGCGGTGCCGTCGAGCGAGGCGCCGATTTCACCGATCCAGACCGGGGCGATGTTGTTCGTCTCGAGGTAGCCCCAGTCCTGATTCATCTGCTGGATGAACGCCGAACCGGTATCGATGGGCTCGCCGCCGATCGAGGTGGGGTAGGCGTGCACCGAGTAGACCAGCTTGTTCGCGTCGTTCAGCACGACGGGATGGGCGGCTGCCTGCGTCAGGTCGAAGCCGTTCGGGTTGCCGTTCTGCCCGTCGCCGATCGGCCCCTCGGCGATGATCAATGCCCCGGGATCGACCGCCTGGACCGCGTCGCCGGCCTGCTGATAGATCTGCTGCAGGTCGGTAGGGCCGCCGGTGCCCCAGGTGGCCGGGGTGGCGCTGTTCTCCAGCGGCTCGTTGTCGAGGTCGAAGCCGATCACCGTGGTGTTGCCAGCGAACGCCTTGGCCAGGGTCTGCGTGTCGTTGACGAAGGTCTGTTCGGTGACGGTCCCGGCGTCACCGGCGCCGTCCGTGCCGTCGGTGCCGGGACCGAGGTCGAACGGCAGTCCGTTGGGCTGCTGGCCGAGGTAGTTGTTGCTGGCGCTGGGCGTCTCGTTGGCGTGATGGTCGAAGATGACCTTGATGCCGTCGTTGCTGGCGGCCTGCACGATCGACTGATAGAGCGGCATGTTGGCGGCAAGCGTCGCATCCTGCCAGTCAAGGCGGATGGCGTTGAAGCCGTCTGCCTTGATCCCGTCGACTCCCTGCTGGATGTTCATGTCGGCGCTGACTTCGTTCCAGCCGACCGCGGCGATCCGCACATCGTTGCCGTTCTGGTCGACGATCTGATTGCCGCTGGTCGATAGATACCCAGATGGAAGCAGTTGTCCGTTTGCCACGTTGTCGCTCTCTTTTCCGTGATAAAAAGAGGCTATCGGCGGAACGAACCACAATCAACACAAAATCGTAATCATAACGAAAGAAATCTACTTGCAAAGGATTGCAATAAATCCAGATTATTACACTCACTTACGCAGGAAACTGCCGGTAATATCCCAGTTTATTATATAATCGAAACCAATAGCACGGCGGCCATGCTGATCGGCTGCCGGTTCCTGATGAGCTTAGCCTCGTCGAATGATGTCCGGTGCCGAAGGGCAATCTGAGATGGCATTACACTTGCCCACACTTCTACAGCGAATGTAAAACGCGCAATAATGTCAGTGACGAACGTGCTGGAATGAAGTATTAGACCGCGATGACAGCCGGCTTGCCAAGTTGATCACATACATGACAATCAGGGGCGCAGTGATGTTGGCTTGCGACTGCAGATCCTGCAGTCACGAGAGCGCCGGCGACCTGATGTGGTTCCCCCGGAAGTCCAACGCTGATGTAGCATCAGACAGATAGTGGTCCGCCGAGGCAGCCAAATCCTGCCTGGGACGTTGTCGACAATGGAGATCATGATGCACGCTGGCGAGGCACCCTGTTCAATGCACCCGGACGCGGCAGGGCCGTGCGCGCGGCCCCGGCGCGGTTGGCAGGCGTTGTCCGCTGGGCTGCTCAGCCTTCTGCTGCTGTCGCGTTGTGCGGCACCGCCGCCGCCGCGATTGAGCGATGCCGACAACGCGCAACTCAACCGGATCACCGCCTACCTCAACAGTATCCCGCGCTTCGCCGCGCAGTTCGTGCAGACCGGCTCGTTTGGGGCGGACACTGGCGAACTCTGGCTTGACCGGCCGGCGGGCCATATGCGGATCGATTACGCCAACCCGGACGGGCGGGTGATGGTGATCAGCAACGGGCAGGTGCTGGTGGTCGACCGAGCGAACGACTCGACGACGACCCTGCCGGTGGCGCGCACGCCGCTTGGCATGCTGCTGACACCCACGATCAGCCTGTCCGGCGGCATCACGGTTGAAGCGCTGATCCGGCAGCCGGGGTTGATCGCGGTGACGCTGAGGAACACCGATCACCCATCCCAGGGCCGGCTGACGCTGGTGTTGACCGACCAGCCACTGCGACTGGCGGCGGTCACTGTGGTCGATGCCGAAAACCGCACGTTGACGATGCGGCTGTCGGAGCTGGACGTCGCGCCGCGTCTGACCCCCGCGTTGTTCCAGCCGCCTGCGCTGCCGTCCGACAGTTAAGTCGCCGCGCCTGAACTGCAGAGCCCTGTCTGGGGGCTTGCATCGCCCATCGTTGAAGGGCCGCACGTAGGCTTGCGCTGAGATGGCCAAATTCAAGCGACGCAGCGCGTTCGCGCGATCGACGCTAATCGCCGGCGCGCAATTGTTCGCGCATCCGCCGTGCCCGAGCGAGCATCTTGTTCTCGATGTCGGCAACGGTGGAGGCGGCAACCGGTGCGTCGACCCACTGGCCGTTCTCCAGCACCTGGCGGTTGATGTTGAGCCGAACACCATCGCTGCGCAGGTCGCGGCCCAGCACGTAGACCGAGGCCTTGAAGCGCTCACCACTGGTGCCGGGCGGACTGTACCAATCGGTGATGATGACGCCGCCGAACGGGTCGGCGGAGACCAGCGGCATGAAGCCAATGGTGTCGAGCGCGCCACGCCACAGGAAAGCGTTGACGCCCAGGCCGCTGCCGCCGCCCGGCTGGTTCTGCCCGGTGACGCCGGCGGAGCGGTTGGTGCTGAACAACACGCCACTGTCGTCACCGCCGACGCGACCCGCTGTTGAGGGATCACCAGGACCGCCGGAGCCGAGGCCGCCATAGTTTGCTGGCGTCGGGTTTGGCTTGACGTCGCCCGAGGAGCAGGCGGCGATGAGTAACACGCCAGCCAGTGCCGCGTAGTGCGGCATCACGAGGGACGAGAACGTTCGCATAGCGATGGTGTGCCTCAACCAAGCTGTCAACAACGCTCGGTCTTAGCCGCACCACGGTCATCCAGCAATCGTGATTATCCGCCGGAGGCTGGACGGATGAGGCCGGAGGGCAAACATAACGGCGGGATCGTGCCCCGCCGCCTTGGTGCCTTCGGGATGCAGCGTCTGGTTACCAGGTCAGCACAGTGGCGAAGTCGAAGCCCTGGCCTTGCGCGTCGCGGGTGGCGCCGCCGGTGCCCAAAGCGCCTTGGTTGAAGTCGTAGCCGCCCTGGTGGCGGTGCGTATACATATACTCGCCGACCAACTGCAGACCGGGGGCCAGCTTGTAGTTGCCGCCGAAGGCGACCTCATATTCGTGGCGCTGTGACACGTGGGTCAGGCGCGCATCGCCCTGGGTATCGATGATGCCGATCTCCGCACCGAGGACCAGCGGACCGTTGGCGTAGGTCAGGCCGGTGACCAGCGCGTTGGTCGGCGCGCCGCCGGCGGGGCGCATCGCGAGCTGGCCGTTGACCGCGCCACCAATGTAGTCGGCCGCGGCGGTGATGTTGAATGCGGTGACGGCGATGCCGGCCTTGTAGAAGTTAAGGTTGTCGTAGCGCAGCGTGGTGGCGCCGGCGCCGGTGGCCCGCGCCACGGCGGGTGTGATATAGGCGGTGGTGGTCAGGTCTTCCTTGTTGGCAGTCTCGTAGAAGCCATAGGCCTTGAAATCGACGAATCCGAAGGTCTGCTGGTAGCGTATGCCGGCGCCGACCTGATTATACCATCGCGTGGCATCGTTGCCGGAGGAGACGTTGATGCAGTTCAGGCCGGCCTGGTTGCAGGTGGTGCTTTGCAGCGGCGTTGCACCGCTGGCGTTGCTGAAGGCGTTGCCCTCGCTGGGGGCGTACTGGGCGCCGAAGTCGAAGCCGAAGAACTGCGGCGACAGGTAGACGATCTTGTTGTTGCCGTATTCCGCGCCGGCCTGGGCCAGCCAGACGAACGGCACGGAAACGGGACCGGAGGCGGTGACCGACTGAAGATCGTCACCGCCGTTGAAGTTGCCGACACCGGCGTCCCAGCACTGGGTGGTGAAGATACAGTTGTCGAACAGGCCGATGACGCCGTCGCTTTGCCCCAGGCGAACGATGCCCACCTTGTCGGATGCAAGATAAGTGAAGGCGCGGCGGACGAAGATGGTCTGTGCCGAGGTGTTGCCGCTGGGGCTGGCGACGGCCCCAGTAGTGCCACCGTTCACGGTGCCGGTGGTGCCGCCGTAGAAGTTCTCGCGCAGCTCGATCGAGGCACCGTAGCGCAGGCCGTTGGCGGCAATGCCGTCGAAGCCGGGATACAGGCGCATATAGGTGGAGACGCCGATCGGGTTCAGCTTGTAGCCGTTCGGCGTGCCGTTGGCGTTGAGGCCCTTGTCGGCGCTGGTGAAGCTGGCGGTAACGTCGACCTCGACCTTGCCGTTCAGCCGGATCACGATGGTGCCGGGGGCAGGGACGGCGTCGACGTTCGGGGCGTAGATCGTGCTAAGCGGCCCGGCGGAGGCGCTGCCGCTGGGCGTGTTGGCGATACCCCATGCGTTGTTGTTGTTGTTGGCGGCCGGACCGGCACCATAGGGCGCTGACAACTGGCCTTGCGCGGGATTGGCTGGCGTCTGAGCGAAGGCCACGCCCCCCGACGCCCCCAGAACAGCCGCGCTAGCCATGAGAAGCTTACGCATCAAAAGACTCCCTGTTTCACCGGTCGCCGGCGATTTGTTCCCAAAGGCCCGCCTGCTGGTCCCGATTGATCACGGAGCAGTCAGACCCGCGGATTAATGACGGGAAGTTCACTCTTTCGCAATGGCATGTATAGAATTGTTATGGCGGTTATGAAACAGTGTATCGCCCAAGACACATAACCTTTGATTGTGGCTCTTTGGGCTACACTACCTAGGGAGGTAAAATCCCATCAAATCAGCGGTTTAATGAGCTGTGGCCGGTCGGCCGATGGATCAACGCGGGTGTGACAGCTTCATGACGCCGCGGGGCGTGCCGCCAAGCCGGATAGAACTGCGTCGGCCGCCGGCGGTTGGGCTGCCGCCTGATGGGCGAGCTGATTTCGCCTGAGGTTTTCGGCGATCTGCATGGCGCGCTGGCGCTTCTCATTGCCCAGCGTCCCCATTTGCCGTGCCGGGCCGAGACCGACAGGGTTTGGCTGCAGGGCCGCGTCGAGCGCGGCTTTAATGGCAGGCGAGGCGGGGGGCGAGCACGTGGGCGGAGTGCTTGTGGCGGCCGGGGCGACGACCTGCGGCTGGGGCGGCATGCCAGTCCGGTCGATGTCACTGCACAAGGCATCATTGTCATTGCACAAGGCATCATGGGCGCGACGAGCCTTCTGGATCTGCTCGAGTTGGCGGCGGGACTTGTGCGACTCCCGGTTGAGGCTGACCGCGCCGGTGCGCAGGCGGAGCTTCTGGTTCAGCGACAGTGCCGGATCGACCGCCTGACCCAGCGCCTCCAGCGCATGGAAGCTGAAACTGACGACCTCCGCTGCGAGATGCAGCTCATCCTCGGTCCGCGGATCAAAACCCAGCAGCATGTGGGCGGCAGTGTCACGTGCCGCGGCTAGATCGTCCCCAACGTTGGTCAGGAAGAACAATGCGAGGCGGCCCAGCAGCAGGTCGAGCAGACCTGCGGGAACAAGGGCAGCTAGACCGGGCTGACTGGAACAGTCAGCCCGGTCTAGCCCATTGTTTTCGCGAGCAACTTTATCAGCCCGATTATTCCAGTCAGTCTGATGTTGCTCTAGTCGAGCGGTTGCGGCAAGGCCGGCAGGTGGCCGGGCGCTGCTGTCGGGGCGGGCCGAATGCGGCGCCGTCGGATCGGTTTGGGTGGCGGACATGCGAAAGCCCTGTTCATCGATAATTGACTGAAATGAACATTAGGTGAACGATGCATGAAACTCAAGAATATTTTCTTTGTTATACGCCGTCATGGGGTTGCGGTGGCCAGTGGTGGCGCGAACCAGAAGTCCATCATACGGACTCAAGGTCCTGGTTCACGGGGTTAAGTATCTGTTTTCAGTTGCCTGCTGAACCCACAAGGTCCATTGCTTGGTGCAACGAACCTCGTGGGGGACACTAGCAGAGCCCAGCAGCGAGGGGTGACACGTCGTTTGGCTTGATGTGCCCTTTCTAGCTGCAAAGTGCGTTTACGCTTTTCCGCGATCGGACATCAGGCAACTATCGTCAGGTCTAACTGGCGCCGGACACTATGGTCGTGTCTGGCTGGCGCCAGACGTAGACTGCTGCGACTGCATGGCGGCATTACGGTCTGCCTTGTTGGCCATATGATGGCCGACGGCACAGCCCCCGGCAGCCCCGACCACGCCATGGCCTGCCATATGTCCGGCGACCCCGCCAACAGCCGCGCCCTTCAGGCATCCCTTGGCGTCGGCGGGTGAAGCGGCAGCGATCATCAGGCCGCAGGCTGCGGTGGCGAAAACTGCTGCGAATGTGCGTTTCATCTCGATTCCTCCTTTCGCATGGGAATCATGCGACAACAGTGGACAGGTGGGTAGAGCCAGTGTTCCCCGGGTGGTCAAATCATGGCGGAACGACGACCTCACGCGGTCGTGTGGTTCCGGTCGTGTCACGAGCCGGCGCCGAAGGCAGGGCGGTGCCCGATCTTCCTATCAGCGCGAGATGCCGGGGAATCACCGCGTGGCTTGACGTTGCCGGCGCCGACGACATGTGAACCTGCACCGGGTGATGGGTTCCAAGGACTGTTTAACGACAGAGGTTGGTTACTGACGCGCACCCTGGCTGAGACTTCGTCCACATTACAGGAGGCGGCAATGGACGTGCACTTTATTGGCTATATCGGGATGTGGGTCACGCTGGCCGCCTTGGTGCTGTCGATCCCGCTGGGTCTGTGGTGGATGTCGTTCTTTACCAAGTAGGCCGTTTAACAACTCGGGCCGAGGTCGCGCAGCCGACCATCGCGGCTAGACCGGTTTCCGTTCGCCTTGGCTCACGGACCCCGCTCTAACTCATTGTTAGATCGCGTGATTCACCGTTCCGGTGATGCCACCTGCTCGGATCACGCTCTAAGCGGTTACTGCGTTGCCCCGCGATCGGACACTACCGCAGACCCATCCGCTGCAGCTCTGCGTGGCGGTCGATGAACTGGTGTTTCAGCGCGCCTGCGATGTGCAGAGCCAGCAGAGCATACAGCGCATAGCCGGACCATGCGTGCAGAGCGAAGAGCTGGCTATGCGCGACCTCCTTCTGAGCGGGCGGAAGGTTCTGGACGGCGCTGATGCGGAACCAGGGAATGATCCAGAACAGCCGCAAAGGATGGGCGGCGGCATCCTTGAAGGCGGAGTCGTGCAGCCAGCCGGAGATCGGCAGCAGCAGGATCAGCCCATACAAAAGAACATGCGCGGCGTGCGCACCGATTCGCTCCAGCCTTGAATAGCTGGCTGGCAGCGGCGGCGGCGGGTGCGACAGCCGCCACAGGATGCGCAGGATCACCAGACCGAGCACCGTCAGCCCGAACGACTTGTGCAGGTCGATAGCAGGGCGGGTCCAGCCTTCAGGCAGGCTGTCGGCCGTCAGACCCAGCACGATATTGCAACCGATCAGAGCCGCGATCAGCCAGTGCAGCACGATCGCCGTGGTGGTGTAGCGGCCGGCGGCGGGGGCGGCGGCAGAATGGCTGGCGGCGGATGGGGTGAAGTTTTGTGACATCGGCTGGCATATTCGCCCGTTCAGGCCATTTTCAATCCAGGCAAATTTCGATCCGCCGGACGGCTGCAAAGGACGCAACCCGCTTTCATGACTGTCTTCATGCCTGATGCGGTCACCGCCGAGCGCGTCCCGCCTCGCCGCTCCGACGCTGATGTTGCGGCGCCCGATCTGGCTGCCATCCGACGCGCGGTCTCGCCGCGCTATACGCCGCCGTCAACCCCTTGGCGGGCTGTGCTGATCCATGGCGGCATCACGCTGCTTTGGGTGCTGCTGTTCCTGCGCGCGTTCGGCGCCGGCGGTGTGTTCGCCTGGTCCGTCGGGCTGGTCTACATCGGATACGACACGGCGTTGCTGCTGTTCGTGTTCTGGCAGACGCTGCCGCTGCGCCACTCGGCCGGGGCGTCGCGCGTGCCGGGCGGTCAGCGGTCTGATCCGATACGCCTGGCGGTGATCGTCGCTGCCCACAACGAGGCCGCGGTGCTGCCGGTGAGTCTGGCGGCGCTGTTTGGGCAGACCGAGCCGGCGGATGCGGTGGTGATCGCGGATGACGGATCGGAGGACGGCACAGCAGAGCGGCTTTACCGCGAGTATGGCCTGGTGGCGCCGGCCTGTGGCGAGCTGAGCGCGCCCAGTCCGCGCTATCCCACGCTGCGTTGGCTGCGACTGCGGCATGGCGGCAAGGCAGCGGCGTTGAATGCGGCACTGGGGATGGTGGACGCCGAGGTGGTGCTGACGGTTGATGGCGATACGCTGCTGGAGCCGGAGGCGATCGGGGCGATGCGGCAGGCGTTCGCCGCCGATCCCGCGCTGGTGGCGGCGACCGGGGTGCTGTTCCCGGTCTGCGCGCCGACCCTGAGCGGGCGCTTCTTCCAATGGTTCCAGACCTACGAGTACATGCGCAATTTCCTGTCGCGCTATGCCTGGGCTCGGCAGGACGGGTTGCTGCTGATCTCTGGCGCGTTTGCGGCCTATCGCAGGCAGGCGGTGCTGGAGGTCGGCGGCTTCGAGACCGACTGCCTGGTGGAGGATTATGAGCTGACGCATCGGCTGCTGAACCATGCCGTGGCACAGGGCGTGGTCTGGCGGACCGATGTGGTGGGCGGGGCGCGAGCCCAGACGGATGCGCCGGGAACCGTAGGGGCGTTCATGCGGCAGCGGCGGCGCTGGTTCGGCGGCTTCCTGCAGACGCAGTTGTGGTACCGGCACATGATCGGCGACCGGCGGTATGGCCGTCTGGGCCGGCGGATGCTGCCGGTAAAGGCGTTCGACACGATGCAGCCGATCTATGGGCTGACCAGCCTTGCCCTGCTGGTGGTCTACGGATTTACCGGCCAGGTGCCGGTGCTGGGTGCGGCGGCGGCGGTCGTGCTGGGCAAGATCGGGCTGGACCTGGCATTCTACCTGTGGTCGCTGCTGCTGTATCGCCACTGGGTGGGGCCGGGCGCGCGGGTGCACCTTGGCTGGGCGGTGGTTGCGGCGCTGATCGAGCCGTTCAGCTTCCAGGTGCTGCGTCACAGCGGCGCGGCGCTGGGCTGGGTCTCATTCCTGACACGGCAACGGGGCTGGGGCCGGCAGACACGCACCGGGTTGATCGCACCGCTGTAGGGCTGCTTCCAGCATAGCGCCGGGTCGCCCGGCCGCGTGCGGTTTGTCAGGCGGGATTGTGCGGCGGTTCAGGCCGCGCTGATACTGCCTAATATCGCCCATCAGTGAAGGGCGATACATCGGTTTGGCTTGAAGTGGCCGATTCACGCGGCGAAGCGCGTGCAGCACTTCTCTGCGATCGGGCACTAGGCAGATCGTGACGGTGGGGAGATGGCTTTGAGCAGGTGTTGCGTGGGCAGCTTCTGGCGTCCGCGGAGTTCGGTCTGCGTGCTGGTCCTGACGCTGATCGCCTCAGGGGCTGCGCGGGCGGACTTCTTCGATGATGCGCGCCGGACGTTTCAGACCGACATCCCGCACTTCTTCCAGGACGACATCCCCTGTGCCTTCGGCGGCCAGCCGACCAGCCACACCAAGACGTCGTGCAAGGCGCCGGACCACCCGGCCAAGCCAGCCGCCGCACCCGCCGACGCTAGAACGGGCGGTCACAGCGGTGTTCGGCCAAGCCAGGCCAACCCACGGCCGGCGGCGGGGGCGGCGGACCGGTAGCGCTGGTTTGACAGCCCCGTTCGCTGTGTTGGTTAGTGGTGCGCGGGAAACCACAACGAGGAACAGTGATGAAGCCGGACGAAAAAGGTCTTTCGGCGGCGCGGCTGGCGCGGCTGGATGAGGTGATGCAGCGCCGCTACGTCCACACCGGCCAACTGCCGGGCCTGCTAACGATGGTGTATCGCAGCGGGACGCTGGTGCACACCGGGATGTCAGGGCACATGGACCTGGAGCGCGGCAAGCCGATGCGCGAGGACACGATCTTCCGCATCTACTCCATGAGCAAGCCGATCACCGCGGTGGCACTGATGATGCTGGCCGAGGAAGGGCTGATTGGCCTGGACGATGACGTGGCGACACACATCCCGGCGTGGAAGAACCTGGGCGTGTATGCGACCGGCGTTCCCAGCCTGCTGTCGGATGGACCGGTTGCCTTCATGACGACACCACCGCTGCGGCCGATGAAGGTGGTGGACCTGGTGACGCATACAGCGGGCCTGACCTATGGATTCATGAACCGCACGAACGTCGATGCAGCGTATCGCCGGGGGCAGATTGCCGCGTTCAATGCGGAAGGCGGGCTGGACGGCATGATCGAGCGTCTGGCGGGGCTGCCGCTGGAGTTTTCGCCAGGAACGGCATGGAACTACTCGGTCTCGATCGACGTGATGGGGTACCTGGTGCAGAAGCTCAGTGGCATGGCGTTCGGCGAATTCCTGCAGACGCGGCTGTTCGGGCCGCTGGGGATGAACGACACCGCGTTCTGGTGCCCGCCGGAGAAGACCGGGCGCCTTGCGTCCTGCTATCAACCGGATCCGGCAGGTGGGCTGAAGCTGCAGGATGACGCGGGCAAGAGCATGTATGCGGCGCCCCCGAAGCTTGAGTCCGGCGGCGGCGGCCTGTTGTCGACGGCGCACGACTACATGCGGTTCTGCCGGATGATGCTGCATGGCGGGGCGCTGGACGGGGCGCGCATCCTCAGCCCGAAGACGGTGGCGCTGTTCAGCCTGAACCATCTGCCCGGCAACCAGGAGCTAGCTGCGATGGCGATGCCCGGGATGTTCAGCGAGGGCGGCTATGCCGGCATAGGGTTCTCGATTGGCTGCGGCGTGAACATCGATGTAGCGGGGACGCGGCTGCCGGGCACGGTGGGCGAGTTCTTCTGGGGTGGGGCAGCGTCCACCGCCTTCTGGATCGACCCCAGGGAGGAGCTGGCGGTGGTGTTCATGACCCAGGTGCTGGGCAGCGACGCGAGGCTGACCCTGCGCCGCGACCTGCGGACGCTGGTGTATTCGGCGATCACCGAGTCGCTTGCCTGACTGTGCCGTCGCGGCGGCCATTTACCGGGGATTAACCAAGATCAGGCAGGGTACGGTGCCTTCGTGGAGACGTCGCCTTGCGCCGCATGCGTTCCCTTCGCCTGACGACCAAGCTGATCCTGGCCGCCGTCCTTGGCACGCTGCTGTCGACGGCGATCACGCTGGCGGTGACGCTGTCCACCTTGCAGGACTACGCGCTGCAGCAGGAGCGGGAGCGGCTAGACAGCAGCCTGAAGGTGGCCTGGCAGGTGGTGCATGAGCAAGGCCCGGAGGTGCGGCTGATCGACGGCCGGCTGTATGCGGGTACGACGCTGCTGGACGGCAACACCGAACTGGTTGAGCGGGTGCAGGCGCTGGTTGGTGGCGTGGCAGGCATCTTCCGGGACACAACCCGGGTGGCAACCACCGCCAAGCTGGCGGACGGCAGACGGGCGACCGGCACGATGCTGGAGCCGGGACCGGCGTTTGATGCCGTCGTGCGGCGGCATGTGCGCTATGCCGGCCTGGCGAACGCCCTGGGCAAGACATATGTTGCTGTCTACGATCCAATCGTCTCAGCGGATGGCCAGCAGATCGGCATCCTGGTTGTCGGCGAGAGCCTGGCCAGCCTGGATGCGGCGTGGCGGACCACGACCGACCGCATTGTCCTGAGTGGCTTGGCCGCGGTGGTTCTGGTGGGCCTTGCCACCGGCCTGCTGGCTTCGCGGATGTTTGCTCCGCTGCGGGGTCTGGCGGCGGTGCTGGGCCGGTTCGCGGCGCGGGAAACGGCGGTCGAGGTGCCGGGTGTGGACCGCGGTGACGAGATCGGCAGCATGGCGCGGGCCGTTGTGGTCTTCAAGGAGAGCCTGATCCAACTGGCGGCACAGGATATCCAATTGCGGCGGGCAGGCCTGCGGCTGCAGGTGGCGGTCGGCAACATCTCTCAGGGGCTGTGCCTGTATGACGCCGCGGGGCGGCTAGAGGTCGCCAACAGGCAGTTCTGCAGGATCTATGAGATCGACCCGGCGCAGATCACGCCAGGCATGACGCTGCGTGAGGTGCTGGCGCGGAGCCGGACGCTGACGGCCGGGTCGCGCGACGAGTTCGAAGCGTTCGTGGCGGACCGGGAGCGCTTTATCAGCCGGCGGGAGGCGGCCAGCATGCTGGCCAAGCTGGGCAACGGCCAACTGGTCTCGATCGCCCACCGTCCGCTGCCGGATGACGGCTGGGTCGCGACGTTCGAGGACGTGACCGACCGGCTGGCCGCGGAGGCACGCATCACCTACATGGCGCGCCACGACGCGTTGACCGGACTGCCCAACCGGCTGACCCTGAACGAACGGATCCAGCAGGCGCTGACCGAGACCGGGCGCGGCGTACGCTCCGCGGTGCTGTGCCTGGACCTTGATCACTTCAAGCAGGTGAACGACACGCTGGGCCACCCGGTTGGCGACGGGCTGCTGCGGGCGGTGTCGGACCGGTTGCAGGCCTGTCTGCGCGAGGGCGACACGGTGGCTCGGCTGGGTGGCGACGAGTTTGCCATCGTCCAGGTCGGCATCGCCCGGCCCGAGGACGCCAAGCTGCTGGCGGAGCGGATCATCGCGGCGGTGGCGGCGCCCTTCATGATCGACAGCCATCATATCTCGATTGGTGTCAGCATCGGGCTGTGCCTGATGGCGGAAGACGGCCACGACGCCGCCACGTTGCTGAAGCACGCCGACACCGCGCTGTATCGCGCCAAGCTCGAAGAGCGGGGCACGTTCTGCTTCTTCGAGCCGGAGATGGATGCCAGGCTGCAGCGCCGGCGCCAACTTGAAGTCGACCTGCGCCACGGCCTGGCGCATGACGAGTTCGAGTTGTTCTACCAGCCGCTGATCGCGCTGGCGACGCAGGAGGTGAGCGGCTTTGAGGCACTGCTGCGCTGGCATCATCCGTGGCGCGGCATGGTTTCACCGGCGGAGTTCATCCCTGTCGCCGAGGAGATCGGCCTGATCGTGCCGCTGGGCGAGTGGGTGATCCGCCAGGCCTGTGCAGACGCCGCTGCGTGGCCGCCGGACATCAAGGTTGCCGTCAACCTGTCGCCGATGCAGTTCCGCAGCAAGAACCTGATACCGACGATCGTCGCCGCGCTGGCCGATGCGGGTCTTCCCGCCGACCGGCTGGAGCTGGAGGTGACGGAGACGTTGCTGCTGCAGTCCGATGAGCGGACGGTGGCGATGCTGCACGAGCTGCGCGCGCTGGGGACGCGGATCTCGATGGATGACTTCGGCACCGGCTACTCCTCATTGAGTTATCTGCGGCAGTTCCCGTTCGACAACATCAAGATCGACCAGTCCTTTGTGCGCGACCTGTCGGGGCAGGAGAGCTCGATCCATGTGGTGCGCGCGATCAAGGGTATGTGTGCCGGGCTGGGGATGACGACGACGGCCGAGGGGGTGGAGACCGAGGAGCAGTTCAGCAAGCTGCGCGCCGAGGGCTGCACCGAGGTGCAGGGCTATCTGTTCAGCAAGCCGCGGCCGGCGCCGGAGATCCCGGCGGTGCTGGAACAGGTGCGGCAGCGGCGTCTGGGGCTGGATGTGGCGGGGTCTGAGCTGGCCCCGCTGACGGCCGGGACGTAGGGCCGGGGCCGGGGCATAGGCCTTGATGGCGACCCGGTACGGTGGCAGCGACTTGAAGGAGCTGATGACGTCGCGGCGTTCAGCTTGCGGCGGAGGGTTGGTTTTCCCTAGACTCTGATTTATGCAAGTGAGTTCTAGAGATGGCGCACTGCGCAGAGCAAATATCAGAATACGAAGAATTACCAGGATGTCCCGCGATTTGAGACCCGCCTGCCACCCCCAATTTGGGGGCGGGCTCGGTCGGGGCACCGACTGGAAGCGCCGAACGCCTTTCGGCTGACTGCGGGCCGTCCCATCAGCGCACCCCTTATGGGCGATCCAGCCCTTTCAGCATCAAAGGCTCAGAAGGCAGTGAATGATCGCTTAAAGGCTTCCCTTTTGCGCGGTCACCGAGGCGGCGGATGGACCGTAAATCAAGATGGCCGGTATTCGTTGAGAGGTATCTGTTATTATCTGCGTTTGGCAGAAAGGAGCCTGCTTGGCGCTCAACAAACCGACCCGACGATAGGAGGCGAACAAGGCACATTGCACTCGGGTTGCAAAGGGAACGATTTGCGACATCCTGAACCTCTTTTGACTGATCCAATCATCTAGCCATCGACGTATCGTGGTTAGATTTGGATCGGAAATATGATGTCATCTCATACTGAAAGCTCGTCGGCGCCTCCACTGCGCTTTGTCCCGACCATGGAGGTGCCGGCGGAGAATGAAGCCGATACCAACGCCAACTTGATTGAAACGCTGGGCAAAATTAGCCAAACGACGTTTGAGAATTCTGGCCACGCTATCCGCAGTGTGCATGCGAAGAGCCATGGCGTGTTGCGTGCCGAGATGACAGTGCTGGACAAATTACCGCCGGCGTTGGCGCAAGGCCTGTTCGCCAAGCCAGGGCGCTACGCCGTAGCTATGCGCTTCTCCACACTTCCTGGCGACATCCTGGACGACAGTGTCACAACCCCACGTGGCTTGGCGATAAAAGTCATTGGCGTGGAAGGAACCCGCTTGCCGGGCAGCGAGAGCCACGTCACGCAGGATTTCGTCATGGTTAATGGCCCTGCCTTCAGCGCGCCGACGCCTGCGAAGTTTCTTGGCAACTTGAAGATGCTGGCATCGACCACGGACAAGGCGGAAGGGCTGAAGAAGGTTGTTTCCGCCGCCGCGCGTGGCACCGAGTCGCTGATCGAAGCGTTCGGCGGCAAGAGCCCGACGATAACCACGATGGGCGGCCAGCCTGAGACACATATCCTGGGTGAGACGTTCTACTCCCAGGTGCCCATCCTGTATGGTGACTACGTCGCCAAGTTCTCAGTCGCCCCGATCTTTGATTTGTCGTTGCTCACCGGCACGTCAATCGACGCAAATAGCAACCCGAATGCCCTGCGCGATGCAGTAGCGCAGTATTTCAAAACGCACGGCGGGGAATGGGAGTTCCGTGTTCAGCTCTGCACCGATTTGGAGGCGATGCCCATCGAGGATGCCTCTGTCGTCTGGCCGGAAGACAAGAGCCCCTATGTCGCCGTCGCAAGGCTGCGTGCAGAGCCTCAGGATTCGTGGAGCGCCGAAGGTGTGGCGGCAATCGACGAGGGACTATCCTTTAGTCCCTGGCATGGGCTTGCAGCGCACCGGCCGCTCGGGGGCATCATGCGGGCACGGAACACGACTTATACAAGTTCGGTCCAGTTCCGTAGCGAGCATAATGGCTGTCCAATCCATGAGCCAAAACCATCTGGTTCTACAGGCTGAGGCGCAGCTGCGCCTTCTGCCGGTTTGGCGAGCTGACAACCTGGTCGACCTCGATTAGCGCTGACCCTTTACCCACCCGCTTTCCATAAAAAGCTTTAGACGGCCGACACGGAATAGGCCCGTTTCGTGCAGATGAAACAGGCCGCATTTTCGTCGGCGGTCATCGCTTCCCCAGGCTGGACCACACCGCCATTACGGGCCTGAATGCCGCAAAGCGGCCATTCCTATGATCAGACAGTTTCTAAGCTCATTATTCGGCAGAGCGCGAGGGGGAACGCGCTCGTAACGCCGCTGTAAAGGCTTCGGCAAAGATGGGAATCCCGCACTACCGACAGGCTGTCCCTGCAAACGCACCCCTCCGCGCCCAGCGTTCCTGGACCGTTGAAGGCGCTTGACCAAGCCACTCCTCTAATGCCCCAGCATCCATGGGCGTTGCCCCGGTTGCATCCGAGCCGCACCGGGGGTGTCGGCCTTCAGCGACCGGGGCGAACAGCAGCCGCAGCCGGACGGATGGCGGGTGCGCCTGGCGGGGGCGTTGGCGCTGCGCTCGTTCGTGGCGAAGGCCGCCCGGCGGGCGGGGTCCAGGCCCGACATTGCCGGCGCCACCAGCAGTGCGCGTGGCGCCTGGGCACCGCATTCCTCACAGGGATACGGCGCCTCAAACTCCTTCATGGGCCGCAGCACGGTGAACGGGCCGCAGTCCGGGCACAGGTAATCGTATGCTGGCATCGTCGGTCCCCTGCTCAGACGTCGGGGGCGAGCGGCATGTCGACGCCGCCCTTGATGCCGCCGGCGGGGCCGTCAGCACCAGGGTTGATGTCGAAGTCGAAGATCTCCGTCGGCAGCCACAGGGTGGCGCAGGAGTTGGGGATGTCGACAACGCCGCTGATGTGGCCCTGCACCGGCGCAGTGCCCAGGATGGAATAGGCCTGGGCGCCGGTGTAGCCGAACTTCTTCATGTACTCGATGGCGTTGAGACAGGCCTGGCGGTAGGCGACGTTGACGTCCAGGTAGTGCTGGGCGCCGGATTCGTCGACCGAGATCCCTTCGAAGATCAGATAGTCGTTGTAGATCGGCTTGATGACGCTGGGTTTGAAGATCGGGTTCTTGATGCCGTATTTGGCCATGCCGCCCTTGATCAGCTCGACCTTCAGGTGGATCCAGCCGGGCATTTCGATCGCTCCGCAGAAGGTGATCTCGCCGTCGCCCTGGCTGAAGTGCAGGTCGCCCATCGACAGGCCGGCGCCCGGCACATAGACGGGGAAGTAGACCTTGGCGCCGCGCGACAGGTCCTTGATGTCGCAGTTGCCGCCGTGCTCCCGCGGCGGGACGGTGCGGGCGCCGGTCGCCGCGGCGGCGGCCTTCGCATCGTCCTTCAGCCGGCCCATGTGGGCGGTCGACGGAAACGGGGCGTTGGCCAGCGGCGGCACACGCTCGGGGTTGGTGGCGATCAGGCCGGTCTCGCGCTTGTTCCAGGTGTCGAGCAGCTTGGGATCGGGCAGGCAGCCGATCAGGCCGGGATGGATCAGGCCGGCGAAGCTGACCCCGGGCACGTGACGCGAGGAGGTGAACATGCCGTGCAAATCCCAGATGGATTTCTGCGCCTGGGGGAAATGGTCGGTCAGGAAGCCGCCGCCGTTCTTCTTCGAGAAGAAGCCGTTGAAGCCCCAGGCGTTGTGCGGGAAGGCGCCGATATCGAGGAAATCAACCACCAGCAGGTCGCCCGGTTCGGCGCCCTCGACACCCACCGGACCACTGAGGAAGTGGACGATGCTGAGGTCGATGTCGCGCACGTCGGCCGCCGAGTCGTTGTTCTTGATGAAACCGCCGGTCCAGTCGTAGCACTCGATGATGAAGTCCTGCCCAGGCTTCACCGTGGCCACCATCGGGATGTCGGGATGCCAGCGGTTGTGGATCATGTCGTTGTCGTAGGCCGATTGCGACAGGTCCACCTTGATCAGTGTGTCCGGCATGGTTCCTCCGTTTCGTTCAGGGGTTTCGGGTGTCAGACCGCGAGGTAGCGGGCGACCTTCTCCTGGTCGATGTCGGCGCTGGTGTCCTCGTGGACGATGGTGCCGCCTTCCAGCATGATGACGCGGTCGGCGATGTCGATGGCGAAGCTGAGCAACTGTTCAGAGGCGACGATGCTGAGGCCGCGCTCATCCCGGATGCGCTTCAGCGTGCGGGCAAGTTCGAGGATGATCGAGGGCTGGATGCCCTCGGTTGGTTCGTCGAGCAGCAGCACCTTTGGATTGGTCGCCAATGCGCGGGCGATGGCCAGTTGCTGCTGCTGGCCGCCGGACAGGTTGCCGCCGCGGCGGGCGCGCATTTCCTGCAGCACCGGGAACAGCCTGTACAGGTCGGGGGGCACCTGCTTGCCAGCGTGGACGAACAAGCCTGTCTCAATATTCTCCTGCACCGTCATGGTGGAGAAGATCATGCGTCCCTGCGGGACGAAGGCAAGGCCCCTGGCGACGCGGCTGTGGCTTTGGAGCGGGGCGAGGTCGGTGCCATCCAGGGTGATGCTGCCGGCGCGTGAGGGCAGCATGCCGATCAGCGACTTCATCAGCGTTGTCTTGCCCATGCCGTTGCGGCCGACGAAGACCACGATCTCCCCTGGTGCGACGTTGAAGTCGATGCCGTGCAGCACCTCGCTCTGGCCGTAGCCGGCGCGCAGGCCCGAGACGTTCAGCATGTGCCGTGCCCTTCAGTGGCCAAGGTAGACCTCGATGACCTTTGGATCCGCCTTGACGTGGGCGACCGAGCCTTCGGACAGCACGCGCCCGCGGCCGAGCACGGTGACCTTGTGGGCGATCTCCTCGACGAAGCCCATATCGTGCTCGATCACCAGGACGGAGCGATGCTGGATCACCCGGTGCAGCAGTTCGGCGGTCTTCTTGCGCTCATTCACGCTCATGCCGGCGACTGGTTCATCCAGCATCATCAGGGCAGAGTCGTGCATCAGCAGCATGCCGATCTCCAGCCATTGCTTCTGGCCGTGGCTGAGCAGCTCGGCGAACTCGTCGAGGTAGTCGGCGAGGAAGATGGATCGGGCGACTTCCTCGACGCGATCGCGAACTTCGCCATCGCGGCGGAAGCCGAGCGCGCCGAACACGGAGCGGCCGCGAGGGAAGGATATTTCCAGGTTTTCGACGACGGTCAGGTCCTCATAGATGGAGGGTGTCTGGAACTTGCGGCCGATGCCTGCGCGAACGATCTCATACTCGCGCAGGCGGGTGATTTCCCGGCCGTCGAACCGGATGGTGCCGGTGCTGGCGCGGGTGCGTCCGCAGATCAGGTCCAGCAGGGTGGTCTTGCCGGCGCCGTTCGGCCCGATGATGGCGCGAATCTCGTTACGGTCGACGTAGAGAGACAGGTCGTCCACGGCGCGGAAGCCGTCGAACGAGACGGTCAGGCCTTCGACGCTGAGCAGGTAGTCGTCTCCGTCGGCATCGAGGGGCGTTCCTATTCGCTGGCGGTGACGGAGGCGGATCAGGACCCACTTTACCGCCATGCCCAACAGGCCGGAGGCGCAGAAGGCGAGCAAGAGGGCTATACAGAAGTAAGCGTTGAAGGCCCAGGGCAAGTAGGTGGTGAACAGCCGCGACGTCAGGAAGGTGACGTAGGCGCCGAGGATCATGAACTCCCCATGCGCCATGTTGATCACGCCCATCTGGCCGAAGATCACGGCCAGGCCGAGAGCCATCAGGACGAAGACGGAGAACAGGATCAGGCCGGCGAAGCCCTGCATGGCCATGATCGAGCCAAGGTCGCCGAACGAGTAACCGAACAACGTTGACTGTCTCCGTAACGACAGGCCGGTTTGGCTTACTGGTAGACTTTCGGGAAGGGATTGGGCTCGACCAGGTCGGCGGTTTCGTAGACCAGTTGATACTGGCCGTCGGTCAGTGCCTTGCCGACGCGGGTCTTGCTCCAGAGATGGTGGTTTTCGTGGATGCGGACATAGCCTTCGGGGGCGTCCTTGAACTCAACGCCGGGCGAGGCCGCGGCGATCTTGTCGATATCGAAGCTGCCGGCCTTTTCCACGGTCAGTTTCCACAGCCAGGGGCGGAGATAGGCCGCCTGGGTGACGTCGCCGATGACGCTTTTCTGGCCGTAGATCTCCTTGAAGGCGGCGACGAACTTCTTGTTGTTGGGGTTGTCCAGGCTTTGGAAGTATTTCATGCAGGCGAAAGCGCCGGCGATGTTCTCACCGCCGATGCCCAGGATCTCGTCCTCGGTGACGGATATGGTCAGCAGGGTCTGCTTCGACAGATCGACGCCGGCGGCCTTCAGTTGCTTGTAGAAGGCCACGTTCGAGCCGCCGACGATGATGGCATAGATCACGTCGGGCTTGACCAGCTTCATCTTGTTGATGGCGGAGTTGAACTGGGTGTGGCCGAGGGGGAAGTAGTCCTCACCGACGACCTTGCAGCCGGTCAGGTGGTTCTCGATGTGCTTGCGCGCGATCTTGTTGGAGGTGCGCGGCCAGATGTAGTCGGAGCCCGGCAGGTAGAAGGTCTTGGCGTTCTTGGTCTTGTTGACCCAGTCGAGGCCGGCGATGATCTGCTGCGTCGCTTCCTGGCCGGTGTAGATGACGTTCTTCGACTGCTCCAGGCCTTCGTAGAAGGTCGGGTAGTACAGCATGCCGTTCAGTTGCTCGAACACCGGCAGCACGGCCTTGCGGGACGCGGAGGTCCAGCAGCCGAAGACCGCGGCACAGTGGTCGCTGGCAAGCAGCTTCTTGGCTTTCTCGGCGAAGGTCGGCCAGTCGCTGGCCCCGTCTTCCTGCACACACTTGATCTTGCGGCCGAGCGCGCTGCCCTGTTCGTTGATCTGGGTGATGGCGAGCTCCTCGGCTTCCACCGATCCGGTCTCGCTTCTCGCTGATCGCCATGGTGCCGGTGACGGAGTGCAGGATGCCAACGGTGACGGTATCGTCCGTTACGGCCAGGCCGGTGGTGTTGACCGCGGATGTGGCGGGGCCGGCGGCGCTGGCGATGCGTGGCAGCATCGCCGCGGCTGGTGCGGCGGCCATTCCCTTCAGAAGGGTGCGGCGCAAAGGTGAGCGTTGTGGGTTTCTGCGGTCGTCAGCCATGGGAACCCCCTGTTGATTCATTACCTGAGGTTCAGGTTGGCGTTCATCGTGCGGCGCGGAAATACGTTAAATGACGTATATACCCGAGCATCGCCTTACGTGCACCATGTGTGCCCCGTTGCGATGCAGCGAAGGATACCAGCGCGGAGTGGTGATTAGGCAGCGGATCGTCCGGAGTCGTCGCGCCTATAACCAATGGGTCGCGAACCAGACACTGGAGGATTACGCCCTGCGCTTCACCGCCAAGAGTGCACGACGATGGTCGGCTCAGCGGGTCGCCAACACCGCGCTGGGTGGCATCTCGTTCCTGGCGCTGGAGGCGATCGGCGGGACGATCACCATTGGCTATGGCTTCAGCAATGCGGTGGCGGCGATCCTGCTGGTTGGGCTGCTGATCCTGGCGGCAGGCATCCCGATCAGCCATTACGCGGCGCGCGACGGGGTGGACATCGACCTGCTGACGTGCGGCGCCGGGTTCCGCTATATCGGCTCGACGATTACGTCATTGATCTATGCAACCTTTACATTCATCTTCTTTGCCATCGAGGTGGCAATACTTGCGTCTGTACTGCAATCCTGCTTCAGCATTCCACCGGCCCTCGGCTACATCATCTGCGCGGTGATCGTGGTGCCGCTGGTGACGCACGGAATCACCTTCATCAGCCGGGTGCAGCTTTGGTCGCAGCCGGTGTGGCTGGTGCTGCAGGTGCTGCAGGTGCTGCCGTTTGTCGCCATCGCGCTGACCGCGCCGCGGGCGTTCGCCATCTGGCCGAGCTATCGCGGCGAGCGCCGGGGGCGGATGGATCGTTGCATCTGATCCTGTTCGGCGCCCCCGGATACTTATCAAACTCCTATAAAGGCTAAACATCGTGGCGAAGAAAGTTCAAGGCGCCTTTTGCGGGCAAGTCGCCGGAAGGGGTTTTTCTTTCGGTTGGGCGATGGGCAGATGTCAGTTGCAGAGCTGTCTTCTTTGCGCACACGCCAGATCGACCGGTTGTGCGGTGCGACACACGTTGTCGTGTAGTATGGGTCTGGGTTACCGGCCGTTGCGGGTGACGGTCCATACTGTCATGTCCCACGCGTTGCGGATGCCAGCGAGCAGAAGCAGCATCAAACCTAAAGCGAGAATACCGCAACCGGCTTCCAGCGACAGGCAAAGCGACAGGCCCGCGGCGGCGACAAGCGCATAGCTAGTGGCAGGCAAGGCAGCGTACCAGACGCGGTCTTCGAGGTCGATTTTGGTGATGTACCCGTGGCGCACCATCCTATGCAGCACGGAAGCGGCGTAGACTAGTCCGCACAGACCTTCCAGGCCGATCAGCGAGCCGCTCAGCAGCCAGCTTTGTGTTGGCGCCATGCCGATCAGGCAGGCAGCCAGCACACTGCCGAAATGGACGACCGTCGGCGAAAGGAATGCGCGCAGGCCGTGCTGCCGCTCTTCCGTGAACACCCTTGAACCGACCGAGGCGGCTACGAACAGCAGGCCGATCAGCGTGGCTGATGCGGAACCCAGAAGCGAGTAGAATGGCTGCCAGGGTTTCAGCGTGTCGAGCAACACCAGCAATGCTCGTCTCCTAAGTTGCGGGAAGCCCGAAGATGGAGCAGTGACCTGTCGTATTGAGGTATAATATCGTCCCATCAAAGCGCTTGGAGGTTGGTCTTGCCAGCAGAATCATCACTGCCGGTGCTAGAGCTTGAATAGAGAGAGTGCTGTGATTGCGTGATAACACGTTGCCATTCCTGCAGGTCAGATCTCATTGAGGGACGTGCCCGGCTATCAACGTCTTTGCAGTGTCCTAAGCTTGCTCCGACTTAAGTCGAATGTCTGCTTGAGGAAGCTTGCTGCGGTTCAAGAGACGGCGGCACGTGTCCAGGTCTCGGGCTGCTTGCCGCAGCTTCACTCAACTTTCGGCAGAATTCATCCAAATTTCATCGCAGCAAGCTAATTAGCGAAATGGTTGGTGTGTTACGGCAGTGTGGTTGAGAAGCGGCGCCAGCTCGAGCCATGACAGCCTGGACGCACGTGCACCAACAACAGATATCCATGTGGCTGCTGCGTCATTTACAGTTAAAGTAGTTGGGCCATTGCCGCTTCAGAGAACAGAGGATTGATAAAGTATATGTATCGACTGCTTTTAGTACTGCTGGTGGTACCGTTTGCTGGCGCGACGGCGAAAGACCGTGGCGGCGATTTCGATGCGTGCGACAAGGGCCAGTTGGAAGTAGCGAAGAAGGCGGAGGATTTTCATGGAGAGCATAGGATCAAGCAACTGATCGATGCTGACCTGGTGCGCGCCAAACGCGAGGAGAATGAAGGCGACGCTGATGAGTGCCTGGAAGCGCTCGACCACGCCAACAAGCTGATCGCCGGCAAATACTGACCGACAAGACCCGGCGTTGTGCCACAGCCTGGTTTATGGCCCGATAAAGAACGGACTGTGTTCCTGCCGACAGGCGGTCGATGATAAGCCCGTCGCTATGGGGGCTGACGTGGTCCGAAATCGCCAAGACGCGCATGTTCTTGTGCATCAGTTATGGCGGACGATGACAGTTTAGTAAAACCGTCCGGGACGGCCTATGTGCACAGTCCCCTGTCGACTAGAACCCGAGTCAGCGTTTTGGTCAGATCCCCTCATACGCGACGCCGTCGGCACGTAACCATCGTGACCTGTAAGCGCCTTGTGGATATGAGCGGTTTACCTGCCTGAGCGCGTGGCGGGATGGGTGTTTAAGGCGTGACAATTGATCACTCGTACGAGCAGAAGGTTCCGCGTCCGATACGTATCCGCACTGGCCAGGCTCTGCGGCGACTGCGGAAGTGGCGTTAGTGAGTGGATTAATGTCCGGGCCGCGGGAGCCGATCGCGGTTTTCTCGGTCAGCCGAGGACGTGTGAGTTGGCATTCTGCCGGTCTTGTTGCTGCTGCCGTGGCGCACGGTCTGGTGTTGGCGGCGCTGGCGATGGAAATACACCGACCGGCGCAGCAGACCGAGCCGTTGCAGGTTGAAATGATCGAGGTTCCGCCACTGGCTGAGGCCAAACCGGCGGCGGAACCGCCGCCTGATTCAGCACCTGCGGAACCAGCGCCTGCGCGAGCCAACATTGCACAGATTCTGTCCGACACTTCGCCGCCGCTGACAACGGCACCTGAGGTACTGTCCGATCCGGCTGACCCTGCGCCTGCCACGCAGCCCGTGGCAGAGGCATCGCCCTCGCCACCTGATGCCACACCAGATCCGCAGCACGTCGCTGAGGCTCCGTCGAATACGCCAGAGGATCCGATGGCGGCGCCGCAGCAGGTGGCGCAGGCAGCGCCTGAAGCCTTGGCTGATCCCGCACCGATCCCGCCGTCGCCCGACCTGGCGGCCCCTGTCGCCAGCCAGCCGATTGTGGCATCGCCACCGCCGTCCCGACACGTGTCGGGACGAACGGCTTCGCTGCTGCGTCCCGCTGCTCCACCGCCGGCCGGCCGGCCGCTACAACCTGCTCGGCCGGAGACGACTGCAACCTATGCTCCGGCTTCGCCGCAAACGACCGCAATCAGTGCGCAGGAAGACCGCCGGGTGAAGGAGACGCTGACCGGACGCATCCGCAATGCCGTGCAGGACGCTGTGCAGTGCCCGGCGGCCGCTCGGATGATGAGTCAGTCCGGCAGAGCGGGTGTGGCGTTTGATTACCGTAACGGCGCACTTGTCGGCGGACTGCAATTGGCGCGGTCAAGCGGCATGCCGGTGCTGGATGACTCGGCGCTGAGCGCCGTTCGCCGTGCGCATTATCCGGAAGCGCCGCCAGAAGCGTCTAACCAGGTGCTGCATCTGCTGATTTGGGTTGAGGAGACCTGCAGCGGCTGAGGGCATAGCTACTGAACGCTCAGAGCGTGGCCGACGTCTGGTCCGCGCACCTAACCGTTTTCCACAACATGCTGACTGTTTCCCACAACAAAAAGGCCGCCTGATGAAACTCACCGAATCCTTTGGCGGCTTTCTGTTTGCCCGACGCGGTCTGATATCGCTGTGCTTGAGCGTGCTACTAGGTGCGGCTGCACCGGATGACAGCCGTACTGACATCGGTACGGTCAGCGCCACGGGGGGCGCTGAGGCCGGCTCGCTTCCGGCGTCCGGATCGGCGGCCGCTATTGCGCCAAGCCGGCCGCCGCTGGACGCGGCGCAGCCGACCTCCGTCATTGGCCCACAATACATCCAAAACGGTACCGTATCGACGGAGAACTACGACAGCATTATCAAGTTCTCGCCTAGTGTCCAGAACGTGGAGCCGACCGGCGCAGGCCTGCAGCAGGACTTCCAGGAGACGATCCGTGGCTTCCGCTATACGCAGTTCAACTCCACCTTTGACGGACTGGTGCTGCCAGGGACGATATCGTCGTTTGCACCGCAGCCAGGGGCGTATTTCCTAGGGCACGACATCGCCTCGGTCTCGGTGGATCGCGGCCCCGGCACTGCCTCCCAGATCGGCTACGCCACGTTCGGCGGGACGGTGGCGACAACCCTGACGACGCCCAGCAACACGTTCCAGGTCAACCCGTATGCGACGGTCGGCAGTTGGGGCGTCAACCTGGAGGGCCTGCGGCTGGACAGTGGCGCAATCCCGCAACTGAGCGGCGCACGGGGGCTACTCGACTCGCAGCATCTAGAGGGCGGCGGCTATCTGACCGGTACATCTACGCTGCGCAACAACGTCTATGCCAAGGTGGAGATACCGGTCAGCGACAACACGGTCATCACCGCCGTAGGGATGTACGACTACGCCCGCACCCACACGCCATACGGTGCTACTCTGGCACAAATTCAGACTCTCGGCGCAAACTATGCCCTGAACGGGAACCCGCTGTCACAGGCCTATACAGGCTACAATGCCGATAACTACTATACAGACTTTGATTATATTGGGATCAAGTCGGCTTTTGGCGGCGGCTGGAGCATCGACGACAAAGTCTACACGATCTCCTACTACCATAACGGTATCTCGGGGCTTGATCCGAACGGCAGCACAGCGAACCTAGCCGGGACCTACTTTATCAACGGCGTCAGGACCAGGGTGACCAACGATGTGCCCGGTACCACCACGCATTCGGACTTCCGCTCCGTCGGCAATACGTTCCGGCTAGATAAGGATACGCCGTATGGTCAATTCCGCACTGGGCTTTGGCTGGATTACAATTCGGGTTCGTCCTACAAGGCAAACATTGATCTGTCGGATTTCAATGCAACGTATACTAAAACGGCCAGTGGCACGCCGTTCTCCAGCCTGTACAACACCACGCTTGGCACGGTGCAGCCTTATATCGAGTTTGCTGCCAAGCCGCTACCTGGGCTGATTATCACGCCGGGCGTGAAGTATACGTATGTTACGCGGGGGCTTGATGCGACGATCATCAGCAGCGCGCCGTCGACCGCGCCCAGAAATCAGAGCTGGGACAAGATCCAGCCGTCGATCGACCTGCATTATGAGATACTCAAGGGCTGGGCGGGTTATGCGCAGGTGGCGGAAGGCTTTCTGGCCCCACCATTGAACACGTTGCTGGTGCCGGCGGCCAACGCGCCCTCATCGCTGAAGCCGCAAACGACGGTCAACTACCAGGTTGGCACGACTTTTCAGACCGACCGGTTCTCGCTCGGGGCTGATATGTACTACATTCAATACCAGAACTACATCGCTTCGCAGAGGAACGCTGTAGGCACGATCTACACCAATAACGGCGACGCGGTGTTCAAGGGCATCGAGATTGAGGGGACGGCCAAGCTGGGAGAAGGAGTTTCGCTCTACGCGAACACCACGGTGAACGATGCGACGTTTGACGGGTCGGGCTTTCCGGTTGCGCTAAATCCACGCACCACATCGGCGGCAGGTCCAATTCTAAATCGGAACGGATTCTACAGCTCCTTCCTGTGGAAGTACATCGGCCCACAATATGTCCAGGACGGGTCTGGGCCGTTCTCACACCCGCTGTTCCCGATCAAGGGATACAACGACGCGGACTTCGCGGCCAGCTACACGCTAGTGCTGCCGCAGATCAACAACAGGTCGCTGAATTTTCGCCTGAACGTTTTGAACGTGTTCAACAACCACAGCCTGTCCGGCTTGATCGGCACGACGGCGAACAATCAGGCGCTGTATGCGACCAATCCGGGTCGGGGCGTGTTCTTCTCGATAGCCGCGGCGATATAGAGCGGTTCCGCCGAGGGTGGAACCGCTTTCGCTCATCGTTTCACGCGGCTACTCGCGCAGAATCGCGCTTTGCGCGACTCCAGCCTGCGCGAAGCCGCTCTGGGTGGGGCAATAAATCGCGGTCAATTTCACTGACGAAGCGCGCATCTCAACCGACTTGTCCAACCACGTCGTCTGGAAGGATGTGATCGGCGACCGTCCCTATCCACAGCAGCGCAGCGGTATCGTGATGCGAAACCCAGCCTCTATCCACGACGACGATCAGCCGTAAGGCTGACTGGACAAATCCGGACCCAAACTAATTTTAATCCTGAGTGCCGGGGCTTACGGCGATCGGCTGGCGAACGGCGGACAGATGGTGATGTCCATGGGGATGGCCGCCGCTTGGTTCGTTTGGCCCCGCGTTCTCCAGCGCCACCGGCTCACCGTGCGGCGTGTTGAGATAGGCCTGCTGCCATAGCGACTGGAACTGTTCGATATCCTCGCCCGTCGCAAGGCCGCGACTGGTCAGGATGCTCTCCAGCGCGGCAAGCCACTGGCGGTAATAGGCAGCGGTGCTGTCCTCATCGGGCTGGGCGGGGCGGGTTCTGATCTCGGTGCTGAACGCCGTCACCCAGTCCGTCCAGCTAAAGGCGCCGCGCTGGCTTAGGTGCATCGTCATGGCGAAGGCCTGCGCCTGCCACGGTTCGGCGAATGGCCTGGCCGCTTCGCCCGAATTCGTGTTGTCGATGTGCTGCATCCCTTCACGCTCCTGCTCGTCAGGCGGGATCGATGTAGTCGTCCCACAGGTCGATGTACACCGCGTCGGTGGCCGAGGCTTCCGGGCCCCACAGTTCCTGGGAACTGAAGCGAACACTGTAGACGTGCTGCGGCTTCTCGCCGGCGCCATGGGCGCGCGTGTCGGCGAAGGCAAAGCCGCCGTGCCCGTTCTGCACCACGCCGGTCTTGCCGCGGATATAGCGCGGCAGGCGGGTATGGCTGGCCGGGTTGATGTTCTTGGCAACCACGCGGTCACCGGGCTGGAAACGCGGTGGCGTGTCCACTGCGATCCGGCAGGATGCTCCGGTGGCAAGCGCGGGGCCGACCATCTCCTTTGGCAATGCGTGGCCCACGCCTGGCGGGTTGGACGTAGCTTCGCTGAGGCCTTTCGCTGCCAGGATGTCCTCCAGCGCGTGGATCCAGTGCACGTAGTAGGGCGTGCTGAGATAGGCGACGGGACCCATGCGTTCGATGGCATGGCGGACCTCGTCGACGTTGTAGAGGCCGGTCGCGCCGGCGAGGTTCAGGATGGCGAAGGTGCGGCCTTCCCAGGGCTCATGGAAGTTCGGCTCGTTTGCTTCCCGCTGGACCGGTCCAAGGCCGTGCATGCCGCCGAGGTCGTGAATGCCGTTCATCGTGGAGCCTCCTGGCTGGACGATCGGTAGCCTGACCATGCGGGGCGCCGATGTTCCATTTCGGGTTTGACTGCAGATTGCCGCCGTTAAGATGTTCAGCGCGGCTAGGTCTGTGGCGGGATGACCGCGGTGCCGATCATGGAATCGCGGGTGACGATTGCGGCCAGGGCTTCCGCGGACCAGCCATCGGTTCCCGCTGGCCGCATTGGCAACACCAGGTAGCGCAGCTCGGCGTTGCTGTCCCACACCCGCACCTCAACATCGGCAGGGATGTGCAGGCCGAATTCGGCAAGCACCTTGCGTGGCTCCATGACGATCCGGGCGCGGTAGGGCGCGGCCTTGAACCAGTTGGGCGGCACGCCGAGGGTCGGCCAGGGGTAGCAGGAGCAGAGGGTACAGACGAAGACGTTGTGGACCTTCGGCGTGTTCTCAAGGACGATCATGTCCTCTCCCTGCAACCCGGAAAAACCGAGTTCCTTGATGGCGGCGGAACCATCCTGCAGCAGCCGCGCCTTGTAAGCTGGATCGGTCCAGGCGCGGGCTACAACCTTGGCGCCGTTGCGGGGGCCGATGCGGGTTTCGAAGGCTTCGATCATCTCGTCGATCGCAGCGGGATCGACCAGCCCCTTGCGCGTCAGGAGCGTTTCGATTGCCTTGATGCGCAAGGCAGGGGCCTGTGGTGGTTCGGTATGGGAATGGGTGTCCATCTGATCTCGCTCCGTTTGATGATGCGTCGTGCAGGTGGGCGTTGTGTGCTGGTGGTCGCGCCGGTTGCGCGTTCGCAGGTATGGACTGGGACGGCCGCTGTGACGCCGGAGGAAGTAGTGAGCCTCATGATTGCCGGTTAAGTCAAACGGACGCATCTGGCCGGTGTAGAGGCGGATGTGCCGGCGGCGGGGCTGAATGCTAGACTAGCGACCCTGAAGCTGTTCGGGATGAACCTGGACTGATCGGCATCGTGAAGAAGAATGGCAGCACCAGGACGTCGCCGTGAAGCCTGAATGATTTCCGCGGTGCCTGAAGACGATTTCAGCCAGCCGGCCGAGCTGAGTGTCTGGCGTGGTCCTGATCCAGTCGGATACGGTAAAACGCCATGGCGTTTCCTGCGAACAGCTTTCGCCGGTCCTCGTCCGGCAGACCGGCAGTGACATCTTTGAAGTTGCAGAAGATCCAGTCCCAGCTAGCTTTGACGCCGTCGACTGGGTAGTTCGAGGCGAACATGCAGCGGTCCACGCCGAACACCCCGATGGTCTCGCGGATCACCGCGCCGTTAACCTGCAGGGTCCAGGGCTGCCGGGCGACCGTCAGACCGGAGATCTTGCACCAGACGTTCGGGCAGGATGCCAGTGCCTCCATGCCGCGACGCCAGACCGCGAGCTGCTGCTGCGAGCGGTCCAGCGGGTAGCCGGTGTGGTTGAGCACGATGCGCAGGTCGGGATGCTGACGGCAGACTTCGGCTGCTTCAGCCAAATGATACCACGGGACGCGCAAATCCCACGACAGGCCGTACTTGCCCAGCAGGGCCAGGCCCTGGCGCCAGAGCGGATCCTGCAGGCTGCGTTTCTCGCCGGATACCGAAATGCCCGGACCGGATGCGATGACTGGCTTGGTGCGGATACCTCGGACAAGCGGATTGGCGGCCTGTGCGGCGATGATGTCCTCGGCGTCCGGGGTATCGACCCAGGCATGCGCGACGATGGCATTTGGCATGCCGGTCTCAGTGGCGATGCGGGTCAGCCAGGCGGTCTCTGCAAGCTGCTGGCTGCGGTCGCATTCGGCTTCGACGTGCACTGTCGCGATGACGTTGTGCAGGGCGCTGTCGCGACGGAATTCGGCCGGGAGATAGGACCGGCGCATACGGCTGTAGTCACCAAGCCAGGTGTGCTCGCCCGAGGTGAGCCACGGGTAGGTAAGGGCAGAGTCGAGGTCCCACAGGTGGTGGTGGGCATCGACGATCGGCAGGTCTGGATCCATTACGGCAGGTAAGCAGGGATCGGGCACCGCGGCTATGTCGGGTATGGATCCGGTTCAGGGTCAGCCCTCAGATGCGATGCAGGCGCAGGCGTGGAAAACAAGTGCGATACCGGGAGGCGCCGCGAGTCAGCGACTGATGTCCGGCGACGGCGGCGTGGGCCAGGAAGACGCGGCAACCTTGAACCGCCGCGCCGACGATAAGCGAGAAACCAGGCCGCCGTTGGGAAGGCGGCGTTGCCAGCCTCAGTCGTCGAGGAAGCTGCGCAATTTGCGGCTGCGGCTCGGATGCTTCAGCTTACGCAGCGCCTTTGCCTCGATTTGGCGGATGCGTTCGCGAGTGACGTTGAACTGCTGGCCGACTTCCTCCAGCGTGTGGTCGGTGTTCATGCCGATGCCGAAGCGCATCCGCAGCACGCGCTCCTCACGCGGCGTGAGCGATGATAGCACGCGCGTCGTAGCCTCGCGCAGGTTGGCCTGGATCGCGGCATCGAGCGGGATGACCGCGGCCTTGTCCTCGATGAAGTCGCCGAGGTGCGAATCCTCCTCGTCGCCGATCGGCGTCTCCAGGCTGATCGGCTCCTTGGCGATCTTCAGCACCTTGCGCACTTTCTCCAGCGGCATGCCCAATTTGTCTGCGAGTTCCTCGGGGGCTGGCTCGCGGCCGATCTCGTGCAGCATCTGGCGGGACGTGCGCACCAGCTTGTTGATCGTCTCGATCATGTGCACGGGGATGCGGATGGTGCGCGCCTGGTCGGCGATGGAGCGTGTGATTGCCTGGCGGATCCACCACGTCGCATAGGTGCTGAACTTGTAACCGCGGCGGTATTCAAACTTGTCGACCGCCTTCATCAGGCCGATGTTGCCTTCCTGGATCAGGTCCAGGAACTGCAGCCCGCGGTTGGTGTATTTCTTGGCAATCGAGATCACCAAGCGCAGGTTCGCCTCGATCATTTCTTTCTTGGCGCGCGCGCTATCGCGCTCGCCGCGCGAGACGGTCATGTAGACGCGGCGGAATTCCGCGATCGGCAGGCTGGCGTCGGTTGCCACGGCGGCAATCTGACCGCGGATCTTGGTGATATCGTCCGGATGCTTGATGACGAACGCCTTCCAGCCCTTGCCTGGCAGCTTGCCGACCTTTTCAAGCCAGTTCGGGTCAAGCTCCTGCCCACGGTAGTGTTTGAGGAAGTCCTCACGGGCGACCTTGCAGCTTTCGGCCATGCGCATCAGTTGGCCTTCCAGGGTTGTCAGCCGCTGATTCAGCAGCTTGAGCTGGCTGACCAGTTCCTCGATGCGGTTGTTGTGTAGCTGCACCTGGCCGACTTTTTCGACCAGCTCCTCGCGGGTCTTCTCATAGCCCTTTTCTGACCGGGTGCTCATTTCCTCGCCGCTGGTGATGGTTTCCAGCCGACGGTGCTGCATTTTGTGCAGCTTCTTGTAGAGGTTCTCGATCTCCTCAAAGTTCGCCAGCACCTCGGGCTTCAGCTTTTCTTCCAAGGCGGAGAGGGACATGCTGGGGCCGCCGTCCTCGTCCTCGCCATCCATGTCATCATTGGCGGCGAAGCCCTCAGTCGGCACGTCCGGCACATCGGCAGCATCAGTTGCCGCCGCGCCAGCGCCATCGGTTGCCTCAAGGTCAACGATGTCGCGCAGCAGCATCCGCGCGGCCTTCAACTGGTCGTGCCAGGTGATGATGGCCTTGAACGTCAGCGGGCTTTCGCACAGCCCGTTGATCATCATGTCGCGGCCGGCTTCGATGCGCTTGGCGATGGCGATTTCGCCCTCACGCGACAGCAACTCGACGCTGCCCATCTCACGCAAGTACATCCGCACCGGGTCATCCGTGCGGCCTAGACTGGCTTCATCGACGTTGCCGCCCGGTTCTTCGGCTTCCTCTTCCTCGGCCTTTTCCGCCTTGGCGACCGGCAGGTCAGCTTCGTCGTTTTCCTCGCTCTCAACGACCTGGATGCCCATTTCAGAGAAATTGGCCATCACGTCTTCGATCTGTTCAGAGCTATTCTGATCTGGCGGCAAGATCGCGTTCAGCTCATCGAATGTGACGTAACCGCGTTCCTTACCTTTCGCGATCAGCCGCTTGACGCCAGCCGCTGTCACATCCAGCAGAGTGGTTTCGGCATCCTGCTCCGCCGTGGCGGTATCGCCGGCAGCCATGGGCTTCGTCGCCATCGCTCAGGGCACTCCTTCGTCAGACGGGCATCGGCTCAGGGGAGCCGTGGCCGTAATTACGTTGCATCAATGAAACCGACAGCATCGGGTTCACCGCTGCGCACTTTTTTGAACGCCTCAGTCAGTGCGGTCAGGCGGCGTTGGGTGTCCGGCGTCAGGTTCCGGGCGGCATCGGCTTCAGCCAAAGCGACTTCCTCGCGCAGATGTTCCACATTGAGAAAGCCAAATATGTGCCACCACCCTGATTCCGCTTCCGCCGGCATTGCCTCATGCGCGGCGCACGCCGGAAGAGGCATGGGAACCCCGGCAAGCACATGCTGCAATTCACGCTCAAATCCAGATTTCGTGAGGTGGTCCATCAACCCTATGGAGTCAAGAGCGTCGGTCGTTTCCGCCCACATTTCAATCGCCTCGCGCAAGCGTGCCAAGGTCGTATCCATTGCCAGCCCGTTATAGGCTTGCGCGACATCGTTCAGCAGGAACGGATGGCGCAGAACGATCGCTGTCAGGATCCGAGCGCGCTCGTGATCGGTGTGGTCGGGGTGCAACAGCGGACGGGGAATGCGCGGATGGATGCCAAGCTCCGGACGGTGGAAACGCCTGTTGCTGGCTGACCGGTTCCAGGCGGCCCCGGAAGCGGCCGGCCGCTTCCGGCTGCTCCTGAGCCGGTCCAGCAGCGCCTGGCGGTACTCCCATTTCAACGATCGATCGGCGATCCGCTCCGCTGCCTCAATCAAGCGGGTGCGGAAAGCGGCGCGCTGCTCTGGGGTTGCGTCGCCGACCTCGTTGCGCAGCATGTCGAACAACGCCTCGGACGGAGAGCGGGCGGCGTCGAGCACGGTGTGAAGTGCCTGGGCCCCTGCCTTGCGAACCAGACTGTCCGGATCCTCGCCGCCTGGCAGCGTGGCGAACCGCAGCGAGCGTTGCGATGTCAGCATCGGCAGTGCCAGCTCCATCGCCCGTGATGCCGCCCTTGCCCCGGCGCCGTCGCCGTCAAAGCACAGCAGCGGACAGGATGAGAGGCGCCAAAGCTCTTCCATTTGTTCGCTGGTCAGCGCGGTGCCGAGGGGTGCGACGGCGGCGGCAAATCCAGCTTGAGCGGCGGCAATGACGTCCATGTAGCCTTCAACGACAACCAGGGCGGAGCCGTTGCGCACGGCGTCGCGTGCCAGATCCAGCCCATATAGCGTGCGTCGTTTGGCAAACACCGATGTTTCCGGTCCGTTGACGTACTTCGGTTGACCCGCGCCCAGGATCCGTCCGCCGAAGCTGATGATGCGGCCGCGGCGATCGCGGATCGGAAACATCACACGCTGGCCGAACAACTCAAACTGGCGGCCGGTTTCCTCGTCCTGACGGACCAATCCTGCTTCGATGAGCTGCTTGTTGTCGATGCCTTGGCGTGACAATTCACCGGTCAGCGCCCCGCGCTCACCCGCCCAACCCAGGCCAAACCGGGCGACCGTCGCTTCGGTCAGGCCGCGACTCAGCAGATAGTCGCGCGCGGGCTTGCCTTCCGGCAACGCCAGACGTTTGCGGAAATGCACCTCGGCCATCTGCAGCACCGAGGTAACGTCGAGTCGCTGGCGCTCCGCCTCGGCTGCGGCCGGGCTCGACTTTGGCACCTCCATGCCGGCCTCGGCGGCGAGCTGCTCGACGGCCTCGATGAACGACAGCCCGCCAGTTTGCATGACAAAGCTGATAGCATCGCCGTGCGCACCGCAGCCGAAGCAGTGGTAGCCGTCGTCATAGACGTAGAAGCTGGGAGATTTCTCATCGTGGAACGGGCAGCAACCTTTCCAATGCCGACCAGACCGGGCGAGGCGCACGCGGCGGCCGACGATCGCGGCGAGTGGGATACGGGCGCGAAGTTCCTCGGTAAAACGGGCGGGCAGCGCCATGGTGGGTGTAATGTCCCGGTTTGGCAGTTCGTCGCGTTGGGCTTAGATCGGTTTCCGTTCGCCTTGGCTCACGAACCCCGCTCTAACTCGTTGTTTGATCGCGTGATTCACCGTTCCGGTGATGCCACCTGCTCGGATCACGCTCTAGGCAGAAAGCCGGGCTTTGACCATTGGTCCAGCCTTGGCCATGTCGAGTTCCGCCGCGTGCCTTGACTTCAGGACGGCCATCACCTTGCCCATGTCCTTAATTCCAGACGCGCCAGTTTCCGCCACTGCCTCAGCGACCGCCTGCTGCATCGCTGGCTCATCCATCTGTCTAGGAAGGAAACTTTCGATCACACTGATCTCGGCCTCTTCCTTGGCGGCCAATTCCGGGCGTTTACCCTGGCGGTAGAGTTCAACCGATTCGCGGCGGGACTTGACCATACCGCGCAGCATGACGACGACCTCTTCATCCGGCACCTTGTCGATGCCCTTCGGGCGGGCGGCGATGTCAATGTCCTTCAGTCTGGCCATGATCATGCGCAGGGTGGAGGTTCTGGCGGCATCGCCAGCTTTCATCGACAGCTTGACCTTTTCGCTGAACGACTCTCTCAGGCCCATGGATCACTCCTGCATGCAAAGCGGTTCTATACAGCAGAATCGATTCGGGCTGCAGGCACACGCCGCGGTTCTGTCTGGTGGTCGATCCGGAAGGTAATTCCCAACAGGTTTGAAGAGCGGTTGCGGCGGGAAAAAACTTCCCATACAGTATGAGACATGGCGGATATTGATGATATTATAGATCGCATGGGTGGCGCGGATGCCGCTGCCAGGTTGACCGGTGTTGGAACCGAGGCGGTACGGAAATGGCGGCAAAGCCGGGCGATCCCGTCGCGTCATTGGCCGGCGGTGACCGCTGCCACCGGTTTAAGCATGGCCGATCTGCAAAACCTACCGGTCGAACAGGCTGGAGCCGGGTATGCGATCAACGGCGTTCCACCCGGTGCGACAGCGGTGCTAGCATTAGCGGACGGCACAGTGCTTTGGGGTCGCGGCTTCGGTGCCCATACGCACGCTGCCGCGCCTGTAGGCGAGGTCTGCTTCAGCACCGGTATGACCGGTTATCAGGAGACGCTGACTGATCCATCCTTTGCCGGCCAGATCATCACCTTCACCTTTCCGCATATTGGCAACGTCGGCGCTAACGCCGAGGATGTCGAGGCCAGCACAATTGCCGCACGTGGGGTGGTGCTGAAGCAGGACGTCACCGAACCGTCTAGCTGGCGCGCGACCCAGGGGCTGGATCAATGGCTGCAGGGACAGGGCATCAGCGGCATAGCCGGCGTGGACACGAGGGCATTGACGCTGGCGATTCGGGATTCGGGCGCGCCCTCTGGCGTGCTGGCGTATCCGGCGGACGGGCGGTTCGACCTTGGGGCGCTGGTGGCTCAGGCGCGAGCGTGGCCTGGGCTGGAGGGAATGGATCTGGCGAAGGAAGTGAGCTGCCGGCAGTCCTATGCCTGGGAGGAAGCTGCCTGGTCCTGGCCTGGAGGGTTCGGTTGGCCGCCGGCAGCCCGGCACCATGTCGTTGCGGTGGATTACGGGGCGAAGCGCAACATCATGCGCTGCCTGGTTTCGGCCGGATGCCGGGTCACTGTGGTGCCGGCAACGGCGAGTGCGGATGACATTCTGCGACACAAACCGGACGGGGTGTTCTTGTCGAACGGGCCGGGTGATCCAGCGGCGACTGGCGTGTACGCCGTGCCGGTGCTGCGCGCGGTGCTGGACAGCGGTGTTCCGGTGTTTGGCATCTGCCTGGGGCATCAGCTTCTGGCCTTGGCGCTGGGCGCGCGAACCTACAAGCTGAGCCGAGGGCACCGCGGCGCCAACCAGCCGGTGAAGGATCTGGCCACCGGCAAGGTCGAGATCACCAGCCAGAACCATGGTTTCGCGGTGGATGCGGATTCATTGCCAGAGGATGTGCAGGTCACGCATGTGTCGCTGTTTGACGGCTCCAACGAGGGGATCGCCAGCGCCAGCCGGAAGGCGTTTTCCGTGCAGTATCATCCGGAGGCCAGTCCTGGGCCGAGCGACAGCCATTACTTGTTTGGGCGATTTGTCGGGATGATGGACAGCGCGCGGTCGTAGCATGGATGCCCGCCTGTTCCAGGAAGCGATACGCACCGCGACCGTCACCTATCCAATCCCCTTTGTGTTCAGCATCCTTCTGTTGTTCGCGGTCATGTGCTTTGGCGGCAGCCTTCTTGCTCAGCCTGGCCTGATGATTCTGCTCGCCTCGGTCGGCTCTATCAGCACGGCCAGCGCCATCGTCCTTGTTGCTTACGCAACTCTTGCAAAGCCAGAGTTGTTGCGCTCCGAGAGGCATGTTCTAAGTATGAGGATCGCGCATATTATCGGCGACAAGGATATGGATCCCGTCACACAAGACCTTATCAATCAAGCAATCGTCGGCCCCGCGGATGCACTAACGCCGAAAAGTGGTGGTCGACGGAAGCGGAATCAACCGGACCGGAACGAAGGCAAGAACGATGTCTAGCCGGACATACCTGATCACGTTCGATCTTCTCGATCCTACGCTCGATCTCGATGGGCTCAAGACGTTTATCAAGACGACAGCGCTGTTCCAGAATTGGTGGAATCATATTCCCGGCGTTTTTCTAGTGGTCAGCGACCGGGACGCCGGCGCGATCAGCGAAGCTGTCAGGCAGTACACGAATGACGCCCGGCTTTTGGTGATCGAAACAAACACCGCTGAATCCGAAGGTCTGCTTCCGGAGCGAAGCTGGCGGTGGATCCGCCGCCGCTCGGAAGTGCGAGCCAGCGCGTAGCCCCCCAGCGCATAGGCGCCAACGCCTCTCTTCCTTCTAAGCCGGACCTCCATCCCAACGTCAGGTTGGCAATTCCCCGCCCAGTACCAGTACCTGACCTGATCAGGAAGCAACAAACCGCATGCCCAAGCGCACCGACCTAGCCTCCATCATGATCATCGGCGCAGGGCCGATCGTCATCGGCCAGGCCTGCGAGTTCGACTATTCCGGCGCGCAGGCCTGCAAGGCGCTGCGGGCCGAAGGGTACCGCGTCATCCTGGTCAACTCCAACCCCGCCACGATCATGACCGACCCTGGGCTGGCGGACGCCACCTATATCGAGCCGATCACGCCCGAGGTGGTTGAGAAGATCATCATCCGCGAGAAACCCGATGCGCTGCTGCCCACGATGGGCGGGCAGACCGCGCTGAACACCGCGATGAAGCTGTTCGAGAATGGTGCATTGGCCCGCCATGGCGTTGAGATGATCGGCGCTAAGGCGGAGGTGATCGACCGAGCCGAGGACCGGCTCAAGTTCCGAGACGCCATGGCCGAGATCGGCATCGCCTCGCCTCGTTCGGCTATCGCCCATACCTTGGAGGAAGCCCGCGCGGCGCTTTTGATGACCGGCCTGCCCGCCGTCATCCGCCCCAGCTTCACGCTCGGCGGCACCGGCGGCGGCATTGCCTACAACAAGGAGGAGTTTGAACAGATCGTCGCCGGCGGCCTGGAAGCCTCGCCTACCACCGAGGTGCTGATTGAGGAGTCGGTACTCGGCTGGAAAGAGTACGAGATGGAGGTGGTACGCGATAGCGCGGACAACTGCATCATCGTCTGCTCGATCGAGAACGTCGACCCGATGGGCATCCATACCGGCGACTCTGTTACCGTCGCGCCAGCGCTGACACTGACCGACAAGGAATACCAGATCATGCGCGACGCTTCGGTCGCGTGCCTACGCAGGATCGGTGTCGATACCGGGGGATCAAACGTGCAGTTCGGGCTGAACCCGGCCGACGGGCGCATGGTGGTGATCGAGATGAACCCGCGCGTCTCCCGCTCCTCCGCACTGGCTTCCAAGGCGACGGGTTTCCCGATTGCCAAGATCGCGGCGAAACTGGCGGTGGGGTATACGCTGGACGAGCTGAGCAACGACATCACCCGAGTCACACCGGCGAGTTTCGAACCGACGATCGACTATGTGGTGGTGAAGATCCCGCGCTTCACCTTCGAGAAGTTCCCCGGCACGCCGGCGATGCTGACCACGTCGATGAAGTCCGTCGGCGAGGCGATGGCGATCGGCCGCTGCTTTGCCGAGGCGCTGCAGAAGGGGTTGCGCAGCATGGAGACCGGCCTGTCCGGTCTGGACCCGGTCGATCCGCCGGGCGACGGCGGGGCGGATGCTTTCCGCGCGGCGCTGTCGTCGCCGACACCGGACCGTCTGCTGATGGCCGGGCAGGCGCTGCGGGCTGGGCTGACGGTGGAAGACATCCATGCAACGACCAAGTTCGATCCGTGGTTCCTGCGCGAGCTGCAGCGGATTGTGGAGGCCGAGCAACAGGTGTCGGCGCACGGTCTGCCGCAGGAGGCAGGCGCGCTCCGGCGGCTGAAGGCGTTGGGCTTTTCCGACCGACGACTGGCGGAGTTGACGCACAGTTCGGCCGCGAACGTCCAGCGCGACCGGGCCAGCCTGGGGGTCAGCGCTGTCTACAAGCGTATCGACACCTGTGCGGGTGAGTTCGCCTCTGCCACGCCTTACATGTATTCGACGTTTGAAGGCGGCTACGGCGCACCGGTCTGCGAGTCCAATCCGACAGCGCGGCGGAAGGTCATCATTCTTGGCGGCGGCCCGAACCGGATCGGGCAGGGCATCGAGTTCGACTATTGCTGCGTGCACGCCGCCTATGCGCTGAAGGATGCCGGGTTCGAGACCATCATGGTCAACTGCAATCCGGAGACGGTCAGCACCGACTACGACACCTCTGACCGGCTGTACTTCGAGCCGCTGACCGAAGAGGACGTCATCGCGCTGATCCGCCGGGAACAAGAGAACGGCACAGTGCTGGGCTGCATCGTCCAGTACGGGGGTCAAACGCCGCTGAAGCTGTCGCAGGCGCTGTCGGCGGCGGGCATCCCAATCCTGGGCACTTCGGCTGATGCGATCGATCTGGCCGAGGATCGCGAGCGGTTCCAGCAACTGCTGCACCGGCTTGGCCTGCGCCAGCCTGACAATGGTATCGCCCGATCCGCCAAGGCGGCCGAGGCGATTGCTGAACGCATCGGCTATCCAGTGGTGATCCGCCCCAGCTACGTGCTGGGCGGCCGGGCGATGGAGATCGTCTACGACCGTGCTGGACTGACCCGTTATATGCGGGAAGCGATAAGGGTTTCCGGCGAAGGCCTGATCGAGGGCGGCCCAGTCCTGATCGACCGCTATCTGAACGACGCCATCGAGGTGGACGTCGACTGCATCTGTGACGGCGAAAGTGTTTACGTTGCCGGGGTGATGGAGCACATCGAGGAGGCCGGCATCCACTCTGGCGACTCTGCCTGTGCGCTGCCGCCCTACTCGCTGTCGCCGGCGATGATAACCGAGCTGAAGTCGGAGACGGAAGCTATGGCGAAGGCGCTGGGCGTTGTTGGGCTAATGAACGTCCAGTATGCCATCAAGGACGACACGATCTATGTGCTGGAGGTCAACCCACGTGCCTCGCGCACCGTGCCATTTGTCGCCAAGGCAACGGGTGTGCCGATCGCCAAGATCGGCGCTCGGGTCATGACGGGGGCGAAACTGGCAACTGACTTTGCCCTGGACGATGATTCCATCGCTCCTCATGTCGCGGTCAAGGAAGCCGTCTTCCCATTCGCCCGCTTTCCCAACGTCGACACCATCCTGGGGCCGGAGATGAAATCGACCGGCGAGGTCATGGGGCTCGATTCAAGCTTTGAGCGGGCGTTCGCCAAGGCGCAACTGGGAGCGGGCGTTATCCTGCCAATGCGGGGTCAGGTCTTCCTTTCTATTAAGGACGCCGACAAGAAGGGCTTGCCAGCGCTGGCGCGGCGGCTGAATGAGATGGGCTTCTCGATCTCTGCCACCCGCGGCACCGCAGCGCGCATCCGTGAGGCAGGCTTTCCGGTCCACGTGGTCAACAAGGTGCTGGAAGGCCGGCCGCATTGTGTGGACGCCATCCGCTCCGGCGAGATCCAGCTTGTGATCAATACCGCTTCCACCCCGCAGTCGATCGCCGACAGTTTCGCCATACGACGCAGCGCATTGACGCATTTTGTCCCGCACTACACAACCCTTGCGGGTGCACGGGCTGCAATACACGCAATCGCTGCATTAAAATCGGGAACGCTTGAAGTTGCGCCGCTGCAGTCCTACTTTCGCGGTTCGTTTTGAGCCGATTAGCCGCGGCGTGGCATCATCCCATCTGGGCATAGACCCATCTTGGGTCTTCCACCGACCGCGGCACCGCTACATGACGAACTGCCAACAAGCGCCTTGCCTCGACCGAAGATTAAAGGACCACGCTGTGCAGAAGTTTCCGATGACGGCCCCAGGGCTGCAGCGGTTGGAAGAAGAGCTTCGGACCCTGAAATCGCAGGAACGTCCGGCCATCATCCGCGCCATTGCGGAGGCGCGTTCACATGGTGACCTGTCGGAGAACGCCGAGTATCACGCTGCCCGAGAGCGCCAGTCCTTTATTGAAGGCCGTATCCAGGAACTGGAGGAAATTGTCGGCGGAGCCGAAGTTATCGATCCGTCCAGCCTGTCGGGCTCTCAAGTCAAGTTTGGCGCGCACGTGAAGTTGGTGGATGAGGAGACGGACAAGGAAGCCACTTACCAGATCGTTGGCATGCATGAGGCGGATATCAAAGCGGCGCGGCTATCGATCTCCTCACCGCTGGCCAAGGCGCTGATCGGCAAGAAGGTCGGCGACACGATCTCGGTGCCGGCGCCGGGTGGTGACCGGTCTTACGAAATACTGGAAGTGAAGTTCATCTGAGCGTAAACGCTTGAGCAATGATTACGCTCGAGCACATTGAACAGGCGGCTGGGCGGATTGCCGGACGCATTCTGCGTACGCCCATGATCCCCTGCCACGCGCTGTCTCGCCTGACCGGGGCCGAGGTTGTCCTGAAGCTCGATAATCTGCAGGTGACGGGCGCTTTCAAGGAGCGAGGAGCCGCCAACCGGCTGGCGCTGCTGTCTCCGGACGAGCGCAGACGCGGCGTGATCGCGATGTCGGCGGGCAACCATGCCCAGGCGGTGGCGCGCCATGCCAGCCTGCTTGGTATCGATGCGACCATCGTGATGCCGCAGTTCACCCCGTCGACGAAGGTGACTCGGACTGCCGCCTGGGGTGCGAATGTCGTGCTGGTGGGTGAAACCCTGGCAGAATCCGCCGCGCACGCCAGGGATCTGGCAGCCGAGCATTCGCTGATCTTCATCCATCCGTATGACGATTCGGCCATCATCGCCGGCCAGGGCACCCTGGCGCTGGAGATGCTGCAGGACGCGCCGGATCTTGAGGCGCTGATTGTGCCGACCGGTGGCGGCGGTTTGCTGGCCGGCTGCCTGGTGGCAGCCAGCGCGCTCAATCCAGGCATCGCAGTCTATGGCGCCGAGGTGGAAACCTATGCGGCGATGGCTCAGCGTGTTGCGGGGCGCACCGTAGCAGTCGGCGGCGCCACAGTGGCCGAGGGAATTGCCGTCCGCGATATCGGGGAAATCCCATTCGAGATCGTCCGCCGCCGCCTGGCAGGGATCCTGCTTGCGCCAGAGCGTGCCATCGAGGAAGCCATCGGCTTGCTGGTCGAGGCGGCCAAGACGGTAGCCGAGGGTGCAGGTGCGGTTGGCCTGGCGGCGCTGCTTGCTCATCCGGAACACTTCCGCGGCAAGCGGATTGGCATCGCCATCACCGGCGGCAACATCGACACGCGTATTCTGTCCAATGTGCTGCTGCGTGACTTGCTGCGCGATGGCCGGCTGCTGCGGCTGCATTTGCAGATTCCGGATCGGCCTGGCGTACTGGCCGACATTGCCGGCAAGATCGGCGGCTCCGGCGGCAACATCATTGAGGTTTCCCACCAGCGTCTGTTCGCTTCTTCCTCGGTTCAGGCGGCCGAGCTTGAGGTGATGGTCGAAGCGCGCGACAAGTTGCATGCGAATGCGATCGTCGAGGCGCTGGAGCGTACCTACGTCGTCCGTCAGGTGTAAGGCTTCATGCAGAACCAGCTTCCAGCTCATCTCGCCATTCTGGAAGCCGAAAGCATCCAGATCTTTCGCGAAGTCGCTGCCCAGGCCAGCCGGCCGGTCATGCTTTACTCGATCGGCAAGGACTCTTCGGTCTTGCTGCACCTGGCCCGCAAGGCATTCTATCCTGCCCGCCCGCCGTTTCCGCTGTTGCACATCGACACCACGTGGAAGTTCCGGGCGATGATCGCGTTCCGCGATGAAACCGCACGGCGCTTCGGGCTGGATCTGCGGATGCACACCAACCCTGACGGTCTGCGCGCCGGCATCAACCCGTTCGATCACGGCGGTGCCTATACACAGATCATGAAGACCGACGCGCTGAAGCAGGCGTTGACCCAGGGCAAGTACGATTTTGCCATCGGTGGCGCTCGGCGGGACGAAGAACGTTCTCGTGCCAAGGAGCGCATTTTTTCGGTCCGCGCTCCTGGCCATGCCTGGGATCCCAAGCGGCAGCGGCCGGAACTATGGCACCTTCTGAACGGGCAACTGGCGCCCGCGGAGACAATGCGGGTCTTCCCGCTATCCAACTGGACCGAGCTGGACGTGTGGACCTACATTGCGGCGAAGGCGATCGATGTGGTGCCGCTGTATTTTGCGGCCATGCGTCCCACCGTGATGCGTGGCGGCCAGATGATTGTCGTCGACGACGATCGCATGCGTCTGACTGACGGGGAGAAGCCGGTGGACCGGATGGTGCGGTTCCGCTCGCTGGGTTGCTATCCGCTTTCAGCCGCGGTGCCGTCCGATGCCGCAGATATGGACTTGCTGCTGGCGGAGATGCGCACCACGCGTGATTCCGAACGTGCCGGGCGGCTGATCGACCAGGAGCAGGATTCCTCGATGGAACGCAAGAAGCGTGAGGGTTATTTCTAATGCCGGACTCGGTCCTGCGCGTCCTGACCTGCGGCAGCGTTGACGACGGCAAGTCCACCCTGATCGGCCGGCTGCTGTTTGAATGCGGCACCATCCCCGACGACGTGATGGCGGCTCTGGAACGCGATTCCAGGCGCTTCGGCACGGTCGGCGGCGCCATCGACTACGCGCTGCTTGTCGACGGTCTGGAAGCCGAGCGCGAACAGGGTGTCACCATAGACGTGGCCTATCGTTTCTTTGAAACACCGTTACGCCGCTTCATCCTGGCCGACACGCCTGGTCATCAGCAATATACTCGCAATATGGTCACCGGCGCGTCTACCGCAGATCTTGCCGTGCTGCTGATCGACGCCCGTAAGGGCATCCTGCCGCAGACCCGCCGCCACGCAGCCATCGCCTCGCTGTTGGGCATTCGCCAGGTTGTCCTGGCGGTCAACAAGATGGATCTGGTGGGGTTCGAGGAACCGGTGTTCGCGGCGATCCGTCAGGACTTCCGCACGCTGCTGGGCAAGCTGGAATTCGACCGGATCACACCCATCCCGATCTGCGCACGGGACGGCGACAATGTGACCGAGAACAGCACGCGGATGCCCTGGTATGCCGGCGCCTCGCTGCTGCGTGCACTGGAAGCGGCCGAACCCGCATCTGCCCAGGCGGGGTCGTTTCGGATGTCAGTGCAGTACGTCAGCCGTCCCGACCATAGCTTTCGCGGCTATGCCGGCACCATTGCTGCCGGACGGATCCGTCCAGGCGACCGGATCATCAACGCTGGCGCGCAGACCGAGGCCGCTGTCGCGCGCATCGTTAGCATGGAGGGCGATCTACCGGAGGCCGGGAGTGGCGATCCGGTGACCCTGGTGCTGGACCGCGAGATTGATACCTCCCGCGGCGACGTGCTGTCGGCTGCGCCAATGCCGCCCGCCGCCGATGGACTGGATTGCTGGGTGGTCTGGATGGACGAGACGCCGCTGTTCCGAGGCCGGGCGTATCTGCTTATGTTGGGGACGCGCACCGTCGTCGCCACCGTGACCGACATCACGACGCGGCTGGACATGGAGACGTTGGAAGAGGTCGGCGTGCGAGAGCTTGCGCTGAACGAAATTGGCCGGGTGTCGATCTCGCTGACGCATCCGGTGGTGTGCGAACCCTATGACACCAACCGTGAACTGGGCGGCTTCATCCTGATCGACCGGCTGACACGTGGCACTGTGGGGGCGGGGATGGTCACCGCGATCCGGACCCGAAACGCTGACATCGTCTGGCATCACCTGGACGTCGACAAGACGGCGCGGGCGAAGATGAAGGGTCAGAAGCCCTCAGTGTTGTGGTTCACCGGGCTGTCCGGCGCGGGCAAGTCGACCATCGCCAACCTGGTGGAAAAGCGGCTGCATGCGCTGGGCCATCACACGATGACATTGGACGGCGACAATGTCCGCCACGGCCTGAACCGCGATCTTGGATTCTCTGAGGCTGACCGGGTAGAAAACATACGTCGCATCGCCGAGGTGTCGCGCCTGTTCGTCGAGGCTGGCCTGATTGTCATCGTGTCATTCATCTCCCCTTATCGGGCGGAGCGGATGCTGGCACGCGAACGGGTCGGAGGGGAGGAGTTTCTGGAGATTTTCGTCGACACCCCAATTGAGGAATGCCGTCGGCGCGATCCAAAGGGGCTTTACGGCAAAGCTGACAGCGGCCAGATCCGCAACTTTACCGGCGTCGATGCGCCTTACGAGGCACCGCTGGAGCCCGAGATCCGGCTGCGCACCATGGAGGCTGTGCCTGATGCGCTGGCTGACGCGGTGGTGAGCGAGCTACGCGGGCGTAGGATCATTGCGTAAGGACGGGCTGGAGCAGTCTGCTGGTTGCGCGGTGGCCGGCATAGAGTCAACGAGCGTGCCGGCGGTGGCGGTTGCGCCAAGCGACACGCTGGAGGTGGCGATAACCGAGGCGCTAGCCTGCCAGCGCTGCGCCGCCTTCCTGCCGCTCGGTCCTCGGCCGGTATTTCGGCTATCCGCCAGGGTGCGGATCCTGTTGGTCAGCCAAGCGCCCAGCACTGCGGCTCATCGGACAAATGTGCCATGGAACGACGCCTCGGGCGAGCGTCTGCGCAGTTGGCTGATGATGGACAAGGCGCTGTTCTATGACAGCGGCTTGGTTGGCATCCTGCCGACCGGGCTGTGCTATCCAGGCCGTCTTCCCAACGGCGGCGATGCACCGCCGCGGCCGGAGTGCGCGCCACTTTGGCTGGACCGTTTCGTTCGCCTGTTGCCCGACGTCCGGCTGACCCTTCTGATCGGCGGCTATGCGCAAGCCCATCGGCTTGGCCGTGGTAAGATGACCGACCGGGTCAAGCGGTTCGATGAATTTGGCCGCGGGATTATGCCACTGCCGCATCCGTCCTGGCGCACCGCGGTCTGGGAGAAACGCAACCCGTGGTTTGCCGAGGAGACACTTCCGGCACTGCGCCATGCGGTTGCGGCTTCACTGGCGTAAGCCCAGACCAAGCCGCCAAGCGCTGATGCCTTGATCGTTCGCAGGCGGTCTGTTCTGGCTGGCTTACTGCGACAGCGATGGTTCAATCGACTGGCGTCCCTGGGCTAGAGTGGTTCCACCGAGGGTGGAACCACTCTAGCTCATCGTTTCACGCGGCTACTCGCGCAGCATCGCGCTGTTGCGCGATTCCAGCCCGCGCGAAGCCGCTTTAGTATCGCCCATCAGTGAAGGGCGATACGTCGGTTTGGCTTGAAGTGGCCGTTTCATGCGGCGAAGCGCATGCAGCGCTTCTCTGCGATCGGGCACTAGAAGATCCGCACCAGGGATCTGCATGCGTAGCATCTGCCATCTGCCAGGTCTGGTGTCTACCAGGTCAGGATAGTCGCGAAGGTGAAGCCTTGTGCCCTAGCGTCGCGCGTCGGGCCGACGGCACCCTGGTTGAAGTCATAGTCACCCTGGTGGCGCTGCATGTACTGGTATTCGGCAACCAACTGGATGCCGGGTGCGACCTTGTAGTTCCCGCCGTATGCCATCTCGAACTCGTGTCGCTGCGAGACGCCGGTGAGCTGTGCGGCGCCCTGGGTATCGATGAAGCCGATCTCCGAACCAAGGACGAGCGGCCCGTTGACATAGGTGAGACCGGTGACAATAGCGTTGGTGGAAACGCCGCCCGTTGGGCGCAGTGCCAATGTACCGTTTACCGCACCACCGATGTAGTCGATTGCCGCGGTCAGGTTGAACGCCGTTACCGCAATGCCGCCTTTGTAGAAGCCAAGGTTATCGTATCGTAACGTCGTAGTGCTTCCGGTGGGGGTCGGTCTTGTATAGGCACCTGTGGTGAGGTCTTCCTTGCCCGACGTCTCGTAGAAGCCGTATGTCTTGAAGTCGAGGAATCCGAAGCTCTGCTGGAACCGTAGTCCGGCGCCGGTCTGGTTGATCCAGCGCGACGAATCGTTCCCCGAGGATACATTGATGCAGTTCGGGCCTGCCTGATTGCATGTCGTCGCCTGAAGCGGCGTTGCGCCGCTGGCATTGGAGAAGGCATTGCCCTCGCTTGGGGCGTATTGGACGCCGAAGTCGAAGCCAAACAGTTGGGGCGTCAGATAGACGACCTTGTTGTTGCCATATTCTGCACCCGCTTGGGCCAACCAGGGCCACGGCAGCCCGGCCGCGCCGGACGGTGCAATCTGCTGTGTCACACCGCCGTTGAGCACGCCGCTGCCTGCGTCCCAGCACTGTGAGGTGAATATACAGTTGTCAAACAGACCAATAACGCCGTCGCTTTGGCCCAACCGCACCAAGCCAGCTTTGTCGGACGCCAGATAGGCAAATGCACGACGGACGTAGATGGTCTGGGCCGAGGTGTTGGCGCTGGGCCCATTGGTGCTGCCGGTGGTACTGGTGCCGCCGTAGAAGTTCTCCCGCAGTTCAACCGCTCCACCGTAGCGCAAACCGTTGGCGGCGACGCCATCGAAGCCAGGGTAGAGGCGGAAGTAGCTGCCGATGCCGACCGGGTTCACTTTGTATCCGTTGGGTGTACCGTTCGCGTTCAGGCCTCTGTCCACCGTGGTGAAGCTGGCGGCGACGTCGACTTCCACCCGACCGTTCAGTCGAATGACGATGGTGCCAGGGGCAGGCACGGCAATCACGTTCGGCGCGTAGACTGCGCTGAGCGGCCCTGCCGCGGTGCTGCCACTGGGGGTGTTGGCGATACCCCAGGCGTTGTTGTTGTTGTTTGTGGCCGGGCCGGCACCGTAGGGCGCCGCGTACTGGCCCTGCGAAGGGTTGGAAGGCAGCGGGGCCTGGGCATGGGCGAGGCCGATGCTTCCGCTCCACAGAGCGACGCTGGCCAACAGCATTTTGCGCATATCAATCTCCTGAACACGATCGACCCAGGCCGCTATTCGCTCCACGGATCTTCCGCAGGCTTCCTTCATCGGCAACGGTCTTTATCGCCAATATAAATTTCGGTAATCGCCTGGGAAGTAACCGTTCAGCAGTTGCGAGGATCTTCATGACGGCTGTGACAATAAAGGCATAGTTTATGGATTACTATTTAGTTATGTTACTTTGTTAACCAAAGTCAGTGATCAGATATCCTGACACAAAGAATAGCTCGTGTAAGCAACGTTGCGGAACGCGAAGCAGTGCGCCGCATATTCATTGTAACGCCATTTGTGCGTGATGCTGAACAGATCGGAAGATTAGGAGTGTTCAACCCGGCCGACGGTGAGTGCGCAGGCACACCACACGATCATATACTAGGGAATATACCGGGATGGTGGTGGAGCTGAGGGGAATCGAACCCCTGACCTCCTCATTGCGAACGAGGCGCTCTCCCAACTGAGCTACAGCCCCATCGCCGGTCCTGACATGATCAGGATGTGCCTTAGCCCGTATTGCTAGCAGCGCATCCAAGTGTCAAGCGATCTCACGCGCCGCAAATTCAAGTGTCGCGTAGCCCAGGCCGCAGGCTGGCCTCGATCATTCGTTCGTGAACATTAGGCGATGAACACACTGCCTGGTTGGCCTCTCTCTGCGCAGCCGATCGCTCTCGACGCAGCGTCGAGAGCGATCGTGACCCAGAAATTCCTGGCGGCCGTCTGCCTGACATGAATTCTTTACGAACGGCGACGTCGTTCCCCAAGTTCAGAGCTGGCCACGGCGCATAGTTGGCGGAGCGACCAAGAGCGAGTATCGCATCATTTGAAATTATCTTTTCGCAGGAAAAGGACGACACATATCATGATAAATGTCCGGCTGCCTGACAGGGGGCTGCCATCAGACGCGCAGAAGCATGGCTGGTCTGTAGTAGACGCTTGAGAAATCGCATTGCCCGGCGGATCAGGATGGCCAGATGATGCGGGTGTTGATTTGTAACGCCAGCGGGTTCTTTACGCTCGACTTACATCAGCCGGGAGAAAACAGCGGCATTACGTTACAGTGGCGTCGACTAACCGAACACTTTGCACCATGTAGAAGGAGCCAGGCCATGCGCATAGTTTCCCACCCATTTATGTTGATTGCAGCGCTGTCGTTACTGCCTGCGACTAGCGCCTTTGCCCAGAACAACAATCCCGGCAACTCTGGTGGCGTGACGGGATCGGCCATCGCAACACCTTCGTATAGTGGCCAACCTGATGCGTCAGACCCAGCACTAACCACTGGTGTGATGCCGAAGGGTGCTACAAATGTGCCGGCTGACGAAAACCCGACTGTACATGGAGCAACCGGCGATGCTATTGTCCGGGGCGACAGAAGTACCATCAGTGGCGATCGTCGTGCCACTGTTGAGCAGAAAACTGGCGAGTTTGACAGTGATGGCGGCGGTAGCGGCAACTAATCTCATCACAATACAGTTACGATAACGGCGATCGCGTGATCCGAGCCTTGTCGGGAGCGCGGTCGTTGAGTCAGCGTCTCAGTAGCGTCTAACCGATTGGGCTTCTGTGGCTACTGGCCACGCCGCCGGAAGCGTCAGCGGACAGACAGCGTCTCCCAAACGTCACCCGCGGGTGGCATTGCAAGAATATGCTTTCGATGCCACAACGCGTAGAACAACAGTTTCCAGCATGCGAACCCATGGCGCCAGCGGCGGATGTCACGAAACAGGGCTTCCACCTTATCAGGATGGGCAATTTCTGCGACCCCCGGTTGCGCGGCCACCAGGGGGCCCAGGCGGGTGCCCTGTGACTTGATCCAGGCGCCGATGGGAACGGTGAATCCCGCCTTCGGGGCGAATGGTTGTGCCGCTGGCTGGTTCTTCTCCAGCCACTTTCGCAGGATCCACTTCCCGACGCCGCGGCGCAGCTTCATAGCATCCGGCAGGCTGAAGCCCGCTGCAACCACCCCGGGATCCAGGAAGGGCGTCCGTCCCTCAACCGCATGAGCCATCATGCAGCGGTCCAGCTTCAGCAGCAGGTCGTGCGGCAGCCAGTCGGTCATGTCCAGTGCCTGAGCGGCTGCAAAAGTTGACCGTCCACCTTCAGCAGCCCGGATTTGCGCAGCGGCCATGCCATCGCGCCAAGTCGTCGGCTGGGCCCGCAGCACAGGAACCCGGTCGAAACTACCGCCTGCCCACATTGTCCGTCCGCCGCGCCACCAGGGCAATGTCGCCTGTCGATACCGCTTATACCCGCCGAAGATCTCGTCGCCACCCTCCCCGGTCAGCACGACCTTGACGTCCTGACGCGCCCGGCGCGCCAGAAACCACGACGGGATGATAGCGTAGTCCATTGTTGGGTCGTCCATCGCAGCGACGATTTCCGGCAGATGCTGCCAGACCATTGCCTCGCTGACTTCGATCGCTTCATGCCGCGCGCCGGTGGCACGGGCAAGTGCGGCTGCCTGAGCGCGCTCATCGGCAGCACCAGGCGCATCAAATCCGGCTGTGAACGCCAGCACTGGCTGTTCGTTCAGTCGCGCCATCAGGGTCAGGAGGGTGGCGCTGTCGACGCCACCGGAGAGAAACATTCCGTATGGCACGTCACTGCGCTGATGCAGGTCGACGCTTTCCATCAGCGCCTGGTCGAGCCGCTGCATCGCCGTGTCTTCGTCTATATCTTCCGGTGGCCTGGCGGGCACCGGGCTGATCTGCCGCCGCTCCAGGATATGGCCGTCGGAGCAGGTGATGGTCTCCCCGGGCAACACCCGCTGGATGCCCTCGAAGACGGTGTCCGCGCCGGTGGTAAACTGCAGTTGCAGCAGTTCTTCAACCGCCGCGGGACGCAAGGCGCGCCTCACCAGGCCCGCTTCCAGCAGCGCCTGGGGTTCAGAGGCAAAAGCAACGCCATCGTCGATGGTGGCAATATACAATGGCTTGATGCCAAATGGATCACGCGTCAGGATAATGCTTCGATTGGCACGCTCGTGGATTGCGATGCCGTACATGCCCCGCAGGTGGCGGGCGTAGTTCGGCCCGTCACGCAACCACAGATGCAGCGGCGGCTCACAGTCGCTGTTGGTCGCAAAATTCACCTCGGGCAGAGAATCACGCAGTTCGCGATAGTTGTAGATCTCTCCGTTCGCCACCAGCGTGGCGGAACCGGCGAAGAATGGCTGGTCGCCAGTCACCAGGTCGATGATCGCGAGGCGGTTGTGCAGCAGCGCCACGCGCCCCACGACGGCATGGCCGCTGCCGTCCGGACCCCGGTGGTGAAGGGCGCCAATGAGCTTTGATAGCACGGTTGAATCGGGCAGCGCCGCGCCGGAGGAAAGGATCAGTCCCGCGATGCCGCACATCAGTATGGGTGCCTCCAGATGCCGAAGCGTCACAGCCGGCGAGGGCTGCGTTGGGTCTGCTGTAACCCGTCGCGGTAGTTTTCGCCAGCGTTACGCGGCCGGTGCAGCGGGGCGCGACTGGGCGTCGGGCTAGGTATTCACTCTTGCGGTCCAGCTTGGGCAATACATCACAAAGTAAGAATATAGGCCGCAGCGGCTGAAACCAACCAGGTTCATTTCGCTGCTGAAGATGGCTGCTAAGGCCCAAGTCGCTGCCATGCAGGAATCTGCCGGACAGCGCGCCGTAAGCGCTTGACTCGCTTCGGACAGGCTTTTAGAGATCGCGCCCTCGGTCGACCCGGAGCCATTTTTCGGACGGTCGCAGGTTTGCAGGTAAACGTCGCATGGGGCGCCGCCCGGCCTATTGGTCGGGCTTAGGCCACATGATCATGTTGATCCGTTGGATGGGGGATGCCCATGCCGACGGGCTTCGTCTGTTAATCGGCGATTGGATAGAGCTGCGGCGAGGCGCGAACGGAAAGAGAAAGAGGTCCATGCCGACCATAAATCAGCTTATCGCCCATGGGCGCGAGCGGCCGAAGACCCAGAACTCGGTTCCCGCACTGCAGGGCTGCCCGCAAAAGCGAGGCGTCTGCACCCGCGTGTACACCACGACGCCGAAGAAACCGAACTCGGCCTTGCGCAAGGTGGCGAAGGTCCGGCTGACGAACGGATACGAAGTTGTCAGCTATATACCCGGCGAGGGCCACAATCTGCAGGAACATTCGGTGGTGCTGATCCGTGGGGGCCGCGTGAAGGACCTTCCTGGTGTGCGCTACCACATCCTGCGTGGCGTGCTGGACACTCAGGGCATTGCCAAGCGTCGCCAGCGCCGCTCGCTGTATGGCGCGAAGCGGCCCAAGTAGGAGAGCTTCGGGATGTCTCGTCGTCACCGCGCCGACAAGCGCGAGATCCTGCCGGATGCTAAATTCGGCGACGTCGTGATCAGTCGTTTCATGAACGCGCTGATGTATGACGGTAAGAAGTCAGCCGCTGAAGGCATTGTTTACAATGCGTTGGACGTGCTGAAGCGTCGCGGCGGCAGTGCTGCTGATCCAGTGCGAATGTTCCACGAGGCGCTGGACAATGTAAAGCCGGCGGTCGAAGTCCGCTCCCGCCGCGTCGGAGGCGCGACTTATCAAGTGCCGGTCGAAGTGCGGACGGAACGTCGTCAGGCGCTGGCGATTCGCTGGATCATCGATGCGGCGCGGAAGCGGGGCGAGCACACCATGCAGGACCGTCTGTCGAATGAATTGCTGGATGCGGTAAACAACCGCGGGTCGGCGGTGAAGAAGCGTGAAGATACCCATCGCATGGCTGAGGCGAACAAGGCCTTCAGCCACTATCGGTGGTAGTGAATAGCACTGGTGGCTAATGCTGCTAGCAGTGGATGGCGCTGGTAGCAGCGAACAACATAAGGCAAAAGATAAGGGCGCGTCGATCCGGCGCTCAACCCGTTAGGCAAAACGCAACAGATCCCGTTCTGGATCTACGGAGATTACGATGGCGAAGGCGAAATTCGAGCGCAACAAGCCGCACTGCAACATCGGCACGATCGGCCATGTCGATCATGGCAAGACATCTCTGACGGCCGCGATCACCAAGGTGCTGGCCAAGACCGGAGGCGCCACCTTCACGGCGTATGATCAAATCGACAAAGCGCCAGAGGAGAAGGCGCGTGGCATCACCATCTCCACCGCGCACGTGGAGTATGAGACTGCGAACCGCCACTATGCCCACGTCGACTGCCCCGGCCACGCCGACTATGTGAAGAACATGATCACTGGTGCGGCGCAAATGGACGGCGCGATCCTGGTCGTTTCCGCCGCCGACGGTCCCATGCCACAGACCCGTGAGCATATCCTGCTTGCTCGGCAGGTGGGCGTGCCGGCGCTGGTGGTGTTCCTGAACAAGTGCGACATGGTCGACGATCCAGAACTGCTGGAGCTGGTCGAGATGGAGGTGCGCGAGCTGCTGTCGTCCTATCAGTTCCCGGGCGATGACATCCCCATCGTCAAGGGCTCTGCGTTGATGGCGCTGGAGGACAAGTCTCCGGAGCTGGGCAATGACGCGATCCTTGAGCTGATGAAGCAGGTGGACGCCTACATTCCCCAGCCGGAGCGGGCGACCGATCGTCCATTCCTGATGCCGATCGAAGACGTCTTCTCAATTTCCGGCCGTGGAACGGTGGTGACCGGTCGTGTTGAGCGCGGGATTGTGCGGGTAGGCGAGGAAGTCGAGATCGTCGGCATCAAGCCGACGGTGAAGACTGTCGTGACCGGTGTGGAGATGTTCCGCAAGCTGCTGGACCAGGGCCAAGCGGGCGACAATATTGGCGCGCTGCTGCGCGGCACCAAGCGCGAGGATGTCGAGCGTGGCCAGGTGCTGGCCAAGCCGGGCAGCATCACCCCGCACACCCAGTTCAAGGCCGAAGCCTATATCCTGACCAAGGAGGAGGGTGGCCGCCACACGCCGTTCTTCACCAACTACCGGCCGCAGTTCTACTTCCGCACCACCGATGTCACGGGCGTGGTGCAGTTGCCGGAAGGGACTGAAATGGTGATGCCGGGCGACAACGTGTCAATGTCGGTCGAGCTGATCGCGCCGATTGCGATGGATGACGGTCTGCGTTTTGCCATCCGTGAAGGCGGCCGCACCGTCGGCGCCGGTGTGGTCGCCAGCATCCAGAAGTAAGAGACGAAACATGGCCGGCGCCGCCCATCCAGAGGGTTGGGCGGCGCCGGTTTACGTTTCGGTGGGAAAATTGAGAGCGAGCGATGGACAACCAGAATATCCGCATCCGATTGAAGGCCTATGATCATCGTGTGCTGGATAACAGCACGAAAGAGATCGTGAACACGGCCAAGCGTACGGGTGCGCGGGTTCGCGGACCAATCCCGTTGCCGACCCATATCGAACGGTTCACCGTCAACCGCTCTCCGCATGTCGACAAGAAAAGCCGTGAGCAGTTCGAGATCCGCACGCATCGCCGCCTGTTGGACATCGTGGAGCCCACGCCGCAGACCGTGGACGCGCTGATGAAGCTCGACCTCGCCGCCGGTGTGGACGTTGAGATCAAGATCTAAAGCCATGCCAGCATCATCCGCCCCACAGCCCCTCCGCACCGGTCTCCTGGCAAAGAAGCTGGGGATGACCCGGATCTTCAAGGATGACGGCAGCCATGTGCCGGTGACCGTGCTGCATCTGGACCAGGTGCAGGTTGTCGCCGCGCGCACCCAGGAAAGGGACGGCTATACTGCCGTTCAGGTCGGCTGGGGCAAGGCGAAGGTCAAGAACGTCAGCCAGCCGAACCGTGGCCACTATGCAAAGGCGAAGGTCGAGCCGAAGCAGAAACTGGTCGAGTTTCGGGTTGCCCCCGATGCCCTGCTGGAGCCAGGATCGACATTGTCCGCCGCACAATTCAGCCCTGGGCAAAAGGTCGATGTCTGCGGCACATCCAAAGGCAAGGGTTTTGCCGGCGGCATGAAGCGTTGGAACTTCGCCGGGCTGGAGGCCTCGCATGGCGTGTCGGTCAGTCACCGCAGCCTGGGTTCGACCGGTAACCGTCAGGACCCAGGCAAGACGTTCAAGAACAAGAAGATGGCCGGCCACTTGGGTGTCGAGCGGATCACGACTCTGAACCTGGAAGTGGCGGCGGTGGACGCTGACAAGGGGTTGCTCATGATCAAGGGCGCCGTTCCTGGCAGCAAGAATGGTTATGTGCTGGTACGCGACGCGATCAAGCGGGCGCGTCCTGCTGACGCGGCTTATCCGGCTGCGCTGGTCGGAACGCCTGGCGAGGCTGCAGTTGAGCCGCCGGCGACTGGCTGAGGAACAGGCAGATGCAAGTCGATATCATTACTCTTGAAAACGCGACAACGGGCAGCGCCGACCTGCCGGACGAGATCTTCAAGGCGACGCCACGGCACGACATCATGGCGCGTGTGGTTCACTGGCAGTTGTCCAAACGCCGCAGCGGCAACCACAAGACAAAGGGCATGGCGGAAGTGTCCGGCACAACCAAGAAGCCGTACAAGCAGAAGGGCACCGGCAATGCCCGTCAGGGCAGTCTGCGGTCGCCGCAGTTTCGCACCGGCGGGGTGGTGCATGGCCCGGTGGTGCGCTCACACGAGTACAGCCTTAACAAGAAGGTGCGCCGGCTGGGGCTGATCTCGGCGCTGTCGCAGAAGCTGGCCGAGAACAAGCTGGTAGTGCTGGATGTGGCCACCAGCGCGCCGAAGACCGGCGAACTGGCGAAGAAGGTCAAGGTGCTTGGCTGGCGCTCGGCGCTGGTTATCGATCATGCCGTGGACGAGGGCTTTCAGCGGGCCTGCCGCAATATCCACCGGCTGGACGTGCTGCCGACGATCGGCGCGAACGTCTACGACATCCTGAACCACGATGTGCTGGCGATCACCACTGCCGGGCTTGAAGGCCTGAAGGCGCGCATCAGCGGCGCTTCGCCCGCCGCATCCTCAGAGCCAGTCGTGACGGGAGAGGCCGCATGACCGCCGCGCCGAAGAAGCCGCTGTCGCGAGAGGCGATGTACAACATCATCCGCGCACCGCTGATTACTGAGAAGATGACGTTGCTGTCGGAGAAGAACCAAGTTGGCTTCAAGGTCGCGATGGACGCCACGAAGCCGGAGATCGCAGCGTCGGTCGAGGCGTTGTTCAACGTCAAGGTTGTCTCGGTCAACACGCTGATCCAGAAGGGCAAGACCAAACGGTTCAAGGGCCGTCCGGGTGTCCGCTCTGACGTCAAGAAAGCCATTGTGACGCTGGTTCCCGGCCAGTCGATCGATTTCACCTCCAGCGTGGCATAAGGCGCTCGGCAGATGGCACTGAGACAATTCAATCCGGTCACGGCCAGCCTTCGCGGCACCGTGCTGATCAACCGTTCCGAGCTGTGGAAGGGCAAGCCGGTCAAGGGGCTGACCGAAGGCCAGCATAGCCATGGCGGGCGCAACAACCACGGCCGCATCACCACGCGTTTCCGCGGCGGCGGGCACAAGCAGGCCTATCGCGTTGTCGACTTCAAGCGCCGCAAGTTCGGTGTCACCGGCACGGTTGAGCGGCTGGAATACGATCCTAACCGCACCGCGTTCATCGCTCTGATAAAATATACAGATGGTGAACTGTCATACATTTTGGCGCCGCAGAGGCTGAAGGCCGGCGACCAAGTGGTTGCTGGTCCGCGTGTCGATATCAAACCCGGCAACGCGATGCCGCTGGCAGCAATTCCCGTCGGCACGATCATCCACAACATTGAGATGAAGGTTGGAGCCGGTGGCAAGATCGCCCGCTCCGCCGGGACGTTCGCTCAGTTGGTCGGCAAGGATGCCGGCTATGCACAGATCAAGCTGATGTCTGGCGAGCTGCGGGTGGTGCGCGCGGAGTGCATCGCCTCGATCGGTGCCGTGTCCAATCCGGACAACATGAACCAGAAGCTGGGCAAGGCTGGACGCTCTCGCTGGATGGGCTTCAAGCCGCACAACCGCGGCGTGGTGATGAACCCGGTCGACCATCCACTGGGTGGCGGCGAGGGCCGCAGTTCGGGCGGGCGGCATCCGGTGTCGCCATGGGGCCAGCCGGCCAAGGGCTACAAGACGCGCGGCAACAAGCGGACGGACAGCCTGATCATCCGCCGCCGCAACAAGGGCAAGTAAGATGGCGCGTTCCACATGGAAGGGACCGTTCGTCGACGGTTACCTGCTGAACAAGGCCGAAGCTTCACGGGCTTCCTCACGCAACGAGATCATCAAGATCTGGTCTCGGCGATCAACAATCCTGCCGCAGTTCGTTGGCCTGACCTTTGGCGTCTACAACGGTCATAAGTTCCTGCCGGTTCAGGTGAACGAGAACATGGTCGGCCACAAGTTCGGTGAGTTCTCACCGACGCGCACGTTCAGCGGTCATGCGGCCGACAAGAAAGCACGGCGGGGCTGAGACATGAGCAAGCCATCCCATCCGCGCGGATTGCCGGAGACCGAGGCGCAGTGCGTCGTCAGCAATCTGCGCATCAGTCCGCGCAAGCTGAACCTGGTCGCGGCGATGATCCGCAACCTGCCGGCAGAGCGCGCCGTTGCGACGCTGACGTTCAGCAAGCGTCGCATTGCTGGGCAGGTGAAGAAGGCGCTGCAGAGTGCCATCGCCAATGCCGAGAACAACCATTCGCTGGATGTCGACAGGTTGGTTGTTGCCCGTGCCGAGGTCGGACGCTCGATCGTGATGCGCCGCTTCCATGCCCGTGGCCGCGGCCGCGCCGCGCGCGTGGAAAAATGGTTCAGCCACCTGAAGATCGTCGTGGCGGAGCGGATGCAGGAAGAAGCAGGCACCGAAGGGGGAGCCTCGTAAGATGGGTCACAAAGTCAATCCGGTCGGTCTGCGTCTTGGCATCAACCGCACCTGGGACAGCCGCTGGTTCGCTGGCATCGACTATTCGAAGCTGCTGCACGAGGACTTCAAGCTGCGCGGTCACCTGCGCACCAAGCTGCGCGGTGCCGGTGTTTCGCGGGTCGTCATCGAGCGTCCGGCGAAGAAGCCGCGGGTGACGATCTATGCTGCGCGGCCCGGCGTTGTGATCGGCAAAAAGGGCCAGGACATCGAGGTTCTAAAGAAGGACCTGTCGAAGATGGCCAAGGCCGATGTGTCGCTGAACATCGTCGAAATCCGCAAGCCGGAGATCGATGCGACCCTGGTCGCTGAGAACATCGCCCAGCAGTTGGAGCGCCGCGTCGCGTTCCGCCGCGCCATGAAGCGGGCCGTCCAATCGGCCATGCGTTTGGGGGCGCAGGGCATCCGGATCAATTGCGGCGGCCGGCTAGGCGGTGCCGAGATCGCCCGGGTGGAGTGGTATCGTGAAGGGCGCGTGCCGCTGCATACACTGCGTGCGGATATCGACTTTGGCGTGGCGACCGCGAAGACCACGTATGGCACCTGTGGCGTGAAGGTTTGGGTGTTCAAGGGCGAGATCCTGGCGCACGACCCGATGGCGCAAGACCGCAAGGCGGCTGAGCAGGCGCCTCAGCGGTAATGGCGTAACGGTAGTTGGATAGAAGACAATGCTTTCTCCGAAGCGCACCAAATTCCGCAAGCAGCACAAGGGCCGCATTCACGGCCTTTCCAAGGGCGGCACGACGCTGAACTTTGGCACCTTCGGCCTGAAGGCGCTGGAGCCGGAGCGCATCACCGCGCGGCAGATCGAATCCGCTCGCCGCGCCATCACGCGTGCGATGAAGCGGGCCGGCCGGGTGTGGATCCGCATCTTCCCCGACGTTCCGGTTTCCACCAAGCCGGCCGAAGTCCGCATGGGTTCGGGCAAGGGCTCGCCGGAGTTCTGGGTGGCTCGCGTGGCGCCCGGGCGGATCATGTTTGAGATTGATGGCGTCACTGCGGAACTGGCGCGCGAAGCGCTGCTGCTGGGTGCGGCCAAGTTGCCGATCCGGACCAAGTTCATCGCCCGGACAGGAGACGCCTGATGGCCAAGAACGCCCTGTACAAGGCCGCCGACGTGCGGGCCAAAACGCCCGACGAGCTGTCGACGCTGCTGCTGGATCTGCGCAAGGAGCAGTTCAACCTGCGCTTCCAGCGGGCCACGGGCCAGCAGGAGGGCACCGGACGGGTGCGCGAAGTGCGCCGCGAGATCGCGCGTGTGAAAACCATTCAGGCGGAAAAAATACATTCCGCCGCAAAGTCATAAGGAGGAAGGGCGATGCCGAGGCGCGTCCTGACAGGACGGGTGACCAGCGACAAGATGGACAAGACCATCACGGTTCTTGTCGATCGTCGCGTGATGCATCCGCTGTATAAGAAGTTCATCCGCAAGTCGAAGAAGTATGCCGCGCACGACGAGGCAAATGTCTGTCAGGTTGGCGACATGGTGCGTATCGTCGAATGCCCGCCGATCAGCAAGCGCAAGACCTGGACGCTGGTCGAGCGGAACGGTCAGGTTGTCGGCGAGGCGCCGAGGGAAGCCGTAGCGATCGCCGAGGCGCATCCGGCGCCGCCTGCGCCTGCGCCAACGGTCTGACGGAGACGCCCCATGATCCATGTCGAGACCAACCTGGAAGTCGCCGACAACTCCGGCGCCCGGCGCGTGCAGTGCATCAAGGTGCTGGGCGGATCGAAGCGCAAATTCGCCTCGGTCGGCGATGTCATCGTCGTGTCCGTGAAGGAAGCCATTCCCCGCGGCAAGGTGAAGAAGGGTGACGTGCATCAGGCGGTGATCGTACGCACAAGCTTTCCAGTGCGTCGCACCGACGGCAGCGCGATCCGCTTCGACCGCAATGCCGCGGTGCTGATCAACAAGCAGCAGGAGCCGATCGGCACACGTATCTTTGGCCCGGTGGTGCGCGAATTACGCGGCCGCCGGTTCATGAAGATCATCTCCCTTGCACCGGAGGTGTTGTAATGGCTGCGCGTATCCGCAAGGGCGACACCGTGCTGGTGACGACCGGGAAGTCCAAAGGCCAGCGTGGCGAGGTCCTGCGGGTGTTTCCCGAGGCCCACCGGGCCATTGTCCAGGGTGCGGCGATGGCGCGCCATCACACCAAGCCGACTGGGATGGGTCAGCCCGGTGGTATCGTCGACCGAGAGGCGTCGATCCATCTGTCGAATCTGAAACTGATCGACCCCAAGAGCGAGAAGCCGACGAAGGTTGGTTTCCGCGTGCTGGAAGGCGGCCGCAAGGTGCGTGTGGCCAAGGCGACCGGTGAAGTGATCGAGGGCTAGAGTCATGAGCGGAACAAAGAATCAGCCGAAGGGCGGCAAGACCGCTGGCGGCAAGTCCGCTGCTTCACGTGGGGGTAGCGGCCCGCCAGCCGGCAAGGAAGCTCAGCGGGCCGCCCGTCGGGTCGAGATCGCCGGGGTGGACAATCCTGAGGCCTCGGCCGGTGACATCCCGCGTCTGCAGAGGCGTTATCGTGAGGAAGTCCGAGCCGCGCTGCGCAGCCAATTTGGCTACACCAACGAGATGCAGGTGCCGAAGCTGGAGAAGATCGTCATCAACATGGGCGTTGGTGAAGCGACTGGCGACCAGAAGAAGCTGGACGCAGCGGTTGGTGAGTTGACCGTGATCGCGGGCCAACGCCCGGTAAAGACGGTGGCGAAGAAGGCGATAGCTGGCTTCAAGATCCGCAAGGGTTTGCCGATCGGCTGCAAGGTGACTTTGCGCAAGGCGCGCATGTACGAGTTTCTTGATCGCCTGGTGACCATCGCAATGCCCCGGGTCCGCGACTTCCGCGGCATCGCCGGCAAGGGCTTCGACGGGCGCGGCAACTTTGCCATGGGCCTGAAGGAACAGATCATCTTTCCGGAGATCAACTACGACCGGATCGATGAGGTGCGTGGCATGGACATCCAGTTTGTCACCACCGCGACGACCGACGCCGAAGCGAAGGCTTTGCTGAAGGCTTTCGACATTCCCTTTGCCAACTGAGTTTTTGGAAAACCCCCGATCGCTGGTCGGCAGGTTCCGGAGGATTTAAACAGGATGGCTAAAACTTCCCAGGTCAACCGCAACAAGATGCGCGAGCGGATGGCCAAGCGCGACAAATCAAAGCGTCAGGTGCTGAAGGACGTGCTGATGGACCGCACCTTGCCGGTGGAGGACCGCTTCAACGCCTCATTGAAGCTGGCGCAGATGCCGCGTAATGGCGCCTCTGTGCGTGTTCGCCTGCGCTGCGAGCTGACCGGCCGGTCGCGCGGCAATTACCGGAAATTCAAGCTGTGCCGCATCGCGCTGCGAGACCTGGCCAGTGCCGGACAGATTCCAGGCATGGTCAAGTCGAGCTGGTAGAGGGACGGTAGCGATGTCAATGTCCGATCCCGTTGGCGATATGCTGACGCGTATCCGCAACGCACAACGCGCCCGCCACTCGGTCTGTGTGGCGCCGGCGTCAAAGCTGCGCGAGAACGTGCTGGGGGTGCTGAAGCGCGAGGGCTTCATCCGCGGCTATGCAGCCGAACAGTTGCGCCCCGGTGTGGCTCAGTTGCGTATCGAGCTGAAGTACAATGAGGGCGAGCCGGTGATCAAGGAGATCAATCGCGTCTCGAAGCCAGGCCGGCGGGTGTATGCGAAGATCAAGGAGCTGCCTCGGGTCTACGCCGGCTTGGGGATTTCCATCCTGTCGACGCCGCAGGGCGTCATGAGCGATGCCGAGGCTCGCGCTGCCAATATCGGCGGCGAAGTCCTCTGCCGCGTGTTTTAGGGGACAACGCGTATGTCACGCGTCGGAAAGTATCCGATCGAAATTCCCGACGGTGTTCAGATCGCCATTGGCGCGGGCATGGTTACCGCAAAGGGAAAGCTGGGCGAACAGAAGATGCCGTTATCCGACCTGGTCGAAGCAATAATCGACGGCAACAAGGTCGTGGTGAAGCCGCGCACCAACGAGACTCGCAACCGCATGATGTGGGGTACGACCCGCGCGGTCATCGCCTGCATGGTGCAGGGCGTATCCACCGGCTATTCAAAGACGCTGGAGATCACTGGTACCGGGTATCGTGCCGCAGTGCAGGGCAAGAACCTGGAGATCAACCTCGGGTTCTCGCATCCAGTGGTCTATCCGGTGCCAGACGGCATCAAGATCACCTGCGAGCGTCCGACGGCGATCAAGGTCGAAGGCACGGACAAGCGCCTGGTGGGGCAGGTTGCCTCAGAGATTCGCGCATTTCGCCCGCCGGAGCCTTATAAGGGCAAGGGTGCGCGCTATACCGACGAGACCATCCGGCGCAAGGAAGGCAAGAAGAAATGAGCGCCAAGCACGACCTATCCGTCCGCCGTAAGAGCCGCCTGCGTTATCAGATCAAGCAGAAGTCGCATGGCCGCCCGCGGTTGTCGGTTTTCCGATCAGGAAAGAACATGTATGCGCAGGTGATCGACGACCTGAAGGGCCATACTGTTGCAGCGGCCTCGACGCTGGATGCAACGTTGAAAACCGATCTGAAGACGGGCGCCGACAAGGCCGCTGCGGCGGCTGTCGGCAAGCTGGTTGCCGAACGGGCGTTGGCCGCCGGAATCAAGCAGGTCGTGTTCGACCGCGGTTCCTATCTTTATCATGGCAGGGTCAAGACTTTGGCCGATGCCGCCCGCGAAGGCGGCCTGGACTTCTAAAGGACAAATGTGAATGGCACGTGAACCGAGAGAAGGTGGCGGCCGCAACCGGGACCGCGAGCGTGGCGGCGACCGTGAACCCGATGATGGCATCATCGACAAGCTGGTCACCATCAATCGCGTTGCGAAGGTGGTGAAGGGCGGGCGGCGCTTTGCCTTCGCCGCCCTGGTTGTCGTGGGCGACCAGAAGGGCCGGGTTGGCTATGGCGCCGGTAAGGCGCGCGAGGTACCGGAGGCAATTCGCAAGGCAACCGAGCGGGCTAAGCGGGGCATGATCCGGGTGCCGATGAAAGAGGGTCGGACGCTGCATCATGACGTTGAAGGACACTTCGGCGCTGGCAATGTCGTGCTGCGTTCCGCCACCGCCGGCACCGGAATCATTGCCGGCGGCCCTTTGCGTGCCGTGTTCGAGACGTTGGGCATCGGCGACGTGGTGGCCAAGAGCCTGGGCAGCCGCAACCCGCACAACATGGTAAAGGCGGCCTTTGCGGCGCTGCAGAAATGCGCCAGTCCCCGCTCGGTCGCAACGCGACGTGGCAAGAAAGTGCCAGAGCTTTTTGGCCGGCGTGAGCCGCCCCCCGCGCCGCCGGCTGGGCAGGAGGCTCCGGCCAATGCCTAAGGTGCGTGTGACTCAAACGTCGTCGGTTCTGGGCCGTAAGCCCGGGCAGAAGGAAACCTTGATCGGCCTGGGCCTGAACAAGATTCGTCGCAGCCGAGAGCTGGAGGACACGCCCTCGTTGCGAGGAATGATCCGCAAGGTGGTCCACCTGATCAAGGTGGAGGAGCTTTCCTGACATGAACCTCAATGAACTGCGCGACAATGCGGGCGCGCGGCTAAAGTCGAAGCGGCTTGGCCGTGGCATTGGCTCCGGCAAGGGCAAGACATCAGGTAAAGGCGTGAAGGGCCAGAAGGCGCGGGAAGGCGTCGCGCTAAATGGTTTTGAGGGCGGCCAGTTACCGATCTACCGTCGGCTGCCGAAGCGAGGCTTTCGCAACATCTTTCGCAAGGAGTATGCTCCGGTCAACCTCGGCAATTTGGACGCGGCAATCAAAGCCGGTAAGCTCGACCCGGCGCAGCCGATGACTGAGGCGACACTGATTGAGGCGGGTCTTGCGGTTGGCAACAAGGACGGTATTCGCTTGCTGGGTGAAGGCAGTCTCTCGGTCGCGATCAACATTACCGTGTCTGGTGCGTCGGCCACGGCCAAGGCGGCTGTGGAGCAGGCCGGCGGCTCGGTGGTCACGACCGTAGCGCCAAAGACGCCGGCGGCAGAGGCAGCCTAACGCACCCGCACCCTAGTGTAAGCTTGAGCTCGATGTGAGCCAAGCGTTTAAGTCGGTTCAGACTGCGCTCAAAGCGGCTGGAACGACCTCGGCCACACACGTTGCTTGACTTGATTGATGATGTGCTTGTGCCCATTGGGTGCCGGACAAACATTGTCGCGTAACCGCGTCGTGCCGACCGCCAAAGCCTGTGGGAAGTAGTTGTGACGTTTAACCTTGTGAAGCAACGCAGGACCAGACAACGTCTGCACCCGGCTTTGAGCGAAATGACGAAACGGCGTCGATAAAGGGAAATCCCATGGCTTCCGCTGCTGAACAGCTTGCCGCCAACCTCAGCATGGGCGTCTTCTCGAAGGCGACTGAGCTGAAGCAGCGTATCTGGTTCACGTTGGGGGCGCTAATCGTCTATCGGATCGGGACGTACATCCCGGTGCCAGGGGTCGATGCGTCCGTAATGGCGGAGATGCTGTCGCAACATGGTGGCGGCATTCTGGGCATGTTCGACATGTTTACCGGCGGGGCGTTGCGCCGGATGACTGTCTTTGCGCTGAATATCATGCCGTATATCAGCGCCAGCATCATTATCCAGTTGATGTCGGCAGCCATTCCGACCTTGGAGACTTTGAAGAAGGAGGGCGAATCCGGCCGCAAGAAGTTGAACCAGTATACCCGGTACCTCACCGTGCTGATCGCGATGTTCCAGTCCTATGGCATCGCGGTCGGGCTAGAATCGATGCATGGCAGCTTTGGCGCTGCGGTGATCGCACCTGGCTGGTTCTTTCGCATCTCCTGCGTCATCACCCTTGTCGGCGGCACGATGTTCCTGATGTGGGTGGGTGAACAGATCACCGCGCGAGGCATTGGCAACGGCACCAGCCTGATCATCATGTCTGGCATTGTGGCTGGCCTGCCAACGGCTGCTGCGTCTTTGCTTGAGCTGGGGCGCACTGGGGCGCTGTCGCCGTTCTTCATCCTGCTGTTCATGGTGATTGCCGTCGCGACGATTGCGATTATCGTATTCGTCGAGCGGGCGCAGCGGCGGATTGCGGTGCAGTATCCCAAGCGTCAGGTTGGCAATCGGATGTTCGGCGGCGACTCGACGCACATTCCGCTGAAGATCAACACCTCCGGCGTGATCCCACCGATCTTCGCCAGCTCGATCCTGCTGATTCCTGCAACCATTGCCGGCTTTGCCACCAATGGGCCTGCCTGGATGCAGACCATCGCGTCACAGCTTGCACACGGCCAGCCATTATACATGGCGCTGTATGCGTTCATGATTATCTTCTTTTCGTATTTTTACACCGCTGTCGTCTTTAATCCTGAGGAGACGGCGGATAACCTGAAGAAATATGGCGGGTTCATCCCTGGCATCCGGCCGGGAAGTGCCACGGCTGACTATTTCGACCGCATCCTGACTCGCCTGACGACCGTCGGCGGCATCTACCTGGTTTTGATCTGTCTGTTGCCCGAAATCCTGATCAGCGACTACGGCCTGCCATTTTATTTCGGTGGGACCTCGATTCTGATCGTGGTGTCGGTTACAATGGATACTGTGACGCAGATACAATCACATCTGCTCGCACATCAATACGAAGGTCTGATCCGTAAGACTCGGGCGAAGGGACGTCGGTGAAACTCATTCTGTTGGGCCCGCCAGGCGCGGGTAAGGGCACCCAGGCAAAGCGTCTGGAGCAGAAGTACCACATCAAACAGATATCGACCGGTGACATGCTGCGCGCTGAAGTTGCCGCAGGCACGCCAGTGGGATGTGAGGCCAAAGCAGTGATGGATGCCGGTCAACTGGTGTCTGACGACATCCTGGTGCGCATGCTGGCATCGCGCCTGCAGCAGCCCGACGCGGCGAATGGCTTCATTCTGGACGGCTTCCCGCGGACTGTGCCGCAGGCTGAAGCGCTGGATTACATGCTGGCGGAGAAGCATCTGTGGCTGGATGCGGTTATTGAGTTGAAGGTTGACGACGCGGCGCTGACAGATCGTATTGCCGGGCGCTTTGTCTGTGCGACGTGCGGTGCCGGCTACCACGATAGCTTCAAGCCAACAGTCCAGGCGGGTGTATGCGACATTTGTGCGGGAACGACTTTTATCCGCCGAGACGATGACAAGCGAGAGACTGTAGCGGCTCGGCTGGAAACATATCATCGACAGACAGCACCAATCATACCGCATTATGCTGCAACGGGGATCTTACGAACTGTCGATGGTATGGCCGACATCGACCAAGTGACGCAGCAGATCGATGCAGTGTTGGGCAGCGCTTGACAAGGATGTTGCAAAATTCACGCAGAGTTGATGTAGATTCGTTGACTCCTGCGCGGCGGGAACTATAGTCCCGCCCTCCGGTGCCGCCCCATATCAGGGGTTGGTCGCCCTTGCGCATATCTTAGCTCCATTGGGGCAATCATAAAGGTCCGGCTCAGCAACTGGACGACAGGAGACTCGAGCGTGGCACGTATTGCCGGCGTGAATATCCCGACGAACAAGCGGGTGACGATCGGACTTCGCTATATTTACGGAATTGGGCCAGCCAAGGCTGCTGCGATATGTCAACAGCTTAGCATTCCTGATGACCGCCGCGTCAATCAGCTTTCGGATGACGAAGTTCTTCGTATCCGTGAACTGATCGACAGGGAATACCGCGTCGAGGGTGATCTTCGGCGTGAAGTGGCGATGAACATCAAGCGGCTGATGGATTTGGGCTGCTACCGCGGCCTGCGTCATCGCCGTGGCTTGCCCGTCCGCGGGCAGCGCACCCACACCAATGCCCGTACCCGGAAGGGCAAGGCAGTGGCAATCGCTGGCAAGAAGAAAGTTACGAAATAAAGCAGGTCGCTATGGCCGGTTTTACTTAAGCGTTGTGCTGCGCCAGTTCGTGGCGTGGCTGGCAGTGGAAGCAGGAACAAATTACATGGCGAAATCCGCCGCAGCCGCTCGGCCTCGCCGCAAAGAGCGCAAAAACATCATTGCGGGCGTGGCGCACGTCGCTGCCACCTTCAACAACACCGTGATCACCATTACCGATGCTCAAGGTAACGCAATTGCATGGTCATCCGCCGGCAGCCAAGGCTTCAAGGGCAGCCGAAAGAGCACGCCCTACGCTGCCCAGGTGGCTGCGGAGGATGCCGGCAAGAAGGCCCGTGAGCATGGCATGGAGACGTTGGAAATCGAGGTCAGCGGCCCAGGTTCGGGACGCGAAAGTGCCTTGCGAGCCTTGCAGGCCGTGGGATTCGCGGTGTCGACCATCCGCGACATGACGCCGATCCCGCACAACGGATGTCGCCCGCGGAAGCGTCGGCGCGTTTAGACTTTAACGCTCGCCCTTGACCGGAAACGTCGCTTAAGGGACGTGATCCGGCGCCGTCCGGCCAGGGGCGGACTTGACGGGCTGAGATCTCGGCACCGTCCGGGGAACATCAGCCGCGCCGAATGCGGTTGGAAAGGTGTTTGTAATCATGAGGCAGAGTGCAGTTATTCAGAGAAACTGGCAATCTCTGATCAAGCCGGAAAAATTGGAAGTGGAGCCAGGCGCGGATCCCTCACGCGTTGCGACGGTGGTCGCCGAACCGTTGGAGCGTGGGTTCGGCATGACGCTGGGAAATGCCATCCGTCGCATCCTGCTGTCGTCGCTCCAAGGTGCTGCGGTCACCGCAGTTCAGATCGACGGCGTTCTTCATGAATTCAGCAGCGTCCCCGGTGTGCGAGAGGATGTCACCGACATCGTCCTGAACATCAAGCAGCTTGCGTTGCGGATGCACGGTGAAGGCCCCAAGCGGATGACCCTGACGGCGACGGGACCTGGTGAGGTTCGCGCAGGGCAAATTCAGTCCGGGCACGACATCGATATCATGAACCCGGAACTGATCATTTGCACCCTGGACGACGGGGTGAAACTGGGGATGGAGTTCACCGTCAATCTGGGCAAGGGGTATCAGCCGTCGAGCGTCAACCGCCCGGAAGATGCGCCGATTGGCTTGATACCGGTCGACTCGATCTATTCGCCAGTGCGTCGGGTGTCCTACAGTGTCGCGCCGACCCGCGTTGGGCAGGTCACTGACTACGACAAGCTGCTGCTTACGGTTGAGACCAATGGCGCGGTAACGCCGGAAGATTCAGTGGCGCTAGCCGCCCGTATTCTGCAGGACCAACTGCAGTTGTTCATCAACTTTGATGAGCCGCAGCAGATCCGAACTGAAGAGCCGCAGGATGATCTGCCGTTCAACCGCAACCTGCTGCGCAAGGTCGATGAGCTGGAACTTTCAGTCCGAAGCGCAAATTGCCTGAAGAACGACAACATCGTCTATATCGGCGACCTTGTACAGAAGTCAGAGCAGGAAATGCTGCGCACGCCTAACTTCGGGCGCAAGTCGCTGAACGAGATCAAGGAGGTTCTGACCTCCATGGGTTTGGGTCTTGGGATGAGTGTGGCTGGCTGGCCGCCGGAGAACATTGAGGATCTGGCCAAGCGGCTGGAAGAGCCATTCTAATCACCAATACATAGGCTGGCACGGCCAAGATCGTATCGTGCCAATCGATCGCGTAATTATATATCGGCCTGAGCCGGTCCAGGTCGAAACGAGGGAAACAGATCAATGCGTCACGGAGTTGCCGGTCGAAAGCTCGGCGTTACTTCAACCCATCGCCTGGCCATGTTCCGCAACATGGCACATGCGCTTCTGAAGCACGAGCAGATCACCACGACCCTACCCAAGGCCAAGGAATTGCGGCCAGTAGCCGAGAAGCTGATTACCTTGGGCAAGAAAGGTGGCTTGGCAAATAAGCGATTGGCTTATGCCGAACTCCGCGACGACATAATTGTCACGAAGCTGTTCAGCACCCTTGCCGATCGGTACAAGACGCGGGCTGGGGGTTACACGCGGGTGCTGAAAGCCGGTGTGCGGTATGGCGACGCGGCTGACATGGCTGTCATCGAACTGGTTGATCGTGATCCCGCAGCCAAGGGACAGGACAGTGGTCCGGTGCAGACGCGGGAAGAGGAAGTCGAGGAATAAACAGGGCTTGGCTTTTGTTGGTGCGTCTTACATCGGCTGTATCGGTCGTCTACAAGCAAGACGGCCGATGTCAGGGTATCATCCATGGTACGACGTACTGCTGTAGGAGCACCAGCAGCCCAAGCACCAGAGTTAGTGTGACGCTGTGCTTGAAGGTGCGGGCAAATACCACTCCCTCCTGACCTTTTAGGTCGGTGACCGACACCCCGGTGGCAATATTCTGCGGCGATATCATTTTGCCCATCACGCCGCCGGAGGAATTTGTCGCTGCGATCAGCACTGGGTTCAGTCCAAGCTGGTTGGCTGCGACAACCTGAAGATTGCCGAACAAGGCGTTGCCCGAGGTGTCACTGCCAGAGAGGAAGACAGCGACCCAGCCCAGGAACGGCGACACCAACGGGAAGATGAACCCCATCGAGGCCACGCCCTTCCCCAGCGTGTAGTTGAGACCGGAATAGTTCATCAGGTAGGCCAGTGCCACGATCAGTGCGACCGTCAGGATAGCAATTCGGCTCTGCCGCCAGGTAGCGGTTACGGCGTGCAAGAATCGAGATGGTCCAATTCCCACCAGCGCTGAAGTGATAACTGCTGAAACCAGTATGGCGGTGCCTGTTGCCAGAGGCTGGAATGCCCAGATCGCCGGATAGGGCTTGTTGTTGTACAGAGTAATGGCGATCTGGTTATGCAGCCCGGGCCAGAGGATGGGCTGCTGGCCGAGGGCAAACACCTTGAAGTGGGTCCAGACGATTACCACCACTGAAACAACGATCCATGGCAGCCAGCCCTGCCACGCCGGGATCACGGTTTGTCGCCTTCCACCCATCGCCTTGGCGCTCATGGTAAAGGCGGGATCGACAGCAGGTTTCCAAACCTGCAGAAAGAGTAGCGTCACGATCAGTGCAGTCAGCGAGGACAAGACGTCGGTCAAGGCAAAATCAAGAAAATTGGAAGAGACGAACTGGCCAGCCGCGAAGCTGGCACCGGCGACCAGCAGCACCGGCCAAATCGCCCGTATTGAGCGCATGCCGCCATAGATCGCAATGACGTAAAATGGCAGCAGCATTGCCAGGAATGGCAATTGGCGGCCGATCATAGCGCCAAGCTGCACAGCCGGTAGCCCGGTGACCTGCCCCAGGACGGTAACCGGAGCACCCAAGGCGCCGAAGGCAACGGGGGCGGTGTTGAAGATCAGGGTGAAGGTCAGCGCCTCCAGCGGCGGGAAGCCAACCAGAATCAGGAGCGCGCTGGTGATGGCGACCGGAGTCCCGAACCCAGAGATGCCTTCCAGCAGACAGCCGAAACAGAAGCCGATCACGACCAGCACGATGCGGCGGTCGTTTGGCAGGTGGTCGAGCACCCAGTCGCGGAAGGCATCGAAGCGGCCTGATGCCACCGCAATATTATACAGCAGTAACGCGTTGAACACGATCCACATGACCGGCCAGAGTGCAAATACGGCCCCAGCGGCAATACTGTCCAGGGCGAGACCTGCAGGCATCTGCCAAACAGTTACGGCTACTGCGTAGCCGACGATCAGGCCGCCCAGCGACGCCTGCCAGGCCGGCCGGCGCAGCACGCCCAGCATTACCAGCACCACGACAATCGGCAGCACCGCGACCATGAAGGACAGAGGCAGACTGTCCACAACCGGCGTCAGTAATTGATGAAACATAATACTGCGTCCCGAGGAGTTCAGTCCGAATCAATCGCTGAAATCGTGTCTACAAGATCCAGTTCCGGTCGTCCGGTCACTTCATGCTGATGACGTAACCTGTTGTACTACATAAGCAGTCGATAGTCGATCAGCGCAGCAAAATAACGACCAGTTTTCGCACTTGGATCCTTTACGTCCAGGTGGGAGACGTCAGCTCCCTGAAGACCATGATGGAACACGGACCACCAATACGGGGATGAAGGCCATCTGCTAGCCGAAGGGGTCACAGCTACTGTGCCGCTGTGTCCAGCTTGCCTGTCGCCGGATCCTGCAGGGGTACCTCGAATCCGCTGGCGGCGCCGATGCGGTAAGTTGGCTTGCCTCCATTGTCCTGTACGGCCACTACGGTTTTGCCATAGGCCTCAATCACCGGAATGGCATCCTCCGACAAAGGCTGCATCCACCGCTTGCGCTGCAAAGCTGCGGCGATATATGGCGCCAGCGCGGCCTGCTTGTGCTGTTCACGCTCGACCTCATTGCGTTTCATTACCGGCATAACTTCCTGGGCGAACAGGCGTAGGGAGTCTATAATGTGCTCATGGGTGTTGCGCCCGGCCTGCTGGACGAAGATCACTTGATCAACGCCGGCTTCCTGATAAGCCAGCAGACGCTCCTGCAACTGGGCCGGCGTGCCGATGCCGTTTCCTCGAGCGACGTCCGGCAGCGATGCCTTTGACGCCTCGAACCGCTGCCATACGTTTGTGGCCCCCGGCTTATGCTGACCGTAAACGTAGAAGTGCCCGAGTGCGAAGCCGAAGTACTGAAATGCCTCGAGCCCGCGCGCCTTTGCCTCATCCTCGTCGTGGTGCACCGAGAAGCCGGTCGCCATTGCGATGTTGGCGTTCACTGTGTGGCCAATCGGCACACATTCTTCTGAACGGATGATATTGTAGTATTCGCCGGCCCATTTGGCTGCCTCGGCCGGATCGATGAACGCAAACGCCAGTGCGCCCACCCCGGCGCGGGCTGCAGCGTGGATCGTCTCTCGGTTGGAGCATGCCACCCAGATCGGCGGATGCGGCGTCTGATAGGGCTTGGGTACCACGTTTCGCGCAGGCATGGAAAAGAATTGGCCCTGGAATCCTGGATAGGGCTCCATCACCATCATATTGGCCGTCTGCTCCGTCGCCTCGGCCCACTGCGCCCGCTTACTGGCCTGGTCGACGCCGAAGCCTTCCAGTTCGGTACGCGAGGCGGACTGGCCGGTGCCCCATTCGACCCGACCGCTGCTGATCAAATCCAGCGTTGCGATACGCTCTGCTACCCGAGCGGGAGGGTTGTAGCCCGGAGGCGAGAGGACCACGGCGTGGCCGATATGGATCTGCTTGGTGCGCGCGGCCGCGGCAGAGAGAAACACCTCCGGGGCTGAAGAATGCGAGTACTCCTCAAGGAAATGATGCTCATTTGCCCATACGCAGTCGAAGCCCAACTGGTCAGCGATCTCCACCTCAGCCAGCGCCTCATGGATCATGCGATGTTCGGCGCGGTTGTCCCATGGGCGAGGCAACTGAAGCTCATACAGCAGGCCGAACTTCATGATACGTTGCTCCCTGATGTTTACGCTGTTTTGACCGCCCGTCCAAAAGGGGTCAAGCGGTGGGCTCGTTTGGTGAGGTGGAGGGTTAGCGATCAAGTAACGAAGGCATGGCCACAGGCTTGGAGTGAGGTGAGAATGGACGTTCCAGGCGCCGCTTGTCCGCGTGAATCAACGCACGCCACGCTCCACCGTCGGCAGCGTCCCGTACGTCGCGTCTCTGGGGCTCTAGCTGCGTAATGGCTTGCTTAAGCGCACGCCATATTGACTGCTCGGCAGCGCCCCTCGAAGCCAGCGGAGATAAACTCCGGACGCTTGTAGAGACCCTTCATCCAAGCGGTCAGCATACAAAGCTCTTCCAGTTTCACCACCTCATCCAGTGTGCCGTCCGGGAACCGTAACTGAAAGCAGCCCCCGATCGTGTCAAGGAGGCTCTCGACCTGCTCGATCATCAGCCCGCAGTCAGCCTCCAGCACGGCGGTGCGGGTTAGGATCGCCTCCTCCACCTCAAACTCATCGCGGATCAGCTTCACGATCCACCGGAACATCTGCATCCAGTTCTTCACATCATCCGTCGGGCGCAGCATGGGACGTGTTCCAGACGTTACGATGCAGATATTTTATCGCATGTTTCAATAATTACAACCACTGCGTGTGATCTTGGGACTTTTCCGCCGATGCCAGTCGCGCGACACTGGCTTTATGTCGCCGCAACCTCGTGTCCGCTCCGCCAGAGTTTCCCGCCAGACCCGGTTGACCGCTGTGATCGTCGCATGTGCGTTGTTCATGCAGAACCTTGACTCAACGATCATTGCGACGGCGCTGCCGACGATGGCACGTTCGTTCGGCTATGACCCGGTGCGCATGAATGTCGCGTTGACTGCCTATCTGCTCAGCCTGACCGTCTTCATCCCGGCCAGCGGCTGGATCGCTGACCGCTATGGCTCCCGCACTGTGTTCCGCAGTGCGATTGTCGTCTTCACCATAGGCTCGATTTTTTGCGGGCTGTCGGACAACATGGTCGAGTTGGTGGCTGCCCGCGTCCTGCAGGGTGCGGGCGGAGCGATGATGGTTCCGGTCGGCCGGCTGTTGCTGCTGCGCACAGCAGCGAAATCCGAATTGGTTGCGGCGATGGCGTGGCTGACGGTCCCGGCGCTGCTCGGCCCGGTGGTCGGGCCGCCGATCGGCGGCTTCATCGTCACCTACTTCAACTGGCGCTGGACCTTCTTCATCAACATTCCCGTCGGCTTGCTGGGCCTGCTTGCGGTGACGCTATACATCCAGGACTTTCGCGAGCCCCCCAGAGGGGCCTTCGACCTGCGTGGACTTGTGCTGACCGGCCTGGCCTTGCTCTGCGGCATGGCCGGGCTGGAAACTGTCGGCCGCGGTCTGGTGGATCCTGGCCTCACCGCCTGCATGATCATAGCTGGCTTTGGCTTCGCCTTCCTCTACTACCTGCACGCCCGGGGCAATGCGGCTGCGTTGCTTGATTTCACGCTGATGCGGCTGCCCTGCTTCGGGCTGTCGTTCAGCGCCATGATGCTGTTCCGCACCGGCATCGGCGCTATTCCGTTCCTGCTGCCGATGATGCTGCAGGTCGGCTTTGGTAACTCCGCGGCGCAGAGCGGGCTGATCACCTTCGCCAGCTCGGCCGGTGCATTGGTGATGAAACCGGCGGCACAGCATGCACTCAGGCTGTTCGGTTTTCGCGATACCTTGATCTGGAACGGAGTGATGTCAGGCATCATGCTGACGATGTGCGCGCTGTTCAGGCCGACGTGGCCTGCCGCGGCTATCTACCTGGTGCTGTTGGTCGGCGGGTTTCTTCGTTCGCTACAATTTACCGCTCTCAATACCCTGGCGTACGGCGATGTACCGCGCGGGCAAATGAGTGCCGCAACCAGCCTTTACACCGCTGGCCAGCAGCTTGCCGCCACCATCGGCGTGTCGATCGGTGCCCTGGCACTGGAGGTTGCCCGCACGATGGCGGACCATCAGACGCCGCAGGCTGCAGATTTCAGTGCCGCCTTTGTTGTGGTGGGCCTGCTGACACTGGGCGCGGTGCCGGTCAGCTACCTGATGCCCATTAGTGCCGGGGACGATCTGACGGGGCGAGCAATGCGGAAACCCGGTCGCTGACATTGCAGTCCCAACGCCGACTCATCGCGCTGCCTCCAGCGCGGCAGAGATACCGTTCAGGGCCGCCGCCAGATCCGGCGCGGGCAGCAGTCCAAAGCCCAGGCGGAAGACGCTGGACTCGTCCGAGAACCAGGCACCTGCGGCCACACGGATGTTCCTCTGTGCGAGTTCCGCATGGAAGCGCGTGATTGCGGCATCATCGAAGACAGTCGGGCGCAGGCGCACGCAGCAGATGGCTCCCGCTTCAGGGCGCACCCACTCGACCAACCGATCATTGGCTTCCATCCAAAGTGCAACTTGCGCCAGCGCGCTGGCGAACTGCCGTCGCCGCCTAGTTGGGTCCCGCTGCAGGACGCGGATTGCCAGTGCTTCATCAACTGCCGAGCAGCAGAGGACGGTGCTGAACTTGCCGGCGATCAACTGCTCGCGCAGCTTTGCATTATGAGTTATTGCCCAACCAATGCGAAGCCCTGGCGCACCATGGCACTTTGATAGGGATGCGACGGATACAACCTTCTGACTGAGTCCCAGTGCGCTGATCTCGACAGAGGCGTCGCCATACACCGCTTCTCGGTAGGTCTCGTCGACCAGCAGGTACGCCTGTGGACAGACCCGTCCCATCAGTTCAAGCAGGTCATGCAGAAGCCCCCTGGGGATGGCGATGCCGGACGGATTCTGCGGCGAAGCCACGCTAACCAGCTTGGTTCGCGCGGACAGCGCAGCGTGAAAGTCGTTCAGGTTGGGCTGGTAGCGCTGCTCGAAGGTCAATCGGACAGTTTGGATCCGTGCACCCACTGCCGACAGGGCGGTGCGGGATAGCGGAAACAGCGGTGCTGTCACGACGGCCTCGTCTCCCGGCTGACACAGGATGAAGGCCAGCAGGAACAGCGCGTGCATTCCGCCGGTGGTGATGACAACGTCGCCGGCATCCGCGCTGTGCCGCTGGGCGACAGCCGCGCGCAAAGCGGGATCGCCAGCAGCGGAGCCATAGCTCAGCGGAATGTCGTCGGCCCCGAGGACCTCCCGCAGGTGCAGGTCCGGTCCAAAACTTTCTGCCAGATCGTAGCGCGGGGCAGGCCCGAGCACAGTCATGACATCATTGATCGTAAAGCGTATCATGCCTTGCGGTGTATCCCGCTGCGCGGCCTGATAACAACCACCGGCAACACGGCATGATCCCGAGCGAGGCTTGTTCAGGCGCCCTGGCCCCAGTTCATCTCCAGGCCTCCATCGATCGTAAAGCTCTGTCCCGTGACGTAATCGGCAGCACTACTCGCCAGGTAGACCGCAAGTTCCGCCACTTCTGCGGGTTCGCCTGGTCTGCCCAAGGGAATCCGATCCGTGGCTGCGCTTAGCTTGTCAGGGTCTTCGGTCCGCCCTGACGTCATCGGCGTGCGGATCAGTCCGGGTGCGATGGCGTTAACGGTGATACGGTCAGCCGCGACCTCCAGCGCCAGACTGCGAGTCAGCGTCAGCAAGCCGCCCTTCGATGCGCCATACGCCGCTGCCCGGGGGCTGGGAATTGCCTCATGCACCGAGGTAATGTTAATGATCCGTCCACCGCCTCCGGCTGCCTTACGTGCCTGGATAAAGTGGCGGCTGCAGTAGAACGGCCCGTAGAGGTTGGTGCGGATGACGCGATCCCACGCATCACCGGTCGTCTCCGCCACCGGCTCACCGTCCTGTCCGACGCCGGCGGCGTTCACCAGGATCTCGGGCAAGCCGAGGCTGCCGATCGGGCTGGCCGGATCGTCGAACAGGGTGGCGACTGCGCGCTGGTCACGCACATCCAACTGGGTAACCTCGGCCTGACAACTAGATTGCTGGACCAGGTCGCGCGTTCGGCCCGCGCCCTCAGTGTCGCTGTGGAAGGCAATTATTAAGTCCGCACCCTCGCGCGCGAATGCCTGAGCGATAGCTTGGCCAATACCAGAGTCGGCGCCGGTGACCAGCGCGACTTTGCCTTCGAGTCGCTTCATCCTGTCCTCTCAATCGCTGCCGCACTGTGAACAGCCGGCATCGATCGCAGTTGCTTGCCGGTGCGCATCATGCCAGGCGCGGAAGCGCTGGATGCGGCCCTTCACAGGCGCGTGACCAGACGGGTTACGGAGAAGCTGGACATTTAATGACGGTAGCCTCACCGGCGGCCGCCGCCGCCGTGGCCCCCGCCGCCATGAAAGCCGCCACCATGGAACCCGCCACCATGGAACCCGCCGCGGCCCCATCCACCATGGTAATAGCCGCCATGATAGTATCCGCCATGGTAGAGTCGGCCGTAACCGTAGCCGCCGCCAAATCCGACGAAACCCACCCCGAACGGGTAATCATACCCATTCGGATAGCCGTATCCGAACGGGTAGCCATACGCATACGGGTAGGCATAGGGATAGTCGATGCCATAGCCGTAGTCATTTCCGGGGGCGCCGGCCGCCGACATCTGCACGATGTCGCCTCGGGCTGCCATGCATTGGATATAATTGACCTCACCGGGCGTCTGGATATCGGCTGGGACGGCGGCGTTGTTTGCCCTTTGAGCCGCCCCTTGGTTCGCAGCGCCCGGTTGCGGTCCCGAAAGTTGCACCGGCGTTTGACCAACCGCTGCTGCCGGTGGGGCGGGTTGCGCGGCACCACCATACCCGCTGCTTGACTCCGCATGCTGCTGGCAGACCACCTGATCCTGCTGAAATGCAACAGGATCCTTGTCCCTGCCTGGAGTGATCAAGACGCTGGGGCCAAGCGCGGGCTCGAAGGCACAGGCACCCAGCGCGGAGATGACGCCCAATGAAGCCACTGTTCGGGCGAAATGCATTGTTGATCCTCCAACGGGTCATCCGGCCCTGTTGGGTCGTGACCATCGGAATATAATCTTTGGCAGAGGCCGCAGTGCATCAAGCCCTTGTTCGGGAATATGTCTTGCGTGCTGACCGCTTCAGATCCGAGACTAGCGCTGCATGAGCAGGAATTCCGATCACTGGGATGCAGTGCAACAAGCCCTGGAACACCCGAACCGTTCTCGTCATCCATCCATCGCTCAGCATCCGGAGCAGGCTTAGCCGCCGGCAAACGCCCAGAACAGTACGCCGGACAACACCATCGTTGCCGGCAGCGTCGCCACCCAGGCGATGGCTATCTGCCAGATCACGCGCTGCTGAACGCCTGCACCAGAGCCCGCCATCGTTCCTGCAACACCTGAGGAGATGATGTGCGTCGTGCTGACCGGCAGGCCTGAAAAACCTGCGGTGCCGATCAGCAGACCGCCCACCAGCTCTGCCGAGGCGCCCTGGGCCGGCGTCAGGTGCCGCTTGCCGATGCGCTCGCCGATGGTTGTAACAATGCGCTTATAGCCAATCATCGTGCCGATCCCGAGGCATACCGCGCTCAGCATCCGCACCCAGATAGGCGCATATTCGACGGCAGTGTGCAGCGTGTCATGCTGACGTTTGGCCGTTGCCCTGTCCTCAGCGCCGGCACCCTTGTTCTCGGACACCGTCTTCAGCGCTGCATTGACATGGTAGACCGCATCGCGAAGTGCGGGCCGCTCAGCATCCGGCACGTCCGACAGGGACTTGAGGCCCTTCAGGCGTTGGCTGATCTGACCGGCGTCGTTGATTGCGATGGTCTTCTCGTCGTCACCGAAGCGCTGGATCAGGGGCGCGGCCTGATCCGCCGCCTGGATGATCCGCGGCAGCCTGTCGGCAGCGATCTCTGGGTTTAGCGAGAAGGCAGCAGGCATGATGCCGATGATGGTCAGCATGATCAGCCCGATGCTCTTCTGGCCGTCATTCGATCCGTGTGCGAAGCTGACACCGGAGCAGGTCAGGATCAGCAACGCGCGGACCCACCATGGCGGCGGCCGTCCCTCGGTGGGCTCAAACAGGGTCCGGTCGCGGATCACCATCTGCAGGATGCGGAACAAGCCGCCAGCAAGGAAGAAGCCCAGCAGCGGCGAGAGGAACAACGCGCGCAGCACCGCCCAGATCTGGGACCAGTCGACGCCTTGCCCGAAGCCGCGCGCGGCAGTGATGGAGTTGACGATTGCCACACCCAGCAGGGAGCCGATGATCGCGTGAGAGCTGGAGCACGGGATGCCAAGCCACCAGGTAGCGACGTTCCAGATCAGAGCGGAAAGGAATAGCGCCAGCAGCATGGCAATGGCCGGATTGCCGTTTGGGGGCGTCAGCACATCAGGCGGCAGTAGCTCCACCAATGTGAACGCCACGGCGATGCCACCTAGTACAACCCCCAGGAAGTTCATTACGCCGGACAACACTACGGCGGGTACCGGCTTCAGGCTGTGGGTGTAGATGACTGTCGCGACAGCGTTGGCAGTATCATGGAAGCCGTTCGAAAATTCGAACGCCAGCACCAGGACGAAACAGAAGACGAGTACGGCAAAGGCGGTAGGTGAGGAGGGAGAAACGGTTGTGAACATGCTGATCCCAACGGCCGAGATGGCAGATCGTCGCGCATTCATCGCAACTTCATCAGCCAGGTCTTGTCGGGTCCTTGGCTGCCAAGCAGGCGCCGTGGCCATGCAGCAACGTCAGTTTTCATTCCGAGTCTCGAATTGCCCGGGCGTTCTTGACACCTGTGCCCCCCCTCGGTAGCAAGCCCCCGCTTTCCGGCACGTAATGTTGCCAGGAGCGAGCATGAGCCAGGATCCAGGCGGCCCAGACCCTTCACGCGAGAGCCTCTCGTTCGAGGACCGTCTGAATGCCGCACGAAGCAAGCAGGGCCTTGATGCTCCGCCAAAGCAACCCTTGGGTGATCAAGGTGGGCTTGGTGGTTCACCGTGGGGCATCGGCGTGCGGGTGGGGGTCGAGCTGGTTTCGGCCCTTGTGGTGGCGGTCGCCATCGGTTACGGGCTGGACCGGCTTTTCCACACCACTCCGATCCTGACGGCCGTGTTCGTGCCCATAGGCGGTGCGGCGGGGGTGGCGAATGTCTGGCGTCTGTTCGCGCCGAAGTCTGACAAGGGGTAGGAGCTTACAGCGTGGCGGCCGAGGGTTCCAACAGCATCGACGCGCTGGGTCAGTTCCAGCTTCATCCCGCTCTGGGACCGATTGGCGGGTCGGTTAACTTCACCCAGTCCAACTTGATGATGGTCATCGCCGGACTGGGTGTTATGGCCTTGCTGTGGTACGGCATGAAGCCGCGCGCGATGATTCCGGGCCGTCTGCAGTCTGCTGCGGAAATGAGCTACGAGTTCATCCTGTCGATGTGCATGGACACTATCGGTCACGAGGGACGGAAGTTTTTCCCCTTCGTCTTCACCTTATTCTTCTTTATCCTGTTCGGAAATCTGCTGGGCGTCTTCCCGATCTTCTTCACTTTCACCAGCCACATCATGGTGACGCTGGCGCTGTCGCTGATGGTGTTCGTGTTGGTTACCGTCGTCGGCCTGATGCAACACGGGCTGCGCTGGTTCAGCTATTTCGTACCACAGGGGATTCCCAAAGCGCTTGCACCGCTCATGGTCGCGATCGAGTTCATCTCCTACCTGTCGCGAATCATCTCGCTGTCCGTCCGTCTATTCGCCAACATGATGGCCGGCCACGTGATGCTGGAGGTGTTCGGAGCGTTCATCGTGATGCTGGGCGGCCTTGGCATCCTTGGCTGGTTCCCTGCAGCGCTGTCGCTTGGTGTCAACACCCTTCTGATCGGCTTCGAGCTGCTGGTGGCGACGCTGCAAGCTTACGTCTTTGCAATATTGACCTGCATCTATCTGCACGACGCGGTTCATCTGCACTGACACCTTCCTGCAACCCTTGACCAACCGGGCGGACCAGTCTGCCTGCGTGAGTGAATAACGAAAGGAAATCGGACTATGGACGTTGCTTCCGCCAAGATGCTGGGTGCCGGCATCGCGATGATCGCTCTTGCCGGCGTTGGCATCGGCATGGGCACGATCTTCGGCTCACTGGTCACCAGCGTCGCTCGGAATCCCGCGTCGCGCGACCGTGTTTTCGGCTTGGCAATTCTTGGCTTTGCGCTGACCGAAGCCGTAGCGCTATACGCGCTGGTCATCGCCTTCATCATCCTGTTCGTCTGATCAGGACAGGTGCCTGGCATGGGTACCCGGCACAGCGCCATGAAGCTGATCGTTGCGACGCTGGCAGTTGGCCTGCTGGGACGTCCCGGTACTGCGATGGCCGCGGGGATGCCGCAACTGGACTTCACCACACCGCTAACCATCAGTCAGGTAGTCTGGGGCGCGATCATCTTCGTGGTGCTGTACATCGTGCTGTCCCGGACAGGGCTGCCGCTGGTCGAGTCGGTGCTGGCGGAGAGGGCAAGCCGGATCTCTCAGGACCTGAATGAGGCACGGGCTGCCAAGACCCGAGCTGATGCCGGCGTGGCGGAGGCTGAGCAGGCGACTGCAAAGGCCAGAGCCGAGTCGCAGGCGGCGATCAACACTGCGCTGGACGAAGCCAAGAAGGCGGCCGCTGCTCAGAACGAGGCTCTGAACGCCCGTCTCGAGAAGCAGTTGCAAGAGTCCGAGACGCAAATCAACCAGGCTCGCGCCTCAGCCATGAGCGCGCTGCGTCAGGTCGCAACGGAAACCGCCGCCACGGTCGTAAGCCGCTTAACCGGCTCGGCTGCGGATGCCGCACGGCTGGACAATGCAGTCTTGTCGGCGCTTTCGGCGCGCGGAATCGCCTAGCCCGGCATGGCCGCCATCGACACCGACCGCATGCACACATGCCGCAGTTGCCTAGAGAGACAGACTTTTCCAGGCTTTCGTTTGTGTTGGCAATAAGCGTGGGCAGGAGCCGCTAACGATGCATCAGGAACCTAGCTTCTTTGCCGATCCCCGGATGTGGGTTGTGCTGGCGTTCTTCCTATTCTTCATTCTGTTCGGCAGGAGGTTATGGAGCCCGCTCGTTGGCATGCTGGACGGACGAGCCGCAAGCGTAAGGTCGGAGCTGGAAGAGGCTGCCAGGCTGCGGCGGGAAGCAGAGTCGATGCTGCGAGATGCGGAGAAGCATCGAAAGGACGCATTGGGCGAAGCCAGAAGCCTGATTGAGGGCGCCCGGGCGGAGGCGAGCCGGGTGACCGCGGCTGCGGCGGCCGAAGCCGAGGCCTCGGCTAAACGGCGCGAGCAGATGGCAGTTGATCGCATTGCCGCAGCAGAGAAAGCCGCGGTCGACGATGTCAGGCTGGCTGCAGCCGATGTGGCGACCACCGCGGCACGCCAGGTTCTGGCGGAGGATTTGACCGCCGAGGCGGACGCACACTTGATCGACCAGGCGATTGCCCAGCTTCCTGCTGCTTTGGGCGCCCGCCGGGCCGCCTAGTATCGCCATCAGTGCAGGGCGATACGTCGGTTTGGCTTGAAGTGGCTGATTCACGCGGCGAAGCGCGTTTCGCGCTTCTCTGCGATCGGGCACTAGCAGCCGCGACATATGCCTGCTGGTCCGGGTGCGGATCGCCATCGGATAAGCGTCTGGATAGACGTCAGACGATGATGGCCTCTCGATTTGGGGACAACTCGCGTTATCCGGGCAATCCATCAAAGATCTTTAGATCCGGCGGCATCGCCACCCAATGCGGCCGGTCGCGGGCGAAGATCGCGATCTTAGGAGCAAAGACCGACGGATCGTCGAGCGAACCGGCATAGATTGTAAACGAAACGTCGGTCTCAACGTCTCCGCCGAACACCAGGCTGCTGCAGGCGGGACAGCTATTGCGGACTGCGATGCCGCCGCGGACGGATTTGGAGATGAACTTCTGGGTCTGACCATTGAAGCGCAGCGCCGCCTTGGGAAACTGCATGAACGGAATGAAACCTGAACCGGATGCCTTGCGGCAGTCGACGCAGTAGCAGTTGCCGGCGGCAACCGGTTCACCTTCGGCTTCGTACCGCAGGCTACCACAGAGACAGCCGCCGGTATAACGTCCTGCAATGTCGCCCATTGTTGATTTCCTGTTCTTGTCCAGCATTCCTTGTTCGGCATCAGGCCGGTTGTTTGCCATGCATCTCTAATCGACGACGGCGAAGATACTGTCCAGCGCATGATCCCAGAGCCTCACGCCCCCGGTGATTCCTGCTTCATTGCCGACTAAGCGCACGTTGTCATCCAGCGAGAGGTCTACGTGTTTGGCGTTGCCCCCGCCGATGTACAATCTCTCGTAGCCTACAAGCGTGGCAATGCATCCCAGTACACGGCGCAGCCGTCGATTCCAGCGCGCTCGACCCACCGACTTGAGAGCCTTGGCGCCAATGAACTGGTCGTATGTCTTGCGCTTGTGGATGGGGTGCTGGCTGAGCTCCAGGTGCGGGGCAGGATGACCGTCCTGGAACAGGGCAAACCCCATTCCGGTGCCTAGGGTGATCACGCATTCCAGCCCCTTGGCGTCGATCACGCCGAGTCCCTGAACATCGGCGTCATTCATCATCCGCACCGGCTTGCCCAGCCTGTCGGTCAGCATCGCGGTCAGCGGGAAATTCTGCCACATGGCGGTGCCAAGGTTGGGGGCAGTCAGCACATGCCCCTTGCGCACCACGCCAGGAAAGCCGACTGAGATCCGGTCGAAGCGGCCGAGCGGCGAAGCGAGTTCGACCAGCGCTTCAACAACGGCTGCCGGCGTTGCATGGGACGGCGTGTCGACCCGTTCGGGTCCAGCCAACATGGCGCCGTCCTGGCCCAGCAATCCGGCCTTCAACCGGCTTCCGCCGATGTCAATGGCCAGGGTGACAAGCCCTCGCCGGTGGCGCGGATGGGTAACGATGTCCATAAATCGTCCTTCCTGCTGATCACGAGCGATAAATAGTGCATTCTCTCGAATCATAGTTCAGCGCCGGCGGAGCACCCGCCAAATGCCGTCAACCGCGCCGCAATCGCGCACTGTATCGCCCCCACGCGCTCCAACCATGCCTCTGACGAAGACGAGACCCTGCGTGCGCCGGGTGACCTCACCACGCAACTGGATGAATTCGCCGGGCCTGGCCGCATCAAGGAAGTGGGTGTTTAGCTGAATCGTCGTACACAGCGCGCGACCCGCGGCCTCCCAGGCCAGGAAGCTCAGTCCGTGATCGGCGAAGGCCATCAGCACACCTCCATGGACAACTCCATTATTATTGGCGTGGTCCGGCGTCGTCAGAAGCCCGTATTGCCATAGGTCATCGACGCGCCTGGCCCATGGAATGCCGAGGCCGCCAGGCATCGGTGCACCGGGCAGGGCGCGCCAGCCCTCGGCGGTCGGGTCCCAGCCGCTCATAACCCTGCCAATTGCCCAGGTAGATCCAGCAGACTGTCCAACCGCAGGTGGGCTCGGGCGATATCCGGCCGCTCCGCATGCATCCAGCCCCAGGGGCCACGGCGGATGAAGACAGCCTTCATGCCAGCCGCCCGTGACGGCAGCACGTCGTTGTCAAGCCGGTCGCCAACATAGGCGATGCATTCGGCGGGATGTCGTGCCGCTTCGATCACCTTGGCGAAGAACTCCGGGTCCGGCTTGGATACACCCCACCCGCCGGAACTCGCGATGAGGTCGGCTGGAAGCTGTAGGCGCCGTAGCGCGGCCTCTGCCTCCAGAGGCTGGTTGCCTGCGATCATGACTTTACAGCCGAGTTGCTGCACGGCTGCGAGGCAGGGAACGGCGTCGGGATAAAGGTCTGTGGCAACGAAATCATAGACCCACCCCTGCGCGGCGCGCAGCGCGCGGGCCTGGCTGGGATCCAGGCCAGGCCTGAAGATCTCGAAGACGCGCCGCAGCGACTGCCCGCGTTCCATGATCACGCCGATCGCCGTGAACAACGTCATCGGCGGAACACCCAGGAAGGCGGCCCATTCCATCCAATGACGAGTTTCGTCGATCAGGGTTTCCCCAACATCGAAACAGACTGCGCGGATTGGCATGGACGATGGCATACACCTTGGGACGGAACAATTATGTTGCGCCTAAACGACACTGGCAACGGCGTGTTTATAGTTCCACCTGCTGCAGCAGCGCTGGTTTGTCCGGTTCCAACCTCGGAGATGGTTTCAAAGAGGGACGAAGCGGTGTCGGCAAGACGAAGGGGAACCGGGCCATCGGGATTGCCGGCTGCAGGCGGCACTGCCGTGCGGCCTCCGTGGTGGTGAGGCGGCGGTCCGAGCCGAACGATGCGCCGCCGCCTGGCGCTGTCCTGCCAGCACGACTTCCGTTTCTGGACGTCAACAATCCCGCGTTGCCAATGGCGTCCAGCAGGTCGGATACGGCGTCCCGCCACGCCTCCTGGGCATTGGCGGGTGGTGTGATCTGTTTCGGCGAATCGAGCCAAAGGGCGATGGCACGTGCCAAGCTGGCGGCATCGGGCTCACACATCACCGCCTGGGGGGCTTCGGAGAGCTGTTCACGCAAGCCGCCGACGCGGGTGGCGATTACCGGACGCCCGGCGGCGAGAGCTGCTGCCGCAACGCCGCTTTGGCTGGCTTCCCGATACGGCAGGATCAGCGCATCGGACCAGGCGAGAAGGGCGCCGATTTCGGTCTCAGGCACCCAACGGTTCTCTACCGTGACATGGGGCAAGGCGCGCAGCGCGGTCAGCGCCACGGTCTCCGGGCCGTTGCCAACGACTCGCACCTGCAGCGAATGATCTATCGGCAGGGAGGCGAGTGCATCGGCCAACATGTCCAGCCCCTTGTAGGGAAGAAGGCGGCCGAAACACAGCAGTCGCCGTCGATTGTCTGCTCGTTTGACTAGACCGCTTTCAGGCTGACTGGAACAGTCAGCGCGGTCTAGCCCATTGCTTTCACGAGCAACTTTATCAACCCGACTGTTCCAGTCAGACTGATGTTGCTCTAGCGGCAGATCGAAGGCGAACGGCGGATGTTCGAACAGGATCAGCGGCCGCTGGCCGCTGCCAACGAGGCCTTGCTGGCGCAGCCGCTCGGCAACGTGCCGGCACAGCGCAGCGAGCCCATGGGCATTGCGGCACAGCAGTCGCTGCAGCCACATCTGGCCGGGAAAGCCGTCACCGGGATGCAGATCCGCATCATGCACCACAACCAGCAGGCGGGTGCCCAGGATGCGCAGCGCTGCGGCCATCAGTAAATCCAACGGTCCTGGCATTGCGCAAATTACAAGGTCGGGCGCGATGCGAGACAAGCGGTGCAACAGCGCGATCAATGCAAAAGGCGCGGAGAGTAGCCGCAGCAGCAAGGAGATGGCGCCGCGGTAAGTGCTGACCGCCAGTTCGCATTGCGGCGGCGTGTGGCCGGTCATGATCTCGGCGTTGTGGCACAGCGACAATGTGACTTCGAGGCCGGACCGGCCGCGCAGTGCCTCGGCGAGGCAGGCGGCGAAACGCGGCCCGGCGCCGCGGCGACCCCACTGCCAGACCAGTACCTTCATCGCAGCGCTTCCAGCGCAGCGAGCAGAGGACGATCATCAAGGCTGGCTTGGGCGCTGGCTTGGGCGCGTTTGCCCAGAGCGGATCGACCGGCTGGGTCGTCGGCCAAAGCGCGAAGCAGCCTCGCTGCCTGTGCTACATCCGGCTCCGCCCACGTTCCCCGGTACACCGCCCGGTCGTCTTGCGCCGGAACCAGGCGGCAGTCGACCAAAGCCGCGTTGGTGCTGTCCATGAAATCGGTGTTGCCGGACCAGCCGGTAGCAATGACCGGCTTCCCCAGCAGCATGGCCTCGGCCATGACCAGACCAAAGCCTTCACCGCGGTGCAACGACAGCACGATGTCGGCACAGGCGGTCAGGGCGTGGCAGTCCGCGGTCGACAATGTCCGTGTCTCAACCCGGATATTCGGCGCTTGAGCCGTCTGCACCAGCCTGGCGTAGTCCGCTGGCGCATGTTCGGGGTGGCCGACCTTCAGCAGCAGGATGCGGTCAAGGCGACTGCCGAAAGCGGCGCGGAAGGCGGCAATGGCGGCCAGCGGATTCTTGCGGTGGAAGGACGAGGCCAGATTGAACGACACCAGCACGACGACGGCATCCTGTGGCAGACCGAAATCCGCCCGACCGAGCGGCGCGGCAACCGGCGGCGCAAGGGAAAGGGATGGAGGAACAACCTTGACTTGGCCCGGCATCAGCGGCTCCAGCGCTGCGGCAGTAAAGCGGGACGGCACCCAGACCTGATGGACACAGGCCAGAGCCGGGCGCCAGTCCGACGGCGCCTGCGGCATCTCCCACGCCCAGTAGCCGATGATCGTTCGGTTGCGGGTGACATGCACGGGCAGACGCAGCAGGGCCAGAGGCAGCATCGGCGCATTGACATGCAGCACCAGCGGCACGCCCGGTGGTGGAAGCTGGGAGGGTAGTGCCTCCATTTCAGGCCGAGCATCCACCGGTGGCGGCAAGTCTATAGTCCAGACCGGCAGATCCATTCGCCGCGCCGCTGCCGCCATCAACCTGGCCCCTTCGCCCAGACCGGAAACCCGGCTCAATTCCCCGACGATGGCGAGGCCGGGGGCGACAGGAGCGCGACGCGGCGAGGGTTTCGGCGCGGCCCAGGCGGTGGTCCGGGCGAGGGCGTGCCGGCGCAGCCCTGGCGGCAGGCCACGCCAGATCAGGTGGCGGACGGACGGGACAAAGCGCTGGATGGGCTTGGACGGCGTCTGCGGTCGCATGGCGACAATGATCGCCTGGATGCGTTAACAACGGCTTAAGGTCGTATTCCTTCCTGGCTCCAGCGCCTGGCGGTGGCCCCGCTTGCACGACGGGTCGGCTACAGGATACTGGCCATCGTGCAAGTCTGGAGAGTCCGCCGCCATGACCGTTCGGGATGTGAAGAAGGTCGTTCTCGCCTACTCTGGCGGTCTTGACACCAGCGTGATCCTGCGCTGGCTGCAGACGACCTATGGCTGCGAGGTGGTGACCTTTACCGCTGACCTGGGGCAGGGCGAGGAGCTGGAGCCGGCGCGCAAGAAAGCCGAAATGTTCGGCGTGAAGGAGATCTTCGTCGACGACCTGCGGGAGACGTTTGTCCGCGACTTCGTGTTTCCAATGTTCCGTGCCAACACGCTGTATGAAGGGCAATATCTACTCGGCACTTCAATCGCTCGGCCGCTAATCGCGCAACGGCAGATCGAAATCGCCGAGCAGGTGGGTGCGGACGCGGTCGCGCATGGTGCAACCGGCAAGGGCAACGACCAGGTGCGGTTCGAGCTGTCGTATTACGCGCTGAAGCCGGACATCAAGATCATCGCGCCGTGGCGCGAGTGGGACCTGACCAGTCGCACCCGGTTGATCGAGTTCGCCGAGAAGCACCAGATACCGATCGCCAAGGACAAGCGGGGCGAGGCGCCGTTCAGCGTGGACGCCAACCTGCTTCACTCCTCCTCAGAGGGGAAGATCCTGGAAGATCCCGCGCAGGAGGCGGACGAGATCGTCTACCAGCGCACCATCCGGCCGGAGGATGCGCCGGATAAGGCGACGGTGATCAGCATGGATTTCGCTGGCGGTGATCCGGTGGCGATTGATGGAGTGGCGCTGTCCCCGGCTGCCGTGCTGACGCAGTTGAATGCGCTGGGCAAAGCCAATGGGATCGGCCGACTGGACCTGGTGGAGAACCGCTTTGTCGGAATGAAGTCGCGCGGCGTGTATGAAACGCCTGGCGGGACCATCCTGCTGGCGGCACATCGCGCGATCGAGAGCATTACGCTCGACCGGGAGGCGGCGCATCTGAAGGACAGCCTGATGTCGCGCTATGCCGAACTGATATACAACGGTTTCTGGTTCAGCCCGGAACGGCGAATGCTGCAGGCGCTGATCGACACCAGCCAGGCCAGCGTGAGGGGGCGGGTGCGGATGAAGCTGTATAAAGGAAGCGTCACCTGCATCGGGCGGGAAAGCCCGAACAGCTTGTATTCGATGAAGGTGGTGACGTTCGAGGATGATCAGGGCGCCTATGACCAGGTGGATGCGCAGGGCTTCATCAAGCTGAATGCGCTGCGCCTGCGGTTGGGAGCAATGGCGGGCCGCCGGGGCGGATCGCTATAAGCCGCTGATTCCAGAGGGGTAGAGTACCGATCAACGCTCGCCCGTGGTGCGCTGGTCGAAACGGGCTGAGCAGGTCCGGCGTCCACCACCTGCGGCGTAAAATCACATGGTTAAACAAGAAGATGAAGCTGCTTCAGCCCGGATTCCTGGGCTGAGAGCGCTCTGGACGGTGGCGCAGACGGCGCCTATCTCTGATTCCTGCAGCGGAGAATGAGGGATGGAAAAGCGCAGATTGGGCCAGTCGGCATTGAATGTGTCGCCAATTACTTTCGGATGCAACGTCTTCGGCTGGACGGCCGATGAGAAGACGTCGTTCGCGTTGCTGGACGCCTGGGTCGATGCCGGGTTCAACTTCCTCGACACGGCGGATGTCTATTCACGCTGGCATCCCGGTAACAGCGGCGGCGATTCTGAGATCATTATCGGCAAATGGCTGAAAGCGCGTGGCGCTCGCGACAAGATCGTGCTGGCGACCAAGCTTGGGATGGAGATGGGAGCAGACAAGCAAGGCCTGTCGCGCGCGTACATGCAGCAAGCTGTCGAAGCCTCACTCAGCCGGCTGCAGACGGATTACATCGATCTCTATCAGTCGCACCGGGACGACCCCGCGACGCCGATCGAAGAGACGCTGTCGGCCTACGATGACCTGATCAACCAGGGCAAGATCAGGGTGATCGGCGCCTCAAACTTTCCCGCCGAGCGGCTGGCAGAGTCGCTGAAGGTCAGCGCGTCCAAGAGTTTGCCACGGTACGAGAGCCTGCAGCCGCACTACAACCTGCTTGAGCGGAGTGAGTTTGAAGGCCCGCTGGAAGAGCTTTGCCTGAAGGAGCAGCTCGGCGTGATCGGCTATTTCTCGCTGGCAAGCGGGTTTCTGACCGGGAAATACCGGTCCCGGGACGATATGGTCGGTCGGGCACGCGGCTCACGGGTGGAGAAGTATCTGAATGACTACGGCTTCGGCGTACTGAAGGCCTTGGATGAGGTGGCGGCCCGTTATGAAGCCAAGCCCGGGCAGATCGCCTTGGCGTGGCTGATCGCCAGGCCAAGCGTGACCGCGCCAATCGCCAGCGCCACGACCCTGGAACAGCTTGGCGAACTGGTCGAGGCCGCGGAGATTGAGCTGGACGCGGAGTCAATCCAGAAGATCGACGCGGCCAGTAAGCCTCGGTAATCCTGTTGGCAGCTTGGCGTCCCGCTGGGCGCGTGCTTCGATTGCGCACCAGAGAGGATGCTCATGTCGGTTTCAGCGTCGGGCCGGGTCGAAGTGCGGCCAACCAGGGACCAAAGCCGCAAGGCGATTTATGCCGCTACAATCGGCAATATTATGGAGTGGTATGACTTCGGCGTGTTCGGCTTTCTTGCTGGTGCGCTGGCGCTGAATTTCTTCCCGCACAACGATCCGCGTAGCGCCCTTCTCAACACGTTCCTGATTTTTGGTGTCGGACTGGTGTTCCGTCCTCTGGGCGGCATAATCATCGGACGGATGGGCGATAAACGCGGACGGAAGCCGGCCTTAATCCTGACTATCCTGATGATGGCGGTCGGAACGGTGATCATGGGCCTGCTGCCCACCTATGACTCGATCGGTATTGCGGCCCCCATCCTGCTGCTGCTGGCACGGCTGCTGCAGGGGTTCTCCACCGGCGGGGAATGGGGCGGCGCAACCGCCTTCATGGCTGAATGGTCGCTTGAGGGCAGGCGCGGCTTCTACACCAGCTTCCAGCAGATGTCGGTGGCCGGCGGCAGTCTGCTTGGTGTCGGTCTGGCGGCACTGCTGACCTCGGCGCTGGGTACCGAGACAATTAACGATTGGGCTTGGCGGATTCCGTTCCTGCTGGGCGGCCTGTTCGGCCCGATCGGGTTTTGGCTTCGCCGGGAAGTGGAGGAGACGCCGCCATATCGTGAGGTGATGGCGGCCGAGGGTGCGGCGCAGTCGTCAGGCATTGGCGATGCCGCCAAGGCGTTTGGCTTCACCGTGCTATGGACCGTCTCGTTCTACGTATTCCTGACCTATATGCCGACGTACACGCGAACGCAGCTCCATCTGACGGCGGCTCAGTCATTGTGGGCTTCGACCGCAAGCCTGCTGGCGCTGGTCGTGCTGGTGCCGCTGATGGGCGCACTGTCGGACCGGATCGGCCGAAAGAGGCTGCTGCTGACGTCCTGCGCGCTGTGCTTTCTGTTGCCACTGCCGGCGTTCTTCATTCTGACGCAGGGGTATGGATTTGCCAGCGTTGTCGTGGTGCAGATTGTCTTTGCGTTTGCAATCTCGCTGTTCTCCGGTCCGGGTCCCGCGGCGATCGCGGAGATTTTTCCGACGCGCGGGCGATCGACCTGGATGTCGTCGTCCTATGCCCTTGCGGTGGCCATCTTCGGCGGATTCGCGCCGTTCATCGCGCAGTGGCTGATTGATACGACAGGCTCGAAGATGGCGCCAACGGCCTATGTGATGGCGGCTGCGGTGGTCAGCTTCCTCACCATTGCCCGGTTGCAGGAGACGGCGCACCGTCCGCTGCGGTAGATTCCAGTTTGGTGCGAGAACACCCGATGATCCGTATCCTTCGTTCTGCCGCCCTATTATGCTACCTGCTGCTGGCGAGTCCCCTGGCCTGGAGCGCCGAACTGCACGTCGTCAGTTCCGGCGGGTTTGCCGCGGCTTATCGGACCCTGGCGCCGATCTTCGAGCGCCAGACGGGCGACAAGCTGGTCATCGGCTGGGGACCAAGCATGGGCGAGACGAAGGACGCGGTGCCGGCGCGGCTGGCGCGCGGCGAGGACATCGACGTCGTGATCATGGTGGGTTATGCACTGGGCGATCTGATCAAGCAGGGCAAGGTGATCCCTGCAAGCCGGATTGATCTGGCGCAGTCAGGCATTGGGGTGGTAGTGCGACATGGTGCGCCGCGACCGGACATTCATTCGGTCGAGGCGCTGAAGCAGACCCTGCTGGCGGCGAAGTCGATCGCCTATTCCGACAGCGCCAGCGGGGTGTATATCGCCCATGAGATGTTCCCAGCGATGGGCATTGCCGATCAGGTTGCCGGCAAGGCGCACATGATACCAGCCGAACCGGTAGGCGCCATCGTCGCGCGGGGTGATGCCGAGATCGGCTTCCAGCAGATCAGCGAGCTGAAGCCGATCAAGGGGATCGACCTGCTGGGGCCATTGCCTCCCGAGCTGCAGCGGTACACGATTTACTCAGCCGGAATCCCTGCCGGATCGCATCAGCCGCAGGAAGCCTCGGCTCTGTTGCGTTTTCTCGCCTCGCCTACGGCTCAGCCGGACATCGCGGGCAGTGGGCTGCAGCCGATGCCGGCGAAATAGCCGGGCTTAATCAGCACCGTTGGCCGGGTGGGCAAGCCCCACGGTGCGCCTCGGGCCGTGGCGGTGGGGCCTGGACTGGTCGCTGTGCAATCGCCGGCGGCGGAGCCTGCACGGGCCGCTGTGCGATGTTCGGTTGCGTGCCTTGGTGCGGGGGTTCGCCAGGTCGGAACGCTGCTGCGTCAAACCGCCCGTTGCCCGGCGGCGCACGTCGATCCTCCCGCCGGAAGCGATCCTCGTCGTCCCGATGCTCTGAACGCCAGTGTTCGTCGCGGTCGTGCTCGAAGCCCTCTGGCCCGTGGTGCAATTGGTGCTCCCGCTCGTGATAGCCCGATCCACCGCCATACAACACCAACGGCGCAGCGCCACCACCTTCGACGATCGTCGGTGGCCCGTCATTGTAGCCGTAGCTCGGAGACGCTGCGTATGGGATCGGTGCATAGCCGCCGGTACTATAACCAGGCGGTGGATAACCCGGCGGCGAATATACCGGCGTTGGATCACCGGTGGGTGGATAGACTCCCTGAGGATAAACCCCTGGCGGATAGGCAGGCTGCGCCTCGCCGTATACCGGGCCCGTGGCACCCTGATAACACCCGCCCAGCGGCAGCAGCAGCGCCGCGAGCCAGAATCCGTGCAATATCATGGCCGTTTCCATTTATTTTATAGTCTCGCTACATTGGCCCGGTTCGCGATAAAAACAACCGTCGGCGGCTGTGCCCGGGGTCAGGCGACCTGGCCGCCGCGTAGGCCTCGTGAGACCACCCGCCCCTGGCTGTAGATCAGGATGGTCGCCAGCAGGCCGCAGCCGCCGGCAAACGCCATCCACAATCCTGGCGCAGCCTTGTTTCCCGTCACCTCAATCAGCCAGGTGGATATCAGCGGAGTGAAGCCACCGAACAGGGCTGTGGCCAGGGCATAGGCAAGCGAGAAACCGGCTGTGCGGACCTCGACCGGGACAATTTCAGTCAAGGCGACGACCATTGCCCCGTTGTAGCTGCCGTACAGAAACGAGAGCCATAGCAGCACGATCAGCATGTTGACGAAGCTGGGCGCGCCGACCAGCCATGCCAGGGCGGGATAGGCAGTCAGCAGGGTCAGCCCGGAGAACAGCAGGAGGATCGGCTTGCGTCCAACCCGATCCGACAGTGCCCCCATGACCGGCAGCCAGATGAAGTTCGACAGACCGACACAGAAGGTGACCACCAGGCTGTCAGCCGTGGTCAGCTTGAGCACATTCTTGCCGAAAGTGGGAGTATAGACGGTGATGGCGTAGAACGAGACCGTGGTCATCACCACCAGCATCATGCCTAGCAGCACGATCGACCAGTTCCGCACGATCGAGACGAAGATCTCGCGCGTCGACAGCCGATGCTGCCGAGAGAGGAATTCCTGCGTTTCCTGCAGCGACTTGCGGATGTAGTACAGGAACGGCACGATCAGGCAGCCGATGACGAACGGGATGCGCCATCCCCAAGCGCCGATCTGCGGACCTGTCATCAACGTGCTCAGCAGGTATCCAAGGACCGCGGCGAACATGATTGCCACCTGCTGGCTGGCTGATTGCCAGGCGACGTAGAATCCCTTGGTGCCGGGTGCCGCCATCTCCGACAGGTACACCGATACTCCGCCCAGTTCGACACCTGCGGAGAACCCCTGCAGCAGCCGGCCGATCAGCACCAGGACGGGAGCCAGCAGGCCGATCGTATTAAATCCCGGAACGAAGGCGATCAGGATGGTGCCGCTGGCCATGATCGTCAGTGTTACGATCAAGCCCTGACGCCGGCCGATCCGATCGACATAGGCACCCAGAATAACTGCACCCAGCGGGCGCATCAGGAAACCGGCGCCGAACGTCATGAATGTCAGCATCAATCCGGCAAACTCGCTGCCGGCCGGGAAGAACGCCCGGGCGATGGCAGCAGCGTAGAAGCCGAACAGAAAAAAGTCGAACATCTCCAGAAAGTTGCCGCTGGTCACCCGCAGGACTGTGGAAATGGCAGAGCTAGGCGGGCGGGCGCGGGCCATTGCTTGCATCTTCGATCTCCTCATCCCGATAGGGGCTGCGGCAGCCGCGACCAGAGGGGCGGCATTACCATCACGGCAAGCCGATTGTCAGGTAACGTCCGTCGACGCACTCCTGATGGTCCAGCGGCCTGATCAGGTGGTCCCGAGAATTGCCTCCTCGACGTCCCGCAGCCGGTCCTTGCCGAAATAGATCGCGTCACCCACGAAGAAGGTTGGCGAGCCGAACGTCCCGCGGGCGACCGACTTCTCGGTATTGGTAATCAGCGCCGCCTTGACTGCCGGATCCTGCATGCGCGCCATCACGGCTGTGGCGTCCATACCCGAAGCGGTCAGCGCCTCCCGCAGCACGTCGGGGCAGTCCAGTTGCTTCGGTGCCTCCCACATGTGGTGGAAGATCGCTGAAAGGTATGCCGGCAACGTGCTGTCCATCTCGGCCGCGACCGCTCCCCGCATCACTTGCAATGTATTGACTGGAAAGAAAGGGTTGCGCACATAGCCGTCGATGCGGTGGCGGCGGATGAAACGCTGGGTTTCGAGGGCCTCATAGGCGAGCTTGTTGCGGATCCCGGCATAGGCCTCAAGCGGTGAGCGGTTGCCGGTGGCCTTGAATACTCCGCCCAGCAGGACCGGGACGTATCGGAACTCCGCCCCGGTTCGGGCTTCAATAGCCGGGATCACCCGGTGCGCCAGGTAGGCGTTCGGGCTGCCAAAGTCGAAATGGAACTCCACCTGCATTGATCTCTCCTGACTTTTGGGCTCACCAGGGTTCCTGGTCCGGACGCAGGTCCAACTCGTGTGTCCAGGCATCGCGCGGCTGACGATGCAGTTGCCAATAAGTCTCAGCGATCGAGGCCGGGTTCATCAGCGTGCGCTCGCTGCCGACGCTACGGGCTGCCAGCCGCTTGCGTACCCACTCGGTGTCGACCCCGGCGTCGATCACCAAGTGTGCAACGTGGATGTTGTGCGGCCCGAGCTCCCTGGCCATGCTTTGGGCGACGGCGCGAAGGCCGAACTTGGCGCCGGCAAAGGCGGTGTAGCCGCTGCCGCCGCGCATGCTGGCGGTCGCCCCAGTGAAGAAGATGGAGCCGCGGCCGTGCGGCAGCATGCGCCGAGCCGCCTCCCGCCCAGTGAGAAACCCGGCGTAGCAGGCCAGTTCCCAGACTTTGCGGAATACCCGCTCGGTGGTCTCAAGCAGCGGGAAGTTGACGTTGGCGCCAATGTTGAAGATGACCGCTTCCAGCGGCGCCGCCTCATCCGCCAGACGCATGAAGTCAGCGACCGCATCTTCCTGCCTGGCATCAAGGGTCAGGCCATTGCAGACGCCACCTGCGGCCTCGATCTCGGCGACCAGCGGCGCCAGTTTCTCGCCGTTACGGCGGCCGGCGAAGACATGGTAGCCCTCGCTGGCAAACCTGCGGGCGATGGCGCTGCCGATATAGTCTCCGGCGCCGACAACAGCGACCGAGGCGGTGCAGTCCGACATTGAAGTTGCCTCCCGATCCCTTAACTATCAACATCGTAGTTAGAAGACGGATGTTTGTAAAATGCAGCGCAAGAGTTTCAGCGACATGCAGTGTCCGATTGCGCGTGGACTGGAGCATGTCGGCGAGTGGTGGAGCATCCTGATCCTGCGCGATGCTTTCCGCGGTCTGACACGATTTGACGAGTTCGCTGACAGTCTAGGCATTGCGCCAAATATGCTGACCCGGCGGCTGACGGCCTTGACCGAATCAGGTCTGATGGAGCGGCGCCGTTACAGCGAGCGCCCGCCGCGTGACGAATATGTGCTGACGGAGTGCGGAAAGGATTTTCGACCGGTGCTGTTGGCGATGTTGGCGTTCGGCAACAGGCACTTCCCACCTGATGATCGGGAAGTGCGGATCGTTAATACAGAGACGGGTCAGCCAGTCGATCCGCTTCTGGTAGACCCGGCCACGGGGCAGCGGGTTGATGGTCCAGGTTACAAGATCGTTACGAAGAAGCATCGTCAATATGCGGCATGATGAGCGAGCGCAGGTCAAACTGGGCTGATCCAAAGCTCACCGCGGAGGCGACTTACTCGACGCTATCGACAAGACTGTCATACACGGCGCTCGAGATTATGGTGAACGATGTGCGTGCAGTGGCCATCGAGTAGGAGGATGTTTCTGCCGAGTACAAGCTGCTGCTGCATCGCGGCCCGCGATGGCCGAGGCAAAAGCCATCGACAGCCGGGGCCGGCTGCGCGCCATCTACAGCACGACTTGCTTAATCTTCGGCGTAACTTGAGGACGTAGACTGAACGCCGCGATCATCGGCGGAGGCCCCGCAGGCTTGCTGGCCGCTGAGACTCTTGCCGCCGCTGGCGCCACCGTCAGGGTTTACGACCAGATGCCGTCCCTTGGACGTAAACTGCTGATGGCTGGTAGAGGCGGGCTGAACCTGACCCATGCTGAACCGCTGCCGGTCTTTTTGTCGCGTTATGGCTCGGCGCGCGATTGGCTGCAGCCGATTATTGAGGCGTTTCCGCCGCAGGCCCTTGTTGCCTGGTGCCACGGCCTGGGCCAATCAACCTTCATTGGCTCCAGCGGCCGGATTTTCCCCACGGTGATGAAGGCTTCGCCGCTGCTGCGGGCTTGGCTGCAACGTCTGCGCTCGCTGAACGTGCGGTTGCTGCCGCGGCACCGCTGGACCGGATGGGATGCAGACGGTCGTTTAACGTTCGCGACACCAGAGGGGTCTATCCAACACGATCCCGCTGTCACCATTCTGGCGCTTGGGGGCGCATCTTGGCCGCGCCTTGGTTCGGATGCGGGCTGGACGCGGCACCTCGCCAGCCTCGTCGATCCCTTTCAACCGGCCAACTGCGGCTTTCAGGCTGACTGGTCCGCACATCTGCGCAGCCGCTTCGCCGGCCGGCCGTTGAAACGCCTGGCCATACAAATCGGCCCTCAGACGATGCGGGGTGAGGCGGTGATCACGCACGCAGGTCTGGAGGGCGGAGTCATCTACGCCCTGTCCAGTCGTATTCGCGAGGTGATCAGCACTGCAGGTTCGGCGACAATCCTGATCGATCTGCGCCCTGACCTCGATCTGGCGGTCCTGGAACGGCGGCTTGATGGTTCCCGCGGCAGCCAATCGTTGGCAAATAGGTTGCGCAAACAAGCTGGATTGTCACCTGAGGCAATTGCCCTGGTGCAGGAAGCCCTGCACGCGGGTGCCAGCGCGGGCAAACTGCCAGGGTTGATCAAGGCGCTGCCAGTCCGGCTGATCGCGCCGACACCAATCGAGCGGGCGATCTCCTCGGCTGGCGGGTTGCGCGCCGAGGCTGTGGACCAATGGCTGATGCTGCGCGACCGGCCTGGCGTGTTCGCCGCTGGCGAGATGCTGGACTGGGAGGCGCCGACCGGCGGTTACCTGCTGCAGGCCTGTTTCAGCACGGGGTTTGCCGCTGCCCAAGGTGCGCTGACATGGCTGAGCCGCCTGCCGTAACGCTTGAACGGGTTGCACAAGGCGGGTCGATCGTCCACATCAGCGCCTTCGACCGCACCGAACGGGAGCCCTCATGTCCGCCAGCAGGCCACGCACCCTATTCGACAAGATCTGGAGCAGCCACGTCGTTGAACAACTGCCGGACGGCACCTGCATCCTGTACATTGACCGCCACCTGCTGCACGAAGTGACCAGCCCACAGGCGTTCGAAGGTTTGCGCATGGCCGGCCGCAACCTACGCCGCCCAGACCTGACAATTGCCGTCGCAGACCACAACATCCCCACGATTGGCCGGCGCGATGACATCAAAGAAGCGGACAGCCGCATCCAGGTGCAGACACTTGAGAAGAACGTCAAGGAATTCGGAGTTCCTTATATCCCTATCCTGGACGTCCGCCAGGGCATCGTCCACATCATCGGCCCGGAATTGGGATTGTCGCTGCCAGGCACGACGATCGTCTGCGGCGACAGCCACACCTCGACACATGGCGCGCTCGGTGCACTGGCTTTCGGTATCGGCACGTCGGAGGTGGAGCATGTCATGGCGACGCAGACCTTGCTGCAGCGCCCGGCGAAAAACATGCAGATCGAAGTCTCTGGCACTTTAGGCCTGGGCTGCTCAGCCAAGGACATCGTGCTGGCGATCATCGGCCGGATCACCACTGCAGGGGGCAACGGCCACGTCATCGAATACACTGGTGAGGCCATCCGAGCACTGGATATTGCCGGCCGGTGCACCGTTAGCAACATGTCGATCGAGGCAGGCGCCAAGGCCGGATTGATCGCCCCGGATCAGACGACCTATGACTACCTGCGCGGCCGTGACTTCGCGCCCAAGGGCGAGGGGTTCGACCAGGCGGTCGCGTATTGGCGAACACTGCCGTCTGATCCGGGTGCGCACTACGACACGGTCGTGCGGATGAATACTGCCGAGATCGCGCCGATGGTCACCTGGGGCACGACCCCTGGCGCCGTTGTTCCGGTCACCGGGGTAGTTCCCAATCCCTCTGACGAGCCCGACGAAGGCAAGCGGGCGCAGCTAAATCGGATGCTGGAGTACATGGCGCTGACGCCCGGCCAGGCAATGCAGGACCTGCCGGTCGATGTGGTTTTCATCGGCTCCTGCACCAACGGCCGTATCGAGGACATCAGGGCTGCCGCCGCCGTGGCTCGTGGACGCAAGGTCGCTGATGGTGTGCAAGCGCTGGTGGTGCCTGGCTCCGGGCTGGTGAAGCGTCAGGCGGAACAGGAGGGTCTGGACCGAATTCTGCTGGAAGCCGGGTTCGAGTGGCGGGAGCCGTGCTGTTCCATGTGCCTGGGCATGAATCCCGACAAGCTGACGCCAGGCCAGCGTTGCGCCAGCACGTCAAACCGGAATTTCGAGGGCCGCCAGGGTCCGCAGGGCCGCACCCATCTGCTGTCGCCGGCGATGGCGGCGGCGGCGGCGGTGACGGGCCGGCTGACCGACGTTCGGCAGATGGCTTGATCGACCGGGCAGGAGGAATACGCGATGGAACCGTTCACCACGTTGACTACAATCGCTGCACCGATGCCGATGCAGAACATCGACACCGACAAGATAATCCCGGCACGCTTTCTCAAGACCATCAAGCGCACTGGCCTTGGCGTCCACTTGTTTGATCCGCTGCGTTTCGACACGGACGGCAACGAGAAGCCTGATTTCGTCCTAAACCAGGAACCCTATCGGCAGGCGCAGGTGATCATTGCGCACGAGAACTTCGGCTGCGGCTCTTCGCGTGAGCACGCACCGTGGGCGCTGCTGGATTTCGGCATACGCTGCATCATCGCACCCGACTTCGCCGACATCTTCTACAACAACAGCTTTAAGAACGGCATCTTGCCGATCCGTGTGCCGCGTGCGCTCTGCGACCAACTGATCGACGACACCAAGCTCGGCGGCAACGCCCGGGTTACCGTTGATCTGGAACGGCAAGTCGTCATCCGGCCAAACGGCGAGGAAATCCACTTTGATATCGATCCATTCCGCAAGCACTCGCTGCTGAATGGCTTGGATGACATTGATCAGACTCTGCAGCACGGCGAACAGATCGACGGATATGAGGCGAGCCGGCGTCAAAGCCAGCCTTGGCTGCCAGCGACGACGGAATAAAGCAGGTACAGATTCACTCACGCCTCAAGACGATGCCTGAACCAGAGGACGAAACATGCTCGCCAACAAGAAGCTCTTGATCCTGCCGGGCGACGGCATTGGGCCGGAGGTCATGCGCGAAGTCCGTCGTGTCATCGACTGGATGGACCGCCGGCGAATGGTCAGCTTCGATGTCTCAGACGATCACGTTGGTGGGGCGGCGATCGACGCTTATGGTACGCCGATCACCAATGACACGATGGCCCGGGCGAGGGAGGCGGATGCGATCCTATTCGGCTCCGTCGGCGGCCCCAAATGGGACAAGTTGGGTTTTCACCTACGCCCGGAGTTGGCAATCCTGCGACTGCGGAAGGAGCTGGATCTGTTCGCCAATCTGCGCCCGGCGACCGTGCTGGATCCGCTGGTCGATGCCTCGACCCTTAAGGCCGAAGTTGTTCGCGGTCTGGACCTTATGATCGTGCGCGAAAGCACTGGCGGTATCTACTTTGGGGAGCCGCGCGGCGTGGAAACGTTGCCCGATGGTCAACAACGCGGCTTCGACACGGAGACCTATACGACCAATGAGATTGAGCGAGTGGCCCGTGTCGCCTTCGAACTTGCGGCGAAGCGGCAGAACCGGGTCTGCAGCGTAGAGAAGGCCAACGTGATGCAATCCGGCCTGTTTTGGCGGCAGACTGTTACCGCATTGCACGAACGTGAGTTTCCGCAGGTTGAGCTGAGTCACATGTATGCGGATAATTGTGCCATGCAGTTGGTTCGCAACCCACGCCAGTTCGACATCATTGTCACCTCCAACATTTTCGGCGACCTGCTGTCGGATCTTGCATCCATGTTAACTGGCAGTCTTGGGATGCTACCTTCGGCAACCATGGGTTCAGTACAGCCGTCCGGCAAGCGCCACGCCCTGTACGAACCGATTCACGGCAGTGCCCCTGATATTGCGGGGAAGGGTGTTGCCAACCCGCTGGCGCAGACATTGAGTTTCGCCATGCTGCTACGCTACTCGTTCGGCATGGAAGAGCACGCCGACATGATTGAAAAAGCCTGCGTGAACGTGCTGAAAAACGGCCTGCGCACCGCAGACATTATGGCGCCCGGTAGTGCCCGGATTGGTACGGGCGTGATGGGAGAGTCAATCCTACGCGAACTGGACAAGCTCGCCTCGTGAGGTCTTTGGCCACCCCGATGGCAGGATCGCAATGGCTGACAAGCCACTGTTCATGACCAGGACCGGGCTGAGCGTTATCATATGCTGAGGGGTTGATACCTGGAGGGGGTTCGGCTACATCCCCGCGCCTGACTGCGCCCGTAGCTCAATTGGATAGAGCACCAGACTACGAATCTGGGGGTTGGAGGTTCGAGTCCTTCCGGGCGCGCCAGATTTTGCGGCTGGGCTTTGCATACTTTAGCAACCGGCTGACAGCGTCTGTGACGCCCTCCGACATTTTGTAGTGCAGTATATCGCCTCGTCAGGCACAACACCACGAACGCAATTTGGCAGTGTAGCCTGCGGCTGCTTCGCCTAACGTGTCGTGAAAGTCTTGTCGCCGCTGGCCAGAAGGCCATCGGAATAGTCAGCGCACCGGAGTGGCCGCGGCTGCCACCCCCGGGATTACAGGCGTCCCGTCGGCGCAAGCAGCACGCACCGCAGCGCCATCTAATTTCTCAGGCACGCTTGAGGTAAGCCGGCACTTGCATCTGGAAATCAGCGATCGGTTGAACAGCGGTAGCCAAAGTTCGGCCGCCAATAGTGCGGCTGAATAAGACAGAGCCTCGCCCAAGACCGCTATCGTCCTAGGCGCCACCTGGAGCGCATCAAGCCGCATAGCAGCCGAACGCCGTCCAGAAGGATCGCGGCTGGAAGCTGGCTGGAGATTGTGGACGCGCGGCTGTTCCAGCAGTATCGGCAGATGACATCATCCCTTGCCATTCGATCATCGCCTAGAGTCGTAGCACGTAATGTTGTGCTGATGAGGCAGTGGAGAGGGGAACCGAAAGCAGTCGAATGCGCTTAATGCCGCCGAGCCTGTCACCGGCTAAGCGAATGTAGAAGCAAGCAACTACCTGTGCGGGGTAAGCAGTGAACACCAAAGTTGGGATGTTAAGCAGAAAGATTGATCTGCTTCCTGTTGTGTCTAGGCTCTGAGTAATAGGAAAGCCTTGTGACTAAAGCCTTGTGACTTAAGCATATTGTTTCGTGACGGAGCACGTAATGATCTCTGAATGGGCCCTGCACCATGCGGGCCGCTAACCTCGCAAAGGTCGCCGCCCAAGCAGAGCTTCTGCGAATTCAGTATATGCTGAAGCGCCAGGGGATGCGGGTGGCATTGGGCCTGATCGCGGCAATTTTCCTCCTCGCGGTGATTACCTTTGCCAATGTCGCGGGTTGGCAGGTCGCAAGCATGTATGTCGCACCCATCTACGCCACATTGATCATGCTTGGCATGAACCTTCTGCTGAGTGTAATATTCGGCATACTGGGCATCAGATCTGCCCCTTCGCGCGGTGAACGTGACGCGCTGCAAGTTCGACAGCAGGCGCTGCAGGAAGCTAGAAGTGCACTGACGATCAGCGCCATCGTCCCGATTGCCGGTGCCTTGCTCCGCTCTCGTCGCAAAGACAATCCAAAGCGATCGTTCTGGCGCCGGCTTCCGTGATCGCACGTTGAGCAACGCCAGGAGTTTCGAATCTAATATGAAGTTGCCCGACAAGGTCCTTACGCGCTTCGGCATTGCATTGAAAGGGAATGTTCTTAGTTGCCGAAGGATAGCTGACCTTTAGCGTGGTGCGACTCATGGCGGATGCCTGGTAGCGGTCAAGCCGACGGAGGTGAACCGTCGGTGGTGTCCGTTGAGAATGCTCCGTAGACCATTGGGACGATCCTACGGCCGCGCTGCGGGAACAGGCTTGGCGATAACTGGGGCTGCTGCCTCTCGCCGCAGCCGGTGTTCACCCAGGAACAGCAGGATAGGCGCGGCGATGAAGATCGACGATGAGGTGCCGACAACGATCCCAAACAGCATGACCCAGGCAAATCCAGAGATCGACTCGCCGCCAAACAAGGCCAGCGGCAGGCTGGCGAGAAAAACCGTCATCGAAGTGCCGAGCGTTCGGTTCAGGGTCTCGTTAATCGACAGGTCGATCAGTTCGCGAAGCGGCATGGATTTGTACTTCCGCAGGTTCTCGCGGACACGATCATAGACGACGACTTTGTCGTTGGTAGAATAGCCCAGCACGGTCAATATCGCCGCCACCATAACCAGGTCGAACTCGATCCGCGTCAGGGCCAGGAAGCCGATCGCCTTGGTGACATCCAGGATTAGCGTCACCACCGCTCCAACAGCGAATTGCCACTCAAAGCGGAACCAGATATAGACCAGGATCATCATCAGGCTGATGCCGAGTGCCAATAGCCCGTTGCGGAACAGCTCAGCCGAGACGCTGGCACCTACCGCATCAGTCCGCTCGATGCGGGCGCCCGGCACGCCTTTTTCCAGCGCCGCACGCACACGGCCTACCTCTGCCTGCGTTGCCTGCTCGGATGATGTTGCGCCCAGTCGGATGAGAACCTCTGACGGATCGCCAAAGCGCTGTACGCCCTGGTCAGGGATGTGCTCTGCGCTCAGCGCCGAATGGATCTTGGTAAAGTCTGCCGGTCCCTGGGTCCGCACCTCCATCACAACACCCCCAGAGAAATCGATCCCTAGATTCAGGCCTGGATAAAAGAACAGCAGCACCGACGCGGTGGAGAGAATGGCGGAAACGATCAGCCCGAGATAGCGGCCCCGCATGAAGTGGATGCGGGTGTTGTCCGGAACGAGGCGAAGGCGGGGCTTGATGAACATGGGCAGCAACCTCAAACCGGCAGCAGCTTTGGCCGTGTTGCAACATACCAGCGTGATACCAGAAGCCGGGTCAGCATCCAGGCCGTGAACAGCGATGTGGCAATGCCCACCGTGATGGTAACAGCGAACCCGCGCACCGGGCCGGAGCCGAAGACGAATAGCATCACGTGCGCCAGAAACGCCGTGGCATTGCTGTCGAATATGGTGCTGTACGCTCGTGAAAAGCCGTGCTCCAGCGCTGCTAAAGGTGGGCGCCCCAATTTCTGTTCCTCACGAATGCGCTCATTGATCAGGATGTTTGCATCCACCGCCATACCGAGGGTCAGCAGGATACCTGCCATTCCCGGCAGGGTCAGCGTCGCCTGCAGCAGCGACATTACACCCAGGAGCAGGATCAGGTTGACCACCAGAGCCAGATTGGCGAACCAGCCAAACAGCCCGTAGAAAAATCCCATGAACGCAATGACAAACAGGAACCCAGCAATCAGCGAAATTGCCCCGGCACGGATGCTGTCCGCCCCCAGTTCGGGACCGACGGAGCGTTCCTCCACCACTGTCAGAGGAGCAGGCAAGGCGCCGGCACGCAGCAGGACTGACAGGTCGTTTGCCGAGGCGGCGGTGAACGAGCCGCTGATCTGACCCCTTCCGCCGGTAATTGCCTCGCGGATCACTGGGGCAGAGATCACCTTGTCGTCCAGTACAATAGCAAATCGGTGATTTACATTGGCTCGGCTGACGTCTGCGAAGCGCCGAGCGCCGACGGAGTTAAAGGTGAAGTTGACCACCCACTCACCGGTTTCAGGATTGGTGCCAGCCCGAGCGTCGGTCAGGTCGGCGCCGTCCACGTCAATCCGCCGTCGCACAGCGATCTTCTGGTTCAAGTTATCTTGCATCTGCAGATAATCGTCCCCTGGTGGGGGCGGTCCCCCGGCAGACGGGTTGGCGGTTTCATCAACCAGCCGGAACGTCATATGCGCCGTCTTGCCAATAAGCTGCTTGATCCGGTCCGGATCCCCGACGCCGGGCAACTGCACGACGATCCGATTTTGCCCCTGGCGGGTAATCTGCGGATCCACCACTCCGGTCTCATCAATACGCCGCCGAACAATCTCGATTGACTGATCCACCGCCCCGGTCGCCCGCGCGGCCAATGCTGTGGCAGACAGGGTCAGTGTAATGGCGCCGTCAGGGTCGGAAGCGATTGCCATATCGGGCTGGCCAGTCGATGGGTCCTGGCTGATCAGCGGCCGCAAAGCCGCCGCCGCAGCCTGAGTTTTCAGGGGATCGCGCAGCTTAAGCAGCACCCGGTTTTGATCTGGCTGGGTATCCAGCGCCTGATAGTAGATCTGCCCCGGACGAAGCGCCTGCCGGACGCCATCGGCCAAGCTGTCCAGCCGTTCCTTAACCACCGCCTTCATGTCGACTTCCAGCAGCAGATAGCTCCCACCGCGCAGATCGAGACCGAGATGCACGGTCCGCCAGGGCAGCCATTTTGCCGGGGAAGGAAACAGGTTCGGCACCCCTAGCAGCAGGCCCAGCAGACAGACGCCCAAAACCAGGGTGGTCTTCATGCGGCTGAAATACATCATGGTCGTGCGCGCAAGGCTCCTGGGCAGCAATCACAGCTTGGCCCGGTGCTATGCGCTGCCCCACCGCCGATTGTCCAGAGCCAGCAGCATGAGCGCTTGAAACAGTACAGGCTTTGCCTGTGCCGCTGCTCTGCGGCAGTCGCGCAAGTGGCTCCAGGCCGTTGCGGCGCTAGCCGCTTAGCTGAACATGGCCGCGACTGCCAAAGGCTCAGAGACGGATGCGAACTCAGCTTCCGCGGGCCCTGGGCTAAAAACCAGATGCAGGGGATTCCCGCTCAGCCGACTCCGCCCGGGTGACAGAGTCGGCATTATCATTACAACCTTCGGCATCTTCAGCGACAGAGCGAATTGATCCAGCCGGTTTTCGCTTGTTCAAGGGGCTCATTGCTTTGCTAGCGGATGATGCGTCTCGACCACTTGGCGAAGCCGTTCTGTCTGTACATGCGTGTAGATCTGCACTGTGGAGATATCGGCATGTCCCAGCAGCATTTGCAAACTGCGCAAGTCGGCTCCCCGAGCCAGCATATGAGAGGCAAAGGAATGCCGCAGCACGTGCGGCGACACGCGCTCCGGGTCCAGTCCGGCCTCCACCGCAACCTGCTTCAGCAGCAAAAAGAATCCCTGACGGGTTAATGGACGGCTCGGATCGCGTCCGGGAAACAGCCAGTGACTGCTTGAATGTTTGGCAACCAGCAATTCTCTGGCCGCTGCCGTCGCTGCTACCGACAAGGGCACCATCCGTTCCTTGCCACCCTTGCCCTTGATGACGATCACCTCAGGTTCGGAAGCTAACATCAAACGCGGCAGCGACAGCAACTCTGAGACGCGCATGCCGGTAGCGTAAAGCAGCTCCAGCGCCGCGCGAGCTACTGCGCCAGTAAGCCCCGCTTTAGCGGCTGCGGCCGCCAGCAGCGCATCCACTTCTTGCTCGGAAAGAAATTTAGGCAGTGGCTGGGGCAGATTGGGGGTATCCAGTTGGCTCGTGGGATCGTCCCGGCGCATCCCTTCCTTCAGCAGGAATAGATAAAACTGTCGTAGCGCGGACAGCCGTCTGGCCGTCGTACGGGCGGACAAACCACGAGCCTGGAGCGAGGCCAGATAGGCATGACAGATCTGCGAGTCCGCGGTATCGATGGAGTGGCCGGCTGCCGCTGTATGCTCAGCGAAATCGCTCAAGTCGCGGTTGTAGGATTTGATGGTGTTGCGCGCCGCGCCGCGCTCGACCAGTAGCATCTCCAAAAAAGCTTCAATGCGAGGATGCATGGCTAGTGCGTCGAGAATCTGTCGTTCGGCACAACCTTCTCGATCGTTTGCGGATGTGGTGCGGGGGGGTAAACGCCCAGCATCAGCACACCGCCCGCAAGCGCCACCAATCCTGCGAGCACGATAAAGAAGAAAATCCGAAACATTGAGGCTCCTGGAATGCGTTGCACCGCCGCTGACCAATACGTAGGCAGTCGCCTGTTGCGTCGCCGGTGTGCTACCGTCTCGAATTATGACACGCAACACCGCTTTGCGGGAAACGATTCCCGTCCCCGAGACGCTCGCCGGCCGCAGCATTGTCCTTGTCGGACTGATGGGGGCTGGCAAGACTTCGATCGGTCGACGGCTGGCCGCGCGGCTGGGGCTGCCGTTCCGCGACGCGGATCAGGAGATCGAGCTGGCGGCCGGCTGCACCATACCCGAGCTTTTTGCGCGCTATGGCGAGGCAGCGTTTCGCGACGGCGAGAGGCGGGTGATCCGCCGGCTCCTGGGCGGTGATCCAATCGTGCTGGCTTTCGGCGGCGGTGCCTTCATCGATCCCGACACCCGAGCGATCACACAAAGAGAGGCTGTTTCGGTTTGGCTGCGCTGTGCCTTGCCCACGCTGGTCCGCCGAGTCGTTATGCGTGATAACCGTCCTTTGCTCGCTGGACGAGACCACGAGCAAACCCTGCGGGAGTTGATGGAGCTGCGATACCCTGTTTATGCCGAGGCTGATGTCGTGGTTGACTGTGGTGATGAACCGCCCGAGATCACTACCTCTGATGTCGTGAGCGTGCTGCTTGGTTGGCAGCCGGCTCGACGGGTATCAGTTACCCTATCGTCTTGCAGTTATGATGTCGTAATTGGCGAGAACCTGCTGGCGCGCGCGGGTGCTCTGCTCGCTTCAAAACTGCCGCAGAAGCGAGCTGTGGTGGTGACCGACGAAATTGTCGCAAGACTGCATCTGCAGACGCTCTTAGAAAGCCTCAGCCAGACCGCTATCAGCGCGAGCGCGATCATCGTGAAGCCTGGCGAGGCATCGAAAAGCCTGACCAGTTATGGTGATGTCGTCGACCGGCTGCTAGACGCGGGCGTTGAGAGACGCACTGCTGTCATTGCCCTGGGCGGTGGGGTGATCGGCGACCTTGCCGGTTTCGCGGCAGCGACGACGCTACGCGGGCTGCCATTCGTCCAGATCCCAACCACGTTGCTGGCGCAAGTCGATTCGTCAGTCGGGGGCAAGACAGGGGTCAACACCAGGCGTGGCAAAAACCTGGTCGGCGCGTTTTATCAGCCTCGCATCGTCTTGGCTGATACGTCCACCTTGGGCACATTGCCGCCACGTGAGCTAAAGGCCGGCTATGCCGAAATTGCCAAGGTGGGGCTAATCGGCGACGCAGTCTTTTTCGACTGGTGTGAGCGCAACGGGCAAGCCGTCGTCTCTGGCGACAGTGATGCGCAGGCTGAAGCAATCAAGCGCGCTTGTGCATTCAAAGCTAGCGTCGTGGGAAATGACGAGCGTGAGGAGAAGCCGAACGATGGCAGGGCGCTGCTCAATTTGGGGCATACCTTCGGCCATGCACTGGAGGCCGAATACGGCTACGACGGCGGTTTGCTGCACGGCGAAGGCGTTGCGATCGGCCTTGGGCTCGCGTTCAGGCTCTCCGCCCGCCTGGGCCTGTGTCCACAAGCCGAGGCCGAACGGGTCGTTAGCCATATTGCCGGCGTCGGCCTGCCGGCGGAGCTGTCGATGCTGAACCGCCGCTTCTCTGCGACGAGCCTGATCGGCCATATGCGCCGTGACAAGAAGATGCGTGACGGCTCGCTGCATTTCGTATTGACACGTGGCATTGGTCAGGCCTTCACCTGCGCCGACGTTCCACTCGGCGCGGTGCAGGAACTGTTGCGCGACGCCGGCTGCGAGGTTTGAACATTTGGCGGGTGCTAATCTACAGCTCGGATTGCCAGTGACCTGGCCGAAACGCTCAGATGAATGAAGCCGAGCGGTGCGTGGGATGCTACAGCGGCTTGTAACTTCGCTTAATTAATCGCCTCTTCTCTTCCATCGTCGCAACCTGCGCGGGGGCAGCTTGCTGATGCTTTCGGCGCCGTTGATGGCAGTCTCGCACCATGCGGCTGGGTCTGGCTGACCGACTTTGCACTGGGTGCGGACTGTTTGATGCCGCTGCATCTACGTAGGTGGACCCGCTGACCCGGAACCGTTATTTTGCTATACTCGCATGAAGCGAAGATGCCTGGATGGCCATCAAGAGCGAGAGATAGGCTGACAAGCGCATGAAGCGACTCTAACACGGCAAAGTCGGATAGCTACCAGAACAAGTTGTCATGCTATTTGTATTATAGTAACGCGCAGGGAACGGATGCACTAGCGGCAGGGTGATGTCGACTGGCGTTTTGCCAGCCGAATGGCTTGCATCGGGTAGCATGGCGGCGATATTGTCACGCTCCATTTCTGATTGGTCAATTCCACGATCTCGTGATCCCGCATGCGCGAGGTTTCCGATAACACAGCACATCACAGGCCAGACGCGCTTAACGTAACGAGTGGAAACGATCCAGAATGTCTGAAAGCCGGCTAACTGCACCGGAAACATTTTTGCCATCCGAGCTCAACGGCCCCCCGATAAGCAACGTCAGCTTTAACGACTTGGCACGCCTGCCGGCGGAACGCTTGGCGCGCCTGCTTCTAGACCGTGCCGCTGAGGATCCCACCCTGCTAGGGAGGCTGTCCAAGACGATCGGGCCCGTCCCAAATCCGCGGGCCTGCGGGTCGTCAGCAATTGTTGGCGAGAGTGCGGCGATGCATCGCGTTATGTCGCTGGTGCGGCGGTTCGGGCAAACCGATGAACCGGTCCTTATTACGGGTGAAAGCGGGACTGGAAAGGAATTGCTGGCACGCGCCATCCACGATGGCTCCCGCCGAACGCAAGGTCCATTCGTGGCGTTGAACTGTGCGGCAATCCCAGCCGGCCTTGTCGCCTCAGAGTTGTTTGGCTATGAAAAAGGAGCCTTCACCGGCGCCTTCGCTCGTAGTCTGGGTCAGATTGAGGTTGCGCAACGCGGCACGCTTTTCCTTGATGAGATTGGCGATATGCCGCTTGATCTGCAGGGGCATCTACTGCGTTTTCTGCAGGAGGGTGAGATACGCCGGGTCGGTGGGCGTGAAACCATAAGTCTGGATGTCCGGGTTGTCTCGGCCACGAATGTGCGTCTTGGTCAGGCGATTGCTGACGGCCGCTTCCGAGAGGACCTGTTCTATCGCTTGAACGTTCTTACGCTGCCCGTGCCACCACTGCGTGAGCGGCCCGAAGACATAGCATCATTGGCCAACCACTTCCTGTTTCGCGCTGGTCAGGATTTCGGCTGCCATGTTGCCGGCTTCTCGGCCGAGGCAATGGATGCTCTACGCCGCTATCATTGGCCCGGCAACGTACGGCAGTTGATGTCGATGGTTCGCCGGGCCGTAATCGTCAGTGATGGACCGCTGATTGAGCTGCCGAGCCTCGAAGGATTAGATGCCCAGCGAACGCCAGAATTTGCAACGACTTCAGCAAGCGCAGTAGCCACACCGAAACCAGGCTCCGCCGAGGAACGCGTTGCGCTGCTGTTAATGCTAGAGCGTAGCGGAGAAAATATCACCTTGACCGCCGACGCGCTGGGCGTTTCCAGGGTAACACTTTATCGAATGCTGCGCCGCCACGACATCGTGCTGAAGCGCGGTCTAGCCGAGGCGCCAATCAAACGACGACCGCTTTACGCCTGCGGTTGAATACGGGGCATCTGAGGCTTGCTATCAGCTTGTTCATGTATTGCCTGAACCTGCCTCGTGATCAATTATCGCCAACAGCGCTGGCAAGAAGGTCGTGCTGTCCGAGATGAAATCGCCGGCGCGGCGGATCAGTACCCATCCCCCGTCGCCACTAAGCACGAGCAGCCAGGAGGCGCGGGGCCGGGCAACTTCAAAAACCCCCAAGATCGCCTTAGCACCGGTGACATTCCAAGGTCGTGCTGACAGATCAATGATGGCGTCGATGCCGCGGGCGACTGCCCCGATCAACCAGTTGGACAATATATGGCTATCAATATCGTTTACTCTACTAACTGGTCTTACCACCCAGCCGGCCTCGTCTGTGGCGGCAGTGAATCGGGCATCAGTCGAACCGGCGAAGCCCTGGCCAATCGCCGCCGTTCTCATCTGGTAAGGCTTGAAACTCTGGTCTGATACCTGCCTTTGATCATTAGCGCGCATTCTCCAGGTCAGCTTCCAGCGTGCACTCCGAGCTGAGTTCGGGCGGAGTGCAGATTGACCAGATCTAGCCCCCATGCTGCTTGTCAGCGAGTTGGTCGGGTGAGCTAGATCCCAAGGATCACGCGCCAGGATGAGGCGCTGCCAGACCCAGCGCTTCAGCCTCTCAACGGCCGACTGTTGTCGATGCAGCAGTTCCGGTGGCAACCACACCGCCGGTGGTGGTGGTCGGATTCAGCAGGTAGGAGAATCCAAAGCTGGGATTGGCAAACTGTCCAACATACTGATTGTAGTATTGATAAACCTCCGCAATGCCCTGTTTCGGGACGTAGACAACGTCATAAGGCGCCAAGCGGATATCGGCGTTGGGGTCGATTCCCTGACGTACAGCCTTCCAGCGGGCGGACATGAACTGCGGCTTGTCGTTCGGCCCTCTTCGGATGACAAAGACCGAGGTGTCGTCGCTGCTCAACTTGGTACCGCCGGCCCGCGCGATGGCTTGCGAAAGCGTCAGCGTTGGTCCGACGGTGATGAACTCACCTGGGGTGTTGACCTCACCACCCACGTATACCCGTGTTGGCGCGAACGATCGGACGACGACGGACACACGCGGGTTCTGCAAATCATGGCCGTAGATGCCGCGCAACGTCTCCGCTAACTCCGCAGGTGTGCGTCCATAAGCCTGCGCGTCCTGTGCAGCGGTGGTGGAGATGTGACCGTCCGGGCGGACGGTTACCTCCTCATTCAGCTCGGGATTTAGCAGCAAGCGGACTTCGAGAACGTCGCCCACCTGAATCCGGTATGGCGGCAGATTTGCATTGTAACTTTGTACCTCTGGCTCCATCGGGGCGGGTGGGAGACTTGGCACAGGAGAGCAGGCTGCAAGCGTAAGGATTGCGGCAAAAGCTGTTCCAGCCGAACGCAGCCCAAACTCCGTCTTGATGGCACGTACCGGATGCCAGCGCTGAGCGACTGGAATAGATCTATCATTCATATGTCGAACCTTTGCCGAATGGTCTGGACGGTGCCGTCTCTGTGTTGCCGCGCCGACTAACACTCTCAATTAAATGATCACCGGTCGAAACAAGCAAGCCTTGTGCCAGAAGTTCGCATTGAACTACAGCGTATTTTCTCACCGGTTTACGTAACAGCTTCGTTAAGGCTGCATGTTGACGTGTCAGTTTCTATGGCATGTCAGATAAGCCGCAGGGTATTTATCCGCTGCGTGGCTATCGCGGTGGATAGGCAGGAGCATAACCTGGGTTATGGCGACTAGCATCTTGCAATCTGGGAGCGATCGTGCTGCCGGATAGATCGTCCACTGCAGCATCGATATAGCGTCGGCTAGAGGGCATGTCGCTGGCGCTTAGGGCTTCAAGCGCGCGGGCAACATCGGCGGCACTGTGTCCGGACGTTGCGGGCTCCTCATCGGCGGTGTCCATCGGACGGAAGACCAGCTGCAACTGTGCCTCCTGTAACAGGCGGCGAGCCTCTTCGACCCGGCCGCTTCCCAGTGCAGCTTGTGCCGCATTCAGCCTAGATACCGTAGTAGAAGTGCCTGAACGAAGCCGAGGTTCGGACGAAGCTGAACGTTCTGTGAGTTGAACAGGTGGCGCACCTTGTGCGTTCTGCCGTAGGCGAGCCAGCACAGCCTCACTTTCATCTGCGGCCTGCTGTTTTGTTGATGATGGCTGCTGGGGCGTCTGCGGAAGCGGTGGGGGCGCGGGAATAGCTTTTTGAGTGACCTGCTTTGTCGATGTCGACCGAGTTGGGTCCGCTTTCGGTATGTCGGATCTGGTTGGGTCTGACCGCGGCGAGGGATTATCGCTGCTGTCGCGGCGATCTGATCCGGTGGTTGTGCGTGCTGCCGCTGCAGAGCGTGATGGTCGCGATCCTGCCTGCGTGGAATCAGTCCTCTGATTCGAGGCTTCGGCCTCGCGTGACTTGGAAGGGCCAGCCGCCGACGAACCCGTAGCAGTCGATGAGCCCGGTGTAACCACCTCTAGAGGAGCGGAGCTGATCGCGCTAGGCGATAACGCAGGACCCTCCGGCCGCGTTGGTATCGATGGTGGGAATAGCGAGGGGGGCGCCTCTGAGATATTCGGCTGCTGAGTTGCTGCCGACATTCTTGTGGCGCCGACAACGGTTGGAGCGGTCTTGGAAGCCTGTGGCTGCAGCCCTTGATCCGATGGAGACGGCAGACCGATCGGCTGTTGCAAGTTGGCCTGCCGAGCGGCAAGCTCTGCCTCAAGGCGCGTGACCTCCTCTTGGAGGCGAACGACACGCTGTGCGTCCGCCGTCTCTCCTGCACCGGAAGTCTCGTCCATCGGCCCGGAAGGGGTAGGTGTGTCGCCTTGCTGTTGCTGCGGCAGAGGATAATCCATCAACATGTCCCACTGCGTACGAGCCTGTTGGATGTAAGCGGCTGGTTGTCCGTAGAAAGCGAGGGCCAGCAGCAACAGGCCTGAAGCCGCTGCCATGGCCGATAGGGCAAGGCGCACGTCGACCTCTCTTTATGTTAGCCGGCATCATAAGTATGACCGTCCCTGCGCGACAAGCAAAGTACTGCGGCAGATTGTTATTATAATAACGTAATCAGTATAATTACGTGCTGCGCTACATATCGTCTAATTCAGCCATCACCGTCATGTCAGGTACCTTGCACACTAAAGCATTGCGCCTCAGGTGACACCTACAAGCGGGGCTTGAATGATCAGGAGGTTTCGTCCGATGCCGCAGGAATTTCACGACCAGCTTATCTCATTTATGCCAAAAATGCGCGTGTGGGCCTTGGCACTGACCCGTAATCGAGCTTCGGCTGACGACCTAACTCAGGACGTTGCCACCAAAGCCCTAGTTGCGCAGGATTGCTTCATACCTGGAACGAATTTTTCTGCATGGGTGCACCGCATCATGATCAACCATTTTATTAGCAGTGTGCGAAGCAAACGGGAATTCACAGACATGGAAAACATGCCCGAGGTGGCCGTTGCCGCGGCGCATGAAGATAGAACTGCCCTGCGAGAGTTGGGCTGGGCACTCGATCGATTGCCGCCAGATCAACGCGAGGCGCTGTTTATGATTGTGCTTCAAGAGAAGTCCTATGAGGATGCTGCAGAGCAAACGGGCTGCGCCATAGGCACGCTCAAAAGTCGAGTCCATCGCGCACGATTGCAGTTGCGCGCTTTCCTGATGGGTGACCAGACGAAGATGGCCGCCTAATCCAAGCAAATCGAGCATATCGGAGGAGAGTTGTGTTATCATCTTCTCCTCCGCCACAATCCTTATGACCCATACGGCACTTCACATCCTTCGGCCCAGCTAACATCCTACAGTAATTCAGTAAATCGCGTTTGATACGGCCTATTTTGTGCCTGAGTTGAGATTGTTTAGACGGGATTTAACTCGTAAACTTGACTAGTTGCTTCGAAAAAGAAATACTCCGAACAATCCACCGTGATCCTCCCATTTTTCATGTAGTTCCCAACCAGCTCGTGCAGCTATCTCGGCAATTTTTTTTGGTGTGTGCTTGTAACTGTTCTCTGTGTGGATAGACTCCATCTCGTCGAATTGGATCGACGTATCTGCGATAACGACGGTCTGGTCGCAAAGCGAGAACAAGTGCATTTCAATGCGACTCGCCTCATCGTTCCAAGTTGCCTGGTGGCGAAAGGCAGCCAAGTCGAAATGAGCGGCAGCTTCTCGATTAAGCCGGCGAAGCAAGTTGAGGTTGAACGCTGCTGTTACACCTGAGCTGTCATTATAGGCAGGTAGCAGCAGCTTTGGATCTTTCCGCAGGTCGGCACCTAACAAAAACCAAGCCTCCCGACCCAACGAGGCGCGCGCTGCCGAGAGGAATGCCACCGCTCCAGTAGGATCAAGGTTGCCAATTGTCGAACCCGGGAAGAACCCCATCCGTGAGCGACTGAGCGCCGGCAACACGAGCGGTTGCATGAAGTCGGCTGCAATGCACACGACCCTCAGTTTTGGGTGCGTTCGCCTCAATCGGCTTTGGACAGCAGCGAGGGCAGGTGCGGCGACGTCGATTGGAACATATTTAGAAAATGGCGCTCCAGGCAGGTCTAAAAGTATCCGAGCCTTTGACTCGTCGCTGCCGCCAAATTCAATCAGCGCACCTTGGTCAAATCCAGTAGGAATGATCGAAGCAGCAATCGAAGAGAGAAGCTTGGTTTCCGTTCTAGTTAAATAATATTCAGGCAATCGGGTAATTTCGTAGAATAGCCTGCACCCTTCATCGTCATAGAACAGCTTAGCGGGCAACGTCTTCCGCCTAGCAGTCAATCCAGCTAACGCGATCTCGACTATGTCGGCGTGCGGTTGTGGCGGAACGAGGCCAGAATCGTTGCGCACGTCTGCCTCCCTGTTACAGGTCTCTTGCCAGACGCAGGCCGCTGAACTGCCAACGCTTGTCGGGATGAAAGAAGTTTCGGTAGGTTGGACGTGTATGTCCGGCTGAGGTAACTGTCGAACTGCCGCGCAGTACCATCTGATTAATCATAAACTTTCCGTTATATTCGCCTATGGCGCCTGCGACCGCACGGTAGCCTGGATATGGTCGATAGGCACTGTCTGTCCATTGCCAGACACGGTCGGTCATGTCATCTAACTTAGGATTGCCGTAGGCTGCCTCCCACTCGAATTCAGTTGGCAAGCGCGCGTTACTCCAGCGAGCGAAGGCATCCGCTTCGTACCAGCTTACGTTACGTACGGGCGCATCTAGAAGCAGAGGGACCAGACCACCGGGACCCATCTGCAGCCACATGCCTTCAATCCAGCGCCAGTGCATTGGCGCATCCCAACCATTCGTCTGCGCAACTGCCCAGCCGTCTGACATCCAAAGTGAGGAGGTCTGATAACCTCGATCCTGAATAAATCCAAGCCAATCGCGGTTACGCACAAGCCCTGAGGCTAGACGATATGGCTGCAGCAACACTTGATGACGCGGTGTCTCGTTATCGAAACAAAACCCTTGTCCGTCGTGGCCAATAGCATGCAGCCCACCTGGACAAGTAGTAAAACCTGCATCACGTGCGTCGTCAGCAATTTCTCTCCAATCTGGCAGCATCGCCGGAAACAGAGGATGATTGCAGAATGCATGCAGCATATCGGTTATCAGCAGTTCTTGATGCTGTTGCTCATGATGCATCCCGAGTTCAACAACCGCCCGCAGACTTGGCTTTATGTTCGGTAAAGAACGCCGCATCGCGGTGTCGACATATTGGCGATACAAGGTGATATGATCCGCGGATGGTCGGGTCAACAGACCCCGTGCCGGCCTAGGATGACGGGGACCCACAGCTTCATAATAAGAGTTGAACAGGTAGCTGAAATCTCGGTCGAACACGGAGTAACCTGGGATCTGACTTGCCAGCACAAACTGTTCAAAAAACCAGGTCGTGTGGGCGCGATGCCATTTCGCGGGGCTGGCGTCAGGCATCGACTGGACGCACTGATCTTCAGCCGTAAGCCCTGACGCCAAAAACTCTGTTGCGTCACGGACGGCGCTAAAGCGAACAGAGAGGTCTTCCGCGTCAAAATATCTGTGGCCATGGTCGTGGCCGTCTAAGACATCATCCATAAGAACTCTCCGGAGGAGGATGAACGCTTGCAAATGATGCGCGATTTTACTCACGCAAGCATTTTCTCGTTATTGGGAAGCGTCACGATTGCTGCATGGTCGCTTCAAGATCATTGACGGTAAACATCTTGAAAGCGCTGATGCCACTGTGGCTAAGGGCTATAGACACATTTAGAAGCTGCTGGGAATCTCCATTCACCCACTGTAACCCGGTCGGGCGCATACGAGGCGGATGGAAGCATTGTCATGAAACTCCGCTCTGCGGTCGCCGTTGCTGACGCAGGTCATAACGCAGAATTAGGTCAGGGTAAGCGACGTGCCTCTAATGGTCGCTGTGCTGGCAACTGACGGTGTTGAGCAGGTCGAGTTGAAAGGATAATTTAAGGCGCTAAAGGACGTATTTGCAAATGTCGTTAGAGGGTTACAGAGCGGCCGAATACAGGAGATGCATCATCATAACAAGGCGACAAGCTAACAGTTGACCACGATGTAGCAAGCGTTGCCGCGAGTCGTTCTGACACTTTGGTATTGCCGGTGAGATTGTAAATCGCGACACGTTGCGCGCTGATGAAAAGGCCGGTGCGTTTGTCAGGCACTTCGTGGCGTCCAAAAAGCCAATTGCGGCTATTTGCCATCGCTCGCGGACGTTAGTTGAGGCAGGCGGCATTCGTGTCACACACTAATATTTTGGTCTTCGTTGCGCACCGATCTGAAAGACGCTGGAGCGAACTGGGTTGACCAGACGGTTGTCGTGGCTGGCACCTTAGTGAAATCTCGTAAGCCGGACGATCTTCCCGACTTCGGTCAAGCAATGCGTAAGGTATTTGAACAGGCCCTCACGACGCGCAACTTCCGCGCTGCTTGCCGTCACATCCGCTTCACGAGAGACACCGCTTGGGATATGAATATGCGGCAAATGGAAGTCCTGACAGCGCGTCCATCATTGCCCATAACGCCGACTCATCGAGTCCCTGTCACTTGTGGCACGCTCTTTGTGCTTAGCCCCTCAGTTGTAAGCAGATTCTTGTCAAGTTCCCACAGTTCCTGGTTTGTAGCACGCTGGCTAGATGGGGATTGTTCGACGCCTTCAGCTTTCTCACGAGGCGCAACCTCGTGTGGTGTTGGCTGGTAGTCTCGGCCGTTCGCTCGGTTGCCAATGTCCGTAGGAACCGATTTCGGCGGGTTTTGAGCCGTAGCTGTTGTTGAGACGCCGACCGCCAGAAGCAGCGTCAGGAGCTGAACACGCATAATATTCTCCTTCAAATAGTAACATAAGACGCCGGGAGTTCGCTATGGGAGATGGTTCACCGAAGCGTTGATCACCAGCATCCCAGGACCGCCAAGATGGATTCTCGGCAATTCGTCATCTGCTATTAATAAATTAACCATCCGCAACATTATTAGCAATTACGACGGGCCTTAAAGAGCTTCCCAATATCCAGATGACGGAACCCTTGCGATTCGCAAGAGAGGGAGAATGCACTCGAACTTACCTGACGATTTGAATGGTAGCGCTCAATCCGAATGCAGTGTCCAAAACAGCACCAAGGGTAATGAGACGAGGTCCATGCGGCTATAATTGTATGTGTTTACTATGCGACCACGACACCTGCCACAACCACGGGCGGCGAGCCGCATACTATCACCAAGCTTCGGAGCCGGCGTTGATGCCACGTGGCACCGGCCTTTGCTGGCAGCCTTCATTGCTTAACGTGCTAATGCCATAAGATCGGAAGGGTATAGATCTGGGGCAGCTTGTGTCACTACCACAAAAGACGGTTACAGGCGGCTACCAACGAATTTGTGATGCGTGGTAGGCCGGTCGTAACAATTCCGCTGTTCCTACTTGACATAGGGCGCTTTGACTAAACCCGTTAGTTGATGCCCACGGCAATCTCGTGAAAAAGCCGGGCCGGTAAGCCGCCTCCGGTCACACCCCCCATGGGCCGATTGTCATCATTGCCGAGCCAGATGCCGATCAGTTTACCCTGTACCGCACCGATAAACCAGGCATCCCGAAAATCTTGTGTCGTTCCAGTCTTGCCAGCTACGGGGATGCCGGGCACCGCAGCCGCTCGGCCGGTTCCACGTGCTACCACCGAAGTTAACATGCGCGTCATCATCGCGGCCTGGTCCGGCTCTACGACGAGCTGGTTTTCATGAGGTATGCGCTCCAAGCCGAAGGGCGTCACTTGGTGGCCGCCGTTGAAAAAAGGCGCGTAAGCCGCCGTCAGTTCTAGAAGTCCCACTTCTCCGGTGCCTAGCGCGAGGGACGCATCGTTGGGCATTTTGCTGTTGATGCCCAGTCGAGTGGCTATCGCCGCCACCGCTCTTGGGCCGCCGGAGCGCAGCAGCAGTCGCACCGCGCTGGTATTAATCGACAGAGCAAGCGCCTCGTCCAGAGTGATCTCGCCGAAATAGCGCCGTTCCAGGTTGATCGGCTGCCATGTCCCGATCCGCAGCGGCGCGTCAAGCACTGTGTCGTCCGGTGTCAGACCGGCTTCCAGTGCCGTCAGCCAAACAAATGGCTTGAATGCCGAACCCGGTTGCCGGCGCGCCAGGACCGCGCGATTGAACGGGCTTTCCCGAAAGCTACGTCCGCCGACCATTGCCCTAACCGCCCCAGAGACTGCTTCAAGAATCACAACCGCCCCCTGACCTACCCTGGCTGCTGCACCGGGACCGTCCAGCACAGCCTCCAAACGGCTTTCTGCTACCGCCTGCTCGCGACTATCAAGGGTGGTTCGCAATACTGCGTCTGTGCCAGGCGCAACCAGCAACGGCGATTGCTCAGCAATCCAGTCGGCAAACCAACCTGATGCCAACGGCGTCGGCCTGAACGTCAAGTGCTCCATGGCGGTATTCGCTTGGTTGGCGGTCGCTGCATTCGAGGCAACCATCGCCGCCAGAACTTCTTTCGCCCTGATGACCGCAGCGGCTGGATTGATGCGCGGGTTGAAGCGTGAAGGTGCGCGTGGCAGTCCGGCCAATACTGCTGCCTGCGACAAGGTAAGATGCCGTGCGGAGACGCCGAAATATAAATGCGCCGCCGCATCCATTCCCCATGCGCCCGATCCCAGATAAATCCGGTTCAGATAGATTTCGAAGATTTCTTGCTTGGTAAAGTGCCGCTCTAGCCAGAGGGTAAGCAACAGCTCCTGCACCTTGCGCTTCATTGTCCGAGCGTTGGTTAGGAACAGCGTTTTTGCCACTTGCTGGGTGATTGTTGAGCCGCCTTGTACGACCTTCCCAGCGGCCACATTCGTCCAGACCGCACGTAGAAGGCCAATCGGATCAATACCAAAGTGCTGGTAGAACCGCCGATCCTCAACCGCCAGCACCGCCGCCGGCAGGAATGGCGAGAAATCTTTTAGACGCAGCGGTTCTCCTACCAGGTCGCCAAATGTCGCGATGACGTGGCCAGCGCGGTCCTGTAACGTCAGACTGGGTCGCCGTGCGGCATCCAGCGCCGAGTCAGGGCGGGGAAGATCACGGGAAAACCACAGCACAGCGATGCAGATCGCCAAGCTTGCCCACACCGAGGTGATGAATCCCCAGCGCAGCAGCCACACGATTATGCGCCGCCGCCTGGACTGTCCGGAGGCGCTTGCCCGCATCGTCTGGGCACCTACTGACAAACCCGCCGTGGCGGCCGGAGTAACGATGGCCGGCTTCAGGTGCGTGGCCAAGCCCACAGCTTGTTTCGCTGCTGCTCGCTGCTTTTCAAATCGGGGCACGATCGGGGTAGGGCGGGGCATTCCGACTGCTTTAGCAGATCAGGGGGCATCAAAGCCGAAGGGTTCTTGCCGCAAGAGGCATCGTTGCGCAGAGTTGTGGCGGTTCTGCGTCAGGGGGAGTGGTGATGAAAGGCCTGTTTTTGGATGCCGTGGATGATCTGGCCGATGTTTTCCATCGTGTTTCCCGCCCGGGTGATCCGCCGATGACCGTGCACCAGCAGGGCGAGATCCACGCTGACGAACTGGCCGCTTTACTCGCAGGGTATGATTTCTGCTTCGACGACCATACCCAGATGCCGACTAAAGCGATGCGTGCGTGCACCGGCCTGAAACACATTATCTTCCTGGGCACAGGTGCGCGCAGCTACATGCATCCCGAGGAACTCGCAGCCCTAGGCATCACCGTACACACTATCAAAGGCTACGGCGACATAGCGGTTGCTGAACACACCATTGCCCTGATGTGGGCCGCCGCTCGCGGCTTGGCCCGTATGGATCAGGGCATGCGGGCCGGCAACTGGATCCGCACAGAAGGGATGGAGCTGACGGGAAAAACGCTGGGCCTAGTTGGCTTCGGCGGCATAGCAGCCGAGGTTGCTCGTATCGCCGCAGGATCTGGAATGCGGGTTCTAGCCTGGAACCGCTCTGCCAAGGCGTCGCCGCACGTCAGCTTCGTTGATCTAGACAACTTGCTTGCGGAGAGCCAGGTCCTGTCGGTGCACCTGCTGCTGAACGACGAGACGCATGGTTTCTTAAGCGCCGAGCGACTGCGCCAGATGCGTCCTGGCGCCATTCTGGTCAACACTGCACGTGCCGCAATCGTTGACCAGCAAGCTATGATCGCCGCCTTGCAGGCGGGCCACCTACGTCATGCTGCGCTTGACGTGTTTGAACATGAGCCGATGCCCCAGGGCCATCCACTGACGACGCTGTCCAACGTTACCTTGTCTGCGCACAGCGCTTTTCGTACGCCAGAGGCGAGCGACAAGCTGATCCGGATGGCGTTGGACATTGCCTGCAGGTTATAGCGCTCGGTGGCAACTGGTCGTGCCGGTATCAGTCCAGCACGGGATGCCGGGCGTGCCATTCCGTCAGTGATTGATAGGCATGGCCAGCGCGCAGCAATAGGTTTTCAGACAGGTGTTTGCCAATCAATTGGAAACCGATTGGAGCTCCGCGCTTGTCAAAGCCCCCGTTCAACGTGATTGACGGTTGGCCGGTAAAGTTGAACTCGGCCGTATATCTCAACAGGTGCGAGATATCGCCCTTCACCATCTCAATCCACTGCGCGGCGCTCGGTGTTGGCGTCGTCATGACTGGTGCGAGCAGCACATCTATGTCCTGGAATATGGCGGCAACCTCACCGGCGAATTTGCCGCGGGTGATCTGCGCTTTGCCGAGTTCGAAGGGGGTCACTTTGCGACCGGCAGCTATGAAGCCGCCAAGGCCAGCGCCATACGCGTCAGCCTGACTGGGGTAAGTTGCCTCGTGCGCGATCGCCGTCTCGACTGAACAGAGGTGCCCCCACGCGGTTGAAGCCGCCTCAATGGACGGGAAGATTACGGGCATTAGCCGCGCGCCCAGAGCGACCAGAACCTCCTCTGCGCCCTCCAGCACCGCGAGCACTTCGGCATCGATACCGTCAAACGCGTAGGCTTTGGCGATGCCAACTTTGAGGCCGCGAATGCCGCCGCCAATTTCGGCGAGATAATCAGGAACCGGATCCAGCACGGCGGTAGGGTCATGCGGATCGGCGCCGGCGATCACCGAGAGGATAGCGGCCGCATCGGCTGCGGTGCGCGTCATTGGCCCAATATGGTCCAAGGATTCGGACAGGTGACAGATTCCGTAGCGACTGACCCGCCCCCAGGTTGGCTTCAATCCAGTCAATCCACAGCCTGAGGACGGAAACCGAATTGACCCGCCGGTGTCTGAACCCAGCGACGCGTAGCACAGTCCTGCCGCCGTCGCCGCCCCGGACCCGCTCGACGAGGATCCGGTCCAAACCTCCGCGTGCCATGGGTTGATCGGGGTCAACATCTTGGGATGGTGGGTCGCATAGGCACCTTCGGTCATGCTGAGCTTGCCCAGAATAATCGCACCTGCCCGCTCCAGCCGCTCGACCACCGTCGCGTCGTAAGGCGGCACGAAATCCTTGTGGATGAACATGCCGGCCGCGGTCGGAGCGAAACTGGTGTAGCATAGGTCCTTCACGGCAATCGGCACGCCATGCAACGGTCCGCGGCAGAAGCCGCTGTTCAACTCCGCGTCGGCCTCGCGCGCCTTCGCCATGGCTCGATCGGCAACTAAAGTGGTATAGGATTTGAGCTTGCCGTCGTAGCGGCCAATACGAGCAAGCAGTGCTTCGGTTACTCCGGTCGATGTCAGCGCGCCGCTGCGCAGCGCCGCCGACACATCCATCAGGCTGAGGTAATGGACGGCGTCAGGGCTCATGGTCTGTCTCCTGCTGTGATAAAAAGCGCCGCGTCAGCCGCGCGCTTCAGGCTGATCTCATTGCCGTGGTCAGAAGCCGCGCCAGTCGCCGAGGGCTTCCAGCCCAGCCGCCGCGCGCAGGACCACAGCGTCCTGGAAGTGCCGGCCGACCAGCATCAACCCGATCGGCAGGCCGTTGCGCATGCCGCATGGCACGCTGATCGCCGGATGGCCACTGGCGTTGGTGGACGCGGTGTTCCCGATCATCGGCAGGGCGCATGCCAGGATGTTTTCAAAGCTCGCTTGCGCGGGCGGCATCGGCAATGCCGGAAAGGGAACCGCGGGCATTGCCAGCAGGTCGCAATCGCTGAATGCAGCAGTATAGGCGTCCCGAACCTTGCCACGCAGCGTCTGTGCCTTGGCAAAATAGCGGCCGTGATACTGATGCTGCAGATGCTCGCCCATCAGCAGCGTCGTCAGCGCCGAGGGGCTGAGCGCATCGGGCCGCAACCGCCACCCTTGGGCAAACGTATCCAGCAGAGCCATGGAGGTATAGCCTTCGCTATAGCCACCGGTGCCGGCGCCAAACATAAGGGCCGCGGTCCCCTCGACGCATATGGCATTCCAGATGGCGAACATCTCCTCGTGTGCCGGCACTGCCACATCCTGAACTTCGGCGCCCGCAGCCCGCATCCTTGCTATGGCCTCACGCACCGCGCTGTCTGTTTCGGGGTCGCTTTCATCCCGGCCGAAGCCCTCCTTCATCACGCCGATGCGCAGTCCGCGCAGACCTTGCCCCAGCGCAGACAGGTAATCGACATCAGGTATTGCAGCTGGCTGACGTGGATCCATTCCGTCCGGCCCGGCGATAACCGTCAGCAGCCGAGCCACGTCTTCAACCGTTGCGCCCATCGGGCCACAGTGGTCGATGCTTGCCTCCAGTGCGCAGATACCGGTGTAGGGGACTAGACCATGCGTTGGCTTCAGGCCGACGACGCCACACCACGCGGCCGGAATGCGGATTGAACCACCCTGATCGCAACCCAGCGCCATCGGCACGTCGCCGGCTGCAATTGCGGCCGCACTGCCGCTCGAGGAACCACCCGCGGAGTGGCCAGGGGCGTGTGGGTTGACTACACGATGCGGCCAACTCGTGTGGCTGTGGCCCGAGTAGCTGAGGTTCTCGCACACTGTCTTGCCGTGGATGATGCCGCCGGCAGCCAGGATGCGGGCCACGACGGTCGCGTCACAATCAGCAATGAACCCATCGAATACGCGCGAACCGTTGCGCAGCGGCAGACCACGCACCGAAGTATTGTCTTTTATGCCAATCGACTTGCCAGCCAGCAGTCCTTTGTCGGAGCCAGATATCGGCCCTAGCCATGCCCATGCTCCAAATGGATTCTCTGTCGCATCCGGCGCCCGACCGGTAGGGCGTGGACTAGAATCGGAACCCGACAAGACGGGATCGGACATTGCATCAAGCTGACGCATAGCCGTAACTGACTTGTCGAGGGCTGCCAACATGGCTGTAGCGATGGCGCTGTCGAGGGGAGGCAGGCCGAGGCGGTTTGCGCCGGCCTGCAGATCCTGAATAGTGGGGCTTTGGAACGCCATGGCTCAGGAGACAAGCAGCTTGAGGTCAATGTCAGACATTCGGAGGCCATCGGAACAAAAGTCGTGTCCAAGCCAAGCCTTGCCTTTGAGGTACATCTTGTTCTCCCTTCGCTCGTTCAGCGTTCACTTGCCCAACCAGCGGGCGGGATTGTAGCCGGTCGCCGAGGCTCGGTCGGGGACCAACACTCCTCTTGAGTGACGTCATCTTAGCCTGGCGCCAAAAGCGTGTGCGCCGGGATCGACTGTCATGGCCGGTTAGCTCGTACCCTGACCTAAGCGAACGGTTCGGCATGCATCAGAGCACAAGCCTATATTCGTATGCCGCTTTAGCTGATTGGCTGAATTCCCAGTCAGCATCGGACCATGGATGAACATGCAACTAGGGTGCCAAGCACGTAATCTAATGCTTGCCTGACGGCGTTCCGCAGAAGACCCGACACAGCGGTACTGCCGGGCACTTCGCAGAACTACGGCTAATCGAGGTTCTTGCAGACCCTAACCCGGGGCAGCTCCCTGAGTCTGCACTTGCAGAAGATACAGCGACTGGCTCGCGCACATGAACAGCATGTTTCGCTTCGGACCGCCAAAGGTCAGGTTGGCGCACACTTCGGGCAAACGTATGCGTCCGATCAGCTTGCCCTGCGGCGTCAGCACGAGCACGCCTGAGTAGCCTAACACTGTGTTGGAGCTGATCCACAGGTTGCCGAACACGTCGGCCCGCATACCGTCAGGACCGCATTTAACACCATCGACCATCATGTCCGTGAACTGGCGCATGTTACCCAACTTTGCGCCCTGAACGTCGAAAGCATAGACGTTGCCGTTGCCGCCGGCCCCTGTGTCGCCCGGCCCTTTGCCAGTGCTAATAATATATAGCGTCTTGTAGTCTGGTGAAAAACACAGACCGTTTGGATCAGGCAACTGGTCCTCAGTGACCACCACATCCAGTCGGCCACTCGGATCCCACCGATACACCGTGTTGGGCAACTCACGCTTCTTGCCGCCAATCAGGCCGGCATCGGGCGCACCGATCCTAGGGTTCATGATGCCGGACGGATTTGTCGAGCCGCCGGCGTCATCGGGATGGCCTTCCGACAAGGTGTCACCGTAGGGCGGATCGGTGAACCAGATGCTGCCGTCAGGATGCGGAACCAGGTCATTCGGCGAATTCAGTCCCTTGCCCTGAAATTGGTCGGCGATGACGGTCATGGTGCCGTCGTGTTCCCATCGGATAACGCGGCGATTGAAATCTTGGGTCGAGAGCTGTCGTCCCTGGAAGTCGAAGGAGTTGCCATTGCTGTTGAAGGAAGGGTCGCGGAAGCGGCTGGTGTGACCTGTCTCCCACACGTAACGATACTGGATGTTCGCCTGCACGTCGCTGAACACCATATACTGGCCTTCGCTCGACCAAGTGGGTCCCTCAGCCCACTTGAAGCCGGTGGCAATGCGGCGGATGGCGGTGATGCCCAGCAGATACTGCTTGAACACGGGATCGATAACGATGATGTCGGGATCCGGATAGATCTCCGGCGGCGCCTCTCGTCCCCACTGCCGCGGTGGGTTGGTGATGACGCTAGGTGGAGTTCCGGATTCCGAATGCGTCTGCGCCTTTGCACTGAATGCGGCCATTGCAGCCGAGCCAGCGATGATCCCACGGCGTGAGACGCCGTGGCGTTGAACTTTCATGGTGTTTCCTCCGTTGGTGTTGATGTTTTTTAGCCGCCCTTGCTGAGCGGTTCCAATAGGGCGGTCTGAACAACTCATCGTTGCCATTGCCGCAGTTCGCTGATTGCCTAACTTTGAGGAACTCTTTCCGGAGACTGCCGCCGATGTCGCTTCCTCAAACCATGACGTTTGCACAAGCCAATGGTGCGGGCGGCTCCGATGTGCTCGATCTGGCGAACGGCTCGGTTCCTGTGCCCAAACCCGACGAAGTATTGATCCGCGTCCATGCGGCGGGCGTGAACCGGCCCGATATTGCGCAGCGACAGGGTTCCTATCCGCCTCCGCTGGGGGCAAGCCCGATCCTGGGGCTGGAAGTGGCGGGTGAAGTGATCGCCCTCGGCAACGAGGTGACACGATGGTCTGTCGGCGACCGGGTCTGTGCCCTGACGAACGGCGGCGGCTATGCGGAATACTGTGTCGCCCCAGCACTGCAAAGCTTGCCTTGGCCTGAGCGATACGACGCCGTACGGGCGGCGGCGTTACCGGAAACCTCATTTACTGTCTGGGCGAACCTGTTCCAGATCGGCCGGTTGACCAAGGGCCAAACCGCGCTCGTTCATGGGGGAAGCAGCGGAATCGGAGTGACTTCCATTCAGCTTGCCCGAGAGTTCGGAGCCCGCATCATTGTCACCGCCGGCTCCGCGGAGAAATGCAGGGCATGCGTGGAGTTGGGTGCGGATGCCGCGATCAACTACCGCGTAGATGATTTTGCTAACGAAGTGAAGGCACTGACAGACGGCCGCGGTGTGGACGTGGTTCTGGACATGGTCGGCGCACCGTATATGACCCGTAACGTTCGCTCCCTGGCGATTGACGGGCGGCTGGTTATGATAGCGTTTCTGCAGGGATCGAAGGTGGAGGAGTTTGACTTCGTGCAGGTCATGGTCAAGCGACTGACAATCACCGGCTCAACAATGCGACCACGAACTACTGCGCAAAAAGGTGCAATTGCGGCCGAACTGCGCGAGGTTGTGTGGCCGGTTCTCAACGCAGGGCGCTGCGAACCTGTAATCCATGCGACCTTCCCACTTGCTCAGGTTGCGGAGGCACACCGGCTGATGGAGTCAAGCGTGCACATCGGCAAGATTATGCTCTCCCTGGCCTAATTAGCGGATTGGACTACCAGCCTGGCGGTGGCTTGAATCCGGCCCAGGCCTGCTCCAGCAGAACAGCCGCGGCAATCGTCGTGCGATCGCCATAGAGCGGGCCGGCAATCTGCACCCCGAGTGGAAGGCCGGCACTTGTCTTTCCCATCAGTGCGACACTGGCAGGCAGATGATAGCCTCCAATCAGGCCGGGCCAGAACAGCAGGTCGTTGTAGTCGATGTCGTGCCCATCGATTAGGATGCGCCGGTCGCCGGGGGCGCCGTCCTGGCGATGCGGCAGGGCCGCTGAGCTGAATGCAGGACACAGCAACACATCCCATTCGCGGAAGAATGCGCTCCAACTGCGGCGCCAGCGAAAGCGCTGTTCGTTGAGCCCAAGCCAGGTGCGGTGGTGCATGTCGACGGCCCGGGTCATGATCGCGGTCGCACCATTGTCGTCGGGCGGTAAAGCCGCAGCCTTTCGACGTTTACTCTGGATCGCTTCCTGAGTACTGCGACCGCTCCAGCCGGCGTCAAGCAGACGGAGATATAGCTGGTAGGCAGCCGTCGCGTCTATTTCAGGTCGGGCGGTGCGGCTGACGGTTACACCCTGCCGCTCCAGGCCATCACTTAGCGCATGGAGGCAGGCAGTTGTCTCTGCATCGGTCACATGTCCCGGCTGGTCGGTCCAGACAGCGACGCGCAGATCTCGAAGGTTGGAAAACCGCGGAGCCGGGAGGGTCAGCGTCAGTCCTGTTTCGTCCGGATCCGGACCAGCCATGATGTCGAGCGCGACCGCAAGGTCGTGGGCGGAGCGGCTTAAGGGGCCGATCACGGAGATGTCCGTGCCAGCAGCGGAGCTGGTCGCTGGGTCAGAATAGTTTGGTAGCAGGCCAAAGGTTGGCTTGTGACCGAAGACGCCGCAGAAGTGGGCGGGTACGCGAATCGAACCGCCAATGTCGCTGCCGATCTCGAAGCCTGTCAGCCCCGCAGCAAGAGCAGCCGCGGACCCCCCTGAGGACCCACCTGGGGTATGATCGGGATCCCACGGATTGGCGGTGGTGCCATAAACCGGATTGTAACTTTGCCAATCCGCCAGATCCACCGGCACATTGGTCTTGCCAAAAATCACTGCGCCAGCCGCCTCCAGACGGCGCACCGCAATGGAAGATACGGCGACGGGCTGGTCCTGCAGTTCAAGGTGACCGCGCGTCGTCGGCAAGCCCATTACATCAAAGCTTTCTTTGACCGTGGTTGGTACTCCAAAAAGCAACGCGGTCTTGTCCAACTGTGAATCAAGCGCCCGGGCACGATCTCGAGCTCGGTCAAAGTCATGCACCACGACAGCATTGATGCGTGCATTATGCCGGTCTATACGGTCGATATAGTGGTCGAGAAGTTCGAGGGCGCCAAGCTTGCGCGTGCGCACAAGGTCGGCGAGCTGTGTGGCCGAAAGGAATGTCGGGTCCATGGGCGCTATTCCTTGGTTGGCGATGCAGCCTTGCAGAACTTGCTGGTAGACACAACGAGCGGTCCACATTGCCCAGATATCCAGGCGGTCGCGTCAACACTCTTCAAGACAGACGTCAGGAAGCAAGAAGATCCATTACAGCCTCACGGACTGAACGTTACGTCTGATGCGGGTAGCGCGGATGCGCAGGTGATTGCGGCGTTCAACGCCTTTACCCCAACAGCCGGACCGCCCGGATGGTCCCAGACACAGCCGACTACTGCAAGGAAGTCGGCGCCCGCGCTCACCAAAGGTGCGCAGTTCTCGGCGGTAATGCCGCCGATCGCGCAGCATGGCAACTCCATCATCTCCGACCACCAATGCAGGATCTCCGGATCCAGCAAATTGGTTACCGCCTTAGTCATGGACGGATAGAAAGCACCAAACGCAACGTAGTCGGCGCCGTCTTCACCTGCCTGCATCGCCAGATCCCGGCTGCCCTTGCAGGTCACCCCAAGAGTCAGATCAGGGCCAATGATCCGCCTTGCTTCGGCTGCGGGCATGTCGTCCTGACCGACATGTACGCCGTCGCAACCCATGGGTCTGACCAGATCGGGCCGATCGTTCAGAAGAAAGGCAACGCCCCGGGACTGCGCAATCGGCCGCAGTTGATCGATGCACCGCCGCCATACCATGTCCTGCACATCTTTTAGTCGTAATTGCACTGCCGCGACGTCCCCTGCATCCAAAGCAGACGCCAGGAGAGTCGTGAATGGGATCAGGTCAAAAGCGGGGGGCGTGATGAGATAGGCGCGGCAACCGTGCTGGCCACCGCGCTCTACCGAAGCCACTTTGTCAGGCCTTACCGAGGTAGATCTCGATGATCTTGCTCAACATGTCCAGGGCCTGCTCCTTCGGGCGCTGGAACGTATTACGGCCAATGATGCTGCCGCTGCCGCCACCGTCGCGAATGCTGCGGACCTCCTCATAGAGCCCGTCAAGGTCCTTGTTATCGCCACCGGAGAATACGACGACCCGCTTGCCGGCAAACGAGGCTTGCATAATGTGCTCAACTCGCTTTGCCATCGTGGAACCATCAAAGCCTTCATAGCTCTTTTTCGCCGCTTCCAAGCTGACCACCGCAGTCGGCGGTTTTACCTTGATAATGTTAGCCCCCAGCAACGCTGCCATCTGCGCAGCATAGGCACAGATATCGACTGCAGTCTCCGCTGCCTTGTCGAGGTTTGGACCGCGTGGATAGCTCCATGTCACGACAGCAAGACCAGCATCTTTGGCTTCCGCCGTCAGCTCCTGCAGTTCTTCCATCTGGGCGAACGCGAACTCGCTGCCTGGGTAGATGGTAAAGCCAATAGCCGAACAGCCCAGCCGCAAGGCATCTTTCACGCTGGCGGTTACAGCTTGATCCTTGTTGGTTGCCAAGCTGTTGGAGCTGTTGCACTTTAGGATAGTAGGAATCTGGCCGGCGAACGTGTCGGCGCCCTGTGCCAGCATTCCAAGCGGAGCTGCATATGCGTTCAGTCCGGCTTCAATCGCCAGCTGATAGTGGTAATGCGGATCATAAGCCGGAGGATTAGGTGCAAAGCTGCGCGCCGGACCGTGCTCAAAGCCCTGATCGACCGGAAGTATCACCACCTTGCCGGTGCCCGCCAACCGTCCGGTGCTCAGGATCCGGGCCAAGTTGGCCTTCACCCCAGGGCTGTCGCCTTCATACCAGTCAAGGATCTTTTTTACTTTCTGCGTCACGCGCATCGCGACTACTTCCTTCTTTCGCTTAAGTTTCTGCAATTGGGTGCCGTAGCTAGCCCAGGCAAGCACCGCTGTCACCTGTCACCGAGCGCCTGCGTGCAACCAGTCATGTAGCCTGAGGTGTGCCTGAAACTCGGCGAGATCCAGTGCCGGGGGTGCCTGGTGCAAAATGAAGCCGCCCTGCCTCTCGGCAAGGTTGACAACAGCGGAGTATCCTGGTGCGCCAGGCGACAGCACAAGGCCGGGTATGCCGCAGCGAATTGCACTGACGGCCAAACCCAGGGCTTCGCCACAGTCCAGCACATCAATAGCTTCTGCTGTTGGAACGCCGTTTCGCGCGAGGGCGACGATTTGTCGCCACCACAAGCAACCTGCGAACGATGCCGCTCCTGCTGCTGACAGCAAAGTCACCGGCAAGCCAGGCGCAAGTGCCGCCTTTGCATCAGAGAGACCGTGGACGATTACTGCCGGATGAACATCCATAATCAGCGCTCAAATAGTTGACCGGCGTGAAATCAACCGGCATCAGCAGACGGCATGACAGAGGCAGACATGGCAGATGAGCCCGATGACCCGGACGCGGCGGCAGACCGGCTGGAGGCCGCGCTGGAAAGGATCGCGCACCTGACTTCTGTACAGCTATCCACAGCCCATACACCCATGCCGGACTTTGAGCTATCACTTCCGGAGCTTGCGGAGAGGCTTGATTCGTTGATCAACCGCTTGCGGGCCGCACTCGTCAAGACGGATTAAACCACGGGAGAATGGCGCGATGGCGCAGGTAACGCTACGCATCAATGGGTTCGCCTATACCCTGGGCTGCAAGGACGGCGAAGAAAGTCATCTTGAAGCGATGGGGGCGGAGGTTGGTCGCCGAATCGAAGGAGTTCGCGTTGCCTCCGGACCTAGCGGCGAGGCCAGAATGCTGGTGATGGCTGCGCTGCTTATGGCTGACGAAATATTTGAGTTGCGTCACAAGCTTCAGGTGATGGAAACGGGCAGCGAAGCCACGAAGGTCGATCCGAAGTTAGGCCGAAAACTGAGTCGCATGGCCAGGCGAGCAGAAGAAATAGCTACTGGTCTGGAGGGCTCTGAGGCTGTCTAGCCGGCCAATTATGCAAGTGGCAGAGTGACAGTAAGATAGGACGCTTGCTTATATCCCACGATCACCCCAATTAACCCCTGCGGAGCTGCCCGGTGCGTCAGGTAACTCATCCCCGGGGCCAGTAAGCATCTCCCTAGGGAGCTGGCTCTGTCGGGATCTTGGTCTCGATAACTGGCGCCCACCTGCACACGCAGGCTCTGGGAGGATGATACGCCAACGGCCATGGCGGCTCCGCACATAGCTTGCCAGAACAATGACATCGCTGGATGCACAGAAACAGGCCTTGCGGCGCATAGCCTTGACCGTATGTCAGGCTCTTGATCCCGTAGCCGCCGGCAAAGCACTTTCGGAACACGCGATCAAGTCTGACCTGCTGCCAGCTAATGGTGTGATTGCCGGCTTCTGGCCAATCCGGCAGGAGATCGACATCCGCCCGCTGCTACATGCGCTCTATCATCGTGGCAATGAGGTGGCGCTGCCGGTGACGGCGCAGCGTGGAGAACAACTTAGTTTTCGGATCTGGCGGCCAGGCGAGACGCTTCTGCCAGAGCCGTTCGGCACGGTGCGCCCCACGGGGGATATCGTCTTGCCCGATACGCTGTTGATCCCACTGCTGGCCTTTGATGCAGCGGGAGGCCGCCTTGGTTACGGCGGCGGTTTTTATGACCGGACCCTTGCCGCTTTGCCAGGCTGCCTGCGCCTCGGATGCGCCTTTGCCGCCCAGCAGGTGGACGCGGTGCCCGTTGGCCCTTACGACGTTCGGATGGATGCCGTGGCAACCGAGAACGGCATCATTCGCTGCGGGGGCCAATTTGAGGATATTATTTTTGGGTGACGTCGTCGGCCGGACCGGACGGGAAGCCGTTGCATCGCGACTGCCGGGGCTGCGTCGTGGTCTGCAAGTCGATCTGGCCGTAGTCAATGCGGAGAACGCCTCCCATGGCTTTGGTCTAGCGCCGGACATGGCGCGGGCGTTATTTACTGCTGGCGCTGATGTCATCACCTTGGGCAACCACGCGTGGGACCGCAAGGAGATCATTCCCTTCATTGCTGAAACTCCTCGGCTGCTGCGGCCGTTGAATTATCCCCCAGGCACACCGGGAAACGGTTCCGTCGTCGTGACCCTTGCGGACGGGCGCAAGGCTTTGCTGCTTCAGGCGATGGGCCGTTTGTTCATGGATCCCTTGGACTGCCCGTTCCGGGCGACCGCTGAATTGCTGGCGAGGTATAGGTTGGGCGCATCGGTCCAGGCCATCGTGGCTGACTTCCACGCTGAGGCCAGCAGCGAGAAGATGGCATACGGACATATCTTCGACGGGCAGATGTCGTTCGTCGTCGGCACCCATACCCATTGTCCTACGGCCGATGCTCAAATCCTGCCTGGCGGAACCGCCTTCCAATCCGATGCAGGGATGTGTGGGGACTATGACAGCGTCATTGGAATGATGAAAAATGGGGCGACCCTTCGCTTCTGGCGCAAAATGCCGGGCGAGAAGCTTGGCCCGGCTGAGGGCGAGGCGACCGTGTGCGGAGTCTTTGTCGAGACCGACGATATCACCGGCTTGGCCCGCCGCATCGCCCCAATCCGCATCGGTGGCCGCCTAACTGAGACGCTGCCAGTCGTTAAATGGTAGCATTTCACGGTTTCGTGTGGCATCAGATGGCGAAGCGGCACGAGGCTATTCCATGTCTGAGGAGAAACGGCTTTCTGAACTAACACAAATACTGGCGGACCTGCTGGGTGACGACTCGTTACAACTAAGCATGAATACCGTCCGTGAGGACGTTCCTGGATGGGACTCGTTCAACTACATCAACTTTATTGTTGCGGTCGAAGCCGAGTATGGCGTCAAGTTCCGCATTGCCGATGTCGAATCGTTTCCTGACGTAGGGGCCATCGTTAAGGCGGTCGAAGCGGCCCAGCGGAAATAGTGGCGTCGCATTCCAAATGCTGTTTAATTCCTACACGTTCGTCTTCGGCTTCTTGCCAATTGTGCTGGTTGGTTTTTATGCGCTGGGGGCCCAGCGGCGGGAATGGGCACTGCTTTGGCTAACCGTGGCCTCGTTATTGTTCTACGCTTGGTGGCGCCCGGTCAACGTGCTGCTAATCGCGCCATCAATCCTGATAAACATGCTTTGGCCCGCCTGCTTGAACGTATTGACCAGGCACAGCGGCTGCGCGCACAAGCCGTTCTGGTCGGCGGAATCATCTTCAACCTTGGCTTTCTATGCTATTTTAAATACCTGACTTTTATTGACGGAGCGTGCAACGACCTGTTCGGCACCGGCTTCGTGCTGACGCAGATGATATTGCCGCTGGGCATCTTTTTCATAACGTTCCAAAAGATCGCCTTCTTCGTGGATGTCCATGGAGGCCGAGTAAGCCGCTTCTCGCTTGCTGACTACGGCCTGTTCGTCTTGTTTTTTCCACAACTGATCGCCGGGCCGATCGTGCACTACCGGGAGATGATGCCGCAGTTCCGGGCCGCGACCTGTCGTTTTGACGCTGACAATGTTGCCATCGGCATCAGCCTGTTCGCCTTTGGTTTAGCCAAGAAATTGCTGTTTGCCGATCCGCTCAGTCGCCTGGTGGCGCCTCTCTATAGCCAGGCCGCCGCCGGCATTCCACAGACGCTTGCGGAGGCATGGATTGCTGCCCTTGGCTTTACCCTGCAAATCTACTTTGACTTCTCCGGCTATTCCGACATGGCGCTCGGCTTCGCGTTTTTTCGGCATCAGGCTGCCCCTTAATTTTAACTCGCCGCTTAAGTCGACCAGTATCATCGATTTCTGGCTGCGTTGGCACGTCAGTCTGACCCGCTTTCTGACCGCTTACATCTATAATCCGATGACTCTGAGCCTGACACGCCGACGCGCGGCGCAGGGTAAGCCGCTCTTCGGCGGTCGCAATACCAATCTGCCCGCGTTCCTGACCGTGCTGGCGATGCCGACCATGCTGACAATGTTGGTTTCTGGACATGGCACGGTGCTGGGATACACCTACGTCCTGTGGGGGTTGCTGTACGGGCTGTTTCTGTGCATTAACCACGCTTGGCGAGTTGTACGCCCGCGGATTTGGGCTGACACCATGCGCTATAACCATAACGCGGCGCCTATTGGCTTTGGACTGACGTTTGTTTCTGTCGTTGCTGCCATGGTCTTGTTCCGCGCTCCTTCGGTATCATCCGCGTTCCTGCTGTGAAAAGGCATGATTGGCTTGCAAGGCTTATCGCTGCCGCAGGCGGTGTTGTCGCGCATGGGCTCGGTTGGGGGTTGGCTCACATCAGTTGGAGTACATCCTGCCTGGACAAGCGGCTCACTGCGTATCGCTACAACGTTGCGCATTGGGCTGTTGCTGGCGATCGCACTGCCATTGCCGAATACTCTGGAAATGCTGGCCTCGGTCGAGCCCGCATTGGGTGTGAAGCCAACTAAAACGCGTTCGCGTCTCTTGGTTGCGCTCACATGTACGCCGAACCGCCTCTGGGCTTTAGCCTGGCTTGCTGCGCATTGGCCGGCATCCTGTCGCTGGGTGAACTCAGCGAGTTCCTGTACTGGCAATTCTGATGGCAGATCCTCGGTCTTTTCTGCGAACCTGGGCTATCAGCCTGATTGGCCTCGCGTGTGCGGTGGTAGGGGTCAATCTGCTGATCGATCCATACGAAGTGTTTGGAACACCGCGCATCGGCGGTCTGAGCGCGCGCAAGCCCGGCGCAAAAAACCATACTCTTCTAGCAAAGACCTATCAGGAGGCTCGGGCTCATCCGGTCACAGTGCTGATCGGCTCTTCTTGAACGCGTATGGGGATCGATGCAGCCGCCTCGCAATGGCCGGCTGCGATGCGTCCTGTGTACAACTACGGCATCCCAGGTGCCTCGGCTCAACGTGTCTGCATACACTGCAAGAGGCGATAGCAGTTGGCGGACTGAAGAATGCGATTGTCTTCCTGGATTTCCAGAACTTCCTCATGCCTGAACAAAATGCTCTCGAACCGGGTGACGACGCCCGCCGCTTTCGGACTCTGCCAGACGGCAGCCCAAATCCGCATCGTCGATTGCAGATCATGAACGACATGTTCCTGTCGTTGGCAACGATGGGTGCGTTGACCGACAGCGTCAGCACCATCGCCGGTCAGCAAGATCCAGGCCTGCTTGACCTTGCGCCAAACGGCTCTGCAACCGAGGCGGAATTTATCAACGCCTCCCGCGCGGACGGTATGCACGACCTGTTCGCGCAAAAGGATGCGTTCGAGGCGGAGCGCGCAAAACGCCTGCGTCCGATCATAGCAGGTCAGGGAGGCCATCTGCCTAATCTTGATCTGGTTAGGCAAATCATGACTTTGGCACAAGCACACCACGTGACCCTTACCCTGGTAATCGTTCCCCATCACGCTGATGCGTTGGAACTTTCCTGGCGCAACGGATTATGGCCGCGAATCGAGCAGCTCAAGACTGAACTAGCTGCGGCGGTCGCAGAGCAAGAAACAGACGTGAAGCTGTGGGACTTCCTGGACTACAGCAGCTTCACAACCGAACCGGTGCCTCCAGCGGGTGACCGGTTGACACTAACCCACTGGTTTTGGGAGCCGAGCCACTTCAAGAAGCAATTGGGCGCGGTCATGATCCAACGGATGTTCGCAGACGGCGGACCTGCATTTGGCGTTCGACTGCAGCCGGATGTGGTGGCTGATCGCAACGCGTTGATTCGGGCAGATCGTCAACGTTTTGTCTGTGAGCAGGAGAACGGCCCGTTTCTTGTGGCGCTCGCGGAGCCGATACCTGATCAGTGCACAGTTGAAGGTAGAGCGGCCAATTCGCTATGACGCGTTGATGGATGAAGCCGAGTTTCAACAGGAGCAAACGTTTCCACCAGACGCCGCGCACTGTATGAAGGCTTGGTTACCCTATTAGCAACGTCGCGATCCATGGCAGGCCATTCCCAATTCAAGAACATCATGCACCGCAAAGGTGCTCAGGACGCAAGACGCGCTAGACAGTTTGCGCGGATCATCCGAGAGATCACGGTATCTGCCCGCCGCGGCCTGCCCGATCCGAGCTCTAATCCAAGGCTGCGTGCGGCAGTCACTGCAGCCCGTCAAGCCAACATGCCGAAGGATACGGTTGATCGTGCGATCAAGAAGGCAGCAGGCACCAGTGGCGGCGATGATTACGTCGATGTGCGTTACGAGGGCTACGGACCAGCCGGTGTCGCGGTGATCGTCGAGGCGCTAACCGATAACCGAAACCGCACTGCTTCGGATGTGCGCACCGCTTTCAACAAACATGGCGGGGCGCTCGGCGAGACAAACTCCGTAAGCTTCATGTTCAGCCGATTAGGTGTCATCCGGTATCCGGCCTCCGTTGCCAGTGTGGACAAGATGCTAGAGGCAGCAATCGAAACGGGCGCGGAGAATGTCGAAAGTGACCCATACTTCCACGAGGTTACCTGTCCAGTTGAGGACTTTTTTGTTGTACGTGATGGGCTGGAAATCCGCATGGGTGCGCCGGAAAGCGCCAAGCTCGATTGGCGGCCGACGACGTTGGTCACGTTGGATGAAAACCATGCTGCGGATGTGCTGAAGTTGTTAGACGCGCTGGATGAAAACGACGATGTGCAGAACGTCTATGCAAACTTCGATATTCCGGAAGCGGTTATGCAGAACCTCTCCGGGCAATTGTAGAAGTTTCGGTCCCTGATCTGCGGATGATCAGACTTCTTGGCATTGATCCTGGTCTGCAATTCACTGGATGGGGTCTGATTGACGTTGAAGGTAACCGTCTCAAGCACGTTGGCGACGGGGTAATCGCGACCAACAGCAGCGATCCGGTACCCATCCGGTTGAAGGTTCTTCATGACGCGTTGATCGGCTTGTTGGGGTTGCATCGTCCGGCAGAGGTTGCCGTCGAGGAGACGTATGTTAATAGAAACGGATCAGCAACGTTGAAGCTGGGTTACGCCCGTGGTATTGCTTTACTGGCACCGGCTTTGGCCGGATTGCCAGTCACCGAATATGCTGCCAAGACCATAAAGCTGGCAGTCGTTGGCACAGGAGGCGCCGAGAAGGCCCAGGTTGTAATGATGGTCCGCCGGTTGCTGCCTGGATCGGCGGTCAATCGGGCCGATGCGGCCGATGCCCTGGCCGTCGCAATCTGTCACGCCCATCATCGTTCGTCTCGCAGTGCCTGGAGAAGCGCAGCTGCTCTGTCTTAGTCCAGCGCCTCTTCAAGCAATCCAAGCGCTTTTAGCCCGAAGATCCGCATGTTCTCAATGCGGTCGGACATCCCGGTCTCCAGGGTAATCGCCGTTAAATAGTTTGGTCCGACCAGCGCGATGCAAGTATGGCCGGCTTTGTCGCCGTAGCGGTTGCCGGTAGGCCCGGTCGCGCCGGTCTCTCCGAGACCCCAGTCCGACGCAAGCTGAGCACGAACGGTTTGGGCGAGCAGAATTGCGTAGGGTTCCGTGGAAGCCCGCTCGACCGGCGAGGGAAGCGGTTCTGGAATACCGAGAAACGCAGAACGTGCGAACGCTGTGTAGATCACGCTCCCGCCGCGGAAATATGCCGAGGCACCGGCGATCGACAGCATCGCGGCCGACACCAGACCGCCAGTCGATGATTCAGCAATGGCAATCGTCTCGTTGCGCAGTTTGAGGCGAGCGGCGGTCTTTTCAGCCAGCGGCAGCAACCTGTCCATCGCTTTTCCCTTCTCAAGATGCAAAGACGATAGTCGGGTGAATTGCGCTTCCTGTCGATATCGCTTGGAGAGAACCAGTGTGCTGCGGCCTTGCCTTCCAAAGTGCATCGAGGCTTAATTAAGTTAGAGGAACCAAATATGCAGCGGTTGAAAACCACCGATTATACGCCGCCGGGGCGGCCGGTCGGCAACTGGCTAGTCGGCATTATGATCGGGTCAACGATCATGGCGATGGCGACCCATGCGATAGTGCTAGGGGCCGGAGCTGCAATTAAAGATGCCACATCTAGGCGTGGCTAACGAGCGGTGAGGTTATTCGGAGTAGCGGACATCCGGCTTGCCGTGCAACAAGCCAAACATGCCAGGTCATGGTATCGACACCGACAGCAGCGTGGCAGTTGCCGCGGAGTTGACGGCTGTGGTCGTCGCCGTAACCCAGGGACAGCCACGTGTATTGACTATCGAGCGTGGCCAGGCGTTGCCCGCCGGGCCGCTTGAGCCGGGCCATCGCTCGCTTCAGGCCGGTTTGCGCGCCTGGGTGGAGACGCAAACGCATCATCCCTTGGGTTATGTTGAGCAGCTTTACACCTTCGCTGATCAGGATCGCAGACAAGGCACGCTTGGACGGCTCGTGTCCGTAAGCTACCTGGGGCTGACGCGAGAGGCGCCTGTGGTCAAGGGATGGGACGCTGTCTGGCAGCCGTGGTATCGGTTTTTCCCGTGGGAAGATTTTCGCGGCCCAGGCGCGGCCCTTGGGGAATCTATTTTAGCCCCTTCATTATACGACTGGGCGGCCAACGCCGACAATCCTCTAGTAGAACGGGACCGTCAGCACAGGATTACCATCAATTTCGGCCTGCGTGGTCAGCGTTGGAACGAGGAATCTGTATTACAACGTTATGAATTACTTTGGGAAGCAGGGTTGGTTGCTGAGGGACAAAGCACCTCGACCAAACTGTCGGAGACTCTGAAGGAGGCGCTAGGTCAGCCGATGCGGCACGATCATCGCCGGATCCTGGCGACAGGCATCGCCCGCCTTAGAGCTAAGATCAAGTATCGGCCAGTCATGTTCGAATTAATGCCGCCAACCTTCACATTGCTGCAGCTTCAGCGGACTGTCGAGGCCCTGGCAGGGCGTCTGCTGCACAAGCAGAATTTTAGGCGCTTAATCGATCAGCAGGATCTGGTTGAGGAAACCGGCGATGTTACCACGGAAACTGGCGGAAGACCGGCGAAGCTATTCCGATTCCGCAGAGAGATTCTGGCGGAGCGACAGGTTGCAGGCACCAAACTGCCCCTCGTCCGCTCTGTTTAATCGCCCAGTGGCGCTCGCTCAGCCTGCCTGGCCTTTTCCCGATCCCGCCGTTGAGTCCGCCGTAGACGAAACAACTCCCAGCAAAGCAAGCCGAGCACGGCGAACTCGCCGATCGCCCATTCCCATTGCACTCCTGTAGGCCATTTCACGTAGCTGGCCTAACCCAAGGCTGTTTGGCGGTGCGGGAGGATGCCGTGGCCGGATCTTCGCGAGTATTCTCCGTTGGACGGGTGGTAGCTGCAACCAGATAGCCGCTGTAGGCAGCCATCACGAACATCAGTCCAGCATAGTCCACTGGTGTAATCATCCTGTTGCCGCCAAACACAAAATAAAATAGGGATGCCTTGAAAGCAATGAAGCCGACACCGAACAAGACCAAGGGACGGACGATTTCGCCCATTGCGGCAAACTCTGGGCGAACCTGACCAGCAGGCAATGGGTTCTGCACCCTGTGTCGGCGCTTAAAAAGCCCAGCGATTGCAAGTCCGAGTCCGAGTACGAAGAGTCCAATCCCCAGCCAGTCATGCATCTCCGCCTCCTTCAAGGTTATACGCGTTCGCGCTGCTCCAGACGTTCAAAGAGGTCGATAGTCCATCGCATTCGCCCAACCAAGTCCCACCAACGACAGGTCGTCGTCGCGAGGGACATCTGCGGCGCGGCTTGAGCCACAGCCTCCATTAGATATACCCCCTCGGCGAGGCAAGCACCCGACAGAGGTTTCAACGCAACTAAGACCGAAGGAAGTCCCCTGGAAAGGGCGAGTGCCTTCCGCGCGCCGTGCACCACCGCGCGGCCAGAGACCGGGTCGAGGCCGCGGCGCCTGATCTCGCTACCAATCTCAGCGTAGAGAAATCGTGCGGCACCGATGCCCAATCGACACTTCGCCGGCAGCCGCGTGATGCCGGGTGTAGCCCGATGGTAGTGCTGGTCTGCCGCGTCGAGCAACCGGGCAACCACACGGGCGAGCGAAGCAGAATGCTTTGGGCAAGAGAGAAACGCATCCGGCTCCAGGCCCTCCTGAAGAAGCCAGTCTTCAGGCAGATAGAGACGTCCGTTTCGAGCGTCCTCACCGACGTCGCGAGCGATGTTTGATAATTGCATTGCAACACCAAGTTCAATCGCAGCCGCCAGACAATCGCGTTCGCGCACGCCCATCAAGATCGACATCATTGCGCCGACAGTGCCGGCCACCCGAACGGCATACGCACGTAGGTCTGACAGATCGGCGTATCGCCGACTGTCGGCATCCCATGCAAATCCCTCGAGCAAAGCCTCGGGTAATATACGCGGCATGTCAAATGCCTCCACGACACGCGCAAACGCCCTATCGACGGGGTGTGCCCGGGGGTGCCCCTTGTAAGCCAATGATAGGCGTTGCTGTACCTCCTGAAGGTTGCCAGTGCCCGCGTCGACGGCATCATCGGCTTCGCGGCAAAATGCATAGAGCGCGATTGCTGGATCACGCACTGATGTTGGCAGTAGTTTCGCCGCAGAATCAAAACTTCTGGATCCGCTGCGTAACAGGGCGCGACACGCCTGCAGATCATCAATTGCTGAACTATTATACAGCAGCATGCGGCACCACCCGATCGAGCGCTTTGGCAGATGACAACACACCGGGAACACCAGCTCCGGGATGCGTGCCAGCACCAACGAGATAAAGCCCCGGTATATCCTCGCTGCGGTTATGAGGACGAAACCAAGCGCTTTGCAGCAGCACCGGTTCCAAGCCAAACCCGGCACCTTGCCATGCCCGAAGCTGCTCCTGGAAATCCAGCGGTGTCATGAGTTTGGAGCTGACAACATGACGTTCCAGCTCCGGCAAAATTGTCGCCGACAGGTGCGCTTCAATTGCTTTCCGATATGGCTCAGCTGCTGTCACCCAGTCGACGTCGCCTGCAAGGTTTGGAACCGGTGATAGCACGTAAAAGGCGTCGCATCCCGCGGGTGCCAGGGCTGGATCAGTTGCCGTTGGGCGATGCAAGTACAACGAGAAGTCTTTGGCGAGCACTTTGCGGCTGAAAATATCGGCCAATAGCTCACGGTAGCGCGGGCCCAGAACAATTGTGTGGTGGGCGACAGCGTCATACCGCCGACTTGTGCCAAAGTACCAGACAAACAGTCCCATCGAGTATTTCGCTCGTCGAAGTTTTCGATCGGTCCAACGCCGACGCGCTTCAGGCGGGATAAGTCTGCCATAGGTCCAGGCGGCATCGGCATTGGAGACAACGACATCAGCAGCGATTGTCTCTCCGCTGACCAACCGTACGCCTGCGGCACGCCCGTTCTCGATGATGATCCGTTCGACTTCCTGGTCATAACGAACGGTTGTGCCCTGACTCTTGATCAGCCGTATCAGTCCTTGGACGACGGTGCCCGTTCCACCTATGGCGAAGTGCACGCCCCAACGCCGCTCCAGGAAAGGGATGAGGGCATAGATGCCGCTCGCAGCAAATGGATTGCCGCCGATCAACAGCGGGTGGAAGCTGAAGACAATGCGAAGCCGCTCATCTTTAATATAGCGGCTGACGAGGGCATAGACGCTTCGGTAGCCGCCGACCCGGACCAGGTCCGGCAGGATGTGAACCATGTCTGCCAGGCGGTTAAACGGAACGTCGCCCAGACCCTCAAAACCAATGCGGCAGGTCAACTCGCTCAACCGCATGAATTTCTCATATCCTGCCAAGTCAGCAGCAGAAAACCGCGCAACCTCTCGTCGCATGGATTCAACGTCGCCGGTGTAGTCGAACGTTGAGCCGTCGCTGAAGCGGATCTGATAGAACGGCTTAATTGGCATCAGCGTCACGTCGTTCGCCATGCTGCGGCCGCAAAGCTCCCAAAGCTCCTCGAGCAAGAATGGTGCTGTAAGGATTGTTGGGCCGGCATCGAACGTAAACCCGTCTTGACGGAACACGCCTGCCCGCCCGCCCGCTTCATGCAATTTTTCGAGCAAAGTTACGCGGTATCCACGCGCCGCAAGACGAATCGCTGCTGCCAATCCGCCAAAGCCGGCGCCGATTACGACAGCACCTTTAGTCCGTTGAGGCGGAGCGGGCTGATCGTGCGTGAAGGCCAAGCCTGAGTCCATTCCCAACTGTAAACTTGAGCTGACAATTATGACCAGAGGTTGCGAGTCATTAGCGGCGGAACCTTGACCTTAAATCCAGCAGGTGCGTCACAAGTGCCGCGCTCAGCGCCATTGGCATCCAGGGCCATGCCGCCTCGGCAATCGCTGACCGCAAAGCCAGTATCAGGAAAACTCCCGGCAGCAGCATCAAGACAATGTCGACAGCACGGACAGGAGGGCGCCCCCATAAGCTTCTCAAGCCAAGCAGCAGGCAAGCCTCTGCCATGGTGAACAACAAGATTAGGTCGACCAGACTCGGCGATACCGCAAAGGCCATAAACCTGCTCATCGCGGCAGCAAGGATATAATTTCAGCCACTGTTGATCGTTCGTTCAACGATGGCCGCGATCTGCGCTGGTTGCTCCTCGTGCGCCAGATGCCCCAAGCCACGCAGCGAAATCAGCTCGGCCTTCGGCACTAAAGCGCGTACCCGGTAAGCTTCCCACGGTGGTACCATGCCGTCACGCGTGCCGCTGACCAGCACCAGCCGCGCCGGCATCCTCGGTAGGTCATCGGCCAGCGCCCGCAGATCCCAGTTCGCCATCAACGCCAAGGCGCCATGAATGTGGCCCGCATTCGCAGTGAGTTGGGCATAGAGGTTCATTCCCTCTGAATCGATTCGCGAGCCGGTAGACTGTACGAGGCGCTCGACCGAGTGACGGGAGCCAGCGAAAAAACTGAAAGCCTTAGCAGTTACGCCCGAGCTGGCGAGAAATCGGGCGGCTGGCCCGAGAATGTCGTTGAACATCCCTGGGAAGGGCAGCAAAGCGCCGTTCAGGCTAACAACAGCAACTGGTGCCATCATGCCGTCCAAGGTCATCCGGACCGCTACGGCTGCGCCCGCAGAATGACCAACGCTGACCACGGGTTCCAATTCCAGCTTACGCAGCAACGCGGCAATCCCGAACGCGACGCCGGGCAATGTGTAACCGGAAGCTGTGGGCGGCTCGCTGGTGAAGCCGTGCCCTGGAAGATCAGGCGCGACAACGGTGAAATGCGGCGCCAGCAGTGGTGCCAGTTCCCTGAACGAGTGGACCGAAGCGCCGGTGCCGTGAATTAGCAGCGCCACAGGACCATCACCCATCACCTGGACATGCCAGATCAAACCGGCTGCCGGGACAAATTGGCTGTGGTCACGGTTAGGCCAGTGACGACCGTCGCGCTGCCAGCTCAGCCGTTCGCTCATGACGCTGCAACGGACCTGACCGCGCGAGACAGCGACGTTGCATCCGCGTAGGGCAACGGCAGATATCGAGCGGCCAGCTCCTCAGCCAGCCGCCGCGCGAACGCATTCGGTCGCTGCGCAGTGTCGATCAGCAATGCCGCAATGCCGGCAGCCCGCACCGAACGTGCCGTCTCGAGCGCGTGGCTTTCGGCAAGCGAACGGCCGGCGGTGCCGTCCAGAGCGATATTGGCCCGCGCGTCGGTCAGCAAGGTGATCATTGGTGTGCGGCCGCCCCTGCGGATATTATCGGCTAGGATTTGTGCGGCCTGAATACCCGCGGCAAGTGGCGTCGGACCACCGCCCGGCAAGCCTGCCAGGCTCCTTTTCGCCCGCAGCAGCGAACCTGTCGGCGGAAGCAGTAGCGAGGCGCCGTTGCCACGAAATGCAAGCAAAGCGACTTGGTCGCGCCGAACGTAGCAATCGGCAAGGAGCAGCTCGACTGCGCCTTTTGCTTCCGCCAGTCGATGCATTGCCGCCGATCCCGAAGCATCGACGGCGAAAATTGTGGTGGTGCCGACGCGCTGGCGAAACCGCACAATCCGAAAATCTTCCCGCTGGATCGACAAGCGCCCCGAGTGGTGACGAAGCCTCTGCCAGGGCGCCGCCGCTTTTAGCGTCTCCAGAAGATGCAGCTTGGCACCGTTCTTCGGGGCACCGGGACGCACGCCAATTGGACGGCCGCGTTTGATTGATGTCTTGAACTGTCCCACACGCCCTGACGCCCGCACACGCCCTCGGCTGCTGTCCTCAGCGCTGAGACGCGCAAGAAGATCGTCGGGCAAAGCGGCTTTGACTGCTTCCAGCACCACGTCTTCAACGGCCTTTTGCGGCGTTTCCGGCTGCTCTGTCGGTGGGGCATCTGCTGGTTCAGACGCTACCTCAGGTTCCTCTTCAGTCTCGGCAGACGGCGGCAGTTGCGTGGCGCGCGGCACGAGAACCAGCCTAGCGGCTATGGCAAGATCATTTTCATTGACCTGTTCACGTCCCGATAACCGTGCTGCCGTACGTGCGGTTCTCAGCGCCAAAAGTGGCGCGCGCACGGAGTCGATGCCAAGGGTCCAAGCGGTCTGACACAGAATCTCAATTCCAGCATCCGCCACCGCCGCCGATGATGTCTTCTCAGTTCTATCTTTCCATATGGAGGGGTTCTCCTCTCGAACATCTCTTGCTGCAGTGGCGTCTGCAGACGCAATGATGCCCGCATGTGCCCAAAGACTGCTATCGGCCATATCGGCCAAAGACACTCCAGTCAGATCCAGGTGGAACGCCATCCGGTCCAACAACGACAAAGGCGGCCGTTCTTCGAGTTCTATGCCCTCGTCCAAAGCCACAACACCGAAGCAAGTGGATGCGGTCTGCGACACCCCGTCGCGCTGCAGCGCAAGCACATGGTTGTCCATGGCGGCTTGCAGCTTGCTTGCTGTGCCGGCCTCGATTCGTTCAGCCATCGTCAGCAGGACGATGCCCCCATCAGCTTCAGCGAGAAGACCTCGCTGAACCATTGGTCGCCCGCTTTGCAAGGTCGCAGCGAGATCCAGACCCCCCAGAAGCCGGTCATCTCCGATACGCAGCGGCAGGCGACGGACCGGGGTTCCCGGTGCCAGATTGGCTTGCAGCAAGGACAGGTAACGATCCCGCACCGGCCCAGCACCAGCACGCAGCGAGATACCGCCGAGTTGCACGGGATCGGCGACGAACAGCGCCAAAGCCTGCAACGCGTCAAGCCAGGCCCCTGGTCCTGTCATGCCCCAAACAGGTCTTCGACAACTCGTTGAACCCGCGTGCTGGCCACGCTTTCGTCGAGTGCGTTCCGCCGCAACCGGTGCCCCAGCACCATCGCCGCGACTTGGCGAAGCTGCGAATCGGCAACTTCCTCTTCATCATTGAGCGCAGCGACAGCCCGCGCAGCCCGAATTAACGTCAGCTCGCCTCGCAAGCCGTCGGTTCCAAGTGCCAGGCAAAGGCGCGCGGCACGTTCCAGTGTCCCGTCCGGAACCGCGACGATGTTCAGGCGAGAGCGAGCGCTGACAATGCGCCGGCGCAGTTTATCCTGCGCCTTCCTCCAGGTTTCGTTGAACGCTTGTGGCTCTCGTTCAAACGCATCACGGCGACGAATGACCTCAATTCTGGTCGGGAGGTCCTTCGGCGTGCGAACCTCGACGGACAAGCCGAAGCGATCGAGCAATTGGGGACGAAGCTCACCTTCCTCCGGGTTTCCGCTGCCGATCAGAACGAAGCGGGCTGGATGGCGGATGCTCATGCCTTCCCGCTCGACAACATTCTCTCCCGAGGCGGCGACGTCGAGCAAAAGATCAACGAGGTGATCCTCCAGCAGGTTCACCTCGTCAATGTATAGAAAGCCCCGGTTGGCCTGGGCAAGCAGTCCCGGTTCAAACACCTTAACGCCGGTCAAGGCCCGCTCCAGATCGAGCGCGCCGACAACCCGGTCTTCGGTCGCGCCGAGAGGCAGATCCACAACCGGTACCGCTGCCGATATACTTCGGCCTCTGCCGGTGGCGCGGCAATCAAGGCACCATGTGTCCGGGGCTGCGGGATCGCAATGGTAACGGCACCCCTCAACCACTTTCATCGGCGGCAGCAGCGCCGCTAGCGCCCGGACCGTGGTGGACTTTCCGGTGCCTCGATCACCAAAGACCAAGACCCCGCCGATACCCTGATCAACCGCAGCGATCAGCATGGCGAGTTTCATGTCTTCCTGCCCGACAATTGCGGCGAAGGGAAAGACGGGCCGGCTCATTGTTAGGAAGTCAGAACTTTCACTGATCCCTTATCCAAGGCACTGGAAAGGCCGTCAAGCCGTGCCGTCAACTGCCCGGCCGCCTATCACGCCACTTGGACAACTCCGGATTGTCAGCACGTGGATCCTTGCCCCACCGTGTCGTGTGCCAAACCAGATAGCGCAGGACTTCCGCCGTGCGGGCAACCGAGGCGCGAACCGCCTCTAGCATCTCTGGCATTCGTGCCGGATCAACGCGGTCGGTGATTTCCAACGCAGCAAGCTGAGCGTTTTCCACAATCGTCGCCAGCAAGTTGCGGAACATCAGGTCGCCTCCGGAGTCGAGCTTGCCGGAACGCAATGGCCGCTGCTCGATCACGTTCGCCTGGAACTGCCGCCTGGCAGCCTCGGCAGCTTTACGCTCCGTCAGATCCGTGAACATCAGGACCAGACCCAGCATTCGATCCGGACCTGTGAAGACTGGATCAGCGCGAACCATCAACGGCGTGCTCTGCTCTCCGCGACCGATAAGTCGAATCTCTCCGCGCCACGGCCGCCGATGGTCCACCAGGTCTTGCAGGCGTCGGCGCGCCTCGGCAGGGTCGGTCAGGAGGGCAAGCAGATCGGCGACGGCAACCGGTTGAGCGTTTGGATTGGGCAAAAGAGCGACGAAAGCGGCGTTCATCTTGAGAACACGGCCGTCGCGGTCGGCAATGACCACTGGCAGTGCCGACTCCTGGACCTGTCGACGCACTTGATCAAGCTGATCCTCGGCAAAAAGCATCCGCACGGCGCGGAACTGCATGATCACGTCGGTGACCGTATCGCCAATCAAACGCGCTGCGGCGATATCCGGCTGGTTCCATTGATCAGCGGTGCCTTCGACAAGCTGGTGCCATTGGGCGAATGATCGCCGCGGCGACAAGATTGTCGGATCGTCACCCGACAGCGTCGGCTTGAACGGATTGCCACCCCACGTCACCGTCCGCACACGTTCTGGCCGCAGCCACATCAGGTATTCGCCGGGAGTGGTTGAAATGGGCACCGCCATAAGGCCGCTGGCAATAGGACTCAAGCCGGTGAAGTCTGGGGCATCGTCAGCAAGCGAAGCCGTCGCATAGACATGGTCGGGTTTTTGTCGATCCAGCCAACGACCGATGTCACGTAGCGCTGACGTTGCAGGAACATCACCAATGGTTCGCACTTCGTTTTCGAACAACAAAGCTGCGCCGGTGGCCTGGACAGGCTCCAGCAAAGCCTTCGACTCGTCGAACAATGCGCTGCGCCAGTCGCCTTCAACGGAAATCGCACGGATCATCCGTTGCTCGAGCCGTCGAACCGCCAGTTCGGCTTGCGCCTGCGAAAAACTCTCTAAGGCAGCGATACGAGTGGCAACGGCTTCAGCAAGCAACTCACAGACGGCGCGCTTCTCAAAATGAATGAAGCGTGGGACATAGTGATGGCACGAGATCAGGCCCCAGAGCTTTCCGCTGACCATCAGCGACACGACTAGAGTGGCGCGAACCCCCATGTTCTTGAGATACTGCACATGGATCGGAGACGAACTGCGCAGGAAGCATAAGGACATGTCGAGAGGATCGCCGCTGATTGGCGACAATCTCGGCTGGAGCGGTACTGGGTCATACTCGACGTCGACCAGTACTCTAACGCGATTGCGCTCGTAGAGCCGCCGAGCAATCTGCGGGATGTCTGAAGCAGGGTAGCGATTGCCAATATAGGCTTCGTGCTCGGGTTCGCGTTGTTCGGAAAACACTTCGCCATGACCCTGATCGTCGAAACGATACACCATCACTCGGTCATAATTGGTCAGGGATTTGAACACCCGCGCGGTTTCATCACACAGCGCCCGCAACGAGGCGGCAGCCATGATCGCCTGAAGCCCCTTCTCCAAGTCTTGTGAGAGGTCGACCGCCGGGCCGGCACGCTCAAGTTCAACAACTAGGCCGCCATCCACGGGACGATGAATGAGCCCATCAAACGCCTGGGGCACATCGCCAAGATGACATCGAATACCTCGCGGAACGTCAACAAGCGCATCCCGCAAATGTGGTTGCAGACGCTCGGCTAGGTCGCCAGGCAGATCCCTGAGCCGTCGGCCCAGGACGGCTTGTCGGATGCCAAGAAACTCACCTATGTTCTCGCTGCACTGTACAACTAAGTCGTCAGGCTCCTGGAGCAGCAGAATTGCCCCGTGCGGCTGGATTGATCCTGCGAGATGTATCAGTTCCCGCTCGCAGTTCGAAAGGTCAGCCTCTCCGAAGGCCGGCGACGAAAGAACACGCGTCGGCAAAGCAAGCCCCCCTAGTGGACAAGTGCATTATTTTTGTAAGGCTAATTCTTCGAGCCTTAGATCCTCATCAGTCAAGCCATCAAGCGCCGAATTATCGCGCGATTGCCCTTCCATTTCATACTGCGCGAGCTTCTTGTAAAAACCCTGGCGGCTCAACCCCAACATCTCTGCTGCGGCTGTCTTATTCCCGTCAGCAAATTCCAGCGCAGCGGCGATGTAATGCTTTTCCACCAATCCAACAGTATCACGAACCAGGACACGCAACGAGGTTTTGCCGCTCTGCTCGATTACGGCTGCTAAAGCGGACTGTAAACTTGTAATGCCCTCTGTCGGCACAAGCCGGCGACTGATGTCACGAATCAGGATGGCGACATGATTCGCTTGAGACGCCGGCGTGCCCACGGCTGAGATCTCAACGTCGGTTTCGCCGCCCATTTCGCCTTGAATCGATGTTGCAAACAGTCTCACACTTCCATACCGGTGCAAGTTTGACAGTAACGCCGTCACATCAGCGCCAGGCCGGGACATCCATCGGCTCAGACGCTCCCCAACGGCCGCGCCTTCAACACTAAGCTGGACAAGGTCGAGAAACGCCCGGTTCACCCGCCTGATCACGCCATCTCGGTCAATAACAGCGAACCCATCTGGCAGACGATCAGCAAACTCATCAAGGACGACATCTTCGGATTGCACGGTTTGCAAGCGCGTTCCGCCTGCCGGGCTGAGCTGGACCATGAAAATTGGCCCCGGCTCGCTTGCCATTAGAGAGGCCCTTACCATCCATGCGTCCCGATTGGGACCAAGATGCAGCAAAGTTCCCGGCGCCCGCCCGGTCTGCCGGACGCGCTGAAGCATATTTTGGAAAGGTTCCCTTTCTCCTACACGCATCTCCGACAACAGCTCACGTCCCCGAGATAGTCCGAGGGCACGGATCGCCGCAGGATTAGCTTCAATAATGCAAAGATTTTCCGCAGCCAAAAGGACAACAGCTTCATTGGACGCGTCAAACAGTAACCTGTAGCGCGTCTCCACCTCGCGCAGCTTCCAATAATCCTGCTCCATTGCCTGTTGTGCAGCAACCAAACGGGATTGCAGCTCCGCGACAGCCTTCAGGTTGCGACCAATGGCAATCAACCCGGACTTGCCGCCTAATCGAACAGTCGTGTACTCCATCGGCACTTCACGGCCGCTGGGGAAGCGCTGATTCACCTGCCGAAACGCTGAAACCCCACTCAAGCAGGCATCTTCGACCATTCGCAGTATTTTGATGCTACTGTCGCCGACAGTTTCAACCCATGGGCGTCCGCGCCAATCGTCAACTGTCTCATCCGACATGTCATTAGACAAAATTACGTCCTGAATAACCCCGCTCATATCCAGCATCAGGGTGATATCAGGCTGGGCGAGGTTAACACCCGAATATGCGGCTGTGCTCATTGTCGCCTCCTGGGTACACTCGCCTACAAGACATGGTGTCATACCCTGTGATTACATAGGGGGTGACGGTCCGCAGAAGGTAATATGTTGGTTTACAGAGAAAATCTTATGCCATCACGGCTGATGGTGCCTGAGCGTGATTTGTCGCCGGACGTTGACAAAGGACCAATGAAAAGCGTCCATTTTCAGCACATGTATCCGTTACCTGTTCGAACACTGTCGGCTCTGAAAGCCAAGTCAAACAGAAGCTTTGCGCTCATCAGCACGCATCTCAGGGATTGAGCCCTTAACGCGTCGGCCGCGGCGGCGTCTGGGTATAGTCGTAGAAGCCCCGACCAGTCTTGCGACCATACCAACCTGCTTCCACGTATTTTACCAGAAGCGGGCACGGCCGGTATTTGCTGTCCGACAACCCTTCATAAAGCACTTGCATGATTGATAAGCAGGTATCGAGGCCGATGAAGTCCGCGAGTTCGAGAGGTCCCATTGGATGGTTGGCACCAAGCTTCATCGACGTGTCGATGGCTGAAACAGAGCCAACACCTTCATAGAGCGCATACACCGCCTCGTTGATCATCGGCACCAGAATCCGGTTGACGATGAAAGCGGGAAAATCCTCTGATACCGCGCTCACCTTCCCGAGCTTTTGGGCTAGGCCTTTAACGGCCTGGAAAGTGGGTTCATCCGTGGCTATGCCGCGAATAACCTCGACAAGCTTCATGACCGGAACTGGATTCATGAAATGCATGCCAATGAATTTTTCTGGCCGGTCAGTCGCCGCGCCGAGACGGGTAATTGATATAGACGACGTGTTGGATGCGACCACGCATGAAGGCTGCAGCTTGGGGATCAACGCCTTGAAAACCTGGCGCTTGATCTCTTCTTTCTCTGTCGCCGCTTCGATCACGAAGTCCGCTGCGTGAAGTGCGTCGTAATCTGTGGATGTCTTGACCAGCGCCAGTGCCTCGTCACGCTGATCGGCTGAAATGATGGATCGGTTGACTTGGCGATCCATGTTGCGCCCCATGATGGTCATGGCCTTCGTCAGAGCATCCTGCTTGATGTCGACGATCGTGACCGGCAGCCCCGCCAGCGCGCAGACATGAGCAATCCCATTGCCCATCTGCCCGGCACCGATGACCCCGATTGAGCGAAACTCGGGCGGCTCGGTGACCATTTGGGCAATGCCTGAAGCCGGTTTGACATTCACGTCCATTCAGGAGCGCTCCAGTTCCAAGGCTAATTCTGGCAAGGCATTGAACAGGTCCGCAACCAGGCCATAGTCGGCAACCTGGAAGATCGGCGCTTCCTCATCCTTGTTGATTGCCACGATCACCTTGCTGTCTTTCATACCAGCCAGGTGTTGAATGGCGCCGGAGATACCGACAGCGACGTAGAGATCGGGAGCGACAATTTTCCCCGTTTGCCCAACCTGATACTCGTTCGGCACGAAGCCGGCGTCCACTGCTGCACGTGACGCGCCAACCGCCGCCCCTAATCGATCAGCAATGGGCTCGATTAGCTTGAAGTTTTCGCCGTTCTGCATCCCTCGGCCGCCAGAGATCACGACCCGCGCCGCTGTCAATTCGGGCCGCTCGCTCTTTGACAACTCAGCGGAGATGAACTTTGACAGTTCGGGCACCTCGCCGACAGCAACAGTCTCTGTCGCAGCGCTGCCGCCATCGACACCAACCGGGTCGAAGCTAGCAGCCCTGACGGTGATGACCTTCTTGCTGTCGGACGACTTTACCGTCGCCATTCCGTTCCCGGCATAGATAGGTCGGATGAAGGTATCGGCGTCCTTTACACTAGCAATATCACTGATTGGCTGAACATCGAGAAGTGCCGCAACACGCGGCATTACATTCTTCCCAACGGCTGTCGTCGCCGCCAACATATGGGAGTAAGCAGGCGCGAGAGCGAGTAACAATGCAGCCGTCGGCTCTGCCAGCAGATGATCGAGCGCGGCGTTCTCCGCGACCAATACTTTGGAGATCCCTGGCAGTTTCGCTGCCGCTGTCGTCGCGGATCCAAGATCAACGCCAGCCACTAGAGCGTGGACTTCGCCAAGCATGGTCGCCGCTGCCACCGCGCAACGCGAAGGCTGCTTGATTCCACTTGCGTCGAACTCCAGAAGAACCAAGCTTGTCATCCTCAGATCACCTTCGCTTCAACACGTAGTTTGCTGACCAACTCGGCCACCGACGATACCTTCTGCCCCGCTTTACGTTTCGGAGGTTCTGAAACACTCACCACCGTGAGACGCGGCGTTACATCAACCCCTAGATCCGCTGGCTTCATAGTAGCTATGGGCTTCTTCCGCGCTTTCATGATGTTTGGAAGCGAGGCATAGCGTGGCTCATTCAACCGCAGATCGGTTGTCACAATAGAGGGCAAACTCAGCGCGACGGTTTCCAGACCCCCATCAACCTCACGCGTAACCACCAATTTCTCGCCATCCACCATAAGCTTGCTGGCGAAAGTACCTTGCGACCAGCCCAGCAGGGCGGCCAGCATTTGGCCGGTGGCACTCATGTCGTCATCGATGGCCTGTTTGCCCAAGATGACAAGCTGTGGCTTTTCCTGTTCAACGATCGCTTTCAAAAGTTTGGCAACCGCAAGCGGCTGAAGGTCCGCATCGCTTTCAACCAGGATCCCGCGATCCGCGCCCATAGCGAGCGCCGTTCGGATCGTTTCCGCGCATTGCGATACACCTAGCGACACCGCGACAATTTCCGTCGCGACGCCCTTTTCCTTCAGCCTAACGGCTTCCTCGACCGCGATCTCATCGAACGGATTCATCGACATCTTCACGCCCGCGGTTTCAATACCCGAGCCGTCGGCCTTCACGCGGACCTTCACATTATAGTCCACAACCCGTTTTACGGGGACAATTATCTTCATAAGAGACCGAACCGCTTCCTGGGGACGTTGATGAATAGATACCTGACCGCATAACAGCAGCCGGGTTCCTGCTTCCTGTTCGCACCTGCGATAGGGCGCAGGACCATATTGACGCGTTTTACGGGTGTCAAACGGTTGAAGGCCTGGATATCCCCTTCGATCAGGAGCGTAGCAGGCTCATGAGTATCAAAAACAGCAGGATCGTCGCACCCTGCAGGATGACACGCCATTGCATAAGCTTGTTCGATCGTCGGGGATCGGTCTCTCGGACCATGCCGACCATGCCGGCAATTAAAACACCCAATGTTCCCAACATCAGGATGCCTACCACGATCACAAGAAAACCATGCATTTAATAAGGATGGGTATCTGCGAGGCTTTGTGCAGGTGCATGACCGTGAGCAGCGGCCTTAGCACCTCCGACTCCCCAATACGGCGACCGAAATTGCATTGACCGGCTGGCGCCTTCTGTGGTCGTACCCGGCGATGATACGGTTTGTGCTTTTCCTCATCTCCGCTGTCTGCCTCAGCCTGTCTGCGCCAGCCTTAGCGCAGAAGACTGGCGCTACACCGGCGGCTACGGCACCGGCGATATCCGCCGTCCAGGCCCGTGCGGCGCTGGATGTTCTGAATGATCCAGCTAAACGCGCGAATTTTGCAGCAACACTCAACGCGATCATTGCAGCGCAGTCTGCCGCGGCACCGGTCCCTGCTGGACCATCGGCGGAGCCGGCTGCCCCAAAGCCAGCGGAAACGATGGTTGAGGGCGTCAAGATCCCTCTTGCGCCGGACAGCCTTGGAGCGCAGGTCCTGCTGTCAGCGGCGGAGTTCGTCAAGAGCTTTGGCAATCAGGCGATCGACGCCTTCGACACCGTCCAGAGCCTGCCTCTACTATACGGCTGGGTTGTCGTCATGACGACCAATCCAATCGCGCGGAGTCTCCTGACTGACGTATCATGGCGGATCGCTCTGGTCCTCGCATGTGCCGCGGCGGTTCAATACGGTCTTCGGCGCGCAGTGCAACGCCCCACCTATAAGCTGGAGACCCTGGCGCCGGTGGTTCGAGCTGGAGATCAAAACAGTGGATCCCTGCCAGCTTCTGAGGAGGACGACGCAGTTGCCCGTGCCGAGGCGGGTGACATTGAAGCGCCAGCTTTGGCAAAACGCAGCCATCCTTCAGCCTGGACGTTGCTCAGACGTGTGCCCATTGTCCTCGCCAGGCTGTCTCTGGAGCTTGTTCCGGTATTAGGAATTGTGCTGGTTGGCCATTTGATGGCTGGATCGGCCCTTGGTGGCCAGACGGTCAGCCGGTTGATCATCCTCGCTGTCGTAGATGCCTACGCTATCTGTGTGACACTGCTTTGTGTTGCCCGGATGCTGTTGTCGCCCGGGTCATCTCGGCTGCGCCTGTTCCATCTTCACGACACCACAGCAGCCTATTTGATGCGGTGGACCCGGCGACTGATCCTGATTGCTGTATTCGGTTATGCGGTGGGCGAAGTCGGGTTGCTTTTGGGCTTGTCAGACATCGCTCATGATGCGCTGCAAAAAGCTGTGGGATTAGTGCTGCACCTTTGCTTGGTGTTTGTCGTCATCCGCAACCGCAAGCAGGTGCGCCACTGGCTGCGCAGCCCGGACGAGGCAACCGGGGCTTTCGCAAAGTTAAGAAATCATTTTGCTCGGGTGTGGCATTGGATCGCCTTGTTCTTTCTGATCGCGGGCTGGTTGATCTGGGCGGTGGAGGTCCCGCATGGCTACGCTGCCGTTATTCACTACTTCATCATCACGGCCTTGGTGATGATCGGAGCACGGCTGGCGTTGCTACTGCTCTTGGGTGTGGTCGATCGGATCATGCGTCCGGCCAACGACATCGGCGGCCTATATACCGGCGTGAAAGGCCGACTGCGAATCTATCATCCCGCGGTCACGGCTGCCGTCCGCGTTACCATCTACCTGATGTCGATTCTTGGCCTACTGCAGCTCTACGGCCTGAACACCTTCTTGTGGTTGGTCGGCAGTGCGCTGGGGCTGCGCATCCTGTCGGCCAGTGGGACATTGTTGATGACGATTGTCCTTGCCTTCGGCGTCTGGGAGGCGGTGAACGGCGGTGTTCAGCAGCATTTGGATCGCCTGCAACGAGAAGCGCAACTTGCCAAGTCCGCGCGCCTGCGCACCTTGCTGCCGCTGTTGCGAACAACGCTGCTGATCACCATCGCGATCGTCGCAGGCCTGATGATACTCAGCGAGGTAGGCATCAACATTGCACCTTTGCTGGCAGGCGCTGGCATTGTTGGCGTGGCGATCGGCTTCGGCTCTCAGAAACTGGTGCAGGATCTGATTACCGGTATCTTCCTGCTGCTGGAAAACGCGATGCAGGTTGGCGACTCGGTGACTGTCTCTGGTTTGTCGGGGGTGGTGGAGGCGTTGTCGGTTCGCACCATCCGGCTGCGCGCTGGCGATGGCTCGGTCCACATCATCCCGTTCAGCTCCGTCACCAGCGTGACCAACGTCAACCGCGGATTGGGCAATGCCGCCGTCAGCGTCAGTATCGCGTTTGATGAAGACACCGATCGGGCCGCCGAGGAGATGAAGTCCATTATCACCGGTATGCGCACTGACCCCGATCTGGCGGCCAAGATGCTGAGCGACTTCCAGCTTTGGGGGGTGGACAAGGTTGACGGTAGTGCCGCGACCATAGTCGGGCAAGTGGTCTGCACCGATTCCGGCCGATGGGCCGTGCAGCGAGAATTCAACCGGCGCATGAAGCGCAGGTTTCAGGAGCTCGGGATCAGGATGTTCAATCCCGTTCAGGCGATCACGGTATCTGCCCTGGTTCAGGCGCCCGCCGCAGAAAGGAGCGATCATGGCCATGCTCAGGCAGCTGACTAACTCAATCCGTAAGGATGGCTTCATCTTTGTCCAAGCGGACACGATGCGCGAGGTACTGGAGCGTGCGGGGCCACTGACTGACTGGCCTCAGTTTGCCGCAAGCTGGGATGATTTGGGGCCTGACACCTACATGGCTGACGGAGGCCGGTATCGGAAACGGCGTCATGCCGTTTTTGCCGCGGCGGCCGCAGGAATAATCCGACAGGCCGCCCAACCGCACTACCAAAGCCGTGACTACAACACCTTGAACGGCGGCATCGAGCGCTGGTTCGAGCCGGTCAGCGAGGCCGTCGGCAGTGGACCGACGTTGACGACACTATTAGTTTTCTGTCGCCACTTGTTTGAGCTTGCAGGTTCGGCTGACGCCTGGCACGTCGAGGTCCATCAGTTTCGCATCGAGGCTCGTTTTGGCCAGGCCGGTCGTCCGACACCTGAGGGCAAACATCGCGACGGGGTGGATTATGTCCTGGTGCTGCTGGTGAACCGCGTCAACATCGCCAGCGGCATTACATCTGTCCACGATCTTCTAGGGAACGTGCTGGGCGAGTTCACCCTGACCGAGCCTCTCGACGCTGCATTGGTAGATGACTCGCGGGTGATGCACGGGGTCACTCCGGTGGAGCCACTCGATCCTGCTGAACCTGGCCATCGAGATGTGCTCGTCGTCACTTTCAGACACGCAGGCCGTTCTGTTTGATCATGATCCAGTCAGCTTGCGCGTGACAAACACCTGCCTGTTGCGGAAGGACAACCAGACCCGGCGTTCCTGAAGAAACTCCTCCCCGACCAAGGCATCGCCTATGCCGAAGTCCGCTGGCAGCACGGTGATAGTCGGCGCTTCCTCAACAACAGGCCCGATGCGAAGCAGGCTGAAGCGGTGCAACCTCGAGATGGCTACACCAGGCCCAGTCCCGGTCTGGCGGATCGCCGGGTCTTTGTCTAGCATCTGGTCCGACACATCCAACCGCCGGGCCATGTTGAGGCTGACGACATTGCCTTGCGCTCCAGTGTCCAGTACTGCCAGGCCGTCTATACCATCAAGCTCAACGGGCAGCAGAAGCCGATCTTTCCGCGCCTGCACGCCGATAATCTCGATGGCTGCCTCAGGCCAAGGCGGGTGATTATTGGGGCAGATCCGGCTGCGATAAAGCGTCAACACCCCCGCCGGAACATCGATATCGAGGTCGAAGGCAAGAAGTATATCGGCACCTAGCAGACCATCGGCATCCAGCCCATGTGTATTCTGCAGCCTGAACGTCCCGACGGCGATCCGGCTGACCGGAAAGTGGACGCCGCCTAGCACCAGTCGGTCGACTGTCACATCTGTTGTGGTCGTCGTACCTCCGATCCCCACAAAGCGGTTGCGGTATCGAAAATCATGCGGCAGCCGAAGCCGCTCTGCCGCGCTGTCGCTGATTGTCGTGCGCTCGGCGCCTGTGTCGACGACCAGGCGCACCCAGTTGCCATTGATGCCAGCCGGAACGACAAGCAGCCGATCCTGCACCTTTAGCGGCATTTGCGTAATCATCGTCAACTTGCAGTCGATGTCCGCTGGCCTTTCGCAGGCGCTGAGCAGGGAAAGCAAGAGGATCAGCCGGTGCAGCCGGGGCAAAATCATTCAACACAACCCTGGACGGGAAAAAGCTTTGGATCATGCCATACGCGGCAACTGTGTTGCCACGAAACCGTATCGGTGATGGGATGGCGCTTGGCCAGGGAATCCATCGACCTATGTCCGATCCGATTACTGAAGAACTGTTTCGCAACGCGATTTCGGCGATCGGTGACGAGATGGTGCTGACGATCTATCGCACCGCGTATTCGGGTGTCTTGAAAAACATAATGGATTACAGCGCAGCTATCTGCGATGCCGATGGCCGGTTGGTGGCGCAGGGCCTGTCATTACCGGGGCATCTATGCTCCATCCCTGTGGCTCTCCAGGCGGTGCTGGCGCATTTTGGCCAGGCTATCCGCCCAGGTGACATCTTCATTAACAACGACCCATACGACGGCGGCATGCATCTGCCGGACATCTTTATCTTTAGACCGTTGTTTGCCGATGGCCAGCCAATCGCGTATGCCGCGACGATCTGCCACCATACCGATGTTGGCGGTCGGGTTCCGGGCTCGAACGCTTCGGACAGTCTGGAGATCTATGCCGAAGGGCTGCGGATCCCACCGCTGAAGATATACGAGGATGGTCAGCTCAACCAAACCTTGTTCCGCATGATCGAGCGCAACGTGCGTATGCCAGGAAGAGTCTTCGGCGACATTCGCTCGCAGTTGGCCGCCTGCGAGATCGCAGCCCGCGGCATGACCGAGTTGGTCGCACGTTATGGCAATGAAGGCGTCTCAAGCCTGATGCAGGAGACGATGAATTACTCTGAGCGACTGACGCGACAGTGCCTGCGTGAACTGCCGGATGGCGAGGCGACGTTCACCGACTGGATTGACGATGACCAGATCGACATTGGAAAGCCGATCCCTCTGGTCTGCACGGTGCGCAAGCACGGCGACTCCATGGAGGTCGACTGGACTGGAAGCGCGCCGCAGGTAAAGGGCGCGATCAACAACACCCTTAGCTACACCGCCGCCATGAGCTTCACCGCGGTGAAATCGGTGTTGTCCGTCAACATGCCAAACAATGATGGGGTATTTCGTCCAATTAAGATTATTGCGCCGCCCGGCACGATTACCAACGGTCGCCTACCGGCCGCCTGTGCTGCACGTGGGCTGACAGGATTCCGCGGCGCTGACTGCGCCTTCGGTGCGCTGGCGCAGCTTTATCCTGAAAAGGTCTTCGCCGCGTCAGACGGTGGTAACACCGGCTTGACGATTGGCGGCTACGATAAGGATCTGAACCCGTTCATCTACGTGGACTTCATTTCGGGCGCATGGGGTGGAAGGCCCTGGGCCGATGGGCTTGATGGCAACACGTGCATGTTTGCCAACATGGCCAGCTTCTCGGTCGAGGTCATTGAGGCGGAAAACCCGCTGGAGGTTCTGGACTATGCCTTCGTGCCCGACAGCGGCGGTGCGGGCAAGTTCCGCGGCGGGATGGCGCAGCGTAAGACCTGGCGGATGCTGGCTGACGAGGGGGTGCTGCAGGTCCGTGCCGATCGTCAGACTCATCGGCCATATGGGCTGCAAGGCGGTGGCCCCGGCGCGCCCGGACGGAACGTGATGAATCCTGGATTGCCGAACGAATCGAAACTGCATGCCAAGCTGACCATGAACCTGACGCGCGGCGAGGTTTTCCGTCACGAACTTCCTGGGGCAGGTGGCTGGGGCCCGGCGTTAGACCGGGACCTGGATCTGGTGGCTCGTGATCTGCGGGATGAGCTCGTCAGCGTCGAGGCTGCCGCTCGGGATTATGGTGTGGTCGCAACCGGCAGTCCGCCAGTCATTGATGTAAGCGCAACGGAAGTACTGCGTGTCCGGCTGCGTCATGAACGACCAGGGCTGCCGGCTGTAGCCTGGGAACCGGCGGCATGAGCCTGCGGATCGGCGTCGACATCGGCGGTACCTTCACCGATCTAGTGGCCATGTCCGAGGATGGACGGATCACAACTCGCAAGACGGCTTCCACCCCCCATGACTATGGTGAAGGCATTGTCGAAGGTCTGCGTACCTTACTGACTCAGCGGCCGGGCCTGGTGGTCGACGTGCTGCATGCAACGACCGTGGGATCAAACACGGTGCTGGAAGCCAAGGGCGCTAAGACCGCGCTGATCACGACAAAGGGCTTCCGCGACATCCTCGAAATCCGCGACCTGCGGATGCCGGTCCTTTACGATATGGGTTGGACGAAGCCGCGAGCCCTGGTGGAGCGGCGGCTAAGGCTGGAAGTGATTGAGAAGATCCGGCCCGACGGCTCTGTTGCAGTTGCGCTTGATCTCGCCAGCCTGGATCCTGTTCTGGCCATGTTGCGTGAAGAAAACGTCGCCAGCGTCGCCATATGTTTGCTGCATAGCTATGCGAACCCGGTCCATGAGCAGGCTGTCGCCCTGGCCGTACAGGCCGCGCTGCCGGAGGTCGCCATCTCGGTCAGCAGTGAAATTCTGCCGGAAATCAAGGAGTATCCGCGCACCAGCACGACGGTCATCAACGCCTATGTCCAGCCGGCCGTGCGCGCTTACATCACCTCACTGGATGCGCGCCTTCAGGCGCTGGGCATCGAGGCCCCACTGCAGTTGATGCAGTCGAACGGGGGACTGGCTTCGGCCGCATTCGCGGCCGGCTCGCCGGCCCATATCATCGAGTCCGGCCCAGCCGCCGGTGTTGTCGGTGGGGCAGCATTGGCTCGGCGCCTGGAAGAGCCTCGGCTCATCACGTTCGATATGGGCGGAACGACAGCCAAGGCTGGTCTGGTGGAGAATGGCGAAGTCCTGCGAACCGAGGCACTCGAAGTCGGCGGTGGAGTTATGGCGGGATCCAGGCTGCTGGTCGGCGCTGGATACCTGCTGAAGCTGCCCGCGATTGACCTGGCGGAAGTGGGTGCAGGTGGTGGATCCATTTGCCGCCTGGACAGCGCGGGTGCGCCCAAGGTCGGGCCAGATAGCGCCGGCGCGTTGCCGGGCCCGGTCTGCTACGGCCGAGGCGGCACGATGCCGACGATTACTGACTGCAATCTTGCCTTAGGCTATCTTGATCCGGACGGCCTGACCGGTGGGACGATGCGAGTGGATCAGGAGGCAGCCCGGACTGCGATTGATCACGATCTGGCAACGCCGTTGCACCTATCGGTAGAGCAGGCAGCTTACGGCATGCTGCGCCTTGCCTCCGCAACCATGATGCGGGCAATACGGGCGGTTTCGGTGGAACGGGGACGTGATCCGCGCCAGTTCACACTGCTGGCGTTTGGGGGCAATGGGCCGCTATTTGCCGCTGGCATCGCGGCGGAACTGGGCATTGCACGTATTATCATTCCGCCGCTGCCGGGGGTATTCAGCGCGTTCGGCTTGTTGGTCGCCGATGCCGAGCATCATGCACGGCAGAGCATTCGTGTGCGTCTCGACAGCGCTGATGCTGTGCACTTAAATGCAATCATCCAAGGTCTGACCGAAGCCGGTGCGGAGCAATTGGTCTGTGACGGTTTCGCCGCTGATCGCCAGACCTTCCACCGCGCAGCATTCGCTCGTTATGCGGGACAATCGAGTGAGATTGAGGTTGGACTGCCGTCAGGCGCAGTCACACCCGGCGAAATCGCCGCGTTGTTCGCGTCGGAGCATGAGAAGACCTACGGATTTCGTGCGCCTGACACCGAAGCTGTCGAGCTGATCAGCCTGTCCGTCATGGCGCGTGGCCTGTCGGAGAAGCCTCGACTGCCTGATCACGTTCCGCCACTCAGTCAGTCGACCCCTCTCAGCCGTCGGGTATGGTTTCCCGAGACCGGCTGGCTGGAAACGCCGATAACTGACCGTGCCGGGTTAGCTGGAAAAAGGCTAGGGCCACTGATCGTGCAGGAATATGACGCGACCTGCCTGGTGCCGCTTGGAATGGCGGCTTGCCTGGACGACTTCGGCAACATCCGGTTGGCGGCCGTCTGATCTCCTCCCACGGCAGCATATGAAGGCCCATTGGTGAACCCGTCTTCAGCTAATCGACGAAGACTACGCTTAGGGGCCGCTGCTGATCCGGGCGCCGGGGTGAAAGTGGGCGTAGACGCGCTGGGCGATTTCGCGGTTGATCCCAGGAGCTGCCTCCAGGTCCGTCAATCCAGCCATCTTTACGCCACGAGCTGATCCAAAATGGTTGAGCAAGGCCCTTTTGCGTGAAGGGCCGACACCGTCGATTTCGTCCAGCTCGCTCTGGCGGATGCTCTTTGAGCGGCCGGCGCGATGGGTCGTGATGGCAAAGCGATGAGCCTCATCGCGCAGGCGCTGGATGAAATACAGTACGGGATCCTGCGGCGGCAACTGGAACGGCTCTATGCCGTCCATGTGAAGCCACTCGCGGCCGGCATTCCGGTCTGGGCCTTTGGCAATGGCAACAACCTTGACATCGTGGGCGCCGAGATCGGCCAGCGTGTCTCTGGCTGCCGAAAGCTGCCCGGCGCCTCCGTCAATCAGCAGCAGGTCTGGCCAATCGGTTGGCGGCTCACCCTCTGCCTGCTCTCTCAAGGCGCGGGAGAAGCGGCGCTGCAGCATCTCTCGCATCATCCCGAAGTCGTCGCCCGGAGAAATCGGTCCGCGAATGCCAAACTTCCGGTAAGCCGCCTTGTTGAAGCCTTCTGAACCGGCGACAATCATCACGCCGTATGGGCTGGTGCCCATGATGTGCGAGTTGTCATAGACCTCGATCCGTTCTGGCGTCGTCGGCAGCTTGAACAGCTCCGCAATACCCTGCAGCAACTTAGCTTGGCCCGCACTCTCTGCCAGTTTGCGTTCCATTGCTTCACGCGCATTGGTCTCCGCGTGCTGAACAACCGCGCGCTTCTCGCCGCGCTGCGGCACGTTGATCTCAACCTTCCGCTCAGCCTTCAGCGACAGGGCCTCGGCGATCAGATCCTTCTCAGGGATCTCGTGGTTGATCAGCAGCAGCGGCGGAGGTGGCTTATCGTCGTAGAACTGCGCGATAAAGGCGCTGAGCACCTCGGCTGTTTCCTCGCTCTTGGTGTGGGTCGGGTAGAATGCGCGGTTGCCGTTGTTGCGTCCGCCCCGAACGAAAAAGACCTGGACGCAGGTCTGGCCGGCGATCTGCCAGGCTGCGATCACATCGGCATCTGTCAGGCTTGCCGGATTGATGACGCTGCTGCCTTGAACAAAGGTCAGGCCCCGCAGGCGGTCTCGCACGGCGGCCGCCCTTTCAAACTCCAAAGACTCGGCCGCCTGCTCCATCTCCGTCGCCAGTTCCTTCTGCACGGTTGTGGCTTTACCGGCCAGAAACGATTTCGCCTGCTGAACCAGCCGGGCGTAATCGTCCAGCCCGATGCGGCCTACGCATGGTGCAGAGCACCGCTTGATCTGGAACAGCAGACAAGGTCGGGTTCTCGCCGCAAACACGGTGTCCGCACAGGCGCGCAACAGGAAGACCCGCTGCATCGCCGTCACGGTTTGGTTGACGGCCCAGGCGGAGGCGAAAGGGCCCCAGTAGCTGGCCTTGCGAACATGCGCACCGCGATGTTTGGCAATTTGCGAATACGGATGGTCCTCGGTCAGCATCAGCCACGGATAGGATTTGTCGTCACGCAGAACGATATTGAAGCGGGGTTTGAGCCGCTTAATCAGGTTCGCCTCCAGTAGAAGCGCTTCGGCCTCGGTATGGGTCGTGATGGTTTCCATCGAGACCGTTTCCGACACCATCCGTCGCAAGCGCTCCGGCAGGCGGCCAATCTGCGTATAGGACGTGACGCGGCGTTTTAGATTCCGCGCCTTTCCAACATAAAGCGCATCCCCTTTTGCATCCAGCATGCGATACACGCCTGGGCTGAAGGGAATTTGTGTCAGTGCAGCCTCAATCGCTGCAACACCTTTCTCAGAAGTCATCAAGGTCTGTTTCAGAAAGATCAGCAGAACAGATAGTAAAGGTTGGTAGCAATAGGGTCATGCACCTTACGCGGTATGGTCCTACTCGGTAATGTAGTCGCACCTGAAGCCGTTGCCCCATCGCTTCAAGTAACCTCGGGAAGGCGACGGGAAATGGGCAAAGCAGCATTGCGTGCTGGTGTCGCAAAGCGACTCAAGGAGCTTCCAGCGCGTCGCACTGCTTTGCAGTGGATCATAGTCTATGCGCATCGCAAGGTCAGGCCATTTTGCCTGGAGCGGGGTGTGAATGAAATCCCCGGTAATGATGGCATCCTTGCCTGTTAGGCCGAGCATAACCGTGTAGTGATCGATGGTATGTCCGGGCGTCGGTATCAGCCGGACCAGGTCGCTCAGCGCGTGATCGCTTCTGACCAGATCATGTCGCTTGGCCTCAATGATCGGAATCACGCTGTCAGCGATCGGCGGCACCGTCGTCTTGTCGTTTTCCGCTAGCCAAAAATCAAGTTCAGTTTTGGAGAACAGATAGCGAGCATTGGGAAAGGTCGGCACCCATCGGCCGTTTTCAAGACGCGTATTCCATCCGACATGATCGACGTGAAGATGGGTACAAAGCACGAAGTCGATGTCTTCCACCGACAATCCGACCTCGGCCAATCCTTGCATGAACGTATTGTCCGTCTTCATGTGCCAGATTGGCCGGGCAGGACGATCCTTGTCGTTGCCGACGCAACTATCAATCAGGATGACGTGCCGTCCGGCGCGCACGACGTATGACTGGAAGCACAGCACAAGGCGATCCTGATCATCCAAGGCCAAAGGCGTCTTCATCCACGGCCGGCTCTCCTCCAGCAGCTCAGGCTTCAGCGTTGGCAGGAATTCAAGCGCCGGCGTAAAGCCGCATTCCATTTCAATAATCCGATGGACGACAATTTCGCCCACCTTGAATGTCTGCGTCGCCATTCCGCAACCTCCGCAATGTGGCTGGATTGAGCAAGATCCTAGAACGCAAACCTGCTGAATGAAACCTGCCCCGGCTTACTAGCCCAGATGTTGTCGCCAAGGGTGCGCCTGTGGATTGAGAACCGACTACGATACCGGCGGCCTGAAAAGGTTCAAACAAAGTCCAGGGCAAGAAGTGAAGCGTCGATTCAAGCTGGCATCAGTGTCCGAAGGTCGGTTGCAAGCCGAGCGCCGTAGTGACTGATAACCTCGGCGGCGGCAATGCTGCCCATACGGCCGCATGTCGCCAGGTCCTTGCCTTGCGCTAATCCAGCGAGGAAGCCGGCTGCATAGGCATCCCCCGCACCGGTGGTGTCCACAACTTTCGTCGGTTCTGCAGCAACGTCGATTGAGATATCACCGCACAAGACAAGGCTGCCTGACTCGCTGCGAGTCAATGCAGCCAGTGCCACGTCTCGTCGGGCTGCCTCCGCCGCCTGCTCGAATGTATTGCATTGATAAAGAGCAGTGACCTCGGTCTCGTTCGCAAACAGGATGTCAACATGGTTAGCAACCAGGTCAAGGAATGCCGCGCGATGACGATTGACGCAGAAAGCGTCTGACAGCGACAGGGCGATCCGACGCCCGGCGGCATGCGAGGTGTATGCCGCCTTTCTAAAGGCAGCCTGCGCGGCCGGCGGATCAAACAAATAGCCTTCGAGATAGGTGATGGCCGATCCGGCAATCAGCATCGGGTCCACGTCGGCTTCGGTTAATCTAACACAGGCACCCAAAAAGGTATTCATCGTGCGCTGACCATCTGGCGTTACCAGTATTAGGCAGCGAGCTGTTGGCTCACCACCGGATAGCGCAGGAGTGGCAAAATGCACGCCGACCGCCTTCATGTCATGACGGAAAACCTGGCCCAGTTGATCGTCAGCCACCTTGCCCACATAGGCCACGCGCGCACCCAAGGCCGCGGCGACCGCACAGGAATTTGCTGCTGACCCGCCGCTGCTTTCTTGTCCTGCCGGCATGATCCCATACAACGCATCGGCGCTGGCTGAGTCGATGAGCTGCATGGCGCCTTTACGCATATCGTGTCGCGACAAGAACGCATCGTCTGTCTGAGCCACCACATCGACGATGGCGTTGCCGATACCCAGTATATCGTATGAAGCCTGCGTCATATTCGTCCTTTGCCCGTCCAGACAGCCATCTTATTGATAACGATGTCCGGTTCTGGACAATCCGGCACCAACTGATATCTCTATTTCTACTACCGCAGGCGCGGTTAAAAGCCCGGGATACGACGTGACATCCCTGAGAAGCTTGACCAGTTTTGATGCACATCACAGATCACTCAGGCTACAAGCTAAGGTACACGTGGCCGCAGACCGGGTCCATCCTGCCATTGCCTGGCATCCGTCGTTCCCGTATGTCGACCGCTCCCAACGGTCTGATCCGGCACGTGCCGTCCCAAAACGAGGTCCAACCGAATGGCCAATTATGTCATCTCCCCGCCGGTGATCACTGCCGTGCCCGTTGTGGACGGCGGCAACTTCCCGGTCCGGCGTATCTTCTGCGTTGGACGCAATTATGCCGAACACGCCCGGGAGATGGGAAGCGATCCGGATCGTGAGCCGCCCTTCTTCTTCATGAAACCGGCTGACGCTTTACTCCTGGGCGAATCCGACATGCCGTATCCCCCGCGCAGCAAGCAGTTGCATCACGAGATGGAGCTGGTGGTCGCAATCGGGCGCGGCGGCGCAAACATCGCCGAAGCCGATTCGCTGGCGCATGTCTGGGGTTACGCCGCCGGCTTGGATATGACTCGGCGCGACCTCCAGAACGCCGCCAAGAAGGAGGGCAAGCCCTGGGATATGGGCAAGGGCTTCGATCACTCCGCGCCAATCGGCACATTGGTGGCAGCGGCTAGCGTCGGACACCCGAACAAGGGTCTGATCGAGCTCAAGGTCAACGGCGAGGTCCGGCAGACCTCCGACCTGTCAAAAATGATCTGGAGCGTGTCCGATACGATTGCTTACCTTTCTGGCCTGGTGACGCTTGCGCCTGGTGATCTGATCTTCACCGGCACGCCGGAGAACGTCGCAGCGGTGGAGCGCGGTGATCTGCTGGAGGGCATGGTAGAAGGCGTGGGCAGGGTAACAACCCGTATCGTCTGATGCCGTCGCTGCGGATCGCCACCTGGAACATCAATTCGCTCAGGCTGCGGTTGGGACTGCTTGACAGGCTGGTGGAAGCGCTGCGTCCTGACGTCATCTGCCTTCAGGAAACGAAGGTTCCAGATCTATTATTCCCGAGTGTGGCTCTGCTACCGCTTGCCTATCCTTATACCCTGTTCCGGGGCATGAAAAGCTACAACGGCGTCGCCATCCTGTCACGTATTCCTCTTGAGCCGCTGGACACCGTACCTGACTGGTGTGGAAAGGGCGACTGCCGGCATATAGCGGCGGCACTGCGAACCCCCGGTGGCCAGGTGGAGGTGCATAACTTCTATGTTCCCGCTGGCGGCGATATACCGGATCGGATGCAGAACCCGAAGTACGGCCATAAACTCGACTTCATTGCCGAAGCGAGGACCTGGTTCGCGGCGCGTCCTCGTTTGACGCGAACCATCCTCGTCGGTGATCTGAACATCGCACCGATGGAGCACGACGTTTGGAGTCACAAGCAACTCCTGAATGTGGTCAGTCACACGCCGCCGGAGACCGAGGGACTGGATGCCTGGATGAACAGCGGATTTACCGATGCCGTTCGGCACTTCGTTGCCGCGGATCAAAAGCTGTATTCATGGTGGTCTTACAGGAACCAGGATTGGCGGGCGTCCGACCGGGGGCGACGGCTTGACCATGTCTGGGTGACGCCCGACCTGGTGGAGGCCTTGCGCTGTCAGACCATCCTACGGGACGCGCGCGACTGGCCACGTGGCTCAGATCACGTGCCGGTCTGCGTCGAGGTCGAGGTCTGACACAAACAGGATGGCGTTCGTTCGGCCGATAATGCGGTTTACGACTGGATGGCCTTTAACCCGAAGCAGGTCACCCGGGCACGATCATCTGCTGCGTGCACCAAGCTTTCCAGGCGTGTCGCAGTGCCGCGCCGAACCCCTTTCCGAACCGTGGCGCATCGCATAACGGGCTGCGCCGGACTTTCTCACGCAGTCCAGCGCGCAAATGCGCCAGAGCTTTCACGTTGGCCGCGCGCGCCACCGCCATCTCGATGTACTCAGATACCGACTCGCAGACCCAGTCTGACAAGCCAGCATTGCTCATATGGCTGGTCGAGTGCCTGGAGGCGAATGTCTCTCCCGGCAAGGTCACCGTCGGGACACCCATCCACAGGGCTTCGCAAGTTGTCAAACCGCCGGAATAGGGAAACGGGTCCAAAACAATATCGACATGACCGTACTCTCCCATGAATGCACGATGACCCGAGGAGCCACGCAACTCGATCCGCTCGCCGTTGATGCCGATCGCGGCAAACTGCGCGCGAAAGCGATCGGCGGTGGCCGCGTCCGAAAGCTGGTGTGTCTTCAGGATCAGCTTTGCTTCCGGGATGCGCTTGAGAATTACGCTCCAGGTCTCGATGACCCGCGGCGTAATCTTCGCTAAGTTGTTAAAGCAGCCAAACGTGATGAACCCGTTGGACAGGGCTGGCAGCGTGACCACATCCGGTGCGTGAGCAGGCGGGCTGTAGCAAACGTATCCGTCAGGCAGGCGCAGCAGGTTCTCGCTGTAGAACTGGTCAAACCCCTCCGGCGTCTCCCATCGGTCGGTCACGAACCAGTCCATCTCTGCCAGACCGGAACTATGGGACTGCATGCCGACCCATTTGATCTGCACCGGCGCCAGGCGGTTGACGCAAGCGGGCATGCGTCCCGCGTCGCCATAGCCGCCGAGGTCAATGAGGATGTCGATACCCCTGACACGAGCGGTGGTAGACAACGCCACGTCGGTCAGGCTGTCGATCTCGATCCAGTCCTGTGCAATCGCGCGATAGCGGCGCGTAATCGGATCGTGCGGCGCCGTGTTCTGGGTCAGGCAAACGAGGCTGAACTGTTCCGGGTCGAGCGCCTCAAACCCAGCTACGGTCAGCCATCCAACCGGATGAGAACGCAGTGTTCCTGACAGTAGCCCGACGACCAAAGGACGATCCGGATCTGGATTATTGACTAACGCAGGCTGCTGTGCCCGCCCAAGCGCTGCGGAACAATCCTGCATTGCCGTCAACAACTCCCGCCCGGTGGTGCCGTCGTGGTAGGGCAGGGTGTTGCACAAGGCGCGCCTGGGCAGGGCTGCGGTCGGGTCCAGTTCGATGGCCTGACGAGCGATTCCCACCGCTTGCTCCTGCTGGCCGAGGCAGACTGTTGCATTTGCAAGGTTGCAAACGATCGAGGTTGTCGATCCATGTTGTTCAAGAACGCCTTGCAGGATTACCCGCGCCTCTGCATGGCGATGCAGGCGCATCAGCACGACCGCATGCTCATTGCGGACGTGCGGATTGTCCGGATCCAGTGTCGTGACTTTGCGCAGCACCTGCTCTGCCTGCGCGACTCGGCTGGATCGCGCCAGCATTCCGCCTAGTAGGCGCAGCGGCAGCAACGAGTCCTGATTCATTTCGGTTGCTGCTTCTAGCGCATCGATCGCTTCAAGTCGGCGCCCCATACGGTCCAGAAGGACCCCACGCCCGACCTGAAGCGCAAGATTGAGTGGATGCTGGTGGCAGGCGACCGTCAATCGAGCCAGCTCGGCCTCGTAGTCGTTTGTCTCGGCGGTGACGTCAACGCCGTTCAGGACATATTCCAGATGGTCCGGGCAGAGAGTGTGTGCTCTGATAAAGGCTGATAAGGCCGGTTGCACTGCACCGGTTGCCCGCAAGGCGAGGCCCAGCGTGTTCCACGCCTCGGCATTCTCCGGAGCGATCTCACAGCAGCGCAGCAGCAGGTCGCATGCAGCCTGAGCTTGCCGTCGCAAAAGCAGTAGCCCTGCTAGAGCTATCAGTGCCTCCTGACGGTTGGGGTTGACGCTAAGAGCCTGCTGATAAGCTTCCTCTGCTGCAGCTTGATCACCCGATGCACGCAGACTCTCAGCCAGTCGCACATAGGGTTCGTCCCACTGCGGCAGACGGACGGCAACCTGCCGCATCAGCCGCCGGCTTCGTTCCCTGTCACCTGCTCGATCTTCGGCGATCGCCAGGTTCAATAATGTCGCAGGCGAGGTGTCGCCGAGGGAAAGTGCAAGTCGGAGTGGTGCAAGCGCCTCGGCGAATCGGCCTTCCGCAAGCAGATACACGCCGACCATCAGCGCGCCTTCCTCATCTGTCATGACGAATACGTTCGATGGCGAATAGCAAGCCCGGAACATCTGTTCCCGCTTCTTGCCGGACGACCGGGCGATCAACCCGCAACACCCGAAAGCCTGCGGCGCAAACCGCTTCGTAGACATAGTGCTCGGCATGAGCGTAACGACCCTGCCGCTGCAACGCCCAATTTCCATTGCCTGGCACGATGCCGTCGTGGTCCGGCAAGATCTGTTCGACCGAGAAGACGAACCAGCCGCCCGGCTCCAAACGCTTGTAGACCAGCTCGACCACTTCTTCCACTGCGCCAAAGTAGCACAAAACGTCTGCCGCGACGATCAATGGCCAGCGCTGCTCGTGTGAGGTCAGGTCTACAATGATGTCGCCTTCACGCAGCTCCGCATACAGCCGCTTCGCCCTGGCGTGGGCCAGCATCCGTGACGACAGGTCAATGCCGGTGAACGAGGCGATAGGCAAGTCACCGATCGCTAACGCCACCAAGCCGGTCCCGCACCCAAGATCAAGAACCGGACCCAAAGACAGGCCGGAGGCAATTTTTGGATGGTTCAGCAAGACCTTCCGGATTGCTGCGGGAATTCCATACTGCAATGAGATCAGATGGCCCTCAAAACGGTCCGCGTAGCCGTCGAACACTGTGCGCACATAGTCCTCAGGTGCGCGTTTAGAGCCGGGAAGGCCAGAGGATGAAACAACGAGATGGCGGACGTAAGGATCTTCTGGACCCAGCTTCAAGGCTTCTTGGTAGGCAGCCGCAGCATCCTCATGATTGCCCAGACTTGATAAAGCGTGCCCTTTCATGCCGAAGGTGCAGGCATCGGCTATGCCCAAATACGTGGCTTGGTCGGCAAGGCGAACCGCCCCGCTGAAATCCCGACGGCGAATGCAAAGCACAATAGCCGCGTTGCGCAGCGCAACGCTGGCCGGGCGAAGCTCGATTCCTTCAATTAGGATACGCAACGCTGCTGTGGCATCGCCAGAGTTCTCAAGTCCCGCGGCCAAAGCCTCTCGATAGCCCGCCTCTTCGGGCGCATTGGCCACCGCCTCAGTCAGGCAGGCAAGCCCATCAGCCACCCGCCCAAGATCGAGCATTGCCGTGCCTAGAATGGCCTTGGCATGCGCATCCCCAGGCTCAGCGATGACAGCTTCGGCTGCATCCCGGGCCGCGCCTTGCAGATCGCCCAGCTTCTGGCGGACTTCCGCTCGGCACTTCCGCAGCCCCGCGTCGGCAGGAGCAGCCAGAATGCCGACGTCCAGCCGCTGCATTGCCTGCTCCCATGCCCCTGTACTTAATGCCAGCCGGGCGCCGATAAGTGCAAGTTCCGGCGACTGCGGCGCAAGTGCTTGCGCGGCTGCCAGAAGCGGCTGCGCCGCACCGACGCGCCCGGCCTCGATAAGCTGTGCAGCACGTTTGCCAAGGGCCTCGGCGTCCGCGGTGACCTGCATCGTATCCATGAAGGGAGCTCCTTTTGAGCTGTCGATATCACTCGGGCCTGTCGCCCAATCGGTCGCTGGCAGCGTGGCAAGTTCAGGGAGGTCTGACGAAGAAATTACGAGCTGTTATTATTCTGAATCAAATAGCGCTGGGTAAAGCTTTCAACAAAAGTCGGATCCTGAAACCGCTTGATGTCGAGCTGGGAGCTGATGGCTAGCTCCTGCGCATTCAGGTCCTGGAAGGCGATCTGCTGTGGTATGCCCAGCGCTGTGGTCACAACAGTGCGCAATGTCGGATCGCCGAGGATCTGGTCAACCGAAGTGATCGAGGACGCCTTCGCCTTGAAGGCAAGAGCATTCGACAGGCCAGGCGTTACAGTATCCTGGTTGTTCTCCCATGTCGCCTGGACATAGGCCGCAGTAATTGAGGCAATTGCACTTGAATTTTGTATCGCCGACAGGCCATTCGCACCCAGGTTATAGGTCTGTGCCAACGTCTTCCAGCGCGTGTCGGTCAGGGTGTTGGCGAGCGATTGAGGATCGTTCAGGTTCGAAGTCAGTGCCTTCGTGGCCAGAGCCGTATAGCCGATCTGATCGCTCATGCCGTTCGCGGTCAGAAGTACATTCATCACTGCCGGATTGGCCAGAAGCGAGGAGACGCTGGTTGCAGAGTTGACCGCTTGGGTAAACGCCTTGACCGCGCTCTGCACGTCCGGCTGCGCAGCAGTGACTTTCAGATCCTGGGTCTCGTTCTGCTCTGCCGACTGCAGGGCCTGCACCGGGTCCCCTGATGCAGTGGACCCGCCGATGCCGTAGATGGCGTTCAGTATCGGATCACCCGTTCCGAATGAACTGCTGAACAGCGAAGTCAGGTAGCTGATTGATCCGCTCATGGTTCAGCCCTAGCCGGATAGTCCGGCGGCGAAATTTTCGTTGATCGTAATCAGGAAGTCGAAGTCGGGCGTTTCCTGATCCATCTCCCGGTGCACACTTAGGCCAACCGCAACGATGCCCGCTCGCAAGGGTTCTGGCAGTGCGTTGCCGGGATCGCGCATTAGATCCGACACCATCATCCATAGCCGGCGGTTGTCGGCCAGTGCCCTGATCTGCTGGATGGGGCCGGCGTCCTTAGCGCGCTTCAGCCCAGCGGTCGCCTGACGAAAGACGTCCGCCTCCTGGTCTCGCTGCGAGCGGTAGCGTGCAGCGGTCTTATACGCCTGGATGGCATGGCTGGCGTTCTGCATGGCGATCGTTATTCCCTGTTGGAATGGCAACGTTTGGCGTTTTACCAAGTACGGCGTCTTCGTGCTGTATGACCCGACGGATCAGCTTCAGCGCTTGGTAGCAATCGTCTTCCTCGGCCGCGACCAGCGCCTGATCCAGAATCATGCGAACCAGGTCTGAAGTCGTCGATCGCTGGAATTCGGCAATAAGGTCGCGGGCTGATTCAAGTCCGTCTTCGCGCTCCGGCTCAGTGCCGATATAAGCCGATTGAAGTGCAAAGTAGATGCGCCGTGCTGGACTATCCGCCTGCTCGGGCGGCATGATCTGCTTGCCGAAGAGAAAGCGCGCCTTGGCTGTCAACTCGATACGCGTCCGTGTGCGAAAGCGGATCGGTGCCCCGTTGACGATCATCACCTCGCCTTGACGTAGCTCCAGAATGAGATTCGACATGCAGTCCCTTCCGCAGCTCAAACCAAGAGCCGTCAGGTCGATTGGCCGTTTCGGTTATCAAGCATCGGCCGATGGCGCGGCCAGCCCTGCGAACAGGCTGGCCGCGACGCCGGAAGACCGTTACCTGAACAGGCTGAGCAGTGATTGTGGCGCCTGGTTCGCAAGCGACAGAGCCTGCGTGCCAAGCTGCTGACGGATCTGCAACGCTGTCAACTGAGCCGACTCCTTGGCCAGATCGGCATCGACCAGTGCGCCAAGACCACTGTTCAGCGAGTTGATCTTGTCGTTGTTGTAGGTAACTTGGTTGTTGATGTAATTGATCGAGCTACCAACCGTGTTGAGATCTTTGCCAACCGTGCTTTGCTGGTTGAGGAACGTGCCGGTTGCGGTAATCAGTGCAGCAACGGTGCTAGCACCGCTCAACTGTGTGCTCGTAAAGCTGATCGAGCCATAGATCGCGGAACCACTGAACGCAGTGATGCCGTAGGTTGCTCCGCTTTCGTTACGAGCGACGGAAATGCGCCCGAAGGTTCCAGTGCTGCCTGTCAAATCGCCAATCAAAGTCCTTCCAGCATAACCGGCATCCTGAAAGTCCGTTTTGACGTTGGCCAGCTGCGTTTGGTACTGCTGTATGTAGTTCGTCCGAGCGGTACCCTGAACGCTGCTGCTCGACAGGTTGACCAGAATGTCACGCATGCTGGCCATGGTGTTGGACACGTTGTTCAGGCCGGACTGGGTGGTCGAGAGCAGACCTTGGGTGTTGCCCAACTGTTGGTTGGCGCTGGTCAATGCACCGACGGTTGAGCGAATGCCCTGCGCAATGGCATAGGCCGCGCCGTCATCGGTGGAATCGGCAACGCGGAAGCCCGTTGAGATCTGCTTTTGGGTGGTAGCAAGCTGCGTCTGCGTGGTTTCCAGGGATTGGAGCGCAACCATCGCGCCCATGTTGGTGTTGACTGAATTGAGGGACATGGTGTCTTACCCTTGGTCCAAGTACTGTGCCCGCTTTTTGCAAGCTCGTAGTAACCATGAAGGAAAAAAGTTAATCGTTGATGAATCGGACGGCTACTTTCACGCCGCCGGCAAATAGTTTATCAGGGATAGACTGCTAGACGCGGTTATCAGGCGGTAGGACTCCTGTAACTGTGTTTGTACCGCGGTCAACTGTGACAGCGTGGCGGCCATGTCGACATTCTGTGCGGACGATACTTGGCTGGTCAGTGCCGTGGACATATCAGAAAGCGACGTCTGCGTCGTCGTCAGGTTGGACTGCTTGTCACCGAGTACGCCGACGTCAGTTGCCATGGCGGTTACGACACCGTTCAGGCTACTGGTGGTATCCTGCACCAGGCTGCTGAAGTCCGGATCGTTTTGTTGTGTGCTGGACATCGACCCAAGGGTGGCAAGGGCGCGCATCAGATCGCGCATGTAGGAGCCGGTCGTGGACGTGCCAGTGGATGTCGCGGTGGAATTCGCGCTGGCCACTAGCCCTACCTCCACAGTGCTGTCCTTGCCCGTCTGTACGACTGGCGCGCTGATCGCGGCGGCCGGCTGCGACATGTAGGTCGAAAACGGCGACGTTCCGGCTGTATTCGATGCCGCTATCGCCAGTGTCGCGGCCGTCGTAGCCGCTGCTCCATTGGTGGACAGGGAGGAGACCGCGGTGTTGATCTGCTGATAGAAGCCTGATGAGAGGATCTGATCTGGATTTGGAACCGGCGGGTTGGCGCTATCCTGTCCGCCAAACACATAGACATCACCGTTTTGAGTATCCAGCAGGTCGGCGACTTGGGTCAGCGCGCTTCGGGCATTGGCGGCAACGTTGTCGACTGATCCTGTCACGCCCGTCAGGCTCGGAATGTCCGCGACGAACGTCGCTGCGATCTGCTGTATCTGCGTCATTGCCGACTGCGTGACCTGCAGGTTGCCGGACGCCTGACTGATGTTGTTCTGATAGGTCTGCAGCGCGCTGAGCTCGGGATTAAGATTTAGGGACACGCTCGCCCCCGCGCCTAAGCCGGCGTAGCTCTGCGCAACCAGCCCCGTACTGGCCTGCTCGGTCAGCGTGTCAAGCTGTTGATGAACGTTGCCTGCGTTAGTAACCAAGGCGGCGTTGAAGCCGAAGCCAACGGCGCTTGACCCGCCAAGTCCGCCGACGCTGCCGCTCATTGGACGGCCTGCAGCAGCTGTGTATACATTGACTGCACGGCAGCAATGACACGTGCATTCGCGCTGTAAGCGCTTTGCAGGCTAAGCATCTGCGACATCTCCGTGTCCATGTTTACCCCGCTGACCGCCGAGATCTTCGAGTTCAGGCTTGTCTGCAGCGCTTGGTCGGTCGTCAGGTTGTCGGTCGTGGTGGCACTCTGCTGGGCCTGGAAAGACACCAGGCTGGTGGCAAAGTCTGACAAGGCCCCCCCCGCCGCAGAAAAAGGCGCGCTCAGGGTACCTGAAGCACCAAGCCCGGTTGTGTTCATCGTAGGCTGGGTGCCGCTTTGCGTCTGACTACCAAATGTATAGTTCACAATGTTGGTGATCAGGTTGGTAAACCCGGCCGGACCGCCCAATGGATTAGGCGTGAAACTCGCCGTTGCGTTCGTCCCGTCACGCACCAGCGCAGGATTCCCAGCCACCGCGGTGTTGACCTGAATGGTTGAAGCATAGCCGACATAACCGGTCTGCACCGGTGTTGCACCACCCGAAGGCACATTGCCCGAAGGGTCGGTGAACAGCGTCAACCCTTGGGCGGCAAAGCGGCTCGAAAGCCCTTGGCTGAACTCATCAAGCTCCGCCTGGTAAGTCGGCATCGTTGTGTCGCGCAACGTCACGTTGGCGCCAATCTGGCCACCCGTCATCTGGCGGGTGACGTCCTGTCCGTTCAGCTCGATGCCCGGAAGGCCACCGCCAGGATAATAGGACCCAGCGGGGGTCGACCCATTGGCGATCGAGAACGGCGTCGTGCCGGCATTGGTGGGCAAGCTCAATCCGCTTTGGGTGATGATCGACAGGTCGCCGTTGGGCTGCTCGGACGTCTTCACGTCCATTAGTTGCGAGAGGTTCTGGACAGCCGCATTCCTTTGGTTTTCCAGATCCGCGGTGCTTTGGCCGGTCGGCTTGAGGGCGACGATCTGAGCGCTCAACTGGCCGATCGTCGCCAGCGAGCTGTTCAGACTGTTGACCTCAACGCCGAGATTGCTCTGCGCCGCCTGACGCTGAGCCGTATAGGCGGCGCTGAGCGTGTTGATGCCCTGTGCAAGCGTGGTTGCCGATGAGACAACGGCATTCTGCTGGGTCTGGTTGGACGGATCGTTCAGCAGTGTCGAGAAGCTGTTCTGCAGATTGCCCAGCAGGCTTCCAAGATCGCTTCCAGCACCCGGCGTGCCCGACACGCTGTCGATTGCCTGCAAAGCCGTTTGGGTTGTCTGCTCGCCACTGACAATCGCGTTCTGGTTTATCAGTGACGACTGCATCGCCTGATCGATTTGCAGCGTTGCCGGACCTGTCTTGACGCCCATCCCGACACCGTCCGCAGTGATGGCCTGCTGGTTGCTGATCTCCACTGCGTAAGCGGGCGTGGCCGCATTTGCCACGTTCTGCGAGATCGTGGCAAACTGCGCATTGATGTTCGCCAGGCCGCCGCTGGCGATGGAAAGTGCGGAGTCGAGACTCATCTGCTACAACGCCTCTGTCAGGTGATCATTTGCAAAGTCGCCTGCAGCATCTGATTTGCCGTCGTCACAACTTTCGCGTTTGACGAGTAGGCCTGCTGCGCGACGATCAGATTCGAAAATTCCGTGGCGATATCGACGTTTGACCCCTCGGTTTCGCCAGTAAGGATCGAGCCGGCAGCGTTCGTCCCGGCGGCTTCCGTCAATGGCGTGCCACTGTTTAAGGTCGAAGTGAACGCCTGTCCGTTCTGGCTCTGCAGACCATCAGGATCTTGGAACGTCGTAATTGGTATTTGTGCAATGGTCCGCGTCTGACCGTTGCTGTAATTGGCCACGACATCGCCGTTGCTTTGCGTTGTCACACTTGAGTAGGTGCCCGGTGGAATGCCATCCTGAGTCAGTCCCACCGGGCTGTAGGTGCTGCCGGCATATTGCGTGACGCCATTGGTCCCACCGTAATTACCCAGGTTAAGCTGGATGGTCTGGGCACCGCCGCCAAAGTTAGTCGTGAAGCTCAGCGTTGCCGGCTGTCCAGCGCTATATCCCCCCGTAGTCACCGTGCCAGGATCGGATGAGGAGGCGGAGACTTGGCCAATGGTTCCCTCGGGCACCGCATTCCCGCTGGCTGCGCCAAACTGGACGTTGGCAGAGCCTGCATCAGTGGTGCCTCCAGTGGCGTCCGGTATGTTGACCTGCACAGTCCAGTTGTCCGCGGCCGTCTGTGTCCAGTTCAGCGTGACCGCATGAGCCGTCCCGAGAGCATCGTAGACAGTAACTTGCGAAGAAAGGGGGGATGTACTGGTGGCGGTACCCGACGTCGGCGTGGCGGGCAGGTTGGCAGCCAAAGTCACATTGGCTGTTGCCACCGGATTATATGGGGACTGGTCGACCTTGATTGGCACCAGCGCATTCTGATCGACGGTCTTTGTCGTCGGATTGACGGCCCAACCGTTCAAGTAATTTCCAGCGCTGTTAACCAGGTATCCGCTCGAGTTCATCGTGAAATCCCCGGCGCGCGTATAGAACTGCTGGGGATTGAACGTCGGCACGTTGTTGACCTGCCCAGTCGGCTGCGATACTGCAAAGAAACCCTGGCCGGAGATGGCCATGCCGAGCGGGTTGTCTGTCTGTGTCAGAGAGCCCTGGATGTTGTTGACATAATCAGGACGGGCAGCCACTGCACCCGGCGCGTTATCGGTTGGCGTGCTAGTGGTAAGATAATCGGTAAAGCTTGTATCGACCCGCTTGAAACCAACAGTCTGGCTGTTAGAGACGTCCTCGCTGATATTGCCGAACGCGGTCGACTGGCCGGTGAGGCCGCTGATGGCAGTATTGATCGCACTAAACAGAGACATGTTTCAAGAGCTCCGGGCTTACTCCGGGCCACAGCAGCACAAATCGTGCCAAGACTGAAATGGCTAATTTCGCAGATCTGTGATCTGCTTACTAGGCAGATCCTGCCGCATGACGGGATCTACCAGGTCATTTCTGCCTGACAATCGATCCCAGGTGGCGCTTTCGCGTGTGTGCCGGGTTGGCCTGATCATTGCGTAAGGGTAAGCGCCAGTCGGCTTCCCCGGCTGCCGGAGTGATTGTGTTGCCAGCTGCCTTCAATATAGCCCCAGTGGATTTCGGGGTCGCAGGGAAATCCAGCCTAAAGGCTTTGACCTCCGAAGCACCCAATGGCTTCGGCCAGGTCCTGCGCTCGCTGCAAGCCTCGGTTCCAGGCGCTCAGAGCACTCAATTGTCGGCCGCACCAGCGGCGCAGGGGCAGCAAAAGCCGCATCCCGACGCCGCTGTTGAACCGACACCTACGGCCTGGCCTGGCCCACCCATGCTGCAGCAGCGCTCCGTCCTCTCCAATAGTTTCGTTGCGTCGCAAGCTTCGAAGCCGCCGAAGCTTCAGAAAAGCGACGGCAAGGCTTCAGGCTCGCAGGAAGCGCCCTCGGCAAGCCTATCTAGTCAGCCCGCTTCGCCTGGTAATATGTCCATGCTCGGCAGTCAGGACCCGTTTGCGCAACCCGCGGCATCCGCTAAGCTAGAAGGCACTGTCCAAGGAGACTTTGTCCCAGAAGGCACAGTGCCAGAGGCCACTGTCCGAGAAGCCGGTGTCCCAGAGGTTGGTGTCGCCAACTCCAGGCCGCCAATCAGCGATCCGCTGGCAACAGCCCTGGCGACAAACGCCGTACAGGCAACATCTTTGCCAGCGATTGCGGGAAATCGCGCGGCATCCAGTTCGATGTTCACGGGGATCCTGGCGGGTGGACCGACGTCTGTGGGCGCAAAGCAGATTCCTGATCTGGTAAATCAGCCTTCTGGGGCGGCAACAGCCACGCCAACGGCATTGCCGGAAATTGGCCCCCCTGTTGCTCCGTCTGGCAATGCTCTGACGGACTCGGCGACAGCTGACATGGAGCATCCTTCAGCCCCAGGGCCAGGAGCATCCGCCCTGCCGGCCCGGACGTTACCTCTGCGCACATCAGGGTCTTCACAACTTGCCCCCGTTGTGCCGGCGGCAGCTCAGCGGGCAGAATCTCGATCAGAGACATCTCTGCCCGCAACAGGACAATCTTTGCCCCCTGCGACGGAGCCCGCGCCGACGGCATCAATGAACGCCGTGACTGGCCAGCAGGTGGACCCTGTTGTCGCCGCACAGGCTTTAGCGCCTTCATCGGCAGCCAGGCCGATCGTCACACCCCCATCGGCAGTGACCGCAGCGGCTGGGGTCGGTCCTGCGGTTGCAGGCACAACCAGGAAACCGGCTGTGCCCGGCCGCGTTGTGCCGGAAGCCGCCGACCCTTCCAGCACAAGCACCACTCAGGCTGCATCGCCTGCCGTGAAGATCAACCCTAAGTCAGCCACACCCGCTGCTTCCGCTTCAGTTTCGTCCACCAGCGTCCCCGCACCTCGGCAGGCCTCCTTGCCTCCTGCTCCACTGCCAACCGATCCAACTGCGGGATCAGGTCAGCAATCTTCAGCGTTCACGGTGCAGCCTGCCGAGGCGGATGCCCCTATTCCGGCGCCTTCCCCTGCGGAGCGTAAGCTCGCGTTCCATGTTGCCGATGCCACTGGCCCTGGTTTGCAACCATCAGGTGACCGGTCCCAACTGGATTCGCCGGTTGCGCCGAATGCGCTGCCTGCCGCATCAGAGACATCGGCACCCGCAGCAGCCACTGCCACTTCGGCTGCCTACCCTGCTGGGCCGGTCTTGCCCGCGGTGCAGGTCGCCCCGGCTGTCATGACCCTGGCAAAGGACGTGGACGGCAACCAGCAGATGACGGTGCGCCTGCATCCCGCAGATCTCGGAACGGTGCAGGTCAGGATCGAACGCTCTTCATCCGGGGCTACCCAAGTCGAATTCACTACAGACAAGGCTGATACCCTGCAGGCGCTGCAACGGGACCAGGTGGCTCTCCATCGAACGCTTGATGATGCCGGGATCCCTGCTGCTGGCCGGACCATAAGCTTTCACATCATGCAGACCACGCCGTCTTCCTCGACCGGCGCAGGGCCAGACCAGGACCGAAGCCATCATGCTGCGCCTGGCTGGGCGGCTGACGGCAGCACAGACCCCAGCGGCAATGGAGCGAATGGCCGCGGTAGCTACTCCGCCAGGGAAGCCAATCGCTGGTCTGGCGGCCGAGCCAATGACAGCTCGGCTTCTGTTACGGACCTGCGTCCGATCGCCAGCGCCCAGACCTATCGCATCGGCCTCGATATCACCGCATAAACTCAGAAGGAGTTCACTTAATGTCTGGCAGCATTTCCTCGGCAACGGCAGGCAGCAGTTCCTCTGCATCCAGCGCAATCGCACAGACCGGAACCAATGCCCTGTCGACGCTCAGCGGTAACTTTTCAGACTTCCTCTCCATGCTGATGACCCAGCTCCAGAACCAGGATCCGACGTCGCCGCTGGACTCAAACCAGTTCACCAGCGAACTGGTCCAATTCACCAGCGTGGAGCAACAGATCAACACCAATAGTAACCTGACACAGCTCATCCAGCTGACTCAGGCAAGCCAGGTCGAGCAGTCCGCCGCGATGATCGGCAAGCCGGTCACCGTAACCAGCCCTCAGCTGTCGCTGCAGAACGGCAGTGCTGAGATCAACTTTACAACCCCCAGCGCCGAGCCTGTTGCAATAGCTGTCTACAACAGCGCTGGGGCGCAGGTGCAGACTGCCACGTTGACCACTTCAGCTGGCGCGAACACCTGGTCCTGGAATGGCCAGAGCGCGAGCGGCGCGACCATGCCGGATGGCGCTTACAAGGTCACGGTTAACGCAGTCGGTGTCAGCGGTGCTACATCCAGCGTGCCCTTTACAGTAACGGGCACCGCCACTTCGGTGCAAAACAACAGCGGTACAGTGGAGGTGCAGATGGGCGGCCTGACGCTGCCGTTCAGCGCCGTGCAATCAGTGGGCAACTAGCCGGCCGCGGCACCGGAGCGGTACTACCCGAAGCGAGCGCCTCAGCCCCGCTGGGCGCTTCATCAGGCGATATCAGAGCGCGCGGGCGCTATTTCGCCGGGCGGTATCCAGCAGGAATAGCAAACAGCGCCGGAGGCTGCGCCTCAAGCCTGATGTGGGACAAGTATTCCAGATGGTGCCGGATCTGTCCGAACACGCCGTCCTCATACTCACGGCGGATCATGATGCCGACCCGGGTCAGCCAATACGAACCTGCGGCATCCAGGCTGCCATCTTCACCAAATCTGTATTTCGTGGCTTCCAGTCCCTCGATGCGTGCGGAGCCAGTCCTTCGCGCATCGGTCATCTTGATATCGCGCGCGATGTATCGACGAAACAGCTCATCATCCATGGGCGTGATCAGGTACGTCTGGTTGACCATCAGCAGGCACTGCGTCTGCGTGTTCAGGTCCAGAATGGTTGAACTGAAGCCATGGCCCCGGTCGATGCGCAGCTTACCGGCGGCATAGTGGATTGTTTCAGTGGTTTTGAATGCTCCAGATTCATGAACGGCCGTCGCTGAGAACTCGACCGTCGGCAGCACAAGATCATCATAGCTCCAGGCCGGGTGGGCGACCGAAGTGCTGCACAAAATACCAAGGAACACGAACACACGCCGCATCGGTGCCTTGCTAGATGAAATGCCTAAAGCTTACCTGCCATTTCGTTGCAATTTCAACATCATAATGCGCCGCTCTATTGCGGCCTTATGCATTCGCCAGTTCCAGCACCGCGTCAAGCAAGACCTGCGCACCTCGGGAAACCTGCTCCTGCAATGATGATTCCTTTGGGTTATGGGTAATCCCGTCGACACTCGGCACGAATAACATGGCGCTTGGAAGCAAGGGCGCCAGCAAGACCGAGTCGTGGCCGGCAGCGGCGATCATATCCCGCGTCGAAAGTTGCCGATCCTCGGCTTTCCGCCGCAACAGCGCTCCCAGCCTCTGGTCGAACGCGATCGGACCGAAAGTGGCGTAAGGATCAACCTCGATGGCAACGCCGCGGCGGCGGCCGATTTCGGACAAAGCCTGACGCAACATGTTTTCCATGCGGCTCGCGCGGTCAACCTGAATGTGCCGGACATCGCAATGCAGGCGGGTCAGATGCGATACGTTGCCCCTGGCATTGGGCACATTCCTAATCCAGCTGGCACTGGCGCGGCCATTTGGTTCGGCGGCGACGCCGATCCGTTCGACGGCCAGGATGACCTCGGCTGCAGCAGCCAAGCTGTCCTGGCGCCGACTCATCTCCGTCGGGCCTACGTGGCTTGGCTCCCCCCTGATCGTAAGCTGGAAATAGCGGGCCTGCATTGTGCCGGTCACGATGCCGATGTCGGTGCCGGTCGCTTCCATGATCGGACCCTGTTCGATGTGCAGTTCCAGCCAGGCGCTCCAGGGCCGCGGCGCGGGCGGCAGCGATCCACCCTGGTTGGTGGAGGACAACGCCTGGGCAACCGAGGTCCCTGCATCATCCGTGACTGACAGCGCGGCCGGGAGTGACATCGCTCCGGCGGCAACCCGGCTGCCCATCATGGCCGGGCGGAAGCGGCTGCCCTCCTCGTTCGTCCAGTTGACCAGTTCCAGCGGCGCGCGCGTCCTGACGTCGGCGTCATCCAGAGTACGCAGCACCTCCAGCCCGGCTAGAACGCCGGCGATGCCGTCGAACCGCCCACCCGTCGGAACCGTGTCCAGATGGCTGCCGAATGCGACGGAAGGCCGGCCGGCCTGGGTGCCATCACGACAAAGAAATATGTTGCCGATTGCGTCCTGCTCATGCCGAAGCCCAAGCGGCCGGCACCAGTCGAGCAGAAGGCCTCGCGCAGCGGCATCTTCGGCTGTCAGCGCCAGGCGGCAGTTGCCGCCTTCGGGTGTCGGCCCGACCGCTGCCATGTCCATGATGGATTGCCACAACCGGTCAGAATTGATCGTTGGAGTCATGCGGCATAAGCGTCCTTCTTCTGTGCAATCGAGTCGTTGGCACCTGACATGGGAGGTCTGTGCGCCAAGGCGCAGACCTGGATCAGGACCGATGCTTGCCAGAAAACCTGGCCGGGTCCAATCCTCCGCTGATCCAAGCAGCCAGGAAACGACCATGCCCTTTGAAACGCTCATCGCCGCTGCCCGGGAATTTCTGGGTGACCGTCTCTCCACCAATCTGGCGCTGCGTGATCAACATTCGCACGGCCAGGATACCCAGCCGCCGGTCATGCCCGACGCTGTCGCCTTCCTCGAAAGCACGCAAGAAGCCTGCCGGCTGATGGCCCTTTGTCACGCACAGCATGTGCCTGTCGTGCCCTGGGGGGCGGGGACTTCGCTTGAAGGACACGTCACACCGGTGCGCGGCGGCATTATCCTGGATCTGTCGCGGATGAACCACGTGCTTGACGTCAGCCAGCCGGACATGGACTGCCGGGTCCAGGCCGGCGTCACGCGGGAGCAGTTGAACACGCATTTGCGTGACGCCGGCCTATTTTTTCCGGTTGATCCCGGCACCTCCGCCTGCACCATCGGCGGCATGGCCGCCACCCGCGCGTCAGGCACCAATGCCGTGCGCTATGGCACGATGCGTGACAACGTGATGGGCCTGACGGTCGTGATGCCGGACGGCCAGTCGATCCGCACCGGCGGCCGGGTGCGCAAATCATCCTCCGGCTATGACCTGACCCGACTGTTCGTCGGCTCTGAAGGCACCTTGGGGCTAATTACCGAGGCCCAGTTGCGCCTGCACGGCATCCCAGAGGCCGTGTCCTCAGCTACCTGTCAATTCCATACCCTCGCCGATGCAGTGGAAACGGTCATCACGATCCTGCAGATCGGCGTTCCCGTTGCACGCATGGAACTGCTTGACGAGGTACAAATGGCGGCGTGCATCGCATACTCCAGGCTAGAGGATCTCGCTGCGTTGCCTACCCTGTTCTTTGAGTTCCACGGCACCCCAGCCGGTGTTGCCGAACAAGCCGGCCAAGCGGAGGAAATAGCCACCGGCCTGAACGGTCTTGGTTTCATCTGGGCAACGGAAGCCGCCGCCCGGACCAGGCTGTGGCAGGCCAGACATGATGCCTACTGGGCGGCGCTGGCCTTGAAGCCCGGACACAAGGGAATCGCAACCGATGCCATCGTGCCGATTTCTCGGTTAAACGAAGCGATCTTGGGTGCAAAAGAGGACATCGCCGCATCCGGCCTGACAGCTCCCATCGTTGGCCATGTGGGTGACGGTAATTTCCACACCGTGATCATGGTGCCGCCTGAACCCGACGGCATGGCCCGCGCATGGGATCTGGACAGGAAGATCGTTGCCCGAGCCTTGGCCTTGGGTGGATCTTGCAGCGGCGAACATGGCGTTGGGATCGGCAAGCGCGAGTTCCTGGAGCAGGAGCACGGCGCGGACGCAATGATTGTAATGCGCGCCGTTAAGCATGCGCTGGATCCACGCGGCGTGATGAATCCGGGAAAAATATTCCTTAACTAGTCGCCGCTCTGCACGGTCGGCTGCTGAGGAGAGCATCCACTGGACGCCGCGCATCGGCCCACACCGAGTGTTTGGGTTGCTCCTTGGGCATCAATCGGTACATTGCCTGCCTAGGAGGAAGCGATATGGCCTTGCGCAAGTCTGCTGCTGTCACATGAGCAAGGTAATCCGGCTGCCATGTACACGCGCTATCCCTGGGTCCGACGTTCCGAAGAAGTTTCATGGTGAAGTGGTCGCCAGGGCAACCGCCTTCGCCGCATCCGACAGCTACCAGTTTAGCATTCGTCTCTACGGTCGCGACGGTGTCATAGGTGCGTGAGAATCTGCGTCCATTCCAACACATATTCGATGTCTACAGCTACCAGCAGCATGCCCCGTTGCTGGCAGTCGATCTTCCGATTGAAAGTGAGACGGTCCGATGAGCCGCATGATGACCCTGGTTGCGTTTCTGCAGGCGCAGAACTGCTCCAACTTGCCCGGATCGTGGCGTCACCCGTCAACGATGCTGGACTTTACTACACCCGAGTACTACCAGCGCATCGCGCGCACGCTGGAGGACGGCAAAATTCAGCTCGCGTTTTTCGATGATCGTCTGGCGCTGCCAGACCTCTATACCGCCGACCATGCTCAGGCCGTTGGCGCTGGTGTTCGTGCGGTGAAGATGGATCCATCAACCATTCTGATGACGATGGGCATGGCGACACGGCATCTGGGTTTGGGAACAACCTACTCGACTACCTATTATGAGCCGTATCATGTCGCCCGCGTGTTCGCGACCATGGACCTGATGCTGAAAGGCCGGGTTGCCTGGAATATCGTGACTTCATTGAACAGTGCCGAAGCGCTTAATTTCGGCCACGCCGAGCATATGGAGCATGACGCACGTTACGACCGGGCCGACGAGTTCATGAACGTGGTCATGGGTCACTGGAACACGTGGGAAGACGATTCGCTGGTCCTTGACAAGGCTGAGAACCGCTTTGCCGACCCATCGAAGGTCCATCGCCTTGACCATATCGGCAAGTACTTCAAGTCCCGCGGTCCATTCAGCGTGCCGCGATCGCCGCAAGGTCATCCGGTGCTGATCCAGGCTGGGCAATCTGGCCGTGGCCAGACCTTCGCCGCGCAGTGGGCAGATCTGGTATTTGTAATATATCATAACTTGGAAGCTGGGCGGCAGCAATATGCCGCTTTCAAGCAGGCCGTCGCAGGCACCGGGCGCGATCCTGCCGAAGTGCATGTTGCCCCCGCCTGCTATGTCATCGTTGCTGAGTCTGACGAGGCCGCGCAGGCAAAACGTGCTACTATCGAGGCATCAGCGAAACCGGTCGATGCCCTGGTGCTGATTTCCGAAGTGCTGAATTATGATTTTGGCGCGAAGGCTTACGATGAGCCGTTCAGTGATGAGGAACTTGCGGCATTCTCCTGGCACGGTTTTCGCGACCGTGTAGTTAAGTTTTCTCGAAAGAAGAACCCGACTGTGCGTGACTTTGTTGAAGTCTCCGGCCGGGGAACGATCGCGGAACACAAAGTATTCTGCGGTACACCTAAATCGGTTGCCGACCAGATGGAGGAATGGTTCACCGCCCCAGTGTGCGATGGCTTCGTTCTGGCAGCCACCCACATGCCAGGTGCCTACGAAGATATTGTCCGCCTGCTGGTCCCGGAACTTCAGCGCCGCAGGCTGTTTCAGATCGACTACCGCGGCTCGACATTGCGGGAAAACCTCGGTCTGCCGATTCCCACCGCACGTGATTGGCACAACAAGCGCCAGGCGGCACAATGAGAAGCTTGCTGTTCGCCCCAGGCAACCACGCCCGTCGTGTCGAGAAGGCCCTTGGTCTGCCGGCCGACGGCGTCATTCTTGATCTGGAGGACGCGGTTGCGGTTAGCGAGAAAGCCACGAGCCGGCAACCGGTTACCGCGGCATTTACCATGCCGCGCAGTGGCAAGCTTTATGTCCGGGTGAATGCGATCTCAACGGAGTGGAGCTATGGCGACATTGACGCTGTCGTTAGGCATGGGCTTGACGGTATCGTTCTGCCAAAAGTCGAAGATCCGCAGGAACTCTACGCAGTGGACTGGCTGATCGCGAACCTGGAACGCGATCGCGGACTGCTCGCCGGAACGATAGACCTGATCCCGATCATCGAAACCGCCCTCGGTATCAGCAATCTACGTCAGATATGTCGCTCTGGCACCCGCGTCCGCCGACTCGCCTTCGGCGCCGGTGACTTCACCCTGGACATGGATATGGTCTGGAGCCGTGCGGAAGCAGAACTGCTGCCGTATCGGGCCGCCTGCGTGCTGGAGTCGCGAGCGGCGGCCCTTGAACCACCGATAGACACCGTGTGGGCTGACCTGCGCGACCAGCAGGGGTTCCTCGCCTCCGCCCGGCATGCTGCGCAGCTCGGTTTTCAAGGCAAGATGTGCATCCACCCCGACCAGATCCCGGCCGCCAATGCGGCATTCACGCCCGATGAAGCCACCGTGGCGCAGGCCAGGCGCATTGTCCAGGCGTTCGATCAGGCCGAGGCCAAAGGGCTCGCCTCGATCCAGCTAGAGGGCCAGTTCATTGACTACCCGATCGTGCAACGCGCCCGGCGCTTATTAGGAAATACAAGATGATCGGCGTCCAGGCTCTCGAGGGCTGCAAGGTGCTCGATGTCTCCACCTTCCTCGCCGGTCCGTTTTGTGCCACACAGCTCGGCGAGTTTGGCGCCGACGTCATTAAGATTGAATTGCCGGGAACCGGCGACGCCACCCGCCGATTCGGCACCATGACGCATTGCGGCGACTCGCTGCCTTGGCTGTCGGAGTCCCGCAACAAACGCTGTATCACCCTGGATCTACGCAAACCGGATGGAGCCATGCTGCTGAAGCGCCTGGTCGCGCAGTCCGACGTGATGGTCGAGAACTTCCAGCCCGGCACGCTAGAGAAATGGGGTCTCGGCTATGATGCCCTCAGTGAGGTCAATCCGCGCCTGATCCTGGTGCGCATCTCGGGCTATGGCCAGACTGGGCCATACAAAGACCGACCCGGCTTCGGCCGAATCGGCAATGCCTTCGGCGGTCTGTCCTTTCTGGCCGGCTATCCGGACCGGGCCCCGGTCACACCAGGGTCCGCCACGATCCCCGACTACATGGCTGGACTATATGGGGCAATGGGCGCTCTGCTGGCCCTGCAGGCTCGCGAAAAAACAGGCCGCGGCCAGATCGTCGACATTGGACTATATGAGCCGATTTTCCGCATTCTGGACGAGCTTGCTCCAGCTTTCGCTTACAAGGGATACGTGCGGCAACGGATGGGCCCCGGAACCGTGAACGTCGTCCCGCACAGTCACTACCCAACGAAAGACGGCCGCTGGATTGCGATCGCCTGCACCAACGACAAGATATTTGCCCGCTTGGCGCAGGCAATGGAGCGACCGGAGCTGGCGGATGAGGCAAACTGGGGCACGCTGCAGGCGCGCGAACGAGATCGCGAGCAGGTTGATGCAACTGTGGCGCTATGGACCGCTGGTATGGACCGAGCAGATCTAATGTCCGCTTGCGAGCGTTCACAGGTTCCCTGTGGACCCGTCTATTCAGTGGAGGAGATTTTCGAAGATCCGCACTACGAGGCGCGAGGCAACATCATGCGTCTGCGAGATCCACGAGCTGGCGAGATCGCTATACCGAACCTTGTTCCAAGGCTGACGGACACACCAGGAAAGATTAACTGGCTGGGAAAAGAGCTTGGTGCAGACAACGCAGAAATTTATCAGGGACGGCTGGGGATAACAGAGGCACAAATGAAGCAAATGAAAGAAGATGGTGTGATTTGACCGCCACTATTACCGCAGGGAACTGCCCAGACCAGATCGAAGTCTTCGTAAGAACAGATCGAAGCTCAAACACACCGTGATGCTGGCGCGCCTGCTATCATCACGGCGTGTTCGCGACGTTCTAGCGCAGCCCGAAAAAGCTCAACACCGCAATGACAACGACCACCAAGCCAACAATATAAATGATGTTGTTCATAGCAAACCTCCCTATGCTGGCGAAATTGCCAATCAGACCGCGATTAAACCCGCAACCTAGCTTAGCGTTGCTTCAAAAACCAGTGTGGGATTGATCCAAATCAGTTGACAGCCGACGCTAGCCAATACATCACGAGATCAACCGGCTCGCCTGCCGCCCGATCGCGTCATCCGTCATCCTGAAAGACGTCTAGAAGCCTTATTTTGTTGTGTATTTGCGTCGAAAACACCACCCGGCACATGCTGCGTGACGGCTAGACGTGGAAGCTCTCCCCGCAGCCGCACCGCCCCTTCTCGTTCGGATTAGTAAAGGTAAATCCTGAGATCAAATTCTTGACCTCATAATCCATTACAGTGCCGATCAAGAATAATGATGCCTTCCGATCCACTAGGATCGTCAAGTCCTTGTCCTTCACAACTTCATCCGTTGGGGCAGGCGCATCTGTCCACGACATGTCATAAGACATTCCGGAGCAACCCTTCGTCTTGACCCCGATGCGCAGAAGCTTGCCTTGTTCACCCTTCGCGTACAGGCCCCGAAGCCGCTCCGCTGCCGCATTCGTCAGGCTCATTAATGGAGGTAGAGACCGCATCTTGCGCGGCATGGTAGTGGTTGTGCTCATGGTCTAACTCAGATCCGTTCCATCAGAACATGTTTAGCTGAAGCCTGGCTTCCTCGGTCATGCGGGATGGATCCCAAGGGGGATCCCATACAGTCTCGACACTACATGATGTAACACCCGGCACTGCCGCAACCGCGCTTTGCACTTGCTCAGGCAACTCCTGAGCGCTGGGGCAACCGGGCGCCGTCAACGTCATCTCCACCTTCACGCTCCCGGCGTCATCGATCTCAACGGCGTAGATCAAGCCCAGCTCGTAGATGTTCACCGGTATCTCTGGATCATACACCGTGGCAATCGCCTCGATCAGTGCATCTTCGCTCGGCAGACCTGAAGTATTGATCGGGGTTTCGCCGTCTGGCGTCCAGACCGTCTCGGATGGAGTCACACTATTCACTGCTTGCCTCCTCTGCGCCATCCAGCGCCGCAATCAGGGCATGCCACGGCAGCGTCGCGCACTTCACCCGAGACGGATACTCGTGCACGCCCGACAAGGGCGCAAGCCGCTCTATCGGCTCAGCCAACGCCGTCTCACATGCCGGGCATGAACCCGTCCGCGCCATGTCCCGGAACGCGGCGAACAGCGCCCGCGTATCGCCTTTTGTACGACCGCGCACCGTTTCCGCCATCAGATCAGCTGACGCGATGCTGATTGCGCAACCCCGCGCTTCAAACCCCACCCAATCAATGGTGTCAGCGCCCAGCTTCAGCCAGACCTGGACACGGTCGCCACACATCGGATTGTCGCCCTTAGCGGACGCGTCAAAATCGGCTAGCCGAACCGCGTGGCGCGGATGGCGGCCATGATCCAGGATGACCTCCTGGTACAGGTCACGCAGATCGTCGAAGCTATCTGCCTGCGTCATGCAAAGAACTCCCGCACCCGAACCAGCCCATCAGCCAAAGCATCAATTTCGCCGTGCGTCGTGTAGACGCCGAAACTAGCCCGCGCCGTGCTATCCAGACCAAAGCGTTGCATCAATGGTTCGGCACAGTGATGGCCGGCACGAACCGCAATACCCTGGCGATCGAGCAGCGTCGCCACATCATGCGCATGCGCGTTGTCTATCGAAAAGGATATCACACCACCTCGATCCTGAGCCTGACCAAGGATGTGCAGACCGTCGATGCGGGACAAACGGGCCAGCGCATGTTCGGTCAGTGACGCCTCATGCGCGCCCATCGCGTCATAGCCGATATTCTCAACGTAACCGATCGCCGCCTTCAGCCCAATCCCTTCCAGGATCGCCGGTGTACCAGCCTCAAACTTGTGCGGCACCGCAGCCCATGTCGACCGCTCATAGGTTACGGACGAGATCATGTCGCCTCCGCCCAGGAACGGCGGCATCCGTTCCAGCAATTCGCGTTTGCCCCATAGCACGCCAATCCCGGTCGGTCCGTAAAGCTTGTGACCGGTCCACACATAAAAATCGCATCCAAGCGAACGGACGTCGACGTTCCGATGCACGATGGCCTGGGAACCGTCGAACATCACTTTCGCACCGTAGGCATGCGCAATATTCACGATGCGCTCCGCCGGGACCACAGTGCCCAATACATTAGACATATGTGTAATCGCCACCAGTCCGACTTTGCCATCTTCCAGTAGGGTCTCGAACGCTGCCATATCGAGTTCACCGGCGTCAGTGATCGGTGCGACGCGCAGCTCGATACCATGCGCATCCCGCAGCAACTGCCAAGGCACGATGTTGGAATGATGCTCCATACCGGAGATCAATACGGCCTGACCCGGCTTCATGACGCCGCGCCCATAGCTATGCGCCAATAAATTGATCGCTTCTGTACTGTTGCGAGTAAATACGACCTCGGCTCTGTCCTCGGCATTCATTAGAGCCGCAACAGCATCACGGGCCGATTCATATGCTTCCGTCGTCCGCTCGCTCATCCAGTGCAGGCCACGATGCACGTTGGCATACTGCGTTTCCATCGCATTGACCATTGCATCGATCACGGCCCGCGGCTTTTGTGCTGAGGCGGCACTGTCCAGGAACACCAACGGCTTGCCGCGCACGGCCTGCGTCAGGATGGGAAAATCGCTCCTGATACGCTCGACATCTAGGGCGACGGGATTGGTCATAATGTTCATGCCTTCTGCCTTTCCCACCACTGCTCGACCGAGCCTTCCAGGCAACCGCGAATCATCTCATCGGACACCGCATCCAAGGCCTCAGCCAGGAAAGCACGCACGAGGATGGACGTCGCTTCGGTCTCAGGTATGCCACGGCTGCGCAGATAGAACATCTGCTCGGCATCAAGCTCGCCAACCGTCGCACCGTGGCTGCACTTTACGTCGTCAGCAAAAATCTCCAGCTCCGGCTTCGAGTCCACCTCGGCGTAGGGTGACAGCAGTAGCGCTTGGTTCATCTGGTAGCCGTCTGTCTTCTGCGCATTTCGGGCCACTTCGATCTTGCCCTGGAACACGCCCCGGGCACGGCCGGCCAGCACGTTCTTCACGGTCTGCCGCGACTTGCAGTTTGGCGCTTTATGCGTAACCACCGTCGTAAAGTCGCTGTGCTGCGAACCCGCCAGAATCTGTGCGGCGTTCAAATGAGCAACCGCGTTAGCCCCGTTCAGGTGAGCATGAACTTCGGTGCGCGACAGCCGCCCTCCGAGATTCAATGTGAAACTGTCATAGGTGGCGGCCGTCCGAATGTCGACGTAGCAGGTGGAGACATGGAAGGCGGCCACATCCTCATTCTGCAGTCGCACGTGTGTAAGATGCGCACTCTCAGCGAGATGAATTTCAGCAACCGTGTTGCGCAAGTAAGCATCTTGGCCAGCCGAAACCTCCAGCAATGTCAACTTGGCGCCTTCACCCAGATGGATGCTGTGTCGCAGGTGGAAATCTGCCTCTCCGCCAGCCAAGCTGACAAGCTGCACAACACCACCATCGACACCTTGCGGCACCTGCAGAGCCGCTCCGTCCATCGCGAGCATGGTATTCAGCGCCACCATCGGCTCGCGGTCCGGCCATGTCAGGGTGCCAAAGTCAGGCTGCTCGGCAAAGCGAGCAAACGCAATGGGCGGGATCAACGACAAGGCGTCGCACAGCAGTCCGTCAACAAAAATCAGCCGCGGCTGATCCAGCAAAGGCAGTCCAGCCAGCACCGTCTCCGCTTCATGACGCGGCCTTAAAGCGGTCCGGAAGTCAGCTTCAGCAACCGGTCGCAGGCTGGTGTATTTCCACGCCTCCATGCGCCGCTGTTGACTGCCCCCAGGCAACCCAGAGGCCTTGAATGCCGCCGCCGCTGCTGCTCGCAAAGCACTGTTGCCCGGCAGACGACCAACGAGTTCCTCGTAGCGCTGCTGGAAACCTGCTGTCCCGATACTCACGCTGCCTCCGCGATCAGGCTGGCATAGCCGCTCTTCTCAAGTTCCTTTGCCAGTTCAGGGCCGCCGGAGCGGACGATGCGCCCATGCGCGAGCACGTGCACCTGATCCGGCACCAGATGATCCAGCAATCGCTGATGATGAGTGATAACCAGGGCCGAAAAGTCCGGCGTTCGTAAGGCATTTACCCCGTCCGCAACGATCTTCAGGGCATCGATATCCAGCCCGCTATCGGTTTCATCAAGGATCGCTAGCTTCGGGCGCAGGATCGCCATCTGCAGCACCTCATTGCGCTTCTTCTCACCGCCGGAGAAACCCACGTTCACGTTGCGCTTCAGCATGTCGTCCGGCATTGCCAAACGCTTGGCTTCCGCTCGCGCCAGCTTCAAGAACTGTACTGCGTCAAGCTCGCTCTCGCCATGCGCCCGCTTGATCGCGTTCAAGGCCGTGCGCAGAAAGTTGGCATTGTTGACGCCCGGCAGCTCAACCGGTGCCTGAAACGCCAGGAAGATACCCGCTGCCGCCCGCTGCTCCGGTTCCATAGCAAAGAGGTTGCCGCCGTTGAAGCTGACAGAGCCCGCAGTAACGGTGTAGTCCTCCCGTCCCGATAACACATAGCCTAACGTTGATTTGCCTGACCCATTTGGGCCCATAATGGCGTGCACCTGCCCTTCCGGTACGATAAGATCAATTCCCTTCAAGATCGGCTTGTCGCCGATCGAAGCACTCAGTCCACGAATATTAAGCATTACGTTATCCCACTGACCCTTCAAGAGAGACGGCCAGAAGCTTCTGCGCCTCGACGGCAAACTCCATCGGCAGTTCCTTCAGCACGTCCCGGCAGAAGCCGTTGACGATCAGGCCGACAGCGTCTTCCTCTGACAGACCCCGCTGGCGACAGTAAAATAGTTGGTCGTCGGCAATCTTCGACGTCGTCGCCTCATGCTCAACCTTGGCCGTCAAATTGCGACTTTCGATATAAGGCACGGTGTGGGCGCCACATTGATCGCCAATAAGCAGGCTGTCGCATTGGGTGAAGTTCCGGGCGTTCCCCGCGCTGGGCAGCATCCGCACCAACCCACGATAGGTGTTGTTCGACCGGCCTGCACTGATGCCCTTAGACACAATCGTGCTGCGCGAGCCCTTGCCAATGTGGATCATCTTGGTGCCCGTGTCAGCCTGCTGACAGTTGTTGGTCACCGCGACCGAATAAAACTCACCTACGCTATCCTCGCCGTGCAGCACACAGGAGGGATATTTCCAGGTAATTGCTGATCCCGTTTCAACCTGCGTCCAAGATATCTTTGACCGGGCGCCGCGGCAGGCGCCGCGCTTGGTAACAAAGTTATAAATTCCACCTTTGCCGCTAGCATCACCAGGATACCAGTTCTGCACAGTCGAATACTTGATTTGTGCATCGTCCAGTGCGACCAGCTCAACAACTGCAGCGTGCAACTGGTTCTCGTCGCGCTGCGGGGCAGTGCAGCCTTCCAGATAGCTGACATGACTGCCTTCAGCAGCAATAATCAGCGTTCGCTCGAATTGGCCAGTGTTACGCGCATTGATCCGAAAATAGGTCGATAGCTCCATTGGGCATCGCACCCCCTTTGGGATGTAGACAAAGCTGCCATCGGTAAAGACCGCGCTGTTCAACGCAGCATAGAAGTTGTCGGCAATCGGCACGACCGAACCAAGATACTGCTTTACAAGATCCGGATGCTGACGCACAGCCTCGCTGATCGGGCAGAAAATCACACCAGCCTTCTTCAGCGTCGCCTGAAAAGTTGTTGCCACGGACACGCTGTCGAACACCGCGTCCACGGCAACCTGCGTGCCTTCGACTGTGTCAGGATCGACGCCCGCAAGAATGGCCCGCTCCTTCAGCGGAATACCTAGCTTTTCATACATTTTCAGCAAGTCGGGATCAACCTCATCCAGGCTCTTTGGTCCAGCTGTCTTCTTCTTCGGGGCAGCGTAGTAATGCAGGTCCTGATAATCGATGGGCGGATGGTCAACGCGCGCCCAATGCGGCTCCTCCATCTTCAGCCACGACGCATAGGCCTTCAGCCGCCATTCCAGCATCCACTCCGGCTCATCCTTCCGCGCGGAGATCAGCCGGATGATGTCCTCATTCAGCCCCTTCGGCGCGAGGTCCATCTCGATTGCCGTTTCAAAGCCCCATTTGTAGCCGGACTGGGTTACAGACTGGACGGTATCAAGTGTTTCAGTAACAGCGGGCATACAACAATCCTATTCAGCGGCCGATTGAAACGAGGCCTGAGTGGCGGGCATACGAAATGGCGTAAACGGCGCCGGTTTCATATCCGCCAATGTGATCATGCTTAACGCAGAGTGGATGGCGTCGTTGACTGGATCCCACCGACCCCGCATCGGACAGGATCCTTTGGACTCACATTCAAGAAGAGAACCCTCGACACAGGCGGTCAACGCGATCGGTCCGTCCACCGCGGCAATGACGTCCGCAACTGGTATTGCCTCAAGCGGACGGTTCAGCCGATAGCCGCCGCGTGCACCACGTTGGGATAAGACCAGGTCACTGCCTGCCAGGGTCTTGAGCACCTTAGCGACAGTCGGTTCCGGAATACCGGTTGCTGCAGCCACACCAGGCGACGTTTGCACGCCATCCATGCTTGCCAAGCGGACGAGCACCACGACAGCATAATCCGTCAGCTTCGACAGCCTAAGCATGGCGAGCGAACCCCTAATAACTAATCAGTTGCCGTTATCTGGACCGCGCTGGTCCTGTTTCGAAGTGGCGTATGTCGCCAGCACCGTCAAGGGGTCGCGTCGGAATTGGCACCCAGAAGACACGCGTTGCGCGAGTCACGCGCCCTGCTGGGTCCATTACGCTTCTGCCGGCCACGCGGCGGCTGTATAACGCGAAGTAAGGGGGCTGAAATCATGAGCGCTGTCACAACAGAACGTCACGGTGCGATCTCGATCATACGCATCAACCGCCCAGAACGCCTGAACGCGATCAACCAGGCCGTGGCGGTGGGGCTGCAGCAGGCCTTCAAGGCATTCGATGCGGATCTTGGTCAGCGGGTTGCGATCCTGTCCGCCGCCGACAACCGCGCCTTTACCGCCGGCGCGGACGTCAACGACCTGCCGGAGCTTTGGCGTGCGATACCTAACGTGGGCTTTCAGACGGACAAGCCTATTATAGCTGCGACTTCGGGTTGGGTCGTCGGCGGTGGCATCGTCATCGTCATGATGTGCGACCTGCTGGTCTCCACCCATGACACCCGGTTCTACTATCCTGAGGCGAAGCTGGGCACCACCGCGGGCGGCATCAGCTCCTTGGTCGGGCGCATGCCACACCATCTCGCGATGGAGATCATGTTGCTGGGATCAAAGATCTCGGCCGAACGTGCCCATCAGGTCGGGTTTGTTAATCGTGTGGTTGCCGAAGGCACGCATGAGGCCGAGGCCCTGGCTATGGCCGAAGAACTGCTCGACTCGGCGCCGTTAGTAATCAGCGCCCTGAAGCGGCTGGTCAATGAGGTCATCCCACCGGGCCCAATCGAGCAGATGGTCGCAGTCAGCCAGACGATCGCCGCGGTGCGCCAGTCGGACGACCTTCAAGAAGGTATCCGTGCACACAGGGAAAAGCGTAAACCTCGCTTTACCGGAAAATAGCTATCGGGACGGCGTGCTACGATGGATCTGCCAGACCGCCTTCATTGTCCCGAATGTCACGGCCGGCTTGCATACGTCGGTGAACAGGAAGTGCGCTGCACCCGTTGCGAGCGAAGGGTTCCCATCGCCCGCGGGATTGCTGATTTCGCCGGCTCGTCACCCCCTCTCAACCCGCGGGGCAGCTTCTGGCGTGGCCTTCCGCCGACGCATCCAGGCGTCGGTGCTGATCTACCATTAAAGATCAAGCAAGCCGCGGCCCTTCGCTGGCCTCCTGAACTGGGCGACGTAATTATGTATGGTGCTAGCCACGGCATCCTTGCCCAGACGCTCCTCACCGAGGAGTTCCCTCGTAGCTTGCTGCTGATTGACACTGACCTTGAGCGGCTGCGCGCCTGGCGGGCTGGGGTGACCGATTGTGATCGCCGCGGTGACTTGCCACTGTTGTTTGCGGTGCTCGCCGACCCTTCGCAAGGTGTCCGCGATGCCAGCGCCGATACCGTCATCAGCGCCTCTATAATCGCTGAAGTCTCCGATGTGCGTGCCTTCCTGTCAGGCGTGTACCACGCCCTGAGGCCGGGTGGCCGGGCGCTGTTCGTCGTGCCGAACCGGCGTTACTTCCGGGCAGCCTGTATGTCGGTGGCAGAAGCGTTGACGCAACGGTTTGCCCAGGACGGAACATGGCCAGAGTCTTGCGAAGCTGCGATGCGGCTGCTGGAGCGGACAAGACTGTTGCTGGTTCGACCGGAAGAGCCGGAGTTCCTGCGCGCGCTGGTGACCAGGCACCTGTTTGACAGTGACGTTCTGCAGGAGGTGGGCCGGCAGCTCGGTTTTGAGACGGCTGACATCCTGCCGCTCGCACCCGATCCGTATGGAGCTGTGGCAATTGCCCAGATGTGTCAGGATGAAGGTGCATCAGAGACGTTCGCTCGCGACTTCGGGGCGCTCGCGGCCACCATCGGACGCCCTTTTCTTTCGTTGCTGAGTTATCAGGACTCGTCTGCCTTCAGCCTGTTCTGCCTGACCAAGGCCGCGGCACCCGATATTCACGTCTACACCAGCCGTGCGCCGGAGGCGCCAATGCTGTGGTCGCAACCCGAGGCTGCCCTGGGCGGAGCGCCGCTTCGCTGGTCGATCGAGTTGCTCCCGCGTGCCACCGCAGCGGGCATCGTGCTGAAGGTTGGCGGATGGTGTCTGGCCAATGTGGATGCGCTAGGTGTCAGGATCACAATCGCCGGACAGGCCTGGGACACGCCGATCTGGCGGCATCGCCCAGATGTGCACGAAGTGCTGAACCGACCACGAATCTATCCATCGTTCAACGCGATCTGCAGCGGGATTGATGATGAGCTGCTGTTCCGTGGCATTCATCCCGAGAACGCGGCCTGCCTGTTCCAACTTGACATCGTATTGACCGGCGGCCTTGTGGCAACGAGAGCTGCGCCGGAGAAGCTGATCATGGACCAGCAGATGGTGATTGCCCATTAGCAAAGGTATGCCCGCGACTGTCAGGCGCTTGAAGCCTGCAGCCCGCGCCGCCCTGTATGTATTACTGACTCTGCTGCCGATGCTAATGGCGCCGGGGGCACCTGCCGTCTCGCCCGCTACGGACAACGAGGCACAGCAGGCATTGCGCGATGCCGAACGTGCCAGAGCTGAACAGCTTGCCGCTCGGCAGGAGGCAGCGGACCGCGCATCTCGTGCCGCGGGTGAGGCGCTCGGGCTTGCGCATGAACGAGTCGAGGCTGCGGCAAACTTGCGGCAGGCGGAAGCAGCCACCGCTGACATCGCCGCCAGCATCGATGTGCTGGCGCAGCGCCGGCGTGAAGCCGAACAGCGCATCCAGCTTCGTGCCCGGGCGATCCAGCCACTGCTGCCGTTGATCGAGCGCCTGTCAATGTATCCGGCAGAGACGCTAATGGCAGTGCCGGCGTCACCCGACCAGGCCCTGCGCGGCCTGCTGGTGCTGCGCGGCCTGTCGCGACAACTCGAGGTTGAGACCGAAGCGCTGCATAGGGACCAGGCCGTCGTCGATGCGGCGGTTGAAGCCTTGCGGCAGGAGGCACCACATCTTGTAGAGGCGGCGGCGGCGCAAAAGCGACAGGCCGATGCCCTTGACCAAGCAATCATTGCTTCGCATGAGCGTCAAGCAGCCGCAGAGGCCGAAGCCGACCAAGCTGCCGGTCAAGCCGCTGCCGCCGCAAGTCGAATGGAAAACCTGCGGTCCGCCCTTGCCGCCATCGACGCTCAACGACGGATCGACGAAGCCAACGCGCGGGAACAAGCCGCCCGCGCCCTGCACCAAAAGCGTGTCTCTGAAGCGCAGGCAGCACGCCAGAGGGAACTCGTGGCGGCGCGTCCGACCGGTGCGGGAACCTTGGCGCCCAGTGCAGGGCCCAGTGGCCAGTTGCAACCCCCGGTTATTGGCGTGGTCGTCAAAGGATGGGGCGATCGCACTGATGGCGGGCCGGCAACCGGGCTGTCCTACAACGCGCCGCCTGGGGCGAGAGTCATTTCTCCTTGCGGCGGCCGCGTCGTGTTCGCCGACAGCTTTCGAAGCTATGGACTGCTGCTGATTATCGACTGCGGGGGCAGCTATCACGTCGTGCTGTCGGGCTTCGACCGGCTGGATGTCAAGCTAGGCCAACCTTTGCTGGCTGGGGAGCCGGTCGGCGTTATGCCCAAGTGGGAGCCAGGGGGAACAGCACGCCGTCCAGCGCTGTATGTCGAGTTGCGCCACGATGGTACTCCGGTAAACCCGACGCCATGGCTACGGTCGACCAGCTAATAGGCCGATGTCGACGGGCAATTCAGCCGTCGGCTGAATTAGCTCACCCAAACAAATGACTGCTTGAACGCATGACGAAACTTCAAGCGCAAAAGCACCAGCGGCATGGGGAAAGGATCCCTTACCTTGCGCAACACCCTGCGCGGGTCCACCGACGCCTTGACGGTGCTTTCGACGCAATTTAGAGAATGTTGAGACATCTGGAATTCTAAATTCCATGGTTCAGGCACTGCTGCCGTCGCAAGGTCTGATCTATATCACCTATCAAAGAATACTGGAGGCGACCGCCCAAGCCGCGCTGCTGCTTGGTCACCGAATCTGGGCAGGCGGAACTGGCCGGGACACTTGGCGCTCTCGCCAGCCGGTCAGGAAAGCGTTGCATCTGCTGAAGCGGCAGGGACTTGTCGAGGATGTTGGCAGGAGAAGATTACGGGTTGTCAAACTGAACCCATCGCGGGTCATGCAGCTTTATCGGGTCAGGGAAGCCGTCGATGGCTTGGCTGCCCGTCTTGCCGCTGATCAGATCGCTGCAGGTCTCGTCGACCCTGCATCACTCGAGGTGCTGCTACGGCAACTTCACGCTGCGCCAGCGCATCATGCCACCACGCCGATACCCGCGCTGGTCCGCGCCGACATGAATTTTCATCGCGGTCCTTACCACTTATCAGGTAAAGGCAATCGAGGAGATGACCGGGCCGCTTTGGCCGCATCTGATGTGCCCCATGGCATTGGTTCTTCAGTCCCATGATTACGTATTCCGGGTTTGGCAGCAGGAGCATAAGGAAATTCTGCGTTCCATCATTAAAGGCAATCCTATCGAAGCCGAAACTGCCGCCAAGGCCCACGCGGCCGCAGCAGGGCGGCGGACGACCGAGCAACGACAAGCGAAAGCCGCGTGAAGGAGGATCCAGCCATGCTGACCGAAACCCAAGTTCGCCAGTTCAATGAAGAAGGTTACCTGTTTCTGCCGGAAACCTTCTCCCCTGACGAAGTCGCTATTTTGAAATCGGAAGCTGAATCGATCTACAGGCAGGAGCGTCCGGAGGTATGGCGTGAAAAGTCCGGCGCACCACGTACGGCGTTTGCCGCGCATCTATATAATGAGGCGCACGGCCTGCTGGCTCGCCATCCCCACATGATCCACCCCGTCGAGCAATTGTTCGGGGAACCAGTGTACATGCACCAGTACAAGATCAACGCGAAAGCCTCATTCACCGGCGACGTGTGGCAGTGGCACCAGGACTACGGTACTTGGGCCCGCGACGATGGCATGCCTGAGCCCCGAGCAATGAATGTTGCCGTGTTTCTAGACGAGGTCATGCCAATCAATGGACCGCTCATGCTGGTCCCTCGCAGCCACACCCATGGCGTGCTAGACGCCGGTCACGACACTAGCACCACGTCCTATCCGCTATGGACGTTGGATGAGAGGATAGTCACTGACCTCGTGGACTACGGCGGCATCGTCGCACCGACGGGCAAACCAGGCGGCTTGCTGCTCTTTCATGGGAACCTTGTGCATGGGTCAGCCGGTAACATCACTCCGTACCCGCGGAAGATCGTCTATCTGACGCTGAATGCGGTTTCCAACTTCATACGTAAGCCAACCCGACCCGAGTGGATCGCGCACACGGACTTTACACCGATTGTTCCCACCGATTCCGCCGCCTTGGCAAGCTGGGGACAGACCTTTCGCCACGCCGCAGAGTAAAAGTCGTAATCATTAACCTGTCACCCCCGGGACAGAGGGCTGCCTGACAATGGCAGCCTGCCTGACCAGAAGAAACAGCAACATCCTGATCCCGCTGCCCGACCTAGGACTCGACCGGCATCAGTTTCCCCAATCGAGCAATTCACCACGAGTCTGATGTGATTTGATTCAAAGACCATCTTCATCTCCAGCTCGGTCTTTATCAACCGCAGTATGACGACTGGCTGAGCTGTCATGTGCGGCCCGTCTCACCCATCAGGCTGCTGCGTCCGCGTCGATCTTACGCTCCAACCGCTTGCGCTCATGCGGATCTAGATAACGCTTGCGTAGACGCACCGCTGTCGGCGTCACTTCCACCAGCTCGTCGTCCTCGACATAGGCAATCGCCTGCTCAAGGCTCATCTTTCGTGGTGGTATCAGCAACATCGCGTCGTCCTTGCCAGCCGCCCGAATGTTGGTGAGCTTTTTTTCTTTGATTGGATTCACCTCCAGATCCGACTCACGACTGTGTTCACCTAGAATCATTCCCTGGTAGACCTTGTCACCTGGGTTCACGAACATCACACCACGTTCCTGAATATAGAACAGAGCATAGTGGATGGCCTCGCCGCTTTCGGTCGATATCAAGGAGCCCGCGCGCCGCCCCTCAATCGTTCCCTTCCACGGCCCATAGCCAGCGAACAACCGGTTCATTATCCCGGTGCCCCGCGTGTCGGTCAGAAACTCCCCGTGATAGCCAATCAAGCCGCGGCTGGGGATGTGGAACGTCATCCTGACCTTGCCGCCACCTGATGGCCGCATGTCGCGCAGCTCGCCTTTGCGGCGACTGAGCTTCTCGACAACGATGCCAGTGTAGGGCTCGTCCACGTCGACTAGCACCTCCTCCATTGGCTCTTCACGCTCGTTTGTTGCGGCGTTGCGCTGTGTCAGCACGCGCGGCCGGCCGATCGTTAGTTCGAAGCCTTCCCGCCGCATCTGCTCGATCAGCACGCCTAATTGCAGCTCTCCGCGGCCGGCCACTTCGAATGCGTCCGTCTCATTCGAATCCGAAACCCGAATCGCCACGTTTCCCTCAGCCTCGCGGAACAGCCGCTCGCGGATCTGCCGAGACGTTACCTTCTTGCCTTCCCGCCCGGCCAGCGGCGAATCGTTGATCCGAAACGTCATGGACAACGTCGGCGGGTCCACTGGGATGGCTTCCAGCGGCTCGCTCACGTCCGGGGCAGAGATGGTGTCGGGAATCGTACCGTCTGACAGCCCGGCGACCGCAATAATATCTCCAGCCATCACTTCCTCGACTGGCACGCGGTCTAGTCCGCGGAACGACAACAGTTTGGTCAGCCGCCCAGTCTCCACCAGGCTACCGTCGCGACGAAGTACCTTCACCGGCATGTTGATCTTGGCGACACCCTGCTCAACCCGCCCAGTCAGTACACGACCCAGGAAGTTGTCATACTCCAGGATGCTCGCCACCATGGCGAAAGGAGCATTTGGCTTCACTGTCGGCGCGGGAACGTGCCGCAACACGAGATCAAACAAGGGCGACAGATCCTTGCGCGGCCCGTCCAGCGCTTCGTCCGCCCAGCCATTCCGGCCGGACGCATACAGCATTGGGAAGTCGAGCTGGCTGTCCGACGCGCCGAGTGCTGCGAACAGATCAAAGATCTCGGTATGTACCTCGTCGGGACGGGCGTCCTGCCGGTCAACCTTGTTGACAACGACAATTGGGTGGATGCCACGCGCCAAAGCCTTGCCGACGACAAATTTGGTCTGCGGCAGCACGCCCTCGGCCGCATCCACCAGCACGATCGCACCATCAACCATGTTCAGGATACGCTCCACCTCGCCGCCGAAGTCGGCGTGCCCAGGGGTGTCAACGATGTTGATGCGGGTGTCTTGCCACACCACCGAAGCGCACTTCGCCAGGATGGTAATACCACGCTCCTTTTCCAGATCGTTTCGATCTAGTGCCCGCTCTGCCACCTGCTGATGATCTCTGAAGGCGCCCGATTGGCTGAGGAGTTTGTCCACCAGCGTTGTTTTGCCGTGGTCGACATGGGCAATAATGGCGACATTACGAATCTGCATGCGGTCCTGGCTTTTGGATGGTGCGATGCACACTTAGGCGGTAACCCAGTCGGTTACGAGCGAAAAGCAGCCCGCGGCCAGAGTTACTGCCATGCTTCGCAGAAGCGTCGTGCAACAGCGATAGCACCGGCCGCCATGGGCTGTCGGCCCTAATGGTCTGCCTCTGACTGTTCTTCAGCGTCCTTCCAATCATGCAGAAACGCCTCCAGCACGGCTAGAAAACCGGCTGGGTTGTCAGCATGAACCCAATGCCCGGCACTCTTTACAGCCACGAAGCGCGCGGCGGGAAACTGCTTTCGAATGATCGGCCTATGCTCCGGCAGAACGTAGTCGGAGTGTGCTCCAGTTACAAACACTGCCGGCCCCGGATACGTCCCCGGCAGATCAACCCAACCCTCCAGGTCGGGAACCGCGGCTGCAATCTCATTCAACCCAATCCGCCAGTGCGGTTGCCGGTCGAACCGCAGATTCTGCAACAGGAATGGCCGCACGACAGCATCCGGCACGCTTCGGACCAGCATCGTGTCGGCTTCCCGCCGGGTCAGCGCTGGCGTCAGCGGAACAGCCTGCAACGCAGCGGCTAGCGAAGCATTGCCATGTTGATAGGTCACAGGCGCGATGTCCGTCACTAGCAGCCGCGCGACGCTTTCCGGCCATTGCAGCGCCATCGCCATCGCGGCCTTGCCACCCATTGAGTGTCCAATCACGGCAGCCTTCGTAATGTCCAATGCCAGCAGCGTCTCCCGCACATCCATTGCCAGGGTCGGATAGCGCATGTCCGGCGCGTGCGGGCTCTCGCCGTGGTTACGCATGTCCAGCACGAAGACGCGGAACCGAGCAGCCAGTATACGCTGGATCGCGTTGAAATTGCGACCCGCGCCAAAGAGCCCATGCAGCACAACAACCGGTGGACCCTTGCCCGCTATAACCGCGTACAGGATCAAGCCTGGCTCCAGCTTGAAACAAGCGTATGGTGCTTACGGGCAATGAGCGGTTGATGCAGCATTCGACATAATGCACTGCGACATGCCGGCGGCCACTCGAATATAGCCGATGACAACACGCTCAATCCGCTAGGACATGTCCAATCCAGCCACCGCCGCATGCGCCTCGGACTCCTCCTCAATCTGCAGTGCACCATTGAAGCGGTTGAAGAACCCACACAGCATAATTCGCAGCGTCAATTCGACGACTTGCGCTTCCGTGAAGTGCTGCCGGAGCTTGGCGAACAGTTGATCTTGTATGCGGTTGGGCGTTTCCCAAGCCGTCTGAGCATACTCGACCACCAGCCGATCGACGTCATCAAGCTCCGGATTATCCACCTCCAGCAGGCGGTCGATCCCTTGCGGCGACAGGCCTTCCACGGCCAGGAATGGTTTATGATGGGTGACGCAGTAATGGCACTCATTCAGACGCGAGACCACGACAATGGCAATCTCCAGGTAGCGCTTCGGCACCGTCTGTGCCCGCCGCAGTTCCATCAGCATAGACATCAGATGCTTCATTGCCGCTGGCACATGCGCAAGAACGGCCACCTGATTCTGGAACGGTCCATAGTCCTCGACAAACTGCTCATAGATCTCGGCCAGATCCGGCGACAACGCACTGGAAGGGAGATTGCAGACGCGGGCCATTAGGACTCCTTCATGCTGAGACGACGGGGCAATGGTGAGGCGAGCGGACATGGTTGCCAAGTTTTCGGCCTCGCCCATGTATGCGGCATGGTCAACGTGACGGTGTGGTTTGACGGATCCTGTCCTTTATGTCGACGTGAGGTGGCACTGATGCGACGCCTTGATCGTCGGCATGCCATTGCATTTATTGATGTCACCCAGCCTGCGGCAAGCTGCCCGCTGAACCGCGATAAACTGCTTCAGCGCTTTCATGCCCAGGAAAAAGACGCTGCGGTTGTGTCAGGCGCTGCGGCCTTTGCGGCGATGTGGCGAGCTATTCCGCTGCTGCGTCCGCTTGGCCTAGCAGCTCGCAACGCGGTCATACTGCGCAGCTTGGAGCGGCTTTACCGAGTGTTCTTGCGGGTCAGGCCGCGCCTGCTTGCGCGTTTCTCACTCCAATGACCGCCTTACGTCAGTCTACCCCGCCAGTCGTCCTGACCTACGGGCTCCTGGGGCTACTCCCGTTTCTTGCACCCCCACTGGCGGGGTTCTTTCTGCCTGACGTGAAGGCAGCCGCTAGCCTCACCCTGGCGCTCTACGGCGGCCTGATCCTGTCATTCCTGGGCGGGGCACGATGGGGCCAGGCTGCCAGCCACCGCGAGCCTTCGATCTGGATTGTCTCGATCTCGATGCTGCCGACGCTGATTGGGCTCGCCTTGCTTGTTCTCCCAGAAAGCCAGAGACCCCTGCAGTTGTTGGGCCTGGCGCTGATACTGGCTCTGCATTGGCTGTGGGACACGTTCAGCCCGGATTTGCCCGCTTGGTATCCTCGCCTGCGGACGGTCCTGACAGCCGGCGCCGTCGTTGGCCTTGTCGCCGGCGCAGTCGTGCTGACGTGACGCAGCAGGTCGCCGTCGTTGTTGGTGCGTCGGGTGGGATTGGCCACGCCATCGCACGCGGGCTGGCCGGCGACCCGGCCTACGGCTGCGTAATCGCGTTGTCTCGGAGCAGACCTGCAGGATGGTCGTCAACGCCACGGCGGGACTGGATAGAGGCGGATATTCTGAATGAGGCGAGCTTGGCGGCCGCGGCTATGCGGCTGCGGGAATTAGGCGTACTAACTCGTATCGTCGTCGCTTCCGGACTTCTTCACCAGCCCGGGCTTGGTCCAGAGAAATCGATGCGGGCGCTGTCATTGGAGGCGATGATCGCGCTGTTCACAGTCAACGCCGCCGGCCCGGCGCTTGCCGCCAAACACCTCCTGCCCCTGACACCAAAAGCCCACCCCAGCCTGTTCGCCGCCCTGTCCGCAAGGGTCGGCAGCATAGCAGACAACAACCTGGGCGGCTGGTACGCCTATCGCGCGTCGAAGGCAGCCTTGAACATGCTGATCCGGACGCTCGCTATCGAGCATCGCAGGACCCGGCCGCTCGGCATTTGCATCGCGCTGCATCCCGGCACTGTCGACACCGCTCTCAGCCGGCCGTTTCAGTCCGGCGTAGCGGACGGCAAGCTCTTCAGCGCTGGACACGCCGCGAGCGCTCTTCTGGCGGTCATGGAAGGGATGCAACCAGAGTCGAATGGTGGTTTCTTCGCCTGGGACGGCACCTCGATTCCCTGGTAGCCTGTAGCTGTCCTACCCCCTGTTCTCTAACGTAGGGCAGCCCCAGTGGTCTTTGCCACCGCTCCTACTACTTTCTGACAGGCGGCCTCGATCTCCTGGTCTGTCAGGGTACGCTCACGCGGCTGGAATGTCACCTCGATGCCAAGCGACTTTTTGCCCTCCGCCATTCGGCCGCCTTCATACAGGTCGAACAGCGTGACGTTGCTGATCAGCGACCGCTCGGCTCCTTTGGCCGCTCGCACCAACGCGTCGGCCGCAATGCCGCTGTCAATGATGAATGCAAAGTCACGTCGCACCGGCTGGAACAGGGCAAGATCCGGCGCCCCTTTCCGCCGTCTCTTCGGATCGGCGACTGCATCAAGGTTCAACTCGAACATGACCATCGGCCCCGGCAGATCCAGCGCCGCGATCAGCCGCGGATGGATCTCGCCAAAATACCCTATCTCTGTCTTTGGCCCCTGCCGCACGAGGCCCGAGCGGCCAGGATGCAGAAACGAAGGAGCGTCCGCGGCGATCTGCAAAGCCTCCAGCGGCACCGCGAGCGCAATCAGCAACGCCCAAAGGTCGCCCTTCGCGTCCATGACATCCACCGGACGCTGTGGAAATAACCAGCTACGTGGTGTTCGGCCCGTTCGCAGTCCCGAGGCGACCAGCCTCTGGCCATCCGGCGCATTGATGGCGAAAGCAGGTCCGACTTCAAACAGCGCCAGATCCGGATAACCACGCGCGGCATTGCGCTTGGCCGCCAGTGCCAGCGTGGCTAGGGGCGTCGGACGCAGTTGATCCAGATCAGCGGCGATTGGATTGCTCAACTGCAATGCATCAGGCGTGGCGTCAAATTGTTTCGCCTCGCCCCGAGCCATGAAGCTGAAGGTGACGCACTCCATCAGGCCGGCGGTTGCCAGCGTGCGGTGGGCCAGCGCCGAACGCTGCTGGCGCGACGACAAGGTTGCAAGCGGCACCGGGCTTTCGCGGGGCAATGAGACAGGCGGTACCGCATCCAGGCCGCGCAAGCGCAAAACCTCTTCGACCAGATCGTGTTCCGCCTCAACCATCAGGCAGCCGTCCGCTGCCTTCGCCGCGGTTGCCGGATCAAGCGTCACCGACTGATCAAGGCTGATGGGCGCGGCGATGTCATTGCGCCACGACGGTACTGCAACCGTTACTCGTTCTGCGTCCCATTGCCGTATCATGAAACCCAGTGCTTCCAGCGATAGCACTGCCTCGTCAGCCGAAATGTTAGATCCGCCCAGCCCGGCAATCCTGGCAAATCGCATGGATGCCTCCCGCTGCCAGGCAGGCTCGGCCCCAGCCTCGGTGACCGTGCCGGGTTCGCCGCCGCACAGCGCCATGATCAGGGCTGTCGCCGCCTGCATCGCGTCCGGCATCAACGCCGGGTCGATCCCGCGCTCGAATCGCTGTCGCGCGTCAGAGACAATCTGATGCCGCCGACCGGTGCGCGCGATACGGATCGGATCAAACAATGCGCACTCTATAAAGACGGTTTGCGTTGTCTCGTCACACCCGGTCGCTTCGCCGCCGATCACCCCAGCGATCGACTGCACGCCAGCTTCATCGCAGATGACGCAGTCCTCGGTATCGACAACATACGCCTTGCCATTCAGCGCGCGTATGGTTTCGCCGGCACCACGGCGGAGTGTCAGAACATCGCCTGAAAGTTTGGCGACATCGAAAACGTGCAGCGGCCGGCCAAGGTCGAAGGTGAAGAAGTTTGTTACATCAACCAAGGCATTGATCGGCCGCAGCCCGATCAATGCCAGCCTGTCCTGCAGCCATTTTGGACTTGGCGAGTTTCTAACGCCGCGAATGGTCCGCCCGAGGACCCACGGGCAGGCTTCAGGGAACGCAATCTGCCAGCGTGGGCCGGTATGGAAGGCGGGCGGAATGGGGGCAGGGGTGAATGGCGTCAGTCTACCTAGTCCGGCAGCGGCCAGGTCGCGCGCGACCCCGCGAATCGAGAAGCAGTCACCTCGGTTGGGTGTCACGCCGATCTCGATGACCGGATCGTCCAGCCCTGCCCACGCCGCATACGATACACCCACCGGCGCATCGCTTGGCAGTTCAACAATACCGGAATGATCGTCCCCCAACCCCATCTCCCGCGAGGACAGCAACATGCCGGCGCTCTGTATCCCGCGGATCTCACCGACTTTCAGTGTGATCCCCGTGCCAGGAATAAGCGTTCCGGGGGCAGCAAAGACAACTTTGATGCCGCTGCGCGCATTGGGGGCACCACACACGACCGAAACCGTTTCGGTTCCTGTGTCAACCTGGCATATTTGCAACCGGTCGGCATTCGGATGCGGCATTGCCTCGGTGAGATGAGCCACCCGAAAGGCCTCAAGCGCCGCGCCGGGAATCTCAACATCTTCTAATTCAAGACCGACCTGCGTCAGCGTCTGTGTGATTTGATCGAGTGACGCGTCTGTTTCTAAGTGGCTTTTCAGCCAGGAGAGGGTGAATTTCATTGATCCAGCTCCCTGACCTGTCGGTCAGCGCACCCGTCTGCAAGGTATCTGACAACTATAGTTGCTGCCACCCACATCAATGTTGCCACCCGCAGTACCGAACGCGCTGACGACTGCCCGGCTGACGATCGATCCGGCAACCCTCAGAGCCCTTCATGCAGCATGGTCGGAACCATTGGATTGAACCCGTAGTGACGTAGCCAACGCAGATCCGACTCGTAAAATGGTCGCAGATCACTCATGCCATGCTTCAGCATGGTCACACGCTCCACACCCATCCCCCACGCGAAGCCTTGCCACTCCCGCGGGTCGATGCCGCAATTTGCCAATACCCGCGGATGCACCATGCCGCTGCCAAGGATCTCCAGCCAGTCACCGCCGCCGCCGAGTTCTCCCGTCCTGCGGTTCCAGCCGATATCCACCTCCATCGAAGGCTCGGTGAACGGAAAATAAGAAGAGCGGAATCGCACCGGCAGATCTGAAATCGCAAAGAATGTGCGCAGGAAATCGATCAGGACTCCTTTCAGGTGGCCAAGCGTCACTGAACGATCGATCACCAGTCCCTCACATTGATGAAACATTGGCGAATGCGTGGCGTCGTGGTCCGCCCGGTAGGTACGGCCTGGAACGATCACCCTGATGGGCGGCTCCTGCGACAGCATGGTGCGAATCTGTCCCGGCGAGGTGTGGGTGCGCAGCACCGGTGGCGCGCCGCCATCGCGGGGCGGCAGATAGAATGTGTCATGGTCGGCCCTGGCTGGATGGTGGGGCGGGATGTTCAGCGCACCAAAGTTGAACCAGTCGCTTTCGACATCGGGTCCATCCACCACCGTGCAGCCCATGGCCCCAAAGATCGCGGCAATTTCCTCCATGCTGCGGGTAATCGGGTGGATCAGACCTGCCTCACGCGGCCGCGGCGGCAGTGTCGGATCGATCTGCTCGGCCTGCAAACGCTGGTCCAGGGCTGCATCTTCAAGTTCCGCCCGGCGCGCCTCGATCGCCGTAGTTAGCGCATCCTTCAGCCGGTTGAGCGCGGCGCCCCGATCCCTGCGTTGCTCGGGCGATGTTCTACCAAGGTCCCGCAACATGCTTGTCAGACTGCCATTGCGTCCGACAACTGCGATCCGTACTGCATCCCATGCCCGTAGATCCTGTGCTTCGGCCAATGCTGCATCGGTCGAGGTCTTCAGGGCATCGAGGTCATCGTTCATACGTCTGTCCTGTACGCGCAAAAGGCCGCCTTAATCAGGCGGCCCCACCGCCTTGTCGCGGTCGCTTCAATTGCTGTCGCGCAGGCGGTTCGTTCAGGCCAAGGCGGCCTGAACCTGCCGCACGACTGCCGCAAAGGAATCAGCATCGTCATAAGCCATCGCCGCCAGAACCTTTCGATCCATCTCGATCCCGGCCTTTTTTAGCCCGGCAATAAACTGCGAGTAGGTGATGCCGTGCTCACGCACAGCGGCATTGATCCGCTGGATCCAGAGCCCACGGAACTCTCGCTTCTTTACCCGGCGGTCCCGATAAGCATACTGCAGCGACTTCTCCAGCCGCTCGCGTGCAATGCGATAATTCGTCGACGACCGTCCAACGAAGCCCTTGGACTGCTCCAGTACCTTCTTGTGGCGGGCGTGGGTGGTGGTGCCACGTTTAACGCGTGCCATTCGCTTACTTCCCTTAACTAAGGCCGTAAGGGGCCCATTGCTTCACGGTCAGACCGTCAGCATGGGTCAATGTCTGGCTGCCGCGGTTCTGCCTCTTCATCTTTTGGGGGCGGTTGATCAATCCATGGCGCTTGTTGCCAGGACCCGCCAGCACCTTACCGGTTGCGGTAATTTTGAACCGCTTCTTGACCGACGACTTTGTCTTCATCTTGGGCATTTCATACTCCTCGTGGTTCACTTGCTCACCGGGGTCGGATGAAACGACAAGCGGTCGCGGCCAGGCATGCCCATACAAGCCCAGTTTCGCAGACAGAGGCGGGGATATAGCCTCGACCAATGCGTCAGGCAAGCGCGGATCACAGCCCGTTTTAACAGCAGCGTCACCATCGTAGGCAGGTGAGACATCAAGCCAAAGCTTGATGCGTCACACCGCCGTCGATGTCTTGTGCCGGCTTCAGGTCGATTAGCGGCGTGCCGTCCATGCAATCGAGCTCTATCGGCACTCGGGACCGTTAAGGTCGCCTCGACGCGGACAGAGCGAGCGGTTTGGTCATGGGGTGCGGATCCGGCCGATGTAGTAGACGCCGGCGTCAGTTTGTGGTGGCAGGTTAACACCGACTTCACCGGAACGAGTGGGTTCCAAAGCGGACATCAAAAGCCTTCTGCGCAATGCCAAGTCTGTCTGTCAGGGGGTCAGATGGTCTTTCCGAGAAGCCCTTCTGTAGGGTGCAGCGTTCTACCATACTATGATTCCGCTTCGTGCTCCGGCGTGTCTAGATGCAGCACCGAACCCAAAATGGATCGCGACATATCAAACGAGACGGCCGATACGGATAAAATTTGACTATGACATTTGCAACCGTAGGCAGTCATGCGGCTGGTCTAGACACTTGAAGATATAGTTATGTCCCTTGGCTACAATTTTTTGCAGGTTTCTAACGCTATCTAAATATTTGCCGCCCGGCTGTACTGTGGCCAGTACGAACGCTTCGAGGCCAAACTCCCATAGTTGATTGTCGCGACGTGAACTGCTCGTTGGTTTTCTACGTATTCAGTTTGGCCAACTGATTCCGCCATGAAGGTGTTGTTTCGGACAATTAATCGTTTACGGTGCGCAATGCGTCTAGAATTCAGCACCAGCAGTTGTTACCAGAGAAAAAAATGTGTCAAACTGCTAAATGTCTGAGGTAATTGCAAGTGAAAAGACCAGCCGAAGCCGGTGGACGCGTCCCCGTCGAGGAATTCCAGCTTGACGATTTCCTGCCGTATCGCTTGTCCGTTGCGGCAGAAGCCGTATCCAGATTGATCGCTCGTCACCATCTGACTCGATCCGGCCTGGCAATGGCGGAATGGAGACTGCTTGCGACAGTGGGGCGGTTCGGTGTCATGTCACCCACCGCCGCCGGCGAGCAAACGGCGATGGACAAGGTCAAGGTCAGCCGCGCTGCGGCAAGCCTAGTGGCAAGAGGCTTGCTGCGGCAGGCGCAAGACCCAGACGACGGGCGAGGCCGGTTGCTTCGGCTGACACGAAAAGGGATTGCCACTTACACCGATGTAGCTTCCACCGCCAGCGAAATTGAGGCAAGCCTTGCAGTTGGCCTGACCAAAAGCGAATGGAGCGCGCTCCATAAATCTTTGGCTAAGCTGTCGGAGCACGCCCAGTCCATCATCGACTCCGCCGCAGGTGTGTAGCCGCGCTGATCTGCGCGCAGGACGATCGGATTTTATCGGCCATCCACTCGGCCAAGCTCCATTTTGATCAGCGACAAGCGGATTTGGCGACATGGTTCTCTTGAGTATGCCTGTTCATCGTCGCAGCCCGCAGCCTTGCGCATCCGAGCTTCGGCAGGCTACCGAATAACGGCTCATCGAAGGATCGGATGTTCTATGGCCATCGACACAGCCACTCTCGCCGCCCTGTCCGGGGTTTCTACCGCGACCATCACCACCGTCCTGCTAAAAAACGGCCTGCGTAACGTCTGGATGCGCGGCACTCGGCCTATTAGAGCCGGTCAGCCCCGGTTGATCGGGCAGGCGTTTACGCTTCGTTTCATACCTGCCCGGGAGGATCTTGCAACGCCTGAATCCTGGTCTTCGCCGGTTTCGACCCGCGCTGCGATTGAGGCCATGCCCGAAGGCTGCATTGCAGTGGTCGATGCCATGGGCGTCACCGACGCCGGTATCTTCGGCGACATCCTGTGTGCTCGCATGGCGAAAAAAGGCGTGGCTGGCCTTGTTACTGACGGGGTCGTTCGTGACCTTGCCGGAGTGCTCGGCACTGGTCTGCCGGTATGGTGCCAGGGGACTGCTGCACCCGCATCGGTCACCGGGCTGACCTTCGTGAACTGGCAGCAGCCGATCGGCTGCGGCGGCGTTGCAGTCTTTCCGGACGATGTCGTCATGGTCGATGACGATGGTGCGGTCGTCATTCCGCACAAGCTGGTGCAGGACGTCGCTGCCGTGGCCGCTGAGCAGGAAAGGATGGAGGAATGGATCATGACACAGGTCAGCGCTGGAGCGTCATTGCCGGGCTTGTATCCCCCGAACGCAGAGAACAAGGCCCGCTATGAGGTGTGGGCAAAGGCTTCCGATCAGGCTGCGCCGCGATAAATCATGGTCCGGCCGACCAAGACCGTAGGACAGAGGTTATCCCTTACAGCTTCTTCTGCCAGCTGCTCTCGGTCTGCTGCCAGTAGGTCAAGATGTGACCCTCAGCCTTGGCCTGCGCCCACCTTGACCGCGCGAGTGTCACCATTGCTGGGTCGTTACCATCAAAAAGGTCAAATACCCGGTTGAATGTAGCCAGCCGGTCTGTCACCGTTCCTTCAACTAAGAACAGAAAGCGCCCACCATTTAGTGGATCAGCTTCAGTAGTCAGCCAAATAGGTTGAAGATCAGCATCGCCGTCCGCTGTGGTTCCATGCGGTAACCACGCAGGCTGGGCCCACAAGGCCATGCTCAATCGGTCAAGCACGGCCGTGTTCGGTCCCAGCACAACCGCCCGCTGCCCAACTGCAAGCGTGCGTGCCAGCAATTGCGGCAGCGCCTGATCCAGCGTCGATCGCGTCAGATGATAGAAGCCGACTTCGCTAATCAACCTTCGTAGTTGTCGGCAACCAGACGGTCGAGCAGACGAACGCCGAACGCCGTCGCCCCCTTTGGGACGACAGCGGCATCCTTCGTGCTCCAAGCGGTGCCCGCGATATCAAGGTGAGCCCATGGCTTGCCATTGACAAAACGCTGGATGAACTGTGCAGCAGTGATCGATCCGGCCGGGCGCCCGGCAACATTCTTCATGTCCGCGATGTCCGAGCGGATCTGCTTGTCGTAGGCTTCATCCAGTGGCATCCGCCACACCCTTTCGCCCGTGGTCTGTCCGGCAGCCGTCAGCTTCTGCGACAGCGCGTCGTCATTGCTGAACATGCCGGCATATTCATGCCCAAGTCCGACAATGATAGCGCCAGTCAAGGTCGCCAGATCCACCATGAACTTCGGATCGTACTTCTGCTGCGCATACCAAAGCACATCTGCCAGGACCAGGCGTCCCTCGGCATCGGTGTTGATCACCTCAATGGTCTGGCCGGAGTAGCTCGTGACCACGTCGCCCGGACGTTGCGCGGTTCCGGACGGCATGTTCTCGACCAGTCCAACCAGGCCGATGGCATCCACTTTCGCCTTGCGCCCCGCCAATGCCGCCATCAGGCCAATGACAGTGCCGGCGCCAGCCATGTCCCACTTCATGTCCTCCATGCCGCCGGCAGGCTTGATGCTGATCCCACCGGTGTCGAAGGTGACGCCTTTGCCGACAAAGACCACCGGCTTGTCCTTAAGCTTACGCGCCATCCCGCTTGCGCCAGTCCAATGCAGTACGACGACGCGGGGCTCTTTCGCGCTGCCCTGTGAAACGCCTAACAGCGCACCAAAACCTAGCTTTCCCATCTCCTTTGGGCCAAGGATCTCCACCTTCAAGCCGATTTCGGACAACTTGCGGCAGCGATCCGCCATCTCGGGCGGATCCAGGACATTCGGCGGTTCACTGACTAGATCGCGAGTAATAAACACGCCCTTGGCGATGGCTTCCAGGGGCTCCCATGCCGCCTTGGCTTTCGGCACCTCCGCCGTCAGCACCGTCAGTTTGGAAAGTTTCGGCTTATCCTCGGGTTTCTCCTTCGTACGGTAACGGTCGAAGCGGTAGCTGCGAAGCAAAGCACCCAGGGCGACTTCTGCCGCCTGCTGTGCGCTCAATCCGACATTTGCAACGGCAACGGTCGTTTCCCTGGACAGGTTGCTGACGATCGTCCCCCCAGCTTCCTCCAGCACCTTCTGTGTTACTTCCGCAGGTTTTCCCAGCCCTACGGCGAGTACCCGGCTGAGGTTCGAGCCGGGTGCAAGAATTGAACAGGTCTTTCCCTTCACACCGGTAAACTCTGCAACGGCAAACGCGCGGCCAATTGCGCCGGCGATGGCTTCGTCAAGCTGCGCCCACAGCCCGGAAGGCTTCTCGCCCTCGTGGATCAGCAGTACGAGTGCGCCAGATTTTGGCAGACTCGGCTTGGCGAAGGCGGCTTCCAGCATGAACTTGGTGTCTCCAGTCAAACAGCCGAGCAGACTAATGCGCTTTCGCCGTAGCTGGAAGCACTACGATCCATTGGCTTCCCCGCAATTCAGCGCGGCAGCAGGGCGGCCGCCAGCCTGAAGCAGCACTTTAGCGTGCCAGCCGCGATATGGATCGTGCCATCTCCAGGCTTTGCTATCTGATGAAGCCGCGCGGTAGAAGCTGGCGGATGACCAGGACGTTGTATGCGGACAGGGCTGGGATAGCTGAGGCAGTGGCTTTGTTGCAGCAGGGCCGGTTGGTCGCCTTCGGCACCGAGACGGTCTACGGTCTCGGTGGTGATGCAACTAACGCGGACGCTGTTGCGGCGATCTTCGCCGCCAAGGGACGGCCGCAATTCAACCCGCTGATTTGCCATTATCCTTCTTCGTTAGCGGCTTTCTGCCACGTTACCGCCAATGCAAAGGCAGAAATCCTTGCGGCAGCCTTCTGGCCCGGTCCATTGACGCTCGTGCTGCCGCGCCGGTCAAATTGCCCCGTAGCGCTGCTGACCGGGGCAGGGCTGGGCACGTTGGCGGTCCGGGTGCCGTCCCATCCTGTGGCCCAATCACTGCTGGGCGATGTGGGCAGGCCCATCGCCGCCCCTTCTGCCAATCGCTCAGGCCACGTCAGCCCCACCTCGGCGCACCACGTGCACAGCGGCCTGGCTGGACGCATAGACGCCGTGCTGGACAGTGGTCCATGCCGTGTGGGAATCGAATCAACCGTGTTGGACCTTAGCGGTGCGGAGCCAGTCCTGTTGCGCCCAGGCGGGGTGACCGCTGAAGCCTTGGAAGCGCGCATCGGCCCGGTTGCTCACGGACTGCCGCACGCGGCGACGCGGGCAGCGTCCGTCCTCCGCTCTCCGGGTCTGCTTGCCTCACATTACGCGCCGGATCTTCCGGTTCAACTCAACGCAACGGCGGTTGCGGATGACGAGGTGCTGCTGGCGTTCGGTCCGCCGCTGCAAGGCGGCTGTTATGTGTTTCAACTAAGTGCATCCGCCAGCACGATCGAAGCAGCCGCCCAGTTGTTCGAGGGGCTGCGTCAGCTCGATGCCGAAGGTCATCTCAAGGGCGCGAAGCGAATCGTGGTCATGCCTGTACCGGAAATCGGGCTTGGGGCAGCGATCAACGACCGGCTGCGACGGGCTGCCGCACCGCGCGGGTGAACAGCGTTCAGTGCATCGGCTTTGGCGAGGGTAGACGGACTAAACCACGGCCGCTTCGCGCGGAATCCTGTCCGTGTCGATCTGCTGGTAGTTCCAGAAACTGTCCAGCGCAATCCGCAACCGGTTCGGCTTCGGCGGCAGCCGCATTCCGTCAGCCCGAGTGACCGGCACATGCGGTGCCAGGGCCAGTCGCCAGAAGTCAGGTGTCAGCACAAAATCACCGCACGCGGCATGCGCGCCCATGTCGGCTTCGTTGTTCCGCCAGGCGGTTCGGATCGCCAACGGCGCCAGGGTATGTACGCGCTTGCCGAAATATGGGGCCTCGTGCGCGACGCCGGAATTGACCGTCAAAACGCCGCTGATCTGCGGCAGTGCCATCATCCGGTAGATGTTGTCGTCAATCACCCCCAGCATGCGCGTCGGCGCTGCGGCCGCCACCGACAACAACGAGTGGTGCCGGTCGAACGGATGCGGCTTCAGCACAATCGCCGCGTAGCGCGCACAAATGGCATGGATGGTAGCTGCATGTGGCTCCGCTTCAAAGAAGCCGCCTTCGACGATCTGCGTCGAGTCAAACCGCCGCTGGCCTGCCACCAGCAACGTGTTCTCCGGCACCCTCGCCTCTGAAATGTAACGGCACATCGCCTCGCGAAGGCCGGCAGTGACCATCACCTCGCTCTCCAGTACCGCCGTCGGCAACATCGCTGCCTGCGTTTCGGGCTGTGAGGCACGGACGGCGAACATCAGGTCATCCATGAACCGAACCGGATGCAGGCGCAGGTCGACATATGGAATACCATTGGCATCCAGCAGCTTGACCAGCCAGGGCGGCATCTCGTACCCGACGCAGAAGCGCTCGCGCAGCCGCGCAAGGACCAGCCGCTCCAAAGACAAGGACCATTCCACCTGTTCATGCATCGCGGCCCAGTAGGCGTCGGCGTCCGCTGCGGCACGAAGCGACTCGATCCATTGATGCAGGGCAGGAAAGCCCGTTGTGGTCAGTGCCTCACTGCCCAACCCACATGCCAGATAAACTGAACGCTTGATCGCGTTCCACAGCCACAAGGTGGCTCGGTCGGTGCCACCAGGCCGACCGCTGCCATCCGGGCGCAACAGGTCACACGCGACAACAACTCCCTCAATCACCAGAAGCGCCGTCTATTAAGGGGATCAGTCGACTGGCTCATTTCGTCGGGGTCACGCATGAAGCCTCCTGCATCGATGCTGTCCGACGAATAGGAGCAAAGCGTAAACAAACTCTTAAGACAAACCCTGCGATCGGTGCATAAACCTGCATGCTGTATATCAGCGGCGGGCGAGGCGACGGGCCGTATGCAGCAGCATCTGTCGGTCTTCGGGCTCGCATTCGCGATAGAGGCGAAGCATCGCGAGCTCGTCACCCTGCTGGACCTCACCGGGCGCACGTTTGTCCTCACCATACATCAGGTATTCCACGCCGACCCCTAGCGCGTCGGCAATACGCGCTAAATTGCCCGTGATTTGCCCAGTGCGGCCCGTCTCCCATTGGGCAACCGCGCTGCGCGAGACGGCAACCTGCTCTGCAAGGTCTTCCTGTGTCAGCCCGCGTTCCCGTCTAGCCGTGCGGATGCGAGTTCCGATGTCATGCGAGGTGTTCATCTTGTTAGTATAACTCACGTACGGTAACTCTACCAGCGGAATCAGCCTGCTACGACGCATCATTGGCTAATCTTCGATCACCAATCCTCTTCTTCCAATGGGTGCATCGTCCATCTAGGAATATTTCCTGCAAATCTTCTCGGCCTTGTTGGCGAGCTATCGCATTACCGAACGACCCAGATAATAGCTCTCCCGAGGCTCAATGGAGGAAATTTTCCTGATTCTGTTATTTTCGTTGACGTAGTCCGTCATTTTTACTAACTAACAGTCTGTTCACATATTGTTCGTGATTGGAGCTGACGATGTCTAGGAAAAACGTCTGGACTGAAGGACAGGATGCCCAGATCCGCCGCCTCCGCACCGAAGGCGCCAGTTGGGACATTATCGCCATGGCGCTCGGTCTTGCCCGCTGGGTCGTCGTCGACCGAGCCCGCGTCATCGGAGCTGAGCGGCCGCCCGCTAACGCAGTGGCGTTTCTTGACGAGTCCAGTCGGGATCCGCTGCCCGCAGGCCACATCGACAGCTGGGCCGCCATCAACCACGGCACCAGCCTTCAGGGCATCCCCTTTCGGACGCCCGGTTTTATTCGCTGAGTTTGCTTCAAGTCTTGCCTGCGACACGTCGGAAGGACCTGATCATGACAATCCCGAACGCCGCCAAACCCACAGTCCAAGCCAAGCCCCGATACCTGAGCCCCCCGTTGATGGCCGACGGCTATGAGATTGATGCCGACTATGTCGTCTACCGGCTGGAGGAAGCCGGCGCCACCTTGCTCGCGCTGCCCGGGACAGGTTGGTCGACCCGACTGCGAACGTCGTCGCTGGAAATCGTGCGCACCGCGCTCGAGGCCTATGGCTGGGGTGAGGCCCGCATTCGTCCCGTCGTGCCATCCGCAGAAAAGATCAGCCGGATGGACGAGGCAATGGGCTGGATCCCCCTCATCCCGCTGGATCGGCACGTTCTAAGACGAGTGGTGGGGGCACGGAGCTTGGTGCATCCCATCACCGACCGGCACCTGTTTCCCTGGCGCCGTCTGGGTAAGGCCCTCGGCGCGGACCACAAGGCGATCCAGCGCTGGCACAGCCAGGGGATCAGTATAATCGTCTCCGCACTGCAACAACGTGGTTAAGCGCCGAAGCATTACCCGCGGCACGCCAGCTTAACATTATCGCACGTCGGTCGTGATGACTCAGAAAGCGTCCATCACGGCCAACCGTCGGCCCGAACCGCCACCTTCTAGCGGGCCGATGCCAACGGGCACTTCCGCGCGGACATTGGGCCACTGAATCAAACCGGGGCTGATAATGGCGACCATTCCGAATGACTCAAAGCATCAGAGATCCTGGCGACAGCCGTCATCAATACCCGACACCTGCAGCAACCGGCGAATCCGCATGTACGCTGCCTTAATTCACCAGCGCTGCTCAAGCCCAGCAGGCAGCGCCCGTCGGCACCATCGGCCTTGTTGATTCATCGACTGTATTTCCACAAACCGGCACTCAACTTGGAATCAATATGACAGTTTCAACCACCGCCTGTAAGGCCACCGCCTCCGGCAACGGTACGCAAACCATATTTACCTATAATTTTGAGCTGCCCGCCGGCGGCTCATACGCCCTGATCTACACTGACACCAGCGGCAGCCAGACCACCATTGCCTCTTCAGCCTACTCTGTTACCGGCATCGGCAACGCAAGCGGCGGGACCTTTACTTATCCACTCAGCGGCACCCCGATTGCCTCGGGAACCAGCCTGACGCTTATGCGCCAGACACCATATACGCAGCCCACCAGCCTGATCAGCCAGGGCACCTATGCGCCGTCGGTCATTGAGGCAAGCCTGGACTGGATCGTCCTGCAGGTGCAGCAGCTGGCCCAGCAGCTAGCCTTGGCGCTGCAGATACCGCCAGTCGACGCGCCTGGAATGGTCACCACTCTGCCAACCGCGGCTCGGCGCGCGGGCGCCTACGCGACGTTCGACAGCTCCGGCAATCTCACCGCCACCAAGAATCCACCCGGCGCCGTCGTACCCTCAACCGCGATGCAGCCAGTGATTCAAGCCGCGACGACAGATGCCGCGCTCGCGTCGCTTGGTCTGTCGCCCGCAATGCGCCAGATCGTCTACTCGGCGTCTGCAGCGGGCGCGCTGAATAGCTTGGCGAACGGTGGTGTTATCAGTAACGCGCCGGCGGTCTCATTCCCACCTCAAGGCAATCCAGCCGCCACGCTTGGCTCACTGGTTCTACAGGCCACCACCGGCTCGCCCAACACTCGTGAGTTCCTAGGCGCCTTCAATCTTTACTCCAACCAGGGCGCCAACGCCGGCAACGGCGCCGGCACGGCCGACAAGGTCGCGCTGTACGCCGGCATCGAAGGTGTCGCGGGATCGACCGACATCTGGTCCATCAATTCACTGACCTCTATGGACAGCGGCTTTCCTGCCGCCAGCTATGCCCTCGGCTTCGAGCTCGACTTCAACAACTTCGCCCAAGACCGGGGTACCGCCGTCGGCTGGCAGGGCTTTGCCGGCGCAACATCGACCGGGATGCTGGTAACCGGATCGAGCACGCACTGGAATACCTCGGGCATCTCCATCGAAGGCGACAACTCGATCCAGTGGGAACGTGGTGTTTCGGTCGTCAATGCCGGGATGGCCTCGTTCTTCGACTGGTCCAACGCGACCACCGGCTTCGTCAGCTACGGCACCCACACCTATGGCATTGATCTGCAGCCGATGGCCGGCGCCAGCGGCAGCACAAGCGCCATCCGACTGGGCAACAGCATGGCCATGGTTAGCCGCAACGCTGCCAATAGCGCGGACGTGCCGCTGATCACACTTAACGCCTACAACAACGTCATTGTCGGCGGTTCCGGCTCCTCCGGCATCTTCATCAACGAGCCGAACTTGGTTCCCGCCGCAGACAACACGACGTCGCTGGGTCTGTCGTTCCTCCGGTGGCAGCAGGTTTGGTCTGTGAACGGCGTGATCCAGACGTCCGACCCATCGCTGAAGACCGACATCGCTCCATTACCGGCTGCATTGCCGATCATCGACGCAATCAACCCGGTCTCCTTCAAGTGGATTATCGGCGGCCATGATGTCGTCGAACAAACTGAGACGCAGTTGATTCACGCCACCGAAGAGCGCAGCCGCGAGGTCACCGACCATGAGGTGCGCGACGGCAAGGCGATCCCTGTCACCCGGATCGAAACCCATCATGTGCATCTTTACGATGACGTGCCGGTGCACGACGATGATGGCAACCCGGTAATGATCAGCATAGCGGCGAAGCCGGCCGTTACAGACGCTACCGGTCAGATCACTCGCGAAGCGCAACCGGAACGCAGCTTCCAGAAGACCCACCGCGTGCCCCGCATGGTCGAACGCGCGGTGCCGGTCACCAAACGTGTCAGCCGTCCAGGCCGGCGCGATCACCTGGGCTTCCTCGCCTCCGACGTGAAGGCTGGATTTGACCGGCATGCGCCGGGCAGTGACTACGCCGTATACGTCAAGGATGAGGATGGCACCGAGCATCTGCGCCCGGATCAGTTGATCCCCGTGCTGTGGAAGGCCGTGCAGGAGCTGAGCGCGATGGTCAGCGAAGGCAAGCAGCAGACCGCTGCTTTCCAGGCGGAGCTCGCCACATGCAAGGCAGAAATCGCAGTCGTATCAAAGGCAGGGCAAGGCTGAACATACAGGCCTGCTGATTAAGACCGCTTGGCCCTTCCCAATGCAGCCCTGGGAAGGGCCATTTGGCTACGACCGATTGGGCAAGCCAGCATCCAGGAACAGCTACGTCGGATGCTTGTGGATTGGGTCGACCCAGTAGACCGCTTCTGGCTTCTCCGCCGGCTCGATGTCCAGATTGACCACGACGGCCTCGTTGTCGCTGCGCACCAACACGCATTCCAGCATCTCTTCGGTCGAGGCATTGATCTCCTGATGCGGCACATAAGGCGGCACAAAAATAAAGTCGCCCGCTTCTGCTTCTGCAACGAACTCCAGACGCTCGCCCCATCGCATCCGCGCCTTTCCGCGCAGCACGTAGATCACGCTTTCCAGCGCGCCGTGATGATGCGCGCCGGTCTTGGCATTGGCGTGTATGTTTACGGTTCCCGCCCAGATCTTCTGTGCCCCCACCCGTGCCAGGTTGATAGCCGCCGCACGGTTCATGCCCGGTGTCTGCGCGGTGTTGGTGTCAAGCTGATCCGCCTTGATCACCCGCACACCGTTAAGCTTCCAGTCCGCTGGCGCATGAGAATGGTCGTGCTCGTGGCTCATGATGTCGCTCCGATTGGTTCAACTGCTCGAGACAAACTTTTCCAGCCAGTGGATCGTGTAGTCGCCAGCGCGAAACGCCGGATCCTCAAAAATGCGTTGATGCAGCGGAATGGTCGTCTTGATGCCGACTACGGCGAACTCGCTCAGCGCCCGCCGCATCCGGTCAATGGCCTGCTCGCGCGTCGGCGCATGAACAATCAACTTCGCCACCAGGCTGTCATAGTAAGGCGGAACGAAATATCCGGCGTATAAAGCGGAATCGACCCGCACACCCAGTCCGCCCGGGGCATGATAAGCCGTCACCCGCCCTGGCGTGGGAATGAAGGTAACCGGATCCTCCGCCGTGACGCGACACTCGATCGCATGCCCATTGAAAGTGATATCACTTTGGCCGTAGCCCAGCGGCGCCCCGGCAGCGATGCGGATCTGCTCGCGAACCAGGTCGATGTCACACAGCATTTCGGTCACCGGATGCTCCACCTGCAGCCGCGTGTTCATCTCGATGAAAGCGAACTGCCCATTCTGATACAGGAACTCCAGCGTGCCGGCGTTGCGGTAACCTAGTTTGCGCAGAGCCGCAGTCGCGGTTTCCCCCAGCGCCTCGCGTTGCGCCGGTCCGATCGCAGGCGACCCGGCCTCTTCCAGCAGCTTCTGGTGACGCCTCTGCAGGCTGCAGTCACGCTCGCCGAAATGCACGACGTTGCCGTGGTTGTCGGCCATGATCTGCAGCTCGATGTGCCGTGGCCGATCGAGGTATTTTTCGATATACACCGCGTCATTGCCAAATGCCGCCTGCGACTCCGTCCGCGCCAGACGAAACGCATCCTCCAGCTCAGAGGCATCGCGCGCTACCTTCATGCCACGGCCACCGCCGCCGGCAGCAGCCTTGATCAGCAACGGATAGCCGACTCGCTCGGCCACTGCCCGAGCGGTCTCGACATCCGGAACCTCGCCGTCAGAGCCGGGAACCAGCGGCACTCCGACCGCGACCATCGCTGCCTTCGCAGCAATCTTGTCGCCCATCATGCCAATATGGCGGGCTGACGGCCCAATGAACGTCAGCCTGTGGGCATCAACGACCTCGGCGAAGGCGGCATTCTCCGAGAGAAAGCCATAGCCGGGATGAATCGCATCTGCCCCGGTGATTGCCGCAGCAGACAGGATCGCCGGGATGTTCAGGTAGCTGTCCTTGGCTGGCGGCGGACCGATGCAAACGCTCTCGTCGGCGAGGCGTACGTGCATCGCCTCGGCGTCCGCAGTGGAGTGAACCGCCACGGTCGCAATCCCCAGCTCTCGACAGGCGCGCTGGATACGCAGGGCGATTTCGCCGCGGTTGGCAATCAGGATCTTGTCGAACACTCGACTATTCCAAGATGGCCAGCACTTCGCCGTACTCGACCGGTCCTCCGCTTTGGGCCAGGATTGATGCAACGGTTCCCGCCTTAGGCGCCTTGATCTGGTTGAAGGTCTTCATTGCCTCAATCAGCAGCAGCGTCTGCCCTGCGCTGACTTGCTGTCCTATCGTCACAAAGGGCGGCGCTCCGGGCTCCGGCGACAGATAGGCGACGCCGACCATTGGGCTGAGCACCGCGCCAGGGTGCGAGGCAGCATCTATCTCGGCGGGCGCGGCCACTGCGACAGGCCCCGGGCCTGAGGCCACCGGCATGACCGTGGCCGCGACACTTCCGCCACGGACAACCCGGATCCGGCTGTCCTTGTCGGCGACCTCGATCTCGGTCAGGCCCGTCTCAGCCAGCACCGCCGCCAGAGCACGGATGCTATCGGGATCGATCGGAATGCGGGTCAACGATGTTCCTCCAGGCTATCTGCCTTCACTGCCAAGACTGTCACGGTGCACTGGTTGTCTCGCTCAGCGCTCGGGCGTTGGCCAGCGCCCGTAGCATAGCCTGCGCGACGGGTCCAATTCGTGCTGCGGCACGACCATGCACCGGCCGGTCTCAAGGCGGCGGAACATTGTCGCGGCGCTCTCGGCGCACCATACTGACCGCATGCATAGTTCCGTTACCCTGACCCTAAACGGCGAGCGCCGGATGTTCGCGGGACCTGCCGACGGTCCGCTATCCGTCTCAGGGCTTTTGACCGAGCTCGGTCTCGATGTCAGGAAGGTCGCGGTGGAGCGGAACGAAGAGATCGTCCCAAGATCACGCTATGCTGAGACCTGGTTGGCAGGCGGCGACACGCTGGAGATCGTGCATTTCATCGGTGGAGGTTGAGCATGGATGGATCAATCGCGAGAGACGACACCTGGACGGTGGCGGGACGCACGTTCCGGTCTCGGCTGATCGTCGGCACCGGACGGTACAAGGATCTGGAAGAAACCGGCCGCGCAATCGAAGCGAGTGGCGCCGAGATCGTCACAGTCGCGGTGCGCCGGGTGAACCTGTCCGACACTGGCGTGCCGATGCTGCAGGATTACGTTGATCCCAAGCGCTATACCTACCTGCCCAACACCGCTGGCTGCTTCACCGCCAAGGATGCCATTCGTACCCTTCGGCTGGCCAGAGAGGCCGGCGGCTGGAACCTGGTCAAGCTCGAGGTTCTTGGACCGCCGCCGCTGCTTTATCCCGACATGCAGGGCACATTCGACGCGGCGGAGGCGCTAATTAAGGATGGGTTCGAGGTCATGGTCTACTGCGCGGACGACCCGCTAGCCGCGAAACGGCTCCAGGATATGGGCTGCGTAGCGATCATGCCGCTCGGCGCACCGATTGGCTCAGGTCTGGGGATCCAGAACCCGGCGATGATCAGCATGATGATGGAGCACGTCACCGTGCCGTTTCTGGTGGATGCCGGCGTTGGTACCGCCTCGGACGCAGCCATTGCGATGGAGCTTGGTTGCGATGCCGTACTGCTGAACTCAGCCATCGCTCATGCTGCTGATCCGGTGCTGATGGCCCGTGCCATGAAGGCTGCAATCGAGGCTGGCCGTCTGGCCTATCGCGCCGGCAGAATGCCGCGACGGATGGGTGCCGACCCGTCCAGCCCGCTGACTGGGCTGATCCGATAAGCTGATCCAGCCCGCTTTTGCGCCGCGCTGCGATTCCCTGGCGGCACGGGCCTGACCCGGCCAGCTTACGATCTAAAGGTAATGCTCTGCCAGCGGGGCGAATCCATTGAACCGCGTGCTGGCATACGTCGTGACGTAGGCGCCGGCCGACAGCAGCTCGACCCGGTCGCCGCAAGTGAGTGCCAGCGGCAGTCGGTAATTTGATTTCTCATACAGGATGTCGGCGCCGTCACAGGTTGGCCCGGCAATGGCCACCGGACCCATGGCCGACCCATCATGCGAGGTGGTGATTCGATACTTGATCGATTCGCCCTCGGTTTCCGCCAGGCCTCCAAAGCGACCAATGTCCAGATATACCCAGCGGACAGGATCGTTACTGTCGCGACGGCTGACCAGAACCACCTCGGCAGAGACGATGCCGGCATCGCCTACGACGAAGCGGCCGGGCTCGATCAGCATCTCCGGCAGTGCATTGCCGAAGTGCTCAGTCATTGCACGCATAATGACAGTTCCAAAATTGTCGATGTCTGGAACGTCATCGCGGTAGCGCGTCGGAAAGCCGCCACCAAGGTTCAGCATGCGCAGGTTGACGCCAGCTTCCGTCAGGTTGGTGAACAGCATTGCGACCTTGCCGATCGCCACTTCATAGGCTTTTGGTGTCGTCTGCTGACTGCCAACATGGAACGACAGGCCGTAAGGGTCCAACCCCAGACTTGCCGCTTCCAGCATCAGCGCACGAGCATTCTCCACCGTGGTGCCGAACTTTCGCGACAGTGGCCAGTCGGCTCCCTTGTTCTCCACCAGGATGCGGCAATAGACCCGGCTCCCCGGCGCGTACAATGCGAGCTTCAGGAGTTCTTCACGCGAGTCGAAGGCGAACATCGTGACGCCGGCAGCATAAGCGCGCTGAATCGCCGATGCCTTTTTGATGGTGTTACCAAAGCTGATCGCTTCAGGCTGGGCGCCTGCGTCAAGACAGGCGGTCACTTCTCCAATGCTCGCCGCGTCAAAGTAGCTGCTGAGTCCTACCAGGCGCTCCAGCACTTGGCGTGCAGGATTAGCTTTTACAGCGTAATAGATGCGCGCCAATGGCAGCGCGTCACGAAGTACGCGAAAGTTGTCCTCCACGCGATCTACGTCAAGCACTAAACACGGCGTAGCCGGCTGATGCTGCGACAGGAAACGGGCGATCTTCGGGGTCATCGCACCGGGCCTCCCTCTATTGGACGCTCATTTATCAAGGCAATGAGCGTAGTTGACGAAACGGTCGAACGAACCAGCGACCAAACGATTGCCAGAACGCTTGACGTCGTTGCGTAACCGCGGAGGGCCAGAGGCACGTGCGTTGCTGCGTAGGCGCCAAATAGGTCCCCCCACTCCCCCGCGCAATAGGAAAATCACCGGGGGTGTCAAAAAACCGGATGATGGTGCTACATGGCTGGAACCCTTCGGCAATTGAGGTTACGTGGCACCGGATACAGTCCCGACAACCACGCTTCGCATCCGTGTGCCCTGGCATGTGCTGGCAGGGCGAACATTGCGTGCCAGCACTACCGATCGGGTGTCGCTAGCGGCCGCCGGATGCGCGTTCTACGCCACCCTGGCACTGTTTCCGGCGATAAGCATGCTGATCTCTGTCGCCGGCATGGTGCTGGATCCGAAGACAGCCGAGGACCAACTGACGACCTTATCAGGGCTGCTGCCGCAACCGGCGTTCAGCCTGATCTCAGACCGGGTGCACCAGTTGGCCGGCCAGGGCAACGGCAGCTTGAGCATCCATCTGCTCATTAGTTTCCTGCTCACCTTCTGGAGCAGTTCGACTGGCAGCAAATCCATCCTTTCGGCTGTGAACGTCGCTTACGACGTGACAGAACAGCGGCCCTATTTCAGTTTTCAGGCCATCGGCTTGGCGATGACCCTGGTCGCGGTGCTGTGCGCGATCCTGGCAATCAGTGTGCTTTTGCTGTTGCCGCCTGCAATCGGTTTTTTGGGGCTGGAGAAGCAGGGCGGCGGCCTGATCCATGCCGCTGGTCTGGTCATGCTGATCTGCTTCTTCTTTGTCGCCATCTCTCTATTGTATCGATATGGCCCGTCGCGTCAGGTGCCGCGGCGGCTGCGTATCAAGGCAGGCGCCACTTTGGCGACGGTGCTATGGTTGATCGCCTCGGAGTTGCTTTCGCTCTATGTGTCCCGAATTGGCACGTTCGGCGCAATGTATGGTTCCTTGGGCGCCGCCGTCGGTGTTATGCTGTGGTTTTACGTCTCTGCATACGCAGTAGTCCTCGGCGCCGAACTGAATGCTCGGCTGGAAGACGTCGATCTTACGGAAGGCCACTGACCGGAGTGCGGCAAATATGAACCCACACCGTATCCAGTTTGTTTCCGACCTTCACAGGAAAGCCGGAAACAGCCACATGACTTAAGGCGCGAGACGCGCTGTTCAGCAGCAACAGGTGGTTTGGCTCTGGTAATGTGTTGCCCCTTGGCCGCAGCGATCTTCCCGGAATGTAGTCATTCAGACGTTCCTGCCGAACTTCCGGCGAAAAATCCCAAAGCTGACCAGGGCGCCGCCGAGAATGGCGATCGCCGCCGGTTCGGGAGTTTGGACCACCAACTGATAGCCGCCGCTGTCGTCAGCAGCCGGCAGAAGGTTCGAACCGCTGTAGTCGTTGAAATAGGCTTGCCCTGCGGTGCCCACGCCTGATGCGTCGTTCGCCAGAGCCCATGCAAAGGATGAATTTCCACTCGACTGCGCCACGACCCAGTATTCTTGATCCTGTGTGACGATGGTGGGCTTCACCCAGAACGATACCAGCGAGAAGTTAGAGGTCAGTGACTTGTCAGTCACCGTCCCGATCAGCTGGGCGCCGGCAAAGCTGGTGAAGTTGCCCGAGTTGTCTTCTATGGTCGGAAGACCAGATTGGCCATTCGTATTGCTGGATCCATCGTCAGCTACGAGGTAAATCGAGGTCGTTCCGGTGGTGCTGGCACTCTCAGCGGCTAGTAACAGGCCCATTGATGAAAAGTTGGGTTTTGCCGATGCGAATGAAGCGCCCATTGTTAGGGTCGGGCCATCGTCTGTCGGACCGCTGAAGCCCGCTGTCGCAATCCCTGTTACGTTATCGAATAAAACATTTGCCTGTGCAGCATGTGCTGCCAGCAATGATAAAGCACCTAAAATGAGGCTACGACATTTCATCAGCTCGTACCTTTACGTGGATAATCAAACGGTCTCTCGACTGCAGATTACATGCCAAGGTAAGTACCGCAGTATTGTCAGCCGCTTACAGTCAGTTTCTGGCTTGATGTCCTGCAGGATGTAAAATCTGCCGACAGATTTTCGCTGCAAAACACCCGCGCGACTATCGCTCGTAATAGATATTAGGTCAGACCGAAACGATATCGATCTGATAAAACGGAAACTTCCGGAATAAGATACAACTGCGCGTGCAAAGTATGAGTCGACTTCAAGCCAGCCAGTCTCGCTGTCAGCGCCAATAAAAACATTCCTGTAAAATATCAATTTGCTATTGACATTTACCGATACGATAGCAAAATTGTGATGATCGCGCTTGTCGTCATTTGATCCGGCTGCGTCTCGGCAGCAGCCGTTCATTAGGGGTGGTTCATGACCGGAAAAAGTCATACTTGTTTTAAAAACGGTACGCATATTCTCACCGGCAGCGGCAATGTTCCAATTGACTTCATTGAGGCGGGGGACTCTGTGGTCGTGCTGCGGGAGGGCCGGAAAACTCTGGAACCGGTGACCTGGATCGGCCACTCGGCCATCAACCTCGATGCGCATGCGCATCTTGAGGACGCCGCGCCGATCTGCATCCGGCAGGATGCTCTGGCAGCGAACCGTCCAACGCGCGACCTCTACGTCTCGCCGGAACACTGCCTGATTATCAACGGCCGCTGCGTTCCGGCTAAACTGTTGGTCAATGGCGGTTCCATCGTGCGGGATTGCAGCACCATCGCGTTCAGCTACCACCATCTTGAGCTTCAGCAGCACGGCATCCTGATCGCTGAAGGGGTGGAAGCCGAAAGCTATCTCGACACCGGCAATCGCTATCTGTTTGACAACGCGCCAGGGCCGCGGATGCTGCATCCGCGTTTTGAGATCAACGCCGGGTCCGACCGTTGGACAACCGATGCCTGCGCACCTTTGGTCTCCGCGCCTGAAGACATCGTGCCAATCTGGCAGGCCTTGGCCGATCGCTCAGCCGCGCTGGGCTTCACCGTTGCAAAACCCGCCGCGGTGCCAGAGGCCGACTTGCATATCATCGTCGACGGCCGGCGCATCGACCCAAGCTCCAGCCGCGATGGCCGCTACGTCTTCGCTGTCCCCGCTGGTTCGACATCGGTCAGCGTGATGTCACGCTTCTTCATCCCTGCCGACAAGATGATCGCTCAGGAACGCGATACACGCCGCCTAGGCGTCCGTGTCGACTGGATCGCGATCCGCTCAGCCGGTCATGAGACGATCCTGTCGGCGGATAACCCCGCCCTGCAGAACGGCTGGCACAATGCGGAGCGGGCAGGCCTCGCGCTCTGGCGCTGGACCGATGGCGCCGCGATGATCCCATGGAATGACGTCGCCGACGTCGCGATCCTGACCATCCGTTGCAGCCCAGCCAGTTGGTATCCGGTCCAGCACGGCGCTGTTCGGCTGACCGCCTGAAGACGGCAACGCTCACAAGATAGCCGCACCAGGACCGCAAGGTCCTGGTGTTTTTCGTTGAACAGTGTGCTGCGCGGGTGATACGCGAAGCTTCGTCACGCCACCGGTTCGGCGTGTCAGCGGAACGGAGAACCCATGCCCGATCTCCATTGGCTGCCCACAGTTCCAGATTGGCGGCCACGGCTGAAAGCCCTGCCGGACGATCCCGCGGCGGCCTGGAACAACGCCGTTACGCTCGCCAACGCCCGATTGAACTTCGTTCTGACCAATGCCCTGGATGAGGTCGTCCGGCGTGTGCTGCCACACGGCCCACAGTCACTGGCTACGAAGAAGGTGCGCCTGGCGGTGCTGGGTTCGGCAACTCTGACCCACCTGCTGCCGGCGATCCGCGTCGCTGGTTTGCGGCGCGGACTATGGATCGAGACCTACGAGAATGACTACGGACAGTATCTGCAGGAGCTGTCCGACCCGGACTCCGCGTTGCACGCGTTCCAGCCGACGGCCGTGCTGGTGGCGTTCGACGCTTACCACCTGACCGCGGGCGTCACCGCCGCTATGGATGCCGACATCGCCGAGGCAGCCCTCGCTGAAATGCAGGAACGCATCGGCCAGGTATGGCACCTCGCGCGGCAGGCCTTCCGCTGCCCGATCCTGCAGCAGGCAGCGTTGCCGGTGCACCTGCCTGTCCTGGGAAATAACGAGCATCGGCTGCCCGGCTCTCGCGCCTGGTTCGTCGCGCGGCTGAACACGGCCCTGCGGCAGATGGCCGAACGAGAAAGTGTCGATCTCCTGGCGGTCGACGACCGCGCGGTCCGCGACGGCATCGACCGGTGGCACGACCCCGCGCTCTGGCACCGTTCAAAGCAGGAGGTCTCTCCCACCGCCGGGCCGCTCTTCGGGGACTTGGTCGGGCGATGGCTGGCAGCCAAGCAAGGCCGCTCGTTCAAGTGTCTGGTGCTGGACCTCGACAACACGCTTTGGGGCGGGGTGATAGGGGATGACGGCCTGGAAGGCATCACCCTGGGCCAGGGCAGCCCATTGGGGGAAGCCTATGCGGCTTTCCAGGACTACGTTCGCGAACTGGGCCGGCGCGGCGTGATCCTTGCCGTATGCTCCAAGAATGATGAAGCCAACGCGCTAGAGCCGTTCGACAAGCACCCGGACATGGTGCTGAAGCGGGCGGACATTGCTAGCTTCGTCGCCAACTGGTCGAACAAGGCCGACAATATCCGCGCCATCGCCCAAGATCTAAACATCGGCCTGGACGCGCTTTGCTTCATCGATGACAATCCGTTCGAGCGCAACCTGGTGCGCCAGGAATTGCCGATGGTCGCGGTGCCGGAGGTTTCAGATGACCCGACCGGCTACCCCGTGGCGCTGGCTGATGCCGGCTACTTTGAGGCGCTTGCGGTTACGGAGGAAGATCACGAACGCACCTCGCAGTATCAGGGCAACAAGGCGCGTGATGCGCTGAAGGCGGCGGTCACCGACCTGCCTTCCTACCTGCGCGGGCTGGAGATGCAGCTGGTCTGGAAACGGTTCGACAAGATCGGCCTGCAGCGCATCGTCCAGCTGATCAACAAAAGCAACCAGTTTAACCTGACGACCCGTCGATACACTGAAGACGACGTCGTCGCGGTAATGGCCGACCCGTATGCCTTCGGCCTGCAACTGCGCCTGCTGGACCGCTTCGGCGACAACGGGATCATCGCTATCGTCATCGGCCGGCTGCAGCCGAACCAGGATCTCTTGATCGACACCTGGCTCATGAGCTGCCGTGTCCTCGGCCGGCAGGTCGAGCCCACAACGCTCAACCTCATCGCCCAGGAAGCATCAAAGCTCGGCGCCGCGCGGTTGGTTGGCGAGTATCTTCCGACAAAGAAGAACGCGATGGTGCAGGAGCATTACGCCAGACTGGGTTTCACGGTCATTCAGACCGACGAAGCCGGCGGCAATCGCAACGTGCTGGATCTCGCCGGGTTAAGACCCGCCGAGACACTCATTTCTGTAATCGAGGGTTGAGCGGATGGCGAACGAAGCTGAGGTCTACCAGGATCTGCACGAAATCTTTGCAGACGTCTTCATGCGCGACGACATCAGCCTGACGCCGGCAACGACAGCCAAAGATGTCAAGGGCTGGGACAGCTTCAAGCAGATCGAGATCATCATGGCGTCGGAGGAGAAGTGGGGCATAAAGTTCAACACCCGTGAACTCGATGCGCTGCGCTGCATCGGCGACCTTGCCAGGATGATCGAGGCGAAAGCCCGCTAGGTCTTCGTTCTTACCCCAAGTTCTGCAGTCGGATCTAATTTTCCAGCAGGTGGCCGAAAGCGCGCAGCGGGCGCAGGTCGTCGCAGATGATCTTCGTAACTGCCAGCAGCGGAACTGCGAGAATGGCGCCGGCCACGCCCCACATCCAGTACCAGAAGATCAACGCCAGGATCACCGCCACCGGATTCAGGGTGAAGCGGCGGGCCAGCAGCATCGGCGTGGCGATCTCTCCCTCCATGATGTGGATGGACAGGTAAAGACCGACCGGCAAGACCGCCCACCAGGAGACGCCTAGTGACAGCACGCTGGCCATTAGAAAGACCATGATGCCGACCATCGGACCCAGGATCGGCACGAAGTTCAGCACGAAGGCGACCGCGCCCCACAGTACCGGATTGGCAACACCGCACAGCCACATCACACAGCCTGTGGCGCTGCCAACCAGTGCATTGATGCAGCTCACCGTTAGCAGATAGATCGAGACGTTCTTTTCGATGTCGACGGACAACTCGACCGCACTCTTCTTGTCCTTGAAGCGCGGCAGGATTTCCACCATCCGGCGCAGGAAGGTCTCGCCGGATACCAGCATGTAGAACAGGATCACCAGGGTGGTCAGCAGGCCCGAGGTGACAGCGGCCGAGCGGGAAAGCACCGCACCGACCAGAGCCGTTGGCTTCATGTCGGGTGCGGCGGCGGTATTGGCCGATCCGGTCAGCCCTTCAAGTTGCTTGATCACACGTTGAACCGCGTCGATCGGCTGATGCAGAAAGCCCAGGTTGTCGCGCAACTTTGGAATCGCCTCGGGCAGCTTTCCTGCCCACGCCGCGGCAGGCCCAGCCAACGCGCTGATTGTGCCGCCGAACGCAACCAGCACCAGCAAAACCGCTATGATGGCGCCGACGGCGCGCGGGATGTGGACACGCTCCAGCATTCGGACAAACGGCTGCAACAGCAGCTTCAGCACGATCGCCAGGATTAGCGGCAGGATGAGTTCCGCCGCAACATACAAGACCGTTACGCAGGCCAGCGCGAACAGGCCACCCAGAAAGATCGTCTTGGGGTCTGTCGGCAGAGGCATCTCGTCAGCCTCGTCCGTGGACGAGTCATAGGTCTTCGTGGCAGAGACCGTTCCCACGGAGGTGTCGCGCTTGACCTCGCCGTCAGTTTGACTGACCGCCACGAAATCCCTTCGAGTCTCTTCAGAGACCAAGCGGTCGGCTAGAGGCTTGTCAGGCTGACTTGTCAGAGGACCGGCTCCCTGATTTCGCATCAACGCCCTGCCGGGACGCCCGATGATGGGTGCCTAGGTAGCGCGTGCGCCGCAGGTCCTGCGATCACCTATTCGGCATGGCAGCCCAGGCAGGTTTAGATCGACCAGGCCTGCAGACCATCGCGATCGTCAGCCAATCGCCTAACCGCCCGTTGCGCGGGTGCCATCAAGGTCTTCAGGGTCGCGGTCTCCTGGGACGGATCTTGCGCCATGGGACGGGCGCCCCCTAGCGCCCGGATCTATCGGCCTGTCCTTCACCTCGCCAATGCCGATGATGACGGGTGTGCGGTCAGCCATGTTGTTACCGCTTTCCGGCGCGGGCGCGTTCCTTGTCGAAGTCGATCGCGTTGCTGGCGGAGGCGCTCAGCATGGTGGACTTCGTGACAGCAAACGCCGCTGCTGCCGCGTCGTTCTCCTTGATCTTGGCCATGATCGCCTCTCGGCTGCGGTCGAACACCGCTCGGTTGTTTGTCACGAACGCCTCGGACTTGCGCAGCTCCGTCAGATAGCCGTTGATCTCGGGCACCACGTAGCGGGCGACCATGTCCCAACTGCGAAGCGTGTTTTCCGGATTCGCCCAGTCATGCACGAAGCCGATAACGGTGCCGAAGCCGCCGCTGACCTCCAGCACCGACTTGATCCGCTGCACCAGGTCGTCCGGCGTGCCGATTGTCGCCGCCGCGGCGTCCGAGAAGGCGGTCTTATCAACCGCCTCGTCGGCTGAGGCAAACGGCGTGGCACCTGGACGCTGCAATGTGGCCGTGATGTACTCGTTGTGGTGCCGCAGCAGGCCATCCCTGGCTTCCTCACGCGCCTTCTGGCGGGTCTCGGCGATGTGCCAGCTCAGCAGCACACGCCAGTTCCGCCGGTCGACCGAGGTGCCATGCTTGGCGGCAGCGGCCTCGGCAAAGCCCCATTGGGTCGGCAGCGCCTGCAGCCCGTCACTGGACATCGAGCCGATCGATATGATCCCAATGCCGTGCTTGCCCGCCAGGGTCATCCCCGATGGGCTGATCTGTGAGGCCACCACGAACGGCATCTCCTCCTGCAGCGGCAGCATCTGCAACGCCGCGTCCTGCATGGTGAACCATTCGCTGTTAGCAGTGACGCGCTCGCCATTGAACAGCCGGCGGATAATGCCGATTGCTTCGTCCTGCCGATCGCGCTGCACCATCGGATCGATACCCAACGTGTGCGCATCCGACGCCAGCGCCCCCGGGCCGGAGCCGAATATCGCCCGTCCACCCGTCATGTAGTCGAGCTGCACCATCCGTTGCGCGACGTTGAATGGGTGGTGATAGGGCAGCGACACGACACCGGTCCCCAGCCGGATGCGCTTTGTGCGCTCACCGGCGGCAGCGAGGAACATCTCCGGCGAGGCGATCATCTCCCATCCGCTGGAATGATGCTCGCCGCACCAGAATTCATCAAAGCCCAAACGATCGATATGTTCGACGAAATCTAGGTCGCGGCGGAACTGCAGCATCGGATGTTCGCCGACCGGATGATGCGGGGCGAGAAAGGCACCAAACCCTAGCCTGGGCATAGAAAATCTCCTGTATGCGTGTTGTTGCAGACGAGGGTAGAAGCCGGGATGACGTGCGGCAACCCCAGGCCAGAAGCGTGGTCGCGCATTCTGGAACGGTCAAAGCGAATGAACGATGCCGCTAAACAAACAGATGGGGGGTTTTTTCGGTGCAGTCAGGCTGGACGTGGTCTAGACAATCGGGTCTTTGATCTCTCTTGTCAGCTTCTGCCGCATGGCCTCGGTGAAGTCCGCATAGGTCCGACAAGTGACGGCAAACGCGCCTGGGCCGCCGATCACATCGTTGGTGTAGCTGGTTAGCAAATCCGGCTCCTCATGCAGGATGCAAAGGCCGTTGATCGTGATGTTGGCGGCTGCCATCCGGTCGCGGACCGGGGCGGGGGCAATGCCTTCGTTGGATCGGCCGTCACCGATGACGTCCACCACGTTGCGCTTTGGCGTGATCGGAACCTGGCCAAGCAGGGTCAGTGAGGCAAGTAGAGCCTCGCCGATGGCGGTGGCGCCGGCTGTCACCGTCCGCGGCATGTTGTCCACACCGTCGGCAAAGCTTTGCAGATCGCCCGCAGTATGAATGACACTCCAGCCGGTGATGACGTCCTGCTGCCCAGCGCCGGACCAGAGCAGCAAGGACAAGGCGCTGTTGCCAACCAGACCGGCTGTCACCGTTGGATCGCGCAGTGCCGCAGCAATGCCTCCGGCGATCAGGCCGAATTCCTCATAGGTGACGCTGGCGGATCCATCGACCGCCAGGACCATCGCCAGTTCCAGGTGGTCCAAGCTACCGCCCCCGGTTTCCTCTTGCACCGCTCAATCTGTCAGATCGGCTTCTATAAGGCTGGCCGCTCCTTAGCACGTGGCTGCTCGATGTCGGGCAGGAACGCCGTCAGAAGCCCGATCAGTGGCAGGAATGAGCAGACGCGATACACCGCCTCGATGCCGGTGATGTCCGCGATCTGGCCCAGCCCCGCCGCACCCAGACCGCCGAGGCCGAATGAGAAGCCGAACATCATACCGGCCACCAGCCCGATGCGGCCGGGCAGCAGTTCCTGGGCATAGACGATGATGGCAGAAAAGGCTGAGGCCAGAATCAGCCCGATCACGATGCTGAGGATGCCGGTCCACAGCAGATCAGCATAAGGCAGCATCAGCGCGAACGGGAAGGCGCCCAGGATGGAGAACCAGATGACCGGCTTGCGGCCGAAGCGGTCACCGATCGGTCCGCCTGCGAAAGTCCCGGCCGCCACGGCGGCCAGGAATGCAAACAGCATGTACTGGGCGCTCTGCACCTCCAGGTGGAACTTCTGGATCAGGTAGAACGTGTAGTACGAGCTCAGACTGGATGTATAGACGTTCTTCGAGAACAGCAGGATCAGGATCACCAGGATCGCGCCGATCACTTTTCCTTTGGGCAACGGACAGGCAGGCGTTGCCGGTGGTGCCCGCCGGCCGCGCCGGGCCAGCATCGCCGGATGACGTGCGTACCAGAGGCTGACATTTGTCAGCATAACGATAGCCAGCAGCGCGGCGGCGGAAAACCACACAATGCTGCCCTGACCGCGCGGAACCACGACAAAGGCCGCAAGCAGCGGACCAACCGCCGATCCGGAACTGCCGCCCAACTGGAACAGCGACTGCGCAAAGCCATAGCGCCCGCCCGAGGCCATACGGGCGACGCGTGAGGATTCGGGATGGAAGACCGAGGAGCCGAGACCGACCATCGCTGCCGCAAGCAGGATCAGGTGATAGCTGTTCGCGACCGACAGCAGCAGCAGGCCCAACAGGCTGCAGGTCATCGCGACTGGCAAGGAGAACGGTGTGGGCCGCTTGTCGGTCGCCAATCCGACCAAAGGCTGCAACAGGGACGCTGTCAGCTGGAATGCCAGCGTGATCAGCCCGATTTGACCGAAATCAAGACGATATGACTGTTTCAGGATCGGATAGATCGCCGGAACCAGCGACTGGTTCATGTCGTTGAGAAAGTGACAGAGGCTGAGCGACGCCAAAATAGTGAAGGTTGTTCCGGTGTCGGCGGGAAAGGCAGGCGCGGTCGTAGTTACGGTCTGGCTCAAAACGTGGCCCTCGGATCAATGGCAGGCAAGCCACGCAATATGCCAGGAAACGCCCAGGGTTATCCATGCGCGTAGTGTGACTCTGCTATCTTCTGGCGGGCACATTGCATGATTGGTGCTATTTTTATTGTGCTTGTTGACCACGTCAGAACAATCCGGAATTTCAGATGTGCGTCGGCTGCGCCGAGCACCGAATCAGGGCTGGAGGTTCCAATGCCGATATCTCAAAAGGAGACCAATGGCGGACGCGCCTTTGCTTTCCCATTGTTCGGGATCGTTGTCCTGCTGGCGTCCTATTGGCTGCTGACCGACTGGCATGAAGTCCCGAATTTTATAAGCTTCGTGCTTTCTCACTTAAGTCTGCAAAATTAGGTGGCTGTCCGACGCGCCCATTGTTCTGACGTGACTACGCCTTTCTCCGCTTTTGTTTTGAAAAAGCCCACGCAAAGGCGTGGGCTTCCCCAAAAGCAATCAAGTGGCGGTTCAACGTTTTGGGCTTTTGGATAACATTGTCGGACGCTGAACCGAAGCCATGGTTCCAATCCCTGCCGTCTGTCAGCACTGGCTACACGTTTGTCGTGCGCTAACAAAGGCCCTGATTGAACGCCGGGTCGAACACCCGCGGTAGGTCAGATCGGCTGATGCCGATATCCATTAACTCGCGATCAGACATGGTTGACAGTTGGGAGGCGGCAATGCTGTCGCGGCGCCAGTCCAGGAATGTGCTGACTTTACGAGCCAGCCAAGTTGCCAACCGGGTCCTGTTAACAACTTGCGGCACAGTTGCCGGGTTGCGCAGGTTCGGCTCTTCCCATTTCGCGTCGATGTAGCTCAAGGTGGGAAGATGGAAAGCAAGACCGGGATCAGCGCTCTGAACGCTCATGGCAGATGTCCATACAGGCCCAGGTGATACGCGACGTCACGGTGGCGAGGCGCCCCTGGGTTATGATGCACTGCAACATGGGACAGATTACCGTCGCTTTAAGAGCAAGAAATCCTCAAACTGCTATGCGCGAATTGCATAAATGATCTCCAGGGTATGAGATTTGACCAGGGTTGCATGCGAAGGAGCTTCCATGACTGCTTCCCCCTTAGCAGTAGTTCGTCACGAATTGACCACCCGTGGCCTCGACGGGTTCATCGTGCCGCGATCTGATGAGCATCTTGGAGAGTATGTTCCCGCATCGGCGGAACGCTTGGCGTGGCTTACCGGCTTCACTGGCAGTGCGGGATTGGCGGTGGTACTTTCCGCCTCGGCGGCGATCTTCACCGACGGTCGCTATATCCTGCAACTGGCCGAGCAGACCGATGCGGCGCAATTCCAACATTTGCACGTCATCACCCATCCACCGGCTCTGTGGCTGGCGCAGAATGCACCAAAAGGCGGCCGCATCGGCTATGATCCGTTGCTGATCAGCCAGGAAGGTCTGTCCCTATACACAGATGCCGGCCTGACGATGCAGCCTGTCGAGCCAAATCCGATCGATACCGTCTGGCGCGATCGTCCGGCGCCCCCGGCCGGGCGTGTTGTGCCGCAGCCACTGACCTATGCCGGCCAGTCATCGGAGGACAAGCGAGATGACATCGCCCAGGCGTTGCGGGACGCCGGGCAGGATGCCGCGGTTCTGACCGATCCTGCTTCCCTTGCGTGGTTGCTGAACATCCGCGGCGATGACGTTCCGTTCACGCCCTTCGCGCTGGGCTTTGGTCTTGTCTACGCCGACGGCCGAACAGCATTCTTCATCGACCCGGCAAGGATTCCCGATGAGACGCGAAGCTGGCTGGGTAATCGGGTCTCTGTGCTTGATCGGGCTGCCCTGCTACCGGCACTTGATGCTTTGAAGGATAAGACGGTGCGGATTGACCCGTCCGGCTCGCCGGTGTGGTTCGCACAGCGGCTCCGCAGCGCGGGCGCAGCGATTTCGCTCAGCGGCGATCCTTGTCTGCTGCCGAAAGCCTGCAAGAACCAGACTGAGCAAAATGGCGCCCGAGCTGCGCACCTACGTGATGCGGTGGCGGTGTGCCGCTTCCTGCACTGGCTGTCGATCGCCGGACCATCCGGGCAGGAGAGTGAGATCTCTGCGGCGGAAGCCCTGGTCGATTTTCGTCGGCAGGCCGATGGATTTTGCGGTGAAAGTTTTCCTGCCATCTCTGGTGCGGGGGAACATGGTGCCATCATCCACTACCGAGTAAACAACCAGACAAACCGACCCATCCGCTCGAACGAAGTCTATTTGATCGACTCGGGCGCGCAGTATCCGGACGGAACAACGGACATTACCCGTACACTATGGATCGGACCTGACGATCCGCCGGCCGACCTGCGGCAGCAGGTGACGCAGGTGATGCAGGGTCATATCGCCATAGCCACGGCGGTTTTTCCCGAAGGCGTGAGCGGTGTACATCTGGATGTGCTGGCTCGCCGTGCGCTCTGGCAGAGCGGCCTGGACTACGACCATGGCACCGGACATGGCGTCGGCAGCTATCTGTCGGTGCACGAGGGACCAGTCAGCATCTCTCGCCTGGCACGTCCGGTAGCGATCGCAGCCGGAATGATATTATCGGATGAGCCAGGGTATTATCGCCCTGGCCACTATGGCATCCGGCTTGAGAACCTGCTGCTCGTTCAGCCAGCCGACCTGCCGCAGGCGAACAAGCCCTTTCTTCGCTTTGAAACGCTGACGCTGGCGCCATTTGACCGGCGGCTTTTCGACGTTTCGAGGCTGACCCAGCATGAGCGTCAGTGGATCGACGCCTATCATGCCCGCGTCTTGCAGATGGTTGGGCCGGCGCTTGGCGAAGCCGAACGCAGTTGGCTGGAACACGCCTGCCTGCCACTGCAGTGAACCAGTGTTACGGCTTAGGCAGCCTCGTGGGCAGCGAGTCGGTTGTCCTGCGGTGGAAAGGCCAGCGCCATCCGATGCGGATCAGCGGCCAGGTTCGGGCTCCAGTACGGGTCGTATGCCAATCGCTCGCCCCAGCGGGCCCGCATACTGGTAGCTGCACGTCTGAATCTCGCCACATCGGAACCAGTGCGAACCACTGATCCACTGCGTCGATGAAGCTCTGCATAAGGGGTCCAGAGGTTCTTGAGACCTTCCCTCTCCAGCTTCAAGCATAGATCAATATCGCCAAAGGCGGGCGTCAGCGTCTCGTCGATACCACCAACCTGAATAAACGATGTCCGACGGACCATCACGCATCCGCCGCTCACTGCAGAGACATTCCGGGCCAGTTGTAGATGGCCGAAATAACCGACATGCGACCGTCGCCGGCCAAAAAACGGTGTGAAAGCGACTTCCCGGCCACCCACCACAATGCCGGCATGGAGCACGGTATCATGCGACGACAACAGTTTGGCACCAACAGCGCCAATCGCGGGCCTGATCGCGTGCGAAGCCATTTCCCGGAGCCAATCCGGATTTCTTGCCTCAAGGGTCGGGTCAAGTAACGTCACCAGTTCGCCGTGAGCTGAAGCAACGGCCTCATTCAATGACAACGGCAACGATCTGATTACGCGCCAGCGCCGATCAGGCGTATGTATATTTTTAAGGTCTACGGCATCGCCAGCAATAATGATTTCGACTGCTGGATAGTCCGTTTTCTCAAGCAATGTTTCGATCGAAGACCTCAGCGTGGATCTGGTGTCCTCCGAGTAGATAATAATCGACACCATCGGATCTGGTGTCGGCAGCGGATAAATCACACGCGTCCAGTTGTCGACCAGCGGCGCTGGATGCACCTTGGCATCCGGCTGCGTTCGACCGACAAATGCCTCTACCGCGCGACGCCCGTTGACCGCGCAACGATCCTGTGCAGCCTCAGAAAAGGTTTGCTCGCCGGCACCCTGACGCCAGTGATACAGCACCTTTGGAACATGGACGATGCGTTCCGCATCGGTTTCCGCCACCACCCGTAGCGCCAAGTCATGATCCTGACTGCCTTCAAAGCCCAGACGGAAGCCGCCAACCTTCTCAATCAGGGTCCGCCGGTAGACGCCAAGGTGGCTGATCAAGTTTTGCCCGAGCATCAGCTCAGCATTCCAGTCAGGTTTGAAATAGGGATGCGACCGCCGCCCCATGTTGTCGATATGATCTTCATCCGAGTAGATAATGTCGACATCAGGTCGGCTGACGACGACTGCCGTCACCTCGAACAGTGCATGCGGCGGCAGCAGGTCATCATGATCCAGCAGTGCAATAAACGACCCGGTCGCAAGCTCCAGGGCAGAGTTAGATGCGGCAGAGATATGACCATTCTGCTCCCGCCGGACCACCTTAATGCGATCGTCGCACGCAGCCGCTTCCTGGAGAATCTGGCGAACCGCTGCGCTAGTGGAAGCGTCATCGGCGATGCACAGTTCCCATGTTGGGTAGAGCTGGTCCCGCACCGACTGAATTGCCGCGGCCAGATGATCTGGTGATGGGTTGAAGACCGGCATCAGCACAGAAATCAGTGGCCGGGACTGCATGCTCGCAATGTTGTCCGCAATCATCCGGCGCTTCCGGCCATCGACGCGATCAAAGCGCTCGATCCACATCGGGTAATCACGCTCGATTTCCCCCATGTCAGCGCGCATACGGCTAACAAGACGCTGGAAACGATACTGTGTATCCACCGGCAACTGCCCGACGACAGCGGAAACCAGCCGCCGCCCAACCGCAACCCAAGAACGGGGAACAACGGTCGCCGCAAAACTGAGAATGTTCATCTTCGACGAATTTGGCGGCCGAGCTTCGTGTCCATCCACACTAGACACTGTCCCGATCCAGCGAGGCTGTTCAGCCGCGAAGTCGTACAAGATATCTCCTCTAAAGTCCTGGCGAAATCAGCCTTAACTATATGTTAGAGATGCCAATTTGGATTGTACGTTCACGTGTGGGCTATGACATTGCTGTGACTCAGCGATGAGACATCATAAGCCTTGATAAAGCTGATGCTGCGGACATCCGTTCGTTCAATTGGTCGCCTAAGCCTTAACGATAGATTTGAGGTAGATGTCAGTGAGACGGTCGTAAAAGCAAACGGGCCTAGGCAGACAGAATTATCGACTTGGTAAACTAGCCTCGTTCAGTTTACCGTCGTTTTGTCGCCGGCTTCGGCATAAGCCACCATTTGACCGGCTCGGGCTCAGCAACGTGCGAATCATCCAATGGCACTCTAGGCGTGACCGCCACAGCCACCCTTTCCGCTGGCCGGAGGCGTCTCGGCGTACGGCCCGCTGGTGGTGCTTTTGCCTTTGCTGCCGGTGTCTCCGACAACGTTAGCGCCATATGTTCGGCTGACTGACGAGCCGCATCGACATCGCGCAGCGCCTGTTCAGCAGCTGTTTTGGCTTCACGTTCGACAGCAAGCTGCTCTCGACACACTACCTCAGATTGTTGAACCGCATCCAGCCGGCTCAGCGTCTGACGAAGCTGCTCGTCCGCGGCAGCAACCTCTGAACGCAATTGCCCCACCGCCTCGCGTTCCCGCCGCAACGCCTCTAGTGCCTCATTCTTCCCCAGCTCGGCGTGACCAATCTTGGTCTGCAGATCACGTGCCAGCGCCAATGCCTCGCCCAGCGAGCGTTCAGCCTTTTCACGCGCTGCTATCTCACTGGCTAGAGCTACTTCAACGCGCTGCAGGCGGCTGCTAGTGGGAGATGCCGCCGGAACCGATCCACGGTGCGGCTGCACTTCATGCCCTTGATCACGGCGGACCACCGTAACAGGGATATCGCCATCTTGGACAAAGCGGCGTCGATGCGATCCGGTACTGAAGCGCTCATTGAAGCGTGCCGGTGTCTCTATCCGATCCTGATCCGCACGGTGCCGGGTCGATTCACCAAGCAGTCCTAACGCTTTGCGCATCTGCGATTCAGCTTCATCGATCTGCCCGGTAGCATCGTTGGCCCGGGACTCCGACACGGGAATTACGCGATCGCGTTGGTTTTCACTGGAAGCAGGGTCTAGCCGCAACTTTAGATTTTCAGACAATTCCATCACCTGGGGATTAGTTGCACCGGTATGGACCCACGCCAAGCTGGCGCTGACCGAGAGAGACGCGCCTGAGGCAGTTCTGGCAATCGCAGTGCCTCAACCGGTGCTCGAAGTGCATACAAGACGAATAAAATTCGTTGGGTTGCTCATTGACGAATGACTATAGCGACATAAGAGTTAATTTCGTGTTAACTCAAACGCTTCGCGCCACCTAACGCAGGGTATTTAGAGGTAGGTTCTTACAATAGCAAGTGATCCCGTGCTTTAGGGCTTATTGAGGCCAAACGAGACGGCTACGATCGTGTCCGAGCAACAGGGCACCGCCTTCTTCGGTCGCTCATGAGGGGATGGTTGATGAATAGGGACAACGCAAGCGTCGTGGCGGTCATCGACGACGACAACGATGTCGGCGATGTCCTTGGCGGCCTATTGGAAACCATGGGATATCAGGTCGAAACCTATCATTCCGGCTCAGAGTTCCTGGCCGATGCGAATTTTGACCGTCTGGCCTGTCTGGTCATTGATCAAAACATGCCGAATATGACCGGCCTGCAGACAATTGAACAATTGGCCTTGAAGGGGCTCAGTATTCCAGCCTTGTTGATCACTGGCATCCACGATCCGGAAGTAGAGCGGAAAGCAGCCAGTCTGGGCGTGATGACCGTGCTAGAGAAGCCGATGTCCCATCATGAACTGCTGCGATTCATCTCGGTATCCGTCGGCTGATCCCTCATTCCCTCCAGTTTAATCTGACAAACCAGGTTGGTGGCTGATGACCGCCATCAGCGGCTTGCCTGTCGCACTCGGCCACAAAAAACCACCAGCGCTCATTTTCTCGACGTTACTGTGGGATGATTGCAGCGACATGTGCTCGATCGTCCCAGCTTGGTCAGCCAAGTGATTTTGCCGCCTCATATTAAACTACTCCACTACCGTGTCTCCTAAATTTCTCCGCTATTCGTTTCAAGCAAAAATAGTATGATAGCCTGAGGATTCATCTGAATGCCGTCAGGCATCACAAGCACGTCTAAAGCCGGTCGTGCGGCCTTCCGCTGACCACCCGGATAGATGTTCGGCGCACCTGAGACCGTCACACTTCCTCTTTATTGGCATGCCGCTCTGTTGGACTGTCCAAGACAACGCATTATTCATCTACACGGGATCTCGGATAATGAACTTAAGGTGCTGACTCAAGTTGTTCTTCAGCGATAAGCCACGCTTCTTCAGCAGCGGCAGCCTCTTTCGAAATCGCCGCCAGCCGCGCGTTGGCAGCGGTGACCTCCTGCACACGTCCGGGCAGGTAAAGCGCTGGATCGGCCAGCTTTGCCTCAAGCTTGGCTCGCTCCGCCGTCAGTGAAGCCAACCGCCGCTCGGCCGCTTGTGCCTGTGCACGAATCGGTGCCAAGGCCGCGCGGGCTTCGGCCCGTTCCCGCCGGTCATCCTTGCGCGTGGCGCTCCCGATTTTGGCAGCCGGACGCACCCGCTCCTGCAGCAGCGCCCGGTAGTCATCAAGATCCCCTTCGAACGACTTCACCGTCCCGCCGCCCACCAGCCAAAGACGGTCAGCGACCAGCTCAACAAGATCCGGGTCATGCGTTATCAGCAGAACCGCTCCCTGGAAGTCCGCCAGCGCCTTCACCAGCGCATCGCGTGCGTCGATGTCCAGATGATTTGTCGGCTCATCAAGGATCAGCAACTGCGGCGCGTCCCGGGTCGCCAGAGCCAGCAAAAGCCTCGCCTTCTCACCGCCCGACAATTGCAAGACCGGGGTTTCCGCCCGGTCGGCATCCAGGCCGAAGCGCGCCAGTTGGGCACGGACTTTGGCGGCCGGCGCATTTGGTAGCGCTCGCGCCATGTGGTCGATCGGGTTTTCCGCGGCCACGAGTTCCTCGGTCTGATGCTGTGCGAAGTAGCCGACCTTCAGTTTCGGGCCTCGCCGGACCTCGCCGCCCAAAGGCTCCAGCCGCTCAGCCAGCAGCTTCGCCAGGGTCGACTTGCCGTTTCCATTGGCTCCCAGCAGGGCAATCCGATCATCCATGTCGACCGTCACCGATATGTTTTTCAGCACCCTTGTCGTGCCGTAGCCGATGTCCACACGCTCCAGCGCCAGGATTGGCGGCGCTATCCGGGCAGGTTCAGGAAAGTCGAACCGGGTGGGTACATCCTCGATAACCGACTCAATCTGCGGCAGACGCTCCAGCGCCTTGATGCGGGCCTGGGCCTGACGCGCCTTCGAAGCCTTGTAGCGAAAGCGGTCGATGAACGACTGGATGTGCGCGCGTTCCGCCGCGATGCGCTCGACCGCGCGGGCCTGCTGCATCGCCCGTTCAGTGCGGATGCGTACAAACTCGTTGAACCCGCCTGGGGTCAGGGTGATCTTTCCCTTCTCCAGATGCGCAATGGCTTCAACCGCACGGTCCAGCAGCCCTCGGTCGTGTGAGACGACCAGGGCAGCACCCTGGAACCGCGCTAGCCACACCTCCAGCCACATCGTCGCTTCCAGGTCCAGGTGATTGGTCGGCTCGTCCAACAGCAGTAGGTCAGGATTGGCGAACAACGCCGTCGCCAACGCCACACGCATCCGCCAGCCACCGGAGAATTCAGCCACCGGTCGGCCTTGCGCCGCCTCGTCAAAACCCAACCCCGCCAGGATGGTCGCCGCTCGGGCCGGTGCCGAGTCTGCGCCAATGGCAACCAAACGATCATGCACCTCTGCCACGCCCTGTGGGTCCGCTGTCTCGCTCTCCGCCAGCAGTGCCAGCCGTTCCGGATCACCCTGCAGCACAGTCTCAAGCAGCGAAAGCGGGCCCTCCGGTGCCTCCTGTCGCACCGTCGCCAGCCGTGCGCGAGAGGACAGGCGAATGTCGCCGCCATCGACAGCCAGTTCGCCGGCAATGGCCCGCAGCAAGGTGGACTTGCCGGCACCATTTCGCCCCACCAGGCCGATGCGCCGGCCGGGGTCGACGGCAAGACTAGCAGCGTTCAGAAGCGTGCGGCCGCCCAGGCGGATGACGGCATCGGAAATAACCAGCAGGGACATAAGCGGGATTTAGCGCGGAGACTGATCCTGAGGGAAGCCGATGCAGCGGCGCGAAGCCTCCTCACTCCGTCCCCCAGGCCCGATCTGAAAACTACTGGTTCGTCACCTCAATCATGGCGCGAACCTTGGGATAGATCTCCCGTGCCCACCGTGATCCACTGAACACGCCGTAGTGACCAACACCGGTCTGCAAGTGGTGGCGCTTCTGGTTGATCCGCAGTCCGCTGCACAAATCTAGCGCCGCCATCGTCTGACCAATTGCGCAGATATCATCCCGTTCACCCTCAACCGTCAGCAGCGCCGTGCGCCGTATGGCCTCCGGCCGTACCTTCCGACCATGCCAGGTCAGCCGCCCCAGCGGCAGGTCATGGTCCTGAAAGATCCGCTTGACGGTCTCGAGATAGAATTCTGCCGGCAGGTCCATGACGGCATTATACTCGTGGTAAAACTTCCGATGCATCTCCGCAGCGACGACATCGCCGCAGGCGAGTGCGCGGAACTGGCTTATATGCGCATTGATATGCCGATCCAGGTTCATCGTCATGAAGGCTGTCAACTGCAGGAAACCCGGATAGACCCGCCGGAACGCCCCCTTGTAGCGCCACGGCACTGCTGCAATCAGATTCTTCTCGAACCACTCGATGCTGTGTGATTTTGCCAGCACGTTGACCTTGGTCGGGTGCTGCCTGGTATCGATCGGCCCAGCCATCAACGTCAGGCTCCGCGGTTGCGCGCGGTTCCCTGCTTCAGCCATGATCGCGGTGGCGGCAAGCCCGGCAACAGCAGGCTGGCAGACCGCAATCATATGGCAGCCTTCCCCCATCACCTCCATGAAGCTGATCAGATGGTCGACATATTCGTCAAAACCGAACGTCCCGTCCGACAGCGGAATGTCACGGGCGTTCTTCCAATCTGTGATGTATACGTCATGATCTGGCAACAGAACGGCAACCGTGCCCCGCAGCAACGTGGCGAAGTGCCCCGACATCGGCGCGACCACCAGGACCCGTGGCTGCACCAAGTCAGTCTCCTTGCGGAACCGCAGGAGTGTGCCAAACGGCGTCTCAAACCGAGACTCCTCTGTAACCGCAACGACGTTGTTGCCCATCGTGGCAGAGCTGAAGCCATAATTTGGGCGGCGATGGGTCAGCGCGCTGTCAGCCAGCATCGTGCAGGCCGCGCCGAATTGGCGCAGCGGCTGCGGCGTGTAATCACCCAGGTCAAGGGCGCGCGCCATGCCGGCACCAAAACGAGCCATCTGACGCGCCGGATACAGCAGGTCGGATTGCGCCTGATAAAGCTTATACATCATCGCCTGCTGAGCCACGCAATTCCTGTCACGAGATCGTTATAACGTTAGCACAAATGCTCATTATGTCGGAGAACATCCTGTTATATTGCGGCGCAGCATGCCAGCACGCTAGGGGGTTGTCACCATGGCCTGGGCTACACTGCTGATAAGCAGCAAGAATTATTCCTCTTGGTCATTGAGAGGCTTCCTGCTGACGCGGCTTGCCGGATTGCCTTTCGAAGAAAAAGTTGTGGATCCGGACGATCCCACTAACCGGAAGGAATTATTGCTGCAGTCCTCTTCAATACGCATCCCCGCGCTCATGCATGATGATGTGGTGATTTGGGATACACTTGCGATAGCTGAGTATCTCAACGAAATGTTCCCCGACGTCGGCATGCTGCCAGGCGACCGGGCCGCCCGTGCCCACTGCCGTTCAATTGCCGGAGAGATGCACTCTGGCTTCGCTGCTCTGCGCGAAGCGTTGCCGATGAATTTACGTCTATACCGTCCCGGATTTGCAGTCTGGTCGGCCGTGCAAGCGGATATCGACCGCATCACGGAAATCTGGCGAGAGTGCCTGACGACCTGGAAAGGCCCTTGGCTGTTCGGCACCAGGCCCACCATCGCCGATGCCATGTATGCGCCTGTCGTCACCCGCTTCCGCAGCTACGACGTCCACATGGAAGGCGCTTGCGAACGATACTGCCAGCAGATCCTCGCCTGGCCCGACATGAAGGAGTGGTTTGCCTCGGCGCAAAAGGAACCCGAGCAAATCGACGAACTCGACATTGAATTTTGACCGGACCGTCTCGTAGTGGCGCGGCAGAAGCCTATTCGCCAGACAATTCCCGCCGACGGCGGTCAAGCTCATCGCTGTAGCGCCGCAGCGCGTACTGCTCGGTCAGAAGCCCGATGACATGACGCTCCTCGGCGTTGTCGACCACCACCAGCGCGTCGCTTTCGGCGTTCTCGAACATCGCCACCGCTTCCTTGATTGTCATCTGCGGCAGCAGGACGGTGTCGGCATAATGGACAATGTCACGCACCTTGTGGTCATCATCCGCGTCGGCATGCGCCTCCGGCAACAGCACGATCCCGGCGTAACGATCCTCTTCGTCAAGTGCGATCACACGCTGTGTCGTCCCCAATGGGAAGTCGCGCCTGAAGGCGCTCAGCAGTGTCTCCGCCCGCACCGTGCGCATCTCTCGGCGCATCATCCGTCCAACTGTCAGGTTGCGCATCCAGCCGATGTCGACAGCGCTGCGGATCGCCTCGCCTCGCAGGTGGAACCGCCAAGTAGCAAAGGAGTAGCCGAAGGTGCGACGCACCGTTAGTGAGGAGACGACACAGGCGGCCAGCACGGCAACCGTCATCGGCAGGCTGCCGGTGGCCTCCAGCGCCAGGAAGCCCATGGTCAGTGGGCCGCCGATGATCGCGACCGCCAGCCCGCTCATGCCCACAAGGGCACAGACCTCCTGCGGTATTGCATGGGTCGTGCTCATCAGGGCCAGCGCGCCGGCGAACGCCTTGCCCAGCAATGCGCCCAGGAACAACGAGGCGAAGAACAGGCCGCCGCGAAACCCCGACCCAATCGAGATCGCCGACGCCGTTGCCTTCAGCACGACCAGCAGAACGACCCACCGCAGCGGGTCGTGCACCTCAAAGCTAAGACTCAGCGCGCCATGGCCCGACGACAGCACCGCCGGCGTCACCAGCGCCAGGATGCCGATAGCAAGGCCGCCGATGCCAGGACGCATCCAGATTGGCACACCGCTCTTGCGGAACAACTCCTCGGTGATCGTCACGCCGCGCATGATGGAGATACCCAGCAGGGCGCACAGCATGCCAAGCGCGAGGATCGGGATGTAGTCAAGCGGATCGATATTCCCAGGCACCTGGGGGGTCAGGTCAAAGATCGATCCACCCAGGGCACGCACCACAGCTTGCGATACAAGTGCCGCGACAGCGACCGGAGCAAATGCGGCTAGGGTATAGGTGCCGATGACAAGCTCAAAGGCATAGAAGGCGCCGGTCAACGGTGCGTTGAATGCTCCGGCGATCGCCGCGGCGGCACCGCATCCGACCAGCAGCCGCAGATCGTTCCGCCTGACCCGGAACGCATGGCCCCAGCGGGACGCGATGGCTGAACCGATCTGCGTGTAGCCAGCCTCTAGGCCGACAGAGGCGCCGACGCCATTCGACATGATCGTCTGCAGCACGACGATCAGGCTGCCGTTCAACGACATCCGGCCGCCGAACAGCGCGTTGGCCTCGATCGGGTCGACCGTGCGGCGTGGCCGGACGCGCCCGATCCCAAGCGTCATCAGCCCCAGCACCAGGCCGCCAATGGCAGGCACCAGGACCGTGCGAAGCGGATCCAGCATCTCCATTGCACTCAGCCGCTGCGCTCGGCCAATGCCGAACAGCACCTGGTGCACAAGCTGCGTCGTCTCCGTCATCAGCCAAACCATGATGCCGGTCGCACAACCCAGGAATGCAGCCAGCACGACCAGCCAGATCTCGTCGGCCCGCACCAGGGCGCGCAGCACCTGTGGCGCATGCATCACGGCGGATCCGATCGGCCGGCGTGGCCGTCGAACCTGAGCCTTTCGATCGGCCGTCTCGGTTTCAGCTTCGGGCGCGGATTTCCCGGCTAGGCGGATCCCATGCGGGCCCGCAATGGTAGAATCGCCGTGCACAATCGGCATTCGAAACGTCCAGCCGGAAAAATGAGTAGGCGATGGGTGTTGTGGAACCGGACCCGATCCCACGCAACATTTCATCCTCGGATTCAGGCAGCAGTATGGTAAAAATATCGCTTCGCTGCGTCAGACCAATCCGCGGTCCGCCTTTGTCATCGCCAGATCATCCTCAATGAATGCTTGAATGACATCCAGCACAGGCTCGTGCGCGGAAAACCCAAGCGTTCGCGCATGCAGCGCCTCAAATGCCGGCGGCCAGCTAGAGACGATCGCCGCAATACTTTTGTCAGTCACCCGCTTCACATGCGATGAGACGCCGGGTGCCGCTTGGTCGAGTGCCTGCAGCAAATGGGCAACTGTCGTGCTGATGCCTGGCGGGTCGATGCTCCGGTCCAGTCCCATCTTGGCGGTGTCCATCGCGGCAGCATGCAGTAGCCAGTCCACCGCTCGACGCGGACTACAGATCCAAACAGCAAAGTCGTCCGAAACCGGCAGCTCTGTATCCAGTCCCAGCAGCGGCTCGCGGATTATGCCGGAGAAGAACGAGCTGGCAGCCTTATTCGGCCGCCCCGGCCGGACGATGACGGTGGGAAGCCGCACCGTGACAGCATCAACGAAACCGCGCCGCGTCGCGTCCATCAAAAACAGCTCGGCAGCAGCCTTCTGCGTACCGTAGCTGTTGCCCGGCACCTGCCGCGTGTTGTCTGCCAGCGTGGTGTTCTGATCGCCGGTGAAGCTGGCTACCGAACTGGTGAATACCACCCGCGGCCGGCTTCCGAGAGCTCGGCAACGGTCAATTAACGCATCGGTGCCGCGGACGTTAACCCTGCGGCCAAGCTCGTAGTCAGCCTCAGCCTGGGCACTGACCACCGCCGCCAGATGAAAGACAACGTCTGTGCCTGGCGGAATGGCTGCGTCCGGCAAGTCCACGATGTCGCCGGCCACAGACGTAACCGAGAAGGTCGCCTGGGGCTTCGCCGGTGCGGCCACGTCAAAAAGCGTCATTGCCGTGATGAATCGGCCGCCAAGCGTCCCATCCTGTGCCAATCGGCCCGCGACCCGCTGGCCGAGGAAGCCACCGCCGCCCAATATCGAGATTTTCATCCAGCGTCACCCTTTGCGTCAGCGACTGCATTGCCGCTGCCAGCTCCCCGGCGTCAACAAGCACTGTTAAACCACTCGCGCCTAAACTATCCCAGATGGCGCAGGGGCGACTCCACCCTGGCGTTGCCGGGCGCTATGAGCCGCGGCCTAAGGCCACGTTTGCTCTTTCACCACAGCACCTACCGCCAGGATAAATGCGACCGCGGCCAGCCCCCAGTTCGTATAGGGCGTTGTCCAGGGTTGTGCCTGATGGACAGCTGCGGCCGCTGTCGCACCCAACAGCAGGCACACCCACATTCCTGCCTGCAGCAGCCAACCTATACCTGCACCCTCGCCCGACACCAGGCGGGCAAAGCCCTCACCGACTTTGACCAGGGTTCCGGTTACATAAGTCAGGCTTACTTTGGTGCTGCCGACCCGACTCATGGACGCGTTCAACGCCCCCATGGCGAGTACCACCAAACCGATGCCTCCATCAGGCCAGACGCCGGCCAGGCCGAGCAGGATCGCCACGAAGCCGGTAACTGCCGCGACATGTCGACGGCCACTCCAGTCTGCCAGCACGGTGCCCGCAGCCACCCCGCCCACGAACAACCCGACAATGCCGCCGATCCCAGCCGCCCGATGCAGGTCGCCGCCACCAAGCGCCTTGCCGAGCAGCGTGGTGTTCCCGCTCATGAACGAAACGAACAGGTTGTCCAGTTTCGCCAGCCCGTACACATCGGTCGCGCCCGCCAGAAAGGCCGTTCCACCGGCCAATGCCACCGCAACGGGACCGGTGTCATCCTGGGCTTGTGGCCTCGCCGTCGACCCCGTCGGTCCGCTCATACGCATCCTACCCGGCCTCTGGCCTGCGTCTGCATTGATGGTCCTGCCGCGCGGCATCACGATCAGCCGCATCGGCTGAAGCGCTGTTCAGCCGCGGCACGGCTTGGGCCATGTGCCTGCCGTGCGATTGGACATGTTCAAGCTCCCTCGTTGGTATCCGGGCTGCGACGGCATGCGCCCACAGCCGTGTCCATGGCTGTCGCTTGGTCATGGCCAGAGCCTGACCGAGCAGGTATGCGACATTCCGCGCCACTCCGCTCCCGCTGATCAAGTTTATGATCGATGGCAAAACAGTGGCAAAATGCGATTAAGGCTAACCAGCACGACGCCGCTTCTGCTATCTGCTCTGCAAGAAATGCGGCTGGGCGAAAATACGATCAAATTCTGATTTCACGAGAGAGTTAACGTGTTATCAACCAGTTGTGGCTTAGTTTGCCGGTCGACAGATGAAGATTAATAAGGCAAGCCCGGGCTGACCAATACTGGTATGGGATGGAGCGTGCTGATGCGTGCCAAGTGGCCACTTCTAGCAACGGTTTTTAGTCTCGGCTTGGCTTACGCAGCCTATCCTTACATAACGCTTTATCGCCTGGGTGAGGCCATAAAGGGCGCCGACCCCGGAACCTTGGAATCACTGGTTGATTGGCCCGCCGTCCGCGAAGGCATCAAGGAAGATGTCTGCGACCTCGCCGCCGATGCGCCATCTCCGAAAACCGGGAACGATCTGCCGCCGTTCGGCGCTTCTTTCATGCGTGGGATAGCGTCCCGAACGATCGATCAGGCTGTCACACCGCAAGCGTTGCTGGCAGCAGCCTCGACAATCGCGACAGTGCCGGCAAGTGCTCAATCGACCGTAAGCGGCCCAGCCCATGGCGCGGATGTCCACGTCAATTGGGCGTTCTTCGACAGCATGACGTCCTTTGTTGTCAGCCTGCAGGCTTCCGGTCAGGCCGAACCCGTAAAGCTGGAGATGGATCTGCAGCAGGGTGAGTGGCGCGTGCAGCGAGTCTGGCTGCCGTCTGAGCTGTTGACATCGGGCTCTCGGACATAGGTCATTCGGTCTATCTAACTTCGACTAATCTGAGGTCACGATGGACTGAGCTAGGCGTGCTGTTGGGTTTGTCATGAATCCAGCATGGGTTATTCGTACATCCCGGCTTCTTCTGTCCCCTGTCGCCGGTGGCGACTTTCAAGATTTGACAGCCATCAAGGCGCATCCGGCCGTGTTTGCGGTCATGGCGGGCGGCGTGCGCGACCCCGCCCGCACGGCTGAGGATCTGGCCGACAACGTGGTGGCATGGGGCCGCTATGGATTCGGCATCTGGGCGGTGCGTGAGGCTGGTCGGTTCGTCGGCATCACCGGCCTGGAACATCGCACGGACGCGCAAGGCGTAGCACTGCGGTTCGCGCTCTGGCCCGAAGCGCAGGGTCGTGGGCTAGCTCGCGAGGCTGCATTCGCAGCCCTCCGTTTTGGACATGACAGGGCCCGTCTAACCCGAATCATCGCCATCGCGCGCGCGAGCAACTTTGGCTCCCGCATGATTCTGGGTGGCATCGGCATGCGCGAAGCCTATACCTTCCAGCAGCGCGGCTACGCCATGATACTTTATGAAAGCTTAGGCTGAGCCCGGCAGTGGCTGCGCAATCAGCCGGCCTGTGAGACCTGCGCCTTCATCGCGGAGATTAGGGCGTCGATGTTGTTGTTATTGTGTACTAGATAGGACGCATAGTCGCTACGCTGCGTCAACCGCAGCGACGTGCCTTCTGCCACGACATCGATGATCTTCGGCTCGCTGGACGGGCTGGATATGATCCAGTCTACGGCCGTCGGCGGGTTGTTGGGCCGATCCACAGTGGTGGAGACCACAGCCTCCTCGTCTTGCATGCGGCTGCGTCCCATGGTGAAGGTAACACCCCGGTACTCACCCAGCTTCGAGGTGATGTTGGTTATCAGCACCTCGTGAAACAGCGTCAGGTATTGCTTCTGCTGCTCAGGCGTCGCCTGCCGCCAGTAGCGGCCCAGACAGAAGCGGCCAACACCATCGACGTCGACTGCTGAATTGATGATCTGCGACATGTTCGCGCGCTTGGCCGTGGCAGAGCCGGGACCGTTAACAACACCAACCAGCTTGTCTCCTGTCGCCCTTACGAAGGTGGCGGCTTTCTCGGTTCCCTGGGCCTGGGCTGCAAGCGGCAAGAACACTGACAGTGCAGCAACAGCCAGTAAATGCCGACGAATGATCATCATATAATGTCCGAACTCCGGTAACGGTCTCGTTTATTTGGTGGATGCGTTCGCCGGTTGTGGAAACCAAACAGGAACAGTGGCACGGTTGTCGTTCCTCAGTGTCTCGATCTGGGCGTGACGATGCTGCCTGAACAAGCTTCGGAACGTCGCGTACGGATCAAGGGCCGTCTTCTTGATCTGATCGATGGCATCGAGCGCACGCTCGCGCGCATCAACAGCATTTAGCCCGTAGCGTGTCCAGTTAAAAACCGTAAGGCCAGTGTCATGCGGTCCGCCGACCCAAGTGAACGGGTCCAGCGCAATATCGACACCGAAGCCGGAGGCGTCACGCGGATCGGTCGGTCCCAGGACCGGCAGAAACAGGAACGGTCCTTCTGGAACCCCCCACAGCCCCAGGGTCATGCCGAAATCTGCGTCGTGATTCGGATAGCCGACCTTGCTCGCCACATCGAAGATGCCGAACACACCCGCCGTGGTGTTAATCAGAAACCGCATCGTCGTGTCACCGGCGCGACGCGGCTTGCCCTCCAGCATGTCGTTGGACAGTTGTACCGGAGAGCCGATGTTCGACAGCACGTTGTGGATGCCCTGGCGGACCACCCCCGGCAGAACATATCGATAAGCTTCGGCAGCCGGCTTTAGGATGACGGTGTCGAGCCCGTTGTTGATCGCGTAGAACACCCGGTTGGTCGGCTCCAACGGGTCGTTGGTCTCTTCATATTCAGACAGCGCCTCGGGGTCGTCCGCCTTAGGCCTGGTTGCACAGCCGGTCATCCCGACCATGATCAGAAGTAAAATTGGCAGCAGCAATCTGGCCCCAGAAATCGAGAGGCGCGAACAGCGATCGGATGGCATCAATTTCCTCGGGTGATTTCCGGGTATGCTCAGTAATCATAAGCGTCCAGAAGAGGCGTCACGTGTCATGGTTTGACTCTCTTGGACCACCCAGCACTGAGTTTCAGTAAACAGACGATTTGAAGTGGTTACCACAGCCCGAGGCAGGGATGAAACCCCCCGCCGCGGCATCATGAAACAGGCTCTTGCCTTTCCACCTGAAACGGGAGACTCAGCGCATATGGATAGTTCATCGGCAACGTTGCAACGGTGGCTGACCGGGCCCCGCATCAGCGGTTTGCCCGTTCAGGCCGTTGGAAACCCCACCCCAAAACTGTCATTCGAATTCTTCCCGCCTCGCACCGAGGCGCTTGAACATCAGCTATGGACCTGCATCGAGCGGCTTGCCCCGCTGGCCCCCCGATTTGTGTCGGTCACTTACGGCGCCGGTGGCACCACCCAGGCCCGGACGCACGCTACTGTCGCCCGCATTGCGCGCGAAACGCAGTTGACCGCCGCTGCCCACCTGACCTGCATTGGGGCAACCCGCGAGGAAGTCGACCAGGTCGCCCGCGACTACTGGGCAGCCGGCGTGCGCCATATCGTCGCACTGCGCGGCGATCCACCGCCCGGCTCATCCTATCAGCCCCATCCAGGTGGCTATCGCTACGCCGCCGATCTCGTCGGCGGCTTACGCGATGTGGCGGACTTCGAGATTTCGGTCGCGGCCTACCCTGAGGTTCATCCGGGCGCCTCGAATCCTGTTGCCGATCTCGAGAACCTGAAGCGCAAGCTAGACGCTGGCGCCACTCGGGCGATCACCCAGTATTTCTTCGATACCACGACTTATCTGCGGTTCCTGGATCTTTGCCTGGCAGCGGGGATCAAGGCCCCGATCGTCCCCGGTATCATGCCGGTCTCGAACTTTGCGCAGGCTGTCAAGTTCTCCGACATGTGCGGAGCTACCGTCCCTGACTGGATGGGACGCCTGTTCGAGGGGACCGAGCACGACCCCGAGACCCGGCGCATGATCGGCATGGTGATCGCTGCCGAGCAGGTCAGGCTGCTGCAGGCCAATGGCGTGGATGAGTTTCACTTTTATACCCTGAACCGCCCGGACCTGACCTTTGCCATTGCGCATGTTCTCGGGGTCAGAGCCGCACCACCACAGGGACCAGGGCAGTTGTAAAGCAGACCTTACAGGCTCGCTTCAAAACCTCGAGCCGCAACTCGCAAGTTTTTGATTTCACACGCTCGTATGGCGTGGCACGACCGTTGCTAATCCGGGACCAGCTTCTGCCTCAACTGGAACGGTGTCATGAAATTCAATCTGCTTGCCTCAGTTAGTACCCTGGTGATGGGTGGACTTGTGACGGTGGCGCTGCCGCATCAGGCTCAGGCTGGTCTGACATGCACCAGCACCAGTTGCGCGGAAACCGTCACCGGCCCGCAGACCAAGACCGATTTCTCTAACATTGCGGTCAGCCTGGACCAGTTCAATGCCACGCCATCGGAGACCCTGACGTCGGTCGTGATCTCTGATGGCGCCAACTTCAGCGCCGTCGGCAACCTGACCAACACCTCGACCAGCGCGCAAAGCTTTAAGTTCCAGGCCGGTCTGGGACTGACCGTGCAGGGTGGCACAGGCGCTCCGGCAGACTTCCCATTGGTGTTTGCTTCCGGCGCGATCAACCCGAAAAGCTACAACCTGGGCGCTGGCGCAAGCACACCCTACAACTTCAGCAATGTCTTCGCCTCGAATACCGAAACGATTACCGGCGCTTCAAACCTCGCCGGCTTCATCGGCTCTAGTACCTTTCAGGCGCTGTTCGACGCCAGCGCCACAACCGTCTTCACTGGCGGCGGGAACAACATCCAGACCAACCTGACCACAACTGCGACGCCTGACCTGACGATCACCTACAACTACACCAACACGCTGCCGCCGCCGGGCCCGCAGCCGGCGCCCGAGCCCGCGTCGATGGCCGTGCTTGGGGCCGGCCTGGCCGGCATGGGCCTCATGCGCCGCCGCAACAAACGTTAAGGTCATTCAACGGATCACTTTCTTAAGCCCGGATCGCGCTGTCGATCCGGGCGGTATGTTGTCCACCCAGCTCCTGTATCCACACGACCACCCGCTGTGGTTTTACGCCATTTACAGGACACAAGGATTTCAGACTCACTAATCTGCGAGCGTTAGCGCTAAGACCAGCCGCGGCCACCGGATGTTGAAATCGGCCTGAGGCTTGAACCGCGTGAACCCTCCGCAGACCGCACTCGACCGTGCAACCATCGATCAGGCGCTCGACCACGCGATCGCCGACTACGCCGCCGGCAGCCCGAACCGCGCCGAGGCCGGTCTTCGGGCCGTGCTGGCTGCCGATCCGGATAATCTGGACGCCCTCAATCTGCTGGGGTTGCTGCTGCAGGAACAAGGCGCTTGTCGGGACTCGATCGCACTGATCTCCCGTGCGCTGGCGATCGATCCGGACTTCCCCGAGGCACTGACCAACCTGTCTCGCGTGCAACGTGCCATTGGCGATGCCGCTTCGGCCGTCCGCTCCGCCGAACGGGCCACAGCACTCGATCCCAACCTGGCCGAGGCCCATCTGCAGCTTGCGCGCGGTCTGCTCGACCTGCGTCGCAGCCCTGAGGCGGAGGCCGCCGCCCGCCGCAGCCTGCTGTTGCAACCGGACTATTCTGACGCGGCTTCATGCCTTGGTGCGGCGCTGTTGCAGCAGGATCAATACGAGGCGGCGCTGACGGCGTTCCAAAGCGCGCGCCCACAGCAGGTTGAGGCGCAGATTGGTGCCGGCATGGCGCTGCTCCGCCTGGGCCGCGTTGAGCAGGCGTTGGCCTGCCACCAGCAGGCGGCCGTTCTTGCCCCAAATCTGGCCGACGCGCATGCAGCCCATGCATTGACGTTGCGCTACTCTGGTAATCCGCTCGCCTCGGCAGCCGCCTGCCGCACTGCCTTGGCGCTTGCCCCTGATCGGGCCGATCTATGGCTGCTGTTGGGCGGCAACCTTGCCTTCGCCGGCCAGTTCGCTGAAGCCGCCGCGTGTCACGCCCGGGCCATCAAGCTTAATCCAGGTTCGGCCGAGGCATGGCGGGACCTCTCAATGATTGGTCACAGCGCCACTGACGCCGATATCGTCCAATTGCAGGACACACTGGCTGACACCGCCGCGCCTTGGGCTGAGCGCATCGCTGCTGGGTTCAGTCTGGGCCGGCTGCTCGACAACGCTGGTGCCTTCGACGCGGCCTTCAAAGCCTGCGCCCAGGCCAACGGCATGGTGCGTCAGTACCTGCACCAGTCCGGCAAAGGCTTCGACCTGGCCAGCCTGAGTCAGCAGATCGACTGGTCCATCCAGACCTTTCAACCAGCCTTGTTCACCCGCTTGGCCGGCCTGGGCGATCCGTCCGAATGCCCTGTCTTCATCGTTGGCATGCCTCGGTCGGGAACCACCCTGGTCGAGCAAATCGCCGCCAGTCACCAGCAGGTCTTCGGTGCTGGTGAACGCAGGGACATCCAGGATCTGGTGACCCGGATCACCGGCGGTCACACCATGGCCCAACCGCTGACCTGGAACACCGAGCAGGCGCACGGGCTGTCGCGGGATCATATTGCCCGGCTGAAGGCCATGGGCAGCGGCGCGGCACGTGTGATCGACAAGCTGCCGGACAACATCCAACTGCTCGGCCACATCGCAATCCTCTTTCCGAACGCCCGGGTCATCCTCTGTCAGCGCGACCTGCGCGACACCTGCCTCTCCACTTTTTTTCAGCAGTTCGGGGAGGCCATGCCCTGGACGCTCGATCTGGCTGATTGCGCCGCGCGAGCCCAGGAGATCCAGCGCCTCACCGACCATTGGCGAACCGTCCTGCCGCTGCCAATTCTCCAGGTCGATTATGAGGACCTGGTCACCGATCCCGAAGTCCAGAGCCGCCGCCTGATCGACTTCCTTGGGCTGGCTTGGGATCCGGCTTGTCTTGCGCCGCACCGCACCCAGCGCACGGTGATGACCGCCAGCTTCTGGCAGGTGCGCCAACCGGTCTATACCGGTTCCTGCAACCGCTGGCAGTACTATCGTCAGCATCTGGCGCCCCTACTGCTGGGTCTGGCCGGCATCGTCCCGGCGCCGGAGCCGGAAGATTGGGACCGTATGCTCGCCGATCCCAATGCCGCCTTGCATGCTGCCGCCAGGCATCATCAGGCCGGCAGGCTGGAACCAGCCGAACTGATCTACCGCCGGCTGCTGCAGCGAAATCCCGAACACCCGGCTACCCTGCAATTCCTGGGACTGCTGACCCTGAACCGGGGCCACGCCGCCGAAGCTGTCGGGCTGCTGGAAAAGTCGCTGCAGATAAAGCCGGATGCCCCGGCCGCGCTGCTCGATCTGTCGCGGGCATACCGAATGGCTGGCACGCCGGGCGCGGCACTTGCGGCGGCGCAGCGCAGCCTGGCGCTGCAAGCCCCGGCAGCGGACGCGCACGCCGAGACCGCTTTGGCCTCGCTCGCTTTGGGTCACGTGGGGCAGGCCCTGGCGCATGCCCGACAGGCCCTGCAGGCCGACGCCGGCTCGCCGCAGGCATTGTTTGCGCAGGCAACGATCCTCACCGCCCAGGACCAGGCGGCCCAGGCCGAACCGCTGTGGCAGCAGTTGCTGGACATGCGGCCGCAGCAGGTCGAGGCGCTGAATGGGATGACCAATGCCCTCGCGGCTCAAGGTCGTTACAACGAAGCTATTGGCATCCAGCGTCAGGCTATCGCGGCCTCGCCGCGCAATCCGCTGCTGCTCTATCAACTGGCTTGGCTGCTCTGGCGGTCGCAGGATCCGGCCGCTGCAATCGAGGTCTGTCAGGCCGGCCTTGCGCTGGACCCGGACAGGACTGAGCTGTGGTTGCTGATGGCGAATTGCTGGATGTTCGTTGGCCGATTCAGCCACGCCAGCGATTGCTATCGCCGCGCCCTCGCCTTGGACTCGGATTGCGGCGCAGCCTACGCCGGTCTGATGCAGGCAGGTCAGGCGGACCCGCACGATGAGGTCACCCCCCGTTCAGCGGCCGTCGTGTCCGCCACCACGCTGCCGGTCGATCAGCGTATCGCCGCTGCCTTTGCCATCGCGCGTGACTGTGAGAAGCGCGAAAACTACGACGATGCCTTCAGCGCCTATGTCGAGGCCAATACCCTCGCTCGCGCCGCGCGTGCCAGCAAGGACGACAGCATTGCCGCAATACGCCTGTATGTTGACTGGGCGATTGAGACCTTCCGGCCCGACATCTTCCGTAACGCCCGGCACTTCGCCAACCCGTCCGAGCTGCCCGCCTACATCGTCGGCATGCCGCGCTCTGGCACCACCCTGGTCGAGCAGATCGCCGCCAGTCATCCGCTGGTGTTTGGCGAGGGCGAACGTACCGATCTCGCTGCCACGCTGGGCGTCCACCAGGCAGGTGGCACGCTGCATCCGCCGGAAGACTGGGATGCCAGCACTGTCCGAAGCCGGTCGGAAGCCTTGCTAGCCTCATTGCGGCAACGCGGCGGCGCCGCGATCCGTGTCATCAACAAGCTGCCCGACAACATCCTGTGGCTCGGCCACATCGCCCTGCTGTTTCCCAATGCCCGCATCATTGTCTGCCGGCGCGACCTGCGCGACGTCTGCCTGTCCTGCTTCAGCCAGAACTTTCTCGATCCCAACATGGCCTGGACCGACACGCTGGAGGATTGTGCCATGCGGGCGCAGCAGATTGAGCGGCTGCTGAACCACTGGCGCCAAGTCCTGCCGGCACGCTTTCTGGAAGTGCAGTATGAAACCTTGGTCCAGCAGTTGGAACCGCAAAGCCAGCGCCTGATCCAGCACCTCGGCATCCCCTGGGATTCAGCCTGCCTGGATTTTCATAACACTCAGCGAGCAGTGATGACAGCCAGTAGCTGGCAGGTCAGACAGCCGCTGTATGCCACCTCCATCGGTCGGTGGCGGCGCTATAGCCAGCATCTCGGCCCGTTGTTCCAAGGCCTGCGTGGATTGATCCCGGAAGGCAACTGATCCCCATCGGCGGCTGATTGGCCAAGTGCTGCCGGCACTCTATATCCAAAAGCGTGAGCCCTGACGCATCCCTCTCCCCCGATTACCTGATCCGCCTGAATGCCGAGCAGCGCGCCGCGGTCGAAACCGTCGACGGCCCGCTGCTGGTCCTGGCCGGAGCCGGCACCGGCAAGACCCGCGTGCTGACCACCCGATTCGCCCACATCCTGCTGACCAGGCGCGCCTTCCCCAACCAGGTCCTGGCCGTCACCTTCACCAACAAGGCGGCGCGGGAGATGCGGGAACGCGTCGCTGCCATCCTCGGTGAACCGGCGGAGGGCCTCTGGCTCGGCACCTTCCACGCGTTGTGCGCGCGGATGCTGCGCCGCCACGCCGAACACGTCGGGCTGGCGTCGAACTTCACCATCCTGGACACTGACGACCAACTGCGCCTGCTGAAGCAGGTGATGGAGGCAGAGCGGATCGACACCAAGCGCTGGACGCCGCCGTCGCTGATGGGGGTCATTCAGCGCTGGAAGGACCGCGGCCTGACGCCAGCGCGGATTACTCCTAATGAGGACTCCGACTTTGCCAACGGGCGGGCGCAAAGCCTCTACGTCGGCTACCAGGCTCGGCTGCGGTCGCTGAACGCCGCCGACTTCGGCGACCTGCTGCTGCACATGACCGAGATCTTGCGCACCCAGCCGGAGATCCTGGCCGACTACCATCGTCGCTTCCGGTACATCCTGGTCGATGAGTATCAGGACACCAACCTGGTGCAGTACCTGTGGCTGCGCCTGCTGGCCCAGGGACATCGCAACATCTGCTGCGTCGGCGACGACGACCAGTCCATCTACTCCTGGCGCGGCGCAGAGGTAGAGAACATCCTGCGCTTCGAAAAGGACTTTGAAGGTGCCCACGTCGTCCGGCTAGAGGCGAACTACCGCTCCACCGATGCCATCCTTGCCGCCGCGTCTGGGCTGATCGCCCATAATGAGGGCCGCCTCGGCAAGACCCTGCGGCCAGGACGCGCCGACGCACAGGGCGGTGAAAAGGTCACCGTTGTCGAGTTGTGGGACTCCGACGAGGAGGCTCGCATGGTCGCCGGCAAGATCGAGGAGCTTCGCCACGACGGCAACAGCCTGGCCGAAATGGCCGTGCTGGTCCGCGCCGGCTTTCAGACCCGCGCCTTCGAGGAGCGGCTGATTACCGTCGGCATCCCGTATCGCGTCGTCGGCGGGCTGCGGTTCTACGAACGGGCCGAGATCCGCGACGCCATCGCATACATGCGCGCGACGGTGCAGCCGGCAGACGATCTGGCGTTCGAGCGGATCGTCAACGTGCCTCGCCGCGGTGTCGGCGATCAGGCGTTGCGGACGATGCACGAGGCGGCCCGCACCTGGGGGGTCTCGCTCTCAGCCGCCGCTGCCCGGCTTGTCGAAACCGGCGGCCTGAAAGGCAAGGTCAGGGACGGCGTCGGCACGCTGCTGCGCAACATGGCCCGCTGGCGCGACATGCTGCAGGGCGATGGCCACGTCGTCACTGTCGCTACGATGCTGGACGAGAGCGGCTACACCGAGATGTGGAAGCAGGATAAATCCGCCGAAGCCCCCGGCCGGCTGGAGAACCTGAAGGAACTCGTCCGCGCCTTGGCCGACTTTGAGACGCTGGGCGGCTTCCTCGATCACGTCGCCCTGGTGATGGAAAACGAGGAGCGTGGCGAGACCGACAAGGTCAGTTTGATGACCCTGCATGGCGCCAAGGGACTCGAATTCGACGTCGTCTTCCTGCCCGGCTGGGAAGAGGGCGTCTTTCCGAACCAGCGCGCAATGGACGAGAGCGGCAACAAGGGGCTGGAGGAAGAGCGGCGCCTTGCCTATGTCGGCCTGACCCGCGCGCGCCGGATCGCGATCGTCAGTCATGCCTCCAACCGCCGCATCTATGCCAACTGGCAGGTCAGCATCCCCAGTCGGTTTCTGGAGGAACTGCCGGACGCGCATGTCGAGCAGACTGCCGGCTCCCGGACCGCCAGGGTGGCCGCCGCCACCGCCTTCAGCGGGCAGTTCCCCTTGGTTGCCCGCCCCACTCGAACCATCGAGGCATGGGAGCAGCCGGCGCGTCCCGCCCGCACCGATAAGATCCCGGTCGGCGCGCGGGTGTTCCATCAGAAGTTCGGCTACGGCACCGTCCGCGCGGTGGACGACGACAGGCTGGACGTTGCGTTTGAAACCTCCGGCGACAAGCGCGTGCTCGACCGTTTCGTTGAAATCGCCTGATGGCGAACCATCCGATTCCGCTGGAAACTGTCGCCGTCAGCGTCACCGAGGACGCACTGGAAGCCTTCGAGGCCGCCTTAGCTACCGCCTGCGAAACCGTCGGTTTCTTCCGCGACCATGATACCGGCATCTGGCGGATCGAGGGTGTCAAGCAGGTTGGCATCAGCGAATCTGAACTGGCCTCGTCGCTGGCCGTGGCGGGGCTGCTCACTGGCGTTTCACCCGAGCTGGAGCGTTTCGCCACCCAGGCCGACGGTTGGCTGGCGCGCACCTATGCCTCGTTTCCTGAGCAATTGATCGGCAGCCGGTTCGCGGTGCGCGGCACCCATCTGAGCGGACCGGCAAGTCCGAACCGCATCACCCTGACGGTCGACGCCGGCTTGGCCTTCGGCACTGGTGAGCACGGCTCGACCCGTGGCTGCCTGCTGGCGCTGGAAGCAGTGGCTCGGCGGCGGCCCCGGCGCATCCTGGACCTCGGCACTGGGTCCGGAATCCTGGCCATGGCTGCTGCAAAGTGGCTACGGCGGACCGTGCTGGCAACCGACATCGAGCCGTGGGCGGTGCGGGTCGCCGCCGAGAACGCCGCTCTGAACGGGGTGGCGCACCTGGTCGACGTCCGCCTTGCCGATGGCTGGAGCGACCCGCATGTGCGCGCCGGCGGTCCCTATGACCTGGTGTTCGCCAACATCCTGGCCCGCCCGTTGTGCCTTATGGCGCGCGATCTGGCGCGGCATTTGGCTCCGGGCGGCATCGCCGTCCTGGCCGGGTTGCTGGCAAGCCAGGTACGCTGGGTGTTGTCGGCGCACCGGGCACAGGGGCTTCGACTGCAGCGGCTGCTGCCTCAGCCGCCTTGGACGACGATTGTTGTGGAAAAGCCCTACCGCGCCTTCTGACCCAACCGCGGCGTCCCGTGACGGTGGCTCTTCGCCTGTCCGCACGACGATGATAACCTGCGTGACATCGGGAACAGGGGGACGCGGCGTGGCGACCACAACCATCAAGTCGGCCGACGGAAAGGGCAGCTTTGCGGCATATGTGGCCGAACCCAAGACCAAGCCCGCCGACGGGCTTGCCGTGGTGGTATCTGCAATTCGGGGACATAAGCATATCGCGACTTATGTCTACCTGAATGCCGATCATGCCTTCGCCCGGATGAACGGCATACATTGGGACGATCGGTCAGCGGCCATCGCCAACGGCCGTAGCGCCGAGGCGCTGGTCGCCGCGCTCGGTTGACCGGGGCGGGCGATGGAAAGCATGATCTGATGGACGATGCACTGACGCCCGCAACACAGGGCAGGGGGTTGGCGCGATCCGCCGGCGCGCTGGCCGGGATCAAGGTTGTCGACCTGACCCGCGTACTGGGCGGTCCCTACTGCACCATGATCCTCTCCGATCACGGCGCCGACGTGATCAAGATCGAGCCGCCGCAGGGCGATGAGGTCCGCGACTGGGGCCCGCCGTTCCACGACGGCGACGCCAGCTATTTCATTGGCGTCAACCGCAACAAACGCTCCATCGGGCTTGATTTGTCCAGGCCCGAGGGCAAGGCGGTGCTGCTTCGCTTGTTGCAGGAAGCCGACGTCCTGATCGAGAACTTCAAGCCTGGCGCGATGGAGAAGTGGGGTCTTGGCTATGACGCCGTCCTGACCCACCGCTTTCCCGGGTTGATCCATTGCCGCGTCTCCGGCTTCGGGGCGGATGGCCCGCTCGGTGGCTTGCCCGGCTATGATGCGATCCTGCAGGCGATGACCGGACTCATGAGCGTCAACGGCGACGCCAGCACCGGCCCAATGCGTTTGGGCACCGCAATGGTCGACATGGGCACAGGCCTTTATTCAGCCATCGGCATCCTGATGGCATTGCATGAGCGTGTTCACTCTGGGCTCGGCCAATACCTGGACATGACCCTATACGACTGCGGTATGGCTCTGCTGCATCCGCAGGCGGCTAACTATTTTCTTAACGGCAAGCGGCCCACGGGCACCGGCAATCCGCATCCGAATCTGGTGCCGTACGACAAGTACCCGACGCGCACCTGCGAGATCTTCATTGCCAGCGGCAACAATGGCCAGTTCCGCAAGCTGTGCGAGCTGATTGGCCTACCAGAACTCGCTGACGACCCGCGTTTTGTCAACAACGGCGAGCGCAACATCAATCGGGTGGCGCTGACCCTGGCGCTGGCCAGGGCATTCGCCGACCAGGACGGCAACGAGCTGTCGCTGCGGCTGATCCGCGCCGGCGTGCCTGCCGGACCGGTTCTAACTGTGGACCAGGCGACGACTGCACCGCACACCGTCCATCGCGAGATGGTTACCGAGCTCGGCTGGTACAAGGGAATTGGAACGCCGATCAAAATGGGCCGCTCCCCCGGCGGCACCCGGCGCCCACCGCCGCGGTTCAATGAACATGGCACCGAAGTGTTGACGCAGCTCGGTTATACCGAAGCGGAGATCACCGACCTTCGTGACAAGGGTGTCCTGACCATCATCCGGCGGAGCTGAACAGCAGAACCGAGACACGGCTGGAAAGTAGTCCCATGTCTTACTTGATTGATTCAAGACGGGCGGCTTTTCCAGGTTCGGCCGCCGCAAAGACTGGCTCTGCGCGTTCATCTCCGCCGAAGGCACCGCTTCGCTGTTTAGATTTCATCAAATCGTCGCATGATAGTCTTGCTATCAATCATCGTACTTCGCATGTAGCGATGCGCAGGGTGATCCCCACACCCTGTTTTTCGGCGACCGGCTTCGTATTTCCCCTCAGCGAAGCCGGTCGTCGAAGTTGTCCGGGCGCATCAAGCGCACTCCGAATCTATAACGGAACGATGAGGCTTTGGCTGGCGTCAGATCAGTGAGCCCGACCATCTGCAGGGCGAAGGAGGTGCGCGCCCATCCCCCTTTGGAGCAGGCAAAAAAAGAACCGCGGAAGCTGACTTCCGCGGCCAAGTTCAAGGGAGGAAACACCGCCTAAATACTCACGTTTTCGTCAGATCGCAACTATTATTTTCAAAAAAATGCGAGTGGGCCGTTGAGTCGTTTCAAACCGTACTCAAAATGAACAGCTACGCCTTCAGCAACTCGATCGCATCGCCGACCGCAAAGCGGCCGCTCTTTGTTACTTCAGCGTGGATACCAAGCTCGACATGACCATACAATGTGCGCAGTTCCGCCACGGGATCGGCGTCACGCATGCCGGTGCCCGGGTCCACCTCTGTCGCCGGACACCGCGTCGTACCCTTCAGCACCCGCATCATCGCCCCGCCGACCTGGATCTCCCGCCCGATCCACTCCCGCTCGGCCCACGGCGACGCACCACTGAACCACAGATTGGCGCGGAAACGGCTGCGATGCCGTGGCGCTCCGACCTTCGCCTCAAAGTCCTTCAAGCTGGCCAGATTGTTCAGGCTGACGACGTTTGAGCGCTGGTCGCCGAAAACATGGCCGGGGATATAGTGGAACTTCGGCTCTCCGCGTGCCTCTTCACCCAAATATTGCGATAGAAACGCACCGATCCGCGCCCGGCCGGCCGGCTCCACTGCATTGGCCTCGACGTGGCTGCCGTCAGGTGCCCGGATGCTCAGGGTCCGGCTGTGCGGGTCAAACGCACTTGCCAGCAGCGCCGCCTTGGCGTGCTTCATCAGGCACAGGAAATTCCACTTCGGCAACCAGGCCGGGTTGTCTGGCTCCAGACCCGCGTCACCCTGCGCCAGCGCGAACGCCCGGTCCCATGGGATCACACCACCGGCCTCCACCTCGGCCTGGTCCAGCGCCTCCGCGGTCAGACCCTTAACCGGATACCGATACAGATATTCGATCCGCATTGTTCACTCCCTCTTGAGCGAAAGTCCGCCGCGTCCCATTTTATAGCCGAAGCCCGACGATGTCGCCTCTTGCAGGGGCATATGACGGCGGTCGCCTGATGAAAGGGACACGGTATGGATATCCAGAAACTCACCGAACGCTGCCAAGGTTTTCTGCAGGCAGCCGGGACCATTGCGATACGCGAATTCCACCAGCGCATCACGCCGGAGCATCTGCTGAAAGCGATGCTGGATGATGAGGAGGGGGCAGCCGCCGGCCTGATCCGCGCCGCGGGCGGCGATCCGAAACCCGCCGCCACCGCCAACGACGCTGAGGTTGCCCGCCAGCCGAAGGTCAGCGGCGGCGGTGCCGGCCAGCCCCAACTGACCCCAGAACTCGTTCGCGTGCTCGACGCCGCACAACAGTCTTCCACGCGCGCCGGCGACGACTTCGTCGCACAGGACCGCCTGTTGGTTGCATTGGCCGAATCTAACACGCCGGCCGGCCGGGCGCTGAAGGCTGCCGGTGTGACGCCGCAGGCTTTGGAAAAGGCGGTCAACGACGTCCGTAAAGGTCGCCGCGTCACCAGCCCCAATGCCGAATCAAACTTTGACGCGCTGAAGAAATACGCCCGCGATGTCACCGCGATAGCCCGGGAGGGCAAGCTTGACCCGGTCATCGGACGCGACGAGGAAATCCGTCGCGCCATCCAGGTGCTGGCCCGTCGGACCAAAAACAACCCGGTCCTGATCGGAGAGCCCGGCGTCGGCAAGACCGCGATCGTCGAAGGCCTTGCACTGCGGATCGTCAACGGCGACGTGCCAGAGGCGCTGAAGGGCAAGCAACTGCTGTCGCTCGACCTCGGCGCCATGGTCGCAGGGGCCAAATACCGCGGCGAGTTCGAGGAACGGCTGAAGGCCGTGCTGAAGGAGATCGAGGACGCACAAGGTCAGGTTATTCTGTTCATTGATGAGATGCATACCCTGATCGGTGCTGGCCGCGCCGACGGGGCGATGGACGCTTCGAACCTGATCAAGCCGGAACTTGCCCGCGGCACGCTGCACTGCATCGGCGCCACCACCCTGACAGAGTACCGCAAGCACGTGGAAAAGGACGCCGCCCTGGCTCGGCGTTTCCAGCCCGTCTTCGTGGGCGAACCGTCGGTCGAGGACACCATCAGCATTCTGCGCGGCATCAAGGAAAAGTATGAGCTGCACCACGGCGTGCGTATCGCCGACGCTGCCTTGGTAGCGGCGGCAACCCTGTCGAAGCGCTACATCACCGATCGCTTCCTGCCCGACAAGGCAATCGACTTGATCGACGAGGCCTCCAGCCGCCTGCGCATGCAGGTCGACTCGAAACCGGAGGCGTTGGACGAACTCGACCGCCGGGTCATCCAGCTAAAGATTGAGCGCGAGGCGCTGAAGAAGGAAAGCGACCCCGCGTCGAAGGATCGGCTAGAGCGGCTGGAGAAAGAGCTGGCCGATCTGGAAGATCGCTCCAACGTCATGACCGCTGCCTGGAAGAACGAAAAGGACCAGGTTCAGGAAACCCAGAAGCTGAAGGAGCGGCTGGACCAGGCCCGCTCTGAGGTCGAGGTCGCCCAGCGGCGCGGTGACCTCGGACGCGCCTCTGAGTTGAAATATGGCGTGATTCCAGACATCGAGCGCCAGTTGCAAAGGTCCTCCGACGGCAAGCTGGTCAACGAGGCGGTCACGGAGGAAAGCATCGCCGGCGTCGTCTCCCGCTGGACCGGGGTGCCGGTCGACAAGATGCTTGAGGGCGAACGCGCTAAGCTGCTGCGGATGGAAGACGTGCTGCGTCAGCGTGTTGTCGGCCAAGAGGAAGCGTTGAAGGCCGTGGCTGACGCCGTGCGGCGGGCGCGGGCTGGTCTGCAAGACCCGAACAGGCCGATCGGCAGCTTCTTGTTCCTTGGACCTACCGGCGTCGGCAAGACCGAGCTGACCAAGACGCTGGCATCGTTCCTGTTCGACGACGACCGGGCAATGGTTCGCATCGACATGAGTGAGTTCATGGAGAAGCACGCCGTCTCCCGCCTGATCGGCGCGCCCCCGGGCTACGTCGGCTATGATGAGGGTGGCGTCCTGACCGAGGCGGTGCGTCGCCGCCCCTACCAGGTGATCCTGTTCGACGAGGTCGAAAAGGCGCATGAGGATGTGTTCAACATCCTGCTGCAGGTCCTCGACGACGGCAGGCTGACGGACGGGCAGGGGCGGACGGTGGACTTCAAGAACACCATCATCGTGCTGACCTCTAACCTCGGCAGCGATGTGCTGGCTCACCAAAAGGAGGGCGAGCCGACCGCTATGGTGCAGGGCGAGGTCATGCGGATCGTCCGCCAGCACTTCCGCCCCGAGTTCCTGAACCGGCTGGATGAGATCGTGCTGTTCCGGCGCCTGCAGCGCAGCGACATGGCCTCGATCGTGGAAATTCAGCTTGCCGGGCTGCGCAAGCTGCTGGCCGACCGCAAGATCGGTCTCGACCTGGATCGCGCCGCCTTGGACTGGCTGGCGGCCGAGGGCTACGACAGCACCTATGGTGCGCGCCCGTTGAAGCGGGTGATCCAGCGGTCGCTGCAGAACCTGCTGGCTGGGCTGATCCTCGAAGGCGGTGTCAAGGAAGGCGAGACGGTGCATGTCTCGGCCAGCCCCACCGGCCTGGTGATCAACGGACAACTGGCCGAAGCGGCCTGAAAATCCCGCGTGGCCTGGACTCCGGCTCCGATGCGTGCGGCGGTGCCGGAGTCCAGCGCACATGGGCTGACGCCGGCACCGCCCGTGTCTGACGAAAGCCTGCGGACGATCTTCCTAAAGGCTGCGACTATTCCATACCCAAAACAATTTGGTTCCGACCGGTGCAAGTGCGCCACGGTCCCGCTGTCTCGACCTATTGCCATACGATTCTTCTGCTCGATCAGACCTCCGTTTTGCTACAGTGCTTATCACCCTGGCAGATCGTTGGATCCATGCAATCTGAAGTTCTCGCTGCCCCACTGCCCGCAAACGACACCGGACCACTTGACCCGCCGGCAATCCCGGCCGGCAGCCCGGAGGACGCCGTCTTCGTTGCTTCAGCGTCAAGCGACCTGCAGGATCTCGTCGATGTACCTTGCCGCGCGCTCGAGGTAGAATACAAAAGCTGGCGTAACCTTGACCATCTGGAAGACCAGGCCGAGCTGGCGCGCGACATCGCGGCCATCGCCAACCACGGCGGCGGCGCCATTATCTTCGGCTTCCATGAACATTCGCTGCTGCCCGACGACACCGATCCGTTCCGCACCAACTGCACCCAGGACCGGGTGACCGCCCTGGCACAGGCCTATCTCGATCCACCGGTGCGCTGTCGGGTCTTCAGCCTGACCTCGGCGGCCGGAACGTCGCATCCAGTCATCCAAGTGGACCGGCACGGCGCCACGCCAGTGTGCATCCGCCGTGACGGACCGCTGGTCGACGGCGTCCGGCTGGTCGAGCGTGGCGCTTGCTACCTGCGCAGCTATGCCTCCTTGGTCGGTGGGGTGTATGTCGGAGTGCCGCGGCCGCAGAGTGCGAAGATCGACAACGCGCAGGACTGGGCGCCGCTGATTCGCCGCTGCGTGCGCCAGGACAGGCAGACCCTGCTGGGCATCATCGACGCTTCGATAGAGGGGCGACAGCCATCCCCCGACACCGCCCAACAACTGGCGACCTGGCACCGCGCCGCTCACACCGCCTTTCAAACCTTGGTGCCGCGCAGCCCGGTGGCCGCCAGCCTGGCTCGCCGCCACTACGCGCTGTCCTACAGCCTGGATCTGCTGCGGCCAGAGATGCTGGATCATGCCCAGCTCCCTGAACGGCTGCGCCGCACCGTCTCGGTGGTGCAGGAGCAGTTTCGCTCCGGCTGGAACATGTTCGATCCGCCTTATCGCCGGGCGGTGCAGGCGCGCTTCATGCTGGATCCAGCAAGCGGCGAGCACGAGATCGACTTCCTTGAGACTGCTTGGCTGCGCGCCCGCGATCCTGGCGACACGGCGGATTTCTGGCGGGTATCTCCGCGCGGGCTTGCCACCATCATCCGTGGTTACGCTGAAGACATGACTCAGTCGCCACACGCGGCTCCGTTGCGTCCCGGCCAGTATCTCAGCCCCGAGGTCCTGACGCAGGAGGTCGCCGAACTGGTCTGCCATGCCCGCGCCTTCGCGCAGTTGTTTGCCAGCGCCAGGCGGGTGGTGTTCCGCTGCGAGTGGTGGGGCTTGGCGGGCCGTGAGCTGCACGACCCTGACCGCCAGTGGCCGCATCATGGCCCCGCTCTGGGCGATCACTGCATCGCCACGCTGCAGGTCCCACTCGCCCGGTTAACCCACGCCTGGTCCGAGGCGGTGGCGCAACTGATTGCGCCGGCGCTGCGCATGGTCGAGCCGGAGGTTCGGCTGGATGACAGGTGGGTCAAGGCCCAAGCCCCTCGCTGGGCCGCACCCGCCGTCTAGCTCAGTCCGGTTCACCCGCCCTGTGGCTTCAGCCGGTCGCAGCTCAACCACCACTGGGTTCAAGCAGGCAGGCATCGCCATAGGAGTGAAACCGGTAGCCCGCCGCCACCGCATGGGCATAGGCCGCCATGATCGGTTGCCGGCCGGAGAACGCCGAGACCAGCATCAGCAGCGTCGATTTCGGCAGGTGGAAGTTGGTCACCAGCCGGTCGACGGCCCTGAAGCGGTAGCCGGGCAGGATGAACAGGGCGGTCTCACCCTGAAACGGCCGCACCGTCCCACCGGCATCGGCCGCACTCTCCAGCAGCCGCAGGCTCGTGGTGCCGACCGCGATCACCCGCCCGCCGGCCTGCCGCGCCTGGTTGATGGCTGCAGCCGCCTGCGGCGTGATCTCCCCCCACTCCGCATGCATCTGGTGGCTGGCCACGTCGCTGACCCGCACTGGCAGGAAGGTGCCGATGCCAACATGCAAGGTGACGGTGGCGCGGCGAATGCCGCTCGCCTGCAGCGACGCCAGCAGTTCGGCGGTAAAATGCAGCCCCGCGGTCGGCGCCGCCACCGCGCCCGGCCGGACGGCGAACACCGTCTGATAGTCCGCCGCATCACCCGGCTGCGGGCCGTCCGGCCGATGGATATACGGCGGCAGCGCCAACGCACCCGCTTGCTCGAACGCCTGCATCAATGCCTCGCCGGCTAGACTGAAGGCCAGCCCGACACTGCCGTCTGGCGCCTTATCGACAACCCGAGCGGTCAGCGTCGGGCTGCTCTCGATCCGCAGCGCATCGCCACAGCGCAGGCGCCGGCCATTGCGGGCCACCGCCGTCCAGACGCCATCTGGGCGCGGCCGGTCGAGCGTCAGGCCAATCCGCGCCCCGCCGCGCTCAGCCTTCAGCCGGGCCGGGAACACCCGCGTATCGTTTACCACCAGAATGTCGCCCTCACGCAGCAAGCCGGGCAGGTCCCGTACACGGTGGTCCGTCAGCCTGCCCGTACTGACATGCAGCAGCCGCGCGCTGTCCCGCGGCCGGGCCGGATGCTGTGCGATCAAGTCCGGCGGCAGCTCGTAATGGAAGTCGGCCAGCCTCATCCCTGCAGCCGCCTGGGTCACCAGTCCGCCCACACTGGCCGCTGCGATCTGGACAGTGCAGCCTGAAGCCAGGGAAGATCCATCCGCGGCACCACGCACTAGCCAGATTGATACGACGAGATCTCGATCAAGTTGCCGTCGGGATCACGGCAGTAGACCGACCGGATCGGCCCCAGCGCACCGGCTCGCTCAACCGGTCCCTGCAGGATCTGCACGCCGTTGTCGTGCAAGTGGCCAACCACCTCATCCGGCGGCACCGCGGTGATGAAGCACACATCCACCGCGCCTGGTTCGGCGCAGACGCCGGTCGGCCAGGATCCCACGTCGACATCGGCCGGACGCAGATTGATCTTCTGGCCGCCGAACTTCAGCGCGGTGCGGTTCTGCGGCCCGAAATCCTCCCGCTCCATGCCCAGCACGCGCTGATACCAGGCGGCGCTGATTTCGACGCTCTTGCAGTTGATCACGATGTGGTCGATGCGGTCGACGGTGAAGCGCATCATCCCAGCCCATCATAGAAGTCGTTGCCCTTGTCGTCCATCACGATGAACGCGGGAAAGTTCTCCACCTCGATCCGCCAGATCGCTTCCATCCCCAGCTTGGGAAACTCCAGCACCTCGACCTTGCGGATGCAGTCCTGCGCCAGCCGGGCCGCCGGGCCGCCGACGCTGCCCAGGTAGAAGCCGCCGAATTGCCGGCAGGCCTCGCGCACGGCCTTTGACCGGTTTCCTTTCGCCAGCATCACCAGCGAGCCGCCGGCCGCCTGAAATGCCGCGACATAGCTGTCCATGCGCCCCGCCGTGGTCGGGCCAAAGCTGCCCGTGGCCATGCCCGTCGGCGTCTTGGCCGGACCGGCATAGTAGACCGGATGGTCCTTCAGGTAGTCCGGCAGCGCCAGCCCATTGTCCAGCCGTTCCTTCAGCTTGGCATGGGCGATGTCGCGCGCCACCACCATGGTGCCGGTCAGCGACAGGCGCGTCTTCACCGGATGCTGGCTCAACTGCGCGCGGATCTCGGCCATCGGCCGCTGCAGGTCGATCGCCACCGCCGCGTCGCCCAACTGCGGGTCCGTCGCCTCCGGCAGATACTTCGCCGGGTCGCTTTCTAGCTGCTCCAGGAACACCCCCTCGGGCGTGATCTTGGCCAGGATCTGCCGGTCCGCACTGCATGACACGCCGATCCCGACGGGCAGCGAGGCACCATGACGCGGCAGCCGCACCACGCGGACGTCATGGCAGAAATACTTGCCACCGAACTGCGCGCCGATGCCGATGTCGCGAGAGATCTGCAGGATCTGCTGCTCCAGGGCGACGTCGCGGAAGGCATGGCCGGCTTTGCTGCCCTGCGTCGGCAGCCCGTCCAGCCAGCGGGTCGAGGCCAGCTTGACGGTCTTCAGCGTCAGCTCCGCCGAGGTGCCGCCAATGACGATCGCCAGGTGATAGGGTGGGCACGCCGACGTTCCTAGCGTCTTCATTTTGGTCTCAAGGAATTTTGCCAGTCCAGCCGGCGACAGGATCGCTCGGGTCTCTTGGAACAGGAACGTCTTGTTGGCCGACCCGCCGCCCTTGGCGACGAACATCAGCGAGAACTCGTCGGCGTGATCCTCTCCCGGGGCGGCCATGATGTCGAACTGCACCGGCAGGTTGTTGCCGGTGTTGACCTCCTCGAACATCGACAGCGGTGCCATCTGCGAGTAGCGCAGGTTGGTTTCGGTATAGGTGCGGTGCACCCCCCACGACAGCGCCTCTTCCTCGTTGCCATCGACCCAGACCCGCTGGCCCTTTTTACCGAACACGATTGCCGTGCCGGTATCCTGGCACATCGGCAGCACGCCGCCGGCGGCAATGTTGGCGTTCTTCAGCAGATCCAGGGCGACGAACCGGTCGTTCGACGACGCCTCTGGATCGTCCAGAATCGCCCGCAGCGAAGCCAGGTGGGACGGCCGCAGCAGGTGCGAGACGTCATGGAACGCCCGCACCGCCAATTCGCTCAGCGTCTCTGGGGCAATGCGCAGGACGTGCTTTCCCTCCACGGCGATGGTGCGCACGCCCTCGATTGGCAGCTTGCGCCACGGCGTGCTGTCGGCCGCTAGCGGAAACATCGGCGCATAGAGAAAGTTGGCGGGCCGCTGTGCCGGCGAATTCATCTCTGCAGTCAACACGTTCTGGTCCTTTGTCAGCATGACCGTTCCTTGCATTGATCCTTGCGAGGTGTGGCGTACGCAATAGAACATCGGGCTGGATCATACCTCGGTCCAGCCCCGCAAAGGCAATCTCTCCTAGCCGACCGCAGGCAAGTGCCGCACACGCTTCGCCGCGTGCATCGGTCACTTCAGATCAGGCCGATGTGTCGCCCTTAGTGATGGACAATCCTAGGCCTGCGGCGAGCGCCGGCGGAAGGCATCGAGGCTGACTACCTGACCCGGGTCGGCCTCCTTCGGCTCCGCCGCCTCCGCCTCCGCGGTCGGCGCCGGTAGAGGTTCGTCACGCGGCTGCGTCACGGCGGCCTGGAACCGCAGGCCGTAACGGATATGCGGATCAGCGAATTCCACCACCGCATCCAGTGGGATCACCAGCTTCGACGGCACGCCGCCGAACGACAGCCCGACATGGATGGTCTGGTTCTCGCGGTTGAACGCCAGGTCCCAGAACTGGTGCTGCAGCACGATGGTCATCTCCTGCGGGTACTGCGCCCGCACGCGCTGCGGCAGTTCCACGCCGGGATGTGCGGTGCGGAAGGTGATGTAGAAATGATGGCCACCAGGCAGTCCTTGCGCGGCCACATGCTCGATCGCCTGGGCGACGACGTGCCGCAGCGCCTCCTCGATCCATTTCTCATAGGGCAGCAGACTGTCCGGCCGCTGCTTCTGATCGTCTTCCATCAGTGCCCTCGCGACGTTGACCGCAACCCATAGCGCGTACCGCCCAGTCGGCAAAAGGGGCGGGCGGCAAGGGGCGGGCAGTAAAGCGGCGGGCCCGACGCTGAGACTGCCCGCCACCCCATCTCCTGCAAGCCAACCTCTCCGTGTTATGCTATCATAATCGATTCGTTCGCCGATACCGCAAAACCTGCTACGGAAACCCACCGGACTCATGTCGCGCATCCGTCTCCTCTCCGAAACCACCGTCAACCGCATCGCCGCCGGCGAGGTGATCGAGCGGCCCGCCGCGGCTGCCAAGGAGCTGGTGGAGAACGCGTTGGACGCCGGAGCCACGCGCATCGCGGTCTGTCTCGACGGCGGCGGCATCGACCGGCTGGAGGTCACCGACAACGGCACCGGCATGTCCGCCGAGGAACTCGGCCTCTGTGTCCTGCGCCACGCCACCTCGAAGCTGACCGATGACAACCTGGTCCGCATAACGACGCTGGGCTTCCGCGGCGAAGCGCTGCCGTCGATCGGCGCCGCCGCCCGGCTGCAGATCACCTCCCGGCCCCCTGGGGCCGAGCATGGCCACGTCATCACGGTCGAGGGCGGCGCGGTCACCGCCGTGGCACCGGCCGCCGGCGCACCCGGCACCCGTGTCGTCGTCCGCGATCTGTTCTTCGCCACCCCCGCTCGGCGCAAGTTCCTCAAGTCACCGCGCATCGAGGCGGAGCACGCCGAGGCTGCCGTCCGCCGGCTGGCGCTCGCCGCCCCGCAGGTCACCTTCCGGCTGCAGGTGGACGGACGCGTCGCCTTCGAGGCGCCGGCACAGCCGCTTATCGAACGGGTCGCCGCGCTGCTGGGACCAGAGGCCGCCGGCGTGCTGCTGCCGGTCGAGCAGGAGCGCGACGGACTGCGCCTTGGCGGCTATGTCTGCGCCCCGTCGGTCAACCGCGCCACCCCGGCAGCGCAGACGCTGATCGTCAACCAGCGGCCGGTGGCCGATCCGGTGCTGCGCACCGCGGTCAGGCTGGCCTTCCGCGACGTGATCGCCGCCGGACGGCATGCCATCGTCGCCCTGTATCTCGACATCCCGCCCGGCGAACTGGACGTCAACGTCCACCCGGCGAAGACCGAGCTGCGGTTTCGCGACGCGGGGCTGGTGCGATCGATGCTCATCGGCGGCGTGCGGCGGGCACTGGCGGCGGCCAGCGGACCGGCCGTGGCCGCCCCCGCTCTTGGCACCCGCGACTTTGCCGCACCCTGGTCTATGTCGGGCGCCCGGCCGGCGCGGATCATCTATCCGCCGGCTTACCCGCCATCGCAAACCGCGCCACCCCTATCGCTGTCCGCCGGGTCAAGCCCGGCCGTCGGCTTAGCTGAGGCGCGGCTGCCGTTGCAGGCGCCCCCGGTGGTCCGCCAGACCGCAGCCCAAGAGACCGCCGACCACCAGACCGGCGCCCTGGCGCCATCGCCGGACCACCTCTTGGGTGCTCCAGTCGCCCAGTTGCTGGACACCTACATCATCGCCGTCGCCGCGGACGGCGCTCTGGTGCTGGTCGACCAGCACGCTGCGCATGAGCGGCTGACGCATGAGGCAATCCGCGACCAGATGCTGGCCGGGGCGGTGCGCAGCCAGCCGCTTCTGCTACCCGCCGTGGTCGAGCTGCCGGCCGCCGACACGGCAAGGCTGCTGACCCGCGCCGACGACTTCGCCCGCCTCGGCCTGGAAATCGAGGGCTTTGGCCCGGGTGCCATCCTGGTCCGCGCCCTGCCGGCCGTGCTTGAGGCCAGCGAACCAGGCCCCTTGCTGCGCGACCTCGCCGATGAGCTGTCCGACATGGATGAGCAGACCGTGCTGTCCGCCCGGCTGGATGCGGTGATCGCCCGCATGGCCTGCCACGGCAGCATCCGCGCCGGCCGTCGGCTGGGGCAGGCGGAAATGAGCGCCCTGCTGCGCCAGATGGAGCAGACGCCGCGCGCCGCCACCTGCAGTCATGGCCGGCCGACAGTGCTGAAGCTGACGAAAGCCGACATCGAGAAGATGTTCGGCCGCCGCTGAAGCTGCTTCACGCGGACTGGAGTCGCGCGAAAGCGCGATTCTACGTGAGTAGCCGCGTAAAAGACTGAGTCAGAGTGGTTCCACCCTCAGTGGAACTGCTCTGACCTTGCCGATCCGCGCTTCTAGAGCAACATCAGCCTGACTGGAATAGTCGGGCTGATAAAGTTGCTTGCGAAAACAATGGGCTAAACCGCGCTGACTGTTCCGGTCAGCCTGGAACCGCTCTAGCAGCCTCAGATCGTGATTCGCACGCCCAGCTCCACCACCCGGTCGCTGGGGATGCGGAAGAATTCCGTTGCCGGCACTGCGTTGCGTGCCATGACCAAAAACAGCGCCCGTCGCCACCATGGCAGCTTCGGCGCCATGCCCGGCACCAGTACCTCGCGCCCCAAAAAGTAGCTCGCCTGGGAGACCCGCACGCTCAACCGCTCGGTCAGCTCCTCCAGCGCCCGCGGAATGTTCGGGCTCTCCATAAAGCCGTAGCGCAGGATCACCCGGTGGATCCCTGGCGCCAGCTCCGCCACCTCGGCACGGCGGCGTTGCGACACCTCCGGGACGTCCTCGTTCTCCACCGTGACGAATAGGACGTTCTCGTGCAGCACCTTGTTGTGCTTCAGGTTGTGCAGCAGCGATGTCGGCACGTAGTCCGGATTGCCGGTCATGAACACCGCCAGGCCAGGCACCCGGATGATGCGCGACTGCGGCAGCCGGGCTAGAAACGGCGCTAGCGGCATGCTCGACTGCTTCCAGCGCGACAGCAGCAGATCCCGCCCCTGCTTCCAGGATGTCATCATCCCGGTCAGCGCAATGCCCATCACCAGCGGCACCCAGCCGCCCTCGACGATCTTGACGGAGTTGGCAGCGAAAAACACCGTGTCGACCAGGAACAATCCGCCAAACACCGCCACCGCCGCCAGCCTTGACCAGTGGAACTGCCGCCGGAACACCACCATCGCCAGCACCGCGGTGCACAGGAACGTGCCGGTTACCGCGATGCCGTATGCGGACGCCAGGTTGTCAGAGGTCTTGAACGCCAGCACCAGCAGCACGACGCCGACCGCCAGCGCGGTGTTGACCTGCGGCACGTAGATCTGCCCCTCCTCGATGTTCGAGGTATGGCGCACCATCATGCGCGGCAGGAACCCTAACTGCATGCATTGCCGCGCCATTGAGAACGCGCCGGAGATGACGGCCTGGCTGGCAATTACCGTCGCCGCCGTGGCCAGGATCACCATCGGCAGCCGCAGCCAAACCGGCGCCAGCAGGAAGAACGGATTCTGGATGGCACCGGGATCGTGGATCATCAGCGCGCCCTGGCCGAAATAGTTCAGTACCAGGCTGGGCAGCACGAAGGTCAGCCAGGTGATGCGGATCGGCCTCGCGCCGAAATGGCCCATGTCGGCATACAGCGCCTCGGCACCGGTCACGCACAGCACCACCGCGCCCAGCACGAAGAACGCAAGCCCCTTGTACTGGATGCACAAATCCACGGCATAAGTCGGTGACAGCGCCAGCAGAACGAACGGATGTGGAATGATCTCGATCAGGCCGGTCGCGCCGATGATCGCGAACCACGCCACCATCACCGGACCAAACACCCGTCCGACGCTGCCCGTGCCGTGATACTGCATCGCGAACAGCGCCAGGATCACCGTAATGCTGATCGGCAGCACATAGAACTTCAGTTCTGGCGCCGACACCTCCAACCCCTCGACCGCCGACAGCACAGAGATTGCCGGCGTGATCACCCCGTCGCCGAAGAACAGGCAGGCGCCGGCAATCCCCACCAGCGCGATCGCACTCTTCACGCCACGGCCGATCGAGACGCGCTGCGCCAGCGCCATCAGCGCCAGGATGCCGCCCTCGCCGCGGTTGTCGGCCCGCATCACCAGAAAAACATACTTCACCGTCACGATCACGATCAGTGACCAGAAGATCAATGACAGCACGCCCATGATCTCGATCGCCGAGGTCTTGGCCGGGTCGAACAGTTGCAGGCTTGCCTTGAAGGCGTACAGCGGGCTGGTGCCGATGTCGCCATACACGATGCCCAGCACTGCCATCAGGACGCCCAGGCTTGGCTTCGATACCGCGTGCTCGCCCGGTTCCCGATCGTCCTTCAAACTGTTGACCTCATGGTGCTCGGTTCCAGGCAGAGGCGCTGGCGCTGGCTTCACGCACGACCCGTCAGCCGGGCATGCCGTCCCTTAACCTGCTGTCCAGCCAGGAGCAAGCAAGGCATCTCTGCCAGCAGGGCGCACAGAATTGCGCGAGCATGCGGGTTCTGCTGTCGCCGCAGACTGAACGCGCTGCAGACTGGCGCCGCGCCATGTGCGGGCGGGCTCTCTGTGGGCGGGCTCAGCGGATGATGACCTCGACCCTGCGGTTCTGCGCCTCCCGCACGCCCGGCCCAGTTGCCACCAGCAGGCGCGTCTCACCGAAACCATGGATGCTGATCGCTGTCTTCGCCACCCCGTGCCTGACCAGTTCCGCTGCGACCGCCTCGGCCCGGCGGATCGCCAGCGCCTGGTTGCGCCGCACTGAGCCTGAGCTGTCCGTATACCCGTTCGTCTCGATCCGCGTTGTCGCGACCCTGGACCAGGCTGACGCCGCCTCCGCGATGACCTGCCGGGCGCGGTTCGTCAGCGTGGCTTCAAGCCACTCGAAGAACACCACATAGGACCGTGCCTCTGCCGGCGTGGGCGGCAGCGCGGCGGCGACGACCGGGGACGGTGCAGGCGAGCCGCCGAAGCTGTAGCGTAGGCCTATCAGGATGGCGTGATTGGAGACGAAGAACCCGTTATGCGTTGAGTTCGAGGGCAGCACGCTGTTGACCGTGTCGCCGGGCAGCGAACTGACGCGGCTGACCGGCAGGTCAGCCCGCATCGTCCCGAAGAACCGGTACTCCAGTGTCGCCGATAGTCCAGGCAGAAAGCCAAGCGGGATCGAGGTGCCGGCCATGGTTTGGTAGGCGAAGGCGCCGGCTGTGCCGAAGGTTGCCACATCCGGGGCTGTGGCGGTGCTGTTCCCCGGCACGTGGAAGATTCCCACGCCGTTGCCGTGCAGATTTCCCATATCCAGCCAGCTATAGCCCGCCCCGGCGCCGACATAGGGCTGCAGCCCGAAGGGATGCAGCGGAATATCATAGGCCAGGTTGGCCATGACGGCATAGCTGGACGCAGCGCCCCCTACGTGGCCCAGCGGCTCCAGCAACCCGTTCACCCGCCGAGTCGACACGCCGCCGACGGTGTTGGAGCGATAACTGCCTTCGATCTCCGTCCGCAGACCGTTGCCGAAGCCCCAGCCAAGGTCGGCCAGCCCGACCGGACCGACGGTTGTATACACCTTGGTTGTCTCACGCGCCGACAGCAGATCGCCCGCGAGGTTCGCCCCTGCGCCCAGGCCGACATACAGGCCCTGCACCGGCTGCGCTGCAGCAACGATCGGCAGCAAAAACAAGAGGGTCATCAGCAAGCCGGGCAAGCATGTCCTGCGTGACACAAAAACCCCTGCAAAACTCTGCGGCGGTGCATGCCGAGTCGCAAGGTCGATGGTCAATCATAATAATATTTACATCATCATTTTTATACTTGACGGCCGAACCCGTCCGACCATTCGCGCAAGCCGGCGGCTTCCATGGCTCCGCAGGCCGACCAGGCGCACGCACTAGACGTGGCCTGCACATTCTTCAGCGACGCGCTCGTGGCAGCAGGCCAAAGGCCTGAGATTTTCATATACTTTAAGTATTGAATTTCGGCTGCGGCACTCGCACCCGCGACCGCGGACGCGCGCTATTCCAGCAGCCGCTGGGCGAACTCGGTCCATTCCCGCCGGCTCATCCCGCTGGTCTCCTGCGTGACTGCCTCACCCGCCAGCATGCGCTTCACAACGGCGACCATCTGCGCGGACAGCGTTACCGCATTCAGCCGGTAGTCGCGAAACGCCGCGGCGGCAACCGGAACCCAGGCCTCGGTCAGCCGCAGCATCGCCTCGGCATAGACGCGGATCTCATACTGTGCGTGCGCGTCGGCCCGCAGCGACAGGAACTGGAACAGGTTGTGCAGATTGGTCTTCCAGTACCACTGCGTATAGGTGTTCAGGGTCAGGTTCATCCTGGCCAGCTCTCGCGCCAGACCGCTCCGCCCGGGATCCGCCGCCTCGCCCTCGTTCAGCATCGCTGCGTAGTGCGCATAGCAGGTCTCGGCGTCGGTGCGCAGCATCGCCAGCACGTCCGCCGCCTCATCCGCCGCCAACAACGCTCCACGCCCTTGGCGGTTGCTGGCCGACTGCGCGGCGAGATGCTCCGCCGCGGGGATGTAGAACTCCTTGTCCAGGATCGAGTAGCGGGCGGAGTATTCGTTCACGTTAGCCGTGCGGTGGCGGATCCATTGCCTAGCGACGAAGATTGGCAGTTTGACGTGGAACTTGATCTCGCACATCTCGAACGGCGTGGTGTGGCGGTGGCGCATCAGATAGCGGATCAGCCCGGCATCCTCCTGCACCCGCTTGGTGCCCCGCCCGTAGGAGACGCGGGCAGCCTGCACGATCGCGTTGTCGTCGCCCATGTAGTCGACGACTCGAATGAAGCCGTGATCCAGCAGCGGAAACGCCTGGAACAGCACCGCCTCCAGCGCCGGAACCGTGGGCCGGATCGTCGCCGCCTGCTGTCGGCGTGCCTCGGCAATCTCGGCCTCCGCCTCGAGCCGTTTGTCCATCTTGTCGACCAAGAGACTCTCCCCAACCAGACCTTGCCATTACCCCGTGTGCAGGCGGCGAAAAAGCGCTTTTCGACCGCCCCGCGGAAAGCCGGGAAAGTGCTTTCCAGGCCATCGGTTTTGTTTATCATGATGCGTTGCAAAACGGAGACGCCCATGCCGGCGGTCGGTGCCAGCCAGACGCAGAGCCAGAGCCAGTTGCCGCCGCACGGCACCATGCAGGGCTACGACCCGAACGCGTTCTTTTGCGAGATGCTGCGCTCCGGTCAGGCGCAGCATCCGACCCTGATCCTGCTGCTGTCTCGCCTCGCCGCGCTGCCGATCGACAGCCTGCGTCAGCGCGCTACCGAGGCAGAGCGCGACCTGTTGGAACGCGGCATCACCTTCACCGTCTATTCCGACGCCACCGCCATCGACCGCATCCTGCCCTTCGACCTGATCCCCCGGGTCATCACCTCTGGCGAATGGCAGCAGATCGAGACCGGCGTAAAGCAGAGGGTCCGCGCGCTCAACATGTTTCTTTACGACATCTACCATGAGCGCAAGATCCTCGCCGACAAGGTCATCCCCGCCGAACTGGTGCTGAAGAACGCTGGCTATTGCCAGGCGATGATCGGCTTCGACGTCCCGTTCAACACCTATGTCCATGTCTGCGGCACCGACATCGTCCGCGACGAGACCGGCCAGTTCCGCGTCCTGGAGGACAACGCTCGCACGCCTTCGGGCGTCGCCTACGTCGTCGAGAACCGGCACATGAGCCTGCGGGTGATGTCCGATCTGATGACCGGATTACACGTCCGCGGCGTCGACGAGTACGGCCTGCGGCTGCACAACGCGATGGCCGAGATCGCCCCGCCGGGCGTCGACGACCCCCAGGTCGTCGTACTGTCCCCCGGCATCTTCAACGCGGCGTATTTTGAGCACGTCTTTCTGGCGCGCGAGATGGGCGTGCCGCTGGTCGAAGGCCGCGACCTGATCGTCGAGGGCGGCAAGGTCTGGATGCGCACTACATCAGGCCTTGCACAGGTGCACACCATCTACCGGCGGATCGGCGACGAGTTTCTCGACCCCGACGCGTTCAATCCGGACAGCATGCTGGGCGTGCGCGGCCTGATCGAGGCGTGGCGGCGTGGCGCGGTGGCCATCGCCAATGCTGTCGGCACTGGGGTTGCCGACGACAAGGCCATCTACGCCTATATGCCGCGCATCATCCGCTACTACCTGTCGGAGGAGCCAATCCTGCCGAACGTGGACACCCATATCTGCGCCGAGCAGAAGGCACTGTCATACACGCTGGACAATCTTGATCGGCTGGTGGTCAAGCCCGTCGCCGAGTCCGGCGGCTATGGCCTGCTGATCGGCCCGCACGCCACCAAGGCGGAGCTTGCCGACTTCCGCAGCCTGCTGCAGGCCGATCCGGCTAACTACATCAGCCAGCCAACATTGAAGCTGTCGGTCTCACCCACCCTGTGCATTGACGGCGTGCGGCCGCGCCATGTCGACCTGCGCCCCTTTGCTGTCACCGGCAAGGACACCTGGGTGCTGCCCGGCGGCCTGACCCGCGTGGCCCTGCGCGCCGGCACCCTGGTGGTGAACTCCTCGCAGGGGGGCGGCTCCAAGGACACCTGGGTGCTTGCTTGATGCCGATGCCCCAGCAGAGTTCCCCCCAGGACACCGGCCAGAGCCCGGCGCAGAACTGGCTGCAGGACGCTCAGCAGAACCCGGGGCAGAACGTTCAGCAGAACTCCGGGCAGAACGCTCAACCGTACCCCCGGCAGCGTTTCCAGCCGCACAAGGTGCACCTGATCGCCCGCCATGCTGAAAGCACGCTCTGGCTCGCCCGCTACATGGAGCGTATCGAGAACCTGGCCCGCATCCTCGACGTGACCAACACCTTCGCCCGCGACGCCGACGACACCCGCAACTGGCTGTCGATCCCGCGCATCAACGGCGACCTGACCGAGTTCTACAAGAAGCACGCCGAGGCGACCCAGCGCAGCGTCGGTGAGTTCTACCTGCTGGATGAGACCAGCCCCACCTCCGTTCAGGGCTTCATCCTCGCCGCCCGAGAGAATGCGCGCACGCTGCGGGCCTTGATCTCGACGGAAATGTGGCTGCAGATCAACGTCTTCCACGGCAAGATCCGCGCGCTGAACGCCGCGACCATCGCCCCCAACCATTTCACCGCCGTCTGCGCCATGCTTAAGGACGGCGCTCAGGCCCATACCGGCATCACCGAGGGCACGCTTTACCGTGACCAGGCTTGGCATTTCTACATGATCGGACGTTATCTGGAACGCGCGGATCAGACTACGCGTCTGCTCGACACCCGCTTCCACGCCCTGGCACCGCAGGCGGATGCCGCCGATATCGACATTGACGCCGGGCAATGGAACGCCTTGCTACGCGCCGCCGCCGGCTACCATGCCTATCGGCGGGAGCATCCCGGCGGCTATCGTCCCCACGAGGTCGCCTGCTTCATGCTCGCCAACACCGCATTCCCCCGCTCGGTGGGGCTGAACCTCGCGCAGGTCGAATGGCACCTGACCCAGCTTCGCGCCCGCTACTTCCTGCGCATGCCCGAAGCGCTGGAGCGCCTGGACCAACTGAACGGCATGATGACCTATGAGAACGTCACCGCGGTGACCTCGCGCAAGCTCTCGCCCTTCCTCGACTCGGTCCAGCGCGAGATCGGTGCCTTGCATCAGGACATCGTGGGAACGTTCACCGGCTGACGCTGCTCTCCTCGTTAACCAGTCATTTGCGCGGCCACGCCTTCTCCGCCTAGGTTGGCAGGCATGTCCAGCGCTATCCAGGCTTCGGTTTGCCCCCATGACTGCCCATCCACCTGTGCGCTGTCGGTGGAGGTGCTGGACGGCAGACGCATTGGCAAGGTCCGCGGCGCCGAGGACAACAGCTACACCGCCGGCGTGATCTGCGCCAAGGTGGCGCGCTACGCTGAACGGATCCATCATCCGGACCGCTTGACCCGGCCGCTGCTACGGACCGGTCCGAGGGGAAGCGGCCAGTTCCGCCCCATCGCCTGGACCGAGGCCTTGGACCGTATTGCTGAGCGGTTCGCCGCGGAAACGGCGAGGCATGGGCCGGCAACGGTTTGGCCGTTCTACTATGCCGGCACGATGGGCCTGGTGCAGCGCGACGGCATCAACCGGCTGCGCAACGTCATGCGCTACTCTCGCCAGAAGCTGACGATCTGCACGTCGTTGCCTGAGATGGGCTGGCGCGCCGGTACCGGCGCCACCCGCGGCGTCGATTCCAGAGAGATGGCGAAGTCCGACCTGATCGTTGTCTGGGGCGGCAACCCGGTCTCCACCCAGGTCAACGTCATGACCCATGTTGGCCGGGCCCGCAAGGAACGCGGCGCCAGACTGGTAGTGATCGACCCTTACAAAACCCCCACCGCCGCCGTGGCCGATCTGCACTTGGCACCGCGCCCGGGCACCGACGCGGCACTGGCTTGCGCGGTCATGCACGTCGCCTTCCGCGACGGCTACGCCGACCGCGATTACATGGCTGCCTACACCGACGTGCCCAGCGTGCTGGAGGCGCATCTTCGCGACCGCGGGCCGGAGTGGGCCAGCGGCGTCACCGGTTTGCCTGTTGCCATCATCGAGGAATTTGCCGCCCTCTACGGGCGCACCCGGCGCAGCTTCATCCGTGCCGGCTACGGTTTCGCCCGCAGCCGCAACGGCGCCGCCGCGATGCACGCCGTAACCTGCCTGCCGGCGGTCACTGGTGCCTGGCAGCACGAGGGCGGCGGCGCGCTGTGGTCCAACCGCGAGATCTACCGCCTCGACAAGACCCTGATCGAGGGCCTCGACACGATCGACCCGTCGATCCGTGCGCTGGACATGAGCCGGGTGGGCAGCGTACTGACCGGTGACCCGGCTGAACTGGCCGGCGGCCCGCCGGTCAACGCCATGATCATCCAGAACCAGAACCCGCTGACGGTGTGCCCCGACAGCAACCGGGTGCGCCGCGGCTTCTCCCGCGACAACCTGTTTGTCGCCACGCATGAGCAGTTCATGACTGAGACCGCGCGCTGGTCCGACATCGTGCTGCCGGCGACGATGTTCATGGAACATGACGACCTGTACCAGGCCGGCGGCCACAGCCACCTGCAACTCGGTCCCAAACTGATCGACCCGCCCGGCGAGTGCCGATCCAACCACGAGGTCCTGCAAGGCCTCGCGTCCCGCTTGGGCGCCCGGCATCGCGGCTTCGAGATGACCGCAAAGGAGATCGTCGCCGCGACCTTGCAGGCTTCCGGCTACCCCGACTTCGAGACGGTCCGCCAGCAGCGCTGGATCGACAAGATTCCGCCGTTCCGCACCGCCCACTTCCTGGACGGCTTCGCCACCCGGGACGGACGCTTCCACTTTGCCCCCGACTGGCAGGCGCTGGGCGACCGGCACGCGGTAATGCCGAAGCTGCCGGATCAACTGGACAACATCGAGGCCAGCAACGCCGATGCGCCGTTCCGCCTGATCACCGCGCCAGCGCGTAGTTTCCTCAATACCAGTTTTACCGAGACGCCCTCGAGCCGGCGCAGGGAAGGGCGGCCGACCGTGCTGATGCATCCCGACGACGCCAGCCGCCTTGGCCTGACCGACGGCGCCAAGGTCCGGCTGGGCAACATCCGTGGTGAGGTCGTCTTGCATGCCAGGATCGCCGAGGGCCAGCAGCCGGGCGTGCTGGTCGCCGAGAGCATCTGGTCCAGTGAGTACTTTGAGAACGGCATCGGCATCAACGCCCTGACCAGCGACGACCCCGGGCCGCCGTTCGGTGGCGCGGTGTTCCACGACATCGCCGTCTGGATGCGCGAGGAGGTCGCCGCCGTTGCCTTGGCAGCCGAATAAGCCGCGGACACCACACCATCCGGTCGGATTGTGCCCGCACGGGAATCCGCAGTCCGACGGCTTCAACCGTCAGCTTTCCCGCTCTATCCTGCAGTCATCCCTGGTGCGGCCTGCCTCGGGCGCCCTTAGAGTATCCGTCTTGGTCAAGCCACTTCTGGCGTCCATGTGCGCGTATCGCGCAGCAGCGCGTTGGCGATAATGACCAGCTTGCGCATGATGGCGACGATGGCGACCTTGGCGGGTTTACCGGCCTGACGCAGCGCCAGGTATTTGGCTTTGAGCGGCGGGTTGAAGCGGATGGCGACGAGGGCTGGCATGTAGATGGCCTGCCTAAGGTTGGCTCTGCCGCCCTGTATGAAGCTTTTCCCCTGCCAGGTGCCCGATTGCCGGGTGACGGGCGCCAGTCCGGCGAGACTGGCGGCCTGTTTGGCATCCATGGTGCCGAGTTCGGGCATGTCGATGAGCAGGGCGAGGCCGCTGGCGGCGCCCAGGCCAGGAATGCTGACAAGGATGTCGAAGCGGGCCTTGAGCCTCTTATGGGCGGCCAGAATGGTTGTCCGCTGGCGATCGATGGCCTGGATCTGGGTTTCGATCTGCTTGAGGTGTTGCTGGCTTTGGCGCTTGAGCAGGGCCAGCGTGAGGGTCTTGCTGCGGTTGAGCGCGGTGGTTCGGTCCTTCACCAAAGCCTGCCGTGCGGCCAGCAGTTCGCCCAGCGTGTCAATGGTTTCGTCCTTGGCGGGTGGGATGTCGGGCTGCAGGATGGCGCCGAAGCGGGCCAGCATGGCGGCATCGACCGTATCGGTCTTGACGCGTTTGCCGGTGGCCTCGGCGAAGCGGCGGGCCTGCAGCGGGTTGACCTTGACGGCGGGCAGCGCGGCGCGGCCCAGCGCCAATTCCAGAGCACGGTGATAGGCGCCGGTGGCCTCGAAGACGATGCGTGTCGGCTGCCTGGGGGTGATCCAGGCGATCAGCTTGCTGTGGCCTTTAGGGTCGTTGGTGAATTGCTGGGCGATGCCCTGCGGGTGGAGGTGGACATCGAGGGTATCTTTCGAGACATCGACGCCGAGGGTGACTTGATCCGCTGTGGGTGCTATGGCGTGGCTCATCTTTTCCTGTCCCATGTCTTTTCCTGTCCCATGCTTGTCATCCGGGGCATCACACCCCCGGTATCCGTTCGGGCCTTGTGGAAAAGAAGGGGGCGATCCCACTCTAATTCGGTCCTACCCGACCGGCGTGATCTCGATCCATCCCCCTTCACCAGCGGCGGGTTGCAACCCGCCGCTGGTGAACCATTGTTCCGCAAACCCGGGGGAAGTCATAAGACAAGCGTGATCCGAGCAGGTCGCATCACCGGAACGGTGAATCACGCGATCAAACAACGAGTTAGAGCGGGGTCCGTGAGCCAAGGCGAACGGAAACCGGTCTAGACAGGAGAGAGCAGAATGGCACAGATCAAACGGCATGCATTGGCCAAGTGGCAGGGCTCGGGTAAGGACGGTCTTGGCAGCCTGACCACCCAGAGCGGCACCCTGAAAGACACGCCTTACGGTTTCAACGCGCGGTTCGGTGACGGCAAGGGCACCAACCCCGAGGAACTGATCGCTGCAGCCCATGCAGGCTGCTTCAGCATGGCGACGGCGTTCCAGCTCAGCGGTGCCGGCCATCCGCCGGAACAGCTTGATTGCGAGGCCAACCTGACGATGGAGCAGATCCCTGGCGGCTGGAAGATCGCCGCGGTTCACCTGGTTCTGAAGGCGAAGGTGCCTGGCCTGGAGGAAGCGAAATTCCTCGAACTGGCGACCGGCGCCAAGGAGAACTGCCCGGTCTCCCAGGTGCTGAACGCGACGATCACTCTCGACGCCAGGTTGGTCTGAAAGGCTCCACAGCCTGCACCGCATGATCAGGCGGCGCCAATCCCTGCAGCCGCCTGAACCATGCAACAGATACAGCACTTCCCTCTGCCCTGGCCGGCTGCAGTGCGGCTTGTGTATCTGCACCCGGCCGCTGACGCCAGCGTAGCGTGCCCTTGGCACGCACCGATGGTTCGGCTCATAGTCCGACAAAATATCCTGTCGACCCGGCCAACCGGGTGGCGGAACGGCTACGGCCAGCGTGCCGAACAGGGAGCCTCAAATGTCAAAGCCTCACGCCATCTCACGCCGGAAGTCTATCAAACTAGGTGCCGCCACCGCTGCCTTGCCATTGGTGCACATCCGCACCGCCGGCGCGGCGGGCCGGCTGAACGTCGGCTTCTGGGACCACTGGGTGCCAGGGGCCAACAAGACCATGCAGCAACAGGTCGATACCTGGGCCGCCAAGAACAAGGTCGATGTGACTGCCGACTTCATTACCACCACGGGCGGCAAGTTGGAACTGACGCCGGCTGCTGAAACGCAGGCGAAGGCCGGTCATGACGTGATGACGTTCATTACCTGGGACGTGCAGAACTACGCCGAGTATCTTGATCCGGTGGATGAGCAGATGAAGCGCCTGACGCAGGCCAACGGAGAGGTGAACAGCGTCTGCAGCTACCTGGCGACGTATCAGGGACATTGGGCTGCCGTGCCCTCCAGCAGCGGCACCCAGACCAAGCCGCCTTGCGCCCGGATCAGTTGGTTCCAGAAGCACGGCCTGGACCTGCAAGCCATGTATCCCACCCATACTGAGAAGAACGCGCTGCAGGACAACTGGACGTGGGAGACGTTTATTCACTATGCCGAACTGGCGGCGAAGGACAACTTCACCTTCGCCATGGGGATGGGCGGTGGCCTGAACACCGACGGGACTGACGTCCACGGCGCCATCTTCGCCGCGTTCGGCGGCACCCTGGTGGACGCCGAGGGCAAGTCGCAGTTGAAGTCCGATGGCACCCGCCAGGCGCTGGAATATGCGCAACGGCTGGTCAGGTTCTATCCCTCCGACGCCGTCAGCTATGATGACGCATCGAACAACCGCGCCCTGATCTCCGGCAAGTCCGCGCTGATCTTCAATCCGCCATCGGCCTGGGCTGTCGCCAAGCGCGACGCACCCGAAGTGGCCGCCGACTGCTGGACATTCCCGGCCCCCGCTGGTCCGAAAGGCCGCTTTGTCCCGACGCAGAGCTATTTCTGGGGTGCCTATCGCTTCAGCCAGAACAAATCCGCCGGCAAGGACCTGATCGAGTTTCTGATGCAGCGGGAGAATGTCGAGGCCCGCGATGTCACTAGCCAGGGCTACGACCTGCCGCCTTACGCCAGGCTGAACGACTTCAAGATCTGGCAGGAGGTTGGGCCACCGACCGGCACCGTCTACAACTATCCGATGCGTCCGGAGAGCGGGCAGAGGCCGTCACTCACCGCCTCTGAGGCGGCGCCGGAGATCGCCGTGCAGATCTACAGCCGTGGGGTGCATAACCAGATGTTCGCCCGTCTACGCCAGGGTCAGACGATCGAGCAGGTTACTGATTGGGCACAGGATGAGCTGGAGGGATATACCAGGTAATCAGCCTGACAGTCACAGCGGGATCGGGCGAAGGCAACGCCTCGTCCGACCCTGCCGTCAACCGGGTCACCAATGATGGTGCCATCCGTAGCCGAAGCCGCCGCCGACCACGACTGTAGGACCATAGAACCCCGGACCATAGCCATAGTACGGCCCCGGATAGTATCCTGGACCATAGTAGCCGCCGGCATAGCCGCTCGGCGCGCTCTGCACAGTATTACCCTTGGAATACATGCATTGAGTATAGGCCGAGTCATACCGAGCCTGCACGTTGCCGCCCGCCGCCTGGGCGTTGCCGGCTCCGATCGCGCTGCCGGCCAGCAACCCGGTGGCCCCGCCAATCGCCGCACCAGCGCCGACGGCACCGCCCACGGACCCAAGCGCAGCGCCTAGGCCCGCACCCAGAGCGGTGCCCAGAACCGCACTGCCCACACCGCTGTTTGTCGCTGCCTGCGCGGCGGAGGCACCCCCGGTCTGCTGGTTCGCGTAACCACGACAGGTGAAGTCATCCTGCTGGAACGCCTGGAAGGTCTTGCCCTGCGGTGGCAGCGCCAAGACGCTTGGCCCTTGCGGAGGTGCAACCGCGCAGGCGCTCAATGCCAAAACCGAAGCAACCCCAACGAACGAAATCGCGCGAGCCATGTCACAGGTTCCTAATGTGCGAGCGAGACAGACGACCATTATCTATGCAGAGCTTCATCTCCGTCATGTAACATAGAGTGACGTTACTGGACACAAGATCATGTAGGCTGATCTGTCTTCGCATACACTAGAGCAACATCAACCTGACTGGACTAGTCGCGCTGATAAAGTTGCTCGCGAAGGCAATGGGCTAAACCGCACTGACTGTTCTAGTCAGCCTGAAGGCGGTCTAGATAACGGAAGCAGCCGAGTAAGCTGTCAGGGCAATACGTAGTATCCCGGCGAGGGGATCATGGCAGGATCCAATTCGTAAGCTGCCTGTCTCGGCGCCTGAGCATCAAAATCCGCTACTGATGAACGCCCGTCAGGAAGTGGAGATCACGCAGTGCTACTTTCCAAACCCGTGGCCTTGACCCCAATCTGGAGCCGGCGGTCACGCCAGCTTGAGATTTGTTGCCGCCGCTTTGCCGCGTTCCATGGCAACCTCATAACTGACCTTCTGACCATCGTTCAGGCCTTTAAGGCCTGCCGCCTGTACTGCCGTGATGTGAACGAATACGTCCTTGCCGCCGTCCTGCGGCATGATGAAGCCATACCCTTTGGTCGCGTTAAACCATTTAACCGTTCCGACGGCCATGGTCTTGTCTCCCTCAGAATGACAGCCGGCTGTCCCACCAACCGGCCGCCTCGAAAAGCCGGCCTGAGGCCTACATCGGCTTCAGGTTTGTTGCCGTGGACTTCCCACGCTCCATGGCAACTTCAAACGAAACTTTCTGTCCTTCGTCCAGCCCGCGAAGACCAGCGGCCTGAACCGCGGTGATGTGGACAAACACATCCTTGCCACCATCCTGCGGCATGATGAATCCATAACCTTTTGTGGTGTTGAACCACTTGACTGTGCCGGTAGCCATGTCTGCGTAAATCTCCGTCCAGGCGTCATGCACGATCACATGATGCTAAAGACAACCGGGTCTTTGGACCTCCTGAGGCACCCGAAGACGGAAGCGCAGAAAGGCAAGCCAAATACGATTGCACGGAATAGTTGGCACAGAATCTACCGCCGCTGTCAATCACACTGGCGAGACCAGTGAAACTTCTTGTGACCGAGCCGATGGGTAAGGCCGGAACGGACCAACCCGCAGCCACGACAAACCAATCATCAGCAGACGCTTCATCCGGGGCATAAGCCTCAAAGAATGCGCCAGCCAACCCTGCCCCTCCAACATTCGGCCGTGCCGGATCATTTCTCTCCCAATCGCCCAGGCTCTCTCCGCCGCTTCCTGGTGGGACAGCCGCGCCAGCCGCGCCGGCCCGAGACGGGCGGCGAAGCTGGTATTGCGGTAGATTGCATCTCGTGCAGACTGGTAGACGCTAGGGTTGGTGCCCATGGACCTATAGGCGCTGCCAGTTCGCTCACGCACGAACAGGACAGGGGCGGTAGCGGCAACCGAGGCGAACGGGCCGGATAGCGCCAGGCGCGTCCAGTATTCCCAGTCTTCGCCGTAGATCAGATCAGTGCGGAACCCACCCACGGCTTCCGCCGCCGCACCGCGGATCAGGACGTGGCCGCCATTGGCAAAGAGGTTTTGGGTCAAAAGCCGCTCCAGCAAGTCTCCCTGCGGCGGCAGGGGCGCCGGAAAGATCGCGCCGTTTGCATCCGCACGGGCAAAGCATCCGCTTACGGCGACCGCTTCCGGCGAACGGCTCAAAGCATGTGCAAGCGCCGAAAGCGCATCCGGTGCCAGCCAGTCGTCGCCATCAAGAAACATCACTGCTTCGGCCGGTCGATCCTTCAGGTCCATGCCGAAAACAACCCGCAGCCCGCTGTTGCGCGCCGCCGAGACCCCGGCGTTGATCTGCCGCAGCACGCGGATCCGGCTGTCCACGAAAGCCGCCGCCACTTCCGCTGATGCATCGACAGACCCGTCGTCGACTACCACGGCGGTCCAGTCGGCATGCGTCTGACGCAGCAATGATCCTAGGGTCTGCCCCAGGAATGGCGCCACATTGAACGCAGGAATGATGACGGCGATACGCACACAGATCACCCGAGTGAAGATCAGGATGCTACTTCACTCGGGTGAACAACCTGTTAACGAGCTGGACCAGCAGGCACCAGGTCCATTGGCGCCGCGGTGGCTAAGCCTTCACGGGGACGCCATGCTCTTTTAACAAAGTCTCCAGCTCGCCGCTCTGGTACATCTCCGTCACGATGTCGCAGCCGCCGACGAACTCGCCCTTGACATATAGCTGCGGGACTGTCGGCCATTGGGAGAACTGCTTCACACCCTCACGCAGCTCCATATCCTCCAGCACGTTGGCGGTCTGAAACGGTACCCCCATGTGGGTCAGGATCTGGATCACCCGGGCGGAAAACCCGCACTGCGGGAACATCGGCGTGCCCTTCATGTAAAGCATCACATCGTTCTTCTCGATGTCGCTCTGGATACGCTCGGAAATCGTGTCGGCCATGCTGTGAACTCCTTCTGACCTGATTATTCGGGTGCCGAGGTCTGTAATGCAAGGGCATGAAGCTCGCCGCCCATCCGGCCGCGCAGCGCCGCATAAATGATCTGGTGCTGCCGCACCCGCGACAGTCCGCGGAACTGTTCGCTGACCACGGTCGCCGCGTAATGGTCGCCATCGCCGGCAAGGTCCTCCATCGTGACCTGCGCATCGGGAAGCGCCGCCTTGATCAACGCCTCGATCTCATTGGCCGCCATCGCCATCACGCTATGTCCTTCTCGCTGCTGGTCCCATCCATCCAGGCGGGGAAGAACCTGGCATGCGCAGACTTTAATGCTGCAACCGATATCGTGCCGCCATCTGGCAGAGTCAAATCCTGCCCGCCGGAGGTCCCAAGCCGCATCGCCGAAACGCCGGCGGTCTCTGCCAGGCGGGTGAACGCAATATGGTCCGCCACCGCCACCAGATAGCGGCCTTGATCCTCGCCGAACCAGAAGGCATGGCCGGGAACGTCGCGCGGGTGCGTCATCATGCGCGCACCGATGCCGCTGGTCATTGCCATCTCCGCCAGCGCCACCAGCACCCCGCCGTCGGAGACGTCGTGGCAGGCACGGATCGTGCCGTTCAGGATGTGCGTTCGCACGAAGTCGCCGTTCGCCTTCTCCACCGCCAGATCGACCGGCGGTGGCGCACCATCTTCGCGCCCAGCGATCTCCCGCAGCCAGATCGACTGCCCTAGCCAGCCGGTGCTGTTACCGATCAGTACGATGTCCAGCCAGGGCGGCAGCGCCAGCCCCACCGCCAGTGCGGCATCGTCCAGCACACCAACCCCGCCGATGACAGGGGTCGGCAGGATCGCTCTGCCCTCGGTCTCATTGTACAGGCTGACGTTGCCCGACACGACCGGGAAGTCCAGCGCCTCGCAGGCCGCCGCCATGCCTCGGATCGCGGCGGCGAACTGGCCCATGATCTCGGGCTTCTCCGGGTTGCCGAAGTTCATGTTGTCGGTGATCGCCAGCGGCCTTGCACCCACCGCCGTCAGGTTGCGCCAGGCCTCGGCCACCGCCTGCGCCCCGCCAGTCTCTGGGTCGGCCAGGCAATAGCGCGGCGTGCAGTCCGTCGTCAGCGCCAGCGCCCGCTTCAGCCCCTCCAGTTTGACCACAGCGGCATCGGCCGCACCCGGCCGCTTTACTGTCTGGCCGCCCACCGTGCTGTCATACTGGTCCCATACCCAGGCGCGCGAGCACAGATCCGGGCATCCTACCAGCCGCTCCAGCGCTCGGGTAAGGCCCAGTCGGTCCTCGATCCGCGCCGGATTCAGCTTCTCCGACCGCGGCGTGTCGACCGTCGGGCGGGTGTACAGCGGCGCCTGCTCGTTCAGCGGCGTCAGCGGGATATCCGCCTCCACAATCCCCAGATGCCGCACTACGATGCGCCCGGTGTCGGTTATCCGCCCGATCACCGAGAAGGCCAGGTCCCACTTGTCGAAGATGCCCCGGGCCAACTGCTCACGGTCGGGGCGCAGCACCATCAGCATGCGTTCCTGACTTTCCGACAGCATGAACTCATAGGCGCTCATGCCCGTCTCGCGCGCCGGCACCTGGTCCAGGTCCAGCTCGATGCCGACCCCGCCTTTGGCCGCCATCTCCACCGAGGAACTGGTCAGGCCCGCCGCACCCATGTCCTGAATCGCGACGATCGCATCCGTCGCCATCAGCTCCAGGCACGCCTCGATCAGCAGCTTCTCGGTAAACGGATCACCGACCTGCACCGTCGGCCGCTTGTCCTCGGAATCGGCTGAAAACGCGCTGGAGGCCATCGTCGCCCCATGAATGCCGTCCCGCCCGGTCTTGGAGCCGACATAGACCACCGGGTTGCCGACACCCGCCGCGGCGGACAGAAAGATCCGATCCTTCGGCGCGACCCCGACCGTCATCGCGTTGACCAAAGGGTTGCCGTCATAGGCGTGATGAAAATTGATCTCGCCACCCACCGTTGGCACGCCAACGCAGTTGCCGTAGCCGCCGATGCCACGCACCACGCCATCCACCACCCGGCGGGTGCGCGGATGCTGCGGCGAGCCGAAGCGCAGCGCGTTCAGGTTGGCGATCGGCCGCGCCCCCATGGTGAAGACGTCGCGCAGGATGCCTCCCACCCCGGTGGCAGCCCCCTGATAGGGCTCGATGAAGCTGGGGTGGTTGTGGCTCTCCATCTTGAACACCGCCGCCAGACCATCGCCGATGTCGACCGCGCCGGCATTCTCGCCCGGCCCTTGGATCACCCATGGTGCCTTGGTCGGCAACTGCTTCAGCCAGACGCGGGATGACTTGTAGCTGCAATGCTCGGACCACATCACGCTGAACACGCCCAACTCCGTAAAGCTAGGCGTGCGGCCCATGATGGAAACCACGCGGGCATATTCCTCGGCACTGAGGCCGAAGCTGCGGGCAAGCGATTCGTCGACAATTGCGTTCATCCGGCTGTCTTACGCCGCGGCTAGCGCATCGAACAGCGCCTTGCCATCAGCGCCCCCCATCAGTGGGTCCACTAGGTCCTCTGGATGCGGCATGATGCCGAGCACCCGCAGGTTGGGGCTCAGAATGCCGGCAATCCCGCGTGCGCTGCCGTTGCGGTTGACCTCCGGCGTCACTGCGCCGGACAAAGTTGCGTAGCGCAGGGCAACCAGGTTCTCTCCCTCCAGCCGGTCCAGCGTCGCCGCGTCGGCATGGTAGTTGCCGTCGCCATGCGCCATCACTGCCCGAAAGGTCTGGCCCTGCCGGTAATGCCGGGTGAACGCGGTATCGGCGCGCTCGACGCGCAGGTGGCAATCCATCGACAGGAACCGCAATGATGCGTTGCGCAGCAGCGCACCAGGCAGGATGCCTGCCTCGGTCAGGATCTGGAAGCCGTTGCACACACCCAGCACGAAGCCGCCCCGCGCCGCATGGTCGTGCACCGCCGGCATGATGGGTGAGTGCGCCGCCATCGCGCCGCACCGCAAGTAGTCGCCAAAGCTGAAGCCACCCGGCAGGACAACCAGATCGATGCCCGACAGGTCGGTCTCCTTGTGCCAGACCATTTTCGGTCGTGCGCCAAATGATGCCTCTAACGCGATAGCCATGTCGCGCTCGCGGTTGATGCCCGGGAAGATGACGATGCCCGCTCTCATAAGCGAGCTGCCAAGGCGCGGGGCAGGTGCAAGGTGTCCGTCATCGGCGGCACGTTGCCAGAAACCACCAATGGATTCCAGCGTCAGCCGACGGGGGTTTGCCCGCAGCCAGGAAATGACTGACTATTGCAAACAGGGCTCCGGCTGCCGCGAAGAACGGCACATCGCCCGACGGGAGGAAAAGATTGTGGACCGTGAGCAGCGGGTTAGGACGCGATCGTCCGGGGTTGATCCAGCGTCAGATGTGAATCGCCCTCTGATATACAGCAAGCCAGGGCCTGATGACGTCAACCTGAAGCAGTCAGGTTCTGAGGGCCTGCCCGGTTCGTGGCCGAAGCCACCGGCCACCAGCGACCGCGGCCTGTTGTCCGTAGACGGCATATCGAAGCAGTTTGGCGGAACCCAGGCGCTGAATGACGTCAGCCTGCGCCTGAATGGCGGCGAAATCCTGGCGCTGCTGGGTGAGAACGGCGCCGGCAAGTCGACGCTGATTAAAATACTCGCCGGCGTCTATACCCCGGACAGCGGCAGCGTCAGCTTTCGCGGCGACGACGTCACGGGATCGGTAAGGCGCCTGCCGATTGCCTTCATTCACCAGGATCTTGGCCTGATCAACTGGATGACCGTTGCCGAGAACATCTGCATCACGCTCGGATTTCCGCGCCGCCGCGGCATGATCAACTGGCCTGCGGCGCGGCAACGCGCGGCTGTCGCACTGCGCGCTCTGGGCGCTGGCATCGATCCGGACATGCGCATCCAGGATCTCAGCCGGACCGAGAAGTCACTGGTGGCAATCGCCCGGGCTCTCGCCGCTCAGCCCGCGATACTCGTTCTGGATGAACCCACCGCCAGCCTTCCGGCGGATGAGGTGGCCCGGCTGTTCGACGCCCTGCGCCGCCTGCGTGAGCTTGGGGTTGCGATGATTTACGTGTCGCATCGGCTGGACGAGGTGTTCGAAATCGCCGACCGGATGGTTGTGCTGCGCGATGGCCGTGTCGCCGGAGAGCGGTTTGTCGGTGCAACCACTCCGGATGAAACGATCTTGCTGATCGTGGGACGTGAACCATCCCAGGTTTTCCGTCGCCCACCCGAACGTTCGGGTGCGCCCAGGCTGGTGCTTGAACAAGTCATGGTGGATGCGGTCGGCCCGGTCGACTGTGAGATTCACGCCGGCGAAATCGTTGGGTTTGTCGGGTTGCGCGGCGCCGGTCACGAAACCATCGGCCGTGCATTGTTCGGGGTTGTTCCGACCACCGGCGGAACCGTCCGCCTCGACGCCAGAACCATATCGGCTCGGTCGCCGCGTGAGGCGATGGCGTTGGGCATCAACCTTGTCTGCGCCGACCGGGTCGCCGATTCCATCATGCCGAACCTGAGCGTACGGGAGAATCTGTTTCTCAATCCCCTTGCCGCCGGGCTGCGCCTGTATTCCTTCCTGAGGCCGGGCCGGGAAGGCCGGGCGGCGCACGAGCAGGGTGCGCGGGTGGGCCTGCGGCCGAACGATCCTGCGCTGGCCATCGAGCTGCTGTCCGGCGGCAATCAACAGAAGGTCGTCGTCGGGCGGTGGCTGCATCTGGCCGCGAAGGTGTACGTCTTCGAGGACCCGACCGCGGGCGTCGACGTCGGCGCGAAGGCCGAGATCTACCGGCTGTTCGACGTGGCCCTGCAAGCCGGCGCCGCCATCGTGATCATTTCGACGGATTTCGAGGAGGTTGCCAAGGTTTGCCACCGCGCGGTTGTTTTCGATCGCGGCCGTGTCGTCGCCGGCCTCGGCGCCGCCGACCTTTCCGTCGAGAACCTGCTGGCCGCGGCGTCCGCCAAGCTTTTGCATCCAACAGACTGCATTGCTTCACTTCCCATCGATCCCGGGCCGGACGTTCATGCAGTCCATTAAATCCAATGCGCTTGAGCCGACCGCAACCGAACTCGCCTCGCTGACGCGCGGGCAGGCGCTGGGACGGCTGCTGCCGGTTTACGGCCTGCCGATCATCACGCTGCTACTGATCGTCTTCTTTTCGCTGCTGCTGCCGGACACGTTTCCGACCGCGCTGAATGCGCGCTCGATCCTGGCGGACAAGGCGATCATCGCGCTGCTGTCCTTGGCCGCGACCTTGCCGATGATGGCCGGCCGCATCGACCTGACGGTCGGCTTCGGCATCGTCATGTGGCACATTCTGGCGATCAGTCTGCAGGTCAGCTTCGGCCTACCCTGGCCGATGGCGGTTCTGCTCGTCATCGCCTGCGGCGCGCTGACCGGCCTCGTCAACGGCCTGCTGGTCGAAGTCGCCCAGATCGACTCATTCATCGCGACCCTCGGTATCGGTACGATCCTTTACGCCCTCGCGCTTTGGCTTACCGGCGGGCGGCAGGTTATCGGTGCACTGCCTTTGGGGTTCATCGCGCTGAACACGAGCTCGGTGTTCGGCGTGCCAATCGCTGCCGTGTATGTGGTTGTGCTGGCGGTTGTGCTGTGGGTGGTCAGTGACCGGCTACCCTTGGGCCGCTACATCTATGCGATCGGCGCGAATGAGAAGGCCGCGGCGCTGAATGGGATCCCGGTCAGGGCCTATGTGGTCGGCGTGTTCGTCGCGTCCGGGGCCATTGCCGGCTTCGCGGGATGCATTCTGGCCGCCAAACTGCGGATCGGCCAGGCGAATGTGGGCCTCGACTATCTGCTGCCGGCCCTGGTCGGCGCGTTCCTCGGCTCGACCACCATCAAGCCAGGTCGGGTCAATGTCTGGGGCACGATGTTCGGCGTGTTGATCCTGGCGGTCGGCATCTCCGGCATACAGCAGTTGGGCGGGGCCTTTTTCGTGGAGCCCCTGTTTAACGGAACCACGCTGGTCATTTCCATCGCGCTGGCGGCCTTCGCGCAGCGCCGTCGTTCGACGGTGCGGCCAACCCGCGTCGTCAGGGAGGTAAGCTGAAACAACGACTGGCCAGGCACCTATTCGCCAGCCAGCGGCGCAGTCGGCAGCCGATCAGTCATTAAGCCGCCTGTCAGCCATCAACTGGGGGAAACAATGTTAAAGAACGGAACGATGATACGCAGCCTGGCGGCGGCTACGGCCTGCTTTGGGATGATCGCCGCCGCACGGGCCGATGACGCCTATCTGGAGAAAGCCAGGGCCTACATCGCCACCGTCACGGCGCCGGTCACGGCCTGGACCGGCCCGACCACCGGGCCCAAGGCGCAAGGCAAGAAACTGGTCGTCTATGTGTCGGCTGACCAGCGCAACGGCGGCGCACAGGGCGCCGGCGATGGAGCTGCGGAAGCAGCCAAGACGATCGGATGGCAGTTCCGCGTGCTGGACGGCCAGGGTTCAGTCCCGGCGCGCACCTCGGCGTTGACCCAGGCGATCGCGTTGCGCCCCAACGCCATCATCCTAGGCGCGATCGATGCCAAGGAGCAGCAGCCCGTTGTCGAGCAGGCGGCCAGCGAAGGCATCAAGATTGTCGGCTGGCATTCCGGACCCAAGGCCGGTGAGGTCGATGGCATTCCCCAGGTGTTCTACAACGTGACAACCGATCCGCTTGAGGTTGCCAAGGCCGCCGGCCTGTATGCGGTGGTGAAGTCGGATGGCCATGCCGGCGTCATCCTGTTCACCGACTCGCTTTATGCGATTGCCACGGCGAAGACCAACGCCGAGAGGGCAGCGGTCGAGGGGTGTTCAGGCTGCAAGGTGTTGGCCGTCGAGGATACCCCGATTGGCGATCTGTCCAACCGCATGGGGCAACTGACAACGTCCTTGCTGTCGAAATATGCGAAAGCCTGGACCTATTCGATCGCGGTGAACGATTTATATTTTGATTTCTCGGTTCCGTCGCTGGTGTCGGCAGGCGTCGATGCCAGCACCGGCTATCCCCAGCAGGTTTCCGCCGGCGATGGTTCGGTGCCCGCCTTCCAGCGAATTCGCGAAAAACAGTATCAGATCGCCACCGTGGCTGAACCGTTGCATTTGCAAGGCTGGCAGTTGATCGATGAATTGAACCGCGATTTTGCCGGCGTGAAGCCAAGCGGATACGTGCCACCGGTGCATCTGTTCACCCCCGACAACATCGACAAGGATGGCGGCGCGCAGAACATTTTTGACCCCAACAATGGCTATGAAGACCATTACAAGGCGATCTGGGGCGTCAAGTAACGGCGGGTCGCGGTATGGGCGCGCCGCCACTTCCGTCGCGGCATGGGCGCGCCGCCAATTCCAGGACCCGGAACTCAAGGAACCAGCCGATGTCAAGCCAGTCCCTGCCCAAACCAGCCTACGCCACCAGCAACATGCGCCTGGTCGGCTACAGCGACCAAGGCGGCCGATGTGATGGTGTGCAGATCATGGTGCACCGAGGCTACGCCTATATCGGGCACATCTTCTCGAAGGGTTTCTCAGTCGTCGACGTGCGGGATCCCAAGGCGCCGAAGACGGTCCGATATGTGGCTGCGCCACCGAACACATGGTCGCTGCACCTGCAGGCGTCCGATGATCTGCTGTTGGTCGTCCACAACAAGGACATGTTTGCGCAACCCGAACTGGCGGACGAGAAGAACTACTACAAGGGCTCCGTCGACCATCACGCCAAGAACGATGTAGCAGGCCGGGACTGGTCGGCAGGCCTGGCCGTTTACGATATTTCCAGGCCCGACGACCCCAGGCAGATCGGCTTCATGCCGGTGGAAGGCACCGGCTTGCATCGCCTGTGGTACGTGGGCGGCGGCTGGGCCTATGCTTCGGCGCTGCTGAACGGGTTTTCCGACTACATCCTGATCACCATCGACATGCGGGACCCGACGAAGCCCAGTCTGGCCGGAAGATACTGGCTGCCGGGCATGAACATCGCGGCCGGCGAGACGGCGAAATGGCCCAGCATGAACGGCCGCTTCGGGCTGCACCACGCCATCGTCCATGATGACATTGCCTATTGCAGTTGGCGCGACGCCTGCCTGGCGGTGGTCGATGTCAAGGACAAGGCCAACCCCAGCCTGATCGTCCACAAAGTCTGGGCACCCCCGTTCGGCGGAGGCACCCACAACGCGCTGCCGCTGCCCGACCGCGACCTGTTGATCGTGGTCGATGAGACGGTGCTGGACAACCAGGAGGATGGCTTCAAGCCGATCTGGGTGTTCGACAACCAGGTCAAGTCCAATCCGGTCAGCATTGCCACCTTTCCGCAACCGGCGGACAAGGATTACCTCAAGGTTGGCGGCCATTTCGGTCCGCACAATATTCACGAAAACAGGCCCGGCAGCTTCGTTAGCTCCGAACTGATCTTCGCGACCTACCAAAACGCCGGGCTGCGGGTTTACGATATCAAGGATCAGTTCCGGCCGAACGAGGTCGCGGCGTTCGTGCCGCCGCCGCCGGCGAAATGGGTCGACCCACGGCCAAACCGTCCGGTTGTGCTGCACTCCGCGGACGTGTTCGTGGACAGGAATGCGTTGTGCTACGTCACCGATTTCAGCGCTGGCCTCTATATCGTTGAATACACGGGGTAGAGCGCCGCCGTCTTCGGTTGACCCAACCTAAAACCTGAAGCGCCCTTGCAGACCAAGCAAGCGCGTCATCCCGGAACGATAGCGGCGCCCGCGCTCCACAGCGTGATACCGGGACAGCCAGGTATCGGGGCGGAGGCTTGAGGGTTGTGCGCAAGGGGCAACAGTGCCGAGGCTCAACGCCGGCTTGAAAAACCGATCAAGATGGGTTATCTGCGACCATGGTCACCGTGCTCGGTGCCTATGGCTTGCGCGTGGTCATTTTCGTCAACGATCACCAGCCAACTCATGTCCATGTCTTTGGTGACGGGGCGAGGCGAAAATCAATCTGCTAGGCGGTGACGGTGCTCCCGCGCTGGTCTGGGCCGATGGCATGAACCGTGGCGAAGTTCGCCGCACGATGAGCGTCGTGGCTGAACAGCAGGCGTTCCTGTTACGCCGTTGGGAGGATATTCATGGCCGGGTTGACTGAAGCCGAGATCGACGCTGCCCTGAAGCTCGGCGAAGCCGCACGCCAGCGCGAGCCACGCGCGGCCGCGGCACGCTATAATCGTCGGATCGATCGCGTCGTTATCGACTTGACAAACGGTTGCACCTTTGCGTTCCCGCCACGCCTTGCGGAGGGGTTGGAAACCGCAACCAAGGATCAGATTGCGCGGATGGAAATCCTCGGCGCGGGCTATGGGTTGCGTTGGGAGGAGATTGATGTGGATTTGTCGATCCCCGGGCTGCTTGCTGGCCTGTTCGGGACGAGATCTTTCATGGCGCGTCAGGCCGGGAGGGCCACGTCTCCGGCCAAGGCCGAGGCCGCACGGGCAAATGGGGCGAAGGGCGGACGGCCACGCAAATTGGCGCGTGGTTGAGACGCACGGCGTTCAGTCGTCGGTGGTTACGACCCGTGTGCGGAGACACAGTCCTGGTAAGCGCTGTCCAGAGCGGCGCCGAGCATCAGGATGGCGGCGATCCGGCGGGCGGTTTGCTAGAAATGCGCGACTTCTTCGGCGTTCAGCGGCCTGCCGATGATCGACTGGTCGCCGTAGCTTAGCCACTTCTTCAGCACTTGATAGCCGCCGACGCGGCATGGTGCGGTGGGATCGGGAAAGATGCCCAAGTCTCCGATTGGACCCACGTTTCGATGCTCTTGCCTCAGTCGCCAACCTGGACTCGAAAACTCTCGATCACCGTATTTGCCAGCAGCTTGCGCGCCATCTCCTCCACAGCCTCCCGCGCCTTGACGGCATCGCTCTCCGCCAGCTCGATCTCGATCACTTTGCCCGCACGGACATCCTGAACGCCGGCAAACCCCAGGCTGCCCAGCGCATGCGCGATCGCCTTGCCCTGCGGATCCAGCACGCCCTCCTTCAGCATGACGATCACGGTCGCCTTCACTGCATCAGCTCCGGACCCTTCAGGTCGCGCGTGCCGGCTTCCGGCAGGATGCCCAGCCGGCGGGCAACTTCCTGATAGCCCTCCTCGACCTTGCCCAGGTCGCGGCGGAACCGGTCCTTGTCCATCTTCTCGTTGGTCTTGCTGTCCCACAGCCGGCAGTTGTCCGGGCTGATCTCGTCGGCCAGGATGATCCGCATCTCCTCGTTCTCCCACAGCCGGCCGAACTCCAGCTTGAAGTCGACCAGGGTAATGCCGACGCCCAGCAGCAGGCCGGACAGGAAGTCGTTGATCCGCAGCGTCAGCGCCACGATGTCATCCAGGTCCGCCGTGTTCGCCCAGCCGAAGCAGGTGATGTGCTCCTCCGAGACCATCGGGTCGTTCAGCGTGTCGTTCTTGTAATAGTACTCAATGATTGAGCGGGGCAGGCGGGTGCCCTCGACGATCCCCAGCCGGGTTGCCAGGCTGCCGGCAGCCACGTTGCGGACCACCACCTCCAGCGGGATGATCTCCACCTCGCGGATCAACTGCTCACGCATGTTCAGCCGGCGGACAAAGTGCGTCGGCACGCCGATGTCGCCCAACCGAGTCATCAGGTGCTCGCTGATGCGGTTGTTCAGCACGCCCTTGCCGGTAATGATCCCCTTCTTCGCGCCGTTCCCGGCGGTGGCATCGTCCTTAAAGTACTGCACCAGGGTGCCTGGTTCCGGACCTTCGAACAGGATCTTGGCTTTGCCCTCGTAGAGCTGTCGGCGGCGGGCCATCGCGGGTTTCCTTGAGTAGTCGGCGCATCATGCGGAGGCGGGAAAAATTCAATGCGGTGCGTGCTTATAGGTCCCGCGGCGCCGGTATAGCAGTCGTATCCCAGTCGCAAAAGACCGGCCGGAAGCTGGCAGTATGCGGCGGTCCGGCAGCGAACAGCCACACCGGCGATCCCGCCGCCGGCAGTACTACGAAGGACGCGCAGACCGTGCCGAAGCCGCCGCGCGGGGCGACGTTAATCTGTTCCGCCGGCTGGCCGCCCTGATCCGCCAGGATCACCCGCCACCCTTCCCAGTCGTGCACCCCAGCAGGCTCGGTCGCCCGCAGCCGCGGCAGGTGCCGGGCCGTGCGAGGGCTTTGCAGATCGTTGGGATCATACGCGGTCACCATCGAGACACCTGGCGGCAGACGTTCCACCTGCGGCTGCTCCCGTCCCAGGCCACGGACAAAGAAGGCCCCGGTCCGGTCGGCCAGCACCATGTTGAACGCGCGCCAGCCTCCGGCATCAAGCCGCCCAATGGCCGCGGCAGCCTGTGCCGCGCTGGGCTGGTCCAGCGCGATCAACGGCAGTTCGCCCCGGCTTCGCTTGCCAGTTGCCGGCCCCAGCGTGCCAGGGCGGTTCAGCACCGTCGCGACAACACCCCAGCGGTTGACGCCCATCCAGGTGCCGCCTGCCAGGCGGTCGCGCGGGGCAATCGTCGCGGGATGGCCCGGCCAATAGCCACCAGGCGGATCCCACGGCCGGTCTAGCCGCTCATCGCGGTTGGCGGCAAGCAGCACATGGGCAGGACGAACCAGGACGACGACGGTGCACACCGCGGCAAGATGGCGATGGCCGAACGGCGTGACCAGTCGTGCCAGCCATGCGGCGTGCTCATCCGCCGCAGGCGGTGCGATGACCGTCGGTCCAACAGCCGCCCGGCAGCGCCGGCCAGCGTGGCATGCAACAAAGTTACTCCGCCGCCTGCGCCAGATCCGTGCTGCGCGTGCGAGAGCGCATCGTCACCAGTTCTTCCGCCGCCGTCGGATGTATGCCGATGGTGCGGTCGAAGTCCGCCTTCGTCGCCCCCATCACCACCGCAACCGCCATCCCTTGCATGATCTCCGCCGCATCCTCGCCCAGCATGTGCACGCCCAGGATCTTCTGCGTCGCCTGGTCGACCACCAGCTTGATCGTCGCCTTGCGGCCGCGCCCGGACAGCGCGTGACGCATTGGCGTGAAGCGCGTCAGGTAGATGTCGACCGGCCCCAACGCGCTCGCCTTCTCCTCCGACAGGCCCACCGTGGCGATCGGCGGCGTCATGAACACCGCTGAGGGCACGTTCCACAACGGCACCGTACGCGACTGCCCGCCGAACAGCGTATCCGCCAGCGCATGCCCCTCCGCGGTGGCGACCGGCGTCAGGTTGATACGGTCAGTGACGTCGCCCATGGCGTAGATATGCGGGCATGAGGTCCGCAGTTGCTCGTCAACCTTGATGGCCTCCTTTGCGTTCAGCTCGATCCCGGCCTTCTCCAGGCCAAGGCCCCGCACGTTGGCCCGCCGACCGGTGGCGAAGAACACCAGGTCGGTGTCGATACGCGTCCCGCCGGCAAGAGTCAGCACGCGCCGCTCGCCGTCGGCCTCCAGCCGCTCCAGCCTGCTATCCGGGTGCAGGTGGATGCCCTGCTCCATCAGCGCCGCCTCCGCCGCCTCGCGGATGTCCAGGTCGAAGCCGCGCAACGGCAACGGCTGCCGGTAGACCAGGTGCACCTCCGCCCCCAGCGCGCGGAAGATCCCGGCGAATTCGACGGCGATATAGCCCGATCCCACCATGACCACATGCCGCGGCATCGTCTTCAGGTAGAACGCGTCGTCTGAGATGATGCCAAGTTCCGCGCCGGGGATGTCCGGACGCTCCGCATAACCGCCGGTGGCGATGACGATGCGTTCGGCGGTGATCCTCTGGCCGGCGACCTCCAGCGTATGCTCATCCACCAGCACCGCGCGGCCATCGAAGATCGTCGCCCCAGCATTCGTCAGCAGCTTGCGGTAGATGCCCTCCAGCCGGTCGATCTCCCGGTCCTTCGCGGCGATCAGCTTGCCCCAGTCGTGCGGTCCCTTGGTGATCGTCCAGCCGAAGCCCGCCGCATCCTCCGCCCAGCCGCCATACTCGCCAGCCTGCACCAGCAGTTTCTTCGGCACGCAGCCGATGTTGACGCACGTGCCGCCCCAGAACCGTTCCTCGGCGATGCCAACCCGAGCGCCATAGCCGGCGGAGATGCGCGCGCACCGCACCCCGGCCGAACCACCGCCGATGACAAACAGGTCGAAGTCCATACGGGCGATCCTCTTCTGCCTGCGATCAATGTGTAGCCGCAAAATCGCCGGCGCAAGCCGCCACAACCCGCGCTCGGATTTGCCATTTGACGCGCCGCAAGGTTCAGGCAGACTGCCGCCGCGGAGGCGGGTCAACCGGCCCCGCGCCAAGACATAGATTGCCAAAGCGCAACCCAGGGAGACCCTTCATGTCCTATGCTTCGGGGCCCGCCGCCGCGGGCCCATGGTGGCGCGAACCCACCAGAGACAACTGGTACGCCTTCATCGCCTCCTGGCTCGGCTGGACGCTGGACGCTTTCGACTTCACCGTCTTCCTGTTCCTGCTGGTGCCGATCGCCAAGGAGTTCAACGCCGACCTTACGCTGGTCGTGCTGGTGGGCTCGCTGACCATGTGGATGCGCTTCGTGGGCGCGATCGCCGCCGGCTGGATGGCCGACCGGATGGGCCGGCGCGCGCCGCTGATGATCTCCATCCTGTGGTACTCCGCCTGCAACTTCATCGCCGGCTTCTCGCCAACGTTCCTGTTCCTGCTGGTGTTCCGCACCCTGCTGGGCATCGGCATGGGCGCGGAGTGGCCCGCCGGCGCCGCGCTGGCCACGGAGAGCTGGCCGGCCCGGTCACGTGGGCTGATGTCGGCCGTGCTGCAGGGATCCTGGGCGCTGGGCTACCTGGTCGCCGCCGTGCTGTATGCCACCGTATACGACTGGATCGGCTGGCGCGGCATGCTTTGGATGGGCGTCCTGCCGGCGCTGGCCGTCGTCTGGATCCGCGTCTACGTCAAGGAGCCAGAGGTCTGGATCGAAAACCAGAAGCAGCAGAAAGCCACGCGAACGGAGGTCAAGGTCCCGCTGGCCGCGATCTTCCGCAAGGACGTGCGGTGGAACACCATCACCTGCTGCTGGTGGCTGATGAGCGCATTCACCGTCTACTACTCGATCTTCGGCCTGTTCGCGACCTACATGACCCGGGAACTGCACCTGACCGCTTCTCAGGTCGGCTGGCCGCTGGCGTTCTCCAACGGGCTGACCTTCGTCGCCAGCTTCTTCTGGGGCAGCCTGACTGACACCATCGGCCGTCGATGGGCAATGATCATCCCGGCGGTCATCGGCGCCGCCATCGCGCCGGTCTACCTGCTGACCACCGACTACACGACAATCGTGCTGGCGTTTTCCATGCAAGGCGCGTTTGCCGGCGCGATCTACGGCATCAATCCCAGCTACGCCAACGAGCGGTTTCCCACCGAAATACGAGCATCGGCGGCGGCCTTCTGCTACCATATGGGCGCGGTCGTCGGCGGGTTTGTCCCGCCGGTGCTGACCTACTTCGCCGTGCAGCAGCACATGGGATTTGCTGTCCCGATGCTGGTGGGCACGGTCGGTGGCCTGATCAGCTTCGTGGTGACCCTGTTCTACAGCCCGGAGACCAAGGGCAAGTCCATGGTGGCGGACCTGCGCATCCTGCCGATCGCCGAGATCCCGTGACATGGCGCCGGGAGGCACCGCCAATGCCTCCCGGCCCGACTTTGAGCGGCGGGGCTATGTCCCGATGCCGCCGATCGCCAGATATTTAATCTCCAGGTAATCCTCGATCCCGTACTTGGAGCCTTCGCGGCCCAGCCCAGAAGATTTCATCCCGCCGAACGGTGCCTCTGCGGTCGAGATGATCCCCTCGTTGATGCCGATGATCCCATACTCCAGCGCCTCGCCGACGCGAAAGATCCGGCCAATGTCGCGGGCATAGAAGTAGGCCGCCAGCCCGAACTCGGTGTCGTTGGCCAGCCGGATCGCCTCCTCCTCGCTCCGAAAGCGGAACAGCGGCGCCACCGGTCCGAACGTTTCCTCACGGAAGATCAGCGCATCGTGCGGCACGTCCGCCAACACCGTCGGCTCATAGAAGTTGCCGCCCAGCCGGTGCTTCTTGCCGCCGGTTACCACCCGAGCGCCCATCGATAGCGCGTTGGAGACATGCTCCTCCACCTTGCTGACTGCGGCGGCGTTGATCAGCGGACCCTGGCTGACACCCGGCTCCATGCCGTTGCCCACCTTCATTGCCTCGACCGCGGCCTTCAGCTTGGCAGAGAACGCGTCATACACGCCGTCCTGCACCAGGATCCGGTTGGCGCAGACGCAGGTCTGCCCGGTGTTGCGAAACTTGCTGCCCATCGCGCCGACCACGGCGGCATCCAGATCCGCATCGTCAAACACGATGAACGGCGCGTTGCCGCCCAGCTCCATGCTGGTCTTCTTGACCGTCGGCGCGCACTGCGCCAGCAGCTTTGCCCCCACCTCGGTCGAGCCGGTGAACGACAGCTTGCGCACCAGCGGATTGGATGTCAACTCCCCGCCCATTGCCGAGGACCCGCCGGTCAGCACGTTGCACACCCCCGCCGGCATCCCCGCTCGCTCTGCCAGCACCGCCAGCGCCAGCGCGGAGAACGGCGTTTGCGACGCCGGCCGGATCACGCCGGTGCAGCCCGCCGCCCAACCGGGGCCGGCCTTGCGCGTGATCATAGCGGCGGGAAAGTTCCACGGCGTGATCGCCGCAAACACGCCGATCGGCTCCTTCAGCACCAGGATGCGGCGGCCTTTTGCGTTCTGCGGGATGGTGTCGCCGTAGATCCGCTTGGCCTCATCGGCAAACCAGTCGATGAAGCTGGCCGCGTAGACGATCTCGCCCTTGCTCTCGCTCAGCGGCTTGCCCTGTTCGGCGGTCATGATGACAGCCAGGTCGTCCGCATTCGCCAGCATCAGGTCGGACAGCTTGCGCAGGATCGCCCCCCGCTCCTTGGCCAGCATCGCCCGCCAGGCCGGATATGCCCGGTTGGCCGCCTCGATCGCGCGACGAGTCTCCGCCGCCGTCATGTTCGGCACTTCGCCCACTGCTTCCCCGCTGGCCGGGTTCTTCACGGTGATGGTCTGGCCGCTGTCAGCCTCGATCCACTTGCCGTCCAGATAGTTCGCCTGACGAAAGAGCGTCGGATCCTTTAACGGCAGTGGCGATACGGGGTTCAACATGACTCGGTCCTCCTCCTGTTGCCGGCATTGCCCTCAACATAGGAGACCTGAAGGCCACTTTCAGGTCGACCCCCGCGATCAGCCAACAGACAGTTAACCGCGCCCGCTTGGCGCCGGCAAAACGCCTCAGAAGGCGTTCTCGTTATTCCATATCTGGTTCGCCGCGGCGGTGTGGTTGGCATGCGAATCATACGCCGGCTGAACCGGTGCCCACACCGTCACTGGCAGATGGCCGATGGAAAACAGCGGCCGGGTCTGGCCGGGTGTGGCGTTCTGGTTGGACGGAATTTCCGGCGCCTGTGTCGTTTGGCTGGTATCCGGAAGCTGGCGGTTATCCGGTGCGGCCGGGCTCTGCGCCCAAGCCGCGGCAAACGGGCCGCCAGCAAGCGGTGCTGCAATCATGGCCACGGCAAAGGCAATTGCTGTCATTTTAGCCATATGATGACCTCCATACTCTGATCAATCCACGCCATTCATCGCGGGCTGGCGCCTTCCAGATCAGTGCGTGCTGATCCGGATATGGAGCTGAACACTATGTAGGCAATTGCGGCTCAGTGGCTTCGCGAAAATTGATCTTGAGCGAAGCGGACGGCGACTTCGATGTCGGCACGGATTGCCCGCAGCAGATCGCTCACGCCCATGCTGCTCTCATCCGGCCGGATCGCCCCGGCGACCTCATGCCCGCCGTGCCAGATCATCGAGCCCGCGACATACAGCACGATCAGCAGACCCACCCAGGCGATCCAGCGGTGGCGCTCCAGCAGCCGGGCGATCAGCCCCGCGGCAACCCCCATCAGCCCGACCGACAGCAGCAGCCCAGTGACCAGCACCCAGAACCGGTCATGCGCCGCACCGGCCACCGCCAGGACGTTGTCCAGGCTCATGGACACATCCGCCAGGATGATCTGCGTCATTGCCTGGCGCAGTGTCTTCGTGCCCTCGGTGCCCTTGACCACCCGGTGGTGGCGGCGCAGCTCGCGGAACATCCGCCAGCATACCCACAGCAGCAGCAGGCCACCGGCCAGCAGCAGTCCGATGATCGCCAGCAGCCGCAGCGCTACGGCACCCATGGCGATCCGGATTACCGTCGCTCCACCGATTCCAAGCAGGATGGCCCGGCGCTGCTGCCGCCCCGGCAGACCCGCCACCGCCATCCCCACGACGACCGCGTTGTCCCCCGCAAGGGCCACGTCGATCACGACCACCTGGGCCAGCGCCACCAGGTCCTGCGTCCAGTCCATGCTTGCCTTTCAAGCAACCGCGGTCTAGCTGGCCCTCTTGCCTCTCATGGACAACCCAGCACGGACAGGCCGACGATGATCCCACGCTACGCGCGCCCGGAAATGGCCGGCATCTGGTCGCCCGAGAACCGCTACCGGATCTGGTTTGAGGTCGAGGCTCTCGCCGCCGAAGGCATGGCCCGCATCGGCGCCATCCCCATGCAGGCCGCCCGCAACATCCGCGAAAAGGGCGCCCCCAAGCTTGCCGCGATCAGCCGGCAGGACATCGAGCGGATCGACGCCATCGAGCGTGAAACGCGCCACGACGTCATCGCCTTCCTGACTTGGCTGGCCGAGGCGGTCGGTGAGGACAGCCGGTACGTCCATCAGGGCATGACCAGCTCCGACGTCCTGGACACCACCTTGTCGGTCCAGCTAACCCAGGCCGCCGACCTGCTGCTGCAGGACATTGATGCGGTGTTGGCTGCGCTGAAGCAGCGCGCCCTCGAACACCGCCACACCCTGACCATCGGCCGCAGCCACGGCATCCACGCCGAACCCACCACCTTCGGCCTCAAGCTGGCCAACCACTACGCCGAGTTCGCCCGCAACCGCGAACGCCTGGTTGCCGCCCGCAAGGAGATCGCAGTTACCGCCATCAGCGGCGCGGTCGGCACCTTCGCCCACCTCGACCCTAGCGTGGAGGAATACGTCGCGGCAAAGCTGGGCCTGCAGCCGGAACCGGTTTCCACCCAGATCATCCCGCGCGACCGCCATGCCGCGTTCTTCTGCACCCTGGGCATCATCGCCAGCGGCATCGAGCGGCTGGCCACCGAGGTCCGCCATCTGCAGCGCAGCGAGGTCCGTGAAGCCGAGGAGTTTTTCCATCCCGGCCAGAAGGGCTCCTCGGCGATGCCGCACAAGCGCAACCCGGTGCTCAGCGAAAACCTGTGCGGCTTGGCTCGGATCGTGCGCTCCGCCGTGGTGCCGGCGCTGGAGAACGTGACCCTGTGGCATGAGCGCGACATCAGCCATTCCTCGGTTGAGCGCGCAATCGGCCCTGATGCCACCGTGACACTCGACTTCGCCCTGGTGCGCCTGGCCGGCATGATGCAGAAGCTGCTGGTATACCCCGAACGCATGCTTGCCAATATGGAAAGCCTCGGCGGCGTCGTCCATTCCGGCGAGGTGCTGCTGACCCTGACCAGGGCCGGGATCTCGCGTGAGGATGCCTACCGGATCGTGCAGAGCTGCGCCATGGCGACCTGGACCAGCCTCGGTCAGCCCAACGGGCAGTCATTCCGGGCCAATCTGGACGTCGATCCCGAAGTCCGCCGCATGGTCACGCCGGCCGAGCTGGACGCCGCGATTGATCCCGCCTTGCACCTGCGCTCGGTGGACCTGATCTTCGAGCGCGTGTTCGGCCCAACCTGAGCCGTCCGGCCAGAGTCACCCGGCCAGAGTCACCCGGCCAGAGCCGCCCGGCCTGAGTCACCCAGCGTGAGCTTGGAGCCGGATCCATCCGCCCTGAACCATCCGCCGCTCCGCCCCGATCCGAGCCGCACTGCCCCGACCAACTCAGGCCTGCTCGGCACTGATCTGTCCGCTGCTGATCCGTCCGCCACTGACGTGCGCAGCACCGACCCGTGCGGCAAAATCTGGCTACAGCATCCGCTGCGCCAGTTCCGACCCCCGGTTGGCAATGTCCCGCAAGGTTGCCTGCGCCGTGGTCTGATCCGTCCAGTCCCCAGCGTCCAGTATGTCCACGATGCGGTTTAGCTGATCGGTCGGCACGCCCTGCCTGCTGTCATCATGGCAGTTGTAGAACTGCTGGTTGCGCCGCTCGACAACCGCAAAGCGTGCGCCGTCACAGACCAACAGATGCGTTCCCTGCTCCGAGACAATGCTGATTTTCGCAAACGTCATTAAGATCCTCCCGACGATGGACAGACCACACACAACACCCGCCGGCCGGCAAGCTCAATGGCTGTTCCCGCTCAGTGGCCGTCCGACTCTCCCAACGCAATCCACCTCGGAGGACAACGCAATGATTGAAGCGATAAGCGCGATAACCCTGGCTACCCACGACATGCCACGCGCCGTCCGCTTCTATACCATGCTGGGCTTCCAGTTGTTGTATGGCGGTGAAGACACTTCGTTTACCAGCTTCCGCGCCGGATCGGGGTTTCTCAACATCGTCGTTCAGCCCGACCGGCAGTGGACCTGGTGGGGCCGCGTCATCTTCCACGTCGCCGATGTCGATCGGCTGCACGCGACAGCCGTCAGCAACGGTATCCGCCCGCAGACTGCGCCGCGCGATGCCGAGTGGGGGGAGCGCTTCTTCCACCTGACGGACCCGGACGGCCACGAGCTCAGCTTCGCCCGCCCGTTGCATTGATGCGGTTCCGTTCGGATTCGGCTCTTCAAACCGCGCAAACAAGCGCGTGCTCGGCATGACCTCGGCAGGGCTGTGCCGGGCCTGGATACAGTCGCACAATCCGGGCGTGGCCGACCGCAGGCATGGCTTCATCAACCATTTCGGGGAGGTGGCCTGCTCCAGCAACTTCCGGACAGGTCGGCTAAGTCGAACGGCATGTCGTGGCCAAAGCGACGCCACACTAGGGCGACGCCAGACCGCTGGAAACACCCGAGCAACTCCTCCCCATCAGTCCGCTGTGGAAACACTTCAGATTACGCTTCTGAAGTTGGTCGTGCCTGATCGGCCGCCTTACGAACTTCCGAATCCCACCGCGGCGCTTGCTTCAATGTATGGCGGACCTCGGAACCACCATCGCAATCGGGAGCCGTTGATATATCGGCGAACAGCCGAATGTGTAATACCAGGCGACGCTTGCGTTGACTGGTATTACGCGCGGGTTTGGCGGGGCGGCCGCGCGCGAAATCAATAAGATACCGGCCGACCGCCAGCAGACAAAACAGTCAGTTCATCGGTCGGCTGGTATAAGTCGAAATCCGTTTGCGCGAACTATGATGCTCGATCGAAGCAAAGCGGTCCATTGCGCTTAAGGCTTTCGCGCGACGAATCCCTCCAGCGCGTGGCTCCCGGATCAATCGCGTGCTCACAACGCGCCTTGTAGGCCCGAGCATAGGTTGCGCCCGCCTCGACCTCTCTTAGTTCTGAGCGCGTGAAGGGCTTGCCGCGCGCCTGTTGATAATCCCGCACGAAGGCAACGACCTCACTAATCCCCGGCGTTTCCGGCACATCCAGCTCCCACGTCACCGGGAAATGCACCGCAGCGGATCCCAGGATGAATGTTTCGCGGTCAAGAAACACCGAGTCCCAGTCGTAGAGCACCGCGATGCCGTTGGGATTCATCCGCATGTTCTTGGCGCTCCAATCGTGGTGACCCACGACAATGCGGCTCTTGGCTGAGCGAATAGTAGGAAACGTCTGGCGCGCTATCTCGTCGATCCATTCCGCCCCTCTTGCGGTTGCTTCAAAATCGAACAAGGCATTATGCGGCTGGAGCCAGATCATTCCGTCATCGGGCAACGATTTCCACGGCACACCTTCCATGCCACGGCACGCTTCAGCCTCCGCTACAAACCGAGCCAACTCGGCCGCCATCATGCGGCGAACATGGGGGTCCCGCGCATCCGTTGGAACACCGTCCCGCCTGTATCTCATTGCCACCGCCCAACCCGGCCCGAGCGCCGACAACTTCGTGAGCACAGCAGGCGCCGGAAAGCCACGGGCGGCCATAGCCGCCTGGATCTCTATCTGTGCAGCGAGGGCGTGCGCATCCTCAGTCGCCGGCCAAACCTTTATGAAAGCGTTGGTGCGGTCCGGCAGAGTGACGGTCACAGCCGCGCCGACGCTGAGTTGTATGTTGCTAACGGTGGTTCGCTCGAAGCCCTGCTCTGCTGCCCAACCCAGAATCATGCCTTGAACGATTTCGCGGTCGTCCGTCCCGAAAATGCTTTGAGCTAGGAGCCGATCCTCTCCGTCAGTCCATGCTTCAATCATCGAAGGCTCAACAGAAACCGGACTAAATTTACAAAAAACCGGGCTAATTTGTAGTGTCTTTAAGGCATGCTGCAACGCCGAACCCTTCGTCCGCTTTCGGATCGCTAGTGGTCCGATCCCGACACTCGCATCCCATGCGGTCAGGTGAATCGGCCCACCAAACAAAAGCTATTGGGAAAGTCAGACGGTTCTTTCCGTCTGATTTTGACTACTAGCTGATCTCAAAGGCCGCGAGGTTAGCATGGCTATTTCCGATAACTTCTTTTCGCCCCCTATGCCTGCGGATGATGCCATAAGGCGTATACTTGCGGACCGTATCATTGCCAGCCGATTAAGCCCGGGCATAGTTGTCGGAGTCACGGAATCAGGACGACGCCGTTCCGTTGCCTATGGAAGTCGCGATGCCGCGGGTAATCATCCCGTCGATGCGCAGGCGTTGTTTGAGCTCGGATCAGTTACAAAACTAATTACTTCGTTGTTACTAGCTGACATGGCGAAACGGCGTGAGGCGGAATTGGACGAGCCCGTGGCGAAGCTGTTGCCGCTAGGGATCCACGTCCCAGAGCGTAACGAACGCTCGATCACACTGATTCATCTGGCAAAGCATCTATCCGGCTTGCCCCGTCTGCCGACCAACCTGACGCCGAACGACCCGGCAGACCCTTACGCACACTATACGACAGAGCACCTCTACGACTTCCTGGCCAGAGAAGAACTGCGGCGGACGCCCGGCGAAATTTTCGAATATTCGAAGCTTGCTACTGGTTTGCTGGGCCATGCGCTCTCTCTGCGCGCTGGAATGGATTATGAGTCTCTGGTCAGAGCCCGGATTCTCGCGCCGCTAGTATACAAAGCACCTTCCTCACCGTCCCATCAGCCTTGGCTTCGCTGGCTGCGCAAGGGCACGATGTCAATCTCGATCCGGTGCCAGACTGGCATCTGGGTGTCCTCGCCGGAGCTGGCGCTCTGCGCTCATGCGTGTCTGATCTTCTTGTGTTTCTCGAAATGCTGATGGACCCCGAAGGATCGCCTCTTGGTCCTGCGGCAGCCTTGCTTGTCACCCCGTGTGGCCGCGGAGGCCTCGATCTGGGGCTCCGGCAAACGGACGGGAGCGTTGTTCTGAAGCAAGACGGCGGAACGGGCGGCTTTCGTTCACATATCAGTTGCGTGGCTCAATGGCGAAGAGGCGTCGTTGTCCTCAGCAATTCCGCCGCCGGTGTGGCCGACCTCGGCGACCACTTGCGCGACACACGCTGGGGCATGTTGTGGTATCGCCATGAGGCGAACGTGGACCCAGAGTGCCTAGCCCGCCTCGTGGGTCGCTACAGGTTGACGCCGAAAATCATCATCGACGTGACTGTCTCTGAAAGTCGGCTGTTCGTGCAACTAACGGGGCAAGCTCGGTTCCGAGTGTTTCCAGTTTCCGAAAGGCATTTCTTTTACAAAGTTGTTGGCGCACAGATCACCTTTGAGCTTACGAAGAACGGCCATGCCGCTCGCCTGATCCTGCATCAGAACAGCATCGATCGAATTGCCGAACGCATCAAAGAAAACGATGATGCTTAGAAAGGGTCATAATCAAGCTTGGAACCTTTTTGCCTGCAAACTGCAGTTCGAAGGCGGACCGGCATCTTGGTGCGAAACCGTCAAATTTAGCGCCTGAACGTTCATCCTGAAGCTATCAGGCTCCTAACTGCCAGGATCAATCCAGCCGATATGGCCGTCGTCACGGCGATACACCACGTTCAACGTGCCGTTGGCGCTGTTGCGGAACATCATCACCGGCTGATCCGCCAGGTCCATGCGCATCACCGCCTCGCCGACGGACAGCACCGCAATCTCGGTCCGCGTCTCAACCACCACCGTGGCGTAAGCCTCCTCTGGCGTCTGGCCATCGACGGCCGGCACTTCGCCCTCAGCAGCCTCCTCCCGCAGGACATACTGCCGCGCCGACTCGGGCCGCTGCCGCTGCGCCATGTCGCGATGATGGTCGTTCACCCGCCGGCGGTAACGCCGCAGCCGCTTGGCAATATGTTCGGCCGCATCGTCGAACGCGGTATTGGCATCCGCGGCCTCGCCCTCACCGCGCAACTGCAGGCCCCGCCCGGCGTGCACGTTGATGTCGCAGGTAAAGAAACTTCGCGCCCGGCCGAACGTGACCTGCGCCTCCAGTGCATGGTCGAAATATTTGCCCGCGATCGTGTCTAGCTGCGTGGACACCCGCGTCCGAAGTGCATCCGAGAGATCAACCTGTTTGCCGGAAACCGTGATCTGCATCGCCTTCTCCCGATCCGTTCGATCGGCCGCGCGGGATCACGCCATCAGCGGCGCCCGCCGGCTGCGGCATTTGGACACGCCACAGGCTCCGCTGTCCACCACCGGCGGTCGTACTGCCGATAATCGTGCCTTTGAAGCAATGATGCCGTAATCTTTCGCAACCGGGAATTCAGCGCGCGCGGGCGACCCCATACTACGCCGGTACAGCCTTCTCCCGCCGCCGCTGGACCGAGTTCGGGATACGCAGCGCCTCCCGGTACTTCGCCACCGTGCGCCGGGCGATGTCGACACCTTCGCGCCGCAGCATGGAAACGATGGCGTCATCGGACAGGATGTCGGCTGCAACCTCGGCGTCAACCAGGCTGCGGATGCGGTGGCGTACCGCTTCCGCGCTGTGCGAGTCCCCGCCATTGGTCCCGTGGATCGCCGTGGTGAAGAAATACTTCAGCTCGATCGTGCCGCGCGGGGTGGCGATGTACTTGTTCGCGGTCACCCGGCTGACTGTGCTCTCGTGCAGCTCGACTGCCTCGGCGATGTCACGAAGGATCAGCGGACGTAGATGCGCCACCCCCAGCCGCAGGAAGCCGTCCTGCTGGCGGATGATCTCCGCCGCCACCTTCAGGATGGTCTGCGCCCGCTGCTGCAGCGACCGCACCAGCCAGTTCGCGTTCGCCAGACGCTCGGTCAGGAAGACCCTCTCGTCCTTCTTCGCCTGCGGCGCCACCTTGGCGTAGAACCGCTCGTTCACCAGCACCCGGGGCATCGTCTCCGGGTTCAGCTCGATGATCCAGGTTTCATCCGGCAACTGCCGCATCAGAAGGTCGGGCACCACCAGTTGCGCGGGCGTCATGTCCCAACTCGCCGCCGGCTTCGGATCCAGCGCTCGGATCTCGGCGATCATCTCCGTCAGATCCTCGGCATCGACGCCGCACAGCGTCATCAGCCGCCGGTTCTCCCGCCGAGCTAATAGTTCCAGATTCTCCAGCAACAACTGCATCGCCGGGTCCAGCCGGTTGCGCTCCGCCAGTTGCGCTGCCAGGCATTCCTTCAGGTCACGGGCGAACAGCCCGACCGGATCGAAGCGCATCATCCGGGCGCGCACGCTCTCGATCCGCTCCAGCGGCAGGCCCATCGCCATGGCGATCGCCGCTGGCTCCGCCGTCAGCCGTCCGGCTGGGCACAGCAGGGCAATCAGGTGCGCGCCGATGATCCGGTCCACCGGGTCGGCGATGTTCAACCGCAATTGCTCGCCCAGATGGTCACGCAATGAGCGGTCATCGCCGGCATAGTCATCAATGCCGCGATCGTCCCCCTCAAAGCTGTGGCTGCCGCCGACGCCGTCCATCCGTCCGACCAGCGGGGTGCCGTCGCTTGCTCCTCCGGGGTCATAAAGTTCAGCATGTACGGTATCCAGCGGCGCGCCGGCTTCCAGTGGCAACGACTCCGCACGCGCCGCATCGGCGGCATCGATCGTCTCCGGCCCGGGCGCGGCGATCTGGTCCAGTGCCGCCCGCTCACCCACCGGGGGTTCCGGCACGCCGTCACGCTCCAGCAGCGGATTGCGCTCCAGCTCCTCCTCGACGAACGAGTTGACCTCGATATTGGAGAATTGCAGCAGCTTGATCGCCTGACGCAACTGCGGCGTCATGACCAATGTCTGGCTTTGGCGCAGGTCGAGACGGGGTGCAATCGCCATGATGCTGGCGATTATCTAGTCATTGGCCTCACGGTCAATTGGTTTCCACAGTCCTAATGCAAAAACCGTGCAAAGTAGTCCAAGCCTGCATCGCAGATCAGCTCCCACTTCACCCGGCAGGATCTCGATCCCGACAAATTCCGCTGCCCGGCAGGCCGGTCATAACGGCCGCGGCCCGTTAGGCGACCAAGGTGAAGTGGGATTGGGCAGGGAAGGCTACAGGCTGAACTTCTCGCCCAGATACACCCGCCGCACATCTTCGTGTGCGACGACCTCGCTGGGTTTCCCCTCCATCAGCACCTGTCCGTCGTGCATGATGTAGGCGCGGTCGATGATGTCCAAAGTTTCACGCACGTTGTGGTCGGTGATCAGCACGCCGATGCCACGATCCTTCAGATGCTTGACCAAGTCACGGATTTCCCCGACCGCGATCGGGTCGATGCCGGCCAGCGGCTCATCCAGCAGGATGTAGGATGGCTGGGTGGCCAGCGCCCGGGCGATCTCGACGCGCCGCCGCTCACCGCCGGACAGCGCCAGCGCCGGCGTGCGCCGTAGATGGCTGATGCCGAACTCCGCCAGCAGCTCGTCCAGCATCATGTCGCGCGTGGCCGCGTCGGGCTCAATGACCTCAAGCGCCGCCATCACGTTCTGCTCGACGTTCAGTCCGCGGAAAACACTGGCTTCCTGCGGCAGATAGCCGATCCCCAGCCTGGCTCGGCGATACATCGGCAGCTTGGTGATATCCGCCCCGTCCAGGCTGATAGAACCGGTATCGGGCTTCACCAGCCCGACAATCATGTAGAAGGTGGTGGTCTTGCCCGCACCGTTCGGTCCCAGCAGGCCCACCGCCTCGCCACGGTGCAGCGTCACCGAGACGTTCCGCACCACCGGCCGGCCCTTGTACGTCTTGCCGACACCGCGCGCCGTCAGTCCGCCGCTGCCCGGCACGACCTTGAAGCTGCGCCCTAGTCGAGTCTCTCGCATCATGTTCATGGCTTCTGTCCCGATGCCCCGGTCGCCGCCTTGCCAGGGGCGCCCCCCGTCGGAGGATTTGTCCCCGTGCCCAGCGACTTGCTGCTTTCATCGTTCGGCACCACCAGCCCATGCACGCGGGCAGAGCGCTGGGCCACCAGCGTCGCGATGCCGGTCTTCATGTTGACGTCCGCCTCTGCGCCGTTCAGTTGGTTCTGCCCGCGAGTGATCCGCACGGCGCCGCCCAGGCGGGCCAGTCCGGTGTCAGGCACATAGACGCCGCGGTCTCCGGTGACGGTGTCTGTCGGCGTGCGCACCGAGACATGGCCAAACGCCTCCACCCGCTGCAGCTTGCCCGAGGCCGCCAGCGGATCGTCATTGGGCTTGGCCGGGGCTGCCTGCATCGCCACCTTCGTCGCCGTTGCGACCGGCGGATTGTCCGTCGTGTAGGCAACTAGCGTATCGGCCGCGATCCGCTTCGCGTCGGTCGTCACCACCACCGCATCGCCCCGCGCCACCGCCATATGCTTCTGCGGCCAGTACTCCAGGTCGTCCTTCGCGGTGATCACATTGTTCGGCGTTGTCAGCTTCAGGTTCCGCCCGGTCAGCACCAGCACCGACTGGTCCATGTCATACGTCGCCTTGTCGGCCTGCGCCTGATCGGTTTGAGTGAAGATGTGCACGTTGCCGTCCGCCTGCAGCCGGTAGACTTCGTTGCCCTCGGTCGACGGATCGCCCGCCAGCCCGGACGCTGGCGTCGGCTGCGCGGGTTCGGCCGGCCCTTTCTTGCGGTACCAGGCCGTCAGCCGGTCGGCCGTCACCGTGACGTTGCTGCGGATCGCCCTGGCGTCACCACGCGCGATCACCTCGCGCTCGACCTGGCGCCACTCGATGCCGTCGCGCGCGGTGATGTCGATCGGGCCGCCATGCGACAGATCAAGCTGCTGCGCCAGCGCCGATCCCATCCAGCCCAGCGTCACCAGCAGGCCCACGCCGATCGCGTGACACCAGCGGTTCAATGGCCAGCGGTTCAATGATTGGCCCCGTTCAGGATAACATGCGCCGGACCGGGGAAGTCGATCGCCGAACCCTTGTCCATCAGGGTGAAGCCCTGCGCGTCCAGCGTGCCGAACGGCCCCTCCGCATGCACCGGCTCAGACCCTGCAGCCGCCCCCGCCTTGGTGTCGATCGCCGCGCTCTCCGTGTGCATCGTCGTGCCATCGTCACGGTACAGCGTAACGTCCTTAACCAAGTCCAGTTGGTTCATGTGCTGGATGAAGGTGCCCTCCTTTGAGTTCAGCATTAGCCACGTGCCGTTCTCCAGCGTGATGTCGCCCTTCGGCATCGTCAGCCCAACCTTCTCCGGCGTGATCTGCCACGCCGTCGACGCCGTCACCGTATACGGCCGACCCTTCTCATCCAGCCCGTTGTAGCGCGCATCGATCAGCTTGCCGCCTTCCACCTCACCAGAGATGTGGTTCATCGCCAGCCTGGCCTTCATCGTCGCCGCCTCGATCTGCGGCCACAGGGCGATCAATGCCAGCAGGGCCGCCGCCACCAGCGGCAGCACCCACTTGGTCAGGTTGATCATGAACCGCCGGCGGGCGATCTTTCCTGGCGTCGGCAGCACGCGGTCGCGCGTGCTCATTCCTCCCAGCAGGTAGCCGCCGCTGCGCCGCTCGTCGTGGCCGCTGGTCGGCAGCGGACGCAGGCTCATATCAATCCCTCCCGCAGCAGGTCGTGCACGTGCAGGATGCCCACCGGCCGGCCAGCAGGGTCGACGACGAACAGTGCCGTCACCGGCCGGTCATGCCGGTTCATCACGTGCAGCGCCTCCACCGCGAGCGCGTCCGGTCCGATCGTCCGCGGTGAATCGGTCATCACCTCACACGCCTGCCTCGCCAGCAGGTCTGGCCCCATCGCCCGACGCAGGTCGCCGTCGGTAATGATCCCGCGCAGGATGCCGTCTGCGTCGGCAAGCCCTAGGCAGCCGAACCGCTTCTCGGTGATGTGCACCAGCGCCGCCTGCATCGGCGTATCCAGCGCGGCCAGCGGCATTGCCGCATCGACATGCATTACCTCGCGCACCCGCCGCAGCCGCGCGCCCAGCCGCCCCCCTGGATGGATCTGGCGGAAATCCGCCGCGGTAAAGCCCCGCCGCGTCAGCAACGCCACCGCGATCGCATCGCCCAGCGCGATCTGCATCGTCGTCGAGGTGGTGGGGGCCAGCCCCATCGGACACGCCTCCGCCACCTGCGGCAGCACCAGCGCCACGTCGGCCGCCCGGGCAAGCGTGGACCCGCTACGCGCCGTAACCGCGACAAATGGCAGCGCAAAGCGGCGTGCATGGCTCACCAGGTCGGCCAGCTCCGCCGTCTCGCCAGAGTTCGACAGCGCCAGCAGCGCGTCCCCCGCGACAATCATCCCCAGGTCGCCATGCGAGGCTTCCGCCGGGTGCACGAACAGCGCCGGCGTGCCGGTGGAGGCCAGCGTCGCCGCGATCTTGCGCGCGACCAGCCCGGACTTGCCCATGCCAGAGACGACCACCCGTCCCGTTACCCCCGCCAATCGGTCGATGGCATGGACGAATGCTTCACCCAGCGTGGCCGACAGCGCTCGCAGCCCGGCTGCCTCGGCGTCCAGCACGTCACGGGCCACCTGCAGGTCGGACATCGCCGTGGCTTCAGCGGGGCGAGGGTAAGGCGGATACCTCAAGGCAGCGCAACTTTCATCTTCCAGCTTGTTCTATGGGCCGATGGGATACAATGGGTCAACCGCAGCGACTTATCGAAACGTTACCAGCAGATTCCCTACCCATGTGACTTCACGCCGATTCCTGCTGGACCAAGGCCGAACGCAACGCTCGATGCGGGCGGCGATTCCGTTAACGCCCTCAGCAACCGTTGCGTCTATAGGTCATAAAATTAACTCGAGGCAATCAGACTGGCCCCACTGTCCTAAGCCTCGCAGCCTGCAGCCGCACCAGCCGCTCAGAACTGCGCGTGCAGCCTTACTCCCAGCACCGAGACAGGCCCGCGGTCCCGGTTATAGGCCGGGTTGCCGATGAACTGATAGTCCGCAGTGATGTGGACGTGCGGCAACGCCGCCAAGCTGTAGTAGCTCTCAAAAATCTCTTCCAGGCCTGGCTGTGGCAGGATCCCGTCACCTACCAGGATTCCCAGGCCGCCGGCGTTCAGGAAGCGCTGACCCTGGCGTGACAGGTTGTTCAACGCAAAGGCGATCCCCACCGTGTCGTCTGGCCGCTGCCAGCGGTTGCCGCCGATCGACAGGCCGCCGGACAGGCTTTGCGAGATGTCGGTGAAGTCATATGCCTCTACATCCGCCGAGGTGACACCCGCCCGGGCGAACAACCCGATATCCGCGGCCAACTGCTGTTCCAGGTTCAGCCCCAGGCCCCATTTGCTGCGATAGTCCCGGGTGGTGACGATGTCGGCCACCTGCTCGGCGGCAATCGCGTCGGTGGTGGCGGCCGAATACAGCCCCAGGCGCGCCCGCGTCAGCCACGCCAGGACCTTCAGCTTGCCGGGCTGCGACCACAGGTCATGCCGCTCTTCCAGCTCGCTGACCAACTGGAACTGGCTCAGCAGACGGTTGTCCAGCTTGATGTTGTTCGGGGTCACGGACCCGTCGAACACCCCGGCGCGCACGGCCCACCAGTCCTGGTACCACTCGGCCGCCGCCCCATAGGTATAGCCCCAGGCATCGGCGGCATAGTCAAACGCCCCGTTGTCATCGATCGACCAGTTGAGAAAATCACCCCTCGGGTCGTGCGCGTACTTATTGGTATCGAAGATGTCGACCACCGAGTACTTGCCGGCGGTGACCACGATCCGGTTGCTGGTGACAGTCCCTCCCAACTGGTTCTGATCGGGCTCGACGTTCTGCACCTCGCCGCCCAGGTCGATCGTCTGCCGCAGGAAACCCCGTTGCATCCGGTAATACGGATACGCCTCACCAATCTTATAGGCCTCGGCGCTGGGGTACCCCGCCACACCAACCGTGTTGGACAGGCCAAAGCCCTGGTCCATCTCCGGGTTCAGCCAGATCTCCGCCCCCAACCAGGGCCGGAAGCCGGCGAACAGCGTAACGTCGATCGTCTCGTCGCCACGGCTGCCGGGGTTGAGGCTCTCCGGCCCGGTATACGGCGAGGTGAACGCCGGATGATACTGCTCCACCAGAGTGGACTGGCCATGGATCGCCCACGCCTCATCAGGCGCCAGGACAGGGGCGGGGCTTGGTGCGTCGTCGGCAAACCCCGGCGCACCGGACGAGCAGGCCAGCAAGGCTGCCAGCCGCAGCGCCTCGACCCGCCGCGATACGCACAGCCGCCGCAACGCCCCCATCCACCGACCCAGCCGCCGGCCACATCGGGCAGTGGCCCAACGGGTCAAGGCCGCCCGCGGCGCCGCTCTCAGAGTGCTGCGAGGACAGCCTCAGCCTTGCTCACGTCGAAGCCGCCGGGTGCCTCGATCCCCAGGTGCGTGACCTTGCCGTCGTCAGCCACCAGCGCATACCGCTGGCTGCGCCATCCCATGCCACGGCCGTTCAGGTCCAGCTCCAGCCCGATCGCCTTGGCGAACGCCGCCGCGCCATCGGCCAGCATGGTGATCTTGCCGCCGGTGCCCTGCTCCTTGCCCCAGGCATCCATGACGAACACGTCGTTGACGGCAATGCAGACGATCTCATCCACGCCCTTTGCCTTCAGCGCATCGGCATTCCGCACGAAGCCCGGCAGGTGCTTGGCACTGCAGGTTGGCGTGAAAGCGCCCGGTACCGCGAACAGAACGACTTTCCTGCCCTTAAAGACCTCGTCCGTCGAGATCTCCTTCGGGCCGTCCGATGTCGCCACCATCAGTTTCATGGACGGTATCGTGTCACCAACTTTGATCGTCATGGGTCAGAACTCCGCGGATGCGTTTATAGGATGCCGCTGCAGTGCGGCAGAGTTCGACTCCTAGCCGCAGCCGCGGGCGAAGTCACCCCTGCTCATGACACCGCAACGATCACCCGGGCAGCCCGCATGACCTGTCTTGGCTGGCCTGCACAGGCCAAGCTTGGCCGTCACTGCAGTGGTGCGGTCGCACACTCCATTTGAAACCGATGGTTAGAGCGTGATCCGAGCAGGTGTTATTACCGGAACGGTGAATCACGCGATCAAACAATGAGTTAGAGCGGGGTCCGTGAGCCAAGGCGAACGGAAACCGGTCTAGCCGTCGGCGCGCGGCACCCACGGGATCTTCGCTACCGAAATCCCCTCCTCGGCCAGGCTTTCCGCCTGCTCGTCTGAGGTCTCGCCGTAGATGCTCCTGGCCTCCACCTCGCCCCGGTGCATCGCCCGCGCCTCATCGGCGAATGCCGGGCCCACATAGTCGCAGTGCTTCTCTACCTCGGCCCGCATGCGCTGCAGCGCCGCCATCATCTGCGCGGGCAACGGTGCCGGCGCCCCAGCCGCCACCGCCTTCTGCGGCGCTGACGTTGGCACGGCCGGCTGCTGCCCGGTGGTTGGCACCAAGGCCGAGCGCTTGGCCACGGCGGGCGCCATCAGTGCGCGGGAAATGTCGGTCCCACCGCATTCCGGGCATTCGATCAGGCCGCGTTTGACCTGCTTGTCGAAGCTTGCGCTGTCGTTGAACCAGCCGTCGAACTCGTGTGACTGGCTACACTGCAACTGGTAGTGAATCATTCGTGGTCCCGGACCAAATTCATGACGAAGGCAACATGGATAATGGCACTCATCGACTTAGAGTGCCAACTATTTCATCGCAAACCCAGCAACAGGTCCAATTTTCCGGCACGGTCCAGTGCGACCAGCTCGTCGCAGCCGCCAATATGTTGTCCGTCAATGAAAATTTGTGGCGCCGATGTCCGCCCGCCCGACCGCTCACGCGCCTCCGCACGCGCCGCGGAGCCTGCGGGCGCTGCAATTTCATTAAATTGAACACCCTTTCGAGACAGCAGGCTCACGGCATGCTCACAGAACGGACAGAATAGTTGAGTATATATTTCGATTTTCGGCATCATCTCACCTCTTGACAGTCATGTTGGGCAACGCCGCCGCGCTTGCAAGTTCCGCCATGCAGGCAGCTCGATCGGCCACACAACCGCCGTCCAGCCACCACTGCCGGACCAGGCGCAACAGCTCCCCGACACGCGGTCCGGGCGCCACGCCCAGTGCCACGGCATCCCGGCCCTCCAGCGGAAACACCGGCCGGGTCATCGTGGACAGCCGCTGGCGCGCCTCGGGCCTTCGGTCCAGCCAGGTCCGGTCGATCAAGTCGGCGGGCTGATGATCCGCCAGCAGGCGACGCAGGTCGGTGTCCGAGCCGCTGGGGGCAGGGGTCGCCGCCAGCCGCACCAGCCGGTCGCGGTCCTCGTTCGACAGCTTCAGGCGCGTCGCTAGCGCCCGGGCATCCCCCATCAGCATGCCGGCCAGCCGCAGCACCGGGTCCGCCGGCATGCCGGCCAGCCGATCCACCGCCGCCGCTTCCGGCAGCACCGCACGCCAGATGCCCAGCCGGTCCATCAGCCCGACCGCCGCAGCCGGGTCTGGCGTCGCCAGGATCAGCCGCAGCTCGTTCCAGACGCGCTCGGCGGACAGGCGCGACAGCCCCGCGACACTGCCGCCCAGCGCCTGCAGCGTCGCCGCGTCCGGCGGCTGGCGGGCAAACCGGGCGTAGAAGCGGAAGAACCGCAGCAGGCGAAGGTAGTCCTCGCTCAGCCGCGTGACCGGATCACCGACGAAGCGGATGCACCCGGCCGCCAGGTCGCCCACCCCGTCAAAGTAATCGAACACCTCGCCGCTGCGGGTCATCGACATCGCATTGATGGTGAAGTCCCGACGCGAGGCATCCAGTCGCCAATCGGCGGTGAAAGCCACCACCGCGTGTCGGCCATCCGTCTCGACGTCGCGGCGCAGCGTGGTCACCTCGAAGCCGCGACCCGCGACCACCGCCGTCACGGTGCCGTGCGGCAGACCGGTCGGCACCACCCGGATGCCGGCCTGCTCCAGCGCGGCCACCACCGCGGCCGGCGCCAGCGGCGTCGCCAGATCAAAGTCCGCCACCGCCCGCCCCGCCAAGGTGTCGCGCACCGCGCCGCCGACCAGACGTGCGTCGGGCAGTGCATCCCATAACTGGCTCAGCGCCGGATTGGGCAGAAAGTCGCCCTGCTTTGGGATCGTGCCGCTCATCGCGCCAAGGTCGCGCGTTGTCGCCATCCGCTGCAAGCCATCCTGCCGCCAACTGACCGTGCTGTCAGATGATCGCGCGGCAGGGCTTGGAGCGTGATCCGAGCAGGTGGCATCACCGGAACGGTGAATCACGCGATCAAACAATGAGTTAGAGCGGGGTCCGCGAGCCAAGGCGAGCGGAAACCGGTCTAGCGCGTGATCCGCCGGCACCCCGGACCGCACCGCATTCTACGCCAGCCGGATTTACGGCGGCGTGACGGCGAAGATGCCGTCGATCGTCCGGGTCAGGCTGTCACGCCAGTGCGGCAGGCGGATGCCGAACACCTGGTCCAGCCGCGTGCTGTCCAGCCGGCTGTTGGCCGGCCGTTTCGCCGGCGTCGGCCAGTCCGCGGTGCCAATCGGCACCACCTGCGGCACGCGCGCGCCGAACCGGCTTGCCTCCTGAAAGACGGCGACGGCAAGCCCATGCCAGCTTGTGGAGCCGGTGCCGGCGGCATGGAAAACACCGCCGTACTCGTTGTGCCAGCTGGTGTCGTCCAGCCGGGTGATGATCGACCCGATCGCCTGCGCCAGATCAGCCGCGGCAGTGGGGCAGCCCTGCTGGTCGGCGACCACCGTCAGCCGGTCGCGGCTCTTGCCGACGGTCAGCATGGTGCGCACGAAGTTCTTCCCGGTCTCGGCATAGACCCAAGCGGTGCGCAGGATGATGGCCTTCGCACCGGACTGCATCACCGCCTGCTCGCCCGCCAGCTTGCTGGCGCCATATACCCCCTGCGGCGCAACCGCGTCGCTTTCGACATAAGGTTCGGGCTTCTCACCGTCGAAAACATAGTCGGTGGAGACATGGATCAGCGGCACGTCCGCCCCGTGGCACAGCCGAGCCAGCTCGGCTGGTCCGTCCCGGTTGGCCCGGTAGGCCGCATCGGCATCGCCCTCCGCGGCATCGACAGCGGTATAGGCGGCGGCATTGACCACCAGCCGCGGGGCGACAGCCGCAAACACCGCCGCGATGCTCTCCGGCCGGTCGAAGTCGAACGCCGGTCGGCCGGCACGGTAAATCCCGGGTGCGGACGCTAGCGCTGAAACCGATGCCAGCGCCGACGCCAACTGCCCAGCCCCGCCGGTCACCAGCACCGGCCGGTCAGCCAGCACTACACGGTCAGAGGCCAAGACGATTTCTCTTACGCGACATGCCCTGCATCCTCGACCTCTGTCCGTCTCGCACGTCCGAGTGGCGGGCGGCGGCACGCGGAATATCGCCTGCTGGGTGGGCGGACGGCGGCGCGCCAAGCAAGCCTCTCATGCCGCCGGCCTTTGACCGGCTCTTGCCGGTCAGCATGAAGCGCCGCCGGCAGGAAACAGCACCGGCAGACCGCGCAACCGCGGCAGCAACTTGTCCTTGTCAGACAGGATAACCTGATCCGCCCGCACCGGCCAGGCGATGCCGATGTCGGGGTCGTTCCAGATCACCCCGCGCTCGGCCGCCTTGTCATAGGCGCCGGTGACCTTGTAGATCACCTCGGTGTCCTCGGTCAGGGTGCAGTAGGCATGCAGGAAGCCCTTTGGCACCCAGATCTGCGTGCCGTTCTCGGCGCTGATTTCCGCCCCGACATGCCGGCCGAAGCTGGCCGACCCATGCCGGACGTCCACCGCCACGTCATAGATCGCGCCCTTCACACAGCGGACCAGCTTGCCCTGGGCGTTCGGGCCGATCTGGCAATGCAGCCCCCGCAGCACGCCGACGCCGCTTGAAACCGCGTGGTTGTCCTGCACGAACACCTCCGCGATGCCGGCATCGGCGAAGCGGCCCTGGTTCCAGGTTTCGCAGAAATAGCCGCGCGCATCGCGGAACCGCGGCGGCGTCACCAGCTTGACGTCGGGGATCGCCAGCGCCTCGACCTTCACTCCATTTCCCCTTCCGCCAGTTCCATCAGCACCCGCCCCAGGTCGGTCTTGCCCAGGTGGGTGGCATGGTCGCGCAGCCGCTCCGCATCGATGAAGCCCATGCGGAACGCTACCTCCTCCGGGCAGCCCACCAGCATGCCGGTGCGCGACTGGATGGTCTGCACGAATGTCGCCGCCTGCAGCAGGCTGTCCGGGGTGCCGGCGTCCAGCCAGGCGCAGCCGCGCGATAGTTTCTCCACATGCAGGCACCCCATCTCCAGGTACACGCGGTTGAGGTCGGTGATCTCCAGCTCGCCACGCGCCGAGGGCCGGATGCGCGGCGCGATCTCGCTGACCTGCCGGTCATAGAAATACAGCCCGGTGATCGCCCAGTTGCTGGTCGGCGCCGCTGGTTTCTCCACCACCTCGACAGCCTTGCCGTTGCCGTCGAACGCCACCACGCCATACCGCTCCGGATCGCGCACCTGATAGGCAAACACGGTGGCGCCCTCCGGCTGGTGGGCGGCGGTCTGCAGCAATGTCGACAGGTGGTCGGCATGGATCAGGTTGTCGCCCAGCGCCAGCGCGCAGGCCTCGCCCTCCAGCCAGTCGCGGCCGATCAGGAACGCCTGGGCGATGCCGTCCGGGCTGGCCTGTTCAGCATAGGCGAACCGTACCCCGAAGCGGGAGCCGTCGCCCAGCAGCCGGCGGAACTGCGGCAGGTCGGCGGGCGTGGAGATCAGCATGATGTCCCTGATCCCCGCCAGCATCAGCGTCGACAGCGGATAGTAGACCATCGGCTTGTCATACACCGGCAGCAACTGCTTCGAAGCCGCCAGGGTCATCGGATGCAGCCGCGTGCCAGAGCCGCCGGCCAGCAGGATGCCCTTCATGCCGCAAATCCCTTGGTTTCCGTTGCGGCACCAAGGCGCTGACCGGCGTACTTGGCAGCCCGTAGAGCCTGCCACCAGGCGCGGTTGTCCAGATACCAGTCAATGGTCCGCGCTAGACCAGCCTCGAAGTCGTGCGGCGCAGTCCAGTTCAGGCTGCGCTCGCTGCGCGACGGATCAATCTCATAGCGGAAGTCGTGGCCGGGCCGGTCGCTGACGAAGCGGATCAGCCGCTCACGCGGGCCAGACGGATCGGGCACGCGGCTATCGAGGTGGGCGCAGATCGCCTTGACCACCTGCAGGTTGCTGCGCGGCTGCCGACCGCCGATGGCATAGGTCTCACCCGACACGCCCTGCTCGACCACCCGCACCAAGGCAGCGGCGTGATCCTCGACGAACAGCCAGTCCCGCATGTTCGACCCGTCGCCATAGACCGGCAGGTCCTTGCCCTCCAGCGCGTTCAACGTGACCAGAGGGATCAGCTTCTCGGGAAACTGCCAGGGCCCATAGTTGTTGCAGGTGTTCGAGACGATCGTCGGCAACTTATACGTGTGGCTCCAGGCGCGCACCAAATGGTCCGAGGCAGCCTTGGTCGCCGAATACGGGCTGCGCGGGTCATACGGCGTGGTCTCCGTGAACGGCGGATCGTCATGCGCCAGCGCGCCGAACACCTCATCGGTGGAGACATGGTGGAAGCGGAACGCCGACTTCCGGTCCCCGGTCAGCGTGGCGTAGTGCCGCCGCGCCGCCTCCAGCAGCACGAACGTGCCGACGACGTTGGTCTGCACGAAGTCGGCCGGCCCGTCGATCGAGCGGTCGACATGGCTTTCCGCCGCCAGATGCATCACCGCGTCCGGGTCGTGCGCCTGGAACACCTGGCGCATTGCCGCGGCGTCGGCGATGTCGGCGCGAACCAGGATGTGGCGGTTGTGCCGGCAGCCTTCCTCCAACGCGTCTTCCGATGCGGCATAGGTCATCTTGTCGACGTTGACCACCACGTGGCCGGTGTTTCGCAGCAGATGTCGGACCACCGAGGAGCCGATAAAGCCGCATCCGCCGGTCAGCAAAAGCTTCATGCAGCCGCACATCCCCTGTCGTTTGACAGTCCGTGCGGTAACATCATTCAACCGCGTGCAGCAACCTTCAGCTTTTCACACCTGACAGAAACAGCGCGACCGTGGCCTTTCGCCATGCCTGAAGCTGCTGCTCGTCCAACTGATGTCCCAGGCCAAGCGCCCTGCGCTGCGGCCCGGCGACCGCCAAATGGAGGAACTGCTCCGCGGCAAAAACCGTGTCATGCGGCGGCAGGGTGCCATTCACTACGGCATGGTCCAGCAGCGTGGCGATCCGCATCGTGCCCTCGCCGGCCCCCGCCTGCATCATCATCAGCGGCAGCTCCGGAAATCGCGCACTCTCCGCGATCAGCAGCCGCTGCAGGGCAACGGCTTCCGGCGTCAGCGCAACCGTCAGGATTCGCCCGGCAGCAAGGTCCAGGGCGGCTTCCAGGTCATCGGACTCCGACCAGTCCCCCGCCGTCGACAGCCACCGCGCCATCAGCCGCTCCAGCACCGCTCGGAACAAAGCGGACTTGCCGCTCCAGCGGGCGTAGATGGTCCGCTTGGCAACACCGCACGACCGGGCAATACCTTCAATCGTGGTCGCAGCGTAGCCCTCGGAAAGAAAGGCGGCGGTGGCGCAGCTCAGGATCGTGATCTCCAGGGCCGCCGCCGCCGCCGCCGTGGGCCGGCCACCGGAGCGGCGCGTGGCCCCATCCCCCATATAGTCAGTAACCCCAGTGGTGGTGGTAATAGGGTCCTGGTCCCCATGCCGGTGCAATGACGCATCCGGACAACATTACAGCCAGGCACACTGCGGCTGCGGCGCGTATGATTTGCTTGCTAAGGGCCATGTTTGAAACTCCCGGCTGAACAGATAGGAGGGAGATATGGCGGCCAAAACGAAACGCAACGGGTGCGATGCGATACGAATTGTAACCCCGTTTAGCCCGGTAGCCCGACGTCTAGAAGTCCAGGTCGGCGTAGTGTGCGGGCGGCGTGGTGCCTGACACCCGGTCCGCCAGGATGCCGCGGAAGCTGGGCCTGGACTTGATCCGGGCATACCAGTCCTTGGCCGGCGGAGAGAGCGACCAATCCAGCTCGCCAATGAAGTCCAGGGTGGACAGGTGCGCGGCTGCGGCGAAGTCAGCCAGCGACAGGTTGCTGCCGGCCAGCCACTTGCGCGTCTCCGCCAGCCAACTGAGGTAGTCGAGATGATACCGCAGGGCGACGTAGCCGGTGCGGATGGCGCCAGGATCGGGATTGCCGCGGCGGGTCAGCCGGCGCAGGAACTTCTCACCATACAGGTTCTGCGTCACCTCGGCGGCGAACTTGCCATCGAACCAGCCGGCCAGGCGGCGGATCTCGATCCGCTCGCTCAAGGTGCGGCCCATCAGGCTGTTGTCCGGATACGCCTCATCCAGGTATTCGCAGATCACCATCGAATCCGGCACCACCAATCCGTTGTCCTCGACCAGGGTGGGAACGGTTCCAGCCGGGTTCAGCTCCAGGTACTCGGCCCGCCGCTCCCATACTTTTTCATGCCGCAGCTCGAACGGCAGACGTTTCTCCGCCAGCACAAGACGGACCTTGCGGGCATAGGGCGACAACGGCATGTGATAAAGAACGCGCATAGGGCGTTATTATTGCATCCCGAACTGTGCCGCGCCAAGCATCATCGCAATTGAACGTGGCCAAGCGGGTTCCGCTTCGCCACCACATTAGGACTCGATCTGCACATAGGCGAAGTCTCCCGGCATGTTGTCGATGCCTTGCCGCGGCGGGGCGATCCATCCGGCATAGGCACCGGGCTGCACGGCCGTACGCATCAGGCTGCTGATGAACAGGTTGTCGTCGGTCGAGGGCAGCATCACCTCACGCTTGGCATGCCAATCGGCTGAGCTGAGGATGTTGCCGCCGGTGTCGGTATGGATGGCGCTGAACTCGCCGATCCGCCGGTTGAAGGCGACGTGCGGCAAGCTGATGCGGAAGGCGGTGCCAATACGCTCCAGCACCCGGTTCCAGCGTGCCACCCCGGCCGCGGCGTCCTCGACATAGTCGTCGCGCAGCCGCATGTTCAGCGCCGACAGGGCGGCGACATCCTCGCGGATGATGCCGCCCTCCCGCGGCCGCAGCACCGGATAGACCGAGGCCGTCAGCCGGTGGTCGTCATCCAGCTTGTCCTCGCGGTAGCGCCCCTTCAGCCCGGCATTGAAGGCGTTGGCCGCGTTGGTGCTGATCTCGTTGCCGAACAGGTCCAGGGTCAGCGAGAAGTGCAGGTTCGCCTTCTTCTGGATCGTCGGCAGGTCGATCACACCCAGCCCCCGCACCCGCTCGATGTCGTATGGATCCTCGATCCCGGCGGCCCGCATCGCCTCGGCGGTGCGCTGGATGACGCGGGCGATGCCAGTCTCGCCAACGAACATGTGATGCGCTTCTTCCGTCAGCATGAAGCGGCAGGTGCGTGACAGCGGGTCGAAGCCGGACTGCGCCAGTGCGGCAAGCTGCATCTTGCCGTCGCGGTCGGTAAAGAAGGTAAACATGAAGAACGACAGCCAGTCGGGCGTCTGCTCATTGAAGGCGCCGAGCATCCGCGGCGTGTCCTGGTCGCCGGAGCGGCGGCGCAGCAGATCCTCGGCCTCCTCCCGGCCGTCGCGGCCGAAGTACTTCTGCAGCAGGTAGACCATCGCCCACAAATGGCGGCCTTCCTCCACGTTCACCTGGAACAGGTTGCGCATGTCGTACAGCGATGGTGCCGTGGCGCCGAGGTGGCGCTGCTGCTCCACCGAGGCGGGCTCAGTGTCGCCCTGGATCACCAGCAGCCGGCGCAGCATGGCACGATACTCGCCGGGGACTTCCTGCCAGGCCGGCTCGCCCTTGTGGGCGCCGAACGGGATGGTGCGGCCCTCCACCGCCGGGGCCAGCAGGATGCCCCAGCGGTATTCGGGCATGCGCACGAAGCCGAACTTCGCCCAGCCCTCGCTGCCGACACCGACCGCGGTGCGCAGGTAGACCGGCGAGCCCTGGAAGCCCTCCGGCCCCATCGACTTCCACCAGTCGATATAGCCGGGGTGCCAGGTCTCCAGCGCTTTGCGCACCCGCAGATCGCCCGCGAGGCCGACGTTGTTGGGGATCAGGCCGTCGTAGTCGATCTGGCTGCCGTCTGGCATGGGAATGGTCCTTTTCAGACGCGTTCGGGATTGAAGTCAGGCCGCACGCCGGAGCCGTAGCGTTTCAGCGACCCGGCATCCCCCACCGCGTTGGGCCGCTGGAAGATCCAGTTCTGCCAGGCGGTCAGGCGGCCGAAGATGCGGGTCTCCATCGTCTCCGGTCCGGCGAAGCGTAGATTGGCCTCCAGCCCGGTCAGCGCGTCCGGCGAGAAAGAGGCGCGCTCCTCCAGGATCAGCCGGACCTCGTCGTCCCAGTCGGTTTCATCATAGGCGAAGGTGACCAGGCCGAGTGCCTCGGCGGTCTCCGCATCCAAGGCTTCGCCGACCAGCGCTGCGGCTTTGTCGAGGGTGTCTGGCTCGCCATAGAAGCGGTTGGCCAGTCGCGACAGTCCGTTGCCCATTGGATAGGCGGAGACGTTCAGCGCCGACAGGTGCAGCGTCGCCGGTCCGCGGTTGTCGCCGGCGGGGTGGCCGGCGAACATCACCGCCCGGTCGGCGGCGAAGACCAGCTCCGCCAAGCTGCCGGCGAAGCAACTGCCGGGCTCGATCAGCGTGATCAGGCTGCGTGCCATCATGTCGACGCGCTTGAACACCCGCTTCAGCAGCAGGCGGATTTCACGCACCAGCCAATCCGACCGGTGCTGTTCAAGCAGGCTGTCGGCGGCCAGCAGCGTTGCCGGATCGCCGGCGGAACGGAACACCAGCAGACCGAGCGCGGGCTCGTTCAGCCGCAGGTGCAGCAGCGCGTCATCCAGCTCACGGGCCATCGTCAGCGGCCAGAAGGCAGCACCGCTGGCGTGCAGCCCGCGCAGGTCCCCGGGCAGCTCCGAGGGTCCCTGGATGGTGATCGTGGCGGTCCGGGCAGCCCGGTCCAGCGCGACCCGAACGTGGGAGTAGCCGATGGCTTCGTCGCCGACAGTCCGCTTCAGTGGCGTCAGCGCAATGCCCAAGGTGCCGGTGCGGTCTGAGCGGGCGGCGAGTGCCAGGGCACGCTCGTGGACCTTTGTTTCCCAGGCCGAGGGCGGCACGACCTCGTCGACCAGCCGCCATTCCAGCGCCCGCCGGCCGCGCACGCCCTCCTCGGCGGTGCAGAAGATGTCGGCTCGGTCGCGCCGGACGCGGCGCTTGTCGGTCAGCCTGGTCAGCCCGCCGGTGCCCGGCAGCACCGCCAGCAGGGGAAGTTCCGGCAGTGATACCGAAGACCGGCGGTCGTCGATCAGCATGACGTGGTCCGCCGTGACCGCCAGCTCATACCCGCCGCCGGCAGCACTGCCGGAAATTGCCGCCAGATAGGTCTGGCCGGAGTTCGCAGTGGCATCCTCGATCGCCAACCGGGTCTCATTGGTGAACTTGCAGAAGTTGACCTTGTGGCCATGCGAGGCCTGGCCCAGCATCCGGATATTCGCCCCGGCGCAGAACACCCCCTCCTTGGCGGAGCGCAGGACGACGGTTCTGACCTCGGGATGCTCAAAGCGCAGGCGCTGCACCGCGTCGGCCAGCTCGATATCGACGCCCAGGTCGTAGGAGTTCAGCTTCAGCTCATAGCCGTCCATCAGCCCGCCGGCCGGGTCGACATCCATCAGCAGCGTGGCAACCGGTCCCTCGAACAACAGTTTCCAGTGGCGATAGCGGGTGGGATCGGTCTGGAAATCGATCACGTGGCGGCGCCCCCGGGCAGGTCGTGGATGAAGCGGACGATCGCGGCCAGGGTTGCCTCCGGCGCCTCAAGGTGCGGTGCATGCCGCGCGGCCTGGATAAGCGCCGTGGTGATCGGCGCGCGGACATGCTCGGAGAACACCCGCAATTGCGCCTCGGTGCCATACGGGTCATCGGCACCTTGCAATGCCAGGATCGGCACCTGGATCTCGCCCAGCAGGCCAGTGATGTCGAAGTCCCGGAAACGCGGATCGAGCCAGGCGTCGTTCCAGCCTCGGAAAGTGGTCTCGACGTCGCGATGGTGGCGGGCAAGCCGCCGCCGCAGGTCTCCGGTCTTATAGTCCGCGCGGATTTGGCGGATGCTGCCGATGTTCAGGTCCTCGACAAAGAAATGGGCCGCGATGGTGACCAGGCCGCGCAGGCGGACGCCGGACCCGACAGCCGGCGTGCCGGCATAGATCGCCGCGATCGAACCGCCGTCTGAGTGACCCAGCAGCACCATGTCCTTGATGCCGGCGGCCTGCAGCACCTGGGGCAGCACGACCCGAGCCTCATGGTGCATGTAGGTCATGGGCCGGGGAAGGGGCGTGGGGTCCGAGTGGCCATAGCCGAGGCGCGAATAGGCGAACACGCCGCAGCCGGTAGCTGCCGCCAGCGTTTCCGGGACGTCGCGCCACAGGCCGACGCTGCCCAAACCCTCATGCAGCAGCACCAAGGTTGGCGCCATAGGAGTGGGCGCCCCGGGGGTGGGCGGGTCGGCGGGGCCTGGCCCGCACCAGCCGGTCTCCAGCCTGCCGCCTTGGATGGTGATGGTGCCTGTCCGCATCACGTCTCCCGCAGGCGGAAGCGCTGGATCTTGCCGGTGGCGGTCTTCGGCAGGCTGGTAGTGAACTCGATCCAGCGGGGGTATTTCCACACGCCGATCTTCTGCTTCACATGCGCCTGCAGCACGGCGGCCAAGGCGGCCTGGTCATGCTCGCCGGCCAGCACGACGAAGGCCTTTGGTTTGACCAGCCCGTCCCTGTCCTGCCGGCCGATCACCGCGGCCTCCTGCACAGCGGGGTGCGAGACCAGGGCTTCCTCGACCTCGAACGGCGAGACCCAGACGCCGCCGACCTTCAGCATCTCATCACTGCGGCCCTGGAAGCGGAAGTAGCCGTCCGCGTCGCGGATATAGGTGTCGCCGGTATAGGTCCACTCACCACGGAAGGTACGACGGGAGCGTGCGCGCTGGTTCCAGTAGCCGTCGGCCGCGCTGTCGCCGCGCACGATCAACTCGCCGGCTTCACCGTGCGGCACGGGGCGGCCGTGTTCGTTCACCACCACCGCCTCATAGCCTGGCACCGGCTTGCCGCTGCTGCCGTAGTGGACGTCTTCGGCCTGATTGCTGATGAAGATGTGCAGCATCTCAGTTGAGCCGATGCCGTCCAGGATGTCGACGCCGACCATGGCACGCCAGCGGCGGCCAACCTCCGCGGGCAGTGCCTCGCCGGCGGAGATACAGCGGCGCAACCGGGCCGACCCGGCTTTCGGGCCGATGTAGGCGTTGGCCAGCAGGCTGGCGTACAGCGTGGGCACGCCGCCGAACAGGCTGGGCTGGTGCTGGTTGATCCATCGCAGCACCGCGTCTGGCGTCGGCCGATCCGGCAGCAGCACCGCGGCGGCGCCGACCGACATCGGGAACGTCAGGCTGTTGCCCAGGCCGTAGGCATGGAACGCCTTGGCCGCGGAGAACATCACATCGTCCGGCCGGATCTGCAGGATTTGCCGCCCATAGGTCTCGGCGGTGTGGCGCAGGCTGGCGTGGACGTGGCGCACGCCTTTCGGCAGGCCGGTCGAGCCGGAGGAGTAGAGCCAGAATGCGACCTCGTCCGGCGAGGCCGGCGCCGCCTCGGCCTCCGGATCGCCGGCGGCGAGGAACCGCGCGAGGCTGGTCCAGCCTGGTTCGCCTGGCGCGGTTTCCGGTTCGGCGGCCTGTCCATCAAGGGTGGCAACGATGACATGCGGCAGGCAAGCGGTGCGCAGCGCCTGACCCAATGTCGCGAGCAGGTTTGACGAGATGACCGCGGCCCTGGCGCGGCTGTCGGCAAGGATATAGCCAATGGTGTCCGGCGTCAGCAGCGTGTTGATCGGGACCGGAACAGCGCCGGCGCGGATGGTGCCCCAGAAGACGACAGGGAAGTCGATGGTGTCCTGCAGCAGCAGCAGCACCCGCTGCTCCGGCATGACACCAGCCCGACGCAGCGCGCTGGCGAACTGACCGGTCGACGCTTGCAGATCCTGATAGGTCAGCGACCGCCAGGGGTCGCGGAACGCCAAACGCGCACCGTTGCCCTCGGCAAGGTGCCGGTCGACGAACCAAGCAACGGCATTGCCGTTCTGCATCGGCTTTCCTGAACCCGCCCTGCTGGCTGCCGACGGAACGACGGCAGGTTTCCGATTGCGCCCGACGGTAGTGCATATTGGTCGGTGCGGGAAAGAGGGCAGGCGAGCAGGAGATTGGTCCAAGGCAGTCGGCCCGGATCGATCCTTCCGTTTGGACCGGTTTCACCCCATGTTGCGTCTGCCACAAGCTTCCGCCAGACGGAGAAGCCAGCCGTGTACGTCCCTGCCCACTTCAACGAAGTCCGCCCTGATGTGCTGCAGGGGCTGATCCAGGCGGCGGGACTGGCCACGCTGGTCTCAATGACTGCGGACGGGCTGCTGGCCAGCCACGCGCCATTGATGCTGCAGCCTGATCCGGCACCCTATGGCACCCTGATCGGCCATCTGGCGCGCGCAAACCCGCACGCTGCCGCCGCGCTGCCGGGGGTGGAAACCCTGGTGATCTTCCAGGGGGCGGACGGCTATATCAGCCCCTCATATTACCCGACCAAGCAGGCGCACGGAAAGGTCGTGCCGACCTGGAACTACGCCGCGGTGCATGCCTATGGCACGCTGCAGGTGTTCGACGATCCGGTTCGACTGCTGGACGTGGTGACGCGGCTGACCAAGGACCATGAAACCAGCCGAGTGCAGCCGTGGGCCGTATCGGATGCGCCGGAGGACTTCATCGCCGGGATGCTGCGCGGCATTGTCGGCATCTCGCTGCGGATCACCCGGCTGGAAGGCAAGGTTAAAATGAGCCAGAACCGGCCGGCCGCCGATCAGGCCGGGGTGGTGGCGGGATTGCGGCGCGACGGGGCGGAAGAACTGGCTGCGGCGGTGGTGCAGGCTACGGCGTCGGGGTGATTTGGTTTACCGCGGGCTGAGACGGAACCTGTGTCGCCGGCACGACCGGCGCGTTGACGGTGCCGGCGGAGGCAGCCGGTGCCGGAAGCGGTTGCTTCAGCTTCTTGGCGAGGCGCCGGTCGCGTTGCCGCTGCTGATAGGCCTGGGTCCAGGTCTGTGCGGTTCCGTCCGCGGCCGGGGTCGCGGCCTGGGCCAGGCACTGCCGAGTCTGTTCAACAAGCTGGATGGCGCGTTCGACGCGAGGCCGAGCGGGTTGGGGGTCAGGCTGGGCTTCATTCAGGGGTTCGGGTTCCGCCGCGGCCGGCCGGGGGTCGGCGGGTTCCGCTGTGGGGGCTGCCGCTTTTCCCATGCGGCGATCCCGCTGCATCTGGTCCAGCCGGCGTTGCGCCTTGTGCGACTCGCGGCTGAGGCTGACGGCACTGCCGCGCAGGCGCAGCACCCGGGTCAGCGACATCCCAGGCGTGGCGGCCTGACCCAGTGCCTCCAGCGCATGGAAGCTGAAGCTGATGATCTCGGCGGCCAGGCGCAGTTCCTGCCGGTTCCGCGGGCCATAGTCGGCGAGCATCTGCGCCGCGGCGGCGCGGGCGTGGGTGATGTCGCCAGCGGCGCCGGCGAGAAACAGGATGGCCAGACGGTCGAGCACCGTCTGTATGATCGCATCCGGCAACGTGGCGTTGAGGGACATGCGCTTGGCCTCAGGGGTTGTTCGGTCCCAACTTAGGCGCAAATTCCTTATGGTGCAAGAATTATTTCTTGTCACTGTTGCCTGAACGTTCGGCAGGCAGAAGGGAGCGGACCTGGGGTACAGGAGCGTAACTGAAGCGGCATTCAGGAAGGCCGTTACGGACGCGATGGTTGCTTCGACGCTTTTGGACAGTCGCCTGATCCAATTGCTCCACGCGAACAACCGTCGGGATCTACGCGATGTCTCCGACAAGGCTTCAAACACCTGCTTGGAAACATATCTGCCCTGGCTATCCAGCCGCCTACCCCGGAACTTCTAAATCGGTTCCGAAATGGCCTCTAATCATCCTATGAAGTAACGAATTTCCCTTTCATACTGTCGATCGCGCCGCCGGCCGGATTGAGAAAATCGATCGAACTCCCTCAAGGATCGAGGCGGAACATATCCATGTTAATCACGGAGAAGCTTTCGGGCACTACTACTGAACCAAGTTACTACTGGCCTCCTTCAACACGTCGATAAACGCCCGCAATGCAGACGGCATATGACGATTGCCGGGATAGTAAAGCGTGAGGCCGGGTATAGGAGGGCACCAATCGGCAAGGACCGAAACAAGCTGTCCAGATCCTAAACCTTCGCGAGCAAAAGCTTCCGGGACATACGCGATGCCCAATCCATCCGCCGCCGCCTGAGACATGAGGTCATTGTCATCAAGGGTCAGCGCCCCCGGCACATCGACGATGATCTCCTCACCGTGTTTGCTAAACTCCCAGCGGTAACGTCTTCCGCTCGGCAGCCGATGGCGAATGCAGCGATGCAGTCGGAGATCATCGGGCGTGGCGGGAATTGTTCGATGTGCCAAATAGGCTGGAGACGCCACTGTGACGAAACGGACGTCGCCGCCAAACCTTACGGCGATCATGTCCTGAGGCACGTCTTCGGCAAGGCGGACGCCGGCATCGAAGCCCGCTGCGACGATATCGACCAACCGTCCGTCCGACACAAGGTCGAGTTCCACGTTCGGGTATCTGGCAAGGAACTGCGGGACAACCGCTCGCAACAGTAGCCTTGTAGCACTTTTATTTGCGTTGATGCGCAGCGTTCCCGCTGGGGCGCCACGCGCCTCGGCAAGCGCATCAAGAGCGGTGTCCAGGTCCCGTAACACCGGCCTGATGCCTGCGAGCAGGTGCGCGCCAGCCTCTGTCAGAGAAACGCTTCGTGTCGTGCGATTGAGCAGCCGAACGTCCAGGTTTTGCTCCAGCCCCAGCAGTGCATGGCTCAAGGCCGGCCGCGAGACGCCGACAGCGTCGGCGGCTTTGCGGAAGCTTCGATGTTCGGCAACGGCGGCGAAAGCGGCAAGGTCGTTAAGGGTTGGCTTGGACATTAGTGAAATTTCCTCACGGACCCATCCAACATTGGGCGTCTTATATCACCAGTTGCCCACGCCAGATGGCAAACGCTGATGGAAAGGACCGTCGCATGAGCAAGAATTGGTTTATCACTGGGACATCGTCCGGCCTCGGCCGGAGCATGACGGAACGGCTTTTGGACCGCGGCGACCGCGTCGCGGCGACGGTGCGGCGTGACGATGCGCTCGCTGATCTCCAGCAGAAGCATAGCGAAAGCCTCAGCGTCATGAGACTCGACCTCACGGACACGGACGGTATTCAGGCAGCGGTCGACGAAGCGTTCCGGCGCTTGGGTCGGATCGATGTCGTTGTCAGCAACGCGGCCTATGGCTTGGTCGGGGCGGCGGAGGAACTGACGGACGCGCAGATCGATCAGCAGATCGCGACCAATCTCACCGGCACGATTCAGTTCATCCGGGCGGTGCTGCCGCATCTGCGTCGGCAAGGCAGTGGCCGGATCGTTCAGGTGTCATCGGAGGGAGGCCAGATCGCCTACCCGGCCTTCAGCCTTTACCACGCCAGCAAATGGGGCATCGAAGGCTTCGTTGAGACCGTGGCCCAGGAGGTCGCGCCGTTCGGCATTGACTTCATGATCGCCGAACCCGGACCAACGGCGACGAATTTCGGGACTGGCATCGTGATGGCGCCTGCCATTGCCGCTTACGAAGGAACGCCGGCTGGCGCGGTTCGGCGTGCGGTCAAGGAGCGCACGTTCGAAATCACAGGCGACGCGGGGCGCACGGCCGGCGCGATCATCGCTGCCGCCGACAGCGTGAAACCTCCCTTCCGGCTCGCTTTGGGCAGCACTGCCTATGGAAACCTGACACGAGAATTGGCGCGCCGGCTCGCGGAGATTGAAGCGCAGCGAGACGTCGCTTTCTCGGCCGACCAGGATGCGGGGGCGCCCGCCGCCACGGACCCGTCACGGACACAGCAATGAGCGTCCAGCCTGCTTGGCGAAGCTTTGCCGACATCGCCGATACCGGGCGGCACATGAACTGAACCCAGGAACAATCCATGCCAAGACTAAAGTCCATCGCCCTCCTGCTTATTGGAGCTTCGCTCGTCACTGCCGTATCTGCCCAGGCTGAACCGCTCAACAAAGTCTTGGGCACCTGGCGAATGGTATCGGCGCGGCTCGATCCAGACGGCAGAAACCTGCCCGCTTACGGCCCCGCGCCCAGTAGCCTTCTCGTCTTCACTGCCGACATGCACGTAATCGAGGTCATGACCGACGCCACTATTCCGAGGTTTGCCTCAAATGCCCGTGGCCATGGCACGGCGGAGGAAAACCAGGCCGCCATGGCGGGAAGCATCGGCTGGTTCGGCACCTATACGGTGGATGAAAACGGCGAATTGCTTGGCGATCGCGTCGAGGGCTCGACCTTTCCGAACTGGGTCGGTGACGTGCGCACGCGCGAGGATATTCATCTTGTCGTGGACGGCGATCGCTTGTTGGAGAACTTCCAGAGGCCGGAAGGAACCAGGATCGTCATAACCTGGCGGCGCGTGCATTGAGGTGGCTGGTCGAAGTCCACATGACGTCCCCGGCAAGGCTTGGAACACCTGCTGGAATCACATCTGCTCCGGCCAACTAACTTCCTACACGAAACGTTCCGGTTTGCTGACGAAATGGCCTCCTGCGGATGGAAGGTCCAGCAGCAGGGTCGCTGGTAGCTTATTGATTTTTGCACGCGGCCGCCCCTCCAACCCCGCGCGCAATACCAATCAGCGCAAGCGCTGCTTGGTATCATTTCCGGCCCCAGACCACGGAGGCCGGGTGGCTGTCCAGGAAGGTGGTCAGCTCCTTGATCGAGCGGACGGCCTCGGTGGCCTCCGCGGTCAGTTGCTGCAGGTTGCGGTGGGTCTCAGAATCGTTGCCGTAGCCATTCTGCAGCGAGCTCAGCAGGTGGTTCGTCGTCTGCAGGGTGGTCTGCAGTTGGTGCGAGAGATCCGGCAGCTCACCGGCGATCGGCTTGAGGTCGCGGTTCGCCGTCTTGATCAGGTCCTGCAGCGAGGCCAGCACGGTATTGGCGTTGCCGCCAAGCTGCTGGAAAGGGATGGCGTTCAGCTTGCTGACGGTCTCACCGATCGAATCCGCCAGTCCCTGCAAGCCGCCGGCCTGGCTTGGTATGACGATCAGGTCGCCCTCGGTGCTGACGGTGGCGTTAGCCGCGTTAGGGACGATGTCGAGGCCGATCACCTCCTGCCCGGTCAGCAGGTTGCCGGTGTCGATGCGCGCGCGCATGCCCTTTTCGACCAGCTTGCGGGTGTCGCGCAGCGGATCCCGCCGCTCGACCTCCGCCACCGCGCGGAAGATCCGCTCCGGCTGCACGTCGAAGGTGACGCGGGCGCGTGGCTGGGCGGCATCAAGGTCGAGCTCAAGCCGGGTGTCGGTGACGGTGCCGACGCGGATGCCGTAGAGCTGAACGGCTGATCCGCGCTGCAAGCCGGCGATCGACTGGTTGAAGTAGCTGACGTAGTGGATGTTGTCGCGGAAGCCGGCGTTCTGCGCGTCGTCGAAGTTGTCGAACAACTGGAACGTGGCATTCGGTCCGGGCCGGGGTGAATCCGCGGCGTCCTCGAAATTGTCGAAGTCGATGCCGCCGGCGAGCAGCGCCTGCAGGCTTTCGATCGCGACGTGAATGCCGCTTGGACCGATCGACGTGGTCAGGCCGGAGGTGTTCCAGAAGTGTGTCTCGGCGTGCACATACTGATCGTATGGCGCCTTGATGAAGACATGCATGATGATCGGCTGGCCCATCGCCGGTTCCTGGTAGTCGATCAACTGGCCGACCGGGATGTCGTGGTAGAACACCGGCGCGCCCTGCTCGACCCAGCCCAGCCGCGGCGCCTTCAGGGTGAAGCTGCCGCCCGGCTGGTCGGAGCGCACGCCGGGCGCCTGGTCAAGGCCGCGGAAGTTGAGCTGCGGCTTGCCGCCTGGTTGGCCGGGGTCGACGGCGATGTAGCTGCCGGACAGCAGCGTCTGCAGCCCAGACACGTCGGTCAGCGAGAAGCGCGGCCGTTCCACCCAGAAGCGGGTATTGCTGGTCAGCAGGGCAGAGGCGCTTTTGGCGATCCGCACCTTGGCGACGACCTGCTTGAAGTCGTCGGTCAGGGTGACACTCTGGACGGTGCCGAGGGCGACGGCGTTGTGCTGCAGCTTGGTCTGGCCGGCGGACAGGCCTTCACCAGAGGCAAAGGTGATGGTGATCATCGGCCCGCGTGAGGACCACGTCTCCCAGCCGAGGTAGATCGCGATGCCGGCGGCGAGCAACGGCACCAGCCAGATCAGCGAGAAGTGGCGGTGGACCCTGACGCTGGCCTCGGGCGGCTGCGGGGTGGAATCGTTCATGCGCCGGAACTTTCGGGACGGCTGGTTGCTACCGCGGCCGCCTTGGTTTGACGCGGTGCCGAGGCTGTCGTGCGAGTCTGGCGGGCGGCGGCGTCCCACATCAGGCGGGGATCGAAGCTGTAGGCCGCCAGCATGGTCAGGATGACCACGGCGGCGAAGGCGATCGCGCCGCCATTGGGCCGGACGGTGCCCAGGAAGCCTAGCTGCACCAGGGTGGTCAGGATCGACACCATGAAGATGTCGATCATCGACCAGCGGCCAATGGCCTCAACGAAATAGTAGAGACCGGTGCGGCTGCGCAGCCGGCGCGACGAGCCGCGGTGCACGCTGATCAGCATGCAGGCCAGCGCGAGCAGCTTGAACAGCGGGATGGTAATGCTGGCGATGAAGACGATGATGGCGATGGGCCACCAGCCGATCGCCGCCAGCTCGATCAGGCCGCCGATGATGGTGCTGGGCTGACCCTGGCCCAGCCGGGTGACGGTCATGATCGGGTAGACATAGGCGCCGATCGCGCAGATCGAGGCGGCGATCAGCAGCGCCCAGGTGCGGCGCAGGCTGTCGGGCTTGCGTGGCCACAGCCGAGCGCCGCAGCGCGGGCAATGGTGGATGTGGGGGGTTGCGGCGGCGGCGGGGTCGGTCTCGCAGACCAGGCCGCAGCTTGGGCAGCCGACCGGCTGGCGGACCGGCTGCCGCGGCAGCGGACGGCGGCGCGGGCAACGACCGTCGACCGCCTGCCACACCGCCTCGGCATCCAGTGTGGCATCGGCGGCCACCGTCGTCAGCATCAGCCCGCCCAGCGCCCAGACCGCGGCGCCAAGATCGACCGTGGCGAGGCCGACCAACCGGGAGTATGCGACGAAGAAACCGACCAGGAAGACCTCGACCATCGCCCAGGGCCCAACCGCGCTGTACCAGCGGAACAGGATACGCAGCGCCCGGGGCGGTTGGGGCAGGCGCAGGCCCAACAGCACCAGCACAAGCAGCAGCAGCTTGACCGGCGGCAGGATGATGATGAACAGCAGGAACAGCACCGCCAGCTCCCAAAAGCCGCTGGCGGTGAGCTGAACCGGGAACGATACGAGAGAGGCGGCATTGCCCCGGCCGAAGACCTCGATGGCCATGAACTGCAGGGCGATCACCACGGCATACAGGGCAAGGCCGGCGAGGGCGCAAGCAAGCGGGCGGGTCAGCGGTTCTCGCCGGATGCGGCGGATGGTCTGCTGGCATTGCACGCAGCGGGCAACGGCGCGCGGCGGCAGCGGCGGGATGGACTGCAGATAGCCGCAGGCGGCACAGATGCAGGGCTGCCGCTGGGTCAGCGGAGCGTCACGCGATGGGCGCATGGCACGGACATTAAACAGGATGCGTCTGGCTACGCAATGAAGCGCGCGCGGCACGTCTGCGATTGGACAGGATCGTGCCGCCCGCCGGCATTCGGCTACGCCGCCAGGGCTGGCCAATCGGCATAGCCTTCCCTGCCGCCGCCATACCAGGTGTCCTTCGGTGCCTGCGGCGCAAAGGGGCCGCCACGACGGATGCGCTCGACCAGGTCGGGATTGGCCAGGTAAGGCCGGCCGAAGCTGACCAGATCGGCACGGCCGGCGTGGATCGCCTCCATCCCCAGCTCTGGGGTGAAACCGTTGTTGGCGATGTAACCGCCACGGAAGCGCCGGCGCAGCGCCTGCAGGTCGATCCCCTCCGGAGCCTCCCGAGCGCCCTGGGTGGTGCCCTCGATCATGTGCAGCCAGGCCAGGCCAAACTGGTCCAAGGCGGAGATGTAGGTGCCGTAAGTGGTCATGGTGGTGCTGTCCAGCGGCGCGCCGCCGGGCATATCGGTCACTGGCGAGAGGCGGATGCCGACCCGCTTCGGCTCCCACGCCGCGGTCACCGCCTGCACAACGGCAAGCGGAAAGCGCAGACGATTGCCTATCGAGCCGCCATATGCGTCTGTACGGACATTCGTGCTGTCGCGGATGAACTGCTCCAGCAGGTAGTTGTTGGCGGAGTGGATCTCCACCCCGTCGAAGCCGGCTTCCCGCGCGTTCAGCGTGGCGCGGCGGTAGTCGTCGACCAGGAGCGGGATCTCATCGGCGCGCAACGCCCGGGGGGTGAGGTAGTCGCGCATGCCCTGCGCGGTGAACGCCTGGCCTTGCGGGCGGATGGCCGAGGCGGACACCGGCAGCGCCTGGCCCGGCTGCACGTCGGGATGCGACAGCCGCCCGGTGTGCCAAAGCTGCAGCACGATCAGCCCGCCGGCGTCGTGCACGGCGCGGGTGACGTTGTGCCAGGATGCGACCTGCTCAGCACTCCAGATTCCGGGGGTGTACTCATAGCCGCGCGCCTGAGGAGAGATGTTGGTGGCTTCGGTGACGATCAGGCCGGCCGAAGCGCGCTGGGCGTAGTAGTCGGCAGCATACGGCGGCGGCACGCCATCGGTGCCGGAGCGGCTGCGGGTCAGGGGCGCCATGACGATGCGGTTGCGCAGCGCCAGGGCGCCGAGGTTGAAGGGGGTCAACAGAAGATTGGTATCGGACGATGGCATGGTGGCTCCGAGTTGCACTGGCAGCAGTGGACTTCCGAAGTGGCGACCGGTTCCGGCGCGGATGCTGGAAGTCGTGGGCCGTCATGTGGGCCGGGCAGTGGACGAATGCCACTGTAGGGCGGCAGTGCAGCGTACGGTAGGGTGGTCCATTTAGCGTGGGGGGCGGGCTCAGGTGCTGGAGGAATTAAACGCGCCGCCGTCGAGGAGGAGATTCTGGCCGACGATGTAGCTGATCCGAGCCGAGCAGAGGAACGCACAGGCATCGCCGAACTCCGCGGGGTCGCCGGCTCGGCCGGAGGGGTTGCTGGCCAGACGCTCCTGGACCAGCTCGTCGACGGGGCGGTTGGACTTTCGCGCAGCCTCCTGAAAGCCGCCGCGCAGGCGGTCGGTCAGAAACGGGCCGGGCAGGATGTTGTTGATGACGACATTGTGGCGAGCAACCTGGCGGGCAAGGCCGGCGACAAAACCGGTTAGTCCGGCGCGGGCGCCGTTGCTCATGCCCAGCTCCGGGATTGGCGACTTCACGGAGCCTGAGGTGATGTTGACGATGCGGCCAAACCTGCGCTCGATCATGCCGTCGATCACCGCCTTGATCAGGAATATCGGCGCCAGCATGTTGGCGTCGACCGCCTTGATCCAAGCCTCGCGGTCCCACTCACGGAAGTCGCCACGCGGCGGGCCGCCGTTGTTGTTGACCAGGATGTCCGGCGCCGGGCAGGCGGCCAGCGCGGCAGCGCGCCCGGCTTCCGTGGTGATGTCGCCGGAGACGGCGGTGACCTTGACGCCGGTGGCCTGACGGATCTCCGCGGCGGTTTCCTGTAATGTGGCGGCGGTGCGGGCGGTGATCACCAGCTCCACGCCCTCCCGCGCCAGGGAAAACGCGCAGGCTCGGCCGAGGCCTTTGCTGGCAGCGCAAACTATGGCCTTCTTGCCGTCAAGTCCTAAATCCATAGCTTCATCCTTGCTAATGCCGCGGTTGTGCGCGACGGCGAATGCTACAGATTATCAAAGGCGGGTCGGTTCGCCTATCCGCCCTGGTCAAATGGCGGGGAAGTAAGCTGGCCGACATGAACCTGCGGCACTGACATTTTATTATCATGTATGGCAAGTTTCGATTGGATGACTGGTTCAACCCGCAACTCTAATAAATGAGCAAGGTGGTTCGATGAAGATGACACGGATCGGAGCCGCCCTGCTGATGGGCAGCGGGTTTGCCGCGGGATTGGTTGTCGCGCCGGCCTGGATGCGGTCCTCGGTGCTGAGCATCGCTCCGGCGTCGGCCGAGGGATCGGACCAGCAGCAGGACTACAAATATCTATCGCTGTTCAGCGACGTTCTCGCCCGTGTGCAGTCGGACTACGTCGACCCGGTCAAGAGCCGCAAGCTGATCGAGAACGCGATGAACGGCATGCTGACCGGGCTGGATCCGCACAGCTCCTATATGACCGAGCAACAGTGGCGGGACATGCAGAACGAGACCAGCGGGCATTTCGGCGGCATCGGGCTGGAGCTGACGGACAACGCCGGCTTGTTGCAGGTGGTCAGCCCGATCGATGGCACGCCGGCGGCGCAGGCGGGGATGAAGCCGGGCGACCTGATCACCTCGGTGAACGGCAAGTCGGTCGAGGGTGTCAGTCTGAATGACGCGGTGACGGAGATGCGCGGCACGCCTAACACCAAGGTGCAACTGATCGTCAAGCGCCAGGGTGTGGACAATCCGATCGTGCTGACCCTGACACGGCAGATCATTCACATCGAGACGGTGAAGAGCCGGCTGATGGGTGACGTCGGGGTGATCCGCATCACCGAGTTCACCGAGCAGACCAGTCCCGGCGTGCAGGCGGCGTTGAAGGCGCTGAAGGCGGAATCAGGCGGGCGGCTGCGCGGGCTGGTGATTGATTTGCGCAACGATCCGGGCGGCCTGCTGGAGCAGGCGATCGAGGTCTCGAACGACTTCCTGGACAGTGGCGGGATTGTCTCAACCCACGGACGGCATCCGGACGATGACCAGAAGTGGTCGGCGAAGGCTGATTCGGATGTCTCCGGGCACCTGCCGGTGGTGGTGCTGACGAACAATGGCACGGCCTCGGCGGCGGAGATCGTGGCCGGTGCGCTGCAGGACAATCGCCGTGCGCTGGTGCTGGGCACGCAGAGCTTCGGCAAAGGGTCGGTGCAGACCTTGTTCCCGCTGCAGGGCTACGGGGCAATCAGGCTGACGACAGCGCGGTATTACACGCCGTCGGGACGGTCGATTCAGGGAACCGGCATCACGCCCAACGTCGATGTCGAGGAGACGCGGACACCGGCACCGCATTTCGGGCCGGCGCACGAGTCGGACCTGCGGCACATCCTGACCAACACCGGCAACGACAAGCCGGCGCCCCCGCCGCCGCCGGTGGAGCTGCCGGCTGTGGTGCAGCAGATTCCGAAGCTGCCGCCGCCGGGTTGGCCGGCGCTGGACATCACCAAGCCGGCGACGGACTTCCAGTTGCAGCAGGGGCTGGTGCTGGTGCGGGCGATGGCGGCGGGACCGCAGGCGGCGTCGCGATAGGATCGCCCATCAAAGGGTGGTGCCTTGGCTTGTCACGGCCGATGCAGGCGGCGAGGCGCGTATGTCGCTTCCCGGCGATCGGACACTAGATGTTGGGCTGGTCGCTGTCGGTCTCTAGCCGGCCACGCTGCCGGCGCCCGATGGCGAGCTCAGTCACCACGCCGTGCAAGGTTCGCAGCTCCTGCTCGGTGACCTCACCGCGCTGAAAGAAGTGGCGCAGGTTGCGAACCATGCCCGGCCGCTTGGGCAGGTTGCGCAGGAAGCCGCAGGCGTCGAGCTGATCGATCAAGTGGGTAAGGAAGTTGTCCAGGCTGGCCTTGTTGGCGACCTGGGTCTCGTTGGTCATCAGGCTGCGCGCGGGGGTGTCGTCGGCGGCGGTCCACCACTCATAGGCCATGACCATGACCGCCTGGGCCAGGTTCAATGACATGAACGCGGGATTTAGCGGATAGCGGATCAAGGCGTCGGCGGCCGCCATGTCGTCGTTGTCCAGCCCGGCGCGCTCTGGCCCGAACAGCACGCCGGCGCGCAGGGCGCGGGCGCTGATCTGCCGCAGCTCTGCTGCCGCGCCGCGGGCGGTCAGCACCGGCTTGACGATGTGGCGCGGGCGCGGGCAGGTGGCGAAGACGTGGTGCAGGTCGGCGACGGCCTCGGCAACAGTGGGGTACACCCTTGCGGCGTCGAGGATGCGGTCGGCGCCGGAGGCGGTGCGCCAGGCCTTCTCCTGCGGCCAGCCGTCGCGTGGGGCGACCAGGCGCAGGTGGAACAGGCCGCCATTGGCCATGGCGCGGGCGCAGGCGCCGACGTTGTCGGCCAGTTGCGGGCGCACCAGGATCACCACCGGGCTGTTGCCGATCGGGGCGAGATCGGCGCCGCCATCGCGCCCGGTCATCGGGGCGTTGCAGGCATCAGGTGGCGCGCCGCCAGGTGGTGCCTTTCGGACCGTCTTCCAAGATGATTCCCGCCGCGGCGAGTTCCGCGCGGATCGCGTCGGCGCGGGCGAAATCTTTCGATACGCGGGCGGCCAGACGATCGGCGATGGCGGCTTCGATGGCAGTGGGATCGGCTGCGGGGAGAACCGTCGCGTCAATAGTCAGCTTCCCGGCACCGGTTAGTGTTGCTGCCACGCCCTGGAACCAGTCGCGGGGATCCTGCTGCAGCAGGCCCAGCACCTCACCGGCGGCCTTCAGGCCGGATGCGGCGTGCTGGTCGCCGGCCATCGCCGCATCGGCCAAGCCATGCATTGCCGACAGCGCCAGAGGGGTGTTGAGGTCGTCGCACAGAGCCTCCTGCACCAGCATGGGAACGTCGGCGTGTGCAGCCGCTGAAGTCTGTAGCAGTGCGCGGTAGAAGCGGTCGAGCTCGTGCCTGGCCTCAGCGAGACCTTGGTCGGAGAAGTCGAGCAGCGCGCGGTAGTGCGTCTTTAGCAGCAGCAGGCGAATCGTTTCGCCGCGCGCCCGGGCCAGGAGGTCGCGGACGGTGAAGAAGTTGCCCAGGCTTTTCGACATCTTCTCGCCGTTTACCTGCAACATGCCGTTGTGCATCCACAGGCGGGCGAAGCCGCTGCCGGGGAAGGCGCACAGGCTTTGCGCCCGCTCATTCTCGTGGTGCGGGAAGATCAGGTCGCTGCCGCCGCCGTGGATGTCGAAGGTCTCGCCGAGGTATCGCCAGGACATGGCGGAGCACTCGATGTGCCAACCGGGGCGGCCGCGGCCCCAGGGGCTGTCCCAGCCCGGCAGGTCGTCGGAGGACGGCTTCCACAGCACGAAATCGCCGGCATCGCGCTTGTAGGGGGCGACCTCGACGCGGGCGCCGGCCAGCAGTTCCTCCTGACTGCGGCCGGAGAGCTGGCCGTAGGTGGGATCGGCGGCGACGGCGAACAGCACGTGGCCTTGGGCGGCATAAGCGTGGCCGGAGGCGATCAGCCGCTGGATGATCATGATCATCTCGGCGATGTGGGCCGTCGCGCGGGGTTCCCGGTCTGGCGGCAGGGCGCCGAGGGCGGCCATGTCGGCATGGAAGTCGGCCGTGGTGCGGGCGGTGATGGCGGCGATCGGTTCGCCAGTCTCGCGTGCGCGTTCGTTGATCTTGTCCTCAACGTCGGTGATGTTGCGGACGTAGGTGACGTGTTCGTTGCCATACAGCCGGCGCATCAGGCGGGCGAGGACGTCGTACACGACGACCGGGCGGGCGTTGCCGAGATGAGCGAGGTCGTAGACCGTCGGGCCGCACACATACATCCGTACATTGGCGGGATCGGCGGGGGTGAACCGCTCCTTACGGCGGGTCAGGCTGTTGTGCAGGGTCAACTGTGTCATCGCGGGTCCATCGTCGGCGCGAGCTTTGTCCGCGAAACCCGCCGTCAACGCAACGCGATTTGACACCGGCAGGCGGCCCCGATAGCTAACGGTTCATCGTATTGAGAAGCATTCGCAACATGGATGGTGCATCATTGACGCCTCAGGCGACGCTGCGGGCGGCGACGCGGCTGCGCCGGTTCCTGGCCGTGTTCGGGCCGGGCCTGGTGGTCATGCTGGCCGACACCGATGTCGGCAGCGTCATCACCGCCGGCCAGAGCGGGGTGCAGTGGGGCTATCGCCTGCTGTTGCTGCAACTGGTGCTGGTGCCGATCCTGTACATGGTGCAGGAGCTGACGGTGCGGCTGGCGATCTTCACCGGCCGCGGCCACGGTGAGCTGATCCGCGACACGTTCGGCCCGCTGTGGGCCTGGGTGTCTGCCGTCGGGCTGGGCGTTGCCTGTGTCGGCGCGCTGCTGACCGAGTTCTCTGGCGTGGCCGGGGTGGGGGAGCTTTACGGGCTGCCGCGCTACGCCTCGTTGCCGGTGGCGGCGGTGGCGCTGCTGGTGGTGGTGCTGACCGGTTCGTATCGCCGGGTAGAGCGGGTGGCCATCGTGGTCGGGCTGTTCGAGCTGGCGTTCTTCTTCGTCGCCTGGGCGGCGCATCCGTCGGCGGCGGAGCTGCTGGCCGGCGCATCGGCGGTGCCGTTCCATGATCCGCAATACCTGTATCTGGCGGCGGCGAACATCGGCGCGGTGATCATGCCGTGGATGGTGTTCTATCAGCAGTCGGCGGTCGCCGATAAGCGACTGCGACCGGAGCATCTGACGGCGGCGCGGTGGGACACGGCGATCGGGGCGCTGATCACCCAGTTGATCATGGCGGCGGTGCTAATTGCCTGCGCGGCGACGATCGGTCATGGTCATCCGGACGCGACCCTGGCCACGGTGGGCGACATGGCGCAGGCGCTGACGCCGTTCCTTGGCACCGACGTGGGCAACCTGGTGTTCGGCCTGGGCGTGCTGGGCGCGGGCATGGTCGCTGCGATCGTGGTGTCCCTGGCGTTCGCCTGGGGACTGGGTGAAGTAACCGGTTACCGCCGATCGCTGGAGATGCACCCGCTGGAGGCCAGGTGGTTCTACGGCGTGTACGCGCTGTGCGTTGTGTTCGGCGCGACGGTGGTGGCGGTGTGGCCGAATCTGGTGTCGCTGAACGTCGCGGTGCAGGTGATGAATGCGTTCATGCTGCCGCTGGTGCTGGGGTTCCTGATTGCGCTGGCGATCAAGGCGCTGCCGGGGGCCTATCGGCTGCGCGGGGCCTATCTGTGGGTGGTGGTCATCGTGGCGACGGTGACCTGCGCGCTGGGCGTGTTCGGCGGACTGTCGGGCGCGGGGCTGGTTTAGAGCGTGATAACCGGAGGCGGGACCGCCAAAGGTCTAAATCACGCGATCAAATAAAGTGCTGCAGCGAGACTGGGTGAACGAATGTGAACTCATCATGCTGTAGCCGGCGCGCCCATTACTGCCGAGCGGCCGGCGGGAAGCGGCTTTGAACGGGCGGCTCTGGCTGCTGCAAGGGCGGCCGCGGGACCATCCCAGGGGATCAGCCGACTGGCGGCAGCTCGACGCGCAGCACCTTGGCCGTGCGGTAGACGCCGTTGGGCGGCTGGGCGGTGCCGCCATCGGTCGAGAAGTAGGCGACACGGCCGTTGTCGCCTGGCGCGCGGCTCCAGGCGCCGGCCGAGGGTCCGACAAGCGTCTCGATGAACGGATCGCCGGCGATGACGGTCTTGCCCTCGCGGTTGCCGTCATGCGCCAGGCGCACGCGGTCGATCGTGTTCTCACGATGCGTCGTGACGTAGGCGACACCCGCCGCCGCGTCGATCAGGAAGTCGTCCCACTCGCGCCCGCCGGCGACGAACGCGGGCAGATCGGCGGGATCATGCGTGGCGGGATCGACCTTCACGCGCAGCATCATCTGCTGCGAGGTGGTGGTGTAGTAGAGATAGCCGGTGCTGGCGTCGAACTGAATGCCGTTGATGCCCGGCTGCTCGGGCTTCATCTCCCCGGGCCGATTCTTCATGCTGTCGTGCCGGAGCCAAATCCTTGCCGACGCGCCGGAGTTCTGGCCGAGGTCGACGCGCCAGATAAGCCCGGTCATGCCCGCCGCCAGCAGCACGTCCGGTGCAATGAAGCAAGCGCCGTTGAGCCCAACCCATGGTTTCGGGAATTCAAGCACGAGGCGCGGCGTGATCGCCATGCCGGGCGCCCAACCGGTCAGATCGATCTCGTACAGCTTTGCCTCGTGCGTGTCGTAGACGTCGGCGACGCCAAGCAGAAAGCGCTCAGGCTGCCACTCCACGACAAAAAGGGTATTGAACTCGAAGGTGTAGAGCTGGAGCGGCTGCACCGGCAGGGTTTCGCCGGGTGTGGGCACGAACCAAAGCTCCTTGCGGTTCTGGACGGTGATCAGCATCGACCCCTCGGCGCGTACCGCCATGTTCTCCAGAAAGAAATGCTCAGGAAATTCGGCGACGATGGTCAGCTTGGCCTGTGGGACATTGGGCATGGGATCAAACCTCTTTGGCGTTGGGGGCACTTACTGATCGAGGCCGGTCGTGTCGGCATCCGCCGGCACGTCGAATGCGGCGAGCGTCATGCAGACCATCGTGAACCAGCCGATCAGCACGGTGACGTCGACGAGGCCGGCATCGCCGATCCGTTCCCTGGCGTTGCGATAGAGCCCCAGCGAGACCGGGCGCGGCTGCACCAGCGCATAGGCGACCTGGTAGACGATATCTTCCCGCGGGTCGTCGAACGAGACCGGAAGGCCGGCGATCAGCCGCTGCACCTTTGCCGGATCGAGATGCCCCTGCGCCTCGCCGATCTTCTCGTGCTCGTAGCTGGCATAGGCGGAGAGCCAGCGTGCGTTGACGAGGTTGGTGACGATCTCGATCTCGGCCTTCGTCAGCGTCGATTGCTTCTGGTAGTATTCCCCGGTCGGCACGATCGTCTTCGACAGCGTGGGGTTGGCGAGCCAAATGCGGTGCGGTCCGGGAACAACCCCGCGCAGCGCCTTGGTAAAGTCGTACGCATCCTTCATGTCGTCAGGCATGCCCGCGACGGGCGTCTCACGATATCGCCCGAAAGTGCCGAAGTCGGTCCTGTCAGCCATCGAAGTTGCTCCTTCAATGATTTAGCATCACAAACGTCATGCGAGCGGAAGTGCATCTTCACGTCCGCTCCGTCCGGAGCCATGAACGCCACCAGTGCAGAGCCAGATCCGTTGATGAGATGAATGCTGATTATGCCTGAAGTGAATAAACAATGGCTTTGGTCGCGACTGATCGGCTCGACCTTGTCAGGCTGTTCCTCCGCGTGGCGGAGACGGGGCAGATTGCGGAGGCAGCCCGTGCGCTTGGTCTCTCGCAGGCCGACTACGAGCCGCTTTCTCAAGCGGCCGAGACCATGCGCCGAGAAGCAGACAATCCGCTGTCGGTCAAAGCTTGCCGGACGAGGCGCGGTTGCGGGGGGCTGCTACTCGAACCGGCCGAGGCGTACTGCGGTGTGGCCGCGGCTGGGGCGCAGGCTGGGCATGACCAGCAGGCAGTTGTCGTGCGGGGTACGGATTTCGATGTCGCCATCCCTGGCAATCAAGGTGTCGCGGCGGGGGATGATGTCGCCGCCGCGGTAGGTTTGGATAAAGGCGAAGTTCGATGTCATCGCCGTCACCGCCGTGGTGACGATGGCGATGCGCGCTGCCCCTGTGGTGGGCGCCGAGGGCAGCGGGGCATCGGCGGCGACGACATTCAGATGCCGCAGCAGGCCGGCAATGCTGCTCAGCATGGTATCGACGGTCGTCTGTTCCCAGTGCTGGCCGGCTTCGACCAGACAGGCGGTATACGGCGTGTCGGGGCTGGAAAAACGCGGGTGGTCGATCAGCCGGCGGCCGTTGATGTGCCCGCCGTCCGCCACCACCAGGGACGGCGTGCCGATCGCCCGCGCCATGGTGCACCCCTTGGCGGGAACGCCGCTGAGGATCAGCGGCTCCGACGGCCACAGCATCGAGTGCAGGTCCAGCAGCACGTCGACCGTGTTGACGAAATGCTGGATTTCCCGGGCTCGGTCGAGTTCCAGGGAATGACGAGGCCCAGTGAGGATGGCTTCATCCCACACGCGGTTCATGTCCTCATCGAGGAAGCGTGAGGCGGTCGGGCGCTGCGGGTCGAAGCGGTCGAACGCGGTCAGGTTCAGAAAGCCGAACGATAGCCGGCCCTTGATGGGCTGCAGACCCGCGCGCAGCAGCCGATCCAGCGCGATGGCACCAGCCAATTCATTGCCGTGCATCAGCGACAGCAGCGCGACATGCGGCCCGGCCCGCGCGGACCGCCGGGTGATGATGCCGGGCACGCCGCAGTTGCCGGCTGCCCAGGGTGAGATGTCAGGCGGGCTGAGGCGGACCTTGAACTCGGGCAGTGGGCTGGCAGGGCTGAACGGACCCATGGTGCACCCCGGGTCAGACGAGCAAGCGGTCGACTAGGCGGCGGATGAAGCCGTCACAGGCGTCCAGTTCGCTCTCGGCGACCCATTCGTCCGGCTGGTGCGCCTGGGCGATGTGTCCCGGTCCGCAGATGATGGTGGGAATGCCGGCTGCCTCGTAGAAACCGCCCTCAGTGCCGTAGCTGACCTTGCCGGTGCTGTTGCTGCCAGCGACCTGACGGACCACGGTGGCCAGCGGATGATCCTCGGGCAGCGCCATGCCGGGCATCTCCAGCGCCACCTGATAGGCAAAGCCGCAGCCGGGGTGCACCGCGCGCATCGCCGGCTCGATGGTCTCGGCGATCCAGCCGCGCATCCTGTTGAAATGGCGCTGCGGGTCGTCGCCGGGGATGAAGCGCCATTCCATGCTGAATGCGGCGTGTTCGGGGATGATGTTGAGGATCGAGCCGCCATGCACCGTGCCGGTGTGGATGGTGGTGTAGTTGGGGTCGAAGCCGTCCTGGAACGGGCCTTCCAGCGGCAGGCGGCAGGCCTCGCGGGCGATCCAGCCGATCGCCTCGGCGGCGGCCTGCACCGCGTTGACTCCCTTGGCCGGCTCGCTGGAGTGCCCCGGCAGACCGCGGACCAAGACGTTGACGTCGAGCTTCCCCTTGTGCGCCAGGACCGGCTTCATGCCGGTGGGCTCGCCGACCAGGCAAAGCTCGGGACGCAAGCCGGACTGGTCGAGGTCCTGGATCAGGCGCTTGGCGCCGGCGCAATCGAGTTCCTCATCATAGGTGATGAACAGGTGCAGCGGGCGCAGCAGCGGGCGGGCCTGCAGATCGGGCAGGGCGGACAGGCAGGCAGCGACGAAACCCTTCATGTCGCAGCTACCGCGGGCGAACAGCTTGCCGTCCTGGCGGCGCAGCGCGAATGGATTGCTGCTCCAGGTTTGGCCGTCGACCGGGACGGTATCGACGTGCCCGCTGAGCGCGAGGCCGCCGGGCTGGGCGGGGCCGATCATGACGTGCAGGTTGGCCTTGTCGCCGGCCGCATTGGTGCTGACGCGGTAGGGCGCGCCCAACTGATCGAGGTAGTTACGGACGAAGTCGATCAAGTCCAGGTTGGAGCCTCGGCTTGTGGTGTCGAACGCCACCAGCCGGTCCAGCATCTGCTGTGTTGTCACAAGGTTCGCGGAATCGGGGCGGGTATCCATGACGGGCACTCTATACCGGCCAGCGCAGCCGGCAACCGAGCAGGTGAGCGTCGGGATCGGGGGATAGCGGGTGGTGGTCGCCGCAGAGACAGGGTTGGCCGGGGGATCCACGGCTTTGCGAACACCGCGGCGATCAATGCTAGCCGGCCCGCCACCGCGCAATAGACCTTGCGCCCGATTGCGGTGGGGTGACATCGTCATAGTAACCTAAAGTATATGGCAGGGAGGTTGTCGGCAATGGATGCTCGGGAGGCCTTGGCCCTGGAACGGGCGACCTTGCGCAAAGTCTACCTGCGCGTCGTGCCGTTCTGTTTTCTGCTGTACATCCTTTGTTACGTTGATCGCATCAATGTCAGCTTTGCCGCGCTGACGATGAACCGCGACCTTGGACTGAGCGCGCATGTCTACGGGCTGGCAGCGGGGGCGTTCTTCTGGGGCTACTGCCTGCTGGAGGTGCCATCGAACATCATCCTGGAGCGGGTGGGCGCGCGGCGCTGGATCGCGCGCATCATGGTCTCCTGGGGGTTATTGTCGGCGGCCACAGCCTTGGTGACGGGTCCAAATAGCTTCTTTGTCGTCCGGGTGCTGGTTGGCGTGGCCGAGGCGGGTTTGTTCCCGGGTCTGCTCTTGTATTTCCATCGATGGTTCCCGCAGGGCCATCGCGGGCGGGTGGTCGGCTGGTTCCTGACCGGGCTGCCGCTGGCCACGGCGATTGGCGCGCCGGTGTCGACCGCGTTCCTGCAGATGGAGGGGATTTGGGGGCTGCATGGCTGGCAATGGATGTTCGTGGGTGAGGGGCTGCCGACCGCGTTGATCGGGGTGACGGTGTTGTTCCTGCTGACCGAACGGCCTGCCGAGGCGCGATGGCTGACGGCGGAGCAGCGCGCTTGGCTGGAGGACGCATTGCACCAGGAGACACGGGCGATCGAACAGATCCGCGCGTTCAGCATCTTCTCGGCGATGACCAACCCGCTGGTGCTGATCCTGACGGTGATCTTCGCCGGCATTGCCATGGCCGGCATCGGCACGGTGCTGTTCCTGCCGCAGATCCTGAAGGCGATCGGGGTTTCCAACACACAGGCCGGCTTGCTGACGGCGGTGCCGTATTTGACCGGAACGGTTGCCATCGTGGTGTGTGGGCATTTGTCGGACAAGCTCAGCGACCGGTACTGGACTTTGGTGGCGACCTGTGGCCTGGCGACCGCGGGCTTGCTGCTGGCTGCCTTGCTGCACGACAGCCTTTGGGTGCTGGCGGCCTTTTCCGTCGCCACTGCTGGCTTCTACGGCATGAAGTCGCCGTTCTGGCCGTTGCCGTCGACGTTCCTGACTGGTTCCGCGCTGGCAGCCGGGCTGGCGCTGATCAACTCGCTGGGCAACTTCGCCGGCTATCTGGGGCCGATCGCCGTTGGCTATGCCAAGGACGCGACGGGCAGCTTCCAGGCTGGGTTGTATGTCCTGGCCGCCGCGTCGCTGGTCTCGACCATGACGGCGCTGGGCTGTGCGCTGTGGATGCCGCGCGGCATCGCCCCGCGGATCGGCCGTCTGGTGCCACGAACCTGACTCGCGGTTGTCCGAGCCGTGTGGCTTATCGCCAGTCGCCCAGAACGAAGACGCCAGGGCGGCAGTAGCCGGGATTGTTGTGCCGGTGCATGAACACGCCCTGGATCATTGTGCGGTAGCCCCGCGCAACGAGCTGCTGATACGCCTCCTGGTGCACCAGATTGACGCCGGCCAGAAGCTGCGCCATGCCGACCTGATGGGTCAGTGCCTCGCACGCGTCGAGCAGCAGGCGGTAAGTCCGCGGGGCGGATGACGTATCCCGGACGGCGGCAAACTTGACCAAGCAGGTGTCGGCGCCGGCCTCGCTGCGTGGCCCGTAGTGGCAGACGGCGAAGGCAGCGATGCCGGTTGCGTCCTGCAGCAGGATGGTGTCGCCCAGGCCCTGGTCGTTCACCGTCTCGATCTCCTCGGTCAGGTCGAGGCCAGGATACAAGGTATCCGCGACCTGCCTGCATGCGTTCAGCGCATTGAGCCGTCCGGCCTCATCAAGGGTGCCGTAGCGTGACCAATCGGCTGCCACCGTCCCGGCCGAGGGGATCGGTTTCGTCATGATCGCGGTGAGGAAGCGCGCGTGGAAGCCGAACTTCTGATACAGCGCCAGATGCTTGGCGCTGTCGGCGAAGGTGAACAGCCCGGCGGCCTGGATGCCCCATTGTTCGAGCAACGCCATCCGGGCAGCCAGCAGGGCTTGGCCAACGTCCTGCCCCTGATGGTCAACGTCCACGGTCAGCGGCCCGCAGAACGCGAAGCTGCCCCACCGTGTGACGAAGCCAGAGCCGACCAGCCGGTCCTGGTGCTTTGCGCCGATGGCGCCGACATGGGGGGCGCGCCAGCGGCCATAGACGTAGTCGCGGTCGCTCCAGAACGTTTCAGGCTGGGGGGCGCCCAGGAAGGTGCCGAATGCAATGCGCAGGATGCGTTCGGCGGCGGGAAGATCAGTTTCTTCAAGCGGTGCGGTGGTCACCTGATACGGCGGCGGGCTGCTGGCTGCTGATTCCATCGGCGGTTCCCATGTTGTAGACACAGGGGTATCTATGGCGCAGGACGCGGGTCCTGGCGATGATTGCCGGCGGACCGTAGCCAGATCAAGGGCTGATCCGGTGCCGGCCGAACCAGCCCGGCTTGTTACAGGCCAAGGTCAGTCAGGTCAGGGTGGTCAGCCGGCCTTGGGGCATCCTGCGCCCAGTGGAACAGCCGAGCGTCGGCGGTGATCGGCACGTCGTTGATGCTGGCGTGGCGGATGCGCATCAGGCCCGACGGCTCGAACGCCCAGTTCTCATTGCCATAGGCGCGGAACCAGACGCCCGACGCGTCGTGGTACTCATAGGCGAAGCGCACGGCGATGCGGTCATCGGAAAAGGCCCACAGCTCCTTGATCAGGCGGTATTCATGCTCCTGGCGCCATTTGCGTGTCAGGAACGCGACGATGGCGGGGCGGCCCTGAAAGAACTCGCTGCGGTTTCGCCAGACGCTGTCCGGTGTATAGGCGAGGCAGACGCGTTCAGGGTCGCGGGTGTTCCAGCCATCCTCCGCGGCTCGGACCTTATGGCGGGCAGTTTCCAGGGTGAACGGCGGCAACGGCGGCCGGATCTCGGACATGGCGGGCTTCCCGGTGGCGATGTGTCGCCATTCAGCCGCCAACGCAGCCCCGCCGTCCAGCCTATAGGCCGGCGATGCCCGGCGCCTCTCGCGTGCACCGCACGGCGGCGATGGGGAAGGGGCCGGCCGCAGCGGCGCTTGAAATTCGTTACTTGGAGGCGAGGATGGAGCGGCCCGTCATCTCCTTTGGCTGCGCGATGTCCATCAAGTCCAGCAGCGTGGGCGCAAGGTCGGCCAGGCGACCATCGCGCAGCGATGTCGCGCCGCCGCCCAGCAGCAGCACCGGCACAGGGTTGGTGGTGTGGGCGGTATGCGGGCCGCCGGTGTCCGGGTCCTTCATCAGCTCGCAGTTGCCGTGGTCGGCGGTGACCAGCAGCGCGCCGCCCTGGCGCCTGATCGCCGCGGCGATGCGGCCCAGGCCGGCATCGACCGTCTCCACCGCCTTGACCGCCGCGGCCAGCACACCGGTGTGGCCGACCATGTCGGGGTTGGCGAAGTTCAGCACGATCAGGTCGTATTTTCCCGTGTCGATCGCGGCAACCGCCCTATCAGCCAGTTCGGGGGCGGACATCTCCGGCTGCAGGTCATAAGTGGCGACCTTGGGGGAGGGGATCATGATCCGGTCCTCATGATCATAGGCGATCTCGCGGCCGCCATTGAGGAAGTAGGTGACGTGGGGGTACTTCTCGGTCTCGGCCATACGCAGCTGGGTGCGGCCGGCCCGGGCCACGACCTCACCCAGGATGTTGGTCAGGGTTTCCGGAGCGAACAGAACGCCGAGGAACGGCGCCAGAGCGTCGGAGTAGCGGGTCATGCCGACGGCGGCGGCCAGCTTCGGGGTGCGCTTGCGGGGGAAGCCGTCGAAGTCCGGATCAAGCAGGGCGGCGAGCAGTTCGCGCACCCGGTCGGCGCGGAAGTTGAAGCACAGGATGGCGTCGCCGTCCCGCATGCCGGCATAGCCGCCGATGACCGAGGCGGGGACGAACTCGTCGAACTTCCCTGAAGCGTAGGCCGCCCGAATGGCGGCTTGCGGTGTGGGATGGTGTGCCCCCTGGGCTTCCGCCACGACCGCGTAGGCCTGGGCGACGCGGTCCCAGCGCTTGTCGCGGTCCATCGCGAAGTAGCGGCCCACAACAGTGGCAACCGGGACGTCGTCCGGCAGCGCGGCCTGCAGGCGCCTGAGGTCCTCGGCGGCGGATTGCGGTGGGGTGTCACGGCCGTCGGTGATGGCGTGAACAACAGTCTTTATGCCGGCCTGGTGCAGATAGCCGGCAATGGCGGCGCCGTGGTCCTGATGCGAATGCACGCCGCCGGGGGACACCAGGCCGATCAGGTGGCAGGTTCCGCCGCTGGCCTTCAGGGCCTCGACCAGAGCGGTAAAGGCCGGGCTGCGGGCGATGCTGCCGTCGGCGACTGCCTCACCGATCCGGACCAGTTCCTGCTTGACGACGCGGCCGGCGCCGATGTTCAGGTGACCCACCTCCGAGTTGCCCATCTGACCGGCAGGCAGGCCGACATCCTGACCGGAGGTGTGCAGGAAGGCGTGCGGGCAACTGTCCCACAGGCCGGTGAAGGTGGGGGTGTTGGCCAGGCGGACGGCGTTGTCGGCTTCCTGTTCCCGCCAGCCGAAGCCATCGAGGATCACCAGCATGACCGGCCTTGATGCCATCTTCCTTATACCCCTGCGCGTGGGCCGCCTGGGTAGCGCCGCGGCGTGCGTCGAGCAAGCGGCGGTTGGCCGGAAGGCGGCGCGTGCATTGCCTTCGCGGCGGATCAGTGCCATTGGCTGCGCCGTTGGCCAATGCGGATATGGGAACAGAGGTGTTGCCGGTCGAAGACTCATTCACGGGAATGTGGAATCGTCGCTTGAGACGAGAACGAACTGCAGGCAGAGTCCGGCACGGCGTTGACCGCGCCGGCGGATGTTACGGGGATCTTCATTAATGCGGCGTATTGCCTTGTTCATGCTGGCGCTGACACTGAGTGGCTGCGGCTACCAAGCATGGTGGAGGCCGCCCTTCGTCAACACCAACAACGTGAACATGCCGGCCGGTGACAGCGAGAACATGCGCCGGGTGGAAGGCCAGGAGCCCACTGTCGAGCGGATCACCACCGAACCGGGTGACATCTGGCCGGGTCCGCTGGCGCCCCCGCCGACGCTGCAGGACATCGAGAGCTCCAACAACGGGCTGAAGGCACAGCCGGAGGCGCCGGTACCTGGTTCACCGCTCAGCCGCGGCACGCAACAGGCGCCGTCGCCGTCGCCCAATCCCAGCGTCGGCAGCTCGACTCCGCCAGGCAACAACCAGCCGGGCCTGGCGACGCCGACACCGGCGCCGCCGCTGTCCAGCGCCAATGCGCCGTCGGCTGCACCGCCGGCGCGCAACCCGGCTGGGCAGGTGATCCAGACGCCGCAGGGGCCGTCGGTCTCGACAGGAGGCGGCCCAGGCTATCAGACAACCAACTCCCCGAACGGCCAAGCAATCGTCGTGCCCAACGGCAACGGCACCAGCACGGTGATCCGGTCAGACGGGCGGATCGAGACGATCCCGACGCCAAAGTAGGGCGCCGCGCGAGTGGTTCCATGCGCGGCTGATCCGAGAGGCAGGAACGATACTGTTAAGTATCGAATTATGATGGTTGCTGACTAAGCTTTTCCAGTGGCGGTCTTTGGTGTCCAGCGCAGCGCTAGAGCGGTGTCCGCTCGCATTGGCTCACGGACCCCTCTCTAACTCGTTGTTTGATCGCGTGATTCACCGCTCCGTGTGATGCCACCTCCGCGGATCACGCTCTGACAAGCCGGTGCCGCATTGCCTGGCAGCCGTCGTTTGCTGATCCATAGCGGGCTTGCCGGAGGGGTGGTTCTTGCGCCAGGAGGGGCCATGCACAACTTCCTGCCCCAGCCTGTCCTGGTGCCGCCGCGCCGTCGCGCCGTCGTGACGGGTGTCATGAGCAGCCTGCTTACGGCGGCCTGCGCGCCGCTGCCGCGCCTGCGTGCGGTTCCGTCGGATGAGGCGGCGGACGTCTCCGTCCTTGGGCTGAGCGGCATGCGGTACTGGGGCGACACCGGATCGCCCGAGCTGATCCAGGAGGGGCTGGACGCCTACCGGCGCGAGCGCGCCGCGCTTGGCGGTTTGCCGCATCGGGCCCTGCTGCCTGCGTCCAGCTATCTGGCGATATCCGGTGGGGGCGAGGACGGTGCGTTCGGTGCGGGGCTGCTGGTAGGCTGGACCGCGGCGGGTACACGGCCGGCGTTCAAGCTGGTCACCGGCATCAGCACCGGGGCGCTGATCGCACCGTTCGCGTTCCTGGGCCCGAGCTACGACGCGCAACTGAAGGAGGTTTATACCACGACATCGGGCAAGGACATCCTGCAGCCGCGGGGATATCTGGCGGTGCTGACCGATGACGCCCTGGCCTCCAGCGCGCCGCTGCGCGCGACGATGGCCCGTTACGTCACAGCATCGATGCTCGCCGACATTGCCCGGGCCTATGGCGAAGGCCGGCTGCTGCTGATCGGCACGACCGACCTTGACCAGGGGCGGCCGGTGATCTGGAACATCGGCAAGCTGGCAGCCAGCGGCCGGCCCGGCGTGCTGCACCTGGTGCAGGACATCCTGATCGCATCGGCCGCGATACCCGGCGCATTTCCCCCGGTCATGATCGACGTCGAGGCGCAGGGGCGCAGTTATCAGGAAATGCATGTCGATGGCGGAGCCAGCGCCCAGGTGTTCGTCTATCCGCCGTCGATCCAGCTTGGGGCACTCAGCCGGCAGGCGGGCATCGTCCGCACCCGGCGGCTGTACGTCATCCGCAATGCCCGGTTGGATCCGCAATGGGCGGACATCAAGCGCAGCACCTTGTCGATCCTGAACCGTTCCGTCAGCGCGCTGATCCAGACGCAGGGGGTCGGTGACCTGTATAGAATTTATGTCGCGGCGAACCGCGACAACATCGACTTCAACCTGGCCAACATTCCGCCCAGCTTCAACCATGCGCTGCCGCGGCCCTTCGACACTGCCTACATGAACGCGCTGTTCGATGTCGGCTACCGGCTGGGCGAAGGCAACTACCGCTGGGCGAAGACGCCGCCCGGGTATCAGGAGCTAGGTGCGGGACCGGTGATGAACCGCTTCTGACTGGCGCGCAACGACCGTGTCGCTTGAACGACTCAGCCAATTTTCGCTTCTTTCATGAAACGGGATAGTCTTCACAGAGTCTTGACCAGACAGCCTGCGCCAAATCCTGGTTCGATAGGATAAAGACATGGTTTAGTGCCGAGGCTGCTTATGCGCCCCAGCCTGGTCAGGACTGACGTGATGAAGATGACAGATCGTTGCAAGGAGGCGCTGACCGAGGCGGGACAGTACCGCCTGCTGCTGGATGCGATCACCGACCATGCGATCTTTATGCTTGATGAATCCGGGCGGGTGACAAGCTGGAACGGCGGCGCGCAGCGGCTGAAGGGCTATACCGAGGCGGAGATCCTGGGCCGGCATGTCTCGCTGTTCTATACCCAGGAAGACATGGCCCGGGACAAGCCTGACCAGGCGCTGCAGACGGCGGCGAAGGAGGGATGTTTCGTCGAGGAGGGCTGGCGGGTCCGCAAGGATGGCTCCGTCTTTCTGGCCAGCGTGGTGCTGACCGCGATCCACGACGGCGGCGGGGCGCTCGTCGGGTATGTCAAGGTCACGCACGATGCGACGGCGGCAAGAAAGGCTCAGCGGGATTCGGAGCGCGCCCAAGAGGCCCTGTTCCAGTCGCAGAAGATGGACGCCATGGGCCAGTTGACCGGTGGCGTGGCGCACGACTTCAACAACATCCTGATGGCCATTCTGGGCGGGCTAGAGGTCGTGCACCGGCGGCTGGCCGAGGATCCCAAGATCACACCGTTGCTGACCAATGCCATCCGCGCCGCTCAGCGCGGGCGGCTGCTGACGCAGCGCATGCTGGCCTTCGCGCGCTGTCAGGAACTGAAACCGGAGACGATTGATCTGGCAGCACTTGTGCACGGCATGAAGGACTTCCTGCAGCAGGCGCTGGGCCCGGCGATCGGCATTGAAGTGCGGTTTCCCGCGACGCTAAGCGCGGTGCACGCCGATCCAAATCAGCTTGAACTGGTTCTGCTGGATCTGGCGATCAACGCCCGCGACGCCATGCCCGACGGCGGCTGCATCGTCATTGCCGGCAAGGAGGAAACGGTCCTGTCCGGGCAAAATGGCCTGGCGGACTTCGGCCGCTATGTCTGCCTGTCGCTGGCTGATGTCGGCGAGGGCATGGACGAGACGACGCTGACCCGCGCGACAGAGCCGTTCTTCACCGCCAGGAGCGGGGGAAGGGGCACCGGCCTGGGCCTGTCAGTCGCGCATGGCTTCGCTGAACAGTCAGGCGGGCACTTCATCCTGCGCAGCCGCTTGGGAGAAGGCACGGTGGCCGAGCTGTGGCTGCCAGTGGCGAGCGTGCCGGCCGATCTGGCGCTGGGCGCGGCTGATGGATACGGGGCGTTTGGTCATCACGGTACCCTTAGCAGCACGCGCCCGCTGGTCGTGCTGGTGGTCGATGACGACCGGCTGGTGCTAATGAACACGACGACGATGCTGAACGGTCTGGGGCATCGGGTGTTCACGGCGATTTCGGGCCAGCAGGCGCTGGGGCTGCTGCGACGAGAGACGATGATAGACCTGGTGATCATCGATCATGGGATGCCGGAGATGAGCGGGGCGGAACTGGCCGAGGCGATCCGGATGGACTGGCCCAGCCTGCCAATTATCTTCGCCACGCCGCTGACCGATGGGGCGGTGCAAGAGTTGCCCAAGCCGCTGCGTCAGAGCGAGCCTGCGCAGGCGATTGCCCAAACCACGCTTTAGATCGGCCGCAGACGGGCGACGATCGGCTGAGATCGGGATTAAGTCGGCAAAATCAGGCCAAATTGCGCCTAGTATCGCCATCAGTGTGGGGCGATACGTCGGTTTGGCTTGAAGTGGCCGATTCACGCGGCGAAGCGCGTGCAGCGCTTCTCTGCGATCGGGCACGAGAGCGGTTCCACCGAGGGTGGAACCGCTCTCGCTCATCTTTTCGCGCGGCTACTCGCGCAGAACGCGCTTTTGCGCGATTCCAGCCTGCGCGAAGCCGCTTTAGTCACCCAAGGACTGGGCAGCAAGTGGCTGCGCCGCGTGATGGAAGGCCGCGGGCTGATGGCATTTTGCATCTGGGTTCAACCTGCTGCGGCTGCTGCGCGTTACGCTACGGCACCGCAATAGGAATAATGATGGCTGAAGCCGGCGAAACATCTCCGCATCTGGATAAACGGGAACAGCGCCAGGCTGCCGCGGGCGCGCCGATGGGGGCGATTGTCATCCATGAGATCGTGCGCGATCAGGGCGAGGAGGAGCTTGAGCGCTCGTTCACCGGCCTGGCCTGGTCAGGTGTTGCGGCCGGGCTGTCGATCGGTTTCTCATTTCTGGTCCAGGCAACCTTGCAGGCTCGGCTGCCGGATGCACCGTGGCGGCCGCTGGTGTCCGGCTTCGGCTACTCGCTCGGTTTTCTGATCGTCATCCTGGGTCGCCAGCAATTGTTCACCGAGACCACGCTGACCGCGGTGATCCCGGTGCTGACCGAGCGAACCATGCACACGCTGCTGCGGGCGTTGCGGGTGTGGGTGATCGTGCTTGCGGCAAACTTGGGGGCGACCTGGATTTTCGCGGGCCTGTCCAGTCTGCCTGAACTGTTCCAGCCGCCGACGCTGCAGGCGATGCAGGAGCTTTCGGCGCACACCATGCAGGGGCCGTTCTGGCACACCGCGCTGACCGGAGGGTCGGCGGGCTGGCTGATCGGCCTGATGGTCTGGCTGCTGCCGGCGGTGCACACCGGGCGGGCGCTGATCATCATCCTGCTGACCTATGTCATTGCCATCTGCCAGTTCCCGCACATCATCGCCGGGTCGGTCGAGGCGGCCTATGGCGTGTGGACCGGCCATGCCGGCTTTGACGACTACTTGTTCCGCTTTCTGCTGCCGACGCTGCTGGGCAACGTCGCCGGCGGCACCATCCTGGCTGCGCTGCTGAACCATGCGCCATTGGCCAAGGAACTGACGACGGAGGATTGACCCCGCACTGGCGTTCCTTCGGGATTGACAGTCCGGGTTGGATCCGCTTCGGATCAGCCGTTTTCGTAATTCGGGAAAAAGCGAACATGGCGCGGATTGAGATTGCGGTGCAGGGGCTATTCGCCACGCCGGTCGCCGCGGTCGAGGTGCCGGGGGCGGCGGCGTTGAACGCGGAACTGCAGCGGCGGATCCTGCGGCAGCGAGAGCGGACGGTCTCGGTGCAGGCGTCCAATTCCGGCGGCTGGCACTCGGACAGGGACATCCTGAACTGGGGTGGGCCGCCTATCGAAACCGTGCTGGGCATGGCGAAGGACATCGCCACGCAGATGACGGCGGACCGCAACGGCAAGCCAGTGCAGCCGGCGTGGACAGTGCAGGCCTGGGCAAACGTGAATGGCCCGGGCGACGGCAACATCTGCCACTACCATCCAGGTTCGTTCTGGTCCGGCACGTATTATGTGGAGGACGGCGGCTGCGCCGGCGACGCCTCATTGGGTGGCGAGTTCGAGATGCTGGATCCGCGCGGACCTGGTCCGGGCATGTATGCGCCCGGGTTGAAGTTCGCCGGGGAGGATGGCACCGCTGCGGGCAGCGCGCAGACGATCCGCCCGCGGCCCGGGTTGCTGATGCTGTTTCCCTCATGGCTGCAGCATCAGGTGCGTCCCTACCGCGGCAGCGGGCTGCGCATTTCGGTGGCGTTCAACCTCGGCGTTGCCCTGACCCCCGTGGGCACCCCCCACGGCGATCGCGTGAGGTGATGGACAGCCCGCCGCACAACTTCTCTCGCCGGCAGAACGAGATTATCACCCGGCTGCGGGAATCCGGCCGGGTCGCGGTAGAGGACCTTGCGGCGCACTTCGAGGTGTCGCCGCAGACCATCCGCCGCGACCTGAACGAGATGAGCGAGGCCCGCGTCATCACCCGGGTTCATGGCGGGGCCATCGTCGCCTCCAGCGTGGAGAATCTGGCGTACGATGCGCGCAAGCTGGTTGCCCAGTCACACAAGCGGCTGATCGGCGAGGCGGCGGCTCGGCTGATCCCCGACCATTCGTCGCTGTTCATCAACATCGGCACCACCACGGAGGAAGTGGCCCGCGCGCTGGCCTCCCGCGCCGGACTGATGGTCATCACCAACAACCTGAACGTGGCGACCGAGCTTTATCGCAACCGCCAGATCGACGTGATCATTACCGGCGGCAGCGTAAGGCCGACGGATGGCGGCATCGTCGGCGCGACGACGGTAGAGCTGATCCGGCAGTTCCGCGTGGACACCGCGGTGATCGGCATCTCGGCGATCGATGAGGACGGCACCTTGCTCGACTTCGACATCCGGGAGGTGCATGTCTCCCGCGCGATCATCGAGAACGCGCGCCGGGTGATCCTGGTGACCGACAGCAGCAAGTTCTCCCGCTCCGCGCCGGCGCGGCTGGCGACGCTGGCGGACATTGACATCCTGGTGACCGACCACCTTCCATCGGTGGCAATCGCCGCGCTGTGCCGGGAGCACGAGGTCGAGGTGGTGGAGACCGGCGGCCCGCGGGAAGTTGATGCCGCGGTATTCTAGCTGGCGGTTTGATGCGCGCTTGCATTTTCCTTTTTTCCGTTTATAGGCTCAAAACGAGCAGCAGGCGTGCAAACGCGCATGCGCCAAGGGAAAACGAGCCAGCCTGATGGATGCCGTGGGCGAAACTTCCGTGTATGACCTGGCCGTCATCGGTGGCGGGATCAACGGCTGTGGCATTGCCCGCGACGCGGCTGGGCGGGGCTGGCGGGTGCATCTGTGCGACCGGGCCGATCTGGGATCGGGGACCTCCAGCGCTTCCACCAAGCTGATCCATGGCGGGCTGCGCTATCTGGAGCACTATGAGTTCCGCCTGGTGCGCGAGGCGCTGATGGAACGGGAAGTGCTGTGGAAGATCGCCCCGCACATCATCTGGCCGCTGCGCTTCGTGTTGCCGCACCACAACCAACTGCGGGCCGCCTGGCTGCTGCGGCTGGGGCTGTTCATCTACGACCATCTGGGTGGCCGCAAGCGGCTGCCCCCGACGCGGACGCTGAACCTGCGCGCCGATCCGACAGGGGCGATGCTGAAGCCGCAGTTCACCCGCGGTTTCGCCTATTCCGACTGCTGGGTGGAGGACTCCCGGCTGGTGGTGCTGAATGCGCGCGACGCGGCGGACCGAGGGGCGGTAATTGCGCCGCGCACGGCCTGTGTCTCGGCGGAGCGTGAGGGTGGCCTGTGGACGCTGACGCTGCAGGACATGGTCACCGACGAGCGTCGCATTATCCGCGCGCGGGCGCTGGTCAACGCGGCCGGACCATGGGTGGCGGAGGTCGCCGGTTCGGTGATCCGCGCCAACGTTCCGGCGACGGTGCGGCTGGTCCAGGGTAGCCACATCGTCGTGCCGCGGCTGTATGACCATGAGGCGTGCTACATCTTCCAGAACGCCGACGGCCGCATCTTCTTCGTCATCCCGTATGAGCGCGACTTCACCCTGATCGGCACCACCGACGAGGATTTCACCGGCGACCCCAGCGGCGTGCAAGCCAGCGAGACGGAGATCAGCTATCTGTGCAAGTCGACCAGTGCGTATCTGCGCGAGCCGGTGACGTCGGACATGGTGGTCTGGTCGTATTCCGGCGTGCGCTCGTTGTACGACGACGGATCGTCGGCGCCGCAGCAGGCCACCCGAGACTATGTCCTGAAGCTGGATGCGCCGGCCGACCGGGCGCCCTTGCTGTCGGTCTTCGGCGGCAAGATCACGACGTTTCGCCGGCTGGCCGAATCTGCCCTGGCGATGCTGCGGCCGCACCTGCCCGCAGCCCGCGGCGAAGCGGCCGGATGGACCGCACAGGCTTGCCTGCCGGGTGGCGACTTCCCGATGGAAGGATTTGAACAGCAGGTGGCCGCCGCGGCGACGCGCTATCCGTTCATGCCCGCGGCGACCCTGCGCCGGCTGGTGCGGGCGTATGGGACGCGAGTAGATCGTCTGCTGAAGGGTGCGACATGCTGCGATGACCTTGGCCGGGTGTTTGGCGCCGATCTGACGGAGGCTGAGCTGCGCTACCTGATGGATGCGGAGTGGGCCCGAACGGCCGCCGACGTTGTCTGGCGTCGCAGCAAGCTGGGACTGCGACTGTCTACCGGGCAGATCGCGGCGGTCGACGATGCGATGCGCCGGATGGCACGCGAAACGATGGCCACCGCATGAGCCTGGTGCTGCAGGACATCGGTCTGACGTCCGGCCAGGAAACCATGATCGAGGGCGTCAACCTGACGCTGGACCGTGGTGCCATGAACGTGCTGCTCGGCCCGACGCTGGCCGGGAAGACCACCCTGCTGCGGCTGATGGCCGGGCTCGACAAGCCTTCCCACGGGCGGCTGCTGCTGGACGGCAAGGACATCACCGGCGTTCCGGTCCGCCGGCGCGCCGTGGCGATGGTCTACCAGCAGTTCGTCAACTATCCGACCCTGACGGTGTTCGAGAACATCGCCTCGCCGCTGCGGGTAGCACGCCTCGCCTCGGCGGAGATCGAGCAGCGGGTGCGCCATGCGGCTGCGCTGCTGCGGCTGGAGCCTCTGCTGCAGCGCCTGCCGGGCCAGCTTTCCGGCGGCCAGCAGCAGCGCACGGCGATTGCGCGGGCGCTGGTCAAGCGCGCCGAGGTGGTGCTGCTGGACGAGCCGCTGGCCAACCTGGACTACAAGCTGCGTGAGGAGCTGCGCGAACAGTTGCCGCGCATCTTTATCGAGACCAACGCCATCCTGGTCTATGCCACGACCGAACCGACCGAGGCGCTGCTGCTGGGCGGCAAGACCGCCACGGTGTGGGAGGGACGGGTGACGCAGCATGATGTCACCGGCGCAGTCTATCGGGGGCCACAGAACCTGGCAGCGATGCGGGTGTTCTCTGACCCGCCGCTGAACGAGCTTGTGGTGGACAAGCGGGGGGCGGTTATCGTGACGGCGGATGACCGGCGGCTGCCGGCGATCGGCGTGCTGACCAATCTGCCGGACGGACCCTATCGGATCGGCTTCCGCTGCGATGACGTCAGCCTGGCCGGTGGCGGGCCCGGCCTGGTGGGTTTTCCCGGAACCGTCTCGGTGACCGAGCTGAGCGGTTCGGAAAGCTTTGTGCATGTGGATGTGGGATTAAGCACCCCAGCGGCGGTGTGGGTGTGCCTGGTGCGCGGGGTGCATGACTGGCAGCCGGGCGCCCGGGCGGAGGTCTATGTGGACATGCAGCGTGCTGTGGCCTTCGATCCTGCCGGGCGCCTGGCCGCATCCCCCGCCATGGCGCAAACCGCCTGAGGGAGTGCAGCATGACGCGCATCACGCTCGACGGTATCGCCCATAGCTACATCCGCAACCCGCGTGGGCCGAAGGACTATGCGCTGCAGCCGCTGCATCATGTGTGGGAGCAAGGCAAGGCCTATGCCCTGCTGGGTCCGTCGGGCTGCGGCAAGACGACGCTGCTGAACCTGATCTCCGGCCTGGTCATCCCCTCGGAGGGGCGGCTGCTGTTCGACGACCGCGACGTCACCCGTCTGCCGACCGAGCAGCGGAACATCGCGCAGGTTTTCCAGTTTCCGGTGATCTATGACACGATGACCGTAGCCGACAATTTGGCTTTCCCGTTGCGCAACCGGCGGATGCCGCGCGCGGCGATCCAGGCCAGGGTGGCGGAGATCGCGGTGATGCTGGAACTGACGCCCGATCTGCACCGCCGCGCCCGCGGACTGACGGCGGATGCCAAGCAGAAGATCTCGCTGGGCCGTGGCCTGGTCCGGTCGGACGTGTCCGCTGTGCTGTTCGACGAGCCGCTGACGGTGATCGATCCGGCGCTGAAGTGGGAGCTGCGGTCGAAGCTGAAGGCGGTGCACCGAGCGCTGGACCTGCTGATGATCTACGTCACCCACGACCAGACCGAGGCGTTGACCTTCGCCGACCAGGTAGTGGTGATGAACGAAGGCCAGGCGGTGCAGATCGGCACGCCGGAGGAGTTGTTCGAGCGGCCGGACCACACCTTCGTCGGCTACTTCATCGGCTCGCCAGGGATGAACCTGCTGCCGGCCCGGGTCGAGGGGATGCGTGCCTGGGTTGGCGGCAACGAGGTGCCGCTGGGCCAGGCGTATCCGGTGATGCCGGCGGGTGCCACGCTGCGGATCGGGGTGCGGCCCGATTTCGTCACGCTGTTCCCCAGTGGCGGGTCCCCCAGTGGCGGGGTGCGGGTGCAGGTGCGGCGGATCGACGACTTTGGCCGCAAGCGACTGGCCCATGTCAGTCTGGGCGGCTTTCCGCTGGTCGCCAGCGTGCCGGACGATATACCGGCCATCGGCGACGAGGCGACGGTGAGCTTTGACCCGGCGCATGTGCTGGTCTACCGGGACGAGGTTCGCGTCCAGGGACTGGCGGCATGATGGACAAGCCGTGGAACAACCGCGCCTGGTTCTTCGTGCTGCCGGTCCTGGCACTGGTGCTGTTTTCCTCGATCCTGCCGGTGATGACGGTGGTGAACTACTCCATCCAGGATTCGATGGGGGTGAACAACTTCTTCTGGAACGGCGACGCCTGGTTCCGCGACCTGCTGGATCCCAGCACGGAGATCGGGGCGCGGTTCGCCGATGCGCTGCTGCGAACGTTTGGTTTTTCGGCTGCCGCGCTGGCGATCGAGCTGCCGCTGGGGATTGCCGTGGCGCTGTGCCTGCCACGGCGCGGCTGGGAGGTGGGCATCTCGCTGGTGATCATCGCACTGCCGATGCTGATCCCATGGAACGTCGTCGGCACGATCTGGCAGATCTTCTCGCGCGCCGACATCGGCCTGTTCGGCGCGGCGCTGACCAGCATAGGGTTACCGTACAACGTGACGCAGAATTCGGTCTCCGCCTGGGCGACGATCGTGGTAATCGACGTCTGGCACTGGACGCCGCTGGTGGGGCTGCTCAGCTATGCCGGGCTGCGGGCGATTCCGGACGCCTTCTATCAGGCGGCGCGGATTGATGGCGCCGGCCGCTGGGCGGTATTCGTCAACATCGAGCTGCCGAAGCTGCGCAAGGTGCTGGTCATTGCGGTGCTGCTGCGCTTCATGCAGACGTTCATGATCTACACCGAACCGGTTGTGGTCACCGGCGGCGGGCCGGGCAGTGCGACGACGTTCCTGTCGATCGACCTGGTGAAGATCGCCATCGGCCAGGTCGACGTCGGCAGCGCGGCGGCGATGTCGCTGGTGTACTACCTGATCATCCTGACCGCCTGCTGGATCTTCTTTACCCTGATGACCCAGCTTGAGCGCCGGAGGGACGCCTGATGCGTGAAGGCATCGCCCCGCGGATCGCACTGTTGGTCTACCTGCTGGTGCTGATGCTGCCGGTCTACTGGCTGATCAACCTGAGCCTGCGGACCAACGCGGACATCATGTCAGGTCTGGCGTTGTGGCCGCACCAGCCGACGCTGGAGAAGTATCGCACGATTTTCCATGACCCCACGTGGGTGCATGCCTTCGGCGTGTCGCTGTCCTATGTCGCGATCAACACGGCGATCTCGGTCACCGTGGCGCTGCCAGCGGCGTATGCCTTCAACCGCTATCATTTCGTTGGCGACAAGCACCTGTTCTTCTGGCTGTTCACCAACCTGATGGCGCCGACAGCGGTGTTCGCCCTGCCGTTCTTCAACCTGTTCTATGCGGTGGGACTGTTCGACACGGTGTGGGCGGTGGCACTGGCGCACTGCCTGTTCAACGTGCCGCTGGCGGTCTGGATCCTGGAGGGTTTCGTCGGTGGCGTGCCACGGGAAATCGACGAGACCGCGGCGCTCGACGGCTACTCCTTCCCGCGCTTCTTCGTCCGCCTGTTCCTGCCGCTGATTGCCAACGGCATCGGTGTCACCGCTTTCTTCTGCTTCATGTTCTCCTGGGTGGAGCAGTTGCTGGCGACCACGCTGACCTCCTCGAACGCGCTGCCGTTCGCCGCGGTGATGACGCGCAGCTACTCGGCCTCGGGGATGGACTGGTCGCTGCTGGCCGCGGCTGGTGTGCTGACGATGGTGCCGGGGGCGGTGGTGATCTGGTTCGTGCGCAATCACATCGCCAAGGGCTTCGCCCTTGGACGGGTCTAGAGCATGACCGTGCGCGGCGGGGCGTCGGGCGCCGGTGAATCATGCAGCCAAATAACGAGTGGCGCAAAGGCGAGGCGAGATGCCCGGCCCGCGCGCGGCGTGAGATCTGGCATAGCCTTAGAGCGGTTCCACCGAGGGTGGAACCGCTCTCGCTCATCGTTTCACGCGGCTACCCGCGCAGAATCGCGCTTTTGCGCGATGCAAGCCTGCGCGAAGCCGCTTTAGAGGAAGCTGGCGATGTTGTTGTGGATGGCGTGGACCTGGCAGACGGCCTGCTTCTTCGGCTTCATCGCGCTGGCGCTGATGGCACTGACGCTGCTGGCGATCTACCGGCCGGAGACGCCACGGCGGGGCATGCTGCAATTTCCCACCACGCGCGGTGACCGTTTCTTTGTCACCCTGATCGGGTCGGCCTTCATCTTTGTCTTCTGGATGCGGTTCGGTGGCGGCGCATTGTGGTATCCGCTGGCTGCATCCGTTGCCTATGGGATCGCGATGTTTCGCTTCGCGTGAACTCAACGACCGCCTGCGCATCGTGCGCTGGCGTGATTTCGGGAGGAAACAGAAATGGACACGACACGGCGCAAGGTTCTGAAGGGGGCCGCCGCCACGGCTGGAACGGCCGCGGCGATCGGCAGCGCGGCCATACTGACGTCGACGCCATCCCATGCGCAGCAGGTCGATGCGGCGAAGAAGTGGATCGATACGGAGTTCCAGCCTTCGACCCTGTCCAAGGACAAGCAGATGGCGGAGATGGAGTGGTTCATCAAGGCCTCCGCCCCGTTCAAGGGCATGAAGGTCAGTTGCGTTTCCGAGATCCTGAGCATCCACGAATATGAATCGAAGACGCTGACCAAGGCCTTCGGCGAGATCACCGGCATCCAGGTCAATCATGAAATGATGGACGAGGGCCTGCTGGTCGACAAGATCGAGGTCGAGATCCAGTCCGGCAAGCCGATCTACGATTTCTGGATGAACGACTCGGACTTCATCGGCACGCATCCCCGCTACAAGGACATCGTCGGCGGCAACTTGACCGACTTCATGGCCGGCGACGCCAAGGACATCACCAACCCGGACCTGGACCTGAAGGACTTCATCGGACTGGACTTTGCCTCGTTCGAAGGCAAGTTGTACCAGCTTCCTGACCAGCAGTTCGCAAACTTGTACTGGTTCCGGTATGACTGGTTCCAGAAGCCGGAGCTGAAGGCGCAGTTCAAGCAGAAGTACGGCTATGAGCTTGGCGTGCCGGTGAACTGGTCGGCTTATGAGGACATCGCCGACTTCTTCACCAACCAGGTGAAGGAGATCGACGGCGTTCGCGTCTATGGCCACATGGACTACGGCAAGAAGGACCCCTCATTGGGCTGGCGCTTCACCGATGCCTGGCTGTCGATGGCCGGCGCTGGCGACCGTGGGCTGCCCAACGGCAAGCCGGTCGACGAATGGGGCATCCGGATGGAGAAGGGGGTTCCCGTCGGCTCCTCGATCACCCGCGGCGGCGATGCCAACGGCCCGGCCGCGGTCTATGCCACGACCAAGTTCGTCGAGTGGCTGAAGAAGTATGCGCCGCCGGAGGCTGCCGGCATGGACTTCCTGGAAGCCGGCGCGGTTCCGGGGCAGGGCCACGTCGCCCAGCAGATCTTCTGGTACAGCGCATTCACCCACGCCCTGTCCGATCCGAAGCTGCCGGTGATGAACGCCGACGGCACGCCGAAATGGCGCATGGCCCCCTCGCCGCACGGTGCCTACTGGAAAGAGGGCATGAAGCTCGGTTATCAGGATGTCGGCTGCTGGACGCTGCTGAAATACGCACCGCTGGAGAAGGTGAAGGCGGGCTGGCTGTATGCACAGTTCTGCGTGTCGAAGACCGTCACGCTGAAGAAGTCGATCGCCAACCTGCACGTGATCCGGGAAAGCGACATCTGGTCGGACGCCATGACGCAATTGGCGCCGAAAGTCGGCGGACTGGTCGAATTCTACCGCAGCCCGGCGCGCAAGTTGTGGACGCCTACGGGTGTTAACGTGCCGGAGTATGGCAAGCTGGCGCAGGTCTGGTGGCAGAACGTGTCGAAGGCGATCTCTGGCGAGGCGACCGCGCAGCAGGCGATGGACGGGCTGGCGCGCGATCAGGATGCGATCATGACCCGGCTGGAGAAGTCCGGTGCCCAGGGCTCTCTGGGGCCTAAGATGAACCCGGAGAAGACCGCGGAGTACTGGTATGCGCAGGCGGCGAAGGACGGCAACCTGGCGCCGCAGCGCAAGCTGGCGAACGAAAAGCCGCGGGGCGAGACGATCGACTACGACGAGCTGCTGAAAACCTGGGCGGCCACTCCGCCACCAAAGAAGGTATAGGCTAGAAGGGGGGACGGGCCCACGTCCCCCGTGCCTGCGGTTGGGACCTTCCTGCTGGAGGTCCGTGCGGCATGACGCGCCCATAGCCGAGGTAGCAGGGAAGACAGAGGCAAATGCGCCACATCCTCGTCATCGATCAGGGGACGACCTCCACCCGGAGCATTGTCTTCGACGCGGCGATTACGCCGATCAGCACGGCGCAGCAGGAACTGACTCAGGTGTACCCGAAGCCCGGCTGGGTCGAGCACGATCCGGAGGAAATCTGGACCACCGTGCTGGCCACCGCGCGCCAGGCCCTGGATCGGGCGAACCTGACCGGAGGCGACATCGCCGCCATCGGCATCACCAGCCAGCGCGAGACGGCCGTGGTGTGGGATCGGCGCACCGGCAAGGCAATCCACAACGCCATCGTCTGGCAGGACCGCCGCACCGCCGACCAGTGTGAGCGGCTGGAGGAGGCCGGGCACGGCGCGATGATTGCCGCGCGCACTGGTCTGCGGCTTGATCCTTATTTTTCCGCGACGAAGATCTCGTGGCTGCTGGATAATGTGCAGGGCGCGCGCGCGGCGGCTGAGGCCGGGTCGCTGGCGTTCGGCACGGTGGACAGTTTCCTGCTGTACCGGCTGACTGGCGGGGCGGTACACGCGACGGACGCCACCAATGCATCGCGTACGTTGCTGTTCGACATCCATCGCGGCGTATGGGACTCGGGCATGGCGGAGTTGTTCGGCATCCCGATGGCGCTGCTGCCGGAGGTGCGTGACAGCGCTGGTGACTTTGGCCAGACGGCGCCAGAACTGTTTGCTGGTCCGGTGGCGATCCGCGGTGTTGCTGGGGATCAGCACGCCGCCTTGATCGGCCAGGCCTGCTTCCGCCCCGGGATGGTGAAGTCGACCTATGGCACCGGCTGCTTTGCACTGCTGAACACCGGCCGGAAGGCGATCCCCAGCCGTCACCGACTGATTACCACCATTGCCTATCAGCTTGATGGCGTGCGGACCTATGCGCTGGAGGGTTCGATCTTCGTTGCCGGCGCGGCAGTGCAGTGGCTGCGCGACGGCCTGGGCCTGATCGCCTCGGCGGCCGAGGTTGGTGACCTAGCCGCCGCCGCCGACCCGGCCCAACCGGTCTTCATGGTGCCGGCGTTCGTCGGACTGGGTGCGCCGCACTGGGACAGCGAGGCGCGCGGCCTGCTGACCGGCCTGACCCGTGGGACGACACGACGGGAACTGGCGCGGGCGGTGCTGGAATGCGTCGCCTACCAGACCCGCGACCTGCTGGAGGCGATGCGGGCGGACCTGGGCGATGAGTGGCCGGGCGACACCGTCATCCGCGTCGACGGCGGCATGAGCGCCAGCGACTGGACGATGCAGTTCCTGGCCGACATCCTGGCCGCGCCCGTGGACCGGCCGACCTATCTGGAGACGACGGCCGTCGGCGCTGCGTATCTGGCCGGCATGGCGACCGGCCTGTATCCGGATCTTGAGACATTCGCTGCCGGCTGGACCGCCGAACGGCGGTTTGATCCGGCCATGGCGATGGAGCAACGGGCGGAGAAATACCGTGGCTGGCAGGATGCGGTGGCGCGTACGGTGCTGCGGCCGCCCGGCTGAGCGGCGGCTGATGCGCGTGTCGATGAACAGCAAGGACTGCCATGCGCGTCGTCTTCCGCTGTGATCCTGCCCTGGCGGACCATCTGCCGCGGCCCATGCCGGCCAGAGCCGCGTTGCCGGACTGGTTGCGTGCCGTGCCGCCGCGGGCCTTCTCGCCATTGCACGGGCAGGAGGTCCGGACGGTCAAGCAGTGCCCGCCCTTCGTCGACGCGATGACGTACGGTTTCATTATCCCGCTGCCTTGCGATGTGACCGTGCGGCAGGGTGCGCTGTCGTGGGACTGGGACGTGCCGACGCCCTCAGTCCATGCCCATCCGCGCTCACCGATCAGCTTCCATGTGCCGGAGCAGGTGGAGGGCACGCCCTTGCATGATCCGGACACGGTGGTGGTGAAGTTCAACAGCTTCTGGACGATCGAGCTGGAGCCGGGCTGGTCGCTGTTTGCCACGCATCCGGTGAACCGAACGGATTTGCCGTTCCGGCTGGTCACCGGTCTGGTCGACGCCGACCGGTTCAGCGATGTCGGCATCCTGTTCCCCGCGGTGTGGACGGACCCGGGGTTCAGCGGCGTGCTGCCGCGGGGCACCCCGGTGGCGCAGTGTTTCCCGGTACGGCGGTCGGCGCCGGAGCTGGTGTTTGAGCCGTTCTCGGCGCACCACGCTGCCCGTTACGACGCAACAGCGCAGGCGCTGCTGAGCAAGCCCGGCGTCTACCGCCGCCGCTTTCGCGCCAGGCGGTCAGGAAAGCGCCCGACGGAAGGCAGCGGGACTGAGCCATAGCTTGCCGGTGCTGGCCGCGGTCACTGCCTGGGCGACGCGGCCGAACGTGTCGGCGCGGATGCTGACGGCGGTCTGATAGGCTTCCAATGCTGCCGTCATGTCACCCAATCGCTGCAGGGCAATCCCAAGGTTAACGGCCGCTTCTGCAAAAGCCGGCCGATAGATCATGGCGGAGCGGAAGGCTGCAGCGGCGCCTGCCTCATCATCAAGGTCCTGGCAGGTCAGGCCGAGCGAGAACCAAGCCTCACTGATGGTAGGATCGAGGACAACGGCCTGGCGCAGGGCGGCCTGGGCTGGCTGCAGGCGGCCGAGGTCGCGCAACGCCAGGCCGCGGCCGAAATGTGGACCGGCGGGGACGGGATCGGCGATTGCGGCGTGGGTGAAGGCGGTTAGCGCGGCAACCGGCCGCCTCGCCCGCTGCAGCGCAACCCCCAAGGATTGCCAGTGTGCGGACTGCCTTTGATGCTTTTCCCCGGCGGCGGCAATGGCGGCGTCGAGCGACGGATCGTTCCGGTTCAACAGCGCATGGCACAGCAGAAATGCAGGCTCGGGATTGTCAGGCGCCTGCGCGATGGCCCGTCGCAGCAGGGGCGTGGCCTGGTCAGGCAGCCCGGTGGCCAGCGCCGAGCGTCCGGCGAGGACAAGCGCCGGCACGTGATCCGGCTGCGTCTTGATGGCTTGGCGCATGAGGTGCCATGCCTCCGCCGGTCGGCCGCTGCGCAAGGCGATGGTGGCTTGCAACTGCAGGACAGCCGGATGCTGCGGCTGGGTCTGATGCAGCAGGTCGCACGCGGCCTGCGCCTGGGTCAGGTTCCCAGAGTTGACGTGGCTCAAAGCGGTGCGGAAGAGACTTTCGAATGCTTCCATTCCAGTCGCGTTTCATTCGGGGATGGCCGCAAGGTCCCGGCAGGCGTGCCAGCGGTGCAGTGTTCGTCTATCTGCGCCCCGATCTCAGATATGGCACAAGCATGCTGCCGTAACAATCTTCGGAATCAAAGCTTCGATAAGAACAGCGATGCTGTTCGAGCACTGGATTGGTCGCCCTGCTATCAGATTAGGACTTCTGGCTGTGAGGTAGAAGCATCCATCTGCTCAGACGGCCCGCCCCGCGTGATCAGGTTCGGGGCCAAGATGCTGACCCGGATACTGCCGCTGATACGCGGGACGAGGTTTGAGCTTGTCCTCCGGTGGCTGCGCCAACTGATGGGCGGCCTTGCGCATGATCCGCCAGGCGCGGACGTCGTTCTGTGTCACATAACCCTTGTGATCGACGTCGATGTCGTCGAAATGCCTGGCGACCAGCGGGAAGCCGCTCTTTGCCTCCTCGGGCGTCAGGTGCCCGTCGTGAGCTTGGTTGGCCTGGGAGAAGCGCTGCTCCCACGTCTGCCGGGCATGGTGCGGGGCGGGAGCGTCGGCCTTCGGCGCCGCCTCGGCCCATACCGGCGAAAGCAAGGCTGGCAGGATCAGCAGACAGAGCAGGCTACGCATGCGGCTCACCGGATCCGGGTTGGATGCGGCGAGCGTAGCGGATGCTGGCTAATAAAAGATGAACGCCGGTCAGGTCTTGTCGGCGGCTTAGGCACGCAGGATGGCGGCGAAGCAGGAGAGAGCGGTCTCGATGCCGATGGCATCAACATCCAGATGCGTGCAGGCGCGCAGCCGGTAGGGCCCCACGGTCGAGATCAGGATCCCTTGCTGGCGCAGCCGTCCGGCCAATGCATCCGCGGTGATCCCGGCGCCGCTGGTGTCGCAGAACACGAGGTTGGTTTCCGGTGTCTCCACCGTCAGTCCGGGCAACTGAGCCAGTCCGCCGGCCAGCCTGCGAGCATTGGCGTGATCGTCGGCCAAGCGGTCCACATTGTGGTCCAGCGCGTAAAGGCAGCCGGCTGCGCATAGCCCTGCCTGACGCAGCGAGCCGCCGAGGCGCTGCTTCCAGCGCCAGGCCTGATCAATGAACGCCTCGGAGCCGCAAAGTACCGCACCGAGCGGCGCGCCCAGTCCCTTGGTAAAGTCCAGCCAGACGGAATCGCAGTGTTCAGCCATCTCCTGGGCGCTGATCCCGCTGGCCACGACAGCGTTCATCAGCCGGGCGCCGTCCATATGGGTGCGCAACCCGGCCTCATGCGCTGTGGCGAGCACATCGTTCATCTGCGCCAGCGGCCAGATCGAGCCACCGCCGGTATTGGCGGTCTGCTCCAGTGCCAGCAGGGTCTGCGGCGGAGTGTTGCGGCGTTTCTCCCGCAGCGCGGCTTTCAGGCTCGGGCTGTCGAACATCCCGCGCTCGCCGGGCAGACCCAGGATGACGGCTCCAGCCAAAGCGCCGGGACCGCCGCCCTCATTGGCGACGATGTGGGCGCTCTCATGCGCGAGGATCTCGTCACCAGGGCGGCAATGCACCAGGATGGAAATCTGGTTGCACATCGTCCCGCTGGGCAGGAACACTGCCGCTGGCTTGCCGGTCAGCGCTGTCATTCGCTCACACAAGGCCGCGACAGTGGGGTCGTCGCCGTTCTGCTCGTCGCCAACCTCGGCCTGCATCATCGCCTGCTTCATTGCATGGGACGGGCGGGTCTGGGTGTCGGAAAACAGGTTGACCCGGACGGTCGGAAGCAAAGGGTCCGGCGTGACGGGTGCGTAGACCATGGCGAGGTTCCTCGTAACGCCTCAGGCGCTAGCGCTCTGACTGGGTAGAGGTGGGCGGCTGACCATAGACGTCGCGTGCGCGCTTGAGGAAGGCGTTGACCATCCGCCGTACCGCCTCGTTGAACACGACACCGATGGCTGCCTGCAGGATGCGGCTGCGGAACTCAAAATCGACGAAGAATGCAACCTCTGTCCCAGTGCCGCGCGGGGCGAAGTCCCATTGGTTGTTAAGGTAGCGGAAGGGGCCGTTCTCATACTTCACGCTGACCCGCTGCGGTCGGTCGAGGGTCACGCGGCTGGTGAAGCTCTCGCGGAACGGGCCAAAGCCGATCGTCAGGTCGGCGACCACCTGGTTTTCAGTGCGGGTACGGACGCGCGAGGCGACGCACCACGGCAGGAATTGCGGGTATTTGTCGACGTCCACCACCAGGTCGAACAGTTGTTCGGGGGTGTAGGGGACGAATTGGCGCTCTGCATGCGTGGGCATCAGGCGACAGACATCAGGCGGCGGGCCGGGCCAGCTTTTCCCCACGCGCCCGACGCAACTTGGCAAAGTCGGAATCAGCGTGGTAGGAGCTGCGGGTCAGCGGTGTCGCCGAGACCAGCAGAAAGCCTTTCGCCCTTGCAAGGGACGCGTATTCGTCGAACTCCTCCGGCGGGACGAAGCGTTCCACAGCCGCGTGCTTGACCGTCGGCTGCAGGTATTGCCCGATGGTCAGGAAGTCGACGTCGGCGATGCGCAGGTCGTCCATGACCTGCATGATCTCGGCTCTGCTCTCACCCAATCCGACCATCAGGCCCGACTTGGTGAACAGCGACGGATCGATCTGCTTGACGTGATCTAGCAGCCGCAGCGACTGATAATAGCGGGCACCGGGCCGGATGCTGGGGTAAAGCCGGGGCACCGTCTCCAGATTGTGGTTGAAGACATCGGGCCGGGCGGCAGCGACTATCTGCGCACCCGCGGGCTTGCGAAGGAAGTCGGGGGTCAAGACCTCAATGGTCGTTTCCGGCGCCGCGTTGCGGATCGCGTGGATGACGGCCGCGAAGTGTGCGGCACCGCCATCCGGCAGGTCGTCCCGGTCGACGGAGGTGATCACCACGTGCCGCAGGCCAAGCTTGGCCACGGCGTCAGCGACGCGGGCGGGTTCGTCGGGCTGCAGCACCAGCGGCTGACCGGTGCGCACGTTGCAGAAGCTGCAGGCCCGGGTGCAGGTGTCGCCCATGATCATCATGGTGGCATGGCGCTGAGACCAGCATTCGCCAATGTTGGGGCAGGCAGCTTCCTCGCAGACCGTCACCAAGCGGTTCTCGCGCATCAGCGCCCGGGTCTGGTGATACACCGGATGGGTCGGCGCCTTAACCCTGATCCAGGCGGGCTTGCGCTGGATCGGGTTGTCCGGGCGGCTGGCCTTTTCAGGATGCCTCGGCAGGCTTCCGCTGCGATGATCGATGGTAAGCCTGGTGATGGACATGATAGTGCTGATGTGGACAGCGGCCAGCCAGCCGTCAAGCTGTGGGCCTGGGCCATTGGCGGCGCTTGACGATCCGGTCACGCCGCATGACGTTGCAGATGAGGCATGATGATCCAATACCCGCCCACTGTCCTGCTGTATGACTGGGACAACACTCTGGTCGATGGTTGGGCCGGCATTACCACAGCGCTGAACGCTGCCTTTGAGGCATTCGGTCATCCGCGGTGGAGCGTTGACGACACCCGCAGCCGGGTCCGCGTCGCCTTGCGGGAGAGCTTCCCGGTGATGTTCGGCGACCGTTGGGAAGCGGCCCGCGACATTTTCTATTCGACGTTCGCCGAGCAGCATCTGCAACACGTCACCGCAATGTCAGACGTACAGGCGGTTCTGCAGGCCGGCGAGGCATGGCCGCAGGGCGTGGTTTCCAATAAGGCTGGCGGCTTCCTGCGCCGTGAAGTTGCCCACCTTGGCTGGAGCGGCTTCTTTGGTCCGGTAATTGGCGCTGGCGACGCAGCGCGCGACAAGCCTGATCCAGCCCCGCTGCATCTCGCGCTGACGCAAATGGGGCAGCCCGCCGGATTCTCCGTCTGGTATATCGGTGATACCGCGCTGGATATGCAGGCGGCACGGGCGGCGGGTGTCACCGCGGTACTTCTTGGCAATGCCGATCATGATGGGGGAGTTGAACGGGCTGCACCGGATATCCATTTCCGAACCGCCCACGATCTGTGTTTGGGACTTCGTCATCTTGGCTGAGGAGTAGGCTGCAAAGAAACGGGTTCCGGCGGCCGTGCCACGAACCGCCGGCTAGGCGCTTGCGACATACATTGCAGAGACATTGCACAGAAAAAAAGAAGGATTGTGACCGTGGCCAACGAGAAATCGCAGAACGTTCAGGACGTGTTCCTGAACCATGTGCGTAAAAGTAAAACCCCGGTAACGGTTTTCCTCGTAAACGGTGTCAAGCTACAGGGGATCATTACCTGGTTTGACAATTTTTCCGTTCTGCTTCGCCGTGATGGACATACTCAGTTGGTTTATAAGCACGCCATCAGCACTGTGATGCCGGGCGCGCCGATCCAGCTATTTGATGCCACCAAGGTAGAAGGCGTCTCCGCTCCTGCCCGGGAAATGAGCGGTGTGACCGGCAACGACTAAATCCGCAGATTGCTTGACCAAGGAGATGCCTCTGGCAGATCTGCCAAAACTTCCGTTGCCCGTCGATCTGCTGACTGACATGCCAGACAGAGAGCACGAACCTGGCGAGTCCTCTGTTGTTACGCAGTCCGCCAATGATGGTGCCACCCGAGCGGCGGTTATCCTGCCGTGGGAACGGCATGGTCGTGACGTCGATGCGGCAGAGCAGCCGCGTGCAGCCGATGCGAGGCTGGCGGAGGCAGTCGGGCTGGCCAGTTCCATTGGTCTTGCGGTGGTGCACCAGGCGATTTTGCCTTTGCGTGCCAAGCGACCGTCCACATTGTTGGGCGATGGCCAGGTAGCCAGTCAAAACGCAACCCTGCGCGACCATCATGTCACCGTGGCGATCATCGATGCTGCGCTGTCGCCGGTGCAGCAGCGCAATCTTGAACGCGCCTGGGGCTGCAAGGTCATCGACCGAACCGGCCTGATCCTGGACATTTTTGGCGAACGGGCGGTGACCAAGGAAGGCACGCTTCAGGTCGAGCTGGCGCACCTGCAGTATCAGCGGTCACGGCTGGTGCGGTCCTGGACACACTTGGAACGGCAGCGCGGTGGCTTCGGCTTTCTGGGTGGCCCGGGCGAAACACAGATCGAGGCGGATCGCCGGCTGATCGACGGACGGTTGGTTCGGCTGCGCAGGGATCTGGAACAGGTTCGCCGCACACGCGGCCTGCACCGGTCAGCCCGCCGCCGGGTGCCGTTTCCGGTGGTGGCGCTGGTTGGTTATACCAATGCCGGCAAATCCACCCTGTTCAATGCCCTGACCGGATCGGACGTGACGGCAAAGGACCAGTTGTTCGCGACTCTTGACCCGACGATGCGCGGGCTGCGGCTGCCGTCGGGCCGCAGGACGATCCTGTCCGACACCGTGGGTTTCATCAGCCAACTGCCGCACGAATTGGTTGAAGCGTTCCGTGCGACTCTGGAGGAAGTGTCCGAGGCGGATGTTATCCTGCACGTGCGCGACGCAGCGCATCCTGAGACGCAGGCGCAGCGCGGCGATGTGATCAAGGTGCTGGACGATATGGTGGCCGATGGCACGCTGGACCCGGCTTGGCCGGACCGCACAATTGAGGTGCTGAACAAGGCCGACCTACTGGGCGGGGTCAAGGAGGTCCCGCTGCGTGACGGTGCGGTTGCTGTCTCGGCTGTCACGGGTGAGGGGCTGGAACATCTGAAGACAGCGATCGACGCGCAGATCGGGCAAGGGATGGATGTCGCCGACTATGACATTCCGCCGCAGGATGGCGCCAGCGTTGCCTGGCTGTATCAACACGGAGAAGTGGTTGAGCGGCGGGACGACGATGCGGCCGTCCACATGAAGGTGCGGCTGCTGCCGGCCGATCGCGCTCGGTTCGAGCAGCGGGACTAGAGCGTGATCCGAGCAGGTGGCATCACCGGAACGGTGAATCACGCGATCAAACAATGAGTTAAAGCGGGGTCTGTGAGCCAAGGCGAACGGAAACCGCTCTAACGGCATCTTTCATGGGCGGCATGACGAAGAAAGCGATTGTGTTCGACGCCTACGGCACGCTGTACGACACCCAGGCCGTCAGCGACGTCATGAACCAGGCGTTCCCGGAGCATAGCGAGTACATCACCCAAGTTTGGCGGCTGAAGCAGTTGGAGTATTCATGGCTGCGCAGCATGATGGGTCGTTATGCCGATTTCCGCACCGTTACCCGTGAGGCGCTTGCCTATACACTGGGAACGCTTGGTCTAGTTGCTGACGCCGCAGTCTTCGACAGTTTGGTAGAGGGCTACAATGAGCTCTCGCCCTATCCGGAGGCGAAGCAGGCGCTGGAGGCGCTGGCCAGCTACCAGCGGGCGATCCTGTCGAACGGTAGTCCGGACATGCTGGAGGCGCTGGTCCGCCACAGCGACATGGGCAGCTACCTGCAGGCGGTCATCAGCGTCGATGGCAGGCGGGTCTACAAACCGGATCCGCGTGCCTATGAACTTGTGCAGGAGCGTCTGGATGTGCGGCCGGAGGAGGTTGTCTTTGTTACCTCCAACGGCTTCGACGTAGCGGGTGCCAAGAGCTTCGGGTTCACCGTGGCGCGGATCGAGCGGGTAACACAAGCGGCCTTGGCCGAGGATCTGCTCGGCAGCCCGATCGGGGCAGCGTCAATGTATCGGGCCCTGCGCACTCAGACCGAGACCCTAGGCGAAGCGCCAGATCATGTCATCCACTCGCTAACGGCGCTGCCCGAACTGATGCGTACGCTGCCGGACTGAAGGCTGGGTGTTTCAAGGCTGGCGGGTTGCTATTCGCCGCCAGCCAGTCCCAGGCTTTGCAGATACAGCAGAACGCCGGCTTCCAGCAGCTCCTCGGCGGCCATCGGCAATTTCCGTCGTGCCGGTCCTTCCTTGACGAACAGCGATATGATGCCGTGCGCCATCGACCACAGATGCAGCGCCATCATCAAGGAAGGAGGCCGGCGACTCTTGGGAACGGTAGCAGCGACCTGGTCGGCAGCTTCCCTTAACACACCGAATGCGCGGTCAGCCGCGGCCTGCAGGCCAGGATGCGCGTCGGTGGCCAGTTGCGAGTCGAACATCGCAGCGTAGTACGCCGGCTGTTGCCTGGCGAAAGCCAGATAGGCGCGTCCCAGTTCCTCGAAGGCGCGCACCGGATCCGGCCGGGCCTTGTTCCATGCCGTTTCAAGCTGCGCGGTGAAGTGGTCGTAGCCGCGCAAGGCAACTTCGGCCAGCAGGGCGTCAGCATCGCGGAAGTGCCGATAAGGGGCAGCCGGGCTAACCTCGGCGAGACGCGCGGCCTCGGCGATGGTGAAGCCAGCCGGTCCCTTGCTGGCGATCAGTGCCAAGGCCGCCTCGACCAGGGCTTCACGCAGGTTGCCGTGATGGTAGCCCCGCCGACTCGATGGACCGTCGGAGGATCCGGACCAGCTCATGTGCCACAGATGCTCATGTGAAAGGCTTTTACATCACCGTTTGCGGTGATCCAAACAAGCTGGCAGCGCCGTCGGATCCTAAGCGCAGTTGCGGAGCGGCGGCGGCGTCGCTAGGTTCCGCGCCCGAATCTGGAGTGTTCGCCACATGATCAGGACGTTGTTCTGGCTTGTAGATGAGCTGCTGAACCTGTACATCTGGGCGGTCATCCTGGCTGCTGTGTTCAGCATGCTTGCTTCGTTTGGAGTGCTGGACACTCGCAACCGTGTTGTCTGGTCGATCGGCGATTTTCTTTACCGGCTGACCGAGCCGGCATTGCGACCGATCCGCAACATCCTTCCCAGCTTTGGCAACATCGACCTGAGTCCGCTTATTCTGCTGCTGCTGTTGCAGGCGGCTCGGATGTTGCTTGGCAATCTTGAGGCGGTGATCATCACCGGTTCGATGCAATACCTGCTTTAACGGATTTCTGGCACGTGGACGGCCAGGGGGTTCGACTTGCTGTGAAGGTACAGCCGAAGTCTCGCCGGCCCGGCATTCGAGGCCTGGCAGCTCCGGTGGAGAGGACATGCCTGCGGGTCGGCGCAACCGAGGCAGTAGAGGATGGCCAGGCCAATTGCGCGGCGTGTCCCATACTGGCTGATGCGCTGGATGTTCCGGCTGCGGCGGTGAACGTCCTGCTGGGGCGCACTAGCCGTAGTAAGCTGCTGCATGTCCCCGCCGACGCCGCTGTGCGGAGCGCGAAATTGGAGACGATGTGACAGCTCGATTGATTGACGGCAAGGCGCTTGCCGCCCGCATGCGCGCGGGGATCGGCGCGGAGGTTTCCGCAGCCGGCTTCGTTCCCACTCTGGCGGTCGTCTTGGTCGGCGACGATCCTGCCAGCAGCGTCTACGTCCGGACCAAGGACCGAGCGGCGCGGGAAGCCGGCATCGAAACTCGCACGATCCGACTGCCGGTGGAGACGTCGTTGCCTGCACTGCTGCAGGAGATCCAGACGCTGAACGTGGATCCCGTCGTCGACGGCATCCTGGTGCAGTTGCCGCTGCCGCGCGGCCTGGACCCGCGACAGGTGATCGAGGCGATCGACCCGGCCAAGGATGTGGATGGCTTTCATCCGATCAATGTCGGCTACCTGGCCGACGGACGCCCCGCCCTGGTGCCGTGCACGCCACTGGGCGTCATGAAGCTGCTGCAGGCGGAGGATTTTGATACAAGCGGTGCGCATGCCGTCGTTGTGGGGCGATCGGCGATCGTCGGCCGTCCGATGGCCTCATTGCTGCTGTCAGCAGATGCGACCGTGACCGTCGTCCACTCGCGGACGCGGAACCTGGCGTCGGAATGTCGCCGCGCGGACATCCTGATTGCGGCGGTGGGCAGGCCAGAGATGGTGCAGGGCGATTGGATCAAGCCAGGGGCAACGGTGATCGATATCGGGATCAATCGGTTGGCCGACGGTCGGCTGGCCGGCGATGTCCTGTTCAGCGCCTGTGCCGCGGTAGCGGGTGCGATCACCCCCGTGCCGGGTGGCGTCGGTCCGATGACGGTGGCATGCCTGTTGGAGAACACGGTGACTGCCGCGATGCGCCGGCGACGCGGCTGAGCGCCTAAGGGTGGAAGTGATGGCAGGCAGGTGGTGGGGTTGAAAACCCGGTAAGCCGCCCGTCTTGTAGAGCCAGAGCGTGTGCGCCTGGCCGGCGATGACGATGCGGGAGGAAACAAAGAATGCCGGACACTGCGGGCGATCGCCTGGACAGTGCGGCGCCTGGCCTGGACCAACGATGTGCCGGCGGGCGGCGCAACCTGGTTCTGGCTGCCTGCCTGATCGCGACGTTCATGGCGGCGGTGGAAAGTACGATCGTTGCCACCATCATTCCGACGATCGTCAGCCAACTCGGCGGATTTCGCCTGTTTAGCTGGATCTTCACCGTCTATCTGCTGACGCAGGCCGTCACCATTCCGATCTATGGGCGCCTGGCCGATCTGTATGGGCGCAAGCCGATCTTCTTCTTTGGCGCGGCAATCTTTCTGCTTGGTACGATCCTTTGTGGATTGGCCTGGAGCATGGTGTCGCTGGTCTGCTTCCGGGCAGTGCAAGGATGTGGGGCAGGTGCTATCCAGCCGATTGCATCGACGATCCTGGGCGACATCTACACGCCGGCGGAGCGCGGACGGATTCAGGGTCTGGTGTCCTCGGTGTTTGGCATCTCCGCCGTGATTGGCCCCTCGCTGGGCAGCTTCCTGGTGCAACATGTGAGTTGGCGGGTGGTGTTCTGGGTCAATGTGCCGATCGGACTGGCGGCAATTGGCATGATTGGGGTGTTCCTGAGTGAACAGGTGCACCGTCGCTCGCACCGGATCGACTGGGCGGGTGCCTCGCTCTTGCTGCTGGCGTTCGGGACGTTGCTTCCGGCAATAGTGCAGGCGGGCAGCCTGGATGGCGCGATCCTGGCCGGGCTAAGCCTTGTCGGCGTAGCGGCGCTAGCGGCACTTTACTGGCATGAGCGCCGGACGCCTGAGCCGATGCTGCCGCTTGAGCTATGGCGCCATCGGGTCATCGTGGTCGGCAGCGTGGGCAACTTTACGGCGGGTGCGATGATGATGGGCGTATCGGCATTTCTGCCGACCTATATTCAGGGTGCCATGGGCCGCAATGCGATTGCTGGTGGGCTGGTGCTGGGCGCGATGTCGGTGACCTGGGCGCTCGCCAGCCTGTTGGCTGGGCGGCTGATGGTTCGCACGAGCTATCGTCTGGTTGCGGTGCTGGGCGGGATGGCGTTGGTGCTGGGTTGCTTTATTCTGGTGCTGCTGACTCCTGCGGCGGGGCCCGGTTGGGCCGCCCTGGGCTCTCTTGTGATTGGCGTTGGCATGGGGTTTTGCAGCACGGTTTTCATCGTCGCGATCCAGGCGTCGGTGCCCTGGCGCCAGCGAGGGGCTGCAACGTCGTCTTCAATGTTCATGCGGTTTGTCGGCCAGTCGATGGGGGCAGCATCGTGCGGCGCGGTGCTGAATATGAGTTTGCTGCGGCTGGACCCCGCGGCTGGACAGGCGGTGCAGCAATTGCTGGATCTGTCGGCGCGACAGGCGATGACGCCGGCTGAGCTTTCGCATCTGACAGGTGTGATGGCCGGGTCGCTGCATAATGCGTATCTGCTGGCGACCGGGTTCGCGCTGTTGACGTTGCTGCTGGCGTCCCGCCTGCCGGCCCGATTGAGCCCTCTCCTGCATTGACCGGTGCCTGTTCTGCGGTTGATGAATCGCGGAACAGGGGGCAGGCCAATGGCGGATTGACTAACCGTTCCATGCCGACCGTAGACGGCTAGCTGGGTTGCCTCATTATTTTCAGTGGAAACTTTATCAGCTCGACCGTTCTGGTCAGGCTGATGTTGCTCTAGGTTCTGGCGAGGTCGGCCTTGGCCCAGGGCGCGGATGTGCCGGTGGCTGCGTTGACGTTCTTGCGAGTCATCGTCCGCTGCAAATGACCTGAAAGCCGCCGTGAGACGAAGCCTGCGCCGTAGGCGAAACGCATCATTGGGCCAAAGCTGTTTGCAGCGGCGGTGCCGATGAAGTGCAGGCCGGGAACTGAGCTTTCGAACCAACGGGACAGCCTGGGGGTGTGGTTCAGGCATTCCAGCCGTTCGAGCACGTCGGGGCCGAGGAACTGCAGCCGCCGCATGTCCACGCGGTAACCGGTGCCGGCGATGACGTGGTCGGCCACTACCGACCGTTCATTGCCGTCCATCATCTTTAGGCGCAGCTTGACCTGCCCCGCGACCGCCTGTGCTTCGGCGATGCTGGCACCCAGAATGGTGGGGACGATGCCGTCTACCTGCGGCTTCAACGTCCAGCCAGGGGCTGCGGGCAGGTGCTTGCGGACGATCATGGCTCGGAAGTTTTCGGGCATGCCATGGAACACCATAGGCATGGCGCAGCAGGCCCAGGACCGCCAGCCGGTGCCCAGACCGGATTCTGGTTCCTTGATCCGGTCCATCAGCGTGCGGTCTGTCGGTGGGCCACAGAAGGCGATGGCCGGGCGCCGCGCGATCAGCGTGACCTTTGCCGCCTTCTGATGCATCAGCGCAGCGAGGTTGATCGCTGATGCACCCGCACCGATGATGGCGACCTGCTTGCCGGCGTAACCGTCCACTATGACATGAGCAGTGCTGTGGGAGGCCAAGCTGGCCGGCAGGTGCGACAGTTCCGGCGGCATGTAATCATAGGCACGGATACCAGCGGCGACGATAACCCTTCGGGCCGCGGCGACACCGCCATCTGCCATCTCAAGATCGAAGCCATAGGATGTCGGCTTCACAGCGGTGATGATGCGGTCTTCAAGCATCGGGACAAAGCGCTGCTGGAAGGAAATGCCGTAGTCGATGAATGTAGTCAGCGGGATCGGGAAGCCGATATCCTGATAGGGTAGCCCTCGGTCAACGCAGAAGCGCTTCAGCGTCATCTCATTGGCGGGATCATACAAGTTCGATCCGTTGCCTTCAGACTTCAGCACCATGCCTTCTGGCATCGATGTGCGCCAGGTATGCATCGGGCTGCCGAAAACGCGGATGTCGAGCCGGGTTGCGGCGAGGTGGGCAGCGAGCGACAGCCCATAGGGCCCGGCGCCGATAATCGCAACATCGACGATGTGAGTCATGATGCTCCCGCTAATAGAAACTATTGTCTTTTCAGATGAGTCAGAGGAAACAGCCACACAATAAACAGAGAGGGCGGTGTCATACCGTAACTTCCTGGTGGCGAGCCGAGCATACAGATAGTCAATCAGGCGGCCTGGCCCGAGGTGGCGGAACAGGACCTGTGTTACACACTCAGCCGCTGCTGCGGCATACGGGCTTTGGCTGCCGGCCCGAAATCCCATCACGGTAAAATCCCATCACGGAATGCCACCGGACGAACAGGACATTGGTTAAGATGACCGTTTCGGCAATCCCGGGAGTCAAGGCCAACGATCAATCTTGTTTGACCGCGCAATGAATAGGCAATTTGTAATGCACCCGCCGGTCAACGTGGCGACCCTTCAGCATCGCCGGTTGGCCTGATACGGTCGTCAAGCTTAGATCCACCAATCATCCGGTGCGTTGCAGCCGATCGCCGTTTGCCAGAATGGTATCAGCCAGCGCCGCCGCGGGCCCATGTGGCCCGGAGGGCGGAGCGGAGACGACGAATTCCACCTCCCCTAGCTCAGGCAGGCCCGCGCTCAACGGGATTTCCGTCAACCCGTCCGGAATCAAGCCCCTGGCATGTACTGTCACCCCAAGACCGGCGAGGCATGCGGCGCGCAGACCACTCAGGCTGCCGCTGGCGCAGGCGATGTGCCAGGACAGGCCGGCATGCTCCAGTGCCTGGAGCGCCACGGCCCGCGTTATGCTGGGTGGATCAAACAGGATCAGCGGGAATGGCGGCTCGACCCAGGTGCCGGGTGCACCGATCCAGGCTAAACGATCGCGCCAGACCAGCCGGCCGCGCTGGTCCCCGGCGCGGCGCTTGGCCAGCAGCAGATCCAGGCCTCCAGCGTCCAGAAGCTGATACAACACAGCGCTGACGCCGACCTTCAGCTCCAGGTCGACCAGGGCGTGCCGGCGGCCGAAATCGCGCAGCAGCTCGGGCAGACGGGTGCTGACAAAATCCTCTGACGTGCCGAACCGCACGCGCCCGCGCAGCTCTGAGCCGGCGAAGTACTGCCGGGCGCGTCGGCCGGTGTCGATGATAGTCTGGGCGAAGCCGATCATGGCTTCGCCGTCGGCTGTCAGGGTCACATGGTGGGTGTCGCGGACGAACAGCCGCCGCCCGGCAATCTGCTCCAGCTTGCGGATGTGCTGGCTGACGGTGGACTGCTGCAGGCTCAGGCGCCGCCCTGCCTCGGTGAAGTTGCAGGTTTGTGCGACAACAAGAAAGCTTTCCAGATGAACGGGATCAAACATGCCGGATGACTGCCGCCTTCTGTCATCGGGCGACAGCGTTTTGGGCTGCCTGAAAACGCTGTCGCTCATATTGCGCGAGGAGTTCCATCAGCGTAGGCTTGCTCTACCACTCCTGGTAGGCTGACTGTATTCTAACAGCGTTGATGGGGCGCGGCGTGCGCTTCGTTTCTCGTATGCCGCAGACGATGATCTGATTGTCACGACGGTTGAGACGCCTATGGTTTCTGCTTGCCATTGAGAACGACCTTCAAGGCACGTAACGATGCTGTAAACCGTCAGGATGTTGGATTGTATGTCGAATCGAGCTGCCGAGGAAGGACTTCCGCATCACTAATGTGTTGCGGTGCTGACGCTGAATGTGCCTGAACGACATTCACCGTAGAAGGGTCACAGCCGGCAATGCGGCCGATTGCAGAGCGGCGTCAGTGGGCTCACTGTGATAGGTCTCCAATACTGCGGCCCATCCGATGTCGTGAAAGAAGTGCTTTTTGACATTCCAGCCGGCGCGACGCAGCTCTTTTAGGGAAAGTCCTTTTGAAACCCGGGTCCTAGTGCCCTGTCAGCCTTGGATTGACGGGTAGAGGCTTTTCAGCTTGATGCGGGCCTGTCTGGTTGTGAACTGCCATGTGACCTTCGCCTTCGCAGCGGTGGGTTGCTCCTTCCAGGCTGCAACGTGGCAGCAGCGCGTGTCATGCTGGGCGATGCGCCGGGCGAGGCACTGGCATGCGAGCGTGCCTAACTCGATCTTGGTCACGTTGAGCCAGGAGCCATGCTTGGGCGTGTCGTGGACCTCAAGCCGCTCGGCCAGACGCTTTGCCTCTGCCGGCGGGAACGCTTGGTAGAACAAGGCGGGGAAATGTGTGTTGAGCTGGTCAATGACCAACACCACGCGCTCGATGTCGCGGTAGCGCCCGTCGAGCAGCTCGCGGATGAACAATGCCCAGTCGTTGCCGCCACGGTGCGGTTGCGGCCAGCGCCGCCAGCCGACCAGTGGCTCGCAGGTCATGAACAGGCTTGCTACTCCGTTACGGGTGTAAACATAGTCGTAGCGCTCAACCGACCCTGGCGGGGCGGGCAAGGGTGGCGTGGAGTTGGCGGCACCTTTCTACGCATTATTGTTGCAGTCAAACCATTACGCGCAATATAAGCCACGATTTATACCGACAGCTTCGAATATCAGTCCATGCGGACAAGGCTATCGGACGTTATTACTTGTCGTGATACCACAGACGCCCCTGCTTGCATAACCGGCTGTCAGTTAGCATCCACTTCAAAGTGGGCGCGGCGTCCCCAATCTTCCAACACATCCTGCAGCGTCTTGTCCCACGGTATCATCGGCGTCCATTCCAGAATTGCGTGAGCGCGCTGTGAACTGCCGGACGCGACGATCAAGTCGTTGCTGCGCAACCTTGTCTTGTCAATTTCGACATCCACGACAACATCCGCCATTGTTGCCAGACTGTTCAGAATGTCGCCGATCCGTCGCGGCTGGCCTGACGCAAGATTGATGGCAATACCCGGCTGGAGTTGGTCACGGTGTTCGATACACTGGACATAACCAATGCAGACGTCGCGAACATCTAAGAAGTCACGCCACGTCTCAAGGTTGCCCACGCGCAGCACAGGCGCCTGCCGACCGATGGCAATACGTGCAATCTGTCGAGCAAAGGCGGCCACGACGAAGCTGGGCGACTGGCCCGTCCCGGTATGATTAAACGGACGCAGCCGCACCACACGCAGTCCTTGGTCAGCCAAGCCGCGCATCGCGAGATCAGCCGTTGCCTTGGTCTGCGCATAGACGCTCATGGGTGACAATGGTGCGGTCTCGTCCAGGCTTCGGCTATGTTCGAAGGAGGTGCCGTAAGCGTCTGCGCTGGAGACGAATAGCAGTTGGCAGCCCGGAGCATATTTCAACAACGCCCAGGCGAGCTGCATCGTACCTTGAACGTTTACTTGCCAGGCGTGTTCCGGCGCCCGCTCCGCTGCTGCCACGGCGGAAACCGCGGCGAGGTGAATACAAACGTCCGGCTTGGCTGTGCGCACAATCGAGGCAATGGCTTCACCATCCGGCATGAGGAGCTTGGGTGTCAGCAGCTCTGCATCGGGGTAAGCTGTGGCCAGAGCTGTCAGAAGATGGCGGCCAACGAAACCTGATGAGCCGGTCAGAAGGATGGTCCGAGGCGCTGCCGCCATGTCAGGAATGAGACCGTCGTCGATGACGTGCCAGGTCGGCTTCGACCATCTCCACGACCATATCCTCCAGCGCCACGCTTGGCTGCCAGCCTAGCCTCTGTTCGGCTTTACTGGCATCGCCTAATAAAACGTCGACCTCCGCCGGGCGGATCAAATCGCTGCGAGTTACCACATGATCGTCGGCAGTCAGGCCGACATAGTTGAAAGCCAGTTGGCAAAAGTCTCTGATCGTTGTGGTGCGGCCGGTGGCGACGACATAGTCGTCTGGTGTGTCCTGTTGCAGCATCAGCCACATGGCCTGAACATAGTCTTTAGCATGACCCCAGTCGCGCTTGGCGTCGAGATTGCCGAGCGGCAGGTGCCTCGCCAAGCCAAGTTTGATCCGTGCGACACCGTCAGTGATTTTGCGAGTGACGAATTCAATGCCCCGCAATGGGCTTTCGTGGTTGAACAGGATCCCCGAAGAGGCATGCATGCCGAAGCTTTCACGATAGTTCACCGTCATCCAATGTGCATACAATTTCGCAACGGCATAGGGAGAGCGCGGATAAAACGGTGTCCTCTCGTTTTGCCGGGGCTCTTGGATGCGGCCGAACATTTCCGAGGATGAGGCTTGATAGAAACGGGCTTCGGGATGGCCAATTCTTATTGATTCAAGAACGTTTGTAGCGCCGAGCGCGGTTACTTCCCCAGTCAGAAGAGACTGGTTCCAAGATGCCGCGACGAAACTTTGCGCGCCGAGATTATAGACCTCATCTGGTCGGTAAGTTTGCATCAAGCGTATTAGGCTGCCAAGATCGATCAGATTTCCGTCGACCAACTCTATCTCATTGTAGACTCCCAACCAGCGCAGCCGTTCCCCGACCACGTCGGAAGAAGCGGATCGCCGCATCATGCCAATCACCCGATAGCCTTTTTGCAGTAAAAATTGTGCTAAGTATGCACCGTCTTGTCCGGTCACCCCGGTGATTAAGCAGGTTGGCATAGAGCCTCCTGAACAGACGAGATATGACTGACCTGCAGCAGGAGCGAACCAGCAGCAGTCGATCTGGAAATCACGACATAACAGTCGCAATGTGGCATTATCTGGAGTTTCCGTGAAGTGATTGCAGAAGATATATTTGTGCGTGTAACGTGGCTACGGTGTGGGTCTTATTTCGGCCGCGCCTGTAACCTATGGTGTCTGATTGCTGCCAGTCTATCGGCCATGCGCAGCCCGGCCGCGCTGACCGAAAGATGGGTTTCAAGGTCTGTTCGCGCTCGTGCACCCATGTCAGCGGCCGCCTGACGATTTTCCCAGACCTGCCGCATGAGTCGCGCCGCATGCGCTTCGGACGGCTCCGCCCATGAAGATCCGCTGCCGTAGACCGGCGTATCTGCTCCGACAGTGACGAGACGGTAGTCCACCAGCAGACTGTTGGTCCGGTTCATGAACGATAAATTACCGGAATAGCCAGTGGCGATGACGGGCTTGCCGAGTAGCATCGCTTCCGCCATGGTCAGACCAAGACCTTCACTGCGATGCAACGAGATGTAGGCGTCACAGGCCTCCATCAAGGAAATCGTTTCATCCGCGCTGAATATCTGATCGATTACAGTGACCCGGCCGCCAGACTGGCTAGCTGCTTCGTGCAACTGCCGCATCAGCAATGGATGCCTATCGCCGAATGAGGTTTTCAGAACCAGCGTCACGGGCTCTCTCGCAGAAAATGCCTGCTGAAAAGCCCGTATCAGGCCGAGGGGGTTTTTCCTCTCCATGATGCTCATCATGTGGAAGACAAACAGGAAGGTGAAATGCCCGGATGCGATACCGAACGCCGCGACCGGGCGCTTGGTGAACTCAGGCAGTTCAACGCCGGGCATCAACTCGCATACCGGCACAGTGCAGCAGGCCCGCATGGCGTCGGCGACGAACCGGGTCGCTGCCCAGACTTCATCGACATTCGCGACAGCCGCCGACCAAGTCTTTGGGATCGTCTCAAGTTCCCAATACCAATAGCCGATGCGATAGGTGAGGTGTCGGCGCGGATGCAGACCGGCGAAATCGTAGGCTACCGCGAACAATGGCTCCGGCTGAATATGCAACAGTGTTGTGTCGTACATCTCAAGGCCGTCGAATAAGACGTGTTCAGGCAAATCGTGCGGAACTTCGACCGGGACATCACGCAGCGTGATACCGTGCCCCGCCGCCTGAAGTCCCTTGACGATTGAGAATGCGGAGGTCCGCAGGCCGGACGGATAACAAAGATGGCCAATGACGTTAACGCCTGGCGCCGCAATTGCATCAGCGGTTGTGGCGAGAGGCAACGTCGAGAGCCAGTTCCTGACCTGAGTTGACAGGTCTGAGCCTGAGCCATCCTCGGACAGTACTGTCAACCAATCGAGAAGAGCCCGAGCACTGTCTCGGGTTGCAAGTGCATCGGGATGACGTGCCTGCCATTGCTGATTCGATTGCCAGGCGACGCGGATCTGGTCGGCTGCTGACAGGCCGGTCGGCCAGACGGCTGGATCTGTCCAGGAAGCATCACATTGATAGACTGCAGCGAACCATGCGGCGAGGCGACGCTGGCCGAAGATGGTCAACCCATCTGGGAAGAGAGCTTGCCAGCCGGGATTAAACCGATAACTTAAAACCAATTCTCGCGCAGGATCTTCTGAACACTCCAGAGCCAGCCACCAAATTTCCTCAAGCCGGGGATAGGTTCGCCCCTTTTGCAGTAGGAACTTTAGCAGGACAGTCCGGCCGATTGGCAGGAACCCTACGGCCATCGGCCCAGCTAGTTTTGTTTCTGTCAGTATGGCTTGTCGTGCAGGGTGCGCAAGATTGGCAGTGAACGTGCTGCGAATGTAAGTGGTGGCCTGCGCCGAGAGCTTGAACTGGGCAGCGCCCTTGGTGGTCAGCCAAACGGCAAACGCGCCGTCCGCGCCAGCCGACAGCGCGTTCGGAAACTGCTGGCGCAGGTCCGGCCGCCGGCGCAGCAGATCAAGACACCAACGCGCCGCCGACCATTGGTCCTGAATCAAGGCAGCAGGTTGCGGCTTCCATATCACCGCTGTGACCGGTATGGCTACGGCTTCGGCAACATCGGCATCGTTGTTTAAATCCAACGGTACTGAGCGGTCCCTGCCCAGTCCAAACGCTCGCACCGCCTCAAGTAGGCTTATACCCGTCTTGCTACTTTGTGGCTGACCCGGATTTATGCCTTCAGCGGCAATGGCGGAACGAAAAAACGGATCCTGCTGAAAGCCAAAACGGCGAACATCGATCCCGATCCGCACTAAATCTTCGGCCGTGACCGGATAATCAGGCGCTGTGCTCGCTTGCTGGACCAAGCGTGCGAAAGGTGTATAGACGATCCTCCAGCCTGAAGCACGCGCCGCTAGGCAGAACGCCGTATCGCCGTTGACTCGAGGATAACTTTCATCGAAGCCGCCGACACGCATGAAAACCTCTTGCCGGACCATCATGCAAGTCCAGGCGACGGCCGACAGCGTCCGCGGCACGGCGGCAGGCCCCCAGTCCGATGCGGCACGGCCGCGAAACAGCGCGCCAAACAGGTCCATCCCGATCGTAATGCCGGCGTGCCGTACAGTGCCGTCCGCGCCGGTTACCAAAGTTCCGACCACCCCGACTTCAGGGCGCAACGCGAACTGGACGAGCTCTTGCAACCAGTCCGATGTTGTGACCTGAACATCATTGTCCAGAAACAGCAGCAGGTCACCGCGAGCAACCCGCGCTCCTGCATTTCGCGCAGCGGAATTATTAGAGGCCAACGGCGGCACAATAACCTGGGCTCTAAGCTGCGAAACGAGCCGCCCGTATAACATTGCGGCGGCGGGGTCGGTTGAGCCCCGGTCGACGATGATAATCTGGGTATGGGGATAGTTGGTACGTTCTTCTATGCCCAGAATACAGGCCTCTAGCGTCGCCGCATCGTCTGAACTCAGGAGAATGATCGAGACCAAAGGGGATGACTTGAGCGAGCAGATCGAACGCTGAGAACCGTCAGGTTGCGTTGTAACCTGTACTTCGAATCCAAGGTGGCCCCAATATCTGCCGATGACCGCCCGTCCTTGACCGGCTCTGTCTTCGGGAGGCTGCAGGTGAAGGCCGCGCAGGTGGTCCTGATCAGGATCTCCGCAGCGATGGCAAAGTATCCTTGGCACACGCTCTATAGGCGCGGCCACTGCGGCCAAGCGAAGGTGCAGGTCCCACTCCGCGGCCTCGCCTGCCATAGCGTCGAACCCACCCACTTGGTCTATCCAATGCCGCCGAAGGGCGGTCGGGCGACCAAAATAGTTGAACGCATGTAGTAAATCCGGCGACCAGCCGGGCTTCAGGCAGGGCGCATCATAACAGCCGTTTGAATTAAGCGTGTCCTCGTCACCGTAAACAATGCTCGCATCCGGATAGCCGGCAAGGGCCGCCAGAGCTGCGGGCGTCAATTGGTCGCCCGGGTCCAGCACCAGCAGCATATCTCCGGTGGCGGCTGCGGCTAAAGTCGCCAGCATTGCGCCGCGATCGGCGGTTGGCAGGGTAAGGCAAGATACTCGCGCATCAGATTCATGTCTTGGCAGAGCAACCTCCGGCGCGAGACCGAGGAGGCACTCCCAGTTGCTGTTAATTTGTGCTGCCAGGGCGGCAAACATAATGTCGAGCTGCTTTGAATTTCTGGTCGTGACTGGCACAAGTAAACTGAATCGGCATGCCACGTCTGGTAAGGAGGCTGCAAACAATCGTTCGCTTCTGGCAGTCCATTCTCCCGAACTATCGGCATGATCCGTTCTGCGGCGGAACGTGGCTCCCTGCATAACAGTCGATCTGACCTCGGAGCGAAATTCAGCTCGTCCCCCAGATCGCCAAGACTTTGCCAACTGTCGTGCGACCTTCAGCATCAGGGGCGGACTGTGCAACCATCTCACCCCGAGCACGAGAGCCAACGCCGCGGCGGCTGCCGGCCGAGAGAGGGGCTGCGCTTTGATCGGGTGTAGACGAAATGGACCTAAAATTTGGCGCAGGTGAAGAGTGAGCGCGCGCGCATCCGGCGGAACATGTATGAGAACGATGCAGCGAGCGGAGTTGACATGCAGCGGCAATACTGCAAGCGGGCGATAACCGTGGCCACTGTCTGCTTGAAACCGGGGCATAACCTGATCGTATCGAGGTGCTTGTAACGAGACCGTAATGCAAGTCCAACCGTTTGGCAGGCCGGCAGAGTGCGGCAGCAGACGCAACGCGCAGTCGTCATCCTTTGCTTCCCACCAGCCACCAGGTCCATCAAGCTCAGTAATATGAAGCAATGGCTGTGGTGATAAAAGCATAACTCGTCTCATATCTTATACTATTGATAGAGCCGTAATGGATCGCGGAGGTATTGATTGAGCGGCACGGATCATTCATTAATTGTATCGTCGATTCCCGAAGCGACGACAAGAGCCGGAATGTTCAGCATGACCCAGATGCAGCGCTTCTTGGCGCCCTCGATCGACGCATCCAGGACTTTTCTTCGCCAGCATCCATCGCTCAGACGGATGCTCAGGCCGTACCTGCGGCGGCTGTTGGGCTCCGTCCACCTGCCTTCCACCGAGACTTCGATTGCAGCTTATCGGCGCTGGATCGAAGACTATGACACACCAGACCAGGAAGACCGCCTAGCCATTCGCCATCACATCGCGGCGTTGTCCAATCCGCCGCTTATTTCTGTTGTGCTGCCGGTCTGCGATGCGTCAGAGGCGCTGCTGCGTCAAGCCATCGCCTCTGTGCGGATGCAGCTTTATCCCAACTGGGAACTTTGCATTGCCGCGGACGCATCAACCGCACGACGCGTAGTGGAGATTTTGCAACGAGCAGCCAGTGAGGATTTCCGCATCCGCTGGATACAGTCGCAGGCATACCGTCATTTATCGGCGGTCACGAACTGTGCTCTTGGAGAAGCTAGCGGAGCTTGGGTGGCATTACTGCACCAAAGCGACATTCTCTCGGAGCGGGCTCTGTATGAGGTGTCGGCCGAGATCCTGGCTCATCCAAATGCCCAGATGATTTACAGCGATGAGGACAGGATTGACGAGACCGGAAAGCGGTTCGCCCCCTTTTTCAAACCGGACTTTGATCCCGACCTGTTGCTCGGGCTGAATTATGTTCGATACCTTAGCGTATACAGGCATGACTTGATGCTGCGGCTGGGCCGTGTGCGAGAGGACATCGAAGGAAGTCAAGACCACGACTATGTGCTTCGTGCAACAGCCGCGGTTGCGCCAGCTCAGGTCCGGCACGTGCCTGCTATACTGTACCATCGGCGTCTGACGGGGACGTTGCGGCGATCGGCAGCTATAAGAACGGAGCTGCTGCCAGATGCATCGCGTCGCGCCGTTCGCGATGCCTTGACACGATGTAACGTTACGGCGGAGGTGACTTCGGCGCCACTCGTGCCACAACTGACACGAGTCATCTGGCCGTTGCCCAACCCCGCTCCCCTTGTGTCGGTCATTGTGCCGACGCGTGACCAGGCGGCTTTGCTGCGGCGTTGCCTGGAAGGCGTGCTGCAACGCACAAGTTATGCGGCAATTGAAGTTCTGGTCGTGGACAATGGCAGCGAGGCGCTAGAGACCATGGAGCTACTTGCCGAACTGGAGCAAGACACGCGCGTGCGCGTGCTCACCATGCCAGGTCCCTTTAACTATGCGAAACTAAATAATCGAGCAGCAGCGGTGGCGCGCGGCCAAGTCCTGCTGTTGCTTAACAATGATGTCGAGGTCATTCATGATGGCTGGTTGCGAGAGATGGTTTCCCATGCCGTGCGGCCCGATGTCGGCGCAGTTGGTGCCAAGCTGCTTTACACGAGTGATAAGCTGCAACATGGCGGCACGGTGCTGGGGATCGGTGGGGTAGCCGGTCATTACCGAACAGGGGCATCGCGGTCGGACGCCGGCCCTTTCGGAACGTTGGCGCTGTGTCGCTCCACCTCTGCGGTGACGGCCGCGTGCATGGCGGTCCGCCGTGCCGTGTTTGACGAAGTTGGCGGCCTCAACCAGGCTCATCTGGCAGTCGCCTTCAATGATGTTGATCTATGCCTGCGCCTGCGAGACCGCGGGTATCGCAATGTCTGGACACCCTTCGCCGAACTCTATCACATGGAATCCGTGTCGAGAGGACGCGATCAAACCGGAGAAGCGAAAGGCCGTTTTGAGCGCGAACAATGTTACATGTTGAGGCGCTGGTCAGACTTATTGAAGGCTGATCCCTATTGGAACCCCAACCTTTCGTTGGCGGATCTGAACGGCGCGTTGGCTTGTCCGCCGCGCCAGGTAAAGCGCTGGCGTCGACAAGACGCAACTGCCGCCGAGTGAGCCGCCAGATCGGCTGATCATGAGCCCACGTGAACGTCAAAAAGCGGCGGTGAAGGCCAGCGGAGCGTCGTAGTCCTGGCGACCTAAAGGCAGTGGCAATCACGAAGTATGATAACACTCAGGCCGCTAAGCGTGGTTCACAATGAACCGAACCAGGATCATTGTCATCGGACCGCACCAGCGAAAGGACAATCCATGTCACCCAGGGCGTTGCTGACGCGACTGCCGATCGATCCCTATGTGATGGCTATCGTCGCCACGGTCGGCGTGGCATCGGTCTTGCCGGTGCATGACAGTGGCGCGGTGATTGCCGGGCATGTCACCACCGCGGCGATCGCCCTGCTGTTCTTCCTGCATGGCGCGCGACTCGCACCACAAGCCGCGCTGGCGGGTGCCCGCCATTGGCGTCTGCACATCGTTATCTTGGCTTCGACGTTCCTGTTGTTTCCAGCGCTGGGGCTAGCGGGACGCGCCTTGTTTCCGCACTTGCTGACGCCGCCGCTATGGACTGGGGTGATCCTGCTGTGCATTCTGCCTTCGACGGTACAGTCCTCGATCGCCTTTACCTCGATCGCGCGGGGAAACGTGTCGGCCGCCCTGTGCGCGGCAACCGGATCCAACCTGCTGGGCATGCTGCTGACGCCACTGCTTGCAGGGCTGCTGCTGAGCGCGCAGGGCGGTTTCTCGCTGAGTGAGGTTGGCGACATCGTCATGCAGTTGCTGGTGCCGTTCGCCGCCGGTCAGGCGGCCCGGCCGCTGCTGGGGGTCTGGGCGCAGCGGAACAAGACATTGCTGGGCATGGTCGACCGCGGATCGATCCTGCTGATCGTCTACACGGCGTTCAGCGATGGCGTGACCAAGGGTATCTGGCATCAGGTGGGCGTGAGCCAACTTGTGGTGCTTCTGGTTGTGGATGCCGTTCTGCTGGCCGCGGTGCTGGCGTTGACGACCTTCGGCAGCCGACTGCTGGGCTTCTCCCGCGCCGATGAAGTGACGATCGTCTTCTGTGGCTCGAAAAAGAGCCTGGCAAGCGGGCTGCCGATGGCGACGGTGTTGGTTGCCGGCCAGACCAGCGGGCTGGTCGTCCTGCCGCTGATGCTGTTCCACCAGATCCAGCTAATGTTCTGCGCTGCCCTGGCAAAGCGCTATGAGCGGGCGGCGAAGACAGTACCTGATGCAGCGCTTATGCAGGGCGCTGAATAGCTCGGCGAGGCCACCGTATCAGCCAGGCTATGCCAGCCAGGTTGATGTTGCTCTAGCCTGCACCACCATCATGCGCTGCAGCCCCATATTGTCTGCCATCTGCAGGTATTGCGGCACCAAAGCCTCCGGCGTGGTGTAGCTGCGCCCAGCGCTCATGGGATAGCGCTCGAAGGGACCAAAAATGTAAGTGACATTCGCAATGGAGCAGCGGCGCGCGCAGCTTGGGGGCCGGTCTGCATCAGTTTCCTCCGGTCTTGGACACCGTCGGCAGTGTAAGGGGCGCCTCGGCGCTGACCAGGGCGGCGACCGGACGAACCCCCGAGACGGCCCAGAAGGCGACGGCGTAGGCCAGAGCGGAGACGACAAAAGGTGCCCCCGGCAGCAGAATTGGTGCCGCGGTGCCGGTGAACATCGCGAAGACCGAGCCGGCGACCAGGGGGGAGACGATGGCTGTCAGCCCCTGCACCGAGGAAAGCGCGCCCTGAGTCTCGCCCTGCCGGTCGGCCGCGGCGCTGGTCGAGACCAAGCCCTGGACCGCCGGTCCGGTGATCGCCCCCAGCGACTGCAGCATGATGCCCAGGGCGACGACCCAGCCGAACGGCGCGAGGGCGATTAACAGATAGGCAACCAAGGTCAGGCTGGTGCCGATCATAGCGGCGCGACGTTCACCCAGGCGGGGAATTAAGCGGCGCACCAACAGCCCCTGCACGATAGCCGATCCGAGCCCGGCGAGTGCCAAAGCCAGGCCGTTGTGCCTGGTGTCCCAGCCGAAGCGGACCTGATTGGCGAGGACAAAGGTGCTCTGCAGTGCGCCAAGAGCGAACCAGCTACAGCCCCAGGCGATCGCCAGACGGCCCAGGTTGCGGCTTGCCATCACCACCCGCAGCGATCCAACCGGGTTGGCTCGGCGCCAGTTGAACGGCCTGCGCAGCGCCCGCGGCAAGCTTTCTGGCAGCACGAACAGGCCATACAGCACGTTGCAGCCGGCCAGCACTGCCGCAACGGCAAACGGCAGGCGCAGGTGATAGGCACCCAGCACGCCGCCGACCGCCGGGCCAAGTACAAAGCCGATACCGAACATCGCCCCGACCAGGCCGAACTGGGCGGCGCGCTTCTGTGGCGGCGTGACATCGGCGATATAGGCGGTGGCCGTCGCCGCGTTCGCCGCTGTGGCACCGGCGATCAGCCGGCCCAGGAACAGCCAGATCAGCGATGGCGCCCAGGCCAGTATAATGTAGTTGATGCAGATGCCGACGAGCGACAGCAGCAGCACCGGCCGGCGGCCGAAGCGGTCGCTCAGGCCGCCCAGCACCGGTGCCCAGATGAACTGCATCAGGGCGAACGCCGACAGCAGCCAGCCCACCCACATCGAGGCGCCGGAGACCGTCATGCCTGAAAGCTGCAGCACCAGCGAGGGGACGATCGGCACCACCAGGCCGAAACCCAGCGCGTCGATTACCAGGGTGACGAAGATGAAGCGCACCGAGGCGGCATGCGTGCTCATGGGGCCAGCCGATAGCTGACCCGCCAGATCACGCCGTTGCCATCCTCGCTGACCAGCAACGCCGCGTCGTGCGTCACGGTCAGGCCGACAAGCCCGCCCCACACCGCACTGGCCGGGGCAACGAAGCCGGTCAAGAAATCCTCATACGTGCCGGTTGGCCGGCCGTTCTGGAACGGCAGGCGGATGACGCCGCTGTCGGGATGGATCGCATCCGGAGTGATCTTTCGCACCACGCCGGGTGCATCGCTCCGCCAGTCGCCGTACCCCGCGTCGCCGGAACGCACGGGATCGGCTGCCGCGGCCGCGCAGGCGGCTGTGATCAGCAAGGCGGCAAGCACTGTTTTCATCTTCGCTAGATGTGCATCCGCATCACGTACTGCCAAGCTGTCAAAGCCAAGGTGATCCGCCTCGTCGGCTGGGGATGATAAACCCGGGATTGCCGCTCGGCGCGCCGACGGTCAGTTCGAACTCTCGCTTTGCTGGCGGGTTGTCTTGCCAGAGGCGGAAACTCTCGCCTTTATGCGTCAACAGACAGCGCCGCCGGATCTACAGGCGGCTTTCGGGAAAAGGGAACATCTATCATGTCGTCCGAACACAAGAAGCTGGTTTTCGATCGGCCCTTGCGTGGCCGGATCTATGACAGCATTGCCGAGACGATCGGCAACACCCCGCTGGTGCGGATTCCGAAGATCCTGGCGGAGGAAGGCATCACCGCCGACGTCGTCCTGAAGCTGGAGTTCTTCAATCCGATCTCCAGCGTCAAGGACCGCATCGGCGTCAACATGATCCTGGAGCTGGAAGCGTCTGGCCGGTTGCAGCCGGGCGGGACGCTGATCGAACCGACCTCCGGCAACACCGGCATCGGCTTGGCGTTCATGGCGGCTGCACGCGGCTACCGGCTGATCCTGACGATGCCTGAATCGGTGTCGATGGAGCGGCGCAAGATGCTGGCCTATCTGGGCGCGGAGCTGGAGCTGACCCCGCGGGAGAACGGCATGAACGGCGCGGTTGCCCGAGCGAAGCAGTTGCTGGAGACGACCGAGGGCGCGATCAGCCCGAATCAATTCGCCAATCCCTCAAACCCGGCGATCCATATCAAGACCACGGCGGAGGAGATCTGGTACGACACCGACGGCGAGGTCGATGCCATCGTCTCTGGCGTCGGCACCGGCGGCACGCTGACTGGTCTGGCGCAGGCGCTAAAGCCGCGCCGTCCCGGCCTGAAGATGGTTGCGGTCGAGCCAGTCGCCAGCCCGGTGCTGTCGGGCGGCAAGCCCGGCGCGCATCCGATCCAGGGCATCGGTGCCGGCTTCGTACCAGAGGTGCTGAACACGCACGCGATCGACGAGGTGATCCAGGTTAGCAACGAGGAAACCCTGGCGATGTCGCGCCGGTTGGCCCGGACCGAAGGAATTCCGGGCGGCATTTCCTCAGGCGCGGCGCTGGCGGCGGCGCTGCAAGTCGGCAAGCGGGCGGAGTTTGCCGACAAGCGGATCGTCGTCATCATCCCGTCGTTCGCCGAGCGCTACATCACCACGGTGTTGTTCGAGGGGCTATAGAGCGGCTTCGCGCAGACTGGAATCGCGCTTATGCGCGATTCTGCGCGAGTAGCCGCGTGAAACGATGAGCGAGAGCGGTTCTACCCTCGGTGAAACCGCTCTAGCCCATGGTGTGTCGGGTGGTGCTACATGGAATGGTTCTGCCTGCGGCGGTGCTGGTTCAGGTGGCGCGGTAACGCTGAACGCCGCTGGCGTCGCTTTCCAGCCGCAGTTCGCCACGGCCCAACATGTGGTTGACGTGGGCAAGCACCTCGCCGAAGGCAAAACCGGTCTGATGCGCGTCCAGCGGACGGGTGAAAACGTGCGGCACGATCTCCGCCACCGACAGCGGGGCGGAGCGGCATGCCGCCGCCAGTTCCGCGCAGCGCTGGGCATGGTGGGCAAGCAGTTCCTCGATGCGATCATGCAGGCCGTGGAACGGCAGGCCGTGGCCGGGCAGGACGAGCACATCCGCTGCCACGGTCGCCCGAATCGCCCGCAAGGACGTCAGGTAGATCCCCAGGGCATCAAGATCGGGTTCCATTGGATGGACGCTAACATTGGGCGAGATGCGGGCGATGACCTGATCGGCGGCGAGGAACACCTGCTCTTGCGGACGGTACAGCATGGCCTGCTCCAGCGAATGGCCACCGCCGGTCAGCACCTGCCAGTCGCGGCCGCCGACTGCCAGCGTGTCGCCATGCTTGATGCGGTGGTAGGATGGCGGAACACCGGTGGTGCGCCGCAGGTACTCATGGCCACGACTGAGGACGATTTCCGTGGCCTCGGCGGATAGGCCGTGCCGCTGGTAGAACGGGCGGAACACGTCTTCGCCGTAGTCGGCCGGGGCGCATTGCAGCACCAGGCTGTGCAAGTATTCCGGCCGCGGCATGGTCAAATCTAGGCCGAAGCGCTGGCACAGCCAGCCGGCCAAGCCGACATGGTCGGGATGAAAGTGCGAGACGATCAGCGACCGCAGCGGCTGACCCTGCAGCGGTCCGGCCAGCGCGGCGTCCCAGGCGGCCTTGCAACCGGCTGTCTCCAGCCCGGTGTCGAGCGCGGTCCAGCCGTTGCCATTCTCCAGCAGGTAGATGTTGACGTGGTCCAGCCGGTAGGGCAGCGGCAGGCGCAGCCAGCGTATCCCAGGGGCGACCTCGGTCAGCGTGCCGGGCGCGGGCGGTGTGTCGAAGGGGAACGTCAGAGTCGAAGCGGGAGGTGATGCCATTCCGTGTAGCTAGCAAAACCGCCGCGGCTTAGATACCTGCGACGGCTGGCCAGAATTTAAATGCCGACACCACAGGCTGGGTCAATCTCAAGGAGCGACACCGCCGCCTTCGCCGTCGAGAACATCCGGCGCTGGTGGCACGAACGTCGCCAGGCTAGCTATCCCGGTGCCGAGCTGCTGCTGATCACCACCCTCCCGGGCGGCAGCAACGGGGCGCCGGTGCGGTTCTGGAAGACCAAACGGCAGACGCTGGCCGACCAAACCGGGTTGTCGATCACGCTCACGCACCCACCAACAGGCACGAGCAAGTGGAAATCGTGTGCGAGACCTGGACCGCGGGCTGGATCACAATGAAGTTGCGCTGGCAAGACGGCACGGGGACGATGCAGTTGCAAGCCGTCCCCGCGCTTTGCCTTCGCACCCGAAGCCTTCGTGCTTCGGCGCGCTCAGTTCAGGCGGCGTGCAGCAGATCGAGCGCGCCTTCGTAGACCTCCATATTCTTGCCGAATGAGATCGCGGCTGCCTGCACACCGCAGACCAGGTGCATCCAGCGCCACGGTTCACGCGTGTTGTGAAACTCCTCCACGATCGACTGATGATGCTTGAAGGCATGCATTTCAGTGAAGCTGTCGTGACAGACAGTGTCGGCGAGGCGGCCGATCAGCGCGTTGGCGTCATAGCCCAGGCTCACGTATTGCTGGGCCAGGTTCACGCTGTCCTTCACCTCGGGCACCGCGATCATCTTTCCCAGGTTAGAGACCGTAGACCAATCTGTCGGGGGCTGCGTGTGAATACTGTGCTCGATCGCATCCAGCAGTTCGTCCTGTGAGCGATGCGGCAGCGCGTCCACTGCCGCCATGTCCGGCTGCGGCCATGGCTCCATCCGGTACTGGGTGGACTTGATTTCGGGGCCAGTCTGCCAGTGCAGCAGGGTCAACAGCTTGTTCTTGGTGCTGAAACCATCCAGCTTCAGCAGCCAGCGCCGCAGGTTGGCGCTGGTGTGCAGATGCACGTCCATGGGATTGCCGGTCTGCGAGCGCAGGAACAAACCCGCGGCGCCAATTGATAAGGCCTCTCCTGCACCTTCCAGAGACAGGCCTTCGGCCAGCGCCTGGGTCAGCAGCCTGGGGATCTCAGGATATTTTTCAACCGCACTGATTGCCTGACCGACCTGGCCGATCATGGCGGTCTCGTCATCACCGGAGCGCTGGCGCAGGATCCGGTTCAGCAGTCCGTGCTGCTCAATCAGTGCGTCGATTTCCGGTACGGCGCGAAAGGTCGGAAAGCGCGCGACGTAACGGACAGCGGGTCGCATCAGGACTTTCAGGTGCTCCTTGTCGTAGGTTTCCAGGTAGCGCCACAGAGCCGCCGGATAGATGAAGTAATGGTCGTCGAGCGCGTTCTTTGGAATGGCCACGCTCATGATCAGATTGAAAGCCTCGATCGGCGGCACGTTGTCCCATAGCCACAGGAACAGGTGATCGGCCTTGCTGCTCTCACCCCGGTCGACGGCCTTCAGGAACGCCTGCTTCGTGGCGTCGATACCCTTCTCCGTCACCACGTCGCCGCCGCCATCCGCTGCCATGTCCGTCAACCGGCTAACAGACGCATGGGCAGCATCCAGCGGCTCATATTCAAGCAACTGGTACGGGCTGGTGACAGGATCGTTGATGTGCTTGTTGGCCAGCGCCACGTGCTGCAACACCGGAAGAAAGCGCTTTTCCCCGTCCAGCCGCTCAATCAGCCTGGAGACGGCATAGAGCCCGGCGACAGGATGCAATGGGCCGCCATGATGACCGGGCGGCAGGTCGGAAGATCGGGTAACTGCCAGCGCCGAGGCTGTCAGCATCGTTTGAATTGGAACGCCAGCGCGCAACTTTTCCAAGGTGCGGTCGATGATTTCGCTGCAAGATGTTTCTTCTACGAACTGGACCAAAGGTTCTATGGCATCTGGATATGTGACGCGCTTGTGCATGATTTGCCTTTCGCTTGTTGTCGATGGGTCAGCCTGTAACGGAGGCTGCAGCGGAGCGATCCACACCGAGACGGGAGAGGCATCCGGGCAGTCCCCTTCGTGTTTGAACTGATGGTCCAGCCGCTTGCTTGCTGTGTCAACAGTACTGGCCAGTCAGCCTTGTCACGGCTTGCCTGCCATGGACTGAACGGCAATCACGCTGCCATATCGACGCTGGGATGTCCGCTAGCTTGTCTGTTCGGCTCTCTGGTTGATGAGGGCGTCCATGCGGCGTCCAGGGGTGAGCTGGATGATGTGCCAGACACATGTTGATGCCCGCGTAACTATACGCGCTGCATTTTGTGGCGCCCGACTTTGCGCGTGGGTGTGGTCGCCATGACGTTGGGCACAAGATCAGGTTCAGGCGAGGACAGTCGGGGGGAAGCCATTTTCTGCCGTCGAAGGCTGACAGCCGCGATGCATGCTCGGTGAATCTGGCTAAACTGTTTACTCAACAGCTTTCGCTACGGTTTCGGCTGAACGAGTTTGTTTGGTCTTGTGGTGCACATCAATGAACTCCCGCTCTTCCGGTGCTTCACACTGGTACCACGAGATCAATTCACCCCGCTGAGCCAACCGCGTTGATAGGCTGGCTCACTTCGGCGGCGTTCATCAGATCGCATCAGCACATAATAAGCACCCTCGCAGCCCATAATCCAGTTCGGGTCATGATCGGCGCCGGTCTGGCAGAAGGATGGCAATGACTGAGTACGGTTCTTCACCCAGAATGTCGCCCCTTCCTTGAACTGCCCGGCGGGCAGCCTAGCAAACCACGTCTCGAACACCTGCCTAGCCGCCACACCATCGGCAAACGCGCTATTGGTGGAGGTCAACGAGGGTGTGGCAGCGGTCGTCTGCACGCCGCTCAACGGTAGGGTCTGGCGGGAGATGCTTGTGCCGGTCTCGGCGCGGATCTGCAGGGACCCGTTGTCGGTGATGGTAAAGCTGAAGGTCGAGACGCCGTCAGTGCGTATCTGGTTGACGATGTTGCTGACCTGCCAGACGATCACCCCACTGACCACGCAGACATCGGCACAGCGCACCGCCAGCGAACCCGGTTTGGCGGCAAACAGCCTGGTCGGCCAAAGCTGCAGGGTCAGCCGTTGTGCCGCCATGACCTGCGCGCGCGTGCGGGTCTGGCCATGGTCGTAAACCATGTCAGCATACATCGATGCCACCTGCTCGGCCTCCGCCGCCGAACCTGAGCGCAGGCTGTAGTAGCGTGTGACAAAGTCCACTGCGCGCCGCTCACGCGCATTCCAAGGCGTCTGCAGCGCGGGCGTCGCGACCGCCTGGGGTGACGCCGGAGCCGGCGGTTGAATGGATTCAGCCGCTGGCGCAACCGGTTGGCGCTGCGTATCCGGCACCAGGATGAACGCGATCCCCAGCCGGTGCGCATCCTCCGGCAGCAGCCATTGGATTTGCTCGGGTGGTGCGCTGGTAAGGAACATTACCGCGTCGAGCGACAGGCCAAGCCGGGTGAAATAAGCGCCGATCAAGGCATTGGCCACACCACTTTCGCGCACTTGTCCGTTCTGTGCTGCGTAGGCGGCATGAAAGCCCAACCGGCTGCCCGACATCATATACCGGTGGGTGCCGGCCAGCCAGATCAGCCCACAGGCTGAGGTGCATTGGATTTTGGCCGGCACCATGGTCGCATATCCAGCCGTATGGATGCGCTCGCCGATCGCCAGCGCCTCGACCACGCTGCCGCCTGGGCTGGCGAGCAGCACCACGGTCTTGCGCGTGGGATTGACGACCAGCCCGGAGAACTGCGCCGCGTCGCCCGGATTGATCTTGCCCGCCAGAGCGATGACATTAAGTCCGGCCTTATCTTGCACGGTCATCTCGGCGGCGCGGGCCGTGTGAGTGAGTAGCAGGCCAAACAGCAGCAAACCCACCAGCCGCCAGCGGTCGCGCCGTGTGCGCTCTGTCATCGAGCTGACCCTTCATGCAATATCGCAATGAATCGCGCGAAGATCGGCCGATCGTCAACCGGATTGTCGCGTATTGCGGGGGGCGCCGCGTCTTGTGACCCATGACCGCCAGGGAACGCGGTTAGTCCAAAGTTTTGCCGAGATACGCGTGATCATATCGTTTTCGCTCATAGGCGAATCCACGGGTATGTTCGCGCTCGTCAGCTAGGGCAGCTCACCATCATAAACATGAGACGTTGACCATGCTCATCCGTAATACTACGTATACGTAGTAACGAACGGAGGGAGGTTGAACATTCCGGATCGAGACATGCACGCTGAGCCAGGCGCTATGGGCATGACCCTCCGTGACTATCTCCGCGTTCCCTACCTGGTCGAGGCGGCGCTCGTGGCGGACGGCCTGGGCGGATGGCTGCGCGAAGCAACGCATCCCGAATTGCCATCGTGCACAGCGCGTTCACCTCATATCGTTCAAAGCCTCGATCTCCTGGACCGCAGGCGATTGGAGGTCATTCTAGAGCTGTTCCGGTGCGGTCTGCTTCCCCCATCCCCGCGGCCGCCTTTGCCGCACGCGGATCCGGAAGGTGTTCTGCTTCGCCACGGTTTGTACGATGCCTGTCGGTCGCTTTTAGACGTGCCTGTCGCCACGCTCGCTGGTTCACAAGGAGAACCTGATGCTGACGCATGATCAAAACGAACTCCTGGTCCGTGTTGGTCGGGGTACAGCGATGGGCGACTTCATGCGCCTGTTCTGGATTCCATTTTATCCCGCGACAGGGCTTAGCCCGAACGGGCAGCCCAAGCGGGTGCGGCTGCTTGGGGAGGATCTCGTTGCGTGGCGGGATAGCGAGGGGCGGCCGGGCCTCATTGCCAACGCCTGTCCCCACCGCGGCGCGCCACTTATGTATGCACGAAACGAGGAATGCGGCCTGCGGTGCGTCTACCATGGCTGGAAGTTCGATGTGGAGGGCCACGTGCTCGACATGCCGACCGAGCCGGAGCGCAGCCGCATGAAGAACCGCCTGCGGGCGAGAACCTATCCGTGCCGAGAACGCAACGGCATTCTCTGGACCTATATGGGTCCGGACCAAGACCCACCCCCGCTGCCAGGCGTGGAGTGGAACCTGGTGCCGGAGGCCAACGTGCACACGTCGTTTCGCGTCCAGGAGTGCAACTGGCTGCAGGCGATGGAAGGCGAGATCGACTCGGCGCACGCGCCCATCCTGCATGGCCGCATCGACAGCAAGGGCGCGATCAATGACTGGATCGCCGGCAAGGACCTGCGCCCAACCTTCGAGTGCATCCAGCAACCGTTTGGCATGAGCATCGCGTCGCGCCGCAAGTCCAACGACAACTTGCTGTATTGGCGGGTCAACCAGTTCATGATGCCGTTCTGGAGCCTCGTGCCGCCACAATCGAGGTTCCCAGAGTTGAGCGGCCACGCCTGGGTGCCGATGGACGACGAGCACACGCTGTGTCTGATGTTCTCCTACACACCAGCGGAGCCATTCTACGAAAAGACGCGCACGCTTATGCAGCAAGGCCACAATGGCCGGGAGACGGGGCACGCGAGCGCCCATTGCTATGCGCCGAAGCCGCCGAATACGCCCTATGCCGCGTTCTGGACCAAGTTCAATCCAGCCGATGACTACCTGTTCAGCTATGAGGCGCAGCAGACGACGTGGTTCTCCGGGCTGCCCGGTCTGTGGGTACAAGACGCCGCGTGCCAGTCGGGCGCCGCGCCAATCTATGATCGCACACAGGAAAATCTGTGCGTCAGCGACACCGGTATCGCGATGACGCGGCGGATGCTTCTCGATTCCCTCGCCGCCCATCGTGACCGCGGCATCCGGCCGCCGGGCGTCGCCCAGCCAGACACCTTCATGGTGCGTGCTGTCTCGCTTCACCTGCCCCCCGACGCGTCATGGTCCGTGGCCGGCGCGGAGTTCATGCGCGCGCGCCTCGGCGCCGATTTCGGCTATGTGCCCTGATGCAGACGCCCCTTCGCAACTCGCTTCAGACGCGCCTACGCGCGATCCGTTGGGAGGTGGAGGATGTCTGCTCCTACACGCTCGAGCCGGTGGCCGACGAACACCTTCCGAAGTTCTCAGCGGGTGCGCACGTAGATATTTCGCTGGCACCTGGGCTGGTGCGGAGCTACTCGCTGCTCAATGACCCAGCCGAAGTCGACCGCTATGAGATCGCCGTGCACCGCGCACCGGAGAGCCGCGGAGGTTCGTCACGCGTGCATGAGCATTGGCGCGTCGGCGACCTGATAGAGATCGCCGCGCCGCGCAACAACTTCGCGCTCAATGAGGCAGCGCTACGCACCGTGCTGATCGCCGGCGGCATCGGGATTACGCCGATGCTCTCAATGATCGCGCGGCTGCAAACGCTCGGGCTCGATTGGGAACTGCACTACGTCACCCGGACGCGCGCCCGCGCGGCGTTTCTTGACCGGCTTTCGCGGCACCCGCAGGTCCGGCTCGCTTTCGATCACGAACCCGGCGGTTGCGCACTGGACCTCGCCCAAGTCGTGGAAGCCGCTCCGGCAGCGGCGCATCTTTATTGCTGCGGTCCCGCACCGATGCTGCGGGCCTTCGAGTCGCTCACCGCCTCGCGTCCGTGCGGGCACGCCCATGTCGAGTATTTTACTGCCAGCGAGGCACCGGCCACCGCGGGCGGATACGATCTCACACTGAAAAGAAGCGGCAAGGTCATCCGCGTGGCATCGGGGCAGCGGATGCTGGCCGCGCTGCTCGCCGCTGGCGTCAACGTGTCCTACTCCTGCAGCGAGGGCATCTGCGGTACCTGCGAGACGCGCGTGCTGGCGGGTCTGCCCGACCATCGCGACGACTACCTGACCGACGAGGAGAAGGCCACCAACACGGTGGTCATGCCATGCTGCTCCGGATCGAGAACGCCCACTTTAACGCTGGACCTCTGACCCATGTCGGACCTGCCCGAAAGCTCGGCGTCACCCTCACCCGAAGGCGCCGGCACGCCAGAGCGAGCCAGGGCGCTCTACGCGGCGCGCGACCTGGAGCGACTGATCAACCCGCGCATCGTCGCGGTCATCGGCGCCTCCGACACCCCCGGATCATTCGGGCAGCGGACGCTGGCCAACATGGCTGGGTTCACCGGTGCGGTGTACGGCATCAATCCGAAATACCGCACCGTCATGGACCGGCCGTGCGTCCCGAGGCTGCAAGACATGCCGCGGCCGCCGGACTGCATCGTCGTAGCGACGGCAAGGCCAACCGTGCGCGCCGTGCTGCAGGATGCAGGCGCGGTCGGGGCTGGCGGTGCGATCGTCTACGCATCGGGATTCAGCGAAACCGGCAAGCCCGACCGCGTTCAAGCGCAAGCCGAACTGACGAAGATTGCGCAGCGCGCCGGCGTCCGCATGGCTGGGCCGAACTGCGTCGGCCTCGCCAACACGCGCAGCCGGAGCGGGATGAATTTCATGCCGGACTACGCCAAGATGGGGCACCGGCATGGTCCAGTCGCCATCATCTCGCAGAGCGGCGCGCTGGGTTATACCATCCTGCAGGCGATGGAGCGCGGTGTCGGTTTCTCCCACTATCTCGCCGCCGGCAACTCCGCCGACGTGGATGTGGCCGACTACATAGCCTATGCAGCCGAAAGCGAAGACGTGCGCGCCATCATCGTGCTGTGCGAGGGCGTAAACAGCGGCAAGCGGTTTCTGCTGGCGGCGGCGCGGGCTCGGGAGCTCGGAAAGGCGCTGATCGTATACAAGGCTGGCAACAGCGCCCTCAGTTCGCAGGCGGCGCTGTCGCATACGGGAACCCTGGTCGGTTCTGCGCAAGCCTATCGCGCGGCGTTGGACCGCGCTGGCGCTGTTGCGGTCGACGACCTTGAACTCGTGCTTGAAATGGCATCGTTCTTCGCCCGCTCTGGGCCTTATCGTGGCGGAGGCGTCGGCGTGTTGTCGACCTCCGGCGGGGCGGCGGTCATCTGCGCGGACAAGGCCGAGGCGCACCGCGTCCCGCTGCCCGCACTGGCGCCGGTGACGGCGGCAAAGCTGGAAACGGTCGTTCCGGAGTTTGGCTCCATAGCCAATCCCGCCGATCTCACTGCCGAAGTTCTCAAGACGGCCGAAACCTTCGCCTTTTGCCTCGATGCCTTTCTCAGCGACCCAGGTCTCGCGGGGGGCGCCGTGATCCCGATGGTGTTCAGCCACGCGAGTTCCAGCGTCGCGCGCGCGCCCATGGTGGTCGAGGCGGCGCGGCGCACCGATCGCCCAATTGCCGTTATCTGGATGAACGAGTGGCTGCAGGGACCAGGGACCGAGACCTTCGACACTGATCTCAAGGTCTCTATGTTTCGGTCCACGGATCGCTGCTTTGCGACTATCCGCGCCTGGATGGACTGGCACGGGCGCCCGGCCCGGCTGGACCAGCACCGCCGCCTTTCCCCGGCCGGGGCGGCGGATACGGCGCGCGGTATCATCGCCGATCGTGGGCACTCGGGCAGCCGTGCCCTGAGCGAGAGCGTGTCCAAGCGGGTGCTTGCGGCCTATGGCGTGGCGGTGCCGGCCGAAACCGTCGTGGCCGACCCCGACGCGGCAGTGGCGGCGGCAGCCCGTATTGGTTTCCCCGTTGCGCTGAAGATCGCCTCGGCCGACATCCTTCATAAGACGGAAGTCGGCGGCATCCGTCTCGCCCTCACATCGGCGGAGGCGGTGCGGGAGGCCGCCGCGGCAATCCTCGACAACGTGGCCCGGCATCGCCCCGATGCCAGGCTCGAGGGACTCAGTGTGCAGCGCATGATGCCGCGCGGCGTCGAAATCGTTGTCGGGGTCAAGCGTGACCAGCAGTTCGGTCCGCTGATCGCGGTCGGGCTCGGCGGTGTGCTGGTGGAAGTTTTGGGGGACACCGCGGTTCGCCTTGCGCCTGTATCCCCCGAGGAGGCCCGCGCAATGCTCGCCTCGCTCAAGGGCTATCCGCTGCTGACAGGCTATCGCGGCGCGGCGCCAATAGACCTCGACGACCTCGCCGCCTTGATCTGCCGGGTCTCTGAACTGGCCGATGACATGCGCGATGCGGTGAGCGAGATTGATGTCAACCCGGTGATCGCCACCTTGGATGGTGCGGTGGCTGCAGACGCGCTGATCGTGATCTGACGGGGGACCGACCGACATCGCGGGCAGGTATATCAAGAATTCCGTTGCAATGTCGCCTACGCGGCAACTGCTCAGAATTTGCGTGCAAGAAACAAAACTGAGACGGCACAAGAGGTTTCGACACGTCCGATCGAGATGGCGTTTGAATTATGGATGATGCACTTGGCGTCAGGAAACAAGTGGATGCGGTCGAGAACGAGCAGCTTGCCGCTACACTACGGCTGGTTGATGGCCTCGCGTTTCAGGCACGGGTCCTGAATGCGCGCGCCAGTCAGATCTTTGAGACACTGACTGGGCAAAATGCCATTACGCCGCGTCAATACGGCGCGCTGCTGACCTTGTATCAGAACGGCCCGATGACTCTATCGTCGCTCGCAGCGGCCATCAGCGTCGATCGGAGCACGCTGACCGAGATGGTCCGCCGTCTGCTGCGCGAAGACCAGATCACGCGCACCGAAAACGGCTGCGACCGTCGGTCCTCGCTTGTCGGATTAACACGGGAGGGCAGGGAGTCGGTCATCCGGCTGACTCCGGGTGCCGCGCAGGTGCAGGATGTCCTGCTCACTTCGCTCAGTAAATCCGAACGGCGGCAGCTAATGCACTGGATCAAGGCAATTGCAGTCGGCGGCGAGAGCGCCGGCGCATGACCTCTTGTATCACTACAGGTTTTCAAGCAGCGACTTTAGTAGTGGTAATATCGAAGTTGGGATCTTTGGGCGCTTTGTTCCCCGTGGCTGGCGGCGAACGCAGATCCATGCGCATACCAGCAGGCAGAAGGAATGTCGGTGCTTGCATCCGAGCTTTTCATATATCAGGGTGCGACTCTCGCAGTAGAGTTGGAAGCACGCGTCAATATTGAGAACAATAGGATTGCGCTCTTCTGTCTCGGGCACACCGGGCAAGGGTGCCAGTTCTGCTGATAACGTTTCGTGCAGGCACGGGTGTAAACGGGTTGGTTAGATAAAGCGCTGACCCGTTATGGTAGTGCTGTTCTGGCTTTTGAATGTCGGCTTCACGGCCGGTGTGGCAAATCAGCGGTCAGGCGCCGGAGATGCGCAGTCTTGGAAAGAAGACTGTCCCTCAAGGACTCCTCCGGGGCCAAGGACACCGGCCAAATGCTTCGACTTAACGGCGTGATTGGTGCCGGGTGAGGGATTTGAACCCCCGACCTTCGGTTTACAAAACCGCTGCACTACCACTGTGCTAACCCGGCTGCCATGCCGACGTCCGCCGCCGTGGCGATATCTGCTCGATCGTAACGGCAATCTTCTAATCCAATCTCCGACATGGCGCGGCTGACGACCGCTCGATACGACGAGCCGTTGGTTGCTGCAAGCATCGAATCGGCGGGCGAAAGGGATCAGCATCCAGACCTCGACCACATAGACAGGTCAGGCGTGATTTTCGCGTCCGCTGCGAGCAGCTTTCAGATCTTCCCGCTGTTAGAGCGCCGTTGCGGCAGACGCACATCGCAGTGGCGATGGCAAATGAGTGGATAACAAACCCGATAGCAGACTAAATATTTTGTCGGTGTGGCCTGTATGACACGAGTTTAATTGCTCCGCCCAGGGAACGGTTATGTGCGCGTGCACATGTTAGCCTGGTTGCTGGTGTCTGCGTCACGGTTCGTCCGTACTGTTGATCCGGCTCACCATTGCTTCAGAACAGGAGATTTCTGAATGAACACGCCATCAAAACGCCATACGCTGCGGCGAACGGCCCTGGCTGCGACGCTGCTAGCCGGAACGAGTCTTGGTGGGCTGGCCGCTGGGCATTATGCCTGGGCAGACAGTGTCCAACCGGTCAACCCGCCAGGCACCCAGGTCCAGCCTCAGACCCTGCCGGACTTCACCAGCCTGGTGACGCAGGTCAAGCCGGCCGTCGTATCCATCACCAACAAGCTGAAGGCGACACCTGCGGCGCTGGAAGACGACGACCAGGACAGTCCGGCACAGCAGTTGCCGTTTCCGTTCAACCAGATGCAGCCGCACGGGCCTATGCAGCAGGAGCATGCCGTTGAGGCGCGCGGCTCCGGCTTCATCATCAGTGCGGACGGCTTGATCGTGACCAACAACCACGTGGTCAAGGGCGCACGCACCCTGAGCGTGACGCTGGACGATGGCAACGTGCTGCCGGCCAAGGTGATCGGCACCGACCCGCGCACCGATATCGCCGTGCTGAAGGTTTCTGCCTCGCATCCCCTGCCGTTCATCCAGCTAGGCAATTCCCGCGACGTGAAGCCGGGTGAGTGGGTGGTGGCGATGGGCAACCCGTTCGGTTTGAGCAGCACCGTAACGGCCGGCATCGTCTCGGCGGTCAGCCGCGACATCGGCGCTGGACCATATGACCAGTTCATCCAGGTGGACGCACCGATCAACCAGGGCAACTCCGGCGGTCCGCTGTTTACCCAGGACGGCAAGGTCATTGGCATGAATACCGCGATCCTCTCGCCCACCGGTGGTTCGGTTGGTATCGGCTTTGCCATCCCCTCTGACATGATCCGCAACGTGACGGATCAACTGGAGAAGGACGGCAAGGTGGTGCGCGGCTATGTTGGCGTCGAGGCGCAGCAGATCACTCCCAGCACCGCGGAAGCGATGCACCTGAAGGAGAACAGCGGGGCGTTGCTGGCGGGCGTGCAGCCGAACAGCCCAGCGTCAGGTGCGGGGTTGGAGCCGGGTGACGTGATCCAAGCCGTCAACGGCAAGAAGATCGGCAACCCGAAGGAGCTTGCAATTAATGTGGCGACGATCCAACCAGGTGAGCAGGCGCATCTGAGCGTGCTGCACGACGGCCAGACCAAGGACGTGACGGTGAAGGTCGCCACGCTGCCGAATGAGCAGACCGCCAGCAATGACAGCCAGAGCAATGCCGAACACAAGGCGAAGATCGGGTTGGCGCTGGGCCCGCTGTCGCCGGATATGCGTGAACAGCTTGATGTGCCGGACGGCACCAAAGGTGCGGTCATTCAGAACGTGCAGCCCGGCTCGCCGGCTGACTCGGCTGGATTACAACCGGGCGACATCATCGTTGGCGTTGGCTCGCAGGCCGTGAGTTCGCCGGCTGATGCGGCGCGGGCCATGCGGACGGCTCTTAACGGCAGCGACCATGCGATTGCGCTGCGCGTGATCCGGAACGGACAGCCGGTATTCGTGGGTGTCAGCGTCGGCGATCAGGCTGACCAAGGGTAAAGCGCTGTCAGGATAGTCGACAACTGGTTCCTTATTGGCAAGTCGTGATCGGGATTAGTACTCGGTCACGGCTTCTCATGCCGGGCTAACGAGGTGGCGGCAGACCTGAGACCAAGCGGCAAATTCAGGCGGACGCAGCGACTCCAGTTTCGTTCGTCGGCTTGGCCATCTTGACGTTCAAGGGCACTTCGACGTCAATCTCCAGCATCGACACGGACGAGCCGCGGTCCATCTTGATCTGTACAGCATCGCGGTCGACCGAGATGTGTTTGGCAATCACCGCCAGGATTTCCTCCTGCAAGGTTGCCAGCAGGTCCGACTTGCCGATGACACTGCGCTCGTGCGCCAGCAGCACCTGCAGCCGGTCTCGGGCGACTGGGGCGGTCGTCTTCTTGCGGAACAGCTCAAACACGTTCATGCAACTCTCCGTCCGAACAACCGGCCAATCAGGCCGGGGCGCTCCATCGGGATGACCACGTCGACCGACTCGCCCTTCAGTCGCCGGGCTGCGTTGAAGTAGGCACGTGATGGCGCGCTGGCAGGATTGTTCAGCGTCACCGGGGAGCCGATGTTTGAGGCCTTAAGGACTTCCTCGCTCTCAGGAATGATCGCGAGCAGCGGGATCGACAGGATCTCCAGAACGTCTTCCACTTTCAGCATTTCATTCCGCGTGGCGCGGCCGACGTCGTAGCGGGTCACCAGCAGATGCTTGTCGACCCGCTCGCCCTTCTCGGCCTTCAGCGTCTTCGAATCGAGCATGCCTATGATCCGGTCTGAGTCCCGGACCGAGGAGACCTCGGGATTGGTGACGACAACGGCGATGTCAGCGTTGCGCATCGCCAGCAGGGCACCGCGCTCGATGCCGGCGGGGCTGTCGCAGATCACCCAGTCGAACTTTTCCTTCAGCTCCGCAACGACCTTGTCGACGCCTTCGGTGGTAAGTGCATCCTTGTCACGGGTCTGCGAGGCTGGCAGCAACGACAGGGTGTCGATCCGCTTGTCGCGGATCAATGCCTGAGCCAGCTTGGCATCGCCCTGGACGACGTTGATTAGGTCGAAGACGACGCGCCGCTCGGCGCCCATCACCAAGTCAAGGTTGCGTAAGCCGACGTCGAAGTCGATCACCACGACATTCTCACCGCCGCGCGCAAGCGCAGCGCCGAGTGCTGCGGTGGAGGTTGTCTTGCCGACACCGCCCTTACCGGACGTTACCACCAGCACCTTGCCCATCTGCGTTTCCCTTAATCCAAAACAGAGATTCTCATTTGCTCGCCGTCCAGCCAGGCCTGTACTGGCTTGCCCAGGATCTTGGCGGGCATGTCGTCGGCAGTCTGGTAGACGCCGTCAATCGCCAGCAGTTCAGCCTGCAGTTTGCTGCAGAAGATCCGGGCACCCGGATGCCCCGCCAGGCCTGCAATCGCGCGGCCACGCAACGTGCCGTAGATGTGCACTGAGCCGCCGGCCATGACTTCGGCGCCGGAGGCGACGGAACCAAGGATGGTAATGTCGCCGCGCTCGAACACCACGGACTGGCCTGAGCGGATCGGCTGGTCGATCAGCAGCGTGTTCGCCTCTCCACCGCCGATAACTGTCGGTGACAATACTCGCTCGGTCGTTGCTGTGTCCTTGCTGGGTCTTGCCTCCGGCGGCTCGATCTCTCGCCCCGGCCTGCCGGAGACTGGCAACGGACGGCCCCAGGCTTCGATGCCTGCCCACGAGGGATGCGCACCTTCGGTGCCGATAATGCGGATGCCACGCTGTTCAAGCAGTTGCAGGAATTCGGCAACGCCGGCTTGCTCCCGCGGAATGGTGCCGAGGTCGACGACGACGGGTCGGGCGTCAAAGAAGTTCGGGGAGCGTTGCATCTGCGCATCAAGCGCCTTCAGCCAGCCATCCAGAGGCACTTCCGGAGCCAGGACCAGAGCCATGATCGACCGGCCACGCAAGCGAATCAGCGGTTTTGTCTCTGATGATGTCACGGTTCCGACCTATCCGCTGGTTTACGGACGGTCAACGGAAATCAAGGACCAGGCACAAAATAATGTGGATAACCCTTCGCATCGACCGCTAGGGCTAGTGGTCACTGGTCTGTCAGGCGCTATAAATGGTGGCGCCGGCGGGAGGTTCCCGACGGCGCTACTTGGAATCAGGTTACTGGATGATTCACCCGCTTCGGCGTGCCGCCGCGCGTGATCATGTCGGGCGTGACCATGAGGTTAGATCACCAGATGTGGAAGCAGGCTGGTGAGCGTGGTGGCGCCGGCGCCGTTAATCGTGGCGATTGCCACGCCGGCGCTGCCGGATTTGTCGGCCATCGAGAGTGTGACGTTCTGTCCGGAGGTGCTGACCTTCAGGTAGTTCGGCAGTTCATAGGTGTAGGCTGAGCCCGCCCAGTCGGTGGCGCCAAGTGCTGCGGCGATGTCCAGCTTGTCGCCGGCGTTGAAGATGTTGCTGGTGAACGTGTCGGCACCGGCGCCGGAGGCAGGCAGGATGTAGGTGTTGTCGCTGCCGGTGTCGGTAATTGTGTTGGCGCCTCCGGACAGGTTGGCCACGTCGCCGGAACCGCTGAGGAACAGCATGTGGCCGCCGGACGTGGAGGCGATGGAGACGTCGCTCTGGCTGACCGTGGTGCTGGCGGCGACGAGGGTAATCGGCGCGGGCAGCGGGCTGGTGCTGCTGCCGGTACCCCAGGCGGCCGACGCGTTGGCCTTGCCCCACCACAGGTTGCTGGCGTTCTCCTGCCAGACAGTATGGCCGACATACGCGAGTTCCGTGACGTTGGCGGTGGTCGCGTCGACAACGCCATCGACAACGACCTGGCCGCTGCTGGTAATTCCCCAACTGTTGCCGGCGGCGTCGGTGATCGTGCCGGACGATCCGGCCAGCACCATGGTGTCGTTGGCTGATGCCGGCGGCAGTGGCGTGGGCGCCGGCGTTGGAGTCGGTGTGGCAGGCTTGGAGACCGGCACGCTGAAGCTCGCCGACCCGTCGTTGAACAGCTCGTAAGGCGCTCCGGTGGCCGACGTGCCATCATAGCTGACGCCGTTGATCACCAGGTTCCGGTCGTCGGGATCGTACCCGCCAGCGGAGTCGATGGGGCCAACCAGGTCATTGAGGTAGGTCACGGTAACGGTATGCGCGCCGTTGCCCCACGTGCCGTGCAGGTTGAACTGTTGGGCCTGACCCTCCCACTCGATAGCCGACGTGGTGAAGGTCGCCGGGATCGCCGTGCCGTCGACGGCGACGGTGAACATCGCATCACCGGCGTACGGATCTTCCGACATCGCCAGAGTCAGCGTGTCAGGACCGGTGCCGAAGCTGGCCGCAGCGGGGGTGGTGGTCGCTGTGGACGGTGGGTTGGCGGGAATCGCGGTGGTGTCGGTGACGCTGTAGACAGCATTCCCTGGCTGCAGACCGCTGGCGGACAGCGGCGGGTAGAACGGCGAGCCATAGACCGGGGTGACGCTGGAGGAAACCGTGGAGTGGTCGTAGGTGACGGAATTGACGTAAAGATTGCGATCGCCGCCGTCGTTGAAGGCGGCCTGGTCGCCCGCCGTCATCGAGTTGTTGGCAAAGGTCACCGTGACCGCGTGGCGGCCAGGCGCGTAGTTGCCCTCGAAGGTAAAGGTCTCGGTCTGGCCGGCGGCATGGGACGCCGTAACCGTCTGCAGCCCACCGATTTGCCGGCCATCGACGTTAACGGTGAATTCCGCATCACGACCGGCAACACCAGCCGGGCCGTCGGCGTCCTCAGACATGGTTAGCACGATCATGTCGGATCCGCTGCCGACGACGTTTGCCGGTGTCGGCGGCGGGGTAGGGGTAACGGGCAGTGGATCGGCGCCTGCGGTCCACGTGGCGGTTGGGCTGGTCTTGCTCCACCACAGCTTGCTGGCGTTTTCCTGCCAGACGGTGCCGTTGACGTAGGCCAGTTCGATGACGTTGGCGGTGGTGGTGTCGGCGGTGCCGTTCACCGCGACCAGGCCGGCGCTGGTGATGGTCCACAGGTTGCCGCTGGCGTCAGTGATGGCGGCGGTGCTGCCGGCAGCCACGGTGGTGTCGTTGGCCGACGGGGCGGGCAGTGGATTGGCGCCCGCGGTCCACGTGGCGGTTGGGCTGGTCTTGCTCCACCACAGCTTGCTGGCGTTTTCCTGCCAGACGGTGCCGTTGACGTAGGCCAGTTCGATGACGTTGGCGGTGGTGGTGTCGGCGGTGCCGTTCACCGCGACCAGGCCGGCGCTGGTGATGGTCCACAGGTTGCCGCTGGCATCAGTGATGGCGGCGGTGCTGCCGGCAGCGACGGTGGTGTCGTTGGCCGACGGGGCGGGCAGTGGATTGGCGCCCGCGGTCCACGTGGCGGTTGGGCTGGTCTTGCCCCACCACAGCTTGCTGGCGTTTTCCTGCCAGACGGTGCCGTTGACGTAGGCCAGTTCGATGACGTTGGCGGTGGTGGTGTCGGCGGTGCCGTTCACCGCGACCAGGCCGGCGCTGGTGATGGTCCACAGGTTGCCGCTGGCGTCAGTGATGGCGGCGGTGCTGCCGGCAGCCACGGTGGTGTCGTTGGCCGACGGGGTCGCAGACGGTGGCGATGGTGGCGTTGTGTTGCCGTTGGTCGACTGGCTGAACAGCCAGCCCAGCGGCGAGCCTGGACCGTCCTGGGTATAGTATGTGTCCCACACGTCGTGGCCCAGGCTGTTGTCCTGGGTATACATCATGTCCCCACCGCTGGCCTGCTCGGCGGCATAGAGGTTCTGGTCCCAGGTCAGCGGAACGGTGGTGTCCTGGCCGCCGTGGATTGCCCAGAATGGCACGTTCTTCAAGCCGCCGACGACGGAGGCATTGGGTGTCGGGTAGCCCTGGCCGTAATCCGCGCCAGCCAGCGAGAGCGCGGCGGCGAAGATCTTGCCCTCGGTCCCAGTGTAGGCGTTGTACTTGATCACCATGTCCTCGGTGCCGATGCCGCCCATGCTGTTGCCGGTGACATAGATCCGCGAGTTGTCCGTCGAGTATTGCTGCTGGACCTGCTGAAGGGCGGCGATGGCGTTGTCCTCGCCAGCGCTGTCGGCGGTGCTGACGCCGCCCCAGTTGATGGTCTCGCCAGACGGATCAGCCGTCTGGTCGAGCAACGGCATAACAATGATTGCTGGATAGTCGGCGCGGAAAGTTGTCGAGTTGAACCAGGGGTTCACCTCTGCCAGCAAACCAGAAGGATCGTCGCCCATGTCGAGCTGGTGCAGGTACAGGACGGTCGGATATTTGATGCTGGGATCATAGTTGGCCGGCAGCAGAACCTGGTATGTCATGCCGTTGATGGTCTGGGTGATCCAGTTCCCAGGTGTCACTGCCTGCCCGGCGTTGGAGGACTGTGTGCCGCTCATCGCTGCGTTCCCTTGAACGTGATGTGATCGCCAAAGCTTTCACGTTCATGTGATGCTTTACAATCGTAAAACGTGACAATTCTGTAGTCAAAATGTAACGGCGACGGATTATTGCATTGCAACCGCTTGAGCTGCTTTGACTCCACGCATATCACGACGCATTCTCGGTCGTATTATGATGCGATATCGGAATACAAATACCAAATTCTGCATCAAACTGTTGGTTAAGTATGTGTAATATACGTTATCAAAACATATTCGGCACAGTATCGATAACGATTTGTTTGTAACGTGCAATCGTGCCTAAGATCACTGGCTTGGCGTTTTCGGCGCTGCTCCTGATAGCTGACAAGAACGCTGTACCCGCCCTCTTGGCGGCCGCACGCCAGACATTGCCGAACGTCCTATGATCGGCGATGTTCGGCACCGCAGCAACCCAGACGAGGTGCCCTTTGCTCCAACTCGTCGACCTGACCCGCCGCTTTGGCGACAAGCGCGCGGTAGATGGTGCCAACATGACTATCGGCGATGGCGAGATGGTGGGCATCATCGGTCGCTCCGGGGCGGGCAAATCGACATTGCTGCGGTTGGTGAACCGGCTGATCGAGCCGACGCAGGGCAAGATCCTGTCGGGCACCATTGACGTCACCGCATTGCGCGGCAATGAGCTTCGCGCCTGGCGGGCGCGGACAGCGATGATCTTCCAGCAGTTCAATCTGGTCAGTCGTCTGGACGTGCTGACCAATGTCATGTGCGGACGGCTGCATGCCATGCCTTCAGCGAGGGTGTTGGTGAAGTGGTTCACGCCGGCTGAGCGGGCGCTGGCGGTGCGTGCGCTCGAGCGGCTGGGGATGGCGGATGTAGCAATGAACCGGGCAGATGCCCTGTCGGGCGGCCAGCAGCAGCGGGTGGCCATCGCGCGCGCATTAATGCAGCAGCCAAAGATCCTGCTGGCGGACGAGCCGATCGCCTCGCTCGATCCGATGAACGCCAAGCTGGTGATGGATGCGCTGGCCGATATCAACCGACGCGACGGCATTACCGTGCTGACCAACCTGCATACGCTGGATACCGCCCGAGCCTATTGCCGGCGGATCATCGGCATGTCGGCTGGACGGATCGTCTTTGACGGCCCGCCGGAGGCGCTGACTGATTTGGTGTTGCGCGACATCTACGGTCAGTCAGGGCCGCAGGCGCTGGACGAGCGGATGACCTCTACCAGCTTGCCAGCGGCCGCGTTGTCGGCAATGCCCGGATAGGCTCAAGCGGCCGACCGGGGGCCATATGAACGGGAAGGCAAGACGGATCGTGCAGCAGTGAGGCGGACCTTACAGGCAGGCCAGGAGTGACGCCTGTGGTGGATCCGACGGACGATCCAGCCTATCGCCTGTTCGAGCAACGCTTTGGCCGGCTGCGCCGGGCTCGCCAGAGCGAAACCATGCTAACCTTCGCTGCGGTCATACTGCTTTTCCTCGTGACGGCGGCCTGGACGAATTTTTCACCCGATCAGGTTGCCAGCGGGATTCCGCGCATCAGCGAATATTTTGGCAAGCTGTTCTCGATCCAGCCCAAACCAGATGCCGGCCCCATCTCGGTGCTGGCGTTGCCGCACCTGTTCGGTGGAGTGCGCGAGCCGCAGTCTGTCGCCTACTGGTTCTATCGCATTCACACCTATTGGTTGCTGCTGTGGCAAACAATCGAAATGGCCATGCTGGCGACGGCGCTGGGCTTCGGTGCGGCATTCGTACTATCGTTTCCCGCAACGCGGACCTTCGTCAGTAGCCGGCTGGCAGTGTTTGGCATTCGTCGCTTGTTGGAGGTCATGCGCACCATCCCCCAGGTGGTGCTGGCGTTCATTCTGGTCTGGCCGTTCGGCATCGGGCCTCTGGCCGGCATTCTTGCAATCACACTGCACACGACGGGAGCGCTGGGCAAACTGTTCTGTGAGCTTAACGAAAACGCTGATCTGCGGCCGATCGAGGGCATCCGCTCGGCTGGCGGATCTTGGTTGGCGCAGATCCGCTACGGCGTGGTGCCGCAAGTGTTGCCGGGGTTCCTGAGCTACGCGCTGCTGCGGTTCGAGATCAATGTCCGGTCCTCGACGATTATCGGCTTCGTTGGCGCAGGCGGCATTGGTCAGGAACTGAAGCGCGTGATAAGTTTTAACATCTATGAGGAAGTCAGCGCGATCGTCATACTGATCCTGCTGATCGTCGTTGCCATCGACCTTGCCTCGGAACAGATCCGCCACCGCTTCATCGGCGCAACGGCATGAGCAGCCAGGCCATGAGCCATGCTGACCTGGACGTCGCAGCGGAGCGCACGCGCCACCCCGAGGTGTTCCGCAGCAAGGGCTGGCTACGCTGGGCGGTGCTGGCGGGAGTGTTCGGCTACCTGATCTATCTGATGTGGCTGTTCGACTTCGGCCGGATCATCACCAACCTGCCGAAGGTCTGGGTAATCATACGGCTGATGCTGGACTGGTCCGACTTTGCTGAATGGGACCACGCCGAACTATGGCGATCAATGCTGGAGACGATCGCGATGGCCTATCTGGGGACGATGCTGGCAGTGCTAGCTGCGGTGCCCTTGGGGTTCCTAGGCGCGCGCAACGTCATCCAGCAGAGTGTGTTCCGTTTCATGACTCGGCGGCTGTTCGACGGTCTGCGTGGTCTTGACCAATTGATTTGGGCGTTGGTCTTCGTCCGCGCCATGGGGCTGGGTCCGATCGCCGGCATTCTGGCAATCGCGGTTGCAGAGACTGGCGTGTTGGCCAAACTTTTTGCCGAGGCAGTGGAGACCATCGACCGCCGGCAGGTCGACGGCATCACCTCGGTCGGGGCCGGTTTCATCGCGCGTCTACGCTTTGCGGTGTTGCCGCAGGTGTTGCCGGTGATGATCAGTCAGGCGCTTTATTCAATCGAATCAAACAGCCGCGAGGCGACGATTTTGGGGCTGGTTGGGGCGGGTGGGATCGGGCTGCGGCTGTCGGAGCGGATCCAGATCAACGCCTGGGACCAGGTTGCCTACGTGATCGTGCTGATCCTGGTCAGCGTCGCGGTGATCGACATGACCTCACGTAATTTGCGGCTGCGGCTGATCGGAGTGGCTCAAGCCTGACGAAATGGTGGCGATGCGGCTGCCTTGGGGTTGTCGGGCTGAGCGCGGCGTGGAAGCATCCACTGTCAGGCGTTCGAGGGGAAGATCATGATCGAAGACGTCCGCGACATTGAAACGCGAGCCGGGGCCATGGAAACATTCATTGTGCACCCGGACCGTGGTGCCCCGCATCCCGTGGTTGTCATGTTGATGGACGCCCCGGGCATTCGCGAGGAACTCCATGACATGGCACGCCGGCTGTGCTCGGTCGGCTATTATGTGCTGCTGCCAAACCTGTACTACCGAGCCGGCCGAGAGACCAAATATGGTCCGGACGTCCTTACTAAGGGCAGTGCGGAGCAGGCCCGAATGCGGGCCGTGCGGACGAAGATGACCATTCCGCCCGTCATGGAAGATTTCGGCGACATACTGGCGTTTGTTGAAACACAGTCGGCGGCGCAGCCAGGACCTGTTGGCACGCACGGCTATTGCATGAGCGGGCCGTACGCGCTGGCCGCTGCTGTGCGCTACCCGGGACGAGTTGCCGCCGCGGCCTCGTTCTATGGGACGTGGCTGGTCAGCGAGAATGAGGAAAGCCCCCACCTGAACCTGGGGAAGGCGACAGGTGAGCTGTATATTGCCTGTGCCGAGCATGACGAACTGGCGCCGCTGTCAATGGTGGCGGAGCTGCAAAAGCTGTTCACGGCCGCGGGTACTGCCGGAGAATTGGAGATCTATCCGGCGGCTCATCACGGCTTCGCCTTTCCGCAGCGCTGGTGTTATGACAAGCAAGCTGCGGAACGCCACTGGGAACGTCTGATCGGGCTGTACCGGCGCTGTCTGGGCTGAAAGGTCCCCTATCAACTTCAGCTACTGCGGTCGGCCTGATTGTATCAGGCCGGAGGCGGTCATACGCTCCATGGACTGACGCATGCTGCTTGCGACAGCGAGGGCCGCGTGTAGTGCACGGCGGCCGACCACGGCGTTAACCAGCACGGCTGCGCCGTCGAGTATTGCAGCGGCAAAGGCCTCATGTTCGGCGGCGAGAGAATCGTGCTCGTCCCATGAGACATCCTCTGTCACAAAGCCGGTTACACCCGGTACCGGCGCAGCACCGGATTGGCCGCTGCTGTCACCTGGGTTGTCGCGGGCGATGAGGGTCATCGTGCGTGCGGCGAAGTCTGCGGCTATGTACGAATCCTGCGCAAAGATCCGCATCTTTCGCTCCGTTCGCGGCGAGATCCGGCTGGCGGTGATGGTGGCAACGGCGCCGTTCTTGAAGCGCAGCCGCGCGTTGGCGATATCCTCAAAAGCGCTGGCGACTGGAGCGCCCACCGCATCGACGCTTTCAATCTCGCTGTCAACCAGCGCCAGCACAAGGTCAAGGTCATGAATCATCAGGTCCAGGATGACCGAGACATCGGTGCCGCGAGGCTTGAATGGGGCAATCCGTGTGGCCTCGATATACAGCGGCGCAACGATACGTCCCGCTATCGCTTGATAGGCGCTGGAGAAACGCTCAAGATGGCCGACCTGAAGAACCAGGTGCTTAGCGGTGGCCAGACTTGCCATTTCATCGGCTTGTTGCAGCGTCGCTGCGATTGGTTTTTCGACCAGGACGTGTTTGCCTGAGCGCAGGGCCTGCATAGTAAGCTGGTAGTGGCTTTCTGCCGGCGCGGCGATAATGACGGCGTCGACCATGTCCAACATGGCCTGGAAGCCGATTTCTTTGGCTCCGGCTTCCCATCCGACGGTCTTGGCCCGCTCAAGGTCCGGATCGAAGATACCCATCAGGCGGGTTCGCGGCGAGGCTGCGACCTTCAAAGCATGATATCGCCCAAAGTGGCCAGCGCCGGCGACGCCGACGCGCAAAATAGAGTCCGTCATGCCAATCCAGGAACTGCGGGTTGAGCTAAAGGGGACGACGCGCAGGACAAACCCTGCCCCAATGTTTCTGTCAAGGCGACATTTATTCAGACAGCAAGCATGAATTTTATGTTTGATGTCATCAGCAAGCCTGAGTCACTGGTTGTTACAATTGCGACTCACTCATGACGGTTGTTACAGAGGTTATAGAGGTTCACTGCAAAGGCCGCATCAGTCTCGTGCCATTCACCATGCGTGCCCGAAACCGTGCGCTGTTGGGGCAAAAATGACTCAGCAACGATATGCTGCAAGTGACGGAATGATCGTCGACGTGGCGCAGGACGTAGAAGCGGCATCGATTTAGGCAGGATGGGGAGCATTACCCATCGCTGCTCTGGCAAATCGGTGCGGACGCTGGTGGTGTGCAAATTACTGGAAGATGGACCTGCTATGTGCTGAATCAGTTCTGTTTCGGCGCAAAGGACATGACACGTGCGGATTACCATGATTGGCGGTGGCTACGTTGGACTGGTTTCCGGCGCTTGTTTCGCCGAGTTCGGCACGGAGGTGACCGTCGTGGAGGCAGATGCGCGGAAGCTGGAGGCACTTCACGAAGGACGCATGCCAATCTATGAGCCGGGTCTGGAGCAGCTTGTGCAGGAAAACGTGCGGGCTGGGCGGCTCTCGTTCACTTCAGACCTGGCCGCGGGTGTCGCCGGTTCCGAAGCCGTCTTCATTGCCGTAGGGACGCCGACCCGGCGTGGCGATGGCCATGCTGACCTTAGCTATGTCTACGCTGCGGCGGAGCAGGTCGCGCAGGCATTAACCGGGCCCGCTGTTATTGTGACCAAATCCACCGTCCCTGTCGGCACCGGACGACGCATCCAAGAAATAGCTCATTCGGTCAGGCCGGATCTCGACTTCGACGTTGCATCCAATCCCGAGTTCCTGCGCGAGGGCAACGCGATCGGCGACTTCATGCGTCCGGACCGTGTCGTCATCGGTGTTGAGTCGGAACGGGCACGAGAGGTCATGCGCCGCCTCTATCGGCCGCTATACTTGATCGAGGCGCCAATTGTGTTTACCGCCATCGAGACCGCGGAACTGACAAAATATGCCGCAAACGCATTCCTGGCGATGAAGGTCACGTTTATCAACGAGATGGCAGACCTTTGTGAGAAGGTCGGCGCCGATGTGCATGACGTAGCACGCGGCATCGGCCTGGATGGACGCATTGGACGGAAGTTCCTGCATCCAGGCCCAGGATATGGCGGGTCCTGCTTTCCCAAGGATACGTTGGCATTGGTCCGAACCGCGCAGGATTATGGTGCGCCGTCGCGACTGGTGGAAGCGACCGTCGCGGTCAACGAGGCCCGCAAGTCAAGCATGGCGATGCGTGTCATTGCCGCCTGCGGCGGGTCGGTGCGCGGCAAGACGGTGGCGGTGCTGGGCCTGACGTTCAAGCCGGAGACCGACGATATGCGGGATTCGCCTGCGCTGTCCATTGTCTCGCGCTTGGCGGGCGACGGGGCGAGCATCAGGGCTTTCGATCCGGAAGGAATGAATGCGGCCCGACCGTTGCTGCCATCGTCGGTGCAGTATTGCACCGACGCGCTGGATGCCGCGGCAGGGGCTGATGTGTTGGTGCTCATCACGGAGTGGAATGAATTTCGTGCGCTGGCGCCGAGCCGCCTGGCGGAGACCATGCGTGGGCGGATCCTGGTGGATCTGCGCAATGTGTATGATCCGGTGGCAATGCGGCAGGCCGGCTTCGCCTATCATGGCGTGGGACGAGCGGTCTTGCCCGTCTGATGGCGGATCCAACTCGGGAGGCAGCGTTTGATCTGCTGACAGCGGTGCTGGAGCGGCACCGAACGCTAGAGGAAGCCCTGGATGCGCTGCCAGCGCTGGACAGTCGGGATCGTGCCGCGGCGCACCGCGTTGCTGCGGCGGTTTTGCGGCGGATGGGCACACTGGATGCAGCCGTCGAGCCGTTTCTGCGCAAGGAGCCGCCGGAGCCGGTGCGCAACATCCTGCGGATCGGCGCAGCCGGTTTGCTGCTGCTGGAGACTCCGGACCATGCCGCCGTCGCGACTGCGGTCGCGCTGGCCAAACGCCGAGGCTTGACGCCATTCGCCGGATTGATCAACGCGGTTCTGCGAAAGGTTGCCTCCGCGGGTGCCAGCGTTCTGGAGGAGCTGAACCCCGCCCGATTGGATACGCCAGCGTGGTTATGGGCGTCATGGGGGGCAGCGGCCCGCAGCATCGCGCTCGCCCATCAGAACGAGGCGCCGCTGGATGTGACCCTCAAGCCGGGTGGCGTCGTACCGAAGGGGGGCGAGCGGTTGCCGACCGGGTCGGTGCGCTTTCCGCCGGGCACGAGGGTGGCCGATATCGCTGGGTTTGAGGTGGGTGAACTTTGGGTGCAGGATGCGGCGGCGGCTTTGCCCGCGATGCTGCTGGCTGCACAACCAGATGAGCGGGTGGTTGACCTGTGCGCAGCCCCGGGGAGCAAGACAGGGCAACTGGCGGCGACAGGAGCCATGGTCACGGCAGTCGAGCGAGATGCAGTACGGGCGGAACTGCTGGTGGCAAACCTCAGGCATTGGCAACTTCACGCTGATGTTGTAGTCGCGGACGCAACGCTGTGGCAGGAACCATCGGGATTTGACGCGGTTCTGCTGGATGCGCCATGTAGTGCTACAGGAACGATCCGCCGGCATCCTGACGTCGCTCGGATCAAACGGCCGCGGGACGTTTCGGCGCTCGTGCACGCGCAGGACGCCCTGCTGCAGGCGGCGGCTAGGCTGCTGCGGGTGGGGGGAAGGCTGATCTACTCGGTCTGTTCGCTACAGCCGGAGGAGGCTGTAGCTCGGGTGGCGAACTGTGGAAAACTGGGCTTGCGGCACGACCCTTTCCGCCTTGATGAGCTTGCCGCGCTGCCGGAAGCTAGAACAGGGGAAGGTTTCCTGCGCACGCATCCAGGGATGTGGCCGGAGCGCGGCGGGATGGATGGCTTCTTTGCTGCCAGGCTGATCAAGGCCTGATACCGGCAGCCTGAAGGGATGACCATTATGCGGGCAGGGTTGCCAAGCGGACGTGTCATGCGGCTGCCCGCGAAATCAATACGATACCAACGGCCCAACCGTTTGAAGGACGGTCAACATTCGGGCCGTTGGTATGCGATGTTCTGACAAGAGATCGATATGGCCAGCGGGTTGCATGCAGGATCTCCCTCAGCTTGGTCTGTGGGGGCTGAAAACGCGGCATCTGTTGGTTAATCGCATGGTTCACACGCTTTGAACGTTTCGCTCAGCGGGATCATGCTCTAGAAACAAGCCATGAGCGCTTCATCGTCCCGGCATGTGATCATTGCCCCAAGCCTGCTCGCCGCCGACTTCAGCCGGCTAAGAGAAGAGGTCAGCGCGATCGAGGCGGCCGGGGCGGACTGGCTGCATCTCGACATCATGGACGGCCACTTCGTGCCGAACATCAGCTTCGGGCCAAACGTATTGGCGGCGTTGCGCAAGCATACCCGGCTGCCGTTTGACGTACACCTGATGATCGCTCCGGTCGATCCGTATCTCGACGCCTTCATCGATGCGGGAGCAGACCACATCAGCCTGCATCCGGAAGCTGGGCCGCATCTGCACCGCTCCTTGCAACGTATTCGGGCGGCGGGGAAGAAGGCCGGGGTAGTCCTGAACCCGGCCTCGGCACCTGAGGCGATCGATTGGGCTCTCGATCTGATTGACATCGTGCTGGTGATGTCGGTGAACCCAGGTTTTGGCGGCCAAGGATTTCTCAGCTCGCAGCTTCCGAAGATCAGCCGGCTGCGCGGCATGATCGATGCGGCGGACCATCCAATTGCCTTGGCGGTCGATGGTGGCATCACTGCGGCCACGGCACGTGACGTATTGGCGGCGGGGGCTGATACGTTGATTGCCGGGACTTCGGTGTTCCGCACGGCGGACTACGCAAAGGCCATCAGCGATCTGCGGGGAGACGTCTAAGCGTGGCGACCTCCCGCAGTTGGTTGCGCGGTGCGAAACGGGCGATGGCACGACTGCCCGCGCTACGGATGGGACGGGTGCCTGATGCACCGGCGCTATCGGTGCGTGATCCATGGCCTGGTGACCCCACTCGGGGGGCGTTACTAGTAAAAGGAGAGCTCGAGATAGGCGGGGCAGTACAGCCCCTGCGGCAGGGCGGGTGGGGTCAGGTTGCCGGGTCAAGCGTGCTGCGGGCCGGCGCGCATGGTTTCACCTGGCTGCGCGATTTGCGCGCACTGGGCACTGACGCCGCTCGGCTGCGAGCCAGGGCGTTAGTTTCAGAGTGGATTGCCACGCCGCCGGCTGATCCAATGGTTCACCGCCCCGATGTGGTCGGCGCCCGCATCACCGCTTGGCTGGGGCACTATGACTTCTTTGCCGCTACGGCCGATGATCTGTTCCGCCAGCGGCTGATGAGTCGCCTGGTCTCGGACGCCCGCGGCTTGTCAGCCGCGCTGCCGGCCGAGGAGCTCGATGCACGCGCGTTGACTGCAATGAAGGGACTTGTTGCGGCGGCGGTGGCGTTGCGCGAGCACTCAGGCTTCCTGACGCGGGCGCTGCGCTTCCTGCCGCAGGAGATTAATCGTCAGATCCTGCCAGATGGCTGCCATGCCGAGCGCAGCCCGGCCGCCCAGATGTCAGCATTGCAGGATCTGACTGAGATCCGCGCGCTGTTCCAGACCTCGCAGACGCAGCCGCCGCCGGTGCTGGGGCACGCAATCGAGCGGATGTCGCCGGCGCTGCGGATGATGCGTCATGGCGACGGCGGTTTGGCGCTGTTCAATGGCAGTAAAGAGGAGACCGCCGCTCTTATCGACCTGGTGTTGAACCAGGCGGGGCGCGGGGGGCGCGGGCCGTCGGCACTGACCGACGGCGGCTTCAGTCGGATGCAGGCCGGCCGTAGTGTGCTGATTGTGGATTGTGGCATACCGGCGCCTCCGGGGCTGGACCGGCTGGCGCACGCAGGCACCTTATCGATGGAATTTTCGGTCGGTCGCGACCGGGTAATTGTGAACTGCGGTGCGTTCGTCGCCGGACCGCCAGAGTGGCACGACGCGGCGCGAGCCACCGCTGCGCACTCGACGCTCGTAATAGGGGATGTGAACAGCAGTGAGCTAAAGCCGCAGGGACTGGGGCGCCGGCCGGTCATGGTTGAGGTGAACCGGCAGGAGGCTGCTGGGGCGCATTGGCTGGATGTTTCCCATGACGGCTGGAAAAAGACCTTCAACGCCATACATCGCAGACGACTATACATGGCGGAAAGCGGTGAGGACATTCGTGGTGAGGATCTAATCGAGGCTGGTGAACCGCAACCGTTCAGCTTGCGCTTTCATCTGCATCCTGATGTCCAGGCCAATGTGCAGCAAGATGGGGCGGCAGTTCTATTGCGGCTCAAGTCCGGCACATTCTGGCGGCTACGGGCGGACGGCGCTCGGTTGGGGCTGGAGGAGACAGTTTATCTGGGGGGCACCGAGCCGCGGCGTGGGGAACAGGTTGTCTTGATGGGCTATCATGATGGCCCGCAACACATCAAGTGGGCACTCAGTAAGGTGGAACGGGCTGGATGAGGGGTTGCGGTGGAAGCCTAGTCGTCCGATCCCGACACTCGCATCCCATGCGGTCGGGTGAATCGGCCACTTCAAGCCAAACCGACCTATCGCCCTTCACTGATGGGCGATACTAGGGCGACCGAGCCTCGGGCTGGCATAAAACTGATTATCGAGCCGATGGCAATTTGTTGGTGGTCGATGAGCGTGATGCGATGAAGGTCATCGAGATCACGAACGTCGACTTTTCCCTGCGACATTTCCTGCTCCCGCTCATGCGCGCAATGCGTGCGCGTGGCCACGATGTTATCGGTGCGTGTGCCGAGGGAGAACTGCTGGACAGTGTCCGGGCGGAAGGCTTTCGAGTCATCGCCATTCCGTTCGTCCGCCGCCTGAGTATTCTGGCACATCTTCGAGCGTTCTGGTTCCTTGTAACCATATTACGGTCAGAGAAGCCCGACTTGGTGCACGCGCACATGCCGATTAGCGGCTTCCTCGCACGTCTGGCAGCAAGCATCGCTGGGACGCCACAGATTGCCTACACCTGTCATGGGTTTTTGTTCAACGATACGTCCTCTTCATTGCGGCGGCGGAGCCTGTCATTCGTCATGGAATGGCTGGCGGCGCGGGTGACGGATGTGTTCCTGACGGTTTCGGAAGCCGAAGCGCGGGATGCACGCCGGTTGCGAATCGCCAAGCGGGTCGAAGCGGTGGGTAATGGCCGGGATCCGGCGGTATTCCGTCCCAATGAAGCGTCGCGCACCAGGATCCGGCAGGAGCTGGGTGTGGAGGAAGACCGCGTGGTGATCATCGCCGTCTCCCGATTGGTCTGGCATAAGGGATATCCGGAACTTGCCGAGGCGATGCGCCTGCTGCCGGAGGCGGAGCTTTGGGTGGTCGGGCAGCGGCTGCAGAGTGACAGGGGTGCCGACATGTCGACACTGCTGGAAGCAGCGGGCCTGGGCGATAGGCTGCGGATGCTGGGTTATCGGGCCGATATCGCCGAGTTGTTGGCGGCGGCGGATGTTTTTGTGCTGCCAAGCCGCTTTGAGGGCCTGCCGATGTCGGTGATTGAGGCCATGCTGGTGGGGCTGCCGGTGGTTGCCAGCAATGTACGGGGTCCAGCAGAGCAGGTGGTGGACGGAGTGACCGGCCTGTCAGTGCCGCCCGGTAACGCGCCCGCGCTGGCTGCAGCCTTAGGCCGCCTGATCAACGATAAGGATCTGCGCCTGCGGATGGGCAAGGCGGGGCGAGAGCGATCGCTTAGCCGCTACGCCGAGGACAAGGTGATGGCACGAACCCTGGACCTGCTAGGGCTGTAGGTTTATCCCGCCGCGGTTGGTGTCGTAGGGAATCATGCTGCCATGACCAATATTGTCGCCGTCCGACGGGCGTTGATCTCGGTCCACGACAAGGCTGGATTGGTGCCGTTGGGGCAGCAGTTGGTGGAACTAGGAGTTGAGATTTTGTCCACCGGCGGTTCTGCGGGGGTCTTGCGTGCGGCTGGTGTGGCGGTGACCGAAGTCTCGGATTACAGCGGCTTCCCAGAGATTTTGGACGGCCGGGTAAAGACACTGGTGCCAAAAATTCACGGTGGCATCTTGGGGCGGCGTGACCGGCCGGATCACCTTGAGCAGATGCGCCTGCACGAAATCGATCCGATTGATCTTGTGGTGGTCAACCTCTACCCGTTCGAGGCAACGGTAGCGAGCGGAGCGGGGCGCGCCGACTGTATCGAGAATATCGACATTGGTGGGCCGGCATTGATCCGGGCAGCGGCAAAAAATCATGATTCCGTGACCGTTATGACGGATCCTGATCAATATGGCGAAGTAATGAATGAGCTTGTAACGAAGGGCGGGATATCCCAGCAGCTCAGGTGTCGTCTTGCTGCCGAGGCTTATTCCCGAACCGCTGCATATGATGGTGCCATCGCTCGATGGTTTGCGGCGGAGCGCGAGGATGCGTTTCCGCGGCATGTCTCCATCTCAGGCAGGCTGCGGCAGAAGTTGCGTTACGGGGAGAATCCACACCAGGAAGCGGCTTTTTATGCGTGCGGCGATCGCCTTGGCGTGGCGACGGCGGTGCAGGTGCAAGGCAAGGCGTTGTCCTACAACAACCTTAATGACACCGATGCCGCCTTCGAATGCGTGGCGGAATTTGATCAGCCTGCGGTGGTTATCGTCAAGCACGCCAATCCATGTGGCGTGGCTTGCGGCGACTGGTTGGAGCAGGCATGGGATGCCGCGTTGCGTTGTGATCCGGTTTCCGCCTATGGCGGGATCATTGCGGTAAACAGGACATTGGATGAGGCCTCGGCGACAAAGATCGCCAGCATCTTTTCAGAGGTAATCGTTGCACCGGATGCCGATCCAGCGGCATGCGAGATTCTGGGAAGGAAGAAGAACCTGCGGCTGCTTTTGACCGGGGGGCTGCCCGATCGGGCAGCGGCTGGGCTGATGCTACGCAGTGTGGCGGGAGGGTTTTTGGCTCAGACGCGTGATGGCGGGCAAATTAGCAACGCGGGTGTCTCAGTAGTCACCCAGCGCGCGCCAACGGCGTCGGAAATGGCGGATCTGCTGTTTGCCTTTCGGGTATGCAAACACGTCAAGTCGAACGCCATAGTCTATGCGAAATCCGGTGCGACCGTGGGAATTGGCGCCGGGCAGATGAGCCGGGTAGACGCCGCACGCATCGCTGCCTGGAAGAGCGAGGAGGCCGCGAAGGCAAGTGGGCAGATTGGTCGCCTAACCGAAGGCAGCGTAGTGGCGTCTGATGCATTCTTTCCGTTCGTAGACGGCTTACAGGCTGTGGTGGAGGCCGGGGCAACAGCCGTGATCCAGCCCGGTGGCTCGATCCGCGATGCCGAGGTGATTGCGGCGGCGGACAGGTCGGGCGTAGCGATGGTGTTCACCGGCATGCGCCACTTCCGCCACTAGATTGCTGGACTGGCCCAGGCGAACGAGCGCTCGATGACCCAGTGCCCGATCGCAGAGAAGCGCTGCACGCGCTTCGCCGCGTGAATCGGCCACTTCAAGCCAAACCGACGTATCGCCCTTCACTGATGGGCGATACTAGCGTCTTGGCAGCAGCACAAACCCTTCGTCGCTTCCGGCGACCGCCTGCACTGTTCGGGTCAGACGGTTAACCTCGACGCGGTCATCGACATTCGCCGGGGAGTGACGTGCAAGGCCAGGACATGTCCCACCGTGTTCCCATGGTCATGGTGCGCTGTGACAAACCGCCTCAATATTATGCCCGTCGGGATCCAGAATGAATGCACCGAAGTAATTCGGGTGATAGTGGGCGCGGAGCCCAGGGGCTCCGTTAGCCGTCCCGCCGGCGGCAAGGCCAGCATCGTAGAACAGATGCACGAGCGCCCTGTCAGAGACCGTGAATGCGACATGCGCGGGACCATTCGGCGAAGGCTTCACCCCTATCCAAAAAAACGCCTTCGGCTTGACCCCGTAGCCCGCAAAGGCTTCACCCTCGGCATACAGGCGTTCGATGCCCAGAGGCCGGAGCGCATGGTCGTAGAACGCCATTGAACGCCTGATGTCGATGATTCCGATCGTGACATGATCGAGCATGCGGCACTCCTGCATAGTCCATGATACAGCCTCTGCTTTGGGCATCACATTCCGATGGAGAAGCCGCCATCAACCGGTATCGCTGTGCCGGTGACGAAATCCGAGGCTGCGGAGGCAAGGAAAGCGGCGATACCAGCCATGTCCTGTGGCGTTCCCCAGCGGCCGTGCGGCGTGCGTTTTTCAACGCTGGCGTGCAGCCCGTCGACCTGCTGCCGGGCGCGCTGGGTCAACTCGGTGTCGATCCAGCCGGGCAGCACCGCGTTGACCTGGATGTTGTCCTTTGCCCAGGCGGTTGCCATGGCCCGGGTCATCTGGACGATACCGCCCTTGCTCGAAGCATAGGCAGTTGCATACGGCGCGCCGAACAGTGACATCATGGAGCCGATATTGATCATCTTCCCGGCGCCGGCCTTGAGCATGACCGGATAGGCCGCTTGCGAACAGAAGAACGCGCTGGACAGGTTGGTATCAAGAACGTGGTGCCACTCCTGCTCTGACAGGTCCTGCGGCATCTTGCGCACAGATGTGCCGGCGTTGTTCACCAGGATGTCGACACGTCCATGTTGCTGCACAGCAGCGGCAATCAGCGCCTCACAATCAGCCTTCCGGGTGACATCGGCGGCAATGAAGCTGGCTTTGGCGCCGGCGTCATGCAACGTGCGCAAGGCGGTCACCGCCTTGTCCTGGTTGCGCCCCGCGATCACCACCGCTGCCCCAAGCGAGGCGACGCCCTGGGCCATGCCGAGCCCAATGCCGCCGTTGCCACCGGTGATGACGGCAACCTTGCCGTTGAGGTCGAACAGGTTCATCGCATCCCTCCTTACTGGCATCCATCGCTTCGCCGCGTGAATCGGCCACTTCAAGCCAAACCGACGTTTCGCCCTTCACTGATGGGCGATACTAGGCCGGTCGCCTCACACACTGAAACGCGCCATCGCCAGCACGGTCCCTAACAGGCTGTCGGCATTGCCACCGTCCGGCAGAAGTCCGTCAAGTCGGCCGTCCAGCAGCAGCATGGCGAAGCCGTGAACCAGTGACCAACGCGCTGCCGCCTGTCCGGCGATCTGCGGCGGCGTCAGCGTCTCGGCGGGTTGAACGCTGGCTGCCAGCAGGATCTGCCTGGCGCCTTCCATGGCGTCGTGCAAAGCGGGCCGACTGGGATCCAGCCGCTCACTGCGGAACATCAGCAGGAACAGGCCCGGATGGCGACGCGCGAAGACGACATAGGCCCGGCCGATCGCCATCGACTGCTCATGCGGATCGTGACACGTGGCCCGCGCCGCCAGCAGCGACGCGGTGAAGCGCCTGAAGCCCAACGCGGCGAGCTCGCTGAGCAATCCCGTCAAGTCGCCGAAATGGTTCGCCGGTGCGGCGTGGGAAACGCCAGCGCCGCGTGAGGCAGCCCGAAGTGTGAGGGCCTGCATGCCATCGCGCTCAAGAATCGCTTCAGCTTCTGCAAGCAGGGCGGATTTCAGATCGCCATGATGATAGCCGCGCGAGAGCGAGCGGTTGTCGTGGTCACACATGGGTGATGTTTACAGTGGAAATATCGGTTGACCATGGCAAGAGATGCTTCTACGCATGATGTTGTCATCGTAAATATTGGAAAAGGCAAGGCGCATGTCCGGCTCCTCAAGTCCTGAGTTCCAGGGCAACTACGCCCCGATCGACTTCGAAACCAGCCTCAGTGACTTGCCGATCGCTGGGGAGTTGCCGCGCGGACTGGATGGCACGCTGTTCCGTAATGGGCCGAACCCGCAGTTTGCGCCGCCCGACCCGCAACAGCATCACTGGTTCATGGGTGACGGCATGATCCACGCGTTTATGCTGCGCGACGGCAAGGCGTCCTATCGCAACCGATGGGTTCGAACGGACAAATGGCAAGCTGAGCACGCAGCCAATCGATCGCTGGCAGGTGGATTCGGTGGTGCTTCGGGGCAGGACGTGCCGTTTGCTGCCACCGGGGTGGCGAACACCAACATCGTCTGGCACGCCGGCCGGCTGCTGGCGCTGGAGGAAGCGCACCTGCCGTTCGAACTTGATCCGGCAACGCTCGCAACGCGTGGTGTGCAGAACCTGGACGGCGCGCTGGAAGGCCCATTTACGGCCCATCCGAAGATCGATCCGGTCACCGGGGAATTGGTGTTCTTCGGCTACTCCACCACCGGGCCGCTGAGTTCGGGCATGACATCAGGAACGATCGGCCGCGATGGCCGGGTGAAGCGGTTCGAGCGCTTTGAAGCGCCGTACTGCAGCATGGTGCACGACTTCGCCATGACGCAGCACCATGTGCTGTTCCCGGTGCTGCCACTGTCTGGCAGCATGCAGCGGGCGATGGCCGGGAAGATGCCTTACGCATGGGAGCCTGAGCTGGGCGGCCACATCGGCGTGATGCAGCGCGACCGCGGCGTCGCCTCTCTGCGCTGGTTCCGTGCTGACAATTGCTTTGTCTTCCACGTGCTCAACGCCTGGGAGGACGGTAACAGTCTCATGGCGGATGTGATGCAATATGGTGAGCCGCCTTTGTTTCCGCGCGCCGACGGCGGTGTGCCGAATCCGGCGGCGACCCGGGCCAAGCTGGTTTGCTGGACACTGGATCTGCAGGCCGGAACCGACAGCTTCAAGCAGACCGAGATTGATGACATGAGCGGCGAATTCCCGCGGCTGGATGAGCGTCGGACCGGCCTGGTCAACCGCTTCGGAACCTTTGTGGGCAAGCGCCGCGGTGAAGGCGGCCTGGATACGATCGTCTGGCTCGACCTCATTGCTGGCAGACGGGCCGCATTCACGCTGCCCGATGGCGATGGCGTGTCAGAGGCGGTGTTTGTCCCGCGTCACGCCGGGGCGCCGGAAGGTGATGGCTGGCTACTCTCTGTGGCGTGGCGCAACGCAATGCGCTGCAGTGAGCTGCTGGTACTGGATACCGATGCGATCGACCGCGGACCGGTCGCGACGGTGCGGCTGCCGCATCGTGTGCCTTTCGGCTTTCACGGCAACTGGATGAGCGCGGCCTGACCCTGTCCCGTCGGGCCTCGCACGAAGACTGATCCGGTCAGACGCTAGAGCAACATCAGCCTGACTGGAACAGTCGGGTTGATAAAGTTGCTCGCGAAAACAACGAGCTAGACCGCGCTGACTGTTCCAGTCAGCCTGAAAGCGGTCTAGACCGCGTCACTCGATGGCACGCGACGCCGCCAGGTGGTCGAAACGCTTGCGGAAGGTGCCCAACCCCATCGTTTGGGACCGCAGCTCGATGATCAGGTCGTGCAGCTCGGCTTCTGGCACCAGCGCCTCAACATCATCCCAGCCGGGCCAGTCCGGCCGTTCCGCGTACCCCAGGATCTGACCGCGGCGGCTCGTCAGCAGGCGTTGTGCCCTTGGCGTGCAATCGTTCGGCACGCTGATGGTGACATGGTCGATTGGCTCAAGCAGAACCGGGTCGGCTTTGGCCAGGGCCTCCTTCATCGCGATCTGCGTGGCGGTCTTGAATGCCATGTCAGAGCTGTCCACTGCGTGGAAGCCGCCATCCACCAGGGTAACCGCCACATCCACAACCTGATAGCCGAACGGGCCCTTGCTCGTGGCTTCTTCGGCCGCCTCCCCGACGGCGGGGATGAAGTTGCGCGGCACGGCGCCGCCGACGATCTTGTCGATAAACTGGAAGCCCTCTCCGCGTGCCAAAGGCGCCACGTCGATCTTGACGTCGGCAAATTGGCCGTGTCCCCCGGTCTGCCGCTTCAAGCGGCCATGCTCATGCACCGGCCGGCGGATTGTCTCCTTGTAGGCGATCGCCGGCTTCTCAGTCGCGAGTTTCAGGCCATAGTCGCGGGCAAGGTGGTCGACGGTGGTCTGCAGATGCATCTCGCCCTGGCCGTGCAACACGGTCTGACCGTCCTGGGTGATGAGCAAGGATGGATCTTCCTCGGCAAGCCTGTGCAGCGCGCTGGACAGTTTCACGTCATCCTTGCGGTCGGTCGTGGCCACGGCCAAGGCATAGACCGGGGCAGTGGGCTGTGGAAACGGCAGCACTTCGGGGGTTGCGCCGGCGGCGACGGTGGCCCCGGTGGGGACGCCATCCAGGCGGCCGAATGCCACGACCTCGCCTTGCCGTGTCTGCGGCGTCTTCACCAGCTCGCCGTTGACGAAATGGTAGATGCCGCCCAGGCGGGTGCCGCCAAGCTGGCTGCCGTCGGTGATGGTGCCGCTCCAGACCCGGGCATAGGACAGCTTGCCGGTATGGCCGGCATAGGCGGTGCGGAACACTTGCGCCAGCGGCGGCCCATCCGGATCTATCGCCTTCCGCATGGCAGTTTCGGCCGCTGCCGGCGTGTCATGGCGCAGTGCCTTCCATAGTCGGCGGATGCCGTGCGTGTTGTCCGCGGCGCCGAGCAGGACCTCGATCACGGCGCCGCTCAGCAGGTCCTTGCGCATGTCGCGATAGAGTTCCTCTGGCGTGGGCTTGATGTCCTCCAGCACCTTCTCCAAAAGCGCATCGTCACGGTCGGCCAGTGTCTCAACCAGACGGCCGAGGGCTTCCTGCTCATCGGTCAGCATGGCGGCGGGGATCTGCATGAGCTCCGAGGCCTGGCCTTTACGATAGCGATAGGCCCGCTCGCTCATGAGGTCGACATAGCCGGTTACATCTGGGCCGGTTACATCTGGACCGTCGAAGATGGGCATCTGGCGCAGCACCAGCGGGCTGGCGGCATAGGACTGCAGGGCAGCCAGCAGGTCGGCCACGCCGCCATCCAATGTATCGATCTTGTTGATGAAGACGATGTGAGGGACCTGCTGGTCCTTAAGCATCTTCAGCAAGGGTGCCACGGTTGCGGCCTTGGCCGGGGCCGGTTCGCAGACCACGAGGGCGATATCCACCACACTGAGCGCGGCACAGGTCTGGTACTGGAACTCGATGGAGCCCGGGCAGTCCAGGATGGACCAATCGTCCCCAAGGTAGGAGCAATGGCCGAGGCGGATCCCGGTGGTGGTTGGCCGGTTGCGGGGGTCGGCGGGACGTTTGATGGGTGCGCCCGCCGCTTCGAGCAGCGCTTCGAACAGGGTGGACTTCCCGCTGCCATAGGGGCCCACCACGGCCACCGAGCGGGGATTTGTGCCGTTTCTCGTTGCTGACATGGCCGCACCTCCTTCGTTCGTTGAAGGCGCGTTTTCAGACGTGTGCCCAAGCGTAGCGGGCACGCGGTGCACCCTCTGCTACCGATCCTTCTGTAATCGGACCATGCGAGTCAAGCAGCGCGCCTGACCGACCCTGCCCCAGCATCCTGTCCGTCGCCATACGACGCGGATTAGTCAAAGAGATGCGGCGAGATCAACGGCGAGAGGTAAAGGTGCCCAGGGGCGGAATCGAACCACCGACACTGCAATTTTCAGTCGCATGCTCTACCAACTGAGCTACCTGGGCACATCGCCACCGCACCCAGCGACGAAAACGGGCGGCGATAGCGAGGCGGCTGCTTAGCCCATGCCCGCGCGAGGATCAAGCGCCCACCCAGCCGTCCGGCACCCGCCTCAGGCGGCGTCGGGTGAGGCTGGCGGATCATCATCCAGCTCCGCCGGCGGACCCGGAATCCGGTAGCCGCCGGTCAACCAGCGGCCGAGATCGACTTCCTGGCACCGCGGCGTGCAAAACGGCCGATACTTGTCAGAGGAACGCCGGCCGCAAATCGGGCAACTCGGTGGTTGTTTAGCCATTGTCCTTCTCCAGGACCCAGCCCGCTGGCGGCAGCGATGGGTCTGATCGTAGCCTGACCGCCCGACCGGTCCGCCGGGCAAGATCGGGAAGCGCACAACCGTCGGCCTGCAGCGCCAAAACCACCGCCGGATGCGCTCGGACCGCCGGCATCCGCGCTGGATCCTGACCATAAGCCGCGTGCACCGCCCGCAACGCCGCCAGTCCGTCCGCAAGCGCACCGCTCAGCAGTTCATGCAACGGCGGATGCACCCGTGGGCGGATGATCTCCGCCAGACCAAGCGCGGTAAAGCCAAGGAATTTAGCGGGCAGCGGATCGCTCGCAAGGGCGGCGGCGAAATCCGGCGCCAGGGCCACCCGCTTGCGTGCCGGCAAGCCCGCAAGGTCGACCACGATTCCCCCCGACAGATTGCGCAGCCTGATCTGTTCGGCCAGGCGCGGCAGCAACCAGCGGTTCAACGCCTCATGCCGGGCGCGGGCACCGCCGGGGCCTGCCAGGCTGCTGCCTGCGTCAACATCGATCGCCACAAGAGCCGGCGTCGGCCAGATCGACAGGGCCCCGCCACCCTGCAGGTGGACAACGGCGCGCGACAGCGCATCGATCGCCTCGGCAATATCCTCATCGAAAACCTCCGGCGTGACGGTGACCCGTTTGCCCAGACGCAGTGACGCCGCGACACCGGCATCGTCCACGAAGATCGGCGCGCCGGCAAAACGCGCGGCGAAACGCGTGACGGGATCAGGACCTCGACGCATCAGCGCCTCCGGCCCCTGACCGGTCACCTCCTGACCCGCGGGTTCCTCCAACCTCGTGGTCAACCGCGGCCCTTTGCCGGCCTGCGCCGCCCGGGTAATTCTGACCGTCACCATGGTTCCTGCCGTCAGACCCTTGGCTCCCTGGCTGTCCGGCAGAAAACCTTCCGCATCCACCAGTGCGACGAACGCCCCCGCCATCGCCGGGACCTGAGCGATGATCCGGCCGCGATGTATGTCTCCCACACCGTCCGGCGCTCCTGGCCGCCACAGCGCATAATCCAGCAGGCGGTTATCCTTGACGATCGCGACCTGCGCTTGACCCGGACTGGTAGCCACGCGGATTGACACGGTCACGGAAGGGACCAGCCATGGCCGCGCAGCAACTGCGCCGTTTCGAACACCGGCAGGCCAACGACGGCGGAGTAGCTGCCGGACAGGAACCGGATGAAGCTCGCCGCCTGGCCATTGATCGCGTAGCCGCCCGCCTTGCCTTCACCCTCATGCGTGGCGACGTAGCGGCTGATCTGATCGTCGGTCAGGCGGTTGAAGGTCACAGCACTTTCCACCAGCCGCTCTGTCACACCACCTTGCGGGGCCGCCAGCACGATTGCCGTCATCACCCTGTGCCGGCGCCCGGACAACAGGGTCAGGCAACTGCGAACCTGCAGCGCGTCCTCGGCCTTGGGCAGGATCCGCCGGCCGGCGGAAACCACGGTGTCGGCGGCCAGCACCAGGTGTGTGTCCGACGCTGCAACGGCGGCTTTCTCCCTGGCCATACGCATCGCGTACAGGCGCGGCAGTTCGTGCCGTAAAGGATTCTCATCGATGTCGGGGGAAACGACCTGATCCGGCACAATGCCGATCTGCTGCAGCAGCATCATTCGGCGCGGGCTGGATGACGCCAGGATCAGCGGAAGCGGCTTCAATCGCCGCAGTCAGGCATTACTTGAAGCGGAAGGTGATGCGGCCCTTCGACAGGTCGTATGGCGTCATCTCGACGTTGACCCGGTCGCCCGCCAGCACGCGGATGCGGTTTTTGCGCATCTTGCCGCTGGTATGCGCCAGGATGGAGTGCTCATTGTCCAGCTTGACGCGGAACATGGCGTTGGGCAGCAGCTCCATCACTGTGCCGCTGAATTCGATCATGTCTTCTTTTGACATCAGGCCCCTTGGCTTGGTTGATTCGCCGGAAACATGATGTTCGGCGCCCGCAAGGTCAAGCCATGGCCAAAAGCACGGGATGGCTTCATTCCCCGAGCTGGCCGCCGCGGACGCGCATCCTAGTGCCCGATCGCAGAGCAGCGCGAAACGCGCTTCGCCGCGTGAATCGGCCACTTCAAGCCAAACCGACGTATCGCCCTTCTCTGATGGGCGATACTAGCCACAAGTTGGCGCCACGTCAGTCGTCCAGCGCCAGCAATGCAAAGGATGCCAGCCAGTGCTCCCCCATATACTCGCCTGAAACATGCGGCAGGCTGGCATCCAGATGCCGCCTGGCCGCTTGCCACGCCGCCTCGGGTTCCGGGCAATCGTCTGCCAGCGCCCGCCAGCACCAGGCTCGGCTCAGGTTCAGACCATCCAGATGCGCGATCTTGCCGTCGCTTCGGTCGCTGACGACCGCAGGGGCGAACAGCGTCGCCGGCAACGACTGGCCCAGCCGCGGCAGGAACCTGCCGAACCATGCGCGGAACGCCGGCGTGGGAAGTGTGGCGCGCATACACTCCGCTTCGATCAAGGCTGGCGACAGAAACTCATCACCGCCAGGCTCCCACGCTTGGCAATCGGCGTCAGCTTCATACCAGCGCCGGACGGTGTCGATCAGCATGTCCCGCAGTGCCGGATGCCGGTATTCAAACGCCAGCCGGGCGGCGAACGCGGTGCAGGAGTGGACGCCGGCGCGAACCGGATAGGTGGCAAGCGGCAGATAGCGCAGGAACCGGTGGACGAATACCTCCGCCAGCGGTGCCAGTGCCGCGGACCAGGCCGCACCCTCGGGTGTTGTGTGCTGCGCCAGTTCCGCCGCCAGCTTCAGCAGCCAGGCCCAGCCATACGGCCGCTCGAAGCCGCTTGTGCCGGGGTGCTGCAGATAGGCGCATTCGCCTGCCACGAGCTGCGGCGACAGATGCGCATCAAACAGCGCACGGATCCGCGCAGCCTGCGTCATGGCTGGAAATCGCCGGTAAAGCCGGGCCAACGTCCAGTATCCATGCACGCAGGAATGCCAGTCGAAACTGCCGTAGAACACCGGATGCAGTTCACGCGGTGGACGGCAGTCTTCCGGTCCGGCCAGCACATGATCCAGTTTGTTCGGATATTCCCGCGTCACATGGCCCAGCGCGATGCCCGCCAGATGATCCGCCAAGGCTGGCGAAAGCTGCGTCATGATCCCCCTCGATACACTAAAGCGGCTTCGCGCAGGCTGGAATCGCGCAAAGCGCGATTCTGCGCGAGTAGCCGCGTGAAACGATGAGCGAGAGCGGTTCCACCCCCGGTGGAACTGCTCTAGCCGCCAGCCGCGGAGACCCGATCAGCCTAGTCCGGCGGTCCGCGTCCGCCAACACGGCACTCCCGCGACAGCGCATTACCTCTGTCGTTACGTATGTTACTAAGTAGTCTTCTCGCCACATTGACCCTGCTGCCGCCGCTTCATGAGGTTCCTGCAGCCAACTCACTCAATCCTACTCGACTTCGTCGCCGTCCGCCGCGAAGAATGCCTCGGGCGGCGTTGCACAAAACTTGGGCGCGGTATGGTTCAAAACGCGGCAGACCAAATCAGACAGACCACGCGGCGTCTACATTGATTATCGTCGGGGGTGGCATGGCCATTGCCTCCCTTGTCAGGGAAGCAAGGGAACGATCATGGCGAAACCTTTCCACCTGGGCTGGTTCACGAACTTCACCCAGGGCGACTGGATCAATCCGGTCTCCCAGGGGACAGGCAACTGGGATGGCAAGTTCTTTATCGAGATGGCCCAGGCCATGGAGCGTGCCTGCTTCGACTACATCATGCTGGAAGACACGCTGATGGTGTCGGAAGCCTATGGGGGCACTGCGGAGGCCACCTTGAAATACGCGCTGCAGGTGCCCAAGCACGATCCGATGCCGCTCGCGGCCATGATCGGCGCCGCCACCTCCAGGCTTGGCGTCGTCGCCACGATGTCCACGCTTGCATATCCGCCGTTCATGCTGGCGCGCCTGTCTTCTACCCTCGACCACATCTGCGGCGGCCGCTTCGGCTGGAACATCGTCACCAGCGGCGAGGATACCGCCGCGCAGAACTTCGGCCACGACAAGCTGCCGCCGCGGGAAACCCGCTATGCCATGGCCGATGAATATGTCGACGTCGTCGGCAGGCTGTTCGAATCGTGGCAGCCGGACGCGGTGGTCAAGGACGCGGCCACCGGCACATATGCCGACCACACCAAGGTCCACCCGATCTACTTCGAGGGCGAGTTCTTCAAGGTCCGCGGTCCGTTGAACACCGTCCGCTCGCCGCAGGGCAAGCCAGTCTATGTCCAGGCCGGCGGCTCTCCCCGCGGCCGTGCCTTTGCCGCCAGGCACGCCGACTCCATCATCGCCGTCGGCAATGGCGTCGAGGGCATGAAGGCCTATCGCGACGACGTCCGCCGCCATGCCGTGGCCGCCGGCCGCGACCCTGACGACATCAAGGTGCTGTTCCTGGTCTACCCGATCCTGGGCGAGACCGATGACGAGGCCCACGCCCGTCACCAGCGGATGATCAATTCGCCCGGCTTTGTTGAAGCCGCCCTGGCCGCGGTCGGCACCGTCACCGACATCGATTTCTCCGGCTTCGACCTCGACGCGCCGTTGCCGCACCTGACCACGAACGGCGAGCAGGGCTCGCTCGACAAGTTCGCCCAGTGGGGCAGTGGCAAGACCCTGCGCCAGTTGGCGCAGGAGCGTTTTGACGCCGGCATTCCGCTGATCGGCTCGCCCGATACAGTGGCGGACCGGATGGGCGAAGCGATGGAGGCCATCGGCGGCGACGGGTTCCTGATCAGCACCCCGTTCCAGCGCATCAGCCGCCGCTTTATCACCGAGGTCTGCGAGGGCTTGATACCCGCGCTGCAAAGCCGCGGTCTGGCTCGGAAGGCCTACACCAAGACCCTGCTGCGCGACACCTTGCGGGAGTTCTGATCACGCCGCCAGAAGCCTTCTTGCCGCATCATCCAGCACCCGGATGCCAAGTGCGAGGTCTTCGTCCTTGGTGTCCTCCGCCCAATGATGGCTGATGCCGCCGATCGAGGGCACGAACAGCATCGCCGCGGGCATGTGGCGCGCGATGTTCTGCGCGTCATGGCCGGCGCCGGAGGGCATCTTCTGCCATCCGCCCGGCGCCAGCGTCTCGGCTGCCGTCTCCAGCGCCTGCATCAGCACGGGGTCGCACAACGCCGGGATTGCCTTCGAGACCACCTCAAGACTGACGACACAGCGTTCCCGCCGGTTGATCTCCCGCACCAGCGCCTGCAGGCCGGCCTCCAGCCGCTCCAGCACCGGCATGGCGACGTCGCGGAACTGGAACAGGATCGTCGCGGTGCCGGGTATGATGTTCGGCTCGCCCGGCTCCAGCACGATGCGCCCGGCGGTCCAGGTGGAACGCTCTCCGATCAGGCGAGGGAACTCCGCATCGATGGCGGCCAGCAGACGGACCGCCGTCAGGCCGGCATCCCGCCGCTCAGCCATTGTCGTGCCGCCGGCATGGTCCTGCTGCCCCCGCACCACGATCCGCCACTGCCAGATTGCCACGATGCCGGTAACCACGCCGACGCGCAGCCCAGCCTGCTCCAACTGCGTGCCCTGCTCGATGTGCATCTCCAGGAAGCCCTTGTGCCGCTTCGGCTCCAGTTGCATGCGCGGCTTCCCTTCAAGGCCCGCCTCACGCAGCGCCGTGCGCAACGGCGTGCCGTCGGTCCGGTTGACGCTGCGGTCCATCTCCGCCTCGGTCAGCTCGCCGACGATGGATCGGCTGCCCAGGAAGCCGCCGTCGAAATGACCCTCCTCGTCGGCGAAGGCGCAGACATCCACCGCCAGGCCCGCCCGAGCCAAGGCGACGCCCGCCATCACGCCCAGCGCACCGTCCAGCCAGCCGGCCTGGTTCTGCGTCTCGATGTGGCTGCCGACCAGCAGATGCGGGCCGCTGCCGTTGTGGCGGCCATAGACGTTGCCGATGCCGTCGATGGACGCCTGCAGCCCGCAGGCGGTCAGCCTGTCGATCAGCCAGCGCCGCGATTCCATGTCCTGCGGAGAGAATGTCGGCCGGTGCACGCCTGTCTTGAAGGCGCCGATCCGGCGCAGCTCATGCAAGTCACGAAGGAAGGCATCGGTATCGATAGCAGCCATCGGCAACGTCCTGTTTCATGAAGTCGCCGGTTGCGTGAGCGGCGCGCGGCGACACGAAAATCCGATATTTAGTGTGCAGTCGAATGCTGTGGTGCACAATGCTTGCCGCCACAGCACCGCGCCGCAGGAGGTCCCGATGATCCATACCGCCCAGTCATACCGCGAGGGCCTGCGCGACGGCCGCGAGGTCTGGATCGACAATGAACGTGTCGCCGACGTGACGAAACACCCCGCCTTCCGCCCGATTATCGACGTCAAGGCGCGCATGTATGAGATGGCGCATGAGCCTGCCTACCGCGACAGCCTGAGCTACAGCGACAACGGCATGCGCCATTCCACTTTCCACCGCCCGCCGCGCCAGACCAGCGACTGGACCGACAAGACCGACGCGCTGGATCTCGTCTTCAACGACATTGGCGGCGTCGTCACCCGCGTCGGTGACGAGACGGTCGGCGAGATGTGGTCGCTGCTGGATGGCCGCGATGTGCTGGCCGAGATCGACCCGCGCTTCGCCGACAACATCGACCGCCACATCCGCGCGGTGGTGGAGAACGACGTCTTCCATGTCTCCGCCAACACCGATCCGAAGGGCGACCGCTCGCGTCCGCCACAGGAGCAGGACCCCGACATGATGGTCCATGTCGTCAAGGAAACGGATGCCGGCATCGTCATCCGCGGCGCCAAGTATGAGACGGCCGCGGCCTATGCCGACCAGGCGTTCCTCAAGCCCACGATCGGCGCCTGGACCAACGACACGCTGTCCGACTACGCCGTCGGCTGCATCGTCAGGATGGGCGCCCCTGGCGTCAAGCACATCTGCCGGTCCGGCTTTGCTGGCCGCGGCAGCATGGCCGACTATCCGCTGGCCAACCGGTTCGACGAGGTCGACGTGCTGATGGTCCTGGATGACGTGCTGATCCCGTGGGAGGACGTCTTCTTCTACCGCCATACCCGGGCCGCGCAGCACGTGCGCGCCACCTTGCACCGCTACTCCGCCTTCCCCTACGTCCTGCGCCTGCGCTACGTGGCCGACATGATGATCGGCGCGGCGATGTGGAACGCCAAGCAGACCGGCCTCGACAAGCTGCAGGCGGTGCGGGAAAAACTCGCGGACCTGATCTGCTACCGCGAGGGTATCGAGGCGCACCTGGTCGCCGCCGTCAGCATGGCGCAGCGCAGCCCTGCCGGCCTGCTGATGCCGCACCAGTCGATGCTCTACACCGGTCGGGTCTTCGCCTGTTCCAATCTGCCGCAGATGATGCACATCGCCCGCGAGCTGTGCGGCGGGCAGATCTGCGTCACCCCCAGCGCCGCTGCCTTCCAGGCGCCGGAGACGAAGCACTGGCTGGACAAGTTCTACACCCTGAACGGCCAGTGGCAGGCCGAGGACCGGCGCAAGCTGCTCGCCTTCGCCCGCGACCTGCTGAACTCGGACTATGCCGGTCATCGGCTGACCTTCGTGCAGTTCGCCCAGGCGCCGCACTTCAACCACCTCGCCGCCGCCTACAACGCCTTTGACTTCGCCGGGCCGCTGGATTTCGTGCGCAAGGCGGCCGGGTTGTCGGAGCGTATCAGCCAGGCCTGAGGCGAATCAGGCAGAGGAATGCTGATCCGTCGGCATCAGGTGAATGCGCCGCAGAAAGTCACGTGCCCTGACATGGCCGGGGTCGCTGAAGAACGCCCAAGGCGGCGCATCGACCAGAACCCGCCCACCATCCATGAACAGGATGCGCGTGCCCACCTCGCGGGCGAACTGCATCTCATGCGTCACCACAAGCATGGTCATGCCCTCCTCGGCCAGGGTGCGGATGACCGCCAGCACCTCCCCCACCAGTTCGGGATCCAGCGCCGAGGTCGGTTCATCGAACAGGATCAGCATCGGCCGCATCGCCATCGCCCGCGCGATCGCCACACGCTGCTGCTGGCCGCCGGACAGTTGCGCCGGCCGCTTCAGCGCATGATCCGACAGCCTCACCTTCGCCAGTTGCGCTGCGGCCAGCGCTCGGGCCTCCGCCTGACCCATCCCCAGCACCCGGCGTGGACCGATGGCGACGTTGTCCAGTGCCGTCAGGTGCGCAAACAGGTTGAAGCGCTGGAACACCATGCCGACGCGCTGGCGCTTGCGCGCGGTAAGCCGCGGCGGGTCGGCGACCAGCTTGCCGTTGCGCCTCTCGCCGGCCATGTCGACATCGTCCAGCAGGACACGGCCCTCCGACGGGCTTTCGATCCGGTTGATGCAGCGCAGCAGCGTCGATTTTCCGGCACCGCTGGGTCCCACCACCATCACGATCTCGCCCGGCGCCACCATCAGATCGACGCGGTCCACCACCGGGATTTCGCCGTAGATCTTCGACACGCCCTGCAGCCGCAGCAACGGCGTCATGCCAGCCGCCTCTCCAGGTATTCCGATCCCCATGACAGGACAGAAATGATCGCCAGGTAATAGACCGCCAGCGCCGCATAAAGCTCGAACGGCACGAACTTCTCGGCGATGATCAACTGAGCCGAGCGAGTGAGTTCCGTTATAGAAATGACGGATAGCAGGGACGAACTCTTGACCAGGGTGATGACCTCGTTGGTCAGCGGCGGTGTGATGCGGCGAAGCGATTGCGGCAGCAAAATGAACAGGATGGACTGGCGGTCGGTCATGCCGATCGACAATGCTGCCTCGCTCTGCCCGGCATCGATCGACTGCAGCCCAGCGCGCATGATTTCGGCGATGAAGCCGGCCGAGTTGAACGCCAGCGCGACTACACCGCTCCAGAACGGCGAGAACTCGAAGCCGACGCGGGGCAGGGCGAAGTAGACCAGAAAGATCTGCACCAATGCGGGCGTGCCGCGGACGAAGTAGACATAGGCCCGGATGATCGCTTTCGGGACCGCCATGTTCGAGGCACTTATCAGGCCCATCACCAGCCCCACGGCGGAGGCGAGAACCATTGCGCAGACCGAGATCTCCAGCGTAACCAGGGCTCCCTGCAGCATGTAGGGCACGGCATACCAGACCGAACCCCAGTCGAAGTCACCCATGGGCAGGCCGTGTCAGGGCAGCACCTCGGGCAGCGTATTCGGCGTATCCATCGTGCCGCCGAACCACTTCTGCTGCAGCTTGGCCAGCGTGCCGTCCTGCTTCATCCCGGCCAGTTGAGTATTGACGAAATCCCGCAGCCCGGTGTCCTCCTTGCGGAATGCCATGCCGAAATAGGCGGTGATGTCGGACACGCCCGGCAGGATCTTGAACTTTCCCGGTGCGTCGCGCAGCACCACCATCAGGGTGGAGCGGGAGTTCACTACCGCGTCGACCCGCTTGTTCAGCAGGTCCTGATACGCCTCTGGATAATGCTCGTACTGCTTGACGTCCGTGTATCCCGGTTTCCCGGAAGCCTTCAGCTTGGCCTCGAACACCTTGATGATCCCGGCCGCCGCACTGCCAAGCTGCACCCCGATGGTCTTGCCCGACAGATCGTCCGCCGCGGTGATCTTCGTCTCATCGGCGCGCAGCAGGATCACGTTGCTTGCGTCGGCATAGGGCATGGAGAACAGCACCTTCTCCGCCCGGTCCTTGGTGATGGTCATTGCGGAGATGATGCAGTCGAACTTGCCGGCATACAGCGCCGGAATGATGCCGTTCCAGGCAGTGTCGATGAACTGCGCCTTGGCGCCGATCTTGGGCACCATCAGGTCGGCGATGTCAGGATCATAGCCGATGATCTTGCCGTCCTTGAAGAATTCATACGGCACGTATGCGGCCTCCGTGCCGATGATCAGGGTGCCGCGCTTCTTCACGGCGTCAAGCGTATCAGCCCGCGCCCGGCCGATGGATGTCAGACCAAGCAGACCGGCCGCGCCGGCGCCGGCAACAACGGAACGTCTGAGCATGAAGCGGCACCCCGGTTGTCTTCGCCTTTCAGCGGAAGCAACCCATGTGCCAGCCGAGCTGGGGCGCTGGCAAAATGCTGGACCGGCGCGCCGCGGTCAGTCGGACAGCAACTGAGGCAGAGGCACGGCCGAGAACCCCACGGCATCGACAAACCCGAGTTGTGCCGAGCGGATGCGTGGCACCTGCTTGCCCTGCAGCAAATAGTCCTGCAGGAAACCGATGCGGTCCGCTGTATCGACCTGCCGCCAGCCCTCGCGGCCCGTAGCCATGCGCCCATGCAGGTAGATGAAGCGATAGGCAGCCAGCGCCTCTGCCGCATCGACCATGGCACGCAGGCGAGCCAGCGTGGTCAGATAGGGATCATCCCGAACGATGTTGAATGGATGGAACGACACCTGCAGGAAAGGTCGCCGATCCGCCAGCAGCGCCGCAATCGCCGGCAGAACCGCATATTCGGCCCCTTCAATGTCGATCTTCAGCAGGGTCGCGGCATCCAGCCCCACCTCCTGCAACAGGGCAGCAGCCGCGCGCACCGGGACATCGGCCTCCTTCTGCCCCTGCAGGATCCCGCCGCGCTCCACCGCGCGGAACAGGCTGCTGCCGGAGTCGGCATAGGCCTTGCGATACAGTGCGGCTTCCCCGTCGCCGGGACCAACCGCACAGGGATGGACCTTGATCCTGTCGGCAACTTCGGGATTCAGGTCGATGTTCGCACGCAGCAGGCCCTGGTGCGTGGGACTTGCCTCTACGGCATGAACCTCCGGCACCTGCAGCGCCGCATACAGGGTCATGAACCCGACATAGGCGCCGACATCGATCATCCGCGTGCACTGGGGCAGCACGGCGTCGAAGAACGCCAAAGTCGCCGCTTCCGCGTCGCCCAGGAAGGCGTTCATCCCATCATTGCTGGAGGGATGATCGGCAACGTGGAAATGTCGGCCGCCCCGGCTAACGGCCCGCGCCCCAAGGACCGCCGCGGCCTGTATATCGGCCGCAGCCAGCAAGGGGCGCTGCACCGTCCGCCGGGCGTAAATGTGGAAGTCGGCAAATGAGGTTTCTGCAGGCCGTGCCGGATCATAAGGATAAGGGTTGGCGACCCGAGCCACACGCTCCCAGCCGGGAGCATGACGGGCGATCCAGGCTGAGAACGCCCGATGCCGGACATGGGCATTCGGGGTCGCCTGCTCCCAGTCGCTTGAATAGACCGCAACCATCCGGCCGGCGTGCTTGAACAGGCGCGTCATGTAGGCGTGGAAGACGTCATCCTCCACCAAGTGAAAGATCACATCCAGCGACATCACCAGATCAGCCGTCTCAAGCTCATCCGCGCCGTCCAGCACGAACCGCTTGCTTCGGTCGGCGGCGAACTTCTCGCAACAAAGCCCGACGGCTGTCGATGAGATATCGACCCCGACGTAACTTGGATACTCTGCCAGCGCCAATTGGCGACCGTCACCGCAACCCAGCTCCAGCACCGACTGGATATCGTTTTCAGCAACCAGGCGGTTCAGCGTCTCCGCCTTGAATGCTGCAAGCCGCCCGCCCGAGCCACTGCCGGAATGACCGCCGCGTTCATATCGTTCGTTCCAATACGCGCCCGAGGTGGTGAAGCGAAATTGGCTCGCTGCGGGTTCCGGCACCACCAGAACATTCAGCACGGCGGCCACCTGGCGTTGCAGCGAGAAGCGCTCCGCCACCAGCATGCGCCAGCGGTTTGCGTTGGCGGCCTGGATCATCTGAACCGCGCGGTCAATCGCGACGAACCGGACGTTCTCGGGCCAGAACTCGGCGGCACCGACATGGTCCAGCACGGCAAGGTCGCAGCCGGCGGCGGCGGCCTCGGCAATGGCAAAGCCGAAGCTCTCATGTTGGCTGGTTGACAGCAGGATGCCGTTGCGTCGGTGCCAGGACGGCATGTCCTCCGCCGACACGCGCCCGTCCAGGGCAATCGCATCGGCCAGGCCAAGCCGCGCCGCCTGGTGGCTGAAGGCCTCTGCGGTCAGCCGATCGGCCGACTGGCTGGTGATGTGCAGCCGGTAGCGCGGCTCCTGCAGGTGCAGCCGGTGCAGGATTTGCAGGGCCAGCGTCGGGCTTTTCCGCGCAATGAAAGAGCCGCACCAGCCGATGCGATAGGGGTCGAAGGCTTCCCGGGCCGGATAGCGGTCCAGGTCGACGCCGTTGTGGACGACGTGCAGCCGCACCACATGCTCAATTCCCGGCCGCACTTCCCGAACGCAGCGCTCCATGTCCGCGCTTACCACGATCAGGTCGGTCACCTGAGACCAGTCGGTGCGCGCGACATAGTCGGTTTCATAGGCCTCGATTCGATGCACCCGCACCACAACGCGCCGCCCATCGAATGCGGTTGCGGCGATCAGCGCCGGGAACGGCGGCCAGCAGAACTCAAACCAGATCGTGTCGGCCGCCGGGTTATCAGCCCATGCCAGCGCGGCGCCCAGTTCGACCTGATTGCGCACCGGGAACACCCGCACGTCCAGCCGCGCACTCTGTCGCAAGCCTCGCACCAGGTCCGGAATGAAGTGATCCAGGCCTGGAAGCGAGGCGATAGCCAAGCGGGGCAGCCGTTGCATTTGCGCACTCCCTGTCGCCGGACAGGGTAGGCGCCAAAGGTTAATCAGCCGTTAAGGCGCAAATCGCGGCGATTGCTCATGCATGACGGCAGGCGCCATGCCAACGATGCGGCGTCGGCTACCCCACCTCCTTCACAACCTCCCGCGCCGCGCGCACCACGGCTTCCGTCGTGATGTCGAACTTCTTGTAAACATCAGCGATCTTGCCCGATGCGCCGAACTCGTGCATCCCGATGAAGCGGCCGTCCAGCCCAAGATACCGGTCCCAGGAGATCTCCACGCCCGCCTCGACCGCTACCCGGGCCCGCGTCTCACCCAGCACGCTCTTCTGGTAGGTGTGGTCCTGCTGCTCGAACAGCAGCCGGCACGGCATCGAGACCACGGCGGTCGGAACGCCCTCCTGCTGCAGCATCGTTCGGGCTTCCACCGCAAGATGCAGCTCCGACCCGGTCGCCATGATCGTCAGCTTGCGTGCACCACCTTCGGCCTCCAGCAGCACGTAACCGCCCTTCGCACTGAGATTCTCGCTGCCAGGATCGCGCCGCAGCAGCGGCATTGGCTGGCGCGACAGCGCGATCAACGCCGCCCGGCGCGGTGCGTCAAGGATGCATTCCCAGCATTCCGCCGTCTCGACCGGGTCGCCAGGACGATACACCGCCAGGTGCGGGATCGCCCGTAACGCCGCCAGATGCTCGATCGGCTGATGCGTCGGCCCATCCTCGCCCAACCCGATCGAATCGTGCGTCATGACGAAGATCGTCCGCACCTCCATCATCGCCGCCAGCCGGATCGCCGGACGGCAGTAATCCGAGAACGTCAGGAACGTGCCGCCATAGGGGATCAGGCCGCCGTGCAGGGCGATGCCGTTCATCGCCGCCGCCATGCCGTGTTCGCGCACCCCGTAATGCACATAGGAGCCTTTGTACTCGCCCGGACGGATCTCGACCTGGTTCTTCGCCTTGGTGTTGTTGGATGGCGTCAGATCCGCCGAGCCGCCCAGCAGCTCCGGGATCGCGTCGAACAGATGGTTTAGCACCGCGCCGCTGGCCTGGCGTGTTGCCATATCCTTGGCCGCGCCCAAAAACTCCTGCTTGGCCGCCGCGATCGCCTGGCGCCAGCCCTGCGGCAGCTCCCCCTTGGTCCGCCGCTCGAAGTCCTGGCGCAGGCCGTCCGGCGCGGCCTTGACCCGCTCGGCCCACGCCATCCGCGCCTGCCGCCCTTTCGCCCCGATCCCCCGCCAGGCCTCCAGCAGCGCGGGCGGGATGACGAACGGCGCCGCGTCCCAGCCCAGCAGCTTCCGTGCGCCGGCAATCTCCTCCTCGCCTGGGGCGTCGCTGTGCGCCTTCTGCGTCCCCGCCTTGGTCGGCAGACCAAACCCGATCACCGTCCGGCATGAAATCATCGATGGCTGGTCGGTCACCGCCTGTGCGGCCCGGATGGCCTCACGGATCGCATCGGTATCGTGCCCGTCGATCTCCTGCACATGCCAGTGAGAGGCGCGGAAGCGTGCGGTCTGGTCATCCGACACCGACAGGCTGGTGGCGCCATCAATGGAGATTGCGTTGTTGTCGAAGAAGGTGATCAGCTTGCCCAGCTTCAGGTGCCCAGCCAGTGAAATGGCCTCGTGGCTGATCCCCTCCATCAGGCAGCCGTCGCCCAGGAACACATACGTGTAGTGGTCCACCAGCGCGTCGCCGAAGCTCGCATTCATGATCCGCTCGGCCAGTGCCAGCCCGACGGAGTTCGCTAGCCCCTGACCCAGCGGCCCGGTGGTGGTCTCGATCCCGTCGGCATGGCGGTATTCGGGATGGCCAGGGGTCTTGCTGTTGATCTGGCGGAAACGCTCGATCTCCTCGATCGGCATGTCCTTGTAGCCGGTCAGGTACAGCAGTCCGTACAGCAGCATTGAGCCGTGCCCGTTGGAAATCAGGAAGCGGTCGCGGTCAAGCCAATGCGGGTCTTCCGCATCGAAGCGAAGGAACTCCGAGAACAGGACGGTGGCGATGTCGGCCATGCCCATCGGCATGCCAGGATGGCCGCTCTTGGCCTTCTCGACCGCATCCATCGCCAAAGCGCGGATGCAGTCGGCCAGATCGCGCAGATGGGGATCGCGCGGCTCGGGGATCGTCTTGATGGCGGTCGTGCTGTCCGGCATTGCGAGGGTCCTTGGCAAAAAGCGCGTTTGGCGGAACGTTCATCCCGGGGCAGGATAGCACATATTTTGCGACGCCGCCGGAAGTTGCGCAAACCTGACCCAAAATGCAGCGTGCCTCTACGGGAAAATGCAGACCGCCCGCGGCATCGCGGGGTTGCGGCGCCTGGCTCAACCGGCTAGGGAACCCGGCTGATGGATGGGCGCGTAGCTCAGCGGTAGAGCATCGCCTTCACACGGCGGGGGTCACAGGTTCGATCCCTGTCGCGCCCACCATCCAATCAATTAGACAGCCCCTTGCGTATCGATAGTTGAGTGGAGGCAATGGCGGCGCCGATTGCCACGATGAGGCGAGTCAGAGCATAGCGCCATCGTTCATTGCTGCTCCAAGTGGCTCCCTGAGAAGGGCGCAGCTCCCGTTCACGAGTGATCCGCGGCCGGCTGCGAATGTTTGCAACAGAACCTACTACCGAGCCATTTCCCGGAAGGTCCGGTCTGCCCTAGTCTAACATGTCCACGTGTGGAATCCGGGCGGAACTCTATTGGTATTGGATGGGGGAGATTGTGGCTAACGATGACATTTATTTCTTATGCCCAAAACTTTGAAGATGTGATGCTGTGGCGCGCCCTAGGCTCTGTTGAGGACGGATTTTGGATTGACGTGGGCGCGGCGGATCCGAGTGAGTATTCGGTCACCCGCTCCTTCTATGATCGCGGTTGGCACGGCGTAAACATCGAGCCTGAACCTGACTATGCAGCGGCCTTGCTCGCCGGGCGGCCGCGTGATTACAACCTTCAAGTAGCAATAGGCGCCAAGGCCGGTCAAGCCACCTTCCACCGCATAAAGGGAACAGGTCTGTCTACCTTCGACCAAGCTATTGTTGCGGGACATGCCGCCTCTGGCTTTCCCGTGGCACAGCCCATGGAAGTACAGGTGGTGACGCTCGCGGCAGTGTTTGCCGAATATGCTCGACGCGACGTGCACTTTCTCAAGATTGACGTCGAGGGTGCCGAGCGCGAGGTGCTGCTCGGCGCCGAATTGAAGATTAACAGGCCGTGGGTTATTCTCGCCGAAACAACAACCCCTGGTTCTCCAGAGATCAGAACCGATACATTTACCGATATCTTGGCCGCGGCAGGTTACCGGCAGTGCTGGTTCGACGGCCTCAACACCTTTTTTCTTGCCGCTGAGCATGAGGCGCGTCTGGCACGCCACTTTCAAGCGCCGCCAAATGTTTTCGACGATTTCATACGGGTTGGCGAAGCGGCAGCGATGACGCGGGCGGATGTCGCGGAGCGCCGCATCAGGGAAATCGACGAAGCATACAGCACAATTAACGCAGCGCTGTCAGAGGCCGTGGCGGCGCGGGAGGCGGAGGCGCTTCGGCTAAAAGCTGCGGAGCGCCGTATAGCGGAGCTTGATCAGGCTTGCCGCGAGGCGCGGGAAGCACAATCGTCAGCGGTGGCGGCCCGCGATGCATATGTTGCCTGGCACAATCTGTCGGCGGCCAAGGAGAAGGCACATGTGCTTGCACTTGAGGTCGAGGTGGAACGTTTGCAGACCAAATCACTCCGGCTGGAGACCGAATTGGATGCGATACGCCGCAGCATGTCCTGGCGGTTAACGGGCCCGGCCAGGGCCGCGGTGCATCGCTTAAGGACTCGGTAGCGATGTCCTCCAACTATGGCTAGTACCCAGAATCGCTAAACCGCGAAACATGGCTTGAGGCGTTTTTGGTGGACGGTGCTTTTGGTCCAGACAAACGGACGGGCATCGTCATTGTAGCTGTTGATGAAGCTCTCGATGTGAGCCACCAGTTCGGCAACGCTTTCGAACGACGCTCCTTTCAGCGACTGGGCTGCCAGGATCGAGAACCAGATTTCGATCTGGTTCAGCCATGACGTATGGGTCGGGGTGTAATGGAAATGTACGTTCGGATGCCGCGCCAGCCACAGGTCCCGCTTCGGCTTGTGGGTCGACAGGTTGTCGAGAATGACGTGGATCTCCTTACCCTCATACTGCTTAGCGACCCGGTTCATGAAGTCGCGGAACTCCATCCTGCGACGACGTCTGTAATGCTTGCCGATGATCTGGCCGGTGCCAATGTTGAGCGCGGCGAACAACGTTGAGGTGCCATGTCGCTGGTAATCATGCGATTGGCCAATCATTGCCCGCCCATTCGGCAGCTTCAGGTAGCCCTGAGCCCGCTCTAACGCCTGGATCGAAGGCTTTTCGTCGACCGAAAGCACCACCGCATTGGTTGGAGGGGCCATATAGAGCCCAACGATGTCAGCGGCCTTTGGCACGAATGCGGGGTCGGTGCTCTGGCACCAAGATTTGCGGCCGGACAGGTCGATCTTCTGGGCACGCAAGAACCGCCAGATATGCTGCTCGTGGATATCCACCAGTGCCCGTGCCAGTAACGGCGCCGTCCAGTTGGAATACCCAGCCGGCGGTGGCTTATCCAGCAGGGCCAAGATGCGTTGCCCATGCTCAGGGCCATACTTGGGCTCATTGCCCCGATCACCGGTTTCGCTCAGACCGGCCATCTTGTCATTGGCGTAGCGGACCCGCCATTTCGAGGCCGTGCCAGGCGTGCAGCCAACCTCGCGGGCAATCGCGCGAGACGCCATGCCTGTGCTCGCCAACAGCACGATCCGCGCCCGGTCGCGCATGCGCGCCTCAGCTTTTCGCGAACCAGCCAGCGCCTCTAGAACCTGCCGTTCCTCAGACGTCAACGCGACGGTCGTCGCAAAGGGAATGAGCTTCATCCCGACTACGAATCATGACTCGCGCTTCAGCGATAGTGGGTACTAGGATCCGATGTCACACCCCGCCAAGTATCAGCGACCGCGACGGATAATCAACGCCACCGATGTGCTGACATAACCAAGCAGCCGCAGTTTTAGATGAGGCGGGGCGGCATAAGGTGGCGTATCGACAAAAAAATCCAGAACATGGGTGTCTGGGGCAATACTGAACGGCTCGACACTGTGTCCGCGCTTCTCAAGGCGCTCAATTAGGCCAAGAAGATCTCGTTTTCTATAAAGAACCGTCTGCCCGGACTCTATCGTATCGGCATCGGAGGACATGTTGAGTTCTGTCGTGTGGCAAGCCACACCGCCCACCCGAAGGGTCGATTCAACCGATTCTACAACGAAGTCGAGACCTGACTGAAGTGTCCCAAGATGCTCGAAGGAACAGGATGACCAGCAAAAGTCATACTCAGCCAAGTCTCCCGGAATGTTGGTCATATCGCAGGTTTGGAAGGTCACATTGTCGTCGAACCCAGCACGATCCACCACAGTTGGATGCCACAGATCCTCCAGCCGGGACGCATACTCGCCGCCCTTTTGCCAACCGGCACCGACCCCAATCTCAATCGGAGCATCAGAGGCTGTCACATGGACGCCGATCTGTGCGAAGGCCGATGGAAGTGGTTCGGTGCCAACAGCAAATCCCAGCGCCCGCTTGCCCGGTCCCACCGCCCCGGTTCGAACCGCATGATGCAGTACCGCCACCCATTCCCAGTATTTCCGATGGTAAGTCGGTGTAAGTCCGAGAAGGGAGCACAACCGTGTGAACTCAGGGTGCAGGAAGTCGCTTGCACAGCATGTCGAATAAGCCATGAAGCGCCCCTCGATTGGTGGATGCAAACCGATCGGTGGGATATGAAGATTATGTTTCCACGGCTTCTGCTCCGCGAGCATTGCCATTCTCGAAGTAATCTCAGCGTTTATCAATTGCTTCAGCTCCGGCATTACCCGGATCAAGATGTCTTCATCGGTTGACCGCGTAATCGCCATTTTTGATTCAGTGCCAAGAGTTATCAGTCTTTCTATGTCAGGGCCTAGCCTTGCCGCGACACGCCGAGTAACGGGGTCGGCTAGAAACCGGCGCCATAGAAGACGAAACATTATGCTCTCACTGCTTGCGGACCATCAGGATTGCTCGGCGGAGCGGACTCGTGATTCGCCAGCTAGTTGATCCATGTAATGCAGCAACGCGCTCACGCAGCCTCGCGTTTTCCGCCTCCAGCGTTTCGACCCGGTGTGCCAGTTGACGGTCGGGAGCGCCAAACCGAAAAAACTCAGCGATGGACTGCCCAGCGGCGGCAGCAGCCAGGGCTGCGACTGCGTCCTGCCTTCCCACCGCCACGGCTTCGCGCGTCGCTATGTCCGGTGACGCCCATTGATTAGCCGTGCCCCAATCGGAAATTGGCTTGCGGAGTGTCAGATGCACCGAGCAGAACAAGTATCCCTCATGGTAGAGAATAAGGTTGGGATAGATCCCGATTTTCTGTGCCGGATTAGTAATTTTCTTGGTTGCGTCGAGAAAGCCGAGCAAGTCGCGCTGCACCGATAAGGTCTCATCGCTCAGCGTTGTTTCCAGAGCGTCCACAAGTTCGAGTCCGCTTGCCTCAACAATCCAACGATGAAGCCTCTCCGGCGAGAACAGGATGACGTTCGGATCCCAACCATCTCCGTCTGGGGGACCGGCCACCTTGAATTCGGTCGCGATCGCGGCAATCCCGCCGGGTTTAAGCACGCGGCCAATTTCATACGCGGCGTTGGCAACGTAGGACAGCGAGCCAAAATGCTCGATTGAACCCGAAGAAAAAACGCCGTCGAATTCTTCATTCGGAAGGTCAAGTGCGCGCGCATCCTGATGCAGGGGCAGAATGTGGCGCGGCGTGCAGGGGATGGCGCCAGCGAAGAAGCGGGGCTCGGCCAGGAAACCGCTTGGAGCGACGTCCGCCCATGGGCCAGCACCGGCATAGATGTCCGAGGCCACCACTTGGTGCACGTGACGCGACAGGAAAAAGGTCGTTGCTTCGGTGCCTGCGCCGATGCCAAGCAGACGTGCCCCAGGGTGTAGCACGCCGAAATCACGCAGCGCACGTACCGCCATGGCGATCTCCCACTGTTTGGAATCCGCGACGCCGTCCGGGTAATCTGGTGGAAACAGCGGCAGTTCGTGCGCGAAGACCTCGCGTATCGTCTGACGCAGCGCCTCGTCAGCGAAGTCCCCAATATTGCAAGTACGGTTGTAGTTGATCATACGCTGCCTTCTTCAGACATGACGGACGGCAAAAGACCGCCCGCTAGATGATCGGCAACCATGACATCTAGCGTCGCCTCGCGTTCGAACCAACCACGCGCTATGTGGCCAAGACGCGCACGCTCAGTCGTGTCAGAGGCCAACCGGAGGAGATGCCGCGCAATGCCCTCGATCTCATCGTCGTTCGGAAGTACGCGCAGGCAGGCTTCACCCCCTATTTCTTGCCAGTCCGGAATGTCCGATATGATCACCGGCTTGCCGGCAGCGAGGCCGCGCAACAACACGGCCGAAACACCGCCAAGCGATGGCCAACGCAGGTTCACCAGCACGTCAGAGATCCCGATGAGCGCATGGAAAATCTCTGGTAGCGCATAGTCACTGATGACTATGCGTGACGCGGCCGGAGAGTTCCTGGCTTGCATTGCCAGCGCTTCTCCGTAGGTGCGGTCGTAAGTGCTGCCCACGATAACTAGCAAGCTGCCAGGATGCGTCTGCCACAAGCGTTCGAATGCCGCAATTGCCTGCTCCACCCGTTTGTTGCGGCCAACGATGCCGAAGACACCAACGACCATGCCGCTAGCGCTGACACCAAGGCGGTGGCGCCACATCGCCAGCGGAAGGTGTCGCATAAACGCCAAGCGGTCGCCGTAGCCTTGCCGCACGACCCGTACTGGCGCGTTAGGATAGTGTCGCAATACGTCCCGAGCAAAAGCGTTGGTGTGGGTCAGAATGCGCTCTCCGCCGTTTATTGCCCAACGCAGCATTCGGTGACGGTCGAACGTTTCGGTAAGCGCTTCTGCATCCAATTCACCGCCGCAGCGGGCCCGTGCGGCACCTAAATCCCGTATTGCTTCAGGGCCTTCAACTGCAAGCATTCGGTCCTCGAATTCGGCAAAGCGTTTTCTTTGCCGAGACAAAACGTAGAAGCCTGCACCCAACGCCATGTCGTGCAGCATCACGTTGCCGCCATGGGCCAGGACTTCGGGATACATGAATGCCTGGTATTCGCGAACCTGAAGCTGAAAGATATTGTCCTTCAGACCCGGTTCGGCTGAATCGAAGTCCCGCGCGTGGCGAAAGTGAATATTGGGTGCGGCGCGTGGCGTCGGCATGTAGCTTCCGTCCGTGTAGACATCAACCTCGTGGGTTGCCGCCAATGCATCGGCAAGTTCCGCTGTGTAGTCAGCTATGCCGCAATCCAGCGGCGGCATCGAACTCCAGAGTGCTATGCGACTGCGGGGCGGCTCAAGCGCGGTCGCCGCCGCGGCACGCCAACAGCTTATTGTCGCTGCGCCGAGTCTTGACGGGTCGCCAAAAGCCGAGGCCTGCAAAGGGGCGGCCAAGCGGAGGTGGTCGCGAGCGCTTGGATTTAGGGTGAGACTAAGAATTGCTGCCGTTCCGGCCTCTCGATCGGTTGGTCCGACCATCAGCGCGGCATCGCCTGCTATCTCTGGAATTGAGGCGGTTTGCGTGCCGATGACTGCGGCACCGCAATGCATCGCTTCTGCGACCGGATAGCCGAACCCTTCGTAAAGTGACGGCTGAAAGACGAATTGTGCGGAAATGTAGAGATCGCGTAGCGTTTCTTCAGGAATATCAGCTAAAAGAATGATGTCCGCAGGCTGGCCAAATTGTTGATGAAATGTAGCGATCGCCCAGGTGGCCGGCAACACGATCACAAGCGACAAGCCGGTCCAATCGCGGTGCCGTCTCGCTTCAGCGAAGCAATCCAGTAGGAACTTGACGTTCTTGCTGCGGTGAATACCCGTGACGGAGAGTATAAAGCGCTGGGGCACCTTGGGCACCAATCCCCGTAGCGCCCACAAAGCTGCTACACGCCTTTCGTTATCCACATCTCCGGGACGAAAGATCGCTTCGACATATGGATATGCGATATCGATTTGCTGTGAAGGGTAGCCAGTATAAAGACGGAGGTCTGTCCCAGCCGAACGCGAGATGGCGGCGACGCGCGTGGCCGAGCGTACGTTACGCAGCATACGATAGTAACTGTCTCGCCCTTCAACCGTTTTGAAGTAGTCTTGTGGGAAAATTAGCGGAATCAGGTCATAGCACGTGGCGACCACGGGAACACGAGTAAGGCCGGTGTAGTAGGGGCCAAAGAAGACAAACGGCGTTGCGTTATGGAAAACGTCAACTCGAAGATTCTGCAGCGTGGCCTGAAGCCGGTGCGAATAGCGTAGCAGCCATTCATAATGAGGCAATGTTCCGGGGTCGGCGCCCTCCAGTCCCTCATCAACCCATATGGGATGAACGCGCGGCATCTGCATCCAATCGTATAGACAACGAGCAGGGTCTACTTTGTCCCGGACCAAAAGAAATACTTCCAGGTCTGGATCAGCCCGCAATGCTTCAAATATCTGCTGCTGGGTGTAGCGCCCCATACCGCGAAGGGCGGCTTCGGTGCCAAGCACTCTCAAATCGATGGCGACGCGCATCTAGATAGTGTGCGTTGTAGGCAGGACACACCTATCTGCAGTTATCGACTGACAGCAATCGAGCATGGCTCATCGGACTCCCCGGATTAGTACCTCTACCTGCCTCAGCAAGCACGCCGCTGCAACTGGGGCGCTATCCCGGTGCCACGCGCTTGACGACCACCGCCGACTGCGGCGGCGGCAACGGGGGTCAAACTATGGCAACGCGAACTGCAACGCTTTGCCAACGAGACCAACCTCGCGATAAACTTGACCCACTTGCCGCCAGGTGCCAGCAAGTGGGACAGGATCGAGTACCGCCTGTTCGCCTACATAACCCAGAACTGGCGCGGCAAGCCGCTGGTCAGCCACGCGGTCATCCTCCAACTGATCGGCGCCACGAAAACCGAAAAAACCTCCAGGTTTGCTGCGAGATCGACGGCAACCTGTACTCCAAGGGCGTGCTGGTCACCGAGACGGACATGCAGGCGATCGATATCACCCGCGCCAAATTCCACGGAGAACGAACTATACCATTGCACTCAACCAACAAACACCTTGAAGTGGGTATTTGTCGGCGAATCCTAAGTGTATGGCGCGGCATCGGCTGGCTGCCCCGTCGGGATCATCCGCCGGTGTCATCCCCGGGGCGCTCCGCCATTTCATCTATCCGATCATTGAGGAACCCATCCTGTGACCGAAGCCATGCAAGACATCCCGATCGGCATCGCCGCGCAGGGCGAGCGGACCGAAACCGATTCGATGGGCAGCATCCAGGTGCAAGCTGATCGCTACTGGGGTGCGCAGACCCAGCGCAGCCTGCAGCATTTCTCGATCGGCAACGACCACATGCCGAAGGAAGTCTCCCGCGCCTATGGGCTGGTCAAGAAGGCAGCCGCGCTGGTCAACCAGGCGGACGGGCGATTGCAGGACCGGCTGGCCACGGCGATCATCGCGGCCGCCGACGAGGTCATCTCGGGCAAACTCGACGACCACTTCCCCTTGTTCGTCTGGCAGACCGGCTCCGGCACCCAGTCGAACATGAACGTCAACGAGGTCATCTCCAACCGCGCCATCCAGCGCCTTGGCGGCGAACTCGGCAGCAAGGCGCCGGTGCATCCGAACGACCACGTCAACATGGGCCAGTCGAGCAACGACTCGTTCCCGACCGCCATGCATATCGCCGCGGTGCAGGCGCTGGACGAGCACCTGCTGCCGCAGGTGGACGCGCTGGCCAGGACCATCGAGGCGAAGGCAGCCGCGTGGCACGACGTGGTGAAGATCGGCCGGACGCACCTGGAAGACGCGGTGCCGCTGACCGTCGGACAGGAGTGGTCCGGCTATGCCCACCAGCTGCGTGAGGCAATGGCCGATGTTGTGCAAGCACGTAAGGGGTTGCTGCACCTGGCGATCGGCGGCACCGCGGTCGGCACCGGTCTGAACGCGCCGCCCGGCTTCAGCGTCAAGGTCGCTGAGCGGATCGCCGCGCTGACCGGACAGCCCTATGTCACCGCACCCAACAAGTTTGCCGCCCAAGGTTCCCTGGATGCCATGGTGCGCGCCAGTGCCTCGCTGCGCGGCGTGGCGGTGGTGCTGATGAAGATCGCCAATGACATGCGCTGGCTTGCCTCCGGGCCACGCTGCGGGCTGGGTGAGCTGCTGCTGCCGGAAAACGAGCCCGGCAGCTCGATCATGCCCGGCAAGGTCAACCCGACCCAGTGCGAGGCGATGGTGATGATCTGCATCCAGGTGATCGGCGAGGACACCGCGGTGGCATTCGCCGGCAGCCAGGGCAACTTCGAGCTGAATGCGATGCGCCCGATCATCATCAACAACTTCCTCCACTCGGCGCGCATCCTGGCCGACGGCAGCGAGAAGTTCCGGCGCTATTCCGTCGAAGGCACCGAGCTGAACGAAAAGCGCATCGCCAAGTATGTCGAGGAGTCGGTGATGCTGGTGACCGCGCTCAGCCCGGTGATTGGCTACGACAAGGCCTCGGCCATCGCCCATTACGCCATGGACCACGACCTGACCCTGAAGCAGGCGGCGGTGCAGTCCGGCGACGTCTCCGAACAGCAGTTCGACGCGGTGGTCGATGCACGCAAGATGGTGGGCAGCGGCCTTGCCGGCGCCTGAGACCGTCGCCATGGCAAGGTCGTCCCCACCGCTGACTATGGTTGAACAACGAGAGGTAAGCCATGCGCGTCGGATTGTTCGTCCCCTGCTACGTCGATGCCTTCCATCCCGAGGTCGGCATCGCCACGCTCGAGCTGCTGGAGCGGTTCGGCTGCGACGTCGACTACCCGATCGATCAGACCTGCTGCGGCCAGCCGATGACGAACACCGGCTGCCATGCCGAAGCGGCGGCCACCGAGGCGCTGTTCGTGCGCAACTTCGCGCCCTATGACTACGTCGTGTGTCCGTCGGGTAGCTGTGTTCACCAGGTGCGCTACAACCTGGATGCGATCGAGCAGACCGATGGGGTCAAGCAGGTCCGCGCCAGGACGTTCGAGGTCGTCGAGTTCCTGCACGACATCCTGAAGGTCGATGCCTTCCCCTGGGCGGAGTTCCCGCACAAGGTCGCCCTGCACAACAACTGCAACGCGCTGCGTGGGATCAACATCGCCAGCATGTCAGAGCTGCGGCAGGAGCCGTTCTCCAAGCCGATGGATCTGCTCAACAAGGTGCGCGGCATCGAGTTCTTACATTTGGCCCGGCCCGACGAATGCTGCGGCTTCGGCGGCACCTTTTCCGTCTTCGAGGCGGGCGTGTCGGCCAAGATGGGGCACGACAAGGTGCAGGATCAGCACCAGTGCGGGGCGGAATACATCACCTCCTCCGACAGCTCATGCATGCTGCATCAGCAGGGCTGCGCCGAGCGTCTCGGGCTGCCGCTGAAATACATCCATATCGCGCAGATCCTGAACGGAGCACGCGCATGAGCGTAGCACCGTTGATCAATCGGGTCCTGCATCGTGATCTCGTGTCCGCCCAGGCCGAGGGTGTTCAGCGTAATGGCAAACGTCTGGACCACGCGGAAGGCTCCTCAAAGCCGATACGCTCCAGGACGCGTGAGCCTCAGCCGCGCGGTGCCAAGATCCGGGGCGACCGGCCCGTGGATCAACTGGAGGCAGCCAACCGGTTCATCGCCGCCACTGAACATGAGAAGATGCACGATGAGCGGCTGTGGGACATGCGCCAGAAGCGCGACCGGGAGATGCACGGCATCCCGGAGTGGGAGGAGCTGCGCAACCTGGCCTCGGCCATCAAGGAGCACACGCTTACCCACCTCGACCGGTATCTCGAGCAGTTTGAGACCAACGCCCGCGCCCAGGGCATCCACGTCCACTGGGCACGGGATGCCGCCGAACACAATCAGGTCGTGCTGGACATCTTGCGTGACCACGGCGCCAAACGCCTGATCAAGAGCAAGTCGATGCTGACGGAGGAATGCAACTTCCGCGAATTCATGGGCGAGCACGGGATCGAGATCATCGAGACCGACCTGGGCGAGCGGATCCAGCAGTTGGACAACGAGGCCCCCAGCCACGTCGTGGTGCCCGCCGTGCACAAGCTGCGCTCAGACGTGGCCGGCATATTCGCTGAGAAGCTGGGTTCGGACGCCGACAACGACGACCCGAACTACCTGGCCGAGCAGCAGCGGGATGCGACACGGCCGCTGATCCTGGCGGCGGAGGCCGGGATGACCGGCTGCAACTTCGCCGTCGCCGAGACCGGCAGCGTGGTGGTGTGCACCAACGAGGGTAACGCCGACCTGTCGGCCAACACGCCGCCGCTGCACATCGTCTCGGCCGGAATCGAGAAGGTCATCCCCCGCCTGGATCATCTGGCGGTGTTCGTCCGGCTGCTGTCGCGCAGTGCGCTGGGCTCACCGATGACGCAGTACACCTCGCACTTCCGTGGTCCCCGCAAGGGCGGCGAGATGCACGTCGTGCTGGTAGACAACGGCCGCTCGGAGCGTCTGGGCCTGGAGCAGTTCTGGTCATCGCTGAAGTGCATCCGCTGCGGCGCCTGCATGAACACCTGCCCGGTATTCCGTCGCAGCGGCGGGCTGAGCTATGGCGCGACCTATGCCGGACCGATCGGCGTGATCATCAATCCCACCTTCAGCGCACGCAAATACAGCAACATCGTCTTTGCCTCCACATTGAACGGAAGCTGTACCAATGTCTGCCCGGTGAAGATCAACATCCACGAGCAGATCGCCGGCTGGCGCAAGGTGATGGCGGAGACGCACGAGCTGCCGGTGCTGAAGAAGACGATGATGCAGGCGGCGGGGGCAATCCTGGCCAGCCCGAAGCTGTACCGGGCGGCGCTGCCGGTGGCCGACAGCGCGCTGCACCATCTGCCGCGCTTCCTTGTCTACAACCGGTTGAACACCTGGGGGCGTGGCCGTGAGATGCCGCATCCGCCAAACCAGACCTTCCATCAGTGGTATCAAGCGAACCGCGGAAGCAAGCCATGAGCGCGCGCGATGACATATTGGCCGCCGTCCGCGCCCACGCGCCCAAGCTCGACCGACCGGAACCCGCGGTTCCGCTGTTCGACGACCATTCGCCGGCCGACCTTTCGGCCGCCTTCGGCACCATGCTGGAGAAGATGGGCGGCACGTTGCTGCCGGTTGAAGGCAACGACGGACTGGACGCCGTCCGCGCGAAGCTTGCCGGCGCGAAGGTGATCTGCTCCGTGGCGCCCGAGATCGTCGGCAACAGGATACTGCATGCGGACATGAAGCCGACAGACCTTGCCGATGTCGACTACGGTGTGGTGCGCGCGCGTTTTGCCGTGGCCGAGACCGGATCGGTTTGCCTGACCGATGACGATCTGGGCGTGAACACGCTGGGCTATTTGCCGCAGCACCTGATCGTCCTGCTTGATCCGGCGGACATCGTCGCGAACATCCACCATGCCTACCGCCGTCCGGAGTGGCGCCAGGCGTACTATGCCGTGCTCCAGACAGGTCCCTCGGCCACGGCGGACATCGAGGGCGTGCTGATCCATGGTGCTCAAGGTGTGCGCTCTCTGTCCGTCGTTCCATCGTCGCGGCAGTCGTCTGCCCGGCCAACCGGCTTCCCCGCGTCCTGATCGTCAGGCAGAACTGCTCGTCGGCAAGGATTAAGGCCGTGCCCCTTCTGACGGCGATCGCCTTCGTGTTGACCGGTCCTGCCTTCGCCGCATCAATCCCGCCGTGCCAGGCGTCCCAACTGTCGCTCTCGACGGTTGCAAGCAAGGCCGATGCCGCAACGGCTCAGGGCCAAAGCGGCGTCCTGCTGCTGCTGACGAACGCCGGGGCGGCGGCCTGCAGCGTGTCGCCGCTGCCGCAGATGAGCCTGTTCGACGCGGATCATCGGATGCTGCCGGTGACATGGGTGGTGCCAGGCACAGCGCACATGCACCCAGGGCCCGTGGTGCTGCCGACGAGCTTGCAGCCCGGCATGATCCTCCACTCAACACTGAGTTGGCCGACCCGACGTGGGTCGTCGGCCAATGGTGCCTGCGCTGCTGTCGCCGCCATCGAACTGCAAGCCGGGCAGGGGGCGGTCAACGTCCCAATGTCGGTCATGGTCTGTGGCTCAGTTGCCGGCACGCTGACGGTCGGCAGGACACGCTTCGCGCCGACCGGCGCAGCGCGATGATGCCGGCCCGGCTGATCCACGATACGGTGGACTTCCGAGCCGCCACACCAGCCTTCGCCACAGTGAACCGAATGAGACCGATGACCGAGATCCCCGAGCTTGATCCGCGGACCCCTGGTCCCAGCAGGTTTGTCCTGGCTTGTGATGCTGCCTTTGCCGGCTTGATTGCCCACACCTACCTTAAGCTGGTTGGCACAAGCCTGCTTCCGGAGGGACTCGATCCTGATGCCGCGGCACGCTGGATGTATCAGGACGCGCCGTTCTGCCTGCTGGTGCACAACACCGCTGCCGACCCGCGCTTCATCTACGCCAACCGCGCGGCGCAGGCCTGCTTCGGCTTCACCTGGGCGGAGATGACGCAGCTTGCCTCCCGGCAGTCGGCCGAAGCGCCCGATCAGGCGGACCGCGACCGGTTGATCGAGGCGGTTAGACGCGCCGGCTTCGCCACGGGTTACCGGGGGCTGCGGATTGCCAAGTCTGGCCGGCGGTTCTGGATCGAGAACGTGACCATGTGGCAGGTCGCCGAACCGGGCGGCCGCGTTTGTGCCGAGGCAGCCGTCTATAGCCAATGGCGCGACGCATAGGCGAGGCCGCGCCAAGTGGCAGGCCTGTGGCAAGGTCAGGCGCCCATACCGCCGTCCATCATGGTGTCGGGACACCTGGGTTTCGCTGGATAGTATCATCGCGTGCGCGAGCGGCCTATCATCGTCGCTTCCGGACAACCTTCTCAAGAGCCCGACCGCATGAGCACCACCAGTCACGGCAGCAACAAGATCCCAGCCACATTGATCCCGGGTGACGGCATTGGGCCTGAGATTGTCGAGGCCGTGGTTCGGGTGCTTGACGCCCTTGGCGCTCCGTTCGAATGGGACCGTCAGCAGGGTGGCCTGGCAGGCATCGAGACGGGCGGCGATCCTTTGCCGCAGGCCACGCTGGATAGTATCCGCCGCAACGGGCTGGCGCTGAAGGGGCCGCTGACCACCCCGGTGGGCGGCGGCTTCCGCTCCGTCAATGTTCGCCTGCGCGAGGAGTTCCACCTGTTCGCCAACCTGCGCCCGGCACACTCCCTGATACCAGGCGGGCGCTTCGAGAACATCGACCTGATCCTGGTGCGGGAGAACCTGGAGGGCCTGTACGTCGCCTTTGAGCACTATATTCCGATTGGGGACGATCCGCATGCCGTGGCGATCTCCTCCGGGGTCAACACCCGTGACGGGTCCAGGCGGATCGTCCGCTATGCCTTCGAGCATGCGGTCAAGCTGGGCCGCAAGAAGGTCACCCTGGTGCACAAGGCCAATGTGCTGAAGGCGCTGACCGGGGTGTTTCTGGAAGCCGGGCGGGAGATCGCCAAGGAGTACGCCGACCGCATCGTTTGCGATGAGCGCATTGTCGATGCCTGCGCCATGCAACTGGTGCTCAATCCCTGGCAGTTCGATGTGATCGTCACGACGAACCTGTTCGGCGATATACTGTCCGACCTGATCGCCGGACTGGTGGGCGGCCTGGGCGCCGCGCCCGGTGCCAATATCGGCGAGCGTGCCGCGATCTTTGAGGCGGTGCATGGCTCCGCCCCCGACATCGCCGGCAAGGGGATTGCCAACCCCACCGCGCTGCTGCTCGCAGCCGGATTGATGCTGGATCATGTCGGGCTCGCCGATCAGGCCCAGGCGCTGCGCAAGGCCATCGACACCGTGCTGAACACGGAGAAGGTTCGCACCGGCGACCTCGGCGGCGCGGCCCGGACGGACGACTTTGCCAATGCCCTGGTTCACCGGATCAACGCCGTTCCGATCTGAGGCCGACCGGCTGACTGGCTTCGAACCGCTCGGGCGGCCGTCTGGCTCAAGGTGTGCCCGCTTCACCCAGATCCTACCACAGGCCGGCGAACGCTGCCAGGCCCTCCCGCGCCGGACCGAGCAGCAGGTGTTCGTCGGGGCCGTGCTGCTGGCAGCCGTTGTAGCTGTGCGGGATCCAGACCAGCGGGACGCCAAGATGGTCCACGAACACGTCGCCGGGCAGCCCGCCGGAGGAGTTGGGGATGACCTGCACCCGCTTATGCAATGACGCCTGCATGCTGCGCACGGCCCAGCGGACCCAGGGATGGTCGGGATCGGTGCGGCTGGCCGGCATGCGGACGCCGGCGTTCTGAACCTGGACGTCGGCAAAGCCGTGGGCGTCGAGATGCTCGCGCAAGGCGGCCTGGAAGCGGGCGGGATCGCTGTCGACGGTGTAGCGGATCTGGCAGTGCGCCCGCGCGTTCGGGGCAACGGCATTGACCGGATTCTCCGGCCGGCCGGACAGCATCGACAGGACAATGAAGCTGTTCCAGCCGTAGATCTTCTCGGCCGCGGTCAAGCCTGGCTCGCCCCAATCGGGATCCGTGCCGGCTGATCCATCGCCGGCTGCTTCGTCGCTAGCTGGGCAGCCTTGCAGCACGCTGCGCACCGCCGCCGGCACACCGTTAGCGGGCAGCCAGTCGCGCACCAGGATCTTGCCGCTGCGGTCCATCAGGCTGGCCAGCGCGTGGCTGAGGACGATCGCCGGGTCCGTGATCAGACCGCCCCAATGGCCCGAATGCACCCCGCCCGGCCGCAGATCCACCACCAGGTCAAAGTGCCAGGTGCCCCGCGTGCCGGTGGCGATGGTGGGGATGCCGGGCGCTACCCTGGGGCCGTCGCTGGCGATCAGCACGTCGGCGGCCAGGCGCTGGGCGTGGCGGGCCACGAAGTCACGCAGGCCGACTGAGCCGCGTTCCTCACTGGTCTCCAGCACCAGCTTCAGGTTGAAGCCAAGCCTGCCGTTCCGCTCCTGCAGCACGGCCTGCAGCGCGGTCAGGTTCAGCGCGTGCTGGCCATTGTTGTCCGCTGAACCGCGACCATACCATCGGTCGCCTTCTTGGGTCAGTTGCCAGGGCGAGAGCCCCGCGCGCCACTGGTCGTCCAGGCCGCGAACAGTGTCGCCGTGGCCGTAGGTCAGAATGGTCGGCCGGTCTGGACCCTCCAGCCGTTCGGCCAGCAGGATCGGGCCGAAACCTGCAGACGGGTTTGGGAAGATCTCAACGTCGAAGCCCATCTGCCGCAGCCACGGCTGGATGCCCTCCGCCAAGTAACGCTGCACGTCATCCGCATGCCCGGCGTCCTGAGAGGTGCTGGGGATCGCTACCAGATCCGCCAGGCGATCGCGGAAGCAGTTCGAGTCGAAGAAACCGAGTGCGCGCGCCAAGGCGCCGTCTCGCGAACCCATGTTGTCTGCCCCGTCGTCGCTGCCGGGAGTGACAGTACCAGACCGCGGCCGGATTGCGCTACACCCGGGCAATGCGCGGCATCGGGGTCCATAGCTGAGTGCCCCGCTGACGCAGCGGCTGCAGCGGGGCGGCGACCTCAACAGCCTGGGTCCAGGGCAGGATGATGAGGTCGTCTGGCGGTGCCTGCAGCACCGCGTCGACTGACACGATCGGGATCAGGCTGCCAGGAAGCCACTGCCCCTGCTTCGCTGGGTCGAGGTCAGCGGCGCAACTGATCTGATCCCGCGTCAGCGCGCAGACGTTCAGCATCATGCTGCACCGGGCAGTTGCGCCATAGGCGGCGACATGGCGCCCGGCCTGCCGGCGGATGTGCACGAACATGCGGATGTCCTCGCGCAGCGCGGCGACCCGCTCGCTGAAGCCGGTGAACAGGTCCGGCCGGTCCAGCACGCCGAACGACTCCAGCATCCGAACCGACTTCAGACCAGGCTTCGCCACGTATGGACATTCGGCGTGGCAGGCCTGCACGCGTAACGATCCACCCTCATCCGCGACCCGCTCGGCGTCGAAGATGCGCAGCCCCACAGAGCGCAGGATCCGTTCCAGCACCTGCAGTGAGAGATAGGTGTAGGAGTCGTGGCTGAACAGATCAAACTGGCCCCGTTGCAGCAGCGACAGCAGATGCGGCACCTGCAGCGATAGGACGCCGTTTGGCTTGAGGATGCTGGCAAAACCCGCGGCAAAATCGAACAGGTCGGGGACGTGGGGCAGGACGTTGTTGGCGATGACGAGGTCGGCCCGGCCGTGCCGAACCGCGATCTGCATGGCGGTTTCCGTATCGAAACGAACGACTTCGGTGGGTACGCCCTGCTGTGCAGCGGCCGCGGCGGCATCCGGTGCGGGCTCTATGCCCAGCACCGGGACGCCAGCGGTATGGAAGTGACGCAGCAGGTAGCCGTCGTTAGAGCCGATCTCGATGACCAGCGAATTCTGATCCAGCCGCAGCCGCTTGCGCGCAGCCTCGGCATAGCGTCCGGCTTGATGGACGCAGGTGACGGAGCGGAAGGACAGACCGCTGGCCGGGGGCGCCGCGAGCACCTGGCCGCCAAGGTTGGGGGCGCTAAGGTTGGAGGTCTGCACGAGTCCGCACTCCTCACACATCTGGATGTGCAAAGGATAGGTTGGCGCCTCGGCAGTCGCCGTTTCCAGCGTGCGGGCCACCAGCGGCAGACAACCCAGATCGATCAGGCTGCGGTGCAGCCGGGTGCCGCACAGACGGCATGTCGCCACGGTTGCCGATGCCGGCGCGGAGCGATCGCGTCGCGGCTCGGCGTGCATGGTCAGCATTGCTGACGAAGCGAGGGTCACGGGGCAGACAGGCCTTTCCCAAGCGGGGAAGCCAGGAAATGGCCGTTCTGTCCACCGAGCCTGACGGAGTTGCGTTTTTCGCTGAGGGAAGCATACCAAGCGATTGGTAAACAAAAGGTTTCTGGCGTGATTAAATCGTCGCAGGACCCATTGGACACAGCTCCTGGGTCCAGGCGACCTGGGTGGCAGGCAGCGTGACCGCGTGAAAGGCAAGCGCAGGGGCCAGCAGCGCGTTCGGCTGGCTGGAGGCCATGGCGCACGCAGTGGGTGCGTCGACCAAATTCCAGTCCACGAGATTGCGCACCGCCTGGTCGAGGCAAAGAGCGGATCCGGCGAGGGTCGAGGCGCCCAACAGGCACACAGTACCGTCGGCGGCACGCTCAATGGTCATGTCGGCAAAGCGGTACAATCCCGCCGGTGCCGCGGCCGCGGCAGTGGCGTCGCTGACCAGGATCGAACGGGCCGGAGACTTCGCCCGCAGCAGGACCTTCAAGGCATCGCGGGGGATATGGATGCCGTCGGCGATGAAGCTGGCGTGCAGGTCATCCGCGGCGAGTTGCGCCATCAATGGGTTAAGGAATTTCGGCTGCGGCTGGGGCAGCGCGTTGCCAAGATGGGTGCTGAGCGTGACACCGGCCGCTGCCGCCTGCCCGATGATGGCCGTGGTTGCCGCGGTATGGCCCATCGCCACGGCCATGCCATGCATCCGCGCCCACTGGATCAGCGCTATGGCACCGGGACGTTCAGGGGCAAGCGTCAGCAACAGGATCGGGCGGCGCAACGGTTTCATCAGGCGGTCCAGCATGCCGATGTCCGGAGGGACCATGGCATCCGGCGGATGGCAGCCGGCATAGCCGGGGGCGGGATTGAGGAACGGGCCTTCCAGGTGGAAGCCAGGCACCATTCCGGGGCCAAGACGGCTGGCTGCGGCCGCTGCATCCAGTGCGGCGAGCCGAGCTGCCAGCGAACTTTCACTCGCGCTGATCAGGGTTGGCAGGCAGGTGGTGACATTGGCGGCGCGCATGGCCTGCAAGGCGTGATCGAGCGCCTCGGGCGTCAATGCCGCGTCGTTGAAGTCCACGCCGGCATAGCCGTTCACCTGCAGATCGGTCAGGCCGCGGGTTTGCATGACGTCGCCTTGTGGGATCGCGGTGCGGGAGTCAAGCGGATCGGCGGCGGTGGACGAGGGCTGCCGCTGGCGAACGGCAGAGGTTTTTCTCCGGCAAGGCTGCTTCAAGTGCCGAGACGGCATATGATAGTTTTGATCGGACGCTAATTTCTCGTTCTCAGTGGCCTGCTAGACCGGTTTCCGTTCGCCTCGGCTCACGGACCCCTCTCTGTCTTGTTGTTTGATCGCGTGATTCACCGTTCCGGTGATGCCACCTGCTCGGATCACGCTCAAATCGCTACGTCGGTCGCTCGCGGCGATGAACTTTGGCGGCAGGACACTATGGCCTAGGCAGTTTGAACAGCGATGGCGGCATTGGATCGTTGGAGAGAAGTTCCTGGGCAACGGAGCTGAGGGCCGCAGCTCGGATGCCGGCGGCCCGACGCTCCGCAGGCGGCAGGCTGGTGAGGTTGCTGGTCAGTTCCCGCGCGACGCGGGCCATCCCGGCGGCCCAGGCATTGCGGCGATGGGCGTCCTCAGCGGCCGGGTCGGGCTGGGCTGGGAGAGGTCCGGGGGATGGTGGGACCGGAGGCCGTCCGACGGTTACTGGGACGGCGCCGGCTAGGCTGCCGGCGGCCGCGGGGATTTCGCGCGCAGGGCCGGCCGCTGGCGGTGGCGGCGCCAGCGGCGCCAGGGCGGCCTGGTTCGTGACCGCTCGTGCCGGAGCGGTCCGCGCCGGGGCGGCTGCCTGAGCTAGGTCGCCTGGCTTTGATGTGACGGCTACTTGGGGCGGGTCGACAGGCTGTGACGGGGCGGCAGCGGCGACCAGACCGCTTTCAGGCTGACTGCAACAGTCAGCGCGGTCTAGCCCATTGTTTTCGCGAGCAACTTTATCAGCCCGACTATTCCAGTCAGGCTGATGTTGCTCTAGGGAAGCGGGTTCCGGCGGCACCCGGTTCCGCTGCTGGATCTCCGCCAGGCGCTGTTCAGCACGGGCCAGGTCGGCGATCATCGCCTCCTCGTGCATCTGCTCGGCTTGCGGATCGAACTCACTGGCAAGGCAATCCTGCGCGGCCTTGCCGGCGAGCGCCCGGCGACACTGCTCCGCCGCCCGATTGAGGCTGGCGGCGTTGCCGCGCAGGCGCAGGATCGTCGGGATGGACAGGCTGTCGGTCATGGACAGGGTCATGGAGCTGAGCACGCCGAAACCGAGGGCGATCATCTGGGCGATGGCGAGCAGATGCAGCGGATTGCGGGCGGTATAGGATTCGACGGTCTGTGCGGCGGCGGCGCGGGCCACGGCTGCGTCGCCGCCGGCGCTGACGAGGAACATCGGCGCCAGAAAGGCAACAATGATATGCATGAAAACGTCGGCCGGGCAAACCGGCATTGTTTCGGTTGTATAATTGGTCATGCGGCGCCGCGCTGGTTGCAGTCACCGGCGTTTAGCCGACGCACTTGATCCTGTCAAGAAATATTTCCTAAATATTGTTCATTTCTGTCTCGTAGTGTAATCGCCAGGCTGGGGCGGCTGGGCTGCGTCACCGCGGACATGTGCCGGCGGGCGCGGCGCCCTTTGCGCGGGCCAGGCTGTGGCGGAACGTTACCGGTGCAACGCGGCCAGGATTGCCGCCCGCACCGTCTCTGGCTGGCCTTCCACCGCGCGGGCAAAGGCGCGCATCTGGCCGCGCAGGGTGTAGACCTGATCGAGCAGCGACAGCACCAATGGCATGGTTTCCTCGGATACCGCCATGGCATGCCGGAAGTCGTGGATCAGCCTGACGCGGGCGATGTCGACCTCCTGGAACACCCAGTCGGGCTCGTTGCCCTCGGGCCGCACCCAGCCGCGTTCCACCCAGCGGTGCAACTCCTTCTCCCGCAGGTCGGGAAACATGGCGATGACGGCGGTAAGGCGCATCATGATCCCTCCCGCGGGCTGAAGCCGTGCCTTGGTGTCCAGGTCTTGAGGAACTCCGCCAGTTCCGGCTCGTCACCGGGTGGCACCACGACGTTCAGCTCGACGAACTGATGGCCCTGGCGGATGCCCTTGCCGCGCAGCCGCAAGCGTGTGCCGGTGCCGGAGCCGGCGGGCACCGACAGACGCACCGGCCCGTGAATGGTCGGCACTTCCAAGGAGGTGCCCAGCACGGCTTCCTTCAGGCTGACCGGCACCTGCGTGATGATGTCGTCGCCCTCACGATGGAAGCGAGAATCGGTGGCAACGGTGATCTCGATCAGCGCATCGCCGGCGCGGGCGCCGTTCAGGCCGGGGCTACCCTGACCGCGCAGGCGCAGCACGTGCCCATCCTCGGTGCCCGGTGGGATGCGCACATCCAGCGTCTTGCCCTCGGGCAGGGTCAGCCGGCGCGTGGTCCCGGTGGCCGCGTCGACAAAGCTGACGGTCAGCGAATACTGCATGTCGCGCCCGGCCATCGGCCGCCCGGTGGCACCCCAGTCAGAGCGTCGGCCAGCCTGGCCGAACGCCTGGGCCATGAAGGCTTCAAGGTCTTCCTGGCTGAAGCCGCCGGCAGCCTCATAGCGTTCATGACCGGGTGCATCGCGATAATACTGGCGCTGCTGATGCACCTCGTGGCCTTCGGCGTCGATCTCACCACGGTCGAAGCGGGCGCGCTTGTCCTTGTCGGACAGCAGCTCGTAGGCCGAGCTGATCTCGCCGAAACGGGCCGCGGCATCTGGCTTGTCCGGGTTGACGTCGGGATGGTGCGATTTGGCCAGCTTGCGGAACGCGGCGCGGATTGCAGCCTCATTGTCGGTGCGCTGGACGCCCAGGATTTCGTAGGGATCTTTCATCGCTGCCGCTCACCTGACACCAACGGTCCAAAGCATTGACCGTTCTCTGACGGTCGGGCCGTTGGTATCATATTGATTTCGCGGGCAGCCGCATGACACGTCCATGTGGCAACCCTGCCGGCATACCGGTCATCCCTTCGGGCTGCCGGTATAAGGATTCGGCGTTGCACGATCAAGTGCCGGTCCATTGCGGCGAACGCTTCGACAGGAAGGCATCGATGCCTTCCTCGGCGTCGCGGGCCATCATGTTGCGGGTCATGACCTCCGCGGCATAGGCGTAGGCGTCGGCCAGCGACATCTCTGCCTGGCGGTAAAAGGCTTCCTTGCCGATCGCCACGGTCAGCGGGCTTTTGCCGGCGATCTGCGCGGCCAGGGCAAGCGTGGCCGGCTGCAGATCGGCGGCTGGAACGACGCGGTTGATCAGCCCAAGCTCCCGCGCGCGGGTGGCGGGAACCATCTCGCCGGTCAGCAGCATCTCCATCGCCGGCTTGCGGCCGACCGCGCGTGACAGGGCAACCATCGGGGTGGAGCAGAACAGGCCGATGTCGACGCCCGGGGTGGCGAAACGGGCGGTATCGGCGGCCACGGCCAGGTCGGCCGAGGCGACGAGCTGACAGCCGGCGGCGGTGGCGACGCCATGCACCTGGGCGATCACCGGCCTGGGCAGGCGGACAATGCGCTGCATCAACTGAGAGCACAGGGCGAAGACCGCCTGGTAGGCGGCGCGGGTCGGGGTGGCGCGGATTTCCCGCAGATCGTGCCCAGCGCAATAGGCCGGGCCGTTGGCGGCAATGACGACGACCTTCACCGTCGGGTCTTCGGCGATGGCAGCGAGTTCGCTGTCGAGCGCCCGCATCAGGTCTATCGACAAGGCGTTGCGCGCCGCCGGGCGGTTCAACGTCAGGGTAGCGATGTTGTCGCTGTCGTGCCGCAGCAGGATATCGGTCATCATGGTGCGATTATAGCAGAAGGATGCCTCGATGCAGAACAGCCCTCATCAGCCGCAGGGCGAGTTGTCCTTGCGCACCGTCGCGATGCCGGCCGACACCAACCCGCACGGCGACATCTTCGGCGGCTGGATCATGTCGCTGATGGATCTGGGGGCAGGGGTTGCGGCGGGCACGCGGGCGAAGGGCCGGGTCGCAACGGCCGCGGTATCGAACCTGAGCTTTCTGCAGCCGGTGAAGGTCGGCGACGTCGTCTGCGTCTATACCGACGTCATCAGGACCGGCCGCAGCTCAATCACCGTTGGCGTCGAGGCCGAGAGCGGTTCCACCGAGGGTGAACCGCTCTCGCTCATCGTTTCACGCGGCTACTCGCGCAGAATCGCGCTTTTGCGCGATTCCAGCCTGCGCGAAGCCGCTTTATGTGCCGAGGCGAAACCAGGGTGAGCGGGTGCGGGTGACGGCGGCGGAGTTCGTGCTGGTTGCCGTCGACGACCATGGCAAGCCCCGGCCGCTGCCGCAGGAGTGATCCGGCTCCGCAATGCCCCTCAGGCCGCCAGACCCGCTGGCATGCTGACGGTACCGCGGCCATTCCGCAACCATCTTGCTTCGTCGGGCGTATTCCGGAGAAGCCGGGCAACTGGTACAATATCCGGAAATGCTCACTGCTGTGGACTGTCCTCGTCGGCCGGCGAACCGCCCCGAGCCGGCGGAACGGTCGTTTTCAAGAAAATACCCAGGGAGAGACGCATGGATTCGGGACTTTACAGCGCGGTACGGCTGTCGCCGGCGGTCAGGCGGACGATTCTCGCCGGCTGCATCGGTTTCGCGGTCGACTTCTTCGACATCTACCTGCCGGTGCTCGCACTCGCGCCGGTTGTCGGCTACTTCGAGCCGCCTGGACTGAGTGCGGCGGCCAGCACGACGATCTACTTCTTTACCTTTGCCGCCACCTTGTTCGGACGCCCTTGCGGTGCGGTCATCTTCGGCCATTGGGCGGACAAGATGGGCCGCCGCCGGACCACAATGATCAGCATTGCCGGCTTCGGCGTGTTCACCTTGCTCATTGCCTTGCTGCCGGGCTACGCCACGCTCGGCGTATGGTCGCTGATCCTGCTCATTGGCCTGCGCTTCATTGACGGCGTCTTCATGGGCGGCGAATACACATCCAACAATACGCTAGCGTTGGAGATGGTCCCGAAGCAGCGCCGCGGCTTCGTAGGCGGTGTGCTGCAAGGCGCGTTTCCCATCGGCTTCGCCCTGGTTTCCGCCGTGACCAGTTTTCTGCTGGGCATAACGACGCATGAGCAATACATCCAATGGGGCTGGCGAGCTGCCTTCGTATGCGGCGGTGTGCTGGCCTTCGCGTTCCTGCTATTCTATCGGTCCGTGCCGGAATCACCGGTCTGGCTTGAAAGCGAGAAAAGCCCGGCGCCGCTGAAAGCATTGTTTTCTGGGCATCACCGGCGCAACCTTCTGCAGGTGTTCGTGATGATGGTTGGTTTTTGGTTCGCCTCGCAGGTCGCCAGTATCCTGCCCGGAATCCTGATCCAGCAACTGCATGTCCCGGCGCGAATGACCTCCGATATCTTCCTGGGCGGAAGCATCATCCTGTTCTTCGGGTTTGTCGGTTGTGGCCTGCTCAGCCAAATGATCGGCCGCCGCCGGGCGATCGTGCTGTGCGGGCTGGCGGTACTGATCGGCGGAACCGGCCTGTATTACCTGCTGGTTGCCCATGCCCGTGCCGGGGCCTCGACACTTGAAACCGCGGTCGTCACGATAGCGTTCTATATACTGATCGTATCGCCATGGGGGATCGTCACAACCTATATCGCGGAGCGGTTCCCCACGCACATCAGGGCGAGCGGATACGGTATCGGCTATAGCGCCGCCGTGGTCATTCCGGCCTTTACCGGGCTTTACCTGCTGGGTCTTTCGTCGGTGATGCCGTATGTGTTTGGGCCGGTGGTGCTGCTGGCCATCGCTGGGCTGCTCATGGTTGTCGGCGCTCTGCTCGGCCCGGAAACGCGCGATATGGAAATGCGGGTGCGGGTCGCGCCGGAAGTCAGCGAGGAAGTAGTCATTCCGCACGCTTCGACGGTGTAGCCAATTTTGTGATATTAGGTGGCAAGCGCCACCACAACCAGCTGATGTTGCCCTGGTCAGTTCCGCAGCGAGATGACCCGGACCGCCTCGCCGAGACAAGCGGCGAGCGCGCCGACATGCGGATGGTGCGTCAGCACGATGACCTGCACCTGCTGGCTGAGCGACACCAGCGCCTGCAGGGCCGCGGCGGTGCGCGGGTCGTCGAAGGTCTGCAGGATGTCGTCGGCGACGAAGGGGAGCGGCGACGTGCTGGCCGCATAATCCTCCAGCGCCGCAACGCGCAGCGCAAGATAGAGCTGGTCGCTGGTGCCCTCGCTGAGGTGAGCGAGCGACTTGCGGGTGATGCCATCTGCCTCCAGCGCCACCATGGTCTGCCCATCGCGGCTGTCCTCGACCCGCACGCCGGCCTGGGCTCCTCCGGTGATGGTGCGGAACACCGTGCCGATGCGCGCCAGCAGGGGTTGATCGGCCCGGCTTGCCTGACGATCGAGCGCTGTCTGCAGCAGGGTGTGGGCGGCGTGCAGAACCAGCGCCTCCTCGGCGGTGCGGGCCAGCGCGGCCTGGGCCGCTTCACGCCGTTGTGCCGCCTCGGCAGCCTCCAGGCCATGACCGGCCTGATCCAGTGCGGCGGCGGCGGCGGTGGCCGCGGCCCGCGCCGCCTCCAGCTCGGCCTGGCGCTGCTGGTGGCGGGCATCGATCGCCTGCAGTCTTTCGGCGTCGGCCTCCGGCGTGGTGGCTGCGGCGCGGGCCACCAATGTTTCGATGCTCAGGCTGGCACCTTGCACCGCCAGTTGACGCAGGGCCTCGGCCTTGTCGGTCCGCGTCAGCACAGCAACTCGGCTACGCTGCAGTTGGCGTTCGGCGGCCTCGTTGCTGTCGGCACCCAGAGTGGCGGCACCCAGAGTGGCGGCACCCAGGGCGGCGCGCAGGCCAGCCAAGGTGCGTGCGGCCTCGCCAGCCTGGGCGACGGCGTTGCAGCGTTTCGCCTCGGCCTGCTCGACGCGCTGATCGGCATCGCGGCACCGGGCGGCATCCTGCAAGGCGGTCTGCAGACGCTGGCCGAATGACCTGGCCGCTTCGATCGGCGGCATCCGCGACAGCGCCGGCGCCAAAGGCTGCAGGGCGGTGACCCGCGCGGCAAGCAGGTCAATCGCCGCGCGCATGCTGTCGATCCGAACCTGCTTCTCGGCTGCCGATGCTTCGGCCTTACGAAGGTCCTCGATCTGCACCAAAGCTTCAGTGGCGGCGGCCGGCATCTCGCTTTCTGGGCGGCCCAAGGCGGCGGCTTCCTTGCGCCAAGCCGTTTCCCAGGTGGTCAATGCGCGCTCTGCCTCGTCGGCACGAAGCATGGTGGCGGCTTGCTCCATACGCTGCGTTTCGGCCTGATCGATGAGCGACTGCCGCTGCGCGGCTAGATTGCGCTGGGCATCCGTCCGCCGATCTGCCTCGGCCAGCAGGGCACCGAGTTCGGACAGGGTGCACGGGGTGACTTTCATTGCCGTGGCAAGCCGTTCACCCAGCGTCGTCAGATCCGCGGTCAGGTCGCGCAACGCGTCGGCGGCGGCATCGCGGGCCGCACGGCAGGCGACGGCCTTGGCCCGAGCGTGCAGGAAGCGCCGCAGGGCAGGGGCGTCGCCGGTGTTGCCTCCGGCGGTGCGGGCGATCGCCAGCAGGGCCGCACGCGCATCGATCACCGCCAATGCAGCCTGCCGGACCGTCTCCGCCTGCGTCGCCTGCGCGCGCTGCAAGGCCTGCAGCCGCAGCCGCACCTCATTGGCCTGAGCGACTTCCTGGCCGTGGGCGATCAACGTGTCGGCAATGGCGTCGGCCTGCCGCATCGCGCGGTCGAGCTGGATGGCCGTCGCTGCGTCCGGTGGCACTAGACCACTTGTAGGCTGACTGGAACAGTCAGCGCGGTCTAGTTCGTTGTTTTCGCGAGCAACTTTGTCAACCCGACTGTGCCAGTCAGGCTGACGTTGCTCTAGGCTGGGGGCGCAGAGGTGCGCCCACAGGGCGTCGCGGTGGGCGCGGGCGGTGGTCAAAGCGTCAGCGGGCAACCGCACGCTGCTTTCCAGCGCCGCCAGCCTGGCCTGCTGGTTCTGGATTTCCGCCTCACGAGCGGCTTGTTCACGAACCGCCTGGTCACGTTGGGCTTCGGCCTGAAGCAGCGCCGCGCTGGCGGCTTCCAGCGACCCCTCAGAGGGGGCGGCGGTTGCCGCCAGCGCCGCTTCGTCGAGGGGAACGTCGGGGATCGCATCCAGGGCGGCGCGCAGCGCTGCCTCCGTGTTGCGAAGCGCTTGCCGGCTGTTGTTGAGGCGGATTGCCAGGTCGCCGCCGGCCCGCAGCAACGCGGCGCGGTCGGCGACCGCCGCGACATCGTCCAGCCCCGGCAAGGCGTCCAGCTTGTGTCGGATGGCAGTGAGGGCGCGTTCGGAGACGGCTCTGGCGTCACGGGCAGCAGACGCATCGGCCGCCAGTTTCGGATACAGCAGCAGGCGCTGCTGCGCGTGCTTGATGGCTGGTGCCGGTGGCAGGGGTAACTCGGTGTTCAAGCCGAGGTCACGGCGCAAGATTGCAATCCGGGCGCGGTCAGCGGCGCAGGCCCGCTCAACCTCTGGCAGGTCGGTCTGGGCGCCTTCCGCGCGGCCACTCAGAATCCCCAGCGCGGCAATCTCGGCTTCCGCGGCGACCCAGGCGGGCTCGAACGTCAGCCCGGCCCGGGTGTCGCGGGCTGTCTGCAGCTCAACCACCGCGGCGGCTGCACTGCTGGCGGTCACAACCTGCTGCTGCAGGGCGTCACGCCAGCGCTTTTCGAAGCCGTCATCGAGGGCCGGAGCATCCTGGGTTTCGGCCAGCGCCGCCTCGGCCGCCCGCAGCCGATCCAGCCAGGGGCGGCAGGCGCTGACGGTGCGCAGTCCATCGCGTTCGCGCAGATCGTCCGCCTGTTCGGCCTGCAGCACATCAAGCCGGCGCGCGGTTTCAGCCGCCTCGCGTTCCAATGTCTGCCAGTTGTCCGGACGCATGGCCAGTTTACGCAAATCGCCCGCGGCCTGTTCCCAGGCGCTGAGCGCGCTCCAGATCGGGCGTGACTTGTGGCGAGCGGTCGCTCGTCCCAGGTCGTCCCGCTTGCGCTCCAGCTCTGTCAGCAGCTCGCGCACCCGCGCCATGCCACCGCCGGCTGCGAACAGCACCTGGCCAAGCCGGCCCTGGCTGCGGATCAGGTCCTGACCGCCGGAGCGCAGCAGGGTGGTGTCCAGGCCGAACAGCTCACGGAACAGCGTCTCATCCGCGCCACCTAGCAGGCGGCGAGCTTCGTCGGGCCTGACGTCGCCGCCGCCGGCGTCCGCCAGGGTGATGCCGATGCCTTTGCGGCGGACCAGCGACCTGCAACCGGTGTCATGCACCACGTCGGCCAGCAGACGCATCTTCTCCGTGCCGAAACGGAAGCTCATTGCTGTCTGTGGCTTGATGCCAAACAGGAACTCGCCGATGGCGTGGCGGATCACCGACTTGCCGTAACCGTTCGGCGCGACGATCAGGTTGACCCGGCCTGGCGCGGGATCAAGCCGCAGGTCAAGCTGTTCGAACGGCCCGTAGCGCTCCAGGCGAAACCTGGCAAGGCGCATCAGCCAGGCCCGAGCAGCGCTGCTTCCAGCCGGCGCCTGGCCTGCTCGATGACCGCGGCGGGATCGTGGCCGTGCAGCGGGTGGTCTGCCGGCAGGGCGTCGCGCAGCTTGCCGAGCAGCAGCGATGGGAAGTCGCCCAGCAGGCCAGCGGGGGGTGATGCGGCGAGGGTGTCGATCTCGTGCAGCAGGCGGCTCAGGTTGTCGTGGCGTTCGGCGGGGGCAGCATGACGCGGCGGCCGGGTGCGCAGCTTTACGCCCTCAAGCCACAGCAGGTGCTCACCGACTAGACCATGGGCCTCGTTGAGCACCTTTTCACGCAGGCCCTCGGCGGCGAGGACGCCGTGCGCGCCGGTGGTGCCGGTCAGCGTGATGCGGGCGGCGAGAGGGCGGTCATCAGCGGCCCGCAGTGCGGTGTCGAGGCTGGCGTGGACGCGGGCGAGCGCGTCGGCTTCGTCCGTCGCACCGTCGAGATCGACCTGGATGTGCGCCCAGCGGAGCACATCGAGCACGCGGTGTTCGACCACCGCACGACGGTCGCTGACGGTGACCAGGCTGGCGCCTTTCGGCCCCGGCTCGCCGACATGGCGCCCCTGCAGGTTGCCAGGGAAGACGATCCATGGCTCATTCGCGAGTTCCTGCCGCTCATGCACGTGGCCGAGCGCCCAGTAGTCGTAGCCGTGCGCCTGCAGCCGGCGTGGGTCGCATGGGGCGTAGCGGTCGTGGGCGGCGTAGCCCTCGGCCGAGGTGTGCAGCAGGCCGATGTTGAACAGCCCGTGGACCGGTTTCGGATAGGCCGCGGAGAGGTCGTGCGGCACCGCCTGGTCGGCGAAGCTTTGGCCGTGGATGGCGACGCCGAGGGATTCGAGAAGGTGGGTATGAGCGCTGTCGTGACGGAAGATCGCCACGTGCGGCATGCGCAGCGCTCGGGTCATGCGATTGGCGGCGTCGTGGTTGCCGCGGATGACGTAGACCGGAATCGAGGCCTGGGTCAGCCGGCGCATCTGGTTGGAGAAGAACAGGCCGGTGCCGAAGTCGGGCCAGTCGCCGTCGTAGATGTCGCCGGCGATCAGCACGAAGTCGACGCGTTCGGCGATGGCCAGGTCGACCATCCGCCCCAGGGCCTTGCGGGTGGCGCCGCGGATCAGTTCGGCTGGCGCGGTGGGATCAGCCTCCAGCCCACGCAACGGGCTGTCGAGATGCAGGTCGGCTGCGTGCAGGAATCGGAAGCTTGGCATGCGGGCGGTCTAGCACACGGCCCGCGTGTGCCGGAACCATGGTTTGGCTCCTAGTATCGCCCATCAGTGAAGGGCGATACGTCGGGTTGGCTTGAAGTGCTGATTCACGCGGCGAAGCGCGTGCAGCGCTTCTCTGCGATCGGGCACTAGTATCGCCCATCAGTGAAGGGCGATCCCGTCGGTTTGGCTTGAAGTGGCCGATTGACGCGGCGAAGCGCGTGCAGCGCTTCTCTGCGATCGGGCACTAGCCTGGCGGAGAGGGAGGGCCGCGGCGGTAGTGAAGGTCGGTCAGCCGTCGTGCAGATGCTCAATCCGCAGCTCGGCAATGATCAGCCTGGCCACCCGGCGCTGATCAAACTGGTTGGAGGGCAGCCGGGTCCGGCCGGGGACGAGCTGGCCGAACGCCAGCCTGCCGATGGCGAGCGCGCCGAAGGCCAATCCCCCGACGGCCAGGCCGCCCAGGGCCAGTCCCCCCAACAGCAGCCCGCCGGTTGCCCGTCCGCCCGGCACCAACGCGCGGGTTGGCGTTGAGCCGATGGCAGCGGTGTGGTCTTGATGTGTCGCGAGCCGCCGTGCGCTGGCCGGCACCGGAAGCTGTCCGGGCTTTGAGATGCTTTGCTGTTCGTCGCTGTCCATGATGCCTCCGTGCTCTCAAGACCTGCAGGTCAGCCGCAGTCAGCGTTGCGTCCGTGCGCATTACCTAACACCACCGACCTGGCTATGGTGCACAAAAGCGACGCTTGGGTCGCCGGACCTGGGCTGTCGCGGGCGGGGAAAGCATGCTGGAACTGACCGGAAAGACGGCGTTTGTGACAGGGGGTGCCAGCGGCATCGGCCTGGCGCTGGGACGGGCGTTTGCCGAGGCGGGGATGAAGGTGGTGCTGGCCGACATCGAAACGGCAGCGCTGTCGGCCACGGTCGGCAGCCTGCACGACGCGGGCTGGCAGGATGTGCGCGGGGTCGCCTGCGATGTTGCGGATGCGCACAGTGTGGAGCGCGCGGCCGAGGCGGCCTATAAAGCCTTCGGGCGCGTCCATGTGGTGTGCAACAACGCCGGCGTTGGCGGCGGCACTGGCATTGATGACATCTCATTGGACAACTGGCGATGGGTGCTGGACGTCAACCTGATGGGCGTGCTGCACGGCATCCGCACCTTTCTTCCGCAAATCCGCGGCCATGGCGAGGGCGGCCACATCGTCAACACCGCGTCGATGGCGGGCATGAACAGCGGGCTTGGCTTCAGCGCGTATTCGGCGAGCAAGTTCGCCGTGGTCAACATGTCGGAGGGGCTGGCAAACCGGCTCGGGCCGCTGGGCATCGGTGTGACGGTGCTTTGCCCGGGGTTCGTCCGCACCCGGATCAGCGAGAGCGCGCGCAACCGGCCGGAACGATATGGTCCCTGGCGGGCACCCGAGCCTGCCAGCAAGGCCGCCCAACTGGGGGCATACCTGGCGGAGATGAACCAAGCTGGGCTGGATCCTGCCGATGTCGCAGCGCAGGTTCTGACAGCGATCCGCGAGAATGAGCTTTACGCGTTCACCCATGCCGGTGCGGAATGGCGGGCAGAGCTGGCGGAACGGTTCGGCGCCATCCTGGCTGCGATGGACAAGGCGGCGGGGCGGTAGAATCCAGCGCATTGTCGGTTCGGGCGGCGGCGACCGAGCGGCGCAAGCGTTCAGATTGATCTGTCGTGCCGCTTTCCGGCGGTCGCTGCATACAGGCGTCGATCAAGCCATATCCCCAGGAATGCCACCGCGAAGAAGCCGATGCCGATGGCGACGCAGTTCACCATCACCGCCGCGCCGCCGTGGGCTGTGACGTTCAGGAACGGATAGGGATAGTGCCCGTCCACGGCGCCCCGGATCAGCGCATAGGCGACGTAGAGGGCGGGCACGGTGGCCCACAGGAACGGGTCCTGATACCGCAGGGTGCCTTTCGGGGCACAGGCCAGCCAGTAGGCAACGGCCATCACCGGGGTCAGGTAATGCAGCAGGGCGTTCGCGACCTGGTCGGCGCCGTGCAGCTCAACGAGGCCTTGCAGCAGAAGCACGTAGATTACACCGACGAGGCCGATCATATACACTGTTCCGGGCAGCACCCACGGCGGGCGCAGCGGCAGCGGTATGGCGGCAATCCGCCCGAACACGCAGGCCACCAAGATATTGGTCAATATGGTGAAGTAACGCAGCAGCGACCAGAGTGTCTCCGCGACCGATGCCGCGGTGCGGGTAAGCGCGACATCGAACTGGATGACCAGCCCGATGGCAGCGGCCAGCGCCACGGCCGCCGCGAATCCGCGTGCACTCTGACTGGTGGATGTGTCCAAGCTGCCGACTCCTACGCAGACCATGGGGATGCGGGTTATCGCATAGAAGCGGGTTTCGCGCAGGCCGGCAGGAGCTTCCGGACGGGTGACGTGCCCTCGGCGTCGAGCAGCGTGTGATGCGCAGCCGGGGCTGGGAAGAAACTGCGCGAACCGCTTGGCGAGCGCGTGCGGCTGAGGCAGTGTGCCGCCGCGCCGGACAGACCAACCGAGGAACCCATCATGGCCAGCCTGCCGAACCGCCTGCCGGGATTGAACTTCGACCTGGGCGAGAGCGCGGACATGCTGCGCTCGGCGGTCGAGGCCTTTGCGGCGGACGAGATCGCCCCGCGAGCGGCGGCCATTGATCGCGAGAACGCGTTTCCGATGGACCTCTGGCCAAAGATGGGCGCATTGGGCGTACTGGGCGTCACGGTCACGGACGCGTATGGCGGCGCCGGCATGGGCTATCTTGAGCACGTGGTGGCGATGGAGGAGATCTCACGCGCCTCCGCCTCCGTGGGTTTGTCTTATGGCGCGCACTCCAACCTGTGCGTCAATCAGATTTTCCGGAATGGCAACGAGGTGCAGAAGCGGCGGTATCTGCCGGGGCTGATCGACGGGTCCCTGGTGGGGGCGCTGGCGATGAGCGAGCCGGGGGCGGGGTCGGATGTCGTCGGCATGCGCACGCGGGCGGAGCGGAACGGCGACCGGTATGTGCTGAACGGCAGCAAGATGTGGATCACCAATGGACCGGATGCGGACGTGCTGGTGATCTACGCCAAGACCGATCCGGCAGCAGGGCCGCGTGGCATCACGGCGTTTCTGGTGGAGAAGGGGTTCAAGGGTTTTTCCACCGCGCAGAAGCTGGACAAGCTTGGGATGCGGGGGTCCAACACCTGCGAACTGGTTTTTGAGGATTGCGAGGTGCCGGAGGAGAACGTGCTGGGCCAGGTCGGGCGCGGCGTGAACGTGCTGATGAGCGGGCTGGACTATGAGCGCGCGGTGTTGGCCGCGGGACCAATCGGCATCATGCAGGCCTGCATGGACGTGGTGATGCCTTATGTGCACGAGCGCAAGCAGTTCGGCCAGGCGATCGGCGAGTTCCAGCTTATGCAGGGCAAGCTGGCCGACATGTACACGACGATGAATGCCGCCAAGGCATATGTCTATGCCGTCGCCAAGGCCTGTGATCGTGGCGAGACAGCACGCAAGGATGCGGCCGGGGCAATCCTGTATGCCGCGGAGAAGGCGACCTGGATGGCGCTGGAGGCGATCCAGGCGCTGGGCGGCAATGGCTACATCAACGACTATCCCACCGGCCGTCTGCTGCGCGACGCCAAGCTGTACGAGATCGGCGCCGGCACCAGCGAGATCCGCAGAATGCTGATCGGGCGCGAACTGTTCGCGGAGACGGCGTGATGGCGGGTGTTCCGGCCGGGACGATGGCGGCCGGCGGTATCGCCTCGGTGTCGATGGGCATGGGCCGATGAGCGTCATTCGCTCCGATTTATCGCCGCGTGTATCTGAGTTTGCCACCAACGCGGAAGCCATGCGCGGTCTGGTGGCCGATCTGCGGCAGAAGGTGGCGGAGGCTTCGCAGGGCGGCGGCCGCGCGGCACGCGAGCGGCATGTCGCCCGCGGCAAGCTGCTGCCGCGCGACCGGGTGGCAGGCCTGATCGATCCAGGATCACCGTTCCTCGAACTCTCTCAGCTTGCCGCTTATGGGCTTTACGGCGGCGAGGTTCCGGCTGCCGGCATCGTCACCGGCATCGGCCGTGTCTCTGGCCAGACGTGCGTCATTGTTGCCAACGATGCCACCGTAAAGGGCGGCACCTACTTCCCCATGACGGTGAAGAAACATCTGCGCGCGCAGGAGATCGCCCGCAAGAACAACCTGCCGTGCCTGTATCTGGTGGACTCGGGCGGGGCGTTCCTGCCGATGCAGGACGAGATCTTTCCGGACCGGGAGCATTTCGGCCGGATCTTCTTCAACCAGGCCAACATGTCCGCCGAAGGTATTCCGCAGATCGCCGTCGTCATGGGCTCCTGCACCGCGGGGGGGGCTTATGTCCCGGCCATGAGCGACGAGAGCATCATTGTCCGCAAGCAGGGCACGATCTTCCTGGGTGGGCCGCCGCTGGTACAGGCGGCGACGGGCGAGGTTGTGACGGCGGAGGATCTGGGTGGCGCCGACGTGCATGCGCGGACATCGGGGGTGGTTGATCACTACGCCAGAAACGATCATCATGCGCTGTCGATATGCAGGCGCATCGTGGCTGGATTGAACCGCCATCCACCTGTGCGCCCCAGCCGCGCGCCAGAGCCGCCAAAATACGATCCTGGCGAACTGCACGGCGTGGTTCCAGCCGACTTGCGCGCGCCCTATGACGCGCGGGAGGTGATCGCGCGCATCGTGGACGGCAGTGAGTTCGACGAGTTCAAGAAGCTGTACGGCACGACCCTGATCTGCGGGTTTGCCCACCTTTATGGTTATCCGGTGGGCATTGTCGCAAACAACGGCATCCTGTTCTCCGAGTCGTCGCTGAAAGGCGCGCACTTTATCGAGCTGTGCAGCCAGCGCAACATTCCCTTGGTTTTCCTGCAGAACATCACCGGCTTCATGGTCGGCCGCAAATATGAGGCTGGCGGCATCGCCAAGGATGGCGCGAAGCTGGTCACTGCCGTCTCTACCACTGCTGTGCCGAAGATCACGCTGATCATCGGCGGCAGCTATGGTGCCGGCAACTATGGGATGTGCGGCCGAGCGTACGACCCACGGTTTCTGTTCATGTGGCCGAACGCGCGGATTTCGGTGATGGGTGGCGAGCAGGCGGCCGGTGTGCTGGCGACGGTGCGCAGCGGCGCCGCGGACTGGACCAAACAGCAGGAGGAAGCGTTCAAGGCGCCGATCCGCTCGCAGTATGAAACGCAGGGGCATCCTTACTATGCCAGCGCTCGGTTGTGGGACGACGGCGTCATCGACCCAGCAGACAGCCGGCGGGTCCTTGGGCTGGCGATCTCGGCGGCGTTGAACAAGCCGCTGCAGGATACACGCTTCGGCGTGTTCAGGATGTGAGCGGTATGTTCGGCTCCCTGCTGATCGCCAACCGGGGCGAGATCGCCTGCCGCATTGCCCACACGGCGCGGCGCATGGGCATCGAGACGATCGCGGTGTATTCCGAGGCCGACGCGCGGGCGCTGCACGTCAAAGCCGCGGATCGTGCCTATGCAATCGGGGCCGCCCCGGCACGTGAGAGTTACCTGAACATCCCCCGCATCATCGCCGCGGCACAGGCCGCGGGGGCGGCGGCGATCCATCCCGGCTATGGCTTCCTGTCGGAAAATCCTGATTTCGCCGAGGCGTGTGCCGCGGCCGGCATTGTTTTCGTCGGGCCGCCGGCTTCGGCGATGCGGGCGATGGGATCGAAGTCCGCAGCCAAGGCCCTGATGGCGCAGTCGGACGTACCGCTGCTGCCGGGCTATCATGGCGACCGGCAGGATGCGGCCTTCCTGGCGGACCAGGCTGCCCGGATCGGCTTCCCGGTGGTCATCAAGGCTGTCTCCGGCGGCGGCGGCCGGGGCATGCGCGTAGTCGCTTCGCCGGCAGATTTCGTCGCCGCCCTTGGGTCTGCCAGACAAGAAGCCGCCTCGGCGTTCGGCGATGACCGCGTCCTGATCGAGCGCTACCTGCAGCGCCCGCGTCACATCGAGGTGCAGGTGTTCGCGGATACGCATGGCAACACCGTCCATCTGTTTGAGCGTGACTGCTCTGCCCAGCGCCGCCATCAGAAAGTGTTGGAGGAAGCGCCCGCGCCCGGGCTGTCAGCGGCGCAGCGTCAGGCCATGGGATCTGCGGCCGTCGCCGCGGCACGCGCGGTAGGCTATGTCGGCGCCGGCACGGTCGAGTTCGTCGCCGACGCGGATGGTTTCTTTTTCCTGGAGATGAACACGCGGCTGCAGGTCGAGCATCCGGTAACGGAGATGGTCACCGGCTTCGACCTGGTCGAGTGGCAGTTGCGTGTCGCGTCGGGTGAGCAACTTCCGGCCGCCCAATCTGAGATCAGCCTGACCGGCCATGCCATCGAGGCACGGCTTTATGCCGAAGACCCGGCGCGTGACTTCGCGCCCTCGGTGGGGCGGCTGGTGCTGTTTCACACGCCGGCCGCAACCTCCGGCATCCGCGTCGATAGCGGGTTTGTCGCCGGCGATACTGTCTCCATTCACTATGACGCGATGCTTGCCAAGCTGATCTGCCACGGCCCGACCCGGGATGCCGCGCTGCGCGGGCTGCGGCAGGCGCTGGGCGAGTGTGCGGTCGCTGGGGTGACCAGCAACCTTGATCTGCTGAGCCGGATCACCGCGCATGATGCGTTTGTCGCCGGCGGCATCGACACCGGATTCATTGCCCGTGAGGCGGCAACCCTGCTGACAGGTTCGGGCTCGCCACCAGCGGCGGCGCTGGCGATGGCGGCGCTGACCGTGCTCGCGGCGGAGACGATGCTGCCGGCGCAGGATCCTTGGGACGAGCGCGACCTGTGGTGGGTGAACAGCCAGCCGATACGGACGCTGGATTTCGCCGATGGCGAGGCCCGTTACCCTGTGCAGGTCACCCGCACCGGCGACGGCTGGCGGATTGGCGAGAGTGTCGGGATTGCCGAGAGGCAGGGCGACGGCCGGCTGCGCGTGCGTCTGGATGGTGCATGGGACACGATCTGGGCAATCCTCGATCAGCATGTCGTCACGCTGCGTCATCAGGGGGTGACCTGGCGGCTGACGTTGCCGGACCCGCTAGGGGCGGCCGACGAGGATGAGGACGCGGGCGACCGTCTGGTGGCGCCGATTCCCGGCCTGGTGACCCACGTCATCGCTTCAGCGGGTGATGCGGTGACGCGTGGTCAGGTGCTGGTGGTGCTGGAGGCGATGAAGACGGTCTTTCGTCTTGCCGCGCCGGCTGACACGGTCGTCGCCGCGGTGGCATGCGCGGCTGGCCAAATGGTTCAGGAGGGGCAGCTTCTGGTAAGCTTTGGAGACGCTGTGTCACAGACCTAGAGGCTGATAGCTTCAGGTTGAAGCCGTCAGGCTCTGGCTTGTTTTGTTTGAGAGGGCGATTCACGCCTGAGGTTGGACGAACCCCCAGACGATCGCGCTCTAGGTTTGCGGCTGGAATGATAGCGGCACTAAGGCGTGCGAGTTGTCAGCAATTGATCGCCGTTGTTGTGTGGCACGCGGGCGCAAGGGAGACAGTGGTAAGTAAAGTTGTTACTGAAGCCAACCGCATTGCAAAATAGTTATGTGGAGGTCATTATCGCGCGCTTGCGGCGATTGGGGTGGCGCGACGGCCAGGGAGACAACCGAACCAATCTCAGCGCTGCGGCGTTCTTTAACCTATCGCACGGATCAACCGGCGATTCGCTGTTAGAAAGTCGCAAACATGATGCCAAAAACGAACGCCGTTCTGCTTGCAGCCGCTCTGCTGACACTGCCGCTGACCGTCGCCTTGGCCCAAAGCAGCACGGGGTCCAGCGCGACAACGACGTCAAAAACCCCAAGAGACCAGAATCCGCATGTGCGCGGCGCGACGGGCGATGCGGTTGTCAAGGGTGATCGCAGCACACTCGCCGGTGACCGGAAGGCGACCAACGAGCAGAAGACCGAGCAGCTCTCCAAGTGATCAGCGGCTAACGCCGCCAGTGCCGCTCAACCGGATCTGCTGAGCGGCACTGGCGTCCTGCCGCCGCCGATCGATTTGTGCACGCGCCTGTCTGGCGCCCCTATCAACCGTGTGTTCTGGGTCCAGCCGGTGCTTCGGTTGCGTCCTGCGCTTGCTGCTGTATTGACTTGCGGCAGGCTGCAAGCAGGAGGAAACGTGTCGACCGAACCGGGGCTGCGATCCGCCGCCGAAAGCGTTCCTTTGGATTGGGCGGCGGTGCGCGGTCATCTTGCTTCCCATGGCCATCGACTGGAAGCCGAACCGTTGCCGCGTCAGTTCGCCGGCGGTCTGGCCAACCTGAACTACCTGATCCATCTGGATGGCAAACCCGCCGTGTTGCGACGGCCGCCGATGGGCGAGTTGCCGGCTGGGGCATACGACATGGCGCGCGAGTTCCGCATCCTGTCGCGGCTGCCGGATGCGCTGCCGTTCATTGCTCGGGGCCTGCACCTTTGCGATGATCCTTCGGTCATCGGGCAGCGCTTTCAGATCATCGAATACCGGCCCGGGCTGGTCATCCGCGAGCATTTGCCGCCGGAGCTTGCGCATCGGCCGGAAATCGGCGCTCGGCTTTCGCAGGTGCTGCTGGAGACGATCGCGGCGATCCATGCGGTGGACACCGCGGCGGTTGGACTGGACGACTTGGGCCGACCTGAAGGATTCTTGTTGCGCGGCGTGGCCGGCTGGCGCAAGCGCGGGATGGCGGCGATGGAACCTGGCACCGACACGCTGCACAAGGACGTCGGTGCATGGCTGGAGCAGCACCTGGTGCCGGACGGACCGCCCGGTCTGCTGCACAACGACTTCAAGCTGAACAACATCATTCTAAACCCGGATAATTTCTCGCTGCGGGCGGTGGTCGACTGGGATCAGGGCACCCGTGGCGACCCGCTGTTCGACTTCGCCACCCTGCTGAGCTACTGGATCAATGCGGACGATCCATGGGCGATGCACGACATGGAACAGATGCCCGCCGTCGAGGCCTGCCTGTGCACTCGTCAGGAGGCTGTTGCCACCTATGCCAGGCTGTCGGGGCGGGACATGTCCGACTTCCTGTTCCACCGGGTGCTGGCGATGTACAAGCTGGCGGTGATCTTCCTGCAGCTTGGCCTGCGTTACCGCAGCGGCGCGACACAGGAGCCACGCTACGCGCCGCTGACTGCGATCGGCACAGGCGTGCTGGAATTCACCCATGAACTCGCCCGAGGACGCGCATTCTGATGGATTTCTCCCTCACCCCGGAACTGCAAGAGCTGCAGCAGCGCACGCGGGCCTTCATCCGCGACAAGATCGTTCCGCTGGAGGGTGACGGCCGGCAGACGCATCATGGCCCGACCGAGGCGTTCCGCCAGGAGTTGGTGGCCCTGGCGGCAGCCGAGGGCCTGGTGGCGCCGCATGTCGGCGCGGAGTACGGCGGCCTGGGCCTGTCGCATGTCGGCAAGGCAGTGGTGTTCGAGGAAGCCGGTTATTCGTTACTCGGCCCAGTGGCGATGCATATCTTCGCGCCCGACGAAGGCAATATGCATCTGCTGGAGGCGGTGGCCTCGGCGGAGCAGAAGGACCGCTGGCTGCGGCCCTTGGCCGGCGGGCGCACCCGGTCCTGCTTCTGCATGACGGAACCCGCGCCGGGTGCCGGTTCAGATCCTGCCGCTTTAAAGACCACCGCAAGGAAGGACGGCAACCACTACGTCATCAACGGCGAAAAGTGGTTCATCACGGGCGCCATCGGTGCGGCGTTCGCCATCATCATGGCCAAGGACGAGGACGGTCATGCCACGATGTTCCTGGCCGACATGGACACCCCCGGCATCGAGATCGTCCGCGCGATGGACAGCCTGGACAGTGCCTTCGCCGGCGGCCACGCGGTCGTGCGGTTCAACGACGTCCGGGTTCCGGCCGGCGACATCTTGGGCGAGCCGGGAAAGGGCTTCCGGTATGCTCAGGTTCGCCTTGCCCCGGCGCGCCTGACCCATTGCATGCGCTGGCTGGGTGCCGCCCGGCGCGCGCATCAGATCGCCACCGATTATGCCCTGAAGCGGGAAGTGTTCGGCTCCAAGCTGATCGGCCACGAGGGGGTCGGCTTCATGCTGGCGGACAACGAGATGGACATCCGCATGAGCCGGCTGTCCATCCTGCACACCGCCTGGGTGCTGGACCAGGGTGAGCGGGGCACGACCGAGTCCTCGATGGCGAAGGTGTTCTGCTCGGAGGCGATATGGCGCGTGGTCGACCGCTGCGTGCAGGTGCTGGGCGGCCAAGGGGTGACCGGGGAGACGCTGGTGGCCCGGCTGTTCAACGAGGTCCGTGGTTTCCGCATCTATGACGGGCCGTCCGAGGTGCACCGCTGGAGCTTGGCGCAACGAATCGCGCGGAACGGGGCAAACTGGTGAGCGACTTCGACCTGACCGGAAAGGTCTGCGTTGTGACCGGGGCCGGGCGGGGCATCGGCCGCGGCATGGCAGAAGGCCTGGCGCGTCACGGTGCCACCGTGGTCCTGAGTGGGCGCACCCACGCAACGCTGGAGGAAACCGCGGCGGCGATCGGCGAGAGCGCGGTCGTGGTGACGGCGGACGTCTCTCAGGAGGCCGACGTTCTTGCCCTGCGCGATGCGGTGCTGGCGCGTTGCGGGCGGATTGACGTTCTGGTGAACAATGCCGGGGTCAATGCCATCTTCAAGGGTATCGAGCGCACCTCGCTGGCCGAGTGGCAGGACATCATCGATGTGAATCTGACCGGGGTGTTCCTGTGCTGCAAGCACATCGGCGGTGCGATCGACGCAGGCGGCTCAGTCATCAATGTTAGTTCGGTCGCCGGTCATGGCGGGCTGCCACGCTCCAGCCCATACTGCGCATCGAAGGGCGGGGTGGAGCTTTTCACCAAGGCTCTGGCGTTGGACTGGGCGCGGCGCAAGGTCAGGGTGAATACGTTGGCGCCCGGCTGGGTGGATACCGACCTGACCCACGGCCTTCTGGAGCACGACGTTCATGGCAAGCGGTTGCTGGAGCGCACGCCGCTGGGGCGTTTCGCCACGCCCGGAGACATGGCCGGTGGCGTGGTGTTCCTGGCAAGCGACGCCTCCGCCTTCATGACCGGGCAGAGCCTGGTGATTGATGGCGGCTGGGGGGCGGAGTAAGTGCTTACCGCCGGCGGGGTGGATCGCGGTGAGATCCGCCTCAGCCCGGGTTGCCTGCCGTTGGCGGCCACGTCCCTTCCACCCTCTCCGCCTCGTCGTCGCCCGGCCACGGCGGCATGGTGATCGCGACGGCCGCCAGGGGTTCATCGCCGCCTGCGCGGAACTGGAAGCGAATACCGACCGGGATCGTCAGGCACGTTCCCGCCTCTAGATTGAGGACTTGGGCGCTCTGGCCGTCCGACTGCCACATCTCGCCCGAACCGGACAGGACAAACCAGATTTCCTCAACCGTGCGATGACGGACGGCACGGGAGGCCTCGCCAGCCGCCAACTGAAAATGCGCCATGCTGCCGGCCTGCATCGACAACAGGATCCGCACATCGGACCCATCCGGCGCCGTCACGTCGGGCGCCCGCGGCAGCTTCTTTGTCGTCCCAAGCGGCATCCATTGCCTCGCGTTTGCAGGCGATCAGGCTAGACCGCTTTCAGGCTGACTGGAACAGTCAGCGCGGTCTAGCCCATTGTTGTCGCGAGCAACTTTATCAGCCCGACTATTCCAGTCAGGCTGATGTTGCTCTAAGGCCATTGGCGGCGACTGGCGATAGGCGAATGCCAGGGGAATGCGGGCGGCACTGGCGGACTGGCAGACCACGCGCGGCAGACCCGGCGCGGCAAAACCGGCTTATCCGGTCGAAAGATGAACGCGAAACCGGAACGGAGAGCCGTACCGTCCGGCGATCACCTCGTTGTCGCCTGCATGCAATGTGGCAAAACCGACAAGCGAGGCACGGCTGACGAGCACCCCGTTCACCATTGTGCCTGTCCGGGTACCGAGGTCGTGGATGCCGATCTGTCCATCGCGGCGGACGATCTCGAAGTGCGGGGCGCCAAGGTCGGTATCGCCGCGGGCATGGATGCAGCAACTATGGTTGGAGGCGAGCGGCAGGGTTTCGCCGCCGTAGCGGTTGCCGACCTGGAATGGCAGGTGGTGTATCTCGATCGGCGTCATGCCATGCGCACGGGCCAGGCGTTCGTCGCCGGGAAGCAGCCGGATGGCCGCGTGATCACTATCCGGCAGCGCCGATGGGCTGACCTTGGCGCTTCGCTGGGTGGTGCTGCGCAGCCGGGCGCACAGCAGCTTCACCAGCGCCAGTGCGCGATCGTTGTCCATGCCGAAGGCCCGGCAGAACGTGTCGGCATCCATTGCGAGCAGCGATGTAGCGACGATGGCCGTCGCGGTTGCGGCACGGCAGCGCTTTTCCAGCACCCCGGATTCGCCAAACAACGCGCCTGCCGACAACCGAGCCACTTCCACGCCGTCGTTCACGGTGATGGCGACCTCGCCATCGTCGATCAGATAGACGCAGTCGCTGGGATCCCCAACGTGAAAGATCCTGGCACCGGCCGGCACGTGCATGGGCTGCATGGATGGGTCCTCCATGCAGAATGCTAGTCGCGGCCGGTTGACGGAGGGTTAATGCCGCCGGTGAGGGGGGGCGCCGGCGGGCTACCGATTCAGCCCGCGCACTGCCTCGACCACCGCCGCCGTTACTTCCTTGGTCGTGGCCTTGCCCCCCAGGTCGGGCGACAGGACACCGGCTGCGCAAACCTGCTCCACCGCCCGCATCAGCAGGTCGGCGGCCGGCTTCTCGCCCAGGTGCTCCAGCATCATCGCGCCGGTCCAGAACGTGGCAACCGGGTTGGCGATGCCCTTGCCGGTGATGTCGAAGGCGCTGCCGTGGATCGGTTCGAACATCGACGGGCTGCGGCGCTCCGGGTCGATGTTGCCAGTTGGCGCCACCCCCAGCGAGCCCGCCAGCGCCGCGGCGAGGTCGGACAGGATGTCGGCGTGCAGGTTGGTCGCCACCACCGTGTCGATCGAGCCGGGCTTGCGGACCATCCGCATGGTCATCGCGTCGACCAGTTCCTTGTCCCAGGTCACGTCGTTGTAGTCGTGGCTGACCAGGGCGGCGATCTCATCCCAGAACACCATGCCGTGCCGCTGGGCATTGGACTTCGTCACCACCGTGAGGTGCTTGCGCGGGCGTGACCGGGCGATATCGAAGGCGAAGCGCATGATCCGCTCGACACCCCGGCGGGTAAAGATCGCAGTCTCCGTGGCGACCTCCTCTGGCAGGCCGCGATGGGTGCGTCCGCCCTGGCCGGCGTACTCGCCTTCGGAGTTCTCGCGCACGATCACCCAATCGAGGTCGCCCACGCTGACGTCGCGCAGCGGGGAGGTGATACCCGGCAGGATGCGCGTGGGGCGCACGTTGGCATATTGGTCAAAGCCCTGGCAGATCTGCAGCCGCAGGCCCCAAAGTGAAAGATGGTCGGGAATGTTCGGGTCGCCAACGGCGCCAAAGTAGATGGCGTCGGCGGTCCGCAACCAGGCCAGCCCGTCGGCAGGCATGAACTCACCGTGCTTGCGGTACCAGTTGGATCCCCAGTCATAGTGGTCGACCGCAAGCTGGAAACCGCCGTCGCGTGAGGCAACGGCGTCGAGCACCTCCAGCCCCGCTGCAATGACCTCGGGCCCAATGCCGTCGGCGGGAACAGAGGCGATACGGTAGCTGCGGGTCATGGAACGCTCCTGGGAGTCTCACTGGCGTTCCTAGTATCGCCCTTCAGTGAAGGGCGATACGTCGGTTTGGCTTGAAGTAGCCGATTCACGCGGCGAAGCGCGTGCAGCGCTTCTCTGCGATCGGACACTAGCGTGAGGACCGGGAGATACCAAGCCGCCAGCGGTCATGCCCACCGGTGTCGGGCACGTCTGATGGCGCATCTGACGGCGTGGGGAAGGCTGGTCGCGATGCTGGACCGATCATGCATGTCATGTGCACGCAACACATCAGCGATGCCGCTGCTTATGTTGCACCGCAGCAAATCGTCACTACATCTGTCAGGCGACGGTCGCCATGCTGGCTGCCGTGAAAGGACAATCCCGATGTCAGTATCCTTTGCTTATCTGCTGCACGAGGTTCTCGGGCTGGGCCGGCCGCATGATGAGCATCTGCTGGCGGGTGCCGGCGAGGAAGCCGTCCAGGCACTGGGTGTCAGCCAGCCAGTTCTGGCGCGGTTTCAGCAGGACGTGGCGGTGCTTTGCCCGGACCTGGTGCATGAGGCGCAGTTCGGGCTCGGTCGGCGGTAGCCACGGCCACCAATCCTATGCCAACCTGATCCGGAACGGCGTGTCCCTGGCTATCTCGACCTCGCCGACGATAGCTGCATCGATCCCGTGGTCCAGCAGGTCCCGCAGGCAGCCCGGCGCCTGATCAGGCGGCAGGCCCAGCAGCAGGCCGCCAGAAGTCTGCGGATCCACCAGCAGGGCCGTGTCTCCTGTTTCGGCCAGCACGCGGCGATTTGCCGGTGCCAGCGTGCTTTCTATCCCGCGCGCCGCGAGAGCCCGAGCGCCTGGCAGAGCGGGAATGGCGTCCGTCCATAATACCGCGGCGGTGCTGGAGGCCTGCAGCATCTCCTGCAGGTGGCCGGCCAGGCCGAAGCCGGTCACGTCGGTGCAAGCATGCGCACGGTGCGTGACAGCGATCGCCGCGGCGTGGGCGTTCGTGGTGCGCATCGACTCGATCGCGGCGTCAAGCCACCGCACCTTGGCCTCACCGCGCATGTGAGCCGCCAGCACGATACCGGTGCCCAGCTTCTTGGTCAGGATCAACCTGTCACCGGCCTGCAGGCCGCTCTTGCGCAGGACATGGCCGGGCTCGATCAGTCCGCTGACGGAAAACCCCAACGCCGGCTCGCTGGCCTCGGCGCTGTGACCGCCGACCAGGGTGCAGCCTGCCTGGTGCAGCACCTCGCTGGCGCCCTGCAGCATCGCCGCCAGCTCCGCCCGCATCTTCGCGCCACTAGCGTAAGGGACCGAGGCGATAGCCAGCGCGGTCCAGGGTTCCGCGCCCATCGCATAAAGATCCGAAAGCGCATGGGCGGCGGCAATCTGGCCAAACAGGAACGGGTCGTCGAGGAAGGCGCGGAAATGATCCACCGACTGGACCAGAAGCTTGCCGGGTGGCGGCTGCACCACCGCGGCATCGTCCAACGGTTCGGGTGCACCCGGTGTCATTGGACGAGGCAAGCTGGCAAGAGCACTGGCCAGCACCTCGGCCCCGACCTTGGCGCCGCAGCCGCCGCAACGCATGGGTGCGTCGTCATTGGGTGTCATGTGCATGTCGGTGTACATCCGCATCCAGCGGCGATCGATGCGGTCCTTCCACTGCCAGACGAGGCGGCCCTGCGCGGTCAAGCCGTTGCGCCAGGCGACAGCCCGTCCGTGCCCAAGACCCAGAATAACCAGCGCATCCCGTTGCGGCCGCCATGGCTTCAGCGTCCGGCCGGTTGCGGCGCGACGCAGATTTGCCGCCAGCGGCCTGCCCGCGCGCACCGCCCAGACGCCGGCCTTCGGCCGCGGCGCCCCGTCCACAGCGGCGCAGTCACCAGCGGCGAAGATGTGCGGATGGCTGACGCTGCGCAGGGTCTGGTCCACCCGGATGCAGCCTGCACGGTCACATGCGATGCCTGAGGCTTGCAGAAAAGTCGGTCCAATCACGCCCGTCGCCCACAGTGCCGCGGCAGCCTCAATGCGGCTGCCGTCCGACAGCAACAGGCGGCCGGCATGGAGACCAATGGCGGTCAGGCCGCAGACCAGCTCAACGCCGCTGTCCAGCAGCGCCTGGCGTACGGCCCGGCGTGCCACTGGGGGCGCCCCCGCGATCGGATCCGCGGAGGCTGAGATCAGTACCAGCCGTAACCTGGTGCCGAAGCGGACAGCGAGGGCCAGAGCGAGCTCCACACCGGCCGGACCGCCGCCGACAATCGCCACCCGTGCGCCGGCAGGAAGCTCCGCCTCCATTTGATGGAGCTGGTCGAGGAAGCCGCCGATCGGTTTGACTCCGATGCCGTCGCCTTCGGGTACCAGTGGAAGGCCGCCGACATTCACCGAGAGCAGGTCGAACGGCACCTCGGGTCGGCCACGGACGGTGACGGTGCGCGCGCCGGGGTCGAAGGCCGTCGCCTCTGCCAGGATCAGCCGAGCGTTGGCCATCGCTGCGAGTGGGGCGAGGTCGATATGCGCCTGTTGATGGCTGTAGTCGTTGCGGATCAGGCCAGGCAACATGCCGGAGTAGGGGGTTTCCGCCTCACGGCCGATCAGTGTCAGCCGCACGCCCGGTTCCGGGCGCATGGCGAAGCGGCGCAGCACCTCGACATGGGCGTGACCCGCGCCAAGCAGCACGATATCGGTTTCAATCGGACGGATTGACTGCATGGTTGGAGACTCATATCGCCCAGCAGTGCAGAGCGATACGTCGGTTTGGCTTGAAGTGGCCAATTCACGCGGCGAAGCGCGTGCAGCACTTCTCTGCGATCGGGCACTAGTACCACCCCATACAGGCCAACGCCATTTCGGCTGAAGACGGCAAATCTGGACGAACGTGTTCAATTCGGTTCAACATTCGGCATGAGCATTGTCATGTATGACCTGGCCGGCGCTGATCCGGCCGTCCGTTTCAGTCCCTATTGCTGGCGCACGCGGTTTGCCCTGGCGCACAAGGGACTGCCGGTGGAGACGGTGCCATGGCGATTTTCCGATCATGAGGTCATCGCCTTCTCAGGTCAGGCGAAAGTGCCGGTGATACGCGATGATGAAACCATTGTATCGGATAGCTGGGCGATTGCGTCATACCTGGAGGATCACGTGCCGACGCCCACCCTGTTTGGCGGCGCGACGGGACAGGCGCATGCGGCGTTCATCAACGCCTGGGCGGATTCGGTGCTGGTGGCCGGCATCGCGCGCTTCATCGTGCGCGACATTCTGGACGTCATCGATCCAAATGACCGCGACTATTTCCGCTCCAGCCGAGAGGCACGGTTTGGCACCACTCTGGAGGCTGTGCAGGACGGCAGGGACAGTCGGGTCGAGGCGTTCCGCGCGTCCTTGCTGCCGATCAGGTTGGTGTTGCGCCGTCAGGCCTGGCTTGGCGGCTCGGTCCCAAGCTATGCCGATCATATCGTGGCAGGCACTTTGATGTGGCCGCGCTGCGTCGGCCGGTTTGAGTTGCTCGATAGCCAGGACCCGGTCGCGGCGTGGCAGGACCGTATGCTGGACCTGTATGGCGGGCTGGGACGCTCCGCCGCACGAGCCTGAAGCCGCGTTAGAGCGGTTTCCGTTCGCCTTGGCTCACAGACCCCGCTCTAACTCATTGTTTGATCGCGTGATTCACCGTTCCGGTGATGCCACCTGCTCGGATCACGCTTTAGTCGCCGAGCAGATGCAGGACGAGGGTGCGGTCCTGCGGATGGCGGCGGTGCTCGAACAGGTAGATGGCCTGCCAGGTGCCTAGCACCGGCGCGGCCCGTTGGACCGGGATAGACAGGCTGGTCTGCGTCAGCGCCGCCTTGATGTGGGCCGGCATGTCGTCCGGCCCCTCAGTCAAATGCCGATAGACCGGCGATTCCGGCACCATGCGACGGAAGAAGTCGAGCAGATCGGCCTGCACGTCGGGATCGGCGTTCTCCTGCACGATCAGTGACGCCGAAGTATGGCGGCACCAGACGGTCAGCAGGCCGGTGTTAATCCCCTGCTGATCGACCCAGCGGCGGATCGGCGGCGTGACATCCTGCAGACCGGGACCGGCGGTCGAGATCCGCAGCGTGTGGGTTGCCTGCCTCATGCAGCCGATGTGGCAGTCTTGCGGTTTGTCTGCAAGCCTGAGCGCGTGGCAGCCCTGGAGGTTGAACACAACGCGGGTAGCTTTGGACCGCCTAGTATCGCCCATCAGTGAAGGGCGATACGTCGGTTTGGCTTGAAGTAGCCGATTCACGCGACGAAGCGCGTTTCGCGCTTCTCTGCGATCGGGCACTAGTACCCAGAATCGCTAATCCGCGAAACATGGCTTGAGGCGTTTTTGGTGGACGGTGCTTTTGGTCCAGACAAACGGACGGGCATCGTCATTGTAGCTGTTGATGAAGCTCTCGATGTGAGCCACCAGTTCGGCAACGCTTTCGAACGACGCTCCTTTCAGCGACTGGGCTGCCAGGATCGAGAACCAGATTTCGATCTGGTTCAGCCATGACGTATGGGTCGGGGTGTAATGGAAATGTACGTTCGGATGCCGCGCCAGCCACAGGTCCCGCTTCGGCTTGTGGGTCGACAGGTTGTCGAGAATGACGTGGATCTCCTTACCCTCATACTGCTTAGCGACCCGGTTCATGAAGTCGCGGAACTCCATCCTGCGACGACGTCTGTAATGCTTGCCGATGATCTGGCCGGTGCCAATGTTGAGCGCGGCGAACAACGTTGAGGTGCCATGTCGCTGGTAATCATGCGATTGGCCAATCATTGCCCGCCCATTCGGCAGCTTCAGGTAGCCCTGAGCCCGCTCTAACGCCTGGATCGAAGGCTTTTCGTCGACCGAAAGCACCACCGCATTGGTTGGAGGGGCCATATAGAGCCCAACGATGTCAGCGGCCTTTGGCACGAATGCGGGGTCGGTGCTCTGGCACCAAGATTTGCGGCCGGACAGGTCGATCTTCTGGGCACGCAAGAACCGCCAGATATGCTGCTCGTGGATATCCACCAGTGCCCGTGCCAGTAACGGCGCCGTCCAGTTGGAATACCCAGCCGGCGGTGGCTTATCCAGCAGGGCCAAGATGCGTTGCCCATGCTCAGGGCCATACTTGGGCTCATTGCCCCGATCACCGGTTTCGCTCAGACCGGCCATCTTGTCATTGGCGTAGCGGACCCGCCATTTCGAGGCCGTGCCAGGCGTGCAGCCAACCTCGCGGGCAATCGCGCGAGACGCCATGCCTGTGCTCGCCAACAGCACGATCCGCGCCCGGTCGCGCATGCGCGCCTCAGCTTTTCGCGAACCAGCCAGCGCCTCTAGAACCTGCCGTTCCTCAGACGTCAACGCGACGGTCGTCGCAAAGGGAATGAGCTTCATCCCGACTACGAATCATGACTCGCGCTTCAGCGATAGTGGGTACTAGGCGTGCCGCCGAATTCAGACCTGAGCGGATCCGCCGTCGACGAAAAGCTCGATGCCGGTGATGAAGCTGGCGTCCGCGGAGGCAAGGAACACGACTGCGGCGGCGATCTCCTCTGGGCGACCCAGGCGGCCCATCGTGATGGTCGAAGCCAGTGCTTTCATGTCGTCAGCATTAGTAAAGGTCCCGTTCAACAGGGGGGTGTCGATCGGCCCCGGGCTGACGGCGTTCACCCTGATGCCACGGTCCTTCAGGTCCATGGTCCAGGTGCGGGCGAAGGAGCGTACGGCGGCTTTTGTCGCCGAGTAGATGCTGAATGCGGGAAAGCCTTTAACGGAGACGATCGAAGCGTTCAGGATAATCGAGCTGCCGTTCGGCATCAGCGGCAGGGCCTTCTGCACAGTAAAAACAACGCCTTTCACATTGACATCAAAGACTGTGTCGTAGTGCTCTTCCGTGATGGAGCCGAGTGGGACAAGAGGACCAAAGCCTGCATTGGCAAAGAGGATGTCAATGCGGTCCTTTTCACTGCCGATCTGAGAGTAAAGCCGTTCGAGGTCAGCCAGATTGGCAACGTCGGCCTGGATTGCGGTGACATTGGAGCCGATGGAGGCGACAACGGCGTCGAGTTCGCGCTGGCGGCGTCCGGTAATGTAGACATAGGCTCCCTCCTGGACGAACCGCCTGGCTGTCGCAAGCCCGATGCCGGCGCTGCCTCCGGTAATCAGAGCTATCTTGCCGTCGAGTTTCTTTGACACAACGTTCTCCTGCGCCTGGTTGCGTGATTACTTTGGCTAGCGGTTGGTCTGCGGTCATGCAGCCACCATCCGTCCGAACGAGGCAGGCTAGAAGAACCGATCCCGGCCGCCGCCTGACCTAGGCGATCGTGGCGGGACTGAAAAAGACTTTGTAGGCTGAATGGCATACTCATGGGGCATGGTCAGAGCCGATGGAGCTACGCCACCTTCGCTACTTCATTGCTGTCGCTGAGGAGGGCAGTCTGACCCTGGCAGCCGAACGGCGGTTGCATACGGCGCAGCCTTCTCTCAGCCGCCAGATTCGGGATCTGGAGTCCGAACTCGGTGTCCAGTTGCTGGTCCGTAGTGTGCACGGCGTGAAGTTGACGGCAGCAGGCGACGCGTTCCTCGACCAGGCGCGGCTGACGCTGGCGCAGGCTGATGCCGCAGTCAAAGCGGCGCGGTGCGCGACGTTGCCGCTCAGGCCAACCCTCTCATTGGGCTTTGTCGTCGGTCACGAAGCCGACTGGCTGCCGCGCGCGACACAGGTTCTCCGGGACGAACTGCTGAATATTGACATTCGGGTTTCCAGCGGGTTTTCAACGACGCTGGCGGATGAACTGCAGCGCGGCAAGCTTGATGTCGCGTTTCTCCGCCGGGAGCAGACAGTCGACCTGGAATACAGGCTCGTGGAGCAGGAGCCGCTTGTTGCCGTTCTGCCGCGGGGTCACCCACTGGCAGCGAGAAAGTCCGTCAATCCAGATGACCTGACTAATGAGACATTCATTGGGATTTCCGAGATACCGCAAGTCTTGCGGCGCGTGGTGAATGATTATTTGAGGCGATGCGGCGCCAGGATCGTAGCGCACATTGAGGTCGACAATTTTGCAATGGCTATTTCAATGATCACTTTGACAGGCGGGGTTGCGCTGTTGCCCGCGTCAATAAATAACTTCCTGCCACCCTCCTTGACCAGCCGCTCACTCTGGAATGAGCCGACCATCGACCTGATGATCGGCTATCACAAGTCAAACCGATCACCGGTCCTGAAGACGTTTTTGGACTCAATCAATAAGCTGGCTTTGGGCAAGCTGGTGGCACCCGGCGTGGTGGTGCCGAAGATATGCCGATGAAGGCGAGACGTTGGATTCTCGCGGATCCCTGAACCGGATCTCGGATTTGGGTCGCTATATGCTGCCGCGACGGACGCCGCTTCGCATCAGACGGACAGCGCCACCCCCTGCAGCCGGTTGTCCAGAACGCCCAGCAAGGCGTTCTCGAAGTTTTGGGTGAAGCCTGCGATGTCGCCGAGTGAGGCGGCCCATCGTTCGGCGGTGAAGCAGCTTCGATAGGCAGCATAGTGGTTGCGGTCAGTGGCAAGCCGGACGGCTTCGGCGACATAGGCCGCCGGGGAGTCGGTGGCGCCGCCCTCGGCCCCGATGGCGTGCAGCATCCGTGCGGCCATGCGTGAGGCGAAAGACTGGCCGCACAGCGTCAGCAGCGGCAGTCCCATGCGGATGGCGTCGCTGGCCACGGTTCCGGCGTTGTATGGGAAGGTGTCGACGAACAAGTCTGCCAGTGCGAGCCGCGCCATGTAAGTCGCTGGATCAGTACGCGGAGCAAACATCAGGCGGGCCGGGTCGACGCCAGCAACCCTTGCCTGCAACTCCAAGTTCTGCCGCGACCATTCGTTGTCTTCGCTTAACCAGAGCACGGAATCGCCGGTCTGTCGCAGGATGTCCATCCAACTGGCGAACATCGCCTCGGTGATCTTGTAGTGGTTGGAGAAGCAGCAGAAGACAAAGCGATCCTGCGGCAGGCCAGCCTGCAGACGCGACATCGGTGCCCCAATCACCCGCTTGCTGTCGTTGGCCTGATAGACGCCCTCGATCATGACCGGCCGGGGCTCATAGGCGTTGGCACGGTCCGGCGGCACGACGAACGCGTCGCACAGCATGCCGTCCAGCTCCGTCATCGGCACGGATCCGACGAAGCCCAGGTAGGTCAGTTGCACCGGCGCGGGCCGCCAACGCAGTAATTGCAGCCGTCCGCCCGTCGTCAGCCCGTTCAGGTCGATCAGGATGTCGATCTCATCCTCGAGAATCTTGTGCGCAGCGGCTTCGTCGGACAGCGACTTGATGCTGGTGAAGTGGTCGAATGCGGCCGTTACCCGGGCACGGATCGGGCTGCCGTCGTCGCGACTGTTGCAGTAGCCGTGAATCTGGAACCGTGACCGGTCGTGCCGCTCAAACAGCTCAGCGATCAGGTAGCTCATGGCATGGCTGCAGAAGTCGGACGACAGGTAGCCGAGGCGGATCCGCTGATGCCGGTAGCCCTCAGGCGGCGCCAGCGCCGGTTGGGGGATGGTCTTGCGGGCGAGCCATCCGGCCGCGATCGCACGCTGGGCTGGCACGTCGTCGGTCAGCGCCAGGCTGCCCAACGGGCCTGCCTGCAGCAGTAGATCATGCTGCGACAGCCCAGGGATTGTTTCCGACAGCACTGGCCACTGGCACATCCGCTGGCGCAGGTGCAGCCAGTGCTGCACGGCATCGGGCTGGTCATGCCGGGTGAGCAGGCTGCGGTGAAGGGTGGCGGCGGCTTCGGCGTACCGGCCGGAATGCTCCAACAGGCGTGCGCGCTGGTTCAGCAGCGCGGTCCGAGCGTCATCGGACTGGATTGCGTCGTCCCATACCTTCAAGGCCGCTTGCGCATTGCCAGAATGCTCCAGCGACAGGCCCAGGTTGACGGCAGCGGGATGAAATCCGGGGCGGAGAGTCAGCGCATTCTGGTAGGATTGCATCGCGTCCTGCGGCAGGCCGGCTGCACCCAGCTCGGTTCCCAGGTTAAACCAGGCGATCGGAAGTTCCGGCGCGCCCGGGGGCTGGGCTGCAATCCAGTTGGTGTAAAGACGTATGACAGCCGGCAGACCGCGGCCCGTGCCGATGGCTTCGGCCGCGGCAACCAGTTCCATAAATGGTGCAGCGGAAGGTGCGGGGTCCAGGAATGCCATGCGGTGCCTGCCAGATCGTCCGGCGGCATACAGACGTCAATTTCGTTAAGGAACGCTTAACGCCGGGCGCATTCCGGATGGCTCTATTGTGGCTGCTGGGCCTTATGCGCCAGCAGTGCCATCAGGCGGCGGTCACGCCATTCCTGCCGCAACGCCTGCATGTTGGGCGGCAGCTCCGCACGCCTGGCTTCATGCAGCCGGCTGACCAGTGCGGCATCCCATTGAAGCGGCCGCATCTGTTCCTGCATTTTGGCGTAAAGCGGCCCGTAACGGCCGCAGTAATCCGCCAGGCCGCCAGGCGCGTTCAGGTCGATCGTTTCCAGCGGCCCCATGAAGCTCCAGCGCAGCCCCAGGCCATCCTTGACCAAGGCATCGAGGTCAGCCGGAGACACGACATCATCGGCGAGCAGCCGGAACGCCTCGGCCAGCAGCGCGCCTTGAAGCCGGTTGAGCGCGAAGCCATCGACCTCTTTCTTAACGGTGGCGGGAACCTGACCAGCCTCGACCATGATCGCCCGCGTCCGCTCCGTGACGGCAGGATCGGTCCAGGGGGCGGGGCAGATTTCCACCAGCGGCACCAGATAAGGCGGATTGACCGGATGGGCGATCAGGCAGCGGTGGCGGGTCTTCAAAGTTTGCGTGAAGGCGCTGGCCGGGATGCCTGACGATGACGAGGCAATGATCGCCTCTGGTCCGGCGACACGCTCCAGCTCCATGAACAGCGGCTGCTTGACATCGACCCGCTCCGGCCCGTTCTCCTGGATGTAATCGACCTCGCGCACGGCCTCCCAAAGCGACTGCATCGGCCGGATCCGGGCCGCCACCGCGTCCGGCGGGTCTGCGAGCAGGCCGGCAGTCCGCAGCTCCGGCAGCCGGTCGGTGATGAATGCCATGGCCTGCGTGGTCTGCAGCGGGAACTGGTCCCACAGTGTTACATCGAAGCCGGCGCGGGCAAAAACGATGGACCAAGCCCGGCCGATCAGCCCGGCCCCGACGACAGCAACTTTGGTCATGCTGATTCTCCTGTTCAGTTGCCAGATGCCATGCCCGGGCGCGATGGGCAACTTGGTGCTAGACCGCTTTCGGGCTGACTGGAACAGTCAGCGCGGTCTAGCTCGTTGTTTTCGCGAGCAACTTTATCAGCCCGACTGTTCCAGTCAGGCTGATGTTGCTCTAGTGGCCGTTGTTTGGTGGGCCGACTCGCCCGACCGCATCCGATGCGACTGTCGGGATCGGACCACCAGGGTGGTTTAGCGGGTTGCGTGATCGCCAGCGTGCCGGCAGGTTCCGGCTGTAAAGGCGGAGGAACGGACCGATGGGCGGCAAGACGCGGGTAGCGGTGCTGGACGACTGGCAGGGCGTCGCGCGTGGGGCGGCTGATTGGACCCGGCTGCAGGCGCGCGCCGAGGTGGTGTTCTTCAACGAAGCCTTTGCTGATCAGGATCATGCTGTGGGGAAACTGGCGGATTTCGACATCGTCCTGTCGATGAGAGAGCGTACGCCGCTGCCGGGCGGCTTGATCAACCGGCTGCCGCGGCTGCGCATGCTGGGCATTACGGGCGCCCGCAATCTGTCGCTGGATACAGCCGCCTGCACCGCGCGCGGCATTCCGGTGTGCAACACCCAGGGCGGCGGGCAGAATGACTCGGCGACGGCTGAACTGGCGCTGGGCCTGCTGATCAGCGCCGCGCGCGGCCTCGCGGTGGGCGACGCAACGATCCGCGCCGGCGGCTTTCAAATGGGTGTTCCGGTCGGTATCGGACTGGCGGGCAAGACCCTTGGCCTGATCGGGCTTGGCCGCCTGGGCGGCTACATGGCGACCTACGGCAAGGCACTGCGGATGAACGTCATCGCCTGGAGCCAGAACCTGACTCCCGAACGGGCGGCGGAGGCAGGGGCGAGCCTGGTGTCCAAGGATGCCCTGATGTCCCAGGCAGACGCCATCAGCATCCACCTGGTGCTGTCCGAGCGCAGCCGCGGCCTTGTCGGCAAGTCCGACATCACCCGAATGAAGCCGGGTTCTATCCTGATCAACACCTCTCGCGGCCCGATCGTCGATGAGCCAGCGATGCTGGAGGCGTTGCACGCCCACAAGATCATCGCCGGACTGGATGTCTACGACCGAGAACCGCTTCCGCCTGATCACCCGCTGCGCCTGGCGCCCAACACGGTGCTGACGCCGCATCTGGGATATTGCGTCAAGGAGACATGGGACGGCTTCTATCCGCAGATGATCGAAAACGCGCTGGCGTTCATGGACGGCGCGCCGGTGCGGGTGATCAACCCGGAGGTGCTGCGCGGCTGAAGCAAGGCCACGGAGCCACAACCGCCGATGATGGTCGCTGAGCTCTCCGTCATCATTCCGACGCTGAACGCTGCGTCTGCCCTGCCGGCAACCTTGAAGGCGCTTTCTGACGCCGCTGAAGTCATCGTCGTCGATGGTGGCAGTTCGGATGCTACACTGGACATTGTCGCTGCCGCCGGCGTCCGCCTGCTGACCGCGACGCGAGGCCGGGGCAGCCAGCTTGCATCCGGCATCAAGGCGGCCACCCAACCCTGGCTGCTGCTGCTGCATGCCGATACGCTGCTGTCGCCGGAGTGGCCGAAGGCGCTAGACCGCTTTCAAGCTGACTGGAGCAGTTCGCCTGAAAGCGGTCTAGCCCATTGTTTTCGCGAGCAACTTTATCAGCCCGACTATTCCAGTCAGGCTGATGTTGCTCTAGATTGCTCCCCTGATCATGCGGGCTACTTCCGTTTCGCGCTGGACAGCGACGATCCGCGTGCGCGACGGCTGGAGCGGATGGTTGCCTGGCGCTGCCGGACGCTGGGCCTGCCATATGGCGACCAGGGGCTGCTGATCCACCGCGACCTACTGCGCAAGGTGGGCGGCATGCGCCCGTTGCCGCTGATGGAGGATGTTGACCTGATCCGCCGCCTCGGTCGCGCGCGGTTGTCGCTGCTTGGGGCCGACGCCGTAACGTCGGCCCAAAAGTGGGAGAGCGAGGGCTACCTTCGTCGGTCCGCCCGCAACCTGGTGTGCCTGTCGCTTTGGTTCGCTGGTGTGCCACCTCGGCTGATCCTGCGGCTGTATGGATGAAGGATACAGTCGTCGTCTTCGCCCGGGCGCCTCGGCTGGGAACGGTTAAACGCCGCCTGGCGCGGGATGTTGGTGATCGGGCAGCGCTGCGCTTCCACTTGGCGACGTTGACGGCGTTGCTGCGCGAGCTGCGGGCGGCCGGCGGTTTCGATGTCGTGCTGGCCGTCACGCCCGATCGCGCACGGTTCCCTTTGCCGGTGATGGTTTCGCGCATTCCGCAAGGGCGGGGTGACCTCGGGCGCCGCATGAGCAGAGTGCTGGGGCGCTACCGACGCGTGGTGCTGCTGGGAAGCGACATTCCGGATGCGCGTGCGGGTGACGTGCGGGCCGCCTTGCGTCGGCTGGGCAGTGCCGATGCGGTGTTCGCACCGGCAACCGATGGTGGCTACTGGCTGATCGGGCTGGGCCCGCGTCGTCCGGCGGACCTGTTCGGAGCATCACGCTGGTCTACGCAGCACGCGCTGAGCGATACGCTGCGGCAGTTCCGCAACCACCGTGTTAGTTTCGTTCGTACCTTGTCGGACGTCGATACAGGTGATGACTATCGCCGTCATCTGCATCGCCCGCATCCGCGCCAAGTCGGCGTAGCAGCATTGATGCAGCAAGCGGGCGCTAGGAGCCAAAGCTAAGACATCGAGCTGCGCTCTCTGGATTCTTGATCCGCCGACGTGCACAGGTAGCAAAATAAAACGTCATCAGAATAAAAAAGTTGATCTGCCGGGGGAAAATCTGCTTTCGATATCGAAGCAACCTCGGGGCCTCGCTATGAAATATTATGCTCGGTTTTGTCTGCACGCGAGTAGTGCGCTCACCATCGTCATGGCTTTCGGCGGCATTGCGAAAGCGGACCTGGCGTTGACCGCGCCGGCTGAAACTGCCGGGTTCAGCCTGGCCACGCAGTCAAGCGGCTACACCGACAGCAACGGCAACGGCACAGGCGTCGGCCCGCTGAGCGTCGGCTTTACCGCTTCCGGCGGAACCGTCGTCAGCTATTACACCGACAACGCGCTGGTGTTCTATCCGACAGATGCCAACAACCAGACGGTTGCGGGCAACGGGACTGTTGTCGGGGGTTATCCGACCAGCACCGGCATTGTCTCCACCGGCAGCAATATCTATGTGGCGGACCAGGGTGCCGGTTCGATCATCAAGCTCAATGCTGACGGCTCTTTCAACAGCACGCTCACCACCGGGCTGGGTCCGGCGACCGGCATGGTGCTTAATCCCAGCAACGGTCACATCTACGTCTCGAACCTGTCGGGGACGATCTTCAACGTCGATCCCACCACCGGAGTCGCCAAGCCATTCGTCTCGGGCATCACGGCGAACTATGCACCCGACGGGCTCAGCATCTCGCCGGACGGTGCGACCTTGTTCGCGGAGGTCAACGAACATATTCTGGGCTACAGCACGGCGACCGGTCAGCAGGTCTTCGACTCCGGCGAGATCAATCTCGCGGATGGCGCCGCGGCAGCGGCCGGAGCGCTGGCAGGCAACCTGTTTGTCAACACCAATGATGGAAAGGTCTACGAGGTCAACGAAAAGACCTTGGCTGAGACCCTGATCGCCAGCGGCGGCAGCCGCGGTGACCTGGTGACTGTGGATCCCACCGATGGCTCGCTGCTGCTGTCGCAGTCAAACAGCATCGACCGGTTGACGCTGCCGGCAAATTCCAGCTTTCCAACCTCTGGATTCAGCGTCTCTCCGGTGCCGGAGCCGGCTACCCTGGGTGTGCTGAGCATAGGCGTGCTGGGGCTTAGCATGTTCCGACGCCAAAGGGGCTGAGCGGCGCCCAGCGCGCGGTACCGGCCTTACTTTAGAACCGCGCGGCACGATCAGCACCGGACGGATCTGCCATAGCTTCTGGTTCTGCGGCGCCGGATCAGCGCAGCCGTGCTGGTCTATGCACATCCCGCCGGTGGCGGCATAGTCCTCTCCGGAAACGGGAAGGACCGGGATGCACCTGCCGTCAATCGTGCCGCCGCGGCACGGCGAACCGTGGCCGGAGGCTGCGGCCGACGCGGCCGGCATGAACTGGATGTGGCTGGAAGAGGCAGCCCGCTTCGCAGCCGAGAACGAGACCCAATGGCCCTATGACCTGCGCCTGCACCTTGAAGGCGGGTTCTTTGAGCCGCCGCCGGACAACGAGATCCTCGGCCCGATCCGGCCACGCGGTCCGGCGAACGGACTGGTCCTGCGGCGTGGATTCAAGATTGCTGCGTGGGGTGACACCGACCAGGTTGACTTCACGTTCTCGGCCGCCAAGAGCTACCTAAGCCTGCTGGCTGGCATCGCCGTCATGGACGGCCTGATCATCAATCTTGATGACCCGGTCGGCCGCAGCGTGGATGACGGCGGCTTTGACAGCGAGCAGAACCGCGACGTGACGTGGCGCCACCTGCTGCAGAACACGTCCGAATGGCAGGGTGAGCTGTTCGGCAAGTCGGATCGCATCGACCGGAATCGCAACCTTGGGCTGGAGGGCAGGGGCCGCAAGGGCGACCTCAGGCCGCTGAAACCGCCGGGAATGCACTGGGAGTACAATGACGTCCGGGTGAACCGGCTTGCTCTTGCCCTGCTGCGCCGGTTTGGCCGGCCACTTCCCGAGGTGTTTGCGGAACGCATCATGCGGCCGATCGGCGCATCATCCGACTGGTCATGGCATGGCTACCGGACCTCGGGGGTCGAGGTCGACGGGCGCATGGTCGAAAGCGTTTCCGGCGGCAGCCACTGGGGCGGCGGCATGCTGATCCATGCGGAGGATCAGGCACGGATCGGTCTGTTGATGCTTCGGCACGGCGAATGGGACGGCAGGCGTATCCTGCCCGAAAGCTGGATCGTCGAATCACTGCGTCCGTGCTCGCTCAATCCGGTATACGGGCTGCTGTGGTGGCTGAACACCGGCAAGGGCCGTTACAGCAGCGCGCCTGACGACAGTTTCTTCGCATCCGGTGCCGGCGGCAACCTGACCTGGGTCGCGCCCCACCAGGAACTGGTGGCGGTGCTGCGGTGGACCGACCCGACCGCGGTGGACACATTCATCCGTCTGACAATGCAGGCTTTGCAAGCATGAAGACCTTCGACACGATTACCGTTGAGCACCCGCAGGAGCAAACGGTCCTGGTCACCTTGAACCGTCCGGCGGTGGCCAACGCGCTGAACACGCAGATGGGCCTTGATCTGCAAGAGGTGTTCGACGGCTTCTGTGGCGCGCCGAACCAGCAGCGCTGTGTGGTCATCACCGGCGCGGGTGGAAAGGCGTTCTGTGCCGGCGGTGATCTCAAACAGCGCAACGGTATGACTGACGAGCAATGGCAGGACCAGCACCTGATCTTCGAGCGTATGGTACGCGCAATCATTGCCTGCCCGGTGCCGGTAATTGCCGCGGTGAATGGCGCGGCCTATGCCGGCGGCCTGGAGATCGCACTGTGCGCCGACTTCATCTATGCCAGCGAGCACGCGCGCTTTGCGCTGACCGAGGTGACTTTGGGCATCATGCCGGGTGCCGGGGGAACGCAGTCATTGCCACGCGCTGTGGGCGTCAGGCGGGCAAAGGAGATCTTGCTGACCGGGCGGCCGTTCAGTGTGCAGCAGGCATTCGACTGGGGCATGGTCAATCGGATCTGCAAGGCAGATGCGGTGTTGGCCGAGTCGTTGGAGACGGCCAGCGTGATTGCGGGCAATGCGCCGATCTCCACTCGGCAGATCAAGCAGTCGGTGAACATGGGTCTCAATACGGACCTGCAGACCGGCATGATGTTCGAGATCGAGGCGTATAACCGCATGGTTCCCACGGAGGACCGGCGCGAGGGGATCCGCGCATTCAACGAGAAGCGCAAGCCGGTCTACAGGGGGCGATAACAGCCGAAGGGAGAGGGGGAGCGATGGACGCGACCAATGACGTCCAATCGGGCTTTGGTTTACCCGCTCTGGGAGAGGCGGCCACCGCCAGAGTGACCGATGCGGCCAGCGGCTGGAGGCATTGGCGGAGGTAGGTGGCCTCATGGCGTGGTGCGCAGCAAAATTGGCGGCCAAGACAATGAAGGATTCGGAATGCGCCTGAAGGACAAAGTCGCCATCGTGACCGGCGGTGCGCACGGCATGGGCGAGGCCGAGGCGCGCTTGTTTGCCAAGGAAGGGGCGGCGGTCGTCATCGCCGACGTGCTGAACCAGGAAGGTGAGACTGTCGCCGCCGAGATCAGCGCCGTGCAGGGCCGGGCGCGGTTCGTTCGTACGGACGTGACCCAGGAGGCGGATTGGCGGAGACTGATCGCTGAAACCATCGGCATCTACGGGCGGCTGGATATCCTGGTCAACAACGCCGGGATCAGCGGCAGCGCGGTTGGCGACGAGGATGCACTGGAGGGCTGGAACAGACTGCTTTCGGTCAACGCGGCCAGCGTGTTCCTCGGCACCAAGCTGGCGGCAGCGGCGATGATCCCGAATGGCCGGGGCTCGATCGTCAACATCTCGTCCATCATGGGCTTCATCGGCGGCGCCGACAGTCATCCCGGCTATGCGGCCTCGAAAGGCGCCGTGCGGCTGTATACCAAGGCGGCGGCGGCGAAGTACGGACCGTCGGGCATCCGGGTGAACTCGGTGCACCCGGGCTACCTGCCCCCAATGCTCAACGCGACCAATGCTGCCGGCCGCGCGGCCAAGATCGGAGCGACGCCGCTGCGCCGGCTTGGTGAGCCGATCGAGGTGGCCTACGGCGTGCTGTTCCTCGCCTCTGACGAGGCCTCGTTCGTAACCGGCACAGAACTTGTGATTGATGGCGGATATATCGCCCAATGAAGAGGCCAAGCGATGGTTGACGCTCCGACAGCGCAGATTCCTGGCGTCTATCACCGGCGGATCGGCGACGTCGTCGTGACAGCGCTGTCCGACGGGTATCTGGATGGGACGGTGGAGGTCATGCAGAACATCGATCCCACAGATGCGACCCAGATGCTGACGGCAAGCTTCCGGCCTAGCCGGCGCACGTCGGTCAACTGCTATCTGGTTTACTCGGCTGGCCGCCTGGCGCTGATCGAGACCGGATCGGGTGACTACCTGCAGCCTACCGCTGGAAAGCTGCGGCAGAACCTGAAGGCTGCCGGGGTGCATCCCGCGAACATCGAGGCGGTGATCCTGACCCATATGCATCCTGACCACTCCGCCGGCCTTGCGGATCCCCGAACCGGGGAGAAATTCTTTCCCAACGCGGAGCTGGTCGTGCATCAGAACGAACCACGGCACTGGCAAGACGACGGAGCGATGGGCCGAGCCGACGAACGGGCGCGCAAGTTGTATTTTCAATGCGCGCGGGAGCAGATGGCGCCTTACCACAACCAGATGCGGACGTTTGACGGAGAGGTCGAGGTGTTCCCCGGTGTCACCTCTCTGCCGCTGCATGGGCACACGCCCGGCCACTCGGGCTACAGAATCGCGTCCGGCGATCAGTCGTTGCTGATCTGGGGGGACATCATCCACGTGCCGGAGGTCCAGGTGGCTCGGCCGGAGGTTACCATGGACTTCGATACCGACCCGCATGCTGCCGCGGCAACACGGCGGCATACGTTTGACATGGTTGCAGCCGACCGCCAGTTGATCGCCGGTATGCACGTGCATTTTCCCGGCTTTGCGCATCTGGTGAAGGAGGGCGAGGCATACCTGTTGCTGCCGGAGCCATGGGATCAGGCCTTCAACCGGTGACCGCCGGTCTGCTGCTAGCTGCAGCCCTGTCTGGGGCTGGATACAAGCTGGCACCGGGTCCCGCATTTCTGGCGCTGCTGGCCATCGGTGCCAGCCGGGGCAGACGCGCCGGCGCCCTGTTCATGTGCGGTCACTTCGTCGGCGACGTGCTTTGGGCGTCATTGTCGCTGACCGCGGTGATCGGCGCGCGGACCATCGGGTCGTCGTTCTTTGCTGGGCTTGGCCTGGTCTGCGGCCTTTACCTGTGCTGGCTGGGCTTCCGGTCTGCCACCGTTCGACGGCGGGCTGATGGCCAGGTGACGACCGAGCCCAGGCGGCCGATACTGCGCGGCGTGCTGTTCGGGTTGTCCAACCCCAAAGCCTATCCGGTGGCGGTGGCGATGTTCACCGCGTTGCTGGCTCGCTACTCAGGCAGCCTGGACTGGGGTGCTTTTTTCCCTCTGCTAGCCGCCTCATGCGTCGGGTTCATTGTGGCGGATGCTGTTCTGGTGGCGTTCATCGGCGCCGGGATGGTACGCCGGTTCTATCGTCGGCATGCATTATCCGTAACACGGCTTTCCGGTTTGCTGTTCCTGGGATTCGGCATACATGCCATCGCCTCAACCGGGCCAGGGATGTGGCGCAGGTTATCGATGCCATGAGGGATGGATGGGTGCTTGCCGTGGAGCCGGTTAGAGTGGTGTCCGTTCCCATTGGCTCACGGACCCCGCTCTAACTCTTTGTTTGATCGCGTGATTCACCGCTCCGTGTAATGCCACCTCCGCGGATCACGCTCTACTCAATGCGTTGGGTAGACCTTTGGCCAGATGATCTCAGAGGGCGGTCCGGCCGGGTCAGGCGGCCCTTTCTTGCCGCAGCCGCTCAACACAGCCAACGCCAGGGCGAGGGCCAAAACCGTTCTCATGTCAGAACTTTCAGCCAGCGCTCAGCCTGTGCGGCGACCTGCGCGGGTGCCGTGCCGCCGTAGCTGGTTCGTGACATCACCGAAGCGTCCACCGACAGGACGGAAAAGACATCTTCCGTGATCCTTGGCTCGATCGATTTCATATCATCCAGTGGCAATGCGGTCAGATCAGCGCCGCGCTCCTCCGCCATCGCCACCAGTTGACCCGTCACGTGGTGGGCGCTGCGGAACGGCAGCCGCAGGACGCGGACCAGCCAGTCGGCGAGGTCGGTCGCGGTGGCAAATCCTGAGCCGGCGAAGGCACGCATCCGTGCCACGTCCGGCATCATGTCGCGCACCATCCCCGCTGTGGCCGCCAGGGACAAGGCCCATGCTTCGGCGGCGTCAAACACAGGCTCCTTGTCTTCCTGCATGTCCTTGGCATAGGCCAATGGCAGGCCCTTCATGACGGTCAGCAACGCCACCAGCGCGCCGGTCGTGCGGCCGGTCTTGGCCCGCACCAGTTCCGCCGCATCCGGGTTTCGTTTCTGCGGCATGATAGAGCTGCCGGTGGTGAACGCATCGCTCAGGCGAATGAAGCGGTAGGGCGCGCTGCACCAGATGACGATCTCCTCGGCGAGACGGGACAAATGGATGGCGCTGATTGCGGCAGCGGAAAGGAATTCCAGCGCGAAGTCGCGGTCGGAGACGGCGTCCAGGCTGTTCGCGGTGGGGGCGTCAAATTCCAAAGCGGCGGCGGTCATATGCCGGTCGATGGGAAACGACGTGCCGGCCAGGGCTGCCGAACCGAGCGGGCAGACGTTCAGCCGGCGGCGGCAATCAGCCAGCCGGCTGCGGTCGCGGTGCAGCATCTCCACATAGGCCAGCATATGGTGGCCGAACGTCACCGGCTGCGCCGTCTGCAGATGGGTAAAGCCGGGCATCGGGTCGGCGGCATGGCGGACGGCCTTTTGGGTCAGCGCCAGCATCGTGTCGGCGATCTGCGCCGACAGCCCGTCGATGGCGTCCCTGACCCAAAGACGGAAATCGGTCGCGACCTGGTCATTGCGGCTGCGAGCCGTATGCAGCCGCTTGCCGGCTTCACCAATTCGCTCGGTTAATCGCGCTTCAATGTTCATGTGGATGTCTTCCAGCGCGACATCAAAGGCGAAGCGGCCGGCCTCGATTTCAGCCGCGATCGCCTCTAGACCAGTGTCGATGGCATGCTCATCTTCCACGCTGAGCAGGCCGATCTTCGCCAGCATCGCCGCATGCGCGCGCGAGCCGCGGATATCCTGCCGCCAGAGCTTGCGGTCGAAGCCGATGGAGGCGTTGATGTCCTGCATGATCACGGATGGCCCGCCGGCGAAACGTCCACCCCATTGCATGTTGGCTGGCGTATTGGGCCGGAGTATTGCCATGTTGTCGGGCGTATCGGTCACAGGAAAGGTTCCGGCATTATGATGATCCGCCGCAGGCGTGGTCTCGCGGCAGGCGTCGCCAGCCTAACCATGGCGGTGTGGCCGCGCAAACCATACGCCGAAGATCTGCCGCCGCTGTCCCAGGGCTTGCAAAAGCTGGATCCGCCAACCGACCCGCCTGACGGGGTTTTCGTCACGGCGGATGGTGCGTCGCACCATCTGGCTGACTTCAGGGGCCGTGGGATGGTGATCAATCTGTGGGCCACCTGGTGCCTCCCTTGCGTCAGCGAGATGCCGGCACTGGAGACGTTGTCGAAGGCTCTGGCACCGCAGGACATCGCGGTTCTGCCGCTATCCTCGGACCGTGGCGGGGCGGACGCGGTCGCGGCTTGGTATGCGGCACATGACATAACCGCGCTGCCGGTGCTGCTGGACCCGAAGGGTGCGATGGCGCGCGCATTCAACGCCCGCGGCATTCCCACCACCGTCATTATCAGCAAGACCGGTCAGGTGGTCGCCCGGCTGGAAGGGGCGGCTGACTGGGCATCCCCCGAGGCGCAGGCGCTGATCCGCAATCTGGCGGCGGCCTGACGCATGATCCACCACGTCATTGCCGGCGAAGGGCGCCCCCCCATCGTCTTCGTCCATGGCTTTGCCTGCGCCCACGGCGACTGGTCGCAGCAGCTTGCCTATTTCTGCCGCCGCCACCAAAGCATTGCCGTCGATCTTCCTGGCCATGGTCTGACACCGGGAGGCCCGGATGCTTGCTCGATCGAACAATATGGTGCTGAGGTTGCGGCACTGCTGCGCCATCTGTCGCTGCCGCCCGCGGTCCTTGTCGGTCACAGCATGGGATGCCGGGTCGTGACCGAGGCGGCCGTTCAGGCCCCGGCAAACGTGGAAGCTCTTGTCCTGGTTGACGGCAGCCAGTTTGCCCCAGGGATGGCCCCTGTGCTGCGGCAACGTTTCGCCGTCTCAGGCGGTTATGCGTCAACGGTGCAGGCGTTGTTCGTCGACATGTTCACCGCGAAAAGTGATCCGGCGGCCGTTCATGAAGTCATGACGCGCGCCGGCCGCCTACCGGAGGCGGTCGGGGCGAAACTGCTGACTGAGATGCAGCGCTACGACGTGACACACCTCACTGATGCGCTGGCGACGGTCCGGTTACCCGTCTTGGTGCTGCAGACGACCTACAGCAACGAGAAGCGCGAACGCAGCAGTCTGTCCCCTGATCAGACAACACCTTACCTGGCGATGATCCGGCGCTGCCTGCCTCAGGCTCATGTCGAGATTATCCCTGATACCGGTCATTTTCCTCAGTTGGATGAGAGTGCTGAGACGAACGCGCGGATCGGACGCTTTCTGGCGGAGAATGTGCTGCGCCAGTAGATTGACTCGGCAGTAAGACCAGCGCGGGGTCAGGCAGATGATCGCAAGATAGTGCCGCCTGACGTTACGCGTCGCCGCACTCAGCCACCGGAGCGTATGGGGGCGCAATTTGTTCGCCCTGAAGCGACACAATCCTGAATTTCCGCCGAATGACGCAGTTGTTGCAGCAGGAACAGCACGCCCACGATCAACACCAAGATCAATCCCAAGCCTGCCAACGCCCGCAGCCCGGGGTTCCTTGGCTCCTCCTCAGCCATCACGTCCCTCCTCGACGGCATGGCAGGCGACCTCGACGCCGCCTCGCCTGGTATAGCCTGGTTTCTCCCTGCGGCAGCGGTCATTGGCCAGGCGACACCGCGGATGGAACGGACAGCCCGGCGGTGGCGTGATGGGACTGGGAACCTCGCCATTGGTCGCCGGCGGGGTGCGCCCTATCTGTTTCAAGTCCGGGACCGCATCGAGCAACAGGCGCGTGTAAGGATGCCGAGGCGTCCTGAACACTGCCTCGCCAGGCCCCTGCTCAACAATACGCCCGAGATACATCACCCCCAGCCGATCCGCCATGTGCCGCACCACGGCAAGGTTGTGGCTGATGAACAGGTAGGTCAGACCAAGCATCTGCTGCAGGTCACGCATCAGGTTCAGGATCTGCGCCTGAACCGAGACATCAAGCGCGCTGGTCGGCTCATCACACACAAGGAAGTCAGGCTGACTTGCCAAGGCGCGCGCGATCGAGATGCGCTGCCGCTGGCCACCCGAGAACGCATGCGGATATTGCTCACCGTCGCGCGGCGTCAGCCCGACCTGAGACAACAATGATCCGACGCGGGCCTGGATCTCGTTCGCGTGCGTCGCCAGGCGGAAGGCGCGGATCGGTTCGCCAATGATATCGCGCACCCGCCAGCGAGGATTGAGTGAGGTGTAGGGATCCTGGAAAATCATGTTCATCCGACGCCGCGACCCCGCGTTGGCGCGGGCTCTCGAAAGCGGCTCATTCTTGAACAGCATCGCGCCTACGCTGGGCTGGAACAGCCCTACAGCCAAGCGGCCCAACGTGGATTTGCCGCAGCCAGACTCACCAACCAGGGCATAGGTGGTGCCTGAAGGAATGACGAAATTGACATCGTCGATGGCGCGTAGCCGGCCTGGCGGCTGGCGCGGCAGCAATCGCTTCAGCAAGGGGTGTGAGACGTCGAAAAAGTGCGACACTCCAACAGCCTGCAGAGTGATTGGTTCAGTCATCGGCGTGGAGCCAGCAAGCGGCCAGGGATGACCCAGCCATCATCAGCTCAGGCGCCTTGATCCTGCAGCGGTCGAAGACGCGCGAGCAGCGTGGGTGAAAGCGACAGCCTGACGGCATGGCGTCCAGCCGGGGCATTGCACCGTCAATCTGTCGCAGCCGTTCCACCCGGTCATCCAGCGATGGGATGCTGGCCATCAATCCTGCCGTGTAGGGGTGCGAAGGCTGGCGGATCACAGCGCTCGTCTGCCCGATCTCTGCCAGGCGTCCCGCGTACATCACAGCAACCCTGTCGGCAGCCTGCGCTATTACCCCCATGTCATGGGTGATCAGCATCACCGCAGTTCCGCGTTCACGCGTCAACTGCTGCAGCAGCAGGATGATCTGCGCCTGGATTGAGACATCCAGCGCGGTGGTCGGCTCGTCGGCGATCAGCAGATCGGGTTCGGCGCAAAGTGCCAGCGCGATCACGGCACGCTGGCGCTGTCCGCCCGACAACGTGTGCGGAAACGCCTCAAGCCGTTGCGGCGCATCCGGCATCCCGACGCGGTCGAGCCAGTCCCGCGCGAGGCGACGGGCCTCGGCGTTTGAAGACCCGGAGTGAGTCTGTATCGTCTCGGTTAGCTGGCGGCCAATTGTGTAAAGGGGGTTCAAGGCGGTCATTGGGTTCTGGAAAATCATCCCGATACGCCGGCCCCTGATGCGGCGCATTGCCTCGGGCGGCGAATTGTCGATCCGCTTCCCGTCCAGGCGGATCTCGCCGTGACGGATCCGTCCCGGCCGTTCCAGCAGGCCCATGATCGCGGCGCCGGCCAGGGACTTTCCCGCACCCGACTCACCCACCATGCCCAGGATCTCGCCACGGTCGATGCCGAACGAAACACCATCCAGCGCGGCCAGCGAGCCCCGTCGTGTCGGAAACTCGACGACCAGATCCCGCACCTCCAGCAGCGTCATCCGCGCAGCCGTGGGTTCAGTGCGTCGCGCAGCCAGTCCCCTAAAAGATTGATCGTCAGGACCGTCAGCACCAGCGCGAGACCTGGGAACACCGTGACCCACCACTGCCCTGAAAACAGGAAATCATCGCCAAATCTTATCAAAGTTCCCAGCGATGGCTGTGTAGGGGGCAGGCCTACACCCAGGAAGGACAGCGTCGCCTCGGCGATGATCGCCATGCCCAGGCTGAGCGTGGCGATGACCAGCACCGGGCCGAAGACGTTCGGCAGCACGTGAGTCGCGATGATCCGCCATGCCGGCAGACCGATGATGCGGGCGGCCATGACATAGTCCTTGTCCCGCTCGATCAATGTGGAGCCGCGGACGGTGCGGGCAAAGTTGGGCCACAAGCTGACGCCGATTGCGACCACGATGACGTAGATCTGCAGTACTGCGCGGACTTGGCTGGGCAGCGCGGCTCGTATCACGCCGTCCACCAGCAGCGCGGTCAGGATAGACGGGAACGTAAGCTGCACGTCGGCCATTCGCATCAGCACAGCATCGACCACCCCACCCGCGTAGCCGGCCAGCAAGCCGATTGCCAGCCCGACCACCATCGCCAGCAGTGTCGACGACGCGCCCACCAGCAAACTGATCCGCAAGCCGTACATGATTGCGGACAGGACGTCGCGGCCCTGGTTGTCGGTTCCAAGCGGGTTCGACCAGTCGGCCTCTGCCAAGCCGATTGGCGGCTTGAAGCTGTCCAGCAGGGACAACGAAGCCGCGTCCATTGGATTGTGCGGCGCCAGGACCGGCGCAAACACCGCCCCGACCGCCAGGACCAGCGCCAGGAAAGCGGCAATCATCGCGACGGGTGAGGAGCGAAAGCTGTACGCGAGATCGCTTCCCCAGAGCCTAACAAGCATCACCGACCGGTTCGCAATCTTGGATCGAGGACAAAATACAGCAGGTCGACGATCAGATTGATGACCAGGAACAGCACGGCAACCAGGATCAAGTAGGCAGCCATGACCGGAATGTCGGCGATGGCTATGGATTGCGCCAGCAACAGCCCGACCCCAGGCCATTGAAACACCGTCTCCGTCACCAGCGAGAACGCAACGATGTTGCCGAACTGCAGGCCCATGACGGTGATGACGGGAACCAGCGTGTTTTTCAGGGCGTGTCCGAGGTTGATTGCCCGGTTGCTGAGCCCGCGGGCCCGGGCGAAGCGAATGTAGTCTGTCCGCATGACCTCTAGCATCTCTGCCCGAACAAGGCGCATGATCAGGGTCATCTGAAACAGTCCAAGCGTGATTGCCGGCAGGATCAGGCAGCGTATTCCGGCCCAGGAGGTCAAACCCGTTGTCCACCAGCCGCCGAGGTGCATCACCGGTCCACGGCCGAAGCTGGGCAGCCAGCCCAAGGCTACCGAAAAGACCAGGATCAGCAGGATTCCTAGCAGAAAGGTCGGCAGTGAAACGCCGGCCAGACTCAGTATCATCAACAGCCGCGACAATGGCGTGTTGCGGTGGATGCCGGTGTAGACCCCCAGCGGAATCCCGATGGCAAAGGCCAGTGCCGAGGCCGTAATCGCCAGTTCCAGTGTCGCGGGCAGGCGTTCTGCAAGCAGCCGGCCGACCGGCTGGGCCAGCCGATAACTGATGCCGAAGTCACCGTGCAGGGCTGACCACAGGAACCGGCCATACTGGACGATGACTGGCTTGTCCAGGCCAAGCTGCCGGACCAGCGCGAGACGCTGCGCCTCCGTGTGGTCCTGCCCCAGCAGAATCGACACCGGATCGCCGACATAGTTGAAAAGGGCGAAGGCGATCAGGCCGACGACCAGAAGAACCGGGACAGCCTGCAGAATCCGGGCGCCAATAAATTGAAACATGCAGTCCCACACTAAGCCGAATCAAGACCGGGTTGCCAAGGGGCGCTGATCCCCCGCCGTCCGCCGGCAGATGGCTCTGGATCGTGCCATGGCGCAACGGACACAGTCGGCCACACGTCACATAATCCTACGGCATCGTGAGTGGACATAGCCTTGCCGCGACGGCCTTTCACCCACGCAGCGGGCGATGCATGCGAACGCGTTCGGACGGTTTCTTGATTGACTTCGGGAGGAAGTTGGATGGCTACCTATAGTTGGGCCGCGCCCATCAGCGGCGATTGGAATACAGCGGCAAACTGGTCACCGGCGGCGGTGCCGAACGCCACGACCGATGTCAGCATCGACAACCCGACCACTGCTGCCTATCAGGTAACAATTGCAGCGGGCGAGAACCAGACCGTCAACTCGTTGACGATGAACGCCGTTAATGATCTTGCGGGATCAAACCGAGACAACGCTGGCAATCCCAATTCCCCCTATACGGCGTCTGAACTGCAGATCAACGGCACGCTGACCTTTGCTGCTGGATCACCCGGCCTGCTAGGCGGTTCGCTGCAGACGTTCGTGACCGTCAACAGCGGCACGATCATCAATCCAGGCACCTTGAACGGCTTTATTCAGGCGACGGGAAACGTGCTGCTGACCGGCACCAATGGGCTTTATATCACGAACTGGCTGCAATCGCTGTCGGCAGTCGTGACAGTCGATACCAAGTCGATCGCCGAACTGACGGGCAACACGCTGTTCGATGGTATCTATCAGGTGGAAGGTCCAAACGCGATCATCAACCTTGGCGGCCCGCGACAAAACCAGATTGTCAACATCCAGACGGTTGAAGGGCCGCCCCTGATTCCGAACGGCTGGACCGAGCTGATACTCGATGGAACGCCGAACGAGATCGGAGAATGGAATGGTGCGGGTTACGTTGGGCTGGAGTCGACCCTGACGACCATCGCCAGCCGCGGCACTGTCGATGTCACCGGTGGCCGCAACTACATCACCACCAACACCCTGGGGATCAGTCCCGGCGGCCTGCTGAACCTTCGGGCAGGCACCGTGACGGCCGGTGTAATCGATATCAACGGCGGGACCGTACAAGGCTCGGGCGCGATCACCAGCGGCATTGTCAACAATGGCACGCTGCGGGCGCTGGATGGCTTGCTGTCGATTGGTGCTGGCGGGCTGGTCGGTAGCGGTATCGTCACGTTCGATTATGACCAACAGGCCGGCACCGTGGCGGCCACAGGGGCGACGGCCCAGGTCAATGGGGTCGGTCCTGGTCAAACGTTCATCATGAACGGCGATGACACGCTGGTGCTGAACACGCCAGTCTCATTCGCCGGCACCATTCAGGCGAAGGCCGGAGATGAGATCCTGCTGGGCGGCGTCACTGCGACCAGCGCCACGCTGCAGGGCCAGACCTTGCTGGTGCAGAACAACGGCACCACCGTCGATTCGCTGAACCTTGGCGGCACGTACACTGGTGACTCCTTCCTGGTCGCGCCGTTCGGTACCGGCAGCACGGAACTGAAGGTCAGTGGACAGAACTTTACTTCCACCGACACTACCACCGGTGCCACCGTCACGACGCCCGGCAGCATCTACACCGGCCCGGTGGCTGGCCTGCAGTACCAGTACACCAACCTGACAGCCGACTCGCTGAACATCACCGCCACATCGCCCAACGTGTTCATCACGACCGGGGCGGGCAACGACGCCATCAACGTCAGCGGGGTCAACGGCAACAATGTGCTGAACGGCGGCGGCGGGTCCAACTTCCTGACCGGCGGCAGCGGTGACGACACGTTCCAGGTGGATGTTACCAATCCGACCAGCACGATCTTTTCGACCATCGTGAACTTTCATTCCGGAGACAACGCGACGATCTTTGGCGTCACCCTGGCGGACTTCACCGTCAACCTGACAAACAATGGCGGTGCGGCAGGATATACAGGGCTGGAATACACCTTCAGCCAGCCGGGCAAGCCGACGGCGAACGTCGTCCTGGCCGGCTATTCCACCGCGGACTTGTCGAACGGCCGGTTGTCGCAGGCGTTCGGCACGACAACCGCCACGGCCGGCATTCCAGCCACGCCTTACCTGACCATCCACGCGACCTGAGCAAGCGGGGCGGTGGTCAGGCCGCCGCCTCGCTCAACAGCCAGTCGCGGAACTGCCACACCTGGCGGATGCGCAAGCGATCGGGCAAGGCGACAAACCAATGACCCTCCGGTGCCTGCACCGGCGGGTCGGGCGCGACTTCGGTCAGGATGCCTGAAGCCAGCATGGGCGCCACCAAGTGGCGATCAACGACCGCCGAACCCATTCCCGCCAATGCCGCCTGCACCGCCAGCGCCCTCGTCTCGAACGTCAGCACCGGCTTAGCATCTGGCCAACCCAGCGCCGAGGCAACCAGAGGCCAGTCATTAGGACGTGTCCGTGCCGCCAGCCTGGGCAGGCCCTGATGAGGCGGCCCATTGTCCATCAGGCGCGGGTTGACGACGACAACGGGGCAGTCGCGGAACAGCAACCAGGCTTCCAGATCCCGCCAGCCGCCGCGTCCCCATCGGATTGCGCACTCGTAAGGTTCGCCAGCCAGGTCGACCGGGCGCGTCGCTGCGCTGAATAGCAGCCGGCTGTCCGGATAGGCTGATTGAAAGCCGCTGAGCCGCGGCACCAGCCACAGCGTGAGGAAACTGGACAGGGTAGAGACCCGCACGTCGTTCGCCTGGTGATGCGCCTCGGCCACCGCTGCATTGATCGTGTCGAAGCCGGCGATCAGCCGGCGCGCCAACCGTTCACCGGTTTCGGTCAGGCGAATGTGTGGACCGCGGCTGACAATCAGGCTGATAGCCATCGACTGCTCGAGCTCCCGCAGCAGATGAGACACCGCCGACGGCGTGACATGCAGCGCCCGAGACGCCCCTGCCAGGCTGCCGGCCCGAGCAGTTTCAGCGAGCGCACGCAAGGCCCGCAGCGAGGGTCGAATCATGAGTAGTCCTCATGCTTTTGGTTCGCCTTCTCACTACCGGCTGCCGCGCCAGTGCGCCAGGATGGGGCGTCAAACGGGAAAGGATCCAGCAGTGCCGAAGGCGTATTTTGAGCAGATGGCAGCATACAACCGCTGGGCAAACCGGCGGATCTACGACGACGCCGAGACCCTTTCCGACCAGGTGCGCAAGCAGCAGGCCGGGCTGTTCTTCGGTAGCATCCACGGCACGCTGAACCATCTGCTGGTGACCGACTATATCTGGATGTGGCGCTTCAACGGCGAGGGGCCGCTTCCGCAACGGCTCAATCAAATCCTGCACGAGGATTTTCACGACCTGCGCGTTGCCCGCGAGGCGGAAGACGAGCGTATCCTGCAGTTCGTCACGGATATCGCGGACTATGATCATGAGATCTGCTACCAGAACTCCAGCGGCAAGACGTTCCGGCAGACGCTCGCGTCAGCCCTGCAACACTTGTTCAACCATCAAACGCATCATCGCGGCCAACTGCACGCTGGATTGACGATCGCCGGCATCCGTGAACCAGCCTCGCTGGATCTGGTGGTCCTGCAGCGAGGCGGTTGATCGGTTTGTTGCCGCACCGGAGGGATTTTTGATTGCGGGACCGCCGACGGTTGCGGGACGATGACACCCGGTCCAGGATTAGATGACGACGACCAAGTCGCCGAACCACAACTGGGGAAATGTTCTGTCATCATGTCTCGTTTCGCTGGCCTAACACCACTTCTGGCCCCAGCCTCGATCGCCATCCTGGGGGCATCATCCGATCCGACACGGATCGGCGGCCGGCCGATTGCGTATATGCGAGCACAGAACTTTCCCGGCGCACTTTATCCGGTCAATCCGAACCGAGCGGAAGTTCAGGGCCTTAAGGCTTACGCTTCGGTTGCCGATCTGCCCGCAACCCCGGACGTTGCCATCGTTGCCGTGCCAGCGGAGCTGGCGGCGCAGGCGATCGATGATCTTGCGGGGCGCGGGGTGAAGGGGGTGGTGATGTTTACCGCCGGGTTCGCCGAAATGGACGCGGCAGGGGCGGCGAAACAGGCGCAGATGGTGGCCACTGCCCGCGCCGCGGGCATGCGCATCCTGGGCCCCAATTGCCTGGGCGTCTTCGACGCCCGCCGGGCGTACTACGCGACTTTTTCCTCATCGTTCGACAGCGGCTGGCCGGTCATCGGGCGCATCGGCATTGCCAGCCAGTCCGGTGCCTATGGCACCCACCTCTACACGCTGGCGCGCAATCGCGGCATCGGTGCCTCGCTGTGCGTGATGACCGGGAATGAGGGCGACGTGACGGTGGGTGAGTGTATCGGCTGGCTGGCCGAAAGCCCGGACGTCGACGTGATCGCTGTCTATGCCGAAGGGATCCGCGAGGCTTCCGGCCTGATTGCCGCCTTGCAGGCCGCACGCGCCGCCAGGAAGCCGGTCGTCATGCAGAAGGTCGGCCGTAGCGTGCTGGGCACCAAGGCGGCGCAGTCGCACACTGCCTCAATTGCCGGCGACGACGCGGTCACCGAAGCCGTGATGCGGGAGTTCGGCGTCTTCCGTGCCCGCAACAGCGAGGAGATGCTGGATATAGCCCACACCGCGACGCGCAAGATCTATCCAGTCCGCAATTCGCTTGGTGTGATAACCGTGTCTGGCGGCGCAGGCGTGCTGATCAGCGATGTCGCTGAAAGCCTGGGTCTGCCGATGCCGGAGATGCCGGAAGAGGCACAGCAGAAGCTGCGGGCATTGGTGCCGTTCTGTGCACCGCGCAATCCGGTGGATGCGACGGCGCAAGTGTCCAACGACGTCAGCCTGGTCAGGACTTTCACCGAGTCGATGGTGCGCGACGGCGGCTATGCCTCAGTGTTGGGTTTCTTCAGCATGACGGCATCCTCGCGCCGCTGGCCGGCGATCCGTGAGCAACTGAACACGGTTCGTGCCGAGAATCCGGACCGGCTGTATGTGCTGTCAGTGATTGTGCCGCCGGAACGCCGCGAGGAACTGGAGGCTGACGGTTGGGTGGTGCATGAGGATCCGACGCGCGCGGTGATCGCGATCGATGCGATGGGCCGCTTCGGTGCTGCCTTCGCCGTACAACCCGCTGATCCCGCGCCGAGCATTGCGCATAGTGCCTTGCCCGCGGACACCCCATCGGAGGCTGAGGCGAAACGCCTGCTCGCCGCAGCCGGCATCGCCTCCGCCCCCGAAGCGGTCTGCACCACGGCGGATGAAGCCATCGATGCGGCAATCCGCTTCGGTTTTCCGGTCGTGATGAAAATCCTGTCGCCGGACATCATCCACAAGTCCGAGATCGGCGGTGTGCTGCTGGACATCGCCGACGCCGCCGCGGTGCAAAGCGGTTTTGATCTGCTGCGGCAGCGTGCAGCAACGGCCGCACCGCAGGCTCGGCTGGATGGGGTCTTGGTGGCAAAACAGTTGAAAGGCGGTGTGGAGTGCATCCTGGGCATCCATCGTGATCCGGTCTTCGGACCTATGGCGATGTTCGGTCTGGGCGGCATCTTCGTCGAGGTGCTGAAGGATGTCGTGTTCCATCGCTGCCCATTCGGTCCCGCCACAGCCGAGACGATGATCCGTTCAATCAAAGGTGCACCGCTGCTGATGGGGGCGCGGGGTCGGAAGCCGGCCGACATCGGAGCTCTCGCCAGTATGCTCGCCCGTCTGTCTGCCTTTGCGGCTGCAAACGACAGCGTTGAAGCCATCGACCTGAATCCGGTTCTCGCCATGCCTGAGGGTGAAGGCGCTTTCGCGGTGGACGCGGTAATCCAGATCGACAGAGTGTAGGAACGAAAAGACAACGTTCGGCCGATGCCAAGCGGTGATGGTCTGAACATCCCCTTGTCGGGCCGCACCGGACAAGCGCTCTTTCTTTCATACCGTGAACCCTGTTCCATGCCGCCAGAAGGGATCCTGTGGCTATGCGATATCCAAGCGGACCCGGGCCAAGGCTGCTGCAGCTCTGGAACCATCTGGGCCTGACAACGGCCCATGTCGCCACACAGATGGCCGGCGATATTTCCGGACTCGTGGCATCTGATCCTGAGCGCCTGGGCAACTTGGTGCTCTGCGTGCCGGCACGCCTTGATCCCGGATGTTTCGCCGGCGTGGCCGACCGCATAGTCCTGATCGCCGCCGAACGGGGCGTGACAGCCAGGGTAAGCGAAAACACCGCCGGCCAATTATCCGGCGCGACCCGTCATTTGCTGGCCGGCTATGAGGCGCAGGTCTGGTCCGACGTCGTCGCCGATCACATGCCCCAGATCACCGCGATCCTGGCTGCGTTGCCGCCGCTGCCATCCGTCAGCCTGCCAGCCGGCATCGGCGAGCATGCCGGCATTACCTATTCTATCCAGGGAGCAGGGCCACCGCTGGTCCTGATGCCGTTCTTCCTTTCGCCCTCGCAGTGGCAGCCGGCGCTGGCGCTGCTGGCAGAACGGTTCACGGTCATCGTGCTTGGGGGTGCCTATCTAGGCGGTGTTGCGGTGCTGGAAGATCGGGCCGCCGGTCCAAGCTATCGCGCCCTCGCCAACACGCTATGGGACACCATGGCAGTTGGGTCGGGCGACACCGTTCTGGACGCCGGTTGCGGCTCCGGTGCGCTGGATCGCCTGCTCGCGCCGCGCCTGACGAGCGGCCAGATCATCGCCACTGACGTCAACCGCTTCCTGCTGCATGAGGCCAGCAAGCTTGCCGCCGCCGCCGGGCTGTCCAACCGGATCAGCTTCCAGCACGCCAATGCCGAGCAGCTTCCCTTCGCCGACGCGACGTTCGACGCCGCCTACACGGTCACCGTACTGGAGGAGTGTAACGCGGACCAGGCCCTGCGCGAACTCTATCGCGTGCTCCGCCCCGGCGGCCGCGCCGGCGTGATCGTGCGTGCCATCGACCTGCCGCAATGGTGGAACCTGGATCTGCCGCCGGGGATAAGGCGCATCGCCGAGGTGCCCCCGCAATCGGTCAGTCCAACCGGTGTGGCAAACGCCTCACTGTACCCGCGGCTGCGCCAGGCCGGCTTCAACCCTGTCTCGTGCTTTCCCAGTCTGGTCACTTTTGCCAATCCTGACGGTCCGATCTGGCAGTACCGCGAGGATCACGTGCTGGCGCAACTATCCGAGACAGAAGCGGTGGCCTGGTGCGCGGCAGCAGCCCGGGCGCGTGCTGACGGACTGCTGTTCATGGCAAATCCGCTGCACTGCGCGGTTGGCCAAAGGCCTGCTGGCGGCCCGCTCGGCAGCGCTGCATAAAGCATGACGGACGGTCGCGATCGGCAGCCGGGAATACTCATTCTTGTTGTTGGACCCAGCGGCGCGGGTAAGGATACGCTGCTTAACCTGGCACGTCAGGCGCTGGCGGAAGACCAAAGATTTCGTTTCGTCCGCCGTGTAATTACTCGTCCTGCCCAGGCTGGCGGAGAGGATCACGACTTCATCTCTGAAGCGGCCTTCGCAAAGCGTGTGTTCGCGCTGCAATGGCAAGCGCATGGCCTGTCTTACGGCATTCCTGCCGACGTGAGCGAGGATCTCATTCGAGGCACTGCCGTGGTGGCAAACGTTTCCCGCCGCGTCATCGGTTGGGCGGCTGCGCGCTTTCCCGTCCAGGTGATAGAGATAACTGCGCCACCTGAAATCCTTGCTCAGCGTCTTGCCGCGCGCGGCCGAGAGACCCCGGCGGACATAGCAGAACGGCTTGCTCGTCAGCCGCGGATCCCCCCTGCGGTCGCAGTCGAGAGCATCGTCAACGACAAGACACCGGCCGAAGCAGCGAAGCTTTTCATCGCTGCGCTTATCCGCGCAGTCGCACGCGTTCCGCCAGGGTGAATGCTGCGTCGGCTGAGGCCTGTGTGAAAACACAGATGTCCTGAACCCGCCGCTGCGCTCGCAATGCCGGCGCGAACCAGGCTTCCGCGGCTGGAAGCACCAGGGCTTTCTCGGCGTCCGAGAGCCTTCGGGTCAACGTCATGTGGAAGAACCACGACCCGAAGACATAGGGATAGCCCCAGCGCACCAGCATTGCTTCCTGGTCCGCCGTCAGCCCTGCCTGCCGGCGCCGTGCCACCTCCTGCTCGGAGGCCGGCAGGCGAAAGTCATCCAACTGTTCGACGCAACGATCGGCAAGGACCTGCAATGAAGGGCACGCCGATGTTTCCCGCAACGCCAGAAAGCCCCGCAGGTCGGTCACCGCCAGGTGGGGCAGATCGAAGGACGGGATTTCCGCCGCCATGGCGCGGATGGCAGTCATGAAGGCGGCCCAGTCCGTCCCAGGTCTCGGCCGCATCGGCGGCTTCAAGGTCGCGTGAAAGCCATAGCGCCGTGGTTCGGCCGTGAACTCATGGATGCCATCGATCGCGGGTTGCGCTGTCGGCGCGTTCGTCACCGGATCGCGGCCGAGCCATGCCGTGCCCAGCGTGGTCAACGCATCGTCCGCGAGGGGCGCATAGTAGATCGCGACCCGCGCGGTCATCAGATCACCCGCTCTCCTGCGCTCCAGACCTGGCGGACTATCGGCAAGGTGTCGTGCAGCCGCAGCCGCACCACATCCGCCCGCAGACCCGGCTCCAGCCGGCCGCGGTCCGGCAAGCCTGCCATCCGGGCCGGATGGTCAGAGATCATGGCAACCGCGTCGGGCAGCGCAATCGCTTCATCACGCGCGCACTGGAACGCGGCCTCGATCAGGCTGGCCGGCACGTAGTCGGAAGCAAATGCATCCACCGCACCCGTGCGTATCAAGGCCGCCGCGCTGACATTGCCGGAATGCGAGCCGCCCCGGACAATGTTCGGCGCACCCGCGATCACCTGCATACCGGCCCGCTTGGCTGCCTCAGCGGCCTCAAGCGATACCGGAAACTCGCTGATCAGGATGCCGTCGGCGGCATTCTCGGCAATATCAGCCAGGGTGCGGTCGTCGTGGCTGGCCAGCGCGATATCGGTGCCACGCACCAGTTCCAGAAGCGCTTTGCGATTGGGTCCGCGCAGACGGGCGCGCTGGTCCTGCATCTCCTGGATCCGGCGCTCGATCGTGTCGTCATCCAGACCGCCCTGGCGGCGCAGCCGGCGCCAGAAGTCCATGTTCGCGTACTGGCCGACGCCGGGGCTGTGATCCATCAGACTGACCATCCGCACCAGAGGATGATCGGCCACGGTCGCGAAAAGCTGCAGCATATCCAGCGCCGGGATTTCGCAGCGCAAGTGCAGGAAATGGTCGGACTTGAGCAGTCCGGCATCTGTCAGCACGTCCAGATCGACGACGCCGTCCTGGAACGTCCTGATCCGTTCCTTGTCAAAGCCGAGGTCGCCCAGGCACAGCGCATCCAGCACCGTCGTGACGCCGGCTGCGGCGCACTGGGCATCGTGAGCCACCATGGCGGAACGGGACGGCCAGCGCGCCAGGCTGCGCGGCTGCACTTGTCGTTCCAGGTTATCGGTATGGACGTCGACGACGCCCGGGATCAGGTAGTCGCCGGCCAGATCGATCGCCCCTGCGGCATGGCTCGCACCGGGTTGGATCTCGGCGATGATCCGGCCGCGCAGGACGACAGTTCCGGGCACGATGTCGTCACGCAGAACCAGGAGTGCATTCGTAAGGATCGTGTCCTGGGTCATGCGGCTTCCTGATGAGTGGTCATGCCGAACACGCGGTCGGCGATGGCATTGCGGACATCGGCGTCGTGGCAGATCGCGACGATCGCCGTGCCGGCTGCCTTCGCCGCCTTTACCATGTCAATCACCACTGCGCGGTTGTCCGCGTCCAGGGAGGCTGTCGGTTCATCCAGCAGCAAAATGGCATGGCCGGCGATGAATCCGCGTGCAAGGTTTACCCGCTGCTGTTCACCGCCGGAGAATGTGGCGGGGGGTATGGCATGCAGCCGTAGCGGAATGTTCAGTTTCAACAGCAACCGCCGCGCTTCGTCCCGCGCGGCTGCGGCCTCGACTCCGCGCGCCAGCAGCACCTCGGCCACCACCCCCGAAGCTGGAACCCTAGGCACGACGCGCAGAAACTGGCTGACGTAGCCGAGGGTTTCGCGCCGCACCGCCAGAATGGTCCGGGCATCCGCCCGGGCGATATCGACCATTTCGCCATGATGGCGTATCAGGATGCTGCCGCCGTCCGCGCGATAGTTGCCATACAAGCTGCGCATCAAGGTCGACTTGCCGGCGCCGGACGGCCCCGACAGCACAACGCACTCGCCAGCCCGTACCTCAAGATCAATGCCGGACAATACAGACATCATCAGCCCGCCGCGCAGATGCAAGGTAAAGCTTTTTGACAGCGCCCGGGTTTGCAGCATGACGCCCATGACCTAATCCCTTCGCCCCGGCGAAATCCATCTTTTCATGCGGTCAAGACCGAGCTGACGAGCAACTGGGTGTATGGATGTCGCGGATCATCCAGTACCTGATCGGTCAGGCCGGTCTCGACGATGCGCCCACGCTGCATCACAGCAATCCGGTGTGCCAGCAACCGGGCTACTGCGATGTCGTGCGTCACCAGCACCACCGCGATTTGCAGCCGCGTCACCAGCGAGCGGATCAGGTCCAGCAGGCGCGCCTGTACGGAGACATCCAGTCCACCAGTTGGTTCGTCCATGAACACCAGCCGTGGATGCGTCACCAGGGTGCGGGCGATCTGCAGCCGCTGCAACATGCCGCCGGAGAAGGTGCGCGGAAGGTCGTCGATGCGGTTGACGTCGATCTCCACCTGCGCCAGCCAGTCGAGTGCCGCAGTGCGGATATCGCCGTAGTGGCGGATGCCCTGTGCCATCAGCCGCTCACCGATGTTGCCACCGGCACTGACGGTCATTCGCAGGTTCTGCCGCGGATCCTGATGCACGAATCCCCAATCGGACCGGTGCAGACGCCGCAGCGCCGGCGCCGGCATGGCGTGCAGGTCGTGCAGCCGGTCATCAGGATCACGATAGCAGACGACACCTTGGTCGGGCGTCAGCCGCCCCGACAGCACGTTCAGCAAGGTGGTCTTGCCTGACCCTGATTCGCCGACGATCGCAAGCATCTCCCCCGGCCAGAGGTCGACGTCGACCTCGCTCAGCGCGGTAATACCGGCGAATTTTAATGTCAGGCCGCGGCATGACAACAATGGCAGGTCTGTCACTCCGCCGCCCTCTGCAGTCCATCGGTGCCCACATGACCAGCCGCGCGACGCTCCGCGCAATGATCCGTGTCTGAGCAGACGTAGAGACGGCCGCCCTTGTTGTCAGTCACCACCTCGTCCAGATAAGCGTCTGTGGCGCCACACAGACCGCAAGGGTGCGGCGCGTTGATCACACGGAACGGATGGTCCTCGAAATCCAGTGAGCGGACCGGTGTCCAGGGCGGGATCGCATAGATCCGCTTCTCCCGCCCCGCCCCGAACAACTGCAGTGCCGGCATCATGTCCAACTTCGGGTTGTCAAACGCGGGAATCGGACTTGGCGACATCAGGTAACGTTCGTTGACCATGACCGGATAGTCATAGCTGATGGAAACCTGCCCGAACCGGGAAATGTCCTCATAAAGCTTGACGTGCATCAGCCCGTAATCCGCCAGCCCATGCATCCGCGTGGTTTCCATCCGGCTGGATTCCAGCCGATACAGCGGCTCTGGCTGCGGCACTTGGTAGACGATGATCTGGTCCTCGCGCAGTTGCGTCTCCGGAATGCGGTGCCGGGTCTGGATGACCGTCGCTTCGGTCGTCGCCGTGGTGGTCCGCACCCCAGCGGTGCGGGCAAAGAAACGGCGGATCGACACCGCATTGGTGGTGTCGTCCGCCCCTTGGTCGATGACCTTAAGTACGTCGTCCGCCCCCAGCACGGCGGCTGTGACCTGGATGCCGCCGGTACCCCAGCCATAGGGCAACGGCATCTCGCGGGAGCCGAATGGCACCTGATGGCCTGGAACAGCCACTGCCTTCAGCAAGGCCCGGCGGATCATCCGTTTTGTCTGCTCATCCAGATAAGCAAAATTGTAGCCCTTCATTCCGCCGCCTCTTGCTCTGCGGATGCGGATCGCATCCGGCGCACGTTCTGCAGCTCGCTCTGGAAATCGACGTAGTGCGGCAGCTTCAGATGCTCGACGAAGCCCGTGGCCTCGATGTTGTCGCAGTGCGACAGCACGAACTCGACATTCTGCGCCGGGGCAGTCACGTCCTCGCCGAGTTCGGCTGCCCGCATTGCCCGATCCACCAGCGCCATCGCCATCGCCTTGCGCTCGGCGAAACCAAACACCAGGCCGTAGCCGCGAGTGAACTGCGGCGGCACGGTCTTCGAGCCCTTGAACTGGTTGACCATCTGGCACTCGGTCAGCACCACGTCACCGATGTCGATGACAAAGCCCAGCTCCTCCGGCTCGATTTCCACGGCGACCTCACCCACGCGGATCTCACCGGCAAAAGGATGGCTGCCGCCATAGCCTCGCTGGGTGGAGTAGCCGAGACCCAACAGGAACCCTTCGTCACCGCGAGCCAACGCCTGCAGCCGCAGATCGCGTTCCGCGGGAAAGGCCAGAGCCTCCCGTGTCAGATCCCCGGGCTCGCCGCGATGGTCACCGTCGGCTTCCAGCACTCCCTCATGCCCCAGTATATCCGGCACACGCGGCATCGGCGCAGGATCTGCGTTTGCCGACGCTGTGCCGCGCACCGCCGGGTCGGCCAGCAGCGCAAAATCCAACAGCCGATGGCTGTAGTCATAGGTCGGGCCGAGTACCTGGCCCCCCGGCAGGTCCTTGAAGATGGCCGAAACCCGTCGCTCGATGCGCATTGCTGCCGTGTCCACAGGGCGCGCGTGAGCCAAGCGCGGCAGGGTGGTGCGGTAGGCGCGCAGCAGGAACGCGGCCTCAATCAAGTCGCCCTGCGCCTGCTTGATGGCGAGAGCTGCTAACTGCCGGTCATACAACGATCCCTCGCTCATCACCCGGTCCACGGCGCGGCCCAACTGCTGCTCAATCTGTTCAACGCGCAGGGCAGGCACGGCGGGATCGCCACGGCGTTCCTCGGCCAGCCAGCCATGCGCATTGTCAATCGCCTGCTCACCACCCTTAACCGCGACATAGGCCATGCTCAGAGCTCCTTTACAGTGACGCTACGGGGCAAGGCGGTCAGCCGGTCGCCGGAGCAGAGAATCAGATCGACACCGCACGGAAACAGCGCATGATTAGCCTGCCAGATCGAAGCGAAGCCGTCGGGCAAGCCGGCTGCACGCAGATCGCCAGGCACGCGCAGGCCAGGCCCCTGGAGCTTGAACCGCTGCCCGGTATCGAAGGCGGAAACCTGAAGAATGACCGTCGCGGACCGTTCCGGCATCTCGTCCGAACCTTTGGCCAGCGCCGTCAGATCGGGCATCGCCATCGCCAGGGCAAACACGGCCTGAGTAAGCGCGACCTGCGTCGACCCAGTATGGAAGGCGATCCAGGGGCGCGCCGCCATTGCCGCCGGATCGATCCACAACGGCGTCTCCTGGTCCACAAGTGTCAGTAGAACCCCGGCTGTGGCATCAAACAGGGGCGCCGGGGCGCGCACACCCCTGACCGTCTGCAGCCGTCCAGGATGAGCCATCGCGTCGAGCACGGCGCGAAAGCAGGATTGTGCGCCGGCAACCGGATCGGCGAAGCCAGCAGAAAGACTGCTATCCATGTCCTAGGTCCGCATCGTCTGCATGGCGAAAAACTGCACCTGGGTTGCTGCCGCCTTGTTCGCCCGTTCCGTCCGACGCTGCGCCTGCTGCCGGTCGAGCGGCATGATCACGCGATGTTCCAGTTCGTCCGTCCATCGCGCATCTTGCAACAGTGCATCTGCCAGCGCAGCCAGCTCGGCATGCCGGCCCTCTCGTCCCGGTATGTATGCATGACCAATAGAACCCGAGGCTGTGCGGACGGTGCATCGGGTAACCGTCATCTCCCCGAGGTTGAACACAGCGCCGCCTCCGCCGGCTCGTCCACGCACCATCACCAACCCCTGTTCCGGCCCGCGCAGTACCGCGTGATCCGGCAGTCCGCTGCAAGCATTCAACAATGCCTGTAGCCGTTCGAGTGATGCGCGTGCCAGCACAGCCATCCAGCGCTGGCGGCCGGCTTTCGGGTCATCGGTGATCGCGGAATTGCTCATGCTGGCCCGGTTTCTGTTTAGACATCTAGACAAGTAGAGCTGCGGAAGCCTATCGTCAATCAGCAAGCACGGCTATCTGGACAGATCTGGATGAAACCTGAATGAACGTGCCGAACGAAGCCGATTGTATTGCAACGCACAGTGTCCAGCGGCAGGAAGGCGTCAGCCTGTGGCGGCAGATCGCTGGCCAAATTCAGGCTGACGTCGCGGCCGGCGTTAGCAAGCCGGGTTCCCGGCTGCCGACGGAGAGCGAGCTCTCGAAACGATTCGGCGTCAACCGCCACACTGTGCGCCGTGCGCTGGAGGAGTTGTCTCGTACTGGCCTGGTACGGGTCGAGCAAGGGCGGGGCTCGTTCATCACCGAGGACGTGCTGGACTACGCGGTTGGATCAAGGACACGCTTTTCAGAATGGATCCGCAAGCACAATAAGGAGCCGTCGGGCATCGTCCGTGAACTGCGTGAGCTTCCGGCCGAGGCTCGCGTTGCCGCTGGGCTTGGTATCCGCAGTGGCGGCCGTGTTGTTGTGATGGAGCGCCTGGGCCTGGCCGACGACCGTCCGGTAAGCTTGGCCCGCCACTATTTCCCGGCTGTCCGGCTGAAGGGCATTCTGCCAGCGCTGCAATCAGCCGCTACGATCACCGAAGCCCTGCAGGCGGTCGGCATCGGCGACTACCTGCGTCTGCAAACCCGTGTCACCGCACGGCTGCCAACCCCTGGCGAGGCTGATCTGCTGCGTATGGCGCGTAGTCAGCCTGTTCTGGTTACGGAGAATGTCAATGTTGACATCGGCGGAACAATTGTCGAGTTCGCTGTGGGCTGCTACCCGACACCGCGCGTACAGATGGTCTTTGAGCCCTGAAAGTATAACACGATGCTGACTATTTCAGGCGGGACGGTTCTGCTGGAAGGTGCTGGTCTGCAGCGGGCCGATGTGCTGCTGAAGGACGGGTTGATAGACCGGCTGGAAGCCTGCGCTACTGGACCACGGTTCGATGCCTCTGGACTGCTGGTGCTGCCGGGTATCGTTGATCTGCACGGGGATGCGTTCGAGCGGCAGTTGCAGCCGAGGCCGGGGGTGGATTTCCCGCCCGACCTTGCGATGCGCGAAACCGAGACGCAATTGCTGGCGAATGGCATCACCACCGCTTTCCATGGTGTGACCCTTTCCTGGGAACCTGGGTTGCGCAGCCTGCCGGCATGGCGTCGTTTGCTGGAGGTGCTGGCGACTGAGCAGTGGACCTGTGACATGCGGGTGCATCTGCGATGGGAGGCTTACAATCTGGATGCATTAGACACGGCTGTCGCCGATATTGAAGCGGGCCGAGTGCATCTGCTGGCGTTCAATGACCATACCCCGGCGATCCTAAGGAAGCTGCAGGATCCGGTCGAAGGGGCGAAGTACAGTGGCCGTGCCGGCATGACGTTGCTGGCATTTCGTGCCATGGCAGATGCGGTCGCAGCGCGTGGCGATGCTGTTCCTGCCGCCTTGGATCGTGTTGCCGCAACTGCCCGGGCGGCTGGTCTGCCGATGGCCAGCCATGACGATGACAGCGTTGAAACGCGCACTCGCTTTCGCCGGCTGGGGGCATCGATCTGTGAGTTCCCGATAGCCGAGGAGGTTGCTCAGGCCGCGGTGATGGCAGGCGACTTTGTGGCGATGGGTTGTCCGAATGTCGTACGCGGAGGCTCGCATCTGGGATGGGCCTCTGCCGCGCGCCTGGCCGAGGCTGGAGTTTGCACTGTTCTGACCTCCGATTACTACTATCCAGCCATGTTGCGGGCAGCATTTGTCCTGGCTGAGCGGGGCGTGCTGGATCTTGCGGCATCTTGGCGACTGATTTCGGCGAATCCGGCGCGGGCTGGCGGCCTAACGGATCGAGGGACAATTGGTCGAGGCAAGCGCGCTGATCTGGTCCTGGTTGATCCAATCAGCCGTCAGATCGTTCTCACTGTCGTGCGCGGCCGAGCGGCGTTCGTTACGTCCAACGGAAGTGGCCGATTCTTACTAGGGTAAAGACACGCGATACTGGGATTGGAGGTCCGGCGACAGGGTCTGAAGCTGGGGCCCTGCGCCGGCGCCTGCAAACTCAGCCGAAGATTGCGGTTCGCTCCGCATCCGTCATGTAGGATATCTGGTTACCGGTGAATGCGGCCGAAGAGAATCCTCCGTTGACCGCGGCTGAGAGGGCTGCGGTGCTTAGGGCGGGAATTTGCACACTGGTCAGTGCAGCCACCTCCATGGTTGTCAGCCCGCCGATCTCACTGGATGTTAATCCGGCGATTGCAGCCGAGCTGATGGCGGCGAACTGCGTTGACGTGAAGCCGGCGACAGTCGCGGTGGATAGGCCGCCAAGCTCTCCCGATGTCAGGGCACCAATGCCGGCTGTGGTCATCGCCAGAAACTGGAGCCTTGGGAGCGCAGTGACTCCGGCGGAGCTGAGCGCGGCGACCTGGGCGGAGGACAGCGCGGCGACGGCGCTGGAGGCCAGGCCGGGCACCGCGGTGCTGGAGAGATAGCCGATGTCGGTGCTGGACAGCGCCTTGATCTGGGTGGCGCTCAGCGCGCCGGCCTGGGTGGTGGTGAAGCCGGCCAGGCTGGTGCCGAGGGCGTCGAGCTGGCTAGAGGTCAGCGCACCGACCTGGGCGGTGGTCAGGCTGCCGTCCTGGCTGGAGGACAGCCCGGCGAGGGCGGCGGTGGTCAGGCCGGGGATCTGGCTGGCCGCGAGGTGGCTGATCTGGGCGCTGACCTCGGCGGCGGACAGTCCGGCGACGGCGCTGGGGCTCAGCGCGCCGATCAGGCTGCTGGCCATGGCGGTGACCCCGGCGGAGCTGAGCGCGGCGACCTGGGCGGAGGACAGCGCGGCGACGGCGCTGGAGGCCAGGCCGGGCACCGCGGTGCTGGAGAGATAGCCGATGTCGGTGCTGGACAGCGCCTTGATCTGGGTGGCGCTCAGCGCGCCGGCCTGGGTGGTGGTGAAGCCGGCCAGGCTGGTGCCGAGGGCGTCGAGCTGGCTAGAGGTCAGCGCACCGACCTGGGCGGTGGTCAGGCTGCCGTCCTGGCTGGAGGACAGCCCGGCGAGGGCGGCGGTGGTCAGGCCGGGGATCTGGCTGGCCGCGAGGTGGCTGATCTGGGCGCTGACCTCGGCGGCGGACAGTCCGGCGACGGCGCTGGGGCTCAGCGCGCCGATCAGGCTGCTGGCCATGGCGGTGACCCCGGCGGAGCTGAGCGCGGCGACCTGGGCGGAGGACAGCGCGGCGACGGCGCTGGAGGCCAGGCCGGGCACCGCGGTGCTGGAGAGATAGCCGATGTCGGTGGCGGACAGCGCCTTGATCTGGGTGGCGCTCAGCGCGCCGGCCTGGGTGGTGGTGAAGCCGGCCAGGCTGGTGCCGAGGGCGTCGAGCTGGCTGGAGGTCAGCGCACCGACCTGGGCGGTGGTCAGGCTGCCGTCCTGGCTGGAGGACAGCCCGGCGAGGGCGGCGGTGGTCAGGCCGGGGATCTGGCTGGCCGCGAGGTGGCTGATCTGGGCGCTGACCTCGGCGGCGGACAGTCCGGCGACGGCGGTGGGGCTCAGCGCGCCGATCAGGCTGCTGGCCATGGCGGTGACCCCGGCGGAGCTGAGCGCGGCGACCTGGGCGGAGGACAGCGCGGCGACGGCGCTGGAGGCCAGGCCGGGCACCGCGGTGCTGGAGAGATAGCCGATGTCGGTGGCGGACAGCGCCTTGATCTGGGTGGCGCTCAGCGCGCCGGCCTGGGTGGTGGTGAAGCCGGCCAGGCTGGTGCCGAGGGCGTCGAGCTGGCTGGAGGTCAGCGCACCGACCTGGGCGGTGGTCAGGCTGCCGTCCTGGCTGGAGGACAGCCCGGCGAGGGCGGCGGTGGTCAGGCCGGGGATCTGGCTGGCCGCGAGGTGGCTGATCTGGGCGCTGACCTCGGCGGCGGACAGTCCGGCGACGGCGGTGGGGCTCAGCGCGCCGATCAGGCTGCTGGCCATGGCGGTGACCCCGGCGGAGCTGAGCGCGGCGACCTGGGCGGAGGACAGCGCGGCGACGGCGCTGGAGGCCAGGCCGGGCACCGCGGTGCTGGAGAGATAGCCGATGTCGGTGGCGGACAGCGCCTTGATCTGGGTGGCGCTCAGCGCGCCGGCCTGGGTGGTGGTGAAGCCGGCCAGGCTGGTGCCGAGGGCGTCGAGCTGGCTGGAGGTCAGCGCACCGACCTGGGCGGTGGTCAGGCTGCCGTCCTGGCTGGAGGACAGCCCGGCGAGGGCGGCGGTGGTCAGGCCGGGGATCTGGCTGGCCGCGAGGTGGCTGATCTGGGCGCTGACCTCGGCGGCGGACAGTCCGGCGACGGCGGTGGGGCTCAGCGCGCCGATCAGGCTGCTGGCCATGGCGGTGACCCCGGCGGAGCTGAGCGCGGCGACCTGGGCGGAGGACAGCGCGGCGACGGCGCTGGAGGCCAGGCCGGGCACCGCGGTGCTGGAGAGATAGCCGATGTCGGTGGCGGACAGCGCCTTGATCTGGGTGGCGCTCAGCGCGCCGGCCTGGGTGGTGGTGAAGCCGGCCAGGCTGGTGCCGAGGGCGTCGAGCTGGCTGGAGGTCAGCGCACCGACCTGGGCGGTGGTCAGGCTGCCGTCCTGGCTGGAGGACAGCCCGGCGAGGGCGGCGGTGGTCAGGCCGGGGATCTGGCTGGCCGCGAGGTGGCTGATCTGGGCGCTGACCTCGGCGGCGGACAGTCCGGCGACGGCGCTGGGGCTCAGCGCGCCGATCAGGCTGCTGGCCATGGCGGTGACCCCGGCGGAGCTGAGCGCGGCGACCTGGGCGGAGGACAGCGCGGCGACGGCGCTGGAGGCCAGGCCGGGCACCGCGGTGCTGGAGAGATAGCCGATGTCGGTGCTGGACAGCGCCTTGATCTGGGTGGCGCTCAGCGCGCCGGCCTGGGTGGTGGTGAAGCCGGCCAGGCTGGTGCCGAGGGCGTCGAGCTGGCTGGAGGTCAGCGCACCGACCTGGGCGGTGGTCAGGCTGCCGTCCTGGCTGGAGGACAGCCCGGCGAGGGCGGCGGTGGTCAGGCCGGGGATCTGGCTGGCCGCGAGGTGGCTGATCTGGGCGCTGACCTCGGCGGCGGACAGCCCGGCGACGGCGCTGGGGCTCAGCGCGCCGATCAGGCTGCTGGCCATGGCGGTGACCCCGGCGGAGCTGAGCGCGGCGACCTGGGCGGAGGACAGCGCGGCGACGGCGCTGGAGGCCAGGCCGGGCACCGCGGTGCTGGAGAGATAGCCGATGTCGGTGCTGGACAGCGCCTTGATCTGGGTGGCGCTCAGCGCGCCGGCCTGGGTGGTGGTGAAGCCGGCTAGGCTGGTGCCGAGGGCGTCGAGCTGGCTGGAGGTCAGCGCACCGACCTGGGCGGTGGTCAGGCTGCCGTCCTGGCTGGAGGACAGCCCGGCGAGGGCGGCGGTGGTCAGGCCGGGGATCTGGCTGGCCGCGAGGTGGCTGATCTGGGCGCTGACCTCGGCGGCGGACAGCCCGGCGACGGCGCTGGGGCTCAGCGCGCCGATCAGGCTGCTGGCCATGGCGGTGACCCCGGCGGAGCTGAGCGCGGCGACCTGGGCGGAGGACAGCGCGGCGACGGCGCTGGAGGCCAGGCCGGGCACCGCGGTGCTGGAGAGATAGCCGATGTCGGTGGCGGACAGCGCCTTGATCTGGGTGGCGCTCAGCGCGCCGGCCTGGGTGGTGGTGAAGCCGGCCAGGCTGGTGCCGAGGGCGTCGAGCTGGCTGGAGGTCAGCGCACCGACCTGGGCGGTGGTCAGGCTGCCGTCCTGGCTGGAGGACAGCCCGGCGAGGGCGGCGGTGGTCAGGCCGGGGATCTGGCTGGCCGCGAGGTGGCTGATCTGGGCGCTGACCTCGGCGGCGGACAGTCCGGCGACGGCGCTGGGGCTCAGCGCGCCGATCAGGCTGCTGGCCATGGCGGTGACCCCGGCGGAGCTGAGCGCGGCGACCTGGGCGGAGGACAGCGCGGCGACGGCGCTGGAGGCCAGGCCGGGCACCGCGGTGCTGGAGAGATAGCCGATGTCGGTGCTGGACAGCGCCTTGATCTGGGTGGCGCTCAGCGCGCCGGCCTGGGTGGTGGTGAAGCCGGCCAGGCTGGTGCCGAGGGCGTCGAGCTGGCTGGAGGTCAGCGCACCGACCTGGGCGGTGGTCAGGCTGCCGTCCTGGCTGGAGGACAGCCCGGCGAGGGCGGCGGTGGTCAGGCCGGGGATCTGGCTGGCCGCGAGGTGGCTGATCTGGGCGCTGACCTCGGCGGCGGACAGCCCGGCGACGGCGCTGGGGCTCAGCGCGCCGATCAGGCTGCTGGCCATGGCGGTGACCCCGGCGGAGCTGAGCGCGGCGACCTGGGCGGAGGACAGCGCGGCGACGGCGCTGGAGGCCAGGCCGGGCACCGCGGTGCTGGAGAGATAGCCGATGTCGGTGCTGGACAGCGCCTTGATCTGGGTGGCGCTCAGCGCGCCGGCCTGGGTGGTGGTGAAGCCGGCCAGGCTGGTGCCGAGGGCGTCGAGCTGGCTGGAGGTCAGCGCACCGACCTGGGCGGTGGTCAGGCTGCCGTCCTGGCTGGAGGACAGCCCGGCGAGGGCGGCGGTGGTCAGGCCGGGGATCTGGCTGGCCGCGAGGTGGCTGATCTGGGCGCTGACCTCGGCGGCGGACAGTCCGGCGACGGCGCTGGGGCTCAGCGCGCCGATCAGGCTGCTGGCCATGGCGGTGACCCCGGCGGAGCTGAGCGCGGCGACCTGGGCGGAGGACAGCGCGGCGACGGCGCTGGAGGCCAGGCCGGGCACCGCGGTGCTGGAGAGATAGCCGATGTCGGTGGCGGACAGCGCCTTGATCTGGGTGGCGCTCAGCGCGCCGGCCTGGGTGGTGGTGAAGCCGGCCAGGCTGGTGCCGAGGGCGTCGAGCTGGCTGGAGGTCAGCGCACCGACCTGGGCGGTGGTCAGGCTGCCGTCCTGGCTGGAGGACAGCCCGGCGAGGGCGGCGGTGGTCAGGCCGGGGATCTGGCTGGCCGCGAGGTGGCTGATCTGGGCGCTGACCTCGGCGGCGGACAGTCCGGCGACGGCGCTGGGGCTCAGCGCGCCGATCAGGCTGCTGGCCATGGCGGTGACCCCGGCGGAGCTGAGCGCGGCGACCTGGGCGGAGGACAGCGCGGCGACGGCGCTGGAGGCCAGGCCGGGCACCGCGGTGCTGGAGAGATAGCCGATGTCGGTGCTGGACAGCGCCTTGATCTGGGTGGCGCTCAGCGCGCCGGCCTGGGTGGTGGTGAAGCCGGCCAGGCTGGTGCCGAGGGCGTCGAGCTGGCTGGAGGTCAGCGCACCGACCTGGGCGGTGGTCAGGCTGCCGTCCTGGCTGGAGGACAGCCCGGCGAGGGCGGCGGTGGTCAGGCCGGGGATCTGGCTGGCCGCGAGGTGGCTGATCTGGGCGCTGACCTCGGCGGCGGACAGCCCGGCGACGGCGCTGGGGCTCAGCGCGCCGATCAGGCTGCTGGCCATGGCGGTGACCCCGGCGGAGCTGAGCGCGGCGACCTGGGCGGAGGACAGCGCGGCGACGGCGCTGGAGGCCAGGCCGGGCACCGCGGTGCTGGAGAGATAGCCGATGTCGGTGGCGGACAGCGCCTTGATCTGGGTGGCGCTCAGCGCGCCGGCCTGGGTGGTGGTGAAGCCGGCTAGGCTGGTGCCGAGGGCGTCGAGCTGGCTGGAGGTCAGCGCACCGACCTGGGCGGTGGTCAGGCTGCCGTCCTGGCTGGAGGACAGCCCGGCGAGGGCGGCGGTGGTCAGGCCGGGGATCTGGCTGGCCGCGAGGTGGCTGATCTGGGCGCTGACCTCGGCGGCGGACAGCCCGGCGACGGCGCTGGGGCTCAGCGCGCCGATCAGGCTGCTGGCCATGGCGGTGACCCCGGCGGAGCTGAGCGCGGCGACCTGGGCGGAGGACAGCGCGGCGACGGCGCTGGAGGCCAGGCCGGGCACCGCGGTGCTGGAGAGATAGCCGATGTCGGTGGCGGACAGCGCCTTGATCTGGGTGGCGCTCAGCGCGCCGGCCTGGGTGGTGGTGAAGCCGGCCAGGCTGGTGCCGAGGGCGTCGAGCTGGCTGGAGGTCAGCGCACCGACCTGGGCGGTGGTCAGGCTGCCGTCCTGGCTGGAGGACAGCCCGGCGAGGGCGGCGGTGGTCAGGCCGGGGATCTGGCTGGCCGCGAGGTGGCTGATCTGGGCGCTGACCTCGGCGGCGGACAGTCCGGCGACGGCGGTGGGGCTCAGCGCGCCGATCAGGCTGCTGGCCATGGCGGTGACCCCGGCGGAGCTGAGCGCGGCGACCTGGGCGGAGGACAGCGCGGCGACGGCGCTGGAGGCCAGGCCGGGCACCGCGGTGCTGGAGAGATAGCCGATGTCGGTGCTGGACAGCGCCTTGATCTGGGTGGCGCTCAGCGCGCCGGCCTGGGTGGTGGTGAAGCCGGCCAGGCTGGTGCCGAGGGCGTCGAGCTGGCTGGAGGTCAGCGCACCGACCTGGGCGGTGGTCAGGCTGCCGTCCTGGCTGGAGGACAGCCCGGCGAGGGCGGCGGTGGTCAGGCCGGGGATCTGGCTGGCCGCGAGGTGGCTGATCTGGGCGCTGACCTCGGCGGCGGACAGCCCGGCGACGGCGCTGGGGCTCAGCGCGCCGATCAGGCTGCTGGCCATGGCGGTGACCCCGGCGGAGCTGAGCGCGGCGACCTGGGCGGAGGACAGCGCGGCGACGGCGCTGGAGGCCAGGCCGGGCACCGCGGTGCTGGAGAGATAGCCGATGTCGGTGCTGGACAGCGCCTTGATCTGGGTGGCGCTCAGCGCGCCGGCCTGGGTGGTGGTGAAGCCGGCCAGGCTGGTGCCGAGGGCGTCGAGCTGGCTGGAGGTCAGCGCACCGACCTGGGCGGTGGTCAGGCTGCCGTCCTGGCTGGAGGACAGCCCGGCGAGGGCGGCGGTGGTCAGGCCGGGGATCTGGCTGGCCGCGAGGTGGCTGATCTGGGCGCTGACCTCGGCGGCGGACAGCCCGGCGACGGCGCTGGGGCTCAGCGCGCCGATCAGGCTGCTGGCCATGGCGGTGACCCCGGCGGAGCTGAGCGCGGCGACCTGGGCGGAGGACAGCGCGGCGACGGCGCTGGAGGCCAGGCCGGGCACCGCGGTGCTGGAGAGATAGCCGATGTCGGTGGCGGACAGCGCCTTGATCTGGGTGGCGCTCAGCGCGCCGGCCTGGGTGGTGGTGAAGCCGGCCAGGCTGGTGCCGAGGGCGTCGAGCTGGCTGGAGGTCAGCGCACCGACCTGGGCGGTGGTCAGGCTGCCGTCCTGGCTGGAGGACAGCCCGGCGAGGGCGGCGGTGGTCAGGCCGGGGATCTGGCTGGCCGCGAGGTGGCTGATCTGGGCGCTGACCTCGGCGGCGGACAGTCCGGCGACGGCGCTGGGGCTCAGCGCGCCGATCAGGCTGCTGGCCATGGCGGTGACCCCGGCGGAGCTGAGCGCGGCGACCTGGGCGGAGGACAGCGCGGCGACGGCGCTGGAGGCCAGGCCGGGCACCGCGGTGCTGGAGAGATAGCCGATGTCGGTGGCGGACAGCGCCTTGATCTGGGTGGCGGTCAGTGCACCGACCTGGGTACTGGTGAACCCTGCGAAGACATCACTGGTGAGCGCTACTATTGCGCTGGTCGGCATACCCGCGATCTGTGCAGGAGTGTAGGTTGATGTCGTCATTGAAGTACACCTGAATCGTGAGTGTCACAAACGACGACATTTTTTGCGTCCGCCTAATACTCTCCCGAATTGGTAAAAAAACGGTAAAGCTGCTGAACCTTTTTCACCAGACCGTGCGACATCCGCTGGCGCGCTTCCGCATGCGATCGAAGACGGTGCTCGGGCAGCTTTTGGAAGAACCGCCCTACACGACCGAATAAACGTTAACGAATTTCGCTCGGGGAGTCAGAGGCGGGCTGTCATCCGTAGGACCGATCTCAAGTCTGCCGTGGATCAACTATGCTCGGCTGCAGTGGCGCTGGTGACACGATACCCAGCCAGCGCGCCGGACAGTGCCAACCTTGCTCAGTGCTCTATCGACCCGCAAATGAAGGTTGGCCCGAAGGGCGTTCTTCCGGCCCGCATCTCTTAAAGATTAGACTGCCAGACGCGCTACTCGGAACAATATCGTGCCAGCGGGGCTACTATAGTCCCCGCTCCAGCGCTGCAACATATCCCCGGTTATGAGTGGGCGAGAGATGTACCTCGTTCATCACCACATGGCGCGGCAGGTCAGCGATAAAGCGAATCAGATTGCCACAGTCGACTGGCTGCACCATCCGCGCCCGCTCCTCGGGGCCCACCGGGTTGGGACGCTTGTCCAGAATCGGCGTGGCCACCTCACCCGGCAAAAACACCGTTGAACGAATGCCGTTGACGCATTCCTGCATGTTCAATCCGTGACTCATGGCGACGACGCCGTGTTTTGCCACAGTGTAGATTGGTCCGCTCAGCCCGCCTATGAAGCGTCCTGCCATCGAGGCCGTATGGATCAGCAAGCCGTCCCGCTGCGCCCGCATAAACGGCAGGGCAACGGTCACACAATACAAGGCAGCGTTCAGATTGCCCTGCAGCAGTGTATCGATACGCTCCGGCGTCAGTGTCGCCCAATGCCGTTCAACAATGTTGACCCCGGCGTTGTTGACCAGGATATCCAGGCGGTTGAACGTCGAGCGGATGAAGTCGCCGACCCGCGCGACCGCGTCAGCCTTCGTCAGATCGGCCGGCTGCACATGCGCGGTGCCTGTCTTGTTGATGCGTGCTGCGACATCCTCCAGCGGCGTCTGCCGGCGCCCGGTGAGCACCGTGATCGCACCTGCCTCGGCCAACGCCAGTGCCGCGGCTTCGCCAATGCCGCTGCCCGCTCCTGTGATCCAGGCCACCTTGCCGGTCAGGCTGGTCATGATCTTGTTCTCCTCCGCCGATATCCGTTGCGTCGCAGTGTCCGAATTCGCCGGGAACTCTGGCCTATCCGAGGACACGGCGCCAGCAGCCCGTCGGCGTGAATTGGGCGAATCGGGCAAATTACGTGGGTCAGGTCGGGCGCTGCCGGCATGCGGCTTTGTGCTGACCGTCTCTACCCCCATATACCGGCAAGATAGGCAGCAGGAGACGCAGAGATGAGCGTGACAAAGGAAACGGCAACGTTGGGCGGTGGGTGCTTCTGGTGCCTGGAAGCTGTCTTCAAGGATCTTCGCGGCGTCACGTCGGTGATGTCCGGATACGCTGGCGGCCACGTAGTCGATCCCAGCTATCAGGCTGTCTGCGGCGGCCGAACCGGGCATGCCGAAGTTGTGCAGGTAAAGTTCGACCCCGCGGAGCTTTCTTATGAGGACCTGCTGCGGGTGTTCTTCTCGATCCATGATCCTACAACCCGGGATCGCCAGGGCAACGACGTCGGCTCCCAATACCGTTCTATCATCCTGACTCAATCGGATGCCCAGGCGCAGGCGGCACAATCCGTTATGCAGGAGATTACCGAGGCGAAGATTTGGCCGGGCAAACTGGTTACGCAGGTGGAGCCGCTAAAGGCGTTCTACGAAGCGGAGTCCGAACATCACGACTATTTCGCCCGCAATCCCTGGAGCGGTTATTGCCAGGTGGTGGTTGCACCAAAAGTGGTGAAGTTCCGCAAGCAATTTGCCGACCGGGTGAAGCGCCAGGCAGCCGAATAACGGATTCTGTCGCCCGAACCGGTCATGCAAGGCCGATGTTGTCCAGCAGTCGAACCGACCCCAGCCTGGCCGCGGCAATCAATCGCGCGCCGGGCGTCAGGCTGGTCAGCGGTTGCAGAGAGACCCCTTCGACAAGCGCAAGATAGTCCGGTTCAAAGCCGTGGTTGATCAACCGATGCCTGCTTTCGGCTAGCGTATCAGTCACGTTCGCGCCGGCGCGCATCCTCCCGGACGATTCCGTCAGGACCGAAAACAGGATTGGGGCGATCATCCTCTGATCTTCAGTCAGAAACCGGTTCCTGGACGACATCGCCAGCCCGTCAGGCTCACGCACCGTCTCAACGCCGATTATCTCAAGCGGCAGCAGCAGATCCGCCACCATGCGCTTGATGACCTGTAGCTGCTGCCAGTCTTTCTCGCCGAAAAAAGCTTGATCCGGATGGACTTGGCCAAACAGCTTCGCACAGACTGTGGCCACGCCGCGGAAGTGGCCGGGCCGCGTATCACCCTCCCACCGTTCCGCCGGACCGGCCACGGTGACCGTGGTTGCGGCGTCGGCAGGATACATCGTGGCGCTGTCCGGCAGCCATGTCAGTGTGCATCCTTCCGCCTGCAGCGCAGCCAGATCACCCAATTCATCACGAGGATACCGCGAAAGGTCCTCGCTGGCAGCAAACTGCAGCGGATTGACGAAGATCGAGGCGATCGTTGCCGCGCCCGATCCCACAGCCTCTCGCACCAGCCGGCGGTGGCCGGCATGTAGCGCGCCCATCGTCGGCACCAAAGCCAATGTGCCGGCAGTTCTGCGAAGCCGGACACATGCGGCCTGCAGCTCAGGCATCGTGCGAGCAATCAACATAAGGACGGACCTTGGTTCACGCCGCGGCTGCAGGCAACATGGACCGCAGGCGCGGGAGGCATGCAGCTAGATGACCGCATTGCATTGATAACCGGGGGCTCGCGCGGCATCGGCAGGGCGAACGCGCTGCTGCTTGCGCGTGAGGGGGCGGATATCGCCTTTTGTCATCTGTACGACAGCACACAAGCCGAAGTGACGCAGGCGAAATTCGAGGCCTCGGCCGCCATGCTTTGCACCAGTCGATCAATGTGGCGGATATCGCCGCGACTAGGCGCTTTGCGGCGACAGTAGCCGAGCAGGGATTACGCGTGCTCAGCGGGACGCTGCCTGGGAATATGTCCAAATGGCATGTTAACGAGAACCGCTACCAAGTTGTAAAGACCCGTTCTACATCTGCCGCCTTACAGTCTGCCGGCAGATAGCCTCAAATTGCCTAGCCACTCGAGACCAAGAAAACCGCTCCTCCATCAATCGCCGCGCTGCCGCGGCAATCCGAGACCGCAGCGCCGCGTCCTCAAGCAATCTCAGGATCGCGCGTGCAAATGCCGAAGCGTCATCTGCCCGCAGGAAATTTTCCTGGTCCGTGACGTCCAGACCTTCAATTCCCAAGCTCGTCGAAACCACTGCCCGCCCCATCGCCATTGCCTCGAAAGCCTTGATCCGCGTTCCACTGCCGACGAACAGCGGGATTACGTAGACGTTCGCTGCCGCGACATAAGGCCGAATGTCATCGACAAACCCGGTCAACTCCACGTTCAGCCCCCGGGCCTTGACCTTCTCCATCAATGAGCTCGGAGGGTTTCGGCCGATAATGACCGCTCGGATGCGCGGACGCGCCGCAAGCAGACGGGGGAACACCTCGTCCAACAGAAAGTGGATGCCCTCCACATTGGCTGCCCAGCTCATGGTGGCCGTGAAAACAAGTGTCCCGCCGTCTGCGCCGGGATCCGGCTCGCTGTGGGGGGTATTCATCGCAAAGAAATTGAGGTCAACGCCGGTGTCGATTGCCTCAACGACGGGTAATCGGTATCGCTTCTTGAGGATATCCCGGTCACGCTCCGACACCGCGACGATGGCGTCATAGCGCTCCAGACTCTGCTCCAGGCGCGCCATCTTGCGGCTTTGATCAGCCCATATCAGGCGCCACAGCCCATTCGTACGTTCAGCGTGCCGCTCGAAGATTTCGGCCTCGACATTATGAGTGAACATGACCGATGGCAATTTGATGCGCGCCGGCATCAGCACGTCGGCATGCGGGAAGTCCACCACCACGACATCCACGCCGTGGGCGAGTCCCTGTTGCACCGTCGCGGCGCCCAAAGCCGATTGGTCTGTGGCGGCCGCAACCGGCAGGTGGCTGAACAGTGCCATTACCCTGCGCAGCGGCGAGCTGGGCTTCTCGGGCCACCAGAGGAACCGATCACAAATTCCTTTAATGTCGGCCGCATAGCATCTGTGATCGGCGGGTGCGGGGGAGGCGAGGATGACGTCGAAATCGCCGCCACGCATCTCACGCAGGATATTGCCGGTGCGGATCTTGCCGCCCTGGTCCATTGGAAACAGAAAGCGGGGGCTTACGAACAGCAACCTGGGCCGGCTCACCAGCAAAGCCCGTGATAGGCAATACCAGGATGGGACCGCAGCTCCGCCAGGCCGGTCAGGTCAATCACGACGTGGCAGGAAAGCGCAGAAAGTAGCGCGGGACGATCCTCAGGGGGAACATGGCCAATGATGGCAACTTTTGTGCCGGACAGGGCTGCCGCCGGACTGACCACCATCAATCGCTCAAGATGCGGGATCTCACGATCAATGTAGGTTCGGTTAGACCCCATCAAAGTCGCAACCTGCACGAACCGGTCATAGATCCGAAGGTCATAACCTTTGCCCAGCAGCTTCTCAGCCAGCAGCACGAAGGGTGATTCGCGCAGGTCATCAGTTCCTTGCTTGAAGGCCAGGCCGAAGAGAGCGACGGGTTGGCGACCATACTGGCCAACGACGTCGAACGTGCGTTCGATAATCGCTGTATTGGCAGCCAACAGATGCTTCAGCATCGGTGCAGCCAGGTTCTTCTGATCTGCCAGCGACAGGAAGCTGCGCACGTCCTTGGGCAGGCATGAGCCGCCGAACGCAAATCCCGGCCGCAGATAGGCCGAAGAGATATTCAGCACATGGTCCTCACATAGCAGCCGCAGGGCCTCTCGCGCATCCACGCCATGCGCAGCGAGGATTGCCCCGGCTTCGTTGGCGAAGGTCAGCTTCACTGCGTGAAAGACGTTGGAGATGTGCTTCACGCTCTCCGCCACCCGGATCGGCGCCACGTGCACCGGCGCAGGGATCGCGGCATAAATCTCTCGCAGCAGTGGCGCGTCGTCACCGGGTGGTGCACCGATCAGGGTGAACGGCGGCGCGCGGAAGTCGCGCACCGATGATCCCTCACGCAGAAATTCCGGGTTGCTGTAATAGAACAGGGTATCCCCAAGCCGGCGCTGGCTGGCGGCTTCCAGCAAGGGAATCACTCGGTCCTCGGCCGTGCCGGGCGGTACGGTTGAGCGCATGACGACAGTGTGGGGCGACGATTTGCGGCGGATGGCCGCACCTATCGCTCTGACCACAGCCTCGACCGCGCCGAGCGCTACGCTGCCGTCCGAAGCACTCGGGGTGCCGACGGAGATGAAGGAGACCTGGGTGTCCAGTACTGCCGCCTCGGCGTCGTCCGTCGCGGTCAGTCGGCCTTGCTGGACGGCGCCTGCGATCAATGTGTCGATGGCGTCTTCGACGATCGGCGAGCGGCCGGCTGACAGCATCCCGATCTTTTCAGCCGACACATCGACGCCGATGACCTCATGGCCAAGTTCGGCCAGGCAGCCGCAGGAAACCACACCGACATAGCCTATGCCGAATACCGAGATACGCATGCGCACAAGACCTTTGCCGTTTTGACAGAGGTCTTATTGCACGAAACCGTGAGCAAGTGGATACGTTTTAACCATTATTGCGGTTTTGTCGACCAGCTACCGGCGGCAACCGAGGCTGCGACCGCCAGCCCGAAAATGGTCAGGGCCAGTCCGATCATTGCGAAGACCGAGATCAGGCCGCCACCGCGGGCGCGCAGTACTTTCAGACCTGTGAAAAGGAGATGATGTCATGCTGGATTGCTTCGTGCTAGTCACCACGACCGGTCGGTCAAATTTTGCCAAAGGATTTCCATGTGTTCGGTGAAAGTTGTCGCATCGGGCGGCTGAAGAGTAGACCATGCGCATCAAGCATGTGATCGCGGCTGCCTATCACCCATGGAGACCAGCGAATGGATTTCCTGTGCTACCTGCACGAAGGCTGGCAGATCATGATCCGCCCGGCAGAGCCAACGCGGCCATGGATGGACGCCACAGCCGAGGCCTTCGCCTATCGCTGCTTGCCGTTAAACATCGCCAACGCGCACGGGTGGGAGATCCTAACTCCGGGAGGCTTCTCCGCGTATTGGCGTGGCGGCGCGGCAACAGCCGACGTGATCATCCGGCCAGACAAAGGCATGCCCGTCCACGCCGCACCGGTGTCGCTGTTTGGGCAGGCCACCCTCACCGTCCACATCCAGGGGCTGTTCCGCACCCCACCTGGATGGAACCTGCTCGTCGGCGGCTCGCCTAACAGCGCAAAAGATGGCATTGCGCCACTGTCTGGTGTGATTGAAACTGATTGGTCACCCTACACCTTCACCATGAACTGGCGCTTCACAAGACGGAACCACTGGATCCGTTTTGAAGCTGGAGAACCCATCTGCTTCATCCAGCCTGCTCAACGGGATGCGCTGGAACGCATGAACCCCAAGCTCGTCCCGCTGAACGACAATCCTGACGCGGCGCGTCAGTTCGCTGAATGGAGCCGTTCACGCAACAGCTTTCAGGCGAAGGTCGCCGAAGCTGCGCCCGCTGCCGGTTCCGACCAGTGGCAGAAGCGCTACTACAGGGGCCTGGACATGAACGACAAGCAAGGCGTGCCGGACCACCGGGCCAAGCTACGGCTCAAGCCGTTCGTCGCGGGTGTTCCCGCGCTCAGCACGCCGACGATTGCGATCGATCCGGATCTCCTGGAGCAGGGTATCGTCGCGCTTGCCAAGGCAATCCGCAGTGCTGGCCCATACGATAAGGATCTGTTGCTTCGGGCGGGTCTGCCCTCAGAAATGGCCGAGCGGCTGGTTGGTGCGGCTCATCTATCAGCATTTCGATCAGATAAGGTATTGAAGCCGACCGTATGACCGCACGATAACACGTTTGCGGCCACGGCTGCATTCACGCTACAGGAGCCGGATCGCTTACCACCGGAGCTGCTGATACACATGCCCGTCCTGTCCGACCGTTGGATACGCCAGATGGCACAGGACCACCGGATGATCGAGCCGTTCGCCGAGGCGCAAAAGCGCGACGGGGTCATAAGCTTTGGCCTATCCAGCTATGGCTACGACGCGCGGATCGCAGATGAGTTCAAGATCTTCACCAACATCGACTCGGCGGTGATCGATCCGAAGGCGTTTGAGCCGTCCAGCTTCGTGGACCGCAAGACCGATATCTGCATCATTCCGCCAAACAGTTTCGCCCTCGGCCACACCATCGAGTACTTCCGCATCCCGCGGGATGTGTTGGTTATCTGCCTGGGCAAATCAACCTATGCACGCTGCGGCATCATTGTAAACGTAACGCCGCTGGAGCCGGAATGGCAGGGTCAGGTGACGATCGAGATCAGCAACACTACGCCGCTGCCAGCCAAGATCCACGCCAACGAAGGAATCTGCCAGTTCTTATTCCTTCAAGGAAACGAATCGTGCGAGATAAGCTATGCTGACAGGGCCGGGAAATACATGGGTCAACGCGGCACCTCCCTGCCAAGAATGTAAGGGCGTTCATGGATCGAATTCGTATTCGCGGTGGTCGAGCGCTGTCTGGTGAGATCGCCGTCGGCGGCGCGAAGAATGCCGCGCTGCCGCTGATGGCCGCCGCCCTGTTGACGGAGCAGCGGTTGGTCTTGTGCAACGTGCCGCGGTTGGCGGACATCCACACCATGGGTCAACTGCTGCAGCAGCATGGCATCGCTGTCGAACCGCTGTCAGATCATGGACGTGTGCTGTCGCTTGGAGGTGCGATTGCCAGCACCGAGGCACCTTATGACATCGTGCGCAAGATGCGCGCGTCCGTCCTCGTGCTGGGTCCGTTGCTCGCGCGTTGCGGCGAGGCGCGGGTCTCGATGCCTGGGGGCTGCGCCATCGGCACCCGGCCGGTGGATCTGCACCTGAAGGGACTGGAGCAGATGGGCGCGCACTTCAACCTCGATAACGGATATATCGATGGCAAAGTCGACGGCCGGCTGCAGGGAGCCAAGATAGTTTTTCCGTTCGTCTCCGTTGGTGCGACGGAAAACCTGCTGATGGCAGCCAGCCTTGCGGAGGGCCGCACCGTTCTGAGCAATGCGGCGCGTGAGCCGGAGATCGGCGACTTGGCCGCCTGCTTGGTAGCAATGGGGGCTCGCATTGAGGGCATCGGCAGCGACAAGCTGACAATAGAGGGCGTACGCAGCCTGCATGGCGCCGAACACCGCATCATCCCGGACCGCATCGAAACGGGCAGCTATGCGTGTGCGGCGGCGATTTCCGGTGGATCGCTGTTCCTGCGCGGCGCGCGCCTGGACCACTTGGGCGCGACAGTACGGGTTCTGCGCGAGACTGGAGTGGATATCTCCGAGACATCAGAGGGACTGGCAGTAACGCGGCTGAACGGGCTTCACGGTGCGGATGTGATGACCGAACCCTATCCCGGCTTTCCCACCGACATGCAGGCGCAGTACATGGCGCTAATGTCGGTGGCGGATGGCGCCTGCATGGTCACCGAGACGATCTTCGAGAATCGCTTCATGCACGTCCCGGAGCTGAGTCGCATGGGCGCCAGGATCAACGTTCACGGAGCGTCGGCAATCGTGCGGGGCGTTCCAGCCCTGTCCGGAGCACCTGTGATGGCGACCGACCTGCGCGCGTCTCTGTCGCTGATCCTGGCGGGTCTGGCGGCGCGCGGTGAAACCATCGTTAACCGGGTCTATCACCTGGACCGCGGCTATGAGGCGGTGGAGGAGAAACTGGCTGGCTGCGGAGCGGATATTGAGCGCATTTCTGGATAAGGATCAACGTCATGCGTATCGACGCCATCTCCATCGGCAAGAACCCACCGGAAGACATCAATGTGGTCATTGAAGTTGCGATCGGTGGCGAACCGATCAAGTATGAGTTGGACAAGGAGGCTGGAACACTGGTCGTTGATCGATTTCTTTACACACCGATGCGGTATCCGGGAAATTACGGCTTCGTTCCCCACACGTTGTCAGAGGATGGTGACCCGATTGACGTTCTGGTCGCGAACACCCGGCCTATCGTCCCCGGCGCGGTGATCAATGTCCGTCCAGTCGGTGTTCTGAAGATGGAGGATGACGGCGGCGGTGACGAGAAGATCATTGCCGTACCGTCGCCGAAACTGACGCAGCGCTACGTCAACGTACACAATTACACAGACCTTCCCACAATAACTTTGGAACAGATCCAGCACTTTTTCCAGCACTATAAGGATCTGGAGCCAGGTAAATGGGTCAAGTTGCTAGGTTGGGGTGACGCGACAGAAGCAAAAGCGTTTATCACGACGGCGATGCAGCGCGCCAACCGGCGCTGACGGTCTTACCGAAGCAGTTGAGGCGTTCGAGACTGGTCATTGCAAGAAGGAGCTGTTGGCGACTTCAAGAACGGTGGCCGGCCGTCGAGAACATTCGGCGCTGGTGGCAGGAACGCTGCCAGGTTCGCTATCCCGGTGCCGAGCTGCTGCTGATCACCACCGACCGCGGCGGCAGCAACGGGGCGCTGGTGCGGTTCTGGAGGAGCAAACGGCCGACACTGGCCGACCAAACCGGGTTGTCGATTACGCTCGCGCAATTGCCGACGGGCACGAGCAAGTGGAACCAAGTCGCGCATCGGCTGTTGGCGTTCATCACCCAGACCCGGCAAGGCAAGCCACTGCTAACCCACCAGGTCATTGCTCAATGGATCCCAGCACGACAACGCAAGCCGGCCTCACCGTACACAACGCAAGCCGGCCTCACCATACAGTGCCGATTGCACCAGAACACCAATGAGCCGAGCACCGAGGTGTCAGACGGGCAGAGCGGCCGCCTCAACATCACGCCAGCCAGGTTCTACGGCGAATGGAACTACACCATTGCATCCAAAGAGACAGGCGGCTGACGCGATCGTTTCAGCCATAACCCTTAGCGGCCGACACATAACCTCCGTCGGCGCATGCCCTGGCGCCAAGCGGTGGGCAGCGCCATACTTCGCCGGCAAAGAGAAAGGAGGCTGATGCCATGGCACCACAACCAAAGCTTGAACATCGCCCGCTCGGCAGGGGCGGCGCGTCCGTCTCGGCGATCGGTCTTGGGTGCATGTCGCTGTCGGGCGCCTATGGTTCGGCGGAGGATGCGCAATCCGAGGCGCTGATCCGGCACGCGATCGACAGCGGCGTGGACCACTTCGATTCCTCGGACATGTATGGCTGGGGCCACAATGAGGAGGTGTTGGGCAGGGCGCTCAAAGGCCGGCGGGAAGACGTCGTCGTGGCGACGAAGTTCGGCCAGACGCAACGGCCGGGCCAGTCGAACGGTGTCAACGGCCGTCCCGAGTATGTCATCGACGCCTGCGAGGCCAGCCTGAAGCGGTTGAGGATCGAGGTGATCGATCTGTACTACCAGCACCGCGCCGATCCAGCGGTGCCGGTCGAGGATACGGTCGGGGCGATGGCGAAGCTGGTCGAGCAGGGAAAGGTGCGCTTCCTTGGCCTGTCGGAAGCCGCGCCGGAGCGGATCCGCAGGGCGCACGCGGTGCATCCGCTAGCGGCAGTGCAGACCGAATACTCGCTGCTGTACCGGGAGGAAGCGGAGGAGACCCGGCGAACCACCCGGGAACTGGGGATCTGCTTCGTGGCCTACGCCCCGCTGGGACGCGGCTTCCTGACCGGTGCGATCAAAAGCTTTGCGGACGTCGACGGGCGGCGCGCAGCGCACCCGCGGTTCCAGGAGGAGAATTTCAACCAGAACCGCACGCTGGTGGCGAAGATTGAACAGCTCGCCGCTGAGAAAGGCTGCACACCGTCGCAGGTGACCCTGGCGTGGCTACTGGCGCAAGGACCGGATGTCGTTGCCATTCCCGGTACCCGCTATGCTGGGCGGTTGGATGAGAATGTCGGTGCTTTGCAGGTGGCGCTGTCGGCGGAGGATGTCGTACGCATCTCTGCCGCCGTCCCAGCAGGTGCCGTAGCGGGCACGCGCTATCCCGCGGGCGGCATGGCCGGGGTGTTCATCTGACACCGCTCTGTGCCGCGGATTGATCCCGTCGTAAGGCGCGAGCCGCGCCGGCCGGTTGGCAGCGGAAACGCTGCAAGGGATGGGCTGGAACCGCCGCGGCCTGTCGTTATCGTTGACCCTGGCACCGCCGGGTCCTATCTGATCGGCTTGCGTCTATGTCCTGCGGGACGGGTCGCCTTTGGAAGGTCCACATGCTCGCCTCAATCGCCCGCGCTATTTTCGGCAATGCCAATGACCGCTCCCTGAAAGGGTATCAGCGGCGCGTGCCGGCAATAAACGCCTTGGAAGATGGCATGATGGCGCTATCCGATGAGGCGCTGGCTGCCAAGACCGTTGAGTTCCGTACCCGGCTGACCGATGGGGCGAGTCTCGATGACCTCCTGCCGGAGGCCTTCGCGGTGGTGCGTGAGGCGGGTCGGCGGACGTTGGGACAGCGGCATTTCGATGTCCAGCTAGTTGGCGGCATGGTGCTGCACGACGGCAAGATTTCAGAAATGAAAACAGGTGAGGGCAAGACGCTGGTCGCCACCCTGCCAGTCTATCTGAATGCGTTGGCCGGCAATGGTGTTCACGTCGTCACCGTCAACGACTACCTGGCCCGTCGCGACGCCGAGTGGATGGGACAGATTTACAAGTTCCTTGGTCTGACGGTCGGGGTGATCGTGCACGGTCAGGACGAGGATACCAAACGGGCGCAGTATGCCGCCGACATCACCTATGGCACCAATAACGAGTTTGGTTTCGATTATCTGCGCGACAACATGAAGTACCGCCTGGAGGATATGGTCCAGCGGGAGTTTTTTTATGCGATCGTTGACGAGGTGGACTCCATCCTGATCGACGAGGCGCGCACGCCGCTGATCATTTCTGGTCCGGCTGAAGACAGCTCCGATCTGTATCGCCGCGTCGACGAGGTGGTGAAGGAGCTGGTGAAGGACCCCAGCACATATGACAAAGATGAGAAGTTCAAGACGGTTTCGCTGACTGAGCCCGGCAGTGAGACCGTCGAGGACATGCTGAAGCGGGCGGGGGTACTGACTGAAGGCAATCTGTACGACATCTTCAACGTCTCCATCGTGCATCATGTCCAGCAGTCCGTGCGCGCGCATACGCTGTTCGCGCGCGACGTCGACTATATCGTCCGCGACGACCAGGTGATCATCATCGATGAGTTCACCGGTCGCATGATGCAGGGACGGCGCTACTCGGAAGGTCTGCACCAGGCGCTGGAGGCCAAGGAGCACGTCACCGTACAAGCGGAAAATCAGACGCTGGCCTCGATCACCTTCCAGAATTACTTCCGGCTATATCCCAAGCTCTCGGGGATGACCGGCACGGCGATGACGGAAGCCGACGAGTTTGCCGAGATCTACAAGCTGGACGTGGTTGAGATCCCGACCAACGTGCCAGTGACCCGCAAGGATGAAGATGACGAGGTCTATCGCAGTGCAGGAGAAAAATATGAGGCGGTTGCTGCGCTGATAGCCGAGGCCCGTGAGAAGGGCCAGCCGGTGCTGGTCGGCACCACCTCGATCGAGAAAAGCGAGACGATCAGTGAGCTGCTGAAGCGCAAGAAGGTTCCACACGCGGTGCTGAACGCGCGTTTTCATGAGCAGGAGGCTGAGATCGTGTCGCAGGCTGGCGCGCCGGGCGCGGTGGTGATCGCCACCAATATGGCCGGCCGCGGCACCGACATCAAGCTGGGCGGCAACCTGGACGTGCGGCTGCGCAAGGAGCTGGCTAACATCCAAGTTGAAACGGCACAGGCAGCGCGTGAGACCAAGATCCGGGAGGAGGTCGCCGCGGCGCACCAGAAGGTCAAGGATGCGGGCGGCCTGTTCGTAATCGGCACGGAGCGGCATGAGAGCAGGCGCATCGACAACCAGTTGCGCGGCCGGTCGGGCCGACAGGGCGACCCTGGGCGGTCGCGCTTCTTCCTATCGCTGGAAGACGACCTGATGCGCATCTTCGGCTCTGACCGGATGGGCGGAATGCTGCAGCGCCTGGGGCTGAAGGATGGCGAGGCGATCGTCCATCCCTGGATCAACAAGGCTCTGGAGAAGGCGCAGAAGAAGGTTGAAGCGCGCAACTTTGATACGCGCAAGAATGTGCTGAAGTACGACGACGTCATGAACGCCCAGCGCAAGGAGGTGTACGCCCAGCGCAAGGAGTTCATGAAGCAGACCGACGTTGCTGAGACCGTTGCCGAGATGCGCAGCGAGGTGCTGGCACTGATGGTTGCCGCCCGCATCCCGGAGAAGGGGTTCTCCGAGCAGTGGGAGCTTGCGGAGCTGACGGCCGATGTGCAGCGGGTGTTCAACCTGGAGCTGCCGATCGAAGCCTGGGGCAAGGTAGACGGCATTGACGAGACCCATCTGCGCGAGCGGATTGAAGAGTCCGTGGACAAGATGATGGCGGCCAAGACCGCGAACATGGGTCCGGAGCTTATGCGGCTCATCGAGAAGAATTTGCTGATACAGACGCTCGATGCGGTCTGGAAAGAACATCTTTATGCGCTGGACCATCTGCGCCAGGGCATCGGCCTGCGCGCCTATGGCCAACGCGATCCGTTGAACGAGTACAAGTCCGAGGCCTTTGCGTTGTTCAATGCCATGCTGGTGGAACTGAAGGAGCGGGTGACGGGTCTGCTGTCGCGTGTCGAGCTGTTACCGGAGCGGCCACTGACGCCGCCGCCGCCGCTGATGCACATGGTCGAGAGCCATGCCGAACCGGCCTCGGCGATGGGGTCGGACGTCGCTTTGGCCGAGGCACCACCGCCCAGGGTGGTTTCGGCCTCACCGACGCGGATGTCGGCGGTTGATCCAATGGATCAGAGCACTTGGGCGGCGACACCGCGCAATGCGCCCTGTCCTTGTGGATCCGGCAAGAAGTACAAGCACTGCCATGGACGTCTGGCCTAGAAGCGGCCGATTAGCCGCCCGCTGGGTCGGGCATCACCTATCCGCTGGCAGCTTCAGCCGGCTAGGACCAGTCTGCGGACTGCCCGGGCAGCGCGTCGCATGTCGAACACCAGGGTGCGGACGCTGCTGACTCGGACGCGATTTCGCTGGCGCCACAGATGCACCAGCAGACCACCCTGACGCCGCCATTCCCTCTCTCGTTGTTCACGCGCGGTGCGGTGGTTCTCGCGCCACGGGAAATGCCGCGGCTGGCGGGCGGGCGTCGGCACACGGTCGAAAATCAGCACGTAGGCCAGCCGGTCCCGGTCAGAGACGTTGGGGCCGGCGCCGTGCACCGTGCGCCCATTGTGGATGACGCAGCCCCCTGTCTGCAGCGGGCATGCTACAGCGGTTGCTGGGTCGAAGCCGACGGTGCATTCCAATGCGTGGATCCTGGCGTCGCCGCCGGGGAAGCCGTGCGGCAGAACCGGTCCTTTATGGGAACCAGGGATGTAGGCCATGCAGCTATTGGCTGCATCGACCGGTTGCAGAGCCAGCCAGAAGCTAACCTCATCATAGTCGAAGGCTGGGTCCTGAAACGCCTCATCCTGATGCCATGGGGTCGTTCCGCCGATGCGTGCCGGCTTCATCAGCGACAGGTCGGCCTTGAAGCGGACTTCGCTGCCCAGAAGCTGCTCTGCCACCGCTCTGGCTATCTGGTAGAAGCTGTTGCCGATCAATTCGGGCGCGAATGAACGGGGATGCAGGATCTGCGGGAACCGTGCCGGCGCGGAGCCATCATCGACCCCCATCGCGTCGAACAGCGCCCCTTCCTCAAAGCCAACGTTGCCATTGTGCAGTCCCGTGAGTACGTCGCGCATGGCAGTCACGTCACCTGTTGGCAGCCTTGGGTCGAACGCGAGGAACCCGTCTTCGCGGAATCGCTTGATCATCTGCGCATCAAGACGGGTTGCCATGAAAGCAGCCTTTTCCCAAGGAAGGACGGAAATCGGGACCAGAAAGATTTGATGTCGGAAGTTAATATACTAATTGATGAAATTTTGTCTAATCACGAAGAAGATCGATGGTGCTGCGTTCACGTTCGTGTTGCCAAATGGTTTCTCTATGAGGGTAACATATCCGCGATTGGAGAGAGCTGCGGAAAGTAGAACCGATTAAGGCGGGCGCCTCGCCAAACAATCCCTGTCGTATTCATTACGAACTTTTAGTTTCATAGGTAAAACGCTATAACGCAGTGTTGAGACGCGATGCTGCTTTATCGGGAACGGGATCTTGAAACTTTCAAGGACGACAACCGGAACAATATTATTCATTATCGATATGATTCTGGTCCTGACGGCATGGCCGGTTGTGGTCTCGAGGGTGCAGCCGCAGGCGCTGGTGCCTACACTTGAAAGCATCGACATCCGCGGCCTGGGGTACCCGATGTTCGACCTGCTTCTGCTGTTCGCAATGGGCCTGTACCGGCGGGACTCAATCCAGCAGCCCGGACGCTCACTAGCCCGGGTGCCGCTAGTAGTTGGCATGGGAGCGGTTCTGGCAGTCCTGATATCCCTGCTGCGGCCGCTGTTCGTGCCGGATGTGCCACTGCCAGGCTGGCGCGACCAGATCACGCTGTTCGGCTTAGCAATCGTCACATTCACCTTGTGCGGATTCATGGCCCGGTTGGTAATCGACCTGCTGGTCCGCCAGCATGTCCTGCGCCGGCGCTTACTAATCGTCGGCGCGGGGCAACGTGCCTGGGACCTGCTTTTGATGCTGGGACGCGAGGGGCGAAGTCTGCACGATGACGTCACTCTGATGCATAACAGCCACGAGAAAGTGGATCCTCGCCTGCTGGTGGAACGACCCGGGCGCATACTGTGCCCCACTCCATTCAACATAGAAGTGGCTGCACGGCAGGTGGATGCCGATCTCATAATCGTTGCACCGGACGAACGCCGTGGCATGGATCTGGAACAATTGCTAGAATGCAAGAAGGCTGGATTTCCCGTCGTGCAGTACCTCAGTTTCGTGGAGCGGGAGATTCGCCGTATCGATCTCAAGCGCATGGAATTGAGTTGGCTGGTTTATACCGACGGCTTCACCTTCGGCACGCTGGACCGGTTCCTGAAGCGAGCGTTTGACCTGCTCGTCAGCTTCTTCGTGCTGTTGCTGACCGCGCCCCTGGTCACCGCCGGCATGCTGGCGATCCGATGGGAGGGCCGGGGACCTGTGCTCTACCGCCAGGAGCGGGTTACCCTGGACGGCAAGGTGTTCTCAATCCTGAAGCTGCGCACGATGGGTGTGAATGCCGAGGCTCAGGGCGCAGTATGGGCGGCGGAGAAGGACAACCGCATCACCCGGGTCGGCAACTTCCTGCGCCGAGCCCGGATCGACGAGTTGCCGCAGCTCGTGAACATCCTAAAAGGCGAGATGTCGTTCGTCGGGCCGCGACCGGAGCGGCCGATGTTCGTCAAGGAACTAGCTGGGAAGATCCCGCTGTACAATGAGCGGCACATGGTGAAGGCCGGCCTGACCGGCTGGGCGCAGATCAACTATCCCTATGGCGCCTCGATTGACGATGCTCGCTCTAAGCTCAGCTACGACCTCTATTACGTGAAGAACTTCTCCATCCTGTTTGACTTCGTCATCCTGCTGCAGACCTTGCGTGTCGTGCTGTGGCCCAGCGGGGTCCGGTAAGTCCAGCGGGCGCGATAACGTCAGCGCAAGACGACCTCAGGTCTGGTCAGGTCTTCTCGAAGTCGATCCGCTCAACCACCGGCAGTCCCTGCAGGAAGCGACGCAGACAATCCAGCCCCAGCTCCACTGCACCCAGCCGGACCCATTCCCGTCCGCCCAGGATGCGCGAGCGGCGAAAGGCAATGCGCTCGGCCGTGGCGATACCGATCCAGATGGTGCCCCCGAAATCAAGGCGGTCGGCACCCTCATCCAGCTCGATCAGCACCGCCAGGGCATGGCTGGCGCCGGTCTGGGTGCGGGCGGCCTGTGAAACCGCCTCGGTCGTCGCCTGATCAAGTTCGCGCGGCAGGCGTACTCCGAACAGATCGTCTGCTTGCCGGACCACCGTGCCATGGCGGAAGACCGTTTCCGCGCCCGGCAGATGGGCGATACGCGCGGCAATTTCGCCGGCGGTGAAGGTTTCAACCAGCGTCAGAGTGGCATCCTGCTGCGCCAGAGCCGACAAGGTAACGCCTTCCAGGGTCTGATCGTCCTCGGCAATGATGAAGTTGCCCAGGCGCTGCTTCACCTCGGCGGTGACCGGGGCCAGCTTGCGCCGCACGTCGTCCATATTGGCGCCGCGCACCGTTAGCTTGGTCTCCAGTTGCGGGTAATGGGCACGAAAGCCCAGCTTCACGCCGCCCTGCGGATCGAGCGCCTCCAGCCCAGACAGCAACTGGTCCACATGCGATTCGCCTAGGCCATAGGAGTGGAAGCGCTTCAGGTAGATCGACGCCGGTGCGCCGGACCGGGCGAGGAGAGGGGGGATCACCTGTTCCTCCAGCATGCGCCGCAGCTCCCGCGGCACGCCAGGGGTGAAGAAGAAGCGCGCCTGACCGATGTCGAGAGCGAAGCCGCAGGCCGTGCCGATCGGGTTGTCGAGCATCTCCGCCGTAGCCGGCAGCATCGCCTGCTTAACGTTGTTGGGCGGCATAGTGCGGGCGCGCTTAGAGAAAAAGTCCTCCATCTTGGCCAGCCAGGCTTCGTGCAGGACCAGGTCGACCCCGGCGGCCTGGGCGGCGACTTCCTGCGACAGGTCATCCACGGTCGGACCCAGGCCGCCGTTGACGATCACGGCATCGGCGCGCGAGGCCGATAGCTGAAAGGCGGCCAGCAACGACAGGCGGTCGTCGCCGACGGTGGTGCCCCACTGGACCGACAGGCCGACATCCTCCAGCTTCTGCGCCATGTAAGAGAAGTTGGTGTTGGTGATCTTGCCGGTCAGCACCTCATCGCCGGTGCAGATGATCTCAATGCGCATGCGTTACTTCTCCTGGCTGCGAGAGCCTAGCGCATCATCACGCGCGGCGGAATGTTCAAACCGGCGACTCGCTGCCGCCCGGCTAGGCCAGACGACGCGCGCCGGACCGGTTGAATTTGTGTGATGCTGCGCTGCCAGAAAGGCTTTCGCACGTTTCATCGGCATAATGGGGAAAGGACAGCGACAATGACTTCGGCTGGACACCGGGTTCTTCTGGCCTGTGGGTTGGCTGCGTGTTTCGCGACAGCGGCAATGGCCCAGCAGAACACTGAGACCGGCGGCTCCACACTTAAAGGCACCACTCGCGGCGATCCGAATGACGCCAGAGCCGCTGCGGCGGCTTCGAACCCGTCGGGCGGCGCCGCGCTGAAAGCGCAGACCAAGGGTGCCACCGGCAAGAAAGTCGTCCCGCCCGCTGCCGGACGGCAGCCGCAATAGGCCTGCTGATCTGGCTGGCGCTCATCGTTATCGACCCGACCCGCTGATGATGCTTCATCTATCAGTGGGTTCGCGGCTATACCTCGTCCGAAGCCGTAAGCAGCGGAACAGGACAAGATGGCCGCCCGATCACCCAACCCAGAGCAGCGCCGATTCGCCTCACCTGCGGTAAAGGCGCTGATGAGCCAGCGCAGCGCGGAATTCGGTGGACTCCTGCTCGGCCTGATGGGGCTGGCAATCCTGCTGGCGCTGCTGACCTATGATCCGCATGATCCGTCGCTGAACACGGCGACCACCCGTCATGTCGGCAACCTGGCCGGCTCTGGCGGAGCCATGTTGGCTGACATCCTGTTGCAGGGATTCGGCATAGTTGGCGTGCTGCCGGGTATCGCGATGCTGACCTGGTGCTGGCGCATCGCCTCTCGCCGTGGGTTGGGCAGCTTTCTTGGCCGACTGGCGGCACTGCTGGCGGCGATGCCGCTGCTGGCGGCTGCCGCGGCGGCATTGCCGATGCTGAACGGGACGCGGCCCTGGCCGGTCATTGCAGGCCTGGGCGGATCAATCGGCAGGATCATCGCGCACGCGCAGCTCAATGCCGGGCATGCCGCGTTCGGGCTGATGGGCGCGGCGACCATTTGGCTGTTGAGCCTGGCATTAGCAATCGTGCTCGGCCTGCTGTCATTGGGCCTGTCACGCTCAGAATGGCGCGGCGCAGGGCGGGCCGCTGGAATCGCCGCGCGCTACTCCGTCGCCAAGAGCAGCGGGGCCATGGGTGCATTATCGCGCGGCGCTGGTGGCGTCGGGGGCGTCTCCGGCTGGCTGGTCAAGGTGCTGAACAGCCGTCCGGGATTGGATGAGCCGCCGGCGCCGAGCGCTGCACAAGCGCCGGCGGTGCGAAGGGGGGCAGACATTGGGGTGCCGCGGCAGGTGGAGGGGGAGCCGCCGCCGGTGGTTGTCCGGGGGATCAAGCCGGCGGCTGCGCCGCCACGCAGGGTGCAGCAGCAAACCCTGCCGCTGCCCGAGCCCGGCTGGAATTTCCCCTCGCTGGATTTGCTGAAGGATCCTCCGCCGCGCGCCAACGCCGGACCAAGCGAGGAGGCGCTGCAGGCGAATGCCAGGTTGCTGGAAACCGTGCTGTCGGATTACGGCGTCCAGGGCGAGATCGTGGAGATCCGCCCGGGTCCGGTGGTGACCTTGTATGAGCTGGTTCCCGCTCCTGGCATCCGCAGCGCGCGAGTCATCGGCTTGGCGGACGACGTTGCGCGCAGCCTATCGGTCACGGCCGTTCGTATCGCCACAGTGCCCGGCCGCAATGTGATCGGCATCGAGGTGCCGAATAGCAAACGCGAGACCGTGTTCCTCAGCGAGATCCTTTCCAGCGAAGAGGTGACAAAGCACCCTGGGCGGCTGTCGCTGGCGCTGGGCAAGGACATCAGCGGCAAGGCTATCGTCGCCGACCTGTCACGCATGCCGCACCTGATGATTGCGGGCACCACCGGGTCGGGCAAATCGGTCGGCGTCAATGCGATGATACTGTCGTTGCTGTATCGCCTGTCGCCTGACCAGTGCCGGTTAATCCTGATCGATCCGAAAATGCTTGAACTGTCAATCTACGACGGCATTCCGCACCTGATGGCACCGGTGGTGACCGAACCCGCCAAGGCGGTGACGGCGCTGAAATGGACGGTGCGGGAGATGGAGCGCCGCTACCGCGCGATGTCCCAATTGGGTGTGCGCAACGTCGGCGGGTTCAACGACCGGGTAGCCGATGCCCGCGCCAAAGGCGAGGTGCTGACCCGGCGGGTGCAGACCGGCTTCGATCCTGACACCGGCCGCCCGACGTTCGAGGAACAGCCGCTGGCACTGGAGCCGCTGCCGTTCATCGTCGTCGTGGTTGATGAGATGGCCGACCTGATGATGGTCGCCGGCAAGGAGATCGAGGCGGCGGTCCAGCGTCTGGCGCAGATGGCCCGAGCCGCGGGCATCCACGTGATCATGGCGACCCAACGCCCGTCCGTCGACGTGATCACCGGCACCATCAAGGCGAACTTCCCAACCCGCATCAGCTTCCAGGTGATCAGCAAGTTCGACAGTCGGACTATCCTGGGTGAGCAAGGGGCCGAACAGTTGCTGGGGCAGGGCGACATGCTGTTCATGCAGGGTGGCGGGCGCATCACGCGGGTCCATGGACCGTTCGTCTCCGACGAGGAGGTCGAGAAGGTGGCGGCGTTCCTGCGTGAACAGGGGGAGCCGGCTTATCTGGACGACGTCACCGAGGCGGTGGAGGGCAGCGGCGGCGAGGCGGACCCGCTGCTCTCTGGCATCGCTGCCGGCAGTGACAGCGACAAGAGCCTGTTTGATCAGGCGGTTGCGGTGGTGGCCCGCGAAGGCAAGGCTTCGACCTCGTTCATCCAGCGGCATCTCAACATCGGCTACAACAAGGCTGCAAAGCTGATCGAGCAGATGGAGAAGGAAGGCATCGTCGGGCCGGCCAACCACGTTGGCAAGCGCGAGATCCTGGTGCGGCGGACGCACGACGACATGGACTGCTGAGGGTCGCTGCCGCCTGAAAGAATTGTGGATAACACCGATTCGCCAGACGCGGTAATAGGTCCGATCCCGACACTTGCATTCAATGCGGTCGGGTAAATCGGCCCGCTGAACAACGGCCAGTGGGGAAATCAGACGGTTCTTTTCGTCAGATTTCATCCACCAGCGCAGCGCGGCGCGTTGTAGTCTGCCTGGCTCGAGGAGATCAGCAATGCCACAAAATATTGCCCGCGAGCGGGCCGCGGTGTTCTGCGCCGCTTATGACCTGCGAATCCCGATCCTGCTGGCGCCGATGGCGGGAGCCTGTCCAGCCTCGCTGTCGATCGCGGTGGCCAGCGTCGGAGGGCTGGGCGCCTGTGGCGGACTGCTGATGCGACCGGAGGCGATCAAGGCCTGGGCTGCGGAGGTGCGTGCGGCCACGAATGGCGGCTTCCAACTCAATCTCTGGATTCCGGATGCGCCGCCGCGCCGTGACCTGGTGCAGGAGGCGGCGGTGCGAGCTTTTCTTGGCAACTGGGGGCCTGCGGTGCCCCCCGAGGCTGGTGAGGTAAAAGCGATGGACTTCCAGGCGCAGTGCGAGGCGATGCTGGAGTCCGGGCCATCGGTGATCTCCTCAATCATGGGGATCTATCCGTCCGAGTTCGTCAGCAAGCTGAAAGCGCGGGGAATCAGATGGTTCGCTACGGTCACCACTGTGGCCGAAGCCCTAGAGGCCGAGGCGGCCGGGGCCGACGCGGTGGTGGCGCAGGGCATGGAAGCCGGTGGGCATCGGGGCGCTTTTGATCCCGCTCGTGCCGAGGCTGCGATGGTTGGCCTGTTCTCTCTGCTGCCGGCGGTGGCCGATACGGTTAGGGTACCGGTAATCGCCACTGGCGGCATTGCCGACGCCCGGGGTATCGCAGCCGCCCTTACCTTGGGTGCTTCGGCGGTGCAGATCGGCACCGGCTTCCTGCGCAGTCCGGAGGCTGGGTTGCCGGCACCCCTGACCGACGCCATCGGACGCAGCCGTCCGGAGGAGACCATTCTGACCCGAGCCTATTCGGGGCGCGCGGGGCGGAGTGTGGCAACGGCATTTGCGAAGGCGGCGGCTGCGGAGGACGCGCCGGCACCCGCGCCTTATCCGGTGCAACGCGGGCTGACTCAGGCGATGCGTGAGGAAGCAGCGAGATCTGGTGACATTGAGCGGATGCAGGCCTGGGCTGGTCAGTCCGCCAAACTGGCCGCGGCGCGTCCCGCCGGCGACATCGCACGCGACCTATGGCAGGCCGCAACCGCCATGCTGCCATAGGTCTAGAGCGTGATCCGAGCAGGTGGCATCACCGGAACGGTGAATCACGCGATCAAACAATAAGTTAGAGCGGGGTCCGTGAGCCAAGGCGAACGGAAACCGGTATAACGGCTGGGTGGTCGTGCCGCGTCGACCGTAGCTGACCGGAAGGCAATCCCGGTCAGCGTTTCGGTCACATTGCGGACCACCGCCGCGCCATACGCGGCAATCCCCAGGATCAGGATGATCCAGACCACAGTAGACCAAGCCTGGATGGGCCGCCTAGCGCGGTCCCTAGTATCGCCCATCAGTGAAGGGCGACACGTCGGGTTGGCTTGAGTGGCCGATTCACGCGGCGAGGCGCGCATCGCGCTTCTCTGCGATCGGGCACTAGCCTGCCAGGGCATAGTGCTGGTGCGAGGTCATCGCCTGCTCGCGGTTCATGATCCGACCCAGCACCTGCGCCAGCCTGTCCCGGGTTGATGTCGCGGCGCGCAGCAGCGGCAACCGAACCTCTTCCGTCGCCAGATTCAAAACCCCTAGTGCCGCCTTCAGCGGGATTGGATTGCTCTCGATGAACAACGCATCATGCAGCCGCGCTAGCAGGTCCCGAATGCTGGCGAACAGCGTCAGGTCGTTGGCATCCCACGCCCGGTGCATCAGGCTGCACAGCCGCGGCGTCAGATTGGCTGTCACCGAGATGCAGCCGTGGCCGCCGCCGGCCCGGTAAGCCGCGGCGGTCGCATCGTCTCCGCTAAGTTGAGGGAAATCCGCTCCGCATAGCGCGCGCAAGCGCGGCGGGCGGCCCAGATCGCCGGTCGCGTCCTTCAGTCCAATCGCCAGGCCGCGGCTGAACAGGGTCGCGACAGTCTCATCCCGGATCGCCACCCCGGCTCGGCCAGGCACGTCGTAGAGGATCAACGGCAGGTCCGAAGCATGTGCCAGCAGACGCATATGGGCAATGATGCCTTCCTGCGACGGCTTGACGTAGGGTGTTGGCGCACACATAAGTGCGTCGGCGCCGGATTTGGCCGCGAGGCTGGCAACGCCCGCGGCGGCCTCGGAGCACAAACCGCCACAGCCGGCAATGACCGGCACCTGGCCATCAGCCGTCTCGACCGCCAGGCGGATCAGTGTCGCCTGCTCCTCGGATTGCAGTGCCGCTGCCTCGCCGGTACTGCCGCAGACGATCAAAGCGGTGGTGCCGCCGGTGATCTGCCGCTGGCACAGGCGAACGAACGCGGCCTGATCGACCATGCCATGCCTGAACGGGGTGGCCAGAGCAGTCATGCTGCCGCGCAGAACAAGGCGTTTTCCGGTCATGACACACTCCGTAGGTCGGCGCGTAGCAGGAGCCCATCGGGCACGTGGGCAGGCCGTATTGCGGTAAAGCCGTTCAGCCGCAGCCGACGTGTGGCCAGCATCGCTGCATGATTATCGGCGACACCGACGATCAGACGGCCACGTAGCGTAAGGACATGTCGAGCTAGCTGAACCACCTGATCGAAGGAGGCAAACACCGCCGTGACCGGAACCACAACCAGCCCGTACTTGTCGCAGTCAGGCTTTTCTCCAGGACGAAGCGTGGTGGCGGCAAGGCAACCGCAGCGGATCAGTCGGCACATTAGGTCCATGCTACGGTCCGCGACGATCAGTGCGTGGGTAGCATGCAGAGGTCCGGTCAGCCGCAACAGCGGCGCCCATTGATCGGCACTAAAAAGATTTTCCGCAGCGGGCGCTGGTCGAGGCCGGCCTTCCGGAGATGCGGTGGAGAACGCCTGGATCATGATCAATCCCTATCGCTGGCACGCTAGAAGGCGTGCAGGACTCTTTCGCTGGGACGCCCGGTGAACTTGTCCGGGCCGTCGGTCCAGAGATTGGTCAGGCTGGCATAGGAATTCGATATGTCCTGCGTGGGTGGGTCATAGGGGCCGCGCTATAGTCAGCAGGCACAAGACACTGGCGGGTCTTGCCTCCAACGCGACATTCAGCCGCCGTCAGCGACTGGCAGTCTGCTTCCCGGTCTCCTGTTCCGACGGGGGATTGATGACATGTACCGTGCTGCCGGTTGCAAGTTGCGCAGGCGGACTCAGGATCAGCATCTCCCCGCCTTGCAGGCCCTCGCGCAGCTCTGCTGTCGTGCCGAAGTCGCGATAGACGGTCACCTTGTCGAACGTGACCTTGCCGTCGGTATCCACCGTGGCGACCTGTAACCCGGCAGTGTTGAACACCAGCGCTTCATCGGGCACCACGACTGCCGGGGCCTGCCGCGGGATGGCAAAGGATACGTTGATAAAAAGTCCTGGCCGCAGCGCGCCATCCGGGTTGGGTACGTCAACCTCGGTCAGCATTGACCGAGAGGCTGCCTGCAGGGCGACGGAGCTGCGAGCGACCTTGCCCTTGAAGACCCGGCCTGGCATTTCCGGTACCGTAATTTCGGCTTCCAGCCCATCATGTATGCCGATCGCACTGCTCTGCGGCACATAGACGGCGATCCGCAGCACGTCATCGCGTGCGATGCTGAACATCGGGTTGCCGCCCAGGCTGTCCTGGGTCAACAGGTCGCCGGTATCGACATTGCGCGCGGTTATCACGCCATTGAACGGCGCCTTGATCTGCTCGAATGCAGTCAATGCCACCAGCCTGTCGACCGTAGCCTGCTGTGCCTTGACGTTGGCCACGGCCACGGCGACGCCAGCCTGTGCGTTGGCGATGCCCGCCGTCTGAACCGAGAAGTTGGCGGAGGCGTTGTCGGCGTTCTGCTTCGTCTCCCAACCTTGATTGGCCAAGGTCGACTCGCGGAAGTTGGTGGTTTTCGCCAGCTTGGTGTTGGCCACCGCCGACTGAACCTGCGCTTCCGCCTGCGCCACGGCTGCCTGATTCTGACCCAGTTGCGCCTGCGCCTGAGCGAGCTGCTGATCAAGGTCCGGTGCTTCGATTCGCAGCAGCAGATCGTCTTTTTTCACCCGGCTGCCAATGTCGACCCGCCGCTCACCCACATAGCCGGTAGCGCGCGGATACAGGCTGGCGACGTCGAACGCTTCGGTCTGGCCGGGAAGCGTCAGTTTCACTGGGGAGTCTTCGCGCTTGGCCACCGCCGTGCGTACGTTCGGCACAAAATCCTGCTGCTGCCGCTGTGTCTCCGCGGCAGTCAGATAAGTCTGCCAGTGCAGAAAGCCACCGAAGGCCAGCAATCCAACCACGGGTACCAGGACGAAGACCAGAATACGCTTACGCGGCGGCGGTGGTGGAGCCTGATCCGGGTTGCTCATATGTAGTCTTCCAATGGTTTGGCTTCGCCACGCCGCAGCAGCGAATATAGAAACGGCACGAACAGCAGCGTTGAACAGGTTCCGACGCTGACGCCGCCCAGGACCGCTCGGGCCAGCGCAGCGTTCTGCTCACTGCCTTCGCCAATGCCGACCGCCATGGGCAGCAAGCCAACGAACATCGCGCCGGCCGTCATTAGCACCGGCCGCAATCGTGTCTCACCAGCGGCAATCGCAGCCTCAACCGCACTGCAGCCGGTGGCTTCCCGATGCTCACGCGCAAACGTCACCAGTAGGATCGAGTTGGCGGAGGCCACACCGACGCTCATGATCGCGCCCATCAGCGACGGTATGGAAAATGTTGTCTGGGTAATGAACAGACTGGCAACGATCCCGCAGAACGCGAGGGGCAATGCCGCGAGGACGACAAACGGGTCGCCCCAGGTCTGAAAGTTGATCACCATCAACAAGTACACCGCGACCATGGCAACAATCAGGCCGATGCCGATATGCAGGAATGCCTGGTCCTTGCTCTGGATCTGGCCACGCACCGAGATGCGGTCGGGCGGCTGTAGCTGTTTCTGTTGATCCGCCACGATCTGGTTGATAGCCGTCTCAACACCCCCAAGGTCCCGGTCCTGTACCGCTGCATACACGTCATAGGTCGGCTGCGTGTTCACGTGGTTCGAGACCGTCTGTTCAGTGCCACGCTTCAAGGTGGCAACGTTCGACAACAACTGCACTGCATTAGCAGCGCTTGAAGCGCCGGTTGAGATCAGCAGCGGCGTGTTGGTGACAGCCGACATGCTGTCGTTGCGATACTCAGGGGTCTGCACCCACACCTGATACGGGATGCCGGTCTGTGGATCAGCCCAGAAGTTTGGGCTGACCTGGAAGCTGCCGCTGAGCGAGACGTTCACGTCGCTGGCAATCTGCTGTTCGGTCAGCCCGAGTTCCATGGCGCGCTGGCGATCAACCTGGACGAAGAACTCCGGCGCGTTGGTAATCTGCTGGACATGGACATCGACCGCCCCGCGCACCAGTCGCAACTTGCTGGCGATTGCCTGGGCAACCTGAAGATCCTTTTCGCTGTGCCGGCCGCTGATCTGCACGTCGATCTGCGAGGGAACGCCGAAATCCAGGATCTGGGTGATCATGTCGGCCGCTTCAAAGTAGAAGACGCAGTTTGGAAACTTCTCCTGCAGGATGCGGCGCAGACGCTTCTGATAACTTGCGGTCGGTCCATGGCTAGCGGCAAGTGTCACCAGGATCTGACCATCATTATACGCTACGAACGTGCCGTTGCCGAAGGCGAAGTTATAGTTCGATGCGGGCAGCCCAATGTTGTCGATGATCGTGCCGACCTCGTGCGGCGGTACGGCTTCACGGATGGTGTCCTCGACCTGTTGGAACAGTTTTTCCGCGACTTCGATGCGGACACCGGGCGGCGCCCGCACATGCAGGGTCATCTGCCCAGCGTCGATCTGCGGGAAGTAATCGGTGCCGACAAAGCTGAACAGCACGGCAGCGAGGACGAGAACCGACCCCGCCGTACCTAAGGTGATCCAGCGACGCGCGATGACGACATGCAGCAGCCCGACGTAGCCGCGATGGAACTTGTCAAACCCGCGGTTGAACCCCGCATGGATCCGGCCGAATACTCCTTTGGGTTTCTCGTCGCCATGATGATTCCGCTTCTCGTGCTCGCTTTTCACCAGCACATCGATCAAGATGGGAACCAGCGTCCGCGACAGCACATAGGAAGCCAGCATCGCAAACACGACCGCCAGGGCCTGCGGCGTGAACAGATATTTCGGCGCGTCGGTAAGAAACATAACAGAAACGAACGCACAGCAGATCGACAAGGTCGAAATCAGCGCCGGCTTCGCGATCCCAGCCGCGCCTTCCACCACGGACTCCCTGAATCCGCGCCCCTCCTCCATCAGCCGATAGGTGTTCTCAATCGCCACTGTGGCGTCGTCAACCAGGATGCCGACGGCTAGCGCGAGGCCGCCTAGCGTCATGATGTTGACTGTCTCGCCCAGCGCGGCCATGATCGCCAACGAGGTCAAAATCGACAGCGGGATCGACACCAGCACGATCAGGGTCGAGCGCCACGATCCTAGGAACAACAGGATCATCAACCCAGTCAAGCCGGCGGCAATGGCACCTTCTCGAATCACATCGTCGATCGCGCCGGAGACGAAAACCGACTGATCGAACAGCGGCGTCACCCTCATATCCTTCGGCGCCGCCGCTCGGATGCCAGGCAGCAGTGACTTGACGGTGTTGACCACCGACAGGGTCGAGGCGTTGCCGTTCTTCAGCACCGTTAGCAGAACGCCGCGATGCCCATCCTGCCGCACGATGTTCTGCTGCGGCGGCCCACCGTCGCGGACGTAAGCGACATCACGCATCAGCACCGGAGAATTGTTCACGACCTTGATAGGCACGTCGTTTAACGTCGCAATTGCCTCAGGTGTGGAATTCAACCTGATAACGTACTGATTTATGCCGAACTTCGCCAGGCCCGATGGTACGGTGACATTCTGCGCCGTCATCGCGTTGGTGACATCGACAGGCGTCAACCCATAGGCCTGCAGCGCATGCAGATCCAGGTCAACCATGATCTGTCGCGGCGCGCCGCCATAAGGCGAAGGCAGGGTAGAGCCCGGAACCGTCGTCAGCGTCTGGCGGATGCGATACTGTCCGTAATCGTAGAGCTGCCGCTCATTTTCCACCTGCGAGCTGAGCGCCAACTGGATAACTGGCACGGTGGAGGCCGAAAAGCGCATAACTACCGGCGGTTGAATGCCGGGCGGCAGAACTGCCCTGATGGAATTGGTGGAAGCGGTGACCTGTGACAGCGCCAGGTCGATGCTGACGTCTGGCTGGAAGTAGATCCGCGTGATGGTAACGCCCTGCAGCGTCGTGCTTTCCATGTTGCGGATGCCATTGACGTTGTTGCTGAGCGCAAACTCCGTATACGTCGTGACCCGCTTTTCCATCTCCGGAGTGTCGAGGCCGGTGTAGGTCCAGACGATTGTCACGACTGGAATCCCAACCTCAGGCAGCACGTCTTTCGACATGACCACGTAGCCGCCCACACCCGCCAGCAAGATCAAAATCGACATCACATAAAATGTAATGCGAAATTTCAGTGCATATTTGACGAGCCCCATGTGGACCTAGTTGGTCAACGACATGGTGCACGCAAGTGCTGCGGCGCAACAAGACGCTGCGCCGTCACATACTTATGTTCTTTTAATGTCAGCGGCTGCTGCTGCATCAGGCAGAAATCAAACCCTGCCGAATAAAGCAGCAGATCGTGCGGCATCAGGCGGAATGCTTAAAGGCCGGTAATACGTGCGAGCCGTAGAAATCGATGACCCGTGCCTGATCGGTTTGACCAGCGTGGACGTTGACGATGGTCACGCCACCGTCAAACAACTCCCGCATCTTCTTGATGTGGACGGCGGGATCCGTGCCGATCGGCCAGCCTTTCATCACCTCCTCCAGCGGCGTCCCGGCATCAGCCTTCTGCTGAATGTCGACCGGGCTCGACACATTGTACAGTGTCTTCCACGCCGTCGGGGTAAACCGCCAGAACTCCGCTGCCTGCCTTGCGGTCTGCTGATCGCCGACAGCGACAAACTGTTCAATCATAACGGGCATATCGGCTGGATTCTTGCCGGCAGAGCGGGCTCCTTCCTCCCATTCGGACTTGTACTTCATCCAGCTAAGCGGGTCGCTGATCAGGCCGTCGCCATGCTGGCCTGCCAGACGCATCGATTTCTTGCCGTTCGCAGCCGTCAGCAGCGGGATCGGCCGCGCCGGCGGATCATACAGTTTGGCATTGACGTTGTAGTATTTGCCTTTGAAGGCAACGTCCTGACCAGTCCAGAGCTGGCGGATAACGGTGATCGCCTCAATCAGTCTGTCCCAACGTTCCTGCCATTTCGGCCACACACCCGTGGAGACCGCCTCATTCAATGCCTCTCCCGAACCGACGCCCAAGTAAATCCTGCCTGGATACAGGTGGCTCATAGTGGCAAAGGCCTCGGCCACCACGGCGGGGTTGTAGCGCATCGTCGGACAGGTCACCGCAGTGCCCATCCAGCTATGCGTCTGAGCCCCAAGCGCACCCATCGTCACCCAGGCCTGTCCTACATGTGCCTCATTGGCCTGCCAGGGCTGCAGATGGTCGCTGGTCGCCAGCACCTGGAAGCCGGCGCGCGAGGCGTGCACGCCAAGACGCAGCAACTCGGTGGTAGAGAACTGTTCACTGGCCAGCGTAAAGCTGAACATGCCCTTGCGCAGGCCACCGACCTCCGGCTGGCTGGACGGGGCTTCGGCCTGGTGAGGCGGCTGGGCCTGGGCAACGCTGCTCGCCGCCGACCCGATACCAACAGTGCCGGCCAGCGCGCTTGTCCACTTCAGAAGACTGCGCCGGTCGGGCGTCAACGCGGGCTCGCCACCGGCGTTTTCCACAAGGCGATTGGATGGCATGTCATACTCGGACTGATGCATGCCGTACCAACGGAGCAGTCAGGCGGCGGTTCCGACGCGGTATTGGTTCGCCGGCAGGACCTCCTGCGCCAGGGTGTCATGCTCCAGAGTTTCATGCGCCAGAATTGCATGCGCCAGAATCTCGAACGAACGTACGCGCGCCGCATGGTCGAAGATCTGCGCGGTGACCATCAGTTCGTCCGCACCGGTTGAGGCGATGAACCGCTCGATCCCCTGCCTTACGGTTTCCGGTCCGCCGACGACGGAGCAGGTGAGGGCATCGGCCAGCATCGCCTTGCCGTAGCGGTCGATGTTCGCCTCCAGATCGTCGACCGGCGGCGGCAGCTTGCCCGGCCGGCCGCGACGCAGGTTCAGGAACGCCTGCTGCAGGGATGAGAACAGCCAGCGCGCCTGCTGCTCCGTCTCGGCGGCGATCACATTGACGCCCAGCATCACATACGGAGCTGCCAGTCGTTCCGAAGGCCTGAAACGCTCGCGGTAGATCGCAATCGCATCGTGCATCTGGCCGGGAGCAAAGTGCGAGGCGAAGGCATAGGGCAATCCAAGATGCGCGGCGAGCTGCGCGCCGAAGGTGCTGGAACCCAGGATCCAGACCGCAACCTCCTCCCCCGCCCCTGGCACGGCCTGCAACACCTGCCCGGGTTCAGCAGCCTGGAAGTACTGCATCAATTCAACCACATCAGAGGGAAACTGGTCCACCTCCGCTGCCAAATTGCGCCGCATCGCCCGGGCGGCGATCTGGTCGGACCCCGGTGCACGACCCAGGCCCAGATCGATGCGCCCCGGATGCAGCGCAGCCAAGGTCCCGAACTGCTCGGCGATGATGACCGGCGCGTGGTTCGGCAGCATGATGCCACCGGCGCCAATGCGGATTGTGCGGGTCGCGACAGCGACGTGCGCCAGCGCCACGGCAGTGGCCGCACTCGCAATGCCCGGCATATTGTGATGCTCCGCCATCCAATATCGTTGGAAGCCAAAGGCCTCGGCATGTCGCGCAAGATCGATGGAGTTGCGCAGCGCCTGCCCAGGACTGCTGCCCTGAGGAACGGGGGAAAGATCGAGCACCGACAATGGGATCATGAACCCTACATAGGAAGCGATGCGCGCAAGCGAAACACCGTTATAGGATCGCGGTATGCTTATTCAGTTCGACAACAGCTACGCCCGTCTGCCGGAGCGCTTTTTTGTTCGGCAGGATCCGGTGCCAGTCGCGACTCCGATGGTGGTGCGGGTGAACCAGGATTTGGCCGCGACGTTGGAGCTTGATCCGGCCGCACTGGCGGGGCCCGATGGGGTAGCCATGTTGTCGGGCAACCGCATGCCACCGGGGGCGGAACCGATCGCCCTGGCCTATGCCGGGCACCAGTTCGGCCATTTCGTGCCGCAACTTGGCGATGGGCGCGCGACGCTGCTGGGTGAGGTGGTCGGACGCGATGGCGTCCGACGCGACATTCAGCTCAAGGGGTCCGGGCTGACCCATTTCTCCCGACGCGGCGATGGGCGGGCCGCCTTGGGACCGGTGCTGCGGGAGTACCTGATCAGCGAGTTCATGGCCGCGCTGGGGGTGCCGACGACGCGCAGTCTGGCGGCGGTGACCACCGGAGAGGTTGTGCGGCGTGAGACGCTGCTGCCTGGAGGCGTGCTGACGCGTGTCGCCGCCAGCCATATCCGGGTCGGCACCTTCCAGTATTTCGCCGCCCGCGAGGACGACGACGGCGTGCGGCTGCTGGCCGACTACGTCATCAACCGGCACTATCCGCAGGCGGCTCAGGCAAACAACCCTTATCGGAACCTGCTTGATGCCGTCATCGTCCGGCAGGCGGATCTGGTGGCACAGTGGCTGCTGGTAGGCTTCATCCATGGCGTGATGAACACCGACAACTGCTCGATTGCCGGCGAGACCATCGACTATGGCCCTTGCGCCTTCATGGATGACTATGATCCGGGCGCAGTATTCAGCTCGATCGACCACCAGGGCCGCTATGCCTATGGCAACCAACCGCGAATGGCACTGTGGAACCTGACTCGGCTGGCTGAATGCTTGATGCCGCTGCTGGGTGAGGATGCCGAAGCGGCGGCGACGCAGGCGTTGGAAGCCTTCGCCCCGTGCTTCCAGGCAACCTATCGCGCCGGCCTGCGGCGGAAGATCGGCCTGATGAACGAACAGGAGGGCGACGACAACCTGGCTGATGATCTGCTGCGGCTGATGGCAGCGGACGGCGCCGACTTCACCCTGACCTTCAGGCGTCTGTGCACGGCCGCCGAGAACCGAGAGGCAGAGGTCGCCGTCCGTGAGCTGTTCAGTCGCCCGGAGGCTGTTGACCCGTGGCTGGGGCGCTGGCGCGGCCGGCTGGCGGATCAGGCTGACCCGGCGGATGCGATGCGGGCGGCCAATCCTGCACGCATACCGCGCAACCATCTTGTCGAGGCCGCGCTGGCTGCGGCGGTCAGCCACGGCGACTTCGCCCCCTTTCACCAGATGGTTGAGGCGATGGCTCGGCCATTCGATGACGATCCGGCCCTTGCCCACTACTCTGTTCCGCCAAGGCAGGGGGAGCGGGTGCTGCAGACCTTCTGCGGCACCTGAACCTGATCCAGCAGGCATACGACCATCAGTTACACAAGTAGGTAGCGCGTATGGTGTCGCTGCTGAGGCGGTTCAGGCTTTGCAGGGTGGCGGTCGGCTTGTCGAACAGGGCGCACTTATCCTGCGCCATGGCGTCCGCATACCGCAGTTCACCAGGGCTGCTGCCATAGTCGATCAATACCGCGGCGCTGTTGCCGGAGACGAAGGCCACGCTGTACCCCGGCGGCGGTCCGGACGAACGACGCACATAATCGATGGAGATGCATCCGGTCAGCACACAGGCTGCAAGACTGGCGAGAAAGACGATTGGTAGCTTCATAAGCTGATTCTCTATCAAGGACCCTGGGGGTGCATCCGATGCGGGCCATCGACGCGCTATAATTCGGTTGCTGAACACACATTTACTGGATGCCGCACAGAGCAGGAGTGCCGCATTGTCTCTGATACTTTAATTATGATTGCTGTCCACTTGCCGGGCGCAGCCTGCCCGTCTGCCCGGCCGCGATATGACCGGGCTCGTGACGGGATCCCTCGGGCAGAACCGATGCCGGACATACGACCGCACGCTTGCTGAACGAAAACACACATGCCCGATGGTATCGCGAACCCACCGGCTGGACTAGGCTACGACGACAGGAGGATCATGCGGTATGCTTTTACAACATCAGACTTGGCAGGAGGTCGAGACCTACCTCGAGCGGTCCAAGGCGATCATCATGCCCATCGGTTCCACCGAGCAGCACGGGCCGAACGGGTTGATCGGGACGGACGCGATTTGTGCGGAGGTGATCGCCCGCGGCGTGGGTGAGGCGGCGGACGCGCTGGTGGGTCCGACCATCGGTGTCGGCATCGCCGTGCACCACATGGGGTTCGCGGGGTCGATGACGGTACGTCCCTCGACACTGATCGCCATCATCCACGACTACGTCCTGTCGCTGGCTCGGCATGGCTTCCGCCGGTTCTTCTTCATTAACGGCCATGGCGGCAACATCGCCACGGTGCAGGCCGCCTTCTCAGAGGTTTATGCCGACTTCGAAGGCGCGATAGGCATCCGTCGGGATGACGAGCTGCGCTGCCGCCTGGCCAATTGGTGGGACGGCAAGACGATGCACGAACTGGGCAAGGAAGTGTTCGGCGAGGACGAAGGCAGCCATGCCACCGCCAGTGAGGTCGCGGTGACACAGTATGCGCTGCCCGACACGATCAAGCAGGCGATGATGGATCCGCCGCGCGCGCCGAGCGGGCGGTTCCACGGGCCGGCCGACTACCGGCGGCGCTTCCCGGATGGCCGGATCGGCTCGAACCCTGGCCTGGCATCGCCGGAGAAGGGCAAGCGCTTTTACGACACCGCCATACCGGAGCTGGCAAAGACCTTCGCCGCCTTCATCGGCGAGAACCAGTAAGGGGACTTCCCAGCCAGACAGCCGCCCGCCCGATGCGTCACTGCGCCGCAGCCGCCTGGACTGCGGGTTCGCAGCCGGTGGCGAAGTACTCCTCCGGCGCATAGTGGCGGGTCAGCTTCCAGTAATCCAGCAAGGTCCATGGCGATGTCACAGTGACCCGGTTGTGCTTGTTCTTGTACCAACTGGTGACACCCGGATGCGCCCAGACCATGCCGCGACAGGCCTCATCCAGCCGGATGTTATAGGCGTCGTGCACCTCCGGGCGGACCTCGATCGCCGCCTGGTCGTTCTCGATCATGTCGCGCAGCGCCTGAGCGATATAGCGGACCTGGCACTCGGTGTGGAAAATGATACTGCCGCCGTGCGCCAGATTGGTGTTGGGGCCGTAGATCAGGAACAGGTTGGGAAAGCCCGGCACGGTAATTCCCAAATAGGCGCGCGGGTCATCGTCACCCCAGATTTCGCGAATGGTGAGCCCGTCGCGCCCGGTGATCTGCATTGGAAACAGCATCTTCGATGCCTGAAAGCCGGTCGCCATGATGATCACGTCCACCGGATGCACCGAACCGTCGGCAGTGACGATGGCATCCTCGGTGATCTCCTTGACGCCCTCGGTCACCAGGTCGACGCTCGGGCGCTTCAGCATGCGGAACCAGTGGTTGTCTCGCAGCATGCGCTTGCCATACGGCGGATACGGCGGCACCACCTTGGCCAGCAGCGTCTCGTCGCCGTCCAACTCCTTGCGGATGTGGTCGATCATCATCTCCCGCATCTTGTGGTTGGCCTCGTTAAGCGACACGTCCGGCTGCGCCCACTGCGGGTCCATCCGCAATGAGGCGTGGAAGCCGTCGGACCCCGCCCAGAACAATTGAAAGCGCATCCACTTCGCGAAGAACGGGATGTGCTCGATTGCCCACTGGTTCCCCGGGCTGACTTCCTTGTGGTAGTTCGGGTTGTTGGCCGCCCAGTGGCGCGAGCGCTGGAAGATCATCAGCCGGTCCACCTCCGCCGCGATCGAGGGGCCGGTCTGCATGGCGCTGGCGCCGGTGCCGATGATGGCCACCCGCTTGCCGCGCAGGTCGACCGTCTCATCCCACTCGGCGGTGTGGAACAGCGGGCCGCGGAACCGCTGCATCCCGGCGATCGCCGGGATCGCGGGCCGGTTGAGCTGCCCGACAGCGCTGATCACAGCATTGGCCTTGATCGTCTCGCTCGCCGCGCCGGTCTTGACTGTCACCCGCCAGTCAGAGCTAGCCTCTTGATAGGCCGCGGCAACGACTTCGGTGCCAAAGCGAATGTGGCGGCGCAGGTCGTATTTTTCCGCGGTAGCGGAGATATAGGCCAGGATCTCGTCGCGGCGGGAGAAGTGGCGCGTCCACTTCTCATTCGGGTTGAACGAGTACGAGTAGAAGTGGTTTGGGGTGTCGACCGCGCAGCCGGGATAGCGGTTCTCCAGCCAGGTACCGCCGAGATCTGGGTTCTTTTCCACGATCTGGAAGGGAATGCTGAGTTCCTGCAGACGGATCGCCGCGCATAGCCCGGAGAAGCCGGCGCCGATGATGAGCACCTTGAAGTCGCCGGGGACGACATTGCTTCGCCGCCAGTGCACCGCACGGCCATCCTGGGTGCCAAGCCGGGTCTCCTCGACAAGCAGCGGAATGTAGTCGGCAGGGACTGCCTGACCGACGCCGGCACTCATCATCCGCTGCAGTGTGTCAGTTGGAAGGTCAGCCGGCGGCTGGCGCCCGGTCGCGGCGTAATCCTGCAGCACCAGGACCAGCCGGTCCCGCACCTTCTGCTTCAGCGCCTCGGGCACTGTTTCCATGAAGCTCCAGGCGCCATGGATATAGGGGGCGACCTCTTCCAGGATCGCCATGTCCCCGCTGAGTTGAGCCAGCACCATCAGCATCGGCGCGATGTCGGCATCGGCCAGCGCGGCTCTCAGGGCCGCTTCGTCTTGCACCGCGGTTTGGAACATCCGCACGTCCTTATCTGCACAGGATCAAACTTGATCATCGAACATGCGGTGCTGCAAGCGGCTTGCCTTGCGACGCGCTGGAGACGCCGAATCGGGCCGGCGCGTTGACTTGGTTTCCGCGTCTGCATACGATTTCGCTATACTTGGGAGCGGCTGGCTGCAACGCCTTCCCGTGGGCCAAATGACGGCTGTATGTGCTCACGTCTGGTGCATGTGTGGCCTCGATCGCAGGGACATTGCCATGCCTCAAACCGCATCTTTGATCAGCCAGCACAACGGATTCCTGCCATCGCAGCCAGCGTCATGAGGGGCCGACTGGATCCGCGGCAATGATTGTCAGTCTGCCGCGCCGGCAGGTCATTGCCGGCAGTGCTGCGGCGGCCGTCGCTACACGCGCCCGCGCCGCCGACACCAAAACCATCGTGTTCGGTGGTTCAGTGCCATTGAGCGGGCCTGCCGCCGAGACCGGCCTGAACGTCAACAACGGCTACCTGACTGCCGTATCCTACCTGAACGACGTGGTTGGCGGGGTGGAGATCGGCGGCGACAAGTACCGCCTGGAGCTCAAGCTGTTCGATGACGCGAGCGATCCGGCGCGAGCGACGACGCTGCTGCAGCGGCAGATCGATGACGGGACGCAGTTCTTCCTTGGCTCGTTCGGCAGCAACATCGTGCTGCCCACGGCTTCCATCGTCGAACGGTCACGCAAGCTGATGGTGCAGACCGGTGGCGGCTCTGATCAAATCTTCACTCAGGGGTTCACCCACAATTTCGGCATGTATCCACGTGCGTCGCGACAGTTTCAGACGACGGCGGCGCTGTTCGCCAGCCTGCAGCCGAAGCCCGCGACTTTCTCTGTGATCCTGACCAACGACGCGTTTTCCAAGACGGCGGCCACCGGCGCCATCGCCTCCTGCACTCAGGCCGGGATGAGGCAGCTTGACCGGCTGGAGCTGCCGGAGAAGGTCACCGATGTATCCAGCGTGCTAGCTACCGTGCGGAACAACCCACCCGACGTGCTGATCTGCGTGACGCACGACCAGGATTCGCTGCTGATCGCGCGCCAGATGATCGCCAGCAGCACCAACGTCAAGCTGCTGTTCCAGGGCCTGGGGCCGCAACTGGCATCCTACCGCGGGGCAATGGGTAAGTATGCCGATGGCATCGTCACCGACTCCTACTGGACCGAGGCAGTGCCGTTCAAGGACCAGTTCTTCGGTACTGCAGCCAGGTTCGCCGAGTATTACCGCAGCAAGTTCACCCGGCCGATCGCCTATCACACTGCCGGTGCCGCCGCCTGTATCCTGACCTATCTGCTGGCTATGCAGGCCGCCAGGAGCATCCGCCCCGAGGCAGTGCGCGAGGCGATCGCCGCGGCCGACTTTGAGACGTTCTACAGTCGCATCAAATTTACCAAGCAGGGCGACGGCGATCCCGTTGTGATGGGCGCCATGGTGGCGCAGATCCAGAAGGGCGAGCTGCGGCTGCTCTACCCGCCGGATGCCCGCAACGCTGCCCCGGTCTACCCAATGCTGCCGTGGGACCAGCGCGCCTGATACCGGCAGCCCGAAGGGATGACGGGTATGCGGGCAGGGTTGGCGTCGCGGCTGCCCGCGAAATCAATAAGATACCAACGGCCCGACCGTTTGAAGAACTGTCAATGCTTCGGGCCGTTGGTATGAGCGAAGGCGGCGCATAGCTTGCGGCTGCTCCAGACGATCGCCGACGGCCTTGTGCTGGGCGGCATATATGCCTTGTCGGCCGCCGGCTTCTCGCTGATCTTCGGCGTGCTGCACGTCATAAACCTCAGCCACGGCGTGACCGTGCTGATCGGTGCCTACATGGCGCTGATCCTGTCCGCCAGCCTGCACATCGACCCGCTGCTGACCATGCCGCTGGTGATGCTGGCACTGTTTGCCGCCGGTTATGTCTACCAGCGCTGGCTGGTGCAGTATGCAATCCAGCAATCGGAGCTGGGGTCGATGCTGCTGACATTTGGCGTCGCGCTGATGCTGCAGAACGTACTGATCTGGCTGTTCTCGCCGGACACCCGCAGCATCACTCCGGCTTACGCGTTTCACTCCTTGAGACTGGCCGGCGTGGTGTTCGAGCCGGTTCGCCTGGCTGCACTGGCAACCAGCCTGCTGCTGCTGGGCTGCTTGGCGCTGATCCTGAAGTTCACGCCGCTGGGCCGGATCATCCGCGGCACCGCACAGCAGAACCTGGCAGCGCGGCTGTGCGGGATAAACGTGCGCCATGTCTTCGCGCTGACGTTCGGCGTTTCGGCCGCCTTCGCCGGCGCGTCGGGGATCGTCATCGGCATTATGTTGCCGTTCTCACCGGTGGACGAGGCGATGTGGACCTTGAACGCCTTCATTGTCGTCACCCTCGGCGGCGTCGGCAGTCCGGCCGGCGCGATCCTGGGCGGGTTGCTGCTCGGTGTAATCAGCACGATGACCTCGCAATACGCCGGCCCGGCCTACCCAAACGCCGCAATGTTTCTGATCCTGGTCATCATGCTGCTGGTGCGCCCGAACGGACTGCTGGGCAACGCCTTTAGTGCCTCGCGATGAGGGCTGTCTGGTTGATTTCGGTTGCTGTCTGCATAAGCTTGCTCGCCGCCGGGCCGCTGCTGATGCCGCCGTTCTACGTCCGCGTCGGGCAACTGATGCTGTATTCCGCCGGGCTGGCGACGGCGTGGAACATCCTGGGCGGCTTCGCCGGCTATCGCAGCTTCGGTCATGCCGCCTTCATCGGCGTCGGCGCTTTTGGGGCCGGACTGGTCGAGACGCAATTCGACACCATGCCGATGTTGCCTCGTTTAGCCCTGGGGGCACTGGCCGGGGCAGCAGGTTGCGCGCTGGTCGCGGCGTTGCTGGCGGTGCCGATCCTGCGCCTGCGCGGCACCTTCTTCGCCATTGCCATGCTGGGTGTCGCGCACGTGCTGGGTGAACTGAACAACAACATTGACGTCTTCCAGGGTTCCATGGGGCTGACGCTGGCGAACGTGGTGCCTGAGGCGTTGGAGCCGCAGGATGTCTTCTATGAGGCTTTTCTGGCGGCCGCCCTGGCAATCCTGCTGCTGGCTTGGTGGATCAGGCGCAGCCGCTTCGGCTACGGCCTGTTGAGCATCCGTGAGGACGAGGACACCGCGCGCATGCTGGGCGTGCCGACTGAACGCTACAAACGGATCGCTTTCGTGCTGAGTGCGGTGCTGACCGGCCTGCTGGGAATCGTTTATGCGCATAGCCTCGGCTACATTACCACTGCTTCCGTCTATCGCGACGACACCAGCCTGGATCTGATCGTGTTCTGCTTGCTGGGCGGCATCGATACCCTGGCGGGACCGGTGATCGGTGCCTTCCTGCTGGTGTTCCTGAACCAGGTGGTGCTGGGCAACCTGCTGGATTTCCACCTGTTCGTTACCGGTCTGCTGCTGGTGGTGCTGATCCTGGCCGCGCCGGACGGGCTGCTGGGGCTGACGCGGCGGTTGCGCCGCGGACGCCGGACATGACGAGGTTCCGGACGTGACCACACCGCTGCTGCAGGTCGCCCACATCAGCAAGCACTTCCGCGGCGTGGTCGCGATCGACGATGTGTCTTTTGCCGTGCAGCCCGCTACTGTCACCAGCGTGATCGGCCCCAACGGGGCAGGCAAGTCCACGCTGTTCAACCTGATCACCGGCTATCTGCGGCCCAGCGGCGGTGATGTGCTGTATCAGGGACGCAGCATCACCGGCATCGGCACGTCTCGCATTGCCGAACGCGGCATCGCCCGGGCGTTCCAGATCGCCCGTCCGTTCCGCGACATGACGGTGGCCGACAACGTCCGCGTCGGCGCGCTGTTCGGCAAGCGCGGCGCGCGCGATGTGACAGCCACCGTCGAACGCGCGCTGACGCTGGCTGGACTCGCCGCCCTGGCCCCCCGTCCGGCATACAGTCTGACGGTCGGTCAGTTGCGGCATCTGGAGATAGCACGAGCGATTGCCACGCGCGCCGATCTGCTGCTGGCGGACGAGCCGTGTGCCGGACTCAACCCCACCGAGACCGCGGCGATGATCGGGTTGCTGCGCCGCGTCCGGGAGCAGGGGGTGACAATCCTTCTGGTCGAGCACGACATGCCCAGCGTCATGGAGGTCTCGGACCGGATCGTCGTGCTGGATGCCGGCAGGCGGATCGCTGAAGGTCCGCCTTCGGTTATTGCCGCGGATCCGCTGGTCATCGCCGCATATCTCGGTAGTCCGGAGGCGGCCTAACCTCGACACAAGTGCCCGATCGCAAAGAAGTGCTGCACGCGCTTCGCCGCGTGAATCGGCCACTTCAAGCCAAACCGACGTATCGCCCTTCACTGATGGGCAGGCTAGTCTAGGTAACGTCAGCGACCCAGGAATGCCCGTTGGACATAGTCGTTGCCCAGCAGATCCGCCCCGCTGCCGGACATTGCGACCTCTCCCTTCTCCAGCACGTAGCCGCGGTGGGCAATCCGCAGCGCCTGGTGCAGGTTCTGCTCGACCAGCAGAACGCCGACACCATCGGCGTTGATGGTGCTGATCAGACGAAACAGATCCTGCGTCATGCTGGGCATCAGTCCCAGCGATGGCTCATCCAGGATGATCAGCCGCGGTGAGGCCATCAGGCCGCGGGCGATGGCCAGCATCTGCTGCTCGCCGCCGCTCATCGATCCTGCCAGTTGGCGGCGGCGTTCGGCCAGCCGCGGAAACGTGGTAAAGGCTCTGTCGATCAAGCCAGAGACGACCGCGCGGTCGCGCTGGATGTGACCACCGAGCTGCAGGTTCTCCAGGACGGTCATCTGCGGGAAGACCAGGCGTCCCTCGGGAACCAGGGTGATCCCGTGGCGCACCACCGTATGGCTTGGCGAGCCGGCAAGCTGGACCCCGGAAAACCGGATCGAACCGCCGCGTGGCCGCAGCACGCCGGCGATCATCTTCACCGACGTGGTCTTGCCTGCACCGTTCGCACCCAGCAGCGCGACAATCTCCCCGGGCCCGACGGTCAGCGACACGCGCCGGACCGCCTGCGCCCCGGCATAGGCATAGACGAGGTCAGTTACCTCCAGCAGCGGTGCGTCAGTTGGCATGGCGCCAGCGTATCATGCGCCTGAGCGATTGCCAGGCTGGCTTGACCAAGCGCCGTCGCGGGCGAAAAATCGCGGCAAGCGTCAGAACAGGAGACGGTAGCGATGAATGTCTATGCACCCAGTATTGCAGCGATCAGGCCGGATGCGCCGGAAACCATCCCCATTCTCGATCTTGCCCCGTTGCTGCGCGGGGAGCTCGATGCCACCGCCACACTAGGCAGCGAACTCCGTCATGCGTTCGAGAACGTCGGCTTCTATTTCGTCGTCAACCATGGCGTTCCGCAGAGCCTGATCGATGCGACGTTTGACGCAGCCAAGCGCTTCCACGCGATGCCGCTGGACAGCAAGCTGGCGTTGCAGATGAACAAGGACAATGTCGGCTACCTGCCGTTCAAGGGCTCGACGACCCGGCACTCGACTTTGAACGCGAACAACCAGCCGAACCTGGTCGAGGCGTTCTTCGCCAAGCGGGAACTGCCGCCGCATCATCCGGATCGGACCTCCGGGCTGCCGTTTCGCGGTCCAAACCAGTGGCCAGATGCTTTGTCGGGCTTCAGGGAGACTGTTTTGGCCTATCATCACGCGATGGAGGGTCTGGGGCTGCGCCTGCTGCCGTTGTATGCGACGGCGCTGGGCCTGCCGCCGGACCACTTTACCCCGGCGTTTCAGGAGCCAATGTTCACCCTGCGGATGTCGCACTATCCACGGCAGGACGTCGTCGAGGACAATGAGTTCGGCCTGGCGCCGCACTCCGACACCAGCTTCATGACGATGCTCGCGCAAAACGACATCCCTGGCCTCTCGATCCGGCTGCCGAATGGGCGCTGGCTGGATGCGCCGTCGCTGCCGGGCAGCATCTTGGTTAACGGCGGCGACCTGCTGCGCCGCTGGACCAACGAACGATTTCTTGCCACGCCGCATCGGGTGATCAACCGATCCGGCCAGGAGCGCTACGCCATTCCGTTCTTCATGGACTGCGATTACGATTGGCGCATGGAATGCCTGCCGACATGTCAGGATACCGAGCATCCGCCGCTGCACGCGCCGATCACCTATCCGGAATATATGACCTGGTTCCGGAACTTGAACTATTCACGCGCGGTGAAGGCGGACTAACGAATGAAAGCAGTGTTGTGCTTGGGCTAAATTACCGGGCAAAACATGTGGGCGAACCAGTCGGTAACGAAGCCGACTGGTACGCCGGCCAACAGTCGTTACTTTTCTGCAGGTCCCTTACCGAACCGAGGTGATCGCGTTGCGGTTTTGCGCCCAGGCCTGCTCGTTTGAGCCCTGCGTCGTCGGACGATCCTTACCGTAGCTGATCGTCGTCATCCGGGCAGCCGCCACGCCCCTGGCCTTGAGATAGGAAGCCGCCGCATTCGCTCGGCGGTTGCCCAACGCCAGGTTGTACTCCTCGGTGCCGCGTTCGTCGCAATTGCCGGCGATCTGCACATTCACGCTGCCATATTTCGATAGCCAGGCGGCCTGCTTGTCCAGGGTCGACCGAGCGTCGTCACTCAGGTTAGAGCGGTTGAATTCGTAGAATACCCGATCTCCAACGTTGGCCACCAAGTCTTCCTCACTGCCCGGAACGATCGAAGCGGCGGTCGATGCTGATGCAGGGGCAGGGGGCGGGGTCGGGGAGGAGCACGCCGCCAGCAGGGCAGCGGCGGACATTGCGCCGAGGATCTTTATGTTCATTTTCTACCGTTCCTGGTTGGGTGCTGTCCGGTGCGCGAACATGGCCCGCGCAGGAAAAAACGGTAATCCGTTCCGTCCGCGCCATCGATTAACGTGTCTGTCGGACAGTGGTCAAGTTCCCAGCCGGTATTTCGTGCTACATCCGGGCCATGTTGCCAACTCAGCACGGCCGCGTCTTGCGATCGCGTTGAATGAGCGGCTGTCGCCGTGATCGGAATGACAAACCCGATAGTTGGACCTCAGGTTCCCAACGGCGACCATGCCGGGTCGGAGGCATCGGTTGGCGTCTCTACCGGGCGCTCATTGAAGCCGGTAATATCGACCGACACCAGACGCGACGAAAACCCTCGTCCGCGAGCATCCTGGGCACGCGTCTCGCGCCAGAACATCAGCACCCGGCCGTTCGGTGCGAATGTCGGACCCTCCACCAGCCAACCTTCGCCCAGGATCCGCTCACCGGAACCGTCAGGATGCATCACCCCGATGGAGAAGTTCGCCGTATTCCCGGCATAGCGGGTAAAGGCGATCAGATCCCCTCGCGGCGACCAGACCGGGGTGCCATAGCGGCCGTTGCCGAAGCTGATGCGCTTCACCCCGCTGCCGCCAGCCCCCATGATGTAGATCTGCTGGTCGCCGTCCCGGTCGGAGGCAAAGGTGATCTGCGAGCCGTCCGGGCTGTAGCAGGGGCTGACGTCGATCGAGCCGGATTCGGTCAGCCGCCGCGGCGTGCGGGAGGAAAGGTCCATCGCGACGATGTCGGATCCGCCGCCATTGGAGACAGCCATGATGACGCCGCCACCGTCGGGAGAGAAGCGCGGCGCGAAGGTCATGCCGGCAAAGTCGCCCAGCACGCTCTGCCCGCCGGAGGCCAAGTTGAACAGATAGACGCGCGGCCGGTTGTTTGCATAGCTCATGAACGCGATCTCGTCGCGGGTGGGATGGAACCGAGGCGTCAGCACCAGCCAGGACCCATCCGTCAGCAGCCGGTTGTTCTCGCTGTCCTGGTCCATGATCGCCAGACGTTTGGTCCGTCGGTCGCGCGGGCCAGTCGCCGAGATGTAGACAATACGGGTGTCGAAGTAGCCTTTCTCGCCGAGAAGCCGCTCATAGATGACATCCGCCATGATGTGGGCAATGCGGCGCCAGTTTGACTGGGTTGTGGTGTAGGCGGTGCCCTGGATCTGGGTCTGCGGCAGAATGTCCCACAGCCGGAACTCCACTCGCACCTGTCCGCCGCCAAGTATCTGCGAAGTACCGGTAACCAGCGCCTGGGCGCCTGTCGGCTTCCAGTTCTGGAAGTTTGGCGCGCTGGACGTGCTGGCACCAGCCTGGATGAACGCCGCCGGCTGGATCAGCCGGAACAGCCCGCTGCGCGCCAGATCCGCGTTGATCACGCCGGCGATGTCGTGGCCAAGTGAAGCCGAGGCGCCATCCGGGCCGCCCAGGTCGGGCACGGCGATTGGGATCGGCGCGGTCCGCGCGCGGTTGACGTCAATCACCGCCGACGGTCCCTGCCCCCCTGAAGCAGGTGGGGCGGCCGGCTGCGCGCGGATGGCGACCGGCGCTGCGGCCAGCAACCCGGCGGTGCCCGCGATCAGTCGACGGCGGCCGAGGAACGGATACGAAGTCTCGATCATACGTTTGTCTTCCACCTCTTGCAGTTCCCGCGCAACGGCATCTGCTGCGTCAGCGCGGAACGGTCTCCTGGACGTATTTGTTATGGACTGAACCGGAAGGTCAGCACGTTGACCTTGCCCAGCACGTTGTTCGGCAGCGGCAGGTTGGCGCAACGCGCATCCATGATCGCGCGGATCGCCCGTTCGGCGAAGGCACGGAACCGCGGATCGCTCAGCCGGCCGGTATCCTCACCGGCAACCACCGCCTTGCGTGCGACGCCGCTGGCATCGGTTGTCACCGTCAGCAACACCCGCTGCCTGTCGATGTCCAGCGCGCCGGCGTCCTTGGTCCAGCATTCGCGAACATGGTCGCCGATCGCACCGCGCTGATCTGCGCTGAGTGCGGCAGTGTCATTACCCAGTGGATTGCCGCCGCCGTTCGGCTGGCCGCCGGATTGCGGGTTCGGCCGAGACTTCGGCGGCGTTGATTGCGCCAATTGCTGGCGCAGCTTCTCCAGCGTGTTCTCCACCGACCGGCTGTTCGGCGCGGGGTTCTTCGTCTCGTTCGGCTGCGACGTTGTGCTGGGTGGTGCTGGCGGCGGCGGCACCGGTGGTGGTGGCACTGGCAACGGCGGCTCTGGTTTCACCGGGGTCGGCGGCTGCGGCGGGGTGGGCGGCGCGGGCGGCGGAGGCACGACCTGGGAAGAGGGCGCGGGCTCCGGCGGCGGCACTGGCCGCGGTGGCGTCGGCACCGTTGGGGTCGGCTCCACATGCGTTTGCGGCGGAGGTGGAGGCGGTGGCGGCGGTGGCGGAGCCGCTTCGACGGGTTGCGGCTGCGGGGGCGCCGTTACCTGCGGCGCAGGCGGTGCCACCTCTTTCGCTGGGGCAGGGACCTGCGCCGGCACAGGCGCCTGCATCGAAGCTCCCGCATTGCCCTGGAATACCATGGCTACTGTCGTTTCTGGCGGTTCCTCATCTTTCGGTGCGAAGGTGGGTAGACCGAACAGCAGCAGTAGCAGCACCACCAGATGCACCACGGCGGACACGATGACCGCGGTTCGCAGCCCTGGCGCTACATCCGGCTGTTGATAGTCGGAACGCTCGTCACCACGGAACAGTCGTTGCAGCAAGGGCGCGTCACCGTGCGATGGTGTTGAGGGTCACGGCGAGGCGTCTACCTGCGCGGTCCGGCAGCGGGATTGGGCGCCGAGGCTGGTGCGGCCGGTGTAGCAGCCCCAGCCGGTGCAGCGGCCCCAGCCGGTGCAGCGGCCGCAGCCGGTGCGGCAGGGCTTGAAGCTGCCGCCGGCTGCTCCGCTAGAAGCGCCACTTTGGTAAAGCCGCCTTGGGTGATGGTGCCCATAACCTGCATGATCCGGCCATACGCAAGGTCCTTGTCGCCGCGCACGAAGATCCGCCGGTCCGGGTTGTTCTGCGCGGTTGACTGCAGCTTGCCGACCAGATCGCCAATGTCGACCGCCTGGTCCTGCAGGAAGATCGAGCCGTCCGCCTTGATCGAGACGGTCAACGGTTCGCTGTCACTGTTCAACTGCTGGGCGTTGGTCTTCGGCAGGTCAACCGACACGCCAGAGGTCATGAGCGGAGCGGTAACCATGAAGATGATCAGCAGCACCAGCATCACGTCGACCAGCGGAGTGACGTTGATCTCCGCCAGCGGGCGATAGCGACCACGGCCGCGGCCACGCGTGCCGCCGGTGTTCATGCTGAAGGCCATGTCTCAGCTCCGTTTCCTGCGCCGCATGTCACGACCGCTCTTCGCTCTGGCGGGACAAGATGGCGCTGAACTCGCTGCCGAAATTGTCCAGGCGGCCGGCAAAGCGCGCCAGGCTGTTGCTGATCTGGTTGTAGGCCAGCACTGCGGGAATCGCCGCGACCAAGCCGATGGCAGTGGCGAACAGTGCCTCGGCAATGCCGGGCGCGACGACAGCCAAGTTGGTGTTGTGCATGGCGGCAATCGCTGAGAACGAGTGCATGATGCCCCAGACGGTGCCGAACAGGCCGATGAACGGGGCTACCGCGCCAACGCTGGCCAGGAACACCATCCAGCGCTCCACCCGGTCCATTTCCCGCTGCACCGTAACGGTAATGGCGCGGTCGATGCGTTCGCGCACGCTGGTGTGTGAGATGTCGGCTCCGGCGACGCGAACCGAGCGACGCCATTCGCCCATGGCGGCGGCGAATACGGCAGCCATCGGATGATTGGGACTGGTTCCCTCGCGGTCGAACAACTCATCCAGGCTGCCGCCGGACCAGAACCGGTCCTCGAACCCGTCAGCCGACTTGTTGATCTTGCGCAAGGTGGTCCATTTCTCGAATACCACGGCCCAAACCCACACGCTGGCCCCCAGCAGGCCCAGCATGACAAGTTTGACGACGATGTCGGCCTGTATGAACAGGCCCCAGAGCGACAGGTCGCCGCCAGCCGTCCCCAGGTTTACCGCATCTACTGCCCGATCCACTGTCTATCCCTTCTTCGGATGTCTCTATCCAGGTCATGACGAACCACGACCCTTCACGCCGCACCCTGGCGCAAGGTTGATCATCCCCTCCCGCCAGCGAAGCGGAATGCGGGCTGCCCTGTTTCCCTCAATGCCGACGCAGGCCAGTTTGACGCGCAACGCAGCGCACATCCCGTTTGGCCCCAGCACCGACTGGCGCAATAGAACGGTTGCTGCACGCACGTCCATTGTTTCTGTCTCGATCATCAAAAGGTCGTCGAGTCTCGCGGGGCGCACATAATCTATTTCGGCGCGGTGCACCATGAACATCATGCCGCACTCCGCGACCAGGTCGGCGTGAGGAATGCCCGCGTCACGCAGAGCCTCGGTGCGGGCGCGTTCGGCATAACGCAGGTAATTCGCGTGATAGACGACATCGCCTGCATCAGTATCCTCATAGTAGACGCGGCAGGCGTAGCGGTGCGTGGATGGCGGATTAGCAGTCATTTAGCCGATACCATGTGGTTGCATCCGCGCTCAGGCCTCCGGGTCCAGTACGTTCAGCAGTGGCGCGGCGGATCGCGGCGGCCGCAGCCCCAAATGCTGCCAGCCCGGTTCGCCCAGCATGCGCCCGCGGCTGGTCCGCAGGATCAAACCTTCCTGGATCAGATACGGCTCGATGACGTCTTCCAGCGTGTCGCGCGCCTCGGCCAGCGCAGCGGCAAGCGTCTCAACCCCGACCGGACCGCCGGCATGGTGGTCAGCGATGCGGCGCAGGTAACGGCGGTCCATCGAATCGAGGCCTAGGCGATCGACCTCCAGCCGGTTAAGCGCCGCGTCGGCCACGCCGTGGTCGACTGGCGCGGCGCCCTGAACCGAGGCGAAGTCACGCACCCGGCGCAATAGGCGCCCGGCAATCCGCGGCGTGCCACGCGATCGGCCGGCGATCTCCGCTGCCCCATCAGGCGTCAGGTTCAGATTCAGCAGGCGGGCGCCGCGGGTGACGATCTGGCGCAGTTCCTCCGGCGTGTAGAACACCAGCCGTAGCGGTATGCCGAAGCGGTCGCGCAAGGGTGTCGCCAGCAATCCGGCCCGCGTGGTGGCACCCACCAGCGTGAATGGCGGCAGGTCGATCCGCACGCTGCGCGCCGCCGGCCCCTCGCCAATGATCAGATCTAGCTGGAAGTCCTCCATCGCCGGATACAGCACTTCCTCGATCGCCGGCTGCAGGCGGTGGATCTCATCAATAAACAAGACGTCCCTGGGCTGCAGGTTGGTCAGGATCGCCGCCAGGTCACCCGCTTTGGCGATCACCGGGCCAGAGGTCGCCCGGAAGCCCACCCCCAGTTCTCGTGCCACGATCTGCGCCAATGTCGTCTTGCCCAGGCCCGGCGGACCGTGCAGCAGCACGTGGTCCAGCGATTCACCGCGTGAGCGCGCGGCCTGAATGAAGATTGCCAGATTCTCGCGTGACGCCTTTTGGCCGGTGAAATCTGACAACGTCTGCGGCCGCAGCGAAGCCTCGGCCGCGTCCTCCGGCTGGCGTGCTGCGGAAACGTCACGAGCGTCGCTCATCCTGCCGCCCTTTGCGCCAGTTCCTTCAGGCTGTCACGGATCAGGACGTCCAGTGTCGCCGCAGCACCCAGTCGGTCCAGCACCCGCAATATCGCCTGTTGCGCCTCAGGCCGGCGGTATCCCAGGTTGATCAATGCGGACAGCGCGTCGTCAGCCGGCGTCGCCGCCGCCGCGACCGGGAGTGAGACACTACCGGCCGCACTCGGCATCCCGCCGGTCTTGTCTTTCAGCTCGGTTAGCAGCCGTACCGCCAGACGAGGCCCCACGCCGGGCGCGCGGGTCAGGCTGGCGCGGTCGCCGGCGGCGATGGCGCCGATCAGATCACGTGGCGACAGCGCCGACAGGATCGCCAGGGCGACCTTGCCACCGACCCCCTGTACGGTCGTCAGCAGGCGGAACCAGTCGCGCTCGCTGGAATCGGCAAAACCGTACAGCACGATGGCATCCTCGCGCACATGCGTTTCGACCAGCACCTTCGCCACGGCCGGGGGCGCCGGCAAGGCGGACAACGTGCGTGAGGACGCCTGTACAAGGTAGCCCACGCCACCCACATCAATGATGCAGGTGCCGTCCGCGAGTGCATCCACGCGTCCGGTGAGTTGGGCGATCATTCGGCTCCGATGCTGCCCGAGACGTCTCTACAAGCCGCGACTCGCGCGGCAAGACGTTATAGCGCAGATCGGCCGGGGCGTAGTGGCTCTTGATGGCGCCTTTATCGCGCCGTCTCCGTCCGCCTGGGCAACGCGGCCTTATCGAACACCGTCCAGGCAGGCGCATGGTCGCTGGCCCCGTCTTCCCCGCGCACCGCCCGATCCACCCCGGCATCACGCAGGCGTCTCGCCATTGCCGCGCTGAGCAGTAGGTGATCCAGCCGCAGGCCAGCATCGCGCGGCCATCGCTCGCGCTTGTAGTCCCAGTAGGTGTACAACGGCCCTCTCGGATGACGCGCGCGAAGGGCGTCGGTCCAGCCCTGATCCAGCAGCCGGCGGAAGGCGGCCCGACTCTGTGGCTGCAGCAGCGCGTCCTTGTTCCAGGACTTTGTCGGATAGATGTCCTGGTCCGTCGGGACAACGTTGTAGTCGCCTGCGAGCACCACCGGCAGGCCGGTGGCATAAAGCTCCGCCGCATGCACGGCCAGGCGCTCGAACCAAGCCAGCTTGTAAGTGAACTTCGGGCCCGGCTGCGGATTGCCGTTTGGCAGATACAGGCAGCCGATCAGCACACCAGCCACGGCTGCCTCGACATAGCGGCTCTGCCGGTCTGCCGGATCACCCGGAAGACGACTGCGTGTTAGCACCGGCTCGGCATCTCGGGCTAGAATGGCAACACCGTTCCAGGTGCGCTGGCCCTGCCAGACAGCGCCATAGCCCGCATCGCGGATTGCCGCGGCCGGAAAGTCCGCTTCGATGCACTTCAGCTCCTGCAGGCAGACGACGTCGGGTGATGCCCTCCGCAGCCAGCCCAATAGGTTAGGCAGGCGGCGGATGACGTTGTTGATGTTGAACGTGGCGATCTTCACAGTCGACTTTGCGGCCTTCACGCAGGATACCGGTGAACAGCCCACTCGACGTCAGCCTGGGCGCATCATCCATTAGGTTGGTTCTGCATGATCCTGAAGCTACCGTTGCCGGCGCGGAAATCGCACCATTGCTCCTCTGGCCTCGTCCCACAACGTGAAGCTCGGCGCACGCAGCGCCTGCCAGAGCGTCAGGCCGGTCACATTGGCGGCAAGCGTCGGTTCGGCCGCATGCGCCGCCTGCAGCCTGTAGTTCGGCACCCGCGGCAAGAGGTGGTGGACATGGTGAAAACCGATGTTGCCGGTGAACCACTGCAGTATCCTGGGCAACCGCAGCCACGACGTGCCGTGCAGCGCAGCGCCCACCGCCGTCCAGTCCGTTTGCCGGGTCCACAGGCTGTTCTCGAAGCGATGTTGGACCGCAAACAACCAGACGCCGATTATCGAAGCAAGCGTAATGACAGGCAGTTGCACAAGCAGCACCGACTGCCATCCCAGCAGAAGCGTCAGGGTCAGCAGCACGGCGCCGATCGCCAGGTTGGTCAGATAGACGCTCAGCCGCTCTCGCCGCCAAGCCTTCGGCGTGTCGAACGGTATGCGGTAAACTAGGATGAACACCACGGGCGGCAGCAGAAGCTGCGACACCAGCGGGTGCAGCGCAGCCCGGTATAGGCGCTGGCGCAACGGAGAGAGCGCCTCATACTCCGCCAGTGTCAGGCATCCGGAGTAGATGTCCCCGCCGCTCGGCCGCTTATCAAGGTTGTTCCAGATGGCGTGGTGCGCCGCATGATGCCGCCGCCATAACATGAACGGTGTAAACGTCGTCAGGCTGCACAACCAGCCGACGGTTTCATTTGCCCATCTGGAACGGAAGTAGGCGCCATGGCCGCAGTCGTGCTGGATTATGAACAACCGCACGACGAAGCCGGCCGCCGGAACCGCCAGCGCCAAGCTCAGCCAGGGAGAGACGTGATAGTACGAATAGTACATGAAGGCTATCAGAGCAGCATAGGGCGCGGCGGTGATGGCCAACTGGCTGATGCTGTGGCCTGCCGACGGATGCTGAAATCGGCGAAGGCTGCTTAGCAGCGCGCGGCGGTCGGGTGCCGTCCCGGCTGCACCGGGCGGTATGGATTGAAGTGGCATTGCAGGTCTTCTTTGGCCCCGGTTGGCGGCGTCCGAGTGTGGACAGCTTCGCCTTCAGCCTGGTCTGCAGGCTGTGGAGCTGAAATGGGCGTCAGGACACGATTTACCATATCGGTTTCACGCGATCCTTCACCGGCGGCGACCGGACCTCCGGTCGCCGCTAACACTGCGTTAACCTTACATGCCGATACTGCCGCGATCTCGAAGGATCCCGGCGATGGCGTCACCTGAACTTCTGGCCGCCGCGCTGCGGCACCTTTCCTCGGGCTCCTGGCAGGCAGCCGAGGCCGCTTCCCGATCCGCCATGCTCGACGATCCGAACGACCCACATGCCGCGCTGCTGCTCGGGCTTGCGGTGGCGGCCATGGGTGAGGCGAACAGAGCCGCGCCGGCCCTGCTGCATGCTGCCGCCCTGCAACCGGCGGCCGATCACCCCTGCCTGGACCTGGCGCAACTGAAGCCGCCGCTGCCGCGTGCGCTGGTGGTGCGCCAGTTCCGCGCCTGCCTGCGTCTGGCGCCGGCTGACGACAGCTTGCGGCTGGCGTTCGTTGAGTTCCTGCTGGACAACGACCAGCCGGCCGAGGCGGAAGCCATTCTGGCCGATGCGCCGGACTGCGTGAAAGTTCACCACCTGATGGGTCTGGCGCAGGCGGAGAGCAATCGCTTCCCCTCTGCGGTCGCAAGCTTCAGGCGCGCAGTCGCGTGTGATCCGAACGCCGCCGCCAGTTGGTCGAACCTCGGCATGATGCTGAAGATCGAGGGCCGGTTCACCGCAGCGGGCGCCGCGCACGAGCGCGCGGTGGCACTTGATCCCGACAACCACCGGTTTCGGGTCAATCGGGCCGTCGCCTCGCTCAAGTCCGGGCAATGGCAGGCCGCCTGGCAGGATTACGAGGCGCGCCTCCATTTAACCGACGCACCGCCAGTCGACACTCGGCGGCTGATGCCGTCGTTGCGCCCAGATGACAGCCTGGTCGGTCTGACCATCCTCGCGCTGCATGAGGACGGCTTCGGCGACACCCTGCAGTTCCTGCGCTACCTGCCGTTGCTGGCCGCCAGAGGCGCGCGCGTCATTGCCTGCGTGCCACCGGCGCTGACCCGGCTGATGCGGATGATACCCGGTGTGGCCGAGGTGATCTCGGACACGCGGCAGTTGCCGGCGTATGATTTTGTCTGCCCGATGTTCAGCCTGCCGCGGGTGTTCGCGACCACCGTCGACACCATCCCGCCAGTGCCGTTGCTGGCACCCGATCCGCTGCTGCTGCAGCGTTGGGCAGGTCGATTGCCCACCGGGGGACTGCGCGCAGGACTGGTCTGGGCTGGCCAAGCCAGGCCTTCGCTGCCCGGTTTTGGCACCCTCGATCGCCGGCGCAGTGCCGGCCTGGCCGCGTTCGCTCCATTGTTCGACGTCCCAGGCGTGGCATTCGTCAGCCTGCAGGCGGGACCCGCTGCGAGGCAAGCCCGACCCGCCGGCGTAACGCTGGCCGACCCGATGCCGGATGTTGCGGACTTCGCCGATACCGCGGCCATCATTAGCGGCCTGGATATCGTGCTGAGTGTCGATACCTCGGTCGTGCATCTGGCGGGACTGGTCGGCAAGCCGGTGTTCCTGCTCGACCGCTACGACGGCTGCTGGCGCTGGCTCAGCGGGCGGATCGACAGTCCCTGGTATCCGCACCTGACGATCTTTCGCCAGGAGCAGCCCGGCGGCTGGAGCGGTGCAATGACCCGCGCGGCAGCCTCATTGGCCGCAATGGCAATGTTCCGCGGCTTTATTCCTCCGGCGATCGGCGTGCGGGAGTGCGCGTTCGTCGCTTGACGGCTTGGTCCAGAGCTTGGAGACAGGCGGGGAAAGCCTATCTCGGGTGAATGGACGTCAACATGAAACGGTTGCTGCAGGCGTTGAGCGGTGAGTCTGTCTGGCCGCCGCCGGTCTGGCTGATGCGCCAGGCCGGGCGCTATCTGCCGGAATATCGCGACGTGCGCGCCGGGGTGAAGGACTTTGTCGCCCTGTGCACAACGCCGGATCTGGCGGCGGAGGTCACCTTGCAGCCGATCCGCCGCTATCGCTTCGACGCGGCGATCCTGTTCAGCGACATCCTGATGCTGCCCTGGGCGCTGGGCCACGGACTGGAGTTCAAGGAGGGCGAGGGACCCGTCTTGCCGAAACTGCGCAGTGAGGCAGCGGTGGCCGCGCTGGACCCCGCACGGGTGGCCGATCGGGTGGAGCCAATCATGCAGACGGTGCGCCTTGTGCGTGCCGGTCTGGCCAGCGAAGGTTTCGCCGACACCACGCTGATCGGCTTCGCCGGCGCACCGTTCACCGTCGCCTGCTACATGATCGAGGGCGGCGGATCAAAGGACTTCGCCGCTGTCCGCGGCATGGCCTATTCCCAGCCGGCCTTGTTCCAGCGCCTGATCGACGTGCTGACCCAGGCTTCCATCGCCTATCTTTCCGCCCAGGTGGACGCAGGGGCTGAGGTGGTGATGTTGTTCGACTCCTGGGCCGGCGTGCTGTCGCCCTCGTTGTTCCGGACATATTGCGTTGCGCCCGTCAGAGAAATTGTCTCGGCGCTGAAGGCGCTTCATCCTGACCTGCCAGTGATTGGCTTTCCCCGCCTGGCCGGGGTCATGACACGGGACTATGCCGCGACCGGTGTGGATGCGGTCGGCGTCGACACCGGCAGCGATATTGCCGCGGTCGCAGCCATGCTGCCGCCGCGCATGGCGGTGCAGGGTAACCTCGATCCGCTCGCGCTGGTGGCCGGCGGTGCGGCAATGGAAGCAGAAGTGCGGGCCATTCTGCAGGCAGCACGTGGCCGTCCGTTTATCTTTAATCTCGGACACGGCGTCGTGCCGCAGACTCCACCCGACCATGTGGCAGCATTGCTGGAACTGGTGCGTGGAGAGCAGTGACATGCCAAACCGGCCTGCTGTTATGCCCGTCATGGCCAGAACCGGTCTTCGCGCCGTCGACTACGGCGCCGACCTCGACCCCGGCATCGACGCGGAATCCGCTGCGGCGCGCGCCGTCGAAGGGACCCCGGCGGCCGTGGCACCCGGCGTGCCGATGGCCAGACGCAAGGTCGCCATCGTCCTGTTCAACCTGGGCGGCCCTGACCGCCCAGAGGCAATCAAGCCGTTCCTGCAGAACCTGTTCCGCGATCCCGCTATCCTGCGGGTGCCGTTCTTCGTCCGCCCGTTCCTGGCCAGGATCATCGCCCGCGCCCGCGTGGCTCCGGCAACCGCCAACTACGCCCTGCTTGGCGGCAAATCGCCCCTGCTTGGGCTGACCCAGGAACAGGCGACGGCACTCCAGGCCGACCTGCCGGAGGTGGAGGCGCAATGCTTCATCGCCATGCGCTACTGGCATCCATTCAGCCTTGAAGCTGCCCGCGCGGTGAAGGCGTGGGGGCCGGACGAGGTCGTGCTGCTGCCGCTCTACCCGCAGTTCTCCACCACCACAACGGGAAGTTCGCTGTCGGCGTGGCGGGATGCCGCCGTGCGGGTCGGCCTCGCGGCGGCGACTACAACGGTCTGCTGCTACCCGGTCGATCCCGACTACGCCGCTGCGACAGCCGCCATGGTCAAGGCTGACTATGAGCGCGCGCGCGCGTCGCTGGATCCGGCGGTGCCATTGCGAGTACTGTTCTCCGCTCATGGCCTGCCGGAAGTTATCATCCAACGCGGCGATCCCTATCAGTGGCAGGTGGAGCAGACCGTGGTCGCCGTCATCGCCGCCTGGGGTCAGCATGTCGACTACCAGATCTGCTACCAGTCACGCGCCACCCCGCAGAAATGGATCGAGCCTTCCACCGATCACGAGGTCGAGCGGGCCGCGAAGGACAAGACGGCGGTGCTGGTGGTGCCGATCGCCTTCGTCTCCGAACACACCGAGACCTTGGTGGAACTGGACGTTGAATACCGAGAGCTGGCGATGAAGCTGGGGGTGCCCGGCTATTTCCGGATGCCGACGCAGAACGCAGATGCCGGTTTCATCGCCTCATTGGCTGGTGTGGTGCGCCGGGCGATCGGCCGGGGTCCAGGATTATGCAGCGGGGCGGGTGGGCGTCTGTGTGCCGCCAAGCATGCCGATTGTCCGTTCGAGACCACGCAGCACCAGTGACGCCTTCCTTGGCTGCAGCATCACCGACCCCGGGGTCGGCCTGATCAACGTCATGCCGATAGGATGTCGCCGTCGGCGGCCCGACACGGGGAGAGCGCCGGACCATGCCGATTGAGCACATCGTCGTGCTGATGATGGAAAACAACGGCTTTGATCGCATGCTGGGCTGGATGGGCAGCGCGGGACGCGACGTGGACGGCGTCGACCCAGCGCATCCTGGTCAGGGCTCCGTGCTGATCCGCTTCATCCACGCTCCCGCCATCGCCACTGCGTCACGCGCCTTCTGCACGGAGCCGGTCGCACGCAGAAAGCCGTGCACGGTGCCGGCGAATGTGGCGGTCTCGGCTGCCACGCCAGCCGCCCTCAGCCGGGCGACCAGGGCCTCACCCTCCGAACGCAGCACATCCAGCTCCGCCAGCAGCACGAGCACCGGCGGCAATCCGGCCAGATCCGCCCGCAGCGGAGCCGCCAGCGGATGCAGCCGATCGATTTCATGCGGCACATAAACGCTCCAGTAGAACGCCATCCGCTCAGTGCTCAGCCCGTATGCACCGCTGCCGAACTGCCGATAGCTGGGTGTGTCAAAGCGCGCGTCGCTCACCGGATAGTTCGCCAGCACTCCTTGCAGCTTCGGGCCGCCGGTGTCCCGCAGCAGCAGGGCCGTCGCCAGCGCCAGATTGCCGCCGGCTGAGTCTCCGCCGACCAGGATGCGTGCCGGATCCAGCCCCCATTCGGCGCCCCGCTCAGCCAGGAAACGCACGACCGCGGCGCATTCCAGCAGAGCCTGGGGAAACTTGGCCTCCGGCGATAGCGCGTAGTCCACGCTGACCACCGCGACCTCCCCGGCGGCGGCATACTCGCGCGTCATCCGGTCATGTGTGTCGACGTTCGCCCACACCCAGCCGCCGCCGTGAAAATACACCAGCGTCGGGATCAAGCGATCGGTCACCGGCCGGAAGACCCGACAGAAGACCCGCCGCCCGGTTGCATCGATCCAGCGATCCATCGTTTCCGCCATGACTGGGCCACCGACAGCGGTCCGCATGCCAAGCAGGTCGTTGATCCGCCGATGGGGCGCCAGGGGTATTTCCACCTTGATCGGGGGGTAAGCCTTCGCCGCCTGTTCCTGCTCCGCGGTGAAGGCTGCCATCTCCGCATCCCAGCCCGATCGGTCCGTCATCTCGCTCCCCCTTTCAGACATCGGCTGCCATGCAACAACCGGCGTCGTCCGATTGCAACTTGCGCTCGACCGGCCAGCCCACCTATGCGGCGTTGCATCATGACCGTTCCACGGCTCAACATCACTGGCCGCTTTAATCCGGAAAGCCTGTTCCGTCCGGCTTCTATCGCTGTTATTGGAGCCGACAAGGAAGCCGGTGCACAGATTGCTGCCAATCTCGCCCTGGCCGGCTTTCCAGGTCAGGTTCAGACCATCAGTGAGGCCTCACAGTTGCGGGGCTCGCCGCAACTGGCGGTTCTGGCCGTCAACTCCGAGCAGATCGGCCCCGACATCGCCTGCCTCGCCGAACACAACTGCTTTGCGGCCATTGTGCCCGGCGCGGCAGAGGACCTTGCGGGACATGTATCCCGGACAGGGGTCAGGGTACTGGGTGCCCACTCATTCGGCCTGGCGGTGCCACGGCTGAACCTGAACGCCAGCCGCGCCCACGTCATGCCACCACCAGGCCGGCTGGCGCTGATCTCGCAGTCGTCGGCCTTGAGCCGGACCGTGATCGACTGGGCAGGCCCGAACGGCGTCGGCTTCAGCCATATCGTCGGTATCGGCTCCAACGCCGACATCGGCTTCGGCATGGCGCTGGACTGGCTGTCTCGCGACGCCGACACCGGCGCTATCCTGCTGGACATACGCCGGATCAAGGACCCGCGCCGGTTCATCTCCGCCGCCCGCGCCGCTGCCAGACTGCGCCCGACCGTTGCCATCTGCGCCGGGCTGCGGCTGCTAGACAGCGACGGCGGCGCGGACCTTGCGTTCGACGCCGCGCTGCGGCGTGCCGGCGTGCTGTGCGTCAGGCGTCTGGAAGATCTGCTTGCCGCGGCAGAGACCTTGTCGCGGGCCAAGCCGGCGCACTGCGACACCCTGGCGATTGTCAGCACCGCCATCGGGCCAGGCCGCTTGGCCGCCGACAGCGTACTGCGCGAGGGCCTGAGCCTGATGCGGAACCAAGCACCGGATCATGGTGTACTGCACGTCGCCTCGGCCGATCTGCCGGCCACCGCGTTCACCATCGCGTCCCGCCGTGACATCGGCGGCGTCCTCGCTGTCCATGCCCCGCTTGGCCCCGAAGACGAGGCAGCCATTGCCGGCCTTGCCTCACCGCCGAAGGACCTTCCAACACCGTTGCTGATATGCGCCATGGGTGAGACGACCGGCGCGCTGCATCGCACGGTCCTCGGCCGGGCAGGGTTGCCAGTATTCGCCACGCCAGACCAGGCGGTGCAAGGCTTCGGCTTCCTGGTGCGCGAGCAACGCAACCAAGAGGCGTCAAATGAGCTGCCCCCCAGCACGGTGCTTGCGGTCGATCCGGAGCGGGCGTGGGTTCGTAGGCAATTTGACCATGTTCGCGCCGCTGGCCGGTTGACCTTGACCCAGGATCAGGCGCTCGCAGTTCTGGGTGCGTACGGCATCCCGACCGTGCCGACCCGGTTCGCCGCCAGCCCTCAGGACGCGGCTTTTGCTGGGGACCTCCTCGGCTATCCGGCCGTCGTCAAGCTGCGGGACAATGCTGCCCCGGCAGACCGGCTGCCGGACAGCCTGATGTTCGATCTGAATGATGCCGGACAGGTTGTCGGCGCTTGCCACCTGTTGGCGATCCGCGGGCAGCGGTCCGGCCGCGCCGGTGAGCTGTTGGTCCAGCGCCAGGCCGGCCGTGCTCGTGAGGTTGCCGTGCATGTCGCCGAGGATCCAACGTTCGGGCCGATGATCAGCTTTGGCGCCGGCGGCACGATGGCGGGGCCTGCAGACCAGGCGGTCGACCTGCCGCCGCTGAACCTGCCCTTGGCCCGCGGCCTGATCCGCCGCAGCCGCACCGGCGCGATGCTGGAACAGCCGCTGCGTGACCGGACGCCGGCAAATGCTGAGGCCGTGGCCCAGGTCTTGGCGCGTGTCAGCCAGCTTCTGGTCGACTTCCCGCAGATCGCCGCCCTGGATATTCCGTCCCTGTTTGTCGATGAGCACGGTGTCCTCGCGGCCGACGCCTGGATCCGGCTGCGCCGAGCCGATCAGCCAATCGCGAGGCTTGCGATCGCGCCATATCCAGCAGAGCTGACGGAGCGCCGGCTCTTCGGTCCGCACTGGCTGACGATCCGCCCGATCCGACCCGAAGACGCGCAGGCCCACGCCGGCTTCTTCGCTCGGCTGTCGCCTCAGGACATCCGCTATCGCTTCTTCAGCACCATGCGGGCTTTATCCCCGGCGCAGACGATCCGGCTGACGCAGATCGACTACGATCAGGAGATGGCCTTTGTGGCGGTGCTTGAGGCGAGTGGAGAAACCGTCGGCGTGTGCCGTTTGGTCTGTGAATTCGGCGGCCGATCCGGTGAGTTCGCCGTGATCGTGCAGGATGAGATGAAGGGTCGCGGCTTGGCCTCGCACCTGATGCGCCGGCTGATCGACTGGGCGAGATCGCGCGGGCTGCAGCGGATCGAGGGACAGGTCTTGGCAGACAACGCACCCATGCTGGCATTCATCCGCCACCTTGGTTTCAGCATCCGCCGAATGGCTGAGGATCCTGAGGTTATGGAGGCGACGCTGAAGCTGTAGGGCGCCGGAGAGTTACCTGCCGCCCACGACCTTGTTCTCGAACAGCATCTCGATCTGCGTCGGCGTGTAGCCGTGCTGCGCCAGTACCTCGCGGGTATGCTCGCCCAGCGCCGGCGCATGGGCACGCTTAGTACCGCTTTCGAATGCCGGCAGGCCAGGGATGTTTGGCATCGGCACCAGTTCCGGCACGCCAGGCTGCGTCAGCCAGGACATGATCCCGGTGGCCGCAACCTGCTCCTCCTTCAGGAACTCCTCATAGCTGTTGACCCGTCCGTTCATGATGCCGCTCGCCGTCAGCCGAGCACCGAGCCAGGACGTTGTTCGCGCCGCCAGGATCGGCCGCAGCACCGTATACAGCTCATCAAGGTTTGCGGCGCGCGCAGGGGTGGTGGAGAAACGTGCGTCTTCCAGCAATTGTGCCTGCTCGATCGCCTCGCAGAATGGCTGCCAGTCCGTCGGGCGGATCATGGTGATGTTGATCTGCCCATCGGCGGTGTTGAACACGCCGTTGGGCATGCTGGTACGCTGGGTCGTGCCGCGCTCCAGATGGTGCGCGATCAGCCGGATGACCGACAGCATCGCTCCGCCTTGCATCAGGCTCAGCTCAATGAACCTGCCCCGCTTGACCTCTTGCTCGCGGCGCACATACAGCGATGTGGCAATCGCTTGGAAGCCCAGCAGGCCGGAGAACATGTCGATCAGCGAGATGGCGATGCGATGCGGATGGTTGTCGTGCTCGCCTTTGTTCTCGGTGACGATGCCGGTAAACGCCTGCAGCACCGGGTCCATCGCTGGTCTGGCCGCCAGTGGGCCGGTTTGGCCGAAGCCCGAGATCGAATAGTAGATGATTCCAGGCTGCTTCGCGCTGACCGCGTCGTAGCCGAAGCCGTAGCGCTGGATGGTCCCGGGCCGGAAGCCCTCGATGAAAACGTCGGCGTCCTGCACCATTCGCCACAGGACCTCCTTGCCTTCCGTCGTCTTCAAGTCCAGCGCCAGGCTGCGTTTGCCCATGGTTCCGTAGAGTGAGAACGCCGAGTGATCTTCATACGTGCGGCCCAGAATGCGCGACCAATCACCCCCGTTATGCGGAGTCTCTACCTTGATCACATCGGCACCGTGCTGGGCCAGGAACATAGCACATGACGGCCCGGCGACCCCGCCGCTGAGGTCGATGACCTTGATGCCGGAGAAGGCAGAGTGATAATCCATTGTTTCCCCCGTTTTGTGGTCGGGGAATGATAACGGGACATCCGTCAGGATGGCCATACCCGCAGCCCTGTGCCCGGGCGGAGAAAAGCTGGCTACGCGCTTCGCCGCGTGAATTGCCCACTCAAGCCAAACCGGAGGATCGTCTTCCTTGGCGGGCGATCCTAATGCTCCCCGGCACCCGTCAGGATAAAGCGCGCCAGGGCCTGCCCCAGACAGTTGTTCAACAGGGCGATCGTCTTGTCTCGCTGATTGCGGCCAACGCGTTCCAGGTCAACTTGACCGCTGTCGACCCAGTTCTGCGTCAGGTCGAACCGGCGGAACAGCGTCACACCCGGGTTGTTGGCCATCTGCTGCAGCACGGTCTCATAAGGTGCAAGGTCGGCATTGGCGCGTAGAAAACGGCTGAACTGCGGATCGACCATGACCAAGTCGGCATTAGCGGCGTCGACGGCATCCGCTCCGTCCTGCAGCACGTCACGCAACCCGTCCGGGCGCATGCCGTGCACCGCCTCCACCGTGCCGGTCTGCCACAGCACCACGTCATAATGATGCGACGACAGCTCCTGCTGCAGGATCGGCAGCATCACCTCGGCCGCCATATTGCGCCCGCCCTTGACCGCTAGCTGAAAATGCGCGGCCGGGCGCATCATCTGCAGCGCCTCAATCATCCTGTAGGGATATGATCCCTCCGGCGCCCGGTAACTCAGCGCGGCGCCGCCGGAACTGCCGGAATCACCCACCGTAGACCCGGAACCGATCGCCAGGATGTTCAGCCCGCCGGCCTTCGCCAGCGCGGCTGCCGCATGTGTCAAGGGGTCCGCTGGCGTGGTCAGGTCTGCCGGCAGATCACACGCCAGTCCGGCATCCGCCATTGCCGGGACGGGGCGCGCGATTGCCAGACCAACCACGAAACCGCAGGCCAACTGTGCGCAGGCGACGCGCATCACTCGGCTGAACCATTGCATAAATTCAACCAGTATCAGTCTGGGCATCCACCGGCAAGAGCGCGCCGGACCGGCCGGGCGCGCTCCGCGCCGCCTTGGGCCGGCCCTTTGTTCGATACCATGCCGCCAGGCCGCCGACACCCAGCATACCCAGTGCACCCATCAGGTTGATTGTTGTCTGCATGACCATCCGGTCGTCATATTCCAAGCCCAGTCGCGCAATGAAGCCGATGACGATGCCGGAGCAGAAGACCGGAAGCGAATTTTGCCCAACCAGCACCAGCGGGGCGGCACACCGCGACCGCAGCCAGGCGGAGTCGAACGGGATCAGCCGGACGCAGAGCCAGGTCAGCGCCAGGATCGACATAACCCGGAACGGATACAGGCCCGTCTTATCCTCGTTGATCAACGGCCGGAAGGCCGAGCGCGAGATCCAGTCAAGCAAATGGGGATGCGGCTGCAGAACGATGGTGACGAAGGCGCCGACTACGACGATCGCGACCGCGCCGACATCCAGAAGCTGCGGCCGCGACGGCTGTTTCATCGGTGCGCACGCCAGCAGGACTCCGATCACGAACAGGAACTGCCAGGCCAGCGGGTCAAAGAACCAGCCCTCGCCGCCCCAGGCTGCCAGATTGATGCTGGTGACGCGCACCACGAGGTAGATCGCAAATGAGACGCCGAACAGCATCCGCGGCCAGCGCAACAGCCAGACGGTAGCGGCAAAGAACATCAGCAGCACCACATACAAGGGCAGGATGTTCAGCAGGCTGGGTTGGAAGCGCAGGAACAACGCCTCCAGAATGCTGCGGTACGGGTCGTCTCCCAGCACGTCCAGCCGGGTCTCTGACAGGTAGTTCAGGCGGTTAAGCGCGGTAGCGGAATAGGTTACCTGGGCGGTGAACAGGACGAACAGGAAGATGTGCGCAATATACAGGGTCCACGCGCGCTTCAGGATGTCCGCGGCGGTGGAGATGTAGCCGCTACGGCCCAGACCCATGCCGTAGGACAACCCGGCGCCGTAGCCAGCCAGCAACACGAACACCTCGGTTGCGTCGCAGGCTGCAAAGTTGCGCAGGCTGAGATCGCCAAGGACATTGCCGGGGATGTGATCCGTGTAGATCCACCACAGCGCCAGGCCGCGGAAGAAGTCGACGCGAAGGTCGCGCGCCGCGGATCGCCTGATCAGGTCCATGCGGCCAATGTGGGAAACGCAGCAGGATTCAAAATCGACGGATACAAACCGTTAAATCACGTTTTTGTGTCAATCGCCGAACGCCCGGAGGCGTTTCGGGAACACTCGTCTGTTCGCCTGGGTTGCTTAGCATCTGACGCGCAATTCATATCTAGTTGTTAAGGAATTGTTACAAACAACCTATGGTTGTCTAAACTGTTTTGCTGTAAATGTCGTCTTGGCAACGAATGCCGCCGGAGGTGGTTCGATCGCCGGATGGCACCGCCGATGGTCTTGATCCACCGGCCTGGAGCGTTCATGACCAGCAGCGCGTCTGACACCTATACCTGGGCCAGCCAGAACGGCGGCAGTTGGGCGACGGCGTCGAATTGGCTGGACACCTCGACCGGAGTTATCGCCACCAGCGCGCCCGGCGCGGTCAGCACGGTCGCCATCACGGGCGGAACCGCCGACAACTTCACCAACGTCAGCGGCAGCGGCGCCGCCGGGCAGCTCACGCTCACGCAGGAGGTACTGCTGTGGGGCACCACCACAGTCACCGGCCTTTTGACCTTGCTGGCAGCAACGGCGCCGACGGAGCTTGATCTTGACGGCGGCTTACTCGTGGCTGGCGGCGTTAACTTGGCAGCCGGCACTGCGCTGGAGCTGTCTGACAACAGCAGCCTGATGACCGCGACCGCTGCCGCAACCTTGACGGATGGGTTCCTGCTGGCGGCCAGCGGCAGCGCGGTACAGCTCGGCAGCCTGATCACCAACAGCGTCACCGCGTCCTGGACAACACTGTCCAGCACAATTGCCGTCGATGACAACGGCTCGATTGAGATCGGAACCTCCGGTGGCGCCGCATCCGGCGCAATCACCATTGATGCCGCGCATATTGCCGCGCTCAGCGGAACGATCTACGGCAACGTTGTTGTGAACGGCACGGTGGCGGTCGAGGCGGGCAACCGACTGACCATCGACCTGACCGACCCATTCGGGAGCGCGCAGAGCATCAGCGGCATCGGCAGCCTTTCACTCAGCGAGAGCAGCCAGCTCACGCTGGGAGTCGCCGACAGCGCAAACATCCAGTTCGCCGGCCCTGCCGGCACCTTGGTGCTCGCGGCCCTGCCCAGCGGTACCATCTGGGGATTTGGCGTCGGCGACATCATTGAGCTGAAAGGTCTGGCTACCGGCCTGCACTACACCCAGACCAGCACCAACATCGCGTCCCTGACGCTGACTAGGGGCAACCAGTCTGTCGGCATCCTCACCCTGGCGGGCAATTATGCCGGCGACCTGTTCCACGTCCGGCTCGACGCCGCAGCCAACGCATTCATCTCGCTGCAGATGTTCGCCGCACCGCCAGCTCAACCCACGCTGCTCAACGGCACCGCTGGAAGCGATATCCTAACCGCGACGGTCAACGGCCAAACGCTGACCGGCTACGGCGGCAATGACATGCTGAATGCGGGCAGTTTCACTGCCATCGACTTCAAGGACAGCAGTGCCGACCTTAACGGCAGCACGCTGGCGTCCTTTACTGTGTCCGACCTGATCGATCTGACCGACATCAAGCCGTCCACCGCGGCAGTCAGCTTCACCCCGGCCGTCTACAGCTCTGGCACGCCCGCTCCGGCAAGTTTGGTAGTGACGGATGGAACCCATACGGTGACGCTGGGGATCACCGGCGCCGTGCTGCCAAGCGGCTATTGGGCCACCATCGCTGATGGCGCCGGGGGCACCGACGTAAAATTCGCTGCCGTGAACATGGATGCCTACACCTTCGCCCCGCCCACCGGCGACAGCTACAGCGTCGCGGCGAACTGGAAGGACGCCACCACCGCGACGACAGCCACCACCGCACCCAGTTACGGCAACGGGGTCACCATCGCAGGCGGCACCAGCTATACCGATATCGCCGGCACCGGTGTCGCGGCCAGCCTGTCCGCAACCGGTGACGTGCTGCTACTGGGCAATCTCAACGTCGGCTCGGTTATTGGCGGCGTCAGTGGCGTGCTGACGCAGACCGGCACTCTGGTGCTGGATGGTGGCGCCAACTTGACCCTCGCGGGGTCGGCAGTGATCGGCGGCATACTCCAGGTCGGCGGCAGCAGCCGGCTGACCAGCGCGGGTCCGCTTACATTCAGCAGCCCCAACGCGTCGCTGCTGGCCACCGGGCTCAGCGCCATCCAGTTTGCCAGCATCCTCACTGGAGGAACCGTCGGATCCAGCCTCTACACGCCCGCTAATATCGCTGTGGACGCCAGCGCCTCGGTTGAGTTCGGCACCGCCGGCAGCGCCAAATTGGGCGCGCTGACGATCGACAGCGGCATCACCGCGGTGCTGGGCGGGACGATCAGCGCTGCTGTCGTGCTGAAAGGAACGCTTGAGGTTTCCGCCCGCTCGCTTGCCGTCAACGCGTTCCCCGGAGTGACAGCTTCGGTCAGCGGCACCGGCTTGCTGGAGATCGACGGCGGCGGCACCCTGGCATTGGCCGGGTCAGACTCCACGGCCATCCAATTCACCCAGACGGGCGGCACGTTGGCGCTGGCCAACACGCTGCCGACGGCAACGATCGGTGGCTACGCCATCGGCGACGTGATCACCCTGGGCCGCATGGTCACCAGCCTTGGCTACAGCCAGACCGGAGCCAACTTTGGGACCCTGACACTCTATAACGGCATCTCGACGCTCGGCACGTTGTCGCTCGCCGGCAACTACACCGCACAGCAGTTCCAGGCGCAGGTCTCGGCTCCCAACGGATCCAGCAGCATCACGCTGTCGCCCTCGCCCGGCACCGCCGCAGGCTATCAGGTCAGCAGCGGCAACGACGCTTATGCCTGGGCCTATCTCAGTGGCGGCGTCTGGAGCAATGCCAGCAACTGGACCGACACCACCACCGGCTCGCTTGCCGTCACCGCGCCCGGCGCCGGTGATGCGGTCGTCATCCAGGACAACACCGGCGCCAATTCCTCGCAGATCATATCGGGTTCCGGCGCTGCCGCCTCATTGTCGGTCTATGCCCCGGCCAGCATGGTGTTCACCGGCACCATCGCAGTTGGCGGCCTGTTCTACGTGGCTGACGGCACCACCGCTGGTGTCAGCCTCGCAGCCGGCGCCAGCTTCAGCGTCGGCGCTCTGCGCGAGTATGCCAACCTCGCCCTCACCGGCGGCAGCGCCCTGACCGTGACCGGCACTGCGGGCGGCACATCAGTGTCCAGCGGTAGCCTCTCCCTGTCCGGCGGCAGCAGCGTCCGGCTATCCGGCAGCCTGGACCTAGGCGGCGGCACCATCGGTGTGGACGCTACATCGACCCTGGAGTTCGGCTCTGTCGGCAATGCGGCAGCCGGCTCAGTGACTATTGACCCGGGTCAGGAAGCGACGATGGAGGAAAACGCCATCATCGCGGCCAAACTCGTTGTTAACGGCATCCTGGATGTCAACAACGGCACCATTGAGGGAATGGGCGGCGCAGCCGGCTCTATCACCGGCAATGGCACGATCCAGATCGGCACCAACTTTCAGCCGGCGAAGCTGGTCCTGTATAGTTCCGACAGTGCTGCGATCGTGTTCTACCCTTATAGCACCGCGGCGAACTTCACCGGCACCGACAGCCTGGAGATCCGCGGGCCGCTGCCGACGGGGCTGATCGCCGGCTTCACCACCGGCGACACGATCCAGTTGGACCGCACGGTCACCGGCGCCAGCTTCACTCAGACAACCACCACACAAGGCGTGCTGACCTTGACGAACGGTGCAGCCACGGTCGGCGCACTGGCGATGATAGGCAACTATGCGGCCAGTCAGTTCCAGTTGGACGTCGCCGCTGCCACCGGCGTCGCGACGATTTCGCTGCTGCCGCCCACCACCACCAGCGGCACCGCGGCAGCGAACATCGGCACCGACACCTATAACTGGGTCGGTGCCAGCGGCGGCGACTGGAACACCGCGGCAAACTGGACGGACACCACAACTGGCACCACGTCCAGCACAGTTCCAGGCGCTGGGAATGCCATTAGTATCACCGGCCCCCAGGCGATCGGCGGCAGCGGGGCTGCTGCCAGCCTGGCCATGAGCGGCAAGGTTGTTCTGACCGGCCAGGTCAACGTGGCCGGTCAGGTCGCGGTGGGCGCTCCGGCGGGCCAGTCCGGCAATCTGGCCCTAGCTGGAGCACACCTGACCGCGGCATCTGCGATCATCACGGGTGGTCTGCAGGTCGAAGCGGCAGGCGCAGCGATCGTCAGTGGTGGCGCCACTCTGGCCGCTGGCACATTAATGGCGCTCGGCGGCAGCACCATCCAGCTTGGCAGCCTGCTGGGCAGCGGCGGCGGCAACGTCGTCGCAGTCGATGCCAACTCGGTCATCAAGATCGGCACCTCCGCCTCCACCACTGCCGGCACGGTGAACGTCGCCGCGGGTGCAGCGGCGGCGCTGACCGGCTCGATCTACGGCAACGTCCTGACCAACGGAACCATCGCGGTAGCCGGTGGCGGCACGTTGTTCATTGACATGACCGGCAGCGCAGGCAGCGATCCTTATCTGGCGACGCCGTCGATCAGCGGCTCCGGCGCATTGTCGATCGCCGAGAACGGCACGCTTGGGCTGGGGGCTGTCGACACCGCAACAATTCAGTTCGCCGGCCCCGGCGGAACACTTGTGCTCGCCGCGCTGCCAACTGCCACCATCACAGGCTTCGGCGCCGGCGACCAGATTCAGGTCGACAAGCCGGTGACCGGCGTTTCCTACACCCAACTGACGGCCTCGACGGCGGCACTGACCTTGACCAACGGGTCCAGCTTCGTCGGCATCCTGACCCTGGGCGGCAGCTTCAACGTCAATACCACCAAGTTCCATGTCGACGCCGCGCCGAATGGGGCAATGGCAACGATTTCGCTGCAGACGCTTGGCATCGCGGCCTCGCAGCCTGCCCTGATCCAGGGTACCAAGGCCGCCGACAGCCTGACCGCGACGGCTAATTTCCAGACACTGACGGGCGCGGGTGGCGGCGACACGTTGAACGGCGCCGGGTTCTCATTGCTGGACTTCAAGGACAACACGGCAAACCTGAAGGGCTGCACCATCCAGAATTTCACCGCCTCGGACCTGCTGGATTTTACCGACATGACCGCGGCCGCCGCGTCGGTGCGGTACTCGGCCGGCGTGCTGTCGGTGACCGACGGCACCCACACCGCCAGCCTGCACCTGGCCTTCGCCATCGCCCCGACATCGGGCAGCTTCTCCGTCACCAGCGACGGCGCATCCGGCACCAAAGTGATTTTTTGATCGGAACAAGCCCGTTGGAACGGGCCTGAGCACCCGTCACACCGCTTCGGTGTGGACTACAGGCCGTCCCCAGCGCGGCGAAACGCTTCGGCGGTCGCCAGATAATCGTCCATCTCGCGATCCTCGGGTGCCGCCATCACGTGCTGGATGCCGGCGTCCCGGTAAACCCGCAGAGCGTCGCGCATCTTGCCGATGTTGGCGGCGCTGCAGCTCACCCGCAGGGAAATGGTGAAGCCCTCAGCCGATCGTCCGGCACGAAGGCGTTTGACCACGTCAGCGGCCTGTTCCGGACCCACGCGGCTGCCATGCCAACCGTCCAGCGCCATGGCGCGCCTGAGGGCTGCGTCGGATGAACCGCCGATCCAGATCGGGATAGGTGCCACCGGCAGCGGCAGGCTGCGCATAGCATTGATCCGGGCAGGGATCCATTGGCTGTCGAAGCTCACGGGATCCTGCGACCACACTGCGCGCATCAGCGCGATACCCTCGTCCATCCGACGGCCACGCTGATTGAACGGTACGCCCAAGGCATCAAACTCTGCCTCCAGCCAGCCGACGCCGGCACCCAGGATCAGCCGCCCCTCTGAGAGGTTCTGTAAGGTCGCCAGCTCCTTTGCCAGCGGCAAAGGGTGGCGCAGCGGCAGCACCAGCACCGAGGTCCCAAGGCGGATTCGCGATGTGGCCGCCGCCGCCCAGGTCAGGCTCAGCACCGGATCCCAGAAGTTCGGCGACGGCGGATAGGCGGCGTCCTGAGGCACGATGATGTGCTCGCTGACCCAGACATCGTCAAAGCCGAGTGCTTCCGCATGCACCGCAGTCCGGCGGATGCTGGCGGCGGCCGCCTTGCGGCCGATATGGGGCAGGTGGATGCCAAGCTGCATAGGTGTCTCCCTCTGACGGGTATCAGTCCAGAGTTCAGCGCGTCTGTCCACGGCGCAGCGGGCCAGCCCGGCCTTGCGCCGGCCGCAGTCCATGGGCCATTTTGCGGCCCCACCACCCTGACAGGGCTCCGTCCGATTACCATCAAAGAACCACCAAGGCGCGCCAGGAAATCCGTCCGCAAGCCGGCAGCCCCAACCGCCGGTCCATCTTTCAAACCGCTGCAGACGGAGCGGCTGAATCTGCGCCCGCTGCAAGCCGACGACGCGGAGGCTTTGCACCGTCTGGTCAACGACTGGGAAGTGACGCGCACCCTGGCGGAGATCCCGTATCCGTATCCCCGCGCGCTGGCTGATGAGTGGATCGCCTCGACCCAGGCGCAGCTTGCCGCGGGCGAGGCCTATCACTTGGCCATCACCGGCCATGAGGGCCGCACCGAGACCCTTGTCGGCGTGGTCGGCCTGCGCCTGGATGCGGTGCGCCGGACCGGGCGCCTCGGCTATTGGGTGGGCCGCGCCTATTGGGGCCACGGCGTTGCCAGCGAGGCGGCGCGGCGGCTGATCAGTTGGGGCTTCGCCAACCTGCGCATCGACCGCATCGGCGCCGAGGTCACCGAGGGCAACGACGCCTCCTGTGCCGTGCTGCGGCGGATCGGCTTCCGCCAGACCGGCTTCGGCCAGCGCGAGTCCATCACTACCGGCGATACACACACCGTGACAGTGTTCGAGGCGACCCGCGACGACGTGTTCGGCCGCCCGGAAGTCCCCGCGGCCGATCCCAACGTTGAGCATGCTAAGCCGCTGCTGCTGGTGGCCGCCTGTGCCCTGGTCGACGTCGATGGCCGCGTGCTGCTGGCGCGTCGGCCAGAAGGCAAGAAGATGGCCGGCCTGTGGGAATTTCCGGGCGGCAAGCTGCATCCCGGCGAGACGCCTGAGGCGGCGCTGATCCGCGAACTGAAGGAGGAACTGGGCATCGACGTCGCTGCGGCTTGTCTGGCACCTTTTGCCTTTGCCTCGCACGACTATGAGGGCTTCCACCTGCTGATGCCGCTGTTTATCTGCCGCCGCTGGAAAGGCACCCCAGCCGCGCGAGAGAAGCAGGCACTTGCCTGGGTCCGCGCCTCGAAGCTGATGGAGTACGAAATGCCCGCCGCCGACAAGCCGCTGATTCCCTTGCTGCGCGACTTCCTTTAGCCTGGGACCGTCCGCGCCTTGCTTGAGTCGCCCGACGTGACGATGCTCCAGGAAACCGATCATGCCTGCAAAAAATCCCACTGCCTGCCTGCTGGTCATCGGCAACGAGGTGCTGTCCGGCCGCACGCGCGACGCCAACATCCAGTTCCTGGCGACCGGCTTGGGCAACCTCGGGATTCCGCTGCGTGAGGTGCGGGTGATACCCGACGTGCCGGAGACGATCATCGCCACGGTAAATGAGGTACGTGCCAAATTTGACCACGTCTTCACCACCGGCGGCATCGGCCCAACCCACGACGACATCACCAGCGAGTGCATTGCCGCCGCGTTCGGCGTGCCGTGGGAACATCACCCGATCGCTTGGCCGCGCATGGAAGCCAGCTATAAGCCCGGCGACTTCAATGCCGCCCGCCAGCGCATGGCAACGATGCCACGCGGAGCCACGCTGATCGAAAACACCATCAGCGTGGCTCCTGGCTTCCAGATGGGCAACGTCTACGTGATGGCCGGGGTGCCGCGCGTCATGCAGTCGATGTTCGAATGGCTAGCGCCGCGGCTGCAAGGCGGTGCCAAGATCGAGATGCGCTCGGTGCATGTCTTCGGTCTGCCGGAGGGGGTGCTGGCCGAAGGCCTGGCGGCGATCCAGCAGCACCATCCTGATCTCGACCTGGGCAGCTACCCGTTCTACCGTGCCAGCGGCAACGGCGTGGCGCTGGTCGCCAAGGGGCCGGATGGCGCCGAGGCGGATCATGCGATCACCGAGGTGACGCAGATGATCATCGACCTGGGTAGAACGCCGGTTCCCGGTGAACCGCCGGAGGTTTGATCAGCAAGGACAGCGGCCGTGCCCGGATGGCCGGCAACTAACCCGCCTGATAGAACCCTGGTTGCTCCGGCGGCTCAGCCAGGTCCTCGTCGATCGAGGAGACCTCTGCCAGGCGGGGGCCGCGGCGGCACAGCCGGGACAGCTCCTCGACCGACGCAACATCCCCTGCGATCAGCGCCTCCACCATGCCATCCGCCCGGTTGCGCACCCAGCCTGAAACGCCGAGTTCTGTGGCCTTCTGCACCATCCAGGTGCGATAACCAACACCCTGGACCCGGCCTGCGATCACCAGCCGTTTAGCGTTCACCGGTTCCCCCGCGTCAGCTCGATATAATAGGCGGCCAGCTCGATGTCCGCCAACATTCTCGCACGCCGGGTAGCCGCCTCATGGTCCTCACCCCATTGTTCTATCTGAAACAGCTCGTCAAGCGCGCCCAGCGTGAAGGCGGTGAGGGCATCCATCTCGTCCGCGGCCAGCGCTAGGCCCAGCACCAAGCTGCCCAGCGCCGGCACTGCGATGCCCAGCGCCGCCAGGGCATCGGGATCCAGTGCCGCGACGGCACGACGCAGTGCGGCAATGCTGTCCCGATGTTGCTTGACGTAGGTAATGCCGGTAGCTACGCGCAGCGGCGCGTCATAGGTCAGGGCCGCCCAGTCCAGCCAGGGCTGCCATTGCTGGTGCTGGCGGTGGACCAGCGCTTGTGGCGTTTCAGCGCGGTAGCACAAAAGGTCGGTCTCGCCATAGCGCGCGATCGCATCGACCGTCGGACCCGGATCAGGCGCAATCCGCTCGGCGGCGGTCCCGGCGAGCCGCGTCAACGGCGTGTCCTGGAACGACATCTCGCCATCTTTGCCGCCGCCGGCAGCCTGCCATTCATCCGCGACCGCCTGAGCCAGGCCGGTTGGCCCGATGACCAGCGGCGAGCCCCCTGGCAGACGCATCGGCCTGCCATCCAGCAGGATGGTGTGACCTTGACCGGTCCACTCGGCACGGGCGCAATTCCAGAAACGCCTCAAAGTTCGCCTCTCACCGAAATAAATTCTTCAGGACAGCCCCGGGGTTGGCTCTCGCCGGATTTGCGCCTGCTGGTGCGGCCGGTCTGACCGCGGCTTCCGGCACCGCCTCACCATGTGCGGCGGCCAGCGCTGCCGGGCAGATGTCGGTGCTGCCCCCGCCGGCCAGCTTATCGCTGCCCAGCAGGCCGCCGACAATCCCCAACGGAGTGGCACTGCCCACGACCGCCCCGGCAACGGCGCCGGCGTTCGACTCGGCCGCGCCCACCCGGTTCACGTTCACCGCCGGGCTGCGGATCGGTCCGGTGACGTTCAGCGGGATTACTACACCGGTTCCTGCCACCCGCGCCTGTGGATGCAGCGTCAGCGCCAGCGTCTCTTGCCCGAGGTTGACTGATCCAGCGCCGGTCATTGTCAGCAATGAGGAACTCAGCGCCATCGCCTTCAGCGCCCCAACGCCGTGGGCGAAGTCCATCCGGAAGCCGAAGCACCTCAGCTCGCTGGTGCCGCCGCGGCCGACCAGATTCAATGCGTTCAGCGTATCCATCACCTTGCCCAGCAGGCTGCCGAGCAACCGGTTGTCGATCGTGCCACTGGGGATGGCGAGGCCGATGAAGCCGTCCAGCGTGGCGGCGATCGCATGTGGACTGTCGCCCGCGCCGCGTAGGTCGGCGGAGACATCCAGGTTGCCACTGGCAAAGGATGGCTCATCAACGGCAGTCAGGATGGTCTTCAGCGCCAGGCCAGGAGCGTGGATCCGCAGGCGCACCGGCGGCGCCGGCTGGGTCGCGTCGGCTGTCATGCTGCCGGCAAGATGGCCGCCCGGAAGCTCTGCGCTGAATGGGTCGACCACCAACTTGCCGCCATTGACGACGGCATGCGTGTCGATGGTCCTGTAGTTCACGCCCCCGCTATGCAGATCGGCGACATCCAGCTTCAGATCCGCATCGGCTGTGCGCAGCAGGTCGAACGGGATGGGGGTGTCGGGGAACAGTCGTCCTTCACGCGGGTGGGCCGGTGCGGCTGCCGGGGCAGGCTGAGGCGCCGTGCCTGGGGCGGCAGGCATCTGGTCAAGCGTAGCCTTCAGCGCATCAAGGTCGATGCGGCTGGATTTCAGCACCGCCGTCAGCGACGTTTTGGCGCCCATAGCCACGCCGACATCGCCCGCGACATCCCCTTCTGCCATGTTCAACGCCAGCCCCCGGATCAAGGCGCCGTGGCGAAGGCCACCGGGCTGGTCCGCCAGGTTGCCGCCAAAAGCCACCTGCTTGATCGCCGGCAGCGGGCGGCGCAACAACGGCGACAATGCCGCGAGGTCCGGTATGCGCCCGGCGAAGACGACGGCGACACCGCTGAGTGCCTGCGCATCTGCAATGTTGCCTTTAGCGGACACTGTCCCGCCCGCCGCCTGCACCGTGGCGTCAAGCGGAAAAGCCGCCGGTTTCGCGCCAGGCATCAGCAGCACAAGCGGGCCGGTGGAGGCGGTGAGGCTGAACGGCTGGCCCTTCAGTTGACCTGTCGCATCGGCCTTGGCCGGCTGGTCGACTGCCGCCGCCGCGACGTTCAGGCTGGTCAGCGTCAGGCCCGGCACCTGTCCGCCAAGGTCTGAAGCGCCGATATGCAGCGTCAATGCGGACACGTCCGGCAGCGCGGCACCCTTGTCCGCCAGCTTGGCCGCGAAGCTGACGTCATGCAGCGGCGGCGGCTTGTAGCCCTGCAGCAACGGGGTCAGCGCCGCCACATCCGGCACCGTCCCGTTCACCGCCAGATCATAACCCTTGCCCTGCAGCGGCTGCGTCAGCGACCCCGCCGCTGTCACCTTGGCAGCGCCCATCGTCAGGGCGACGTTCACCGGCCACGGCGTTGTTGCAGCAGCATCCTGAAGCCGGGTCAGGCTGCCGGTGTCGCCCGCCAGGTTGAACGCCGTGCCGTTATAGCTGGCGTTGGCGTCCAGATGCAGCGGCGAGTCAGCCGAGTCAGCCGTGACGTCCAGCTTCGGCAGCCCCAGGGTGACCACCTTCGCCGTCTTGTCATCGCGATACGCCAACGTGCCGTCCTGGATGCTGATCGAATTGACGCTGACCGCCGTGGTCGTGCCGCCGGACTTGACCGGCGCCTGGGTGCCGGCCGGCGCGGTTGGAGACACCTCAGGCGTCAGTTGCCAGTTCGCGTGCCCCGCGGCGTCGGTCTCCAGCAAGATGTCCGGGTGGATCAGAATCAGCCGGTTGATCTCGATGCGCTTTGACAGCAGCGGCAGCAGCGCTAGCTGCAGGTCCAGGCTCTGCAACGAGGCCATTTGCGGCCGGGAAAATCCCGGCGGATTAGAGAATGTGGCATCTTGGATATTGATGGTTGGCCAAAGCGAGGGCTTCAGGCTGATCCGGCCGTTCAGCGCAAGATCCCGTCCGGTGGCGTGCTTCACCGCCTGGGCGATCTGCGGCTTGTAGCTGTTCGGATCGAAGCTGAGAATCACCACCGCCACCGCCGCCACACTGACGACGAGCAACGCGGCGACAACAAGCAGCGCGATGCGAAGCGGCCGTCGCGATGAAGCCATTACTTTCGTCTCCCCGGTGGTTGCGCGGGCGGGGCGTGGAAGCCCAGCGTCCTGAATGTCGCCTTCATATGGGACGGCAGTTCGGCTTCCACAGTCAGCGTGCCGCCGGCCGGATGCGGCAGCACCAGGCGTCTTGCATGCAGGTGAAGGTCGCTGGACAGGCCCTCGACCAGGGCAGAAAATGCCAGGTTCTGGTCCGGTTGCTCATATTTTTCGTCGCCCAGGATCGGTGCCTTCAGGGCAACACAGTGCACCCGCAACTGATGCGTGCGCCCGGTCAACGGTTTCAACTCCAGCCATGCCAGCTTGCGGGCAGCGTGATCCAGCGTCTGATAGTCGGTGATCGCCCGCGCCGCTTCAGGGTCATCCCGCTCAGCCGGTGCGGTGCGTTCACCGCGGCCGCCGCCGACGCGCTTCAGCGGCAGGTCGATGCGACCCTCAATCGGCACTGGCCGGCCGGCAACGACCGCCCAATAGGTCTTGTCGACGTCCCGCCCGCGGAACAGCGCCGCGAGCTTGCCGGCAGTGCCCGGCGTGCGCGCCAGCAGCAGCACGCCGGTGGTGTCGCGATCCAGGCGGTGGACCAGCCGCGGCCGATGTTCCGAACCAAAGCGCAATGCGTCCAGCATGCCGTCCAGATGCCGGGTGATGCCGGGGCCGCCCTGCACCGGCAGCCCATAGGGCTTGTTCAGCACCAGGATCTGCTCATCCTGGTAGATGACGGCCTGCTGCAGATCCTTCGCTTCGTGCGGATCCACCCGGCCGGCCGGACGGGGCTCTGCCGGCGCATCCATTGGCGGGATGCGGACCGACTGACCGGGTGACAGCCGTGTGCTGGTGTCGGCGCGTGCTCCATCGACGCGGATCTGCCCGGTGCGGCACAGCTTCTGGATCAGGCTTTGCTGCAGACCGGGAAAATGCCGGCGGAACCAACGGTCCAGCCGGATGTCGGCCTCATCTTCGGTCACGATCGCCTGGGTGGTCATTGTGGGGGTTTGCGGCCGGGGGTGGCTTCGGGTCAAGCAGCCGCCACAGCGGGCGTTGAAACCATCAACTCCGCTGGACAAAAATGGCTTGCTGGTATCCGCTTTCGGAAGCGCGTAAGGCGGCTGATGCAAGGGCGGCGGGTCGCCGACTTGAGATACCGGAACCGTCCCTATCTGCATGCATTCGTCAGCGTCCCGCGTAGCATGGATCAACGGAGACCGCTTTGACTAGGCATCCGAAGCATATCGAAGCCCACCTCGCCCGATTCTTCGACATGCTCGACGTCTCTTTCCGCGGCTACGGCCTGCCTGACGGACTACCGCCGGCACTCCGACAGGCTGTGGCCTCGACCCCGCGTCACCATTTCGTCCACCGCTTCCGTATCGGCGACGGCCCGTTGCGGGACAACGACGCAGACCCGGACCCGAACCTGCCCGACATCTACAGCGATGCCGTCATGCGGCATGTGGATACGGCCGGTGACTTGTTGCCCTCGTCCAACTCCCAGCCCAGCTACGTGCTGTTTCTTCTGCACTTGCTGGGCCTGGAGCGCGGACAGACCGTGCTCGAGATCGGATCGGGCTCGGGGTGGCTCGCTGCCGTCATGGCCAGGCTGGTGGGCCCGCACGGCCGGGTGACCGGGATCGAGCTTATTGCAAACCTCGCCGCCCAAAGCCGCGCCGACCTGACGGCAGCCGGCCTGAGCAACGTCGAGATCATCGCCGGCGACGGCACACGCGGTTATGCACCCGGCACCCCCTACGATCGTGCCATCATCACGGCCGCGACCTGGGACGTGCCAGCCGCGCTGCTGGACCAGGTCGCGGATGGCGGGCGCATCCTGATCCCGATCGAGTTGCGCACCGGCGACGGCTGCGACGTGACCGTGCTGCGAAAACAGGGTGCGATCTTCGTCGCCGAACAATCGGTTCCTGGCTGGTTCGTCCCGCTGCGTGGCGACAGCCAGGACAGTCGGGCAAAAGCGGCCATCGCGCTGCCCACAAGCGACCCGACAGCGCGGCACTGCCTGCCGCTGGGTGTCTCCGGCTTCGGCGGCCCGGCCGTCGCGGCAAGGTTGTTTCGGGCGTTCCTCAGCCGAACAGAGCCGGGCTTCGTGGCTGTCGCGTCCAGCACCGAGACAGGCTGGAGTCCAGGAATGCCGCTGCCGCATATCAGCCGGGCGGGGGTCCCGCCGTTCGGTATAGCAGCCGCGGACGGCTCGCTGGCGATTTGGCAAGCAGGCGAGGTCGTTAGCTACGGTGGTCGCAGCGCGGCGAACCGTTTGGCACAGGCATACGAACGTTGGGCGGCACTCGGCCTGCCAGCCGGCGGTGCCTTCCGGCTGCAAATCCACAGAAGCAATGACGCGGCCTCGGTTACGGGCAGCGCCTGCGTCGATCCGCGCGGAGAAACCCTGCTGGCCTGGCGGCTTCCGTCCACGGTCAGCAACTGGCGCGACTTGCTTAAGCCGACGCAGGAGACGCCGACGCCAGAGGAACACGATTGAGTCGTGCCGTGACCGGGCAAGTCGTGCTTTGCTGTCGGATGTAATTCTGCGCGCCCGGCACTCGTTCCGGTGGCCCACCCGCGCCACCCGACACTCTACCGTTTTTCCCGCAGCCCCGCCCAGTACTCCAGCCGGCGCCCGATTTCCCGCTCGAAGCCACGATCCTGCGGCCGATACAACTCGATCCGCTCCATTCCGTCAGGAAAATAGTTCTGGCCCGAGAATGCATCCTCGGTGCCATGATCGTATTCATACCCTGCCCCATAGCCTAGCTGCTTCATCAGCTTCGTCGGCGCGTTCAGGATGTGGGCCGGTGGCATCAGGCTGCCGGTGTTCTTCGCCGCCGCCCGGGCCTCGCTGAACGCCGTATAGACCGCATTCGACTTCGGCGCGGTACCCAGGTAGACGACGACCTGCGCAATCGCCAGCTCACCTTCCGGCGAACCCAGCCGCTCATAAGTCTCCCAGCCTGCCAGAGCCTGCGCCAGCGCAGCGGGATCGGCCATGCCGACGTCCTCGGCAGCGAAGCGGACCAGGCGGCGGGCGATGTAGCGCGGATCCTCGCCGCCGTTCAGCATACGGGCAAACCAGTACAGGGCAGCATCTGGATCAGAGCCGCGCAGCGACTTGTGCAGTGCCGAAATCAGGTTGTAGTGCTCCTCCCGGTCCTTGTCGTACAATGCCGCTCGCCGCGACAGCAGCTCGGCCAATGCCGCTGTGTCCAACAACGGCGTGTCCGCCGGCAGGGCGGCGATCTGCTCGACCATGTTCAGAAGGTAGCGGCCGTCGCCGTCCGCCATAGTCCGCAGCGTGCCACGCGCATCCTCGTTCAGCGCCAGGCCGTGCCCAAGCTCCGCTTCCGCACGGGCCAGCAGGCGTTCCAGCGCCGCATCATCCAGCCGGCGCAGCACCAGCACCTGGCAGCGCGAGAGCAACGCGCCGTTCAAGGCAAAGGACGGGTTCTCCGTGGTCGCACCAATCAGCGTGACGGTGCCGTTCTCCACCACCGGCAGAAAACCGTCCTGCTGCGCGCGGTTGAAGCGGTGGATTTCATCGACGAACAGCAACGTTCCCTGTCCCGCCCGCCGCCGCTTCGTCGCGTCGTCGAACACCCGCTTCAGGTCGGCAACACCGGAAAACACCGCCGAAAGCTGCACGAATGCAAGCTTCGCCTGGGTGGCGAGCAGACGCGCGATGGTGGTCTTTCCCACCCCCGGCGGTCCCCACAGGATCAATGAGGCCAGAGACCCTCGTGCCAGCATGCGGGTAACCGAGCCGTCTGGACCCAGCAGATGGTCCTGCCCCACCACCTCGGACAGCGTGGCCGGCCGCAGCCGGTCCGCCAGCGGGCGGTTGGCTTCGGGTTCAGGCGGCGCCGAGGCTTGGAGGGCGCCAAACAGGTCGTCGGATTCCGGCACGGCCGCAGCATAGCGGCAAATCCGCGCACAGGTGAATGCGCCGGCGGCAGCACCACCAGCCTAGTAAAAGATTACCCGCGTAACCCTGGTCACAGCCGCAGGCTACAGCCGCAGTCAGGATGCTCCTCATACCGCAGCGGCAAGGTGCCCGGCGGATGTCATTACGCCCCTGCGCTGGGCGGTTGCGAACAGGGAACATCGGCCATGAACAGCTACAGCTTCCAAACCATCGACTTCACCGGTGACACCTTCACCGAGCTTCTGGGCATCAACAACGGCGGGACCATTGTTGGTTTGCACAACGCAATCAACAAGGGCTTCTCCATTACCAACCCGGGCACCTTTACCGCCGAGAACCCGCCTGGCTCGGTGCAGACCGACGTCGTCGGCATCAACAATGCCGGCGTTAGCACCGGGTTCTTCGTGGACGCGGGTGGTACGACGCACGGTTTTATCGACTCGAACGATACCTTCTCCACACTCGATGCAACCGCTACCGCCTTCAACCAGTTGCTCAGCATTAACGACATGGGTCAGGAGGCGGGATACTCCTCGCTCGACCCTGCCGGGCAGGTCAACCAACTGGCCTATGTGCGCCAGACCAACGGCACCTACACCTATCTGGACAACGCTGCCCATACACTGAACCTGCCGGCCAACGTCAACAGCCAGGCAACCGGCATCAACAACGCCGATCAGGTTGTGGGCTTCTTCATGCCGACCACCACGACGTCGGACGGGTTTGTCCTGAACAACGGCAAGCTGACGGTGCTGCAGGCGCCCGGCTCGACCTTCACCCAGGCGTTGGGCGAGAACAACGAGGGGCAGATCGTCGGTTTCTACAACGACGCCAGCGGGGCAACTCACGGCTTTGTCTATAGCGGCGGCAATTACACCACGGTGGACGCGCCGAACGCCACAGCCACCACCATCAACGGCATTAACGACGTCGGTCAGGTGGTAGGATTTGATGTCGATGCGGCGGGAAACACCAACGGCATAACCACGAAGCTGCCGGAAGCTAAAGTAGCGGACACCACCACCGGCGCAAGCTGGCAGCAGGCAATGACCCCTTACAACGGCCCGCTGACCTATCTGAACGATCAGTTCGTCGACATCACCAGCGACAGCCTGAACATCACTGCCACGCAGCCCAGTGTGTTCCTGCACAGCGGCAGCGGCGAGGACGCCCTGCAGGTCAGCAGCGGACAGAACGTGCTGGATGGTGGCACCGGCTCCAACTTCCTCGTCGGTGGCTCCGGCAGCGACACGTTCTTCATCGACGACCGCGGCGCCACCGCGCCGATCTGGTCGACGCTGGTGAACGTCCATGCCGGTGACTCGGCCACGGTCTGGGGAGTCACGCCGCAGGACTTCAACCTGTCGTGGTCGAACGGCCAAGGTGCATCGGGCTATACCGGCCTGACCCTGGATGCAACCGCCGCCGGCAAGCCAACCGCGTCGCTGACGCTGACCGGCTACTCCACCGCGGACCTTGGCAGCGGCCGCCTGAGTGTCAGCTTTGGCACCGATGCAGCCAGCGGCAGCCCGTATATGAACATCCACGCCAATAGCTGAGCCGACACTTGCCGATGCGTCGGGTTTCCTCCGGTGCATCGGCTTGCATCAGTCAGCCGGCTTGCCGATCCGGACATGGTTGAACATCCCGTCTACAAACACCCTCAGCCGCGGCGAAATCTGCTTGGCTCGCGGATACAGCATTTGGATACAGCACTGATACCAACGGCCCGAATGATTGACGGTTCTCCAAACGCTCGGGCCGTTGGTATCATATTGATTTTGCGGGCAGCCGCGACGCCAACCCTGCCCGCATACCGGTCATCCCTGCGGGCTGCCGGTATGAGACCGGCGTCGGTACAGGCGGCGTTTCGGTCAGCATCGGCAGCAACTTCCCGGCGAGGAAGTCCGGTCCCAGCCGATAGCGGGGCGCCTGGATCAGAGTCAGCTCCATGCGTGCGGCAGCGAAGTATGTTCCGCATCGGTGACCGTGATCCTGCAGGGCAGGGTATGGTCGGACCGGATGGCACCCGGGTCAACGGTCAGACGCTGCGGGTCAACGGCGGGATCATCCGATCTCACCCGGGCTGAACCGCGGTAGGAGGAGCAGGTTAGAACAACCGGCCGCCGTTCGGCACCCGCAGATCGGGGCGCACCAGTACCACCGCTCCGTCCTCGTCCGGCATGCCCAGGGTCAACACCTCGCTGATGAACGGCCCGATCTGGCGCGGCGGGAAGTTCACCACCGCGCAGACCTGGCGGCCAATTAGCTGGTCCGGCTTATAATGCACCGTCAGTTGCGCGCTGGATTTTTTCACCCCGATCTCGGACCCGAAGTCGATGCTCAGCTTGATCGCCGGCTTGCGCGCCTCGGGGAAAGGCTGGGCGCTGACGATGGTGCCGACGCGGACATCCACTGCCGCGAAGTCGTCATACTCAATCTGGTCCGCCATCTGCTTCCTCCCGCGCGTTGGCCTCTGATCCCGGCTGCGATAGACTGATGGTTTCGCTTACCCCGACCCGAGGATCCCTATGCGCGATTACCAGCTACCCGGCCGTAGCCCGGTCTATGCCACTCATGGCATGGCGGCAACGTCCATGCCGGCCGCGACCCTAACCGCGCTTGACGTGCTGCGGGCCGGTGGCAATGCGCTGGATGCCGCGGTAGCCGCCGTCGCGGTGCAGTGCGTGATCGAGCCGCAGTCGACCGGCATCGGCGGTGACTGCTTCTGCCTGTATGCGCCGGCGGGAACCGGCAAGGTATACGCACTGAATGGCTCCGGCCGGGCGCCTGCCGCCGCCGGCATCGACTGGTTCGAAAGCCGGCAGATCCGCGCACTGGAGAACACCTCGGCCCACGCCGTGACCATACCCGGTGCAGTCGACGCATGGGAGACGTTGTTGAAAGCGCACGGCCGCAAGGGCCTGGATGAGCTGTTGCAGCCCGCTATCCGCTTCGCCGAAGAGGGCTGGCCGGTGCATCCGAAGGTCTCCTGGGACTGGGGCCGCAGCGTCGAGAAACTGCGCAAGGGCGGATCAACCCCGTTCCTTCCGAACGGTTCGGCCCCCGCTGCTGGCGACATGTTCGCCCAGCCGAACCTGGCCGAGACCCTGCGGCTGATCGCCCGCCACGGCGCCAAGGCGTTCTATCAGGGCTCGGTTGCCGCCGACATGGTCGCCACGCTGCGCGAGCGCGGCGGCCTGCACACCGAAGAAGACTTCGCCCGCGGCCTGCACAACGCGGAGTTCGTGGAGCCGATCACGCTGAACTGGAACGGCTACGACGTCTACCAGTGCCCGCCGAACGGCCAGGGCCTGATCGCACTGATGATCCTCGGCATGCTGGACGGCCTGCCCGCGGCACCTGACGGGCCGGCCGGACTGATCCGGGCACACCGCCATATCGAGGCCTCCAGGCTGGCCTATCGCGACCGCGACGCCTTCCTGGCCGATCCGGGGGCCGTCGACGTGCCGGTCGCCAAGCTGCTGAGCGCCGATTACCTGGCCGCGCAGCGGGCGTTGATCAGCGACACGGCGGCATTGCGGGACCTGCCCGCCGCCGGCGAGTCGGTGCTGCCGCCGCACAAGGACACCGTCTACCTCTGCGTCGTCGACAAGGACGGCAACGCCTGCAGCTTCATCAACTCGCTGTTCGAGAATTTCGGCAGCGGCATCCTGGCGCACCAGTCCGGCGTGATGCTGCAGAACCGCGGCTTCGGCTTCCGGGTCGAGCGTGGGCATCCCAACTGCATCGCCGGCGGCAAGCGGCCGATGCACACGATCATTCCCGGCATGCTGATGCAGCAGGGCAGGGCGGTCATGCCGTTCGGCGTGATGGGGGGGCAGTATCAGCCGGTCGGCCAGTCCTGGTTCCTGACCAACTTCCTGCAGTACGGCCTGGACATCCAGCAGTCGCTCGACCTGTTCCGGGTGTTTCCCTATCACGGCAAGCTGCAGGTGGAGCGTGGCGTGCCAGAGGACCTGGTGCGCAAGCTCGCGGCCATGGGCCATGTGCCGGAGGCAACCGAGCGCCCGCACGGCGGCGGCCAGGCGATCTGGATCGACCACCAGCGCGGCGTGCTGATGGCGGGGTCAGAGCCGCGCAAGGACGGCCTGGCGCTGGGCTATTGATATGCAGCCATGTGAACTCAGCGCCGTTGAAGCCAGGCGGCTGATCGGCAGCAAGCAGCTTTCGGCAACCGAGCTGCTGGAGAGCTGCATCCATCGGATCGAGGCGGTGGATCATGCCGTCAACGCGATGGTGGCGCGCGACTTCGACCGCGCCCGCATCGCTGCTCAGGCGGCCGACGCCATGGTGGCGCGCGGCGACGCCCTGCCGCCCCTGCACGGCCTTCCGGTCGGCATCAAGGATCTGGAGCCGACTCAGGGCTTGCGCACCACCTTCGGCAGCCCGCTGTTCCGCGACCATGTGCCGCAGGCGGACGACCGTGTGGTCGCCGCCATCCGCCGCGCTGGCGCCATCGTCGTTGGCAAGACCAACACACCGGAGTTCGGCGCCGGGGCCAACACCCGCAACGCCGTCTATGGCGCCACCGGCAACCCGTTCGACCCGCAAAAATCCTGCGCCGGCTCCTCGGGCGGTTCGGCGGTGGCGCTGGCGACCGGCATGGCGCCGCTCTGCCAGGGCTCCGATACCGGCGGCTCTCTGCGCAATCCGGCCGCCTTCTGCGGCATCGTCGGGTTCCGCCCCACCCCTGGGCTGGTGCCTTCCGAACGACGCCCGCACGGCTGGAGCGGCCTGCCGGTTCTCGGCCCGATGGGGCGGTCAGTGGCCGACACCGCCTTGCTGCTCAGCGGCATGGTCGGCGATGACGCGTGCGATCCGCTGGCCTCCACGGTCCATGGACAGCCGGTGCGCAACCCGACCGACTTCCACCCGATGTCCCGCGTCGACCTGTCGCGGTTGCGTGTCGCCCTGACCCCCGACTTCGGCTTCGCCCCCGTCGAACGGCACATTGCGGAGGTCTTTGCCGAAAAGACCGCCCTGTTCAGTCACGCCTTCGCCAGGGCGGAGGAGGCGACGCCAGACTGCAGCGGCACCGACGAGGCCTTCGAGGTGCTGCGCGCCCTTGGCTTCGTCGCCGCCCACCTCGAGAAGGTCCGCCAGACCCCCGACCTGGTGGGACCGAACGTGCGCGCCAACGTCGAGGAAGGTCTGCGCTACGGTGCCGAGGACATCGCCCGCGCCTTCAGCCTGCAGACCCAGCTCTACCACCGCTGGCAGTCATTCTTCGGGAACCACGACGTCATCCTGACCCCGGCGATCACCATCAGCCCCCGGCCCTGGCGTGAGCTTTATCCCGCTGCGATCGACGGCAAACCGACGCGCACCTACTTCCACTGGCTGGCGATGGCCTACGCCGTCACCGTCGTCGGTCATCCCGCCTTGTCACTGCCTGTCGGCATAGACCGCAACGGCATGCCATTCGGGCTGCAGATCGTCGGCCCGCGCGGCGGCGATGCCCTGGTGTTACGGGTTGCACATGAGCTGGAGACGCTGTTGGCGGGTGACCCACGAACAGCTCGCCCTACTCCCAACCTCAGCAAGCTGCAGCAAGTGCCCGCAATCAGCTCGGCAGAAGGGTTTCTCGGATTTGACTAGTATCGCCCATCACTGAAGGGCGATACGTCAGTTTGGCCTGGAGTGGCCAATTCACGCGGCGAAGCGCGTGCAGCACTTCTCTGCGATCGGGCATTAGACGGATCGGGACTGACCGTGCAGGCGGAGAACAAGGAAGCTTTTCGGTCCACCACATGCGTGCCATGAAGGATAAGGGCAGCGCAACCACGCTCCCGCTCGGCTGCCGCGGTCCAAAACCGGCGACGTCCCGGCGGCCACGCTGCGGCCGCCGGTATTGACCCCTTTGATCTTGTCCTAACTCTTGAAGCTGGCCGGCACGGTTCCGCCATTCTCAGCCAGCTTCTTCATCACCGCCTGATGCAGGGCGATGTTCTCCTCAGCCGAACCATCGGCCCCGACATGCACATCAAGCTCCTCGGCCAGCGTCTTGCGGGCCGTCAGGCTGGAATCAAGGTCCAGCAGCTTGAGCAGGTCAACGATTGATGTCTGCCAGTTGCCGCCGCCGCCATGCTGCGCCGCCTTCTTGGTCAGCACATCCACCACGTCAACCGCCGCAGGGGGCGTGTCCGGCGCGGTCGGCGGCACTTCCTGCGGCTTGGCATCAGCCGACGGGGGTTCCGTCGGCGCAGCCATTGCGGCCTGTGGCGAAACCTGTGTCGCAGAATCCGTCTTGGCGGCTTCCGGTGCGTGGAAGATCTTTTCCATGATTGATCCGAAGATGCTCATTGTCCTGCCCTATCTGTGTGTGCAGTGACAGCGCTCGGGTATCGAAAGGGTTCCCAACATCAGCCGAATTCCTTTCATTACCCGACGGCGGCGTGGCTGCTACCGCAGCTCGAAGCCCATCGCACGCAGCGCAGGAACCAGCCGGTCCCGTCCCGACATCGCAGCAAGCTTGCCCATCCGGCCGATCACGCGTTTGGTCCATGTATCAATCGCCATGCCGTGCCGCCGCGAAAACGTCTCCAGCACCGCGTCATACGCAGCCCGATGGCTGCTCTCGCCGGTCGCGTCATAGGTCTCACGATGCAGCACCACCTCCTGAGCCAGCCGTGGTTTCACCTCGGTAGCCCCAGCCTCGGATGCATACCCGACGCACATACCGAACACCGCAAACACCCCCGTGGGCAAGCCGACAATGCGGGCAACCTCCTGCGGATCGTTGCGCAACGCCCCGATATAGACCGATGACATGCCCAGCGCTTCGGCGGCCACGGTGGCGTTCTGAGCGGCCAGCGCGGCGTCGATTGCAGCGACCAGAAACGTCTCCTGGTACGGCAGCGTCTCAAGGGTGACATCTTCCTCCGTCGCAAGCCGCTGGTTCCGCGAGATGTCGGCTGTCCAGACCAGGAACAGCGGGCATTGCCCGATGTGCTTCTGGTTAGAGGCAACCTTCGCCAGCGCGGCCTTCTTCGCCGGATCGGTGACCGCGATCACCGACCACGTCTGCAGATTAGAGCTGGTGGCAGCCGACTGCGCCGCCGCGACCAGCGTCTCCAGCGTGCCAACCGGCAGTGCGTCGGGACGGTAGCCGCGGACGGAGCGGTGCGACAGCAGCAGGGCGATGTGCTCGTTCCACGGACCGACGGGTGGCGTCGCAGCCGCGCCGTAGCGCAACGCCAGCGCGTGCGCGGCAGGCAGGGCGATGGGCTGGGAGATGTCCATGATGACAGGCCTGTTTCCATTGGGGCAGAAAGCGCGACGCGAAGCCTTGATCAGCCGCTGTCGCGTCTCCATTCATGATGCCAACAAACCTGCCCGAGCCATCGCCGCGCGGCAAGAGCATCATTGCGGCGCGGATGGCGCTCCACCCGCCCCGCTCAGGCCGCCCCCGCCGCCGGCCCCGGTCACCGCGCCAGTCGGATTGAAGCGGCCAATGTTGCCCAGCAACTGCTGCATGAACGACGCCTCAGTGCCCGGCGAAGGCGTGGTGCGGCCAATGACGCTGACCGGCAGCGCGTCTGCCTGATCCAGCTTGTGGACGTCCTTCAGCACCCCTCGCTCATCAAAGCTCACGACAACCACGTTCTGGTTTAGCTCGCCCAGCGTTCGCCCGATCCGCTCCCGCGTCACCTCGCTGATGTACAGCCAATTGTTGTCATCGAACGAATCCCTGGCGGTGGGTGAGCCGATCACGGCGGAGACGTCGGCCTTGGTGGAGGTGCCCGGAACCAGCTCCTTCAGCAGTTCCGCGTCCACCTTGTTGCCGCGCACCTGCGGCGCCGGCATCAGCCACGCGCAGGACGACAGCAGCAGGCAGGCAAGCAGCAGCAAGCGAGGCGGCATCTTCGGCATGGGCGATCGGTGCATCCCGGATACTCGACGACCGGCTGGTTGGATCGGCCGCCGCTTCTATGTATAGCAATATTAGCAACAGGTGCCTGTCACGGCCAGCCCGGTCGTGTCAATGTAGAGAAGAGGCGGACTTGGCCGGTTTCCTTCGTCGACGCAACCGACACGAACGCGCTGCCTTCGGGTTGTACGGCGCCGCCGTCGCCGCCGCACGCGATCCATACCTGTACGCGAAGCTGGGCGTGCCCGATACGCTGGACGGCCGCTTTGACACCATCGGGCTTTACGTCTACCTCGCCATCCGGCGGATCAGCGCCGCACCCGACCCTGGCCCGGCTCTGGCGCAGGCTGTCTTCGACGCGATGTTCCTCGACATGGACACCAACCTGCGAGAGATGGGGGTCGGCGACATGTCCGTGGGCAAGCGCAACCGCGCGATGTGGGAAGCGTTCCACGGCCGAAGTGCCGCCTATTCCGCCGCCTGGGAAGACCAGCCGGCGCTGCAGGAGGCTCTGGCCCGCAACCTCTGGCGAGGCAAGCCGCCGTCACAGGCGGCGGTCGCGGCGATCGCCCGTGTGGCCCACGCGCAAGCCGCATGCCTCGCCGCTCAGCCGATCGAGGCGATGCTGCAGGGCGACATCCGTTTCCTCCCGGCGCAGCAGGCTGCCGAATGACCCCGGAACTGCACAGGCCCCTCTCGTTGGACCGGATTGGCGCCCAGGGGCTGGACATCACAATCGACGCGACGCCGGCTGAGTGTGCCGCTTTGGCCGAACGCATGCACCTGCCTTCCGTGCTGGCTGTTCGCTGCACGTTTCACTTGATCCGCGAAGGCCGCGACACGGTCCTGGCCCGAGGTGTGCTGCGGGCTCAGGTTCGGCAGACCTGCGTCGTCAGCCTGGAGGACTTCGAGGCCCCGGTGCAGGAGGTGTTTCAGGTCCGCTTCGTCCCGTCAGGCGAGGAATCCGACGACATTGACCCAGAGGCGGACGACGAGATCCCGTTCGAGGGCAACCTGCTCGACCTAGGCGAGGCCGCGGCCGAGCAGCTCGGCCTGGCGCTTGATCCGTATCCCCGAATGTCCGGCGTGGAACTGGCGGCAATCGAGGACGAGCCGCAGCCTAACCCGTTCGACGTCCTGCGCCGGCTGGACTAGGCCTTTAAACCGAGGCGGCCACCGCAGGCTGGCGGGTGCCGCGGTGGTGGTCGGCCCAAGCGCGGATGAACTCCGCCGCAAACAGGAATATCTGCGCCGATTAGTAGATCCGTAACAACGACGCCAGCACCGAACCCGCCGTGCCATAACTGGAGGCGCCCGGTCCGTCCGCGTGGCGGCCTGTCAAGGCGGAGCTGCATTCCTCCGGTCGGCTCGCGGGCTGGAGCGTGATCCGCGTAGGTGGCAACACACGAAGCGGTGAATCACGCGATCAAACAACGAGTTAGAGAGGGTCCGTGAGCCAAGGCGAACGGACACCGCTCTAATGCACAACCGCGATCTGCTCGCGCCGCAACTGCACTGTCAGCTCATCCAGCGCCTTGGCCACCCGCGTCAGCATGTCGTCGATTTCCTGGGTGGAGATGATTAGCGGCGGGCTGAAGCACAGCGCGTCGTTCATCACCGCCCGAGCAATGACGCCATTCTCCTCGCATAGACGAGTCATCCGGCCGCCCACCTTGGCCTTCGGGTCGAAGTTGGTGCCGCTGGCTTTGTCGGCCACCAGCTCCACCGCCGCGATCAGTCCGGCACCGCGGACTTCGCCCACCAGCGGGTGATCGGCGAACCGCCGCCGCAGCTCGTTCTGCATATGCGGGCCGACTGAGGCGACATGGGCGCCGATTTCCAGCTCGTCATAAATCTTCAGCGTCTCGATGGCGACCGCCGCCGGCACCGGATGCCCGGAGTAAGTAAAGCCATGGCCGAACGTCCCAACCGCGTGGCTTTCCTGCGCCAGCGCCTGGAAGACCGTGTCGTTGACCATCACCGCACTAATCGGCAGATAGGACGAGGACAGCGCCTTGGCGCACACCACGATGTCCGGCTTGATATCCAGCGTCTGGCTGCCCCAGTAGTTGCCGGTGCGCCAGAAGCCGCAGATAACCTCATCGGCCACCAGCAGCACGTCGTACTTGCGCAGGACCGCCTGGATCTTCGGGAAGTAGCCGCGCGGCGGCAGGATCACGCCGCCCGCCCCCATGATCGGTTCGGCCCACATCGCCGCCACCGTGTCCGGTCCTTCGGACAGGATCATCTTCTCCAATTCGTCCGCGCAGCGCGTGGCGAAATCCTCCTCGGACTCGCCGTCCATCGCGCCGTGGTAGAAGTGCGGCGTCATCGTGTGGATGAAGCCTGGCAGCGGCAGGTCAAAGCTGCGGTGGTTGACCGGCAGACCGGTCAGCGAAGCCGATCCGATGGTGATCCCGTGGTAACCCTTGACGCGGCCGATCAGCTTCTTCTTGTTGGGCCGCCCCAGCGCGTTGTTCAGATACCAAACCATTTTGATTGCCGAGTCGTTTGCCTCGGATCCGGAGTTGGCAAAGAACACCTTGCTCATGGGCACCGGCGCACGGGCGATCAGCATCTCCGCCAGGTCGATCATCGGCTCGTGCGACTTGGCGGTGAAGGCGTGGTAGAACGGCAGCTTGCGCATCTGATCGGCTGCCGCCTGCACCAGGCGCTCATTGTCGAAACCCAGCGCGGCGCACCACAGACCGGCAACGCTCTCGATATACTCCTTGCCAGTATCGTCCCAGACGCGCACGCCCTTGCCGCGTGCGATGACGATCGGGCCGACCTGCTGGTGCGCCTCCAGATCGGTGTAAGGATGCAGCACGTTGGCAATGTCACGTGCGGCGGCGGAATTCGCGCCGAAAGGCGGGGGCGGTGCCATGGCAGGACTCCTCAAGGGTCAGCGTCGTTAAAATCAAACTCTACAGCATGATCACGCGCAGCGGAACGTCCCGTCGCGTCGCAGCCGACCGTCTACCCGCCATCCGGCATAAAAGCCTGGGAGGCGTTCGCGTTTTCGTGCTATCTGAATCACAGTTGTGTGTCGAGAAATCAGTTCCCTTAGCGTGATTGTTGCGTACTAAATCAGAAGGTTGATCCAGACGTGGCGCTTCCCCCGGATGCGAACACAAAGGACTACCCCCACAACCGCCCCGCGCCAGTTTCCGCGCTTCCCTGCCAGTTGCCAGCGGGGCCGCCGTGCCGACCAGTGCTGTCGCTACGATCCAGGCTGCTGCTGCTGGTCGTGGCCAGTGTGGTCCCGTTCGTCTGCATGACGGCGATCCGGGAATACAGCGACTTCCGGGCAGACCGCCGGCAAATTGACGACAGTCTGCTGATGACCGCCCGCGGCACAGCGGTCGCGGTTGAGCGTGAGTTGCAGCTACGCATCTCATCGCTGGAGTCCCTTGCAACGTCACCCGCGTTGCAGACCGGAAATCTGGCAAACTTCGATGAGCAAGCTAACGCATTCCTGGCGCGTCAACCCACTGGCACCATTCTATCGCTGTCGACGCCGGATGCTCCTTTGCCGCGGCTCTACGGCGCCGATACCGGTTCTCAGGCTATTGCACGTTTTCGTGATGACCACACGACCGGTCGTGACGTGTTCCAAACGGGCCGCCCTGCGGTGACTGACCTGCACCTCGGTGCAAATGGCCAGCCCAGGTTCAGTGTCGACGTGCCGGTCATCGCCAACGGCAAGGTTGCCTATGACCTGGCGTTGCACCTGTTCCCCGACGTCATGGCCGACCTGATCGCACGCCAGCAACTGCCTTCCACCACAGTCCTGGCGATCATCGATACCAGCGGCACGATCGTCGCCCGCGCTGCTTCCAAAAGCAACAAGATTGGCAGCCGCATCGTGCCTGGCCTTTGGGACGAGGTCCAAGCCCACTCTGAAGGCATCACCCTGGCGCCTACGCTGGAAGGCGTTCCAGCCGTCGCAGCCTACACCCACATCGCCCCCTTCGGCTGGGCCATTACGGTCGGCGCCCCAGAGGCAATCGTCTTCGGCCCGATGCACACCGCGGCCATCCAGCTTACCCTGATCAGCTTGATCGCCTTCAGTGCGGCCCTGGTGCTGGCGATGTTTGCTGCCCGCGGGATCACCCGCCCGATCGAACAGTTGCGCCGGTTGGCCGCACATGAGGAAACCGTCAACCAGGCCGAGACCGGACTGCCAGAAACCGATATCGTCGCCCTCGCATTGCGTCAGGCGTCTGTCGAACGACGAGCGGCTGCAAATGCCCTGGCTGAGAGCGAGACACGCTTCCGAGCCCTGTTCGAGCGATCTCCCAGCGGAACGATCCTGCTCGACCCTGAAACCATGCAGGTGATCGACAGCAACGAGGTCGCCGCCGCGACAGGGGGCTGCAGCATCGAAGAGTTCCGTCGCTGCAAGCTCACTGACTTCGCCCAGCAGACTAATTCCGACCAGATCGCGGCAATCTGCCGCTCGGTGATCGGCGGCACCAGCCTGCGCTACGAAACCCGCTTCTTTGGCCGCAACGGGCCGCGCGATCTGCTGGTGGCCGCTGCCCCAGTGCAGGTTTCCGGCCGGACGCTGGTGCTGCTGAACCAGATCGACGTCACCGATCTGCGCAAGGCCGAACTCGGGCTGCGGGTCAACGAAGAAAGGCTGGAGCTGGCTCGGGAAGGCGCCAGCCTCGGAATCTGGGACTGGGACGTGGTCAGCCGCAAGCTGACCTGGAGCGATCACCAGTGGTACCTGCACGGCCTTGAGCCGCAGGCCGAAGGGCCGGACATCTCGATCTGGAGCAAGACCATCCATCCCGCCGGGCTTCTTCGCGCCAGGCAGGAGCTGCGCAAGGCGCTGCGCATCGACGGCCACCGCTACGCCACCGAGTATAGCGTTGTGTTGCCGGACGGATCGTTCCGGCGCCTGCTGGCGCGTGGCCAGACCATCCGCAATGCCAAGGGCGAGGCGATCCGTATGGTCGGCATCAACATGGACGTCACCGCTCGGTATGAAGCCGAAATGGCACGCGATCGGCTGATCGCCATGCTGGAGAGCGAGCGCAGCCGACTTGCGGAAATCATCGAAGCCCTCCCGGTTGGGGTCGGCCTCGTCGACGCTTCAGGCCGTGTGACGTTGGGCAACGCGGTGATGAAGCGGCTTAACGGGCCCGTCCTGCAGTCGCTGTCCGCCACTCCGCGCGGCCAATGGATCGGCTTTGATGCCGGCGGCAACCTGATCGCGCCGAGCGACTATCCGGTCCGCCGCGCCCTGCGGCTGGGCGAAACGACTTTCCCCGGAATCGAGTTCCGCTATCAGGATCCAGATGGCAGCCAAGCTTGGTTCCGCGTTGCCAGCCTGCCGCTTCGCTGGGAGAATGGCCAGGTCACTGAGGTGCTGGGCATCTTCCAGAGCATCGACGCTGAAAAGCGCCTGCTCGACATCCAGCACCAGATCAATGCCCGCCTGGAACAGCGGGTACACGAGGAGATCTCGGCCCGCGAGGCTGCCCAGCAACGCGCCGCCCATGCAGAGAGGATGCATGCGCTGGGTCAGATCGCCGGCGGCATCGCGCACGACTTCAACAACGTGCTGCAGGCGGTCTCCGGTGGAGCTGCGTTGATTGAGCGGCGGCCGGCGGATTCAACCCGCGTGCTGCGCCACGCCCGCATGGTGTTGGACGCTGCCAGACGCGGCGCCGCCATCACCAGCCGGCTGCTGGCCTTCTCCCGCCGTGGCGACCTGCGCGCGCAAAGCATTGATCCGGCTGGCCTACTGGCCGATATGGCAGAAGTGCTGACACACACCCTGGGCAGTTCAGTGATCTGCCAGGTCCACGCGGTACCCGGCTTGCCCGCACTGTCCGCCGATCGCGGTCAGCTTGAGACAGTGCTCGTCAACCTCGCCACCAATGCGCGCGACGCCATGCCCTCCGGCGGCACGTTGACCATGGCGGCTGACAGCGAGACCGTCGCGGCTGACGCAGAGCACCGGTGCGGGCTGGCCGCCGGCAGCTACTTACGGATCATCGTTAGCGATACCGGCGTCGGCATGGAACAGTCGGTCCTCGACCGCGTCACCGAACCCTTCTTCACCACCAAGGAACCAGGCAAAGGCACCGGGCTTGGGCTGGCAATGGCCAAAGGGTTTGTCGAACAGAGCGGCGGTAGCCTTGCTATCGACAGCATCGTGGGCCGAGGCACGCGCATCACGTTGTGGCTGCCGGCGGCGATCCAGCCGATCCCCAACTCAGAAGAGATCGCGGCCGAACCCGCCGGCTTGATGGGAGAGCCTCGGGTTTTGTTGGTCGACGACGACGCGATCGTGCGCGACGTGTTGCGGTTGTCGCTGGAGGATTGCGGCTACATCGTATACGCGGCTGGAGGCGGCGCGGCGGCGCTGGCCTGCATGCAGGCCGCAGACCGCGTCGACATCGTCGTCTCCGACATGACGATGCCCGGTATGGACGGTCTGACGCTGATCCGCTCGTTGCAGCAGCTTCAGCCGAACCTGCCCGCCATCCTTCTGACCGGGTATGCCGGTGACGGCGCCGCCCTTGCGGTTGGCGGAGCGATCAATGGCACCTTCTCGTTGCTGCGCAAGCCGATCTCTGGCCCCCAGTTAGCCGATCGGATCAATGCCCTGCTTCAGCATGACCGGCTGGAGCGAAACGTGCAAAGCGCCTGAGTCGACAGCCGGCTTGCCTGGCCGCAGGTCCGTTTAGTCTCCGACCGCAGAAAAGTGCCGCAGGCGCTTCGTCCCGCCAATCGGCCACTTCAAGTTAAACCGGCGTATCGCCCCTTACTGATGTGCGATACTAGAGCAACATCAGCCTGACTGGAATAGTCGGGCTGATAAAGTTGCTCGCGACAACAATGGGCTAGACCGCGCTGACTGTTCCAGTCAGCCTGAAAGCGGTCTAGTCTAGTTCGTCGAGGCGCGCGCATCGAAGCCGAGGAAACCGGCATTCGGCAACGGGGCGCCCCCATCATTAGCAAACAGCTTCGGGGTCGCTATCGGCTTCGTCGCTGCCGGCCGGTTTACCACACGCTCGGCATGCACCGGCCTTGCCGCCCGCGCTTGCCGCCGAGCCGGCGACAAAGGCACCGGCGTGCCGGCCCCGTCGCGTCCAACCGCGCGCGAACCGCGCTCACTGTCCTCACCGCGCATCGACAGCAGCAGGAACGAGATATCGTTGCGGCCAAGGTCGACTGACAACTCCATCGGCGTCATACCCAGCACGTTGACGCCGTTCAGGTCCGCACCGCGATTCAAGGAGTCACGCGCCGCGGCTATGTCGCCCCGGTTGATCGCATCGAACAGAGCGTCGGTCGGCTGCATGTCGCCGGCAGCCCGCGTCGGTGGCGCCACCGGCCCGCGTGCCTTCGCCCCGGGAACTGCGTCCGGTGGCGGAATGGCAGGCTTCTCCGGCTCCGCCTTTGGCGCATGGCCGATGCCGCCGGGTGATGTTCCAGGTCCGCCGAGCTGAGCCCAGGCTGGTGTTCCAAGGCCGGCAACCAGATCTATAAAGAGTGCCAACGCTGCCATTCGGCAGCCGGATGCAAAACCCATCATGGGCTCCTTTCTCGCAACCGCCATTTCTGGTCGCATGACCAACGCGCTCGCCGCCGGCTTTGCAGCCGCGCAACCGAAGTGCCCGCAAGATCTGTCCCGCCGCCGGCCGCATGTCAACGTCGCGGGGGCAATCGGCGCTGCGTCGCCGCACGCCGGCCCGGCGATGAACATGACCATCCTCAGGCACGCCCTGAGGACGCGGTTAAAGCACAGAGACAGGCGATTCAGCCCGGACGTCGTTCCCTGGTGGCCCGAAGCCTCAGCTTTCCGCGCACCTTACGCAAAAGCTCTCCCAGCAACGGTTGGCCAGCAGAAGATCTGGTCTACGGGCAGGTAATCGGTCGCTCGCCACAAGGCGTTCATCCTGCCAACTGCATCAGGCGTTCAGGCACGCATGTGGTAATTTCAGCTTCTGCGCTCTACGACGTCGTTGACCGTACACTGTCCAAGAAACGTCTCTTGGTGGATCCTAAGCGATTCGTCGCGGCGCCCGATCAACTGTGATTGAGCAGCAGGAAGCCCACATTAAGATAGGCGGCATAGCCACACCAGGCCGCATATGGCGCCATCAGCCACGCGGCGACTCGATGCGCACGGCTGAAAGCGCGGATTGTGAATGCCACCAGAACAAGCAACGCCAGCATGATGCCCAAACCCAGCGCCGGGCTGTGCAGGCCAAAGAACGCCGGCGCCCACAAGGCGTTGGCGGCCAGTTGCCATCCCCAAATCCGCAACGGCCGAGCAGCGCCAAGCCGCTTCCAGACCAGCCATCCGGCAACGCCGATCATGACATACAGCGTGGACCAGACCGGCGCGAACACCCAGTTTGACGGCGTGCCGACAGGCGCCTGCAAGGACGCATACCAGGTATGGATCGTGCGCACCGTCATCGATCCGCCGACTGCACCGACCAGCAGACACAACCCAACGAACCCGACCAGCGCCAGGACCGGTGATACCGGAACCGAGGAGCCCGGGAAGGAACCCCAGTCATGTGGACCAGATTGCTGGAAGACACTGCTCCTTTATCGAAACGCCGCGGTCATCACTGCCGCTTCAAACACATTGGTTAGCCTTGCGGCCGACGCAAGCTTACCAGCCGTTCACGCGTTGCCAAATTGTCGCCACACTCTGGCTGCCGTCTACCACGAAATAACACCCGTGCGCCGCGGCGGTCATACAGGTGTGATTGGGCGCGATGCGCAGCTTAGCTCCCACAGGCAGATCGACCGGATGACCGGGATCAAGCTCAATTATCCCATGTTCCTGATAAGCCTTGCGCACCACGGCCATGCCCAGGCTGGGCCTGCCATCGATGTCCAAAGCCAGGCCATAACCATAGTCATGCGGGGTCACCTGTGTGCTGCGGTCCTTCGACAGTGCCAACCCGCCCGCGTCAACCAGGATTTGCCCAGGGCGGCGGCCGATCACACTGGTCAGCACCGTCATCGCGATGGCGTCGGCCGGATGCGTTCCGATCTCTGCTTGGAACAGATCGCCAAACATGTAGACCCCGGCCCGGATCTCCGTGACCCCGGTGAATGTTGCCGCATGCCGGGCGGTAGGCGAGCTTCCGGCGGATACGATCGGCACGTCGAAACCCGCAGCCCGCAATCGCTCGGCCGCCCCAACCACTGAGCTGCGTTCCTGTTCGGCAACATGCGTAATCGCCGAAAGGCTGCGCCCGCCGTAGGAATGCCCTGCATGCGTCATCACCCCTGCCAGGCAGTTCCTTAACCGCTCCGCCAAAGCCAGCAGCAGGTCGCCATCGGCGGCAACACCGCCGCGTTCCTCGCCGCTGTCGATCTCGATCAGCGTACGCGGCGGCACCGGCTGCGCGCCAATCGTCGCAGCCATCGCCAGGTCGTCGGTGATCACCATGATCTTCGCACCCGCCGCGTTCAACTCGCACACCCGCACCAGCTTCTGCGGCGTGATCCCTACCGCGTACAGGATGTCGGTGAAGCCGTGGTGGTGGAAATACGCGGCCTCGGCCAGCGTGGAGACGGTGATGCCGCCCGGCTGCCCGGCCGTCGCCAGACGCGCCACCTCGACCGACTTGGCGGTCTTCATGTGCGGGCGCAGCGGCACCCGCAGCCGCGACAACACCGCGGCCATGTCGCTGATATTGCGTTGCAGGATAAGCCGGTCCAGCACCAGGCACGGGGTGGGCAGGTCGCTCAGCATCATGCCGGCGGCGTCCAGTACGCGGTCTCATCGATCGGTAGCACCGGCCGCGGCATGTGGCGCCAGGGAAAGCGCGACAGGATCGGGCTGGTCAGCCCGGGCGCATCCACCTCGACGACCTGGTCGTGGCGGAAGAACTCGTCGAAACCGCCGCGAAAATGGCCGCGGGACTTCACCACAACGACGCGGGCCGCGGCAATGTCCAGCCCGAACGCCTCAAAGAACACCGGATCCGCGCATTGATAGCGATGCGTCAGCACCACCACGGTGATCCCGTCCAGCACCAGCGCCGCAGCCGGCCCGATCGTCAGTGTATTGTTGGCATAGATCCCCCGCCGGCCGCGGATCGTCTGGTCGAGCAGCCCGCCCACCACCGCGGGCGCGCTGAACGGGCGGGAGAACGCGTCGCCCCCGCCGCGGTTGAAGTCAGCCAGGAAGCGGGCACCCGCGCCCTTCGCATGCGCCTCCTGCGCCAGGGCAGGATCATGGATAACACCGACCAGCGCATCCCGCACGCCCGCCGCATGGAACGCCTGCAGGATCGCCATCGTGTTGCCGCGCCCGCCGCCGCCGGGGTTGTCGGCGACATCGGCAAAGATCAGGGCCGGCCGCCTCGGATCCTCGGTCGCCTTGGCCAGCGCCACCGCCTCCGGCAGCGCCGTCAGCACCGGGCGGAACCGGTCGCGGCGCGCCCATCCAGCCTCGGCGACCTCCTTCGCCAGCCCATCGGCCGCCGCCTGGTCGGTCGCCGTCACCACCACCGTCAGGCCGTTGAACGGCGTGTCGGCGAACGCGAACCCGCCCATCACCGAGACATTCAGCACCCGCCCGGCATAACGCGGCTCCGTCATCCGCTGCTGACCCAGGTCGATCAGTTCTCCGTAAGGCCGCTGCGGCGCGTCCGCACCCGTCAACTGCGTCACCGTCGGCGGCACGATCGGCAGCCGGACGCGCGCCAGGAAGCTGCGCGTTCCAGCAAGCAGGCGGCGCAGCAGCACTGCCGCCTCGGCCCCACGCTCCCGCATGTCCAGATGCGGGTTGGCGCGGTAGCCGACAAACCCGTCCAGCAGCGTCACATCCGCGTCGGAGACGTTGGCGTGCAGGTCGAACGTCGCCACCACCGGCACATTCGGCCCGACCATCCGCCGCACCAGCGCCAGCAGCGTTCCCTCCGGATCGTGATCTTCGGTGGTCAGCCCCGCGCCGTGCAGCACCAGGTAGACTCCATCCACCTCGCCCGCCTCGGTCAGATCCTGCTCCCACCGTCGCAGCAGCTTAGCGAAGAACGCCTGCTCCACCGGACCGTTCGGTTCAGCCATCGCCAGCAGGCCCGGCACCGGCCGCCATGCCCCCGCCTGATCCATCGCCGCGACGAAGCCCGGCATCTCGCCCAGCATGCCGGGTGCCGCGCAGCGTGCATCGGCCAGCATCGCTTCACCACCGATCAGCGTGCGTGTCTGGAAGTCCGCCTCCGTCGCCACCGGCGCGAAGCGGTTGCACTCTATCGAGAAGCCCAGCAGTCCAATCCGTGGCGACGTCATGCCAGCGCACCCAATGCCAAATCCGCACTTGTCGGGACCCTGTCACGCCTCACAGCGTCACCCCCAGTAGTTCGGCGATCCGCGGCGTCGCCTTCAGCCCGGTGCCGGTCATCACAAGCACGGTCGTCTGCTCCGGCGTGATCGTCCCGGTCTGCAGCAGCTTGCCAAACGCAGCCGCCGCCTGGGCGCAGGTCGGCTCCACATAGATGCCGATCCGCGCCAACTCCAGGGTCGCCGCGGCGATCTCCGCCTCGGTCAGGGTCACCGCGCCGCCACGTGTCTCGCGCAGCGTACCCAGCACTTCCCGCAACCGCACCGGGTGGGCAATCGCGGTGCCCTCCGCCATGGTGGGAGAGATCTCGGTCGGCACCGGGCTGTCCGACCCTGCCATGAATGCCGCGGCGATCGGCGCGCAGTTGGCCGGCTGAGCAGCAAAGATCCGCGGCAACGTCTCGATCTGCCCCGACCGCAGCAGCTCGGAAAAGCCGATCTCGCAGCCCAGCACATTCGATCCCGCGCCGCATGGCGTAATGACGTTGTCGGGTGCGCGAAAGCCAAGATCTTCCCACAACTCGTATGCCAGGGTCTTCGTGCCCTGCAGGAAGAACGGGTGCCAGTTGTGACTGGCGTAGAACAACTCGGCTGACCGCGCGACCGCCGCATCCGCCGTATCCTGGCGAGAGCCAGGGATCAGCGCCACGGTCGCTCCGTGTGCCCGCATCTGCACCGTTTTCGCCGGGCTGGTCGACTCCGGTGCCAGGATCGTCGCCGCCATCCCGCCCGCCGCGGCATAGGCAGCGATCGCGGCACCGCCGTTGCCGGAGCTGTCCTCCAGCACATGGCTCACCCCCTGCGCCCGCAGCAGCGACAGCATCACGCTGGCGCCGCGGTCCTTGAAGCTGCAGGTCGGGTTGAACCACTCGCATTTCAGCAGCACCTGTACGTTGGCCACAGTGGCAGGCAGCAGCGGCGTCATGCCCTCGCCCAGCGTGATCGGTGCCTCAATCTGCAGCGGCAGCGCCGCGTGGTAGCGCCACAGGCTGCGCACGCCGGTGTCGATCTGCGGCCGGGTCAGGCCGGGCAGCGGCGTCAGCAGCAATGGCTCCTGATGCGCACCGCACCAACGCGGCTCCGCCAGCGGAAACGTGGCTCCGGAACGCGGATCAAGATATTCTGCCGACATGCGAATGAGTGTGGTCGAAACCGCTGCGGTGCTCAAGCATGGGTCAGGTTGCACCCTCGCCACCACCCGGCGTATCCACATGCTATGAACGATCCAACCGCGGCGATCGCCGAGCTGACCCGCGACCTCGTTGCCCTGGACAGCCGCAGCGCGCTTTCCAACCATGCTGTCGCCGAGCGTATTGAGCCCGCCCTAGACGGCTTCGAGATCGAGCGCATCGACTATCAGGACGCCGCCGGTGTGGCCAAGCGGGTTCTAGTCGCCCACCGCGGCGGCCCGGGTGGCCTGGCGTTCTCCGGCCACATGGACACCGTGCCCGACACCGGCTGGCAGGACGATCCCTGGTCGGCACGGATCGACCAGGATGGCATGCTGCATGGGCTGGGCAGCACCGACATGAAGGGTCCGGTGGCCGCCGCCATTGTCGCAGCCCAGGGCCTGCCGCGGAACATCCCGCTCAGCTTCCTGATCACCACTGACGAGGAGACCACCAAGCAGGGCGCTCACACCATCGTCCAGCGCTCGGCCCTGGTGAAGGCCTCACCACCAGTTTCCATCCTGGTGGTGGAACCGACTGGCCTGCAGCCGGTGCGCGGCCATCGCAGCCACATCGTGTTCACCTGCGTCGCGCGCGGCATCCAGGCGCACAGTGCCAAGGGTACTGGCCGCAACGCCAACTGGGCGCTGATCCCGTTCCTGGCCGAGATGAAGACCCTGTTCGAGCGGCTGCTGACCGATCCCGCCCTGCAGGATGCCGCCTATGATCCGCCGTTCAGCGACTTCAACGTTGTCATTGACAACCATGCCACTGCCATCAACGTCACCGTTCCGGTGGCGACCGCTCGCATCAAGTTCCGTTATTCGGCACTTATAGACCCGGCCCCGGTGCAGGCCGCGGTGCATCAGGCTGCTGTCCGCCATGGGGTGACGGTCACTGAGGCCGAGGAGGGGCGGCCGCCCGAGTTGCCCCTGGCGCATCCCTTCGTGCGTCAATGCACCGAGGCTAGCGGACAGCCGGCGACCACGGCTCCGTTCGGCACTGATGCCTCTGTGTTGCAGGCCATCGCGCCCTGCGTGGTAATGGGACCCGGTGATATCGGCGTGGCTCATCGGCCGGGCGAAGCTGTCAGTCTGGCCGAGCTCGCCGCGGCCGTGCCGGTTTTCCAGTCGCTGGCCCGCCGCCTGGCGACCTGATCATCGCCCATGCGGTCGGCCACGCCTGGCGCCGCAACCGCCTCGGATGGTTTCAAGCGTAGCGAGAGCGCATCCCGGGAATTGTCATAAGGCGTATCCGCGACCATGTCATGACGGTCGTCTTACGACGAGCCTGGCCCTCGAACGCCGGTTGTGCAGGCAGTCCGCCTTCACCGGCTCATGATATGCACGCTTAAGTGCCATGTGTTTACCGAGGCCGCCTTCCGTTGACGGACGGGGTCGCGGTCGCTTGAACGTCAGGCATGTACGGAACATCAACGGAAAATGGCTAGACGATGGATTTGATCAACGGATTGCATGCATTCATCCGCGTCGCCGAAACGGGCTCATTTTCCGCCGTTGCGCGGGAATCCAACAGCAGCCAGTCCGCCGTCACCCGCCAGGTCGCCCAGCTTGAGGAGCATTTTGGTGTCCGGCTGTTCCAGCGCACCACGCGCAAGCTCAGCCTGACCGATGAGGGTCAGAGCCTGCTGGTCCGGGCGCGCACCCTGCTGGAGGAGGCCGAGGATCTTGAGGACACCTTCGGCAAGAACGGCGGCACCCCCACCGGCTTGGTCCGCATCGGCATACCGGTAGGCGCGGCCATTCTTCTGGTCTCTGATTTCATCACCTTGCTGAACCGGCATCCGGGTCTGGCGGTCGAGATGGTGGTCAGCGAACAGATGGATGATCTTGTCTCAGGACGGCTTGATCTGGCGCTGCGGTTCGGTCAGTCCGCCGACACGTCGCTGGTGTCCCGCGCCGTGGGTACCATGGAATCCGCTCCTGTCGCCGCCCCGGCCTACCTTGAACGTTTTGGCGCGCCGGAGGCTCCGTCCGATCTGGCCAGGCACACCTGCATCATCCACGATATGGGACCAGAAAGTAACCACTGGCTGTTCGCCGGGCCAGACGGCCCCGTCGACGTGGAGGTCAGTGGTTCCTTCCGGTCAAACAACAGCCTGGTCGTCCGTCAGGCCGCGTTGGCCGGCTACGGCATTGCCCTGCTGGGTGACCCGCTGACCTTGCCAGAGATCCGCACTGGGCGGCTGTACCGGCTGCTGCCGCACTATGTGGCACGCCGCCGCCAGATGTTCATCGTCTATCCGTCCCGCCGGCACCTGGCGCAGCGCACGCGCGTCGTCATCGACTTCCTGATCGAGGAGTTCCGCCGGTTGGAGACGCGTCTGCGCGATGGGCGGGAGTGGGGCGAGAACGAAGCGACCTGGCTGGTATAGGTGGCGCGCGGCGGCCTGACCCGATGTGGTAGTTCGCCGCCAGCAGATGCGACGGCGCGACACCTGCAAACTCAAGTACTGCCGTTACCCAACGGCAGCACTGCGCCTCCATGGCTGCCGATATCCAACTCAGACAGCACCGCGGCCGGTGATCACGCTTACCACCGGTGTGGCCATGCCGTTTGAAAGAACTGGCAGCCGCTCAGACTGCCTGATCCAGCGTCTCCAGCAACCCCGCCATCAGTGCCGCTCGCTGCGCCAGATGTCGCCATAGGATATGCTCGTGACTGGCGTGCGCACCCGATCCGGGGCACCCAAGCCCATCAAGCGTCGGCACCCCCAGCGCAGCGGCAAAGTTCCCGTCCGATCCGCCGCCCCGGTGCTGCTTCGGCAGCGCCAGTCCCACTTGCTGCGCCACCCCCTGCGCATGCGCGTACAACGCGGAGATCCCGGCGCTTTCCACATAAGGCGGCCGATTCATGCCACCCTCGATAAAAACCCGGCAGCCGGGGGTCTTGGCCGTTAAACCCAGCAGCCGCTCTTCCATGAGCACGCCGTCGGCCACCGAATTGACCCGCAGGTCGATCTCGCAGCCGGCTTCCGGCGCAATCACGTTCGGCCGGGAACCGCCCCAGATCGGCGCGGCGTTCAGCGTGATGCCGCGCTCGACATCCACCATGCGGTGCAGGCCGATGATCTGCTGCGAAAGCTCGACGATCGCCGAGGCGCCGTCCTGGAACGCGCTGCCGGCATGCGATCCGCGCCCCTCCGCCCGCATGGTGAACCGGCCGACGCCTTTTCGGGCGGTGACGCAGGCGCCCCCGGCGCCCGCCGGCTCCGGGATCAGCACCACCGCCGCCTGCGCCGCTTCCCGCTCGATCAGCCAGCGGCTGGTCGGGCTGCCCACTTCCTCATCCGGTGTCAGCAGCAGCACGATCGGCCGCCGCGTCTCGATGCCCTGGCGCAGGATTGAGCGGACGGCGTGGAATGCGATGAAGCTGCCAGCCTTCATGTCGTAGATGCCTGGCCCATGCGCCTTCGTTCCGTTCACGCTGAACGGCATCGTCTGCAGCGTGCCGTGCGACCACACCGTATCCAGGTGGCCGGCAACCAAAACCGGCTTGCCCACGCCAGGCGTCCGCGCAATCAGGTTGTCGCCGAACCCGTCACGCCCGGGAACGCGCGTCAGCGCCGCGCCCGCGCGGGATAGCTCTGCTTCCGCCACGTCCATCAGCCGGTTGACCGCCGCCCCATCCGTCGACGGCGTTTCCAGCCTGACCCAGGCCGACAGTTCCTCCAGCAGATCCTCGGCATTTCCAACCTGTGTCGCCGGCATCGTGCTCCCTCACTCCGAGATCAAGACCTTGTGCGCGAGCCGGCCGTGGCTGTCTACCGGGTTGCCGCCGTCTGCCGCCTGCCGCAAAGACAGCGCCTTCAACCTGGAACGTGCGGCATGTCCGACGGCTACGTCTTTGAGGATCTGTATGTTGGCCAAACGGCCAGCCTGGCCAAGACCATCACCGAAGCCGATATCTTGCTGTTCGGCGCCGTCAGCCTGGACACCAACCCAATCCACTTTGATGAGGAACTCGCCGCCCAGTCCCGCTTCGCCGGCCGTATCGCCCACGGCATGTTGTCCGCCGGCCTGATCTCCGCCGTGCTCGGCACCCGCCTGCCCGGGCCCGGCACGATCTACCTCAGCCAGTCGCTGCGCTTCCGCGCCCCGGTGCGCATCGGCCAGACTGTCACCGCCAGCGTGGAAATCACTGATTTGAACCTGCCGCGGAAAAGCGCCACCCTGCATACACGTTGCATGGTAAAGGAGAGTGTGGTGATCGACGGCGAAGCCATTGTCCTGGTGCCAGCCCGCGGCTGATGCGGATCTTCACCGACTGGCGGGCGATACCGCCTGACGCCCGCGGTGCGACCGTCGCACTGGGCAATTTCGATGGTGTCCACCTCGGCCACGCCAGCGTCATCCGTGCCGCGCATGCCGCCCGGCCCGACGCACCGCTGGCGGTGCTGACCTTCGAACCCCATCCGCGCGAGGTGTTCCGCCCCGACGATCCGCCGTTCCGCCTGACCCTGTCGCCGGAACGTGCCGACGCGCTTCAGGCGCTGGGCGTCAACCTGCTGTATGAGCTGCAGTTCAACCACGACTTCAGCCTGATGGCCGCAGACGACTTCGTTGGCCTGGTCCTGCACGATGCCCTCGGCGCCCGCCATCTGGTGTCCGGCCAGGACTTCGCCTTTGGCCACCGGCGTGGCGGCAACACCGGCTTCCTTACCGGCCGGGCCGAGGCACTGGGCATGGGCCTGACCCTGGTGCCCCCGGTGACCGATCTGCAGGGACCGTTGTCCTCCACCCGCATCCGAAGAGCTTTGCAGGATGGCTATCCGGAACGTGCGACGATGGAGCTGGGACGCCCCTGGACGATCCGCGGTATCGTCGGCCACGGCGACAAGCGCGGCCGCACCATCGGCTTTCCCACCGCCAACGTGCCGCTAGGTCGCCACCTGGAGCCGGCACGGGGCGTCTACGCCGTCACCATCCGCCTCGCCGACGGCTCTAGCCACAAGGGCGTGGCCAACATTGGCCGCCGCCCGACGGTAAATGCCGGCCCGGAAAGCCGCCTGGAGGTCAACCTGTTCGACTTCGACGCCGACATCTACGACACCGAGATCACCGTCGCTCTGCACGTCTACATCCGCGCGGAAGTGAAGTTCTCCGGCCTTGATGCCCTGAAGGCGCAGATCGCCGCCGACGCGGCCGAGGCAAGGCATCTGCTTGGCTGACTTGCGGCGACCCGCGGCTGCGCGCAGCCTGCCAGCGACAACGAAGGGGGCTGCATTTGCCGGAGCTGCAACGCCCTGATGGCGAGATCCATCACCAGATCTACGGCGAAGGCCCTGCCGTGCTGTTGTTCGCCCCAGGTGGCCTGCGGTCCCGCATGCAAATGTGGCCGGTGTCGCCGGATGGGCCGCCGAGACCCTGGGTCGATTGGACGCAGGCGTTGCCGCAGGCCGGCTTCGCCGCCATCGCTATGGACCAGCGCAACGCCGGGGCCTCCCGCACCGCAATCCGTGCGGACCATGGCTGGCATATCTATGCTGCCGACCATGTCGCGCTGATGGATCATCTAGGCTTTGAGACGTTCCACGTGCTGGGCGGCTGCATCGGCGGCAGCTTCTGCCTGAAGGCGGTCGAGACGGCGCCCGAGCGCGTCCTGTCCGCCGTGTGCTGCAAAACCCGATCGGCCTGAACCCCGAGCACCCGGACTACTTCACCCACAGCCACGCTGAATGGAGCAAGGAGCAACACGCGGCGAGGCCGGACCTCGATCCGCAGGCGCTCGTTGCCTTTGGCCGCAACATTTGGGATCACCCGTTCGTCTTCTGCGTCATTTTATCTAACATATAACTTTAGCAGGTTTCTTCCTCTTTGCATGAAAGTCAATCGGTATTTCGATTGTTTCGCTGGCGAACCTCTTGAACAATGTTATGATAACTAACATATCGGGGAGCCCAATCGGACTGTCTCGGGCACACTTCGAGATCAACAGGACCCTATATCAACAATGCCGATTTATCCTCCAACACCGCGTCCGCTCTACCGGGGCATGGCGACGATGATGCCGCACACGAAGGCCAGCGCGCCAGCGCCAGTTCCGACACCGACGCCCACACCAACCCCGCAGACGGCAAACCCGCCCGGCAGCGTGTCCCTGGCACAAGGGCCGGCCGGCACCCTCGTCGTGACCTGGGCAAATCCAGCAGTCGATGGCACGCACGCCGCCGCTACTGGGTTCAACCTGCAGTTCTCCCTTTCGGGCGCTGGAGCCTGGACCACCGTTTCCGGTGTCGCCAGCCCATATTCTCTGGCAGGCTTGGCGGTGGGAACTTCGTACGACGTGCAACTGCAAAGCACGAATGCCGCTGGCGTCAGCGCCTGGTCGGCGATCAGCACGCCGGTCACCGTCACCGCCGCGCCCAATGCACCCGGCAGCGTATCGCTAGCGAACGGCAACGGCAGCGACCTTGTGGTGGCTTGGACCGCCCCGGCGATTGACGCCACGCACGGCGCGGCCACCGGGTTCAACCTGCACTACAGCCCCACCGGCGCTGGCAACTGGACGCTGGTGTCGGGCGTCAGCAGCCCATATGACCTGTCGGGTCTGCCCGGTCAGGCGAGGATCGACGTTCAACTGCAAGGCACGAATGCCGCCGGAAGCAGCGTATGGTCAGCTACCAGCACGCTCACCACCGGGGTAGCCGGTCCGCAGGCACCCAATGCGCCGGCAATTACCAGCGTGGTGGCGCCGGCGGATGGCACCGTCGGCAAGCTTGTGGTGACCTGGACGGCACCGGCGGCAGACAACACGCATGGTGCCGCGACCGGCTATAACATCCGCACCAGCCCTTCGGGTGCGAACACCTGGACAGTGGTGACTGGTGTGACCAGCCCGTACACACTGACCGGCCTGACCGGCGGGGCGGCGATCGATGTGGAGGTGCAGGCGACCAACGCCGCGACGGCCGGCGCATGGTCAGCGGCAACCACTGTGACATCGTACTCCAGCACGATCTCCTTGGCATCGCCGTCAACTTCGACGTCGATTGCGCATAACACGGCCACTGTTCCGGCCCCGGCCACCCAAGCCGTAGTCAGTGGCTTGCCGACGACCATCCAGGCGCAGTGGAGCACGAGTGCAACGACTGTTCCGACGGCGTGGCAGGCAAGCAGCGGAGCCTACAACACATATCAGGCTGTCTGGTATCTAGCGCTGACCACGACCACCAACACGCCGGGTTCGGCTTACATCTGGGTGCAGGCGCTGAATTCCAGCAATCAGGTGATCGGCGAACTCGTCAGCGGTCCTTACACCATTACCTAACCGGGTGGGCGAGGCCCTGGCATGAGGCCTCGTTGTGTCAGCGATCATCGTAACTTGAGACGAACGGCCGCATTGAGCAATCAGTCATGGACTGCATCCCACGCTCGATGTGGCCGTTTCCTTTGGGCTTCCGTCGTGGCGAGGTTACTCCGCCGCTTCGGCCGAGGTTTCCGTCGTCGCGCGTGCCCGTTCGGCAATGCGCGCCGACTTGCCGCTGCGTCCGCGCAGGTAGTACAGCTTTGCCCGCCGCACGTCGCCGCGACGCACCACCATGATCTCGGCGATGGTTGGCGCATAGAGCGGGAACACGCGCTCCACACCCTCGCCATAGCTGATCTTGCGCACGGTGAAGTTGCTGTTCAGCCCTTTGTTGGAACGGGCAATGCACACGCCCTCAAAGGCCTGGGTGCGCGTGCGTTCACCTTCGACGACCTTCACCAATACCCGCAGCGTATCCCCGGGGATGAAATCGGGCACCGCCCGGGCGCCAGTCAGGCGGGTGACCTGCTGCGCTTCAAACTGCTGGATGATGTTCATCGTCTTGTCCTCTTGCTTTCCTATATTTTCGCCGCCGCGGCCCACAGATCGGGCCGGCGCTCGCGCGTGATGCGTTCCGATTCCGCCCGCCGCCAGGCCGCCACCGCAGCGTGATGCCCCGACAGCAGTACATCGGGCACATTGCGTCCTTCCCACACTGCCGGACGGGTATAGTGCGGATACTCCAGCAGCCCGGCTGAGAAGCTTTCATCCTCGGCGCTTTCAGCCGTGCCCATCACCCCCGGCAGCAGCCGCACGATGCAGTCCAGCAGCACCATCGCCGGCAGCTCGCCGCCAGACAGCACGTAGTCGCCAATGCTGTACTCCTGCATGCCGCGGGCCTCGATCACCCGCTGGTCGATCCCCTCATAGCGGCCGCACAGCAAGATGACACCCTGCCCATCGGCCAGTTGCTGCGCATCGCGCTGGCCAAAGCGGCGTCCGCGCGGCGTCAGGCACATCAACGGTCGGGCATCCGCCACCGAGGCGACCGCTGCATCGACGACATCCGGCCGCAGCACCATGCCCGCTCCACCACCGAACGGGGTGTCGTCCACCGATTTGTGCTTGTCGCGGGCGAAGCCGCGGATATCGCTGACATCCAGCGACCACACGCCGCCTTGCAGCGCCCGCCCGGCCAGCGTCTGCCCCAGCGGCCCTGGAAACATCGCCGGAAAGAGTGTCAGCACGGAGGCGCGCCAGGTCATGCCGCCTGCTCGTTATCGAAGGGCACTACGACCTCGTCCGGTAACACCACCACCAGCCGTCCGGCGCCAAGGTCAACCGTTGGCACACAATGGGCGGTGAACGGGATCAGCAACGCGGACGCGGCTGGACGCTCAACCTCCAGGCTGGCTCCGGCGCCGTAGTCGTGCACCACCGAGACACGCCCGAGCGGCTCGCCGGCAAAGTCAACCGCGGTCAGACCGATGAGGTCAGCAAGGTAGAACTCGTCCGCATCGGCCGGCGGCAACGCCGAGCGATCGATGAACAGCCTTGTGTTGGTCAGCTTCTCAGCCTCAGCGCGGTTGGAGATCCGGACCGGCACGCCATTGACCACACGGGTGACCTCGGCGATGCCGTCCGCCTTCCAGTTCAGCCGCAGCACCTGGTCCTGCGAATCAAACAACGGCCCATATGCGGTGAGGTCCGATGGGTCGGCTGTGTGGCTGGTGACCTTCACCCAGCCACGCACCCCATGTGCCCGGCCGATCACGCCCACCTGGATGCGGCTTTCCGGCACGGTCGGACCTTAGGCCGCCGCCGATGCGTTAGCCTTCGCCCGCTCCTGCGCCTTCTTCTTCGGCGCGGACTGCCGCGGCTGCTCGTTCCATTGCGGCATCGGCGCGAGACCGGCCTTGCCGAGGAACTTTGCCACCCGCTCCGTCGCGACCGCACCGTTCTCTAGCCAGTGCGTCACCCGCTCGTCGCTCAGCCGCACCCGGTCGATGTGCTCGGCCGGCAGCATCGGGTTGTAGCTGCCCACCCGCTCGATGAAGCGGCCGTCGCGCGGGCTGCGGCTGTCGGCAATGACAATGTGGTAGTATGGGCGCTTCTTTGCGCCGGCGCGGGCGAGGCGGATCTTCAGGCCCATGAGCCAAACTCCTTGAAAACATACTGCATCAAATCAAACTCCATCAGGCGAACGGGTCGGAATGGCTCAGAACGGCCGGCGATTCTGCGGCGGCATGCCTTTCGGCATCAGCGCACCCAGGCCGTGGCGCATCAGGCCTTTCTGCCCCATTTTGTTCATTTTTTTCATCATTGTAGACATGTCGTCGAACTGCTTCAGCAGCCGGTTGACCTCCTGCACCGAAGTGCCTGAACCGGCGGCAATGCGCTTCTTGCGGTTCGCCTTGATGATGTCCGGCGCCCGCCGCTCCTTGACCGTCATCGATGAGATGATCGCCGCCTGCCGCTTCAGGATCCTGGTGTCGAGGTCCGCCCCCTCCAACTGCTGCTTCAGCTTGCCCACCCCCGGCAGCATCCCCAGGATGCCAGACAGGCTGCCCATCTTGCTGATCTGGCGTAGCTGGCTGGCGTAGTCCTCCAGGTCGAACTTGCCGCGCATCATCTTGGCGGCGAGCTTCTCCGCCTCGGCCTGGTCTATGGTCTCTGACGCACGTTCGACCAGGCCGACGATGTCGCCCATGCCCAGGATGCGGCCGGCGACGCGTTCGGGGTGGAAGTCCTCCAGCGCGTCCTGCTTCTCACCAACACCGATCAGCTTGATCGGCGCACCGGTTACCGCCCGCATCGACAGCGCTGCACCGCCGCGGGCGTCGCCGTCCATCCGGGTCAACACGATGCCGGTGACCGACAGCGCCTCATTGAACGCCTTGGCCGTATTGACGGCGTCCTGGCCGGTCATCGCATCGACCACCAGCAGCGTCTCCGCGGGGTTGGTCGCGGCGCGCACGCTGCGCACCTCGTCCATCAGCGCCTCGTCGATCGACAGCCGGCCGGCGGTATCAAGTATGACGACGTCGAACCCCTCGCGCCTGGCGGCATCCATCGCACGGTTCGCTATCTGCACCGGCGTCTGGCCGGCGACGATCGGCAGGCTGGGCACGCCCGCCTGTTCGGCCAGTTGCGCCAACTGCAGTTGGGCCGCGGGGCGCTGGGTGTCCAGGCTGGCCAGCAGCACGCGCCGTTTCAACCGGTCCTTCAAGCGCCTGGCAATCTTGCCCGAGGTCGTGGTCTTGCCGGAGCCCTGCAGACCCACCATCAAAATCGGCACCGGGGCTGCGGCGGCGAGATTGATCGGCACCGCGCCTTCGCCGCCAAGTGATTCGATCATCACGTCGTTGACGATCTTGACCACCTGCTGGCCAGGCGTGACCGAGTCCAGCACCTCGGCGCCGACCGCCCGTTCGCGAACCCGGGCGATGAAGTCACGCACCACCGGCAACGCGACGTCGGCGTCCAGCAGCGCCAGGCGCACTTCGCGCAGCGCCTCGGTGACATCGGCCTCGTTCAGCGACCCGCGGGTGCGAAGCCGGTCGAAGACCCCTGAAAGCTTGTCCGAAAGTGCTTCGAACACGGTTGGCGTTGCTCCAAACAATGAAGCGCCGCTGCGCGAACCCTCGCGGAGCGGCGTAGCCCCTGCGTAAGGCAGGGACCGGGTTGCAGAGTGTCCCGGATCTGCTGGGTTATGGCGGGCGGACCCGCCGAAGTCAATGCAACACCGCCGATCGACAGCGGAATCGCTTGAACAGCCATCACGCTGACTGTCGAAGCAAAGCTGCGAGATAATCGGAAGCACAGGCCAAGCGGCGATTTGCCAAAGTCCGTTGCATCACTATCGCAACGGTCACCGCCTCCGAAGACTGCGGTTGGGGTTATGAGCAGAAGGTGATTGCAGATATATCAGTAGCTTCGCTCTCTACTATGTGTGAGATCGTATCTTGAAAGATGTCGGAATGTATGTGACGAGATCACAGCAATGCAATTATCGAATACACGGCGTTCACTTATCTGCTGGCAATCCCGGTTGGCAGCCTTTAGGTGGATTGACTTCCGACAAAGGCTGGAACATCAAACGCCGGGTCATATCGCAGATGCACTGAAAAGGACCGGCTGGGAAGCAAGCGGGACGCAGGCACGCTGCAGAGATCCTGCAATCGGTGTGGCCAGCAAGGACCGTCGGTGCGGTGCAAGGCCGCCAGCGCAATGACGCTGCTGATCCGTCTGATCGCCCTGCTCGTCCTGACATTGCTGCCGATGGTCGCAATCGACATTCACAACCACTCCGAAGCCCAGGCGATGCGGGCGCAGGAAGGCAAGGAGGAAGCCTTGCGCCTGGTCCGCCTGGTGGCGCAGGACGATTCGCGCCTGATCGAAGGTGCACGCCAGTTGATGACGGCGATCTCCCGCTCACCAACCCTGCAGACCGGCGAAAGGGCAGTGTGCAGCGGTTTCCTTGCGGCGCTGGTCAAGGCCTATCCACAGTATCTCAGCTTGGTCGCCACCGACCCGGACGGTCATCCGCTGTGCACCGGTGGCCTGGCCTCGCCTGACGCGGTGCTCAGTGGGCATGCATACTTCCGTCAGGCGATCGCCCAGCAGGGGTTGGTCCTTGGCGAATATGAGGTCGACCGCCAGACGCGGCAGAGGGCGATCTATCTGGCCCAGCCGTACGACCTGACCGACGGCAAAATAGGCGGCGTCGTTGCCGCCGGGCTCAGCCTCGACTGGCTCAACGACGAACTGGCGCACGCCCCGCTGCCGCCCAAGGCCACCGTCTCGGTGATCGACCGACAGGGCACTGTGATCGCCCGCTTCCCGAACCGCGAGCAGTTCGTCGGCACGCAGATCTCCAGCAAGTCGCACAGCTACCTGCTCAGCGGCGGTGAAGGCGTGCAGGAGGCTGTGGGTTTCGATGGCATCTCCAGGATCTACTCCTATGCGCCGCTGCCGACCGGACCGTCCGGGCTGACCCTGTCTGTCGGTCTGGACAAGGAGGATCTGTTCAGCCAGTCCCAGGCGGCCAATCGGCGCGACCTGATGGTCATCGCCGGGTCGTCGGTGTTGGCCCTGATGCTGGCCGCGCTGGGTGCGCGCCTGTTTATCAGCCGGCCGATCCGCCTGCTGCTGCAGACCGCCGAGCAATGGCGTCAGGGCAACCTGGAGGTGCGTGCGCCATTTGCTGACCTCACCTCAGAGTTTGGCCGGCTGGGGGCCGCGTTCAACACCATGGCCGCGGCCATCGGATCACGCGAACAGGATCTGGAGCGCCGGGTGCAGGAGCGGACTCAGGCCCTGGAGGCGGCTATGCAGGCCCAGCAGCAGGCCGAAGCGGCCCTTCACGAGGTCCGCAAGATGGAGGCGGTGGGGCGGCTGACCGGCGGTGTTGCCCATGACTTCAACAACCTGCTGGCCGCCATCGTCGGCAACATCGAGTTGGCGAGCCTGCGCCTGGGACAACGGCATCCGCAACTGCCGCGGCTCGATGCAGCAATGCGCAGCGCCCAGCGCGGGGCAGTCCTGATCCAGCACTTGCTGGCATTCGCCCGCCGCCAGCACCTGCGCCCCGAGGTCATCGACCTCAACCGCTACTTCCGGACCATGCAAGAGATGCTGCGGGCAAGGCTGCGGAGCGATATCGCCATTGATATGGACCTTGCAGGCGATGTCGGCTTCGTCCGCGTCGACCCGAATCAGTTCGAGGTCGCTATCCTGCACCTGGCAATGAACGCGGCGGACGCGATGTCGAACGGCGGCACGCTGCGCCTGCAGACCCGGAACGCCAACCTCGTCCGCCTGCCTGGCCAGACGGAAATGAGCGGGGACTTCGTCGCGGTCACCCTGACCGACACCGGTCAGGGGATTCCGGCCGAGATTCTGGATCACGTCTTCGACCCGTTCTTCACCACCAAGTCAGTCGGTTCAGGCTCCGGGCTGGGGCTTTCGATGGTGCAGGGTTTCGTCCGCCAGTCGGCCGGGTTCGTCTACCTTGAAAGCCAGCCGGGCAGGGGAACTTCCGTCACCATCTACTTGCCGCGGCAGGTCGACATTCCAGTCACGGCGCCCAGCTCGACCGGCCCTGCCGCTGAGCTTCAGGGGACCATCCTGCTGGTCGACGATGACGAAACCTTCCGCTCGGTGACCGCGCAGTTGCTGGAGATGATCGGCTACTCCGTGATGACGGCGCAGGACGCCGACCAGGCTCTCGAATGCTTCCAGCGCGCCGACGGTAAGGTCGACATCCTGGTCACCGACCTGGTGCTGCCGGACGGTCCGGATGGCATCGCGCTGACTGCCTCGATCCACAGCCAGCAGCCAACGCTGCCGGTGCTGCTGATCACCGGCCATGGTGACGCCGTGCTGGACCGGATCAAGACCACCGGCTTCCTGGTGCTGAAGAAACCCTTTGAGCGGGCCGACTTGGTCAGTGCTGTTCAGCAGGCGAGGCAGCACACTCAGAATCAATCTGATGGCGCTACCATGTCAGCGCCGTGGAGTTGTTAATCACCGCTACCCGGGGGCATGCGGCTCCGGCTGGTCGCTGTCCGCTTCGAGGACACAAGCGGTCGCGTTCGCGGACACCTCCAGCCCATAACGCAGTAGCTTCTGGTACAGCAGTTGCCGCCGGATCCCCAGTGCCTCCGCTGCCTGTGCCCGGTTGCCCCCGCTGGCATCCAGCGCGCGGCGGATCATCGCACTCTCCAGCCGGGCGACCGCCGCGGGCAGCGTGCCGGCCAGCCAGTCGATCGGTTCGCGGCGTCCTTGATCGGCGACGGCCTCGCCCCGCGCATGGTCGGCCAGGAAGTCGAGGTCGGCAGCGCCGACCACCGGCCGCCGCACCAGGGCAGCGACACGCTTCATCGTGTTCAGCAGCTCGCGTACGTTACCCGGCCAGGGATGCGCCAGCAGCCGTACCGCGGCGTCCGCACCCAGCCGCTTCGCTGGGCCGGCTTCGCCGGACGAGCCGAGGAAACACTCCGCCAAAGGTATGATATCGGCCAGCCGCTCGCGCAGCGGCGGCAGGTTCAGCGGCACCACGCCCAGCCGGTAGTACAGGTCCTCGCGGAACCGTCCGTCCCGCACCGCCTGGGGCAGATCGCGATGGGTGGCAGCGATTACCCGCACGTCGACCGGCACCGGCCGGCCGGCCACCGGCGTGACCACCCGTTCCTGCAGCGCGCGCAATAGCTTGGCCTGCATGGCCAGCGCCATGTCGCCGACCTCATCGAGGAACAGCGTGCCGCCGTGCGCTTCTCGAAACGACCCGGCGCGGTCGGCCACGGCACCGGTAAACGCTCCGCGAACATGCCCGAACAGCAGGCTTTCCAGCAACTCACCAGGGATTGCCGCGCAGTTGACCGGAATGAACGGCGCCGCGGCGCGTTTGCCGTGCCGGTGGATGGCGCGGGCCACAACCTCCTTGCCGGTGCCAGTCTCACCCAGCAGCAGCACCGTCGTGTCACTGTCCGCCAGCATGCCGATCGCCTTGTGCACGTCGCGCATCGCCGTACTGGCGCCGATCAGCTCCCCCTCGTTGGCGGACGGCCCCTTGGCGTTCGGAGCCTTAAGGTTTGCGGCCTTGGCTGCCAGTTCTGGATCGGTGGCCGGATCGGGCAGCATGCGCCATAGCAGCGCCTGCAGCCCGGCTCGGCCGATGGGCTTGGCAAGATGGTCCGCCGCGCCAAGCCGCATCGCCTCGATCGTGTTGGCACTGGTCGGCACTGCGGTCAGCACCGCCACTGGCGGCGGATCCGGCTGAATCCGAAGGCGCCGAAGCACCTCCATCCCGTCCAGGCCCGGCATGCGCAGATCCAGCAGCACCGCGTCGGCCCGTTGGCGCGCCAGCCATTCCAGCGCGGCCGCACCGTCGGCTGCCTCCGCCGGGCTGTGGCCCAGGTCCCTCAGGGTGGTCGCAATCGCCTGGCGCAAAGCCGCGTCGTCATCAACCACCAGGATCGTGCTCATGCGATGTCGCTCATGTGGCCACGTGACCTATGCGTCGTTATCATGCGCTGCCTGGTCTTGCGGCAAGCTCAGCGCGAACACGCTACCACTGTCCACCGTCGTGGACCGCAGTGCCAGGCTGCCGCCATGCGCGTCGGCGAGCTCCCGGGCAATCGCCAGACCTAGCCCGGTGCCATCAGGTCGGCCAGTGACGAAAGGCTCGAACAGGTGGTCTTGCATGGCCGGCGGCACACCGGGGCCGTTGTCGGCGACCGTCAGGGTCAGCAGACCGGGCGTCCGCTCCGCCGCCAGCACAACCTTGCCGGCCTCTGGCACATGCCGGATCGCGTTGGTCAGCAGGTTGTCCAGCACACGCCCCACCACCGCCGGATCCAGCCATACCCTGCCTTCAGCCGGCGCGACGCTCAGGCCTAGATGCTTGGCGGTCGCGGTGTCACGATGACGAGCCGCCTGTTCGTTCAGGAACGCCGCCAGGTCGATGCGCACCGGATGCGGATCGACCCGCTGGGTCATCGCCAGCAGCTCTTTAACGTGGTCGTCCAGCCGATCGATCTGGCCCAGCATGTCAGCGATCGCCTGACGCCGGCGTGTGTCGTCACCGGCCAGCGCATTCTCGCCCTGCAGCCGGGCTGCAGCGATCGGGTTGCGGATCTCGTGCGCAACCCCTGCCGCGACGCGCCCCAGCCCGGCCAGCCGCTCAGCGCGGGCGACGCGGACCGCCATCTGCTCTGCCTCATGGCGAGCCGACGCCAGCCGCAAGCTGGCGTCGTTCAGCGCGTCGATGATGCGGTCGAACTCCCTCTCCCCTGTGCGCGGAACCGCCGGCATGCCATCCGGCCCGGCTTCCGACAGCGCTGCCTCGATGCCGCGGACGTGGTGTCCCCAGACATAAAGGGTGCGCCCCAAGCCGGCTGACATCATGACCATCAGCGCCAGCAGGATACCGATGGAATACTGCAGCGGCCGCAGCCCCGCAGCCGACTGGACGCGTGTCATCGTCCACGCCGACAGGCCCGCCAACGGGCCACGCAGCGGGCACGCGTGCAGCAACAGGGTCTGGCTTTTGCTGTTGATGCGGCGGTCCACCGGCTGGTCGTCCTGCACGGCCAGCCGGTTGACCGCTTGAATTTCGTCGCGCTCCGCCGCCGGCAGGTCGGTCTTCGGACCGCTGCCTTCATAGGTCGGGTAGGCATAGGCAAGCGATCCTGCACCTTCCTGCCAAAGTCCGCCTTCAAGCTTGTCCTTGTGGGACAAAGCGAGGGAGACGACGGCGAAAAGGTCCTTACCCAGGTTTTGATCCGGCTGCACCGGCGCTGCCGACTGCCAGCCTGCTGTATAGAAAACATAGCGTTGCTCGATGCTCTCGCAGCCCTGCGTGACTTCGGCTGCGGCTCGGCCGACCTGGGCGACGGTAGACTGCCGATATAGCTGTACCAGCAGAACGCCTACCGCGACGCTCGCCATCAGCGACAGGCACCAAAGACACAGCAGACGAACCTTCAGCGAACGCAGCCGTCACGCCTTCCCAGAAGCCAATGCATGCCGACGAAGCCTGCCACCCAGCCCGGCCGCTGGCGGCGAGGCGAAGCGATGAACGCAGGCCTCGCCGTCGTGCATCAGGCGACCTTCACGGCCTTCCAGAAGCCAAAACGGCCGCCCACTGCCTGCATCTTTGGCTGCGGACGCTCATAGGACCATGCCGCCCGCTCAAAGCGGCTGCCGTCCAGCACAACGTCGTAGAACTGCACGCCATGCGGGCACGCATGGTCCGATTCGGTCTTTGCCGCCTTCTGCAGCCATTCCAGCCGCGTGGCATCCGCCGGGAAATAGGCATAGCCCCCGCTCTCCACGATATCGTCGCTTTTGGCAATCACTTGTTCATTCAGAGTCGCTTGCATCGTGCTTACCTCCTGCGTCGCAAATGGGAACGGGCAGGGGATCTGTCCATGGGCCGCGGCGCAATCATCAAGCAACCCCTGCGGTTCCGTCACAATACCGTCCGGATCATGGTCAGCGCATGTTCCACGGTGGCCGCGCGGATCGCCGTGCGGTCGCCCGGGAAGACCAGCCGCTGCGTGATCACCGGCACGCCAGTGCGGGCAAGCCCGAAGCATACCAGTCCGACCGGCTTCTCCGCGCTGCCGCCACCCGGGCCCGCAACACCGGTGACGGAGATCGCGATCGCTGCGTTAGAGCGGGCAAGCGCGCCGTCGGCCATCGCCGCGGCGACCGGTTCGCTGACCGCCCCGTGGCTCGCGATTAACGCCAGCGGCACTCCGATCATCTGGTTCTTGGCGTCGTTGGAATAGGTGACGAACCCCCGGTCGACCACGTCAGAGGATCCGGCAATCGCCGTCAGCGCGGCGGCGATCAGACCGCCCGTGCAACTTTCAGCCGTGACCAGGATCACGCCCTTGGACCGGCAGGCCGCCAGCAAAGCCTCCGCTTCGTGCAGTGTCGTCTTCGGCAGCATCATTCCCGGTCCGCTCGTTGTTCAAAGTCAAACGTGACGTGGACCCGCGCGGCTGTCCATCAGATGTTCACGCCCAAGATACTCAAACTCAGAATGCTCAGGCCCAAGATGCTCAGGTCCAAAGCCGAACGGCCAGCCGGGCACATCCGGCCGCGGCGCCTGCCAAGGCAATTGCGCGCGCCGGGCTTAGATCTTAACGTATCGCAACCAGCCGCAGGAGGCTTTACATGGATGCGCCGGTCAGCATCGCGCCGTTGGGCGATCCCTGGACCATGAAGCTTGAAGAAATGGACGTCGCTGACGCGCGCCTGTTCCAGAACGATGTCTGGCCCGACTGGTTTGCCCGGCTGCGTCGCGACGACCCGGTGCACTACACCCCGGACAGCCAGTTCGGTCCCTACTGGTCGGTCACCCGCTATAAGGACATCATGCAGGTGGAGACCAATCCGAAGGTCTTCTCCTCGGCCGCCGGCATTACCCTGCTGGATCAGGAAACCCAATACCGGCTGGCGATGTTCATCGCCATGGATCCGCCCAAGCACGATGTGCAGCGCATGGTCGTGGCTCCCATCGTCGCCCCGGGCAATCTCGCCAACATGGCCGGCACCATTCGCGAGCGCGCCGCCCGGATCCTGGACGGACTGCCGCGCAATGAGGTCTTCGACTGGGTGCAGCACGTCTCCATCGAGCTGACGACACAGATGCTGGCGACGCTGTTCGACTATCCGTTTGAGCAGCGGCAGGACTTGACCTACTGGTCCAACATCGCCACCACCAACCTCAAGGATCCCGATGCGCTGGTGAAGACCGAGGAGGAGCGGTTCACCGAGCTGCGCAAGATGGCCGCGGCGATGATCGGGCTGTGGAACCAGCGCGTGAACGCCCCCCCGGCGCCGGACCTGATCTCGATGCTGGCGCATGGCGAGGCGACCCGCCAGATGGACCCGATGGAGTTCATGGGAAACTGCGCGCTGCTGATCGTTGGCGGCAATGACACCACCCGCAATTCGATCAGCGGCGGCCTGTGGGCGCTGAACAAGCACCCCGACGAATACCGCAAGCTGCGCGAGAACCCTGCCCTGGTGCAGACCATGGTGCCGGAGATCATCCGCTGGCAGACGCCGATCGCCTACATGCGCCGCACCGCGCTGCAGGATGCCGAGGTCGGCGGCAAGACGATCCACGCCGGCGACAAGCTGGCGATGTGGTACATCTCCGGCAACCGTGACAATGAGGCGATCGAGAACGCCGACCGCTTCATCATCGACCGTGCCCGTCCGCGCCAGCATCTATCCTTTGGCTTCGGCATCCACCGCTGCGTCGGCAACCGCCTGGCAGAGCTGCAACTGACCATCCTGTGGGAGGAGATCATGCAGCGCTTCCCGGTCATCGAGCTGATGGAGGAACCCAAGCGAGTCTATTCCAGCTTCGTGCACGGCATCTCCTCGATGATGGTGCGCATCCCGGGCTGAGCGGCGGCGGCCAGCCCGCGTCGTCTCGACGCTCGCGAAGCCGATCCGTGTCGCGTCTCGAGGGCAAGTTGCCCTCATATCGATGTATTGTCCTCGTCGCGGCTGCGGAAATACCCGCGCAATTCGTCACGCAGGCGCGGCTTCTGCTCGGTCAGTTGCCACAGCCCCTGCCAATCGCGCTTGATGTCGCGTGCCGGGTCGAACCGGTTCTGCCAGATCATTGCTGAGCGGTTGATGTAGTTGCGGTTCTTCTTCGCGCCATGGAAGTAGTGCAGCAGAAGCCCGTCGACGAAGCCGATGTTACGCCTGATGTTTGCCTCCGCGCGTGCCTCCCAGGCAAGGCACCAGTCGGCATAGCTTGGGCAGTTGCGTATGATCTCCGGGCTCAGGCTCTGCGCCATCCGCCCGATCAGCCCGCACGCCATGTATCGGTCTGCTGAACCGACAATGCCGAAGTCGATCAGGCCGCCCATGTGGTCCCAGGCATCGCGTCGGCAGGCCCAGGCGTAACCAGGATGCCAATCGCCATACTGTTCCTGCCGCGGCTGGTTGGCCGGCTGCATCCACTGCGAGACGAAGCCCTTGAATACCCGCAAGGGTTCATGCGACGGATCCAGGTCCATTGCCCGGCTGAACATCTGCACCACGTCGAAGTGCTGCAACTGGTGGATTGTCTCGGCCACGATGTCGGGCCGGGCAAACTGCACGTCGGCATCGATCCAGGCGACATATTTCCAGTCGGCCGGCAGGCGAGAGACGCCGATGTTGATCAGGTTCTCCTTGTGCCAGAGCTCATGGCTGGTGCGCAGCCGGATGTGGTGCGGATTGCCGGCTTCGGTGATCTCAAAGTCACGGTCGCCATACGCCGCCTCGACCGTGTACAACACAGCACCTGCGTCGGTGATGTATTTGGCGAAGTCCCGATACAGCGCGTAGCGCGAGCGGTACCGTGAGGGATTGACGATCGGCGCGATTACGTAAAGCGGTGCATCGACCGGTTTGATTGGTAATAAAGTCATTGTGTGAAGAATAACCTTCTGGAATATCTGTCTGGTCGAATGGTGTGTGATGGATATAGGCAGGGGACAGCAAGCCGCCGCGTCGGCGTCAACGCTGGCGCGATGTGCAACGGCCGATCCAAGCCGGCCGACGCCGCATCCCGCTGGGACGCAACCGTCCGTCTGCTGATCCCGCTGCCGCCGGGTCGACGCAAAGCGACAGTAACAACTGTAAATCGTTGCTTGACCGATCGGTTCTATCCGCCGTCTGGCGTGGTTGTCGGACGTTGTTCAGCAATACTTATGTATAACAAATGCGGCGGGCGGAGCATTCCCTTCGCCAACCTTTGCGCGAAGCGGCGGCAGATCCTGACGGCAACCTGCGCTCGCCTGACCAGCGGACGGTTGCAGGCCGGTGAAGCGGCGCCCCACGCTCTGTCGAAGCGTCCCGCCGCCTGATCCAGTTACGGCGAACAAGACGGTTGGCGTGACAATGCATTGGGCGCTTCGAGCTTAAGGAGAACCGCGCTAACCTCTCTACCTCGGGTTGCCTCATCAGGCGAAGACTGCCTGGCAGATCCAGTCAGGCTGATCTTGCTGTAATCCCCCTTCAGAAACATCAGGTGGCTCAAATCGCGTGTTCAATGTATGTTCCGGTTCTATCGCAAGTTGCAGCCGAACACAACAGGAAAATACGCTTGTAGACAGAATTCTTTCCCAGGCAACAGCGGAATGCCGAGCGTCAGCTAAGTCTTGGCCTCGTGCCTGGCTGCCCAGATCAGCCGCTTCGAACCAAGCGAACGGCATGCGCTCCGAGAGAGCGTTATGGCGCCAGTGCGGCACCCGCCGGGCGCCGTGGATCATTGGCGCCGTAGAACATCCGCGCATCCGTCGGATGTGGGCCGGGCAGCGCCCCTGAGGTGATCACCTCGACCGCGCCCCACGGCTTCTCCTCCTGCGTCCGGTATCCCATCTGCTCCAGCATCGCCTGGGTGTCCGGCGACAGCGCAAAGCGTTCCGTCAACAGCACGTCGGGCAGCCACTGGTGATGCAGCCGCGGCGCATCCACCGCCTGCTGCGCATCCATGCCGTAGTCCAGCACGTTCAGGATCGTCTCCAAGGTGGCGGTGATGATGCGCGGCCCGCCCGGGGAGCCGACCACCATCATTACGGCGCCTCCCTTCATCACGATGGTCGGCGCCATGGACGACAATGGCCGCTTGCCGGGGGCGATCGCATTTGCGCTGCCCTGCACCAGCCCATACTGGTTCGGCGCATCCGCCTTCAGGGTGAAGTCGTCCATCTCATCGTTCAGCAGAAAGCCGCTGTCGCCTGCAATGGTCCCGGCACCGAAGGCGCCGTTCAACGTCATGGTCACGCCAACCGCCCAGCCATGGCCATCGACAATGGAGAAATGCGTCGTCTCGGTCTTTTCGCCCGGCCGCGGCACAGCGGGACCCAGGCTGGCCGAGGCGACCGCCCGGTCGGTAATCCGGCCACGCAGGTCGGCCGCGTAATCCTTCGACAGCAGCCGGTTCATCGGCATCTGCACGAACGCCGGGTCGCCCATATAGGTGTTGCGGTCGAAGAACGCCAGCCGCAGCGCCTCGGTCAGCACATGCACCGACTTCGCCGCATGGAACCCCATGCCGCGCAGGTCATAGCCCTCCAGAATGTCGAGCGTCTCACAGATCGTCGTGCCGCCGGAGGATGGCGGTGGCGCCGACAGCACCTGGTAGTCGCGATAGGGGCAGGACAGCGGCGCCCTCTCGTCCACCCGGTAGGCGGCCAGGTCTGCCGCCTTGATGATCCCGCCGCCGGCCCGCGCGGCAGCCTCGATGGCCTGCGGGATCCGGCCCTTGTAGAACGCGTCGGGGCCGCCATCCGCGATTGCCTGCAAGGTCGCGGCCAGATCGGTCTGCCGCAGCCGCTCTCCCGCCCGCGGTGCCGTGCCGTCAGGATGCAGGAAGATCCGCGCCGCCGCTGGGTCCTTGCTCAGCAACTTGGCGCCGCGCGCCAGCGTATCGGCATCGGCGGCTTCCAGCACGAAGCCGTCGCGCGCCAGTGCAATTGCCGGCGCCATCACCGTCTTGCGCGGCAGCGTGCCGTACTTCTCCAGTGCCGTATTCAGGCCCAGCACAGTGCCCGGCACCGCGACCGCCTTCCAGCCGAACAGGCTGGCGCCGCGCACCACGCCACCGTGGCCGTCGAGATACATATCCCGGGTCGCCGCACCCGGCGCCGTCTCACGGAAATCCAGAAAGATGTCACGGCCATCGGCGAGATGCGCGGTCATGAAGCCGCCGCCGCCGATGTTGCCGCAGCACGGGTTCACCACCGCCTCGGCGAAGGCCACGGCCACTGCGGCGTCAATCGCGTTGCCGCCCCGGCGCAGCATTTGCACGCCTGCCTCGGCCGCCAGGTGCTGCGCCGCCACCACCATGCCTTGGCTCGACTCGGTCGGCGGCAACGAGGCGCTGTAGGCTCCTGTCGTGAACAGCCAAAGCAAGACGACGCCGGCTTTGACTGTTTGCAGAGAAATGACCATGCACCGCCGCCACAACTGGCGACGATGCGCCATATCAGGTTACCGCCTGGATCGACTCAGCGAGGATCTGGACAATCCGGTCCAGGATGGCTTCCGGCGTGGACAGCGGCGGAGCGAAGCACAGGGTGTCGCCGCTGGCTGGCGGCCCGTCCGCTGCCGCGCGCAGCCGCACGATCAGCCCGCGGTTCGCCGCCTCGGCCACGATGCGCGCGCCCAGGCCCTTCGCCGGCGCTTTGCTGCCCTTGTCCTCCACCAGCTCGACCGCCGCCAGCATGCCGATGCCGCGCACCTCGCCCACCGACGGCAGACCCAGCAGCGTCTCCAGCCCGGTTCGGAAGCGGTCGCCCTGCACCTTGGCCCGCTCCACCAGACCCTCACGCTCAATGATGTCGATATTGGCCAGCGCCACCGCGCAGCACACCGGATGGCCGGAGTAGGTTGCCGCGTGCATGAACTTCTCGTCCGCCGGCGCGTCCAGCAGTGCCTCATGCAGCCGGCGGGAAACGACAACGCCCCCCAGCGGCAGATAGCCCGAGGTGACGCCCTTGGCGAACGACATCAGGTCCGGCTGCACGTCCCAGTGGCTCAGGCCGAACCAACTGCCGGTGCGGCCGAAGCCAGTGATGACCTCATCGGCGATCAGCAGCACGTCGTGGCGGTCGCAGATCTGCCGCAGGCGGGGGAAATAGCTGGCCGGCGGCACGATCACGCCGCCCGAGCCCATTACCGGTTCCGCGATGATCGCCGCCACGGTGTCGGCACCCGCCGCCAGGATGGCCTCCTCCACTTCGTCCGCCGCGCCGATGCCGGCATCGCCGTTGCCCGGCCAGCGGTATGGATAGGGGGGCGCCACCTGCATGAACTCCGGCACCAGCGGGCCGAACATCTTGTGGTAGTTGGGCAGGCTGGTCGCACTCATCGCCGCCAGGGTTACGCCATGGTAGCCATAGCGGCGGGAGATGATCTTCACCTTCCCCGGCTTGCCCATCCGCTTCCAGTGATAGCGGGCGAACTTGAAGGCGCTCTCGTTGGATTCGGCACCCCCGGTGGTAAAATACACCGCCGCCATGTTTGCGTACGCCAGGCCGGCGATCTTCTCGGCTAGCCGGACCGCCGGCTCATTGGTGTAGCCGGTATAGGCCGACGCATAGGCCAGCCGCTCCATCTGCGACGCCGCCGCCTGCGCCAGTTCCTTTCGTCCATGGCCGATGTTGACGTTCCACAATGAGGACAGCGCGTCGATATACTCCCGCCCGTCCGCCGTCCGCAGCATCGACCCCTGGCCAGAGACATAGACCTTCGGGTTGGCGTGGTCCTTGGCGAAGTGCAGCGGGTGGATCAGGTAGCGGTGGTCGGTGGCAACCAGAGTGTCGCCGGTCGGCGTAACATCATCCATGGCATCGGGCCCTTGCTGTCCCCCGCACGCTAAAGCATCTGGGCTGCCTGTGTGAAGCCGCGGTTCTCGCCGCCCGGCGGATGCCGGCCCGCTTCGCCATACCAGGCACTATTCGCCGGCGACAGCCGTGGCGACCGGGCTCGCACCGTCCGACATGCCGCGATAGAACAGCGCGCCAGTGCCCGCGCCGATCAGCCAGCCCCAATCCCCGACATTGAAGATCAGCCCATAGGCGCCAAGCAGCGACAGGCCAATCGACAGCGCGCCTGACAGGGCCAGCGCGATCAGCGCCTTGTGGTTCCAGCCGCCGTCATAGTTATAGGTGCCGGAGGGCGCCATCGTGTACAGGTCAGGCACGGTGACAGATTGCTTTTTCACCAGGTAGTAGTCGGCCAGCATGATCCCGAACATCGGCCCCAGCACAGAGCCGAATATGCTGACAAAAAGCGTGATGGCGGCCGGGCTTGCCACGAACAGCCACGGGCAGACCAACACCGAAAGGATGGAGGTGATCAGACCGCCCATCTTGAAGTTGATGCGGTCAGGATTGAGGTTCGAGATGTCGTAGGCTGGCGATACGAAGTTGGCGACGATGTTGATGCCCATCGTCGCCACAATGAACGTGATTGATCCGATGATGACAACGACAGGGTTGCCGATCTTCTCGACAATCAGCACCGGATCCATGATCGCCTGACCGAACACCTTCAGCGTGCCGGCTGTCACGATCACCGTAATGATCGAGAACACCAGGAAGTTCAGCGGCAGGCCGAGCAGATTGCCGGTCTTCATGGCCTGTTCGTCTTTGCCGAAGCGGGCGAAGTCGCCGAAGTTGAGCAGAAGGGCTGAGAAGTAGGCAACGATCAGCATCGCGGCATTGGCCATGACCCCGACGGTCGCGGTGTTGGAGGAGGCCGGCGGGCTGAGTTGCAGTGTCAGGCTTGAGAAGCCGGCCTGCCACAGCATCCAGATCGCCAAGACAAACATGACGACATAGACCACAGGACCGCAAAAATCGATGAAGCGGCGGATCCGCTCCATGCCGCTGAGGAAAATCACCAGTTGAAAGAACCACATGAAGAGAAAGCTGAACCACGCCAGCGTCGACAGGCCAAGGATGCTGTTGTGGGTCAGGTCGGCCGCCGCCGGCATCAGCGTGACCACAAGGACCTGCACGGCCTTTGAGGCGAAGTACGTCTGCACGCCATACCAGACGATACCAACGACACCGCGCACCATTGCCGCCAGATTGGCCCCCATCACGCCGAAGGAAACTCGCGCCATCACCGGAAAAGGAATGCCATAGCGCAGCGACGGCCGGCCGATCAGGTTCATCAGGAAGTAAACCGCCGTGATGCCGACCAGCATGGAAATCAGCACCTGCCAGCCGGTCAGACCGAGAAAGAACAGGCTTGCGGCAAAGGTGTAGCCGCCGACTGAATGCACGTCCGACATCCACATGGCGAACAGGCTGAACGCACCCCAGGTGCGACCCTCCGCGGCCGTCGGCGCGAGATCGTGGTTATATAGCTTCGGATGAGCCCCGGTAATGACGATCGTCGGCACTTCGCCCTTCGACGACATGGCTACACCTCCGGTATCGTTGGCCGCTGATTGTGATTGTCCACAAGCACGAAGCGCATCCTCGACATAGCAATGTAAGTCAGCACTGGCGGCCTGGATGACATCAGCACAACGCACTGCTGATGAGGTGCAGCAAAGGCCGTGCCATCATTTAGCCAACCGGTGAAAGGGTTGACCGTCTGGAGATTTGCGGTTGATGGAGCTTTGGATGAGATCAAATTACAGACATAGGCTGACCGAACACGCAGCGGATGCTGTTACAGTGAGCATCGGATCGTCTCACGTCATCACCAACCAATCTCTCGCCTGAACCGCCTACTTGGTAGTGCGCGTTGAAGATCGTCACTGTCCGGGTGGTGGTATGTGCGTGTGGCAATAGTATATACGCGGCGCGATTGAATCTTGTTCGTAACAACACATATTGTTGTTTTAAGACAATAAGGCCTGTCGTGGCAGCCAATGATGGCCCGGTTGGCTGCCGCTAATGCGCGTCGATCTGCCCCGCCTTGATCGCCGCCAGGAACAGCCCGTAATCCGCCTCGTTCTGCTCCGCATAGGCCAGGGCAAAGCTGGCCACCGCGCTTTCGAACGCCTTGCCAGTGCCGACATAGCCGCCGATCGCCGCCGCATCGCCGGATCGGGCATGCGCGCGCGCCAGTGTCACCCCGCACAGGGTCGCGTGGTACGGCAGCGCACCCTCCGCCAGGTCGGAACCGATCAGCGCCAGGTGGCTGTCCTTTAGCTGCCGGATGTAGCAGTGCTGGTCATCGCCGCGGTCTTCCGTCCAGCCCAGGAACAGGTCCGGCACCGTCTGCATCATCCGCTGCCCGACCACCACCCGCTGCCCTTGGTTGGCGTAGACGCTGGGTCCGGCAAACGGCGCCAGAACAGAGGTCTGAGCCTCCTTGAGCTGCAGCAATAGCGTCTGGTCGTCGCGGGTAACAAACAGACCGATGGCGCAGAACGTGCCGACACTGCCGACGCCGACTACCTTGAAGGCGACATCGACAAGCTCGTAGCGATCCAGCAGGACCCGCCGCTCCTCCGGCAGCGACATCTTGTAGGATTCGAAGGCGGTGCGCGCGACAATTTCATGCGTGTCGTCGCGCTGCCCCGCCAGCGGGAAGACCAGCGGCGGCTTTTCCTTGATCCGCCACTGGCCTTTGCTGCGCTCGATCAGCCTGGGGTAACCGGCGTGTCCCGCCTCGATCGCCGTCTGCAGCCGTTTCATCTCACGGTCGCGCAGCTTGTTGTCATCAATGCTGTCCAGCACGTTCACGACATCGATCCGTGAGCGCCAGGCGGCCAATGGATCCAGCTTCGCCAACTGTTGCATATGCTGCCGATAGGCTTGCACCACCGTCCCAGCCAGGTGGCGCGCGGTCTTGCTGCCCAGGTCCCGACCCATCGCGTCGACCGCGAAACTGGCAGCCAGGCGCTTGATGTCCCACTCGAACGGCGCCGGCAGCGTTTCATCAAAGTCGTTGACGTCAAACACCGGAATGCCCTCGGGCGAGGCGAAGGTGCCGAAGTTCGCCAGATGGCAGTCGCCGCAGGCCTGCACCCGCAATCCGCTGATCGGTGTCTCCGCCAGGTCGGCCGCCATGATCGCCGCCGCACCCCGGAAGAAGGCAGAAGGTGAAGCACGCATCCGGTCATAGCGCATCGGCAGCAGGCTGGCGATGCGGTGCCGGCCGGTCTCGATCAGGATGTCGACAGGATCGCGCCGGTTGGGAAAGGCCGCCCATTTCGCGTGCATGCTGCGCGGAACGATCTTGCGCATGGCCTGGCCAGCCTGGCGTCGCTCCGTCGCCGGCAGCACGCTCGCGATCTGTAGGTGCTCCAAGGGCATTGGGGCAGGTCCGCAAGGTTTCAGGACATCACACCAAAAATTAAACAGTTCGCAAGTGGCTAATTGGTCGTCCAATACGGTTCGCACGGCCGGGCGCTCAATTCTTTGTCGGCCGACAACTACATCAACCAATCCGGACGCAGTGTGCGAAGCAGCAGCAGCAGCCCAGCCGCAATGGCTCCGGCGATCACGTCATCGGCCATGATGCCGAATGCGCCGTGCTGGCGGTCGGCCCAGCCAACCGGTCCCAGCTTGCTGACGTCCAACAGGCGGAACAGCACGAACCCTGCGGCGACACCAGCCAGTGTTGGCCGCGCCAGAGCCAGCAGCGTGATCCACTGGCCGGCGAACTCGTCGATCACCACCCAGCCCGGATCACCCGCCACCTGCGCCTGGCGGATCGCTGCATAGCCGCCCACGGTCGCCAGCACCGCCGCCGCCGCCAGCAGCAGCGGCGAGGCCCGCAGCAATTCCACTCCGGTCACCGCCGCCGCGAATGAGGCCACCGTTCCGGCGGCCAGCGGCGCATAGCCGGCGCCGAATCCGGCCGCCACGAAGCGCGCCAATCTCATTCGCACGACGTCATGCTGCGGGCCTCATTGCCGCCAGCAGGCGCAAAATCGCCTGCAGCGCCGGCGGCTCGGTCAGAATCGGCGCATGACCGACGCCCGGAATGCTCACCACCTGCAGGTCCGGGTGTGCGGCCTGCATGCGCGTCACTGTGCCGGGCAGCAGGATGTTGCTGACCTCGCCACGGATCAGCAGTACCTTCCATGCCGTCAGCGCGCCGAACAGCGCCCACAGGTCCGGCATCGGCGCCCCCAGCAGCCGGGCGATCCGCACGTCCCACACCGGATGCCAGTGCCCGTCTGGAGCCGGCTGATAGGTCAGTTCGGCCATCCGCCGCCATTCCGCGTCGGTCTGCAGGGACATCGGCGGCAGATGCTGACGCAGAAAGGCCGCGCAGGCGTCCAGACTTGGCAGCGCCGGATCGCGGCCGACGAAGTCGCGCACGAAATCCGCACCCTCGCTGCCCACGTCGGGGCCGATATCGTTCAACACCACGGCGCTGATCAGCCCCGGCCTGGCCACCGCAAGTCCCATGGCCAGCAGGCCGCCAAAGCTGGTGCCGATTACGCAGGCCTGGTGGATGTGCAGTGCCGCACAGGCGTCCATCACATCCCGCGCGCAGGCCTCGGGCGCATAACGCGCGATGGAGCGGCTGCGTCCCGAATCACCGCGGCCTGGGTAGTCGATGGCAATAACCCGCCGTTCGGCGCAGATCTGCGGTGCCAGCGCCTCGAAATCCGCCCCGGTGCGGACCAGGCCGGGCAGGCACAGCACCGGCGCCAGATGGTCGCCGCCGCACCACTCCCGGACATGAATCGCCAGTCCGTCCCAGGCCGAGATGCGGTGCCTTACCGGGTCCAAGGCAGCGTCGGCAGGATCGGCATTGCATCATTCCGCAGCGCTCGGTACATCACCACGTTCTCGGTCACCCGCTGCACGTAGTTGCGGGTTTCTCCAACCGGGATCAGTTCAATCCAGTCCACCATGTCGACCGGCCCGACGCGGGGGTCCCCGTTGTCGACCAGCCACTGGCCAACCCGGTGCGGGCCGGCGTTATAGGCCGCCGCGGCCAGCGGCAGGCAGTTGTCGAACTGCGTCAGAACCTCCTGCAGATAGGCCGTCCCCAGGCGGATATTGTGGCTGGGGTCGGACGTCAACGTCGACACCGAAGCCAGGATGCCGAGTTGCTTTGCCACGGTCGTGGCCGTCGGCGGCATCAACTGCATCAGACCCCGCGCGCCAGAGGAACTGACCGCGGCAATATCGAAGCTGCTCTCCTGGCGCATGATCCCCAGGGAGAACGCCGGGTCCGGTGGCGCGGCCGGATCATATGGCGCCGGCCATCCCAGATACGGCAGCGCCAGCCCGTCACGCCCCATGCGCCGAGCAACGAACACTGCTCCGTCCGGCAGGCCGGTGCGGGTGGCGAACGCCGCGGTCAGCGCCCGCTCCGCCGTGATCGGCGCCAGTTCGTCCATCCGCGTCAGGAACATCCGCGCCCGCTGCGGGTCGCCCCAGGCGATCAGCCAGGCGGCGGCGCGCAATATCTCGTGGCCGGTGAACGCCAGGGCGGCGCCCTCGCTCCAGGTCGGGTCGTGCAGCCGTGCGATACGCGCCCCCGGCACTTCACCCAGTGCCAGGATCGCCAACTGGCCATAGAACGTCGTCGGCCAGGCCGCCGCCTGCTGAAACTCCGCGCGCGCATCCCCTCCTGCCGCCGCTGCCGTCCGCGCCAGCCAATAATGCGCCCGCGCCTGGCTGATCGCGGCGTGGGAGTTCGCCAGCAGACCGAAATGCCCAGCCGCCCGGGCTGGATCATGCAGCAGGCGCAGCGCGATGAAGCCGGCGAGGAACTCCGCCTCGGCCCGGGGCTCGTCCGCGGTCAGACCATGCGCGGCCACGATGGCATAGGCGGTCGCCGCGTTGCCGTCATGCAGCAACCGGCGCGCCAGCAAGTTGCGCTCTGGCCAGGACGCCGAAGACCACGATAAGGAGGACCAGGATGCGGCCTGGCTTTCCCCGCCGGCACGCAGCAGCAGCGCCGCCGCCTCATTGTCGTGGTTGCTCAGCCGCAGCGCCCGCACCCGGTCCAGCGTCAGCCCAGGGTCGGCCTGCAGTGCCGCGGGCAGGTTGGCGACCAGCGCCTCGGCCTGCGGGTCATTGCGCTTGGCCGCCAGCCGAGCCTCGGCGGCGGCATGATGGGCGGGGTCAAGCCGGACGATCTGGCGCAGGGCAGCCGCCGGGTCGGACAGGCCAGCCAGCCGCTGGAACCGCGCCCATTGGTCGTCGGCATTGGCCACGCCGGACCAGCGGTGCAGGAAGGCGACCTCTGCCGGCGCTGCATCAATCGCGGAGACCCAGGCCAGGCGGGCCAGCGTATCGGCCTCGGCAGTGCGCCCGGCATTGGCCGTTGCCTCGGCACAGCGCAGCATCGCCGCAGCCACGGCCGGGGTCGGCGTGCACTGCGCCAGTACGGCTGCATCGTCCGGCTCCGCCGCAATCGCCTCCTGCCGCCGCCGCTCCAGTTCCGCCTGCGCCGGCCAGTCCGGGTTGCGCTGCATGAAGTCGGCGATCTCCGCCGCTTCCGCGGCGCCTGGTGCGCGCAGCCGCAGGTACAGCACCAGCTTCTCGGCCACCGGATCGGCAAATCGCGCGGCCTGCGCCTGAGCCTCCGCCCAACGGTCGGCCTTGACCGCGAACAGCGGATTTTCCGCTTGCGCGCCGGCCGACCGCAGGCTGCCCATGCCCAAAGCGCCGGCAGCCAGAAGGATGGTCAGCCCAAGGCGGATCGAAACGCACATGGATGTATCCTACCAAACCCAACCTTGCGGTGCATCAATCACGCGCCTACCTTCCGCGTCTTTACGGAAGACCCGGTTCGGGAGAGGGGATAATGTTCAAGGGATCGCTCGTCGCGTTGATCACGCCCATGCGGGACGATGGAACCGTCGACGAGAAAGCCTTCGCCGCGTTCGTCGACTGGCAGATCAATGAGGGCACGCACGGCATCGTACCCGTCGGCACAACCGGCGAAAGCCCTACCCTGTCGCACCAGGAGCATCAGCGCGTTGTCGAGATCGCCATCGAGGTCGCCAACCACCGCGTGCCGGTCATCGCCGGGGCTGGGTCCAACAGCACCGAGGAAGCCATCGCCCTGACCCGCCATGCCAAGGAGGCCGGCGCCGATGCGGCCCTCGTGGTCACGCCCTATTACAACAAGCCGACGCAGGAGGGTCTGTTCCTGCACTACAGCGCCATCGCCGACACCGTCGACCTGCCCATCATCATCTACAACATCCCACCCCGCTCTGTCGTTGACATGAGCGTGGAAACGATGGCCCGCCTCGCTCGGCACAAGAACATCGTCGGCGTCAAGGATGCCACCGCCAGCCTGGTCCGCCCGCTTCACACCAGGCGCGCCTGCGGCGAGGATTTCTGCCAGTTGTCCGGCGAGGATCATACCGCGTTGTCGTTCAACGCCGCCGGTGGCCATGGCTGCATCAGCGTCACCGCCAATGTCGCCCCCCGGCTGTGCAGTGAGATGCAGACCGCCTGGTCCGAAGGCCGCGTGCAGCAGGCGATGGCGATCCAGAACCGGCTGGTGCCGTTGCATGATGCCCTGTTCAGCGAGACCAGCCCCAGCCCGGTGAAATACGCCGCCGCCCTGCTGGGCAAGACGTCCGAACGCTGCCGGCTGCCGCTGGCTCCGTTGCAGGCGCCGACACGCCAGCGGGTGAAGGCGGCGATGGCCGAAGCCGGCCTGCTGAACTGACGGATGCGGCTGACCATCTGTTTCGCATGACGCAGCTTCATCTCATGAGGGCGACGATTGGCGCGCGGGCGGCTGTCTGGGCGCTCGTCTGGCCAGTTGGCAGCCGGCGACCCCTGCCAGCCAGGGCTGGCGCCACACCGGAAACGGCCGGGGCGCAGCATGGCTGAGCCGAAAAAGAAGGGTATGATCGCCCACGGCGTCGCCGCACAGAATCGCAAGGCCCGCTACGACTACGCCATCAAGGACACGATGGAAGCCGGGATGGTGCTGAAGGGACCCGAGGTGAAGTCGTTGCGCCTCGGCCGGGCGACGCTGAATGAGGCCTGGGCCGGTGAGCGGGAAGGCGAGATGTGGCTGTTCAACGCCTATATCCCCGAATATCAGGGCGGCGTCCTGTCGCGCTTCGAGCCCAGGGCCCCGCGCAAGCTGCTGCTGAAGAAGAAACAGATCGTCCAACTGCTGGGTGCAGTGGCCAAGCAGGGTGCCACGCTGGTGCCGCTGGATATCCACTTCAACGACCAGGGCCGGGCAAAGGTCCTGCTGGGTGTGGGCGAGGGCCGCCAAAAGCAGGACAAGCGCGCCGCCATCGCCGATCGCGACTGGAAGCGCGATAAGGCCCGGCTGATGAGCACACGCGGAAAGTACTGACGGCTGTCGCCCGCGCCAGCGGGAGCCCGCCGTGCCAAACCGCTGACACCGGATTGCACGGACGTCCATTTTAACAATAACGCTTGCAAAACATCATCGTCTCGTGTAGGAGCATCTTGCAGGAACAGAACACGAACTTTCTGGACCGTAACTGCAAAAAAGCGTGGTAGCGCCGCATGAGCGACAGCCCAAACGATAACTCAGACGATAACTCAGACGATAACCCAGATGATGATTTCGGCGGCATGGTCGTCAGCCAGTATGGCGCCAATCCGATGGACAGCCTGCACGACTTTGATACGGTCTCGCTGCGCGCCGTGGTGGTCAGGGATGGTCAGGATCCCGGCGCGGCCCTGGCCGAAGCCGGGATCTTCGACCCGATTGCTGTAGCGATGGAATTCGATGATGACCTCGGCGCATCTGGTCATCTGCTGGGCGACGGCATCACGCCGAACCTAACCGCAGTTCTGGAAATGGACGCGCCGGAACCGTCGGACGCCGGCTTCGACATGCCGATGGGCCAGCCACAGGACCCCTCCGGGTCGATGTCTGCCCCTGAGACAGGTTTCGATCCCGGAGTTAGCACCATCACCACTCGGCTGCCGGCGGCCTTCGGGATGCAGCCGCTCGCCCCAGTGCGCCGCCGCGTCTAGGCCGCGTCTAGGGGGAGCGCCGCCGCGTCTCGGAAATGACCACTCTATCAGGATTCACCGTGTTTCGGGTAGGGCCGCTCAACATTGAACCGGCGCGTCGCGGCCTGGCGATGAAGGGCAGCGCTGCTGGCGCTCCTCCGGTTGACCCACAGGACAGTCCCCATCCAACGCCTGGCTATCGCTGTCCGACTAATTTTTAACCATTCGTAAAGATCGTGCCACCTATATTCGGTTGTGCGCCGTTGACTGCCGTGTTCAGGCAATCGCGGCGCAGGGACTATCGGTTACTCTGTCGCCGGCCAGTACGACATGGCCGGCTCGGTGGTGAACACCCATGCTTGCCCTTACCCTGCTCGCCATCATTCTGCTGGCATTTGCCGCACTATATGTCCACGACCGTCGCCAAGTCGCCCACACCATCCTGCGCAACTACCCGATCGTCGGCTATTTCCGCTACTTCGCCGAAACCCTGGGCGAATACATGCGACAATATCAGTATCTGCCGGACTGGGCCGAACGCCCGTTCAACCGCCTGGAACGGGCATGGGTCTACCGCTCCGCCAAGGGTGTCTCGAACCTGCGCAGCTTCGGCAGCGAGAACGTGCCGGCGTTCATCTTCCGCAACGCCGCCTTTCCGGTCCTGGAGGAAGAAACCACCGCCTATCCCGGCCGCCGGATCGGCCGCGCCACCGGCCCCGGCGCCTGCCGCCAGCCCTATATCGCTGGCAGCTTCTTCAACATCAGCGGCATGAGCTATGGCGCACTCAGCCATGCCGCCGTCACGGCCCTGTCGCGTGGCGCACGCATCGCCGGCATCTGGCTGAACACCGGTGAGGGCGGCCTGACCCCATACCACCTGCAGGGCGGCTGCGACCTGGTGGTCCAGCTTGGCACCGCGAAATACGGCATGCGCAACCCGGACGGCTCACTGTCGGAGTCTCGGCTGCGCGACGTCGCCGCCAACCCCCAGGTACGCATGTTCGAGGTCAAGCTGGCGCAGGGTGCGAAGCCGGGCAAAGGCGGCATCCTGCCAGCAGCGAAGGTCACGCCAGAGATCGCCCGCATCCGCGGCATTCCCCCCGGCCGCGACAGCATCAGCCCCAACCGCCACCTCGACATCGGCTGCGTCCACGAGCTGGGTGAGTTCATCGAGCGGGTGCGCACCGTCACCGGCAAGCCCGTCGGGGTGAAGTTCGTCGCCGGTGATCCCGAGTTCCTGGAAGACTGGTTCGAGGATTGCGAGCGCCGTCCGGAAGGTTGCCCAGACTACGTGCAGATCGACGGCGGCGAGGGCGGCACTGGTGCTGCCCCCTCCGCGCTGATCGACTATGTCGGGCTGCCGATTACCATCGCCCTGCCGATGGTCGCCGCGGCGCGAGAGCGCCACGGGCTGGAGGACCGCATCCGCATCGTCGCCTCCGGCAAGCTGATCACCCCGGACAAGGTTGCCTGGGCGCTGTGCATGGGGGCCGACTTCGTCTCCTCGGCGCGCGGCTTCATGTTCAGCCTGGGCTGCATCCAGGCGATGAAATGCGGCTCCGGCCATTGCCCGACCGGGGTCACGTCCGTCAACCCGCGGCTGATCGCCGGACTCGACCCTACCGACAAGGCTGCTCGCGTCGCCCGCTATTCCCAGCAGGTGATCGAGGAAGTGCAGACCATCGCGCATGCCTGTGGCTTGGCCGACTCCACCGACTTCCGCCCGCGGCACGTCACCGACATCGAGCGCGGCGTCGGCGGCTTCCGCGCGCCGCAAGGCAGCGACTAGAGCGTGATCCGAGCAGGTGGCATCACCGGAACGGTGAATCACGCGATCAAACAATAAGTTAGAGCGGGGTCCGTGAGCCAAGGTGAACGGAAACCGGTCTAGCCGCCGGCTCGGCGCCCGATCAGGCCAGCTCGCGCACCCGCGCCGGTTTCGGGATCAGGCAGTCGGGCAGCGGCTTCTGCACCCGCGGTGATACGCCGGTGTCCGGCAGTGGCGACGGCTCCAGCGGGCCGTCCTCACCCGGCGGCAGACGCCGAGTCGCCGGTCGCAGCTTCCATAGCTCCCACCCCGCAAGCACGATCGGCACCCCGAAGGTCAGCGCGCCGCTGCAAAGAACCTGTATCGTGGCATCCATGGTTGGTCTGTCCCGGCTGGTTTGTCCTGAAAGGCCAGGTAGCGTCGGCCAAAAACACCAGCCAGGCAAGATCCAGCCCGCACGCGATGCGCCAACCTGCCAAAAATGACAGGGGAAACCTCCGCCTGGACGGCATCACGCAGTACACAAATGATTGCAGCAAGCCCGGACGTTTGCAATCGTCGCTGCCAAGCGCCGGCCAGTCCCTGGGCACGAACACCCTCTGCCGCTATCCTTTGAGGCCCTATGAACCGCATCGCCGACCTGCCGACCGCCGATTTGCAGTCCCTGCGTCAGCGGGTCCGCGCCGACTACGAGGCTTTCCGCGCCCGTGGCCTCAAGCTCGACCTGACCCGCGGCAAGCCGGCGCCCGACCAGCTCGACCTTGCGGAGCCGATGCTGACGTTGCCGGGCAACCGCGACCACCTGACGGAAGCCGGCGAGGACGCTCGCAACTATGGGCTGCTGCAGGGCCTGCCAGAGGCCCGCGCCCTGTTCGCCCCCATGCTGGGTGCCCCGCCTGGCCAGGTCGTCGTCGCTGATAACTCCAGCCTTGCTGTCATGCACGATTGCATTGTCTGGGCGCTGCTGAAGGGCGTGCCCGGTTCCGCCGAACCTTGGTCAAAGCCGGCGTTCATCTGCCCGGTCCCCGGTTACGACCGCCATTTCGCGCTGTGCGAGGAATACGGCATCCGTATGCTTCCCGTCCCGCTGACCGGCTACGGCCCGGACATGGACGCGGTCGAGGCTTTGGTGACCGATCCCGCCGTCAAGGGAATGTGGTGCGTGCCGCAATACGCCAACCCGAGCGGCGAGGTTTATTCAGACGACACGGTTCGCCGGCTGGCGGCGATGCACACTGGTGCGGCGGACTTTCGCCTGTTCTGGGACAACGCCTACGCTGTGCACCACCTGACCCAGCAGCGGCATGGGATTGCCAGCATCCTCGATGCATGCCAGCAGGCCGGCAATCCCGACCGCGCCTTCGTCTTCGCCTCAACCTCGAAGATCACCCTGGCCGGGGCGGGTCTGGCGTTCTTCGCCGGTTCACCGGCCAACGTTGCCTGGTATCTGGCGCGGGCCTTCAAGCGGACGATCGGGCCGGACAAGCTGAACCAACTGCGCCACGTCCGCTTCCTGCGGAACCCGGATGGGCTGATGCGCCACATGGACCGCCACCGCGCCTTGCTGGCCCCAAAGTTCGCCGCTGTCGCCGCCGCGCTCGACGCCCGTCTTGCCGGCACCGGGGCAGCGTCCTGGGCACGGCCTCAGGGCGGCTACTTCATCAGCCTCGATGCGATGCCAGGAACCGCCAGGCAGGTGGTCGCTCTTGCCAAGGAAGGCGGCCTGGCAATGACAGCCGCCGGCGCCACCTGGCCGCATGGGCAAGATCCGCACGACAGCAACCTGCGCCTGGCGCCGACGTTTCCGTCGCTGGCCGAGGTCACGGTCGCCGCCGAAGGCATCGCACTGTGCATCCTGCTGGCCGCCGTCGAGCGGCAATGCGCCGCCCGCACATCGGTCTAGTGGTCCGATCCCGACGTTCGAATCCGTGCGGTCAGTGAATCGGCCCACCAAACAACGGCTATCGGCGAAATCAGACGGTTCTTTTCGTCTGATGTTGCTCGCGAAACAATGGGCTAGACCGCGCTGACCGTTCCAGTCAGCCTGAAAGCGGTCTAGCTGAACTGCGTCAGTGTCATCACTCCGAACACCGCAGCCAGGAAGACGCTGGCAGTGCCGATCACCGCGCGCTCGCTCCATTCCTTCAGCGCCACCACCTGATAGGCCAGCGTAAGTTCTCTGATGCCATAACCGCCAAATGCGGCGCCAATGCTCCCGAGGACGACCGGGGCGATCTCGTTATGCATGATCAAATTCTCCAGCAGCTCATGGTCTTGACAATCGATGAATAAGTACGTTGTTACACCGTATTGAGAAACCTTTGCAACCGTTTCCCGATCTCCTCGCTGGCGGCCAATGAGGGCCTGCGTCAGCGCGGGCACGGCGGACAATCAACTTCCGCCGCGGGCAAGCCGTCCAGGCCGGGCCGGTTCGTGCAGCCACCTTCGCCTTGCAGTCGCCACGCGCGCGCCAATCTTGCAGCGCAACACTCACAACAAGCCTCGGGTCTTGACAGCCGCCGCAAGCTGACCTCGCATCCATCCGGTTTGACAGGGCAATCGTCTGTGCCGCAGCTCTCACTGCACTCTCCGGTGGGCGACCTCACAGTTTTTGAGGAAGCCGGCGCCATCGTATCGCTCGATTGGGGCTGGGTGCGTGATCAGGTCCCCTCCGACACGCTCGCCCAGGCCCAGCAGCAGCTTGAGGCTTACTTCGACGGCGTGCTGACCGAGTTCGATCTGCCGCTGGCACCCGCCGGCACGTCCTATCGCCAAGCGGTCTGGCAGGCTTTGCGCGCCATCCCGTATGGCGAGACCCGCAGCTACCAGGACATCGCCGCTTCGGTCGGCGGCAGCGCCCGGTCCGTGGGCCAGGCCAACGGCACCAACCCGATCCCGCTGATCATCCCCTGCCACCGGGTGGTCGCGGCCAGCCACATGGGCGGCTACTCCGGCGGCGACGGGTTACCGACCAAGCGGTGGTTGTTAATGATGGAAAATCCGAACCGAAGCTTGCTGTGACCAATCTGCCGCACGGAGGAACCCGATGACAAAGGCGATCCGCATTCACGCCAACGGCGGTCCGGAGGTTTTGCTGTGGGAGGATGTGCCCCTGCCGCAGCCCGGACCCAACGAGGCGCTGATCAGGCATGAGGCCATCGGCCTGAACTTCATCGACGTATACTTCCGCTCCGGCTTGTACAAAGCCCCCAACATGCCGCTGGTGATCGGGCAGGAGGGGGCCGGCACGGTGCTGGAATGCGGTGCCAACGTCACCAACGTGACCCCCGGCGACCGCGTCGCCTATGCCGGTCCGTTGGGCGGCTACGCGACCGAGCGGGTGATCCCCGCCGACCGGCTGGTAAAGCTGCCGGAGACCATCAGCTTCCAGACTGCCGCGGCAATGATGCTGCAGGGCATGACAGCGCAATACCTGGTGCGCCGAACCTATCCGGTGAAGCCGGGCGACACCATCGTGGTGCATGCCGCCGCCGGCGGCGTGGGGCTGATCATGTGCCAATGGGCGAAGCATCTGGGTGCCACCGTGATCGGCGTCGTCTCCAGCCAGGAAAAAGCCGACCTAGCTCGGGCGCACGGCGCCGCCCATACGGTGATCGGCCACGCCACCCTGGCCGAGGAGGTCAAGCGCATCACTGGCGGTGCGATGGTACCCGTCGTCTATGACAGCGTCGGCAAGGATACCTTTACCGCCAGCCTGGATTGTCTGGCACCGCTGGGACTAATGGCCAGCTATGGCAACGCCTCCGGCCCGGTGCCGCCGGTCGAGCTGGGGCTGTTGGCCGCCAAGGGCAGCCTGTTCCTGACCCGCCCCACCCTGGCCACCTACACCACGAAGAAGGCCGATCTGGAGCGTGTGACTGCCGACCTGTTCGACGTCGTCGGCAGCGGCGCCGTAAAGATCCAGATCAACCAGACTTTCGCCCTGAAGGACGCCGCCGCCGCCCACATCGCGCTGGAGACGCGCAAGACGACAGGCAGCACGCTGCTGCTGCCTTGAGCGTATGATCGCCCCAAGACAGCCGCGCGAGACAACACGGCCAGACCGGAAGCGCTGAAGCCTTGTTGATGGCCGCCGTAGGTACGTTGTCAGCCGGCACTAAAACTCCGCCGCGCGCAGCGTATGCGCCAGCCGGTCCAGCACCGCGTTCGCCAGCCCTGGCTCCGGCCCGGTGAAGAACCCGCGCGCAATGTCCATATACTCGTTGATCACCACCCGCGACGGCGGCCCATCCGCCATCGACAGCTCGGCCGCACCGGCGCGCATCAGCGCCCGCAGCACCGGATCCAGCCGCGACAACGGCCAGTCGGCCGGCAGCGCCTCGATCAGCATCGGGTCGATCGCCTCCTGCCGGCGCACCGTCTCACGCACCACCCGGCTGAACAGCGGCACCTCGGCATCCGGCACCCGGCCGTCCTCAAAGCCGTCCTGACCCGACAGCTCACCCAGCCGGTGGCGTACGAACTGGTCGATCACCGTCTCGGGGTTGTCACCGGCCTGCTCGCTCTGGAACAGCGCCTGTACCGCCGCCACCCGCGAGGCTGTGCGTGTCCGGGTCCGCGGCGGACGTGCCATCAGACCGCGCCGAGGCGGCGGGCCGCGCCGATCTGCAGCAGCGCCGCGGCGGCCGCCTCCGCCCCCTTGTTGTGCCCGTCCTGGCCAGAGCGGGCCTCGGCTTGCGCCAGGGTGTCGCAGGTCAGCAGCCCGGTGCCCAGGCAGATGCCGAATTGCAGCGCTACATGCATGATACCGTCCATTGTCGTCTTGCAGATGAAGTCATAATGGTCGGTCTCGCCCTTGACGATGCAACCCAGCGCGATGAAACCGTCAAACCGCTGGCTGCCGCGCAGCGCCAGGCGGATCGCCTGCGGCAGCTCATACGCACCGGCGACGTCAAGCACCTCGTCGGTGGCGCGCGCCTCGGCCAGGATGCGCCTGGCTCCCACCGTCAGTCCGTCCACCACACCACGATAGTAGGGCGCGCGGACAATCAGCAGATGCGCCGGATCGCCCGCAAGCTGCGGCGCGCGCGGCGGTTCGGCGTCCTCCGTGCTCATCCCTCGTAGTCCACGCCGACCACGTTCGGGATCGCCCGCTGCTCGACGATGTTCAGCCCGTAGCCATCCAGGCCGATCACCGTCCGCCGCCGGTTGGTCAGCAGCACCATGTTCTTGACACCCAGGTCCAGCAGGATCTGCGCGCCGATGCCGTAGTCGCGCAGCTCACGCTGCGGCGGCGCCACCCCCGTGGCCAGCAGCCGCACCCGTTCGGCCAGTGCGGTCGGCCGGTGCTCGCGGATCAGCACCACCACGCCACGGCCGGCCTTGCCGATCATGTGCATCGCGTTGTGCACGGCGATCCAGTGCGGTGAGCCGGTCATGTCGTCCAGCAGATCAACCGCATGCATCCGCACCATCACCGGTTCGGGGCCGCTGACGTCGCCTTTGACCAGCGCCAGATGTTCCTGGTACTCGACCGTGTTGGCGAACACCACCGCGCGCCAGTCACCGCCGGCGGGATGCGCATACGGGCTCTCCTCGACCTTGCGCACCAGCCGTTCGGTCAGCCTGCGGTGGGCGATCAGGTCGGCGATGGTGCCCAGCTTCAGGTTGTGGTGTTGGGCAAACGTCACCAGGTCCGGCAGCCGGGCCATCGTGCCGTCGTCGTTCATGATCTCGCAGATCACCGCCGCCGGCGCCAACCCGGCCTTGCGGGCGATGTCCACCGACGCCTCGGTGTGCCCCGCCCGCACCAGCGTGCCGCCCTCGCGCGCCATCAGCGGAAACACGTGCCCCGGCGTGGTGATATCGTCGCGCGTGCTCTCCGGATTGATCGCCACCGCGATCGTCTTCGCCCGGTCGGCCGCCGAAATCCCCGTCGTCACCCCCTCGCGCGCCTCGATCGAGACGGTGAACGCGGTCTGATGACGCGTCCCGTTCTGCCGGCTCATCAGCGGCAGTCCCAGCTTTTCGACACGCTGGCGGGTCATCGCCAGGCAGATCAGCCCGCGTGCGTGGCGGGCCATGAAGGCGATCGCATCCGGTGTGGCGAACTGCGCCGGCACGATCAGGTCGCCCTCGTTCTCGCGGTCCTCGTCGTCGACCAGGATGAACATCCGGCCGTTGCGCGCCTCCTCGATCAGCTCCTCGGCCGAGGACAGGTATTTCGACAACTCGGAGCTGACGAACGACTCGTTCAGGTTTTCCATCAGGCGGTCTCCGCCAGGCGAGCGACGTAGCGCGCGAGGGTGTCGATCTCGATATTCACTGCGTCGTCCGGCTGCAAGGTGGCAAATCCGGTGACCGAGGTGGTATGCGGGATGATGTTCACCCCGAAGCGCTCGCCCTCCACCTGATTGACCGTTAATGAGACGCCATCCACCGCGACGCTGCCCTTGACGGCGATGAAGCGGGCGACCGGCCGCGGCACCTCGAACACCCAGCGCGTCGAGGCGTTCTCCGGCGTGCTGGACACCGCGCGGCCCACCGCGTCGACATGGCCAGAGACCAGGTGGCCGCCCAGCTCGTCGCCGACCCGCAATGAGCGTTCCAGATTGACGCGTGAGCCGACTTTCCAGTTGCCCAGCTTGGTGTGCGCCAGCGTCTCGGCTGAGGCGTCCACCGCGAACCAGCCGGCGCCGAACTCCACCGCCGTCAGACAGCAGCCGGAGCAGGCGATGGAGGCACCCAGCGCCACCGGCGGATCGGTCAGGAATTCCGGCGGGGTGTCGATGACCAGACGCATGTCATGGCCGTCGCCGATCGGGGCAATCTCCCGCACGTGACCCAGCGCGGTTATGATTCCGGTGAACATGCGCGTTGCCTCGTATACTCGCTCAAGATGTCGTCGCCGATGACAGTTTCGCAATCCCGCGTGAAACGCGGCATTTGGTCAAGCCTTTCGATGCCGAACGCCTGCACGGCCGGCCAGCCGTCGCCGCCCATGACGGCGGGGGCGTGAAACCAGGCGATGCGATCCACCAGGTCGTCGCGCAGCAGGGCTGCCGCCAGTTGACCGCCACCCTCGACCATCACCCGGGTCAGCCCGGCGGCCGCCAGTGCGGCCACCCCGGCCCGCAGGTCGATGCCGGCCGGCGCGCCGGCGACCTTGAACAGCCTCGCCCCCAGGTCGGCGAACGCCTCCTCGCGCGCCAGGTTGGTGCCTTCGCGCAGCAGGAACCAGGTCGGCACAGCGGCAGCCGTCCTCAGCAGATGCGACGTCAGCGGCGTGCGCAGGTGGCTGTCCACGACGATGCGCACGTTCGGCGTCGGGCGGAAGCCGGGGATCCGGCAGGTCAGGTCAGGGTTGTCGGCCAGCACCGTGCCCACCCCCACCATCACCGCGTCATGCCGCCCGCGCATCGCATGCACCAGCCGCCGGGCCGGCGGTCCAGTGATCCACTGGCTTTCGCCGCCGTGCGTGGCGATCCGCCCGTCCAGGGTGGAGGCCAGCTTCAGCGTCACCATCGGCCGGCCCAGCGTGACGCGGTGGTTGAAGCCGATCAGCGTCCGTAGCGCCTCATGCCGCAGCAGCCCGCTTTCCACCGCGATCCCGCCAGCCTGCATCTGCCTTAGCCCCTTGCCGTTGACCCGGCTGTCGGGATCGACGGCGCCGACCACCACCCGGGCGATCCCGGCGGCGAGCAGCGCGTCCGTGCACGGCCCTGCGCGTCCCTGGTGGCAGCAGGGTTCCAGCGTCACGTAGGCAGTCGCACCTTCGGCCTGCGCCCCGGCCATCGCCAGCGCCACCGCTTCGGCATGCGGCCGCCCGCCCGGCTGCGTGGTGCCGCGCCCGACCACACGGCCGTCGCGCACGATGACGCAGCCGACCGACGGGTTGGGCCAGGTCGTGCCCAGCCCCCGCGTGGCCAGCGCCAGTGCGGCGCGCATGTGCATCCGGTCGGCATCCGTCGTCATGGCTCAGCGCCCTGCTGTCTGATGCATGATTTGCTGTAACGTAACGTTCAGGCGATGTGAAGCACACGTCGCGGTCGTCAAGATAGACCCGATCGTCTCGTCAATTCAAAGATCAGGCCTGAGTCGCACAGGATTAGTCCGGGTTGCGACGGTCTGGAAGGACAATGCCTGCGTTTCAGATTGGCGGATCGCGGATCGCGGAACGCTTGAGCTGGAGCGTGATGACCGAAGGCGAAACCGCCGTAGGTCTGAATCATGCGATCAAACAAAGTGCTAGAGCGGGATGTCCGTCTCAACCCGAGAATCATCCCGCGTTATTGCGCTGCTACAGTCTCAATCCGTCCGGCTGCATGTTGACCGAAACGTTCCATCAGCCACGCCGCCGCCGGTCCAGGCGGTGTGTCAATGCGATAGATCACGTCAACCGGATAGTCGAACGCGACCAGGTCGGGTAGGTTGAGTTGGACGAGGCGGCCTGCCTGAACGTCGGCGGCTACCATCCATAACGGCATCACGCCCCAGCCGAGCCCAGCCTTCAACAGCATGTGCTTCGAGGCAAGATCGGCTAGCCGCCACGTACGACTGCTGATCACACTGAAGTCGCGCCCTGCCGTCAGCTTGGACCGATCATATACGACGAGTTGGACGTGCTGACGCCCGGTGCCCGGCAAATGGCCGCCCGCCGGGGGTAAAGCGAGCGGATGACCGGGAGCCGCGACCGGCACCATGCGAAGACCGCCGACGCTGACACGCGCCAAGGCATCATAGTCAGCCGTGAAAGGGCCGCTGACGCCGATCGAGGCGACCTTGCTGAGCACCAGGTTGGCAACCGCGCCGAGGGTCTCGACGTGAAGATGAAGCCTGACTGTCGGGAACGCGACGCCAAAAGCGGCTAGCGCATCGACCACGCGTTCGCCTGGCAGCAAAGAGTCCAGAACGACATGGAGTTCGCCCTCCAGGCCTTGCAGCATCCCCTTCACCTTGGCACGAAGGCTGCTGACTCCACTGATGAGACTGCGTGCTTCAACCAGCACGATGCGCCCGGCAGCGGTCAACTGCGGTTTACGCGTCGTGGCGCGGTCAAACAGGGTCAGACCCAACTGGGCCTCGAGATTTGCTATGGTGTAGCTGACGACCGAGGTCGCGCGGTTCAGTTTCCGCGCCGCCGCTGCGAAACTGCCGGTCTCGACCACCGTGTTGAACACGTGAAGCTGGTCGAGGGTGGGGCTGCCGGGATCAGACGACATTTCGATCTTTTCGAACTTAACCGTCGATGGTTTGTCAGTTTTCCCATACGGACAAGGCACATAATTTCCGGCCGGACGCCGGTTAGCAATGCCGCGCAGCCGAACAGGATCGCGGTCGCTGCAGCGATACGCCGGCCATGCATCGACAGGAGCAGAAACGAGATGGCGAGAGTTCTGGTTCTCTATTACTCGACCTACGGTCACGTTGAGGCGATGGCTTATGCCATGGCGGAGGGTGCTCGTGCCGGAGGCGCCGTAGTCGATGTCAAGCGTGTGCCCGAAACAGTGCCTCAGGATATCGCGCGGGCCGGAAATTTCAAGCTTGACCAGGCGGCGCCCGTCGCAACGGTCGCAGAGCTGGAGAGCTATGACGCCATCATCATGGGCACGGGCACCCGATACGGCCGGGTGTCGTCGCAGATGGCTGCGTTCCTCGACCAGACCGGGGGTCTGTGGGCGCGCGGCGCGTTGAACGGCAAGGTGGGCGCCGCTTTCACGTCAACCGCGACCCAGCATGGTGGCCAGGAGATGACACTGTTCCCCATCATCACCAATCTGCTGCATCTCGGGATGGTCATCGTCGGTCTTCCGTACAGCTATCAGGCAATGATGACGCTTGATGAGGTCGCCGGCGGGTCGCCTTACGGCGCGACGACCATCGCCGGCGGCGATGGATCGCGTCAGCCAAGTCAAATTGAACTCGCCGGCGCGCGTCATCAGGGTGAACTTGTCGCGCGAACGGCGGGAAAACTGTTTGGCTGAGCGCCAGAACCTAAATCATCCCAACCGGCATAGACTTTGACCGGTCGGCATGATGGGTTGCAGGCGGCCGATAGGTCAAACCTTCCAGCATCTGCTATCAGAGCAGCAACCGCATGTCCGGGCGCCATGACTGACAGTAAAAAGGAAGCAAACACAGATGATCCACCTTTATACTTGGAGCACACCGAACGGCCGCAAGATCCCGATCATGCTTGAGGAGATCGGAGTGCCATACGAGGTGCATCCGATCGACATCGGTAAGAATAAGCAGTTCGCGTCCGACTTTCTGAAGATCGCGCCGAACAACAAGATTCCGGCCATCACGGACGATCGTATCGTCGATACGGCCGCCGACGGCGGTCCGCTCTCGATCTTCGAGTCCGGCGCGATCCTGACCTATCTTGCCGAGACGTCGGGAAGGCTTCTGGCGCCGTCCGGGCCGGCCCGTTTTAAGGCGCTTGAGTGGCTGCATTGGTCGATTGGAGGCCTTGGACCGATGCTGGGCCAGCTTGGGTTCTTTGCCGTCCGCTCGGAAGCGAAGGCGCCTCTGGCAATCGACCGCTTCACCAACGAGGCCGACCGTCTGCTCGGGGTGGTGGAACGGCGGCTATCCGCGACGCAATACCTCGCCGGAGACGACTACTCGATCGCCGACATCGCGTGCTACCCGTGGCTCGTGGGCGCGACCACCGTGCTCAAGGGGCCGCTGGCCAACAGCCTGAAGGACAAGCCGGCGGTGCACCGCTGGCTCGCGACGGTCGGCGCGCGCCCGGCTGTCGTGAAGGGGATGCAGGTGCCGCCAGCATGAGGCGGGTTGGCGGCGGAAGCCAACCGGTTCCCCTGGCCGCTCGCTGAGATAGCAGCAGCGATGGACATCGATGATCCCAGACAGCCCAGAGGCGGCAGCTTGAACTTCCTGATCTCGCTCGCGGTCGGCATCCTGGTCGGCGGTCTTTACGCTCTGCTACGCGTCCGCTCACCGGCACCCCCGCTCGTGGCTCTCGTCGGGCTCCTGGGCATCGTGATCGGCGAACAGGGCGTCTCGTTTTTCCTGCCGCCGCATCCAGCACGACCGGCAAGCGCAGCAACCCTCAAGCACAATGTTGCAGATAACTAGAGTATCCGTCTTGGTCAAGCCACTTCTGGCGTCCATGTGCGCGTATCGCGCAGCAGCGCGTTGGCGATAATGACCAGCTTGCGCATGATGGCGACGATGGCGACCTTGGCGGGTTTACCGGCCTGACGCAGCGCCAGGTATTTGGCTTTGAGCGGCGGGTTGAAGCGGATGGCGACGAGGGCTGGCATGTAGATGGCCTGCCTAAGGTTGGCTCTGCCGCCCTGTATGAAGCTTTTCCCCTGCCAGGTGCCCGATTGCCGGGTGACGGGCGCCAGTCCGGCGAGACTGGCGGCCTGTTTGGCATCCATGGTGCCGAGTTCGGGCATGTCGATGAGCAGGGCGAGGCCGCTGGCGGCGCCCAGGCCAGGAATGCTGACAAGGATGTCGAAGCGGGCCTTGAGCCTCTTATGGGCGGCCAGAATGGTTGTCCGCTGGCGATCGATGGCCTGGATCTGGGTTTCGATCTGCTTGAGGTGTTGCTGGCTTTGGCGCTTGAGCAGGGCCAGCGTGAGGGTCTTGCTGCGGTTGAGCGCGGTGGTTCGGTCCTTCACCAAAGCCTGCCGTGCGGCCAGCAGTTCGCCCAGCGTGTCAATGGTTTCGTCCTTGGCGGGTGGGATGTCGGGCTGCAGGATGGCGCCGAAGCGGGCCAGCATGGCGGCATCGACCGTATCGGTCTTGACGCGTTTGCCGGTGGCCTCGGCGAAGCGGCGGGCCTGCAGCGGGTTGACCTTGACGGCGGGCAGCGCGGCGCGGCCCAGCGCCAATTCCAGAGCACGGTGATAGGCGCCGGTGGCCTCGAAGACGATGCGTGTCGGCTGCCTGGGGGTGATCCAGGCGATCAGCTTGCTGTGGCCTTTAGGGTCGTTGGTGAATTGCTGGGCGATGCCCTGCGGGTGGAGGTGGACATCGAGGGTATCTTTCGAGACATCGACGCCGAGGGTGACTTGATCCGCTGTGGGTGCTATGGCGTGGCTCATCTTTTCCTGTCCCATGTCTTTTCCTGTCCCATGCTTGTCATCCGGGGCATCACACCCCCGGTATCCGTTCGGGCCTTGTGGAAAAGAAGGGGGCGATCCCACTCTAATTCGGTCCTACCCGACCGGCGTGATCTCGATCCATCCCCCTTCACCAGCGGCGGGTTGCAACCCGCCGCTGGTGAACCATTGTTCCGCAAACCCGGGGGAAGTCATAAGACAAGCGTGATCCGAGCAGGTGGCATCACCGGAACGGTGAATCACACGATCAAACAACGAATTAGAGGGGGTCCGTGAGCCAAGGCGAACGGACACCGGTCTAAGCAACGAGCGCCGAGGGAGGCGCCGCGTGGCAGCCCGGCATAACCAACTGCGGAAAAGCGCGGCGGCAGGCGAATTGGCACTGGTGCTGGTGCTGCTCTGGCTCTCGGGCGCGGCGCTGCGGGTGACAATGTTGGCGGTTGCCCCGGTGCTTCCGCGGATTACCGCCGAGCTCCATCTCAGCGCGAGCAACATCGGTCTGCTGACTGGTCTGCCACCGCTGCTGTTTGCTCTGGCGGCCATACCCAGCGCGCTGCTGATCGCCCGCTACGGTGTGGTATCGACCCTGATCGCGGGGCTGTTGCTGAATGCGCTCGGTGCGGCGGCGCGCGGCTTGGTGGGCAGTGCTCTGGGGCTGGACGTGACGACCGTGCTGATGTGCCTGGGCATCGCGGTGATGCAGCCGGCGCTGCCACCGTTGGTACGGAACTGGGCACCGGCGCGCATTGGCTTCGCCACCGCTGTCTACACGAACGGCCTGCTGATGGGGGAACTGATCCCCGTGGCCTGGGTGCCGCAACCGGCTCTGCCTCTGGTCGGCGGTGGCTGGCGCGCCTCGCTCACAATCTGGGCCATGCCTGTGCTGGCGACGGCGCTGCTGGTCGCCGCGCTTGGTCGCCGGCCGGGTCCGGCCATGGACGCCACCTCAACGCGGTGGTGGCCGGACTGGAGCGACACGCGGGTCTGGCGGCTTGGCCTGCTGCTGGGTGGCGTGAACGCGACTTATTTCGGACTGAACGGCTTCTTGCCGGGCTGGCTGACTGCCTCAGGCGTGCCGGACCTGGTGCGGCCGGTGCTGACCGCGCTCAACCTGGGGCAGATCCCGGCCTCACTGCTGATGCTGGCCTTCGCCGGGCGGTTGATCCGGCGGCCGGCAGGTTATGGTGCCGCGGGCGCACTGCTGCTGACAGGCGTGCTGGGCTGCCTGGCGATGCCCGGTCCCGCCGCAGTGGCATGGGCCGGGCTGGCGGGATTTGCTGGTGCGGTCCTGCTCACCCTGGGCCTGACGCTTCCCTCGGTGGTGGGCGCGGCGGCGGATGTGCCGCGCCTCGCCGCCGCCATGTTCACCGTCAGTTATGGGTTGGCGATGGTGGTCTCCGTGATCGCGGGCCTGTTGTGGGACCTCAGCGGCAAGGCAGCCATGGCCCTTCTACCGTTTGTGGTGGCGGCGCTGGCAGTGACGCTGCTGGGCGCCACCCTGCGGTTGCCCTCAGCGGATGCGCGGCATCCCCACTGCTTACAAGCCGACGTTCCGGCAACGGATGATTGATCCGGTGCGCGCTGATCCTGCCGACCTCATTCGGGCGACGGTACGGCTCGCGATGAGACCACGCTGCCCGGCCACAAGCTGCCCGAGCAGAAACTCGTTCGCGCCAAACAGTTCAGGCCGTGCGATACGATAGAAAAAAATGCCTTGGGAGAGACGTTATGCCATGCCCCGCTGCCCCCGTTCATGCGGGGGCACCAACCGACCCAGTGCGGCCTGGGCGAGGATCGTCCGATGCCTGACGATATCCGCCCACCACTCTCCGTCCCCCGGATACCGTCAATCGAGAGCCGAGCATCATGGGTCGCGGCCGGTGTGGCGCTTGGGATCCTGTCCGTGGCCTATGGCTCGACCCTGCTGATCGTCGTCGGGCTGCGTGTGATGGAGCTTGATCTTGGGGTACCACGCTCGACCATGGCGCTTGCCGGGGGGTTGACCTGGGTCGGGACCGGCTTGGGCGGTATTGTCATGGGTTGGCTGGCCGACCGGATCGGTGTCCGCAACAGCGTGTTGATGGGCGCGATGATGATCGCAGCCGGCCTTGCCCTGTCATCGAGCGGCAAGATCTGGGCGCTGTTCATTGGACAGGGCGTGCTGATCGGGTTCCTGGGAATGGGGGCGATCTACCCGCCACTGCTGATCTACGTCAGCCGGTGGTTCGATCGCCGACGCGGAACCGCCATCGCACTCATTTCGTCCGGCCAGTACATCGCTGGCGTCATCTGGCCTGCTGTGTTCGAGCGATTGATTGCGGGTCCCGGCTGGCGCGTCACGTATTTGGGTTTCGCGGGTGTGGTGTTGCTGGGCGTGGTGCCGCTCGCTGCCCTGTACCTGCGCCCGGCGCCAGGTGCGGTTGGCGCCGCGGTCGGGGGCATCGGAGTCAAGCGTGTCGCGGCCGCACGGGTGCTGGGATTGCGGCCGAACACGGTGCAGGCGATCCTTTGTGCCGCCGGCTTCTGCTGCTGCGTGCCGATGGCGATCCCGCAATCGCATCTGGTGGCGTTCTGCGGCGATATCGGCATCGGCGCGGCGACGGGCGCCGTGATGCTGTCCGTCCTGCTGGCCTGCGCGTTCATCTCGCGCCAGTTCTGGGGCATTTTCGCCGACCGTCACGGCGGCCTGAAGACCGTGCTCGCAGGGTCCGCCTTTCAGGCCACCGCGATCGGTGCCTTCTTTTTCACCCAGAACGAAGCTGGGCTGTTCGTCGTGGCCGCCGCCTACGGATTTGGCTTCTCCGGCATCATCCCAGCCTATGTCGTGTCGATCCGCGACCTCTTCCCGTCGGCTGAAGCATCGTGGCGCATCCCCCTCGTGCTGTTCACGTCCATGAGCGGCATGGCGTTCGGCAGTTGGCTCGCAGGGCGTCTGTACGATCACTTTGGCTTCTACGCCCCGGCATTCGGCTCCGGATTCGTCTTCAACGTCATCAACCTGGCTTTGCTCGGCTTCCTGGTATTGCGACAGTCAAAACCGCGGCGCGACATCGACGTCCGGCTTGCGGTTTGATCAGGCACTGCTCCGCGGTCGCCCACTACTCCTCGGCCGCCGCCGGACCCAGGCCGCCGACGAACTCCTCGAAGTCCTTCGCCTCACGGAAATTGCGGTAGACGCTGGCAAACCGCACGTAAGCCACCTTGTCCAGCTCCTTCAGCGTGTCCATCACCAGCTCGCCAATCTGCTTGCTGGGGATGTCGCTGTCGCCCGAGGCCTCCAGTTGGCGCACCAGCGAGTTGACGATCCGCTCGATCCGCTCCTCCTGGATTGGCCGCTTGCGCAGCGCGATGCGGATCGAGCGGGCCAGCTTGTCGCGGTCGAACGGTACCCGCCGCGCGTCCGACTTCACCACGGTCAGCTCGCGTAACTGCACCCGCTCGACTGTGGTAAAGCGCTGGCCGCAGTTGCCGCAGAACCGCCGCCGCCGAATCGCGCCGTTGTCCTCGGTTGGCCGGCTGTCCTTCACCTGGGTGTCATCGAAGCCGCAGAACGGGCAGCGCATCGCTGCTTATCGTGTGGGATACAGCGGGAACCGCGCGCACAGCTCTTTCACCCGCGTCCCCACCGCCGCCTCCACCGTGGCATTCGCACTGTCATTGGACTGACCAAGACCCTCTAGTACTGTATCGATCATCAGGCCGATTTCACGAAACTCCGCGATGCCGAACCCGCGCGTGGTGCCCGCCGGAGACCCCAGCCTGACGCCAGAGGTCACCGCCGGCTTCTCCGGATCGAACGGGATGGCGTTCTTGTTCGCCGTCATGTGCGCCCGCTCCAGGCTGGCTTCCGCCGCTTTGCCGGTCACCCGCTTGGGCCGCAGGTCGACCAGCGCCAGGTGGCTGTCGGTGCCCCCGCTGACGATGTCCAGCCCCTGCTGCTTCAGCGTTTCCGCCAGCACCCGCGCATTGTCCTGCACCGCCTTCTGATAGGTGCGGAACTCCGGCCGCAGCGCCTCGGCGAACGCCGCCGCCTTGCCGGCGATCACATGCATCAACGGGCCGCCCTGCAGCCCAGGGAAGACGGCGGAGTTGACCTTCTTGCCCAAGTCAAGGTCGTTCGACAGCACCATTCCGCCGCGCGGCCCGCGCAGCGTCTTGTGCGTCGTCGTCGTCACCACATGCGCATGCCCCAGCGGGCTGGGAAACAGCTCGGCAGCCACCAGTCCGGCAAAATGCGCCATGTCCACCATGAACCAGGCGCCGACCTCGTCCGCAACCCGGCGGATCCGCGCAAAGTCGATGAACCTGGGATACGCCGACCCGCCGGCAATGATCAGCTTCGGCCTCTCGCTATGGGCCAGCCGCTCCAGCTCCTCATAGTCCAGCAGCCCGTCGTCCCGGCGCACCCCATACTGCACCGGGCGGAACCACTTGCCGGACAGGTTGGGTGCCGCGCCATGCGTCAGATGCCCGCCCGACGCCAGGCTCATGCCCAGGATGGTGTCACCCGGCTGCAGCAGCGCCAGGAACACCGCCTGGTTCGCCTGCGCGCCGGAGTGTGGCTGCACATTGGCATAGGCACAGCCGAACAGTTGCTTCGCCCGTTCGATCGCCAGCGTTTCCGCCACGTCGACATACCGGCAACCGCCGTAGTAGCGCCGACCCGGGTAGCCCTCGGCATACTTGTTGGTCAGCACCGAGCCCTGCGCCTCCAGCACCGCGGCGGAGACGATGTTCTCTGAGGCAATCAGCTCGATCCCGTCCTGCTGGCGATGCAGTTCGTCGCGGATCGCCGCGGCGAGTTCAGGGTCGGTCTCGGCCAGCGGGGCGGCAAAGAAGCGCTGTGTGCTGGCGGCCGTGCTGTGCTGGTTCATGAGGGTTTCCGGATTCACTGCAAAACCGGTCTGTAGCACACCGCCTGGGCCCGACAAACCAGCAGCGACCCCGAAACGATAGCCTGCCGCGGGAAACCCCATGCCAGCACTGTCGATTTTTACCGATCCTTAAAGGTTTCCCGCTATGGCGTGACGGTTGCCTCCCTTCCGGGATACGCTCATGCGCGTCAACCAGCCTGTCACCACTCGCGAAGTCCAGGTTCCGGACGCTGAGCTGCTCGTCTCCCGCACGGACGCCGGTGGCCGGATCACCTTCGCCAACAAAAGCTTTGCCGATATCAGCGGCTTCAGCGAAACCGAGCTGATCGGCCAGCCGCACAGCATCGTCCGTCACCCCGACATGCCCCAGGCGGCCTTTGCCGATCTTTGGGCGACGGTCCAGGCTGGCCGCCCCTGGGAAGGTTTGATCAAGAACCGCACCAGGACCGGCGATTTCTACTGGGTGCGCGCCAGCGTGACCCCCATCGTCCAGGATGGCAGGATCACCGGGTTCATCTCGATCCGCTCGAAGCCGACCCGTCAGGCGATCAATCAGGCTACCGCCGCCTATGCCAGCATGCGTGACGGCCAGGACCACCCGGTCAGGCTGCAGGACGGCGAAATCGTCGGCCGCGGGATTGGAAGCGTTGTGCGGACTGCGACCGCAAGCGTCTCCGGGCGCCTGATCTCCACCGCCGTCCTCGGCATCGCCGCCATGCTGCTGATCGGCTGCCTCGGACTGCAGGGTATGTCCTCGTCGAACGGCGCCATCCGCCATATGTATGAATCGGATGTCGCCGATCTGTCGCGGGTGACCGAAATGCGCTCTGTCATGCGCAGCAGCCTGCAGGATCTGACCCTGGTCTCGCTGCGGATGCAGGCCAACCCGGCGCGCCGGTTCCCCGACGTCACCGCGCCGCTGCGGGCCAGCGCCCTCAGGATCGACAGACTGCTGCATGAGCTGTCTGACCCCGCCGCCCTCGAACACTTCGACACCACCCACCAATTCGCCGGCCAGAAAGTCGCGTTCGTGCAGGACGGCCTGCTGCCGGCGATCAATCTGGCGGAGGCGGGTGACGCCGCTCGGCTGGAAGCGCATATCAATGGGCGCCTGGCTCCGTTGTTCCGCCTGGCGCAGCAGACGATCAACGCGCTGGTCGACAAGCAGGTGACCGGCGCCAGGGCAGCCTATGATGCCGCCAACGTCAACTACCAGACCCGGCTGTGGCAGGCGGTCGCCCTGATCCTGGCTAGCTGCGGCGGCATCGCAGCCCTCAGCTTCGCCCTGATGCGAACCGTCCGTCTGCCGCTGCGCCAGATCGGCGACAGCTTTGCAGCCATCGCCCGCAACGACGCCTCGCATGAGCTCAGGATGCCCGCCGCGCTGGAGTTCAGGCCGATCGTCAGGATGCTGCGCTCGATGCGCGCGACCCTCGCCTTTGCCGCGCAGGAGCAGATCGAGATGGAGCGCCGCGCTCAGACCGACCGGCGCGACGCCGTGCTGGGGATGGCACAGACCGTGGAGCAGCAGGCCAACGCCTCGATGACCGGTATCGGTGAGGCGTCCGCCACGATGGCGCGCCAGGCCGGCGTGATGGCCGAGCTGATCGAGCGGGTCAGCAGCAACGCCAGCAGCGTCGCCGACGCGGCTGGCATCGCCCTGACCAACTCACAGGCCGTTGATGCGGCCAGCGGGCAGTTGTCCGCGTCAATCCACGAGATCTCGTCCCAGGTGGCCCGCGCCAGCGAGATCACCCGCCGCGCCGTGCGCAACGGTGAGCAGGCGCAGCACGGGATCCGCTCACTGTCGGAAGCCGCCGTGCGGATCGGCGATGTCGTGCGGCTGATCCACACGATCGCCGAGCAGACCAACCTTCTGGCATTGAACGCGACGATCGAGGCAGCCCGCGCCGGGGAGGCCGGGCGTGGCTTCACTGTCGTCGCCTCGGAGGTGAAGGGGCTTGCCGGCCAGACCGCCCGCTCAACCGAGGATATCTCCCGCCAGATCGCCGCGATCCAGAGCGCCACGCAGAACGCGGTCGGCGTCGTCGGCGAGCTCGGTCAGGCGGTGCAGGAAATCGCCATGGTGTCGGGCGGCATCGCCAGCGCTGTCGAACAGCAGGCGACCGCGGTCCAGAACATTGCGCGCAACGTTGCCGAAAGCAGCCTGGCGGCCCAGGCGGTCACCGATCGGATCACCGAGGTCTCACGCGACGCCATCGTCAGCGGCCAGCAGGCCGCCGGTATCCGCACCGAGGCGGCCGCCGTGGCGGATAGCATCACCACCTTCCGGGGAACCATCCTGCAGACCATCCGCATCGCCACAACCGACGCCGACCGCAGAATGCAAAACCGCTTCTAGTGCCCGATCGCAGAGAAGCGCGAAACGCGCTTCGCCGCGTGAATCGGCCACTTCAAGCCAAGACCGACGTATCGCCCTTCACTGATGGGCGATACTAGTAGTCCGATCCCGACACTCGCATCCGACGGGGTCGGTTGAATCGGGCCGCCGCTTATCATCATGCCGCCCTGTCATCATCTTTGTTGTCTGAGGCTGTGTCGGCAAGGCAAACTAGGACGATGTCCGCCACGCACTGCCGAGTCGTCACCCTCGCCGACCTTCCCGCTACCGAGGCCTTCGCCGCGCGCGTTGCCGCCCTTACCCGGCCAGGCGATTGCATCCTGCTGGAAGGTCCCCTGGGCGCCGGCAAGACCGCCTTGGCCCGCGCCTTCCTGCGCGCTGCCGCCAACGACCCGGGGATGGAGGTCCCCAGCCCGTCATTCACCCTGGTGCAGATCTACGACACCCGCCTCGGGCCCGTCTTCCACTACGATCTCTGGCGCCTGACCGGGCCCGGTGATCTCGCCGAACTGGCGTGGGAGGACGCCCGCGATGCCATCGCGCTGGTCGAGTGGCCCGATCGCCTGGGCGCGCAGCGTCCGGACGACGCACTGACCATCAGCCTGGCTCTGCTGTCTGACGACGACGCCCGCACCGCCGCCTTGACGGGCTGGCCGGACCGGCTGGACCAGCTTGCCCCGCCGCCGTCCGCCCTGACGCCACGGAGGGCAACCCCGCGATCACCCGGGGCGGCATCCACCGGCACCACCACCGGCACCACCACCGGCACCACCACCGGCACCACCACTGGCGGCAATCGCCTGGCATGAACCGCCTGCAGCCGCCCCCCGGCGCCGATCACCTTCACTCACCCGTCGGTTCGGACCGCGACGATCTGGTCGCCGCTTTCCTCGCCCGCCACGGCTACACCCAAGGCGATGCCAGGCCGCTGGCCCAGGACGCTAGCTTCCGGCGCTACCTGCGCCTGCAGGGTGACCGTCCGGCGGTGCTGATGGACGCCCCGCCGCCCGAGGATGTCGGCCCCTTCATCCGCATTGCCACCCATCTGCGCGCCATCGGCCTGCACGTTCCTGCCATACTGGCCGCCGACAAGCGACGCGGCCTGGTGCTGGAGGAGGACCTCGGCGACGGTCTGCTGTCGATGCTGCTTGACCGTGGCGAGGCGCCGGACCCGCTGCTGGACATCGCCGTCGACGCCCTGGTCGTCATGCATCGCGCCGCCCCGCCGCCGGGGTTGCCGGCTTGGGATGCGCCGGTGATGGCGGCCACCACCCTGGGCACCCTGTTCGACTGGTGGTGGCCCGCCCGCTTCGGTGCCCCGCCGCCAACGGGTGCGCGCTCGGACATCGCCGCCGCCCTCGCCGCCACGCTGCGGCCAGTCGCCGCCGGGCCGGCGGGTTTCGTTCACCGCGACTACTTCGCCGGCAACCTGCTGCAACTGCACGGCGGCCGCGTCGGCATCCTCGACTTCCAGGGAGCAGCCCTGGGCCACCCGGCATACGACCTGGTTTCGCTGCTGCAGGATGCACGCCGCGATATCCCCGACGCTTCCCAGCAGCGCGGCCTGGCTCGCTACCTGGCGGCCCGGCCGGAGCTGGATCCGGCAGCTTTCGGCGAAGCCTACGCCGCCTGCGCCGCCCAGCGGCATCTGCGCGTCGCCTGCCAGTGGGTCAGGCTGGCGCTGCGCGACGGCCGGCCGCAATACCTGGTGTACGGGCCGCGCACCTGGCGGCTGCTGGCGGGCGCCTTGACGCAGGCCGCCGCGGCACCGCTGGCCGCTGCGCTGGACCGCTGGATCCCGCCCGCGCAGCGCGGCAATCCGCCAACGCCGCGCCGCAAGCCGCCAGGACGCGCGCCATGACAGTGACCCCGCATTCCGCCATGGTCCTGGCCGCCGGGCTCGCTACCCGCATGCGCCCGCTGACCGACACCACCGCCAAGCCACTGCTGCTGCTGGGCGGTCGCACGCTGCTGGACCACGCCCTCGATCACCTGGCCGACGCCGAAGTCCGCACCGTCGCGGTCAACACCCACTGGCAGGCCGACGCCGTCGCTGCCCACCTGCGCCATCGACCCGAACCGCCCGTCACCGTCTTGCTGCGTGAGCAACACTTGCTGGAAACCGGCGGCGGCGTGCGTGCCGCGCTTGACGTCCTCGGCCCGGACCCGTTCTACGTCGTCAACGGAGACGCCTTCTGGTTGAACGGCCCGACCTCGGCGCTGCTGCGGCTGGCGGCGATGTTCGACGATTCGGTGGACGGCGTGCTGCTGGTGCACCGCACGTCGCACGTTCATGCCGACGTCGACTTCGGCGACTTCGCGATGGACAAATGGGGCACCCCGCGCCGCCGCCGCGAACGTGAGGTCGTTCCCTACATCTACGCCGGCGTGCAGTTGATCCATCCCCGCCTGCTCGCCGGTATGCCGCAAGGCGCCTTCAGCATGAACCGTGCGTGGGATACCGCGCTGGCGGCGGGGCGTCTGCGCGCGGTGGTGCATGACGGCCTGTGGTTCCACCTGTCGACCCCGCCCGACCTGACCGAAGCCGAGCAGATCTTGGAAGCCAGGCTGACCGGTGATTCCCGCTGGCCGTGGCTCTGAACCTCTTCACCGTTCCGCCGCACGTCCCGTTCCTGCCGGCATTGGCGCACGGCTGGCTGGCGCGCAGTGCGGCCAGCGACCCCCTGGCCAGCAGCCGCGGCCTGATCCTGCTGCCGACCCGTCGCTCTGCCCGCGCCTTGGCGGATGCATTCCTGCAGGCGCGGGACGGCCGCCCGCTGCTGCTGCCGCGCATCACTGCGCTGGGCGCGCTGGACGAGGCGCCCCTGGCGCTGGCTGGAGCGCTCGACCTGCCGCCGGCGGTCGAACCGATGCAGCGCCTGGCCGCCCTGGCGTCGCTGATCCTGGCGATGCAGGGCAGGGGGGGCGCCCCGACCTCCGCCGACCGCGCCTGGCGTCTGGCGCGGGAACTGGCGTTGCTGATGGACGAGGCCGACCGCGCCGGCATCGACCTGGCCCACCGCCTGCCGGATGCCGCCGACCCGGCCTACGCCGCGCATTGGGCACAGACGCTGGCGTTCCTGCACATCGTCACCTCAGCCTGGCCGCAATGGCTCGCCGACAACGGCGTGATGAACCCCGCCGCCCGCCAGGTGGCGCTGCTGGACGCCCAGGCACAGGCGTGGGAAGCCGATCCCCCCGATGGCCCGGTGCTGATCGCCGGCACCACCGCCGGCATTCCGGCCGTCGCCCGCCTGCTGCGCGTGGTGGCTCGGCTGCCGGCTGGCCAGGTCGTGCTGCCGCAGCTCGACCACGGCATGACCTTAGAGGCCTGGGCGGCGCTGGAATGCTCCCACCCGCAATCCGGCCTGGCCCGTCTGCTGGCGGACCTCGGCGCTACCCGCGACGACGTCCGCATCTGGCCGCATGTCGTCCCCGATCAGCTTCCCTCCAACCGGGTTCCCCCCAGCCGCTGCCCGCTGCTGTCCCGCGCGCTGCTGCCCGCCATCGCTCTCGACGACTGGATGAATGGCACGCCCGTCGCCCTGGACGGCCTGTCGCGGCTGCAGGCGGCCGACCAGCAGCAGGAGGCGCAGGCCATCGCGCTCGTGCTGCGCCAGACGCTGCAGACGCCCGGCAGCCGCGCCGCTTTGGTCACCCCCGATCGCGACCTTGCCGGGCGGGTCGCCGCCGCCCTGCTGCGCTTTGGCATCATTGCCGACGACAGCGCCGGTGAGCCGCTGGCGCAGACTCCGCCGGCGGTGTTCCTCCGCCTGCTGCTGCGCGCCATCGCCGAGGAGCTTGCCCCGGTCCCGCTGTTGGCCCTGCTGAAGCACCCGCTGTGTGCCGCCGGCCTCACGCCGCTTGCCTGCCGCCAGGCCGCCCGCGCGCTGGAAGTGCTGTGCCTGCGCGGCCCGCGACCTCGCCCGGGGCTGGCCGGCCTGCGCCTGGCCATCGACAGGATGCCGGCAAGCGCTGCCGCCACCCAGGCCGCTGCCTTCCTCAGCCGGTTGGAGACCTGCCTCGCCCCGGCGCTGCGCTTCGACGCGGCGATGGCGATTGCCCCGTCCGAAGCCCTCGCCGCCGTCATCGAGGCGGCCGAGAGCCTGGCCGCCACCGACCAGGCAGCGGGCTCCGTCCGGTTGTGGGCGGCCGAGGAGGGCGAGGCGCTCGCCACCCGCCTGGCCGAAGTCCGTGACACCGCCGGGCTGATGCCCGATCTGCGCCGCGGCGTGCTGCCCGGCCTGCTGGACGCAATCCTGGAGGGGGCGGTGGTCCGCAGCCGCCGCGCGTTGCGCGGTCGCAACGGCACCGAGCATCCGCGCATTTTCATCTGGGGCCTGCTGGAGGCCAGGCTGCAATCGGTCGACCTGATCGTGCTGGGCGGCCTGGCGGAAACCATCTGGCCGCCGATGGCTGAACCCGGCCCGTGGCTGTCGCGCCCGATGCGTGCCAAGGTCGGCTTGCCGGCGCCCGAGGAGGCTGTGGGCCAAGCCGCGCACGATTTTGTCGCCGCCTGCTGCGCGGCGCCGTCGGTGGTGCTGTCCTGCTCGGTCCGCCGCGACAACGCCCCGTCCGTGCCGGCCCGTTGGCTGACCCGGCTGGACATGTTCCTGGCCGGCCGTCAGCCTCCGGCCGCCCTGCCGGCCCACCCAGCCGTCGGCTGGGCCCGCGCCCTCGACCTGCCGGCCGGCCCACCTGCCCCGGTCCGGCCGCCGACGCCGTCTCCGCCGGTCCAGGTCCGGCCCCGCCAGTTGAGCGTTACCGCGATCGAAACCTGGCTACGCGACCCTTATGCCATCCATGCCCGCTACATCCTGCGCCTGGCCGCGCTGCGGCCGCTGGACGAAGCCACCGACGCCTCCGACTACGGCAACCTGGTGCATCAGGGCCTGCACCGCTTCCTGCGCAGCCACCCTGCCGCCTGGCCGGCAGACCCCGTGCAGGCCCAGCAGGCCGCCCAGGCCCTGCGCACCGCCATGGCCCAGGCTTTGGGTGAGGCGGGTCTGCGCCAGGCGCTGATCGCCTGGTGGTCGCCGCGGCTGGAGCGGATTGCCGACTGGGTGGTGCAGGAGGAATCCGCCCGCCGCAGCCTGCGTGCCCCCATCGCCATCGCCACCGAGGCCGCGGGCGCGATCGAGCTGCCGCGCCCCGGCGGCCGTTTCCGCCTGACCGGCCGCGCCGATCGGATCGAGCGCTACGACGACGGCAGCCTGACCATCCTGGACTACAAGACCGGCCGGCCGCCCAGCCAGCAGGAGGTCGATGACGGCCTGGCGCCGCAACTGCTGCTGGAAGCCGCCATCGCCGCGGCTGGCGGCTTCGGTGCGGAGCTGCAGGGCACTGTGGACGGCCTGGTGTACTGGCACCTTTCGGGCGGCCTTGATCCGGGGGAAGCGATGCCGCTGTTCAGGAAGCGCCCGCATGAGATCGCTGGCACGGTACAGGACGCGCAGCGGCGCCTGTGCGACCTGATCGATGCCTTCGACCGGCCGGACCGGGCTTATCTGTCCTGCCCGCATCCCGCCCTGGCGCCGCGCTTCTCCGACTACACCCAGTTGGCCCGGGTCGCCGAATGGTCCGCCGCCGGAGACAGCGATGAATGATCCTGCCACAACGGAAACCGCCCGCCAGCGCGCCAACCGCGAGCAGCTTGCGGCGTCTGACCCTTCCGTCTCCGCCTTCGTCGCCGCCTCCGCCGGGTCGGGCAAGACCAAGCTGCTGACCGACCGCCTGCTGCGGCTGATGCTGACCGGTGCCGCGCCCGAGCGCATCCAGTGCCTGACCTTCACCAAGGCCGCCGCGGCGGAGATGGCGCTGCGCCTGCAGCGCACCCTGGGCCGCTGGGTAACCCTGCCGCCGCATCACCTGCAGGCTGAGCTGAGTCGCCTGCAGGTGGAACCGACGCAGGCCGCGTGCCAGGCGGCGCGGGCGCTGTTCGCCCATGTCCTCGACATGCCGGGCGGCATGCGCATCGGCACCATCCACGCCTTCAGCCAGTCGCTGCTGCGCCGCTTCCCGCTGGAGGCGGCAATCTCGCCGCACTTCCAACTGATCGAGGACCATGACGCCGACGACGCGCTGACCGAAGCCCGCGAGGCCATGCTGGCCGACGCCGGCACGCCGCTGATGCAGGCCGCCTTGCGCACGCTGGCCGGCCTCGCCTCCGCCGAGGCGTTCGGCCGCCACGTCAAGACCCTGCAGTCCGACCGCCTTCGCCTCAATGCCGCGCTGGAACTGGGCGAGGATCTCGAACGCGCGCAACGCCGCGTGCTGGGGGTCACCGCACCCGACGAAGCCAGCCTGATCGAAGGTGCCGTGCAATGGCTTGGCGAGGCGGCCCTGCGCGACGCCGCTCGGCAGGTGCTGGCCAGGAACAAGAAGACGGCGGGCGAACGCGCGGCCGGGATCCTCGACTGGCTCGCTCAGGACACCGGTCACCGGTGCCGCTACTGGGCCGACTGGTGCGGCCTATTTCTCGCCGCCGACCGCAAGCCGTTGGCGGCCAGCACCCTGGTCGGCAAGGCCCTGACGACCGACCCGGCGATCATCGACCGTTATCTGGAGGAAGCCGAGCGCATCCTGAAGATTGAGGACGCCCGCCGCGCCCTGCGCCTGGCCGCCGTCTCCGCCGCACTGGCTACCCTGGCCGGACCGGTTGCCACCGGCTACGCCAGCCGCAAGGACGACGCCGGGCTGCTCGACTACAGCGACCTGATCGACCGCACCCGCACCCTGCTGTTCGATCCCGGCGCCGCCTGGGTGCTGTACAAGCTGGACGGCGGCCTGGACCACCTGCTGCTGGACGAGGTGCAGGACACCGCGCCCCAGCAGTGGCGCATCGCCCACGCGCTGACCGAGGAATTCTTCGCCAGTGCTGGCGCCACCGACCGCCCGCGCACCGTGTTTGCCGTGGGCGACCGCAAGCAGTCGATCTACTCCTTCCAGGGTGCCGACACGCAGGAGTTCGACCGTGCCCACGACGAGCTTGCCCGCCGCGTCCGCACGGCCGGCCAGACCTTCCGCGACGTCGGCCTGGATGTGTCCTTCCGCTCCACCACCGCGGTGCTGGGTCTGGTGGACGCCGTGTTCGCCGACCCGCTGGCCCGCCCCGGCGTCATCGGCGCGGCGGAAACCCTGATGCACTACGCCGACCGCGCCGGCCATGCCGGCCTGGTGGAGCTGTGGCCGCTGGCGCCGAAGCCCGATCCGGCGCCGCACCGCCCCTGGACGGTGCCGGAGCACAACCGCTCACAGACCTCCGCCCGCCAGTTGCTGGCCGACACGCTGGCCGGCTGGATCCGCCAGCAGACCGACGGTTCGGTTCTGCTGGAAAGCAAGGCACGGCCGCTGACCGCCGGCGACGTGCTGATCCTGGTGCGCCGGCGGGACGCCTTCGCCCGCGCCCTGGTCCGCGCGCTGAAGGCCCGCGACGTGCCGGTCGCCGGCCTGGACCGGATGGTGCTGACCGAACAGCCGGCGGTGCAGGACCTGATGGCGCTGGCCGACGCGCTGCTGCTGCCGTCCGACGACCTGACCTTCGCCTGCCTGCTGACCAGCCCGTTGGGCGGCCTGACCGACGACGAGCTGACCGACCTTGCGATCGGCCGCCGTGGCTCGCTGTGGGACACGCTGCGCGCGCGTGCCGCCGAGCATCCCGCCTGGCAGCGGGCCGCGGCGATGTTCGCCCGGCTGCTGGCCCGCGTCGACTACGCGCCGCCCTATACCCTGTTCGAGGAGGCGCTGGGTCCGCTGGGCGGCCGCGCTCGGCTGTTCGCCCGCCTCGGCCCGGAAGCCGCCGAACCGGTGGACGAACTGCTGAACGCGGCGCTGACCTACGCCGCCCGCCACCCGCCATCCCTGCAGGGGTTCCTGCACTGGCTGCGCCGCTCCGGCGCGGAAGTGAAGCGGGAGCCGGAGGCTGCCGGCGACCAGGTGCGCATCATGACCGTGCACGGCGCCAAGGGTCTGCAGGCGCCGCTGGTGATCGTCCCGGACACCGCCGCCCTGCCGCGTGACGACGGCACCATCCTGTGGACCGAGGACAGCCGCACCGGCCGCGCCATTCCATTATGGGCGCCTCGCAAGGAGTATCGCTGCGACAGCCTCGACCGGTTGCGCGGCGACAGCCGCCGGCGCCAGATGGAGGAGCACAACCGCCTGCTGTATGTGGCACTGACCCGGGCGGAGGACCGCCTGCTGGTCTGCGGCTGGCAGGGCGGCCACACCCCGCGTGAGGAGTGCTGGCACAGCCTTGTGCAGCGCGGCTGCCTCGCCGCCGGTGCACAAGTGGAGCCGTTCGCGGCATGGCCGGGGCAGATGCTGCGGCTGCATGCGCCGCAGACGCTGCCAGCCGAGGCTCCGGCGGTCGCGGCGCCGCCGGATGCCGCCCAGGCATTGCCCGACTGGATCGGAACCGCCCCGGGCTGGCAACCCGCCCCGCCGCCCCCTGAACCGCCACGGCCGACCCCACTCGCGCCCAGCCGGCCCGATGGGGTCGAGTTTGGGCCGGTCCCAGCCGCCGACTCACTCCTGACGGAGCGGCAGGGCAGTGGCAGCGGCTTCCGCCGCGGCCAACTGACCCATGCGCTGCTGCAGCACCTGCCGGCGGTGCCGCCCACAGCCCGGCGGCAGGCGGCGATCGGCTTCCTCGACAAGCCGGCGAACGGACTGGCGCCCGGACAGGCGGAACAGGTCGCCGAGGAGGTGCTCGCTGTCATCACGCATCCCGACCTGGGTCCGGTGTTCGGACCGGACAGCCGTGCCGAGGTGCCGCTGACCGGCGTGATCGGGGACACTGTCGTCGCCGGCCAGGTCGACCGGCTGGCTGTGCTGCCCGACCGGGTGCTGGTGGTCGACTTCAAGACCAACCGCCGCGCCCCGGCGCGCGCCGCCGACACCCCCGTGCTGTATCTGCGGCAGATGGCGTCCTACCGCTCCGTGCTGCGGGCGATCTTCCCCGGACGGGCCGTGCAGTGCGCGCTGATCTGGACGCGCCAGGCCCAGGTGGTGGTGTTGCCGGATGAATGCCTCGATCCCCATGATCCTGCCGCGACGGGCTCACATTCGCCTGAACCCAGCACGCCGCAACCCGATCCCGGTCATGCATCCCCCGCCGCTTGACCGGCCGAGGCGGCGGTCCCACCTTTCACGCAACTGACTTGCAAGGATCTGACCCCATGGGTGCGAACACAGTTGCCGTCACCGACAACAGCTTCTCGGATGACGTGGTGGAAAAGAGCAAGGCTGGCCCAGTGCTGGTGGACTTCTGGGCGGAGTGGTGTGGTCCGTGCAAGATGATCGGCCCGGCGCTGGAAGAACTGGCTGGCGAGTTCGCCGGCAAGCTGACGGTGGCCAAGGTCGACATCGACAACAACCCGATGTCGCCGAACCAGTTCGCGGTGCGGGGCATCCCGACGCTGATCCTGTTCAAGGACGGTAAGCCCGTCTCCACCCAGGTCGGTGCCTTGCCAAAGAGCAAGCTGAAGGACTGGATCGCCGGCAACCTGTAAACCAGCGCCCGCTGACGCGGGGTTCTGAATCAATCGACCCTACGGCTTGCGTCGCAGGGTCGATGTGATCGGTTAGGCCCGTGGCCGAATATCCGTGGGCGGTCGCCTACCGCAGCCACCGTCCCTCAGAGCGTGATCCGAGCAGGTGGCATCACCGGAACGGTGAATCATGCGATCAAACAATAAGTTAGAGCGGGGTCCGTCAGCCAAGGCGAGCGGAAACCGGTCTAGATGCGGCTTCGCACAGACTTGAATCGTGCAATAGCGATTCTGCGCGAGTAGCCGCGTGAAACGATGAGCTGGAGCGGTTCCACCCTCAGTGGAACCGCTCCAGTCGTCAAATGGTTCGCCGGCCGGCGACGGCATGGTAAATTGCCAGAACCACAATCGATCCGACCACGGCGACAATGATGCTGTAAATGTTCAGCCCGGTGACCGGTGCGGCGCCGAAGAACGTGAACAGGAAGCCGCCGACAAAAGCCCCGACGATGCCCAGGACGATGTCGAGCAGCAGCCCTTCGCCGCTCTTGTTGACGACCTTGCTCGCGATGAAGCCAGCAATCAGGCCCAGAATCAGCCATGCAAGTATGGACATGTGGTTGTTCCCTTAGTGCTCTGTTGAATGAACCTCAGCCCCGCTTCGGCATAACCGAGGCCAGGGTATAGCCAACGCCCGTGGCGACCAGTAACGAGATCAGCGGCTGCTGCTCGATCTTCTGGGTTAACGTCTGCTTGGCATCGCGCGCCTGTCCGGCGGCCTCGCCATAGGCCTGCTGCGCATCGCCGGCCAGTTGGCGCGCCTTTTCCTCGACCACGAGGGCAACCAACGCAACGGTCGCCAGTGCCAAGAGTGATTTCATGCTGGCTCCTTATTCAGACGCATGGACCAACATAACGCGCCGCCCACCGCCGGGATCCGGCAGAGCGTGCGGATAGCGGATCAAAATACCGAATGTCCATGCGGCGCAGCGGCGCGCTATGCATCCAGTTTCAGCACCACACCGGCCAGGTACAGGCTGCCGCAGATCAGCACCCGGCCCGGCCCGGGCAACATGGCCACCGCACGCAGCGCATCCGCCACCCTCGGTCCTGGCCGCGCCCGCCCGCCAGAGGCGGCAACGATCGCCTCCAGCGGCAGCGCCGCATATTGCGCCGGCTCCTGCACCGCCCAGATGGTGGCTGCCTGCTGCAGCAGCGGGCGCAGGAACTCAGCCGAATCCTTCGCCTGCTTCATGCCGACAACCAGATGCACCGGGCGGTCGTCCCAGCCGCGCATATGCTCCGCCAGCGCAACGCCGGCGCCTGGGTTGTGGCCGCCGTCCAGCCACAGTTGCCACCCCGGCGGCAACAGTTGGGCCAGCGCGCCGCCCAGAAGCTGCAACCGAGCGGGCCAGACGGCATGGGCCAGGCCGGCGGGGTCATGCCGGATGCCGGCCGCGCGCAATGCCGCCAGGGCAATCCCGGCGTTGTCCTGCTGGAACCGCCCGGGCAGAGACGGCGCCGGCAGATCGATCACCGCCGCCTCGTCGCGATACCGCAGGCCGCCGGGCGTGTCACTGATCTCCCAGTCCAGCCCGCGCAGCCGCGGCACCGCACCCACCATATTGGCATGGTCCAGCAGCACCCGCCGCGCCTCGTCCGGCTGACTGCCGATCACCACCGGCACACCCGGCCGCATGATCCCCGCCTTCTCGTTGGCAATCACCTGCACCGTCGGGCCCAGCAGTTCACGGTGGTCCAGCGAGATGGAGGTCACCGCACACGCCGCCTGCGCCTCGATCACGTTGGTGGCGTCGCCGCGTCCGCCCAGTCCTACCTCCAGCACGCACAGATCCGCCGGCGTCTCGGCGAACAGCGCCAGCGCCGCCGCGGTGATCACCTCGAACACGGTGATCGGCGCACCGTCGTTGACCTGCTCGATCCGCTGCAGCGTGGCGATCAGCCGGTCGTCGTCCACCAGCGCGCCAGCCAGGCGGATCCGCTCGTTGAAGCGTACCAGGTGCGGCGAGGTATAGACATGCACCCGCAGCCCCGCCGCCTCCGCCATCGCACGGATGAACGCGCAGGTACTGCCCTTGCCGTTGGTTCCTGCCACGTGCACCACCGGGGGCAGCCGGCGCTCGGGATGTCCCAGTTTGCCCAGCAGGATGCGCAGCCGGTCCAGGCTGAGGTCGATCAACCGCGGATGCAGCCGCTCCAGCCGGCTGGTGATCTGTTCAACATCTTCGTTCACGCGGCGGCCTGATGATCCCTTCGCGTCAGCAGCCCGATGATCCGCCCCAGCGTGGCCTTCATCTCGCCGCGCTTGACGACCATGTCGATGATGCCGTGCTCCAGCAGGTACTCGGCGCGCTGGAACCCGTCCGGCAGCTTCTCGCGCACCGTCTGCTCGATCACCCGCGCCCCGGCGAAGCCAATCATCGCCCCCGGTTCGGCGATTTGGATGTCGCCCAGCATGGCGAATGAGGCTGTCACACCGCCGGTGGTGGGGTCGGTCAGCACGACGATGAACGCCAAGCCGGCATCCTTGACCAGCCGTGTCGCGATCACCGTGCGCGGCATCTGCATCAGGCTGATCGCGCCCTCCTGCATCCTTGCCCCGCCCGATGCGGTGAACACGATCAGCGGCACCTGCTGCAGCGCCGCCAGCTTGGCCGCCGCCAGCACCGCGTCACCCACCGCCGCGCCCATGCTGCCGGCGATGAAGTCGAATTCCATCACCGCCACCACCGCCTTGTGGCCGTCGATCAGGCCGTGCGCCACGGTGATCGCGTCTTCGCTGTGGGTCGCCTCACGCGCCTCTTTCAGCCGGTCGGCATAGCGCTTGGTGTCGCGGAAGCGTAGCGGGTCGGCAACCGGCCGCGGCAGCTCGATGCGGGTGAAACTGCCGGCGTCGAATGTCCAGTCCAGCCGCTCGGTCGAGCTGGCCCGCATGTGGTGGCCGCAATGCGGGCAGACCCTCAACGCGGTCGCCAGGTCGCGGTGGAAGATCATCTGCTGGCAGGCAGGGCACTGGTGCCACAGGTTGTCCGGCACCGAGGAGCGGGTGAACAGGGTGCGGATACGGGGGCGGACGTATTCGGTAAGCCAGCTCATGGCGGGGTGGATAGCGGTGCCCGACCCGCCGGGCAAGCGCCAGCGGTCGATGGCCAGCACAGCGTGCCCGTCATGCGGCTTCACATGTCATAGGGGCTTCACATGCGTCCGGCGCGGAACCCTTGTTAGTCTCTCGCCATTCGCCGTCAGGAGGAAAACGCATGGCCAGGCATCAGCGGGATATCGGGCTGCGCAATCCCGACGGCTCCGGCCGCGGCGAAAAACGCCATGTCTCCGCCACCGTGTCGCGCGTGTTCCCCGACCGCGTCAGCCACGACGGCGCCGAACACCAGCACATCTGGATCGACAAGCTGACGGCGCTGGACGGCGGCGAGGACTATCCGGGCAACGTCTTCGTCGCCATCCGCATCACCGAAGGCGGTGTCGGCACCGACATCCCGTTCCAGCAAGACACCGCGGTGGAGATGCAGGGCATGTTCATCCCGGCTGACCAGGCCGAGCCGGGGCAGGACAACCAGGGCCTGCCGGTGCTGCACTTCACCCACCGTCCGGTCGGCTTCGTGATCTACGAGGGCAAGGAGTATCAGTAACGCTGGCTGGCAGAATCCTATGGCCGCTGATCAGTCAATCCCGCAACTCCCTGGCTTGCCGCGGCGGGGGTCTCCCCGCCGCGTCAACGATCCCCGCCTGGGTATCACGAGCCGGCAATACACCACCGTTCGCTGATCAGCGGTCATTTCTGCAGCAAACTCAATAGGATGGCTGCGTTCATCGCTATATTCATGCCAAGCATCCAGGTCAGCACCATAAGTTGTTTCTCAATAGAACTGAGAATGTCCGGAAGGCCGGCCTGCGCCTCTCTTGCTTTCATCATCTTGCTACCCCCCACAACAGGCGCGAATATGTCGGGTGCACGCCGTGATCAATCAAAGATCGACAACGGCAGAAACGCGGATACGATCAGGTTCGGCACGTCCACCACCTGACTGACCTTCAAGTCAACCGCCACGCTGGTCAGGCAATACGCCTGCTCCCGCGTCAGTCCGCGTGCATCGACCAGATACTCGATCATATTCAGCAGCGCGTTCTTTGCCGCCAGGGTCAGGTTCTCGGACTCGTTGCGCAGCCCGTCGCGGCTGACGCCGATCCCGGTGGTGGCATAGAACCGCTTCGGCGCGGCCATTTCCGGCGTGGTGAAATAGCCCGGATGCTCAAATGACGGATCCTGCTGGCCGCGGCGCGCGGCTTCTCCCTTCAACACCTCGAACGTTGCCACGAACCTCGCACTGGTCTCCACCGCCGTGCCGCAGGATTCGCCGTCGCCCTGGGCGAAATGCGCATCGCCGACCGAGAACAGCCCGCCCGGCTGGTATACCGGCAGATAAAGCGTCGCCCCCGCCGTCAGTTGCTTGATGTCCATGTTGCCGCCGGTCTCGTGCGGGGCGATGGTGCGAAACGCCTTGGCCGCAACCGAGGCATCGGCCGGCACCGCCCCGGCCGCATCCGGCGGCAGAACCGCCCCACCGCGCCCCAGCAGGTCCGCCTCGCGCCGGTTGATCCGCTCCAGCAGCGCGTGCGACGGCGCCACCCCCATTACCCCCATGAACGGCGCCCCGGGGATCTTCACGCCGGGGATCTGTGGTGAGGTGGCAAAGCCGCCCGCCATCTCCCAGTGCACCACATGCGGGGCGGTGAAGTTGTCGCGCAGGAAGCCGAAGCCAGGCATGATGATGGTGAAGCCGCGTGCCGCGGTCTCCACCGCCTCGATCTTCACCGCCAGCAGGTCGCCCGGTTCGGCGCCGTCGACGTGCACCGGACCGGTCAGCGGATGGACCCGCCCCATGTTGATCGAGGCGAGGTCGGCAGCCGTCGTCCGCGGTGTGATCTGTGCATCCAGCCCGTCGATGGTGTCCATCTCGACTGTCGAGCCGGAGGGCACGCGCACCGCGGGCCTGATGTCGGGGTGCCAGCGGTTGTGTCCCTTGCCGCCCTGCTGCGCCAGCGGCGTCTGGCTGTGCAGATGGATGTGAGCCTCGGCCATGCTGTGATCCCCCATCGTGCCGCCCAGGCCGGCGGCAGGTCCGGTGCCGCACCACCCCATCCGCCATCGCCGCGACCATCCGCGGCCGGCGTACAGCGACGATAGCCCATCCTCGCGGCAGCGGAAATGAGAGCGGCTTCGCGCAGACTGGAATCGCGCAAAAGCGTGATTCTGCGCGAGTAGCCGCGTGAAAAGATGAGCGAGAGCGGTTCGCGGCTTGCATCAGCCGGCGAACCTTCAACACCTCACCGCCAGATGCATTAATCCAATGAACAAATCCCCAGTTATCCTCGTCGGTGAATAGATCCATATCGCTGTGCAGCAAAGCTGGACATCCCGCCCGGCTGAACATGGAGAATTCCGATGAAGAGTATGATCTTGGCACTTGTCGCCGTCCTCGGGCTGAGTGCCGCCGTCATCCCCGCCGCCGACGCCAGAAGCTCGATCAGCGGCGACTCCAAGGCCACCCAGATGCAGCGCACCGGCACCTTCGCCGAGTAACGGCTGCTGAGCACCGCGACCGACGGTTTGGCGCGGCGGCCACAGGCCGCGCGCCCCACCGGGGTCATCAGACCTAGCCGCACCGGCTGGCAGTTGCTGCCCGGCCAGCCGTTCTACCCGCGCACCGCCGCCGCCAGTTCGCGAACCTGGTTCAGCACCGCCTCGACCGCCCCTGGTCGCACCTTGTCATCCGCATCCAGATGCGCCGCCAACGTCTCGATCAGCGCCGAGGCGACCACCGCGGCATCCGCCAGCCGAACCGCCGTCGCCGCCTGGTCCGGCGTGCGCACCCCGAAGCCGATGGCCACTGGCAGGTCGGTCGCCCGCCGCAACCGCGGCAACGCCCCCTCCAGATCCTCCACCGTGGCACTGCGGGTGCCGGTAATGCCGGTGATGCTCACATAATACACGAAACCGGAGCTGCCGTTCAGCACAAGTGGCAAGCGTGCCGCGTCGGTCGTCGGCGCGACCAGCCGGATGAAGTCAAGCCCCTGGGCGTGGCTGTGCGGCAGCAGCAGGTCCGCCTCCTCCGTCGGCAGATCCACCACGATCAGTCCGTCCACCCCCGCCGCTGCCGCGTCCACGCAGAACCGCTCGGTGCCATACGACAGGATCGGGTTCAGATAGCCCATCAACACCACCGGCGTGGCATCATCGCGTGCCCGGAAATCCCGCACCATCGCCAGCACGTCCGTCACCTTCACCCCGGCAGCCAGTCCGCGCTTGCCCGCCGCCTGGATGATCGGGCCGTCGGCCATCGGGTCGGTGAACGGCATGCCGATTTCGATCAGGTCGGCGCCGGCATCCGGCATCCCGTGCAGCAGCGCCATCGACGTTGCCCGGTCAGGGTCCCACGCCTCCAGGAACGGGATCAGCGCCCCGCGCCCCTGGCGTTTCAGCGCGGCAAACCGTGCGGCGATGCGGCTCAAAGCTTGACGCCCAGATGTTCGGCGACGGCGAAGATGTCCTTGTCGCCGCGGCCGCACAGGTTCATCAGGATGATCTGGTCCGGCTGCATCGTCGGCGCCAGCTTGGTGACATGCGCCAACGCGTGCGCCGGCTCCAGCGCGGGAATGATACCCTCGGTGCGCGTGCACAACTGGAACGCCGCCAGCGCCTCCTGGTCGGTGGCCGAGACATATTCCACCCGCCCGATGTCGTGCAGCCAGGCATGTTCCGGCCCGATGCCAGGATAGTCCAGCCCGGCACTGATGCTGTGCGCCTCGGTGATCTGCCCGTCGTCGTCTTGCAGCAGATAGGTGCGGTTGCCGTGCAGCACGCCTGGCCGCCCGCCGGTCAGGCTGGCGGCATGCGCGCCCGAGTCGATGCCATGGCCGCCGGCCTCAACGCCGATCAGCCGGACCGAGGGGTCGTCGAGGAACGGGTGGAACAGTCCCATTGCGTTCGAGCCGCCGCCAATGCAGGCCACCGCGGCGTCCGGCAGCCGGCCCTCGGCTTCCTGCAACTGCTGCTTTGCCTCTTCGCCGATCACCGACTGGAAATCGCGCACCATCATTGGATAGGGATGCGGCCCGGCCACGGTGCCGATCAGGTAATAGGTGTCGTCAACGTTGGCGACCCAGTCGCGCATCGCCTCATTCATTGCGTCCTTCAGCGTGCCCGCACCCGACGTCACCGGCTTGACCTCCGCGCCCAGCAGCTTCATGCGGAACACGTTGGGCGCCTGGCGTTCCACGTCGGTGGCGCCCATGTAGACGGTGCAGGGCAGGCCGAACAGCGCGCACATTGTCGCGGTGGCCACACCATGCTGGCCCGCCCCTGTCTCGGCAATGATCCGCGTCTTGCCCATCCGCCGAGCCAGCAGGATCTGGCCCATGCAGTTGTTGGCCTTGTGGCTGCCGGTATGGTTCAGCTCGTCGCGCTTGAAGTAAATTTTGGCCCCGCCCAACTGCTCGGTCAGCCGGGACGCCAGCCACAACGGGCTGGGCCGGCCAACGTAGTGGGTCAGGTAATACTGCAGTTCACGATCGAACGCGGCATCGCCGCGCGCCTGCTGATAGGCACGCTCGACCTCCAGGATCAGCGGCATCAGCGTTTCGGCGACGAAGCGCCCGCCGAATTCGCCGAAACGGCCCCGGTCGCTGGGTCCCGAACGCAGGCTGTTGGCACCCATTGGCTTGTTCACGCTGCTCACTCCTTTGCGGCTGTGCTTCTAAAGCATGATCGCGCGGAGCGGAACGCTAGAGCGTGATCCGAGCAGGTGGCATCACCGGAACGGTGAATCACGCGACCAAACAATAAGTTAGAGCGGGGTCCGTGAGCCAAGGCGAACGGAAACCGGTTTCGTGGTCCGATCCCGCTGTTCGCATCTCGTGCGGTTGGATGAATCGGCCTACCCAAACAGGATTGCTGACGAAATCAAACGGTTCTTTCCATCTGCGTCGCCACTAGTCGTTCGCAAGGCCGGTTCGTAATCGGGCAACAGCGAAATTTGCCTTGCCGACGCCTGCGGTGAAGCCGGACGTCAGCCCCGGAACGCTACACCGAATCCTTGTCGCTGACCGTCGGGGCAGGGGGCACTGGCGCGGGCGCATTCGCTGGGGGCGTGCGGTTCTCGTCGCCCTGCGGACCCAGGAACGGCGTCGGCAAACTGCCCTCCGGCAGCGCCGCGGCCCCGCCAGGGGGATTCGGCCGCGGCGGCAGCTTGGCGCCCGCGGGATCAGGAGTATCGGTGCTCATGCCGCCCTGGAACGCGTCTGCAGGCCGGCGGTTGCAGTGCTGTCCAGCCCCCGCGGCGCGGTAACAATGCGCCGCGGACTATAAGCCAAGGCTACTACTTCGGCGCTGTTGTGGAGGTGCCGGTGCCAGCGGCATCACCGGTGCCAGTCTGCGCCGGGGTCACGGCGCTGGAATGCGAGGAGGTGCGGTGCCGGGTGCGATGAGGCTTCTTGACCGCCGTGGAAGGCGTCTTCGTCGGGTCATCCGTCCCACCACCCTGGGCAAAGGCAGGCGCGGCAACAAGCAGGGTCACGGTCAGTACAACGGCGGTCCGAAAGGCTTTTGTCATTCATTCTCTCCAGCAGACGGGCAAGCCGCCGTATCTATACATATCATTGCAATCAACGTGGCAGCGGTCTTTGTCAACCCGTTTCTTCAGTCTCATCCTGATGATTCCGCATTTCCGCCGGCTGTGGCCGGGGCACCCCGCGGCGCTGCCGCAAACGCCCCTTGCCCCCTGCCGGCCCGTTGGACAAAGTGCAACGCCGGCCTGCCGACAGCCAACCCGCCGGGAGGAGCAACCATGACCGAGCAGGTGGCGATGCACTACCGCCAGTCGGGCCTGACGGAGCGGATCCTTGCCGCACTGGCACACGCCGGCAAGGACATCGGCCGCCTGACGATCGACGACCTTGCCCCGGTCGATGAGTTCCACTCGCGCGGCCGCCGCGCAACGCAGGAGCTTGCCGCCCTGCTAGCCCCCGCCGCCAGCGACCACGTCATCGACATCGGCTCCGGCCTGGGCGGCCCGTCGCGCTACCTCGCCGCCACCTTCGGCTGCCGGGTCAGCGGCATCGACCTCACCCCCGACTTCGTCAGCACCGCAACCGAGCTGACCGCTCGGGTCGGTCTGGCGCAGCAGGTGGATTTCCGCGTCGGGTCCGCGCTGGCGCTGCCGTTCGCCGATGCCAGCTTCGACCGCGCTTGGTCGCAGAACGTGGCGATGAACATCGCCGACCGGCCGCGTTTCTACAGCGAGATGCACCGCGTGCTTCGCCCCGGCGGCTTCCTGGCGATCCAGGAGGTCGCCGCCGGCAACGGTCAGCCGCTGGACTTCCCGGTGATGTGGGCCGACCGGGCGGATATCAGCTTCCTGCGCACACCAGAGGAGACCCGCTCGCTGATGCAGGCCGCCGGCCTGCGGGTCGTGCATTGGATCGACAATACTGAGGCGGCATTGGCCGAGGCAGCGTCCGATCGCGCCGCCGCGGCCGCCGCACCGCCGCTGCTGGGCATCCACCTGGTGGTCGGGGCCAGCTTCCAGCAAAAGACTCGCAACGGCCGCGCGGCGACCGCCGACGGACGCACTAAGCTGATCAACGCCCTGCTGCGGAAAGTCTGATGCCAGGCCCCGACGTCAACGATCTGCCGCACGCCTGCCAAAAACGTGTCCTGAATTTCTGGCGATTGCCGGTCAAGCCAGGCCGCGTTGCCGACGACCTGCAGGCTGTCGTCAAGCAAGGCGACTACCCTCTGCAGCGCGGTCGGTTCCAGCATTGGCTCGCTCCTCAAGGGGTTCCGTTGCGATATAACATCGACTCTACCGCTCGCGGCAGCCCATCCGGTGCGATGGACGTCACCGGCTTCAGGTCATAGAAATGCCTTGCTTTGGATCTAACCGGCAACAGCTTGTTGCGTGCCTACCGCGCTTCAGCACGCTGCACATCAACGTATACAACGCTGACGCCATACAACATTGACCAGGGCAGGAACCGAACTTGACGCACGCTCCCGCGCATGAAGACGCCTGGAAAACCCATGCCGCCGCCGCACTCGCCGGCACTGGCGTCCTCGCCTGCCGCCCCGTCCAGGCCAACCAGACCGCCCCCGCCCTGGTCACCCAGGCGCTGATCCGCAACGAAGGCCGCCTGTCCACCGACGGCGCCCTGATGGTTCAGACTGGCATCCACACCGGCCGGTCGGTGCAGGACAAGTTCGTGGTCGATGAGCCCTCGGTCACCGCCGATATCTGGTGGGGCAAGGTCAACCAGCGCATGAGCATGGACCGGTTCGAGGCGTTCAAGGGCCGCGTCCAGGCCTATCTGCAGGGCCAGGACCTGTTCACCCAGGACCTCTACGCCGGCGCCGACCCGGATCACCGCGTGCGCGTCCGCCTGGTCACCACCCAGGCCTGGAACGCCCTGTTCGCCCGCAACATGTTCATCCGCCCGACCGAGGCCGACCTAGAGCAACATCAGCCTGACTGGAATAGTCGGGCTGATAAAGTTGCTCGTGAACACAATGGGCTAGACCGCGCTGACTGTTCCAGTCAGCCTGAAAGTGGTCTAGCCGGCTTCGAACCCGACTACGTCATCCTGCATGCCCCGCTGTTTCAGGCCGACCCCGGGGTCGACGGCGTCCGTTCCGCCACCACCATCGCCTTGTCCTTCGAACAGAAGCTGATCGTCATCGCCGGCAGCGAGTACGCCGGCGAGGTGAAGAAGTCGATCTTCACCGTGATGAACTGGCTGCTGCCCGCCAAGGGCGTCATGCCGATGCACTGCAGCGCCAACGTCGGCCAGGACGGTGACGTGGCGCTGTTCTTCGGCCTGTCCGGCACCGGCAAGACCACGCTGTCGTCGGATCCCGACCGCAAGCTGATCGGCGACGACGAGCACGGCTGGGGCCCCGGCGGCACCTTCAACTTTGAGGGCGGCTGCTACGCCAAGGTGATCAACCTCTCCCAGGAAGCCGAACCGGAAATCTGGGCCGCTTCCAACCGCTTCGGCTCGGTGCTGGAGAACGTCATCGGCGACCGCCACGGCAACCTGGACCTGACCGACGACACGCTGACCGAGAACACCCGGTCCTGCTACCCGGTCGAGTTCATCCCCAACGTCGACCTGTCCGGCCGCGGCGGCCAGCCGCGCAACGTCTTCATGCTGACCTGCGATGCGTTCGGCGTGCTGCCGCCGATCTCTCGCCTGACGCCGGCGCAGGCGATGTATCACTTCCTGTCCGGCTACACCGCCCAGGTCGCCGGCACCGAGAAAGGCCTCGGCCGCGAGCCGAACGCCACCTTTAGCACCTGCTTCGCCCACCCCTTCCTGCCCCGCCCGCCGCAGGTCTACGGCCAGATGTTCGCCGACCTGATCAAGCAGCACGGCGCCATCTGCTGGCTGGTCAACACCGGATGGAGCGGCGGGCAGTTCGGCGTCGGCCAGCGCATGGCGATCCGGCACACGCGGGCGTTGCTGCGCGCCGCCCTCGACGGCTCTTTGACAAAGATGGAGTTCCGCAAGGAGCCGTTCTTTGGCCTGTCGATCCCCGCCCACGTCCCCGGCATCCCCGATGCGGTGCTGGACCCGCGGCAGTCCTGGGCCGACAAGGCCGACTACGATCGGATGGCAAAGCAGTTGATCCAGCGCTTCGAGGCCAACTTCGCAGAGTACGAGGCCGGGGTCGGCGACGACGTCAAGGCCGCCGCGATCCGCGCCGCCGCCTGAACAAAGTCTTGACGCGTGAATCGGCCACCACTTCAAGCCAAACCGACGTATCGCCCTTCGCTGATGGACGATACTGGACCGCTTTAAGACTGACTGCAACAGTCAGCGCGGTCTAGTCCGTTGTTTTCGCGAGCAACTTTATCAGCCCGGCTGTTCCAGTCAGGCTGATATTGCTCTAGGTGCCCATGGTGCTGCGCGAAAAGACTTTGTAAGTTTATGACCATCCCCACAAAGCATGGGCCGGGACCATGGAACTGCGGCACCTGCGTTACTTCGTCGCCGTCGCCGAGGCGGGCAGCCTGACGGTCGCCGCCGAGCGTCGGTTGCACACCGCGCAACCCTCGTTAAGCCGTCAGATACGAGACCTGGAGCTGGAGGTCGGCGCCGAACTCATGACCCGCAGCGCTCGGGGAATCATGCTGACCGCCGCCGGCCAGGCGTTTCTCGACCATGCGCGGCTCGCGCTGGCGCAGGTGGAGGCCGCTGCCTCAGCCGCCCGGCGCGCGGCTCATCCCGAGCAGAGGAGGTTGGCGCTGGGTTTTTTGAGCGGCGTCGAACCGGCATGGCTGCCGGCGGCGATGCACGTTATGCGTCAGGAGCTGCCCAGCATCGAGATCACCATTTCCAGCAATCACTCCCCACGGCTCGCCCTTGCTCTCGCCAGCGGAGAGCTGGACGCGGCCTTCCTGCGGTCGGAGGCAGGTTATCCGGATCTGGTCTATCAGGTTCTGGCCACGGAGCCTTTGATCGCCGTTCTGCCAAGCGACCATCGTCTGGCGTCCCATGAAGCCATTGATCCGCGGGATCTCATGGGCGAGACGTTCATCGGCATGGCCGACCAGTCTCCGGTCCTCCGTTCGCGGATTGAGAACTACATCCGGCGATCCGGCATCGACCTGTATGCAGCACACCGGGTGGAATATCTTTCCATGGCGATATCACTTGTCGCCTCCACCCGTGGGGTGGCGCTGTTACCTGACTTCGCGCGTCATTTCCTCACCTGGTCGGTCATCAGCCGGCCGCTTGCCGGCGAGGCGCCCGCGATCGACTTGGTGCTCGGTCACCACAAGGCAAACACCTCTCCGCTTCTTCGGCTTTTCCTGTCCAAGGTGGACAAGATGATTGATCGGGTCAAGAAACAGCCCGCCCCGTTGGAGCAACACCCAGCCCTTCGGAACGCTGATATTATCCCCCCGCTGACTCCCAGCCAATCGCCCGCCTGAGGAAAGCCAGACCAAGAGCGGCGAAGCCAGCAACCTCCTGGTTGTTCTTGCCATAGCCGTGGCCGCCGGCGGCCGGCTCATGGAACAGCGCGTCATAGCCCATCGCCTGCAGCTTGGCGGCCATCTTGCGGGCGTGGCCGGGATGCACCCGGTCGTCGCGCCGTGTGGTGGCCAGCAGGATCGGTGGATAAGCCTGACCCGGTTGCGCGGCGTGATAGGCCGACAGCGGACCCAGGAACGCCCAGTCTTCCGGCTGGTCCGGATCGCCATACTCGGCGATCCAGCTTGCCCCCGCCAGCAACCGGCTGTAGCGACGCATGTCGATCAGCGGAATGGTGCAGAACAGCGCGCCGAACCGCTCCGGATAGCGGGTCAGCATGTTGGCGATCAGCAACCCGCCATTCGAGCCGCCCTCGGCGGCGATGCGTCCCGGCCGGGTGACGCCGCGGCGCACCAGATCGGCCGCCACCGCGGCGAAGTCGTCGTGACTCAGCCGCTTGCCGGCGCGCCGCCCGGCCTCATGCCACGGCGTGCCGAACTCGCCGCCGCCGCGGATGTTCGCCACCACGGTGGTGCCGCCCCGCTCCAGCCACAGCTTGCCGGTGGCAACCCGATAGCCGGGCAATGAGGACACAGCAAAGCCGCCATAGCCGGTCATGTGCACCGGCGCCTCACCGGTTTCACCCACCGGCCCGCACTGCACATAGGGTATGCGCTCGCCGTCGACAGAGACCGCCTCGTGGCGGGTCACCACCGCACCGCGCGCATCGAACGCCGCGGGCAACTGCTTCAGGATCATCGGTGTGGTCAGCGTCGCCGCGGTCAGCAGCAGGCTGGGCGGCGTCACCGGGTCCTGCGCCACCGCCAGCAGGCTGCCGTCGCTCTCCTCCGCCTCGGCGTCCAGCGGCCAGGCATTCACCGTGCCCACGGCAGGCAGTCCGCCCAGCGGCTCTGGCCGCCAGTCGCCTTGCGCCAAGGTCAGGTAGACCGGCCGCAAATCGTCCAGCACGCTCAGCACCAGCCGCCCGGCCGCCCAGAAGAACCCCTGCAGGGCGCGGCGCGGCGCCGGTTCGAACACGATGGTGAAGCCGCGGTCGCCAGCCAGCAACGCCTCACGCCGGATCACCGCCACCACGTCCGGCAGGAACGAGATGTCTCCCGCGGTCCAGGTGGTGCGGCTGCTGACCGCCAGCCATTCGCCGTTCCACTCGAACGAGGCGTCGGTCGGCAGCTCAACGCGCTGGCGCGGCCCGCCGCGGTCGCCCACCCATACCCGGGTGTCGAAGAAGCCGGTCTGCTCGCCGAACACCAACTGCCCGGTGGCACGGTCAAGCTGGCCAAACGCCGCCATGTGCGCGGGATCAGTCTGGAACAGCACCGGTCCGTCGGACCATGCGGTCCCGCGTCGCCAAAGCCGCACGCTGCTGGCATAGCCGGACTGGGTGACACCCCCAAGCGCGCTTGCGAGCAGCACGGTGTCCTGGTCCAGCCAGACGACGCTGCTTTTCGCCTCTGGCAGCGCGAAGCCGCCGGTGATGAAGCGGCGTCCCGGCAGATCGAATTCCCGCAGCACCACGGCATCGCTGCCGCCGCGCGACAGCCGCAGCAGCGCCCGCTCATGCGCCGGCGGCAGGGTTGACGCACCTTGCCAGATCCAGTCCTCATCCTCCGCCGCCGCCAGCGCATCCAGGTCCAGCAGCACCTCCCAATCCGGCACGGTGGTCTGGTACGCCGCTAAAGTGGTGCGCCGCCAGATGCCGCGCGGATGGCTGGCATCCTTCCAGAAATTGTACAGCAGGCCGCCGCGGCGGGTCGGGATCGGCAGGTTGTCGGGGCGGTCGAGCAACTGGCACAACGCATCCCGCTCCGCGGCAAAGCGTTGGTCGCCCAGACGCTTCAGCGTCGCCGCGGTCTGCCTGTCCGCCCAGCCGGTGGCTCGGGCGCCATCCACCTCCTCCAGCCATAGCAACGGGTCGTCGTCGGGATCTGCCAAGGTGGGACGCAAGGCACTTGTCCTTCGTGCTGCTCAGGCCGGCCGGCGGCATCGTGCGCGGCCAGCTTCAACGGGGTTTGGAGTTCCAGTCATAAAGCACCATCCGCGCCCGCATGGCCAGAACAACGCCGCCCGAGGTCGCCGTCATTGAGATCGTGATGCGGCCGACAGCCAGTTTGCACCGACGCGTGGCGGCGGATTGGCAAGGACGGGTGGAAAGTCGCGTCAGACACCCACATCAGTCTGCACCCAACAACGGCAGTCCGGAGTCCATCATGCCAATCGCCATCTTTCCCCGCCTCAGCCTGCTGACCAGTGCGGTGGTTGCGTCGTCCATCGTTAGCGGACTGGCCTTTGGGGCCTTCACCGCCGGGCTTGCCGTCCTGGCCTTCGGAATGCGGCGGAGCTGAGCGGGTGTTCTTCTACCTTCCGGCCCTGGCCGCCATCCACTTCACCGCCAGTGCCGCCCTCGGCGCGATGTCGGTGCTGTCGGCCAAGGCGCTGTTCGATATGCGCCGCCGTCCCGGCCGCTGAGCCGCCACACTGGTGCGACGCGTGCGGGCGCCGCCGGCCGGTGACACCACCCGCGCACTGAAGCACCTCGGGACGATGAACCGAGGTCGGCTTCTTCCACCGTCCTCCCCCTTCCGTTACAAAGACCACTGCCAGCCTGCCGTGGCACGCCGCGCGGACAGAAGATCTGCCGGCCCAGTGTCCTGCCCCCGAAAGGGGTTCAGCAGGCCACTGAAAACAAGGAGCTAATGTCGCGAACCAGGGCGTGGGTCAATGTGATGAACTTCTGGTTCGCGACATTAGAGCCGCCCGCATCCGATCCTCAGACGGAGCATCCGCATGCGACGACGCACCCTCCTCAGGACCGCATCCGCCGCCTCTCTGGCGCTTGCCGCACCCCGGCTCGCTTCACCCCGCCCAGCCCGAGCGCCCGACAGCACGACGCTGCGCTTCGTGCCGCAGGCCGACCTCGCCGTGCTCGACCCGGTGTTCACCACCGCCTATGTCACCCGCAACCACGCCTTCATGGTGTTCGACACGCTTTACGGCATCGATGAGGCATTCAACCCGCGGCCGCAGATGCTGGCCGGCCACGCTACGGAGGACGACGGCCGGCTGTGGACGTTGACCCTGCGTGAGGGCCTGAGGTTCCACGACAATACGCCGGTTCTGGCCCGCGACGCGCTGGCCAGCATCCGCCGCTGGGCACAGCGCGACGCCTTCGGTGCCTCATTGCTCGCCGTTACCGAGGAGATGACGGCACCGTCCGACCGCGTGCTGCGCATCCGCCTGAAGCGGCCCTTCGCCATGCTGCCGCTGGCCATGGGCCATGGCAGCAACACCATGCTGCCGGTGATGCCGGAGCGTCTGGCCAGCACGCCGCCCAGCCAGGCAGTGACCGAGATGGTGGGCAGCGGCCCGTTCCGCTTCGTCGCGGAGGAACGTGTCGCCGGCTCGCTGGCCGTCTACCGCCGCTTCGAGGGCTATCAGCCGCGTCCGGACGGCACGCCCAGCTTCACCGCCGGTCCCAAGATCGCCGGTGTCGAGCGGGTCGAGTGGCACACCATCCCTGATCCCGCCACCGCCGCCGGCGCGCTGCAGGCCGGCGAGATCGACTGGTGGGAGCAGCCGACCTCCGATCTGCTGCCCCTGCTGCGGCAGAACAAGGCGATTGCCGTGCGGATACTAGACCGCGCCGGCAACATCGGCTTCCTGCGCGTCAACAGCCTGCTGCCGCCGTTCGACAACCCGGCGGTCAAGCACGCGCTGCTGGGCGCGGTGAACCAGGCGGACTTCATGCAGGCAGTGGTTGGCGACGACACCGCGCTGTGGCGTGACAAGGTCGGCGTGTTCACCCCCGGCACGCCTTTGGCCACCGACGCCGGCATCGAGGTCTTCACCAGCCCGCGCGACCCCGCCCAGGTCAAGCGTGCGCTGGCGGCGGCCGGCTACCGGGGCGAGAAGGTCACCTTCATCGCCGCCACCGACTTCCCGGCGATCAACGCGCTGTGCGAGGTCAGCGCCGACATGTTCGCCAAAGTCGGCATCAACCTGGACTATCAGGCGCTGGATTGGGGCACGGTGACGCATCGGCGCAGCATCGCCGGTCCCCCGGCGCAGGGCGGCTGGAACGCGCACTGCACCTATACCGCGGGCTATGACCTGATGAACCCGGCGACTAACCCCTCGCTGAACGCCATCGGCCGCGCCGGCTTCGTCGGTTGGCCGACCGATCCCTCGCTGGCCGCACTGCGCACCGCCTGGTTCGACGCGGCCGATCTGGCCACCCAGCAGCAGATTTGCCGCGAGATCCAACTGCGGTTCTGGCAGGACCCGCCGTATATCCCGCTGGGGCAGTTCTTCCAGGCCACCGCCCATCGCGACAACGTCAGCGGTATCCTGCCAGGTTCGTTCAGCCTGTTCTGGAACATCCGGAAAAGCTGATCCGGCGCTGCCCGTGATCGCTCGGGCCCGGACCTGCTGTCGGCAGGCGTATTGATGCCATATCGCGCGTGGAATGAGTGACTTTGGCGGCTATAATCCGCAACCTTCGTTTTGTATCAATCGCCGCGGTATCTTCCATAGGATACCATCTCGCCGCATCTCCATCATCAAGTCAAAGATAGCGGCGAATGAACAAAAAAATCCCCACCCACATCACCAAGGCAAACAGGATGCCAAGAACAATCCGCGCATTACGCTTCCAATCTTTATCGAACAGCACTGTTTCTTTTAGCTGCGTCCGCTTCAGGTCTGGTTTTATTTCCATAGCAGGAGAAACCATTAGAGGGGTATCCCCGGCTTACGATGCGTCAGGCCACGCGGATCACCTTGCGGCCCGATCTTTCATAAATCACCAACCAAAATATCCAGCGCGTGCGGGCGGCTTACGGCGTCATCGGCAGTCAAAGCAGGCGGCATCTGCCGGTAGGAGCGTCCGCCGCTGGTGTCTGGCGTCCAAAACACTGAGGCCTGCTATGGAAAATTTGTTGATCGGGCAAACCGTATCGATAGATCGTGTGGCAGGCTGTCATCTGTGGCTCCGCCGGGTTTTTCACCGCGCAGAGCAAATAAGTTGGCAATGAAACCACGCGCGGAGCATCTTCGGCTCGATGATCGGGCCAAAGATGCTCCTTTCAGTAAACATCGATATGGACGTGACCGGACGCGCGGTCAGGCTCAGTCAAACGTCACGCCACGGCGGACGCCTTCGCGTCGAGCCTGGCTGACGCTGCGCGCAATCATCAGCCCGCATGGTCGTCATCGCGCATCATCATCCCGCGCTGGGGGCAGCGTCGGTGAAGCCGGTGACCATGCGGAAGCGCCCGTCGGGACCGAACGTCGCGAAGTCGGTGCCGGCGAAGAACAACGGCGCCTCTGCCGTACCACCCGCGGTCCAACTGAACCGCACGCGGTCATGGTGCGCCTCGATGCCGCTGGACAGGCGAAACCGGTAGCCGGCGAACCGGCCCTGAGTCGCGCCGATCATCGCGTCGATCGCCGCCTGACCCTCACCCTCACGGTGCGCATCCAGATAGCGGCCGTCATCCGCCCAGGTGCGGGCGACCATCGCGCGCCGCCGCTCCGGGTCGGTCTCATTCCAGGCGGCGATATAGTTGGCGACGGTCTCGTTGATCGTGCTCATGGTGTCTCTCCTTGCTTGCCGTGCGGGAATCGCGTCCCTCGCGATTGCACCGCCGCAGCAAGCCAGAGCCTTGCCATCCGCGTCGATTACGTCGCAGGTATAGCAGCACACATCACGCGCCATGACCCCACAGGTAATGGCCCGTGCGCGCCAGCCGGCGTATGCCGCTGTCATGTCGCTCACCGCATCGAACTTCGGCCCGCTGCTGCGCGAATGGCGCCAGCGCCGGCGCATCAGCCAGCTTGATCTTGCCTGCCAGGGCAACATCTCCACCCGCCACCTCAGCTTCCTGGAAACCGGCCGCGCTCGGCCCAGCCGCGACATGGTGCTGCACCTCGCGGAGGAGCTCGACGTCCCGCTGCGTGAGCGCAACAACCTGTTGACCGCGGCCGGCTTCGCCCCGGTCTACCGTGAGGGCCAACTGACCGATCCCAGCCTGCGAGCCGCCCGCCAGGCAATGGAAACGGTGATCCACGGCCAGATGCCCTTTCCGGCGCTCGCGGTGGACCGCCACTGGACCCTGGTGACCGCCAACGACGCCGTGGCACCGCTGCTCGCCGGCGTCGATCCGGCGCTGCTAACGCCCCCGGTCAACGTGCTGCGGCTGGCGCTGCATCCGGCCGGCCTCGCCCCCCGCACCCTCAACCTGTCCGTCTGGCGCAGCCACCTGTTGGGCCGGCTGCACCGCCAGGCCGAGGTCACCGCCGACCCGGTGCTGGCAGGCTTGCTGGCCGACCTGCGCGCCTATCCCACGCCACCAGGCGTTCAGTTGGCCGCCCAACCGCTGCCAGAGACCCCCGAAATGGTCATTCCGTTCCAGTTGACAACCGCGCTCGGGCCAATGTCGCTCGTCAGCACCACCACCGTGTTCGGCGGCCCGATGGACATCACGCTGTCGGAACTGGCCATGGAGTGCTTCTATCCGGCCGACGAGGCCACCGCGCGGATCCTGCGGAGCCAGCACGCTCCGTCATGCCGCGGGCCATGACGGTGAACCGGCCTGCGGTGTCGGGTCACGCGGAACCAGGACATCCCGCATCCAGCACGGAAATCCAATGCCTTGCTAGCCGGCTATCCCTGGCGTTCGACGATCAACTGCTTGATGGCGCCGATCGCCTGCGCCGGGTTCAGCCCCTTCGGGCAGGTGTTGGTGCAGTTCATGATGGTGTGGCAGCGGTACAGCTTGAACGGATCTTCCAGGTCGTCCAGCCGCTGGCCCGTCGCCTCATCGCGCGAGTCGGCGATCCAGCGATACGCCTGCAGCAGCACCGCCGGACCCAGGTAACGGTCGCCGTTCCACCAGTAGCTGGGGCAGGCGGTCGAGCAGCAGAAGCACAGGATGCACTCCCACATCCCGTCCAGCTTGGCGCGCTCCTCCTTGCTCTGCCGCCGCTCGCCATCGGGTGGCGCCGGCGTGTCGGCCTGCATCCACGGCTTCACGGAGCGGTATTGGGCATAGATTTGCGACAGGTCGGGCACCAGGTCCTTGACCACCGCCATGTGCGGCAACGGCGTGATCTTGACCGCCCCCTTCACGTCAGCGATCGGTTTAAGGCAAGCCAGCGTGTTGCGGCCGTCGATGTTCATCGCGCAGGAGCCGCAAATCCCCTCCCGGCAGGAGCGGCGGAACGTCAAGGTCGGGTCGACCTCGTTCTTGATCTTGATCAGCGCGTCCAGCACCATCGGACCGCAGCGGTCCAGGTCGATCTCATACGTGTCGGTGCGCGGAGTCTTCCCGTCGTCCGGATTCCAACGATAGATCCTGAATTCCCCAACCCGCTTCGCTCCGGCCGGCGCCTTGAACGTCTGGCCCGAGCCGATGCGGCTGTTCCGGGGAAGGTTAAAAGCCACCATAATTTCAACTTTCAAGAAGACGCCACCGACGGTCGTCAGTGGAAAACTATCCCAGACATGTCAACGGCCGGATCGTCCGCCAGCAATCCCACTGCATACCAGCGTTGCATGAGAGGAAGATCTTGCCATCTGCTGGTGCTTCTCGCCGGTCCGGGTATAGGCTTGCCTGAAAGCAGGAGGCACCATGGATGGAGGTCGATGGCAGCCGTCTTTGCGGAGGAAGCCGTTCCCCCGGCATCGCCACCGCGTCGTGACTGGCGGTGCGGCGTCGAAAACGGGGCGGCCGGCAGGGGAACGCCAGACAGCGTGGCAGCCATAAGCACGGCCGGTGACACCCCCGGCGTCCTCCTTCCGCCGCCATTGGCCTGGTTGCTCGCCTTCGTCATCGGGCTGGCGGCAAACTGGCTGCTGCCGTGGCGCTTTGTTTCCGCCGGCGCGCCCAATGCCTGGATCGGCGCCAGCATCCTCGCCGTCGGCATCCTGCTTGCCGTGTGGGCGGTGCTGACGTTCCGCCGCGCCGGCACGCGGGTCGAGCCCTACAAGCCGACCACCGCCATCGTTACCACCGGCCCCTACCGGCGCACCCGCAACCCGATCTACCTCGGCATGTTCCTGGGTCAGGCCGGCCTGGCGGTCGGCTTCGACAGCCTTTGGCTGCTGGTCACCCTGGTGCTGTTCTTTCTGGTCATTCGCCTCGGGGTGGTGGCGCGAGAGGAAGCCTATCTGGCGCGCAAGTTCCCTGCCGACTTCGCGCGCTACAAGTCCGGTGTACGCCGCTGGCTGTAAGGCGGCTGCCGATGCCAGCCGACCTCTGAACCAATAGACTTCGCGCCTGATAGGTTAACCTGAAACTATCGGCGCTGGCTGAAGCGGCTTTGCGCAGGCTGACATCGCGCAAAAGCGCGATTCTGCGCGAGTAGCCGCGCGAACCGATGAGCTAGAGTGGTTCCACCCTTGGTGGAACCACTCTAGTGGTTGCCGTGCCCATGGTGCGCATGATGCTCGCAGTGCGCAGCCTGCATCGGCTGGCGCCGCGCCAGGACCAATAGCGCCACCGCCACCGCGCCAAACGCCAGGTTCAGCCAGAACGTGTAGTTGAAGGCAAAATGCACCATCGCCGCGTGCATGTCGGGCCGCGCCGCCGGCACCCAGCCCAGCGCGTTGAACACCATGTCCATCAGCAGCGCCGCCAGCACCATCGTCGCGTAGAACACCCCGCCGATATAGGCCGCCATCTTCCAGCCGAAGTAGCGCCGGTAGACGTCCAGCAGCGGCAGCACCAGCAGGTCGGCGTACAGGAACGCCAGCACGCCGCCGAAGCTGACGCCGGAGCCCCATAGCACAGCCGCCATCGGCACGTTGCCGATGGAGCACACGAACGACAGCATCGCCACCAGCGGGCCGAGCAGCGCGTTGGCGGGAACCTGCACCCAGGGGCTGGTGCCCTTGACGAACAGCGCCTGCCAGACGCCGTCCGGCACGAACACCGCCAGCGCCCCGGCGATCACGAAGCCCAGCAGCAGGTCCTTCCACAGCATCGACCAGTCCATGACGAAGTTCTGCGCGACCGCCACCCAGGTTTCCCTCTGCCGCAGCCGCGACCACACGCTGTCGTGCGCCTCATCCATGCCGCCGTGCTGATGTCCGCCGCCCGCCGCCTCGGCCTGGCGCCGCGCCGCCGCCACCAGCTTGGCCGGATAGGTCAGCCGCACCAGCACCGCCATGATGCCGACAAGAACGATGCCGCCGATCCACTCGCCTGCCATGAACGGCCAACCCATCAGCAGCAGCAGCACGATCCCCAGTTCGACCACCAGGTTCGTCGAGGCGAACACGAACGCCAGCGTGGGCACCAGCGCCGCTCCCTTGCTGAACAACGTCCGGCTGACCGCGGCCGAGGCGTAGGAACAGCTTGAGCTGGCCGCGCCCGCCGCCGTCGCGATGGCAATCTCGCGCAGCCCGTTGCGGCCCAGCGTGGCGCCAATCGCCGCCGTGGAGACCACGGCCTGCAGCACCGCGGAAATGGCAAAGCCCAGCACCAGGCTCCAGCCAACCTGCCAGAACATCCCCCCCGCCATCAGCAGGGCCTGGCCGACATGATACATCAGGTCAGCCATGCCGCGCCCCGCCAGCCTGCCGCGTTCTCATGGCTTGTTTCCCCAACTGGCCCGCCCCCACCTGTCCGGTGCCAGACTGTCCAGCCAGATCGTCGATGATCGGGCATTCCGGTTGGTCGTCCCCATGGCAATCATCCGTCAGCGTCTGCAGGGCTGCCCGCATCTCCTGCAAGGCGCGGATCTTCCCGTCCAGCTCCTTGATGTGCAGCAGCGCCACCGCCTTGACCTCAGCACTGCTGCGTCCCGGCGCCTGCCACAGCGCCAGCAACCGGGAGATTTCCTGCATGGAGAATCCCAGGGTCCGCGCCCGAGCAATGAACCGCAGCGTCTGGATGCTGTTCGCGTCATAGGTGCGGTAGTTGCCGTCGGACCGCCCCATCGGACGGATCAGCCCGATACTCTCATAGTAGCGGATCATCTTGGCAGAGACACCCGAACGTTGTGCTGCCCGACCGATCTGGCAGGGTGGCGGCGCGGTCGATCGCGTCTTCGCTTCAGACAAGGGGACAACTTGCAGGGACATGGAGGGGCTCACCGTTCCGACTTTCACACGCTAAACCTTCCCATCATGGGAAGGTCAAGCGGCTACGCCAGGATCGCGTTTCCCAGCCACCGCGTTTCTTAGCCACGTTTCCCCAGCCAGCACTCAGAGCGTGATCCGAGCAGGTGGCATCACCGGAACGGTGAATCACGCGATCAAACAATGATTTAGAGCGGGGTCCGTGAGCTAAGGCGAACGGAAACCGGTCTAAGACGCCATCGGCCGCCGCCTGCACTTGACCAGCGGACGGCACCCCACAATAGCTCTGAACGCAGCGGCATCTTCGCCGCCGCATCAACACCCATCGATCAACCCAGCCGAGGACAGCATGAGCGGAACCATCGACCGGCCTGGCTTCCGTTTCATCCCGGGGCCGTTCCAATACTCCGCCGGGGTTGCCGCCCTGCCGGGCTTCGCCATTGAGCGCGTGCGCTTTGCCGAACCGGTGTCGCTGGACGAAGGGTTCGCCCGCATCGAGGCCTATCTCAGCGCCCGCTCGCTGCCGCTCAACGCCTTCTGCGCCTGTGAGCTGCGCTCGCCGGCACCTTTCACCGATGACGGCTTCGCCACATTCAACCGCGCCTATGCCGCCACGCTCACGCGCTGGGGCATCATCGCGGGCGACATGAACCCGGTCGCCCGCAGCAACGTCTGCCCGGAGCAGCACAAGCCGCCGGCCCCCAAGCTTCCATGCCTTCTCGATCACGGTACCGAGCCAGCAGCCCGCCACGTCCTTCGTCGTCGCCGGCAGCGGTGAGGCGCGGGAGGGCGCTGGTCCCTATCGCGAGACCACCGTCCGCTACGGCGAAACCACGCCCGACGCCCTGCTGGAGAAGATGCGGTTCGTCCTCGGCGAGATGCAGCGGCGCATGGCCCTGCTTGGCGTTAGCTGGCAGGACACCACTGCCACGCAGGTGTATAGCGTGTATGACATCCACCCGGGCTTCGGCCCAGAGATTGCGGCTCGCGGCGGCGCCCGCCACGGCGTAACCTGGCACGAATGCCGCCCGCCGGTCGTCGGCCTCGATTACGAGATGGACTGCCGCGGCGTGCACATTGAGCGTGTGCTGACCTGATCAGCCACCGACAGACGCCCCCCGCACCCGTTGTTTACCCAAACATCGATGCAGCCGAACGCCGCCTCGATCTCTGCTGCGGCATGCTCTAATGCAGTGGAATCTGATACATCCGCAAAGGCGGTGTGCCCAATGCCGCCAGCGGCATCTATCTGGCTTTTGCCATGCAGCAGCGCCGCTGCACCGCGACCGATGATCCCAATCTGCCAGCCGTGACTGGCATGGCACAATGCCGCGGCAAGACCGATACCGGAACCTGCTCCAGTAATGACACCGGTCTGCCGCCTTGCCTCTGCCGTTCGTGGGGCTGTCTGTCGCAATGCTGTTGTAGACACACTCAACGAGACTTCTTGTAAAGCTTCGAAGCGATCTCGAAAATTTCCTCCGGCGCGTAGTCCGGCGCGAACGCGCCGTAGTTGCCCAGCAATTCCGGCATCTTTCCGCCCTCAGGCATGCCCTCGACGACCTCCAAATTGCCGGGCGGATCGCCGGGCAGTGCAACTTCGTCGTTCGACCATACCCCTGCCGATTCCGCGTAATCATCAACGCTGAAGGTGTACAGACGGCGATGCTTTCCCTCCGCCAGATACTTTTGACACTCCGGCACGCGATCCAGATTGATGTTCGGCGTTGGCAGCATCTTCTCCAGCTCGACGCCGGTCAGCTTCTTTATCGCCAGCGCGTAGGCGTGCGCGTGCAGCGAGCCGCGGACCAGAAGATAGGCGCACACCTCGCGTCCAACCGGCTCACTCATCGTCTCGTAGACGCGCAGCTTATGAATGCGCGCGCCGCATTCCAGATGGAAGTTGTGCAGCAGATCAATGATCAGATTACCCGTGGTGGTAACCATGTCCATGTTCCAGGACGCAGCATTGCTGTTCATCGGCATGGCACCGCCGCCATTACTGAGGAAGCTGCCGGCAAGCCGCGCATCCTGCATGTCGTGAAACGGCGCCTTGGAGATGTCGACGTTTTCCGTCGGATTGCCCGGTCCATTGTTCAGCATTGCAATGCCGTTGCTGACGAGCTCGATATGACCGAGTTCTTCGCCAAAGATACTGGAAACCAGACTGTAGAAGGGGCGCAGTTTCGTCTTGTTCCGGAAGTTGAAGCTCTGAAACATATAGTTTCCAAGCGTCGACATTTCCCCATACTTGCCGCCAAGCAGCTCCTGCAACGCAGCCGCGGCGTTGGGATCCGGTTTTCTTGGCTCGGGAAGTTCGGTGAGCAGCTTGTCGGTTCTCATGAACATGAGCGAATCCTGGGCTAGATTGACTGAAGGACAGGAGCGCAACGGCGCCCCCCAGGCATGAGTTGCCGCGCCACAAAAAGGTGTCCACACGCCACCGTATGCGCCAGCACGTTTCAGCTTCAGCGGTCTTCCGGCCTCAGGCAGTTCATGATTGACACGTATTGATGCCGCTGCCCAAGACGAGAGCGGTTGCACCGAGGGTGGAACCGCTCTCGCTCATCGTTTCACGCGGCTACTCGCGCAGTATCGCGCTGTTGCGCGAATCCCCTCTAAGCGTCCCCACTCAAGCCAACCTCATTCAGCCCGCTTCACACCCGCCAGACGCTTCGCCGCATTCGCCCGCTGCCCCTTTGCCGGGAACAGCGTGCCCGCCCGGCCCAGCCCGAACCGCGGCATGTTGAGGTAGATCGACTCCATGTGGCCGGTCGGCACGACATAGGTTTCGTGCCAGATCCCCACGTCTCCGCTGCTGCCCACCGCACTGTTGAACGCCTGCCAGGCCGGCAGGTGCACCTTATCGGCCGCATGGGCATAAGCCTGCAGATGCTCGGCACTCTTCCAGTATTGCAGCACCCACAGGTCACGCAGCCCCCCGAGCTGGCCGCGCGCCGACAGCAGCCCCAGCTCAGGACGCGCGGCCAGTTCCTGCAGCATCCGCGGCATCGCCCGCGCGATCGGCAGCCACTTCCAGATTTTCCAGAACTTGTTGATGCGCATGCCGATCAGGAAGACCACGACTTCGCCTTCCACCTCCGCGCAGACGCGTTCCTTTACAAGCTCGGTCATCAGATCCCTCCGCCTCGAAGCTTTGATGATGCGGCCCCAAATGATGCAATCATCGCCATGCTGCCGCCCGCTTCACGCGTTGGCCCAGTCCTGCTGGCTGGACACCGAGGGGCTGTCCGTCGCCGCGGCGGCAGCCGCCGGGACCAGCGCCGCAAGGCTCAACACGATCAGCGCCGCGGCAATCAGGTCACGGATGCGGGTGGCAGGTGACATGGTGGCTTCCTGTGGTTTCGCCGGTTATTGACACCGTCAACATAGAGGCTCGTATTGACGGCGTCAACATCAACTCGTTAGGAAATGCCATGGCCGCTGATAACCATCGCGTTCCCTATCATCACGGCGATGCCCGCAACGCGCTGCTGCACGCCGCCGCCGACTTGCTGGAGACCGCCGGTGCGGCCGGTCTGTCGCTGCGCCAGCTCGCCGAGCGCGCCGGCCTGTCGCGCCAGGCTCCCTACAACCACTTCGCCGACAAGCAGACGCTGCTGTCAGAACTGGTGCGTGAGGGCTTCGAGCGTCTGGGCAAGGGTCTGGCGGCGGCTGGCGCGGCAAACGTCGAACCTCGGGTGCGGCTGCAGCGTGCGGCGGCGTGCTATATCGGCTTCGCCCAGCGCGCCCCGGCGCTGTTCCGGCTGATGTTCTCGAAGGAGCTTGTCGACCTGACGCGATATCCCGCTGCCCACGCGGCGGCCTCGGCCTCGTTCGCCCGGCTGGTCGAGATCGTCGAGACGATCACCGAACCGGCTTCGGTCGCCGATCTCAGCCTGGTCGCCTGGTCCCTGGTGCACGGATACGCCACGCTGTGCATCGAGGCGGCCCTGGAGACCCCCGACCAGATGCAGGCCCGCGCCGCGCTGTTCGCCCAGGTCGTCACCGCCTTTGCCTCGCCTAGCTCCGCGGTAGGTGTAGCGGCGCAAGATGATAAACGCTACGGCGCGCAATAGATCGCCATTTCCGGCGCACATTACTGAGACGGAAGCGGGCGTCCGACGCACAATCGGTGAGAAACGATGCACGTTCGATAAAACGGACGCGCAATATGCGCGCCGGGTTGGCGGGCGGCGGCGCAAGCGGGTAGTTTTAACCGGAAGCTGCTTCGGTGTTGCGGTTCTATAACGATCGCGGTATGGAATCGGTCCGAGGTATCATTGAAAACGCAGGTCGGGCGGTCGTTCTGGATTCTGGTCTTGGTGATGGCCCTTGCGGTGATAATGCAGTTATTCATTTCAGGTAGGCCTTACCCTGATTGCAATGACAGCGCGGCGCTGGCCGAACTTGCCAGGCTGTACGACAACCGGCGTCTGCTGCATGCCGTTGATGTCAGCGATGCTCGCCTGCTCCGGGATGGCATGACGGCTCGGTATTGCGCCGTCAGGATAACATGGGGTGACGGATCAGAGACCAGCGTGAAGTATGAGTTCGATCGCTCGGGCGGCGCACGAGGGCAAGCTGCATATCCCCGGATGTGGATTGACTACAACGGAGGTATGCACGGGCCATCTTTCTGAGTGGTGTCATTTTGGCTACCGCGCCGTCTCTCTGAGGTGTGCCTCAGCGAGGCATTGGCATGAGGCACTCTCTTCGCCTCAACAGGCCCGGTTGCGGCGTTCCGCAGCAACTTCGCCCATTGACTCCTCAACGCCAAGGACCTAGCCAGGACTCTCCCTATCTTCTGATAGATAGAAACCTGGAGAAGCCCGTGTCATCCTTATCCACTGGCTCAACCGACCCGATCCACTACCTCGACGCCACCACCCTCGCCGCGCTGATCCGTGGCCGCCAACTGTCCCCGCGGCAGGTCGTCCAGGCGCATCTCGACCGCATCAGCGCGGTCAACCCCAGCCTTAACGCCATCGTCACCCTGCAGGCGCAGGCCGCGCTGCACGCCGCCGACATCGCCGCCCGCGCGCTTGACAGCGGCTGCCAAACCGGCCCGCTGCACGGCGTCCCATTCACCGTGAAGGACGCGATCGATACCGCCGGCGTGCCCACGCAGCGCGGCTCCACCCTGTTCGCCGGCCACACCCCCGGCATCGACGCCACCGCCGTCCGCCGCCTGCGTGACGCCGGCGGCATCCTGCTGGCAAAGACCAACCTGCCAGAGTTCTCCGCCTGGAACGAGACCGACAACCGCCTGACCGGCCGCACCAACAATCCCTGGAACCTCGCCCATACACCAGGCGGGTCCAGCGGCGGCGAATCCGCTGCCATCGCCGCCGGCCTCTCGCCCCTCGGCATCGGCAGCGACGTCGCCATCTCGGTGCGGGGCCCCGCCGCATGCACCGGCATCGCCGCGCTGAAGCCGACGCACGGCCGCATCCCCGCCACCGGCCACTTCCCGCCCGCCCCGGCCTGCCTCTGGCACCTCGGGCCAATGGCCCGCGCCGTCCGCGACGTCGCGCTGGCCTACGCGATCCTCAACGGTCCCGACGGCATCGACGGCTACGCCATCCACGCCAAACCCGCCGGCATCCAGGCCAATGACCATCCCCTCCGCGTCGGCTGGGTGGCGGATGCTGCCTTCGGCCCAATCGACCCCGAGGTCAGCGCCGCCGTGGCCGCCGCCGCCGCCCGCCTGAAAGACCTGGGCTGCGACGTGCAGGCGGTCGATCTGCCGTTCCTGCGCCAGTACGACTGCCTGGCCATCTTCCGCACGCTGTGGCACGGCGCGCTGATCCCACACCTGCAGTCCGTCGGGAGCGGCCATCAGGCCGAAATGCACGCCGTCGGCGCCCGCCTGTTGGCAACACCGCTGCCCACGCTGACTGACTACGTCGCCGCGCAGGTCCAGGTCGAGGCGCTGAAGTCCGCCTTTGCCGGCTACTTCCAGCGGCATGACGTGCTGCTGTGCCCGGTCATGCCCTTCACCGCGCCGCCGCACGCCCGCACACAGCACGTGGTGAACGGCGTGACGGTGCCGGCCAATCACGTCATGCGCGCCACCGTTCCGTTCAACCTGACCGGCCTGCCGGCACTCTCGGTTCCCTTCGGCCTCAGCACCCAACGGCTGCCGATCAACGTCCAGCTCGTCTCCCGCTGGCTGGACGAGGCAACCATCCTGCGCCTGGGCGGTTTGCTGGAGCGGTCCGGCGGCCTCGGCAACCTCCATCCCGACCTGTGACGTTGCTTTTGCCAGCGCACCCGCCATCGCATGCTGTCGTTCATCCCCCATTGGGTGATCGCGGTCCTGGCGGGATGGAACGTGGCTTCCAGTGCGCGATCGGGTCGTTGATCCGCCTCGGTTCCTCCAGGCCTGATACGGCTATCTCATCAGGATTTTCACGTCCGATAAGTAATGGAATGGCTGTTGCGCGGGCAACGTTGATCGGCCGCCGGTCAGCCGGCAATCAGGCCACGCAGGTGGTGCATAGCTGGATTGTGAAAATTGCTATCGAAACTTAAAAGACACAAAACATACGTCACAATACCGAATATGTACCGATAGATTTCTGATGCCTTGACAGCCTCTACCACGTCTTGCTAGTGCCGCGGCGTGCACGGCAACGTTTCGATACAAGGTCGGTATTGGGCAGAGGCTCTGTCTGGTCAACGCGGCTTGATCCCTCACCAGGGCGTTTTACCGGATCTGGTTTGATATGTTACTAAGACCGTGCACATCCAGAAAACGAGCTTGATGATGCGTGCCAGGCAGCAAACGCCGATACAGCTCAGCTTGATCCGGTTGTTCCAGCCGCCGCCACGGCTTGGTCCTGCAGACCACAAATGGCGAGACGCTTCATCATTGCGGTTATCGTTCCGCCTTGAACTTGAGGCAGTCAAGTGATCGGGCCGCGATGATGGCCGAACCGATCCCGTCCACACCTGGCCTTCCACGGCCGCTGACCCGCATCGCTCGCGCCGCGGCCTGCATCGGCGGCACCGTCGGCAGCCTGGTCCTGGCGGGTTGGGCCTTTGACATCGCCACCCTGAAGTCCATCGTGCCTGGGTTCATCGCCATGCAGCCCTGGACGGCGACCAGCTTCATTCTCTGCGCCTGCGGGCTGGCGATGGCCGCCGCCCGGTCGCCGGCGGTCGTATCGGCCTCGGCGTTGCCGGCCGTCGCCATGGCCCTCATCGCAGGGGCGCCGCTGCTGCAATACCTCACCGGCTATACCTTTGGCATCGATGGCTGGCTGTTCCCCAAGGCGGTGCTGGTGGCCCAGACGCACGATTATCCTGACCCGGGACGCATGTCGTGGGCCGCGGCGGTGGGGTTCACGGCCTTGGCCGGCGCGCTGTTGCTGGCGCCCCACGCCAAGCAACGCGTCAGCCACGCGGCTTTCTCCATACTGCCAACGGCTGCCCTGGCACTGTCTATGCTGGCCCTGCTGGGGTATGCCCTGCGCCTGGAAACGCTGGATGCAATGTTCCTCCGCAACCCTCTTGCCTTGCATACGGCATTCACGCTCGCCGCGCTCTCCATCGGCGTTCTTGTCTTGCGGCCCGACGTCGGCTGGGTGCGCATGGCTGCGGAGCAAGGTCCGGGCGGCTGGATGACCGTCATACTGTTCGGCGGTGGCGCGCTGTTCCTGGCGTTCAGTACCGACGCATCCACGCGGGCGGGTACCATCGCGGCCAGCGCCGCCCAGGCGTCTCGTCGGCTCGAAAGCCTCGCTTCGGCACTGACAGCCGCCGAAAACGGCCAGAGAGGCTACCTGCTCACCGGTAACGAAAGTGAACTCGACGCCTATCGGATGGCCGTCAACCGGGTGGCGGAGGAGTGCGCGGCTGCTGCCGCCCCGCTGACAGCCGTCACGGAACAGCCCACGGATTTGACCCGCCTGCGTGATCTGGTCGCCTTGAAGCTGGCGGGCCTGGCGCGGGCAATCACCTTGGCGCAGGCAGGCCATGCCGCGGAAGCGCGAGCCATCGTGGCAGCCAATCAAGACAAAGCCCTGATGGACAGCATCGACCAGCAGGTCAGCCTGCTGGAGCAAGTGGTGGCACATGATGCCGGCACATTGGCCTTGCGGGCGCGGCGGGTGGCCATGTCAGGGGCCGCCGGCACGATTGCTATCGCTGGACTGGCATTCTGGACGTTTGCAGCCGAGGGCCGGGCGCGGACGGCCGCCGCGGCGGCCCTGGCCGCCAGTGAGGCGCGCCAGCGCGACCTGCTCATCACGCTCGACCTCGGCACCTTCATGGCGCGCGATCTTGCCGGGATCATCCACTACTGGGCAGAGGGCTGTGAGCGCCTGTATGGCTGGACGGCGGCAGAGGCGGTAGGCCAGCCCGCGCACCAGATGCTCGGAACCGTCTTTTCAGACCCCTTGGCGGAGGTCGAGGCAACACTGCTGCACACCGGCGAATGGAAGGGCGACTTGCGCCAGCGCACCCGCGACGGCCGGGAACTGGTCGTCACTGCCCACAAGGTGCTGCGTCGTGCGGTGGCCGGAGAGCCGCAGGTCGTGCTGGAAGCGCTGACCGATGTCACCGCTCAGCGCCGCGCCGAGGCCGCCTTGCGTGACAGTCAGCGCTTGTTGCGCACGATTATCGAGGCGACGCCTGGATTGATCTATGCCCGGGACGTTCAAGGCCGGATGCTGGTGGCCAACAGTGCCGCCGCCGCGCTGCTCGGCAAACCCCGTGTCGGGATGCCGGGGCAGGCCGATCAGCCGCTGCCGGACGATGCCGCGCGGGACGAAATCATCATGGGCAACGACCGCCAGGTCATGCAACGGGGACAGCCGCAGCAGCACGAGGAGCAGATTGGCACGGCCAACGGCCAGCCCCGCGTCTGGCTGTCAACCAAGACACCGATGCGCGGCACGGATGGAACGGTCACCGGCCTGGTCGGCGTGTCAGTCGAAATCACCCAGAGGAAACGTGACGAGGAGCGTCTGCACCTGATGGTCAATGAACTGAACCATCGGGTCAAGAACACCCTGGTTGTGGTGCAAAGCATCATTCTGCAGACGCTGCGCGGCGGCGAAGGGGAGATTTATCGCACGCTGGAGGGGCGTTTGCAGGCGCTCGCTGCAATCCATGATGTGCTGACGCTTGAAAGCTGGAAGGACGCCCACCTGCACGCGGTGGTCGAAGCCGCACTCGCACCGTTCGGCGGTTCGGCGGAGCCCCAGTTCCAAACCTCCGGACCAGCCATCCGGGTGCAGCCGCGCGTCGCGGTGGCAATTGCCATGGCGCTGCACGAACTGGCGACGAACGCGGCCATATATGGCGCCCTGTCCACGTCGTCGGGCAAGGTCGCTCTGCATTGGCAGATCACGCCGGACGCCGAGCCCTGCCTGCACATGGTCTGGTCGGAGCAGGGCGGACCCCGGGTCGACACGCAGGCGCCGCGCGGCTTCGGCACACGCCTGATTGAGCGCGGCTTGTCCCAGGACCTCGGCGGGACGGTCACGCTGCTGCTCAATCCCACAGGCGTCACCTGCACCATACATGCGCCGCTGCGTGAAGTCGCGGCAGGCTGCGTGATCTCATTTCCGCACATCGGCGCCAGCCGGTTGGCATCGGCTTCGCCCATGCTGTAACGCGGCTGATCGAACGATACCGCAACCTCCATCTGCAATGCCGGTTGGCGGCCCGGCAGCCAGCCCGCATTGTTGATCAGCCCAATGCGCCGGCCGCATGACTGATGAACGTCCGCCCCCTTCACCGCAGCAGGTTCGACCGAGCCAGCTCCACCACCTCATCGCCCCGCCCGTTCATCACCGCCTTCAGCATGTACAGCGTGAAGCCGCGCGCCATCTCCATCGTCACCTTGGGCGGCATCGCCAGCTCCATCCGGTTGACCACCGCATCGACCAGCACTGGCCCCGGATGCGCCAGCGCCTCACCCAGCTTGGCCTCCAGCTCCGCCGGGTCCTCGATGCGCACGCCATGGATCCCGCACGCCCTCGCCATCGCCGCGAAATCCGGGTTCACCAGCTCGGTTCCGGTGTCGATGAAGCCCGAGGACTTCTGCTCCAGCTCGATGAACCCCAATGAGCCGTTGTTGAACACCACCACCTTGACCGGCAGGCCAAGCTGCCTGGCTGACAACAGGTCGCCCATCAGCATGGTGAAGCCGCCGTCGCCCGACAATGAGACCACCTGCCGCCCCGGGCACGCCGCCTGCACCCCCAGCGACTGCGCCATCGCGTTGGCCATCGAGCCGTGCCAGAACGAGCCGATCAGCCGCCGCCGCCCGTTCATCCGCAGGTAGCGTGCCGCCCACACCGTCGGCAGCCCGACATCGCAGGTGAACACCGCATCGTCCGCCGCCAGCGCATCAATCATCCGGGTGACGTGCTGCGGATGCAGCCGCCCGCCCGGCTTGCCGCTCGCCAGCTCATCCAGGCCGCGGCGCGCGTCCTGGTAGTGGCTGAGGCAACTGCGCAGGTGCCGCCCATCCCGCCCATCCCTCAACTGCGGCAGCAACGCCCGCAGCGTCGCGCGCACCTCGCCCAGCACGCCCAGCTCGATCCCGGCGCGCCGCCCGATCGCCTCGGGCCGGATGTCCACCTGGGCGATGCGCACGCCGGTCGGATAGAACTGCGTATAGGGAAAGTCGGTGCCCAGCATCAGCAGCCCGTCGCAACTGCCCATCGCGTGGTAGCCGGAGGAGAAGCCGATCAGCCCGGTCATCCCCACGTCATAGGGGTTGTCCCACTCGACATGCTCCTTGCCTCGCATGGCATGCACGATCGGCGCCTGCAGCACCGCGGCAAGCTGCATCAGCTCCTCGTGCGCGCCCTCGCAGCCGCGCCCGCACAGCAGCGTCACCCGCTGGCAGTTGTTCAGCAGGTCGGCCAACTGGCTGACCGACTCGGCCGCCGGCGTCACCGTCGGCGCCGGCAGCGTCAGGCTGGCGCTGGGCGCAACCGGGGCCGCCACCGCCTGGCGCAGCGCGACGTCGCCAGGGATGACGACGACGCACACGCAGCGCTCGGCCACCGCGCGGCGGATGGCGATCTGCAGCACCCGCGGCAACTGCCCCGCGCTGGAGACCAGCTCGCAGTAGCTGCTGCATTCCTGGAACAGTTGCTCGGGATGCGTCTCCTGAAAGTAGCCGGAGCCAATCTCCAACGAGGGGATGTGCGCGGCGATGGCCACCACCGGCAGGCGAGAGCGGTGGCAGTCGAACAGCCCGTTGATCAGGTGCAGATTGCCCGGCCCGCAGGAGCCGGCGCAGACCCCCAGCTTGCCGCTGACATGGGCGTCCGCCCCGGCGGCGAAGGCGGCCACTTCCTCATGGCGGGTGTGCAGCCAGCGGATGCCGCCGTGACGGCGCAGCGCGTCGGTGAAGCCGTTCAGGCTGTCGCCGACAATGCCGTAGATCCGCTCCACCCCGGCAGCAGCCAGGGTGTCAACCATCTGGTCGGCAACAGTCTGGGGCATGTGCGTTCACCTCATGGGGTTGGGCTGAAGGTTCAGGCCAAAGGGCCAGGGAAGCAAGCGGGCGGATAGCCCGCGGCAGGGTGCCCAGCCCGTGTGGCAAGTTACGATGGGCACCGGTCCGCCGGCCGGTTCGCTCTCGGCTCATTTGGCCATTCACATCGGAAACGCCACCGCTCGTGGATAAAATCTGACGTTTCGTGCCATGCCGGCAGTCGGCTTGTGGTGGGAAGCAGACGGTTCGCTTGCAGGCCACGACGTGCGGAGCCGGACATTCATGTTGGTCGAAAGCTGCCTGTCCGCTTTAAAGCACATTTAAAGCACAACAAGCTCGGAAGCGGACGCTCCGACGCTTTGACCCAAGTCGAACGGCCATCCGCGCGCTTATCAACGCTCGTGCCCGCCAAGAACCCAGGCGCTCGACATCGGATGGGTAGCACCTGGATCAGAACTTGTACTTCGGAGATGAGCAACGATGCGCGGAAAGGGTGTGACTGACCGAAATTGGGAGTAAGATTGACCGATGCTTCCCGAAGAACACATTCCCGTAGCGTTCGCGCAGACAGCGCATCTGGGGCGCACCGCAGAACTCGGGCGCCCCGCCATCGTGATCGTCCCCGACTATAACACCTGGAACGACTTCGGTTACCGGCTCTATGCCGATATGCACGTGCTGCGGTCCGATCGCGAGGAGGTGCGTTCCATCCGCCTGATGTTTGAGGGCGAAGGGAACACCGCTAGCTACCTCGACAGCCTGTTCGCTCCGGCGGTGCCGGTCCTCCTCGCCACGAACATCCCGAAACGGATTTGCTCGCTTCAGCGAAAGACGGAGAGTTATCGCGATCTTGTCGCCGAGGTCGGGTTCGCGCGTGCCGTCGCCGTGCTCAGGGTGCTGGGTGACGCGGTGCTGCTCACGCTTGAGGACAACGATCTGGCTAGGCTCACGCTTATCAGATCCGAGCGCTTCCACGCCGCGATGGTGCGCAACGCCGAGGAATACCGCGCCTTTCGACGGGGCGGCCAGCATCTGCGGCCGAGTCCTATCGCAGAGGTGGAGGACGCGGCGACCTCGTTCGAACTCCGGCCACCGCTGCCGGGCAACGACTTGTTGGACCCTCTCGCCTTCGACTTCGAGCCGGACCCGCTCTTCGACGACCGCGTCGGTGTGCTGATCGGACGTAACGGGATTGGTAAGACACAGAGCCTGCTGGCATTGATCCTTGGCCTGACCACGAGCAACGCCGCCGCGGCCGGTGCCTTGAACCCGATACCCCAGGTCCGTCGCGTGCTGATGTTCTCCTCGGTCCCGAGCGACCCTTATCCGAAATCCATCCTGCCGTGGCTTAGCATTGACTACGAGTACCACCCTGTTGCCATCGATACGCTCCCGCTCGGTCGACCCTTCATCCTCTCTCTCGTCGACTGCGTGCGCGATGACGGCGCCCTGTTCGGATCGGGCGAGGAGGAACGGGACCGCCACCGGCTGCTGCGTAAGACGCTTCGAGAGCTCGGCGTGTGGGATGGCCTGCACGTCCCACTAACGTCACCGCCGGAGGGCGCGAATGATCAGTTCAGGGACACAGTTCAGCTCGACGGCTTGCCCTATTATCGTCTGGACGCCATTGGAGGCGAGTATCGCATCGTCACGTTCCTTAGTCGCATCGACCTGACGAGGCCGGCCGTCGTTCTCGGCACATCCGGCCAGCCGCGGCATCTGAGCAGCGGCGAGCTTGCGATGCTCCAGTTCGCCGCACAGGCGATCGCGTCAATAGAGAGAGGGTCCCTCCTGCTATTCGACGAGCCGGAGACTCATCTGCACCCGAATTACGTCTCCGAGTTCATGGATATGCTTCAGGAGCTCCTAAAGCAGACGCAGTCGATCGCGATCATCGCGACGCATTCGGCCTACGTCGTCCGCGAGGTGCCGCGGCGACGGGTCATCATCCTGAGGCAGACCGGCGGAGGGATCGAGGTCGTTCACCCCCGCCTCCAGACGTTCGGGGCGAACGTGGATGCGGTGTCCCAGTTTGTGTTTGGAGATACCCTGATCTCGCATCGTTACCAACATGTGCTCAAGCGCTGGGCCAATACCGAGGGCCGCGCGTTGGGGCTCGACGGTGTAATCAAGGGCTACGGGGAGCAACTCAACCCGGAGACCCTCTCCTTCATCGCCAGGGTCATCGACGAGCCAACGCCCGAGCGATGATCCCTCTGAAACCGCCGTCGACGGCGGAACAGGAAGACAACACGCTTGCGACCTTATGCAAGGTTCGGGAATGGGTGGCACACCACGCCGCTTGGCACGGTGCCTACAAGACGTACCGCCTCGAAAAGGGCGATCCCTGGAAGATCGCGCCAGCAGTCTTCGCGACTGATCCCGCAGAGATCGAGACGGTCGCCGAAGCGCAGCGGGCCTTCTACAAAAGCCGTTCGAGCAGCGGCTGCCTTCAGCGGATACGCAGGACGCCCGGGCTGTTGTGCTGTCCCATGTGCGGATCGCAGCACCCTGGCACGCTCGACCACTATCTGCCGCGGGAGAGCTTTCCCGAGTTCTCGATACTGCCCTGCAACCTCATACCCGCGTGCCCGCACTGCAACTCCGGGGTCAAGAAGGGGCGTTACAGGGGAACTGCCTCGACCGAGCGCTTCATTCATCCATACTTCGAAACGCTCGCCAAGGAACCGATCTGGCATGTTGAAGTCCAGCCTCCGTTTGAGGCGGCGAGGTTCCGGCCACAGATTGCCAGCAGCGTCCCTCCAAGCGATCGACCGATGGTCCAATTTCACCTGGCCCACATCCTGGGCGAAGTGTTCCAGGACTACGTCAGCACGCAGTGGTCGCGACTGCCGGTCCTTATTCACGGCTGGGCCGTTCCGAACGAATCGGTCATCCAACAGAGCGTGGCGACCCAGCTTGCGGACCATCTGCGCGACACGGCCGTCACCAGCGGTGTCAACGGGTGGCGGACGGCACTCCTACGCGGCGTGACCGCGAACCAAAACGCGATCGCGTTTCTCGCGGGCCGCGCGACGAAGGTCGCCGCGTTGGGCTGCATGACGTGAGGTGCGGGCTTGGCCTCTGCCCATAACGAGGAAGCCGACGCCAAGCCGAGGATGAACTGCCCGAAGGACGGCGTGTTCTCCTCTAAAGAATCGATCGACCTCAGCGCCAAAACGCTGATCGACAAACTCGTGAAGTGGGCGATAGCGCTAAAGCCCAGGTGAACGTGATGCGAAGCGGGGTGCACTGCTTCATCTGCTAAGGACGCTCGTCCCGACCGCTGCATGACCGGAATAAGCGCAGAGCCGCCGCTTCATGCGGCAGCAAATGTCCGCTTGTAGCATCTTCCCGGCTACGGCCTTGCAGCCGAGTAGGGCCGAAACCGGCTATCGCCCGGCGGGTATCAAGCATCAAATTCGTCCAGCCAACATACAACTGTCATCGCCGGATCAACAATGCCGCCGCCCAAGCCTCCTACACCCCGCTGACAGCCACGGTCCCCGCCGCCGGCAGCCGCCGGCGCCACTTCTCAACGAAGCTGATGAACACCCGCAGCGGCATCGGCGTCTGATGCCGGCTGGGATGATACAGAAACATCCCGGGCAGGTTGCCGTGCCAGCCCCCCAGCACATTCACCAGCCGGCCCTGCGCCAGATCCTGCGCGACGACCGGTTCAGCAATATAGCTGACTCCGACGCCGCCCAGCGTCGCGCTGACCAGAAGCTGGATGTCGTTGACGATCAGGCTGCCCTCGACGGCAACCTCGATCGGCTGGCCGTCACGGGCGAAGATCCAGGGCATCAGCCCGCCATCCCATGGCATCCGGTAGCGGATGCAGTTGTGCGCCCGCAGGTCGTCCGGCACCGCCGGCCTGGCATGCTGGACGACATAGGCCGGCGCCGCCACGGCGATCATCCTGAAGGCATCGACCAGCCGCAGCACGGTCATGTCACGCTCCACCCGGTTGCCGAAGCGGATGCCGGCATCGAACCGGCCGCTGACGATGTCGCTGTGCGTGTCGTCGATCGCCACTTCCACCCGGATGTCCGGGTATTCCGCCAGGAACCGTGGCAGCAGCGACGGCAGCAGAATCGTCGCCGGCGCCCGGGCGACCGCCAGCCGCAGCATGCCCTGTGGTTTCTCCCGAAACAAGTTGACGCTCTCGACGGCATGTTCGATGCCCTCCAGCAGCGGCAGCACCTCGGCCAGCAGCCGCTCCCCCGCCTCGGTCAGGGCCACGCTGCGGGTGGTGCGGTTGAACAGCCGCACGCCGATCCGCTCCTCCAGCACGCGGATCGTGTGGCTCATGGTCGGCAGCGCCACGCCCGTCTGCGCCGCTGCCCTGGTGAAGCTGCGATGTTCCGCAACGGCGACGAAAGCACTCAGCTCGGCCAGTTGCAGACCGCCCATTCTTCAACGAATCCGAATAACCTGTTCCGATCCTTCGTCATTATCAGGGCAGGGGGGCATGCTCAAGTTACCCGTCAGACAAGCCGGACATCCCGCCCGACGACGCAAGGAGAAATCCGATGAAGACCATGATCCTGGCAGCCTTCGCCGCCATCAGCCTCGGTTCAGCCGTAGTGCCCGCCGCCCAGGCCGCCATCTTCCACAACGGCAGCACGATCTCTGGCGACAGCCTTGCCACCCGCGAGCAGCAGACCGGCTCGTTCAGCCGCTGATCCGCCGCAAGCGTAAGGCAGAGGCCGGGTCCGTCCCGGCCTCCTCCGCCGTCCCGCGCCTCCCGCGTTCGGCGCTGGAACCAGCCTCCAACGGCAGGCTGACCGTCACCGCCAATCCCCCTGCTGTCAGGTTCGCCACCCTGATGTCGCCACCATGCGCCCGTATCACCGCCCGCGCCGAGGTCAGCCCCAGCCCAACCCCGCCCGTCGTCCGGCTGCGCGATGTTTCCAGCCGGTAGAATGGTGAGAACACCCGCTCCGCCGCCTCGATGGGTATGCCGGGGCCGCTGTCCTGCACCACCACCTGAATCTGATGCACCTGCCGGCGCAGCTCGATCTGCGCGCAGGTGCCGTACTTGACCGCGTTGTCCACCAGGTTGCTCAGCGCCCGCTTCAGCGCAAACGGGCGGCCAAGGAAACGCAGGTGTGCCACACCGGCATAGCTGACCACATGACCCTGATCGCTGTAGTCGTCGGCCAGCGTCTGCAGCAGCTCGGGAAAGTCGAAGGCGGTCCGCTCCTCCTGCTGAATGTCGTCGCGAAAGAACGTCAGCGCCCCCTCAACCATCGCCTGCATGTCGTCAACGTCACGGAACAGCCGCCGCTTCTGCTCCTCGTTCTCGATGAACTCCCCGCGCAGCCGCATCTTGGTCAGCGGCGTGCGCAGATCGTGCGAAATCGCCGCCAGCATGGTGGTCCGGTCGTCGACGAAGCGCTGGATCTGCGCCTGCATGGCGTTGAACGTCCGGATCGACAGCCTCAGCTCCTGCGGTCCCGTCTCCGGCACCAATGAGGCGCGCGGATCGGTGCCGAACCGGCGCATCGCATCGGTGAACACCTTGATCGGTTTTGTCATCCGGTGCGTCGCAATGATCGACACACCGGTGATCGAGACAACCAGCAGGCCCAGCGCGACGCTGATCCGGGTCGATCTGTCGACCCCCCAGATCCGGTTGAACGCGGTGAACATCACCCAGCTACGGTCCTCCAGCTCGACCGACAGGAAATAGGCGCCGCGGTCGGGCCGGCCGTCCACCTGCGGCGGCGGCAGCGGTGCATCCCGCTGGTCGGCCTGGAAGCGTACGGTCCGGCGCGGCCGTGCGTCGTGGCCGAACGTCTCCAACCCTATGGTTGAATTCACGCTTGCGGCCGCGTCAAGCGCCACGGCAACCCGGGACCGCTCTGGATACCAGTCCACCCGGAACACCGTGTTGGCCGCCGCACCGGCCACCTGGCTCCGCTGCGTCGGCGAAACCGCCTCGATCATGCGGACGATGTCGTTGGCACGGTCCAGCAAACCCATCTCATGCGCCGAGGGCCGAGCCCATACGCCTGCGAACTGCACGACGAGCCATGTCAGGCTGACCATCAGGACAATCGTAAAGACGATCGTACAGGCGAAACGCCGGGCGATCGTGTCCTGCAGGGGCCAGAACTTCATCCGCGGTGCACCGATGGGGTGAAGATATAGCCGCCGTTGCGCACGGTCCGGATCACCGAGGGGCTCTTCGGGTCCGATTCCAGCTTGCGGCGCAGGCGGCTGACCTGCACATCGATGCTGCGGTCAAACGCCGCGTGCGACACGCCGCGCGCCAGGTCCAGCAACTGATCACGCGTCAGCACCCGCTGCGGATGTTCGGCAAACGCCAGCAGCAGGTCGAACTCCCCGCCTGACAGGAACATCAGCGTGTTGTCCGTCGACCGCAGCTCCCGCCGGGCTACGTCCAGCCGCCAGCCGGCAAAGCTCAGCATCGGGCGCGTTTCGGTGCTGGCCGCCGGCACCGCTGGCTCTGCCGTGCGCCGCAGCACCGCCTTGACCCGGGCCAGCAGCTCGCGCGGGTCGAACGGTTTGACCAGGTAGTCGTCCGCGCCGATCTCCAGCCCAACCACGCGGTCGGTGTGTTCGCCCATCGCCGTCAGCATGATCACCGGCACGCTCGACACCGCCCGCAGCCGCCGGCACAGGCTGAAGCCGTCCTCGCCTCGCAGCATCACATCCAGGATCACCAGGTCGGTGCGCCCGCCCTCCAGCGCATGGAACATCTCCGTCCCGTTCGACGCGACGGAGACGGCATGACCATGGCGCTGAAAGAAGCCGGTCAGCAGCGACAGGATGTCCTCGTCATCATCGACCACCAGAAGGTGCGGCATGCAGTCCATTCCCAATCATAGCTCGGCGGGGTGCCGGCATGATGTCGGCGTACTGCGGCTTTGTCCGCGACCTGCGACAATATGTCAGCGCGGAAACAAAGCGAACATCAAGCAGCCAGTCCAGCCACCTACCATCGAGGGCAGCAAGAAAAAGGCGCATCCCATGCTCAGCACCGCAGCCGCATTTTCCGCCCCGCGTCTCACCCGTGCGTCCTGGGGCCGCCGGGGCCGGATCTCCGCCATTCTCGGCATGTTCGCAGCCGGCGGCGGCACTCTGGCCGCCTGCGCCCGCGCCCCGGCCGACCCCGAGGCCCGCGCCGAATATGAGCTGACTAACGACCCGGCGGAGCCGACCAATCGGAAGATTTTCGCCGCCAACCAGTTCGTCGACCGCAACGCCATCCGCCCAGTCGCCCGCGGCTATCAGAGCTACGTGCCGGCGCCGGTCCGCGGCAGTCTGCACAATTTCGTCAGCAACCTGGGACAGCCGGCCGTCGCCGTGAACGACGTGCTGCAGGGATCCTTCGGCCGAGCCTGGACCACGACGCAGCGGTTTGCTGTCAACACGACGGTGGGCGGCCTTGGCCTGTTCGACGTCGCGACCGGCTGGAACCGCCCCGGCCACCAGGCCGATTTCGGCCAGACGATGGGTGTCTGGGGCGTCGGCCCCGGGCCAACCGTACAACTGCCGCTGTTCGGTCCATCCAACGTGCGGGATTCCTTCGGCACGGCCGTCGGGCTTGTCACCAACCCGACAACCTTCATCCCTGGCGGCGCGGTGGTCGGCGTGTCCAGCGCCGGCGTTGGCGTCGTCGACGGCCGGGCTAACCTGCTGGGAACAACAGACTCGCTCGAGAAAACGTCGCTCGACTACTACGCCACCCTGCGCAGCCTGCAGGCGCAGAAGCGCGCGGCTTTCGTCGCCGAGGGCAAGGCCGGCGGGCCGCCGCCAGCCACCGGCACGCCCGCCACAACCGCCACCCCCACGGCCGCCGCCTCTACCGCTGCCAACTGAGGCAGCGGTTCGGCCGCCGCCGCGTCCCACCGAGGAAGCCGCCATGAGAATCATCTCTCCGACCGCTCCCATGGCTGTCGATACGCGCCCGCCGGCTGCTACCCGACCGCCGATCAACCAGCCACCGGTGACGGATGCGGGGCCGGTAGGTTTGATCATCTGGCGGTTGGTCCCGTCCCCCGCCGGCTGGCGGCTGTGCGGCCTCGTCATCGACCAGGTCAGCGTCCTGGCCGGCATAAGCTGGCAGGCCAACACCGCGCCGCGGCAGGCGGCCAGGGACGTCCATCTCACCCCGCATCCGCTTTACCGGAAGACCGCCGAATGACCATCATCGCCCGCCCGCTGTCCAGGCCCGACAGCCCACCCGTGCCGCGCAGCCTGCGGATCATCGTGGCCGCCGCCCCGCCGCCCGCCCTGGAGTTCGACCACGCGCTGCTGCAGCACTGCCGCTGCGTCCTCAACTCGGTTGTCCGTCCCGACCTGACTGTCGAGCTGCACCTGCGCACCGCCACCCTGTGCCCACGGCCGCAGCGGCAGACCGTCTTCCGGGTGGTGGACGAGCTGCTGTGCAATGCCGTCCAGCACGGCTTCTACTGCCGTTTGCAAGGCTGCATCCTGGTCGAGCTTACCGCCGCCGGTGCGGGCGGGCTGTCGGTCAGCGTCAGTGACGACGGCTGGGGCTTCGACGACCAGCCGATCATCGAGGGCAACGGCTTCCGCCTGCTGCGGCTGATCGGCGGCCTGACCGTCGACCGCGCGCACGACGACATCACCACCGTATCCGTGGCCATCCTGCGCCGGCCGCGCTGGCTGGCCTGACGCCGCCGCAACGCAGGCAATGATCCAGCGCAGGTCAACCTCACGCAGACGCCGGATAATTCTGTCACGACATCTGTCAGGCATCGCACAGCACGTCCAGACCGTCTCCACACCGCTTCCGCGTCCTGGCGGCCAGCGTCTGTCGCTGGCCGCGTTTAATCATTCCTTAATCTTCTCGTGTCAGAGATTTGAAATATCACTGACGGAGAAACGAGATGGTGGACCTGCTTGCGCCGGCAAGATCCATCCCCGTACATGAGCTTGCCCAGGCCTACACCGGCCTGCCGGTTGGTGTGGTTGTCACGGACCCAAACGGGCTTGTCATCTCCGCCAACCCGGCGGCCGCGGATGTCTTTCCGCAACTGCAGCCGGTCGGCTTCGGCCTTCGCGCCCTGCTCGCCCTGTGCGGCATAACCGGTGCCGGAGACCTTGCCCGCGCGGTAGAGACGGCCACCCCCAGCCCATCGGTCCGCATCGGGCTGCCGGATGGTCGCAGCTTCGACGGCCGCAGCCAGCCTCAGCCCAGTGGAGGATCGCTCGTCACGCTCTTCGACGTCACCAGCTATGTGCAGAAAGCTGAACTTGCTGTCCTGGACTCACTGACAGGGCTGGCCACGCGGGCAAGCCTTCATAAGCGCCTGGGCGAGTTGCTGGCAGCACAACAGCCTGCCGGCGAGCCGGTCGCGGTCATTTCCCTCGATCTCGACAAGTTCAAGATGGTCAACGATACGCTGGGCCATCCGGTGGGTGACGCCTTGCTGGTCAAGGTGGCCGAACGCCTGCGCGGTGCCGCGCGTTCGGGCGATCTGGTCGCCCGTCTGGGTGGTGACGAGTTCGCCATCCTGCAGGTTGGTGCGCCTCAGCCACAAGGCGCCGAGACGCTGGCGGCACGCCTGGTCGACCTCGTCAGCCGCACCTATATCGCCGCCGGCCACATGCTCTCGATCGGTGTCAGTATCGGTATCGCGGTTGCGCCGGACGACGGCAATGACGTCGCCTGCTTGTTGAAGCACGCCGATCTGGCACTGTACCGGGCCAAGGCCGACGGGCGCGGCATGTTCCGCTTCTTCCAGAACAGCATGGACGTCGAGATGCAGTCCCGCCGGCTGCTGGAGATGGACCTGCGGCGGGCCCTGGCGCTGCGGGAGTTTGAGCTGTTCTATCAGCCGCAAATCGACCTCGACTCCGATGTCCTGATCGGGTTCGAGGCATTGCTGCGGTGGCGGAGTCCGACCCGCGGTCTGGTCTCCCCAGCCGTGTTCATTCCTCTCGCCGAGGAGATCGGGCTCATCACCAGGATTGGCGAGTGGGTGCTGCAAACGGCCTGCCGGGAAGCTGCCTCCTGGCCATCGCCTGTATCCATCGGCGTCAATATTTCCCCCATGCAGTTCCGCACCGGCAAGCTGGTATCGGCAGTGACGTCAGCGCTGGCGGCCTCCGGCCTCGATCCGGGGCGCCTCGATCTGGAAGTCACCGAAGGTTCGTTGCTTGAAAATACGGAAGCCGTCTTGCTGATACTGAATGACCTGAAGGCGCTTGGGGTCCGGCTGTCGATGGACGACTTCGGCACGGGCTATTCATCGCTCAGCTACCTGCAGAAATTTCCCTTCGACAAGATCAAGATCGATCAGTCCTTCGTGCGGGGCGCCGACAAAAGCCCCGACTCAAGCGCAATCGTACGCGCCGTCGCCGCGCTCGGCAAAACCCTTGGCATGACGACAATCGCCGAAGGCGTTGAAACCCAGGAACAACTCGACCGCGTGCGCGCCGGTGGCTGCAGCGAGGTGCAGGGTTACCTGACCGGGCGGCCGCTACCCGCGACAGAGGCAGCGTCACTCATGAAATCATCTTCCTCGCTAACAACATCAGGAGCATAGCGATGACTGAAAATCTGCATCGGCTGGTCTACTATAGCCGCAACCGCAAGGCCGCTTCGTCGGAAGAGATGAAAGCGACAATCGAGCAGATCCTGGCCGCGTCCCGCCGCAACAACGTCCGCGTCGACGTCACCGGCGCCCTTATGTTCAATGCCGGATGCTTCGCACAGGTCCTGGAAGGCCCGAAAGCCTCCGTGGAGAACACGTTCGAGCGCATCCAGCAGGACGAGCGGCACGGCGATGTCTCGATCCTCAGCTTCGGCCCGGTGCCCGGACGCGCGTTCGACCGTTGGTCAATGGGGTTCGTCGGTGAGTCCGTTCAGGACGCCCAGCGTTATGGCACCGTGGCCGGTGAAAGCGGTTACGATCCGTCCCGCATGACCAGCGATGCTTTGTTCGAGACCTTGCACCGGCTGGTACTTGAGGAAGAGCGCGCGTAGGCTCCGCAAACCAACACCAGCTCATCCAATCCGCGGTCCGAGCGTCTGGGTGTCGACACCTATCATCGGCGTCGGCCCTGCGGATTGATGAACGCTCACTCTTGAAGACGGCCCTCTCCGCGCGGCACTTATTCTAACCCGAATTATGCAGCCAGATTTTGCATCCCGCGCGGGCGAGAGCTTTCATTGGGAGCGATCGGGGACCTTTCGCAGACGTGGGTGGCTCAATAGCTGTTCAATCTGCTGCTTCACAGGGGGCAGGTTGTCTTTGACTGTCCTCCAGACAATTGCCAGATCAACGTCGAAGTAGTTGTGGATCATCTTGTTGCGCATATCCCGCATGTCGAGCCATGGCAGTTCAGGATGTGCCTTGGTAAAACCTGGATCGTGACGCTGAATCTGACGCACGGCTTCGCCGATGATCTCAATGTTGCGTATGACGGCATCTTGATCGCGTTGGCTCAACCGGAATGCCTCCAAGCTGCCCAACCCATCAGTGTATTCCTTCGCCCGGTCAATCGCCTGCACGATATGTTCAAGATAATCTTCAACCCGCTCCGGATGCATCATAGCGGCTCCGCCATGGCAAGGACACGATCCCTGAATTTTTCGGGCAAAAAACCACTCGTCAGAACCGACACCCGAACGCCAAGCAATTCCTGCGCGGCGCGTTCGAGCCTGACCAGCGTAAACAGGGTGGTCTTTTCCGGGGCATCCACCAGCAAATCAAGGTCGCTGTCGTCGGTGTCGTCGCCGGTCAACGCCGATCCATAAACACGCGGACGCGTCAGGCCGTGGCGGCTGACAAGCTCGCGCAATTCCGTGCGGTGAGCTTCAAGGGCTTCGGCTGGCTTCATGCCCGCACAATAACACAAAAAAGAAACAGGCAAAATCGTTGAAACATAGAATATAATTAGGGTAAACCGCAATAAACTATCTCTCACAGCAAGTTTGAAGTGGGCGCGCGAAGTAAGCTTTCGGGAACGGGAGGCAGGCTGCAGTCAATGGCCGAACCCATTGATGCGGATGCTGCTCTACTCGCCTCGGCCTGCAAAGAGGATCAGGTTGCCGTCTGGATCGCGCACGATGAACGTCCGCGCGCCCCAAGGCTCAGTCTTGAGAGCTTGGTGAAACTCTACCCCCGCCGCCTGGAACTCAAGAAAAAGCGGCTTCGCATTCTCAAGCGTAATGGAGACAGAAACCAGGTGTTCGCGATCGCGGCGCTGCGGATCAATCACCGGCGTCGGCAAGCAGCGGAGGTTCAGCTTAGCTCCGTCCCGGGATACCTGCCCATAGAACGGCGGCTCCCCATAGGTGAAGGACACTGCGAACCCCAACTTGCCTGTGTAGAACTCAACTGCGGCAACAATGTCAGCGACAAATATCTGCGGCTCTGCGGTGAGCAAAGCCGGCTTGGACAGCGCTTCAATTTGGACATCAGTCATAGCCTGAGCTCCTGCGCGAAGCGCCTCCCAGCTTTCGAACCCGGTTTTCCTCGCCACCAATTCCTGTGCGTCGGACAGCTTGAAGCTGTGCGCCAGCACCTCGCGGTCGCTCAGATTACGGAAGCGCGGCAACACCGCACGAATTTGTGCCGCGACCGGATAGTGCTGGTCACGGTGCCAACGCAGATACAGCTTTGCTTGCTTCCTCAGGTTCTCAAGATTGGGCATAGGGCGCGTTTCGGTTGACGATAAGTAGGCAGGCATTGCCCGTTCGACCCGAAAGCCGTTGCGCCCTACGACACTCTGTTATCGTAGATATGGCTCGGAAACGGGTCAAGGCTCGCGCCGGCCGACTGCCTATGGCCCGGAAGATCGGTGCAAAGTTCCTTGAGATATGTGTAACCAAGCTGATGGCGGGTGACGAACGGTTAGCTTGTGTCTCCCCAACTGCAGATAGTAATTGTCCTCCGCTAACAAGCCGATAGACGTGCTGCGCCATGACTATTGATGACCTTGGGCCACGCATTTGCATCATGGGGCCGTCGAACAGCGGTAAATCCACATTGGCCGAGGCCATTGGGCGCTCGCGCGGCCTGCCTCCAATCCACCTCGATCAGCTTCATCACTTGCCCAACACGGACTGGCAGCCTCGCCCTGAAAGCGGAGTTTACCGCATTGCACGACGAGGCGATTCTAGCGCCGCGTTGGGTCATGGACGGCAACTATTCGCGGTCTCTGCCCCAGCGGCTAGACAGGGCAACGGGCTTCATTCTTCTAGACATTCCGATGATGACCAGCCTTCTACGATACCTGCGGCGCTCGTGGTTCGAGCGCGACCGGCATGGGGCGCTAGACGGCAGCAGAGACAGCGTGAAATGGGAGATGATCCGCCACATCGCCATTACCACCCGCGCAAATCGTAAACGCTATGAGGAAATGTTCAACCGCCTCACCTTGCCCAAGGTAAGGCTGGTGACGACCCGAGAACTGACCCACTTCTATCGTTCGGCGGGACTTGACCGCTAATGCGACTTCCCAGCAAGAACACTTACCGACAACATGGCGCGCCGCGTTTGTCTCAGAATTCTTAAGTCTCGCGCGCCTGCCTAACTGAACCCGCCGCGCGCCGCCACCGGCCACAGGCATTCCACCCGGCGGTTGCGCACGCCGACATACCAATCGAACTTGTCCACCGTGGGATCGCAGTGGCCCGGCACCAGCCGCAGCTTCTCGCCCACCTTCGGGCTGGCCGTCTCGCTGCCATACTGCAGCTTGCCGTGCTCGTCCGAGGCGCTGGTGTAGCGGATCTCCGGCCGCTGCCAGACCACCGGCATGCCGGAATCCACCGCCACCGCCTTGTGCCCGGCATCCAGCACCGCCACCCCCGGCTGGCTCTGGCTCATCACCGTGGACAGCACGAACAGCGCGTGGCGGAACGTGCCGACCGGGGCGCCGTCGGCATCCAGGTTGCGCGCATAGTCGGCGTCCATGAACACGTAGCTGCCCGCCTGCATCTCTGTATAGACGCCGGACTGCGCCTCGATCTCGAACGTGCCGGTCCCCGCGCCGCCGACGATCGGGCAGTCCAGGCCCTGCTGGCGCAACTGCTCCACCGTCCGCCGTGAGGCCTCCACCGCGCCGCCGATCAGCCCCTGGCGCTCCGCCGGGGTGCGCTTGTGCTGGGCGCTGCCGTGATAGGCCTGCAGTCCGCCGAAGATCAGGTGCCGGGAGGCGGCAATCCGCCCGGCCAGCGCCACCGCCTCCGGCCCCGGCTGCACGCCGCAGCGCCCGGCGCCGACGTCGATCTCCACCAGCACGGTCATGCGGATGCCGGCCGCGGCCGCGGCGGCCTCGATCGCCGCCACCTGGCCCGCGTCGTCAGCGCAGACCGCGACCTTGGTGATGCCGGCCAGCGCGCACAGCTTGGCCAGCTTGGCTGTCCCGACGACCTCGTTGCTGACCAGGATGTCGGGAATGCCGCCCCAGGCCAGCACCTCGGCCTCGGCCACCTTCTGCACGCAACTGCCGACCGCGCCGCGCACCATCTGCAGCCGCGCGATCACCGGGGATTTGTGCGTCTTGGCGTGCGCCCGCAGTCTGACCGTGGTGGGGGCCAGGCGCGCGGCCATGGTGTCCAGGTTGGCCTCGAACGCAGCCAGGTCGATGACCAGCGCGGGGGTGTCGATCTCATCCTCCGGCATGCCGGGAACGGCGGGGGGTGGTTGCAGCATGGACTGGCTCCTCAGGCGGTGCTTGGCAGTTAGGCGGATTGCCGCGCAACGGCAAGGCGAACGCGGATCCGAACCGCCAGCCTCGGCAGGCGTTGCCCTGCGGTGACAGGAGTATCGACCATGGTGAAGCTGGCAGGACGTGGCCCGCACATATGGTGACTGGGACCGGGTGAAGTTCTACCCGCGGCCGGTCGAGAATGTGCAGGCCTTCCTCGACGGCACGCCAATCCGCTTCGTCACGTCCGGGGACAGCCAGGTCTGTATCATTCAAGAAACAAATCATGATCCTGATGCCGGCGCGCTGGGCGGCCGGACCGGGGGCGGCACGGCCCGGTTGCCTCTCGCCGCGCCTGCCGTAAACTCCGCCCGGCAAAGAATTTCCCCTGGCAACGACCGGAAGGCAGCCCACCATGTGGCAACCAAGCCAACGCTACCCCGACCCCAACGTCCACGTGCTGGACCCCGCGTTCAACGCGCTGCGCCTGCCGCTGGCCTCGATCGACAAGCTGGCCGATGGCTGCCGCTGGTCCGAGGGGCCGGTCTATTTCGGCGACGGGCGCTACCTGCTCTGGAGCGACATCCCCAACGACCGCATCCTGAAATGGGAGGAGGAGACCGGCGCCGTCAGCGTTTTCCGCAAAACCTCGTGGAACGCCAACGGCAACACCCGCGACCGCCAGGGGCGCCTGGTCACCTGCGAGCATCGCGGCCGGCGGGTGACCCGCACCGAGTACGACGGCTCGATCACCGTGCTGATGGACAGCCATCAGGGCAAGCGGCTGAACTCGCCCAACGACGTGGTGGTGAAGTCCGACGGCTCGATCTGGTTCACCGACCCGTTGTTCGGCATCAGCGGCTATTATGAGGGCGAAAAGGCGCCGTCGGAGATGCCGGCCGCGGTCTGGCGCATCGACGGCCAGACCGGCCAGGCGACGATGATGGCCGACGACGTCGACGGACCCAACGGCCTGGCGTTCTCGCCGGACGAATCGCTGCTCTACGTCGTCGCCTCCCGCGCCATGCCGAACCGGCTGATCCACGCCCTCGACGTGCTGCAGGACGGCCGCAAGCTGGGCGGCAACCGGGTGTTCATCGACGCCCAGGCCGGCTCGCCGGACGGTTTTCGCGTCGATGTCGAGGGCAATCTGTGGTGCGGCTGGGGCATGGGCGAGGCGGAGCTGGACGGCGTGCGGGTGTTCGACAAGGGCGGCACGCCCATCGGTCATATTGCGTTGCCGGAACGGGCGGCCAACCTGTGCTTCGGCGGCCGCTACCGCAACCGGCTGTTCATGGCCGCGAGCCACGGCCTTTACGCGCTGTATGTCAACACGCAGGGCGCCCCCGGCGGCTGAACATCGGGCGGCTGAACATCGGGCGGCTGAACATTGCGCGGCTGGCCGGTGGATTGAACGCCGGTCAGCGGGTCTGGGCGATGATCAGCCGGTGCATCGCCCAGGCGACGGCACATCCGGCCAGCAGCATCGCCCCGCACAGCGCGGCCGACCGCCAGTCGCCGTTGCGCAGGCGGTCCAGCGACAGGCCAGCGAGCTGCGCCGGATAGATGTGCAGCGGCGCCCAGACCAGCGCCGAACTCACGTTGGCAAGGACGAACCGGCGCTGGCGCATGCCCGCCATCCCGGCCACCAGCGGCACGGTGGAGCGCAGGATGGGCACGAAGCGGCACAGCGCCACGCTGTAGACGCCATAGCGGTCGAAGAAACGCTCCGCCGAGGCCATCAGGGTGGGCCGGCTGGCAAACGGCCAGACGCGGCCCAGCCGCTGGCTGAAGCGCTGGCCGACGAAGAACGACAGGAAGTCGCCGATCACCGCGCCCGTGATCGAGACCGCCAGGAACGGCAGCATGGACTGGTCGGCCATGGCCGCGGCACCGGCGACCGCCATCAGGATGGGCGTGCCGGGCACCATGATGCCCAGCACCGCCACGGCCTCGATGATGGCAGCCAGGAACGCCACCGCCAGGGCGCAGGCTGGATACTGGGCCACCAGCCCGACGACGGCGTTGATCCATGACCACATAAGGCAGACCCGTGCTTCCTGGCGCTGGCGTTGTTGCGGCCCCGTACCAGCCGCGATGCCGTCGGCGAGTGGTTCGGCAGCCGGCGCAGTATGACGGCAGGCACCAGCGAAAGAAAGTACCGTCAATCAGCCGTATTGTTGCCTTAAAGGTATGGTTTCCAGAAGCCCTGAAAAAGCTGATGATGTTGCTGCTGTGCATGGCCGCATTAGCAAATTCGGCTAAGCCAGAAATTAACTGAAGGTAATGAAAATTTGTGTTGCCGCGCCGCCGCTTTTTCAATTCTCGCTGCAGATTCAGTGGTCTGTGGGATAGCTCGGCGCCCAGTATTGGCCGCGGCATGACCAGATTGCCAGCTTCTTTCCGGTGTTCGTGATAATCTTCAAGTCGTGGTGATTTGCCGCCGGGGACAGTGTGGCGAATATGGGGCAACACCGCATGGATGCTGTGCTTTTCAGGCGGCATCGTTCGGTTGGTCGGACCCCGGAACAAGTGGTTGCGGGCAAGAAAGTCATAGACAGGAGTTGAAACCATGCGTCTTCCCGGTGCGCTGCTAGCCACCTTGTTTCTCGCAACGCCGGTGGTGGCCATGGCTCAGCCGATCACCGGGCTTTACATCGCCGGCGGCGGCGGACTGAATGCGCCGCAGAACCCGCGGATCACCACTTATGGCGCCGGCTTCCGGGGCGGCCAGACAACCCTGAAGGAAGGCTACGGCTACAATGGTGAGGTTGCCATTGGCTACGGCCTGGGCAACGGCTTCCGCTTTGAGATCGAAGGCGACTTCCTGCATGCCGGCGTGCGGCAACTGGGCGAGCCGTTCCCGACCAACAGCAGTGGCAACGTGCGCACTTGGGGGGCGATGGTCAACGCACTGTATGACCTCGACATCGGCATCCCCTACGTCTTCCCCTACCTCGGCGCCGGTGTCGGCTACCAGTGGACGCGGCTGAACTCGGTGTCCTCGACCGGCGTCGGCACGCCGTTCCTGGTCGGTGCGAACTCCCAGGTCGGCCGCCTCGCGTTCCAGGGCATTGTCGGCGCCTCGTTCCCGATCCCCGGTGTGCCCGGGCTGTCGCTGACGACCGACTACCGGTTCATGGATATCACCGGTGGTGGCCATTACGATGCGGTGTCGTCGGGGGGAGGAGCCCTGACCCCGGCGCTGCTGAACCTGCACAACCAGTATGACCATGAGGTTGTGGTGGGCGTGCGCTATGCCTTCTACACCCCGCCGCCGCCAGCCCCGGCGCCCGCCCCGGTCGCTGCCCCAGCTCCGGCCCCGGCGCGCTCCTACCTCGTGTTCTTCGACTGGGATAAGGCAACCCTGACTGAGCGTGCCAGGGCAATCGTCAAGGAGGCGGCGGACAACTCGACCCGCGTGCAGGTCACCCGGATCGAGGTCAACGGCTATACCGATACCTCTGGCCGGCCGCGCTACAACCAAACCTTGTCGGTGCGCCGAGCCCAGGCCGTCGCCGGCGAGCTGGTGCGCGACGGCGTGCCGCAGAACGTGATCAACATCCAGGGCTTTGGTGAGACCCACCTGCTGGTCGCCACCGGTCCCAACGTCCGTGAGCCGCAGAACCGGCGCGTGGAGATCATCATCCGCTGATCGCTGCCAGTATCGGATGACGCCAAAGGCCGGGGGAGCGATCCCCCGGCTTTTTCGTGTTCCGCCTGAGTGACCGCAAGCCGCGGATGGCGCTCGCGCCATCGATCGGGCCAGATAGCACCCATGCAAGACACACTTCACATCGACCGTCCCCCGGAAGCAGACCAGCTCTGGGACCAGGTCATGCTCCGCCAGGCAGATGCCGGGTTCCTCTATGCAGTGGCGACGATGGGGGTGTACTGCCGCCCGGACTGTCCGTCGCCGCGGCCGCTGCGCAAGAACGTGCGGTTCTTCCACTCGCCGTCGGACGCCGAGGCGGCCGGCTACCGGGCCTGTCGCCGTTGCGACCCGAAGGGCGACCGAGCCCGCCTGGCCCAGGCCGTGGTGCAGGACGCCTGCGCCTGCATCGAGGCCAGCGAGACGATGCCGTCGCTGCAGGCGCTGGCCCGCCGCGCCGGCTACTCGCGCTTCCACTTCCTGCGGATGTTCCGTGATCATACCGGCCTGACCCCGCGCAGCTATGCCGAAGGGGTAAGGGCGCGGCGGCTGCACCAGGCGCTGGCCGAGGGTGATCGCGTGGCCGAGGCCGTAGCCGAGGCCGGCTTCGGTTCTGAGAGCCGGGTCTATGAGAAGACCGCCACCCTGCTGGGCATGACGCCCGGTGCCGCGCGGCGCGGCGGCCAGGGAGAGACGATCCGCACCGCCTTTGCCGACTGCCCGTTCGGCCGGCTGCTGGTGGGTGCCACTGAGAAGGGCGTGTGCTTCATCGGTTTCGCCGAACCCGACGCGGCGCTGCTGGGCGACCTGCGGCGGCGGTTCCCGCAAGCGGTGATCACCGGGGACGACACGGCGCTGGAGCGGACCGTCCAGGCGGTGCTGGCTTTCCTGCAGGAGCCGAAGCAGGCGCTGGACCTGCCGCTGGACCTGCGTGGCACGGCGTTCCAGCAACGGGTGTGGCGGACGTTGTGCGAGATCCCGGCGGGTGAGACCCGCACCTATGCCCAACTCGCGGCGATGACCGGCAACCCGAAGGCGGTCCGCGCGGTGGCGCGCTCGTGCGCGGTCAATCCGGTGTCGCTGGCGGTGCCGTGCCATCGGGTTATCGGCAGCGACGGGGCGCTGACCGGCTATCGCTGGGGCGTGCCCAGGAAACAGGCGCTGCTGCGGCGCGAGCGTGAATTGGCCGCGGCAGGGCCAGACCCCAAGCCGGCGGCCGGGGCCTAAACCTGCCGGCGGTCAGGGCCGCTTGGAGGTGGTACGAGCCGCCAGCTCCTGCTGGGCGGCGCGGCTGCGGGCGATCTGCGCCTGCTTCTCGGCCTGCAGCGCGCCGTCGTAGTCGCCGTCGGTCATGCGCGCCTGGGCCTCCAGGTCCGCCCATTCCGCCTCGTTGCGGTCGGTCGCCGCGGACGGGCTGATGCCCGGGCGCTGGGTCTGCGCCGGGGGGACTGCCTCGGTCTGGGCCTGCGCCGGCCAGGCAAGCGACGGCGCGGCGATGAGCAGCACCGCGACGGGGACGGCAAACACAACGCGCATTGGTCTTCTCCATCCAGCTCGGTTGACCCGTGGTCCGGGTAGGCTGATCGTGGGAATCCTCCGGCGGCTGATTGCGCCATTTGACGAAAGTTGTCCAGCCGCCGGCCCAGCGCGTGGCGACCGCCCCCAGGATGGACGATCGCCCGGCTGCCTCACCTGACTGCCTTAAGGGTCGATGCGCGCGGTGGCGGACCCGGCGACCACCTCCTTGCCGTCCTGGTTGGTGGTGGACAGCGCGAGGTCGACGTAGTGCTGGCCGCCTTCCTGGCGCAGCGCGGTGACGGTGGCGGTGGACTCCAGCGTGTCGCCCGGCCAAACCTGGTTGGTGAAGCGGACGCCGAACTTGCTCAGGCTGCCGTCGCCAACATAGTTCGTCAGCATCTTGCCGGTCAGGCCCATGGTCAGCATGCCGTGGGCGAAGACGCTGGGATAGCTGGCGATCTGGGTGGTGTAGACCTCATCCGTGTGCAGCGGGTTGTAGTCGCCGGAGGCGCCGGCGTACTGCACGATCTGGGTGCGCGAGAGGTTCTCGACCACACGTTCCTTGTGGGTGTCGCCGACCTTCAGGGCGGATGCCTTCAGTGCCATGTGCTTGTCCTTTCCCTCAGCCCTGGTCCACGGGACGCTCAGTGGTCACGCCGACGCTGCGGGCGGTGATCACCAGCCGGCCGTCCTGGTCGCGGTATTCGGTGATACGCTCCCGGAAGGTCAGCTTGCCGGCGCGCTTTGAGGCTTTCTCCCAGGTCTCGCCGGCGCGGGTTTCCACCGTCAGCACGTCGCCGGGGCGCAGGTGGCGGTGGTACTCGAAGTGCTGTTCGGCATGCAGGCCGCCCGAGGAGGCAGGCTTCTCATCGACGCCGGTCGGGCCCTTGGCGGAGCCGAACCACTTCTCATTCGGCTTTGGCCGCAGGTGGTAGTCGGGGTCGAACTGAGCGACCGACTGGGCGAAGCTGGGCGGGGCGATGATGCCGTCCGCCGCGGTGTGTTTCGCCGCCGCCGCGTCGTGATACACAGGATTGGTGTCGCCGATCGAACGGGCGAACATCATGATGTGGCTCGCTTCGACGGGGAATGTGATTTTGGCCAAGGGTTCCCTCCGTTTGCTCTTGCCCGAGCAGGTTAGCAGGGTTGCGGAAAGAAGAAACAGCCGGGGTGGCGCATGAGGCGGCCGGGCCGGCCGGCCGGGACGAAGGGAGCGGGCAGGCGGGCGGCGCTGGCGGCGGCCGACATCCCGACATACGGCGCGGCGCGGGCGGTGGCGGACGCGGCGGACGGCCCGCGGCTGGTGCGGGCGCCGGGCTGGGTGCCGCGCGGCCAGCGTGTGTATGCGGTGGGGGACGTGCATGGCCAGCGCGATCGGCTGGCCGAACTGCACCGGCTGATCGCCGCGGATCTTCAGGCTCGGCCGGTCGCGCGGGCGACGGTGGTGCATCTGGGCGACTACATCGACCAGGGGCCGGACAGCGCCGGAGTGGTGGAACTGCTGGCGGCGCTGCCGACATTGCCCAGTAAGCCGGGGACCGGGGTGCCGGGGGCGAACGCGGCTGTGGTCAACTTGCTGGGCGACCATGAGCGGATGTTGCTGGATGCGCTGGATGGCGACCGAGCGGCGGCGACGGACTGGCTGTGGGCTGGCGGACAGGCGGCGTTGGCGAGCTGGGGGTTGAGCCCAGATCTGCCGCGCGAGGCATGGGCGGCGGCCCTGCCGGCGGCACATGTGGCCTGGCTACGCGGGTTGGCGCTGACCCATCAGGTCGGCGACTACCTGTTCGTGCATGCCGGGATCCGGCCCGGCGTCTCCCTGGCGGCGCAAGCGCGCGACGACCTGCTGTCGATCCGCCAGCCGTTCCTTACCAGCGAGCAGGGATTTGGCGTGGTGGTGGTGCATGGCCATTCCTCGGTGCCGGCGGTGCAGATCATGGCGAACCGGATCGGGCTGGACACCGGGGCGGGGATCGGCGGCGCGCTGAGCTGCGCGGTGCTGGAGGAGGACGCGATCGGTCTGCTGGCGGTGTGAGCGGTGGCGGTTGGGGCAGCGGGTGGGGTGGTGCCGGTGGGCGGCGTGCTTTCGTTCGGCGGGCGGCTACGCCTCGGGTGGGTGCGCTTCAGGCGGGTGCGCTTCAGGTGCCTGAGATGGGGGTGCCTGAGATCGGGGTGCCTGAGATGGGGGCGACCGGCATGCCCATCTGCCTGAGTGTTTCGATCATTGCGCCGGCCCACAGGCGGGCGTTGCGGTCTGGCTTGGCGGCTGGCGCTGCCAGGGGAAGCGGCGTGGCGGTGGCTTGAGGGGTGACTGGGGCGGCGGCGGCGTGAGGAGCGCTTTGCTGATGGCCGCCAGCCTGCGTCAGGATCTGCTGCGCGTAGCCATCTGGCAGGGTGTGGAGCGGGTTGGCCGCCGGTTCGCTTTGGGGTTGCGCAGCGGTTGGCTGGTAGGAGGCGGCGTGCTGGGCGAGGGTGGGTTCCATCAGCAGGGGGGCGGGGGCCGTGTGAGCTGGTTCCGCGTGCTCGGGCACAACGGGGTCGGTGCACAAGCGCTGCTGCAGGGCATGTTCGTTCTGCTGGGATGAGCGGCTGAGGCCGTTGGCGCAGCCGCGGTAGCGCAGCCGCATGGCCGGTGACATGACGCCGGAGCCGGCTTCCGACAGGGTGTCGAGGGCGGACAGGCTGAAGGCGATGATCTGCGCGGCGTTCAGCAACTCTGCCCGGGTGCGGGCGCCGTATGAGCGCAAGGTGTCCAGGATGTCCTGCCGAGCGGCGTCGAGGTCGACGGCGGTGGCGAGGAAGCACGGCAGCAGGAAGCGGATGATCTGCTCCAGGAGCACGCTGGGTTGGGTTGGAGCAGGGTTGGTTTGCACGGGCTTGGAAGGAGCAGGCTGGGAGGGAGCAGGCTGGGTCACGCCAGGGGATCCATGGGCTGAGGTCCGGAGGGAAAGTCCGGTGTATGATTTCTATTTTGTTCTAGTATAAGTTGCAAATGAAGTCAAGAACAAATCAGGATCACATGGTGATCATTGTTTTGTGTCCCGGGGGTGATTCGCAGGGCAGACGAGGAAGGGCAGGCGAGGGAGGGGAGAGCAGGGCGCGCGGGACGCGATCGGCCAGGCGACGGGCGGTGCCGGCGGGGTGGCGTTGATATCGGCAGTGTGGGTCGGGCTGGTGTGACAGAAGGCGTGGAACGATGTTACCCACGGCGCGGGGGAAAGATGGCATGGCTGAACCAGAGGCGCAGATCGAGGCTTGGCTGGCCCGGGAATGGCTGGCCGAGGAAGGGGTGGCCGAGGAAGGCGTGGCGCACCACCCGCAGCCGGCACGGGAGCCGGCGCAGAATCGGGCGCAGGATCGGGCGCAGGATAGAGTGGGTGCCCTGCCGCGAGACTCGCTGGCCAGCATGCAGGCGGCCGGGCTGCTGGCGCCGGTGGCTGATTACGCCGCCCTCGCGCGGATCAAGGCCTTGCTGGTAGAACGCACCGGCCTGCTGGGGATCGCCACGCTGTGGGGCGGGCCGCAACTGGTGTTCCGGCATTTCCTGCGCGGCTTTGGCAGCCAGGCCCAGCAGGACGCCTGGGCCAGCAGGGTGCTGGCGGTGGCGATCTCCGAGCCCCGCGTCGGGGCGCATCCGAAGCACCTGACGACACGGGCCGAGGCGGTGGCGGAGGGATTCCGCCTGACCGGGGAAAAGGCGTGGGTCAGCAACGGCCCCTCGGCCGAGGCGATCATCGTCCTTGCCATCACCGAGCAGACCGGTGATGAGGCGACCGCGGTGCGCAAGCGCTACAGCGCGTTCCTGTTGCCGCGGCACACGCCGGGGCTGACGATGAGCGACATGCCGGGGTTTCACGCGCTGCGCCCCAGCCGGCACGGCCTGCTGCGGCTGGATGGCTGCGTGGTGCCGGCCTCGACGATGCTGGGTTCGGCGGGAAGCGCCTATGAGCGGATGGCGCTGACGTTCCGGGATGTGGAGGATGCGGTGGGCACCTACGCGATCCTAGGGGCACTGCGTCATGCCATTGGACAGTTTGCCGGGGCGGTGCCGGCAGCGACATCCGCCGCCGCATCCCGGGCGCCGATGACCGAGGGGCTGGGCGCGGTGGTGGCGCTGACGGCGGTGTATGCGGCCGGGGCAGCGACGGTGCTGACGGCGCTGGATGCCGGCGGGTTGCGCACCGGAGATGCGACGCTGGTGGGGCTGCGCGTGCTGGCGCTGGATGTCGTGGCACGGCTGCGGGGTCTGGCGGCGGAGGCCGGCGGCGCGGTGGCGGCGCGGCTGGCTGGCGGCCTGGATGATCTGGATGCGAGCCTGGCGGTGGCGCGCGGGCCGCGCTTGGCTCGGCAGGCGCAGTTGGGGGCGTCGGCGTTGGCCTCGCTTTCGGCGTCAACAGGGGCATTGGCTGGCGTGAAGCAGTGACATTGACCCGCTGCCATTGGGCCGAGGGTGCCGATGCGGTGATGCAGGCCTACCACGACAGCGAATGGGGTGTGCCGCAGCACGACGACCGAGCGCTGTTCGAGCTGCTGACGCTGGAGGGGGCGCAGGCCGGGCTGTCTTGGCGGACGGTGCTGGCGCGGCGGGCGGCCTACCGGCAGGCGTACTATGGCTTCGACATTGCTCGGGTGGCGGCGATGACGGACGCGGCGCTGGAGGGGCTGTGCGCGGACTCGCCGCTGATCCGCAACCGGCTGAAGATTTTCTCGGTGCGGGAGAACGCGCGGGCGGCGCGGGCGGCGGCGGATCGGCATGGCAGCCTGGACCGCTATCTGTGGGGGTTCGTGGATGGCGCGCCGATCCGCAACCGGTGGATCGGGCGGGGCGAGGTTCCGGCGACGACGGCGGTTTCGGATGCGATGAGCAAGGGGATGAAGCGGGACGGCTTCCGTTTTGTCGGCTCGACCATATGCTATGCGTTCATGCAGGCCAGCGGGATGGTGGATGACCATGTGGTGGGCTGCTTCCGGCATGCGGCAAACCAGGACATGGCGAACAAGGAGTGATCCGATGCGTAATACAGAGGAAATCTGGCGTCTGGTGGATGCCCATCAGGACGACTTCATCGCACTGTCCGACCGGGTCTGGGACATGCCGGAGCTGTGCTACACCGAGTTCCGCTCCTGCGCCGAACACACCGCGATGCTGGAGGCGAAGGGCTTCCAGGTGACGCGCGACGTGGCGGGCATTCCGACGGCGGTGATGGGCGAGGCGGGCGAGGATGGGCCGGTGATCGCCATCCTGGGCGAGTACGACGCGCTGCCCGGGTTGTCGCAGGAGGCCGGGGTGGCCGAACAGCGGCCGCTGCCGGGGGCGGGGTTCGGCCATGGCTGCGGGCACAACATGCTGGGGTCGGCCTCGCTGCTGGCGGCGACGGCGGTGAAGGACTACCTGGCGGCGAATGGCGTGAAGGGGCGGGTGCGCTACTACGGCTGCCCGGCCGAGGAGGGCGGCGCGGCGAAGGGCTTCATGGCGCGGGCCGGGGTGTTCAGCGACGTGGATGTGGCGATCTCCTGGCATCCGTCGTCGTTCTGCGGCGTCAATCCGGCGCTGTCGCTGGCCAACACGCGGATCGACTTCTCGTTCCATGGCCGAGCCTCGCATGCCGCGGCGTCGCCGCATCTGGGGCGCAGTGCGCTGGACGCGGTGGAGCTGATGAGCGTCGGCGTGAACTACATGCGCGAGCACATGCCGTCGGATGCGCGGGTGCACTCGGCGATCCTGGACGCCGGCGGGGTGGCGCCGAACGTGGTGCAGGCGTTCGCCAAGGTGCGCTACCTGATCCGCGCGGCGACGCTGCCGGAACTGTCGAAGCTGATCGAGCGCGTGCGCAAGATCGCTGACGGGGCAGCGCTGATGACCGAGACGAAGGTGACTTCGGCGGTGATCAGCGCGGTGTCCAACCTGCTGGCGAACCGGCCGCTGGAGCGGGCGATGCAGGACAACCTGGAGCGGATCGGGCCGCCGCCGTTCGACGAGGCGGACCGCGACAAGGCCCGCGCGTTCCAGGCGACCTTATCGGAGGAGGACATCGAAGCGGCGTATCGCCGGGCCGGGCTGCCGGTGCGGCCGGACACGCCGCTGTGCGACCTGGTCATCCCGGAGGACGCGGGGCCGGAGGGCGGCATCGGCTCGACGGACGTGGGCGACGTCAGTTGGGTGGTGCCGACGGTGCAGGCGCGCGGGGCGACCTATGCGGTGGGCACGCCCGGACACTCCTGGCAGTTGACGGCGCAGGGCAAGCTGCCGGCGGCGCACAAGGGTCTGGTGCACGTGGCCAAGGTGATGGCGGGGACGGCGCTGGACGTGATCCGTGACGAGGCGCTGCTGGCGCGGGCCAAGGCCGACCACCAGGCGCGGGTGGGGAAAACGCCGTATGTGTGTCCGCTGCCGGCGGAGCTGGAGCCGCCGGTGGGGATGTCGGGGTAGGGGTGGCGGGGTGCGGGGGCTACTGGGGAGCACCGCGCCATACCGTTATGGGACTTTGGGCAAGGACGCGCGGGCACATGTTGCTATAAGAGGCGGTTATGCGGTTATCGATTAAAGCAGAGCGGCTGCATCTTCAGGACGCTTAATACAACCAGCACCCAAAGATATGAGAGAGTTCTTCTTGGCATGCTGGTGAAAATTACCATCGTTAGATACAAAAACATTTCTTTTATCAGCAATATGGCTCCAAACAGCTTGAATGTCACATTTATGGTTACGCCAATTGCTATTAGGAAAAGCCGTGTTTGGATCAAGGTTTCTGGCAACGCAATAGTCAGACCACAGAAACTCTTCCCCAGGGAAAAGAACCCGATGGATTTGCTTTTCAAGTGTTTGTAGCGAAGTATTGGCCCATCGGCAGCGATCCCAAAATGAAATGTCAAAGTAAATCATGGGTAGGCATATATCGAGGTGGCCTAATCCTATTGACACCAGCCTTTTTTCAAATTCATTGAAATCTCGGATTAAATTTCCTCCTCTTTGTCTTTCAGATGCGGAAATTGCGACCACAGCAACATGTGCTCTGCTGGTAGCGTGAGCATCGGCCAAAGTCTGGATAGCTGGAGCTGTTGTTTCGCCATTAGCCAGGGCAGAAATACAATTGGTATCAAGAGTGAATGTTAGCATTTCGGTTTACGGTATGAAGGGTGCAACATAAACAATGTAGTAATTCAGCTAGTTAGAAATAAAATTCCCTTTATAAGTCCTTTATGCCTTGGAAATTACCATATGGCATCCAGTATTTCTTCACCATATCTGTATACATCGCATGATCTCCCTTTAGAGAAGCTGTAGTTACTTCCTCAACCTCCACGTCCTTACTTCGTGAAACTGGGAATCTCTCCGTGCACATCAAGTGAACAGTATTAGCGTCCATATGGTGCTTCAAAAGCCAGAGATTGCTGGCACCGCCATAACCAGGTTCTTTAGCCCTAAGGTTAGCAACGTTGAGAAGGAACTGTTGAAATTTGGGATGGTCGCGTCCGCCTCGCAAACGCACAACGTATAATTTGTCAAACATACCAAGAGGTTCCCTAATTTGCGAACTTAAGATCGATCTTCGGGTTTTCCGCTTTCAGCTGCTTCCCCTGAGTGCGTTGACGGACATGCCACCACGGACATTTCCGTCCGGGTTCAGTTATCTGGACGGAGCTTGGCGAGTGGCACCCATGCCGCATCGCCAGGACGCTTTACCGACCAGAACCACCATCCGTTGATGCCTGATTCTGTGATGGCAGAGGCCGCCGCTGAGGGGCTAGTGCGAGCCTCTCCGTCCTGCATCCATCGTCCGCCTTGAATTTTTGCCGTGTAGGCTGTGCCCTTGTATTCGGCTCGTAACTCCGTGCCGTTTGGCAATGTGACTCCCTTCCATGTCCACCCCTCTACATCCGTTTGCGGCTGAGCGGTGCTCTGCCCGAGGCCCAACACATCCCGCAGCACATCGTTGTAAGTGACGGTTTCGGCGGCGCGGCGGTTCGTAAGGGCCTTGAAAACCTCGAAATCGATATCGATGGATGTCACTTCTATTCTCTCTAAAAGGCATCTATAGGCTATTAAGTATCATAGTGCGAATAGGATAAAAAGCAAATTAAGCGCTTTAAGAATACTTTTAAGGAAATCGCATTGATCCCGGTCGGAGGCGTCTTTCCCGCAATTTAAGACTTTTGGGCATTTCCATTTGATGGTCATATCAAACGCTTACGTGTCCCGAAACACACGACCGAAGCGCAGCGGAAATCAGCCTGTCGGTGGAGCATGCCTCCGCGCCCCCCGCGGCTCACGTCAGCGCCAGGCGAACCTCCGTCCTGGCAGCGGCAGCGCGCAGCTCGGCGTCCAGGGTGGCGAGCGGCAAGGCTCGACGCCGAGCAACCTCTAGATAGACTGCATCGTAGATCGTCAGCCGGTGGTCGTCGGCCAGCTCCAGCGTCTCAGTCCAAGCCCGCGCGACGCCCTGCTGATCGGTCGTGATATCCAGCAGTTGCAGGTCACTCAGCACCGCGCGCCGGAACGCCGCGTCGATCCGCTTCCTGCGAACGGCGACCGTCAGGCTGTTGGCGACCTCCAGCCACCACAGCCCCGGCACCACCGCGCCTCGGTCGGCAATCGTCTCGAACACCTGTTGAACACCTGGCCCGGCCGTCTCACCGAACACCCAGGCGAGCGTGACAGAGGCGTCGAGGACCAGGCTCACCGCCGGCCTTCGTCCCGGTAGGACTTCCACTCGCTCCAGTCGAATGTCCCGCCCCGCAGTGCCGCGGCACGCTCGCGCATGCGGCCGATCGCGGCGTAGGCCTTGTTGCGGTCATGGCCGGCGCTGGCGGGGATCAGGCGGGCCACGTCACGGCCATGCCGGGTAATCGTGACCTCTTCCCCCGCCTCGACAAGGTCAAGCAGGTGCCCGAGCTTGTTCTTTGCCTCGAACGCGCCGATTTGCATGCCAGCCTCCATGGTAGACCAGCTTAAGCTAGCCTGTTCTCGCGGCAATGTCCAGGGGAAGTTGCTCCACCAGTCGAAGTGTCGGCCCCCCACCGGCAGCTTCGGCGTATTCGGTGCAGTGGGATGCACGCCGGAGCAGCTTGAGATTAAGCTGAGCTGGACCAATGCGCGCGTTGAGGGCAGGAACCCTCGGACGTGCCAGCCGACAGCACGTGAAGCGCTGCTTTGCCTCGATGCAGAACAAGCCGCAGTCCTGCGCCAATCTACGGTGTGAATTCGAGGACTTCCGCCATTGCGTCCCAAGCAGCCTGCCCGAGAGCCGCGTCGGCCCTGTCGTGTCCGCCATGGGCGTGAAGGCTGGAGCGGGGCGTCGTCTCACCGGGCAAAAGCACGCGATGTCCAGCCTGTGGGTTCAGCACCAGCCGCGCATGCTTGCCAAACGTTTCCAGGCGCTCAGCCACTGCCTTGGCGAACGTATCGGAGGGCCACAACGCGTCGCTGCCGCCCGCGACCAACACAATCCTTGCCTTGGCGATCTCAACTGGAATGGTCGCCGCCGCTACCTCGGATGCAAAGCGAAGCAGGCTTTGTTCGTGATAGCTTCGATAGGAGACCAAGCCGTCAACGTATTCCCGTTTCCAGTAGGGATCATAGGCGATGAACGGCAGCGGAACACCTTGGTATGTCCAAGAAGATCGTTGCGGCCAAACTTCGCCATCTCGCCCCGGCCCAATGTTCCCCCAGACCACGGAAGTGGGACTGATCGCCACCACGACGTCGACGCGAGCGTTACGAACTGCCGTCAGCAGAGCGGCCTCTGCTCCTTTTGAGGTGCCGACAAAGGCGAGCCGCTTGCACCCCATGCCGATGAGCTGATCGGCAGCCTTGGAGAATGTCTCAAGCGGCACCTCGCAGATCCCCGGAGGCTGGTCATCTCCACCGAACCAGCGAAGAGCCAGTGCAACGGCACCCCGCAATGCGAACAGCCTGGCCCGGCCTACATCAACCCTGCCGCTGGAGCCAGCCGCAACGATTACGCCGAGGTCGACCGGGGCCGCCGGGGTGACAAGCGATCCCTGAACCTTGCCGGTCAGCGTGGTTTCGCGAGGAAGCGACATGTGGCCTCTGTGTGGTCCATGCTTTATGGCGCGCTGCCCGTCGACCCGGCCAGCAGGCATCATTACCGCTGGCAGCAGTAACACATCGACATGCTTCCCGTGAACGGCGTGAGCGAGGCGCCGGGCTCTGCCGGGCGATGCCAGGGACATCGGCCCCGTGCGACCGAAAAGTTGACCCCGCCACCATCTGCTTCGACACTGGACATCGCCATGAACACCGCGCTTCGCCCGCTCCTCGGCGTCGACTTCCCGCTGCTGGCGTTCAGCCACTGCCGCGACGTGGTGGCGGCGGTCAGCCGGGCGGGCGGGTTCGGCGTGTTCGGTGCGGCGGGACGCACGCCGGAGCAGCTTGAGATCGAGCTGAGCTGGATCGATGCGCACGCCGAGGGCCGGCCCTATGGGGTGGACCTGCTGGTGCCGGAGAATCTGTCGGTGCGCACTGGGGCGGGTGCCACGCAGGGGGATCTGGCGGCACAGGTGCCGCAGGCGCACCGGGATTTTGTCCATGCGCTGCTGCGCCGGCACGACGTCGACCCGCTGCAGGGAAGCTTTGCGCGGGAGGATCCGGCACGGCCGGTGCCGTACCAGCGCGACACCGCTGAGCAACTGATGGACGTGGCGTTCCGCCATCCGATCCGGCTGATCGCCAATGCGCTGGGGGTGCCGCCGGCGTCGATGCTGCAGCGGGCGCGGCAGTTCGGGGTGCCGTGCGCCGCCCTGGTGGGCGCGCGGGAGCATGCGCTGCGGCAGGTGGAAGCCGGGGTGGACATCCTGGTGGCGCAGGGCAGCGAGGCCGGCGGGCACTGCGGTGAGGTCTCCACGATGGTGCTGGTGCCGGAGGTGTTGCGCGCGGTGCAGCGGTCGGCGCGGCCGAAGGTGCCGGTGCTGGCGGCGGGCGGCATCATGACCGGGCGGCAGATGGCCGGGTGCATGGCGATGGGCGCCGCAGGCATATGGACCGGATCAGTGTGGCTGGCGACGACGGAAGCGGAGACCTCGGTGGTGTTCCGCGAGAAGATGGTGGCGGCGCGGTCGCGCGATACCGTCCGCTCCCGCGGGCGGACCGGCAAGCCGGCGCGGCAACTGCGCTCTGCCTGGACGGATGCGTGGGAGGGGCCTGACAGCCCGGGGACGTTGCCGATGCCGCTGCAGGGCTTGCTGAGCGAGCCGGCGATGGCGCGGGTGACCCGCTCCGCCGAGGCGGGGAACGCAGGGGCGCGGGCGCTGGTCAGCTATTTCGTCGGCCAGGGGGTCGGGCTGGTGGACAGCGTGCCGAGCTGCCGGCAGGTTGTAGCGGGTTTCATGGAGGAGTTCGCCGAGGCGCTGGCGGACATGCAGCGGCTGGGCGAGACGGGGGGTTGAGATGGCGACACGGTTGACGGATGAGGCGTTGGCGGCTTTGGGCACCACGGTGCCGGGGTGGACGCTGTCGCAGGGGCGGGACGCGATCCGCCGCGAGTTCAAGTTCAAGGATTTTCATGCCGCCTGGGGGTTCATGAGCCAGGTGGCGCTGCTGGCGGAGAAGATGGACCATCATCCGGACTGGTCGAACGTCTGGAACAAGGTGACGATCGAGCTGTCGACGCACGATGCCGGCGGGCTGACGGACAATGACGTGCGCCTGGCCGGGGCGATCAGCAAAATCCTGGGTTGAGCCGTGGCTGCGGCGGGGGTTGCGGTGAACGGGATCGGCTTTCCCGAGCGGACCAGCCTGATCCGGCGGGCGGCGGCTCGGCTGTGCCTGCGGCTGGGCTGGGCGCCGCTGCACGAGGTGCGGCTGGCGAACGGGCGGCGGGCGGACATCCTGGCGCTGCAGCCGGGTGGCCTGTTCGTCTGCATCGAGGTGAAGTCGGGGCTGCGGGACTACCTGTCGGACGGCAAGTGGGCCGAATACCAACCGTTCTGCGACCAGTTCTTCTTTGCCGTGGACTGCGACTTTCCCAGTGCGGTGCTGCCGCCGGAAAGCGGTCTGATCGTCTGTGCCGGGCGTGAGGCGGAGCTGCTGCGCGAGCCGCTGGCGGTGCGTCTGGCGGCACCGCGGCGCAAGGCGCTGCTGGAGCGGTTTGCCTGGCTGGCGGCGGGGCGTCTGGCGGCGGTCGAGGACCCGATGGGGGTGGCGGAGCTGGCGCTGGGGTTGAACGAGGAGTGAGGCTAGACCGCTTTCAGGCTGACCGTGAACGCTCAGCGCTCAGCGCGGTCTAGCTCATTGTTTTCACAAGCAACTTTATCAGCCCGACTGTTCCAGCCAGGCTGATGTTGCTCTAGGATGATCGCACCTCAGGGGCCGCGGATCTGTAGCGCGTTGTGCACACCCACGGCTTCCTTACGGTAGTCGGTAATCAGCACCTCGATCAGCTCCGGCTGGGTGTGCAGGTGCTCATACAGGGCCTGCACGATGCCGGCGATCCGGTCGGCGGGGGTGGCGAGAAGCTCCGTCAGGTCGAGCCTGTCCAGCGTTGCCACGGCGTCGAGGAAGGCCTTGCGCTGCACCGCGATCGCGGCCCGGGTGCGCGGCTGCTCCCACTCCTGGCCAAGGACGGGAACCGGGGTGCCGGCGATGATCCGCACGTCCTCGACAGACCCGTGTTCGGCGGTGTTGATCAGTTCGATGCCGATATTGGGGATCTTTCGGTCCGGATGGATCACCGTGTGGAACCGGCAGGTCTGCAAGGTAGGGGCATGCTCCTCGTAGAGATCGAGCGGCTCGCACTTATGGATAAAGAAGACGTCGCGCTGTGGCATGTCCAGCGCCCGCAGCAGGTGGGAAAGGGACCAGCCGGTGCCGCAGGCATCGACGATCAAGCCGTGTTCCCCGAGCATTGACCGGCAGTATGCAAGGTAGTCGGCGGATGCCTTCATCCGGGCGATCCGGCTGGTGTAGAAATACGCGGTGTCGATGCTGGACTTCATGCGCGCGGCCAGGCCGCGGAACAATTCCAGCCACAGGTCGCAATCCCGGCTGCAGAACAGCAACCGGTCGGCGCTGACCTCAGTCGCCACACGCAGCAACTGGATGCTGGACAGCAACAGGATGGGCAGGTTGAGCTGCACTTGGATCTTCTGCAGGTTGCGGAAGCTTGGCTCCTCATGCCAGGTGCGCAGCCGGGCCTCGCGGATGAACAGGGACAGGGCGGGCAGGCCCTGCTGGGCCAGCCAGTTCTCGATCAGGGTTGGCGCGCTGGCATCGGTGTGCTGGGCGGCGATGCCGAACCGGATCGGCATTTCCAGGTCCGAGAGCGGGTTGTCGCCAAGATGGCGGCCGATGGCGAAATGGGTGGCGACCTTCGGCCAGATGTGGCCCTGCCGCTTGCCTTGGGTGGAGACGACGAGCCCCACTCGTTTGTCAAGGCCGGCGGCGTTCAGCAGGTCACGGATGATTGGCTCGGGCATGTACATGTCGGAGATCAGGACATCGCCGTGCCGCAGCTTCGCAAGATTCTCCTGGATCGGGATGACGTTGTCCAGCTCGGCGGCGATCTCCGTGGCCTTCAGCGACTCGGCCTGTGCCGGTGTCAACTGCCATAGCGCGGCCAGACGGTCGTAGATGTGATGCAGCGTGTAGTCCTGGCCGGCGAGTTGTGCCTCCGCGGCGATGCGGGTCTGCAGGAAGTCGGGCTTGCCGATGCGGGCGCCGACCTGCTGGAAGATGCCCCATGGCTGCAGGCAGCGGCGGGCGATCAGGGTGTCGAAGATGTCGAAGCTATTGACCCGGACGCGTTGGGTAAGCGGGCCAGGGGCGATCGGGCCGGCTGCGCCCGTTGCCGCCTGATCCTTGGGGACCAGGCCGACGGTGAGGGCTGCCAACTGTGCCGCGGCGTTCGCCCAGGTGAACTTCGTCAGGACGGCCGCGCGAGCCGGGGCGTAGCGTTCCGGCGGGATCCGGGTGCCGGCGGCGACCGCGTCCATCGCTGCGATCAGCGCCTCAAGATCGGGTTCGATGTAGCGTCCGCCGGGCCCGGTGGCTGGGCCGTCGTAGGGCTGCTCGCACCCCGCGATGCGCCAGGCGACGTCGTCGTTGCAGAAGTCGTCGGTCGCACCCCCCTTGGTGACGATCACCGGTGTGCCGCAGGCGATGGCTTCGAGTGGCGGCAAGTTGAAGCCTTCGGCGCGGTAAGGCGAGACGTAGGCATCGGCGACGCCGTACAGCATGCGCAGTTGGGCACGCCCGATATCCTCGGTGACGAGGGAGATGGAGGCCAGCGTGTCCGGATCAGCCAGGCCCGGGCAGTCGGCGGCGAGGCCGCGCAAGGTCTGTTCGACCGATACGACGTAGAGGTTGCGCTGATCCTTCAGGATCAAGCGGACCCGCCGGCCGCGCTGGCGCAGCGCAACGAAGGCGCGCAGCAGCACGTCGATACCTTTGTTCCACAACGGGGCGCCGACGTTGACGAACACCGTCTCATCCTCTTGAAAGCCCATCTGCCTGCGAATCAGCAGACGCTCGGCTTCGGCCAGCGGCTGAAAGGCGTTTGTGTCGACGCCGAGCGGGATTACCGCGACCTTGTCGGCGGGATAGCCGTAATCGGTCAGCCGCTGGCAAGACCATTTTGATGAAGTGACGATTGAGTTATCGCCACGGGTGAAGAAGCCGGAGGTTTGTCCGTCATCCGCGAAGCTGGACGGGCCAAGACCCAGCTCGGTGATCATGAAAGTAATGGTTCGCCGCCGGTCATCGGGCTTGCCGGGGCGAATCGGTGCGCCGATGCGATAGACACAATCCGCCGCGAGGCCGGCCGGCAAGGGCGGCACGTCGTCGATGCGGGCGGCGTCGATGGCGTGGAAGCCGCTGCCGTTCTGGGTGCGGGTCCAATGGCCGTAGGCGAACGGCAGGTCGTGGTGATAGAGCTGAAGCCCGTCCATCTTCAGCAGTTCGCGTATCTGATGTTGATTGACCAGGGCGATGGAGTGGTTGATGCCGCGCCAGCCTTCGATCAGCAGGACCTTAGAGCCTGATGGCTTCAGGTTGAAGCCATCAGGCTCTGGCTTTTCTTGTTTAAGAGGGCGATTCACGTCTGACGTTGGATCAACCTCAGACGGTCGTGCTCTAGATGAAACGAAAGGGCTCTCGTCTGCAACCTGATGTGACATCCTGGCCCCGGTTCGTACGACTGAGGCCGGGATAGAGGGAAAACGTTAACGATCAGTAAAGAGAAATACTTACGCGTGCGGTCCAAGGCTGCACGGTCATCGGGACGGGGTGCCGCAAGACGGGTGCGGACAGTACGGCAGAGGCTGTGCCGCTTTATCGCCGAGGCTGCGCAGTGGTCTTACCGTCCCGCCGACGTCGCGGTGACCGGGCGCTTCTCCGGCAGCCAGGCGTCGGTCCAGCCGGTGGCGGTGGCATTCGGGTCGCTCGGCTTGACCTCGGTGCGGCCTGGCCCCTGGCGCTGCACGATGGTGATCGCCATCGCCGAGCGGACCACCTGGCAGTCAACCGGGCCTTCCACGTCCTGCCCGGCGCGGCGCTCGGTCAGCCGGTTCAGATCGTCCTCGGACCGGCACAGCACGGCGCCGGGATCCAGCCTCGGCCAGGCCTGCGGCTGCGCCTTCACCTCGGGCAGCCCGGGGCGGGGTTTCTTCACCAGGAAGCCCGGCGCGTTGAGTGAGACATTGCTGTCGTTGGGCTGAGCAACGGCGTGGGCGGCGAGCGCCATGGTGACGGCACAGGCGGCGGTCAGCAGCAGTCCGGACGTCGGTTTCATCGTCTCTTCCCCAGGTTTCAACCCGGCCCGTCTATGCGTCGAACCGGCGCCGGGGGCAAGCCCGTGGGTTGGGTGACGGCGCGCTCAGCGCAGTTTGGTTGCGGCGCGCTCAGCGCGCGGGGCGAACCTGGGCGGCGGGGTGGCTGGCGGGCAGGCGCGGGCCGCGGCCGAACAGCTTCTGGCGGAAGCTGCCAGGGGCGTAGTCGCGCTTGAAGCGTCCACGGGCCTGCAGTTCGGGAACCACCAGGTCGGCGATGTCGGCGAAGCTGCCGGGGGTCAGCGCGTAGGCTAGGTTGAAGCCGTCGACGTCGGTCTGCTCGACCCAGTCGGCAAGTTCGTCGGCGACCTGGCCGGGCGAACCGATCACCACCGGGCCGCGGCCGCCGATCGCGGCATGGCGGGCGATGTCGCGCACCGTCCAGGCTCGGTCCGGATCGGCGGTGGTGAAGGCCTCCAGTGCCGAGGTCTGGGCGTTGGCCCGGTCGTCGAAGCGGACCACCTGGTCGGGGTCCATCGCGCCGAAATCGAGGCCGGTCCAGCCGGACATCAGCGCCAGCGCGCCTTCCTCCGACACGTGGCCGAGATAGTCCTGGTACTTGTCCTGAGCGGCCTTGGCGGTGGTGTCGGTGATGATGGTCATCATGGTGAAGATGACCAGGTCGGCGGGGTCGCGGCCGACGGCCCGGGCACGGTCCCGCAGGTCAGCGACGATGTTGCCGACGACCTTCCTCGACGGGCCGTTGATGAAGACGCACTCGGCGTGGCGGGCGGCAAAATCGCGGCCGCGGCGGGAGGCGCCGGCCTGGAACAGCACCGGGGTGCGTTGCGGCGAAGGCTCACACAGGTGGATGGCGTCGAAGCTGAAGTGCGGGCCCCGGTGGACGATGCGGTGGATTTTGTCGGGATCGGCGAAGCGGCGGCCCTGGCGGTCACGCAGCACGGCGTCATCCTGCCAACTGGCTTCCCACAGCTTGTAGGTAGCCTGCATGTAGTCCTCGGCCACCTCGTAGCGGTCGTCGTGGGCGACCTGCTGCGCCATGCCCATGCCGCGGGCGGCGCTGTCGAGGTAGCCGGTGACGATGTTCCAGCCGATGCGGCCCTTGGTCAGATGGTCCAGCGTGCTCATGCGGCGGGCGAACGGATACGGCAGCTCATACGACAGCGCGCAGGTGACGCCGAAGCACAGATGCTGGCTGACCAGCGCCATGGCGGAGATCGGCATCAGCGGGTCGTTGACCGGCACCTGGACGGCATTCGCCAGCGCGGTGCGGGGCGAGTTCTTGTACACGTCGTAGATGCCGAGGACGTCGGCCAGGAACAGCGCGTCGAACCTGCCACGCTCCAGGATGCGGGCGAGGCCGGTCCAGTATTCCAGGGTGTTGTAGGTGTCGGCGCGGTCGTCCGGATGCGTCCACAGCCCAGGGGACTGATGGACGACGCAGCTCATGTCAAAGGCGTTGAGGCGGAGCTGTTTCGGCATCAATGGGTCGATCGCACCGGGAACTGCATGGCGATGACCTCGGCCCCCTGGGTGCCAGCGGTGGCCTGGAAGGCCGGATCGTCGGGATACACGAAGGCGCAGGACATTGCCGGCAGCGCGCTTTCCGCGTGGATCAGGCTGCCGGCGGTCACCACCCAGTACTGGCCATGGCCGAGGGCGGGATCGGCGCCGGTGATCGCGGTGCCGGGCTGCAGCGCATAGCGCCAGGCGGTCATGCCGTCAGCCTCGGGGCCCAGCAGGGTCTCCGCCGGCGCGGTCGGCGCGGTCAGCGGGCCGGCGACCGCCTCGCGGTGGCGGCGGTCCTGGACGGCGCGCAGGGCGATGCGGTTCTCCGGCATGGTCATGAAGCGGGCGCCGGGATCGAAGCCGTTGCGCAGGGTGAAGTAGGCGACGCCGTCCTGCCGGCTGGCGCGGATCGGGCCATAGGCCGTGTGGGCGCCGGTGAAATGCACGGTGACCGGGCGGATCTCATGCAGGCCCAGGGTGCCGTGACCGCCAACCACCAGTTGGAACTGGTCCTGCTGGTGGTAGTGCGCGTTGGCGGTGCTGCCGGGATCCTGCTCGACCAGGAAGGCCATCGGAAACAGGCTGTCGGGCGCGGGATCAGGTGTGCCGGCGGGCATGTTGTAGCGGCTGGTGCCAAGGTACAGCGTGTGCCAGAAGCTGACACCGTCAGCGGCGGTGCCGCGGCGGCGATTGGCGGCGGCGGTGTCGGCGGCGGCGATCAGCGGCATGACGTTTCTCCTGCAGGCACGTGTCCTGGTCCCGTACGGGCCGTGGCCGGTGCTGGGTTCCGGGTAAGGACAATCCCCGGTGGAGGCAAGCCCCGCGGAAAGCTCTTCAGTGTCCGGTCACCAAGACGCGCTTCGCCAGGTGAATCGGGCACTGCAGGCCAAACCGACGCATTGCCCTTGACCGGTGGGCGATACTACGGGGCTGCCTGCCAGGGAGCAACCGAAGGCGAGGATAATCCGCCGGGCGAGGGGGCCAGGCAACCCGATGCCGGATGGCAGGCGGCCCGGTGCCGGATCAGACGTCCTTCGCGCTGTCGCCGCCAGTGACCTGATACTCCGCCCCGGTGACCATCGCGGCGGCGTCGGAGGCAAGGAAGACCGCGGCGGGCGAGATGTCGTCCGGCTGCAGCCAGCCCACCTTCAACGGCACGGTCGGCGCCCGCTGGTCCCAGGCCTGCCGCGGCGTCGGGTTCTCCGGCGGGTCGGCTTCGGTCTCTCCCATGCTCTCGTGCAGGCGCTTTTCGTAGCGGGTCAGCGGCGTGTCGACCAGGCCGGGCAGCAGGGCGTTGACGGTGATGTTGTAGCGGCCGAACTCCATCGCTGCCGACTTCATCAGCCCGATGATGCCCCATTTGGAGGCGGAGTAGCTGGCGGCATCCTTGGTGCCGTGCAGCCCCTGCATCGACGACAGCACGATGATCCGGCCGTGCTTGCGGGCGACCATCTTGGGAGCGAAGGCGCGGATGGTGTTGGCGGTGCCGTTCAGATTGTTGTCGATGACGTCGTGCCAGTCGCTGTCGGCCATCTGCAACAGCGGCTTCCAGCGCTGAATGGCGGCGTCCGCCACCACGATGTCGATCTTGCCGTATGCCATCTCGATCTGGTCGGCGGCGGCGCGCAGGGCGGCGATGTCGCGGATATCGGCGCGGATCGCCTCGCCCTTGCGGCCATAGGCGTGGATCTGGCGGATCGTCTCGTCCAGTTCCTGTGGCGTCGCGGGCGTGGCGTCAGAGGCGGTGCTGACCGGCCCGGCGATGTCGATGGCGACCACATCCGCGCCGTTGGCGGCGAACTCCACGGCGATGGCTCGGCCGATGCCGCGGGCCGCACCGGTCACCACGGCGACCTTGCCGGTCAGCATGGAGCCGCGGCCGGGGCGCACCGGGCCGGCGGACGTCTCCGGCGGCGGTTCGGGCATCGGCTGGCCGTTGAGCACGCGGGGCGCGGTGTCGGTCTGTATGCTAGGCGGAGCAGTCTGCGCGGCGGCGCTGCCAGCAAGGGCCATGCCGGCGGCGACGCCGCCTGACAGCAGCAGGCCGCGGCGGACCGGATCGGGTTCGGCGGACGCCGGATGCGGCTGAGGAGAACGCGGCTGGGCAGGGTGCGGCGGGTTGGGCATGGCGGGCCTTCAGAAACGGCGGGCGAGCCACTCGGAACGGCTAGCTGGGGGAAGCGTTGCCGCGCGAGGGGGCGGCGGATGGTGAATTCGCGGACAGACCAGGACTGCATGCGGCTGTGCGGGCCGGTGCGGTCAGCAAAACGCTCCACCGCCTGGGCCGATGCGGTCAGCAAAGGTTGGGAAGCTTCTACCGGGCTGGCTTGGCAGGCGCGGGCAGAACAGCGGATGTTCGTGTGACGCCACGCACCCGGTGCGCGTGCCTTATCGTGATGCGCTGGCGAAGCCGGCTGCCTCGGCCTGCTGCCTTGTCGGGTACCAGACCTTGGCGGGGGGAACGGCGAACATGCTGTCGATGAAGTCGGGCGCCACACCGCCGGCAAGATAGGAGCGCCGCTCCCGAGCCTCATCGTCGACCACTGCCTGGGGGGTCATTTCGGGGGAGGCGTAGCTGTGGAAGCCCAGCGTGCCGGACCCTGAGATCAACCGCCGGTGCCCGGCAAAGAAGATGATCGTACAGGCGGAAACGCAGCGCTGGCTGACCTCGGTGTCGAGGTCGCGCTCGCGGATCATCGCCGCGATCAACCGGGCCTGCTGGACAAGGCCCCCCTCGCTGGCCAGCCGCACGACGCTGGGGTTGGCGCTGTCGAGCACCCGGCGGAAGCCCTCAGCGGCGGTCTTGCCGACGGGGCCAGAAAAGGCGATGACGCGGCCGTTGTCACGCAGGACGGTGCCGGGGATCGGCACCCAGTCGCCGATGATGACGGCGCGGACGATCGGTATCAGGATGCCGCTGGTCTGCAGGATCGAGCCGAACACGCTGAAGCAAAGCAGTGCTTGGGCGATGCCGGCCCAGCGGGTGCGGCGCACCTGCCTGGCGTGCGCGGCAGCCCGCCAGGTGCCGGCAATCTGCCAGATCTGTAGACCGGCCCACAGGATCAGCAGGGCGCCGGTGAAGCCGAGGCAGGCGAGCGGCACGTCGCCCGTGGTGCGCAGCACCGAGGCCGCGGCGAGCGTCAGCAGCACGCTGCCGATGGTGCCCAGCAGGGCGTGGTTAAGCCAGTAGCTGGCCGCCAGCGAGAGCTCACCGCGCCAGTGACGTTCAAAGTAACTGCCGCCCATGGCCGCAGCCTAAGCGGGGCGGTTTAAGAAAGGCTTAATCCGATGGGGGTTCTCCCGGGCTGGATTTGCCTGGCGAGGAGCAACGGGGGGTTTGCCCGGAGAAGGCGGCGGGACAGCAGGCTGTTTCGTTCGGGCTGGCCGATCAGGCTGGGGTGGCGCAGGCGGCGCACTCGCCCTCCGCCTCAATGGTGGCGTTGCCGACGGTAAAGCCCAGGCGGCGGGCCGCATCCTCCAGCGCGTGGACCAGTTCATGGTCCTCCAGCTCGGTGACCTTGCCGCAACTGCGGCAGATCAGGAACTGCGCGGCGTGGTCATGGTCCTCATCGGCGATGCAGCCGACGAAGGCGGACAACCGCTCCAGCTTGTGGACCAATCCCTGTTCCTGCAGGAACTCCAGGGCGCGGTAAACGGTGGGCGGGGCGGCGCCGTGGCGGGTGCTGCGCAACTGGTCGAGCAGGTCATAGGCGCCGGTGGGCGCCTCGCGGTCGAGGATCAGGCCCAGCACCTGGCGGCGCAGATCGGTCAGGCGGACACCCCGGCCGTCGCAGATCGCGCTGGCGCGGGTCAGCAATGTCTCGGTACGCGGGGAAAACCGCATGCGGCACTCCTTGGCGGCGGGCTCCGCCGATGACTAGATATCATCCATGAACGAAATTGCCACAGATGAAGGTGCGGGGCAGGCCAGCGGCGCCACCGAGGCGGGTGCGGCGCAGGCGGCCTCCGGCAAGACGGGCGACGGCGGGACGGGCGACGGCGGGACGAATGACGGGACGGGCGGTGTTGGCGCCGAGGCGGTGCTGGCGGCGATCCGCTTCGACGCAAGCGGCCTGGTGGCGGCGATCGCCCAGCAGCACGACACCGGCGCGGTGCTGATGATGGCGTGGATGAACGCCGAGGCGGTGCGCGAGACGCTGGCAACCGGGCGGGTCTGCTACTTCAGCCGCAGCCGGGGGCGGCTGTGGCGAAAGGGCGAGAGTTCCGGCCAGACCCAGCACCTGCAGGAGATGCGGGTGGATTGCGACGGCGATGCGCTGCTGCTGCTGGTGCGCCAGGACGGGGTGGCGTGCCATACCGGGCGGCTGAGCTGCTTCTATCGCGCCGTGCGGACGGATGGGCTGGTGGAGATCGCCGCGCCGCTGGTCTCCCCGGAGGTGCTGTACGGGCCGGCCAGCGGGCATGGACACAGCGGGCATGGACGCAGCGGGCATGGACGCAGCGGGCATGGACACAGCGGCCAGGGGCATGGCGGGCGTGGACATGGTGGGGTGGGGCATGGCTGAGGCGACGCCGGTCACCGTCGTCACCGGGTTCCTCGGGGCGGGCAAGACGACCTTGCTGAACCACCTGCTGCGCCAGCCGCAACTGGCGCGGACAGCGGTGCTGGTGAACGAGTTCGGCGAGATTGGGCTGGACCATCTGCTGGTGCGGGCGGTGGACGACACCACGGTGCTGCTGAACGCCGGCTGCCTGTGCTGCAGCGTGCGCGGCGACCTGGTGCGGGTGCTGCGGGAGATGCTGCCGCGGGCCAGGCGCGACGAGATCAGCCGGATCGTGATCGAGACCACGGGACTGGCCGATCCGGTGCCGGTGCTGGCGACGCTGATGACCGATCCGGTGGCGAGCGGCGCCTATCGGCTGGACGGGATCGTCACCGTGGTGGATGCGGTGAACGGGCCGGCGCACCTGGACACGCAGCAGGAGGCGGTCCGGCAGGTGGCGGTGGCGGACCGGATCATCATCAGCAAGGCCGACCTGGCGGATGCCGGGCCGTTGCGGGCGCGGCTGCAGGCGCTGAACCCGGGGGCGGCGGTGCGGCAGGCGGTGGGCGGCGTGGTCGAGCCCGGCTTCGTGCTTGGTGCCGGGCGGTTCGATCCGGCGGCGAAGAACCCCGATGTCGCCGGCTGGCTGAACGCAGCAGCGTTCGAAGCGGCGGATGCCGAAGCGGCCTTGGGGGCGGCGGCCTCTGGCAGCGGCGCGCCTGAGGCGGAGCACCGGGCGCATCATCATCACCACGACCCGAACCGGCACGATGACGGCATCTCGGCGTTCTGCCTGACGTTGCAGGAACCGCTCGAGTGGCCAGGGATGGCGATGTGGCTGGAGATGCTGGTTGCCTCGCACGGCGGCAAGCTGCTGCGGCTGAAGGCGATCCTGAACCTGCGGGGGCAGGACCGGCCGGTGGTGGTGCATGCCGTGCGTCACCTGCTGCACCCGCCGGTCCGGCTGGCGGCGTGGCCGCAGGGTGATGCGCGCAGCAGCCGGCTGGTCTTCATCACCCGCGATCTGCCGCGCCGGGTGGTCGAAGAGGGTTTGCTGGCTTTTCAGGCTGCCGCTCAGGTGGCATGACTCCAGGCGGTGCGGACCAGCCAGGGGTGGCGGTCCGCCAGGGCAGCAGTCCGTCAGGGCAGCAGTCCGTTGGGGGGGGACGGTCATGTCGGCATCTGGGGCGGCGGCACCGGCTGAAGCGTGGGCGGCATCCGCGGCGGCAGCGGCTCGGCTGGACCTGCCGAAGCCAACCCGGCGGCATCTGGCGCACATCCCTGGCGACAACGGCTGGCCGCTGGTCGGTCACACGCTGCAGGTGCTGGCCGATCCGAAAGGCTTCTATGAGCATCGGGCGGCGCGTCATGGTTCGGTGCTGCGGGCCGACATCCTGGGCGAGGTCGGCGTCAATCTGCTGGGTCCGGAGGCGAACGAGCTGGTGCTGCTGGATCCGCGGCGGCAGTTCTCCTCGCAGTTGGGCTGGGGCCGGCTGATGGACCAGGTGTTTCCACGCGGGCTGATGATGCTGGACTTCGATGAGCACCGGCTGCACCGCCGAGCGCTGTCGGTGGCTTTCAAGGCGGGTCCGCTGCAGGCGTATCTGACGTCGCTGGATGCGGGGATCTCGGCGCGGGTGGCGGACTGGCGCGCCGCGCCGGGACCGATGCGGTTCTACCCGGCGATGAAGCAGTTGACGCTGGATCTGGCGGCCACGGCATTCCTGGGTGGGGCGATCGGGCCGGCGATGCAGCAGATCGCCGCCGCGTTCGTCGACATGGTGGCGGCGACGGTGGCGCCGATACGCCAGCCCTGGCCGGGGACGCAGATGCGCCGCGGCATCCGGGGGCGGGCGCAGGTCGTCGACTACCTGTCGCGGCAGATCCCGCTGCGGCGGCAGAGCGGCGGGGACGACCTGCTGTCGCAGTTGTGCCAGGCGACGACGGATGACGGGGCGCTGCTGACCGCGCCGGCGGTGGTGGACCACATGAGCTTCCTGATGATGGCGGCGCATGACACGCTGACATCCTCATTGACCGCGTTCGTCTGGCTGCTGGCGGCCAACCCGGTCTGGCAGACGCGGCTGCGCGAGGAGGTCGAGGGGCTTGGTCTGGCCGAGGGCGAGCCGGTGTCGGGCGAACGGCTGGAAGCGATGAAGCTGACCGAGATGGCGTTCAAGGAGGCGCTGCGGATCATCCCGCCGGTGCCGGCGCTGCCGCGGCGGGCGCTGCGGGCGTTCGATTTCATGGGTCACACGATCCCGGCCGGCACGCCGGTGGCGATCAACCCGCTGTTCACCCACCACATGCCGGCGCTCTGGCCGGAGCCGCATCGGTTCGATCCGTTGCGGTTCACCGCCGAGGCGCAGGCCGGGCGGCACCGGTTCGCCCATGTGCCGTTCGGCGGCGGGGCGCACATGTGCCTGGGGCTGAACTACGCGTATATGCAGGCGAAATGTTTTGCGCTGCGGTTCCTGCGGCAGTTGTCGGTCAGCGTGCCGCCCGGCTATGTGCCGGCGTGGCGGATGTGGCCGATCCCACGGCCGAAGGACGGGCTGCCGGTGACGCTGACGCGGATCGGCTGAGCGGTCCGGGACCGGCCGCTCCGACGAGTCCGGAAAGGACCGACCGCCGTGGATCGGCGGCCGGGTGTCGTCCTTGAGGGCAGACCGCTGGGCTCAGGCCGCCTTGGCGAGGGACATCGCGCGCCACACCCGCTCTGGCGTGGCGGGCATGTCGATGTGGGTGACGCCGTCGGGGCTGAGCGCGTCGATGATGGCGTTGATCAGCGCCGGCGGGCTGCCGACCGCACCGGCCTCGCCGGCGCCCTTCACGCCCAGCGGGTTCGAGGCGCAGGGGATCTCCAGCAGCTCGACCTCGATGTCAGGGAACTCGTTGGCGCGTGGCAGGGCGTAGTCCAGCAGGCTGCCTGACAGCAGTTGGCCGCTGGTCGGGTCATAGACGGTGTTTTCCAGCACCGCCTGGCCGAAGCCCTGGGCGACGCCGCCGGCGACCTGGCCGCGGACGATCAGCGGGTTCACCGTCTTGCCGAAGTCGTCGCAGACGCTGTAGCGCATCAGCTCGATCGTGCCGGTTTCCGGATCGATCTCGACCTCGGCCATGTGGCAGCCGTTGGGGAAGGTGTGGGCGTCGATCGGTGCCACCTCGGCGGCGTCCAGCAGGATGGCTGGTTGGCCGGCGGCGGCCTTCTTGCGCTGTGTCGCGGCGAGTTCGACGATGTCGATGCCGCGGTCGGTGCCGACGATGGAGAAGCGGCCGTCGGCGAAGCCGATGTCGGCGACGGCGGCCTCCAGCTCCTCGGCGGCGGCCTGCTTGCCCTTGTTGATGACGGATTCCGAGGTCAGCAGGATGGCCTGGCCCTCAGAGTACAGGCTGCGGGCGCCGCCGGTGCCGCCGCCGACCGGAATGGTGTCGGTGTCGCCCTGGCGGATGCGGATCTTGTCGCCGTCGATGCCCAGGTTGTTGGCGGTCAACTGGACATAGGCGGTCTCATGCCCCTGGCCGGTGGACTGGGTGCCGACATAGACGTCGACAAAGCCGTCCTCGGCGAAGCGGATCTCGGCGCGTTCGGTGGGGTCGCCGCCGGTGGCTTCCAGGTAGTAGGCCAGGCCGATGCCGCGGCGCTTGCCTTGGCTGGCGGCGCTCGCCTTGCGGCCGGCGAAGCCGGCGTAGTCCATGCGCTGGATGGCGGTGTCCAGCACGATGCGGAAGTCGCCGCTGTCGTAGTTCTTGCCGACCGGGGTGGCGTGCGGCATGGCGTCGGGCAGCACCATGTTGCGCCGGCGCAGTTCCACGCGGTCGATGCCGGTTTCCCGCGCGGCGGCGTCGACCAGACGCTCCACCAGGTAGTTGCTCTCCGGACGGCCGGCGCCGCGATAGGCGTCGACCGGCACGGTGTTGGTGAAGACGCCCAGAACGTTGGCGTAGATCGCCTTGAAGCCGTAGACGCTGGCCAGCACGCCGGTGCCGGCATAGGTCGGGATATACGGCGCGAAGGTGGACAGGTAGGCGCCCATGTTGGAGATGTTGCGGGTGCGCAGGGCAAGGAACTTGCCGTCCTTGTCCATCGCCAGCTCACCCAGGGTGACGTTGTCGCGGCCTTGGGTGTCGCACAGGAACGCCTCACCGCGTTCGGCGGCCCATTTCACCGGCCGGCCCAGCTTGCGCGCGGCGTAGCAGGTGAGGACGTGTTCGGCGTAGAGGAACAGCTTCATGCCGAAGCCGCCACCGACGTCGGGGGTGATGATGCGGAAGTTCTGCGGGTCGGTGCCGAAGACCGGCCCGATCAGGTTCTTCACCAGCCAGCCGCCCTGGGTGTTGGCATACAGGGTCCAGCGGCCGGTCGCCGGATCGAAATCGGCGATGGCGGCCCGCGCCTCGATCGAGTTCACCACGATGCGGTTGTTGACGATGGTCAGCTTCGTCACGTGCGCGGCCTTGGCGAACTCGGCCTCGGTTGCGGTCTTGTCGCCGATCTCCCAGTCGAAGACGCGGTTGTGCGGGACATCCGGCCAAACCTGGATGGCGTCCTTGTCCATAGCACTGGCGGGGTCGGTGTGGGCGGGCAGGATGTCGTAGTCGACCTCGATCGCCTCGGCGGCGTCACGCGCCTGCTTGGCGGTTTCGGCGATGATGAAGGCGACCGGGTCGCCGACATGGCGGACCACGCCGTCGGCCAGCGCCGGATGCGGCGGGTTGGCCTGCGGCGTGCCGTCGCGGTTCTTCACCTGGGCGGCGCAGGGCATCGGGTTGATGCTGTCGGCCTTGAGGTCGGCGGCGGTGTAGATGCCGGCGACGCCCGGCAGCCCGGCGGCGGCCGTGGTGTCGAGCCGGGTGATATTGGCCGCGGCATGCGGGCTGCGCAGCACGGTGCCGAACAGCATGCCGGGCAGCACGATGTCGTCGGTATAGCGGCCGGCGCCCTTCAGCAACCTGGGGTCCTCGACACGGCGGATGGGCTGGGCAAGGCCGAACTTGGTGGTCGTCATGGTCGTGTTTCCCCGTGGGCTGCTAAGCGGCGTGATATCAGCATGTACGGTGCCGGCGGGAAAGGCCAAGGGGTGATGCCACAAGGGCGTTGCCGCGATGACCGTCTTATGCCCATGTCCCTGGAAGTCCGCCGCCGCTGCCCTTATCCAGATCGCCAGCGTGTCGATCAGGCCATTGGCGTCTGCGACTTCGCGAGGCCGATCAGCGGCTGGCCGAGGACGAGCATGGACAGGATTGTCCGCGCCGGCAAACAGCACAACGCGACGCAGGGGGCGCCTGAGGAATGACGGGAGCTATCTTGATCTATGGCGCGACCGGCTACACCGGCAAGCTGGTGGCCCGCGCGGCGAAAGAGCGCGGGCTGGAGCCCATCCTCGCGGCCCGCAACGCGGCGAAGCTGCGGGCTGTGGCTGAACCGCTGCGGCTGGGCTGGCGCGCGTTCGATCTGACCGATCCGGCTCGGCTTGATGCGGCGCTGCAAGGTGCGGTCGTCGTCCTGTGCATTGCCGGGCCGTTTTCGGTTACCTCCCAGCCGATGGCCGATGCCTGCATCCGCCGGGGTGTTCATTACCTTGACATCACCGGTGAGATCGGCGTGTTCGAGGCGCTGGCGGGGCGTGATCAGGAGGCGAGGCGGGCGGATGTGATGTTGCTTCCGGGCGTGGGTTTCGACGTGGTGCCGAGCGACTGCCTGGCTAGCATGCTGAAGCGGCGGTTGCCGGATGCGGTTGAGTTGGAGATCCATCTGCAGGCCGGCACCGGCATCTCACGCGGCACCGCGAGGACGGTTATTCAGGAACTCGCCGCCGGTCCGCGGGTGCGCCGGGGCGGCCGCCTGGTCACGCTCGACCGGCCTGGCGTGGGATCGTGCGATTTTGGCCGAGGGCCGCGACCGACGGTGCAGATCCCGTGGGGCGACGTTTCGACGGCTTATCATTCGACTGGAATACCCAACATCGCGGTTTATGCCGAGGATGTGTCGCCGTTCCAGGTCGCCACGCGGCTGGCCGGGCCTGCCAGGGCGTTGCTGGGGTCGGGTTTGATGCAAGGGCTGCTGCGGTCCGTGATCGACAAGCGAGCGGCAGGCCCAAGCGAGGCGGCACGGCGGGCCGGACGATGCGTGATGGTCGGGTTGGCGCGGACCAGAAACGGCGAGCGTGTGCGATTGCGGCTGCGGACACCGGAACCCTATACATTGACGGCGATGACCGCGCTGGACATTCCAGCCGCGTGGCGGCGGGCACGGTGCAGCCCGGCTTCCAGACGCCGAGCCGGGTGTTCGGTGCCGATTACATCTTGGGTTTTGCGGGTGTGACACGGGAGGATTTGCCTGCATGAAGCGTTTCAGGCGGGCTGTGGCGGCGGCCGGCCAACCTGGTGGCCAGCGGCGCGCCACCCGTCGTGACGGGTGCATTGATGTTCACGACAATGGGCTGGCGACAGCGCCATCGTCGCGGATGGCGGTCAGCGCAGCCTACAGCGGTACAACCGCGGCCTTCCCGCTGGGTATCCGCGCCTGTTCCAGTCGAGCCGGGGGGCAAGGGATAGCGTCGCTCATGGTGCGCTGCCGGGCACCCCGTTGTCACGCAACAGTTGGTCCATTGTCCACGGACAGACCGGCGAGACCGGCGACGGCGGGGTGCCGTCTATCGTCTCGGGCAGCGCCGGCAAAGCATCCGCATACAGCCCCGGCAAATCGATCTTCTGCGCCATGCTAGCGCGGTATTTCCGTCGCACCTGAGCGCGAAAGCCGCGCGCTTCGGCCTCCCAATTCGGTACTGCATCCGACAGCGGCCATGCGGATGCCTTCAACAGATGCACGGCCATCTGGAACAGCCACGATTCGACCTGATCGACTTGGCTTTGTCCCACGCTGTCGATTTCCTCGATGATGTTCGGCCAGTCCGGCGCTTCGTTCATCGGCGTGCCGGCGGCAAGTTGACGCAGCAGATCGCGCTGGCGCTCTAACCACAGCACAAGGTCATCATGATAAAGGTCCGTCACGTCTGTTCCTCGATGTCTTCGACCGGCTTTGGCTTCGACTTGCGCGCGGGCGGGGTGCCATGCGCGGCGGCGCGTGGCTGAACGGATGGGTTAATGCCATAAAGCCTGGCGGTCGGGCCAGCGTGGCCGGCTGCGCTTTCGCGACGAGCCTGGAAAGAATCTCATGGTACACGCGCCGACCTTTGCCGTGCCGCCCAGCTTCCTTGGGGTCAGCCGCACCGATCGGGAGGCGGATTACGTGGTCGCCGGCATCCCGATGGATCTGGGCACCACCAACCGCTCTGGCACGCGTGAAGGACCCGCCGCGATCCGCCGAGCCAGCCGGATGCTGACGGATGGGGAGCATCCGGAGCACTGGGTGGAACCGGCGGCGCTGAGCCTGTCCGATGCTGGGGACTTCGCCCTGGCATTGGGCGACATCGCCGGGTCGTTGGCGTTGATCCAGAGGCAGGCCGCGGCGATCGGCCATCTGGTGGCGCTGGGCGGCGAGCATGGCGTCACGCTGGCGTTGCTGCGGGCGCTGACGCAGCGGCTGGGCCGACCGGTGGCGCTGGTGCACTTCGATGCGCATGTCGATACCTGGCCGGACAATTTCGGCCAGCCGTTTGCGCATGGCTCGCCGTTCTATCACGCGATCAACGAGGGGCTGGTCGAGCCGCAGCGGATGATTCAGGTCGGCATCCGATCCCCGGTGCAGAAGCCGGTGATGGACTGGACGCTGGGCAAGGGGGTGACCGTGCTGTCGGCGCAGGACGTGCACGCACAGGGTCCGGCGGCGGTGGCGGCGCGGATCCACGACGTGGTGGGCGACGTGCCGGCGTATCTGAGTTTTGACATCGACGCGCTGGATCCGGCATTCGCACCGGGCACCGGCACGCCGGAGGTGGGGGGGCTGGCGTCCTGGCAGGCGCAGGCGGTGCTGCGGCGGCTGGCCGGAGTGGGGTTCGTCGGCATGGACGTGGTGGAAGTTGCGCCAGCGTATGATTGCGCCGAAGTCACGGCTTTGGCGGCGGCGACCATGGTCTGGGAGTATCTGGCGCTGACGGCCTGTCGAGCCATGCGCTAGACGCTGCTCTGCCCCTCAAAAACGCATTGCTGCGTATCGGGCCGCTGCCTCTATATCACGGTCCTCGTCTCTGATGAGGGGGCGGTGACGCATCCGCACGTGCCGCGAGCCTGAACCGGGCAGAGATCCCGAAAGGCACAGCAACGACGTAAACGCGTCCTTTTCGATTGACCCGGCCAACCGTGGGCCGGGGTCGTTTAGGAACACGCCTATGTCCGACTGTTTTCGCACGATGCGAAGTACCACCAGCATCGTCTGACCCGAGACCGCGGCGCCTTGGCGCGCGGTCCCGGCCCAAGTCCCCGTTTTGTCGTGCGCATCCCTGCGCACCCACATGCCTGCCGTGTCGCGTTCCCGCGCGTCCGGTCGGGCGAGGATGTCTGACATGTCTGTTGTTGCTCGTGCCCGTTCCGCCGTTTCGCCCCTGCGCCGCCATGTCGACTCCGTGCCGGTCCGCCTTCCCACGGTGGACGAGGTGGTGGCGGAGGTGCGTCCGGAGGAGCCTATCCATTGCCTGCGTCCGGCCGTGGTGGCCGAGGCCGCACGCGCGTTCGTCGCGGGGTTTCCGGGCGACGTGCTGTACGCGGTGAAGTGCAACCCCGATCCCGGCGTGCTGCGCGCGCTGTGGGACGGCGGGGTGCGGCATTTCGACTGCGCCTCGTTGCCGGAGGTGCGGCTGGTGCGGACGATGTTTCCTGCCGCGGCGATCCACTTCATGCACCCGATCAAGGCGCGCGGCGCGATCCGTGAGGCCTGGGGGCAGCATGGCGTGCGCGACTACGTGCTGGATTCGCCGGACGAGCTGGCGAAGATCCTGGCGGAAACTGGCGCCACCGGCGTGGACGGTGCGCTGGGCTTGATCGTGCGGATCGCGCTGCCGAAGGGCGGTGCGAAGCTGGACCTTTCGGGCAAGTTCGGGGCGTCGGCACATGACGCGGCGGTGCTGCTGCGGGCGGCAAGCAGCGTGGCCGTGAGGCTGGGCGTCAGCTTCCACGTCGGCTCCCAATGCCTGGACCCGCTGGCGTGGCGGGATGCGCTGGCGCTTGCCGGGCAGGTGATCCACGCAGCCGGGGTGAAGGTTGACGTCGTCGATGTCGGCGGCGGCTTCCCGGTGGCCTACCCGGACCAGGAGCCGCCGCCGACCGGCGCCTTCTTTGCCGAGATCGAAGCGGGATTCGAGCGGCTGGCGCTGCCGGGTGCTCGGTTGTGGGCGGAGCCTGGGCGGGCGCTGGTCGCCGCCGGAACTTCGGTCGTGGTGCAGGTGCAGGCGCGGCGCGGTGACGCGCTGTATGTCAATGACGGCGTGTATGGCAGCCTGTCCGACGCGGGGGCGCTGGGTTTTCGCTACCCGGTGCGGCTGATCCGCCCGGACGCTTCCGCCCCGGAGGTGATGCCGGAAGGCGGAATGGCGGGGTTCTCGCTGTTCGGCCCGACCTGTGACAGCGCGGATGTGATGGCGGGCCCGTTCCTGCTGCCGGCGGATGTTGGGGAGGGCGACTGGATCGAGATTGGCCAGCTTGGTGCGTACGGCGCCTGCCTGCGCACGGCGTTCAACGGCTTCGACCGGGCGCGGATCATCGAGGTGGTGGACGCGGCACCGGCCGGGGACATGCTGCGGCTGGCCGCCTGACGGTTCGCCTGTCCAGGCCTGGATGACCCAGGCCTGGATGCAGCCTGCCGTTTTGCCTCATCGTGTGGTAGGTGCGCGCATGACGGCGGCCGCGGGCGTGCGGCTGGCGGGCCTGTTACGATCCATCCGGCACGATCCACCCGGCAGGCGAACGATGATCTGGTTCAAGAAGGAAACCGACCGATGAAACACGTGGCTTTTCACGGGCGTCTGGTCATGCTGGGGTTTGGCAGCATCGGCCAGGGCGTATTGCCGCTGATCCTGCGCCATATCGAGATCCCGGCGGAGAACATCACCATCATCTCGGGCGATGCGCGCGGGCAGGAGGTGGCGGCTCAACATGGCATCAGCTTTGCCGTCCAGCCGCTGAACCGCGACAACTATCAAAGCGTATTGCAGGGGCTGCTGCAGGCGGGCGACTTCCTGCTGAACCTAAGCGTGGACGTCTCCTCGGTGGCGCTGATCGGGTTCTGCCAGCAGCATGACGTGCTGTACCTGGACACCTGCATCGAGCCGTGGGCGGGCGGCTATACAGATCCGTCGCTGACGCCCTCGCAACGGTCGAATTATGCGCTGCGGGAGAGCGCGCTGGCATTGGCCGGCGGTGCGGGACCGACGGCGGTGCTGACGCATGGCGCCAACCCGGGGCTGGTGTCGCATTTCGTCAAGCAGGCGCTGCTGAACATCGCCCGTGATACGGGTGTGGATACGGCGGTGCCGGCGGACCGGGCCGGCTGGGCGGCCCTGGCCGAGTCGCTGGGCGTGCGGGTGATTCACATCGCCGAGCGGGACACCCAGACAGCGGCGTTCGCCAAGCAACCGGGGGAGTTCGTGAACACCTGGTCGATCGACGGATTTGCCGGCGAGGGCTGCCAGCCGGCGGAGCTGGGCTGGGGCACGCACGAGAAGGCGCTGCCAGAGGATGGGCGGAGGCATGACTTTGGCAGCGGCGCGGCGATCTATCTGCTGCGGCCGGGTGCCTCGACGCGGGTGCGCACCTGGACGCCGATGGCCGGCCCGCTGCACGGGTTCCTGATCACCCACAACGAGTCGATCTCGATCGCCGACTATTACTCGGTGACGCGGGATGGGGCGGTGCGCTACCGGCCGACGGTGCACTATGCCTATCACCCATGTGACGACGCGGTGCTGTCGGTGCATGAGATGGCGGGGCGGAACTGGCAGGTGCAGCCCAGGCAGCGGCTGATGATGGAGGAGATCCGCGCCGGGGTGGATGAGCTGGGCGTGCTGCTGATGGGGCATGCGCGCGGGGCGTACTGGTATGGCTCGCGGCTGTCGATCGAGCAGGCGCGGGCGCTGGCGCCGCACAACAACGCCACCAGCCTGCAGGTGACCGCTGCGGTGCTGGGCGGGCTGGTCTGGGCGATGGAAAATCCGCGCGCCGGGCTGATCGAGGCGGACCATCTGGACCATGCCAGGGTGCTGGCGGTGGCGGAGCCATATCTGGGCGACATGGTGGGGGCGTACAGCGACTGGACGCCGCTGCTGGACCGTGGACGGCTGTTTCCCGAGGTGGTGGATGCCGGCAGCCCGTGGCAGTTCGCCAACTTCCGGGTGACGTGAGCGCCGTGCGCCCCGGCGGGCGTTGCCTGATCCCCGCCGCCGGACGGGCCTGCCGGCCCCCTGGCCGGGGCGCGTGGCTCGACCAAGCCGTGGGTCAGGTATAGCCTTCCGGGAAACGCAGGAGGGACCGGATGCTTACCCAGGCGCAGATCGACGAGTACAACGACGTGGGCGCGATCGTCGTTCCAGAGGTGCTGACGGCGGAGGAAGTCCGCACCCTGTGCGCGGTAACGGACGGGTTCGTCGAGCGGGCGCGCGGGCTGACCGGGCACACCGACATCTATGACCTGGAAGACAGCCACTCGGCCGAGACGCCACGGGTGCGGCGGATCAAGGCGGCGCATCTGCATGACCCAGCCTATGCGGCGCTGGTGCGGCATCCGAAGATCATTGCCGTGCTGCAGGCGCTGTGGGGGCCGGACATCCGCTTCGACACCGCCAAGCTGAACATGAAGTGCGCGGGCTTCGGCGCGCCGGTGGAGTGGCACCAGGACTGGGCGTTCTATCCGCACACCAACGACAACTTGGCGGCGGTCGGGGTGATGTTCGACGACATGGCGATGCAGAACGGTCCGTTGATGATCATCCCGGGCAGCCACAAGGGGCCGACCTTCGACCACCATGCTGACGGGGTGTTCTGCGGGGCGATGGATCCGGCGGCGCGGGATGTCGACTATCGCCAGGCGGTGGCGCTGACCGGCAAGGCGGGCTCGATCACCGTGCATCATGTCCGTGCGGTGCATGGTTCGGCGCCGAACGTCTCTGACCGGGACCGGCGGTTGCTGCTGTTCCAGTTCCGCGCGGCGGACGCCTGGCCGATCCTGGGGTTTCCCGGCGGGATCGAGGCGTTCGATGCGCTGATGGTCGCCGGCCAGCCCCGCCAGCCGCGGCTGGCGCCGGCGCCGGTGCGCCTGCCGCTGCCGCCGGCGGCGCTGCAGGGTTCGCTGTATGAGAACCAGAAGGGGATGAAGACCCGCTTCTTCGACATGGTGCCGGCGCAGTAAAAGGCGCGCCAACGGCGCAGCCTAATTAATCAAATGACGAAGGGAGACCAGGATGAGCGTGCGCAACGTGGCCCGGGAGAAGCTGGAGCAAGGGCAGTTGTCGCTGGGCGTGGGGGTTCGCACCACGCGCAGCGTCGAGATCGCCCGGATGATGGCCACCGCCGGTTTCGACTGGCTGTTCCTGGACATGGAGCACGGCACGATGTCGCTGGATGCCTGCGCGCAGATTGCCGCCGCGGCGCTGGATGCCGGCATCGCACCGATCGCCCGGGTGCCGAGCGGGCAATACTCGATCGCGACACGGGCGCTGGATAATGGCGCGCTGGGCATCGTCGTGCCGCATGTCGACACCGCCGCGGAAGCCCGCGAGATCGTCGAGAAACTGAAGTATCCGCCGGTCGGCCACCGCTCGGTGGGTGGCTGGGGGCCGCATTACCATCTGCAGGCGCTCAGCACCGGGGATGCGGTGACGGCACTGAATGCGGCCAATCTGACGGTGGTGATGCTGGAGACGCCGGCTGCGATCGCCAATGCCGCGGAAATCGCGGCGGTGCCGGGGGTGGACGTGCTGCTGATCGGCTCCAACGATCTGTGCGCGGAGATGGGCATTCCGGGCGACTTCGGCAGCGAACGTCTGGCCGAGGCGTACCGGACGATGATCGCGGGGTGCCAGAAAAGCGGCAAGTTCCCCGGGATGGCGGGGATCTACAGCGAGGCGATCATGCCGCGCTACATCGAGATGGGCGCGCGGTTCATCCTGGGCGGCCAGGATGCCTCGTTCCTGCTGTCAGGCGCGCAGGCAAGATCCGGATTCCTGCGCAAGACGCGCCCAGCCTGACGCCATGACAATTTCGCTCGTGTGGCGGCGAGCGGATCAAGGTGTCAGAGCATCTTAAAGTGGATGCATGCGTTACACTATACGCCAGCCCGACCACCGGGTTGATTTCCAATTCTCGGTACCGATCATGCAGGTGGGGGCAAGTCAGTACTGCGTGTGTCCAATACCAGTTACAGTAATGCGCGGACATAACTTGGTCGCGAAGAGAGGCACTAGTATCGCCCATCAATGAAGGGCGATACGTCGGTTTGGCTTGAAGTGGCCGATTCACGCGACGAAGCGCGTGCAGCACTTCTCTGCGATCGGACACTAGTCTCCACAAAGGGTCGTCCTCCGGCACCCGGTTCCAGGCCGGTCCGATGGGACTTATCACGCCTTGAGCGTCGCCTGCGCGGAGCAGGCAAATCTTTGACGGCTGCAGGGCGGTCGCAAGCCGTCGCCTACCTGGTCCGGGGCACCTGAAGTTCTCATGCGCTGGCGTAGGTCTGCCAAGTTCAGAGGCGGTGATCCGAGCAAACGAACAGCGGCCGCTAATTTCCTCAAAACGTCACTAACCGCACATAGGCCCACTTCTGGCTTTTCGTTAATGATCGAGCGGTCACTAGGGCGTGTCGGCTGGTCGATCACGCGTACTAGAGTTCGAACCGCGGAAGGACCGTCCTGCTCATGATTCGCCAGAAATTGCTCCGAACAACAGGCCTGGCACTCGGCCTGGTATCCATGCTTGGCAATGTGATGCCGTCGATGGCGGATGAGCACGCTCATTCCGAGCCGCCCCTGACCACGGCACAGAAGGTTGAACTCCTGCGTCAAAAGGTGAAGTACGTATTCGTAATTTTCCACGAGAACGAGTCATTTGACCATTATTTTGGTACTTTTCCCGGTGCCAACGGCTTGTTCACTGCACCGGACGACCTGAAGGCCGCGAAAAAGACCAAGAGTTTTGTTCAGCAATACTTAGATACCTCACTCAATACCGTACAGATCTCGCCCTTCCTGATGCCGCAGGCGGTGACCACGGCGTCGGGCGAGATCGTGCCGATCTACCCGGCTGACGAGATTTCAGTCGATCACAGCCACCAGGGCATGGCGAACAGCCTGCACATCGATCCCTCGACCGGCATCGCGGCGAACGACCTCTATGCGCTGGATCAAGAGGGTCTGACGACAGATGATTCCGGCAACATCGTGAGCCCGAGCGGTGCCACACCAACGGCAATTACGCTGGCGCAGCAGCAGAAGGCCGAGACGGATATCGGCCACATCGACTGCGACACGATCCCGTTCATGTGGTCTTGGGCCAAGCAGTTCGTGCTGTTCGACAACTTCCACCAGACGATCATCGGGCCGTCGACGCCAAATGCAATCGCGATCATCGCCGGGCAATCCGGTCAAACGCAGTGGGCGTTGCACAACGAGCAAGGTGCCACTGTAAAATATGCCAACCCTGACTTTCCGAACCCCCTTGGCGCGAGCTATGGCTCCAATGTCATGCCAAGCACCAGCAACGCGTTCGTCCCGATTGTTGCAGATCCGGGTCCGTTTCCTGGCTCCAACCTGGACAAGAACGCGGTCAAGCCGCCCTACAACTTCGACGAGGATCCGACCAATCCGACGTTGAATTTGACCTTTGCCACCCAGCCGCTGTCGTTCATGGGCAAGAACATCGCGAACATCATTGCCACCGACCCGAACCCAGCCGCGGATCTGCTGGACGTACAGCATGACATCTCGACCATTGCGAGTAGTGACCCGACGGTCAACTGGGGCTGGTATCAGCAAGGCTTCAACGCAAACGACGTATCCGACCCTTACGAGCCGCAGAATACAGCGACGCCAAACCCGACCAATGATCCGGGACTGAACACCGGCTATGTCCTGCATCATAACGGGCCACAATACTTTGGTTATCTGGCCGACAACCCGGAGGTGTTGAACAACAACTTACATGGTGCGAAGGATTTCTTCCAGGCGGTCGAAGGGCGGACCCTGCCCGCCAGCGGCGGCGTGTTCTATCTTCGTGGCGGCTACGACAACAATGACGGGCTGGTGCCGGTCGATCCGACTCCGGCCATTCAGCATGCGTTCCTGGGCAACGACGATCACCCGGCCTACTCGGACCAGCAGATCTCCGAGGCATTCGCGGCCAAGGCGATCAGCGACATCGCCAACAGCCCCTATTGGGCAAATAGCGCGATCATCGTTACCTACGATGAAACCGACGGGTTTTACGACCATGTATCCCCAGAGCGCCGCAGCACCTTCGCCGACGGCTCTCAACTTGCCGCCGGTCCGCGCATCCCGGCGATCGTGATCTCGCCCTATGCCCGCTCGGGCAAAGTCTCGCATCAGTACAGCGAGCATGGTTCGGTCATTAAGTTCATCAACGAGCTGTTCGGCCTTGTGCCACTCGCCTCGCTGCCGGACGAGCAGCGTGGACGGGTGCTCGGCGCCGAGACGTTAGGCCAGGCGAACCTTGGTCCTTCGGACGATCCCGCCAATGACGTCGGCGATCTGACGGAAGCTTTTGATTACGAGATTCTTGAGGGCGAGAAGGCGCCGCTCCCGAGTGCAAAGGCGTTGTTCACGCCGGAGCAGATCAGCACGTTGCCGCATCTGGCAACGGCCAACTACTCGCCGAACGGCTACACCAATGGCGCATGCGCGGCGATCGGCATTCTGCCGACTGATTTCCGGACGTTTGAGGCTTACCAGAACGGTCAGCCAATCGATCCTTATCCGGCCGATGTGAATCCGCGGCCGACACAATCCCCCGGCACGCCTACGTCGGGTAACTGGACGCCCTGATCCTTCCAAAGCCGGGATTTTGCCTTCCGGAAGTGATTGACCACGAAGGGGACGGAGGCTTGGCTTCCGTCCCCTCGAGAGCGGTTCCATCAAGGGTGGAACCGCTCTCGCTCATCGTTTCACGCGGCTACTCGCGCAGAATCGCGTCTTTGCGCGATGCCAGTCTGCGCGAAGCCGCTTTGATCAAATCAAGATTGCATCAAGGACTGTCGATGTTCCGCTTGCTTCATGGCATTCTTCTCGGCGGCTTGCTGGCGTTCTGCGGCGTCGCTCATGCGCAGACGCTGGCGGCCGTCCGTGCTGCCCATAGCCTGAGCTGCGGCACCGTCCAGGGTGTCGATGACTGGAATGGTGCGGACATCCACGGCAACCTTTCGGCTCTCGGTGCCGAAATCTGTCGTGCCGTTGCCGTCGCCATCCTCGGCAGTGAGGCCGGGCTTAAGATCCCGGTTTTTCCTGCCGAACCGGAGGCGCTGGGGGCGCTGAAGGCAAGCACGATCCAGCTTGCGATCGGGATTTCGCCATCGCCCACGACGGCAATCCAATACGGCGTGGGCTTCGGGCCGCCGGTGTTTTATGATTCTCAACGCATCATGGTGGCAAAGCAGAGCAGGATTACCGACCTTGCCGGCCTGCGCGACCAGCTTATCTGCGCGCTTGACATGACCCCCCCGGAGCGGACGCTGCGCGACGAGATGACGGCGCTCGGCATCAAGTACGCGCTGATGGCGCATTCCGAACAGGGCGAGCTGGATGCGGCCGTCGCTGTCCGCCGGTGTGTCGCGGCGACTGCCATGGAGACGCGCCTCGCACAGTCGCGCGCGAACTTTCATGCGCGGACCAGCGACTTCGTCTTTCTTCCCGCACGCTTCGCGCTCAGCCCGATGGTGCCGGCGTATCGCTACGGCGATCAAACGTTCGGGCTGATCGTCGACTGGACGGTCAGTGCGTTGATCGAGGCGGAGGCGTTGGGGATTACGCAGCAGAATGTAGCCGAAGCCAGGAAACGCGGCGACATGCGGACTGAGCAGTTGCTGGGTCACGACTTCGCGTCTGGGCAAGCATTGGGGTTGGCGCACGACTGGGCGGCGCAGGTGATCGCCGCAACCGGCAACTACGGTGAAATCTTCCAGCGCACGACGGGTGGACCCTACCATTTGGATCGAGGGCTGAACGCGCTGTGGACAGAGGGCGGCCTGATGCACCCATTGCCGATGAAATGACGGCAAAGCAAGATAGCACAGAGGAGATGCGCCGGCGGCTATGCGACCTAGACCGCCTTCAGGCTGACTAGAACAGTCAGCGCGGTCTAGCCCATTGTTTTCGCGAGCAACTTTATCAGCCCGACTGTTCCAGTCAGGCTGATGTTGCTCTAGCATCGGGCAAGTCGATAAAGAGCGGAAGATCCCCGTTGCCTGGATTGCGTTTTTTCAGTTCCCATGCGGGTCGAACCTGGGCCGGGTCTGGACAGGCGGCGCGGCATTCTCCAGAGTTTACCCCTCAGTAAGAAGATCGTACCGAGCGGCTCGGTGCGCAGGAGAGGGGTGACACAATGGGAATGCGGCAGGCGAAACTGCGGCGATATGTGACCAGAATCGCCACGGGGGCTGCAGCTTGGGTCGCACTCGGCGCCATGGTGGGGGCGGCGATCGTAGCCGCGGCGCCGGCCAGGGCCGATGAGGCGCTGGACCAGGCGATGAAGAGCGAAAACAACTGGCCGATGTATGGCCATGGGTATGACAACACGCGCTTCAGCCCGCTGCAGCAGATCACCGACCAGAACGTCGGCAATCTGAAGCTGGCGTTTGCCTTCCAGGTCGGCGCCCTGCGCTCCAACGAGGCGACGCCGATCGTGATCGGCGACACGATGTATGTCACCAGCTCCTCCGGCCCACGCAGCGTGTTCGCGCTGGATGCGCGCACCGGCAAGATGCGCTGGCAGTATCAGCCGATCATCGCCGAGGACGTGGAGCCGTTCGTCTGCTGCGACCTGGACAGCCGTGGCGTGACCTATGCCGATGGCAAGATCGTGTTCGGCACGCTGGACGGGCGGCTGATCGCGCTGGACGCGAAGTCCGGCAAGGAGCTGTGGAAGACCGAGGTCGTCGACTACAAGCAGGGTTCGGCGATCACCTCGCCGCCGCTTGTGGTCAAGAACATGGTGATCAGCGGCTATGCCGGCGGCGAGTATGGCGCGCGCGGGGCGCTGCAGGCCTACAGCCTGGCGGACGGCAAGCAGCTATGGAAGACCTCGACGATCCCCGGCCCCGGCGAGCCTGGCAACGAGACCTGGAAGGGCGACAGTTGGCAGCACGGCGGCGGCAACGCCTGGCAGTTGGGTTCCTATGACCCGAAGACCAATACGGTGTTCTATGGCACCAGCAACCCCAGCCCGTGGAATGCCGCGGTACGCAGCACCGGAACTTCGGACTACGGCACGCTGACCAACCTGTACACCTCCAGCACGGTGGCGCTGGATGCCGACAGCGGCAAGATCAAGTGGGGCTTCCAGTCGACGCCGGCGGAGACGTGGGACTACGACGGGGTGAACGAGCTGGTGCTGGCCGACATCAAGATCGACGGCCAGCCGACGCCGGTGATGATGAAGGCCGACCGCGACGGGTTCTTCTTTGTGGTCAACCGCGAGACCGGGAAGCTGATCTCGGCCAAGCCGTTCGTGCCGGTGAACTGGGCGAAGGGTTACGACATCGCCACGCAGCGGCCGATCGAGGACCCGGCAAAGCGGCCGCGGGAGGACTACAAGGCGACCGACATATGCCCAAGCTGGATGGGCGGGAAGAACTGGCAGCCGATGTCGTACAACCCCGGCACCGGCCTGGTGTACGTGACGACGAACAACATGTGCCAGGACATGAAGTTGGCAGAGGTGCAGTATCGTCGCGGCGCTTTCTACCTGGGCAACGACTCTTCGGTGAACCCGGGGCATGGCGACCATCTGGGGCAGTTGCTGGCGCTTGATCCGGTGACCCAGAAGGCGGCCTGGACGATGAACCTGCCGCTGCCGTGGAACGGCGGCACGATGACGACGGCGGGCAACCTGGTGTTCTTCGGCGACATCCAGGGCCAGTTCCATGCGCTGGACGCGAAGACCGGAAAGTCGCTGTGGCAGATGAACGTGGGCAGCGGCGTCGGTGCCGGGCCGATGACCTACTCGGTTGACGGCAAGCAGTACGTGGCGATCCTGGTCGGCCGAGCGGAGTCGCCGCCGGCGTTCATGGGCGATGTCGGCAAGCAGATCATCGCGGCGACGCCGGAGGGTGGAACGCTGTTCGTGTTCTCGCTGTAATGGGTTGGCTGAACCAACGGGGCCGGCGGCGGCTGTTGCAGGCCGCCGCCGGCCTGATGATGTCGATGGCGGGCCTGACAGCGCTGACCGGCCGGGCGGCAGCGGAGGAGCCGGCACCGCTTCGCCTGTGCGCCGACCCCGACGACCTGCCGTTCAGCAGCAGCAATGCCGCCACGCCGGGCTTCTATATCGAGGTGGGCAACGCGCTGGCCCACGCGCTGGGCCGGCCCTTCGAGGCGGTGTGGGTGCCGACCTACTACACCAAGCGGCAAATCCGGCAGAAGCTGCTGACCGGGCAGTGCGACGGCTTTGTCGGCGTGCCGGACGACGCGGATTTCATGGGGCCGCGGCTGGTCTTCTCCAAGCCGGTGGTGAAGCTTGGCTATGCGCTGGTGGCTCCGGCATCGCTGGCTGTCAACACGCCAATGGACCTGCACGGCCGGCATGTGGCGGTGCAGTTTGCCTCGCCGCCGCAGAACATGCTGGCCAAGGATGACAGTGTGCAGATGATTACGGCACTCTCCGCGCTTGAGGCGATGCGGGATCTGGCGGACGACAAGGCGGATGCGGCGTTCATCTGGGGGCCGTCAGCCGGCTGGATCAACGCCACGGTGATGCGCGGGGCCTACAAGGTGGTGCCGGCCGAGGGGCCGCATATGCAGTGGGAAGCGGGCATCGCGTTCCCGCGCGATCATGCGGATCTGCGGGACCAGGTAGACCACGCGTTGGCGGGCTTGGGACCGGCGATCCAGGCGCTGGCGGTGAAGTACAACTTCCCACTGGCGAAGCAGGAGGCTCAGGCGGCAGCCAGCAAGCCGACCGGGGCCGTGGGCGGCGGTGCGGCGGGTGCGTCGCCGGGGGGTGCTACTCCAGGTGGCGCGATGCCGGCGGCAGCCTCCTCGGGCGTGATCGCTGCCGATGCAGCGGACGTGGCGGCGGGGCACAAGCTGTTCAACGCGAACTGCTCGCACTGCCATGGACCGGATGCGGTCCAGGGCGAGCAGCGGCGGAACCTGCGGCTGCTGCACCAGCGCTACGGCGACGAGATGCCGCAGATGTTCATGACCACGGTCACGCACGGCCGGCTGAGCAAGGGCATGCCGAACTGGAGCGGCATCATCTCGCCCGACGAGTTCCACAAGATCCTGGCGTTTCTAAGCTCGGTGCAGGAGCCAGGTTCATAGGGGACCGGGTCTTATGCAGGGGCGATGGGCGTGAAGCACTCATGGGCGCTCGGTTCGGAGACCATAACCCCTGTCGGATCAGCCTGATGGTCGGCCAGGGCGGCGCGCTTGGCGGGCAGATCCCGGCTGATGTCCAGACGCAGCGCCTGAAGCGGGTCGGCCGGCGGCAGATGATAGCCCAGGTGACCGACGCCGCTGGCCGCGGCAACGGCGGCGGCGATCCGGTGGGTCGCGAGATGCTGGACTGACGTGCCCGTGGGTGCGGGGGCGCAGATGACGTTGCAGTCGCGCGCCCACATGATCATGGTGATGCCGTGGACGATGGCCTGCGCGTCGCCTTCGCCGGTGGGCACGCGCCCGTGATACAGGCCGGCCATCAGCAGGCGCCCCGCCGGCAGCCGTAACGCCCTCGCCGCCGCCCGGGTGCGGCGTTCCAGCAGGGCGGCCAGCGCATCCTGTGGGCCGCTTGACGCCATGTCGTCCTGCGCGATGCAGCCGTCGGTCAGCACCAGCACGAAGGGTGGCCGGCCACGGCGGCAGCATTGCGCGATCAGGCCGCCGCAGCCCTGCGTCTCATCTCCGGGATGCGTCGCCAGGATCAGCAGGTTTTCCTCGCCGGTGATCGTCTCCCAGCTTGCCATGGGCATCGTGGCGGCCTCGGGTTGGGACGGACAGATTAGGCGGACCGGTTGTAGGCGATTTGCCGGCGGGACGGAAATTTGCTGTTGTCAACTCGTCGATGCGGCGACGGGGGTCGTCGATCCCAGCCATGCTCTGTCGCCAACGACAAAAATGGTGCAGCATCGGTCGTTCCCGGAGATCGCAGATCATGGATCAGATCCAGCCGAAGCCCGCGTATCCGCCCCAGACAATGTTCCCGACCGCCGACGGCGCCCGCGTGCCCTACAAGGTCTACAGTTCCGAGGCGATCTACGCGCGCGAGCAGGAGCGCATCTATCGCGGCCCCACCTGGAACTTCCTGGGCCTGGAGGCGGAGATCCCCAGGCCCGGCGACTACAAGAGCACCTTCATCGGCGACACGCCGGTGGTGATGACGCGGGCCGAGGACGGCACGCTGGCTGCCTGGGTCAACCGCTGCGCGCATCGCGGCGCGGTGGTGTGCCGCCTGCCGCGGGGCAACGCGCTGTCGCACAGTTGCGTCTATCACCAATGGAACTACGGCACCAAGGGCAACCTGCAGGGGGTGCCGTTCCGCCGCGGCCAGGCCAACGCCACCGGCATGCCGAAGGATTTCGACCCGAAGCAGCACAACCTGCGCCAGTTGCGCATCGAGAGCTATCGCGGCCTGGTGTTCGCGACGTTCAGCGACACGGTGGCCGACCTGGCCAGCTATATCGGCCCGGAGATGCGGCCCTATGTCGACCGGATCTTCTGCCGCCCGGTGGTCTACCTGGGCTGCACCCGCCAGTTCTCTGACAGCAACTGGAAGCTGTACCTGGAGAACGTGAAGGACCCGTATCACGCCAGCCTGCTGCACATGTTCCACACCACGTTCAACATCCTGCGGGTCGGCATGCAGGCGAAGTGCGTGCCCGACGCGGAAACCGGGCTGCACAGCGTCATCTACGTCTCGAAGAACCAGGACCAGGACAGCAGCGGCGACTACAAGACGCAGCAGATCCGTTCCTATGACGAAGGCTTCCGGCTGGAGGACGACTCGATCCTGGCGATGGTGCAGGAATACGAGGAGGTCACCACCAACCACATCCAGCCGATCTTCCCGCAACTGGTGATCCAGCAGATCCACAATACGCTGGTCGCCCGGCAGTTGCTGCCCAAGGGTCCGGACCATTTCGAGCTGGTGTTCCACTTCTTCGGCTATGAGGACGACTCGCCGGAGCTGCGCAAGTTGCGGATCAAGCAGGCCAACCTGGTGGGGCCGGCAGGCTACATCTCGATGGAGGACACCGAGGCGACGGAGCTGGTGCAGCGCGGAACGGTGCGCGACGGTGAGGCGCACTCGGTGATCGAGATGTCGCGGGCGGCGCCGGACGAGCAGGCGACGCTGATCACCGAAAGCCTGATCCGCAAGTTCTGGATCGGCTACCAGCGGCTGATGGAGCCTGATGCGCATGAGCTGGCCGCGGAGTAGGCGGCATGGAAGACCTGATGCTGCGGCTGGAGCTGATGGCGCTGCAGGACCGCTATGTCGCCGCCCTGGACAACGACCGGATCGAGGAGTGGCCGGGGTTCTTCACCGAGGACTGCCTGTACGAGATCGTCTCCAAGGAGAACGAGGACCAGGGGCTGCCGGCGCCGGTGATCCATTGCGACAATGTCCGGATGCTGCGCGACCGGGTGCTGGCGTTGCGGCATGCCAACATCTACGAGAAGCCGCAGTACCGCCACTGCCTGTCGGGGCTGGAGTGGGGGGCGGAGAGCAACGGCTTCTGGATGCGGACCAGCTATGTGGTGGTGAATACGGCGCTGGACGGCACCTCGGCCGTGTATCAGGCCGGGCTGTATATCGACCACGTGGTGCGGCTGGCCGAGGGCCTGCGCTTCCGGTCCAAGCGCTGCATCTACGACACGTTGCGGGTGCAGACGCTGCTGGCATTTCCGGTATAGGCTGAAACACGGCAAGGGGAAAAAGACCGAATGGCAGCGGAAGCCGGCATCACCCGCCAGGGCGAAAGCCTGGACCACGTCGTCTGGGACATCCTGGGCCAGACCTACAGGCCGGTGCAGTTGTCGGCGGCCTGTTTCGCCTTCGACACGCTGTTCCCGCCCGGCACTTTCGTGCCGCCGCATTTCCATCCCGACCAGGACGAGTTCATCCGCGTGCTGGACGGCCAGTTCGACATCTGGCTGGACGGCGAGGACCTGAAGGCGTACGCCGGTGACCTGGTGCGGCTGCCGATGGGCTGCCGCCACGGGATCTTCAACAAGGGCGCGGCGCCGGTGCGGGCGCTGTTCTGGGTGGCGCCGTCGCAACGCCTGTACGACCTGTTCGTCCGCATCGACGGCGTCGCCGATCCGGCCGAGGTCGTGCGCATCGCGGCCGAGAACAATGTCCATTTCCTGCCGCCGCCGGGACAATAGGTGATGCCGATCCTGATCGCCGGCGGCGGCATCGGCGGCCTGACCCTGGCACTGATGCTGCACCAGCGCGGCATCGCCTGCCACGTGCTGGAAGCCGCCGCCGAGATCAAGCCGCTGGGTCTTGGCATCAACGCCCTGCCGCATGCCGTCAACCAACTCGCGCACCTGGACCTGCTGCCGGACCTCGACGCAATCGGCATCCGCACCCGCCAGATGACCTACGCGAACCATCTGGGTCAGACGATCTGGTCAGAGCCGAGGGGCCTGTATGCCGGCCACGACGTGCCGCAGTTCTCGCTGCATCGTGGCCGCCTGCGTTCCATGCTGTGGCAGGCGGCCCTGCGGCGCCTGGGACCCGCGGCGCTCAGCACCGGCCGGCGCCTCCTGGAGGTTACCCAAACCGGCGATCAGGTCGAGGCCGTGTTTGAGGATCCGTCCGGCGACCGTCATGTCCTCGCCGGCGACGCCCTGATCGGCGCCGACGGCATCCATTCCGCCGTGCGCGCGCTGCTGCATCCAAACGACCCCGGCATCCGCTGGAACGGTATCCAGATGTGGCGCGGCGCCACGGACTGGCCGGCGTTCGATGGCGGCGAATGCCAGGTGATCGCCGGCGATGCGATTGCCAAGCTCGTCCTCTATCCGATCGCGCCGGGCCGCACGCCGGAAACCCGCCTGACCAACTGGGTGATCTATGCCCATGTCGCCGATCCCGACGCGCCGCCGCCGGCCCGCGAAAGCTGGTCCCGCCGCGGCGAGTATCAGGCGTTCCGCCATCTGGTCGAACGGCTGCGCCTGCCGTTCATCGATGTCGGCCGGCTGATCCAGGCAACCGACGAAATCTTCGAATACCCGATGTGCGACCGCGATCCCCTGCCGTGGTGGACGCAGGGCCGTGTGTCGCTGCTGGGCGACGCCGCCCACCCGATGTATCCGGTCGGGGCGAACGGCTCCTCGCAGGCGATCCTGGATGCGCGCTGCCTGGCCGACCTGCTGACCCGGCGGCCGGTGGCGGAAGCCCTGGCGGCGTATGAGGCGGAGCGGCTGCCGGCGACGGCCGCGGTGGTGCGGTCGAACCGCTCGGGTGGCCCGGAACGGGTGGTGGATCTGGTCGCCGCGCGGGCGCCAGGGGGTTTTGCGCGGGTGGAGGATGTGGCGAGCGAGGCGGAGCTGACGGAGATTGTGCGGGGGTACGCGCAACTGGCGGGGTTCGGGGTGCGGCGGTAGGGCGCGCCACTGGTTGGGCTGTCGCGACGCGGCGGCGAGGTGGATCGTGGCGCGGCCTGGTGGGGGAAACGCCGTTGCCGCTGGTCCGGGAGGCGGACCGGCAGCGCATGGAGGGGCGGCTATTCGGCCACCATCTCGACCCGTTCCAACATGATCCGGCCGTCCGCTGCCGTTCGGACCGGATAGGTGCGGAGGCGGCAGTTGGCGTTAACCGACTCGCCGGTGCGCAGGTCGAACGTGGTCTCATGCAGCGGACAGACCAGCAGCGTGCCGCCCAGCAAGCCGTCCGCCAGCGGGCCGCCCTTGTGCGGGCAGCGCGGCTGGGTGGCGAACACAAGTTGGCCGCGGGTGCGGAAGACGGTGATCACCGTGCCGTCGACGTCGAAGTTGCGGCCCTCACCCAGCGGCACCTGAGAGATGTGCCCGATCGCGCGTTCCTGCGTCATGTCATTCCTCTCCTGCTAGGACATCCTCGAACTGGTTTGCGGTTTTCGGCCGGGCGCGTTCGGTCCATGGATCGAAGGTCGCGGCGATGGATTTCTCCAATGCGGCGTCGAGTGCATCGGCAATGCCGTCGCTGTCGTCCAGCACCACCGCCCTGATCCGCTCCAGGCCCACACGCTCAACAAAGGTGTAGCTGCGTTCCTTGTATTTCGCGTTCTCACGATAGTATTGCATGAAACGACCGGTGTACAGCAGGACGTCTTCCTCGCTGCCGACAGTGGCCAGCAGGTCGCCCTTGCGCACATGCGCGCCGGCCGCGCCGCCGATGTAGATCTCCCACTTGCCGTCGCCGATGGCGACCGCGCCGACGTCCTTGACCATCGCCTCAGAGCAGTTGCGCGGGCAGCCGGCGGTGGCCAGCTTCATCTTGCCGGGGGTGTCCAGGCCGCGGAAGCGCTGCTCGATGCGCTTGGCCAGGGCCATGCTGTCGCCCAGGCCGAAGCGGCAGAACTCAGTGCCGATGCAGCTCTTGCAGGTGCGGTAGCTCTTGCCCCAGGCCCAGCCGGCCGGCATGTCCAGGGCCTGCCACACGGCCGGCAGGTCCTGCTTGGCAACGCCGACCAGGTCGATGCGCTGGCCGCCGGTCACCTTGACCAGCGGCACCTTGAAGCTCTCCGCCACCTCGGCGATGCGTTTCAGCTCGGCGGGTGTGCAGATGCCGCCCGGCATCTCCGGCATCACCGAGAAGGTGCCGTCCTTCTGGATGTTGCCGTGCACGCGGTCGTTGATGAAGCGGGCGTCGCGTTCGTCGTCGTACTCATCGGCCCAGATGGTGGCGAGCAGGGACGCCAGGGCCGGCTTGCTGGCGGCGTCCTCATGCCCGTCGGTCAATGCCGCGAACACCGCGGACACCGAGCGCAGGCCCATCTCACGGACGGTTTTCACCAGCTCCGGCTTGGTCAGCGGGATGCCGGGGACGTAGTAGTGGACGGATGGATCCGCCTCGGCGGCGCCGCCGCAGAACCAGTCGACCAGCTCACCCACCAACGACTTGCACGAGCCGCAGCCCATGCCGGCGCGGGTGGCCTTCATCACCGCGGTGGCGGTGCGGCTGCCACCGGTCACGCAGGCGCCGATCGCGCCCTTGGTCACGCCGTTGCAGTTGCACACCTGGGTCTCGGCCGGCATTTCATCCAACGTGACCTTTTGCGGCGGCGCGCCCAGGTCGAACAGCAGCGACAGCCGCTCATCCGGCAGCTTGCTGTCGCGGTCGAACGCCTGCATCAGGAAGGCGGCCTTGCTGATCTCGCCCATCAGGATGGCGCCGACCAGGCGGCTGTCGCGGACGATCAGCTTTTTGTAGATACCGCGGCTTGGCTCGCTGAACTGCACCGTCTCATCGGCGTCGTCGGCGGGGTTGGTGACACCCATCGAGGCGAGTTCCACGCCCATCACCTTCAGCTTGGTGGCGAGCTTGGAGCCGTGATAGGCAGCGGTGGTGTCGGTTTCGGTGATGTGGTCGGCGAACACCTTCGCCTGCTCCCACAACGGGGCGACCAGGCCGTAGACCTTGCCGCCGTGCTGCGCGCACTCTCCCACCACGTAGATGTTGAAGTCGTCGACGGAGCGCATGTGGTTGTCGACGGCAATGGCGCGTTCGACGGTCAGGCCGGCACGCACGGCGATCTCACAATTCGGGCGGATGCCGGCGGCGACCACCACCATGTCGCAGTCCAGCGTGGTGCCGTCCTTGAAGCCCAGGCCGGTGACGCTGTCCTGACCGAGAACCGCGGTGGTGGATTTGTTCAGATGGATGGTGATGCCCATCTTCTCCATCGCGGTGCGCAGGATGGCCGCCCCCTGGCCGTCGAGCTGCGCCGGCATCAGTTGGCCGCCGATATGGATCAGGTGCACCTCGCAGCCGTGGTTCAGCAGGCCACGCGCGGCCTCCAGCCCCAGCAGGCCGCCGCCGATCACCGCCGCCCGGCGGCTTTCCTTGGCGCGGGCGACGATGCCGGAGCAGTCATCAAGGGTGCGGAAGCCGAACACGCCGGGCTTCAGGTCGCCGCTGACAACCTTCAGCCCTTCCATGGGCGGGATGAAGGCGCGGCTGCCGGTGGCGATCAGCAGCTTATCGTAGTACGCCTTGATCCCGTTGTCCGACATCACGACGCGCGACGGGCGGTCGATCTCGGTAACGCGGGCGCCGCTGTGCAGCGTGATGTCGTTCTCGGCGTACCATTCCAGCGGGTTGATGAAGATCTCGCTGCTGTCCTGCACGCCGCTGAGGATGTTCGACAGCATGATCCGGTTGTAGTTGCCGTACGGCTCGTCGCCGAACATGGTGATCTCGAACTGGTCGCCGCCGCCGCGGGCCAGCACTTCCTCGACGGCGCGGGCGCCGGCCATGCCGTTGCCGATGACAACAAGTTTCTGTTTCGCCATGATATGCGTTCCTAAATCTCGACCAGGCCGAGGTCGACCACGGCGGTGCCGCTGACGCCCTCTGGCGCCAGCAGCGTCAGCTCCAGCCGGGTTTCCGGCTGCAGGTCTTCCACCACCGCGAGCTGCACGTGCACCGAAGCCTTGGCGCCCATCGGGAAGTAGCGCATCAGCTTGCCGTCGCGCATCAGGGCGACGGCGACCATGGCGTCGCTGCTGTTGCCGCCGCGGAAGTACAGCGGCTGGGCACGCTTGTCCGCGGCCACCGTCAGGCTGGCGGCGGCCAGCGACACCGGCCGGTCGTAGCCGGCGCCCGTGAAGGGGAACACCCCCTGGATGAAACGCGGCGCTGAATCGATCATGCTGTCTCCGGCTTGGTGGCTGGCGGCTTGGTTGTTGGTGGGGGGGCGGGTTCGGCGCGCACCGCGCAGACCTTGAATTCGGGGATCCGGGCAACCGGGTCCAGCGCGGTGTTGGTCAGGATGTTAACGGCGCCGTCGCCGCCCCAGTGGAACGGGACAAACAGCGTGTCCATGCGGATGTCCGGCGTCAGCCGCGCCTTCAGCGACATCTGGCCGCGCCGGGTGGTCAGCCGCACCGGCATGCCGTCGCGGATGCCCATGTCGCGGGCGGTGGCGGGATGCATCTCGACGAACGGATCGGGCTGCGCGGCGGCCAGTTCCGGCACCCGGCGGGTCTGCGTGCCGGACTGGTAGTGGCCCATCAGCCGCCCGGTGGTCAGGAAGTACGGGAAGTCGCGGCTGGGCGTTTCGGCCGGGCCGCGATGCTCCACGGCGCGGAACAGGGCACGGCCGTCGGCGGTGGCGAAGCGGCTGGCGAACAGGTTGGGCGAGCCGGGGTGCCGCGGCGTCTGGGCCGCCGGTTCCGGGCAGGGCCAGAACACGCCGTCCTCCGCGGCGATGCGCTGGTAGCTGACGCCGGCGTAGTCCGCCAGGCCGCCGCTGGAGGCGCGGCGCAGTTCGGCAAACGTCTCATGGCTGCTGGCGCTGAAGTGGGCGCCGGCGCCCAGCCGGTCGGCCAGCGCCTTGATGATCTGCAGATCGGTCCAGACTCCCGGCGGCGGCCGGGTGGCCTGGCGGCGCAGCAGGATACGTCCCTCCAGGTTGGTCATGGTACCGTCCTCCTCGGCCCATTGCGCGCTGGGCAGGACGACGTCGGCGATGGCGGCGGTTTCCGACAGGAAGGGGTCGGCGACCACCAGGAAGTCGAGGCTGCGCATCCGGCGCAGCAGGGCGGTGCTGTCGGGTGCGCTGACCAGGATGTTGGAGGCCATGACCATCAGGCCGCGCACCGGGCCGCCGAGGGCCTTCAGCAGCTCCATCGCCGGCAGGCCGGGGGCGGGCAGGTCGTCGGCGGAGATGCCCCACGCGGCGGCGATTTCGGCGCGATGGGCAGGATTGTTCAGCTTGCGGTAGCCCGGCAACTGGTCGGCCTTCTGGCCATGTTCGCGGCCGCCCTGGCCGTTGCCCTGGCCGGTCAGGCAGCCATAGCCGCTGTTCGGCCGCCCGGGCAGGCCCAGTGCGAGGGCAAGGTTGATCAGCGCCTGCACGTTGTCGACGCCGCGGCTTTGCTGTTCGGTGCCGCGCGCGGTCATCACCATCGCGCTGCTGGCCTCGCCCAGGGCGACGGCGGCGCGGACCAGCAGGCGTTCGGGCACGCCGGTGATGCGCTCTACCCGGTCGGGCCACCAGGAGGCGACGACGCGGCGCACCGCCTCGAACCCGGTGGTGCGGGTGTCGATGTAGCCGCGGTCGATCAGGCCGTGCTGGATGGCGACGTGCAGCAGGCCGTTGGCCAGCGCGGCGTCGGTGCCGGGGGTCAGTTGCAGGTGCAGGTGGGCGGCCCGTGCGGTGGCGGTGCGGCGCGGATCGGCAACGATCAGGGTGCCGCCGGCGGCGCGCTGGGCGTCGAAATACTGCATGACCGGCGGCATGCTCTCGGCCGGATTGGCGCCGGCGAGCAGGATGGCTCCGGCGGCGGGAATGTCGGCGAGCGGGAACGGCAGGCCGCGGTCGATGCCGAACGCGGCGTTGCCGGCGGCGGCGGCGGCGGCCATGCAGAAGCGGCCGTTGTAGTCGATGTTGGCGGTGCCAAGGGCGACGCGGGCGAACTTGCCCAGGGCATAGGCTTTCTCATTGGTCAGGCCGCCGCCGCCGAACACGGCGAAGGCGTCGGCGCCATGTGCTGCCTGGATGGACCGCATGGCCGCGGCGATGCGGTCCAGCGCCGCGTCCCAGGAGACCGGGCGCAGCGGGGCATCGCGGTGCGGCCGAGCCAGCGGGGTGGTCAGGCGGTCGGGCGAGTCGAGCAGGCTGGCGGCGGTCCAGCCCTTGCGGCAGAGGCCGCCCTTGTTGGTGGGGAAGTCCCGGCTGGCGACCTGAAATGTGCCCTGATGCGGCAACAGCGTCATGCCGCACTGCAGGGCGCAGTATGGGCAGTGCGTATCGACGGCTGACGGCGCGGCTGTTGTGGCAGACGGCGGCCGCACTTCGGATACGGATGACCCGTCAGACAAGGACGGCGCGGTGGAGAGCCCGGATCGTCATGCGCCCTCATGTTCGTGTCAAAGATCCAGGCTATCGATCAAAAAGTAACCATTCAAGTCAGGATGATGGAAATAACGCCACGGCATCTGATCATTAAAAAGTCACTTGACCACGGTGCCACCCATCAGCCCGAAGGTATGCTTGTGTGAAAGGCAATTCCTGCTGGTTTTTCTTCCGGTATCGTGCAGATTAGATGTGGCTTGAAGGCGCTGCCTGCAGGTTGCCCCTGGGATGCGTGTGGCGGCTTGCCGGCATGGGCGGCGGCGCCGCTCGCCAGCTAGTGTCCGATCGCAGAGAAGCGCTGCACGCGCTTCGCCGCGTGAATCGGCCACTTCAAGCCAAACCGACGTATCGCCCTTCACTGATGGGCGATACTAGGCCGTCTCGGATTGGCACAGGTTTTGCTGTGACATTTGTAGGCACGGCCGGGGTCGGTGCGTGCAGTTTACGACGCCGCAGCATCCAGGATGATCATATGGCAAGTCTACGTGAGGCAATGAAGTCCGGCCATCCGCCCACCTTGTTCGCCGCGTTCCTGTATTTCGATTTCTGCTTCTCGGTCTGGGTGCTGAACGGGGCGATGGGTCCGTTCCTGACCCATAGCTTCCACCTGAGCCCGGCGCAGACCGGTCTGATGGTGTCGATCCCGACGCTGGCGGGCGCGCTGATGCGGTTCCCGCTGGGGGTGCTGTCGCAGTACATCGGGCGCAAGAACGCCGCCATCGTCGAGATGAGCCTGATCATCCTGGCGATGCTGTATGGCTACTGGTTCGTCAACACCTATAACGACGTGCTGGCAATGGGCGTGCTGCTGGGCATCGCCGGGGCGTCGTTCGGCGTGGCGCTGTCGCTGGGCGCGGGCTGGTTCCCGCAGGAGCACAAGGGCCTGGCGATGGGCATTGCCGGCGCGGGCAACGCCGGCACCGTGGTGGCGCTGCTGGTGGCGCCGCCGGTGGCCAATGCGTTCGGCTGGCATGCGGTGTACGGCTGGACGGCCATCGTGATGCTGCTGCCGCTGGCGGTGATGATCTTCATGGCCAAGGAGCCGCCGGACATCCAGCACCAGAGCCTGCGTGAGCATCTGGCGCCGCTGCGCGAGCTGGACGGCTGGACCTTCAGCCTGATCTACGTCATCACCTTCGGCGGCTTCATCGGCCTATCGACCTTCCTGCCGTCGTTCTATTACAACGAGTTCGGCGTCAGCATGGTGCAGGCGAGCTGGCTGACGATGCTGGCCGCGATCGTGGGCTCTGGCATCCGGGCGGTGGGCGGCTACTGGGCGGACCGGATCGGCGGGGTGGCGGCGCTGGCAATCGTGCTGATGGCGGTGATCGGGTTCCTGACGCTGCTGTCGGTGCAACCTTCATTGATACTGACCACCATACTGTTCATGGCTTGCTTCGCCGCCCTGGGCGCCGGCAACGGCGCGCTGTTCCAATTGGTGCCGCTGCGCTGGCCGACCAGCACGGCGGTGGCCGGCTCGATGATTGGCGAGATCGGCGCGCTGGGCGGGGCGATCCTGCCGAACGCCATGGGGATATCCAGGCAGGCGTCCGGGACGTTCGCCTGGGGGTTCCTGTTCTATGCGCTGCTGTCGGCGGTGGTGCTGGGCGGGCTGATGGTGTTCCAGCGGCGGTGGACCACGAGCTGGGTCGGGCCGTGGGGACGCACGCTGCGGCCGATGCATGACAGGCGGCCGCTGGCGGCTGAGTAGGCAGCGCGGTTCGCCGCTACCTTCCGCGGCAAACATGGGATCGATCGGTCGGCCCGTTCCGTCGGCCGCCGCGCGGCACGGGACGGGGCCTCGCCGCCGGCGAAGTAATGTTTATGCCTCAGGCTCGGCGCTGAGCCAGGCGTCGATGTCGAAGCAGCGGACTTCCTCGAACAAGCGGGCGAGCCGAGCGGCCTGATGCTCCAGGACCGTCTGGCCGAGGGCGGCGGAGGCGGCGCTGGCATCGCCCAGCGCACCGGCCGGATGCAGATCCTGGGTCTGCCAGCCGAAGCCGACCCCACCCTCGGGCGTCAGCAGTGACATCGCCGGTTCATGCGCCAGCCAGCGGCTGCGGAAGTCGATGGCGTGCGGCATCCGCACCAGGTCGGGGCGCAGATGCAGCATCAGGCTGGTCTCCAGCAGGCCGCCGTGGATGCCGTGGCGGCTTTCCTCGGGTGACAAGGTCACTTCGGGCGGCAGGCCCAGGCGGCTGGCCATGCAGTTGACCGCGAACATCCCCTCGGCGCGCAAGCGGCGGCAGACGATGTCCACCACCTGCGGCTGGCCGCCGTGGCTGTTCAGCACCACCAGCCGCCGCACCGGTGAGCGGGCGACGCCGCGGCCGATGTCGGTCAGCACGGCGATCAGGGTCTCGGCGGACAGGGTCAGGGTGCCGGGAAAGCGGATGTGCTCGACCGACAGGCCGACGGACTGCATCGGCAATGCCAGCACGCTGGCCCGCGGCGGGACCAACTGCAGCGCTCGGCTCAGGATGCCGGCGTTGATCGTCGCATCGACGCTGACCGGCAGGTGCGGGCCGTGCTGCTCGATGGCGGCGACCGGCAGGATGGCGACGGTGTCGGCCGGCAGGGACCGGATCTCGGGCCAGGTCAGGTCCTGCCAGTGGCGGGGTGTGGTCATGTCTCGGCCCTTGCTGTTGCCGTCGCCAAGCCATGGCACGTTTGCCCGCGGATTGCCCAGGGCCGGTTTTCCGGCAGGCGTGGATCGCTGTGTTCCCGTGGCACGGTTCCTGCTGGCCTGGACATGTCAATGCCATTGCTGGGGGTGAATTCATGATGCAGACCACCCGCCGATCCGCGCTGGCCGGGGGCGGCGCCGCCGCGGCCGCGGCGATTGTCCCGCGTGCCGCCAGCGCAGCGACAAAGATCACGTTCCTGACCAGTTGGTTTGCCCAGGCGGAGCATGGCGGCTTCTACCAGGCAAAGGCCACCGGGCTTTACCAGAAGGCCGGGCTGGACGTTACCATCAGGATGGGTGGCCCGCAGGTGAACGGGCTGCAACTGCTGACAGCCGGCGACGCCGACATCATGATGGGCTACGACATCCAGACATTGAGCGCGGTGTCCAAGGGCCTGCCGGTGGTGACCATCGCGACCTCATTCCAGTATGACCTGCAGGGACTGATGACGCACGGCGACATCAACGCGATCGGCGACCTGAAGGGGCACCGGATCCTGATCGCCAACACCTCCTACACCACGTTCTGGCCCTGGCTGCGGCAGCGCTATGGCTTCACGGACGACATGGCCGGCGCCTACACCTTCAACCTGCAGCCGTTCCTGGTGGACAAGTCGCTGGCGGTGCAGGGCTATGCGACGTCGGAGCCGTATGAGGCGCGCAAGCAGGATCCCGGCGTGAAGTTCTTCCTGTTTGCCAAGGAGGGCTATCCGCCGTACGGCAGCACGATGGTCACCACCACCGGCTTCGTCGAGAAGAACCGGCCGGCGGCGGCGGCGTTCGTCAGGGCCTCATTGCAGGGCTGGAAGGACTACCTGAGCAATCCCGGACCGGCGAATGCGCTGATCAAGCAGGACAACCCAAAGATGACCGACGACCGGATCGACTTCGCGATCAAGACGATGAAGGACATCAAGCTGCTGGACGGCGACGCCGCCGCGACGCTGGGCATCGGCATCATGACCGAGGCGCGCTGGCAGGCAACCTATGACTTCCTGGTCAAGGCCGGCCTGCTGAAGCCCTCGATCGACTGGAAGAGCGCCTTCACGACGGAATTTGTGAAGGACCTGCACATCATGATGGCATGAACGCCAACCTGACATGAACGAGAGGCTGGCATGAACGACATGCGCCATGCGCAGCCGGCGGACGCCCCAACGGGCGCTCAGGTGGTGGACGTGCTGTCGGCGGAAAAGGTCTTCGCCAACGGCTTCCGCGGCCTGGCGCCGATCTCGCTGTCGATCCGCCGCGGCGAGTTCGTCAGCCTGATCGGACCCTCCGGCTGCGGCAAGAGCACGCTGCTGAAGCTGATCGCCAACCTGATCGAACCCAGCGGCGGCCGGCTGCAGTGGTGGCGCGGCGACTTCACCCAGGTGGGCCGAGCGGGGCGGCAGTTGGCCTTCGTGTTCCAGGATCCCACGCTGATGCCGTGGGCCAGGGTGGAGAACAACGTGCGGCTGCCGCTGGACTTCGCCGGGGTCGACCGCACGCAGGCGAAAGCCCGGGTGGCGGCGGCGCTGCGCCAGGTAGAGCTGACCGAGGCGGCGCGGCGTTATCCTCGGCAGCTCTCGGGCGGCATGCGTATGCGTGTCTCGATCGCCAGGGCGCTGGTCACCGATCCGGATCTGCTGCTGATGGACGAACCGTTCGGCGCCCTGGATGAGTTCACCCGCAACCGGCTTGACGAAGACCTGGCCCGGCTGTCGTGGGAGCGTGGCCTGACCTCGGTATTCGTGACCCACTCGATCTATGAGGCGGTGTTCCTGTCCAGCCGGATCGTGGTGATGGCCTCGGCACCGGGGCGGGTGTTCGCCGAGTTCCCGGTAGACGAGCCGCCGCCGCGCGGCAAGGACTTCCGCACCAGCACGCGGTTCGCCGGGTTGTGCCGGGGGTTGTCGGCGCTGCTGACCGACGCCTCGATTGCGAGCCGCGGCTGATGCGCGCGTTGATCAGCCAGGGGTGGTTTGGCCCGGTGGTTGCCCCGGTGGTGGTGGGGCTGCTGCTGGTGGTGGTGTGGCAGGTCTGCTGCCGCACGTTCGGGGTGCCGGTCTATCTGTTCCCCGCACCATCGGACATCGCCGAAAGCCTGCTGCAGAACGGGCCGACTCTGCTGCACGCGCTGGGCAGCACGCTGAAGATCACCTTCGCGGCCTTCGTGCTGGCGACCATACTGGGCGTGCTGACGGCGTTCCTGTTCATCCAGAGCCGGTGGATCGAGATGAGCCTGCTGCCCTATGCCGTGCTGCTGCAAGTGACGCCGATCGTTGCCGTGGCACCGCTGATCATCATCCTGGTGAAGAACACGCCGCTGGCGCTGACCGCGTGCGCGACGGTGATCGCGCTGTTCCCGATCATCAGCAACACCACGATCGGCCTGCGCAGCGTCGACCCGGGGCTGCTGGCATATTTCCGCATGAACAAGGTGGGCCGGGCACAGACCCTGTGGCGGCTGCGGGTGCCGAGCGCGCTGCCGTTCTTCATGGCGGGGCTGCGGATCTCCAGCGGGCTTGCGCTGATCGGCGCGGTGGTGGCGGAGTTCGTCGCCGGCACCGGCGGGCGCAGCGCCGGCCTGGCATACGAGATCCTGCAGTCGGGCTTCCAGTTGGACATTCCGCGCATGTTCGCCGCGCTGTTCCTGATCACGCTGACCGGCGTGGCGTTGTTCGGCCTGATGGTCGGGCTTGACCGGCTGCTGCTGGGGCACTGGCACGACAGTTCGGTAAAGATGGAAAGGTAAGGGCAATGCTGACCACGCAGCAGAAGACGCTTCGCAAGTTCTGGTATGCGACCATGCCGGTCAGCCACCTGACCGAGGGACCGAAGCCGTTCCGGCTGATGAACGAGGACATCGTGCTGTTCCTGGATGCCGACGGTGCGCCGGCCGCGTTGCGCGACCGTTGCTGCCACCGCACGGCGAAGCTGTCGAAGGGCTGGATGGACGAGGGGCGGATCGTCTGCGGCTATCACGGCTGGACCTATGACCGCGACGGCAAGGTGGTGCGCATCCCGCAGTATGATCCGGCGGCCAGCCTGCCGCGCCACGCGGTGGAATCGTTCCACTGCCAGGCGCGCTACGGCTATGTCTGGGTGGCGCTGGAGACGCCGTTGCTGCCGCTGTTCGACATCCCGGAGGATGGCGCGCCGGGCTTCCGGCGGATCTTCCAGTTCTATGACCAGTGGCGGACCGCGCCGCTGCGGCTGATGGAGAACAGCTTCGACAATGCGCACTTCGCCTTCGTGCATCGCGGCACGTTCGGCGACAACGCGCAGCCGAAGCCCAGCAAGTATGAGATCGAGGAGACCGATTACGGCTTCGTCGCCACCACGGTGGTGGACATCGTCAATCCGCCGGCGGCGTTCCGGGTGACCGGCATCAACGAGCCGTTCACCACCCGGACCATGCGCAACCACTGGTACCTGCCGTTCTGCCGCCGCATGGACATGACCTATCCCAGCAGCATCCGCCACATCATCATCAATTGCGCCACCCCGATCGACGATGGCCGCATTCAGCTTGTGCAACTGCTGTACCGCAACGACACCGAGGCGCAGTGCCCGACCCAGGCGCTGATCGACTGGGATGCCGCCGTGGTCTATGAGGACCGCGACATCCTGGAAGCCACCGATCCGGATGCGGCCTTGGACCTGGCTCACCGGACCGAGGCGCACATGACCTCTGACCGGCCGGGGCTGATCATGCGGCGGCGCTTGCTGGAGCTGCTGAAGCAGCAAGGCGAGGCGGAGGTGACGCGGAACTATGCGGTGGCCGGGGGTTAAAGCTGATGAGCGGCTATGACGCCGACATTGTGGAATGGTCTGAGCGCCAGGCCGCGCTGCTGCGTCGCCGCGCCGCCGGAGAGCTGATCAACAACGCCGATCTGGATTGGCCGAATATTGCCGAGGAGATCGAAAGCGTGGGTCGATCGGAGCGACTGTCCCTGGCAAGCCATATCAGAACCGTGATCGAGCATCTGGCCAAGCTGAGCTTTCCCCACCCTCCGAACCGCGCCGGGGTTGGCAAGAGACGATATTGCGGACAAGGGCCGACATCAAAGATCTGATAAAAGTCAGTCCAAGCCTTCGGCCCACGCTGGAGGTTGTCGTATCCGACGAGATGCCAACGGCGCTGGAACTCGCCGCGGCAGCGTTGGCAGCCCATGGCCAATCCCTTCGGAAACCGCTGAAAGACGTCAGCTATACCCTGGAGCAAGTGCTCGGGCCCTGGCTGCCGTGATCCGTGCGGGTTCGATCCATCTTGCCACTGTCGAGCCATACGTCGAAGGCAAGCCGGGGGCGCGGGCAATTGTCGATCCCGGCCTCTGTATGACGCGGCTCTATACAATAGCATCGCAGGCGGCGTTTCAGGCCTGCCTCATGCCGCCGGCTGAAAACTCCGCATCTTTCCAGGGTTCAGCAAACCCCGCGGGTCGGCATGGCGCTTGAACCCAAGCTGGTCGGCATCGACCTGCTTGTGGCCGACACCGTCCTCCAGCGTGAACACATGCGGATCGGCGATCGATACGCCGCGGGCGCGGTGCTCGGCGATGATCGCGTTCAGCCGTTCCTCGGTGCTGAAGCGGATGATCGGCAGGCCGCTGGCGGCCACCTGGCCGCCGACGCGCAGGAACTCCAGATGCGGGATGACCTCATCGCCGAACAGCGCATCGATCTCGGCGACGCTGTCCAGCAGCCGAACCGCGGGATGCAGCGCCTGCAGATAGGTGACGCCGCGGTCGCGCTTCAGCATCTGCAGGGTGGTGTGGTTCCAGGTGAACTCATACAGCGGCACCTCGCCAGGACCTTCCGCGGTGGGCTGCTCGAAGGTGACGCAGCCGGTGGGGTGGCGGCGGGACAGGATGGACTTGAAGGCGGCCAGGGACGGTTCGGCGATCATCGCCATCAGGATCGCCTGGCCGTCGGGGCAGTGCGGACGCACCTGGCGGAACGCCTCGGGGATCGGCCAGGCGATTGGGGTCAGCAGCTTCTTGGCGATGCCGTCGGCCAGCGCCACCGCGTGGCCAAAGCGCACCGCGTCCATGAACGTCGGGAAGCTGACGATCAGGTCGATCCATGGCCAGGCCGGCGCCAGCGGCATCTCCAGCGCGGTGATCAAACCGGTGGTGCCATAGGCGTGGTTGACCGCCTGGGCGTCGTGCTCGCGCAGCTCGATCACCCGCGGCTCCGGCTCCATCGTCACGATGCGGGCAGCGGCGACGTTGCCAGGCTCACGCAGGCCGCCCCAGGTGATCGACCCGACACCGCCAGAGCCGCCGGCGACGAAGCCGCCGATGGTCGCCGAGCGCTTGGTTGACGGGTGCATCCGCAGCTCCCAGCCGAACGGGCGGGTCTCGCGGTCGATGTCCACCAGCTTGCGGCCGGGGCCGACGCGCAACATGCCGGGGCGCTGCCACTCGATGGCGTCGAGGCCGGTCATGTCCAGCACCACGCCGCCCTGCAGCGGCACCGCCTGGCCATAGTTGCCGGTGCCGCCGCCGCGGGCGGTGATGGGGATGTTGTGGCGGCAGCAGGCGGCGGCGACGCGGACCACCTCGGCTTCGGTGCGCGGGCTGATCAGGGCCTGGGCGCTGAGGTCGCGCAACTGGCGGTTGAGCACCGGGCTGTACCAGAAGAAGTCGCGCGACTTCTGCCGCACCAGGGCGGGGTCCGTGGTTGCCGGAATGTCGCCCAGCTCAGCCAGCAGTCTGTCCATTCGGTTCCTGTTTTGGTTGGTGTGCAGAGGGCGGAAGCGCCAGCGCCAGGGTGCGGGATGTTTGGGCGGCCATCAACCAGGGCGGTGCGGTCACCCATTGGGCGGACGCTGTCCGCAGCGCGTCACCAACCGTCGTTTCAAGCCGGATAGCGCTATCATATGCTTCTCCTCGCGATACGGCTCAGCCTGGCGACAAGGATGTCGATGAAGCAGCGCAGCTTCGGAGCCGCATTGGTGTTTGGCTTTATGAGGATATGAAGTGGAAGTTCCGGTGCTTGGCAGTCCGGTAGAAGCTGTTTGAGACGGCCGCTCGCCATGTCCTCGGCGACGACCGGGAGGGGTGTCATGACGATGCCGGCGCCCCCCAACGCAGCGGTCCGCAGACCCTGTCCGTTGTTGATACGAACGCGGCCATGCACCGGCACCGCGACATCGATGTTATCTGGACCACGAAGGCGCCACAGGTTTGACTCGCCGTGGAAGAAATCAAGGCACTCATGCAGTGCCAGATCCTCCGGTTTTGCCGGTGTCCCATGGGCGGCGAGGTAGGCAGGAGATGCGCAAAGGACGAGTGGGACCGCCGGCAAGGCGCGGGCTATCAGGCTGGAGTCGGGAAGGGAGCCTGCTCTGATTGCCGCGTCCAGGTTGTCGGTCAGCAGGTCCAGCCGGTGATCGCCAAGAACAAGATCCACGCGCACTTCATTGTACGCCCTTACGTAACCTGCGATGATTCCCGGCAGCACGGTGGTGCCAAGGAAAAGCGGTGCGGTGATGCGCAGCAGCCCGCGCGGCACCGTCGATGCCGCGCTCGCGCTCGCCTCCGCGGCTTCGATCTCCAGCAGGATGGACCGGCAACGCTCGTAGTAGCTTAGACCAGCCTCGGTCAGGCTCTGGCGTCGCGTGTTCCGGTGCAGCAGCGGTATCCCGAGATGCGCCTCCAGGAAGCGGACGTAGTTGCCGACCATGGCAGGTGACAGGCCGCTGGCGGCTGCCGCGGCGGCGAAGCTGCCCCGCTCCACCGTCTGCACGAAGCTCTGCATCGCCGCCAGCCGGTCCATTCGGCACCCCCGCTAACGAGTGAAGATAGCACAGCGCAATTGCCGTGCATGAAACGGGGCTTCACGTTGCCATCCAGGAAAAGCGTTGGAGGACCCGGTGAGCGTCAGGTCAATTTTCGAATTCAAGTTCCCTGAGCAGGCGAGCGGAGAGGGGCTGCAGCTCGCCACGGCGATAGGCGGTGACATGGTAGCACTCGAAGGATATCTCGGCCACGAGGTGATCAAAGACGTCACCGATGCAGGCCACCTCATGGTTTCCACCCATTGGCGCTCCCGCGAGCATGCGGATGCCGTTCTGGCGTTCTACAAAAACGATCGGAAGATCAAGCGCGTGACAGAGCTCTTGCCCGATCGGCCGAAGGGATTTATCGGCAATGTCGTCCCGGCCGGTCCTGCAGCGCGCTAGCATCTGAGATCAAAGCTCCGGTGTATGACCGTGTCGTCATCGACGGCGGGATCCGCCTTCCAAGCAACGATCTTGTATGCGAGGCGATCATCAATGCAGTGCACAAGTGTGCGCTGACCGCGACAGTCGCGTTCAACGCGCGACCCGATAAAACCGCCGAAGCTGCGGGACGCTGGCTTACCAGCCCGCATCCAAAGTCCTGACGCACAGCGCAGTCCTTCCATACATAGACTTCCACAGTCGCTGTTCGCGAGTCCGCTGACTTGAGGCCGGACTGTCGGCCGAGACAGAGGGTGTGAGCCCGCTTTGGGAAGTCGCGGGCAAGGGCATCGTCCGTGTTGGAGGAAGTGTATGGTACGCTGTATCACTCCCGCTTGCCCGCAGCCGCAGCAAGCAGACTGGATGCCGCCATGATCCCCGCCTGGTTCCCTGCCACCCTTCCCGCCGACGTCTGGCTGTGCAACGCCACCGTGCCGGCCGCGCTGTTGGATCAAGCGGCGTCGCCGACAGGGCCGCGGCTGCCGGATGGAACCGCGGTCCCGGTTGACGCGGAGGGCCTGACGCGGCTGGATCTGCGGCTGACCGATGGACGCATCGCCGCCATCGCCGCGGCTGGGACGGCGCCGGCAGGGGTGGACCTCGACCGTGGGCAGGTGTGGCCCTGCTTCGTCGACGGGCATGTGCACCTGGACAAGACGCAGACCTGGCCGCGCCAGCCCAACCCGGACGGCACCCACGCCGGCGCAAAGAACGCAGTGATCGCCGACCGCGGCCGGCATTACAGCGAGGCCGACATCGAGCCGCGCTTCGAATTCGGGCTGCAATGCGCCCTCGCCCACGGCACCGCGGCAATGCGCACGCACCTGGACAGCTACTGGCCGCATGCCCGTGCCCACTGGGCGGTGTTCCGCCGCATGCGGGCGGCTTGGTCCGGGCGGATCGACCTGCAGGCGGTCTCCATCTGCCCGCTGGAGCGCTTTGCCGGCGATGACGGCGTGGCACTGGCCAATGAGGTCGCGGACTCGGGCGGGGTGCTGGGCATGACCACCACCGGCGAGGGCGGGCAGGCGTCCTCGCCGGAGTTCCAGGGGCTGCTGGACCGCTTCTTCACGCTGGCGGAGGCGCGCGGGCTGGGCATCGACCTGCACCTGGACGAAACCGGCGATCCGACCTCATGCACGCTGGACGCGGTGGCCCGCATGGCGATCCGCCGCGGCTTCAAGGCGCCGCTGCAGGTCGGGCATGTGTGCTCGCTGTCGGTGCAGGGCGAGGCGGAAGCCTACGCTACCATCGCGCTGTGCGCCGAGGCTGGGGTGCGGGTGATCAACCTGCCGATGTGCAACATGTACCTGCAGGGCCGCTCCCTCGGGCGGACGCCGAAATGGCGGGGCATCACCCTGGTGCACGAGTTCCGGGCAGCCGGCGTGGCGGTGTCCTTCGCCTCCGACAACTGCCGCGACCCGTTCTATGCATACGGCGACTATGACATGATGGAGGTGTACCGCGAGGCGGTGCGGATCGCGCAACTGGACCACCCGTTCGGCGGCTGGACGGCCTCGGTCGCCGCGGTGCCGGCTGGCTCGTGCGGCTTTGCCGGGCGTGGCCAGGTGGCAGTGGGGGCGGCGGCTGATCTTGTGCTGTTCCGCGCGCGGTCGATGACCGAGCTATTGGCGCGGCCGCAGGCGGACCGGGTGGTGCTGCGCGCGGGGCGGGCTTTGGATGCGGCACTGCCGGACTTCCGGGCGATGGATGCGGTGGTGGGCGGCCCATGAGGACGTTGGGTCCGTCGGCCGGCAACGCATGGCGGGTGTCGGCAGAGCAGGCCGACCTGGTGCGGGTGCCACCGGTGCCGCGGGCGCTGTGCCTGGCGGCGCAGCCAAGGCCGGTGACCATCGACCTGGCGCGCAGCGGGATCGTCATCGTTGACATGCAGAACGACTTCTGCCACCGCGATGGCTGGCTTGCCTCCATCGGGGTGGACGTGACACCGGCGCGGGCGCCCATCGCGCCTCTGGCCAACCTGCTGCCGGCGCTGCGGCAGCACGGCGTGCCGGTGATCTGGGTCAACTGGGGCACCCGGCCGGACCGGCTGAACCTGTCGCCGGCACTGCGCCACGTCTATGACCCGACGGGCGACGGCCCGGGCCTGGGCGACCGCCTGCCGCGGACCGGCCACGCCGTGCTGCAGGCCGGCAGTTGGTCGGCCGGCATTGTCGATGAGCTGACGCCGGCCGAGGCCGACGTCCATGTCGCCAAGCACCGGATGAGCGGCTTCTGGGACACGCCGTTGGATGCCATTCTGCGCAACCTGCGGCTGGACACGCTGCTGTTCGCCGGGGTGAATCTGGACCAGTGCGTGCTGCATACTCTGGCTGACGCCAATTTCCTCGGCTACGACACGATCCTTTTGGAGGATTGTGCCGCCACCACCAACCCCGATTTCTGCCGGGAGGCAACCTTGCTGAACATACGCCAGATCTTCGGCTTCACCGTCACTTCCGCCGCGATGCTTGGGGGGCTGGCGGCATGATGCAGGCTTCGTGCATCGCCCGGCGCGCGGATGAGCTGCAGGCTTTCCGCATCTCCCCCAGCGACAGCAACTACTTTGCCTGCCTGCTGGATCCGCTGGCCGATGGAGTGTCGTTCACCATGGTGGTGGAGATCTTCGAGCCCGGCGGGCGGACGCCGCCCAATGTGCACAGCGTGGCGGAGGAGGCGTTCTTCGTCATGGCGGGCACCGGCCTCGCCATCGCCGGCGGGGAACGCCGTGCGATCGGACCAGGCGACGTGCTGGTGCTGCGGCCGGGGGTCGAGCATGTCGTCGAGAACACCGGTACTGGCAAGCTGTACTGCCTGACGATGATGACGCCGAACGAGGGGTTTGCGGAGCTGATCCGCGGCGGCACGCCGGTGGCGCTGACGGACGCGGACCGGGCGGTGATCCGCGGTCACCGCGCTTGCTGAGCGTTGGCGCGCCGCGGACCGAGGTGATGCGCGCGCGCGACGGCTGCCGGCTGGATGCGACGGTGTGGCGGCCGGAGGCGCCGGGGCGCTGGCCGGTGCTGCTGATGCGCCAGCCGTACGGCCGAGCGATCGCTTCCACCTTGGTGCTGGCGCACCCAGCCTGGTATGCCGCGCAGGGCTATATTGTCGCGGTGCAGGACGTGCGCGGCACCGGCACCAGCGAGGGCGAGTTTCACCTGTTCGTGCACGAGGAAGCCGACGGCGCCGAGGCGGTGGACTGGGCGGCCGGGCTGAGTGGCTCGACCGGGCGGGTCGGGATGTATGGGTTTTCCTACCAGGCCAATACTCAGTATCTGGCACTGGCCGGTGGCGGCACGCTGGGGGCGATGGCGCCGGCGATGGGCGGTTGGGACGTGCGCACCGACTGGGCGTGGGAGAACGGGGCGTTCCGGCTGGGACCCAACCTGGCCTGGGGGCTGCAGATGGGGTTCATCAAGGCGACGCACGATGGCGACCGGATTGCCGCCCACGCCCTGCGCACTGCCGCCCAGGCGCTGCCGCTGCACGAACCGCACCGCAGCCGCCCCGATGTCATCCGCCGGTTCGGCCACTGGACGCATTATGACCAGTGGCTGACGCATCCTCAGCCGGATGCCTTCTGGGACGACGTGGCGCCGGCAACCAGGCTGGCGGATCATGGTATGGATGTGCCGATGCTGCATGTCGGCGGCTGGTACGACCAGATGCTGATGGGCACGCTGGCTGGGTATGAGGCGGCTTGCGCCGGCGGATGCGAACAGGCGCTGCATGTCGGGCCATGGGGGCATCAACCATGGGGCAGACGGGTTGGCGGTGTCGATTTCGGTCCCGAGGCGGTGTCTCAGGTGGACGTTGCCCAGGTGGCGTGGTTCGACCGGCATCTGAAGGATCGCGACGATGCGCGCCTGGTTGCGGGACGATCGGGCGGGCTGGCGCTGTTCGATGTCGGCACGCGGGGCTGGCGGCGGTTCGCCGGCTGGCCGGAAACCCGGCCGTGGAACCTGTTCCTTGCCAGCGACGGCCTGGCCGCGGCGGCGAGCGCCGGCAGGCTGACGCCGGATGCCGGGCGCGGCGGAACCGACTGGATCGTGCATGATCCCTGGCGGCCGGCGCCATCGATGGGCGGTCACGGCAGCCCGCCGGGCGGCATGCAGGACCGCGCCGGCGTCGACGATCGGGCCGATGTCGCGGTCTATGACACCCAGCCTTTAGCGCAATCGCTGTTGCTGTGCGGGCGGGTCTCGGCAAGCCTGCACCTGGAAGCCGACCAGGAGTCTTTCGACATCGATGCGGTGCTATCGCTGCTGACCCCTGATGGGCGGGCCTGGAGCCTGACGCAGGGCCATGCTCGGGTCGACGGAGCAGCCGGCGTGATCGAGTTGCCGATGCGGGCGGTGTGCGTGACGGTGCCCGCGGGGTGGGCGCTGCGGCTGTCGCTGGCCGCGGCGGCCAGCCCGTCCTACGCCGTCAATCCCGGCACCGGTGCGCAGGCGGCGGACTATGTCGCCGGCGAGGAGCGCGTGATCACCATCGGCATCGCCTGCGGGATGTCCCGGGTGACTCTGCCGCAGGTCGTTTGATGCGGATCATGGTCATCTTCGCGCACCCGCTGGAAGACAGCTTCAGCGCGGCCATCCACCGCACGGTGGTGGCGGCGCTGCGCCAATCCGGGCATCAGGTCGACGACTGCGACCTGTATGCCGAGGGCTTCAACCCGGTGCTGGATGCGACGGAACGGCGGCATTATCACGACGAATCGCGCAACCGCACGCCGGTGGCCGGCTATGTCGAGCGGCTGCTGGCGGCCGAAGCGCTGGTGCTGTGCCATCCGACCTGGTGCTTTGGGCCGCCGGCGATCCTGAAGGGTTTCCTGGACCGCGTATTGATGCCGGGGGTGTCGTTCAAGCTGGCAGAGGGGCGGGTGCAGCCGGCGCTGACGCATATCCGGCATTTGGGCGCGGTGGTGACGTATGGGCGGCCGCGCTACATGGCGGTGTGGATGGGTGATCCGCCAAGGCGGATCTTGACGCGCTATCTGTACTGGCTGACCGGCTGGCGGGCGACGCGGACCTATCTGGCGCAGTACCACATGAACGTCGCCACCGAGACGACCTGCCGGCGGTTTCTGGCGCGGGTGGATGAGCGGATGCGCCGCTTCGGGCGCTAGCGTCCCGGCTCGAAAGTTCGTCGCATTGTGGATCGGCACTGAACGAACTTTCAAACCGACCAGGACACTCTAGCAAAGCCGTGTTGCTTCCGACGGGAAAGTCCAACCTGCAGGCACGTCTCGCGACGAGATTGTGAACACCACTGCCCCTAGCCGTCGCCGGCGATCTCGTCACATGCCGCCTTGTGGGACGTCGACCCGCACGCTCGCGGGTCACAGGCTGAATGCAGGCTTCCCTGTCGTTACGGCTGCGGTTGACCCTGGCGCCAGATGGCCTTGCTGCACGGCTGCACGTCGTCGCGATGAGCGCCAATACAAGACGTTGGATCGTTACAACCGTAATGACAGGCCGGGGACTTACTGATCCTCATGACGGGCAAGTGATGGACGCCGTCGTCCTGCTGCTTCCGCCCACAACTACACTGACAGGGTAATCGGATGGACCTTCTTCTTACCGGCGCCACCGGGTTCGTTGGCTCGCATCTTGCCCTGCGTTGGCTGCACCGTGATCCGGCTGCCCGGATCGGCTGCCTGGTGCGGGCAGCCAACGCTGCGGAAGGGCAGGTCCGGTTGCGTGCAGCCTTATGTCAGGCTGCCGACAATGAGGATGCAAGCCTGGACGATATGCTGAGCCGGGCCGACGCGATCCCGGGGGATATGGATGATCCAACCTGGATCGACCGGGCACAGGCCTGGATGCGGGGCCCGGCAGAGTTTATCCACTGCGCCGCCAATCTGTCCTTCCGCGAGGCCGACCGCGCTGCCCTGTGGCGCACCAACGTCGAAGGGACAGTGGCCGTGCTGCGGGCGTTGCCGTGGCTGCCGGGCATCGCCGCGTTTAACTACATCAGTACAGCCTACGTCGCCGGCGACCGGCAGGGCGAGATCCTGGAAGACGAGCACCCCCGACCACTGCACTTCAACAACCCTTATGAGGACAGCAAGTGGGTTGCGGAGGACTTGGTCAGGGATCGCTGTGCCGCGGCCGGCGTGGCATGGCGCATTATGCGCCCGAGCATTGTGATCGCGCATTCGGTGACCCATCGCATGTCGTCGCACTCCGGCTTCTATCAGGTCGTCGACAGGCTGCGGCAACTCGCCCGGCAGCCGCAGATGGCGGGTGCCGGGCCAATCATGCTGCCGGTTACGATGGGGACGACCCTGGACCTGATCCCGGTCGACGTCGTGGCGGACGAAGTCGTGGCCCTGATTGCCGCTGGCGCTGCGACTGCGGGCCAGACGTTCCACATCATCGGAGCGGATCCCCTTCAGCTTGCGGACGTGCTGCGGGAGCTGACGCCGATGGGTGGGGTCGCGATCGAGGTGAACGGTCCGGAGACGCCGCTGTCGCCGGCTGCCAAGTTGGTTATGCGCCGGCTGCGCTACTACATGCCGTACTTCGCCTTTGCCCGCCGGTTTGATCGCCGCCACTCCCAAGCCGCACTCGGCTCCGAACCATATCGGATCAACCTCTCGCAGCTTCGTGGTTTCGTCCGCTCCTACCTGGTGCAGCACAACGATTCGCCAACCATGACCGCTGCGGAATAACCGTCATGTCGACGAAGCGAGGTGCCGAGCCCATGGTGGGCGACACGGCCGTCGCGATCGTCGTGTTGATGCGCAACGAGGCACCCATCCTGCCCGAGCTGGTGCGCTCCTTGGCGGCGCTGGATCCGGCGCCTGACCAGGTTGTCGTCGTGGACGGCAGCAGCGTCGACCAAAGTCGCTTTATTGCGGCGTCGGCAGGGCTGCACGTTGTCCAATGTCCACGGCCTGGACGCGCAGCCGGGATCAATGCTGGGGTGGCAGAGGTATCGGCGTCGATCGTTTGTGTCCTGCATGCCGATACGCTGTTGCCCAAGGACGCGGTTGCGGTCATTCGATCCACCCTGGCGGAGCGGTCCGTCGCGCTGGCTGGGTTCACGGCCGTGCTATGCGGATCAGGCGGCGTGCAGCGGGCGACCAGCTTCCACAATTGGATCAAGACCTGGTATGCACCGCTCCTGGTCCGGCCAAGGCTGTTCTGCCGCGGACTGCGGTTGCTGTTTGGCGATCATGCCATGTTCTTTCGGCGCGCCGACTTCCTGGCTGTCGGTGGCTGCGATGAGACCATGCTGGTGATGGAAGACGCCGAACTTTGCGTCCGGCTGTCACGGCTGGGGCGCGTGCGGTTGGTCTCCCGCGTTGTCATCACCTCGGATCGCCGTGTCGCCCATTGGGGGGCTCTGCGGGCCAACTGGGTCTTCCTTAAGACCGGGATCAATTGGGCCCTTGGCATCCGCCGGGGGCTCGCGCAGGGTTACGAGGACGTGCGATAGCCTCCAGCGGCTTTCGTCTAGACCGCTTCCAGGCTGACTGGAACAGTCAGCGCGGTCTAGCTCATTGTTTCACGAGCAACTTTGTCAACCCGACTGTGCCAGTCAGGCTGACGTTGCTCTAGTGGAAAAGCCTGAGATTGGTCTATGCCGTCGGGACCCAGCTTTCTTTCGCTGCTAGAGCGGTGTCCGTTCGCATTGGCTCACGGACCCCTCTCTAACATGTTGTTTGATCGCGTGATTCACTGCTCCGTGTGATGCCACCTGCGCGGATCACGCTCTAATGCGTGACCGTCGGGCCCGGACCAAAATAGCTGGCGCCTCCGCCAAACAGCAGGAACAGAAGCAGCAGGACCAGCAGGACACCCAGCAGCCCACCGTTCCAACCGCCGCCCGGCGGCCCGCTGTAGCCGCCATACCAACCTTGCCGGTAGCCGCTGTGGCCGAAGCCACCCAAAGCCAAGACGACGAGCACGATGATCAAAATGGTCAACATGTCGGTGTTTGCCCTCTGTGTCGTTCCTGCAGGTAACGAGTTGTGAAGGGTCGGGTTCGCCCGGGATCTTTCATAACACGCGGTTACCGGTTCGCCCGAGCCTTGACCATGCGAAGGGGGTTGTAGGTGATCGCGGTGGTGCCGTCCTGCTTGACCACGCGGTTGCTTGTGCGCACCAGGCCGCGGTTCGGGCGGCTGTTGCTGCGGCGGCTTTCGACCACCTCGCATTCCACGTGGATGGTGTCGCCGGCAAAGGTCGGCGCCTTTACGTCAAGCTGCATGTTCAGGAAGGCGAAGCCGGTGTGCTGCATGGTGGCGTGCACCAGCAGGCCCTCGGCGAAGGCGTAGACCATGGCGGCGGGCACGACGCGCTGGCGGATGTCGCTTTCCTGGCGCAGGAACTCGGTGTTGGAGAACAGCACTTCGGTCATGCCGGTGACGCCGATGAAGTTCACCAGGTCGGCTTCGGTCAGGGTGCGGCCGATGGTGCGGAACCTGCGGCCGACCGGCAGGTCCTCGAAGTGCAGGCCGAGACCCAGGACCTCAAGGCCGGCAATCTGCGTCATCGGTCTGTCTCCTGCCGCCGCCCGCGATGATCGAGGCGGCTGAAATAGAGGACCGACGATGCGGCCGGGTCAAGGCACCCGGTCGCCGGTGCGCAGCGGCCTGATCCGCGGATACCCCTTGATGCCCTTGCGCAGGTTCTCGGCGTGTTCGCGCCGGTACATCAGCGCGAGACGGCGGGCGATGTACTTGGCCTGGTTGGGGGTGGGATCCTCCGGCATGATCATGCCGCCGCCCGGCAGGATGCCCTCGGTGTTGGCGAGGTCGAGGCCTTCGTTCTCCTGCTCGAAGCGTGCCTCCTCGCTCATTTGCTCGACGCGGGCGACATCCTCGTCGGTCCACTCGACGTCCGGTTCGCCGGCTGACGGCAGCTCGGCAGCGGACCCATGCGATGGGGCGGCATCGTGGCGCCGGATACGGTCGACGATGGCTTCCAGGGTCAGCCGCAGCCCGTCGCCCGACCAGTCCCGCGGGGCGGGGCGGCCGACGGGGACAGACAGCGGCTTGGCTTGCCGCCGCTCGATGGCGCGCAGCATGGTGTCGAAGGTGCGCGCGGCGGTGGCGGCGGCGGAGATGTGGCGGGTGCTGTCACCGCGCGGGTGGCGCAGGTTCATGCCGATGCGCCAGCAAGCGCAGGCGGCGTGGTAGGCGGAGACAGCCTGTGCGGCCAGCATCACCTCGATCGGGTCGCGTGGGTTGGTGGCGGCCAGGGCGGCCAGGGCGGCGACCATCCGGCGTTGCCTGACAGCCTCAGGCTCCGGCGCGTCCAGCGGCAGGGCGCGCATCATGGCCTGGATGGTGTCCAGCATGACGCAGGGGTCGAGCGGACCATCCTGCTGGAAGATGGCCTCGGGATCATAGGGCGCGCTGGGAAGCGGTGCAGAAGGAGTCGGTTCAGAGTTGGGGTCGGGCATAGGTCGGATTGTTCGCGGAATGTTCCAGTATGCGCGCAAGTGGGGGTTGATGATTCTGAGACAAGAGGTCGTGAGGAATTTATTCGGACGGCGCAGGGGTGGATTTGGGAAGCGGCCTGGAATTGCCGGCTGCGCTCGTCCGCGTACGCGCGTTCTGGTTGATCCGATTGAAAACCACCGCGACTGGCTGCGGGCTTAGCGGCGGATCGGTCGACTGACTCACGCGCCTTGGACGTTTCGCTTGGCGTAACCACGCTCGATGGCCGCCAGGGCGGTGCGGGCGGCGGACTGGCCGCTCAGCCAGGCGCCAGCCAGGGTGCCGGCGAAACCGACGTTGCAGGCCTCGCCGGCAAACATCAGATGACCGTCCGCCACCGGCTCCGCCAAGGCGTCGCGGGCCAAGGCCGATCCGGGGACGGCGTAGCAATACGCCCCGCGGATCCAGGGATCGGCGTCCCACCGGGTGACCAGGGTCGCGCCGCCGGAGAACAGCCTGTCGACCCGGCTGCCGAAGGCGCGGCGCAAATAAGACAGCGCGAAGTCCACGGCCGCCGCTTCGCCCGCCTGCGCCAACGCCCAGGCCACCGACCCGCCGATCCAGCCCTGCACGTAGTCGCGGCCGAACGGCCAGCACTGGAAGGGCATCAGCGGATCACCGGGATGCTCGATAATGCGGTCCACCGAACAGTGCGGCGGCAGGTCCAGCCGGTCGGGGCCGGTGGCGCGCAGGGCAATTTTCATCGCCAGCCCCATCGGCAGCGCATCGATCGCCTGGGTGACGCGCGGCGGCAGGGGCGGGTCGAACACCAAGGCGCCCGACGCCAGCACGCCGGTGGAGACCGTGACGATGCAGCCAGCGGCGGTCAGTGCGCCGCGGCTGGTTTCCACCGTCACCTGGCCGCCCCGGCCACCCCAGGTTATGCGGCGGACCGGCGTGTTCAGCCGGATGTCCAGCCCGCTGGTCAGGCGGCGCTGCACGAAGGCGCCGATGCCGCCGTCCGGCACTACATTGCTGCCGCCCAGGGCGTTGCGCTGCCAGTCCAGCGCGCTGAACTGCTCAGCGTCGGCGGCACAGATCACCGGCCCCTCCCAGGCTTCGATCGTCGCCGCCCAGGGGCTTTCAGGCAGTTGGCGCGTCACCTCGGCCAATGAGACATCGCTCCTGGCCGCCAGGACCGCCCGGGCCGCGGCTTCATACTGGGGCCAGGTGTCGTCATAGGCCTGCAGCTCCGCCGCGCTGGCCAGGCGGTTGCCAATGAAGGTGCGTTCCTCGCGGATCTTGTCGGAGCGAAGCAGTTTATCGCCGGCGGCCTCGGCGATCGGCACCAGGGGATTATGCTCGGCGCTGTGGAACCAGATCGCCCCGGCGTCGAACCACGCCCCGCCCAGCGCGGCCGGGTACATCGTGTGGGCTCGGCCTCCGACACGGTCGGCGGCCTCCAGCACCACGGCGCGGCGCCCGCTGGCGCGCACGGCAGTCGCTGCCCCGAGTCCGGCAAGGCCGGCCCCGATGATGACGATGTCGGCTTCGGTCACACAGTCGCTCCGTGGTTCAGGTCTGCCATGGCAGCGGCGTGGAACACCGAGCGGCGGGCAGGCGACCCGGCGCAAATCCGGGTCGTGACAATCGAGTGATCGTATATGTGGTCAGCCGACGATTTGCGCGACCTGTTGCGGTGATTGTTGAACCAAGTTGTCGTAGTCCCGCATCAGTGTCTCGGTGATCGTGCCGGGGGTGAAGCGCAGTGAGCCGATCTCTCGCACCGCGGTGACCTCGGCGGCGCTGCCGGTCAGGAACACCTCAGTGGCGCGGGCCATCTCGGAGGGATGGATCTGCCGCTCGATCACCGTCATCTGATTGCGCCGAGCCAGGCTGATCACCGATCGGCGGGTGATGCCGTCGAGGAAGCAGTCGGGGTCGGGGGTGTGGATCTGGCCGTCGATGACGAAGAAGATGTTGGCTCCGGTGGTTTCCGCCACCAGGCCGCGCCAGTCCAGCATCAGCGCGTCGGCGTAGCCGGCCTGCTCCGCCTGCATCTTCGACAGCGAGCCGGTGATGTAGAGGCCCGATGCCTTGGCCTTGACCGGGGCGGTGTCCGGCGGCGGGCGGCGCCACTGCGACTCGCCGACCCGGATGCCCTGCATCCGCTCAGTGCCGAAGTAGCTGGGCCACGGCCAGGCGCCGACCGCGAGGTGGATGGTGGTGCCGGTGGCGGAGACCGCCAACTGCTCTGCCCCGCGCCAGGCGATCGGGCGGACATAGCCGTCGGTCAGGCCATTGGCTTGCAGCACGGCATTGCAGGCGGCGTCGATCTCGGCGGCGGAATACGGGATGTCGAAGCTGAGCAGGCGGCCGGAGTTGATCAGCCGCAAGGTGTGGTCGCGCAGGCGGAAGATGCGGCCGCTGTAGGCGCGCTCACCTTCAAAGACGGCGCTGGCGTAGTGCAGGCCATGCGAAAGGACATGCAGCCTGGCCTCTCGCCAGGGCACAAGGGCGCCGTCCAACCAGAGCCATCCATCACGGTCGTCGAAAGGAAGTAACGTCATTGTCGTCCCCAATATAATTTTCTTGCTGAGAGAGCGATAATCTAGATCGTTGAAGAGGGTTACGTCAATGATGCTGACCTATTTGCGACAGGCTGGCCCGTGGTATCAGGTGGCTCTTGCCATGTGATTGATTTCGCCCGGGAACGACGTATTAAGCCGGCGCGTGGACCGTCATCCCGGCGGCTCACGGAGCTGATCCAGGAATGAATGACAGGTATGCTGAGAGACAAGCCCCGCTTCGTGGCACCCGCCAAGCTGCCGCCGCCGACGCCGCTGGTCGACCTGGGGGAGGCGGAGATGCGCCTGGCGCAGGACCTGCTGTTCTTTGCCTATCGGGACTTTACCAATGTGGCCGATCAGGTGCTGGAGGAGCTGGAGCTAGGACGGGCGCATCACCGCGCGCTGCACTATATCGGCCGCAACCCCGGGATCACCGTCTCTGGCCTGCTGGCGATCCTGCGCATCACCAAGCAGTCGCTCGCCCGGGTGCTGAATGCGCTGGTGGACCAGGGCTATGTCAGCCAGGCGCCCGGGTTCGAGGACCGGCGGCTGCGGCTGCTGACGCTGACCGAGCAGGGCAGGGCGCTGGAAAGCCGGTTGTTCGAGGCGCAGCGGGAGAAGCTATCAGCGGCTTATCGCGCGGCGGGCCCACAGGCGGTGCAGGGATTCCGTGCAGTGATGCGGGCGATGATGGACAAGGGCGCGCAAGCCTATCTGGATGGGACGGGACCGGCCGAAGATGCCTGAGCGACAACATGGCTGAAATCGTCGCGGATGACTGCCATATCCTGGTGGTGGAAGACGATCCCCGGCTGCGCGAACGGCTGGCGCGTTACCTGACCAGCGAGGGGTTCCGGGTCACCGCGGCGGGCGATGCGGCCGAGGCGCGGGTACAGCTACGTGCGATCAACCCTGACCTGATGGTGCTGGACGTGATGATGCCGGGTGAAAGCGGGCTAACGCTGACGCAGTCGCTGCGGCTGGACAAAGGCGCGGACCTGCCGATCCTGCTGCTGACCGCGCGCGGCGCGCCAGAGGACCGGATCGCCGGCTTTGAGGCCGGGGCGGACGATTATCTGGGCAAGCCGTTCGAACCGCGGGAGCTGGTGCTGCGGATCCGCGCGCTGCTGCGCCGGGCGCCGCCGCCGGCCGCACCGCGCGGACCGGTCGGGCCATTGCGCATCGGCGACAAGGTGCTCGACGTCGAACGCGGCGAGCTGCGGGATGCCTCGGGGCCGATCCGGCTGACCGGCGGTGAGGCGGCGCTGCTGACGGCGCTGGCGCGCAAGGCCAACGAGGTGCTGTCGCGTGAGGAGATTGCCGAAGCGCTGGGCATGGATGACTCCGGTGAGCGGGCGATCGACGTGCAGGTGGTCCGCCTGCGGCGCAAGATCGAGGCCGACCCGCGGGAGCCGCGCTTCCTGCACACGGTACGCGGGCGCGGCTACACTCTGAAGCCGGGAAGCTGAGATGCGCTCGCCGTTGCGGCTGCCGTTTGGGTCGCTGATCAAGCCGGTGATGCCGCGGTCCTTGCTGGGGCGCACGCTGCTGATCATGCTGGTGCCGCTGGTGGTGGTGCAGGCGATCGCGCTGCAACTGTTCTATGGCAACCACCTGAATATCGTGTCGCGCAGGTTGTCCAGTGCCATCGCCGGCGAGATCGCGCTGACCGTCGAGCTGCTGCGCCAGTCGCACAATGCCGCCGACCGGGAGTGGGTGCTGAAGATGGCGCGCGAGCAGTTCACCCTGGGTGTCCGGCTGGAGCCGGGCGCGGTGCTGGAGCCGCACCGGTGGGAGAACGTGCTTGGGCCGATGGACGACGACCTGGCCGCCGCGCTGACCGAGAAGTTCAACGTTCCCTTCAACATGGACTGGTCGTCCGACCCGCACTCTGTGCTGATCCGGCTGCAGCTAACGGATGGCGTGCTGGATGTGGAGGCGCCGCGCAAGCGCCTGGCCATCGGCACGGTGTTCCTGTTCGTTGGCTGGCTGGTGGGATCGGCGCTGTTCCTGTTCGTCATCGCCGCGCTGTTCATGCGCAACCAGGTGCGCGCGATCCGCCGCCTCGCCCGGTCGGCCGAGGCGTTCGGGATGGGGCGCGACGTGCCGCAAATCCGCCCGGAGGGGGCGGCGGAGGTACGCCAGGCAGCAGCGGCGTTCAACCGCATGCAGGAGCGGATCCGCCGCTTCCTGGCACAGCGCACCGAGATGCTGGCCGGCGTGTCGCACGATCTGCGCACGCCGCTGACCCGCCTGCGGCTGGCGCTGGCGATGCTGCCGCACACCGAGGAGCTGCGCCAGGACGTGGTTGAGATGACCGCCGATGTCGAGGAGATGGAGCGGATGATCAGCGGCTACCTGGCGTTTGCCCGCGGCGAGGGCACGGAGCAGGCGCAGCCGGTGAACCTGGCGGTGATCCTGGACGACGTCGCCGTAGGTGCTCGGCGAGCGGGCACGCTGCTGCATCTGGATGTTCCGGCGGACCTGACCCTGAAGCTGCGGGCCGATGCGGTGCGGCGGGCGATTACCAACCTGGTGGACAACGCCCGGCGTCATGCAAGGCATGTAACATTGGCGGCGGCGGCGCAGGGCCGCTCTGTCCTGGTGACGGTGGATGACGACGGGCCGGGTATCCCGGCGGACAAGCGTGAGAGCGTGTTTCGCCCGTTCTCCAGCGGCTCGACCGGGGGCACTGGCCTGGGGCTGACCATCGCCCGAGACATCGTTCGGGCGCATGGAGGTGAGATCGTGCTGGAGGAGAGTCCGCTGGGCGGACTGCGCGCCCGCATCCGCCTGCCGGTCTGAGCTTTGAGGGCGGTACGTCAGCTTATGTCCGGCACCTACCACCGCGCCGAGAGTGCGCCCGAACGCGCCTCATGGCGCTAGACGACGCAGGATCAGGGCAGATGGACCGGGCAGCACACCGGGACGACGAGACGCGTCTGCTGGGTCTGGAACTGCTGCGCTTCATTGCGGCGGTGGGCGTGCTGGTCTGGCACTACCAGCACTTCCTGTTCGTCGGCCACGACAGCGCCGTGCCGTGGGAAACGGCGGCGCTGCCGCTGCGCTGGCTGCTGGGGCCGTTCTACCGGTATGGCTACCAGGGGGTGGAGCTGTTTTGGTGCATCTCCGGCTTCATCTTCACCTGGAAATATGGCGCGCTGCTGCAGCGCGGGGCTTTGCGCTTCGGGCGGTTCGCGTGGCTGCGGTTCTCCCGGCTGTATCCGCTGCACCTGGCGACACTGCTGATCGTGGCCGGCCTGCAGTACCTGTACTGGCTGCGCTATAACCAGACCTTCGTCTACCGCTTCAACGATGCCTGGCATTTCACCCTGAACCTGGGTTTTGCCAACTGGTGGGGTCTGCAGTCGGGCGAGTCGTTCAACGGGCCGTCATGGAGCGTGTCAGCCGAGGTGCTGATCTATGTGGCGTTCTTCTGCGTCTGCCGCCTGGCGGGTGCGTCCTGGCGCAGCGAAGTGGGCGCGGTGGTGGCGTTTTCGGTTGCCGCCCCGCTGGCCAAGGCGATCTTCGGCGTCAAGCTGGCGTTCACCGGGGCAGGCACCTTCTTCTACCTGGGTGCGTTGACGCTGCGGGTTTATGAACGGGCCGGTCGGTTGAACGGGCGGCGGCGGGGCTGGGTCGCCCTGGCGTGCGCCGGTGCGGTCGCGGTGGGGGCTGGGCTGGTGGCGGTGCACCGGCTGGCGATCGCCGGGGCAAGCCTGTTCATGTTTCCCGCCCTGGTGCTGCTGGCCCAGCTTGTGGTCAGACCAGGCAGCCAGCGCGTACGGGCGTTGTTGAGCGGGGTGGGGAACCTGACCTATGCCAGCTACATGCTGCATTTTCCGCTGCAACTGACCGCGATGCTGGTGTTCGGCTGGCTGGGGGTATCGGTCAGGCCGTTGGTGCCGCAGGCGTGGTTCATGCTGGCCTATCTGACGACCGTGCTGGGCGTGGCCTATGTCGTCTTCCGCCGGATGGAGCGGCCGGCGCAGAACTGGCTGCGGGCGCGGTTTCGGCGGCGCGGCTGAGGACGATGCCATCGGCGGCGCACGACACTTATTGTCCTGGTGGCGCCTGCTGGCCACGTTGGCTCAACGGGCAGATCATCGCCGGGCATGATCTGCTGATGGTTCAGGCTGTGCTGCCGGCTGGTCAGTTCATCCAGGGCGGCACGGGCAGGTTCTTCTCCCGCAGGAAGGCTGGGTTGAACAGCTTCGACTGGTAGCGCGAACCGCCGTCGCACAGGATCGTCACCACGGTATGGCCCGGACCCATGGCCCTGGCGACACGGATCGCCGCGGCAATGTTGATGCCGGCGGAGGTGCCGACCGATAGGCCTTCATGGATCAGCACGTCGTAGATCTGCTGCAGCGCCTCCGCGTCCGGAATCCGCTCGGCGTCGTCGACCTGCACGCCATCCAGGTTCTCCGGCACTCGCGACTGGCCGATGCCTTCGGTGATCGAGGAGCCCTCGACCGTCAGGTCGCGGTTTTTCACCCAGCCATAGAGGCCGGAACCAAGCGGGTCGGCGAGGACGATGCGGATTGCGGGACTGCGTTCCTTCAGTGCCAGGGAGACGCCGGCCAGGGTGCCGCCGGTGCCGCAGGCGCAGGTGAAAGCGTCGAGCCTGCCGCCGGTCTGCTGCCAGATCTCGGCGGCGGTGGTCATGCGATGACCTTCGCGGTTGGCCAGATTGTCGAACTGGTTGGCCCAGATGGCGTTGCCGGTTTCCGCCGCCAGTTCCTCGGCCAGACGGCGGGAGACGTGGACGTAGTTTCCGGGATCACGGTAGGGCTTGGCCGGGACCAGCCGCAGGTCGGCGCCGATCATGCGCAGGAAGTCGATCTTCTCCTGCGACTGGGTTTCCGGCATCACGATCACGCTGCGATAGCCGCGAGCGTTGCCGACCAGGGTCAGGCCGATGCCGGTGTTGCCGGCAGTGCCCTCGACGACGGTGCCGCCCGGGCGCAGGGTGCCGCGCTGTTCGGCGTCGGTGATGATGGCCAGCCCTGCGCGGTCCTTGACTGATCCGCCGGGGTTCATGAACTCGGCCTTGCCCAAAATGTTGCACCCGGTCGCCTCGGAGGCTCGGCGCAGCCGGATGAGTGGGGTGTTGCCGATAGCCTGGGCCAGATCGTCCTGCCAGGTGGTGCCGTGATACAAAGCCGTCATAGGATGTCCTTTTTCCCCACCGGAGGGTTCAGAATGGTTGACAATGTCGCACCCACCCAAGCCTGGGAAGCCCTGCAGGCGGATGCCGATGCCCAACTGGTGGACGTGCGCACCGACGCGGAGTGGAACTTTGTCGGCGTGCCCGATCTGGGTGCGGCGGACAAGCAGGCGGTGCTGATACCATGGCAGGTGTATCCGACGATGCAGCGCAACGGCAGCTTCGCTGACGATCTGCGACAGGCCGGCCTGGCGCCGGAGCATCGGGTCTATTTCATCTGCCGCAGCGGCGCGCGCAGCCTGGCCGCGGCGGAGGCTGCGCGAGAGGCCGGCTTCCCCAACGTGTTCAACGTCGCCGACGGCTTTGAGGGGCCGCCGGACGTGCAGGGCCACCGCGGCGTGCTCGCTGGCTGGAAGGCCGAGGGGTTGCCGTGGCGGCAGCGTTGAACGTGGTCGCACTCATGGCCTGATCGGGTGCGGAAAGTGGTCTGGTTAAGGCTTTCTTAACCCCGCGCGTGGCATCTCTGGTGCATGCCCTTTGGCCCGATCTGCTCGCTTGCGACTTTCTACGTCCCTGACAGAGTCGTTGCGGCCGCGACCACCGCTGGGGCCGTTGGACTGGGCTGGCGCTGATGGCATCGCAAAGTCTGCTGGTCGTTGACGACCAACGTCTGGACCGTGCCATCGCCAGCCACGCTGCAACCCAGGCTGGACTTTCCGTCAGCGGCGCGGAAAGCATTGGCGCGACCCGAGCCTTGCTGGAGGCAGGCTTGCGCTTCGACTTCGTGCTGCTGGACCTGTCGCTGGGCAGCGAAGACGGGCTGGAGGTGCTGCCGCTGATCGTGCAGTACAATCCGACGGCGGTCGTCATTCTTTCCTCCAGCTTCGACGGCCGGGTAATGGCTGCCAGTCAGCGCGTCGTCTCCGACCTTGGGCTGAAGGCGGCGGGTGTGCTGCGCAAGCCGATCCTGCCGACGGCGCTGCAGCGGTTGCTGCGTCAGGCGCCAGACATTGCCGCGGATGGGCATGGGCCGGCGCTGGCGATCGCACCCGAGCAGGTGCGCCTGGCAATCGCCGACGGGCAGATCCGGCCCTGGTTCCAGCCGAAGACGTCGCTGGAAACCGGTGCCTTGGTGGGCGCGGAGGCTCTGGCACGCTGGGTCAGGCCGGATGGACGCACGGTGGCGCCCGCCGCCTTCATTCCGATCGCCGAGCAGAACGGGCTGATTGGCGCGCTGACCGATGCGGTGCTGGCCCAGGCGCTGCAGGCGTGCGCCAACTGGCGGCGGCGGCGGCCGGATTGCCTGGTGGCAGTGAACGTCTCACCGCTGCTGCTGGATGACATCGGCATAGTCGACCGTATCGAGCGGCACCTGCAGAAGCATGCGGTGCCGCCCGGCGCGCTGGTGCTGGAAATCACCGAGAACAAGGGCATCCCCGACACGCCGTGCGCCACGGAGATCCTGACCCGGCTGCGCATCCGCGGCATCAACCTGTCGATCGACGATTTCGGCACCGGCCATTCTAGCCTGCTGTCGCTGATCCGCATGCCATTCAATGAGATGAAGATCGACCAGGCCTTCGTGCGCGAGGCGGTGTTCAATCGGGATTCCCGCAAGGTGGTCCGAGCCAGCGCCTCATTGGGACGGGAGCTGGGTCTGAACGTGATTGCCGAAGGGGTGGAGACCGAGGCGATGGCTCAGCTTGTGCGCGATGCCGGAGTGCATGCCGGACAGGGTTGGCTGTATGGCCGGGCAGTTCCGCCGGAGATCTTCATGGCGGATCTGGAGCAGGAGCCGGTCCGCGCGGAGTTGGAGAAGGCTGGCTGAAAGCGGATGCCTGGCCGCCCCACCCTCGCCGTACTGCCCGTCCTGGCGCTGCTGTGGCTGGGCATCGCGGCCTACCTGTATCAGCAGCAGCATGCTGGGCTCTCTGCCGCGGCGCGCGACACGCAGAACCTGAGCCAGGCGTTCGAAGAGAACATCCGCCGGACGATCGAGGCGATCGACACGACGATCCGCACCGCGCGGATTGCCCGCCGACATGACCCGGGGCATTTCGACCTGTCGAACTGGGAACGTGAGAGCGGGCTGGCGCGTAACGTGACGCTGCAGTTGTCGCTGGTTGACCGCGACGGCATCTTCGTCAACTCCAGTCTGGATGAGGTCGCCGCCAGGCACGACAGCATTGCCGACCGCGAACATTTCCGGGTGCCGCGCGATGCGCGGGGCGATGCGCTGTTCATTAGCCGTCCGGTGCTGGGCCGGATCTCCCATCGGTGGGCGGTGCAGTTCGTGCGCAGGCTTGTCGATGCGCAGGGATCGTTCGATGGCGTTGTCGTCGCCTCGCTGGACCCGGCGTTCCTGTCGCGCTTCTACCACTCCCTGGATATTGGGAAAGGCGCGCTGCTGCTGGTCGGCCAGGATGGGATCGTGCGCTCGGCTGCGCCTGACGGCATCGCGGCGCTGGGTGAGGACCTATCCGGCGCCGGCCTGATCAAGCAGGCTTCCGCCGCCGCGCAGGGCACGGTGCGTCTGCGTGCCACGGCTGACGGGGTCGAACGGATCTACAGTTGGCGGCGGCTTGACGACTACGGCCTGCTGGCGGTGGTAGGATTTTCGACGGCCGACGCGATGGCCGGGTATCGGCTGCAGCAGCGCAGCAGCGTGGTGATCGGCCTGGTGGTCAGTGTCCTGAGCCTGCTGGCCAGCGTGGTGCTTGCCCGGCATCGGCGAGACATCATGCAGTCCCGAGAGGTGCTGTGGGCGGCGGTGGAGAACATCAGCCAGGGACTGCAGGTGGTGGATGGGCAGCGGCGCCTGGCGGTGATGAACGGACGGGTTGCGGAGCTGCTGGACCTGCCGCCGCACCTTACGGTTCCCGGGACGGAGTTCGACGCGATCATTGAGTGGCAGATAGCGGCGGGCGAGTTCGACAACATTTACGCGACCGAGATGCGCAGGCTGGCCGAATCAGGCGGCCTGCAGGGCGGCACCAGCGTCTACCGGCGCACCCGGCGGAACGGCACCGTACTGGAGGTCCGCACCAAGATGGTGGAAAACGGCCTGGCGGTGCGCACCTTTACCGACGTGACCGAGCAGGAGCGGACCGAGCAGGTTCTGGCCGATGCCAGGGATGCGGCCGAGGCGGCGGCACGTGCCAAGTCGGAGTTCCTGGCGGTGATGAGCCACGAGATCCGCACGCCGCTGAACGGCGTGATCGGCATTGCCGGTCTGCTGGAGGAAATGGACCTGGATGCCACGCAGCGGGACTACGTGCGCCTGATCCGTCAGTCTGGCGATCACTTGCTGGAGCTGATCAACGACATCCTGGATTTCTCCCGCCTGGAAGCGCAGCGGCTGGAGCTGGAGGAGATTGCCTTTGATCCCAGGGCGCTGGTGCAGGGTGTGGTGGGGATCTTTCTGGTCCAGGCTGGCGGCAAGGGGCTGCATCTGTCTGCCAGCATGGACGAGGGCGTGCCCGCGGCGGTCAGCGGCGACCCAGGGCGGCTGCGTCAGGTGCTGCTGAATCTGGTCAGCAACGCGGTCAAGTTCACCGACCAGGGCTGGGTCACTTTGCGCATGGCGCACGAGCCGGCGGGCGACGGCCAGGTGCGGCTGCTGTTCTCGGTGGCCGACAGTGGCATCGGCATCCGGCCGGACGCGATCGAGCGGATGTTCCAGCAATTCACCCAGATGGACAGCTCGATCTCGCGCCGGTTTGGCGGCAGCGGGCTTGGGTTGGCAATCTGCCGCCGGCTGGTCGAGATGATGGGTGGGGTGATCGGCGTTGAGAGCGAGCTGGGCCAGGGCAGCACGTTCCGCTTTGACGTCACGCTGCGGCTGGTGGAGGCGCCGCCCGAGGCTGCCGTGCCGACGCCGGCGGAACCTGCCGCTGGTCCGGGATTGAAAGTGCTGCTGACGGAGGATAATCCGACCAACAGGCTGGTGGCGATGCAAATGCTTGCCAGGCTGGGGTATCGGGCCGACGCGGTCGGGGATGGTGTCGAGGCGCTGGCGGCGCTGGCTGTGTCACGCTACGACCTGATCCTGATGGACGTGATGATGCCGCGGATGGATGGCCTGACGGCGACCAGACAGATCCGGAAGATGAAAGGCGAGACTGGGCGCATCACGATCGTCGGGCTGACCGCGGGATCGGGTGAGGCGGGTCTGGCTGCGTGCCTGGAGGCCGGCATGGACGCCGTGACCACCAAGCCGCTGACCCTGGAAGGTCTGCGGTCGGCTATCGCCGAGGGACGCAGCATGGCCAGCCGCGTCGTGCAGCCGGCGGAACCGAAGCTGAAGACCGCTCGCTTGCAGGAGTTGAGCGAGATGCTGGGCAAGGACGCGGTGGCGGAAATTCTGCAGGCGTTCGCTGAGGGCACGCGGGCGCATCTGGAGACAATGAAGCAGGCGGCGGAAGCGGGGGACACTGGCGGCATCCATCGGCTGGCGCACAGCGTGCTGGGGGCTGCACGCAACGTTGGTGCCGATGGCATGGCCGGGCGGGCGGCGCGGCTGGAGAGCGGTGCAGGATCGATGTCGGCGGAACAGATCGCTGCTGAGATCGGCTCCTTGCAGAGCGAGCTGGAGGTTCTGGTGGGCAGCCTTGCGCTGGCAGCGGTGAACTGAGGGCTGTCAGCCGCTGATCCGGACCTTGCTGTATAAGCCGGGCTGTTTCGGCCCGGGTCGCGGTTCAGGACAGCGTCAGCCGCCGATGGTGGTGCTGCCTGACCGGTGTGAGAGGGTTAAAGGTCTCCCACGAGCGGTCGCGCGGATCTGCGGTTACCAGAACATCAATCAGGTTGTCGGGCGCCACAACGTGGCCGGGCGGAAGCCTGGCGAGGGTGCCAAGACGGTCCAACTGTGCGATGACGGTGCCGCCGCTCTTGCGTGCCGCCCGGGCAATGGTCATCGATTCCCGCGTCATGGCGATGGCCGCGGTACCCTCCATAAAGCCGACGCCGACCAGCGCCGCGTCGATCGGGAAGCCGTGGTACAAAAGCGCCTCATCCCCTGCGGGACGGACCAGGCGGACCAATTGTTCACGGGTGCGCCGGTTCAGCCGACCGCCGCCGTTGCGCGGATCGGTGAAGGTGCCGAGGCCGGTGCGGCTGAGATGGCCCGGCAGACCTTCGGCGATGTCGCGGAACAGCCGGTTGATGACGCCGACCGGCAGGGTGTAGGCCTCAATGCGGTTGGTGACGGCAAGCGCCTGCAGCGCGGGGACGGGATACCATTGGCCGCCGACGACCCGGCGTACCAGGCCCTCCAGTGCCAGCAGATTGAGGCCATGATTACGGCCATCGCCGTGGGTCGCGGCGTAGACCACCGTCAGCGCGCTGGGCTGGGCGTCGCTGAGGAACGAGTCGGCAAGGGCCGCGGCAAGTCGGTCGCCCAGCCAGCCGATGGCGACGGTGCTGCCCGAGCCCAGCAGGCGTGCCGCGTCCATGGCGGAGACGGTCTTCCAATGTCGCAGCGGCCGCAGATCGGTCGCAGGCCGGGACGGCAGTTGCAGCATCGAAGGCATCTTCCCGGACCTTTCCCATATGGCGCGTCATCATTGATATCCGCCAGGATAGCACATTTCAGCGGCGCAACGTGACAAACCGGTATAAGGCCAGAATGGTAACGGATTCGCCGATGCATCGTGTTGACATCAATGGGATCACGTCAGATCAGACGCTCAATCACGTAAATGTGGCATTACCTGGGAGCACATCAAGCGCAGCGAGTTGACCACCTGCGCGTGTGGAATGCGCATGCCGCAGTTCATCTCCGCCAGGATGCCGGACAGCCCCAGCGTCTGCCTCAGTTGGGCCAGCCGGTCGGTGACCATGGCCGGGGTGCCGACGACAATCTTGCTGCTCAGCACATCCTGATAATCAATGGTCAGCAGGCGCTGGCCGCGCTCGGCGCGGTTTTCAATCGCACGGGCGCCTTCCTGGCTAGCCGAGGCCTCAATCCGCTCGCCTAAATACTTGTAGAAGAACATCACGCTCTCCCGCGGCTCCTCGCGCGCCTGCTGCTCGGTCGCGGCGATGTAGACCGGCACCCGCAGGTAGACCTTGCCGTTGCCGTGGTGGCCGGCGGCGGCCCAGGCCTCACGATAGACGCGCAGGTTGGGCACCAGCTCATTCAGGTCGCCGAGGCGGGTGGCAACGAAGATCGGCAGCCCGGCTTCCCCGGTCTGCTGGAAGGTATCGGGGCTGTTGACCGCAACCCGCAGCTCTGGGTACGGGGTCTGGTACGGTTTCGGCACCAGGCAGATATCGTCGAAGTGATAGAACTGGCCATGGAACGAAAACCGCTCCTGCGTCCAGGCGCGCTGCAAGATTTCCAGTACTTCGGCGAAGCGTTCGCGGCTTTCGGCGTAGGAGATGCCATAGGCCTTGTAGGTCGTGGGAAAGCCGCTGCGGCCGACGCCGAAGATCAGCCTGCCCTGGCTGATGTGGTCGACCGTGGTGGCCTCCTCGGCGATGCGCAGCGGGTGACACAGCGGCAGCACCTGCACGGCGATGCCGACCTTCATGCGCCTTGTGCGGGTGGCGATGGCGCTGGCGATGTTCAGCGGGGCGGCGAGGACGGAGCGTTCAGGCGCGGTGTGCAGTTCCGCGAGCCACATCACGTCGAGGCCAGCGGCCTCGGCTTCGTCGACCTGTTCGAACGATTCGGCAAAGGCCGCGGCCTCGGTTTGCCCGGGCCGGCGCTGAAATTCGTGGAACATGCCGAATTCCATGGTTCGTTCTCTCCCTGCCTTGCCGGATAACCTTGGCCGGTTCGGCAGATCCTGCAAGAGTGGGCGGACGCTGCGCCTGTTGCCGGATGTTGTGCCATGACCAACGCGTTCACCTTCTTGATGCTGCCGCCGCAGACCGCGCTGACGCGGGACTGGGCCAGGCGGCTGGGCGAATCAGTACCGGGCATGCGGCTGGTGGTGGCGGAGGACGAAGCGGCCGCGGCCGCGGCGATCGAGACCGCGGACGCCGCGTTCGGCACGTTGGGTCCGGCATTGTTGGCCAGGGCACAGCAGTTGCGCTGGCTGCAGGCGCCGCAGGCAGCGCCGCCGGCGGGCTACTACTACCCGGAGCTGGTGACGCACGGGGTTACGGTGACCAACTTCCGTGAGATCTACAACGACCACATCAGCGCGCACATCCTGGCGTTCGTGCTGGCGTTTGCGCGGGGGCTGCACATGTTCATCCCACAGCAGCTCCGCCGTGAATGGAAGAAGCCGCCGGAGGACCAGGGCGTCGTCGCGCTGCCCGGCGCCGTGGCGCTGATCGTCGGGCTGGGCGGCATCGGGGCGGAGACGGCGCGCCTGCTGGCGGCGTTCGGCATGCGCGTGCTGGCAGTCGATGCCCGGCGCACCGAGCGGCCGGACGGGGTGTCGGAGCTGCATCCGCCCATCGCGCTGGACGAGCTGCTGCCGCAGGCGGACTTCGTGATCCTGACGGTGCCGCACACGCCGGCGACGGAGGGGTTCTTCAACGCCGAGAGGTTCCGGCGGATGAAGCGCAGCGCGTTCTTCATCAACATCGGCCGCGGCATGACGACACGGCTGGATGACCTGGTGGCGGCGCTAAATGCCGGCGAGTTGGCCGGTGCGGCGCTGGATGTGTTCGAGCAGGAGCCGCTGCCGGCGCAGCATCCGCTGTGGGGGATGGCCAACGTGCTGATCACGCCGCACATGGCCGGGTACGGACCGCACCTGAACGAGCGGCGGTTCCAGATCATCCAGGACAACTGCCGGGCGTTCGCGGCGGGCGGGCCGCTGCGGAACGTGGTCGACAAGGCAAACTGGTTTTAGGACGCCAGGCGCGGCATTAGAGCGGTTCCACCGAGGGTGAACCGCTCTCGCTCATCGTTTCACGCGGCTACTCGCGCAGCATCGCGCTTTTGCGCGGTTCCAGCCTGCGCGAAGCCGCTTTAGAGCGTGATGAAAGCAGTTGGGATCGCCGGAGGTCTCAATCACGCGATCAAATTATGCGCTGCAGCGAAATGCCTGAACGCATGTGAACTCATCACGCTGTAGCCAGGTCTGCTGGCATCGGGAAGACACGGCAATCGCGCAACCTGGCCGCAGCCCGCGACGTTGAGTGTCGATGATGTCGAGGCCGCAGATGATGTCCAGTCCGCCTGGGGTGAACCGCATTCTTGAGACCTCGCTTTACGTCGAAGTCCTTGACCGCTCGGTGGCATTTTATGAGCGTGTGTTCGGGTTCGGGATCCTGCTTCGAGACGAGCGGATGTGCGCCATGGCGGTTCCAGGACGGCAGGTTCTGCTGCTGTTTCGCAAGGGCGGCTCGACGAAGCCCAGCCGGACGCCGTTCGGTTTCATTCCGCCGCATGACGCGCAAGGCACGCAGCATGTCTGCTTCTCAATAAGCCGCAGCGCCTTGGATGCCTGGCAGGATCACCTCAGGCATCTTGAGATTGCTCTTGAAAGCCGGCTGGATTGGCCGGAGGGCGGTTGCAGCCTGTACTTCCGTGATCCGGACGGCCATTCGCTGGAGGTGGCCACATCGGGTCTGTGGAAGAACGACCCGATCGACGCGGCATGAAACACCTGGATGCCACTATGCGTTCAGGTCGACCGCAGTCACCCGTCCTGCCCGGGATCAATGTCTGCTACTCGGTCGACGTAGCGGATGGGCGGATCAGTCGCTGAACACAGCCACCGCGCGGGTCCAGCCGGCAGAGGCGCGGTGCAGCTTGACCGGGAAGCACACGACCTCGAAGCCGTCGGGCGGCAGTTGGTCGAGATTGCCCAGCTTCTCCATCTGGAAGTAGCCGATGTCGCGGCCGGCGCGATGACCCTCCCAGATCAGGCCGGCGTCGCCGGTCTGGCGTACCTTTTCGCGGGTGAAGGAGAACGGGGCATCCCAGCTCCAGGCATCGGTGCCGACGACCCTCACCCCCCGCTCGGTCAGCCACAACGTCGCCGCCTTGCCGATGCCGCAGCCGGTGTCGACGAAGTCATCCTGGCCGTAGCGGGCGCCAGCCGCGGTGTTGACAATGACGATCTCCAGCGGGCGCAGGTCATGGCCGATGCGCTTCAGCTCCGCCTCGACATCGCCCGGGGTGGCGACATAGCCGTCCGGCAGGTGCCGGAAGTCCAGCTTGACGCCGGGCTGGAAACACCAGTCCAGCGGGACGTCGTCGATCCGCCAGGACGGCTCGCCGCCAGGTTTCAACGCGTGGTTCATGCTTGAGAAGAAATGGTAGGGCGCATCCATGTGGGTGCCGTTGTGGCTGCTGATCTCCACCCGCTCGACGGCGGCGTACTCGCCGTCTGGAAGCTGGTCGACGCGCACGCCCATATACTCCGCCATCGCCGGAGCGGTCTGGTGGTGGTCCATGTACTCGATCTTCGGCAGCATGTGCGGCGGGTCGCTCTTGATGCCGGCCTTCAGCGGCGAGGAGATGTCCAGCAGCCTGCGCGGCATCACTCGGCCGCCTGCTGCAGCTTGCCCGGATCGGCGCCGACCCGGCCGCTTTCCCCCGGCGCTGCCTTGGCCAGGCGGAAGTCGTAGTGCACCGCGCGTAGGCCGGGGACCGGTGAGCCGGGATCGTCCTGGGCGTCCACCACCAGTGACTGGGAGACGCCGAAGACGGTGTCGGAGCCGATGTTGGGATCGTCGCCGAAGTAAAGCGCGGTGACCAGCTCGCGGTGGCCTTCCGCGCCGATCAGGCAATGGATGTGCGAAGGGCGCATGCCGTGGCGTTTCTGCTGCCTGACCAGCCGGCCAACCGGCCCGTCCATCGGGATCGAGTAGCCCAGCGGGCGGACGGTGCGGAACCAGTAGCTGCCGTCTTCCCCGGTCAGGAAGTTGCCGCGCATGTCCATCGCCTCGCCGTCGCGCTCCTGCAGGTCGTAGGAACCGCGCTCGCTGGTCTGCCACACCTGGATCATCGCCTTGGGCAACGGGCTGCCGTCGTTGTCGGTGACCTTGCCGTAGACGACGATCTCCTCGGCGGTGGGGTGCTCGACGATCTGGGCGCCGTTCGGCATCACCGGCGCGCCTTCGCGGTAGAACGGGCCGAGCAGGCTGCTCTGCGAACCGAGCTCTCGGGCCTTACGGTCGTGCAGGGCGTTGACGACGGCGCTGAGGCCGAGGACGTCGGACAGCAGGATGAACTCCTGGCGGATCGGGCTGCAGTTCTGCCCGACCGCGGTGAGGAACTGGATGCCGGTCAGCCATTCCCGCGGTGTCAGTTCCACCTCGCGGGCGAAGGCGTGCATGTGGCGCACGGCGGCCTCGGCGATCTGCTTCAAGCGGGGGTTTGCCGTGCCGGCCATCTGGCGCAGCGTCTCGTCGGTGACGGTAAACTCGTCCAGGTCCTGCATGAGAGGCGCCTCCGGTTGATTTTTGTCCTCGCAGGTTAGCGCAAAACGGCCAGGCTGTGCCAGCCGGGGGCGGGCGAGGGGTGGATGCCGCTCGCCGCCGGCGCGTAAGCCGGCTATGGTCGGGGATGGACAAATCCACAGAGACGCAGCGGATCAACCTGCACCTGGTTTCCGACGCCACCGGGGAGACGCTGAACGCCATTGCCCGGGCGACGACGGTGCAGTTCGAGCATGCGCAGATCCTGTACCACCGATGGAGCCTGATCCGCACCCGCTTCCAGCTTCACCGGGTGCTGGAGGGGATCGAGGCGGAGCCCGGCCCGGTGCTGTCGACGCTGATCGACCGGGCGATGCGGCTGGAGCTGGACACCACCTGCCAGCGGCTGAACGTGAAGGTGGTGAACGTGCTGGATCCGGTGATCGAGGCGCTGCAGGACGTGATCGGTCAGCAGGCCGAGGCGCGGCCGGGCCGGCAGTATGTGCTGAACGCCGACTATTTCTCTCGTATCGATGCGATGCATTACGTGCTGGCGCATGATGACGGGCAGGCGCAGCCGGGACTGGCGGAAGCGGATGTGGTGCTGGTGGGTGTCTCGCGCAGCTCAAAGACGCCGACCTGCTTTTATCTGGCCAACCGCGGCATCAAGGCCGCGAACGTGCCGCTGGTGCCGAACCTGTCGATGCCGGTGGGTCTGGCGGAGATCAAGTGCCCGGTGGTCGGGTTGACGCTGGCGCCAGAGGCACTGATCGACATCCGACGCCATCGCCTTCGGCTGATCGGCGGCGGCGGCCAGACCGGGCCGATCCGGGCGGACAAGGCCGAATATGTGGACGAGGATGCGGTGAAGGCGGAGTTGCTGTGGGCCAGGCGGTTCTGCAACAGCCATGGCTGGCCGACCATCGATGTGACGCGGCGGTCGATCGAGGAGACGGCGGCGACGGTTCTGCAACTGATGGAGGCGTGGCATAACCGGCGGAGCAAGGCCGCGGATGGGGCGGCGGCGGACAGGATGACCGCGGACAAGGCGGCCGCAGGCAAGTCGGCGGGGTTCTGAGGCGCGGTTTCGTGCCTTGCCTCGGTGCGGGCGGCGGTCTATACGCGCGCCTCGGCCGGAGTGTAGCTCAGCCTGGTAGAGCACTGTGTTCGGGACGCAGGGGCCGGAGGTTCGAATCCTCTCACTCCGACCAATGATTTCAATTTGTTAGCTGAAAAAGACGCAGGTCTCGTCTGTTCATGTGAACACAAACCCACGCGGGCTAGCGGAACTACCCACGAAGTTGCTCCCGCGCGCGCCCCATCGCCGCGCCCGGTACAGCAAAAACGCCGGCCCCCGAATTGGGGAACCGGCGTTGGCAAACCTGGGGAAGAATCGTAGCAGCGGCCGGAGTCTGCGCCGCCCGCGCCAGCCATTTCAAGTCATCTGAGAACGCTGTTCATCTGAGAACGCTTCCAGCCAGCACCGGCGCACTGCCGGCCAGCGCGGTCTGCGCCTGGCGGATCGTTTCGTCCTTGTCCTTGCTGCCGGCCGAGGACCCCAGCCAGTAGGCCACCGCGTCCTTGGCCATCGTCAGCAGGCCGCCGGCGATCAGGATCGGCGCATCGCCCTCCGGCAGCCGCTTGGTGACGATCATGTACGACAGGCAGCCGAACACCACCAGGACGATGAACGAGACGATCGGCGCGCCCCAGGCGACGGCGGAACGGGCGGCGGCCAATGCCACCGTCTGCGCCCTGGCACCGGCGACGTCGGCAAGCTGCGCCTGCAGCGCCGCGAGGTCGGCCGCCCGCGCGCCGGCTTCCGCCTCGGCCGCGATCCTGGCCAGCGCCATGCGCAGGTCGGCCGCCACCTTCGGGTCACGCGCGACCGCCGCCTGCGCCATGCCGGCCTCGGTGGTTCCGGTCACCGTCTGCACGACGGCGGCCACCGCGGCCGTCGTCTTCTCGGCGGTGCCGCCGAACAGCCAGCGGGCCAGTTCGGGGGCGACGGACAGGGCAAGCGGGATCAGCGGCAGCATCGGTCAGCCTTCCATCCGAAGTGATTGATACGGTAACGAACAAAGCCGCCGCGCCCAGCCCAGCCCGAACATCGCCCAGGTCGGCAGCCGCGCCATGGCGTTCATCCGAAGGGCGAGAAACTCAGCGCACACGGCGCCGCCGCCGCGGCCGGCCGCCGCGGCCTTGACCGCCGCCAGCGTCGCGGGGCCGATGTGCCCGTCCCCGGAGGTCTCCACCGCTTCCTGCAGCCAGCGGACCGCCTGCGTGACGCCATTGTTCACCGCCGCGTCGAACACCAGCAGCGCGAGTGCCGCCGGCAGCGCGTCGCCGGCGATCGGCTCCCAGTAGTCCCGCCGGTACAGCGCCCGCGCCTGGTCGAGCGTCAGCGCCGCGATGTCGACGTCGGGATAGGCTTTGGCGCTGATGCCGTACTTGGTGCCCCGGCAGGCGCCCTTGCCGCACGCCCCGCCGGTCCAGTTGCCGGGATCGGCGGCATTGCTGGTGAACCCGGCCTCGGTGCCGAGCACGATGTCGCACGCCTGGTCGAATGTCGCCATGCTGAAGGGGTCTCCGCGGAATTCTGGGCGCGGTCAGGATTGAACGGGTTCAACCGCCGCGGCCGTCCGGTCCGCCGCCAGCCGGGCGGCGATCTGCCGCCGGCCGGCGCGCTCAAGGTCGTCGGCATGCACCGCGATGCAGTCGGCGATGTTTGTCCGGCCCTCGCGCCACCAGCCGCCGGCGGTCAGGAAATCGACGGCGGCCGCATAATCGAGCGAGTGGAGCGGCAGGCTGGCGATGTCCTCCATCGCCTGCAGCACGACGGCGCCCCAGAGCGCCTGCTCCCCGCGCCAGTGCGCGTCCGGCGCGGCGGCGTTGCTGAGCCCCCGTCTGGTCACGGCGTCCGCGACCCGTACGGGCACGCGGTCTGCTGGCAAGCCCGCCCCGGCAGGCAGCGGCACAGCCGCACCGTCCAGTGGGCGCCGGCAAAACACGGCACGGCCTGGTCGTCCAGCCGGGAAACAACCTGTTCCAGCAGCTGAATCAGCCGCTCAGGCGTGGCGTCGGTCATCAATGAAGCTCCATTTATACGCATAGACTACGCATCCGATATTTGACCGCGCCGCGATTGATGAGCATGTCGTGCGCATGAAAGCCCCGCGACGTCATCAGGGCGGGCGGCTGATGGAGGCGGTCCGTGCTGGCGTACTACCGTGCCCTTCTGGTGCAGGACGAAGCAGACGGCCCCGATGCCGGCTACGGCGTGGTGTTTCCCGATTTTCCCGGATGCTTCAGCGCCGGCCACACGCCGATGCAAGCGGCCCAACTTGCGGCCCGCGCGCTCAGCAGTCATGTCGCGCTGATGCGGGAGGACAAGCAGGAACTGCCGACACCGTCGGAGCTCTGGTCTGCCTTGCCTGACTGGCTGGAGCCGGGCGGCGTGCGGAGTGAAATCCTGGTTCCGGTCGAGCCGCCCAGCCGGGCGCGGGCGGTGCGGGCAAACATCACGGTGGATGAACTGCTGTTGCGCAGGATCGATCGCGCCGCGGATGCCGCTGGCGACACGCGGTCGGGCTTCCTGGCAGAAGCGGCGCGGGCGTGGTTCCGCAACCATTAAGGCGAACGCCGTCAGCGCGATGGCAGCAGCATCCGCACTGCCGCCGCCCGACGCCGGTCGCACGCAGCGAGCGCCGCGAGCGCCTCCCGCAGCGCGATCTCATCGCGGTTGCCCCACGCAGAGATCGACTCGACCGTGCGCGGCCGAGCCGGTGGAACCGGGATCGCCGGTCCGGCTGGGCAGGACTGCAGTGTGGCGGGTATCGCCACGGGCCGTGGCGGCGAGGCCGCGCAGCCTGCCAGCAGCAACGCCAGCGCTGCGGCCCGGATCATCTGATGCCCAGCTTCGGCCGGTTCGCCAACTGAATCGCCGCCAGGTCAGCGTGATCCTGGTAGAGCACCGCGCTCAAATCGGTGATCTGTTTGTCCCGATCGGCCTTGTTGCCCTCCAGCCGGGTGACCCGCGCATCCAGAAGGCGCAGCATCGCACTCTGATCTGGCAGCCCGGCGACCTGGCGGCTCAGCTCCTCGAACCGCACCTTGTTCTCGGCCTGGTTGTCGGCGATCCTCTGAAGCAGCTCGGTGCGCAAGGCGACTACGCTGGTTTCGACAGAGACCAGATGCTGGGCCGTGGTGTCGGTCTTGTTGGCGGCGTTGGTCACGTAGAAGAACGCACTGACCGCGAATACGACCAGCGCCTGCACGATCGAGCCCAGCGATATCTCGGTATTCCAGTGGATCGCCGGCCGGCCGGCCGGCTTGTCTGGGGCACTCATCATGGCGGCTTCCGGATCAAGTGAACGGGAATCGGTGTGACACCGGTGGATTGATCGCACCGGATCTGCTATCGTTTCCACATGGCATCGACAACCTACCGATCGATCGCGCTGACCAAACCGCAGGCCGAATACCTCGCGGCCGAGGCGGCGCGGCTGGCCATCCCGGTTGCCGAGCTGATCCGCAGAATTATCGACCAGTACCGGGAGCCGAAGCGGACATGAGCGACCGGCTGACCCTGGCCAACGCGATCGAGGACGCCGGCATTGAGCGGGGCAAGGCCGAGCGCGTGGCCTCGGTGATCATCGACGTGATCCACGACAACGTCGCGACCAAGGCCGACATCACCGGTCTGCGCGGCGAAATAGGCGCTGTGAAGGGTGAACTCAAAGCCGACATCGCCGGTCTACGCAGCGAACTGAAGGCCGACATCGCCAGTCTGCGAACCGAGATCGCCAGCGTGCGCGCCCAGACCGAGCTCATCGAGCACCGGCTGCTGACCCGGCTCGGCGGCCTGATGATCGCGGTCGGAGGCATGCTGTTCGCGGCACTGCATTACTGGCCGCCCGGTCATGGCTGATCTAAAATACAGGAGCGTGTCGTGATCGTACTTGCCGTCTTCGTCTGCCTGGTGCTTGCCGTGGTCGAGTTTTACTTCTGGTTGGTCGGTCACTGGTTTGCACGGGTGCTGGCGTTTCCTGCGCTGACGATGTTTTTCCTCGCCATCCTGGTGGTCGGATTCCTGCCATCCTACCGCGCGGAGGTCACCCCGGGCGCCTTGGCGATCAAGTGGGGCCTGGCAGTCGCTTGCATTCCAGCCGGCTGGCTCGCCAGCGGCATCCCGATGTGGCATCGCCAACAGCAGGATCGTCGCAAGATCGCGGACCATTGCAACAACTTGGCGAGGGCAAACGCCGCCGTGAAGGCCCACGCGCTCTCACTGCGGCAGCAAGGGAAGACCATTTAGCAGCCGGTTGGTGAGGTGCGCCTGGATTTTGGCGTTGGATGACTTGACTGCGGCGGTCATCGCCGGCCCGACCAACAGGTTTCCGCCCGGCACATGGGAAGCCAGAACGTGGGCGCCGGCCGTAACCGCATTCAGACCCATCTCGTTGGCGACGGTCTGATTGTTCTGTGTATCCGAGCCGGCGGGACGTGCGAGGTTACGGTTGTTCTGGCGCAGCAGGTCCGAGCGCAGATTGAACAGTTGATCGACCGTGTCGTCGTCCAGTGACTTCGCTGGATTGACCACGTCAGACGCCATCTTCTGGCCGATCGACTTCATCATCGTGTTGACGCGACTGAGCTGCATGTTGCCGGACGCGTCCAGCAGATTAGGCCGGTATGACTGCAACAGCTCCTGCACATCGATCGGCTTCGATGCCGCGGCATAGTTGTTCAGATACTTCTGATAGCCTGGCGCGCCAGGCTCGATAACCGCATCGAGGGCATCCTTGGCCTGACCCAACTGCCGCATGACGGTGCCATCGGCGTAGCCCGGGTTAGCCGCGCGGCCAACCTTCGACATCAAGAAGGCGATGTTCTTGCGGGCGCCATAAAGCTGTTCGGGGTCGGTCTCCAGGCTTCCATCGGCATTCTGCAGCGACGATTTCACCTCGTTCAAGGCGGCGCGAACCGGCCCCAACTTCCCATCAGGACCAGCCAGTGCAGCATTGACCCGATCGAGCACCGGCGTGGCATCAACCGGTGCTTTGTTGGCCCAGGCCGCTGCCAGATCCGCCTGGGCTTGCGCGTCACGGGCGTCGACCAGCGTCTGCAAGGTTGTTGGCGTTCCCGCCAGATTGTCGAAATGATCAATCCTGGCTTCGTTGTTGGCGCGATCCAATGCAGCGAAATCTTCATTGCCGGCCGCGATGACGCGCTGCTGCGCCGCCAGTGCCGGGTCACCCAGCTGTTCGGCCAGCGTGGGCTTGGAACCTTTTACGTATTCGAGGTTGTCGTAGCCCTCCTTCGCCTGCTGTGCCATGCGGTAATTGAATCCGGTCGCTCGCGATGCCTCTGCTTGAGCTGCGGTCATCGCGTTGGCTGTAAGATCCGATGGCGTCGTGGCAGCGGCCCCCACCGAGGTCGGAACAGGCGCTGCAGCGGCCGCGGGCGGCAGGGTGGCAGTCGTCGGCGCGGTGGAGGTCGTCGGCGCGGTGGCAATCGTCGGCGCGGTGGCAGTCGTCGGCGCGGTGGCCTCAGTGGCGGCCACAGCCGGCGTGGGTGGCGCTCCGGCCAACACGTTGCCGCCCTTGGCGCGGCTAATCGCGGCGTCGATCTCCTGGTCGATCGGCTTCGTCGACACACGGCCGGTGAGCATGTTGACGGCGGAAACGGCTCCCTTGCCCAGCGCCTTGGATCCGGTCCATGCAAGACCCGCTGTATTGCCCAGGCCACCGACGAGAGGACCAGCCAAAGCCCCGGTCTTGGCACCCGTCACTGGATCGTCGCCGACCAGAACGGCGGTGCCAGCTCCGCCCAGCGCCCCGCTGGTCATCATCCCGGTTCCGCGCGCCAGAGCGTTGCCGACGAATCCGGCGCCGGGCGCGGCAGCAGAACCCGTCACCAGGTCGGTGCCGGCCTGAATTCCGCGTCCGAGCGCCGTCGCGGCGCCCCCGGCCCCCTCGGCGACGGCGCCCCCCAGCATCCCAAGCCCGGCGCCCCCAGCGAGGATCAACGGCGCGGTGGCGATCCCCTGACCGAGCACATTGCCCGCCGAGGCCCAGTTGCTGTTGCCGTATTTCGCCTGATAGGCGGCTTCCGCCGCCGGTTGCGCATCGACCGCGGCCTGCGGGTTTTGGCCAAACAGCGCATCGAGCCTGGCGAGTATCGGCACGTTGCGGTCCACGTAGGCGCTAGCGCGATTGGCGGTATCGACCACGCTCTGGATGCCGTGCCGGGTGCCAGCCAAGAGGTTGTTCACCGCCGGGATCGACGTCGGCTCGGCGGCGTTGTCGTTGGTCGCCTCGGCAATCACCGGCGCATCGGCTGTCCGGTAAGCGTCGAGAATACTTTGCCCTGGAGCGCTGCTCCCGCTCGGGGCCGCGGCGGCCGGCGTTCCGGACGCAGTGGCACTCGAAGGCGCCATATAAGCATTCAGGATATCGTCGCCTGATGGGTCTTTGGCCTTGGCTGACGCCACTGCGGTGTCTCCTGCTGCGGCTCGAGGCGGTGGTGTGGTGTTTCCGTTGGCCGCGGTCAGCTGCTTGTAATGCGCCACTACACCTGGAACGTAGGCCTGTGACTCCGGCCCGTAGTGATCTCGCCAGTCAGGACCGCCATGATAGTAAAGCAGCGCCGCTTCGGGCGTTTTCTCGTTGTCGAGCGCTTCGGACAGGTATTTCGCGCCGCCATAGATGCTCTGCACGGGATCGGTCGGGTCGGTGATCCCGAGATGTTTCTGCGTCTCCGGGATGATCTGCATCAACCCCTGGGCGTTGGCTGAACTGACCGCCCTGTTAGGATCGCTTGCGCCGCCGGTTTCTTGCGCCGCTATCGCCCGCAGCAGGTTCGGATCAACATTCCATTCCTTGCCGGCCGCCTCGAAGATCGGATCATAATCACTGACCGGCGGCATTGGAGCCCGGCGGCGTGATCATCTGGTTGCGCTGGGCGATCACCAAAGACCGGGTGAATTTCTTGTATGCGGGCGAGTCCTTGCTCCCCAGGCTTTTGACGATCGCGGCGCGCTCGGCGGGCGTGTAATCGTCGAAATTGAACGCCCGCGGGTCGGTGTTCTGCACGAAGCTTGAAGCATGCGCGGTGAAGCCGACGCCGGTTTTGTCCGGTGCCTCGTTGACCATGGCGAGCGACTGATTGATCTGGCCAAGCCGCTGCTTAACGACAGTTTGCGCAGCCTGGTTGGTGACGCCGTCCACGCTGGCGTTCGATGCGGCCGAGGTCGACAGGCCGAGGTCGGAATGCGCCGCGATACCAGCCGAGGCCGCATACGCGGTCAATGCCTTTTTGGCCAGCTCCCAGTTGGCGACGTTGTCGGTCATGCCTTGCGGCAAAGCGCCGAAGGTCTGCAGAGTCGCATACATCCGGTGCATCGTGTCGGTGGTCGGCCCGGTGCTCAGGCGGGCATCCTGCAACAGCTTCAGCGCATCGAGCGCGTGGCCGAGCGTCACACGGTCGCCTGCGGAGGCTTGCGTCCCCTGCTGGGCGGCCTGGTACGCGTTGACGTCGGCGGCGTTCTTGGCAACTAGGTTTGGGTCCGGACTACCGGGAATTGCTCCCACCGGCACCGCGGCTGAATCTGGCGTCGCACCGGCTCCTCCCGCTGGTGTGGCAGAGGTCGTTGCCGCGGCGGCTGGAGATGACGTGGCGGGCGCTGGGGTGGCATTGGGATTAGTCAGCGCGGGCGGCAGACGGCCGCCGTTGGGAAGGGAGTTGGGCTGGCTGACAGGAACGGCCGGTGCGCCCGGCACACCGCGGCCACTTGCCCCAGGCAGCGAGGAGCGTGGCACCAGCAACGTGGCACCTGGATGATTGGGGTCAGGGATCTTCACCAGGTCGGCGTTGATGGCAGGGCCGGTGGTGGGATACGCGGTCGAGCCGACAGATCCCGGGCCGCCCGGGTTGGTGTTTGGATTGGTGTCTATGGTGCGTATCGAGCCGCCAAGATCCTGCTGCCCAGGCTGCGGCATGCCCCGGGTCATCGCCTCTTGCGCCTGGATGTTCTGCATCACTCGCTGCCGCCCGACGCTCGCGTTCGCCAGCGCGTCGGGACCAAAGCCCTGCATGACCTTTGCCTCGTCCGCGGCCGTAAGGTGCCCATCCTGCACCGCTCGGTCGTAGTAATCCTTGACCGCCTGATAGGGTGCGGTGCCGTTGTTCTCGGCGAGGATCTGCATAAAGCCCGAAGCGCCATAAGCCATGCGCTTGACCTGCTGGCCGTATTCGTCGGCGCTCAGGGTTTGGCCGGCCTGCGCCGTTTCGGGTGCGTAGATCGCGGCATTTGGATCGGCCTTCAGGTTCTGCAGCAGTGCGGACTGATTGGTCGAGCCGTCCGGATTGAGCGAGTTCTGGAACGCCTGCCCGGCCGCCTGCTTGGCCTGAAATAACTTGTTCTGATTCAGCGCGTTGTTGACCGTCAGCGCCTTCGAATAGGCGTCGAGCGGATTGACGTTGAGTGTCGTCGGATTGGCGATCCGATCGAGGATCGAGCTGGAACCGGACATGCCATCCTCCTAGGAGTTGTAGCCGGTCAACGCCGGATGCGCGGCAAGATTAGCTTGCGTCGCACTTGACAGGCCGGTGTAGCCGCCGGTCGTGCCGGGGCTGCTCAGCGCGTTCAGATACTGCTGCTGCAGGTACATGTTGCCGGCATTGTTGACCGAACCGGTCACCGCGTTCGCCGTGCCGAGCGTTCCCGCGGCGGAGGCCTGGCCAGCGGAATTAAGGTAATTGCCGGCGTTATTGGCCCCGGAAACGCCCTGATAGCCGGTTGCCGCGGCGGCGTTTTCGCCCAGCGAGGCGGTTCCGGACAGCCGGTTGTAGAGGTTCGTCGCGTTCTGCTGCTGGCCGGTGTTGAGGTTGAGGTCGTTGGTGAAAATCGTCTGCTGGTTGGCGAACTGGTTCTGATAGGTGCTGTCAGCCAGGCCGGTCGCGTAGCTCGCGGCACCCTTGAGCGCCGCGCCGGACACCCCAAGGCCGCGCGCCGCAGCCGCGTTCTGCGTCGACTGCAGGCCTTGCGAGAGGTTGAACTGATAGCCCGGCGTATTGACCACGCCGGCCATGGTATTGGCGTTCGGCTGCGCGGCCGCCGCCATGTCGAGATAGTTCGGCTGGCCGGCGGTGAAGCCGTTGGTGTTGAGCGTCTGGAGCTGCTGGCCAGCGGCAAGGCCGATATCGCTGTACGGCTGCAGCCGGGCGGCGGACGCCTGGACCTGCTGGTTTTGCAGGTTGGCCGCATCTTTCGCCGCGCTCGCGGTCTGCCCGGCGGCGATGTTGCTCCCGACCGCGCCCACGACGGCGGAGCCGACCGCGCCTGCTGCAATCCACGGCATCAGCGGTCTCCCATCGCGCGGACAGCGCGTCCTTCGGACATCGCGTGGACAGCGCGTCCTTCGGATGACGTTGACCGGTCGCCATCGAGCACTTCGACCACCTCGGACCGCGCGAGGTTGTGGATGCAGTAGATCAGCGTGTGATCGACCAGGGTGCGAAAGAAATGGTTGCGGCCGGCCTCGATCAGCACGCCGGCCGGCGCGGTGTAGTCGCCGCGATGCTTTCCATCGACCCAGAGACTGACCGCGCCCGCCGCGATCATCGAGGTATGGTTGTACTTGTGCTGGTGCTGCTCGAGCTCGGTCCCGGCGCGCGGCACCGAGATCGACTTGATGAACACGTCGTCGGCCATGTGGATTTCGATGTCGCCCATCGGCGCGGCCCTCTTATTCGCAGCGGAGCGAGACGATCAGCGTCATCCGGTCTTCGGCGCCGTCATTGATCGTCGCGTGGGTCTTGAGGTTGTCGAACGTCCAGGCCTCGCCGACGCGCATGACAACGGTCTCCTCGGCGCAGCTATTGACGCAGCGGTCATTGCTCGCGAGCGGAATGTAAACCTTCGTGGTGAAGTATTCGGGGTGCCAGCGGCCGCGGTCATCATGCGGCGCGACCTGCGCGCCGGGCGGCACACGGGTGATCAGGATCCCACCCAGTTGCACCGCGGCCAGCCGGGCCATCAGCGCGAAGACGATCGGCCGCAGCGCCGGCAGCGCGTGCCAGGCCGGATACATCACCGGCTGGAACGGCTCGGCGAAGGCCTGCGCGGATGTAAGCTCGGCCGGATCGCGGAACCTGACCCAGATGTCGTCGACCGCCGCATGCGGGCTGCAGCCCTCGGTGCGCGCGGTATGGCGGTTCCACAGCTTGGGCTGTCGGTTCAGTTCGAGCAGCAACGGCAGCACATCGATGCCGGCGGCGACTTGCAGAAAATGGCGCATCGAGGACCCCTCAAGGTGTCAGAATGATCGCGCTGCGCGCCGCGGTGACCGCCCCGGCGGTGACGACAAGCGGCATCCAGGTATTGTTGACGCCGCCGCCGAGCAGGTTGACCTGCCCGGCGGCGAGCGCGAACGTCATGCCGTGCGCGATTGCCGGCGTTGCCGCCGCGGCGGTCTCGATCGCTGCCTGCTCGGCGGCGGTAAAGCGGGCCCAGAACGCCTGAACCGGGATGACGCTGGGTTTGGCCGGCACCGGCGCCGGATCGGCCGTGTTGCCGGCGGCAAGCCAGGCCTGATAGGCCTGGAAATCCCGGTTGGCCGGGTCTGCGGGGATGACCGCGCCGTCGCTTGCGCGCATGATGCCGGTGGCATTGGCGATGAGTTGATAGGCCGCCATGATCAGAGATCCGCTGAAGCGAGGATGGAAACAACGACACCGTAGCCAGATGTCGATGGGGGGGTGCCCGAGACGGTGACAGCGGTGGCAGTCGCGGCTACGGAGTTGCTTGATAGGTTTGCCAGCGTGCTCCACGTCGGGGTCAGCGTTGGAACGGCCCGCATGGGAACCTGCAGCGGGGCGCTGACCACGACCCCCGCTCCTGAGCCTCCGTAGCCGTAAGAGGTCACGGTAAGAGACTGATAAAACCGCTGGCAGTTCGCCAGATCGTAACGGATATCCAGCTTCTCGAACGGCGTCGCCACACTGCCAATTTCGAGTTGCACGCCCCAAAACGTCACCGTGCCGGATTGCACGCCGACGCCGGCCTGCGTTGCACTGCTTGATCCGGCGGAATACCAGAGTTGCAGCCACGTCCCGGCGTCGCCGTTTGTCCCCAGCGTCTTGCCCGCGGCGCTGGCCAGGCTCTGGGTGATGGAAAAACGTTGCCACGTCGTCGTCAGCGCCGCGGCCGCACCGTTGGTTGCCACTGCCGCCGAGGGTGATCCGCCGCTGCCGAAATACTGCTGTAGGTTGACGCCCAGGCTGATCGTGCCGCTGGCGCACTTGGCCCAGAAGCTGATCGTGACCGTCTTGCCGGACAGCCGGCGGACGTTTTCGGTCTTCTGGACAATGAGCGAGTAGGCCGAGCTGCCGGACGTGCCGGTGAAGACGTTCTGCAGTCCATAGGCCGCTTCCTCATCGCCGATCTGCGTCCGATCGGTATCGCTAAGAGCGATCTGGGTCACGCTGTCGGTATCGGCGCTGATCGCCAGGGACCATCGATCGAGCGTATAGGCGCTTGTCGTGAACGCGCCCGCGCCGCGCTGGGCGATGGCGAATTGCCCATTGTGCAGCTTGTTCCGGCCGATGTTGGGCACCGCTGGATGCGCGTGATCGGCGCGCGCGAACGTCGTCGCCACACCAACCGTCGCAACGCTGTCACTGACGGGTGCGATCGCGCTTGCCTGGCCCAGCACGAAGGCCGTGGAGGCGGCCTGCGTCGTGCTGGTGTTCGCACCCGCGGTCGGCACCGTGGGCGTGCCGGTGAACGCCGGGCTGGCCAAGGGCGCGCGGCTGGTGTCGCTGGGATGGACGTGATCGGCGCGGGCAAACGTCGTCGTCGTGCCAACGGCGGCCGTGCCGTCCATCTGCGGCGTCGCCGTGGCGGCCTGGCCGATAACATACGCGGTGGTGGCAATCTGCGTCGTGTTGCTGCCACCCGCCGGGGTCGGCGCGGTCGGCGTGCCGGTGAACGTTGGGCCGTTGATCGGCGCGTAGGGTGCGAGCAGACTGGTGAAACCGGAGCCGGACACCGCGCCGTTCGCCGATAAGGTGCTGAACGCACCGGGGGCGGGCGCGCCGGCGCCAATCGGCGGCGGCGTCTGGAAATCCGTCGAGCTGACGTAAAGGCCGCTGCTGCCGTCGCCGAAGACTTCCTGGCTGTAGCCTTGCGCGATGGTCACGCCGACGCCGGTCGCCGGGCGGACGCTGAGTGAAAACGACCCCGAGGTCCGGTTGCTGACCGTCCAGACGCCGGCGTTTGGGAAGTAGAGTGTGGCGTTGCTGGTCAGCGTGCCGGTGACGATGATGACCGGCGAGCCGTATTGCGCGGCGGTCAACGTCGTTGTGCCGCCGGTGGTCGCGATCGAAACCGCGCCGGCCACGGCGGTATAGACATAGGCAGTGGTCGCGATCTGCGTCGTATTGTTGGCCGCCGCGGCGGTTGGTGCTACCGGCGTGCCGGTCAATGCCGGCGAAGCCAGCGGCGCGCGCGAGGTATCGGACGGATGGACGTGATCCGCCCGGGCATACGCGGCACTCGATCCGATGGCCGCGGTGCCGTCCATGTTCGGCGTCGTCGTCGACGCGGCGGGCTGGACGGCGGAGATGACGCCCGACGATATCGTCACGCTGGTGCCGTCAATCTTGACGCCGCCCAGCACCGAGGTCGAAGCGGTGGGCAGCGTGTAGCCGGCCGATGAGACCGCCGCGGTGACGAACGCGCAGGTGGCGATCTGCGTGGTGTTCGTCCCGCCGGTTGCGGTGGGTGCCGCCGGCGTGCCGGTGAACGTGGGCGAGGCCAGCGGCGCGCGGCTGGTATCGGTCGGATGGACGTGATCCGCCCGGGCATAGGTGGCACTGCTGCCGATCGCCGCGGTGCCGTCGGCCGCCGGCGTGGTCGACGACGGCGATGGCTGAACCGCCGAGATCACCCCGCTGCTGATGGTGACCGTCGTGCCGTCGATCTTTACCCCGCCAAGCACGCTGGTTGAGGCCGTCGGCAACGTATAGCCGCTGGCCGCGGCGGAGATCACGCCAGAGGCGATGGTGATCGTGCTGCCGTCGACCTTCACCCCACCGAGCGTCGTCGTCGACGCGGTCGGCAGCGTGTAGGTAAAGCCAGCGGTCGCGCTGCTCCAGTCGGTGATGTCGCCGTGCGTCAGGGTGATCGCGCCGGTGCGCCCGGCCACGCTGGCAACCGCGGCGGACAGAACGCCGGAGGCGATCGTCACACTGGTGCCGTCAATCTTGACGCCGCCGAGAACGGAAGTCGAAGCGGTGGGCAGCGTATAGCTGCCCCCGCTGGCCGCCGAGATCACCCCGCCGCTGATGGTGATGGTCGATCCGTCAACCTTGACGACGCCGGCCAGGCTGGTCGAAGCGACCGGCAGCGCGCCGTCGACATAGCTCATCAGCTCAGCCATTGTCGCGGCGAACGCCGTGCTGCTGCCCGAGCGCGCAACCGGGAACTTGTCGGTTGCCAGCAATGTGCCGGCGTCGGATGCCGCGCTGATCTTGGTGTCTGCCACGCGTCAGGTTCCCCACGACCAGTAGCCGGTGCCGTCCTCGGTCAGCCAATGGCCCGAGGCGTCTTCAAGCGCGAGCTCGATGCCGCTCGCCGAACCGATCCAGACCGCATTGCCGTTCAGCCACAGCTGCCCGCCGCCGGGATCGCTGGTCGGCATGGCGATGAAGTTCAGCGCCAGGATGTGCACGGCGGTGTCGCCCGCTTGGCGTGCTGTCGTCTCGGCCGCCAGCGCAGTCGACAAGGCCGCATCGCCGGCAATCCGCGCGGCGATCTCGATTGACAGCGCCGCGCCGTTGTTGCCGCGATCCATCCGTCGCGCGGAGGCCTCGGCGGCGATCGCCGCGGCGTTGGTCGCATCAGCCGCCGCGCGCGCGATGGATTCCGCGGCCAGGGCGTTCGAGGCCGCTGTGTCCGCGGCCTCGCGCGCGGCGGTCTCGTCTGCTAGCGCCGTGACCGTCGCTGCACTGCCGGTCGACAGGCCCACCGCGCCGCCAGTGCGCGTGTAGATCGACAGCAGGAACAGCCGCCAGGCGGGATTGATCTCGCCGGTGGCCGGATTGACCAAAGGCCCGGTCGGAAAGCCCGCGTTGAGCGCGCTCATACGCCAACGGCGATCCAGTAAAACGACATCGCCGTGGCCGGGGTATTCTGGCTGTTGCCCAGGGCATACCAGCAATCAAAGCCGTTGACATCGAGGCTGACCGTCGCGACGAGGGATGACGGGCCAGTACCCAGCACCGTCGTCGTCACCGCGCGCGCCTGGGTGAACGGTGTGGTGAAGTTGACCCTGACATGACCGTCGCCGCCGACCGACGCATTGCCCGCCTGGATCTTGGTCTGCGAGCCCAGCGCCGCCTCGGCGGCCTCGGCCCGGGCGATTTCCGCAGCCAGGCCCGTCGTCAGCGTCGCTTCGGCCGCCGTCGCGCGCGTCGTCTCCGTCGTCAGCGCGGTGGAGCTGGCCAGGCCGTTGATCGCATTCTGCAGCGCCGTATCGGCGGTCGCGCGAATGCCGGCTTCCGAGGCAATCGCCGCGGTCACCCCCATCGCGGCCAGCGCCGTCGGCAGGTCGGTGGCCAGGCAGACCGGCGACATCGCCGCCGAGACGACGGTATTGGTCAGCTGATCCCAGACCAGGTTGCCCAGGGCGTCGAACAGTTGGGTGCGGTAGATCCCGTCGCCGTAGATGATCGCCCGGCCCGCGGCATCCAGCGTGATCGGATTGGTGTTCAGGGTCAGGCCGTTCGGATCCACCCAGGTGCTTTTCGGCGTCGTCGTGCCGGGGATGAACGTCCACAGCGATCCACCAGCATAGGGATTACCGTTGCCGTCGATGAACTGCGATTCGGCGTTGGGCAGCAATGCGACCATGCGGTTTGCCTATGTCTCGGCCGGCTTCGTCTCGATCCACGCGCCGAGCAGGGCGGTGGCGTTCGGACAGGACCATTGGATTTGAAAGACGCGGTCACGCGCCATGCCAAGCCGCTGCCATTGCAGCGAGGTGCGGTATTCGCCGCCATTGCCGAGCGCCGCACCGACCGGATTGCCGAAGCTATGGCCGCGGTCATCCGACCAGGCGAGATAGACCTTGTTTTCGGCGGCCAGCAGCTGGCTCGGCGTGAGCACCGGTGTGGGCGGCGTGGGCGGCGTGCCGAGAACGGCGATGACCTCGATCAGGGCTTGTACCGCCGCCGCACGGGTCGGCACCGCGCCGGTGACCGCGACGACTTCCGTCCGGATCTGCGCCGCTCTGGCATGCACGCCAGAGGCACTTTGCGCGACGATCTCGGCCGCGAGCTGGCCGGCTGCCGCCGGCGGTGACGTGTTTGCTTCGGTCGACTCCGCGATCGACTGGCCGGCGCGGGTATCGGTCACGACTAGGCGCTGATCTTATAGCCGGGCTTGGCCGCGTTGACCGCCGCCAGCGCCCACTGCGCGGAGGTGTTCGGATCGGTCTGATACATCGTATGCATCTGCGTTGCCGTGGCCAGCAGCGGCGTGGACGTGCCCAGCGCGGTCGTGGCGCCGGATTTCAGCACCGTCTGGCCCGAGCGCGCACCGGCATCGGACTTGAACAGCAAGGGCTTGACGTTGACGCCGTAGACCGCGCCGATCGTCGTGCTGATTGGCGCCATGGCAAAGGTGTCCTGCTGGCCGACCGTCGAGGAGGCATTGTAATCGGTTCCGGGCACCGGCAGCGCCAGCGCGGCGTTCTGCCAGTTGGACGCGAGGCCGTTGGCGGTGAACTGCACGCTGTCATTGCCGGTGGGATAAAGCGTCTGGACGCGCACATCGCCGAGGAAGGTGTTCCAGGGTGCGGCGCCGGTGGTGTCCGAGATGTAGATGTGCATCAGACCGTTCGGTGCGACTAGGCTTGCGCTGGCGCCGCCCCAATCGATAAAGCTGATGGTCGTTCCGGCCGTTGCATTGTTTGTATTGACATTTGTAAGGTTGACAACCGTTACGCCGGAGACCCTTACGGTGACCGCGCCGGCCGTTGGTGAGATTGTCGCACCGACCTCGACATAGACCCAATTGAAGGCGGTCGGACTACTGGCCGAATGGGTTCCGGGGACCGTCCCGGCGGCGGTTGTCACGAGAACGGTCGCGTTCCGGACAACCCTGATCTGGCCGGTCGGGGTGAATTCGAGGTGAAACTGCTCGTTGGCGGATGCATCGTTGAAGAAGACGTAGTTTGTCATGTCCGACATGAAAGCGGCGCGGAAACCAACGATGAACGTCGTCGGCGTCGTCGGTAGCAATCGGCGGACGCCGGCGTTCGCAACCGGCACGGAATTGAGCAGAAAATTATCGCCCTGCGGGCCACCGGTGCCGATTGATAGCAGGTTGGACTGCGCCCCAATCCCGGTAAACGCCGAATAGGTGAAGTAGTTCGCAATCGCGGTGGACAGGCCGAAGCCCTCGCTGTCGATCAGTGCCATCTGAAATTCCTACAGGGCCGAGCCGTTCACAGAGTCTGGCCGGTGCCGGCGTCCATGTCGGCCAGGAACTGCCGGTAAAACACCCGCTTGCCGTCGTTCAGCAGATGCGGAAAGCAGCGCAGCCGCTTGATCGGCGCGCCGGCATCGGTATAGGTGCCGGGATCGAGCGCGTAGAGATTGCCGCTTTGCCAGTCGCCCGCGATCACCTGGCCATAGGCCGACGTGGCGCAGTTCGCACGGTGGCGATGCTCGATGCCGTTGCCGTCCAGCCAGGCCAGCTCCGACCATTCTTCCGTTGTCGTGTCATACAGCCATGTCTTGTCGGCGGCCGGAAACGTCAAATGATAGAAAGAATGCCCGTTATACTGATAGCAAAAGCCAATCGCGTCGCTGATCGTTTGATATGAAACAAGCTCGCTCTCGATCGCATAGGTGCTGATGCGCTTGGTCGCGTAGCCCGCGCCCTGCATCACGATACCCTGGCCGGCGCGGTCCTGCGACAGCCAGTAGACCGCGTTGTCCAGCCCGGCTATCGAGTATTTCGCCGCACAGCCGTGGTCGATGAACACGCCTTGCATCGAGCCGAACGGGAAGTCGGGCGCGCCGGTGTCATACCAGACCTCGGTGGTGCGCTGGCCAATCAGCCAAATCTCGCGCTTGGCGACGATCAGGCCGACCAGCAGATCCGGTGCCGAGGACTTGTTGGCGAAGTAAAGCGGATCAAACGTCACCGCGAGACTTTGACTGGACTGGAATTGCGGCGTGCTGGGCACGTTGAACAGCAGAAAGGTGTCCAGGTAATCGACGAAATCGCCGCCGCGGAAGCTTCCCGTGGGATCGCTGATCTGGCTGAAGACGTTCGACGCCAGCGTGACCTGCCAGCCCGAGGCGGTGCCGTCGACGATGACCAGGGTCAGGCTGTTGTCGGTCATCTTGACCGGCGTGGTGATGCCCGGCGTGATCGAGCCCAGCAGCACCGCGGCAAAGCTGGACGTGACGCTGTAAACCCCCGAGCCAGCGACGACATACAGCGTACCGTTGGTGGCCAGCCGCAGGCCGCGGATCGGCCCCTGCGGGAACATCGTCAGCAGCCGCAGCCCTGCGGTCGGATACAGCGCGGCCGGCGCGGGCTCACCTTGCGCCTGCGGCATCGGCTCGGCGTAGAGGTTGACCTGACGCTGCGCCGAGGCGATCACGCTGCGCGCCTTGTAAGCGCCGCCGGTAAGCGGGATCCTCACCACCAACCGCTCTGGAACGCCGGGCTGGCGGAGGCGGCGGCACTGCCACGGCGGCCATCGGCTAGGCCGGCAGGCATGTCGAGCGTGCTGATCTGCGCGTTGGCCTGGCGGATGGTGTTCAACGCGGCCCGATAGGCGCCGACATGCGCCGGATTGGCCGGCTGGCCGTAGGCGATGGCGAGGCGGGCCGCGAGCCCCCAGATCAGCGCGTCGATGTATTCCGCCGGCAGGCTCAGCGGGTCAGTGAGGTTCACATAGACCGGCAGCGCGGCTGGAACGGTGACGTGCAGCTCGTAGGCGGCGGCCGGCGGGATCGGCCAGAAATACAGCGTCCCGGTCGGCCACGCACTGTCGTAGAACACCGCGACCGGGATCGTCGACAGGCTCTTGAGCGCGATCTCGTTGTAGTCCTCGCGTGACTGGATCAGCGCCAGCGGCAGATCGAGCGCCGCACCGCCGGAGCCCGGAAGGATCCGTGCGAACGCCGATTGCAGTCGGTCCGGTCGGGCAACCGCGAACATCCCTGTCGGGCCGATGCTGTAAGATGCCGCACCGGTGGAAATCAGCGAGACGTCGACGTCGTCGTAGACCAGCCAGCGCTTGCGCTGCCACTGTGCGACCATCGATGACAGGTAGATCAGGCTGTCGTTCGCGTCCTCGGCGAGCGGGCTCTGCCCAACGCCGTTGACCCCGGACGTCCTGAGCGCGAGCGTGATGAGATCGCCGGCGGTCGCGAGCGCGGCCATCGGCTAGGCGCTCAGCAGCGCGTGCCAGGCCCCGGCGGCGGGACTGATAAACTCCGCGGTCTTGCCGGCGGCGATCGCATAGCCGGTCGTTCCCGCCGTGCCGTTGATGGTATCGGCCGTCGAGGCGTTGGACGAAAAGACGCTCATCGACGCGGCACCCGCGTTGATGACGGTAATCGCCTGACCACCGATCGCGGACGGCAGGCTGACGCTGTCGCCGGCGGTCGCGACCGTGGTGATCCGGTTGATCGCCGCGGTCAGCGCGAGCGACGCGGCCTGCCCGCCCCCGGCATGCGCGGTCAGGCCGTCGGCGGTCGAGTAGCCGCCGCCGCCGGTGATGGTGGCGAAATTGGCGTCGATCGCGCCCTTGTCGACCAGGCCGACGCCGATACCGAGCCGGTTGGGAACTGCCATGGGAACAAGCCCTTGCTGTGAGGAAAGGGACCGGCGCCCGCTGCCGCGAGCGCCGGGTTGAACTCAGTTGGCGGCCAAGCGCACCGCCAGCTGCGGACGGATCGCCTGATAGCCGTAGAGGATGTCGAGCCGGCACGGAAAGACATCGTTATTGATGTCGTACTGACGCACGACACGGATCGACAGGCCGTCCTTCGACGCCCGGCTGGCCATGTCGACGCCGCCCGGCATCACCAGATCGGCGGTGGCGAAGGTGAACGCGTCCGGGTGGTAGGCGATCGAGGTGCCCGTCGCGGTCGAGGCGGTGCCGGCGAAGGTGACCGCCGCGCCGTTGGCAGGCGAGCCGGAGACGTTCTGGAACGCGCCGGAGGTGACGATCGCCGGGCTGATCTGCATCGTGCCGGCGCCGCCAGCATACGCCGCGGTCAGCACGAACTGCTGCAACGTCGCGGTCTGCGCCTTGGTCTCGGGATGCACCCGGTAGACACCGGCAATGGTGAACACGTCGCCTGGATTGCCTGCGCCGGTGCCGGTGCCGACGACCAACGAGTTGCCGGTCTGACCGGCGCCGTTGACCAGGTAACCGGCCTCCGCGCCGCGGGTGAACTGCGACAGGAAGGTGTTCTCGGCGAACTCAAACCCGGCCGTATAGCCCATCACGCCGTCGGTGTACTGTGTCGAAATCTTCTGCGACGACTGGAACAGGCCCTTGAGACTGTCGACCAGGTCGACGTTGTCCTGGGTGTTCAGCCGGATCATCCACTGCTTGGACTGCGGTGCCAGGTTGTCGAGCAGCGTCTTGCGGGCGGTCAGCATGTTGCGGAAGGTCTGCGCCGCGCCCTGACCGTTGACCTGGTTGTAGACGCTGTTGACCATCGACAACGCGTCGGCCTCGACGTTCGCGGCCAGCACCGCCATTGCCGGCTCGATGTAGCGGGCGGTGAAGTCGTCGATGTTCAACGTCAACTCTTGCGAGGAGAACGAGAAATCGACGTGCTTCTGCGCGCTGATGGTCAGCGAGGTGTTGGTATCCACGCTGTTCTGCACGGCCAGGGTCGGGCCGGAGGACACGGTGTACTGCACCGGGTTGCGGATGCGGATGGAGCTGCCGATCTTCGCACCGGACTGAGCGAAGCTGTCGTCATACTGGCGATTAATCGAGCCAATGAAGTTGAGTTTCTGGTGCAGCACGACCAGCGCCTTGGCGGTGATCATGTTTACGTTCAATAGCGTGTTTGTAGCCGGCATGACGCCGCGACTCCTGCGAGGATTTCGGGTGAATGCCCCTCACCGGGATCAGCTCTTGGGGCGTAACGATCACCGTCCGTCGCGAGAATTCGAAGCCGCAGCGACGCGGTATTTGAGGCACGACACACAGCGGGGTTTAGAGCCGTCCGCGCCGGCTTATCCGCGGTTCCATCCCCCGGAATGGTGGATGGTTCGACCGCACTACAATCCGCGTTTGGCCATCGCTTGCTTCGCGTAATACTCGACCAGCTGCTGCGGCGAGGCGGTGGTTTCGTTGAACGCCACCCGCGCCGTGCCGGTCACCGGACGGATCGGCGCCGGGGCCCGGCTGACCGGACGCGCCGGCGTCGCCGGATTGGCCGCCAGGCCGGCGCTGTACTTGCCCAGTGCTATGGCGCGGCCGCGCTCGGTCTTGATCGCGGCGATCTGCTCCAGGCTTTCCGGGTCGTCGGCCAATGCCCCGGCGACCTTGGCGCCATCGGGCAGGTCGACCAGCAGCTCCGCGAAGGAACGGTCCGCGCCCATCTCCATCAGGCTCTGGCAACGGTCCTGCCAATCGGCAAACGCCGCCTTGCCGGCGTCATGAAAACTCTTCACCCGTTCGGCAACAACGCGCTCCTGAAACAGTTTCTCGGCGTGCTGCTCGGCCAGGCGCTGCACCGCGGGGTCGACGGCGGCCTCAGGCGGCGGTGGCGCCGCGTGGCGACGTGCCTCGGCCAGTTCGGCCTCGGTACGGGCCAGGCGCGCCGAGAGCACAGCAAACCGCTTGTCGCCGCGGGACGGCTTCTCCTGCGGCTTGTCGCCGGCCTCGTCGGGGGTCTCGGCATTGGGTTCCGTCGCGGCACCGGTCTCGGCGGGTGCGGGCGCTTCGTTGGCAGTCGCAGCAGGATCGACCGGATCGGTCGCGCCCTGCGGGGCGGAGGTTGTCTCGCTCATGGGGCTCCTTAAGGAGGGTGGTGAAAAGACGGGCGCACGCGCGTTTGCGCTTGCATTATGTGCGCATTATGCGTATATGTTTTCAACCGAGGCGCTGATGCCCGGTTTCGAGGATCACCCCGATGAGCGATGCTTCAACCAACGCCGCCGATCAGCTCAATCTTCGCGAACAGATCGTGCGCATCGATCGCAATATTGCCGAAACGCAGAAATTCTTCGCCGAAGCCCGCAAGTTCGACCGTGAGCGGTGGCTGATCCTGGTAGGCGCCTTCGGCGGTGTGGCGGGGATGATCGCCGCTGGCGTCACAGCGGCCAAAGCCCTGGGATGGCTCGGCTGACGCCCGATCGTCTCCGCGCCTGCCTCATTGCGCTCGATTGGAGCCAGCGAGGTTTGGCGCGCCTGTTACAGCGCCAAGAGGGCACCGTTCGCCAGTGGGCACGGGGTGCGGTGACAGTACCCCCCGACGTAGCCGCGTGGCTGGAGGTGCTCGCTAGAGTGCACGAGCGGCATCCGCCTCCCGATGCCGGCGCGAGATGACGGGCGAGACGGGTGGACAACCGAGATGAGCGCCACCCAAGCGGGTGATCCCGAACGGCTCAACCTCGCCGACTAGGCTGCCGGAAATCCTCCGCGTGATACACTTGGGCCGTGACGGCCGGGGTGACTTACGACTGAACCGCTGCCGAACCTGGCATCGGCGCCGCCGGCTGCATCGACTGCTCGATGGCCGCATGGTTCTGCAGCATCGGCGTCAGACTGGTGCCCAGCATGTTCTCGACCATTTGTCGGACAATGATCTGCAGCGATGCCTGATCAATCGAGCCAACGGCGGCCAGGCGATCGGTCTCGGCACGGTAGTCATCGATCGTCAGCCGGTCCTGCTTGTCCTTCAACTGCGCCTCGAGCCCGGCCACCTTCGCCTGGGCCTGCTGCATCAACTGGTGGAACTGCGCCTGCTGCTGCTGCTGCAGCTGCTGGGCCTGCAGCACCGCCGCCGGCGGGCCGCCCAGGAACTGCGGCGGCACCCCGCGGCGCAGCCGCTCGGCCAGCTCGTCCGCCAGCGGGAAATCCGCCGATTTGAACAACAGATCGCCCGCCACGTGCACCAGGTCGGGCGACGCCTTGATGATTTCCGACAGCGCGTTGAACGCCTCCTGCCGGCGCGTCGCGAACGCCGGACCGACATCCGATTCCACGTCGTAGCGGCCGACGTTGGGGTTGAAGATCACCCGCACATCCGGCGCATCCGGGTCGTTCTGCATGGCGTTGGCCTGATCCGGGCTGATCGGCTGCGGCACGCCCTGCGGCGGAACCGCCACATGCTGGTGCGCCAACGGCGCCCGCGGGTCGATATGGACGTCACTGCCGGTGCCGTCCTCGGCCATGATCCTGGTGACCCGGGCAACGTCATAGACGTGCGGTATGAGGTCGAGCAGGATGCGGCCAACCTGGCGGATCCCCTTCGCCTGGTTGTCAATGAAATGATAGGTTGCGTTGTCGCCCATGCGCTGGCGCTGCTCGATCGCAATGCCGGAGCGCTCGTTGCCGGGCATGCCCATGTTCGCCTGATACTGCCCGGACACCATCATCATGTCCTCGCGGGCGGTCTGCATGCCCTGCAGATAGGCCTGCGCCATCACCGGCGGCTGCGCCCGCTCGGGGCGCTGGATCGGCTGGCCGGTGTCGTCCATGTCGTTGTAGACAAGCACGGAGTAGTTGACGACGTTGGCGTTCTTCCAGAACTCCTGATAGCCCTCGATCGCGCGCGCCGGGGCGATGTAAGGGGTCTTGCCCTGCAGCGCGACCTGTTCGACCGCGCCGCTGTTCCAGTAGTTGTACATCCGCTGCGCATCGATCAGCGCACGGGTGTGACCCTTGCGGTCCATGATGGTGTCGATCACCACCTCTTCTCCGATGAACGGCACCAGCGGGATGTACTTGCCGGGCCAGACCTTCCGCTCCTCGATGCGGTCGCCGACGATGCGGAACCACTCGATCTCGGGTGATGTCATCTCGCGGCTCTTGATGCTCTGCTGCTTCAGTGCCGCGCCGGCGTCGCCCTGCATGTCGCTCTCGCGCATGACGCGGCCGTCCGACAACAGGTGCATCGTGTCGCTGCGCTCGTTGCGGCGCCAGTACTCGGCCTCGCGGATGTGGTCCTTGTCGTTCCAGCCGTTGTCGGTGTGGTCGAGTGCCGCGGGCGCGGGCATGTCGCCCTCGCCGTGTTCGGCCTCGTAGCGGTCGCGCGGAATGTCGTTGAACACGAAGGCAAACCGCATGTCGGCCTTGTCGTAGTCCTGCGCGTCGGGATCGAGGTAGACCGATTTCCAGTCGGGCACCCGGCGGACGAAGATCTCCTGGTCGAAGCTGTCCTCGTCGGCATAGTCGGTGACCACGCGGACGTAGCCGATGCCGCTTTCGACCTGGTGGTAGATCGCCGTCGAGTAGGCGTCGACCGCCTTCGATTGATACTCGATGCGCCGCACGATGCCCGAGAACACCTGCGCGGCCTCGAACGTCGCCTCGCCGCCGGTCGGCGTCACCTTGATCTGCGCCTTGTTCTGCCGCGCGTCGTTGACGATCATCAGGTTGTGCTGGCGCGTCTTGTTCAGTGTCAGGCACGGCCGGCCGCCGCGGCCGCTGCGCACCCCCTGATCCCACTGGAACAGGTTGACGCTATCGCCGTTGGCGAACTTGGCGTCGGCCAGCGCGTTGGCGCGCGCGGAGGCCTCCCAGGTCACACAGCGCTCAAACCGCGCGCGTGCTTCCTTGAGAATGTCGTCATCGTCCTGCGTCGGTTTCGGCCGTCGAGCCATTCAGGATAGCCTATCGGGAGAGGGAAACAGCGATGGATTGGACGCTCATTTTCGCCATCACAGCGGTCATCGCGAACGGGATTGCGTTCTGGTGCGTCGCGCTACTTTGGCGCCAAGTACGGCGCTGGGCGCGGCTCAATGAGCGCGAGGAGTCACTATCCCCGTTCAGCGTAACCACACCAGCCACGCCTCAAGCGTTCATCCAAGAGGTTGCGCCGCCGCCCATGTCGATCCGCACCGGCTTGATCCCGTCGACCTTCGGCGCCGCCTCCCGCACGCCCATGGCGAGATACCGGAAGGCGTCGGATCCGTGCGAGGCATAGTCGTGCACGGGTGAGGATCGCCAGGTCTGGCCGGCATCATTCCATTCGCGGCGGTAATTGCGCAGCGCCTTGATGCCGGCGGCGCATCGCTCGGCGTCGAACCAGCATTTCGGCAGCACCATGCGCACCGCGTTGATGCCATCGGCCACACTCTGCGCCGGCACGATGCGAATCGGGTTCAGCCCCAGTCCCCGCAACGTTTCAGAGCGGCTGCGACCGGAGCCGAGGTCGCGCACCTCGGCGTCGTGCGGCAGGTAATGGCGGTCGTAAATATACGGCTTCGCCTGCAACAGGCGGGCATAATGATCGAGCCCGACGCCGCTGTCCTCGATGTAGTCGATCACCCGCCATTGGCCGCTCTTGGAGACCTGCGCGAACCAGATGGCGGTGCTGTCGTCGATGCCAAGGTCCCATGCGGTGCTGACCCGCAGCAGCGGATCGTACGGCACCGATGCCAGGCGCCCCTCGGTCTCGGCGGCGTTCAGCAGCTTGCCGTAGTAGCTGCCGGAGTTCGGCGAGGCGAAACTGCAGTCGAGCTCCTGCGCGAATTCCTCTTCCGACATCTCCTGCCGCAGCCGCTCGATCGCCTCCGCGCTGAGCGCCCCGGTGCGCGTGTGGTCCAGCAGATAGGCCGAGTAACCCGGGGTGGTCTTCGCCCGGTCATACGCCGCCTGCAGCAACCCGCGCCCCTTCGGCGTGCCGCTGCGCACCAGCGAGCCGTCCCGGTCGGCCAGCATCGGCTCGATGACCAGCGGAACCAGGGTCGTCGGCGTGTCGTCGAACTCGTCTATAATGCACTCATCGGCATAGCCGCCGCGCCAGCTGTCGGGGTTGTCCGCGCCGCCGGCCTGCCAGGTGCCGCCGTTGGGCAGCTTGATGGCCAGATCGGCCTTGGCGATCTGCGCGCCGGGAATCGAACTGGCCGCGCGCATCGCCTGGTCCCACAGCCCGGTCCGCTTCCACATCACGCCATAGGGCAGGATGTGCACGACGCGCGGCAGCCGCTTGCGCTCGATCAGGCACCGCTTCAGGCCACGCCACATCAGCGCCGTCGACTTGCCGGCGCGGCGATGCACCACGGCGACGATGCGCGGCGACGGGTCGTTGATCAAAGGCAGCTGCCATGCGCGCGGCGCGAACGGCAACACAACCTCGCGGACGCCGGTCATTCCCGCACCGGCTCGGCCGAAGGGTGCTGCGTCGGCGAATCCTCCCAACGGAACCTGAATTCGATCGGGGCGCCGGCCTTGCCGCTCACCTCGGTCTCGCTGATCTCCCGCCACCCGCCGCGCGCCTTCATCCAGAAGATCGCGGCGGCCACCTGCTTGCCCTTGGTCGCCATCTGGAACAGCGACTGCGCCACTGCGGCATTCGCCTCGGCAATGGCACCGTCCAGCTCGGCGGCAAAGTGCTTGCGCAAGGTCACGTCGGAGATGCCGATCACCCGTGCGACGTCATCCTGCTTGATGCCGTAACCGGTCATCGCCTTGACCGTCGCGCGGTCCTTGTCGGTGACCTTGTACCGCGGCCGCCCGCGCGCCATGGTGGATCCCCTACGCGGTTGCCAGCGACGAGGTGAACTTGTGCGGCGCACGGCTCTCCGTCGTGTGCTCGGCGGCCAGCCGATCGAGCAGGGATCGCTTGACGCCGGCGGCCGCCAGGTCATCGACGAAGGCCGCGGCATCGAGGCGCGCAGCCGGCGTCGTCACCGCGACCGAAATCTCCACCACGTTGCCGGCATAGGCGAGCGCCGTCGTGCCGACCGGCATCGGCTCCTTCTCGTGGTCGAACAGCACGCCGGCCTTGACCGCGGCCGCGTGCGCCTTTTTCTTCCGCGCCTCGGCCAGCCGCAGCAGGTGCGAGGCGACATGGTATTCCCATGCCACCGGCTCGGTGTTGAGCTTGCTGCGCGGCATGTCGGTGGGATCGGTCCGGCCGATCGCGGCGAACGCATCGTTGATGGCGCCGGTCTTGGCGTTGGCTTTCAGCACGTCGAGCATGAGAGGTTCCGGAGAAGTGAGCTTAGGGGACTCTGCTTACGCGGTGCCGCGCGCCGCGCTGCGTCGCATCGACCCGTCGCGCAACATGGCGCGGTTCTACGTGCTGGACCTGCAGCGCGATCTGTTCGGCGGAGTGTACGTGCTGCGCGAGTGGGGCCGCATTGGCCGGCCTGGGCGGGTCAGGGCTGATCTTTACCGGGATGACCAAGCAGCGGCGCTCGCCGCGACCAGGCTGGATGCGGCGAAGCGACGAAGGGGTTATCGATGAACCTGAAAGGACCGAGGATGAACCACTGGCCGAAGTACGAGTCCCATAAGATCGTCCAAGCAGCGCCGATTTTCGATATCGTTGACGCCGGAGGCAACCTCGTCGTCCTCGTAAAGCCGTACGGCGACCATGCCGTTGAGCGCTTCGCGCCGACTGAACCGGCAATGGCGGCGCGAGCTGAGATAGGTGGATACGCGGTGATCTACGCGGATGGGTTCAGGTCGGTAAGCCCCAAGGGCATCTTTGAAAGCGGCTACACGCGGTTGCCGGACTGACGCGAAGTGAAGCGATGGCCGCACTCGGGGCAGAGGATGGCTTTGTCATCGCCCAGCGCCGCCGCCTCAGGCAACTCCGGCTCATCGAATAGGTCGCCGAGCTCGCTGGCATCAAACCCGGTGAAACTCAGATCGAACCCGGCATCGCGCAGCTCGCCGAGCTCGAAGCGCAGCAGCTCGTCGTCCCAGCCCGCCTTCGTCGCGGAGGCATTGTCCGCCAGCACATAGGCCTGGCGCTGCGCCGGACTGAGGTGCGACAGCTCGATCACCGGCACAACGTCCATGCCAAGCCGCCGCGCCGCCAGCAGTCGCCCGTGACCGGCGATCACGCCAAGCTTGCCGTCCACCAGGATCGGGTTGGTCCAGCCATACTCGGTGATCAGCCTGACGATCAGCTCGATCTGCGCCGGCGAGTGGGTGCGGGCGTTGCGCGCATACGGCACCAGCGCCTCGGTGCGCTCCAGCCGATAGGGCGGCAGAGCGCTTTTTAGGGAGGCAAGATATTCGTCGCTGGGCGCGCCGCCTCCCGCTGCCGCCGCGGCGGCGAGACGCTCAACGGTCTTCTTGTTCAGTGTCCCCTTCTGGCGACCGCCTATCCTGGGCATCTCTGTCTACCATCCTAATTGGCGGCCGCCATTCAGCTCGCGCCACGATTTCGCGCTCCTGAATGCGCTTCGCTTCAGCGAGGCTGACACCCTCGTCAGCCACGATGGTCTTGATCATCCGGATGGACGGGGGCGCGGCCGCCGGGCCCGCTCGCTTGCCATTAGGACGCTCGTTAATAATCGTCGTTTTTGGCCCGAAATCAGGCCCAGATAGCGCATTTAGTGCCGAAATCGCCGCCCGAAGGCTCTTTCGTGCCAGATCCAATGCTTCCGCGGCGTTGCTCTCGGCAACGAGCTGGTTGGCGGCAAGGGCAGCCCTTCGCTTGGCTGAGCGCCGTTCCGCAATGGGCTTGTTCGGCGTGCCGGCCACCCGGCCGCCCGTCTTGCGGCCCTTAGCCACGGTCGCGCCCGGTGGCGCGGGGGAGTACGATGGGGTCAGCCACGTTGAGGTCAGCTCTCGACAGGTCAGAGGTGGTGTCGGTGTTCCAGCACCTTCACTGCCTCGAACTGTACCTCGGATGACCGGGATAGGCCACGCCCGGCTATTCGACGCCGGCCCTGGGCTATCTCTCCACACCGTCAGAGCTATTTTCGGGGCGCTGCAAGCTATTCCGAGAGCAAACAGAATAGCCCCCGGGCCGGCCCATAAAATAGCTCAGTGATTATGTTTGATAATGCTTATTATCGGGCATTAAAAATAGCCCGATGACCGAAATAGCTCCGCTCGAAAATAGCCCCCCGGCGACGGCCGGGGATCGCGGCATCGCCGATCGCCTGATCGAGCACGCCGAAGCGGCCCGCGGCGCCTATGCCCGCAACACCGAACGCGCGCTGCGCGCCGATGTCGCGGTGTTTACCGCCTGGTGCGCCGACGCGAACCGCCTCGCCATGCCCGCCTCATTCGAGACCGTCGCGGCCTTCATCGACGCCATGGCCGCCTGCAGGACGCCGGCGACGGTGCGGCGGTATGTGTCGAGCGTCGCGACTTTTCATCGCGCCGCCGAACTGGCCAATCCGTGCGACTCGCTGCGGGTCAGGCTGGCGCTGAAGCGGATGCACCGCGAGCACGGCCGCGAGCAGCAGCAGGCCGGCATCATCAACGACCATGTCGTGGTGCGCATGCTGACGGCTGCCGGCCGCCGGCTCCGCGACCTGCGCGACAAGGCCTTGCTGGTGACCGCCTACACGACGATGTGCCGGCGCTCGGAGCTGGTCGCCTTGCTGCGCGACGATGTGCAGGTCGACACCGACGGGTTCGGCACCATCGCCATCCGCCGCTCGAAATCGGACCAGGAAGGCCGCGGCGATGTGGCGGCGATCACACCCGACGCCATGGTCCATCTGCAGGCGTGGATGACGGCGGCCAGGATCGATGCCGGCCCGCTGTTTCGCAGCGTGCGCAAAGGCAAAGGCGGCGGCGTCGGCGGCGCACTGGAGCCGGGAGACGTGGCCCGCATCTTCAAACGTATGGCTCTGCGTGCCCGGCTCACGCCAGAGGAAACCGCCCGCATCAGCGGGCACAGCACCCGCGTCGGCGCAGCTCAGGACATGATCCGGTACGGAGCAGACATGGCGGGCGCGATGCAGGCCGGACGATGGCGAACGCCGGAGATGCTGGCCCGCTACAGCCGCCGGCTCAACGCCAAGCGCGGGGCGGTGGCCAAGGTCGCAGGATTGCGGGAACAGTTCTCGTAGAGACCTAACCGCCGACCACCGAGAGGATCTGGTCGGCGGCCGTGCGGTCCGGATGCGACCACAACAGCCGCCGGAGCGAGGCGCCCATGGCCATCGGGATGACGATCGGCGGCTCGGCGGAGCGGACCTCGACCGGAACGCACAGATAGAAACCACGGCCCCAGGCCGTCACAACCAATGCCGGCCAACCACCCAGCCTCAGCTTGCGGCGCAGCAGGCAGACGTGAACCTTCAGCGTGCCCTGCGCATCATCGGGTTCGTCCGCCTGCCACAGCACCGTGATCAGGTGGTCGTAACTGACGACGCCACCGCGCCGCGCCAACGTCTCGACGATCCGGCACTGCGGTGGCGTCAGGCTCAGCGCCTCGTCACCCCGAACCAGGCGTCGGTAGGCAACGTCGAGCAGCATCACGCTGGGGCCACCACAACCGCCGACTGCGCCACGGTGACCGGGACGGCCCGGCCCATGATCTCCAGCAGCAGCCGCACACGCCTGCCATCCGACCAGGTGCAGATCCCGGTCAGGTCCGCCATCGGCCCCTCGGTCAGGCGGGCCGCGGTGCCGACCGCAAGCGGTGCGGCACCCGGCGTGGCGCGCTCGGGCGGATAGATGCAGCCGTTCGGCGCGCACTGGCCGCGGATCGCCGCGATGGCCGCGTCCGGCACGGCGATCGGGCTCTCAGGCGTGCTCGACAGGATGGTCTCGACGCCGCGCAGCGAGCGGATCCGCCGCCACGGGTCGGCGAGCCGGCGAAACCGGACGAACAGATAGCGCGGGAACAGCGGTACGATACGGTCAGGCTTGCCGGGCTGCATCGCGCCGTTGGCCAGCCGGCGCGGCAGCGTCGCGGGCTTCCAGACGGCCGGCGCGAACAGCTCGAAGCCAGCCAGGCGAATGTCGATGTCAGCCGCAAGCTCGGCGCCGTAGCCCGTGCGCACGCAGTACCAGCGGGCGGCATCCGACGTCCGGAGGGCGTCCGATTTCGCCTGCGACTCAAGCGAATTGCCCTGGGCAGACTCAAGCGAAATACCTTGAGCCGACTCAAGCGAAATACCTTGGGCAGACTCAAGCGAATGACCCTGCGCACACTCAAGCGAATTAACTTGCGCGCACTCAAGCGAATGTCCGGTGTTTGCTGGATTTCTGGCGGCCGCGATGGTCTTCGCTTTCGGTCCTGAACCGGGACGCGCGCCGCCACTGTTCGCTCGCGCGCCGCCACTGTTGGCGCGAGCGCCCCCGGCGTTCGCCCTGGCACCGCCCCAGCCCGAGGACTTGCTGCTGCTGAACAAGGGGTGGTTCCCGGAAAGCTGCCGCACGGCGCGCGGGTTCCAAGCTTGCGGAACCGGCTCCGGTGACGGTTAATTGTCAATCAATAACGATAATGCCCGGTCATATCGCATACATCACGAAAATGCGAGGAAATTGATGGATGGCGATGTCCGACACGGCCGAGGCCGGCGATCGAGGGCAGCCTAGGCGTCGCGCAGCGCGCTGAGCGGCGGCAGTGTCGCCTCGCCGGGACGCAGCTTCCTCGCCGGCCGCGGCCGGCGCTGCAGGGGCCGGTCACGCCGCTCGACCCGGCTCTCGTCGCGCGCCGGCCAGTGCCGGGCGGCAAACGCCGACACGCAGGTGCCGGTGGTGCCGACGCGCCGGCCGATCTCGGCATAGGAGAGATACTGGTCGTACAGCGTCCGGGCCAGCGCATTGTCCCAGATGGTGTGGCCGAGCCGGGGCATGGCGGCTGCCTAGGGGCCCGCGGGGGCGCCGCCGGTCATGCCCCGTCCTCCACCCAGCCCCCGTCCTCGACCCAGCGAAGGCCGCCGTCCACCGGCAGGCGCAGCGCGCCAGCCTCCAGCTTGGCCAGCGCCGCCCGCAGCACCGGCACCAGGTGCGCTGCGGACGCGTCGCTGAACAGCGACAGCTGCTCCGGGAAATCCTCCGGATGAAACTCGATCAGCACGCACCTCACCGGCGACCGCGTGGTCTGTCCGCCTGCCTCGCGTGCCCGGTCGCCATCGATGACCCGAAGGAAGTCACTGCGCGGCATGGCGGAGGCCCTTTCCTGACGGCGGATGGTGGCGACGATGTTCATGACCTCTCACGGGCCTCATGGGCTCACCAGGATGATGTCAGCGGACCGGCGGAGCACCCGGCAGGTCCAGCACTGCACCACATACCGGCAAGCCGGCGAGCGGGCTGGGCGGCCGGGTTCGACCCGCGCCGATCGCGGGCTGCACCCCGGCGACACCACCTCGATCACCACGCCCTCCTCGGTCATGCTGGCCCCAGTCGCGTCAGCTTGGGCCCAACCCCCATAAAGCGAGACGCGGACAGCGCTGCCCAGGGCGATCCCGAGGCCGGTCCCGCCGGCCGGCGTCCAGGGGGCCGGCAGGGGCGGCCAGAGACCGGGCCGAGCGCCGGGAACCGGCCGCCGGGACAGCAGTGCGCCCATCAGCCGGTGTCCTCCGGTGTGGTCAGCGCCTCCTCGATCTCACGCATGCGCGCGTCGTAGATCGCCCGCTGCTGAGCCAGCGCGGTGAAGTCCGGCGGCTTCAGGCGGTCCGGCCGCCCCGACTGGTCCCAGGCATGCCAAACCTCAAGCCACTGATTTCCGGCGTCAACGGCGCTCTTGAAGCTGCCCGGGTCCGGTGGAAACGGGCAGCTGCGATCCTTGACCCAGGCATCGCCGGGAGGCTTCAGCAGCGCCCTGAGCGCCTGGTCAGCCTCGGACAGCGGCGGAACGGGCGAAGCGGCCGCCGCCGGCGGGCGCTGCCGCGCCTTGCGTGCCTCGCGCATCGCGTCATCGAAGTAGTGGAGCGTCACTGGGTGCCCGCCGCCCTTGAGCCGGGCCTCGATCACCGCGCGGATCGCGGCCGCGCTGTCGCCGGCCTCTAGCCACCCCTGGACGCGGCCGATCTCGCCGGCATTCGGCACCCTGCCGGGCTTGATGAGCGCCTTCATCTCGTACGCCAGACCGGTCGACGCCGGAAGTGCCTGTCCCGGGTTCTGGGTGACTTCGCTTGAGTCCTCCAGGCCGCCAGTTAGCACCTGCAGCATGTGGGTCTGGCGCCGGTCCGGCCGCGACCGCCGCGCCGGCATCGGCCCGCCGAGCCCCTCGCCTCGCATCAACCCCATGTTGGCCGGCAGGCCAAACCCGCTGCCCTCGATGTCCACCAGCAAGCGACGCTCGAGCAGCACCGCCAGATCGTCCTCGCTGCCCTCGAGCGCGGTGGCGAAGTCCGCGTGGCCTTTGTAACCGGCCTCGGCGAACAGCAGGCAGTTCCCGTCGCCGGCCGCGTGGATCGTCGCCACCACGTCCGTCCAGAACGACCGCATTGCCCGGCCCACGATGCGCAGCCGGCCGTCGGTATGCGTGGCGAGCCAGGCGCGGCGCAGCAGCGCAGCCTGCGACATTTTGCGCGGCGCGGCCGTGGGCCGGGCTTGACCGGGCACCTCCGCCGGATCCTCCGGCCCCCGTTCGGCGGCGAGCTGCTCGCGCGCCGTCTTCAGCAGATCCCAGATCCGCGATGCGGTCAGGCCCTCGCGCTCGGCGATGGTTCGCACCGGCACGCCGTACTTGCTGGTCAGCTCAAGAAAATGCCGCGCCCGGGTCAGTGTCTCCGGATCGGGCGGACGCCCCATGCGCCTGGACGCGTCAGACATCAGACGCCCCTTCCCAACAGATTATTGTTGTCGAAAATATTGCTGTCAGATATATTGCTCACATGAAGTCGGTCCGCTACTCCGCCGAGGCGCTGAAAAACCTCCGGCGGCACGGCAACATGGCGGCACGGATCAGAAGAGCCATCGAAGAATACGCCGCGGACCCGGCCGCCCACGCAAACAACGTGACGCGCCTGGTGGGCTCGATCTTCAGTCGCATGCGGATTGGCGACTTTCGGGCCGTCTTCATGGAAACCGAAACCGCCATCGAGGTCGAGCGGATCGGGCCACGCGGCGACATCTACGACTAGGGGAGCTGGACCATGACCATTCGAAGGATGATCGGACCGGACGGGGGCAAGTTGGTCATGATGACCGCCGAGGAATACGAGGATCTGATCGACGTGCGCGATGCCCAGGCGGTCCGGCGCGAAATCCTGGCCGGCGCCATGCCGACGGTGCCCAGCGACGAGGTCGACGCCTATCTGGCCGCGCCGACGCCGCTGGCGTTCTGGCGCAAGCACCGCGGCATGACCCAGGTCGATCTGGCCGCCGCGGCGAATATCTCCCAGCCCTACCTGTCGGCCCTGGAAAACGGCGAGCAGGAGGCGATGGGATCGGTCTATGCCCGGCTGGCGCGGTGTCTGCGCGTCCGCATCGACGATCTGCTGGCGTGAGCGGCCGCGGTTCACGGCGTGTTCAATCGCGGCGGGGAAAACCGCGCTGGACCGTTTCGGGGCAGGATGAGATAATGCATCTACCAAATGAGTTCCTACCTAACCTCCGGTTGAGTGCAATCAACCGGAGGTTTTCTTTGCGTTTAGGTTACAGGATTACAGCCTCGGAACGACACCGCGCTGCCACGCAGGGTTGTCGTGAAGCGGCGGATTCGCGCCTGAAAGCGGCGCCATAACCCGACGATCCGCAACGGGCCGGGCAGCCGAAGGGTCCGGACGAAGGGGAGCGCTGACATCAGGCTGCTTCGTCGTGATCTGGGTGTGGTGCGTTGGGAGGATAATCGGACGCAGCAAGCCTTCTCCGGTTAGCCGACCGCTTCGTATCGCGTTTGGAGGCTGCTGCGGGAGTCGGGGGCGTGGGCGTGGGCGGCGGTTCCCAAAGGTCGGGTCGGAGCTCATACAGCGGTATGCCAGTGACTACCGAAACGGCTTTAACATGCTGCGGCGGCACTCGGGACCAGCCCCAAACCGTGGCGTGATGGCGTTCAACAGCTGCTGCTAGTTTCACCAGCCCGCCGGCTCGACGAATAACTTCCGACATCTCCATCAAGTAATGTTGGTCAAAACAACATAAATTGTCAATTCTAATGTTGGCCAAAGCCGCCCCGGCACATGCCGGTTAGACCAACATGTGGCCATGGATAACGCCAAGGCTATCGGTGCGCGAATCAGACGGGCTCGGATCGAAAAGGGCCTTACGCAGGTCGACTTGGCTGCAGCTATCGGCATCTCTCGCGCTCACCTCACGAACGTCGAGGGCGGAAATGGCGGATTGGCTCTCGACAAGCTATCGATGCTCGGACGCGAGACCGGAAAGACAGTCGCATGGCTGATTGGCGAAGATGCGCTCCTCGACCAATCTCAAGCCGACCTTTTAGCGGCATTCGGAGTAATGAGTGAGGAAAGGCGTCAAACTCTACTTAGAGTAGCAGAGATGCTGGCAGCCGGTCAGGACAAGCCCAGCGAGCCCTCGCGCCCCAATCCCAAGCCATCGTCACGCCGTTCGGCCGCTTGATCACCGCCCGCGACTGCGAAGATGACCGCTTCATCTATCATCCAGAGCTAATGCTGGAGCGCCCTCTGCTAAAGCGATGCCCTCAGGGCGTGTCGCCCGGAAGCCATGATCCGAGGACCTGATCACGGGTGTAGCTGAGATCGTCCAGCGACACGGTCGGTGCTTCGCCATACAACGTCAGCACCTCCGCGACTAAACGGCGCTGCCGAGGAAGCTGAGTTGCGATCATCGAATCGACCTTGGTGCGCAGGCTTGGCGTGTCTTCCAGTTGACCCGCGATTTCCGATTGGGCGCGGATGATGGTCTCTCGCCAACCGGCGCGGCCGGCCTCCGGCGACGCGTCGATCTTCAACAGGTGTTCAATCACCGAGCCGATGCGACTCGTCAGTGCCGCGCGTTCCGAACCGCCCACTGCTTCAATCTCCTCGATGACGTGGGGCCAGTCGATCGCGTCAGTGGCGCTTTCGATCGCCGCATGCTGGCGCAGCAGTTCGGCCTGACGCTCGCTCCACAGCACGATGTCGTCGTGTCGGTCACTCATTCGACCGCTTCCCCGTGTCTTGTTTCCTCATCACGGCCCGGAGGTGGATGAACTTCATGGAATTGCGCCAGTCGCTCCAACCATTCGGCGATCCCTGACGGAATGGCGTAGTCACCGCTCGCCCAGCGCCGGACCTGCCGTTCGTCGACCCGCAGCACGCCGGCTAGGCCGCGCCCTGACCAGCACAGCATGTCCAGGCAGGCGCGAAACCGGTCGGGGGTCATCCCCCGACCCCAACCGCGCGCAGGATCTCCGGCAACCGGGCGAAGATGCCGGCGATCACTGCGCCGAGGATCAGGAAAACCGGATCCCAGCGAAACTTGCGCCCCTCGGCGCGCAGCTTCGCGGCTTCGTCGTTGAGCTTCGCGCTCTCGGCGAACAGCTTGGCGATCTCGGCCTGGTTGCGCTCGATGCGGGCGACCGCCTCGGCGAGGTTCAGCCGTTCGGGGTAACCGGCGGGAATGTCGCTCATCTGGGTAATCCCTCGATCTGGCCGGGGCCAATCCCCTTGCCGACGTCTTCTGATGCCGCATTTTGCGGACAATCGCTAGCGGTTTTGTTGCACGATCATGTGTCCCTAACGACGCCAAATCGCGTCAGTCATATGTTGCCTGAACCAACATTTCGCTTGACTCCAAATGTTGGTCTAGGCAACATTCATCACGCCAAGCCCACTCCGACGCCGATGCGAGGAAAGACCCGATGCCGATCGCCCTGACCCTGCCAACCGTCGCCGAGCTGGTGGACCGCGCCCTCGCCGACACCGCGTTCCTTGACGACATCATCGCCGACGAGCCGCACGAGATGCGCATGTGCGCCGGACTGGCCGCCGAACGCGCGGCCCAGGCCTGGGAGCGGACGGGCGGCCTCACCGTCGGCACGATCCCGCCGGCGCTGACGGATCAGGTCGCCACGGTGCTGTTGCGGCGGAGCAAGAGCCTGCGGCAAGCCGGCGAGCGCACGCCCGCCGGCGGCCGCGCCATGGTCGAGCGGTCGATCGCCGATCTGGCCACGCTGCGGCGCGGCATCAGGCGCGCCCTGCCACTGGCGGGGGCGGCGGGGCTGATGGACGCGATCGAGCGTCAGCTCGACGGCATCGGCGCCGCGCTGCACCGCGCGTTGGCTGGGCTCGACGCTGCGATCGAACAGGCCGCGGCCACTGTCCCATCCCGCCCGGAGGCGGCGTAATGAGTACCACCCTGCGGCTCGGCACCACGATCACCCGCACCGATGCCGACGGCGATGCCGTCGAATGCGAGGCGGTGATTTCCTTCACCGTCGAGAGCTACAGCCCGGGCTGTCCGGCGGTCATGTATCAGGCCAGCGGCGATCCCGGCTGGCCGGCCGAGGCCGTGGATTACGAATTCAGGTTCGACGGCGCCGAGCTCGAATGCGAGCCGGACGAGGCGCCGGGGCCGCTGACCGACGCTGAACTGCTGACCCTGCGGTCTTGGTTTGCCAGCCACCACGCCGAGGCCTGCGAGGCGGCGAATGACAATTTCGCGTTCGGTCCCGACCCGGATGCAGCCCGCGACTGGGCATTTGACGATCATGATGGAGACCGGCTGTGAACGCCATCACTCCCTCGCGCCGGCGGCCGATCGCCACGCCTGCAATGACGCAAACCCCGCCGGTCGCCACCGACTCCCTGCTCAACTTCGTGGCACGGGCGATGGCGGACCCGACCATCAACGTCGACAAGCTGGAGGTGCTGCTGCGGATGCAGCGGGAGATCGTCGCCGATGACGCCCGGCTGCAGTTCAATCGCGCGATGAGCATCACCCAGGCGGAAATGCAGCCGATCGTGCGGGATGCGTCGAACACCCAGACCCAGAGCAAGTACGCCCGGCTAGAAACCATCGACGCCAAGTTGCGGCCAATCTACACGCGCAACGGCTTCTGCCTGTCCTTCAATTCGGCGCCGATCGACGGGCCGAATGTGCGGATCGTCTGCGAAGTCTCGCACAGCGGTGGCCACTCAAAGACCTTCCACCTGGACGCTGCATTGGATATGGCCGGCCCACAGGGCAAAGCGAACAAGACACCGCTGCATGGTCTGGGTTCGTCCGTTTCGTATCTACGCCGGTATCTCACCTGCATGATCTTCCACGTCGTGCTGGCCAACGAGGACAACGACGGGAACCGCTCACGCGGCGACGGCGAACTCGGTAGCCGCAGCCAAGTGGACGAACTCTATTCCCTGATCGCCGAATGTTCGGCTGACCCGGACGCGGCGGAGTCGAACGAACGGTCCTTCCTGACCCGGATGGGCCTCGCCGAACTGCGCTCGATCAAGGAGATCCCGGCCAGCGACTTTCCCCGGCTGCGCAATGCGCTCCTCACAAAGAAGGGCGTCCTGGCGCAGCGCGCGGCGGCAAAGCAGGCAGCGAACGGAGAGGCGCGGCCATGAAAATCATCGATTGCGAACAAGGCAGCCCCGCGTGGCTGGCCGCGCGCCTCGGCATCCCGACAAGTTCCGAGTTCCATCGCATCATCACCGCCGCCAAGGGCGAGCTGTCGAAGTCGGCCCGGAGATACGCCCATCAGTTGGTGGCCGAGACGCTGCTGGGTGAGCCAGTGGAATCCCCGATTGGCAACTTGGATTGGGTCGTTCGCGGCAAGTTGCTGGAGCCCCAGGCGGTGCAGCAGTACGAGTTCAGCACCGACGTTGAGACCAGGCCCGTGGGCTTCGTCACCACGGACGACGGGCGCATCGGTTGCAGTCCCGATCGGCTGACTGTCGGGCAGGCCGGCGGCGTCGAGATCAAATGCACGGCGCCGGCGACGCATGTCGGCTTTCTGCTCGACGGCCCCGGCGAGGACTATCGCCAGCAGGTGCAGGGGCAGCTGCTGATCGCCGAACTGGACTGGGTGGATCTGTATGCCTTCCACCCGTGCCTGCCGCCGGTGCTGATCCGCACGCACCGCGACGAGCCCTACATCGCAAAAATGCGAGCCGCGTTGGCCGAGTTCTGCGACATGAAGGACGCCATGCTGGCGCAAGCGCGGGCCAGCGGGTTCTTCCCGGCATGCACCAACATTAAGCAGGCGGCATGATCATGACGCAGTGCATGCGTGTCGCGACCCTCGCTAAGCGCTGGGATTGCTCGGCGGGGAAAATCCGCGCGATGATCCATACCGGCGAACTTCCCGTCCTGCGACTGGGTTCCATGCTGCGAATCCCGGTCGCGGCCATCATCGCGTTCGAGGCAAAATGCCAACAACCGACCGCCCCCGACTCTGCCGGGTCGCCGGCCGCGACGCCTGGCATATCTATCACGCCCGCCGTCGTATCTCTACGGGCTGCACGGATCGCGCGAGCGCGGAAGCGGTCTTAGCCAGCTATCTGACCGAGGCGGTCAAGCCGCAACGGGGCATCGTCTCCATTGCCCTGATCCTGCAGCGGTACCTTGAGGACCGTCGCGAGCGTGCCATCCCTGGTGCCGATCGCCTCGGCTGGGCGCATAAACCGCTCGCCCGGATCCTCGGCGCCAAGCCGACGGAAGCGATCAACCATGCCGAGTGCCGCCGTTACGCCGATCGCCGCCGCCGCGACGGCGTCGCCGACGCCACCATCCGCACTGAACTGCAGGCCTTGCGCGCCGCTTTGCGCTGGGCCGCCGGCCCCCAGGTCGCGCTGATCGCGGTCGCGCCGGTCATCACCATGCCGCCAAGGCCCGAATCGCGGGTCCGCTGGCTCACCAGGGACGAGGCCGCCCGTCTGCTCGCCGCCTGCCAGGCGCATCACGTCAAGCTGTTCGTGACCATCGCGCTGCAGACCGGTGCGCGCTCCGGCGCCATCCTCGCGCTGACCTGGGATCGGGTCGATCTGGACCGCCGCCTGATCGATTTCCGTCAACCTGGTCGGTCGCGAACCAGGAAACGCCGGGTGCCGGTGCCGATCAGCGATACCCTGCATGCCGCGCTGACCGAAGCCAGCCAGGCCGCGACGGCCGAAACCGTGATCGAATGGGCCGGAGCATCGATCGCGCGCATCAAGCACGGCTTCCAGAACGTGGCAGCCCGCGCCGGATTGCCCGGCGTCACGCCGCATGTACTAAGGCACACTGCGGTGACCTGGCTGCTGCAGGCCGGCGTCGATCCGTGGAAGGTCGCCGGATTTACCGGTATGACGCTGGAAATGGTTCAGGCGGTGTACGGGCATCATCACCCCGAGTACCTCAAGGGCGCGGCGCAGGCGCTGGGGTGAAAAGACGCAGGGCCCGGATGTGCGCGTGAACACAAACGTCCCGCAAAGCCGCGGAACGCGGTGACGAAAACAAGCATTCGCCGATCACGAAAATGGCGGAAAACCGCGCAAAATGCGCCAGCGGCCCAGTGTTCGGGACGCAGGGGCCGGAGGTTCGAATCCTCTCACTCCGACCAGGGGTTTCGCTGACTTTAGGATGCCACGGCCGGCGGAAGCCACAGGGCCGAGGTCCAGGTGGCCCAATGGTCAATCCGGCGGTGATGTATTGTTGACCTGGCGGACGATCGTCGCCGGCCTGGACGGCTTCACTCTGCGTTGCCTGGGTGCGCTTAAGTAACGGATGCATCGTGCGCCGTCAGGCCTGGCGTCCGACACTCGCCCTACATCCCGCTCCATCGCTGACCCCAGCGGTCGGCGAACACCACATCTTCCAAGGCGGTGCGGCCGACGGGGCCGAAGCGGCCGACCGGATAGCCGATGGGCAGGATGGCGTAGGAATGTGCGTCCTCTGGCAAGCCCAGGGCAGCCTCGGCTTCCTTCTCGAACAGCAGGTACAGCGTCGTCAGCGTCGCCCCCAGGCCCAGGGCACGGGCGGTCAGCAGCATGTTCTGCACCGCCGGGTAGATCGATGCGCCGGAGGTGCGGGTATGGCGGCCGCCCTGCAGGCACGGCACGATCCAGACCGGCGCCTCGTGCAGATGGTCGGCCAAGTGTTCAGCCGCCGCCAGCATACGCTCGAACCGATCGCGAGAGGATCCCGGCGCCGGCGCCCCGGCGCGATAGCCGGGTCCCACGACTTCATGCCAGCCGCGGCGGTAGTACTGGGCCACCGCATCCTTTATCGTCTGGTCGCGGATCATCAGGAAGCGCCAGGTCTGCATGTTGCCGCCGTTGGCCGCCGCGGTGCCGGCCTCAAGGATCTGGCGGATCAGGCTGTCGGGCACCGGATCCGGCTTGAGTCGCCGCATCGAGCGGGTGGTGCGGATGATCTCGAAAAAGTCGGTGTTCATGCGGTGAGGCGCGGGTGCATGAGGGCCATCCTTGAAACGGGGTGGGCAACTGACGGTATGCTCCCGGCACCAGGGGCGGGCGTCAATGGGGTGGCAGTCATGGCCGCGCCGCGTAAGGGGGCTGATAGGCTTAGCCGGGCCGCGCAAGTGAGGGGCAGGCGCGGCCGCGTCGCAGGCCGGCACGATCCGGCCTTCAAGCCGGCGCCATTTGGGGCCATCTTGCTAAAGTGCTGAGCCTGAACCGCCTGACTCTGACCAACTTCCGCAACTATGCCACGCTAAGCTGGCGCCCGGCGGCGCGGATCAGCGTGCTGTATGGACCGAACGGCAGCGGCAAGACCAACCTGCTGGAGGCGCTTTCGCTGCTGGTTCCGGGCCGCGGACTGCGCGGGGCGCGCAACAGCGAATTGGCGCGGCTGGACGGTCCAGGCGGCTGGACGGTGGCAGCGCGGCTGCAGACCACGGACGGCCAGACGACCATTGGCACCGGCGCGGACAATGAGGCAGACCGGCGGCTGTTCCGGCTGGACGGCGCGGCGCCGCGCAACCATGGCGAGGTCGCCCGGCTGGTCGCGGCGGTCTGGCTGACCCCGCAAATGGACCGGCTGTTCCAGGAGGGACTCTCGGGGCGTCGGCGGTTCTTGGACCGGCTGGTATGGGCGCTGGAGCCCGGCCATGCGCGGGAGATGGCGGCGCATGACAGCGCTGCCGGCAGCCGCAACCGGCTGCTGGCGGAGGGACGGCAGGATGCCGCCTGGCTGGCAGGCCTGGAGGATGCCATCGCGCGCCACGCGGTGGCTGCCTCGGCGGCGCGGCTGGGGCTGGTGAACCGGCTGAACGCGCATATCGCTGGCGGTGCGGCAGCGTTCCCGGCGGCGCGCATCGGCCTGGCCTGTCCGATCGCCGAACGTCTGGCATTTGAGCCGGCACTGGCGGTGGAGGATTGGCTGCGCGGCGGTCTGGCGGCGTGCCGTGCAAAGGATGCCGCCGCTGGGCTGACGAGCCTGGGCGCCCATCGCAGCGACATGCACATGGTCGACGTCGCCACCGGCACGCCGGCCGGGCTGGCCAGCACCGGGCAGCAGAAGGCGCTGCTGATTGGTGTCATACTGGCGCATGCCGGGCTGATCGCCGCGGCGCGCGGCTATGCACCGCTGCTGCTGCTGGATGAACCCGCGGTTCATCTGGACGCGGCGCGGCGCCGTGCGCTATGGAGCGTTTTGGCAACGTTGCCGGCGCAAACCGTTATCACTGGCACCGATGTCGAGACGTTCCTGCCGCTGGCCGAGCAGGCGGAGGCTTATGAAACCGGTGGAGGTCTGCTGTCGCCGGACGGACGATTTGTTCGCCCTGAGGTTGCAGCCGCCCCTGTCCTGCGGGCCCGCTAGATACTATCTATCTAGAGTACAAAACATCCTGCATGGAGTCGTTCCCCGGCATGTCTGACAACGCCGCGCTGCCGCCTGATTCGGATCCCGAAGCGTATGACGCTGCCTCGATTTCGGTGCTGAAGGGGCTTGATGCCGTGCGCCGCCGACCCGGCATGTACATCGGCGACACCGACGACGGTTCCGGCTTGCATCATATGGCGTTCGAGATCATCGACAATGCGGTGGACGAGGTGCAGGCGGGCTTTGCCACGCACGTCGAGCTGACGTTGAACGGCGATGGAAGCGTCACGGTGCGTGACGACGGCCGCGGCATTCCCACCGACATCCACGTCGAGGAAGGTGTCTCCGCCGCCGAGGTGGTGCTGACCCGGCTGCACGCGGGCGGCAAGTTCAACCAGAATTCCTACAAGGTCTCCGGCGGCCTGCATGGCGTGGGTGCGGCTGTGGTGAATGCGCTGTCGGAGTGGATGGAGGTGCGCATCTGGCGGCTGGGGCAGGAGCACCGCATCCGCTTCCAGCACGGCGATGCCGACGGACCGCTGGAGATTGTCGGCCCCTCGACCCGCGGCAGCGGCACCGAGGTGACTTTCAAGGCCAGCTCAGCGACGTTCACCAAAACGGAATTCGACTACGCGCTGCTGGAGCGGCGGCTGCGCGAACTGGCGTTCCTCAACTCCGGCATGACCATCGTGCTGCGCGATGAGCGCCACGCGCCGGCGGTGGAAAGCGTCATGCGCTACGATGGCGGTCTGGTGGCGTTCGTGGAATGGCTTGACCGGTCGAAGGTGCCGGTGTTCACGCCGCCGATCAACCTGCGCACCACGGCTGATCAGTTGGGAATCCGAGCGGAGTTCGCGTTGTCGTGGAACGACAGTTTCCACGAGACGATGCTGTGTTTCACCAACAATATCCCGCAGCGCGACGGCGGCTCCCACCTTGCTGGGTTCCGCCAGGCACTGACCCGAGTGGTGACGAAGTACGCGCAGAGCATGGGCAAGAAGGACTCGCTGGAGCTGGTCGGCGAGGACATGCGCGAGGGCATGACGGCGGTGCTTTCGGTGAAGGTGCCGGACCCGAAGTTCTCCTCGCAGACCAAGGACAAGCTGGTTTCCTCCGAGGTGCAGCCGGTGGTGCAGGCGGCGGTGGCCGACGCCGTATCGCACTGGTTCGAGACGCATCCGAAAGAGGCCAAGGGCATCATCCAGAAGGTGATGGATGCGGCTGCCGCGCGCGAGGCTGCGCGCAAGGCGCGGGAGATGAAGCGCAAGGGGGTGCTGGACGTTTCCACCCTGCCTGGCAAGCTGGCTGACTGCCAGGAGCGTGACGCCGCCAAGTGCGAGATCTTCATCGTCGAGGGTGACAGCGCCGGCGGATCGGCCAAGCAGGGTCGGGACCGCAAGTTTCAGGCGATCCTGCCGCTGAAGGGCAAGATCCTGAACGTCGAACGAGCCCGCTTCGACCGCATGCTTGGCAGCCAGGAGATTGGCACGCTGATCACCGCATTGGGCACCGGCATCGGCCCCGGCGCGGTTGAGCACGGCGGTTTCGATGCCAGCAAGCTGCGCTACCACCGCATCGTCATCATGACGGATGCCGACGTCGACGGATCGCACATCCGCACCCTGCTGCTGACCTTCTTCTTCCGCCAGATGCGTGAGCTGGTCGAGCGCGGGCACCTGTACATCGCTCAGCCGCCGCTGTACAAGGCCAAGCGGGGCAATGAGGAACGCTATCTGAAGGACGACAACGCACTGGAATCCTTCCTGCTGGACAAGGCGCTGGCAGATGCTCGGCTGACCTATGCCAATGGCGACGTGCACGAGAAGGAAGAGCTGCGCCGCGAGGTCAACCTGCTGCGGGAGACGTCGCTGAACCTGAAGCGGCTATCGGCGGTGATTCCCGTCGCCCTGCTGGAGCAGGCGGCGATCGCCGGCGTGCTGACCTCGGACAGCGTGCGCGCCACGGCGGCGGCGCCGGAGTTCGTGACGCGGCTGAATGCTGTCTCATTGCCGACCGAACAGGGATGGGTCGTCAGTGCCGACAACGGGCTGACGCTGTCGCGGACCGTGCGTGGCGTGGCGGAGCGCTATATGCTGGAGCCGGCGGCATTGCGCAGTGCCGAGGCGCGCTGGCTGGCGGAACGGGCGCCGGCGCTGGCGCAGCGGTTCAGCGTGCCGGCGCGGTTGAAGCTGGACGGGCAGGAACCTGTGGTGGCCGGCCCGGCTACGGCGTATGAGCGGATCATCGCGCACGGCCGGCGCGGACTGTCGGTGCAGCGGTTCAAGGGGCTGGGGGAGATGAACCCGGACCAGTTGTGGCAAACGACGCTGGATCCAGCGATTCGCACGCTGCTGCAGGTCAAGGTTGGTGATTCGGAGGACGCCGCGCAGGTGTTCAGCACGCTGATGGGCGACGTGGTGGAACCGCGGCGGGACTTCATCGTCGGGAACGCGCTGAAGGTGGCCAACCTGGACGTCTAGTTGCAGACGTCTTCTAATTTCGTGCTTCTGCGGCGCCGGCCCCGGGTAGACCCGTGCGAGCCTCGGGCCGATCTGCGATCGGCAGGGGCCTTGAACACCAGAAAGAAGGGGGAGAAACGCCATGGATCAAGCAAATCGGCGAGGTGTGCTGGCAGGGTTGGCGATCGGCGCAGGCGGTCTGCTGGGCGCCCAGGTCGCCTCGGCGGCAGATCAGCAGCCCAGCCGCTCGCCAGGGATCGGCGGCACCGATCCCGGCCCCAACGATGCGGTCCGAGCCGGCCAGAACCCCGATATGATCAACCCGCCGTCGACCGATCACGGCACGCTGCCGAACCTGCGCTTCAGCTTTGCCGACGCCCACATCCGCCAGGAAAGCGGCGGCTGGACCCGCCAGATCACCGAGCGCGAACTCGGCGTCTCGAAAAGCATCGCCGGCGTCAACATGCGCCTGAACGCCGGCGGCATCCGTGAGCTGCACTGGCACAAGGAAGCCGAGTGGGCCTACATGCTGTATGGCAATGCCCGGATCACGGCGATCGATGCGGCGGGCCGGAATTTTGTCGACGATGTCGCACAGGGCGACCTTTGGTACTTTCCCTCCGGCATCCCGCACTCGATCCAGGGTCTCGGGCCGGACGGCTGCGAGTTCCTGCTGGTGTTCGACAGCGGCGGCTTCGACGAGGACAGCACCTTCCTGCTGAGCGACTGGTTCAAGCACGTGCCGAACGAGGTGCTGGCGAAGAATTTCGGGGTTTCCGGCGACCTGCTCCGCCACACCCCCGATCCCAGCCAGCTTTACATCTTCAAGTCCGCTGTGCCTGGTCCGCTGGGTCCCGACAAGCTGATGGGGGCGGCGGCGGTGCCGCAGACCTTCAGCCACAGGATGCTGGCGCAGCAGCCGCTCAAGACCAAGAGCGGAAGCGTGCGCATCACCGACTCCAGCAACTTTCCCGCTTCAAAGACCATTGCCGCGGCGCTGGTCGAGGTGGAACCCGGCGGCATGCGCGAGCTGCACTGGCACCCGAACACCGATGAATGGCAGTATTACATTGAGGGCCAGGGGAGGATGGGCGTCTTCGCTTCATCCGGCCAGGCGCGCACCTTCGACTTCCGTGCCGGCGACGTCGGCTATGTTCCCTTCGCCATGGGCCATTATATCGAGAACACCGGCAACACCACGCTGCGGTTCCTCGAGATGTTCAAAAGCAGCTATTATGCCGACCTGTCACTGAACCAGTGGCTGGCATTGACACCGCCGGCGTTGCTGGCGGCGCATCTGCATCTTGACGAAAAGGTCATGGAGGCATTGCAGAAGCAGAAGTCTCCCGTCATACTTGCATGACCCGCCAGCGTCATCGAGCCGCCATTGCCAGGTAAAGCGATCGCCCACCACGTCTAGCTTAGGAAGGCCTCGGCGGCAGCGAGTTCCTCCCGCGTGTTGACGTTGAGGAAGGGATCGACCGGATCAGCCGCAAACTCGGCCTGGACCAGTTTGAACCGAGCGGTCCAGTGGTCGACCCGGCGCACCCGTTCCTCGACCAGCGCATGGCGCAGTTGCGGCGCAAGCCTTACCGGCCACAGCGCCGTGACTGGATGCGCCTGACCCGCCGACGCCGCACATGCCATGTCGGCCCCTGCCGCATCCCGCGCGGTCAACAGCCGGTCTACCAGATCAGTCGGCAGGAACGGGCTGTCGGTGGGCACGGTCACCATGTCCACCGTGTTGGGCATGTTTGCCACCATCCACTCCATCCCGGCCAGCACCCCGGCCAGCGGCCCCGGGTGATCGGGCACGGTGTCTGGCAGCACGGGCAGGCCGAACCGCGCGAAGCGCGCTGGATCGCCATTCGCGTTCAGCACGATGCAGCGCGCCTGCTGACCCGCAATCCTGACCAGCACCTGGTCAAGCAGAGTGGCATTGCCGAAACGCCGCAGAGCCTTGTCGCCACCGCCCATCCGGGTGGCACGGCCGCCGGCTAGCACCAGGACGACCGGACGAGCCATCTCAATCGTCATAGCGCTTCCTCGCAGACTGCCAGGCGGATCGGCGGGACGGAGGTGCAGCCTGTCGTTTGGTGGTGAGTTCGCTCAAGCAGGTCGTAATGGCGCGGGCACGGCAGCGCGTCCGGCCCGATGGTCAGCCTTGCTCAGCCCGCGCCGGTTCCGCTCTTCTCGAGTTCATCGCGCCAGTTGTGCTGCTCCTTGAAGCCCAGGATCTCTCTCGCCTTGCGATTGGACAGCGGCGCTTCGATGCCCACAAGCGGCCTCGTTACTGGCACTTGGGGGCACCATCGAGAAAGGAATGCCGCTGTTGGCTGGTTGGCCGTGATCGTATCGTTGACGGCATTGAAAATTTGGAAGCCCATACCGTCCTTCTGCAGGCATAGATGGACGATCTGGGCCAGATCCCGGGCATCTATGTAGCTCCAGGCGTTGCGCTTGCGTGAGGGAGGATCGGCAACGAAGCCAGGGAAGCGTCCGTACTCGTGGGGTTCGATGACATTACCGATCCGCAGGGCGTAGATGTCGCTCTCGAAACGAGCGGCGAACGCCTTGGCTGTCCGTTCATTCACCACCTTTGACAAGCCATAGCTGTCCATGGGATCGACGTCATAGTCCTCCTCCAACGGAAAGCTGTGAAAGTCCTTGTCGCCCTCGGCAAAGCAGACGCCATAGGTCGTTTCGCTGGAAGCTATGACGACTTTGCGGATACCCAGCTTCATTGCCGCTTCGATAACGTTGTAGGTGCCGATCACGTTCACCCGGAACGTCTCGTTATCAGGATGGATCAGAATGCGTGGAATGGCGGCGAAATGGACAACGGCATCCACGGGTTCAGGGGCCTTGCCCGCTTTCAGTCCTTGCGCGCCGAAATGTGTGGTCATCGCATTGAACACCTGGGCCTCGTCGGTGACGTCGCCGACCAGGTTGAAAATGCCGGAATGAGCGAACGCCTGAAGGTCGAAGTTCAGGACTTGGTATCCCTGGTTTGAGAGCCACGGCACGACATGACGGCCAGCCTTGCCCGTTCCGCCAGTAAAAAGAATGCGCTTGGGCATGTTGCCTCCTCAGTCCAGGACACGCGAGCCTCGCACCCATGCGGGCCTTCAAGCGGCTGAATTGATGTGCGATCTCCGCTTCCGGTCAAACGTAGTCGCGTCCTTGGATTCGGTAAGGGCGATCAGCGACTGCGCCGGGTTTCGAAGATCAAAGCCCAGTGGCGTGGGGCTGATGCCCGCAGCCTCAACGCGATCGGGGTCGCCGTCGGCGACCAGCTCGATCAGGTCGGCCCTGCAGGATGCAAGCCGCTTCATGGAAGCAGGTTGTCTGTCAGCCTGAGGCTATCGCGCTTCACCATTCGATATGAACCAGTTGCAGTGGTAGCGGCGGACGGATTTGAACCGCCGACCAAGGGATTATGATTCCCCTGCTCTACCGCTGAGCTACGCCGCCATCGACCGAAGGCGGCGAGATAGCGGTCTACCCAATCCGCGTCAACCGGCTTGAACCAGCGTCTGCACAGCAAGCAGCCGAACCAGGGTGCCGTCATCCGCCTGACCGGTTACCGCCTCTGGCCGCCAGTGGCGCTGGAACGCTCGCAGCACGGTTGACAGCGCCGGATCCAACGCGCCCTCGGGGGCCACGCGATAGCCGATGTCGGCCAGCGCGGCGCGAACCGGGCGCAGCGTGACGGCATCCCGCACAATGCCGCTTGTGCCAAGATCGACGGCATCCTGCGGCCACAGCCCGACACCGTGCTGGGCCAAAGCCCGCCAACCGAAACGCTCGCCGGGGTCTTCCTTGCGGTCCGGCGCGACGTCGCTGTGGCCAACCACGTTGCGCGCCGGGATTGGGTGCCTGGACAGGATCGACAGGCACAGATCGCAGACCGCCGCCAGTTGCAGGACCGGAAAATCCCGATAGCCGAATTCGTGGCCAGGATTGACGATCTCGATGCCGATCGAGCGGCCGTTGAGCGCGGAGTGGCCGCGCCAGTGTGATATGCCGGCGTGCCAGGCGCGGCTTTCCTCGGGCACCAGGCGGAAGATCGTTCCGTCCTCATCCACCACATAGTGTGACGATACCCTGGCCTCGGGATTGCGCAGCCGGTCGATGGCAGCCTGCGCCGTCTGCATCCCGGTGTAGTGCAGGATCAGCATGTCAGTTGCGCTGTCGCGCTGATCGTAATTGGGGCTTGGCCGCTCAAGGATTGGCAGGGCGGGGCGATCGGCGGCAGTTGGCCGGACCTCATGCAGCCACGGCGGGATCGGCCGCCGCTTCACAATCCCCGTTCCCGCTTGATGCGGTCCCACGCTGCGTTGATGCGGGCAACCTTGTCGCTGGCGCGGGCGACGAAATCCGCCGGCACGCCGCGGGAAGCCAAGCTGTCGGGGTGGTTTTCCCGCATCAGGCGCTTCCAGGTCGCGCGCAGTTCCTCGCCGCTGGCCGAACGGGTCAGGCCAAGTTCAAGATAGGGGTCGTCGGTCTCAGTGGGCATCGGCCGGCGCGGGGTTTCACCCAGGGCACGGTCCCAGGCGAGCTGATCCAGCATCAGGCGCCGGTGCACGCGCCGCAGATATTCCAATTCCCGGGCATTGAGCGGCGCATCGGCTCGGGCGATGTTGAACAGGGAAGCGAGAACCTGCTCCAGCACGCCACGGTTGTCAGCAAAGGCTTCGGCCAGTTGGGCAGCGTAAGGCTCAAACGATTCGGCACTGTCGCGGGCCTGGTCGAACAAGCGGCCGATGCCACGCGCCGAGGCGGGTGGAATGCGGAAGTTTCGCTTGAACGCGTCGATCTCCGGCCGGGTGACAGAGCCGTCGCATTTGGACAGCTTGGCGGCCAGGACGGTGACGGTAATGGCGAACACCTCCTCGCGCCGTCCGAACAGCCCCGCGACGCGCGCCGGGTTGTAGGCGCTGGACTGGACGAACGGCCGGCGGATGCTGTCGACTGAGCCGGAGTCCGCGGCGTGGCCGAGCGCGGCGCCGATGACGGCGCCGTAGGGGCCGCCGACGAAGAAGCCAGCGGTGCCGCCGATGATCTTACCCCAGTATCCCATAAAGGATACGGTAACACGACAAACGCCATGGCGGCAAAACACGAACGCTCAGATTTGCATGACGGCGTGGCCATGTCGCGGGCCTTAAGGGGCGCGGTTGCGCCCATGCGGCACGGGTTCTAGCCTGATAGGAACGGAGGCTGATGATGAACGCGATGACCGACATGCGCAGCGGCGGCGAGCAGGAGCGGCTTCGTATCCGCCAATCCCGCTTCACCGGCCCAACCTCTGGGCTGGCGCCAGGCAACGTCCAGGCGAACCTGGTCATTCTGCCGAAGGCGATGGCGGATGACTTCCTTCGCTTTGCCCAGGCCAACCCGAAGCCATGCCCGGTGCTGGCGGTATCAGAGGCAGGTGATCCGCGTTTTCCGACGCTGGGTGCCAACCTCGACATCAGAACCGATCTGCCGCGTTATCGGGTCTGGCAGCATGGGGAACTAGTCAGCGAGCCGACCGACATCCGCGATGTCTGGCGCGGGGATCTGGTCAGCTTCGCCATCGGCTGCTCATTCTCGTTCGAGGAAGCGCTGGTCGAGAACGAGATCGAGGTTCGCCATATCGCCCGTGGTTGCAACGTGCCGATGTACCGGACGAATATCCCCTGCGTTTCGGCCGGGGTCTTCAATGGGCCGCTGGTGGTCTCGATGCGTCCGCTGAAGCCGGCGGACGCGATCCGGGCGATCCAGATCACCTCACGCTTTCCGTCCGTTCATGGCGCGCCGGTGCATCTGGGGTTCCCTGCCTCAATTGGCATCGCGGACATCAGCAAGCCCGACTACGGCGACGCGGTGCCCGTCGGGGCTGACGAGATCCCGGTGTTCTGGGCCTGCGGCGTCACGCCCCAGGCGGTGATCGCCCAGGTGCGGCCGGCGTTCTGCATCACCCACGCGCCGGGCTCGATGCTGATCACTGACCTGCGGAACACGGCGCTGTCGGTGCTGTAGCCGCTCCGGCCCCGCTCCTCCACCGCGAGACACGATGCAACGGCTGGTCAACCGGATCGAGGCTGCGATCCATCGTGATGTCGAGCGTGGCATGGACGCGGTGTTCGCAGCCACTCGCGGCGGCCTGTGGCGTGCTGCGTCGGCGCTGGTAAGCGACCCGTGTCCAAAGGTCGGTTTCATCACCGGGTTCTATATCGCCGATGCACGTTCGCCGGCCGCGGAGACCGATGGGCCCGCGGCGGCCGCCCTGCTGGCTGCCGGTTTGCTGAATGCCGGGATCGACTGCCGTCTGGCAACGGACACGCCGTGCCGGTCAGCGTGCCGGGTGGCACTGGACCGAGCCGGTGCCGGCCGCGTTGCGGTTGACGCCCTGGCGCCGGATGGCGCGGTTGAGGAGCTGGTCGATCATTGGCGCAGCGCAGGCATCAACTGGGTCATCGCAATCGAACGGTGCGGGCCGGCGGCGGACGGGCGTGCCAGAACAATGCGCGGGACCGACGTCAGCGCCACCACCGCGCCGCTGCACCGGCTGTTCAATGCGGGGCCATGGCGGACGATAGCGATCGGCGACGGCGGCAACGAGCTTGGCATGGGTAGCGTATCTCCGAGGCTGATCAGCCAGCACGTGAAGCTGGGTGACGTCATCGGCTGCGTGGTGCCGGCCGAGCATCTGATCGCCGCAGGGGTTTCACACTGGGGGGCCTATGCGATGCTAGGTGCGCTGGCTGTGTTGCGCCAGGAGTGGTCGACGGCGATGCGCGCGGCGCTGGATCCGTCGCTGGACCGGGCAATCATTGCAGCGATGGTGCGAGATGGACCGGCGGTCGACGGTGTATCATTGAAGCGAGAGAGCACGATCGACGCGCTGGGCATGGAGGCGCATCATCACGTCCTGGCGGCGATCCGTGCTCTGCTGGATAAAGACGCGCAGTCACCGCAGAAACGGCGATCCCAGGGTTGTCCATGCGGCGAGTCTTGCCTTGACCCTGGTTAGCGGAATGCGCATTTTCCCGCTCTATCAAACAGACAGACCGAATTTTCAGGGAACAGGCTGATGGCCAAATCAAACACCGTGCAGATCAAGCTGATATCCACGGCGGATACCGGGTTCTTTTATGTGACGAAGAAGAATGCCCGGGCGCAGACGACGAAGTTGGAAATGAACAAGTACGACCCCGTTGTCCGCAAGCACGTGCCGTTCAAGGAAGCCAAGATCAAGTAGGGCAGGTGTGTGGTCCGGCTGGATCAGGATCGTGACTGAAAGGGCCGGCCCAGCATTGCCGGCCGATGCAGACGGATCAGCCGCCGGTCACGCGAAATAAGCACAAGGACTACAACCGTACCTATATAAGGCAGTGCAGAGAGCAGCGGGGATGGAATCTGAACCCCCAGCGCCTGCACGTACAGCGACAGATACATCAGGGCGCCGAAGAACCAGGCCCCGATCAGCAGCCAGAACGGCCGCCAGGCGGAAAAGGTCACAAGCGCCACGGCAACCCAGCCGCGGCCCGCCGTCATGTCCTGCGTCCAGAGCGGGGTATAGGCCAGGGACATGTAAGCTCCAGCCAGGCCAGCCAGCGCGCCGCCAAACGCAACCGCTGCGTAGCGGATCGGCAGGACGGAATAACCCAGGGCATGGGCGGCGTCGTGCGAGTCGCCGACTGCCCGCAATACCAGCCCCAGATGGGTGGAGCGGAAGCACCAGGCAACAGCGGCCAGCAGTGCCAGGGACAGGTAGACCAGCACATCTTGACCGAAGATCACCGGCCCCAGGACAGGAATGTCCGAAAGCACCGGGATGCGCAGCTTCTGCAGCGCCGGTGCGGGAATGCCCACATAGCGGGAGCCGACCAGAGCGCTGAAGCCGCGTCCGAAAATGGTCAACGCCAAGCCGGTTGCCGTCTGGTTGGCCTGCAGTGTCAGCGAGATGACGGCGAACAGCATTGCCAGGATGGTGCCCGCCGCCAGTGCCGCCACGATTCCGATGACGGTCAGGCCGGTGCGGTCGGCGGCGGCGAAGCCTGCGATCGCGCCGGCCAACATCATGCCCTCGACGCCCAGGTTCAGGACGCCGACCTTCTCCACCACAAGCTCGCCGGTCGCCGCCAGCAGCAACGGTGTGGCGGCGGCGATCGTGCTGACCAGGAACGCCGTCAGCAGCGCGGTCATTGGATGGCCCTGGGTGCAGAGGCCATCCAACGAAAGCGGTTGAGCAGCAGGATGTCGCAGGCCAGCAGGTAGAACAGCAGGATGCCCTGGAAGATCCCGGTGACAGCGTTTGGCAAACCCAGGGAAATCTGCGCCGCGTCGCCGCCAAGGTAGGTCAGCGCCAGCAACAGCCCGGCGGGGATGACGCCCAGCGGGCTCAGGCGGCCGAGGAATGCCACGATGATGGCGGTAAAGCCGTATCCCGGTGACAGGGTGGTGGTCAGTTGACCCAGCGTCCCCGTCGCCTCCAGCAAACCGGCCAGGCCCGCCAGGCCGCCGCTGATCAGCATGGCGAGCCAGACCAGCCGGCCATCACGGAAGCCAGCAAAACGAGCCGCCCTGGGGGCTTGGCCCAGCACGCGAAACTGAAAGCCCAGCAGCGTCTTCCGCAGCACCAGCCAGAAAGCGATCGCAAGCAGGGGTGCCAGCAGGATGCCGATATGGATGTTGGTGTCGATGAGCAGCCGCGGCGCCAGGGCCGCGTCGGAAAACTGGGCGGTCTGCGGGAAGCCGAAGCCCTGCGGGTCCCGCCACGGTCCCGTGACAAGATAAAGCAGCAGATACTGGGTAATGTAGGTGAACATCAGGCTAGTCAGAATCTCGTTGGCATTGAACCTGACACGCAGCCATGCCACCAGGCCGCCGCTCAGCATGCCGCCCAGGACGCCGCAGATCACCATGCAGGGAAAGATCAGCCCCGCGGGTGCGTCAGGGAAAGCCAGGCCCAAGCCACCGCCGCAGATCGCCCCCAGGGTAAACTGTCCGTCCGTGCCGATATTCCAGACGCTTGCCCGGTAGGCCAGAGCCAGCCCGATGCCCATGGTAATCAGCGGCGCGGCTTTGACGACCAGCGCCTCCAGCCCATCCTGCTGCAGCAGCGGGGCGATCAGAAATGTGTAGACGGTCAGGAGGGCAGGGCGCCCCATGGCGGCAAAGATCAGCCCGGTTGTCGCACCGGTCAGCAACAGCGCCAGCACGGGCGATGCGTACCGCCAGAACTCCGACTGATAACCGCGGGCTTCAATCCGCAGCATGGCACTCGTCCCTGCCTGGCAGCAGGCGTGCGCTGTCCACCATAGCAAAGGCCGTCGTCATGCAAGCGAACCGGTCGGCTGGGCAGGTGCCGCGGGTTGGGCCGCCGAAAGCTGGCCCCCGGTTGCTGCCGCATCCCCGGCCATCAGACCACCAATCAACTCGCTGGTGGCTTCGCCTGCCGGCACCGGCGGCGACAGCCGGCCGGCGGCAATGACCGCGATCCGATCCGCAAGCGCGAGTAGTTCGTCCAGATCCTGAGAGATCAGCAGGACGGCGGCACCGTCCTGTGCCAGTGCAGCGATCGCCTGGTGGATTGCCAGCGCCGCGCCGGCGTCGACACCCCATGTCGGCTGGTTGATCACCAGCAGGCCGGGCTGCTGCAGAACCTCTCGCCCGACCAGTAACTTCTGCAGGTTGCCACCGGACAGCGCCTTGGCTTCCGCCTGCGGACCAACGGTGCGGACGTCGAAGCGCCGGATGATCTCGGCGGCGAAGGCGGTGGTTTTCCGGGTGTCGATCAGGCCGAGGCGGATCAGCGCGCGCCGCACGAAGCCGGAGAGGAAGGCGTTCTCGGCCAGGGTCATGGTGGTGACCGCGGCGTGGCCGTTGCGTTCCTCCGGCACGAAGCAGGCCCCGATCCGCCGGCGTTGCCGCGGCCCCAGGTGACCGGCCGCAATGCCGTCGATTTTGATGGTTGCCGGGCTGGCCGCCAAGATTTCGCCGGACAGCGCGTCCATCAGTTCGCTCTGGCCGTTGCCGGCGATGCCGGCGATGCCCACAATCTCGCCGCCGGCCACGGTCAGCGAGATATCGCGCAGATCTGTGCCGAACTGTTGCGGGGAATGGATGGTCAGCCGGTCCAGCACCAGACGCCGCGCTGCAGCAGGTGGGCGATGGGGACGTTGCGCTGGTTGCCGCAGATCCATGTTGATCATGATCTCGGCCAGTTGCTTCACCGTCTTTTGCCCCGGCACCACGCGGGCCACGTTGCGGCCCAGCCGCATGATCGTCGCCACTGAACACAGCGTCCGGACTTCCTCCAGCTTGTGGCTGATATAGAGGATCGAGCATCCCTCGGCTGCCAGCCTGCGCAGGGTCTTGAACAGCTTCTGCACCTCGGCCGGCGTCAGAACAGAAGTGGGTTCATCCATGATCAGCAGCCTGGGGTTCTGCAGCAGGCAGCGGACAATCTCGATCCGCTGACGCTCGCCGACCGAGAGGTCGTGCACCACCCGGTCCGGATCGAGCGGCAGGCCGTATTCATTCGACACCGAGACGATGCGGCCGCGCAGCCCCTGACGCTCGGCGCTGCCGGCAAGGCCGAGGGCGATGTTCTCCGCCACCGTCAGGGATTCGAACAGCGAGAAGTGCTGGAACACCATGCCGATGCCCAGGCGCTGCGCCTGGCCGGGCGTACCGATGCTGACTGGTTGGCCGTCCCAGATGATTGTGCCGGCGTCTGGCCTGACCACGCCGTAGATCATCTTCACCAGGGTGCTCTTGCCTGCGCCGTTCTCGCCCAGCAATGCATGGATCTGGTTGCGTTCGATACTCAGCGAGACGTGGTCGTTGGCCAGGCAGCCGGGGTACTGCTTGACCATCCCGGTCATCGTCAGCAGCGGATCAGGCGCCGGGGATGAGGGCGAAGGGGTCATGACGGGCCGGCTGCAGACCTGCTTGCGGCTCAGGTCAGCTTGCCGTCCACGCCCTGGACCAGCCACTGCATGCCGGACAACGCCGGATCGTCCATCACGGTGCCCGCCGCGACCTTGACCTGGCCCGCCTGATCGGCGATCGGGCCTGTGAAGACCTTGTTCTTGCCGGACTTGATCGCCTCGACCGTGGCGGTTGCCAGGGAGGCGACGTCGTCTGGCATGTTGGCGAAGGGTGCCATCGCCAGCATGCCGCTGTCGAAGCCGCCCCAGGTCTCGGTGCTTTTCCAGGTGCCTGCAAGCACGTCCTGAATGCGCCGTATGTAGTACGGGGCCCAGAGATCCAGGCTGGCGGTCAGTTGCGTGCTGCTGGCGAACCTCGCCATGTCGGTCGACTGGCCGAACGCCTTGATGCCCCGGCTGGCCGCCGCCTGCAGGGGGGCGGGCGAGTCAGTGTGCTGGGTGATGATGTCGCAGCCCTGGTCGATCAAGGCCTTGGCGGCATCGCCTTCCTTCGGCGGGTCGTACCAGGAGTTGATCAGCACGAACTTCATCCGGGCGTTCGGGTTGACCGAGCGCATGCCCAGCATGAAGGCGTTGATGCCTTGCACGACCTCTGGCACCGGCACCGACCCAACGTAGCCGGCGAGGCCCGCCTTGCTCATTTTCCCGGCAATGACCCCCTGGACATACCGGCCCTGATAGAAGCGGATGTTATAGGTCGCAACGTTGGCCATGCGCTTGTAGCCGGTGGCATGTTCGTAGAACACGCCGTGGTGCCGCTTGGCCGAATTCAGCACGTAGTTCATGTAGCCGAACGAGGTCGCGAAGATCAGCTTATGGCCTTGGTTCGCCAGGTCGTTCAGCACCTTCTCGGCGTCCGGACCCTCCGGCACGTTCTCGACAAAGCTGGTCTTGATCTTGTCGCCAAAGTGCTCCACCGCCGCCTTGCGGGCGAAATCATGCTGATAGGTCCAGCCGAAGTCGCCCACCGGTCCAAGGTAGACGAAGCCTACTTTCAGCGGTTCGGCCGGTTGGGCGCCGGCGGGCAGCGACGGCAGTGAGGCAGTTAGCGCACTGCCGGCAAGGACCCGGGCGAAACGGCGTCTGAGCATGGTAAACCCCATGAGCCTGCTGGGCGGGTGCATTGGGCGGTGATGCGGCATGGTGCCGCTGCCCCTGCAACATCGCCAACCAATAACATTTTCCGGGTGGCGGCTATGCAAGGGTCACGCCAGCTTCTGCTGCTGCCAGAAGCCGGTGTGGACCGCGCTGCATTCGTCTTCCAGCAGCGGTCCGACCACAGTGACAGATCGTTGTCCACTTCCGAGGACGACCCGGCACGGCAGGTCGAGCGTCAGGTTCTCCGGGTGCGGGCCAATCAACTGGCGCAGGTTCCGTTCGGACAGTCCGTAGACGAGGCGGCCGACACCTGCCCAATAGAGGGCGCCGGCGCACATCGCGCACGGTTCGGCGGAGGCGTACATGGTGCACCGCGCCAGAAACGGCTGCAGATAGACCATGCTGGCTTCGGTCATCAACACGCGTTCGGCATGACCAGTGCGGTCGCCCGATGCGCCGTGGGCATTTCCCGCATCCATCAGGACAGTGCCGTCTGGCCCCACCAGTATCGCGGCGAACGGATGGTTGCCTGCTGCCCGCGCCTGACGCGCCAGCTTGAGGCAGTGACGGATATAATCCTCATGGGCCTGCAAGTTGGTATCCACCGTTCCAAAGGTGCTTCAGATCCGCAGCCATCGGTGGATCATCCGCCAGAGGGTCCGGCGCAGCAAGGAGACGACCTGCAGCCTGCCAGCGACGGCTTGGACGGTCTCACCGCGCAACCTGGCCTCAAGATTGCGGGCCACAGTCGCGGCAATCTCCGCGGCAAGCGCCTGCACGACAGGGCCGCGGCCAAGCTGCGCGAGGGTGCCGCGCAGCGAATAGGCGATGTCGAGCCGGATCAGCGAGGCGGCTGGGCCGTCGGCAACGACCGCGAAGCCGGCACTACCGGACAGCCAGGTGCCGCCGCCGGCGTCGCGGCCCTCACCGGTTACGCAGCCTGTGCGGCTCAGCGGGTCGAACTGAAGCGTGGCCTGACCGACAAACCGGGCCTGGATTGGGCCAAGGCTGGTTCGCATCTCGCCCTGGATCCGGTTGCCGTCGATGGCGGTCAGGGCGGCCCCCGGCACGCAGCCAGCGACCAGCGCAGGGTCCTGCAGGGCTGCCCAGACGCGGTCTGGTGTCAGCCCGATACGCATGGTCTGGTGGACACCGTCACCGCTGGTGGCTTCAGGGGCTGTAACAGGCTGGCGCGTCAGGACAGCCCCCAACGGTGCAGCCTGCGGCACAGGCTGAGGGGTTGCCTTGACCGAAGCTGGCATGGTGTCGAGCACCCGGCGGATCGCCCTGACGATGCCGTTGTAGCCGGTGCATCGGCAGAGGTTGCCCGCAAGTTCCAGACGGATGCGGTTGTCATCGGCCGATGGCAGGCGCCGCACGATGTCGCGTGCGGTGACCAACATGCCCGGCGTGCAGTAACCACACTGCAGCGCATGCTCCGCGGTGAAGGCGTCCCGCAGCGCGGCGGTTATCGGATCATCGTCGAGGCTCTCTATGCTTAGCACGGACGAGCCTTCGCAAAGGGCGGCATAGGTGATGCAGGCGCGTACCGGCTCCTCATTCAGCAGCACGGTGCAGGCGCCGCACACTCCCTGCTCGCAGCCCAGATGTGTGCCAGTCAGCAACAGGGTGTCGCGCAGGAAGTCAGCCAGGTGCTGGCGCGGCTCGACCTCGGCCGAGACAGCACGCCCGTTCACCGTCAGGTCAACCCGCATCATGCAGCGGCCTGATCCAGCGCTCGGCGGAACGCCACACCCTGCATGTGGCGGCTGATCGTATCCAGGCCGCTGTCACGCAATACCGCCTCGACCGCCCCTGGCGCGACGTCGTTTCCCTGCAGGACGATCGGTGCTGCACCCATGGCGCCGATCACCGCCCGAATGGTCTGGCCGTCGATCAACACGGCGGCCATGGCGTAGGCGAAGTCCCCCGGTTTGCGGCAGGCCTTGTAGAACCCCCAGCGCACGGCGGATGAGGGGCGGGGAACACGCACCGCCTGAAGGATTTCGCCGAGGGCCAAAGCGGTCCGGAAGGCGCCGGTGATGAAGTCCTGCAAGCGCAGCATGCGTGAGCCGGATTCGCTGGTCAGGATGACGGAGGCATCCAGCGCCAGCAGCGTGCAGGGCCAGTCGGCAGCGGGATCGGCGTGGCACAGGCTGCCACCGATGGTTCCCCGGTTCCGCACCGGCCGGTAGGCGATGTTCTCCGCCACCCGGGCCAGGATCGCGCCGGGGAGATCCGGCGTGCGGCCATCGGCGATGGCGGCGTGGGTGATGCAGGCGCCGAGGGTGACGGCAGCCGCGGTTTCCGACGCGCCGGTGAGTTCAGCCAGCCGGGCGATCGAGAGAATCTGGCTGGGTTGGGCCAGGCGCAGGTTCAGCATTGGTCCGAGCGACTGGCCGCCGGCAATGACGCGGGCCTGCGGATCGCGCAACGCCACTAGCGCATCGATGACCGTCCCCGGACGCTGCAGCGCGAAGGCAACCGGCTTCATCGTGTAGCCCCGGCCGCAAGCACTGCCTGCACAACGACACGCGGGGTAATCGGCAGCCGGTCAACCCGAGCGCCGAGGCCGCGCAGGGCGTCGTTGACGGCATTGGCAATGGCGGCGGGCGGACCGATGGCGCCGCCCTCGCCGATGCCTTTTTGGCCGAACTCGGTGTAGGGTGAAGGCGTCTGCATGTGGGTGATGCGCAGTTCCGGCACCTCGGTGGCACCCGGCAGCAGGTAGTCCGCCAAGGTCGTGGCAAGCGGCTGGCCGTCGGCATCGAATGGCATTTCCTCATAGAGGGCGGTACCGATTCCCTGGGCGACGCCACCAATCACCTGACCGTCGACGATCATCGGGTTCACCAGCACGCCGCCATCCTCGCAGATCGCGTAATCCAGGATGTCGACTTTGCCCATCTCGGTGTCGACCGCGACCACCACGGCATGGGCGGCGTAACTGAACGTCCCGGTATCGCGGCGCGCCCGATAGCCGCTGGTGATTTCGAGGCCACCCGCGGAGACGTCCGGGGGCAATTCGTGCGGCCGCAAATACCAGGTGCGCGCCACGTCGGCGATCGGGAGGCTGGCTAGGCCGGCGGAGACCAAACCATCACCGACCGTGGCCTGGTCAGTGGGGACCTGCAGCAGGTGGGCGCCGATGCAACGGATGCGGACGGCGAGTTCCTGGCAGGCGGTTGCCACCGCACCGCCGGCCATGACCATGCAGCGGGAGCCCCAGGTGCCGGTTGAGTAGGGGGTTAGGCCGGTGTCGCCGTGCAGCACGCGGATGCGATCAATGTCGATGCCGAGCACCTGGTGGGCAACTTGGGCCAGGGTGGTTTCCAGACCTTGGCCGTGCGACTGGATGCCGACGCGGATCTCCAGCCCGCCGTCCGGTGTCAGGCGGGCGACGGCCTGTTCGTAACCGGGAACCATGGGAATGCCCCAGCCGTGATAAACTGACGTGCCATGCGCCGCCTGCTCGCAGAAGATCGACACTCCAACGCCGATGCGACGGCGGTTGCCGCTGTCCTCACGCTGGCGTTGGCGGATGGCGGGAAGGTCGATTGCCTGCACCGCCGTGCAAAGGCATCGTGGATAGTCGCCGCTGTCAAAATGCTTGGCGGTGATGTTGTCGAACGGCATGGCGTTGGCCGGCACCAGGTTGCGCAGCCGCACCTCAAAAGGCTCCAGTCCAGTGGCGTGGGCGATGTCGTCCAGCACCGACTCGATGGCGTAGCACACACCGGCGCGGGCGACGCCGCGATAGGGCAGGATGCCGCATTTGTTGGTGGCCGATGAGCGGGTGATGCAGCGATAGGCATCCATGACGTACGGGCCGGGCAGGATGCTGGCGATCTGGGCGGCCTCAATGCAGGCGGAGAATGGATAGATCGAATAGGCGCCGGCGTCGACCGTGGCGGAACAATCAACCGCCAGCAGGCGACCCTCCGCGTCGGCGTAGGCGGTGATGTCGTAGTCATGCTCCCGGCAGTTGGCGTTGCCGGCAAGCTGTTCGCGGCGATCCTCGATCCAGCGAACGGGATGGCCGAGGTGGCGGGCGAGGAAGCAGGCTATGACCTCCTCCGGCAGCAGCAGCCCTTTGTAGCCGAAGCCGCCGCCGACATCGGGGGCGACGACGCGCACCTGGTCTTCGGTGAGGCCGAGGCAGCCGGCGAGCCCGGTGCGGATGATGTGCGGCATCTGGGTGGAGCTGTACAGCACCATCTGCCCCAACCGGTGGTCCCATCTTGCCACGACGCCGCGTCCCTCAAGCGGTGACATGCATTGCCGGGCGGTGCGCAGGTGGCGGTGGACCGTGACGGCGGCGCTGGCCTGGATCGCGGACAGGTCGGCTTCGACGCGCGTCTCGAGGAACAAATTGTCGTCCCAGGCCTCGTGCACCAAGGGCGCACCGGGTTGGCAGGCGGCGAGCATGTCGGTTACTGGCGGCAGTTCCTGGAATGTCACATCGACCTGGGCAGCGAGATCTTCCGCCAGGGCGCGGGTGTCGGCGACACACGCGGCGATCGCCTCGCCGACATGACGCACCTTGCCGGTCGCCAGCACGGCCTGGGCCGATAGCTTAAAGCCAGGCAGGGACGAGTTGGCGACGATGGGCCGGACACCGGCAAGGTCCGCGGCGGCGAACACCGCGTGACTCTGGCCGGTGGGTTTGACGATCGCGCTGATCCGCGCGTGCGCCAGCGGGCTGCGGACGAACGCCAGATCGCGCATGCCCGCGAAACGCAGATCACCAATGAACTCGCCCTTGCCCCGCAGGTATCGTGCGTCCTCCTTGCGGGCAAGCCGCACGCCAATCCCGCTGACGGATGGGGTGGCCGCATGCATCGGTTGTTGCGCCTCCTTCAGGTGCGTAGCTTGCATGCATCCTGCATGCTAACGCGTGTTGTGGGTAGCGGGGCAGAGGAGTACAGCATGGCACTGGACCTGGTATTACGGGGCGGCCGCGTGATCGACCCGGCCACTGGACGGGACGAGGTGGCAGATATTGGAATCGCGGACGGCCGCATTGCCGCGATCGAGGCTGCCATTCCGGACGATGCTGCCGGGTCGGTCACCGATGTGACCGGCAAGATCGTCACCGCCGGTCTGATCGACACCCATGCGCATGTGTATCAGCACGTGACGGGCAGGTTCGGCCTTGCCCCTGACTTATGTGGTGTGACTTCCGGCGTCACCACGCTGGTGGATCAGGGCGGACCAAGCTGCATGACCATCGGCGGCTTTCGCAATTTCATCATCAATCCGGCGAAGTCACGGGTGCTTTGCTTCATCTCGGCCTATCTGGTCGGCGGCCTGGAGGGGCACCTGTATCCTGAGCTGTACGGGCCTGGGCAGATCAACATCAAACATACCGTTCGGGCGGCGCGTGACAACGCCGACATTGTCCGCGGGGTGAAGGCGCATGCCGAGATTGGGGGTGCGTCACGCTGGGGGCTGGAAGTTATCAAACTGGGTAAGCAGATCGCCCGAGAGGCCGGACTGCCGCTTTACATCCACCTGGGCCAGTTGTGGCCGGAAGCCGATGGGGTGTCGATCGATCCGGACGAGGTGGTGGAGCAACTGATGCCACTGATGGAGGCAGGCGACGTCCTGGCGCATCCATTCACCCGGCATCCCGGCGGTTTCATATCGACGGCAACCGGTGAGGTGCATCCCGTGGTATGGGCAGCGCTGGATCGCGGGGTGACGGTGGATGTTGGTCATGGCTCGCATTTCTCGTTCGACATGGCGCGCCGCGTGCTGGCGGCCGGCATCCGGCCGCACACGCTGGGAGCCGACATGCATGGCTATAACGTTCGTGTTCCGGACGCGCTGGATCAGCAGGAGCGTAGCGGCAACCCGTTCTCGGGCGTGGCACCGTTCAGTCTGCACAACGCCATGTCGAAGCTGCTGCTGCTGGGTATTCCTTTGCCCAAAGTTGTTGCCACAGTAACCGACAATCCAGCGCGGATGCTGGGCATGAGCGACATGATCGGGTCGATCGCCGTTGGCCGCGAGGCGGACATCTCAGTGTCCAAGCACGAGATGGGTCAGTTCGACCTGAGCGACAATTCAGGTGTTCATGTCACCGGGTCGGAGATGCTGACGCCGGATTTCGTTCTGCGGGCGGGCGTGCGGCATGATGCAACCAGCCCACTGGTGCCGCGGCTTCTGCCGGCCGCTGCCTGAAGGGCCGCCGCAAGCGAATGCTGCTAGTATTGCCCATCGTTGAAGGGCGATACGTCGGTTTGGCTTGAAGTGGCCGATTCACGCGGCGAAGCGCGTTTCGCGCTTCTCTGCGATCGGGCACTAGAAAGCTAGCGACGGGTCGTGACCGGGCAGTCACGATGCAGCCCTGTCGGACATCGTATGAACGGGGCGTGAGCAAAGTCCTCGCGTTGGAAACTCTGTGACAGTATCATCATCAGGTGTTGGACCCGTTCTAGGTGTCTCATACCGATGTTCTCGCCCGGTGACATTCTAACCGCGACTGCCCAGGCCGCCCACACCTGGAACCAGTTCGATTCGAACTGGTATCGTGATGCCTATGCGGTGGATGGCAATGTTGCCGACCCGCTTGAAGACTACCTGACCCGAGGGCAAGGATCGGGCCGGTCCCCCAACATCTTTTTTGATGAAGCTTGGTACCTGAGCCATTACGGCGATGTCAGGCTGGCCGTCCAGGCGGGAAACTTTGCCTCAGGATTTGACCATTACTGCCGTACCGGGCTGCAGACGCGCTCACCGCATTGGCTATTTGATCTCGCCTTCTATGAAGCCGGATCTCCTGACCTTTCGCCTGAAGCCCTGCAAGCGGGTGGCTTCGTCAATGCCTATGATCATTTCCTGCGGGTCGGCAGCAGGGAAGGGCGGCCAGGACACCCGCTGTTCAATTCCCGCCACTATGCCGAGTTGCAGCACGAGGCCGAACCGACTGCGCTTGATAGTCCATTTGCCGACTATCTGCAGCGCCTGCACGGGAAGGGCAAGGACGTCGGGACAAGTGTGTACTTTGATCCGGACTGGTATAGTTCCACCTATCCTCAGTGGGTTGGCGCGGGCGAAGGTTTCCTGTCGCCGCTACATCACTACCTGGGGCGGCATAGCGCTGTGCCGTATGATCCACTGCCGGAGTTCTCAGAGCAGTACTATCTGGCGACCTATCCCGACGTGGCAGAGGCGGTGGCAAAAGGCGCATTCCCGAATGGCTATATGCACTACCTGCGCAAGGGCGTGTTCGAGCTGCGCAATCCCTGTTCCAGTATCAATCTGCAGTATTACTGGGACCATCACGCCACCGTCCGCCGGGCAGTACAAACCGGGCGGGTGAGGGACGCCTTTACTCATGCGCTTGTCGCGGGCCTACGCCAGGGCCTGACGCTGGCACCCTTCCAGCCGCCACCAGACATCCCGGAACAACAAACCCGTGGCCTGTTCACTGCGCAGGCGCAAAGCCTGCTGCCGCTGTTCGGGCGGCAGCCGATCGACTTCTCATGCAATGAGCCGCCGATCTGCAGCGTGATCATGGTGCTGAGCAACAGCTTTGCCCTGTCGATGCAATCAATCGCTTCGTTGCGGCAGAACCATCCCGGGTCGATCGAGTTGATCCTGGTCGATTCTGGATCGGTTGATGACGTCCAGCAAATTGAAGAATATGTAAGGGGCGCGAAACTCCTCCGCTTTGAGGAAAACATCGGCTTTTCGCTTGCCTGCAACGCAGGGTTAAGCTGCGTCGGCGCCGATGCAACGCTGTTCCTGAACAGTGACGTACGACTTGGGCCGGGTGCGATCGCCGCTGCCCTGGTTCGGCTGGCGAGCGATGCGCAAATCGGCGCGGTCGGCGGCAAGGTGATCCGCAGCAACGAGAGCCTGCAGGAGGCGGGTTGCATCATTTGGGCGGATGGCTGGACGACGGGGTATCTGCGCGATCATTCGCCCTTGACCCCAGAGGCTTGTTTCACGCGCGACGTCGATTTTTGCTCGGCGGTTTTCGTGATGGCCCGTACCAGCCTGCTGCGGCAGCTTGATGGGTTTGATCCAGCGTTCTCCCCGGCGTATTTCGAGGATGCGGACCTTGGCCTGCGCATCTGGCAGGCCGGCTTTCGCGTGGTCTACGACCCTGGCATCATCCTGCACCATTACGAGTATGGCAGCTCTCGGGATCCACGCGCGGCGCAGGCCATGATGCGGGTGCGCCACGAGATCTTTCAGAACAAACATGCCGCGATCCTTGGACGCCGTCTCTCGCCCGGTGCGGCCAGCTTACCGTTTGCGCGATCGGTGGAAAGCCGCCGGCCGCAGGTGCTGTTTATCGAGGACACAATACCGCTGCGCCACCTGGGGTCAGGCTATGTCCGCGCCAATGACATAATCCGGGTCATGGCCTCGTTGGACTACCACGTGACGGTTTATCCCGTTCAACCAACGGCCGCGTCGCTGGTCAGCCTGGCTGCCAACTTCCCCGATATGGTCGAGGTCATGCACGACCGCAGCGTCAAGGATCTGGCAACGTTCCTGCAGCAGCGCCCAGGATACTATGACTGCGTCTGGATATCGCGCACCCATAATCTGGATGAGATCCGGCCGATTCTGGAGGACACCACGACGATCCCTGGCTGTGTGCGCGTCATCCTGGACACTGAAGCGGTGACGTCGCCTCGCGCGGCCCAACAGGCTGCGCTGGCCGGGGTGCGGCCGAGCCGGGAGCCGCAGCAAGCACTGCAGCAGGAATTCCGCAACGTGGGCTTTTGCCATCAGGTGCTGACGGTGAATCAACTTGAGGCGGACCTGCTGACGGAGCTGGGTGTTCAGGATGTCCGCGTGCTGGGAACGTGGCGGGACCTGACGCTTACTCCGAGAGGCTGGGCGCAGCGCAGCGGCATGCTGTTCCTCGGCAGCCTGCACGAGATGGACTCGCCGAATTATGATTCCCTGTGCTGGTTTGTTGACAGCGTGCTGCCTTTGATCGAGGCCGAGCTGGGTTATGAAACACGGCTCACTATTGCGGGCTATGTGGGCGCAGATGTCGCGCTGGAGCGGTTTGCCGACCATCCGCGGGTAACACTGGCCGGGCCGGTTGCGGCACTGGCAGCGATGTATGACCGGCATCGTGTCGTCGTCGCACCGACACGCTTTGCCGCGGGAACGCCCTACAAGGTCTATGAAGCGGCTTCGTTCGGTGTGCCAACCGTTGTCACCACGCTTTTGCAGCAACAGTTGGGCTGGCAGGATGGGCGGGAGCTGCTTGCGGCCGCGGCTGACGATGCCGTTTCGTTTGCTGCGAAAACAGTAGCGTTATATCGGTCCGCGGCGCTATGGGATAATATTCGCAATGCCGCGGCTGAGCGGCTGCTGCGGGACAATAACCGGGAGGCCTATGTGCAGGTTTTGAAGGACGTTTTGCCCGAAGTAGAAACGCGCCGCAAGCAGTTCCGGCCGGAGCACGCGAGGTGAGTGAGGCCTTGAAGGTCTTTATTCTGGGGCCGGCGCGATCCGGCACGTCGGCGATGTTCTATGCGATGCAAAGCGTCTTTGGGCTGGCCGGCGAGGGCGAAAGCCATATCATGCCAGGGTTTCAACGCGCGGTCTTCACCTTCGCCCGCTATGCCGAGGGGTTCCGCGGTGCGGAAGGGGTCATGGCCAACCGGCTGGATCCTGGTTCTTTCCGGACGCTGACGACGCAGTATGTGCGGACCGTCTACAGCGAGGTCTTCCCAAGAGGTGGCTTCGTCGACAAGACCCCCGGTGCCGAGGCAATCGCCGGGGTGCCCTTCATCCGCGACTGCTTTCCTGACGCGCGGATCATCGTGATGCGCCGCAGCGGGATCGAGCTGGTGGAGTCGCATATCAAGAAGTTTGGTGCTGGCTTTGAGGAATCCTGCCGAGCGTGGGCGGCCTCGATGGGAGCGATCCGGCAAATCCGCCGCTCCGGCAGTGAGGTGCTGGAGCTTGACCAGCACGATCTGGCTGCGACGCCGGCGGATGCGGCGGCTCGGCTAGCTGCCTACATTGGGTGTTTGGAGAAGCTTGATGAGCTAACGAGCTTTTTCAAGACGAACCGGACGGACAGCGTTTCGCAGCATCCATGGGGCAGGCGGCTTGGCTTGGCTGACGTGTCATGGACTGAGCCGGAGCGGCAGATGTTCCGGGAGATCTGCAGTCAGCATATGCAGGAGTTTGGGTATCCGATGTGATTTCTGACCCGGAAGATACGGGGTCCGCCGTTCAGATGCGGTCGTAACCATGCCAACTTGAATCAAGAAATGAGCATGTTACCTCTGAACCATTAGGTTCGGGACGTTGCCGCATCTTGAACAAGATTGCAGCTTGGCAGATTCCTTCTAGCTAGTGCGAATTTCGCGCAGCAGCGATAGGCGGAGGCAGCAAATGACTGGTCTTTCGGGTAAAATCGGCCGCCGGAATGTATTTTGGGGGATTTGTGCGACCCTTTGGATGAGGTGCCTGCGGGGAAGGGCTCAGCCGGTGAGTGGGGATGGAGAGAGGCCTTGGGACCAAATAACGCAGTTAGCCAATGACTTCGTTGTACGCGAATCCCCCCCTTCGGTTTTCCCGTTCCAGCGCGCTTCCGCAGAAGCCATGAATTCATCTCCACGCAAGGTGTTCATTCATTACTTCCCATTTTTCACGCTGTCCTTTGAGAACAAGACTGCTGATCAGGATCACTGGGCACAGTTCCTGTCGCCCACTGGCGAGAATGGCAAATGGGCTGCCGCCGGCGGATTTACTCGTGAGAGGCCACTTAGTCCAAAGCCGTGGGATGGTCCATTCTGGCGAGAACTCAACTCCGCTGTCGATGTGTTACGTGCGCAACTGATCGGTGCAGACGGCTTTGGAGTGGATCTTACGCAACTGGAGCCGGCTGATAAGTTAAGCCAGGCGCACGTTCTGCGTGACACCATAGCCGCTGTGGCACCGAAGTTCCGTCTGCTAATCGAGCCTGATACGGACATTCTCAAGGCCGCTTCTCCAACCGATATGGCGAAGATCATCGTCAGTTTCGGTCAAGGATCATCGTCTTTCCGCCTGGCTGATGGCCGGTTGCTGATCGTCCCGTTCGCACCGAATGCCAAGCCAGTCGCATACTGGAAGGAGACCTTGCAAAAAGTCGCCGATGCGGGGGAGAAGGTGGCATTTTTGCCGGATCTTGTAGGCTTGGATGGGGCGGTTGGACAATTTGCGCCTATCAGCATGGGTATGAGCTTCTGGGGGCCACGGGATCCTGCAACCGCCGACTCAGCGGGCCTTCAAGCAGCGGAACACTCGGCCTCCTCGGCGGGGTCTTGGATGCAGCCAGTTGCGCCGCAAGACGTTCGGCCGAAGTCGTCGATATTCTGGGAGGCTCAAAATACCAGGCTTTTTCGCGATCTTTGGATGCAGGCGATAAGCAAACATGCCGCCTACGTACATCTGATCACCTGGAACGACTATTCAGAAACGACAGAGATCGCGCCATCAAGCGGAACCCAATTCCTGTTTTACGATTTGAGTGCGTTTTATACTGAGTGGTTCAAGCTTGGCCGACCCCCTACAGTCATTAGAGACGCCATTTACTATTGTCATCGAACGCAGATTTTTAGTCCGGATGCTCATCCTCGTCAGGGCAGCAATGGCTTCCATAATAATGGTCAAACACCTGTCCAAAATGAGATTGAGATGGTAGCGATGCTGACCTCTCCGGCTACGCTAGAGATTACTGTCGGCCCAACTACGCGCCGGGACAACGTGGGGGCAGGTTTGCAGATCCTGCTAGCACCGGCTCAGCCGGGCAAACCACGATTTCGCATTCTGCGCGATGGACGGCCGGTTCTTGAGAAAGTCAGTGACTGGACGATTGAGGAGACTGCTGAAAAACTCAATCCAGCTTACTTCGGGGGTTCGACAACGCGGACTTTCTCTCGCTCCCTCTAGACGTCGGGGCGCTTTGTCCGTGCGCAGTCCAACGCACTGCGGCTCCTGGCCGGCAAACTGACAGGCTGCCGTTTTTCGTCAATCGGCAGCCTGTCATACCGCCGTCGTCAACGCGGCAACTACATTGGGTGGAAGAAAGCGCGCCTCATGACGTATTCACCAGTGGTCAGTTGTTTGGCGTCGAACATAGGAAATGCCTGCCAGAGGTCTGCGAACCTGTTGGCTGATAGTTCGAGGGCCGAAAACTCCCCTATGATTGAGTCAAAATCCTTCGTCAATCGGTCATTCTCGCTGTCGAGTCCAGTGCAGATAACAAGGCCGGTAGGTTCACAATTTACGAATGATATTTTTAGATCAGGCCGATACTTCTGTAGTATCAGCACGACTTTCCATACGTCACCCGTCCAGAAATCTCGTATGCCAGGATCTTCGTCATCATTCCCGTGACGGCGTTCTCGCTCGGCCATGCGAGCATTCAGTGGAAGGCAGTCGTGCATGACGACGACGGTGTTTCCGTTAGAGTGCTTTTCGACGTTAATGAAGTCATCCAGCAGTGCCTCAACCAAGTGGAGACCATCGAGAAAAGCCAAGTCGATACCGTTGGGAAAGTGCCTTGCTACGTCCTGCGTGCGAAAAAAGTCTTCTGATGTTCCCTGGAAGAAGTGAGTATTGCGTCTGCGCCCGAGCACGTTGGAGTTGATAACGAAATTCGGATCAATGCAGACGGCGTCGCACGATATCCGAGCCAAAGATTGACCGGCATTTGTGCCTATTTCGAGGTAGTTTTTGGGACCAAGCAGCTTGTCGACCGACCACAGGAACTGCAGATAGTAAGTTCCGGAATGGTTGCGGTTCGTCGCATCAATTTTTATGCTCTCGGGTTCGCTAAACTCAGCGGTGCCCGCAAGTGCTCCAATCCAAGGCAGCCACCAGTAATACGATGTGATCGGCATCGATCCAGTCGGCCGTGCTTGCATACACCACTCGGCCGTTCTCGGCACAAAATCCAGAGCTTCTCCGTATCGATCGCCTTGAAACCGCCGCTCGACATGCGTGAATGGCAGGGTCTTCTCGATGACGAGGCCCTTGAAAGCCTGGTAAGGCTTTTGTGCCCAGGTGTTGAACGTTTGCAATCCACTACCAGCGATGATTTGAATGCCGCTTTCTGGCCGATCGTGCCGTGGGCACCAGAGGGTGACCCATCCGTCATTTATGGAGTTCGCGTAGTCCTGCATTCGCTGGCTGATAAGAAAGGCATCTGATTCGATGTGAACCAATCGGGTAAACCCATTGACCCGAGCGTATTGAGCAGCAAAAAAGAAGGAGCGGACCCATCCAGGAAAGTCGGATACAGCGTTGCGTCCGAGCCTCTGATTGAAGTGATAGAAGACAATGTTTGCCTCGCAGGCAAACTTTTCACCCTCATGGATGATCTTGGTATCCTTCCAGTCCGGCAACGTCTCAGATCCATCATCGATTAGCAGGATCTGATCGGCAGCGATGTCGGAACGCTGTATTGAGTCGACCCAGATCCGATATCGCATGTTCCACGAGTTGAACGTGTCCCCCGCCGGTGATGTGAAAGCGGTGCAAAAGACGAGAGTTCTTTTCTTTCCAGGCCGTACTTCCATTCTTGAAGCCCTTTCCACAGTCAGTTGTTCGCGCCAATTGTACTGATAAGTCGAAAGTGGCAAACAAATGAAACCTTATATGATGGAGCTCGTCGTGTTTTGGATTAAGGTTGTGATTGTCGGTATCCAAAAGAGATCAGATTGCTACCTTATACCGATGCTTCAATCTGCTCTTTCGCAGTGCAGCAATTGAGCAAGTGCCGTTCAATTATGGAACCAATTCAAGTAATGCCTGACCTAGGCTTTAAGGCAGTCGGAGCCTTTATCCGCCGGCGACACTACCTGTGAGCATATATAGACATTAGCAAGACATCTGTAGCAAGGTCGGCTTCTGGCTGTCCAGGAAATGAGTGCTTCCGAGGCGGACGATAGGTTAAGATGAAACCTTTCATCGAAGTAGCAAGAGCGACGTGGGCAGCGAGGGTGCAGCAGGCGGGAGCCGATGTCATGACTGCGCACTTTCCTGGGTCGTCGACCTGGACTACGCAGCAAACTTAGTCTGCCGATGTTCCACTGCGTAGAGATCATGGAAGGCTGCCACCATACTATCTCGCGTCGGCGGCATTGGCACAGCGCTGACTAGGCGTTCCCACAGTGCCTCCTCAGTGCACGCACGATGCATCGTTCTAGCCAACGACCGAGGGTCGGCAACCTGAAACAGCAAGCCGTCGACGTCGTGACGGATCCGCTCACCAGGTCCGCCGACGTTAGAGGCAATGATCGGCTTACGGAACATCCAGGCCTCGGAAATCACCAGGCCAAATATCTCCCACCAGACGGACGGGACGATGCACCAGTCGACGCGCGCCATGCGGCTGGCCAACTGATCCGTATGGTATGACCCATTGAAGATCACGTTCTGCTCGGAAATTGGCTTTTCGGCTTCACGCTGCTGAAAGGCCTCCAGTTCACTCCGACGTTTTTCGGAGGCGTAACGCATGTTGTCGCCGTTGATCTCGACGACGAAGTCGGTAAAGCCCTCAGCGCGCAATTGATCGACAGCCTGCATCAGCACCCAGACGCCCTTGTTGTCGACCAGTTGACCGAAGAAGCCAAAGCGGTTGCGCACGGCTGTCGGCTGCGTCACGGCAGATGACGTATTGTAATTACGCTGGCCATTGGTGACCTGGACGATACGGGAAGGATCCAGTCCCCAATCGGTGAAGTGCCTGATCATGAACCGGCTGGGCGTGGTGAAAACGTCCACTGCCTCAAGATGCTTCTTCATCCACATCTCGCGCAGAAAGAACTGCTCTGGCGAGACGGTGGGAAAGCACTGGTTGCACCGTACCGAGGATGCGCGGGTGCACAGCGATCCATCGGTCTTGCGAAGCATCTGGCCATCTGCGGCACAGATGGCCATGAACTCGTGCAAGGTAAGAACGATCCGGGCGTCCGGCAGGATCCTTCGCGTCAGGGAGATCATGTCGATCCCAAGGATCAGGAAGTGATGGAAGTGCACGACGTCCGGGTTGATCAACCGCAGGAATTCGCCAAACGACTCCAGCACCTGGCTATTGGAAGTCTTGTGCCACCAGTAATCGTACTCCCTGCTGAGCAACAGGAACTCGCCTTCACGGCCGTCAAATCCAGTAATTCGGGCACCACTTTTGTAAAGGGCAGTCTGGCTTTCATCGATCGCGGCCAGCAACGTGACGTCGACGTCGTCGCGTTGCTGCAGCCCCTGAAACAGCTCGTAGCAAACTTGCTGTGCGCCGCCGCGAACGATTTCCGGATGGAACAGGCTGATCAGAAGGACCTTCATGACGCGCTCCTTCTCGCCGGACGCCGCATCGGCCGCGTTGATGCCTCCAACACGGCTTCCGCGCCAGGTCTTGGCACAGACGGCGGCAGCGAACGGGCTACTGCCGCCCCAGGAACCGGCGGCTCGGCGGCAGCAGAGATGCCCGACGTGCGCGGGTCGGCAGCGGCAAGCGATTGCACGGGGCGGAACATCGGGCTGGTTGGTTCGGGGCCGTACAAGCCACCAGCGATCATCTCGCTCCAGGTCTGGGTGAACAGCCAGCGGTTGACCAGGGAGCCACCCTCATGCACCGGCAGGCGCAGCGAACCTTTACCTTCCAGATGCCACAGGCGGATGTCCTGGATCCAGGGCGCTACACCCTTCTGGATGCTCTTGAGGCTGAGGTCAGCATCCTCATAGTGGCCAAAGATGTAGTTCTCGGTGAAGCCACCGAGCGTCTCATACCAGCCGCGGTCGATCGAGATGAAGGCACCGGTCACGGCCTGGATCGGTCGCGGCTGGGTAAACTGCCTGGCTGAGGCGGGAGCGCCCTTGCCGTAATGCTCGACCCGCATCATCTGTCGGCGAGATACACGCCCAGCGTCCAGCGATACGCCGACATCGGCCTCGAAATACATCCCGCCATGCATCAGCGAACCATCGTCATAATAAAGCGGAACGCCGAACATCTTGGTCTGGCTGGATGGCAGGTTGGCGACAGCCTGGGTGTGCTTTGCCGCCCAATCACGGTCACGTGGAAACACGTCCGGATTGACGATCAGCAGCCGGTCGCTTCTGGCATGGTTGACGGCAACGTTGTTGGCGGCGCCAAACCCCGCGTTGCCAGGCAGCAGCACGACCGTTTGCGTCAAGCCGTAGACCTGGCGGGCCGCGCGAGCCTCCTTCATCAGGCGTTCGGCCATTTCAGGGCTGTTTGAAACGTAGACCAGCTCGTAGTCCTCAAAACCTGGCAGACCCGCGAACATAGCGTTCTGCAGGAACAAGTATTCAGGCTTGCCATAGAGGCAGACGATGATCGATCCGCGCAACGATTTTGCCGGCTCGCCAAACCGCTCAACGAACGCACCAGCCACGACGTCCCGGGTGATCCGCAGGTTATGGCTGATGACTTCTTGTCCGATTGGGCCGTCCAGCGCGCGCATAGCCTCAATCTGACGGTTGCCAAAGAAATCCGACTCGGCCAAGTACTGCAGCACGATGTTGCGCAGCTCCACGTCGTCTACCTGTCGTGGACTGAAAGACAACGCCGCGCGGCCACCACCTTTGGCCTCAATCAGCAGGTCGCACCCGCCGGCGACGTCCAGGCTGTTATCGGTGAAGGCAAAGGCAAGGAAGCCGAAGGAGTGGGTCCGCGAGGTGCCGAGCGCGGCTTCCACATCGCTACGTCGGAAGCGCACGAGTGAAGTTGCACTGAAAGTGTAGAACCATCCCGGGCCGGCGACACGAAGATGGTCCAGCGGGGCGCTGACGTCGTCGACCCAGCCCACGATCAGCATTCCGCCGCCGGTCGACAGCAGCATCGCCTCGACGTGGGCGCGAATGTCGACTGGCGAGGAAGACGGCCGTGCGGACAGAGGCATTACCTGCACGAGCTTGCCACGCGGCTCGTTGCTCAGGGTGTACAGCCGCCGCCTTTCCTCCCATCCTCTCGTTGCATAGTGGACATAGCCGGATGCCAGTTCCTGCCGCGCAACCGCGGCGGCGACATCGGGATTAGCCAGCAGATAGGCCGCCTCGTCAAAGCCTTCGGGTGCAACCAGGGCAGGGGATGGGGGGTTGATAACATCCCAGATGGGCTCGTCGAACATCTGCGAGAAGCTGTTGCTCATTGTAACGAGCAAATCCAGCGAGACACCTCTGTCATCCCTCCATCCCGGCTGATAAGCTGAAACATCGTTCCCCCTGCGCCAGAACGCCAGACACCTCCTATCACTATGCTCAACTAGCTGGCTAAATCCAATCTGAAATTGGGATAGGGAAAGCGGCCCTCTCTGAAACCATCAGCATCGAAATGAGCTTGGCCGGACTCAAAGTGCCTTTTTGTGATCGCTGATCGGACGTCTGGATATTCAGTCAGATACCAAGTTTCATCTACGATGATACGATAGGGCATTCGACTTTCGTAAAAGCCGAATCGCGTGTAATGGCTGCGTGCGTTTGGCACCACGCCATTGGCGATCGCCTCTCGCACGTCTGGATGGATACGCAGGTACCACTCCTCATCGATTTTTATCTTCTCGATTATTGGGGTCAAGCACTCATTCAGAAAGTGGCGTTCGACCGCGACATAGTTGCCCTTGGCGGACGGAATGATGATTTTCTGGTTGAGAAGGCCTGCGTAAGTTGCCAACTCCATAAGCATCTCCTGCATGCATTGTATCATGCGCAATCACCGTTGGATCGGCTAGGGAGCCGGCAAGATAAAAGCGGTGGAATGGCTGATGATCAGCGCGGTATGAAATGGACTGTAAGCGTGTTAAAGTAGGATTTCCAGTGTCGTTTACAGCGTATCGGCAATCGTGGCGTCACCACTTCACCACTGACACTGGCATACTTTATTGCGGGCATCGTATATAAATTTGGTTGCTTGTGAGCAAGCGATGAGGTGTGCGCGATGCCAGTTATCGTTCCGTAATATTCTTGAAATGACTGGATTGCAGCCTGTCGGTTACTGACCACCTGCCTGGCCGATCAGGGTGCGAGATTGCCAGTAGGCCGAGAAGGCCTCCATGATTCGTCCACGATCCTGCCACAAGCCAGCCGGTATCGATCGGCAGGTTGATGCCAGTGATCGCGGCGGCTGCATCAGATAGCAGGAAGCAGACTCCCTCGGCAATTTCCTCTGGGGTGACCAGGCGGCCCAGCGCCGCCATCGCCCGCGGCCTGGACACCTCACGTTCGCCGGCGAGCGATGCGGCTGGCGCCATGAGTCGCCGTCAGGCTGATGGCGCGCCTGATGCCAGACGCTCCCCGGCCTTCCTCAGGGCGGCTATGCTGCGATCGAGCAGGCCGTTCTCTTCATCCGACAGGTCAGGCGGATAGAACTCGCGCAGCCCCTGCCGGCCGATGACGCCGGGCAGCGACAAAGTCAGGCCATGCTTCTGACTGAATGCGCCGATGGGAACAGCCAGGCCCTCGTCGCGCAGAACGGCCTCGGCGATGCGGGCGCAGACGATGCCGATGCCGTACTGGCTGGCTTCATTGCCTTCAATAATGGCGATGTTGGCATAACGCACTTCGTCCTCAACGCTCTTGCGGAAGGCGGCCGCGTCCTCGCCGCGCTGGCGCAACAGGGTTGCCAGCGGCACCCCAGCGACCCGGGCGGTTGACCAGACGAAGACCTCGGATGTGCCATGCTCGCCGAGGATCTGCGCTTCGACGATATCCGGGCTGACCGCGAGCTTGGCGGCGATGTGGGTGCGAAAGCGCAGGCTGTCGAGCCAGGTGCCAGTGCTGAGGACCGCGTCATGACCAGCCAGCGTGCGCGTGAGGTCGGCAAGCGGGTCGGGCGGGTCGGTCACTGCAAGCAACACAGCCTGCGGCGCCGCCCGCACGATCTGTGGCACGAGGTCGCGATACACCTCGGCGTTCTTATCCAGCAGCTTCAGGCGGCCCTCCGGATCGCCGCGATCTGTCGCCCCACCCGCCTTCTCATTGACCCCGGCAGTGATCATGACGATGCCCGCGCCTCCGAGGTCGCTGTAGTCGCCTTCCGTTACGTCCAGACGCGGGCCGAGAGGAACGCCGTAGCGTATGTCGGTTGCGACGGCCTTGGCTCGCTTGGCGGTGCGATCAACGACGACGACCTCGCGCGCGCTTGCACGCATAACCAATGCCATGACGCAGGCTGCTCCAACGCCGCCCGCACCAACCACGCCGACTTTCATGACCGAGCCTCCGCATCACATGGCGACAGCAACGCCGTGGAAGCGCGGGGTTCGCTCAACAGATCGCGACGTTGCATCGGAACGATCAGAAACCTTCAAGGACAATCTTGCCGCGCGCCCGGCCGCCTTCGATCAGGGCGTGCGCACGCCGCAGATTGGCAGCGTTGATTGGGCCAAAGATTTCCCCGAGGGTTGTCCGTAACGTGCCGGCATCGACAAGGCGGCTAACCTCATTCAGCAGTTCGCCTTGGGCCTGCATGTCCACCGTCTGGAACATTGAGCGGGTGAACATCAACTCCCAATGTACGGACACGCTTTTGCGCTTGAAAGGGACGATGTCGACAGCGGCCGGATCGTCGATCAGCGCGAATCGCCCCTGAGGGGCGATCAACCGGGCGATATCGTCCAGATGCTGATCGCTGTTGGTGGTAGAGAACACAAAGCCGGGAGCCTCCAGACCTAGGGCGGTGATCTGGTCAGCAAGGGAGTTGCTATGGTCGATGACATGATGCGCGCCAAGGTCTTCGACCCAGGAGCGCGTCGCCGGCCGGGATGCCGTGGCGACCACGGTCAGTGCGGTCAGACGTCGGGCAAGTTGTATGGCAATAGAGGATACTCCCCCTGCGCCGCCGATGATCAGGATCGAATTGCTGCCTGGAACGGCTCGGGCGACGTCCAGGCGGCTGAACAGAGCCTCCCACGCGGTGATCGCGGTCAGCGGCAGCGCAGCGGCCTGCGCAACAGAAAGCGAGATTGGTCTGCGGCCGACAATCCGTTCATCCACCAGATGCAACTCCGCATTGGTGCCCGGACGGTTTATATCACCCGCGTAGAAGACGGGATCGCCCTGCTTGAACAGCCTGGCGTCGGGTCCTGTCGCGGCAACGATGCCGGCGGCGTCATAGCCAAGGACCTTCCAGTCGCCGGGTTCGGGTTTGGCGCGCCGGCGCACTTTGGTATCGACGGGATTGACGGAAATGGCCTGAACCTGGACCAGCAGGTCGCGATATTGCGGCTGTGGCTGCGGCAGCTCGATGTCGACCAGAGCGTCGGTTGCGTCAATCGGCAGAGAATCCTGGTAGCCTACGGCGCGCATGTTGCCTCCTGTGGATGTTTGGCAGTTGGGGTGTGGCGCATATAGGTGTGACGCCGCCGCAGCTTTGGTAAAGATTGTCGGCTGGAAAAGTGCCAGCGTCCGCGCAAGGCTGCCGGATAGGATGACGCGGTGTTTGATTTCCATCATTGCAACAATTTGTCGGCCCCGACGTTTCACGGCCATGGCGGTCGGGCAAGAAATGCGCGAACCAAGGGGTGGCTGGATGCGGCGTCGACGGGCCTTGTTTGCTTGCTCAGTGCTGGCCAGCGGCCTTCTTGAGGCAATCGGTCTTTCGCTCTGGCGACCGGGGGCTGCGCGAGCCGCGGACTGGATCGGGTCGAATGTCAACGGAATGAACTATGAGGTTCTGCTGCCTGCTGGATACCACGACGGCGGCCATTATCCGGTGGTGCTGTATCTGCATCAGCTTGTCATGGGTAATTATCCGGACGCGCTGCTGAAACAAGTTGATCGTTGGTTCAACACCGACGACTTCCGCTCGCGTCACCCTTGCATCGTCGTCATGCCGATGCTGGACCAGCGGAACGATACAGCCGGCCGGACGGTCAATTTTGGTGGCAAACGTGAAGGTCATGTGGGGGAGGACAACGCGATCGCTGCCCTGCAGCAGGTGATGGGTCGCTATTCCATCGACCCGGAGCGGGTTTATGTGACCGGCAACTCGATGGGCGGGATGGGCACTTGGCAGATGCTGCTAGACTACAACAGCCAGACCGGCAGCAAGGGGCGGCTGTTCGCTGCCGGGCTGCCGCTGGCGGGACGGCACGGCGCGGCCGATCCCGCCAAGGCAGCGGCTGCGCTGCGCACGGTGCCGATCTGGGCTATCCACGGTGCAGACGACAAGGAGGTCTCGCTGGATTGGGATCGCAAAATGGCGAGCCTGCTGTCCACCAGCAGCACGTTCCACTATACCGAGGCTGCGGGGCTCGGGCATGAGGTCTGGGACAGCTTCTACACGCGGGCGGATGTCTGGGACTGGCTGTTTTCACAACGCGGGACTGCCTGACTGTCAGATCCAACGTCGCCAGCGAAACACCCCTAGCGGTATGAGAGTGGTGAGGATAATCAAGCCCCAGCCCCAAGCGTAGCCATAGGGCCAGTCATACTCCGGGATGTTCTTGAAGTTCATGCCGTAGACACCGGCTATCAGCACAGGCGGAATACCGACCACAGAGGCGATCGCCATGACCTTCATCACGTTGTTCTGGGCAATGTTGATAAAGCCCAGCGTGGCATCCAGCAGGAACTGCAGCTTATCGTTCAGGTGAGTGTCGAAGTCGCTGACCGAGGTGATGTCCTGACGAAGTGTGGTGAGGCGCGGGACGAGATCCTCCGGCAGCCATTGGGTCGTCATGCTCTGGACATACGGGATGATGCGGGCGGCGCCGATTTGCGTCTGGCGGACATGAGAGATCAGGTCGCCGGTCTGCCCGAGCTGGCGCAGCGTCCGGCGCAACATGCGGTCTTCAGACTTGCGGCCGCCTTCCCGCCCGGCGCCCACGGCGAAAATCTCATGCGAGACCGTTTCGAGGTCGCGGCTGACCTGTTCAAGCGCATCGGCTTGGCGGTCGACAATGGCTTCAAGGATGCCGACAAGGATATGCGCCCCGGTCCGCGGTGCGGCGATGTCCTGCGTTAGATGATCGGCGTAGGCAGCGAAGATCCGGTTCGCGGCAAATCGGACGCTGATCAGCCGCTGCGGCGCGACGACGAAGCCGACGGAGGTTGAGCGGGAGCCGTCGTCCCCCAACCGGACCAGCGGCATACTGAGGTACAACGCATCGTCGCGGCTGGCGAGACGACTGGACGTTTCGATTTCGCTAACTTCAGCTTCCGAGGGGACCGTCAATCCTGTCGCCTGCTGCACAAGCTGGACTTCATCCGGCGTTGCATTCTGCAGGTCGATCCAGATGGCATTCTTCAACGAAGCGACTGAGATGGTATCCTGCAAGCGTTCGACGCGGCGATCATTGCACCCGAACGCGTTGATCACCGCAGCGTCCGCCGCATTGCATAACCGGCATACTCCCGGAACGACCGGATGAATCCTCCGGTTTTTCCGCTCGTCGGAGATCCTGTGGCGTGCAGGACGGCGGTTCGCTAGTGGTGGAAATCAGACGGAAAGAACCGTCTGATTTCCCCACTAGCCGTTGTTTGGTGGGCCGATTCACCCAACCGCACGGGATGCGAGTGTCGGGATCGGACCACTAGTTCCTTGCCTTATCCACCAGAGCGTTCTTGCTGATCCACGGCATCATCGCGCGCAGCCTTTCGCCAACCTGCTCGATCGGGTGGTCGGCAAGGCGGCGGCGGGTGGCCTTGAAGCTGGACTGGTTGACCTTGTTCTCGAGCATCCAGTCGCGTGCGAAACGGCCGGACTGGATGTCGGCCAGCACGCGCTTCATTTCTGCCTTGGTCTCAGTGGTGATGATCCGCGGGCCGCTGATGTATTCGCCGTATTCCGCCGTGTTGCTGATCGAGTAGTTCATGTTGGCAATGCCGCCTTCATAGATCAGGTCGACGATCAGCTTGACCTCATGCAGGCACTCAAAATAGGCCATTTCCGGAGCGTAGCCCGCTTCGACCAATGTTTCGTAGCCGCCCTTGATCAGCTCAACCAAGCCGCCGCAAAGGACCACCTGCTCGCCGAACAAGTCGGTCTCGCACTCTTCCTTAAAGGTGGTCTCGATCACGCCGGCCCGGCCGCCGCCGATAGCCGATGCGTAGGACAACGCCACCTCCAGCGCATTGCCGGAGGGATTCTGCGCGACGGCGACTAGGCAAGGCACACCGCCACCGCGCTGATACTCGCTGCGGACTGTATGACCGGGGCCTTTTGGCGCGATCATGAACACGTCGATGTCCGGGCGCGGATCGAGCAGGTTGAAATGCACGTTCAAGCCGTGGGCAAAGGCAAGGGCGGCGCCCGGCTTCATGTTAGGGCCAAGTTTGTCGCGGTAGAGGTCGCCCTGGCCTTCATCTGGGGTCAGCACCATCACGACATCGGCCCACGCTGCGACATCGGCCGGATCCATGACCTTGAGGCCGGAGGATTCCGCTTTGGCGGTACCGGCGGAGCCTGTGCGCAGACCGATTGCGAGTTGCTTGACGCCGCTGTCCTTAAGATTCAGCGCATGGGCATGACCCTGGCTGCCGTAGCCTATGATGCCGACGTTCTTGCCCTTGATCAGGTTCACGTCGGCGTCGCGGTCATAGTAAACGCGCATGTATTTCCTCTTTCCTGCTCGATTTTCAGATGACGCGAGAGCCGCGCGCAAGGGCGGCGATGCCGCTGCGGGACACCTCTGCAAGGCCGAGATCCCGCATCAATTCGATGAAGGCGTCGATCTTGTCGACCGCGCCAGTCAGTTCAAACACGAAGCTGCCAAGTGTGGTATCTACCACCCGTGCCCGAAAGGTGTCGGCGATACGCAACGCTTCCACCCGTTGCTCACCCGTGCCGATAACCTTGACCAAAGCCAATTCGCGGGCAACGTGGGGACCATCCATAGTCAGGTCCGCCATCCGGTGGACCGGCACCAGTCGGTCGAGCTGGGCCTTGATTTGCTCAATGACCATGCTGGTGCCGGAGGTGACGATGTTGATACGGCTCCGCAGTCCAGCAGCCTCGACCGGCGCGACGGTCAGACTGTCAATGTTGTAGCCGCGGCCGGAAAACAAGCCGATCACGCGGGCCAGAACACCCGCTTCATTGTCGACCAGGACCGATATCGTGGCACTGCGTTCCGTCGGATCGGTCGGACTGGGCATTTTCAGAACCGGGTGGGGATAAAGATAAGCGCCTGCCGCAGGGTCATGCCCCGCGGCAGATGGTAATACAAGAGGTGCGCAGTCAGACCAGCGCCATGCCCGCGTCGGTGACGCCGGCGCCGGAAGCCTCATGCTCCGGGCCCAGCAGCATCTCGTTGTGGGCCGCGCCGCTGGGAATCATGGGAAAGCAGTTTTCAGCCTGATCGACGGCAATGTCGGCAATCACCGCAGTCGGGCAGTCGAGCATGGCGTTGATAACATCGTCCAGCTCATCCACGGTGCGTGCGCGCATGCCGGTGGCGTGGAAGGAATCCGCCAGCTTGACGAAGTCTGGCAGTGCTGCGGAATAGGTCTCGGAGTAGCGGCTGCCGTGCAGCAGTTCCTGCCACTGCCGCACCATTCCCATATACTGATTGTTCAGGATGAACACCTTCACTGGCAGGCGGTATTGCGCCAGTGTCCCCATCTCCTGGATGTTCATCAGGATGGAAGCCTCACCGGCGATGTCGATGACGCAGGCATCCGGATAGGCGATCTGCACGCCCATTGCGGCTGGTAGCCCATAGCCCATGGTGCCCAGGCCGCCCGAGGTCATCCAGTGGTTCGGCTTGTCAAAGCCATAGTGTTGGGCAGACCACATCTGATGCTGGCCAACCTCGGTGGTAATAAAGGTGTCCTTGCCACGTGCCCGGGTGATCTCTGCCAGACGTTTGATGGCATATTGCGGCTTGATAATGCTGCCGCGGCGCATGTCCTGGGTGAACTTCAGGCTGTCCTTTGCCCGCCATTCGTCGATCTGGCGCCACCAGGTCGCGAGTGCGGGCTTGTCCACCGGCTCATCGCTGACCTGCCACGCTGCGAGCAGTGCCTCCAGCGCCTTGCCGGCATCCGCGATGATCGGCACCTCAACCGGGACGTTCTTGTTGATCGAGGAACCGTCGATGTCGATGTGGATCTTGCGGGAGCCCTGGCTGAAGGCGTCGAGCCGGCCGGTGATGCGGTCATCAAATCGCGCGCCCACCGCGAGCAGCATGTCGCAGCCATGCATTGCGAGGTTGGCTTCGTAGGTCCCGTGCATCCCGAGCATGCCGAGAAACTGCGGGTCACTGGCTGGATAGCAGCCGAGGCCCATCAACGTGTTGGTAATCGGAAAACCGGTCATCTGGGTCAGTCTGGTCAGCGCTGCCGCCGCGGCGGGACCGGAGTTGATGACGCCGCCGCCCGCGTAAATCATCGGCCGCTTGGCCTGCCTCATGAGCATGACCGCTTTGGCGATCTGGCCGATGTCAGGTTCGGTGCGCGGGCGATAGCTGGGATGGGAACCGGTCGCTTCGGCATACGGCGCCTTGTTGATGACGATGTCCTTCGGCAGGTCGATCACCACCGGTCCCGGCCGACCGCTACGGGCAACGTAGAACGCCTCGTGCACCACGCGCGCAAGGTCCTGGCCGCGCTTGACAAGGTAGTTGTGCTTGGTCGCCGGCCGGGTGATGCCGGTGGTATCAGCCTCCTGAAACGCGTCATTCCCGATCAGATGTGTTGGCACTTGGCCGGTCAGGCAGACGATCGGAATACTGTCCATCAGCGCATCGACAAGCCCGGTCACGGCGTTTGTCGCACCCGGACCCGAGGTGACCAGAACCACACCGACGCGCCCGGTGGAGCGGGCGTAGCCTTCCGCCGCATGCACGGCGGCCTGCTCGTGACGGACCAGGATGTGACGGATGGCGTTCTGCTGGAACAGCGCGTCATAAATCGGCAGGACGGCACCGCCCGGATAGCCGAAAATGACCTCGACACCCTGATCCTTAAGGGCGCGAAGAAGGATTTCTGCTCCTGACTGGGTCATCTCTGCCGACATGTGTTCGGCTCCTGTTGCTAAGGAATGGCGGACGGATAGGCACGTTGACGGTTCAGGTCAACCCACGTTTCAATAAACATGAACAAATCGCGTCGAGACGTTTCCGAAAATTGCGTCAATGATGTAAAACGAGCATCTATCTTAAATGTAAGGTCGAGCTGGGCAAGAGTATGATGCCGAAACCAAGTAGCCTGCCGCTTGGTGTATCGAGCAGTCACGTGCTGCGTCCGGAAGGCAGCCTCCTGCAATGAGATCTGGCCTCTCAGATAGGCAGAGAGTTCAGGCACACCATGGGCACGCATCGCCGGCAACGCAGGGTCAAGGCCCAGGTTCAGCAGCTCTCGCACTTCCTGCAGAGCACCGTTGCGAAGCATGGCTTCAAAGCGGTGGGCGATGGCGGCGCGCAGAGCCTCACGAGGAGGATTAAGCTGGATGGCGATGAAGCGCCAGGGAGCGGGTTCGCTTCGGAGGTTCTGCCAAGCGGCCAGTCCTCGTCCTGTGCTGCGCCAGACCTCCCACGCGCGGGCCAGCCGCTGGCCGTCCTGCGGTTTCAGCCGGGCGGCGGTGGCCGGATCGACATGCGCCAGGCTAGCATGCAGCGCCTCGGCGCCATGCTCTGCCAGCAGGCGTCGAGCCTCGGACCGAGCCGCCGCGCCGGGGTCGGGAATATCCGCCAAACCGTCAGTCAATGCCGCAAAGTAGAGGCCGGAGCCCCCGGTCAGGATGGGTATTCGGCCAGCGAGGCGGGCTTCATTCATCGCTGCCAGTGCCTGACTGCGCCATAAGGCCACGCTTCCTGCCTGAGCGGCCGGCAGGATGCCGTAAAGCCGATGCGGCACCTGCCGTTCCTCCATGACGGAAGGGCGGGCTGTCAGCACGCGCAGTTCCCGATACACCTGCATCGAATCTGTATTGATGATGGTGCCCGACAGATACTCTGCCAGCGCAAGCGCCAGGGCGGACTTGCCGCTGGCTGTCGGCCCGGCGATGATCAGGGCATCTGGCGGAGGCGTCATGAGGAGTTTAATGGACTTCGATAGTGGCGGTGATGTGGATGAGGCTGCAAGGCTGCCTGGTGCGCAGGATCGTTAGCTTACCGGCAAGATATTGCTAGCACGCTTCCACCGAGCCGCCACTCAGATCCTGCGAGTGTGAAGAACCCAAAAGCGATCGGTCGGCGCCGTTGAGGATCGGCCTCGTTGAGGATGGGCGTCAGATAGCCGCGGCGTCGGCAAACGCTGCTTGCATGAGCCATCTGGCGCTGCCACGTGCCTCGCCATGAACTACGTGACCACCATCGTCGCGCGCCGTGAGGCGATCAGCCTGACGCCGGCATTGATCAACCATGTTCGTAACGGGTTGCACGGTGCGCCCCCGGTGGTTCTTTCGCCCGGTGAGGCTGTCGATATCCCGATGTCGATCCCCCCGACGGCCATGGTGCTGACCGCGTTGCTGGACGGCAAGCCGATCGACGCGATCACCGTGAAGACGCGGGCGCGGCGCAAGGCGCTGCTGGTGGCCGATATGGACAGCACGATCGTTACCGGAGAAACCCTTGATGAACTGGCGGCATTCGCCGGGGTCGGCGAGGCGATTGCGGCAATCACCCGGCGCGCGATGAATGGAGAACTCGATTTCAAGGATGCTCTGCGCGAACGCGTTGCCATGCTGAAGGGCCTGAAGCTGGAGGGCTTGGAGAAGGCGTGGCAGCGGGTCCAGCTAACGCCGGGCGCGCGGGAACTCGTTGCGACCATGCGGAGCAAGGGAGCACTGACCGCCTTGGTCTCTGGCGGGTTTAGCTTCTTTACCAGCCGGGTTGCTCAGTTGGTCGGCTTTGACGTGCACCAGTCCAACGAGCTGTTGGATGACGGAGAGGCACTGAACGGAGTGGTGCGAGAGCCGATCCTGGATCGCGGCAGTAAGCTACAGGCGCTGAGCCGGCTTGCGGCGCAACGCGGGGTGAAGCTGAGTGCCACGCTGGCAGTGGGCGACGGCGCCAACGATCTGGATATGTTGCAAGCGGCCGGACTTGGCGTCGCGTTTCATGCCAAGCCCGTTGTGGCCAAGGAGGCCAAATTTAGGGTCGATCATGCCGACCTGCGCGCGTTGTTATTCGCCCAGGGCTATCCGGCATCGATGTTCGCCGACACATAGCAGCCTGACAGCAGGCTTTGCATAGACGCGTTTCATGGACCGCAACCCAGATCAACCGCTCGCCGGACGATCCGGGCTAGAAATGCCTGCAACAAGTTTCGGACCGGCCGGCCGTGTCTATTCCCATTTGAAGGTGACGTACTGCCGGGTAAACCAGTTCATCCCGGCTGCTTATCCTTGTTAGCGCTCTTGGTCAGGGAGAGCGGAACATACTGGACGCCACCCTCGCGCTGGATCAACACCAGGACGTTCTTGCGGTCCGCCTTCCGCGCTGCATCCACCTGCTTTTGCAGATCTGCCGGTGCAGCGACCTCGCTCTGCTGCACCTCCACGATCACATCACCGGGCTTAAGCCCACGCTCCGAGGCAGGGGTGTTGGGCGCGACATCGGTGATCACCACGCCCTTCTGATCATTGCCGAGTTGAAACTTGTCCTTCATGTCCTGGCTGACAGGGGCGACTTTCAGGCCCAATCCCGTGATGTCCGTGGGCTTCGTCGTATCAACCGGCTTCGGCGTATCAGTCGAGGCAAGCTGCTCATCGGCCGGCCGCTCTGCAAGGACAGTCTGCACGGTGACTTCCTTGCCGTCGCGCCACAGCACGACAGGGACTTCCTTGCCGACCTCAGAATCGGCGACGATGCGGGGCAGGTTGTGCATTTCCTTCACATCCTGGCCGGCAAACTTCAGGATGATGTCGCCGCCATGGATCTTCGACTTCTCAGCCGGGCCGCCATCGGTGACACCGGCCACCATTGCGCCGTTGGCGTCCTTCAGCCCCAGGCTCTCGGCGATCTCCGGCGTGACCTGCTGGATCTTCACACCGAGCCAGCCGCGCCGCGGATGGCCGAACTCTTTCAATTGGGCGACAATGTTCTTGGCCATGTTGGACGGGATCGAAAAGCCGATGCCGATCGAACCACCTGACGGCGAAAAGATCGCGGTGTTTATGCCGATCACCTGCCCGTCCATGTTGAAGAGCGGGCCGCCAGAATTGCCGCGGTTGATTGCCGCATCGGTCTGGATGAAGTCGTCATACTGGCCCTGATGGATGTCGCGCCCGCGGGCGGAGACGATGCCCGCAGTCACGGTGCCGCCCAGCCCGAACGGATTGCCGATTGCCAGAACCCAGTCGCCGACGCGCGATTGTGTGGAATCGCCAAAGTCGACTGTCGGCAGCGGCTTGTCAGACTTTACTTTCAGCAGGGCGATATCGCCGCTTTCGTCGCGCCCGACGATCTCGGCCTTCAGCGTGGTGTTGTCCTGGAGCGTGACGGAAACCTCGTCAGCGCCCTCAATAACGTGATTGTTGGTCACGACATATCCGGCGGCATCGACGATGAACCCGGATCCCAGGCTCTGCGCCCGACGCGGCGAGGGCTGACTGTCGCCGCCTCCGCCGCCTTGTCCACCGTGGTTGCGGTTCAGGAAGTCCTTGAAGAACTGCTCGAACGGTGACCCAGGCGGAAACATCGGCATCTCTGGCCCAGCGCCAGGGCCGCCAGGCGGGCCATTCTTGGCAGTGATCGTTTGGGTGGATGACACATTCACCACCGCAGGGAGCAGCCGAGCTGCCAGGTCGGCAAAACTATCGGGCGCCGATCGCGCTATAGCCGGTCGAATCAGAGGCGTAGCCGGAGTCACGAGAGCAACGGAGATCCCAAGCAGGGCGGCGCGGACAATGGAGGAGCGGAACGGGCGCATGATTAGTTTTCCTGGCGATTTAGCCGCATGTGGTCCGGAAATGACAGGCTAGCAACTTATTCATTCGAAAGACACGGGATCATATTTAGGGCCTTAACCTGAAGCGCTTGCCGATGATCAAATGTCGGGTTTCAGACATCGTCAGTGGTCGGAAGTGCGACAACCCTTGGGTTGGCAAGTATCTTCACTATGCCGGGGAGCGCGAGCATGCTGTCGATAATCCCATTGTGACTGCGCCGCCAAAGGATCCGGCGCATTCTTGAATGCATTTTCATAGGCTCCTGACGTTCGTCCAGGGACCGAGCGTGCAATCTATTCCTCAGCGTGCCGGATCAGCCGGCGGTGTCTGCAGGTAGCGAAGGTAGTCGTTATCCGGCGAAACCACGAGCCGCGCCGCGCCAGTCTCGAAAATGTCGTGGTATCCCTGCAGGGTGCGCCAGATCGAGAAGAACGAGGGATCCTGACCAAAGGCCTTGGCGTAGATGTTGGTCGCCTCGCCCTCGCCCTCGCCGCGAACCCGATCCGCCGTGGCGCGGGCGTCGGCGACCAGCACCGTGCGTTCGCGTTCGGCATCGGCCTTGATACGCTGGGACGCCTCGGCTCCCTCGGCGCGCGCCTGTGCGGCGACGCGCTGGCGTTCCGACTGCATCCGCGAGAGGATGGCCTGCGTGTTCTCCTGCGGCAGATCGGCACGGCGGATGCGGACGTCTTCGATAGTGACGCCGAAGTTCTCCATCTCGGTGTTCACCTGGCCGCGAATGACCGTCATGATCCGTTCGCGGTCAGCCGACAGCACGTCCAGCAGCTTGTTGTTGCCCATCACGCGCCGCAGGCTGCCGGTCACGACGGAGTTGAGCCGCCCGCGGATGTTGTCCGGGATTGGCCCGATTGCCTGGTAAAACCGCAGCGGGTCAGAGATGCGGAAGACCGTGAAGGTGTCGACGATCAGGCGGCGCTGGTCACCCAGGATGACCTCCTCGCCCGGCAGTTCGACTGCCAGAAGGCGGCGGTCAAAGGTAATAATGTTCTGCGCGATCGGCCACTTGGCGTGCAGCCCGGGGTCCCCGATCATCCGCACCACCTTGCCGAACTGGACCACCAGGGCTTGCTGGGTCTGCGACACGATGAACAGGCTGGCGCTGCTGACGATCGCTAGGACAACCAGCAACGCGATCAGCGGGATTGTAAGGCGGTTCATTTATTTGTCCCGACCGATGCAGAGGTGGCCGGTGCAACAGGTTGCCCGGGTATCGGCGGCGGCACATTCAACGGCAGGAATGGCACCAGTCCCTTAAGCTTGTCATCGACCACCAGCGGCTGGGAATGAGCCATCACGTCTTCCATAGTATCAAGGTACATCCGGCGCAGCGTGACATCCTTTGCCGATTGATAGGCCTTCAGCACGCTGTCGAAGCGTTGTGCCTGACCGGTCGCCTGAGCCACCGACGCCGCCTTGGCACCCTGACCCTCGGCGACAATGCGCGCCGCATCGCCACGCGCCCGCGGGACGATGTCATTGCGGTAGGACTCCGCCTCGTTGCGCATGCGCTCAGCATCGGTGTTGGCGCGCTGCACATCGCGGAAGCTCTCGATCACGGCATCCGGCGGATCAACCTTCTGCAACTGCACCTGAGTAACCTCGACGCCTGCCTTGTAACGGTCCAGGATCTCCTGCGTCTGTTTCAGCACATCGGCTTCGATCTGGGCGCGCAACTGGGTCAGCGCGGGCTGGATCGGCGTCCGCCCGATCACCTCCCGCATCGAGCTTTCCGCGACGGCGCGAACCAGCGTCTCCGGGTTGGCGGTGTTGAACAGGAACGCCGGCGCCTGTTGCGGCGCGACGCGCCAGAATACCGCTACATCGATATCGATGATGTTCTCGTCGCCGGTCAACATCAGGCTCTCCGCCAGGACGTCACGGCCGGCCGCATCCTGCCCCGCCTCAACGGTGCCGCCGGAGGCCGAACGATAGCCGATCTCGGTGCGGTTGATGCGGGTAACAGTGGGCAAATCGACGGACTCGACGGGCCAGGGCAGGTGCCAGTGGAGGCCGGATTCGGTCTGGTAGCTGTAGGCGCCGAAGCGCAACACCACGCCTTCCTCGTCCGGCTGCACACGGTAGAAGCCGCTGCCGACCCAGATCACGAGGACGGCCAGCAGAACCAGCACAAGCCCGCGGCCCTGGGTGAACCGGCCGAACCGGTTGCCGGTTTTCCTGCCGCCAGTGCCGCCAGTACCGCCGCCAAGGAGGCCGCGGATGAATGCCTGTGCCTGGGCAATCAGCCGATCGAGGTCAGGTCCACCTCCGCCGCCGCCAAAGGGACCGCCGCCCCCGAAAGGTCCGCTGCCAAAAGGGCCGCCGCCACCGAACGGGTTCCCGGGCCGGGGGCCGTTACCCGGGCCTGAGCGATCCGCGTCCGCCTTGTCGCCGCTCGGCCGTGTTCCTTTGTTGCCCCACGGACCAGGTGTGGGCTTCTTGTCGTCGCCGTTACCCGAAGAGCCTGAAGCGTTGCCCCAAGGTCCGGGGCCGCCGTTATTCGAAGGCATGTAGAGTATGGCTCCTGTCGAAATGCCCGTGTCAGACCGCTCGTCGCGCAAGCCGTTGGCGGAAACGCTATGTTGCGCCATATCGCTCTGGACAGGCGCGCGCGGCGAGACGCTTATCCGCGCATCTGGCGCGACGCTTATCCGCCCGCCGTATCAGCTTTGCAATATGAGGGTTCGACAACCATGGTCAATGTATCCGCCGACACCCTGCGTTCGGCGTTGCGGACGGTGAAGGACCCATTTTCCTCGCGCGATATCGTCTCTGCCGGCCTGTTGGAGGACATCCAGGTGCGTGGCGGTCTGGTACAGGCGACGCTGACCACCGATCGGACCCATGCGGCCTCAATGGAACCGGTCCGCCGCGAGGTTGAGGCGGTGCTGAGCCGTCAGCCGGGCGTAACGAATGTCACCGCAATCCTTACCGCGCATAAGGCGCCCCCGCCAGGGACTGCTCACAACGCGCCCGCCACCGGCCAGTCGTCGCCCCCGCATTCCCACGGAGCGTCAGGTGGGAAGCCCGCGCTGCTGCTGCCGGACGTCAAGGCCATCGTGGCTGTCGCCTCGGGCAAGGGCGGTGTCGGTAAGTCGACGGTCGCGGTCAACCTCGCGGTGTCGCTGGCGCGCCAGGGTTTGAAGGTCGGGCTGCTTGATGCCGACATCTACGGCCCCAGCCTGCCGCGCATGGTGGGCCTGAGCCGCAAGCCGCAGGTGCGGAATGAGAAGATGATCCCGCTGGAGGCATGGGGCCTGTCGTGCATGTCGATCGGCTTCCTGGTGGACGAGGAGACGCCGATGATCTGGCGCGGCCCGATGGTGATGGGCGCGCTGGAGCAGATGATGGGCCAAGTCGAGTGGGGGGAACTCGATATCCTGGTCGTGGACATGCCACCCGGGACCGGCGACGCTCAACTGACGATGGCGCAACGTGTGGCGCTGACCGGGGCAGTGATTGTCTCCACGCCGCAGGACATCGCGCTGATCGACGCCAGGCGCGGCGTTCGGATGTTTGAGAAGACCAAGGTGCCGGTGCTGGGGTTGGTGGAGAACATGAGCTTCTACTGCTGCCCGAACTGCGGCCATCGTGCCGACATCTTTGGGCACGGGGGTGCCAGGGCCGAGGCGGCCCGGTTGGGCACCGAGTTCCTGGGGGAGATCCCGTTGCTGCTGGAGATACGCTCCGCTTCCGACGCCGGCACACCGGTGGCAGCGCAAGAACCGGACAGCGCCGCCGCCCAGGCTTATTATCAATTGGCGACAAGAATATGGGAAAAGGTGTCCGGGACGGCTACGGTCCGGGTCAGCGGCCCTCGGATCGTGATCGATTAACGTCGTAGGTGCCGGATCTGGTGCTGATTGGACCGTCGCAGGGCGCCAGTCATCGCCCCATACAGCATGACTTCGGCCTGATCGGGAAGTCGCATTGCCACTGCGTTTGGGACGCGGTCCTAGTATCGCCCATCAGTGAAGGGCGATACGTCGGTTTGGCTTGAAGTGGCCGATTCACGCCGCGAAGCGCGTGCAGCACTTCTCTGCGATCGGGCACTGGGTTGGTGGAGCTATGTTATCGACGGCAGCACCTGCTTTAAGATTGTAGCGTTACCTGACGCGGTTGCGGACGCCTGCTTCTACATTGCGACCTTGCAGGCGTCGCGGCGCCGGGCTTAGCGCACTATGGAAGACTCGGCGCCGAACGTTCCGCTCAATCCTTCAACTGGCACCTGCAATGACATCGCCAAATCGCTGCCATGTGGTTCCAGTCCACTTCTGCAACTGCATCGCCTTGATTGGGTGGTAATTTGTTGGACTGGTGTTGACCGTAATGCCGGGCAACAGCACCGGATCCGGTGCGTCATGCAGGTTGGTCGCCTGCTTCAAGACATTGGCGCGGGAGAAGTCACCATCACACTGCTTCAGCACCTGCATCATCACCATGCTGACGCCATACGCGAAGCTGTGGTTGCCATCGGTCAGGTCGGCACCCGGCATGTACTTCGCCATGAACGCCCGCCAGTCGTTCATGCCCGGATCGTCCTTGAAGGCTGGGTCTGTCGGGTCCTTCATATACCCGGTGGTGATGATCCCGACACCGTTCTCTGCCCCGGCCGGTTTCATCACTGAACCCACTGATATGGAAACGTTTGTCAGGAAGAAGGTCGGGTGCCAGTCGAGGTCGTGCACCTTCTTGATTGCCTGGGCAGCGAACTTCGGTGTCGCTGCCACTAGCAGGAATTCTGCGCCGGAGGACTGCAAAGCCGTGAGCTGGCTGTCCACGGTGGCGTCCGTGGTCTCATAACTGACCTCCTTGACGACGATGCTGGCGTATTTATCGCCTAAGATGTCCTTGACGCCGGCGAGGTAGTCTTTGCCGAAGTCATCGTTCTGATACAGGATCGCCAGCTTGGCGTCCGGCTTCTGCGCCAGCATGTACTTCGCGTAGATCTGTGCCTCAGTCCGGTAGCTTGGCTGGTAGCCAATCGTCCAGGGATAGTGCTTGTAGTCTCCCCATTTGTCCGCGCCCGTGGAGACGAATAGTTGCGGCACCTTCTTGAGGTTGACATACCGCTCGATTGCCGTGTTGGTCGGCGTACCCAGGGTGTTGAAAAGGAAGTCGACACGGTCCTCCTCAATCAGTCGGCGCACCTGCTCAACAGTCTTGGGCGGGCTATAGCCGTCGTCATACGAGATGAACTTGATCTTATGGCCGCCCACACCGCCCTGATCATTTACCATTTGGAAGAAAGCGGTCTCGGTTTTGGCGATAACGCCGTAAGCCGAGGCGGGGCCGCTATAGGCGTCGGTGTTGCCGATCTTGATTTCAGTGGCGCTGACCCCCGGCTGTTCCTCAGAACGGGCGCCTGAGCAGACTGTAAGCGTTGCAGCAGCCAACGTCGTCAGCAGCAGAGTGCCGGGTAGCCAGCGTGTCGTCTTACGCGGAATTAAAACCATCTGATCCTGATCGGCCCTACGCTGGGCTTCTAGCGCACGCATTCCTTACCCCTCCAAAGAGGTGGCATTGTTGCCTGAAGTATATTCAAAGCGGAAGCCGCTACCGGTGCAGAGGCGGCCGCGGCGGCGGCATTCATCCGGGTACCGGCGTCGATGCCTTCACTGCAATGCCGCGATCTCGTTTTCATGCCCGGCGATGTGCTACTTATTCATCATGTGCGATACGTTCCGGCTGCAGGCTGCCACTTGATGGAGACCGCGCGCGACGCGACCACGACACGCACTGCGATGACGGCCCCTCGACTCTACGAATGCCGAGACTGCGGACAGATGCAGGTGCTGCCGGCTTTATCCCCTGGCACGCGCGCTGTCTGCCTGCGCTGCGAAGCGGTCCTGCGCCACACACGCCGCGATCCCCTACTGGTGCCGCTGGCTTTAAACATCAGCGCCCTGATGCTTTTCCTGCTGGGCGCCACCCTGACCCTGATGTCGGTGACCACCGCGGGTCAGCATCGCGTCGCCGAGCTGACGACTGGGCCCGCGGAGCTTGAGAGCTATGGGTTGTGGGAGATTGCGGTCGTTGTGCTGGTCACAACCGTGGCGATCCCTCTGGCCCGGGTATTGTGCATGCTGAGCGTTCTGCTGGGCCTGCGGTTGGCGCACCCGCCGGCTGAGCTACGCGCCATCTATGCCTGGGTCGAACACCTTCGCCCTTGGTCGATGGTCGAGATATACCTGCTGGGCCTGTTCGTTGCCTACGTTCGCCTGAGCGGCATGGCTACGGTTGACCTGGGGCCGGCGACATTCGCACTCGGTGGCCTGATGCTGGTGATGGTGCTGGCCGACTTCATGCTTGATGATCAGGCTGTCTGGGAGGCAATGGAGCCGCGCAATCGCCGACGCCGCCGGGGTCTGGAAAAAGACGTCGCCACGATTACGCGTCCTGAGCAACATATTCGGCGTTGGCGTATTGGCTGCGATACCTGTGGGCTGGTCAGCCGCTCGGCTCCGGGCATCCGGTGTACGCGCTGCGGTTTCCGGTTGCGCCATCGCAAACCCGCTTCCGTCCAGCGTACCTGGGCGTTGAGTCTGGCGGCGATGGTGCTCTACATTCCAGCGAACACCTATCCTGTGCTAACGGTCGTGCGGCTAGGCGCAGGCCAGCCCAGCACGATCCTGGGCGGTGTACGTGAACTGATCGAGTACAAGCTGTGGCCGCTGGCGGCCCTGGTGTTCTTTGCCAGCGTTGCGGTTCCGGTGCTGAAGCTGATCGGCCTGGTGATCCTGCTGATCTCGACGCAACGCGGCACGGGATGGGCGTTGAATGACCGGACCGTACTGTACCGCATCGTCGATGCCATCGGCCGTTGGTCAATGATCGACATATTCATGGAATCGATTCTTGTTGCCCTAGTACAGTTCGGCAAGATCGCCAGCGTCTATCCGGGACCGGGTGCCATAGCGTTTGCCGCGGTGGTGATCCTGACCATGCTGTCCGCCCGCAGTTTTGATCCACGCCTGATGTGGGACAATGCGCGCATCCGGACTGATGGCGCGTGAGCGAGCAACATCCGACCGCTCTCGTGCGGTCCCGGATCGATCCCAACCGGCGGCTGTCGCTGATCTGGGCGATCCCCGTCATCACATTGATCGTGGGCGCCTGGCTGACCTGGAACACGATCGAACAACGCGGGCCGCTGATCACGATCACCTTCCAGACGGCCGAAGGCCTGCAGGCCAACCAGTCGCATGTGCGACACAAGGACGTCGACATGGGGGTGGTGACCAAGATCAATCTGACGCATGACCTGCAGCGCGTTCAGGTTACGATACGGATGACCCGGGAGGCGGAGCCGCTGCTGACCGACAAGGCGCAGTTCTGGGTAGTACGGCCGCGGTTCTTCGCCGGCTCGATCAGCGGCCTGTCGACCTTATTTTCCGGCTCCTATATTGACGTTCTGCCGGTCAGCAGCGGCGGCGAGCAAAAACGTGAGTTCGTCGGGCTCGAAAACCCGCCCGTGCTGCAGACTGACGTGCCGGGGCGGACTTTTCTGCTGCAGGCTGACCGGATCGCTTCGCTGAACCTCGGCTCACCCATCATGTTCCGGGATCTGGAAGTGGGTGAAGTGCTGGGTTGGGACGTCGGCGAAATGGCACGCAACGTCACCGTCCATGCATTCGTGCGAGAGCCGTTCGACAAATATGTTCACGACAGCTCACGCTTCTGGAACGCGTCGGGTGCGAAAGTCGAACTCGGCGGCAACGGTTTGCAGGTGCAGGTGGAGTCGCTGCGTGCCGTCGTGCTCGGGGGCATTGCATTCGAAACCCCGGATGATACGGCAGCCGCGGGCGAAAGCGACACCAACCATGCCTTCACCTTGTATCCCAATCAGGATGCGGCCGATTCGTCGGTGTTCAAGCGGAGCGTTCCGTTCGTCGCCAACTTCGTCGACGCGGTCTCTGGTCTGGCGGCTGGTTCGGCGGTGACGCTGAGGGGCCTGAAGGTTGGCGAGGTCACCAACGTCTCGCTGGTGTTTGACGCGCAAGCCGATAACGTCATGGTGCCGGTGCACTTCACGCTGGAACCGGCTCGCATCGCAATGCTGGAGCTGCCAACCGGCGGCGATCTTGACACCAGGATGCAGGCCCTGGTGCAGCGGGGACTGCGGGTACAACTGGAGACCGCCAACTTTCTGACCGGTCAGAAACAGTTGGCCATCGACGTATACAAGAACGCGGGTCCCGGCACGTTGCGCAAGCAGGGAGACGCATACGTGATTCCGGTACTTGGCAGCAGCTCGGCTGACGTGGCGACGGCGGCGACGAGCCTAGTCAACCGGTTGAACGACATTCCCTTCGAGTCCATCGGGCAGAACCTCAACAGTACGCTGGCCGGGGTGAACGCGCTGGTGAACGACAAACAGCTCACTGCCTCGGTGGCGGAGCTTCGATCGACGCTGGCCGGCGCGCAGTCTCTGGTTGCCAATCTCAATCGCGGGCTGACGCCGTTCACGCAGCGCCTGCCCGGTGTGGCCAATGAGCTTGAGGACACCGTCAAGCGCACCGACAAACTGATCGGCTCGCTGCAGGGCGGGTATGGTGAGGATTCCCGCTTCAACCGCGATGTCAGTCAGATGATGGCGCAACTCTCGGATGCAGCGCGCTCAATCCGGGTGCTGGCTGACCTGTTGTCACGACATCCCGAAGCGCTGATTCGTGGCCGCACCAACCAGGGGGTTCAATGAGCCAGAAAATACCATGAGCCAGGGGACAGAATGAGCTTATCGCGGCGTCTTGTTCTGCTGGCTGTGGCTGGGCTGCCTGCCGCCTGCGCCTCGCCTAATCCAGTTCTGTACGTGCTTGCGCCGGTACCGGGTCCCACACATGGCGGCGCGCCAGCGGTGGTGGAGCTTCGCGCCATCAGCATTGCCCACTACTTGGAACGGTCACAGATCGTCCGTTCATCCGAGGACTACAAGGTCGACGTTCTGCCCAACGAGTGGTGGGGCGAGCCGCTTGCCTCAATGATGGGACGCGTGCTGGTGCAGGAACTGAACCAGCGGTTGCCCAGCAGCACAGTCTATGCGGACAGCGGTGCCATCTCGGTTTCGGCGAACGCGACGGTCGCCATCAACCTGCAACGCTTCGACTTGGCGCGTGAAGGTGGAGTCCTGCTTTCGGCGCAGGTCGCGGTCGAGGGTAAAGCCAAGTCCTCAAGCGGAGTAGCCATCACCGTGCGGCCGACCGCCGCGACAACCCCTGCGCTGGTGGCGGCGATGAGCGCGGCAACTGGGCAGCTTGCCGATGTGATCGCAGGGATGCTGGCTGGCCACTAGTATCGCCATCAGTGAAGGGAGATACGTCGGTTTGGCTTGAAGTGGCCGATTCACGCGACGAAACGCGTGCAGCACTTCTCTGCGATCGGGCACTAGATGCGCGAATTCGATTATGTCCCCTCCAGCGCCTCGCGCAGCATTTCCAGTGCCAGCCACTGCTCCTCGGCTGCCGCCAGGGCTACCTCGGCGGCGTTCAGCGCCGTTGTTGTCTCTGCAAATCGGACAGGCTGCCGGGTGTACAAGTCACCGTCTGCCAGCGTCGCGTTTATCCGGGCAATGTCGGCTTCCAGGGTTGCGATGCGTGCGGGCAAAGTCTCCAGCGCATGTTTATCCTTAAAGCTCATTTTCCGGCTTTGCGCCCGAGCGGCCGGCGCCGTTGCTGGGCGGGGTCGTGCTGTCGAAGCGACGACCTTGACCGGACCGCGCTGGAATAACATGTCCGAGTAGCCGCCGGCATATTCCGTCCACCTGCCATCGCCTTCGGTCGCGATCACCGAGGTCACGACCCGATCCAGAAAGTCGCGGTCGTGGCTGACTAGCAGGACTGTACCGGCATAGTCGGCCAGTCGTTCCTGCAGCAGCTCCAGCGTCTCCAGGTCCAGGTCGTTCGTTGGTTCGTCCAGCACCATCAAATTAGACGGCCGGGCAAAGGCTCTCGCCAGAGTCAGCCGTCCGCGCTCGCCTCCGGAAAGCACGCCAACCGGAGTGTTTGCCTGCTCCGGACCGAACAGGAAGTCCTTCATGTAGCCGACCACGTGGCGGTTCTGTCCGGCGACTGTCACTGTATCGCCAGCCCCCCCTGTCAGCGCCTGGGACAGGGTTTGGTTCGGGTCAAGCGATTCACGGCGCTGGTCAAGCTCGACCTCCTCCAGGTTGGTGCCCAGCCTGATCTGGCCGGCGTCCGGCGGCAGCTTGCCAGTCAGCAGGTTCAGCAGCGTGGTCTTGCCCGCGCCGTTGCGGCCGACAACACCGATCCGGTCACCACGGATAATTCGTGTCGAGAAGTCGCGCACCACGGTGCGCGGGCCATAGGATTTACCCGCAGCTTCCGCGACAATCACCAGCCGGCCGGAAAGGTCTGCCTCGGCAGCCTCCAGCCTGACCTTGCCCAAAGCGCCACGTTGTTCCTTATGTCGTTTTCGCAGCGCATGCAGATCGCCCAGGCGCTTTTGGTTCCGCTTGCGCCGGGCGGTTACGCCGTAGCGCAGCCAGTCTTCCTCCATGGCGATCTTGCGGCCCAGCTTATGACGCTCATTCTCCTCCTGCTCCAGCGCCTGGTCGCGCCAGGCCTCGAAGTGGGCAAACCCTTGGTCAAGCACACGGGTGTTGCCGCGATCCAGCCAGACGGTCGTACGTGACATCCGCTCCAGCAGCCGCCGGTCGTGGCTGATCAGCACAATGCCGGAGCGCATGCTGGATAATTCCTGCTCAAGCCACTCGATGCCCGGCAGGTCGAGGTGGTTGGTGGGTTCGTCGAGCAGCAGGATGTCTGGTTCCGGCGCCAGTACCCGAGCCAGCGCGGCGCGCCGCGCCTCGCCGCCGGACAGCTTCCCCGGATCTTCCTCGCCATTGAGGCCAAGCTGTTCGAGCAGATAGGATGCGCGATAGCGATCGGTCGCAGCGTCGTCGCCGAGTCCGGCTTCCACGTATTGCAAGGTCGAGGTGTGGCCGGCGAAATCCGGCTCCTGCGGCAGATAGCGAATGGTGGCACCCGGCTGGGCGAAGCGGCGGCCGTTGTCGGGCTGGATCAGACCGGCGGCAACGCGCAGTAAGGTCGATTTGCCGGAGCCGTTGCGCCCGACGAGGCAGACGCGATCACCGGTGGATACGGACAAGCCGGCGCCCGCGAGCAGCGGCGCGGCGCCGAAGGTCAGGCTGATGTCCTGAAGTGTGAGAAGGGGAGGGAGCATCGAGGGAATATAAGGCCGCTGTCTGTTGGCGCACGAATCCTGCGTGCGTGAGGCTTAAGTTGCGGCCCGATCAACGGGCCGAGAGCGCCAGACGCGGACGGGCGGACCTGTGCGGCTGCCTTCGATAGCTCTATATAGCAATGGCAGCCAAATCGAGGAAAGCGCGTCCTATGATCCGTCAGCCGGACCCGAAGCCTGAAATCATGGCCCGCCGCGGCAGCATCGTCGCCGGCCTGAAGGCATTGCTGCCCGAAAGCGGGCTGATTGCCGAACCGCTGCGGCTGAAGCCCTATGAAACGGATGGGTTGTCGGCGTATCGGCAGGTACCGCTTGCTGTTGCGTTGCCAGAGACCACCGAACAAGTGGCCGCCGTCCTGCGCTACTGCTACCAGAACGGCGTTCGCGTCGTTCCACGCGGCGCCGGAACTTCGCTGTCCGGCGGTGCACTGCCTCTGGCCGACGCGGTTGTCGTCGGCATGATGCGAATGAACCAGATCCTCGACATCGATTACCCTGACCGCTGCGCCGTGGTGCAGGCAGGGGTGACCAACATCGGCATTACCAACGCCGTCTCAGCCGATGGCTTCTTCTATGCTCCGGATCCGTCCAGCCAACTGGCCTGCATGATCGGTGGCAACGTCAACATGAACTCTGGCGGTGCCCACTGCCTGAAATATGGCGTCACCGCGAACAACCTGCTGGGTCTGAAGATCGTCACCGTTCAGGGAGACATCATCGACATCGGCGGCGCCCATCTGGATGCCGCCGGCTATGACTGGCTTGGCCTGCTGACTGGCAGTGAAGGCATGCTGGCGGTAGTCACCGAGGTTACCGTCCGGATTCTGCGCGGTCCGGAGGGGGCACGAGCGATGCTCGCTGCATTTACCTCGAACGAGATCGCCGGCGGCTGCGTCGATGCGATCATCTCCTCGGGGATCATCCCGGTGGCGCTGGAATTCATGGACCGCCCCGCCATCCATGCCTGCGAGGCGTTCGCCCATGCCGGCTATCCGCTGGATGCCGAGGCGATGCTGATCATTGAGGTCGAAGGCAGCGTCGAGGAACAGGACCGGCTGCTGGGTCAGCTATCCGCCATCTGCGAGAACTTCAACCCGATCAGCCTGAAGGTATCGCAGTCCGAGGCCGAGTCGCTGGCGATCTGGAAAGGGCGGAAAGGCGCGTTCGGGGCAATTGGCCGGATCAGTCCGGACTACCTGTGCATGGACGGCACCATTCCGACCAGCCAGTTGCCGCTGGTGCTGCGGCGGATCGGCGAGATGTCCGAGAGTTATGGATTGAAGGTTGCTAACATCTTCCACGCCGGCGACGGCAACCTGCATCCGTTGATCATGTTTGACGCCAATAATGCAGCGAGCTTCCACGCAGCGGAGGCGTTTGGCGCAGACATTCTGAAACTTTGCGTCGAGGTTGGCGGCTGCCTGACAGGTGAGCACGGCGTCGGTGTCGAAAAGCGTGATCTCATGCCCGTGCAGTTCCATCCGCACGAACTGCGCCAGCAGCGCGACCTGAAATCCGCCTTTGATCCGGATTGGCTGCTGAACCCCAGCAAGGTGTTTCCGCTACTGGACCCCCAAAGTGCTGATCTGCCACGGGCCGCATGATCAGTGAAGAGACCATCGTCGAAACGGTGGCCGATGCGCAGCGACGTCGCGAACCCTTGCTGATCGAAGGCAACGGCAGCAAAGCGGGCATGCTGCGCCCGGTGCAGGCGGCGCGGACGCTTTCGACAGCAGGCCTCTCCGGCATCAGCCTTTACGCACCGAAGGAGCTGATCATCTCTGCCCGGGCGGGGACGCGGTTGGAGGCGATCGAAGCGGCTCTGGCGGAAGCTGGCCAGTACATGATTGCCGAACCACCAGACCTGACAGACTTGCTTGGAACAAGCGGCACATCGCAGACGTTGGGCGGCATTGTGGCGGCCAACCTGTCCGGCCCGCGCCGTGTCGCCTGGGGTGCGATGCGTGACCATGTCATGGGCGTCCGTGCGGTCACCGGTCGGGCGGAAATCATCCGCTCTGGCGGGCGGGTGCTGAAGAACGTGACCGGGCTTGACCTGTGCAAGCTGCTGACCGGCAGTCACGGCACGTTGGCTGTCATCACGGAAATCACCTTGAAGGTGCTGCCGGCGCCGGAGGCGACCGGAACGCTGGTGCTACCTGGACTTGATGCTGTTGCGGGGGTGGCGGCTCTATCAGCGGCATTGGGATCGCCGTTCGGTGTCTCCGGGGCTGCCTGGCTGCCTGCTGATGCGGTGGCGAAAGTTGGCGGCTTGAGCAGCATCAGCGGCTCGGCGGGGCTGATCCGGATCGAGGAGTTTGCGCCCTCCGTCAACTATCGGATTGATCGGCTGAAAGACCAGTTCGGGGTTGAAGGGGCAGTGGTACTCGACACCGCTGCGTCTTGTGCCGTGTGGAAGGATGTACGCAATGCCCGGCCGCTTGCCGCGGCGGCCGATGATGCGGTCTGGCGCGTCTCGGTGCGGCCATCTCGTGGACCCGCAGTGATGGCTGCGGTGAAGCGACACGGCGTCAGCGGCTACCTGGACTGGGGCGGCGGGCTGGTCTGGCTTGCTGGTCCGGCCGATGGGCAAACGCACGCCGCTGTGGAGAATGCGGCGAAGGCCGCCGGGGGTACATGGACGCTGCTGCGGGCACCCGAGGCGGTGAGGAGCAGTGTTCGCGTGGTGCCGGATGAGGTGGCGCCCCTTGCGCAGATCACCCGACGGGTGAAGGCAGCGATGGACCCAGATGGCATTCTGAACCCGGGCCGGCTTTACGCGGGCCTGTGAGTATGGCGCCCTTTCGCAATCAAGGGTGGCCAAAAACTGCCGCCTGTCTCATGACTCGTCAGCCTGGGTCGTCCTTGGAAAGATACGGTTAAGCGGCGCATGCAAACGAACTTCACTGAAGAACAACTCCGCGATCCGGACACCGCCTCATCTGCTGCCGTGCTACGCACCTGCGTGCATTGTGGCATGTGCACCGCGACCTGTCCCACTTTCCTGCTGCTCGGTGATGAGCTCGACAGCCCGCGCGGCCGCATCTACTTGATCAAGGACATGCTGGAGAATGGCCGCCCCGCAACCGAGGAGGTGGTGCGCCACATCGACCGCTGTCTGTCCTGCTTGTCCTGCATGACCACGTGCCCCTCGGGCGTCAACTACATGCACTTGGTCGACCATGCGCGCACCTATATCGAGCAGACGTATCGCCGGCCATTGCCGGAGCGGGCGCTGCGTTCGCTGCTGGGACTGCTGCTGCCGCGTCCCGGACTATTCCGGTTGGCGCTGACCGGTGCCCGGATCGCTCGTCCGTTCGGACGTTTCATTCCCGGCACATCCATGCTGGCACAGCGGCTACGCGCCATGCTGTCGATGGCACCCGCGACGCTGCCGGCGGCCAGTTCTACGGAAAAGCCCCGGACCTATCCCGCCGAGGGAGCGTGCAAGGCGCGTGTTGCCTTGCTGACCGGATGCGCACAGCAAGTGCTGATGCCGCGGATCAATGAAGCGACCATTGGGTTGCTGACCCGCCTGGGTGTCGAGGTGACAGTTAGCAAAGGGGCTGCATGCTGCGGCGCGCTTAACCACCACACTGGCCAGCATGACCGAGCGATGGATCTGGCGCGGGCGAACATTGCTGCCTGGACGCGGGAACCGGATCTGGACGCGATTGTCATTAACGCCTCCGGTTGTGGCACCACGGTCAAGGATTACGGCTTCATGTTCCGGTCTGAGCCTGAAGCGTGGCGGAAGCGGGCGGAGAAGGTCTCCAGCATGGCAGTAGACATCACCGAGTTCCTATCCCGCTTCGGATACGCGCCGACGCGGGAGAAGCCGACATTAACGGTTGCCTATCATTCAGCCTGCAGCCTGCAGCATGGTCAGTCGGTGACTGCCGAACCAAAGGCTTTGCTGGCGCGGGCTGGATTTCGCGTGGTTGAGCCAAGGGAGCCGCATATCTGCTGCGGTTCGGCCGGCACCTATAACCTGTTGCAGCCGGAGATCGCCGGCCGCCTGCGGGAGCGCAAGCTGGACAACCTGAAGGCGGTGAAGCCGGATCTAGTCGCCGCTGGCAACATCGGCTGTATCACGCAGCTTGCAGGCGATGGGCTGCCGGTGGTGCACACCGTCGAACTGCTGGACTGGATGGCCGGCGGTCCGCTGCCGCCGGGCGTGCCTGTCCACCGATGAGCGTCTTGCGCGCCTGCGGCTGGTTCGCCCTAGGGCTTGGTGTGGCTGTAGCCGCCCAGGCGCAATCGCCGGCCGACCGACGTGCCGCCCTCGATCGCCTGCTTGACGCGCTGAAGAATGCGCCGGACGAGCAGACGGCAGCGATGCTGGAAACAAGGCTGCAGCAGTTCTGGCTGCACGCGGGTTCCCCCGCGGTGACGCTGCTGCTGAGCCGCGGTGTGCGTTCGCTGGAGGCCGGGCAGCCGGATGATGCAGTCGAGTCGTTTTCCGACGCCATTATATTGCAACCCGACGTGGAGGAAGCCTGGCACCAGCGGGCCCTGGCACGTTATCACTCGGGTGATATGAGCGGCGCAATCCATGACCTTGAGGAGACCGTTCGCCTGGAGCCGCGGGATTTCTCCGCCTTTCGCACATTGGCTGACATCGCTGCGGCTCGGGAGGACTGGAAGGGCGCTTATGCCGCCTGGCAGAAGGTGATGGACCTGGATCCAAAGACGCCGGGCGGCGACGAGCGGTTGCGCCTGCTGAAGCGCAAAGCGGTCGGTGAAGATACGTGAACACTGCAACGCTTAAGTCGTAGGCAGAAACGCCCGCTTTTTGTACATATGGCTATTATCACGGCTATGAAATCGTAATGACTTGTTAAAGTGACGGTTTGGCAGGCGATAGCGGTTTGCTCCGGTTCTGATGGCTGAGTAGGGTCTAGCTCGAGCAAGGAGCGCCAGACGATGCATGATCAGGCTGTCATCGAGGAACAGATCCGGCGTCGTTATCGCCAGCCGAAAGGGGTCGAGCAGTTCGGGATCGAGCCGATTCCGGAAGAAAAAAAGGTCGTCCGTGGTCTCGATATCTTCTCCATTATCCTGGGACTTGCACTTAATCCCGGTGCCATCCTGGTCGGCGGTCTTGCCGTGATGTCCGGTCTGTCCTTCATCGGAGCGGTGGCCGCGATCACTTTGGGCATGTTGATCGCGGTGATTCCCTACACGATCATGGCGACAGTTGGTGTCGACTATGGTTTGCCAGGCCAGGTTGGCACACGGATGGCCTACGGGTTGCGCGGCGCCAAGTGGATCCCCTCGTTGATCCGCACCTTTGCCTCGATCTACTGGTTCGCGTTTCAGACCGTCGCCGGGTCCATTGCCTTGATTGCGGTGCTCAGCCGATGGACTGGGCAGGAGTTTTCTCTGGTCAGCGTCAGCCTGGGCTTTGCCTTGCTGCAGGCTGTGGTTGCCATTGTTGGGTATGACAGCCTGAAGCACCTGTCCCGGTTCGCGTTGCCGCTGAAGATCGGCATCCTGGGCTACGCGCTATATGCCATGATGGCGCACAGTGACCCGCATTTTGCACCCGCAGCAGTCCTGGCCTATGCCGGCGGCCCGAAGGCCGGCTGGGTGCTGTTCATCACCTGGCTGAATGTGCTCGCGGCGAACTCCCTGACCATGGTGACTGATTCGGCGGATTTCTGCCGTTATACCCGCGGACGGTGGGACATGTGGTGGGGCACGACCGCGGGCAAGCTTGGCGGCGCGCTGTTCTCCGGCACATTGGGCGCCTATGCCGCCGCCGCCACGCTGGGCAAAACGGCGAACATGTTTCAGGTCGTCGCAGACCTTTCGACCGGCTGGGTGCCGCTGGCGCTGTTGGTGCTGGTGATCGCGTTGGACAACTGGACGATCAACGTGCTGAACCTGTACACTGGAGGGTTGTCGCTTTCGAACATTTTCGAGAGGCTGGGTCGGTTCTGGACGACGCTGATCATCAGCGTGCTGGGTGTTTCACTGTCCGTGGTGCCGGATGTCGTGCACAGCTACACCGGCTACGTCGGGATGCTTGGCAACTTTTTCTCGCCAATCGCTGGCGTGCTGGTCGCGGACTACCTGTTTGTCAAACGCATGCAGATCGACGTGGTCGCGTTGTTTGAGCGCGACGGTCCCTACTGGTATTGGCGAGGTTTCAATCCGATTGCCGCGCTATGGACCGTCGCCGGCTTCCTGATCTACATGTTTGTCATCCCCCAGACCTGGATCCAGACGCTGTGCACGCTGGTGATCACCGGCTGCGGCTACTGGATCACGACGCGGATTGCAGCCTTGGGATCGAGCGTCATGGCGCGGGCGTCCAGGCCAGGCGAGCAGCGCGAAAGCGTGGACGAGCTGGCATGGGATTTGGCGGTCCGGTAGCATTCGCCGGCTTTAGAGCGGTTTCCGTTCGCCTTGGCTCACGGACCCCACTCTAACTCATTGTTTGATCGCGTGATTCACCGTTCCGGTGATGCCACCTGCTCGGATCACGCTCTAGTCCCAACCTGCCTCCGCAGCCAGTCGGCGCGGATTGCCAGCCTGCACGAGCTGATAGCTGACAACGTAGCCCGATTGATCTCCTGGCGATCTTTACCCAACGTTAAGAAACATCATCCACCATATGACCATCCTGCGGCATCGCCAGGTCACATCGGATCGGATGATTTAAACCATGCTCAGCCGCCTGCAACTTCGCTTCAAGCTTGCGCTGCTTCTGGCGCTTTCCACCCTGGCACTGATCATCTCCATCGCTTGCGGCGCGGTTGTTCTACGCGAGCGCATGATGGACGACCGAGTTGACAAGCTGCGCGCCGTCGTTCACGCAACGCTGACAATCGCCCGCGGTCTGGAAGATCAGGTCGCTGCAAAGACCCTGACACGCGAGCAGGCGATGGGACAATTGCGCGACACTGTCCACCACCTGCGGTTCGATGGTGGAGCCGGTTACATAGCCATTTCGGCCATGGACGGGGTGGTTCTGCTGCACGGCGCAAATCCTTCGCTTGAGGGCAAGGTGTCGAGTGCGTCGGATGCAACCGGCCGATCCATCGTCTCGCTCTACGCCGATGGCTTGCGGACGGCTGACGAGGCAGTCATCCGTTATAGCTTTCCCCGCCCGGGGCAGACTGAGCCGCAGCCGAAAGTGGCCTTCATCGCCCGTTTCGCGCCGCTGAATGCGATTGTCCTAGCCGGCGCCTATATCGATGACTTGACTGCTCCGTTCGTCGCCGCGGTCACACGGCTGAGCCTGATTGGCGGGCTGATCATGCTGCTGACGATTTCTGCGGCCTTGCTGATCAACCGCGACATTACCGGGGCGTTGGGGCGGCTGCGCGACGCGATGGGACGGTTGGCAAGCGGTGATGCGAACGTGACCGTTCCGGGAACCGAGCGATCGGACGAGTTGGGCGGCATGGCACGCGCAGTTGCTGTGTTCAAGGACAATGCCGGCCGGCTTACAGCGCTGCAGCAAGAGCAGCAGGCTGAACGGCAACAGAGCCTTGCGGACAAGCGGCAGGCATTGTTGCAGCTTGCCGATCGTTTCGATCAGGAGGTGCGTGGCGTGGTCGAGGCTGTCGCCCACGCCGGTGATGAGATGGGCGCAGCCGCCCGCAACGTCAGTACAACGGCCGGAACAGCCGAGCGGCAGGCAGGTTCCGCTCTGGGCGAGGCAGAACAGGCAACGATGAACGTCCAGGGGGTGGCTGCAGCGATTGAAGAGATGGCGGCAACCGGATCCGAGATCAGCCGCCAGGTTTCACGGGCTGCCGCTATCTCGCGGGAAGCAGCGGAAGAAGGTCGGCGGACCAACGAGACGGTGGCAGGCTTGGCCACAGCCGCGCAAAAGGTGGGCGATGTGGTCAAGTTGATTCAGGACATCGCAGCGCAGACGAATCTGCTGGCGCTGAATGCCACAATCGAAGCCGCGCGCGCGGGTGACGCCGGTAAGGGCTTCGCTGTGGTGGCTGGCGAAGTGAAGAGCTTGGCCAATCAAACCGCCAAGGCGACCGAGGAGATCCGTACGCAGATCACGTCCATCCAGGCCGAGTCCAATGCTGCACTGAGCGCCATTCAGGCGATTGCGCAAACAGTGCATGGCGTGGAAGAGATCGCCACCGCCATTTCGTCGACCGTCGGCCAACAGAGTCAAGCGATCCTTGAGGTATCCGGCAATATCCAGCAGGCAGCCAGCCGGACCGAGAATGTCGCGCTTGACCTGCGCCGAGTAACGGATGGGCTGGGTGAAAATGGCACAGCCGCCGCAGCGGTTCTGAGCGCCGCTGATCTGCTGGGGCAGCAAGCAGCGGTGTTGCGGCGCGAGGTCGCCAGCTTCCTAGGCACCGTTCGTGCCGCCTGATCCACCGGCGTCGCAGTCGGAGCGGCCGCTGGACGTGCCGGGGCTGACGCCGGGGTAGCAAGATGCCTCCCGCGATGCAGGTCGTGGTCGATGTTCCGCATCGCATGATTATGTTTTAGCTTCGCACCGGTGATGTTCGATCCCTATACCGCCTGCGGTATCGTCGGCGCCGGCTGCTTTATCGCTGCTTACTTCGCGACGGTGCAGAGATGGCTGGAACCTGATGGCCTGGTGTTTCCGGCAATCAACCTAATCGGTGCCATTCTGGTTCTGGTATCCCTCGCTGATGCGTGGAATCTGCCGTCTGTCGTATTGGAGAGTTTCTGGGGTGCAATCAGCATCTATGGACTGGTAAGTAATCTGCGACGCAGTGCCAATCACAGCAGAGGGAAGCACGAGCCATAAGGCGCGGGCGCATCCGACCCGGCCGGTTTGGAGAATTCTGATGCAAGCCATGATCTTTGCCGGATTGATTGTCCTGCTGGGAAATATTGCGGCGCTGGCGGCCAGTTTTCAAACGCCGTCCCACAACTGCCATCAGAACAACTGGGTCTCAGGCTAGACCGCTTTCAGGCTGACTGGAACAGTCAGCGCGGTCTAGCTCATTGTTTTCGCGAGCAACTTTATCAGCCCGGCTGTTCCAGTCAGGCTGATGTTGCTCTAGCCAATGCACTCCCCGGACAACGCGGGACGTTCTTCAGCCATCTACCCGATGAACGTCGTGCACGCTCAGCCCGGCGTCGCTTTCAGCCACTGTCAGCCATGATCGATGTCGCAGCGTCCGCAGCGTGTCCTGGTAGCCGCTGTTCCAGTGCTCGCGCATGGACGCTGCGCTGAACTCATAGTCCTTCGCCTGTGTCTCATAGGCCGCCTGCTGATAGATCATCTCCAGGATCGTTGCTTCCGGCATGTGCGCGAGGCGACCCTTCAGAGCGCTCTCCTCAGCGTCAAGCTGATCGTCCGGAATTTTCGCCAGCAGCCGCTTCAGCAGCAGGTCGCGGTCGTGTGTCTGGCGGAAGTAGTCGGTCACCAGGCGGGTGCGACTGGAATACTGGATGTCCTTCTGCCGAGCCAGGACGTCGTCCATGTCGCGCGGCAGGGTGCCTCGGGCGCTGAACAGGTCGACCTGGAAGATCAGGAGATGCAGACTGGCAGCATTATCAAGCACATGCTGTAGCGGGGTGTTGGAGACCAGACCGCCGTCCCAGTAGTAGTCGGCGCCGATCTGCACGGGTGGAAACGCCGGTGGCAGCGCACCGCTCGCCATGACGTGCTCTGGCAGGATGGCAGACTGCGTGCTGTCAAAATAGGCAAAATTACCGGTTAGTACGTCGACGGCGCCGGCAGCATACCGGACTGCGCCGCTGTTGAGCACGTCGAAGTCCACTAGCTGCAGCAAGGTCTCGCGCAGCGGCGCGGTGTCATAGAAGGCGACTGCTGTGCTCGCCCCGCGCGGGCTGAGCCATGGGTTTACCAGATGAGGCGTGAAGAAGCTGGGCTGGCCTAGCGTCGTAGTCAGCAGCGCCGACCAAAGATTTGTGGCCTTGCGACCGGCGTCACTGTCGAGGGTGAAGAGAGACACCGGACGCGCGGTCACCCCCTCCCAAAAGTCGCGCAGCCGTTCGATCCGTCGTTCCGGTCGGTTACCGGCAATTAAAGCTGCGTTGATGCTGCCAATGGAGACACCGGCAATGATGTCGGGCTGCAATCCGGCCTCATGCAGCGCTTGGTAGATCCCAGCCTGGTAGGCACCCAAGGCGCCACCGCCCTGCAGGACCAATGCGATGTTGTCGCAGCCATGCGGGCGCCATACGTCGCGGGCCGGACGTTCTGACGGTAACGGCGGCGAGGCGACAAATGCCTTCATCGATTCTCTTACAGGTCTGGCTCCGGGCGGGTGACGCTGGCGCCAGGCGAGCGTGCAGCATCCGGATGCGGTATAGGCTACGGCATCTGCAGTATGAAAGGGTGCGATGATGGGACTGAGAGAAAAAGTGGCACTGGTCACGGGATCGACCAGCGGCATTGGACTTGGAATTGCCACCGCGCTTGCCGCGGCTGGCGCGGATGTAATGCTCAATGGTTTTGGTGAGGCCGCCCAGATCGAGGCGCTGCGGGCTGACCTGGCAACCGCGCACGGGATCACGGCCGGCTACAACAGTGCTGACATCAGCAAGCCCGAGCAGATCGAACAGATGGTGGCGGAGACAAGGCACTTGCTGGGATCGGTCGATATCCTGGTCAACAATGCCGGCATCCAATTCACTGCCAACGTCGAGGATTTTCCCAACGACCGATGGGACCAGATCATCGCCATCAACCTTTCGGGCGTATTCCACGGCGTGAAGGCCGCCATCCCAGGCATGAAGGCAAAGGGCTGGGGCCGCATCATCAACATCGCCTCCGCGCACGGCTTGGTCGCCAGCGCGCAGAAGGTCGCTTATGTTGCGGCAAAACATGGCGTGCTTGGCCTTACCAAGGTCGCGGCGATCGAGCTGGCGAACACCGGGGTCACGGTCAACGCGATTTGTCCCGGCTGGGTTCTGACGCCGCTGGTGGAGAAGCAACTGCAGGACCGCGCGGCGCGGGACGGCACCAGCGTTGAGCACCAGTCCGACGCCATGGTGGCGGAAAAGCAGCCAATGACGCGATTCACCACACCAGCGCAGATTGGCGGCCTGGCTGTATTCCTCTGCTCCGACTCAGCGGCGACGATGACCGGCGCACCTTTGTCAATCGACGGCGGATGGGTAGCGCAGTAACACAGAGGTGATGTAGAACTCGGTCAGGTCACAGCCGACGGGGTTCCGATGCAGACGAGTGAAACCGCCCGCTTCACCGCAATGATGACGAGGTCGGCAGACCTGAAACGACGCGTCGCTACTGAATTGGCCGATGTCGTGGTCCAGGTGGTAGACGCCTGTGAGGCTGCCCTGCGCGGTGGCGGCAAGCTGATGTTCTGCGGCAACGGCGGGTCGGCGGCAGACAGCCAACATCTGGCGACGGAGATGCTGATCCGGCTGCGGCCGACATCTGAACGTCCCTCGATTCCGGCACTGGCGTTGACGCTGGATCCAGCGGCGCTGACCGGCTGCGGCAACGACTATGGCTATGAGCACGTGTTCGAGCGGCCACTGCGCGGGTTGGGCAGGGCAGGCGATGTGCTGTTCGGCATCAGCACCTCCGGCCGCTCGGCGAACGTGATTCTCGCGCTGCGGGCCGCGCGGGAGATGGGCGTTGTGACGGTGGGGCTGCTGGGCGGCAGCGGCGAGCCAGCCATCGGCCAATGCGACCATGCCCTGCT
>CBDIDA010000002.1:0-1037500 GCA_965277505.1 Rhodopila sp. | reverse complement strand
AGTATAGCGAGGCAGACAGACGGCGGGTGCTAAGGTCCGTCGTCGAGAGGGAAACAGCCCAGACCACCAGCTAAGGTCCCCAAATCGTGGCTAAGTGGGAAAGGATGTGGGAATTCCAAAACAACCAGGAGGTTGGCTTAGAAGCAGCCATCCTTTAAAGAAAGCGTAATAGCTCACTGGTCTAATTAAGAAATCCTGCGCCGAAGATGTAACGGGGCTCAAGCCACGTACCGAAGCTGTGGGCTCAGGCAACTGAGCGGTAGCGGAGCGTTCCGTAAGCCTGCGAAGCCATACTCGTGAGAGATGGTGGAGGTATCGGAAGTGCGAATGCTGACATGAGTAGCGACAAACAGAGTGAGAAACTCTGTCGCCGAAAGTCCAAGGGTTCCTGCGCAAGGTTAATCCGCGCAGGGTGAGCCGGCCCCTAAGGCGAGGGCGAAAGCCGTAGTCGATGGGAACGGGGTGAACATTCCCCGGCCTGCTGGAAGTGACGAATGACTGACGTTGTGCGGACTTACTGGATTGTCCGTGCGGCCACGTTGTTCCGGGAAATAGCTCCAGCGTATAGACCGTACCCGAAACCGACACAGGTGGACTGGTAGAGTATACCAAGGCGCTTGAGAGAACGATGCTGAAGGAACTAGGCAAATTGCTCGCGTAACTTCGGGATAAGCGAGACCCATTGCTGGGCAACCAGTGGTGGGTGACACAAAGCAGGGGGTAGCGACTGTTTAGTAAAAACACAGGGCTCTGCGAAGTCGAGAGACGACGTATAGGGTCTGACGCCTGCCCGGTGCCGGAAGGTTAAGAGGAGATGTGCAAGCATCGAATTGAAGCCCCGGTAAACGGCGGCCGTAACTATAACGGTCCTAAGGTAGCGAAATTCCTTGTCGGGTAAGTTCCGACCTGCACGAATGGCGTAACGACTTCCCCACTGTCTCCAGCATCGGCTCAGCGAAATTGAATTCCCCGTGAAGATGCGGGGTACCCGCGGTCAGACGGAAAGACCCTATGAACCTTTACTGCAGCTTTGCAGTGGCATTAGGAGAGGGCTGTGTAGGATAGGTGGGAGGCTTTGAAGCCTGGGCGCTAGCTTGGGTGGAGCCAACCTTGAAATACCACCCTGACCTCTTCTGATGTCTAACCGCGACCGGTCAGCCCGGTCCGGGACCCTGCATGGTGGGCAGTTTGACTGGGGCGGTCGCCTCCTAAAGTGTAACGGAGGCGCGCGATGGTGGGCTCAAGCCGGTCGGACATCGGCTGCTGAGTGCAATGGCACAAGCCCGCCTGACTGCGAGAGTGACAGCTCGAGCAGAGACGAAAGTCGGCCATAGTGATCCGGTGGTCCCGCGTGGAAGGGCCATCGCTCAACGGATAAAAGGTACTCTAGGGATAACAGGCTGATCTCCCCCAAGAGTCCACATCGACGGGGAGGTTTGGCACCTCGATGTCGGCTCATCACATCCTGGGGCTGGAGCAGGTCCCAAGGGTTCGGCTGTTCGCCGATTAAAGTGGTACGTGAGCTGGGTTTAGAACGTCGTGAGACAGTTCGGTCCCTATCTGCCGTGGGTGAAGGAGATTTGAGAGGATTTGTCCCTAGTACGAGAGGACCGGGATGAACATACCTCTGGTGCACCAGTTGTCACGCCAGTGGCATCGCTGGGTAGCTATGTATGGACGGGATAACCGCTGAAAGCATCTAAGCGGGAAACCCACCTCAAAACTAGATCTCCCTGAGGGCCGTGATAGACCATCACGTCGATAGGCCAGATGTGTACGCACGGCAACGTGCTTAGCTAACTGGTCCTAATCGCCCGATTGGCTCGATACAACCAACACCATGCATGGAAATCATCCTCAGATGGTCATCTGCAGACATTCCTTCTGATCAGTAATCTGTGGTCATTGATAGAGGGTTTGAACGACCTACCACACACCTATCCACCAGAACCGTTCACCATCCGGCCGAGCTTGTGATAGCCGACCGGGGGTGGATTGGACGACCTGGTGGTTATGGCGGGGAGCCTGCACCCGATCCCATCCCGAACTCGGCCGTGAAAATCCCCAGCGCCCATGGTACTGTGTCTTAAGACACGGGAGAGTAGGTCGCCGCCAGGTCTTCCAATCCATCCTCTTACCAGTTACCCCCGCGGGGTGGAGCAGCCCGGTAGCTCGTCAGGCTCATAACCTGAAGGTCATAGGTTCAAATCCTATCCCCGCAACCACCGACATTAGTGCCGTGCAGCTTCCTCCAAGTCCTGCATCAGCACGTCAGTGATGGCTTCCTCGGCGATTGCAAGTTCTTGCTGGCGCATCGCGGGTGACAGCTTCACATCCCAGTTTGCCTGTACTTCTGCTCCCTCCAGACGGCGGCCCGAACGTGCCGCCGTCGCAACCGCCGCGATGTAGTCGGTGGCGCCAAATCGCCACGGGCGCGCGCCATACTGGCACATTACTGCGTTGCCGATCGACAACCCGGCCCAGTCGAAGTCGCCGTGATAGACAAACTGGGCACCCGCGCTCGCCAACTGACTCAACAGCCGGTTCTGCGCCGCGGCGGGCATGCCTTCGATACACACCATCGGCGGGCAAAGCGCGCCAAGCCGGTCCGCCGCGATCGCCAGCACATTCGGGTTTTCGCAGACATGGACAGTGCGTTCGTCAACGTCCCACGACGGTGGCGTGCGAACCAACCGCCGCAACGACACATATCGAGGCTCCCCGTCCATCCCAGCGTCGCCGCCGGGCAAATTGAGAAACAGCGCCGGACGTGCCAGCTCGTTCACTAATACGCCCGCCCGCGCCCAGACATCACGCGCCGTTTCGGATGCCATCGTGTCCGTTTCATTCGCAGTCGTGGTGAAACCGCGCCGCACCGCCAGCACGAGCGTGGCCACCGGGCGCCCGTTATCGAGCCCGTGCGCATCACCCAAAACCTTGGCTGCGAGCCAACAGCGAGGCATCCCGTTCGCGGGGAGCAACTGCAAGATCGCCACCGCCTGCTCGCATAATGCGCTCGCCAAGGTCGGATCTCCCCGCGCCAAACGCTTCAACACACCCAATGCCGCTTGCGACTCTAGACACTCGGCCAATCCGGGATGCGGGCACCGCGAAACCACCGCGTCCCACTGCATGCGTATGCGGTCGCGTTCGGCCGTGCGATGCACGATGGGACCATCCAGCCGCTCCAACGCATCGCGCAGGGACGTGGCGATCCCAGCCTGCCGCAGCACAGCGTCAACCCCGGCCGGATCGACCGACAGCGAGCCGGTGAAACGCGGATGCCGCCCGGTCAGTGCCGCGAGCGCGGCGTGTTCCTCGGGCGTCAAGGGGCCGATGCGGAAACTGTTGCCCGCTTCCCCGGGTGCCGAGCGTTCGAACCGGCCGCGCAGGCGTTTGCGCAACTCGGCCAAACCATCGCCGCCCAACAGTCGCGCCAATCGGTCGTCGCCCCCGCTCATGTCGGCGGATACCGCCGGTCCGGCTCGACCTCCCGCTTCCTCGAACGCCCGTCCCAGGTCCATCGTGAGACACCGATGGCGTCAATGCCCTCGCGCTTCTGCAAGTGGCAGATGGACACACCCGGCAGCTCCGCGTAGCAGGCCCACTCGCTCTCGCTGGTCATCATGAAGTCGAGGTCGAACTCGCGGATCAGCCCCATGCAGTGGGCGCGCGCGGCGGCATCGATACCGGCGAACGCCTCGTCCAGCAGCACCAGGCGCGGCGCCGGGGCATAACCGCCCTGGCTGTAGAAACTGGCCACCGCCGCGAACCGGGGCACCGTCAACCCCAGCGCCCGCTCGCCGCTGGAAGCCGGGCCTGACAGCTTACGCCACTGACCGTCCTGCCAACGCTGCACGCGGAATTCGTGCCAACGCCGGTAATCCAGCGCTCGGCTCAGTTGCTCCAGCAGGCTGACGGCGCCGCTGGCATCCGCCTGTTCACGTTCCGCCGCGATGCGCTGCTGCAACATGTTGCCGACGACGCGCTTGTCCTCGAAGGACCAGAGGTCGGTGCTGGTGTTCAGCAGCCGCCTGCGAGCGGCTTCCAGTCCGACCGGCGCACCGGCAGCGCCCTCGACCAACGGCAGCCACTGCAAGCGGTAGCGCATTCCGGTGGAGGTCGGCCGGATGTGAAGTTCCTTGTTGATCGCATCCACCTGGCGTTCGGCGGCCTGCAACAGCCGCTGCACCTCGGTGGCGATCTCGGCCTGCAAATGGGTTTCCAGGACTTCCCTCTCGGCCGCGGTCAGTAGTTCCGTGCGCTGCTGGATGTCGGTCTCCAACAACCGCTTCAACTGGTCGGGCGTTCGGGGCGGCCCTGGTAGACGATGGCGACGGCCATCCCGAAATCGTTGGTCTCGGCCTGCGCCTGATGACCCAGCGCGGTCAGCGCGCGCTGCAGTTCGGTCAGGTCCTCGGAGATTTGGCGCTGGATGCGCGTCCAGACTTCGTCGCTGTCCGCGCGATCCGCCAGTTTTTGTTCGGCGGTGCGCGCCAGTGTCAGGGCGGGATCGATGGTCCAAGCAGCGCGCATGTCTGGCAGTTCAACTTTCGGCAGCGCCGCCGATAACAGGCCGCTGGCAGCGAATTTTTGTAAGTTGGCGACGGCTTGGCCGCGGGTGTCGGTGCGCTGCGACAGAATCGTTCGGGCGGCTTCGGCGCGGGTTTCCGCGACCGCCCGTGCCTCGGCCGATTCCAGCCGAACGGTGGCGGCGGTTTCGACGGCGCGCTGCCCGGCCTCGGCGGCCCGGGCGGCTTCGGCGAGGCGCTTCTGCAAGTCCTCGACCAGGGCGCCGACGGCCCCGCGAAGGGTCGCCAAGCGGATGTTGGCCTCTTCGGCCTCGGTCTGGCAGGTGGCGCACTGGTCGGCACGCTGCTGCCAATCGGCTTGCGTTTCGGCTTCCCGCGCCTGCTGACGATGCAGTTCTGGCAGCGCCAGACGCAACTCGCGCGCCTCCTGGGCCAGGCCGGCCTGGGTTTCGTCGAACCGGGCAAGTTCGGTCTCCACCGCGCGCAATGCGTCTTCCGCCGTGGGCAGCCGAAGGTCGGCGGCGATGTCGGCGAAATTCTGGTTTGCCACGCGCAGAGCGTGTTCCGCGTCCCGATATCCGTCTTGCGCGAGCGCCAGGCGGTCCGCGGCGTCCTGGAACGCGCGGGCACTGGCGGCGGCGGTCAGGTGCGCCTTGTGCAGGGTCTCGTCCGAGGGGGCGTTGCGCCATTCCTCGGCGGCTTCGTGTTCGGCTTGGGCGTGCTGCGCCAATTGGGCGCGCAGGGTGGCGTTATCGGTGGCAAGCTCGGGCAAGCGGACGGCGATCTCAGCCAGGCGTTGGGCGCGGGCTGCGGCGCGGGCGGCGAACCCGATATGGACCGCGGCGGGTTTGCGCCAGGTGCCGGCCAGTGCGCCGGCCCGGAAACGGCCGTCGGGGGCGATCCAGGTCTCGGCGTTGTCAGGGTCTTGGTCGCCACAGGCGATGCCGCCCATGATTCGCGCGACGATGTCGGCCGGAACCGGCAGCCCGGCCGTGGCGGCGGGGCACAGCCAATCGAGCAGGGACCTATCCTGCCGTGGACGGGCCAGTGCCTGCGTGTCGGCGCCCTCAGGGGTTTGCAGGCTTCCGTCGGGGGAAACCCAGGCATCGAGCAGGCCCGCCGCTTCCAATGCTGCCTCCAGCCCGGCGCGTTGCGGGGCGTCGGGCGTTTCGCGGAATTCTATCAGTTGCCATAGCGGCGCGCCGGCACGGGCGGTGCGGACGCCTTCGGTGCGGGTGTAGGGGCATGGCGGTTCGGCATCCTCGCCGGCTTCCAGTCGTTGGCGTTCCGCCTCCAGCGCCTGCGTTTCCTGGTCCAGCTCCTGCTGCTGGCGGTCGAGTTCGTTGCGCCGCGCGGCCAGGCGTTGGCTGGCCTGCTGCTGCGCGGCTTGCAGCGCCTGGCGGGCCGGGTTGTCGCCTGGCGTGTCGGCGATCCAGCCGGTCAGCGCGTCGAGCACTGCGTCCGGCGCGACGCGCAAATGGCGCAGGGCGGCGAGAAAAGTGTCCCAGGCTGCCAGCAAGGCGTTTCCTTCGCGTTCCACCGCCTCATCCGCGGCGCGGCGGCGTTCGTTGGCGGCATCGGCATCGCCCTGGCGCTCGTCAAGCAGACGGCGGGCGTGGGCATGCCGCGCCTCGGTGTCGCGCAGCGCGATCCGGTGCTGGCGGAGTAGCGCGATCTGGTCGCGGCGGCTGGCGACGATGCCACGCAGCCCGGCCTGTGCCGCGTCGAAGGCGCGGTCGGGCAGGTCCATCTGCGTGGCGAGGGGATTGGCGTGATAGGCACTGGCGACACCGGCCGCCTCGGCGCGGATGGCGGCGTCCTGGCGGCGATCGGCCAACGTTCGTTCGCGGCTTGCCGCGTGGTTGGCGTAATGCGCGGTTTCGGCAGCGGCACGGCGCAAGCGGTCGGCGGCAGATTCGAGGCTGGTCTTGGCCACATGCAGCGCGCGTCGGCGAGCGTCGGCGTCGCGGTCGGCGAGGTCGAGGCGGTTGGCGTCCTGCATCGCCGGGTCGGAGCGCAACGTGTCCAACCGCGCGCGCTGCCCGGCAAGGTCGAGGGCCGCACGGTCGTTGGCGTCTCGGGCGCGGGCTTCCGCCTCGCGGGCTTCGCGCAGTGCGGCCTGGGCCTCGTTCACTGAGCGGCTGGCGTTGTCGAAGTCGGTTTGCGCTTGGCGCAAGGCGCGGGTCTGGCGGCGGGTTTGCGTTCCGGCATAGACACGATAGCGTTGATCGAAGCGGCTGATGGCGCGCTCCAGCGCCTGGAATTCCTCAAGCTGACGGCGGTCTTCCTCAAGCTGGTTGAAAGCTTCGGCGACGTCGCCAAGCAGATCGGCGGCGAGTGGCGGAAGCGCCTCGGTCAGCGCGTGGGACAGGCGGATTCGTCGGGCCTTTTTGACAGTTGCGGCTGACGGAGCTGGATCAGCGTATCCATCAGCGCGGCGTATCGCGTGTCGCCCAATCGGAACAGGCGTTCGTCGACGGCGCGGCGATAAGCCGCGGCGCTGTCGAACACCTGGCCGCGGCCCTCCAGCGTCTCACGCAGCCGCTCCTTGGTCAGGACCAGGCGCGGGCCAGAGATAAGCCAGAGATCCTGACCCAGGCGCGGGCGGTTGGCGGCGTCCTCGATGATAAAGAACCAGCTTTCGACCTTGAGGCGGGCGGCGGCCGTGGACAAGCCGGCGCCCAGTGTCAGAAAGTGCGGTGTGCCGTCCTCGGCGACGCGGCCGAGTTCCAGCCAGGCGTAGCCGGTGCGGCGATCGTAGCTGCCCAACAACAGGTTCCAGGCCATGGTCTTGCCGGGGTCGCGGTCGGGTTCGATGTAGGACGGAGACAGTCTCGCGTCGAACAGGAAGGGCAGGGTCAGCGCCAGGACCTTGGACTTGCCGGTTCCGTTGTTGCCCCTTAACAGCAGATGGCCGTCGCGAAACCAGAATTCCTCACTATCATAACGGAACAGTTCCACCAGGCCGATGCGGAGGGGCTGCCAGCGGGTCGTTGTCGGCGCGGGCAGGTCGGGGACGGTACGGACCTCGGGCGCCAGGTCGAACAGCTCGTTCATAGCGGCGCTAGCGCCTGCCGGATTCGGATATCGGCCTCGCCGAGGGCGAAACGGGCTAGGGCCGGCAGCGGGCGAATCGTTGCGTCAATGCGGGCGACCAGCCGCAGTTTCTCAAGCCGGTCGAGGGCGATGGCGGCCAGCTCCCGCTCGGCTCCGGGTTCGCGGGCCGATTTGCGCCAGAAACGGCCGTATTGGGTCTTCATGCTGGCCAGGAACGTCTCTACGTCCGCTTCGGGGATCGCCGCTGCTGGCGACTGGAGGGCGGCGAGATAGCCCGCGGTCAGCAGGGTGGCGTGAGCGTCGGTGCCCTCGGCGGGCATGGGGACGTCGGTGAAGTCGCCGCTGGTGTCGACCAACGCGAGACCCTCGGCGCGTTGTTCCACGGTTAAGCCGGCCGCCTCCGCCAGACGGGTCGCCATGGGGCCGCGCTGGTTGACGAAATAGGCGCGGGTGTCGCCGTCCAATGTGTCGAGGTAGACCACCGGGTCGTCCAGCAGCCGACGGGATAGGTGGTGGCGCAGCGCGGTCCGCCGGCCGTCCTCGCTATCGGCGGCGTACTCGTCGATCAGCGCGTGCAATCTTGCGCCGAGCGTGGCCGGCGCCTCGCCGGGCACGAAGGTGGAGGGACCGCGCACGGCGGGCCAGCATCCCGGCCAGGGTGCGCCGGTGCACGTCATACAGCGCGTCGGCGGTCTGGCCGCCGGCGCGAACGAAGCCTTCCTCATCTCCCGTCACCAGTTGCAGAACGCCGAGGGCCAGCAGGGTACGGCAGATATCTACCAGTTCGCGCCGTTCCTGTTGCGCGGCCAGGGTGAAGGTGAAGCCGTTGGCGGTCAGCGACGGTTCGGCGGCGAACAGCAACAGGCGGTCGCCCAGATCGCGTAAGGTGATTTGCGGTTCGGCGCGTTCCAGCACGGCGCACGCCAGACACAACAGAACGTAGCGGCGCCGGTCGTAGTGCGGCAGTCCGCGGGTGGCGTCATTGCAATCTGCAGGGCGTTTGTAAAGGCGCGCGCCCTCGCGTTCGATGTGCAGTATCCAGCCTGTTTCGCGGGTAAACCAATCGCGTAGGACATCAGCGTGCCGGCGCACCGTGGTGAAGTCCTCGTGCGTGTGGTGCATCAGCGGGGTCATCAGCAGAGCGCGGATGGACACGCGGACTTCCTGGTCGCGATGGAGTTGCTGGTGCTGGCCGATGTCCGTGCTGTCGGGACGGAGCATCACGGGCCGCCGAACCTTGCGGAGATGGTGATCAAGTGATCCCGCCCCGCGAAAACCCCGCTCGGCGTTTCGATTTCGGCGGTCGTTTCGCCGGGCAGCGGTTGCAGCACGATATGCATCAGGCCGTCGCCGGACGCGCGTTCGACGGTCGCGTCCGGGCCGGGTTGTTCGGCCAGCGCTTCGCTGAGAAGTGTGAGGAAAAGGTTGAACGCATGGGCGTCGAGCTCGCCGAGGTCCGATAGCCGGATGGGCTTGCCGGTGGCCAGGCGGATGCGCGCGGCCTCGATCTGGCGGGATTCCTCGATCAGTTGGCGACGCAGCAATTCGCGGGCTTCGGTGCGATCCTGGATCTTGGCGGGCAGGCCGCGCGGCGTTGCCTCCCCCCATTCGCGCAGGCGCGGATGGATGGTCAGCGGCGGGGCGTCGGCCCAGCTTGTGCTGGCGGGCAGATCGTCGCCGTCCTCGGCGGTGGTCAGGAAGTGGCGGGCGGGATGCAGCGCGAAGGCGGCGCGGGCCAGGCGGTGCGCCTCGGAATTGTCCGCGCAGGCGGCGAACCAGCCGGCCGGCACGCGGAAATCGGCGGAACGATCGGTGCGGCCGGAGCGGCGTTCGTTCAGCGCGGCGATGGCACCGAGCAACTGAGGAATGGCGGACCGGGCGCGGGCGCGCAGCAGGTCGGCTTGCGGCGGTTCGTGACCCGTTGACAGAAACCAGCCGCGCAGGCCTTTCCAACGCTCGCGCCATGCGTCCCAGCGTTGTTGCCGAGCATCGACCTCGCTTTGCGGGTCACCGGGAGCGGCCTCGCGGGCCTCGCGTTCGGCTATCTGACGCAACTGATCGTCGATGCGCGGGGTCAGCGAGATGATGCGGCGTGCAATTGAATCGGACCGTTCCACCAGATCGCCGATGAAACGTTGCAGATAGTCGATCAGGCGGCGTTTGTAATTGGCGACGGCGATGGGCTCCGCCTGTTGCAGCTCAATGCTGCGGGCGACACCGGCCATGAAGGCCTGGGCGTTCTCGGCCAGGCTTTCGAACACGCGCACCAGGTCGCGCAGAGTTTCGTGCATCTTGGCAACATCCGGTTCGGCAGTTTGCGCCAGGATCTGCAGTGCCTGAAGGCGGCCGGCGATGTCCTCCAGCGCCACCGATTGCAGTTCGGCGCGCCGTTGCAAGGTTTCCACGAAGACTGACAAGGCGGCTTCCACCGCTTCACCGCTGTGCGACAAGCGATACAGGAAGCGGCCCCGGTAATAGTCAGCGAGGCTGAGGTAACGGGCGGTGTCGGGTTGGACTTCCAGGTTGCCCCAGGCGGTAAGCTGGGTCAGCAGGACGTTGACGTCCTCGATTCGCGGGGCGCCGTCGGGCCATTTGGCTTCGGCCAGCACCTCATCGGGGCGCAATTGGAGCCGGTATTGCCGTTTCGCCGCTGCGAACACGTCAAGAATAACGCGATAAGAAGCGGATTTCTCGGCGCTGACGTGACGGAACAATTCCCGCGAGTCCGCTTGCACGATCCTGGCCTGCCCCTGCTAGTGGCTTATCCGAGTGGAACCAAAAAGGAACAGCGGCTGGGTGTCAATTGCAAATCTTACACAATGACCGGCGAGTGCGGCGCGGGGCCTACCCTTCCACGACAGCCGGAGCTGGCCGAACGTCAAACCCTACCATCTGTCCGCGATTTGCTCGCCGTTCCAATACCCGCTGCGCGACATCCCACAGGCTAGTCAGGATCAGATAGTAGACAGCGACCGCACAATAGACCTCCAGCACGTCGAAATTCACCTGCATCAGCAGTTGGCCACGGCGCATCATCTCCTCCATCGAGATGACAGAGGTGATCGCTGTGGCCTTAAGCAGTCCGTTCACGGAGTTGCCCAACGGCGGCAAGATGATTCGGAAGGCCTGAGGCAGCGTAATTAGCCGCAGCGTTTGTGACGGTTGCAGTCCCAGCGCCTTCGCCGCATCGCGCTGGCCTGCGGGAACGGCGACAAAACCGGCGCGGATTATCTCCGATAGATAGGCTGCCTCGTTCAATGTAAGCCCAAGAAAGGCTGACGTCGCCACACCGAACTTGAGCCCGATCTGCGGCAGACCCGTGTAGATGATCACCAGTTGGACGATCAACGGCGTCCCACGAAACAGCCAGACATAAGCCCCGGCCACGCGCGACAGCAGCCGGATGTTCGATCTGCGAGCAAGGGCGAGGCCCGCTCCGAGCACCAGGCCAGCCAGCATCGGGAAGACCGTGAGCAATACAGTGATGCCCAGGCCGCCAAGGAGGAAGGCGTTCTCGAAATACGCCAAAAAGGCGTGAACGTTGAACACGGTCCAGCCGGCGGCTTAGCTCGGACCGGTTCCACGGATGGCGAAAGTCGGTCCAGGCAGACGGCTCATCCCGAACTTATCGAACAAGGCGTCATAAAGACCGTCCTTGCGGATCGCAGTGAAAGCCTCGGCTGCCGCTTGTGCCACAGCCTTGCTGCGGAACGCGAAAGTAATGTCGGAGCCGCCGAAGCCCGTCAGTAGCAGTTTCATGCCTCGCTGACTGCCCAAAGCCTTTGCAGCCTCCTGAACAGTGATCACGGCTTCTAACTGGCCAGCGCGCAAGGCCGCGGTTGCGTCGGTTGCCGTTGAGAAGGTGCGAAGCTCGATCGCCTTCATCCCCTTTGCCGCCATCAGGGCGTTGACCTCTTTGACCTTTCTCTCCTGATACGTGTTGATCTCGATACCGGCGACATGGCCAGACAGGTCTTCAATTGATTTTAGGCTGAGCGGTGATGTCTGAGGCGCGAAGACGCCAATCGCCTGTTGTGCGTAGGGCACCATGAACATGATTTTGGACCGTTCCTCAGTCCAGAAGATGCCAGTGTCGATCGCGTCAAATCGGCCGCCTTTCAGCGCCGGCACCATGGCTGGGAAATCCATCCGGATGAACTCGGTCTTCAAACATAATCTCTCCCCCAGCGCTCGGCCGAGTTCCACGTTCAGTCCCTGAAGTTCACCCTTTTCATCGACAAACTGCTGCGGCGGCAGAGTCGGGTTGATAGAAAGCTGCAGCTTGCCAGGTTCAATAAGGTCCGCAGCCCCGAGTTTAGGAGTACACGTTTGTGCCAAGACGGAATGGCCAAGCACTGTTACAGCGAGGGCAAAATAAGCGAAGGCGGGGAAGTGCATGCAACCTCCGGGAGCAGGGGGGAGTAGCCCCACTCAAGCAAGTTCCACGCCGTGCTCCCCAGCGGCCCGCACAACCAAGGGCAATCTGATCGTTTCAATAGCACGTGGCCGGCGCTGGGAGAGTTACTCAGCCACACGCTCCAATTTTCCGACCACGAAGATGTAGGAACAGGCACCCAGCAGAGCGACGCAGGCTATGAAGATCAACGGGCGGGTGAAATCGCCGCCGCGAAGCAACAACCCAATGATCACCGGCGCTGTGATGCCAGCCAAACCACCCACGCCGTTGAACACCCCGCTGGTCAGCCCAATCAGCCGCTCCGGCGCGGTTGCCGAAACCAGTGACCAGTGAATCGAGGCCAGCCCGTTAGCGAAGAACGCCAGCGAAAGGAAAAAGATGATAAGCGCCGGACGCTCGACAAAATTCGCACCAACAATAACGGTTGATAACGCAAGGCCGCCGATGATTGGCGTCTTGCGTGCAATGCCCAGACTGAAGCCGCGGCGATAGAGCCAGTCGGACAATGCCCCGGAGCAGAGGACGCCCACGAAGGCACCGATAAAAGGCAGCGATGCGTAGAAGCCAGCTTTGATGAAGTCCAGATGCCGGTAGGTCACCAGGTAGGTGGGAAACCACGTCAGGAAGAACGTTGACGTAGTGCCCCAGGCAAAATGTCCGAAATAGATACCCCACAGCTTGCGCCGGCCGAGCACTACGGCAAAGTCCCGCCGTAGTAAGCTGTCATGCGCCATACGCCGCGCGCCAGTTCGGCTCGACAGGTCTGGGATGCCGCCGCTGGAACGGATCAGCGCGATCTCCGCCGCGTTGACGCCCGGAAATGCCGCCGGATCCCGATAGAAACGCCAGAACCCGAACGCCCAGGCAAGCCCAAGCAGACCGGTGACAACAAAGACCGCCGGCCATCCGAAGGTTACCTTGAGCCACGCGAGCAAGGGCGTCAGGAAAGCGAGGCCGACGAACTCAGCGGAGGTATAGACAGAGATACAGGTAGCCCGCTCGTGCTCACCAAACCAAGTGGTTGCGATGCGGTTGTTCATCAGAAAGCTAGGCACCTCGAACAGCCCGACCGTCATTCGCAGGATGATCAGCATCACGAGCCCGGTGGAAAGTCCCAGGCAGAGCGTCGCAATCGACCAGAAGAAGATGGTGATGGGGTAGAGCACCCGCGGATGGACACGATCGACCAGCCAACCGCCAGGAATTTGAAGCGGGGTGTAGGTCCAGCCGAACGCGGAGAACACCAGGCCAAGCTGCATCGGGTTTAGCCCGAAATCGGTTGTAATCCCGGGGGCGGCGATGGAGAGGTTGCTGCGATCCAGGTAGTTGATCACCACTGTGACAAACAGCAGCCCCATGATCAGGAAGCGACGCCTCGAAGCAGTCACTTGCACCGGCACCTGGTTGTTTGCAGACGACATTATGCAGGCGGCCCTGTTCGATTATTGTGCCTCGGTCGCGTTTACGCATGACCAGGGCCCTTTCCTGACGGGTCTGCGATACGGGTTCGGCAGCTCTACATGTCCACGACAGAGCCGTCGGTGTGCGGCCGCATGCGGATCGGCCGCGGCTTCATTGGAAAGCGCCGCTCAATATCGTCCACCAGTTCAAGCCCGATACCGTGTCCTTCGGGAATCGCCAGAAATCCGTCAACCTGCTCAGACAAGCCGGTTGCGATCTCGCCGCCGAGTAGCGCACTACCACCGTCAATTTCCGGCGTGCGTGACGGATATTCCTGAATCGCAAAGTTGGGGATGCATGCAGCGATCTGCAGGCAGGCCGCCGTGCTGACCGGCGAGAGCGGGTTGTGTGGGACGATCCAAGCATCGTGCGCCTCGGCGATCGCGGCGATCTTCTTTGCTCCGGTGATGCCGCCGCACAGGCAGACATCGGGCCGCAGATACTGCACCGCGTTGCGAGTCAGCAGCGTCTGGAACTGATACAGACTGGTAAACCGTTCCCCAGTCGCGATCGGAATATTGATATGCTCGGCGACCTGTGCCATCGCGTCGAAGCTATTTGGACGCAGCGGGTCCTCATAGAACATCGGTGTATATCTCTCGATGCCGCGGCCGAGCGCGATTGCCTCTGGCGGCGTCAAGCGGCGATGGATCTCGATGCATAGGTCCACCGACGGGCCCACCGCTTCACGCAACCGCCGCACGTTGTCGATCGCTGTCTCGATCTTGTCAGCGTGCGACTTGTAGTAGGGCGTTGTCTCATCCTCATCGAGCAGTGGGTTCAGGTGTCCAAGTGCGGTGAAGCCTTCCGCTTTCAGACGCGTCGCTTCGCCGAGTAGGGTCTCGATCGAGCGCCCCTTCACATGGCCGTAGATCCGCGCTTTGTGCCGCATCTTCCCGCCGAGTAGTTCATAGACAGGCACGCGGTGTATTTTGCCCTTGATGTCCCAAAGCGCGATGTCGATGGCGGATACCGCCCCGGTGATCGCACCACCGGTAAAGTGGTTCGCCCGGAGCATGACATTCCAGTGGTGCTCGATTGGGCGCGGATCCTTGCCTATCAGGTATTCGGCATACTTCGTGATGGATGCAGCGCTGGCTTCCAGTTGGCCCCAGGCGCCGGACTCACCGATGCCAGTGATGCCCGCATCGGTCTCGATCCGGACGAGCAGGAAGCGGTCCACCAGCAGCGGTTGAACTTTGGTTATCTTCATTTTGACGGTCCTCTCAGTCTCGCGCTGCCTGGAAGGGCGTGTCATTCGACGCCAGGGCGCGATCACCTTGGAACATACAGGTCCGAAGGCATGAATGGCGTGATCAAGCGGATGGACTAGCCGGAACCCGCCGGTGCACAGGCGCGAATCACCGCTTCGAAGTGGGAACTGGCGTCCGCCCCCCGGCCAACGGGGCTGAGGATCGGCACGTCGATGCCGGATTGCCGGTATGCCTCAATGCAGGTCCGGCATTGCTCCGGAGTGCCTGCAATGCTTGTCGCATCTATCATCTCGTCGCTAACCGCCCGCTCAGCCGCTTCGTGGTCGCCGCGTCTCCATGCATCGGCGATCGCCGATGCCTCCGCAGCAAACCCATACTCGGCCATCATCCGGTTGTACCGCGGAAAGAACCCGGCATAGAAAGCGGAGCCGGGCCGCAGTGCCGCAATTGCGGCCTCTCGTGTATCGCTGACCGATGTTGGCAGCAGCGACGTGACCTCGATCTTGGCAGGATCTCGTCCGGCTTGCCGAGCGGCTTTGTCCAACTGTGCTCGCACCGCCGGCGCAGTGCGCAAGGTGCTGCGCGTCAGTATGATGCCATCGGCGACCTCGCCGCACAGCGCGATTCCTCTCTCGAACACTGCTGACAAATACACCGGTACCTCCCGGTGCCGCGGCGTGTACCAAAGGTCGAAGTTCTCGATGCGGATGGTTTCGCCTTTGAAGTGCACACGGCCTTCGCGGATCAGTTGGCGCACGATCGCCACCGTCTCACGGGTGCGGGTCAACGGTTTTCCATAAATGACCCCGTGTTCTGGCCCGACCTGAGCCTTGTGGCTGGATCCGAGTCCAAGGATGAACCGGCCGCCGGAGATGTCGGCGACGGTCGAAGCGGCCATTGCAATCGTCGGCGCGGTCCGGACAAAGACGCTACTGATGCTGGTGCCGAGCAGGATGCGGGACGTCTGCGTGGCGCAGGCCGCGAGGATCGCGAACTGGTCGCCACCATGCCCTTCGGCAACCCACGCCGATTCGTAGCCAAGGCTCTCGGCCAACACCACGAGGTCGACGATTTCAGCCGGGCTGGGGCCACCTGAGATGGCGATGCCGATCCTGTTCATTCTGTATCTCCGATCATGCAGCCGCCATGAAACGGTAGTGGCCACCAAATTAGGCGAAGCTGCCGCAAGCCAAATGCCTATCGGCCTGAAGCGACGCTAACGGCTCTGGAGACAGGTCACAACGGTGCCCACACCAGCAACAGCGGGCGCCTGGCCAAGACAGGGTTCACCGTGCCACGCGGCTCGGTCCAGCGGCTATGCACCCTGGTGCTCTTGAAGATAGCAATCGAGGCTGCCAAAGCACAGACTACCGCCAAACGGGATCGGGCAAGTGATCGCTCCATGACCAGACGCATGCACCTCAATCTGTTTATCCATGGCCGCGGCCATCACGAGGCCGCATGGCGGCATCCCGACGCGTCTCCTTTGCCGCTGACGGACATCAGCTACTATATTGATGTTACACGTAAAGCCGAGGCCGGACTGTTTGATTCGGTTTTCCTGGCCGATTCGCTGGCGGTGGGTGAGGACGTGGCCAATGCGCCGCGCACCTGGTTGGAACCCGTCACCGCTTTAGCGGCGCTGGCCGCCGCGACGCGCCGGGTCGGGCTGATCGCCACCTGCTCCACCACATACACTGAGCCGTTCAACCTGGCGCGGCAGTTCGCCTCGATCGACCATATCTCCAACGGGCGGGTCGGCTGGAACATTGTCACTACGTGGCTTGCGACAGCCTCCGGCAATTACGGCGGTCAAGCTCCGCTGACTCACGCTGAACGATATCAGCGCGCAGAAGAATACCTGCGGGTCGTGACTGGGTTGTGGGACACCTGGTCCGACGATGCCGTGTTGGATGATCGCGAGAGCGGGGCATATGCCCGGGTCGACGGGCTGCGGATGCTGAACCACGCTGGCCAGTATTATCAGGTGAAAGGCCCATTGAACCTGCCGCGAAGTCGTCAAGGGCGGCCAGTGTTCGTGCAGGCTGGGTCGTCGGAGGCCGGGCGTCGTTTCGCGGCGCGTCATGCCGAGGCTGTGTTTACGGCTCAGATGGAGAAGGCCACGGCGCAGGATTTCTACGCTGATCTTAAACGGCTTGTCGTTGAGGAGGGCAGGTCGCCCAGCCAAGTACTGATCCTGCCCGGACTGAGCCCGGTCATAGGTTCCACTGAGGCCGAGGCACAGCGCATCGCGCGCGAGCTGAACGATCTGAGTGATCCGGAGGTTGGTCGCAAGCGGCTGTCTGGCCGGTTCGGCGGTCATGATTTTTCACATCTGCCGCTGGACCGGCCATTATCGCCGGAAGACCTTCCCGATCCCGCGTCGGTGGAGGCCGCACGCAGCCGAACGGAGGTTATTGTCGGGCTGGTACGCCGCGAGAGGCCAACCTTGCGGCAATTGCTCAGCTATCTGGCCGGGGCGCGCGGCCATTTCGTCACCGTGGGCTCGCCAGAGCAGATCGCGGACCTGATGGAAGATTGGTTCCGCGCCGGCGCCGCGGATGGCTTCAACCTGATGCCGCCAGTACTACCTTCCATGCTGGAAGTGTTCGTGGCCGAGGTGCTGCCGCTTCTGCAGCGACGCGGATTGTTTCGGACCGAGTATTCGGGGGATACATTGCGTGCACATTACGGTCTGCCGCGTCCAGATGTTCAGTTCCAGGCCAGCGCAAGCGAGCGACTATCGAGTGGCGCTTCGACATGACTGTCTGGAACGTCTGCGGCATCGTCCAGCCGATCCTGATGCAGCGGCCCGGGTTGGCGGCTGCTGCCGCGTAATCCGCTGCCAAAACTGTGGGCTGATGGAAGCATGGGCTGTCGGCATGTGGACAGGCATCTATACACAAATGGCCCTACCGAGGGACACAAATGGCCCTACCGAGGGTTGCCGGACCCCAACAGCGTCAATTGGGCCTTGCCCACGGCCCGGCGCACCGGCAGTCTTGTCCTCATCATGATTGGGAACAAGACGATGCAGTTCGGCTGGTTGACCCTGGCTCTGTCGCCCACGCCTGAGGAGGACGCTGCCCGGATCGAGCAGCAGATCGAGCAGGTCTGCGCCGCGGAGTATCTAGGCTTCAGTGATGTCTGGCTAAGCGAGCACTACTTCACTGGTGAGAGCGTCTATAATGATGCATTGCTGTTTGCCGCTGCGCTGACGATGAGAACAACTCGGGTCCGTATCGGCTTCGCGGTCGTGCAGATGCCGTTCCATCATCCGATCCGCCTTGCCACCCAACTGGCGCTGCTGGACAACCTTAGCAAAGGCCGCATCGACGTCGGTGTCGGCAAGGGGACCCTATTCAACGAATATGAATTCGTCGGCCACGGCCTGCGCAGCGACGACAGCCGGGAGCGCATGGCTGAGGCGCTGGACATTCTGGAACGGGCATGGCGGGAAGCGCCGCTGGTTCATGAGGGAAAATATTTCAACCTTCGCATCCCGGAGTTGAGGCCGCGGCCGGTACAGCTACCGGGACCACCGATCTGGCGCAGCGTGATTTCACCTGAGTCCTTTCTTGAATGCGGACGTCGTGGAATTCCCATTCTGACCTCTCGAATTCCGGTCGCGCGTATCAAGGAACGGTGGCAGCTTTACGAGGCCGGCATTACTGAAGGCGGCCATGACGCGCGCACCCGGGAAAAGCTGCTATCGCAGGCGGCGCTCTGGCGGGACGTTTATGTCGCGGAAACCGACGCACAGGCAGAGGATGAGCTATCCACCCTTCTGCTTCGCGCACGAGCGCATATGATACACGTGCGTCACGAGTACAACCCGCCCGACTTTCAGATCGATCCCGCCATGCTCAATCCCTGGACTGACCCTGCCGTTGGCGAGTCGGAAGCACTGGCGTTCGTGCTCTCGGGCGGATCACTTTACGGCTCCGCGGCGCGCGTGCGGGAGCAGGTTGCCGAACTCCGCGATCTCGGTGTCCGGCATTTACTTTGCCAGACCGGCTTCGGCGACATGAGCCAGGAGCAGAACCTGCTATCAATGCGCCGGTTCAGTGAGCAGGTGATGCCGGCGTTTCGATAGGTTGTTCTGAAAGCGCTTAATCCGACTCTGCAACCTTGCTGGAAACAGGCATTCGTCCGCGGGTCTAAAAGCTGAGCTCGGCCGGCACTTGGTCCGGCTTAACTCCGGTCAAGGCAAGCCCGTTGATCATCTGCTCCCGGATCGTACCGATCCCGCGATTAAAGTCGATCCAGGCGTCCACGACCTCCTTGAACCGCATGTCAGGTTCTCGCTGGATGCCGTAGCAGCTCGGCAGCGAAACAGTCGGCGTGCCCAGCAGGTGATACGGACCCAGGCTGGGGTTCTTGCCGACCGTCGCCAGGCCGATGGTGGCCGCGATGACTTCGGCATCCACCCGGCCGGATTGCAGCGCCAGCACACACTCGTCGATACTTTTGTATCCGGTAAGCTGGGCTTTCGGAGCAAAGCGTCGGGCGCAGGTTTCATGCAGCGAGCCCAGATCGAAAGCGATGCGGATGTCCGGCCTGTCGAGGTCAGCCCAGGTTTTCGGCGTGAAGCCTGGTTTGGCGAGGCAGCCGAAGGGCGCGACGATATACGACCGCGTGAAGCCGATGGCCAACGCGCGCTGCGGGGTCGGATTCAGCGCGAAGGCAATATCGATCTTGTTGGACTGCAGGTCGAGCACGGAATTGCCGAAGGTTGTTTCAACAAAGCTTAGTTCAGCACCCCAAACGCTGGCGATGCCTTTTGCCATCTCCACCGCCGCGCCGCTCCAGGTGCCGCTGGCAAGGTCCTTCACGAAGTAAGGCGGGCTGCCGGACACGACAGCCATGCGCAAGCGCTTGCTGCTGGTCACACGCTCTAGAGTGCTGCCAGAACCCTGTGCCTGTGCGGGGCCGATGAGAAGTGCGGCAGGCAGCGACGCGGCGCCGGCGGCCAGACCGCGTCTGGTTGAAGCAAGGCTCATGGCGTCTCCTGTTGGGTCGGTGGATCGACCGCCTCGGCGCTCGTGCCCAGCGCGGGTGCCCAGACTTTAAGCAATCGTCATGCCAGGGAGCTTGGCACATCACTTGCTTATCGGGTTCCAACGTTCCAAGGTTAAATGGATGATCCGCCGCCGGATGCGCCTGGTTGCCTTTTTGCTCGCCGGTCCGACCGCGCACCACCACGGCATGTGGCGTCATCCCGACACGGACAATTCGTTTCTGACGCCGGAGTATTACGAACACATTGCGCGCGTGCTGGAGGGCGGGTTCTTTGATGCGCTGTTCTTTGCCGACATCCTGGCGCTGATGGATTTCTACAAAGGCAGTTACGAGACCGTGCTGTCACGCGGCGGCCAGATGGGATTGCTCGACCCGATGCCGATGGCGGCGCAGATGGCACGTGTGACCAAGCATATCGGGCTGGGAGTTTCGGTATCCTCCAGCTTCGTGCACGCGTTCCAGACCGCACGCACCTTTGCGACGATGGATCACCTGAGTGGCGGACGGATGGCGTGGAACATCGTCACCACCTCCAGCAGTCCGCAATGGGCGAATTTCGGCCTCGCGCCGACGCCGCGCGATGAGCGCTACGACATTGCTGATGAGGTGGTGGAGGCGTGCACCCGACTATGGGAAAGTTGGGAGCCGGACGCCCTGATCATCGACAAGGCCTCAGGCCGCTTCGCCGACGCGGGCAAGGTGCATCGCGTCGACTATGCCGGCAAATATGTCCGCACGCGTGGACCGCTGACCGTTCCGCGCACGGTTCAGGGCTGTCCGGTGCTGATGCAGGCCGGCAGTTCTCCGCGCGGGCGGGAATTCGCGGCGCGCTGGGCAGAGATTGTCTTTACCCTGCAGCACGCCATTCCCGACATGCAGGCATTCCGCTCTGATCTCCACGCGCGTATGGACAGACGCGGTCGCCGGCCGGAGCAATGCCAAATTCTGGTCTCGATCGACCCCGTTGTTGGAGAAACCCGCGCCATCGCTGAGGAGAAGGCGGCTTACCTGAACGATCTCGTCGATCCCGAACTGGGTCTGGCACTGATGTCCGCGCATATCGGCACCGACCTGTCGGACTACCCGCTGCATCAGCCGCTGCAGGATGTGGCGATCAGCCAGGGCTCCCGCGGGTCGTTCGACGTCATCTTGCAGGGCACGCGGAGCGAGGGGCTGACTTTGGGCGACGCGGCGAAGCGTTTCGCGGTCAGCGAGCTCTGTCCGCAGGTCGTCGGCACACCAGCCGACATCGCCGATCAGTTGCAGGCAATGTTCGAAAGCGGCGGCTGCGACGGCTTCGTGCTGACGCCGACGACGTTTCCTGGCTGCTATGAGCAGTTCAGCCGCGGCGTCGTGCCCGAGTTACAACGGCGTGCTCTGGTGCGGACCCGGTACGAAGGCAGGACGCTGCGTGAGAACCTGTGCGCGTAAGGCCGCCTGGGGGTATGGGACATTAGAGCAACATTAGCCTGACTTGAAAGGTCGGGCTGATAAAGTTGCTCGCGAAAACAATGGGCTAGACCGCGCTGACTGTTCCAGTCAGCCTGAAAGCGGTCTAGCCGGGATTGTATTGACGCGCAGGCACATGGCAGTCTGCTATGTGCCCTCCAGTTCGATGCTCAGCGCGCGCAACTCTGCCGTGTGAGGGTGTGTCGTCCGGCCGGCCCGCAGGTCTTGCGTGCTGAGTGTTTCGACGATCTCACCTGCCTGCATGACCGCGATCATGGGACAGAGATGCGCCACCACGGCAAGGTTGTGGCTGACCATCACGGTGGTCAAATTGCGCCGCGTTTGCAGATCGCCCAGCAAGTTCAGCACCTCGGCCTGCACTGAAACATCCAGTGCGCTGGTCGGCTCATCCAGCAGCAGCACCTCCGGTTCCGTCATCAGCGCGCGGGCGATGGCGACGCGCTGGCGCTGGCCGCCGGAGAGCTGGTGCGGGTAACGGAAGCGGGTTGATGGCGGCAGGGCGACCTCGGCCAAAGTACGCAGGATCCGCGCCTCACCATCAGGGATGCGATGCACCATAAGCGCTTCGGACAACGCCCTGTCGACGGTTTGACGAGGATGCAGCGAACCGTACGGGTCCTGGAACACCATCTGCACGCGACGGAAGAAATCGCGGCCGCGCCGCGGCGTTAGGCGAACGCCGTCGATACTCATGCGGCCGGTCCAGGCGTCATTCAGGCCCGACAAAGCACGCAGGACGGTCGACTTGCCGGATCCGCTCTCGCCGACAAGGCCCAAGCTGGATCCGCGCGGCACGCTGAAGGAAACGGCCTTCACCGCTTCGACATTGCCAAACTGGACTCGCAGATCCGCAACCTCGATCATGTCAGCCACGCCGGGTCGCGGAGCATCACCGGCAGACGTGCCTGCGGGCGCGCGAGGGTCGGCACGCAGTTCAGCAAACCGCGTGTGTAGGCATGCGCAGCCTGCGTCAGACGGGCGCCGGGTAGCGTCTCCAGGATGCGGCCGGCATACATCACCGCCACTTGGTCGCAGAAATGCGACACCAGCGGCAGATCGTGGCTGATCAGGATCAGCGCCATGCCGCGGCGAGAAACCAAGTCTTCCATCAGGCGCAGGATCTCGGCCTGGACGGTGGTATCCAGCGCGCTGGTCGGTTCGTCGGCGATCAGCATTTCGGGGTCGGGTGCCAGCATCATCGCGATCATGACCCGCTGGCCCATGCCTCCGGACAATTCGTGAGGATAGGCCTGAGCGACCCGAGCGGGATCGTGGATGCGGACCTGGGCCAGCAGATCGATGGCCTTTTCCATGGCCTGCCGCCGAGTGCCTTTCTTATGGACCCGCCAGGCCTCGGCGATCTGCTGACCGGCTGTCATCACCGGATTCAGTGCATATTTAGGATCCTGCAGGATCAATCCCGCTCGACGTCCGCGGATAGTCCGCATCGTCTGTTCGCTGGCGCGCAGGATGTCGATCCCGTCGAAGGTCAGGCAATCGGCGGTCACACGCGCTGTTTCCGGCAGCAGGCGCAGAATGGCGCGCGCGGTCAGTGATTTGCCCGATCCGGACTCGCCGACAATGCCGAGTTTCTGTGCACCGACCTGCAGGGAGACGCCGCGAACGGCGTGGGAGAGCCCGCTGGCGGTGGGAAAGGCAACACAGAGATTCTGGATGTCTACCAGCATCCGCGCCGCTTATCGCTGCTTTGGATCAAGCACATCGCGCAAGCCGTCGCCCAGCAGGTTGAAGGCCAGCGAGGCAAGAAGGATGGCGATACCGGGGATTGTCGGCACCCACCATTGTTGCAGAATGAAGCGCCGGGCCGTGGCAATCATGGCACCCCATTCGGGCGAGGGCGGCTGCGCGCCCATACCCAGGAAGCCCAGCGCCGCGGCGGTCAAGATAATCGAGCTCATGTCGAGGGTCACGCGGACAATCAGGCTGTCCAGACATAGCGGGGCGACGTGACGCGCGATGATGCGGAACGGGGGAGCGCCCGTCAGGCGTATGGCAGCAATATAATCAGCATTGCGGATTGTCAGCGTCTCGGCGCGCGCCAGACGTGCGTAGGGTGGCCACGCGGTCAGCGCGATCGCGGTGACGGTGCTGGTTATGCCAGGGCGAATTGCGGCGACAAAAGCGAGTGCAAGGACCAGACGGGGAAACGCCAGGAAGATATCTGTGACCCGCATCAGCACGCGATCCTGCCAACCGCCGAAGTAGCCGGCAATGCAGCCGATCGCCAGGCCCAGCGGGGCAACTAGAACGACGACGGTGACGACCATGCCGAGGGTGATGCGGCCGCCATACAGCACGCGGCTGTAAAGGTCGCGGCCCAGTTCATCGGTGCCAAACCAGTGCGTGGCCGACGGACGGGCGAGACGATCAGCCAGATCCTGCGCGCTGGGATCCTGCGCGGCGAGCAGCGGGGCGGCTGCGACCGCCGCGAAAAGCAGGATGGCCAGAACCAGCCCAGCCGCTGCGATCGGATTGCCGGAAAAGTCGCGCCACATCCGGTACCGCCGTCCCCAAGCTGCCTGCCTGCGTGAGGATGGATTCTCCGTCAACAGCCAGCCTTGCCACGCATAGCCGAAGCGGGCTGATCTTCGGCTCATTGCGCGCGTGGATCCAGTAGCCGGTAAAGCAAATCCGCCGACAGATTCAGCAGCAGATATGCGACACCGATCACCAGCGTCGCGCCCAGCACGGCGTTCATGTCGGCACTGAGCAGGGAGACCGTAAGATATTGGCCGAGCCCGGGCCAGGAAAAGACGGTTTCGGTGACGACGGCGCCCTCGAGCAGCCCGGCATAGGTCAGTGCCAGCACCGTCAGCAGCCGGACGGCGATGTTGCCGAAGGCGTGACGCCAGATCACGCGCATGGCTGAAAGACCCTTGGCACGGGCCGTGATGATGTATTCCCCGCGCAATGCATCCAGCATGAACGCGCGTGTCATCCGGGTAATGTAGGCCATGCTGAAATAAGCCAGCACGCCCGCCGGAAGCACGAGATGAGCCAGCGCGTCATGCAGCGCGTCCCAGTCGCCGGCGAGTAGGGCATCAACGGTCAACAGGCCGGTCACTACCGGCACGTCGCCTTCAAAAGCCACGTCCTGGCGCCCGGTGCCGGGGGCCCAACCGAGGGTCGCGTAGAAAATCAGCAGCGCGAGCAAGCCCAGCAGAAAGATCGGCACCGACTGGCCGACCAGGGAGAAGATGCGCACCGCATGGTCCGTGCGGGTGCCCTGGCGCACTGCCGCAAGCACGCCGAGCGGCACCCCGATCATCGTGGCCAACACAATTGCCACGGTTGCCAGCTCAATAGTTGCTGGAAAGAAATGGGCAATATCCGCAACCACAGTGTTGGAGGTCATGACGGACCGCCCAAGGTCGGCGTGCAGCAGGTTGCGCAGGTAGAGCGCAAACTGTACGATCAGCGGTCGGTCGAGCCCGAGATCGGTGCGCACCTGCGCGATCACGTCGGGCGGCGCGTGATCCCCGACAATGGCGATGACGGGGTCGATCGGCATCACCCGGCCAATGAAGAATGTGACGAACACCAGCCCAAGCAGCGTGATCAGCACGCTTGACGCGGTCGTTGCCAGGCTGCCGGCATGGCCAGATCGCTTCATCGCGATCCCGCAGCCACGGCGGCGTTGCCGGCCAGCATCATGTCTTCGAGATATCGTAATACTTCGTGTAGTCGGGCAGGGGGCCAATGACGAAGCCGGAGACGCCCTTGCCCTGTACGCCGGTCGATACAGCCTGCAGCAGCATCACGAACGGCGCCCGCTCCTGCGACAGCGTCTGCATCTGCTTATACATTGTCATTCGTTTGACCGAGTCGCGCTCTTTGGCGGCGGCTTCGACCATCGTATTGAGTTCGTGGTCCACGAAGTGGCTGCGCCATGCGATGATCTTCAGCTTCGACGCATCGCTGTCGTCAGGATTGGCACAGAACGCCTGCGCGTTGGAGTTTGGATCGAAGTAGTCGGTGCCCCAGTATAGCAACGCCATCTGGTGCTGGCGCGCCCGTGTCTTGGTGATCACCTGCTTGGTGTCGCCGACGATCAGATTGACCTTGATCCCGATGGCAGCAAGGTCGGCCTGCACGGCCTGCGCGATGTCCGTGTAGGGCTGGACGGACGGGCAGTCCATGCTGATTGAAAACCCGTCCGCCAGACCAGCCTCCGCCATCAGGGTCCTGGCCTTCGTAACGTCCCTGTGGAATGGCTTGTTGGTCAATGCGCCAGGCAGCCCTGCCGGCAAGAAGCTTTGCGAAACGACGTAGCTGTTCGGCGTGATGTTGTTGGCGATGGCATCATAGTCGATGGCCCATTTCACCGCCTGGCGCACCTGCGGCTTGGCAAGATCCGGCACATCCTGGTTCATTGCGATGTAGATCTGCGAACTCTGCGGCGAGGAGGTCACATGGAAATCGGCGTTTGCCGCGATCGCTTTCAACTGGTCCGGGGTCAGGTTGCGCACGATGTCCGCATCGCCCTTTTGCAACATTAACAACTGGGCCGAGGGGTCGGCAACGTGGCGCACGACAATGCGTCGGCTGGCCGTCTTGATGCCGGAGTGCGGGTTGGCGTCGATGGTGACATGGTCGCTGGCTGCGTAAGATGTCAACTGATAGCCTCCCGAACCTGCACTGTGGGTCTTGAGCCAGGCGTTGCCCATATCGTCGTTCGCCACGTTGGCCATAATCGTCGCCTTTTCGACGATTGATCCGACGTTGGCCGACAGACAGAAAAGCACGAAGCTGCTGGACTGCACCGTTGGAAGCTCAAAATGCAGCGTATGCGTGTCGATCGCCTTGATCAGCGTATCGACGTTGTCTTTGGTGAAGCCGAATTGGGTAATGATGAACCCGGGCGTTTTGTTCAGTTTGACGACGCGTTGCAACGAAAAGGCGGCATCCTCGGCGGTGGCGGCCTTGCCAGACGGGAACATGACATCGGGCTTCAGCAGAAAGGTAAAGATCTTCCCGTCTGGGCTGACCGTCCAGGATTCGGCGGCGTCGCCAACCACCTTCGTTGTATCGGCATGATTGGGCGCAACAAGTCGGCGATAAATATTGCCGTCGATCTCATTGTTGCTGAATTCATACGATTCGGCGGGATCAAAGCTGATGATGTCGTCGATCTGCTTCGCCATCACAACAATATTCCGCGGAGTGGCGGCATGCGTTGGGGCAGACGAGCCAGCAATGGCAAGCGGAGAACCGGCGGAAGCCGCCAGCAGCGAACGGCGTGTCAGCATTGGCGATTCCCCCTGTGCCGGACACCATCATAGCGGCAGCGCAAGTCGGGTGAAACTGCCGCCGCGGAAGGTCGAGCCAGCGGCGCTAACCCATCGTGATATGGGTGAAATCCTGCGACCAGCTTTGCGCGGGCACAAAACCTTTCACGCGTTTGCTCATCGCCCGCGGGTTGAGGTCATGGCAGATGAACAGCCACGCCGCGTCGTCCACCAGTGTGGCATGCGCCTCTGCCAGCAGCCGCATCTGCTCTGTCGTGTCAAACGAAGCCTGTGCCCGGGTCGCCAGCTCATCAAATCGGGGGTTGCTGAAATGGCCCCAGTTGGTGCTCGCAGGCGGAAAACTAGCGGTCGCGAACAGACGGTACAACGTCGATGGATCCGTGTAGCCCAGGCTGTTGTTGATGCCGTCATCGCCATGCGACGTGGCCTGGCTGGGGGCGCTGCGTCGAGCCATGATCATTGTTCCCCACTCGACAACATCGAAGTCGATGTCGAAGCCGGCCGCGGCAAAGTTCTGTTGCAGGAACTCGTTGATTGGGATCGGCATCATCTGCCCGGAGCCGGAGGTGGAAATCATGATCTTGGCCTTCGGCCGCCGATCCGCCCCAAAGCCCGCCTGCTGCAGCAACTGCTTCGCTCGTTCGGGATCGTGCCCGTAGCGCAGCTTCGGTTTGCCGAACAGCGGATGGTCCGGCGGATAGAAGCCATAGGCAGGCTTGGCGGTTCCGTTCAGCATCTCACAAAGCCCGTCGCGGTCGATTGCGAAGTTCAGGGCCTGGCGGACGCGGAGATCGCTGAACACCGATTCAGGCGCGCAGTTCAACACGTAGGGATAGGTGTGCGGGTACGGCCACAGGCTGATCTGAAGCCCCGCATTGTGTAGCGACGGAATTGCGTCTGGCGGAGGAACCTCGATCCAGTCCACCTGACCAGATCGCAAGGCTGCCACCCGTGTCGTCGCCTCCGGCATCGGATAGACGATCATCCGGTCCAGCTTCGGAATGCGTGCCGTGTTCCAGTAGCTCTCGTTCCGCGACATCTCGGCGTATTGACCTGGAACGACACGCGTGATCTTGAAGGGGCCGGTGCCCGCCGGGGCCTTGGCAAATCCGGTCCAACTGCGCCCCACCTTATCCCATTGCCGTGGGCTCGCGATCAGGAACACGGTGAGAAGGTAGTGGAAAAAACTAAACGGCATCTTGGTGTAGAGTGCGATCTTGTCGTCACTCAGCTTCTCCCAGTGGTCCATCATCGTCACCGTTGCCCGCACGATTGGAGCGGCAGGCGCGTCATACTGCGGCGACTTGTCGTCCCAGACACGCTGCAGATTCCAGACGATGTCGTCCATCGTCAATGGCGAGCCGTCGTGGAACAGCACGCCGTGCCGCAGCGAAAAGATCCAGCGATTGGGATTGCCTGGATCAACTGTCCAGGACTCGAACAGCCCGGGCGTCACGTCCGCAGTATGGTCAACGTGAGTGTAGTCCCAGTTCACCACACCGTCGTACGCGGGATAACCCAGGAAACGAAATCCCTCGCCACCATTGTTCGGGATGCCCGTGACGGTGGGCAGATCAGACGCTGTCATGGCTATCCGCAACACCTGAGGGGGTGCTGCAACGGCGGTTCGCGCAGCAAGCGTCGCCGCGGCAGATGCTGTCAAAAGCTGGCGACGATCAAGCATGGGATGTCCTTCCGTGAACGAATGCGATCACTGCTCGCAGATCTCGGTCGGTTCCTCCGTATGGAAGATCGTAGGGGCGCGTTGCCGAACTTGCCAATAGCCTGGTGTTGGAGCGGTTCTCGCTGAGCTCAATCACCAGGGCGTTTGGCGAAGTGCGCAGACGCCGATCCAGAGAGTCGATCTTCCAGTCCTAGGGCGCCATGCAGTAAGCCGAAATGAGGTCGGCGTTCACACGCCTTTGGACAGAGCCGCAATCGCATCTACCCTCATAAGACTGAAGCAGTGCTGCGCCCCTTAAATGGTGTCACCATTCCCGCGGAAGCATTGGTTCAGCATCATCAGGCAAGCGCCGCCGTGTGTCACCCCGGCACGTCCGCCGCCGGTTCATGATGGCCGGTTGCAACCATCACCATCAGTTGCGAACGCTCCTCCCTTCAGCGCCGGATTGATCCTGCATCAGAATGTGCTGGAAATTGACAAGTATTGACCGAAAACATTGCTGCTGTACAATGACCCAAGCGTGACGATGATTGCGTTATTAGGGAGCGGAAGCATGCCGAGGATGGGCCTCCCGGTGTTCGACCCGATCGAGCATGCATCGCGGGATGAAGTGCAGGCGCTGCAGCGTCAGCGCCTGACATGGTCGCTGCAGCACGCTTATAACAATGTGAGACATTATCGCCAAGTGTTCGACGAAGCGGGCGTGCATCCAACCGACTTTAAGGATCTGCCCGATCTTGCACGCTTCCCGTTCAGCACGAAGGCGGTTTTCCGCGATACCTATCCGTTCGGATTGCTCGCTGTACCACAGACCGAAGTCACTCGCCTTCATGGATCCTCCGGCTCGACTGGCAAACCGATTGTTGTTGCCTACACCCAAGCGGATCTCGACATGTGGGCTAACGTAATGGCGCGCTCAATCCACGCGGCGGGCGGCCGACGGGGGATGAAGCTGCACAACGCCTATGGCTACGGGTTGTTCACCGGTGGCCTTGGTGCCCACGCCGGAGCCGAGCGGCTCGGTTGCACCGTGGTCCCGATGTCCGGTGGGATGACCGAACGTCAGGTGCAGTCGATCGTCGACTTCAGGCCGGAGATCATCATGGTGACGCCGAGCTACATGCTGGCGATCCTGGACGAGTTTACCCGCCAAGGCATCGATCCACGCAAAACCTCTCTGAAGATTGGCATATTCGGCGCCGAACCTTGGACGAACGCCATGCGCCAGGAGATCGAGGCGAGCTTCGCCATCCAGGCGGTCGATATATACGGGCTTTCAGAGGTTATAGGTCCCGGCGTCGCCCAGGAATGCGTCGAAACCAAAGATGGACTGCACGTTTGGGAAGACCATTTTTATCCTGAGATCATCGATCCGGCCACGGGTTCAGTTCTTGCGGACGGCGAGCAAGGTGAGCTGGTGTTCACCTCGCTGACCAAACAGGCGCTTCCGATTATCCGCTATCGCACCCGCGATCTGAGCCGGCTGCTGCCCGGTACGGCACGGCCAGGCTTCCGTCGGATGGCAAAGGTAACGGGACGCTCAGACGACATGCTGATCCTGCGCGGCGTCAACTTGTTCCCGACACAGATCGAGGAGCTGTTGCTCGCCCGCCCCTGGTGCGGCGGCCATTTCCAGCTTGTGCTGACGCGGGAGGGTCGTCTGGACCAGCTAGAGGTGCGTGCCGAGGCGCGGATCGAGCACTGGGACGGCGATGGGCTGCAGGACGAGGCAAGGCTGGTCATGCAGGCGATCAAGAACACCATCGGTGTGACGACTCAGGTGGTGGTCGAACCGCCTGGAACGCTGGAGCGTTCTCTCGGCAAGGTCAAACGTGTCGTCGACAAGCGTCCGCGGAATGAATAGCGCGACCATCCAGCGAAATCTGGCGTGCAGCCGGCGAGGCATTCCTGGGGTGATCGACGCACGCAGTTTTCCGTCGCGGCGCCCGAAAGCTTAAGGTCAGAGTCTTGATCTAAACGTGGTCGTAGTCGATGACGACCTGGGGACTGGTCGGCTGGGCTTGGCAGGTCAGGACAAACCCAGCCTGCGTCTCCCACGGCTCGAGTGAGAAATTGATCGCCATCTCAACGCTTCCCTCGACCAGCCGCGCCCGGCAAGTGCTGCACATACCGCCCTTGCAGGCATAGGGAAGATCCAATCCTGCGCGAAGTGCTGCATCCAATACTGACTCACCCTCAGCCACCGGCACTTCACTTCGTTTGCCGTCGATCAGCAGTGCCGCCACTGCGTGAGGTGTCTCAGAAGCCGGTGCAGGCTTGCTGTGTGGCTTACCGTCAAACGCAGATACGAAGCGCTCGACATGCACCTGCCCCTGCCTCAGACCCAAGGCAAGAAGGGTTGCCTCGATTTCCTCGCTCATGCCGATCGGACCGCATAGGAAGGCATGATCGATTTTCTCAACCGGCAGCATGTGGTGCAGCAAGAATCGGACTTTGGCCGCGTCCAGCCGGCCGTTAAGGATTGGGATGTCCTGCTGCTCCTGCGACAGGACATGAAAGACCGAGAGTCGGCCGATGTAGCGGTCCTTCAGATCGTCCAGCGCCTCTCGGAACAATATGCCGGCAGTCGAGCGGTTGCCGTAGAACAGAAACACCCGACTGCCACGCTCGCGACCCAGTATGCCACGCATGATGGACAGGATTGGCGTGATTCCGGACCCAGCGGCAAAGCCAAGATAAAGCCGGTCGTCACCTGGCAGCGTCATACCGAAGCGGCCCGTTGGCGTCATGACGTCGAGGACGTCACCCGTTCGGATGTGGCTGTTCGCCCAGGTGGAGAATAAGCCGCCATCGACACATTTGACCGCGACGCGAAGCTCGCCGTCATCCGGTCCCGAGCAGATGGAGTAGGAGCGGCGGAGTTCCATGCCATCGATGTCAGTACGCAGCGTCAGATACTGGCCGCCGGCAAAGGCGTAGTCCGGCCGCAGGATCGGCGGAACGTCGAAGGCGATTGACACGGCATCCGGCGTTTCATGCCGGAGGTCGGCAACCCGCAGCCGATGGAACCTTGGTGTGGCGGCAGACATGGGGCCCCTTCAGGCAACGACAGCCACTTCAATGGCACTTGAAGTAGTCGAATGGCTCCCGGCACGTGTTGCAGCGCCATAGGGCCTTGCACGAGGTCGAGCCAAACGCGGACAGTTCGGCGGTGTCCGATGCACCGCAGTTCGGGCAGACGACCTCCTCACGGCCGAACAGTGCTCGTCGGCCGCCGCCGGATACAGGCGGTGCGACGCCGTATTCCTGCAGCTTGCGCCGGCCTTCCTCGGTCATCCAGTCGGTGGTCCAGGCGGGTGACAGCACCAGCGTCACCCGGCTGTCGCGGATCCCCGCCCGCGCCAGCGCCAGTTCGACATCGAACCGGATGGCATTCATTGCAGGACAGCCCGAGTAGGTCGGTGTGATCAGGATCTCGACCGCGCCATCCTGCACAAGAACGTCTCGAAGAATGCCCAGATCACGGATGGTCAACACGGGGATCTCCGGGTCGCACACCTGTGCGGCAGCCTCCAGGGCACGCGCACGCAGTTCCGCCAAGGCGGTCTTCGTCACCATGTCGCATCCGGGAAGCTGCGCGGCAGGTGCTGCAGGGTTGCGAGCAGATGTCCGAGATGTTCGCTGTGCCGGCCGGAGCGGCCGCCGCTCTGCATCCACTGGCTCTTTGGCCGGGTCAATGTTGCCTGCGTCAGGATGCTGTCGACGGTCTGCTCCCACTGGCCGCGCAACGCTGCCGGCTCGACTGCGACCCCGGACTGCAAAAGTGTGAGATCGACATCATCGGCCTCGAACATTTCGCCGGTATAAGCCCAGAGATGATCCACCGCCTGCTGCGCGCGGCGGCGGCTCTCCTCAGTGCCGTCGCCAAGGCGAATGACCCACTCCGCGGCGTGGCGCAGATGGTATGCACTCTCCTTCTCGGACTTGGCTGCGATGGCGGAAAGGGTTGCGTCGGCGCTCGTGGTCATGGCGCGCCAGTAGGGGTCAGCAAAGGCGGAATAGAACAACTGCCGGACCATGGTGTGACCAAAGTCGCCGTTGGGTTGCTCCGTCAGCAGCAGATTGCGGTACTGACCCGGATCGCGAAGGTAGGCATACTTGTCTTCGTCGTTGTCAGCAGCCTCAACTTGCGCGGCGTAGGCGTAGAGTGAGCGCGCCTGGCCAACAAGGTCGAGACCCAGGTTGCTGAGCGCCATTTCCTCCTCAAGGGTGGGGCCATGACCGATCCATTCCGACAGTCGATGACCCAGAACCAGCGCATCATCGGCCCGGCGCAGCACGTAGAGCACAAGCGGTGATTCCTGCACCGCGATCGAGGTGGTCGCCATCACATGTGCCCAACGTCGCCTGGCAAGTCATAGAACGTTGGATGCCGGTAGACTTTGGACAAGGCGGGTTCGAACATCATGTCCTTGCTGGCCGGATCAGATGCGGTGATGGCGCTGGACGGAACAATCCAGATGGACAGACCCTCGCCCCGACGGGTGTAAAGGTCGCGCGCCGCTTGAATTGCCAGGACCTCGTCCGCCGCGTGCAGCGAGCCGACATGCTTGTGTGCCAGTCCATTACGGCTGCGAATGAACACTTCCCACAGCGGCGTATCCGGTGTCTTGCCGTTCACCATGAAACGATCTCCTGTTCCTACGCCGCATGTTTCCGTGCGGCCCGCTTCGCAGCATGGGCTGCCGCCGCCTCTCGCACCCAAGCACCCTCTTGATGCGCCTTGCGCCGCGCCGCAAGGCGCTCATGGTTGCAGGGGCCGTTGCCCTTCAGCACTTGGCGGAACTCCTCCCAGTCGATTGGACCGTGCCGCCAATTACCCGCGGCCTGATCATTGGATGAGACTGCGGTCGCGGGTTCAAAACGCAAATCCGGGTCGGGTAGGGTCAAGCCAAGGAACTGCGCTTGCGGCACGGTTGCATCGATGAATTTCTGCCGCAATTCGTCATTGGAGAAACGCTTGATCTTCCACCGCGTCGACTGGTCGCTGTGCGTGCTGTCACTGTCTGGTGGCCCGAACATCATCAGGCAGGGCCAGTACCAGCGGTTCAAGGCATCCTGCGCCATCGCCTTCTGTTCGGCTGTGCCGCGGCACAGCGTCAGCATGATCTCGTACCCCTGACGCTGATGGAAGCTCTCTTCCTTGCATACACGGATCATCGCGCGGGCATAGGGGCCGTAGGAGCAGCGGCAAAGCGGGATCTGGTTCATGATGGCTGCACCATCAACCAGCCAGCCAATTGCCCCTATGTCTGCCCAGGTCAGCGTAGGATAATTGAAGATGGACGAATACTTCGCCGCGCCCGAAAGCAGGTCGTCGAAAAGATCTTCCCGGCTTCTGCCAAGGGTTTCGGCCGCTGCATACAAGTAAAGACCGTGCCCCGCCTCATCCTGCACTTTCGCCAGCAACGTCGCCTTCCGGCGAAGCGAAGGCGCCCGTGTGATCCAGTTGCCCTCCGGCAGCATTCCGACGATCTCAGAGTGCGCATGCTGGCTGATCTGGCGGGTCAGTGTCTTGCGGTAGGCCTCGGGCATCCAGTCGTTTGGTTCGATCCGATCTTCTGCGTCGATGCGCGCCTGGAAGCGGGAGAGGTCAATGTCTTGGGCGATTGGCGCAGCATCCGGGTCGCCGGCCTGGTTCAGGATTTGCGTATACACGACAGCCTCCTCCGTTCTTGCAGACCTTATCTAACACAAAGATCGGTATCCTCAAGATTTTCCTGTAACATGTCACGTCTTGATGAATCGTTGGCGCAGGTCCGGATTGGCCGTGGGCAACGGACCATCTTCGTTGCGGCCATGCTCGTCCAGCCAGGCCTCCGACGCCGGCAGCAGCGCATGATAGATCTCTCCGCATAGCATCCGTGCGGGGGTCCCTGGCCAGCCGGACGGCAAAAGCGCCGGCGGCAGTCCGGGATCGCGCAGGACGATGCGCCGGAACTCGTGCATCAGCAGGGTCCGGGCGACCAAGGCATCAAGGCCGAGCAGCGGGTGACTTCTGCCTAGATCCCGCTGCAGCGGCGCAAAAGTCGCAAGAAATCCTTGATAGGCCGCGGCGTTCTTTTCGAGCGGCCACGCGCGCGCGACGATCTGCTGACCGGTTTCGATATCCATTGTGCTTTGCATGCGCAGCAGCGCAGCGGCTTCGGATGGTACGGCCGTGCATCCGCACGCGACCCACAGTCCGGGTACTAGCATGCCAAATCCACCCTTCTGCAGCGCGAGCCGTGTGCCGTCTCGGTTAGCGCCGTTGTTGTCCAGCAGCAGGTCGAACCGACCGTCCCAATCTTCAGGTGGGCCACCGTAGATACGTCGCGCGGCGGCTCGCGAGTCGATACTGGCTTGCTCCGTCAGGCGATAGAAGCTGTTGCGGCCGATGCGGGTCCGCTCCAGCCAATGATCGCTAGCAAGCCGAGACATAGCAGTCCGCACAACCCCGCTCGCGACGCCGAGGCCGCTGAAAATTTCCAGCAGTGAACCCAGCCAGAGCGAGCCGCCGCGGGGAATGACGGCATCGCCAAAGAGAGTGATCACGATCGACCAGGTTCGTGAGGGTTCGCTGCGCAGATGCTGCAGAATGGGGGCAAGCGGCAGAGCCATCGTCTTCCGGTCGGGGTTTTGGTCTGCCTGAGCGGTGCTTTTCCGTTAGCGGCGAAGTCACACGCCAGCCCTTTTAGGTCAATACGGCTGCCTTCGGGTCGCCGCTTATGCAAGCAGGATTTATAGGGAATGATCATGTGTGCTCGGCCAGCCGAGCACACTTCTGTAAATGTAAGGCGCGACTGTGTGCCGAAGGTCCGACCTGAATGCGACGCGGCGACAGGACCGTCGACTGCAGCTTGTGCACGGCCGACGGTTGGCAGTGGCTATCCGCACGATGTAACTGAACCCTTTTGTTGCCGGGCTTCGTCAGGCTGCGGCACGAAGGTGGGCGCGGCTGCGCATCAGCGGCTGGATGCGCTGGCCAAAGTTATCCATTCCCGCGACAAAATCGTCGAATGTCAGCATGATGCCTGCAGTTCCAGGGACCGATGCCGCCTCGTCCAGCATGTGCGCCACATTGGCGTAAGAGCCGACCAACGTGCCCATATTGAAGTTCACCGGCGATGCCGCCTGCGTCATCCAACGCGCCGAGGAACCTGCGTCCGCTTGGCTGTCGGCGTTCGCCTGGATCCCTAAATAGGCGAGAGCGCCTTCATCGGCTCCTTGATTATAGAGCTGCCATTTGGCGAACGCCGCCTCGTCGGTTTCATCGGCGATCACCATCATCAGCGGATAGCTGCCCACCGGCCGGCCGGTTTTTGCCACCTCAACCGCAAGTCGTTCGTTGGTAGCGGCATAGGCTTTGGGCGTGTTCACGCCGGCGCCAACGCAAAAATTGTAGTCCGCGAAGGCGGCGGCAAACTCCATACCGCGGGCGCTTTGCCCGGCACAGACCAACGGCACGACTCCAGACGGGCGCGGGCTCAGGCGGCAGTCGTTCATGGTAAAGAACTCGCCTTTGAGGTCCGAGCGCCCGTGGGTCCAGAGCTGTCGCAGGATCGTGGTGTATTCCGTCAGCATCTCATAGCGCCGCTCGTAATGCGCCTCCCCTGGCCACAGGCCCATCTGGTCGTACTCGGCCTTGGCCCAGCCGGTGATCAGGTTCACGCCGAACCGACCGGGCGCAATGTTGTCAATGGTGCTGGTCATGCGCGCGACAATTGCGGGTGGAATCGTCAAGGTCGCAACAGTCGCGTAAAGTCGGATGCGATGAGTGACGGCGGCAAGGCCGGCCATCAGGGTGAACGATTCGAGGTTATGGTCCCAGAACTCCGACTGGCCGCCGAAGCCGCGCAGCTTGATCATCGACAACGCGAAGTCCAGGCCATATTCCTCAGCCTTCTGTACCACCGTCCGGTTCAGCGAAAAGCTTGGTTTATACTGAGGTGATGTCGTCGAGATCAGCCAGCCATTGTTGCCGATCGGGATGAATACACCAATATCCATGAGTCTACCTCGGTTTGCTGACATCTCGTAGCCGCTTGCCAACCAAGCTGCTGCATCTGACGGAAGCAAGATCGCTGCATGGTGGGCGTCGCGGCGGGCAGAGGAAGCAGACGCAGCGGCTGATGCCGCGTCGCGCCTTTACAACGCTGGTCGGCTGCGGATCACGTCGTCGATCTTGCGCGGCAGGAACTGCCCGTCGGCCAGGCCCGCGAGCAGCTTGCCGTCCTCGACCACCACCTTGCCGCGCTGGATGGTCAAACTTGGCCAGGCCGCAGCGTCCCAACCTTCCCAGGGCGTATAATTGGTCTCGTGCAGGTTATCCTTGCGGATCGGCCCTGCGCGCCCAGGATCGAGCAGCACGATGTCCGCGTCCGATCCGACCGCCAACGCGCCCTTGCGCGGGTAGAGACCCATGATCTTCGCAGCGTTGCTGGATACCAGCGCGACGAACTCCTCCAGGCTGAAGCCGCGTTCGCGTACCATCTGAGTGTACATCAGCGGCACCCGCGGCTCGACGCCGGAGTTGCCCCCCATGGTGTCGTCGATGCGGCTGCCCTTCAGCTTTACTTCCAACGGGCAACAGACCTCGTCGGTGGCAACGCACTGGATCGCGCCATGGCGCATTGCCTGCCACAAGGCGGCCTGATCCTCGGGAAACTTGAGCGATGGGTAGGTGTGGTAGACCTGACCGCCCGGCCGCTTGTAGTCCTCGGAATTATACAGCAGGTACTGGTGCAGCGTTTCGCCGTAAACCGGGAATCCACGCGCGCGGGCCGCCGTCATCGCCGCAACGCCAGTCTTGGCCGAGGTGTGAACCATATACATGGCAGCACCTTCGACACTCTCTGCCAGCCGGATCACCCGGTTAAAAGCTAGATCCTCCGACAAAGTTGTGTGCGCTGCAGCCAGGTTCTCGAAGCCCATGCGGTCCTCCCGCAGCAGCTTTTCATACATGTGCATCACAAGGTCATTGTCCTCGGCATGGATGCATGTCAGGCCGCCGCCCTTGGCGACGGCCTTGATCACCTCCCAGATATCGCCGAACGGGACCATGTGCGCCATGCGCTGCGGAGTGATGTCGGTGGTGAACATCTTGACGCTGGCGTAACCGGCCTGGATTGCCTCCGGGATTTCGGCGAGCTTGTTGGCGCTGATGCTGTCGAACAGCATCATGTGCAACCCATAGTCGCAGTAGCAGGCACCCTTCCAGTCGCGCTCACGCAGCTCGATCGCCTGCTGCAGCGTCTGGTCCTCATTGACCGGCACGAAGTCAATCATCGTCGTGGTGCCGCCGAACAGCGCCGCTCGGCTGACCTGCTCCGGCGGCCCGCTCATGGTCGGGGCCGGCTGGTTCGGCATCTGCATGGCCATGCTGCAGTGGATGTGCGGATCAACGCCGCCCGGGATGACGATCTGACCAGAGGCATCCACCACGCGTCCAGCGCCGGTGGCTGCCAAGCTGCCGACCGCGCCGATCGCAACAATCTTGCCCCCGGCGACACCAAGGTCGACACTCGCCGTCCCACCCGGCAATACATGAATGCCGCCGCTGACCACCAAATCGAACATGTGTTGCTCCCATTCTTGTTCTTGCCGTGGCGGCTCAGGCAGCGACAGTCGCCGACGGCCCCATCGTCTTGCTTGTGCCGGAGAGGCGGTCCTCCAGGATGCGCACGTCACCAGCGGACCAGGTGGCCACTGCCCGGTCCCCAATATCGATCGGATCGACGAAGTAGTCCTCGTCCAGCACGTTGGCGACGAATTCCTCGCCGTCGCCCAGGTCGATCGTCACTTTGACGTATGAACCCTGGTTCTCGATCGCATGCACTTCACCAACGACGCTGTTGACCAGATCTCGACGCTGGTCGCCGGAGGGCGGTCGCCGCACGGCAATACGGTCGCGACGCAGTGAGGTAAATACCGTGTCGCCCGGTGATACATGCGTCCCGCCCAGCGGGACCTCGATGCGCGCGCCGGTGCTGGTCAGCGCCATTGCCCTGCCATCGACTAGACGCTCGACCGCGCCAGACAGCACATTCTGCCCGCCGATGAAGCGCGCTACGTAGGCATTGCGCGGGTGCAGGAAGATGTCGCGGGCTGACGCAGCCTGCTCGATCCGGCCTTGTTCCATGACCACGACGACATCGGCAACCGCGGTGGCCTCCAACTGGGTGTGGGTGACGTGGATGAAAGTGATGCCGAGCTCCCGCTGAATGCGCCGGAGCTCGCCTCGCATGCGCAGCCGCAGGTATTCGTCGAGCGCGGACAGTGGTTCATCCAGCAGCAGCACCCGCGGATTGGTGATCAGGGCGCGGGCGAGGGCGACGCGCTGCTGCTGGCCACCGGACAGTTCGGAAGGCAGCCGGTTGGCAAATGCCTCCAGACGCACCTTCTCCAGCAATTCCCGCGCGGTCGTATAGCGCTGCGACTTGTCGACACCACGCATCTTCAGGGCGAAGGCAACGTTGTCGATCACGCTGCGATGCGGGAACAGCGCATAGCTCTGGAACATCATCGCCGTTCCGCGATCCACCGGCTGCAGATTGGTGACGTTGCGGTTGCCGATCAGCACATCGCCTGCTGTAGGGAACTCATGCCCGGCGATCATGCGCAGGATTGTCGTCTTGCCGCAGCCGCTTGGGCCAAGCAGGCAGCAGTACGCCCCGTGGTCGACACGCAGGTCGAGATTGGTCACAGCCGGTGGGGCACCTGGGGTATAGGTCTTGGTGATACCGACGAGTTCGATCTTGCCGTTGGGAACAGCGGCGGCCATGGCGGAGCTCCGTCCGTGAGTATCAGTGGGAAGCGAGGGAGTCGCGGGAATGCCGCTGTCGATTGTCGATGCGTGCCGTGACCGGTGCCGCTGGATCATCGCGATGGAGCTCAGCGCGACGCTGATCACGACGAACGACACCAGGGTGGTCACCGTTCCCACGGCATAAAGCGCCGGAGAGGTGACGTTCGTCGTCATCGCCCAGATCTCCAGCGGCAGCGTGTTCTCGCTGCCGGCGGTCAATACGGTGCGCGCAAACTCGTCGTAGGACAGGGTAAAGCCGAACAGTGCCACACCGATGATGCCGGGCAGCAGGATCGGCAAGGTCACTTCGCGCGTCCGCTGCCACGCCGTCGCACCCAGGTCGCGGGCGGCCTCCTCGAATGAGCGGTTGAAACGGCCGATGACGGCGAACATCACCAGCAGCCCGAACGGCAGCGTCCAGGTCAACTGGGTCCCCAGGCCAGAGACACGCCAGTCGGTCTGCCAGCCCAGCAACTGGAAGATCAGCGAGACACCCAGACCGACAAACAGCCCTGGCATCACCAGGCTGGCGATCGCCATGTAGAACACGACGCCAGAACCGACGAAGCGCCGGCGAAAGCCGAGGCCGGCGCTGACACACAGCACGACCGTGATCACCGCGACCACCGCGGCCAGTTCCACCGACCGCGTGAACGACCCGGCAATGTCGCCGCTGCGTCCGTTGTCGACGAGTTCATGGAACCAGTGCGTCGAAAAGCCGCGCAGCGGGAAGGTCAAGCCGCCCTCGGTCCCCTGAAAGGACAGGACATAGATGACCAGCATCGGGCCGTACAGGAATGCCAGGAACAGAACAAAAAACAGCGTCAGCGCGTAGAACGTCCACGGGCGGCTGTCGGTGGCGGTTATCTGCATGAGGCAGTCCTTAAGAGGCCAGTTCCTTGCGCACATCCACCACGCGGAGGATGCCGGAAACCATTAACATCACCACGACGACCAGGATCACCGCGCTCGCGGCCGCCGGTGGGTATTGCAGCGCGGCAATTTCATTCTGCAGCGCAGAGACAACCGAGGCGCTCTGGCCGCCGCTCATGACTTTGACAACGAAGAAATCGCCCATCACCTGAGTGACAACGAAGATCGAGCCCAGTGCGATGCCACTTTTCGACAACGGCAGGATGATCTCCCAGAGAATCTTCCAGCGGGAGGCCCCGGCATCCTTCGCCGCTTCGATCAGACGCGGATCGATGCGCGCCATCGAGTTGAAGATCGGCACCAGCATGAACAGGGTGAACAGGTGGACGTAGGCGACGATCACTGCGAAGTCCGAGAAAAGCAGGAAGTCCAGCGGGTGCGAGATCAGGCCGGCGTTCATCAGGACGGTATTGAAGAGTCCATTCCGACCAAGAAACGGAATCCATGAGATCATCCGAATGATTGTTGATGTCCAGAATGGCACCGAGCATAGCAGGAACAGGCCAATCTTGATCAGCAGGCTGCGGATGTGAAAGACCAGGAAGTTGGCCAGGGTAAAGCCGACGACCAGCGTGATGGCCCAGACGATGACGGCGAACTTCAGCGAACTGAGGTAAAGCCGCAGGGTCGTGTCGGACGTAAAGATGTCCTGGTAGTTGTCTAGGATAAAGGTCGGGATGATCTCGGTCTGCTGGAAGTCGAAGAAGCTGACGGCGATCACCACCAGCACAGGGATGCCGAAAAACAGCGTTAGGACGACTGCAAGCGGGCCGACTTGCAGCCAGGACGCGAACGCAGGCCTCATCTTCATGCCAATCTGCAGTTCCTGTGGTGAAGAAGCCAAATCGGTGACGGGCCGGTCTTCCTGACCCGCACCTGATCAAGCCGAGATGAAGTCATTCCACCGCCGAGTTAGATAACGATCCTCGTCCATCACCGTATTCCAGACAGTGACATTACCCTCGCGCTGCCACAGGGATCCGCCGTCGCGCACCGCCCCTTTCTTTTCCATCAGGTTGCCATAGGGGTCCTTGATATCGACCGCAGCGGGTTTCCCCTCATACCAGTAATCCCACTCCTCCGGCGTCATGAACTTTCGTGCGGTTTCCGGCACCGGCGTGTAGTAGCCTTGCTTGGCGATGAAGCCACCCTGCCAGCCCGAGTTGTACCAGTTGAGGTATTCCATCGCGCAGTCCAGCTTCAGGCCGCTCAGGTGCGCCATTGGCGCGATACCGTTGCTCCAGCCGCGATAGCCTTCCTTCAACGGGGCAAAGTAGCAATCGATCCCGCGGGAGCGGACGGCCGTGACGGCCGGCGACCACATCGACTGAATGACCACTTCGCTGGAGGCCATCAGGTTCACCGACTGGTCGAAATTGCTCCAGAAGGCGCGAAAATGGCCGGACTTCTTCAAGTCCTCGGAGATCTTGATGGTTTTGTCGATCTCCGCCTTGGTCATGTTGCCTTTGTCGGCGTATTTCATCTGACCAGTCGCTTCCAGCGCCATCGCCACGTCGATGATGCCGACCGGTGCGTAATCGACCAGGGCCGCTTTGCCATGGTATTTCGGGCTGACCAGATCGCCCCAACTGGTGACCTTGTCGCGTCCGCCGACCAGGTCAGGACGGACGCCTAGCGTATCCGCATTGAACAGGCTTGGGATCATCGTCAACCACTCGGTCGGCCCGCTCGCCAGCTTTTTGCCGTCCGGCCCGGTCCAAAACCCAGTCTTGATTGGCGAAAGACCCTGTGTCGGGATCGACCGTCCATCTGGGAACTTACCCGTGGTGAAGATCGGCACGGTCTTGTCCCAAAGCTTGTAGTCCTTGACCGCGATCGGCTTCAGCACACCCTTGTTGGTCAGATAGGCAATCGAAGAATTGTCAATGTTGTTGATGTCGAAGCTCTTCGGCTGGGTCAGCGCGCGGCTGAGCTGAGTGGACGGATCGACCACCTGCATCTCGACCTTAAAGCCAAGGTCCTTGCCGGCCTGCTCCGCGATTTCCTTGATGCAGGCATAGGAGCCGCCGATGTGGATCAGCGTCACGTCCTTGACGTTCTGCGCCCAGATCGTGGGGAAGCCGGTCACCGCACCCGACCCGATGGCTGCTCCCGCGCCCACAGCCGCGCCTTTCAGCAGCCCTCGGCGGGAGAGGCCCACTCCGTTCCCGATCCTGTTCTTGCTCGCCATGTAAGCGCCCCTGTTTCCGTACACCAAATATTAGCGGACCGGAATGCGGTAATGACAGCCGCGTCGCACCGGTCTTGCGTCCATAGTCAGGTTCTGCAAACACCGTACCGCAGCGATAGCCACTGTGGTTCAGGCATCAGGCTCGATGTTCAATGCAGAACCGCCATGCAGCGCCGCTAATTGAGCGGAAGATGCTACAACTTTGGTCATTTGCATGTTGATGCAGGCTGGCAACTGACAGCAGTCGGTCTGTCATTCCACAAGCTGTGGATCGCCGGCGCGAAAGCGGTGGCTGATCTCCTCCCCTGCGATCCCGCGCACGATGAACACCAGTCGCTGCGTCTGGTCCGCATCCGGCCATTCATCGAGCCACTGCGGCGGATACAGCGTGTGCTGCACGGCGTGCACGGCGGCGGGCCGACCGGGGCGGTCAGCGAATTCCAGCAGGCCCTTGACACGCAGCAGATCCTCACCGCGCTCCCGCGCCAGGCCACCCAGCCCGACGGCGAACTCCAGGCGTGTCAGCTTGCGCCGCAGCACCAGGCTGTAGGCGGCGATACCGTTGCTGTGGGCCGCCGCCGCCCATCGCCGCTGCCGGCGTGGACCCGTCGTCTGTGGGGCGGTGAGGTCAGCGAACAGCGTCGCAGCCGGTGAGGCGATTGCTGCGCCATCAATGACCCCAGCCCATGGATTGAGCGCCTGCAACCGCCGCAGCAACGCATCTGAAGCTGGCTGCAGGTCGGTCTTGCTGACCAGCAGCACGTCGGCACAGACCGCCTGCGCCGTTGCTTCAGCAAACCGCTCGATTGTCGCCTCTCCAAACACGGCGTCGACCACCGTGACAACGCGGTTACAACGCAGCATGTGCTCCAGATAGGCATCCGCCGCGAGCGTGTATAAGATGGGTGCGGGCTCGGCGAGCCCGCTGGTCTCGATCACCACCCGGCGAAACGGCGGCAAAGAGCCGTCGGCTCGGCTGGTCAGCAGCCGGTGCAACGCCAGCGCCAGATCCTGCTTCACCGCACAGCACATGCAGCCACTGGGCAATTGCACGACGTCGCCGGGGCGGGTTGCCTCGACCATCAGATGATCAAGGCCGACTTCGCCAAACTCATTGATCAGCACAGCAGTGTCCGCGGCGGCGGGGTCCGCCAGCACGCGACGCAGAAGGCTTGTCTTGCCGCTGCCCAGGAAGCCTGTGAGCAGCACCACCGGCAGCGGTTGCGACGCTGGCTGGTTTCGCAGCATCGGCGCTGTCAGGCCAGCGATCATGCCGCGGCGCGCGTGCGTGTTCGGCTGGCCATCAGCGGTTGGATGCGGTGGCCGAACTGGTCCATGCCGATCAGGAAATCGTCGAACGTCAGCATCACGCCACCTACACCGGGGATCGCGGCAATCTCATCGAGCATCCGGGCGACTGAAGCATAGGAGCCGATCAGCCGCCCCATCCGCGTCGGCAGCAGCCCCTCTGGTCCCGCTTCGATCCCCATCTGCCGGATCCGCCCGGCGGTGGAATGCGAGGCGGCGTGCTTGTCGGCGCCTGCCTGATCGGCGGCCCAGGCCAGCGCCTCGACGTCGACGCCAGTCTTGTAGTGCTCCCATTTTGCCATTGCCGCTTCATCGGTCTCATCGGCGATGATCATCAGCAGCAGATAGGCGCTCACACCGCGGCCAGCACGCTTGGATGCGGTGTGCAGACGACTAACCGTGGGCTCGCAGCTTTGCGGGGTGTTCAGGCCCTCCGCGGTGCAGAAGTTGATGTCGCAATAGTCAGTAGCGAACTTCATGCCCTTGTCGCTCTGCCCAGCACAGATTAATTTCACCGGCACCTGCGGACGCGGACTCAGCCGACAGTCGTTCATGGTAAAGAAGCTGCCCTTGAAGTCCGACTGCCCGGTGCTCCATAGCTCGCGCATCACTGTGACATACTCGGTCAGATATTCGTATCGACGCGCGAAGTGCACCTCGCCTGGCCACAGCCCCATCTGCTCATACTCCGCCTTCTGCCAGCCGGTCACCAGGTTGACGCCGAACCGGCCGTTGGAGATCGAGTCGATGGTCACCGCCATGCGCGCGACGATCGCCGGCGGCAACGTCAGCACCGCGACGGATGCATAAAGCTGGATCCGCTGCGTCACCGCGGCGAGGCCGGCCATCAAGGTGAACGACTCCAGGTTGTGGTCCCAGTACTCTGTCGGACCGCCAAACCCGCGCAGCTTGATCATCGACAGGGCAAAATCCAGCCCGTAATCCTCCGCTTTCTGGACCACGGCACGGTTGAGGGCGAAGCTTGGCTGATATTGCGGCGAGGTGGCCGAGATCAGCCAGCCATTGTTGCCGATCGGAATGAAAACCCCAAGCTCCATTAAGACCTCCCGTGGGATTTCAGCCATAGCAAGGCAAGGCAGGTGCCACCGCGCTAAAGGTCCGTTATGACGGTGCCGCGTGCAGGCTAGGCGCGCGGAGTTGCGCGGCGATGCCGTCAGCCATCTTGAAACGAGGACGCCAGCCTAGATCGGCGATTGCACGCGTAATGTCGAAGGCCGCCTGAACATCTGGAACATCATCGGCGCCGGACACCAGCCGGACATCGACGCCGGGAACAACAGACCGCGCAATCTCGGCCAGTTCCGGCATCGTCGTGACTTCCTGCGAGCCGATGTTGTACTCCAGGTGGAGCAGGGAAGGGGCATCGAGCACGGCAAGCATCGCCGTCACCACGTCGTCAACATAGATGTAGTGGTAGCGAAATTCCGGATCACAGGGGATCTCGGTGACCTCACCCCGCGCGGCATCACCAATCAGGGACGCAACATGGCAGTTGGCCCTGCGGTACTGGCCATAAATCCGCGCCAGACGCAGGCTGACGCCGCGGACGCCGAACTGGGCTGTGTAGCCGCGCAGCAACTGTTCGCCGGCCACCTTGCTGGCGCCATAGACCGACGATGGGCGCAGCGGCGTGGCCTCGGTAATGGTGGCCTCACCGGCATCGCCGTAGACGCTGATCGAGGAGCAGAAAACGAAGCGGCTGATGTTGAACAATCGGGCCTGCTCCAGCAGTTGCGCGGTTCCGTCGATATTCACCTCGACCATCTTCAACGGCTCGTCGCGAGCCATCATTGGGCCTGACAAGGCGCCGCAGTGAACAACCGCGTCGAAGCGCTGCGAGGCGAACAGGCCGCGCAAGGCGGCCGCGTCGTTGATCGACATCATTGTCAATCCGGTATCGCCGCGACCAAAGTCGGTAACGTCTATGGCTGTGACCTGATCACCGCGCGCCCGCAGCGCGTGGCGCAGCGGCACGCCGATCAACCCCGCACCACCCGTGACGAGTATCTTCATGACCGCATTCTCCAACAGGTAGAGCCGGGTTCGTTCAGCGTGATCCGGTTCAGCAGGATTGGCGGCTGTTCTGCTGAGCCAAAATGCTGGTGCTGGCGACCGCTCAAAGGGCGACCATGCCGCCGTCCACGCTCAAGTCGCTGGCCGTTATGAAAGAGGATCCCGTCGAGCAGAGGAACAGTATCGCCGCGGAAACTTCCTCCGACTCGGCGAAGCGGCCAATGGGTGTCAGCGTGCGGAAAACGCTGCGCTGCGCCTCGGTCACGTCCCGCTGCAGTCCCGTCATGGTCGTGCCGGGAGACACCGAGTTGATCTGTATGTTGAACGGCGCGTACTGCACCCCAGCCTGGCGCGTCAGAGCCAGGACCGCGCCCTTCGAGGCGCAGTACGCGGCGGCATCGCGCAGGCCGATATGGGCTGCCGTGGAGGCCATGTTGCAGATCTTGCCCCGCCGGCGTGCTTGCATGCCGGGCAGGACGGCCCGCATGCCAAGCCAGACTCCTTTGGCATTGATGTCGAGTATCTTGTCCCACGTCTCTTCCGAGACCTCGGCTGCTGTGTCACCGGCTACGGCAACGCCTGCGTTATTGACCAGCACGTCGACCTTGCCGTAGCCGGCATTGACGTCAGCAATCAGTGCGGCCCAGCCCGCGGCGTCGCGCACATCCATTGTCTTCGCCTCGGCACGGCCGCCTGCCGCGATTATCGCCGCAGCGGCAGCCTCCGCGCCCTCAAGATCCAAACAGACGGTCATCGCCCCTGCCTTGGCAAAGTCCGTTGCCGCCGCACGGCCGATGCCACTGCCCGCCCCGGTTACGATGACGATCTGGTCGGTGAAGTCGAGGTGCATGTCGGGCTCTCCGGCAACTGGTATTATGGAACGGAGCGACGACGACAAGGGTGTTCGGCATCCGCGACATTCGTGACCAGCACGACCTGTGCCACAGCGGAGCCTGCGCGTGCTCCGCCCGACACAACGCCATTCCTGAGTGTCTTCCGATTGCCGCAGAGGCCTTCGGAGTCCGCAACCCGGATGCCGGTCTGGGTGCGGTGCTTCTGAGCAGCGGGCGAAGCAAATGCTCAAGGACTGATCTTGTCATTCGCGCCCGTCTGGGCACCAGGGCGTCACACCAGGAGACTGCCGACGCCCTCTGCCGTCCGTGAAGGGCTAAACTCGCAGATCGCGGCGGAATCCGACAAGGGCCAGCAGATGGTCAGCATTCTTAGCCATTTCGGCTTGGTAATCAGGACGGTAAGTCTCTGTGAATACAGTTGGCACACTGCTGAAATGTATCCCTGGCACGACTGATGCATGCGTCGGAGGTTTGCATCTGGCTCAAGCAGGAGCTGGTCAACCAGGCACAGCAAACCATGCGCTCAGGAACCTCGGTATGAACGTTGCAACTCTGTATTTGATTGTTGTGGTTATCGGAGCCGCACTTGCGCTGATCGCCTACTTCCGCAATCGCAACACTGCAAAGTCCATTGCCGCCTTCACGCTGATGGAGATCGTCATCATGGCGATCATCGGCATCATCAACGGTGTGCTGGGCACCCCGAACGCCATGCTCGGCCGGCTGTTCATGACGTTCTCCGGCAGCTACGGCTTCCTGGCGTTCTCGGCCATCTGCGGCGGCTTTTACCTCTCGGGTCCGCTTTGCGCCTACATCATCCGCAAGCCGGGAGCAGCCACTTTGGCAGAGACAATGAATGGCGTTGCCCAGGTACTTTCAGGCAACCCGAATGGCGTGATGGTTTTGGGGGCAGGGTTTCTACAAGGCTTCATGTCTGACCTCGCCTTTGCCTTCTATGGCTACAAACGCTGGACTTTGGGCGTCATCGCACTGTCCGGCGCGCTGGCGCCACTGCTGCAGCAGATCCCGGAAGTCTACTTCTTCGGCGTCGGCGACATGGGAATCCAATACAACCTGCTGGCGTTGATCATACGTATGATGAGCGGTGCAGTTTATGCCATCGTCCTGGTTCGTCCGATTGCGCGCGGCCTGGCCAAGGCCGGTGTCCTGCGCGGGACGGCAGTCGCAGAGGAGGAGAGCAAGTCCCGTCTCGCCGGCCAGGCGGCCTGATGACCGACAGCAGCGGTCAGCAAGCGGCGCCATTGGCCGAAGCAGAGCGACCGCTGGCCATCGCCGAGCCAGAACCTGGGCAGGCGGCAGGATCAAGTTCTGAGACCGAAGCCGAGATTCTGGTCGACATTGAAAGCCTTGTCTATACCTATGAGGGGACACAGACCCCGGTGATCGATGGGGTCTCGCTGCGGGTCCGGGCGGGCGAGTTCGTTCTCGTTCTGGGACCCAGCGGCTGCGGCAAGAGCACGCTGCTGAACGTGCTGAACGGCACCATTCCGCACACCTTGAAGGGAACCCTGAAGGGCGAGGCGACAGTCTGCGGTAAGTCGGTGGCGCAAACCAAGGTCGCCAACTTCGCCACCGAGGTCGGCATGGTGTTCCAGGATCCGGAAGCGCAGATTATCAATACCCGCGTTCGCGACGAGGTCTGCTTTGGGCTGGAAAACCTGTGCCGCCCCGCCGCTGAAATCATCGAACGACAGGCTGAGGCGCTGCGTTTCGTCGGACTGCCCGACGCTGGCGACCAGTCGATCTTCGACATGTCCGGTGGGCAGAAGCAGCGCGTCAGCATCGCCGCGGTACTGGCGGCGCGTCCTCGCCTCCTGGTGCTCGACGAGCCGACCGCCAATCTCGATCCGGTGGGCATGGCGGAGGTGTTCGCCGTGTTGCACCGGCTCAACCAGGAATTCGGCACGACCATCGTGCTCGTTGAACATCGGGTCGATGAACTGGCCGATCGTGTGTCGCGCGTCGTCATGATGGACCGTGGCAAGATCGTGTTCGACGGCCTGCCGCGACAGGCCTTCGGGCGCCCACGCGTTGCGCATTCAGAAGAGGCGGAACTGGTCGCCGTCAGTGCCTGGTTCCCGCAAGTCAGCGGCTTTGCGCTCGATCTTGCTGCCGCTGCGCAGGCTACGCTCGATCCGGAAGACGTTCCGCTGAACGTGGCGGAGGCGATCGCACTGGCAGAGCGCTTCATCAAGCCCCAGTCTGCTTTTAGGCTGCCTGCCGCCGCTGCCACGACTACTTCCGCCGCCAGCACCCCACTGCTGTCGATCCGAAACCTCTCCTTCGGTTATGAGCGGCAGCGGCCGATCCTGCGCGACATCTCGCTGCAGCTTGAAACCCGCAGCATCGTCGCGCTGGTCGGCAAGAACGGATCCGGTAAGACAACCCTAGCGAAGTGTCTGATCGGCATCAACGCCGCACCGAGGCATACCATCCAGCTCGATGGCAAGGACATCACAGAACTCAGCCGCAGGGAGCTGTCTGCCCAGGTTGGCTATGTCTTCCAGAATCCCGACCATCAGTTCGTCACCGACCAGGTTGACGAGGAAGTCGCTTACGGCCTGAAGATCCGGGGCCATAACGAAGACGAAATCAAGCGAAGGGTGGACGAGGTGCTGCAGGTGGTTGACCTGCATCGTTACCGTCACCGTTCGCCTTTCAGCCTGAGCCTGGGTGAACGTCGCCGCCTGAGCGTCGCCACCATGCTTGTGCTGCAGCCGCGTCTGCTCGTGCTGGACGAGCCGACGATCGGTCAGGATTATGAGCGTGCGCAGCATCTGATGGGCCTGATGGCGAAGCTTCGCGACAGCTACGGCACAACTGTGGTGATGATCACGCACGATATGCGCCTGGTAGCGGAATGGGCTGATCGCACAGTTGCGATGATAGCCGGTACCGTCGCGTTCGATGGACCGCCGGCAGGGTTGTTCTCGCAATCCCGCCTGCTGCAGGACAGCAGCTTGCTGCCGCCGCCGATCTTTGAAGTCAGCAGGATATTGGCCGAGCGCTATCCTCTGCGGATACCGGCGCCGACCTTATCCGTGGACGGACTCGTGCATTCGATACTCGACTGAGGTTGGCAAATGGCAAGCGCGACCGTCTTCCGCTTTCAGGCGGGCAACTCCGCCTTTCACTGTCTTGATCCGTTGACCAAGTTTGCCTGGATGCTGACGATCTCGTTCCTGGCCTTCGGCGCCTACATCGCCTGGATTCAGATCCTGATCACCACTGTCGTGTTGGTGACCGCCGTTGGCTTCGCTGGCATCCCGGTGCGCGACCTGCTGCGCGGAACCTGGATATTCCTGCTGGCGTGCACAAGCTTCTTCATTATCCAGACGTTCACTCTGCCGGGCACGCATGAGATGTTTCGTCTGCTTGGCCGGCCGATCTATGTCGAGAGTGCAGATTACGCACTGGCATCCGCTTTGCGCATCTACACCATTATTATCGCGTCACTTGTCTTCGTCAGGGCTACGGATCCGCGAGAGCTGGCAATCGCGCTGGTCACCCAGATGCATGTGCCGTATCGGATTGCCTACGCCTTCTTTATTGCCCTGAGGATCATTCCGACGATCGAAGAGGAGATCAAGATCATCCGCTCCGCCCAGGCAGTTCGCGGCGTGGACCGGCAGAAAGGGATTGCCGGGAGGATCGGCGAGACCAAGCGCTACGCCATGCCACTGCTGGTCGGTGCGCTGCGCCGAGCTTCGACCATGGTCATGTCCATGGAATCGCGCGGTTTTGGCGCCTACAAGCACCGCACGTTTGTTGAGGCGCCGCGCATGAAGCCAGGGGCTCGTGTGCTGTGCGGCTTTATGCTGGTCTGTGTGGTCGGTTGGTATACGGCGCTTGGCATGGGTCTCGTGCACTCATTCTACGTCTTCGCACCGGCTTAAGAGCCCTCGGGTGTCTGCGGCGTCTGCCGCGAGGTTGCTGAACGAAAAAAGGCTCAGGCAGCCAGTTGCTGGGCGAACCGGCGTCGACGCCATTGCAGTAGCTGCCAGGCGAACTTGGTCGCGCCGATTGAAAGCCGCCCCCGCGGCGGCAAGCCAACAGACTTCAGAATCATGCCTGTTCCGCGCTCGATGTGACGATAGCGATAGAAGCCCATCGCGCTGGCCATATAGGCGGCCGTGCAGCGGCTATGCTCATAGGCCCGTGATTCTGGCTCATTTCCGCAATGATAGGCATAGGCCAGTTCGTCGTCCTCCGACTCACCGATACGGCCCAGCGCGACCCGAAGCCGTTTGACGATACCCAGATTTTCACGCAGCAGATACCGTCGCATATGGTCGTAGAACAGCTTGAAGTGCCGATATTCGTCGGCAGCGATCAGCTTGCAGACCTGTTTCAGCACCGGCTCTGTGGTCGCTTCCGCCAATGCGGTGTAATAGCTGGATGTGCCGGTCTCTACCATGCAGCGCGCGATCAGCTCCCCGGTGCGGGAGCCGCGGATGGACGCGTCTGCGTCGGTCTTGACAGTATAGCCAGCACGGTAGCGATCGAACGCGGCGGTGAAGTTCCAGCCTGGATCAGCCAGCTCTGCCCATTTGGCCAGTGCATCGCCATGCTGAACCTCTTCCTCCGCCCAATTATCCGCTGCCTTGCGGAAGTCGGGGTCATCCCGAAACACACCATCCAGATACAGCGCATAGTCGCGCCCGTTGCGCTCTACCATTGCAGCCGCTTTGACCAATGGCACGATTGCCGGATCTACCGCCCGAAGGTCAAACCTGCCCCAGTCCACGTCTTCGATCCGCCAGTGCTTCATTATACTGTCCTGCCCTCTGTGGTTCTGCGGACGGCAACGCAGTAGACTCGGAAACCGCATATTAGAAGCGTCGGCATGGTCTGAAACCAGCTATAGAGCACCATGTGCGCCTAGTCTGGTCACGCCTCAGTGGCGGTGCCTTTTGCGCAACAGACAGGTTCCTGTGGAAAGTGGTTACTCACCCGCCGGCTTCGACCATCGCCCGAGCTGATTGGATGCGATCCAGTGCCTCATCCTCAATTGCGGTGTTTTGTTTGTCGGCTGCATCGTAGGCGGCTTCAGCCTCCGCCAGACGGCGTTCGGCATCGGCTTTGTTGATCTCGGCCAATGGTATGGCATGGTTTGCCAGGACGGTGCAGCGATCCGGCGTCACCTCGGCAAAGCCGCCATCGACGAACAGACGATCGGTGACCCGGTCGCCTTCGTACAGGTCGATCGTGCCGCCGCGCAGCATGACAATCATCGGGGTGTGCCCTTCCAGCACACCCATGTCACCCTCCGAGGCTGGAATCACGACCATGTCCACCGGGCGGGACAGCAGCAGCCGCTCGGGGCTGACGATCTCCAGGTTGGTCGGCATGAACCTGTCCTCAGGCGTTTGTCTTCAGCGTCTCGGCCTTTTGCACGGCCTCCTCAATCGTACCGACCATGTAAAATGCGGCTTCTGGCAGATGGTCATACTCGCCGGCGCAAATCGCCTTGAAGCTGCGCACCGTGTCCGCTACCGGCACCAGCTTGCCGGGAAAACCGGTGAACACCTCCGCAACATGGAACGGCTGCGACAGGAATTTCTGAATCTTTCGGGCACGCGCCACCACCAGCTTGTCCTCTTCGGACAACTCATCCATGCCAAGGATCGCAATGATGTCCTGCAGCGATTTGTAGGTTTGCAGAATGCGCTGGGTCTCACGTGCCACCAGATAATGCTCTTCGCCGACGATCCGTGGGTCCAGCGAGCGCGAGGTGGAATCAAGCGGATCAACCGCCGGGTAAATGCCCAGTTCGGCAATCTGCCGGTTCAGCACCGTCGTGGCATCCAAGTGGGCAAACGACGTTGCCGGTGCAGGATCGGTCAAGTCATCAGCCGGCACGTAAATGGCCTGAACAGAAGTGATCGACCCCTTGTTCGTGGAGGTAATCCTCTCCTGCAGCGCACCCATGTCGGTGGCCAAGGTCGGCTGATAGCCCACTGCCGACGGGATGCGGCCCAGCAGTGCCGAAACTTCCGCGCCTGCCTGGGTGAACCGGAAGATGTTGTCGACGAAGAACAGCACGTCCTGGCCTTCCTCGTCGCGGAAGTATTCGGCCATCGTCAGGCCGGATAGGCCTACACGGGCGCGGGCGCCCGGTGGTTCGTTCATCTGCCCATACATCAGAGCAACCTTGGAGCCTTCCTGCAAATTGCCTTGTTCGTCCACCTTGATCACGCCAGCGTCGATCATCTCGTGGTAAAGGTCATTGCCCTCACGCGTACGCTCACCCACCCCGGCGAAAACCGATACCCCACCGTGCGCCTTGGCGATGTTGTTGATAAGCTCTTGGATCAGTACGGTTTTGCCGACGCCGGCACCGCCGAACAGGCCGACCTTCCCGCCCTTCAGATACGGACACAGCAGGTCCACCACTTTGATGCCGGTGACCAAGATCTCCGCCGAGGTCGCCTGATCCTCAAAGGACGGCGCGTCGCGATGGATTGGATAACGCTGAGCTGTCTTGACCGGACCCTTGTCGTCAATCGGGTCGCCAATAACGTTCATGATGCGGCCCAAGGTTTCCGGTCCGACGGGCACGGTGATCGGCGCGCCGGTGTCGGTCACTTCCTGGCCACGGACCATGCCGTCCGTGGTGTCCATGGCGATGCAGCGCACGGTTCGCTCACCCAGTTCCTGCGCCACTTCCAGCACCAGCATCCGGTCCTCGATCTTGCTGGTCAGCGCGTTCTGGATGAACGGCAGGTCCCCGTCGAACTGCACGTCCACGACAGCGCCGAGGATCTGTGTCACGCGGCCGACAATGTTGCTTGCCATAGTCTGGTTTTCCTCTTGTCCGGGATCAGGCGGCGTGTTGCGAGTGCGAGATCATACCGCCTCGGCGCCGGAAATGATCTCGATCAGTTCCTTGGTGATGTTTGCCTGACGAGCGCGGTTGTAGTTCTGGCTCAGACGCTTGATCATGTCGCCTGCATTGCGTGTCGCGTTGTCCATTGCCGTCATGCGCGCGCCGTGCTCGCCGGCCGCGCTTTCCAGCAGCGCGCGATAAACCTGGATCGCCAGGGCTTGCGGCAGCAGCCTCGCCAGGATGGTTTCCTCGTCCGGCTCGAACTCATACATCGCACCGCCGGTGTCGGTCTCCTCGCCTTCCGGCGGCGGTGGCGCGGGAATGATCTGCTGTTCGGTCACCACCTGCGAGATGACGGACTGGAAGCGGTTATAGACGATAGTCGCCATGTCGATCTCGTTTGCCGCCAGCATCTGCGCAACACGGTTTCCAACGTCCTGCGCGTCCGAGAACTCGATTCGGCGTTTACCAGCGTAGTTGATGTCGTCGATAATCCGGCTGCTGAGCTCCCGCCGCAGATAGTCTCGTCCCTTGCGGCCGACCGCCAGGATCTTCACTGTCTTGCCCTCGGCTTCAAGACGCCGAGCCAGATTGCGGGTGGCGCGGCCAACCTGGGTGTTGAACGCTCCAGCCAGGCCGCGGTCGGCGGTCACCGGGATCAGTAGTTGCGTCTTGTCCTGGCCGGTGCCCACCAGCAGCGGCGGCGCAGTCGGCGAGTCGGCGACTGAGGCCGCCAGCGCGCGTAACATCCGATCCATCCGTTCGGCATACGGACGAGCAGCCTCGGCCTGCTGCTGCGCCCGCCGCAGCTTCGAAGCCGCCACCATTTTCATGGCCGAGGTAATTTTCTGCGTGGACTTCACACTGTTAATGCGGGTGCGAAGCGCCTTCAGGCTGGGCATAGCTGACGACTTCTAGCTGAAGGATTTGGCAAAACTGTCGAGAAATGCGGTCAGCTTCTTCTCGGTATCCGGTTTCAGCTCCAGCTGCGTGCGGATCGCCTCAAGGATACCGGGGTCCTTCGACTTCAGTTCAGAGATGAACTGTGCCTCGAACGGCCCGACCTTGCCGACGTCGATCTTGTCCAGATAGCCGCGTACACCGGCGAAGATCGCTACCACCTGCTCCTCGATCGGCAGCGGGCGATACTGCGGCTGCTTCAGCAGTTCCGTCAGTCGCGAGCCCCGCGCCAGCAGCTGCTGGGTTGAGGCATCAAGGTCAGAGGAAAACTGCGCGAACGCCGCCATTTCACGATACTGCGCAAGCTCCAGCTTGATGCGTCCGGCGACCTGCTTCATCGCCTTGACCTGCGCGGCCGATCCCACGCGCGATACCGACAGCCCGACATTCACTGCCGGACGGATGCCGCGGAAAAACAGCTCAGTCTCCAGGAAGATCTGACCGTCGGTGATCGAGATTACATTGGTCGGGATATAAGCGGAGACGTCGCCTGCCTGGGTCTCGATCACCGGCAGCGCGGTCAGCGACCCGGCGCCGAGGGCGTCATTCATCTTCGCAGCGCGTTCCAGCAGGCGGGAATGCAGGTAGAACACGTCCCCTGGATAGGCCTCGCGGCCCGGCGGCCGGCGCAGCAGCAGCGACATCTGACGATAGGCGACAGCCTGCTTTGACAGGTCGTCGTAAAAGATCACGGCATGCTGGGCATTGTCGCGGAAGTACTCGCCCATTGTGCAGCCGGTGTAGGGAGCCAGGAACTGCATCGGCGCCGGGTCGGAAGCGGTCGCGGCGACGACAATCGAGTACTGCAGCGCCCCGTTCTCCTCCAGTGTGCGCACAAGCTGGGCCACTGTCGAACGCTTCTGCCCGATCGCGACATAGATGCAGAACAGCTTTTTCTTCTCGTCGCTGCCGGCGTTAATGCCTTTCTGGTTGATGATCGTGTCAATGATCACGGCAGTCTTGCCGGTCTGGCGATCGCCGATGATCAGCTCACGTTGGCCGCGGCCCACAGGTATCAGCGCATCAATGGCCTTCAGGCCGGTCTGCATCGGCTCATGGACTGATTTGCGTGGTATGATACCAGGTGCCTTGACCTCTACCCGGCTCATTTTCGCGTCGGGAATCGGACCCTTGCCGTCAATTGGGTTGCCGAGACCGTCCACTACCCGGCCGAGCAGGCCGGGGCCTACCGGCACTTCGACGATGGAGCCGGTACGTGAGACAGTGTCGCCTTCGCGGATCTGCTTGTCGTCGCCGAAGATAACAACCCCGACGTTGTCGGTTTCCAGGTTCAGCGCCATGCCGCGCAGACCGGCTGAAGGAAACTCCACCATCTCGCCGGCCATGACGTTCTGCAGGCCGAAGACGCGGGCGATGCCGTCACCCACCGACAGGACCTGACCGGTCTCGGCGACGTTGGCCTCAGTATCGAACGCGGCGATCTGCTTTTTCAGGATCTCCGAGATCTCGGCTGGGCGGATCTCCATATCAGGCGGCTCCCTTCATGGCGTACTGCAGACGTTGCAGCCGGGATTTAAGACTGGTGTCGTAGAGGCGAGCGCCGATACGGACAACAAGCCCACCGAGGAGATCGGCTTCGACCCGCTCGTTGATGTTAACATTGCCGTAGCCCGCTTCGATCAGACGCGCGCGCAGTTGCTGGCGCTGGACGTCACTCAACGGATGCGCGGAGGCCACATGGGCGGTGATGATCCCGCGGCGTTCTGCCACCAGGGCAGCGAAGGCGGCTATGATCTCGCGCAGCACGCGCAGGCGCCGGTTGGCAGTGATGACGCCCACAAAGTCGCGGACTTCTTTACCGAAGCCTTCCTGTGTCAGCACCGCCTGTGCCGCGGCGTTGGCGGTTTTGACATCAATCAGCGGCGAGTTGAGCAGGCGGCGAAAGTCAGCACTGCTCTCGATCACCCTGCCAAGATCCTCCATCTGCGACACCACCGCGTCGAGCACACGATTTTCGTCGGCAAGCGAATATAGGGCGGCAGCATAGCGGTCGGAGAGGCCGCCGCCGTAGGAGATGGTCGTAGCCTCAGAAGCCACGGTGGGTTCCATATGTTTGGCCGAACCCCAAGGGGCGCGGGCATGTTGGCGCGAATCAGGACCGGCCGGCCGAACCGGCGCCGCGCGTCTAGCATGGGGTAGGGGGGCACGCAACACAGGGAGAACGCCGATTGTGACGTTTTCTCCATTCGATCTTCAGCCGCTGTTTACCATAACCGGGGGTCCGGCGCGTCAACGCGCTTCCAGCGACAACACAGCTTGCAACCGAAGATCACAAGCTGTGGATCACGCGGCGCAATCCGTGCAACTGTTCCCGGTGCCGGAGGTGGCCAAGGCGATCTCTGAACAAGAATCCTGCTTGGCGGCCGTTAGGCAGTCTTACACTCAGATCCCGTATCCAGGGTCGAACGCCGTTAGTCCCATCGGAATGGTGCTGTAGCCGCCGGCGGTTGAGGCCAGTGCATTCAGATCGTGGACATCAAGGATAAGGTCAGCCGAGGCGCCGCAGTTGCTCGCGTCTGTGGTTGTGCGTTCACCTGCCCAATGCACCCGGAAGCTGCCATCCGCTTCGGTTATCTGCCGCTCGACGACGAGGCTGCCTCCGGAACGGCGCAACGTCCCGGTGTCCAGGATGCAATCACTCTGGTCGGGCCTGTGCGCCACCAGACGCGTCGCGCTGCCTGGTGGCGGATGCCGCGAGGTGGTGAAGGCAACCATGTCGCCAACATGAGGTATGGCGTTCTGCCACTCAGAAATGGCCGACATCGCTGAAAGCAGAGTCACCATGCAACCCGCGCCGACAATGGCAGGGAGAAGGGTACGTGCAACCTTTTCATTCAAAATGCGCATCGGTCATCCCGTGATCAAGGAGCCGTTGTTTAAGCGCATTTTTTATCAAAACTGTTAACAAATTGTTTCTTGTTCGCGAGAAAACCGTTGCTTCGCCGCTGATCACCCAAACTGCCTTGACGCGGTGATTAATTCTAGAATGCCAGCCACGAATGCTGTTAATATAGTAAGCCGCAGCCTGCTCAATTTATTTAATAGGTAAATGAAAGGCTACTGCCTTAATCGGGCAGTCACCATATTTCGGTTCAACCAGTCAGATCATGGCAATAAACTTGCTAGGTAATGATCTTGTTGGGCGGTTCATGCCGCTGTTCCGCGGCCGCTTCGATCCGCGCCAGCGACTCACGCCGGCCCAGTGCCGCCAGGGTCGCATCGATGCCAGGGCTGACGGTGCTTCCAGTCAAAGCCACCCGCAGCGGCTGTGCGACCTGACCCAGCTTCAGCCCGCTGCGTTCGGCATAATCTCGCAAAGCCGCATCAATTGCCTGCATGGAGAAGTCGGTCTCCGCTAGGGCCGGTCCCAGCGCCCGCAGCATCCGACGTGCCTCGGGCGTCAGCACCAAAGTGGCCTTCGCTTCCATTGGCAGCGGCCTCGACCTGACCAGGAACGCAGCCGCATCCACAAGCTCGACCAGGGTCTTGGCCCGCTCCTTCAAGGCCGGCATCAGCGCCCGGATCCGGGCCGCCGCATCATTGTTGAGCAGGAGCTCAGATCGCTGCGCAAGGCGGTCCAGCACCTCATTCGTCAGTCGTTCGTCGTCCGCCTGACGGATATAGATCCCGTTCAGGTTCAGCAGCTTCGCATAGTCTATCCGGGAGGCGCCCCGGTTCACATCGACAATGTCAAACAGTTGGATGGCTTGTTCGCGTCCTACGACTTCCAGATCGCCATGCGACCAGCCGAGGCGCATCAGGTAGTTGCACAGCGCCTCGGGCAGAAAGCCCTGGTCGCGAAACTCGAGCGCGAACTGCGCGCCGTGCCGCTTCGACAGCTTCGCACCGTCCGCCCCATGGATCAGCGGGATATGCGCGAAATGCGGCAGTTCCCAGCCCATCGCCAGATAGACCTGGATCTGCCGGAATGCATTGGTCAGATGGTCGTCGCCGCGGATCACGTGGGTGATTCCCATATCGTGGTCGTCCACCACCACCGAATGGTTATAGGTCGGCGTCCCATCGCTACGCAGGATAATCATGTCGTCCAGCTCGGCGTTTGCGACGCGAACCTGACCCTGCACCAGATCCTCCAGCACAGTCTCGCCGTCCCGCTCACTCTTTAACCGGATCACCGGTGCGATGCCCGCAGGTGCTTCGCTGGGGTCACGGTCACGCCAGCGTCCGTCGTATCGCCAAGCCCGCTTTTCCTGGCGCGCCTTGTCGCGCTCCTGCGCCAGTTCTTCCAGTGTGCAGTAGCAGTAATAGGCTCGGCCTGCCTCCAGCAACTGCCGCGCCACCTCCGCATGGCGTCCCTGGCGACTGGACTGGAAGACAGTCTGACCATCTCGTTCCAGGCCCAACCAGTCCAGACTGTTCATGATCCCCTGGGTCGCAGCGTCGGTGCTGCGCTCGCGGTCGGTATCCTCGATCCGCAGCAGGAACTCGCCGCCGCAATGCCGGCTGTAGAGGTAATTGAACAGCGCGGTGCGGACCCCGCCGATATGCAACGGGCCGGTCGGGCTTGGGGCAAAACGTGTCCGGACGGTCATTTCAATCATTTAGCACGTCCGTTCACTCTTTGTAGACGGATATCTCGTTAGGTTGGCGCGCATGAGGACCGTCGCAGCTCTGAAAGCCGGACTGGACGCCTGGCTCGATCGAGAGCGGGAGCGGCTGGCGGTATGGCTGCCGGTCTTCATGGGTGCGGGCGTCCTGGCATACTACACGCTGCGCTTTGAGCCAGAGCCCTGGGTTGGCGCTGTGGTTGCGGCACCGGCCCTTGCGCTGGCCGCTCTGTTGCCAGGCCTGCGTTGGCTTGTCGGCCCGTTCGCCGCCGCCGCGCTGGGGTTCGCCGCCGCGCAATTCGCCACGATCCGGGCGCCGCCGATCGAGGCTGACCTGCCGACCCACGCAACCGTGGTCTCCGGCACGATCCGATCGGTGGAGGCGCTGCCTGAGGGAAGGCGCATCACCATCCAACCTGCCATCCTGGACGGCGCTACAGCCCCACTGCAGCGCTCGGTGCGCGTGCGGCTGCAGAAAACCGACGATACCACGGTGGCAAGCGGCAATACGGTGCGCCTGCGCGCTTTGGTCCGTCCGCCGTCCGCACCATCCTATCCGGGCGGATGGGACCTGCAGCGAGACGCCTTCTATGCCGGTCTCGGCGCATCTGGCTACGCGCTCGCGAAGGTTGAGATAATCGGGCAGGCGGTGCCCTCGGCACCCATGCGTCTGATGCAGCGGGTGCGCGAGGTCATTACCAGCCGTGTGACCGCCGTCATCCCAGGTGCAGCCGGTGCGGTGTCAGTAACCTTGCTGACCGGCGCCTCTATGGCGATTCCGGAGGCCGACCATGCGGCGTTCCGCGACTCAGGTCTGGCACATCTTCTGGCTGTCGCCGGCCTGCATATCGGCATTGTCATGGGCTTTGCGTTGACCCTGTCCCGCCTTGGCTTCGCCCTGAGTGAGCGGGCCAGCCTGTTCTGGCCCACCAAGAAGCTGTCGGCACTGTGCGCGCTGGCGGCTGGCGGCGCCTACATGGTGCTGACCGGCATGCACGTGCCGATCATCCGCAGCTTCGTCATGGCCTGCCTCTTCACCGTCGCCGTCATGACCGACCGCAGGCCTTTGTCAATCCGCGGGCTGGCTCTGGCAGCCGGGGTGCTGATGCTGATCGCGCCGCAGGAAGTGCCCGGCGTGTCATTCCAGATGAGCTTCTCGGCCGTGCTTGCACTGATCGCAGGATATGAGGCGCTGCGTCCCTGGCTACGGCGCCTTCATGGCGACGCGCGGCATCGGCAATTGCTGTCTCACATCGCTGCGCTGGCATTGACCAGCGCCCTTGCCGGGACGGCCTCGGCCCCATTCGGTGCCTATCATTTCGGCCACGTCCAGGTCTATTACGTGCTGGCGAACATGATCGCCGTGCCGTTGACGGCAATGTGGGTCATGCCGGCTGGGCTGATTGCCTTGTTCCTGATGCCGCTGCGTCTCGAGGCTGTTGCCCTCGTGCCGATGGGATGGGGGGCACAGGCGGTGATCTGGGTTGCGCGCGCAACTTCCGCTCTACCCGCTGCCACGTTTGCCGTGCCGCACATCCCACTCTGGGGCCTGAGCGTCTTCTCACTCGGTCTCGCCTGGCTCGGTCTGTGGCAAACCCGCCGGCGACTTCTGGGCCTGCTGGTGATGGCGGCAGGTCTTGCATCGCCGCTGTTCGATCACCCGCCTGACCTGCTGGTCTCCGCCGACGGGCGCTTGATCGCGGTCCGAACCTCGCAGGGCGCGTTCTTGCAGCAGTCGCAGGGCGGATCGAAGTTCGTCCGCGATGCATGGATTCAATACTGGGCAGCGGGCTCGTTCGCGCCGCTTCCGGATTCGCTCGATCCGGCAATTCGTTGCGAAATCGATGCCTGCCTGCTGCGCCCCTATCCGGACCGGCCAGGTGTCATGCTGGTTCGTGGAGCGAACCACCCGCCGTTTTGCAGGCAGGTCTCGGTCATCGTCTCCGCGGAGCCGGCCCGCGGCCTATGCCCACGTCCGTGGCCGCAGCTCGTTGATCGTTTCACCGTATGGCGTTACGGCAGCGCGGCGATCTGGCTGGAGCACGACGGCGCCCTAATCCTGACTGATCGAACCGCACGAGGGGACCGTCCATGGGTGCCGCCACCGCCGAAGCCCCATAAGGCCGCCGCCCCCAGCTTACCCCCCGCGCCGGTTGACCGTCCGACACAACCCGTGTCGCGGCCGGAGACCGCTGCTGTTGACAACGAGGTCAAGGATTAGCGGCGGACAGCGTTAGTTCGAATGTCGAGAGGCTGCCGGCCGAGCATCGGGCCAAGATCGGATCCCTTCCCCTTCAATGGATTGGAAGCCCGCCGCTGCAGCGGCTGACGGCGGCAATGGTCGCAGGTTGACCAGCAGCCGGAAGACAAGCCGGCTCAGCCGGATGGCAGGACCATCGACGGCCGCTTCAAAACCGACCGCGATGACCATGCTGAGCAGAGATCCCGCGACCGTGACGACCAGAACCGCAAGCAGATAAGGCAGGTGGGGCGTGATCGCCACAAAAGCGGCGGATGCAGCGGTGAACAGCACCGGGAAATGCGTCAGGTACAAGCTGAATGAAATCTTGCCAAGCCATCGCACGCCAGCTCGCGAAAGCCAGTTCTGCGCTTGCGGAAGGCAGGCAACACCGAGAAACAGCGCCGCCGCGCCCGCCATTCTCTGCGCCTCTGCCGCTGTAACCGCCTTGCCAATGAACGGGGTTGGAAGCAGATCATGTAACCAGGTCATGAAGCCCATTGTATCAGTGGTGTCGAGCAGAATGCCCAATTCCACGAGTCCAATGCCCAGCATCAGGTTCTTCCGGGAAGCGGCCGAGGTGCGAAGCCACGCGGCCGCCAGGTGCCCGACAATAAACAGCGACAACAAACTCGACGCCAGCGCGGCAATCAGCAACAGGCAGGCAATCAGATGCGGGATGCGCCCGATTGCCTGGCGGAGGGCCACAAGACCAAGCACGATCAGCGAACCGACAAACTCGATATGAAGTGTCCATAGCGGCGCGTTGAATGAGCGGACCAGCGGGACCAGACCGAACCAGTCCCGAGCCGCCGGGGTCAGAACGGACATTTCGCGATATCCTGCAAGAAGTCCCTCCAACCCGGCCTGATGAACGATCGCCGCAAACCCGGTCCGGACTGGTCCGACGCTGCCAAGCCAGGCCATCGATCCGGACAGCCGCGCCGCGGCAAGATGTGCGCCCGGCCAGAGCCGATGCCAGACCGCGCCCAGCGTGATCGCAGCCAGCATCGGCACGCCAAGCCGGATCACCCGCCGCGCGATGCCTGGTCCGATGGAATAGGGATGAGCCTGGAACGAATAGGTCAGCGCGACGCCGCTGAGCAAGAAGAAAATATAGACCGCCGAATACCCGTCGAACGGCAGGAAAATCGGTGTGTTGATGAATGCGCGTTCCCACGCGAAATGCATCAGGCGGGGATCGCGCAGACCGATACTTGGAAGAAAGGCCGTGACATAGTGAAGCAGCAGGACCTGAAGTGCCGCGATGCCGCGCAATCCGTCCAGCCACCCGACCCGCGACGGATCACGGGCCAACCCATCGGGATTTCTCTTGGAAACCGTTTCAGTCGCCATCTGATCGAGTTATCATGGGCCAACTGGCCGCGCCAGTCAGGCTCTCGTAAGGACTGGCTGGCTGCAGGAGGCAGGCTGTGCCGCGCATCGTCGTGATCGGAAATTCGGGCGGGGGCAAATCGACGCTGGCTCGCATCCTGGCGGAGCGCACGGGACTACGGCACCTCGAAATCGATCGGCTGCTGTGGCAAGAGGGCTGGAAACTAACGCCGACCGAAGCTTATGAAAGCCAGCACACTGCAATCCTTCAGGAAGACAGTTGGCTAATCGATGGTCTTGGTCAGCAAGCCTCAATCGCCTCCCGGATTTCCCGAGCGACGCACATCATCCTGATCGATATGCCGCTTTGGATGCATTTCTGGCTCGCGGCCGAACGGCAAATTGCTTGGGCAAATGGGACTCTGGAACACGCGCCGGGGGGCATTTCGACGATGCCGCCAACCCAGGGGCTTTTCCGGACAATATGGGAGGTGGACCAGAACTGGATGCCGAGCATACGCGCCATGTGCATCGAGGCCTAGGCGCATGGAAAGAACGTCTCGCGTTTAGCGAGCCTGGAGGAACGCGACGCTGTCATTCAGGAACTACCGCGGCCGGACGCTCTGCCATAAGCAGGAGAAAGACAGGGGCGGACCTTGCGATCCGCCCCTTCCATTTCTTCCGCCAAGCGCAAGGATTAGAAGTCCATGTCGCCCATGCCGCCCATGCCACCCATTCCACCACCGCCACCCGCAGGCATCGGCGGACCCTTCTTCTCCGGCTTCTCGGCTACCATCGCCTCGGTCGTCACCAGCAGCCCGGCCACCGAAGCAGCGTCCTGCAGTGCGGTGCGCACGACCTTCGTCGGGTCGATGATGCCGGCCTTCACCAGGTCCTTGAACTCACCAGACTGGGCGTCGAAGCCGAAATTGTACTCGTCTTTCTCCAGCGTCTTTCCGGCGATCACCGCACCGTCCTCACCGGCATTCTCGGCAATCTGACGCAGCGGTGTCTGGATCGCCTTGCGGACGATCTCGACGCCGAAGCGCTGGTCGTCGTTATCCGCCTTAAGCTTGGACAGGACCAATGAGGCCCGAGCCAGCGCGACGCCGCCGCCTGGAACGATGCCTTCCTCAACGGCCGCACGGGTTGCGTGCAGACTGTCGTCCACACGGTCCTTGCGCTCCTTCACCTCGACTTCGGTGCTGCCGCCGACGCGGATGACGGCCACGCCGCCGGCCAGCTTCGCCAGCCTCTCCTGCAGCTTCTCACGATCGTAGTCCGAGGTGGTCTCCTCAATCTGCGCGCGGATCTGCGTGCAACGGCCCTGGATGTCGGGTTTCTTGCCAGCACCCTCGACGATCGTTGTGTTTTCCTTCTCGATCAGGATCTTCTTGGCCTTCCCGAGATCGTTTAGCTTCACGTTCTCAAGCTTGATGCCAAGGTCTTCGCTGATCACCGTGCCGCCGGTCAGGACCGCAATGTCCTCCAGCATGGCCTTGCGCCGATCTCCAAACCCAGGAGCCTTCACTGCTGCCACCTTCAGGCCGCCGCGCAGCTTGTTCACCACCAGCGTCGCCAAGGCCTCGCCCTCGACGTCTTCGGCGATAATGACCAGCGGACGGCCAGACTGCACGATGCTTTCCAGCAGCGGCAGCATCGGCTGCAGGCCGGATAGCTTCTTTTCATGGATCAGGATGTACGGCTGATCCATGTCTGCGATCATCTTCTCCGCATTGGTAATGAAGTACGGAGACACGTAGCCACGGTCAAACTGCATGCCTTCGACGACATCCAGTTCGGTGTTGATGCCCTTGGCTTCCTCGACGGTGATGACGCCCTCGTTGCCCACCTTCTGCATCGCCTCGGCAATCATCTTGCCGATCTCGCTCTCGCCGTTGGCGGAGATGGTGCCAACCTGCGCGGTCTCAGCGGGCGTGGTGATCTTCTTTGTCCGCTTCTTCAGCTCTTCGACAACCGCGGTGACCGCACGGTCAATACCGCGCTTAAGGTCCATCGGGTTCATGCCCGCGGCGACAGCCTTGGCGCCCTCGCGCACGATCGACTGTGCCAGCACCGTCGCAGTTGTGGTGCCGTCGCCGGCGATATCGTTGGTCTTCGAGGCCACTTCGCGCACCATCTGCGCGCCCATGTTCTCGAACTTGTCAGCCAGCTCGATCTCCTTGGCAACGGTGACACCATCCTTGGTAATCCGGGGGGCGCCAAAGCTCTTGTCCAGAACGACGTTGCGTCCCTTGGGTCCCAGCGTCACCTTTACGGCGTCAGCCAGGATGTCCACGCCACGCAGCATGCGCTGGCGAGCTTCGCCGCCGAAGCGTACGTCCTTTGCAGCCATTCTATGTAATCCCTCGTGTATCTGATTTTTTAGCGACCGAAGAGCTAGCGGTTAGGCAGCCTTCTTCTTGCCGGGTATCGCCGTAGCATCAATGACGCCCATGATATCGGACTCCTTCATGATCAGGAGTTCCTCACCGTTCAGCTTCACCTCGGTGCCGGACCACTTGCCGAACAGAATCCGATCGCCGGACTTGACGTCCAAGGCTACCAGTTGGCCCTGCTCGTTGCGGGCACCTGGACCAACGGCAACGACTTCGCCTTCCATCGGCTTTTCCTTGGCCGTATCAGGGATGATGATCCCGCCAGACGTCTTCTCTTCGGCGGTCAGACGCCGGACAACAACCCGGTCATGCAGGGGACGGAAACTCATGTTAAGACGCTCCTGAGTTCGTTCTCAGTCAAAGTTTGAACGGATTGCCAACATCAGGCACAGGCCTTGTATAAGCGCCTAGCTGATAATTAGCACTCCCGCATGGGGAGTGCCAGCGATCTAACCCCACTGCAACAACATGTCAAGCTCTAGCAGCACTCCTTCGTGCCGAGTGCTAAGTTGCTGAAATTGTTGTGTTTCTAGTTGCGAATAGCAGCCTTTCTCCGACATCATGCTGTCATCCAGCCGACATTCCCGTCCCTGGGAGCGGCGCGGACTGGCGATGCGCATTGAAAAGAAGTGGAACAATCATGAGCCTTGTTCGGCAGTTGCAAGATTATCGCCTTACTACCGCTGAGATCCTCTACCATCTGCCGGACCATCCCAATCTGCTTCAGTCCTATGTTTGGCAGGATCTGGATATTGCTCCGCGCTACCCGGTGCTGCACAAGTTCCTGGACTTCTGGACGCGAGAAATCGAGGGCACGCTGCACTCGGTTCGCGTGGCCTCAGCCGGCCTGGTCAAGCCGGCAAGCTTGCGCCACGCGGGTGCCGTATTACAGATCCACTGACAGAAGTCGGCATCGCGGCCTGTCGAGCCCTGACCGGTCGAGCTCCTACCCGTCGACTCTCCAGTCTAAGACGATGCCACCTTGGCTATTTTGTTTATCCGTAGATGAACGTTCCGTCGTCCAGGTTAATCGCCGGGAACGCGTCCTTCTCGGCCCAGTAATCCTGACTATGCTGCCAGACCGGATTGTCGCCACGCTTCGGCAGCAGGTGCATCCCGCGCATGATGTAGCCGGGATTGAAGTTCTCCGGATCGATCCAGGGCAGCAACTTCATGTCCCGGTCCTCCGGCCGCAGCGCCGGCGCCACCCGACTGACTCCCTTGCTCTTCATGTGGTTCAGCAGCCGGCAGACGAAATCGCCGACCAGATCCGCCCGCAAGGTCCAACTGGCGCGAAAATAGCCAAACACCCAGGCCATGTTCGGCACACCGGTGAACATCATCCCGCGATACGTCACGGTGTCCGAGAACACCAGCGGCTGGTCATCGATCGTGAAGTCGATGTCGCCCAGCACATTCAAATGGAAGCCGGTCGCGGCGATCACGACGTCTGCCTCTAACGTGCGGCCCGATTTTAGCTGGATGCCCGTCGCGGTGAACCGCTCGATCTCATCCGTCACCACAGATGCCTTGCCGGAGGCAATGCCCTTGAACAGGTCGGCATCGGGCACGAAGGCGATGCGCTGTCGCCACGGCCGGTAACTAGGCGTAAAATGCGTCTCCACGTCATAGTCCGGCCCCAGTTCCGCTCGAACGGCGCTCAAGAGTTCCTGCTTGACCTGCTCAGGCTCGGTGAACGATCGACGGGTGAAGACATCCTGCTCGAACAGGATCTTCCGGCGGACGATCTCGTGGATCCACTCCTCGGAAACCTGCAGATTGCGCAGTTCTTCAGCCAGGGCGATGGCGTTCCGCCCGGTCCGGAAATAGGTCGGCGAACGCTGCAGCATCGTGACGTGGCGACAATCGCCTGCGATTGCCGGCACCAAGGTCGCCGCGGTCGCGCCCGAGCCGATGGCGACGACGTTCTTCCCCTGTAGCTGCAGACCGTCAGGCCAGGTCTGCGGGTGCACGATGCGTCCCTGGAAGTGCTCCATCCCGTCCCACTGCGGCGTGTAGCCCTCAGAGTGCCGGTAGTAGCCCTGACACATCCAAAGAAAGTTGGCACTGAAACGGACGGCCTCGCCGGTGTCTGACCTTGTGGCCTCGATCGTCCACAGGTTCTCCTGGCTTGACCAGCTTGCAGAGGTGATCCGGTGCTGGTAGCGGATGTGTCGTTCCAGATCGTTCTCGGCGATGACCTCGCCCATATAGGACCGGATTTCCGCAGCGGTGGCGATCGGTGCGCTGGTCCACGGTTTGAAGCGATAGCCAAAAGTGTGCAGGTCGCTATCGGAGCGGATGCCAGGATAGCGATGCGTCAGCCAGGTTCCGCCGAAGCTCTCTTGCGCCTCTAGAACGACGAAGCTTTTGTCGGGACATTGCTTGGTCAGGTGATAGGCGCCGCCGACACCCGAAATTCCCGCCCCGACGATCAGGACGTCGAAATACTCGGTCTTCAGGCCAGGCCGGGCTAGAGTCGCTGCTTCGCTCATGGGTCGGGAACTTCTTATCTGGACGTGTGTGATTAGGGGTCGCATTGTTGCGGCGAGAAGTAAAGCTGCATCCGCGCCTTTGCTCTTGACGCTGGCATCCAGTGCGCTAGCTGCCTGTCGCAGCAGAACAAAGGTATGCCACCCGATGCCACAACTGATTGCCGGAAACTGGAAGATGCATGGTTTGGCCGCCGATGCTGTCGCGTTGGCCCGGGCAATCGCTGCCGGCGTTCAGGATGGCACCGCGTCAGACACTACTGCCGAGCTGGTGGTTTGTCCGCCCGCGCTCCATGTTGCCGCCGTCGCTCAAGCTCTAGCCGGCACCGGGATCGCCGTCGGCGGGCAAGACTGTCATGAAGCCAAGCAAGGTCCGCACACCGGCGATATCGCCGCGCCCATGCTGCGTGATTCTGGTGCCTCGTGGGTCATCCTCGGCCACTCCGAGCGCCGGCAGAATCACGGGGAAACCGACGAACTGGTGCGAGAGAAGACCTTGGCCGCGGTGGCGGCTGGTCTGACCCCTATCGTCTGCGTCGGCGAGACCGCCGACCAGCGCAGCGGTGGGCAGGAAACTGAAGTGGTCGGCTGGCAGTTGGCTGGCAGCCTGCCGAAGCCGTTCAGCGGCGTTGTCGCCTACGAGCCGATATGGGCCATCGGTGCCGGCAAGAGCGCAACCAATGAGGATGTCGCCATCATGCACGCCTTCATCCGTCAGGAGCTGCTTCGCCAGTTCGGCGACAGCGGTCAAGCCATCCGCATCCTTTATGGCGGCTCCGTCAAACCGGACAATGCGGCTTCGCTCCTGGCAACCCAGGAAGTCGGCGGTGCGCTGGTGGGGGGCGCCAGCCTGGATGCCCAGGCATTTCTGGCAATTGCCCGCGTTGCCAAGGCCGTTTAAGAGGCGCGCGATAGAAGGCGCCGGGCGGCGCGTCGTCGCCTGGCCTGTCTGAAAGTCCCTCCCGTTGAGCACCGTCCTGCTGATCATCCACCTGTTCGTCACCCTGGCATTGATTGGCGTCGTGCTGATCCAGCGCAGCGAGGGTGGCGGCCTGGGCATTGGCAGTTCCCAGGGAATGGGCTCGTTTATGTCCGGCCGCGGTACGGCCAACCTGCTGACCCGCACGACCGCCATTCTGGCAGTGATCTTCATGGGGCTGTCGCTGACCTTGGCGCTGTTGAACCGTGGCTCCTCTGCCACGTCCGGCCGATCGATCCTGGACACCCCGCCAGCCAGCACCGCGACACCCGCCGCACCGCCAAAGCCGACTGTGCCGGCAGCCCCGTCGGCTCCAACGAACTGATAATCGTCAAATCGACGTTTATATATCGTCGGGCTTCCATAAGCCCGACCCGGTTCGCTATGCTGGGCGCCCATGACGCGATACGTGTTTGTTACCGGCGGCGTGGTCTCATCTCTGGGCAAAGGAATCGCAGCAGCGGCGCTTGGTGCCCTGCTGCAGGCCCGCGGTTTCAGCGTGAAGCTGCGCAAGCTCGATCCCTATCTGAACATCGACCCCGGCACCATGAGCCCGTATCAGCACGGCGAGGTCTTCGTCACCGATGACGGTGCGGAAACCGACCTCGACCTGGGGCACTACGAGCGTTTCACCGGCGTGCACGCGACGAAGCTCGACAATGCCACCACAGGCCGGATCTACCAGGACGTGATCGCCAAGGAGCGACGGGGCGACTACCTCGGCGCCACCGTCCAGGTGATCCCGCACATCACCGACGCGATCAAGGAAGTCATCACGCGCGATACCGAAGCCTTTGATTTCGTGCTGGTGGAGATCGGCGGCACGGTCGGCGACATCGAGAGCCTGCCTTTCCTCGAGGCCATCCGCCAGTTGGGCAACGAACTCGGCCCCGAAAATGCGATGTTCGTGCACCTGACCCTGGTGCCCTATATCCCCTCAGCCGGCGAGCTGAAGACCAAGCCAACCCAGCATTCAGTGAAAGAGCTGCTGAACGTCGGCATCCAGCCGCAGATGCTGCTGTGCCGCTGCGACCGCCCGATACCAGAAAACGAACGACGCAAGATTGCGCTGTTCTGCAACGTCCGCCCCGCTGCCGTGATCCCGGCGCTGGATGTCGCCACCATCTACCAGGTGCCGATCGCCTACCATCACGAAGGCATGGACAAGGAAGTCCTTCGCCATTTTGGTCTGAACGCGGATGCCAAACCCGACCTGTCGCGTTGGCAGCGCATCGTGAACATCGTGCAGACCCCGGAGGGCGAGGTCCGTATCGCCATCGTCGGCAAGTACACCAACCTGCTCGACAGCTATAAGTCCCTGTCCGAAGCCTTGAACCATGGCGGCATCGCCAACCGGGTCAGGGTCCGCGTCGACTGGGTGGACAGTGAGATTTTTGAACAGCGCGACGCGGTGCATCGGCTGGAAGACGTCCATGGCATCCTGGTGCCGGGTGGTTTTGGTGAACGCGGCACGCCCGGAAAGATCCAGGCGGTCAGATTTGCCCGTGAGCGTAACGTTCCGTTCTTCGGCATCTGTTTCGGCATGCAGATGGCGGTGATCGAAGCCGCCCGCAACCTCGCCGGCTTGCCCGATGCCACCTCGACCGAGTTCGGTCCATGCGACGTCCCGGTCGTTGGCTTGCTGACCGAGTGGGCGCGCGGCAACCAGATTGAGCGGCGCAGCGAAGCGGACGCCAAGGGCGGCACGATGCGGCTGGGCGCGTATCCCGCGCTGCTGCGCGAAGGCAGCCTGATCCGCCAGATCTATGGAGGCTCAGCCATGATCGAGGAGCGCCACCGCCACCGTTATGAGGTCAACGTCAACTTCCGGGCACCGCTGGAGGCAACCGGCCTGTGCTTCTCTGGGATGTCGCCGGACGGCGTGCTGCCGGAGATTATTGAGCTTCCCGGCCATCCGTGGTTCGTCGGCGTGCAATATCACCCGGAGCTGAAGTCCAAGCCATTCGCGCCACATCCGTTGTTTGCCGGTTTCATTGCAGCCGCTGTTCGCCAGGCGCGGCTGGTTTGAAAAAAACGGGGCCTATTCGGAAAACAAGCGGGCGATGATGCCGTGCATCGCGCTCCGGCCGGCTGCCGCCTGCGGCCCGACACTGACGGTGGCGGTCTCGCCGGCCGCCAACAGCACGCCAGGCGGCACCTCGTCGATGTGGATTCTGACCGGGATCCGTTGCGCCAGGCGGACCCAGGTGAACACGGGGCTGACACTGGCAAGACCCAGTGTGCCTGGATCATAGTTGGTCGAATTGATGCCGCGGGCGATGCTGTCCACGTGCCCCCGTAAAGGCGTGGTGAAACCCATCAGCGCCATGCTCGCCGGGTCGCCGATATGGATCCCGTGCAGCTTGGTTTCCTCGAAATAGGCTGCAATCCAGAAGCTGTCGCTGTCCAGGACTGAGATGTTCCGCGTGCCCTTGGTCGCATAGTCGCCCAGCCGCAGCAGCAGGTTGGAGACATAGCCGTTCACCGGGGAAACGACCTTGACGCGCTGCAGGTTGATGCGGGCTTCCGACAGGTTGGCCATCGAGGACGCATAGGTCGCCTGCGCCACATCGGCGTTGGTCGAATAGGTCTGCTTTTCCTCTACCGAGGTTGACAGCGTGTTCAGCTCCTTGCGTCGCTCCGCCTCGGTCTTGGCGTTCTGCAGGCTGGCCTGCTTGCTCTGGAAATCCGCCTCCGCCGAGGCCAGTGCCACCTGGTAGTCGAACGGATCGATCTCGTACAGAAGGTCGCCCTTGTGCACCAGTTGATTGTCGGTAACCGGCAGACTGACAATGCGGCCTGATACCTCCGGAGCAATGTTGACGACGTTCGCCTGCACCTGCCCGTCCCGAGTCCACGGCCCAACCAGATAGTGATTCCACAGCCAAACCGAACCCAGCGCGGCCCCGGCAAGGATCGACAGGGTGACATAGATGCGGATAATGCGGCGGGCGCGTTTGAACATGGAACTATCCGCTTAGAAGAAGGCGACCAGAAGCCACAGGATGCATATATACAATCCGGTCTCGGCCAGCGGCGGGTTCCAGGTCCAGCGCGAAAACTGCAACCGAACCATGATTGGGCGCAGCAGAGAATAGATGATAAGCGCAACCAACATATACGGCAGGATCGGCGCCATGAACACGCCGCCGATGTTGGTCTCCTTCCACATCTCAAGGCGCTACCGGCAGCCCGGCAAGCCGGAGGAAACGCCGCTGCCGCTGCAGCAGAAGAGAAGTGCCATACAGGCCTGAAGCCGCCTGCAGCACCGCCGGCGTCATCATCTCCTTGACTTGGCTTGCCTGCAGCAAGGCGGCTGCGGCTGCTTGCAGTTTGGTGGCGGCCGGATGGACCAGTGCCACCCGCGCTGCGGCGACTTCAGGGGCAAGGGCAGGCGCCTGGTGCAGGATCGCTTCAAGTCCTCCCTTCGCACGCTGCAGGGCCACATCCAGATCGCCCATATCGCGTATCCGCGATAGTAGAACCAGCCGCGCCGGTGTCCGGCGTCCCAGCCAGAGCAATCCGGCAGCGAAGCGGTCATATCGGGACGTCAGCGTTGCTGTTCGGTCCGGCAGATCGACCTGGGCAAGCGTGTCCTGCAAATCCCTTACAGCCGAATCGATCACTCGATAGAGCCGCCGCGGTGGCGAGACCGGCAGGACCACCGCGAATCCGGCCAGCACCGCCAGCATCGCGCCGGACAACTCCAGGCTCATGTTAAGAAACGTCGAAAGGTCATAACTCGGCGGATTGGTCGGCGCCAGCAACAGCACATACCACAGCAGCATGCCGGTGCCGGCGCCGGCGAGTGAGCGAGGGTGTCGTGCCACGACGCAGGCGATCCAGGCGAACGGGGCCACAGCCAAGGTAAAGGGAACGAAGTCGCCAACCTTGGGCAGCAGCAGGAATCCCACGACGCCGGCCGCAACGATGGCCAGCGGCACCTGGGCGGAGAAGCCGATCCCGGCTTTGCTGGGATCGGGCTGAATGCTCAGCAGCGTGATGACGGCGGCAATTTGCACCAGCATCAGCGTCGCACCGCTCCAGCCGGCGTAAATACAGAAGAGTGAGGACAGTCCAACAACAATTGACGTTCGGATAGCGTTTAGCAGGGCGCCAATCCAGTCGTGATAGCTGGTCAGCCTGACCGTTCGAACCGGCTGCCGGCCGAACGCGAGCGCGGAAAACCCGTCGCGAGCAATCCCGTACTGCAACAGAAGCTCGTGCACCCGCTCCAGCACAAAGGCCTGTGGCAAGGTTGCAGCCGAATCCTCGTCTTCGGGCGGCCGGTGAAAAGTCGCCATATCGAAGTTCGGATCACGCAGCGCGACGACCGCCCGGTCGATCGCCCGGTTGATCGCCGGGTCCGGCGCAGTATGGGCGATGCCTGTCGCGATCGCGCGGCCGACGGACAGCATTCCAAGCAATGCAACGATCGTGCTGCGCGCCCCCGCCGCGCGTTGCCCGCCGTCCTGAAGCTCACTGGCGACGTAGGTTGCCTCGGTGCGCAGCGCCAGAATCGCCGCCGCGCACTCCGCCTCATCCGCGGCGGATGCGGCCACCGACTCTCCCGTGATCATGCGGATAACCTGCTCGGTGGTTTCGCTGATCCGCGTACGCAGTTGTGCGGTCAATGTTTGCCACGCGTCGGCAGGGGCGAACACGCTGTTCACCAGTGCCAGGCTGGCAACACCCACCAAGATCGCGGCAACGCGGTCCAGCGCGGTGATGAACACATCCTGAGGCAGGTCGACGTCGGTGACCGAGACGATCGCAAGCGTGTAGCCAGCTAACGCCGCCCCATACGCCCGGAAATCCTTGAGTAGGGAGGCCACGAAGGTGCAGCCCGCAAGCCAGAGGGTGAAGACCACCAGCAGCGACGTGCGGTCCTGTCCGAACAATGAGGTTGCGATGACTGCTGCAACACCGCCGATGATGGTGCCAGCGACGCGATAGCGCGCCTTCGACAACGTGCCCCCGGTCTGCGGCTGCGACACGATCGCCACGCAGACGCCAGCGGTTGAGGCACTGGAAAGCTGTATCCAGAATGAAACGTAATACGCGAGCATCAATGCCACGACCGTGCATGTGGCAAAACTTATCGTGTCTGGCGGGAAGCCGCCCGGCAGTTCCAGCAGTGGTTCGGGCGCCCGTTCCGCGACGGAAGCGGACATGACTTACAGTAATCCGGATGATGATGGTTCCGTCAAGCTGACCACGATCCCATGCGTTTGTATGTCGGCTGGCTAAACAACCTGTCATCGAAAGGATAACCATAGAGGCTAGGGTGGCCACTGCAAAGCGTAGGTGTCGGCGCATGCGCAACGATTGGCAGCCGGTGGCAGGCGGTTGCCGATGTCACGCCGGCATCCCACAGCTCTATGGCAGCAGGCCAACCCGCGTCGCAAGCAACCGGCGGAACACGGCCATTTGCCCCGCCGTGGTCTCGTCCCAGCTCATGGTCTGCGCATAGGCCCGGGTTGCAGCTCGATCGGGCAGATCAGCGAACAATCGTCTTACGCCGGCAGCGATGCCTTCCGGCGTGTTCGGCTCGTAGATCAGCCCTGCAGCCGGCACCCGCACCACCTCCGGATTGCCCCAGATGTTGCCTGCGACTACCGGCGTACCGCAGGCCATCGACTCCAGCAGCACGTTGGCCCAGCCTTCACGTGATGAGGCAAGAACCGAGGCATCAGCGGCGCCATACAAGGCCGGCAGTTGCTGATGTGGCCTTGCCCCCAGCAGGCGTACCCGATCGTTCAGACCATGGGCGTTGATAAGCCCTTCCAAGCGATTCTGCTCTGGGCCCTCGCCGGCGATCATCAGTGAAAACTCAGGAAGCTGGCGCATCGCCTCAATGGTGCGGTGATGGCCCTTGCGCTCGATCAGCCCGCCCACTGACAGCAGCGTTGGACCTTGCCATCCCAGCGCCCGCCTGGCCGCCGCGCGATCCGCCGGCGGGGAGAACAACTCTGTCTCCACCCCGTTCCGCAGCACCGTCACCTTGTCGTCGGGCGCACCCAGGCTCACCAACACCGCCTTCAGCGCGGCACTCACCGCAATCAGCGCGCCGGCATCCCGAATGGCGCCCTGGATCAGCCGACGCGGCACTAGGTGGCGCGGGATCAGGTTCACATCGGTGCCGCGCGCTGTCATCACGACCGGCATCCCAAACCGTCGTCCGATCCAGCTTGCCGCCACACCGTCGGGATAAAGGTAGTGTGCGTCGATCAGGTCGAAGCGATGGCCTTCCGCCAGCAGACGCACGACCTGCGGCACCATCGCTTGGTACAGCAGCCACGGTGCGATCGACATGCCGACTTTCGGCAGGACCGGATACCGCGGATGGTGGATCTCAATGCCATGCCGTCTCTCCTGCAACGGTGCCCGCGCGTTTACAGACCAGTCGCCAAACCGTGCGGAGCGACTAGGGAACCAGGGCACCGGCGCCAGCACAAGGCTGCTGGCCGAGCCGCTGGCCAGCAGGTGACGCAGCCGGTTTTCCACGAAGATGCCCTGGTTGGGTCGCGCGGCATGCGGGAACAGGGTGGAAAACGTCAGCAACCGAATGGGATCCATCCGGATCAGCCTTCCGTCATGAGGTCACGAGCCTTTTGACAGATCGTCGAGCAGCTTCTGCGCCAGCTGCTTCTCCCTGAACTCTGCCTGATTGGAAACCACGGCCTGCAAGGCGCGCTTGGCAGTGTCGCGGTCGCCGGTGTCATTCAAGGCAACTGCGTAGTGATACAGGATCCGCGGGTCGCTGGCACCGGCGCCGCTCGCCTGGCGCAGCAGGACTGCGCCGCTTCTGGCGTTTCCTGTGTTGGTCAGGATCCAACCCAGAGTGTCGGCCGTCTGCGGACCCGGCGACAGCAGATAGGCTTGACGCGCCAGCGTCTGGGCCGGCGCGTCCTTGCCCTGCTGCTGATACACCCAGGCGAGATTGTTTAACGCCACCGCATCATGCGGCTTGTGCTTTAATTGTAGCTGCAGATTCGCCGCCGCGTCGTCCAGCTTGCCAGCGGCGATGCTGAGCTGTGCGGCCTCGGCCATGACAACGAGGTCATCGGGGTGTTTTCCCAGCCAGTCCACCAGCAGCTTGCCCGCTTCGTCCGCTCGGCCCGACCGCAGCATCGCACCCGCCTGGCGGGTCGCCAGGATGGCGGAAGGTGCCTTGTCGTTCGCATCGGCATAGGCGGTCACGGCATCGGCCGGACGATTGACCGCCATATACAGATCGCCTTTCAGCGCCCCGATCATCGAAAAATCCTGGTTCTGCGACTGCATTCTGTCGGCGGTCGCCAACGCTGCGTCCAAGCCCTTCGCCTTCAGATCCACCAGAACGCAGTCCTGATACAACGGATAGTCGTGCGGCGCGGCAGCCAAGCCCGTCGTCAGCACGTTGCGGGCCGTCTCGAAATCGCCGCTCTCGATCAGCAGGGCGACAAGCTTGCGCCGTGCACCGGCGACCTTGCTGTCCTGCTTCAGGATGTCCATCAGGGCCTGTTCGGCATCCTTTTTCAGACCCAATGCCAGATAGGCAGCCACGCGCATGCTGAGAATGTCGACCGAGGCTGCGTTTGCTGAGGTCTCTGCCGCTGCCAGGTCCAACGCCTTCTGCGCCGTGCCAGCGCGGATGTAGACGTCACCGAGCGTGACCGTGATCCGCGTCTGACCGGGTGCACTGTGGTGCGCCTTTTCCAGCACCTCGGCAGCCTGCGCCAGCTTGTTCGCCTGCACATCACCCGCCACCACCATGGTCAAGGCAGGTTCAGCGGCCGGCTGCTTGGCCAGCAGATTGGTCAGGAGCATGTCCGCCGCCTGCCGCTCCCCCAGCATGCCGTCCACCCGGGCAAGATTGATCCGCGCCGGTGTGAAGTCCGGATATTTGCCAGCAAGTTCGGTGAAGCTGGCCTTGGCGCCAGCGAAGTCGAGCTGCGCCAGTTTCATCAGACCTTCCAGGTTGCCGACGACCTCTGTCTGGCCCTGAGCGGCGCGGATCCTGGCCAGCGCTTCGTCGGCCTTGCCCACATCCCCGGTAGCGAGCGCGGCAAAGAACAGCGCCTCGCCGACAGCCGGCAGTTTCGGCGCGAGTTGCAGCGTATGCTCAAGGTCACCCATGGCCGCATCCGGGTCGCCGAGCCCCATGCGCACTGAGGCGAGACGGGTCTGCACGCCAACGTCATTTGGCGCAATTGTTTCGGCCTTTTGAAACGACTCGACAGCTTGCTGGCCCTGGCCGGCGGCTGCATAGGCCCGGCCCAGCAGGTCATACGCCTCGGCATCCGCCTTGCCCGTTTCCGCGACCTTCGCCAAGGTGTCGATCACCTCGTCCGGCCGGCGCTTGGCGAACTGGATCCGTGCCAGCACTTTGTAGGCCGTCAGGTCGTTCGGTGAGCGAGCAAGATACTTGCGTGCCGCATCCTCCGCCTGCTCCAGCTGGCCAAGCTGCTCCTTCACCAGTGCCTGCAGATAATAGGCGCGTGGGATGCGACCGATAAAGCCTGAGATTCGCTCCAGATCGGCATCGGCGGCCTTGTAGTCGTGCGACTGCGCCTGCATCACGCTTCGTAGAAAAATCGCCTGAATGTTGCCCGGCGTGCCCTTCAGCACCGTCTCGATATCGGCTTTGGCAGCGTCGTTACGGCCGGCGGAAAGCTCCAGGCTGGCGCGTTCCAGCCGCGCCTTCATCACGCTGGGTTGGTCGGCAAGCAGCCCGTCCAACACGACGATCGCGCCCACGATGTCGTTCTGCAGGCGCAGCAGTTGGGCTTTGGCCAGCAGCGCCTCGGAGGATTTCGGCTGCGCGGCAATTGCTCGGTCAATTTTCTCCCGCCCAGCCGCCAGATCGCCGCGAGCCATCGCCAGTTGTGCATCGGCCAGCAGTGGTGTGGCAGAATCAGGCGCGGCCGCCTCGGCAGCGGCAAACGAACGTTGTGCATCCTCCGGCCGCTTCAGGTTGATCTGCGCATAGCCGCGGAACACCAGGATGGAGGCATCCAGCGCCTTGTCCTTGCCGTCCGACTGCAGGCTGTCCAGCACCTGCTGGAACTTCCCCTGCGCCAGAAGTGCCTGCGCCAGCAACGGGATCGCTTGATGTGGATCATAGGCCCGCTCGCGGGCTGCAACCGCCTCGCGTTCCGCGGCGACAGGGTCACCAAGCTCCAGTGAGACGCGCCCTAGCCAGTAATGCACTTCGCCGTTCTGGGGATCGCCCCGCACGGCGTTGCGCAGCTCGATCTGCGCAGCCTTCAGATCGCCCTTCTTCAGCGCGGATTTGGCAGCCGAGAAGTAATCGGCATGCGCGGTCAGCGGGTATGCGCCGATCAAGGCACTCAGCATGATCCAGCCGACGGAGCGGTAACGCATGACGTTGTCCTCTAATCGTTCTGCAGGGTCGTTTCGGCAGCCGCTGCGCTGTCGCCGCCGCGGGCGGCCTCGATGGCCAGCCCATGCGATTCCATCAGGCCATACAGGGTCGGCCGGCTGATCCCAAGCAAGCGAGCTGCAGCCGAGAGCGTGTTGTTGCTGCGCGCTAATGCTTCCAAAATGACTTCCCGTTCTGCGCGGAGCCTTGCAGCGCGAAGGTCAAGGTCGGGAAACTCCCCCTTCGGCGCAGTCAGTTCCAGATCGGTGGCATCGATCAGTCGACGCTCTGCCATTACCACCGCCCGCTTGAGGCGGTTTTCCAGCTCCCTCACATTGCCAGGCCATTCGTGAAGACCCATCGCCACCGTGGCCTGCTCAGTGAAGCCGCGGATGCCGCGGCCGAACTCCTTGTTGAACCGATTAAGGAAGAAATTTGCTATTAGTGCGATGTCACTGCCGCGCTCGCGCAGCGGCGGGATGCGAATAGTAAAGGCGTTCATTCGGTAGAACAGGTCGCTGCGAAAAGCGCCCTGCTGGATCTTCTCGTCGAGGTTTGCGTTGGTAGCGGAGACAATACGGACATCCACCTGGATCTTCTGCCGGCCGCCGATCCGCTCGACGATCTGGTCCTGCAGGAAACGCAGCAACTTGACCTGTAATGGATGCGGCAGATCGCCAACCTCATCGAGGAACAACGTACCCTTGTTCGCCCCCTCGATCTTGCCGATGGTCTGCTTCACCGCCCCGGTGAAGGCACCGCGCTCGTGGCCAAACAGCTCGCTCTCCAGCAGGTTTTCAGGGATCGCGCCGCAGTTGATGGCAATGAAGGGATTTGGGCTGCGTGGTCCCAGGTCGTGCACCGCACGCGCCAGCGCCTCCTTACCGGTGCCGCTTTCGCCCAGTAGCAACACCGGCACGTTGGTCGTGGCGATCTTCTCGATGTCGCGGCAGACCTTCAGCATGACGGGGCTGGCGGTCACGATTCGCTCGATCGCGGAACGTGCCGGCACCGCGGCAAGGCGCCGATTCTCTTCCTCCAGCCGATGCACATTCAAGCCACGGTCAATGATCGTGCGCAGCACCTCGATCTCGACCGGCTTCTCACAGAAATCATAGGCTCCCGAAGCAATCGCCCGAAGCGCGTGCCTTCGGTCGCCGTTGCCGGTGACTACGATGACCTTGGTCTGTGGGGCAATCCGCAACGTCTCAGACAGTGTCGCAAAGCCCTCACTGACGCCGTCGGGATCCGGCGGCAGGCCAAGATCCATAATTGCAATCGGTGGGGTATCTCGTTTAACCAATGCGAGTGCTTGCGTCCTGGCGTGCGCCAGCAGGATCTCGCAAGCTGGAAAGGCCCACCGGTACTGCGAGCACAAGCCCTCGTCATCCTCGACGATCAGCAGCTTTGGCTTAGACGTCACGAGGCTCGTCATACTTCGGTCGAGAGTGCTTCGACCGCCGCAACCGGCACCCCCGGCAGGATCAGCCGGATCGTTGTACCGACCCCTCGCTTGCTGATCGCCAGCAGGTCGCCGCCGGCATCGCGCAGCAATTCCCGAGCCTGATAGGCGCCGATGCCGTGGCCGTCACCCTTGGTGGTGCGCAGTGGGCGGAACAATTCATCACGGACGAACTCCGGCTCCATGCCGGATCCATGGTCGACGATGTCGACGACGATGCCGTGCGCCTCCAGGCGCAGCACGATCTGAACAGCAGTGTCTGGTTCCGAGGCCTCAAGCGCATTATTTAACATATGAGTAACGACCATATCGAATGCGTCCGGATCAATGGCAGCACCAATGCCGCCGCCCTGATCGTCCAAATGGATGTCACGTCCACTGACCGTCCGGGTGGTCTCGATAAGGACGCGCAGACGCTCCGCTGGGGCGATCAGCGCATGGTCACGCTCCTGCCGTTCAGCCTCAAGCCTTGACAGCAGACGGGTGATCTTGCCGACGGAAGCTCGCACCGTTGCCAGCATGTCGCGCTGGAACGCCGGGTTATCGGCATGGATTTCAGCGTTGGTCAGAAGCATTGATAACTGGCCCGACACGTTCTTGATGTCATGGATAACGAAGGCAAAGCGCTGACTGTATTCTCGTAGCTGCTGAGTTTGGCTCAACACCTGGACCGCGCGTTGTTCCGCCACTCGACTGGCAATTTCGCGTCCAATGACCCGTAGCAGGTCAAAGGCTTCACGGTCCAGCTTGAACTGCGCGCGGGGACGCGCGAGGACGACAAAACCTATTAGCGCACCAAAATGGTTCAACGGCAGTACAAGCCAGCTTCTTGAAAGCTCAGGAAACCAGTTTTCAGCGTCCGCGTGTTCCTCCAAACGTACGATCCAGTCACCGTCACCGAACGCTCCCACCAGCGGATGACCGGGCGGGATGGGTGCTGTCATCGCCGGCATGTTCCACGAACCGGCCCATAGGAAAGCAACGTCCTGCGGAGGACGGACAAACAATGCGCCCGCCGGGCTGTCCACAACCTCCCCCGCTGCTCGGATTGCTCGTTTGTGCAGCGCGACGAATGCGTCCGGGGCAGTCAGAGCATCAATGCAGCGCATCCACTCCTTGCGGTAGTCGTAGCGATGGCTGAAGAAGTTCTCGACCACCATCGAGCGGATATGAGAGCGTGCGGTGCCGGAGGTTATGGTGACTGCGACTGTAAGCACGGCGGCAAAGACCAGGCTGGCTTCAGCGACGCTGCCCCATTCTGAGCCGCCGCGACGAAACACCTCTCCGACCAGCGCAATAGCCAGCAGGAAGACTCCGCTGCCAATCAGGGTGAAGCTGTGAAACACTACGTCGCGGGACACGTGGATGTTGACAGACCATCGGCGGTTGCGCGCAGCGGCTAACGCAATCAGTGGCGCGGCCAGAGTAGTCGCTGGCGCACGTGCCTCCATCAGACTGAACGACAGGCGGTGGAACAGCACGCCATCGGCATACAAAACCAGGTCGTAAAGGAAAATCCCACCTAGCGCGACACAGAGCAGGTTGATGCTCCAGCGTCTGTCAGCCGGCGTGTTGAAATACAGGTTCTCGAGCAGCAGCACGTTGCAGACGGCAAAACCCAGCCTGGTCGTCGTACTAAGCGACTGGAAGCTGGGGATCGCGGGACCCGACAGCCACTCCACCATCGGCGTGCAGATCATCATCAACAACGCCAGCAGACCCATGGTCTTGAAAGCGGTTAGCAGCTGGTCATTCGTTCCGACTGATCGACGATACAAATGAAGAATGAAGCCATACCATGCTGCTGATCGGCCAAGCTCCAGCCAGCCCACTAGCTGGTCGCACGACCGCGGGTCAGCGACAACGAATGCCATTGCCCATATCGTGGTCATCAGGCAGGCGAGGGCGAGCCAGCCACCTGTCCGGCTCAGCGGACGACGAGCGATTATCATGGCAGTCAGCAGCGCATAGACGATGGCGCAAACAACATGGAGTAGCGCAATCGCAGATATGTCGACGGTCATGATCATCGCGTTGTTTCTGTCAGGTTACGGCGGACGCGGGTGCAGATCTGCTGCTGGGTCGTGTTCTTGCCCCGCGCAGGATTAGACAATCTGATTTGGAATTCAGCGCGCGCCCTGGCAATGCAGCACGACACGAACCGTCGACAGCAGGATCATCATGTCGAGCAGGAAGGAGCGGTTCTTCAGATAGTACAAGTCGTAAGCAAGCTTCTCGCGCGCATCCTCAACAGACGCTCCATAGGGAAAGTTGACCTGCGCCCAACCGGTCAAACCCGGCTTGACATACCCACGCTCTCGATAAAAGGGAATTGCCCGCGCCAGTTGCGTGACGAAATGCGGGCGCTCTGGACGCGGACCCACCAGGCTCATGTCACCGCGGATAACGTTGACCAGTTGCGGCAGTTCATCAATCCGCGTGGCACGGATGAAGCGGCCCACGCAGGTGATACGTGGATCGTGCTGCTGCGCCCAGCGCGGGGCACCCCCGGGCTCGGCATCGACCCTCATGCTGCGGAACTTGAACAGGGTAAAGGCGATGTCGTGCTGACCAGCGCGCTCTTGGCGGTATAGGATCGGTCCGGGGCTATCTAGGCATATTGCCAGCGCGGTGAACAGCATCAACGGCAAGGTCAGAAGCAGCATGACGATGGCGAAGGCGAGGTCGGTCAGCCGCTTCAGGACAGCACCGGCTTGGCTGCTGGTAAAGCCGTCGGTTGTCATCAGGTCCTGCGCCACCAGCCGGTCCGGTTCAATGCGCCCCAGATAGTGCTCTTGGAAGACCCGGTCACTCAGGACGGTCATGCCGCGCAGTCTGCAGTCGAGCAACCCGGCCATTGCCAGATCCGGCGCATCTGGTCCTACGACGATGCCCCACAAGCGATGCTGGCGTAGCCACGTCCAAGAAACCTCTGTGTCAGCCAGTATGACAGGTTCAAAGCCGCTGCCGCGGCGGCTGCGCAGCAGGGTCTTCATCAACGCGACCTGCTGCGGGCCGCCGATCAGCAGGACACGTCGGATCAACCCGGCCCGTCCGGTCGTCATGGCGTGAACCGCGCGTATCAGGCTCATGGTGACGAGCCATGCGGCCAGGCTTCTGGCGATGAACATTGCATGCCGCGCGGAAAAGCCCTCCGTCCTGCCGTTGCTCGCAGCCAGCATGACAATGAAGACGATTGCCGCCGCTGCACCCGCCGTCGCCGCCAGGCGCCTGCGGTTCAGGCAGACGTCGATGCGATACAAGCCGATGAAAAGGCCGATGGTTCCGGTCACCAGGGTCAGGATGGCAGCGAACATCATGCTGTCGTGCGGCAGCGCGTAGAGAAAGTCCGGCAACAAAGCGGACGCGCCATCGGGTGGGATCATTGCGTAGATCGCCGCGAAGGACAGCGCCGCCTCGATCAGCCCGAGGACGGCCATTTCACGTGGCAGGTATTGAGCCATCATGCGCTGCATCAAGGCTTTCCCTTCTATCCGTCCGATCGAAAGTTCAAGTGAGTAGTCACCATTTCTATTACGGTCAGACCGACCCGAGCCCAAGAAATTCCGGTAACGCATCAAAATGCGCTGTCGCTGACGAGCGGCAGCGATGGAGAACGTTGCAGATCAGTGATTGATCCGTCAATTTGTTTTTAGGTTGTATTGCGTTGTCAAAGATTCTTTCTCAGTCCGGTCGAAATATGGTTTCATTCCGACGTTTTCTGCGCTAATCCACACTTTGATATGCCCAAAGACGCCATCTATCTCCGCGACCGATCGACCGCACAGCATCATGACGCGAGCGCTGATCTTATTGCGGTAGACTGCAGCCGAATGTTGAACTGTTACACCTGCAGTGTTATGCCTATCGGATGAACGGCGGCGGCTGCCCGGTTCAGGCAGCGCTTCACCATGCTCTAGATAAGTACGAGGTCGAGCCAGGCGTGTAGCTCATTGGCAGAGCGCTGCCACCACATGGCAGAAGAGGGGGTTCGATTCCTTCCGCGCCTACCACCGTAGTTAGCCGCCTCATTAGTGTGGAAAGCTTGTCGCTTTGCGATTTCATTGTAGACAACTAACGTGTTTACCCGGCGGCTGCCGCCCGGTTCATTCAGGGGGTGACGTGATTCAGGATCGCTCTGCTTCAATCCCCAAGCAACCCGCTGTGCATTGGCAACGCAGCCTGCCGGACGGCTCGCTTCAACGACAGCACGGTTTCATCAGGGGCCAGACGCGGCTAGCGCTGCTGATCAGCTTCATCCTGATGCCACTTCTGGCAGGTTGCGATAGCCTTCCGTTCGGTACCTCAAACCAGCCGCCGGCGATCCACAAGCCATCCATCAAGGCGCCGGACGACTACGTCATCGGCTCCGGCGACTCGCTCAGCATCTTTGTCTACCGCAATCCCGATCTCAGCGAGGCTGGCGTGGCCGTGCGGCCAGACGGCCGCATCTCGACGCCGCTGATCGAGGACATCGTCGCCGCCGGCAAGACACCGACGCAGTTGGCTCGGGAGCTTGAGAAACGGCTGTCAAAGTATATTCAGGAGCCGAACGTCACGGTGATCGTGCGCGGCTTCATCGGACCATCCGACCGGCAGGTGCGCGTGATAGGCGAAGCGACGGATCCAATCGCCATTCCGTACCGCGACCACATGACCTTATTGGACGTCATGATCGCCACAAAGGGGCTGACCAAATACGCCGCCGGCAACCGTGCCGTGGTGGTGCGAACCGATCCAGACGGTAGCAAGCAATCGATCCGGGTGCGGCTGAGCGATCTGATCAAGAACGGTGACATCGCGCAGAACATTGAAATGAGCCCGGGCGACACGCTGATCGTGCCGCAGTCCTGGTTCTAGGAGCCCTCGTCAATTATGGATGCCGCTCTTACAACGCTGTCGCGCCACATGCGCGCCGCCTGGCGCCGCCGCTGGATGGGCATGCTGGTAGCGTGGCTGGTGTGCGGCATCGGCTGGGCCGGGATCTACGCCATTCCCAGCCAATTCGAGTCTAGCGCACGCCTATCTGTCGATGCCGATGCGGTGCTGACGCCGTTGTTGCGCGGCATTGCCGCGGATTCAGCGCCAACCACCCAGTTGGAGATCCTGCAGAAGACTCTGCTCAGCCGGCCAAACCTGGAAAAACTGGTTTCCAAGACTGATCTCGACTTGACCTTGAACAGCGCTTCGGATCGCGAGCGGCTGCTGGCTCGCCTGGCTCTCGACATCAAGGTCAACCCACAGGCCAAGAACCTGTTCACCATCACCTACCGCGACAAGAGCGCCCGGATGGCGCACGATGTCGTGCAGGCGTTGCTAACCATCTTTGTAGAAAGCGCCACCGGCGGCTCACGCACGGACATGGACAACGCCCGTCGCTTCCTGGAGCGCGAGATCCAGTCTTATGAGCAGCAGCTTCGCGCCGCCGAGAAGCGCCGAGCCGACTTTCGCGCCCGCTACATTGAGATCCTGCCGTCCGACAACAACCCGAATGTGCCGGCCCTGGAGGCGGCGCGTGCTCAGGCCCAGGCCCTGGAGGGCAAGCTGCTGGATGCACTCCTGGCCCGCAATACGCTACGTCAGGAGGTGGAAAACACGCCACCGATGCTGGTCGTGGAAAGCGGCAGCGTTGGCGGCGGCCCTATGCTGAAGTCCCGCCTGCAAGAGGCCGAGGAGCAGCTTGCTCTGCTCCTGCTGAAGGACACCAATCAGCATCCGGACGTGGTCGCACAGCGCAAGCTGATCGAGACGCTGAAGTCGGAACCACGTGAATCCGGCGTCTCGGCAAGCCCCAGCAACGCCAATGTCTGGCGCGACGCTCCGAGGCGCTCTGTTCCCAACCAGGTCTACGAGCAGTTGAAGGTCAAGCTGATAGAAGCTGATACGGCGGTGATCTCACTGCAGCGGCAGCGTGACGATGCTGTGCACGCCTGCGAGCGACTTGAAAAGGTACAACGCGAGCAGCCAGGACTGATCGCTGAATATCAGGACATGGATCGCGACTACGTCGTTCTTCGCCGCAATTATGAGGACCTGCTAAGCCGGCTGCAGTCGGCCAACATCGCGCAAGCGGCCGACACCCAAGCCGACAAGGTCAAGCTGCAGGTGATTGATCCGCCGCAGGTGCCGCGTCTGCCGGTGGCGCCGAACCGGATGCTGCTGGTCACCGGTGTGTTGCTGGGCGGCGTGATCTGCGGCGCCGGCATCACCGTGCTGTTTGGTCAGTTGGATCGCTCGTTCTCTACTGTTGAGGATCTGCGCCAACTAGGTCTGCCGGTGCTGGGTGGGATATCAATCCTGCGCCTGATGCCGTTCCGACAACGGTTAATGGCGGTGTTGCGCTTTGCCGCCGTCGCCGCCGTACTGGTCGGTATCTACGGCGGTATGCTTGCCCACATCCTGCGCTCGGCTGCGCTGATCTGATGACGTTTTCGATCCGGGCTGATGGAGTCTGCGCCACATGCTGATACCGAAGGCTTCTCACCTGGTCGAGCGCGCGACCGAGCGCCTGCTGCAGTCCGGGAAGCTCGACGAGTCGGCGGCGCAACTGCTGCGCCTGACCGGGAGCGTCGATGACCGGACGCAAGCTGAAGCCCCACAACCCGCACAGGACGGCAAGCCGGCTCAGCCGGTTCGTGGCGAGCCGTCACAGGATATGCCGCTTACCGAACCCCTGTTGGCGCGGCTGAATCGGGCCGATCTGCCGCCGACATCCAGCACGGTGGACACCGCTGCGCTGGAACGCGCGGGAATGCTGGACTGGTCGCGCACCCGAACGCGTATTTCCGAAGAATTCCGTCTGGTTCAGCGGCAGATCATCCGCGCCGCGTTTGGCGCGGATGCGCAGCCGGGCTTTTCCAATCTTCTTCTGGTGACCAGCGCGCGCCCGGGCGAGGGAAAAAGCTTCATGGCGACCAACCTTGCCGGCAGCATCGCCCGCCAGGGCGACCACCACGTCCTGCTGGTTGACGCCGACTCCAAGCGTGACTCCATATGTTACAGCCTCGGTCTGGCCCAGGCCGGCGGTTTATTGGACCTTGCAGCGGATCCGGCACTCGATCCCACACCCTGGATCATCAAGACGCCAATCGAGCGGCTCTCCATCCTGCCGGTCGGCCGTGAACGCGAGCGAAGTGCAGAACTATTTTCAACGAGGCAGATGACAGGGCTGATCCAAACCTTGGGGCGGCGATATGCCGACCGTCTGCTGATCCTGGACGCGCCGCCGTGCCTGTCCACGTCCGACCCCGCAGTCCTATCGCAGGCGGTCGGTCAGATCCTGTTCGTCGTCGAAGCTGACCATACCCAACGCGATGAGATCGAGGCATCACTTGATCTGATCCAGGCCTGTCCGACCATCACCCTGGTCCTGAACAAACAGCAAAGTTCCTCTCGGTACACCTTCGGCGCCTACTCTTCGTACTACTCCTCCTGAGCTGGCGACGCCGCGCGACTGCGATGAGCGATAGCTCGACCACCGCATGCCGGCCAGATCGCCCGTTGGGCGAATTAAGCCGTGCTTCGCAAGGAATTGCAGCGCTGGTCGCGGCGATGGCGGTTGTGCTGACCACGATCACGCCCGCAGTGGCGTTCCCGTTGATCGATCCATCGAACCAGGACCAGGTGCCGCAAGGCACCGAGCTGGCCCCAACCGATGTGCAGGACCTGCGGCATCAACTGCAAATCGTCAACGGCCTGGGATCAACCGGTGCCGGCGGCTGGACATTCGTCCCAAGAATCGATTTCCAGGAGCTTCTGACTGACAACATCCGTGAGCAGCACAGCCCACGGCAGTGGGACTTAGTGTCATACCTGTCCCCAGGCTTCAACCTGCTGGGCGATCTGCCACGATTGTCCCTCAATCTCAGTTATGCGCCCACGCTGGCGATCTACACCCATAACGGCGACCTGAATGCGCTGACCCAGCAGTTGAACGCGGTTGGATTGATCACCGTAGTGCCAGAACTGGCATATATCGACGTAAGAGCGGTCAGCGGCGTGCAAAATGCCAACGGTGGTCTAGGGGGGATTGGCGGTGTCGGTGCCAGCACCATAGCCACTGCGCAATCCACCGTCCCGAGCCTTGCTGGTAGCGCCGAGGGTCTGACCCGGGACAATGAGGTGCAGACGTCCAGCATTGCCATCTCGCCCTACCTGCTCAACCGTTTCGGCGACTGGGGCACCGGCAAGCTTGGTTACTCATTGAACGCAACACGGTCAGACTCTCTTTCGGGCTTCGCCGCAGCGCCCTATCCGAGCGGGGGCGCCAACGGCCAGACCCTGATTTCCAATGAGGAAACCGCCCATTTTGTTACTGGCGACATCCTGCAGCAAATTGAAGATACGTTCGACGCCGACCTGGTGCAAAGTCAGACCAACACGGACGCCAACGCTAATACTTTGTTTGGCGGCTTTCCTGCACCCGCCGCCAGCAGCATATCTCGCCGGGTCGTGGTCAATGACCAGCTAACCTACAAGCTGTCCCGCAGCTTTGCCGTGTTCGCCTCTGGCGGCCATGAAGACATCACCTATTCCAACCTGGGCGCCCAGTCGGTCAGCGGTGTCACCATTCCCACTGCACCCAACGGCACTGCACTGCCGCCAATCTATCATTACTTTAATGATAACGGCAGCTCTATCCACGACCTGACCTGGAGCCTGGGTATCACGTGGACGCCGGATCCAGAGAGCAAGCTGACGCTGAGCTACGGTCACCAGAACGGCTTTAACTCGATTAGCACAAACGGTTACTACGACGTGACGGCTCGGACTTTGCTCTCGGTTTCCTATGGCAGCACGCTCGGCACCCAGCTTGAGACCGTGCAGAACCAGCTCAATCTGGCCACGCCCTCCAGCAGCGGCACGCTGGTCAATGGCCAGAATGGCGGTCGCCTCTTTGGCGCCACCAACGCGCTGCCGGTGCAGAATGGCGTATTCCGTACTGATACGCTCGTCATCGGCTCACAGACAACGCTGGATCGAGACATCATTACCCTCAGCCTGCTGGTGGCACAGCAAACCAGCATCGGTGCAACGGCTGTCTCGAGCAGGAGCTCGGCCAAGTCCTTCGGCGCCACCTGGCTGCACGAGCTGTCCCCCAACATGACCTTGAACGCCGGCCTGTCATTCTCGATACAGGATCAAAGTGTGACCAGCGGCGTCACGTCCGGCAACAGCACATCCATCGTCGCGACTTTAGGTTGGCAGTATCAGATTTCTGATACACTTACTGCCAGTTTGCGGTATTCGTTGTTTGAACGGCAGTCGGCCGTTACGGCTTTCGACTTCGTCCAGAACATTCTCATTGCTGGCTTGACAAAAAGGTTCTGAATCAGCCGTGTTTGACAAATACTACAGATTGTCGGGGCCGCCGTTTCTGTTGACGCCTGATAGCCGATTTTTCTTTGGCTCCAGCGGGCACAGCCGGGCCATTTCACATCTGGTATATGGGCTGTCGCAGCAGGAAGGCTTTATTGTCATTACCGGGGAGGTTGGCGCCGGGAAGACAACGTTGGTGGAGCATCTCTGGTCGCAGTTAGACCGAAGCACGTATGTCCTTGCCCGGGTTGTCACCACACAGGTTTCGGGTGATGACCTGTTCCGTCTGGCAATGGCGGGCTTCGGCCTCGGTGATACCCCTGGAACCGACAAATCAACTTTGCTGCGTCGGTTCGAGCATATGGTCCGCGATCAGCACAAACAGGGTCGCCGCTGCCTGCTGGTCATTGATGAGGTGCAGAACCTGTCACTGGCAGCGATGGAGGAGCTGCGGATGCTCTCTAACATTGTGGTCGATGGGCGGGCTTCGCTGCAGACAATCCTGCTTGGCCAGCCGCAGTTCCGACCAATGCTGGCAAGTCAGGACTGGGAGCAGTTGCGCCAACGCGTGCTGGCTTCCTGTCATTTAGGTCCGCTCAGCGAGGCCGAAACACGGTTCTATATCGAACACCGGATGCGCCTGGTTGGCTGGGCCACCGACCCGGCCTGGCAGGATCCCGTATTTGGCGCAATCTACCGCCACAGCGGCGGTATTCCGCGACGGATCAACACGCTCTGCTCGCGCGTGCTGCTGTTCGCCGCGCTGGAGGAGGCGCACGTAATCTCTTCCCGGATGGTGGAAGAGACTGCGGAGGAACTGGAGCGTGACCTGGGCACCAATCCCCAGCCGCTGACTGCAGCCGCGGCCTCGGCCGATACCCACGATGAGATGGTCCGTCGCATCGAACAGCTTGAGCAGCATGCATTCCGGCAGGACCAGGCCTTCCGCCGAGTGATGAACATGCTGGAAGCCAACGCTGCGGGGCAGGCGTGAACCGGCACCGCCCCCGAACGGCCGCGAAAGCCGCCCATAGGCGTTCCGCGTGCCGCATCTGCGTCACCCGGCCGGCATGGCTCCATCTGGCGTGTCTGCTAGGGATCGACAGCCCATCACGAAGCCCGACCATGACAGGCAGCCCGACATGAACCGCATACGAAACGCCATGACCGTGGATGTCGAGGACTATTTCCAGGTGCAGGCCTTTGCTCATTGTATCGAGCGTAAGGACTGGGACCAGTTCCCCCAGAGGGTCGATAACAACACCAATCGGATACTTGACCAGTTCGGCGCAGCCGGAGTGAAGGCGACCTTCTTCACGCTGGGCTGGGTAGCCCAGCGTTGCCCCGCCTTGGTCCGGCGGATCGTTGAGGATGGCCACGAGTTGGCCAGTCATGGCTGGGACCACACCCGGGCCGACGCGCAGGATCCTGACAGGTTTCGCGCCGACATCGGGCGGACCAAGGCGCTGCTGGAAGACACAGCTGGAGTCGAGGTCACCGGCTATCGGGCAGCCACCTTCTCGATAGGCGCCCGCAACATGTGGGCGTTTCCAACCCTGCGGCAGGAAGGTTATCGATATAGCTCCAGCATCAATCCAATCCGCCACGACCTCTACGGCACGCCGGACGCTCCTCGGATCCCGTTCCGGCCCGATCCGCTCGGTGTGCTTGAGATCCCGATGACCACCGTCCGCCTGTTCCGCCGCAATTGGCCTTGCTCTGGCGGCGGCTACTTCCGGCTGCTGCCGACCGGGCTGTATCGCGCTGGCTTGCGGCGGGTGAACCGGCACGACGGACAGCCAGGCATCTTCTATTTCCATCCCTGGGAAATCGACCCCGATCAGCCGCGTATCGGCAACGCCGGGTGGAAGTCGCGCCTGCGGCACTACACCAACCTCGGGCGCATGCAGGCAGAACTCGGTCGGCTGCTGCACGACTTCACCTGGGATCGGATGGACCGGGTCTACGCCCCGCTGATCACTGCCGAGCCAGAGGCCTAACCGATGCCAGTTGTTGTCAGAACCCTGGATACCGTCAGCGAACCCGCCTGGGACCGCTTTGTCCACTCAACGCCAGCCGGCACCTTCTTCCACCGTGCCGGCTGGGCCGCCGTGATCGAGACCGCCTTCGGCCACACCACCCACTACAGTTTCACCGAACGGGACGGCGCCATTACCGGCGTGCTGCCGTTAGCTCGGGTCAAGAGCCTGCTGTTCGGCGACACGCTGATCTCTAACCCGTTCTGCGTCTATGGCGGTCCTCTGGCGGTCGATGCAGAAAGCGAGGCAGCACTGATTGCGCATGCCGAAAGCCTTCTCAGGCGCACCGGCGTGAACGCGCTTGAGTTCCGCCATCTGAGGCCGGCCGGCGCCGGGGACGATCCTGGCTGGATTGAGCGGCCGGACCTCTATGTAACGTTCCGAAAACAGATCGACGCCGACCACGAACGCAATATGAAGGCAATTCCGCGAAAGCAGCGGGCAATGGTGCGCAAGGCGGTCCAGAACGGCCTGACTTCCGTAGCCAATCGAGACTGCGACCGCCTGCACTCGATCTATGCAGAGAGCGTGCGGAACCTGGGTACTCCGGTCTTCTCCCGCCGCTACTTCCGCACACTAATGGACGTGTTCGGCGAGGCAGCCGATGTAGTGACGATCCTGGACGCAGATACACCTATCGCTGCAGTGATGAACTTCTATTTTCGCAACGAAGTGCTGCCCTATTACGGTGGCGGTACGCTAGCGGCGCGCGCACGCGCCGGCAACGACTTCCTTTACTGGGAGACGATGCGTCGCGCTGCCGACCGCGGCTGCCGGATGTTCGACTTCGGTCGCAGCAAAATCGGCACCGGCTCTTTCTCGTTCAAGCACAACTGGGGATTCGAGGCCGCTAAGCTGCATTATCGCTTCCGCCTGAAGCCGGGGGAGCGGATTCCCGACCACAATCCGACGAACCCGAAGTATCGCTTGTTCATTTCTGCCTGGAAGCGTCTGCCGCTGCCGGTGGCCAATACAATTGGCCCGCTCATTGTCCGTGGTCTGGGTTGAAGTCGATGCCGGGACTGCGCCGCTTGCTGCCCGACAGCCCGCTCGGGTCACAGCCTGGCGCACCTCCGGCTGGGCAGCGCATTTCGTCTGTATCAAGAAACGCCTGACAGGATCATTCGACAATGCCGGACCTGCTTTTCCTCACCCAGCGTCTGCCCTATCCGCCGATCAAGGGCGAGAAAATTCGTCCGTTGCAGATCCTGAAGTATCTGACGCAGTGGTATGACGTGCATCTGGGCTGCCTGATTGACGATCCCGCCGACGTCCAGCACGTCGATACGGTTCGCGCGATGTGTCGCGACATCCATGTCGCCACCCTGGACCGCAGGCTGGCTCGGCTGACCTGCCTGCGCGGCCTGCTGACAGGCGAATCGCTCAGCGTGACCTTCTTCTGGGATCGCGCCCTGGCTGCTTGGGTTCGCCGCGTGGTCGAGGTCGCCCGCCCACAGGTCATCTTTGTCAACTCAGGCAATATGGCACCTTACATACTGGAGTTGCCGAAGCGAGAGATGCGCCTTGTCGATCTGGCGGACGTCGACTCAGAGAAATGGCGCGCTTACGCGAAGACAGCGTCAGGTCCCATGCGGCTGATTTACCGACGTGAGTGGCGCAAGGTCGCGGCGCTAGAGCATCGCATCGTTAACGAGTGCGACTTGTCCAGCTTCGTGTCAGAGGCTGAGGCAGGCTTGTTCGCTACCTTGGTGCCGGATCGCATCGAGCGCATCCGCGGCGTCAGCAGCGGCGTTGACCATCAGTACTTTGATCCGGGCTTGCATCACGCGCCGATCTACGACCCCACTATCCCAACCTACGTTTTCACCGGCACAATGGACTATCCACCAAACGTTGATGCCGCAGTCTGGTTTGCAACTGTAATCCTACCGCTTATCCGCCAGACCGTGCCGGCCGCCAGGTTCTACGTCGTCGGCAACAGCCCGGATCCTGAGGTGCAGCGTCTTGCGAGGATTGGGGGTGTCTTCGTCACGGGGCGGGTGCCCGATGTGCGCCCTTATGTCGCGCACGCAACTGCCAGCGTGGCGCCGATGCGTATAGCCCGCGGCATCCAGAACAAGGTGCTGGAGGCGATGTCGCTTGGCCGTGCGGTCGTGTTAACTTCTGGCGCTTTGGAAGGCATCGAGGCAGAGCCGGGCAGGGACGTCATCCTGGCGGACACTGCCGGCGATTTCGCCGCTGCCTGCGGTCGGCTGGCTCGCAGTGCCGACGGGCAGGCGATCGGCGCGGCAGCGCGTGCGCGCATCGTGCGAGACTACGATTGGTCAACGCGACTGCGGCGGTTCGACGACCTGCTGCGTCCCGCAGCGGCGAGTCGCCAGACAGAAACCGTATGAAGAACCATTCGATGTTCCCGATGACGTGGGCGCGCTGGCCATGAGCGCGCCGACAGCGATCCAGCCGCTTCGGACCCGCACAGCGGCGGTTAGGCATCACCCGTTGATGCCGCTGGCATTCGGCTTGTTGGTGCTGGGGTGGCTGTTTAGCCGTGAAGTCGTCGCCGCAGTTCAGACCTGGATCGCCTCGACCGCCTATAACCACTGCTTCCTGGTCATCCCGATCGCGCTTTATCTGCTTTGGGACCGTCGTTTCGAGTGGACAGGCGTTCCAGTTCGCCCGATGCCGGCCGCTTTGTTGCTGGGGCTGCCGCTGGCGCTGATCTGGCTGATTTCAGAACGACTGGGCATCATGGAGGGGCGGCAGCTTGTCGCTCTCAGCTTCGCCGAGTTGTTGTTCCTAACAGTGCTCGGCCGACGTTTGTGGTCGGCGATGGCAGGGCCGTTGCTCTACCTCTACTTCCTGGTCCCGTTCGGAGAGTTCCTGACCCCGAAGCTGCAGGATGCTACCACCTTTTTCATTAGCCAAGGTCTGCAGCTCCTGGCCGTGCCAGCCTACATCGACGGCTACGTGATCGAGATTCCGCAAGGCACTTTCTTTGTTGCGGAAGCGTGTGCCGGGCTGCGGTTTCTGATCGCGTCCCTCGCATTTGGCTGCCTTTACGCACTGATGATGTACCGCAGCCCAGTTCGCCGCGGCCTGTTTGTCCTTGTGTCCATCATCGTGCCGATCGTCGCAAACGGCATGCGCGGCACCGGGATTGTCTACCTCGGCTACATTCTGGGCAGTGCCCAAGCCGCCTCCGCCGACCATATTGTCTATGGCTGGGTGTTCTTCTCTGCCGTTATCCTGCTGTTGATCGCTCTCGGATTGCCGTTTCGCCAGGATGGCACGCCGGTGAATTCTTCCGGTCGCCTGACCCAGATTCCCGCAGTTCCGGCAACTAAGCCAGGGATCCTCGTCATTAGCATGGGTGTGGTGGCCTTGGCGGCGATCGCCCCTGTGCTGACGGCGGCTTTGGCAATCGCCTCAACCACGCCTTTGTCTACCCCACCCCAGATTGACGTCGCTGCTGACTGTCTGATCAAACCGAACGCACCGGATGGCACAGCCAAATCAGCCGTCCGCAGTCAGCGTGTTGCTTGTGGCGATACGTCGATGGACCTGCGTTGGGAGGCGTTCTCTCCACGCTCCACCGCCGGGCCCGTCATGGCCGAACGGCGGCGGCTGGTGGCGGGCGCTCTGAGCGAAGCGTTCTCGGAAGCCTGGCTTAATACCGAGCAATCAGAGCCCAGCGGTTGGCGGATCATGAAGTCAAACGATCCGTTCTACATCGTTGGCGTATCGATCTGGATCGACGGTAAGCCGGTGCGTCCAGGTCTGGCCATGCGCCTGCGCATGGCCCTGAACAGCCTGACCGGTTCGCGCTATAAGCCAATGCTCATGACGATCACGCCAGTGGTGGACTGGTCAACGCATGATCCCGCTGTCTTAAAGGCAGCCGAAACCAGCCTCTCCAGCTTTCTCCTGACTCACCCCGGCCTCGATGGATTGATCGGAAGCCTCTCCGCGCTGCCATAGGCAAGCTGGCCCGGGGCTTGCGTACCCAGGGCATCGGCAGGCACAAACGTACTGTATGCCGATTTTGCAGGCAGGAACTGACGTATGTCCGGACTTTCCGACCGAGTGCTGAGCGTTCAGGAGCTTCGCGCATTGCAGGGTCGCTCTGACCTGCAAGGTGGAATGCGCCTGGGTCTCCATCTTGCCTTGTTGATCGGCTGCGGCTGGTTCGTAGCCATTGCCTCGGGCTGGGTCCTCCTGCCCGCAATAATCGCGCTTGGTTTGGTCCAGGCCGCGCTGTTCGCTCCGGCTCATGAGACCATGCATCAGACGGCGTTCGCCTCTCGACGGGCGAATGCGATCGTCGGCTGGCTGACCTCCTGCCCGTCCTTGCTGAACGCTCAGTTCTATACGGCGTTTCATCTGGCACACCACCGGCATACCCAAATCCAGGATCTGGATCCGGAGCTTGCAACGCCTCAGCCGGCCTCAATGCGCGCTTATGTGCTGCGGGTTCTTGGCATCTCCTTCTGGCAGTTGCGGCTGCGGGTGATTGGCGAATGTTGGCGCGGTGACATGAGCGCACATCCCTACATCACCCAAGCAGCCGCGCCAAAGATCATCCGCAGCGTGCGTGCAATGACGTTGGTCATGGGTGGCGGGGCGATTGCGTCCGCGCTGTTGTTCGGCTGGGCGACACCGTTCCTGTATTGGATCGGTCCCCAAATGCTGGGACAACCGCCGCTGCGTGCCTATCTGCTGGCAGAGCACACTGGCTGTACGGAGGACCGCAACGGCCTGACCAATACCCGCACCACTTTGACATGCGCACCTGTGCGGCTGTTGATGTGGAACATGCCGTATCACGCCGAGCACCATTTGTTTCCGTCGATACCATTCTATCGCTTGGCGCAGGCGCATAGCCAAATTCGGACGAAGCTGGGCTTTTTGCAGCCGGGGTATGTCCGTTGGAACTGGAGCCTGTTCCGGTCGCTGGCTCGACAACAGGAGTAGCCGACTGGCGCTTCGGCAAGCTTCACCAAGCACTTGCTATGAGATGCTTGACAGGTGGATATCCCAGTTGCGTCTCCACCTGTTTTAGGTAACCCTGCAGACCATTATATTGCAAAGAAACAACGAAATCGTCTCTTTCGCCTCTATATAAATGAGCCCTGCGGCTGCCTGTCTCAGAAGAACCTGTCGAACCAGTCCAAAACTTCATCCGGCGCCTCTTCGGCAAGATAGTGGCCCGACTGGACCGCGCCGCCGATCACCGCTTCCGCGCAGTAGTCGCTCCAGACTGCCAGCGGGTCGTACCATGCACCGATCTTTCCCTTTGCCCCCCATAGCGACAGCATTGGGCACCGCACCTTCACTCCGCCCTGCCGGCTGGCGCGATCGTGCTGCAGATCAATGCTGGCGGCAGCCCGATAATCCTCGCACATGCCACGCACCATGTCCGGCTGACGAACTGCGGCAAGATAGTCGGCCAGCGCCTCGGGATGGAATAGATCCGCTTGGGAGGGGTGACGATCAGTATGCTGTCGCCACCAATCCTCGGGTGCCTGATTGATCATCCACTCTGGAAACGGGTGCGGTTGGGCTAGCCAGAACCAGTGATAGTAGCCAAGCGCGAAAGCCATGTTTGCGCGCTCGAAGTGCTCGATGGTCGGAATGATATCCAGCACCGCCAGCTTCAGCACCCGCTGCGGGTTGTCCAGCGCAAGCCTGTGCGATACCCGCGCACCCCGGTCGTGCGAGGCGAGGCAGAACTGCTCAAACCCGAAATGGTCCATCACCGCGAGCATGTCCTTCGCCATTTCAGCCTTGGCATACGGTGCATGGTCGGCAGTGGCGGGCGGCTTCAGTGAGAAGCCATAACCCCGCAGATCCGGACAGATCACGGTGAAGCGTTCCGCCAGGGTTGGCGCAATCCGGTGCCACATCACGTGGGTCTGTGGATTGCCATGCAGCAGCAACAGCGGCGGACCAGACCCGCCGTGGCGCAGCCGGATCTCGCCGCCCGGCACGGCGACATGCGCCAGCGTGAACCCCTCGAAAATCATCTGTTAGTTTCCGTTCCCAGTCCGCTCACAGACCTCCACATTGAACCCGGCCGCCACGCAGCGCCAGTTCGCAGCCTTCAAGGCGGCGCGAGCATTGGCCACAGCCAAAGAGCTGTCCTTGTCCTGCGTCAGCTTAGCCAGCGCGATGCGGCTGTATGGCGCAAGACGGCTAGTAGCGTTGTCATCCGCGCGGATCAGCAGCAGCGGCAGGGCAGGGGAAGCTTCGATGCCAAAGGCGCCGACAACACCAACGCCATCATTGCCGGCAGGCAGCAGCACAATTCCATCGCGGACCAGTGTAGCAGCCGCGGCCGCAGTCATTCGGGCAGGCTGCATCGTTCTGGGCGAAGTGATCAGACCCAGGATGCTGACGGCCTGGAGCATCAGGAGGCCGACGAGCAGCCCTTGCTTGAAGAGACCAATGCTCCCCCCACCACGCAACCGAACTGAATCGGCAAGGCACCCCGCCGCCAGCAATGCGACAGGCGGCAGTCCAAAGGACAGGTAGCGCAATTCGATGGGCGTATTGTTGAACACAGCCCCCAACAGGAGCAGTCCGACTGCAGGAGCCACCGCCGCGGCCAGCAGCATTCGTCGCCCGCTCGTTCTCCACGGACGTGTGCTTGCCAGAAATGCCAGCAGTGCCATGCAGATCGACCCAATCAGGATCTGCACAGGAATCTGCCAATTGTCGCCCAGATACAGCGGTAAGCCGCCAAAGATCCCCGCCGTTTCATAAGTCATCAGGCGTTCCAGGCTCGCCCACAGCTCGAACGGGGGGAACTGATCCGGCCGCGCCCCGTGCTGCACGGCGAAGAACCAGGCATCCACCGCCAGGAACGGCAGCATGGCCGGTATCGCCATCCAGGCGCCGGTGGCTACGATCGCGGCGGCCGCGCCGAATGCTGTCAGGTAGTTGCAGCAGCAGGCCGCCCCAAGGCACAGCCCCGCCAGGCTCAGACCCCACACCCCACGCCGCCTGAGTAACAGAGCCAAACCACCCAGCATCAGCATCTGCGCCGGCGCGAAGCCGCGCGCAATACTGTTCGTATAGACAAAGCCGTAGCAGCCCAGCGTAATCAGCATCGCCAGCGCCGGCTGGATCTTGCAACGCCTTGCGATCAAACCGACCAGCCAGACCGAGGCGACGCCGCACAGCACCGACAGCATCCGTGCGGCGAACAGCCCGGGTCCGAAGACCAGTCGCCAAAGCGAGACCACCCAGAAATACAGCGGCGGATGCACGTCCGTCGCGCGCAGATCATGCGCGATGCCAGACAGTGTCGCATGCCCCGCCTGCACGCTGGCCACAACGGCAGCAGGAAACACGCCAACCGGCCAGACGGGCCGAGCGGTGCCTGCAGTCAGGAATAAGGTATATTGCTCGTCATACTCGGCGCTGCGCAGCCACGCCGCGGCAGTCAGCACCAGCGCAGCCAGAAGCAGCACGACGCCGCGCCACCGAAATCCCGCCGCGTTAACCAAATGTCAGTACTTCCGCACCATCCTTGTCGGGCTTGTAACAGCCAATGGTTAACGGAGTACTTATGCAGGAGGTATCTCCGCTCTCGGTGCGGCGTTCATGGCAGCCGATGATCTCCGTCGTCGTTCCGGCCTTCAACGAGGCGGCGGCTCTCGACATCTTCCACCGCCGGCTGATGCGGGCACTGAAGGACCTTGAAAGCTGGGAGGTGGTTTACGTCAACGACGGCAGCACAGACAGCACCTTGTCGGTGATTGAGACCTTGCACCGCGCGGGCGACCGCGTCGCGGTGCTCAGCCTGTCGCGCAATTTCGGCAAGGAGACAGCGATCACCGCCGGCCTAGATCACGCCATGGGCGATGCCGTGGTGGTCATTGACGCCGACCTGCAGGACCCGCCGGAGCTGATCCCTCAGTTGGTCACCTGCTGGCGGGCCGGTTTTGATATGGTCTATGCAAGGCGTCGCAACCGCGATACCGACTCTTGGCTAAAGCGCCGCACTGCCCGAAGTTTCTACCGCCTGATGCAGCACATGGGCGATCTGAAACTGCCCGAGGACACCGGCGACTTCCGCCTGATGAGCCGGCGTGTGGTCGACGCCGTTCGACAGTTGCGTGAGCAACATCGCTTCATGAAGGGCCTGTTCGCCTGGGTTGGTTATCCCACCACCTACGTGCTGTATGACCGAGAGGTTCGCTGCGCCGGCGCCAGCAAATGGTCATACTGGAAGCTTTGGAACCTGGCACTGGAGGGCATCACCAGCTTCACCGTGATGCCGTTGAAGCTGGCCACCTATGTTGGTCTTGCGGTTGCGCTGCTGTCGGTGGTCTACGCGTTGCAGGTGATCGTGAAGACTTTGATCATCGGCAACCCTGTTGCCGGCTATCCCAGCCTGATGACTGTGGTGCTGTTCCTGGGCGGCGTGCAACTAATGTTCCTGGGCGTCATCGGCGAGTACCTCGGACGCATCTTCAACGAGACGAAACAACGGCCGCTGTATCTGGTTGAGCGGTTCGTCCCCAGCGACATTAAGGTTTCCATGTGATCCGCTGGTGGCAACACTTGGGGCTGCTGCTTTGCCTCTGCACCGCCGCAGCCGGTCCGCTGTCGGTGGCGAGCCTCGTCCCGCCGGCCAGGCCGCAGCTCGACCTACCCGGCAGGATTATCAGCCCAGCCCTACGCCACGGCATCAACATCACCGCCTGGTTCCGCTTTCCAGCCAGCCGGGATCCGGCCGCACTTGCCGCCTATTTGACCGATTCCGCCCTGGCGGATCTTAACAACGCAGGCTTTGATTTCGTTCGGCTCGCCGTCGATCCCGAGATCGCTCTGGGCCAGCGGCCGGCGCTGATCAGTGCGATCCGCCGGATTCAGCGCCAGGGCCTGACGGTCGTCGTCTCGCTGCATCCGCAGGACTGGCATCTGGAAACCAGAGGCGCTGATCGAGAGCGTCTGCGCGCTGTATGGCGCACTCTGGCACCGGCCTTGCGCCCGCTGGATCCCAGCCGCACAGTCCCTGAGGTGCTGAACGAACCGGTCTTTCCCGGTAATCCCGCCGCTTGGGCAGCATTGCAGCACCTTGTCCTGGCAGACATCCGCCAGGCGCTGCCGAACGTGACTGTCGTGCTCACCGGCCAGAACTGGGGCGGAATCGGCGGCTTGCTGGCCCTGACGCCCGAGGATGACGCGAACGTCGTCTATAGCTTCCATTTCTACGATCCTGCGGAACTGACATCTCTCGCTGCCTATCGCACCGGCCTCGACCGGTCGGCCCTGGCTCGTCTGCCATTTCCAGTCGATGACCAGTTGGATTGCGAGGCAACGGCAACCGCCGCCAACGATCCGCAGACTCAGGATCTGATGCGCTACTACTGCACTATGGGGTGGAACGCCCTCAGCATTGAAGCAGCCATCGACCGCGCCGCGGCCTGGGGCCGGCAACATCAGGTCCGTCTGATCGCCGGCGAGTTCGGTGCCAGCATGGCGCTGAATGCTGACGCACGCCTTGCGTGGCTGCGCACGGTCCGCAATGCCCTGACGACCCGCGGCATCGGCTGGGCCCTGTGGGGTTATGACGACGTCATGGGCTTTGGCATTCCCCGTCCGCCCGCGCCAAGACCTGTCCTTGACCGAGACATCCTACGGACGCTAGGGCTGCCGACACGGATGTGATCACATCGGCGGCAACGGCACATGATATGCGTGATATGAAAAGCCTCGATCCAGTCGACTGGTCGGACCTGCGCACACTGGGTCACCGCATGATCGACGACATGTTCGACCACCTGCAGACGCTGCGCCAGCAACCTGTCTGGCAGAAAATGCCGGAGCCGTTGCGGCAGGAGCTGCGGCAGCCTTTGCCACGCAAGCCAAAACCCGTCGAACAGGTCTATGCCGACTTCCAGCGCCTGGTGCAGCCCTACGCCACGGGCAATCTGCACCCGCGCTTCATGGGGTGGGTGCATGGCGGGGGCAATCCTGTCGGCATGCTGGCGGAACTTCTTGCCGGCGGCCTGAATGCCAACCTGGGCGGACGTGATCACGCACCGATTGAGGTGGAGCGGCAAGTGATCGCCTGGGCCGCCGAGATGCTGGGTTTTCCACAGGACGCTTCCGGAGTCCTGGTCACCGGAACCTCCATCGCCAACCTGATCGGCCTGCTGGTGGCGCGGTCCGCTGCTTTGGGTCCCAACGTTCGTCGCGACGGAGTCGATGGCAAAAGGCTTGTTGCCTACACCTCGGCTGGCGCGCATGGCTGCTTGCCGCAGGCGATGGAGATGGCCGGGCTCGGCCGATCCGCATTGCGCATGATTACCTGTGACGCGCAGGGACGCCTTGAGCCCAATGCGCTGGCGGATCAGATTGCCATAGACCGCGCGGGGGGAGCACATCCGTTTCTGTTGGTCGGTACAGCCGGCACAGTCGATACTGGTGCGGTGGATGACCTGCAGGCACTCGCCACCATGGCTGCGGCAGAGCAGCTATGGTTCCACATCGACGCCGCCTATGGCGCTGTTGGTGTGTTAGCGCCAAAGCTGCGGCCGTTACTTGCAGGGATCGAGCGCGCCGACTCGGTGGCCTTTGACTTCCATAAATGGGCCCAGGTGCCTTACGACGCCGGCTGCATCGTGGTGCGCAACCCTGCTGCGCAACTGCAGACGTTTGCCTCCGACGCGGTCTATCTGCGCCGGGAACAGCGTGGCTTGGCCGGCGGCGGCGTCTGGCCATGCGACCTGGGGCCCGACCTGTCACGAGGCTTCCGCGCCCTGAAGGTGTGGATGACCCTCTCGACCTATGGCGCCGACCACATCGGGGCAGTGGCCCAGCGAACATGCGACCTTGCAGCCGCCCTAGCCGAACGTGTAGATCGCGAGCCGGCGCTGCAGCGGATGGCGCCGACAACGATGAACATTGTCTGCTTTCGCTATATCGCCGCCCACGGCGACCTCGACAGGCTGAACGCCGACATCACCGCCGATCTGCAGGAAGCGGGTATTGCTGCCCCATCCACGACGAGCATCAACGGCGCCCTGACGATTCGGGCGGCAATCGTCAATCACCGCACTAACCACACCGACATTGCGGCAATGGTGGACGCAGTACTGGAAGCAGGCAGCAAGCGAGCCCAACGCAACAAAATGCCCCCGGCTTGACACCGGGGGCAAGGGTACAGGGAGGCTTCACGTCTGGGAGACGCAGGGGCCAGTGACCCCCTTCCAGCGACTGGCACTGGAATTCTCACGGCAGCAGCGCCGTAACTCGTAAGTCGATCTATACCGCACCTGCGAAGGCAACCACTGCCCAGAACCGGCAGCCGTCATGCCCCAGCCGCATGGCTTACAGCTTCCTGCAGCAAAACTGCCACAGCTTCGGCTGAACCAATCGGCCTCCATCTGGAAATGTGGCATCGTCATCTGGTGTTGCAGTATCATCACAGACGGCGGGATCAGTGCATCTCCGCCAGACGTGCCAGCAGGAAATCGCGGAACACTGCGACGCGCTTCGAATTGCGAAGCTCTTCCGGATAGACGAAGAATACGTCGACCTTCGGCCCTTTCAGTTCGCCCAGAACATGTACAAGGTCGGGATTTTCGCTGACCACGTAGTCCGGCAAGGCACCGATACCCATACCAGAGCGCACTGCCAGCAGCACAGCCTGGATCGAGTTGACCTCCAGCAGCGCACGACGCGGATTGCCCGGACGGCGTCCGACATCAGCCAGCCAATTCACCTCCTGCACCGGCGGATGATGCTGTCCGAACAGCACCAGGCGATGCGCGTCAAGTTCCTCAGCGCGTTGCGGCACACCGTGCTTCTTCAAATATTCCGGGGCCGCGACGACATGCCACTGCATCGTCATCAAGTGACGCTGTACCAAATCGGGCTGCTTTGGTGGGTGCATACGTATCGCTACGTCGGCTTCACGCATGGCCAAATCCAGTTCGGCATCGTCCAGCAGCAGCGAGACCGAAACATCGGGATAGGCTTCCAGAAAATGCTGCAGCCTGGGCGCCAACCAGGCTGAGCCAAATCCAACAGTGGTTGTTACTTTCAGCCGTCCTGCGGGCTTCTCCTTGCTTTCCGTCAGCAATGCTTCAGTGATCGCTAGCTTGGCGAAGACCTCACGCACCGTCCGGTTCAGCGACTCGCCTTGTTCAGTCAAGATCAGGCCACGTGCGTGACGATGAAACAGCGGGACCTGAAGCGCCTCCTCTAACGCGGAGATCTGCCGCGAAACCGCTGACTGGCTCAGGCTCAAGGTATCGCCGGCATGCGTGAAGCTGCCCGCTTCGGCCACGGCGTGAAACACACGCAGCTTGTCCCAGTCCATCACGAAGCCTCTCCCCGCGGCTGGTTGGGTCATAGCCGCACCGATTCAGGTGCCCACAATACCTATGAGCAACCTTCAAATCCTAAACCTTCTTTCACGGGAGAGGGGACCCAAATTCACGATTATCGGCAAATTTCGTTTACTCAGCAGCCGCGGACAAAGGCATTTCTAGCTCAGCGACATACTTCTCCGCCTCCAAAGCTGCCATGCAGCCGGTTCCGGCTGCCGTCACCGCCTGACGAAACACCTTGTCCTGCACATCCCCTGCGGCGAACACCCCTGCCACCGAGGTCTGAGTGCTTCCCGAGATCGTGCGGATATAACCCTCCTCGTCCATATCGATGTGACCGGAAAACACGGCGGTCGTCGGGCTATGGCCGATCGCGATGAAGACGCCATCCACCGGCAGCACAATCTCTGCCGCTGTTTCCTCGTCATGCAGCCGCACACCAGTTACCACCTCCGGTATACCCCCACCCATGATCTCCTTCACCGTGCTGTTCCAAACAACATCGATCTTGGGGTGGGCGAACAGCCGAGCCTGCAGGATCTTCTCGGCCCGAAGGCTGTTGCGGCGGTGAATCAGCGTGACCCTCTCAGCATGGTGGGTTAGATACAATGCCTCTTCCACAGCCGTATTGCCGCCGCCAACGACGGCTACCTTCTTGCCGCGGTAAAAGAATCCATCACAGGTTGCGCACGCTGAAACGCCGCGTCCCTGCATCGCCTGCTCCGACTCGAGGCCCAGCCATCGCGCCTGAGCGCCAGTGGCGATGATCACTGCGTCAGCGCTGTAGGTGTCGCCCGAGTCGCCCTTGCACAGAAATGGCCGGCTCGAGAAGTCCACTTCAACAACCAGGTCGTGAATGATCGAGGTGCCGACATGGGTCGCCTGCGCCTCCATCTGCTCCATCAGCCATGGCCCCTGAATGACATCGGCAAATCCCGGATAGTTCTCGACGTCAGTGGTGATCGTCAGTTGCCCGCCGGGCTGCATCCCAGCCACTAGAATAGGTGACATGTTGGCACGCGCCGCATAAATAGCCGCAGTATAGCCGGCGGGTCCTGCACCGATGATCAGGACTTTTGTATGTTGTGTCTGGCTCATGCGTGAACATATCGGCTTCCGCTCAGACGGAACAAGTCAACCGCCCCCGCGTGGGAAGCGGACAGCAAGGGCGAATCCACAGGTGGCTTCCCCGATGTGAAAATGAGTGGGCGGCCTGAGTCGCTGAACTGCTGCTGGCGGAGCAGCGAGAGCGGTGGATTTCAGGCGACAAACAGCCTTGGGCTGACCATTGTCTGGTTATGCGTCGCTTGCTGCCGCTTCTGGTGATTGTCGTTTTGGCCGCTGTCACGTTCGCCTTGTTGCACGAGGTCGGCTGGAACACACTTGCGCACCACCAGGCCAGGCTGCAGAACTGGAACGGCCTGCATCCATTCGCTGCCGTCGCACTATATCTGCTGGCCTATATACTGGTCGCTTCACTGTCCCTGCCTCAGGCGGCCATTCTGACCTTGATCGGCGGCTGGCTGTTCGGGCCGATCCTGGGAACAATGTTGACGATCTTAAGTGCAACGACCGGTGCATGTATTTTGCTGCTGGTGATCCGCTCCGCCTTTGCTTCCGCGCTTAACCACCATCGGCATCGGATCCCGCAGCAGGTGCAAACACGCTTGGCCCAAGATGGATTCAGCTATTTGCTGGCGCTGCGCCTATTGCCGGTGTTCCCGTTCTGGCTGGTCAACCTTGCTGCAGCGGTTTCGGGCATACGGCTGCCGGTCTTTGCGCTCGCTACCCTGTTGGGCATAATGCCCGTTACCTACATTTTCAGTTCAATCGGCGCCGGCCTCGGCACCCTCTTGTCAGAGGGACATACGCCAGACCTATCATTGTTGCTTTCGTTCAGGATTTTCCTGCCGCTGGCCGGTTTGGCTGGCCTGTCGCTGCTGCCAGCATTGTTGCGCCGCAGGTTTGGTGCGCATGCCTGACTTCGACCTGGCGATTATCGGCGCTGGCGCATCCGGCTTGTCGGTGGCCGCTGCCGCCGCGCAACTGGGAGCTTCAGTCGCGCTCATCGAGCGTGACGTTATGGGCGGCGACTGTCTGAATGCCGGGTGCATACCGAGCAAGGCGCTGCTCGCCGCTTCACACGCTGCGCGCGGCATCCGCACAGCCGCCCGCTTCGGCCTGATCGCGGGTGAACCGCTGCTGGACTGGGACAGGTTGCGGGCACATGTGCACGGCGTCGTTGCCCGGATCGCGCCGACGGACTCCGAAGCGCGGTTTCACGGCCTGGGGGCCACGGTGCTGCGCGGCGAGGCTCGCTTTACCGATCCTGCTACGCTGTCAGTCAACGGACGCTCAGTCACCGCCAGACGCTTCGTCGTCGCCGCCGGCAGCAAGGCTATGATACCCGCGTTGGCTGGGCTGGCGCAGGTGCCGTATTGGACCAATGAGAGCCTGTTCGACCTTCGCGAAAAACCGGCCCACTTGTTGATTTTGGGCGGTGGTCCGATCGGTCTGGAAATGGCGGACGCGTTTGCAGGGCTCGGCGTCCCGGTGACTGTGATCGAAGCAATCCGCATCGCCCGGAAGGAAGATCCAGAACTTGCAGCCGGCCTGCGCCAAGCGTTGTCCGCGCGTGGTGTGCGCTTTCGTGAAGCGGTTACGATAGCGGCGGTCGCACCCGGACCGGCGCTACTTCTGGCCGATGGCTCGCGGGTCGAGGGGTCGCATCTGCTGGTTGCGACCGGCCGGACACCCGATCTGGCGGCGTTGAACTTGCAGGCGGGAAACATTCGGTCGGGGCAGGAAGGCATCGCGACAGACCGAGGTTTGCGCAGCGTCAGCAATCCGCGGGTCTTTGCCATCGGCGACATCGCTGATCCTGCCGGTCTCGGCCCGCGCGCACTGACTCATGTCGCATCATATCATGCAAGCATCGTGATTCGGCGCCTGCTGTTTCACCTGCCGGCCCGTCTGGACTACACCGCATTGCCACGGGTGACCTATACCGATCCGGAACTGGCGCAAACCGGCTTGACCGAAGCCGAGGCGGCAGCATCGGGGCTGAAGGTGCAGGTCCTGCGGTGGCCGATGGCCGAAAATGATCGTGCGGCGGCGGAACATGACGTCGTCGGCCTGGTAAAGCTGGTAGTCAGCGGCAATCGCGTCCTGGGCGCAGGCATTCTGGCGCCGCAGGCTGGTGAGATGATCAGCCAATGGACGCTGGCAATCAGCCAGCGCACGAAGCTTTCTGCCCTGGCTGGTCTTGTTGTCCCGTATCCGACCAGATCGGAGGCCGCAAAACGCGCCGCTGGCAGCCTGTTTGCCTCGAAGCTCTTTTCTTCTCGCACCCGAAGGTTGGTGCGTTTGCTTTCACGTCTGCCATAGGCAACCGTGATCTGCACCCGCATCAACTGCGTATCCTTGCTCATGGTCCAGAAGGCTGCCTGATCGTCGCGGTGAACCTAAGCATGTGGCGCCCTCAGGTTGTTCGTCCGCCTTCTTGGCATTCGCCTCTGCTTTGCGTTTTCAACGCAACCTTCCACGCCATTTCGCGAAAGTGGAATATCGTCTCCCGACTGGACCTATTGCGCAGTCACAGTCTTTTCTCCCTTTTGCGTATGCGTTTCTATGCGTTTCTATGCGTTTCTATGCGTTTCTATGCGTTTCTATGCGTTTACCAAATTTAGTCGGCGGGAACGCTGGAGCCGGTCGTTCGGACGTCTCGGGACACTACTTCGTGAAATCTACCCCTTGCCCTCGGTAATTGAGGTGATATCTCCTACACTCAACCATAAGTTGGATGGGATCTGGATAGGACAATCAAATTAACAAATTAATCGAGGAGACGGGCTGTCCGCCCCGAGAAATGCAATCGGACAACAAAGTTCATGGTTCATGATTCGGCGTGGCGTCCGCGTTGGAACCTATTTGTTGTGGCTGGTGCTGGCAGTCACTATTCCACTACTGACGTTCACCATCGCGACACTATGGCGCGTCGAGCAGGCGCAGCGGCTTCAGCAGGAAGCCGCTCTCAGGGACCAGGCACGAGATGCTGCGCAGGCGGTGGACCAGGAGTTCGAGCGGGTGCTCAACAGCCTTGTTGCCTTGTCTGCTTCGAGCGCCTTGGCAAATGCCGATATCTCGGGTTTCGAGCGAGAGGCACCTCTGCTGTATGATCGGTCGCATCAGCTTCCATTTGAATTAACGGCTCCTGACGGCCGGGAGCTGCTGCAGATCGGCTCCGGCTCGACACCCGAGCGTGACAACGATCCGCTGCGCCAAGTCGCGCAGATGGCGGCAAGCACAGGCAGCTCCATAGTCACCGGTTTGCTGAGACCAAACGATCCCTCGCGTCGGGAGGTAGGATTCGCTGTGCCTGTCTTCCGGCTGGGCGAGGCTGCCACCGCCTATGTTCTGGTCGCCACCCTTGATGCGCCTCGCCTCACCAGTCTGATCCAGGTTACCACTACGCGGCCAGCGGATCTGGCCCTCGTGCTCCGTGACCGCGAGGGCGTAACCATCGCCCGCTACCCGGACACCCAGCATGACATCGGGATGCCGGCGCCGCCGGGCTTCTTTGCAGCCCTCGCCGGGCGCAGCTCCGGGTTGATTCGGAACGACGCTTATGCTGGCAAGTCGAATTCCATCTGTGCCTTCACCACAACTCGCGTCGGCAGTTACACGGTGTCTGCTACGCTGCCGATGGAGGCTTTCGACGCATTGGTCCGCCAGGACCTGATCGAGACCGGGCTAATTGGCGCGGCCTTGCTCGCAGCCGGCCTGCTTACCGGGGCTTATTTCGCCCGCCGCCTGGTCGACGCGCTCACTGCCCTTGGGCACGGTAATCCCGCTGCCGCTTCAATGGGTTTGCGAGAGGTCGCTGAACTCGCCGGTCGCTTGCAGGCCGTCACTCAAGAGCGAGACATCACCGAGGCCGCCTTGCGAGACAATGAAGCCCATCTGCAGGAGTTAGTTGGCACGCTGGATCTCGCGCCGATCATGGTGCGGGAGTTCGAGGGTACCATCCGCTTCTGGTCGCACGGCTGTGCGTGCATGTATGGCTGGTCTGCGGACGAGGCGGTCGGTCGATCGTCGCACGAGCTGTTGCGCACCCAATTTCCAGTTCTGCTCAGCCAAATCGAGCAGACCTTGCTGGCAAGCGGTGAGTGGCACGGTGATCTGGTGCATCGCCGGCGTGACGGCACCCCGATTATATCCGCTGTACATAAGGTGCTCCGGCGTGATCCCAATACTCAGCCCGGGATGGTGATGGAAAGCTTGGTTGACATCACCGCCTTCCGCGAGGCGCAGAACGCCTTGCTGACCTTGAACCAGCAACTGGAACAGCGCGTGCTGGAAGAAGTCGCCGCGCACGAGGTGGCCCAGCAGCGCGCTGCCCATGCTGACAGGATCCAGGCACTGGGCCAGCTCGCCGGCGGCATCGCCCACGACTTCAACAATGTGCTGCAGGCGGTCGCGGGCGGCGCAGCCTTGATTGCCCGGCGACCAGAGGACGCCGATGGGGTGGCGCGCCTTATCCAACTTATCCGCGATGCCGCCACCCGTGGGGCATCTATCACCCGGCGGATGCTGCTGCTGGCCCGCCGCGGCGACCTGAAGGCAGAACCGATTGATGTGCACGCACTGCTAGTCGGTATGCGGGAGGTGTTCGTCCACACCCTGGGCGTTGCCATAGAGGTGGAGGTTGAAGCGATCGAGGTCCTGCCACATCTGCTGGCTGACAAGGCCCAGCTTGAGACGGCGCTGGTCAACCTGGCGACTAACGCGCGCGATGCGATGCCGAGGGGCGGAACGTTGCGCCTGCTGGCAGCCAGCGATGTCATCTGCTCAGACGAGGGCGAGCATCCGGCCGGTCTCGCACCAGGGTGCTATATAAGGCTTTCCGTAGCCGATGACGGAACAGGCATGACTCAAGCCACCTTGGCCAGAGTCGGCGAGCCATTTTTCACCACCAAGGAGGTTGGCAAGGGGACCGGACTTGGGTTGTCGATGGTCAAGGGATTCGCCGAACAGTCGGGCGGCGGCTTCGTGATCACCAGCGTGATGGGAGTAGGCACGACCGCCACGCTCTGGATGCCGAGTGTAGCCGCCGAAGCGAATAATGCCGGCCGGGAAATCTTGCGCCGAACCGGGCTGAGCGGGCGTATCCTGCTGGTGGATGATGACAAACTGGTCCGCGACACCCTGATGGAGCAGTTGGAGGAGCTAGGTCATAAAGTCCTTGCGGCATCGGGCGGTACTGACGCGTTGTCGATCCTGCGTGCACGTGAAGCGGTGGACCTAATGATCACGGACCTGTCGATGCCAGGGATGGATGGTCTCATGCTAATCAGAGAGGCGCATGATCTGCGGCCAAGCCTGCCCACGATTCTGCTGACCGGTTATGCCGGGGACGCGGCAGCGCTGGAATACAGCGGTGTTGGCAAAGAGACCTACACCTTAATGCGCAAGCCGACGACAAGCGCCACACTTGGCGCACGCGTCACTGCCCTGCTGGAGCGTTGAAGCCAGTCCGATCTCGTAACAGGCCCGGGAACCTGCACAGGCTTAGGTGGCCGCCGCATTGCGCTTAGTCTGCGCCTTCTCGATCCGCCGCTTCAGGAGCTTGCCTTCTTCTGTCAGCTTTGTGCTCGGCGTTTTGAGCAGGAACGCGTCGATCCCGCCGTTGTGCTCGACCGTGCGAATGCCGCGCGTGGACAGCCGCATGCGAACTTCATGGCCCAGGATATCGGAGAGCAGCGATGTCACCTGCAGGTTGGGCAGGAATCGACGGCGGGTCTTGTTGTTGGCATGGCTGACGTTGTTGCCTGACAGAACGCCTTTGCCGGTAATCTCACAGCGACGCGACATCGCACCTTGTTCCTTGGGTATAGATCGGAAGTCGCGCGTTATGGGCGCGCCCGTCAGATACGTCAAGAAACACAAAGCAACGGTCTATGAATGGCTCTCGGCTTGTTTGCCTGCGCGCAACTCTCCGGAACGTACGCTGGCGATTGCATTGTTCAGAATGCCTATGATGGCATCGTCCGACATCGAGCGTGACAGCAGCGCCATCGAACCACCCAGCAGTGCGGATGCCACGGAAAGCAAGCTGATGTTCTGCTGAGCCATGTATTCGATCGCCTTGTCGACAACCGAGCCGGCATGATTCAGGTCATCTGGGTTGGTGTTAAAGTCGTCGGACATAAGGCTCGCTCCTGGAAGAAAGTGATCACGCCGAGCATTGAAGAAAGCACGCCTCGGTGCCTGTCCAGCCGGACGAGCTACGCCGCGCTCGCGATAGTCGGCCGTAACGCCCCATCTTCAAGGTCATGTTCCGCGGCTTGTAGACGCCACATCCTGGCATAGAGCCCATCCAGCGTCAGCAACGCGATGTGCCGGCCGCGTTCTGCGACCTGACCGTCCTGCAGGACAATGATCTCGTCCGCGTCGACGACTGTAGACAATCGGTGGGCGATCACCAAGCTGGTGCGCCGGTGCGCCACCGCCTTCAAGGCCGCCTGAATCTCCTGCTCGGTTCGGCTGTCAAGCGCGCTGGTGGCCTCATCCAGGATCAGGATGCGCGGATCCTTCAGGATCGTCCGCGCGATCGCAACCCGCTGTTTCTCTCCGCCAGACAGCTTCAGGCCACGCTCTCCGACGCGCGTCTCGTATCTCTCGGGCAGCTTCATCACGAAGTCATGGATCTGCGCCAGCCGAGCCGCCTGTTCGATCTGTTCCTGCGACGCGCCCGGACGGCCGTAGCCTATATTATAGCCGATACTGTCGTTGAACAGAACAGTGTCCTGCGGCACCACGCCGATCGCCGCCCGCAGGCTGTCCTGGGTGACGTCGCGGACATCCTGCCCGTCGATCAGGATCCGACCGGCCGTGACGTCGTAGAATCTGAACAGCAGCCGGCTGATGGTGGACTTGCCGGCGCCGGTCGGACCGACAATGGCCAGCTTCCCGCCCGGGGGCACGACGAAATCAATGCCTTTCAGTATTGTCCTGTTGGACTGATAGCCGAAATGAACGCCTTCGAAAACGACCTCGCCGGCCGACCCCTCGGACAGATGGGCCGTCAACGCCCCGGCACCGGGTCGATCGGCGATCTCCTGCTTGATCCGCAGCAGGGCGAACATCTGCTCCATATCGACCAGGCCCTGCTTGATCGTCATGTAGACAATTCCCAGAAAGTTCAGCGGCTGATAGAGCTGGATCAGGTAGGTGTTGACAACGACGAACTTGCCGACAGTCATGCTGCCATCGCGCATGCCAGATGCTGCGAGCAGCATGATCAGTGTCAGGCCCGAGGCGATAATGGCGGCTTGGCCCAGGTTCATTGCGTTGAGTGAAACCTGCACCCGCACCGCAGCCCGCTCGTATCGCGCCAAGGCCTGGTCATACCGGCGTGCCTCATGCTCCTCGTTGCCGAAATACTTTACAGTTTCGTAGTTGATCAGGCTGTCAAGTGACTTCGTTGAAGCATCGTTGTCGGTGTCATTCATTGTCCGGCGGTAGCGGCTGCGGCGGCCCGCCAGAACCGCCGTGAACGTCACATACAGCACGACCGCGAGGCAGGTGACAACGGCGTACCGCCAGTCCAACATGTGCCAGATGATGGCCGTGACCATGACTAGTTCCAGCGCTGTCGGCACGACGTTGAAGACCGCAAGCCGCAGCACCGACTGCATTCCCAGCACGCCGCGATCGATCACCCGCGACAGGCCACCGGTCTGGCGGTCCAGATGAAATCGAAGGCTGACATTATGCAGATGGCGGAACGTCCGCAAGGCCAACTGGCGGACAGCGCGCTGTTGGACTGGGGCAAACAACGCGTCGCGAACCTCACCGAAGCCGGCGGAGCCGATGCGAATCACTCCATAGGCGATGATAAGCGCTACTGGCACAGCGAACGCGGCACCCGCCGCATCCTTGGGTGCCAGTGTATCGACAATGCGGCCATAGATCACCGGCACATAGACGGTGGCAACTTTCGCCAGCACCATAAATAACAGTGCCAGCACCACCCGGACATGAGCGGCTCGATTTCCTGCCGGCCACAGATAGGGAAGAAATGAGAATATGGTCTGCATGGTAGACCGCTGGGTCCGCACAGAAGGCGGTAGGTTCGCCGGTGCGGGCACAGGGCTGCTTCGTCTCATTATGCCCATGTGGCATTATCATGCATTGTTTGAAAGGCGCTCGGCTTGCAACAATATGGCGAACCAACCGGATTCCAGTTCCATCTACGTGCCTGCAACAATGCTGTTCTCCCAGGGCAGCGAAAACCTTTTCTAATCAATGATCGGACCGTCGGCTGGGTAGCACCTGAGATGATCGCTGCCCTGCTGCACGCGCCAGCCATTACGGTGACTGCTGATGCGACCACTTTGACAGACCCCGCCGCGCTGCCGGATCTGGCACAGGAACTGGCCCGTGCCGGATTGTTCCGCTGGCGCGGCGAGTCGTTTGATGTCCGCGCCAGCGCCGATGGAGTCCCCTTGGCGCAGATCGACCGGGGCGCAATCCCGGCGTTTGGCCTTCAGGCTGCCGGTGTTCATGTCAACGGCTTGGTGCATCGCGCCGACGGTCTTTATCTCTGGGTCGCCCGGCGGGCACGGAACAAGCTGCTCGATCCAGGCAAACTTGACCATATTGTGGCTGGAGGAGTTCCCGCAGGCCTCAGTCCCATCGAGACCTTGGTCAAGGAGGCTGCGGAGGAGGCCGGCATCCGAGCAGAACTTGCCCTTACCGCAATTCCCGTCGGCAGGATCGAATATGCCATGGATCGCCGGGAGGGCTTGCGACGAGACTGTATCTACTGCTTTGACTTGACGTTACCCGAGGACTTTCTGCCTTATGCAGCAGATGGCGAGGTTGAGGGGTTCGAACTTTGGCCGATCGCCAAGGTGATCGAGTCAGTCCGTCAAACCGAGGATTTCAAATTCAACGTCAATTTGGTGTTGATAGACTTTTTCATCCGGCGGCAACTGCTGCCCGTTCCTGAAGCCGTATCGCTCGCAGCAGCATTGCGGCAGACCGCCCAATTGGGCCAGTCATCCACGTAACAGATCACCAGATGATCTGACGGCCAGACTGGAAGTCAGCCTAAACAACAGCTAGCTTTCAGGGGGCGCCGCTGCAATAGGGATCTCTCGCGGTTCCGGTTGGTCGCCGAGGCCGGGCGCACGTAGGTCCGGACGCTGATCGCCATCCTCCGCTTCGTTCCCACCCTGGCCGTCCTCGCTGCCCTGAAAGCCGTCTCCTTGCTGATAATTGCGGCGTTGATTGGCTTGAGCATGCTGCTGGCCCTGACCATTCGGCTGACCTTGCTGCTGCGCCTGATTCATCGCATTCAAAATACGGAAGTAGTGCTCCGCATGCTGGAAAAACGCCTCGGCAGTCACGCGGTCGCCACTGCTGGTCGCATCTCGACCAAGTTGCAAATACTTCTCAAAAAGTTGCTGTGCAGTGCCGCGGATCCTGATCTCGGGCCCATTGCTGTCGAATACATGGTTGCGGTTCAGCGGCACACCACCGCCTGAATGATGGCGGATTGCACCGCCAGATCCTCCACCGCCACCACCACCGCCGGAACGATGGTTGCGGCCACGCATGCGCTTCATGTTCATACTATTGCCGTCATGCTTTCCCGTTGTCGGCAGACCTGTGGGAGCATCGGGCACCCGACATGCGCGCCCGTGGGATGTTCCCTTGGCCAACCACGATTCATTGCCGTTGACGATGGCTCGCGAAGGACCTGTTGATCCGACCCCCACGACCTGGGATGCCGCCGTGCAGCCTCCCTACCATTCGCTTAAGGTACACCCACCTCATCATACTGCCAAATAGTTTTTTCAGCGATCTGGCAATGCCAAGATCACAGCCCGCGATATCTCTGCCAAATCAGCGCGATATGACGCAATAAAGCCGGCTTCGCGAGCAAGCTGCATCACGAAGGTGGCCTGTCCACTTCCGACTTCAAGGACCGCGATACCATTTCGCACAAGATGTTGCCGCAGTTTCGGTATGATTAGTCGATAGGCATCAAGACCATCTGAACCTCCGTCCAGCGCGCACGCCGGTTCAAAGCCGGCCACCTCGGGCATCAACGACTCAATTTCAGCATGCGGGACATACGGCGGATTTGAGATGATCATGTCAAACTGCCCGTTCAGAGCATTGGTCCACTTACTAACAACGAAAGCAGCTCTATCGATCAGTCCAAGTTGAGAGGCATTCGCCCGCGCCAGTTCCGCCGCATCTGCTGCAAGATCAACACCGATGCCAAATGCTGAGGGATACTCCGTCAGCAACGCAAGCAGCAGACAGCCGGTCCCGGTTCCCAGGTCCAGAATCCGCTTCGGCGGCGGACGCCCAGCAAATGCCGCCAGCGTCGCGTCAACCAGCGTTTCCGTATCGGGACGCGGGATCAGCGTGGCCGACGATACCAGGAAGCGCAGACTCCAGAACTCACGATAGCCAAGAATCAGCGCCACCGGTTCGTGCTCTGCACGTCGTGCCACCAGAGCCCCAAACCCACGGTCATCAACCAGACGGTCCGGATCGCGAATCAGATCGTTGGCGGATAAGCCAAGCGCATGCGCCAGTAGAAGCCGCGCTTCACGACGCGGGTTGTCGGCAACCCGGTCCAACCGCGCCGCAGCACCGGCAAGCGCCTCCGTGATGGTAACACGGTTCATGTTCTATTCTTCCGCCGCCAGCCGCGCGGCCTGATCCTCCGCCGTCAGTGCGTCAACGAACTCATCCAGATCGCCCTGCATCACCCTGTCAATCTTGTACAAGGTCAGGTTAATGCGGTGGTCCGAGACCCGGCCCTGAGGAAAATTATAGGTACGGATACGCTCGCTCCGATCGCCCGTGCCTACCTGGGACTTGCGGTCCGCCGAGCGACTTGCATGCAGGGCGACGCGTTGCTGCTCATACATGCGCGCCCGCAGAATCTTCATTGCCTTGGCGCGGTTCTTGTGTTGGCTGCGTTCCTCCTGCATCGCGACGACAATGCCGGTCGGCAGATGGGTGATGCGCACGGCGCTGTCGGTCTTGTTGACGTGCTGACCGCCCGCGCCCGAGGCCCGGTAGATGTCGATGCGCAGGTCACCTTCGTTGATTTGGACATCGACCTCCTCCGCTTCCGGCAGCACCGCCACGGTGACGGTCGAGGTATGGATGCGCCCCTGATTTTCCGTGGCCGGCACACGCTGCACGCGGTGAACGCCCGACTCATACTTCAGCCGGGCGAACACGTTTCTTCCGGTGATCTCGGCTGTCGCCTCCTTGATCGCGCCCAGACCAGTGTCGCCATACTCAAGGATCTCAAACCGCCAGCCCTTGCTGTCGGCGTATTTCTGATACACCGCGAATAGTTCCGCAGCGAACAGCCCTGCCTCGTCGCCGCCGGCAGCCGGCCGGATCTCCAGGATCGCGGAGCGGGCATCGGCCTCGTCCTTCGGCAGCAGAGCCAAGCGGATCTCATGCTCCAACGCCGGGATCTGGTCCTTCAGCTCATACAGTTCGGCCTCCGCGAGATCCTTCATCTCCGGGTCAGCCAGCAACGACTCCGCGTCAGACTGCGCCCGTTCGGCCGCTCGCAAATCGCCAATACGCGCGACCACCGGTTCGATGTCAGACAGTTCCTTCGAGGCCTTAACATAAGCCTCGCCGGAGATCCCTTCAGAGAGCAGGGCCCGCAGCTCCTCCGCCCGGGCTGCGATACGATCCAGCTTCAGGCCCAGATTCATCGCAGGCGCGACGGGATATGAGCCAACGGAACGGCTTCCTGGCTCCCGGACGCAAGGTCCTTAACCTGAGCAACGCCACGGGCGATATCGTCGTCACCCAGGATCACGGCCACCCTAGCGCCGGCGCGGTTCGCCCGTTCCATCCGCCGCTTGAGGTTGCCGCGATACGCCATCTCCGCCCGGATCCCGTTGGCCCGCAGCGATTGCAGGACTTCGATCGCCCCCGCCTCCGCCGCCTCGCCAACCGGAACCACAGCAATCAGGGCAGGGGCGGGGGGGGTGGCGTCCATCAGCATGGCCAACCGTTCGATCCCGGCCGCCCAACCAACGGCTGGTGTAACCGGCCCACCCATCTCCGCAACCAGGCCGTCATAGCGGCCGCCTGCCATCACAGTGCCCTGCGCGCCGAGTTTCGTGGTGACGAACTCGAACGCGGTATGGCCGTAGTAATCCAGGCCACGGACGATGCGCGGGTTTTCCACGAACGCAACGCGGAAATGAATTAGCTGCTCCTTCAACTGGTCATAGAATGCACGTGCGGTGTCGGTCAGATAGGGTGCGATGACCGGCGCGTCGGCCACAATCCCTTGGTCGGCCGGATCCTTGCTGTCCAGAATGCGCATCGGATTGCGCCCCAGCCGCTCCCGGCTGTCCTTCGACAAGTCAGCTTGGCGGTCGGTGAAGTAGTCAACCAGCGCGGAGCGGTAAGCCTCGCGGCTCGGCTTGTCGCCCAGGGTGTTCAGCTCCAGCACCGTGTCCTTGGCAACGTCCAGCGCCTTCAGAATGTCCCAACCGCAGGCAATGACCTCTGCATCCGCTAACGGTTCCGCTGGCCCGATCAACTCCAGCCCAATCTGGTGGAACTGGCGATAGCGACCCTTCTGCGGGCGTTCATAGCGGAACATTGGCCCTGCATAGAAGGCCTTTTGCGGCAGGGACTGCGTCAGTCCGTTGGACACCAGCGCACGGCAGATACCGGCGGTGCCCTCTGGCCGCAGCGTTATGGAGTCGCCGCCGCGGTCGTCGAACGTATACATTTCCTTGGTCACGACGTCCGAAGTCTCGCCCAGTGTGCGGGCGAAAACACGTGTATCCTCGAACACCGGCGTTTGCCACTCATCAAAGCCATAGACGCCAGCAACGCGGCGCGCGGCGTCGATGACGCGATGGAACCGACGCTGTTCCTCGCCGATCAGGTCATGGGTGCCACGGGCAGGCTGAAGAGCGGTCAACGGGCAATCCTAGAAACGTAAATGCCGTTATATAAGAGGACGCGGCACGGCAAGCTACTCGGATGGCCGCCGGAAGACGCCTTCGTTCGTCAGCAAGATCCCGGCTTGCTCGATCTTTCGGCGAAATGCAGGAGCCACTTCGGCCAGATCAATAAGATCGACCTTGATGGTCAGGTCCGATTCGGAGAGAGCCTCCTGCAACCGATGCAGCAAATTCTGATCCAGGCGAGCCTCGGTCTGTACAGCCAGATCAAGGTCGGAATACCGCCGTGCCGTTCCAGTGACTCGCGAGCCGAACGCCCAGATCTGGATACCATACCCCGCAACGTCCACCAGAATCGTCTGTAGAATGGCCAGATCCGCCGGCTGCAGATCAAGCGTCCGACTCATGCCAGGCGAGCCTGCAGTTGATCGCGAAGATGTTCAGCTTCAGCCAAAAAAACCGGCACGGCCTCGGCAACGCGCTGCGCCGTTTCAGCGTGGTAGGTATGACTTGTTTGCGCACGTAGATCACGATAGCGGTGCCAGTCGGGCCACTCTCCAATCAGCAAGCCAAGCTGATTGGCCGTACGCACAAGGTCCTGAAACGCCATGCGATCAACCACTTCAGGCGAGGCCGCAGTCTGACGGATGAACCGCTTCAGAGTGCGATGAGCCAACTCATAGGTATACTCGAATCGCTGAATCAGACCGTCGCGCAGTTGCTCGTCCGCGGGGTCAAGATGATGGCGCACCAGCCCGTCCCGCAGGCGACCAACCGCCCGGACGAATGGCTCAATATCGAGATGCGGTTCAGTTGGTTGCAACCGCTCGCCCCATGCGTGCTCAATTACGCCAATTGTCCATCTGCCAGCAACGCAGCCATAACTTCACTCCGCCGCGATCTTCTCCCGCTCCGCGGCTGCCTTCAACTCCGCCGCCTTCGCTTCCACCAGACCGACAATATGGTCAACCATTGATCCGCCGTCGATCGTGTGATCGGTCTTGCCGCCGCGGTAGATCATGTGCCGCCCATTGCCACCACCGGTTACGCCGAGGTCGGTCATCAATGCCTCACCCGGCCCATTTACCACGCAGCCGATGATCGACAGGGTCAGTGGGGTCTCGATGTGTCCCAGCCGTTCTTCCAGCGTGCGGACCGTCTCGATCACATTGTATCCCTGGCGGGCGCACGATGGACAGGAGATCACCTTAACCCCCCGATGACGGATACCCAGCGTCTTCAGCATGTCCCAGCCGACACGGACCTCTTCTTCCGGCTCGTCCGACAGCGACACACGCAAGGTGTCGCCGATCCCCGCCCACAGCAACGACCCTAAACCTATTGAGGACTTCACTGTCCCCATTCGCCGGCCGCCTGCCTCGGTGATGCCAATATGCAACGGGTGATCACAGACTTCAGCCAGTTGCTGATAGGCGGCCACCGCCAGGAACACGTCAGAGGCCTTCACGCTGATCTTGAAGTCGTGGAAGTCGTGCTGTTGCAGAATGTCGGCATGATATAGCGCGCTTTCGACCAACGCCTCGGGATTCGGCTCGCCATATTTCTCCAGCAGGTGCCGTTCCAATGAGCCGGCGTTGACGCCGATCCGCATCGAGCAACCATGATCACGTGCGGCCTTGATCACCTCGCGTACTCGCTCATCGCTGCCAATGTTGCCGGGATTGATCCGCAGGCAGGCTGCCCCGCTCTCGGCGGCTTCCAGCGCTCGGCGATAGTGGAAATGGATGTCGGCGACGATCGGCACATCCACCTGCGCTACGATTTCCTTTAGCGCGAGAGTACTTTCCTGATCAGGGCAGGAGACGCGGACGATGTCCACGCCAGCCGCCTCGGCACGCTTGATCTGCGCGACCGTGCCGGCCACGTCAGTCGTCAGCGTATTGGTCATGGTCTGCACCGTGATCGGCGCCCCACCGCCCACCGGAACCTTGCCGACAAAGACACGCCGAGATTTGCGACGAACGATTTCCTGATAAGGGCGATAGCTCATCGAAGGCTCCTTGATAACTGCGTCCGCGTCAGGATGTGGACGCACCAGTCTGCCGGCTTGATGCCAGCAAGTCATTGCTACGAGTATGGTGTGTTCGGCAGCGATCCGCTACTGCCGCCCGTGTCCAGAGGCAAGCGGCGATGTCGCGGCATTGCCAGGCCTCATCTGACGAAGCTGGTCAGGATCCAGAACCAGGTCGCGCCTGACTATACCGTTGCCGCCGATCCCCTGGCTGGCCTTGCCGTCAACCACCACGTCGGTGCCCCCGGCGTTGCCGGTTGTCAGCAGCAGGTCGGGTCTTGGCGGCACAGGCCAGCTTTCACCGCTTTTCAACAACTTATTCAGCAGTACGGCGCCAGCCCGGTCCTTAACCATTAGCCACGTCTCGGCGTTAGCCCGCAACACGATCCGCCCAGCGGCCATGGAACCAGCCGGCATCGTTGAGAGAACCGCAACCGGCGTCGGCTCAGCTAGCCCGGACACAGGCTGCACCGCCACGGCCGATGTAGACGATACCGTCGCCGCCACGGCGATCGGTGACGTCGCCTCGGTTAATGTCGATGGTACCGTTGTGCCCGGCATCGGAATCGCCAAATGTGGCAGATCCTTGGTGGTCTCGACAGCATGGTCAGACGCCTCCCACTGGATTTGTCCAGCCAGCGATACCAGCCGTTCGGGCACCGCCGTTACCGTCTCCGCCGGTAGACGACCCTCAGCGGAAAGGCGATACCAGCCCGTGTAGACACTTACTGCAAGCAACAAGCCCAGCAGCCCTAAAGCCCCTGCCGGCACCCCGCGCTCCGGCATCGGCACGGGAAACACCAGCTCCGTCCGCCGCGTCACCGAAGCGGTCTCGTTGTTGAAGCGGCGGACCATCTCCTCCGGGTCGAGCCCAAGCAGGCTTGCATAGGCGCGGACAAATGCTTGCGCATAGGCCTGGCCTGGTAGTTGAGAGATCCTGCCCTCCTCAAGGGCTTGCAGGTGTGGCAGACGGATGCGCAGGCTAGCTGCGATTGCCTGCAAGGTCAGTCCCAAACGGTCTCGTGCTAGCTGCAATTCCGCCCCGGTGCGAATAGCCGACGCTCGATCACCGGACAGCCGCTCCGCATGCGGCAGATCGGGATTTGCCCCATCAAGCCTGGACTGACGATCGTGCGGCACTGACAGCCCCCATTCTGGCTTGGTTTCGACGCGACCTGCACAGTTGGAAGCCGTTACAATTTTTGGCTGTTGTCCGGCATCGCATGAGCGGTTTCTAGCTCTGGAGAGGGGTCTTTTCCAACGTCTAATGTTGGCTGTCACTTATAGCGCAATGAGCATGCCTCAGCCTTCTAAAACGATACCAATATGACTAAGAAGTGTTCCATATACCTGGGGTGTGGGTTGCGGTTCAGGTCAGAACACCCTGCTCACGCGCCCAGGTCGCAATGGCTTCACGCAGGCTTCCGCGACCGCGTCTCAGCATCGACAGCACACAACGGAAGGCCGCCAGATCGACTTGCGCCAGCATCGCTTTGATCGGCAAAATTCCGCTTGCAGGCATCGAAAGCGTTGTGATCCCCAATGCGGCAAGGACCAGCGCCTCCAGCGGGCGTGCCGCGGCTTCACCGCATAGCGACACCGCCACATCGGCGTTCCTGGCTGCTACGATCAGTTGATCCAATAGATCCAGCACGGGAGGCGAAAGGAAATCATACCGATCGTACAGCGAGGGCGTGCCGCGGTCAGCAGCAAACAGGAACTGCAATAGATCGTTCGAGCCGACCGATATGAAATCAACCTCCTTCAGCAGATCAGGCAGTTGCCACATTAGCGCGGGCACCTCCAGCATCGTGCCGATGCGCAATGTCGCGGGCGCATCGCGAATGCGCTTGGCCTCCGCCAGCATCAGCGCCTTGGCTGCCTGGAACTCACCGACAGTGGCCACCATCGGAAACATCACAGACAGGTCCCGGCCGCCCGCGGCCAGCAATAGCGCACGTAACTGTCGTCGCAATAATGCGGGTCGGTCTAGTCCGACCCGCAGCGAGCGCCAACCCATCGCCGGGTTCTCTTCGCCGCTGACCGTGCCAGGCAATAGCTTGTCGGCGCCCAAGTCCAGGGTGCGGAAAAGCACCGGTTTGCTCCCCGCCTCGTCAAGCACTCTGGCGTAGATTGCCGTCTGTTCGGCCACGTCTGCGACCGAACCGCGCGCCAACATGGCGATCTCTGTGCGGAACAAGCCGATGCCGTCAGCCCCGGTGCGCTCCAATTGCGGCAGCTCAAGACTCAGACCGACATTCAGCATCAGCCGCAGTGCTACGCCGTCTGCGGTGCAGGCTGGTCGGCTGCGCCAGGTCGCCAGTTCGGCATATTTGGCATCGCGCGCTCCCCGAGCACGGATGTATGCGTCTCTAACCTCGCTTTCCGGTCGTAGGATGAACTGGCCGTCGTCGGCATCGACCACGGCGTCGTCGCCCTGTTCGGCGCTGTCTAGCATGCCGCGCAACCCGCCTATCGCCGGTATCCCCAACGCCCGCGCCAGGATCGCGGCATGGCCGGACGGGCTGGCTTCTTCGATTGCGACGCCGGCAATACCACGTGCCTGCCAATCCAGCAGTTCCGCCGGACCCAAGCGGCGCGCAAGCAACACCGCGCCTTCTGGCACCGGTGCCCGCGGCGCCTCGCCGATCAAAGCCGTCAGCAGGCGGTTGGCTAGATCTTCCATGTCGGCCAGACGCTCACGCAGATACACATCGCTGATCCGCCGCATGCGGTTGTGCAACTCGCCCGCCACGCGTTGTACCGCTGCCTCGGCCGTCATTCCGCCACGAATCACCTCGCCGACCCGGCGCAGCCAGCCAGCATCCGAGGCGACCAGCCGGTAAGCCTCCAGCACCTCCCGCGACGCATTGACATCGACTGCCTGGCCGTTCTGCGGAACATCGGCAAACAGATCATCCAGACCACGCTGCATGCGGTCCACCGCCTGGTCCAGCCGCACCTGCTCGGCCTCCGGGTTCTCGGCCAGCAACCTGACGATTGGACGGGTGGCGCGCAGCAGCACGACCGGGCCGACCGCGATGCCGCCCATCAGCGGCGTGCCGGCAAACAGCCGCGGCACCGTCGCACCCAGTCCTTCTGGCGAGCCATCGGTCGCACCGCTGCCTGAGAGCATCTCGGCCAGCAGCATCGCAACGGTCTCCAGGTCGTCAACCTCGGGATCGGTGAAGTTTCGCGGCGTGCGGTTCTGCACCACCAGCACCCCGACAGTCCGGCCGGAGCGGCGCACCGGAACCGCTAGCAGAGAGGCAAACGGCTCCTCCCCGGTCTCTGCGCGATAGGCAAAGGCTGGATGGTTCTGTGCGTCCGGCAGGTTCATCACCGATCCGGTCGCCGCGCACAGCCCAACGATTCCCTCCCCGACGCGCAGGCGTGTACGGCCGATCGCGGTTGGATTGAGGCCTTCCGTCGCCGCCAGCTCTAGTATGTCGCCCGGACGCTGCACATAGACGGAGCAGACCTCGCTGACCAACTCAGAGGCCACCAGTTGAACCAGCGCCGACAGGGGCGCGGACCCGTGTGCACGCAGGTTCCGGAGCCTCGCGAGTAGGTGCCTGGGTCCATTCATTCGGCTGCCGCACTCCTTTCCGCATGAGCCGATCAATGCGGCGCTCTGATGGCCGCGCTGTAGCGAAAATGCAATGGTGTTCCACGATGCAGTCGAGCATCTGTCTGCGGCACTTCTGACGGTTATGGCAGCGGTTGGGAAGCTGTTTCGGACATCCCCGAGCACCTGTTAGAACGAGATCGGCTGCGTGAGTCCGCCCGCAGTGCTAATCGCGTTCAGCTTGATCCCGTGCTGAAGGAAGTCCCGTTTTGGAGGCGTGACATTTGCCTGAGCCGGGATGAACGGGACCAGCTTCTCTACCTTTCGTGGATTGGGTTGATCGCCAGCAAGATCCAGTACAGCTAGCTCGACAGCACTCCGTCCACGGACCGGACGGCCAGCGCATCGACAGCCTGCGTGATCAGCTCCTGCACGATCTCCTCGACCGGCTGGATCCGAGTGACCATGCCAACGGACTGACCTGCCATGACTGAACCGGTTTCGATGTCACCATCGATCACGGCCCGCCGTAACGCACCGGCCCAGAAGCGCTCCACCAGAAGTTGCGCCTCTTCCTTGGTGACCTCGCCAGCCAGGAACTTGTCCCTCGTTTCGGCCTGATGCTGGATGAAATTCCGCGTCCCGTCATTCACCAGGCCGCGGACCGGGATCACCGGCAGCCGGGAATCCAGCTCCACAGACGGCATGGCATCGCGCGCGTTGGCATGTACAAAGAATTTTTTGAACTTGGGGTGCGCGATCGACTCCGCCGAAGCGGCGAACCGGGTGCCAAGCTGTGCGCCCGATGCGCCCATTTCCAAATAGGAGAGAATCGCCTCGCCTCGGCCCAGCCCGCCAGCAACGAAAACCGGCACGTCGCGCAGATGGGGCAGAATCTCCTGTGCCAGCACCGTCAGCGACACCGGCCCGATATGGCCGCCGGCCTCAGAGCCCTCAATGACGATGGCGTCCGCACCGGACCGGACCAGCCGCTTGGCCAACGACAGCGCAGGAGCGAAGGCGATCAGCTTCGCCCCTCCATCCTTCACCGCGCGGACCGCGGGGCCCGGCGGGATCCCGCCCGCCAGCACGATATGTCCAACCTTCGCCTGCAGTGTCACCTGGATCAGCGCATCCAGCTCCGGATGCATGGTGATCAGGTTCACCCCAAATGGCTTGTCGGTCAGCACCTGGGTCCCGGCGATCTGCTCCTCAAGCTGGGCCGGTCCCATCGCGCCGCAGGCAATCACGCCGAAGCCACCGGAGTTGGAGATGGCAGAGACGAGGTTCTTCTCGCTCACCCAGGTCATCGCTCCGCCCATGATGGCGTGCTCACATCCCAGGAAGGCTGCGCCCCGTGACCACAACCGGTCCAACCGAGCCCGTGCGGCGATCAGGATCTCAGGCTGCATCAAGGCCATAGGCCGTGTGCAGCGCCCGGACCGCAAGCTCGGTGTATTCCGCGCCGATCAGCACGCTGACCTTGATCTCGCTGGTGGATATCACCTGGATGTTGATCGCCTTGTCGGCCAGTGCGCTGAACATGGTGTTGGCAACGCCGGCGTGGCTGCGCATGCCGACCCCGACGACGCTGATCTTGGCGACGTCCGGGTCTTCCAGCAACGCGGCGTAGTTGATCTGGCCCTTGATGTCGGCCAGTGCGGCACGGGCGCGCGGCAGGTCCGCCTTGCCCACGGTGAACGTCATGTCGGTGGTCCCGTCGGCCGAGATATTCTGCACGATCATGTCCACATTGACGTTCTGCTCCGACAGGGCACCGAAGATGGCGGCGGCAATGCCCGGCCGGTCCGGCACTTGGCGGACCGTGATCTTGGCTTCGTCGCGGGAGTAGGCAATCCCCGCCACATTCTCTTTTTCCACAATCTCATCCTCATCCACCACCAGGGTCCCGGCGTCGGCATCGGGTGCTGCGTCCTGGAAGCTGGACAGCACCCGCACTCTTACACCCTCGTTCATCGCCAGTTCGACGCTGCGGGTCTGCAGCACCTTCGCCCCTACCGACGCCAGCTCCAGCATCTCCTCATAAGCGATCTTTGTCAGCTTGCGGGCCTTCGGCACGATCCGTGGATCAGTCGTGTAGACGCCATCAACGTCGGTGTAGATGTCGCAACGCTGCGCTTTCAGCGCTGCCGCCAGCGCCACCGCCGAGGTGTCCGACCCGCCGCGCCCCAAGGTGGTCACCCGGTTGTCCGGTGCGATGCCTTGAAACCCCGCCACCACAGCGACCTGCCCGTTCTCCATCCGCCGGATCAACTCGGCGCCCTCAATCGACTGAATGCGCGCCTTGCCATGCGCGGTGTCGGTGCGCAGCGGCACCTGCCAGCCTTGCCAGGACCGTGCGTCGACGCCTTGTTCCTGCAGGCAGATCGCCAACAGGCCCGAGGTCACCTGCTCGCCTGTGGCAACCACGGCGTCATATTCCCGAGCATCGTGCAGCGGCGACAGGTCGGTGCACCATTTCACCAACTGATTGGTCACCCCCGACATGGCCGAGACGACGACAGCTACCTGGTTGCCATGCTCAACCTCGCGCTTGACGCGTCCTGCCACGTTGCGGATGCGTTCGAGATCCGCGACGGACGTGCCGCCGAACTTCATCACGATGCGGGCCATGCGGCGGATCGATTGCCATATTGCTGTGCGGGCGTACACATACTGAGACGCGATAGGTGGAGCAACAATCATGAGCAGGAGCACGGTTTCCGCCGAGGAGGTCCGCAAGTTCGACCGCATCGCCGGCCAGTGGTGGGACCCGAACGGTCCAATGCGGCCGCTGCACCGGATGAACCCCGTGCGAGTCGGCTGGATCGAGACACTGATCCGGCCGAGCGTCTCGATACTTGATGTTGGTTGTGGCGCGGGTCTGGCGGCTGAGGCGTTCGCTCGAGACGGTCACGACGTCCTAGGCATCGACGCGGCGAGTGAGGCAATCCAGGCGGCGCGGATTCACGCCAAGGCCAATGGCCTGGCACTTTCCTACCGGGTGGCCACGCCGGAGGATCTGGTGGTGGAGGGACAACGTTTCCCCGTCATCACCGCCTTGGAAGTGATCGAGCACGTGCCGGACCCGGCTGCCTTCGTGCGTTTGCTGGCGGGGCTGCTGGAACCAGACGGGCTGCTGGTGCTGTCGACCCTGAACCGCACCCGCCGCTCCTGGCTCGCTGCCAAGGTGGGTGCCGAGTATGTGTTGCGCCTGCTGCCGTTGGGCACGCATGACTGGAAAGCCTTCATCACGCCGGCCGAGCTCGCGGGCCTGCTGCGGGCAGCAGGGCTGCGCGTGGCGAAGACCACCGGATTGGTGTTTGACCCGCTGACCGGCCAGTGGCGTACCGGCCGAGACATGACCGTCAACTACATGATGGCGGCGGTTCTCCCCTCTGGTTAAACACAGTTCGCCTTGTGCTACATCGACTGTATCCGGGCGATCGGAAGGGTTACGACCGTGGCCGCAATGTGGGCAGTCGGGTTCCCGTCGTCGAAGCTGCCGAGGCTTGTGCCATTCGACGCGACAGGTCGCCGGTCGCTTGCCTTGCTTCGGTGGCGAACGTATCGGGTCGGCTGAACCAATGGTGCCCAGCTTGCTCCTGCAGATGAAGCCCCATGCCGCCTTGTTTGTTGAGCCGCGCAGGCCGCCACCAATGGCTCAAGTTTCGGCTGGTGCACGGTGACCAAATCATCCCCGCTGATCTACCTGATTGCCGGCGAGCAAAGCGGCGATGCACTCGGCGGCCACCTGATGCAGGCCATCAAGGTCCTGCGGCCGCAAGCAAGCTTCGCGGGCATTGGTGGCAATGCGATGGCAGCGCAAGGACTAGCGAGCCTTTTTCCGATCCATACTCTGGCGCTGATGGGATTGCTGGAGGTGCTGCCGAAGGTCTTCGAGCTGCGGACGTTGCTGCGCCGCACCGTGACTGACATCCAGGCACGCCGCCCGGACATCCTGGTGACCATCGATTCGCCTGGCTTCAACCTGCGGGTCCTGAAAGCATTGCAGCCAACAAGTTTGCGACGTGTGCACTATGTGGCACCTCAGATCTGGGCCTGGCGGGAGAACCGGGTCAGGCACTATCCGGGTCTTTGGGACGAATTGCTGTGCCTGCTGCCGTTTGAGCCGGCGTTCTTCGGCCGCCACGGCTTGCCCGCGCGCTTCGTTGGTCATCCCGTTCTGGAAAGTGGTGCAAATGCGGGGAACGCCAGCCGCTTCCGCGCCCGCTATGCCATTCCGGCGGATGCGAAGATCCTGACGGTGATGCCAGGCAGCCGGCGGACCGAGGTCTCCCGCCTGCTGCCGGTTCTGCAAGCAACCATCGCCTTGCTGCCTGATCCCGTCATACCGGTGGTGCCGTTGGCTGGTCCGGTGGAGCAAATAGTGCGTCAACGGACGGCCGCATGGCCTGTGCGTCCCATCTTGGTCACCGGGAGCAGGGACAAGTACGACGCCTTCGCCGCATCGGCCGCTGCGCTGACCAAATCAGGCACCTCGACGCTGGAACTGGCGATGGCGAAGGTGCCGATGCTGGTGACCTACCGGATCAATCCGCTATCCCACCAGCTCGCCAAGCGCATGATCAAGGTCAAGTACGCCTCAATCGTCAACCTGTTGCTGGATCAGCCTGTCATACCAGAACTGTTGCAATACGAAAGTCGGCCTGACCGCCTGGCGGCAGAGCTGCACCGACTGCTGACCGACGTCGATGTGGCTGCAGCCCAGCGCGATGGTTTCGCCACGGCCTTGGCTATGCTGCATCCAGGCCCTGACGCCCCTTCCCAGGCCGCCGCCGTTGCGGTGTTGTCAATGCTGCGGTAGCCGGCCGTGCCGGGCTTGGATGCCAGAACAAGATACGCGGCGTCGACACCGAATGACTTAAGGCACAAGGATCCTGTCACCAAGTGCTGCCGAAGCCTGTTATTGTTCATGTTATGTTCTTATCTTGTCCAGAACTTCCCGGTCGCTGCCCCGTGCCAGTCGAGTTGTCCCCGTTAACCGCTTGCTCTTTTTTCTGCTTAATGCGGAGCTTATCTATCCTTGGCCAGCCGTCTGAGGTACTCTTTGGCTGCAAAGGATGTCTGCCATGGCCGCACCCCGTTCCTCCACGCTCTCACAGAAGCCAGTCTCGGCATCCTCGCAAGCAGCCAAGGGGGATGCGTCCGCGAAGCAACGTGCCGCTCGCAAACCGGCCCGGGTGCGTGCCGCCGACAGCAGTTTGGCTGCCGATATTCTGCGCCAGATCAAGATCGACGGAGAAGCGTTGTCCGCCCAGATCGAACGGCTGCGCCACCGCTTCCTGTAAACGATGGGCCGCACGCCAACGAGTGAGATCCTCCTGACGATCCAGGCGGTCAAGCAGATGCAGGCGGACCTGACCAGCCTCGCACAGGTCGTCGAAGCCATCGGTGAGCGTCTGACACGGCTTGAGCGCCGCCTGGACGCGTCTAAGAAGGAATAGGGCCGCGGAGCCATGGACCAGGAACAACCCGAGCGTTGGCCAGAGGGTGTGATGCCGATCGGCGTCGAGGACCTGGGCAGGCTTGGGTTAAACCCGCAGCACCAATTGTTTTGGGACGGTAAGCAGATAGAAGTACAGAATCGGCTTGACCTGACTCGTCTGCAGAAGGTTCTGGCTGTCATCGTCTCGATCTTCGCCGTCCTGGGTGGACTGGGTGGTTTCGTGACTGGGCTCAACAATGCTGCCACCTTTCTGTGCAGCCGTGACATCAACTGGCTGACCTGCCCGGCACCAACAACGACAAAAATCCCTTGATTGGCTTCCCCTGTTATCAGGTTGTTAGTGAATCGCCTCTATAGCGGATTATTGGGGGCATGATCACGCCAAGCCAGACACAGGTTCCTGGAAAGCTCATGCGACCGGACGAAGCGGATGTCATGTCTACTCTGGGCGTGGCCGGAGTTGGTCTGAGTGTTAGGTCGTTGGTATGCCAGAACTTACGGTTACTTCGGCGCAATCAGCGGCATGCTGAGCTTAACCCGAAGTGCGAGCAGTCGGGCTGACGGCGCGCCGCCTGCCGCAGGTCGGCGCGCCCCGCGGCTTTCGAGGCTGCCTGGGTCTCCCGGTCCAAGCGCTGCTCCTGCAACCGCCGCCCCTCAGCCGTTTATTCGAACGCGTCGTCGTCTTGTTACTTTAGCATCACTGCTTGTCGCGGCGATCTTTGGGTTTGCTGCGCTTTTGATCGAGAATGAGCGCGTCGCGGAGATCGAGGAGAGCCAGCGCGCGACCGACAACCTGGCCCAGGTTCTGGCCGAGCAAACTGCCCGCACCATCCAGCCGGTCGATCTGACCCTGCGAGAGATCCAGGGACGACTTACACTGCCAGGGATGGCCCAAACTGACGATCAGGCCAGATGGGATGCAAAGTCGGTCTTTGATCTGCTGGCCGACCGGCTGAAATCCCTGCCGCAGGTCGACGTGCTGGCGCTGGTCCACGCTGATGGCCGCTTGGCAAACCATTCCCGCGGCTTCCCCGCCGCAACACTGGACACGTCGAAGCGTGACTACTTCCAGTATCTCAGCGCGCACGACGATCATGCGCTGTTCGTCAGCGTTCCGGTCCGGAATCTTTACTCCGGCAAATGGTCGGTGTTTCTTGCGCGCCGTGTCAACGATGCGAACGGGGCTTTTGCCGGCGTCATCGCAGCCGCTGTGACCATGAGTTTCCTAGAGGATTTCTACGGCGCGGTGACAGCCAGTAGCAACGGCGTCACGCTGTTGCGCCGCGACGGCGTCTTGCTCGCGCGCTTTCCGTCTGCAGCCGCGGCAATCGGCAGCAAGATCACGGCGGATTCGCCTTGGTATCCTACACTGGCCGCCGGCGGTGGCCGCTACCGCTCATCCGGTCAGTTTGGTGGCGGCGCGCGTCTCGTTTCAGTGCATCCACTGCGCGACTTCCCCCTGGTCATCGACGCCACCACAAGCGAAGCGGACGTACTGTCGAACTGGCATCGACAGGCGCTTTGGGTAGTGGTCGGCGCCGCGGCAGCATCTATCCTGGTGGTTGGCCTGATCCGCGCTTTCACCTTTCAGTACAGCCGTCTGGCTCGTCAGAACGACCAATTGGAGACCAATCGCGGCCAGTTCGACCTGGTCCTGAACAGCATGTCCCAGGGGCTGACCTTCTTTGACGGCGAACGAAGGCTGATCCTGTGCAACCGCCGATACATCGAGATCTATAACCTCTCGCCTGAGCACACGAGACCCGGCACGCTGCTGGCCGACATCGTCCGTCAGCGCCTGGTCAAGGGCACCCTGCCAGACATGACAATCGAGGATTATCTGACGCGGCGCGAAGCAGCTGCCGGGCCCGGAAAAAGCTTCGACATCGTTGATGAGTTCCGCAACGGCCAGGTCATCTCGTTGCACTATGAGCCGCTGCCTGGCGGTGGTTGGGTGACGACGCACGAGGACATTACCGAACGCCGCCGCGCCGAAACGGGCCTCGCCTTCATGGCTCGGCACGATCCACTGACCCGGCTGCCGAACCGCACACTGTTCCAGGAGCGGCTGGTGCATGCGCTCGCCACTGCCAGGCAGTTCGGCTGTTGCGCCTTGCTGTGCCTCGACCTCGACCGTTTCAAGGTGATCAACGACACGCTGGGACACCCGGTGGGCGATGGCCTGCTCCGTGCCGTGGCGGCGAGGCTGTCGGGGGCAATCCGCGATGGCGATACAGTGGCCCGCCTCGGCGGGGATGAATTCGCTATCATTCTGAGGGATTTGAAAACGACCGAAGCCGTCTCCGTGCTGGCCGAACGCATCCTGTCTGCATTGCGCAAGCCCTTCGAGATTGATGGCCACCGGGTTATCTCCGCAGCCAGCATCGGCGTTGCGATCGCTCCCAAGGATGGCGCCTCGGCCGACGCTCTGATGAAAAAGGCCGACATCGCGCTCTATCTGGCGAAGACCGAAGGCCGCGGCACGTGCCGGTTCTTTGAGCCGGAAATCGACTCCTACGTCGAGCAACGTCGCGCCGTCGAAATGGACCTGCGCAATGCGCTGCCCGCGCAGGACTTCGAGCTGTATTATCAGCCAATGCTGGACTTGCAGTCCGGTGAGGTCGCCTGGTTCGAGGCGCTGATCCGCTGGAACCATCCCGTCCGGGGCATGATCAGCCCCGCCGATTTCATTCCCATTGCCGAAGAGACAGGCCTGATCATCAGCATCGGCAAATGGGCGCTCCGCCAGGCTTGTCAGGAGGCCGCCGGCTGGCCGCGGCATGTCGGCGTCTCTGTCAACCTCTCACCGACCCAATTCAAGGATACCGATCTGCTCGAGGTCGTCGAGCAGGCGCTGTCTGACTCCGGCCTTGCTCCAAACCGGCTGAAGCTCGAAATCACCGAGTCGGTTCTGATGCAGGACAGCGACTACGCGATCTCGCTGCTGCACCAGTTCCGCGCTCGAGGCCTACTAATCGCGCTCGATGACTTCGGCACCGGCTTCTCCTCGCTTGGTTATCTGCGGAGTTTCCCGTTCGACAAGATCAAGATCGACCGCTCGTTCATCCGCGACATCGACACCAATCACGGGTCTGCCGTCATCGTCGGCGCCATCGTCAGCCTCGCTCAAGGCCTGGGCATGACAACGATTGCCGAAGGAGTGGAAACGCCGCCGCAGCTTGCCCGGATCCGCGCCCAGGGGTGTGCCGAGGTCCAGGGATATCTGTTCAGCCGCCCCCGCCCGGCTGCCGAGGTGGCAGGGTTGATAAAGACGCTGCGCGTCTCAAGGCGCGACGCGGAAGCCGCTCCGGTCTGTGCCCCAAGTACGGGCAGTTCCGCAGGAGGCGCCCCGCAGGATGGCGCTGCTATTGAGGGCGACCATCAGCAGGCGGCGTCCTGGCAGACCTCCGACCAGAAGTCTCGTCTGCCTGCCAGGGCATGAGCGCGGCATCCGACCTGGGCGGTTCAGTGCTGTCACCATCGATATCACCATCGACCTGCCGGCGCGTTCCGCGCTAACACGCGGGCATGAGCCCATCCGACCGGGACGCGCGCCTGCGCCAGTCCAACCTTTATGCCCGTCTGCGGGAAACGATACTTGCCGCATTGGTGCAGGTCGTCCCTGATCTTACGCCCGAGGTTGCCGCGCGCGTGGAGGTCAGCCCGGCGAAGGACCCGGCGCACGGCGACATGGCCACCAATGCGGCGATGGTTTCTGCCAAGCTGGCCCGCCAACCACCGGCCAAAATCGCCGCGGCCCTGGTTCAGCACCTTGCCACAGTGGGCGATGTCGCTGCGGCGGAGGCAGCCGGGCCGGGCTTCGTGAATCTTCGACTGCGGCCCGATGTATTCCGCGCGCTGCTGCCAGTCATCCTTACCGCCGCGGAAGCCTATGGCGACGCCGGGATCGGCGCAGGGATCCAGGTCAACGTGGAATATGTCTCGGCCAATCCGACCGGCCCAATGCATATCGGCCACTGCCGCGGCGCGGTGGTGGGCGACGCTTTGGCCAACCTTTTGACCAAGGCCGGCTTCGAGGTAACCAAAGAATACTACGTCAACGATGCCGGCGTACAGGTCACCGCCCTGGCCTGGGCGGCTTACTGGCGCTACCTGCAGGCGATTGGCTCGCCAGTCACCGCCGCACAGTTCGCCGCCGACGTTCCAGGCGGCCTGCAATACCAGGGCGAATACCTGGTCCCAGTCGGTCTCAGCCTGGCCCAGCGGTTCGGCCAGTCATTGGCCACGCCAGATTTGCACATCGCCTCGCCCGACCTATGGCTCGACACGGTCCGCGACTTCACCATCGCAGCAATGATGGGCGAAATCCGCGAGGACTTGCGTCGCCTGGGGGTCGGTCAGCACGTGTTCAGCAGTGAGCGCAGCTTGGTGGCCGCCGGTGCGGCCGATACCGTAATCGCCAAGCTGCGAGGGGACGGCTTGATCTACGAAGGGGTCTTGGAACCGCCAAAGGGGAAGACTCCAGATGACTGGGAACCCCGCCCGCAGACCTTGTTCCGTGCCACCGCGTTCGGCGACGATGTCGATCGGCCGCTGCGCAAGTCGGACGGCAGCAACACCTACTTTGCCAACGATATCGCCTACCACGCGGACAAGCTCGCGCGTGGATACGACGTGCTGATCGACGTCCTCGGCGCCGATCATGGTGGCTATGTGCCGCGCATGAAGGCTGCCGTCCGCGCCCTTTCGCACGACGCCATCAGGTTCGAGGCGGTGCTGTGCCAGATCGTGCACATCATGCGGGCCGGCCAGCCGGTCCGGATGTCCAAGCGCGCCGGCACCTATGTCACCTTGCGAGACCTGCTGGATGAAGTCGGCAAGGACGCCATCCGCTTCACCATGCTGACGCGCAAGGCGGACGCACAGATGGAATTCGATCTGGACCAGGTGCTGGCCACCACCCGCGAGAACCCGGTGTTCTACGTTCAGTATGCGCACGCCCGCTGTCGGTCTGTCCTGCGTGCCGCCAATGAAATGTTCCCAACCCTGCCGCTGGCGTTGGAGGATCTGGCCAAGACTAGTCTGGCAACCCTGTCGAGTGAGGCGGAACTGACAGTGATGCGTCGTCTGGCACTATGGCCGCGAACTGTCGAATCCGCTGCTGTGGCCATGGAGCCGCATAGGATCGCATTTTTTCTCTATGACCTGGCTGCCGACTTTCATATGCTGTGGAACCGGGGCAAGGACGACACGACGCTTCGCTTTCTTCAGTCAGATCAACCGGTCGAGACGCTCGCGCGCCTCGCGCTGGTGGCTGCCGTAGCCGTCGTCATTCGATCCGGTCTTGCAGTGATGGGTGTAGAGCCCGTCGAAGAAATGCGCTGATCCTCTCGCCAGCCGGGGGACCGGCCAGCGGGAAAGAATGGTGATTGTGTCGGACGATTTAAGCATTCCAAGCGCGCATTATCGAGCCAGTCGGACCGGTCGCTACGGCACCGGCCAGTCCCGTAGCCAATCTGCAACGAAGGAGACGCGGCGGCTGTTGCTGTTCGCCGGCGGTCTTGCGGCCGTGCTCGCATCACTGATTGCGGCTTCGGCGATAAGCGGACGGCACAGCAACGAAATACCGGTGATTGCCGCTGACACCCGGCCCATCAGGGAAAAACCGCTCGACCCAGGAGGCATGAAAATCGATGGAGCTGAGAACGATGTGTTCTCCGGCGGGTCGGACACGCGGAACGCCAAGCTGGCGCCGCCAGCGGAAGCACCCGATGTCAAGCTTCAGCACCAGCCTGCGCCGCCGCTAACCAATTTGCAGACTGCACAGGAAGCTGCCCCGCTGCCGGCACCGCCGCGATCCCAGAGGGCCGAGGCCACTGCCTCGGCACAGCCGCCGCCGCCGCATGTCGCAACGCCAGCCGCGCCGGTAAGCAAGCCGCTGGTTGTCACCAATGCCCCACCATCAGGCAAGCCCACTCCTGTCAAGCTGGCAGAACTGAAACCGGCAACGCCAAACGTCCCTGCCGCTGCCCAAGGCGCGGTCTCCGCCGCCGTCAGCACACCTGCCGCCGGTCCGTTCGCTTCGGCCGCTGGCGCCGTGGCCGGCACGTCTCCACAAGCGGCTAGCTTTGTCGCGAGGCCCCTGGCTGACGCGCATCCGGCCCAGTCTGGCCATCAGCCAATGGTGCAGCTTGCTGCGCTGCCTTCTGAGGACGCTGCCCATAACGAATGGCAGAAGCTGGTCCGCCACATGCCCGATCTGCTGACCAGTCGCCAGCCCAGCTTCCAGCACATCGAGCGGAACGGGCATGACTTTTGGCGGGTCCGGACGGCCGGCTTTGCCGACCTCTCTCAGGCGCGTAGTTTCTGCGACCACGTACGTGCCAAGGGCGGCGGTTGCTCGGTTGCCGACTTCTGAGCGTAGCGTCAGATCGAAGAGAAGCGCCAAACGCGCTTCGCTGCGTGAGCCGGCCACTTCAAGCCCAACCGAGGCATTGCCCTTTACCTATGGCCGATACTAGGCCCGATCCGCTGACAGGCTTTCAGGTCGGCCACACCGCGCCGCCTGCATGACCACGACCGCCATGCGCGCTGCGATTGTGGGTATCAGCGGGCTATCCTTGCTGCCTGAGGAAGCAACTTTGTTTCGCGCCCTTCCACCGGCTGGGGTCATCCTGTTCGCGCGCAACATTCAAGATCCGGTCCAGTTGGCGGCACTCATCGCCTCGCTGCGTCAGGTATTGGCCGCGGACGCCGACCTTATGGTCGACCAGGAAGGCGGCCGTGTGGCGCGCCTGCGTAAGCCTCATTGGCGGGAGCATCCCCCGGCGGAGGCCATTGGGCAGCTTTTCGCGGCGGATCCCGCGGCTGGGTTGCGCGCTGTCTGGCTGACCGGTGCGCTGATCGGGCACGACTGCCACAGCGCCGGCTTCACCGTCGCGGCCGCTCCAGTACTGGATATCAGAGTCGCAGGTGCACATGACGTCGTCGGCGACCGGTCGTTCGCCTCCCATCCGGTTGTCGTGGCTCGGCTTGGGCGAGCGATGGCGAACGGGCTGCTGGCCGCCGGCGTGCTGCCGGTCGGAAAACACGCTCCCGGGCATGGAAGGGCACGTGTTGATAGCCATCTAACTCTCCCGCAAGTCAGCGAACATGATCTGCGGGCCGATTTCCAGCCGTTTATGCTTAATGCTGACCTGCCATGGATGATGACCGCCCATATCGTCTACCAGGCGCTTGATGCTCAACTGCCGGCAACACTGTCTGCGGCGGTCATTGACACCGTGATACGCGGCCGCATGGGTTTTGAAGGAGTTCTGGTGACTGACGACCTGGCAATGAAGGCACTGTCCGGAGCACCTGCCGATATGGCCGTGCAGGCGATCACCGCCGGCTGCGACATTGCCTTGTACTGTAACGGTGACTTCGCCCGGACACAGGCTTTGCTGCAGGCCTGCCCACCGGTTTCCAGCACGACCGTGCGACGCCTGCTCGCCAGTCGGACCCAGGTAACCGGCCGCCGCCTGACGTTGGATGCCGCCGCCCTGGCCAACGAGCGGCAGCGGCTGCTGACGTGAACCGCTACCTGCTCGATCTGGCGCTCGCGGTGATCCCGGTCGTGCTGGCCATCACGCTGCACGAAGCAGCGCACGGTTACGCCGCCCTGGCCCTGGGTGACACCACAGCACGGGACGCGGGGCGGCTGTCGCTGAACCCGATCCGCCACATCGACCGGGTAGGCACCATCATCCTGCCTGGGTTCCTGCTGATCAGCCAGTTGCTGTTCCCGCCGCACAAGGTCTTCTTCATGTTCGGCTGGGCCAAACCGGTGCCGATAGGCGCCTGGAAGTTCCGCAATCCACGTCGCGGCATGGCGGTCGTCGCCTCCGCCGGGCCGCTGATGAACTTCTGCCTCGCCTGGCTGGCCGCCCTGCTGATGCCGATGGCCGAGTTCCCTTCTGCTATCCAGGCCATCATCCAGCAGTTTCTGATCTACTTTATGCTGGCCAACATCGTGCTGGGGCTGTTCAACCTGTTGCCGATTCCGCCGCTGGACGGTGGCCGCATCGCGGTCGGATTACTGCCGTTGCAGTTGGCCCGGCTATGGGCCAGGCTAGAGAAAGCCGGCATCCTGGTGGTGCTGCTGGTGGTCTTCATACTGCCTCGCCTGCTGGGCATCGACCCGGTCGGCCAGGCGCTGAGCCACGTCCTTCCCTGGGCTTTCCGCACGTTGTTCTGGCTGGCTGGCCAAGACGTCGATGGGGGGAATGCAAGCTTCATCTGACAGTGCCCCGGTTGACCAATCCATCAGCCTCGTCCTGCGGCTGGAGGGTTTCGAGGGTCCGATGGACCTGCTGCTCGACCTGGCGCGGGCGCAGAAGGTGGATCTGGCAAAGATCTCCATCCTCTCGCTGGTCAACCAATTCCTAGCCGTCATAGAGGATGCCCGACGTATCCGTCTGGAGCTGGCTGCTGACTGGCTGGTGATGGCAGCCTGGCTCACCTGGCTGAAATCCCGCCTGCTGATTCCCGCCACGCCGGCCGACGATTTGGCGGATCCGGAAACAACTGCCGAGGCACTGGCCGCTAGGCTGCTGGAAATGAGTGTCGTCCGGACCGCTGCCGCGTGGCTCGCCGCCTGCCCAATACTTGGTCAGGAGGTGTTTGCCCGCGGCATGCCGGAGAGCCACCACGAGTACGACCGCTCATGCATCATTCTTGAACCCGGTCCGTTCGTGCGGGCCTATCTGGAAGCCGTTCGCCGCGGCACCAGGGCCGTACCCTACAAGCCGCGGCCAATAACTGTATGGACGGTACAGGACGCCCTGCGCCGACTGGCCGACTTGGTTGGAAGCCTGCCCGACTGGACGACATTGGAGCAATTTCTGCCCAGCCATATGGACAGCGTGGCCGAACGCCGGGCCGCCTTGTCCAGCACTTTGCTGGCCAGCCTGGAGCTGGCGCGCAGCGGCACCGTGCGGCTGCTTCAGGAGGAAGCCTTTGGCCCCATCCTGCTGCGTCGGGGCAATCTCGATGCGGAGCAGACTCTGTGAACAAGGCAGGTGAACAGGCGGCGGTTCCGATATTGTCACAAACGCGCCAGCCTGATGAAGACTCCCTGCGTCTGGCGGAAGCTTTGGTCTTCGCCAGCGCCGAGCCGGTCACGCCGCAGCGTCTTGGCAATGTTCTGCCGGACGACCTGGACGCCGATGCGGTCATCAGCGCCTTGCGGGCAAGATATGCCGGGCGTGGCGTCGAGCTGATCGACGCTGGCAACGGTGTGATGTTCCGATCCGCCCCCGACCTTGCTCCCAGATTGCGGACGGTGATTGCCTCACCACGGCGTCTGCCGCGTGTAGCGATGGAGACCCTGGCGATCATTGCCTACCATCAGCCCGTCACTCGCCCTGAGATTGAGCATATCCGCGGCACGGCATTGTCCCAGCAAACTCTGGACAGCCTGCTGGAGCTGGACCTGATTGCGCCGCGAGGGCGGCGTGAAAGTCCTGGGCGCCCGACACTATGGGGCACTACCGCTGCGTTCCTGACGCACTTTGGACTCACAGACCTGCATGAGCTGCCCCGTCGAGAGGATCTTCTGCTCGACGCAGTACCGCCGCGGACCGCTCCTGAGGTCCTGGCGCCCGACCTGCAACCGCCGGCCGATCCTGGTTCGGGATGATCTGGCCGGCCACCAGGGGCGTCGACGGTCAAGGCCGCGCCCTAGACGTCAATTCCCGTTTCAGCCGACTTCGGTCGGGTTGGTGGCCTTGGCGCGCTGCCAGGCTGCCCGCTGCGATGGTCGCGTTCGCCGTGGCCGCCGCGTCACTTTCTGGTTGCAGCCTGGAGCAACTGCAGATCGGTCAGTGGTATACCATCAACACGCCGGTACAGGGTGCCTGTCAGCCCCTGCAATGGCGGTTCGTCGTGATGCCGCCGCGTTCCTTCATCGGATCCTTGACACGAAACGGGCAGCAGATCGCTGGGCTCACGGGCGTCCTGAACGCTGATGACAGCTTCCAGATCACCGCCATGAACATCACGTCTCACCAGGTGGCCAGCGTTTCCGGGCGTTTCACCTCTCAGGTCAGTACGATCTCCATTCGTGGCGACGCCGCCGGCATCGGCTGTGATGGGCAGACTTTCCGGTTGCGCCTGGGCGGCTACTTTTCGTTCCAGGGCGGCGGTGGTGGCGGTGGCGGCAGCAGCGGTTAGCGGGTTCAGGCCGCTGCGCCGGCCGGTGCGCACATGTGCCTCGATCAATCGAATGGCTGCGTCGGACGGGACCAGGCGGCTGAGGAAGTAGCTTCGTACTTCCGCTGCCCGCAGGGCGACCAAACGTCATCCTGAGGCTATCCAAGTCTTCTTCGCCACTGCTCCGGGCTGCTGCGGGACGAAGCATTCGCGTTCTTAACCTACTGATTGCTTGAGCCGGGTCAACCTGCATCGCCGAATGGGCGATGCAGGTAGATTAAATAGATTATCATATCACGATAATGTTATTATAATGCATCGTTAGTGAACGACGTCCTTCTTCTCCGCCGACAGCTCGGCACCGTCCGAAGGAACACGAAACATGAGCCAGACTGAACATAGCTACCTAGCAAGTGGCGCCACTCGGGGACGACGCAGCGGCAAAGCCATTTGGCTGACCCAGCTTTTCGCCCGCCTGAACCGCCTGCATCACCGCTGGAACAGTAAGCAGCTACACGCTCGGGAACTCAGGGATCTGTATGACTGCAGCGATCGAGAGCTGCGGGACCTCGGACTTGCTCGCGCTGACTTCCCGGCGATCGCAAACGGCTCATTCCGCCGCGACGCCTGGTACAGCCCGACGGCCCGGGGCACGGTCTTGCGCCGCGCACCCGCGGCGCCTTCTTCCGCATGACCCGTCGGCTCAGCGGTAGGCTGCGTATCCAAAGCGCGCAGCAAAACGTACGTGATCCTCAATGATTGCCAAGTTTCGGATATTGGCCTTCAACGCCATGTCGAACAGATCTCCCAGGACGGGGACGCTGCCTCCGACAACCTCGATGCCGACATTTGCCAGCATGCGGATGATCTTGTGACGCGGCACACCAAGCTTGGCTGCCTCATAAATGATATAGAGCGACAGCAGCCCCAAGACCGCGTCTCCGCCAACAGGAAGAAGCCCGATCAGGCTGTTCAGCCCGAAGCGAAAGCGCGTCCCCGGCAGCCGGAAGGCACCGTCGATCAGCCACGCCAGCCGGCGCAGCCGCGTTAGTCTGGCAACCGGATCGGCGGCGGCGAATATCGGGTCGTTGGCAGCGAATGCCATGGCGTCTCTCCACTCAGACCGCAGCATGTCATGACTGAGCGGCGCAAAATCAATGGGCATCGTGCTGGCGCTGGTTCGGGCCTCGGTTAGCCGACAACCTTCAGGCCGGAGCGGAACGTCTTCGCCAACGTACGATATGTCACGGCGTTGCGATCAAAGCGCGCTCGTTCCTCCTCATCCATCACCCGGCGCAACTTCGCAGGAGACCCCGTCCACATCTCGTTCGGGCCGATCACCTTACCTGGCGTCAGCAGTCCGCCGGCTGCCAGCATCCCGCCTTCCTCGATCATCGCGCCATCCAGCACCGTAGCGCTAATGCCCACGAAAGCTCGGTTCTTCAGCGTGCAGGCATGGATAACCGCGTTATGCCCGACTGTGACGTCGTCGCCGATCCAGGTGGACAGGCCGCCGGAATCGACATGGATCACGGTACCGTCCTGGATATTCGTGCGCACGCCGATGCGGATCGCGTTCATGTCGCCGCGCAGCAGACAGTGAAACCAGATCCCGCTCTCCGGCCCGATCACCACGTCACCAATCACCGCGGCAGTCGGCGCGATGAAGGCGTCCTCGGCGATGACGGGAGTGACGCCGTTCAGCGAGAAGATGGTTCCGTATGGCCAGGCGCTGTCAGGCATTTTCCATCTCCTGCGTGCCCACGCCGGCCTGCAGTCCCAGCATCAGCGCGATGTTCTGTACCGCGGCCCCTGAGGCCCCTTTGCCCAAATTGTCCAGCCGCGCGACCAACACTGCCTGATGGTATGCATTGTTGGTGTAAACCATCAGCTCCAGCCGGTCTGTGTCGTTCAACGCCTCCGGTTCCAGCTTGCCGTCCACAGCCGGTTCGACGACGTGGACCAGGTCGCACCCGGCATAGCGTGCCTGCAGCGCCGCGCGTAGATCGGTCCCTTTCGGCTTGCCGGGCAAGGTGTCCAGATGCAGCGGCACCGAAACCAGCATACCCTTAAGGTAATGTCCCACCGAGGGGACAAAGATCGGCCGGCGCGTCAGACCGCCATAAAGCTGCGTCTCCGCCACATGCTTGTGGCTGAGGCTGAGTCCATACAGCTCAAATGCCGGTCCATGCTGGGCTTCATGCGACTGAATCATCGCCTTGCCGCCGCCCGAATAGCCAGAGACAGCGTTGATCGTCAGCGGGTAATCTGACGGGATCAGCCCGGCATCGACCAGCGGCCGGATCAGTCCAATCGCCCCGGTCGGATAGCAGCCGGGATTTGCGACATGATGTGCCGCGGCGATGCGCGGCACCTGCTCGGGCAGCATTTCGGCAAAGCCATACGTCCAGCCTGACGCCACGCGGTGCGCGGTGCTGGCATCCAGAATTTTCGGCGCGGCACTGCCTAGAGAGGCGGCCATCGCCACCGCCTCTCGGGCCGCGTCGTCGGGCAGACACAGCACGACTAGATCGGCCTCAGCCATGATGTCGCGCCGCGCCGCGATGTCCCGTCGCCGCTCTGAGGGCAGGCTCTTCACCGTCACCTGCGGAACCGCGCTGAGACGTTCGCGTATCCCAAGCCCGGTGGTGCCGGATTCGCCGTCGATGAAGACCGTCGCCATGGATCACAATCTCCCTGATCGGCGGCAAACGTCGCGGCGGGACGGCGGAAAAGCAAGAGGGCTGCATCCGAGCTCTTCGCCGAGGCGCGCCCGGCCGCCGACCGGTGGGATGCGACACGCTTGACAGGGCGCAGCCGGGTCACTACCAAGCGCCGCTTCATGCTTCCCAGGGTCAGTAGCGCGCGTCATGAGAGTCCGTAACAGCCTGCGTTCCGCGAAGGTCCGCGACAAGAACTGCCGCGTGGTGCGTCGCCGCGGGCGGGTTTACGTCATCAACAAGAAGAATCCCCGCATGAAGTGCCGGCAGGGCTGATCAGCCCACCAAAGCAGGTCCGCACAAACCTCGTCTGCTCACCATCTGCCCTATTGGGCGTTCAAACCTGGTATGGATAAGCACCGCGCAGATCTCCGCCATGATCAGACTAAGCGCGACATACGCGATGCCGGCTGTCTCGGTATGTGGATGCCAACGTGAGGCGAAAAGCGTGCAGGCACGCATCACGAATGGATGGAACAGGTACAGCGCATAGGACGCGTCTCCCAGGCCAACCAGCACGCGTATAGCCAAGCTTTGACGGGGATTTCTTCTGCCTGAGATTGCGGCGATTACCAGAAGCGCGCTGGGAATGCCAAAAGCCCCGATACGCCAGGATGCATCGACGCTTGCCTGATCTCGCAGCCAGGCGATCGACACCGCGATCAGTGCGAAACGCAGCCAATGCGGCAGAGCAAAGCCTGCGGACAGGGCACGTACCGAAGCTGATTGGCCGGAATCGTCACTGCCAAATGGCAGCGGTTGTGCGGGCGGACGCAGGCTGCTGAACGCCAGGGCTATGGCCATCCCGAGGGCAAACTCCAGGACGATCGGATCGACCCAGAATTGCAGGGCACCCGTCCGGAAGCTGAACCATCTTCCGGCGATGACCAGCAGACACAGCACGGCCACGCCGCCAGCCACTGCAAAGACGCGTGACAGCACCAGGAACGGCGTCAGCATTAGATAGAAGAACATTTCGTAGTTCAGCGTCCAGCCCAAACCAAGCGCCGGCTCAATGATACCGTCCGGGCGACGCCATGGCAGGAAAAAGTAGCTGGCGAGAATATAGCCGCCATCGCCGATCTGTGCGTGCACAGCCGAGTGCTGAAGCAGGATCACGCCCAGGAACAGCGTCGTCAGCGTCCAGTACAGCGGGACGATCCGCCACAGCCGTCGGCAGAGAAAGCGCCGGCTGCCTGTGGGTGTGGCGAACAGCGCCTCGGAGGCGTGTATGATCACGAAGCCCGATATGACGAAGAACAGGTCAACCCCGGCAGTCCACGGCATCCAGTGAACAACGCGAGCAATGGCCCCGGATGGATCGCCTCCGGCGGCTATGGCGTCATCGGCGGTGTGGTAGAACGCGATCGCAAGCGCCGCCGCAGCGCGCAGGCCCTGAAGCCACGGATAGTTCCTGCGCAAGGTCATAGCGACAGCAGCAGCGCTTCCAGCTTCGCGGATTGCAAGCGGGCATTCAGTTCCGCCACCGCCAGGGCATATCCGGCGGCGCCCAGCGCCGCAGCCAAGCCCGCCTCGGTGCCCATTCGGTGCATCGCGCGGGCCAGCGCGTCCGCGTCACCGGCTGGCACCAGCAGTCCTGTCCGGCCGTGGCGCACCGCCTCGGCGATGCCGCCCTGATTTGAACCCACGACCGGGCAACCCTGGGCCATCGCTTCTGCAATCACACTGGGCAGGCCCTCTGCGTCGCCGTCGGCAGCAACCACGCTGGGCACGATCAGGCAGACCGCCTGTCCCATCAGCGCTGCGACCTCATCCTCGTCGATCCACCCGGTCAGGGTGACATCAGGAACCTGCCGCGCCAGAGCCTCCAGCAGTCCCCGCATTGGCCCATCGCCGACGCAGACTAAAGGCGTTTGGTCGCCAAGCGCCCGCAGCCGACGCACCGCCTCCACCAACACGACGATGCCCTTCTTCTCGACCAGGCGTCCAACGAACAGGTAAGCCGCTGGATGACGCTGCGGCAGCCGGTCGGGAACCTCGGTGCCGATCGGCAGCACCGTCAGCTTGGCCGGCGGCACACCGCGCGCAGCGGCAATTTCCGCCACCGCGCCGGAGACGCAGACGAAGCACGCGGCCTGCTTCACAACCTGTGGCCAGCGTTGCGCCAGAACCGTGCCACGCCAGTTCTTTCTCTTGCTGACGTCACCTCCATGCAGGGTGATGGCCAGCGGCACGCCCAGGCTGCGCACCAGAGGCAATGCCAGCGCGCCGCCACGGGCAAACTGGGCATGCACCACCCGTATTAAATCCTGTCCGATGTCTGGAACCTGTCCAAAATGGCGGAACAGCAGCCGACGGCCCGGGCCCAGCGGGCCGTCACCACCAAGACGCAGGACGGGCTGACCAACCATATCGGCGCCAGCCAGCAGGCTGCGTCCCATCCAGATCGGCTGCAGGCGCTTGAAGCCGACATACTGTCGGCGCAGGAACCCGACCTCTGACGCAATACCGAGGCGGTCGCGATAGACAAGGCATGTCTGTCTGGTTTGCATACGATGCATGGAGGTTCATCAGAGGCCTGCCGGGTTGCACAGCTAGGTTCTCGCCGAACTTGCGGGCCTTGCGCAGCTTGGGCCGCTGCTATTAGCCGCGTTGGAAAGGTTCTGCGACACGACTGCGCCGCCATTGCCAGATCCGGCTCGGGTTAGCAAGAACCTTAGCCGCAGCGGATTACGTTCACTTGCCGGATGCCCGGTTCGGCATCGGTTGGCATTCGCAAGCCGCTGACCCGCTGCTACCATGCTGTGCTAGGGATTGAGACAGCATGCCATTGCCTGCAAACCGAGCCTTCATCGCCATCGCGATACTGCTGATCGCCAATGCGGGCGTCCTGGTGTGGCATCCCGTCGTCCCTGCGGTCCAACCGGCAGCCGATTTTCCTGCCGACCAAGTCGCCCGTGGCGCCGAACTCGCCGCAGTGGGTGACTGCACGGTCTGTCACACCGCTGATCCCAGCCATCCTTACGCCGGTGGGCGCGGCATTCCCACGCCTTTTGGCACGGTTTACGCGACGAACATAACACCCGACCCCGCCACCGGTATCGGCCGTTGGTCGAGGGCAGCCTTTCAGCGCGCCATGCGCGACGGTATCGACCGCGTCGGCCGCCAGCTTTACCCGGTGTTGCCGTACCCGCACTTCACCCGGGCCACGGACCAGGACATCGGGGCGATGTATGCGTTCCTGATGACCCGCCCGCCTGTGCGCCAACAAACGCCGCCAAACCGGCTGCCGTTCCCGCTGAACCTGCGGTTCCTGCTGGCCGGTTGGAACCTGCTTTATCTGCGCTTCGATCCATGGCATCCAGACCCGTCCCATGATGCCGTGTGGAACCGTGGCGCCTACTTGGTCAGCGCGATCGGCCACTGTGGCGCCTGCCACTCACCGCGCAACGCGCTGGGCGCAGAGGACCATACCGCCAGGCTAACCGGTGGAGAGGCCGAGGCCTGGTATGCACCTCCGCTGCAAGCTGCCTCACCGGCGCGCCAGCCTTGGACCGAGGTGGCGCTGTCCAATTATCTGCGGACCGGGTTTGACCAGCAGCATGGCGCGGCTGCCGGGCCGATGACCGCGGTGACACAGCAGTTGAGTCGGGTGCCGGATGCCGACATCCGCGCGATCGCCGTCTACATCGCTTCAATGATGCCACACGCCTCACCCGTCGCCGCGACTGTGCCTATCCCACCGGCGGTGGACCCGCAGGCACAGGCGTTGTTCGACGGGGCGTGCGGCGGCTGTCACGCCGCCGATGCGCCGATGACACAGGCCGGCGCGCCGTCGCTGGTCAACAGCACGGCAGTCAATGCGCCGACGCCGCGCAGCGTCATCCAGGTCATCCTGCAGGGCATACCCTGGCGAGATGGTCCTGCACCCTATATGCCGGCCTTCGCTTCTGCGTTGACCGATGCCCAGGTTGCGGCGATCACGGCTTACCTGCGGACAAACTACAGCAACCGACCGGCCTGGACCAACCTTCCGGCCGACGTAGCCAAGGCTCGGAAGGCAACATGATCCCGCTAAATGTGAACGGTCATGAACACATGGTCGAAGTCGAGCCGGACACGCCGCTGCTGTACGTGCTGCGCGACGAACTTGGATTGAACGGCGCCAAGTTCGGCTGCGGCCTGGGCCAATGCGGCGCCTGCACCGTTATCGTGGATGGCCAGGCGGTGTTCTCCTGCCTGACGCCAGCGGCGGGGTTGCTAGGCCGGAAGATCCGCACCATAGAGGGACTGGGCAACAACGCCCTGCAGCGCGCTTTCATCGAGGAACAGGCAGCCCAATGCGGCTACTGCATCGCCGGGATGGTGATGCGCGCTCAAGCCCTGCTGGAGCATGATCCGCATCCCTCGGACGCCGAGATCCGCCGGCACATGGCGGTCAACCTGTGTCGCTGCGGCACCAACATGCGCATTCTGGCCGCGATCCGCCGCGCCGCCGTGGCGATGGGATCAGCCGAGACCGGCGCCGCTGCGCAGCCACAGCCATGACCGCTGCGTTGACCCGCCGCGGCGTGCTGTCGCTGGGAACTGGGCTGGTCGTCACCTTCTCCCTGCGGGCGCAGGAACCGCCGCGGCCAGGCAGCCTGAAGGAAACCGCGCTGCTGGATGCCTGGATCCGCGTCGCACCGGACGGCCGGGTGACCATCTTCACTGGCAAGGCGGAACTGGGGCAGGGACTGACGACCGCACTGCTGCAAATCGCAGCCGAGCAGCTCGATTTGCCGCCAGTTGGGATTGAACTGGTGACGGCCGATACTGGACGAACGCCGAACGAGGGTTTTACCGCCGGCAGTCATTCCATGCAGGACAGCGGGACGGCCATCCTGCATGCGGCTGCCCAGGTGCGCGCCAAGCTGGTGCAGGCCGCTGCGCAGCTATTCGGCCTGCCGATCCAGGATCTTTCGACCGCTGACGGCGCGGTGCGGGCTAAGGATGGCCGCACCATCGGCTACGGCACACTGGCAGCCGGGCTGAACCTGCATCAGGATGCCGCGCCGCAAAGCCCGCTGAAGGATCCCTCGCGCTACGCCTTGATGGGCACTTCGATGCCTCGGATCGACATCCCGGCGAAGCTGACCGGTGGGGCGGCCTATATCCAGGACCTGCGCCTGCCGGCCATGCTGCACGCCAGGGCGATCCGCCAGCCAACCCCTGGCGCAGTCCTTCTCGCCGTCGACACGGCGCCCGTGCAGCGCCTGCCCGGCGTCGTCAAGGTGGTGCGGGAAGGCAGCTATCTTGCGGTCGTTGCCATGAAGGAGTGGCAGGCGATCAAGGCGATGCGGGTTCTGGCCACGCTGGCGCAATGGCAGCGGACGGCGGCTCTGCCGGATGAGGCAACAGTGCTGCAGACAATCCGTTCGCTGCCGGCGCACGATATCCCGGTGCTGACCTGGACCGGGCCGGCGGGGTCACCGGCGAAGCGGCTACAGGCCCGCTACACCCGGCCATACATAATGCATGGGTCGATCGGTCCATCCTGCGCCCTGGCGCATCTTGTGGACGGGCACATGACGGTCTTGACCCACAGCCAGGGCGTATTTCCCCTGCGCGCGGCACTCGCCAGCCTGCTGCGGATGCCGCCGGAGCAAGTGCATTGCATCCATGTCGAGGGCTCCGGCTGCTACGGCCACAATGGGGCAGACGACGTTGCCGGCGATGCGGCGCTGATTGCCCGCGCCGTGCCGGGCCAGCCGGTGCGCGTGCAGTGGATGCGTGAGCAGGAGCACACCAGCGAACCCTATGGCGCCGCGATGATCGCCGAAGTGTCGGGTGCCGTCGACGCCGAGGGCCGCATCGTCGACTGGGACTACGGGGTCTGGAGCAACACGCACAACCGTCGCCCAGCCGTCGGAGGGCTGATGCTGCAGAACGCCGCGATGGCCGATCCGCTGCCGGTGCCACCGCCAGCACCAATACCGATGCCGGAGGGCGGCGGCGAGCGGAACAGCAACCCGATCTACGCTTTCCCCAACGCCAAGGTGGTTTCCCACTTCATCCCCGAGATGCCGTTGCGCGTCTCTGCCCTGCGCTCGCTCGGTGCCTATCTGAACGTCTTCGCCATCGAGAGCTTCATGGATGAGATGGCCGAGGCGGCCGGGGCCGACCCGGTCGATTTCCGCCTGCGGCATCTCCAGGATGAGCGCGCGAAGGCGGTGGTCGCGCTGGCTGCCGAGCGGTTCGGCTGGTCCGCCGGCCCGCGCGGTGAAGCACGCGGCTTCGCCTTCGCCCGCTACAAGAACCTTGCTGCCTATTGCGCCGTGGCCCTTACCCTGCGGGTGGAGCACGAGACTGGGCAGATCCGCCTCGGCCGGGTCGTCGCTGCCGTCGACAGCGGTCAGGCGGTCAATCCGGACGGCATCCGCAACCAGATCCAGGGCGCCATCGTGCAGTCCGCTAGCTGGACGCTTTATGAAGCCGTCCACTTCGATACCACCCGCATCCTGAGCGCGGACTGGAGCTCCTACCCGATCATGCGGTTCCCCGCGCTGCCCGAGTCTGTCGATGTCCATATCGTGCCACGGCCCGGCCAGCCTTTTTTGGGGACTGGCGAGGCAGGGCAGGGACCCACTGCCGCGGCCATAGCCAACGCACTTCGCGATGCGACAGGAATTCGGCTGCGCGACGTGCCATTCACTGCGCGGAAGGTGAAGGCTGCCATCGGTGTCTGATGGTTGCGCCAAAGCGACAGAGGCGTGCGTTGAGCGATACGGCTTTACGGGTTCCGCCGCATCAGGCGGCGGCGATCGCCAGCCGGCTCGCCGCCCGCGGGCGGCCGATCAGCGGCAGCAAATTCGCGAGTTCGGGACCGCTGTCCTCCCCAGTCAGCGCCAGGCGCAGCGGGGCTAGCAGTGCTTCGCCGGTGCGTCCGGTCGCCTGCTCCAGCGCATGCATCCAGCGCGTCCAGACCGTGTCGTCCCATGGCTCGTAAGGCAGTGCGTCGCCGGCGGCCAGCAGCAGGTCTCGCTCACCCTCGATGACCGGCGGCACGATGGTGCCGGCGACCACGTCCCACCAGCCGCGTGCCTCCTTCAGCAGGTCCAGGCCGCCGCGCACCGCCAGCCAGAACGCCTCGGTGGCACCGCCGGGCAGCCGGTCGGCCACCGCGGCGAAATCCAGGCCCGCCAGCACCCGGCGGTTCAGCTTCAGCAGCCGGGTGATTTCGAAGCCGGCGGCGGCAACGTCGCGAAGGGAGAACCGCTGCGCCAGTTCCTCACGTGAGTGGCTGCCGGGACCGCCGAGCATGGGTGTCCCTAGCAGGGCGGCAGCAATGGCATCGGGCTCCACGCCGTCATGGCGCAGGTGGCGCAGCGTCAAGCTCCCGGTCTTACGCCCGCCCGGTGCCGGTGGACCGCTGTCGACCAGGGCAGGCAGGTGGGCGAAGCGGACCGATGCGGGAGAGTTGCGCAGGATCTCGAACAGCTCGATCTGTACGACGGTATTGCCGGCACTGTCCTCGTGTCGGATGATGTGGGTCACGCCGTGGTCAATGTCGTCGATGACGCTGGCCAGCAGCGGCGCAGGGCTGCCGTCGGCCTGCACCAGGACGGGATCCGACACCGCGGAAAGGTCTGCCTGGCGCTGCCCCATGATCAGGTCCCGCCAGCCTAAGGTGCGGCAGACAGCCTGAGGCGCCAGTGCGGGCGCTTGCCGCCGGCCTCGGCGTCGTGCCGCTGCTTGTCGGTGAGTGACAGCATGGCGCGGTCGTAGATCTGCGGCTGGTTGCGCTTGCGGCGGAACTCCAGCTTCGCCTTCAACTCCTCCTCGGTTTCGAAGCAGGGGTAGATGAACCGGTCGCGCTTCAGCCGCTCGATGGCATCCTGATACACCGCCAACCGGCAGGACTGGCAGACCGTGTCATGCCACTCGATGCCGAACCAGCGCAGGTCCTGGATAGTCTGTTCAGCCTGGCTCGGCCGCTTCGGGTCCGGCTGCAGGTCATCGAGCCGCAGCAGCATCCGGCCATGGTTGCGGCGGACAAACAGGTCGTTGGCCAGTGCCGTGCGGGCGCCGTTGATGAACAGCGGGCCGGCCAAGCTGGGTGCGACGCGGGCGCGGATCATTCCTCGTCCTCGTCCAGCTCCAGGTCGTCGCGCCGCGGATCCAGCGAGCGCCAGTCGCGTTCCTCCTGGCTGGCCCTGGTGTCGACAAAATCGCCCAGTTCGGCAGCGCTTTTCCAGCCGCCCTCCCCGGCGTCGACAATGACGGCGTCCTCGCCGAAGGCGAACCAGGCCTCCAGCACGTCCTTCGATGACATGCCGGGCACCCGGCACCGCTCCACCGAGTCGCGGACATAGCGGCGGGCGAATGCATTGGCATGCATCAGCGTGTCAAAACCGCCGATTTCCTCGGTGATGTTGTCCTGCGCGCCGCCTGAGAGATCCAGGATCCGGACCCGCCAGCCGTCGTCTGGGGCGAAAAGGTCGCTCATGATCGTTGCAGTCCGTTCAACGTCTTTTTGCTCAGGCGGGCAAACTACGAAGAGCGGTATGGTGAATCAACGGTGGTACGCGGCTTTCATGCGTGATCGCGCGTGCAGGACCGCCAGGATCGCTCGGGCCAACGGCATTTTGCAAAGAGTGTTCACGTCCGGGGCGAGACGGCGACACCAGTTCACTCTCTCCTTGTCGGTGCCGGGCAGATTGATGGCGGCAGTCTCGCCGGCCAGGTCGTCGGCCTGCACCAGCATCAGCAAGGACGGCGTAGCAGCGACGAAGGCATGCACGGCGGCGGCGACCGAAGGCGGCTGCGGCTGGTTCAGGTCGACTTCATCGGCCAGTAGGTCTTCCTGCTGCAGCAGGCGGATGAGTGCGGCTTTTTCATCCCGCCGTTCGGCTTCCGCTGATTTGCTGACCATTAGCCCCAGTGCCCGTTTCTCCGCGAGGTCCGCGCCGTTCCACCATCCAGCCAGTGTCGGCAGATCGTGGGTCGAGACGCAGGCGGCTGCCAAGCGGCGCCACTCAGCAGGCGGGCGCAGGTGACCGTCCCGCCGCTCGAACCACAGGACGCTGTAAGACAGGATGCGGGATGCGGCCAGCGCGTCGGACATGCCCTCCGGGACGGTGCCGAGATCCTCGCCCACCACAAGGCATCGGGCGCGCTGGCTCTGCAGGGCGACCTGGGCCAGCAGGTCGTGCATCGGATAGGTCACGTAGGCGCCGTCACCGGCCCCGGTGCCGTCGGGGACGATGAACAGCCGGCGCAGACCCATGACGTGGTCGATCCGCAGCGCGCCGGCGTGGCGCATGTTGGCGACCAGCAGGTCGTTGAAGGCACTGTAGCCGTCAGCGCGCATCGCCACCGGATCGGGCGGTGGCAGGCTCCAGACCTGGCCGTCGGCCGAAAACGGGTCGGGCGGGGCACCGATGGACACGCCATGCATCAGGGTGTCCTGCGCCGACCAGGCCTCCGCGCCATCCGGGGCCGCCCCGACCGCGAGGTCGCGGTATAGGCCCAGTGTCAGTCCGTCGCGCTGCGCCGCGGCCGCTGCGGCAGCGAACTGCTGCTCCGCCAGGGTCTGCATGAAGGCATGGAACTGCACCGTTCCGTGGTGCTGGGCGGCAAAGGCGGCCACAGCGGCGCTGTCCGGGTGCCGCAGGCCGTCTGGCCAGGTCTGCCAGTGAGAGGTTTCCAGCACTTCGGCGATGGTTTCGAAGGTGGCGAAGCGGCGGACGGCGGGGCTTGGCGTCTCGGCGCTTCGGGCGTTGCCGCGGGTGAAGGAAGCCTGCAGCACCGCACGCTTGGCCGCCCAGGTGGCGGCGTAGTCCACCGGCCCGGCAGGCGAGGGCAAGCCGCCACCGGGGAGTCCGGCGACGTCGATATAGATCGGATCGAGGAACCGCCGGTCAGAGGGATGGTATGGGCTGGTGCGGCTGCGATCATGCGGAAACAAGGCGTGCAGCGGGTTCAGCCCGACGATGCTGGCACCTGCCTGCGCCGAGGCGGCGGCAAAACGGGACAGGGTGGTGAAATCGCCGATGCCCTGGTCGACCAGCGAGCGCAACGTATACAGGTGCGCCGCGATGCCGAAAGTAAGCTGGTCGGCAAGCAGCGGCGCCGGCAGATAGCAGGCGTCGGGTGCGATGGTCAGGTGGCAGAATCGCTCTGGCCGGTCCTCATTCAGTAGGCGATGCCGGCCGATCGGCTGCGGCGGCAGCACGAGGTGGGCGTCGCTGACGTGGAAGCGTTGCAGGCTGCCATCCTCCCGCAGCAAGGTCACCCAGGCGGGGCGCGGCTCGCCCAGGGCGACTGGAATCGCCTGTTGCTCACGGACGACCAGGCATGGCGGCAGGGTGGGTTCAAGGGTGACTCTCGCCATGCTGTTTGCCAGGTCGGACCGGGTGCCGGCGGGCAGACGCATGGCGGCGAGCAAGGCACGCTTGGTTTCCACGCTGACCGGATGGTAGCCACCCTCAACGTCCCACCACACCGGGTCGATCCCGGCCAGTCCGGCAAGCCGGTCCAGCTCAGTATCTGCCACGCCGGTGCCTCTGGCTGCCGGCTGATCGCCTGGTGCGGTCGCCGCAAGGCCGGATGGTGCCGCCGCCTCGGCTGATGGGGGCGCCAGCGTCGCCGCCGCGGGAAGCGGCTTCTCCTGGAACGCGGTAACCGAGCGGGGGGCGATCGCAAGGCCTGAATGGTCGGGCAGGGTGTCGAACACGCGCTGCCAGGCATGGCCGGACCGCGCCGCGGGCAGTGTGACGGTGGCGGGGCTGGGGTCGGCGTGGAACACCAGTATCGCATGCATATCGGCCGCGTAGAGGTCGGCGACCAGGCTGCGGTTGCTGTCACGCTCCCACTCGGCGGTGGTCATGACCTGTCCGTCCAGGCTTCTCCAGGTCACGTCGGGGATCGGGCTGGCTGCGTCCGCTGCGGCGACAACGCGGCCCAGCAGCTTGTGCCCGTTGAACAGCGGCGCCAGGCTGCGGCGCAACCCGATCGCGGCGGCGGTGAAGTCGATCAGCGCCCGGTCGGCCGCCGGCCAATCGATCCAGGCGCTGGCGTTGTCCTGGGCATAGGCGTTGTTGTTGCCCAGCTGGGTGCGGCCCAGCTCATCGCCCATCGACAGCATCGGCGTGCCGCGCGACAAAAGCAGGGTGGCCAGCAGGGCGCGGACGTCCCGCATTCGGGCGGCCAGGACCGCGGGGTCGCTGGACGGGCCGTCGGCGCCGTTGTTCCACGACAGGCTGTCGTTGGAGCCATCGCGGTTGTCCTCACCATTGGCGTGGTTCCGCTTGGCGGCGTAGGCGACCAGGTCGGCCGCAGTGAAGCCGTCGTGCGCGATGACGTAGTTGATGCTGCGCGAGACCGGGCGAGCGGTGAAGACGTCGGCGGAGCCGGCCAAGCGTGTGGCAAGCGCGCCCACCTGGCCGCCATCGCCGCGCCAGAAGCGGCGCACGCTGTCGCGGTAGCGGTCGTTCCACTCGCCCCACCGGGCGGCGAAGGCGCCAAGCTGGTAGCCGCCGAGGCCGATGTCCCAGGGTTCGGCGATCATCACGCAGCGCGACAACACCGGGTCCTGCTCGACCGCCTGCAGGAACGGCGCGTTCGGGTCGAACCCGTCCGGCCGCCGGCCCAGGGTTGTGGCGAGGTCCAGGCGGAAGCCGTCCAGCCCGCCATACAGCGCCCAGGCGCGCAGGGCATCGAGGCCCAGGCGCAGCACGGCGGGCCGGTCCATCGCCAGGATGTTGCCGCAGCCGGCATCGTCGACATAGCGCGAGCGGTCGGCCTGCAGCCGATAATAGCCGGCGTTGTCCAGGCCACGCAGGGATACTGTAGGGCCGCGCTCGTCGCTCTCGCCGGAGTGGTTGAGCACTACGTCCAGGATGACGCTGAGGCCCGCTTCGTGCAGTGCATCGACGGCGGCGCGGACCTCTGGCCAGCCCCCGGGGGCGAGGCGGGGATCGGGGGCCAGGAACGCCATCGGGTTGTAGCCCCAGTAGTTCGACAGCCGCAGCGGCGGCAGGTGCCGCTCATCGATCCAGGCGGCGCTGGGCATCAGCTCCACGGTGGTGACGCCGAGGCGTTGCAGATGGGCGAGGCTGGCGCGATGGCCCAGGCCGGCATAGGTGCCGCGCAGCCGCGCCGGGATGTCCGGGTGGGTCATGGTGAAGCCGCGGACATGCAGTTCGTAGATCACCTGGCAGTCCCAGTCGAAGCTCGGGCGGTCGGCGACCGGGTGGGCGGACGGCGCACCGACAATGGCTTTCGGCACCAGCGCGGCGGTGTCTTCGGGGCGAGGATCAGTGCCGTCGAACAGCAGCGGATCCAGCCGGAACGGCCGGTCGATGGTGGTCGCCCAAGGGTCGAGCAGCAGCTTCGATGGGTTGAAACGGTGACCCTGGCGTGGATCCCAGGGGCCAAAGGCGCGCAGGCCATAGCGGGTGCCGGCGGTGACGCCGCTGATGTGGCCGTGATGCACCGGGCCGGTGCGGGCGGTCAGCCGGATCCGGGCCGTCTCCTGGTCGTGGGGGTCGAACAGGCATAGGGCGATGGCCGCGGCATCCGGTGCATGCACCGCAATGTCGATACCGTCGCCGGCGAGGATTACCCCCAGCGTGTCGGGCGACCCCGGTCCGTGCAGCTCTGGCGGCGGCGACTTCATGCGCGTGCCGCCAGCACGTCTTTATAGAGGGCGACGTAGCGGTGGGCCGGGCCACGCCAAGACACCTCGGCCGCCATGGCATTGCGCTGCAGCCGCGCCCAGACGGGCCGGTTACGCCAGAGCGACAGCAGCCGCAGGAGGGCGGCCCGCAACGCTTCGGCGGTCGGCGGCCAGAACTGGATGCCGGTGGCGACGCCGGCGGCGACAGCGGCCTGATTGGCATCGATGACAGTGTCCGACAGGCCGCCGACGCGGGAGACCACGGGGACGGCGCCGTAGCGCAGGGCATAGAGCTGGGTCAGCCCGCAGGGTTCGAAGCGCGACGGCACCAGGATGGCGTCGCTGCCGGCCTGGACCAGGTGTGCCAGCGCCTCGTCATAGCCCAGCACGCAGCCCACCGCGTCCGGATGGCTTTGCGCCGCCGTCATGAAGGCGTCCTGCAGATGCGGCTCGCCGGAACCCAGCAACGCCAGCTGCATGCGGTTGGCGCGCAGCATCGCAAGCTGGTCCAGCACCATATCCAGGCCTTTCTGCGAGGTCAGCCGGCTGACCGCGCCGATCAGCAGCGCATCCGGCTGCTGCGCCAGACCCATGCGCCGCTGCAGGGCGGCCTTGTTGGTGGCGCGCTGTGCAACCCTGCCGGGGGTGAAGCGTGCGGCGATCAGGCGGTCGGTGGCGGGGTTCCAGACGGCGTCGTCGATGCCGTTGACGATGCCGGACAACACGCCGGCGCGGTAGCGAAGCAGGCCGTCGAGGCCCATGCCGTTCTCCAGTTCGGTGATTTCGCTGGCATAGGTGGGCGACACCGTGGTCAGCCGGTCGGCATAGGCCAGGCCGCCCTTCAGGAAGTTGACGTCGCCATGATACTCCAGGCCGTCCAGCGACCAGGCTGCCTCGGGCAGGCCGAGGCGGGGGAACAGGAAACCGCAGTAGCGGCCCTGGAAGGCCATATTGTGCACGGTCATGACGGTGCCTGGACGCGGGCCATTGTGAAAATGCAAGTACACGGGGGCCATCGCGGCTTGCCAATCGTGCGCGTGCAGGATGTCGTACTGCAGCCCCGGGCCATCCTGCGCCCCGGGGGCGAGGCCGACCGCAAGCGCGGCCGCAGCGGCGCCCAAGCCAGCGAAGCGGACGCCGTTGTCGGCCCATTCGCCGCCCAGCGGGTTGAGGTAGGGATTGCCCTCACGGGCGAAGAGATGCGGCGCATCGACCACCAGCAGGTCGAGTGCTCCGACCATGGCGCGAAGCACCGTCGCCGGCGCGCCGAACAGGTCGGCGAAGCGGTGCACCACGGCGGGATTCGCAAGCGCCGTCATCACCGCCGGATAACCCGGCACCACTGTGGTCACCAGCGCCCCCGCCGCGGCCAGTGCGGCCGGTAAGGCACCGGTTACGTCGGCCAAGCCCCCGGTCTTCAGCAGCGGGAAGACTTCCGAGGCGACCGACAGCACCCGCAGCAAATCAGAGGTCCAGCCGGTCGATCATCGGCTGCGTAATCAGGCAGATCCCGCGCTCCGTCCGGCGGAAGCGGCGTGCGTCGTCGACAGCATCCTCACCGACCACCAGGCCGGCTGGGATCTTCACGCCCTTCTCCACGATCACGTTGCACAGCCTGGCACCGCGGCCGATGTCGGCGTCCGGCAGGATGACCGCCTGCTCCACGCGTGAGTAGGAATGCGCATGCACGCCGGTGAACAGCAGCGACTGCCGCAGGAAGGCGCCAGAGACGATGCAGCCTCCGGAGACCAGCGACGAGATCGCCTCGCCGCGGCGGCCGACTTCCTCATGCACGAACTTGGCCGGCGGGGTGATCTCGGCATAGGTCCAGATCGGCCAGTCTCGGTCATACAGGTCCAGCGCCGGGATGATTGCGGTCAGGTCGATGTTCGCCTCCCAATACGCATCCAGGGTGCCGACATCGCGCCAGTAGGCTTCCCGTTCGGCGCCGGAGGTTACGCAGGAGCTGGTGAAGCGGTGGGCGATGGCATTGCCGTGCTGCACCAGGTAGGGGATGATGTCTTTGCCGAAGTCGCGGGTGGAGTTCGGGTCGGCCTGGTCGCGCCGCAGTTCCTCAATCAGGAAGCGGGTATTGAAGACGTAGATGCCCATGCTGGCCAAGGCAACGTCCGGACTGCCGGGGATGGACGGCGGGTCGGCGGGCTTTTCAATGAAAGCGACGATTCGGTCGGTCTCATCGACGTGCATCACGCCGAAGCCGACCGCCTCCATCCGGGGCACCTCGATGCAGCCCACGGTGACATCGGCGCCGCGCTCCGCGTGCTGCGTCAGCATCACCGCGTAGTCCATCTTGTAGACGTGGTCGCCGGCGAGGACGACGATGTATTCCGGGTTGTAGCCCTCGATGATGTCGATGTTCTGGTACAGCGCGTCGGCGGTGCCGGCATACCAACTGTCGCCGGCGCGCTGCGAGGCAGGCAGGATGTCGAAGCCCTCATTGCGTTCTGGGCGGAAGAAGTTCCAGCCGCGCTGCAGGTGGCGGATCAGGCTGTGCGCCTTGTACTGGGTGGCGACGCCGATGCGCCGGATGCCGGAGTTCAGCGCGTTCGACAGTGCGAAGTCGATGATGCGGCTCTTGCCGCCGAAGTAGACCGCCGGCTTGGCGCGGGTGTCGGTCAGCTCCAGCAGCCGAGAACCGCGCCCGCCCGCCAGGACATAGGCCATTGCATCTCGGACGATCGGGGCATGCAGCCCGGGGCGCTGCGGCATAGGGCATGCTCCTTATCTTACTTATGAGGTTCTTGTTGTTCCCTAATCATAAGATGGCTCGGCCACAGGCGCCAGAACACGCCTGGAGGATACACATTCGGACAACACCGGGTCACGGAGCTGTGTGGCCGCAGCCGCCCGCCCGCGCCTGCGCGCCCTGACATGTGGAACGGCCTTACGGCGCGCCGCTGTAGGTCGGCACGTTCCAGACCAGATCGGCATACTCGCGGATGGATCGGTCGGAGGAGAACCAGCCGACATTGGCGGTGTTCAGGATCGAGGCCTGCCACCAATCCTCTGGCCGGCGCCAAAGTTCGGCGATCCGGCGCTGGGTGGCATAGTAGTCGTCGAAGTCGGCACAGACCAGGAAGTAGTCGTGGTGCCGCAGCGAGCCGATGAGGCCGCGGTAGCGGTCCGGCTCATCCGGTGAGAACACCCCGGACTCGACGCTGGATAGCACCTGCGCCAGGACCGGCGAGGCGGCGATCAGGTCGGCTGAATCAAGACCGCTGCGCCGGCGCTCCGCCACCTGCTCCGACGTCAGGCCGAAGATGAACATGTTCTCCGCGCCGACATGCTCCAGGATCTCGATGTTTGCTCCGTCCAGGGTGCCGACCGTCAGCGCGCCGTTCAGGGCGAACTTCATGTTGCCGGTGCCCGAGGCCTCCATGCCCGCGGTGGAGATCTGTTCGGAAACGTCCGAGGCGGGAATGATCACCTCGGCCAGGCTGACCGAGTAGTTCGGCAGGAAGACGATCTTGAGGATGTTGCGCACGGTGGGGTCGCTGTTGATCACGCGGGCAACGTCGTGGATCAGCTTGATGATCAGCTTGGCCTGATGGTAGCTGGCGGCGGCCTTGCCGGCGAAGATCTTCACCTGCGGCGTCCAGTCGTCCATCGGCCTGGCGCGGATGGCGTTGTACAGCGCCACCGCCTCCAGAATGTTGAGCAGTTGACGCTTATATTCGTGGATGCGCTTGATGTGCACGTCAAACAGGGCGGAGGGATCGACGCGGATCTCCAGCTCTCGCCGGATCAGGTCGGACAGCGCCAGCTTGTTGGCGTAGCGGGTGGCGGCGAAGCGCTTCTGGAAGCTGCGGTCGTTGGCCAGCGGGCGCAGTCGGGTCAGCGCATTCTCATTGTCCAGCACCTCGGTGCCGGCGGCGTCGACCAGCAGCCGGGTCAGGCGGGGGTTGGCCTCATGCAGCCACCGGCGGAAGGCGATGCCGTTGGTGACGTTGACAATCCGGTCGGGGAACAGGCTGTGCAGGTCACGAAACACCGTCTCCTGCAGCAGGTCGGTGTGCAGGGCGGAGACACCATTCACCCGGTGCGAGCCGAGGAAGGCAAGGTGGCTCATGCGGACCCGGCGGCCCTGGTGTTCGTCGATCATCGACACGCTGGCCAGCAGCGCGTCGTTGCCCGGATGCTCCTGCCGCACGAAGCCCAGATGCAAGCCGTTGATCAGGTAGATGATCTGCATGTGCCGCGGCAGCAGCCGCTCCATCAGCGGCACCGGCCAGACCTCTAGCGCCTCGGGCAGCAGGGTATGATTGGTGTAGCTAAAGGTGGCCTGGGTGATGCGCCACGCCTCCTCCCAAGGCACCTGATGCATGTCGAGCAGGATACGCATCATCTCGGCGATGGCGATGGCCGGATGGGTGTCGTTCAACTGGATCGCGGTCTTCTCCGCGAGGTTGCCGACGTGGCCGAACGCCTTGATATGCCGGCGCACCAGATCCTGCAGCGACGCGGAGACGAAGAAGTACTCCTGCCGCAGCCGCAGTTCCTGCCCAGCCGGCGTGGCGTCGGAGGGGTAGAGCACCTTCGAGATCGAGCCGGCGCGGACCTGTTCAGCCAAGGCGCCGGCGTGGTCGCCGTGGTTGAAGGCATCGAGGCGCAGCGGGTCAGAGGACCGGGCGGACCATAGGCGCAGCGTATTGACGCGCCGGCCGCGCCAGCCGACGGAGGGTGTATCATAGGCAACCGCCTCAATCACCTCCGACGGATGCCAAACGTGGCGCACCGCGGCCTCGGAGATCGGCACCACCTCAATCGCACCGCCGAAACCGATCTGGTAGTTCACCTCCGGACGGTGAAACTCCCACGGGTTGCCGAACGCCAGCCAATCTTCCGGGAACTCCTGCTGCCAGCCGTTCTTCATCACTTGGCGGAACAGCCCGTGCTCATAGCGGATGCCGTAGCCGTGCGCCGGGACATCCAGACTGGCCATGCTTTCCATGAAGCAAGCGGCCAGCCGGCCCAGGCCGCCATTGCCCAGTGCGGCATCCGGCTCCAGCGCGCGCAGCTTGTCGAGGTCGACACCAAGTCCGGCCAATGCGGCACGGATGGTGTCCAGCTTGTTGAGGTTGTTAAGGTTGTCGAACAGCAGGCGGCCGACCAGGAACTCCAGCGACAGGTAGTAGACGCGCCTGGAGCCTTGCCGATAGGCGCCATCGATGCCGGCCAACCAGCGGTCGACGATCTGGTCGCGCAACGCGTAGGATGTCGCCATCAGCCAGTCTCGGTCGCTGGCGATCGAGCGACGCTTGCCCAACTGGTAAGTCAGCTTTTCAAGGATGGAGGTTTGCAGGGCGGCGACGTCTGCTTCGCTGTGCGAAGAGTCCTGCGCATAGGCATCGTCGGCGAGTTGGACAGAGAAATCCGTTTCAAGCTCCACGCTGCTTCACCTTTTCGCGATGTCTGGTTGGCTTCTACGAAAGCATGTTTCGGTCATGGACATCAACCACAGCCTCGCGTTCTGTGGCAGAAGTTCGGAAAAACTGGTCATTGCCGCCTGATCTGCGACGATTTCGCCGATACCAAGACGCTGAAGGCAAGGTGTGGCGGTTTTTTGGCGCTCTGTGGATTTTTGATATTTCAATTCGGTTGCAGCGGCAAGACGATTGCAGGTCACGACTTGCCCCATCATTCGCCGCCGCAACCTGTCGCGGACCTCGAGTCCCGCAGGCTCGATAAAAGTATGATCACGCTGGTCGCAAGGGCGGCTGGCAGCCCGGGCAGAGAATATCTGGGGCGGCGGATGTGCCTATTCTGCGGACGGTCTTATTCGAGGGATGTACCTGCCGGATGCGGCGGAACGGCAGGCACGGCATCGATGGTGCCCAGGATGCGGCTGCTGGGGGGCCAGGCACGCACCACGGCCTGTCGCCACAACAGTGCCGCCGCCGCCGCGGCGAGCAGCACGATCACCGTCGCCGTCCATGCGGCGATCAGGCCGCGCCGGTGAAGTGGCTGCGGCGGCCGTGCCGCCAACCGGTCCATCGCTGTGATCTGTGGCAGCGGCTGCATTGGCACCGGCTGCATCGGCGCTTGTTGCATCCGCGCCGGCAGGGATGCCTCGGTCATGGAAGTTTGGTCAGCGATCGGGGCGGCCGCCGGGGTCGGTTCTTCAAAGTCCCGATGCGGCGCCCACTCACCGCCGCACTGCGCGCATCGCACCATCCGGTGCGGTGTCAAACGAGAGGCGGGAACCTCATATTCGGCGGCGCAGCTAGGGCAGGTGATACGCATTGCGGGTCATTCTGCAAGAGCGTGAAACATATTGGAACTGGCGGGGGAATCGTTCAAAAGGATTCATAGATGCGGCACTCTTTGTTTGACAGGCCCCGCTTGCGCCGCAATCCGCACCAAGACGGCTTGCGGCGGGGTTCGGACGTTCGCACGCCGCTCAATCAGGCGCCGTGGGCAGCCGGATCGGCACCCAAGCCCCGTGCACCATATTTGCCCTATTCACCATGTCTGCTCTGGGCATCGCTTCGGCAGAGACTTTGCGGGGCCAAGCGGCAGCGTCAGGCGCGGGGTGAGGACCTGCGCCGGGGACATCAGCCGGGCGATAGGATAGACAGCCGACATGTTGCAGTTTGAGGCGATCGGATTGCGCTATGAGCGGGGCAGTGCCCGGTTGCGGGTGTCCTCGGCACCCGAGGTGCTGCACGATATCAGCTTCCAATTGGAGGCGGGGGCGTTCCGCTGGCTGCTGGGACCCTCCGGCGCCGGCAAGACCAGCCTGCTGCGGCTGCTCTACCTCGCGGTGCGGCCGACGCGCGGGCGGCTGACCCTGCTGGGCACCGATGTCGGCGCCGCCCCACGGCGCAGCCTGCCGCCGCTGCGCCGGCGCATCGGTGTGGTGTTCCAGGACTTCCGCCTGTTGCCGCATCTGTCGGCGTTTGACAACGTGGCGTTGCCGCTGCGCCTGGCCGGCCGGCCGGAGGGGCAGATCCGCGCCGATGTAAGCGAGCTGCTGCGCTGGGTGGGGCTGTCGCAGCATCTTGATGCTCGTCCCACGGCATTGGCTGGCGGTGAGCAGCAGCGTGTTGCCATCGCCCGAGCGGTGATCAGCCGTCCGGCGCTGCTGCTGGCAGACGAGCCGACGGGTAACCTGGATGATGGCCAGGCGGAGCGGCTGATGCAGCTATTCAAGGAGATGAATCGCATCGGCACCACGGTGATTGTCGCCACCCACAATGAGAACTTAGTGGCGCGTCACCCAGCGCCGGCGCTGCGGATTGCTGACGGTCGGCTGCTGCCGGGTGAGGAGGCGGGGCAGTGATCTCGCTGCGGCCGTCGGGGTTCGACGAGCTGGGCCTGCGCCATGCGCTGTCAGATCGGATGCTGCCGCTGCTGGTCGCGGCCATGGCGTTCCTGGCGGCGCTGGCGCTGGCCGGCTGGTTCGGCACCGCGGCGTTGTCGGAGCATTGGGAGACAGGTGCCGGGACGGCCTTGACCGTGCAGGTGCCGCAGGCGGCTGAGCCGGCCAACCGCGGCGGCCAGACGCGTCTGGCGGCGGTGCTGGGGTTGCTGGCCGGCATGCCGGATGTCGCCTCGGCGCATGCGCTGTCGGATCAGGAGTTGACCGACCTGCTGCGGCCATGGCTGGGTCAGGGTAGCGAGCGGCTGGCGATTCCGGTACCAGCGGTGATTGCGGTGCGGCTGACCGGATCGACCGCCAACCTGGATCCGCTGAGCCGCCGTCTGGATGAGGCCGCGCCCGGCACGCTGGTCGAGGACCACGGGGTCTGGATCCGGCGGCTGACCGTGCTGGTCGGCAGCCTGCAGGCCTGTGCTGGCCTGACCCTGCTGCTGGTAGCGGCGGTCGCCACGGCGGTGATCGCAGTGGCGACCCGGGCAGGGCTGTCGACCCGGCGGGAGGCGATCGAGATTGTGCATGGGCTGGGTGCCACCGATGGCTACATCGCCAGCCGCTTCGCTGGCCGCGCCACCCTGCTGGCGGCGACCGGCGCGGCGGTGGGTGCGATTGGCGCGCTGCCGATCCTGCTGACGCTGGCCAGGCTCGCCGCCCCGTTCGGCGGCGATCCTGCCGCTGCCGGCGAGACACTGGGTGACGCCCTGAAGACCCTGCCGATGCCGCTGTGGCTGGCCTTGCCGGGGTTGCCGGTGGTTGCCGCCTTGATCGGCTACCTGACAGCGCACGCGGCGGTTCGGCGCTGGCTGCGGCGTCTGCCATGAGACGGATCGCCTTGCGCGCGCTGCCGGTTGTCAGCGCTCTGGCTTTGGCTGGCTGGCTGGGCGGCCTGGTTTGGTTCACCAACCTGACCCGTCGGCCGGCGGATCCGCCGCCGCACACCGACGGTATCGTCGCGCTGACCGGGGGCGCCGGGCGTGTCGGCTTGGCGCTGCAACTGCTGGCCGAGGGTCAAGCCGAGAGGTTGTTGCTGAGCGGCATCGGCGGGCATACCGACCTGGCGACGCTGGGCCGGCTGGCGGCGGTCGACACCAACCCGTTGGAAGGGCGGATCACGCTGGGCCGCTACGCCGCCTCGACCCGCGGCAACGGCCAGGAGACAGCAGCCTGGGCGGAGCAGAACCACATCGCGTCGTTGATCGTGGTGACCGCAGCTTATCACATGCCGCGGGCGCTAGCCGAGCTGCGTCAGGCGTTGCCGCAGGTGACGCTGTTTCCGCTGCCGGTGCGGCCAATGGCCGACGGTGGCGGAGAGAAGCCGATCAGCCTGCGCCTGCAGGTGGAAGAGTATACCAAGTACCTGCTGACTGCCTCGGGCCTGTCCGGCTGGCTGCCGGCTCGGGAGACGATGTCGACGGCGGGATTGCGCATGGGTGCGGGTGGATGATCTGGCTGCGTTCGGCTTGCTTCAACGTCATCTTTTTCGCCGTCAGCTTTGTCATGACCCTGCTGGCCTCACTCGCGCGGATTGTGGCGCCCGACTGTGTGCTGAACGTCGCCATGTTTTGGGCCCGCATCCTGCTGAAGACGCTACGGGTGGTCTGCGGCATCCGGCTGGAGGTGAGCGGGCTGGAGCATATCCAACCCGGTGCGGCACTGATTGCCTCGCGGCATCAATCGGCGTTCGACACCTTTGTCTGGCTGACCCTGCTGCCGCGCTGCTGCTACGTCTTCAAGCAGGAACTGCGGCGTATTCCGGTGTTTGGGCCGCTGATCAGCTTCGCCGGCATGATCGCGGTGGATCGGCGGGCTGGCGGCGCGGCGGTGCGCCGGCTGCTGCAGGAGGCGGATCGTGCGGTGCGGGAGCGGCGGCAGATCGTCATCTTTCCGGAGGGCACCCGCGGCGAGCCGGGCCGGCCGATCCCGCTGCAGTCGGGGATTGCGGCGATTGCCGCGCGCACCGGTCTGCCGGTGATACCGGTTTCGACCGATTCTGGCCGCTGCTGGAGCCGGCGGGCGTTCCGCAAGCAGCCTGGGGTGATCAGGATCGTCATTGGCCAGCCGATCCCTGCGCACACTGAGCGCAAGGCGCTGATGCTGGCGCTTGTCGGCGGGCTGGCTGCGATTGAGTGGGGCGAACCCGAGGCTGGAGATAACCCTGTGGGGAATGCTGTGCGAGGCTGCGGATCGTTGCTTTAAAACCAGTAAAAAACTATCGCATAAGCTATTAATATATCTAATAAATATGGGATCAATCGGTCGCTAATTCGAAACGTTTCCGGCTGGGGATGGTTCATCCCGGTGCGACGGTGGACATTCAGCAGGCAAGCGAACCGGGATGTTCGCTTATCGGCGCGGGATCACCATGTTTCCTGCGTTGGCAACTGTAACTTGGGATGACGATGCGCCGAACGTTCTGGGTAGTGGCCGTCGCCGTCCCGGTACTGCTTGTGGCCGGCGAGTTCGCCTATTGGCGGCTGGCGGTAAGCCGGTTGCAGGCAGGGTTCGAGGATTGGCGCGCCGCCGGGGTTGCCGCCGGCTGGCAGGTGGAATCCGGGGCGCCCGGATCAGGCGGCTGGCCACTGACGGCCAGGCTGGATGTGCCAAACCTGACGCTGCGCCACGGCGCAACCACGATGCCCGGGAAGCTGCAGGTCGCGGCCGCGAACGTAAGGCTGGTGGTGTCGCTGCCCGATCCAGCCACGCTGCGAGTCGGGCTGAACGGGCCCGCGCATGTGCAGGTGGGAGACCTGCCGGAGGTGGTGCTGAGCGGCGATGAAGTCTGGGCAAGCCTGCCGCTGCGCCCAGACAGTCTGCCGCCGATCGACCTACACGCCGGCAACCTGCGGATCAGCCCGCCAGCCGCGTCCTGGCAGGCCACGGTCGGACTGCTGAACGGGCGGTTGGTGATCGTCAATCCTCCGCCGGCCGATCCATCAAGCCCGGATGCGACCTTGTCGCTGAGCGCCGAGGCGGTGGCGTTGCCGGCGGGCGTCCAATGGCCGCTGGGAGCGAACGTCTCCTCAGTGTCGCTGGACAGCGCGCTGAGCGGGCGGCTGCCGGCCAACCGTGCCATCCGGGACTGGATGCAGGGTTGGCGCGATGGCGGCGGTTCGCTGGGGATCAGCCACTTGGCGATGGGCTGGGGGCCGCTGGGATTGGCGGGCTCGGCGAGGTTGAGCCTGGATGACCAGTTGCAGCCGATGGGCAACGGCACTGGCCATATTGTCGGCTATGCCGCGGCGCTGGACCAGATGGCAGCCGTCGGCGTGTTGACCCGGTCTGCGGCGACGACGGTGAAGGCGGTGCTGTCGCTGCTGGCAGGGGCCTCTGAGAATGAGGGAGGTTCGGCAGTTGATGTACCGCTGACACTTCAATCTCGCACATTATCTATGCACCAGGTGCCATTGTTGCGGCTGCCGGCCCTCGACTGGTCGAGCCGCTAATGGTATACAGGGGTTATGCGAAACGGAATCCAGAGCATTCGAATTAGCCGCCCGGCTGCCTAGCAGCCGGGGTTTGACGCCTTATTCGATCTATTGCCTGGAGATTTTTACGATGTCCTTTGCCGTGACACCAGAACAACAGCCCGCCGTATTCGTTCGTTTCCTGCTTGATGCAGATGCCTCGCCGGGTTTGTTGTCCCGGCTGCTGCAGCCCTATGCCAAACGTGATTTGGTGCCGGATCGGATGTGGTCGCACCGCGCCGGCGAGGTCATGCACGTGGAAATTGCCATGGAGGCGATGCCGGCGGAGGTCGTTCATCTGGTCGAGGGCAACCTGCGTCAGGTGGTAGGCGTGCGCAGCGTCTCACGCGTGGCGCGGCCCTGCCTGCGCCAGGTGGCCTGAACGGGTTCCGGCTGATCCCTCGGCTTAGTCGGTTCCAGGCGAGGGCAGAATGCTAGAGCAACATCAGCCTGACGGGAATAGTCGGGCTGATAAAGTTGCTCGCAAAAACAATGAACTAGCCCGTGCCGGTGACCCGCCAGATCACGTCGCCGACGTCATCTGCCACCAGCAAGGACTTATCGGGGCCGATTGTGACCCCCACCGGACGGCCATAGGATGCTCGCTCATCCGGTGCCAGGAAGCCCGACAGGATGTCGCGTGGCGGTCCAGCGGGATGGCCGTTCTGGAAGGCTACAAAGACAACCTTGTAGCCGCTGAGCGTGCTGCGGTTCCACGAGCCGTGCTGGCCGATCGCCATGCCGTCCGGAAACCCCGGAAGCGTGCCGGCGGGCAGCCAGCACAGGCCCAGCGAGGCCGTGTGGCCGCCCAGGGCATAATCCGGCGTAATGGCAGTGGCGACCGCCGCGACATCCTGCGGCACCCGGTCATCCACCGTCTGGCCCCAGTAGCAATATGGCCAGCCGTAGAAGCCGCCATCACGCACGGCTGTCAGGTAGTCGGGCGGCGTCTCATCACCCAGGCCGTCACGCTCATTGACCACGGTCCAGAGCACTCCGGTCTGCGGCTCCCACGCCAACCCGACGGGGTTGCGCAGTCCAGAGGCAAAAATCCGGCTGGCGCCACTGGCGACATCAAGTTCATGAATGGCTGCGCGGCCGGCTTCGACCGCCATACCGTTGTCGGCAATGTTGGTCAGCGAGCCGACGCCGACATACAGCTTGCCCCCGTCAGGACTGGGCAGCAGGCTGCGGGTCCAGTGGCCGTCCGGCTTGAACGTGGTAAGCCGCCGTCCCGGGCCAGTGATGCGATCCGCGGCTGCGTCATAGAGGAAGGCGACGACGCCGTCGGTGTTGCCGACATAGAACGTCTCGCCCAGCAGTGCCATGCCGAACGGCTGGTTCAGCCCCTCGAGGAACACCTGCTGGATTTCCGCCACGCCATCGTGGTCGGCGTCCCGCAGGCGGGTGATGCGGTTGGCGCTGACGCCGACGGCAGCGGCACGGCGCATGGTGCTTTGCATCGCGTAGTCGAAGATGCCGCGAATCTCCGCTCGGGGCACGCTGTTCGATTCGGCAACCAGGACATCGCCGTTTGGCAGCACGTCGATCCAGCGCGGATGCTGCAGGCCGGTGGCAAAGGCGTTGACCCGCAGGCCCGGCCCGGCAACTGGAACCTGGCCGCGGCCCCAGCCCCGGGCGGTGGGCATCTTGAGGGTGGGGATGCGTCCTTGCGACTTCGCCGTTGGGATGGCCGGCGCGTTGCCCCATGCGGGTGTGGGCGCCCCGCCGGTGAGCTTGCGCAACTGCAGCGCGCCGCCGCCGACCAGGGCCACCACCTGCGCGAAAATACCTGAATAGCTCAATGCCCAATCTCCAAACCACGTTAGCCGCCGGCCGCATCGGCTGTTGTCGCCGCTGGTGTATCCGTTGCCGGTGCGGGCGAGGTGGGTGCCGGGGTCTTGACCGGATACCGACACCATTCGGCGGCGACGCAGCGCCAGCACTCTGGCCGACGAGCCTTGCAGACATAGCGCCCGTGCAGGATCAGCCAATGGTGGGCATCGCGCAGCCGCTCCGGCGGCAGGCGTTTCAGCAGGTTGTCCTCGACGGCGCGCGGCGTCTTGCCCGGTGCCAGGCCCGTGCGGTTGCCCAGGCGGAAGATGTGGGTGTCCACCGCCATTGTGCTTTCGCCAAAGGCCACGTTCAGCACGACGTTGGCGGTTTTGCGGCCGACACCGGGCAGCGCCTCCAGCGCGGCGCGGTCGCCCGGGACCTGCCCGCCGTACTTGTCCTCCAGCACCTGCGACAGCGTGACGACGTTGCGTGCCTTGCCCTGCCACAGGCCGATCGAGCGGATATGCGAGGCGACGCCCTCGACCCCAAGCGCGACCATGGCCTTTGGGGTGGGAGCAACCTGGAACAGCGTCTTGCCGGCGCGGTTGACCGAGGCATCGGTCGCCTGTGCCGACAGCACCACCGCGACCAGCAAGGTGAACGGGTCGGCGAAGGTCAGCTCGGTTTCCGGGGCGGGGTTGTGGCTTGCCAGCGCTTCGATGAAGCCACGCACCTCGGCACGGGTCATCAGCTTGGTCGTGCGTGCCGCCAACGGGGTCTTGCGCAGTGCTGCAACCTTTGTCTTGGAAGACGCCGCCGGCATCAGCGGGCCGAAAGTGGGCTGGAAGCGGTGGTGCGGACCATCCTGCGGTGCTGGCCGGTGTCTATACCGTCAATGCGGACGGCAAACATGAAGGGCAAGGTGGCGGCGGTGGGCATCGGCCTGTCTAGGGTTATCGGGTCTGCGGTCATCGGGATGCTCGGGTTGCGGCTTCCTCATCGGCCTTCAGCAGCGCGTCGGCCTGCGTCAGCCAGCGGGCGAACCGCTGCGCCCAGTGATGCTGGCCATCCGGCGTCGCGATCAGGTCCTGGCGGATCTCGATCTCGATATGGGCCAGGCCGCGCGTCTCGCCATGGGTTGGCACGCCATAGTCGCTGTCGCCGGTGATGGCATAGGGCGCGTTGTCACCGACAACCAGGTTGTCTTCCTGGCACAGCAGATCCATCAGGATACGGGCAAGGCGCGCATCCTTGTTGTACAGCAGGCCAAGCTGCATCGCCCGGCTCTCGCCCTTGAAGGACGGGGTAAAGCTGTGCATCGCCACCAGCACCGTGCGCCGGCTGGCCCGGGCATCCAGCAAGCTGCCGATGCGGGCATGATAGGGCATGAAGATGGCATCCACGCGCGCCGCCCGAGCCTCAGCGGACAGGCCAATGTTGCCGGGAATGGCAGTGTGCTCGCTGATCTCCGGCATGGCGCTGGGCCACGATGGGTCGCGGTTGCAGTCGATCACCAGGCGCGAGTAGGTCTGCAGGACGGCAGTGGCGTCCAGCATTTCCGACAGATGTTCGGTGACGCCGGCGATGCCGATGTCCCAGGCGATGTGGCGCTGCATCTCGGTGTCCGAGACACCGAGCTGACCGAGGGACTGGGGGATGATGCGGCCGGCGTGATCGGCGGTCAGGAACAGGTCAGCGGCGCCGGTCTCGCGCAGCACGCGTACAGGGGGCGGATCTTCACTCGTCAGCAGCATGTCGGTCCCTGTTGCAGCGGTCGCACAATGCGCTAACGTCCGGCCATGGACAAGGAAGCCCGGCGGGCGCACCACGATCTGGGGGGCGCCAGCAAATTCATGTGCGAGACGGTGGACACGGCGCCGCATGGCCTGACCGCATTCGACCGGGAGGTTGACGCGCTGCGCCAGATGCTGGCGGCAAAGCAACTGATGTCGGTCGATGAACTGCGGCGCGGCATCGAGGCGATCCCGGAAGCGGAGTATCACCGGCTGGGGTACTACCAGCGCTGGATCCGCTCGATCACCGACAACCTGCTGCGGCAGGGGACCATCAATGAGGCGGAACTGCGCCAGATGCTGGAGCAGACTTGATGTTCGCCCCGGGCCAGACGGTGCGGGTGAAGGATGCATGGCCGGAGCAGGACGGACCGGTCCACATCCGCACGCCGCATTACGTCCGCGGGGTGTTGGGCGAGGTGGTGCGCCGCCTGGGTGACTTCCCGAATCCTGAAGACCTGGCGTTTGGCCGCCCGGCTGACCGCCGGCCGCTGTATCACGTGCGGTTCGCCAAAGGCGCGATCTGGCCGGAAGCCAGACCGGACGACACATTGCTGGTGGAAATTTTTGGCCATTGGCTGGAGCAGCCATGAACATTCTTGACGCGGACAGCGGCGCATTGCTGACGGCGGTGCGCACGCTGCTGGAGCGGAAGGGCATCGTCTCGACCGCCGAGGTACGGGATCGGATGACGGCGACCGACAACGCCTGCCCGGGGCAGGGGGCGCGGATGGTTGCCCGCGCCTGGGTCAACCCGGCGTATCGGACGCTGATGCTGCAGGATGGCAGCAAGGCCGCGGAGGCGCTGGACATTCCCATGCGCGGCATGCCGCCGCTGGGCGTGCTGGAGAACACCGCGGATGTGCACAACCTGGTGGTCTGCACCTTGTGCAGTTGCTATCCGCGCGCGGTGCTGGGCTACCCGCCGTTCTGGTACAAGTCGGCGGCCTTCAGGGCTCGGGCGGTGCGCGACCCGCGCGGCCTGCTGGCGTCGGAATGGAAGACGGTCATCCCCGACGCGGTCAAGCTGCAGGTGGTGGACTCTACCGCGGACTATCGCTGGATGGTGTTGCCGCTGCGGCCCGCCGGCACCGACGGCTGGGATGAAAAGAGGCTGGCGTCCATCGTCCGCGAGAGCGACATGATCGGGGTGACGGTGCCCGCGCTATAGGTGCGGTGCGCGACTGTCGATACCGCTGCACCTCAACGATGGCGTCAGCGAATCGGCGCGTGGGCGGTATAGCTGCGTTCCCGAGACAGGCCATGCTTCCGGAACACGGCTGTTATCATCTTTGTAGTGCAACTACATCCCAGCCGGATCGTTACGCTGCTTCCAATCGCAAAGAGGTTCTGATGCGCAAATCGTTGCTGACCGCTGCTGCCGCCTTGGCCCTGCTCGGGCTGTCGGCCTGTCACGAGGAAGGTCCTGGGGAAAAGGCCGGCAAGAGCCTGGACAACGCCGGCAAGTCCGTCTCTGACGCGGTCAATCCGCCGCAGGGCCCGGCGCAGTCTGCCGGCCGCAAGGTCGACCGCGCGCTGGGGAACTAGTACCGCCCATCAGCGACGGGCGATACTTCGATTTGCCTTGAAGTGGCCGACTTCCGCGGAGGAGCGCCTGCGGCACCTCACTGCGAAGGGGCACTAGCCGGACGGACTTGCCCGCTGCGCCCGCCGGGATAACAATCCTGCCTGGGACGGAACAAGGCCAGGCTCCATGAACTTTGATTTCTCGGACGAACTGCTGCAGCTCCGAGACCAGGCGCGCCGGTTCCTCAGTGATCGGTGCCCGCCTGCGGTGCCGCGGCGGATCCTGGATACCGCGGAGCCTTATGCCGCAGAGCTGTGGCAGTCGATCGCCGAGATGGGCTGGACCGGGGCGGCGATTCCCGAGGAATATGGCGGCGTCGGGCTTGGCCGGCTCGCCGTTTGCATTTTGGCGGAGGAAATCGGCCGGGCGGTCGCACCGGTGCCGTTCGCCTCCTCGGTCTATCTTGCCACCGAGGCGATCATGCTGTTCGGGTCCGAGCAGCAGAAGCAAACCTGGCTGCCGAGGCTGGCGGCAGGCGAAGTTATCGGCACGTTCGCGATGGCGGAGCGGGCAGGGGCGTCCGATCCGGCGCAGCTTGCGGCATCCTTCTCCGGCGGGCGGCTGACCGGCAGCAAGCTGGCGGTGCCGGACGGCGACATCGCCGACATCGCCATCATCGCGGTCAATGGCGGCGCAGGCGCGTACCTATATCTTGTCGATCTGACAGACGCCGGTGTTACGCGTGAGGTGGTGGCGACGTTCGATCCCACGCGCTCGCACGCCCGGTTGGCGTTGTCCGGCGTGCCGGCCGAACCGTTGCCGGGAAGCCTTGGTCCCGGCGCGGTGCGCACCCTGCTGGATTATGCCGCGGTGCCGATGGCGTTCGAGCAGGTGGGCGGGGCGCAGGCGGCGCTGGAGATGGCGAATGCCTATGCCAAGGAGCGGTTCGCGTTCGGCCGGCCGATCGGCTCGTTCCAGGGCATCAAGCACAAGCTTGCGGACATGTACATCCAGGTCGAGCTGGCGCGTTCGAACGCCTACTACGGTGCATGGGCGGTGCATACCCATGCGGCGGAGCTGCCGATCGCCGCCGCGGTAGCGCGCATCGCCGCTTGCGAGGCCGGCTGGTTCGTGACCAAGGAAAACATCCAGACCCATGGCGGGATGGGGTTCACCTGGCAGATGGACTGTCATCTGTATTACCGCCGCGCCAAACTGCTGAGTCTGGCGCTGGGAGGCGTGCGGGAATGGAAACAGCGGCTGGTGCGGGAACTGCGCGCGCGCAACTCCACCGACGTGGCAGCGGCATAGGGAGCAACCAGAATGGACTTCAACGACACCCCGGAAGAAGCCGCGTTCCGCGCCGAAGCCCGCGCCTTCCTTGATGCCAATGCTGAGCGGCGCAAGCCCGGCGCGGTAGAGGGCTATCGCCGCGGCCAGGACACGCCAGGGGCCATGCAGCGCGCCAAGGACTTCCAGCGCCGCAAATACGAGGCGGGCTTCGTCGGCATCCACTGGCCGGTGGAATGGGGCGGCCGTGGCGGCACGCCGATCCAGAACGTCATCTACAATCAGGAAGAGGCCCAGTACGACGTCCTGAGCGGTATCTTCAGCATCGGCGTCAACCTGGCGCAGCCCACCATCTGCACCTGGGGCACGCCAGAGCAGCGTACGCGGTTCGTCAAGGCCGCCATGCGCGCCGATGAGGTATGGTGCCAGCTTTTCAGCGAGCCCGGCGGCGGGTCGGACCTGGCGGCGCTGCGCACCAGGGCGGAACGCGACGGCGAGGACTGGATCATCAACGGCCAGAAGATCTGGACGTCTGGCGCGCATTACAGCGACTTTGGCATCCTGGTCGCGCGCAGCAATCCCGATCTGCCGAAGCACGAGGGGCTAACGTTCTTCATTCTGGACATGAAGACCCCGGGCATCGAGATCCGCCCGATCCGCCAGGTCTCTGGCTCCGCGCACTTCAACGAGGTGTTCTTCAGCAACGTCCGCATCCCGGACCACCGCCGCGTCGGCCCGGTCGGTGCCGGCTGGAAGGTCGCGCTGACCACGCTGATGAATGAGCGCCATGGCATGCGCGACGCGCCGGGCCCGGACGTGGATGAATTGTTTCGTCTGGCGCAATCGATCGAGCTGGAGGATGGTCCGGCGATCGACGACAGCGCGGTACAGGAGAAGCTGGCGGAGTTCTACACACGCTCCCAGGGTCTGAAATTCACGAAATTTCGCGGCATGACGGCGTTGTCAAAGGGGCAGACGCCAGGGCCGGAGTCCTCGATCATCAAGGTGGTGGCGGCGAACAAGCTGCAGGACATCCTGTCCTATGGCCTAGACATGATTGGCATGGCCGGCCCGACGATGGGCGACACAATGCCGGTAGCCGGTATCTTCGAGGAAGCGCTGCTGTATTCGCCGGCGCTGCGTCTGGCCGGCGGCACCGACGAGATCATGAAGAACATCATCGCCGAACGGGTGCTGGGCCTGCCGCAGGACCCGCGTGCCGACAAGGGGCTGCCGTTCCGCGACATTCCGGCAGGCGTGCGCAAGTGACCACCCACAAGCTGCACAGTTTCTTCTGGCCGGACTCGATCGCCGTGCTGGGTGCCTCGCCCGACCTGCACCGCATCCGCGGCCGGCTGCTGCACCAACTGCGGGAGAACGGCTTTCCCGGCCGCATCCTGCCGATCAACCCCAGCTACCAACAGATCGACGGGCTGCCCTGCCATGCCTCGATTGGCGCCGTGGGCGGCGGGATCGATCTGGCGCTGATTGCCATTCCCGCCGCCGGTGTGGCCGCGGCCGTCGAGGAATGTGCTCAGGCGGGGGTCAGGAACACGCTGATCATCAGCTCCGGTTTCGCCGAGGAGGGCGGGGCGGCCGGCGACATGCAGGCGGATCTGCTGGCGGTGACCCAACGCACCGGCATCCGCGCCTGCGGTCCCAACTGCGAGGGCTACTACAACGCGCTGGGGCGCATCGCCACCACCTTCAGCCCGACGGTGGAAACCCGCGAGGACGACAGCCGCGCCTTGGTCTCTGCCAAGCGCGTGGGCGTCATCGCGCAGTCGGGGGGCGTCGGTTTCGCCCTGTTCAACCGGGGCAAGTCCGCCGGGCTGGGCTTCAGCTACGTCATCTCCACCGGCAATGAAGCCGACCTGACGATGGCCGACTTCCTCGACTACATGGTGGAGGATACGCAGACCGACGTGGTCATGCTGTTCTGCGAGGCGGTCCGCAACGGCCCCGGTTTCGTCGCCGCACTAGCCAAGGCCCGCGCGCTGGGCAAGCCGGTGATTGCGATCAAGATCGGCCGGTCGGACGCCGGCACCCGCGCCAGTGCATCCCATACCGCCTCGTTGTCCGGCTCCTATGCCGCCTATCATGCGATCTTCGGCCGCTACGGGGTGATTGAAGCCGAGGACGCCGATGAGGCCGTGGCGATTGCCGGCATCTTGCTGACCTGTCCGCTGCCGAAGGGGCGCCGCGCGGGGGTCATCACCGTCTCTGGCGGCGGCGGTGCTTGGATGGCGGACACCCTGTCGGCGCACGGGTTGGTGGTGCCGGCGCTGTCGGCTGCGTCGCAGGCGGCGTTGCGTCCGTTGATGCCGTCCTATGGCGCCTCGGGCAATCCGGTCGACGTCACCGCTCAGGGGTCCAACACCGGCCCGGCGATGATGACGGTGATGGAGCACCTCGCACAATCCGACGAGATCGACATGGTGGTGCTGGTGACCTCGCTGGCCAGCGAGACCCGAGCGTCGCTGGATGCCGGGCGGGTGCGGGCGGTGGCGGAAAGCTGCGGCAAGCCGATGGCGGTGTGGAGCTACACGCTGCCCTCGACGTTCGGGCGTGCCTCTGCGGCAGGCTGCGGGCTGTTCGTCGACAGCAACCTGCGCAACGTCGGTTCGGCCATGGGCAAGCTGGCCGACTATGCGGACTCGTTGCGGCGCCCGCTGCCGGAAGTGTTTTCCCCGGTGTCGGGCCGGCTGTATCCGGGGCTGCCCGCGGTGGTGCCGGAATACCTCGCCAAGCAGGTGCTGGCCGCTTGGCTGCCGGACTCGCGGGAGAAGCTGGCACGGTCGGCGGAGGAAGCGGCGCAGGCGGCGCAACTGCTGGGTTTCCCAGTGGTGCTGAAGGTACAGTCGCCACAGCTTCCGCACAAGACGGAGGCGGGCGGCGTGCGGCTGAACCTGATGGACCGCGCGGCCGTGGCGCATGCCTATGACGAGATGCTGGGCGCTGTTGGCCGCCATGCGCCGGAGGCCGTCGTCGATGGGGTGCTGGTGCAGCGGATGGCGCCGAAAGGCTTCGAGATGGTCATCGGCATGGTCGATGACCCGACGTTCGGGCCTATCATGATGCTGGGCTTCGGCGGCACGACGGTGGAGCTGTTTGGCGACGTGGTGCACGCACCCGCGCCGATCGACGAGGCCGAGGCGGAGCGGATGATCCTGTCGCTGAAGGCGGCAGTCCTGCTGCGCGGGTTTCGTGGTGCACGGCCGGTCGATCTGGCGCCGGTCGGCCGGCTGGTGGCGGCGTTGTCCCGTGCGGCGTTGACATTGTGCGCGCAGGTGCAGTCGTTCGAGCTGAACCCGGTGATCCTGCACGCCGACGGCTCCGGCCTGACGGTGGCCGATGCGCTGCTGTTGATGAAGCCTGAGACAGCCTGACGCCGCGCCTCACGGCGCGTTGCCCGCCGAAAGCGCATCACCTGCGAGTTGGTCCTGTAACAATCCATCGGGCGTTTCGTTCGTGTTGCATTATCACAAATTAAGAACGTGATTCGGGCGCAGCCTCGAAGCTGTCATCAACGCTCAAGCAATCGTCATCCTTAACCTAGATTAATTCGTTATCACATATCAGTCGTTGCTGCGGGCTCAATAGCGCCTGGAGCATGGCTTCGACGGCCGATACATCAACAGACTGATCCCGATCTACCAGACAGCGTGCAATGGCGAGTCCGGCCGCGACGCAACCGAGCAAATGTTCCGAATCGTGCTAATGATCAATTAATAACGGGGGCAAATATGCAGGACGACATGGTGCGTCGCATCGTGGCAGAGTTTTTTGGCACATTCTGGCTGGTCTTTGGCGGATGCGGCGCGGCCGTGCTGGCGGCGGCCTTCCCAGCGCTGGGCATCGGCTTTCTTGGCGTAGCGTTTGCGTTTGGGCTAACCGTGTTGACCATGGCCTACGCCGTCGGACACATCTCAGGCGGCCATTTTAACCCGGCGGTGACCGTAGGTCTTTGGGCAGCGGGCCGCTGTGCTCACAAGCACGTGGTGCCCTACATCATCGCGCAGGTCGTCGGCGCGATCCTTGCGTCCGCCGTGCTGTGGCTGGTCGCCTCGGGCAAACCGGATTGGGTTCCGGGCGCATTCGCCGCGAACGGATATGGCGATCTTAGTCCAGGCAAATACGGATTGGTCTCATGCCTGGTGACCGAGGTGTTGATGACGTTCTTCTTCGTGTTCATCATTGTTGGGACGACATCCAAGGGTGCGGCAACCGGTTTTGCCGGCATTCCGATCGGCCTGGCTTTGACGCTGATCCACCTGGTGTCCATTCCGGTGACGAATACGTCCGTCAATCCTGCGCGCAGCACCGGGCCGGCGCTCTTTGCCGGCGGCGCCTATATCGGGCAACTCTGGCTGTTCTGGGTGGCCCCGATCGTCGGCGCGATGGTCGCGGGTGTGGTAGCAGCTTGGCTGCAGGGGTCGTTTGCCCGGGTGGAGACCATCGTCGTCCAGTCGCACGAGCCGGCGTAGTATCCAATCGCACAGTCAGGCTGGTCCTGCATTTGCGGGACCAGCCTGAGCGATGCCGGCGCCGATCCAGTTCCGGCGGTTGCGTAGGGCTGCGGCGGCGGCGACTATAGGCCCCAAACAAGTTGAGGAGGCGGACGTGTCGGGGCTGAATCAGCACAGGCTGGCGGGGAAAGTTGCTGTGGTAACCGGTGCCAGCCGCGGCATTGGACAGCAGATCGCCGAGCTGTTTGCCGCGCAGGGTGCCAAGGTGGTGTGCGCGGCGCGGACGCTCAACGAAGGCGACCACCGGATGCTGGAGGGTTCGCTGGCACGCACTGTCGGGTTGATCCGCGACAATGGCGGCGAGGCGACTCCGGTGACCGCCGATGTCTCAGTGGAAGCGGAGTGTGTCGCCCTGATCGAGGCGGCGCGGGCGGCGTACGGACCGGTCGACATCCTGGTGAACAATGCAGCGTTGAACTACTACCTGCCGACCGACACGTACCCGACCAACCGTTGGGTCCGCTGCTTTGCCATCAACGTGCATGCGCCGTTCATTCTGGCCAAGCAGGTGCTGACGGACATGATTCCCCGCCGGTCCGGGGCGATCGTCAACATCAGCTCCGGCGCCGCCATCGGCCCGGGGCGCGGACCCTACTCGGACCAGACTGTGCGCGGCGGGGTAATGTATGGGGCGACGAAAGCGGCGCTGGAACGCTTCACCCAGGGCTTGGCGCAGGAGGTGTCGCAGCATGCGGGGATCACCGTGGCGGCGGTGTCGCCGTCGCAGGTTGTCCCGACGCCAGGCACCATCCACCACAAGCTGGTCACCGGCGTGGACGATCCGAAGGGCGAGCCACCGATACTGATGGCGCGGGCGGCGCTGCTGCTGGCCAGCGAGCCTGCGTCGAAGGTCAACGGACGGGTGACCTACAGCCAGCAGATCCTGAAGGAGTTCGGCTGGATCGAGCAGGCTCAGGGCCGGGGCGTGAACATCCGCGGGTCCGGCTATTCTGAGATTTGAGGCCTCGCAGCGTCGCCTCGGTAATCAGGGCGTGATCTCGTGGCGAAGCATAAGGATCGGCCGTCCATGCGATGACGTAATATCAGCGGTCAGGCGACAGTCACCGCCCGGCCGCTGGCGGCGGAGGCTGCCACCGCCTCGAACACCGCCACGCCATGGATGATCTGGTCCAGCGGCGTCGGAAATGGCCGCGCGGCCTCGATGCTTGCGGCGAACACCTCCAGCTCCGCGGTCAGCATGTTGAAGCCGGGGGTTTCCGTCACCTCCGCCTCGCCCGTGGCGCGCACGTTGTTCTCGGCCGCCGGCACCAGCCGGAAGGTGCTCATGGGATGGCCCAGCACTTCGGCAAAGCCCTTGGTGCCGTAGACGGCCATCCGGTAGTTCGGCGTGGCTGCGGTGGAGCAGAAGATGTGCCCCGACGCGCCGTTGCGGAATCGCAGCAGGATGTCGGTGGTGTCGTCGGCCAACGGCGCGGCACGACGTGCCACCTGGGCGTAGACCTCGCGGATCGGGCCGAACAGGTCGATCATGCCGTCCACCAGATGCACGCCGATGGCCGTCATCGCCCCCGCCGGCGCTTCCTCCGGACGTGCTCGCCAGGCCTCGGTGGTCAACGTCAGGCCGTGCAGCGCGGTCTGCTCCGCACTGATCGTCACCAGGGTGCCGAGGCGGCCGGCATGTACCGACTCGCGCAGCAGCTCCATCGAAGGATGGAAGCGGCGGTTGAAGCCCACCGCCAGCACGATCCCAGCCTGGTCGGCGGCATGGCGGGCGCGTTCGGCCTGCGCCAGCGACAGGCTGAACGGCTTCTCGACGAACACGTGCTTGCCGGCGGCAGCGGCGCGGACCACCTGGTCCGGGTGCTGAGTGTGCGGCGTGGCATAGACCACGGCATCGATCGCACGGTCTTGCAGTATGGAATCGAGCGAGTCGGTCCAGTGCAGTCCCGCGGCGGCGCAAAAGTCGGCGGCGGTTTCGCGGTTTCGCGTGTGGGCGGTGGTGAAGCGGATGGCGCTGCTGTCGCGCACGCTGTTCACCAGGTTCTGTCCCCACCAGCCAAGACCCACGATTGCCGCGCGTATCATCTGCCATGCTCTCCGACTTCGTTTAGCAGGCTGTCCACGAAACCCTGCATCGTCCGGGTCCTGGCCTGCGCCAGTGCCTGGCCGGTGCGGGTCTGGAAACCGCCTGCAACCTTGAACAGCTTTGCGCCGAAATGGTCCAGCGCGTAACGCCTGTCGTCCAGCGCACGGTTGATGGCGGCAGGGTCGTCCTGGTCATACAGGCTGGAGCCCATACGGCCGGCGACGTAGAAGCAACGGGCGATGCCGATGGCGCCGATCGCGTCCAGCCGGTCGGCATCCTGAACGATCCGTGCCTCCAGCGTCCTCGGCGGGATGGCGGCCGAGAAACTATGTGCCTCGATGGCGTGCGCGGCTTGTTCGATCCGTACCGGCGGCCAGCCCAGGCCGGAGAGCAGCGCCCGGGCATGGGCCGCCGCCAGCCGCGACGCCTGCGCCCGCTGGGGTGCGTTCTTCTCGACGGCGACGCAATCGTGCAGGATAACCGCCGCCGCCAGCACGGCGCGGTCGCAACCCGGTTCGTCCCGGGCGATGGCCAGCGCGTTGCGCCAGACCCGCAGCAGATGCGAGCGGTCGTGCGAGCCATCGTCTCCCTCGACGCCCAAAGCTGCCAACAGGCGCTCGGCGAGCAGCGCCTGGTCGCCGAACAAGGTCTCGATCCCATCCATGACCATTTTCGTCCGCGTGGTGCCCGCACCATGCCGGGCGGGGGCGCCGTTCGGCAAGACGCGGCCCGCTGCTGGTCCGGCGGACGTTGGCGCGTGCACGTTGACCGCTGGGCCGAAGCACGGTCGGATGCGCCGGATCAAGCGGCAGCCGGGAGGGGAGCGCATGAGGAAATTTGAGCTTGTCGAGGATTTTGAGCTGGTTTGGGATTGCCGCTGCGAGGTGGGCGAATCACCGGTGTGGGACGCCGCCAACCGACGGGTGCTGTTCTGCGACATCAATGAACGGCGGATCAATGCTTTCTCGGTGGACTCTTCCGCCAGACAAAGCTGGGACTTTCCGGAAGTCGTGGGCAGCCTCGGGCTGTGCCGCTCTGGTCGGCTAGTGGTCGCGCAGCAGCACCACGTGGTGCTATTCGACCCGCGGTCGGGCACGCTGACCGATCTGACGCCGAAGGTGACGGAGCCGCCGACAAACCGCCTGAACGATGGCAAGGTAGGCCCTGACGGGGCGTTCTGGATCGGCAGCATGGACGGCAACAGCCCGCGCCAGCCGACAGCGTCACTATACCGGGTCACGGCCGATGGGCAGATCGCCCGGCAGGGACAGGGTTATCAGGCCTCGAACGGCCTGGCCTGGTCAGCGGACGGACGGACCATGTTCCACTCGGACTCGACGCCGGGTGTGCTGGAGGCATGGGACTTCGATCCGGCCACGGGTGAGCGCAGCAACCACCGGTTTCTGGCCAAGCTGACTAGTGAGGAAGGCCGGCCGGATGGCGGTGCCACGGACGCCGACGGCAACTACTGGTCGGCCGCGCCGTCAGCCGGGTGCGTAAACTGCTTTAGCCCGTCCGGCGTGCTGCTGCACAAAGTGGCGTTTCCGGTTCCCGGTCCGACGATGCCCTGCTTTGCCGATGACGCGTTGTTCGTGACGTCGCTGCGCGAGGGCAAGCCAGCGAAGGTTCTGGCCGAGCATCCGACGCTGGGTGGTCTGTTCCGGGCCAGGATGGTGGTCGACGGGGCACCGGTGAGAGGCGCACCGGTGGGATTGTTCGCCGATTAGGTCGCACCCCGGCTGCGGCTTCAAAACCGGGCGGTTGTGCGGGGTTTGATACCGGCAGCCCGCTCAGAATCCCCCTTTTCGCGTTTTCAGTCTGCGCGAAGCAGCTTCAATACTGCACGCCGCGGGTCAAGGCGCCGTCGACGACCAGGTTGACGCCGGTGATGAAGCTGGCGGCCGGGCTGGCGAGGAAGACTGCCGCGCGGGCCATTTCCTCCGGCCGCCCCATGCGCCCAGTGGGGTTCAATGCCATCGCCTGCTTGAACAGTTCGGGGTTCCCATGTTCGATCTTTTCCCACACCCCGCCGGGAAAGTACGTGTTGCCTGGTGACAGCGCGTTGACGCGAATACCCTTGGCAGCGAGCTGATAGGACAGGCCTTTGGTGTAATGGATCAGCGCCGCCTTGAACACGCCATAGGGACCGGCTGCGAAGTCGACCTCCCGGCCGGAGACCGAAGCAATGGCGACGATCGCGGCGGCATCGGACTTTTCAAGAAACGGCATCGCTGCATTGACGGCGCGAACGGTGCCCATCAGGTCGGTCTCAAACTCGGCCTTCCAAGCGGCCTCGTCCTGCGCGATGGCCAGCGCGGACACGTTCGCCACCACGATATCAAGCCCGCCAAGTTCAGTCGCGGCATCATCGACCCAGGCCGACAGCGCCGGACCGTCGGAGACATCGACAGCACGTCCGGTTGCCTTCACGCCGGTGGCACGCAGCGCGCTGACGGCCTCCTCCACTTCGCCGCCATTGCGCGCGCAGACCGCCACGGCGGTGCCCTCAGCGGCGAAATGCTCGGCGATAGCTCGGCCGATGCCCTTGGTGGCACCCGTAATAAGTGCTTTCTTGCCAGCCAGTCCCAGATCCATCTTTGTTGTCCTTGCTGTGAAACGGTCAGGGTTGTTCAAGCGAGAGGATCATCGGGCGTCAGGCGGCTGGCGCCAGATACGACTTCGGGATGCCGGCGCCGACGGTGTATTTCGGGTCGACAAAGTTGCCCAGGCGGACCTTGCCGCACTGGCTGAGCATCATATAGGCGTCCCAGCGATCGAAGCCGTACTCCGCCTCCATCCACAGCACCAGCTCGCGATAGGCAATACGGGTGGCGTCCTCCAGCGGACGGGCGCTGCCGATGGCCATGATGAAATCCTCCCGCTCCAGCCGCGGCCATTCCAGGGTCCAGCCCTTGATCAGGTCGACGCGGATGGTCGTCGTCGACGGGTATTCGACAGCGGTGCCGCACAGTTCGCCGTCACCCTGGCAGGCGTGTGCGTCACCGATGAACAGCCGCGCCCCGGCGGTGCGCACCGGCAAATAGGTGATGCTGCCCGGTCCCATGTCGGGCAGGTCCATGTTGCCGCCGTGATTGTCCGGCGTCAGCGAGTTGATCGAGTCGATTTCCGGCGAGGTGCTGAGGGTGCCGATGTGCGGGCTGTAGGGCAGGGTGACGCGCTCGCTCCACCGCACCTTGTGCTCATCGACGTGGATCTTGCGGGTCAGCTCCGGCAGCGGGTCATGCAAGGTGGCGGTCAACGCGGTGCCGGTCAGCGCGCCGAAGTAGGGGATCATGCAGCAGGTGCCACACGGGTTGGGGCCGCGCGGCAGCATGCTTTCGATGTGCACGGCGATCGCGTCGCCGGGTTCGGCGCCCTCGATCATGATCGGGCCGTTCTGCGGGTTGACGAACGGCATCCGCAGCCGCTCGGTCGGCTTGTCGCTTTCGCTGCGGATCGCGCCCTCGAACGCGTCCCGCGTTTCGACCCGGATGCGGTCGCCGGGCTTGACGGTTAGGACAGCGTCCGAGTAGGGGCCGATCGTATAGTGGTATTTGCCCTGCGCGGCTTCAGTCAGCTCATGCAGACGGGACTTTCCCTGCCAGCCGAGGCCGCGTTTGGCGACGATTGATCCATCCAGCCATGCCGTGTCGGCGGTTCTTGCCATTGCCGTGTTCCTCCTCGACGTTGCGCCGCTCCAGGTGATTGCGCGGTGTGGGGCGTTTCAGGGCGGTTGCGTAAGTCCCGGGCATCGGCTTGATGCCTGTTGCAGCGGGACGCCTGATTAAGATGCGCTGCATTTTGCTTAAGATGCGCTGCATTCTGGGGCTTACAGCAGCAGGTGCTGGCGCACGCTGTCCTGCGTCACCTGCCCGGGTGGGATTTCGGCGATGATCTGGCCTTTCTCCATCACCAGGCAGCGCTCCGCCAGGTCCAGGATGGTGTCCAGATTCTGCTCGACGAACACGATGGTCGTGCCGAGCTCATCGCGGATCGAGCGGAGGACGCGGCAGATCATCTGCACGATGGAGGGCTGGACCCCCTCCGACGGTTCGTCCAGCAGCAGCAGATCAGGGCTTCCCACCAGGGCGCGGCCGATGGCGAGCTGTTGCTGCTGGCCGCCCGACATGGTGCCGGCAAGCTGCCTGCGGCGGTCCTTGAGGATCGGAAAATACTGATAGACCAAGTCGGTGGCGGGCGGGCGGCGCGACCCGCCGACCAGCTCACCAACCTGCAGGTTCTCCTCCACGGTCATGCGGGGAAACACCTCGCGGCCCTGCGGGATGTAGCCGATGCCCAACCTGGCCCGCTGATCCGCCGCCAGGGTGGTGATGTTGCGGCCGGCGTAAAGGATGGTACCGCCGCCGGCGGCCAGCAGGCCAATCATGCAGCGCATCATCGAGGTCTTGCCGACGCCGTTGCGGCCGATCACCGCAACGATCTCGCCGCGGGCGACCTTGAGGTTGATCCCACGCAGGATCGGGGTGGCGTCATAGCTGGCGTGTAATCCGGCTATCGTCAGCAGCGGTTCATCCGGCATGTGGGGTGCCCAGGTAGATCTCCGCCACGCGCGGATCCGCAACGATCTGATCGATGCGGCCGCGGGCGAAGATCTTGCCCAGATGCAGCACGGTGACGCGGGTGGCGATCTGGCGGACGAAGGCCATGTCGTGCTCGACCACCAGGATCGTGGTGCCATCAGTGTTCAGCCGCTTCACCAGCTCGCCGGTGCGCCTGGTTTCCTCGGGCGACAGACCGGCAGTGGGTTCATCCAGCAGCAGCAGCGCCGGGCGCAGCGCCAGCGCCATGCCGATCTCCAGCCATTGCTGCTGGCCGTGGGAGAGCAGCCCAGCGGGGCGGTCGGCATCCGCGGTCAAACCGAGCACCTGGAGCAGGCGGTCTTCCTCGGTGGTGATAGCGTGTCGGGCCACATGGTCCTGCAGCGCGATGTGCAGGTTCTGCCGCACCGACAGTGCCTTGAAGACGCTGGGTGCCTGCAGCTTGATGCTCATGCCCCGGGCGACCCGGGCAAAGGGCTTGGCATGGGTCACGTCAACGCCGCGGAACAGGATGCGGCCCTTGTTCGGGGGATAAGTGCCGACCACCAGCTTGAACAGCGTGCTCTTGCCGGCGCCGTTGGGCCCGATCAGGCAATGGACCTCGCCGGCTTCGACCGCCAGGTCGACATCGGAGACGGCGTAGACGCCGCCGAAGCTCTTGCTGGCGTTTACGATTTCCAGCAGCGCGGTCACGCTAGTATCGCCCATCAGTCACGGGCGATACGTCGGCTTGGCCTGAAGTGGCCGATCCAAGCTGCGAAGCGCGTGTCGCTTCTCTGCGATCGGACACTAGCCAACCTCGGCGGAGGGCGTGCGCGCGGCGCGGCGGCGATGCGGGCGGGAGAAAGCGAAGCGTGACAGGCCGACGAAGAAGCCCTGAGGAGCCAGCATCACGGTCACCACCAGGATCAGCCCCATCAGGATCAGCGCCGCCTGCTCACTGTAGATCGTCAGGGTCTGGAAGATGAGCAGCAGGACGAAGGTGCCGACCAGCGTCGCCGTCAGATCGGAACGCCCGGCGAAGGCGACCCAGACGATGGGCATGGCGGCTGCGGGCAGGCCGATGCTTGATGGGGTGATGAACTGGCCCCAGGCGGTGTACAGCACGCCGCTGACGGCAGCCAGCATGCTGCCAAGCACGAAGGCACCAAGCTGGAAGCGGCGGACGTCGTAGCCCAGCAACTCCGTCCGCTGGGGGTCCTCACGGATGGCGACCAGCACGTTACCAAAGCGGGCATTCACCAGCATGCGCAGGGCTAGGTAGGTGCCGGCCAGCAGCAGCAGCACGAAATAGTAGAGCGGCGTCTCCTCCAGGTCGATGTCGCCGCCGAACCACGGCAGGGAGAGTGGCGCCATCCCCTGCATGCCGTTAAAGCCGTTCAGCCTGGCGCTGCCGATGGCCCACTCCGGCCCAGCGGTCTGGCCGAGGAAGAACGCCAGCGCCAGGGTGACGGCGAGGGTGACGATGCCGAAGAAGACGCCGCTGATCCTGCCGTAGATCATCAGGTAGCCGAGGATCGCCGCGGTCATGCCGGCCAGCAGCACCGCCATGACCAGGTTGCCGAGGGCCAGGCCGTGGGCGTTGCCGAGGTCGACGGACAGCACGCCATAGCCATAGCCGCCGATGCCGAAGAAGAAGGTCTGGCCGAACGAGAGCATGCCGCCATAGCCCCACATCAGACACAGCCCCAGGGCCATGAATACCCAGATCAGGAAGTAGGCGAAGTTGCCGACGTCGTAGGGGTCGGCGAAGGCGGGGTAGATCAGCGCGGCGGCCAGGACCAGGGCGGCGCAGATCCAGAAGATGCGTCCGTTGCCCAGGGTCTGCGGACCGTTCAGCAGGTGCAGCATCGTGGTTCCTCAGCCCGCCCGTTTCGCCAGCCAACCGGAGAAGCCTTCCGGCAGCACGCGGATGATCAGCACGACAGCCAGCAGCAGGCCGATCTGGCCGAACACCTGGCCGTAGACGCCGTTCAGCCCGGTGCGGATCACGGCCAGCACCACGGCGGCGGGTGCGGTTCCCAGCAGCACGCTGGCGCCCCCGACCACTACGGTGACGAACGCCTCGACAATGAAGGTGGCGCCCATCGTCGGGATCAGGGTCATCGTCGGTGCGTACAGCGCGCCGCATAGACCGGCGAGGCCGGCGCCGACGCCGAACGTCAGGGCGTAGATACGGTTGCGGCGAACACCTAGCGCCTGGGCCATGGCGGCGTTCTGCATGGTGGCGCGGGCGTGGACGCCGAACCGGGTGCGCATGAACAGCAGATAGACGAAGGCCAGCACCCCAAGCGCCGCGGCGAACAGCACAAGCCGATAGGTCGAGAAACCGTAGCCACCGACATGGAAGCCGCCGTTGGGTGTGCCGATGCCAGCGGTGGAGGAGCCCAGGATGATCAGCGTGCCCTGGGTAGCGACGAGGCCAAGCCCCCAGGTGACGAGCAGGGAGTCGAGTGGGCGGCTGTACAGCGGGCGGATCAGCAATGCCTCCAGCACCACGCCGATGGCACCGGCGGCGAGCACGCCGCACAACTGGGCAATCGGCAGCGCCAGCCCGGCATGGTAGGCGAACGTGGTGACATAGGCGCCGCACATGATAAACTCACCATGCGCCATGTTGATGATGCCCATCATGCCGAAGATCACGGCCAGTCCGGCGGCGGACAGCACCAGGAAGGCGAACACGTCCGCGAACTGGTAGAAGTAGGCAAACGCGTCCGCGAACATGGGTGGCCAATCTCCTAGCGGAAGGAAAGCGCTGCGGCCGGTCGGCGTCCCGGTCCCGCCGCCCGCATTGCCAAAATTGGTGTCGTGACGGAGGTCCGAACCGGCCGATCAGGTCTTCTTGGGCAGATGGTCGGGGCTGTACTGCTCCTTATCGTCATGCTTGGTCAGGTCGCAGCCGATCTGACCGAGCCAGTAGGGCTGAATGACGCCGAAGTCCTTGTCGACGTGAACCTGATTCTGAGCATCGACTGAAATCAGGCGCATGTGGTGGGAGGTGTGCTGGCTCTTGGGGTCGATGCAGATCTCGCCTTCCGGGGCATCGATGCAGGCGCCCCCCTTGTCGATCACCTTGCGGATGTCGTCCTTCTTGGTGGACTTCGCGCCCTCGACCAGCATCTTGTACATGTACAGGGCGACATAGGCGTTGTAGCCCATGTCGTTGATGTAGACCTCCTTCGGGAACTTTGCGTGCCAGCGTTTCTTGAAGTCCGTGGCCGCCGGCGTGTCCAGTTCCTCGAACCAGTTGGCGGCGGCGTGCATGTTGTTCAGGGCCGGCGGGGCGAACCGCTTGTGCTCGAAGCCCAGCATGATCTTGATCGGGCTGCCCATCGGCAGGTGCAGGCCGGCCGCGGAAGCCTGCTCGAAGAACGAGTCCTGCGCTGCGCCGACGTTCAGCATGTACAGCCAGTCCGGTTTGGCGTTCTGGATGTTCTGGATGGTTTGGGCAAACTGTGAGACGCCGAGGGGGATGAACTCCTCGCCGACGATCTCACCGTTCAGCGGCTTGAGGATGGTGCGGCCCCATTCGGCGGACAAGTGGCCGAAGTTGTAGTCGGCGGCGATGGTGTAAACACGCTTGCCATATTTCTCCACCATCCAAGGAATCAGCGTTGACAGTTGCTGCTCGGGCACGGCGCCGACGCTGATCATGTTCGCGTCGCAAACCCCACCCTCATACTGGTTGGTGTAGATATACAGCGCGTTCTGGCGGTCGACGATAGGACGGACAGCCTCACGCGAGGCGGAGGTTATACCGCCGATCAGTACATCCACCTTGTCGCGCTGCAGCAGCCGGCGCGCGAATTCCTGGTAGCGCGCGTTGTCGCCCTGCGGGTCGAGATGGGACAGGATGATCTGCCGGCCCATGATGCCACCCTTGGCGTTGATTTCCTCGACCGCCAGTTCCGAGCCGTGCAGCTTGGGCAGTCCCATCATCGCCAGGTCGCCGGAGATGTCTTCGATCAGTCCGACCTTGATCGGGTCCGCGCCCAGCGCGCTGCGCCGCCCGACGATGGAAAACAGCGGCAGGGTGGCCGCCCCCGCGAGAAGGGATCGTCTCTTCATTCTTGGCTCTCCATAACGTGGCGGCGGTTTGGATAGTGGGTGCAGTGGCTGATTGTCGGTTCGCAGGAAGTGGAAGCAACCGACATGCCACCGATCGAATGCAGCGCGATCGCTGAGGTTGCGGGGTGTGCCAGCAACACAGCGCCGACCATGGCGGCCGTGCTGAGATCCACGGCTTAAAGTGGCCGAACAGGCCGTGATACCGGGCGGGTGGCGTCGTGCCGTGCCACGATGCGGCGGCAGACCCAAGGCCGCCCGGCTGGCCGGACCTCTGCGGTCAGGGCTGCGCGAGCTTGTCGAAAACCACGGTGTCGCCGCCAGATGTCAGCTTGAGCTGCTTGCCATTTTCCGCCAGCTCATACTGGTCGGTTTCCACCTGCACGGTGCCGCTTTTCACCTTGGACTGAGTCGGGGTGAAGACAATCGTACCGGCGCTTGTACCACCGGACGGAGCGGTCTGCTTGTAAGTGCCCTTCATCTCACGAACCACCTGCTTGCGCTGCATGGTCTCGCTGCTCCATCCACCATCCGGTGTCACGTTCATATTGATCGTCACGCCGCTGCCAAGATCAGCGCGCCAGTTACCTGAGACGCTGTCATCCGCGAAGGCCGCTGAGCCGATCGCGATGGACAACAGGGCCGCAAAATAGAATGTCCGCACAGTTTCCTCCTGAGCCAATGCTTGTCGTGGGCGGTTCCTTACAACAGGCCGTCGGGGTAATCTATGGGCTGGGGTGGTGGTAAACGAGCGTAAGCCAATATGTCTGAATGTTTCTGCCGCCTTGACGTTGAACTGCCGAACGTTTCCATACCGGCCCAGGGCGCTTGCAAAGAGCGCTTCTAATAGAAGAGGAAAACCAAATGAAGATGCGTGCTTCAATCCTGCTGCTTGCTTCCATCAGCCTTGGGGTCGGACTGAATTCGCCTGCCCATGCGATCGGCTGCATCAGCGGTGGTGTGGCCGGAGCGGTCGCTGGCCACATGGTGCACCATGGGGTGCTTGGTGCGCTTGGCGGCTGTATTGCGGGCCATCACGTCAACAAGAGCCAGAAGCGCGCGGCGCAGGCTCAGCGTGACCAGCAGTATCAGCCGGCCGTCGATCAAGGGACACAACAGCGCCAGTTGAACCAGTAACGCTCAGGCGGCAGGACTGACGACACGGCAGGTTTGCCGCCGACTTCAGGACCTGGAGAGGCCGCTTGCCCCGCAGGGCGTCGCGGCACCTTCAGGACCGGTGGCGCTAGGGCGTGGATCGCAGCATCTTATAGGCGGCCAGCGTGGCGGATGCCTCGGACGCGCCGATATCCTTCTGCAATAGCGAGGCGGCGCTGGTGTTGTCGCCCGCCAGCGCCAGTGCCGCAGCCAGATCCTGCCTGACGCGGCGTGGCGCCTTCGATCCTGAACCGAGCGGCTGCAGGATGACGACTGCCTGCTGAGGATTGCCGGACAGCGCTAGGGACAGGCCCAGGTTCACGTTCGCGGCCAGCCGTTCCGGGTCAATGGCCAGGGCCCGGCGATAGGATTGCTGAGCATTGGCATGCTGACCCTGCAGATCCATAGCGATGCCGAGATCAACCAGGGCGGCGACATTGCGCGGGTCCTGTTCGGAGACACGCTTCAGCAGCGGAACCGCGCTGGCGGGGTCGCTAGCGAGCTTGACCCGCCCCAGGCCCAGGGCGGCATCAGTATTGCCCGGCGCCAAGCTTACAGCTCGGCTGAAGGTTCGGGCTGCCTGGTCGTGCTGACCCAGGGCCGCCTGGGCATTTCCGGCGCGGATCAAGGCGGGGACATTGTCGGGATCGGTGGCGAGCGCGCGCTGGGCGATATGCAGCGCGGTGTCAGGGGCGCCATTTGCCAACGCCGCGTCGGCGATGTCCATCCCCGGTGCCCGATCGGATAGGGTTGCCGGCCGGCCGCCGGCGCAGGAGGCGAGCAGCAGCAAAGCAAGCAGCGGAGCAGGACGCATTTTGCATTCCTAACCTAATGATGAGTGAAAGTACGTGCGATCGTCAGGCCGGCGGGGCCGCCGACCACAATGAAAATACTTGGTAGGATAAACAGGATCATCGGCACGGTCAGCAGGACCGGCAGCCGTGCGGCCTGCGCCTCAAACCGCATCAGCATCTCGTAGCGCAGCTCTGCCGCCAGGGTGCGCAGCGCCTGGCTCAGTGGCGTGCCATACTGCAGAGTCTGCACCAACGTGCCGCCGAGGCGGCGCAGCGACTCGAGGCCGGTGCGGGTGCCCAGGTTGGTCAGGGCGGTCCGGCGATCCGAGAGGATGCGCAGTTCGCCGCAAGTGAGTTTCAGTTCTGCCGCGATGGCGGGGTGTGCGGGGGCGATTTCAATGGCGACGCGGTCCAGGCCCATCTCTAGCCCAAGCCCCGCTTCACTGCAGATCACCAGCATGTCGAGCGCGTCCGGCAGGCCGCGACCGACAGCAGCGAGGTAGGCATTGCGTCGACGCCGCAGGATGAAGTCCGGCAGCAGAAGGCCAACGACGGCGCCGCCGCCGATCATCAGCGCGTGCACGAGCGGAGAGACGGCATTGGCTGGAAGCAGCAGGTAAACCGCGACGGGCAGCAGGAGGAACAGCAGAAGCTTGAAACCAACGAACAGCGACAGCGCGTTGTGCTGCCGCATGCCGGCGGAAACCAGGGTCTGTTCCAGTTCCGACAGCGTCGAGGCCGGCAGCAGACCGCTGCGGGCCATTAGCATGCCAAGACCCGCGATCAACCGGACCGGCAGGCTGCCGGTTTGCTGCAGATGGGTATCCGCCTGGACCGACTTGCGCACGTCGGCGATCCGCCGGTCACGCTGTTCCTGCTTTGCCAGTTGCCGCAGCAGCCAGAAGCCCATGCCAAGCAGAGAGAAGCTGAAGCAGCCGAGGAAGACGATCAGGTTCCGGGTCATCAGGACAGGCTTTTGCGGATCAGCATCCGCATCGTGAACGCGCCGAATCCAAGCAGCATGATGGCGGTCAGCAACAGGTTGAAGCCTGAGGGATCGATGAACAGCACGCTGATGTAGCTGGGGTTGGTCAGCGCCAGCAACGCGCCGGCGACGATCGGCAGAGCGCCCAGGATGTATGAGCTCATGCGGGCCTCGGCGGCCAGTGCGTGTCCGCGCATCTTCGCGGCCAGCCGCTTGCGGATCGTCTCGGCAAGGTTCTCCAAGGTCTCGGCAAGGCCGCCACCGGTTTGGCTCTGCAAGGATAAAGATGTGGCAAAGAAACGGTATTCCGGCAGCCGGTTGCGCTCCGCCATCTCGCGCAGGGCGTCCTCCAGCGGCACACCGATCGAGGTCTGCGCTACCAGTGCGGCGAACTCTCGCGCCGTCGGTTCCGGGTTCTCACGCGCCACGACGCGCAGCGCTTCAACAATGGGCAAGCCGACCCGGACGGCGCGGACAATCATTGCCAGCGCGTCGGGAAACTGTTTGAACAGGGTTGCGACGTGACGGTTCTGGCACCAGCCATAGAAAGACCGGCACAGAAACATTGACCCTAGAGGCGTCACTACCCAGCCCGCCGGTCCGATGAAGTCGGCGGCCACAGCACCCAGGACGGCAGCCGGCAGCATCGTGATTAACAGCACGACAACCGGACGGGCCGGATAGATCGCTAGATGGTTGCGTTCGTAACGCAGCAGTCGCTCCACCTGGACCAGCAGCGTTGCACCCTGCAGCTTCAGCTCCAGATGGTGGTCGTCGGCCGCTTTCTCGCCCCGGATGACACGGTAGGTGCTCGCGGTGTCCTCGATCCGCTGGTCGCGCTGGCGAATACGGCGGCGATCGCGCGACAGCAGGATAAAGCTCAGCACCAGGCCAGCCATGCACAAGGCAAAGCCGACAAGCAGGTAAGCGAGTTGCGGCTTCATCCGCTGGTCGCTTCCTCAAGCGCGCTGATCCAGGCCCGCTCTAGTTGGAAATACCCCAGCCGGTCGTGGAAGCTGGGGCGGGCACGGCTGATCTTGTAGCGCGTCAGCAAGGTTCCGTTCTGGGTTTCGCCGGCAATCTCCAGCCGGAAGATGTCGTTCAAGGTCACGATCTCGCCTTCCATGCCGAGGACGTCGGTGACCTGGGTGATGCGCCGCTTGCCATCGCGCTGGCGCTCGACCTGAACGATCATGTCGATGGCGCCGACGATCTGCATGCGGATGGCCTGCAGCGGCAGGCCCATGTTGCCCATCTGCACCATGTTTTCGATGCGGCTGATGGCGTCGCGCGCCGTGTTGGCGTGGACCGTCGACATGCTGCCGTCGTGGCCGGTGTTCATCGCCTGCAGCATGTCGAACGCCTCACCAGAGCGCACCTCGCCGATGATGACGCGGTCGGGACGCATGCGCAGCGCGTTGCGCACCAGGTCGCGCTGGGTCACTTCGCCCTTGCCCTCCAGGCTTGGCGGACGGGTTTCCAGGCGCACGACGTGCGGCTGCTGCAACTGCAGTTCGGCGGCATCCTCAATTGTGACGATGCGTTCGCCATGGTCGATGGTGCGGCTGATCGCGTTCATCAGCGTGGTCTTGCCTGACCCTGTGCCGCCTGAAATGACGATATTCAGCCGCGCCCGCCCGGCAATCTCCAGCACCCGGGCCAGTTGTGGCGAGCAGGAGCCATTTTCGATCAAGCGGGCAAAATCGAGCTTGCGCTTGGTGAACTTGCGGATCGAGATGTAGGGGCCGTCGAGTGCCAGCGGCGTAAAGACGATGTTGACGCGCGAGCCGTCGGCCAGGCGGGCGTCGCACATTGGGCTGCTTTCGTCGACGCGCCGGCCGATCGAGGAGGCGATGCGCTGGCAGATGTTGGCGACGTGCGAGGCGTCGCGGAACCGCACGTCGGACAGGGTGACCTTGCCGCCACGCTCGACAAATACGCGGTCGGGGCCGTTGACCAGGATGTCGGCTACGCTTTCGTCGTCAACCAGCAACTGCAGCGGGCCGAGGCCCAGCATGTCGTGGACGAGGTCGCTGGCGACCTGGCGCTGCTCCCGGCTGTTGAGCTGAATCCGCCGTTCGGTGGCAAGCTCGGCCACCAGACGCTCCATCTCCGTGCCGAGGCGCTCCGCCGGGATGGCGGCGACGGCGGCGGGATCGATGCGCAGCAGGCAAAGGCTGCGCAACTCCGCGACCGGCTGGCTGGTGCCCTGGCGAGGGCCGGCCGGTGCCGGGGCGGCGGCAACCGGCTCAACGACGGGTTCCGCGGGTTCCTGACGAAGGCGGCCGAAGCTGACCATTAACGCCCGATCCGATGTTTGAGGAAGCGTCTGACCGTCCCATAGGAGCCTTCGGACGGCGAAATGGCGGCTACCCCGCGGGCGAGGTCGCGCATGGCCAGCTTGAAGCCGCTGTGGGACGCGGCGGCTGGGGTGCCCATGGTCGCGGCCGGGTTCGTCACGCGCGGCAAATGCGGGATGGCAACGTCGATCTTGTGCTGCAGGGCGTCCTCGATCTGCTGGCGGGTCATCTTTCCAGGCGCGCCGACGTTGTTCAGCACGATCAGGGACTGGCGGATCTGCTGCGGGCCCATCGGCACCGCCATGGCGCGCAAAGTGTCACGCACCGCCTGCAACGTCGGCTCCATGACCAGAACGCGCTGGCGCGCCATCTCCAGCAGTTCGCCGTGCCACGGCGATGGGGCAAGCGGCACGTCGAGGATGACGTAGTTGTAGCGCTGACGCAGCTTCTGCAGCAGATGCCGGGCCGCCCCCGGCACGATCGTCGGCTGCTCGGTCAGCTTCTCCTCCGCCGCGATGACGGCCAGGCGGTCGCCGGCCGGTTCGGCAATGCGCTCCATGAACAGGTCGTCGACGCGGGAGGGAGTCTCCAGGGCCAGGCGCAGGCCGCTGCCGGTCTTGCCCCCTAGCAACAGTGCGATGGTGCCGGTGTGCAGGTTCGCATCCATCAGCACGGTGTGGCGCTTGACCTCATTGGCCAGGTACCAGCCGAGGTTGGCGGCAAGTGTCGTCGCGCCCGCGCCGCCGCAGACGCTGGTGATCGCCAGAATGCGGCCACCCTGGGTTTGCGCCGCGACGACGGCCGCCGGGGCAACGTAGGGCCCGAAGTGCTGGGCGACGACCTCGGCGCTCAGCGGCTTGTAGAGATACTCCGCGACACCGAGGTTGCGGGTCAGCATGCGGTAAAGATTGACGTCGTGCCGCTCTCCGATCACCAGCACGCGGACGTCGGGCTCGACCACCTCGGACAATGAGGTCAGGGTCGACAGCGGCTGTTCGTCCTTGCTGATGTCGACCAGCAGCACGCGCGGCGTCGGCAGCTTCTTCATCGCGTTGACCGCGTGGCGACCGCCGCCACGGTGTACGACGATTTCCTCCGATCCCGCGCTGAGCAGCCCCAGGCGCAGGCTGGCCTCGCTTTCGGGATCGGTGACAAAGGCCAGGATCGGCGTGCGGCCGCTGCGGCCGGACACGCCGTCTTCCGCGGCTGCCGGTGCCTTTGCCGCTGGGGTCAGGACGTCGTCGGACATCAGTTGCCGCCCGCGGAGCTTGACGAGGCCTGGATCTTTAGCTGCGAGATGCCGCTGTCGGGTAACGGCTTCACATGGCCGGTCCGCAGGCGCAGCACCGCGTTGGAGGCCATTTCGCCGTCCGAGCCGCTGCTTGATGCACGCCCGTGGGTCAGGTCTTCCGGGTTGGCGACCTGGGCGGCGATGTTCTGCGCGTTGGCGCCGATCGGATTCCAGTCATTCTGGTTCAGCAAGGGATCGGTGGCCGCACAGCCCTGGATCAGGGCGGCGAGTGCACATGCGCCGGTCAGGCGGAACAGGGCCTTCATTGCACGATGAACCCCGCGTCGCCGCTGATATGGGCGGACGGCTGGCCATTCTGGCGCAGCAGCAGGATGCGCTCGAGGTCGTTTGGTGGCCGCCAGCCTTCGGCCGGGTCGTGCAGCGCCGCCAGCTCGTTCACCGGGCGGACGATGAACGGGGTGACGATGATCACGATCTCGGTCTCCTGTCGCTTGAAACTATCGGATCGGAACAGCGCACCGACGCCCGGCACCTCGCCGAGGAAGGGCACGCCGTTGCCGGTGTGGGTGACGTTGTCCGACAGCAGGCCGGCGATGGCGAAGCTCTGGCCACTGCCCAGCTCCACCGTGGTGTCGGCGCGGCGGACCAGCAGCGCCGGGATCACGAGGCTGTTGTTGCCGGCGGTCAGTTGCACTGCGCCCTGGTCGGTCAACTGGCTGATCTCTGGCCGAACATGCATGCTGATCTTGTCGCCGGCCATGACAGTCGGGACGAAGGCGAGTGAGATGCCGTACTGCTTGAAATCAACCGAGATGGTGTTCTGCTGCTGCGCAACGGGGATGGGGAACTCGCCGCCGACCAGGAAGCTGGCCGGTTCGCCGCTGGCGGTCGTCAGGTTCGGTTCGGCCAGGACGTGGACAAGCTGATCCTGGGCCAGCGCGTCGACGATGGCCTCGACACTGGTCTTCCTGAAGGCCGCGGCAGCCACGAACGGCGCCGCTGCACCGCTGGTCAGGTCGTTCAGCGGGAACGCGGTGGCCAGACCCACCTCGGCAAAGTTGCCGATGCGGCCAGCCAGGTTCTGCCAGTTCAGGCCCAGGTCGCGGGTCAGCGTGCGGGACATCTCGACGATGCGCACCCGCAGCAGGACCTGGGTCTGCTCGCCCACGTTCAGCCGGTTGGTGACGACCTGCTTGTCGGACAGGAACGCGCGCGCTGCGGCGGCGGCCCGTTCGGCTTCGGCCGGGGTGCCGACCTGGCCGGAGAGTTCAACCCCGTCGGGCGCTGGCCTTGTATGGATGGCCTGATCGGGAAGACCGCGGCTGATCGCCGATCCGGCCAAGGCGGCGGCAGCCGAAGACGGCAGCACCATCAGGTCATACACGCCGACGGGACGGCCGGCGTTGTCCAGCGCGGCGATCGTGGTATGGCCGACGGCAAGGCCGAAGATGAACAGGCTGGTGGGACTTGCCGGCCGCGCCTCTGCCACCTTCGGGTCGGCGACAAACAGATTGGCCGCCGCGGCGGGAAGCTGGACGACGCGGCCGGAGCCCGCTTCCACGGTTAGTGTGCCGGGTGACGTTGCGGCTGCCGCTGGCGGCGATTTTGCCAGTGCGCGCGGGATGTCCAGTGCGGGCAGGGTGATCATCGCGGCAGCCAACAGACCGGCAACCCATTTTGGGTGCTTGCTCAAAAACGGATCTCCTTGCCTTCTGAACCGCCCTCATAGAGATGCATGCTGCCCGAGGCGGGATCGGACTTGCGGCCAGGCTGCAGCGCGGCGGAGACATCGCCGCCCCAGGTAACCGGTGCGCGGACAGCGTCGGCGGTCAGCGGCTGCGCCGGCATTTCCGCCGCGATGACCGACAGCGACAGATGCCCTATCCTGGTGGCGACGGCCACACGCTCCGCATTGTCCGGCGACACTTCCAGCGTGACGGTGCGGGTCTGCGAAGCGCTGGCGTTGCCTGGCGTGCTGCCGGCACTTTCGCCCTGCAGCAGCTCCTGATCGATGGCGATGACCCGGACGTTGTGCAGGACGGTTTCGCCGGCGATGCGGCGGCCGACTGGTGCCGAGGTATCCTCAAGCGTCTGGGTCAGGATCAGGTCGACGTGGTCGCCGGGCCAGATCAACCCGGCGGTGCCGCTGACGGCGTCGACGCCGACGGTGATGGCGCGCAGCCCCGGCTCCAGCACCGCGGCCAGGAAGCCGCGTTCGCCGGCGCGCATGACATGGGCCGGCAGCAGCACGTCGCCGGCCGCAACGGTGCGGCGGATCATCGCGCCCAGCAGCTCGGCGCGGGCAGTCGGTGTGTCGAGGCGGGCGTCCTCCGGCACGGCGGATTTGGCGATGGCGGTGACATTCAGATCGTCCGGCTTCAGCAAGGTGCCGGGGCGCAGGGTCCTGGCCGCCGTCAGGACGTGCAGGGTGACCGGGGCTTCTGCTCTTTTGCCGGCAACGGGGGCGGAGGGCGACTGCATGCTGATCCAGGCGACGGCGCCGAAGCCTGCCAGACCGCCAGCCATCAGGATGAACAAGGCGATTCTCAGCAGCATGTGATCAGCCTTTGGCTAACATCAGCAGCGCCGCGGCGCTGATCGCTGTTGCATAGGGAAGCGAGGTGCGCCGGCGGATGCGGCGGCACTCGACCGCCAGGACACGGCGAAGAAACGATGCCGGATAGCGCCGCCTGGGGGACGGGACAATCCGCTGCAGGATCAGGTAGACGACCGCCAGAACGCCGCCCAGCAGCGCGACATCCAGGATGAACGCCACCAGCATGTCCGGCGGCAGCAGGATGGCCGCCGCGCCGAGCAGCTTGACGTCGCCGCCGCCGAGCCAGCCGCGCCGCCAGCAGAAGGCCGCCAGGATGAAGACCGCCAGGGCGCAGACCAGGGCGAACGGCAACCGGTGGTCCAGCAGCCGCAGCAGGCCGCCGTCGACCGCCAGGGCGGCCGACAGCCAGTCCGGGATCGTGCGGAATCCGATGTCGTGCGCGGCTGCGAACAGCAATGCCGACATGGCGGAAAGCAGCAGGATCTGATCAGCGGCCTGTAGCATCAACCAGCGCCTAGACCATGCGTCACTACGGTTTGCCGTACAACTACTGGATCTTGCCGTTAGCTGTGCTGATCGAGGTGCCGATTGTGCTGAATGTGGTGCTGATGTAGCCACCCAGATTGCTTACAGCAGTGATGATCACGCCGGCGATCAGCGCGGCGATCAGGCCATACTCCAGCGCGGTGACGGCACGGCGATCGCTCTTCAGGGGCATCCAGGTCTTCAGGAAAGCGTACATGTTAAAGTCCTTTTCAACTGCGGGTTTCGCCGTTCGCCGAAGCCTTGATCCCTCATGCCGTGAAGCCTGGTTTTTCAAATCCAGACATGGAAGTCGTGCTTCCCGGGGCCTGAAGGTTGATCAAGTCTGCGACCTTTTGGGATGAGGTCCGGCAAACACCTTGCAACAAGGCAGTGAAAAATACGGTGATAATAGTTAACGAAAGCTTTAGCGCATCAGTTTTTTTTCGGTCCGCCGGGCCTGAAAACCTGAATGGCGCGGGCCGCGGCAGACATCAGAACGACGTATCTATCTCGTATCGTTCCTGGTCCGGCGACACTGCCGGCTGGTGAGGCATCCGGTCTGCCGGCAAGGGGCGCATCTGGCCGCCAGGCGGCAAGCACCCTCAGACGATAGCTCTCACCCTCGGGGGGCAGACTGGAATGGTAGCGGGCGATGGCCGCCGGCCAGCTTCCGGTCTGGCCGTGCAGGGCGGTCAGGAAGCGGCCGGCATAGTCGGCGTTGGCCTGCGGGTCGAAGGCTTCCTCCAGGCTGTTGAACGCCTGCGGGTGAAAGAACAGGTCGACCTGAAAGCAGCCGACATCGATCATGCGCACGCCGCGCGACTGCAGGTTGCGGACGAAATCCACCGCCTGGGCGCGGGTGGCGAAGTAGCTGCCGGTGCCGTTGGCGTTCACCGTCCACGGCCAGGGGGCAAGCCGCTGCGTCGCCGCGTCGAACCGGCCGCTTTCGGTGCGCCCGATCGCGGCGACCAGATCGGCGGGCAGCGCCCATTTCCGCTCCGCCGCTGCTGCCGCGTCCAGGCAGTTCGCTGCTGGCTCGATCGCAGCGGCGGCCACAGGCAGGAGTGCGAGCGATACCAACAGTGCCATGGGACCCAGAGGCGACATGGCGGCATGGTGACGACGTCAGGTTACCGCGAGGTAAACGCGGGGTTCGGCACATGCCGGTGCACCGGCATATGTGGACCCGTCGGTGACGTGGTCCGCCCCTGCAAATAGCGGGCGCCTGTCGCCGGAATTCTCATGGCAATATCATTTGCGAAATACGACTATTTGGCGTATTCATTTCGACATCACGGCAATCAAGTAGGACCAAGCTGAAAGCCATACCATGAGTGACTCGCCACTCACCGATCTGGACATCCGCGAGCGGCTTGCCCGCATCGATCAGCTTTCTGCCGATGCCGCCTTGAAGCGGCAGGAGTTCGAACTCGGCTATCATAAGTTCTGGATGTCGGCGATTGCGACCGCAGCCGCGTTGCTCGGCGCCGGCTTCACCTTGGCAAAGCTGTGGCAGTGATCCGCAATCTTTCGACGATTCGCACTGCCTCAGTCTAACGACAAAGGCTTGGCTGCGCTGCTCGGCATAGATATTCGCGCCTTCCAGCGCTATCTCGCGCGCGAATGCGACGTGCCCGAGCTGACGTGGCGGCTTCTGAACCTCGCCGCTGGATCGCCCCAGGCCCGCGACCGCCTGAAGCAGACGCGCGGCTGATCCCGACTACCATTGGCCGGTCAAAACGTCGACCTGGCCAACACGGCGACACCGCTGCCGCCGAGGCTGATCAAGCGTTCGGCATCGCCAGCACGCCAACATTGGTTGAACGCGCCAAAGCGAGCTGTTTATGCCCCGCGCTGTTTCAGGGCAGCGGGCGGCGCTTGTGCCAGGTCGTGACACCCTGGAAGGCCGCCCCGGCGCGGACCAGCTTTGCTTCGCCCAGACCCGCCGCCACAAGCTGGAACGCCATCGGCAGGCCTGCCTCGGTAAAGCCGCCCGGCAGGGTGATCGTGGGGTTGCCGCTCATGTCGAACGGGCAGGTGAACCGCAGCAGCCCCGACATCAGGTCCGGTTGCTGGCCCAGCGTGCGGATCGTCTGCAGCGTCGGCGGGGGAAACGGCTGGACCGGGATCAGCAGCAGGTCAATGGCCTGGAACAGCGTCGCCACACGGCCGCGGAAGTCCAGCCGGCGCAGCAGGATCTTCTGGTAGTCCATGCCAGACAGGCGGCGGCCCGCCTCGATCACCTGGGCCAAGGCCGGGCCGTATTCGCTCTTGCGCTGGGGATAGGTTGCCTCGTGCGCCACAGCCGTCTCAATCGCACAGTTTGGAAACCAGTCATCGATCGTCTGGCGCACGTCGGGGAAGGTAACGGTTTCCAAGCTGGCGCCAAGACCGCGCAACGCGTCGGCGGCCGCGGTCAGCATCCCCTGCGTGGCGCTGTCGACACCAGTGGTGTTCCAGGCGGCGTCGATGCCGATGCGCAGGCCCTGCAGATCCTTGCCGACATCGGTGAGGTAATCCGGCACCGGATCGGGTCGCGCGGTGGGGTCTTTCGGATCGGAGCCGGCGATGGCGCCCAGGATGATGCCGGCGTCGGCCGCACTGCGGGTCATCGGGCCGATGTGGTCCAGCGTGGCCGCCAGCTCAAACACGCCGAAGCGGCTGACGCGGCCCCAGCTTGGCTTGAGCCCGGTCAGGCCGTTGGCGGCTGAGGGGAAGCGGATCGATCCGCCGGTATCGGACCCGAGCGAGCCATAGCACAGACCTGCCGCGGTGGCCGCGCCGGATCCGCTGGACGATGCGCCGGGCCAATATTCGGCGTTCCACGGGTTCTTTGGCGGGGTAATATCAGGGTGGTGGTCGGCATAGGCCCCTTCGGTAAGCTGCAACTTGCCCAGCAGGACCGCGCCGGCCTCGGTCAGGCGACGCACCACGGTCGAATCCTCTGCCGGGCGGAAGTCCTTGTGGATCGTCATGCCGCCGGCGGTGGGCACGCCCTTGGTCCAGCAAAGGTCCTTGACCGCGATGGGCACGCCGTGCAGCGGGCCGCGGTAGGTCCCGGCGGTGATCTCCTTCTCCGCAGCGGTGGCCTGTGCCATGGCGGTGTCCGCCATCACCAGTGCGTAGCTGGCCAACTTGCCATCAAGCTGGCTGATACGGTCGAGCTGGGCGCGGGTCGCCTGCACCGGCGAAATCCGCCGCGCCTTGATTTCCGCCGCCAGCTCCGTCAACGGCAGGTAGTGCAATTCAGTCGTTTCTTCCACGTTTCTTCCCCTTTGTTCCATCTCATATCGCCCATCAGTGAAGGGCGATATGTCGGTTTAGCTTGAAGCGGCCGATTCACGCAGCGAAGCGCGTGCAGCACTTCCTTGCGATCGGATACTAGGCCGCGGCATGGGCGCGGCTGGCCTGACGCACCGCTTCGATGCGCAGGCAGGATGCGGTGTGGCCGGTGTCAACCTGCTCACTTGGCGGAAATGACCGCGTGCACTCCGTCATCATATAGCGGCAGCGTGGCGCGAAGCTGCACCCTTCGGGCAGTGCGCGCAGATCGGGTGGGCTGCCGGGAATAGCCTCGATCTCGGAGCCGCGGGAGCGGCCATGCACCGAGGATGCCAGCAGCCCCAGCGTGTAGGGATGCGCCGGGCGCAGCAGGACGTCGGCGGCGGAGCCATACTCGATGATCCGCCCGGCGTACATCACGGCGATCTTGTCGGCGATCTGTGCGGCGACCCCCAGGTCATGGGTGACGAAGATGACGCCCATGCCGAACTCCTGCTGCAGCTTGCGCAGCATGACCAGCACCTGGATCTGCACCGTGGCATCCAGGGCGGTGGTCGGTTCGTCGGCCAGCAGCAGGGACGGCCGGCAGGACAATGCAAGCGCGATCATCGCGCGCTGGCGCAGGCCGCCTGACAGCTCATGCGGAAAGGCCTGCAGCCGTCGCTCCGGCGACGGCACCTTCACAAGCTGCAGCAGTTCCAGTGCCCGGGCCATGGCCTGCTGGCGCGAGCAATGCTCATGCCGGATGACGGTCTCGGCGATCTGGCTGCCGATCCGGTAGACCGGATCCAATGCTGTCATCGGCTCCTGAAACACCATGGAGACGACGGAACCCCGCACCTCATTCATCGCGCGGTCGCTCAATGCCAGGATGTCGTGCGGACCCACCCGGATGGCGCCCTTGATGACCGTGCGGCGCGGTGGATGCAGACCCATCAATGAGCGCAGGGTGACGGACTTGCCAGAGCCGGACTCGCCGATGATGCAAAGCACCTCGCCAGGCATCAGGTCGAACGACACGCCGCTGACGGCGGCTACCGTCGCCTCGCGGCTGACGAATTTCACCTCCAGGTCGCGGACCTGCACGAGCGGGGTTGCGGTAATGCTGTTCATGGCAACGGGCCCTGACGATTGGCTGCTGTGCGGGTCAGTGCGTCAATCCCTTCGGGCGCGCCTGGCTGTGGCCTGATCCGGGATGGGCCATGTGGCAGGCGGCTAGCTGAGCAGCCGGATTGCCGTTCCACTCACCCAACTGCGGCGCGCGCGCTTCGCAAACCGCCTCGGCATGGATGCAACGGGTGCGGAACCGGCAGCCGGACGGCGGGTTGATCGGGTTGGGTGGGTCACCCACCAGCGGCGGGTCTTCGATCCGGTCGGCGGGATCGGTCGTCAACCGGCACTCCAGCAGCGCGATGGTATAAGGATGGCGCGGCGTGTCGTAAATTGCCTGGACCGGCCCGATCTCCACCACCTGACCCAGGTACATCACCATGACGCGGTCGGCGATGTACTGCACGACGTGCAGATCGTGAGAGATGAACATGTAGGTCAGGTCGAGCTCTTGCTTCAGTGCATCGAGCAGGTTCAGCACCTGGGCGGCGATCGACTTGTCCAGCGCGGAGACCGCCTCATCCAGGATCAGCATGCGAGGGTTCAGCGCCAGGGCGCGGGCGATGTTGACCCGCTGCTTCTGGCCGCCGGACAGCTCGTGCGGGTAACGGCCGCCGAAGAAGTCGGGGTTCAGCCCGACCCGTTGCAGCAGGTCGCGGGCCGTACGCTTTGCCTCCGCCCGGTCCATGCCGTGCACACGGGGTGGATAGGCGATGGATTCCTCGATCGGCAGGCGCGGGTTCAGCGACGAATAGCTGTCCTGGAACACCATCTGCAGGTTGCGCCGCAGGTCACGCAGCGGCAGGCCGTCGGCGCGCCCGACCGCATCGCCGTCGAAAATCAGCTCGCCGGCATCCCTCGGCTGCAGATGCATCAGCAGCCGTGCCAGGGTGGATTTGCCGCAGCCGGACTCGCCGACGACGCCGAGTGTTTCGCCCTTCAGGACGGTGAAGGAGACGCCGTCGACAGCCCTGACCTGGGCGACCTGGCGATTGAGAATGCCGCCGCGGATGGGGAAGTAGCGTTTCAGGCCGGTGGCGATCAGCATTGGCTGGGCCTTGCCGCCGCGGTCGGGGACCGGTGCCAGCCGCCGTGGGGTTTTGGTATGGGTTTGCGTGGCCATGGCGGCTCCTTCAGTCAGGCCTTGACGTCCATGGCCTGGCGCAGCCCGTCGCTGACCAGGTTGAAAGCGACGGAGGTTATCAGGATGGCAACGCCGGGCATGGCGCAGACCACCGGCTGGACATAGATCGCCTGCCGCAGGGTCGACAGCATCAGGCCCCAGTCCGGCGTCGGCGGCGACACGCCGAGGCCCAGGAAGGACAGGCCCGAGGCCAGCAGGATCGAGCCGGACACCAGGGTCGATGCATAGACCAGCACAGGCGAGATCGCGTTGACCAGAATGTCGTGAAACAGGATCGACGTCGCATGCGCGCCGGTGGCTCGGGCGGCGTCGACGAACTCCATGTTGCGAATCTGGCTGGTGGCGGTTTCGGCGACGCGGCACAGCGGCGGGGTCAGCACGACGCTGAGGGTGATCAACTGGTTGATCATGCCGCCGCCCAGGCTGCCGGAGATCGCCACTGCCAGCAGCACCGACGGGAAGGCGAAGAAAATGTCCATCCCGCGCATGATGACGGTGTTGAGCCATCCGCCGGCAAACCCCGCAACGACGCCGAACAGGCCGCCGATGACAGTCGCCACCATCACCGGCACGATGCCCATCAGCAGCGACGTCCGGCCGCCGTACAGGATGCGTGAGAGGATGTCACGTCCCTGCTCATCGGTGCCAAGGACGTTGTCGCGATAGAACAGCGGCTTGAGCCGATGGGCCATGCTGGCCTTGTCGGGATTGAACGGTGCCAGCCAGGGGGCGAAGACCGCTGACAGGATGATCAGCAGGATCAGTAGCAGGAAGAACAGCGTGACGTAGTCGTAGCGCAGGCGTTGCCAGACATTGCCCCAGTAGCCGCGCACCTGCAGGGCCGGCTGATCCATGCGCGGCACGATCGCCCCGCTGGGGCTCGCCGCATCGGGTTTGGCGGTGATGGAAAGGTCGCTCATGCGCGCTTGATCCGCGGGTCGACGGCGGTCTGGATCAGGTCAACGACAAGGTTGATGCCGACGAACGCCATCGCCAGCACCAGGATGGTTCCCTGCAGCAAGGGGATGTCGCGGGTCAGGATCGCCTTGTTGAGCAGGAAGCCTGTGCCGGGCCAACTGAACACCGTTTCGATCAAGATCGACCCGCCAAGCAGATAGCCTAATTGCAAGCCACCCATTGCCAGGATTTGCGGCAGCGCGTTGCGGATGGCGTGCACGACGATGGCGGTGCGGCCGAGCCCCTTGGCGCGCAGGGTCTGGATGAAATCCAGCGCCAGGACCTCGGCGATGGAGGCGCGTGTGGTGCGCATCAGAATGCCGAGCGGCAGCAGGCTCAAGGCGATGATGGGCATGATGGCGAACCTCAGGTCCGCCCAGCGAAAGAAGCTGAAGTTGTCGGAGCCGCTGGGTCCCATGCCCTCGGCCGGCAGCCATCCCAGTTCCACCGCGAATATGATGACCAGGATCACGCCCAGCCAGAACTGCGGCACGCTGATGCCCAGCACGGCGATTCCGGTGGCGATCCGGTCGATCACGCCGCCGACGCGGGTGGCTGCCACGATCCCCAACCCCAGGGCGATGGCGAACGCCAGGATCACCGAGATGACGGCGATCGGCACGGTGTTGGCCAGCGCGCGCTTGACCTCGCCAAGGACCGGCTGGTTGTTCTGGATCGAGATTCCTAGGTTGCCTGACAGAGCGTGGCCGAGCCAGATCAGATACTGCACCGGGATCGGCTTATCGAGGCCATAGGCGTGTTTCAACTGGGCGACGTCCTGCGCAGTGGCGGCGGGCGGCAGCAGGCTTTGGATCGGATTGCCGGGCGCCAGGTAGATGAGCGCGAAGCAGATGATGGTAACGCCCAGCGCGATCGGAATCGTCATCAGAAGTCGTCTGGCTGCGTAGAGCCACATCGCGGCACTCCTTGTCGGCGAGGACACCTGCCTCGCCTGGTCGAGATGGAATCAGGGGGAGACGGAGATCGGCGTCAGATCCTGGAACCAGCTCTCGGCCTGGACGAAACCGTGCACCTTGGGGGAGATGGCGCGTGGGTTCAGGTCGTGGACGATGAAGATCTCCTGCGCCTGGGCGACCAGCGTTTCGTGCATCTTCCCCAGGATCTTGTTGCGTTCGGTCTCATCGAAGGTGGCGAGCGCCTTGTTGCCGAGTTCGTCGAGGGTCTTGTCGCTGTAGTAGCCCCAGTTCTCGCCGTTGGGCGTCTGGTACTGGGTCATGCTGCTCTTGAGCATCCCCTGCTCCGGCTCGATTGACGAAAGGCTGACGTTGATCGCGTCGTACTGCGGGTATTTCTTCGCTCCGCCGACGAAGACGTCGATCAATGAGTTCCAGTCCATCGGTGCCAAGGTGACCTGGAAGCCGACAGCCTCCAGTTGTTCCTTCACCAGCTCGTTCATCGGCAGGGGCTGCATCTGGCCGGACCCGGAGGTGGAGATGCCGACGGTGAACTTGCATGGCAGGCAGCCGGCCTCCTTCAGCAGGGCGTGCGCTTTTTCAGGGTCGAATTTGTACTCGATCGGATGACCGTAATACGGCTGCGAGGGGATGAACTTGCCGTAGCCCGGTGTGGCGACGCCTTGCAGCATGTCGACCATGTCGTCGCGGTTGATGGCGTAGTTGGCGGCCTGGCGGACGCGCAGGTCGTTGAACGGCGGCCGGTCGACGCGGACCTGGTAGTCCCAGTTATGCGGATACGGTGCGGTGATGATGACCATGCCGGCCTGCTTCAGCCGGGGGATGGTATCGGGCGACGGCGCCTCAATGAAATCGACCTGCCCGGCGAGCAGCGCCGCGGCTCTGGTGGCGGCCTCTGGCATCGGCAGCAGCACCAGCCTGTCCTGCTTGGGCACGCGGTCCTTGTCCCAGTAGTTTGGGTTCTTGACGAACTCGAGCCGCTCATGCGGGACGACCTTGTCGAACAGATAGGGGCCCGTGCCGGAGGGCTGCTTGGAATAGGCCGCGTAGTCGTTGTTCAGTTTGGTGACCAGGCAGTTGGAGATCTGGAAGTAGCCGGCAATCTCATACGGCAGCAGCGAGTCCTCGATCTTGGTGTGGGCAGCGATGGTGTAATCGTCGATCTTCTCCATGCTGGAGACGTTGGTGACGGTCCAGCTTTGCATCGAGTGATGGCGGACGTTGTATTGCGGCGAGCTGGAGTCCATCACGCGCTTGAAGTTCCACACCGCCGAGTCGGCGTTCCAGTCGCAGCCGTCGTGGAACTTGACGCCGTGCCGCAGCTTGAAGATCCACTTCTTGTGGTCGTTCGGGTCGATCGCCCAGCTTTCCGCCAGCCCGGGGCGGATGTCGGCGGCCTTGTCAGTGTTCTTCTTCAGCTCCCAGTTCACCAGGCTGTCGTAGAGGGAGAAGCCGACGAAGCGGTAGCCTTCGTAACCCTGGTCGGGCGCGCCAGTCCAATCGGGGATGTCCGCGGCACTCATGGCTACGCGCAGGACCGACTGGGCCTGCGCCGCGACGGTCCCCAAGCCCAGCGTCAGGGCGCCAGCGAGCCCGAGATAAATGATACGCCGGCAACCGGGGGGGAAGGGCATCGTGTCACACTCCTCAACGCAAGACGCCAGTTCAAGTCAGCGGGAACCTGGGTCGGCTGCGTGCCTCTGTATGCAAGGGTAGTGCCATGGTGCCGGTGACCGTCGAATGGCCGCGACTTTGCGTGTCATGACAAACGCCACGGCGCAGTCGCTGATTCCTCAGTTCAATTCTGGCGGCGACGTCAGCCTACGGCTAGCGGGGTCGGAAGCGGTGCCGGCGAGCGGCGGACGATGGCAATTTCGATACTATATATTAACAATAGACAATAGAAGCAGGGATGATCAGACTTTGGCGTGGCCTCATCGCCGGTCGGGAATGACGGGCGGGCCATCACACCCAAGCTGATCGATCTGCCCTTTGGCGGATCCGCGTGGATCATGCAGGTCAAATGCAAGCTGCAACAGGTGTCCGTCGGGCGTGGTGTGCGCCATGGCAGTAGAAGCCTGCTGGCGGCTCAGAAGCGGATACTCAACCGGCGCGCGCCAGAGCATGCCTCCGGCGGTTGCCACGCCGGCGATCGGCAGCCGCAGCAACCTGTCCTTCTTGAAGCCCGGCAGAAAGACGGCGACATCTTGGCCCGTCTTCGGCAGCCATCTGACCCAGTAGAAGGCCATGGCCAACGGTGAGCGCAGCGGCGATGGCAGCGGCGTGCCCTTGAGGTCGAGGTCGGCTCGGCGTTCCGGTGCGGCAGCCGGATAGTCGTCCAACCAAGGCCGGGCGAACATGGCCGGGTCCCAGTGGCTGATGAAGCCAGGATGCATGCGGCGGAAGTCGACCAGGGTCTTGGCCTGGACGCGATGAGCTTCCAGCCCGTCCGGGGCGCGTTGGAACTGATCCCATTGCTGTCGGACGACGTGGCCCGCGAACAGGTAGCGTGTATTCACCGCCACGCTGTCGAGTTCGCTGCCTCGCCAGAAGCTGACTTCTTCGACGAGATAGTGAACATGCAGCCACAACAGCGTCGTTGAATCGAACGTAAGGGCAACATCGACCTTGGTCACGCCGTCCGACGCCGCCACCCGGCTGGTAACCGCAACCTGGCCGGCATGATTGGTTTGGCCGGCAAACCGACAGACCTCGGTTGCGAATGCATTGGATGTGGGCAGGCTCACCCCGAGCGATGCCAAAAGCAGGGCGGACGCTGCGAATTTGGGCATTCTCTGCCGTTGTTTTCCTCTGCAACCAAGTTCCTTTGGCGGTGCAGCGAAGTCTGGCTGTCGCGAGGATGAAGATGTGACGGTCTGGTTGCCGCGCAACAAGTGATCCATGGGACTACTGCCTGTGCAGGACATCTGTTTTTCGAGCATGGCAGACTTGTTTCACCACGCGCAGATTCCAAATTGACAAAACGACATGTTTGGCCGAAACGCTGATCGACATGGCGATCTGTATCGTCAACACAATGGTCTCTAACCAACGCCGTTGATATACGGCGTGTTTGCAAGGTCGGCTACAGGGCGGCGATCAGGAGGAACGATAATGAAAGACATGTGGCAACCGGTTCCCGGGACGCGTTTCTATTCTCGTAACAATGAAGGCCTCTATGAGCGCCTGACTGATCAGCTTTATCTCCGCGTCGATGAGGTTGACGAGACTGACGAACGGGAAGTGTGCACTCGGTTTGCCGAAGCCTTCGAGGCCCGCGTGCCGGTCCGCTTGGTGGCTTGAGGAGGAGTTTCCAGCATTCTGCTGCGTCTTGATCAGACGGGGTAGCCATAGGCCTGAATAGCCGGGCACCAGTTCGCATAGCCAAGCGTATCGAAGCGGCGATACGCTTGTTTGCGCAAATCAACCGATCTACGCGGCGAAGCTTATGGCCGCGACTAGACTCTCTATTGTGCCTGGCGTGTCGGCGGCCTCTCAATATCGAAGATCGCCTGCGCGTTGGCGCACAGGATCGCGGCTTCGACTTCCGGCCCAAGTTCCTGCAGCAGTGCCCGATGTGCGGCGGGACTGTGCCATTCCGCGTTGTCCAGTTCCGTGTTTACAACGTGTGGCGGGAAGAACGGATGGTCAGTGCCGAACATGATTCGCTCATGGCCCACCAAGTCAATCAGCAGCCGCAGGGTGGCAGTCTGGTAGCCAATGGCATCGAAATAGAGCTTGCCCAGGTAGCGGCTGGGGGCGTGATCGAGCTTCACTGGTGAGATTGCGTCTCCGGCGACGCATGCATCCAGCCGGGCGGCCAGGAACGGCAACACGCCTCCAGCGTGGGCGACCATGATCCGTAGATGCGGAAACCGGTCGAACGTGCCGCCCAGAATCAGCCGGGCCACCGCCGCCGTTGTCTCAAAAGGAAAGCCCAATGCCAGCGGCAGGGCATGGCCGTAGTCCGTGAGTGCCGCGTTGCCCAGACCGTAGTGTGGATGCACGAAGATCATGAGCCCTTCGCGCTGTGCCGCCGCCCAAAGTGGATCCAGTGCCGGATCATCAAGACCGTTGCCGGCGCCCCTGGTGCCGATAATCGCCCCGCGCAGGTGCGACAGGCGGGCGATGCGGCCTGCCTCCGCCGCACAGGCGGCCGGGTCGCGTACCGGCAACAGACCCAGACCATACAGGCGTCCGCCGCTTCCGGTGCACATCGCCTCCAATTCCTGGTTGATCCCGGTGGCCGCTGCGGCGGCGTCGGGCAGGAAGTCCAGCCACGGGTTGGCCGGGCTGACGACGGACACGGCGATGCCGTGCCGATCCATGTAGGCGAGCTTGCGTGCGCTGTCCCAGTACTCGCTGCCGATCGGCCGGCCAACTGATGTGCTGCCATCGGCATCCTCACCCGGCAGGATCAGCATGCGATCCAGTCCTTCGCGGGTGACGATGCGGGGAAGCGCATCACGCGCCTTCAGCATGGATACGTAGCGGCCCGGATAAACGTGCGAGTGAGTGTCGATTGCCATTAACGTGGTCATTTTGCCCCCGTTCCAGCCTTGGCTTGTCAGATGCCGGCAGCCCCATGGTAGTAGGTCTGCGGTGTCGGGGTCACGCTGCGGCGTGGACAGGTTCGCCCCTTGCCCTCACTTCCGCTGGACCCTGACGTCCAGGCGCTGTAGTGGAACGGTCATCATGCCGCGCATCGCGACGATCGAACGCAAGACTTCGGAAACCGATATCGTGCTAACCTTGAACCTGGACGGGACAGGGCGCGCCGACATCACCACCGGCATCGGCTTCCTTGACCACATGCTGACCTCGCTGGCCCGCCACGGTCTATTCGACCTGACGATCCGAGCCCAGGGCGACCTGCATATAGACTTCCACCACACCACAGAGGACGTCGGCATCGTGCTTGGTGCGGCGTTCGCCAAGGCGCTGGGCGACAAACGTGGCATCCGCCGCTTCGGCAGTGCGCTGATCCCGATGGACGAGGCCTTGGTGGAGGCGGCGGTGGACATCTCCGGCCGCCCGTTCCTGGCCTGGACCGTTGCGTTCGCGCAGAGCAAGGTCGGCGAGATGGACAGTGAGCTGTTCGAGGAGTTTTTTCGCGCCATGGCCTTCAATGCCATGCTGACCCTGCATGTGACGCAGCGGGCTGGGCGCAATACGCACCATGTCGCCGAGGCCTGCTTCAAAGCGACCGCCCGGGCATTGCGGGCGGCGGTGGAGGCGGATGCGCGTGCCGGCGACGCGATTCCATCGACCAAGGGATCGCTGTGAGGATCTATGCCGCCCTGCTCAAGCCCGATGCCGAACCGGTTCTGCTGCGTGAGGGGTTTTCCTGGGGCGCGCTGATCCTGGGTCCGGTCTGGCTGGCTGCCAACCGCGCCTGGATCGCCGCGGCCATCAGCCTGGCCGCGTATGTGCTGACTGGGTTCCTGATCCCGCCGCCCGCCCGCGTGATCCTGCTGATCGGCCAGGCGCTGATCCTGGGCTTTACCGGCCTGGACCTTCGCCGCTGGGCGCTGGAACAGCGCGGCTATCTGCTGGTGCACGTCCTGGCGGCGCGCGATGGCGACGAAGCGTTCTCCCGTCTGCTGGCCAACCGGCCCGACCTGGCGAGCCGCTATCGGCCCGAGGTCGCGTGATGCGTATCGCGGTCGTCGACTATGGCAGCGGCAACCTTGCTTCCGCTTCTCGGGCGCTGGCGCGGGCGGCCGACGTCGCCGGCATCGACGCTACAATTGCCGTTACAGCCGATCCGAAGGTGGTGCGAGCGTCCGACCGGATCGTGCTGCCGGGGCAGGGCGCCTTTGCCGATTGCGCCGAAGGGCTGCACGCAGTTCCCGGCATGCGCGATGCCATCGAGACCGCAACCTCGGCTGGCGTCCCGTTCCTGGGCATCTGCGTCGGCATGCAGCTTATGGCGGAACGCGGGCTTGAGCATCGTGTCACCTCGGGTTTTGGCTGGATTGACGGGGATGTGGCAGCGATGCCGGCGCACGGCCTGCGCCTGCCGCAGATGGGCTGGAACGGGCTTGACTTTGTCCCCGGCTCGCATCCGTTGCTGGCCGGCCTGTCGCCGGGCGACCACGTCTATTTTGTCCATAGCTATGCGCTGACGGGGGGCAAGCCGGCACAGACCATCGCCACCACCGATTACGGTGGCACGGTCCCGGCTATCGTTGCGACAGGGAACCGGGCCGGAACGCAGTTCCACGTCGAGAAAAGCCAGGATGTGGGCATCCGCCTGCTGGCGAACTTCCTGCGCTGGACGCCCTGATCATGCCAAGTGCAACGATCAGCTCGCAGCCGGAGCTGTTGATTGAGCGGGTGAGCGAGTTCACGGAACCTGACCTGCACATGCTGTGCGAGGCGACGGACGCAGCTATCATCGACGGCGGCGGTTTCGGCTGGCTCATCCCACCCGGCCGTCGAGCGCTGGAAACCTATTTTCGCGGCGTGCTTCTGGTGCCGGAGCGTGAGCTATTTGTCGCCCGGCTGAACGGTGACATCGTGGGGTCGGCGCTGCTGGTCCGCCCGCCGCGCAACAACGAAGCACAGGCGTTTGCCGCCAACCTGATGCATTCCTATATCGCACCGTATGCGCGCGGCCATGGGCTTGCGCGGCTGCTGACGGAAAGCGTTGAGGAGCGGGCCAGGGAGCTTGGCTACCACATCCTGAACCTTGATGTGCGGGAGAGTCAGGCCGTCGCCATCGCGATGTATGAATCGTACGGCTACACCCGCTGGGGCATGCATCCCGAATATGCCCAGGTGCGTGGGAAGTCGATCGCCGGTTACTTCTTCTACAAGCGGCTGCGTCCCGCCAAGGCCGGCGGCGGCGAGTGACGGGTTGAGCGCATGACGGCTCTGACCTTATACCCGGCCATCGACCTCAAGGACGGTAAATGCGTCCGTCTGCGACGCGGCGAGATGGATCATGCGACCGTTTATGCTGACGATCCTGGCGCCCAAGCCAGGACATGGCAGGCGGCCGGATTTGCCTGGCTGCATGTGGTCGACCTGAACGGCGCATTCGCCGGCAGGCCGGTCAACGCTGATGCAGTGCGCGCGATCCTGGACAGCGTCAGCATCCCGGTGCAGCTTGGCGGCGGCATCCGCGACCTGGCCGGCATTTCCGGCTGGCTGGAAGCGGGTGTCCACCGGGTGATCCTTGGCAGTGCGGCGGCGAAAAACCCAGCCTTGGTGATCGATGCCTGCAAGGCTTTCCCCGGCCGCATCGCCGTGGGTATCGATGCCCGGGACGGCTTTGTCGCCACCGAGGGCTGGGCCGAAACCTCTCACCTGCCGGCGGCCGACCTGGGCCTGCGGTTCGAGGACGCCGGTGTATCGGCGATCATCTATACCGACATAGGCCGCGACGGGATGCTGAGCGGTTTGAACCTGGAGCAGACGGTCGCACTGTCGCAACGATTGACCACGCCAGTCATCGCATCCGGCGGCGTCGGCGGGCTAGCCGATCTGGCATCGCTGAAGCAGGTGGCGAGCGGAACCCGAATCGCCGGGGTCATCGTAGGCCGCGCGCTTTATGACGGACAACTGGATCCGGCCGAGGCGTTGTCGCTTTTAGCCGGCTGAGATCCGGACAACTACGACATTGGTCAGGCATTTTGCCGCTGCCGGCAGCCTGCGCATGTTAATGTTCTTGCATCTGATAACGCAGCGTTTTCTAAAGCGCTGGCTATGTTGAAGCTCCGCATAATCCCTTGCCTTGACGTCAAGGACGGTCGCGTCGTCAAAGGCGTCAATTTTCTATCCCTGCGTGACGCCGGTGACCCGGTGGAGCAGGCCGCTGTCTATGATGCGGCCGGCGCTGATGAGCTGACCTTCCTCGACATCACTGCCAGCCATGAGAACCGTGATACGATCCTTGATGTTGTTTCCCGCACCGCCGCGCGGGTCTTCCTGCCGCTGACCGTCGGCGGCGGCATCCGCTCGGTCGAGGACATGCGCCGGTTGCTGCTGGCAGGCACCGACAAATGCAGCATCAACTCGGCTGCGGTTGCACGGCCGGAGCTGGTGCGTGAAGCAGCGACCAAGTTCGGCAGCCAGTGTATCGTGGTTGCGGTCGACGCCAAGCGGGTTGCCCCGAACCGGTGGTCGGTCTTCACCCACGGCGGCCGCCGCAATACCGGGATCGACGCGATCGACTGGTGCCGGCAGGTGGTGTCGCTGGGCGCCGGCGAGATCCTGCTGACCAGCATGGACCGTGACGGCACGGGAACCGGCTTTGACCTTGATCTGCTGCTTGCCGCTTGCGCCGCCGTGCGGGTGCCCATTGTTGCCTCTGGCGGCGTCGGCACGCTGGCGCATTTTATTGATGGGGCCAGGGCCGGGGCGACCGGCCTGCTGGCGGCCAGCGTGTTCCATTTCGGCACGTTCACCATCACGCAGGTCAAGCAGGCGATGGCCGCAGCCGGATTGCCGGTACGCCTGCCGCGCAAAGCGGCCTGAAATGGCGAAGTCGGCAAAAAAGAAGATCTCCAACGGTGCCAGGCCGGCAGCCAAGCGGGTTGGCAAGACGCGCACACCCTCTTCTGCGGGACCGGACAGCGGCTGCGACGAGCCGGACGCGGTGGTGCTTGACCGGCTGTTCGCCGTGGTCGAGAGCCGCCGTGGCGCGGATCCCACTGTCAGCCACTCTGCCCGCCTGTTGTCCCGCGGCCCCGCCAAGGTCGCGCAGAAGTTCGGCGAGGAGGCGGTCGAGTGCGTCATTGAGGCGGTGGCGGGCAACCGTGACGCGCTGATCGGAGAGAGTGCCGATGTGCTGTATCACCTGCTGGTGCTGTGGGTGTCGTCCGGCGTGGCGCCGGCTGATGTCTGGGCGGAGCTGAGCCGCCGGGAAGGCATCAGCGGGATAGCCGAAAAGGCCGCGCGAGCGATGCCGCTGCTGGTTCGGCGCAAGCTGGGAACCTCGAAGATCCCGTAGCTCTGCGGTGGTTGTCGGGCAGCGGCCGCGTGTCGTAGATCTTGCCCGGTCACCGACCTGAGGGAGACGTCTTGATGCCTGTCAGCGGCCTGCCGCCCTATGACACCCAGAACATCTTCGCACGCATCCTGCGCGGCGAGATTCCTTGCCGCAAGGTCTACGAGGATGCCCACGTGCTGGCCTTCCACGACATCAGCCCGCAGGCACCGACACATGTTCTGGTGGTGCCAAAGGGAGACTACTGCTCGTTCGCAGACTTCAGCGCCACTGCCAGCGAGGCGGAGATCGCCGGTTTCTTCCGCGGCGTCGGCAAGATTGCTAGGGATATGGGTCTGGAAGAGCCCGGCTATCGCTTGCTGGCCAATACGGGCGAGCATGCGGGGCAGGAGGTGCCGCATTTCCATGTCCATCTGTTTGCCGGCCGGCCGCTGGGGCAGATGATTCCAGGTTGACCGAATAGGCGCCATTTGACCGGGTCTTGCAGCGTCCGCTGCAGTGCGGCGACCATTCAGGCAAGCGCCTCGATGGCGCCGATGGCTTGGCATAACCGGGCTGGCAGTTGCTTCACGGTCGCCCCATTGATACCGCCGAGTGCGGCCACGCAGCCATCCGGCCGGCCTCGGCGAGCGATGGCCGCCCAGCGCAGCGGACCAAGCGCCGGCGCCCCGGGATGGCTGGCGGTGGCGAATGCCGGCGAGAGAAAGACGATGTTGGCACCGGCACCTTGCGCCCGCCGCAGTTGGTGCACCGAGTGCGCGGAACTGGTGACAAGACCGGACGGCCGGCCGCCACGTGGCCAGCGGCCGCCGCGCAGGTGGACACCCGCTTTCAGGGCCCCGGCTAGCCGGAGGTCCGCAGCGACAACCAGGGATAACCGTCTGGTCTTACAGATGCGGGCCAAATCCCAGGCCAATTGTCTTCTTGCAGGATCCCGGTCGTGACGCAGCACGACGCCGGCACGGCCCGGGGGCAGCCGCCGCACGGCCCTAATGGGGTCAGCCAGGCGATCTTCGTCGGTGAACAGCCACAGCGGCGGCAGCTTGGCGTGCTTTCGGCGTATGCCCCAGTTCAGCAGTTTCAGATCCATATGTCAGCCTGGGCAGCCCATTCTTTCATAGAACCTGCTATCCCCGAGTTGCTCTCGCGCAATGCCAACAGCTTGTACGATGAACCGGCTGCTTTTATTACGTAAGAGATGTTCTCAGGTTGAAGCGGGTATCGCGCTTTATACTTATGTTTACCCACGCGATTCAAACCTGTGGCGATACCGCCTTAGGCATCACGCTCTGACGTAATGGTCGCGGAACTGTAGCCGCAGGCTCGTCTTCAGCAGCTTCCCAGTCGCGGTATGCGGAAGTTCGGGCACCACAACCACCTCATCCGGCAGCCACCATTTGGCGACCTTTCCCTCGTAAAGGCGCAGCACAGACGCGGGTTCGACCGTCTTTCCGGGGGCTGGCACCACAAGCAGCAGCGGACGCTCATCCCATTTGGGATGCGTGGCAGCGATCACCGCCGCCTCTGCCACGTCCGGGTGCGAAACGGCTATGTTTTCGAGCGTAATGGAGCTGATCCACTCGCCGCCGGACTTGATCACGTCCTTGGATCGGTCAGTGATCTCCATGAAGCCGTCGGGATCGATGGTTGCGACGTCGCCGGTGGCGAACCAGCCGTCCTGGTCAAGCGCGCTGTCAGGCGGGTCGCCATAATATGCACTGGCGATCCACGGGCCGCGCACCATCAGATCACCGAACGCGGAGCCATCCCAGGGCAGTTCACGGCCGTCACCGTCGACGATCTTCATATCGATGCCGGGCAGGATACGACCCTGCTTCAGCATGTGCTGTGCTGACTGATCCTTGCTCAAGTCCGCCTGTGCTGCCTTGGGGGCATTGTAGGTGCCGACGGGGCTCAGCTCGGTCATCCCCCAGCCATGCTCCACTGCGATCCCATACTCGTCGCGGAACGCCTCGATCAGCAGTGGCGGCGCGGCGGAGCCTCCGGTCATGATGCGCTGCAGCGTGTCCAGGCGGTCCCCGCTGGCGCGCAGGTGCTGCAGCAGGCCGAGCCAGACCGTCGGCACCCCGGCGGTAAATGTGACACGCTCATTGTTGAGCAGGGCGGCCATGCTGGCACCGTCCAGGTGCCGCCCAGGCAGCACGAGTGACGCCCCAGTCAGTGCCGCACCATAGGGCATGCCCCAGGCATTGACGTGAAACATCGGCACGACGGGAAGAACACGGCTGCTGGCCCTGATGCACAGCACGTCCGGCAACGCGATGGCATAGGCATGCAGCCAGGTTGAGCGGTGGCTGTACAGCACGCCCTTGGGCCTGCCAGTCGTGCCGGAGGTATAACACAGCGCGCTGGCTGAATTCTCATCGAAGCTGCGCCAGACGTAGTCGTCGTCCGCCGCATCCATAAGCTCGTCATAGCAGGCCAGCGTCATGCCGGCGGCCAGCGTCACCTCTGGCATATGATCCGCGCTGGTCAGCATGACGACGGTTTTCACGCATCCGGCGATTTGCGGCGCGATCGCGCTGATCAGGGCGGCAAAGCTGCTGTCGACGAACAGCACCTTATCCTGCGCATGGTTGATAATGTAGGCGATATCGTCGGCGTGTAGCCGTGGATTGATGGTGTGGCAGATCGCCTGCATCCCGGGTGCTGCGTAGTAGACCTCCAGATGGCGATAGCCATTCCAGGCCAGCGTACCGACGCGGTCCTGTTCCCCCACCTCAAGTTTCTGCAGCACCCGCACCAGGCGCCTCGACCGAGCTTCCACATCCCGCCAGGTATAGCGGTGGGTGGTGTTCTCATGCGTGCGGGACACCACCTCACCCGACGGATGATGCCGCGCGGCGTGGGTCAGGATCGAGGAAATCATCAGACCCTGTGACTGCATCAGACCAAACACGGCCATTACCTCCGGATTATGTCATTGTTGCAGCCGCATGATAGGAGAATGACCAGCTAAAAGAAGAGGGGGATGCGGTCAGCCCTTGGCTGCATCCGCAAGCTTTGTTTGGGCGACGGCGTCACGGAAGCGAGAGAGCGTGGGAGGCAGTATCCCGCGCCGCACCGCGAGATGCAGCGGGGCGGATAGCCCAGCGCAGGCGGTCAGGTCGCGGTAGACAATGTTCTCTCCACTCAGCCGCCGCATTGAGGCTGGCACGATCGACACGCCCAGACCGGCTGCGACAAGGCTAAGCGTGGCCGGCAGGCGTGGCGCCTCCTGCACCACCGTCGGACTGAACCCGGCTGTGCGGCAGGCTGCCAGAATGGTGTCATACAGACCCGGGCCAGCCGGCCGGCGGTACAGCACGAATTCCTCCTGTCCCAACGCGGCCAGCGGCAACGGTCCTGCCAGGTCGAGTGCATGGCGATGGCCGACCGGCAGCGCGACAAGCATCGGCTCATCCAGCAGCGGGTCGACCATCAGGCCGGCGATGCCGGCTACCGGTGAGCGGACGAAGACGGCGTCCAGCCTTTGCTGCATTAACGCATCCACCAGTTCCCCGGTGCCTGCCTCCTCGAGCAGCAGCGAGACCCCGGGCGCGGCTGCGCGGAACGCACGCAGGGCAGCCGGCACCAGTGGATGCAGCGCCGCGGAGCTGGTGAAGCCAATGCCCAGCCTTCCCTGCTCGCCGCGCGCGGCCCGCTGGACAGCGCCTTTAACGCGGTTGGCCCGGGCCAGCACGGCATGGGCTTCCTCCAGCAGGGCTTGGCCGGCGGCGGTCACTCGGACGCCGCGCGGCAGACGCTGCACCAGCAGGACACCTAATTCCTCCTCCAGGCCGCGCAACAGCCGGGTCAACGGCGGTTGCTGCATCCCCAGTCGTTGTGCCGCGCGGGTGATGTGTCCTTCCTCGGCAACGGCGACGAAGGCGCCGAGCCTGCGGAGCTCGATCAGGTCCATACCGAGAAGGTATCACAATCGGTTGCTTGATGCATTGGACATCATGACGGTGCAGCCGCATCTTTGGCGGACGGATCGGCGTTCCAGGCCGCTGCACCAAGGAACGCCGGCGACAGTGCCGCGGGAGTTGTGGGATGGAGCCGCCGGTTGAACAACACACACCTCCGTCCGTTACCGCGCTGTTCCGGGGCTTCCTTGAGCTTGGGCTGCTTGGCTTCGGCGGGGTGCTGCCGATGGCGAGGCAACTGCTGGTGGAGCGGCGGCGCTGGCTGACCGCCGAGGCGTTCACTGAGCTTCTGGGACTGTGCCAGTTCCTGCCTGGAGGCAACATCATCAACCTGTCTGTCGCGGTGGGGCTGGAGTTCCAAGGCGTCGCGGGGGCGTTCGCCTCGCTGCTGGGCCTGATCGCCGCACCGACCGCGGTGGTGATCGGCCTGGGCATCTTCTACGATCGTTTCCAGGACAACTTCTATCTGCAGCGGCTGTTTGCCGCGCTGGCGGCGGCCGCGGCGGGGCTGCTGGTGGCAACCGCACTCAAGATGGTGACGCCGCTGCGTACACGGCTGGCGGGGTTGCTAATCGTGGGCTTGTGCCTTGTGGCCATCGGATGGCTGCGGCTGCCACTGCTGCCAACGATGCTGGTGCTGGCGCCGCTGAGCATCTTTCTGACCTGGCGGACCCCGGCATGACCGGTGTCCTGGTCTCGCTGGCGGCGATCTTTGCCGAGTTATCGCTGCTGGCGTTCGGCGGCGGCAACTCCATCCTGCCGGAGATGCAGCGGCAGGTCGTCGACGTGCACCGCTGGATGTCCGCAGCCCAGTTCAGCGCGTTGTTCGCGCTGGCGCAGGCGGCGCCAGGGCCGAACCTGATGATCGTACCGATGATCGGCTGGCGCGTCGCCGGATGGTCCGGACTGCTGGTGTCGTCCATAGCCAAGTTCACGCCGTCCTCGGTTCTGACCGGTGTGGTGCTTGGGGTCTGGCGGCGATTCAAGGACCGGCCCTGGCGGCGCATCGTCCAGGCGGGGCTGGTGCCGTTGACGGTTGGACTCGTCGCCTCCAGCGCCGTGCTGATCGCCCGGTCGTCCGATCAGACGCCGGGACTGGCGGTTATCACGGCGGTTGCCGCCTTGGCCGGCTGGAAGGGCAAGATGCATCCGCTCTGGATCCTGGCTGTTGGCGCCGCGGCCGGGCTGCTCGGCATCGGTTCGTTCTGAGCGGGGCGGCGGACACATCGGGGCCTGGTGCCTTGGCATCGTGGCGCGTTGTCTATTGTCATTTGTTCGCCGCGTCAGTCCATGATGCGATGCCAGAGCTTGATCGCTTCAGGTTGAAGCCATCAAGCTCTGGCTTGATTTGTTTGAGAGCGCGATCGTCTAACCTTGGGTTCGATCTCAGACGATCGCGCTGTACCGGAAATCATGGAGGCTTCCATGCAGCAGGTTATGATCGTCACCGGCGGCAGCCAGGGGATCGGTGCCGCCATCGCGCGTCTGGCCGCGGCCCGCGGCTATGCCGTTGCCTTGACCTACCAGTCCAACCGGGCCTTGGCCGAGACGGTCGTCCGCGACATCCAAGCTACCGGCGGCAAAGCCCTGGCAGTGCACGCCGAGATGGCCGACGAAGCCTCTATCCTGTCGCTGTACCGGATGGTCGATGATGCCCTGGGGCCGTTGACCGCGCTGGTCAACAACGCCGGCACGCCGGGTCCGATGGGCCGGATCGACTCGGTCAGCGCGCGGACACTCGATACCGTGCTGGCGGTGAACGTCCGCGCGCCGTTCCTGATGATCCGCGAGGCGGTGTCACGCATGGCGACCGATCGCGGCGGGCCAGGGGGCGGCATCGTGAACATCTCATCGCGTGCTGCCGAACTGGGCGGGGCGGGGGAATGGATCCACTACGCTGCGAGCAAGGGAGCGGTCGACAGCCTGACGGTCGGAGCGGCGAAGGAGCTGGCAGCGGTCGGCATCCGCGTGAACGCGGTCAGCCCAGGCCTGATCCAGACCGAACTGCACGCCCGCTCCGGCTTGCCCGATCGGCTGGAGCGGCTGGTGGGCGGCGTGCCGATGGGCCGCGTCGGCGGCGCCGAGGAAGTCGCAAGCACCGTGCTGTGGCTGCTTTCGGCGGAAGCGTCCTATATTACGGGCGTCATAGTACCGATCTCCGGAGGGCGCTAGCATGGACTACAAAACCGCATTGATCGTCGGCGTCGGCCCTGGCCTGAGCGCCTCTTTGGCCCGGTTGTTCGCCAGACATGGGTTGCAGGTTGCGATGGCATCACGTGATCCGGACAAGCTGCAGAAGCTGGCGGAGGAGACCGCCGGCGCCACCTTTGCCTGCGAAGCGACAGAACCCGAGGAGGTTGCGGCGCTGTTCGACGTGGTGATCGCCACGCAGGGCGTGCCGGACATCGTCGTCTACAACGCCAGCGCCCGGGCGCGGGGTCCGGTCACTGAGCTTGATCCCGCGGATGTCGCCCGTGCGATCTCGGTCAGCGCTTACGGCGGGTTTCTGGTTGCGCAGCAGGCGGCACGTCATATGGTCGCACGCGGTTCCGGCGCCATATTGCTGACCGGCGCATCCGCCAGCGTGAAGGGGTATCCGAACTCCTCGGCATTCGCGATGGGCAAGTTCGCGCTGCGCGGCCTGGCCTCCAGCTTGGCGCGGGAACTGTCGCCGAAAGGCGTGCATGTGGCTCATTTCGTCATCGATGGCGGGATTCGCAGCGCCGCCCGCCCGGGCTCGAACGAAAGCCCCGACAGCATGCTGGAGCCCGATGCGATCGCCGAGACATACTGGCAGGTCGCGAACCAGCCGAGGAGCGCCTGGACCTGGGAGGTTGAGCTGCGGCCGTGGGTGGAGAAGTTCTGAGCGCTATTCTGGGTCTGCAATGGACCAGTGAACTTCGGTTCAGGCGCGAGCAGAGTGGGAGCCATGAAATATCCGCTCGGGGGCTGAGACTGGGTGTTGACGACCCGGCGTGGACTACGGCGCCCGGCGCGGGGCAATGTGTCACGAGGCCACTGCAGGCGGCTGATTAACAGGCGCGCTCTATAAATCGCTTTGAGAAAATCGATTAGGCCGATAGGTGCTCAAGCGCTATTGTCCGCGCGTCATCGTAAAGTGCTGATTGAGGAGGAACCAAAGATGTCAGGTGAAGGCAAGTGCCCGGTTGCGGGCGAGCTTCAGGGTCACGAGCGTCAAGACCATACGACGCGTGTGGCGCGGATGAACCGTGACTGGTGGCCGAACCATCTCAACCTTCATGCTCTTTATCAGAACCCGCCGGCAGGCAATCCGCTGGGTAAGGAGTTCAACTACGCCCAGGAATTCGAGAGCCTCGACCTTCAGGCCGTGATCAAGGACCTGCACGCGCTGATGACGACGTCGCAGGATTGGTGGCCGGCAGACTATGGCCACTATGGGCCGTTCTTCATCCGAATGGCTTGGCACAGTGCTGGCACCTATCGCACCACCGACGGTCGTGGCGGTGCGTCCTCTGGCACGCAGCGCTTCGCGCCGCTGAATAGCTGGCCGGACAACGCGAACCTTGACAAGGCGCGCCGGCTGCTGTGGCCGATCAAACAGAAGTATGGCCGAAAGCTTTCATGGGCCGACCTTCTGGTGCTGACGGGGAACGTCGCGCTTGAGTCGATGGGGTTCAAGACGTTTGGCTTCGCAGGTGGCCGTGAGGACGTGTGGGAGCCCGAGGAAGATATCTACTGGGGGTCTGAGCACACCTGGCTGGGGGACGACCGCTACACCGGCGACCGTGAACTGGAGAAGCCTCTCGCGGCCGTGCAGATGGGATTGATCTACGTGAACCCAGAAGGGCCGAACGGCAAGCCTGATCCGGCCGCCTCGGCGCGCGATATCCGCGAGACGTTCGCCCGCATGGCGATGAACGATGAGGAGACAGTCGCGCTTATTGCCGGCGGCCACACCTTCGGCAAGACGCACGGTGCCGCCGACCCAGGCAAGTATGTCGGTCAGCAACCCGAGGGCGCCGGCATGGAGGAGCAGGGCCTGGGGTGGAACAATACCTTTGGCAGCGGCAGTGGCTCCGCCACCATTACCAGCGGATTGGAGGGCGCCTGGACCACGGAGCCGGCGAAGTGGGACAACAACTACCTCGACAACCTGTTCGGCTATGACTGGGAGCTGACAAAGAGCCCAGCCGGCGCATTTCAGTGGACGCCCAAGGACGCATCCGCAGCGGGCACGGTGCCTGATGCCCACGATCCGTCGAAGCGGCACGCGCCGATGATGCTCACTACCGACCTGGCGCTGAAGGTCGACCCGGCCTATGCGCCGATCGCCAAGCGCTTCCAGCAGAGTCCACAAGAGTTCGCCGATGCGTTTGCCCGGGCATGGTACAAGCTGACCCACCGCGATATGGGGCCTCGTCCACGGTATCTGGGTGCTTTGGTGCCTGCGGAGGTTCTGCTATGGCAGGATCCTATTCCGGACGTGCATCATCCGTTGGTCGGGGACCAGGAGATCACTGGTCTGAAGGCGAAGATCCTGGCGTCCGGCATTTCCATTTCCCATCTGGTCGGGACCGCCTGGGCGTCGGCATCGACATTCCGTGGCTCTGATAAGCGTGGGGGAGCAAACGGGGCGCGCCTTCGCCTGACGCCGCAGAAGGACTGGCAGGTCAACCAGCCGGCTTTGATGGCAAAGGTGCTGCAGAAGCTGGAGGAGATCCAGAAGGACTTCAACAGCTCGCAGTCGGGCGGCAAGCAGATTTCGCTTGCTGACGTGATCGTCCTGAGCGGCTGCGCAGCGGTCGAGGCGGCGGCGAGGAACGCCGGATACAACGTAACGGTTCCTTTCACCCCAGGACGCGCGGACGCGTCGCAGGAGCAGACCGACGTCGAGTCATTCGGCGTGCTGGAGCCGATCGCGGATGGGTTCCGCAACTACCTTCGCGGTGGCAGCGATGGCAGGTCGGCTGAGGAGCTGCTAGTGGATCGGGCGCAGTTGATGATGTTGACCGTTCCGGAGCTGACGGTCCTCGTCGGCGGCATGCGGGTTCTGAATGCAAACGTCGAACAATCCCAGCACGGCGTTTTCACCAAGCGGCCTGAGACGCTCACGAACGATTTCTTCGTCAACCTGCTTGATATGAACACAAAGTGGCAGCCGGCTGCCGGAGGCGTCTACGAGGGGCGCGACCGGGCAACGGGTGAGATCAAATGGACCGGCACGCGTGTCGACCTGCTGTTTGGATCGAACTCTCAGGTTCGAGCCGCCGCGGAAGCGTATGCCTGTGACGACTCGAAGGAGGCCTTTGTGAAGGACTTCGTCGCTGCGTGGACCAAGGTGATGAACCTTGACCGCTTCGACCTCGCCTGATCCCGGCGAGGAGGTCTTGGCGGGCTTTCAGAACATGGCGGCTACCGAGTAAAACGTAGGCTAGATTCGGTTGCAGCCATTCGACGCAAGCGCAGGACATGAGTTATCGGGGCGGCGTTTCAGGGGCACTTGAAACGCCGCTTTTCTTTGGGATCTGTCATACGCAGTGTCTCAGCTTCCAATCCCTGCTGGGGGCATGCATCCCGTTTGATGATCTGTCCCCGCTGCTGGCGCCGGCGATCAGGAATGCCGCTACATGGGCACACGTCTGGATGCACGACAGGCGGCTACTGTTGCAGCCTTCGCAGACCGGTGATGCGTAGCACGACGCCGTCAGGCGACGTTCGGCTTGGCGTGCGGTCCACCGCCATGTCCCAGTCTTTCGCGGCGGCTGTCAGCTCCGTCTCCACCTTGGCTCCCTTCAGAAGCAGACAGGTGCCGTCGTCGGCGAGCAACCGTGCGGCCAACGGCAGAAGGCGGGGCAGCGGTGCCAGAGCCCGCGCTGTGACCAAGCGGGTCGGCGGTAGCACGGCGTCCTCAATCCGGCAGGCGTGCACTGTGGCAGGCGCACCGGTTTCCAACACTGCCGTCCGCAAAAAGGCCGCCTTGCGCCGGTCGGATTCAACAAGGTCGAAGGCCACATTGGTGGCAATGGCGAGCACCAGCCCGGGAAAGCCGCCACCGGTCCCTAGATCGGAGGCGCGTGTAATGCCCGGCGGCATCAGCGGCACGAGTTGAAGCGAGTCCGCCACATGCCTCTCCCACACCGAAGAAGCGTCCCGGGCGGCAATCAGGTTCAGCGAGGCGTTCCACCGCAGCAGCAAGTCGACAAACCGATGCAACCTTGCATCTTCAGTCAAGCGGTGTGGACCTCAACCGCGACGTGCAACAGCGTCGAGAAACGTTGCAACCGCCGGCGGAAATCCTCGGTCTGCGGCTATGAAGGGTGACGACTGACAGCACGGCGGCCATATGGCCCGGCCCAAGCCGCCATGGGTAAAGATCGACGATCCGGTCGCCGTCTGTCTCGATCTCCCGCCGCAGCCGTTCGGTCAGTTGCGGATCAGGACTCACGTCCATCAGGATTCGTCCGGTGTCGCGCACCAGCGTATAGGCCCAGCTTGCGATCACCCCAGCCCCAATGTGGCTGGCTAGCGGATCCAGCCAGAGCCAGCCGAAGGTCCATGCCAGCAACAGGCCGACAATGACCAGCACGGAGACCGCGGCGTCGGCGAGGACATGCACAATCGCGGCCCGCATGTTGTTGTCGCGATGTGCCGGATCATGCGCGTGATCGTGCTCCTGGAAGCGCACCAAGGCGGTTTCCTGCCCATACCGCAGGGTCAGATCAAACGCATGCGGTTCAGGAACCACCTCCTGACTTTGCAGGAATCCACCGCACGGCTGGAAGGTAAAGCGCTGGCGCACACCGTTCGGGCGGGTGGTTTCGGCCACAAGCGCATTGGCCGGAATGGCGGTACGCACCCGAAAGCGCGGAGGCACACCATCCTCATGGATCTCGACGCTGGCGCTGCTAGTACCCAGCAAGGCAGCCTGCACGAATGAATGTTCGTGGTTATGTCCGCCGCCGTGATGGTGATGACCATGGACGTGCACGCCGCCGCTCAGCAGCCAGGCGCTGGCGATGTTGACGACAAGACCAAGGCAGGCGATCGGAATCGCTTCGGTGATAGCGATGGGCACCGCGCGAACACGCGTTGCGCGGCTTCCCAGGCGATCAGCAGGGCTATCATGACAAGGACGATGGCGCTGGTGAAACCCGCCAGATCACCAAGTTTTCCAGTGCCGAAGGTGAACCTGGCGTCTGTTGCGTGCCGGCGGGCAAAGCGATACGCCAGGGCGGCCAGCAGCAGGGCGCCGGCATGGGTGATCATGTGCAGCCCATCCGCCACCAGGGCGATCGAGCCGAACAGCAGGCCACTGACGATCTCCAGCACCATCATGACGCCGCTTAGCCAGATTACCGCCCAGGTCCGCCGTTCGGCGGTGGCGTGGTCCTCAGCGAGGAAGACGTGGCTATGCGATTCCATCAGTAGCCTCGGTTCCCAGGAACGCGAACACTTCTGCACATACCATGTCTGATTAAGGAATTGACCAGATCATTACTGATAGCCCCGGATCGTGCAGGGCCACATGACGCCACGGCTGCCGGTGAATCACGCCGCTTCTTCCGCTCGTGCCCCTACAGGGCAGGACCCAAGGGCTAGCTTATCGTCCGAATGCCCGCAACGATTAACGCGGGCATCCGGTTATGCCATGCTGAAGACTATTGCCGCGCCTGCCGCGGCGCCCCCTGCATGAACAGGCACAGCACGATGACCATGCCGCGTTGCAAGCTTCTTTTCACCTTGGGTATCGCTTTGACGGCAAGCGGAAGCCTCGCGGCGCAGCAGGACATGTCAATGCCAACTCAAACCCCCGCCGCCGAGCAGGACATGATGGCCGGCATGGCGAAGATGAATCACGACATGGAGGCCGCACCGATGACCGGCAACGCCGACATGGACTTTGTAGGAATGATGATCCCGCACCATCAAGGCGCTGTGGATATGGCCGAGGCCGAGTTGCGTTACGGCAAGGACCCGGCGCTACGCCAGTTGGCAACAGAGATTGTGGGGGCGCAGAATCGAGAAATTGCCATCATGAAGCAATGGCAAGCCATACATCCAAACCGGTAGGAAGACGAGTATGTAACGCTCAGGGCCGCGCAAGCTGACCTGCTTCATGCTGCCGGGCACGCCACATACCGTGACGATCAGGGCCGAGTTTGCACTGACCCAGCGCGACCGCCTGAGCCAACAAAGGAGCTGGTGTTTCCGCCGCTCGGCACGGCAAGTGCACTGCCGCCGCCTGGCGTAATCAATGTCTGATAATGTGACGTGCCGCCGGTCGTGACGCCGGTGCCGCCTTGCGGAAGCTGTTCGATCTGTCCTGCACGACCGGCGTCTGGTGCATTGGGCGTGACCAGCGTTCGTGCGGGATCACCCTGTGGGGCCTGCACCAACTGAATTGTGGCTTGTCCAACAGCCTCTGGTGCCGCGTATGACGTGCTGAAAACCAGCAACATCACTGAAGCTGCGATTGTCTTTTGCATTACCTGAGTCCTTATTGCCTGCGTCCAGGCTGGCGCGGCATCAATGAGGTTAGATGTGGAGCGCTGGAGAGCCCTTCTCAGACCAACTGGTGTGATCAATCCGGACGCCTGACCCGTGCAAGGTGGGCGCCTGGAGCCCGACCGGTCGCACCGGCGCGCTGGTATGAAACCTTGTCGTTGTTTCCGATCCATGGCCGGATACGGCTGACCGGACCAGAACCTGTGGCTTCGGCGGGAGGGACCATGACCAGTCTGTCTGTGTCGCCACGGATGCGGCAAATGCAATGGATCGCCGTTGGGCTGGCGACCGCCGCCATTGCACTGAATTATATCGACCGGTCCACCCTGGCGATCGCCAACCTGACGATCCGCCAGGAATTCGGCATCAGTGCCACGGCCATCGGCGCGCTGCAGTCTTTCTGGTCGTTGACCTATGCCTGTTGCCAGATTCCAGTCGGCTTCCTGCTGGACCGGCTGGGTCCGCGGTATCTGGTGGGACTGGCCCTGCTGGCCTGGTCCGCGGCCCAGGCCGCCGGCGGGTTGGCTGGCAGCTACCTGCAGTTGATGTGGTCGCGTATCCTGCTGGGCGCCACCGAAAGCCCGGCGTTTCCGGGCGCGGTTCGTGTGACCAGCGACTGGTTTCACGTCAGGGACCGGGGCACGCCCACCGGCGTCTACAACGCAGGCGGCAGCATTGGCCCGGCCCTTGCCCCACCGCTGCTGACCTGGCTGATGCTGGCGTTCGGCTGGCGCACCATGTTTGTTGCAATGGGGCTTGCCGGTCTGCTGGGCGTTTGGATGTGGTTCAGGCTGTATCGTGATCCCTCACAGGCTCAGCTTGCCCCGCGGGATGAAGCCTACCTGGCTGAAAACCGCGCTGCGGCAGCGCCGGTCGAGCTGCGCCGCTGGGGCCGGTTATTCCGCTTCCGCCCGATGTGGGGCTTGATGCTGGGCGCATTCTGCAGCGGCTATGCGGTCTGGATGTACCAGACCTGGCTGCCGGCATATCTGGAGATGCAGCAGCACATCAGCATCGCCAAGACCGGCTTCCTGGCGATGATCCCGCTGGTGTTCTCCATCTTGGGGGCGCTGGCGGGCGGCTGGGTCACCGACCGCTTCGCGCGTAGCGGCATGGAGCTGGTGGCCAGCCGCCGGCTGCCGGCAATATTGGGGCTGCTGGCGTCAGGGGTGTTCACCATCCTTGCAACCGCGACGGCCGACGGAACGCAGGCAGTGCTGGCAATCTCCGCGGCAATGTTCTTCCTGTCCGTGGGGATTGCAGGGAAGTGGACGCTGATCACCGCGGTGGCGCCGCAGTCGTATTGCACATCGGTTGCCAGCATCCAGAATTTTGGCGGCTATCTTGGGGGCACGGTCTCGCCGTTGGTGACTGGGATGGTGGTAGACCGGACGGGTTCATTCGTTAGTGCGCTGGGGATCGGCGCCGGCGTCACCATCCTCGCCGCCATCATCCTGCAGACGATGGTGCGTGAACCGATCAGCTCGATGAGCCTGGATGCCGCAGTCGGGCACCTCCGCCCCCGGCAAGCCTGAAGTCCGGCAGATCGGGCGAACGCCTTACACCCGCATCGGCATCAGCACATACAGCGCGCTGGCATCCGCGACATCTTGCACCACGGTGGGGGCGGAGCCGTCGGCGAACCGGAACTCCACCTGCTCGGGGATCTGATCGGTGATGTCGTTCAGATACCGAGCCTGAAAGCCGATCTCGAGCGGACCGGCGTCATATTTTACCCGATCCCCATCCAGTTCCTCTGTGGCGGTGCCCTGCTCTGGGCTGGAGGCCGACAGCACCAGCAGGTCGCGTGCGAGAGACAACTTCACTGGCCGCGACCGTTCCGACGAGATCGCCGCCACCCGGGCCACGGCATCGGCAAAATCCTTCTTGCCGACCCGCAGCACCTTCTCATTGCCGCGCGGGATCACCCGCTCATATTCCGGAAATGTGCCGTCGATCAGCTTGCTGGTCAGCAGCATCTGGTCGGCGTGGAACTGGATGCGGGTGTCCGACAGCGCAACCTCGACATTGCCGCTGACCTCATCCAGCAACTTGCGCAGTTCGTTGACCGTCTTACGCGGGATGATCACGCCCGGCATGGCCGAGGCGCCATCAGGCAGCGGCTCCTCAACGCGGGCAAGACGATGTCCGTCGGTGGCGACGGCGCGAAGCACCGGGGTGCCTTCGCTGTCGGCGTGATGCAAATAAATCCCGTTCAGGTAGTAGCGCGTTTCCTCAGTGCTGATGGCAAATTTCGTGCGGTCGATCAGCGACCGGAGGGTCAGCGCTGACAGGTTAAAGCGGTGCGGCAGGCTGCCGGCTGTCATCGATGGGAAGTCCTCAATCGGCAGGACCGTCAGCTTCGTGTCGTAGCGTCCGGCTCGCAGCGCCAACTGCGCCGCGCCACCCGGATGGTCCAGCTCTACCTCGGCACCGTCCGGCAGTTTGCGCACGATCTCATACAGCGTTGCCGCCGGTGCCGTGCAGGCGCCGTTGCGGATGGAGGAGGCGGGGACGTCCTCCACAATGGCGATTTCCATGTCGGTTGCCGTCAAGGTCAGCCGGCTGTCCCGCACCGCGATCATGACATTCGCCAGAATGGGAATGGTGTTGCGTCGCTCGACGACACTCTGGACATGGGCCAGCGCCTTGATCAGAGTGGCGCGGTCGGCCTTCAGCTTCATGGTCAGGTTCCTACTAGGGTCCGGCCCCCGCTTCTGGCCCCCGGACGGCGGGGAAGCAAGCGAATCGCAGCCATGAGTGTAGCAATGCGGGGGAACATCCGCCAAGCACCGACATGCCTTGTCAAGCGCTTCGGACGAATGTTTAGGGCACCAGTAATGTCTGACTGCGGCGGTCCGGGTCGATCGCCCGGACCACCCTGGCATCAGCCGGCAAAGCGGCGTTGCATAATGGCAAGCCCGAGCAGACCCACGCCCAGGATCGCCAGCCCGGCAGGCTCCGGCACATCGTAGGTAAGTGTGAGGTCAAAGTTGCTGCTGGCCGTGCCGCCAAATGCCAGATTGGCGGAGGGCGTCAGAGTACTGCCGGATGTGTAGAACATCTGATTCAGTGTCAGATCCAGCGTGCCCGCGCCGTTGAGCTCCGCGAGGTCCGTAAGGTCCACCGACACCTGATCAAACACATCTTGTGGCGTCGAGGACCGGATATTTCCAAGCCCCCAGAGACCGGAACCGTCTGCGTCCCGCTGCTGGCGCTGTTGTCGGTCAACAGGACCGACTTGTTTGTATCGGTGATGGTGTTGATCTCGGTTGTCGATCCTGTTCCCGTGCCGTCAACAGCGCTCAGGTTAAGAACCTCTAGCTGTGGAGCGGTAAAGTCTGAAAAAGTTAGCGTGGCGCCAGCGAGTTCCGCACCGCCGGTTGGATTGAACTGCTGGAAAGTCAGTAACAGATTGCCATTGGGATCGAAGGCAGTCTACGTACAGAGCGGCGTGGTCTGGGAGATAATCTCGGCGTGACCGGCACCGGCCGTGGCGAGCACCGAAATGGCGCCGAGCAGAGCGATACGAAGCGATTGCATAGTGGGCCTGTCCTCTTGATGCAGGTTATTCGTTGTGCAACGTCCGTACCAAGTAACAAAACATACTATGATATGTATAAAGCTCCGACGCGAATGCTATAGTGTTTGAAGAAAAGGGGTATTTAACCTAACTCAGACTTTAGTAGGCAGTATTCTGTGCCAAGGGGTGTCGGAAGTCTTTACATCACTTGCAAATCTACTTTCCGCGCAGCAGATCACACGATGTTTGATCGGTTGAAACCATCAATTGAAAATAACGGTTAGCTGATCGTCTCCAAGTTGCGGTTGGTTCCCGGTGGGCTGCGGGAGTGCCTACCTTCCCGCCAGCAGTGGGCGCAGCACATCCTCTACCCCGGTGATCAGGATCTGCACACCGATGCACAGCAGCAGAAAGGCCGAGATGCGCGTCACTGTGCGGCTGCCTGTCGGCCCCATCATCCCGCTCAGCCGCTCGGCGTAGTGATAAGTGACCCAGATCACCGCAGTCATTGCCACCGCCGCCGCCGTCATGCCCAGGAAGAACCAGCCCAGGCCGCCGAACAGGCGGGGATGACCGGCACCCAGGGCGACGGCGACTGAGATGGTTCCCGGACCGGTGGTGAACGGGATCGTCAGCGGGAACAGCGCCACGTCCTCCAGACCCTCGGCCGAGGCCGCTTGCTCCTGCTTCATTCCCTCGCGCTTGTCAGGGGCATTCAGCAGCGTCCAACCGCTCAATGCCACAACAAGGCCGCCGGCGACGCGCAAGGCCGCCAGGCTGATGCCGAAGAATGCCAGGATGTAGGAGCCGGCCCAAAGCGCCACCGCCATCACACCCAACGAGTTCATCGCCACCAGCCAAGCCAGCCGGTTACGTGCCTCCTGCGTTCGGCTGGCAGTAACGCCGCGGAAGATAAACCCGCCGCTGATCGGGTTGACGATGGAGAACAGCGCTGGAAATCCGAGCAGGAATGCGTTCACCGCTTCCTGCATCGCCGGATCAGGCCAGAGCGGGACGTTGCGCGGCCCAGGGCTGGATCGCTTCGAAGGCGGCTGCGGCCTGCAATACCCCGAGGTCGTCAAAGCGCCGGCCGACGATCTGCAGGCCCACAGGCAGGCCGTCGGCGGTAAAGCCGCATGGCACGCTGGCCGCCGGATTCCACGACATGTTGAATGGATAGGAGAACTCGGCCCAACTGACCCAGTCCCATTCGTGCTGCGGCCAATGCTGCGGCATCAGCTTCTCCGCCGGAAAGGCGGCAACCGAGACGGCAGGCGTCAGCAGAAGATCCCAGTCCTGGAACCAGCGATGGATGTCGGCGACGTATTTCATCTTGCGCTCACGCGCCAACTGGTAATCGGCAACCGCGACGTCTGTCGCGGCCTTGATGCAGGCTACCAGACCGGGATCCATCTGTTGCTCCCACCGAGCCAACCGCGGCTTCAGCCGCGTCAGATGCGCTGACCAGAAGAACCGGATCAGCTCCGGCCCCTGTGCGGCCCATGGTGTCGGCACTTCCTCAACCATTGCCCCAAGCTCGCTGAACCGCAACGCCGCGGCCTTGACCAGCGCGGCGACGTCCGGATCGACCCGGGCGTGGCCGAGGTCGGGGCTGTAGGCGATCCGCTTGCCGCGGACCCCCTCATGCAGGCGGGCGAGATAAGCTGCCGGTCCGGCTTCCAGGGTGGTGAAATCCAGCGGGTGCGGGCCGGCCATCACCTCCAGCATCAACGCAGCGTCCGCAACGGTACGGGTCAGCGGCCCGTTGTGCGACGTCAGGTCGCCGGTGCTGACCGGATAGCTGGGCACTCGGCCGAAGCTGGGCTTCAAACCGAAGACACCACAGAAATGCGCCGGCATGCGGATGGATCCGGCACCGTCGCTGCCTTGATGCAGCGGTCCAAAGCCCGCGGCTGTGGCTGCCCCTGCGCCGGCCGACGACGCGCCGGCGTTGTAGCCATGCTTCCACGGGTTATGCGTAATCCCCGTCAGCGGCGACTGCGACACCCCTTTCCAGCCGAACTCCGAGGTTGTCGTCTTGCCCAGGACAATCGCACCTTCCTGGCGCAGCCGCGGCACTATCGGGGTGTCCTCGGTCGGCTGGTCACCTTTGTGCATCAGGCTGCCCTGCTGGGTCGGCATGTCCCTGGTGATGGCGAGGTCCTTGATCGTGACCGGCACGCCATGCAGCCGGCCGATCCGCTCCCCCGACATCAACTGTGCTTCCGCCGCCAGCGCCGCATCCATCGCCCGATCCGCCGCGAGATGGACGAATGCATTGACCTTCGGCTCCAGCGTGTTGATCCGCTGCAATAAAGCGCGGGTGTATTCGACTGGCGAGATCCGTTTGGTGCGGATCATCTCGGCCAGTTGCGTGGCCGGCATAAAGCCGAGGTCTTCTGACTGCATCGAAGGTCCCTTCATTCAATGGCATGCACGTCGCGTCCAGATGGATGGTCTTCGTCCTGGTCGGCACGGCCTGCTGATCCGCTGCCAACGCTCAGTAGGTCGCCCGGCCGCCGGAGATGTCGAACACGGCGCCGGTGGAGAAACTGCACTCCTCACTCGCCAGCCAAAGCACCAGGGAGGCAACCTCGTCCACCTCGCCGAAGCGGCCGACAGGGATCTTCGACAGCATCCAGTCGATCTGCTGCTGGGTCATCTGCGCGAACAGCGGCGTCCTGACGGCGGCGGGGGTGACGCAGTTCACCCGGATGGTGCTCGCTGCCAGTTCCTTTCCCAGCGCCTTGGTCAGACCGATTACCCCGGCCTTTGAGGCGGAATAGGCCGAGGCGTTGGGATTACCCTCCTTGCCGGCGATTGAGGCGATGTTGACGATGCGTCCATACGCATTCGCTTGCATGAACGGTACCACGGCATGGCAGCAGTAGAATACACCCTTGAGGTTGATGTCGATCACCCGGTCCCATGCTGCAACCGGATACTCCCAGGTCAGATGATTGGGGCCGGTTATGCCAGCGGAGGTGATCAGGATGTCGATCTTGCCCAGCGCCGCGGCGGTTGCCTGCGCGGCCTGATGCACGGCCTGCGGATCGGTCACGTCCAGCGCGACCGTGTGAGCTGCATCGGCGCGGGCTACGCCGGTTTCATCCAGGTCCCACAGGCTGACCGCTGCGCCTTCGGTCGCGAGGCGAGTGGCAATGCCCGCGCCAATTCCCGACACGCCGCCGGTGACTACGGCATTACGTCCGCTGAAGCGCTGCGACATGGTGCATTCCTGATTAGCCTGCGACAGTGAAGGCCGGCGCGGGACATCAGACAAGACCACCTTTGCCTACTTGCTGGCTGCGGCAGCCTTAGACTTCCTCAACCTGATCCACGCCGTGCAGCGACTTCAGGGCCTGCGCCAGCCGAGGGGTGACGTTGTAACCCCCGGGCAGGTTGATCTCCACGTCCTGGTCGCGGCCGATCCTGGGCACCAGGGTGACACGGCCCCGGCCGCCGCTTTCCCGCCCCAGCACGTCACGGATATGCGGAACCGCCTCGGTTTCACGCAGCCACACGCGAATGGATGCGCCGGCCGAGGCCGCAGCCTGGTCGAGTGGGATGACGTCCAACGCGGTGACCCGCGTCGCCTCGCCGTCGGCCTTCAGTTCCGCGGTCACCAATACGTTCGACCCCAAGGCCAGGATGTCACGCGCTCGGTTCAGCACCTCGCTGAAGCAGGTCACTTCTACTGAGCCAGCGGCGTCGGAGACGCGCACCCATGCCATGCGGCTGCCAGTGCGGGTTATGCGTTCCTTGATAGCAACAACCGTGCCGGCGATCTTGCAACGGCCGACGCCGGCGGCAGCGCGGGTCTGCACGTGGATGGACGGCGTGACGCCGAGACGCTTGAGGGCATGGGCGTAAGTATCGAGCGGATGGGCAGTCAGGTGAAAACCGATCGCCTCCGCCTCGAAGGCCAGACGCTCCAGCGGCGGCCAGTCAGCGACATCGGGCAGACGCAGCGGTTCGGCGCGGGAGGTCGGGCCACCGAACAGGCCGATCTGGCCGCTCTCCTTTTCCTCCTGATCAGCCTGGGCGCGCCGCAGGATTGTTTCGGCGCCGGTGAAAAGCCGAGCACGGTTCGCGTCCAGCCGGTCAAAGGCGCCGGCACGGACCAGGTTTTCGATCTGCATGCGGTTGATCTGCCGAGGATCGACCCGCGCGGCAAAGTCGGTCACGTCGCGGAACGCGCTGTGCGTGCGTGCGGCTGCCACCGATTCCATTGCGGCGAAGCCGACCTTCTTGACGGCTGCCAGGGCATAGCGGATCGCCAGGCGACCGTCCTCCATCCGCTCAACAGCGAAATCGGCCACGGACCGATTGATGTCAGGTGGCAGGATTACAATGCCGCTGCGCTCGGCCTCCTGCTTCAGGGCTGCCAGACGATCGGTATTGTTGATCGCCAGGCTCATGCAGGCGGCCAGGAACACCTCCGGGTGGTTGGCCTTCAGCCAGGCGGTCTGGTAGGCGACCAGCGCATATGCGGCCGCATGCGACTTGTTGAAGCCGTAGTCGGCGAACCTCGCCATCAGGTCGAAGACTTCCTTGGCCTTCGCCGGGTCGATGCCGCGCTTGATCGCGCCTTCAGTGAAAATGTTGCGCTGCGCTTCCATCTCGGCAGCAATTTTCTTCCCCATTGCCCGGCGCAGCAGATCCGCACTGCCCAGGCTGTAGCCGCCCATCTTCTGGGCAATCTGCATGACCTGTTCCTGGTAGACCATGATGCCGTAGGTCTCGGCCAGGATGTCGTGAATTTCCGGATGCGGCGCATCCCATTTCTCGCCGTGCTTGCGCCGGCAGTAGTCGGGAATGTTCGCCATCGGACCTGGCCGATACAGGGCCACCGCCGCGATCAGGTCCTCAAACCGGTCGGGGCGCATATGGCGCAGGGTGTCGCGCATGCCCTGACCTTCCAGTTGGAACACCCCGCCGGCATCGCCCTTCTGCAGCATCTCGAAGGTCGGTTTGTCGTCCAGCGGCAGGCGATCCAGATCGACCGTGATGTCCAGCCCCTTCAGGAAGGTTTCGGCGCGGCGGAGGATGGTCAGCGTGGTCAGCCCAAGGAAGTCGAATTTAACCAGCCCAGCCTGTTCGACATGCTTCATCGAATACTGGGTGACAAGAAAGTCGGAGCGCGGATCGCGGTACAGCGGCACCATTTCAATCAGCGGACGGTCTCCGATGACGACGCCGGCCGCATGGGTCGAAGCGTGGCGATACAGGCCCTCGACCCGCAGCGCGATCTCCAGCAGGCGGCCGATGCCCTCATCCTCGTCACGCAGCGTCTGCAGCCTTGGCTCACCATTCACCGCCTGCTGCAATGTGACCGGCTTGGCTGGATTGTTCGGAATCAGCTCCGCTACCTTGTTGACCTGACCAAACGGCAGCCCGAGGACGCGGCCGACGTCGCGGACGGCGGCACGCGCCTGCAGCTTGCCGAAGGTGATGATCTGCGCCACACGATCACCACCGTATTCCTGCCGGACATAGTCGATGACGCGGTCGCGCCCCTCCTGGCAGAAGTCGATATCAAAGTCCGGCATCGACACGCGTTCCGGATTCAGAAAGCGCTCGAACAGCAGGTTGAAGCGCAGCGGATCAAGGTCGGTGATCGTCAGCGCCCAGGCAGCGACGGACCCTGCGCCGGAACCTCGCCCGGGTCCAACAGGAATGCCCTGTGCCTTCGCCCACTGGATGAAGTCAGCGACAATCAGGAAGTAGCCGGAGAAGCCCATTGTCGCGATGACGGACAGCTCGTAATTCAGCCGCTCGCGGTAAATCTCACGGGTCGCGGCATCCGCCGCGGCAGTGTCCATCCGGCGCTGCAGACCATCGATAGCCATGGCGCGGACGGTCTGTTCCTCGCTCGCGCCTGCGTGCACCTTGGGGCAGACCGGCAACAACGGCTTGCGGGTCTCCGCCATCACCGCGCAGCGGCGCGCGATTGCCAGCGTATTGTCGCAGGCCTCCGGCAGGTCGGCGAACAGGGCACGCATGTCGGCGGCGGGCTTGAACCAGTGCTCCGGCGTAACCCGGCGGCGATCAGCCTCGGACAGGGTGCGGCCCTCGGCGATGCACAGCAGCGCGTCATGCGCCTCATACATGTCCGGCTGGCCAAAATAGCAGTCGTTGGTGGCGACCAGCGGGATACCGCGGGCGTCCGCGATCGCGATCAGGCCCGGCTCGATGGCGGCCTCGACGGGCAAGCCATGGCGCTGCAGCTCCTGGATGGTGCGGCCGGGAAAAGCCTCCGCCATCGCGTCGAGCAGGCGCTCGGCTTCAGCCTTCTGTCCTTCGGCCAGCAAGCGCCCGATCGGGCCGGTCGTGCCCCCGGTCAGCAGCAGCAGGCCAGCCGCATTGTCCGCGATCCGGGCGAAGTCGAGCTGCGGTTTCAGGGTGGGATCGGTTTCCAGGAAGCCGAAGGATGACAGGCGCTGAAGGTTGGCCATCCCCAACGCGTCCTGCGCCAACAGCACGATCGGGTCGGGTGGCAGGCGCGGGTTGTCGCCGCGGGCAAGCGAAACCTGGCAGCCGATGATCGGCTGTACCCCCCTGGCAATGCAGTACTGGGAGAATTCCAGTGCGCCGAACAGGTTGGCAGTGTCGGTGATGGCCGCCGCCGGCATCCCGGCGTCCTTCGCCATCGCCGCAATCTTGTCCGGGCGAATCGCCCCTTCGCTGAGGGAATAGGCGGAATGGGTGTGCAGATGAATAAAGCCGGCATGGAACATGTAGTGATGATATCAGAGCCATCCGAGTCCCGGCAGTGACTGTTTGCCGCCTGACCGCCGACGTGCGGCTTCGACGGTTCAAGGTGCAAAGCTGGCCAGCGCGGCAGCCAGATAGAAGCCCTTGAGACAACCGCTGCTGCACAAAAAAATTGCCGCGGCTATGGGTGCGGACGTATCCGTTTCGTGATCTGGCAGCGGAACGAAATACCATGGCGCGTATGACTACGGCTGAGGCTGTTGTTGAAACCCTTTTGGCGCATGGCATCGACACGCTTTTTGCGCTGCCAGGTGTGCATAACGACCATTTGTTCGATGCGGCCTGCCGAGCGTCCGACCGCATCCGCGTCATCCATCCGCGGCACGAGCAGACTGCAGCCTACATGGCGCTGGGTGCGGCGCTGGTGACCGGCAAACCGCAGGCTTTCGCGGTGGTACCGGGACCGGGTATCCTGAATGCCTCCGCGGCGCTGTTGCTGGCGAAGTCTATGGGTGCTCCCGTCATTGGGCTGGTCGGGCAGATCCCGTCGTTCGCGATTGATCACGGCCATGGCCATCTGCATGAGATCCATGATCAGCTCGGTCTGCTGCGTCATATCACCAAGTGGGCCGAACGCATCAGCGCGCCGCATACCGCCTCCGAACAAGTTGGCCGCGCCGTCGCCGTGGCGACCGGTGGATGCCCCGGCCCTGTGGTGCTGGAATGTGCCATCGACGTTTGGGGGCAGGCAGCGGATGTCGCCCTGGCAACGCCGGTTGCCGCCAGGCGCCTATGCGCCGACGCCACCGCGGTCGCCGCAGCCGCCGAGATCCTGCTGAACGCTCGGCGCCCGCTAATCGTGGTCGGCGGCGGCGCCTTGCACGCCGGGCCGGAGGTCCAGGCCATCGCCGAGATGCTGCACGCGCCGGTATCGTCGTTCCGCCGGGGCAGGGGGGTCATCCCCACATCACATCCGCTGGCCGTTTCGCTGTTCGAGGGCCACGCGCTGTGGAAGACGGCCGATGCCGTGCTGGCCGTCGGCACGCGCCTATACTGGCAGCAGAGCAACTGGGGCGTGGATGAGGCGCTGAAGGTCATCCACCTGGACATCGACCCGGAGGCGATAGGCCGCTTCCATCCCCCCACCTGCGCCCTGAACGGGGATGCGGCGCCGACGCTGCGGGCGCTGCGGGCAGCGCTGTGCGGTGTCGACGGCAAATGGCGACCCAACTCCGAACTGCCGGCAGCTCGGGCGGCCTTTGCTGACAGGCTTGCCCGTCATGAGCCGCCAATGGCTTTCCTGCGCGCGATCCGGGCCGCCTTGCCAGACGACGGCATCTATGTAGAGGAGGTGACGCAGGTTGGCTTCGCCAGCCGCCTCGCGCTGCCGGTGCACACACCGCGGACGTTCCTCTCGCCGGGTTATCAGGATGCCCTGGGATGGGGATACGGAGCCGCGCTTGGCGCACAGGTGGCCGCGCCGGGACGCAAGGTGGTGCTGGCAACGGGCGACGGCGGCTTCATGTTCCAGGCCAGCGAAATGGCGACGGCGATGCATCACAGGCTGCCCGTCGTCGCCGTCGTGTTCGATGATGGCGCCTTCGGCAACGTGCGACGCATTCAGGCGCAGCGTTATGGAAACAGGCTGATCGCCAGCGACCTGACCAATCCCGATTTCGTGAGGTTTGCCGAGAGCTTTGGCATGGCGGCGTTTAAAGCCGATTCGCCCGGGGCGCTGGAGAAGGCGCTGCGCCAGGCGTTCGCGGTGAACACGCCGGCATTGGTGCATGTGCAGGTTGGCGAGATGCCCAGCCCATGGGATATGGTCGTGCTGCCCAGGGTGCGCGGACCAGCCGGTCGGCCGCCGCTGCCGTAACCGCAAGGACCTGACCGATGAGCGACGTGGCCCACCGCTTTCTCCAGACGAACGGCATACGGATGCATGTGGCTGAAAAGGGCAGCGGCCCTCTCGTCCTGCTGTGCCACGGCTTTCCGGAATCATGGTACTCATGGCGGCATCAGATCGACGCGCTGTCCGCCGCCGGATTTCGTGTCGTTGCGCCCGACATGCGCGGCTACGGCCAGACCGAGGCGCCCGAGGCGATCGATCAATATACCATGATGCACCTGGTGGGTGACATGGTCGGCGTGCTGGATGCGCTGGAGGAGGCCACGGCCTTCATCGTCGGGCATGACTGGGGCGCGCCGGTGGCCTGGCATGCTGCCTTGCTGCGGCCGGACCGGTTTCGCGCCGTGGCCGGGCTGAGCGTGCCTTACCGTCCCCGCGGCACTGTCCTGCCGACCAGCGTGATGCCGCAGACCGAGCAGGCCGTATTCTACCAACTGCATTTCCAGCAACCCGGCGTGGCCGAGGCAGAGCTGGAGGCAGACATCCGCGCCAGCCTACGTGGCATCCTGCTGCAGCTATCGGGCGACACACCCCCCGGCACGGCCGACTTCAGCATGGTGCCTCGCAACGGCGGCTTGCGCGGACGCCATCGCGTCGCTGACGTGCCGCTGTTGCCGGCATGGCTGACCGAGCACGACATCGACGTCTACGCGGGCGAGTTTGCCCACGCCGGCTTCCGTGGCGGCCTGAACTGGTATCGCAACATCGACCGCAACTGGCAGATCTTAGCACCCTACGCGGGCGCCAAGGTCACAGTACCGGCGCTTTATGTAGCCGGTGAACGCGACCTGGTGCTGGCGTTTCCCGGTGTGAGTGCGCTGGTCGCCAGTCTGACCGACTTCGTGCCAGCGTTGCGTCAAACAATCATGTTGCCAGGCTGCGGACACTGGACGCAGCAGGAGCGGCCGGAGGCCGTGAATGCGGCGCTGATCGATTTTCTCCGAACGGTTTAGATGGTCAAGCGGGGTGATGCTGCCGCTGATGTCACCGCGCGGAAGTCGTCGTATGTAAGCAGCCGGCCGCAGGAACGCCCGAGGTATCAATCGCAACGAGGAAGCCTGGTGTCCTATGGGTCTCGCCGTCTCAAGGTCCGCTGCGGCGTCTGCTGCACTGCGCGGCGGACGGCATAACCATCACTCTGGTGATTATCTGACCTCAACCCATTTACGTTCGGGATGACGTGGCAGGATGCTGCACAGGGGACGATCATGCGCGGCTGGGAAGGCACATTCACACTTCTGCTGATCGCCGGCGCGTTGGTCGGACCGGTTGGGCAGCAACTGACGGAATTGCGGATGTCTCAGCCTTCATATGTCGAAAGCGCCGGCAAGCCGGCAAAGGATCCTGCGCAGCCCGGCGCAACAGGCTCCACCATCGTCCCAGGCAATCACAGCTCAATCGCCGGCGACCGGAAAGCGACTGACCGATCCCGATCCGGGAGTGGCGGAGGTGGTGGTGGCGTATCTGGTGGCGGCGGCAAGTAGGTCATCGTCGCTCGAAACACGATTGGCCTGGTGGTGCGCATGCGGGGGTGCGTCCTGAGATCCGTCCGCCAGAGAACAAAATTTCCGCCTGTTTCATCACGTTGAAAAGGCGTTAATGTGTGCCTCGTGTCTGTTTGCAAACTTCCCGCACTCCGCCGGTTCAACAACCGCCTTTCTGCGCGACAGGATGGCGATGGCTGATCCTAACGAACCATCCGTAGAGACGCCTGATGAGACCATCCGCAGACTGCGTCAGGATCTGCAGGCGCGGGAGGAATTCCTGTCGATCGCTGCCCATGAGCTGCGCAATCCGCTGACCCCTATTTCGATGCAGGTCGCCATGCTGCTGCGCTCCGCCCGTGTTGCCAGTCCGCCACTGCCGGCCGACATCATGAAGGGTCTGGAACGGCTGGACCTGGCGACGCGCCGTTTTCTCAACCGAGCCACGGTTTTGCTGGATGTGTCGCGGCTCGCCGCCGGGCATGCGTTCCGCCCTGACGTCAGCCGTTTTGATCTATCCGCGCTGGTGTTGGACTTCATCGCTGATCGCGCGCTGATTGCCGAAAGACTGCGTGTCAGCCTGGACGCTTCGGCGGTGGAGCCCGGCATCGCAGGTGCCTGGGACCGGGTCGGCATCGAGCTCATTCTCGACAACCTTATCAGTAATGCCATGAAGTACGGCGCTGGCACGCCTGTCGTGGTGGGTCTTCAACGCCGGACCATGCAACAGGCAGGAATCGAGCCTCAGGTCCGCTTCTGGGTGCGCGACGGTGGACCTGGCATCGCCATGGAGGATCACGAGCGCATCTTTGCCCGGTTTCAGCAGGCGCATGCCCGCAAGCCGACGGCCGGAGGCTTTGGCGTTGGCTTATGGGTGGCGCGGGAAGTGGCGCGTGGCATGGGCGGTGACATCAACTTGGACAGTCGATCTGGCACCGGTGCAACCTTCTGCGTCGTCCTGCCGCAGGACGTAGAGGCAAATTTGGTCGCGGCCGGGGAAGCGAAATGACATCCGGCAGTAATCCCGGCGAACCAGCATTGCGTCGCGTCTCCAGCGGCATTGAAGGCCTGGATGCCATCCTGTGCGGGGGCTTCCTGCACAGTGGCGTCTATATCGTCTGCGGTAAGCCAGGCAGCGGCAAGACCATTTTCGGGCATCAGATCTGCTTTGCGCATGTCAGGTCAGGATCTGCCGCCGCAGCGGCACTGGGAAAAACCGGGACGAAGGGGCGAGCGCTCTATGTCACTCTGCTGGCTGAGAGCCATGCCAGGATGATGCTGCATCTGCGCCACATGCGTTTCTTCGATGCTGATGCGGTGCCAGACAATGTTTATTATATCAGTGCTTTTCGCACCATGGAGGATGAGGGGCTGCACGGGCTGGTCAGCCTGATCCGCAAGGAGGCCGCACGGCTGGGTGCGGCTGTCGCTGTGGTGGACGGACTGGTCGCCGCTGCCTCCGTTGCCCGGAATGATACGGAGTTCAAGCGCTTCATCGACGACCTGCAGGCGGTGGCCGGCGCGACCGGTTGCACGATGTTCCTGTTGACCAGCAACACTATGGATGACCCGGCTGTCACGCCGGAGCAAACCATGGTGGATGGCATCATAGAACTGTCGCGCGTGCCACGCGGCGCGCTGACGATGCGGCGGCTGGAGGTACACAAGCTTCGCGGCAGCGACTATCTGGACGGCCGGCACACGATGCGCATCACCACCGATGGCCTTGTCGTTCATCCGCGGTTCGAGGCGCTCTACCGCGACCCGAGAGAAGAAGATCCCGGCGACGGCCGAGTCAGCGTTGGGATCGCCGATCTCGACAAGGCTTTGCATGGCGGCCTGCCGTCCGCGACCTCGACCTTGATCATTGGACCCAGCGGCGCCGGCAAGACTACGCTCGGGATGCACTTTCTGGCCGCGGCAACGGCGCAGGAGCCAGGCCTGATGTTCGGCTTCTACGAGACACCACCGCGCCTGACGGTTAAAGCGCGTCGGCTCGGCATCAATCTGCAAGGGCCGATTGAAGCCGGTCATTTAAGCCTGCTTTGGCAGGCACCGACCGAACATCTGCTGGACCAGCTTGGTCATAGCCTGGTTGATGCGGTCCGGAAGATGCGCGCGCGGCGCGTCGTGGTGGACGGGGTCGGCGGTTTTGCCGAGGGCGTCGCGGAACCGGAGCGACTGCAGCGTTTCTTCGCTGCGCTGGTCAATGAACTCCGCTCGCACGGGGCAACGACCCTGTTCATGATGGAGACGACCCGGCTGTTCGGACAAGAGATTGCCCTGCCGTTAAGCGGCGTCTCGGCAGTAGCCGAGAACATGCTGCTGTTGCGGCTGGTGGAGCTGGACGGACGGTTTGAGCGGGTTCTGGGCGTGCTCAAGGTGCGCGACAGTGACTTCGACCCATCATTGTTGGAATTTTCTATTGGACCGGCCGGGATCAGGCTGGCTTCTGGCGCGTTCAAGGGAGTTGAGGCGGTCACCACCGGTGTAGCCCGGCGGGAGCCGAGCGGTGGCGAAGCCAGGAATGACTCCTGAGGGGGAGTGCCGGGTGTGCGGACCGTTCTGGTGGCCGACGATGAGTTTGGTATTCTGCTGGTGCTAGAAATGGTGCTGGAAGATGCCGGGTACCGGGTGGTGACCGCCGGCAATGGACGTCAGGCAGTGGAGCTTGCAACGGCTGACCCGCCGGATTTGGTGTTGTTGGACTGGATGATGCCGGTGATGGACGGTCCGGCCACAGCATCGGCGATGCGGCGGAACCCGTCTTTGGCCGAGGTTCCGATTGTTGTCATGAGCGGTGCACCAGAAGCGTCACTGAAACGTCAGTTCAACGATTATGCTGGCTTCCTGTTGAAGCCATTCCGCGACACTGAGGTGCTGGAACTGCTGGAGCGAGCATTTGCTATACGAAAATAAACTCACCGGCAGACAGCCTGTCATAGTTTCGAGTATATTGGCCGCCATGCTCCAGAGCCGCCGGATCAAGGTTTTCCCAAATAGGGATACCTGAAATACAGAAGCCGTGACTGTTATACTATCCCAGTAGCCTTGCCACAACGTGCCACGCCGAGAAGAAGCTGATTGATGAGAGGATAATTACAATCGTCAGTTCCCAGCGGCTATCTGTCATTGGCAATCCCTGCCTTTAGAAACAAATAAAGAGCATGTTGGACCTGTGGAACAGGTAACCTTGGTTATTTCACACATCTTGCACTTGACATACCGAGTGTTAGCGACATCAACAACATCAGGAACCGGCGGTTGCCAGCGTTTAAGCCCACTAATTTCACGTTCGATTGTGCAGCGCGCCATTGGACGAACACGTCTTCCTGATCGCGCATGCCCCGGAGCAGGGGAAACTCGAAAACGCCGCGATGATCGGCAAAGTTGCAATGTTGCTAGAGCGGCTTCGCGCAGGCTGAAATCGCGCAAAAGCGCGATTCTGCGCGAGTAGCCGCGTGAGAAGATGAGCGAGAGTGGTTCCACCCTCGGTGGAACCACTCTAAGCATCCGCGATCAGCATGCGAGGTCTGGCAATGGTCGGATAACCGACACTGACGACCCGGAAAACCAATGGAGCGGCGCCAGTGGCGGAGAGAGTGATGTATTCACCCGGTCGTAAAGGGCCGAACCGGGCAAAACACAATGGATCGTCATCGTCGTCGCTGCTCAGCAACCACTTCTGGCGTTCCTGCACCAGTCGCCCGGACCAGACCAGCCTGCCATTGACCAGACGCCTGGCCCTGTAAGGCGGCTCCGCCGATGTGATCATCCGCAGTTGGGCGCCAGGCGACAGGTCGACGAACATCTCCAGCATATGGTTGGCATCGCCGCCCGCCCGGGCAGGCACACGGGTCAGCACTGCGGCCACACGGGCTCGGATGGAGTGTTGCAACGATCAGGTTCCTGTCGTGTCGATCAAGTGCGGGATCTTGCGCCGGAGCGGCAACCGATACCGCCCCGGCGACAAAGTTGGGGTGGCATCGGCGCGACGCTCAGGCTGATTACACGACCGGGCGGTTGCGGCCCGCGACCGCGTGGTAGATTGCCAGGACGACGATTGACCCGATGACGGCGACAATAAGACTATAGAGGTTCAACCCGGTAACCGGGGCGGCCCCGACCAGCGAGAACAAAAAGCCGCCCACCACAGCCCCGACAATCCCAAGGCCGATATCGAGCAGGACACCTTCGCCCGTGTTGTTGACGATCTTGCTGGCGACGAAGCCGGCGATAAGTCCCAAGACCAGCCATGCGATGATAGACATGTTTTTCTCCAGGTTAGCCGCGCCCCGCGGGAAGCGTTGCAACGGTAGCGAGTTATCCAAGGGGTGAGCTTCAAAGTAGAGGCAATCGGTGCCCCGCAAGACCGATCAGGCCGGCCGCATCGGCCCGGATCTGCGCGGCGGCACCAGGGCAAGGTGGTGGACCGACCCGAGCCCGAGGTCGGTCTGGCGATCCGGCTTGCTGCGGTCGCTGATATCGATCGGGGTGTTGTGCTGCAGGATGATCATCGCCTCAGCGCGGCGCGGCGCGGGCACATTGACCGTCACGACATAGGCACCGCACCGCACGCTGTGGCTGTAGAAGGCCGTGCCCTGATCCGGTTCGCCGCCGAACAAGTTCCTCCAGAACAATTCCTCTGCTCCGGCGGCTGCGGGGATAGTGTCAGCGGCAGCCGGTTCCTGAGAGATCGCGGTAAAAACAAGTCCAGCCGTTTCGAGTTCGTCCATCGCAGCGTCAGCGTGAGCAGCCGTCAGATAGACGGCAACAAGAAGTGCATCAGTCATCAGACGACGCTCCTGGAATTGTAAACTCAAGAGATCGCCGGATGCGGCGACCGGCACAGCAGGAAAATAACAGTTCTTGATCGTATTGTATCCTCCAACCAATAGCCGCCGCATGGCGATGACAAAGATACCTTTGATGCATGCTTTTGAACCTGTGCCAGTTGGCATTGCATGCGCACCTAACTCGGAACTAACGCTCAGGTTCTCGCGGCTTGTCAGGTTGTTCGACCAAATTCATGCCTGCTTCAACTAGTGCAAATGCACTAGGGCGACATGATGATCCGACTAGCCCGTTTTAGCGGTTCTTGCCTCGCCTTTGCTTTAATTTGGCTTTTTCCTGCACCCCGAGACCCCGCTCGCGCGCCCAAACCACCACGGCATTGCGCTTGCGGACGCCGGTGGCCTGGTAAATCGCGGATACGTGATTCCGAATGGTGTTCCGGCTGACGCCGATCTTCTTCGCGATCTCGTCGTCGGACAGTCCCTGCGCTACAAGCCCCAGGACCTCGCGAGCCCTGGGCGTCAAGTCGCTGACTTTCGGGCCGGTGCTTTCCGCTACCCCATGCCGCGTCAGGTTTGCCAGCTTTTCAACGATCTTCTGCCCGAACCATGAGGTGTCCTGCATCACCGCCTCAATCGCCGCGAGCAGTTCCGCTTCCGTCTGCTTGCGCTCGGTGATGTCGAGCATCACCGTCAGCAAGCAATGCTTGTCGTGTATGCTGACGGTCTCAGCGGACAGCAGGTAATCGCCGGTGCGCCCGTTCTTCATGCAGCAATGCACATCTGTCGGCCGCAGGTGGCCGGTCTGCTTGATCAGCCGCACCAGCTCGTCGTGCGAGGAGCCGGTGCCCCACAGCTTAAGCTCCGTCTCCGAGCGGCCGATAACCTCTTCGCGGCGCCAGCCAAAAGCTGCGGTGAACGCGTCGTTGACGTTCAGCAACCGCATGTCGTCTAGCGCCATGATCGCCATTGGACCGGGCGCCATGCGGAAGGCAACCGAGAATCGCTCCTCGCTCTGGCGCAGTGCGTCCTCCGCCTGCTTACGCGGATGCAGGTCGGCAAAGGTGAACAGCATGCAGGCCTCTTCGCCGACCTCGATTGGTTGCCCGGCGACGATGACCATCTTCGTGCTGCCGTCGGCGATACGCAAATGACCTTCCATCTGGGGTATGGTGGTCCCGGCATGCAGGCGTTCGATTGCCAGGTCACGCTTCATCGCGCCCTCCAGAACATCGATCTCGTGCACCGAGCGACCGATCAAGGCTTCCTGCAGGTAACCGGTCAGCTCGAGAAATCCCGGGTTCACCTTGACGTAGCGCATGTCCGACAGCCGGGCGATGATCGCCGGTGCCGGGTTCGCGCCAAAGGCCCGCTCAAACCGCTCCTCGGCGTCGAAACGGTCTGTCTCGTCGTCGATGATTAGCGCCAGACATTTAGTCTGGGCGCCTGGCCCGGTCAGAAGCAGGCTGCGGATCCGCTGCACCCCGTGCCGTTTGCCGTTATCCGGGCGGCTGACCTCGACGATCACCTCCGAGAAACTTTCGCCGGCAATCAGCCGGTTCATCGGATATTCGGATGGTGCCAGCGGTTGCCGGCCGCGGTAGTGAAAGGCGAAGCGGGCGTGGTAGTCGGCGACCGTCTCCCCCAGGTCCTTTACGGATTGAGCACCATGCATCGCCAGCGCTGCCTCGTTCGCCCACGCGATGGCCTCATTCGGATGGATAATGATGACGCCCTCTGGCAGCCCGGCGATGATCTGCTGAAGCTGCGTCCGGTCGGCTGGAGAAGGTATGATACTGTCTGTCATCCCGCCGCAACGCAGCAGCGCGCGGTCGCGTCCGGGGTGGGCTTGCAACAAACTCTGGTGTGGTGGTTCCGCAGCGCAAGACTGGGGTGCCTGCCGGAAAGCCGCTTGACTCTACTCCAGCCAGGAAGATCAGTCCGAGGCCATCGGCCAGGGCCTCGCCTCCTGGCTCTCAGGCCTCTGACGAAGCCAGCTCGATCGGCAGCGTCGCGTTGCCGAGCCGGCTGAGCAGCGCGCTGACCTCGCTCGCCGGTCTGGGCTTGCTGAAGTAATAGCCCTGGATCTCGGCGCAGCCTTCAGAGCGCAAGGCGGCCAACTGCTCCTGCGTTTCCACGCCTTCGGCATTGACCGCCATATGCAATGAGCGTCCCAGGCCGATGACGGCGCGGACGATCGTCCGGCATTCGTCCTGGTCAGTGATGCCTTTAACAAACGACTGGTCGATCTTGATCTTGTCGAACGGAAACCGCCGCAGATAGCTCAGCGACGAATAGCCGGTGCCGAAATCGTCCATGGCGATGCGGATGCCCTTGGCACGTAAGGCGTGCAGCGTCTTCAGGACGACGTCGCCATCGTGGATCAGGATCGATTCCGTGATCTCCAACTCAAGACGCTTCGGCGAGAGGCCGGAGGCGGTGAGGGCGTGCTCTGTATCGGCAACCAATGACCGTGTCTGGAACTGTGCCGGTGACAGGTTGACCGCGACCTTCAGATGTCCTGGCCAACTGGCAGCGTCGGCACAGGCCTGCTCCAGCACCCAGGCGCCGATAGGGCCGATCAGGCCGCATTCCTCGGCGATCGGGATGAAATCGGCCGGGCTGATCATGCCACGATCGGGGTGGTTCCAGCGCAGCAGCGCCTCGAAGCCGGCGATGCCTGTAGGTTGCACCAGGGGCTGATAATACACTTCAAGGTGCTTTTCGGTCAGTGCGGAGCGCAAATCCCGCTCCAGCGCACGCTTGCGCTGCATGGCTTGATCCATCTCACGCTCAAAGAAGCGGAAGGTACCGCGCCCCTCGTTTTTAGCTCGATACAACGCGAGGTCAGCATGCTTCAGCAGTGCGTCAACCTCCTCTGATCCGTCGGTGGTCACTGCGATGCCGATACTGACGCCGATCAGGATCTCCTGCCCGTCGATCTCGAATGGCTGGGCTAGGGCGTCGACCAGTCGCTGCGCCAAGGTCGTGGTCTCGACCAGCAGGCTGGCCTTTTCCTGCACGACGACGAACTCGTCCCCGCCCAGCCGGACCGCAAGATCCGTCTCGCGGCATGACGTCCGCAACCGCTCGGCCACCGCCTGCAGCAGCCCATCGCCCGCCGCATGACCGAGTGTGTCGTTGACCAGTTTGAAGCGGTCGAGGTCCAGACAGAGCAGTGCGAGCCGTCCGCCGCGTCGGGCCCGGGCCAGGCTGGCCTGCATATGCTCCAGGAAGAACAGCCGGTTGGGCAGGCCGGTCAGTGCGTCGTGGCGGGCGACGTGGGCCAGCCGCTCTTCAGTCCGCCGGCGCTCTGAAATGTCCTCATACGTCGCCACCCAACCGCCGCTGGCGATGCTCTGACGCGAGACCGCTATCAGCCGGCCATCGGGCAGTTCTCCAGTCACCGCCGCGACGGTGCCGTCGCGCACCCGCTCCGACAACGCATCAAGGCCCGCTTCCCGCAGAACGGCCTCGGCGGAGGTGTGCACCTGCGGCATGCCGAACATCTCAGCGAAGCGGCTGTTCGCCACAATCAGGTTGTCGTCGGCACCAAACAGGCAGAGCCCCTGGCTCATGTTGTTCAGCGCGGCTTCCAGGCGAGCATGCTGTTCGGCCAGTTCCCCAGCGTGGCTGACGGCCTGTTGATCCATCAGCGCGTGGATATGCGCAAGCGCCTTGGCGATGCTGGTCTGCATGATGGACAGCGCGCGCAGCAGATCGGCCGTCTCGCCGCGGCCGCGGGCGTTGATGACGTTGTCCAACTGGCCGGCTGCGATTGATTGGGCGATACGCACGGCGGCGCGGACCGGCGGGGCGATCAGCTTGGTCAGCAGCAGCGTGATGACCAGGGCGCCCAGCAGAGACGCGCCGATGACGATAGAGGTCTGGCGGGCCTGCCGCGCGATCAGGGTGGCGACGTTGCGGCGATAGCGAAAACCGTCATCGGCGAAGGTTTCGACGACGCGCTCAAACTCCGCCTGCACCGAGTCAAGGTTGGGTCGAGCCTGCGTGGGCCGGCCGGCGTTGGCATCCGCCGGGGCTGCGACGGCGGCGATGGATGTCGCCAGGTTTTCGGCTGCCTTGCGCCCCTCCAGCGACATCGCGCGATCACGCGCGACTGCCAGGTCGTCCAGCACGTCGCTGACCGCCGTTGGATCGGTCCGGCCCTGACGGACAGCCTCGGCCACCGTGGCGAACCCGACTTGGGCGGAGCGCAGGTAGCTGACCCCCATGAAGGCGTCGTCATAGATCCGCAGCGCCAGCGCGCCCAAATCTCGTTCCGTTTTCTGACCATAAGCACCGAGCAGCCAGGTCAACAGGGTGAGGAGGGCGCAGCCGGAGAGGATTTTGTAGCGGATGGACATGATGTCGGCCCGGCTGCGCCTCGGCGTTCAGTGAACGTCTACATGCAGCAGCATCTTCGGGTGAATGTGGCACCGCACTTCGAACGTGCCGGCCTGAGTGAAGGCCACATCGACATTGGTTCCAGGCGATTGCTCATCCGATTCATAGTTGAAGCTGGGCGATTCAACGTAGATTTGGTGGATAAATTTGTCTTCGTTGCTGAACCGCAGTGTCTGGCCACGGCTGAGCTGCACGCTGCCGACGCTGAAGGCTCGGCCTTGCTGAGCAACCGTCACGACGCCGGCCGCTGCAAGGACGGTTAGTGACAGCGGCAGCAGAGCGAGTGTCAGAGCCAATCGACGAGAGAAACGCACGAGCCTGCTCCTGATAAGTTGCCCTACTCTCATATCGCGGAACGTTCCGGATAGTACGTTTTGCAACTGGCCAATAAGAAAGTAATCAGCTCATCAACCGTTATTTCGTAACGATTTCGCGCTGCATCGGCGCCAGCATTGCCATCAGGCGGTTCTGCGTCCAGTAGGGCACGCCGGCTTGCTGCATCGCGGTCTGCATGTCCTCGGCCGTGGCGTTGAACTTCGCTTGGCTCAGGTCGAGCCCGGCATGGGCCGCAGCCATCGATCGGCCTTTGTATACGCAGGGGCCGCCCGTGATCTGGCAGATATGATCCTTCAGCCGGCCCTTCAGCCGGTCGAGGTTGATATTGTCAAAGTCAGCCTTGGTCCGGTCATCGGTGGTGACGAGTGCAACGAAGCGCTCGACGATGTTGGAGACCCCCGGTTGACCGCCAAGCTGCTGATACAGGCTGTCATCGGCAATGGCTGGCATGCAGACAAAAGCACCCAGCAACGCGAAGCGGCAGAAGGCAGCGAGACGGCGAAAGAAGCTCAGATGCATCAGAAACCTCCAACCAGCGAAAGATAGACGCCGTTTTGGTTGCCCTGGTTGGCGATGGGTCCCAGCGCCGTATAGGCCAGCGTCACGGACAGGTTCTTGTTCAGGAAATAGGCGGCAAAGATGTCGTAGGCATTGCTCTCATGCGCGAAGCCAAGGTTATCAGGCTTCGTTTTGATTTCGGCGCCGATTGCGAAATCCCGCCGCAGCAGTAGCGCCGCGGAGCCTTCGAACTGGGCAGTGTAGCCTTGATCGCGGTCGCCGCCGAAGCCCAGCAGCCCAAACTGATTGGCCTTTGTCGCCCGCACCGTCGCATCCAACAGCAGGCTCTGCGCCAGGAAGAGCTTCGTTGCCGACAGGTAGACATCGACCCCGTCCGCACTCCGTGCGCCCAGCGCGTGCAGCAGGTCGGCATGGTCAGCGACCTTGTACTGGGTGCCGATGGCAATCTGCGGCAGCCATTTGTCCTGGTCATAGACCAGGTCGCCCAGCAGCCGGACCTTTGCGCCGACCACGTCAAGCTGGAACTGGAATCCGGAGCCGATGCCAAGCTTGGCGCCGGTTGACCCGGTGTTGAACCAATCGTGCGTGTAGGACAACTCGAGACGGTCGTACAGCCCAACCGCAAGCCCAGCACTGTGCAGCGTGAAGGATGGCAGAGCGTCCAGCGTATAGTGGACGTCGGCGCCGATGGCATCCCGCGTGCCGTATCCAGCAATCACCGCCCATGGCACAAGACCGCCTCCGGCTGCGCCGTCAATCTGTGTCACACCGGACGTGGCGAGCAGCCTGCCGCTCTCCTGCGCCTGCGAAAGCATCGTGGTGCTGATTAATATTAGATAGGAGGAAATCAGCCACCGGAGGCAACCACGCATTTATAACTCCAAACAAATGACATCAATCGGCTTGGCCGTTCCGAAGCTCAAAACTATTTTATAATCATTAATGGAACGTAAATTTCTGTCTGCAACCGAGGTCGGGAGAAAGGCAAAAGGCGTGGCTGCATGGAGGTGAACAGCGCCAGCGGCGTGTCAGGAGAATCGGATCATGAACGTCGTGACTGGAGAACTGTCCCGCGTTGTGGGTGTCATCGGGGACGAGCCGTCTGGCCGACATCGTGGCGGCCACTCATTGAAAGCCGCCCGCCGACGCTTTAGCTTTTTGCCAAAGCAGGGGAAGCGCGCATCATGGAATTCGGCATTGGCATACCGACCTCCGGCGAAAGCTGGAAACTGGCGCAGCGGGCCGAGGAACTCGGCTTCACCCACGCATGGTTCTACGATACGCAGATGCTGGTCGGTGATCCGTTCGTGGCGATGGGGGCCGCGGCCCATGCGACGAAACGCATCCGCCTGGGAACGGGCGTTCTGGTGCCGACGAACCGCATTCCGGCGGTGACAGCCTCGGCCTTCGCAACCCTGAATGCGATGGCGCCAGGCCGCATCGACTTTGGCGTCGGCACCGGATTTTCTGCCCGCCGGGCTATGGGGCTAGGGGCCATGAAGCTCGTAGACCTCGAAGAGTACATCCGCGTGGTCTACGCGCTGCTTGACGGGCAGACGACGGAAGCCGAAGTCGATCCCGGCGTGCGGAAGAAGATCCGTTTCCTCAATCCCGAGTTGGGGCTGATCAACATCAACGATCCGATCCGGTTGCATATTTCGGCGCTGGGACCCAAAGGGCGGCAGATGACGGCGCGGCACGGCGCGGCTTGGAAGACCGTCATGTCCGGGGTTGCAGACGGACTGGCGGCGCTGGATGGGATGAAGAAAACCTGGTCAGACGGCGGCCGCGCGCAGGCGGACTTGTATTCGTCCGCATGGGTCTGGGGATGCCTATTGCAGGACGGCGAAACCCTCGATAGTCCGCGTGTCCGCGCCCAGGCCGGTCCGCGCGCGGCGGTGCTGTTGCATCGGGCGGCGGATGTGGACATGGAGGGATGGATCAACACGTCACCGGTGCCGGACAGCGTCAAGGACGTGCTGCAAGGCTACATCGAGGCGGCTCGCAAGTTTCAGCCAGCCGATGCGCGCTATCTGCTCAACCACACCGGCCACTGTGTTGCGGTGAAGCCGGAGGAGGAGCAGTTTGTCACTGCGGAGTTGATCCGCCAGACGACCTTCACCGGGGTCCAGCAAGATATCAGCCAGCGCATCGAGGCTATGCGTGATGGCGGCCTGTCTCAGTTGGTGATCCCGGTGGTTCCAGGTCAGGAGCACGCGATCGAGGATTGGGGCCGGATGGTGAAAGCGTTTGGTTGAACGCAAAAGACGGCCCGCAACGATTTCAGGTCAGCACATCAAAAGCCCCGAAAAGGTACCTAGGTTCATGCTGCAGGCTGGCCAGCGACGGATCACTGCCGATGATACCCCTGTCCGGCGCACAGAAGATCGTGGCAGTGAACAGGACAACCGTGCCCATTCAGCCATTAGCCCAACTGGAAGTGCTGTCGGACTGGACTGGGCCGGGGGTGGACTCCATCGAGGCTGCGCTGGCAGCGAGTTGCATCGCCCCGCTCATACTCAGCACGATCAGCGCAATCCGAAACATCGTCTTCATCGGAAATCTCCAAATCTAGTCGGGCGAGACGTCCGGCTTCGATTGGACCACAGATTGGCGTTCGGTTGTCCAAAGATAATGCTGCAGTGCAGAATGAGATCTATGCTGGCAATGATGAAATGCTCATACCCAATGATGAAATGCTCATACCCTGGGTCGCGGGTCGGGTTGCAGCCGCCCGGGCAAGGCCCAAATGCTGGTGGTGTCAGCTAAAGGCGGCCGTCGTCCATGTCCCGCATGCACCGCACCGCAACGGCTGCCCTTATACTGGGCGGCTGCATAACGTTTCTGGCGAGCTGCGGCGATCGGGCAACGCTGCCAGAGGTTGCCGGGCTTGGTCCACACCCTGAATTGCCCCCGCCGCACCAAAGCCTGATACCAACTGTCAACGTGGCGACGGCAACTGGCTGGTTAGGTGGGACGGGTCCCTCAACCCCATCGGATCTGCGGGTTACTGCTTACGCGGTCGGACTTGACCATCCGCGCTGGCTGTTCGTGTTGCCCAACGGCGACGTGCTGGTTGCGGAAACCAACACGCCATCCAAGCCGCAGGACCTGGCGGGCATAAAGGGCTGGTTTGCGCGCCGGATCATGAACCGCGCGGGCGCCGGTGTGCCGAGCGCCAACCGCATTACGTTGCTGCGGGGTGTTGACGGCAAGGGCGCAGCCATCAGCCGGTCGGTTTTCCTCCAGGGCCTGAACTCACCGTTCGGCATGGCGCTGATCGGCGATACCTTGTTTGTCGCCGCTACCGACGCGGTCCTGCGCTGTCCCTATCACAGCGGTGAGACGATAATTACCGAACCCTGCAGCAAGCTGGTAGACCTGCCGGCCGGCCCAATCAACCACCATTGGACCAAGAACCTGGTTGCCAGCGCGGATGGCCGATCCTTGTATGTTACTGTCGGTTCAAACAGCAATGCCGGCGAAAACGGCATCGCCGCGGAAGCTGGGCGCGCCGCAATCTTGCAGGTGGACGTCGCCACAGGCTCCCACCGGATTTTCGCCGCGGGTTTGCGCAACCCGGTGGGGCTCGCCTGGGAACCCACCAGCGGCACTCTATGGACCGCGGTGAACGAGCGTGACGAGATCGGCAGCGATCTGGTGCCCGATTACATGACGGCGGTTGTGGACGGCGGCTTCTACGGCTGGCCGTATAGCTACTATGGTCAGCACGTTGATCCGCGGGTCAAGCCGCCGCGGCCGGATCTCGTCGCTCAGGCCATTCCCCCAGACTACGCCCTCGGGGCCCATACCGCGTCCCTGGGACTCGCCTTCGCCCACAGTGGAGTGCTGCCGGCCAATTACTCGAACGGCGCCTTCATCGGTCAGCATGGTTCTTGGAACCGCCGGCCACGAAGCGGGTACAAGGTCGTGTTCATACCTTTCAGCGGCGGGCACCCGTCCGGTCAGCCGGTCGATGTGCTGACCGGTTTTCTTGATGAGAATGGTGACGCACGTGGCCGCCCGGTTGGTGTTGCGCTGGATCAGCAGGGGGCACTTCTGGTCGCTGATGACGTCGGCAACAGCATTTGGCGTGTCAGCGCTGCGCACCCCGCTGTCCAGGCGTTGAACCGCCGCTGAGCTCACTTGGGCGGCCGTCGTCTGCCGGTCGCGTCTGGCCGATCGGCAGCCTGGTCAGACGGCCACGTTCTCGCGATAGCGATTGGCGACCTCGCGACGAGACAGGTTTGGCGCCATCGCCAGCCGGGCCTGGTTGTAGGCCTGCCACTGCGCCTCATCGGCGAGCGACGGGATGGTAACGACTTCATGGCGATCCAGCCCGATCAGCGCGGCATCCACCAGGTCGTCCACCGTCATCACCTTGCCCGGCATCAGCGCATCGACGTCCTTGCCCGAACGCGACCAAATCTCTGTACGCGTAGCACCCGGCAGCACGGCCTGTACATGAACCCCGGCTGCCTTCACGTCGCCTGCGAGCTTCAGCGTCAGGTTGAGCAGGTAGGCTTTCGAGCCACTGTACACACCGTCCAGCAACTCCGGTGCCAGTGCCAGGACCGAGGAGATGTTGATGATGACGCCGGCCTTGCGAGCAACGAACGCCTTGGCGGCGGCGGCGGCCAGCAGGGTCGGGGCCGAGATATTGATCGCGATCAGCCGCTGCAGATTGGCAGGTTCGTCCTGTAGCAATCCCCCGGCCAGCGTAATTCCGGCGTTGTTGACCAGGACTGTGATTGCTGCATCCTGCGCAAGCCTGTTCTCGACTTTCGTCGTGTCGGTTGGCAGAGACAGGTCCGCCGGCAGGACCTCGACGGCTCGCCCAGTCTCCGCCCGTAGCCGTTCCGCCAGGGTCTGTAGCCTCGTGACATTGCGCGCCACGAGGATCAGGTCATGTCCCCGTCGCGCAAGGCGATCAGCGTAGACAGCGCCGATGCCCGATGAGGCCCCGGTAATGAGGGCGGTTCCCTTGCTTGTATTGGCCATGATGACCTCCGAGGCGTCTTGGTCAGGTGGTGCCGACCGCAGACGCTGGTTCCTGTTAAGCCGCACGATTCGCACGCTTGAACGGATCCGCTCCGCGTGACCGTGCGCGTGTCCGATGCTGCCGGATCACGCAACGCAAGATGAGGAGGTAACTATCATGATGCAATGCAGGAGATGAAATATTCCCGCCGCAAGCGGTCGCCAGTTTTTCTACCTCGGCAGGGTGCTGGATCCCATCAGCGCGATATCCACTGCTCGGGCGCACTGACGCCCCTCGCGGATCGCCCACACCACCAACGACTGCCCGCGGCGCATGTCGCCGGCGGCAAACAGACGATCGCGGGAGGTCTGGTATTGCACCGTGTTGGCCATGACGTTTCCGCGCTGATCCAGCTCAATTCCTGACTCATCCAGCAAGGCGCCGCGCCGCGGGCCCAGAAACCCCATCGCCAGCAGCACCAGGTCGGCCTTGAGCTGGAACTCGCTGCCAGGGATCTCCTTCATCATCATGCGGCCATCGGGCGTGCGATCCCAGTCCAGCCGTACGCAATCGAGTGCGGTAATTTTGCCATCCTGGCCGATGGCGTGCTTGGTCAGTACACCCCAATCGCGGTCGCAGCCCTCTTCATGCGCATGGGAGGAACGCAGCTTGGTCGGCCAGTCCGGCCAGACCATCGCCTTGTTCTCCTTCACCGGCGGCTTCTGCATGATCTCCAATTGGGTGATCGATGCGGCACCCTGACGGATAGAGGTGCCGATGCAATCCGATCCGGTGTCACCGCCGCCGATGACGACAACATGCTTGCCTTTGGCGCTGATGGCGCCGTCGGGGGCAGCCAGGCTCTCGTCATCTCCGGCGTCGCGCTTGTTCTGCTGCGTCAGGAAGTCCATTGCGTAATGGATGCCCTGCAAATCGCGGCCGGTGACATCCAGGTTGCGCGGCCATTCAGCCCCACCCGTCAACACCACAGCGTCATGCTCGGCCAGCAACTGGTCGATTGAGACATCCTTGCCGACTTCAGTGGAGCAGCGAAAGCTGACCCCCTCGGCCGCCATTTGCTCGATCCGGCGGTCGATCAGGTGCTTTTCCATCTTGAAGTCGGGAATGCCGTAGCGCAGCAGGCCACCGATACGGTCCTGACGATCGATCAACGTCACCGCATGACCAGCGCGCGCCAGTTGCTGCGCACACGCCATTCCCGCCGGGCCGGAGCCGACGACTGCAACAGTCTTGCCGGTCTGCTGCGCCGGGGGCACTGGCACGATCCAGCCCTCTTCCCAGCCACGGTCGACGATGGCGCACTCAATGGTCTTGATGGTTACCGGATTGTCGTCGATGTTCAGGGTGCAGGCGGCCTCGCATGGCGCAGGACAGATGCGGCCGGTGAACTCGGGGAAGTTGTTGGTGGAGTGCAGGTTGACCACCGCCTGCTGCCATTGTTCCCGATACACCAGGTTGTTCCAGTCAGGGATCTGGTTGTTGACCGGACAGCCGGTGTGACAGAACGGAATGCCGCAATCCATGCAGCGCGCCGCCTGACGGTTCAGTTCCTCAGCCGGCAGCGGCTTGACGAACTCGGTGAACGACTTCACCCGGATGTCGGCCTTTTCATAGGCACGGTCGTGGCGGTCGATTTCAAGGAAACCGGTAATCTTGCCCATGATCGTCTCCTGATGCTCAACCCGTCGCGCGCCCGGCCCGTTGAAGGCCTCACGCGGCGCGCTGGGTCGGCAGATTCACTATTCGGCGGCAGCCGTCGCGGTTGCGGTGGCCTCGGCGCGTAGTTCCAACAATGCCCGCTTGTAGTCACGTGGCATTACCTTGACGAAGTGCGACAGCGCCGTCTCCCAGTCCTCCAGCAATGCCCGAGCCTGGCCGCTGCCGGTGAAGAGCAGGTGGCGTTCAACCAGGATGCGCAGGCGTTCAGCGTCGAAACGCAATGGATCACCCATGCCGTTCTCGTCGACGCTAGTGCCACGCTGGCGCGGCCGGCCGGGCTCGTCGGCCAGGCCCAGCTCGGCCGCGCCAACACTCTCCAGCTCGACACCAGCCATGTTGCACAGCTTCCTGAATTGCGCATGCTCGTCAAACACATAGGCAACGCCGCCCGACATGCCGGCGGCGAAGTTCCGTCCGGTGTCGCCCAGCACGACGACGACGCCTCCGGTCATGTATTCGCAGCCATGGTCGCCGCAACCTTCCACCACGGCGACAGCGCCGGAGTTGCGCACGGCAAAGCGCTCTCCCGCCACCCCCTGGAAATAGGCCTCACCGGCGATCGCGCCGTACAGCACGGTGTTGCCGACGATAATGTTTTGCGCCGGGTCGCGCTTGGCATTGCGCGGCTGGCTGACGACCACCCGGCCGCCCGACAGGCCCTTGCCGACATAGTCGTTGGCGTCGCCGCTCAGATATAGCGAAACCCCGCGGGCCAGGAACGCGGCGAAGCTCTGGCCGGCATTGCCCGTCAGCCGGATCGAGATGGTGTCCTCCGGCAGCCCGGCATGCCCGTAACGGCGGGCAACCTCCCCTGAAAGCATTGCACCCACGGTGCGGTGGATGTTGCGGATCGGATGCTCCAGGCGCACCGGTGTCTGTGCGTCCAAGGCCGGCCGGGCCTCCTGGATCAGCACCTGGTCCAGCGCCCGGTCCAGATGGTGGTTCTGCGTCTCGGTGTGATGGATGCCGACGCCGGGCTGCACTGCCGGCTGATAGAGGATTCGGCTGAGGTCCACGCCATGCGCCTTCCAGTGCTCGACCGCTCGGCGCGTATCCAGCTTGCCAACCTGACCCACCATCTCGTTGAAGGTGCGGAACCCCAACTGCGCCATCAGCTCCCGGACTTCTTCGGCAACAAAGAAGAAGTAGTTGATGACGCTCTCAGGCGTCCCGGTGAAGCGCTTGCGCAGCACCGGGTCCTGCGTGGCGATGCCGACCGGGCAGGTGTTCAGGTGGCACTTGCGCATCATGATGCAGCCCGCGGCGATCAGCGGGGCGGTGGCAAACCCAAACTCATCGGCCCCCAGCAGCGCGCCGATCACCACGTCGCGGCCAGTGCGCAGACCGCCATCCACCTGAACGGCGATGCGGCTGCGCAGCCCGTTCAGCACCAAGGTCTGCTGCGTCTCGGCCAGCCCAATCTCCCATGGTGAGCCTGCATGAGTCAGTGAAGTGAGTGGGCTGGCACCCGTGCCGCCTTCATAGCCTGCGATGGTGACATGATCCGCGCGCGCTTTCGAGACACCCGCCGCGACCGTGCCGACGCCCACCTCAGAGACCAGCTTGACGGAGATGCGGGCCAGCGGGTTGGCGTTCTTCAGGTCATGGATCAGTTGTGCCAGATCCTCGATCGAGTAGATGTCGTGATGCGGCGGCGGCGAGATCAGGCCGACACCCGGGGTAGAATAGCGCACGCGGGCGATATTCTTGTCGACCTTGTTCCCTGCAAGCTGGCCGCCCTCACCGGGCTTGGCACCCTGCGCCATCTTGATCTGGATGTCGTCGGCATTGACCAGATACTCGGTGGTCACGCCGAAGCGTCCCGAGGCGACCTGCTTGATGGCGGAGCGTTCAGAGTCGCCGTTCGGCAGCTTCTTGTAGCGGTCGGATTCTTCGCCGCCCTCGCCGGTGTTCGACTTGCCGCCGATGCGGTTCATCGCGATCGCCAGCGTGGTATGAGCCTCCCGTGAGATCGAGCCGAAGCTCATTGCGCCGGTGACGAACCGGGTGACGATGCTTTGCGCCGTCTCGACTTCCTCAAGCGGCACAGGCGTAGGGACGAATTTGAACTCCATCAGCCCGCGGATCGTCAGCAGCCGCTCGCTCTGGTCGTTGATGGTGCGGGTAAAGGTGTGGAACTCCGCCGGCAGATTGCCACGGACAGCACGCTGCAGCTTGGCGATCGAGTCTGGTGTCCAGGCATGCGCTTCGCCACGCAGGCGGAAAGCATAGTCGCCGCCGACGTCCAGCATGCCCTTGTAGATGGGATTGTTGCCGTAGGCAGCCTTGTGGCGGGCGACGGCTTCCTGAGCGACCTCGGCGAAGCCTACACCTTCAATGGTTGTTGCCGTGCCGGTGAAGCATTTGTCGACAAACCCGGAGGACAGGCCAACGGCATCGAAGATCTGCGCCCCGCAATAGGACTGATAGGTCGAGATGCCCATCTTGGACATCACCTTCATGATCCCTTTGCCAACCGCCTTCAGGTAATTCTTCTTTACCTCGGCGGCTGACTTGCTCATCCGGCTGTGCGTGCGGATCTGCTCGATCGTCTCGAATGCCAGGTAAGGATTGATCGCCTCGGCGCCGTAGCCGGCCAGGACGCAGAAATGATGCACCTCTCGCGCCTCGCCAGTCTCAACGACGATGCCGGTGCTCATGCGCAGACCCTGGCGGATCAGGTGGTTGTGCACCGCGGCCGTGGCGAGCAGTGAAGGAACGGGGATCCGGTTCTCTCCCGCTTCGCGGTCCGACAGGATCAGGATGGTGTAGTCGGCCAGCACTGCCTCGGTTGCCTCCTGGCAGATCCGGAAGATCGCCTTCTCCATCCCATCGGCCCCTTCGCCGGCCGGCCAAGTGATGTCGATGGTCCGGGTGCGGAAGGCGCCACCTGCCAGGTTGTCGATGTCGCGGATCTTCTCCAGGTCGGTGTTGGTCAGTATCGGCTGCGCCACCTCCAGCCGCAGGTAGTTGCCGGCCTGGTGTCCCAGCAGATTGGGGCGTGGCCCGATGATGGAGACGAGCGACATCACCAGTTCCTCGCGGATCGGGTCGATCGGCGGGTTGGTAACCTGGGCGAAGTTCTGCTTGAAGTAGTTGAACAGCAGCTTTGGCTTGTCGGACAGCACGGCAAGCGGCGTGTCGGTACCCATCGAGCCGACCGGGTCATCGCCGCTGGCAGCCATCGGCTCCAGGAAGAACTGGAGGTCCTCCTGCGTGTAGCCGAACGCCTGCTGGGTCTGCAGCAAGGCGTCAGGATTGTTCGGCAGCGGCGCGGGCGGCTGCTCCTCGCTTTCCGGCAGCTCTTCCAGCTTGTACTGGGTCTGCTTCAGCCACTCCGCGTATGGGTGTTCCTTGGCCAACTTCTCCTTGATCTCTGCGTCGTCGATGATGCGGCCTTCTTCCAGGTCGATCAGCAGCATCCGCCCGGGCTGCAACCGCCACTTGCGGGCGATCTTTTCCTCCGGCACCGGCAGCACGCCGGCTTCAGAGGCCATGATGACGTAGTCGTCGTCCGTCACCACGTAGCGCGCCGGCCGCAACCCGTTGCGGTCGAGCGTCGCGCCAATCTGCCGCCCGTCGGTGAAGGCGATCGCAGCCGGCCCGTCCCACGGCTCCATCAACGCCGCATAGTATTCGTAGAATGCCTTTCGCTGCGGATCCATCAGCGGGTCCTGCGCCCAGGCCTCCGGGATCAGCATCATCATGGCATGCGCCAGCGAGTAGCCGCCGGCCACCAGGATTTCCAGCGCGTTGTCGATACAGGCCGTATCGGACTGGCCGTGCGGGATGATCGGCCACATCTTGTTCAGGTCCGGCCCGATCAGGTCGGATTCCATCGACCGGCGGCGGGCATACATCCAATTGACGTTGCCGCGGACAGTGTTGATTTCGCCGTTGTGGGCCAGGAACCGGTATGGATGCGCCAGCTTCCAGGACGGAAACGTGTTGGTGGAGAAGCGCTGATGCACCAGTGCCAGCGCCGAGATGGTCAGCGGGTTGCGCAGGTCCTCGTAGAAGCTGCCGACCTGGGTCGCCAGCAGCAGCCCCTTGTAGACAATCGTCCGGGTGGAGAACGACGGCATGTACAGTTCCGTCACGCCTGGAATATTGCGCTTCTCAGCCAGGGAACGCAGGTTGTTCAGGATCTGCTTGCGGATCGCCAGAATCTTGCGCTCGAACGCATTCTGATCACGGATCGACATGTGAGAGGCAATGATTGCCTGACGGATCACCGGCATGGTCTCAATGACGGTCTTGCCCAGCCCGGTCAGATCGACCGGCACATCGCGCCAGCCCACCATCGACTGACCCTCCTTGGCGACGACCTGCTCGACATGCTGGATGACGTGATCCCGGGCACCCGGATCGCGGGGCAGGAAGCACATAGCGACGGCATAGCGGCCGACAGCCGGCAGCGACTTGCCATGCGTGCGCGCCCAGTCGTTCAGCATCGCATCGGGCATCTGAATCAGGATGCCGGCCCCATCGCCTACCAGCGGGTCGGCCCCGACCGCGCCACGATGGTCAAGATTCTGCAGGATCTTCAAACCCTGCGAGATGATGTCATGAGATTTTCGGCCCTTGATGTTCACGATAAAGCCGACGCCACAGGCATCATGCTCGTTGCGTGGATCGTACAGACCTTGACTCATAACCTCGTGCATTGCCGCAACTTTCCTAGGCGTGACATCTGAGCTGTCAGGAGGGCGCGCAGACGCGCCATGTGCCTTTTGCCCGTTGACCAGGCAATTGGCAATGCTGCTGCCGCACCGCAACGTAGGCAGAACTGCGGCCTGCGGCAAGCGGTCCGTGCAATGCGGAACCCGCGTAAGCAGCCATGTCAGGTAGCGGTAAACGCGAGGTTGCGACAGCAAGTTGGGGTGTATTTATCGGCCTTCCCAGGATGCCGACATCGGATCGATCATGACGGTCCGGATGGCAAGCCGCACGGCGTCTTCGAGCCGCGGCCATCTTGCCTTATCTTGTGGAACACACTTGCCGGCATTGCCACCGTCGACTGATGTCCAGGCAAGGTCAGGTCGCGGCTGGCTGATGGAGGGCCTCAGCAACGAAAGGCCCCTGCATTGTCCGCCAGTAAAGCGGCTATGCAGGGGCTTGTCTTCACCGGTTCCGCCGGCGCTGTGCTAGTGGTAATAACCGCCGTGGCCGCCGAACAGCAGAACAAGCACGATGATCACGACAACAAGGGTCATACCGCCGCCATAGTGCGTACCGGTATAGTAACCAGACCGATAACCGTAGAAGCCACCGCCGCCAAACAGCAGAAACAGTATTATCAGCAGCAGTATCAGGCTCATGATAAATACCCTTTTTCCCAACGACTGTCGACAATTTGGTATCAACCGCGGCGGTGGAGTGTCAGTTTTGTGGCAATATGACGGCAGACCGGTCCTTCCGGTAAATATCGCGGGATGAGCCTTCCCGCCTGGCATCCCGAAAGTCTGGCTGCCCGTCTGCCATTCCTGCAGCGGCGCTCGACCTTGCTCCGCACGGCGCGCGACTTCTTCCAGTCACGCTGCTACCAGGAAGTCGAGACATCATACGCAGTGCCCGTACCGGGTGAGGAGGTGCATCTGCGCGCCTTCGCGACCATGCGCGAAATCCAGGATGGCCGGCGCCAGCCGCTCTGGCTTCACACCAGTCCCGAATTCGCCATGAAGCGCCTGCTCGTTGCCCAGTCTGGCCCAATCTTCCAGTTCGCTCGTGTCTGGCGCAACGGCGAAGGCGGCGATTTGCACGCTGCTGAATTCACTATGCTGGAGTGGTACCAGCCGGGGGCCGGTATGGACGCTCTGATTGAGGAGACGACCGACCTGCTGCGGTCAGTGCTGCCTCGCGTGGTTAGCTGCAGGGGGGTGACCACCGACTTGTCGCGAATTGAGCGTCTCACGGTCGCCGACGCATTCAGGCTGCACGTCGGCGTGGATCTGCTGGCGATCGGCGACGATGCCGCCGGTCTGGCCGCCGCCGCGAGGGCCACGCTGCGTGACGAGGAGAGTTGGGAGGACCTGTTCTTCCGGTTGCTGCTGGAGCGGATCGAGCCGCATCTTGGTCGCCAGCATCCGACCTTCCTGACCCATTGGCCCGCCGCCCAAGCAGCGCTGGCTCGGCGTGACCCGGCGGACCCACGCGTCGCCGAACGGTTCGAGCTGTTCGTGTGCGGCATTGAGCTTGCGAACGCCTTCGTTGAGCTCACCGACCCGGTGGAGCAGCGGGCCCGCTTTATCCAGGATCGGGCTCGCCGGCATGCCATGCATGGTCCGGACTGGGCGCTAGACGAGGATTTTCTTGCCGCGCTGGCCTTCGGGATGCCGGCGAGTGCCGGCATTGCCCTCGGCTTCGACCGGCTGGCAATGATCGCCGCGGGCGCGGACCGCATCGCCCAGGTGTTGTGGCTGCCGCCATCAACCCTCATATGACGGCGCCTGACGATGAGGGAGAGGATGATGCGTCGGGCCAAGGCTCTGCTGCTGATCTTGCTGCTGACCGGCTGCACCAATGGCTTGGCGGTCCGGCAGTCGGAACTGAGCCATTGGGTCGGACGCCCGGAAACCGAATTGGCTGCGGCAATGGGCGCACCCAATCGCAGCTATGACGCGGGCGGCATGAAATTCCTCACCTATGAAGAGCGGCGGATTGAAATTGTTCCCGGCGACGGATTCGGGCCGGGTTTTGGCTGGTTCGACTATGGCGGCGGCTTTCCCCCGGCTGCCACGACGCTGGTGTGCGACACCACGTTTACCGTCGCCGGTGGTGTGGTGCGGGGCTTCAGCTTCCGCGGCAACGCGTGCGGATGATCATGATGTCTCTTGGTCCGAGTGAGCCACGCCAACCTTTGCATTCCTACTTTGGCTGTAACGGACTTACGCTGCCGCCCGATCGGGCCGCCGAGCGCAGCGGGCCAGACGCCTTGGCGGCTGCGTCGATGAAGCTGCGCAGCTTCGGGGTCTGTCGGTGATCAGCAGCCTGCGCGGAAGCTGCGGGACTGGCGCCGCATGAATGGTGAGCTGACGACACGCGCGCACTCGGGATGTACTACTTCACCGTCGCCACCCGCAATGCGTTTGTCGTCCCGGTGTGGCCAAATGGGACACCTGCAGTCACCACGATCTCGTCGCCACGTTCGGCAAACCCTTCGGTCATCGACACCCGGCCGGCGCGGCTGACCGCCTCGGTCATCGAATGCACATCCGGCGTGGTCAGCGCGTGCACGCCCCACACTACGGCCAGCAACCGGGCGGTGTTGTGGTTCGGCGTCAGGCCGATGACCGGGGCTGCCGGACGTTCTCGCGCAACCCGCAGCGCCGTGCTGCCGGAGGCGGTAAAGGCGACGATCGCCTTCGCCCCGATGGTGAAGCTGACCTGGCTTGCGGCGACCGCAATGGCGTCGGCCGCATGCTTCATCGGCGGCGTGCGAGAGGCGTCGATCATCGCCCGCCAGCCGGCGTCCTGCTCCACCCGGGCAACGATCCGGTCCATCATGTTGACCGCTTCATAGGGGTATTGCCCGGCGGCTGTTTCACCCGACAGCATAACCGCGTCGGCACCATCGAAGACCGCGGTGGCGACGTCAGACGCTTCGGCGCGGGTTGGGGCAGGGGCGCTGATCATGCTTTCCAGCATCTGGGTCGCCACCACCACTGGCTTGCCCAGCGAACGCGCCATCCGGACGATGCGCTTTTGTGCCAGCGGCACCTCCTCCGGCGGCAGTTCGACACCGAGGTCGCCGCGCGCCACCATCACCGCATCGGTCAGCGCCAGGATCTCATTCAAATTGTCCAGCGCCTGCGGCTTCTCCAGCTTGACCATCACCCAGGCTCGGCCGTCGATCAGCCGCTTCGCCTCGACAACGTCCTCCGGACGCTGGACGAAGGACAGCCCGATATAGTTGGCGCCGTGCGAGACGGCGAACTCCAGGTCCTCGCGATCCTTCACCGTCAGCGCCGGAATCGGCAGCACCACGTCGGGCACGTTGACGCCCTTGCGGTCGGACAGTGGGCCGCCCACCACGCATTCGGTCTCCAGCGCGTCAGCCCGCTTGTGCACCACGCGCAGGCGCAGCTTGCCGTCGTCCAGCAGCAACGAGGAACCGATCGAGGCGGCGTCGATGATCTCCGGATGCGGCAGGTTGACCCGCTGGGCGTTCCCCGGCGTGGCGTTCAGGTCCAGGCGGAATGGCTGACCGGTCTGCAGATGGACCCGGCCGCCGCCGAAGCGCCCGACGCGCAGCTTTGGGCCTTGCACGTCGGCCAGGATGCCGATCGGGCGGTCGAACCGCTCCTCCAGTTCGCGGATCATGGCGAAGCGCGCGGCGTGGTCCTCATGCGTGCCGTGGGAGAAGTTCAGCCGGAACACGTCCGCACCAGCCTGGAACAGCCGGGTCAGCACCTCCATCGAGGAACTGGAGGGGCCCAGGGTGGCAATGATCTTCGTGCGGCGCCGGCGACGCATCTTCGGGCGAACGGCCATGGACGATTCCCTTGTGATTTGTCAGACGATCAGGATGGCCCTGACGTCGTTGACATTGGTCAGGGTCGGACCCGTGACGACCAGGTCTCCCAAAGCCCCGAAGAAGCCATGGCTGTCATGGCTGACAACCGCGGCGCGCGCATCAATACAAGCTGCACGCGCCCGTGCAAGCGTGTCCGGTGTCAGCAGCGCGCCGGCAACCTCATCCATACCGTCGATGCCGTCGGTGTCCCCGGCGATCGCCCAGATGCCAGCGGCACCGTCCAGCGCCAGACCAAGACCCAGCAGGAAGGTGGTGTTGCGTCCCCCTTTGCCGCCGCACTGGCTTGATAGCGTGACAGTGGTCTCACCCCCCGACAGCAGAACCGCAGGCGGCCGCACAGGCTGGCCATGCAGCCGAACCGAGCGGGCGATGCCGGCCATGACATTGCCCATCTGGATGGCCTCGCCCTCCAGCGCGTCGCCAAGGATCAACGGCTCAAGACCCATCCTGCGGGCCTCGGCAGCCATCGCCTGCAAAGCCATCATCGGTGTGGCGATCAGATGGAATTCGACGTTGGTCAGGCTGCCGGGCTTCGGGGTCTCGTCTGCATCCTGCGCCAGCCGAGCCTGGACCCCGGCGGGCGGGATGATGCCATAGCGCGCGACCAGCGCCCGCGCCTGGGCGAAGGTGGTCGCGTCCGCCACGGTAGGGCCGGAGCCGATAACAGCCGGGTCGTCCCCAGGCACGTCGCTGATCGCCAGCGTCACCACGCGGGCCGGTGCCGCCGCGGCGGCGAGACGGCCGCCCTTGATCGCCGACAGGTGTTTGCGAACGGCATTCATCTCGGTAATATTGGCACCACAGGCCAGCAGGGCGCGGTTGATGGCCTGCTTGTCGGCAAGCGTCAGTCCCGCGACCGGCGCAGCCAGCAACGCCGAGGCGCCCCCGGACATCAGGGCGATCACCAGGTCGTCGCTGGTCAGGCCTTCAACACGCTGCAGCAGCCGTTTGGCGCCGTGCTCGCTGCTGGCGTCGGGAACCGGGTGGGACGCTTCGATCACCTCGATCCGCCTGGTCGGGACGGCATGGCCATAGCGCGTGACGACGGTGCCCTCCAGCGCCACGTCGGGCCAGGCATCCTCTAATGCAGCCGCCATCACCGCCGCGGACTTGCCGCCGCCCACCACCACGCAGCGACCCGAACGGGGTTTCGCCGGCAGATGGCGCGCCAGCACGCTGCGCGGGTCGGCCGCGGCAATCGCGGCTTTGAACAGGGTGCGCAACGCCGCCCGAGCGGTTGTGTCGTTCCAGGGCGGATCCTGGGGCATCGACGGTTCCTCTCATTTTCCGACGCCGCAAGTATGGCGAAGCCGGGCCGGGCGCGCCATCTTTGCCGGCAAAGGCGAAGGAGAGACCCATGTCCACATCCGACATCGAACCGACAACCCGCACCGAGCTGGAGGCTGCCGCGTTCCGCCGCCTGGTGCAGCACCTGCAGAAGCGTACTGATGTGCAGAACATCGACCTGATGAACCTGGCTGGATTCTGCCGCAACTGCCTGAGCCGCTGGTACCGCGAGGAAGCCGCGACCCAGGGCATCACCATCGCAGACCCGGATGCGCGAGAGATCGTCTACGGCATGCCTTACAAGGAGTGGCAGGCGAAGTATCAGGCGGAGGCGTCACCCGCGCAGAAGGAAGCGCTCGGCAAGGCTAACCCCGGGCACTGACGATCAGCGCATCCATCCTTTCGATCCGCTGCCTCGGCCCTGCAGCGATGACCTAAACCATTGACCCTGCGGCACCCTGAAGCTATCCCCGCCGGCCCTGCCTGAGCGGAGAGACGAGTCTATGGCGAAAGCGGTCAGTGAAGAAGAAATCAAGGCAGGCGGCGTAGCGGTCGATCGGCTGCGCAGCATCGTCGAACGCATTGAGCGCCTGGAGCAGGAGCGCAAGGCCCTGAGCGACGACATCAAGGACATCTATGCCGAGGCCAAGTCGGCGGGTTTCGACCCGAAGGTGCTGCGTCAACTGATCCGCATCCGCAAGCAGGAGGCAGCCGACGTCGAGGAGCAGGAAACCATGCTGGACATTTATCGTCGTGCCCTTGGCATGTAGCGCAAACTTATCCGGCTCCGCTGAAGGGAAAGCGCTCGACGGCCTCCCAAGGACCATTGCGGTAGATCCATAGTCCCAGGCCAGTTGCCGTCACCTCATATGGCGCGAAGGAAGCCTGCAAGGCATCCCGCAACGCTCGGGCTACCTGCGGTGCAACCTTGTTCTGGATTGTGACGTGCGGCTGCCAGGGCTGTTGGTCCTGCGAGGTCAGACGCTCGACCCAAGCTTGACGCAGTCGGTTGCGCAGGGCGCGAAGGGGTTGAGACTCCAGCCCCAACGCCACGCCGCGTCCGAGGAAGCGCACCTGCCTCACCTGCACCGCGAAGCAGTCGCTTGCAACGGCCGCCTGTCGGATGACGTCCAGTCCCAGATCGCGCGGCAACGCATGAAACAGCGTTACGTGCGCGCCGACGAACAGCCGGTCGGCGGGAAAATGCCGTGCACGCAGGGCGTCGAAGTATGCCTGGGCTGGCGGATCCAACGTCAGGGTCAGGATGAACGGGGCCAGGTCGGCCATTCCAGCCTGATCGCTCATTCGGGCATCCTGCTATAGCGAGATGCGCAGGTAAGCCCCAAGCTCGCCGATGATCCCACGGCGGAACGCCAGCACGCAGACCATGAAGATCACGCCTTGCGTCACTGTCACCCAGGCGCCGAACTGGGCCAGGTAGTTCTCCATCGAGGTAACGACCAGCGCCCCCAGCGCCGGACCAAATACGGTTCCCAGGCCGCCCAGCAACGTCGTCAGCACGACCTCCCCCGAGGTCGAGTAATGCACGTCCGTCAAGGTGGCGATGCCGAACACCAGCGCCTTGGTGCCGCCGGCGACACCTGCGATCATGCACGACAGCACGAAGGCGATGAGCTTGTAGTCGTCGGTGCGATACCCCAGCGACGTCGCCCGCGGCTCATTTTCACGGATGCCCTTGAGCACCTGGCCGAACGGCGAGTGGATGATGCGGTGCACCAGCAGGAAGCCGATCAGGAACACCGCGGCGACCACCCAGTACATCGTCATGTCGTTCGACAGGTCGATAAAGCCGAACAGGTGACCGCGCGGAACCTGCTGGATGCCGTCCTCACCGCCGGTGAACGACGCTTCCAGGCAGAAGAAGTATACCATCTGCGCCAGGGCCAGCGTGATCATGGCGAAGTAGATGCCGGAGCGGCGGATCGCCAGGTAGCCCAATACCAGACCCAGTGCGGCACCGGTCAGCCCGCCGAAGATGATGGCGATGGAGGCGTCGATGTGCCAGTTCTTCATCGTCCAGGCAGCAACGTAGCTGCCCATGCCGAAGAACGCCGCGTGGCCGAAGGACAGCAGCCCGACATAGCCGATCATCAGGTTGAACGCACAGGCGAACAGCGCAGCCGTCAGAACCCGCATCAGGAACACGGGGTACAGCACGAATGGGCTGACCCCGATCAGCACAAGCATCACCACGAAGGTGATGGACTGGGCGCGTGAAAATCCAAACATCAGGCGGCCCTTCCGAACAGGCCGCGTGGCCGCACCAGCAGGACGATGACCATGACCAGGAACACCACCGTGGCCGAGGCTTGCGGGTAGAACACCTTGGTCAGGCCCTCGACCACACCCAGGCCGAAGCCGGTCAGGATCGAGCCCAGGATCGAGCCCATGCCGCCGATCACCACGACGGCGAAGACAGTATTGATGAAGTTGTCGCCCATGTTGGGATTGACCGAGTAGATCGGCGCCGCCAGCACCCCGGCAAAGGCCGCCAGTGCCACGCCGCCGCCATAGGTCAGCGTGATCAGACGCGGCACGTTCACCCCGAAGGCCTGCACCATCGGCGCGTTTTCTGTCGCCGCCCGCAGCGTGGCCCCCAGCGACGTCTTCTCGATAATCGCCCAGGTCGCAATGCACACGACAAGTGCCGCGAGCACGACCCAGCCGCGGTAGTTCGGCATGTACATGAAACCCAGGTTGGTGGCACCCTGCAGGACGTCCGGAATGCGGTAGGGCAGACCAGAGCTGCCATAGGCGTTGCGGAACAGCCCCTCGATTACCAGCGCCAGGCCGAACGTCAGCAACAGCCCATACAGATGATCTAGCTTGTACAGCCGGCTGATGATGGTCTTCTCCAGGATGACGCCAAAGATGCCGATCAGCAGCGGTGCCAGGATCAATGCCGGAAAGTAGCCGATGCCGACATAGTTCAGCAGCATCCACGAGGCGAACGCACCCATCATGAACAGCGCCCCGTGGGCAAAGTTGATGATGTTGAGCATGCCGAAAATCACTGCCAGGCCCAACGAGAGCATGGCGTAGAAGGCACCGTTGATCAGCCCGAGCAGAAGCTGTCCGAACAACAGCGGACCGGGAATGCCGAATATCATCATCATGGTCGTTTTCCGGCTTCGCCGTTCCCTGGGTTCTTTTACGCCTTGATGAACGAGCAGTGGCCGTCGGCCAGGGGGCGATAGGCCTGCTCACCCGGCGTCGTCGCCTTCAGCTTGTAGTAATCCCACGGCCCCTTGCTCTCGCCCGGCGTCTTCACCTCAAACAGGAAGGCCGGAACCATGTTGCGGCCGTCCTCGCGGATCTTGCTCTTGCCAAAGCAATCGTCTTCGACCGGCATGGCCTTCATGCGGTTGACCGTGGCAACCCCGTCCTTCTTCGCCTCGGCCGCCCCCATGTCGGCGACCGTCTTCAGGTAGTGCAGCGTGGCCGAGTAGCAGCCAGCATGGATCATGTTCGGATAATTGTTCGGCGTCTTCGGCAGCACACGCCTGGTGAATGCTCGGGTCTTGTCGTTCATGTCCCAGTAGAAGCTCTCGGTCAGGTTCAGGCCGCCGGCGGTTTCAAGACCCAGCGCGTGCACGTCATTGATGAACATCAGCAGCGCGGCGATCTTCATGGAGGCATTCAAGCCGAACTCATGCGCCTGCTTGATCGAGTTGACCGTGTCGCCGCCGGCGTTGGCCAGACCCAGCACCTTTGCCCCACTGGATTGCGCCTGCACCAGGAACGAGGAGAAATCCGTTGTCCCTGGGAAAGGATAGGGCGCGGATCCCATCACCTTGCCGCCTGCTGCCGTTACCAGGTTGGAGGTGTCCTGCTGCAGTTGCTTGCCGAAGGCGTAGTCCGCGGTCAGGAAGTACCAGGAATCGCCACCTGCCTTGACCATCGCACCGCCGGTCGAGCGTGACAGCATATAGGTGTCATAAACCCAGTGGATGAAGTTTGGCGAACACTGGCTGCCGGTCAGCGCCGAGGTCGCGGCGCCCACGTTCAGATAGACTTTGTTCTTTTCGCGCGCCACCGACTGCAGCGCCAGCCCGACCGAGGAGGTTGGAACGTCCATCAGCACGTCCACGCCGTCACGGTCGAACCACTGCCGGGTGATCGACACCGCGAGGTCCGGCTTGTTCTGGTGATCGGCGGTGATCACCTCGACATGCATGCCTTTGCCGGCGACGCCAAAGTCCTCCAGCGCCTGCTTGGCGCAGATCACCGAGGTAATGCCGCCGGTATTGGTATAGGGACCCGACTGGTCGTTCAGCACGCCGATCTTGATCACGGGCTGCGCCTGAGAGCGGGCAGGGCGGGTCGCGGGCAACGCGGCGGCGACAGCGGCCGTGGCAAGTGCAGAACGGCGGGTCAGTGTCATCAATGAACCTTTTTCCTTTTGGTCGAAGTCTGCCATCCGTCCAGTGGGACCGATCCGCCCCTGCTCAAACGTCCACGCTCAAACGTCCACGCTCGAACGCCCCCCACTCAAACGCCCCCTACTCAAACGCCCCCTTACTCAAACGCCCAGGTACTCGTGCAGCTTGCCCATGCTGGACTCGAGCAGATGGTTGGGGATCATGTCGACAATCTTGCCGTGTTCCATGACGTAGTGGCGGTCGGCAACCGTCGCGGCGAAACGGAAGTTCTGCTCCACCAGCAGAACGGTGAAGCCGCGCTGCTTGATCTCGCGGATCGTGCGGCCGATCTGCTGCACAATGACCGGGGCCAGACCTTCGGTCGGCTCGTCCAGCAGCAGCATCTTTGATCCGGTTCGCAGGATGCGGCCGATCGCCAGCATCTGCTGCTCGCCGCCTGACAGCTTGGTGCCGTGCGCGGTTCGGGCGCGTTCACGCAGGTTGGGAAACAAGGTGTAGATTTCGTCGACCGACAGCCCACCCGGGGCGACGATAGGCGGGAGCATCAGGTTTTCGGTCACTGAAAGTGAACCAAAGATGCCGCGTTCCTCGGGACACAGGGCAATGCCGGCCCGGGCGATCTGGTTGGGCATCAGCCGGACCATCTCCGCCCCACGGAACTTCACGTGCCCTTCTCGGCGCGGCACCAGCCCCATGATCGACTTCATGGTGGTGGTCTTCCCCGCGCCGTTGCGGCCCAGCAGGGTGACGACCTCTCCCTCGCGCACCTCAAAGTCGACACCGTGCAGGATGTGGCTCTCGCCATACCAGGCATTCAGGCCCGCTATCTCAAGCATGATGGACCCCGGGCATGGTAGATCTCAGACATGGCACATCAGGCATCGACCGTCCCCAGATAAGCGGCGATCACGTCTGGGTTCTTAGAGACGGTTTCATAAGTACCCTCGGCCAACACCCGGCCGCGCGTCAGCACGGTGATCTTGTCGCACAGCCCTTCCACCACCGACAGGTTGTGCTCCACCATCAGGATGGTGCGGCCTTTGCGGATGCGCTTGATCAGCTCGACGATGCGGTCCACGTCGCCATGCGCCATACCCGCTGTTGGCTCGTCCAGCAGCATCATCTCCGGCTCAAGTGCCAGCGTCGTCGCAATCTCCAACGCACGCTTCAGGCCATAGGACATGTCGGCTACCACCGTCTCAGCCAGCCCCGACAGCCCGACATCGAACAAAAGCTCGCGCGCTCGGTCGTCATAGACCGCAAGCGCCCGCTCAGATCGCCAGAAGTCGAAGCTGGCCCCTCGCGCGCGCTGCAGCGCCAGCCGGACATTCTCCAGCGCCGTCAGGTGTGGGAACACGGCAGAGATCTGGAAGCTGCGGATCAGCCCCAACCTGGCCACCATGGCCGGCTTCATCCCGGTGATGTCGCGCCCTTTGAAGACGATCTTGCCGCGGGTGGGCGGCAGAAAGCTCGTCAGCAGATTGAAGCATGTCGTCTTGCCGGCACCGTTTGGACCAATCAATGCGTGGATCGTTCCGGTGCCAACGCGCAGGTTCACCCCGTCCACCGCCACGAAGCCGCCGAACTCGCGCGTCAGGCCTTCTGTCTCCAGGATGGTGTCTGTCACCCCCGGACGTCTCCTCAGTTAAATTGATTCCAGTGTGCGGGGCGTTTTGCATAGGCCGTGAAATGGTGCAAGGCCGCACACGTATAAAAGTGCGTTACCGTTACGAGTGTATGCTGAAAATGCTGCTGCTGGGCTTATGAAGCTCTGACTCAAACCCCAAGCGCTACCGATGCACAACCGAAAGTTGCAGTTTGAATTCCTAAATCACCTACGGCAGATAGCTGCTTCCTGGCGGGTTGATGCGTCAGATAATGCTGCCTGCACGCACAATCATCAGCGGCGGCCTGTGATGCACAGGTAGCTGGCGCAGCAACTACAGGATCGCGACCGGATCAGGCCGGTCGTAATCCCGTGGCCTTAATGCGGTCGTCCGGCGTGGCGAACCGCGGATCGGCTGTCGCGTGCATCCGGCTCACGCAATCCGAAGCCATGACGGCCCCGGCAACGCCCTGCTGTGCGGCGCCTTGATCCACCTTCGCCTCGGCAGGTCATCCAAGACATGTGGAAACCAGCGTCCTCCGTTCAGCGCAGCACGTAGGTCAAATAGCCAGCGGCAATCCATGCAATGAGCGACAAGATAATCCCGTTCAGCAGTCCTCGCGTCAGCGAATGATGCTGGCGGCTCATCACCACGCTGTGCGGCGGCGAGATGAACGGTTTCGTCGGGGGTGTCTGCCGCACTGGAACGCTCCTTTTGGTTAGGAGCTAGATAACAGCGCGGTGATGAGACACCAACTTGAATACCGTTCGGAGCGGAGTTGTTTAAAACGTGAATCCCAGACTTATGAAAAAGCGTAATGAGCAGGCCAATTCGATTCGGTTTCTTAAATAATATGCTGCCGTATTCCGTTTGCGTTGTTTCAAGGAGTTTTCAACGTGCTGGCACTTATCCATCATCCTTTACATGATCACGAATGCGTGACTCATTGTGCGAAGATGTCTTTTGAATGAAGCCTGAGACACTTCACGGAATGATGACTTGGCTAGTCAAAAATCCGTGAGGGAATGATCTTCCGCGACCGTGCTTCTCCGGGGCCTCCAGTACAACTGCGGCGCACCGTCATCAAGACACCAACCTGGCAATCGGTAGAGGCACCTGAACTGAGTCCATACGCTTGGCTAGCCTGCCACTACCTGAGGCTTGTCGATCCACCTGGACATCTTCCGGAATGGCCAAGAGTCTTCAGCAGTGCTGACATCCTATGACGAAGATGAGGGTCTGCAGCGCGGGGATATGGGGCACTGACCAGGGCATCGTCGTTCAGCCGACCGCGAAACGCACGTTACCGTTTGATTTCATCGATGATGCACTGGACGCCTTGATCCTGTTTGTCGACTAACCGATGCCCCGGTCAATCAGCACCGAAGCCACTTTGAATTGTAACGGTCATCATCTCGTAATAGAGGATTCATCCTGTCGGCTTCGCTCGGCAGCCGGTGAGGCGAGGCTTTCCAAATTAAGCGCCGTGTTGATCAATGCCAGATGCGAAAACGCCTGGGGAAAATTGCCAAGCTGGCGTCTCGCCACCGGATCATATTCCTCAGCAAGCAGACCCACGTCGTTCGACAAGGCCAGAAGCCGGTCGAACATCGCCCGCGCCTCATCATAACGCTTCTGCAAGATCAGGTTGTCGACATACCAGAAGCTGCAGGCGAGAAAGACACCTTCGCTTCCGGTCAGACCGTCCGCGGTCTGCTGTGTGTGGTAGCGGCGCACCAGCCCATTGACCATCAGGTCGCTGCCGATCGCTGCCAGCGTTCCCTGCACGCGGGGATCCTCGGCGGGTAGGAAGCCGACCAGCGGCAACAGCAGCAGGCTGGCGTCCAGCGTGTCGCCGCCAAAATACTGGACGAAACTGCCACGCGCCTCACTGAAGCCATCGCGGCAGACAGCCTCATGAATGCGGGTCCGCAGCGCCTTCCAGCGCTCTAACGGCGCCGTCAGATCGAAGTTCTCCGCGCCGCGGATGGCGCGGTCGACCGCAACCCAGACCATCACCTTTGAGAAGGTAAAGTGCCGTGAACCGCCGCGAACCTCCCAGATACTTTCATCCGGCTTCTGCCAGATCTTCTCCAGGTGGCTCACGAGTACGCGCTGTAGTGCCCAACTGGCGTTTGGTCGGACTAGGCCAAACGCCGCCTCCTGATACAGTGCGTCGACCAGCTCGCCATACACATCGAGCTGCAGTTGGCCGCTAGCGGCATTGCCGACGCGCACCGGCCTGGAGCCCTGATAACCCGCAAGCCACGGGACCTCCCACTCCTGGATGCAACGCTCGCCGGCCAGGCCATACAGGATCTGCAACTGTGCCGGCGTGCCGGCAACGCTGCGCCGCAGCCAGGCGCCCCAGGCCTTCGCTTCTTCCCGATAGCCGGCGTGCACCAGCGCCATCAGCGTGAACGTAGCATCACGCAGCCAGCAGTAACGGTAGTCCCAGTTGCGTGAACCGCCCAGTTGTTCCGGCAGCGACGTTGTGGGCGCTGCAACAATGCCGCCGGTCGGATAATAGCTCAGCGCCTTCAACGTCAGCAGCGAGCGCTCAACCTCCGACTGGTAGGACCCGCGATAGGTGCATCGCCCGGACCAGGAACGCCAAGCCGTATCGGTATCATCCAGCGCCGCCTCGGCGTCCGGCGGAACCGGCACAGAAAGATGAGAGGGCGCATGGGTCAGCACGAAACGCATCCGCTTCCCGGCCTCTGCGGTGAAGCCGGCAATGGTGGTCATGTCCTTGCCGTGCAACTTGGCGTCGCTTCTCAGCACCACCTGGTCAGGCCCGGCAACCGCAAGAATGCCGCTGTCATGGTTCAGCCGGGTGACCCAAGGCACGGCGGAGCCGTATTCGAAACGCAGCGCCAGGTTGAGGCGCATCTCCACCTTGCCGCTGCGTCCCTCGATGATGCGGACGACGGAGCTTTTCTCAACCGCCATGAAATCGATGAGGGCAACCGAACCTTCTGCCGTCTCGAACACCGTCTCCAGGATCATGGTGCCTGGCCAGTAGCGCCGCGAGATCCGCAGCGGGACATGCTGCGGAGCAATTCGCCAATAGCCGTTCTCCGCCGAACCCAGCAGAGCGGCGAAACAGGATGGGCTGTCAAAGCGCGGCCAGCACAGCCAGTCAATCGATCCAGCCTTGCTCACCAGCGCCGCCGTATGGCAGTCGCCAATCATGGCGTAGTCCTCGATTGGCGACTGCCTGAAGGGGTCCGAGTCCCTCGGTGCGCGCGTCATGCTGACGCTGCCATCCGGCGCCTTGGCTGGTCTGGGCTGATCGGCCCGAGGCGGGCCCTCCGTCATCAGTTCGCCCGGCCCGCCACCCGCTGACCACCGTTACCCAGACAGTAGCAGCCGGCACCGGATGCAACCGGACGCTCCATCGGGCAGACATAGGCGCCTGCGTAACAGGTCTGCCCCGCCTGAGAGGTTGCTGGCGCAGGGGCATATTGCTGCGGCGGCGCATAGACCACCGGGGGCGGCGGCGGATAGTAATACGGCGGCGGATAATAGTACGGACCCGGATAGAAACCCGGCCCGTAGAACGGAATGCCAACGCCGACAAAAATCCGCGCCTGGGCCGGATGACCTGCCAGACCCAGAAAAGCCGCGAAGATCGCGGTCAGCACCGCGACACGCCGTACCAGTTGCATAAAGGGTAAGATCATCGCCCGCACCCTGCCCGGAAACTGTAACAACACTATGTCAGATCGCCGTACAGACGAGTCCACACGTGTTCGTCAAGATGCCGCCGCACCCATCGGATCAGCAACCGGGCCACGGCGGAACAGTCGGCCGATCCGCACCGCTGTTCGCGCCAGGAATGGTGTCGTCGTCGGGCGCAGCAGGCGCGGATCATAGCCGGCGAACCGCCGATCATTCTCGCTCAGGCAGATCACCATCAGGTCCAGCGGATGCAGCGCCGCATCGCTGACCGACTGGCTGCCGTTCAAGGTAAAATTGTTGTCGCCCTGCGCCTCTCCCTCCATGCCGCGAGCCATTCCGATCCGCTCCCAGCCCAGGAACGTCCACGCCTGAATGACGCGCCATTCAAACCGCAGCCGCCGCCATATGCCAAGCCGCTTGCGATGCCACGCCAGCCAGTTGGCAAACAACAGGATATGCCTCGCCTCCTCCTGGATCACCGGCTCGAACGTCTCGACCAGTGCGGGTGGAAAGTAACCGGACTGGCGCGCCAACTCGAACAGGCCAAATGCGAAGAAGCTGTCGATGCATTCGGAATAGCCGGTTACCAGGTAGCCCCATTCCCGGTCAGCCGGCAGCTTATCGGCTGACTCCGGCTCCAGCTTGATGCCATAACTGGTGACGAGATTCGCCAGTACCTCCCGATGCCGTCCCTCCTCCCATCCGTTCTGGCCGATCGCCTCGCGCCAGGCGGCGTCGTCAACCACGTCGGCATATGCCTGCATCCGGGCGCGTGCCTTGTTCTCGGTGCTGACAGCGATGTTCCAGATCGGCAGGCTGGTCAGCCGGCCCAGCGCCTCCGGTTCAAGCTGCGGCCAAGCGATGACCGACGGCTTGTAGGGATTGAACGTCTCGCGGAACATCTGGCAGGCCGCATCACGATGGCGTTCGGAGCCAATCGGCAACGGGCCCGGCATCGGGAAGCACCACTGGCGGGCCTGATGGTCAGCGGCATCGATTTCGTTCTGCGTCGGCATGGCACTGTGATGGGGATTTGCCCATCGCGATCAAGGCTGCCACAGGTTACCGGCGGAATAGTTGAAGGCCGCGCAAGTCGCCTAGTGTCCGATCGCCGAGAATTGCTGCACGCGCTTCGCCGCGTGAATCGGCCACTTCAAGCCAAGCCGACGTATCGCGCTTCACTGATGGGCGATACTAGGCCGATGCGCCGTGCTCGCACGACAAGGGATGCGGCTTGCCTGTGGTTCACCCGGCGGTCTGGACTGGAGCGACTGTTGAACTTCGCGAGGACCATCCTCTCAGTTATAATAAGGCCCGAACAAATTCCGATTCGGCCATCACTGGCCAGCCGGTTTCGCACTGCGAAGCGAATCGGCCGGATGACAAAGCGCTTCCATCAGGAGTTTCCCCGCCGGGATGTCTGCCGAAATCTCGTCTCGCGATCCGGCGCAGGTGCTGCGCCAGATTTTCGGCTTTCCCACCTTTCGCGGGCAGCAGGATGCAGCGGTCAACCACGTCGTCTCCGGCGGCGACGCCCTGGTGCTGATGCCGACCGGCGGCGGCAAGAGCATCTGCTACCAGGTGCCGGCACTCTGCCGCGCCGGCACGGCGGTCATCATCTCGCCGCTGATCGCATTGATGGATGACCAGGTGGCAGCCCTGCGCCAGGTCGGTGTCAACGCCGGCGCACTGCATTCCGAGGTTGATCCGGCCGAGGCGCGCTCGATCACCCGCGACCTGATCGAGCAGCGGCTGGATCTGCTCTATGTCTCGCCCGAACGCCTGCTCAGCGACGGCACGACCGAGCGGCTGTCGCGCCTGCCGCTCGCCCTGTTCGCGGTGGATGAAGCGCATTGCGTCTCGCAGTGGGGCCACGAGTTTCGGCCCGAGTATCGCGCACTCGCCCGCATCCCCGAGATGTTTCCCGGCGTGCCGCGCATTGCCCTGACCGCCACGGCCGATCCGCGCACGCAACAGGATATTCTCGCCGCCCTGCGCATGCCAACGGCGAAAATCTTTGTCTCCAGCTTCCACCGCGCCAACCTTCGGCTGTCGGCGCAGCCAAAGGTGGGAGAAACCGCGCAGCTTTTCGACTTCCTGCGTCGTCACCGCGGTGAATGCGGCATCGTCTACTGCGGCAGCCGAGCCAAAACGGAGCGGATGGCGGCGCGGCTGAATGAGAAGGGATTTCCCGCCTTGGCGTTCCATGCCGGTCTTGACCCGGAGCACAAGCGGGACTCCCTGCTTCGTTTCCGCTCCGGCGAGCCTCTGGTGGTGGTGGCGACCATCGCCTTCGGCATGGGGATCGACCGTCCGGATGTCCGCTTCGTCGTCCACCTTGATATGCCCGACAGCCCCGAAGCCTATTACCAGCAGATCGGCCGCGCCGGGCGCGATGGCGATCCGGCCGACACGCTGCTGCTTTATGGCGGCCAGGACGTTGCACAGGCCAGGCACTGGCTTACCCAGTCCCTTGCGCCCGAAGACCGCAAGCGGGTGACGCGCATCAAGCTGGAGGAGATGGTGGCGCTGACCGAGGCGGTCACCTGCCGCACCCGCTCTTTGCTGACCTGCTTCGGCGAGGCACTGGCGCACGATTGCGGCCACTGCGACAACTGCGAGGCACCGCCTGTCACCGCCGACGCCTCGACCGAGGCGCAGATGGTGCTGTCCGCCGTCTACCGGACCGACCAGTTGTTCGGCAGCGCGCATATCATCGCCGTCCTGCGCGGCGAGCGCACCGATGGGGTGCTTCGCCATGGCCACGACCGCCTGCGCACGTTCGGCGTCGGCTCGTCCCACAGTGCGACGTATTGGCGTGGGCTGATCCGCCAACTGATTGCGCTGCGGGCATTGGATGTCGACACCGCTGGCCACGGCGGCCTGTTTCTGCTTGAGGAGGAGGCTCGGCCGATCCTGCGCGGGCAGACCAAGGTTACGCTGAGGCAGGACCAGCCAAGACTATCCCGCCCCGAACGGGTGGAGCGTGCCGGGTCTGGCACGAAGCCGGCACACAAGGGCGCGGACGGCGCCGTGCGGGCGGACGTAATGCAAGGAGATACGATGTATGAGGCACTGAGGTTGTGGCGTCTGGCGCAGGCAAAGGGTCAGTCAATCCCGCCGTATGTCATTTTTCACGACGCCGTGCTGCGCGACATCGCCGCGACGCGCCCCGGCACGCTAGAGGAACTGGGTCAGATCAAGGGGGTTGGCACCTCAAAACTTGAGCGTTACGGGCGCCAGGTCCTGGGGGTATTGAGCACGCCGCTACCCGCTGGTTTGACGAAGCGAGGTTGACACCAGACAGCCGGCCTAAGGACACCGGCCGAAGCGCTTCAACCTTGGTTTGTAACGATCCACCTGGTAACGGTCGCGAAGTAGGCAGTTCGATGCGACGGCAGAAAGCTGAAAGTTTAGCACTGCGGCGGACCGCCAGCGAAGGCGCTGACTGGCATGGCCACCATTCAGGCGAAAACCTCATCATTTCGTCTCATTATTGCCATATCAGACTGATAATAGAATTTTGCTGATTGAAGCTCAATTATTCGGCAAATCGTGTCAGGAAATTAACCTGATTTCAACCACTTGGTTATCCTCCGCCCGCGTTCCGATCATTGGGACCGCCTGATCAGGAGGTTAGAATGCCTGCGCCTTCTCACCATCGTTCCGCTGCTTCGCGAATACCCCGATTTGTCACGGAGTTAAACTCGTCAAGTAACAGATCTGCCGTGGAACTGCCGTCGCGGGGCGCTGCTGCTGCCACGGATGAAGTGACCAGCCTGCGGCGTCGCCCGATCAACCGCACAACAGACGCTATGGTGGCTGGAGCGTCAGCGGCAATCGCGGCCATTGCTCGGACATTCCGGTTACTTCCGGTGCTGAACGCCCTTGCGGTGCTTACTGCGGTCTACCAACCCGCCGCGGCGGCGGCCGAATGTCTAATAGGCGCCGAGAAGACTGTGTCCGACGTCCGCGCGCTGCAAAGCCAGTTGATGATCGCCGCCCTGACCTGCGACCAACAAGATGAGTATAACGTCTTTGTCCAGCGCCATCAAACTGAACTATTGGATTCTTATGATCAGGTCGCCGCACATTTCGACCGCGCATATGGGCCGGTTGGCGAACAGCGACGGGACGAATATATCGCCGAACTGGCAAACGCCCAGTCGCTGCAAGGGGTGCGGCAGGGTTCAGCATTCTGCCGCAATGTCAAGCCATTCGTGTTGCAGGCGCTGACGCTACAGAACGTCCACGAAATGTCGCGGTTCGTAACGGAACGGAACGTTATCAATCCATACTCGCTGACCAGTTGCGACCTGCCGCGGCACGAGGCCAGGGAAGCCAGCAATGACGGTCTCATCAGCCGGCAAGATGCCATGCTGCGCTGAGGCTGATTGTGCTCCGCACCTTCGTCTCACTGCCCTTCTAGACGTTCGCCGTCGAATGCGGCGAACCGACCAGCAACACCCGCCGAGCAGCCCGAAAAGTCAGCCCTTCAGCGCACCGAGGGTCAGACCACGCACGTAGAAGCGCTGCAGCAGCAGGAACAGAACCAATGTTGGGACAACGCTGACCACCAACGCAGCCTGCTGCAGCGATCGCGTCTCGATTTCAGTGAATGCGCCGCGCAGCAGGTAGATGCCCACGGGCACCGTCTGCAATGACGGCACGCTGCGGGTGACCGTCATGGTCCAGATCACCTCGTTCCACTGGTAGACAAATACGAAGATGCCCAGCGTCACCAGCGCGGGCTGCGATAATGGCAAGGCAATGCGGGCGAAGATGCCGATCTCCGAGGCACCATCGATCCGTGCCGCATCCAGCAGCTCGTCAGGGACCGCGAGCATGAACTGGCGCATCAGGAAGATGCCGTACCAACTGACGCAGAATGGCAGGATCATCGCGGCGTAGCCGCCCAGCAGGCCATGGCCCCCGATCCCCAGGCTGTCGTTGCCACCGGCAAACGGCCAGTAACGCAAGATGATGAAAATCGGGATCAACAGCAGGAAGAACGGAAACATCTGGGCGCCGAGTACCGCTCGAAACAGCGTTCGGGTGCCGCGAAACCTGTATTTGGCAAAGGCAAAACCCGCCGCCGCGCTGCTCGCCAACTGCGCTGCGGTGATGGCCGTGGTCACCAGCAGGGAATTGACCAGCCAACGTGCCATCGGCAGATCGGTGAAGACACGGTGGAAGTTCGACCATGCCGGATGCGCAGGGATGTAGACTGGCGGCCGCGACAGCAGATCCGCGGGTGTGCGCAAGGCGCCGATGATCATGTCGGCAAACGGCAGGATGGTCACTATCGCGGCCAGGGTCAGGAAGGCGATCCGCAACGCGGCTAAAGCGGCTTCGCGCAGCTTGGCATCGCGCAAACGCGCGATGCTGCGCGAGTAGCCGCGTGAAATGATGAGCTGGAGCGGTTCCACCCTTAGTGGAACCGCTCTATTGACCGCGCGCGAAGTTTCACGCCGATGCCTCGAGATCCCGCCCGAACAGGCGCAACTGGATGAACGACAGCATCAACGTAATCAGCGTCAGCAGCACGGCAACTGCGGATGCTCGCCCCATGCGCAACGACTCAAACGCGGTGCGGTACATGAACAGCGCCGTGACCATGGTGCTGTCATCGGGTCCCCCCTCCGTCAGCACCAGGATCAGGGCGAACGAACCCATGCCCGAGATCAGCGTGCTGACCAGCACGAACAGCGTGGTTGGACGCAGCAGCGGCAGGGTGATGTGCCAGAAGATCTGCGCAGCCGAGGCGCCATCGCTGCGCGCCGCCTCGATGACCGCAACGTCGATCGCTTCCAGCCCGGTGGAGAACAGCAGCATGTTGTGGCCGAGCGTCAGCCACGCCATCACTGTCGCGACCGAGATGACCGCCATGACCGGCTGGTTCAGCCACGCTGGCCCGGCTATCCCGAATAGCGCGAGAAGCCGGTTGAGGATGCCATAGGTCGGGTCAAGCACATACTGCCAGGCATAGGCCACCGCCACGATATTGGTGATCGCGGGCAGCCAGAAGATCGTTCGCCATACGGCCCGGTATCGCCCCGCCGTGACCGCCAGCGCAAGCGCCAGACCGGCTGGAATACCGATCAGGGCGCTGCCGAGCGCCAGCACGAAAGTCTGCACCAGGGATCGAACGAAAGGTGGGTCCGCGGTCAGCAACCGGACATAGTTGCCCAGCCCCAGCCAGTGCGCAGCACCCAGCGCGTTCCAGTCGGTCAGGCTCATGGCGAACGAGAACGCGATCGGCGCTCCGTAAAAGATCGTACCCAGGATCAGAACAGGTGCCAGCAACAGCCATGGCGCCGCTCGGCGGGAGTACAGCAACGACATTCCCGCTCAGCCGTCAGTTGGTGTCGGACAGGATATCGGTGATCCGGCGATCCGCGCCACGCAACGCTGCCTGCGGGGTCAGCGCCCCACTCCAGGCCCGCGCGATCATCAGCCGCAGGGCGTCTTGGATTTCGCTGTAGTGCAGCAGGTTGGCCAAGGAGCCCGCCCGGCCGGAGGCGATCGCTTCGGCGAACGGCTTGCTGAACGCACTGCTGTAGTCTTCTGGATCTGCCGCCAGGTCGGCCTTGTTGCCGGTCAAGGCACCGAGCCGGCCCAGCATCGCGCCGGTGCACGACGGCTGACGTGCCGTGGGTGGCGTGTTGAGCCAGGCGAGCAGGTTCCAGGCCTCCGTCTTGCGTGGGCTGTCCATATTGACACCCCAAAAGAACGCATATTGCAAGGTCCGCCAACCGGGTCCCGCCGGGATCGGCGCGACGCCAACGATGTCGTCCATCGCCGCACCGAAGGCCTGCGACAACGTGGCCTTGTACCAATTCGCGAAAATCATCATGCCGACAGCCCCGCTTGGGAAGTCGCGCACCTGGATGGTGTTGTCGGTGCTGCCGTTGGCGAACAGCCGGTCGGTCTGCGACAGCACATCAATCGCGCCCGCTTCCGTCAGGTTGGTACCATCGAGCGCGCGGTTGAACGGCACGATGCCGTGTGACAGCAGAAGGGTGAGAAACGGATAGACACTGCCGCCTGCGGTAGGCCCGAAAGCGAAGCCCGCGGTCGTCAATTTGCCCTGTTCATTACGCCGGGCAATCCGGGCTGCATCCACAACGACCTCGTCCCAATCACGCGGCGGTGCGGCTATTCCGGCCTGGCGAAACAGCCGCTTGTTGTAGATCAGCAGGAAGGTGCTGACCTCGGCGGGGATCCCCCAGACCCGATCATTCACCGTGATGGCCTCGACGGTGCCTGGCAGATACGCTGCGTCGACAAGCCGCCTGATACGGTCGGGCGGTGGGTCTAGCAGACCAGCCTGGACCAGTTGCGGACCCCAGATCGAGTAGATGTTGTAGATGTCTGGCGACGTGCCGCTCAGTTTGGCCGTCACGACGGTCTGCAGGTAGTCCTCGATCTCGGCCTGCTGATGAACGATGCGGATGCCGGGATGTTCCTGTTCATACCTATGCAGGCAGACTGTTAGCGGTTCGCGTTGTGCATCCGTATAGTGCGTCAGGATGGTCAACGTCGTCTGCCCGAAAGCCGGCTGATCAGCCAGCCCCAGCAGAACGACAGCGGCGAACGGGAACAGGTGATGGCATCGAAGCACGATGCATAGCTTCAGACGAGTGCGGGCGCCTGTAAATGCCTTGCGTGAATGGCCTCGACCCATACGCGCGGTGGGTCTGCCCCATACGGGTGCAGATGTAGTCAAGATTGTTCTTGCTTCATTCCGAAGCTGTCATTAAGGAACAAAGCATAAATTGCATCCGGAAGCGTCAAATCATGCCTACCGACATCAGTCTGCTGCTTGACTACGTCGTTGGCCGACTGATGCCTGCCTTCCTGCGCGGCTCGCCAGATCAAGTCGCCGCGCGGGCGGCAATCCTGCGGACGCTGGCAGCCTGTGACGCCGACGCGGACGTACACGGCAACCCGACCGTTGTAGCCCTGCGTCTTGCCGCGGCCGATGCTTTGCAAAGCAAAGGCTGCCGGGATAATCCTGAGCCGGCTCAGGTCCCTGCCGCTCGGCCGGCAAGCTACATCCACACACCGCTGCGGCACATGGACGGCATGATTGCAAGCTCGCGCCGTCGCTTGTCCAGCGCATGTTCAGCCACCGATGCCAAGGTACGGCCGCTGGTGAAGCCTGTCCGCCCAATGCGCTGGCTGGATCATCCGCCTGTTGCGGCAGCGACCTGAGGCAGCAGCGTTCCGCGTCGCAGGCACCGAACGAAGCGTCGGGCTGCATCTTGGCGAACCCGGCGAAAAGCCCGATAACAGCGGGATGACAGATACCGCACCGCAGTCCCGTGCCGATCGAATGCACACCCTGCTGACCCAGTCGTTTGCACCCAGCGTTCTGCGGATCACGGACGACAGCGCCCATCATGCTGGCCATTCCGGCGCGCAGCCTGGCGGCCAGTCGCATTACAGCGTGCTTTTGGTCAGCGCCGCCTTCCAAGGCGTCAACCGCGTCGCCCGGTCTCGCGCGGTGCATACCGCCCTGGCGGCGGAGTTTGGTCCAGCCGAACAGGGCGGCATGCACGCGCTGGCGTTGACGCTGCGGACGCCGGAGGAGCAAGCCGCACAGCAGGAAAATTAATCTGCTATAATCCTGTTTCGTTCGTGCGTTCCGAGTATTTTCTTCTCTTCCTCAGCCGGGTAAGCATGGGTCCCGTGGGGCGATGCGGGCCAGGGGCGCCCGCCGCATGACCATCCGCACCGCACAACCGCCTCAGGAGGACTCGGGCAGATGTCCGTGGACAAGGAACTCGACCGCCTAGACCGGGAAATCCTGCGGCTGATCTCGGTCGACGCCTCGTTGTCGCTCGCCGACATTGCCGCCAAGGTGGGCCTCACCCCCACGCCATGCTGGAAGCGCATCCGCCGGATGGAGCAGGACGGCATCATCCAACGCCGGGTCGCCATCCTCGATGCCGACAAGGTTGGCCTGCCGGTCTCGGTCTTCGTTGCCGTCGAGACCGCCGACCACTCAAGCGGATGGCTCGACCGGTTCGCGACCGTGATCCGAGGCACGCCAGAGATCGTCGACGCCTGGCGCATGAGCGGGGATGTCGATTATCTGCTGCATGTCGTGGTCGCCGACATCGCCGCCTATGATCACTTCTATCGCAAATTGATCGCTGCCGTCCCGCTGCGGAATGTCAGCAGCCGCTTCAGCATGGAGCGGATGAAGGCGGCTCCGCTACCGGTTTAACTACTATGATATGCCAAAAAAATACCGTTTCATTCGGTTTGTGAACCTTCTTTTAACACCTTTCTGGTTTCCTGTTGCCTGGCAATAGGAGGTGGCCATGACAGTCAGTCGTTTAGTCAATCGTAACGTCGTCGCCGAGCGCGGCCGGACCAGCATGCGGCTGGAGCCCGAGCTTTGGGATATGCTGGGCGAAATCTGTGAGCGCGAAGCGCAGGATATGAGCACCTTGGTGCGTCAGATCGAAGCGGCCGGGCACGCAGGCGGCCGCACCAGTGCGGTTCGGGTATACATCGCGAACTACTTCCACATCGCGGCCACCGAGGTCGGGCATGCGGCTGTAGGTCACGGACCGCTGATGCGGAAAGTCTCGGAGTTGACCCGATCCGCCGCCTGAACATGAGCAGGGGCAAAATCAGTCTCTGTTGCAAGACCGCAAGTATCGACAAAATGCAGGGCTTGCGGCCCTTCCTGTCCACTACATCCCCATCCTGCATATCGCATCACGTCAGCCGACATTGCCAGGCAGCGCACGTCATTTCGCAGCCGGCAGGTTGTCGATCGCCGATTTGATCATCTTTGTATCATCCCCCGCCGGCAGTTTCGTCAGCAGCGTGCCCCAGTAGGCGCGCGCCTCACCCGGCCTGCCGTTCTGAACAGCATCCATTCCCAGATACCACAGCACCAACGGCTGGTCAGGCGTCGCAGCCTGGATCTGCTTCAGCAGGCTGACGACCCGCACCGGCAGCTTGTCGGTCGGCGCATGGTCACCCAGCAGCGCCCTGACTTCCTGCAACGGGATCGAGGTATCGTCTGGCCGCAGTTTCGCCGCCTTGTCATAGGCATCGGCCGCCTGGTCCTGCTCGTGCAGTACGGCATACGCCTGGCCTAGCCGCAACCAGCCATCCAGGTTGGTCGGATCCGCCTGCTGCTTGGCCGCCAGCTTCGCCACCATTCCCCGCACCATCGCCTGGCGCTGTTCGTCCGTCATGTTCGCCGCACCGGCCATGGCATTGGCGTCCGGCCCCGGCGGTTGTGACGGCGCCGGCTGCGGCGGCGTTCCTGGCGCCAGTTCCGGCATGGCAACGCCCGCCGACTGCGCCGCCTCGGCGATCTTCTGGCCAATCTGCGGGCGCAGCGGCGAATCAGCCGGCAGCCCGGCCAGCACCGTCTGGAAGCCGTCGATCGCCTTGCGCGGCTCACCCGCCTGCATTGCCGCCAGCGCCAGGTAATACCGCGCCATGCCGCTGGATGGATCGTTCTTCAGCACCTGCTGAAACGCCGCCTCGGCCGCCGGCGTGACCGTCCCGCCGGCCCGCATCACCAGGATCTCGCCATGCGCGGCAATGACATCCGGGCCGGTCTGACCCAGGTCAATGGCGCGCCGGAAGGCAGCCTCGGCCTGGTCCCACTCACTCAGCATCGCCAGGCTGCGGCCGTATAACAGCCAGCCGGACGCGTCCGAAGGGTTCTGCTTCAGCTTCTCCGCCAACGCGGCGGTCGCCTGCTGCAGAGAACCAGCGTTGCCCTGCTGGGCCAGTTCCGCTTTGCGGCCGGAAAACGGCTCATCCGGCAGGCCCGGCTGACCCAGCCACAGATAGCCCGATACCGATCCCGCCGCGACGATGACGAACACCAGACCGGCCAGAACAGGGCTCCGGGAAAGCCTCGGCGCAGCAGACGGCAGGCGATCGGCCGCGAGCAGGCGGCGCTGGATTTCCAGCCGGGCGGCCTCGGCCTCGGTCGAGGTGATCAGGCCGCGGGCGATGTCGCGGTCCAGTTCCTGCAGTTGATCGCGATACACCGCCTGGTCGAAGCTGCCGCGCGCGGCCACCGGACGGCTGCCGCGCAGCAGCGGCGCCACGATCGGCAGCAGGGCAACAAAGGCCAGCAGCGCCAGCAAAAAAGGCAGGATCAAGCGTCGTTCCCTCGCATCAATCCATCCAGCCGGTGTTTCTCCTCAGCGCTCAACGGAGTGGCTTCGGCCGTAGCCGGCCGGCGGCGGTGCAGCCAGAACAGGGTTCCGGCCAGCCCCAGACCGACCAGCAGCGGCGGTCCATACCACAGGACATAGGTGGCCGGTTCCACCGGCGGCTTCAGCAGCACGAACGCGCCATAGCGGCTGACCACCGCCTGCATGGCCTGTGCATCGGTATCGCCCGCCGTCAGCCGCTGGCGCACGAACATGCGGATGTCATGCGCCAGATCAGCCCCCGACTCATCAATCGATTCGTTCTGGCACACCAGGCAGCGCAACTGGCCGCTGATGGCTCGTGCCCGCAATTCAAGGCCGGGATCGGCCAGACGCTCGCGCGGTTCCACCGCCTGGGCGGCCATCGCAGCCAGCAGCAGCAGGACAGCCAGCAGAACCGCCCTCATGACTGGTCAAGCTGCTTCAGCAAGGGCAGCAGCTCCTTGTTGACGGTCTCTGCCGTCAACGGGCCGACGAACCGCTGGCGGATCCGTCCGGCGCTGTCGATGACATAGGTTTCCGGCACGCCATACACGCCGAAATCCAGCCCCACCCGGCCATCGCGATCCACCCCGACCTGACGATATGGGTCCCCGAACTCCGCCAGCAGATGCGTCGAGTCCTGCGGCTTGTCCTTGTAGGCAATGCCATACAGCGGCAGGTGATCCTGCGCCGAAAGCCGCATCAGCAGCGGATGCTCCATTCGGCACGGCACGCACCAGGAGGCAAAGAAGTTTACCACGAACGGATGACCCTTCAGGCCGTCCAGTGCCAGCTTCTTGTCGCTGTCCAGACCCGCAAGGTCGAACGCCGGCGCCGGCTTTTCAATCATCGCGGACGGCAGCTCATGGATGTCATGACCCGGCCGCAGTGAGACGGAGAAGTAGCCCACCACGACCAGGAAGACCAGCAGCGGCAGCAGAAAGAGCGCCCGTTTCATCGCCTAGTCGCCGGCGGCTGCAACCGCTTGCGATCCCCGACGCACGGCCCGGTTCGCGACACCCACCCGCCAGCGGCGGTCGCTCAGGCTGACCGCGCCGCCAAAGGCCATGATGATGGCGCCGATCCAGATCCACGGCACCAGCGGCTTCCAGTACACCCGCACAGTCCAGTCACCCGCGGTGTCGGAGTCACCCAGCGCGACATACAGGTCGGCCAGCAGGTTGGTGCGGATCGCCGTCTCGCCGGTGGTCTGCTTCTGCAGCGGGAAGAAGCGGCGCTGCGGATGCATGGTCCCCAGCGGCGTCCCGTTGCGGGCCACGCGGATGGCCGCGTCATCGGCGACGTAATTCGCCCCCTGAACCCGGTCGATGTGGTCCAGCGTCAGCTCATAGCCGGCAATGGCGATAGACCCGCCAGGTTTCAGGATCTCGATCGCCTCCTTGTCGAAGGCCGAAGCCGCGAAGCCGGCAACCGAGACCGCCAGGCCGAAGTGGGCCAAGGTCATGCCGTAGCTGGACCGTGGCAGCGCAATGGCCCGCCGCAGACTGTCACCCAGCGAAATCCGGAACAGCCGGATCCGCTCGGCGAACTCGGTCACTACGGCGGTCGCAAGCCAGGCAGCTAGACCAAATCCCAGCACCGCCAGAACCGGACCACCATGGGTCACATAGAAGGCTGCCAGCAGAACCAGCGCGGTAGCAACATAGGCGACCCACAAGCGCTGCAGCGCGCCCAGGATGTCACCCCGCTTCCAGGCCAGCATCGGACCGATGCCGACGGCAATGATCATCGGCACCATCATTGGCGCGAAGGTGCGGTTGAAGAACGGGAACCCAACCGACAGCTTCGGGCCGTTCATCGCATCCAGAAACAGCGGATACAGCGTCCCCAGGAACACCGTCGCGCAGGCGCAGGACAGCAGCAGGTTGTTCAGCACCAGCGCCCCCTCGCGTGAGATCGGGGCGAACAACCCGCCGCCCTTCAACGCCGGCGCGCGGATCGCATACAACGTCAGCGAACCGCCGATCGCCACGATCAGCAGCAGCAGGATGAACGTCCCCCGCTGCGGATCAGTGGCGAATGCATGCACCGAGGTCAGCACGCCAGACCGCACCAGGAACGTCCCAACCAGCGACAGCGAGAAGGTGATGATCGCCAGCAAAATGGTCCAGGACTTCAGCGTATCTCGCTTCTCCACGACGATGGAGGAGTGGATCAGCGCCGTGCCGACCAGCCAGGGCATGAAGCTGGCGTTCTCCACCGGGTCCCAGAACCACCAGCCGCCCCAGCCCAGCGTGTAATAGGCCCACCACGAGCCCATCGCGATGCCCACTGTCAGCGCACACCAGGATGCCAGCGTCCACGGCCGCACCCAGCGCGCCCATGCGGCATCGACCCGGCCTTCGATCAGCGCCGCGACGGCAAAGGCGAAAGCCACCGAGAAGCCGACATAGCCCAGGTAGAGAAACGGTGGATGGAACGCCAGGCCCGGGTCCTGCAGCACCGGATTCAGGCCATTCCCGTTCGCAGGGGCCGGGAAGGTGCGCAGGAACGGGTTGGAAGTCAGCAGGATGAACAGCAGGAACCCTACCGCAATCATGCCCTGCACCGACAGCACCCGCGCCCGCAGCGCCGGCGGCAGGTTGTCGCTGAACAGCGCCACGGCTGCTGAACACAGCGACAGCATGAAGACCCACAGCAGCATGGAGCCCTCATGGTTGCCCCAGACGCCGGTTATTTTGTACAGCAGCGGCTTATCGGTGTGGCTGTTCTCGATGACGTTGATCACCGTGAAGTCCGACGTGACATAGGCGTGCATCAGCGACAGCATCGCCAGTGCTGTGAGCCCAAAACCGATCAACGCGCACGATTTCCCGACCGCCATCCAGCCCAGGTGCCGCCGGGCGGCGCCGATCATCGGCACCGTCGCCTGTATGAAGGCGACGAACAGCGACAGGATAAGGGCGAAATGACCCAGCTCGGTGATCATGGCAAGATCCTGTGAAAGGCAGGGGCTCCGCCCCAAACCCCGCCAAGGGCCGCCGGCCCTTGGAACCTACTGTCTATGGGACCAAAGGGAGCGTCGTTCCGGTCGTGCGCACGCGCGCTTCGCATGACGCGGGTCCAGGGCACTGCCCTGGCTTTCCCAACGTCGGTCATCACGCCGCCCGGCGGTGTTCCAGCGGAATCACTGCGGCCAGCGCGCCGACCAACTCGTCCATCATCGCGTCGGTGTGCAACGGGCCCGGTGTGAACCGCAGCCGTTCCTCGCCGCGCGCAACCGTGGGGTAGTTGATCGGCGTGGCATACATGCCGAACTCCTGCAGCAACCTCTGGCTGACCCGGTTGCACAACGCCGCCTCTCCGATGTGCAGTGGCACGATATGGCTGATCGAGTCGATCCGCGGCAGCCCTGCCGCATCAAAACGCGCCTTCAATGCCGCCGCGCGTTCGAACAGTGCCGCACGCCTGGCATGGTCCTGACGCACATGCCGCACGCTGGCAAGCGCTGCCGCCGCGGTCATCGGCGGCAGCGAGGTGGTGAAGATGAAGCCCGGCGCAGTGGAGCGGATGAAGTCAACCACCTCGGCATCGCCCGCGATATAGCCGCCATGGCAGCCAAAAGCCTTCGCCAGGGTGCCCTCGATGACATCCACGCGGTCGGCGACCCCATCCCGCTCGGCCACGCCGGCGCCATTCGGCCCGTACATCCCAACGGCATGAACCTCATCCAGGTAGGTCATCGCCTGATACCGGTCCGCCAGGTCGCAGATCGCCCCGATAGGTGCGATGTCAGCATCCATCGAGTAGACCGACTCGAAGGCGATCAGCCGCGGGGCGCCCTCGGGCGCGGCCTGCAGCAGCAACTCCAGGTGCGCCATGTCGTTGTGACGGAAGATATTGACCACCGCGCGAGAGGCCTTGATGCCGGCAATCATCGAAGCGTGGTTCTTCGCGTCGGAAAACACCTGCCACGGATGGTCAGGGCCATGCGGCAGGCTGTTCAGGATGGTGGACAGGCTCGCCTGGTTCGACACAAAGCCAGAGGTGAACAGCAGGGCTGCCTGCTTGCCATGCAGGTCCGCAAGTTCGGCTTCCAACGCATCATGCACCGGGCTGGTGCCGCTGATGTTGCGGGTGCCCCCGGCACCGGCACCCATCGTTCGCGCCGCCTCGCACGCAGCGTTCACCGGGACCGCATGGCCGCCCATCGCCAGATAGTCGTTCGACGACCACACCAGCACCCGTGTGCCATCAGCGCGCAAATAGTACGGAAATCCATCGGCACGCTTCTGCAGCGGGGTGAACACCCGGTAGCGCCCTTGGCCGCGGATCGTCTCGAGGGAGCGACGGCAGTGGTTCTTGAAGCCATTCATCCTGGGAAAGCCTTCAGCTCGCTGATCCGTGGAAAATTGATCAGCCTCTTCTCATGGAACCGTCACAGACAGCAATCGATCCGTCTCTAGTGTGGTGGTGCCGAAGTCCGCCGGACTGTGGATCAACCACCTTAGCGGACTTCGGAACCATAAACCACACTAGAAAACAATGGTTTGCTAGTGTCCTCATCGGTTCGGAAGTTCGTAAGGCGGCTGATCCAAATGTGACGAACTTCCGAACCGGGACACTAGCACGCGCATTTCTAACCTATGTTTCAGCGCTGCGGTGAACATGCGCCGTTTCATCCTCTCGTCAACAGCTTCCTCCAACGCGGCCTCCCACATGGCCGCATCTTCAGCCTGCGGCCATCAACCACCCGATGTGCGGAGCAGGCATGCCCACGGTGGCCTCGCCTTTTCCAGCAGCAGTGGCATCGGATCGTGCTGCACCGCAACATCCGAGCCGCCATCATCAGGAGCCCCATAATGCCGCTGAGCCAGCCCGCGGAACGTGAGCGTATGCATACGCGCGCCATCGAGATCAACGGCTACAGCCGAACTGACGGACTTTACGACATCGAAGCGCATCTGACCGACCGAAAGAGCTTCGGACAGACCAACCATGACCGCGGGTACATCGAGGCGGGCGAGCCGATCCACGATATGTGGGTGCGCCTGACGGTCGATGAGACGATGGAGATCCGTGCTGTCGAGGCGGTCAGTGACAAGACGCCTTACATTATGTGCCCGGCTGCGGCCCCCAACTTTTCCCGGCTGATTGGTCTGCGGGTGAAGTCCGGCTTTCTGCGTGAGGCCGCGCAACGTGTCGGCGGCACCGCCGGCTGCACCCATCTGCGGGAACTTCTGCAGCAGATGGCGACCACGGCATTCCAGACCATCAATCCTGCCAAGGCGCGGCAGGCAATGATGGCTGACGGCACGGCCGATCAGGCGCGCGGCAGCGACCTGTTCGACAAGCGGATCACGGAGCGCTGGGACGGCGGCAAGACCTTGCTGAACACCTGTCTCGCTTATGACGAGAAGGGTCCGCTGGTGCAGCGGCGCTGGCCGCATTTCTATACCGGACCCGACGGCGACTGAGCCCCATCAGCGGCGGCGGCTGCTTAGTTGCGCCGCCAAAGCTCCTCACTCAGCAACGTCGCGAACGCGGTCCAAGCCACCAGCGGGGTCGCCGCCACCGCTGCCACCGGATCCACCTGCGCCGCCGTGGCCGCGGTCGCCGAAGCCGAGGCGAACAAGGCGCTCGAAACCCCGGCGCTGGAACCAAGCGCTTTGCGGCCAAAAAAGACAGCCGGAAAACCCGCAAGCCCCGCCAGGTCGCCCGCCCAGAACGTCAATGCCGCCGCTCGGGCCACGCCGGGCCGGCTGGTCAGCAGCCGATACCCGGTGACCGCAAGCAGGATTTCCAGCACGCCCCAGGCCCCGCCAATGACCGGCCCTGGCGGGGTGTAGGGCGGTTTCCGCAACGACGCATACCAGACGGCGGTCCTAGGATGCTGCGGCCCGAACCGGCTTCCAATCAGACCGGCCGCGACGACCGATCCAACCGACAGCGCCAGCGCTGGTGCGGGTTTCATCGCCGCTGGCTCCTAAGGTCCGCCTGGCCCGTTGGTCCTGCCGCCCATGGCCGGACTGCGGTGCAGGAAAATCCGGCTCCAGACAAGAATGCCGAAGACCCACAGGACATGAGGCATACCGGCAGATCAGGCGGGGGAAACGACATGGACCTTACCTTCGATCTAACGCCTCGCCCGAATGCCAGCCGGCTGCACCAGTTCCCCGCTCTCGCGTTGTCGTTATCGCGTCGCCTGCGAAACCCGTCGCCATCAGTCGATCGCCGCATGTACCAGGTTGGACACCCGATCCAGCCGCGCCGAATGCCACGGGTCTGGACTGACAAAGTTCGTCAGATACGTAAACGACACCCCACTGCTTGGATCAGCCCAGGAGTAGGAGGAACCGACCCCGCCGTGGCCGAACGTTACCGGCGCGCCAATCGTCCCCAGTCCGCGGATCCGGTCACTTTCGCCGCGCATATGCGGTCCCAGCCCACGATGCATCGGAATGCCGGTCATGGCCAGGTCCGGCGATTCACCAGTGTGGCCGCGCGAGATGTAGGCGAGCAGCCGGGGCGAGAACAGCCGCACGTCCCCCAGCCGCCCGCCATGCCCCAGCATCTGATAAAACGCCGCCATCCCCCGCGCCGTCGCGTAACCCCCGCCGAACGGCAAGCCGGCGGAGCGAAACGCCGCCGAGTTGTCGCGCTGCTCCGGCGCATACGTGTCCGCGCAGCGGACCTGCTGGGCGTCCGGCACGCCAACGAAGATGTCGTTGCCCAGGCCCAGCGGCTCGATCACCCGCTCGCGGATCACGTCCCGGAAGTCACGACCGGTGATAGCCTCGATCACCATCGCCTGCACCAGATGCGCCGCACGGCCGTGATAGTGCAGCCGCGTGCCCGGCGTCCATTCCAACGAGAAGTCACAGACCTGCTCACGCATCAGCACGTGGTCGGTCCAGGTCGCCTGCGTCACGTCGCCACTGGGAAAGCCGCCTTGGTGGGTCATCACCTGCTGCAGCGTGATCTCGCCCTTGCCCCGTGCGGCGAAGGCCGGCAGGTGGTCCGCCACCCGGTCCATGAACGACAGCTTGCCCTCTTCCACCAGCGTCCATACCGCGGCCGAGGTCAGCACCTTGGTTTGGCTGAACAGCAGGAACAGCGTCTCGTTGCTGGCCGCAACCGTGCCGCCCTCGGTCCGCGCATCGCCATAGCTGCGGAACATCGCCAGCTTGCCGTGCCGGGCCAGCGCGATCTGCGCCCCCGCATAGTGTTTGTCGGCGATGTGCGTCCGGACCAGGGCGTCCAGGTGATCAAGCGGCCCGGAGGCAAATCCAAGAGCCAGGGGATTGGATTCAGCAAGTGGAAATTCGGCTGGCACTGTGAGCATCCCTGCAGGTTTTCCTGCCAGGGACCGTAGGCCAGGTTCCACGCGAACGCCAACTGCGGCCACGCCCTCTGGTTCGGAAGCCGGTGTCGGTCCCGGTTCCCGGCGAGAAGGCGTTCCCCAAGCACCACCATATCAGCCTCGAAGCGACCGCGCCGTCTGTCCAAACAGGATCGCTCGGGCCTCTTCACTGTGCTGGCCGGTCCGCCGCAGCTCCTTGCCCAGATCCACCCCGCGCGCCACCGCTGGACGCGCCTTGATCAGGTTCCGCCAGCGCGAGACGTTGGGAAACGGCTCTAGCGACTGACCCAGCGGCTTGGCGATCAGCACCCACGGCCAGCAGATGATGTCGGCGATGGAGTAGCTGTCCAGGATATACTCCTGACCCTCCAGCCGCCGCTCCAGCACACCGAGGCAGCGATCATACTCACCGGCATACCGCTTGTGGGCGTAGTCATGGTCGCCCGCCTGCACGCTCTTGGCATAGTTGACGAAGTGGCTCAACTGGCCGGCCATCGGGCCGAGGTTGCCGACCTGCCAGAACAGCCATTCCAGGCATTCCTTGCGCCCCTTCGCCGTCGTCGGCATCAATTGCCCGGCCTTCTCCGCCAGATGGATCAGGATGGCGCCGGACTCGAACACCGATACCGGCCCATCCGGCGTGTCATGGTCAACGATCGCCGGCATCCGTGCGTTCGGACTGATCGCCATGAACGCCGGATTGAACTGATCGCCCGCACCGATGTTCACCGGCTTCATCGCATACGCCAGCCCGGTTTCCTCCAGCATGATGGAGACCTTCCAGCCGTTCGGCGTCGGCCAGTAGTAGAAGTCGATCATCCGGTATGCTCCGTCGCGGCGAAGGCCTCGATGTCGGCTGGCGTGTAACCCAGTTCGCCCAGCACCTCCGCGGTGTGCTGACCCAAGGCGGGGCCGCCCTGGCGGATCGTCGCCGGTGTTGCGGAAAACCGCGCCGCCGAGCGGGCCTGGCGCAGCCGCCCGGCCTGCGGATGGTCGGTCTCGACGACGATGCCGTTGGCAACGACCTGCGGGTCGGACAGCATCTGGGTGCGCGTCAGCACCGGTGCGCACGGCACACCGGCCTCGGTCAGCCGCCGCAGCCACAGGTCCGCCGGCGCGGTCAGAAAAGCCGCCTGCGTCATGACCAGGCGCTCGTTGATATGACGCTGCCGCAGCGCCGGTGTCTTGAAGCGCAAATCCTCCAGCCATTCCGGCTTGTCCAGCGCTTGGGTCAGCGCCGTCCACTCGCGGTTGGTCTGCACCGCCGCACTGATCGGCGTGGTCTCGGTCTCATAGATCAGGTCGATGAAGCTGGCTGCCTCCTGCTGCGGGATGTCCTCATCCACGAAGGTCTGGCTGCCCATGTCGGAGGCCCACAGGAACGCCACGATCGCATCCAGCATCGACAGCCGGATGTGCTGGCCCTTGCCGGTGCGCGTCCGCGACAGCAGTGCCGCGGTGATCGCCTGGGCGGCGTTGTACGCCGTTAGCTTGTCCGGCACGATCGTGCGCACCAGCCGTGGCCGCTCCGTGTCCGTCCCACCCTGGATCGACGCCAGGCCGGAAACCGCCTGGATCAGCGGGTCGTACACCGGCTTCTGTGCATAGGGTCCGGTTTCGCCAAAGCCGCTGATCGAGACATAGATGATGTTGGGTGCCACGGCGCGAACTGCGTCTTCCCCCAGCCCCATGCGCTCCACCACGCCGGGCCGGAAATTCTGCACGACGACGTCCGCCGTGCCCAGCAGCCGCAGCAGGGCGTCTCGCGCCGCCGGCTGCTTCAGGTCGAGCGCGACGGACCGCTTGTTGCGGTTGTTGTTGAGGAACGAGGCAGAGAAGCCGTTGCGCTGGTTGTTGGCGGCCCGCGTATGATCGCCGCCCCCGGGGTTCTCCACCTTGATGACGTCCGCCCCCTGGTCGGCCAGGATCATGGTCGCCAGCGGACCGGAAATCATCGAGGTCAGGTCGACGATGCGGTAGCCGTCCAACGGTCCGGGCATGCTGCTTTCCCTGTTCTGCTGCAGCCAGGATATGGGGCAGGGCAGGGTGGCTGCCAATCACCCCGATCGCCGGGTGACCGCCGCCAGCGCTGCGCGCCTGCGGCCGCTTACAACCCGAACCGCTGCTTGATCAGTGTCGCACAGGCTAACGGTGGGCTGCCGCTGGTATCGACTTCCACGTCATAGCGCATGCCCACGTGCACGCGCTGATACTGCCAGCGCGCCAGCCCGATCATCCGGTCGCCGCGCTGACGCTCGCGCGCCTCCAGCACATCCAGCGGCGCGAAGACCCCAACCGTGAACAGGGCGCAGTCTGTCAGCAGCCGCCGATACTCGGCCATCTGGCCGTGCAGCATGACGTCGTCGACGATCAGGTTGTTGCCTTGCCGCGCCATGGCCGCGATGGCGTGCCGCATGCCACGGAAGGCGCGTTCGCCAGCCGAACCGGTGCTGATGACGACCGAGGGGTGACCGTCATCCTCGGTCGTCTCGAAGCTTACGCCGTCCGGATGCCCCAGGCTGGCAGCCGGTAGCATATCCAGGAACGCATCCATCGCCACATGCAGGAAGACATCGGCGGCGATGTCCTGCAGCGCCTTGGCGATGCTGGTCTTGCCCGCGCTGCCCGCGCCGTTCAGCAGTACAACCCGCCCGGCCGGGGTCACCGCAACCTCTCCCGCATGCATCCATATCGACTGCCGCCGGTTCCCATCTTTCGCATCCCTAGTGCCCGATCACAGAGAAGCGTGAAACGTGCTTCGCATTCTCCGATACAGGTCTGTTGACGGCCTGCATCATCGGGTTCAGATCAACGCAAAACGGGGGGATGACGCAATGCAGGACTTCGCCGACAGGATCGCCGTCGTCACCGGTGGCGGCACCGGCATGGGACGAGAACTGGTTCGCCAGCTTGTCGCCGCCGGCTGCAACGTCGCGATGTGTGACGTCTCCGCCCAGACAATGGCGGAAACCAGGCGCCTGTGCGAGCAGGAGCGGCTGCCGCAGGGCCTGCGCATCACCACGCACATCGCCGACGTCTCCAATGAGGCGCAGGTGCTGCAATTCCGGGACGACGTCGCCGACCAGCAGCAGACCGACCGGATCCACCTGTTGTTCAACAATGCCGGCATCGGCGGCGGCGGCAGCATGATCGCCAACAGCCGGACGGAGTGGGAACGGACGTTCAACGTCTGCTGGGGCGGGGTCTACCTCAACACCCGCGCATTCCTGCCGATGCTGCAGAAGGCCGACCAGGGCCACATCGTCAACACCAGCAGCGTCAACGGCCTGTGGGCCTCATTGGGGCCCAGCATCCCGCATACCGCCTATGCCGCGGCGAAATTCGCGGTGAAAGGCTTCACCGAGGCACTGATCACCGACCTGCGGATCAACGCCCCGCACATCGCCTGCTCCGTCGTCATGCCCGGCCACATCGGCACCTCGATCGTCAGCAACTCCCGCCGCATACAGAGCGGCAATGCAACCGATGAGGTTTCTGCCGTCGAGGTGACCCAAGCCCGCGCTCGCATGGCCTCGATGGGCCACGACGCAACGGCGCTCTCCGACGATCAGGTCCGCGCCCTGGTGGCCGATCGTGCCCGCCGCTTCCTGGAGGAAGCGCCAATGACCGCGGCGGCGGCGGCGACCATCATCCTTGACGGCGTCAAGGCGGGTCAGTGGCGCATCCTGGTGGGAGAGGACGCCCACGAGATCGACCGCCGCGTTCGCGCCGCGCCCGAACAGGCCTATGAGGTCGACTTCTTCAAAAGCCTCGCGGCGCAGGTCGGCTGGCGCCTCGGCTCCTGAGCCAGCCGCACCAACCGGTGCCAAACCACTTGATCAGGCCGAGATGAAGTCGTTCCACCGCCGCGTCAGGTAGCGGTCCTCATCCATCACCGTGTTCCACACGGTGACGCGACCCTCGCGCTCCCACAACGAGCCGCCGTCGCGCACCGCGCCCTGCTTTTCCATCAGCGCGCCATAGGGGTTCTTGATGTCCACGGTGGCGGGCTTGCCCTCGTACCAGTAGTCCCATTCCGCCGGCGACAAAAACTTCCGCGCTGTCTCCGGCACCGGCGAGTAGTAGCCTTGCTTGGCAATGAAGCCGCCCTGCCAGCCCGAGTTGAACCAGTTCAGATACTCCATCGCGCAGTCGGCCCGCAGTCCGCTCAGGTGCGCCATCGGCGACAGCCCGATCGTCCAGCCGCGGTAGCCTTCCTTCAACGGGGCAAAATAGCAGTCGATCCCGCGGGAGCGGACGGCCGTCACCGCGGGTGACCACATCGACTGGACCACCACCTCGCCAGAGGCCATCAGGTTCACCGACTGGTCGAAGTTGCTCCAGAACGCGCGGAAATGGCCGGATTTCTTCAGGTCCTGCATGATCTTAATGGTCTTGTCGATCTCCGCCCTGGTCATGTTCCCCTTGTCGGCATACTTCACCTGGCCGGTCGCCTCCAGCGCCATGGCCACGTCGATCACGCCGATTGGCGCCTGGTCCACCAGGGCAGCCTTGCCGTGATACTTCGGGCTGAGCAGGTCGGCCCAGCTCGTGACCTTGTCACGTCCGCCGACCAGATCAGGGCGGATGCCCAGCGTGTCGGCATTGAACAGCGTCGGCACCATGCTCAGCCACTCGGTCGGCTTGCCGGCCAGCTTCTTGGCGTCCGGCCCGGTCCAGAACCCCACCTTGATCGGCGACAGCCCCTGGCTGGGTGTCGGGCGGCCGTCGGGGAACTTGCCGGTGGTGAAGATCGGCACCGTCTGATCCCAGAACTTGTAGTCCTTCACCGCGATCGGCTTCAGCACGCCCTTGCCCTGCAGATAGGCGATCGAGGAGTTGTCGCAGGTGTTGATGTCGAAGCTCTTCGGCTGCGTCAGCGCTCGGTTCAGTTGAGTCTCCGCGTCCAGCACCTGCATCTGCACCTTGAAGCCAAGGTCCTTGCCGGCCTGGTCGGCGATCTCCCGGATCGCGATGACCGAGCTGCCGATGTGGGTCAGCGTCACGTCCTTGATGTTCTGCGCCCAGATGGTCGGGAAGCCCGCTATGGCGCCGGAGCCGATCGCGACCCCGGCCGCCGTCGCCGTTCCTTTCAGCAGCGCTCGGCGCGACAGTCCCGGCCTGCGTTGGTCCGCTTCACTGTTCATCAAACGAGCCCCCTTTCTGCATGTCGACCGGCTGTCGGGATGGCGCGCGGCTTGCGCGGCTACCGAGTTTGACCGTGGTCTACCTCTGCAATCCGCATGCCGCGTTGGTTGCACGGTGGCAGCAAGCGAGCACGGCAGTTTGACTGCCACCGGGCGGAATATGCGGCAGGTGCCCGATGTTTGACCACGCGCTGTCACCCACCGCGCAGGTCATTCGGCTTAACGCTTTATCAACCAATCCGCTTTACCATTCGCTCATGGACCTGACCGTCTGCATCTGCACCCACAATCGTCCGCGCTATGTCCGTGATTGTCTGGAGGGACTGCGCCGCCAGACCATCGCGCGCCATCGCTTCGCCATCCTTCTGGTGGACAGCGCCTCCTCGGCTGCGGCAGCCGTTGAGCTGGCCGCGCTGGCCGAGGAGCATGACGCGAGGCTGATCCGGCTCGACCGTCCCGGCGTCAGCGTCGCCCGCAACACCGGCGCCTGGGCCGCACGCACCGCCTTCATCGCCTATATCGATGACGACGCCATACCCGCCGCCGACTGGGTCGAGACAATTCTGCAGGCCATAGCCCAGCCTGGACGCCGCCCCGCCCTGATCGGCGGCCGTATCCTGCCGAAGTGGGAAGCTCCGCTGCCCCCCTGGTGGCCGGCCTCGCTGCGCGGCGTGCTGTCGATCATCGAGCATGAGGGACGCGGCGAATACCGCACCAGCGCCGTGCCCAAGGGGCTGGAACCCTACGCGGCGAACCTGGTCGTGCATGTTCTCTCGCTGCTCGCCGCCGGAGGCTTCGGTGACGCAGTCGGCCGCTACGGCAACGCGCTGCTGTCGGATGAGGAGGTCCAACTGGCGTGGACACTGCAGGATGCCGGCTACTCGGTCCGCTATGACTCCCGCATCACCGTGCACCACCAGATCCAGGCGCGCCGGCTGGAACCCGAGTGGCTGCTGTCCCGGCTATACTGGCAGGGTGCGTCCACTGTTCTGACCCGCCGGCTGCTGCAGATGGACGACTGCGTCTGGCGAGAGCTGCCGCGCCGGCTGCTGGTTGCCGTCCTGATGGCCCCAGCCGCGCTGATACCGCGGCGGTCGACCATCCTGCTGGCCGCTCGCTGGCGGTTTGCCTATGCAACCGGCTTCATTAAGGCAGCATTCGGCTGGCACGCCACAAAAGCTGCGGTCGAGCAGGCTGCGGTGCCGCTTGCCGCGTGATCCTGTATCGGTAGCAAGTGGCTCGACGAACATCGGCGATGCACTGAGCGCCTGAACAGAATGACGGCCGAGGCGATGCTGCTTCGGGCAGTCTAGTGCCCGATCGCAGAGAAGCGCGAAACGCGCTTCGCCGCGTGATCGGCCACTTCAAGCCAAACCGCCGTATCGCCCATCACTGATGGGCGATACTAGACCCCGCGCCGAGGCGGCGAAGCCGCACCTGTTGGCCAAAGCCAGCCGCCAGCGCTGCCAGCACGCCAATTTCTTGCTGCCACGCAGGTCGCGCAATGCTCTAAGACCCTTGCCAATGCCACCGCCCGTTCCGCTCGCCAACCTGCTGAGCCGCATTCCCCTGTCGGCCCGCACTATCATCCTGGTTGGTTGTGGCGGCGGCCAGCTCGCTGAAGCCTATCGGCGGATGAACCCGCGGGCGCGTCTGCTGGGCATCGAGCCGGATCCGCTGGCGGCTGACCAGGCCGCCGCTCACCTGGACGAGGTGGCCGGCGTCTCGCTATCTGCCGGCCGGCTGCCTTTCCGGCTGCCGGAGGGTGCCGACTGCATCATCTACAACGACGTCCTGCAGCACCTGGATGACCCTGCGGCCCTGCTGCGCCGTCACGCCGCAATCCTATCGCCGGGCGGGGTCATGCTGATCCGGGTGCCCAATGCCGAGCACTGGCGCCTGATCCAGCAGCGGTTGCAGGGCGACACGGACGACGGCTTGCCAGGTTGGGATCAGCATTGCCACAGCGGCTGGATGAGCCAGTCCGGCCTGCCGCGGCTGCTGCGCCGGGCCGGCCTCGCATCCTGTGACATCGTACCCGGCGACGCGGCGGCAGCGGACCCGGATGCTGCCGACCGGTTTTTCCAGGCGATGCAACCGGCTTTGTCAGCCCTCGGCATCGACCCGGCCGCCTACGTCCGCCGCGCCTCCGCCAGCCACCTGATCGCCCGCGTTCGGCGCGATCCCATTCGCCCAATGACGCTGACCGGCAACATGTTGCCGCCGGTGGGCGGCGTGTCGCATGTCCGCGTGGTGCATCCGCTGCAGGCCTTGGCCACCGACCCGGCCATAGCAACCGCCGTTACCAACCGCGTCAGCACCGCCGCGCCCGGCGACGAAGCGCCCCGCATCTTCATCCTGCACCGCCCTTCGCTGATGGGGGAGTCCGGGCTGGAGACGCTGCGCACGCTGGCCCGCGCCGGCTACCTGATCGTCACCGAGTTCGACGACCATCCGGAGCACTTCCCGATGATGCGCCTAGGCGGAGATCTGTCGTTCCTGGGCGTGCACGCGCTGCAGACCAGCACCCCCGCGATGGCCGAAGCCCTGCGCCGCTACAATCCGGAGCTCGCCATCTTCCCCAACGCTGTCGTCTCGCTGCCCGAGGTGCGCAACTTCACCGACCCCGACCGGATCACGATGTTCTTCGGGGCGCTGAACCGCGAGCAGGACTGGCAGCCGTTGATGCCGGTGATCAATGCCGTCGCCGCCCAGGCTGGCGATCGCCTGTGCTTCCAGGTCATCCACGACCGCACCTTCTTCGACGCCCTGCAGACGCCGCACAAGAGCTTCACGGCAACCTGTGACTATGACACCTACGTGCGGATCCTGGGCAGCGCCGAGGTCTCGTTCATGCCGCTGGCGGACAACCCGTTCAACCGCGCCAAGTCGGATCTGAAGTTCATCGAGGCGGGGGCCTGCCGTGTCGCATCCCTCGCCAGTTCCGTCGTCTATGGCGACAGCGTTCAGCACGGCTGCACCGGCCTGCTGTTCCGCGACCCCGTGGAGTTCCAGACCATGTTGCTGCGCCTGGTGGCGACGCCGCGGCTGGCCCGCGACGTTGCCGATGCGGCACGCCGCTACGTCATGCGGCATCGTATGCTGGCGTATCAGGTCGCCCCGCGGATCGCCTGGTATCGCGCGCTGTGGAACCGCCGCGCAGTGCTGGAGGAAGCCAGGCAGGCCCGCCTCCGGCAACGGCTGCAGCAGGCGCATGCAGGGATACCAGTTTAAGGCGATTTGGTAGACAAAGGTAGGCGTGATGAAGTCGATTCACAAATCGGCGAAAAATGCGACGACCGCATTGTAACGGAGAAGGTCAGGGAAATGCCGCATGGGCCGCGACAAGCCTCAAAATCCCTCCTCACCGCCATCACGTTATTTGTTACGATACCTGTTGATACTCATGCCGATCTGGTCTCGCAAGATGTTATCAATTTCGCTTCCGGAATTTGGCGCAAGACAACGTCTGGATGCGATATCTGGTCTTTTGACGCACGGCCCAATTTAACCATTACGTGGTCGGGACAGTGCGTTGATGGCCGTGTAAGCGGGCTCGGCATTTTTGACGCTAAGTCCCAGGGCCAGCATGAGACTTACGAAGGCGAGATGCAAAATGGCAAGGCAGAAGGTCGCGGTATTTATCACAAACCTGACGGCAAGGTGGTAGAGGGCACGTTCCACGATGGTGTCGTCGGCGGCATTGTAAAATACAACGAATCAAATGGGTATCGATACTAGGGCGGCTGGAGTCTTGGGCGGCCCGAAGGCCGTGGGACCGCGGTGTGGCCGGATGGCTCCCGGTACGAAGGTGCCTGGCACCTGGGGAAGTTTGATGGGCACGGTAGATTGGCCAGCTCAAATGGGTTGACCTACGAAGGTGACTTCCTTGAAGGCCTTCCAAACGGCTATGGAGTACAAATAAGAAAATCAGACAACAGTCAATACGAAGGTGACTGGAAAAACGGGAAGGCGAACGGTCATGGATCTACAATTGACGCCGCAGGTAATCGCTTTAGGGGCGAGATTTGCGATTGGCAACGGTGCGGCAAAGGCACCTATTTACTGGTGAATGGAAGCCGCTACGACGGAGATTGGGCCGATAACTCCCGAAATGTAAAAGGAATTTATATTTGGGCAAACGGAGATCGTTACGATGGAGAATGGCGTGCTTGGCGGCCTGATGGGCATGGAATTTTTGTGAAGGCAGACGGAGCTACCTACGTGGGCACATGGAGAGGTGGATGTCTTCATAATGGTGGGCGCCGAATTTCTCTTTTTGTCGACGCATCGAAGTGCCAGTGACGTTGGCCCCGCGAATACTAACAGGAACGCCGCCTTAAGAGCGCGATCCGCGGAAGTGGCATCACACGGAGCGGTGAATCACACGATCGGACAACGAGTTAGAGAGGGGTCCGTGAGCCAATGCGAACGGACGGGCTCCTAGCTGCCCCGATAGGTCGTGTAGCTCCACGCCCCCAGCAGCAGCGGGATGTGGTAGTGCGCCTCCGGCTCCGCCACGCCGATGCGCACCGGAATCACGTCGTACAGCGGCGGGTCGCTGATACTCGGCAAGCCTTCATAGAACGCGGCCACATGGAACCGCAGCTCGTAGCGTCCGATGCGCAGCGGACCGTCCGCCAGCAATGGCGTGTCGGTGCGGCCATCGACATTGGTGACCGCCTGGTTGATCAGCACGTCTTCCCGCAGCACTTCAATCTTGATGCCCGAAGCGGCCCGGCCGCGTGCGGTATCGAGCACATGCGCGGATAGCTGACCGGTGGTCTTGGGCATCCCTGGGCCGGTCACCCGGTCCACCAGCCGCAGCCGCGTGATGTGCGCGATCTCCGCCATCGCCGCCGCGACTTCCTGCTGCGGCGTGTTGGTCAGGCGGCGCTCCAGGTTGCGCAGCACGAACGGCGGTGTCTGCCGGCGCACGCAGACGATGAAGGGAAACCCAAACCGCGCCGCATAGGCGCTGGAGGCGGTCTCGAACGCCTCCACCCGGTTGCCGAGGCTGCCGAGCTGCAGCCCGTGCTGCTCTGCTCGGGATTCCGCGGTCAGCCCCGCGCTGGCCAGCGTCTGCGCCGCCAATGCAGGATGGCCGCGCAGGAACTTCAACTGCCGATCAGGGGGCGCCGCGTCAACGGCTTGCAGCATCGCCGCATGCAGCTCGGTCACGCCAGGAAAAGGCCGCTGCTTGGCTGCTGCTTCCGCAACCCAGGGCGCATGCTCGAAGACGCCCTCCAGGGCAGCGACAAATTCCTCCGGCGCTATGCTGTTCAGCTCGTTCAGCAGCAACTGCGTCATCCCCGAAGCATCGCTAAAGCGGCTTCGCGCAGACTGGAGCCGCGCGAAAGCGCGATTCTGCACGAGTAGCCGCGTGAAACAATGAGCCAGAGTGATTCCACCCTCGGTGGAACCACTCTACGGCCATGATGCCTTGATCCGGCCAAACGACAAGCACAGCCGGACCAGAACCCCCTATCGCATCGACCCCGGGGATCCAGCTCTGACCCTGTTCTTCAGGAACCCTCCAGATCCCGTGCGATCTCCGGCCGGTGCATCAGCTCCTCGATCTTCATCGCGTAGTCCAGCGCGGTGTCCGGGCTGAACGTCAGTTCCGGCGCCACGCGCAGTCGCAGGGCCTTGGCCACCTGACCCCGCAGGTATGGAGCCGCGCGCGCCAGGGCAGGCAGCAGTGCATCCGCATCCGACCGACCCAGACGCGAGAAGAACACCGTCGATCGCTTGAGGTCCGGACCGATGCGCACTTCCGTCACGGTAATCCTGGCCTCAGCCAGATCCGGATCGCGGAATTCACCCCGTTGAAACAGGCCAGACAGTACGTGGCGGATCTCCTCCGCCACCCGTAACTGCCGTTGCGAGGGGCCGGCTTTCGCTGGCTTCCTCAACCCGGCACCATCTCCGTCTCGAAGCACTCGACGACGTCGCCTTCCTGCAGATTGTCGAAGTTGGCGAACGACAACCCGCATTCATAGCCGCGCGCGACTTCACGCACGTCGTCCTTGAAGCGCTTCAGTTGCGAAAGCTCGCCATTGTGGATCACCACGTTGTCACGCAGCACGCGCACGCCGGCGCCACGCTTCACCTGCCCCTCGGTCACCATGCAACCTGCGACCTTGCCGGTCTTGGTGATGTTGAAGACCTTGCGGACCTCGGCATAGCCCAGGAACTTCTCGCGAGCCTTCGGCGCCACCTTGCCCTTGACCAGCTTCTCGACGTCGTCGGCCACCTCGTAGATGATTGAGAAGTAGCGGATGTCCACGCTGTCGCGCTGTGCAAGCTCCCTGGCCTGAGACGTTGCGCGCACGTTGAAGGCGATGATCACCGCGCTGGAAGCCTTGGCCAACTGCACATCGCTTTCGGTGATCTGGCCCACACCGGCCAGCAGCACGCGCACCTTCACTTCCTCATGCGCCAGCTTCGTCACCACCACCTGGATCGCCTCGGCGCTGCCCTGCACGTCGGCCTTGATCAGGACGGCAACTTCCTTCTGCTCGCCAGCCTGGATGCGGGCCAGCATCTGATCCAGCGTGCCGCGTGCGCCCGCTGCCGCCCCGGCCGCCTTGTCGCGCTGCCGCCGCTCACGGAATTCGGTGATTTCCCGCGCTCGGCTCTCGTTCTCCACCACCACGAACGGCTCGCCGGCAGACGGTGCGCCGCTGAGTCCCAGGATCTCCACCGGAGTGGACGGGCCGGCCACAGCCATCTGCTTGCCCTTGTCGTCCAGCATCGCGCGCACCCGGCCCCATTCCGCACCGGCGACGACGATGTCGCCCTGCCGCAGCGTGCCGCGCTGCACCAGCACGGTGCCGACCGGCCCGCGGCCACGGTCAAGCCGGCTTTCGATCACCGTGCCTTCGGCGGTACGGTTCGGATTGGCCTTCAGGTCCAGGATTTCCGCCTGCAGCAGGATCGCCTCTTCCAACTTGTCGAGGCCAGTCTTCTTCAGCGCCGATACCGGCACGTTCTGCGTCTCGCCACCCATCTCCTCGACCACGACGTCGTGGCTCAGCAGCTCCTGCCGCACCCGGTTCGGGTTGGAGTCAGGCTTGTCCATCTTGTTGATCGCGACGATCAGCGGCGCATTGGCCGCCTTGGCGTGGCGGATCGCCTCGATGGTCTGCGGCATTACGCCGTCATCCGCCGCCACCACCAGAACCACGATATCGGTCACCGAGGCACCGCGCGCCCGCATCGCGGTGAACGCCGCATGGCCCGGGGTGTCGATGAAGGTGATCCTGTCACCGGCCGGCATCTTCACCTGATAGGCGCCGATGTGCTGGGTGATCCCGCCTGCCTCGCCCGCTGCCACGTCAGTGGCGCGCAACGCGTCCAGCAGTGACGTCTTGCCGTGGTCGACATGGCCCATGATGGTCACCACTGGCGCCCGCGTCATCAGGTCGGTGTCGATGTCGGCATGACCTTCCAGGCCCAGCTCAACGTCCGACTCCGACACCCGCCTGGCGCGATGGCCGAACTCCTGCACCACCAGCTCGGCGGTGTCGGCATCCAGGCTCTGCGTGATCGTCGCCATCACGCCCATCTTCATCAGCGCCTTGATAACCTCGGGTGTCCGCGCCGCCATGCGGTTGGCCAGCTCCTGCACCGTGATCTGTTCCGGCAGGATGACGTCGCGCACCACCTTCACCTGGTCGGAGCGCAGCCGGTCAAGCTCCGCTTGCCGCCGCTCCCGCTCCCGTTGCCGGCGAACCGACGCCAGCGAACGGACCTTCTCGTCCTCGCCCTCGATCGCCGCCTGCACGTCGATGCGCCCCGCACGGCGACGGTCGTTGGTGCCGCCCTTCGGTGCCACCACAGGCGGCTTGCGGGCCGGCACGCCGGCGCCTGGGCGGCGGACGGGACGACCCTCGTCTTCCTCCTCTGGGCGGGTCGTGCGTAGCCGCAGTGTCTCGTTGATCGCCGGTGTGGCGCCTGGCGCCGGACCCGGCTGCGCTCGCGCAGGGGCAGCACCGGCTGATGTAGCTGCCACCGGCGCCGGCGCCGAGGAAGGGGACTGCCCTGCGGATGATGCAGTCTGCGCGGTTTCTGCAGGCGCGTCGTCTTGTGCCGCTTCACGTGCCGCAGCGGACGCAGCCGCGGCTGCTTCAGCCGACCGTCTGGCCTCCGCCTCCATCCGGTCCTGCGCTGCCTGCTCCTCGGCCAGCCTCGCCTCTTCGTCCGCCGCCTTCCGCGCCTCGCTCTCGCGCCGGCGGGCTTCCTCGGCGGCCGAGAGGATCGAAATCTTCTCCTGCTCGCGCCGCTCCGCATCGCGCCGCGCCGCGTCGCGCTGCTGCTCAACCAACGCGCGTTGCCGCGCCGCCTGTTCCGTGGCGGTCAGCGCCCGGCCGGCACCCGGCGCCGGACGGCCCGGAGCGACCGGCGCCTTCGGCGCGGGGATTGCGCCAGCCGGTGGTGGCGGCGGCGCTCCAGCCGCAGCCGAAGGATTGCGTGCAACGGGCGCGCGCGTCTTGCGCACCTCCACCTGCACAACTTTGGACCGGCCGTGGCTGAAGCTCTGCCGCACGGATCCCGCATCGACGGTGCGTCCCAACTCCAGACGCCCTGCCGGACGCAGAGAGAGCCGACCCTTGCCGCCGTCCTGATCGTTGCTTTCGCTCATGTTTATCCGTTGGTACCCATTCCATCGTTCACCGAGGCGATTTCCCGCCCCGTGGCCCTCACGGACCCCATGGTCCTTGCGGACCCGTTCCTTAACCCAGCCAGCCTACCCGCTTCCATGACGAGCGACTCGGCCAATTTGCCCGGCGCGACCGCGACATGCACTACATAGTCTCGCCCAAACACGCGTCCCAGGGCCTCGCCGGGAAGCGGATCAATAATCACCAGCCCACACCCCAACCCCGACAGAAAGCGCGCCCGTTCCGCCTCACTGCCATCCAAGGCCTGCACCACCAATCGATGCCGAGCCGTCCTTACAGCTTCGCGCGCCTTTTCGTAACCTGCGACCGCCTGCCCGGCGCGCCGGGCAAGGCCAAGACACTCGCCAATCCTGCGGACCAGTGCCGTCTGCAGCAGTTCAAGAAGATCGGCGGGAACAGAGACCGGCCCACGTGCAGCCCTGGCAAACGCCCGCAGCAGATGACGGTCCGCGCCATTCGCCTGTTTGATATTCTGCCGTCTGTCTTCCTGATTGCCACCTGAGACTAACACATCCCGCATCGCGCTCAACCAGATTCCCCGTCCGGGCAGCCTTGCAGCCAGGTCCGGCACGATCTGCCGCTCCGGCCCAACAACAAAACGAATCATCCGTTCCTTTGGCAGCCGCTCACGCGTGACAATGCAGCGGCGCAGCGGGCCAGTCTCCGGCTCGGCCTCGTATGGCGCCAGGTCCTCGCCGGCCATACCAGAAACCACCGAGGTCTCAGCCGGAAGCAGACCGTCGCCGGATTTGTCATCCGTCGACCCGCGAGCAGGCACGTTATCGCTGGCGTCAGTCGTGGCCAGCCTCCTGCGCCGCCGGCTGGCCTGCGTCTTCGTCGAACCAATGCGCGCGGGCCAGCATGATCACCTCGTTCGCCGTCGTCTCGTCCATCTTGTCCGCCCCGACGATCTCCACCAGCTCGTCAGAGGCCAGGTCGCCAAGATCGTCCAGCGTCTTCACGCCTTTCTCACCAAGTGCCACCAGCATCTGCGGCGTCAACACCTCAATCGCCGCGACATCATCGCCCACGCCCAGCTCCAGCCGCTTGTCGTTCAGGTCGTTGTCGCGCTGTGCCAGGAAACCTTCAGCCCGGCGTACCAGCTCCTCGGCGACGTTCTCGTCAAACCCCTCGATCGCCGCCACTTCCTCAAGCGGCGTAAACGCCAGCTCCTCAACCGTGGTGAAGCCCTCGGTCACCAGCAGCCCGGCGATCATGTCGTCCACATCAAGCGCTTCGACGAACAGGCCCGAGCGGCGGCGGAACTCTTCCTGCCGGCGCTCGCTTTCCTCCGCCTCGGTCAGGATGTCGATGTCCCACCGCGTCAGTTGCGAAGCCAGCCGCACATTCTGCCCGCGCCGGCCAATGGCCAGCGAAAGCTGCTCGTCTGGCACCACTACCTCGACCCGCCCGGCGTCTTCATCCAGCACCACCTTTGTCACCTCAGCCGGTGCCAGCGCATTGACCACGAACGTCGCCGCCTGGCTGCTCCAGGGAATGATGTCGATCTTCTCGCCCTGAAGTTCCTGCACCACCGCCTGCACGCGTGAACCGCGCATGCCGACGCACGCACCCACCGGATCGATCGAGCTGTCGCGGCTGATCACCGCCATTTTGGCCCGGCTGCCTGGATCGCGGGAGACCGCCTTGATCTCGATGATGCCGTCATAGATCTCCGGCACCTCCTGGGCGAACAGCTTCGCCAGGAACCCGGGATGCGTGCGCGAAAGGAAAATCTGCGGCCCGCGCGGTTCTTCCCGCACATCGTAGATATAGGCCCGCACCCGGTCGCCGTTGCGGAAGCTCTCCCGCGCGATCAGCTCGTCGCGCCGCAGCAGCGCCTCCGCCCGGCCAAGCTCGACCATCAGGTTGCCGTATTCCGTCCGCTTGACCACGCCATTGATGATCTCACCCACGCGGTCCTTGAACTCATCGTATTGGCGCTTGCGCTCATACTCGCGCACCCGCTGGACGATGACCTGCTTGGCCGTCTGCGCCGCAATGCGGCCGAAGTCGATCGGCGGCAGCGGATCGACAACATGCTCGCCCACCTTCTTGTCGGGAAACAGCTTCGTCGCGTCGGCGCGCGACATCTGGGTTTCCTCGTTTTCCACCGCCTCGACGATCTCGGTCCAGCGCGACAGCCGCACGTCGCCGCTCTTGCGGTCGATCGTCGCCCGGATGTCCTTTTCATGCCCATACTTCGCTCGGCCCGCCTTCTGGATGGCCTGCTCCATGGCCTCCAGCACTTCTTCTCGGTCGATGTTCTTCTCCCGCGCAACGGCGTCGGCAACCAGCAGTAGTTCGGGGCGGGCAATAGCGGTGTCCATGGCGACCTCGATAAGATTGCGTCGGTACAGGTGCGTCCGGGCGGACGGTCAGTTGGCCACGGGTCTGGCGGCCGTGGCTTCGATCAAGGCGTCAGTCAGCACAAGTTTCGCCCGACGAATGTCGCCATGGCGTAACACGATTTCAGAACCATCGTCGAGCCGAAGCCGGGCGCCGGCGGCTTCCGCACCCAGCACCACGCCGTTGAAGCGCTTGCGGCCGTCCTGCGGAAAATACGTTTCCACCCGCGCCAGATGACCGGCGAAGCGGTTCCAGTCCTTGATCCGGGTCAGCGGCCGGTCAATTCCCGCGGAGCTGACCTCCAGTGTCCACGCACCCGGTATCGGGTCCTCGACATCGATTGCGGCACTGACGTCGTGACTAATCTGTTCGCAGTCCTCAACTGTGATCTGCGAACCATCCGCACGGTCGGCCATGACCTGAACCGTCGGCCGCTCTCGTCCCAGCACCGCGACGCGCACCAGTTCAAACCCCATCAGTTCCAGGCGCGGCGCAATGATCGCCGCCAGCTTGCCTTCCAGGGTTGTGACTTCAGCCTCGTTTCCGTCCAAGCAAGTCACCCAAAACAAAAAGAGGCGGCTCGTGAGAGCCACCTCCGTGTGACAGCGGAGAATGATTTAACCGTGACGTAGCAAGCGCTCCGCCTGATTGCAAGACTTGAAACCTTGTTAACCTATTTTGTCCATCCTGTCCGGCCAATGAAGACCCTGTCATGAGGATGGGCGGCATGCCGCGCCTGGAGTGCCTGGATGGCCTGCGGGGTCTGCTGGCGCTGTATGTCCTGCTGGGTCATATGGCGCCGTTCGCAGTGCTGCCAGACTGGCTGCAGACCCTGGTTTCACATGGGGGCGCCGCCGTCGACATCTTCTTCATTCTCAGCGGCCTGGTGATCACCCAGTCGCTGCTGCGTGCCGGCGGCCGGCCAGCCGCCTTCCTGATCGCCCGCGCCGTGCGCATCTATCCGGTCTATCTCGTCGTGTTCCTGCCCGCGGTGCTGCTAGCGCCGTGGTCCTGCGGCTTCGAGCACATGGCCTGGATCGGCCCCGATAATCCGGCGCGGACGATCTGCGTCATGGCGTGGCCACATGCCTGGCTGCCGGAAATCGCCGCGCACCTGACAATGACCCAGGGGCTGTTTCCCGCCGCGGTGCTGCCGGATGTCTGGGTCAGCTTCCTTGGTGCCGCCTGGAGCCTGTCTACCGAGTGGCAGTTCTACCTGCTGGCGCTGCTCGCCACCGGCCGCGGCCACGACTGGGGCCGGCGTTTGTGCCGGATGCTGATCGTGCTTGCCGCCGCCGGCACCGTCTGGCACCTGATGGCGCCGCAGCCGTGGCAGTTCAGCCGGGCATTCCTGCCCAACAAGGCGCATCTCTTTGCCCTTGGTGTGGCCAGCCTGCCGTTGGTGCGCCGCCAGCGGGGGGCGTTGGCAAGTTATGGTCTCATCCTGGCCGCGGCCCTGCTGACTTGCGGCACCCAGGGGGTCCTCGGCAAGCTCCTGCCGCCTCTGGTCTGGTCGGCGTGCCTGGCGGCACAGCTACAACCACACCGGTTCGGGCTGCACCTTGCCGCTTGGCTGCTGCGCAGCCGTCCCGCACTCTATCTCGGCCGGATCTCCTATTGCCTGTATCTGGTGAATGAGCCGATCCACAAGCTCGCCGGTGCCATCCTGGGGCCGCTGGCGGGCGGTGACAGTCTGCTGTTCACCATCATCTGGCTGCCCGCCGCGATCCTGCTGCCGCTGCTGGCCGCGGCTTGGCTGCACCATGCGCTGGAGGCGCCGGCGCTGCGCTGGGGCAGCACATTTCTGCGGTCATCGCCGCCCCTGGCCATCGATGGACCCCCCGCCAGTGCGCCTGCTTCCATCGCCGTCTCTGGGCAGGTGCGCGCGCCAGGGCTATAGCAGCCGGTGATGAAACCTCCTTATGGCAACCGTCCGGGCGGTTCTTCCCGCCCTCCATCCGATCGCGGTCCGCATCGCGGGCCAGGTGGACAGCCACCGCGCCCGCCGGGCGGACAACCGCCACGCCCGCCGAACCAGGCGGCGCGGGGCGACCCGCGCGGCGTCCATGCCAATGCCGCCGCCGGCCAGAAGCCGCGCCCCGAAGCCAGCCGCCCCGAAGCCAGCCGCCCAGATGGCAGCCGCCCAGATGGCAGCCACCCGGACGGCAGCCGCCACTACGGTGCTTCGAAAGACGGGCCGCGGAGCCACACCTCTGGCAACAACGTCCCACGCAACAATGCTCCACGGAACAGCGGCTTCCGCGGCGGTGGGATGGACAGCAACGGTCAGGGCAGGGACGGGACGCCCGGCAAGGGTGGCGCGCCGCGCCTGGCGCTGCAGTCCCGCCAGCATCGCGACCATGACGGCCCGCGCCACACACCCGACGCACCCAAGGGCACAGTCTGGTTGTATGGTCACCACGCCGTCGCCGCGGCCATGGCCAACCCGGCCCGCCGCCTGCGCCGCCTGCTGCTGACCGACGAAGGCGAGGCCGCGATCGCCCGCCAGATGCCGCAGCCCTGGGCGCTGACACATGAGCGGGTCGAGCGTGGCCGGCTGGACCACCTGCTGGGGCGCGACATCGTCCACCAGGGGGCGGCCCTGCTGGCTGATCCACTGGCACCGCCCAGCCTGCAGTCGGTGCTGGACAAGCCAGGCGTGATCATCGTGCTGGATCAGGTGACCGATCCCCGCAATGTCGGCGCTATCATGCGCTCTGCCGCCGCATTCGGTGCCGCCGCGGTCATCACCCAGGACCGCAACGCGCCGGAGGAAACCGGCGGCCTGGCAAAGGCCGCTTCCGGTGCGCTGGAAACCATGCCGCTGCTGCGCGCCGTCAACATCGCCCGCACCATCATCGCCCTGAAGGCGGCAAACGTCTGGTGCATCGGCCTGGACGCTGCCGGCAAGCCGCTATCCGGTCCCGCCTTCGCCGACCGCCGCGTCGCCCTGGTGCTTGGCGCCGAGGGCGAGGGCCTGCGCCGGCTGACCCGCGACACCTGCGACGAGATCGCCGGCCTGACCATCAAGGGGGTAGTGGAAAGCCTGAACGTTGCCGCCGCCGCGTCGGTGGCGCTTTACGAGCTGGCGCGGCGGTGACGCCGTTCGACCCGCTGCCCGCGGCCCGGGCGCTGTGGCAGGCCAGGCAGGACCGCGTGCCACTGACGCCGTTGCCACCAGGGATCGCGCCTGAGACGAGTCTTCAGGGTGCGGCGGTGCAGGCGGCTTTGGCGCAGCTCGCAGGGGCCGAGCCTCCCTGCGGCTTCAAGATCGGCGCGACCGGCGCGCGCATGCAGGCCTATCTCGGCGTCGATGCGCCGATCGCCGGCTTCATGCGGGCGCGCGATGTCTACCACGACCAGGCGGAGCTGCGCTTCGCCGACTTCCTCAACCCTGGCGCCGAGTGCGAGCTGGCGGTGCGCCTGGCCCACGATCTGCCGCCCGGGCCATGTTCATTGCAACAGGCGCAGGCCGCGGTGGGCGACGTCTTCGCCGCCATCGAGATCGTTGAGAACCGCTACGGCGACCTCTATTCGCTCGGTGTGCCCACGCTGCTGGCCGACCAGATGTACCATGCCGGCGCCATCCTCGGCGATCAGCCGGGAACCGACTGGCGCGGCGTCGAACTCGGCACGCTTTCCGGCCATATCAGCCTGCAGGACGGCACCACCGACCATGGCTTGGCCGCCGACCTGCTGGGTCACCCGCTGAACTGCCTGGCCTGGCTCGCCGCTTCTGTGGAGGCGGCGGCGTTCGGCGGCCTGAAGGCCGGTCAGGTGGTCATGCTGGGCAGCGTCACCCCGCCGCTGTGGCTGTCGGGTCCCACGGTCGTCACGGTCGCTTTCCCGCCGCTGCCGGCGGTGACGGTTCGGCTGGTTTGATCCTGTTGTCACCGCTGCCTGGCGGACGGCGTAACGTTTAGTCTAAAGCGCGAATGTTTACGCATCTGGTGATCCCTTCGTCGGTTTTGGAACCTGCAAGGCAAGACCCCCCACCATCGGAATGAGGAACACGCTGGCCAGCAAAAGAAGACGACCGGGACACCAGCCGATAGCAACAGGCTCAAAGCAGAGCAACCCAATACGCCATGCCATCGCTGTTTTGCGCGTTGATACAACGTATTTCCAACTGCTCACCTCATAGAAGGCGTCGCATTCAGCTTCAACATTTCGATAGAAGATAAATTGCTCAGTCGGGGCAGTACGTCGATAAACAACGATCACAAGTACATACCAGTACCCGTCCGTAAATACTATCGTACGAAAAAATTATTGATGTTAAGCTCATCGTTCTGTAGATTAAAGTTCATATGACCACATCAAGATGAGGGCTTGAACCATGCGGGGGTCAGGCGACGCACTATAGGATCTGTCTGCTCTCGCCATTGTACTGATATAATAATGATAAGTCATGCGCATGGTGGAAATCGCCTTGTCATGCTTCTCTAGCAATTATGTCCATAGTATCATTAGGTAAATCAAAATCATAAGATACATCAAATGTCGATACCCATGAAACAGTAATGGCAAGCTGCAAATTATGCATTGTACGTAACAAACGATGATAGATCTATTATCATGCGAATACTAACTATTTGGGTTCCTGTTGTTATATCAGGCTCGTTATTAGACATTAGCGTCAGATATTTATCGGTGCCACATCGGGCTTTAATGCAACTCGGAGCGGGTATATTATTGGCGGCTATCATAGTAAAATACCGGCATATGAAGCGGAAGTGGGATACTGATGAATACAACCGTCTGAATAAGATCTGGCACAAATCAGATTCGCAACGGTTACTAAAGGATTAGCAAGAGTCTAGCCTACTGCTGGCTATGCCCAGTCTCCAAGTCACCGCAACAGGGACGCGCCGGCAGACATGTGAGACTGTCAACAGAATAACCACTGCAACGATACGTTTATCTCCAACGCAGGCTACGGTCAGTCGGAGATTTCGCAGCAAAATACCCTCCGTATGCGCCATCCGGCCACGACAATTGAACTGGGCATTAAACGTGCTGCCTCAACAAGCTACTAGACCGCTCAGATGCCGGCCCTTTGCTGCGTCAAAACGACTACCTCTCAAACCGCCGCCCCAGCGAACACGTTCTTTCTGATAATCGCATGCACACCCCAGTTGCCGTCCACCACCTGGGTGATGCCGAAATCCACCGCCACCGACATCAAGGAAATCGCCTCGTCCTCTGTCAGCCCCTTCGTGTTCATCAGGAAGCCGCGCATCTTCCGGAATGCGTCGCGCATCGCCAGGTCGATCGAGGACTTGGTGAAAATCTCGCTTTGCGCCGAGGCCCCCAGGTCAGCCAGATAGTTCGGATAGCTGAACCCCGACATCACCCAGTCGTCCTGCGTCTCGATCATCGGAAAGTCCAGCGAGGCCAGCGCCGTGCCGCCCAGGTCCGCCTTCTTGTGCAGGATCAGTTGGAACGTCCCGGTCAATGAGCATTCGATCGCCGTGCCGCACAGCTCCGAGTCGCCCTGGCTGGCATGCGGATCACCCACCGACAGCAACGCACCCGGCACCGCCACCGGGTAGTACATCGTCGCCCCCTTGCCGATGCGCCAGTTGTCGATGTTGCCGCCGGTGTAGCTCGGCGGGATCGAGTTCACGTAGTCGGCCTCCTTCGGTGCCAGACCCATGGTGCCGAAATGCGGCCGGATCGGCACCCGGATGTTCTTCAATACACCCCAGTTCCGCTGCGTCTTGCCGTGGTCGACCAGCAGGCCCGGATAGTCGATCGTCGGATGCACCTTGCCCGTGGGGTCGGTGACCGGAATCCATTTGAAGTTGTAGATCGCCTTCGCCCAGTTGCGTTCGCCGCTGGCATCGACCTCGTAGATCGTCACCACCTCGCGCGGCTTGTCGCCGGTCAGCAGATCCTTGTACTGGAAACCCCAGTTCGCCGCGGCATTGCTGCCGAACGCCAGTCCCTTGAACGCGGGGTTGGCGGACGGCCTCGGCTTCACGTCCAGGATCCGCACCTCCAGCACGTCGCCGGGCTCCGCGCCGTTCACCGCCACCGGGCCGGTGCAGATATGCACCCCAAGCCCGCCGCCATCGCCCGCGCCGGCACCCCGGCGCATCACGCCTTTCTGGTCCTTGGTCCACAGGTAGACGCTCTCCGCGCCCGGATCCCCCTTGATCATCCGCTCCGCATCGTCGCTGGCTTGGTGCGTCAGGGTCTCGATGGTGATCAGGTCGCCGGAGTTGACCTCCAGTTGCGGCTTCAGCAGCTTGCTGAAATAGCCCCAGTGCACGGTGTCGGCATTGGCCGGCAGATGATAGTAGCTCTGCTGTCCCGGTTGACGCGCCGCCGAGCTCTGCGCCAGGGCAGGTGAAACGAGCGAGATGCCGGTGGTCGCCAGGCCTGCGGCCGCGCTGGTGGCGGCAAAGCTGGACTTCAGGAAGCCGCGGCGCTCGTTGTCCATGGCCGAGCGGAACTCCCGCCGGTGCTTCTCGAAGTCCGCACAGTTCGGATCGTCACCCTTGCACATCGTTGCCTCCCGCCGGACGCCGAAGTGTTTGCAAGTCCAATGCCATCAGCATGGCCCTGGACACCATCATCCCAGGGCGCGGCGCTGCACGGTTTTTCCGCACATGACGTGGTTTGCATCGGCCTGATGACGCACCACCGGACCCGGTCGACGGACGACGTACCGGCAAGGCCGGCGCCGGGTGCGGGAGTCGGGCAACTACAAAAACGGCGATCTGGCGGCTGCCAGGAAGGCAGCCTCGCCGCCGGCCGACCTGGCCGCCGCGCGAATCAGACCGGTGGCAGGTGTCGGTGTTCGTGGCCGGACGCCGTCATACCCTCCAGCGTCGCGCCGACCCGGTGCCACAGGTTACGAAGCAGCACGCCGAGTTTTTGGCCGAGCAGCCGGTTGCCCTCGACCGAGAGGGCCATGGCTTCGCCATACTGGGCCCAGAAGTTGGATTGATACATTTGGCCTTCCTTTAAAAGCAGCCGGAAAGGACGCCTCCAAAGTTATTGTGCAGCGCAACATAGGACAGTATCGCAGCCGTTTCAATCAGATTCGCCTGACGCTTCAGACCAGTTTGGCCTCGAACGGCGGCAGCAGATCGGGTGCCTCGAACTCGATCACCCACAGATCCGGGTCGAACCTCACCTGCCGGGCGATGTAGGCGTCGGCGGTCGGGTCATCCACCGCCGCCGCGCCGGTGGCGCGCAGCCAGGCCAGTTCTCCCTGGCTGCCGCGGATCTGCGACAGCACTGAAACCGCCTTGTCGTTGCGCAACACCACCAGCACGCCGCCGGCATCCGGATCGCCCTTGCGCAGCACGGTGCCATAACGGCCGTCGGCGTTGCCCATGCGCAGCGCCATGTTGACCCAGAGCCCCGCCTTGATGCGGGGTTCGCTCACTTGCCGATGATGCGGCGGGCGATCGCCATGCGGTGCACCTCGGACGGTCCTTCATACACCCGCATCGTGCGGACCTTCTGCGCCATCAACTGCAGCGGCAGCTCCTTGGCGACCCCCATCGCGCCGAACGCCTGCATGGCGTGGTCCACAACCTCAGTGGCCATCTCTGTGCTGTACAGCTTCACCATGGAGGCTTCGGTGCGCACGTCATGGCCGGCATCGGCCTTGGTTGCGGCATCGTAGACCATCAGCCGGCAGGCATGGATCTTCATCGCCGCATCGGCGATCCACCACTGGATCGCCTGCCGGTCGGCCAGCCGCTGGCCGAACGTCACCCGCTGCTTGGTATGTTCCACCATCATGTCCAGCGCTCGGCGTGACATGCCGATGCACCAGGCACCCATCTGCAGACGCCTGACCGTCAGGCGAAGCTGCATCGGCGCATAGCCCTTGCCCTCCGTCCCCAGCAGTTGCGAGGCCGGGACGCGGCAGTCCTCGAACACCAGCTCATAGGTGCGCTGGCCGCCCAGCATCGGGATCTCGCGTTCGATGATGAAGCCCCTGGTGCCACGCTCAACGATGAAGGCTGTCACCCCGTCGGCCCGCTTGCCCTCGCCGGTGCGCGCCATGACGATGACGAAGTCGGCCTGCGGCACCCGGCTGACCCAGATCTTGCGGCCGTTGATCACCCAGTCGCCGCCGTCGCGCACCGCCCGCGTGGTCATCCCCGCCGGATCGCCGCCCGCCCCAGGTTCCGAAATCGCGATCGCCGACTGCGCATCGCCGCGGGCATACGGATCGAGGTACTTCTTGCGCTGCTCGTCATTGGCCACCGCGATCAGCATGTGCAGGTTCGGGCTGTCGGGCGGGAAGGTGAAGGGCACGCAGGTGCGTCCCTGTTCCTCATAGACGCCGGCCAGGGCGGCATAGGGCAGGTTGGCGCCGCCATACTCCTCCGGCACGTCCAGCCCCCACAGGCCCAGCTCCTTGCACTTGGCCAGCAGCCGCGTCTCCTCGTCTTCGGTCAGGCCGGATTTCTGGCCCGACATCTCCCGCGCCAGCACACCTTTCTCCAGCGGGATGACGTCGCGGTCGATGAACTTGGCGACCATCTCCTGCAGCATACGGTGCTCTTCGGGCAGTTCGAACATGTGGGCGTGTCCTGATGGATAGAGTGGACGAATAGGGTCGGGCGCTGATGCAAGCACGATCCGGCCGTCCCGTCACGGCGGGTTGCCTGCTGGTGCTGATGAACGAGATCTAGAGTGGCTTCGCGCAGACTGGAATCGCGCAAAAGCGCGACTCTGCGCGAGTAGCCGCGTGAAACGATGAACTGGAGCGGTTCCACCCTCGGTGGAACCGCTCCAGTTCGGTGGTGCTGGCGGGTCTTCCGTTACGGCAAGCATTGAACGGGTCGGGTTCCCTGTTAATCTGGTCGCCATGACCAGATTGCAGCGACCATCGACTCCCGAAGCGTTGAAGGCGACGCGGGGTTCCCGTGTCCCAAGGCAAGGCTACTGGCTTTTGCAGGATGCCAAGGCCCGCTTCAGCGAGCTGGTCCGGCGTGTCCGGACTGACGGTCCTCAGCACGTCACAGTCCATGGCCGTGACGAGGTCGTAGTGATATCAGCCCAGGAATTCCATCGCCTGAGAGGCGGCTTGACCGGTGCAGCCCTGATCGCCGCCATGCAGGCCTCCCCCGCCCGGGATATCGATCTTACGCCAGGACGCGTAACTTTACCGGTGCGCGATGTGACCTTGTGACGGGTTGCCTGCTCGATACGAACATCCTGTCTGAATTGCGACGGCCACAACCGGAACCAAGGGTTCTCACCTTCATCGGCGCGCAACCGCTGGATTCCCTTTACATCAGTTCGGTGACGATCACAGAGCTCCCCTTCGCCAGCTCCCTGTGGTCCAGCGTCAGGTAAGGGCATATTCCATCTGTCACGTCGGAAGGGAGCATTTGATCTGGCACCTGCACTCGATTCATAGTCCCTTCTCGGACCTGCAGTATATCAAACCCTAACCACCGCCGTGGAGGGATGATGCGGATCGACTGGAGTGGCTGCCCCGCCGTATGCACGCGCGAGAAGTATCTGGCCGGGAAGCCCGCGCTACGTGACGATCCGCGCGTGCCGCCTGAAACCATCGTCGAAAACATGGATGCGGGCGAAACCCCTGAACAGGTGATCGAGAATTTCGGCTTGCGCAGCAAGCTGCAGGACGTTTTGGCCGTTTACGAATATGCGAAGCGGCAGCGTGTCCAGAGTCCTGTTTGACGTCAACGTTCCGAGAGACGTTTTTGGAAGAGGCGTATCCTGCAAAGAAACGAAATTCAGTCCTCCTCATCTTCCTCTTCAGCTTCAGGAAAGAACTGGTAATATTGGGTAGCATCACTCCACCTACCGCGTTGCAGGTTGAGTCGTGGCTCAGCAATTGCGATCGCGATAGCTTCGCTGATGTTCAACATGGCACTGACCTCACCGTGGATTTGGGCGGTGTCAACCGACAGCCTTCCTTGTTGCGTAACCCAATGTGTTCCGAACCAAGAGAACCTGTTCCATCGCTCGGACAGATGGTCCCGGTTATGCGTTCGCAACCTCTTGAATAGTCGGTCGTCGCTGCCGCTTCCAGTCTGTCCTACATACACAAGATCATAGTTTGCATACAAAGAATATATTCCCCGCTGTTCTCTGAAATCAACTGGCCTTGCACGACGACTTCTACTTGCTGCGCCTAGTAGAGTACCCGGATTATTCTGCCGCCCCCAAAAGACCTGATCATTCACCCAATGTAGACCGTAGGATCGTATCACTTCGGCGTTCTCCGTCACTTACGTAAAACTCGTGCCGATGTTTCATCGATAAATCATAATCCTCAACCCCTACCGCCCCACAAACCGCGGCGCCCGCTTCTCCATGAACGCCGTCCGCCCCTCCTTGTAGTCGGCGCTGTTAAAGCAGGTCTCGCTGATCTTCCGCATCGCCTCCATGTCGCGCTGGCTCTCGTCCTTCAGCATCTCGTCGATCGTCAGCTTCGACGCCGCCACCGACAGCGGCGCGTTGTCGGCGATGGTCCGCGCAATATCCAGCACCACGTCGTTCAGCCCCTCCTCGGTCGTCATCCGGTTGATCAGGCCGATCCGTTCGGCTTCCGCCGCGTCGATGCGCTTGGCAGTGTACAGGATCATGCGGGCATGCGCCGGCCCCACCAGGTCGATCAGCCGCTTCACCGCCTCCGGTGCATAGGCAATGGACAACCGCGCCGCCGGAATGCCGAACTGGCTGTCGCCCGAGGCGATCCGCAGGTCCGCCGACATCGCGATCGCCAGGCCGCCGCCCATGCAGAAGCCGCGGATCCGCGCAATGATCGGTTTCTTGAACGCGTGCAGCTTGTCGCGGCCTACCCCGGTCGCGCGGTCATACTCCACCTGCGCATCGGCGCTGTTGCGGTTCTTCTCGAACTGGCTGATGTCCGCGCCGGAGACGAACGCCTTGTTGCCGGCACCCGTCATGATGACGACGCTGACACTGCTGTCCTCGCTGAACTCGTCCAGGATTTCGCCCAGCCCGGTCCACATCTCCATCGAGATGGCGTTGCGCTTTTCCGGCTGGTTGAAGGTGATCAGGCCGACCCCCTCATCCTTCGCCGCCAACATCTTCCCGCCCGCGAACGCTCGGGTCTCCGCGTGATCCGGCAGCATTCAGATGACTCCCTTCTGTCGCATGTCGTCCAGTTCCGCCTCGCTGTAGCCGACGCTCTTCAGGATCTCGTCGCTGTGCTCACCGGCATCCGGCGAGTGCGTGCGGATCGCCTTGGAAAAGCCCGAGATGTTCAGCGCCGAGGCCACCACCTCGGTCTCGCCTACGTGCGGGCTGTGCATCTTCGTCGCCATCCCCAGGTGCTTGACCTGCGGATCGGCGAACACCTGGTCGATGCTGTAGATCGGCCCGCAGGGAATGCCGTTGGCCTCGAACAGCTCGATCCAGTGGCTGGACGGCTTGGTGCGGGTGATCTCGCCGATCGCCGCGTTGATCGCCTTGCGGTCCTGGCTGCGGCCGATCTGCGTCTTCCACTCCGCCTTCTCCAGCCAGTCCATCCGCCCGATCGCCTCGCAGAAGCGGCTGAACACGCGTGAGGAGCTGGCGGCAATGTTGATGTGCCCGTCGCTGGTTGGGAACACGCCGGTGGGGATGCCGGTCGGATGGTCGTTGCCCGCCTGGCCGGCCACCTCGCCCTCCATCAGCCAGCGGCTGGCCTGGAAGTCCAGCATGAAGACCTGCGCCTCCAGCAGGCTGGTGGTGACCCAGCGGCCGACGCCGGTGCGCTCGCGGTCGAACAGCGCCATCATGCAGCCCATGGCGAGCAGATTGCCCGCCGTCAGGTCGTCGATCGGGATGCCGACGCGCATCGGCCCCCGTCCGGGCTCACCGGTGATCGACATCAGCCCGCCCATGCCCTGCGCGATCTGATCGACCCCGGCGCGTGGACCATACGGCCCGTCCTGCCCGAAACCCGAGATGCTGCCGTAGACGATGCGTGGGTTCACCGCCTTGACGTCGTCGTATGACACCTTCAGCCGGTGCTTCACGTTGGCGCGCATGTTCTCCAGGATCACGTCGGCCTTCGCCGCCAGCCGCATGAACGCCTCGTGCCCCTCCTTGGACTTTAGGTTCAATGTCACCGCCCGCTTGTTGCGGTGCAGGTTCTGGAAGTCGAAGCCATGCCGCCGACCGGCGACATCCTCTCCCTCGCTGGCCGGCGGCTCGATCCGGATCACGTCCGCACCCCAGTCGGCGAAATGCCGCACCGCGGTGGGTCCGGCCCGAGCCAGGGTCAGGTCCAGCACGGTGATGCCGTTCAACGGCAGGCGCGTCTGGCTGGCGGCGAACATCGCCCCCGCCTGGGCGTTTCCATCGGCCGTGCTGTCGGGCATTCCTGCACTCCTCCTGCGACATCCGCACCCGATCATCCGCCGGTCTTGCCGTTTGCTCAAGAGCCGGGGGAAAACAGCAGCCTTTGAACCGGAGGCAGCCAATGGGCGCACGCTACAACGCGATCGCCGGCCAGAGCATCGGCTTCATCATTCTCGTGCAGCTCAATTACGTTCTCGGCCCGCGCGTCGGCATTCTGCCAAGAATCTGAACGCGGCGGCGCCGACCAGAAGCCTTCGATCACCACCGATGGCGGATTCGGCCGGTAATACAGCGACAACATGACCAAAACCGAGCCGGCTGGGTTCAGTCCCGGAAACTGACCGTAGCACCGGTCCAGCACCGCCCAGACCAGTTCTGTCCATTCGAAGGCTCCTCGGTTGATCGGTTCTTAAAAGTACCGAATAGCCGCGATACCTTAAGGAACCCCTGACGACGCGGCCTTTCCCTGCAACCGGCGCAATAAAACCCAGACCTGCACTTGCTTTTCTGGACAGGTAGCGCAAACGGCAGTAAAGCTTGAGGCAGGTCAAAATAACTCATGGACTGAAGAAAATACTCAGGGAGGAAAACATGGCGACGAAAAGCTGGTTTGGTGGCAGCGGCAATTTCCTGACCTCAAGTGACTGGTCGCCCGCGGGCGCGCCGGTCGCGGGTGATACAGCCATATTCGACGCCGGCACACTGGATGTCCGTCTGCTAAGCCTGAACGGCGTGACGCTCGATCAAGGTGGCTCTGCAGGCGCGCCAACCGTGCTGAAACTTGATGATGCAATACTTGGCAACGTCGTGTTCTCACCCGCCCCCGCGGACCTGAACTCCGTCAGCGGCGGCAATCAGACAATCGACGTCGCTCACATCGCCGTCCTCGACGGCACCATCGGCGTGCAGGCTCTGGTCGAGACCATCACCCTCAACCTCAAGAACAACAGCGCGCTCTTCAATCTCGGGACCATCGATTTCCTGCCTGGTTCCGGCGGTTCCATTGATGTCACCGGCGGCTCGGGCGCCGTACTGGTGAACGCCGGACTGATTGAATTGGGCGCGCAGCACAATCCAGCCATAACGATTGGTCCGGACATCGTCGGGACCGGCACGATAGAACTCAACGCACCAAACGATCTCGACCTGACCACGCGTGCGGAGTTCGGCGGGCTGGTCGGCGCAGGCCAGACCATTGAAATGAACGCGGCACCATTGCTGATCTCGGGCGCCTCGCTCACCATCGACAAGCCAAGCGGGTTTCATGCGACCATCGCCGATTTCGCCGCCAACGACTTCATCGATCTGAAGAACACCACGGTGACGTCCGACGTGTTCAGCAACGGAGTCCTGACGCTGCATGATGCAGCCAAGCCGGTTGCTCAACTGAGATTCTCCGGAAGCTACACAACCAGCGATTTTGTTATCCAGCAACAAAGTAATGGTACCGTCATAACCCACGCCTAAACGCCTCGCGTCGCAGGCCGCTCACTGCGCCTTGCCGTCAAAGCAACCGCTGTCGCCAGACGCAAGCTATGGTGCCGTCGCGGCCTGGCGTCGGCCGCGCCCGGCAAGAACCGGATGGCGTCGCCGATGCGGCTGGGCTTTATTTCCCCCCGGGTCTTCTCCACCTCGGCGCAGCCGCCACATCGGACACGGCACCCGCCAATAGCCAAAGGCCTCGCATGCGTTCATCCGACGATGTCGTCATCATCGGCGGCGGCGTGATCGGCAGCTCCATCGCCTACCACCTTACCGCGAACCCCGACTTCAACGGCCACGTCGCGGTGATCGAGCGCGATCCCACCTACGCCGCCGCCTCCTCCTCCCTCTCCGCCAGCGGCATCCGCCAGCAGTTCGAGACCCCGCCGAACATCCGCATGTCCGCCTACAGCATCGAATTTCTGCGTAACGTGAAGCAGACGCTGAGCGTCGACGGCAATACGGTCGACATCAGCCTGCGGGAGTCTGGGTACCTGATCCTCGGCACCCGGCAGCAGATCCCCCCGTTCCAGGCACGGAACGCCGCCCAGCATGCCTGTGGCACCAACACACGGCTGCTGACCCCAGACGAAATGCACCGGCGTACTCATGGCTGAACGTGAACGACCTGGGCATCGGGTCCTTCGGACCGGAAAAGGAAGGCTGGTTCGACGGCCCCGCGCTGCTGCAGGCGTTCAGGCGCAAGGCCAGGTCCCAGGGTGCGGACTACATCGCTGACCGCGTCGTCGGGATCGACCGGCCGTCGCCCGCACAGGTGACTGCGGTCAGCCTGGCGCAGGCGGGCAGGGTAGGGGCGGGGATCGTCGTCAACGCCACCGGCGTCTGGAGCGCCGCGGTCGCCCGCATGGCCGGCCTGAACCTGCCGGTCGAGCCACGCAAGCGCTGCGTCTTCGTGATCGACAGCCCGCACCGCGCACCCGACGGCCCGCTGCTGTTCGACACCTCCGGGTTGTACATGCGCCCTGAAGGCAACCTGTACATCTGTGGCATCACGCCACCCGCTGAGAACGCGGCCGATGACTTCGGGATGCAGGTCGACGACCACCTGTTCCAGCAGTTGATCTGGCCCGCGCTCGCCCATCGCATTCCCGGATTCGAACAGCTCCGGATGCTGCGCGCCTAGTGTCCGATCGCAGAGAAGGGCTGCACGCGCTTCGCCGCGTGAGTCGGCCACTTCAAGCCAAACCGATGTATCGCCCTTCACTGATGGGCAATACTAGGCCGGGTTGTACGAATACAACGTGTTTGACCACAGCGCGGTGATCGGCTGGCATCCGGAGGCGACGAACTTCCTGTTCGCATCGGGCTTCAGCGGCCACGGCATGATGCACTCGCCCGCCGCCGGTGCGGGCGCCTGCGAGCTGATCCTCTACCGGACCAGCCGGTCCATCGACATCACCCCGTTCCGCTTCGAACGCATTGCCTTGAACCAGCCGATCCGGGAGCACGTGTACTGACGCACGCGCCGAGCGAACAACGCGCCGCATCGGCAGGCTCTCTTGCGCCAAGCGTTATTCCTGGTCTTATATAGCGGCGTTGCTGCTCCACGATCATCTGCTATCGCAGGTTCGCCAAATCCGCTGCAGCTTTCTAAGCTCGGCCGCGGCCGGCCAGAACAACGGCAGTTCGGCTTTCAAACCCTCGGGCTTCACAGCGCGACAGAACAGCACTGGCGAGAATCGTCGCATCAGGCGGCTGAACATAGGAGGAAACAATGGATCACACGGATGTCGCAGACTCGTATCCCACAGCACCCGCCTGGGCTCGGCGGCTGGGACTGGCGATGACGCTCGCCGTCGGCTGCACCGTCGGTGCCGCCGCGGCACCTGCGGTCGTGACGCTGCCAGGCGATCAGGCCTATCCGGAAAGCACGACCTCAACCGCCGATGGCACGCTGTACGTCGGCAGCTTCGCCACCGGCGGGATCATGCGTGTCCGCCCCGGGGCCGCGCAAGCGGAACCCTGGATCAAGCCAGGGGCCTACGGCACCCGCTCCACATTGGGCGTCCTTGCCGATGAAGCATCGAAAACCCTTTGGGTCTGTTCAAATGACGTCTCGGCCATGGGCGTTCCTGGCCCCAGCACGGTCAAGGGAAGCGCCCTGAAAGGCTTCGACCTTGCGACAGGCGAGGGCAAGATCAGCGTCAGCTTTCCCGGCACGCGGACATTTTGCAACGACATCGCCGTCGGCCCGGACAAGGCGGTGTATGTTACCAACACCGCCGCACCGCAGATCCTGCGGTTGCGGCCGGGCAGTGAACAACTGGAGGTTTGGGCGACCGATCCTGGCTTCGAGCCGCCCAAGAACGGCGGCGGCCTGGACGGCATCGCCTTCGGCGCCGACGGCAACCTGTATGTCGACACCTTCACCAAGGCGGAGCTTTTCCGCATCGAGGTAAAGGACGGTCAGCCGGGCAAGATCACCAAACTGCAGACGTCGCGGCCCGTGGGTCTTACGGATGCGCTGCGGCCCATGCCCGGAAATGCCTTCCTGATGATTGAAGGTGTGGGTAAATTAGACCGGATGACAGTCGATGGAACCCACGCGACGGTCGAGACGCTGAAGGACGGCTTCGTCGGACCGACCGGCGTCACGCAGGTGGGTAACGAAGCCTGGGTTTCGGAAGGTCAGCTAGGCTATCTGGTGGATCCCACAAAGAAGGGCCAAACACCACGGCTGCCGTTCAAGCTGTATTCAGTCGGGCTGCAGGATCATTAAGATATCGTAATTCTTTAGCTCAAATGATGATGCAGCGTTTTCGCCAGCGAATAAGGGTGAAAACGCTGCCTCGCCATACTAACCCAGTCGGTCGCGCGGCAGCCTGCGGCCATGCCCGGACTGACCGCTGTCGTGCGGGACAACGAACCCCCGCTGCGCCGGGTTCGAGACCTGCGGGTCGCGGAGACAGTGATCTGCGGCCGGCATCCACCCGATCGAGCAGGTATAAACTCTACAGACAACCATCTTTTCTCAAGTCACGGTGCCCCGCCGGGATCACGGCTTCTCTGTTGACGCTCCAGCTCGTCAAAGTATCGCGCCATCTCTTCTGGAACACCGCCAAAGTTCAAGTATTTTTCGTCGAAAGCCGCGATGTTCTGCAAGCCTTGGATGTCCAGAATGTTGAGTATCTTACGCTCTATCGTGATCAGCCGCCGCTCTCGGAATTCCTTCAGGATGCGGTTCACGTGGACCGGTGTCAGACCAAGCGTGTCGCCCAGCTCCGTCTGCGTCAGCGGCAGTTGAAAAATTCCTCCGTTCGTCAGGCCAATCGCAGCGTGCCGCCAGAGTAACTCGCACAGCATGTAGGCAATGCGCCCACGTGCATCCCGCCGTCCCAATGAGACGATGCGCTCGCGCAGTATCGCCTCCTCCTGCAGGGAACTCCACCACAAGGCAGCCGAAATGCGAGGGTGCTGGGCGAACAGATCCAGTATGTCGTCACGTGAGATCGGCGCGATCCGGACCGGGGTGATCGTCCCGAGTGAGTGATCCATCGTCTTAAGCAGGAACACGTGCACGTCGCAAAGATCACCCGGGATGAGGAACGTCATGATCTGACGGCCGCCATCCGGCAGGTTGCGGTAGCGGATCGCCATGCCATCCTTCAGCACGAAGACCGATCGCGGCACCATGCCTTCGGCCACGATATCAACGTCGGCTGGGAAATGCTCGCTGCGGGCGAGCAGGGCATCGAGAACCTGCCGATCCGAATCCGACAGCGGCGCATAGTGCGAGAGCTTTTTTGTCAAGGGATTGCTGCTGGAATCATTCGTTGCCGGCGGCTCGCCATATTCCGTGAGTCGACGCACCCTATAAGTCCTCCGCGTTCTTATACCATGTAAATGCCAAAACTCGTCCCCGCCAGTAAAGACGAAACATAGGCAGCCGCATGGCTACGTTGGAGCAGCACTTCATGACGCACGATCAGGACATCGAACTGGCAACGTGCATCACAGCCGCTGGTCAGGGTGCGACTTGGCCTGCAGGGGCAACCGCGGCGTGGAGACTAGCGGACACCGCTCTCAGCAGGCCGATAGAGGCGATGCTGACGACGACGCTCTCGGTCTTGCCGGCGATCTCCTGCTTGATTTCGATAATGCCCTCTATGGCCTCCAGGGCATCATCTTTCTGGACGGCGCCCTTCTCGATCAGAAGAAGCAAAACGCTTTCGATCAGCATCAAAGCGGCTTGGCCATGTGGATCGGGGGATTTTTCCATCAGGCAGAATGGCGCCAGGGACCGGTCGATGTCGCCTAACCAGGTTAGGTGTTGGCCCGGCTGCGCCACTTTCCCTCAGGATGTCGGCTGATGGCACACACGGTGGAGCCGCTGATATGGCGGAAGCATTTCGGGCTTAGACATGCCCCGAAGCCGGAGATATTACACCGCCAATTGCGTTTGGCGACACAGTTTGCAGCCTTCGCGGCTTCCAGCGACGACTTGCAGACCCTTCAGCATGAGGTCTGTCGTGTCGCGGCCGATGGCCTGCGGGTCACCTTCGCCAAGTTGCTCGTCTATCAGCCGGACGAAAACATTTTCTTGATGCAGGCCGGCGTCGGCTGGCGCCATGGCCTGGTTGGCACCGCCCGGCTGGACACGGATATCGGCACCGCGGCCGGGTTTGCCTGGCTCAGTGGCCACGCCGTCATCTCTAACGATCTGCTGTACGACAGACGTTTCCGCCTGCCGGCCATCCTGGCCGAACACGGGATCGTACGCAGCATGAACGTCGTTGTTCCAGGCAACGCGGAAGCGGCCTTCGGTGTCCTGGAGGTGGAAAGCCCAGAGCTGGGAAACTTCACCGAACATGACGTGTCTTTCCTCCAGCTCCTCGCGCACAGTCTGGCATCCGCCATCGGCCGAATCACGTTGCGTACACAGTACGAGGAGGAGGCTGCACGCAGCGCGCTCGACCATCATGTGTCCCTGAATGAGTTGCAGCATCGGGTACGCAACGATCTCCAGGTGATCTGTGGCGTCCTCGCGCTTGAGGCACGGCGTAGGGCCGATCCGGCCGAGAAGATGAGTCTCGACAAGATTGGCGACCGCGTCATGGCGCTTGCCGAACTTTACAATCACCTGCTCGGTGAACGACAGACCGATGAGGTGGAGATGGGAGCCTACCTGCGCGTTCTATGCGACAAGATCGCATTCGCGGCCGACCTCTCTTCTCGCGGGATCACAGTGAATGCCGAGACCGAGCACCTGATGATTCCGCTTGATCGGGCGGTCCGGTTGGCTGTCGCCGTGAACGAACTGATCAGCCATGCGGCAAGGCACGCTTTTTCGGGCCGGTCGTCCGGAAGGATCACCGTGGGACTGATCGCGAAAGCCGCGGACGGCGGCTCGCCCATAGTGAGTGTTGCGGACGACGGCTGTGGTTTCGGCGGTCTGCGGCCTGGTCGTGCCGGACTGACCTTCGTAAAGCAACTGATCCATCAGGCAGGCGGTGTGCTGGACCAAGAAGACGGCGAAGGCACCAAGTGGCATATCAGGATTGCTTCCAATGCACCCGCAGCATCCTGATGTGCTCATAAACCGGCACGCACAAACGGCAGAAACAGGTCCGCCGGGTTGGCTGTACCGCATGATGCAGACGGTTGAACTGTGTCACAGACTCGACATCGCTTCCGCGCAGGGTTCAACCACTGAGGCCACGCCATCAACAAACGACCTTGGGCTCGCTATTCACCATCGCTGCAAGGAGTTGGAGGCGCTGCTAAAAGAACGGCGGCACCGTTAGCGTGGTGCCGCCGAGTTATGGGGGAAGGAAACATAGTCTGAAGCGACAGGTGACATACCATGGCTTCGCGTATGACAATGGTATGGATCTCTGCCGTCGTCGCTTAAGTAGGTTGTCTTTCACTTCACTGGCGCTTGATGCCGCACAATCATCCGTGAACCAGCGGCAGTATTAAGCGAGACGTATTGTCGCTCTCCAACGATACGAAGCAGCCTCGGAATATAGTTAACTATAGTAACGGTTGGTCGCGCCAGTATCGTCCTCCACGTCATGCCGCCTGACTTGGCTGCTTTATCCATCCGCACATCGATCGTAACGCCAAGGCGCCGCGCAGAACGTGCGCACAGCCGACGACAAAGCAAAAGCGCGGACAGCTTCATCAGGACCCGCTCGCCCGGGCGTTCTTCTGGATGCCGTAGAGGCTGATCGCGGACCAGAACGCTTCGATGACGACCGACGGCGGATTGGGCCGGTAATACAAGGACAGCATGACCAGCAGCGACCCTGCCAGATTCAGCGCGGGAAACCGCCAGCTTTCCGACCGCAGCAGGCCCCGCTGGTTTAGAAAGTAGCTCAGGATGACGATGCCAGCGCCAAGGTATCCGATCAGGCCTGGGATTGAGCCGATCCATTCGGCCGCGCGCATTGGGCTGCTCCTGCTGTCGACGAAAGCTGCGCCCTGCTTGGCCGGCTGATTATCTCATACCCAAACCGGGAGCTTGCGCCCTTGCAACACGCCCGGCGTCACCATCGTCAAGTCAAATGTCCCATCGCCTGGCCAGACGGTGCAGGCCGAACAGCGCGCCAACGGCGATCGTTGCCCACATCGCGTTGCGGTGCCGGCTGGTGAATACTTCCCAGCTCCGGCCGCGCGCCTCGGCGTCAAAGCGGCCATGCGCGCCATAGTGGCCGGGCACGGGATGAAACAGGTTGCTGGGCGCGTCGGGATCTGTCGGCTCGCTGCCCAGTTGGCCCGTATACCCCGCGCTGGCCAGATATCGGTCGATCAACCCGGGCGCGATACGGTTGGCCAGGATCGCCTTGACGGTCGGGAACCCAATCCAGGTTTGCCGGCGCGGATTGAACGCCGCGTAATAGATCGCGCGTGCCGGCACCTCCGGCTGGAAGATCGGCGGCACCGGCTGTGCGCGCCGCCCGGTCTTGTTCAGCGCCCAGTTGAACTGCGGTGTGTTGACCGCCGGCAGGTCGACCATGCTGACCGAGATGTTCAGCTTGTCATGCAGGATCTCGGAGCGCAGCGAGTCGGTGAACCCGCGAATGGCGAACTTGGCGCCGCAATACACCGATTGCAGCGGCACCGACCGGTACGCCAGCGCCGACCCGACATTGACGATCGAGCCGCGGTTGCGCGGCGTCATGCGCTTCAGCGCCGCCATCATCCCATGCACCTGGCCAAGATACGTGACCGCGGTGCCCCGCTGCACCTCGGCCGGCGTCAGCTTCGAAACCGGCGAGAACACGGTCGCCATCGCCACGTTCACCCAGACGTCGATCGGCCCCAGCTCCGCCTCGACCCGTGTCGCCGCCGCCTCGACGGCGTCGGCATCGGCCACGTCTGTTGGGATGGGCAACGCCCGCGCGCCAAGCGCGCGTGCCTGCCTCGCGGCGTCCTCAAGTCTGTCCGGATCACGGGAAAGCAACGCGACGTCGCAGCCATGCGACGCGAATTCGGTCATCACCGCCCGGCCGACACCGGCACCCGCTCCTGTGATTACAACAACCTTGCCCACGATGATGCCCCTTTGCCTGTCCGTTCCACAACGGACCCTGCAAGGCAGCGTTCCAGACACTTCCACGCGGCCTGGACAATGTCCCGAAGGAAAACGCGGTGGACAGACTGCGTCTATCGGTCCCGCAATCCGCGCAGCGCCAGGTAGTAGCCGAACACACCAAACCCGGCGACCATGCCCAGGCTGACCGCCGCCGTGTCGGACACCGGGCCTCGCCGCACCGGGTTCGAGATATGCACCTCGACCACCGGAAACGTCACCTGGCTGATCGCCGCGGTCAGCGCCGGATAGCCGCGTGAGAACCCCGCCGGGTTGAACAGCGCCCCGCAATAGCCCTCGTCGTTCGCCGCGTACAGCCGGTTGATCACCTCGCCCTCGATGTTGGAGTGGAAGATCTCCACACTGACATCAAGCTCCCGAGCGTAATCTAGGATGTGCTGGTTGTACTGGTCCATCGTCATCGTGCCGAAAATCTCGGTCTGCGTCTTGCCGCGCATGTTCATGCCGGCGCCCTGCACCACAAGGATCTTCATGCCACCACTTTCCCCGCGATTGACGTTGCACAAACGCTAGGCGCCCGTCCGACCGATGACAAGCATTGGCCCCCGAAGCTGCCCGTGCCGACACAACCCGGCACAGGCCGGCCGCGGCATCGAAACAAGGGATTGCCCTTCCCGCCAGCCGCGCTTACTGGGCAGCCCCGCAACCTGCAGGACCCTTATGCCATGGCCACGATCCGCGCCCTCCAGCTCCTCGGCGACCGTCAGGTCGGGCTGACGCAGCGTGAGCCGCCCGCCGCGCCGGGCGCGGATCAGGTGCAACTGCGCGTGCGTGCCATCGGGCTGAACCACATCGACGTCTGGGGCTTCCGCGGCATGGCGTTTGCCAAGCGCACCTATCCGCTGACCGTCGCCGCCGAATCCGCTTGCGAGGTCACCGCGGTCGGCCCGGGCGTCACCCGCGTCTCGCCCGGTGACCGCGTGGTGCCGTACTCCGCCCTGACCTGCGGCACCTGCTCCGCCTGCCGGCGCGGCCACGACAACCTGTGCGAGAACGCAGCCGGCGTGCGCGGCTTCCACATCGACGGCTTTGCCGAGGAGCTGACCAACCATCCCGCCCGGCTGCTGGTCCCCATCCCCGAGACGGTCTCCCTGCACGACGCCGCCTGTGTCGCCGTCGCCTATGGCACCGTCGAGCACATGCTGTTCGACAACGCCCACCTGGAGCCCGGCGAGTGTGTCCTGGTCCATGCCGGCGGCTCCGGCATCGGCAGCATCGCCATCCGCATCGCCAAGTCCATCGGCTGCACCGTCATCACCACCGTGGGATCGGCCGACAAGGCGGCCAAGGCCAGTGCGCTCGGCGCCGACCACGTCATCAACTACCGCGAGGACCGGTTTGAGGGCGTGGTCCGCAAGCTGACCAGAAAGCGCGGCGTCGACGTCGTCTTCGAGCATACCGGCGCCGACACCTGGGCCGGCTCGCTGCTGTCGATGAAGCGCGGCGGCCGGCTGGTGACCTGCGGCGCCACCTCCGGCCCGGTGGGCAACCTCAATCTGATGCAGCTTTTCCAGCAGCAATACCGCATCACCGGCTCGTTTGGCGCGCCGATCGCCGCCCTGGCTCGCGGGTTGCAGCGCATCGCCTCCGGCGTCCGGCCGGTCATCGACACCGTCTATGGCCTGGCGGACTTCCGCGCCGGCGTTGACCGCCTGGAAGCGCGTGACGTGTTCGGCAAGCTGCTGATCGAGCTCTGATCGCCCGCCGCGCAAATGGCCGTCCGCCGCTACCTAGCCCTGTACGGCGACCGCCTGCTTGGCCGCCTGGTGCACTGGCTGATCCGGCTGCTGCGGCGCACCAATCCCGACCGCGCCGCCGATGTCTGCGCCGCGGTGGCCCGCCGCATCGGCCCCTGGCTGCCCGCCCACCGCATCGGCCAGGCCAACCTGCGTGCCGCCTTTCCCGACAAGGATCCGGTCTGGATCGAGGCCACCCTGCGCCAGTCCTGGGACAACCTCGGCCGCGTCGCCGGCGAGTATGTCCACATGGCCCGCATCTGGGACTTCGACTTCGCCCATCCCAACAACGGCCGCATCCACAGCGAGAGCGTCCCGCTGTTTGAGGCCCTGCGCACCGACGGCCAGCCCGCCCTGTGCTTCGCCGCCCACCTGGCGAACTGGGAGCTGCCGGCCATCGCCGCCGCCGCACACGGACTACCCTCGGCCGTGGTCTATCGCATGCCCAACAACAAGGCGGTGGCGCGCGAGATCGCCCGCATCCGCGCCCCGCTGATGGGCCGCCTGATCCGCACGCGGGCGCAGGCCGCGATGGAGATGGCCGCCGCCCTGTCGGCTGGCGAACACCTTGGCATGGTGGTGGACCAGCACTTCTCCCGCGGCGTCGACGTCACCTTCTTCGGCCGGCGCTGCAAGGCCAACCCCGCGATCGGCCGCCTGGCCCGCCGCTTCGACTGCCCGGTCGTCGGCGTGCGGGTGATCCGCCTGCCGGACCGCCGTTTCCGCATCGATGGCTACGGCCCTTATGAGCTGCCTCGTACCGCTGATGGACAGGTCGACGTCCAGGCAACCACGCAGATGATCACCAGCGTCATCGAGGGCTGGGTGCGAGAGCATCCCGGCCAATACCTGTGGTTCCACCGCCGCTGGCGCTGATCGGCACTTATACCGGCAGCCCGCCGGGATGACCGGTATGCGGGCAGGGTTGGCGTCGCGGCTGCCTGCGAAATCAATACGATACCGACGGCCCGACCGTTTGAAGAACGGTCAATGATTCGGGCCGTTGGTATTAGAGCGGCTTCGCGCCGACTGGAATCGCGCAACAGCGCGATTCTGCGCGAGTAGCCGCGTGAAACGATGAGCGAGAGCGGTTCCATCCTCGGTGGAACCGCCCTAGCCGGATCGTTCCGGACTTGAGTTGGCCTGCCGGCTGATGATAGGTGCTGCCCCGCAGATTGAACTCCGCGGATCAAACAGGCAGTCATGAAAGAGCTTCGGGCGCTGACCTCCCTGCGCGGCATCGCCGCGATGATGGTGGTGATGCAGCACTTCTCCGCCACCGCCGAGCGCCACGCCGTCGGCAGCATCCCGTCGCTGGTGCCGCACGGCTACATGGCAGTGGACCTGTTCTTCGTTCTCAGCGGCTTCATCATGGCCTATACCTATCAGGCGGATTTCGCCCGTCGCGGCAACCGCGCGATGCCGTCCTTCCTGCTGAAGCGGGCGGCGCGGATCCTGCCGCTCAATACCGCCGTGGTGGCCCTGATCGTCTGTGCCGGCGCCGCCAGCCAGTCGGCACTTGGCCGTAACATTTTCTTCACCAGCGCCGACCTGCCATGGGACATCCTGTGCAACCTGCTGCTGCTGCAGGGATTCGGCCTGGGCATGAACCTCATTGGCCCGTCCTGGTCGATCTGCACGGAGTTCGCCGCCTATTTGCTGTTTCCCATCCTGCTGGCGCTGGCGTTCTGCCGCCGCGCGCTGATCCTGGCCCCGCTCTGCGGCCTGGTCTGCGCCGCGCTGCTTGCCATGGCGCTTGGCAATCCCCGCCTGGGCCTGAGCCCGGCCACGATCGGTGGCGAGCTGATCCTGTGCTTCACGCAACTCTTCCTCGGCCTCGTGACCTTCCGCGTCAGCCGGGCACCCGCCACGCAGGCCGTCCTGCGCCAGGACTGGGCGGCACTGCTGGCGGCGCTGTGGATCGCCGCCTGTCTGCTGCTGCGGCTGGATCTTCCCGCTGCCCTGGGCTTCCCGTTCATCGTTGCCGCCCTGGCCTGCAACACCGGACGCGTCGCGGCCTGGCTGGGTGCCGGACCGCTGTACTTCCTGGGCGAGATCTCATTTTCGATCTACCTGCTGCATGACATGCTGCGGCCGATGGCGCTGGAACTGGTTCGCAGCCTATATCCCGCCCGGCTGGAGACGCTGCCCGCCCTGGGGTTCGCCCTCGTCGCTTCGCTGACCGTCATCCCACCCGCCTGGGCCGCCTATGTCCTGATTGAGCGGCCCGGGCGGCGGTTGCCGCGCGGCGTGGTGCCGCTGCGCCTGCAGCCAGCCTGAGCACCCTATCGGCACATCCCGCCTCGATCCCGTCGCATCCCTCGTATAACAGTCCGCGGCATATCCATCACAGGACACTGAACCATGCTCGACCTTGCCCGCCGCTTCACGCCCAACGCCGGGATGATGACTGCCATCCTGCTGACCGCGTTCCTGATGCAGGATGCCGCGGCGCCGGCCTTGGCTGACAGCGTCGTGCCGGCTGATGTCGCCGCCGACAGTGCCCTCGACAGCCGCCCCTCGGACCTGCTGCGCGCAGCCCAGGGAGCGGTCACCGCCGGCCGCTATCGCCAGGCTCAGGACGCGCTCGAGATGGCGGAGACCCGCATGCTCGACCGCTCGGTTCCCCTCGGGCAGACCAGGAACCCAAGCGACAACCCGGTCAATGCGCAGATCGCCGAGGCGCGCAGGGCGCTGGACAGCCACGACCGGTCGGCCTGCCTGCAGTCAATCCAGGGCGCCCTGCAGGCCGCGACCGCTCAGGGTCTTTAGGCCGCCGCCAACCAACCAAGGCCGACAGCCACCGCGTGACCGCCGCCTAATACTCACCATGATTGAATCGCACGTCTTGATTCGCGATGGGGATGAAGCTCATCCCCGAGCGACCTCAATCATCCTGATAACCGAGGAACACCAGGCGCTCGAAGCGCTGCCAGATTGGTGCCACTGCCACCCTTCGCCCCTAATATGGTTTGCCGGCTTTTGGCTAATGCGCAGCCTTCCACTAATACCTGGCTCCGAAGCCAGCCGCCCCGAGAATGTTGAAAATGTCGACGCATACACGTGCGAAGTCCAGCGGCGCTGGTGTCTTCATGATGGTGGCGGCTTCAATTCTAGCGCCAACGAACCTCCACTCCTCCCCCTCTGTCGGGCGATCATTTAGCAGTGTCGTTACGCCAGGATTCATGACGGAATCCGGCAGTTCGGCGTAACCGCCACGGAGCTTGTTCATCGCAGCGACGAAAGCTGGCTGGTTATGCAGCAGCTTATGCCGGAATCCGGCATAATGTAGCCTGCCAGCGGCAGAGCTTCCCTCCTCGGCATTAAAATTAAATCCAATGCCTACTCGCGCATATCCTTGGAGAACTGCCTCATCATTAGGTTCATTTGTAAATGCTATGTTGTATTGGCTCTTAAAAGATCTCTTAACTTCGTAATCGTAAATGTGGTAAGGATGAACTCGGAAGTATCCGCTAGTCTGATAAACGTTTTTGCTCACTGCCCTCAGGTCTGCCGCAAATTTGGAGAGGGTCACACTGAACCTGGGGCTCAAAAAGCCGTGCATTTGAAAATCGTGCACAATTGGCCTGAGACGTCCAGAACCCGGCGGAACACGGGTTACAGTCGCTAAATCGAGGCTCGCAAGCTCGTCGAAGAATCTTTGATCGAAGGGCATTTATCCTCCAATAATTTCTAACTGTCGGACTTTCGCGACTTCATGTTTCACGGTTTAAGATTCCGAGTACCAGCTCATATCTTGCGGGCAATTTCATCAGCCTGAGACTGCTTCGCAATTCCAGCAAGGCTGATATTGCCCTACCGTTCGGCAAGCTCAGGAAAGTCCTCCTCGCGATACTCCGCGGGGTCGCGCGTCCCGGCCGCGGCACGCCTCGTCTCCATCTGCCGCAGCTCCACCCGCCGGATCTTGCCAGAGATGGTTTTCGGCAACTCGGCGAACTCCAGCCGCCGCACCCGCTTGAACGGCGCCAGCCGTGCGCGCAGGTGCTGGAAGATCGACAGCGCCGTCGCCTGGTCCGCCGCCGCGTCCGCCACCAGCGCCACATAGGCCTTCGGCACCGCCAGCCGCATCGGATCGGGCGCCGGCACCACCGCCGCCTCGGCCACCGCCGGATGCTCGATCAGCACGCTCTCCAGCTCGAACGGGCTGATCCGGTAGTCAGAGGCTTTGAACACGTCGTCCGCCCGGCCGACATAGGTCAGGTAGCCATCCGCGTCGCGGCTCGCCACATCACCCGTGCGGTATGCGTCTCCCGCCAGTTCGGCAATCGAGCCGTCATCCTGCTGATAGCCCCGCATCAGCCCGGCTGGCCGTGGCTGCAGCACCAGCGACAGCTCACCCTCCTCGGCCGGCTGGTCGTCCACATCCAGCAGCACCGTCGAGAACCCCGGCAACGGCCGCCCCATCGAGCCTGCCTTTACCGGCTGGCCCGGCGGGTTGCCAACCTGCGCGCTGGTCTCCGTCTGGCCGTAGAAGTCGCGGATCGTCAGCCCCCAGGCGGCCTTCACCCGGTCGATCACCTCGGGGTTCAGCGGCTCGCCGGCACCCAGCACCTCGCGCAGGCTGTGCCGGACGGCCGCCAGGTCCTCCTGGATCAGCATCCGCCAGACGGTCGGCGGCGCGCACAGCGTCGTCACCTTGTGCGCGGCGATCGTCTCCAGCATCAGCCGCGCGTTGAACCGCCCCTGGCTGGCGATGAACACCGCCGCCCCGACGTTCCATGGCGCGAAGAAGCAGCTCCAGGCATGCTTCGCCCATCCGGGTGAGGACACGTTCAGATGGATGTCCCCCGGCTGCAGCCCCAGCGCATACATCGTCGACAGGTGGCCGACCGGATAGGACCGGTGCGAGTGCAGCACCAGCTTCGGCTTCGCCGTGGTGCCGGAGGTGAAGTACAGCAGCAGCGGATCGTCCGCCATCGTCTCGCCGTCCGGGCTGAAGGCGGCCGGTGCGGCCAGCAGCTCGTCATAGCGGTTCCAGCCGGCCACCGGGTCGCCGACGGCGATGCGGGTCAGCCGGCTGTCCAGCCCGTCGAACTTCCCGGTCTCGGCGCTGGTCGTCACCACGTGACGCGCCCGCCCGCGCTCGAACCGGTCCGCCAGGTCGTTTGCTGCAAGCAACGTCGTCGCCGGGATCACCACCGCGCCCAGCTTCATCGCCGCCAGCATCACCTCCCACAATGGGACGATGTTGCCCAGCATCAGCAGGATACGGTCGCCGCGTTTGACCCCCAGCGCCCGCAACCCGTTCGCCACCCGGTTCGACCGCTCCGCCAGCTCCGCAAACGTCAGCCTGGCGGCACTGTCCCCGACAATGATCAGCGCCGGCTGATGCGCCAGCTCATTGCGCGCCAGTTCCTGGTCGAACCAATCCAGCGCCCAGTTGAACCGCTGCAGATCCGGCCAGCGGAAGTCGCGATAGGCGGTGTCGTAGTCGGTCCGGTGCGCCAGCAGGAAGTCCCGCGCCGCCTTGAATGCCGCCGTCATCGCCGCTGCCTTCCCCGATCGGTTATTCCCGCTTCTGCCCGGCCAGCCAGCGGAACACGACCGAGAAATCGCGCCCGCCGTCGCCTGCCTCCACCACCTGCTGGTAGAACTCCAGCGCCTTCGCTGCCAGCGGCGTCGGCGATCCGCTCGCCTGTGCGGCCGCCTGCGACAGCTTCACGTCCTTGACCATCAGCGCCGCGGCGAACCCGGGCGCATAGTCGCGGTTCGACGGCGCCGCCGGCACCGGCCCCGGCGCCGGGCAGTAGTTCGACAACGCCCAGGAGTTGGCGGTCGCCGTGGCGCAGATCTGGTGCAGCTTGCCCCAGTCCAGCCCCAGCTTCTGCGCCAGCAGAAACCCCTCCGACACCCCCACCATGTTGATCGCCAGCATCATGTTGTTGCAGATCTTCACCGCCTGTCCCGCGCCCGGGCCGCCGGCATGGAAGATGTTCTTGCCCATCGCCTGCAGCACCGCCTCGCCGCGGCTGAACGCCTCGCCGCTGCCGCCCACCATGAACGTCAATGTGCCGTTCTGCGCGCCCGCGGTGCCGCCCGACACCGGCGCGTCCAGCATCGCCAGGCCGGCTTCCTCCGCCGCCGCGGTCACCGTCCGCGCGCTGTCCACGTCGATGGTCGAGCAGTCGATCAGCAGCGCCCCGGCATCCTTGGTCACCTCGATCAGGCCGCCCTGGTGCAGGTAGACCTCGCGCACATGTTCGCCCGCCGGCAGCATGGTGATGACCACCGAGGCGCCGGCAACCGCCGTCGCCGCACTGTCCGCGGTCCTGCCTCCGGCCTGCGCCAGCGCTGCCAGCGCCGCAGGATTGAGGTCATAGCCGGTGACGGTATGCCCGGCCTTCACCAGGTTGGCCGCCATCGGGCCGCCCATGTTGCCCAGGCCGATGAATCCGATCGTTGCCATGCCTACAGCACCTCGAAGATGTCATACACCGGGCCTTCCGGCGGCCGGACGCCGGTGCCGATGCCGAACACCTTGTTCAGCCAGGCATACCGCGGGGCGGCGGTCTCGAAGGTGACCGCGATGCGGAAGTAATACTCGCTGGGGTCCACCTTCTGGCCGCTGTTCAGCCTGGCCATCACCGCCTCCGGCCCATGCCGCAGCCCCCTGTAGGTCAGGCCGATTGCCGCCCCGTCGTCAGTCTGCAGCACCAGCCGCACGTCCAGCGTGGTCACCCCGTCGGGCCGGACGATGATCCAGTCGGCCCCGCCGGGCAACACCGTCCCGCGCAGCTTCGGCCCCTCGAAATGCCCGCCGGCAACCAGCCCGATGCGGCGGTTGCCGGCCGGCGTCTCACCGATCGGTTGCATGCCCGACACTTCCAGCTTCATTGTCAGCAGGTGCGATGTGCGTATCTCAGCCACTTTGATCCTCCCCTGGCCGGACCGGATCAGAGCCGATCCGCCAAGCCTAGACAAGCTCGGCCGGCAACCGCCGACCACTGCCAGAGCAAGGCCGGCCTACACGGCAAAATCAAGGGGATCATAAAAGTGACAATTCATTCCAAGATGTGGGATGCAGGTCGCGTGACAGGCCGGGCGGCCCTGCGGGAGCGTGGGGCCGACACGGGCACATGGGCGGCGGTCAAAGCAGGCTTTAATCCTCCCGCCTGCTTCTTCAATCTGTTCTTGTGCGCGCCCGGAGGTCATTGGGCCAAGACCCGCACTCCTGGGTTGGCCTATTCAGATTTGGATTGAAAAGCCTGGCGCTCGACTTCGATGAAGGCACCTATCATGGCGCGGTAGGCCGCTTCGGCAACCTGTGGTTCCAACCCGGCTTCGTCGGCAAGGCCGCGAACCTTGGCGATGACCTGCTCGACACGCTTGGGCGCTTCCACGTCCGCGTGCGACGTTTTGAAACCGGCGGCCTGCTGCACGAAGCCGCCGCGCTGGGCCAACAGCCGAATGATCTCGCGATCAAGGCGGTCGATGTTGGCACGGACTTCATCAAGTGATTGCACTTCCATTTCTTCCTCTTCCTGATCGCTTTCGCATCCTGCATCGGAACGGCACTGGCACTCAGCATCATTCGATACTTGGCATCGCTATCTTTTTGCGGTTTTCGCCGGATTTGCTCCTGTTCGGGAACAGGGTCTTGCCGGAACGGCGCGACCTTGACGGGCCGTTTTCTTGGGCTGCCATGCACGGCCCCTTGTTCGAGGGATATTTCAGGGTCGGCTCGCGATCCGAAGCGGACCTATATGGCTGGGGAACAAGCCGGACTTGTCGGTTGCGTGTGGCTCGATGTGCGAGCACGTTGGAGCGGGAAGTGAGCGGCACGGCGGCAGGAGGCAAACAAGGTGACGACTCCTGGCTCGATCTCCGTCCCGAAGTTCATGCAGGCCAAATACGACGCCTTGACGGCGCTGACGGACGCGCTCTGCCGCGACCACCTGAACGAGGAATACCGCGACCGCGCACGCGCCATGACGGCCGCCCTGTGCCGCAAACGCCCGAGCCCCGTGGCTTCGGGGCAGCCGCGCACCTGGGCTTGCGCCATCCTCTACACACTGGGCCAACTCAACTTCCTGTCCGATAAGTCGAGCCAGCCGCACATGGCCACGGCCGACCTCTGCGCCGCCTTCGGCGTCGGCCAGAGTACGGCGGCCGCCAAGGCTAAGGTCATCCGCAACGCCTTGCTCACGAACCGCATGGACCCGACCTGGATGCTGCCAAGCTTCGTAAACCGGAACCCGCTGGTGTGGATGGCCGAGGTGAATGGCTTGCTGGTCGACCTGCGCCATATGTCGCGCGAGGTGCAGCAGATCGCCTACGAGAAGGGCTTGATTCCTTATATCCCGGCCGACCGGGAATAAGGCCGGGGAGGGGCACCCTGCGCCACCTCAGCAGCCGCCCTTCTGCGACCTATCCTTGTCCCGTTTGGGTAGACCTATGTGCAGCGGTAACACGGCTCGGCCATTCTTGGTGCGATAGCAGAGGTCAGGAAGAAAGGGGCGCTGACGAGCAGATGTATGCACCGTCGAATTCCTATCGGGTCGCGTCCCGCTGTGGCCCTGAAGGACCCTCCACCGGCATTGTTGACCAGGACGGCGATGCGTCCGTTCGCGGCTTCCAGCGCAGCTCGCACCAAGCTGGATTTGTCAACTTGATAACACCCAAAACTAATCCGTTCCTGTTAGGCCATAAGCAGCCCCGTTTCGTGCGCGTTTGAGCGCGCCGGTTTGGACATCCAAATGGGACAACATCGGTCGTCCTGGCGGCCACATCGCCGCATGCGCACACGCTGAAGGTCCGTATCAAAACCGTGCCGCACCCTGATTGGCATCTCGCAGTTTATTTCTATTAACTAACAACTATGTCCTTTTCGCAGCGGCATCAGTCGACCTAGACAAGGCTGAAGCACCTCAACGCAAGCGCAATCTATCCTGATGGGTGTCGCCTAAATCTGCCGTGTGGGCGTGGCGTTATACCCAGACCATAATCAGGAGCCTACCATGAATAAATCGAACGAGGTGATGAACGTCTACTTGACCGGGCTGCGCAACCAGCACGCCGTCGAAACCCAGGCGATCGGAACCATTCAGAACGAGCTGGGCCGAATGGAGCCGTATCCGGAGTTGCACGCGAAGATGCAGACCGACAAGCAGCGTTCGACTACCCAGGCCGCTCGGCTGGACGACCTGCTGGCGAAGCATGGCACCAGCAAATCGGCGGCGAAGGAAGCGGTGACCGGCACCGTCGCCACCGTGGCTGGCTTCGCCCATCTCGGGTCGGGGGATGAGGTGCTGAAGAACGTCCTCGCGGCCGTTGGCTTCAAGGCGTACGAGATCGGCTCCTACAAGGTGCTGCTCACGCTGGCGGATGCGGCTGGCGCGACGGACGACAGGTCGGTGCTGGAGCAGTCAATGAAGGAAGAGCAGGAAATGGGCGATTGGCTCGGCAGCCACCTGCCAGACCTCGTGCATGCCTACCTGCAAAAACAGGCGGCATGAAGGCTCCCGTCATTGGATTACCGACTGATAAAAGTGCTTGAACGGACGGTGATGAGCTTGACGCCAGCCAGCGTTTGGCCGTCCGACCGCTCGCGGACAAATAGTTCACGCGGCTCGATCCGATCGGGCCGATTGCGTCCTTGACCATCGGCTCGGCATTGCGCGTACAACCCTGTCATTGAACCAGGCGCCCACAGGTTTATGCTCAGTCCTTCAATCCTGACGATGGAGGAACAGCATGAAGTTCGGCGGAGCAATGTTCTTTACCGACTATTCCATGACCGGGCCGCAACTGGCGGTCGCGCTGGAGGAGCGAGGCTTTGACAGCGTCTGGGCGCCGGAGCACTCGCACATTCCCCTTTCGCGCAAGACGCCGTTCCCGGGGGGCGGTGAGTTGCCCAAGCAGTATGCTGATGCGATGGATCCATTCGTGGTCCTCGCAGCCGCCGCAGCCGTAACCAGGACAATCAAGCTCGGCACCGGTGTGCTGCTTGTCCAGCAGCGCGACACCATCCAAACCGCCAAGCTCGTCGCCTCGATCGATCAGGTAAGCCAAGGCCGTTTCCTGTTTGGCGTCGGCGGCGGCTGGAACCAGGACGAGATGGAGAACCACGGGACGGTCTATGCCACCCGCTTCAAGCGGATGCGCGAAAGCATCGAGGCGATGAAGGAGATCTGGACGAAGCCAAAGGCCGAGTATCACGGCGAATTCGTGAATTTCGACCCGGTCATGGCTTGGCCGAAACCGGTGCAGAAGCCATATCCGCCCATCCATGTGGGTGGGGCTTTCCCGCATGGCGCCAGGCGCGCCATCCGCTACGGTGACGGCTGGATTCCGACCGCCCGTGGCGACCTTACCGCGGAAATCACCGAGTTTCAGAAAATGGCGCGCGACGCGGGACGCGATCCGGCATCCATTGAGATCACCTCATTCGGCCTTGCGGAGGATCTCGACCGCCTGAAACGATTGAAGGACTTGGGCGTCGCCCGGGTCGTGCCGATGTTCCCGCCGGAACCGTCGGCCACGGTGTTGCCGATCATCGACCGCTGGACCCGGTTGATGCAGCAGGTCAACGGCTGACTGCGCAAGGCGCAGGGCAGGGGAATCAGGGGCGCGTCTCAGTCGCACAGCGATACTCCCGCCGCTGAGGCTAAGCTGGAAGCAGATTCTCTATCCGGGTAAGGAGCTGCGGATACGCGCGATCGCCGGCGCCGGTTCGAATGCCGGTAGCGAGAGGGTCGGGGCGAAGCGCCAAACGCACCACGTCGCGCGAACCGGTCACTTCGCGCCAAACCGGCGTATCGCCCGTCACTGACGGACGATAAAGCCGGCCCTCTGGCAACCTCGGCGGCTCAACCCTGTCGCTTGAAGTCCATCTCCTGCAGGCGTGTCTGCACCGTCCGCCCGCTCTCCCACCCGTTGGCGCCCGCCGCCACCTGCGGCATCGGGATGTTGGCCCGGTCCAGCCGCCGCCGCGGCGTCGATACGCCCAGCCGCTGGTCCCGCTGCCGCACCACCCCCTCATGCGCCTGGCCGTCTTCGGTAAAGCCCATCATCAGTTGCGGGATGCCATAGGGAAAGTCGTCCCGGTCATACTGCCAGGTATGGAACGTCTTGCCGTACGTCGTGACCAGGTCCTGGAAATACGCCCGCTCCGCCAGTTCCGGGATGCCGGGCGCCACCAGCAGCCCGGACTTCACCTCATAGTGGTGGCTGTGCCACAGCCGCTTCTCCTCCGCCGGCAGCGCCTGGAAGCGCGCCTCGCTGATGATGTACTCGATGCCGATCAGCCGCGCGTCCGCCCGGTTGGAGTCGAAGATCACACACTGATGCAGGTCGTGCTGCAGGTGGATGCAGAAATGACTCGCCTCCACCTGCCGCCCCATGTCGTCGGCATACATGTGAAAGCCGTTCAGATAGGTGCTCATCGCCTCCACCGGATACTTCCGCTGCAGCGCGCTGGCCGCGGTGTCCAGCATGCGGTGCTTCAGCGAGTGCCCGTGCCCAAGGCTGCCCGCGGCGAGCGTCCTGCGGCCAAGCAGCAGGCCGGCCGCCGTGGCGATCCCCGCGGCCAGGCCCAGCCCGATCGGACCGAAGCCTCGGCCGCGGGAGGGAAATTGATCAGACGCATCGTCAGTCAGTGCCATTGCTTGTCTCCTGTCCGGCACTGCAACGCGTCACGTCGGACAACGTGGCCTCAAGCTCCGCTGTGGGGGTTTGGTAGCAGCGGAGCCGAAAATTCGATTCAGCCGCGTTCACAAACCCCGACCAGGACAGGTTATCGGCGGGCAGATTGATGCACGGGTTGTAGCATTCGAATGCCTCTTTCAACCCAACTTCGAACGTCTGGTTTCCGGGCTGCATCAAACGCTGGTTTTTGCGCGGCTACCGGGTGTGTAGAAATCAGCTAGCCCCGGGAGCTAAGGCGAGTATTAGCGTAAATGAGACAATGGAGCGCCATCCCAAACCTCAGATCGGACTAAGGAGACGTCGATGGATGATCGCAACTCCGCACCAGACGTTATCGCCATGCGGCCGTTCGTGCCGGCTAAGAATTTTGATACGAGCCTGCAGTTTTATGCAGATTTGGGTTTCAGCACCCTTCGGCTCGGAGACGGGATGGCATCGATGCACCTCGGCCCCTTCGCCTTCCTACTTCAGTCTTATGATCGGGAAGGCTTTGCCGACCATTTCATGATGCATTTGCTTGTCAAAGATGTAGCGACTTGGTGGGGACGTATTGCTGCTCTTGATCTCGCCGTCCGGTATGGCGTCAATCCGCCGGCCGCGCCAGCGCTTCAGCCATGGGGCCTCGTCGTCGCCTATGTCTGGGACCCGACAGGCGTGCTTTGGCACATCGCCGAGGAGCGCCGTTAACCTGAATCGAACTTTCGGCTCCGCTGCTACCAGACCCCCGCTGCCAGCAGCAATGAACCCTGCATCGCTGCTGCACACCGCCCGCCAACATACACCCTGGTCGCCCCCTGGCGGGCTTCCACCCGCACCGCCAAAAGGCTTGGCCGGCCCATGTCGAACCCCTGGCCGACGCGCAATTGCAGGTCACCGCCGCCATCCACCGCGGCCAGCAGCGCACCTGTCGCCGCCGCGGCACTGCCGGTCGCCGGATCCTCCGTCATCCGCGGCGTGAACATCCGCGCCTGCAGTTGGAATCCTGCCTGCCTCTCCGCCGGGGTCGGATCTCAGGTATAGGCGTAGACCGAGGTTGCCCCGTCCAGCGGCAGCAGCCCGTCGTACGCCGCCCGGTCCAGCCGAACCCGGCGCAGCGCCGCGCGGCTGGCGACCTCGAAGACCAGGAAGGGCAGCCCGACGGAGATGACCTGCGGCGCATGCACCTCCAGCCGCACATCCCCCGCCGCCAGCGACAGGCACGCCGCCGCCCGCGCGGGCAGAACCAGGGCATGCCGTGACAGTCTCTCTGGCGCCAGCAGCTCCGCCCCCACCACGGCCCCATGCTCATGCAGCAGCGTGACCGGGACCAGGCCTGCGGCCTCCTCGAATACCAATGGTTCGTTGATGGCCTGCCCGCGCGCGCGCATCTCCCGCGCCAGGGCAAACGCTGTCCCCACGTTGGGATGCCCGGCGAACGGCACCTCCCGGCTTGGCGTGAAGATCCGCACGCGCGCCGTATGCGCGGGATCGGCCGCCGGCAGCACGAATGTCGTTTCTGAGTAATTAAGTTCACCGGCGACCGCCTGCATCTGCGCCGCCGACAATCCGTCCGAGTCCAGCACCACGGCAACCGGGTTGCCCTGCAGCACCTGCTCGGTGAACACGTCCACCGTCACGTAACGCCGTTGCATCGTCTTCCTTTCACTTAGCTCTGCAGCAAAGGCAGCAGCGACAGCACCAGCAGCAGCGCCATCGTCACGTTGAACGCGCGCATCCGGCCCGGGCGCGACAGCAGCGGCTGGATGGCCGTGCCGAATCCCGCCCAGACCCCGACACAGGGCGCGTTCACCAGCCCAAGCAGCACCGCCAGCAGCACCACGTTGCGGCCGAAGTCTTCGCGCGGGGTATAGGTGCTGACCGCCCCAACGATCATCACCCACGCCTTCGGGTTGACCCACTGGAACGCCGCCGCCTGCCAGAACGTGATCGGCCGCCCCTGGCGCTGCCGCGTCGCGGCTGGTGCGGCACAGGCGATATTCCAGGCCAGCCACAGCAGATAGGCAGCGCCCGCGTAACGCAGCACGACGTACAGCAGCGGCAGGGTGCTGAACAACTGCCCCAGCCCCAGCCCGACCAGCAGCAGCATGATGACGCAGCCCAGGCTGACGCCGGCGATATGCGGCAGCGTCCGCCAGAAGCCGAAATTCGCCCCGGCGGCCAGCAGCATCGCGTTGTTCGGCCCCGGCGTGATCGAGCTGGCGAACACATAGCTGGCGAACGCCAGCAGCAGCCCCACGCTCATCGCCCGACACCCAGGCGGGCCGTCCGCCCGGCACCCAGGCAGGCCGTTCGCCGGACGCCCACGCCGAGTTGCGTTACTCCGGCTACAACTGTAGCGTTACTGTCTGATCTCATGAAGATAGATAACAGCAATACCCGCGTTACACAACATCTGCGCCGCCTGGCAGCCGGCCAGGCGCCCGGCGCGCGCCTGCCGTCCGTCCGCGCCCTGATGGCGCAACTGCGGGTCAGCCCCGTCACCGTCCAGCACGCGCTCGACCACCTGTCGCGGGAGGGCGTGCTGGAAGCGCGGCCAGGGCAGGGGACCTATGTCGCTCAACCAGCTATCGCACCGTTAAACGAACCCGCCGACCTGGCGTGGCAGAGCCTGGCACTCGGTTCCGCCCGCGCCCTCACCGGCGGCCTCGGCATGCTGTGCCAGATGCCGCCCGACGAGGCCCGTGCGCTGAACGCCGGCTACCTGCCGCGGCAGTTGCAGCCGACCGCGCTGCTCGCCGCCGCCGCCGCGCGGGCGCTGCGCCGGCCGGGCATCTGGGCGCGCATGCCGATCGAGGGCCTGCCCGCCCTGCGCGCTTGGTTCGCCGACGCCATCCCCGGCGCCTTCCAGCCGCACGAGGTCACCATCTGCCCCGGCAGCCAGGCCGCCAACGCCGCCGCCTTCCGCGCCCTGGCCGCGCCCGGCGATGCGGTGCTGGTCGAAAGCCCGACCTACCTCGGCGCCCTGGCCGCGGCGCAGGCCGCCGGCCTTCGCGTCGTGCCGGTGCCGGCCGACCAGGACGGCGTCCGCCCGGACCTGCTGGCCGAGGCTTTCCAGCGCACCGGCGCCCGCGTCTTCTATTGCCAGCCCAGCCACGCCAACCCTACCGGCGCGATCCTGTCCGCCACCCGCCGCGTCGAGGTGTTGGGCGCGACCGCCAAGGCCGGCGCCTTCCTGATCGAGGACGACTGGGCGCGCGACTTCACCCTGGACGGCGAACCGCCGCCGCCGCTGGCCCCGCAGGAGCGCAACGGCCATGTCATCTACGTCCGCTCACTCACCAAGTGCGCCGCACCGGGCCTGCGCATCGGCGCCATCTGCGCCCGTGGCGCGGCCCTGCAGCGGCTGCGCGCGGCTCGGCTGACCGACGACTTCTTCGTCCCCGGCATCCTGCAGGAGACCGCGCTGCAGTTGATCACGGCGCAAAGCTGGCCGCGTCACCTGCGCGGCTTGCGGGCGGCGCTGCGCACCCGGCGCGACTCCCTGGCCGCCGCGCTGCATCGCCACCTGGGCCCCGGCTGCCTGCCCAGCTTGCCGCGCGGTGGATTGCACCTGTGGGTCACACTGCCGCAGGGCGTGTCCGATGCCGAGGTCGAACGCCGCGCCGCTTCCCGCGGCATCCTGGTCAGCGCCGGCCACCGCTGGTATCCGGCGGAGCCCGCCGGCGCCTTCCTGCGCCTCAGTTTCGCCGGCGCCGATCCCGCCTGGATCGATCGCTGCATCGCCGACCTCGCTAGCATGATTCAGGCGGAAGCGGGGGGGCGCGACTGACAGTCGGCAGAGGGCGCTGAAACCGCGCGCTGCTGGATGGTCCGATGCGCAATGGATGTAGCGGTGCGATCCCGGCTATACCCGTTTTTGGACCACCATGAACACGGGCGCACTCTCGCGCAAACAGCCGCCGTGTTGCGTCAGTGACGGGACGTAGTTCTCTTGCATTCATTGATAATGAACACGAGAAATTACGATAACAGACTATTTATTGCTATTTTGTTCCAATAGTCGTAGAGTGGTGTAAGAGCTTTGTGTTCTCTCCTAGCCAAGCTGTCTATCGGAAGAGTAAAGCTAAGATATGCGCAACTTACTTTTTATACTGTGCTTTGGTCTTGGGGCCGCTACTGTTTCCCTTCAATTAACAGCTCTTGAAGAGCTTCGCCCTAGGCTGCCTGCAGCACTCCGAGATCCACTCGCTGCCCAATCTGCTATGGATCTGTTTATCTGGGATTCAGGTATTTCTCGAAGAACAAAAAGAAAATACGTTTTGTCTTTGATACTACGTGTACTAATTGGCGCATGTTTATCGTTGGTCGCGTTCTTATATGGCAATTTCTGGGCAGCAGCAGCATTTCTTACATTAGATATTGGGGGTATATACCATACAGGTAGTAGAATAATCAAGTACAGAAAGTTCCTCTGAATATCTACAATCTCTTGAGCATTCATAGTCTACATGCAATCCCAACCAAAGACAGCCTGACAAACAGGACGCAACATCACCAGTTCTGCCCCTGTTACGCGCGGAGCGTTTACGGTCAGCCTGAAAACGGTCTAGCTCCAGCCAGGGTGGTCGACGGCGCCTTGGCCACGCGCTGTCGCGGCCTCGAAGAACGGCAGGATGGCCTGGACGACCTCGGAGGCAGCATGCTCCGGAACCAGGTGACCGCACGACACCCTGACGCCCGACACGTCGGCGGCCCATCGGCGCCACACATCGACCGCGGTAATCGCGCCACCTCCCGCCCCTTCAGCGACAAGGCGTTCCTCCGGCCAGATCACCAGGACGGGACATGAGAGCCTCCGCCCTGCTGCCCGGTCGGCCGCATCATAAGCCGCATCGGCGCCATCCGCCGCCTGGTAGTCCTTGATCATCGCAGCCCGGACGGACGGGCGACGGAAGGCCGCGCGATAATCTGCCAGTGCCGCCGGGTGCAGCTTGTCCAGCGAACCAGCCATGTGGGTCAGCGTGGCATCCAGGAAGGCGTCCGGATCGGCGGCCAGCAGCTTCTCCACCAGATCGCCGGGTTGCAAAAAGAAGAACCAATGGAACGCCCCTTTGGCGAACTCACGATCCACCGCCGGCCAGACGTCCAGGATCGGCACCACCGCCATCGCGCAGAAGGAGCTGACGTGGGGGGCATGGTCGAGGGCCAGCCTGTATCCTGTCCTGGCGCCACGATCATGCCCGGCCACGTGGAAACGCTCGTGGCCCAGGTGCCGCATCATGGCAACCAGTTCGGCGGCAACCTCCCGCTTGTCCCACGCTCCGGCACCGGTCAGCAGGCTCCTGCCATAGCCCGGCAGGTCCGGCACCACGACCGTATGGTGCTTGGCAAGGGTCGGCGCCACTTCATGCCAAGCCGCATGCGTTTCCGGGTAGCCATGGAGCAGAAGGACCGGCGGCCCTTTCCCGCCCATCACCCCGGCGAACCGCACCCGCCGTGTTGCGACATCCAGGGCGGCGAACCCGTCGAACAGACCGGGAATTGGGCGTTGACCCATGTCGTGTACATCCTTGCTAGTGCCCGATCGCAGAGAAGCGCGAAACGCGCTTCGCCGCGTGAATCGGCCGCTTCAAGCCAAACCGACGTATCGCCCTTCACTGATGGGTGATACTAGGGTCGTTGGAACTGTCCGTCGTCGCTCACGTCAGAAACTGGATCAGCGCGTCCGCCGTCTCGGTCGGGCGTTCTTCAGGCAGCCAATGCGCGCAGCCCGCGATGCTGCCGCCGGATACGTCGGATGCGAACTCCTCCAGGATGGCGACGATCCTTGATCCGTAATGATAGTGTTCTCCGCCCAGAGCCAGGACCGGGATCGCCAGCTTCTCCTGTTTCCACGCCAGGGCGTTCCGGTGATCGGTCGGAAAGGCGCGATACCACTCGAGACCGCCTCGTGTATTGCCGGGTTGAGCCAGTGAACTGGCGAACACCTGCATGTCCTCCATCGTGTGAGCACCATGGTCGAAGGCGCGATCAGAGATGAAGGTCGACACATAGTCGTATTCCCGACCGAACAGCAGCCGTTCCGGCAGGTCGCGCTTCTGGTGGAAGGCGAAGTGCCACAGCGCGGGATTGGCGCAGTTGGCCTCCCATTCGCTCCAGCCAGGCTGAGAGACATCCAGAACCGCAAGACGGGTGACGGCGCTGCGGTGCGTGCAGGCCAGGGCGAGCGCGACCATCCCCCCGATGTCATGCCCGCACACGGCGTAGCGCTCGAAGCCAAGCGCCAGCATGGTGGTGTGTACGTCCGCCGCCATCGTTGCCTTGTCATAGCCGCCCTGCGGACTATCCGAATGGCCTGCCCCCCGCAGGTCCACCGCGACGACGGTGTGCGTCTCGGCCAACTGGGGCATCATCCTGCGCCACTCCCACCAGGTCTGCGGAAAGCCGTGGAGCAGGACGAGCGGCGGTCCTTTCCCGCCAACCACCGCATGCATCCTGATCTCCCCCGCCTGCACCATCTGGTCGCGAAACCCTTGAATTCTCCCGCTCACTGTCATGTTCCCTCTGTGAACAGGACGGCGCCCATCGCCGTCCCGATGGCTATCTCCCAATGAAGTCGGTGATGGCGCCGGCCAGCGCGTCCGGACGCTCCTCAGGGATGTAGTGGCCGCTGCGCTCGATCAGCACGTCGCGCACGTTCCTCGCCACGCGGCGGACCGTCCCCGCCGAGGCTGCCCCGTATCCCGCTGTCGCGCCGACGGCGAGGACGGGCATTGTATAGATTCCATCACTCATCGTTGCTTCTTCGGCTTGAAGGAAAACGTGCCGCAACGCCCGCAACGACCTCCTCAACGATGTCGTGCAATTCCTGCGGCGCAACGCCGTCGTGCGCCTGGATTGAGATGCCTTGCATGACCGCGGCCAAATGCCGGGCTAGCCGCTGCACCTGATCGTCCCCTGCAAAGGAAGAAAGTGCCTGCACGATCTTCCCGCGCAGCGCTTCCCGCCGAGCGGCAGCTTCGCGCGCGATGGCGGCATGGTCAGGATGGCAGGTGACGAGGCCGCTTGATATCATGCAACCTCGTTCGTGCTTGCGCTGCGTGACATTCCTGACAGCGCCCTCAAGCAGCAACCGCACTGCTTCCGCCAGCGACTTCGCTGATCCGATCACCGCCACGTCCAGGCAGCCCAGCGTCTCCTCATATCGAGCCATGGCTTGCTGGTAGAGGCCTGCCTTGCTGCCAAAGGCGGCATACAGGCTCGGCGGCGCGATCCCGATCGCTTTTGTCAGATCTCCAATCGACACGCCCTCGTAGCCATGGCGCCAGAACAACAGCATGGCGGTTTCGACAGCCGCATCTCGATCAAAGCTCCACGGCCGTCCACCGCGCGACTTCGTACCCTGTTCCATAGCGACCACTAAATTACGTCTTGACACCGCGAGTCAAGGGTGTTGAATAGCGGTCGCTAAACAAAAGGGCCTGCATCGTGGACCATACCCGCCGCCACATTTTGACCGTCGCCGCTGCCATCGGTGCGGTGACCCTGCCGCGTGCGAACACCTCGGCTCAGACGCGCGTGCCGCCTTCGTCGCAACGACCAACAAGGCCTGATACGAGCGGCCTTTACTGCTGACGCTTTCATCAGTACGGGCCGCTGGTATCGTGCGCCGGTTGGCGGGCGGCGGCGCGCCAAATATCACTCTCAGGACCATGGCGCAGGAGTCACACGCCCTTACTGCTCTCCTACTCCTGCGATCTCATCGTCGCAGCCATCAGGGCGTCCATCCTCAAAGGCCTGGCTCCGTTAGGGCAAACCCCAGCGGGACGCCGCGGTGCGACACCTTCCCCGTGCCGTCAGGCTGAATTGCGCCGCTACACCTACCGGTAATACCCCGGCGGCGGTGGTGGCGGCGGATACCCTGGCGGCGGCGGATACCCCGGCTGCGGCGCGTAGCCAGGCTGCGGCGCATAACCCGGCTGCGGCGCATACGCCGGCGGTGAGGGCGGCGGCCCACCGGCACGCTGATAGCCCGACACCTGGTTGCCGCGCGAATACATGCACTGCGAATAGGCCAGGTTGTAGCGCTGCTGCAGGCTGTACTGCGCCCCCTGTGCCGGGCCGGCGCCAACCGCCGTGCCGCCCAGCGCGCCGGCGCCCGCACCGATCGCCGCACCACGCCCGCCGCCGATCGCCGCACCCAGCCCGGCGCCCAGCAAGGTGCCGATCACCGCCGTGCCCACCTGGCGGTTGTTGGCCGACTGCGCACCGCCCTGAACCTCGGTCGACGCATACTGCTTGCAAACCGACTGATCGGTCTGGAACACGTCGAACGGCTTGCCGGGCGCGGGGAACACTGCAACCGTCGGCCCCATCGGCTCGCTGGCACAGGCTGCAAGCAGCAGCACGGGTGTCAGAACGCCGGCCGATAGTCTTGAACGTCGCATCGCATCTGCCTCTGCCTGAAGAATCGCCGCATCCGGACCGCGGCCGGATCATGGTTCCCTGATGTATGGGATTGGCGCGGAAAGTCCACTTGCAAAACCGTCACCGTCAGGCGGTCCAGGACTCCGCGCCCTGGTCCGTCAGGTGCACACCGCTCGCCGTCCCGCCGGCACCGTTCAGCGCCCGCACCACCCCGATCCGCCGGTCCGGCGGCACGATGAACATCATGAACCCGCCGCCGCCGGCCCCCGAAACCTTGCCGCCGATCGCCCCATGCGCGAAAGCCAGGTCATACAGCCCCTCGATCCGTTCCGAGCTGATGCCAGAGGCCGTGCGCTTCTTCGCCTGCCACGACCGGTTCAGGATGTCGGCCATCCGCGTGATCTGCCCGCGCAGCAGCGCCTCCTTCATTTCCACCGCATCGCGCTTTAGCTGGTGCAGGCTGTCCATCACGTCGGACCCGTGCCCATCCTGCGCCCGCCGTCCGCCCGCCGGCTCTGTCATGCCGCGCTGCTGCTCGACGATGATCGCCTCTGACCGGCGGCTGACGCCGGTGAAGCAGACCACCATCGACGTCTCAAGCTCATTCAGCACGCTGGACGCCACCCGCAGCGGATTGACGATCACCCGGTCGCCGGCATGGAACTCGATGAAGTTGGTGCCGCCGAAGGTGGCGGCATACTGGTCCTGCTTGCCGCCAGCCAGGCCCAGGTCCAGCCGCTCGACCTCGAACGCCACATGCGCGACGTCATACGGCCCCAACGGCGCGGCCAGCAACGCGGTGAACGCCTCGACCAGCGCCACCACCAGCGCCGAGGACGATCCCAGCCCCGACCCCGGCGGCGCATCGACATAGGAGGTCACCCGCATCGGCCGCATCACCCCGCCGCCGAACGCGCGCACCATGCGCTTCGCCACGCCGGCGTGCAGGCTCAGCTTGCCGCCGTCCAGCGCTTCCATCTCGGGCGCGAAACACTCCTCCACCTCCAGGTCGGGGGCGATGAAATGCACCCGCCCGTCGCATGACGGCTCGATGAAGGCGTAGGCATAGCGGTCGATCGTGGTGTTCAGCACCGCGCCGCCAAACTCGTCGCAATAGGGACTGAGATCGGTTCCCCCGCCCGCCAGGCCCAGCCGCAGCGGCACCCGCGCGCGTATCGTGTCCTGGACAGAACGCAACACATGCTCCTGAGAACGTATTTTCGTAACCGTAATCAGACATGCTTATCCAGGATCGGCTGAAGAAATGAAAGCAAATTGCCGCCACGAAACAGATAACCGGTCACACCGGCCGCCGCGGCGGCCTGCATGTCGCCCGCCTGGTCGCCGATCATCACCGCCCGCGCCGGATCGATCTGCCACGCTCGGATCAGGTCCAGCAGCATCCCCGGCTGCGGCTTGCGCCAGGGATGCGCCTGCCGATAGGCCTCGACCACCCCGTCGGCATGGAACGGACAGTAACGAACGTCGTCCACCGTCCCGCCCGCCGCCCGCGCCTGCTCGCCGATCCAGTCCAGCAGGTCCTGCACCGCCGCCTCGGTGAACAGCCCGCGCGCCACGCCGGACTGGTTGGTGACGATGAACACGTGCCATCCCGCCTGGGTGGCATGGCCGATCGCCGCCAGCGCCCCGTCCATCCAGGCGAACCGCTCCCGCGAGCCGACATAGCCATGGTCGACGTTCAGCACGCCGTCACGGTCCAGGAACACTGCGCGGCGCCGCAGCAGGGCAGGGATCTCGGTCTGCGCTCGGGCGAAATCCTCCGGCACGCCGATGTCGCGGAAGTAGCCTTCCGCCTGCGTGCCGCGCAGCACCCCCGCCGCCGCCAGCCCTGGCAGCACGTCGCCCTCCAATGAGCAGGCCGGCCGCAAGTGCTGCACCAGCGAGCGGTTGAACAGGTAGATCCCACCGTTGATCAGCCCACCCCGCGGCCCCGCGGCGCTGCCGGCCGGCGGCCGTTCGCGGAACGCCGTCACCCGGTCGCGCTCGACCTCGACAACGCCATAGCGTGAGGCATCGTCCAGCCGCCGCAGTACCATCCGTCCGGTCACTTCGGGGGTGTCCATCGCCGCATCCGCCAGCAGGTTCGCCAGGTTGCAGTCGAACAGCGAGTCGCCGTTGCACAGCAGGAACCGCTGCTGCAACTGGTCCCGTGCGTGGAACACCGCCCCTCCGGTGCCCGCCCGCGCCGGCTCCTCTGAGAATGCGATGCGCGCCGTCCGCGGCAGCGCCGCCTGGATGTCCGCTGCCGCACGTTCCACCTCGGCCGACAAATGGCCGGTCAGCAGCAGGAAGTCGGTAATCCCGAAGCGGACGAACTCACGCAGCAGCCAGCCCAGGAAGGGCCGGTCGCCGCAGCGCAGGATCGGCTTCGGCGTCGCCGCGGTCAGCGCCCCCAGCCGGGTGCCCAGGCCGCCGACTAGCACCGCGCATTGCCGGACGGTCGCCGGCTGGCTGGATGAATGGCTCATTGCGATGCGGCCTCGGTTTCCGCCGCGGGTTCGCGGCCGGCCAGCACCTTGTCCACACGCCGGCCGTCCATATCCACCACTTCGAAGCGCCAGCCGCCAAAAACAATGCGGTCGCCGACCCGCGGCACCCGCCGCAGCAGCGCCAGCAGCAGACCCGCCAGGGTGTGGTAGCTGCCCTCGGCCGGCAGGTCGGGCAGCCGCAGCCGCGCCTTCAGCTCGTCCACCGGGGTCAGGCCGTCCAGCGTCATCGCGGTCTCTCCTTGCGGTCCCGGCACGCCTTCCTGGTGGTCCGGACCCGAGGCGTCGCCAACGATCGCCTGCAGCACGTCCGCCGCCGTCACCACCCCCTCAAAGCTGCCATACTCGTCCATCACCAGCGCCAGCCCCAGCGAGTCGGCCTTCAATCGCTCCAGCGCGTCCAGTGCGCTGATCGCATCGGGCACGATCATCGGCTGGCGCAGGCTGGCCCCGACCGAAAGCTCCCCGCCGCTCAGGATCCGGTCCAGCAGGTCCTTCGCCTGCACCACGCCCACCACGTTGTCGATCGAGCGGTCACAGACCACGAACCGCGAATGCGGCGCCGCCTTTAACGCCGCAGCGATCGCCTTCGCCGGATGCGTCCGGTCGATCCACGCCAGCTCCGTCCGCGGCGTCATGATCGCGCGCACCGGCTTGTCGGCCAGCCGCAGCACGCGCTCGATCATGTCGCGCTCCTCCATTTCCAGCACACCGGCCTGCGCCCCCTCGATCAGCAGCGCCTTTAGCTCCTCCTCCGTCACCGACTGCCGCGACGCTCGGTGCAGCCCGAACAGCCGCAGGATGCCGCTGGAGGACTTGCCCAGCAGCCACACCGCGGGCGCGACGATCACCGACAGCACGCGGATCGATCTGGCGACGCGGATCGCCATCAGTTCCGGCGTGCGCAGCGCCAGTTGCTTGGGCACCAGCTCACCCAGCACCAGCGTCAGATAGGTCGTGACGATGACCACCACGGCCAGCGCGATGCTCTCGGCGAACGGGGCGATCTGCGGAAAGCCGGTCAGCCAGTCCTGCAGGCGCGCCGCGATCCGCGCGCCGCCGACCACGCCGGTCAGCACGCTGACCAGCGTAATGCCCACCTGCACCGTCGGCAGGAACCGCTGCGGGTCATCCGACAGCGTCCGCGCCAGGTCCGCGCCCGGCACGCCCTTGCGCTCCAGCACCGCAAGCCGCGCCCGCCGCACGGAAACCAGCGCCAGCTCGCTCAACGACAGCAGGCCGTTCAGCACGATCAGCAGCAGAATAACGATGATTTCAAAGCCGATGGTCATAGGGATTCCGGATCGACAGGGCGCATGATCAAGACGATGTGTTGCCGTCTATCACAACTCGACCATGGTCATGAGGACTTCAGGCACGCTGTGAATGGGGGACTGAGGATGCCCGGTATTGCCATACTGATCGGTCTGTTGGGGCTGGTGCCCTTCATCTACTTCGGCTTCGGCGCCGTCGGTCACATCCCTGATACCGCCGAGCGCATGCTGATCTCGCTGATCGACTACGCGGCACTGATCCTGGGGTTTGCCGCGGGCACCCATTGGGGTCTGGCGCTGTGGCCCAACGCCGTGCGTCAGGGTCTGCGCTTCGGTGCCGGCGTGCTGCCGCTGCTGGTCGCCTGGGTGGCACTGGTGCTGGCGCAGATGGTCGGCCCTTCGGTGGCCCTGGTGGTGCTGATCCTGGGCTATCTCGCAACTGTGTTGACCGAGCAGCGGGCGGCGCAGCGGCAACTGATGCCGACCCATTATGTATGGTTGCGCTGGGGAATCACAGTGATAGCGGTGTTGTCGATGGCCATGGTGCTGATCCTCAGGGCAATCGGCCAGACCATTGTATTCTAATAATTTCTGGCGTTAACCGGATGCTCATGGTTGGTTAATTCCTGCCTGATTACTGACCGGAGTGTCCAGCGTGAGCAGCCCCATTTCCTCCAGTTCCGACCCCGCCCAGACCCCGCCCGCCCAAAAGCTGCCCACGCAGACAATGCCCATTCAGACCCTGGCGACGCCGGGCGTGCCTGCTAAAAATCAGGCCGCCGTGCCCGCGCGGCTGGACGCCACGCGCCCGACCGCGGCGATCATTCCGTTCCCCATCCGCGCCAGGCCCGCGGACCCCGCGCCCGAGGATCGGCTGACCTCTGCGCTCGCCTCGTTGAACGCCGCGATGGCGCACCAGCGGGCTGCCGTCGCGGTCTGGCGCAAGGTGCTGGCGGAGCTGAAGGCCACCACCAGCGACCTCGACGAGAACGTGCAGCGTTACCGATCCAACCTGAAGGCACTCAGCACCAGCGTCTCCTCACTCCATGCCAAGGCCCGTGAGCTTGAATCCTGGGCTGACCGCGCCCCTCCGGCCTGAGCCATCGCCGCCTGGGTGGCCATCACCTGGGTGGCCATCCTCGGCATGACTGCCGGATGCATGGTCGCCAACCAGGTGACTGCCCGCCGGCGTTCCGTCCTGCCGTCCCGTCAGGTCGGCATCCTTCCCCGCCGCGATGTAGCGGTCGATGGCGCGGTGCTGGAAGAACCACCGCCCCTCGCGCTTGATCAGTCTGTCCGCATAGGCACCGCCGGAGCTGATCGCCGGCCCGGCGGGGCTGTTCTGGAACAGCACCCAGTTGGACCGCGCCGTCGCCGCGTCGCCCGCCAGATCGATCACGATGTTGGTCGTCAGGTGCACCCGCCGTGGCCGCGGCCCCACCGCGATGCGGCGAGCCTGCGCGACGATGCCCGGCCGCCCGCTGCCGGTGCCGAACGCCGTCTCCCACACCCCGTCCTCGGTGAACAGCGCCGCCATCTCCTCGAACCGCTCGGCATCCAGCGCGAAGCAATAGCGCGCCAGCAGCTCGCGGATCTCTTCCTTGTCGGACACATCTGCCTCCTTGTCGGTGTGCTGGGTTCCAGGCGAATATACCCTCAGCGATAAACTAGGATAGGAGCAGGCTTGGAATGGACATGATCGGCAGCGACGACCAGATCCGGACGGAGGCGGAGCTGTCCGCGCTGTATGGCGAGTCCTCGGTCGGCGCCATCGCCAAGGAGGTCGATTACCTCCACCCGCACTATCGCAGCATGATCGAGGCGTCGCCGTTCATGGTGCTGGCCACCAGCGGACCAGAGGGCCTGGATGCCTCGCCGCGCGGCGACCCCGCCGGCTTCGTCCACGTGCTGGACGAAAAGACCCTGCTGATCCCCGACCGGCGGGGCAACAACCGTATCGACAGCCTGCGCAACATCGTCCGCGACGACCGGGTGGGGCTGCTGTTCCTGATCCCCGGCGTCGGCGAGACCCTGCGGGTGAACGGACGCGCCACGATCTCCGTCGCCCCGGCGCTGATCGGCCGCTTCCCCTACCGCGGCACCTTGCCGCGTTCGGTCATCGTCGTGCGGGTCGAGAGCGTCTACTTCCAGTGCCCCAAGGCCCTGGTCCGCTCTGAACTATGGAACCCGGACCGGCACGTCAGCCGCAAGGCGCTGCCCAGCACCGGGCGGATCCTGGCCGATGTCACCGCCGGCCGCGTCGACGGCGAGCAATACGACCGCGACTATCCTGAACGGCTCCGCTCAACGATCTATTAGACGACACATTACCAGGCTGCCCATCCGGACCAGCCAGCCGCCGTCGGTTCACCGTCAGGCTGCTTGAAAAGGAACATCCGCCATGCGGCCGCGGCTGATTCTGGCCTGCCTGACGACAACCGCCGTGGCCGCGCGGGCGGCCCGGGATTTCGACGCCGTCATCGCGCCGGGACCCGACGACATGACGGTCCAGGCGGTGATCGACGCGGCCACCCACCGCCAGGCCCAGGCGATCGTCTTCGCCAACACCCTGCCGCTGACCGCCCACGCCATCGCCCGGTTGCCCGCCAGCGTCCGCGCCGGCGCCACCTGCAGCGTCGGCTACGACCACATCGATGTCGCCGCCGCCCGGGCACGCGGCCTGGTCGTGACCAACACCCCCGGCGTGCTGGACGAGTGCACCGCCGACCACGCCATGATGCTGCTGCTGACCGCCGCACGGCGCGGCATGCAGTATGACCGCATCATGCGCCAGGGCTGGCGCTACCGCATCGGCCAGGGCGAGCTGCTGGGCGTGCGCGTCACCGGCAAGCGCGTTGGCATCCTGGGCATGGGCCGCATCGGCCGCGCCTTCGCCCGCCGCGCCCGCGGCTTCGACATGCAGGTGCTGTATCACGCGCGCAACCGCCTGCCGCCGGCGCAGGAACAGGGTGCCACCTACTGCCCCGACTTCCACGCCATGCTGCCGCACTGCGACTTCCTCTCGATCCACGCCCCCGGCGGCGCCGGTACCCGGCACATGGTGGACGCCCGCGCCCTGTCGCTGCTGCCCGGCGGCGCCGTGCTGGTCAACGTCGCCCGCGGCTCGCTGATCGATGAGGACGCCTTGTATGACGCGCTGACCTCGGGGAAGCTGTTCGCCGCCGGCCTCGACGTGTTCGATCAGGAGCCTGACTTCGACCTGCGCTTCGCCGCGCTGGACAACGTGGTGCTGTCGCCGCACGTCGGCAGCGCCTCAAGGGAAACCCGCGACACCATGGGTTTCCGCGCCCTCGACAACGTGGCGGCCGTGCTGTCGGGCCAGCCGGCGCTGGACCCGCTCTGGAGAGATTGACATGGCCAAACCCGTTCTGTTCATCACCCGGCGCCTGCCGCCCGCCATCGAGGCGCTCGCCCAGCAGGAATTCGAGGCTCGGTTGACCGGATCCGACCTGCCGATCGCGGACCTGGCCGCCAAGGCCGAGGGGGCAGACGCCCTTCTGTGCTGCCCCGGCGACACGCTGGATGCCGCGGCGATCCAGGCACTGCCAGCCTCGGTGAAGGTCATCGGCACCTTCAGCGTCGGCTACGACCACATCGACGTCGCCGCGGCCAAGGCACGCGGCATACAACTCTGCCACACCCCCGATGTGCTGAGCGTCGCCACCGCCGAGTGCGCCATGCTGCTGCTGCTGGCCGCCGCCCGGCGCGCCGGTGAGGGTGAGCGGCTGGTCCGCTCCGGCACCTGGCAGGGATGGGCGCCGACCCAACTGCTCGGCACCCAGGTCTCCGGCGGCCGGCTGGGCATCTTCGGCATGGGCCGCATCGGGCGGGAGATCGCGCGGATGGCGCGCGGCTTCGACATGGAAATCCACTACCGCGACATGACCCGCCTGCCGCCGGAGCTGGAGAACGGCGCCGTCTTCCACGACAGCGACGACAGCTTCCTGCCGCTGTGCCAGTTCCTGTCGCTGAACGCGCCCGGCGGCGGCGGCACCAGGCACTGGCTCAACCACGACCGCATCGCCCGCCTGCCGCGGGGGGCGGTGGTGGTGAACGCCGCCCGCGGCACCCTGGTGGACGACGACGCGCTGATCAGCGCGCTGCGCGGCGGTCAGATCGCCGCCGCGGGGCTGGACGTCTACCACGAGGAACCCCGCCTGCATCCCGAATACCTGACCCTGGAGAACGTCGTGCTGCTGCCGCACCTGGGCAGCGCCACGACGGCCACCCGCGACGCCATGGGACGCATCGTGCTGGCCGGCATCGGCGCCGTGCTGGCTGGCGACACCCCGGCGAACCTCGTCGCATGAACGATCACATGACCCTGCGCATCGCCGTCGGCGGCTTCCTGCACGAAAGCCACTCCTTCGCCCCCCGCCCCACCACCTATGCCGACTTCCTGCAGCCAGGCGGCCTGCCGCCGTTCTGCGCCGGCCCCGGCCTGATCGAGGCGATGCGCCCCCGCTCTGTCCCGCTGGCCGGTGCCATCGCGGTGGCGGAGGAAGCCGGCGCGAACCTCGTCCCGCTCGCCTGGGGCTTCGCCAATCCCGCCGGCCCGGTGCAGGACGCGGCGTTCGAGCGCATCGCCGCGCGGATCTGCGCCCCGCTGTCCATCGCCCTGGATGATGGCGATCTTGACGGCGTCTACCTCGACCTGCACGGCGCCGCCCTGGTGGACAGTTTCCCCGACGCCGAGGGCGAACTGCTGCGCCGGGTGCGGGCGATCATCGGCGACGGCGTGCCGCTGACCATCAGCCTGGATCCGCACGCCAACCTGACCGAGGCGATGGTGCGCCTCGCCGACGCCACGGTGCCGTTCCGCACCTATCCCCACGTCGACATGAAAGCCGCCGGCGCCCAGGCCATGCGCCTGCTGCTGCAGCGGATCCGCCAAGGCCAGCCTTGGGCGCGGGCCTACCGAGCGCTGGATTTCTGGATCCCGCTGGGCAGCCAGTGCACGCTGATGCCGCCGATGCAGACGGTGATGACCGAACGCGCCGCCCTGGCCGACCGGCTGGCCGCGACAGAACTGGCGTTCTGCTTCGGCTTTCCCTACGCCGACTTCGCCGGCTGCGGCGCGGCGGTGGCGGCCTTCGCCGACACCCAGGCGCGCGCCGATGCCGCCGCCGACGCCCTGCTCGCCTATCTGAACGCGCAGGAGCCGACTTTCGTTCAGGACACGCTGCCGGCCGATCAGGCGGTGGCGGAGGCGAAGCGGCTGGCCGCCGCCGACACGCGAACGGTGGTCCTGGCCGACACCCAGGACAATCCCGGCGGCGGCGGCCACGGCGATACTACCGGCCTGCTCGCCGAACTGGTCCGCCAGGGTGCCAAGGGCGCCGTCGTCTGCCTGATCAACGATGCCGAGGGTGTGGCCGCCTGCAAGCAGGCCGGCATCGGCAAAACGGTCACGCTGTCCCTGGGCGGCAAGTCGGATGGCCTGCCGTTCGCCTGTTCCGCGCGGGTCCAGGCCCTGACCGACGGCGTCTTCACCCTGACCGGCCCGATGGGCGCGGGCAATCCCGGCAACCTCGGCGACACCGCGCTGGTGGACATCGACGGGGTGCGGGTGATGATCGCCTCGCGCAAGATGCAGGCGCTGGACCAGGCGATCCTGCGCCATGTCGGGATCGAGCCGGCCGACTGCCCGATCATCGCGCTGAAGTCCTCGGTGCACTTCCGCGCAGACTTCACCGATCTGGCGCAGCGGATCATCGTCGCCATCGCGCCGGGCCCGGTGGTGGCCGATCCCGCGGTGCTGAACTTCCGCCACGTCCGCGCCGAAATCAGGCGGCGGCCGCGCCAGGCTTAATCTGGTAAACCTCGGTGCGTATCCTGTCGTGTGACAGCGATGGACAATACGCCGCGGTCAATGCCCTCACAGGTTCTGAAATCCAGGTCTGTCAAGCACCGGGGCTACAGGTTGCGGCGTGCGAAATGGCTGCGAGGGTAGAGTTTTGGCGAATGGTTGCGTATCATTATCTCCGCCAGGCGCGCCGGGACGGACCAGACGGCTGAGGCAGCCGGTAAACGCCGTGAGAGCAGCCTCGCTGCCGGTCAGCTTTCCCGCCCAGGCGATTTCGTCACCGTCCGGAAACGAGACCACCATTTGCCGGGCCAGCCTGAATTCATTGCCAAACTTTACTATTCCCTCACCGGCGACGTAAAATTCCAGCGCGCTCAGGCCGTTCGGCAGAGTGAACCCACCGGCCGTCGCATGCCACGGTGCGCCTCCATCAAATCGCAAGTCGACCCGCGCCTGCGTGCCAGAAGGGATGTGCCATCCTGCCTTTGCTAGATGCACGGTAAAGCGGCTTTCGCCCTGGAAATACTTCACCGCAAACCACCGGTCGGCGCCGCTCTCCGACATGCCACACACATTCTTGCCGTTGTCGGCAGTGCCGGAAAAGGCGCTCCATGCACCAGCGGTGTAGAACACCGACGTCTCCGCGAACGCCGGTCCGGCGAGCAAGCACAGAGTGGCGAATGCGGCACTTCTCATCCAGCGCATCAGAGTTCCCTATCAGCCCTGCAATATAATTACGATATCAGTTCTATTACTACTTGGGAAGTATGCTGGCTGAATTGTGATGCCAAATATCCCGCCCCTTTACCGCCACCCCATCCGCGGCCTACCACCCGGCCATGCTGGCACCCATCCCCGCGACGATCCCACGCCACGCCCTGGTCACCGGCGGCGCCCGCCGGCTGGGCCGCGCCATCACGCTGGAGCTGGCGCGCCAGGGCTTCGACATCGCCATCCACTGCGGCCACAGCCTTGATGCCGCGGAAGCCACCAGCCAGGACGTCAGGGCACTGGGCCGGCGCGCCGTTGTGCTGCCGGCCGACCTGGGCGACGAGGCCCAGGTCATCCCCCTGATCGCCGACGCCACCGCCCGGCTCGGCCCGCTCGGCGTACTGGTCAACAACGCCTCCCGCTTCGACCGCGATGAGTGGCAGGACGTCACCCGCGACACCTGGGACACCCATATGCAGGCCAATCTGCGGGCGCCCTTCGTGCTGACCCAGGCCTTCGCCAAGGCGCTGCCAGCCGCGGCCGAGGGCGCCGTCGTCAACATGATCGATCAGCGGGTCTGGGCGCTGACCCCGCATTTCGTCTCCTACACCGTCTCCAAGGCCGGGCTGTGGGCGCTGACGCAGACCATGGCGCTGGCCCTGGCCCCGCGCATCCGGGTCAACGCCATCGGGCCGGGGCCAGCGTTGCCCAGCCCGCGCCAGAGCCAGGCGCAGTTCGCCCGCCAGGCCGGGTCGGTGCCGCTTGGCCATGGCACCGACCCCGCCGAGGTCGCCCGTGCGGTGACCGCCATCCTGAGCCTGCCGGCGATGACCGGGCAGATGATCGCGCTGGATGGCGGCCAGCACCTGCAGTGGGCCGCCACGGCCAGCGCCCCGGCGCCCGAGGAGTGACCATGCCGCGGATCGCCAGCACCGCCGACGGGCTGCGCCATGTCTTCGTCCGTGACCTGGTGCTGGACGCCAGCATCGGCATCTATCCGCACGAGCATGCGGTGACCCAGCGGGTGCGCATCAACCTGGATCTTGGCGTGGTGGATGAGGCCGCACTGGCTGGCCTGGCGGTCGGCGCCGATGAGCTGTCGCGCGTGGTGGATTATGAGAAGGTCACCCAGCGGGTGCGGCTGCTGGTGCGCACCGGGCACACCAGGCTGGTCGAGACGCTGGCCGAGCGGATCGCCGAGACCTGCCTGGCGGATGCCAGGGTGCGGCTGGCGCGGATACGCGTGGAAAAGCTGGATGTCTTCCCGGACGCTGGGTCCGCGGGCGTGGAGATCGAGCGGCGGCGGTAGGGCCGGGCCGTTGCTGCTGGGACTAATTCGTCCGTCCGGCAGTACTGCCTCTACTCCCGGTCGTTATCCGACAGCAGATCGTCCAGCGTAACCCGGCAGACAGGGTCAAGCGGCAGCGGCGGTAGGTCATCGATCTTTGCGGGCAGCGCGCGTAGCGCCTGTCGATAGATCCGCGCAATGTCCAGCCTTTGACGCATCGAAGCCGTGTAGCGATCGGCCGCCTGCGTTCTGAACTCGATGGCATCCGCCGCCCAGCTTGGCGCATCACGTGACAGCGGCCACGCTTCGGCCTTGAGCATGTGGATCAACGCTTGCCGCAACAGCGATCGAACAGCATGGATTTGCTCGCTTCCCACGCTCTCGATTTCCTCGATGATGTTGGGCCAGTCCGGTGCCTCGTTCACCTGCTCCCCGGCGGCAACCTTGCGCAGCAAATCGCGCTGGCGTTCAGACCACAGCACGACGTCATCATAGTACAGGTCCGTCATGTCGGTTCCCCGATGCTTTCGAGCGGCTTCAGCTTCGGCTGGCGCGCCGGCGGGGTTCCACGCGCGGCGGCAAGCCCTTCCAGCCAAGCCGCGGTGGCCGGTTCGACCGGGTTCTGCCCGTTCGCCCAGCGGCGCATCTCGCGCGTATCGCAATTGAGTTTGGCCGCCAGAATCGTATGCCCCCAGCGCACCAGCGCAAGGATCTCGTCGAAGCGTTCATGCGACATCTGCACGGCCAGGGTTGTGCCTTGCTCGATCGGTGCGATCCAATTCCCGCACCGAGTCCATACTTTTACTGCGCGGCTTGCACAACCGGCTTTGCATGCACGCGTCAACACGTTTCAGCCAAGCCCGCCGATCTGGATCACCCACGGCGGCCAGCGCGCCGACCAACCCGAAACCGTGCGCCAGCACCACATCGGGTTCGTCCCCGGCCTGTTGCTCGCAAGCTTGACGCCGCGGATTAGCACAGCCGGTTAGCAACGTTGCAACCACAGTCAGGGCAATAAAGCGCGTCATAGTCTAATCCTCTTTCATAATAGCAATGATATGTTCAATAGCACCGCCGCGCGGAAAGTGGCGATTAATTATCCACATCGGATTCGGGCCTTCGTCCCGCTGATCCGCCTTGGTTGCAGCGGCAACCAGCGCGGCCAGATCCGGCCGCGTGGCGCCGTAATGCGCCACCTGTTCCGCCCCGGATGCGCAACACCTCGGCCGTGGTCAGCGGGATCGACGCGATTGGCGTGCCGCGCCTTGCGGCGATTTCGGCCGCAATGCGCGCGCGACGTTCCGCCCGGCGCTGTTGTGTCGGTGTCATAGCCGGCAATCTCCAACAGTGGTCAGGATGGCGCGTGCGACAGTGCGCGCCTCGGTTGCTTGCAGGTGCAAGATGGTGGTCCAGCCCAGCGCAGCGGTGCGGCGGTCCATATAAAGTCCGGTGCCGGATGGCACGAAGCGCAGCGTGATCAATGCCGGCCGGCGGGGTTCGGCATCCGCCGGCAAGAGGATTTTTTGCGCGATGTCGCACGTTGTTATCTGCATGGTTAAGACTAATTTCTTGACAAACCACACAACCCTCGGGTAAACCTTCCTACACCACCGCACGCAAAGCCGCATGACCGACATCCCAGCGCCCGCCGACGCCGCACCCCGCCAGGCGACCCAGCCGGAACCCCTGCCGCATCCGTCCGACGCCCTGCTGAACCTGATCGTCACCCTGCTGGCACCCATGTTCCTCTTGGTCAGCGGCGGCGACATCACCTACGCCCGCATGGCAGCGCTCGAGACCGTCAACAGCTACCGCGCGGATACCCGGGCAGACCTGCTCACCATCGCCCAGATCGTCGGCTTTGGCCTCGCCGCCCTCGGCTCGCTCAGCCTGTCCATGGCCGACGACCTTTCGCTGTCCATGACCCTGCGGCTGCGCAGCAATGCCAACGCCTGCAACCGCTCGGTCGAGCACGGACGCCGCGCCTTGCAAGCCGCTCGGCAGCACGCCGCATCCCCGCCACAGCCCGAACAGCCCGTCCATCCCGGTGCAGAGGCCGCCACCAAGCCCGCGACCGCGTCCCCAACCGCCGCCCCTGCTGTTCTCGCCGTCCCTGAGGCATCCGCGCCCGCAGCCACCACCGCCCGCAGCCACCACAAGGCCCCACCCGCCGGCCCAACCGCACCCCCGGCGGCCACCCCCGCCGCCACCACAATTACCGATGAGCAGCGGCAGGCCATGTGGGCCGCCGGCGCCGCCCGCATCGCCGCCGAATACACCGCCGATCTCGCCAACCTGCCGCCGGAGCAGCGCAGCCTCGCCGCATTCAAGGCCGAGATGCTGAACAGTTGCGCCCAGAACCTGCTCACCGGGCCGCCGATCCCCCGCGTCCGGCCAGGCGACATCGCCGCCTTCCTGCGCACCAACCCACTCTGACCCCGGCGCCCGCCGCATCCCCCTCCGCCCGCTGACCGTCCGCCGCGACCAAAACGCGGCGAACATCAGGGCAGCAGCCAGCCACTGCCCGCATGTCCCATGCTCCCGAAGATCGCCTGCCGGCGTGGCGTTGATGCCGGCTGCGCTTGCGTTGACAGGTAGTGCCGGCAGCGTTGCCAAACCGGCAAGTCATGCGGCTGCCCACAAAATAGGATACCAACGGCCAGACCGGTTGAGAAACGGTCAATGCTTCAGGCCGTCAATATGACGACCATCCGAAGGGGCACGACCGTTACTTCATTGGGATGTCACAGCCGGCGGACCCGCCGCGGCTGCCCGCGGATGGCATGACCCACGCCCCCGCCCAAGCCATCTGCATGGCATCATCACCCTCTCGCCGCGGCAGGCGCTGCAGCACTACCCGGGCCTGCGGCTCCCGGCCCGCCGGCTGAAGCCGCCCGCGAGATCAGGCCTGTGCTCTGACAGGCGCTGGACCTTCCGACCAGCTTACAGGACTGGCAGCCCGACCCTGGCCCCCCCCGGCAGGCACTCAAGCCGCGGCTTGGCGGCCGGCGCGAACCCGTCTACCACTCCCAGCCGATCGCCCGCGCATCAATGGCAAACCCGGCCGGCCGGAACGGGGCAACAGCGCGACCGCACGGAGGACGTTTGATGACCCTGCCCCGCCGCCGCCTGATGGCCGCCAGCCTGCTCGCCGCCAGCGCTCCCGCGACACGCGGCTTCACCCAGCCCGCCGGGCGGCAGAAGCCAATCCGCATCGGCTGCCTGGAGGATATGTCCGGCCCCTACCGCGACATCACTGGCCCCACCAGCATCGTCTGTACCCAGCAGGCCATCCGCGAGTTCACCGCCGTCAACCCGGACATCGGCGTCGAGATGCTCTCGGCCGACCACCAGAACAAGCCGGATGTGGGCCTCGCGATTGTGCGTGCCTGGTTCGACCAGTCCGGCGTCGATGCGGTTGTCGGCGTCAGCAACTCCGCGCTGGCGATCGCCCTGAAGGCGGTCGTCGAGGAGAAGGACAAGCTGCACCTCAACACCTCCGCCGCCAGCTCGGCATTGACCGGACAGTATTGCAGCCCGAACGCGCTGCACTGGGGCTACGACACCTGGTGCCTGGCACACGCCACCGGCGCGCCGCTGGTCCGCCAGGGGCTGGATAGCTGGTTCTTCATCACGCCCAACTACGCGTTCGGCAAGATGTTCCAGACCGATGTCACCGCGGCCGTCACCGCCGCCGGCGGCAAGGTGATCGGCGGCGTCAGCTACCCGTTCCCAGAGACGACGGACTTCTCGGCCTTCTTCCTGCAGGCGCAAAGCAGCGGCGCCAAGGCCATCGCCTTCACCGGCGCGGGCAACGACTTCGTCAACTGCGTCAAGCAGGCGCATGAGTTCGGGCTGACCATGGGTCCCAACACCTTCGTCGGCTTCTCCGGCTACATCAACAGCATCGCCGCCCTCGGGCTGCCGGTCGCCCAGGGCCTGACCGAGGCCGAGACATTCTACTGGGATCTGAACGACCGCACCCGCGCGTTCATGTCTCGTGTCAGGCCGCTGCTGCCCGCGGGCACCCTGCCATGCCAGAACCACGCCGGAAGCTACGCCGCCGTGACGCACTACCTGAAGACGGTGAGGGCGATGGGCGCGGCCAAGGCCCAGCAGTCGGGCCGCGCGACGATGGCCGCGATGAAGGCAACGCCGACCGACGATGACTGCTTCGGCGCCGGCTCGATCAGGGCGGACGGGCGCGTGCTGCATCCGGCTTACCTGTTCGGGGTGAAGACCCCGCAGGAGAGCAAGTATCCCGGCGACCTCTACAAGGTGCTGGCAACCACGCCAGCGGACCGGGCGTTCCGCCCGCTGGCCGACGGCGGCTGCGCCCTGGTGCATGGCTAGTGCCCGATCGCAGAGCAGCGCGCTGCGCCGCATGGATCGGCCACGTCAGACTTCGGTTGACCTGATCAGCGCCGGCCGGACCCTCCCTCGCGCCGAACCTGAACCGCGGCCCCTATTCGGCGGCGACTTCCACCACCACCACCTCGGTTGCCTTCGTCGCCGTGATGGTCACCGATCGTTCATCGGCGATCGCCACACCGTCGCGTGCCTGTGCCGCGACGCCATTCACCGCCACCGCCCCGTTCACCGGCACCAGATAAGCCGCTCGGCCCGGCCGCAGCACCAGTTCGGTGGTCTGGCCCTCGGCCAGGGTGCCGGCCAGCACCGCCGCATCGGCATTCAGCTTCAGTGCCTCGGACCCGGCATCCGCCGGCCGGCCACTGGCCAGCACCGACAGCCCGTTGCCGCCGCGGGGAAAGGCGCGCGTGCCCCAGCCGGGCTCCGCGCCGATGCGGTCTGGCAGGATCCAGATTTGGAACAGCCGCGTGGGAACTTTCTCGTTGTTGTACTCGGCATGGGTGATGCCGGTGCCGGCGTGCATCACCTGCACATCGCCCGCCTCGGTGCGGCCCTCGTTGCCAAGGTTGTCGCGGTGGGTGATCGCGCCCTCGCGGATATAGGTCACGATCTCCATGTCGCGGTGCGGATGCGGATCGAAGCCGGCGCCGGGTGCAACCTCGTCATCGTTCCACACACGCAGGCGGCCAACCCCCATGCGGTCACGGTCGTGGTAGCTGCCGAAGCTGAAGTGGTGGTGGGCGTCCAGCCATTCGTTGCGGAAGGCACCGAGGCTGGCAAACGGGCGAAGCTGGATCACGGCGATTCTCCTTCACATGCGGATGGACCAGTCAGCGGCGCTGGCCATCGCGTTGCTTGCCTGCATGGTTCGCACGCCATTCGCGTCTCACCCAGCGTGATCATGCCAAAGGACAGAGTTTGGCATTCGGCAAGCCTGATGCAAGCGCGGATGGTTGTCTGGTCCGCACGTCCGGGTCCATCTGCAGGCAAAACGGTGAACCTATGGAACTGTCCAGGTCGGCAAGGGTTTAGCCAGGGCGGGTCGCCTGATCGCGGCCGCGGCGACAAAAGGAGCCGATGATGCCTGCTTTCCGTGCCCGAAACCGCCTGCGAGCGCTGATTCTGTCAGCGGCCATCCTGTGCTGGGCCGGCCTGAGCAGCCAGGCAGCAACCCTGGCGGGTGTAACCTTGCCGGATAGCTACCCGGTAGACGGCCAGAAGCTGGTGCTGAACGGGATCGGGCTGCGGACCGTGACGCTGTTCCATGTGCGGGTCTACCTCGCCGGGCTCTATCTCGCCCGCCCCGATCACGACGCCCAGCAGATCCTGAAGTCACCCGGCCCGAAGGTCGTGTTGATGCACTTCCTGCACAGCGGCACCAAGGCCCAGGTCCAGAAGCAGTATGTGGAGGGCGAGGAGAACAACTGCGGCGACGGCAGTTGCGCGCCATCCGACAAGGCGGACTATGAGCGGCTGATCGCCGCCGCCCCGGCGGTGGCCGTCGGCGACCGGCTGATCTACGTCTTCACGGCTGGCCGGGTCCGCGTCTACTTCAACACCCAGATGATCGCCGACTTCACCAACGCAGACCTTGCCTACCACCTGCTGGCTGGCTTCATCGGCAGCCGGCCGCCGTCGCACGCGCTGCGCAGCGGCCTGCTCGGCACGCCGGACGATTAGCCTCCGAAGCCTTCTTTCGGTCGCATCGGCCAACCGACGGTCATCCGCCGCAGCCAAGTCAGTCTCACGGCACTATCAGGTGGCGTAATGCGCAGCGGCGGCACCTCGGCAGGACCAATCAGCCTCAGGGCCGCAGTGCCGCCTCGGCCATCCGGGCGTTCAGGCGGCCGAAATCCATGCTCTCGTTCCTGACCAGCACGAGGTAGCTGAGCGCGGAGACCAGCGCGATCGCCCCACCCAGCAGCAGCGCCGGGGTGAAGCTGCCGGTGGCCTGGACGATGAACCCCGTCGCTGTCGGCACGATCGCGCCGCCGATGTAGCCGCCGAAGTTCGCCAGGCTGCCGGCCGAGGCGGTGCAGTTGGACGGTGCGATGGCACTGGCCAGCGCCCAGTACAGGCCGGAGCACATCGCCCCGCACATCATCGCCAGGGTGATGCAGCCCACCGCCAGGGTATTGCTGCCGACCTCCGCCGCGCCGATGGTGAAGCCGGCGACACCGATCAGCCCGACGACCAGCGGCAGTTTGCGGCTGTTGACCGGGGAGTAGCCCCGCCGCATCAGCCGGTCTGCCAGCAGGCCGCCGCCCAGCGCGCCGAGGATCGCCAGGGCGAACGGGATGGCGGCGACATAGCCGGTGGAGCGGATGCTCATGTGGCGCTGGATCTCCAGGTAGCCAGGCAGCCAGGCGCCGTAGAGCCAGGTGCAGTAGCCCAGGCCGAAGCAGCCGATCATCAACCCCCAGGTGGAGCGGAAGGCGAACAGGTGCCGCCACTGGGCGAAGGTGATTGGCTGGCTGGCGGCGGGCGGATCGCCGTCGGTCAGATACGCCTGTTCCTGGCTGTCCAGCGCCAGGCTGCGCGGTTCCCGGAAGCAGGTGACCCACAGCAGGCAGACGGCCAACCCGGCGAGGCCCATGGTGATGAACATCCAGCGCCAGCCGAAGCCCAGCATCATCGCGGTCAGCAAGGGCGGGGCGATGGCCTGGCCCAGAAAGGGGGCGGTGTTGACCATGCCGACGCCGAACGCGCGCTGGCGGACGTTGAACCAGTCCCGCACCACGCGCACGCCGCTGGTGAACTGCGGGGATTCGCCGACCCCCAGCATCACGCGGGCGGCGGCGAAGGCGGCAATGCCGCTGACCAGGCCGGCGGCGATCTGCGCCAGCGACCAGACAGCGAGGCCAGCGCCCAGCAGCCAGCGCGGCCCGACCCGGTCGACCAGCGCGCCGGCCGGCAACTGCGAGAAGGCATAGGCCCACAGGAAGGCCGACAACAGCACCCCCATCTGGGCGACGTTCAGCCCGAGATCCTCTCGGATCAGCGGGTTGGCGACCGCCAGGGTGGCTCGGTCGAGGTAGTTGACGGTGCCGCTGAGGACAAGGATGGCCAGCGCGGTGCGCTGCGAGCGAATGATGCGCGGAGTCGCGCGCGGTGGCTGGATCATGTGACCTCCCCCCACTCTTTGTTGGGTGAGGCGACGCTAACACCCGCGCGGACGGTGCGTCCAGGTTGTGCCACGGGGAGGCGGGACGGTGACGGGGCTGGGGGCGGGCAGGGGCGGCCGGCGACAATGCTTGTTGTATATACAATTGTAGGGTGGTGGCACGCAAGCCCAGCGTTAAACTAGCCGGCTCGGGAACGTGCAACGGGACATTCAGTCGGTGCGAAATTTCCGGCATCCGCGCCAGCCGAAGGGCAAGCCTCCCGGAAAGGCTCTCATACGCGATTTCAGCACAACCAAAACAATTCCTGTAGATGTTGCGCAAGTCGCCTCGTCGTTCAAGATTGTCGCTCAATGTAGCTCGGATCATCTCAATGGAAACGATGGTCCTAATCGAGTTATTGGATTGGTGGGTGGCGCCATCAGGGATGTTAAGACGATAATTACTGACCTTGGTTCAAGGTAAACGGGCAATGGTCGAACCTTCAAGCTTTGGTAGTTAGGTGGTCACTGTACAGGGTCCGAGGCATAATCTACGTTTTGGGGGCGGCATAAAGTCAACTGCTGCTGGGCGCGGGCTTCTTGCGCGCTCTACCGCAAAAATTAAGAATTCTGAGACAAGCGCTGCTTGCCATGTATCGCAAATATGCGGAAAAGTCCTTGCGAAAGAAGGGCTTCCGCTTGGGACTTTTGGATGACCTTATGCCGGTTTTCTGTTCCTCTCAGCCGCACAGGCCAAGATTGGGTCGGCGGACTTACAGTGATGTACCCGGTCCTTATTCTAAGGCCTATGCCAGCCCTGGTTGCCTCGATGTTTCCTTCCCCCAAGCCGACCATGTCGCATTCAGAGCTTCATCAGTGCGCACAATATGCCCGCGCCCGTATGGCGCGGCACGGCAGAGTGGATGTTCGCGATGCCGCTTTATGTTCTCGGACATTTCTTCGGGGACGACTGGGTGCGCCAGCATCTAGTCGAAGAAGGCTTCCTGAAGCCGCGGTCAATGCACATCGACAGAATTAAGCAGCAGGAGATCGGCAGCCAGGGCTTCTTGCTGGCCGAAAATCTCTTCAACCTTCAGGACGTCGACGGATTTTCGGACGTCTACAAACGGATCCTGAGCGGCCAATTTGAAGATTGCATCGCGGAATTAGAAGTAGCGCGGTTTGTCAATCTGCGGGGCGAAGATTTTCGATTTGTACTGCCGCTCGGTCGGAAGGGAGAAAACTATGACCTTGAAATACTGAAGACAGGTCTGACTATTAATTGCGAGACGAAGAGCAAGCTGGAAGCGCGGGAGCTTTCCGCAAACCAGGTGTGGAGAAGACTCGACGACGCCCGGAAACAGCTTCCGAAGGGGAAGCCATGTCTTATTTTTCTGCGCATTGGCGGCGACCATACCAGAAGCGGGATTCAGGCGAAGGCGGCTGTCGTGCAGGCCGGTGTGGAAAAAGTTTTTCGGCAAAGCACGAAAGCCCTCGGAGTGATCCTGTTAACCCGCATGTTTGAGGAAAGTGATGAAGACTTCGAGGTCAGAACACTCTGGAGGATGATACCGAACGCCCAATGCAAATTCCCCTCATCTTTGCTCGATTCTTTCCGGCATCAGAGCGTTAAGGAGCTGTCAAACAGGTGGACCTATCTGGTGAGGTATCGCCCGCTGTTCGGTTTCAACTGGACCCAATAAAAGGTAGATGGTGATGCCTGTCGCCCGGATAGGCGTCGGCATCCGGTACATAATTTATTGATCTATCCAACCGGCCGCGGCATCTGCGCGGAAATTAAGATTTATGACGTCCCGCCGGGCCATGTGTTAGGCGGCCGGTCTGTGCCATGGCCTGTGTGCTGACTTAGCGGCTCAGAGCAGTGATGGATGACTTCGCCGGTGTCGCGCATTGTCACGGTTTCAGTATACCAAGGCGGATCACGCTCTTTATCGATGATCCGGACAACGTGCGCGACCTCACCGCCCCGATTCCGCTGCACTGCATGACCACTCAGGGTGTCTATGAACAGGCCTTTTGTGCGGCTCACCTCTGCCCGGTAGCCCCGCATCCTTAGCGAATCTAGGGCTTCGGCCGTGTCTGCCAGTTCGATAGAAAATTCATGCGCGGTCGATCCACAATGTGAGCATGGAATCTCAGGCTGACGAAATTCTTCGGTAAGAACCGTGTTGCAGTTGATGCACCGTGCTGACCAGTAGTCGGACGACATTACTCCCCCTGAACAAGCCGAGACATGCATATTGTTCTCGTCCCGTTTCGGCGAGGTTTTCCGCCAACCGCGGTCCGGGTTCTGTGGGGAGCAGAAATCAAGACACCTGAAACAAACACAGATTGCTGAATCGATTAGTCTTTTTCGTTGCGTAATTCAGATACAAAAGTAAACTCTTAAATTCGATGCACGAGGCGATGCGCGCCCCCTGTTTGACGTAACGGGTTAGCCGCCATTCTGCCCGCCCGCCTCAACTTTACAAGGTGCCGTTTGGCACGATAGTGTCGCCTTCTTGCAACTCGGAATGCCGTCGCTTCTACCCGGCATCCGGTTGTTTGCCCCTTTAATCACGCTGCCCTTGCGTGCTCGTAGGATCGCAACCGATCCGCCGGCCACGCATCAATCCTTGTTGGAAGAACAACCAGCGACTTGAAGAAGCTGATGACCTTACTGCGCTTCAGCTTGCGACGAATAACAACCTGCCCGCCGGCGTCGACGCCATGGACCTGGAACCAGGATTGGCGAGATCGAGACCAATGGTGGTAATCTGGACGGCGGACGGCTCCTCTCACGTGTAGCGTTCAGCAACGACCACAGTTTGGCACATCGATGCCGGAGAGCAGGGGCCGTCCACCCCATCAAGACTTTCGTGACAGAGCGCGCGAGCCTTCGCCCTTCCGAACACTCGGTTTGGACGGTTTCTTTGAGAACTGTGGGGGCAGTATATCGTCGTGGAGCTTAATGAGCTGTTCGTTCATTTCGTCAATCCAATCCAGCAAATCAACACATTCTCCTCTCAGTATGGAAAGCGGATCGACAAGGTCAACCAAAATAATAGAGTCCGTTTCATTATACCGGTTTATCTCCTTCACCATGTGCCTCAGCTGCGATTTCAACCCCAATAATGACCTAAATTCTAGAGCGCGCCTAAGTCCAAACTTCTCTCTGAGTCTAGGCTCATAGCGATTTAGTCGTTCTATATGTCTTTTGATACCCTTCTCGGTCTTGTCTATAAATGTTGTTATCTTCCTCAAGTCATCTGGTAATCCTGCACCACTTGCAATTCTGGCTATTGGTTCGTGCAGCTCAACGAACGCCAAGACGTCTAAACTTGCCGCCGCTTTTCGGTCTTGCCAGTCCGCGATCTCTTTACGTGAAGCGCCAAACAGCTTGGTGAGATTTCGAACGAGTGATACCGCTTCCCGCAGTCCGGTTATAGCTGCCGTAACCTCAGAGGGATCAACCATGTAGGTTCCTCCATGCCGACGTGTCGTAATTATGCTATCGCAGACGTGGGCCTGTGTTAGCTCCAAAGACTGAAGCTTCACATGGTTGAGCTTGATGCCGGACCGCCGCGCATAATTGAAGGATTATGCACCATCCGCAAGTAATATGAGTCGGTGTCTGGGTCCGGACCTATCGGGAGATCATTGCGTTCGGCGCCCTACGCTTAGACGAATATGCGATACTCAACGGGTCGCGACGTCCTCAACAAACAATTAAGCGACCGCCGCGTCGATGAGCCAAACGATCTGGCGTCGACGGGCGCGAGGGGGGTTTCTCGCGCCCTGCCGCCCGTTACGCCCCCGGCTGTAGAGTGAGGCCTTTGCCGCCCTTGACGCTGCGCCGTTTGGAGACCAGACCAAGAGAAGCTAGACCGAAGCCGAGCAACGCGAGGCTGGCAGGCTCAGGCACCTGCACGCTTGGATCGAACTCGAAGGCCGGAGACGTCGAGGTCATGACCAAACGGTCATAGCCCTGTAGGAAGCCTTCCTGTACCGTGACGAACGCCGAGGTCGTGCCATTAGCCTGGAAGCCGTTGCCGATCGCCTGCGCCACCTCTGCGCCGGTCACCGTCAAGTCCTCAAGCAGCACATTGCCCAAATAGAAATCGAGATCCAGTTTGTTGTAGTTATCAACAGAGCCCCACAGCAGGCTGAAGGAATTACTCGTCGATTGAACCGGATAGCTGATCGTCACTGGGTCGTTGGGCTGCGCGGCGAGATAGTTACCCGTCAGGCTGGTTCCGGTGAACGGGGATGCGACGACATTGGATACTGAGCCGTCGTAGACACCGCCCGCGGGCAGGCTAGCGTCGGGGGAGAAGGTAATTTGCCCGCTGTTGGCGATCTGGATCGGCGCGGTTGAGACGAGACCGTTGGTGCCGGCATTGCCGAAGTTGCCGAGCATGAACGGCAAGGTGCTGGCGGTGGCGCCGGCGGCGCTGGTCGCGGTCAGGGTATCACTACCGAAGAGGCCGATATTGATCGCGCCGGCATGGGCGTCGGCGGTCGCCAGGCCCGACGCCAGCAGAGCGCCAAGGGTTAGCCTTACAGCCAAATGCATTTGGAAACTCTCCTGCTCACGAGCCGGCATTGGCTCAGGCCAGCATCAGCAAGTCGCGTGCCAAGAATACATAAGTGTTTATCGGATAAATATTGGCCAAATTGCCGCGAAGACGCAGATATATGGGGCTGCACGACACGTTTATACTTAACCTCGACTACCTGGGCGTGTTGCGGACTTTACACCCGGTCTGCCGTCCAGCACCCAGGTCTGGATGGCCGCGAACGCCTTGATTTGCGCTGCTTCTGGCTCTAGCAAAGCCGCGCTACGATGCAGTGGTATTTACAATGCATACCTGGAAGTGAGTTTTACTTTACAACGTTCTGAGATCGATGCCTCATCTTGCGCGAAGAAAGGACCTCGACTGCCCGTTGTTCGTGACCGTCCAACCAACTCACTGCGGCGTATCCCGCAGCCGCTACCGCAGCGGCGAAGACGACGAGAGCAAGAGGATCAACCAGTTCGTCCGCATGCGTGTGCGAAAAGCAGAAATCCGCAACACCAAAAGGCTAGTTAATATGTGCAAAATACAATCTTGTAAGAAGGCAGTCCTCTTCGACAGTCTTTTATGCGGTCACCGACAAGATCGATGCGAACGTCAAGAATTTTGTGCCAAGGCAGGATCACGCTGCCGCTGACGCCTCATCACCTCCTGGTCGCTCAAGCGCGCGTCATACACTGAACGAGGCTCAATTGTCCGCGCTACCAGGGTTGCGATCGCCACCACCAGAAGCAGCGGCACGATGAAAGCTCTTGCGTGTCCAGTCAGCTCCATCATGAGCACGACGGTTGAGATTGGTCCCTGTGTTGTCGCGGCCAGAATGGCGCCGGCGCCGAGAACGGCAAACAAACCCGGCGGCACACCGGGCCAGAGGTAAGACCAGGGATAGCCCAGAACACCGCCCAGCAACGCACCGAAAGCGAGGGACGGCGTAAACAAGCCGCCGGGCGCCCCACTGCCCAGGCACAGCAGCGTGGCCGCCGGCTTGAGCAGCAGCAATGCCAACAACAGAAGAGGTGCGACCTGACCCGTAAATGCCAGTTGTGCGACGTCGCGGCCGTTGCCCAGTAGTTGCGGGAAGCGGATGGAAACCGCGCCGAGCAGGGTCAATGCCAAAACCGGCGCGACCAGCCTCCACCAGCCGGCAGGCCGATGATGGTCGGCCCATGCCACGGCGCGGACATAGAGCACCGACACGACACCCGCGATCGGCCCGGCCAGCACAGCCCAGGCCGCACTGGACAGAGAGCCGGGATAAGCCGGGATCAGGTAGGTTGGCGCATCAGGCAGAAAGCCCCAGGACACCCCGGTCGCGATCAGTGACGTGACCAGGGCGGGTAACACCAAGCGCAGTGCCAATTCACCACGCAGCACCTCCAGCGCGAACAGCGCGCCCCCTAACGGAACGCCGTAGGCGGCGGCCATTCCGGCGCCAGCGCCACAAGCGACCAGCAATCTTCGCGCGTCGTCAGACAGCCGCGCGCGGTCCGACAACACGTTGGCGATCACCGCCCCGGCTTGCTTTGGTGCGCCCTCACGGCCCAAGGAGGCGCCCATGCCGACGATCAGCACCGAAAGCACCGCACTACCCAGCGTGCGCACCGTCGGTAAACGGCCGGCATGGAACCAGATGGCGGCGGTGATATCGATGCTGTTGGCACTCGACAGGCTCACCAGCAGAAGTTGCCCCGCGCCGGTCAGCAGTCCAGCGCCGAGCAGCACCACCACGTGCCACCAGTTCGCCGCCTTCGAAGCCGCATCCAGCAGGTCGATACCTGCCCCAGACCACAACGTGTGCTGCACGAGCTCCAGCAATCCTGTCAGCGCAGCAGCACCAAGCCCCGTGCCGACGCCGGTCAGAGCAACCGCGAGCCAAAACCCCGCGGATTCGCGCCGCGCCAGGATGGGCGCGATCATGCGCGCCCAAACCGTTCAGCGAGCCGACACGTGCACCCGATGCCAGGCCGCGCTCAGGTAACCCTTAAAGTTCCAGGTGTCGTCGGGAAGCGCCGGTTGGGTCTGCCCGGCGGAGTCCCAAGCGCGGACAGCCAGCTCGTGCTCACCTTTCGCCAGGTCCAACGTGGCGGACCAGAAGGTCCAGCTCCATGGCGCGGTGGCGTCATGCGTTAATTCCGCCTGCTGCCATGTACGGCCTCCATCGCTCGAAACATCTACACGCGTGATCTGTCTGGCAGTCGCAATGGCGTAACCACGCAGTGTGATGCTGCCGGCCTTCAACTCGGCTCTGGAGGCCGGCTCGCAGATCGCGGAGTTGAGCGGCATGTCGTAGATCGTTATGCCCTTCTCCCAGTCAACCGTTTCCGCGGTCGCATCGGACGGCACCAGTTTGTAATCATGTTGCTGCATGTGGTTGTCGGACGGCCTGTCCTGCACGGTGATGGTGGTCAGCCATTTCGGGCTACGAACGCCCGCGAAGCCGGGGACCACAACGCGAAGTGGAAACCCGTGCTCGGGTGCCAACGGCTCGCCGTTCATGGCATATGCCAGCAGAACCTCAGGCGACATCGCCTTGGCTATCGGGATCGAAGCGCCATAAGTGAACCGGCCGACGTTCGGCATCTCCACCTCGTCGCAGGCGTCGAAGGCGACGTGGAATGATGGGTCCGTCTCCACGCCGGCTGCTCGGAGCACGTCGACAAGGGCCACACCCGTCCACTCGGCGTTGCCGATCGCCCCCGGTGCCCAGGGATCACCTGCGGTCGGCCGCACCAACTGCATGTCGGCACGGCGGTTGCCAGCACATTGCATCACAGCCGTAACGGTGCGCTCGGGGAACCGTGCCCGCAGCTCCGCCATGGTGATGTCGAGAGCCGTTCCGACTCGACCGCCCACATGCAGCCTGTGGTTGGACTCGTCCAAAGCGGGAATGTTGCCATGACTGCGAACGTAGAAATCCGGCCGAGCGGTCGTCGAGGAGGCGCGCAGCCGGCTGAGCGGCGGCTCTGCGTTGTAAGGCGTCTCTGAGCGGACGATCATGTCCGGTTTGCCATGAATAGGATCGAACACAGCCGTCTTCCTTTGTCGCCATCATTGGATCGCTTTGAACAACGCACGAGAGGGCTGGCCGGTGCACGAGTGGTCTGCGGTTCTGTTGAGCCGCCTGGTTAACCGCGAGGGGCGTCAGTGAGGCATGAGAACAGGGAGGTCGGCCGCTGCTAAAACTTCGCGCGTAGCGCCGCCGAGGATAAACTCGGTCATGCGGCTATGCGTATAGGCGCCCATCACGAGCAGATCGGCCCCCACGGTATGCATGTTTGCGAGCAGCGCATCCCCTATCCGACGGTCTCCAGCCTGGGATCAAGAGTTCCGATGGGCTCCCAAAGCCAACTCCCGCAACTCGCGGAATGTCCGGTCCAGATGGTCTCCGATGCCAGGCGTCGGATCTTCCAACCAATGAAGCGCGGCTTGACCGAAGGCTGCCATTCCGGTTTGCGCAGCAAGCGTTGCCAGCCGTTGATCGACGCCGCGGTTCCGTAGCGCCGAAGCCAGGGCAAACGTCAGCGACGCCACTTTCGCCAGCTCGCGCTCCTGCAAAGCGGGCGTTGCGGCGATGACGTGGTGGCGAGGCTCCGCGAAGGGGCGATTGGCCTCGATCATCTTCTCGGTCGACCGGAAGGCGGTCAGCAAGGTCTCCAGCGGCCCGAGCGCGTCGGGCGCCCCTTCTATGGCGGTGACCAAAGCCGATCGCAGTTTCGCCTCGCCGTCGAACAGGACTTCTCGCTTGTCCGGGAAGTGGCGGAAGAAAGTACGCTCGGTGACGCCGGCCCGTGCGGCAATTTCTGATGTGGTGGTCTGGTCATAGCCGTGCTCCCGGTACAGCTCCAAAGCTGCCTGCTGCAAGCGGCCTCGCACGTTCTCAATCTTACGCGCCACTGAACCCCGACCCCTTGTCAGTCACTGACAGCAGTCTATGTCAGTGACTGACGCAGATTAGTTGCACGTACCAGGAGAGAGTTCAATGCGCGTATTCATCACCGGAGCGACCGGTTGGATCGGGTCGGCCATCGTTCAGGCGTTGGTCGGCGCGGGTCATCAGGTGACCGGCCTTGTCAGATCGGAGAGCAACAGTGCGGCGCTGTCCGCCATGGGGGCTACGCCTTTGCTGGGGTCGCTCGATGATCTTGACCTGCTTCGCAACGGGGCCGCCGAGGCCGATGGCGTCATTCACACAGCTTTTGGCGTCGACTTCTCGAAAATTGGCGAGATGAGCCAGCAAGAACAGCGCGTGATTGAGGTTTTTGGCGAGGGTTATCAAGGGTCAGACCGTCCGATCATCGCAACCTCCGGCTTTGCGCTGTTGCCGCGTGGCGAGACGTTTACCGAAGGCATGCCACCTCCGCCCATCGATCCGGCCTTTCCTCGTGCGCCGGAAGTCGCGATCAGGACCATCGCGGATCGCGGCGTGCGCGCAACCGCGGTCAGGTTGCCGCGCTCCGTCCATGGCCGGGGGGAGCGCCATGGCTTCGTGCCGATGCTGGCGACGGTGGCGCGTGACAAGGGCGTTTCCGCCTATATCGGTGAGGGGGACAATCTGTGGCCCTCGGTGCATCGGCTGGACGCGGCGCGCGTGTTCTGCCTTGCGCTTGAGCACGGTGGGCAGGACGGTCCGTTCCATGCCGTTGCCGATCAAGGCGTCCCGTTCAGGCGGATCGCCGAGGCGATCGGCCGGCAACTGGGCGTACCGGTTCGGTCGCTGACGCCTGAGGAGGCCGGGGCGCATTTTGGCCCGCTTGCGACGTGGGTTGCGGGCAATGGCCCTGCTTCCAGCGAGAGGACAAGAGAGCGTCTTGGATGGAAGCCCAAGGAGGCGGACTTGATCGCCGACATCGACCATCCCGATTACTTCAAGGCGTAGCGGGAAGGATTCGCTTGTCCGTATGGTGCAGAATCAGGACTTCTGCACCAAGGCAGCTTGCCCGTGTATCATACCAACGGCCCGAATCATTGACCGTTCTTCAAACGGTCGGGCCGTTGGTATCGTATTGATTTCGCGGGCAGCCGCGACGCTAACCCTGCCCGCATACCGGTCATCCCTGCGGGCTGCCGGTATCAGAGGGTCACCATGGGATTGTGTTGTTTTCCCAGCCTGTGAAGGTGCCTGTCGGGCCGTCCGGACCGAGCAATGCAACCCTGACCACCTCGCGGGAGCCATCTTCGACAGATTCCAGGCCCTCGTAGCCGTTGAGGTTGGTTTTGGTGAAGGCCGGAGAGACCAGATTGACCTTGATCCCGGTCGATTCCAGCTCGACCATCATGGCCAGTGTTATCGCATTGAGCGCCGTCTTGGACGCGGGGTAAGTCGGGCCGAAGAACTTGTGATACGGATAGGTCGGGTCGGCGTTTCTTGTCAACGAGCCGACGCCACTTGACACGTTGACAATGCGTGCGTCCGCCGACTCGCGCAGGAGCGGCAACATCGCCTGATAGACAGCGAGTACGCCGAACACGTTGGTCTCCCAAACCGCACGCATTTCGTCGAGGGAAACGTTGCTCGCGCGCGATATGTCTGCGTAGTCCTGCAGGGACAGGCCGAGCTGCTGCTTTCTGGTATTCGAGATGGCGGCGTTGTTGACGAGCAGGTCCAGACGGCCGAACGCGGCGCGGATGCGCTCTGCCGCGTCCGCGATCGAAGCCCGATCCGTCACGTCGAGCTGCAGCGCGATTGCACCTGGCCCGATCGCCTTGGCCGCGGTCTCGCCGCGCTGCAAGCTGCGCGAGCCGAGCAGAACAGTGTGACCATTGGCTACGAGTTCCTTGGCAACCTGAAGGCCAACGCCTTGATTGGCTCCCGTGACCAGCGCGATGCGGCTATCCTGCATACCAAACACTCCCGATGCGTCGTCGTTGATCGTGCCGCCAGGCTCATGTAGAAGCTCAAGCGGATCATTGATCCGGTTTATATGGAACAGTGATCCGTATTGCAAGAGGGTGGCATGGTCGACAAAGCAAGGAAGCAGGTGAGCGGCTTGGAAGCGCGGAGCAGTTCGGACAAACGCGTGCGCGCCGACGCCCAGCGCAGCCTCGATGCTTTGCTTCGGGCGGCCAAGGAGGTGTTTGCGACGGTGGGCGTGGATGCGACGGTGCGGGACATTGCACAGAGGGCCGGCGTCGGCCTTGGCACCCTCTATCGGCACTTTCCACAGCGCTCGGACCTGATCGCAGCGGTGTTCCGTCGCGAGATCGATGCCTGCGCCGATGCCGCAACGGTCCTGTTGGCCAAGCACGGGCCTTTCGAGGCATTGGCGCGTTGGATGCAAAATTACGCTGCCTTCGTTGCCACCAAACGGGGGCTCGCGAAGGTCCTGCATTCGGGTGATCCGGCGTTCGACAGCTTGCCGGGCTACTTCGAGCAGCGGCTACGGCCTGCGCTTCGGACGCTTCTCGAAACGGCCGCCGCTTCAGGCGAGGTGCGCGCCGACGTCGATGCCGACGAGCTGCTGGTGGCGGTCGCGAGTTTGTGCATGTCGGACCGCAATGCCACAGCGGGCCGCGCGGGACGCATGGTGGCGCTCCTCGTCGATGGGCTGCGCTATGGGACGTCTGCCGGCAAGAGTTGATCGATGCAAAGTTTTGAGTGGCCGGACTGCCGCCAGCAAACCGGGTTGGGCAAAACCAAGACTTGTTAACCGCCGATCCAGGCCGGGTTGATCAGCAGCTTGCGGCGGATGTCGCGGAATGCGGCGGCGGCTTGACCATGGCCTTCACCGCGCGTAAGGGCCGCGAACTGCTTGCAAAAGGAAACGATCATGCGAATGACGCGACGCGGCGTCCTGGCGACCGCCGCAGCCACTAGCGTGCCGGTGCTGCGGGCGCGGGCGCAGGCGCCGTCCATCAAGATCGGCGTGCTGGGGGATGAATCTGGCGTGTACCGAGAGCTGAGCGGGCCGATCGCCATCGCCGCGGTGAAGCTGGCGATTGCCGACAGCAAGGCCGCCGGGCGCGACATCCCGGTCGAGATCGTCATCGGCGACCACCAGAACAAGCCGGACATCGGCGCCAGCCTGGTTCGGCAGTGGATCGACCGCGACGGGGTGGATATGATCATCGACGTGCCGAACAGCGCGGTGGCGCTGGCGGTGGCCGGGGTCTGCAAGGAGCTGAACAAGGTCTACATCAACTCCCCCGGCGCGACGGCGGACCTGACCGGGCCGCAATGCGCGCCAACGACGATACACTGGACGATGGATACCTGGATGCTGGCGCACTCCACCGGCGGGGCGATGGTCAAGGCGGGCGGCGACAGTTGGTTCTTCATCACCGCGGACTATGCGTTCGGCCATGCGCTGCAGCGTGACACCGCGAATTTCGTCACCAAGGCGGGCGGCAAGGTGCTGGGCAACGTGCTGGCTCCGCTGGGCAACAGCGACTTCTCCTCGTTCCTGATTCAGGCGCAGTCCAGCGGGGCGAAGGTGATCGGGCTGTGCAACGCCGGGGCCGACACGGTGAACTCGATCAAGCAGGCCGGCGAGTTCGGCATTACCACCAAGGGGGTGAAGCTGGCCGGACTGCTGGTGTTCATCAGCGATGTGCACGCGCTGGGGCTGCAGACGGCGCAAGGCATCGTCGTGTCCAACACGTTCTACTGGGACCGCGACGACCGCACCCGCGCGTTCAGCAAGCGGCTGCAGCCGATGATCGGTGAGGCCAGGGCCGGGATGGGGCAGGCCGGCTGCTATGCCGGCACCTGGCACTATCTGAAGGCGGTGGCCGCGATGGGGGTGGCCGAGGCGAAAAAGAGCGGTGCGGCAACGGTCACTCGGATGAAGGCGATGCCGACGGAGGACGACGCCTTCGGGGCCGGCAAGATCCGCGAGGACGGGCGGTGTCTGCACCCGGTCTACCTGTATGAGGTCAAGAGCCCAGGCCAGAGCAAGTATCCGTGGGACTACTACAAGCAACTGGCGGTCACCACGGCGGAGGATGGTTTCCGGCCGCTGCAGGATGGCGGCTGCCCGCTGGTGCATACCTGACGGCGTGGCCGGTCAGTGTGCGTTCCCAGAGACGTGCCACCGCTCGGCACAGGTGTTGATACGGATGCCGAGCGGCGCGGTGGGCGTGTTCAGGCGGGCAGCGTCTGGCCGGCGGTTTCGCGGGCGATGAGCACCAGGGGCACGCCAATCAGGTAGATGAACGAGACAGCGGTGATCGCCGCCGGATAGGAGCCGGTCAGCAGCACGGCGGTGCCGACGATCGACGGGCCGGCCGCCGCCAGCAGCCGGCCCAGGCTGAAGGCGAAGCCGGCGCCGAAGCTGCGATGGTGCGAGGGGAACATCTCCGGCAGCCAGACGGTGAACAGGGCGAACACGCCGTTGGTGAAGAAGCCTATGATCGGCAGCACGGCGATGAACACCCAGACCCAGCCGAAGGTCAGTGCGATGACCGGCCATGCGATCAGGTTGGTGAACAGCGCCCCCAGGAAGAACAGCAGTGCCGCGGGACGGCGGCGCAGCCGCTGAGCGATGGTGGACATGGCGAGGCAGGCTGCCATGGTGCCGAGGTTCAGCAGCAGGCCTGAGATCGAGGCCCAGCGCTGCGCGTATGCAGCCGGATGGCCGTTCTCAATCAGCTTGTTGATGATGTAGGTGGGTGCCCAGAAGGTCGTCGACCACAAGCCCAGGATGATGCAGGCCATCATGCCCGCCGCCGACCAGGTGACGCGGGCATTCTCGATGTGGAACAGTCCCTTGGCGCGCGCCCTGGTGGCCGCACCGCGCAGCGGCGAGCGTGGCGGCTCTGGCAGGCCGATGCGCAGCCACAGCACCATCAGCGCGGGCAGCGCGCCGATCAGGAACACGCCGCGCCAGCCCAGCACGGGCACCAGGAACGAGGCCCCGGCCGCCAGCAGGCCGCCGGCCGGGGTGGCGGTGTGCAGGTATCCGGTGATGCGCACACGTTGGCTCTCTGGCAGCGATTCGTGCAGCAATGGGGTGCCGGCGGCCCACTCGCCGCCGATGCCGAAGCCGGCGATGAAGCGGAACAGGGCGAACCAGGCGAGGCTGGGTGCCAGGCCGCAGGCGGCGGTGCCGAGCGAGTACAGCAGGATGGTCCAGCACATGACGGGGACGCGGCCGATGCGGTCGGCCATCCAGCCCCAGAACATCGAGCAGGCCCAGCCGATCATGAACAGCGAGAACAGGAAGCCGCCATAGAGTGCGACGTGGCCCTTGTCGGCTGGCAGTTGCTGGGCCTGCAGCAAGGTGACCAGAGCGGGGACCAGGACGAAGATGTAGATGCCGGAGTCGAAGCCGTCGAGCATCCAGCCGAGCCAGGTGGCCCAGAACACGCGCGCGGAGGAGGTTGCCGTTGCGGCGGCCGCACGGTCGCCCGTGCCGGTTGCGCTGATTGCCATATTGGTTCCTCCCGCGCGGCCCGTTTCGCCGGCATGGTGCAACCTGCCTGCCGGGCGGCCGTGGGGCAAGGGCCAACGGCCTAGTGCTTCACGCGATGCCAGGACTGGGGGTGTCGGGATCCGGCGCGGCGCGGGGCTTATTGGGGGTCCGGCGACGGAGGGTTGTCAGCATCGGCGCCGTGACGTTCCCGGCGGGAAAATCAGGGCGTTCTCAGGCTGGGCATGGCCTGGTTCGCCTGTGACCAGATCATTGGAATGCGGTGCCAAAGTTCCGGCCGCGCGGCGCGGACCTGGGGCGAGGGGTGCGCGGATTGCAGAATCCGCAGCCCCAGCGGTTCGATCAGCGGCGCGGCGCGGTGCGCCTTCTGCCCGACCAGAATGACTGTCCGCAGCCGTGGCAGCAAGGGCAGCAGACCCTTCAGCGCCTGCATGCCGGCCAGAAGTTCGCCCGGGGTTATCCGCAGCGTGCCGTTCCAGCCGGGGATGACGTTCCAGATAGCCGTGCGCTGGCGGGCGAGGCCAGCCTGCCTCATGAAGTTGAACGTTGCCTCGGCGGTGGGGTCGTTGTTGTCGCGCGAAACGAAGCCGGAGCCCTTGCCGCGTGCTGAGGTCATCGGCCCGGGCTTTTCCAGCAGGAACAGCAGGTCTGCGTCCGAACCGCCGTCCAGCGGATCGAAATCGGGGAATTCCCGCATGGGATCGGCGGATCTGAGTGTCTCGACATACGCGGCGAGCGGGGCGATGTGGGGTTCCTGGAGCAACTGGCGGCGATGCGCGACGGCATCGGGGGAGCGAAGCGAGCGGGGGGCGGCAAAGTCATCGGCGGTCGTCGGCATGGGTGCATCATACCAACGTTCATGCGCTTGAGGCGAGGTCGTCTCGGGGAAGTGAGGGTGGTGTGGCGGCGGCATTGCCGGGCTCGGGTCGGGCAGGAGGTCAGCCTGCCACAATGTAGGAATACAAAGCCCATTCTCCGTTCCGCCCGGAGTGAGGTCGCTGGACAAACTGGTAAGCGGAAGCAAGCAGGCGTTAGATTGGCATTGTTAAGGCCGGATCGCGCAACACATGCGGCCGGTTACAATCCAAAAGCGGCAAAGAACTGCAAGGGAGGACAACATGGAGAAGCGTTTTCAGGACAAGATCGCCATCGTGACTGGTGCCGCGTCTGGCATCGGCGCGGCCATCGCCAGCGCGCTGATCGCCGAGGGTGCGACCGTGGTTGGCGCCGACATCAACGCCGACCTGCTCGCCAAAACCGCGCGCACGCTGGGCGAGCGGTGCATCAGCCTGCACGCCGACGTCACCATTGAGGCGGATGTCGAACGGATGGTCCAGACCGCGACCGAGAGGTTCGGCGGCCTGCACGCGGCATTCAATGTTGCCGGCACGGCGCGGCTGGCCAATATCACCGACCTTGCCGAATCCGACTGGGATCATACCGTCGATGTTTGCCTGAAAGCCATGTTCCTGTGCATCAAGCATGAGGCGCGTCGCATGGGCGCGGGTGGTGCGATCGTCAACATCGCTTCGCTGAATGCCGAAGTGCCGGCGCATGGCTTCGCGGCCTACACCTCGGCCAAGGCCGGCGCCGAGATGCTGTCGCGCAACGCGGCGCTTGAACTTGCTGATCGCGGCATACGCGTCAATGCCATCCTACCCGGACTTGTCGACACGCCCCTGGCCAGCTTCTTGACCAGCAACCAGGCCATCATGAGTGCCTTCATGGAACGCATCCCGATCAAGCGGGCGGCGCGGCCCAGCGAAATCGCGGCACCGGCGTTGTTCCTCGCCAGCGCTGCGGCCAGCTATATTTCTGGCGCCAGCCTGCGTGTCGATGGCGCCTGGGCAACCACGGCCTACCCCGATATGCGGCCGTGGCTGGGCAACACTGCACACTGATCGTGGGCGTTCCCGTGCGGCGCCGAATGTGTCAGGGCGGCCTCTGTCAAGGAGATCTCGTCTGCGCTTCGGCGTCTTCCTCGCTCGCGTGCCACCAGCTCGGCGTCAACCCGGCGCTCGGGCTGCAAAACGACCTTGACCTGACAAGCTGGCTTGATCACTGCGGCTATGACGAGGCTTGGTTCGGCGAACACCGGTCGGCGGGCTCCGAGATCAGCGCCTGGCCCGAGATCTTCATTGCCTTCGCGGCGGAACGGACGCGCCACATCAGGCTTGCAACCGAAGTGGCCTATGGAATTCTTTCTTCGCCGTAAGGCGGCGGAAAGAACCATGACTTGGCAGGACAGAGCCCCCAGCCCGATCAAGCATTGCGCCGTGCTCGCGACCGTCAAGACCGCTACGCGCCACCTCCGGTGGTGGCCTGCGGCCAGTCTTGACCGCCGCTGCGCGCGGCGCAGAGTCATCATACAGGCCGGGGCGAAGAAACGGCCCTTTCAGCCGAGCAAAGAAACAAAATACAAGCAGGACTAGCAGCGATGAAGTTCGGCATCCATAACTCGTCTTGGCAACCCGCCAAGGCATTCGAAGCGGTGAAGACGAAGGCGCAATGGGCAGAAAATCATGGCTTTGCCTGGTTGTCGGTTCTGGACCATATGATCCAGATTCCTCGCATAGGTGCGCCTGACGAGCCCGTGCTGGAAGGTTGGACAGTGCTCGCTGCGCTGGCCGCAGTCACCAACCGCATCCGCCTCGCCACGCTGTGCACGGCAGTCGGCTATCGTAATCCTGCGCATCTCGCGAAGATTGCCGCGACCGTTGACCTGATCAGCAATGGTCGTCTGACGCTGGGCATTGGCGCTGGCTTTTTCGAGGAGGAATACAAGCAGTATGGTTGGGAGTTCCCACCGCGCCCCACGACACGCATTCGCCAAATGGAGGAAGCGATCACACTGATCCTGAAGATGTGGACGGAGCCGCGCACTACTTTTCACGGTCAATACTTCCAGGTGGAGGACGCGGTCCTGGAACCCAAGCCGATGCAGAAACCGCGTCCGCCGGTGTTAATCGCTGGCGGCGGCGAACAAATGACGCTTCGCGCTGTCGCCCGTTTGGGTGATGCCTGCAACATCGTGGACGGTGACCTGCCGGAGGTGCGACACAAACTGGCGGTGCTGCGCCGCCATTGTGACGCCGAGAAACGCGATTACGACACGATTGAGAAGACCCGTATCCAGCCTTGGTGCCTTGTCCGCAACGCCGCTGCGCTGGCGACTAGACCGGTTTCCATTCGCCTTGGCTCATGGACCCCGCTCTACCTCATTGTTTGATCGCGTGATTCACCGTTCCGGTGATGCCACCTGCTCGGATCACGCTCTAAGCGCGACCGGTTGTCCGCTTCAGGACCATTGGGCGGGTTTATCGGCACCATATCCGAAGCCGTCGATGTGATGGGCGAATACCAAAAAGCGGGCATCGACTTGCTGATCTACGCCGACCGGCGCACCGATGAAGAGAGCCGCGAGCTTTTTGCCTCGGATATCATTCCGCACTTTGCCTGACGAAAGACCCGACGGCGTTGGGAAGGGGGAAGCATGGTCGCCAGTGACGGTTTTGCCGCCTTCGCGCGAGCAATTTGCCCCGCTCGGCCACGTCATAATGCGGCGCATGTTTGGCAAGACCGGCATGTTCTGCAACGGACTGATGCTTGGGATGGTCGCAGACAACACGCCTTACTTCCGGGTTGATGCCCACAATCGGGTAGCCTTCAACGAAGCCGCGCCAGCCCCTCCCCACAATTATGAGAAGCAAGGTCATGCCATTGATTTGGCCTTCTGGCCCGCGCCGGAGCGGCTGCTTGACGAGCCGGATGAATTTATTGCGTGGGCGCGCCTCGCGCTGGCGGCGGCCAGACGAGTCGCGGCAGAGAGACAGCGGACGGAACTGGGCCGAAAGTCCAACTCGCGATTCACCTAGAGCGGTTCCACCGAGGGTGGAACCGCTCGCGCTCATCGTTTCACGCGGCTACTCGCGCAGGATCGCGGCTTGCGCGATTCCAGCCTGCGCGAAGCCGCTCTAGCAGCGGCTTCCATGTGGCCGACGAGCGCCATCTCGCAGGCAGTAACATTCTCCTTCCCAATAGTGCCGCGATTAAAGAACGAAGGGCGTCCCGCCTATAATCGACTTGTTGCCTCCGGCGCGGGTCGAAGCAAAGGCAATGTTCTGGGTCTTAAATCGGACTATCGCTGCACAGTAGATTTGACGTTACAGAGACATATTGGTAATTACATTATCGGAACATTCCGGGGCGGCTAGCCGCGAGAAGCACTGAACGCCAAATGTTGTATAATGAACACCAACGGTATGGCCCCTTCAGTTGCCGCACTTGGGAGTCAATGCTCTCTCCGTCCGTCGATACCCTGGCGTAGCCGTATTTCATGCATGCATTATGAAGCTGGATTTCGCGGCAAAGATAAATGCTTTCAGTGCCCTGATTTGCTTGGTAATTTGAACCAAGCAGGCGGGAGTCCGGGTCGACCTGAAGCAGACTTTGCTTTGACGAGGTATAGGCGCGATGTCTGACTTCTAATTGACAACCATGCAGCGTGCGATCTAGCCTTGTGTGATGAGCGGCTTTTCTGTCCCTACCGCGAACCGACGTCGACGCTGCAATCTTGCGGCGGCTTTCGCGGCTGCGTGCAGAAAGGCTCCTGTCCGGGTAGTGGTCGTTCCCTGAGGCGATCTACACGAATGGGCCTTGGCCCGCGCTTCCGAGCCCCCGCAGCCTCCGCTACGGGGGTTTTTCTTTGCCCTTTTCTCAGGAGACGACTTTGCAAAATAAGCTTGCAGTATCGGAAGAATTAGCCTCCTCGCTGACGGACACCATTCGCGCTGGACTGCGTCGTGCGACACCGGCGGACGCCGCAGGTGTCCGCGACCTGACGCGGGCGGCTTATGCCAAGTGGGTGCCGGTCCTCGGCCGCGAACCTTTGCCGATGACCGTCGACTACGTCGTGGCCGTCCGGGATCACGTTGTGGACATGCTGTATTTGAACGGGGAACTGGTTGCGCTGATCGAGGTGTGTCCTAAAGCCGATCATTTGCTTCTTGTAAATGTTGCGGTATCGCCCGCCCACCAAGGCTGTGGATACGGACGCGCTCTTCTACGGCACGCAGAAGAACTTAGCCGATTGCTCGGACTCGAGGAGGTACGCCTCTATACAAATGGCCGCTTTACCGAGAATGTGAGGCTTTATGAGCGGGTAGGCTACAAGGTGGATCGGGAGGAAACTTCTCCAGACCTTGGCGTCGCCGTCCACATGAGCAAGCGTCTCCTCCCGGCCTCCTCCCTGACGGACACCGTCCGCGCTGGACTGCGTCGTGCGACACCGGCGGACGCCGCAGGTGTGCGCGACCTGACGCGGGCGGCTTATGCCAAGTGGATGCCGGTCCTTGGCCGCGAACCTTTGCCGATGACCGCTGACTACGACGTGGCCGTCCGGGATCACGTTGTGGACATGCTGTATCGGAACGGTGAACTGGCGGCACTGATCGAGATGTGTCCGAAGGCCGACCACCTGCTGATTGTAAACATCGCAGTCTCACCCGCTTTTCAAGGTTATGGTTACGGTCGGGCTCTTCTGGCACACGCCGAGGAACTTACGGGTTTGCTTGGACTGGAGGAGCTACGCCTCTACACAAGCGCCCGCTTGACCGAAAACGTGCGGCTCTATGAACGAGTGGGCTACAAAGTGGACCGCGAGGAGGAGGCCTCTCCGCACCTCGGTGTCTTTGTGTATATGAGCAAGCGTCTCCTCTAACAGCCTCGTAAAGGCCTATTTGCGTTGAGGGAGCGGACCGAAGGTCCGCTCCTGCCAAGTTCACCATCGAGTGCAAAACTCTCGACGGTGAAAACCCGCGCTGCTGGCGGAGCGCCGACGATGACCAGAGTCCGCCGCGCACCCCCGGTTATCGGATCGCTGCATCGCTCGACAACGGCATTCACCCACCGCATCAGGTCGTGGGTGGATGCCGCTTGCTATCGGTCATCGGCAAAGGGCGATACGTCGATCCGTATTAACTGGCCAATCCCCGCGGAGGAGCGCTTACGGCATCTCCGCGAACAAGCCTTAACTGTTCGGCCCGCGCTCCATCGAGATCGGCTGCCAGCGGCGCAGGTGGGTCTTCATCAGCACCGCGGGGTTGACGCAGCTCATGGGCCAGCGGCCGTTCAGGATCAGCGCCAGCTCCCGCCCGACATGCAGCTTGCGGGCGGGGTCGAACCGGGCGGAGGCCGAGGCGGTGTGCGCCGACAGGGTGACGTTCGGCATGCCCAGGATCGGGTTGTTGTTGCCCGGCGGCTCGATCTCCAGCACATCCAGGCCGGCATGGGCGATCCAGCCCTCCTGCAGCGCCTTGATCAACGCAGCCTCCTGCACCGTCGGGCCGCGGCCGGTGTTGATGAAGATGGCGGACTTCTTCATCAGCCGGAAGTGCTTCTCGGCCAGCATGCCCTCGGCCTCCGGCGTGGCGGGTGCGTGCATGGAGACGAAGTCGGATTGGCTGAGCACTTCCTCCAGCGTGCAGGGCAGCACGCCGTGCTCGACCATCAGCAGTTCCTGGATGAACGGGTCATAGGCGATGACGCGCAGGCCGAACGGCTTGGCGCGCTTGGCGACGGCGCGGGCGACGTGGCCGAAGGCGACCAGGCCCAGGGTCAGCCCCATCAGCCGGGGGATCCCCAGCAGGGCCGGGCGGCCCTCACGCCAGCGGCCCTCGCGCACCATGCGGTCCTGCTCGATGGTGCGCCGGTGCGCGGCCAGCAGCAGCATCATCGCGTGGTCGGCGACTTCCTCGATGAAGGTGTGCGGGCAGTTGGTCACCGGCAGGCCGCGTTCAGTGGCGGCGACCACGTCGACGCTGTCCACGCCGACGCTGCCAAGGACGATGGCGCGGCACTTCTCCGGCAGGCCGTCGATGACCGTCTTGCCGAACCGCATGCCCTTGGCATAGATCGCGTCGGCGTCCTGGGCAAATTTGATGAAGCCGTCCTCGTCGGCCGGCCCCTCGACGATCTCGGCGTCCATGCCCTGCAGCGGCTCCATCTCATACTCATAGCCGCCGCCGGCGGTGGTGAAGCTGGCGCCTGCCGGGGTGGCTATCTTGAACTTGGCCAATTCATGTCTCCTTAGGTTTTACTTTTGGCGTTCAGGTATGGACGTTCGACTGGGCAAACCTGACTGGGGGCGCGAAACCGCGGTGGCCGGCGCCGGGACTTCGGCGGGCTTCAGCTTCAGCTTCGCGGCGGCCGAGCGCGGACGGCTTTTTCGTTGACGTCGATGCCCCAGCCGGGTGCGTCGGACAGGATGAACATGCCGTCCTCGATCACCGGGACAGACGTGTAGAACTCGTCGCGCCAGGGGGCGCTGTCGATGTCGATCTCCATCACCCGGAAGTTCGGCACGACGGCGCTGAAGGTGGCGCTGATGGCGCTGCACAGGTGGCCGTAGAAGTTGTGCGGTGCGACGTTGATCTCATGCACGTCGGCCATGGCGGCAATCTTGGTCGATTCCAGCAGGCCGTTCCAGACGACGTCGACGATGGCGACATCGGTGGCGTAGGCGTCAAGGAACGGCTTGAACTCCCGCCTGCCGTGCAGCGTCTCGCAGGAGGCGATGGGGCAGGGGGCGTGGCGCTTGACCTCGGCCAAGGCAGGGGCGTCGTGGGTGTCGACCTCCAGCCAGGTCAGGTTGACGCCGGCCACCGCGGCGGCAATGCGCTTGAAGCCCTCGGTCTTGAAGTGGAAGTTGACGTCGAGGTGGATGCCCATGTCCGGCCCGACGGCCTGTCGGATGATCGACAACTGTTCGGTGACGCCGCGGATCAGCCGGTTGTCCCAGTTCAGCTCCGGCCAGCCGGGGCTGCGGCCGAAGCCGGGGCTGAAGGACTCGATGCGGCCGCCGGCCAGCGGCAGGATGTTGGTCTTCAGCGCGCGGAAGCCGCGTTCCTTGACGTCCTGCGCATGCCGGGCAAGGTCGTCGTACGTGCGCAATTCGGCGACACCCATCAGCTTGGCGCTGCGCACCCGATAGGTGCCGAAATGCGACCAGTAGACCGGGATGCGCTCGCGGATCGGCCCGCCGAACAGGGCGGCGACAGGGATGCCATAGGCTTTGCCGGCGATGTCCAGCAGGGCGTTCTCGATCGCGGCGATGGCCTGCTGGTTCAGCCCGCCGCGCGACTGGCGGGTCATGACGTGCAGGTGCTGGGTGACCTGCTCGAAGCGGCGGGGGTCGCGGCCGATCAGCAGCGGTGTCAGTCCCTTGATCACGTCGGACAGGCCGGTGCTGCCGAAGCTTTCGTTGAACTCCGACCAGCCGATGATGCCGTCGCTGGTGGTGACCTTGAGGAATGAGAACATGCGCCAGCCGGCGTCGGCCTGCAGGGTCTCGACCTGGGTGATCTTCATTGTCTGCTCCCCGCATTCCGTTCCGCGATGGTGTAGCGCGGGTGTGATGGCCGCGCCACCCTGTGGGGCTACCAAACATGCCGACGGGTGCGGACAAGGGACAGTCCCGGCGGTCGGAAGGCGGGCTTTGCGAAACGCGGCAGACGCCGGCCGGCAGGTCAGGTCCGCCTCTAGTATCGCCCATCAGTGAAGGGCGATACGTCGGTTTGGCTTGAAGCGGCCGATTCACGCGGCGAAGCGCGTGCAGCACTTCTCTGCGATCGGGCCCTAGACCTGTTTCTGTTCGCCTTGGCTCACGGACCTCGCTCTAACTCATTGTTTGATCGCGTGATTCACCGTTCCGGTGATGCCACCTGCTCGGATCACGCTCTAGCGAGGGGTTATCTCAGGGCATCAAGTCCCAGTAGGGATGCACTCCATAGTAGGTATAGACACCGCGGCTCCAGGCCTCGTCGTCCCAGGCGGCCTTCGCCGGATTGGTGTAGGACGGGGCGCCCTCCAGCACGTCGCGGTCGATGTCGACGATGTAGCCGCCCATCTCGGTGTCGTAGTTCAGCTTCGCCCATGGCAGCGGGTAGTAGCGGTCGCCGATGCCCAGGAAGCCGCCGAAGCTGAGGATGGCATAGGCGATGCGTCCGGAGGCCTTGTCCAGCATGACGTCCTCAACCGAACCCAGCTTTTCGAGCGCGGCGTTGTAGACGGTGGTGCCCTGGACCTGATGGGCGGCGATCAAGTGGCCGGATGGATTGGTGGGATCTTCAAGGCTTGCCATGTGCAACTCCCGTCGATGATAGGATTGAAACGCGTTGCGCGAATGAAGGTTACTAGTGTGGTGGTTCCGAAGTCCGCCATACTGTGGATCAGTTACCGTAGCGGACTTCGGAACCATAAACCACACTAGAAAACAATGGTTTGCTAGTGTCCTGATCGGTTCGGAAGTTCGTAAGGCGGCTGATCCAAATGTGACGAACTTCCGAACCGGGACACTAGCCCCGGCGCTTTCATGCGAGAGGGTGGTCGTTGGTGCGAAAGGGCGGGCCGGTGATCGTCGCGCGGCGGTGGGTCGGGGCTGGCGGCTGTGCCCGGGTGATAGCCGCAGGCTGGCCGAGTCTGTTTCGCGGGCAAGAATCCGGGCGAGCCGATGCGCGCGGCGGTTTGGGGCGGAGATATCCGAGCTGGCAGCGTCTTGTGCCGGCGGGGCTGTTGCCCATCCTGATGCTGGTGGCGCTGGCTGGCTGCTCCTCGGATCCGAACGCGCCGGTCAACCAGTCCTATCCGATCCGCAGCATGGACAACTTCTTCAGGTCGCTGCCTGGGCCTGACAAGCCGCCCACGACGGCGCCAGCGCCGGCCAAAGACCCGGATTACACGCATCAGCCGGGTTACGCCCCCGCCTATCCGCCGTATTGAAATCGGGGTCATACGGCACGATTCAGCGCTGAGATCAGACGCCGCTGATGTTGGGCTGGCCGTTGGAGGCGCTGAGTCCGCCATCGACCGGCAGGATCACGCCGTTGACGAACGAGGCGTCGGAGCTGCTGAGAAAGGCGATGACGCTGGCGATTTCCTCCGCTTCCGCCGGCCGGCCGAGCGGCAGGCGCTGGGCGAAGCTTTGCATCAGGTCCAACTGGGTGAGGAAGTCGGTCGTCATCTCCGACTTCGTGAGGCTTGGCGCAACGGCATTCACCCGCACGCCGCGGCCGCCAAACTCCAGCGCCAGGGCGCGGGTGAGGTTGGTGACCGCGCCCTTCGCGGTGTTGTAGTAGCTCATGCCCCAGTCGCCGCCGAGGCCGGAGACGGAGGAGACGTTGACGATGCAGCCGCGGCTGGCAAGCAGATGCGGCAGGGCGGCCCGCGTGGCGTGCAGCACGCCGTCCACGTCGATGCGCATCAGCTTCTGCCAGTCCTCGACGCTGGTTTCCAGGAAGGGCCCGGCGGTGACGACGCCGGCGTTGTTGACCAGGACGTCCAGCCGGCCGAAACGCTGGATCGCCGCTGCCATCATCGCCGCCACGTCGGCGCTGTTGGAGACGTCGCCCGGGCAGAGCAGCCGCTTTGACGGGTCGATCTCGGCGGTGGCCTGTTCCAGTTTCTCGCGTCGGCGGCCGGTAACGACGACGGCGGCGCCGTCCGCGGCGAACCGCCGGGCAGTCGCCGCGCCGATGCCGGAGCCGGCGCCGGTGATCAGGACGACTTTTCCTTCGAATGTCTGCATGGGCTGGGATTCCTGTCGGCAAGAAGGCGTTGCTTGGGGGGCAGACGATGCCGGATGCGACATGCTGCGTGCGGGTTAGCTGGAACCTGTTTGGCCCGGGACCAGGGGCTGGGCTGTGTGGGCGACCGTTTAGCGGATGATTTCGCTGGTCCGGCGCTTGGTGGGTCGGTGCAGCTTCGGTGACAGGCGCGGCGCGGGTCTGCAAATAAGCAGTCGAAGAGGCGCGGCACCAAATCGCGATATCATGATGTTGTCGTTATAAGTCGATTGGGCAGCGAATTTGGCCTATGCCGGCGGCCAACGACGTCATTGGATCGCGCCTAAGGGGCTGGTATGAGTGCTAGGATCGAACCGAAGGTGCTGACGACGGTCCAGGCGGCTCGCGGGATAGCCGCCGTTGCGGTTGTTCTCTGTCACGCAGGCACGATCCTCGGCATGCCGCAGAACCTTGGCTACGTGCCGATGGCTGGGATTCTCACTGCCGGCCACACTGGGGTCGACGTTTTCTTTGTCCTCAGCGGCTTCATTATCGCCACCGTCCATGCCGACGACGTCGGCCGACCTCGCGCGCTCGCTGACTACTTATGGAAGCGCCTGGTGCGGATCTACCCGCTCTATTGGATCGCCGTCGTTATCAGCCTTGGCGCGACCCTTTTCGACCTCACCAGCTCGGTCGGCCTAAGCCTCGATGACGGGTATCACGCTGGCCCAATGCTCATGTCGCTGGCCCTGCTTCCCCAGCATTCGCCGCCGCTGCTTGGTGTTGCCTGGACGCTGCAGCATGAGATGCTTTTCTACCTGATCTTTGGCCTTCTCATCATCAATTGCAGGCTCGGAACCGCGGCCTTCGCAGCATGGCTGTTGCTCTCGATCCTGGTTGCCATCTGCGGATCGCTCGATCGATGGCCTTGGGCTCCGGCCAGTCTGCTGACGGGATTTCTTGGTTCCTCGTATCATCTGCAATTTGCGCTGGGTATGACGGTATCGCTGCCAGCCTTGCAGCGTCGATTGCGATATCCGCGCTTGACCGTGTGCGCAGGTGCCGGTGTCTTTCTGTTGGCTTGGGCAGCCGAAAACGCCGGACAGATCACCTATCTTGGCCAAGCTGGCAGATTTCTCTTTGGTCTGTCAGCAGCCGCCATGTTGGCAGGCGCCGTTACCGCCGAGCACCGGGGTCTGCTGAAGGCACATCAGACGGCTGTCTTCTTGGGTGGCGCCTCTTATGCAGTTTATCTTATTCATGTGCCAATCATGGCGGTCCTGGCTAGGTTGGGACACCGTACAACGATGCCTGGTTGGGCGTTGATGCTGCTCATATCGACCGGAAGCATCCTGTTCGGAGTCGCTTTACATGTCGTCGTCGAAAGGCCGATCTTGCGCTACCTCCGCCAGCTTGGCAGCGGCCAGCCGTGGATGGCCCGGACCGCCCGATCGACGGTCTGACGACGCGCGCTGGCGCTGGCGGCGGCCAATCGGGTGATGCCTCAGGCGAACCAAGGCCGGTTGCGGGGTGGGAGACTCCGCCCGGCGCTTTGCATGCGCTTACATCTCGGCGCCTAGCGTTTGCCTACTTCTCGGCGCCTTGCGCCAGGCGGAAGGCGGCCATCGGGTAGACGCCCAGCACACGCGCCTGGGTCGAGAAGAACGACAATTCCTCCAGCGCTCGACGCAGCGCGGGTTGTTCGGGATGGCCGTCGACATCGCAGAGGAACTGGGTGGCGGTGAAGGCGCCGTTAATCATGTAGCTTTCCAGCCGGGTCATGTTGACGCCGTTGGTGGCGAAACCGCCGAGCGCCTTGTAGAGAGCGGCGGGAACGTTGCGGACCCGGAAGACGAAGGTGGTCATCAGGTTCGGTGTCGCGGGATCGACCGGCGCGGGCTTGGGAGCGACGACGTAGAAGCGGGTGGTGTTGTGCGCGGCGTCCTCGACGTTGGTGCGCAGGATCCGCAGGCCGTAGATCTCGGCGGCCAGGGCGGAGGCGATGGCGGCATCCTCCTTGCGGCCCCACTCGGCAACCATTTGCGCGGCGCCGGCGGTGTCGGCTTCGACCACTGGCGTCAGGCGCAGGTCGGCCAGGATACGGCGCACCTGGCCGAGTGCCACGGTATGCGAGTGGGCGCGGCGAATGTCCTGGATGGTGGCGGTCTTGATGCCCAGCAGGCAGTGCTCGACCCGCTGGAACTGCTCGCCGACGATGAACAGGCCGGATTCCGGCAGCAGATGGTGGATGTCGGAGACGCGGCCCGCCAGGCTGTTCTCGCAGGGCAGCATGCCCAGTGCGGCGGTGCCGTCGCGCACGGCGTCCATCGCGGCCTCGAATGACGGGCAGGGCAGGGTGGTCATCGCCGGGTAGGCGTTGCGGCAAGCGAGGTCTGAGTAGGCGCCGGGCACGCCCTGGAAGGCGATGGCACCCGCCCGCGTGGCGTTGGACGAACCGCTCATGTGGCAGCCAGCAGGGCGCGGGCGCGTTCCAGGTCCTCGGCGGTGTCGACCCCGAACGGGCCATGTTCCATGCGTGCGCAGGCGATCCGCATACCGTTCTCCAGTGCCCGCAGTTGTTCAAGGTTCTCGCGCTGCTCCAGCGGGCTTGGCGGCAGTGCGACGTAGCGGTCGAGGACCGGGCGGCGGTAGGCGTAGATGCCGATGTGGTGCCAGCGGGGGCCGAGGCCCCAGGGGATGGGCTGGCGGGAGAAATACAGCGCGGGCGCCGTGGCGGCACCGTCCTGGAAGGCGCAGGCAGCCTTGACGAAGGACACGGTGGTGGCCTCGATCTCGTCGCGGATCGGCACCACCAGGGTGCCGATGTCGATGCCGGGATCGGCCAGCGGGGCGATGACCAGGCGCAGCCCGGCGGGGTCGAGCGTCGGGAGGTCGCCCTGCAGGTTGACGACGACGTCGTGCGCCCCGTGGGGGTCGAGTTCGGCGAGCGCGGCATGCACGCGGTCGGAGCCGGAGGGCAGAGCCGGATCGGTCAGCACGGCGGTGCCGCCGGCATCGCGCACCGCGGCGGCGATTTCGGGGTCGCCGCAGGCAACGGCGACGGGTCCGATGTCGGCCTGGCGCCCGCACTCCAGCATGTGGACGATCATCGGCTTGCCGTTGATGTCGGCCAGCGGCTTGCCGGGCAGGCGGGTCGAGGCCATGCGGGCGGGGATCACGACGATTGGGTTCAGCATGGGTGGGTTCAGCATGACCGGGTGCGGCCGGGTTGGGTTGGGTGCAAGGGGAAATTGTGTCCGTGGGGGTTCGGTTGAGGTGGGTGGCCGGTGCGGCGCGCGGCGGGTTGAAGCGGGTATGTCGTTTCTCTAGGGTGCGCGCAGCTTACGGAGGGGGCGGTTGCGGTGCAACGGAGGCGGGTATGGTTGCGCCGGGCTGCCGGTCGCCGCTTCGGTTGCGGGCGCGGCAGATCCGGCCTGCCGGAAGGGTTGGTGCGGCGAATTCAGGTGGGGTCGGAGATGGGATTCCAGGCGATGGACTTCGACCGCGGTGAAGTTGGGCGTAACGGCATGACGGCGGCCGGATTGCGCTTGGCATGATCGGCGACATTGACAGATATCTGGCCGCCGCCGTCGAAGCGGTCGAAGCCGCCGGATCGGTCATCCGTCCGTACTTCCGCAGCGCGCTTCCTGCCGATCTGAAAGCCGACCAGTCGCCGGTGACCATCGCCGATCGTGAGGCGGAACTGGCGATGCGGGCGGTGCTGCAGCGGCTGTGCCCGGAATGTGGCATCATGGGCGAGGAGTTTGGCGCCGGGGTGGCACACGGAGTGCCACACGGCTGGTCGGGCAAAGCGCCCGCAGCGGGGGTGCAGGGGACCAGCGGCAGCGATCCCGCGCGGGCCGCGTTGCGCTGGGTGCTGGACCCGATCGATGGGACGCGGGCGTTCATTACCGGAAGGCCGACGTTCGGCACACTGGTGGCCCTGCTGGATGGCGAGGTGCCGGTGCTGGGGATCATCGACCAGCCGGTGACGCAGGAGCGCTGGATCGGCGCGGCGGGGCGGCCGACCGCGTTCCACGGGCGATGGAGCGGCCAGGTCGGAACGCGGGCCTGCGCGGGCCTGGCGCAGGCGGAGCTGTCGGCGACCAGCCCGGAGATGTTCGGCAACGGGGAAAGCGCGGCCGACAACTGGCCGAGCTGGCGCCGGCTGGCGGCACGGGTGCGGCGCACCTCATGGGGTGGGGACTGCTATGCCTATGGGCTGCTGGCGCTGGGGCAGATCGACGTCATCGCCGAGTGCGACCTGAAGCTGTGGGACTGGGCAGCGCTGCTGCCGGTGATCGAGGGTGCCGGCGGCCGGCTGACCGACTGGCAGGGGCGGCCGCCGAGGCCGGACGGCGACGGCCGGATCATCGCGGTGGGCGATCCCGGCCTGCTGGACCACGTCGTCGAGGCGCTGCGGCCTGTTAACGCATGAAGCCGGGAGACCGCGATCCCCTCGGCGCGGCGGAAGCTTGATGCCAGCGTGCGCCGTCCCTGCGCCGCCGCATCGATCGGGCCCCGGAGGCCGTCGCGGACGGTATCCGACCTATTGGCGCGCGTTCAGGCGACGGCCAGGATGCCCTGGATGTGCTGCAGCACGCTGCGCAGGTTGTAGGGCTTGGTGATCAACGGCAGGGTCAGGTCCGCCGTGGCGGCAGCCTCCTGCGGGAAGCCCGAGGTGAGCAGCACCCTGGTGTTCGGGCAGTGCCGGCGGATCCATTTCTCCAGGCCGAAGCCGGTCTCGCCGCCCGGCATGTTGACGTCGCTGAACACCAAGGCGAACGGCCTCTGCGTCAGCAACTGCTTGGCCTCCTGCGCATCGACAGCCTGCTGCACATCATAACCGCACTCCTGCAGATACTCTGTCAGGCAAAGGCGGATCAGCGCATCATCCTCGACGATCAGGACCGAGCGGAGGCAGTTGGCGGGCAAGTCAGAGACTGACAGGCTGGTTTTGTGCAACATGGCCGACGCCTTCTAGCTTTTTTGTTGAGCCGGCTGTTTCTGGAGGCGTCTCGTTGCCAAATAGTTAAGAAAACGTCTGGTTCAGGGCGATTCCCGGGGTCTCGCAGTCTTGTGACAGATCGCTTCGCCAGGACGCTCGTATCGCCCGTCATTGAAGGGCGATACGCCGATTTGACCTGAAGTGGCTGATCGCGCGCGGAGGTCAGCCACGGGCCGGGCGGGGCGGCGGGGTGGCCTGACGCAATGGCAGGTTGGTGCGATAGACGACGCGCTTCAGTGCCATCGCCGACTCGACGGACTGGACGCCCGGGACATGGACCAGCCGGCCGCGCAGGAATGCCTCATAGGCGGCGATATCGGCCGCGACGACACGCAGCAGATAGTCGCTGGCGCCGGTCATCTCATACATTTCCATCACCTCGGGGCAGGCTTCCAGGGCACGCTCGAAGGCGCGCAGCGTCTCATCCTGGTGGCTGGCCAGCTTGACGGTCACGAACACGTTGACCGGTAGGCCGACCTTTTCCTGGTCCAGCAGGGCGACGTAGCGCTGGATCACGCCGGCCTCCTCCAGCAATCTTTGCCGCCGATGGGATGGCGACGGGGACAGATGCGCCGCCTCTCCCAGTTCCTGTGCCGTCGCTCGGCCGTTTGCCTGCAGATGCTCGAGGATTGCCAGGTCCAGCCGGTCCAGCTCCATGCACGCTTCCTGTATGCAAAGCATGATTCTTGGCGATTCCTGCCAAAAATAGCCATCGCCCGGATGCAGTTCGGCAAGCTTTTTCGCCGCACCCGGCCTACTATCTAGTAAGGCTGCGCCGCCGCACGCGCGTACGGACCGGGCCAGGTGCCCGGGCGGCAGCGGTCCGGCGTGCCTGCGCTCTCAGCCCCGAAGGGACAAACGCCCATGGATGTCGGTATCGCGCCCCCGGATATTACCTTGGACTCGCGTTTCACCGACCTGGACCGCCCGGTGCTGCTGACCGGTATCCAGGCCTTGCTGCGCCTGCTGCTGGAGCAGCGGCGGCTGGACCAGCAGGCTGGCGTCAGCACCGCGGCCCTGGTCTCCGGCTATCGCGGCTCACCGCTGGGTGGGCTGGACCGCGAGCTGTGGGTGCAGAAGAAGCTGATGGCCGCGCACGACATCCGCTTCGAGCCGGGGATCAATGAGGATCTGGCGGCGACGATGCTGTACGGCACGCAGGAGCTGGAGGCGCTTCCCGGCCAGCGGGTCGATGGCGTCTACGGCATGTGGTACGGCAAGGGTCCCGGCGTTGACCGCACCGGCGATGCCTTCCACTGCGCCAACATGGTGGGCACCAGCAAGCATGGCGGCGTGCTGGCGATTGCCGGCGATGACCATGGCGCGCACTCATCCACCTATCCGCACCAGACCGAATATGTGTTTCAGAACTGCTTCATCCCGGTGCTCAACCCGGCCTCGGTGCAGGATGTGATCGACCTGGGCCTGGCGGGCTGGGCGATGTCGCGGTTTGCCGGCGTCTGGGTGGCGATGAAGACCACCGCCGAGACGATGGAGCAGGCGTCGACCGCGGTGGTTGCCTCCGCGCACAGCTTCGTCACCCCGGACATCGCGTTGCCTTCGCACGGGCTGAACTTTGACCACTCGCTGCACTTCCCCGCCGACCGAGCGGAGCTGGAGCGGCGGATGATCGAGGAGCGGATGCCGGCGGTGCTGGCCTGGGCGCGGGCCAACCGGATCGACCGGCTGGTCAGCGGGTCGGCGGACGCGACCATCGGACTGGTCACCGTCGGCAAGGCGCACGAGGACACGATGCACGCGCTGCGGCGGCTGGGCCTGGCGCAGCATGCGCAGCTAGCGGTCTACAAGGTGGGCATGACGTGGCCGCTGGAGACCCAGGGACTGCGCGACTTTGCCCGCGGCAAGCGGCAGATCCTGGTGATCGAGGAGAAGCGCAGCTTCGTCGAGAGCCAGATCCGCGACGCGTTGTATCACCTGCCGGCGGAGGAGCGGCCGGAGGTCAGCGGCAAGACCGATCCCTCTGGCGCGGCGCTGCTGTCGCCGCTGATGGAGTTGTCGCCGGAGAGCGTGGCGGCGGGACTGGCGGCGTTCCTGGGTAGGGCCGGGCTGAACCTGCCGGCGCCCCCGGCGCCGATCGCGGTGCAGCGGCCGGACGGGCTGCTGCGGCGGGTGCCGGCGTTCTGTGCCGGCTGCCCGCATGCGACGTCCACCAAGCTGCCGGACGGCAGCTTCGCCAGTGCCGGCATCGGCTGCCACTTCATGGCCATGGATGACGGTCCGTTCACCCGCACCTTCACCCACATGGGCGGCGAGGGCGTGCCGTTCGTCGGGCTGTCCAGCTTCACCGAGGTGAAGCACATGTTCGCCAACCTTGGCGACGGGACGTATCAGCACTCCGGCAGCCTGGCGATCCGTCAGGCGGTGGCGGCGAAGACCCGCATAACGTACAAGCTGCTGTTTAACGATGCCGTGGCGATGACCGGCGGGCAGCCGACCGAAGGGGCGCCGACGGTGCCGCTGATCGCCGCTCAACTGGCTGCCGAGGGCGTGAAGCGGATCGCCGTTGTTGCCGACGAGGCGGAGCGGCTGCCGGCGGCGAGCGCGCTGCCCGCCGGCGTGACGCGGCACACCCGCGACGAGCTGGACGCGGTGCAGCAATCGCTGCGCGACTTCGAGGGACCTTCGGTGCTGATCTACGATCAGGTCTGCGCCACCGAGAAACGCCGCCGGCGCAAGCGCGGGTCGATGACGCAGCCGACGCGGCATGTGGTGATCAACGAGTCGGTCTGCGAGAACTGCGGCGACTGCTCCGTGCAGTCGGCCTGCATCGCGATTGAACCGGTGGAGACCGAGTTCGGGCGCAAGCGGCGGATCAATCCGACCAGTTGCAACGTCGACCTGTCGTGCCTGAAGGGGTTCTGCCCGAGTTTTGTCACCCAGGCGGGGCCTCCTGCGGCACCGGATGCCGACCCGCAATGGCAGGCGCGTGAGGCGGAACTGGCAGCGTCCTTGCCGCGGCCTGTAGTGCCCGCGCCGGTGGTGTGGCGGGGACTGTTCGCGGGCATTGGCGGCGGCGGCATCGTTACCTCCGGCGCCATTCTGGCGATGGCGGCGCACCTGGAGGGCAAGGCGGTGAAGACGCTGGACTTCACCGGGCTGGCGCAGAAGAACGGCGCGGTGGTGGCGCATGTGCAGATCGCCGCCGAGGAAGCGGCGCTGGACGTGGTGCGCATCCCGCTTGGCAGTGCGGACCTGATGGTCGCGGCGGATCTGGCGGTGGGTTGTCAGGCCGGGGTGCTGGAGCGCAACGCGCCCGGCGCGGTGGTGATCGGCAACCTGGATCTGGCGGCGACGGCGGACTTCAAGCGCAACGCCGCGCTGTCGATGGATGCCGCGTTGCACCGGCGGACCATCGAGAAGGTGACCGACAGCGCCCGGTCGCTGTGGCTGCACGGGGTGCGGTTGGCGGAGCGGCTTTTCGGCAACGCCCAGGCAATGAACACGATGCTGCTGGGCATGGCCTGGCAACGCGGGCTGGTGCCGGTGGGTGAGGCGGCGATCCTGCGCGCGATCGAGCTGAACGGGGCGGCGGTGAAGCTGAACCGGCGGGCGTTTGTGTGGGGCCGCATCCTGGCCGAACAGCCCGAGCTGATGAAGCAGGTGCTGGAGGGAATGACCGAAGGGCCGCCGGCCGACCTGGATGCGCTGATCGCGCACCGGGCGGCAGCGCTGACGGCCTATCAGTCGAAGCGCTACGCGGCGCGCTACCAGGCCGTGGTGCAAGATGTGGTGGCGCGGGAGACAGCGGTGGCCGGCGCGCCCGGGCGGCTGTCACGGGCGGCGGCCGACGGCCTGTACCGCGTCATGGCCTACAAGGACGAGTACGAGGTCGCTCGGTTGCATGCAATGGCATTCTATGGTGAGAAACCGGCATTCCACATGTCGCCGCCGCTGATCACCGGGATCGACAAGGCGACCGGGCGGCGGAAGAAAATCGCGCTGTCAGGCTCAGTGGCGCTGCCGCTGTTCCGGGTGTTGCGGCACGGCAAGGCGGTTCGCGGCACGGTACTGGATCCATTCGGCTATCAGGCGGAGCGGCGGCAGGAACGGGCGCTGGCCGGGCAATACGTCGATGATCTGCGGGCGGTGCTGGCCGGGCTGACGCGCGATAACCTGCCCGTGGGGGTGGCGCTGGCTGAACTGCCGGATCAGATCAGGGGGTTCGGACCGGTGAAGGATGCCAACCGAGCCAAGGCGGAGGTGCGGCGGCGGGAGCTGCTGGAGGGGTTTGCACGGCCGTTGCCGGTGATGATGGCGGCTGAATAAGGCCGGGTCGGCAGGCTAGACCGGTTTCCGTTCGCCTTGGCTCACGGACCTCGCTCTAACTCATTGTTTGATCGCGTGATTCACCGTTCCGGTGATGCCACCTGCTCGGATCACGCTCTAGCAGCCTGTCGGATAGGGCATCCCAGTTGTGGTCTGAGACGTGTTTAGCTTGAGGTTCAAGCAAACTGCAGGCGGTGAAGCCGCCTGCAGTTGTAAGCCAAGGTGATCAGGGTCCATTCGCTAGCGACCTTGGCAAGACCGCGCAGGTGGAAGCGGGTGAAACCGATGGCGCTTTTGATGATCCCGAACACCGGTTCGACGCTCTGTTTTCGCTTGCCGTAACGCTTGCGTCCATCGTCGGTCTCCAGCTTGGCCTTCATTGCGATCCGCCAGGGTTCGGTGATCACCCGCGGTGGCTTGGCTTCGGGTGGCGGGCGGAAGTCATACGGCCGGTGCGGCTGGGTCCGCCCGATCGCCACCAGCGGCTCGATCGCGCTGGCCTGCAGCGCGGCGACGGCGGAACCGCTGGCATGGCCGGTGTCGGCCAGCACGGTCTTCGGCAACCCAATGGTCTGTTCCATCGCCAGGATCGTGGCGGCGAAACTCGGTGCATCTGCGGTCGTGGCGACAAGGTTGGTGGCCAGCACCAGTTGCGATCCATCGGCGCAGACCACCGCCTGGGCATTGTAAGCCTGGCGATATTCATGCCGCTCGGAGCGGCGCATCAGGGCACTGTCGGGATCGGTCAGGTTGCACTGGCGTTCGCCCGGCGGACTGGGATCCGGCGGCACGGGCGGCGGTCCACGATGGCCTGTCTTGCTGTCATAGGCCGCCTGCTTGGCTTCGTAGGCCGGCCGTTCCGCCTCGGCTGCGGCCCTCGCCTGCGCCTCCAGCCGGGCACAGGCGGCATCCAGCTTGGCCTTCAGCGCGTCCCGCCGTGCCAGTTCCTCAGGCAACGCCTGGGGGTCGATGTCAGAGACATCGGCGGCTTCCGCCTTGGCGGTCATCTCGGCGATGTCGGCTTTTAGCTTGGCGCTCAGTTCTTTCGCCCGATCGTAGCGCACCGAACGGATCTTCGAGGCGTTGGCGTCGATCTTGGTGCCGTCGATCGAGACCGTGCCAAGCGCGAGCAAGCCGCTTTCCCGCGCAAGCAGCAGGACTTGCAGGAAAGCCGCCTCGAAAGCCGCTTTGTTGGTGCGCCGGAACACCGCGATCGTGTCGTGGTCGGGGTGCAGGTTGGCAGCCACGAAACGCACGCCGACGTCGCGGTGGCTCGCCCGCTCGATCCGCCGCGACGAGAACAGGCCGTTGGCATAGCAATAGATTAGCAGCGCCAGCATCAGCCGCGGATGGTATTGCTCCTTGCCGCCAGACCGCTTTGGCACCTGAAACGAGGCCAATGGCACGCGCTCGACCGCCGCGACGATGAAGTGGGCGACGTCGTCAGCTGGAAGCCAGTCCTTCAGATCAGGTGGCAGCAGAAAAGACTGGTCACGGTTGAAGGGCACGAAGTTTGGCATGGCTGGATTCTAGACAACCGCCGCCGATTTGGGGAATCCCCAATCCGACAGGCTGCTAGCGGGACCATGGACGGCCCCCACCAGAGCGGTTCCACCGCGGGTGGAACCGCTCTCGCTCATTGTTTCACGCGGCTACTCGCGCAGCATCGCGCTTTTGCGCGATCCAGTCTGCGCGAAGCCGCTCCAGCCCAGCAGTGTTCGGGGCGCCACAGCGGCCGGCGATGTCTCCGGCGCGGTTGACATAGCGCCTGGTGGTGACGGCGATGATGTGGGCGTGTTGACTGCGCAGGCCGGCTACGGCGATGGACTGCGTCCTGTCGCTGGCGCGCATGTGCGTGTTCTCTGGTAATTGCGTCTGCTGCAACGGCGCGGTGGCTGACGGCGACGGGCGCCAATTGTCAAAGCAGGTTCAAAGAGTAGTTTGCTGTCGGCGGGTAATTTCATCGACTACTCCGGGAGCTTGGATCTCCGCTTGTCTTTAGGCAATAGATGGTGCACGAGACACTGTCGCTGGTCTTGATTATCCGATAGTGCAGCGGCCAAGGGCGGTATCGGCCCTGGGTTCCGATACCTGAGATCGGGTTACTTCGCCATAGCGATCAAAGCCCTGTCCAGTCGCTCCCGCCCCATTGCACGCCGCAGCTTTGAACTGCCGCCAGCCAGCAGAGGACATCGTGACCATGACGGATTACCGCTTCACGCACATACTGCTGCTGGAAGAGAACGCCAGCCGGGCGCAGTTGATCAGCGAAGTGCTGGAGGAACTGGGCTACCGGGTCTCGCTTGCACCGGAGCCTTCGGTGGCCCGCCACGCGCTGGACGGGGGATGCGTCGGCCTGCTGATCGCCACTGTCGATCAGATTGACGACGACGCCCATATCGTCGCGAAATATGCATCGACATTTGGGATTCCCCAAGTCATCATCTCAAGAAATCGAAAAATCGAGGAGATCATTCATCCCGACGCCGCAGCGTTTTTGTGTGCTCCTTTCACGCTGGAGCGGCTAGGCCATGAAGTGGTCAAAAGTTTCGCGGGCCGTGACGGCCCCTCCGATGCAACGTGAGGAGATCGACGTGTTGCGAGAACTTGCGGACGAAACGCGTGCCAGCGCGTCCGCCGTTACAAACGCCGATACTCGCCGACGCTTGTTGACACTAGCGGATGACCTGGATGGCAAGATTGCCTTCATCATGCGCCAAAGGGCGAATGGCGGAACCAAACCATAGGGCTGTGGGTCGGCCCGGGAGGGTTGGCGGTCCGGGGCATATGGCAACGCTATCTGGGACAGGACATACCGATGGCTGTCAGCTTTCACGAGGCCTATGAGGCTGCTGTATCCCGCTATACCCATGGCATGTGGGGCCAACTGACGCCGCGTCAGCAGATCGATGCGATCTATGAAGAAATGAGCCGGCTTGATACGCAGGCCGTCAAGCAGGAAGACGATGCGGCCGCGGTCGAGGGAGCGAAATTGCGGCTGTCCGGCTAGATTGTTTTCAGGCTGACTGGAACGAACGACCAAGCAGGGTTTATCACCCTGATTACAGGTTTTGAGGTTTGAAGTGCTGTCGTCGGCTGATCGAGGCACCTGCGACCGTGAACTCGCCGTTGCCGCGGTAGTGGAGGGTCCGCGGGTCCTTCGGCGAAGCAGCTACGTGCGCCTTTACCACCTCCCAGATGAACAGGCCACGGCTGTCGATCAGGCTGTCATCGCTGAGGCGGCATTCGAAGTTGGCGTAGCATTCCTCAATGAGCGGCGCGCGAACTTTCTCCGCGGCAACTGGCGTGAGGCCGAACGCCGCGAACTTATCCAGCTCTGAGCCGCTACTGTTCCCAATGCCGACGACCTGTTCGACCAGCTCCAGGGTCGGGACGTTGATCACGCATTCCTTCGCGTGACGGATCATCTTGAAGCTGTGATTGCCATCCCAGATGTAGCAGCCGAACAGGGCCGGCGAGAACTGCATCATCATATGCCAGCCCATCGTCATGATGTTTGTCTCGCCGCGCCATGCCGAGCTGACGAGCACGACAGGGCCGGTCTCCAGATAGCGGCGTATGTCCGGCAACGGGTAGTCGCGCTTCTTGTAAGTGGTCATGATCTAGTTCCGCTGTGTCGCGTCGACTGGTTCAGCTTTACGGCGTTTGCCCTTGGCAGACATGCTTATACCGGGCGACGCTTGCGTTGACTGGTATCGCGCGCGGGGTTGGCGGGGCGGCCGCGCGCAAAATCAATAAGATACCAGCCGACCACCAGCAGACAAAACAGTCAGTTCATCGGTCGGCTGTTGGGGTGGACGGCCCGACGGCATCTCGTGCCAAAGTTGAGTTGTCACACACCAACCAAGGGCCGTCCGCATGAAGTTTAAGCGCATTGCGATCGACACGTCCAAGCACGTGTTCACCCTCCATGGGGTTGACGAGCAGGAGCGCCCGGTGCTGCGGCGCGAACTCAAGCGCGCCCAGGTGGAAGCCTTCTTTGCCAAACAGGAGGCCACCGAGGTGGTTCTGGAGGCCTGCGGTGGCTCGCATCACTGGGGTCGGCTGCTGAACAAGCTGGGTCATCGCGTGCGCCTCATCCCGCCGCAATACGTCAAGCCCTTCGTCAAGCGGGCCAAGAATGACCGCAACGATGCCGAAGCCATTAGCGAGGCCGCTTCGCGGCCCACCATGCGCTCGGTGGTGGTCAAGACGCTCGATCAACAGGCCGACGGCATCATTCTCAAACATCGCGAGATGCTGGTGGGCCAGCGCACCCAGGCGATCAACGCCTTGCGCGGCCATGCGGCGGAGTTTGGCGTGGTGGCGGCCAAAGGCATCGTCAAGGTCACGCCGCTGCTGGCGGTGCTGGCCGCTGACAGCGCCATCCCCGCCACCGCCCGGGCGATGTTCGCGCGGATGGGCGACCGAGCACGCGAGGGAGGGGCGCATATCGCGGCGCTGGATCAGCAAGTGGCGGCGGTGGATGAGCAACTGGCCGCCCTGCACAAGGCCAACCCGGTCAGCCAGTTGCTGGGCGAGATCCCAGGTGTCGGTCCGCTGGGCGCGATCACCATGGCTTTGACCGTCGAGCCTGAAAACTTCGCCTCTGGGCGACACTTTGCTGCCTGGCTGGGGCTGACGCCGAAGGAACATTCCACCGGCGGCAAGCAGCGCCTGGGCAAGATCAGCAAGGCCGGCAATGAAAGGTTGCGCCAGTTGCTGTTCGTCGGCGCCATGTCCGTCATCCGTTTCGCCAAGCCGGGCAGCAAGTCTGCCTCGGCGTGGCTGCTGCAACTGCTGGCGCGCAAGCCGCGCAAGCTCGCCGCGGTCGCTCTGGCCAACAAGATAGCCAGGATCATCTGGTCGATGATGTCACGCGGAGAGGCGTATCGGCGTCAGCCAAGCGCCGCCTGAACCACGCGTCGACGCCGAGGGTTCAAGGGCAAGCAAGAGATGGCAATCGGTCGAACCGACGAGCGACACACGCCGTTAATGCCAGTGGCAAACAAAAGCCGCTCGGTTGTTCGGCAGCCGCTCGCGGATCCCATCTGGGCGAGACTGGCCAAGGCTCCAGCCAGTCGCTGGCGACTGGTTGGAAGGCCAGACAAGGGCAGCGGGCGTGTCCTGCAACAAAAGGCCGGACACATGACCGCATTCGAACCAAAGCCACACTCATGCCAAACCTACTTGAACCCCACGGGCCGTCCACACATGGTATTAGAGCGGTTCCACCCTCCGTGGAACCACTTTAGCCGGTGGCGCCTGGACGCCCGGTAGCTTGCGTCCGACAGCCGCGCTACGATTCCGTCCGCGAGACCTCCAGCACATGCTCTGCAATGGCCAGCGAGGCGGTCAGCCCCGGGCTCTCGATTCCGAAAAGGTTGATCAGCCCCGGCACCCCATGGGTCTGCGGCCCCTGCACGACAAAGTCCTGTCCCGGCGCGCCTTTCGGCACCGTCTTCGGCCGGATCCCGGCATACCCCGGCTGCAATGCCCCGTCCTTCAGTCCTGGCCAATAGGTCCGCACCGCGGCATAGAAGCTGTCAGCCCGCGCCGGGTCCACCGTGTAGTCGATCGAATCCAGCCACTCCACGTCCGGTCCGAACCGCGCCTGGCCGCCCAGGTCCACCGTCAGGTGCACCCCCAGGCCGCCCGGCACCGGCACCGGATAGATCAGCCGAGAGAACGGCGAGCGCCCCGACAGGGTGAAGTAATTGCCCTTGGCGTAGTAGGCGCCCGGCACCCGCTGCTGCGGCATGCCGCCGATCCGCCCAGCCAGCCCCGGCGCGTGCAGCCCCGCCGAATTCACCAGCAGGCGGCAGCGCAGCCGCATCGGCTCCGCCCCGCCAACCTCTATCTCGACGCCGCGCCCCGCGACCTGGCCGCCCAGCACCGGGCTGAGGAACACCGGCACCGCGCCGGCATTCTCCGCATCGCCCTGCAGGGCCACCATGAAGCCATGGCTGTCGATGATCCCGGTGGTCGGCGACAGCAGCGCGCTGGTGCACACCAGGTTCGGCTCCAGCGCCACCGCCTCGGCCGTCGTCAGCACCCGCATGCCCTCGACGCCGTTGGCCTCCGCCCGCTGCTTGATGCCGGCCAGCATGCCGTCCTCCCGCGTATTCGTCGCCACGATCAGCTTGCCGCAGTTGCGGTAGCCGACGCCCTTGTCCTCGCAATAGGCATACAGCCGGCGCTTGCCGTCGACGCAGAACCGCGCCATCAGGCTGCCGGCCGGGTAGTAAATGCCGGCATGGATCACCTCGCTGTTGCGCGAGGACGTCTCGGTCCCGATTGCCTCGGCTGCCTCCAGGATGATCACCTCCCGTCCGGCCAGCGCCAGCGCTCGGGCCACCGCCAGCCCGACGACGCCGGCGCCGACGACGATGCAATCCACTTCCTCCACGCCTGCTTCCTCCTGTAGACCAGCCAAGGCGACGGGTTAGAGTATCCGTCTTGGTCAAGCCACTTCTGGCGTCCATGTGCGCGTATCGCGCAGCAGCGCGTTGGCGATAATGACCAGCTTGCGCATGATGGCGACGATGGCGACCTTGGCGGGTTTACCGGCCTGACGCAGCGCCAGGTATTTGGCTTTGAGCGGCGGGTTGAAGCGGATGGCGACGAGGGCTGGCATGTAGATGGCCTGCCTAAGGTTGGCTCTGCCGCCCTGTATGAAGCTTTTCCCCTGCCAGGTGCCCGATTGCCGGGTGACGGGCGCCAGTCCGGCGAGACTGGCGGCCTGTTTGGCATCCATGGTGCCGAGTTCGGGCATGTCGATGAGCAGGGCGAGGCCGCTGGCGGCGCCCAGGCCAGGAATGCTGACAAGGATGTCGAAGCGGGCCTTGAGCCTCTTATGGGCGGCCAGAATGGTTGTCCGCTGGCGATCGATGGCCTGGATCTGGGTTTCGATCTGCTTGAGGTGTTGCTGGCTTTGGCGCTTGAGCAGGGCCAGCGTGAGGGTCTTGCTGCGGTTGAGCGCGGTGGTTCGGTCCTTCACCAAAGCCTGCCGTGCGGCCAGCAGTTCGCCCAGCGTGTCAATGGTTTCGTCCTTGGCGGGTGGGATGTCGGGCTGCAGGATGGCGCCGAAGCGGGCCAGCATGGCGGCATCGACCGTATCGGTCTTGACGCGTTTGCCGGTGGCCTCGGCGAAGCGGCGGGCCTGCAGCGGGTTGACCTTGACGGCGGGCAGCGCGGCGCGGCCCAGCGTCAATTCCAGAGCACGGTGATAGGCGCCGGTGGCCTCGAAGACGATGCGTGTCGGCTGCCTGGGGGTGATCCAGGCGATCAGCTTGCTGTGGCCTTTAGGGTCGTTGGTGAATTGCTGGGCGATGCCCTGCGGGTGGAGGTGGACATCGAGGGTATCTTTCGAGACATCGACGCCGAGGGTGACTTGATCCGCTGTGGGTGCTATGGCGTGGCTCATCTTTTCCTGTCCCATGTCTTTTCCTGTCCCATGCTTGTCATCCGGGGCATCACACCCCCGGTATCCGTTCGGGCCTTGTGGAAAAGAAGGGGGCGATCCCACTCTAATTCGGTCCTACCCGACCGGCGTGATCTCGATCCATCCCCCTTCACCAGCGGCGGGTTGCAACCCGCCGCTGGTGAACCATTGTTCCGCAAACCCGGGGGAAGTCATAAGACAAGCGTGATCCGAGCAGGGGGCATCACCGGAACGGTGAATCACGCGATCAAACAATGAGTTGGAGCGGGATCCGTGAGCCAAGGCGAACGGAAACCGGTCTAGGCTGCACGTGTAGCGGAGTCCAGACATGCTGACCCTCAGATCGGGTGCCTCTTCGCTGGTTGTCGCCCCCGAACATGGGGCAGGGATCACCGGCTGGATGATCGGCCGCACCCCGTTGCTGCGCCGCGCCCTGCCGCAGACGGCCATTGGTGACGACCCGCACGCGATGGGATGCTTCCCGCTGCTGCCGTACGGCAACCGCATCGGCTTCCACCGCTTCCGCTGGCAGGACCGCGACTACACGCTGGCGGACAACTTCCCCGGCCACCCGCACACCATCCACGGCGTCGGCTGGCAGTTGCCCTGGACCATTGCCGGCCTTGGTCCCGCCTCGGTCACCCTGACGCTGGAGCATCGCCCCGACGCAGCCGATGTCGCCCGGTTCTGGCCGTTCGCCTTCGATGCCCAGGTGGCCTATCGCCTGACGGAGGCGGCGCTGACCGTGCAACTGCATCTGACCAGCCGGCACGACGCGCCGGCACCCGCCGGCATCGGCGTGCACCCCTACTTCCCCAAGGCAAGCGACCCGGCACTGGGCTTCAACGCCACCGGCGTCTGGCAGAACGGCAGGGACGCCCTGCCGGCGTGCCACGTGCTGCCGCCGGCCGACTGGCAGCACACCGAGCCCCGCCCGGTCGCGCTGTCCCGGCTGGACAACTGCTTCACCGGCTGGGATGGCCGCGCCGAGGTCCACGCCGGCCCGGCCAGCCTGGTGATCGAGGCCAGCGAGATCTTCCGTCAACTGCAGGTGTTCACCCCCCCTTGGACCGACTTCTTCTGCGTCGAGCCGGTCAGCCACACCCCGAACGCCATCAATCATCCCGATCTGCCGCCGGAACAGGCAATGAACACGCTGGCGCCGAACGAGACGCTGCGCGGCACCATCCGTTTCATCCCGACCGCCAACGACCGCAACGGCGAAACCGGAACCGGCGCGCCTCCGGTCGCCGTGACGCGTGTCGGCGCCGCTGAAGCCACGGGCTACACCATCCCCGTCGCGGCAACCGCATACCCGGCCGCCAGCGATCAGATCGCCTGATGCCGCGGCCCGTGGGTTGACCGGCATGCGCGCAGGGTTGGCGTGGCGGCTGCGCGCGGAATCAACATGCGCGCAGGGTTGGCGTGGCGGCTGCGCGCGGAACCAACAAAATACCGCTCCTGGCCGGAGAGGCGGATCCGCTATCCCGCCAAGGCCAGTGCTGCTTCCGGCCCGCAGAGGATTTCCACCAGCCGCACCTGGTCGGCCAGCGTCAGCCGGTCCCGCATCTCCTCACCGCGGATCACCGTCGCCGCCTGGGTCAGCATCGGCTCGAAGCCGCCGCCACTGGGCAGCGGACGAGCCTCGAACGCCAGCATCCGCAAACCCCGCGCGGCCTGTTCCAGCTCGCTGATTGCCGCCGCGTCCAGGGCAGGGCCGGTATACCGCAGCGGCGCCAGCAGACCCTCCTGCAGGCCGGTGGCGAACCGAGCCTGGCATGCGGCGTTGAGCCGCTGGCGGACCAGGCGCATCTGCTCGCGCTGGCGCGGCCCGACGGTGCCGCGGCCCAGTTGCTCCAGCAGGGTCAGGATCCGCCGGGTCGCGGCACTGGCATCGGCCAGGCTGCCGGCGGCCAGCGCCGCCTCGGTGGCCTCGTCCTCGATCAATTGCCGCAGCAGCCGGTCCGCCGCCTGTTCCAGCGCCAGCTTGACGGTCGCTGCCCGCATTCCCACCAGGCTGGTTCCCAGCGGCGCCTGGCGAATGAATGCCGCGGCCTGTGGCAGCCGGGTCAGCAGCAGCACGATCAGCATCGGCGGGGCAGCCGGATGCGCGGCGGCCGTCCGGCCCAGCATCGCGCCCACCGCCTCCGGCTTCGGCGGCAGCAGACCCTCCGCGGTCTCCGTGTACAGCGCGTCCAGCGGCGCCGCTTCGGCCAGCAGGGCCGCCACCAGGTTGGCCAGCGGGCGATACAGCCGATCGCCCAGCCCGGTGATGTCCCAACTTTCGAAAATCTTCGTCTCCGCCAGAATCGCCGCCGCGCGGGGCCACAGAAGCTGACCCAGCCGCCCGATCAACGCCTGGTCGGCCGTAGTCTTCCCGGCCAGTTCAGCGTCGATCGCCTGTGCTTCCTCGCCCATCAGCCGATGCACATGCCGGCTCATTGGCGTCAGCACGGAGCGGGGGATGGTATGGCGGCCCCAGCGCCAGCGCATGGCTGGAACGATCAGCGGATCCAGCGGGTGGAACATCAGCCGGTCGAACCGCAGCGGCCGAGGCGGGCGCAGCACCAGCAGCCGCCGGCGCACCGGCGCGATCAACTGGTCCACCGGCCCCCGCGTGCCCATGGCGTCGACCATCGCCACGATCCGCATGATCTGCGGGTCGGGGGCGCCGGCGATATCCCGTTTCAGCGCCTGCAGCGCCGGCTCCAGCTCCGCCGCCTGACTCATGTGCTGATCGCCCGAAGCTGCTCGTTGCGCTGGATCAGCACGAAGGCCGCGCCGCCGCTGCGCCAGGTCTCGTCATGGCTGATCACCCGGAAGGCCGGCCGGCCGGGTTCTGGCGGCACCGGCCTGTCCAGCCAGTCCGCCGCCTCCTCCGGCAGCACCGGCAGCAACTGTGCCACCTCCAGCAGGACGGTGCGCCGAGCCATCGGCGTGGCAGCGGTCTGCCACAGCAGGCAGACGCGTTCCCACCCATCCAGCAGCCAGTCGCAGCGCAGCGCCAGCCCAAGCGTCGCGTCCGCATCGGCCAGAAACCGCGTCAGCAACCCCATCGGATTGGCCAGCGCCGCCCGGCTGGCTGCCAGCAGCACGCGGCCGTCGTCGGCTGCCATCTTCATCGCCGCCGCAAGCGACTGGCCAAGATCCACCACGTCGTGCTGCGCCGGCTGCGTCAGCCATCGCACCAGGTCGACGTAGCAATCGTCCAACCGGTCGATCAGCCCTGGAATCCGCACTGGAATGCGCTTCTTCATCCGCATTGCCCGGTCATTCCCGGCGATCCCGACGGGGGCGAACGCCTTGCCCAGCGCCGCCAGGCTGATCGCCAGGTGCGCCGGCGGGCATCCCAGCGAGGGTGCGATGCGCGCCAGCACCTCGCCCGCCCGCTGGTCGAAGGCCGCGGTGCGCTCTCCCGCCTCGGCAAGCTGCGCGCCGCCCGGCTCCGCCTGTTCCAGCAGGTCCGCGACCAGAAGCACATGCGTCAGTTGGCGGGCGGCGCGATCTTGCTCGCGCACGGTTGCCGCGGCTGCGATGGCCGCCCGGCCGGCAAAGCCCGACGCGGCCACGTCCAGCGCCACGTCGCGCACCCGCACCGGATCGACTGTCGGCAGCCGGCCGATGCCCCGGTACAGCATGGTGTCATGCACCGTCGGTTGGCACAGCGCCGAAATCCCTGACCAGGGAATGACGTAGCTGCCCCGGCTGCCCGAGGGGTTGGGCACCACCAGCTCCACGCCGCCTTGCTGTGCCTTGCGTATCCTCGCCCCTGCCAACCGGGGCGTGGTGAACGCCGCGGCGACACCCCGGCTGCGGAATGTCGTCGGGTGGGACGTCTCGGTCAGCTTCGGGGGCGGGGTCTGCACCTTCCCAGAATGACCAGAAATTGGTGAATCAATCGTTACCGTTCAGCTCTTGCACCGCTGCAACAGCGTCCGCGCCGCAGCCTCTGGCCTCAGCAGGAAACCCATAATGATCCTAGTGCCCGATCGCAGAGAAGCGCTGCACGCGCTTCGCCGGGTGAATCGGCCACTTCAAGCCAGACCGACGTATCGCCCTTCTCTGATGGGCGAGACTAGTACCTCTGCACAGAGGTTTTGACCGGTTGAAGGTATCCCGGATTTAGCTCGGGCAAGGCGGATCGGTCGAGCAAAACGATGATGCTTCGTGCGGCGCCTGGCTGGCGTGATATCAGCCCGGCCTGCTCGAGGGTGAGCACCATCTGATGGACGCTTGGGGGCGTGAGGCGGAAGAACCGCATCATGTCCGCCTCCGCCGGCGGGCGTCCGTTCACCAGGGTGTAAGCGTGGATAAACGCCAAAAACTGGCCCTGCCGGGGGGTAAACCGCGGTCTCGGCGCATCGACAGCTCGCCTCATCGTTGTCCTCGAAAGGAAAGGCACAGCGATGACCATACGGTATCGGGTCGACCTGAGCGAGGCAGAGCGCACTGACCTCACGACGTTGCTCCGCGGCGGCCAGCACGCGGCACGCAAATCAAACGAGCGCAGATCCTGTTGGCCGCCGATGATGGTGTCAGCGACGAGATGATCGCCAACAGCGTCTCGGTTGGTGTCTCGACGATCTACCGCACCAAGCGGCGCTTCATACAGGGCAACCTGGATCTGGCGCTCAGCGAGGAGGTTCGCCTAGGAGCTTCGCGCAAGCTGTCCGGCAAGGAGACCGCGCTGCTGGTGGCAACCGCCTGCACCAGCCCACCGGCGGGTCGCAAGCGCTGGACGCTCGACCTGTTGGCCGGCGAGATGGTGAGGCTGACCGAGCATGAGGACCTGTCACGCGAGACCGTGCGCCGGCGTCTTGCAGAAGACGACCTAAAGCCGTGGCGGCGGGACATGTGGTGCATTCCGCAGGTTGATGGCGCTTATGTCGCGCGAATGGAGGATGTGCTCGATCTCTACGCCGAAGCGGCCGACCCGAAGCGCCCGGTGGTGTGCTTTGACGAAAGTCCGACACAGTTGATCGGCGAGGTGCGCGAGCCGATCCCGGCCGAACCGGGTCAGCCGGAGCGCTATGATTACGAATATCGGCGCCAGGGCACCGCCAATCTGTTCGTGTGTCTCGATGCGCATAGACCCTGGCGTCATGTGAAGGTGACAGACCAGCGAACCGCGCATGATTTTGCTGCCTGCATGCGCGATTTGGCCGATCTTCACTATCCGGATGCCGAGCAAATCCGGGTCGTGCTGGACAATCTTTCAACCCACACCGCCGGGGCGCTGTATGAAACCTTCCCGCCAGCCGAAGCGCACCGCATCCTTCAGCGCCTGGCGTTTCACTACACACCCAAACATGCCAGTTGGCTGAACATGGTCGAGATCGAGATCGGCGTGCTGCGCGGTCAGTGCCTGGATCGCCGGATCGGTGAACGCGACGTTCTCAGTGCCGAAATCAACGCATGGCAACGCCAACGCAACGCAGACGGCGCCCGCATCCAATGGAAGTTCACAACGCAGAAGGCGCGCGACAAGCTGGCTCGCGCCTATCCCGACACAACATGACCAGTCAAAATCACCGTGCAGAGGTACTAGGTCTTCAACGGCCTTCGAAGACCGGCTTCTGCTTGGCCAGGAACGACCGGCAGGCGTTCTGGAAGTCCGCCGTCCGGGTGAAGCCGCTGCTCGCCGCCGCCTCGGCCGCCGTGACCGGCAACGCGCGGCGCAACCGCCTGATCGCCGCCTTGTGGAAGCGCGCCGACAGCGGCGCCCCCTCGGCGACCCGCCTGGCCAGCGCGATGGCTTCGGCCTCGACCGCGTCGTCCGTCACCAGCCGGGACAGCAAGCCCTTTTCATAGGCCTCGCGGCCGGTGAAGATGCGCCCCTCGATCAGCATCTCGGCCGCCACCCCGGTGCCGGCCAGGCTGATGATCGGGTCGATCTCGGCATACGGATACCAGATCCCCAGGTTGCGCGCGGTGATCCCCATGCGCATGCCCTCACCGCCGACCCGGAAGTCGCACATCGTGGCGATCCCCGCGCCGCCGCCCAGGCAATGGCCCATGATCATCGCCACCACCGGGTGCTGGCACAGCCGGATCGACTGCATGCTCTCATCCAGCACGTGGGCATACTCCGCCTCACGCTCCGCCGTGCCGCGCTCGTGGGCGAACGCGCTGATGTCGGCCCCGGCGCAGAACGCCTTGTTCCCTGCCCCTCGCAGCACCACGCAGCGCAGTGCGTCGTTGTCCGACAATTCGCGCATGATCTCCCGCAGGCCCTGCCACATCGCCAGGTCGAACGCGTTCCGCCGCTCTGGGCGGTTGAAGGTGACGATGGCGAGCGTCCCGTCGCGGGAAACCGTCAGCCTGGCATCGGACATCGTGGACGTGCTTTCCTTCGGGACATGGTCAGCCTTACGTCTCATGGGCCAAATGTCTCATGGGCCAAATGTCTCATAGGCCACCGAGATCGTCCATTGCCGGTCGGCCTGTCACGTGCCGCCAGTGATGCCACAGCAGCCGGGCCGCCAGCGAACGCACCGGCTGCCAGGCGTCCGCCATCGCCCGCAATGCCACCGGCCCTGGGCGGGCGGGCAACCGCTTCAGGTGCGCCACCGACGCCGCCAGCGCGATGTCCCCGGCAGGGAAGACATCCAGCCGGTCCAGCGCGAACAGCAGGTAGATCTCCGCCGTCCATCGCCCCAGGCCCTTGATCGAGGCAATGGTGACGATCGCCGCTTCGTCGTCCAGCAGGGCAATCCGTTCGGCGCTGAGCGTGCCGTCCTGGAACGCCATCGCCAGTGCGCGGGCATGCACCACCTTCGGCCGCGACAGCCCGGCGGCCCGCAGGGCCTCATCCGAAAGGCCGAGGAACTGGTTCGGATCCAGCGCGCCGGGGATCGCCCGCAGCCGTCCCCAGATCGCCGCTGCTGCCTGGTTGCTGATCATCTGGGCGACGATCGCCTGCAGCAAGCCGGGGAAACCAGGATCGCGGCGGCGCCAGGGCAGTGAACCGGCGCGATCGAGGATGCCGGCGAAATGCGGATCGATGCGGATTAGCGTGTCGATGGCGGTGCGTGCGGCGGCGGGCACTTCCGGTGGATGCATCAGCGTGCTGTAGGCCGGAATGGCGGCGGCCGACAATGCCAAGAGACGCCGGCCTTCCCCAAGCGGCGCACGCCTCATGAACTCGATCTGGCATGTGATGGTGCTCACAGCGGCGCCACCTCGATTGTCGTTACGAATGCTCCTGTCTTCATGCCGGCAGCCTGCAACGCCGGCAGCACACAGCAAGAGGAGCGAGAGATGAAAAAGCAGTATAGTGGCGTGCTGGCAGCCGTATTGGGCCTTCCCTTTGTGGCGGCTGCCCTCGCGCAGCCAGCACCTACGCACGGCGGCGCACGTATAACCGCAATGTCGTCCGCCGGGCACGCCGACGTGTTTGCGACCCGCAACCAGCAGGTGGGACGCGATGCTCATCCGGATTCGGGGCTGCTTTCCGGCCGCGATGCCAAGCCAGCGGCCGCGGTTGCGCCGGTGAAGCCCGTAATGTCGCCCAGCGATTTGAATTGGATGGCCGGAGGCGGCGGCTGAATGCGGCCACCACAAGAACGGCCCGGGCCAGACCGGCGGTCCGACCCGGGTGCACTCCATGGCGGTCGGGTTCGGTTCAGCTCACGCGCGTGATCTGCCCGGAATGCGGGTCCATCGCAAAACGGGCGACCACCGAACCCTCCGGCGTCGTCAGGCTGAACCCGATCGGACCATCCGCCGCCGCGGCCACGTCGGTCACCTTCCAGGTGTGATTGCCGTTCCATAGCAGGAACGCCTCGGCGATCTTCTGCACATCCGCCGGCGCCAGCCGCCGGTCCGGCTGGCGATAGACCAGCGCAAAGTCGCGCGGCTTGATCGGGCGCGCCCCGTCCCGCACCGGCCCGTGGCGCCACCTCATCATCCAGCCGTGCTGCGGCGCCTCGTCGACCGTCGTCATGCCAGAGGACGCCCCACCGGACGGTGCGGCGGGCTGCGCCTGCGACAGCACCGCCCCGGTCGCCGCGCCGCCAATGACGAATGCCGCCGCGGCGGCTAGGAAAGTCTGACGCACCTGCTATCTCCATCAATTGCAACAGTCATGCAGACAATGGTGCTTCGGCGTCTGGCGAATCCGCTCTGGCAGGCGACGAATTGCAATAAAGTGCAACGGTCGTTTCGCCTAGGTTCCTGGCGGGATATGTTACATTGCATGGACCAGACCCCGCACATCCTCGTCATCGACGACGATCGCGAAATCCGCGATCTCCTTGCCCGCTTCCTGGAAAAGCAGCGCATCCGCGTCACCGCCGTGCGTGACGGGCGGGAGGCACGCCGAGCCTGGCTGAACGGGCACTACCAGCTTGTGGTGCTGGACCTGATGCTGCCCGGCGAGTCCGGCCTGGACCTGGCACGCTGGCTGCGCAGCCAGGGCGAGATCCCCATCGTCATGCTGACCGCGATGGGCGAGGAGACCGACCGGATCATCGGCCTGGAGCTGGGCGCGGACGACTACGTCTCTAAGCCGTTCAACCCGCGGGAGCTGCTGGCCCGCATCCGCGCCGTGCTGCGCCGGTCCGGCGACAACGTCGAATCCCGCCACGAGCCGGCCGCGCGGGGGTTCCGCTTCAACGACTGGACGCTGGAACCGGCGCGCCGCCGGCTGCTGAACCCCGAAGGCGTGGAGGTGGCGCTGACCGGGGGGGAATATGACCTGCTGCTGGCGCTGGTCGAGCGTGCCAACCGGGTGCTGACCCGCGACATGCTGCTGGACCTGCTGCGCGGCCGCCAGGCCGGCCCGTTCGACCGCGCGATCGACGTCGCCGTCTCACGCCTGCGCCGCAAGCTGGAAGATGACGGACGCAACGCCCAACTGATCAAGACCGTCAGAGGCGGCGGGTATGTCCTGGCCGCGACCGTGGAACGCGCATGAAACTCTACCTGCTGCCGCGCAGCCTCGCCGCGCGCACCGCGCTGGTGCTGCTGCTGGGTCTGGCGGTCGTGCAGGTGGCGGGACTGACCATCCACGCGCTGGACCGGCTGGACGTCCAGCGGCTGAACCAGGCCCGCACCCTGTCGATGCGGGTGGTCGGCGTCTACCGCACCGTGGTCCTGACCGATCCCGCCAAGCGCGCCGCGGTGCTGGCCGATCTGCACCGCGGCCCGGACCTGACGGCGGTCATCAGCCAGTCGCCGCCCGAATCCGACCTGCCGGAGATGCCGCTGCCGGAGCAGCGCCTGCTGCGCATCAACATGAACCTGGTGGCGGTGGGCGCGCCGCAGTTGCGCTGGCGAGAGCTGGTGATCTACGGCGGCCATTCCTGGCACCACGTGGTCATGGGCATGCGCCTGCCGGAAGGTGAGTGGATCAACGTGACGGCGGAGCTGGAACCGCTGCGCCCGTGGCACTCGCCCACCTTCCTGGCTGCCTTCCTGTTGATGACCGCCGCCGCCGCGCTGCTGACCCTGTGGGCGGTGCGCCGGCTGACCGCGCCGGTGCGCACGCTGGCCGAAGCGGCGGAGACCCTGGGCCGCGACGTCAATGCCCCGCCGCTGCCGGAGAACGGACCGACCGAGGTTGCCGTCGCTGCCGTCGCCTTCAACACCATGGCCGCGCGGATCCGCCGGTTCGTGCAGGACCGCACGGAGCTGCTGACCGCCATCGGCCACGACCTGCGCACGCCGATCACCCGGCTGAAGCTGCGTGCGGAGTTCATCGAGGACGACGAGCAGCGCGGCAAGATCCTTGCCGACCTGGAGGAGATGGAGGCCATGGTCTCCGCCACCCTGGCGTTCGGGCGCGATGCGCGCACCACCGAACCGGTCACGCAACTGGACTTGGCGGAGCTGTTGCGCACCGTGCTTGATGAGGCCGGCGACGCCCACCCAGACATGCTGGACAAACTGCGTTACGAAGGCCCGGCGCACCTGACGGTGCGTGCCCGCTCATTGGCGCTGAAGCGCGTGCTGGTCAACCTCGTCACCAACGCGGTGAACTACGGCGGCTCGGCCGGGCTTCGGCTGTCGCACGCCGATCCGCACATGGTGGTGGTGGAGGTCGAGGACGATGGACCCGGCATTCCGCCGGCGGAGCTGGAGCGGGTGTTCGAACCGTTCCACCGCGGCGAGCCCAGCCGCAACCGCGAGACCGGCGGGGTTGGCCTGGGCCTGCCCATCGCCCGCAACATCATGCGTGCGCATGGCGGCGATGTCGTTATCGCCAACCGCCCCGCCGGTGGGGTGAAGGCGTCGGTGACGTTGCCGGTTTAGGAAAAGGTGTCGCACGGGGCGGAATGGCCGTGCCGCAACGCCGCCGCCGCTCAAGCTTACGGATCAGTCTGGCCGACTTTGGGTCGGCGAGCCTGGTTCTAATAATGTAAGGGTTTAGCGAAACGGCACATCCTGGCGCAGCGTCACCATTGGCACTCTCCGGGGCTCTGTTGCAAATAACTGATGCCGAGGGCGCAAGGGGCGTGCCGGTCGCGTGGGCCCGTCAGGCGGTTTCGGGTTTGAGCTGATCGCTGACGAACTTGACCACTTCTGCCAGGGCAGAAGCACCCAGCCCGAAGGCGCGCTCGACGATGCGTGCCTCGCCGCCAATGTCGCGCGTGACGTTGAAGGCCGATGCCTGTCCTTTCCGGAGCGCGCGCATCACCTCGAAGCCCTTGATGGTCGCGTAGGCCGTCCTCAGCATCTTGAATCCTCGGACGGGCCTGATCAGCTGCTTCAGCTTGCCGTGGTCGGCCTCGATGACGTTGTTCAGATACTTGACCTGCCGGTGAAGGGTGGGCGGCGACCGCGTCGTCGCGGCGTCGCTCGACGTCACCGACAGCTCAGCAGCGGAGAAGGCCGTGGCGACCGCAGTCGACCGCTTTGGCGGGCTCGACGTCGTCGTCAACAACGCCGGCTACGGGAACGTCGCGCCCATCGAGAACACCAGCCTCGACGACTTCCGCGCTCAGATCGAGACCAACCTGTTCGGCGCCATCATCGTGACCAAGGTCGCTATATCGCTGTTCCGCGAACAACGCAGCGGACGGTTCATACAAGTCTCTTCGATAGGCGGTCGTCCCGGCGCCACTGGACGTGCGCCTTATTCCGCGGCGAAGTTCGGTGTCGAGGGGTTCTCGGAAGTGCTAGCCAACGAATGGCGCCGCTGGGCGTCTACGTCACGATCGTCGAGCCTGGCGGTTTCCGCACGGATTTTGCCGGTTTTTCCACCCAGATCAACGCGGGCAACCCCGCCTATGCTGCGACTGTCGGCAAGACGGCGGCCATGCAACGGGATTACGATGGCAAGCAGCCGGGTGATCCGCAGCGCGCGGCGCAGGCGATCCTCGACGTCTCGCGCTCGGAGACGCCGCCCCTACGGCTGGTGCTCGGCCGTGACGCCTATGCGCGTGCCGAACAGAACGACGAAGCGCGCCTCACAGAGCTGGGAAGCTGGCGAGATGTCAGCATCTCGACTAACTTTTCCTCCGACCAAGTAGGATAATCGATGAGCCAGGAAGCAAATCTCACCATCGCCCGCCAGTTGCTGGCGGGTATCGGCGACGGCCAGCAACCGGACGTGCTTGCGGCCATGTTCGCCGAGGACCTGAAGTTCGAGATCCAGGGCGACGACGGGGTGCTGCCGTGGATCGGGCACAAGACCGGCCGCGCCGCTGCGGAGACGTTCTTCCAGGGCATCCGAGAATTGACGGAGCCGGTCTCCTTCGAGGTCGAAGACATCCTCGCGGGTGCCGAGCGCGCCGTCATCGTCGGCGCTCTCGCGACCCGCATCAAAGCCACGGGCCGAGTCATGAATTCCCAATTCGCCATCGTCCTCACGATCGCCGGCGGCACGATCGCGCGCTTCCAGATGCTTGAGGACAGTTTCGACCTGTCACGCGCGGCGAAGCCTCGCGCGCCGTCCTCGATCGCATCCTGACCCCGGCACGCGGACTGTCGATGCGCCAAGCCCCGACCAAGGAGCATTCCGATGCAGAACGCCATCCAAGACTCAAAGTCTGAGGTAGAACGGCGATTATCGTCAGGCGGGTTGAAGCCGCTGTCCACGTTAATCGCTCATCTTGGGCTTAAGGATCATTTCCATGGGGATGCCGTCCTTCATGGCGCGGACCCGATCATCCGTTCGCCCCATCGGCTGGGCGAGGCGTCCGCGATGGCGCAACTGCTGATCGGCGCCGCCGGCGCCGCCATCTGGCACGCCCGCACCTCGAACACGACCGATGTTTCGATCGACATCGTCGATGCCCTGCACTTCCTTCACCCGACGCACTATGTCGAGCAGCAGGGCCGCGCCATCAACGTCGGCGCCGAAAGCGTCGTGGTGAACGACATGTTCCTCTGCCGGGACGGCAAATATGTGATGCTCGAAGCAGGCCCGCCCTACGCGAAGCTGCTCAAGGGCTATTCGGTCTTTTTCGATTGCGGTGACGACAAGGTTTCTTACGCGCGCGAGGTGGCGAAATGGAACTCATGGGAGCTCGAAGACGCCCTCGCCGAGGCCGGCCTGCCGGCATGTCGGGCCTTCACGACGGAAGAATGGCTCGATCACCCGCAGGGCAGGCTGCTCGCCAAGACACCCGTGATCGAGATCGAGAAGATCGCCGATGGTCCGCGCGTGCCTTTTAGCGAAACCGATGGCCTGGCATCCCCGCTGCACGGCGTGCGGGTCCTCGATTTCACGCATGTGCTCGCCGGCCCGCGCAGCGCTCGGACACTGGCCGAATACGGCGCAGATGTCCTGCACATCACCTCGCCGACCTATCCGGACACGTTCGCCCAGCATCTCGGCGTCGATGTCGGCAAACGCTGCGCCTATCTCGACCTTAGGGGCGCCGATGATCTCGCGCAGATGCACGCGCTGGCGCGCACGGCTGACGTCTTCACGACGACCTATCGCGGCTCGGTCAATCGTCGCTTCGGCCTGGAGGCGCAAGCCCTGGCCGCGCGCAGCGAACGGGGCATCGTCTGCATGACCGCCAACGCCTACGGCCATGCCGGTCCCTGGGCGGATCGCCCGGGTTTCGACCAGAACGGCCAGGTCGCTTCGGGCTTCGCGGCGAAGGAGGGCGAACCGGGCAAGCCCCGTTTCTCGCCCGTCTTCTACCTCGCCGACCTCATGACCGGCTATCTGGCCGCCGCAGGGATGATGGCCGCCCTGCTGCGCCGGGCCGAGGAGGGCGGCTCGTACCACGTCAAGCTCTCCCTCGCGCGAAGCGCAATGTGGGTCCAATCGCTCGGGTTCCTCGATACGGCGCTGCAACAGGCGCTCCCGGCGACGGACAATTATCCAGCGAAACGGACACGAGTGACCTCAGTGTACGGTGGTCTATCGTATCTGGAGTCGCCGCTCGGGTTTAGCAACTTGACAATGCCGGCCGTCGACACGATTGAGCCCTACGGCGCCAGCCCCGCCGCGTGGCTTTGAACGCGGCTTCCGGTTGCGGTTGGATGGAATGTTCTGAAACAGGTGGGAAATGATGGGCTCATTCGAGCTCGCGGCGATCGGCCATGTGCGTGGCGGCCGCGTCGCCGCGGAAGACGATGATTGGGAGGCCAGCATCGCCGAGATCGCGCTTGACCCTGCCCAGTTCAGAGCGGAGGCGCTGCTTGGGCTCGACCAGTTCAGCCATGCGGAGATCGTTTTCGTCTTCGACCAGGTCGGGCCTGGCGACATCACCTATGACGCCCGCCATCCCCGGGGCAGGGCCGATTGGCCGAAGGTCGGCATCTTCGCCCAGCGGGGCCGCAACCGACCCAACCGGCTTGGCGTGTCCGTTTGTCGTATCGTCGAGGTCGTGGGTCACTCCCTACGCGTTCGAGGTCTCGACGCCATCGACGGCACGCCCGTGCTCGACATCAAGCCCGTCATGTCGGGCTTCCAGCCCCGCGGAGGGATCGTGGAGCCGGAGTGGGCGAAGGAGATCATGGCGACTTACTGGTCCGTGTGAGCGTGCCGCACTCCCGCTTCGTCAATTCTCTTGATAGGATCTGAGCGCTCTGAGCTAGTACGCCGGCGAGATGCCCTGGGTGGATGCAAAGCTATCACGCCAATGCGCGTGTCCCATGGGATCATCCTTTTCAGTGGCCAAGCTGGGGTCCATGATGGAAGTTTCACGAAGACGGTTTGGATCGAGCGAGCTGGCGGTAGTGATCGAGCTTCGTGCAAATGAACGCCTCGATCTGACGAAGCTCTTCTTGCTTTGCGCGGATGACGGCAAGCCGCTTTTCAAGAAAATCGAGGGTTTGCTCGGCGGTGAGTGTGGCTGACCCATACGCCTTCAACAGTGGCTGTATCTCCTTGAGCGAGAAGCCGAGGTTCTGCGCTTGGCGGACCTGATCGATCGCCTCCAGCACGGCCGGGTCATAGTCGCGATAGATCCGGCTTCCGGCTTGCCGGGCATGGGACGAGATCAGGCCCATCTCCTCGTAATGGCGGATCCCATCCTTCGACATGCCGGCGATGCGAGCTACTTCGTTGATCAGCATAAGCTTGCCCTTGACTGTGGGGTTACCCCACAGCCTATGTAATGCGTCGCTCGTTGAACACAGCATGGAGTGACCTTGCCATGACCGCTGCCACTAACCCCGTAGCCCTCGTGACCGGCGCATCCTCCGGCATGGGAAAAGATATCGCCGGACGCCTACTCGCCGCCGGCTACGAGGTGTACGCTGGTGCGCGACGTGTTGATCGGATGGCGGGCCTGGATCGGGCCGGAGCGCGCACACTGGCGTTCGACGTTACGGTCGAGCAGTCTATCGTGGAGGTTGTCGATCGGATTGGACAGACGAGCGGTCGTATAGACGTGCTCGTGAACGCCGCTGGCTATGGCCAATATGGCGCGCTTGAGGATGTGCCGATGGAAGATGCGCGGCGCCAAATGGAGACGAACCTGTTCGGTCTCGCTCGCCTGATCCAGCTCTGCCTCCCTATGATGCGGGCGAAGGGTTCGGGCCGGATCCTCAACATCTCGTCCATCGGTGGCAAGTTCGCGTTGCCGCTCGGCGGCTGGTATCACGCTTCCAAATTCGCGCTGGAGGGCTATTCGGATGCTCTCCGCAACGAGGTCCGCCAGTTCGGGATCGACGTCGTCGTGATCGAGCCCGGCGGGATCGCGTCGGAGTGGGAATCGATCGCCGTTGATTTTGCAAGGCGTGTGTCCGGCAGCGGCCCATATGGCGATATGGTCACTAAGTTCAGCGGGATGCAGGGTCGCAAGGCTCCGCCACCGAGCGTTGTCTCCGATATGGTGATGAAGGCGCTCGGCGCCCGCAAACCTGCGATCCGATATAGTGGCGGGCTGGCCTCTCGGCCGCTGCTTCTCCTGCGACGGACACTGACAGATCGCATGTTCGACCGAGTCGTGATGCTCGCCTTTCGCTAGCCGGGCGACGGCTGCTTTTGGGAACTGAGGGCAGAGCGCTGGTTGACGCGAAGGTGTCGACGGCGGAAGCAGCGCGGCAGCTCGGGATCGGGCGGTCGACCGTCTACCGGGAGATGAAGCGGCTTGGTGTCGCGCGGCCTGCATAAAGGCGGGAATGAAGGAAAGTGGTGGCAAGCGGTCTGGCAGCTTTCCAGACGCCGCCACGCCAAAGCCGATATCCACGGGCTGACGGCGTCACGAAGGCAAACGACCACTTCCGTCGCCATTTCTGGGAGCACATCATGAGCACCGAGCATCAACCAATCGGATCAGGCTTCGGTGCGGCGTCCACCGCCGCCGAGGTCATTGGAAGCAGCGATCTCAAGGGGCCCGACATGCCGCCCGCGCTCATTCCGGCCCGTGTTCGTTCGCGGATCAACTCCCGCTCGAACTCGGCCATGGCGGCAAAACATGGCGAAGAACAGCCGGCCGTCCGGCTTTGTCGTGTCGATGGAAGCCCCCGCCCCCATCAGCACCTTCAGGCCCACATCCCGCGCCTTCAAGGCTTCAACCAGCGCCACCAGGTCAAGCAGCGATCGGCCCGCCGGTGGAGCTTCCAGACCGTCAGCACGTCATCCGCCGCGCAGGCATCGAGCGCATCCGTCAGACCGTTCCGGTTCAAGCGAACCTCCGACGCCGTATCCTGAAACACCCGCCCGCACCCCTCCCCCTGCAGGGCGTCCAGTTGCAAGGTAAGTTTCTGATCCTCCGTCGAGACGCGGGCATAGCCGATCTTCATGCCTCGCCATCCTCTTCCAGACGGCGCAGCGCGTCACGACAGGCGGTTTTCAGCGGCGGCAGGTCGCGCTCGATCAACAGCCAGATGCGGACGACATCGATATTCTGGTAGTCGTGCCGCAGCCGGTTCCCCAGGCCCCGGATTACAGCAATGGGATAGAAGGGCAGAGATCGGCGGCAAGGTCGCCCAGCTTAATTGCCGCCTCGCTGATGACCAGCAGGCTGTATTTCGCGGCACGGATCGTCTGATCGGCCTCGGCAAAACCGCGCAGGTCCATCCCCGCCGTGAACCGCTCGATGGCTTCGATGTTCTCGATCATGTCGCTGAAACGCTGAACCGGATCGCTAGAAGGCACGCACGGCCTCGCGCCTCACATTCTCCCGCGCGCGCGGCTTGAGCGTGCCTTCCTCGATCAAATCAACCGGCTGGCCCAGCAGATCCGCCACCCGGATTTCAATCCCGATCATGTCCAGCAAGGACAAGCTTTGCGCATCATTGAACGCCGCCAGCAGGTCGATGTCCGATTCCGCCCGCGCGTCGTTCCGCGCCGTCGAACCGAACAGCGACAGCCGCACGACCCCGGCGGCCCTTAGCTCCGGTTCGTGCGCGCGTAACTTGGCAATGACCTCATCCTGTTTCACGGCGAGGATTTTAGCACCCTTTCCGGCGCAATCAATAACAGCGCGCCAGCTTCCCCGACGCGCTGATCGTCGGTGAGGAAGCCACCGCCGCCGGTCCCAGCCTGCTCGACCGCCTGGCCGACGCTCCGCTGGCCTTCACCGTCGACGCGATCGACGGCACCCGCAACTTCGTCGCCGGCCTGCCGCTGTTTCGCGTCATGGCCGCGGCCATCGTGCAGCTCGATCTGGCCGAGCTGCTGCGCACTGTCCTCAATGAGGCTGGCGATGCCCACGCCAACACGCTGCATTATGAGTAGGAATCAAAAGAAACCGACTCCCCCCAGAAGATTCCTGACAGGCTCAGAAGCCAAACGTGCGCCTGCAAAAGCCAAAACCGCTCAGGCTTTATGTTGACTCCGCCGCTCGGCTAACCTCAGGTTGTCCGTTAGTGAGCGTCCCATCTTAACCAGGAGGCGTAACTAATTCGAAACTAGACTGTATCAACAAGCATTGCGATGCAGCTTGCGGCGGATCATGGGATGCTCCGCCATTTTCGCCGTCTAATCTGCGCGGCCTGCCAAGCACCCCAAGGATAAGTCTACCCATGTCGCCTGACGCAACCGTTCCAATCACGCTGCCGAAGTCGCCCACCGGCATTTCCGGCTTCGATGAGATTACTCTAGGCGGACTGCCGGCTGGCCGACCTTCCCTCATTTGCGGTGCAGCCGGCTGCGGCAAAACCCTGTTCGCCGTAACCTTCCTGGTGAACGGTGCGACATTGTTTAACGAGCCCGGCGTTTTCATGAGCTTTGAGGAACGGGCAGAAGACCTCGCCGCCAACGTCACCTCGCTCGGCTACGACCTCGATGGGCTGATAGCCGGAGGCAAGCTGGCGATCGATCATGTGCGGGTCGAGCGCAGCGAGATCGAGGAAAGCGGCGAGTACGACCTCGAGGGCCTGTTTGTGCGCCTTGGCTTCGCCGTCGATGCGATCAACGCCAAGCGCGTAGTACTCGACACTCTTGAGACCCTGTTCTCGGGCTTCAGTGATCCCACCTTGCTGCGCGCCGAACTTCGAAGGCTGTTCGGCTGGCTGAAGGAACGCGGGCTGACCGCCGTGATCACCGGAGAGCGCGGCGAAGGTCAGCTCACCCGGCAAGGACTCGAGGAATACGTCTCCGACTGCGTGGTGTTGCTCGACAACCAGGTGGAGGACCAGATCACCACGCGCAGGCTGCGGGTGGTGAAGTACCGCGGTTCGGCGCACGGCACCAACGAGTACCCCTTTCTTATCGACAGCGGCGGCATCAGCGTACTGCCGGTCACCTCCTCGGGGCTGAACCGTCCGGCGTCGAGCGAGATCATTTCGACCGGCATACCAGGTCTCGACGCCATGCTCCGGCACGGCGGCTTCTTTCGCGGCTCCAGCATCCTGCTGTCCGGCGATTCCGGCACTGGCAAGACCACGATCGCCAGCCACTTCGCCGATGCCGCATGTTCACGTGGTGAGCGCTGCCTGTTCTTCGTGCTGGAGGAGAGCGCCCAGGAGATCCACCGCAATGCCCTATCCGTCGGGCTTGACCTGCAAGCGCACACAGATGCTGGTCTGCTGCGCTTCGAGGCGGCGCGGCCCAGCCTTTACGGTCTTGAAATGCACCTCGCGCGCATGCATCGCGACCTCGACCGCTTCCAGCCCAGTGTGGTGATCATTGACCCGATCTCAGCGTTCCGCGGCTCGGAACCTGAAGTACATGCGACCCTGTTGCGCATGATAGACCTGCTGAAAAGCCGCGGCATCACGGCGCTGTTTAACAGCTTGCATACCAACGGGTCGTCGACCGGCGCCAACTTGGGCCTGTCGTCATTGATGGATGCCTGGATCAAGCTGGTGGACATCGAGGCGAACGGCGAGCACACCCACGCCCTCTATCTCATCAAGGCCCGGGGCATGAGTCACTCCAATCAGGTGCGCGAGTACCGCATAAGCGATACCGGTGTCGAGTTGATCGAACCCTATATCGGCCCGGAAGGTGTGCTGACCGGCACCGCACGGCTCACCCAGGCAGCGAGAGAACAGGCTGTCGCGGCGCGTCGGCAGCAGGAAGTCGAACGTCAACGGCGCGATCTCGCGCGCCGCCACGAAGCGCTGGAACGTCAGATCGGAGAAATGCGCGCCGCCCTGAAGGCCGAGGCGGATGAGGCGAACCTCCTGCTGACGCAAGAGGACGCCCACGAGGTGACCCTCGCGACGGATCGCGGCGCCCTCGCCACCCTACGGGGGGCCGCGGAATGAATCAGCAGGAACCGCAGCCTGACAAGCAGGGGCCGGACGCTGACGCGGACCCCGGCCACTACCACCTGCGCCTCTACGTGGCAGGCCAGACCAACAAGTCGCTCGCCGCCATCGCCAACCTCAAGCGGGTGTGCGAGCAGCACCTGGCCGGGCGCTACGAGATCGAGGTCATTGACCTCGTGCAGAACCCAAAGCTGGCGGCGCGCGACCAGATCCTGGCGATTCCAACGCTCATCCGCCGGCTGCCGGCGCCGCTGAAGCGCATCATCGGCGACTTGTCGAACAACGAGAAGGTGCTGGTCGGCCTCGACATCCGATCGAAGACCGCCTCGTTGTGAGTGCCGAGGGCGAACCCGACGATGCTCTGCTGCACCACCGGCTGCGGCTGTTCGTCACCGGCAGCACGATACGGTCACAGCGCGCTATCGAGAACCTTCGCCGGATCTGCTCGGAGCAGTTGGCGGGAAAGGTCGAGCTTGAGGTGGTCGACATCTATCAACAGCCGGAACTCGCGGAGCGCCACCAGATCATTGCCGCGCCGACGTTGATAAAGCTGCTGCCGTTGCCGGTGCGGCGCATTATCGGTGACCTGTCGGACACGGAACGCGTCCTCCGGGGCCTGGATCTGACGCCCCTGCATTCCCCACCGGACAAACATGGCGGGTGATCCGGAAGGCGCCGATACGGCGGCGCTGATAGAACGCATTCGCGAACTGGAGACACGGCTCCAGGAGAGCGAGGATACACTCGAAGCGATCCGACATGGTGAGATCGACGCGCTGGTGGTGGGCGGACCGGTAGAGGAGCATCGGGTCTACACGCTGGAAAGCGCCGATCGACCCTACCGTGTGCTGATCGAGCAGATGCAAGAGGGCGCGGTCACCCTCGCTGAGGATGGGACGGTGCTGTATTGCAACCAGCGCGTCGCTGGCATGCTCGGTCTTGCGCAGGAGAGGGTGATCGGGCAGCCGTTTATGCCTTTCGTGCATCCGACGGAACATGACGCTTTCAGCCGCTTGCTCCTCGACGCCAAGCACACCGTGGCCCGTGGCGAGCTGACCCTCTGTGCCGCGAACGGCACGGGGCTGCCGGTTTACCTGTCGCTGAACCTGCTGCGCATCGACGACGGCATGACGTTGCTGTGCGGCGTGCTGACTGATCTGACCGAGCAAAAGCTGCATCTTCGGGAGTTGGGCGAAGCCAATGCGCGATTGATTGAGGAAAGTGCGGAGCGCGGGAAGATTGAAGAAGCTCTGCGCCAGAGCCAAAAGATGGAAGCGGTCGGCCAGCTAACGGGTGGGTTGGCGCACGACTTTAACAATCTGCTGCAGTCCATCGGCGGCAGTCTGGAGTTGCTGCAAACCCGTGTGGCGCAGGGGCGCATCAAGGATGTTGATCACTATGTCAATGCAGCCCAAGGCGCAGCTAAGCGAGCAGGGGCACTGACGCATCGGTTGCTGGCCTTCTCACGCCGACAGACGCTTGATCCCAAGCCAACAAACATGAACCGGCTGGTAGCTGGCATGGAGGAGCTGATCCGGCGCACCATGGGACCCGAGATCACCGTGGAGCCAGTCGCGGGCGGCGGCCTGTGGACCACCTCGGTGGACCCAAGCCAGCTTGAGAACGCGCTGCTCAACCTGTGCATCAACGCGCGCGACGCGATGCAGGGCGGCGGCAAGCTGACCATCGAGACGGGTAACCGATGGCTGGACGAGCGCGCCGCCCGGGAACGGGAGCTGCCGCCCGGTCAGTATGTCACCCTCTGCGTCAGCGACAACGGCATCGGCATGGCCCCTAAGGTCATCGCCCGCGCGTTCGACCCATTCTACACCACCAAGCCGATCGGAATGGGCACCGGGCTGGGCCTTTCAATGGTCTACGGCTTTGCTCGGCAATCCGGTGGGCAGGCGCGCATTTACTCCGAGGTGGGTCAGGGCACGATGGTGTGCATCTACCTGCCGCGGCATCTGGGCGGGGCAGAGCCGGCGGGGTTGGCCACTGAGTTGGCCTCTCACTCGGCCGCTGCTCCCCGTGCCGGACAGGATGAGACTGTACTGGTGGTAGACGACGAGCCGACGGTGCGGATGCTGGTCACCGAAGTGCTGGAGGATCTGGGTTACATCGCGATTGAGGCGGCCGACGGTGAGGCTGGGCTGCACGTGCTGCAGTCCGACGTGCGTATCGACCTGCTGGTAACTGACGTGGGCCTGCCCGGCGGTATGAACGGGCGGCAGGTAGCCGATGCGGCACGGCTGGTGCGACCCGACCTGAAGGTGCTGTTCATTACTGGCTATGCCGAGAACGCGGTGCTCAGCCACGGCCACCTTGATCCCGGCATGCACGTGCTGACCAAGCCATTTGCCATGGAGGTGTTGGCCAGCCGCATCAGTAAACTGATCGGCGCCAGAGAATGACGGGTGCAGCAGATTTATCGCGGGAAGACTAGAGCAACATCAGCCTGACTGGAACAGTCGGGCTGATAAAGTTGCTCGCGAAACAATGGGCTAGACCGTGCTGACTGTTCCAGTCAGCCTGAAAGCGGTCTAGCTAGCGCGTGATCGCGCTGGGCGGCACGTTCTAATGTGTAAACCTTAGGGAACCACCTTGATCTGGCGGAGCCGCTGCGCACCGTGCTTGATGAGGCCGGCGATGCCCACCCCGACATGCTGGACAAACTGCGTTACGAAGGCCCGGCGCATCTGACGGTGCGTGCCCGCTCATTGGCGCTGAAGCGCGTGCTGGTCAACCTTGTCACCAACGCGGCGAACTACGGCGGCTCGGCCGGGCTTCGGCTGTCGCACGCCGATCCGCACATGGTGGTGGTGGAGGTCGAGGACGATGGGCCCGGCATTCCGCCGGCGGAGCTGGAGCGGGTGTTCGAACCGTTCCACCGCGGCGAGCCCAGCCGCAACTGTGATACCAGGCGACGCTTGCGTTGACTGGTACCGCGCGCGGGGTTGTTGGGGTGGACGGCCCCACGGCATTGCGTGCCAGACTCGGGTTGTCACCCACCGAGACCGGAGCCATCCATGACCCAGATTAAGCGCATCGGCATTGACACGTCCAAAGCCGTTTTCACCCTGCATTGCATAGACGAGGCAGATCAGCCGGTTCGCCGTTGCAATTTGCGCCGCGCGCAGATGATGCCGTTTTTCCGCAAGCTGCCGCCCACTGAAATTGCCATGGAGGCTTGTGGCAGCGCCCATTACTGGGCCCGCATGTTGACAGAGCTTGGCCATCACATGCAGCTCATCCCGCCGCAATACGTCAAGCCCTTCGTGAAACGTGCCAAAAATGATCGTAACGATGCCGAGGCGATTTGCGAAGCCGCCGGCCGGCCAGGAATGCGTGTCGTGCCGATGAAATCCGCGACCCAACAAGCCCAGACCATGGTGCTGAAAGTACGTGAAACTTTGGTCCGTCAACGCACGCAACTGGTCAACACGTTACGCGGCCACGCCGCCGAGTTCGGCGTGATCGCCGCCAAGGGCGTCAGTCAGGTGGCCCCGTTGTTGAAGGCGATACAGGCGCAGACCGACTTGCCGCCCGAAGCCCACGACATGCTGCTGCTGCTCGGCCAGGAAATTGAACATCTCGACACCAGGTTGATGGCTATCGACGCCAAGCTGACAGCCGCGCACAAGACCAACCCGGTCAGCCGGCTGTTGACCACCATCCCTGGCATCGGTCCAATCACCGCTCTCAGCCTCGCGCTCGAGATCGACCCCACCGCGTTCAAATCAGGCCGTCACCTGGCAGCCTGGATCGGTCTGACGCCAAAGGAACACTCGACCGGCGGAAAGCAGCGATTGGGCGGCATCAGCCGCGCCGGCAACGAACGGTTGCGCCAACTGCTCGTGCTCGGTGCCACGGCGGTCATCAAAGTCGCCAGCAAACCGGGCAACAAGCTTGCCACCGCGTGGTTGTCGAAACTGCTGCAACGCCGGCCGCGCAAACTCGCTGCAGTCGCGCTGGCCAACAAGATGGCCCGGATCGCCTGGGCTATGATGACGACCGGAGAGGCCTATCGGCAGCAGCCGGTCGCCGCCTGATCCGCTCGTATGCTGGGGTGTAAGAGCTGACAAAGATGACAATCGGTCGACACGACGATCCGGAAAACCCGTCCCCGCCAATGGCTCTCAAAGCCGTGGGGTTGTTTGGGACCGGATCACGGAACCCATCTGGGCCAGCGGTCATGAGGCCGCATCAACAGGCCGGACACATGATCGCAGTCGAACCACCTGTCAGATATCTGTCGGAGCACCTTGCACCCAAGGGGCCGTCCACACATGGCGGGGCGGCCGCGCGCCAAATCAATAACATACCAGCCGATCATCAGCAGACAAAACAGTCAGTTCATTAGTCGGCTGGTATGAGACCGGCGGGGTTGGCCTGGGCCTGCCCATCGCCCGCAACATCATGCGTGCGCATGGCGGCGATGTCGTCATCGCCAACCGCCCCGCCGGTGGGGTGAAGGCGAAGGTGACGCTGCCGGTTTAGGCAAGGGTCGCGCGGGATGCAACGGCGGTGCCGCGGCGGCGCAGGAAACCCGCCATGCACAGCAGCGCGGCACCCAGCAGGCTGAGGGTCCCGGGTTCTGGAACAGCACTGGGGGCGTCCACGGTGACGTTATCCAACGCAAAGTAGCTGAAGCCGGAGAATGTTACGTCATCAACCTGGGAGAAGTTTGCGGCGATGTCTTGCCAGGTGTTCGTATCGGAAAAGACCAGAGTGCCAACGGCGCTTCCTGCCAGATAGCCGGTGACCGAGACGTTGAACGCAAAGCCAGTAAACCACTCTTTCGTCAGGAAGTCTTGCAGCGAAAATGTCCCGCCGCCAACCTTGGTCATCGTTATTACGGTGCCGTAGTTGGACAAGGCGGCATAGTTACCGCTGTAGGCAGGCCCGTAACTGGCCCAGGCACTGGTGCTGCTGATGTCGATGACACTGGCGCCGCTACCGAAGTTGTAGCCCTGGTCGATGAAGCCGTTCCCGACGTACTTGCCGGGAACGCCAATGTCGTCGAACGTGATCGTGGTTGCTTGTGCCGCCAGCGGCGAGAGGGCGAGGGCGGCGATGGTTGCGATGGCTGCAAGACGCATGATCTGTCTCCGTATCCGTCGGTGCCCAGCCCCTGCTGATCACCGTTGCTAGATTGCAGCGATTTCATAGCAAGCAACGTGCCAGACATGCTGATGTATTATCTTCTATGGTCTTGCGCGGTCTTGAGCGCAGATCCGTTTATTCTTGTATGTAGTGCCGTCTAGACGAGTGTTTCGTGTGTAAAACAAAATGATTGCTACGGTATGGCGGACGAATACCAAAGTATTGCCGTGCTTGCTCAAACCGCTGTGTCATCAATTGAAAACACGAGAAATTCAGCAAGCTGCTGGTCTCACAGCGCCGATGCAGCCGTGTAAATTCTTCCGATCCTGTCGAGCCAGGGGGACATTAACCTTCTGTTGAGGTATGCCCGGTCCATAGGACCGGGTGGCGGCGGTCAGGCTTGTGGATCGGTCCTGCCGACTTTGGGGCGGCGAGCCCGGTTCTCATTATTCAAATATCACGTCGCAATTAGAGCGCTGAAAATATTGATGTTTTCCAGCGTGCACGTCCGGTGCATAATGGTGCCAGCTTTCGACGGGAAAATTTTGGACCAGGAAAAACGTGGACCAACTACTTCAGAGCATCGCGGAGAAAAAGGCCGAACTCGACCGGCTTCGCAGCCGCGCGCCCGATGGTCTGAGCAACTTCGAGCACAGCCGGGATATCGAACTCACCTACACCTCCAACGCGATAGAGGGGAACACGCTGACCGCCGTCGAGACGACCATGGTGGTCGAGAAGGGCATCACCGTGGGCGGCAAGCCGCTCAAGGATCACCTTGAGGCGGTCGATCACTTCGCGGCGCTGGGTTATGTCCGCGAGTTGGCGCGACAGGCCGAGCCGTTCACGGAAGCGGACGTGCGCAACCTGCATCGTCTGGTGATGCTGCGCTCCGAACCCGGGACTGCCGGGTGCTATGCCGATCAAGGCCGCTATGTGTTGACCGACGCTGGCCGTCACGGTTTCCCGTCACCGGCGCAGGTGCCCGCGCGGATGGGCGATTTTGCCCGCTGGCTTAACGGTGCCGCGGCAACGCCGGACACGGCGTTCGTGGCCCATCGCCATCTCGTGGACATTCACCCGTTCAATGACGGCAATGGCCGTACGGCTCGGCTGCTGATGAACCTGATCCTGATCCGGGGTGGTTATCCGCCCGTCGCCGTGCGCCCTGAAGACCGGGCCGCCTATATTGAAGCCCTGCAGGACACGCAATCCGGCCATGGTCACGGCGCGTTCGACCGTCTGCTTTACGAAAGACTTGATGCAACCTTGGCGGAGTATGTCAGCGCCGCACGCGAGGCGCTGCCTCAGCCGAAAAGACCCGCCCGCCGAGAGACCGATGAACCCGCGCCATGAAATACGGCTACGCCAGGGTGTCAACGGACGGCCAAAGCGTTGACGCCCAGGTGCGGCAACTGGCCAGGGCCGGGTGCAAGAAGAAGGTGTTTTGCGGGGTTGCCAGCGGAGCCAAGACCGACCGCACGCAGCTTCGCAAGGCGCTTGATCAACTGGACCAGCGCGACGTGTTGGTGGTGATGCGGCTTGACCGACTGGCACGCTCGACCCGTGATCTATTCAACACTCTCGCCGCGATTATAGAGCGAACGGCCGAATTCCGATCTTTGGGCGAGACATGGGCCGACACCACAACATCACACGGACGGTTGATGCTGACAGTGCCGGGTGGGCCGGCGGAGTTTGAGCGCGACTTGATCCGAAGCGCGCGGGTGAAGGCCGGGCGCGGGCAAAGGCGCGGGGCGAAGATGGGACGGAAGCCGAAACTCACTGCGCATCAGCAAGCCAAGGCTATCAAGCGGCGGGACATGGGCGAGACGCTGATAGACATTGCCCGCAGCTACAACTTTAGCCACACGCCGATTTCGAAGCTTACTGCTCCTAATTGACTTGCCGATGAAGATAGGTAACGCGCCAGATGAAAATGGTCGTATTCGTGGGCACAGGGTAGACCCTCTAGCAGTAGTTCGCCGCGAGGCGAATGGATATGGAGATCAAATTCTATGATTACCCGTACGGGTCAGAAGATAGCTCAAGAAGAAAGGAGGCCCCCTGCCCGGATAGAGTCGCTGCGGGTGGAGAATTATCGGGCTTTACGGAATGTCGAGCTCAAGAATGTGACCCCTCTAACAGTACTTCTAGGTCCAAATGGTAGCGGTAAGTCAACAATATTCGACGTATTTGCTTTCCTTTCCGAATGCTTCGAGTCCGGTCTACGACGAGCCTGGGATCGGAGAGGTCGAGCTAAAGAGCTGAAGACGCGAGGCGCAGATGGTCCGCTAGTTATAGAGATTCGTTATCGGGAGCCGGGCTATCCACTTATCGCCTACCATCTTGCGGTTGATGAGCGAAGAGGTTCCCCGGTTGTCGTCGAGGAGTGGTTACGCTGGAAACGGAGCAGCTACGGTCAGCCGTTTCGGTTTCTCGATTACAAGGAAGGCATTGGCCGCGCAGCCAGCGGTGAGCTACCAGACGCACAAGACCAAAGAAAGGAGACGCCGCTAAAATCGCCGGATTTAATTGCGGTTAATGCGCTTGGGCAATTTGCCGATCATCCACGAGTGGCTGCTCTACGTGAATTCATTACCGGATGGTATGTTTCTTATTTTGCTATTGACGACACACGAGGTCAGCCGGAGGCAGGACCACAGGAAAGGCTGTCGCGATCTGGTAATAACCTAGCCAACGTCATCCAGTTCCTTGCAGAGCAACATCATGACCGTCTCGAGCGAATATTTTCTGTCATGCGATCAAGGGTGCCTCGCATTGAGCGGGTGCTGGCAGATGCGATGCCGGATGGACGCTTATTACTACAAATTAAAGATGCCCCTTTCGATAGTCCGATGCTGGCACGCTTTGCCTCCGACGGCACCCTCAAAATGCTTGCTTACCTTGTTCTCCTGTATGACCCGCAGCCGCCGCCCTTTATCGGCATTGAGGAACCAGAAAACTTTCTTCACCCACGTCTTTTGCCTGAACTGGCAGAGGAATGCCGGGCTGCGTCTGAACGAGGGCAACTATTAGTTACGACTCATTCACCTTTTTTTGTCAACGCGCTGAGACCGACCGAGGTGCGCGTTCTTTATCGTGATGAGACAGGATATACCCAAGCGGTGCTCGCAGCGTCGATTCCGGGCGTTAAGGAATTTATGAACTCAGGAGGATTACTGGGACATTTGTGGTTGGAGGGACGTTTCGGACTAGGTGACCCATTGGTAAATCACGGCGCGCCGGTGCGCGCGCGGAGAACAAGAGCTTGAAAGCGGCGCATCTAGAAATCCTTGTTGAAGAGCCATCGATGGAAGCTTTTCTTCGCGGATTGTTGCCTAAGATCCTAGGAAAGCACGGAACTTTTGAAGTCTATGCTTATCAAGGGAAACAAGACCTGCGGAGCAAACTGGGTGCTAGATTGCGCGGCTACTCTGCGTGGCTGCCAATTGACTGGCGGATCGTGATTTTGCTCGATCGTGACGATGATGACTGCAAGGATTTGAAGCGTGAGATGGAACAAATAGCAAATAGTGCCCATCTTCGAACCCGCACAGCCAGAGGGTCTTCGTGCTGGCAAGTTGTCAATCGAATTGTGATCGAGGAATTGGAGGCTTGGTATTTTGGTGATTGGGAGGCAGTGCAGGCTGCGTATCCCAAGGTACCCGCATCAATACCACTTAAAGCATCGTTTCGGAACGTAGACGCCCTTAAAGGTGGAACATGGGAAGCATTTGAAACCGTGCTACGGCAATCAGGATATTTCAGAGAAGGTCTGCGGAAGATAGAGATTGCTCGAGAGCTCGGTCCGCGTATTGACCCATGTCGAAATACATCCCCGAGCTTTGCAGCTTTTTGTCAAGCTGTGATGGAGGCGGTCGTTGGCTCCGCAGCTTCCGAAATCCATTAAGTGAAGAAACTACTCGTTATCGGTCCCGCCGCCCATCCGTGAGTTACCATAAAATCAGTATCCGGTTTGAAGACAGACACCAGACCGTCAAACCCCCGCGCCCTTACCGGGCCGTTCTACATCCGGTAACCTCCCTCACCCCAAGGCAGCCCCACCAACAGCGCCCGGCTGTTTCGACAGCGCACCGACCCGTCGGCTATAAGCACGTTCACAGGCACCCCCATGCAATTCTCCCCAGCCGACGTCACCCACCTCGCCGGCATCCTCGCCCGTGCCGCCCAAACAGAAATCATGCCCCGCTTCAAGCGCCTCGCCACCGGCGACGTGCGCCACAAGGCCTCGATCTTCGACCCGGTCACCGAAGCCGACGAGGCCGCCGAACGCATGATCTCCGCCGAGCTGCGCGCCAGCTTCCCCGGCGCGCTGATCGTCGGTGAGGAAGCCACCGCCGCCGACCCCAGCCTGCTCGACCGCCTGGCCGACGCGCCCCTGGCCTTCACCGTCGACCCGATCGACGGCACCCGCAACTTCGTCGCCGGCCTGCCGCTGTTCGGCGTCATGGCCGCGGCCATCGTGGGCGGCCAAATCGTCGCCGGAGTCATCCATGATCCGGTCTGCCAGGACACCGCCCACGCGCTGCAAGGGCAGGGGGCCTGGCTGTCGCGTCCGGATCATCCGCCGCTGCGCCTGCACGTCGCCGCCCCCGCGCCGTTGGCTCGGATGGAGGCCATCGCCGGCACCACCTACCTGCCAGAACCGATGCGCACGACCGTGTTGGGCAACCTGCCGCGGCTGGGGTCGGCGACCTGGCTGCGTTGTTCGGCGCATGAATACCGTATGGCCGCGGCAGGCTTCTGCCACATCCTGTTCTACAACCGCCTGATGCCCTGGGACCACGCCCCCGGCTGGCTGCTGCATCAGCAGGCAGGCGGCTACAGCGCCCAGTTCGACGGCTCGCCCTACCACCCGTCCCGCACCACCGGCGGATTGATCTGTGCCCCCGACCAAGCCAGTTGGCAACTCGTCCACGACGGCCTGATCGTTCCAGTCTGAGCCGCCTGACCTGGCCGTCCCCGGAAGAGATCAAATGGGAAGATTTTTCTTGCCACTCCGCAACCGTTTCGTCTAGAACAGACAGCGAACGCACCCTCAGCCAGGATGGCGCCCCTCATGTCGGACACCGCTGCCCCCGCCACAGCACGCGCAGACAAAGCACGCGCAGACACAGCAGGCCCAGACACCACAAGCCCAGACACCACAGGCACGCCCAGCACCCCGGCCAGCCCACAGATCGATCCGAAGTCCGGCCTGATCATGTGCGTCGCCGACCTGCTCGTCCCGCTGTTCAGAAGCGCCTCGGCCGACCTCAGCGTGGCCCGTCGCATGGCCATCAGCGCCATCGCCGCCTACAACCCCACCTCACGCGCCGACTACGTCAACATCGCCCGCACCCTGGCGTTCTCCATGTCAGCCCTCGCCCTGCTGGGCACCGCCGCCACGCACACGCTGACGCCGGCGGAAAAGCTGCGCAGCCTCGGCCGCGCCAATGCCCTCAACCGCTCCGCCGATGAAAGCGAGCGGGTCATGCTGCAGCGCCGCCGTCAGGCCCAGTCCGCCACCTCTCCCACCACCCGGGATCGGCTGCAATCGGATGCCCAATCCAACGCCACCCCTGCATTCGACGCCACCCCTGCATTCGACAACAGCGCGACCTTCGATGACAGCAAGATGCAGGCGGATATCGCCGCCGCGATGAAGGATTACCTCGCCGCCCGCCTGCTCGCCGCCACCCCTGCGCCAACTCAGGAGCCCGCCGCATCGGCGGCGGCGCCGTCCCGGCAGCCGGAACCGCAGGCCCGGGCGACCGCGCCTGCTGCACCTAAGCCCTCGGCGACGCCGCACGCCACCACCGCGTCCGAACCCAACATGGCCGCGCAGGCCGCCACCTTCCCTCCGCGAGCCGTCTCATCCCGCGCCGCTTCGCTCAGGAATGCCCTGCTCAGCGACGTCGCATGGCCGCACTTGAACGAGGCGGCCGGTTTTCTGCCGCCGGTTGCCGGCGGGGTGTTGCACGCACCCGTCGCCGCTGTCCCGCCTGGCACTCGCCCCGGCGCCGTCTGAACCGCCCCTTCAACAACCAAGCTGCCCCAGCACAGTCCGGCCGCCGCCCTGGCTGTCCATCGGCTGCAGCTTCCACGTTGCCGCGGCGGCTGCGCCAGCCATCAGGCGCCTCGAAGGCCGCCGTCAGCAGCCCGCCGACTTCCGGCCGTCAGGCCACCTGGTCCGCCAGCCTGGCCAGATAATACGCCGGGTCGCCGAACAGCCGCTCGATCACCATGCAGCGGCGGAAGTAGTGCCCCACCGCATACTCCTCCGTCATGCCGATCCCGCCATGCATCTGCACCGCGCTTTGGGAGACATAGCGGCCCGCCTGACCCACGCCGACCTTGGCCAGCGCAATGTCCCGCGCCCGCGCCGCCGCATCCCTGTTGTCGATCGACATCGTCGCCAGCATCGCCATGCTGCGGCCCTGCTCCTGCGCCATGAACATGTCGGCCAACCGGTGCTGTACCACCTGATACGACCCGATCGGCTGGCCGAACTGCACCCGGGTCTTGCTGTAGTCCAGGGTCATCTCGTTCATCGCCTCCATCGCCCCAACCGTCTCGCCGGCACTGGCGGCGATCCCCGCCTCGACGACCCGCTCGATGACCGCCAGCCCCTGGCCCACCTCACCCAGCACATCCGCATCCGCGACCGAGACGTTGGACAACGCGATGTCCGCCGCCCGCGAATCGTCCCGGCTGACATAGCCCCGCCGCGCCAGGCCAGAGGCACCGGCGTCCACCAGGAACAACGTGATCCCGACCGGATCGTAACGATCACCGTTGGTGCGCGCGCTGACGATGATCTTGTCCGCCGCCTCGCCGTGCGAGACCACCGTCTTTGAACCGTCCAGCACCCAGCCGCCGCCGTTGCGCCGAGCCGTCGTCACCACGTCGGTCAGGTCGTAGCGCGCCTGCCGCTCAGTGTGGGCAAACGCCAGCTTCAGGCTGCCCTCGGCGATCGCCGGCAGCAGCGCGGCCTTCTGCTGCGCCGTCCCAGTCACGTTCAGCGCGGTGCCGGCCAGGACCACAGTGGGAAAATACGGCTCCAGCACCAGCACCCGGCCGAACGCCTGCATCACCAGCATGACTTCCTGCGCGCTGCCGCCGAAGCCGCCGTAATCCTCGGCGAACGGCAGTCCCAGCAGCCCCTGCTCGGCGAACTGCGACCACACCGCCGGCGAGAAGCCCTCGGGCAGCGCCATGTAGCCCTTGCGCTGAGCGAAGCCATAGGTGTCGCTCAGCATCCGGCTGACACTCTCGACCAGCAGCCGCTGGTCGTCGGAAGGTTCGAAGTCCATGATTTCCCCCTATTTCCCTCGGCGATCCGCGATCGCGGGCAACCTTTTCATGGTTTCTGGCAAAGACGCCTGCTTAATGGTCCGCATGGGCGGCAGCCAGCGCATATCGGTTCAACGCAACCGACGGTCCCAGGCCTTGCATGTCACTGCGATACAGGCCTGCCGTCACCACCACGACCATGTTCTCGGACGGCACGATGAAGATCCGCTGCCCGCCCAGGCCGACGGCCGCCGCCCAGTCGATTTCGTGCCCCGCCACCAGCGACCGGCCAAGCCAGAACTGGTAACCGTAGAAGTACAGGCCTTGGCCGTTGATCTGCGGGCTGATCGCCGCGTCCACATAGTCGGCCGGCACGATCTGGCGCTCCGCCCACCGCCCGTGGTTCAGAACCAGTTCGCCGATCTTCGCCATGTCACGTGGCCGCAGGCGCGCGCCAGACGCCGCGCGCGGATCGCCGTTCGGCAGCTTATACCATTTCGCTTCGGTAATGCCGAGTGGCGTGAACAGCTCGTCGCGGGCAAGCTCTTCCAGGGTGCGGCCGGTGGCCTTGTGCAGGATGGCCGCGATCAGCGCGGCACCGCCGCCGCTGTAGTTATAGACCGTGCCCGGCGGCTCATTGACGGGCTGTTCCAGGATGAAGCGGTACGGGTCGGGCGCCTGGGACATCCGCTCCTCGCTGTTCGACGGGTCGGAATACGGGATCATTTCGTTCCAGGCGAGGCCGGACGACATGGTCAGCAGATCGCGAATGCTTATTCGATCCTTTTCCACCGACCGGAACTCGGCATACTCCGGAAAGAACGGCAGCACCGGCCGGTCGATGCCGCCGATCCAGCCCCGCCCGATGCCGATGCCAAGCACCAGCGAGGTGATGCTTTTCGAAACCGAACGCATGTCGTGCAGCGTGTCCTTGTCGAACACCGCATTGGGTACCGGCCTGCCCATTTGCTCGTCCGGTCCGCTGAAGTAATGTTCATAGACCAGTTTTCCGCTGCGTACAACCACCACCGCATGCAGGTCGGCCTGCTTCCAGGCTTCGAAGCGCGGGCCGGCGGCGCACAGCACGGCCGGGTCAAGCCCCACCGAAGCAGGTGCGGCAACCGGCCACCCATCGTCCCCTGCTGGCGGCGCGGCGCAATCCGGCGTGTCCGCCATGGCAGGGCAGGCCAGCAGCCAGACCCCGGCCAGAATCCATCGCGCCAACCGCAGCCTCGGCCGTGGCGCCGGTTTCACGGCTCTCCTCGCCTACAGCCCCAGCACTGCCTTGGTCAGGATGTTCTTCTGAATCTCGTTGGTGCCGCCATAGATCGACGCCGCCCGCAGCATCAGATAGCCGCCGGTGCCGGCGCTGCTGGCTTCCAGCATGTCGTCGGGTTCGTTCAGCGCCGCGAGTTCCTGCGCCCAGATCGGTGTGGCCATCGGCCCGGCCACATCCACCGCCAGCTCCGAGGTCGCCTGCAGCAGCTCCGTTCCCTTCACCTTCAGCACCGAGGACAGCGGGTCCGGCTTGCCCGCCCCCTTCGCCTTGTCATAGGCCGAGACGACGCGGTACTGGGTAATCTCCAGCGCCTTCATGTCGACCTGCAATTGCGCGACGCGCTGGCGGAAGGTCTGGTCCTGGATCAGCGGCTGGCCGCCAAAGTTCACCTCCCGCGCCATCGCCGTCGCAGCCGTCACCCGCTCCCGCGACTTGCCCAGCCTGGCGATGCCGGTGCGCTCGTTGCCCAGCAGGAACTTTGCCACGTCCCAGCCCTTGTTCTCGGCGTGGATGCGCATCGACACCGGCACGCGTACGTCGTCGAAGAACACCTCGTTCAGATGATGGCCGCCGTCGATCGAGATGATCGGCCGCACCGTCACGCCCGGCGTCTTCATGTCGACCAGCAGGAACGAGATGCCCTCCTGGCGCTTGCGCGCGTTGGGGTCGGTGCGCACCAGCAGGAAGCACCAGTCGGCGTTGTGGGCGGTCGACGTCCAGATCTTCTGGCCATTGACGACGTAATCATCGCCATCCCGCTTCGCCGCCGTCTTCAATGACGCGAGGTCCGATCCCGCCCCAGGCTCCGAGAAGCCCTGGCACCACCAGTCATCCAGGTTCGCCAGCCGCGGCAGGAAGCGCTGCTTCTGCTCCTCGGTCCCGAACTGCATCAGCACCGGACCCAGCATGGTGATGTTGAACGAAAGCAGCTCCGGCGCCGGCGCCATCAGGTTCTCTTCCAGAAAGATCATGCGCTGGATTGCGGTCCAGCCCGGCCCGCCATGCTCCTTCGGCCAAGAGATCGCCGCCCAGCCCTTGGCGTTCAGGATCCGCTGCCAGCGGACGGTATCCTCCTTGGTCGGCGGATGCCCGAGCTTCATGCGGTCGCGGGTATCGGCGGGCAGGTTGTCGCCGATGAAGGCGCGGACTTCCTCGCGGAAGGCAACCTCTTCCGGGGTAAAGCGAAGATCCATTGGATGTGTCCCTCCTGATCGCGGCAGAGCCTAGGCCCGCTCTCAGACAGGTGCAATCCGCAGGTCCAGAAGGCCATGGCTCGGGCGGTAGGATTCGAACCTACGACCAATCGGTTAACAGCCGATTGCTCTACCGCTGAGCTACGCCCGAACAAGCCCCGGAACAAAATACCATGGACACAGCGCCATGGACGCGGTTGCCGGAAGCGCGCCTATCTAGAGTTCCCCGCCGGGCCGGTCAACTATCAAAGCCTCGTTGCCGACAGCCGGATACATCGCACGAATCGCGTTGTCCTGCCGGCCCGGTCCTGTATGATGCAACCCGGCGCGAGCGTGGCGGAATGGTAGACGCAGTCAGCCTAAAAAGGGTTCGTGTCGGTTCTCATGAGTTCATTTTGCTGGTGGTACCTGGCGCTCAGCGCAGCGTCGGAGGGACCCTCGCAAGACGGCTCCAACTGCGCTAGTGTCCGATCGTAGAGAAGTGCTGCACGCGCTTCGCCGCGTGAATCGGCCACTTCAAGCCAACCGACGTATCGCCCTTCACTGATGGGCGATACTAGGAACTAGGCGGCTCGATGCGGGTGTGGTGGAATTGGTAGACGCGCCGGACTCAAAATCCGGTTCCGCAAGGAGTGCCGGTTCGACCCCGGCCACCCGCACCAGAAGCGACGCAGAGGCCTCACGGCGAGGAGGTCAAAGGCAACGGCGACATAGGCTTGATCTCCTTCAGGACGAACATCGTGTGCATCTCCTTGATGCCGGGCAGCCGCCGGATGACGTCATCAAGAATTCCGCGTAAATGTCGAGGTCTTCCGAGACGACGTGAAGCATGAAGTCAGCTTGGCCGGCGACCGAGTAGCAGGCGATAACCTCGCCTAGCTAAGGCCTGGGATCGGCGCTTGAGAACTGCCATTCAAAGTCTTTGTTTGTCTCGCCGGCGTTCTGGACTTGACGTGCCTCGCCGGCGGTTCGCCGAACATGCGCCTATACTCGCGGCTGAACTGGGAGGCGCTGGCGTAGCCAACCGTGAACGCGGTTGTGGTGACGGGTGCAGCGTCGGCGAGGAGCAGCCGGCGCGCCTCAAGCAGCCGCAGGTAGCGCTGGTAGGCGAGCGGGCTGTAGCCAGTCACGGCCTTGAAGTGGCGGTGGAGGGACGTCGGACTCATGCCGACTTCAGCGGCGAGATGCCCGACGCGGAGCGGCTTGTCCGCATTGGCGCCGATCCAATCCGCCGCCGCGCGCACCTGCGCGAAGCGCGAGTCGCGCCGTCCGACCTGGCGGAGCGTGTCGCCTAGCGACCCCTGGAGCAGGCGATAGCAGAGCTCGCGCTCGAACGGTGCGGCGAGCACACGTGCGTCGGTGGGTGTCTCCAGCAATCGCAGCAGGCGGCCGAACGGCTCCAGCACCGCCGCGTCCGCCGGAGCTGCGGCGAAGCTCCGGGCATCGTTCGCGGCGGCGCCCGGCATGGACAGCAGCAGGTCGGCGACCACGGAGGGGTCGAGGCGGAGCTCCGCGCCGACATAGGGCCGGGCCGGAGACGCCTCGATCACCTGGCTGACGAAGGGCAAACCAACCGCGGCCAGGGCGCAGGTTCCAGTTGCAAAGTCATGCGTCTGACCCGCGAAGGTCAGGCGCTTCGCGCCTTGCAGCACAACATAGAACACGGGCTCGAACAGCGCGGGGATGGGCGCCGTCGGCTCGGTGCTGCAGCGGATCGTCAGGCCTGGAATGGCGGATGAAGCCAATGGCAAGCCGGCATGCTCGGCGGCGAGCGCCGCCTGTTCCGCCACCATCGTCTCAAGCTTCATCACGCCTCGCCTCTACCCAACCCATTCCAACGTGGTGGAGTTGGTAGGATCAGGCAAGTCTCTGGCAGCATCGGGAATGCAGAAACGGCTCCTCGTCCCGACATGACGGTCCTGGAGATGACCATGCCAAACAAGACCAACGCACTCGTAACCGGCGCCAACAAGGGCATCGGCCTAGCGATCGCCCGCGAACTCGGAGAGCGGGAGTTCGCCGTGTGGCTCGGCTGCCGCGATCCTGATCGGGGCGAGGTCGCCGTGACCGGACTGCGCGAGGCCGGCGTGGATGCCCGTGCGATCACGCTAGACGTCACCGACGGCCACAGCGTGGCGCGGGCCGCCGCACGGCTGGACGAAGAGGCAGGCGTGCTGGATGTGCTCGTGAACAATGCGGGAATCAGTATCGGCAGCCCGCCGCCCGGGGTGACCGACGAAGCGATCGACGACGTGCGTTCGATGCTCGAGGTCAACACGCTCGGGCCGCTCCGCGTCACCCAGGCGCTGCTGCCGCTCCTGCGCAAGTCGGCGGCGCCGCGGGTCGTGATGATGAGCAGCGGCCTCGGCTCGATTTCGGACACCGCCGACATGGCGAGCCTGATCTGGAACGTCGACGCCGCCGGCTATTGTGCGTCCAAGGCCGCGCTCAACATGCTCACCGTCAAACTCGCCAAGGCGCTGCTTGCCGATGGGATCAAGGTCAACGCCGCCGATCCCGGCTACACCGCCACCGACCTGAACGGCCATAGCGGCCCGCGAACCGTCAAGGAAGCCGCCGCCATTGCCGTGGCGCTCGCGACGCTGGGCCCGATGGGACCGACCGGCGGGTTCTTCAACGACGGCCATGCCGGACAGATGGCCCGCTACGGATGGTGATCCGCTGACACATGCCCATCTAAATTCGGCACGCGGGCTGCCGGCCCAAAGACCAAGGAGATTACGATGACCGATCAAGCGCTCTCAACTCTGCCGCGCGAGGCCAAGGGTCCGCTTGCGCCGCCGCCGATGCTTGGCGGACCGGCGCAGGCGGTGGCCGACGCCATCGCCGCATGGCCCGAGGTGAAGGCCACCACACACTGGCATCTCAATGACCGGACCCGGGTCGACGGGATCGACTTCTATGTCGGACCGGACGAACTCGGCCACATCCACCTCGACGGCTCGATCCATCTCGCCACCACGCCCGAGCTAGGGGCGGAGCTGGTCGCCGAGGGGCTCGGGAAACCCTTTCCTTGGGCGAGAGGCTGGACGATGGCTAACATCGGCCGCATGGGCGTCGACCGCGCCGTGACGCTGTTTCGCCGCAACTACGACCGGATACGGCCGGCTGCCGATTGACCGCCGACGTGCTCGCGCTCGTAGCCGAGCTAGTCCGATATCCAACGGAGAAGTTATATGATCGTCGTCACCACGCCGACCGGCAACATTGGCCACCACGTCGTCCAGCACCTGCTCGACGCCAGTGAAACGGTGCGCGTCATCGTGCGCGATCCAGGAAAGCTGCCGCAGGCGATCCGCGATCGCGTCGAGATCGTCAAGGGCTCGCACGGCGACGCCGCGGTGGTCGACGGCGCCTTCGATGGCGCCGAGGCGGTGTTCTGGGTGGCGCCCCCCACCCCGTCGGAGAGGCCCGACGACACCTACATCAACTTCACCCGCCCCGCGGCTGAGGCGATCCGCCGCCACGGCACCGTGCGTGTCGTGGTGGTCACGGCGCTTGGACGCGGCACGGAGTGGCAGGACCGGGCCGGGCTGGTCACCGCCTCGATCCGCATGGTCGACCTCCTGAACGAGACCGGCGCCGCGGTCCGCGGCCTCGCCATGCCGGGGTTCATGGAAAACGCGCTCCAGCAGGTGGAAACGATCAAGCAAGGCCAGATGTTCGGGCCGCTCGACCCGGACAAGGCGGTCCCCCACACCGCCACGCGCGACATGGGTGAGGCCGCGGCGCGGCTGCTGCGGGATCGCTCCTGGACGGGCCAAAACGACGTGCCGCTACTGGGGCCGGAGGACCTGTCGTTCAACGAGATCGCGGCCATCGTCTCTGAGGTTCTCGGTCGCGAAGTACGCTATCAGCAGGTCCCGTTCGATGGCTTCAAGGCGCAGTTGGTGGAGCGCGGCATGAGCGAGGCGTTCGCACAAGGCTTTGTCGACATGATGCGTGCGAAGAATGAGGGCATGGACAACGTGGCGGTGCGCTCGTCCGCCAACACGGGCCCGACCACATTCCGGCAGTGGGCCGAGGACGAGCTGAAGCCTGCCATCGGCGCACAGCAGCCCTGAACCGCGCCGCATCCGACAACTTGCACGTTCGCTGTTGCGGGTGCGGACAATGGCGGTTGGGATGAGCATTCGAGCAGACGCTCGGCGAGTTCGCGCGCGGTTCCAGGTGTGAAGTGAGCAAGTGTGCTCACGTCCGGGTGACGTCCCCCTCTCGCAACAGGCTATTTCGTCACGTCGACAAAAGCCGCCCCGGTCAGCCGCACCAGGTCGTCGGGCGTCAGCTCAACCATCGCATTCGCCGAACCTCCCGCCGCCCACAGCGTCGCGTAGCCGGCCAGCGTTCGATCCAGGAACGTCACCGGCGGCGTGCGGTGCCCGAATGGGGGCACCCCGCCGACGGCGACGCCGGCGTGCGTCAGCACGAAGTCCGGATCGGCGCGCTTGATCTTCTGCCCCAGCAGGGCGGCCACCTTCTTGTCGTCCACCCGGTTCGCGCCAGAGGCCACCACCAGCACCGGCCGCCCGTCCGCGGCGCGGAACATCATCGACTTGGCGATCTGGCCCAGCGTGCAGCCCACCACCGCAGCCGCCTCGGCCGAGGTGTGCGTGCTCTGCTCGAACTCCAGCACCTGGAACCGCTTCCCCAGGATGGCCTGGATGCGTTTGGCATCTTCAACGCTGGCTGGCTTCACTGTTGCACCTTCCTCCGGTCACTGACAGATTTGTGCCGAAGCCCGTGCGTCTGTGGTAGTCCAGCTCGGCCGCAGGCGGAACACACAGCCCATGAGCGCCGCGCTGGAGACCTTCCCCCGCTACGAACACTACGTCACCGTGCTGGTGGTGCAGACGCCCTGGAGCCTTGTCGTGCGCAACACCTTCATCCCGACCTTCCGGCTGAACTCCGACTACGTCGCCGTGCAATCGAGATGGTCGTCCAGACGTGGCCAGATAATGAGAGCGATCTGTTGAGCACCTCCACCGCCGCTGAAACAGACATTGCCATTGTCGGCGCGGGCGTCATCGGCATCGCGGTCGCGTATTACCTGGTTGTCGCGCACGGCCTGACGCGGATCGTTTTGCTCGATCCGGGCGATCCGATGGGCCTGACCTCGGCACAGTCCGGTGAGAACTACCGCAACTGGTGGCCGCATCCGACGATGACCCAATTCACCGACCACGCCATCGACCTGCTGGAAGACATTGCGCGGGCAAGCGGCAATCGCATCAACATGACGCGAAGGGGCTATGCCCTAGTCACACGCCGTCCCGCACCGAATGACCTGATCGGTGAACTGCAACGCGGCTACGCGCCGAGCGCCGCCAAGGGCACCCGCAGCCATGGGCGCATCCGCATCCATGACAGCAGCGCGTCGGCTTACCAGCCGGCGCTGGCCGCGGACTGGGCATCGGCACCGGACGGTGTTGACGTGCTGCTGGATCGCACCGCAATCCGCCGCCATTTTCCAAGCCTGGCGCAGGACGTCGCCGCCGTTCTTCACATCCGCAGGGCGGGCGACATCAGCGGCCAGCAACTCGGCCAGTTCATGCTGGAGGCGATCAAGGCCGCGGGCGGCCGACTGCACCGCGCCCGTGTGGCGGCAATCGATGGGCCCTCGCCCTTCACCCTGAGCCTGGATGACGGCCGTACGCTGCGCGCCGATCGCATCGTCAATGCAGCCGGCCCGTTCCTTGCCGATGTCGGCCGGATGCTCGGGGAACAGCTTCCGGTCAACTGCCTCCTGCAACAGAAGATCGCCTTCGAGGACCGCGAGGGCGCGATCCCACGCGACTTGCCGTTCACCATCGACCTTGATGGCCAGGAACTCGAGTGGACCGAGGAAGAGCGGGCGCTTCTGGCTTGCGAACCGGAAACAGCCGCCTTGCTGCGTGCCATGCCCGGCGGCATCCACCGCCGCCCGGACGGCGGCGACGCGGGGCGCTGGGTCAAGCTGGGCTGGGCGTACAACACCGCGCCGGGCGACCCGGCCGCTGAACCTGCACTTGACCCCCACTTCCCCGACATTGTGCTGCGCGCGGCCTGCCGCCTGAGCCCTGCTTTGCGCGTGTATCTCGGGCGGCTGCCGCGCGGGGCGCACCACTACGGCGGCTATTATACGATGACACAGGAGAACTGGCCGCTGATCGGGCCGATGCGCACACCCAACGTCTTCATGGCCGGCGCCTTGTCGGGCTTTGGAACGATGGCCGCAACAGCAACCGGGGCACTATGCGCGGCCTGGATTGCTGGAGCGAAACGGCCGGCCTATGCCGACGCGCTGGGTTTGGGTCGCTATGAAGACCAAGCCCTGATGGCGGAACTGCTCAACGCCCAGAGCAAAGGCGTGCTGTGAGACTAGCGGATTAAGCAGCTCTCTGGCGCAGCGGCCCCAGCCGTGGACGCGCCCGTAGCATCGGGTCCTCGACGAACACATGCAGTGCCCAGGCGATCGGGATCGTCAGTGCAATGGAAGACGCCGCACGGGCAGCGACCATCGCCAGCGCCGGCATCGGCGGCAGGCTCGCCAGCCACGGCTCCGCGCCCAGCAGCCCCAGCAGGTGCGTCAGGTAGAACGGGTAGCTGATCGCCCCCAGGAACAGCGGCACCGCGCCATGCAGGACATGCAGGCGACCGTTGGCCACGCCGCCTACCAGCACTGTCGCCCCCGCCATCTCGAAGATGCGGGTGATGCCGCCATGGCCCAGCACGACATTGCTGAACATCAGGACCGCGATGCCCCCCCCGAGCAGCCAGCCGCTCCGCCATACGCTAGGTGGGATCGCGTCGATCAGCGCACCCAGCAGGAAGGCCGGGAAGAACACCACCGCGCCCTGGCCGCGGAAGAACGGCGTCGCGGCGAGTGCCAGGACCAGCGCGACCAATAGCCGCCACGCGATGCCACGGGTGACGCCCCAGACCACGAACAGTGCCAGGCTGGCCACCACCTCGACCTGCAGCGACCACAGCACGGTGTTCAGGCTGTTGCTGAGCAGCAGCATGTTGCGGACCAGCTCACTTGCCGGGGCAGCGGTCAGCAGCCCCAGCGGCAGCGCACTGGCGATGGTCAGCGGAAACAGCCGGTAGATCCGGGCGAGGAGATAGTCCGGCGCGCCGGCAAGGAAGCCCAGCCGGCGCCGGCGGAACGAGCCCCACAGCACGTGCCCGCTGAGCACGAAGAACACCATCACCGCCGCGTCGCTGGGGAACAACGCCGACAGCAGCCGCATGCCGATGTCCGGCCATGGCATGGCGGGAAAGTCGCGCAAGCTGGTGCCCCACAGGGCAAGGCCGGTGACCTGCACCACGCAATGACCCAGTGCGACCGACAGCGCGGCGATGCCGCGCAACCCATCCAGACCCTGGTTCCGGACGGTCCCGGCGGATGATGGCGTGACAGTTGCCGGTGTTTCAACTGGCGGTATGACGGCTGGCGGAGCCGCCGCCGTCGGCCGCGTCGCCGCAGGATCGCTCAGGGGGACGATTGTAGCAGCCGCCTGGCAATGGCGATGATCCGGTGCGCCTCTGACCACAGACCGAAGGACCCAAGATCGTCCAGCGGCGCCCAGATGGCGGCGGTGACGTCGGTCGCAGCCACCGGCTCACCGGCGACCCAGCGCGCGGCGAAGTCCAGGATCGTGTAGTGGAACTGCACCCGCCCGTCCGCGTCCCGGCGGATGGTGTCGACATGGGCGCAGAAATGCAGCGGCCCGACCTGCAGCCCGCACTCCTCCTGCAGTTCACGTCGGGCGGCTGCCTCGCAGGTCTCGCCTAGTTCCTGCGCGCCGCCGGGCAGCGTCCAGCTTCCCAGGTTGGGCGGCTTGCCGCGCTGGCACAGCAGCACCTGGTCGCCCTTGATCACCACGATGCCGATGCCGATGATCGGCCGGGCGGGATACTCGCGGCCGGTCACTTGTTGCCCGGACCGTGGGGCTGGTCCGCGCCAGGGGCTTTCTCCGCGCTAGGCGTGGACGGTCCAGGCGCGGCGCCCGCCGGCGCGGATGGTTCGTGGCTGCCGTTCTCCGCCGCCGGGATGTTGGGTGTGTCGCTGTGCGGCTGGGGCATGTCGGGCGCGCTGGTCCGCAGCGCGGGCTTCTCCGGCTCCGCGGCCTTCAGATCGTCCATCGCCGGCAGCAGCGCCTTCTCCTTCCACGAACCGATCTGATAGGTCCAGCCGGCCAGAAGCCGGTTCAGCCGATCGGCCTCCGGCTTGGCCTTGTCGGCCGTGGCAGAGGCGGCAAACCGCGCCCAGGCGTCCTCATCAAGGTGAAGCACGGTCACCCGGACGGCAAGTCCGTCGTTGGTGGTGAACACGGCATGGCCTGTCTCCGGCCCGGCAACCTCCGGATCGGCCTTGACTGCCTGCAGGGTCAGGTTCTCCAGCCCGCGGGCGACGTCTTCCACCTTGTAGTCTTCAAGCTTGGGATGGTCCGCCGGCTGGCTCAGGGTGAACTTGCCGTCCACCCGGCCGAACATCAGGGCGTTGTCGCCGACGGCGACGCTGGCGACGCGGTCGTGGGCAATGTTCATGATGTCGCGGTCCAGCCAGCCGCTCGGATCCGCATCCACCTGCAGGCTGCCCTCCGCCAGCCAGGCCTGGTTGTTGTCCGGACGGCGGACATAGACGTCATCAGGCAGGTTGGCCTGGCTGCGTACCCGCCGGTGGCCGACGATCACCGCCGCCAGTGGCTTGCCGGCGGCATCCATCACCTGCAGCAGGTTGGCAGCCGATCCGGCGGCGTGCGGGTCCTCCAGCCCCAGGCGGCCCAACTGGGCGGGATCGCTGGTGCGCTGTTCGGTCAACCGCAGCTCCGTCAGCCCGGTCAGCAGCCCGCGCAGCTTGGCCTGCTGCACGGGGTAGTCATGCATCCCCGCCAGGCCCCAGCCGCCGTCCGGGCGCTTCTCAATCACAGTCTGGGTGCCCTGGTGGCTGATGTCGACCTTGGTGGCACTTTGCAGGTTCTTGGCCAGGTCGGGGAACATCAGTTGGCCGCCGGCCACCGTGGTTTGCTCCGCCGGCTGGGTGGCGATGCCGAAGTACCAACCGCCGGCGACGGCCGCCAAGCCCAGCGCCAGCAGCACGGCAAGAGTCGTGGCCCTCATGGAATGAGCCTCATGGGGGCGGCCCTCACGCCCGGGTCCTCGCGCGGCGGCGGCGCTGCACGACACCCATGGCGATCGCCAGGACCGTCAGCAGGGCAGGGACCAGCACGATGGTGAACACCCGCATCTCGTCGGCCAGGGTGGAGATGTCACGGTTCAGCTCCAACTGCACCGCGCGCAGCTTCTGGCGCGTCTCCAGCACGTCCTGCCGAGCGGCGTCGATGGCGGCGCGCTGGTCCTGGGTGATGACGGCGTCGGACTTGCCCTGATCCCCCTCGCTGCCGCCGGAACGCAGCGTGCGCAGTTGCTTCTCGGTGTCGTCCAGGTGCGCCTGCAGGGCCTGCTGGGTCTGGCGGAACTTCGCCTCGGCGCTGCCCTGCATCGCTGCCACCAGGGTGAACGGGCGGTTGGTGTCACCGCGGGAGCGCAGGCCGATCAGCGCGTCGCTGCCGGCCAGGGTGCCGACCAGGTTGGCGACGAACGGCCCGTTGTCGGAGAACGGGGTGGCGGTCTGCTGGCCGAAGAAGTCGTTCACCCGCACCCAGAAGCGGTCGTCCAGGATGTCCGAATCCGCCACCACGACCATGTTCGCCGGCGCATCGGTCTGCGCCTTATGGGGCGGGAAATTTTCCGGCCGCTTCGCCCCCGGCGGCAGCGGCGGTGGTTCGGCAAAGGCTGATTTCAGCACCCCGTGCACGCGTGCGGCGATCACCCGCGGGCCGCCTTCCGGCTTGAAGCTGGCGAGCAGCTTGCCGGGATCGGGAACCTTGACTGCGTCCAGCGCGATCGGCCCGCTCTGGTCGCTGCTGCTGAGCAGCGGGGTGAACTCGATCGCCGCGTCCGGCGCCTTGGCCAGGAAGCCCGAGGCGGCGACGGTGACCTGCTGCAGGTCGGCGCTGGCCGGGTCGTCGTGGTTGATCCCGTTGCGGATGTTGAACCAGGCGACGTAGTCCACCGCCTGCATCCGCTCGGTGTTCTCCGACCGCACACGCCAGGCGCCGGTCAGGTCGCCCACCAGCTTGGTCGGATCGAAGACGATGCCCCACTTGTCGAACAGCGGCTTGAGGTCGGCGTGGGTGTCGGACGGCGGCATGCCGGTCGGCGAGGGCGTGGCGGCCATGGCCTCGCTCCAGGGATCGACCATGGCCATCAGCCGGCCGCCGCGCATGACGAACTGGTCGATCGCGTACAGCGTCGGCGGCGAGAGGTTCTGCGCTTCCGCCACCAGCAGCACCTGGATGTCCGGGTCGATGACCTGGGCGTCGAGCGGCACCGTCTTCACCGTGTTGGTCTGCCCCAAAAGGGTGGCCGCGGCGTAGGGCCGGCCAGCCGAACCGCGGCCCTGGCTCATCATCATGCTGCGCGGGTCGCCTTGCAGCGGCAGTGACGACATCACGCCCACCACCGGGCGCTTGGGGTTCGACAGTTCGTAGACCAGCCGGGTCAGGTCGTACTCCAGGAAGCGCTCACGGTCGGCCTGGAAGAATGGGACGGTCCGCTCGTCGTCCTCCAGGTTGGTGCCGACCAGGCCGAAATAGACCTGGGTGCCGCCCTGGTCCAGCGGCACGCCCTGCAGGCCGTAGCCCATCGCGCGGTCCTCGGTGTCGCTGAACGGCTCCGGATCGTAGAACTCCAGCTTCACCTTGCCATGCGAGATCGAGGCGTAGTCCGACAGCATCTCTCGCACGTGGTCGGCATAGCTGCCATAGGCCGGCACGGTGCTGCCAAGCTGGCGGGAGTAGAACAGCCGCAGCGTCACCGGCTCTCGCAGGTCGGCCAGCACCTGACGGGTGCCGTTCGACAGGGTGTAGATATGGCCCTGGGTCAGGTCCAACTGCACGTTCGCCAGGCGCGCGTCGGCGACCATGTTGATCCCGATGGCGATCGCGGCGGCGGCGATGACACCGAGGACGGAGAACAGCAATCGACGCATGGGTTCAGTCCGCTTTCCGTTGATCCACCAGGACGGTGTTGAGGAACAGGAAAAAACCGATGAAGCTGGCGAAGTAGATCAGGTCACGCACCGCGACGATGCCGCGGGTGAAGTCGGTGAAGCGGTCGATCACCGCGATCCGCCGGGTGAACGCGCCCAGGGCTGGGATGGTCCGGCTGAGAAAGTCGTTGACGATGGGGTTGGAGGCGACGGCGAAGACGAAGCAGATCGCCACCGCCAGGACGAAGGCGATGACCTGGTTGCGGGTCAACGCCGACATTGCCGCGCCGACGGACAGGAAGGCGCCGGCGACCAGCAGGCAGCCTAGATAACCCGCCGCGATCACCCCGTTGTCCGGGCTGCCCAGGATGTTGACGGCGATGACGAAGGGGAAGGTCAGCAGCAGGGCGATGGCGCAGAACGTCCAGGCGGCGAGGAACTTGCCCAGCACCGCCTGCGCCTGGGTGACTGGCAGGGTCAGCAGCAGCTCGATGGTGCCCAGGCGGCGTTCCTCGGCCCACAGCCGCATGGTGATCGCCGGGATCAGCAGCAGCAGCACCCAGGGGATGAAGCTGAAGAACGGGTTGAGGTCGGCGATGCCGCGGTCGAAGAACTGACCGAGGTTGAAGGTCAGCGCGCCTTGCAGCACCAGGAAGATGACGATGAACACGGTGGCGACCGGGGTGGCGAAGTAGGCCCGCAACTCCCGCCCCGCGATGGTCAGGATCGGTCTCATGCCGCGCCGGCCGGGCCGGTCTCGGCCGGGGTTGTGCCAGGCGGGGTTGTCCCAGCCGGGGTTGTCCCAGCCGGGGTTGTCCCAGCCGGGGTTGGCATCGCCGCATGCGGCATCGTCAGCGCGCGGAACACGTCGTCCAGCCGGCCGGATGGGTGCCTTGCTTCCAGCTCGGCCGGCGTGGCGTCGGCGACAATGCGGCCGCCGGCGATGATGATGGCGCGTGAGCAGACCGCATCCACCTCCTCCAGGATGTGGGTGGAGATGACGATCGCCTTGTCCGGCGCCATGCGCTGGATCAGGCCGCGGACCTCGTGCTTCTGGTTGGGGTCCAGGCCGTCGGTCGGCTCGTCCAGCACCAGCACCGGCGGGTCGTGCAGCAGCGCCTGGGCCAGGCCGACGCGGCGCTTGAAGCCTTTCGACAGCGTTTCCACCGGCTGCAGGCGCACCCCCTGCAGGGTGGTCAACTGCAGCGCGTGGTCGACGCGGTCGGTCAGTTCCGAACCGGTAAAGCGGCGCACGCGGGCGCAGAAACGCAGGAAGCCCTCGACCGACATCTCGGGATAGGTCGGGGCGCCTTCGGGCAGGAAGCCCAGGGCGCGGCGGGCGGCGACGCTGTCGGTCTGCACGTCGTGGCCAAGGATGCGCGCGGTGCCGGCGGTCGGCGTCATGAAGCCGGCGAGCATGCGCATGGTGGTAGACTTGCCGGCGCCGTTGGGTCCGAGGAAGCCCAGGACCTCGCCGCGGCGGACCTGGAACGAGACGTTGTCCACGGCGGTGAAGCCGCCGAACCGCTTGGTCAGGTTGTCGATTTCGATCAGGGCGGCCGGTGGGGCGGCCTGCGGGGTGGCCAGGGGGGCGGTCCGGCCGGCGGCGTCCTGGACGCGTGTCGTCACGTTGCGTTTCCCTGTTGCCCGGTTGGGAGCATCCTGCCGCGGATCATCCGGCCAGGATGATCCAGCCTGTTGTCCGCGCCGAGGGTGGTGCCGTCGGGCGGCGGACATACCGCAACTGCCGGTCAATGCAACAGGGGGACGACGCGCGTGACGGAGGTTTCACATAAGGAACGCGTTAGAGACTGCTACCTAAGCAATTTGTATCACCACGCGCGACGATCGTTGGATCGTGTGGTCCACAGCTTAACACAATTTAACCTTGAAACGGTTGGCTAACGATTTTTGTCACGTTCAGCACGTAAGCGGGGTTTCTAATCGCCTTGGGCCAAAGGCCCCCGAAAGGTCCCCACAACGGGCCGCCCCACTCAAGCGCATCCTCGGGGGTTTGCATCGCTTCGTCATGCTTAACAAGTACGGCAGATATAAGCACAAAGTCACCGACATTTCGCTGGGCCATAAACTTCAGGACCTCAGGAGTTGGGAGTATATCTTTAGTCGAGAACGTTGTTTTTATTTGACAGGGAAATTCCCCTTCGATGGTAACGTATCGCTTGGTTCCGTCGCCAAAATTCTTTTCGGTCATTGAAATTTTGGTAAGCTTGGCGAGCCAGCCCTCGATTGAGGGCGTTTGAGTGCCAACAACACTCAGGACGGCGCGATTCCGAGTCCTAAACAGCTCGTCAATCTGGCTCTTTGTCTGATCTATGATCATTTGCTTTTTAACAGCATTTTCCTCTGAGGACCTGTCTGCTGTCTCCCAGTGAGCCTCAAGCTTGTAGAACTGCGCATTGGCAGCTTCCAAGGCTTCGCAAACGGCCAATTCTTGTTTTGGCAGAGGGAAGGGGAGTGGCGTAGTTGCTGCCTGAGACGCCAACGATTGATTAGTTGCGCTCGATAAGGGCCAATCACCCTTTAGCTGGCTATATCCGTATACAGCTAGGGAAATGAGAATTATGGGCGCGGCAAACGCACGTAGTAGGGCAAATATCACAAGAGCTACCACGATCGCGACAATCAACAGTAACATGTGCGTCCCCGAGCAGCGAAACAGATGATTCGCTGGGAACGATTGAGCAGGCAATAAGAAAGTTGAGCATTCGATAGACGTAGTAGATCTGCCACTCAATGAGCGACCGGCCCAGACGCCATACGGTTCCGTCTGTTACGGTAGTTTACTAGTCAAACAGCGAATCGACGGCATCCTGGCCGAGGTCCGGGTTGGCGGCGGACTGCTCGGCACTGACCAGGCCGGCATTGTTATAGGGAGCGCTGACGACCACCCGCTCCGCCTGCGCGGCGGCTTCGGACGCCGGAGCGATCGCGGTCAGCATCGTCTCCACCTGCTGCAGGTGCTGGATGGCGCGGCGGATCCGCTGGCCGGTGACGTCCTGGAAGCTGCAGGCCTCGAAGATCGCGTTCACCTTGTCATTGACGATGCTGATGGAGGCGGCATCGGTGCTGCCGTCGCGCACCCAGTCGCTGATCGCCTCGGCAGCCTCCATGATGCGGTTGGCGGCCGCCTCGGTGGCCTGCACGACGGCCTCCAGCTCCAGCCCGCTGTTGCGGGTAGCGAGGCTTGGCGCGGCGATGACGTTGGTGATCTGCTCGCGGATGCTGGCCAGTTGGCCCGACAGGTTGATCTCGCTGTAGTCCACCAGTTGCACCGTGGCGTTGATTTCGGCGCTGAGCTCGGCGATCCGGCGGTCGACGAAGGCGCGCAGGCCGCCCATTTCCTCACGGATGGTGCTGGCTACCGCCTGCTGTATCTGGTCTGCCTGGTGCGCCATGCTGCTCGCCTTGTGCCGAAGCCGCCAGTTCAACCGAAAGCGGTTAATTTCCGGTAAAGACCGCGGCGCTTCGATCGTCCAGGGGTGCCGGCGTATCAGCGCGGGAAGCGCACGCGCCACCGTGCAGCCTGCCGGAGCGCCGGTTCCGCTGTCATGACGGGCCGCCATGCGACGATAATCTTCACGCTGTCGCGATTTCCAGATTTTGGCCGAGTGTTGCCCCTTTTGCGCCACACCCGGCGCGCATCTTGCCATGCAACAGAGCGGGATAACCGACCTGGAACCGTGGTCTCACTGGCATATCGTCTCTCGGGGACATTCAGATGCGCTTCTTCAAAATTTATGGCCGCGTGCTTGGCCTGCTGGGACGGGACATCCGCATTGCGGGTTTCCTTGCCGTGGCCAACCTAATGGTGGCTGGCTTGCAGTTTCTTGACCCCGTGCTGTTCGGCCGGGTGGTCAACCTGCTGTCAAACTCCGACAAGATGCCGCACAGCGCGCTGTGGCACACGGCCACGGTGCTGTTGGGCATCTGGGTCGCGGTCGGCATTGGCGGCATCCTGAGCAACATCGCCGTGGCGCTGCAGACGGAGCGTCTGGCACACCGGCACCGGATCAAGTCGATGGGGCGGTATTTCAAGCACGTGCTGGCATTGCCGCTGTCGTTCCATGGCGAGACCCACTCGGGCCGGTTGATCAAGGCGATGCTGACCGGGACCGACGGGTTGTTCGCCACCTGGCTGGTGTTCTTCCGTGATCAACTCTCCACCATCATGTCGGTGCTGGTGCTGCTGCCGCTGACGATGTGCCTGAACTGGCGCCTGGGGCTGGTGCTGGTCGCACTGGTCAGCATCTTCCTGTGCTTCACCGCGATCGTTGTACGCAAGACAGAGACGGCGCAGCGCCGGGTCGAGGGGCTCAACTCGTCATTGGCGGGCACCGCGCAGGACGCGCTGTCCAACGTGATGGTGGTGCAGTCCTTCACCCGCCTGTCGGCCGAGGCGCGGCTGTTCAGCGACATTGCCAACCAGGTCATCCGCAATCAGTTCCCGGTACTGAACTGGTGGGCGCTGGTCAACGTGATGACGCGGGCCTCTAGCACGCTGGCGGTGATCACCATCGTGGTGGTGGGCACCTGGCTGCACATGAACGGCATGGCCAGCGTGGGCGAGATCGTCAGCTTCATGGGCTTTGCGATGCTGCTGATCGGCCGCCTGGAAACCGCCGCGGCCTTCGTCTCCAGCCTGTTCTTCAAGCTACCGGCGCTGGAAGACTTCTTCGCCATCCTGGATGAGCGCAGCTCCGTGCCCGAGAAGGCTGACGCCCGCCGGCTGTGGGCGCCGCGTGGCGAGGTGCGCTTCGAGAACGTCTCGTTCAGCTATCCCGCCAGCGGTGCGCCGGTGCTGGGCGACATCAGCTTCCGCGCCCAGCCGGGAAGCTGCATCGCCCTGGTTGGCCACACCGGCGCGGGCAAGTCGACGGCGATGACCCTGCTGCAGCGGATGTGGGACCCGACCGACGGGCGCATCACCATCGACGGGCAGGACCTGCGCGACATCACGCTGGACAGCCTGCGGTCGAACATCGGGGTGGTCTTTCAGGAGAGCCTGCTGTTCAACCGCTCGATCCGCGACAACCTGATCGTTGGCTGCCCCGATGCTTCGGAGGAGGAGATCGAGCGGGCCTGCCGGATGGCCGACGCGCATGAGTTCATCATGCGTCAGCAGAACGGCTATGATACGATGATCGGTGAGCGAGGCACTACCTTGTCGGGCGGGCAGCGCCAGCGCCTGGCAATCGCCCGAGCGCTGCTGAAGAATCCGCCGATCCTGATCCTGGACGAAGCGACCAGTGCGCTGGACGCGGCGACCGAGGCCAGGGTCAGCAAGGCGCTGAAGACGCTGATGGCAGGGCGGACCACGTTCATCATTGCCCACCGGCTGTCGACCGTGCGCGATGCAGATGAAATCCTTGTGTTCGACAATGGCCACATCGTCGAGCAAGGCAGCTTCAATACCTTGCTGGCGCGGCGCGGCCGGTTCGCCGAACTGGTGGAGACGCAGTTGTCGCCACCGGCGCCACAACTGGTGGCGGCAGAATAATCGACGATGAAGCAGCTTTGACGGTTTTCAAAATGCAAGAGGCGCGTAAACTGGATTCCTCGCTGCGCGCCTCTTTCCAAAATGGAAACTCCTTATGCTTCGATTGGCTTTGTTCTTTCTTGTTGTCTCGATTGTCGCGGCGATATTCGGATTTGGCGGGATTGCTGCTGCCTCGGCGGACATCGCACGAATTCTGTTCTTCGTCGCCATCGTGATTTTTGTGCTACTTCTGGTTGCGGGTTTGATGGCAGGCAGCACGCTTTGGTAGAGGTTTTTGCTGCACCGCACAGTTAAAGTTTGCATTAATACAATCGAAACGCGCATGCTGTTTGCTTCTAAGCAAGCGGGTGCGCGTTTCGGCATTGGGCGTTGCTGTGATGTGCCGGATCGACGACCTCGCAACAACAGGAGGTCCAAGGTCATGTCGACAGTCGCTGCCATCCTAAAACATAAAGGGTATCAGGTCTCTTCGGTTGATCCGAACACCCGTGTCTCGGACATATCACAGCTTCTGCTGGAACGGCGCATCGGTGCGGTGCTGGTGATCGACAATGCAGAGCAGTTGCTGGGCGTCGTCAGCGAGCGGGACATTGTCCGTTGCCTGGCAGCGAACGGCGCCCGCACACTGGAGATGAGCGCGGGTCAACTGATGACCCGAGCGGTGCAGGTGGCGCATCCGGATACCACGGTCAACGAGGCTATGCAGATCATGACGGCTGGCCGGTTCCGCCACCTGCCGGTGATGGACCGCGACACGCTGATTGGTCTGATCAGCATCGGCGACGTGGTGAAGGCGCGGATCATGTACCAGGACGCGGTGGTGGAGAGCCTGACGGCCTATGTCGCAGGCTCTGCCTGAGGCGGGCACGCCCGAGACCGGCCGCGGACGGCTTCGGCAGAGCAGGTCAGGGGGTGCAGGCGGCGGAGCTGATCTTACCCACGCCGAAGCGATCAAGGCGGCGTGCAGGACCAGAGGGCGTCGCGGCTGAGGCCGGCTGGGTTGATCAGCCGGCCGGGCGCGCAGAACGAGGTGCGCGCAGCGCGGCGGCGGAGACCATGGCGACGAACGCCGGCAGCCATATGATGCGGCTCTGGTAGCGTTCATGCGGCGCCGAAAGGCTGCCGGTGATCGCGGCACTGATCGGCAGCGCGAGCAGCACCGCCAGCAGGAAGCCGGCACAGGCGGCGCGGCGCGCTAGACCGCTTTCAGGCTGACTGGAACAGTCAGCCTGATAAGGTTGCTTTAGGGCGAACGGCAGCAGCAGCAGGCAGGCAATCACGCCGGTTGCAGTGACCACTGTGTGCAGCGTCTGCAGCGCATCCGGCACTGCCAGGATACCGGCCTGCTGGCGGGCGGCGGCATAGGAAGCGGCCTCCCGCGTGGGAAAGTCGCGCTCGATCCAGGGGGTTACCTGGGCGGCCCATGGGGTCAGCCCGTCGCCGCTGGCGAAACGGCCAAGCTGCTGCAGGGTGTTGGCGAGGGCGGCGCGCGCCTCGGCGGCCGGGTCGGAGCGCAACGCCGCGCTGATGATGGCGTCGGCGTCGGCGGAGACGGCCTTGGGGCCGCCGGCCTGGTTCAGCGGGCTGTCGGCCGACCACAGGAAATCATCCGACGTGGGCGGCAGGCTGTCGCGGAACGGGCACAGGCGCCAGTGCCGGGTCTGGCAGTCGTGTTGCAGGGCGGTCAGGCCGGGGCCGTCATAGATGACGCGGGCCAGCAGGAAGACGTTGCCGAAGGGCGAGATGGCGAAGCGGCCATGGGCGGCAAGGTTGACCGTCGCCATCGCCAGCATCGCCAACGCCGGCGGCAGGACGAGCAGCGACCAGCGGCGCAGGCTGCCGGTCCGCGGCTGGCCGACCGGTATACCCGAGGGGCGATGGGCATCGGGCACTAGACCGCTTTCAGGCTGACTGGAACAGTCAGCGCGGTCTAGTTCATTGTTTTCGCGAGCAACTTTATCAGCCCGACTGTGCCAGTCAGGCTGATGTTGCTCTAGACCGCTTTCAGGCTGACTGGAACAGTCAGCGCGGTCTAGTTCATTGTTTTTACGAGCAACTTTGTCAACCTGACTATACCAGTCAGGCTGACGTTGCTCTAGGCGGCGGGAAGGGAGCGGGCCGCATAAAGGTTTAAGCAGGCCCAGGAGGGCCGACAGCGCGCAGGCCAGCGGCAGGCTGGACTGCTGGCAGGCGATCATGAACGCGGCCAGCGCGCAAACGACCGCCTGCCGGCGCCGCGACAGCCGTTCGGGCACCCAGGCCAGCAGGCCGACCAGCAGGATCAGCAGCGGGGTGAACAGGTCGGGCATCAGCTCGCTGACGATCCACGGCAGGCAGGACCCGGCGGACAGGAGCGCGATGCCTGCGAGGAAGCCAAGCGGCGGGACCGCCGGCAGCAGCGCGCGGCAGACCAGCCACAGGACGGAAGCTGTCAGCAGTGCCTGGGCGACGACCACCGGCCACAGTGTCAGGGTTGCGTGCAGCGGCAGCATGAACAGCGAGTAGAAAACCGGCCGGTCCCAGCCGGCGTAGCGATGGATCGCCTGCGACAGATAGGTCCCGGTGTCGGCAAAGACGATGGGATAGCCGTTCCAGACCGCGGGCCACAGCAGCAGCGCCGCAGCGGCAGGAATCGCCAGGTAGCGGGCGGGCAGGGTCTTGAGAGTGCGGTTCACGGCCAAGGCTGGACCGACCTCAGACGATCGCGGTCTCGCCGCAGCCGGACCGCGCGTGGACCGTTCAGTTGCCATATCCCCGCGGGTGCGACTGCCGCCAGGTGAATGCGGTCTTGACGATGTCATCCAACCCACCCAATTGCGGCCGCCAGCCGGCAGCCTGTGCGCGGGCGGAGGAGGCTACCAGCACGGCGGCATCGCCGGCTCTGCGGGCGACGACGCGGTGCGGCACCGTCAGGCCGGAGACCCGTTCGACCGCGGCGATGACCTGGCGGACCGAGTGGCCGGCGCCGTTGCCCAGGTTCCAGACCACGTGGCCGTGATCCAGCGCCTCGATCGCCAGCAGGTGCGCGGTCGCGAGGTCGGAGACGTGGACATAGTCGCGGATGCAGGTGCCGTCCGCGGTCGGGTAGTCGTCGCCGTAGACCTGCAGCGCCGGACGGCGGCCAAGGGCTGCGTCGATCACCAGCGGGACCAGATGCGATTCGGGGCGATGGTCCTCACCCAGCCGGCCGGCGGGATCGGCGCCGGCGGCATTGAAGTAGCGCAGGCAGGCGTAGCGCAGGTCATGCACCTGGCCGGCCCAGCGCAACGCCCGCTCGATCATCCACTTGCTGTCGCCATAGGCTGATTGCGGGTCGACCGGCGCGTCCTCGGGGATCGGCGCATCGCTGTCGAGGTTGAACAGCGCGGCGGTGGAGGACAGCACGAAGCGGCCGACGCCGTGGCGGATGCACGCGTCGATCAGCCGGATGGCGTTGCCGGCATTGTCCAGCAGGTAGCGCATCGGCATGCGCATGCTCTCGCCGACCTGGGAGAGCGAGGCGAAATGGAAGACCCCGTGCCAGTTGCCCTGGCCGAGGACCGCGTCGATCGCCGCGCCGTCGGCAAGGTCGGCGACCACGAGTTGGGCCGCGGGCGGCACCGCGGCGCGGTGGCCGGTGCGCAGGTTGTCCAGCACCGTGACCTGGTCGCCGCGATCGATCAGGGCGGCGACCAGATGGCTGCCGACATAGCCGGCCCCGCCGGTGACCAGAAAACGCTGCGCCATGCTTGCTACCCCCGGAAGTAGGCTTTGTATCGACGGTGATATACCCCGGCATCGGCGTGACCGGAACGAAGATGTAGCCGTGTATCGACACGCGTCAGCACGGTGCCGATCACCTTCGCATGGGCGTCGGCAAGAACCTCGAGCGTGCGCTGCAGGGTCTTGGCATGGGTCGAGCGCCAGCGCACGCACAGCAGCGTCGCGTCGGCGATCCGAGCGACGACGCGTGTCTCGGTCATGGCTTCGATTGGGGGGGTGTCGAGCAGGATCAGGTCGAAGTGCTCGCGCATTTCGGCCAGCATCCCGCGCATCTCATCGGACATGAACAGGCCCAGGATCTCGCCGCCGGGCTTGCCGGCGGTGATGAACTTCATCCCGGTCATCGCATCGTGCTGCATGGCGTCACGCCACGCAGCCTCATTGCGCAGGACCTCCAGCAGGCCCGGCGCGGCGTTGCCGTCCAGCCGGTGCTGGAACGTTGCCCGGCGGACATCGCACTCGATCACCAGGACGCGTTCGCCGCTCAACTGCGCGGAACGGCCGAGGGCGAGGGTCAGCACCGACTTGCCCTCGGCCGGGCGGGAGGCGGTGATGGTGATGATCTGCGGGTGGTCGATGTCGAGCGAGACGCCGGCACGAAGCGCGCGGGTCTGTTCGGCAAAGGCGGTCAGCGGGCGGCGGGCGACATAGTCGTGGATCTTGAGGTGCCCCAGCGCGCGCCCGCGCACCTCGGGGATCAGGGCCAGGCACGGCAGCCCGGTCAGCAGCCGGATTTCGTCGCCGCTGCCCAGCGTGCCGTCGGTCAGGTGCAGCAGGTAGACCAGGACCAGGCCGAGGAACACGGCTGCCACGACCGAGGCCGCCATGCTCTGGGCAACGCGCGGCGAGGTTGGATGCTGCGGCGGAATGGCCTCGGAGATTTCATGCGCCTCGGCCGACTCGACGGTGGCCTGCTGGGCGGTCTGCTGGATCCGCTCCAGCACCGCCTGCAACTGGCCGCGGCCGGCTTCCAGGTCGCGGGTCATGGCATTCAGCGGGATCTGCGCCTTGTCGGCGTGCTGTGCCGCGGCTTTGGCGTCGTCTAGCACCGCCTGCAAGCTCTGCACCCGTTCGGTGGCGGCATGCTGTTCGGCCTCGGTGGCGGCGACGACGCGGCCGATCTCGGCGTTCAGCGCGCGCTGGGCGTCGGCGAACTGGTGGTTGAGGCTCTGCACCTCGGGGTGGGCGGAGCCGAGGCGGGTGCGCTGGGCCTGCATCTGGCCGGCGAGCTGGTCAAGCTGGCTGCGCAGGGCCACGACCGAGGGGGCGACGGCGGCCTGGGCAGCAGCGCCGGCTCGGCCGCGGGCGACATCCAGGCGGGCGTCGGCGGCGGCACGCTCAGACTGCGCCTTGGCCAGGTCCTCGGTCAGGTGGGTGATTTCCTCGGTGTCGGTGGCGCCGTGGATGCCCTGGCTGAGGGCGTGCTTGTCGCGGTAGGCGCTGATGCGTTCCTCGTCCTGGCGGACCTGCTGGCGCAGCTCACCGGCTTCCTTCTGCAGCAGGGCGGTGGCGCTATCGACCAGCTTGTGCTTGGCGGCGTACTGCTCCTTGATGTAGGCGTCCATCGCGTTGTTGACGGCGGCGGCGGCGGTGATTGGGTCGTCGGCGACGAAGCTCACCTCGATGACGTGGGAAAAGCGGACGGCCGCGGCGTGCAGCGCGTCCTGCACGGCCAGCAGCGTGGTGTCGCGTGAATGATCCAGCGTGGGGCCGTACAGCGGGTCCTCGGAAGTGGGGTCGTTGTCCATCCCCAGCAGCTCACGCAGTTGCAGCATCAGCCGGTGGACCAGGCCGGGCGGGCGGCGTTCGGCGTTGAACGCGGGGTTGTCGAACAGATTGCCGCGCTCAGCCACCTTCTGGGCGATGTGCAGGCTGTGCAGGATCTCCGCCTGGCTGGCCATCATGCCCTCGGTGGTGGGGTCCTCGCGCAGGATGCTCTGCAGCTCACGCAGGCGGTAGCCGCTGGGCTCGTAAATCAGCGAGCCGGTGGCGGTATAGAGCGGGGTGATCTGCTGCAGGACCAGCCAGGTGCACAGCGGCACCAGGATGATGGTGGCGAGCAGGGTCAGGCGGCGCTGGCGGATGGCGGCAAGGAAGCCTGACAGGCCGTCGCGCATGGAGGCGCGCATCTGGCCGGCCGGGGAGGACGGCGACCGCCAAGGTGGAGGCGCGGGCGGCGGTGCAGCGTTTGCGGGCTTGTCGAGCATCCGCGCGTGTCGGCCTTTATGGTCGGGTCCGCGGCGCCTTGCCCGGAGCGAGATCAGAATGAATGCTTTCGTAGGCGGATAGGGTTAAGAAACTGCTAACGCGGGAATCGGCGTGGTTGCGCGGATAAAAATTTCCGCTGGGGCGTTAACCAACCATTAGGGGTTGGCCTGGTATGTCCTGGCTCGCCGGAAAGCCGGTGACTTGCGTGCAACCCTAAAACAGGGTTTCCCCCGTTGCGACTGACCACGTGCTGCCTGCTGTGTCTGTTGGCTGTGGCATGTGCCCCTGGGCGCGGCCTGCCGGATTTGCCGGCGGCCGCGCCCGGCGCGTATCGGCTTGGCGCGGGCGACGTCATCCGGCTGATCACGTTTGGCGAGGACTCCCTAACGGGCGAGTTCCGCGTCAGTGACAGCGGCACGATCGCGCTGCCGCTGGTGGGCACCGTGCAAGCCGCGGGACTGTCGCCGGACGCGCTGGCCGCCAGGGTCAGCGAGGCGTTGCTGAAGGGCAACCTGCTGCGGGCGCCGTCGGTCTCGGCCGAGGTGGTGACCTATCGGCCGATCTTCGTGCTGGGCGAGGTCAGCAAGCCCGGGCAGTATCCGTATCAGCCCGGGATGACGGTGGTGACGGCGGCGGCGGTGGCCGGCGGTTTCACTTACCGCGCGGTGCATGACTATGCCTCGGTGGTGCGGACGCAGGACGGGGTGGCGATCGAGGGCAAGGCGTTGCGGCAGAGCTTCGTGCAGCCGGGCGATGTTATCACGGTGTTCGAGCGCAAGTTCTGACGCCGGATCCGGCGCCTGCCACTGGCCGATAAGGCGGCTGATGCTCCCAGGAGGCCGGTTCAATTTGCGAGGTTGCTGATGCGGACAGTTCGCAGCTAGCGTTTCTTATCTCCCCCAACTCTTCAAATAGCTTGCACCTGCGCTTCGGATTGGTGATCAAGGCAAAAGTCGAACGACGAATACGCTTGCATAGGCACAGGTATGGATGCTGACGCCAAACCGGCCTGACGGGCGGGTGATGACGAAACACGATTGTTTCGAGGAAATGTTGAAATTCTGGCTAGTGTTCGGGATTATGATGATGCAGGCCGGCGTGGCCCTCGCTTCGGCCAACGAACCGGCGCCAGGTCCGCTGCACATTATCGGCGGCCCGAATGTAGGCGGATGCATCGCCGGGGCGGTCAGCCTGCCGCCGGACGGGCCGGGCTTCCAGACCATCCATCTGAACCGCAGCGCCTTCTGGGGCGCGCCGCAGACCATCGCGGACCTGCAGATGTTCGGCCGGGAAGCCGCAGCGGCCGGCCTGCCGACTTTGCTGATGGAGGACATCTCACGCGCCCGCGGCGGCCCGATGCCGGGCGGGCACGTCAGCCACCAGATCGGCCTGGACGCCGATGTCGGCCTGGACATGCGGCCACGCCCGCCATTGAGGGCGCAGCAGCGCGACAGCGTGGAACTGCGCAGCCTGGTGCGGCCGGATGGGCGGGATGTCGATCCGGCAGCCTGGTCGCCGCGGGTCGCCGAGCTGTTGCACATGGCTGCCGGTCTGCCCGATGTGGACCGCATCCTGGTCAACCCGGCGATCAAGCGGCAGTTGTGCCGCGAGGCCGGCGGCGAGCGGTCGTGGCTGCACCTGATCCGGCCATGGTATGGGCACGCGGCGCACATGCATATCCGCTTCCGCTGTCCGCCGAACCAGAGTGACTGCCTGGCCGGCGCGCCGCCGCCGGCTGGGGATGGCTGCGACGCGACGCTGCAGTGGTGGTTCGACCAACTGGATCTGCCGGCGCGGCCGCCGGCGCCCGCCGCAAAGCCGCCGCCACCGCCGGCGGCGTGCGTTGCCATCCTGCGGGGCGAGTAGCTCGCGCGCCACGCTCTGGCGCGACTCGCTGACCGGGCATTTCATCGCAGGACCGGGCAATTCATCGCATGAATGCGTAGTGCGGGCATGGGTGCCCAAGCCGGCGTGGCGGCCGGCTGCGCGGGCCGATTTCGCGTGGCAACGGCCGCTAAATCCACACGACGTGCTGCCGCCGGCGCCGAACCGATCATGCCGTCGCGGCGCGAAGGCGGCTTACGCCGGTTTCAGGCGGAAGGCGTTGAGCGGTTCCTCGGCATAGGACCGCGGCCCCCGCAGCATCGCCGCCGCGCGGTCAAGGTCGATGACCAAGGCCTCCAGCATCGGCATGTCGTCGGGCTGCGGACGCAGGCCGGTGGCTTTCACGCGGGCCTCGAACTTGGTCTCGGTCATCGCGGCATCCTTTTTCGGTCAGGTCGCCAAGGCGGTTGCCATCGCCGGGCGCCTGTTGCGCCAGGCGGTCGCCTGTTCATAGGCGTGGCCGGCGCGGAACACCGTGGCCTCATGGAACGGCTTGCCGATGATCTGCAGGCTGACCGGCAATCCGCCGGCGCCGTAGCCGGAGCAGAGGCTGAGCGCGGGCAGCCCGGTCAGGTTGAACGGCATGGTGAAGTTGGGCTTCTCCAGCATCATCCATTTCGGCACCTCGTTGATCTTCGGCGCCTCCGCCGGCGCCGAGGCGGTGACCAGGATGTCGATGTCGGCCATGGCGTCGCGGATTTCCTCGCACAGGACGCGGCGGCGGCGCACCGCCTGCACGTAGTCCGACGCCTTCAGCAGGGCACCGAACGCCAGGCGGTCGCGCATCAGCTCGCCGTAGTCGTTAAAGCGTTCCTTCAGCCAGGGTTCATGCACCGCGTAGGCCTCGGCGGTCAGGATGATCCAGCCGGGGGCGTTGTAGTCCATCATCGGCGAGAGGGTGACGTCGCGGATCTCCGCACCCTGCTGGCGGAAGATGGCGAGGGCGCCGTCGATGCCCTGCCGGGCGGCCGGGCTGACCGGATAATCGACCTCATGGAAGTGGCGGATCACGCCGATGCGCAGGCCCTTGGCGCCCTTGTCCAAATCGGCGGTGTAGTTCGCCACTGGGTGGTCGGCGCTGGCGGGGTCAAGCGGATCGTAGCCGGCCATCGCCTGCAGCAGCAGCGCACAGTCCTGTACCGTCCAGGCCATCGGGCCGGTGTGGTCCAGGGTCTGCGACAGCGGCAGCACGCCGCGGCGGCTGGCCAGGCCGTAGGTCGGCTTGATGCCGGCGATGCCGCACAACGCCGAAGGGCCACGGATCGATCCGCCGGTGTCCGACCCGGTGCCGCCCAGCACCAGGCCGGCGGCGACCGCGGCCCCGGTGCCGGAGGACGAGCCGGAGGTGAAATGCTCCGGGTTCCAGGGGTTGCGCGCCGGTGGCCAGGGCAGGTCGAACGACGGGCCGCCGATGGCGAACTCATGCGTCGCCAGCTTGCCCATCAGCACCGAACCGGCTTCGGCCCATTTCCGCACGACGACCGAATCGGCATTGGGGACGTTGTCCCGCAGCAGGCGGGAGTGCCCGGTGGTACGGATGCCGGCGGTGTTGTAGATGTCCTTGTGGCCGATCGGGATGCCGTCCAGCGGACCCTTCAGGCTGCCCGACATCATCCGCGCCTCGGCCGCCTGCGCGTCGGCCAGCGCACGCTGCTCGGTGACCAGCAGGAAGCTGTGCAGGGTCGGATCCAACTTGCTGACGCGGTCGAGGCACATCCGGGTCAGTTCAACCGGCGAGAGCTTCCTTGCCGCGATCAGCGACGCGGCTTCGGCGATGGTGGGGAACGGCGTCATCACTTCACCTCGGGGGTGAAGATGAGCGCGGGCTCCGCCTCACGTGGCAGTGGCGGCGTGGCGCGGACCACCATGGCCTGGAACAGCGGATAGGCGGCGAACAGGACCGACTTCTGCTGATCCGTCAGCTTCAGGCCGGACTGGTCCATCACGGTGCTGAACTGGGTCTTGTCCATACTTGTGCCTCCTGATTGCCTTAGCCCGGCGCTTTGTTCGGCTTATGCCGGGACTCGTTCTTCCGCCCGCACGCAGCGAGCCATGGCCCCGGCCTGCGTCGTCACCACCGGTATCGGGTCCTGCCGGCATGCGTCCATGACGTAGCGGCACCGGGGCGCGAAGGGGCATCCCGGCGGCAGGTCGGCCAGATTCGGCGGACTGCCCGAGATGGTCTCCAACGCTCGGCCGCGCATGCCACCATGCACCGTCGAGGACAGCAAGCCCTGGGTGTACGGATGCATCGGGTGGCGCATCACCTGGCGGGTGGTTCCGGTCTCGACGAAGCGGCCGGCATACATCACCGCGATGCGGTCGGAGATCTCGGCCGCGGCGCCGACATCGTGGGTGACGAAGACGATCGCCATGCCGAGTTCCTGCTGCAACTGGCGCAGCAGCAGCAGGATCTGGATCTGCACGGTGACATCCAGCGCGGTGGTCGGCTCATCGGCCAGCAGCACGCTGGGCTTGCAGGCCAGGGCCAGGGCGATCATCGCGCGCTGGCGCATGCCGCCGGACATCTCGTGCGGGAAGTTCTTCAGCCGCCGAGCGGCGGAGGGGATCTTGACCTGTTCCAGCAGGCCAAGGGCGCGGTGCGTGGCGGTGCGGTGGCTGCAGCCCTCATGCTGGACGATGGTCTCGGCGATCTGCTCGCCGATGGTGTAGACCGGGTCGAGGGCGGCCATCGGCTCCTGAAAAATCATTGAGACCGCGCCGCCGCGCAGCTTCGCCAGGGCGGCGGCGGGCAGGCCGAGGATTTCCTGGCCGTTCAGCCAGACTTGGCCGGAGACGCGGGCGTAGGCGGGCAGCAGGCTCATCAACGCCTTCAGGCTGACGCTTTTGCCAGAGCCGGATTCGCCCAGGATGGTCAGTGTCTCGCCGGCCCGCAGGGCGAAGTCAACGCCGTTGACGGCGGCCACATCCGTGTTGCGGCGGGTAAAGCGGACCGACAGGTCCTGGACGCGCAGGACGGGATTGTCAGGCATGGTGCACCGCCTTGACAGCTTGGGCCGCGGCCGACTGGGCCTCGGGGATGTGGCAGGCGACGACGTGGGTGGGGTCGGTGTCGCCGTCGAACGGGGCGGCCAGCGGCGGCAGCGTGTCGGCACAGCGCGGCTGGGCAAAGTTGCAGCGCGTCCGGAAACGGCAGCCGGAGGGCGGGTTGATCGGGTTTGGCGGGTCGCCGGTCAGCGGCATCTCGGTGGTGCGGCGGTCGGGATCCAGGGTGGGCTTGGAGGCGAACAGGGCGCGTGTGTAGGGATGGCGGGGATGGCGGTAGATCGACTCGACGGCGCCGGCCTCGACGACGCGGCCGAGGTACATGACCATGACCCGGTCGCTCATATACTCGACGACGTTGAGGTCGTGGCTGATGAACAGGTAGGTGAGGTTGAGGCTTTGCTTGAGGTCGCCCAGCAGGTTGAGCACCTGCGCCTCGACGGATTTGTCGAGCGCGGCGACGGCCTCATCCAGGATGACCAGGCGCGGCTGCAGGGCCAGGGCGCGGGCGATGTTGACCCGCTGGCGCTGGCCGCCGGACAGCTCATGCGGGTAGCGGCGGGCGTACTGGCGCGGGTTCAGGCCGACGCGGGACAGCAGGCTTTCGGCGCGGTCGTCGGCCTGTTTGCGCGGCAGGCCGTGCATGCGCGGGGCGTAGGCGATCGATTCGGCCATGGTCATACGCGGGTTGAGCGAGGAATAGCTGTCCTGGAAGACCATCTGCATCTGCCGGCGCAGATCGCTGACCGACAGGCCGCGCCGGTCGCCGACCTGATCGCCGTCGAAGACGACGGAGCCGGCGTCGGGCTGGATCAGGTGCATCAGCAGCCGGGCCGTGGTGGACTTGCCGCAACCGGATTCGCCGACGATGCCCAGGGTCTCGCCCTTGCGCACCGAGAATGAGATGTCGTCGACCGCCTGAACGGTGGCAACCTGGCGGTTCAGCAGGCCGCCGCGGACGGGGAAGTGCTTCTTCAGCCGCTCGACGATCAGCAGCGGTTGCGCGGGGCCGCCGCGGTCGCGGGCATCGGCGGGCGGCATGGTCTGCTGCAGGGTGATGCTCATTTGTTGAGTCTGACATCCATGGCGCTGCGGAACCCGTCGCTCATGAGGTTGAAGCACATGCTGGTGGCGAAGATCATCAGGCCGGGCAGGGCGGCGACGTAGGGCTGGACGTAGATCGCCTGGCGCAGCGAGTTCAGCATCAGGCCCCACTCGGCCTGCGGCGGGGTAACGCCGAGGCCGAGGAAGGACAGCCCGGCCGAGAGGATGATGGAGACGCTGATCAGGCTGGTGGCGTAGACCAGGATCGGCCCCAGCACGTTGGCCAGCACGTGGTGGCGGATGATCTGCAACGTGGTGGTGCCGGAGGCGCGAGCGGCCTCGACGAAGTCGAGGTTGCGGGCCTGGGTGGTGACGGTTTCGGCGACGCGGACCATGGGCGGGATGAACACCACGGCCAGCGCGATGATGGAGTTGGACAGGCCGTTGCCCAGCAGGCCGCAGATGGCGATCGCCAGCAGGATGGAGGGGAAGGCGTAAAACACGTCCATCGTGCGCATGATCAGGGTGCCCAGCAGGCCGCCGGCGTAGCCCGCCAGGATGCCGAGGAAGCCGCCGACGAACAGCGAGATGGTGACCGGCAGGATGGCGGCGAGCAGCGACAGCCGGCCGCCGTAGCACAGCCGGGTCCACAGGTCGCGCCCGGTCTCATCGGTGCCGAGCCAGTGGTTGGGGGTGCCGATGGGCTTGAGGCGGCCGAGCACGCTGCCCTGGTAGGGGTCGTAGTGGGTGACCAGCGGCGCGCCCAGGGTGATGAACAGGATCGCCAGCAGCACCAGGGTGACGACGATGGTGACCTTGTCACGCAGCAGCCGCTGCAGCACCGACTTCCAGTAGCCGGAGGCTGGTGTCGCCGGCAGCTCCGCGCGGGAGACAAGCTGTGCCTGCAGGGTCAGGTCGGACATGGACGAGCCCTTATTCAACGCCGGATCCGCGGGTCGATCGCCGCCTGGGCGATGTCGACCAGCAGGTTGAGCACGACGAAGAAGGTGGCGAGCACCAGGATGGTGGCCTGCAGCACCGGGATGTCGCGGCGGAAGATCGCCAGGTTCAGCAGGTTGCCGGAGCCGGGCCAGTTGAACACCGTCTCCACCAGGATGGAGCCGCCCAGCAGGTAGCTGAACTGCAGGCCCATCAGGGCCAGCACCGGTGGCGCGGCATTGCGGACGATGTGGCGGATCACCGGCCAGCGGGTCAGTCCCTTGGCGGACAGCGCGCCGACGAAGTCCTGGCCGATGATGTCCAGCACGGTAGCGCGCACCAGGCGGCCGATGACGCCCATCGGGATCAGCGACAGGGTGACCACCGGCAGCACGAGGTACTGCAGGCGGTCGTACAGCGGCAGCGAGTCGTCGCCCATGCCCTGCGCCGGCAGCCAGTCATGCAGCACGGCGCACAGCATTACCAGCACGATGGCGCACCAGTAATGCGGCAACGAGACGCCGACGGTGGCGATGGCGGAGAACACCTTGTCGGGCCAGCGGCCATGGTAAAGCGCGGAGACCATGCCGCAGAGGATGCCAAGGGAAAATCCAAGCGCGGCGCCGAGGATGGCGAGAACAAAAGTGTTTTCCAGGGCGGTGACGAGCTGGCCCCAGACCGGGGTGGCGTTGAACACCGACAGGCCGAAGTCGCCCTGGACGGCGCGCAGCAGCCACAGCAGGTATTGCATGTACAGCGGCTTGTCGAAGCCGAAGGCGGCCTTCATCTGGGCGATGACCTCCGGCGAGGCCTCGGGGGGCATCAGCATGTCGATCGGGTTGCCAGGCACGATGTGCACCAGGCCGAACACCACGAGCGAGACACCCAGCAGGATGGGGATGGCTTGAAGGACGCGGCGGAAGGCGAAGAGCAGCATGCGGTCCGGGTTCCTTGGCGGGCTGGGTAACGGGGTCTGCTGGTCAGCCGGTTGACGGGTTGTGTGGTTGCCGGGTCGAGTGGTCAGCGAATCGAACGGTTAGCGGAGTGAAAGAGCTGGGGCGTGGCAGGTGATGCGTGAACGGGTTTAGCCGGATGGCGAAAGTTGCTGCGTTGCAGCAATATGACCAAGTCCTAGCACAGTATCTGCTGCTGTCCAGGGCCCTGCGTGCTTTGTGAGCGGTTGCGGGCGGGCCGACGACACTCTAACGTCGAATGTATCAAACAGTTTTAATGTCTGGTCAAATATGGAGCAGATCATGCACAAAAACTCGATTTATCCCGCTGTCGTCGAGCGGATTGGGCAGAGAAGAGGCGGTTTGCCGGTGTTTGACCGCCTGGATTCCAGGCGGACTGCCCATGTCGTAGTCGATCTGCAGAACGGCTTCATGGCGCCGGACGCGGTGGCGGAAATTCCCGGGGCGCGGGACGTGGTGCCGGTGGTCAACCGGATCAGCCAGGCGGTACGGGCGGCCGGCGGCCTGATTGTGTATATCCAGAACACCTTCGACGCCGAGGCGATCCGGACCTGGTCGACCTACTTCGACCATTTCTGCTCGCCGGCCCGCCGGCAGCGGATGATCGAGGCGTTCACCCCGCATGCCGAGGGGCACGCGCTGTGGCCGGGGCTGGAGGTGCTTGCCCAGGACCTGAAGGTCTGGAAGCGGCGGTTCGGCGCGTTCGCCCCCGGGGCATCGGACCTGCATGCGATCCTGCAGGCGCGCGGCGTGGACACGCTGATCATCACCGGCACCGCCTCGCAGGTGTGCTGCGAGTCGACCGCCCGGGATGCGATGATGCTGAACTACAAGGTCTTCTTCGTCGCCGACGGCAATGCGACGTTCACCGATGAGGAGCACAACGCGACGTTGTCGGCGATGGCCTATACGTTCTGCGACGTCATCGAGTCGGACCGGCTGCTGGGCCTGATCCGGCAGAACGCGCCGGCGCCCCAAGTGGCGATGGCGGCGGCAGTAGCGGCGGCGGTGGCATAGCGATTGCGTCGCGCGGGCAGCGGAAGACGCAACCTGCACTGCCATAAGGATCTGCAATGACTGTTTCGAGGCTGTGACTGTCTCAAGGCGGGGCCTGCTGGCCTCGGCGGTGGGGATCGCGGCGCTGCCTGCCGTTCCGGCGGCTGCCGCCAGCCCGCAGGTGCTGCGGATCGGCATGACGGCCGCGGACCTGCCGACGACGCACGGCATCCCGAACAATGGCGGCGAGGGTTTCCGCTTCCTCGGCTACCCGGCCTACGACTCCGTGGTAAACTGGGACTTCACGCATACCGACAAGATTGCCGACATCACGCCGGGGCTGTTCACCGGCTGGCGGATCGATGAGAGCAACCCGCTGCGCTGGATCTGCGATGTCCGCCAGGGGGTGAAGTTCCACGACGGCACGGATTTCACCGCCGACTCGGTGATCTTCAACTTCGGCCGCATCTTCGACGACAAGTCGCCGCAGTATGACGCGCCGGCCGCGCCCATCGTGCGGGCGACGGTGTCGATGATCGACAAGTATGAAAAGGCCGACGACAAGACGATCGTCATCACGACGAAGTATCCGTTCAGCTTCCTGCCGTATCTGCTGACCCGCATCCTGATCGTCAGCCCCGCGCAGTGGGAGGCGAGCGGGCGCAACTGGTCGGCCTTCGCCAGGAACCCCGCCGGCACCGGGCCGTTCCGGATCACCAAGGTGGTGCTGGGGCAGTATGCCGAGATGACGCGCAACCCGGACTATTGGGACAAGGCGCGCATTCCCAAGCTGGAGAAGATGGTGGTCTACCCGATGCCGGAGGCGACCACCCGGGTGGCGGCGCTGCGGTCGGGCCAGGTGGACTGGATCGAGGTGCCGCCGCCCGACTCGATCCCGTCGTTGAAGGCGGCGGGGCTGCAGATCAGCCTGTGGGCGTATCCACACACGTATCCCTATGCGCTGAGCTGCATCGAAGGCTCGCCGTTCAAGGATGTCCGGGTGCGGCAGGCGCTGAACTACGCGATCGACCGCGACGGGCTGTGCGCGCTGCTGAACGGCACGGCGCGGCCGGCGGCGGGGCTGTATCCGCCGGAGGACAAGCTGTTCGGCACCCCGGCGAACCACTACAAGTATGACCCGCAGAAGGCCAAGGCGCTGCTGCAGGAGGCCGGCTACGGGCCCGACAAGCCGGTGAAGGCGAAGATCATGATCTCGACCTCCGGCTCAGGGCAGATGGTGCCGATCCCGATGAACGAGTTCATGCAGGAGAATTTCAAGGCGGTCGGCATGGACATCGACTTCGACGTGGTCGAGTGGGGGACGATGCTGGTGGCGGTGCGCAGCGACCCGAAGTCTGGCCCCTCGCACGGCGACAACGGGATCAACATCAGCCTGAGCTTCACCGACCCGTCGTCGATGTTCCGCTATTACGCCAAGGACAGCTTCTCGCCGGTGAACTACAACTGGGGGCACTGGGACAGCCAGGCGGCGACGGACCTGCTGAAGAAGGCGCAGGCGACGTTCGACAAGACCGAGCAGGATGCGATGCTGGCCAAGGCGCATGGGATGGTGGTGGACGGGGCGCCGTGGCTGTTCATCGTCCACGACCTGAACCCGCGCGCGATGTCGAAGAAGGTGACCGGCTTCAGGCCGGCGCAAAGCTGGTATCAGGACTTCACGCAGATTAGCATGGCCTGACTGCCCATCCACCTGATTGCCCGTTCACCTGATTGGCCGTTCACCTGATTGCCCATTAGGGGCGGCCACGGCATGAGGACCTGATACAGACAATGCAGCGACGTGATCTGCTGGCCGGGATCGCCGCGACCGCGGCGGCGCCGGCGATGCCTGCCTTGGCCGCCGGGGCTGGAACCTCTAGCGGCGGGACGTTGCGGATCGCGATGACCGCGGCCGATCTGCCCAGCGCGCACGGCATTCCGAACAACGGCTTCGAGGGCTACCGGTTCCTGGGGTATCCGCCGTATGACGCGTTGGTCAACTGGGACCTGCGGCACAACCCGGACAAGCCGGCGGACATCACGCCCGGCCTGTTCACCGCGTGGAAGACCGACGAGGGCAACCCGCTGCGCTGGCTGTTCAGCGTGCGCCAGGGGGTGAAGTTCCATGACGGGTCGGAGTTCAACGCCGATGCGGTGATCTGGAACCTGCGCCGGATCTATGACGACAAGTCGCCGCAGTACGACGCGCCGGCCGCGCCGATCGTCAAGGCGGCGGTGTCGATGGTGGACACGTTCCAGAAGGCCGACGACACGACCATCGTCATTACCACGAAGTATCCGTTCAGCTTCCTGCCGTACCTGCTGACCCGGGTGCTGATGGTCAGCCCGGCGCAGTTCGAGGCGGTGGGCAAGACGTGGGCGGCGTTCGGCAAGAAGCCGTCCGGCACCGGGCCGTTCAGGATCACCCGGGTGGTGCCTGGGCAGTTCATCGAGATGGTGCGCAACGACGACTACTGGGACAAGACGCGCATTCCCAAGCTGGACAAGCTGGTGGTCAGCCCGATGGCGGAGGCGACGACGCGCATTGCCGCCCTGCGCTCCGGCCAGGTGGACTGGATCGAGGTGCCGGCGCCGGACTCGATCCCGTCATTGAAGCAAGCTGGGTTCACCGTGACGCTGTGGCCGTATCCGCACACCTGGCCGTACGTGCTGAACACCGAACCGGGGTCGGTGTTCAGCGACGTGCGGGTGCGCCAAGCGGCGAACTATGCGATCGACCGAGCCGGGCTGTGCGACCTGCTGAACGGGATCGCCAAGCCGGCGGTGGGGCTGTATCCGCCGGGCAACAAGCTGTTCGGCAAGCCGACGCAGGCCTATGGCTACGACCCGGCGAAGGCGAAGGCGCTGCTGGCGGCAGCGGGATACGGTCCCGACAAGCCGGCGAAGGCGAAGATCATGATCTCCACCTCCGGCTCGGGACAGATGCTGCCGATCCCGATGAACGAGTTCCTGCAGCAAAACCTCGCCGCGGTCGGGCTGCAGGTCGACTTCGACGTGGTCGAGTGGGGGACCATGCTGGTGGCGATCCGCAGCGACCCGCAGTCCACCCAGTCGCACGGCGTGCAGGGCGTCAACATCAGCCTGAGCTCGGTCGATCCGTCGACGATGTTTCGTTACTATGCCAAGGACAGTTTTTCGCCGACGAACTACAACTGGGGGCATTGGGACGACCCGGAGGTGACGGCGCTGCTGAAGCAGGCGCAGGCCAGTTTCGACAGCGCGGAGCAGACGAGGATCCTGGCCGAGGCGCACGGCAAGATCGTCGATCAGGCAGCGTGGCTGTTCATCGTGCACGACCTGAACCCGCGGGCGATGTCGAGGAAGGTGCAGGGCTTCGTGCCGGTGCAGAGCTGGTTCATCGATTTCACGCAGATATCGGTAGCCTGACCGGCGTGAGCGCCGGGTCGTCGTCCGCTGAACGGTTGCGTCGCAGAGACGCGACAATTGTCAGTTGGCTGGGAAACCTTCGCCTTGATCACATTCGAGGCAACACGGCTCAGCCTTGAGCCGCCCGGCTCCGACTCGACTTAACCGGCGTTATGGTGTGTGCAGGAGAAGCCGCTCAGACCAGCCGACCGATGAACTGACGGTTTTGTCTGCTGGCGGTCGGCTGGTATCTTATTGATTTTGCGCGCGGCCGCATGACACGCCCGTTTGGAAACCCCACGCGCAATACCAGTCAGCGCAAGCGCCGCCTGGTATCAGGCCACCCACACGACGCGGAGGATATCTTGCAGCAAGACGAGATCCTGGATCGCTATCGTCATCTGCGCGCGATTTCCGTGCGCCACCACACTGCCGCCCTCGATTACCTGGCGCAACCCGCCATTGTGGAACGGGCTCGGCATCTCGGCCTTGCCGATGGGCCGGCTCTCGTCGCCGACAGCGAGGAAGAGATGACGCTGGTTTTCGATCTGGCGGTTCATACCGCGAGACCGCGGCGCTCGCGGGCCATCGACCGTTACGCGAAGGCGGCATCGCTGGCAGACGACTCCGACGAGGCGCGCGTGCTGCAGGCGATCCGTGGCGCCCGGTTCTCGGTCTGGCGGATCGACCGCCAACACGACGTCGCCGGTATGATGGTCACCGACCTGCTGCGCCACAGCGAGACGTGGCTGGTCGACGAAGCTCTGACCGCCAGCGCTGAGCCTGGCTTGGCATTCGCCGGCCGGCTCTGCTGGCCGGCGGACTTCGCCATGACATGCGGCGTGGTCGTGCCGGTCGATGCCGATCTGCTGGAAGAAGTGATGCTTGAGGGCCCGCTGTGGCTTCGGCCTGACGAGGCCGACCATTGGGGCGACGACCCCCGCTTTGCCGAAGCAATCTATCGCACCGCGATTCATACGGGCATCATGGACACTGTCGGATACAGGTAGCCCATCAGCACACGGCTGACGGCCGCCCCGACCTGGTATCCAGCGCACGCTCCAGCGCATGGCCGACCTGCAGCACCAGCGCGTCCTCGAACGGACGGCCGCCGATCTGCAACGCCAGCGGCAGGCCGGTCTGGCTGAAGCCGTTGCAGATCGACAGGGCCGGGCTGCCGGTGACGTTGAACGCGCGGTTGAAGAACGGCTGGAAGCCGGAGGCCATCGAGTCCTCGCCGATCGGGCGAGCCGGGCAGCGGGCGGTGGGGAAGATCACCACGTCGACCTCGCGCATCGCGTCGGCGAACTCGGCGACCAGGCGGGTGCGCTCACGCTGGGCATTGATGTAGTCGGCGGCCAGGATGAAGGCGCCGGCCATCAGCCGGTGGCGGCCAAAGGTGCCGTACAGCTCCGGCGAGGTGCGCAGCCAATGCTGATGGATGGCATAGGCCTCGCTGCGGGAGATCAGGCTGCCGCAATCGGCATAGGCGCTGAACGGCGACAGGGTCACATCGCGGACGACGGCGCCCATGTCGCGCAGGACCAGCACGCTGTTCTCCAGCGCGGCGATGGTTTCGGGGTCGGTGATCAGGTCCTTCTCGAAGAAGTGCCGGACCACCCCGACGCGCAGTCCGGCCAGGCTGTTGCCGAGGCCGGCGCTGTAGTCGGCGGCCGGAACCGAGGCGCTGCCGGGATCCCGCGGATCGTGGCAGGCCAGGACCTGCAGCATCAGCGCGCAGTCCTCGCTGGTCCAGCACATCGGCCCGGCGTGATCCAGCGAGAACGACAGCGGCAGGATGCCGCGCCGGCTCAGCAGCCCATAGGTCGGCTTGTGGCCGGCGATGCCACACCAGGCGGCCGGCCCTCGGATGGAGCCGCCGGTGTCGCTGCCCATCGCGCCCATGCACAGGCCGGCGGCGACCGCGGCGCCGGACCCGGAGGACGACCCGGACGGGTCCAGCGTCAGGTCCCAGGGGTTGCGCGCCGGCGGCCAGGGCAGGTCGAACGAGGAGCCGCCGATGGCAAACTCCCACGTTGCCAGCTTGCCCGTTATGACGGCACCGGCACGGCGCAGCAGGGTGACGGTGAATGCATCCTCGGTGGGGATGTGGTCGCGGAACAGGGCGGAGTGGCCGGTGGTGCGGATATTGTTGGTGTTGTAGATGTCTTTCAGGCCGATCGGGATGCCGTGCAGCGGGCCCTTCCAGTGCCCCGATGCGATGTCGGATTCTGCCTGTTTCGCATCGGCCAGTGCCTGTTCTTCCAGCAACAACAGGTGGCTGTTGATTTGTCCGTCCAGGTGCTTGATGCGGTCCATGAACGCTTGCGTCAGGTCCAGCGGCGACAAACGCCGAGCTTTGATCTGGGCGGACGCCTGGGCGATGGTGAGGAAATGCAGTTCGGTCATCAGCGGCCTTCAAGGTGCAGACTTTGTCCGATGTTGAAGCAAGACCGATACCAAGACGGCTACTCCATCAGCCAGCCGCGATCGCGCTGCAACACCGGGGTTGCAACTGTTGCTACACGCTCCGCCGGGGATAGTGCCAGCCATAGTTGCAATTGCTGCAGCACCAGCCGGGTCGGGCGGGCCAGTTCCAGCGCCAGCGCCTCGGCCATGCCGTAGAAGCGCAGGTTGTCCAGTTCGCCGTCGCCGCCCAGCTCGCCGGTGACATGGCGTTCCTCAACGATGAGGAAGCGGGCGTTGAAGCGGATCGGCTGGCTGGGCGGGGTGACGGCGCGGGCCAGGTAGTAAAGCCCGTCCAGCCGGGGCGGGGTGCCCAAGGACAGGCCGGTCTCCTCCCGCAGCTCGCGGGCCGCGGCCAGCGCCAGGGCGTGCGCCAGGGCAGGGTTGGTCTTCTTGCCCAGGGCGCGCCGGGTGGCTTCGGGCAACGGGGCGGCGAAGGCGGCGGTGAAGTCGGCGCGGTCGACGCGGCCGCCCGGGAACACCAGGCGGTTGGGCATGAAGCGGTGGCGGGCGCCGCGCATGCCCATCAGCATGAAGGCCTCGCCACCGGCCTGGCGCAGCACGATTAGGCTGGCGGCGTGGCGGGCGCGGACGGTGGCGCGCGGCGGGGTCAGCGGGGCATCGTCAGGCAAGGTCGAAACCCTTCGTCTTCAGGTAGCTGGCGAAGCCGAACCGCTCGGGCACCGAAAGCTGGCGGGCGGCGTTCTCACCCCAGGCCACACCGTCGCGCGGCGGGTAGATGTCGCGGTTCTTCTGGCTGGAAGGGGCAACAGGGTCGCGGTCGTGGCGGCGCTGGTCATAGGCGGCGACCTGGGCCGGCAGATCGCTGTCGTCATAATGTTCATGGTGCACGACCACGGCGGGCGGCAGGCGCATGGAGGCGGGGCGGCGGAACAGCGGCCAGCCCAGGGTCAGGCCGGCGATCGGATAGACGCCGCCGGGCAGCCCCAGCAGCGGCGAAACACGCTCAATATGGTTGCGGACATAGCTGATCGGGCAGGTGCCCAGGCCCACGGCGTCGGCAGCCGCCATGAACTGGGCCATCGCCAGGGCGCCGTCGACGGCGGTGTTGAGGAAGGTGTCAAGGTTGTTGTTGGCATGCGGCATGCCGTGCAGGGCGCACAGGCGCTGGCCGCGGCGCATGTCGCCGCACCACACCAGGAACACCGGCGCGGTGGCGATCCAGTCCATGGTGCCGATCCAGTCGGCGATCTGACGGATGCGGCCCCGGTCACGCAGCACCACGACGGAGAACTGCTGCAGGTCGGACTTTGCCGGGGCGGACTGGGCGGCGGCCAGCAGGCCGTTCAGCAGCGCCTGTGGCACGTCCTGTTCGCTGTAGCGGCGGGTGACGCGCCGGTCGATCAGCGGGGCGATGCTGTCCGGCACCTCGGTGTCCGGCAGGTCGAGGCCGAAACGGGCCTGCAGCAGGGTTTCGGACGCGGCCATCTTGTGCCTCCGGGGGATGCATCGGGTGGGCGACAGACTTGCCGGAACATCCCGGACGCGCAAGGCTCGCGGACCACCATCCGAGGGGAGCTTCGTCCATGCCCGCGTCCTATGCCGACCATCGTGCCCAGTTGAAGGCCATCCTGCTGGGGTGGGGCATGCCGGAGGCGAATGCCGAGGTCACGGCGGAGATCCTGTCCTGGGCGGATCTGCACGGCGTGGACAGCCACGGCATCTCGATGATTCCCAGCTATGACGGGCTGCGGCGGGCAGGGCGGGCGAAGATGCAGGCGCAGCCGCGGATCGTGCGGCAGACGCCGGTTTCGGCGGTGGTGGATGGCGGCGGCGGCCTGGGGCACGTGCCGGCGCATTTCGCCATGGCGACGGCGATCGAGAAGGCCGCCAAGGCGGGCATGGCGGCGGCCGTGGTGCATCATTCCGCGCATTTCGGCGCGGCCGGCTTCTATGCGCTGATGGCGGCCAGGCAGGGGCTGATCGGGATGGCATGCACCTCGGCGTCCGGCATCCAGGTGGCGCCGACCTTCGGCAAGCAGGCCAGGCTGGGGACCGACCCCTGGTCGTTCGCCGCGCCCAGCGCCGATGGGGTGCCGTTCCTGCTGGACATGGCGACGACGACGGTGGCGGCCGGGCGGATCCGCAACAAGGCCAACGAGGGGCTGCCGACGCCGGATGGCTGGGTGCTGGATGCCGAGGGCCGGCCGTCGAACGATCCGCTGGTGGCGAAGGAGAAGGGCGGCTTCCTGACCTCGCTGGGCGGGACGGCGGAGAACTCCAGCTACAAGGGCTATGGGCTGGCGGTGATGGTCAACATCCTGGCGTCGTGCCTGTCGGGGGCGAGCCTGATCACCGACCCGATGCACACCAGGAAGCCGGAGGGCGTGGATATCGGGCACTTCTTCATGGCGATCGACCCGAACATCTTCCGCGAGTCGGACGACTTCCAGACCGACGTGGCGACGTTCCTCGGTGCGCTGCGGGCCACGACGCCGGTCGATGCGGCGCGGCCGGTGATGGTGGCGGGGGATCCGCAGTGGAAGCACGCCGAGGCGCGGCTGCGCGACGGTATCCCGGTGGGGCCGGGGCTGCTGGGCCAGGTGCGGCAGATCGCCCAGGCCGCGGCGGCGCCGTGGCTGCTGGATTAACGCCGATAAGTCATGGAGCTGAGGTGTGGTATCAACCAGGTGTCCGCTTGCCGGTCACGCGCGCCGATGCGGCGGCTTTTTCCAGGAGTCGCACCCGGCGAAGCCCAAGGCGTCATGCGGCATGTTCACGTGGGCCGACGCCTTTCAGCGAAGCGGCAGTGCGCTCAACCGGCGGTCAGGAGACACGTCACGTCGACCGCAACGGGTTGATGAGAGAGTGGTGTGGCCGCCCGGAAGGCTCCGTTCGGGCCACACCATCAGGGCCGTCAGATGGTGATCTTCGTCCCGTCGAACCGTGTGAAGGTCCAACTGGCGACCTCATTGAACGTCGCTTTCTGGTCCCGCAGCACGCGGATGGCGACTTCCTCGCCCAGGATCAACGAACGGTCGTAATCCGACCGCCAGTGGACGCCGGCGTGATTCCGTCCCAATGCGATGTTCGCCGCCAGCTTGTCCGCCTCACCGCCAAGGGTGAGTTTGTCCCCGCCCTTGTAGGGTTGCAGCGAAAGCCCGTCGTCGCTGGGCATCATCGGGTTGGCAATCACGAAGTCCTCATTGAAGATGGCTTTCAGCATCGTTGCGCACGCGCCGGCGACCGTCCCGTGTCCCTGGCCGTACGACGGATGCCATGGACATCCCTCGGGAAACGCTTCCGGCAGGAGGTGGCTGCCATACTTGGCCTGCACCCGCTTGACGCCGTCTGATTTCAGCACGTCGTCATGCACCGGATAGACTTTGTGCAGCGGGTCGCCGGCCGGCAGCAGGGTTTTATGGACCAGGCCGCCATAGGCCTCTGGCCGCAGGACGCGATGGACAAACCATTTCTGGAACCAGACCGTCTTCAAGGCCGGCGATGCGACCGCTGCGACCTGTGTCTTGGCATAGGGCGTCCCAAAGGTTCCGAACCCCTGCTCCTTCTTGGTGGTGTTGTAGGGATTGCCGACGTTGAACGGCGCGCCCAGGTCGAGCGCCACCAGGCAGGCGTTGAAGTATGCCTCGAACAGGACGTCGACATGGACGTAAGCCGCGAGGCCCCGGCCGTCGCGCAGGAACCGCCGCCTGGGATCAAACAGGTTGCCGCCGAACGGCAGGGAGCGCAACGATGTCGGATCCGTTGCCGCGCCGTTCTGCACCGCCAGCCAGGACGGGAAGTCAGTCATGTAGTCCTTGCCGCCGCCGCCGACCGGCAGGAACGTCTGGAATGTCTGCTCGACATGGATGGCGCCGAAGTCGAACGGCAGCAGCAGGAACTGCGACACGTAGGGTCCCAGCAGGTCGCCCTTGGTGAAGCCGCGGAACAACGTCTTGCCGGTGACCTTCCCACCCTGCCTTGGCCCGCGAAAGTCTGAGAGCGCATTGAGATCGGCGATCGCAGCCTGGGCCAGCGGATCGGTCTCATAACGGCTGAACGGCAGGTCGCGCAGCAGCGCCATCCAGTAGTCCTCCACGGCTTCGCCGGCGCGCCACGCGCTTGCCAGGGCTGGTGCCGGCGCCAAGTGAAAGGACTGCGGATCGCCGCCCTCCAGCGTGTAGGCCAGTCCCGCCTGCGGATCGACCAGCGGCACGTCCCCGCCCAGCTCAATCGCCTCGAAGTCCGCCGGGATGCCGGTCTTCAAAGCCTTGAGCATGCTGTCGTAAGAGGCTGCGACGACGTCGCCCCGATCGTCGTGCAGCAGTCCCTTCGAGTAGTTGCCCCAGCGTCCCGGATACCGTGCCTCATCGCCGTTGTCGTGCTGCACCCCAACGCGGTCTTCGGCCTTGGCTGCGTCGATGCGGATCTTTTCCGCTTCGGCCGCGCGGGCATCTGGTTTCAGAGCTGGCATGGATCCTCCTGTGTGTTTGTCGCCCTCCATGCATGTCTCGCCAGCGACGCCTGGATCTCACTCAGCGGACGGTGGCAACAGGGGGGCGTACAGGACGGGGTCCTATCGCAGGGCGCGGACCCGCTCTGTGATCGAGCACACAGTCTGGTCGTTTTGTCTGATCGCGTGATTCGCCGTTCCGGTGATGCCACCTGCACCCGCGGCGGCGCCGTGGCTGCTGGATTGACCGCAGCGGCGATCCGGCACTGTCCGTGACGGCGATTTCGCGCTGACCCCGGGGCGGCGGGGCCCCAGCGTTATGGCTTTAATACATCTCGCCGGTTCGGCAGGCATGGCGTTTATATCCCTGGATAACGAGCTGTTGTGGCAGCAGCATGAGCCGCTGCCGGGCTGCCGCGACGAAAACGCGAGGATGACAGATTGGCCGACCTGTTGATGCTGTTGCTGATGCTGGCCGCATTCGCCGCGGCAGCCTGGTATGTCTACGCCTGCGTGCGGATGACCAGACGGCCAGAGCGGGATCGGCCATGACCTGGCAGGGCTGGCTGCAGATCGGTCTGTTCGCCGCGCTGATCACCGCCGCGGTGCGGCCGTTCGGCGGCTACATGGCGCGGGTCTTCAGCGGTGGTCATACCGCACTCGACCGGATGCTGGGCCCTGTCGAGCGGGCGCTGTACCGGATCGGCGACATCGACCCCAATGCGGAGCAGGCGTGGCCGGCCTATGCCCTGGGCCTGCTGGTGTTCCACCTGGCCGGCATCGTCATGCTGTATGGCCTGCAGCGGCTGCAGGGGCTGCTGCCGCTGAACCCGCAGCAGCTTGACGGCGTGCCGCCGGTGCTGGCGCTGAACACCGCCGTCAGCTTCGCCACCAACACAAGCTGGCAGTCCTATGCGGGAGAGACGACGCTGTCTTACCTGACGCAGATGGCGGGGATCACCGTGCAGTCCTTCCTGTCGGCCGCGGCCGGCATCGCCGTCGCCATCGCCCTGGTGCGCGGCTTCGCCCGGCGCTCGGCCGCCACCTTGGGCAATGTCTGGGTCGATCTGACGCGGGCCACGCTGTACGTGCTGCTGCCGGTCTGCATCGTCGCCACGCTGTTCCTGGTCTGGCAGGGTGTGCCGCAGACGCTGGGCGCCTCGGTCCGCGCGATGACGCCGCAGGGTGCGCCGCAGGTGCTGGCCCTGGGGCCGGTTGCCTCACAGGTGGCGGTGAAGCTGCTGTCCGGCGACGGCGGCGGCTTTTTCAACGCCAACTCGGCGCATCCGTTCGAGAACCCGACGGCGCTGTGCGGACTGCTGGAGATGGGGTTGATCTTCCTGATCGGCACGGCGCTGACCAACACCTTTGGGCGGATGGTCGGCAATGAGCGGCAGGGCTGGGTGCTGTTCGCGGCGATGGCGGTGCTGTTCCTGGCCGGGGCTGGGACAGTCTATGCCTCGGAGTCGGCTGCCAACCCGCTGCTGGCGGCGTTGCACCTGGATGCCCAAGCGGGTCCGCCGCAGGTGGGCGGCAACATGGAGGGCAAGGAGGTCCGCTTCGGCATCAGCCAGTCGGCGCTGTTTGCGACGGTGACGACGGCATCCTCGGACGGCGCGGTGAATGCGATGCATGACAGCTTCATGCCGCTGTCCGGGCTGGTGCTGATGGCCAACATGATGCTGGACGAGGTCGTGGTCGGCGGTCCGGGGTCGGGGCTGTTCGGCATCTTGCTGTTCGCCGTTATCACGGTGTTCGTCGCCGGGCTGATGATCGGCCGCACGCCGGAGTACCTGGGCAAGAAGATCGAGGCCAACGAGGTGAAGATGACGATGCTGGTGCTGCTGACGGTGCCGGCGTTCATCCTGGGGCTGGCAGCGGTGGCGGCGGTGCTGCCCGCCGGGCTGGCCGGGCTGAACAACGCTGGTCCGCACGGGTTCAGCGAGCTGCTGTATGCCTATACCTCGGGCGCGGCGACCAACGGCAGCGCCTACGCAGGGCTGAACGCGAACACGGCGTTCTTCAACCTGACGCTGGCGCTGGCGATGTTCGCCGGACGGTTCCTGGTGATCGTGCCGGTGCTGTGCATCGCCGGGGGATTGGCGGCGAAGCGGATCGTGCCGGCGTCAGCCGGGACATTCCAGACCGGTGGCGCCCACTTCGTCGGGCTGCTGATCGGCACGGTGGTGATCGTCGGCGGGCTGACGTTTCTGCCCGCCCTGGCGCTTGGGCCGCTGGCGGAGCATTTCGCGCTGCAGTCGAAGATGACCTATTGATATCAACGGCCGAAGCGTTGACCGTTCTTCAAACGGTCGGGCCGTTGCCCGGTCAGGACGTCCAGTGCGGCGGCAGCCAGGTCCAGCCGGCGGGGCTGCGCGACCACCAACCCGGCATCCACAGATTGCCGTGGCCGGCGGCCGGAACGTACTGGCCCTTGGCCCACAGATAGCCGCTGCCGTTCCAGTCCCAGTGGCCGGGCTGCCACATCAGCGCCTCGGCGGTGACCGGCGGCTTGGGGATATCCTCCGGGATCAGGGCCGGGACGGGCGGGTGGGGATTGGCGGTGTCATAGGGCTGGTCGGCACAGCCGGCCAGCAGCACAACAGCCAGAAACGCGGCGCTTCGGCGTAGCGTCCTCATGGTCTCAGGCTCTCCGACGGCTGGATCATTCCGCTGGGATCATTCTGGCACGAGGATGGATACCACGGCCTGGGCGGCGATGCCTTCGCCGCGGCCGGCAAAGCCCAGTTTTTCCGTCGTCGTGGCCTTCACCGAGACCCGCGTCGGGGCAACCTCCAGCAACTGGGCCAGCCGAGCGGTCATCGCCGGGGCGTGCGGCGTGATCTTCGGCCGCTCACAGATCAAGGTGACGTCGGCGTTGACCAGCCGGCCGCCGCGGGCAGCGATGCGTTCGGCTGCGTGGCGCAGGAAGCGGGCGCTGTCCGCATCCTTCCACGCGGCCTGGCTGGGCGGGAAGTGGCGGCCGATGTCGCCCTCGGCCAGCGCGCCGTAGATCGCGTCGCACAGCGCGTGGATGCCGACATCGGCATCGGAATGGCCGGCCAGGCCCTGGTCATGCGGGATGCCGACGCCGCACAGGAACAGCGCGCGCCCGGCTTGCAGCACGTGCACGTCAAAGCCGGTGCCGACGCGCGGGACGAGGACGGATGGCTGCGTGCCGGCATGCGGCTGCGTCGTTGATGCCAAGATACGCTCCAGCCGCGGCAGGTCTTCAGGATAGGTCAGCTTGATGTTGTCCTCGGACCCGGCGACGACCTCGACCGGCTGGCCTGCGGCCTCCAGCAATGCAGCGTCGTCGGTCGCCTCGCTGACGCCCAGGCGATGCGCGGCGAGCAGGGCGGCAAAGCGGAACGCCTGCGGCGTCTGCGCGCGGAACAGGCCGGTGCGGGAAACCGTCTGCGTGATCACCCCGCGCACCACCCGCTTCAGCGTGTCGGCAACGGCCACGCCGGGGATGGCGCCCGCTGCCTCGCGCAGGGCGGTCAGCAGCAGGTCGATGGTGCCGGGGGGAATGAACGGGCGGGCGGCGTCGTGCACCAGCACGATGTCCGGGGCATGCGGTGCCAGCGCCCGCAGCCCGGCGTGGACGCTGTCCTGACGGGTGGCGCCGCCGGCGACGACGGGCAGGCAGCCAGGGATACCCAGCAGCGCGGCTGCGATAGCCTCCATGTCGCCAACCGGCTGCAGCAGCGCGACGTGCGGGGCCAGCGCCTCCGCGGCATGGCGGATCACCGGCTTGCCGGCCAGCGTCAGGAACTGCTTCGGCGTGGCGGTGCCGAAACGGCTGCCGGAGCCGGCGGCAACGAGAAGGGCGGCGATGCGCATGGCCGGAGTGATGCCGCCGGGCGACTATTTCGTCAATGACGAGGGTTTGACCGCCGGCGCCGGCTGGCGGCGTGTCAGGCGCAGGCGGCGCATCTCGATCGCTTGCCAGATCAGCAGGATGGGCACGCCGACGACGATGTCGCGCGCCCGGCGGACCAGCGAGACCCCCAGCGACACATCCGGCGGCAGGCCGAAGATGGCGCCCAGCCCGACATAGCCGGCTTCCTGCACGCCGGCGTTGACCGGAACCAGGAAGGCGACGGCGGCCGCGGCGCTCAGCAATGCCTCGATGGCCAGCGCATCGTCGAAGTCGACCGGCGCGCCCAGCGCGTGGTAGGCGATCCAGCCAGCCATGCCGGTGCCGATCCAGGCTATCAGGTGCATCATGAAGCCCAGCGCCAGCTTGCCGGCGTGGCCATAGATCAGGCTGAGTTCCGACTGCAGCACTGCCATGCGCTCCTCGGCGTCGGTGAACCAGTTGCCGGCGATGCGTCGGCCGATGCGGGCGAACACCGATGCCGCCCCCTGCTGGACCCAGACGAAGGCGAAGCAGGCGAGCACGGCTAGGCCGATCCCCACCTCGATGGGCACCGCAAGCCCCGAACGAGGAGCGCGGGCGAGCAGGATGCCGAGGCCGATGCAGGCAAAGGCGATCTGCGCCAGGAACTCCGCGGTGACATCGATGACGGTGGAGGCGGTGGCGGTAGCCCACTCGACGCCGTGCAAGGTAACGGCACGGGCGCCGAAGACGAAGCCGCCGACCGGTGAAAACGGCAGGCAGTTGGCCGAGGCATCGCGCACCATGCGGCCCCAGATCAACACCCAGGGGCGACGCATGGTGCGCGCGGGCGTGATCAGATCCCAGGCCAGCCCGCAGATGACGAACAGCACCATCTGCCAGCCGACGATCAGGCCGAACTCTGGCCAGCCGATCTTGCTGACGGCGGCAACGACGTTGCCGAAGCCGTAGTATGACACCAGCAGCAGGGCCAGCAGGACACCCAGCAGGGCGAGGACGTATGACAGAAGCTTCATGGGACACGGCTTCTGCCCGCGTGGCCGGCGGTGGGCAAGCCACCGCCTGTTTCGCGGGGCTGTTTCGCCGGGCAGCGGGCCGCGCTATGCAGCGCGACGATACAGGCGGACAGGACGGCGCAAGTCAGCGGTTTGCTGCAATGCGGTTTGCCACGATGCGATTTGCCAGAACATGGCCTTGGAGGGAGACGCGGCGATGACCACCCTGGTCACAGGTGCCACCGGATTTGTCGGCTCTGCCGTTGCCCGGGTGCTGGCGGCACGCGGGCACACGCTGCGGCTGCTGACCAGGCCAGCCAGCGACCGGCGCAACCTGGCCGGGCTGGATGCCGAGGTGGTGGTGGGCGACCTGACTGAGCCCGGGTCGCTGCAGCGGGCGGCGGCGGGCTGCCGGTATGTGGTGCATGTGGCGGCGGACTACCGGATCTGGGTGCCGGAGCCACAGGCGATGCTGCTGGCGAACGTCGAGGGCGCGCTGGCCATGGTGCGCGCCGCCGCCCAGGCGGGTGCCGAGCGGATTGTCCATTGCAGCTCTGTCGCCGCGCTGGGGCAGATCGGCGACGGCACCCTGGCCGATGAGGCGACGCCGACGCATGAGGCGGATTTCGTCGGCGTCTACAAGCGGTCCAAGTACCTGGCGGAACGGGCGGTGCTGGACCTGGCGAAGCGGGACGGGCTGCCGGTTGTGGTGGTCAATCCCGCCGCCCCGGTGGGTCCGCGCGACATCAAGCCGACGCCGACCGGCAAGATGATCCTGGACGCCGCTGCCGGGCGGATGCCGGCCTATATCGACACCGGGCTGAACGTCGTCCATGTCGACGACGTGGCGGAGGGCCACGTGCTGGCACTGGAGAAGGGCCGCATCGGCGAGCGCTATGTGCTGGGCGGGGAGAACATGCTGCTGAAGGATGTGCTGGGCCTGGTGGCCGAGGTGGCGCAGCGCCGGCCGCCGTCGATCCGGCTGCCCGAGTCGGTGGTCTGGCCGGCGGCGCTGGCGATGGAGGGGCTGGCGAAGGTCACCGGCATCGCCCCGCTGATGACCCGCGACCACCTGAAGATGGCGCGCAAGAAGATGTTCTTCTCCTCGGCCAAGGCGACGGCGGAGCTGGGCTATCAGGCGCGGCCTGCGCGTCTGGCGGTGGCCGACGCGGTTGCCTGGTTTCGCGCCAACGGCATGCTGAAGGGATGATTCTTCTCGCGGCGCTGACCCTGCTGATCTGGTTGTATCTGATGTTTGCCCGCGGCAACTTCTGGCAGGCTGGCCCTGTGCTGCCGGTAGCCTATCCACGAGGTACCCCGCCGGTTGCGGTGGTGGTGCCGGCGCGTGACGAGGCAACGGTGATCGAGGCCAGCTTGCGCTCATTGCTGGGGCAGGATTACGCCGGCGGGCTGCGGGTGATCCTGATTGACGACGACAGCAGCGACGGCACCGGCCGGATTGCCCGCGGCATCGGCGACAAGCGGCTGACGGTGCTGACCGGCAGGCCGCGCCCGGCTGGCTGGAGCGGCAAGCTGTGGGCGGTGGCGCAGGGTGTGCGGGAAGCGGACGATGCCGAACTGGTGCTGCTGACCGATGCGGACATCGTGCATGACCCGATGCACGTCACCGCGTTGGTCGCTCGGATCGAGCAGGGCGGGCTGGACCTGGTGTCGGAGATGGTGCGGCTGGCCTGCGACAGTTGGGCGGAAAAGGCCCTGGTGCCGGCCTTTGTCTTCTTCTTCCAATTGCTTTACCCGTTTTCCTGGGTCAATGACGGGCTGAAGGCCACCGCCGCGGCGGCTGGCGGCACGATTCTGGTGCGCCGGCGCGCGCTGCTTCGGATCGGCGGGATCGAGAGCATGAGAGGCGCCCTGATTGACGATGTTGCCCTGGCCGCCGCAGTCAAGAAAGGCGGCCGCATCTGGCTTGGGCATGCCGACCTTGCACGTTCTGTGCGGCCTTACCCGGCGGTCGGCGACATCTGGCGGATGATCACGCGCACCGCGTTCGTGCAATTGCGCTACTCGCTGCTGCTGCTGGCCGGCACCACGGTTGCGATGGCGGTGATCTGGCTGGCGCCGCCCGCGCTGGTGCTGTTCGGTCAAGGTGCTGCGTTCTGGCTGGGGCTTGCGGCGTGGCTGATGCTGACGGCGTCGTATCTGCCGACGTTGCGCCGGTTCGGCCGCTCCTTTCTGTGGGCGCTGCTGCTGCCGCTGGTGGGGTTGTTCTACATGGCCGCGACGGTCGGATCGGCGGCGAACCACTATCTGGGGCGCGGCGTGGCCTGGAAGGGGCGAGCGTATCAGGATACCGCGGGATGATGAACGAGAACAGCGCGACGGGCGGGAACGCCGCGGATCTGAACGTCGAAAGCTGGTCGGGGAAGGACCGGAAGGATGAGAACTTCCCCGTCGGCTCGCGATTGATCGCACCCCGGCTGCGCGAGCCGGTGCACAGGTTCTACGCGTTTGCCCGCAACGCCGACGACATCGCCGATTCGCCGGTGCTGACGCCGCAGGCCAAGCTGCAGCGGCTGGACATCATGGAGGACGTGCTGCTGGGGCGGCGGGCCGACGGCTCGCCCAGCGCCGCGGCGCTGCGGGCCAGCCTGGCGCAGACCGGTGTCACCACCCGGCATGCCACCGACCTGCTGATCGCGTTCCGTCAGGATGCGACCAAGCAGCGTTATGCGACGATCGACGAGCTGTACGACTATTGCGCCTACTCCGCCATGCCGGTCGGGCGCTACGTGCTGGACCTGCACGGCGAAGGCGACCGATGCTACCCGGCTTCAGATGCGTTGTGCAGCGCGCTGCAGATCCTGAATCACATCCAGGACTGCGCCAAGGACCTGCGGGAACTGGACCGGTGCTATCTGCCGCAGGCGCTGCTGACGCATTTCGGCGCCTCGGTCGACGAACTGCAAGGTGCCGCGGCGACGCCGACGTTGCGCCGGGTGTTCGATACCTTGCTGGACCGCATCGACCGGATGAACCATGCGGCCGGGGAGTTGCCACGGGTGGTGCGCAGCCGCCGCCTGCGGCTGGAAACCGGCGTGATCCTGGGCCTGGCGCGGCGGCTGGCGCGGCGGCTTGGTCGGCAGGATCCGATTGCCGGCAGGGTCAAGCTGGGCAAGGCCGACGCCATGCTGAGCGTGGCGGCGGCGCTGCGGCATCTGGCATGAGGGACCGCCCGGCGTCACTGGGCCCAACGCCGCTGGGGGTCGCAAGGGCCGATCTGGATGCGGTCGAGGCGATCGTGCGGTCTGCCGGCACGTCGTTCTACCACGGCATGCGGATGCTGCCGCCGGACCGGCGGCACGCGATGTACGCGATCTATGCGTTCTGCCGAGTGGTCGACGACATCGCCGACGAGGCCGGCGCGATGGACCACAAGCGCCGCTGCCTGGCGCAGTGGCGTGACAACATCGCCGGGCTCTACCACGGCCGGACCGAGGGACCGGTGACGCGCGTGCTGGCGGCGGCGGTCAAACGGTTCAGCCTGCGGGCCGAAGACTTTCTGGCGGTCATCGACGGCATGCAGACAGACGCAGAGACCGTTGTCGTGGCACCATCGATGGCCGCGCTCGACCTGTACTGCGACCGGGTGGCCTCGGCCGTCGGGCGGCTGTCCGTGCGGGCGTTCGGCGACGACTCGGCCGCCGCCGATGACGTCGCCCATGCGCTGGGCCGAGCGTTACAACTGACAAACATCCTGCGGGATATCCAGGAGGATGCCGGGCGCGGACGGATCTATCTGCCGGCCGAGTACCTGCGGGACGCCGGCGTGCCGGCAGATCCCGCGACGCTGCCGCAGGCGCCGGGTCTGCCGGCGGTGTGCGACCGTCTGGCCGCCTTGGCGCACACCTATTTCCGCCAGGCGCGGGACGCGATGGACCGCTGCGACCCTCAGGCGATGAAGCCGGCGCGGCTGATGGGGGCAACCTATGACGCGATCCTCTCGGCGCTGGAGCGGCGTGGCTGGCAGCGGCTGGAGCAGCGGGTCAGCTTGGCGAAGTGGCAGAAACTGTGGCTGGCGTGCCGCTACGGCTTGCTCTAAGATGTCGATCACAATCTCGCGCTTAAATTCGCTTGCGTTTTTTCATCGCGGTCACGCATCATGTTGTCAGTCGATTAGGGCGGTTTCTTTGCCCCGACTGTTAACTCCCTGCGGCTTTTCACCCTTCCGGAGCACACGCTCGTGATGACGACACTCAAGCGCCTGATGTTTGCGCTGGCCTTTGTTATGCCGGCTGCCGCCCTGGTCACGTCGCCGGTCATGGCGGCGAGCAAGTCCAGAAGTCACCACCATGCCTCGGTGCACAAGATCAGCGCGCACCGCTCGCACAGCAAGAAGATCGCCACGCCGACCGTTAGCTAAGCGAGTCACTGCTCCACGAACCGGGAGCGGTCACAGGTTATCATCCCGTTCATGGCCTGGTTTCGTGGTTAGGTGCGGTCCGTTTCCAACGTTACTGCCGCGGAAGCGGACCTTCCTTCTGCCGGTTCCGTCAGGCAGGTTTCCGCCAGACGCTGCCGCTGTGCGGGCGCGTGTAGAAGCAAAAGCTGGCCTGATCAGCGGATTGTTATTTAAGCGGCGGAAAGGCAGGCGGCAGACGAATTCAAGCGGCGGGCAGCATCATCCGGTTCAAGACGCGCTGGCTTCCAGCATTGTGCGCAGTGCGGCCAGGATGCGGGCAGGGTGGGGCGGGCAGCCGCTGATTGTCAGGTCGACGGGGACGGATTGGCCGGCGCCGCCGGCGACCGCGTAACTGCCCTTGAACACCCCGCCGTCGATCGCGCAGTCGCCGACGGCGATGACCCATTTCGGCTCTGGCGTTGCGTCCCAGGCCTGTTCCAGCGCGGCGGCCAGGTTGCGGGTCAGCGGCCCGGTCACCAGCAGGACATCGGCGTGGCGCGGGCTTTCCACCAGCCGCAGGCCGAATCGCTCCATGTCGTACAGCACGTTGGACAGCGCCCGCAGCTCCAACTCGCAGCCGTTGCAACTGCCGGTATTGATGTGACGGATTGCCAGGCTGCGGCCCAGCCGGGCCTGTGCCGCCGCATCCAGCCGGGCGGACAGCGATGCCGTGGTGGCCGCATCGATCGGTTCGGCCGGTTCGGACCGGGGCGAGCGTCGGATCATAAGTCCATTCCGGAAGCGGGCAGCGCCAGGGAGGCGCGGATCAGATCGATATCACTGGCCGGCGCCCGCGCCAAAACACGTTCAGCGAGGGGCCAGGCTGCCCAGCCCGGGTCGCGCGGGAAGCAGGCGGCGATCTGCCCGTGATCGAGCCGCAACCAGTGCCAGACGTCGCCGCGGGCTGATTCGGCACAGCCGATGCCCTCGCCGCTTTGCTGCGGCAGGGCCACGCTGACCGGACCCTGCGGCAGGCTATCGAGCGCGCTGCTGATCAGCCGCAGGCTTTCCTCGATCTCGCGGATGCGCAGGTACTGGCGGGCAGCGGCGTCACCCCCTGGCCGGGCAGCAACCCGGGGGTCGAGGTTGCGATAGCCGGGGTCGAGCCAGATCCTGGCATCGAAGCCGCTGCCCGCGGCACGGCCGATGACGCCGCCGACCCCGAAGGCAGCAACGGTGCCACCGTCGGCGCGGCCGACGCCGCTGAGGCGTGAGGCCAGGACCGGACCCTCGTGCAGCCGGCGGATTGCCGGCAGACCCGATGCGATGTCGCCCAGCGCACGCAGGATCACCTGGGGTCCGCCTTCGGCGATGTCGGTGGCCAGGCCGCCCGGCACCACGCAGTCCATCATCAGGCGGTGGCCGAAGCTGGCTTCGGCGGCCCGCAGCAGAACCTCTCGCAGCAGGCCGCAGCGGCTGCGCAGCGGCGGGCAGTGGGCGAGGCGGGCGACCTCGGCGATGTTGTCGAGATGGACGGCGATCCGCTCGATCTCCTGCATGACGATGCGCAGCCGCACCACGCGCGGCGGCATGGCGACGTCGAGAGCCGATTCGGTGGCATGGGCGAAGGCCACGGCGTGGGCGACGGTGGCGTCGGCGGACAAGCGCGCGGCGAAGCGCGCGGCGGCATGCGGCGACTTGCCGCGCATCAGGGTGGGGGTGCCTTTGTGGCTGAAGCCCAACCGCGCCTCTGCGTGCCGGATGACGGACCCGTCGAGGGTCAGCCGCAGATGGGCAGCCTCGTCCAGCAGCCCCCAGATGGGACCCAGCGGCAGCAGCATCGCGCTGCCAGGACCGAGCGGGTGGGCCGGCGGCGGTTCACTGGTTTGTCGTGGCTCCGGCCGCAGCGCCATTGGCCGGGACAGCGGCCAGCGTCCGTGGTCGGTCCAGGGCCGCAAGTCGGCCGCCCCCGCGGCCAGATGGCCCCACAGGTCGTGGATCATGCGTTCGTACAGCGCGGCGGCGGGCAGGATTGGCGACAGCGCCGGGTAGCGGCCGGATTGCACCGGGGTTGAGACCGGCACGATGGTCAGCCGCTGCGGGTCGAGAAACAGCGCATGCACCTGCAACGTGTCGGCCCAGTGGGCGAGCAGCCCCCAGGTTTCGGCGGCGGCGGCCTGGGCCAGGGCGGTCCAGCCCTCGTGCGGCAGGATGTGGCGCAACCACGGGCGGCAGATTTCGGCCTCGGCATCCTGTATGATGCTGGCCGCCGCGGTCATCCGTGGCCGGAGGCGAGCATCTGGCACCAGCGGATGAGGCGATCAGGGGCGGCGTAGCCGATCACGAACGCCAGCAGCAGAGGCAGCCAGCCGATCGACAACCAGGCACGGCCGGTTGGGACGCCAGCAATTGTGGCGCCAGCGATTGTGGCGTCAGCAACTGGGGCGCCAGCGGTTGGGGCGCCGGCGACTGGGCGCGGCAGGCTGGCGACCATGACACCGACAGCGGCGGCACCGAGCGGCAGCAGGAGCCACGGCTGATCGCCGGCCACTGCCAGGGCAGCGAGCAGCAGGCCAGGAAACACGCCGAACGGCGGGATGCCGCCCAGCCCGGCGACGGCGATAGCCGAAAGCCGCCCGGTGGCCACGCGCACCGAGGCTCGGGACAGGATCAGCAGCACCAGCAGCAGCACGGCGGCGAACCGGCTGTCGGGCTGGTTCAGGCTGAGGCACAGCGCGGCAACGCTGGCCTGAGTCAGCTCCAGCAGGGCGGCCGGGGCGGGACGAGCGGTTGCCCCGGAAAGCCTGCCATAGGTACGGATCAACATGGCAGCACAGGCCAGCACGGCCAACACGGCGATACAAGGCCCCACCTGTGCCACCAGTCCCGGCCAGGCGCCCTGCGTTGCCAGGCGCAGGATGATGACGACGAGCACCGCCGCCACGTCCGGCACGACGCCAGCGATTGCGACGCAGCCGGTGAACAGGCTGAAGAAGCCCAACGTGGCAGTTGCCGACGTCAGCAACAGCAGGCCGAGCAGGGCGGCGCCGGCGCCCTGGAACGCCAGGACCGCTTCGTCCCATCGCCATGTCAGCACCGGCAGCAGCGAGGCGGTGACGACGCCGAACACGGCCAGCCAGGCGGTGAAGGGGTCTGGGGCCGCGACGGCCAGGACCAGGAACAGGCTGGTCAACAGCGCGAGACCGCGACGCTCCAGCGAGACGGCCTGACGCCGCCGGCGGCGAACCGAGCGCAGCACGCCGTCGAACGCCAGCAGCGGCGCGAACAAGGTTGCGGTGGGGTCCAGCGGTGCGGCAATGGTGGCGGCAAGGATCGCCAGTGAGACCGCCAGATCGAGCCAGCCTGGCCAGCCGGCGGCGCGGATGCCCCGCTGCATCAGGTCGGGAAACAACAGGCCGGCCGCGAGCGGCAGCGGCAGCAGCAGGCAGCCGAGCGGCAGCAGAACCGGCGGGCTGAGCGGGTCGCCGGGGCCGAAGCAGGCGGCCAAGGCCAGGCCGTTGCCGAGGGCGACGAGGGCGGCGACATGCATGAACGGATGCCGCCGGGTCGTCGCCAGCAGCATGGACAGCAGGACGATGGCCAGCGGCATGCCCAGCGGGCCTTGCGACTGGCAGAGGACCGCCAGGGCGAAGGCGGCCAGGATGCCAAGCCTGGCGCCGCCGACAGGCGCGGTGCCCGGAACCAGCGCATTGCTGCGGCGGGGGATGAACCAGACCGCGGCGGCGAGCAGCAGAGGCGCGACCCCCAGCACAGGCCGGTGCATGACAGCGGCGGTCACCGCGACGGTGAGCGACTGCACTGCCAGCAGAATCACCGCGGCGCTGATCTGGCGGGTGCGCAGCAGGGCGAAGCACATCACCAGCGCCAGCCCGGCACAACCCTGGGCGAGCGGGGTCACGCGATCCCCGTGCTGGCCAGCACCAGGATGATGGCCAGCACCGCGAGCAGGGCGGCGACGCCGATCAGGTCGGGCAGGCTGTGGCGGGACATGCGCCCCAGCATGGTCTGCAAAACCGAAAGCCCGAGCAGGAAGCCGCCGGTCTTCAGCGCCCAGGCAAGCAGACCGGTCAGCCAGGCCAGCAGTCCCGCATCGGCGGTGGCGATGCCAACAGGCAGGAAGACTCCGCCGATCAGGTCGATCCAGATCAGCCGGCGCACCCAAGCAGCCATGCGCGACATCCCCAGGCAGTTGCCAGCCAGCATCTGCTCGGTGCCGGTCTCGATGGCGCTGGCGTCGGCGAACACCAGTGCCAGCAGCGCGGTCAGCGCCAACGCGGAGGCTGCCGCGGGCAGCAGCACGCCGTCGCGCTGCTGGCCGATGATCAGGTCAAGGTTGAAGCTGCCGGCCATCAGCGCCGGCGCCGCCACCGCCAACAACAGGGCGGGTTCGGCCAGAGCCGCGACCATGCTGTTCTCCTGCTGCATCAGGCCGGGCAGCGGCGCGCCCGACTCCAGGGCTGAAAATGCCGCCGCCACCCGGGCGACAGTCAGCAGCGAAACGATGACCAGCACGTCGGCCAGCGGCGAGAACGCCATCCCCACGGCAAAAGACGGTACCAGGGCCGCGGCTGAAAGGGTCGTGCCGAGGCTGGTCGCCAGGGCATAGCGGACGATAGGGGGGCTGCTTTCAGCCGCGAGCGGGGTCTTGCGCGCCAGGCGCAGAAGATCCCGCCATGGCAGCAGGACCGGCGGCCCGGAACGGCCGGCAAGGCGGGCATCCAGCCAGTCCAGCACGCCCGCGGCGGTCGGTGCGGCCAGGATCATGATGGCGACGTGCAGCACCTGCGCGAGCAATGCCAGAACCACGCTCATTGGCGCAGCGCCAGGACGAGGAACAGTGTGCCATAGGCAATCACCATCAGCCACAGTCCGGAGAAAGCGTTCAGCCTTTGCCGGACCAGGGTCAGCGACAGGTTGCGCAGCACGGGATGGGGCAGGGGCGGCAGGGTGATGGCGGGAAGCGCCGGCAGGAAGCCGCTGCCGGACGATTGGGCGGCGGGATCGCCGAACGGCAGGCCGGCGGGCGGCGTCATGCCGTCGGTCCACGGGCCGGCGGGCTTGGCCTCGGTGGACCGGCGGACTGCCAGCAGGACAGCGGTGATTGCCAGGGCCAGCAGGGCGGCCAGCGGCAACGCCAGGTAGCCAGGGGCGGCGCTGGTCATCGAAGGCAGGCCGATGCCGACGCGGGTGCCGCCGACAGGCTGCATCAGCGCCTGGATCGCCGGCTGCGCCAGCAGCCGCAGCAGCAGCCCTGGCAGCAGGCCGGCCAGCGCGGAGGCAGCCGCCAAGGTCAGCAGGATCATCAGGACGGTGGACTTGCTCTCGTGGGCCTCCGCGCTGTGCTGCGTCCGGGGCCGGCCGAGCATGGCGACGCCGATCAGCCGGACTGATGCGGCGGTTGCCAGTCCGGCCGACAGCGCCAGGCCGGCCGCGGTCAATGCCAGCGGCAGTTGCGACAGCAGGCCGCCGGTCCGGGGGCCGGACAGGATGGCCTGGAACGACAGCCACAGGCTGGCAAAGCCGAGGCTGGGCGGCAGCGCGGCCAATGCCAGGATGCCGGCAGCGAGCGCGGCCGCGGTACTGGGCATGGTCCGGACCAGACCGCCCAGATGGGACAGCAGGTAGCTGCCGCTGCTGCTGCCGACGCCGTGCGCGGCGAGGGAGGCGAGCGTCCCGGCCAAAGCGGTGGTGAACGCGGTCAGGCAGGCCGCTTCCAGGGCAAAGCTGGCGGCGGTGGGCAGGTCGGCGGCGCGCCCGACCAGCGCCAGACCCACACACGCCGTGGCCAGGCCGGCCTGGCGCCGCACCAGCGCGGTGACTGCCGAGTCGATCCGCGGATGCGACGCCGACCGCCAGGCCTGCACCACGGCCGCCGCGCTGCCGCCCAGCATCAGGACAAAGCCCCACCACGCCTGTGCAGCGCCGGCAGAAAGGTCGGTGACGATCCGCAGCAGCAGGTAGCAGGCGAGCGGAATCTGCACGCTTGCAGCCAGCGCATCCTGCGTCCAGCCGCGCTGGCCGCCAATGATCCATGCCAGCCCGGCGCCAGCGGCGGTAACCAGCGCGGCGGCAACGGCTGCGGCAGCCGGGCCGGCGGCGGCGGTGCGGATGGTCTCGAAGCGCGGGGCCGTGCCGCCCGGGGCCAGCAGACAGACCGCCACCAGGGCCAGCAGCGGGATCAGCATGGCAAACGGCCGGACCGTAGGCCGCAGCGGTCGGCAGATCGCACCACAGCTCAGCGACAGGCCGATCGCCAGGGTAACGCTGTCAGCCGCCAGCAGGCTGCAAACCGCGCCGGCGACGCACAGCGCGATCATGCGCAGCGAGACGACCGAGACCGCCGGCAGCATCGTCTCCTGGAAGGCCGCCAGGGCGGTAGCCGCGAGGTAGACGACCGCCAGGAAGAACACCGACAGCGGATCGAGGACAAAGTGCAGGGACAGGCCGGGCGGCCCGGCTGGGAGGGTCAGGGCAGCGGTGGGCAGGCGCAGCAGCAAGGGCGTAAGGCAGGAGAACAGGCCGACGCCGCACAGTGCAATGGTCAGGATGGAGGTGATTGCAGCCGGCATGGCGCCGGCGCAGACGCCCAGCAGCAGCAGAGCACCGAAATCCAGGGCCAGGAAAAGGAGGAGCGGGTCGCTCACCGCGGCAGCCTATCACTCCCTGAATGGATTTTCGATGTTCAGCGAGTGGTAAAGTCTTGCCTTAAAACACCCTACGGTTGAAATTCCTTAATGAGTGTGGCGAAAAAGTTTCCTGGCGGCATCAGGCCGCGCCAGCTCAGCCGGCATGGCCTGACAGGCCGGGCATGGGACCGGGTATCGGCGAATGGCGAGCCATGCGGCCTGGGCAAGCGTCAGCCTGATGACAGCGTGAATGCTGGATGATTGTCCGGCCTTCAACTTAGAATGGTTTGTGCATTCGGAGAGGCGAGATGAAGACCTATGAAGGCGAACGCACCTTGCGGGGGATCCGCGTAACGGTCGACGGGGCACCGCTGCCGCAGCGGTGGGACCTGCATTGTTTCAGCAGGACCGGATTCGAGTGGACCTATGCCGGCCCCGGACCGCGGCAGCTCGCCCTGGCGCTGCTGGCGGACCATCTGGGTGACGAAACCCGGGCGAAGGCGTTGAGCGAGGGGTTCATGCGCCACATCATTGCCTATCTTGACAATGCCTGGTGCCTGACCTCGGCCGATATCGATGAAGCGCTGCAGGAAATGGTCTAATTCGGTGTTTGGATTGCCTGAAAAATTCAAGCAGGAGTCCAGGCGGCTGGCTGACGCCGACGTTCAGGCGAACACGTCGGCCATCCGTCGCGCCAGTTCATTCTCATTGAACGGCTTCAGCAACCGTGGCGCGGCCTTGATCACCGGCGGATCATTGGTGCCGGCGCCATAGCCGGTTACCAGCAGGAACGGTATCGACCGGTTGACAAGCTCCTCGGCGACAACGTCGGTTTTCTGGCCATGAATGTTCATGTCCAGGAGAACGCCGTTAAGCGCCTCGGTCCGGATCGAGGCCAGCGCCTTTTCAATGCTGGGAGCCAAATCCACGCTGCATCCCATATCCTGCAGCATATCCTCAAGCATCATGGCGACCATCGTCTCGTCCTCGACGATGAGAATGTGCAAACCAGCCAGGGCTTTGCTGTCGTGTTCCATGCCGTCATACAACACCGTCCGGCTTGGCGGGTCCCATTTTTTCCTGCCTCGAAAAGATCAATTCCGCGCGCACGCCCTCCTGCAGGTATTCCAGCCGCGCTTCGCCGCCCAGTTCGTGTGCCGTACTGCGCTCAATCAGTTTGGTGCCGAAACCCTGCCGCGAGGGCGGCTTGACCTTCGGTCCACCCGTCTCGCTCCATTGGACGTGAATCCGCTCATGAATGCCTGCGCCTTTTCGATGCCAAGACACCCTGAGCATGCCGGCAGGCGCGGACAGCGCGCCGTATTTGACAGCATTGGTCGTCAGTTCATGCAATATCATCATCAAGGCGACGCCAATTTGCGGCCGCACCGTCAGCTTGGGACCTTCAGCGACGATCTGAGTAGTCTCATTCGTGCGATAGGGGGCCAGCACCTCGTGGACGATCTGGCCAATGTCGGCTCCGACCCATTCCTTCTCGACCAAAAGGTTGTGCGCCTGAGCCAAGGCGTGCAGCCGGCCGGCAAACGCGGCCTTGAAAACATCCAATGAGGTGCTTTGCCGCAGCGTCTGCGTCATGACGGCTTGAACGGTCGCCAGCACGTTCTTGACGCGGTGGTTGAGCTCGCCGATCAGCATTTCCTGATGTCCGGCAGTCTGTTTCTGCTCCGTGACTTCCTCGACGGCGAGCAGGATCAGCGCTTCGCGTCCGCCATTGCGGTCCAGCTTACGGGCATTAAGCAGCATCGTCCGCTGTCCAGGGCCGGTTGGTCCGAAGGCGAACTCAACATTGGTGGCGCACTGGTTCTTGGACAATACTTCTTCCAATAGGGTGCGCAACTCGGGACCATTCCATTTTCCGTCTCCGAGCTCATACAGAGGCTGTTCCTCCGTTCTATCCGGGACCATGTCGAACAACGTGTAGAAAGCGCGATTGGCGGACCGGACGCGAAGAGCGCCGTCAAGGACCACCAAGGGATGACGGACCGTCTGTACGATTGCCTCGGCGTAGATGCGCGCTTCGTTGACCGCCACGGCCGCGCCGCGCCGGTCGGTGATGTCGATGAAGGTGACGACCAGGCCGGCGATCCGATTGTCGCGCGTCCGGTATGGCATGATGCGGCGAAGGAACCACTTGCCGTCGTCGCTGTGGACTTCGGCTTCGATCGTGGTCAGCTTGGTCAGCACGGCGTCGGCATCGCTGAGCAATTTGTCATCGGCGAACTTCAGCGCGAAATGCCGCATGGGTCGGCCAATATCGGATGAAGCGAGCTCAAGTAGTTGCTTGGTGGTTGGTGAAAACCACTTGATGCGCAGTTCCTGGTCAAGAAACAGCGTGGCAATCTCTGACCCTGACAGAAGATTTGCCAGATCGTTGCTGGTTTCATCCAGCTCGCCGATCTTATGCTGAAGCTGACTGTTGACCGAATGCAGTTCCTCATTGAAAGACTGAAGCTCCTCCTTTGAGGTCTCCAGTTCCTCGTTGGTGGATTGAAGCTCCTCATTCATCGAGGTGGCTTCTTCGTTCGCCGCCTTCAGCTCCTCATTGACACTTTCCAATTGCTCGATCGTGCCTTGCAGCTCCGCACGGACCGAGCGCAATTCATTTTCCAGAACCGGCGAAGCGGCGCGCTCATTGTCTGCCTCCTGTTCGTGAGCCACTGGCTGTGGCCCGCGGTGATCGGGTTCGAACGTCACCAGCACCAGATCCGAGGCATTTGGCGACGAGGTCAAAGGTGAAAGTGTGACCCGGACTGAGCAGAACTTGTCCCTCTGGCGGACGCGCGCACTAAAGCTGACGTTCTGGTTCTCGACGATCGCCGTCTGCATCGCCCCGCGCAGCTTCCCCAGCAGCCCGTCACGCGCCATGGCAAGCAGGTCCCGGGTCGGTTCGCCGTTCGGTTGTTTCAGGTAATCGCCCGTTTCCCCGTGAAAATAAAGCGCGCGTCCTTTCCGATCGATCAGCACCGAAGCCGGCGCATAGCGGTCCAGCAGGGCCCGCCGCGCCGTCTCGCTGGCGCGCGTCGAAGGCTCGGGCGGGGGAAGAGTATCCATCCGATGTGTGGCTGGGTGGCCGCCGAGCAGCGGAAAATCCACGATGTCGTGCCGTGTTGGTCCGATGCGGCGATAGATGCGCCACTTCTTCGAGATCGTGTCGAACAGCTCCTCCGCCCGCCCGATCGTCTCCGCGCTGCCAAGGAACAGGCGCCCACCCTCGCGCAGCGCGAAATGGAACAGCGTCATGGCCCGGCGCTGGGCCTCCGGCTCAATGTAGATCAGCATGTTGCGGCAGGTGATCAGGTCCATGCGCGAGAATGGCGGATCGCGCAGCAGGTCCTGCCGGGCAAACACGACAAGGTCCCGCAGCTTCTTTCTGATCTGGTAGGAACCGTCGAGCTTTTCAAAGAATTGGCGGATGCGCTCGGGCGGCAGCATCTCGACGCTTGCACCCGGATAGACGCCGGCACGCGCGGTATTCAGGTTGTCGTCGAGGAGGTCGGACGCGAAGATCTTAACATCGAGCTGCTTGTGGGTGGCCTCGGCGCGCTCAATCAGCAGCATGGCGACCGAATAGGCTTCTTCACCCGTCGCACAGGCGGGCACCCAGACGCGGACCGGCCCCCCCGTCTCCCGGTCGGCAACGATTTGCGTGATCACGCTCTCATCGAGTGTTGCCCATGCCTCAGAGTCGCGGAAAAAGCTGGTGACGCTGATCAGAAGATCACGGACGAGGGCCTGGACTTCATTCGGCTCGACCCGCAGCAGGTCGAGATACGCGTCCAGTTCCTCCAGGCCCTTCAGGCTCATGCGCCGATTAATCCGGCGCAGCAGCGTTGTGGGTTTGTAGCTGCGAAATTCCCTTCCGGAATGGATGCGCAGCAACCCGACAAGCTGATCGATGCCGGTCTGCCTGTTCCGGGTCATAAGCCCGTCTGGGGCGGCGAAATAGCCATGCCGCAGATAGTCCAGCACCTTGGCGGGCATGGCGGATGGCAGCAGGACGTGATCGGCAAGACCCGCACCAATCGCGCTGCGCGGCATCCCGTCGAACCGCGCGGCTTCCGGGTCCTGAACCAGGATCAAGCCGCCGGCCCCCTTGATCTCCTTCAGGCCTTGCGTGCCGTTGGTCCCTGTCCCCGAGAGGATAATGGCAACGGTCCGTTCCGTCCGCTGCTCGGCAAGCGACTTGAACAGCACGTCGATCGGATGGCGGTGGCCGCGGGGCTGCTCCGGCTCCGTCAGGCGCAGCGTGTTGCCGTCGAGCGTCAGGTCATGATTGGGAGCAATGACATAAACATGGTTCGGCGCCACAACCATGCCGTCCTCGATCTCCATGACAGGCATCGCCGTGTGACGCGCAATGATGGAGGACAGTTGGCTTTCCCGGGTCGGATCCAGATGCAGGACCAAAACGTAGGCTGCGCCGCTGTCGGACGGCGTGGCGCCAAAGAACTGGGTAAACGCTTCTATGCCGCCGGCCGACGCACCCAACCCAACGATGGGAACGGCCGCGACACTTGCGTCGTGAGCGAATTTGATCTCCGCCCGAAACTGGCTGTCATTTTCAAGATCAGCCTGGGTCCGTTCGTCGGGCATATTGATGAACGCCTTAACGCGAGCCACCGTTCCCGACTGGTGCGGCGTCGGCCTTGGCATGTTACATTATCCTGGTGAGGGATCAGGCTATGATTTTAATTAAGTCAACCGAGCGTCGAACAACCGACCCGCCAGCCCGGCAGGCATCAGGCACCTGCGCTCTGCGTTATCTTTAGACCACTGGGCGCGGACAACCTTCCATTCCTGCGCGCACGGGTCATCCCCGTGGACCGCTGATGTCAGCCGCGCGCGGATGGGTTCGCTGGCAGCGGCAGCGGCAGCGGCGGATCAGGCGGCGCCGCGCAGCAACTCGCTCTCCACCCCAAGGCTGCGGGCGATCGGCAGCAGGGTGAAGTAGCGCCGCGACACCCGGTCGGCGACCGCGCTGATCGCCTTCTGCAGCTTCTTCAGCCGCGGCGGCAGGCGGGCCGTGGTCGCCATCTGGTCGGGGCCGCGCAGCACGTCGGCGACGATATCGCGGGCTTCCTGCAGCAGCGGCTCGATCGTCATCAGCAGCTTGTCGCCGTCCTCGGCGATCTCGCGCAACAGTTCCCGCGCCGCCAGCAGTTGGAAGGCCAGGCCGCGGGGGTTGCCCTCGTCGGCCAGGATCAGGTCCAGCGCCGGCGCCGGCTGCAGGACCGCCAGGTAACGGGTGCGGTAGGTGATCACCGAGTCGCGCAGCTCCAGCGCCAGGCGCAGGCCGGCCTCGACCCGGCCGGGTTGGGTCAATGCGCCGGGCTGATCGAGGACCTGCGCCAGTTCCGAGCTGATGGCCTCCGCCCGTTCCATCCGCCGGCCGAAGTCCAGGAACAGCCGGCCGCCGCCGCGAACCATGTTCTCGGCGGCCAGTCCGGCGACGGTGGCGGCGAACTGCAGGATCTCGGTGGTCAGGGCAGAGGCGTGCTCCAGCGAGTGGATGTTGGCGTCCGCGGGCAACCGCTTCATCTCCTCGCCCAGCAGCCGCAGCGAGCGGGTCAGCACGGCATGCATCTCACCGGTCAGACGGTCGCGCAGTTGGTCGACCTGGCGGGCGACGTGCGCCAGCACCCGGCGCATGCCGCCTTCGGGCCGGAAGGCGCGCATCACCGCGGCCGCTAGCATGGAGGTGCCCAGGACGCTGGCATCCTCGGCATCCATCATGCGCACGCTGGCCAGGCTGGCGACCAGGATCTGCATCTCGGCGACTTCCCGCGCGGTGGGCGAGGGACGCAGGATGCGGGCGATGATGGCGCGCTGCAGGCGGGCAGCTTCCTCCAGACGCTCAAGATAGCGGCCCAGCCAGTAGAAGTTGTCGGCCACGCGAGAGGGCAGGTCGCCGGCGGTGCGCCGGATGGCCAGGGCAGGGGTGATCAGCCCGAGGGCGCCCTGCACCGGGCTGGCCTCGTCGGCCATGACCCAGACGTCCTTGGACAGCGCGTTGCGCGGCAGCCGGCCGGCCAAGGCGTCCTCCTCAGACAGTGCCCTGGCCAGGCCACCCGGGAAAGCGCGCCAGCGCGTGCCATCGAAGGTCATGAACATGCGCAGCGCGATCGGCTTGGCGTCCAGCCCGGCGGGTCCGGCGCAGGGTGCCAGCGACGGGTTCGGTGCGACAGAGGCGGCATAGGCGGCCGGGTCAGCGGCGATCCTGGCGGCAAGGTCCTCGCGGGCGGCGGCGGACAGCATCATCGGCACCACCGGCGGCGTGCTGCCGTCGGTGGCCTTGCGCACCACCCAGCCTTCCAGGTCACGCAGCACCGTGCGCACCACGGCCCCCTCGCCCAGCCACAAAGTCGCCTGACTGGCAAGCTGCAGATCCTGGTTCAGCAGGCGCCGAGCCAGGGTGGGCAGGAAGGCAGCCAGTGCCGGAGCCTCGGTCAGCGCGGAGCCGGGATCGTTGACCATCCGGACTGATCCGCTACGGATCGCGTCGAGCAGACCGGGCACGCCGGCGCCGGCCGAAAGCTCTAGCGAATCGACGCGATGGCCTGCCTTGCGGCGCAGCAGCACGCCGATGCGCTGCAGGCCGCGCAGGGTCTTGAGGAACACCTTGCCGTCGCGCAGGGTCAGATCGCCGCTCTCGACCAGGCCGATCGACATCTCCCGCGACAGCAGCACGTGCTCGAACCACAGCGGATCGGAATGGCCCTCGGTCAGCAGTGCGACGCCGGCGCCGTCGTCGGGGGCAAGTGCCTGCAGCGCGTCGCCGATGATCTCCAGGTGCTGGCGAAGCTGCTGGATCCGCTGCGACTGGAACAGCTCTGGCACCACGCGGGAGAGGATGCGGCGGTTTTCCAGCGCATAGGCAAGGCCGGCGGCCTGGCCGGTGCTGTCGGCCAGCACACGCCAGGCGCCGTCCGGGCCGCGCAGCATGTCGGCGGCGTAGAACGCCAGGTAGCGGTCGTGCCGCCTGCCGTCCACGGTGCGGCATGGCCGCAGATAGGCCGGGTTGGCGTATACCAGCTCTGGCGGGATCAAGCCCTCGGCCATCAGCGTTCGCGGACCGTAGAGATCGGCGAGGATCAGTTCCATCAACTGGGCGCGCTGCGCCAGACCGGTTTCCAGCGCGGCAAACTCCCGCGCGGCGATCGGCAATGGGATGGGGTCGCAGCACCAGTTGACGGCACGCTCACCGGGCAGGATCGCGGTGATGCCTTCCTCGGCGAAGGCCTGGTCCAGCAAGTGCCGGCGTTGCGCCAGGGTCTCGTGACCGATGGCGAACAGGGTGGACAGCAACGAGCGCCAGTGCGGCTTGGGCCGGCCTGAACCGTCCGCCATTTCGTCAAGCGGCGCATTAGAGTTCATGGTGCGTTGCTCATGTCGTGCCTTGGAGCGAGCCGGATGGGCATCGAAGCGCCGCCACAGGCAAGCACGACCGTTTCCCCTGCCAAGATTCGCGGACGCCAGCGTGCCAGCGGGTTGCAGCCTTGTCCAGGATCTCATAGCAACGGCCCGACCGTCTCAAAATCGGTCGAGCCGTTGCTATGCTGTTGATTTCGCGGGCAGCCGCACGACACATCCGCTTGGCAACCCTGCCCGCGTACCGGTCATCCCCGCGGACTGCCGGTATCAGACGGCTGGAGACCCGGCTTTGTAAGGTGCCGGCCAGGCGGCGTGGGTCCGTGCTCAGGCAGCCGGCTCAAGCGCCTCGGCCAGGGTGGGGGCGGCGGCCAGAGAAGCAGATGGCTGAGGCGCAGATGGCTTGGCGGCGGGCTGGCGGTGGTCGCGCAGCTTGGCTGGCGTGGTGGCGGGACGTCGCCCCACCAGACGGTGATACAGCGCCTCATACTCCGCCGCCGCACCGGCCCAGCCGAAGCTGCGCGCCATCGCCGCGCGACGCATTTCATCCAGTTGCCCCTCGTCTTCGAACGCATCGAAGGCGCGGTGGCAGGCCTGCATCAAGCCGTCAGACGACAGGGTGGAAAACAGGAAGCCGGTGGTGCCGTCGTCGATGGTATCGGCCAGGCCGCCGGTGGCGTGCGCGATCGGCAGCGCGCCGTAGCGTTGCGCCTGCATCTGGGTCAGACCGCACGGCTCGAAGCGCGAGGGCATCAGGGTGAAGTCGCTGGCGGCGACGATGCGCCGGGCCATCGGCTCATTGAAGCCGATCAGCACGCCGATGTCGTCACGGTGCCGGCGAGAGGCGCGGCTGAGCATATGCTCGATCTCCGGGTCGCCGAGACCCAGGATGGCGATCTGTCCGCCATTCTCGACGATGTCGTTGGCGGCCTCGGCCACCAGGTCCAGGCCCTTCTGGTGCACCAGGCGGGAGACGATGCCGAACAACGGTCCGTCCGAGGGGCGCAGGCACAGGCCGGTGCGCACAACGTCGGCGTTGGCCTGCTTGCCGTTCAGGTCGTCGGGATCGAAGTGGTGCGGCAGATGCGGGTCGCTGCCGGGGTCCCAGCTTTCATCAAGGCCATTGACGATCCCCGACAATTGGCCACTGGCGGCTCGGCTTTTCATCAGCCCGTGCAGCCCCGCGCCCTGGGTCTCGGTGGTGATTTCCGAGGCATAGGTCGGGCTGACGGTGGTGACGTGGCTGGCGTAGAAGCCGCCGGCCTTGAGAAATGAGACGCGGCCATGGAACTCGACGCCGTTGATGTCGAACGCGGCGTCCGGGATGGCCAGCAGATGCCGTTGGCTGGCGTCGAAGTTGCCTTGATAGGCGATGTTGTGGATGGTCAGCACGGTGGGGACATGGGTGCCGTCCCAGCGCATATACGCTGGCACCAGACCGCCCGGCCAGTCGTTGGCGTGGACGACGTCGGGGGTCCAGCCCAGGCCGCCGCGCCCGGCGGCGAGATCAGCCGCGGCCAGGGACAGCCGAGCGAAACGCAGGTGGTTGTCCTGCCAGTCGGCGCCCTCGGGCGTGCAGTACGGGGTGCCGCGGCGGTCGAACAACGACGGCGTGGCGACCAAGTACAGGATCATGCCATCCGGCAGCAAAGCCTGGCCGAGTCGGCCCGGCGGCACACCGGAACGTCCGGGCAAGTCGCCGATCCAGTCGACCTGTGGCAGCTTGGCAATGACTTCCTGATAGGCCGGCATCAGGATGCGGATATCGATGCCGCGGCGGCGCAAAGCCAGCGGCAATCCGGCGGACACTTCCCCCAACCCCCCGGCCTTGGCGAGGCCCGCGACCTCACTGGTGACGAAGAGCACTTTCAAAGCTGGCACCAGACCCCTGACCTTCAGGACGCACGCGTCCACCACTCAAGCCGAACCGGTTTGCAGGACATAGTCAAGGCCCGGCAGCGCACGCTGCAAGCCTTTGTTCGATACCGAATACAGTTGGATGAACGATTGATGCCGCCAACGCAATCTTGTGTTATCCCGCGCCTGGCTACGGCCACGATCGGAATACTCCCGGACAGATTACGTTTTTTCATAAAAGACAATCCGCCGCGGCGCGGGTTCGTGGTCCGCAGGCGGATTATCGCGGGATGGCCTCGGCTCCAGCCCCGGGCTGATCGTCCGAGGAGGCGCGATCGTGGGTGTCGGCGTGCCGCCGGGCGATCAGCCGTTGCCGGAAACGCGCCGTTGCCTGGACCGCTGGAACACCTGGTCGGCCAGCTTTTTCTGCGGATCCGGCATGGCGTTGTACAGCGTCTCGAAAGCACCCGTCAGGTTTTTCAACCCGTCGACATGGGCCTGAGCGAACTGGGTGTAGCGCTGCAGGTCTTCGACCGCGTTCAGGTTGTGCCGGGAGGCGTTTTCCGACGCCAGCTTTCTAATGGCGGCAGCGTTGTCGCGCATGGCCTGCGCCACGGCCTGCCAGTCGGTTTCCTCGCCGGACGTGATCTTCAGTTCGGTGTGCAACTGGGCGATCCGCTGGTCGACCGTCTGGATCCGGAACGCAGCCCGCGCCGGCGGCTTGCGCATCGTGCCAGAAGGTGGCTGGGCCGGCGACGCCGAGGTCTGGGCGGGCGACGTGGGGGCGGGCTGCATCGTGGCGGGCGGCGGTTGGCTGGCTGGGGCCTGGTCGGCGGGCGCCTGGGCCGGCGAGCTCTGCGTTGCCGGCGTCTGTGTTGCAGGCGTCTGTGTTCCAGATTGGGCGTTTGCCAGCGAGGGGGACAGCATCAGCGTACCCAGCATGCTGGCGCTGACAATTGCTGTTCCGGCCGGCGCAAGGAATGCCGGAAGCGTTGAAAATCGAGACATCACAATATCCTTCGCAAAAATCATCACCAGCGCCGATCTCGATTGTCTGTCGAGGTCACGCTGTGCCCTGACTGGGTTGGGACTGGGGCTGAGACCGGGGCCGGTCAGGTTCCATGTCTTGTCCGGCGAGGCCTGACGGCCGACCAAGTAGCCAATTCCTGACCGGCTGTGCAGCCTGATAATGACTTAGTGCCGGGTTCCTGCGCAACCCAATGCATGACGCGGCTGTGCCGGAGGCAGGGCGGTCCAGGGCAGCGTCAATTAGCCTGGGGTCGTGACGCGGTGCTGAAGCGGCACGGTTTCAGGTCAAGTTTATAGACCGTCCCATGCGTTCGTTGCATGGGTAATTCAGGCCTCGGGCAATGTGCCGCCTGCGGTCATCAGGCTGCGAAGCGGCTGATGACGTGCTGGAGCCTGACAGCTTCAGGTTGAAGCCATCAGGCTCCAGCTTTATTTGCCTGAGAGGGCGATTCACGTCTGAGATCGCACCAACCTCAGACGATCGCGCTCTAATGCGTGACCGCGCCGCCGACCGCACCGACACCGCCGCCGATCAGCGCCCCGGTGGCGGGCCTGCCGCCAGCGATCGCCGACACGCCCGCGCCCGCACCCGCGCCGATCAGGCCGCCGGTGACCGCGCGCGTGCCCGGTGTGCTGCCGCAGCCTGCCAGGCCAAGCAACGTGGTGGACAGCAGTGCGAGCAAAACTGGCCGCATGGACTTCCTCCGTCTGATAGAGGCAATGAGATTGGTGACAAAGCCCGGGATTTCTTGACCAAAACAAGGCAAAACCTGGGCAAGTGTTCAAACGATCGTCAACGATGGCTTGTGGAGCGGCCACCCGGAGGCTAAGCCCTCCGCCTCTCGAACCAACCGTTGCCTGTTCCCGTCTGCGTTTGCGCCGCCTCAGCATAGGTGTCCTGCATGTTCTCCCGCTTGCTTGGCTTCATGTCGGCGGACATGGCCATCGACCTCGGTACGGCCAACACGCTGGTCTATGTCAAGGGCCGCGGTATCGTCCTGGCGGAGCCAAGCGTCGTGGCGATTGCCGATGTCCGGGGCAAGAAGCAGGTGGTCGCCGTCGGCGAAGAGGCCAGGCTGATGCTGGGGCGCACGCCGGGGTACATCACCGCCAGCCGGCCGCTGCGCGACGGCGTGATCGCCGACTTCGAGGTCGCCGAGGAAATGATCAAGCACTTCATCCGCAAGGTGCACAACCGGCGCGGCTTTGCCTCACCGCTGATCATCGTCTGCGTGCCCTCCGGCTCCACCGCGGTTGAGCGGCGGGCGATCCAGGAGGGTGCGGAAAGCGCGGGCGCCCGCCGGGTGCAGTTGATCGAGGAGCCGATGGCGGCGGCGATCGGTGCCGGGCTGCCGGTGACGGAGCCTTCGGGCAGCATGGTGGTGGACATCGGCGGCGGCACAACCGAGGTGGCGATCATCTCGCTGGGCGGCATCGTCTACTCGCGCAGCGTGCGGGTCGGCGGGGACAAGATGGACGAGGCGATCATCAGCTACATCCGCCGCCACCACAGCCTGCTGATCGGCGAGCCGTCGGCGGAGCGCATCAAGATGGACATCGGCGCAGCCTCCACCGCCGATCCGAAGGATCCCGGGCCGCAGCGCGAGGTGCGCGGCCGCGACCTGGTGGCCGGGGTGCCGCGCGAGGTGCTGCTGAGCCAGCGGGACATCGCCGACAGCCTGGCCGAACCAGTCGGCGCGATCATTGAAGCGGTGAAGGTGGCGCTGGAGAACACACCGCCGGAGCTGGCCGCGGACATCGTCGACAAGGGCATCGTGCTGACCGGCGGGGGGGCACTGCTGCACCGGCTGGACCAGGCGCTGCGCGATGCGACCGGTCTGGCTGTCGTGATCGCGGAGAATCCGCTGCAATGTGTGGCGCTGGGCACGGGACGGGCGCTGGAAGAGAGAAAACGTTTGAGCAACGTGCTGACAAGCATGTATTAGGGAAGCAACATCGGCCGGAGGCGCGGACTTTCCGCGCGGCCCACCATCCGATGCCGAGGGCTGCACATCCGCATGATCCGGCTGTCGATTCAGGCTCGCCAAGCACTGTCGCGGCTGAACTTGCCGGTGCTGATCACCATCGCTTTCGGCATCATGCTGCTGGGCAAGACAGATACCCTATTGGCGGGGCGGGCGAGGATGGCGCTGGCCGATGCGCTGGCGCCGATCGATGCGCTGCTGGCTGGGCCGCTGGCGCGGATCCGCCTGACCGCCGGAGAGGTCGTTACATTATGGGACATGCGGGCGGAGAATGCCCGGCTGCGCGCGGAGAACGAGCGGCTGCGGCGCTGGCAGTCGGTGGCGCTGGCGCTGGATGCGGAAAACGCCCGGTTGAAGGCCAGCCTTCATTGGATTCCGGATCCGGACGCCTCGTTCATCACCGCGCGCGTGGTGGCCGATGCGGGCGGGCTGTATGCTCGGGCCGTGCTGCTGTCGGTTGGGCCGCACCATGCCGTGCGCAAGGGGGAGATCGCGGTCGATGAACGGGGGCTGATCGGCCGGATCACCGAGGTGGGCAGCCGCACCGCGCGGGTGCTGCTGATCACCGACCTGAACAGCCGGATACCGGTGATCCTGGAGAGCTCACGCGGGCACGCGATCCTGGCCGGCACCAACGGGCCACGGGCTCGGCTGCAGTTCTGGCCCGAGGGCATGGCGCCGCAGGAGGGTGAGCGTGTCGTCACCAGCGCCGAGGCGAACGCCTTTCCCGCCAACCTGCCGGTCGGCACGGTGCACTACAGCAGCAGCGGCGCCCCGGAGGTCGAACCGGCCGCCTTGCTGCAGAAGCTGGAGCTGGTGCGGGTGTTCGATTATTCCGGTGAGACGCCTGGACTGGCCGAACCGGCGCCGCGGGCAACCGGGTCGGCCGCGGCCGCCGGGATGGCCCCGGGTTCTGCCGTGGCGGGTTCTGCCGTGGCGGGATCTGGCCCATCAGGATCTGGTTCAGCGGCATCTAGTGCGATGGGATCTGCTGCTTCCGCATCGAACCCGGCGGCCGCCGTCTTGGCAGGATCTGGGATTGCCGCCTCGGGATTTGCCGCGGGGGCGGCGCAGGCTTCCAGCATCGGGCGGCCGTGATGGCGCTGCCGTTGATGCCTCTGGCCGACTGGCGCGCTTCAAACAGACCAAGGCAAAGTCAGCGACGCTTGCTAGATGCCGCGGCGCGCGCCTGCTGCCCAACCGGGGCAACATTGCTGTTGATGCTGCTGACGCAACTGCCGCTTGATATCGCCGGGCAGGCGCCGCTGCTGCCGGCGGTGGCGCTGTGCTGCGTGTGGTTCTGGTCGCTGTCGGCGCCGGAAAACCTGCCGCCGCCCGTGGTGCTGCTAATTGGCCTGGTCGTCGACCTGCTGGGTTATCTGCCGCCCGGGGTCGCGGCTTTCACCTTCTTGGCGCTGCAGGGCGTCGCCAAGGCGGTGCGCCGCGGGCTTGCGGGCCGCGGGCCGCTGCAAAACTGGCTGGTGTTTGCCGCCGCTGCCACGGCGGCCTCGACATCGATGTGGCTGCTGGTGATGTTGCTGACGTTCCGGCTGCTGGACGTGTCGGCCGCCGTGTTCACCGCGCTGCTTGCCGCGGCCTTGTTCCCGGCGCTGGCGGCGGTCCTGGCTGCCGCACATCGTTGCCTTGCCGAGGCCGGCCAAGACTGACGATGCAGCGCTTCAAGCCACGGCCTGGGCGGCGCGAGGCAGGACCCGGCGGGCAGCAGCGCAGCGTGTTCACCCGCCGGGCGCTGCTGCTGATGACAGGCCAGGTGGGGGTGCTGGGCGTGCTGGGCAGCCGTCTTTATCAGGTGCAGGTGCAGGATGGCGCGCGCTACAACACGCTGGCTGACGAGAACCGGATCAGCACGCGGATGCTGGCGCCGCCGCGTGGCCGCATCCTCGATCGTTTTGGAACCGTGGTGGCTGGCAGCACCACCAACTGGCGGGCCGTGCTGGTGGCCGAGCAGACAACCAACGCTTCCGCCACCTTGGACGCGTTCACCGCGCTGCTGGCGCTGAGCGAGGGAGAACGGGCCCGCATTGAGCGTGAGCTGCACCGGCGCCGCAAGTTCATTCCGGTGATGGTCCGTGAATTCCTGACCTGGGACGAGATGGCGACGATCGAGGTGAACGCGCCCGATCTGCCGGGCATCGTGGTTGATGCCGGCACCACGCGGCATTACCCGTTCGGCGAGAAGCTGGCGCACATCATCGGCTATGTTGCCCCGCCCAGTGAGGATGACGTGGCCGATGACCCGCTGCTGGGTCTGCCGGGGCTGCGGATCGGCCGAGCGGGCATGGAGAAATGCCATGATTTGGGGCTGCGCGGGCGTGCTGGGGCGGTGCAACTGGAGGTCAATGCGGTTGGCCGGGTGATCCGCGAGCTGGATCGTCAGGAGGGTGTCGCCGGCGAGGATGTCGGCCTGACGCTGGATGCCGGGCTGCAGGATGCGGTGCTGACCACCCTGGCCGGGGAAAGCGCCAGCGCCGTGGTGATGGACTGCCGCAATGGCGAAGTGCTGGCGATGGTCAGCAATCCCTCATTCGACCCGGCGTTGTTCAATGGCGGGGTCAGCCAGGCGCAGTGGCTGGCATGGGCGACCGACCGCCGGACGCCGCTGATCAACAAGGCGACCTCTGGCCTGTATGCGCCGGGCTCGACGTTCAAGATGGCGGTTGCACTGGCCGGGATCGAATCGCGCTCGATCACGCCGAGCGACCGTTTTAGCTGCCCAGGCTATTTCGACCTGGGCGACACGCGGTTCCACTGCTGGCGCAAGAACGGCCATGGCACGCTGGACCTGCGCGGCGGCCTGAAAAACAGTTGCGACGTCTACTTCTATGAGGTCGCGCGGCGGACCGGCATTGACCGGATCGCGGCGATGGCGAATCGCCTGGGCCTGGGAACGGCGCTGGACCTGGATCTGCCGGGACAGCGTGACGGCCTGGTGCCGACGCGGGCGTGGCGGCGCCGCCATGGCCATGCCTGGAACATGGGCGACACCATCGTAAGCGGGATCGGCCAGGGCTTTATCCAGGTGACGCCGCTGCAACTGGCAACCTATGCCGCGCGGGTCGCCAGCGGGCGGATGGTGCAGCCGCACCTGACCCGCAAGCTGGGCGAGGTGATGCAGCCGGGCCACGAGGCCGATGACTGGCCGGTGCTTGGGCTGCAGGAGAAGTTGCTGCACACCGTGCGGGAGGGTATGTGGGCCGTGGTGAACGAGGCCGGCGGCACCGCACCGCTGGCCCGCCTGGCCGACCCGCTTGTGCAACTGGCGGGCAAGACCGGGTCGGCGCAGGTCCGCCGGGTCTCCCGCGAGCTGCGCGAGAGCGGGCATTTCGACAGCGAGAAGCTGCCGTGGGAGTATCGGCCGCACGCTTTGTTCGTTGCCTATGCACCTTATGACACACCCCGGTATGCCCTGTCGGTGGTTGTCGAGCATGGCAATGCGGGGGCGGCGGCCGCGGCACCGCTGGCGCGCGAGATCATGACGGCGGCCCTGCAGCGCGATCCGGCCGGGCGTGGCGCCGCGCCGCCGGCCCAGGTCGCGGCGGTCCGGACATGATGCAGCGGCGGCTGTGGCGGCAGCCATCTTTCGACCTGATGGCGAAGCTGGTGCGGGTGAACTGGCTGTACGTGCTGCTGCTGTGCGCGCTGGCCGGGGTTGGCTACGCCGCGCTGTACAGCGCGGCCGGGGGGGCGACGGAGCCCTATGCGGCGCGGCATGCGATGCGCTTCGCGGCTGGTGTCGTCGTCATGCTGGCCATCGGGCTGGTCGACATCAGGGTCATCGCCCGGCTGGCCTGGCCCGCCTGGCTGGGCTGCGTGGTGCTGCTGGTGCTGGTGCTGCGCATGGGCCACGTCGGCAAGGGCGCGCAGCGCTGGCTGGAGCTGGGGGGTCTGCAGTTGCAACCCTCTGAGATGATGAAGCTGGCGCTGGTTCTGGCGCTGGCGGCCTGGTTCCACCAAGCATCCTGGCAGCGGATGGGCAACCCGCTGTTCCTGATCCCGCCGCTGCTGGCGGTGCTGATTCCGGTCGGGCTTATCCTGAAGGAGCCGAACCTGGGCACGGCGGCGATCACCGCGATGCTGGGCGGCGCGATTTTCTTCGCCGCCGGCGTGCGCTGGTGGAAGTTTCTGCTGCTCGGGCTGCCGGTTCCTTTGCTCGGGCAGTTTGCCTATGCGCACCTGCATGACTACCAGCGCGCGCGGATTGATACCTTTCTGCATCCCGAAAGCGACAGGCTGGGTGCCGGCTACAACATCATCCAGTCGAAGATCGCCCTCGGATCGGGGGGCATGTGGGGCAAGGGGTATCTACAGGGGACGCAGGGGCACCTGGATTTCCTGCCAGAGAAGCAGACCGACTTCATCTTCACCATGCTGGGCGAGGAGTTCGGCTTTGTCGGCAGCGCGGCATTGATGGCGCTGCTGTGCCTGATCATCCTGGGCGGGATGCTGATCGCGCTGCGGTGCCGCCACCAGTTCGGCCGGCTGGTCGGGGTTGGCGTCGCCTGCAACTTCTTCCTGTACGTGTTCGTAAATATTGCCATGGTGATGGGTGCAATCCCGGTTGGTGGCGTGCCGCTGCCGCTGGTTTCCCACGGCGGGTCGGCGATGCTGACGGTGATGGTCGGATTTGGCGTGCTGATGTCGGTGCACGTGCACCGCAACGTCGCCTTCGGAGAGGACAGGCAGACTGGATGAGCACGTGCCGGTTCAGCCGCGGAGTGCCGACCACGGCGGGCCATTGCCCCGATACGATTGGCGGCCCCGATGCGGCTGGCGGGTTGCCGGCCCGGATGCTGCGGGCATACCGGCAGACCCATTACGACGTGGACGGAGCGCGGTTTCGACTCGGTCACCGCAGCCCAGCGGTCGATCAACTTCTCTCAAATCATCGTGCGCGGGAGGCTTCATTCATCACTGCTTACAATCCGCGCTCGCGCCGCAAGCCAACTGGATGGAACCGGCGTATGCAAACACATCTGGTCCAGGCACTGCGTCGCTACAATGTTCTATCCGGGCAAGGGTGCCTGGGACGGTGGTGCGAGGCGCACCTGCTGGTGCTGGGTGCGGCGCAACCAGCCATAATGCTGGCGCGGCGCTTTCGCCAAAACGCCATTGTGATGGTGCGTCAAAGGCAACCTGCGCGGTTGCTAATTACTTTCAACCGTGTTGGATCACCTGAAACAGGTGGTGATAACGGTAAAATTTGTGCAATGGGGGGCGCCGAGGAGAGCTGACAGCGTTCAGCCGCGCTCGTGCGGCCGGAAGCAATTGATGGCCCTTGGGTTCTTTGCAGTACGGAGCGATTGTGCAAACACTTGATTATGGCGTCCGGCCCCGAGGCGCATCCCGGCAAGCGGCTGAGCATCAGATAGAGAAGCGCATTTCCGCGGCCATCTATATCCACGACCTCTCACCCGGTGGTGTTGAACGTCAAAGTCTGGTGTTGGCGCAGCAACTGCAGACACGCGGAGTCGACATTGTTCTTGTCGTGCATCAGATGCGGGGCGAGCTGATCCCGCTGCTGCCGGCCGGTATTCCCGTGGTCAATCTGCACAGTTCCCGTACCCTGCAGGACGTGTGGCGGTTGCGCCGCTACCTGCTGGAAGAACAGCCCAGCGTGTTCATGGCCAACGTTGACCACAACAACGTCGCAGCGGCGCTGGCCAATGCGCTGGCCCGGACCGAGACCAAGCTGGTGATTTGCCAGCATAATCCGCTGACAGCCGGGTTTCACGCGACGGTGAATTGGAAGCACCGGGTGGTCCCATGGTGCTACCGGGTGCTGGCCTCGCGCATCGACCACGCGGTCGCGGTCTCTGACGGGATTGCTGCTGAACTGGTCGACACGGGACTGGCCGCCTCCAAGATCAGCACGATCTTCAATGGGGTGATAGGCACGGACTTTGCGCAAAGGGCTGAGATGCCGGTTCATCATCCCTGGCTGGCTAGGAAGGATCGCCCGGTGTTCGTGACCGCGGGACGGCTGGTCGAGATGAAGGACCACCGCAACCTGCTGCGCGCGTTCGCCCTGCACCTGAAGCAGCGACCGTCGCGACTGATGCTGCTGGGAACCGGGCCGATGCTGCAGGAACTGCAGGACCTCGCTGTCAGTCTGGGCATTGCGGACGACGTCGCGTTCGAAGGCTTCGTGCAGAACCCATTGCCGTATATGCGGGCGGCAGACGGGTTCGTGCTGTCGTCCCGGTCGGAAGGGTTCGGCAACGTCCTGGTAGAGGCGATGGGTTGTGGCACGCCGGTGGTTTCGACCGACTGTCCGCACGGACCGGCCGACATCCTGGCTCACGGTAAAAACGGTATTCTGGTGCCGCCACAGGATCCTGAGGCTCTAGCGCCGGCTTTTGGCCGGCTGCTGGACGAACGACAGACGTGGCCCGCAGAACAGTTACGGCAACGTGCGCAAATGTTCACCTATGGGGCCTGCGCAGACAAGTATGCGAGTCTGTTCCGCAGCCTGGCCTGAAAACACCGATCCGGCGCGGATGGCCTGAGCGACTTTAGCATGACGCGAGTGCAAAATCACGCGTCCGGCTTAGCCCCAGCGGCGCAGACCCGTATCCCGCGCCGTTCTCGTTACAAACCATACCCATGCGCACTGTGGCAGCAGGGTGATGAACGGCACCGCCGGCTTGTATGCGGTCGGCATCGCGATGAACAACAGGCAGCAGCCGCCGCCGAAGATGGCGAAGCTCCAATGGACCAGCGTGACGGCGACAGGGCTCAGCCCCGCCCGCTCGGCCACCTGATAAAGGTGGCCGCGATGGGGCCGTGTCAGCGCCTCGCCCGCCAAGGCACGCCGCACCAGGGTGAACGCCACGTCGAACAGCACTCCGGACAGCAGCATGGGCATCAGCAGGAATGACAGCTCCACCCCGTCGAACCGGCTGGCGACGACGGCAAGTACGGCCAGCATGAAGCCGCAGAACTGGCTGCCGACGTCGCCCATAAAGATACGGGCTTTGGGGAAGTTGAATGGCAGGAAGCCCATCAGCCCGCACGCCAGCAGGCCGGCCGCGGCATAGGCGAACCAGCCGCCATGGTGCTCCGCGATCGAGACGATAAACAGGCAGGCGATCAGCGCCACGCCGCTGGCCAGGCCGTTCAGACCGTCAATGAAGTTCATCGCGTTGGTGGTGAACACGATCCAGACCAGGGTTGCGGCGATGCCAATCCACGCGAAGTCCAGCGGACCCAGATAAGGCACGCGGAAATCAGTGACGTAGAGGCCGCTGCTGACGGCCACCAACGCCGCCAGCGCCTGGGCTGCAAGCTTGACGATGAACGGCCAGTCGAACAGGTCGTCCAGGAAAGCCACGACGGCAATGGCGACCGAGGCCTCGATCACGCCCAGGAAGTAGGGATCGGCCAAGCGGGCGAACGCGGCGTAGCGGTAGAGCACCGCGATGCCGATCAGGAAGGTCAGCACGATGCCGACACCGCCGCCCTTGGGCGTGGGCTGTTGATGCGCCTTGCGGTCGCCCGGCGTGTCCATGACGCGGGCCGCGATCATCGCGCGGACGGTTGCAGCCGACAGCAGTATCAGCAGCGTGGCAAAGCCGAGGTGGCGTAGCAGGGCGGCGAGGGTCATGCGGCGATCCGGTCTCCGGCGCATCCGCTGCCTGTTGGGCAACAGCCTGTGCGACAGCGTGTGGTTGAACGCATGACCCGCGGACGTGAGCTGCGTCCAGCCGGGTCATGTGCCGTTGGCGGGTGGTCTATCGCCTTCCGCCGGTTGCGGCCATCCCACCGTGGCATCCGCTTGACGCCTATCCGTGACTGGCGCGGCAGGCGGCGATGAGACATGTGTGGCCGGCGCGCCGTCGGGTGCGCGCCCTGGTCTGCGTCTCTGGAGAGGCTGCCAGGCCAGACCAACGGGGGCTCAGGCGGCCATGACGATTCGCGCAGGCTGTAGCGGCGCCGGGCGAGCCGGTGGAGGTGCCGCATGATCCAGGTGACCAGGAGCCTGGCAATCGACGAGCGGGCGGTCGAGGAGACGTTCATCCGCGCCTCCGGCCCCGGCGGGCAGAACGTCAACAAGGTGGAGACCGCGGTGCAGCTTCGGCTGTCGCTGGCGCGCGCGGGGTTGCCGCCGGCGGTGCGGGCGCGGCTGGAGAAGCTGGCGGGACGTCGGCTGACACTGGAGGGCGACATCCTGATCACCAGCCAGCAGCATCGGACGCAGGAGAGGAACCGAGCCGAGGCGATGCACATGATGATCGAGCTGGTCCGCCGCGCGACGGTGGCTCCGGTTCGGCGGGTGGCGACGAAGCCCAGCTACGGGTCGCAGTTGCGGCGGCTCGATGCCAAGACCCACCGCGGACAGATCAAGCGCGGGCGGAACCGGCGACCGGATCTGGAGTAGTCCGGCGGCGCCGGGGGCAGCGCCGCCTGCCTCGACGCAGCCCGCAGGTGCGAGCAGCCGAAAGGGCTGATAGCATCCGAACCGGAGGGACCAACCATGTTCAAAGACTGCCGCGCCCTGCCGCTGTCCACAGCTTCGGCCGATGCCGCCGTGGCCTTCGACCACGCCGTCGATGGCTTTCTGCGCTATCGCGCCGACATGATGCCGCGGATGGAGGTGCTGCTGGCCACGGATCCCGGTTTCGGTCTGGCGCACGTCCTGAAGGGCTGCCTGCTGATGATGGCGTTCCGCGCGGACTTGCTGCCCGCAGCCCGGGCGGCGCTGGCCGAGGCGCGAGGCTGCCCCGGTACGGCAAGGGAGCAGGCCCATGCCGCCGCGCTGGCGCACTGGATCGGCGGCGATCCTGACCGTGCCGCCGCCGTCTGGGACCAGATCGTGCAGGAGCATCCGCACGACATCCTGGCCTTCAAGCTGGCACATTTCGTCAATTTCTGGAGCGGCCGGCCGGACCGGATGCTGGTCTCGGTGCTGTCGGTCGAACGGCACTGGAGCGAGGCGGTTCCGGATTTCGCCACCATGCTGGGCTGCCGCTGCTTCGCGCTGGAGGAGGCCGGGCACTATCTGGAAGCCGAGTATGCCGGGCGGGAGGCAGTGCGCCTGGATCCCGCCGACCTGTGGGCGGCGCACGGCGTGGCCCACGTGCTGGAGATGACTGGCCGCCGGCGGGAAGGGATCGCCTGGGTCGAGAGGCTGCAGGGGCGCTGGGACGGCGCCAACAACCTGAAGCACCATCTGTGGTGGCACCAGGCGATGTACCACCTGGAACTGGGCGATTTCGACAAGGTCCTGAGTCTGTACGACCTGGGCTTCCGCGACCTTGCCTCACCGCTGACCGGCGTGGCGCCCGATCTGTACATCGACGTGCAGAACGCCGCCTCGATCCTGTTCCGGCTGGGGCGCCACGGGGTCGATGTCGGCGGGCGGTGGATGGAGATCGCCGACAAGGCGGAGGCGCGGATCGGCGACTGTCAGTCCGCGTTCACCTTGGCGCACTGGATGATGGCGCTGGCCGCCACGGGCCGCGACGCGGCGGCGCAGCGGATGCTGCAGGCGATGCGCGACTTTGCCGAGGGTTCGCAGCCGGCCGCGCTGCTGGTCAGGGACATCGCCCTGCCAGTCACCGCCGCGGCGCTGGCAAACGGCCGCGGCCGGCACGGCGAAGCCCTGGCGCTAATGCGCCCCGTGCTCGGTGAGATGTACCGCATGGGCGGCAGCCATGCCCAGCAGGATGTGCTGGAGCAGTTGTTCCTCGATTCGGCGCTGCAGTCCGGTGCCGAGGACGACGCCAGGATGATGATCGAGCGGGTTGCCGGACGACATCCGGTGCCGCCGGCGCGCCGGCGCGGCTATGCCATGGGGCCAGCCGCGGGTCTCTAGTATCGCCCATCAGTGAAGGGCGATACGTCGGTTTGGCTTGAAGTGGCCGATTCACGCGGCGAAGCGCGTGCAGCACTTCTCTGCGATCGGACACTAGAGCGGTGTCCGTTCGCCTTGGCTCACGGACCCCACTCTAACTCGTTGTTTGATCGCGTGATTCACCGTTCCGGTGATGCCACCTGCTCGGATCACGCTCTGAGGCTCAGCCGGCCTCCAGCTCATCAATGAAGCCGGAGATGACATCCAGGCCCTTGTTCCAAAACGCGGGGTCGGAGGCGTTCAGCCCGAATGGGGCCAAAAGCTCTTGATGCCGCTTGGTGCCGCCGGCCTTCAGCATTTCAAGATACTTGGCCTGGAAGCCGGGATGCCCCGACTGGAACACCGCGTACAGCGCGTTGACCAGACAGTCGCCGAACGCATAGGCGTAGACGTAGAACGGCGAGTGGATGAAGTGCGGCACATACGACCAGAACACGCTGTAGTCGGGGGTGAACTCGAACGCCGGACCCAGGCTCTCGGTCTGCACCTGCATCCATAGCTCGCCGATGCGCTCCGGCAGCAGCTCGCCGGTGCGGCGCTCGTCGTGCAGCAAGGTTTCGAACTGGTAGAAGGCGACCTGCCGGACGACGGTGTTCAGCATGTCCTCGACCTTGGAGGCCAGCATGATGCGTCGCTGCCGCGGGCTGGCGGTGTCGAGCAGCGAGCGGAAGGTCAGCATCTCGCCGAACACGCTGGCAGTCTCCGCCAGGGTCAGCGGCGTGTGCGACATCAGCGCGCCCTGCGGGCTGGCCAGCACCTGGTGCACGCCGTGCCCAAGCTCGTGGGCGAGGGTCATCACATCGCGGGTCTTGCCGTGGTAGTTCAGCAGCAGATAGGGGTGGACGCTGGGCACCGTCGGGTGGGCGAAGGCACCGCCGGCCTTGCCGGGCTTCAGCCTGGCATCGATCCACGGCTTGTCGAAGAAGCGGCGGCCGACCGCGGCAAGCTCTGGGCTGAAGGCGCCATAGGCGTCCAGAACCTGGCGGGTGGCTTCCGGCCAGGCGATCAGCCGGTCGTCGTCGCTGGGCAGCGGCGCGTTGCGGTCCCAGTGCTGCAGCTTTTCCAGTCCCAGCCAGTCGGCCTTCAGGCGGTAATAGCGATGCGCCAGCCGGGGATAGGCGCCGCGCACCGCGGTTGCCAAGGCTTCGACGACCTCGTCCTCGACCATGTTGGAGCGGTTGCGCGCACTGGTGGGCCGCGAATGCCGGCGCCAAGCGTCCTCGATCTCCTTGTCCTTGGCCAGCGTGTTGGTGATCAGCGAGAACAGGCGGATGTTGTCACCGAACGCCTGGCCGATCGCCTTGCCGGCGGCCTCGCGCACCGCCCGGTCGCGGTCCGACAGCTTGTTGAGGGTGTCGCTGACGGTAAGGGACTCGCCGTTCAGGTCGATCCGCATGGCAGCGACGGTCTCATCGAACAGGCGCACCCAGGCGGCGTTGGCGGTCAGGTCCCGCTCATGCGTCAGCTTTTCCAAATCATCGGACAACTGGTGCGGGCGGAAGACGCGCAGGTCGCGCAGCCAGGGCCGGTAGCGGGCTAGCGTAGGATCGGCGAACTTCGCCTCCAGCACCGCATCGTCCAGGCGATTGAGTTCCAGGGTAAAGAAGATCAGGTCGCTGCTGATCGCCGTCACCCGCTCATTCACCGTCTGGTAGAAACGGCCGATCGTGGGATCGGTGGAATCCCCGGCGAACAGCAATTGGGCATAGGAGGCGACGCGGCCCAGCGTGTCCTGCAGCCGCTCATACTCCTTGATGGCCGCGGCCAGTCCGGCGCCGGGCAGGTTGCCGAGTGTGCCGGCGCGGGTCTGGGCGAAGCCGCGGGCGGCCTGTTCGGCGCGCGCCAGGTCGGCCATGACCAGCGGCGAATCGGGTGAGGGGTACAGGTCGGACAGGTCCCATGCCGGAAGCGGATCGGTCTGGGCAGGATCGACATGGGCGGTGCTGGCATCGTTCATTGTGGCTTGGGTGTCCCTGGCCTGCTGCATCATCGCTGCATGTAAGCCAGGAGGATGCCACGTCAAAGGGCGCGCGGTCTGCGCCACAATATCAGCCGAGCGGTGGATTGACCATTTTGTCCATGGGCGGTCGGCTGGTATGTCTCTGATATCGCACGCGGCCGTCCCGCCGAACCCGCGTGCATACCGGTCAGCGCGAACGCAGACCGGCATAAGACAGCGGAGGATGCGTGCAGAGCTATCCCACCTGGCCGAACCTGGCGTCGATGATGTTTGCCGAGACCGCTGGCTGCATGCCGGCGACATGGGTGAACTCGACCGGGTATCTGCGTATCATCGACCGCAAGAAGGACATGATCGCGCTGTCCGGCGGGGAAAATGTCTCGCCCGCCAAGATCGAAGGCATGCTGATGGCGCAGACAGAGATCACGCAGGCGGTGATCGCCGGCGCAGGCCGCAGGGGGCTAAATGCGCTTGTTGTCGTGGCCGAGGACTACGACGACCGGACGGTGGCAGGAGCGGTCGCGCGGACCAACCGGCTTCTGTCGGTGGCCGAGCGGATCCGGCGTCACGTGCTGGTGGCACCGTTCACCATCGAGAACGGGTTGCTGACGCCTTCGCAGAAGATCTGGCGGCGTTTGGTGCCGCGGGCCAATGCCGGAGCCATGGCTCGTCTACACTGAGATGCAGGCCCTGGCATGTACGCACCATTGCGACCGGCGGCCCGCTCTGCTAGACGGCGCGGCTCGCGGTTTTTTCCAATCGTGGATTTATGTCATGCCTCGCGTGGTCTGCGGGGCATACGTCGTTAAAGAAGGGGCGCCGTCCCATGGCTGTACCGAAAAGAAAAACCTCACCGTCCCGCGCTGGCATGCGGCGCAGCCACCAGGCGCTGCCGCACGAGGCCCATGCAGAGTGCCCGAACTGCGGCGAGATGAAGCGGCCGCATCACGTGTGCAGCCATTGTGGGCATTACGACGGGCGCGAAGTGGTAGCGGCGGGCAAGCCGCTGCGAGGCGCTGTCCGGATCTGAGACCGGGCCGCAGCGTGCTTACGGTTCGTCTGTGAGCGGTCCATTCACCCTGGCGGTGGACGCCATGGGCGGGGACAACGCGCCTGGAATGGTGGTGCAGGGGCTGGAATATGCCGCTGAACGTCATCCCGCGGCCCGCTTTCTGCTGGTTGGTGACGAACAGGCGCTGACCCCGCTGCTGGATCGCTACAAGCGCGCCCGAGCAGCCTGCACGGTCCGGCATGCGCCCGATGTCATCACCAACGACATGAAGCCCACCGCGGCGCTGCGCAGCCGGCAGTCCTCGATGCGCCTGGCGATCGACGCGGTCGCCTCCGGCGAGGCGTCGGGCCTGGTTTCCGCTGGCAACACCGGGGCGCTGCTGGCACTTGCCAAGATTGTCATCAAGTCGCTGCCGGGGATCGACCGGCCGGCCATGGCTGGGATCGTCCCCTCGGCGCGCGGCGACGTGGTCATGCTGGACCTGGGTGCGAACGTGCAGTGCGATGTCCGCAACCTGGTCGAATTTGCCGTGATGGGGGATGTGTTCGCCCGCACGGTGCTAGGCCTGACGGCGCCGACGATTGGTCTGCTGAACGTCGGGTCGGAGGAACTGAAGGGCGATGAGACGGTGCGTGAGGCGGCAGAGATTCTGCGCGTCAGCCATATCGGCCCGCAATTCCACGGCTTTGTCGAGGGCCATGACATCGCCGCCGGCACCACCGATGTGGTGGTGACTGACGGGTTTACCGGCAACGTGGCGCTGAAGACCGGAGAGGGCGCGCTGAAGCTGATCGGCGAGTTCCTAAAGCAGGTGTTCAGCAGCAGCCTGTTGGCGAAGATCGCCTACCTTCTGGTTCGTCCGGGACTGGACCGACTGCGCGAATGGCTCGATCCCCGGCGCTATAACGGCGCGGTGATGGTTGGGCTGAACGGTGTGGTGGTGAAATCGCACGGCGGCACCGATGCCCAGGGGTTCGCCCATGCGATCGATGTGGCGATGGACATGGTGGTGCATCGCTTCAATGACCGGATCCGGGAGGATCTTGCCCGCATCGCGCTGGACAAGCGCGAGGCGAACGAGAAAGCCAGCTTGAGCAGGCGGGATGTGGCGATGGCCAACGGCACCCTGCTGGACAGCCCCCCGGCACAGCTCAATGGCTTGTCAACCGATGAAGCCAATATAGGTAAATCCTGCCTGCAAGACGCTGGGTCGGACCCGTTACATGGCGATGGATCCGAGGCCGATGTCTCGCACAGCGGCATCTCGCGGCCGAATTCGACCGACGATCCGCACTTCGCCACGGCCTGAGCAGGATCAGACATGCCGCTTCGTTCCATTCTTGCAGGCTGCGGCGGCTATCTGCCGGAACGCGTTGTCAGCAATGATGAGCTGTCGCGCACGGTGGAAACCTCCGATGCTTGGATCCGTGACAGGACGGGCATTCGCCAGCGCCACTTCGCCGCGCCGCATGAAACCGCAGCCTTCATGGGCAGCGCGGCCGCGCGGGCGGCGCTAGCAGACGCCGGCGCCCAGGCCGCGGATGTCGACGCCATCATTCTGGCGACCAGCACGCCCGATCAGGCGTTTCCCGCCACGGCGCTGCGGGTGCAGGCTGATCTGGGCGTGACGCGCGGGTTTGGGTTTGATCTGTCGGCGGCCTGTGCCGGGTTCATCTATGGGCTGTCGGTCGGCGACGCGATGATCCGTTGCGGTCAGGCGCGTGGCGTGCTGGTGATCGGCAGCGAGGTCTACTCGCGGATCCTGAACTGGCAGGACCGAGGCACCTGCGTGCTGTTCGGCGATGGCGCGGGTGCCGTCTTCATGCGCGTCAGCGAAGCTGAGGACGACGACCGGCGGGGCGTACTGTCGACACACATTCACGCCCAGGGATCGCTGGGCGACATCCTGTACATCGATGGCGCGGTCGGCCGGCCGGATAAGCCCGGGCATCTGGTGATGAACGGGCGGGAGGTGTTTCGCCACGCCGTCACCCGGCTGGCGGAGGCGGTTGAGGAAGCGCTGGCGGTGAATGGACTGACCCACGCCGACGTCGACTGGCTGGTGCCGCATCAGGCCAACCGGCGGATCATCGATGCGATGGGTCGCAAGCTACAGTTGCCGCCGGACCGGGTGGTGGTGACGGTGGACCGCCATGCCAACACCTCGGCCGCGTCGGTGCCGCTGGCTCTGGCCGAGGCGCGGCGGGATGGCCGCATCGTGACCGGCGACCTGGTGGTGCTGGAGGCTTTGGGCGGCGGTCTGGCCTGGGGCTCTGCACTGATCCGGCTGTGACTTGAATGACAGGATCGGCTGCAAACCCCTGATCCGGTGCCATTTTTTGCTGTCAGAAACTTGACGTTCCGATTCGATCCGCATAGCGTCCGAATATGCTGACGATTACGCGTGCGCACATAGCCGAAATGATCTACACGCAGGTCGGGCTGTCGCGCAACGAGTCGGCTGACCTGCTGGAGGATGTGCTGGATCGCATCGCCGCTCATCTGGAGACGGGTGAATCGGTCAAGATCAGCGGCTTCGGCACCTTTTCCATTCGACAGAAGGGCCGGCGTATCGGTCGGAACCCGAAAACCGGGGAGGAGGTGCCCATCCTGCCCCGCCGCGTCCTGGTCTTCAGGCCAAGCCACGTGCTGAAGGCGCATGTCAATGGCACGCCGCCCGGTTCGGAAGAAGATGAATGACGCGACCCGGCTTGACGTTCCCCAGACCACAGGCGGTGAGGATGAGCCCGCGGATGGTCGTCGTCTAGACCGCTTTCAGCCTGACTGTGCCAGCCAGGCTGACGTTGCTCTAGCCACATGCATCAGTTGGTCGTTGGGCTGACAATGTGGTGCCGCGGTGAGTGATGATCTGTCAGATCGTCCCGGCGATGCCGCCGCACGTCTGCGTGCGAAGAAGTCGCCCAACGCGTTCCGCACAATCAGCGAGGTCGCTGACGAACTTCATATTCCGCAGCATGTGTTGCGGTTCTGGGAGACAAAGTTCCCGCAGGTCAAACCCTTGAAGCGGGGCGGCGGGCGACGCTACTACCGGCCGGACGACATCATCCTGCTGCGGCGAATTGCCGATCTGCTGTATACGCAGGGCTACACGATCAAGGGCGTGCAGCGGCTGCTGCGAGAGGGTGGTGGCCAGTTGTCCGAAGACATTCCACCGCCCGCGGCGGATGAGCGTGCCACCACCGGCGCCGAGCAGGCTGAGCCTGATTCCGGGAACACGGGCGGCATGGCGGCGGAGGGCAGAGACGCGCTTCCCGGCTTTGACCTCATACCATCGTCCCTGATGCACATCGGCCGGCCGTCAGCCGGTCCACGCCGCGATGGTCCCCGCGATGAAGGCGAGGTCATCAAACTGAGACGTCTTCTGCAGGAGGCGCTGCAGGAGCTGGAGGCGCTTCGGGCCCTGCTACCGTAGCCATCGCAAACCCCGGAACAATCAAACGATGTTGCGGGTCCGCCAGTCGACAGCGTCACCCGAAAGCTGACAGCCCAGTCTGAGCGCGGCCCAGGATCAGCGCATGCACGTCATGGGTGCCTTCGTAGGTGTTCACCGTCTCAAGGTTCATCACGTGGCGGATGACGTGATACTCGTCGACGATGCCGTTGCCACCATGCATGTCACGGGCGACGCGGGCAATGTCCAGCGCCTTGCCGCAGTTGTTGCGCTTCAGCAGGCTGATCATCTCGGGTGCGGCATCATGCTCATCGATCAGGCGGCCGAGGCGGAGCACCGCGTGCAGCCCCAGGGTAATCTCCGTCTGCATGTCCGCCAGCTTCTTCTGCACAAGCTGGGTGGCGGCCAACGGGCGGCCGAACATCATCCGCTGCATGGTATAGTCGCGCGCTGCTTGCCAGCAGAACTCCGCGGCGCCGAGGGCGCCCCAGGCAATGCCGTAGCGGGCGTTGTTCAGGCAGGAGAACGGGCCGCGCAGGCCTTTGACGCCGGGCAACTGGCTCTCGGCCGGCACGAACACGTCCTGCATCATGATCATTCCGGTCACCGAGGCGCGCAGCGAGAACTTGCCCTCGATCTTCGGCTGGGTCAGGCCGTCCATGCCGCGTTCCAGAATGAAGCCACGGATGTCGCCGGCGTCGTCCTTCGCCCACACCACCAGCACGTCGGCGATCGGCGAATTGGTGATCCAGGTCTTCGAGCCGTTCAGCACGAAGCCGCCATCGACGGCCTTTGCGCGGGTGCGCATCGAGGCCGGGTCGGAACCGGCGTCCGGTTCGGTCAGGCCGAAGCAGCCAACGAACTCACCGGTGCGCAGCCTGGGCAGATACTTTTGCCGCTGCTCTTCCGATCCGAAGGCGTGGATCGGGTACATCACCAGTGACGACTGGACGGAGAACGCCGACCGGTAGCCGGAATCGACACGCTCCACCTCACGCGAAATCAGGCCGTAGCTGACGTAGTTGACGCCGGCGCAGCCATAGCCGTCGAGTGTCGCGCCGAGGAAACCCATCTCGCCGAACTCGTTCATGATGGCTCGATCGAACTTTTCTTCCCGGTTGGCCATCAGCACGCGCGGGAAGAGCTTCTCCTGGCAGAAGGCATGGGCAGCGTCGCGGATGGCGCGTTCGTCTTCTGAAAGGGCGGTTTCCAGACGCAGGGCGTCGTCCCAGGCGAAGCGGGTAAAGTGGCTGACCGGATGGACGGGGGAGTCGTTCATGTCTCGCTCTCTCTGTTCTCGGCCATCGGGGCGGCCCGCGCCCGCAACAACATGAAGGCGGGCACATCGTCGCCAAATCCAACGACGGCCGGTCCCAGGTCGTCGTCGCGCCGGTAGCGCTCACGCCTGTTGTCATCCCGTCTGGGCTCGTCCCGCCGATCGTCGCGTCTGGCCTCGGCATGGCGGCTGTCGTCACGGCGCGGGCTGGCGCGGCGCGGTTGATCCCGCCGCGCGGGGCGGTCATCCGGCGCAACTGGCAGTTCAGGCTGCAGTCCCTGGCTGGATGCGGGCTGATCCGCCATCTGACCCTGTCGCCGAGCCCGCTCAGGCCGCATCCGCTCAGGGGCCATCCGCTCAGGGGCGATCCGCTCAGGGCGCGGACGCTCCGTCCGGCTGCGTTCGCTGGCCGACTTTTCGGATCTCTCCTTGGCGTCGCGTGGCTTCCCCTCGGCGGCCTTCTTTGGCGCCGCGGCTTTCCGACCCCGCCGCTTCCGCCCATCCCGTTCCGCCCAGTCCACCGGATCCAGCCCCTCGACAAGAAAAGGCGGGATCGGATGGCCGATCAGCTTCTCAATCTGCTCGACGGCATACCGGTCTTCCGGTGCGGCAATGGTGAAGGCGCGGCCTTCCAGCCCGGCGCGGCCGGTGCGGCCAATGCGGTGGACGTAATCCTCAGCATGGATCGGCACATCGAAGTTGAATACGTGGGACAACCCGCCGATGTCGATGCCGCGGGCGGCCACGTCGCTGCACACCAGCAGACGCAACTCATTGGCCTTGAACTTCTCCAGCGTGGAGAAGCGTATCGACTGCGCCATGTCGCCATGCAGCGCACCGGCATCAAAATGATGCTTGGTCAGCGACTTGTACAGAATGTCGACGTCGCGCTTGCGGTTGCAGAAGATCAGGGCATTCTGCACGTTCTGGCTGCGGATCATCCGCCGCAGCGCCTCCCGCTTGTCATGTTCGGCGACCAGCGCCAGGCCTTCGGTGATCGTCGTCGCCACCGAGGCGGCGCGGGAGACGGCGATCTCCTTCGGGTTGGTCAGGAAGGCATTGACCAGCCGGCGGATTTCCGGGCCCATGGTGGCGGAAAAGAACAGGGTTTGGCGGGTCTTCGGCAGCATGCCGACAATCCGCTCGACGTCAGGGATGAAACCCATATCCAGCATGCGGTCGGCTTCGTCGATCACCAGCAGACGGGTATCGGTCAGCAGGATCGTCCCGCGGTCGAACATGTCCAAGAGCCGCCCAGGGGTGGCGATCAGCACGTCGACGCCGCGGTTCAGCACGTCCTTCTGGTCGGACATGCTCTCGCCGCCGATGATCAGGGCGTGCGTCAGCTTGAGGTACTTGCCGTACTGGATGAAGTTCTCCGCCACCTGCAGCGCAAGCTCCCGCGTCGGCTCCAGGATCAGGCTGCGCGGCATCCGGGCGCGGGCGCGGGAGCCGGAGAGGATGTCCAGCATCGGCAAAGTGAAGCCGGCGGTCTTGCCGGTGCCGGTCTGCGCCGTGCCCATGACGTCGCGGCCCATCAGCACATAGGGGATCGCCTGTTCCTGAATCGGCGTCGGATGGCGATAGCCCATGTCGGCGATGGCGCGCAGCACCTCATCAGACAGGCCGAGGTCGGCGAACACCCGGCGGGCGGGTTCGGCCGGCGGCGCCTCGGCGCCTACGTGGGCCGGGGCGGATTCCTCATCGGTGTCCGGACTGAGTGAGACCGGCGGATCGCGGTCGGCTGCCGCGTCATCCTGCGCCTCTAGCGCCCTTGAATCGGGCGTCTGTAACTCGGGTGCCGAGCCCTCGGGTTCGTGAATGGCAGTGTCGTCGTTTTCGGCGACCATCGGCTTTCCGGCGCAGGGGTCCGCGACGAGCGGCTGCGCGTCGGCTGGTTCCCGTGAGGCGGTCGTTGTATCGGTCAATGCGGGTCCGTTCGATTGCATGGGTGCGATTGGTAAGCACTGTCGCGCTTGCGATAAGGCAGGGCAGGCGCCTCAGACAGCCAGATGCGACGGTCGTGTGCCGGGTGTTCGATATCCGCTCACGCACTGGGCGGGGTATCGGGATTACCACAGCAAAAGTCAAGGATCGGCGGCATCCGGTAGGCGGCTATACTTGTCTGGTCGAGTGTTCAGCCAACGTGCGGAGCGCCGGAAGATCCAGTGGGTCCAGGCGGTTCATGGTTCCAGGTGACCAATGAAATGTCGTGCCGGGAACTTCGACAGGCCAAGACGGCAGGGCCAAAAGCGAATTCCACCAGTTCGCCAGCAATAGATTGACCCACATGCACTCGGCTGATCACAATCTTGGACGCCGTAGCCAGTTTCCTAGGGACGGGCCGGCAATTTGTCGCAGCTTTAGAGCGGTTCCACCAAGGGTGGAACCACTCTCGCTCATCGTTTCACGCGGCTACTCGCGCAGAATCGCGCTCTTGCGGGATTCCAGTCTGTGCGAAGCCGCTCTAGTATCGCCCATCAGTGAAGGCGATACGTCGATTTGCCTTGAAGTGGCCAATTCACGAGGCGAAGCGCGTTTCGCGCTTCTCTGCGATCGGGCACTAGACGCTTGGCCCAGATTGTATGGGGCGGCTGCCAACCGGGAATAAAAATCGTTCCGAGTTCGCCCGAGACTGCACGCGGCACCCCCTTGGTTGATCATGGGTGCCGAGGGTCCAGTTGACGGCGGCCGCTGATTTGGCGCCGTCTGTCTGATCCGCCACGGTGGCGGGGCTGCCGTCATTTTAAGACACCGCGAGGCGGCCTGGACATTGCAGTGATCGGGAGAAAGCAACGCCGGCGCGGACCTGATTAAGACGATGATGACGGAAGACGGCAGAGAGTAACTTCACCCAGGACAGAAATGAACTGTCAGGCAGCTACAGCAAAAGCGGCACGAGTATTGCTGTCAGCAGAGCGTTCAAGCCCATCGCGATACCGGCGAACGTGCCCGCCAGCGGATCCACCTGAAAGGCCCGGGCGGTGCCGATTCCGTGCGCGGCAAGCCCGGCGGCGAAACCCCTGGCGCGCTTGTCACTGATCCGCATGGCGTTGAGCAGCGGTGTGACGGCAATGGCGCCGATGATCCCGGTCAGGATCACCAGCACGGCGGTCAGCGCCGGATCGCCGCCCATTCGGCTGGAGATGCCCATGGCGACCGCCGCAGTGACCGACTTCGGCGCGATCGATGTGACGATGGACGGATTTGCATGGAACAGGCGGGCGATCGCCACGGCGGAGAGCACCGCGGTGGCCGACCCGGCCAGCAGGGCACACAGCATCGGCAGCACGGCCCTGATGACCAGATGACGGTTTTGATATAGCGGAACGCCCAGCGCCACCGTGGCTGGTCCGAGCAGGAAGTGGATGAACTGGGCGCCGTCGAAATAGGCGGCGTATGGCGTGCCTGTCACGCGCACCAGGATGCCGACCAGGCAGACCGACATCAGCACGGGATTTGCTGCCGGCGTCCGCCGCAGTGCTGCAGAAATGCGGTCGCACAGGCAATAGACCAGGATGGTGACGGTCAGCCACAGCAGTGGCGAGCGCGCCAGGAAGACCCACAGCGCGAACACTCCGGCGTTGTTCATGGCACGCGGCGGGCCACCAGGCTGAACACCCAGGCGGTGACAGCCATGCTGAGGATTGTCGACACCAGCAGCGCCAGGATGATGGCCAGTGCGTTGCCCTCCAGCACATCAAGGCGTTGCACGACGCCGACGCCGGCCGGGATGAACAGCAGCGCCAGATGGGACAGCAAGCCGTTGCCGGTCCGCTCGAATGTGCCGTCGCGCAGCTCGACCGGGGCGCGGCGGCCTATGCGGTCGCGGACGAGCAGCAGCAGCACGCAAAGCACGAGGCCGATGACAGGCCCCGGAATGGCGATGCCGGTGCCCCGTGCAACAGCCTCGCCGACCAGTTGACAAAGCAGGATCAGACCGAGGCTCAGCAGCATGGATTATCCTGATCCGGGATCAACCGCAGGAGCTCGCCGCGGGTCCAGCCACGCGCCGCCGATGGGCACCCTGCCAGGGCGAGGCTGAACGGTTGGTCACCGACAGAATGAACCGAGACAACAGGCTTCGGCCATGGCTGCCAACCCGCTACTCCCTGATGTGTCTGAACCGGAGTGGTGTGTAGCGGCTGCGTCGCCGCTACGCCAGACAGGTCCGCCGCATCAATGCCGCCAATTCACGCGTCGCGGTGGCAGTTGCGTGCGCAGGCCGCATCCTGGGCAGCCTCCGGTTCGCGCGCGCGGTTTCGATAGGCCGAGTAGGTCTGCAAATGGCGGCGTCTTGCAGCACCTGTCACGGCCGCCTTATTCAGAAGGGGCTACCGGAGTGACCCATCGGCCAAGCCGCCCGGCAGGAAATGTTCCGGCTGTGGTTTGGCCACGCGCGGGTTATGCGTTGCCCCCAGCCGGTTCTGCCAGACCTGGACACGCTCCGTCGCGGCGACACGCAGCCGATGGAGCTGCCATGACAGGGATGTCTCGGTTGAGACCGCCCGGCGGTACTCCGAATCGTGCAGCGCCTTCGCGTCACATGCCTTCTTCAGCGGATCGGCATAGAACTGCGCGATCTTGCCAGCATTCATCCCTGGCGTCGCCAGCCAGCGCGGCAGATGCAGGGTGCAGAGCTGTTCGACGTCGGTCAGCAGCTTGACCATGCCCATTCCGGTGGCTGGGCACGAAGACTGAAAGGCGTCGCCGATCAGCACTGCGCCGCCGCGGTTGATCCCCTCGGTGGTGTAGAGGTCGGTGGGCCGGGCAACGACCGGACCGATGGCACGACAGGGCCCCAGGACCTTGCCCAGCCCAGGCATGACATCCGCAAGCCCAGTATTGGGATCCTGCAGGAACGCTTTCGTCCAGGGATCGCGGTAGTCACGGTAGGTGAACAGGTTGACCCGGGTTGCCTCACCTAATGTGAAGGCGGCGAGGTAGTCCATACGGTCGCGGATACGCTCCCGCTGATAGACGACGAACGAGTGCCGGAACGGGGTGGCGTCAGCCGGCTCGATATTGAAGCCAAACGTCAGGGAGTGAGCCTCTCTCAGCATGCGCCTCGTCGCACCGATCTGCTTGCAAAGCGTGTAACCCTGACCGGTTGCCAGGATCACCAGCCGGCCGGTCAGCACCTGACCGCCGCCCAAGATGACCTGCTGCAGGTCATCGCTGATTTCGACCGCGGCAACCCGCCCAGTAACCAGGCGCACGTTCGCGGGCAGCGTGGAGCGGGCCCGAGCCACCAGCGTTTCATAGCGCAGGCCGTAGTTTATTGTGGTTGCCGAGCCAACCAGCCGCCCGGAGCGGGCGAGCGTGACGGTTTCACCTCGATACAGGCCCGCGGTAAGGTCGCCGAGGAAGCCCAGGCGGCGAAGCTGCTCAATCTGTGGGCCGTCCAGATGCTCGGCGCGAAAATCCGGCGGGTAGACCGCGTGCCGATCGATCAGGCAGACAGAGTACCCCGCGCGCCCCAGAGCCGCGGCCGCCAATGTGCCACTGATACCGCTGCCGACGATCATAGCATCGAAAGGTGACGTCACTGTACTCGACCACTCTGAAAGCGGAACTGAACTCACCGGGTTTGCTCCAAAGCCGTAACGGCTATCTTAGGGCCCAAATCGCCGGCCGCTCATCAATAGCAAATGATGATTGTAACTAGTTGTTTTCAGACGTCTGCAAATTGTTCCGAATGGGGCGACCGGAGTAAGCCGACCGTCTCAATAACGTTGTCAAGGTCTGGCTGTTTTTGAGATTATCATGAAATTTTGTTCATTCTTACAGCGGTATGAGCGCCCGCTATTGCAGACTGCTGCCATTGTTGCGACCGTTCCGACCTCGCATAAGCCGGCACGGCGCTCGGTTATTCATACACAAGGATCGTACTAAGGCTGCATCGAGCGGTGACATGGTCAGGTCCTTGACGGGGACGGGCGCTGTTTTGGCGTTCTTGTTCAAAACGGGTTTATCTGCTTCTGCGGACGGATGGAGATATTGATGCTTAACATGACGGGGAAAGTCGCGATTGTTGCCGGGGCAGGGTCTGTTGGTCCGGCGGCCAGCAAGATCCTGGGAAATGGCAAGGCCACCGCGGTGCTGCTGGCGCGCCAGGGCGCCAAGGTGTTTCTGCTCGACATCAACGAAGACGCAATGGCCGAGACCAGGGGCATGATCGAAGCCGCGGGCGGCGTCTGCGCCACGCATCGCTGCGACATGATGGTCGCGGCCGAGGTGCAGGCCATGGTACAGGCCTGCCTGGCCCGGTTCAACCGGATCGACATCCTGGTCAACAACGTCGGCGGCTCGGCACCCGGTGATCCGGTGGCGATGGACGAGGCGGTGTGGGACCGGCAGATCGACTTCAACCTGAAGACCGCGTTCCTGGGATGTAAATACGTCCTGCCGGTCATGGTCGATCAGGGCGGCGGCGCGATCGTCAACATTGCCTCTGTCGCCGGCATGCGAAACGACTTCCGGAGCGGGCGGTCGCATGTCGGCTACAGCGCGGCCAAGGCGGGCGTGATCCAGTTGTCACGCTCTGTCGCCGGGACCTATGCGAAGCAGCGGATCCGGGTGAACACGGTGGTGCCGGGGCTGATGCATACGCCGTTGGTGGAACACCGACTGGCCCGGACAGTGGGCGGTAACGACCCGCAGACGCTGATCGACGCCCGCAACGCCGCTGTGCCGATGGGGCACATGGGCGACGCCTGGGACGTCGCACACGCGGTGCTGTTCCTGGCCTCGGACGAGGCACGCTTCATCACCGCCACCGAGATCATCGTCGACGGCGGCAGCACCGCGGCGATGCCGTAACACTCACAATACAGCGTCAGCAAACATGTCAGCGGCGTGTGGTGAGGAGGATGTACGTCGGTCGCGGCATCTCGAACCCATGGCCAAAGCCGCACCACGCGCCACCCCATGCCATTGGACAGCCCGCGCCGCTTGGTGTGCAATGTCGTCGCTTGAGCAACAGGAGGATACCCATGGCGCCGAAAGCATCATCCGAAGCCCGCGACCGCGTCCGCGACACCGTTCCCAAGATGATCGAGGTGACCGAGCAGGTGCTGTTCGGCGACATCTGGGAACGGCCGGAGCTGTCGAAGCGCGACCGCAGCCTGATCGTCTGCGCCGTGCTGACCGCGACCTATCGGCCGGAGCAACTTCGCGGCCATCTGCAGCGCGCGCTCGACAACGGGCTGACCAAGACCGAAATCTCCGAGATGATCACCCACGTGGCATTCTACGCCGGGTGGCCCGCCTCGATGTCCGCTGCCAACATCGCGCGCGAGATCTTTGAAGCGAATCCCTGATCGCTGGCGGGAGATATTGGAATGAAGGCAGGGTTCATCGGCCTCGGCACCATGGGTGCAAGCATGGCGGCCAACCTGCAGAAGGGCCTGAAGACGCGGGGCGATGGGCTGCTGGTGCACGACGTCCGGCGCGAGGCGGCAGCGGCGCTGATCCGTGACGGCGCGGTCTGGGCCGACAGCCCGGCGGTCATCGCGGCCGAGTGCGACATCATTTTCTCCTCGCTGCCGGGTCCGGCGGAGTTCGAGGCGGTCTCCTACGGCACGGACGGGTTGCTGTCGGCAATCAAGCGCGGTGCGGCTTACTTCGACCTGACCACCAACGCACCGACGACGGTCCGCAAGGCCCACGCGGATTATGAGAAGCAGGGCGCGTTCCTGTTCGATGCCCCGGTCAGCGGCGGCCCACGCGGGGCTGCCAGCGGCAAGCTGGCGATCTGGTGCGGCGGCGATGCCGCGGTGTTTGAGCGGTGCAAGCCGGTGCTGGACATGATCGGCGACCAGGCCCGGGATATCGGCCCGATCGGTGCCGGTTCGGTGGCGAAGCTGGTGCACAACTGCTACGGCTACATCGCCACCGCCGCGGCGGCCGAGGTCTTCAGCATGGGGGTCAAGGCCGGCATCGAGCCGCTGGCGATCTGGGAAGCGGTGCGGCAAGGCGCGATCGGCCGCCGCGGCGCGTTCGACTCGCTGACCGACCAGTTCCTGCCGAACAGCTATGAGCCGCCGGCCTTTGCGCTGCGGCTGGCACACAAGGATGTCTCCCTGGCCACAGCGCTGGGGCGGGAGCTGAACGTGCCGATGCGGCTGGCGAACCTGGCGCTGGCCGACCTCGCGGAGGGGCTGAACCGCGATTGGGGCAACCGCGACTCGCGGGCGATCATGCTGCTGCAGACCGAACGGGCGGGGGTGGAGGTAAAGGTGGATCCGCAGCGTCTGGCCGAGGCGTTGGAGAACAAGGAACGACGGCGATAAGCGGAAGCCGCGGCGGCTTGCAATCGGGGGGATGTCGCAAATATTAAGTTGATGCGAAGCCGAACGAGAGTGACGAAGATGATGTCGCCTGAGACGCCGACCCAGCCATGGCAATGCGATGTCCGGTAGCAACCTGTTCGGCGAGATCCGCCGCTTCGCCCGCACCTCCGGCGCCGTTGGTGGCATTGCCGCGCGTGTTGCGGGGGAGCGGGTGTTCGGCATCAAGACCGATCGGGCCGCGCACGCGGAGGACTTGAGAGCAATCCTGGGTGGCCTGAAGGGGCCGCTGATGAAGGTGGCCCAGTTCCTCTCGACAGTGCCCGACGCACTGCCGGCGGAATACGCCGCCGAACTGGCGCAGCTTCAGTCAAATGCGCCGGCGATGGGGTGGAATTTCGTCCGCCGCCGGATGGCCAGTGAGCTGGGCGCGGACTGGCAGTCGAAGTTCACCAGCTTCACCCAGGAAGCGGTGGCTGCCGCCAGCCTGGGCCAGGTGCATCGCGCCCGGCTGCCGGATGGCACCGAGGTGGCTTGCAAGCTGCAATATCCCGACATGCCCAGCATTGTTGAGGCTGACCTGCGGCAGTTGAAGCTGGCCATGGCGGTGTATGCCCGCATGGACAACGCCATCCAGCAGGATGAGATCTACAAGGAGCTGCGCGAGCGCCTGCGCGAGGAGCTGGACTACGAGCGAGAGGCCGCACAGATGCGGTTGTACGGACTGATGCTGAAGGACAAGCCGGGTGTGCATGTTCCGACGCCGTTCCCGGCGTTCAGCACCAAGCGGCTGCTGACGATGACGTGGCTGGAGGGCCGGCCACTGATGCAACGGCTGGCCGAGGACGCCCCCCTGGAGGAGCGCAACAAGCTGGCTGAGGCGTTATTCCGAGCCTGGTATGTTCCATTTTATCGCTATGGCGTCATCCATGGCGACCCGCATCTGGGCAATTATCAGGTGCGGCCCGACGGCAGCGTCAACCTGCTGGATTTCGGCGCCATCCGCGTTTTCGGCGCGCGTTTCGTCGGCGGTGTGATCGCGCTGTTCGAAGCGGTACGCGACAACGACGACGACAAGGCCCACCACGCCTATGAGACGTGGGGATTTACCGACCTGACGCGCGAAAAGATGGACGTGCTGAACATGTGGGCACGCTTCCTGTATGAGCCGCTGATACAGGACCGGGTGCGCAAGATCCAGGAGACCAACGACCCCACCTTCGGGCGTGAGGTCGCGGAGCGTGTGCATGCCGGGCTGAAGCGCACTGGCGGGGTGATGCCGCCACGCGAGTTCGTGCTGATGGACCGCTCCGCGATCGGCTTGGGCGGCGTCTTCCTGCGGCTGGGGGCAGAGCTGAATTGGAGCCGGATGTTCCACGAACTGGTTTCGGACTTCCAGGAGTCCGAATTGGCGCAGCGGCAGGCCACTGCACTGCAGGAGGCAGGGGTTCCCGTGGCTCGGTAGGCCGGCCGTTGGGCTGACGACCGGGCGACGACAGGCGAGACGGGGAAACACCGATCATGACTGCGTCACGCGACTTCTACCACGAGGGCATGCGGGACCTGCAGGACCGTTTCGACGGGCGCCGCGTGGCGGACCAATTGGCGGCTCGGCGCCGGCGCTACGATTTCTGGGATGAAGACCGTGTCCTGATCGAACAATCCCCGTTCTTCTTCATCGCCACGTCCTGGGGCGACTATACCGACTGCAGCATGCGCTCCGGCCAACCGGGCTTCGTCAAGATTGTATCATCTGGAACCATCGAGTTTCCCGAGTATGACGGCAACTCGATGTACCGGACGCTTGGCAACATCAGCCGCAACCCGAATGTCGGCCTGTTGTTCGTCCGGTTCGACGGCAGGACGGCGCGGGTGCGCATCAATGGCCAGGCGGCGATCCTGGATGATGCGGCGGCGCTGGCGCGACATCACGCAGCCAAGCTGGTGATACGAGTGGTGTGCGAGCTCTATTCCAACTGCCCCCGCGCCGTGCACGACCTGGAGAGCGGGCGGCTGTCGGCCTATTTGCCGAAACCGGGGTATGAAGCGCCCGCGCCGGAATGGAAGAGCCGCGATTATATCCGCGACGTGCTTCCCGCCGGCGACCCGCACCGCAAGCCGACTTGACCGCGCGCCGGCGCCGGGGCCGCTTTGATCGTTCCACTCGACCCGGTCCTGTTCTAGGCTGGCCCGTGGCGCCCGGGAACGGGCGCACGGGGAGGCAAACATGGTCGATACAAGTCAATTGGAAGCGGTGCTGCGTCGGGCGGCAGACTCCGGGGATGTGCCGGGCGTGGCTGCGGCAGCGGCAGACGCCAACGGTGTGATCTTCCAGGGTGGCTATGGCGTGGCTGATCTGGCGACTGGCGCGCCGATGACGGCGGATTCGGTGGTCTGGATCGCCTCGATGACCAAGGCGGTCACCGGCGCATGCGCGATGCAACTGGTCGAGCAGGGCAAGCTGTCGCTGGATGACGATATCGCCGGGCTGCTGCCGGAGCTTGGCCGGGTACAGGTGCTGGAAGGCTTCAATGCTGATGGTCAGCCGCGGCTGCGCGCACCGAAGCGCGCCATCACCTTGCGGCAATTGCTGACCCACACCTCCGGTTATGCATACGAGTTCTGGAGCGCCGATATAACACGCTATATCGAGGTGACCGGCACGCCGGGGCTCACCTCCTGTCAGAACGCCGCGCTGACGCTGCCCTTGCTGTTCGACCCGGGCGAGAGATGGGAATACGGGATTTCAATCGACTGGGCCGGCAAGGCGGTCGAGGCGGTCGCCGGCCAGACCCTGGATCGCTACATGCGGGACAACCTGTTGGCGCCCCTTGGGATGAACGACACGGGCTTTAAAATCGGTCCAGCGCAGCGCCAGCGCCTCGCGAAAATTCACGCCCGCACGCCCGACCGGCTGGTGTCAACGGACACCGAGCTTCCGCAGGAGCCCGAGTTTCATATGGGCGGCGGCGGGCTTTATTCGACTGTCGGCGACTATCTTAGATTCGCCCGCATGATCATGCGGGGCGGCGCCCTCGACGGCGTCCAGGTGCTGCGGCCAGAAACCGTAGCGGTGATGTCGCGCAACGCCATGGGCAACCTGGCCTGCGCTCCGATGAAGACCGTGACACCGGCAATCTCGAACGACGTCGATTTCATCGCCGGCATGAAGTGGGGCCTCAGCTTCCTGATCAATCCCGACAAGCTGCCGACCGGACGCTCGCCCGGCAGTCTGGCCTGGGCGGGAGTCGCGAACTCCTACTATTGGATCGATCCAGCCCGTCAGGTGGCCGGAGTCTTCGCGACCCAGATCCTGCCGTTCTACGACGCCAAGGCGGTGCAGGCGTTCGAGGCATTCGAGACGGCGGTGTACGCAGCCTTGTAACAGCACCGCGCCGTGATGGGCGCGCGATGCCGAAGGGGGCAGGAGACCCGACAGCGTTATCCTGTCTGGTCCGGCAGGCCAACCGGAAATGCGTGCCGGCGCAGCGCATCAGCGGCGAAGTCGATCTCCCCCGGCCAGGTCAGGCCGGCGCCGTCCGGCAGCACGATCATCGTCGCGGCGAAATATTCGCCGTCCCGCGGCGGGGTGACCAGCCGCCGCGGTCGATGACCGGCAGGAAGTCGATCGTGCCGCTTAGCCCCATCGGCCCAGGTTATCGAGGCGGCATGATCGGGATGGGCAGTTGCTCTTGTGATTTCGAACAGCGTCACTGCGCCAGCCGGCTGATCCGTCCCGCGGTCAGGCCGCCGTCGATGACAAGCTCTGATCCGGTCACGTGGCTGGACATGTCACAGGCCAGATACAGGATGCCGTCGGCTATTTCCGACGCCTCGCCGGCCTTGCCCAGCGGCACGGTGTTTTCGGCGATGGCATAGGGATCGATGGGGCGGTTCTGGCCAACCGGAAGCTTGTTCCAGATCGGCGTAGCAATGATGCCTGGATGCACTGAGTTGACGCGGATGCCATCGCCCGCCTGGGCACATTCCAGCGCCATCGACTTGGCGAACATCCGCACCGCGCCCTTGGTTGCGCTATAGCCCGCAAGGCCGGCGGACCCGCGCAGTCCGGCCACGGAAGAAAGCATAACGATCGAGCCGCCGTGGCCAGCGCGCCGCATCGCGGGGATACAATACTTCACCGAAAGGAAAACGCCATCGACGTTGATCGCCATCTGCCTGCGCCAGTCCTGCAGCGTCATGTCGATGGCATTGCCCATAATGCCGATCCCGGCGTTGGCCACCATGACATCAAGCCGACCCAGTTTTTCGGCCGCGGCGATCACCTGTGGCCAGCGGTCTTCCTCGGTCACATCGTGATGCAGATAGGTGGCGCCGATCGCCTCGGCCAGCGCCATGCCCGCGGCATCGTCAAGGTCGGTCAGCACCAGCTTCGCGCCCTCGCGGGCCAGAACGCGCGCCGTCGCCGCGCCGATGCCGGAAGCCGCGCCAGTGATGATGCCGACCTTCCCGTCGAGCAGTGCCATGGTTTCCCTCCTGTTGATTGGCCGTGCGATCATCCCATCCCTGGCGGCGGGTTCCAAGAGCGCCGGTGGCCGCTCTAGTATCGCCCATCAGCGAAGGGCGAGACGTCGGTTTGGCTTGAAGTGGCCGATTCACGCGGCGAAGCGCGTGCAGCACTTCTCTGCGATCGGGCACTAGCTCATCGTTTCACGCGGCTACGCGCGCAGCATCGCGCTTTTGCGCGATTCCAGCCGGTGCGAAGCCGTTGGGGTGGACGGCCCCGCGGCATCTGGTGCCAAGGTTCGCTGTCGAAAGTCGAACAGGAGCCGTCCATGGATGAGATTACGCGCATCGCTATCGACACGTCCAAGTCTGTCTTCACGCTTCATGGGGTCGATGCCCAGGGGCGTGCAAGGCTGCGGCGGAACTTGCGCCGCAGTGAGGTGGTCCCGTTCTTCCGGGGGCTCGTCCCGGTCGAGATAGTGATGGAGGCTTGCGGCGGTTCCCATCATTGGGGGCGCGTTCTGCAGCATCTCGGCCATTGCGTGCGGCCGATCCCGGCGCAATACGTCAAGCCCTTCGTCAAGCGGGCCAAGAACGACCGCAACGACGCCGAAGCGATCAGCGAGGCGGCGAGGCGGCCGGACATGGTGGCGGTGCCAATCAAGTCCGCTGAGCAGCAAGCAGCAGCCATGCTGCTTTCGGTGCATGACCTGCTGACCCGCCAGCGTACGCAGCTGGTTAACGCGCTGCGCGGGCATGCGGCGGAGTTTGGCCTAGTGGCCCCGCTCGGCGACAAGGGGGTGGCGCAGCTGCTCGCCGTGGCGCGCGAGCACGCTGAGCTGCCGACCGCGGCGGCGGCGGCGCTGGGTATGCTTGGCAGCGAAATCGACCGGCTCGAGGCGCGGCTCGCCGCGATCACCGCCCAACTTGCGGTGCAGCACAAGGCATCCGCATTGAGCCGCCAACTGGCGCAGATCCCCGGGGTCGGGCCGATCAGCGCCTTGAGCTTGGCGGTGCGGGTTGATCCCAAGCAGTTCCGCTCAGGGCGGCACTTTGCGGCTTGGCTTGGCCTGACGCCGCGCGAGCGATCGACCGGCGGCAAGCCGCGCCTGGGCGGCATCAGCCGGGCCGGCAATGAGCGGCTACGCCAGTTGCTGGTGCTGGGAGCCACCGCCGTGATCCAACATGCCAAGCCAGGGCGGCCTGGGGTCTCGGCCTGGTTGCTGTCTTTGCTGGAGCGCCGGCCGCGCAAGCTCGCCGCTATCGCCCTGGCCAACAAGATGGCCCGCATCGTGTGGGCGAGACTGGCCAAGGTTCCAGCCCATCGCTGGCGATGGGTTGGAAGGCCAGGCGAGGGCATGATGACGAGCGGAGAGGCCTACCGCCGGTCGCCCCCGGCGACCGCCTAACCGCTCGTCAAAGCCGCCGGTGCAAGGCGCCTGAGGAGAGAGATGCTGATCGGTCGAACCGACGATCCACAAACCCGTCTAGCAGCCTGTCGGATAGGGCATCCCAGTTGTGGTCTGAGACGTGTTTAGCTTGAGGTTCAAGCAAACTGCAGGCGGTGAAGCCGCCTGCAGTTGTAAGCCAAGGTGATCAGGGTCCATTCGCTAGCGACCTTGGCAAGACCGCGCAGGTGGAAGCGGGTGAAACCGATGGCGCTTTTGATGATCCCGAACACCGGTTCGACGCTCTGTTTTCGCTTGCCGTAACGCTTGCGTCCATCGTCGGTCTCCAGCTTGGCCTTCATTGCGATCCGCCAGGGTTCGGTGATCACCCGCGGTGGCTTGGCTTCGGGTGGCGGGCGGAAGTCATACGGCCGGTGCGGCTGGGTCCGCCCGATCGCCACCAGCGGCTCGATCGCGCTGGCCTGCAGCGCGGCGACGGCGGAACCGCTGGCATGGCCGGTGTCGGCCAGCACGGTCTTCGGCAACCCAATGGTCTGTTCCATCGCCAGGATCGTGGCGGCGAAACTCGGTGCATCTGCGGTCGTGGCGACAAGGTTGGTGGCCAGCACCAGTTGCGATCCATCGGCGCAGACCACCGCCTGGGCATTGTAAGCCTGGCGATATTCATGCCGCTCGGAGCGGCGCATCAGGGCACTGTCGGGATCGGTCAGGTTGCACTGGCGTTCGCCCGGCGGACTGGGATCCGGCGGCACGGGCGGCGGTCCACGATGGCCTGTCTTGCTGTCATAGGCCGCCTGCTTGGCTTCGTAGGCCGGCCGTTCCGCCTCGGCTGCGGCCCTCGCCTGCGCCTCCAGCCGGGCACAGGCGGCATCCAGCTTGGCCTTCAGCGCGTCCCGCCGTGCCAGTTCCTCAGGCAACGCCTGGGGGTCGATGTCAGAGACATCGGCGGCTTCCGCCTTGGCGGTCATCTCGGCGATGTCGGCTTTTAGCTTGGCGCTCAGTTCTTTCGCCCGATCGTAGCGCACCGAACGGATCTTCGAGGCGTTGGCGTCGATCTTGGTGCCGTCGATCGAGACCGTGCCAAGCGCGAGCAAGCCGCTTTCCCGCGCAAGCAGCAGGACTTGCAGGAAAGCCGCCTCGAAAGCCGCTTTGTTGGTGCGCCGGAACACCGCGATCGTGTCGTGGTCGGGGTGCAGGTTGGCAGCCACGAAACGCACGCCGACGTCGCGGTGGCTCGCCCGCTCGATCCGCCGCGACGAGAACAGGCCGTTGGCATAGCAATAGATTAGCAGCGCCAGCATCAGCCGCGGATGGTATTGCTCCTTGCCGCCAGACCGCTTTGGCACCTGAAACGAGGCCAATGGCACGCGCTCGACCGCCGCGACGATGAAGTGGGCGACGTCGTCAGCTGGAAGCCAGTCCTTCAGATCAGGTGGCAGCAGAAAAGACTGGTCACGGTTGAAGGGCACGAAGTTTGGCATGGCTGGATTCTAGACAACCGCCGCCGATTTGGGGAATCCCCAATCCGACAGGCTGCTAGACCGCTTTCAGGCTGACTGGAACAGTCAGCGCGTAACAGGGGCAAAACCGTGGGCGGGATTGGCGTGGCTCAGGCTGGGCGGAAGCGCCCTCTGACGTAGTGATCGAGTAGCTGCACCACGATGTGGCCTGCCACCCTGAACCGGCTGCCCAGATAGTCCCAAAGCGCGACGCCCAGCTTGTCGCAGGTCTTGGCGAGACTGAGAAACGCGTTGCGGCAATCGCGGCCGACTTCGCTGCGTGTTCCGGCGCTGACCTTGCGGCGTGTCACGTAGCAACGGATGTCGTTCTCCGAAGCATTGGTGTGCAGCGGCGTCTGCGGCCGGTCCAGCACCATCAGCAACTCGGCTTTGTTGGCATGCAGCCGCTTGAGCAGGCGGTCCGGCGTTGCAAAGCCGGTGCGGCGCAGGAAGATGCGGTTGAATTGCTTGCGCAAGGCGCCGGCCCGACGCGGGCAGGGCTTGAGCCGGTAGGCCTTGAGATCTGCGTAGTAGTCCCAGATCAATCTCCGCATCTGGGCCTGGGCGGTGCGGTGCTTGTCGGTGAACGTGTCCAGCTTATGCACCAGCCGTTCCGCGTGGACCCAACACAGCGCATGGTGCCCGACGTTGAACTGTCCGGCGTCGTCGCTCAGCACCACGCTGTCGCACAGAAATTGGTGCGACTGGACGCTGCCCCACAAGGCGCCCTCGGTGGCAACCCGCACCGGGTCAGGGGTGATCTCCAACCCGGTGAAGCCGAGTTGGTCGAGATGCGCCTGCCAGGTCGCCTGATCGGCAAAGTGTTGCTGGGTTGCGGCCCTCAGGCGAGCGATCAGCGGCGCCGACAAGTCATGCTTTCGCATGTAACCGTAGGCCGCGTCATTGAGCACGTAATCGCCATGACCGGCGCGCAACAGGTCGAGGAAGTTCAGCCGGCTCTTGGACGAGCGCGTGCCGAACCAGGTGAACCAGTCATTGCCGATCTGCGTGCAGAAACCGTTCTTGCCGGCATGGCGTGCGCCGGTATCGTCAACCGAGACATAGGGCGATGTCTCCAGCCCGGCGCGCAGGACATCCTTGGCCTCAGCGACAAAATCCACCTGCCTGTGGGTCAGCAGGCGCTGCAGCTGGCGCTTGGAGATCACCACGCCGACCGAGCGCAGGAACGCCCTCAGCCGGGGCAGTGTGGTCTGACCCTGGTGGTATTGCATCAACACGAAGCGGCGCAGTTCGGGGCCGAAATGGCCATCAACGCCGTCCGGCAGCGGCGCCAGAATGGTGCGTCCATCTGGTGCTGCCCAGCATTCTCGCCGGTAACAGGTGGCCGCCGCCGCGATCACCAGGTCCTGCACCAGGAACGACCGATACCCCTTGAAGCGGGATCCCTCGGGAACCGCCGCCTTCACCATCTGGTCCTCGATGCCGACCCGTGGCGTGACCTTGCCACGGAACCGCCGCTTGCCCTCCTTGGCTGGCTTGGACGGCTCCGTCGCGTTGTCCATGCCGCTCGGCGTGATGACAGGACGGCCCTTCAGGCCTTTCAGCCGGGCGATCTCTTCGCGTTGCTCACCCACGATCTTTTCTAGCTCAGCCACTTTGCCGAACAGTTCAATCAGCAGAGCCTCAAGCTCTGGACGGCTTAGGCCGGAAAGGCGCGTTGGCGGCAGCACAGGATGTTAAGAATCCATCACGCCTAATGGCGCAAGGGGAGAAATGCGCGGGATGCCCACGGTTTTGCCCGTCTTACGGCAGCGCGGTCTAGCTCATTGTTTTCACGAACAACTTTATCAGCCCGACTGTTCCAGTCAGGCTGATGTTGCTCTAGCCCGCCGGCGCAGCAGGTTCCCGAATGCGGTGAAGACCTTGTGCATCTGCGGCTGCTTGTAGGGGAACAGGTCCGGCGGATCGATCATATGGATGATCGCCGCAGCATCAGCCTCAAACACCAGCAACCGGCCGTCGCGGGTTTCCGCGCAGTCAATCGAGTAGTAGTCGAAGCCCAGCCGCTCGTGCAGTGCGTCGAAGGCGGCGGCGTGGCGGGCGGCGAAGCCGGTGTCGAACCCGGCCATTGCTTGGGCTTCCTCGGCACGTTTCTCGGCCGACTCGGTCATGCCGGCGTTGAGGTAGTGCACCATCCAGTGGCTGGAGATCGCCAGGTGGCAGAGGAACGGCCGGCGGTCGATGAAGCCGATGCGGGACTTGCGGTACAGCCCGTCCGGCCCGGCATAGTCCTCGAACGCCGTGACGAAGAAGTTCCGCTCGAACGAGAAGCGCAAATAGCCGGCAAGCTCCGCCGGGCTGGCCACGCGAGACAGGCCGGAGCCGGCGTGCGAGCTGAAAGGCCGGATCAGGCAGGGATACGGGCCGCGGCCGGCATCGAAGCCCGGCAGCGGCGTGCCGTTCCGCAGATGCTGGTCGAGGTCCGCGCGGTTGACTGACACCGCGTTTGGGCTGCACACCCCGGCGATGCCGGCCAGCGCCCGCGACAAGCTGTCACGCGCCAGCGCCGGCAGAAACCGGGGGTTGTTCAGTGCCGGCCGTGGCCAGGCCGCGAACAGCCGCTGCAGCCGGGACAGCGTCGCCGGATCCGCCTCGCCCTGGGCAAAGAACGCGACGTCGTGGTCGGGGATGACGTCCGGCAGCGGCCGGCCAGGCAGGACGTACAGCAGGTCCAGCCGCACATCCAACCAGTTGGTCAGGAAGTCGAGCGGCGTGTTGGTCATCAGGTCACCCGGACCGACCAGTGCCAGCAGCCGCAGGGTCCCGCCCAGACCGGCGCTGATCCGATAGACCTGGTTAGCCTCCAGCGCCTCGTCCAGCAAATCCAGGCCTTCGGCGCGGCGGAACGTAAGCTGTGCGGCGATTGCCCGGTCGTAGGTCCGAGCCGCGGCCTGGATAGCGGACGCGCCGCACGGATGGAACCGCTCGATCCGATCCGCGAGCTGCGCCTGACCGTTTCCCTGATAAGCGAAGTCGGTGAGTTCGGCGGTGCCGAGCACGACTGGCGGGCGAACGGCGTCTTTGAGGACCGGGATGGCTGCGTCCATGAAGGACATCGGAGTTCCGTCTGGTTGCAGCCATCATCCTGACGACGAAAGGTTAACGAAAGGTTTTCCGGCAAGGTTACGATCCTGCCTGCGGGTCGGCGAGGCGGCCGAGGCGACGCTTTGAGTGCTTGGTCTGGCGCTTCATGCACAGCCTTTGGGCGGGAATGCGTCGCCGCTTTTTGCTGGACTGACCGCGGTCGTGGCAAGCTTGGGGCATCGTGCCCGCACGGCGTCGGCAAATCCGGAAAGGGGAACCCCCGGCCATGGCGATCGACTACGAGAAACGCGACGGGGTTGCGTACATCACCCTGAACAATCCGGCCAAGGCCAACATCCTGGACAAGCCGACGTCCGATGCAATTTCCGAAGCCTGGATCGACCTTTGGGAGGATCGAGACATCCGCTGTGCCATCATCAGCGGCGCCGGCGATCGGTACTTCTGCGGCGGCCACAATCTGGCGCCACGTCCTGACCTGACGGAAGCAGACCGCGAGTATCTGCGCACGCAGCGCATCTACTGGCCGCTGGCCGGCACGGTGCATGGCCAGAAGACCGGAGTAGACGGGCGGATGGGGGATCACTACCCACGCGTCTGGAAGCCGGTGATCGCGGCGATCAACGGCTGGGCAGCAGGGGCCGGGCTGTACATGCTGCTGACCTCGACCGATATCCGCATTGCCAGTGCCGAGCACGCTCGTTTCCGCTTCTCCCTGCTGACGCAGGGATGGCTGGGCAACGGGCCGGGGGCCAGCATGCTGATCAAACAGCTTCGTTACATCGATGCGATGAAGATCCTGCTGACCGACGAGGCGTTTGATGCGCAGGAAGCGCTGCGGATCGGCCTGGTCAACGAGGTGGTGCCGCATGCTGAGCTGATGCAGCGGGCGGAGCAACTGGCCCGCCACATCGTGACCCTGCCGCCGGCGGCGGTGCGCATGATGAAGGAGTTCGTGGTCCGCTTTGGCAATCTGCCGGACGACCAGGCGTGGCATGTGCAGAATCTGATCAACGCGCTGCTGGTGCAGACGACGACCGATGGCGATGAGGGCCGGGCCGCCTTTAACGAGAAGCGGCCGCCGCGCTTCAGTGGAACTTTGCGCAAAAGGGGTGAGCCCTGGCCGGACCTGGATGAGGCGGAAGCCCGGCGGCTAGATGACGCGTATCGTAGCGGTGAATTCTGAACCATGGACCATGCGGCAGGCGGCGCGGCACCTTCCGCCGCTGGGCGTAAGTGATGGGAAGAGCAGCCGACTAGATACGATTAAGTGCCAATATTGTTGCTTGGAACAATTGTATTGATTTGGCGCGCTGCCGCTATTCGCTGGCGGCGGCGGAACATTTCCAACTGTCGCAGGCCCGGATCGGCGTTCAGGCGTGTCCCGCTGCCGCCTGAACGCCGCCTTGGTTATAAGCCGGCCGCAGCCGGTCGGGCTCTGGATCCAGGATTGCTGGGCAGAGCTTCACGTTATCGCGTTCAAGGAGAGCAAGCGGTTCCTGCGACTGAGAGCTTGCTGTAGATCAAACAAAAAAGCACTGGTCCATCTATTGGGAGGCTTGAAATGCTGGGTTTGATGCAGAACCGTCCACTGCTGATCTCCAGCCTGATCGAGTATGCTGCTGTCTGCCACGGCAGACGTGAGATCGTTTCGCGCCTTCCCGACGACTCGATCCACCGGACGACCTACCGAGCCATCCATGGTCGGGCGAAGCAGGTTGGCGCTGCGCTGCAGGCCCTGGGTGTCGGTTTCGGCCAGCCTGTCGCTACCCTGGCCTGGAACAGCTTCCGCCACCTTGAACTATACTTTGGCGTGACCGGCAGCGGCCGCGTTCTGCACACGGTGAACCCTCGGCTGTTCACGGACCAGATTGCCTACATCATCAGCCATGCCGAGGACAGCTATGTCTTCTTCGATCCCGGACTATCGGGGCTGGTCGAGCAACTGGCGCCGAAACTGCCGCAGGTGCGCGGCTGGATTGGGTTGTGTGCCGCCAACGAAATGCCCGCGCTCAAGCTGGATGGGCTGCTATGCTATGAGGAGCTGGTTTCGTCGCAGGCGCCTGATCAGGACTGGCCGGTCTTCGAGGAGGCCACGGCTGCGACCCTGTGTTATACATCAGGAACGACAGGCAACCCGAAAGGTGTGCTGTACAGTCATCGTTCCACCGTGCTGCACGCCTTTGAGGCCTGCACGGCCGATGCGTTCGCGTTTTCAGCGCGAGACACAATCCTTGTGGTGGTGCCGCTGTTCCATGCCAATGCCTGGGGCGTGCCATTCGCGGCTGCGCTGTCTGGCGCCAAGCTGGTCCTGCCGGGGGCCAAACTTGATCCAGAAAGCATCTATCGGCTGCTTGAACAGGAAGCCTGCACGATGGCGGGGGGCATTCCGACGATCTGGCTGAATTTCCTAGCATGGCTTGAGGCAAGGCAGACGGAGCTTGATCTGTCGCGCCTTCGTCTGCGCCGGGTGTTCGCCGGCGGAACCGCGCCGCCACGGGCAATGATCGAGAAGTTCCGCGACCTGCTGGGGGTGTTCCTGCTGCACGCCTGGGGCATGACCGAGACGAGCCCGCTGGTGACGGTCGGTGCGCCGCTAGCTGGCCACGATGGCGCCAGTGCCGAGCAGATCGTCGACATGCAGGTCAGGCAGGGCCGCCCGCTGTATGGAGTCGAGTTGAAACTGGTTGGCGCCGACGGCGAAACCTTGCCACATGATGGGCATTCCGTGGGCGAGTTGAAGGTGCGTGGCAACTGGGTGATCGCCGGGTACTTCAAAGGAGAAGGTGGCCAGGTCGTCGACGCCGATGGCTGGTTTGGCACCGGCGACGTTGCGACCATCGATCCGGACGGCTACGTGCAACTGGCGGACCGGTTGAAGGACGTCATCAAGTCGGGTGGTGAGTGGATCTCCTCCATCGAGATAGAGAACCTGGCAGTGTCGCATCCGGATGTGTTTGAAGCCGCGGTGATCGCGGTGCACCACCCGGTTTGGCAGGAGCGTCCGTTGCTGCTGATCCATCCCAGGCCAGGGCGCCAGCCAGACAAGCAGTCAATCCTGACGTTCCTTTCCACCCGCATCGCTAAATGGTGGCTGCCGGACGACGTGTTGTTCGTCGAGAGCCTGCCGCACACGGCGACCGGCAAACTGCTGAAAACGGAACTGCGGACAAGGTATCACGGTCATCTGGCGGTCGGTGGCTGAGTCGCCATTTCAACCAGCAAGGTCAGCCTCGCCGCACTATCACCGCGACCGGGCCGCCGCCATCCGGCCCTTGATGTTCCGCCCCGCCGGAGACGAACAAGTCAGTCCTCCCGATTACGCCGGCCAGCACGCCGCCGACCAAAGCCCGGGCGTGGCGGGTTGCGTTGATGTCACTGTCGTCCAGCATGATATGGCGGACGCCGCGAATCAGCCCGCTGGCTGACGGCTCGGCCTTCGCCAGCACAGCCAGCACGCGTTCGCGCTGGGCAGGACCCAATTGACAGGAAGCGGCAATGCCCGCGTCCGCCAGCGCACCCGTCACCGCCGGCAGATCGATCGTGTCCTGCATGACCCGATGGGCAATGACGGCTTCGCTGGCCCAGGAAGGACTGTTGCCCAGCACCACCACTTCATTGTGCATCAACTCGATACCGGCGGAGGTGCTGGCCCGACTGGACCACAGATCCAACCGCTGGCCGATTACGCTGTCTTCCAGCACCTCACGTGGCAGCTCCTGCAACGCCAGCGCGACCCCGAGGGCAGAGGCGCCGCGCGCATAAGCCATCGATTTGTAGGTATCATTCGTCACCACGGCCTGACCGCGCGCCGCAGCTTCGGCCATGCGCTCCGCGGTCAGCAGGGGGCACTTTACCTGAACGTAGTGCACATCCTCCGGCCGGGCGATCCCGGCCTGTGCCATTGCAGCGGTCACCGCCTGGGCGGTCGCCTCAATCTGGGCAAAACGGCCGAGTTCTTCGGGTCTGAATGGGCGCGTGAACGCCGTACCGATTGCCAGGCTGGCCTGCGGGACACTATCCGGGGGCGCCGGGCTGACGGCAAAAATCAGCAGGTGAGGGGACAGCCCGCCCTCGGTGCCGCCGGACATCACCATGGCCACGCACTGGCCGACCTGCGCTGGCGTGCAATCCAGCGGACCTGCCAGAGCCTGCTGCAGGGCGCTTACCGCGTAGGCACGGGTGAAGTCGTTGACGCAGCCGTTGCCCTCTGTCTTGCCGAGGATGGCGCGGATGTCCTGCACCAACACCGCCCCTGCCTCGATCAGCGACAGCAGCCCGCTGATGTCGGCGGGATGGGCGGTCGGCACGCGGAACACCTGGCACCGCCTGATCATGGGCTGTCTGGCATGATGACGTTTGTCATGCGTGCTCTCCTGTTTGTGGAAGGTTGATGTGCGGCCTTGCAGCTTAACCGTTCAACGGGATGCCATGTCGTGGCAATGCCCAGTAGAGGGGTCCGGCTGCTTCTCACGGGCGTCCTAGTGGTGAAAATCAGACGGAAAGAACCGTCCGATTTTCCCACTAGCCGTTGTTTGGTGGGCCGATTCACCCGACCGCATGGGATGCGAGTGTCGGGATCGGACCACAAGGCTCGCCCTGCTGGCGTGATCGTGGCACGGTCGGGCAGCAAGAAGGAAAACCACGAATGGACGTGAACGCGTTGCCTTTCAACACCAAAACGATGCTGGCTGGACTGCGCGAGTGGGTGGAATGTGAAAGTCCTACCTTCGATGCATCGGCGGTCAACCGCATGATGGACCTGGCCTCGCGCGCGCTGGTGCTGGCCGGTGCGCGGATCGAGCGCGTCGCCGGACGGCTGGGGTTTGGTGACTGCGTCCGCGCCACGTTCCCGCATGCAACGCCGGACCGGGCGGGTATCCTGCTGATGGGTCACCTCGATACCGTCCATCCGATCGGCACATTGGACAGGCTGCCGTTCCGCCAGGAGGGGAACCGCGCGTGGGGCCCTGGGATTCAGGACATGAAGGGCGGCACCTATCTGTCACTGGAGGCGATTCGGCAGTTGCAGCAGGCCGGGGTGCGCAGCAGACTTCCAATTACGGTGCTGTTCACCAGCGACGAGGAGGTCGGCAGTCCCTCCACACGGGACCTGATCGAAGCAGAAGCCTCACGGCATAAATATGTTCTGGTGCCGGAGCCGGCCCGTCCTGATGGCGGCGTGGTCACCGGCCGCTACGCCATCGCCCGCTTCAACCTGCAGGCCACTGGCCGCCCCAGCCACGCCGGATCCGCCCCCGGCGCCGGTCGTTCGGCCATCAAGGAAATGGCGCGCAAGCTTATCGAGATTGAGGAGATGACCTCCGACGATTGCACGTTCAGCGTCGGTGTCATCCATGGTGGCCAGTGGGTCAACTGCGTCACCACCACCTGCACCGGCGAGGCGTTGTCGATGGCAAAGCGTCAGCAGGACCTAGACCGCGGCGTGGCTGCGATGCTGGCGCTGCGGGCGTCCTCCAACGAGGTGCAATTCCAGGTGACGCGCGGTGTTACCCGCCCGGTATGGGAGCCGGATGCCAAGGGCATGGCACTGTATGAAGCCGCAAGGGAAATCGCCGGCAGCCTTGGCTATAGCATCAGCTCGCAAAGCTCCGGCGGCGGGTCGGATGGCAACTTCACCGGGGCGATGGGCATTCCGACGCTGGACGGCCTTGGGGTCGCAGGCGCCGGCGCGCATACGCTGGACGAGCACATCCAGATCGACAGTCTGGCTTACCGCGGCAAGCTTATGGCCGGGATTCTGATGGCGCTGGAATGAGATCCGGTTGCGGTGCTGCAGGCGACGGTGGTTGGGCATTTCGGCGCTGATCAGGATCGCGCGACCACCCGGACCAGCGCGCCGGCTACGTCGAACAGGTCGAGGAGTCGTGCAACGTAATGATCATGCACGATAAAACCAGGCGCGTCCGGGTCCTGCATCTGGCGTTCAAGCGCATCCAGCATCCGCCGCAGCCGTAGCTGGTGCAAACCCAGTTGGCGCTGAACCGGGTCCGCGACCACCCCGGCGAAAGCTGAGGCAACGGTGGAGGCCGCCAGCAGGCCACCCGTCAGCCCGGCGACCAGGATTGCCGACGGTGCCACCGGGAACAGCGTATACCAGACCGAACCGAGCGCACCGCCCATCGGGAAGGACATGACGGCCGCACGCTGAACGATTGCCGCCGCCAGCGTCGGACCCAGCGTCACGGCGCCGGGTGTCAGTTTGTCGAGAGCAAGGGCACCGACGCTCAGGCTGAGGAGGGCTGTCGTGATTTCGGTGGCCGCCGCGCGGGTGCGGGCATACTCGGCCATCGCGGCTTCCAGCCGACGCCGCAACTCCGGATCGCCGCCGGTCTTGCCCAGGATCTCAAGCGCCGGAAGCAGAGCATTGACGACGCGGGAATCAGCCAGGATTGTTTCCGCCAGTGCGTCCTTGGTGGCAACCCGGCCGGTGGAGCGAAACGGCAGTTCAAGCAGGTCGGTGTGCAGCCTCCAGGTAAGCTCCTGCCCGACAGCGGTTTCCACGGTCAGCCGCTTGCTGCCGATCTGCGCGGCCAAACGGCGGGCACCGAGCTTGCGGGCGGCTTGTGCGGCGACCAGAAGGCCGACCTGGGGTGCGGCCATCGTCAGGTTCAGTGGGGCGCGCGCGATGTCCCAGCCCACCGCCGCGCGATGCAGCCGCAGCGAGCCGCGCAACGAATAGTTGGCATCGACGAAAGCCTCGATACGCTGCCGACGCTCATTGAAATAACGGCGGACGCCATCGTTGACGATCTGCTCAACCAAGGCTCGGTCAGACGCCGTATCGGGTGGAACAGCGTTGATATAGGTGTCCATTCTGTCGTCTCGCAGACCGCGTGAGTGCCACTGTGCTGGTGCCGCGGAGCCATACTGGAGTTTCCACGGTGGAAGCGGACATCAGCCCCGTGGCCACGTAGATGTTCACGCCCGGTGTCTGCAACAAGACTGGAGCAAGTATTGTGATGCCTGGGCCGTGAGTTGCCTGCGCGCCAATACCCAGGTTGTTCAACATCACGTCGATGAACTCGGAACGATCTATCGCTGAACGACCACGAGATACGCAACGATACGGTATGCATCCGGTATAACAGATTCCCGCACGCTGCAATCCGGGTCGTGATGAAAGGCAAAGATGCTTCGGTTAATAGGGAAAACAAGCAACGGTGCATGGATGTCCGTCGTGCCGCTAAATGTTCTGTCATTTCCGGTTGGACGTGGGTCGTTCCGGCTTTGCGACATCTTTCCAGGGCCGATAGACTCGCCGAGGGACGGGATGATCCCGTAAAGCGCGACAGCGAATCCCTTTAGGCACTTCCCGCCCAGGGTATTCCGATCCTCAAAGCGGTTCCATCGAGGGTGGAACCGCTCTCGCTCATCGTTGCACGCGGCTACTCGCGCAGAATCGCGCTCTTGCGCGATCCAGTCCGCGCCCAGCGGCTCCAATGTTACGATTGATCAACTTTGTCAACACGTTCACTCGATCGGACTGTCGCGACAACACTTCGACGCAATCTTTCTGCTAGATGAACTTTCCTCCGAAACCTGAGGCTACCGATGAATTCCGCCCCGCTCAGTTTTCTATTGAGCAGGTCTTGTGAAATGACGGATGTCGTTATTGTCGGCGGCGGCTTATCTGGAACGCTGGCTGCCATTCTGCTGGGCCGACGGGGGTTGCGGGTTTCGCTGATCGACCCGCATGAAGTCTATCCCGTCGACTTTCGCGCCGAGCAACTGGTGGGCGCGCAGGTGGAGGTACTGGATCGTCTGGGACTGCGTGACGTCCTGATCGGCAATCTGGTGCCGGCAGCGGGCGCGGTTGCCAGCCGCCGCGGCCGGACGATTGGTGGCGTGACCGCGCCGCATTACGGCATTCGCTACGAGACTATGGTGAACCGGGCGCGCCAGCATCTGCCGTCTTCCGTGCGGTTTGTCAAAGCTCAGGTCGCCGACATTCAACTGACGGCTGATCACCAGCAAGTACTGCTGGCAGATGGAAGCTGGATACAGGCCAGGGTTGTGGTGGTTGCCACCGGACTGGGACAACGGCTGCTGCGTCAATTGGATATCGGCCGGACGATGGTCGACGCCGCGCACTCGCTGACCTTCGGCTTTGATCTTGAACTGGCATCCTCGCCGCTTTTGCCAACGTTGGTGATGGTGGCGTATGGGGAGCGCTCAGCCGAGCGGATCGACTATCTGACGCTGTTCAACATCGACAACCACATCCGCTGCAACATGTTTACCTATGGCGCGTATCGGGATGCCTGGACACAGGATTTCCGTCGTAGACCCATGGAGATGCTGCGCCAGGCCATGCCCCGGCTGGAGCAGATGACGGGAACGATTCGGGCCATCGGGCCGATCGAGGTACGGGTAAACGACTTGGTGGCCGCTTCGGGTTGTGAGCGTGACGGTGTCGTGCTGATCGGCGACGCGTTCCAGACCTCGTGCCCCGCGGCCGGAACCGGTATTGGCCGGTTGCTGAACGACATCGATCGTTTGTGCAATCATCATCTTCCGTCATGGCTGGCCACCGAAGGAATGGAAGCGAGCAAAATCAGCCAATTTTATGGTGATCCGATCAAGCGCAACTGTGACGCGGAAGCCTTGCGTGTCGCCAAATACCGTCGGGAGCTGGCGGTCGAGACCAGCCTGCGTTGGAAAATCCATCGCAGCCGGTTGGCTTTGCAGAACCGCCTGAGGCTCCTCGTTACCCGGAAGCAGACGGCTCGCGTGGGCGCGGAAATGGCGTGGACAGGCGAGAGCCTGGCGCCAATGCCGCAGGGAAATCCTGCCTCCGCTACGTCGCATAGTGCCTGAGGGTTCGATACCCCAGGTTCCGCACGACTGTGCGCGATGGCGAAGGCTGCCGCAGTCGCTTTGTCCGGTGCATTAGCATTCGGTTAAGGTTTTCCCGGCATGCTTGGCCTGCTCCGGAGGTCAGACATGGCTGGCAAGCGTGACACGAAGAGCCCCAAGGGTGGGGTCATCGTCAAGAAGTATGAGATCGTCGAAGGCGGCCACCATGGTGGGGCCTGGAAGGTCGCGTACGCCGACTTCGTGACCGCGATGATGGCATTCTTCCTGCTGATGTGGCTGTTGAACGCGACGACTGAGGACCAGCGCAAGGGACTGGCCGACTACTTCAGTCCGAACAACCTGATGTCGCATGCCTCCTCTGGCACTGGCGAACCGTTTGGTGGCCATACCGCCTTTGACAAGGGCGCGCTGGTCTCTGACCGGGGCAGCGTTGAGGTTATAACCGGCAAGCGGCCGACCATCGACCGCACCGAGGATGGTGACGACCTGGTGTATACCGAGTTCCACCATGCGAAGTCGGGCGAGGGTGTCGGCAAGGGCCCGGTGATGGACGACGAGGAAGTCGACGACATTCCGCAGGACAAGTTGCTGGGGCAGAAAGGCACCTTGCCGGCGCCTGGGCCGGGCGGCGGATCCAGCGTTGAACGGCAAGGCCAGTCTGAACTCCGCGCTGCTGCAGCGGCCCGTGGGGCAGGGGATTCGGCGGTCAAGGCTGCGACTGATGCGGCAGCCAAGGCTACGGCGGAGGCAGCAGCGAAAGTTGTGGCCGAACAGGCGCATCAGGAGGCTGTGGCGTTTGAGCAGGCTGCCGAGCAAGTCAGGGCCGCCGTACACAGTGATCCGGCGCTGGCCGGCCTGGCCAAGCAGCTTGCGGTCGACATGACCCCGGACGGCCTGCGCATCCAGATCCTTGATGAGGTCAAGCTGCCGATGTTCCAAACCGGCTCTTCCGCGCCCAACGAGCGGGCTCGGCTGCTGGTGCAGAAAATCATGCCGGCGTTGATGAAGCTGCATCAGCCGATCTCTATCGCCGGCCACACCGACGCCGCGCCGTTCCCCGGGCCGGACCGCACCAACTGGGAGCTGTCGGCTGAACGGGCGAACGCAACGCGCCGGCTGCTGACGGATGCTGGCTTTCCGGAATCCCGGGTCAGGTCGGTGATTGGCGACGCCGACCGCGATCCGCTGCTGCCGGCTGATCCGCTGGCCGCGGCGAACCGCCGGATTGCCATTCTGGTATTGCGTGAGGCGCCCGAGGCGCCGGCGCGGACCAGGCCATAGGGCGCCGGCAATGCTGACCATCGGCGGCATCGTGCTTTTGTTCGGCTGCGTTCTGGGCAGCTACCTGACGTCCGGCGGCAGCATGGAGCCGCTGATCGAAGCCGTTCCGTTCGAGATGTGGACCATTGGCGGCGCAGCGGTCGCGACAACACTGATGTCGAACAGCATGCACGACGTGAAGCACACGCTGGGCGCGTTCGGCAAGATGATCAAGGGTGCGGCCTATCACAAGGCCGACTATGTCGAGCTGCTGAGCCTGCTGTATTACCTGGTTCGCCTGGCCAGCACGAAGGGTGCGATGGCGCTGGAGGCGCATATCGAGAAGCCGGCCGAGAGCACGGCTTTCCAGAAGTTCCCGAAGATCGTCGCCAACCACCATGCCAGCACGATCATCTGCGACTATCTGCGCATGGTGGGTATGAACGCCGACGATCCGAACCAGATCGAGGACGTGATGGCGCGGGAGCTGAAGAAGACACTGGTCGAGGAACTGCATCCCTCGCACATCATGCAAAGCATGGCGGACGCGCTGCCGGCGCTGGGGATCGTCGCGGCCGTGCTGGGTGTCATCAAGACGATGTCGCATATCGACCAGCCGCCCGCCATCCTGGGTGCCATGATCGGCGGAGCGTTGACCGGCACCTTCCTGGGAATTCTATTGGCCTACGGCCTCGCAGGACCGTTCGCCTCGCGGATGAAGGGGATCGTGGAGGAGGAAGCGAAGTACCTGGAGGTGATCCGTGCGGTGCTGGTGACGCATCTGCACGGCAACGCGCCCCAGGTCAGCGTCGAGTCGGGGCGGAAAATGGTGCCCAACGAGCACATGCCGACGTTCCAGGAGCTGGAGGAGGCGGTGCAGGCCGTGCAGATGTAGCTGGCGACAAGCGCGCCCCGCCTGGAACAACGCCGATCGGGCCAGGCCACGGCCTTGATTTCCCAAAATGGCCCTATAACATCGGGTCATGCTGCGCTGCGGGGCAAGTCTGCTTGCGTGCCTGATGCCTTGCGTTGCGTTAGCGCAGGCCTCGACCGCCGTGCATGCGAGCTACGAGACCTATGCGGCTGGCCTGGAGGTTGCGGCGGTGCAGGCCGGGTTCAGTCTTGCGCCATCCAGCTACCAGATGAACCTGCAATTCCGCACCACCGGCCTTGCGGGATTTTTTGTCGGCGGCCATCAGGCCGACCTTGTCAGCGGGGCTTGGCATGGCGACCAGGCCGTGCCCTTCCGCTTCCTGGGCCAGGGGCGTTGGCATGGCGAGGATAGGGTTGCGGACATCGAGTATCAGCACGGCAGGCCGATCATCCGGCAACTGAGCCCGCCGAACCTGGATGAGCGGGAACCGGTGCCAGAGGCGATGCAGGTCAATACCATCGACACCCTCAGTGCGCTGGCCGAATTGATCCGCACGGTCAGGGACACTGGGCGGTGCGAGACGAAAGTGCACACCTATGACGGGCGGCGCGCCGTCGAGATCGAGGCGCATACGGTGGGACAAGAAACGCTTCAGCCGAGTGGGCGCTCCAGTTTTACCGGCCGGACATTGCGGTGCGACTTTGCCGGCCACCTGCTGGCTGGGTTCAAGTTTGGCGAAGACCACGATCGAGAGGCCAAGCCGATGCATGGAACGGCGTGGCTGGCTTCGGTGGTGCCGGGGGCGCCGGCGCTGCCGGTTCGCATGACGTTCGAGACGCGTTGGTTCGGTGATGCGACGATGTATCTGACGGCGGTGGGTCCAGGCGAAGACACCAAGATCGTCAGTGGGAATTGAGCTCATCGTGCGGTTGGAAACGGCTGATCAAGCCAGTGCAGCCGCGGCGGAATATCCGCGAACAAGAATCTTCCGCTGTTTGATGGCGTTTTCGTAGATGCCGTGGCAGGAAGAGTGACGCGTGGAGCTATCTAAGCGCACTCCGTGAATGTGCGTGTGACGCGGACTCTGGTAGCCAGTAGAAAGCGCCGGTATGACTGCCATGGCGTAGGGGCGTGTCAAACGGGCGTATCAAGGAACAGGCTGGCGGAGGATACGAGGCTGATGCATTTCACCAGCGATGAACTTGATAATTTCGTTCTTGAAAGCGATCGTCTTGGCGGTCCGGGTGCGGCGGCCTGCGGATCGTATTGGACTGAATTCTCGTTTCGAACGTCGTGCCGGGTCCATCAGGATCTTGATCCATTCAGCGAGGCTTATGTCTCCCAACAGCTCAGGCTTTATGAGGAACTGTCCGGCAGGCGGTATGACCCTCATGCCAATGAACAGACATCGTTTGATCTCGAACGGCACATCGACGCCGTTAATCCGTATGACCATCCCGACCCGCAGGCCCTTGCCGCACATGTTCAGCGCCTGAGCCGCGCGCTGCGCCATGCAAAGCCGCAACGAGATGAAACCCTGCTCGACATGGGTTGCGGCTGGGGTTTGTCGTCGGAAGTCGCGGCCTATCTAGGCCTCAAGGTGAAGGCGGTTGACATCAATCCCTCGTTCGTCCGGCTGGTGAATGAGCGTGCTGCTCGAAACCGTGGGGCGATATCCGCGGTTGTTTCAACCTTTGAGGATTACGTCCCGGATGGGCCGGTGGATCTTGTATTGTTTTACGAGTGTCTTCATCACGCGGTTCGGCCGTGGGTGGTGATCGAGCGGCTGGCCGCCCGCTTAGCTGATGGCGGGCGGATCGTGCTGGCGGGCGAACCGATCAACGACGTCTGGTGGAAGCACTGGGGGATGCGCCTCGATGCGCTTTCGGTCTATTGCATCCGAAAGTTCGGATGGTTCGAAAGCGGCTGGTCCGTGGGTTTCATCGGCCAAGTGCTCCGCCGCGCTGGTCTGAACCCGGAAATCCATCACGATCCAGACCCTGATCTTGGCGTCGCGATCGTGGCTACGAAGAATATTTGGCGCATTCGCGGCGACAGGGTGGTCGAACTTTGCCAGGCGACCGGGTGCTTCGTGGACAGTGAACGCCTTATTCTGGTGGGGGCCGGTGAATTGACCATTCCATTTCCGTCAGACGCAACCGCCGCCATGCTGAACGTCGTGAATCATCGCGGGCGGGCGCTGCGCGTCTTTTTAAGCAGCGACGGAGTGAAACGGCTCTCCGGCGATTTACAGTTTGGGGCGACATCGGTCATCATATCCCGGCATGCTGATACCGCGCACGTTCAGTTTGACATCGAGCGCTGGGTTCCCGACGAGGAGCTGTTCAACGGTGATAAGCGGGTTATCGGCCTGCATCTGTCCGACATCAGGTTTTTGCGTGATTGAGCCCGTGACATCAGCGGCCGCCGCATTGGCTCGCTTCACAGACGACGAGCCATCTAATATCCGGTGATTTCAGGATCGCCGGCTCGAAAGGCGTCGGCAATGCGACGAACGACCCCGGCGGAATTGACCACCAGGACGTCGATGCGAACGCCGTTGATTCCCCAATCCGGGTGCTCGGCCATTATGATGTCGCAAGCGCCAAGCAGGCGGGATTTTTGCCGGGCAGTGAGGCAGGACGCGGCCTGCGCAAGCGTCGGGCGTGATTTAACCTCGACGATCGCGAGGACACCGTTGTTTTCCGCCACGACATCGACCTCTCCGGCCGGCGTGCGCAGACGGCGCGCGCGGATGGCCCAGCCATCGGCGAGGAGCGCGGAACAGGCGACCTCTTCGGCCGCGATTCCGATCGCGTAAGCGGTTGGGAGTCCTGAACGGCGTTTTGACATCGCGGCAAACATGCCGAGTATCGGCTAAGATTTGGTGAACGGGCGGTGCGGCCAAATTCATGATCGTGTCGGCCTCGCTATACCCGGAGAGAGTCCGCGCGTTGGCCGACGCCCGGAATTCGACCGCATGCTGAAGGGACGACGATGGCCGCAATGCAAAACCTGCTGGGGCAGGAGACCTCACCCTATCTGCTGCAACACGCCGCCAACCCGGTGCACTGGCGGCCATGGGGCAAGGCGGCGCTGGATGAGGCAAAGCAGGCCAACAAGCCGATCATGGTCTCTATCGGCTATGCCGCCTGCCACTGGTGTCATGTCATGGCGCACGAGTCGTTCGAGGATCCGGAAACCGCGGCGCTGATGAACCGGCTGTTCGTCAATATCAAGATTGACCGCGAGGAACGGCCCGACATCGACCACATCTACATGGCGGCGCTGCATGCGCTGGGTGAGCCCGGAGGCTGGCCGCTGACGATGTTCACCACGCCGGACGGGACGCCGTTCTGGGGCGGCACATACTTTCCACCGGAGCCGCGCTGGGGACGGCCCTCGTTCCGCCAAGTGCTGCACGGCGTCGCCAACGCATTCCATACCGGCGCGGAGGCGGTGACGCAGAACACCAAGGCGCTGACGCAGTTCCTGCACAAGGAAGCGGCGGCCGCCGTCGGCGAGGCACCTGGGCCTGGGCAGCTCGATGCAGTGGCAGGCGCCTATCTTCGCATGACCGATCCGGTGGACGGCGGCTTGCGTGGGGCGCCGAAGTTCCCCAACCCGCCGATCTACCGCTTCCTGTGGCAGAACGCCTTCCGCACCGGACAGACCGATGCACAGGAGGCGCTGCACCTGATGCTGCAGCGCATGTCGCAGGGCGGCATCTACGACCACCTCGGCGGCGGCTACGCCCGCTATTCGACCGACGAGGTCTGGCTGGTGCCGCATTTCGAGAAGATGCTGTACGACAACGCGCAGTTGCTGGAGCTTCTGGCACTTGCTCACGCTCATCGGCCCGACCCACTGTATGCGCAGCGGGCGTCGGAGACTGTCGGCTGGCTGCTGCGCGATATGACGGCCCAACGCCTCGACGGCCTGGCTGCCTTCGCGGCGTCGGAGGATGCGGACAGCGAGGGCCAGGAAGGCCGTTTCTACGTCTGGACCGAAGCCGAGGTGGATGCGCTGCTGGGGACAAAAAGTGCCGGCTTCAAGGCGGCCTATGACGTAACTGCCGGTGGCAACTGGGAGGGGCATTGCATCCTGCGCCGCATCACGCCGCCTGGATCGCCCGACGAGGAGGCTGAGCTGGCCCAGGCAATGGACGTGCTGTTCAAGGCCAGGGAGAAGCGGATACGGCCGGGCTGGGATGACAAGGTCCTCGCCGACTGGAACGGACTGGCCATCGCGGCGCTTGCCCGTTGTGCGATTGTCTTCGAGCAGCCCGGCTGGCTGGAGCATGCCACCACGGCGTTTGGCTTCATCATGGCGCGGATGTCCACCGGTCACGGCGGTATCGGCCACGCCTGGCGTATGGGTCGCGTTACCGCGCCCGGCCTGATCGAGGATCAGGCAGCCATCGCCCGCGCCGCGCTGGCGCTGCACGAGGTGACCGGCGATGGCAGTTACCTTGCCGTGGCCGAACGGCTGGCGCAGGCGGCGCAGGTGGCCTTTGCGGACGGGCATGGCGGCTTCTTCACCACCGCGTTGGACGCCCTCGACATACCGCTGGCCCGGCCGCGCACGGCGGCGGACAACGCCACGCCGGCTGGCAACGGCATCATGGCGGAGGTGCTGGCAAGACTGTTCCACCTGACCGGGAACCCGGCCTGGCAGGGGCAGGCGCAGGCGGTGCTGCAGGCCTTTGCCGGCCAGGCCGATCAATTGGCTGGCATGCCCACTTTGCTGGCGGCTGCCGATCTGCTGGAGGAAGCCGCTACCGTCGTCCTCGTTGGCCCTGAAATAACAGGCCAGTTGGGCACTGATCTGACCCGAGCCGCGCTACGCTCGCCCGACCCGGCGGTGGTCGTGCTGCGTGCAGCCGACGCGGCGAACTTGCCAGCGGGTCATCCGGCGCATGGCAAGACCGCCGGAGGCCAGTCAGCCGCGGCCTATGTCTGCCGGCGCCAGGTATGCGGCTTGCCGATCACGGATCCTGCCGCCCTGCGCCTTGCCTTGAGCGCCCGGATCTGAGCGGGTAGGGCGCCGACCGCGCGTTGCGGCTGACGCGCATCAGCCGGCTCTTTGTTCAAGGCCGTGACAACCTCTCGAAAAATCAAGATAAGCGAGGCGGCTAACGCGCAGGAGACAAGCAATGGACGCAGACGCAAAACCTGGCGCCGCGCAGGAAGTCTCCCGCGCAGATCGGCCGATCACGTTGACTGGGGCGCTGGCGGCGCTTGGTATCGTCTACGGCGACCTGGGCACCAGCCCGCTCTACACCTATCAGACGATTGTCGGGACGGTCGGTGGTCATCCCTCAGCCGAGGATGCCCTGGGGCTGCTCTCGCTCGTTGTCTGGGCGCTGATCGTCACCGTCTCGATCAAGTATTGTGTGTTCGTGATGCGGGCGGACAACCGCGGCGAAGGCGGCATCCTGGCCTTGATGGCACTGGTGACGGCTCGGCGGCAGCAGTCGACCACCCTGTTGATCGTGGCCGGCTTGTTCGGGGCCGCGCTGATCTACGGCGACGGCATCATCACCCCCGCGATCTCCGTGCTGAGCGCGCTGGAGGGCATCAACGTCATCACCGACTCATTCAAGCCCTATATCCTGCCAGCCGCACTGGTGGTCCTGCTGCTGCTGTTCGGCTCGCAGGTCAGAGGCACCGCAAGCATCGGCAAGGTCTTCGGCCCGGTCATGCTGGTGTGGTTTGTCGTCATCGCGCTTCTGGGCTTGGGTGGGATGCTGCGCCGTCCCGAGGTGCTGCTGGCGATCGATCCAAGGCATGCGACCGGCTTCTTCATCGCACACGGCTGGCACACGTTCATCGTGCTGGGCGGCGTGTTCCTGGCGATCACCGGTGGCGAGGCGCTTTATGCCGACATGGGACACATCGGCCGCAACCCGATCCGCACGTCCTGGTACTGCATCGTCCTGCCGGCGCTGCTGCTTTGTTATGCTGGCCAAACCGCGTTGCTGCTGGAGAACCCGGGCCTGCAGGGCAACCCGTTCTTCAAGCTGGCGCCGCAATGGGCGGTCGTGCCGCTGGTGCTGCTGGCAACCTGTGCCACCATCATCGCCAGCCAGGCGATCATTACCGGCGCCTTCTCGCTGACCCGCCAGGCAATGCAACTAGGCTGGTTTCCGGGGCTGAACATCCGCCAGACCTCGGCGGAGGAGTATGGTCAGATCTACGTGCCGCTGGTGAACTGGATCATGATGGTCTGCACACTGGTGCTGACATTCAGCTTCGGCAGCTCCGACGCGCTGGCCGGCGCCTATGGCACGGCGGTGTCGACCACAATGCTGCTGACCACAGCACTGTTGTTCAATGCAATGCGCGATGTCTGGCATTGGCCTGCCGTGACTGCGTGGGTTCTGAGTGGCGTGTTCCTGCTGATCGACCTGGCCTTCTTCGGCGCCAACATGCTGAAGATTGCCGAGGGCGGCTGGATCCCGCTGCTGCTGGGCGTGATCCTCTTTCTGGTGATGACAACGTGGCATCGTGGGATCGAGGCGATGCATCGCAGTCTGTCGCAGAGGCCCGAATCCATCAACGACTTCCTGGCGCAGATCCGCCAGGGGAAGATTGCCCGCGTGCCAGGTACGGCGGTGTTCCTGAGCCGCAGCGATACGGCGATTGCGCCGGTCATGGTCCGTCACGTCGCACAGATCAAGGCGCTGCAGGAGACGGTGGTGAGCCTGACGGTGCGGTTCGAGGAGTATCCAAGGGTGCCGCCGGAAAAGCGCGCGGAGGTTGAGAAGATCGCCGAAGGATTCTGGCACGTGACGATCCGTTTCGGCTTCGTTGAGATCCCCAGTGTTACGGCCGCTCTGGCCTCTGCCAAGGAAAAAGGCTGTCCGCTCAATCTGGACGATGCGGTGTATTTCGCCTCGCACGACGACGTAGTACGCAGCGCCGATCCGCCCCGGCTGCCGACGTGGCGCCGGATGGTGTTCGCGGTGATGTACCGTAACGCGGTGCGCACGCCGGACCGCTTTGACCTGCCGGCTGACAAGTTCCTGGAGGTCGGCCGACAGATCGCGCTGTAGGTGATCCGCCTGTGCCGTGAGTGAGAGGCTGTAGCTGCGCCGCACATCCGATAAGTCGGCGCGCGTATTGCAGCGCGGTTCCTCCGATTGACCAGCCACCCTTGGGGAGATACGTAAAATGAGCCGCATGATGGCGAAAACCGACTGCCTGAATGTCCGCCAGGTTGCGCCGACCTTCGCCGCCGAAGTAACGGGGATGCCCATCCACGGCGACGTCAGTCCCGACCTGCTGCGCGCCTTCATCAGCCTGCTGCATCGCTACCGCGTGCTGATTGTGCCAGCCGGACCGCTGGACCCTGCCGATCTGGTCGCCTTCAGCCGGCGGTTCGGCCCGCTGGAGATCCATAGCCGCTTTGAAAACACTCTGCCGCGGCACCGCGAGGTGTTTTGCGTCGGCAACGTCGAACGCGACGGCATGTGCGCTTCCTTCTCGCGTGGTGTCGAACAATGGCACGCCGACAGCTCCTACCGGCCGATCCCCAGTGATGCGTCCCTGTTCTACGGTGAGATCGTGCCTCCCGAAGGCGGTGACACTTGGTTTGCCGACGCCACCGCGGCCTATCGCACGCTGGATCCGGTGCTGCAGGCCCGTGTCGAAGGGCTGCGGGCGGTGCATTCACTGGAGACACTGCGCCTGTGGGGGCAGCAGCATAATCCGGACCGGACGTCGGCGCCTGTCGACATGATAAGGTTTCCGCCGGTGAGCCAACCGTTGGTGCGCACGCATCCGGCCACCGGTGCGCGATCGCTGTATGTGTGCCCCGCCGTTATCAGCCACATTGAAGCGATGGACGCGCAGAGCAGTACCGGCTTGCTGGAAACTTTGGTAGCGCAGGCGACGCAGCCGCATCTGATCTACCGCCACCGCTGGCAGCCGGGCGACCTGGTCATGTGGGACAACCGTGCAGTCCTGCACACGGCAAGCCTGTTCGATCATACACGCTACCAGCGGCTGATGTATCGCACGACGATCGCCGGCAATGCGCTGGCGCTTGCGGCCTGACCAAGATGGCAAACGCTGCCGAAGCCTTTGCTGCCCATGTGGCCGGCACCAGCCAAACCGATATACCCCGGCATGTAATCGAGCGCGCGAAGGTGTTCATTCTCGACACGCTGGGCGTTGGCATCGCCGGCTCCTCAGCGTTCGGTGCACCCGAGCTGTTGCGGGCGGCGAGTCAGTGGGGCAGCGGGGAGCAGGCCGCGGTTTGGGGGCGCCGTCTGCGCCTGCCAGCCGGCAGCGCCGCGTTCATGAATGGCTTTCAGATTCACTGCCAGGAATACGACTGCGTCTCGGAACAGGCAGTGCTGCATCCGATGGCAACGCTGCTGCCGGCGGCGCTGGCATTTGCCGAACGCCAGGGCGGCATCCGGGGCACTGACCTGCTGGCGGCGGTGGCGCTCGGCGTAGATGTTTCAGCCGGGCTTGGCATCGCTTCGACGCAGGGACTGCGCTTCTTCCGCCCCGCGACCGCCGGAGGTTTCGGTGCGGCGGCGGCCGTTGCTCGGCTGGCGGGAATGGACGCAGAGACGATCGTCAGCGTGTTCGGCATCCAATATGCGCAGACCAGCGGCACCATGCAGGCGCATGTCGAGGCTTCTGCCGTGCTGCCCATGCAGGTCGCGTTCAACAGCCGGGCCGCCCTGCAGTCCTGCGACATTGCCGCAACCGGGCTGACTGGGCCACGTGGCAGCCTGGACGGCGAATTCGGTTATCTGCCGCTGATGGAGGGTGGCTATGACTTGCCACCAATATTGGCTGCCTTGGGGCAATCCTGGCGGGTGGCGCAACTCAGTCACAAGCCGTTCCCAGCCGGCCGAGCAACGCATGGTGCGATTGAAGGCGTGCAGGAGCTGCAGCGGCAGCATGGTTTCAACGGCAAGCAGGTCGCGCTTGTCACCGTCAAGGTTCCGCCGCTGACCGCACGGCTGATCGGCAGGCCCGGCATTGGCCATCCGGCGCCGAATTATGCTCGGCTGTGCACTGGCTTCGTAGTGGCGAAGGTCCTGCAGCACGGCACCCTGGACCTTGCGCATTTCCGTGGTGACGCCCTTGCGGATGCTGAGACCCACCTTCTGGCACAGCGTGTGCGCGTCGTCCCAGACTGCAATCCGGATCCCAATGCGCTGGCGCCGCAGCAGGTGCAGATCCGTCTAACCGACGGCCGCACGCTGGACTGGGGCTGCGAGGTCATGCTGGCCAATCCCGCACGTCCGCTGACCGAAGACGCGCATTTGGCAAAGTTCCGGCGTTGCTGGAGCTTCGCGGCGGAGCCGCTGCCGGAAGACAGCCGCGAGAGGCTGATCGACATGGTTTACCACCTGGAAGACGTGGCCGATGTGCGTGACGTTGTCAGGCTATTGACCCCGGGATGAGCGGTAGCCGGGTCGGCGTGGGACCTGCCGCTTCGAATGGATCGTCGACATATCCCACCGCCATCAGGCTGAGGCCGTCTGGGGGCGCCGTGGGGCCAGCCATTGCGCGACTTCTCGCTTGCAAGGTTTCCCAGACCCGATCGGCGGTCCATCTTCCCTCGCCAACAAGCTTCAATGTTCCAACCAGGTTGCGTACCTGATGATGCAGAAAACTCCGCGCTTCGGCGACAACCTCGACCAGATCGCCAGTTCGCGTGACATCGAGCCGGTCCAGTGTCCGCAGCGGCGAGCTGGCTTGACATGATGCGGCGCGAAAAGACGTGAAATCGTGCCGGCCGAGCAGCCGTTGTGCCGCCACGTGCATGGCGTGTGCATCCAGGGTGACGGGCACATGCCAAACATGTCCCTCAAGCAGAGCCGGGCGGCTTGGCCGGTTGAGGATCTGAAAGCGGTAGTGTCGCCTGATAGCCGAGAAGCGGGCACTGAAGTCCGGGGCCACCGTTACCGCGTGCAGCACCACAACCGGATGCGGCTTCATATGAAAATTCAACGCATCCCTAACGGCCTTGGCGGGATGGTCACGTGACAGGTCGAAGTGGGCAACCTGGCCCTGAGCGTGCACGCCGGCGTCTGTGCGCCCAGCGACGATGCTGGCGACAGGCTGGCCCGCATTCAGATGCGACGCTGCCTGCTCGACAACCTCCTGCACGGACAGACCATTGATCTGGCGCTGCCAGCCGACAAAGGACCGGCCGTCATATTCAAGTTGCAGCGCCCAGCGTGTCATGTTGTCGCATCATGGCCCGAGTTGGGTGCCTGGCTCCACCCGATGACCGCGCAGGAATGCCTCGGTGGTCATGACACCGCGGCCCGGCGCCTGAACCGCGGTGAGTTGTATGGCCTGGTGGCCGCAGGCGACGGTCAACCCGTGACCGAGAACGGTGCCGGGTGGTCCGCTGCGATCCACCGGCTGGCCGGCGATGATTTTCAGTGGCTTGCCGTCCAGGGTGGTGAATGTTCCGGGCCATGGGTTAAGGGCCCGGATCTGTCGGTCGATCGCGGCAGCCGGCTGGGTCCAGACGACGCGCCCGTCATCGCGCGACAGCTTGGGGGCATAGGTGGCCGCTGCCTCATCCTGAGGGATCGGTTTGGGTAACCCAGCCAGGACCTTCAAAATCAGCTCGGCACCGATTGCCGCCAGGCTGTCGTGCAGCATGGAGGCCGTTGTCGACTGGGTGATCGGTACCGACTGTCTGAGCAGCATCGGCCCAGTGTCCAGGCCGGCCTCCATCTGCATGATGGTTATGCCGGTCTCGACATCGCCTGCCAGAACGGCGGCCTGAATCGGCGCTGCCCCGCGCCACCTGGGCAGCAGGCTGGCGTGGATGTTCAGGCAACCTTTCAGCGGCGCATCCAGCATCGGCTGCGGCAAGATCAGCCCGTAAGCGGCAACAACAGCGGCGTCCAGGCTGAGCGAGGCAAACTCCGACAGGGCGGAAGGGTTGTTTCGCAGACGCTCTGGTGTGCGGACCGGTAACCCGAGGTCCGACGCGGCGACGTGGACGGGGCATTGGCGAATGGAGTGACCCCGGCCGGACGGCCTCGGCGGCTGGCAGTAGACAGCCGGGATGATGTGCCCGGCGCGATGGATCGCCTGCAACGCGGGAACCGCGAACTCAGGACTTCCCATGAAGGCGATACGCATGCGGTGCTATCTTTTCCGATCTTCCTGCTTCTGTCGCTGTTCCTTGGCCAGCCGACGCATGATCATGTTGCGTTTCAGGGCGGACAGATGGTCGACGAACAAAATGCCGTCCAGATGATCGATCTCATGCTGCAGGCAGGCGGCCAGAAGCCCATCAGCCTCGATTTCTGATTTTCGCCCTGTTTCGTCCAGATAGCGGACCTTCACGCGGGCGGGGCGGGTGACGTCGGCATACTGGCCGGGCAGGGAAAGACAGCCTTCTTCGCGGGTTGCAACCTCCTCGCTGGAAGCGACAACTTCCGGATTGATCAGGGTCTGCGGATTTTGGGTCTCCTCGGATGCAACGTCCAGCACGACCAAGCGCAGGGCTTGCCCGATCTGGGGCGCGGCAAGCCCGATACCCGGGGCTTTGTACATCGTGGCAAACATACGAGGGATCAGCTCACGAACCAGATCGTCGTCCCGCGGTATGATTGGGCGGGCGCGTGTCTTTAAAATCTGGTTGGGGGCAACCAGAATCGGCAGGATCTCCATTGTGGCGTCAGTCTGTCGGATGCTCATCACTTGTCAGCATCTAGCGACAGCGCTGGGCACGATCAACACTGATTGCCTGGTCGCTTGGCGAGACGGCACGCCCTCTTGCAACAAGCCCGCCTGATGCCAAAATACGTTATCGCAAGGATGCCTCCCGAGGGTCCTTGCGTTCGCTTCGCTCGAAGGGGGGGGCCTTGACAACCCGTATGTTTACATCGCCGCTTTTTCTTGGCTTCGACCATCTTGAGCAAATGCTTGAGCGTGCTGCCAAGACCTCGTCCGATGGTTACCCGCCCTATAACATTGAGCAAACTGGCCCTGTTGGGCTGCGTATCACGCTCGCTGTGGCAGGATTTACCATGGATGACCTGCAGATCACGCAGGAAGACAACCAGTTGGTGATCCGCGGACGCCAGGCAGATGACACGCCTGGTCGCGTGTTTATCCATCGTGGCATTGCAGCAAGGCAGTTCCAGCGATCGTTTGTATTGGCGGAGGGCATTGAGGTGCGGGGCGCCTGGCTGGACAACGGGCTGCTGCATATCGATCTGGCGAAGCCGCAGCCAGAGGTGCGGGTCAAGACGATCCCGATCACCCGTCACTCGGCGGCGACCGCCCTGAAGCCAGCGAACTCTGAACTAAGCAACGTGGCGGATCGGCGTATCGAGAAACAACGCCGCCCGGCTGATCCTTCATAGCAACACGACCCCACGGTGCTTTTTGAAGGCCGTGCGACACCAGGAGTAGAAGCAATGGATATCGATTCCGGAAATATCTCAGACATCAGTGTTGAGGCGACGGAAGACTTCGGCAGTTTTGACGTCCGGCATCTGTCAGAAAAGCAGCTTGCGGCGCTTGGGGTTTCGCATATTGCGTATCTGAAGCCGATCATGGTGAATGGAGCGGTGGGGTTTGCCATACATGCCGCCGATGGCACCCCGATGGCCGTTGCCGGCAATCGTGAGGTTGCTGTTGCTGCAGTGGTGCAACATGAAATGTTGCCGCTATCTGTGCACTGACATCATCCGCTCAGCGCAGCAGACGTAGCGCTGCAGGTTGATGCTGCGTCTGCCTGGAGGGGAAAGGCTGGCTTGGCCAGCCTTCAGGAGCCTCCCGCGGCAAAGCTTTGAACCAGGCTGCCCGCGATCAGTCGCCAGCCGTCGATCAAGACGAAAAAGATGAGCTTGAACGGCAGCGAGACGGCCGTTGGGGGAAGCATCATCATTCCCATGCTCATCAATACGCTGGCGACGACGATATCGATGATCAGGAATGGCAAGAACAGCAAAAACCCCATCTCGAACGAGCGGCGCAGCTCACTGACGATAAAGGCTGGAATCAGGGCGCGCCACGGCGCAGCGTCCGTGGTGGCAGGAAGGTGCGCGAGGTCGATGAAAAAGTGCAGGTCCTCTTCGCGGACATTGTCGGCCATGAAGCTGTGGAAAGGCTCCGCAGCGAGGCGCAGACCCTCGATTTCCGAGATGCGTCCCTCGGTCATCGGCTGAAGGCCGCTGCTCCATGCCTGGTTCAGAGTCGGTTCCATAACGAAAAATGTTAGGAACATGGCCAGACCAATCAGCACAACATTTGGCGGGGTTCCTTGCGTGCTCAAGGCGTTGCGGAGCAATGACAGCACAATGATAATCCTGGTAAATGCTGTCGTCATGACGAGAAGGCTAGGAGCCAGCGACAGGACCGTAACCAGGGCAGTGAGCTGGACGAGACGGGCGGTGGCGCCGGCCTGACCGGATGCACCGAGGTCGATGTTGACCGACTGTGCATAGCCGATGGCCGGCACGAACAGCAAAAGCGCCACAATAATCCATCTTGACCGGGTCATGTCTCTGGCAACCAGCCGATGACCACGTCGCTGCCTCCACCGGTCAGCACAACCACCTGCCGGTTGCCGCATTTGATCAGATGAAGTCGCCTTCGCGGGTCGAGGGCCAGCGACTCCTGTATAAGCAAGCTGCGTGGTCCGCCCACTGGCGAGCGCATGAGCACGATCTTGAGCAGCCTGACGCCGCCAGTCATCAGCACCAGGACCCCAATTAGAACCAGGACGGCCGACAGGACTGTCTGCGGCGTCATCTAAGCTGTCTCAGCTTCCGCATGATTGCGTCAGTCGGGCGAGCTGCACGGGGAGCGCGAACCGGCTGAAGCCTTAGCTGCTGGCAGGGCGTGGCGGAGCGGTCTGCATTCATCTGCATGCAGCCATCTACGCAATGACCAGTGAATAAATGCTTAACAACCGTCATTAACCATTGATTCATCTATCCCGGGGATATTGCGGGGTATGGACCCCACCCGAATCGGCTTGTTCTCTCTGGCTGAGAAGCGCCTGGCGTGGACCGCCCAGCGTCAAAGCGTGCTGGCGGCCAATATTGCCAACGCGAACACCCCGGCATTCCAGGCTAGAGACGTTCAGTCGTTTGCCAGCATGTTGGGAAGTGGTGGCACAGTGGCGCCCGCCCAGACGCAGCCTGGCCATCTATCGGGAACACTTCCGTCCGGACTGGCTTCGCTGCAGACGTCTCCGCCTAAGACACGGGCCCTGGATGGAAACACCGTTACGCTGGATCAACAGTTGACCAAAGTGGCGGAGACCGAGACCACACAATCCGTCGTGACAACGATCTGGAAAAAGTACATGGGAATGTTCAGCATGGCGTTGGGACGGTCGGGCTAAAATGGCGGATCTCAATCAAGCCCTGAACATATCCGCAACTGGAATGGACGCGCAGACGACACGCTTGCGCGTCATCGCCGAGAACATTGCCAACCAGGATACAACGGGCTCGTCACCCGGAGCCGACCCCTATCGGCGCAAGACAATCAGCTTCGAAAGTGCAATGGATCAGACGTCTGGCGTTGCGACGGTGCATGTGAAAGGCATCGAGACTGACACCAGCGATCTGCCGCTGCATTACGATCCGGCAAATCCCGCCGCCAACGCGCAGGGTTACGTCAAGCTGCCGAACGTCAACAGCTTCATTGAGGTCATGGATATGCGCGAGGCGGAACGATCTTACAGCGCAAACCTGTCGGTCATGCAGGCGACGCGCAGCATGCTCAACAAGACCATAGACCTGTTGAAATGAGCACGATCCCGACGATCGTCGTAACGCCCTCGGCTGCTGCCCAGGCGTATTCGCGAACTGCCCAGACAGACGCCTCGCCGCAGGCCGGAGCAAGTTTTGGCACGGCGATCACGCAGGCGCTGAATCAAGCGGTCGAAACCGGCCACGCCGCGGATGACCAGGCGATGAAAGCGATCAGCGGCGGCGGCAACCTGACAGACGTAGTGACCGCATTGTCGCATGCCGAAATGACCTTGCAGACCGCCACCGCGATCCGCGACCGGGTTGTCCAGGCCTATCAAGACATCATGAAAATGCCGATCTAGTGTGGTGGCTACGAAGTCCGCCATACGGTGGATCAGCCGCATTAGCGGACTTCGGAACCATGAACCACACTCGAAAACAATGCTTTGCTAGTGTCCTGATCGGTTCGAAAGTTCGATCGGTGCCAATCCACAGCGTGACGAACTTTCGAACCGGGACACTAGATCGATGAGTGACAACGACATCAGCGCGCTCATCCATGACTGCATGATCGTCACAATGAAACTGTGCTTTCCTATACTTGGGGTGGCGCTCATCGTCGGTCTGCTGATTTCGTTTATCCAGGCGATTACCCAGATAAACGAGGCAACGCTGGCATTCCTGCCAAAACTGCTGGCGATTGGCTTATGTCTCATGGTCATCGGCTCCTTCATGTCCGAAACCCTGACCACTTTCACCCATCGCATCTTTGACAGGATTGTTGCCGTCGGTGGGTCGTGACGCCCGCGCTGAGCGATCTGCCAGGTTTCGCGCCTGCCTTCACCCTGGTATTCGCCCGCGTCGGATCAACAATCGCATTGCTTCCAGGACTGGGTGAGGCTGCCGCGCCTGCTGTTATCCGCATCGGCTTTGCGCTGGCCATGACGGTTGTTCTGCTGCCGGATCTGCAGCCACTCATGCCGCCCGTGCCGGACGTTGGTCTAGAGATGGGGCTCATGGTGGCCAGTGAGGTCATCACCGGCCTGTGGTTTGGCTGGGTCGTACGAATGATCGCATTGGCCTTGCCCATAGCCGCCCAGTTGATTGGGCTGCTGATCGGACTTTCTTCCGTGCTGCAGCCGGACCCCGAACTGGGAGCGCAGTCCAGCGCGCTGGGCAAGCTGTTCGAGATGGCGGTCCCGACGCTGCTTTTGCTATCGGGGTTGTACAAGCTTTCACTGCTGGCGCTGGTTGGCTTGTTCAGCCTGATCCCGCCGGGCCATATTGTCCCGGCTGCGGAAAGTCTGCAGATCGCCACGCATAGCGTTACAACTTCATTTAGCCTGGCGCTGCAACTTGCCTCCCCTTTCGTCGTGGTCAGCATCGCCTGGAACATCGCGATGGGGTTGATCTCGCGGGTGGCGGGCCGGCTGCAACTTCATTTTATTTCGATGCCCGGGCAGATATTGGTGGGCCTTGGCCTGCTGATCCTTTCGGTCAGCATCATCGTGGAGGAGTGGGACAGCCACGTCCGAGATGCGATGAATGCACTACCGGGCATGCAGTAACGGTGGCTGAGAATGACCAGGGTGGTGACCGCACAGAGGCTGCAACCGCGCGGCATCTGGATCAGGCGCGTGAACAGGGCAAGGTCCCTCTCTCACGGGAGCTGACCGCCTTCGCCAGCCTCTTGACGGTAACGACGTTCCTTATGTGGGAAGGTGGCGCAGTCGTCGGTCAACTCCTGCCCACCATGATCAAATTGATCTCCCGCTCCGGAGATCTGTTCATCGTTGATTTGAGGCAGTTGCGGTTCGTTCTGGTTAGTCTGTTTGCAGCAGTAGCACCGCTGCTGCTGGTGCCAATGGTTGCGGGTTCTGCCACAGTCTTTCTGCAGACCAACTTTCTGCTGCATCTGGGTGCACTGCAGCCAAAGCTGTCGCGGGTAAGCCCGTCCGCTGGATTCAAGCGGATATTCGGCCCGAGTGGCCTGATAGAGATGCTGAAGACGATTGGAAAGCTGGGGGTTCTGGGTCTTCTCATGTGGCTGTTGGCACGAAAGGACTGGCCTGGGCTGATGACGCTGCCCTGGCAAAGCCCCCATGGCTTGCTTGTTGCTCTCAGACCGCCGGTTCTGCACCTGTTTATTGCTGGTGTTGCCACTCAGGGCGTTTTCGCGGCTGTCGACGTGCTGTTAGTGCGGCTGCGACATGTTCGTGATCTTCGGATGAGCAAGCAAGACGTCCGGGATGAATTGAAGGATACCGAGGGTAATGTTCAGGTAAAGACGCGGCTGCGCCGGATCCAGTTGATGCGGTCGCGCCAACGTATGATGGCGAAAGTCCCGACGGCGACGGTGGTGATAACCAACCCGACCCATTATGCCATTGCGCTGGTCTATGATCGGGCGGCCAATCCGGCGCCGCGGATCGTGGCGAAGGGCGTCGATGCCATGGCAGCGCGCATCCGGCAAATCGCATCGGATAATCGGGTTCCGCTGGTGTCAAATCCGCCGCTTGCCCGGGCGCTGTATCGTCTGGATCTGGATACGGAGATTCCGGCGGAGCATTACCGCGCAGTGGCGGAGGTGATCGGCTATGTCTGGCGGTTGCGGCGCACCGACCGGGCGGTATCCTAGTTGGAGTCGCGTTTGCCGCCCGATGTCCTGCTGGGCTTAGCGTTGGTTGCTGTCGGAGTGCGATCCCAACAGGCGCGCTGGTGTTTGCCGTTTGGTGTGGCTGGTCGAGGCCGTTGATGGTCGTATCGCGGCCGAGAAAGCCCTTGCTGTCTTGGTTTCGAGGCCGATGAGGTGGGCTGAGGCTCATGTTGCGCCTGCCAGGACGAACATCCGTTTGATGTTCCAGGCCATGGTCACGAGGCTCCACTTGCACGAACAAAGCCTCGATCTGCGGCAAGAAGCGCCGCCGGAACACCGCGATCGTGTCGTGATCGGGATGCTGGTTGGCGGCCACGAAGCGCAACGCCACCGAATCGTAGGTCGCCCGCTCCAGCTTGCGGCTGGAGAACACCCCGCACGCGTAGCCGTAGACAAGGAGGCCGAGCAGAAGCCGCGGGTGGTAGGGTGCCTCGCCCGAGCCGCGATAGCCGCCGATCATCGCCCGCAGGTCCAGACCGGCGATCACCTCAACCACAAACCGCGCCAGATGCCGCTGCGGCAGCCACTCATCCACCGACGGCGGCAGCAGGAAGCCGGTGTCGCGGTCAATCGGGCGGAAGTTGCTCATGCGCAGAAGGTCCCAAACAAGCGAGGCAATCTCCTCTCAGCCCCTACCAGATCATCCCGCGTCGCGTTAAGTCCGACAGGCTGCTAGGTCAGTCGATACGTTCATGGCGCGGGCAACCTTCCGCTGCCGGTCGTCAGTATGCACTGCAACATGAATTAGCCCGATTGCGCTTTTCGACGGCGTCGTGCGTTCTATGTCTGCGTCTGCCACCGCGTACCGCCGCTAACCGAGTCGCTTGATCATGCTCCATCTGTCGAAACTTGCTGTCGGCGTCCGCGACGTCGAGCATCTGTGTGAAGTGCAGGCGCAGCGGCAGCGCGACCATCCGCCGCTGCGCCACCGCACCCGCAGCTTTCCCCGCCGCAGGAATGAGGTGATCGACGGCGGGTCCATCTACTGGGTGATCGCCGGCAGCATGCTGGCGCGTCAGCGCATACGTGACATCATCGAGGACCAGCGCGACGACAAGACTCCTTGCACCAGCCTGATCCTGGATCCGGCGGTCGTGCCGCTGATCGGCCGCCCGATGCGGCCGTTTCAGGGCTGGCGCTACCTTGATGCGGATCAGGCGCCTCCCGATCTGGCCAGCCTCGGGCCGGTTGCCGGCCTGGAGGATCTTCCAGCGTCGCTACGGCAGGAACTGCGGACCCTTTGCCTGCTGTGATGGCTGCAGACGCTGTATGATCAGCAGGCCGAACGCTATACCAACTTCACGCCGGCGATACCCCGCCGGACCGGCTGCCAGATCAGATGGCACCGCTGCCACCGCCGGTTTCCCGCAGGAGCCATGAGATCAGTCTGATATGAAGCAAGCCCACGTGATTGGCGCTGGCCTGGCCGGGTTGGCCGCCGCCTTGTCGCTGACTGCCGCCGGATGGCGGGTCGTCGTGCACGAGGCGGGGCCGTTCGCCGGCGGCCGCTGCCGCTCCTATTTCGACAAGGAGCTGGATCTGCGTATCGACAACGGTAATCACCTGCTGCTGTCCGGCAACACCGCCGCCCGCGCCTATATCAGCGAGATCGGCGCCGAGGATGCCTTCCAGGTCCGCCAATCAGCCGTCTTCCCATTTTTCGACGTCCAGACCAGTGAGCGCTGGACGATCCGTCCGAATGCCGGCCGCTTCCCCTGGTGGATCTTTTCGGACGGCCGCCGGGTTCCGCAGACCCGGTTGTCGGACTACCTGGGCATGGCCCGCATCATGCGCATTGCCGACCATACGCCGGTGGCCGAAAGCATGCGACGCGGCCGCCTATACTGGCGCCTGCTGGAGCCGCTGGCCATCGCCGCCCTCAACACCCCGCCGCAGGAGGGCCTCGCTCGGCTGCTCGGTGCGGTGATGCGTGAGACCCTGATGCGTGGCGGCCTGGCCTGCCTGCCCATGCTGCCGAAACAAGGCTTGTCGGAGGCGCTGATCGACCCGGCAATCAGCCTGCTGCAAGCCCGGCAGGCGGAAATCCGCTGCAACAGCCGGATTACCCAGATCACGATCGAGCAGGGTCGTGTCACCAGCCTGCGCAGTGCCGACGAAGCCGTCCCGCTGGGTCCGGAGGCGGCCGTGGTGTTGGCGGTCCCGCCGTGGATTGCCGCCGACCTGCTGCCAACGCTGACTGTCCCGCAGGCGTTCCAGGCGATCCTGAACATCCATTTCCGCTGCCAGCCACCGGTCGACGCCCAGATCACACGGATTAGCCAGATCGCCCGGGCCGGCTTCGTCGGCCTAACCTCTGGCGTCGCCGAATGGGTCTTCGTCAAGCCAGGCCATGTCTCCGTCACCATCAGCGCCGCCAACCGGATGGTCGACCAGCCCGCCGCCACCATCGCCGGGCTGGTCTGGCCGAACGTCGTCGATGCGCTGGGCCTCGGTGACCCGCTCAAATCCGAAATGCCGCCATACCGCGTCGTCAAGGAGCGACGGGCCACATTCGCCGCAACTCTCCGGCAGGATGCACGGCGGCCACAGGGCCGGACCGAGTTGGCGACGAACCTCGCTCTGGCCGGTGATTGGACGAACACCGGCTTGCCGGCTACGATTGAGGGCGCGATAAGATCCGGCCGCACCGCGGCAGACGTTCTCCTCTCGCTTTGACTGCAAGGATACCATGGCCCTGGACGCGATTACCGCGCCGGTCGTCGATGACGCCGTATTGCTTGACTCAGCGAACAGGGCCATCGACGCCCTCAAGCGGCGACAGAAGCCGGATGGGCATTTCGTCTTTGAACTGGAAGCCGACGTCACCATTCCAGCGGAGTACGTCCTGCTGGAGCATTTCCTTGACCGTATCGATCCGGATCTGCAGGCGCGGATCGGTGTCTATCTGCGGTCGATCCAGGGCGGCCACGGCGGCTGGCCGCTGTTCTACAACGGCGCATTCAACATCTCCGCCAGCGTCAAGGCATACTTCGCGCTGAAGGCGATCGGCGACGACCCGGAAGCACCGCACATGCAGCGCGCCAGGCAGGCGATCCTGGCAGCCGGGGGCGCCGAACATACCAACGTATTCACGCGAGCACAGCTCGCCTTGTTCGGAGCGGTGCCGTGGCGGGCGGTGCCGGTCATGCCGCTGGAAATCATGCACCTGCCGTTGTGGTTCCCGTTTCACCTGTCGAAGGTGTCATACTGGTCCCGCACCGTCATTGTGCCGCTGCTGGTCCTGATGGGGCTGCGCCCCCGGGCACGCAACCCGCGCGACGTCCGCATCCCAGAATTGTTCTGTCAGCCGCCGGAGCAGATCAGGGACTGGATCCGTGGGCCGTATCGATCCGGCTGGGGCCGCTTCTTCAAGGGCATCGATGCCCTGCTGCGCGTCAGCCAGCCGCTGTTCCCCAAAGCGACCCGGCGCAGCGCGGTCGACAAGGCCGTCGCCTTCGTGGTTGAGCGGTTGAACGGCGATGACGGGCTGGGCGCCATCTATCCGGCCATGGCCAATAGCGTGATGATGTTTGACACGCTGGGGTATCCGCCCGACCATCCTTACGCCGCCACTGCTTGGCGGTCGGTGCGCAGGCTGCTGGTGATCGAGCCGGATCGCGCCTATTGCCAGCCATGCCTGTCGCCAGTGTGGGACACCAGCCTTGCAGGCCACGCGCTTGCCGAGGCAGGTCAGTCGACCGACGCGGCATGCGATTGGCTGCGGCCATTGCAGATCCACCAGGTCGTCGGTGATTGGGCAGTGCGCCGGCCGAACCTGCGCCCTGGAGGCTGGGCCTTCCAGTACAACAACCCGCATTATCCAGACGTCGATGATACCGCCGTCGTCGGCATGCTGCTGCACCGCAACGCCGACCCCGCCCATGCCGAAGCCATCGACCGGGCTCGGGAATGGGTCATCGGCATGCAGTCATCTGACGGCGGCTGGGGGGCGTTCGAGCCGGAGAACACGCACCACTACCTGAACCACATCCCGTTCGCCGACCACGGCGCCCTGCTGGATCCGCCAACCGCCGATGTCAGCGCCCGTTGCGTGTCGTTCCTTGCCCAGATCGGCATGCCGTCGAACGATCCGGTGATGGCCCGCGCCCTGGCCTATCTGCGGCGGGAACAGGAGCCGGATGGCAGTTGGTTCGGCCGCTGGGGAACCAACTACATCTACGGCACCTGGTCCGTGCTGTGCGCACTGAATGCCGCCGGCGTGCCGCCGGACGATCCGGCGGTGACGCGTGCGGTCGGCTGGCTGGTTTCGGTGCAGCGGGACGACGGCGGGTGGGGCGAGGACGAGGAAAGCTACGCCGACGCGCCGCACGGCCGCTACAGCGAGAGCACGTCCAGCCAGACGGCCTGGGCGCTGCTGGGATTAATGGCCGCCGGCGCGGTCGAGCACCCCGGCACCGCGCGCGGCATCGCCTTCCTGGCCCGCACGCAGAAGCCCGACGGCGAATGGACCGAGCAGCCATACACCGCGGTGGGTTTCCCGCGCGTGTTCTACCTGCGCTACCACGGCTACAAGCTGTATTTCCCACTGCTGGCCCTGGCGCGTTACCGCAACCTGAGCCGTGGCAATCGCCGCCGCGTCGAGGTCGGCTTCTGACCGCCACGCCGGCGACCAAAACCCCGGCGATGGGCTTTGTCGTCGGCCTGGCAGCCGAGGCACGCATCGCTTCCCGCTTCGGTTATCCCGTGCGGACCGGCGGCGGCACACCCGCGGGCGCCGGCGCCGCGGCAGCCGCGCTGATCGGGGCAGGGGCCAAGGCACTGGTCAGCTTCGGCTTGGCCGGCGGGCTCGATTCATCACTGCGCCCCGGCACCCTGGTCATTCCGACGGCCGTGCTGTCCGACCAGGAACGACTGCCGGCCGATACGGCCTTGGTGGAAGCCTTCGGGGGAACCACCGGGCATACACTGCTGGCCGGCGCTCAGGTGGTGGCCACCGCCGCCGACAAGCGCCGCCTGCATCAGCAGACCGGCGCGCATGCGATCGACCTTGAAAGTGGTCCCGTCGCCAGGGTGGCACGGGCTTACAATCTGCCGTTCGTCGTGCTGCGCGCGATCTGCGACCCGGCCGAGAACGGCTTGCCAGATGCGGCACTCGTCGCGCTGGATGCCTCAGGCCGGATCGATCTGGCGGCCATCGTGCGCTCCCTGCTGCGACACCCTGGGCAACTGCCCGGTCTCCTCCTGCTCGCCCGCGACTCCGCCAGCGCCCGCCGCACGCTCATCCGCTTGGCTGAACACTATCCCGTGCGACAGCGTGACGAGGCACAATCCCGCTGATACCGAGCCGCGAAGACATTGACGCTTCCAATGTTTTCGCGGCTTGGTGCGCGCGCCGGGTTGGCGGGCGGCGGCGCGCCTGAGCAAAACGCATACCAACCCGCTGAGATGTGTCAACATCTCAGCGGGTTGGTATGACGCCACCGGGCTGATCAGGCGGCGTCAGCCGCGCCGCTCATGCGGGCCAGTACTTCCTGCCTCACACGGCGGAACAAGGACCCGCGATGCGCCCGATCATTGCGCATCAGATACTCGACCCCAGCCGCCGGCATCCGCCTTGTCGCCGCCCGGGGCGACATTCTGGCGGCAGAGACAATGGCTTGAAGGGTCTGCACCGGCTGACCGTTGCGAACGCCCTTCAACGCATATCCGGCTATGCGGGGCGCCAGCCTCAGCCAACTTATGTCCAATTTTCGCTCGATGTACAGGCGGTTTCGGACAAAGTAGAACCAGCGCCCGCCCGACCAGCCGACCCGCTGTTCGGCTGAAACCTTGTGGCGCACCACGATGTCGCCGCGGTAGCGGATGTGCCAGCCCAATGCGATCGCGCGCAGGCAGAAGTCATATTCCTCCCAGCAGAAGAACAGCTTCGAGTCGTAGCCGCCGGCCTGCTGCCAGGTGGTGCGGCGAACCGCGTGACCAGCCCCGACATACGTGATGCTGTCGAAGCTTTCACCCGCTCGCGGCAGCAGGTTGACCGGATAGCCCCACGACGACCGGTCGTCGCGCCCATCGGAAAAGTTGACGATGCGGCAGCCGATGGCGCCAAGGCGAGGCTCGGCATCAAGCGCGGCAACCATCCGCATGACCGTGTCGCAACTGGCAAACTCCGCATCATTGTCCAGCGCGACAATCGCCCGCCCATGGCCCAGCCGCGAGATCAGGTTCCGTCCGCCCGCGACTCCCAGGTTCCGATCGGCGGTCAGCAGGGTCACATCGGCACGACCGCGCACCGCATCGGCTAGGCGACGCAGCGTCTCGGCGCAGGATCCCTGATCGAGCACGAAGATGTGGCAGGAAACGCCAGTCTGCTCGCTGGCAGAGGCGATTGCCGCCAAGGTTTCATCTGCTCGCTCCAGCGCCAATACGATGATGTCCGCGTCATAGGCGGTCTCGGCGGGACCGGCCGAGCCGGCGATCAGATGTGCGCTCACTCGGTGGTCTCCAGCGGTGGGATCGCGAGATAGGCCAGACGCTTGTTTTCCTTGCGGCCTCGTGACACCGCATCCAGGATCAGCCCACAGGCCAGCGACAGGAATGCCAACAGCATCAGGCCGGTCGACAGCAGGGCGGTTGGCAGGCGCGGCACCAGGCCGGTGTGCAGAAACTCCGTCACCACGGGGATCCCCAGGCTGAGGCCGAAGCCTAGCAGGATCGCACCAATGCCAGAGAAGACCTGCAGCGGCCGTTCCTGCTGCACCAGGATGATGATCGCGCGCAGGATGCGCAGGCCGTCCATGAAGGTATTCAGCTTTGAGACCGTTCCGGCTGGACGGCTGCGGTAGTGCGTGCGCACTTCCTGCACCGGCATGTGCAGCGCCAGCGCGTGCACGGTGAATTCCGTCTCGATCTCGAAGCCCGAGGACAACGCCGGAAACGACTTGACGAAACGCCGGCTGAACACCCGGTAGCCGGACAGCAGGTCATTGATCCCGCTGCCGAAGATCGACGTGACGATGGTGCTCAGCAGCGCGTTGCCGAACCGGTGTCCCGGCCGATATGCCTCGCGAACGGAGCTGAAGCGCGCGGCGATGACCATGTCCAGTTGGCGCTCGACCAGCATGTTGATCATGCCGGGGGCAGCCGCGACGTCATAGGTGTCGTCGCCGTCGATCAGGATATACACATCGGCATCGATGTCGGCGAACATGCGCCGGACGACATGGCCCTTACCCTGCAGACGCTCCCGCCGCACCATCGCCCCGGCCGCCCGCGCTTCCAGAACGGTGTGGTCGGTCGAGTTGTTGTCGTAGACATAGACGATCGCCTGCGGCAGCGCCTGCTGGAAGTCCGCCACCACCTTGCTGATCGCCGTTTCCTCATTGCGGCACGGGATCACCACCGCCACGCGCGGCTCGCTCGTCGTCAGCCCGAACCGCTCGGCGATCGACTGCTCCGACTCCCAGCCCAGCTCCAGGATATTCAGCTCAGGCTTCTCAAGGGTGACGAACGCGCCCATCTAATAGGCGTTCTGCATGCGCAGCACCGTCACGATGGTGCGGGCGATGATCATCACGTCGCGGCGCAGGCTCCAGCCGGCGATGTATTCAAGATCGCAGTCGACCCGGCGCAGCAGCTTCTCCTCAGTGTCTGTCTCGCCCCGCCAGCCGCGGATCTGCGCAAGCCCTGTCATGCCCGGCTTGACCAGGTGACGATCTGCATACAGGTGCGTGATGGTCTCGAACGGCCGCCCGGCGGCACACGTGCCAGGTGCGTGCGGCCGCGGGCCAACCAGTGACATCGATCCCATCAGCACGTTCAGCAGTTGCGGCAGTTCGTCGAAGGAAGACCGGCGCAGCATTGCTCCCAGCCGCGTGACTCGTGGGTCGTTGCGGATTGCCTGCGGGCAGCTTCCCGCCTCATCCGTCGTCTGGTGCATGGTGCGGAACTTCAGCATCACGAACCGCTGGCCGTGCCAGCCGATCCTCTCCTGCCGGAACAGCGCCGGGCCGCTGCTGGTCAGCCGGATCGTCGCGGCCACCAACAGCATCGGCAGGCTCATCAGCAGCAGGCCCATGCCGGCAAGCGCGACGTCTGCAACTCGCTTGACCACGGCATCCTGCCGCCGCATCGACACCGACCTGGCCAGGTCGGTCAGACTCGCCAGACCCCTCTCATAGAACGACAAGGGGCTGAGCGAAGCGCTGCCGACACTATAGGCGAGGCTGTTGAGTGACTGCGGACGGAAGGCGGACATCGCTGCTGGATCTGCCGGTTTGAGGTGCGGCAAAATCGGCGCTAAGTCCTTATCGGTGGGTTAAACCCACACGCAACGGTATGGTAACGCTTATATTTCCTGCTAGATGGTTACAATCGTGCGAACACACAACGAACTCAACGCCGGCCGTCCCGAAACACCCAGCGTCGTGACATGCTGAAATTAACCAGCATGCCTGCTACCGCGCCGGCGGCAGTGGCGATGACCGGCTGTTCCGCGGCCCGGGCGCTATAGGTGACAAGAATGACATACGCGCCCCGGTTGAGCACAAAGCCAGCCAGGTTGGCGATCATGAACCTCGCCCATTGCCGCACTGCGGGTTCCGACCCCTGGCTACGAAACGTCCAGGTGCGGTTCAGCATCCAGTTGCTGCTTGCAGCCGTCAGATAGGCGGCAAGTCCCGCGCCGTACAACCCAAGCAGCGGGCGCAGGCCGTAGACAGTTGCCGTGTCCACGCACAGCCCAACCAGCCCGACCACGCCGAAACGCCCGAACTGCTCGGCCAGCCGCCACCGCGCCGGCGTCAGAAGCCGCTGGACAGCCAGCGGAAGCAGCCGGGCAGGGGTGGGTTGCATCGATGTCCGTTGTGCCCGCACCGCAACCGGTTTTCCAGTCGAATTAGCCGCCCATCCAGGTTGTCATGCTCGTCGCTTGACCATCCCGGCCACACCGTCATTCTCTGCCGATGACAGATGCCCAGCGACCTTTCCAGCGCCTTGACTACCAGGCTTCGATCAACCGCCCCCGCCTGACGCTGCCGGACGACAACCGTCTCGTTGTCTTCCTGGTGGTCAACATAGAGCGCTGGGACATCGACCGCGCCATGCCGCGCCAGGTCCTCACCCCGCCGCAGGGCGCCTCGGTGGTGCCTGACCTGCCGAACTGGGCGTGGCATGAATACGGCATGCGGGTCGGCTTCTGGCGGCTGAAAAAGGCTCTCGACCGGCACGGCATTGCCCCCACCCTGGCGATCAACGGCGTGGTTCCGGCCGCCTACCCACAGGTGACCCAAGCCTGCCGCGAGGCGGGATGGGAGTTCATGGTGCACGGTCACCATCAGATGGCTACCCATCTGGTTGAGGATCAGCGCAGCATGATCCAACAGGCCATCGCCGCCGTGCATGAAGCGGCGGGCCATCAGCCGGTCGGCTGGCTGGCACCCGGATTGACCGAGACGCTGGAGACACCGGATCTGCTCGCTGAGGCCGGCATCCGCTACTGCGCCGACTGGGTGATTGACGACCTGCCTGCCACGATCCGCACCCGGCACGGTCCCATGCTGACGATGCCCTACAGCGTGGAGCTGAACGACATCCCGATCATGATGATCCAGCACCATCGCGCAGAGGAGTTGTTCGACCGCACCGTCGCCCAGTTCGACCGGTTGTATCAGGAAGCCGGTGAGGCCGGGGCCAAGGTGATGGGACTGGCGGTGCACCCCTATATCAGCGGGGTGCCGCACCGCATTGGCTGGTTCGAGCGCGCCTTGGCGCACATGGCAGGCCGGCCCGGCACGGTGTTCTGGCAAGGACGGCAGATCATGGAATGGTATCAGCAGGCAACGGCATGACGTTCATGGCAAAATGGGGTCTGCTGAGCCAGGCCGAGCGGGATGCGGCGTACAACAACCCAGCGGCAGTGGCAGACAGCCCGGTGCTGAATGCCGCGCGAGAGGTTGCCTCCTCGGTGTTTCGTGCCACCAATGGTCTTCATCTGGATTTGCGCTACGGCAAGCAGCAGAGGAACACCTGGGATCTATTTCCCCAGGCCGACCCGGACGCACCATGCGTGGTGTTCATCCATGGTGGCTACTGGCAGCGCAACAGAAAGGACCAGTTTGCCAACCTGATCGCCGGCCCGCATGCCCGGGGCTGGTCCGCTGCCCTGCCGGGCTACACCCTGGCGCCGGACGCCTCGATGACCGAGATCGTGGCAGAGATCAACGCCGCGCTGGACTGGCTTGGCGCGCATGGGCCGGCCCACGGCATCAACGGGCCGGTCGTGCTGTCCGGCTGGTCCGCCGGCGGCCATCTGACTGCGATGTGCCTGGGCCACCCGCTGGTCACCGCCGGACTGGCCATCTCCGGCATCTTCGAGCTTGGCCCGATCCGCGACACCTACCTCAATGAAAAACTGCGCCTGACCGAACAGGAGGTCGCAAGCTTCTCACCGATGCGCTTGCCGCCGGTGAACAAGCCGCTGTCGCTCGCCTATGGAACCACAGAGCTGCCGCCGCTGGTCTCGGACAGCCGGGACCTGCACGCCCTGCGGTCGGCGGCGCATCTGCCGGGCACGCTGATCCCGGTGCCGCGGGCGAACCACTTTACCATCGTCCATGAAATGCGCGATCCGGACGGTGTCCTGACCCGTCATCTGCCATTGCTGCTGGATCCGGCCTCGAAGGGCATCGCCTGACCGCCGCTCCGCTAGAGCGGCTTCGCGCAGACTGGAATCGCGCATAAGCGCGATTCTGCGCGAGTAGCCGCGTGAAACGATGAGCGAGAGCGGTTCCACCCTTGGTGGACTGCTCTAGACAAAGTTAGCCCAACCGGCGTCCGTGCTTTGCCACAACCTCCGGTTCAGCGATCGCGCTTTTTCTGCGCCACCTTGACCGCCTGAGAGACACGGCCGATCTCGCGCGGATCCATCTTCACCTTGGGCCCGCGGCTGGCTTTTGGCTGCATCCCCTTGCTGGCGGTGCGGCCAGACGCCGGGTGTTGTGCCGTAGCCGCTGCTTGTTTCCGTGCAACCGCCTTGCGGATCAACTCGGCCTGCGTGGGTGCGGTCAGCTTGCGCAACGCCAGGCTTACCCTCTGCAGCGCATTCGCCAGCACCTGCGCCTTCGCCTCGGTGCCGAGATTGTCCCGGGCGGCGGATGCACCACGAGGCGCTGCTTTGCCGCTGATCTCCCGACGCTGCTGATGCGCCATGCGCTTGGCCCGGTCGCGCGCATCGCGCAGCCGCCGAGCCAGCGCCTGAAGGTCATCCTTCGAAAGCTTTCCCACGCCGGAGGGCCTGGTCTGCGCAACCATCTCACGCTCGGCGATGCTGAGCAGGCGGTCCTCGGAACTGGCTGACCCGGTCACGGCATCCGTCCTCCCTGGCAGTATAAAGGATAACGTTCATCGCCCTGATGATGTCAACCGGCCGCCTCACGCCACCACGCGCAGCCCCCGCGCCAACGGTTGGATCGCCAGCCGCCTCGCGTCTGTCAGCGCCCTGACATCCCGTTCGATCACCCGCTTCCGCTCCATCACGTCGTGCAGCGCGGCGGCGGGAATGGCCAGCAGGTCAGTGTCCTGTTCCGCGACAACCTGCACAGGACTAAGGCTGCCTGCCAGCGTCTCATGCAGCACGAACAGTTGCCCGGGCCCCACCACTTCAAGTTTGACCTCAGCCTCCCCGTTCGGCATCGACACCGCCAGCGCCCCCGCCAGCACCAGATAAGCTGTTTCAGCCGGAGCGCCTGGCACCTGCAGCACATCGGTCCGCCGGTAGCGTTGATAGGTGCAGCTAGGCGCCAGTGCCGACATCACCTCGCCATCGCCATGAAACGCACCCGATGCGCCCAGCAAGCGCAGACAGCGCTGGGCCTCCAGTTCCGCTTTCGCATCCGGCGCTTCCGCGGCACCCGCCAGTGGCAGCCCGCGGCGCTGGGCGACGTACCAGAACCGGCTGAGAAATTCACTGCGCGGACCAGAAAGCACCCCGGGATTGGCCACGGAAAGAACCACCGCGTAGCCGATGCTTTCTGCCGTTATGCCGCTGACCATGCATTTGACCCCCTCCGCCGTCGTTCGGTCAGGCAAGGATCGGCCCGCTTCCAGCACCGCGGCACGTACCTGCTCGGGCGGGATGTCCGGGCTGAACGACAGGGGAATCGTGATGGACGCCATCTCGTCAGCACGGGCCGCAATGGTCAGGTTGCCCTTCGCCAGCGTGCTGTTGGCCACCACGATCCGCGTGTTGTCCCCCTTCACCAACGTAACCGTCCGCCAGTCCATCTCAACCACGCGTGCCGGTCCACCATCGACCATGATCCAGTCGCCGATCCCGAATTTATGCGCCGACAGCAGGCCCAGGCCCGACAGCAGGTTGCCCAGGAACTCCTGCAATGCAAAACCCAGCACGATGGACCCGACCCCCATCGCGGCGAACAGGCTGCCCAGGTCGACCTCCCAGATGCTGGACACCGCGACCGCACCCCAGACCAGCGACAGCCCAATGCGCAGCACATCCAGCATCAGCTTGGGCGCACGGCTCTGATCGTCGATCACTGCCATCAGCGCGGCTTGGGCAAGCCGCAGCAACAGGTACAGCCCGCTGAGCGCAAACGCGGTCTCCGCGCTGCGCACCGCCCAGTTGGTTGCCGGCAACTGGGCAAGCACATGCAGCGTCAGCCACACTGCCCCCGTCGGCAGCACCAGATAGGCCATCTGGCGCAGGATGCTTGCGGCGAACTGCCGCTGCTCCCCCAGTGTCCGGGCGACTTCCAGGGCCACCAGCACCAGGGCCGGATAACCCAGCACCACCAGGACTCCCATTACGGCGCTGGACGACAGCGAAGGCAACTGCAGCAAATCGTTCATCATGCGTCCTCCGCTAAGAGCAGGCCGGCTGCGATACGGCTGTCCGTCGCAGCGCGGCTAGTGTCCCGGTTCGAAAGTTCGTCACACTATGGATCGGCACCGAACGAACTTTCGAACCGATCAGGACACTAGCAAAGCATTGTTTCTAGTGTGGTTTACGGTTCCGAAGTCCGCTAAGGCGGCTGATCCATAGCACGGCGGACTTCGGAACCACCACACTAGTGCCCGATCGCAGAGAAGCGCGAAACGCGCTTCTCTGCGTGCATCGGCCACTTCAAGCCAAGACCGACGTATCGCCCTGCACTGATGGGCGATACTAGCCGACATGCTGCAATGCAGCGTTGCCGCCGTCCGCTTCGGGCAGGCAGCAGCGCTATCCGGCATCTGTCCCGACACCCTGCTTCGCAACGGCCGGCGCGGCCTGCGGCGTCGTGCGGCGGGTCCAAGTCGCCAGCCGTCCCACCGCCGGAGCCACGGCCGGCGGCCCCGGCTCGAACCCCTCGATGTCCGTCAGCAGCGCGAACGTGCTCTCGCTGACCCGCACCGTACTGGGCTCCGTGTCCACCGCAATCCGCCGCGCGACACTCAGCGTGCGCCCCCAGATGTCGAACGCCCCATGCCCGCGCTGCAACAGCAGCACGTCCACTTCCCCCGACGCCAGCCCGAAGCGCAGCGAGATCGAACCCGCCCACGTCGTACCAAGCCGCTCGACCGCGAGTGCGGCGCTCTGCGTCCAGGCCAGCGTCCGCATGGCATGATCCAGGCGTGGCGACGACAGCCCGCACACCGCGATGTGGCTCTCACCCAATGAGCGAACCGGCTCTACCCCATGGCTTGCCGCGGCGCTCTCGATCGTCTGCAGCAGCATGTTCAGGATCTCGGCCATCTCGGTTGCATTGTGCTCGATGGCCAGCGCGTCCAGCCCATCCATCCACGTCACGGCCACCGTGACGTTGCCGATCGTCTCGGCAGTGACATCCGCACCGCTGCGTATCTTCTCGGCCAATCCCGCGGGATACAGGCTGTGCAGCAGGTCATCCGTCCGCTGTTCCGCCGCTGCCAGTTGCCGGTCCCGTTCGCCGATCGTCGCGGCCATGGCGTTGTAGCCCCGCCCCAGTTCGGCGAACTCGTCGTTGCCGGTCACCTCGATGGGTTCAGCGGCCTTGCCGCCGGACAGCCCCTGCATGCCTGCCACCACGCGCCGCAGCGGCCGGGTGAACAAGCCAGCGCACGCCAGGGCCAGGAAGGTCAACAGGATGGCCACGCTGGCCCCCGCGACAAGCAACTGGCGCTTCAGGCGATCTTCTGGCGCGAACGCCTCCGCGACATCCTGCTTGGCCAGGATCGCCCAGCGAAGTCCCGCGATCTCCAGCGGGCCATAGGCGAACACCGCCTCAACCCCTCTTGTGTCCACGAACCGCGCAACGCCGGTCTGGTTGCGCAGCGCCAGCCCAATCGCGTCGTTGCGGACCGGCATATACAGGATCGACGTGCCCAGCACCCGGATCTGGTCCGCCACTGAGGCCGGCATACCGTTCGCCTGCAGATCCGCGAGAAACCGGGTGGGATCCTGAATCAGGAACCGCGACTGGCTGCGCAGGAAACGGTCCTCGCCGACCAACTGCACCTCGCCGGTCTCACCCTGTCCCGTCAGCCGCCAGCCGTTGTCATCGGTCAGCAGGCTGTTCAGCGCGCTGATGTCGATCTGGGCGACAAAAACCCCAATGGTCTGCCCATCCGCGATGATCGGCACCGCGGTGAACATCTGCGGCGCGAAAGCGGACGGCATATAGGCCGAGAAGTCCTCGATCACCGCCTTGCCGCCATTCTTTGGATCCAAGGCACGCTGCGCCACGTGGGCGAATCCGGATTGCACGAACGCGCCGTGATACATGTTGCTGCCGAAGTCGGATTCCTTGGCGGCGCCGTAGACGACGTCCCCGGTCGCGGCGTCCATCAGGTTGATGTCGTAGAACCCGACTGTTTTGGCCAATCGGCGGAGCGTCTCGTGAAAGCGCTCATGCACGGCATCATAGCGGGAGCCTCCGGGCGCGGCTTTCAGACGGTCCTTCTCGCCGTCCGGATGGGGATTGCGGGCGATATAGTCCGCCTGCAGCCGCCGCCCGACCGGATCGGACGGCATCAGACCCTCCAGCGGCGTATGGCTGCCGGCGATCTTGTCGATCCGCGGCAGGAAGTCCTTCCGGTACCAGGCCGCCAATACCTCGGTATCGGCCTTTTCAGCCGCTGGATCGGCCTGCACATCTGCATGCATGTCGCGAAACGCGGTGATCAGCGCCTGCGCGGCGGCAATCGTCTCCGGCGAGCCGCCGACGGCTTCGGTGAATCGTAACTGGTTGCGGACATAGCTCTCGACGCGCTGTTTTTTCAGCTCCCGCTGGGCGGTAAGCTGCCGCCCGACGGAGGCCGTCAGCGCCTCGTCGCCGGACCGGTAGCCGATAATGCCACCGGCGGCCAGGCAGGCCAGGCCGGTCAGCAACAGTGTCAGGATGATCTTCGACCTGATGGAGAGTTGTCGCATGCCTCAAGACACTCCTTGAAGTCAGATCATCCCGCTGTTAGGCGACGCCGGATGTTAGCGCCAGGCCGTCTGACCCGCGGATGCAGCCGCCGCTTCATCCGGCCGTGGCACAGCGCCACATGGTAGCGAAAAAACCTAGTCTAACAGGCAGGGCTTGTCGATTTTGGCTGCGTCATTCAACGTTGCGCCAGGCGATCAGGTGGCCCGCCGCAGCCTCCAGGTTGGACGCCGGCCTGTACGGCGTATCCGCGCAGATCCGGCGATGCCCATCGCGCCGCTATCCAATCCGGCGTGGCTGTTGACGTTGCCGGCCTCGCCCGTCGGCGCCAGCCGCCGAACACGGTGTCGCGGTTGACCGCTCAACGCCGGCTGGCTAATGCCCGGCAATGAGAACAGGTTCCTCGCAACGGGGATGCCGACGTCATGAGGAAGTCTGATGGACCCGGTTGAACAGCAGACCATTGCCAAGGTCTCCCGGCGGATCGTGCCCTTCCTTATGCTCTGTTACTTCGTTGCCTACCTCGACCGGGTTAACGTCAGCTTCGCCGCCCTCTCGATGAACAAGGCGCTCGGTATTTCCTCAACCGCATTCGGTCTTGGTGCAGGCATCTTCTTCTTCAGCTACTTTGTGTTCGAGGTGCCGTCGAACCTGGCGCTGGAGCGGTTCGGCGCGCGCCGCTGGATTGCCCGCATCATGCTGTCCTGGGGCATCCTGTCCGGCGCGATGGCACTGATCGGCGGGGAGACCAGCTTCTATGTCGTCCGCGTCCTGCTGGGCATCGCCGAGGCGGGCTTCTTCCCCGGCATCATCTTCTACCTGACCTTGTGGTTCCCTGGCGTATACCGAGCCCGGATCGTCGGCTGGTTCATGGCGGCGATCCCGCTGTCCTCGGTGCTGGGCTCGCCGGTCTCCGGCTTCATCCTCGGCCTGGACGGCACAGCCGGGCTGGCTGGATGGCAATGGCTGTTCATCACGGAAGCCGCCCCCGCAATCGTGCTGTCCGTCGTCGTCTGGTTTTACCTGACCGACCGCCCGGCAGACGCGACCTGGTTGACCCCGCAGGAACGTGAATGGCTCGATGCCCGCCTCGCCGCCGAGATCCGCCAGAAGGAAGATGAGCACGGCATCAGCGTGTTTCAGGCGTTGTTCAACCCCAAGGTGCTGGCGCTCGCGCTGGTCTACTTTGGCGCGGTTGCAACCAATTACGGTACCACGTTCTGGCTGCCGCAGATCGTCAAGGGCTTCGGCCTGTCCAATGTGATGGTTGGGCTTGTCTCGGCGGTGCCCTATGTTGTCGGCACCGTGGGGATGATCCTTTGGGGCCGCCGCTCCGACTCCCGCATGGAGCGCAAGGGTCACGCCGCGTTCGCACTCGCGGTCGCAGCTATCGGGATCGGCGGCTCGACCCTGCTGGCTGACCCAACGCTGAAAATGGTCGCGTTGTCGGTCGGCGCCTTCGGCGTGTTCGCCGTGCTGCCGGTGTTCTGGACGTTCCCGACAGCCTTCCTGTCCGGCGCCGCGGCGGCGGCCGGCATTGCCGTCATCAATTCGGTCGGCAACCTCGCGGGGTTTTTTGGGCCGTTCGTCATGGGCTGGCTGAAGGACCAGACGGGCGACTACAGCGCCGGGCTATGGGTGATTGCTGGCTGCGCCGTGATGGGGATGGTCATCGTCCTGGCATTGAAGCACGACACCAGGCTGGAGAGGGCGCCGCAGGCGATCGGCGTCGCGGATTAAATCTGTCTCCGACCGTCAGGGGGTCCGCTGTATGCCTCCGGGCACCGAGGCCACTGACTGCTGCGCCACGGCCGGTGCGGAAATTGTGAACCAGCTCCACTCACCCGGCATATGAGAGCCGTCCTGTGCCACGGTGTCGACGTTCCAGACGTAGAAGTCCGTCTGCGTCGGCAGCGGCACGACAGCGGCTGTCTCGGACAACGATTTGGCCAGCACTGTATGCAGGCCGCCCTGGCCAAGCTCGCGGACCTGTAGCTCGAAATGAACCGGCTTTGGTTCGGTTGGTGCCAGCCAAACCAGCTCCACTTGCGGATTGGCGGCATTCAACGTCAAGGTCACGTTGCGAACCGGGGACACCAGTGCGACCGCAGTCATACCTCCACCGGGCCGCGGCGCTGCTTCCAGGGTCTTCAGGTCGCGTACGGCCGTCATGATGCCGCCTTCCGCGGCGGCGCGCAGCCAGGCGGCCGCTGCGTCCGGGTTCTGCGGCACTCCGTCGCCGCTGCGATACAACTGTGCCAGATCGAATTGCGCTCGATGGTGGCCCCTGGCGGCGGCCTTGGCGTACCAGATAGCGGCAAGACCCATGTCCCGCGCCACGCCGCGGCCAGCGTCATACATCGCTGCGACGTTGAACTCGGCGGCTGGGAAACCGCCCTCCGCCGCAGTTTTGTACCAGAAGAACGCGGTCGCCGGATCTTCCTGCGTGCCGTTCCCAAGATCGTACAGAAGTCCCAGGCCGAACGATGCCTCGGCGCTGCCCTGCCGGCTCAGTTCGGCCCAGATACCCATCGCGTCAGAGAAATGTCCGGCGTCATAGGCGCGCCGTCCATCCTCCGGTGTGGCGCCACAGACCGGATGTGTCGACAAGCCCAGCGTGAGTGCACCCAGGGCGCACAGCCACGCTGACCGAATACTCACCGCCAGCTAATCTCCACCCGGCGGTTACGCGGATCGGGCGTCCCCTCCGGAGCCGGCACCGCGGGTTCGGTTTCACCTTTCGCCAGCACCTGGAAACGTTCGACCGGGATGCCGCGGGCAACCAAACCCTGCAGCACGCTGTCGGCACGCATCTGCGACAACTTCAGGTTTCCCGCCGCCGTTCCGGTGGAATCCGATCCGCCGCTGACAACCATGATGATCGGCTTTCCGTCGCGGTAGGTCCGCGCAGCCAGATCAAGCACAGCCTCACCCTTCGGCGAGACCATCGCGCTGCCAGGTGAGAAATAGACCGAAAGCGAATCAGGCGACTTCGCTGCCGATTGGCCGCCAGTCTGTGCGGACGCTCCCGCTGTGGGTGATGCGGGTGCGGGGGGGGCGCTTGGCTGCGTGGTCTGGGCCCACGATGCGGTCGTGCCGAGAAGCGTGACGATCGCGGCCATTGCGTAGAAACGGCCAAACATGGAATGCCTCCTCAAAGTGCGTGCAAGATCACCGCAACGCATTGCGATTAATAGTCCGGTCATCACGGCAGCCATCCCGCCCCTTTTCAGGCATTCACTGCGTGCGACCGTAACCATCTTTACGTTACATCGATGGTGCCGGATCAGTCACCATGGCTATTTGTAAATATAAATTGTCAACTTGCAGTAGAAAGTCTACCGAAACTGAACTAACGCCCCATTGCGGGCTTCCGTTGGCAGACAAAGCGCCGCCAGCGCCGGGGCGACATCGATCGGCACACGCAACGTCGCCCGGTCCTCGCCGGGAAAAGCATTCGCCCGCAAGCGCGTCGCCACCGGGCCCGGATCGAACAGGTTCGCTCGGATCGCCGTCGTCTCGATCTCGTGCGCCCAGGTTTGCACCAGATGCTCCATGGCCGCCTTCGTGGCACCGATGGCACCCCAATAGGCCCGCGGCTCTCGCGCACGGCTGTCTGTCACAAACACCGCGCGTCCCGCGGCAGCCTGCCGCAGCAGCGGCTCACAGGTGCGGATCAGCCGCCAGGCCGCTGACAGGTTCACCGCGACAACCTCCGCCCAGTCGGCCGGCAGGATGTGTGATACAGGTGTCAGGCGTCCCAAGGCGGCGGCGTTGTGTACCAGGATGTCCAGGCGGCCGAACCGCTGCAGCAGGGTCGGGCCAATCGCGTCCAGTTGATCGCCCTCCCGCAGGTCCAGCGGCAGGATGGTCGCCTCGCCGCCCAGCGCGCGCACCGCGTCGTCGGTCTCCTCCAGCCCGCCCATGGTGCGTCCAACGATGACCACCCGCGCGCCGCCCCGAGCCAGTTCCACCGCCGCCGCCGCACCGATGCCGCGGCTGGCACCGGTCACCAGGGCAATCGCCCCCTGCAGCGGTTCAGCCATCAATGCTGCGCCGCCAGCAGGTTGAGCTGCCGGTCCGCATTGTCCTGCTGATCGGGCAGGGGAATTGGGTAGTCTCCGGTGAAACAGGCATCGCAATAGTACGGCTTGGCCGGATCGCGCCCATCCTTGCCCAGCGCGCGATACAGCCCGTCGATCGAAATGAACGCCAGGCTGTCCGCGCCAATCAGCTCCGCCATCTCCTCCACGCTGTGGCTGGCCGCCAGCAGCTTGCTGCGCTCCGGCGTGTCGATGCCATAGAAGCAGGAATGCGTCGTCGGCGGTGAGGAGATCCGCATATGCACTTCCCGCGCGCCGGCAGCCCGCACCATCTCGACAATCTTCTTGCTGGTGGTTCCGCGGACGATCGAATCATCCACCAGGATAACGCGCTTGCCTTCCAGCACCGGCCGGTTGGCGGAGTGCTTCAGCTTCACCCCAAGATGGCGGATATGCTCCGTCGGCTCGATAAAGGTGCGCCCGACATAGTGGTTGCGAATGATCCCGAGTTCGAACGGAATGCCGCTCTGCTTGGAGTAGCCCATCGCCGCGGGCACGCCCGAATCCGGAACCGGCACCACCACGTCCGCCGGCACATTGGCCTCACGCGACAGTTCGGCGCCGATGCTCTTGCGCGCATCATACACCGGCGTGCCCTCCATGACGGAGTCGGGACGTGCGAAGTAGATGTACTCGAAGACGCAGAAGCGTTCCTTTTGCCGATTGAACGGCTTGATGCTGTGAATGCCCTGATCGTTGATGACAACGATCTCGCCGGGCTCGACATCGCGGATGAAGTCGGCACCGACGATGTCCAGCGCGCAGGTCTCGCTCGCCAGCACCCATCCGCCAGTGCCCTCCGACCCGATCCGGCCCAGGATCAGCGGCCGTACCCCCAAGGGGTCGCGCACCCCCATCATCGCCTCGTTCGACAACGCAACCAGCGAATACGCCCCGGTCACTTGCTTCAGCGCGTCGATCAGCCGATCCACCACCGTGGAATACAGGCTGATTGCGATCAGGTGGACGAACACCTCAGAATCAGTGGTCGATTGGAACAGGCAGCCGCGGCGCACCAGCGCTCGGTGCAGCACATGCGCATTGGTCAGATTGCCGTTGTGCGCCACCGCGAAGCCGCCGAACTCAAAGTCGGCATACAGCGGCTGCACGTTGCGCAGGATCGTATCGCCGGTGGTGGCATAGCGGTTGTGGCCGATGGCAACCCGCCCGGGCAGCTTCTCGATCACCCTGGCATCGCTGAAATTGTCGCCGACCAGCCCCATGCCGCGGTGGGAGTGGAACCGCGCGCCATCAAAGCTGGTGATGCCGGTGGCTTCCTGACCGCGGTGCTGCAGCGCATGCAGCCCCAGCGCCGTGACAGCCGATGCGTCAGGCACGCTCCAGACGCCGAAAACCCCGCACTCCTCGTGCAGGGAATCCTCGCTTGCCTCGTGGCTGGGAAACGCCATCGATTTCGCTCCTACTCACGCTCTGCCGGCTTGTTGGTGGCACGCCCCTGCGGGTTGGCCCGCAGCAACGCCTGGGCGGTGGCTTCACGACCGGGCGGCGGCGCGTCCAGCGTGTGCGGCCGGTACGGCTCCGGCAGTTGTGCGCGCACCCAGCGCGCAGCCTCATAGGTCGGTGTCAGGGTTCGGGCTTTCAGCACGGCATCAGGCCAACGTTCTACGGGAAACACCATCTGCCCGATGATATAAGCGACGATGACGACCGCCGCACCCCGGGCAAGGCCGAATAACAGTCCCAGCGTACGGTCAACCCCGCCTAGCGCCGATTTGCGCACCAGGCTGCCGACCACGCGGGCCAGCAGCATCAGCAGGATCAGCGACAGCACGAAGACGACGATGAAGCTGACCGGATCGACCCACTCGGGGCTCGACAGCCAGGTGCGCACCACATTGCGCATTGCCGGCAGCGCAAAAAACGCCGCGGCGACCGACCCGACCCAGGCGCCGATGCCCAGCACCTCCCGCACCAGGCCGCGCGCGAACGCAAGCAGCCCCGAGACCGCCAGAAGTCCGAAGATCGCCAGGTCAACCCACGTCATGCCACCGCCGCCGTAAACCAGATCAGCTTATCGTCCGACTGGCGGCAGCCGCCAAGCGGATCATGCCATCTTCTTCGCCGATTCCGGGGCAAAGCAGCCAACAAGGTCGGCGATGTGGCCGATCTCGTCCATCCGCAGCCCATCCGGGGCCGCAAGCTTGCGGTTGCCGTGCGCGACTCGGCGGGGCAGGGTGGCCGCATCGAACCCCAGCTTCGCCGCTTCCTTCAGCCGAAGCTCCGCCTGTGCTACCTGGCGCACCTCCCCGGACAGCCCGACTTCACCGAAATACACCATCCCCGGACTGGTCGGCACCTCGAACGCCGCCGAGGCGAGGGCCGCGGCAACCGCAAGGTCGGCCGCCGGCTCACTGACGCGCAGGCCGCCGGCAATGTTCAGGTAGACGTCGGTCTGGTTCAGCCGGACCCCCGCACGCGTCTCCAGTACCGCCAGCAGCATCGAAAGCCGGCTGCTGTCCCAGCCGATCACCGACCGCCGTGGTGAGCCTGCGGGATTGGGTGCCAGCAGCGCCTGGACTTCCATCAGCACCGGACGCGTGCCCTCCAGCCCAGCGAACACCGCGCTGCCCGCGACGTTGCCCCGTCGCTCCGCCAGGAACAGCGCGGATGGATTGGGAACCTCCGCCAGACCAGCCTCGGTCATCTCGAAAACGCCGATCTCATCGGTGGCGCCAAAGCGGTTCTTCACCGCGCGCAGGATGCGGAACTGGTGGCCGCGGTCGCCTTCGAAATACAGCACCGCATCGACCATGTGCTCCAGTACCCGTGGTCCGGCCAGCGCCCCGTCCTTGGTCACGTGGCCCACCAGCACCAGCGCGAACCGGCCGGCCTTGGCCAGGCGGATCAGCTCGAAGCTGCACGCCCGCACCTGCGCCACGGTGCCAGGCGCGCTTTCGATCGCGTCCAGCCACATCGTCTGGATCGAGTCGATGACCACCAGCGTCGTCTCATTGGCCCGCTCCAGGCTGGCGGCGATATCGCGGACATTGATCGCCGCGGCCAGTTCGATGGTCGAGCCGGTGATGCCGAGGCGGCGGGCGCGCAGGCGGATCTGGTCGATCGATTCCTCGCCCGAGACATAGAGGACGCGACAGCCCGGGCGGGCGAGGCGCGCGGCTGCCTGCAGCAGCAAGGTCGACTTGCCGATCCCGGGGTCGCCGCCCACCAGCACGACCGAAGCCGGAACCAGGCCGCCGCCAAGCACCCGGTCCAGCTCGTCGATGCCGATGCGCGCCCGCGGCGGCGGCTCCGCCTCGCCGGCCAGGCCGACGAAGTCGATCGAGCGCGCGGCGGCGTTCTTCACCGCCGGTCCAGGGCGCGCGACGACGGTTTCCTCGACAATGCTGTTCCACTCGCCGCAGCTATCGCAGCGTCCGGCCCATTTGGGCGTGATCGCGCCGCAACTCTGGCAGACGAAGCGCGTAACCGGTTTTGCCAACCCAAACTCCGTCTAGTGTCCGATCGCAGAGAAGTGCTGCACGCGCTTCGCCGCGTGAATCGGCACTTCAAGCCAAACCGACGTATCGCCCTTCACTGGTGGGCGATACTAGGGATCGTCTCAGGCGGGGCTATACGCTACTCGGGCGCGCCGGTCAGCATCGCTTCGCCGCCCTGGTCACCCTTGACCGTCGCAGCCAGGACCCGCCAGCCCTGCCGGTTTCGGCTGGCGAGATACTCGCGGTCATGGATCGCGTTGATATGCGAGTCGTCGCGCTCGATCACCAGCCGATAGGCCAGTCCCGCCTTGTGAAAGCCAGCCTCCAGCGCGTCGCTCACCTGCCTCTCTGTCGCCTGGTTGGTGACCGCCGAACACAGCCCGTCATCCGAGGACACCAGCACCAGCTTCGCACCGTCCGCCGTGGCGTCGAACACCTGTCCGGGCACGCCGTGCAGGAAGGCCAGCCGCGCCTGTTCAGGCACCGCCGGCAGTCCGACCCGCTTGGCCCATGTGCGCAGGGCCGGGGGGTTGCCGACGAACGGCATGCAGCCTTGGATGAACAGCCCAACCAGTTCATCCTGCGCTGCCGCCTGGGCTGTCGCCGGTCCCAGCAGACCCAGGCCGAGACCACCCGCGACCAGCAGGCCCAGCCGCTTCAGCCGTGCGCCCGGCAGGATCAGGCCCATCAGGATCAGGCCGAGCCTCAGCGCCGCAACTCCATCTGGATGGGGCCCTCGCGCCGCCCGTGGGTGAACTGGTCGACTTCCGTGTTGCCGCTGTCCATCAGGCTGGCTGCCGGCCCGGACCAGATGATCCGCCCGTTCAGCAGCATCGCCGCCTGGTCGCCGATCCGCCGTGCACTGGCCATGTCATGCGTGATCGCGATCGCCGTGCTGCCCAGCCGTTTGACGCAGTCCACGATCAGGCCGTCGATCACCGCCCCCATGATCGGATCCAGGCCGGTCGTCGGCTCGTCGAAGAACAGGATGTCGGGCTGCGAGGCGATCGCCCGAGCCAACGCCACACGCTTCTGCATGCCGCCCGACAGCTCCGCCGGCGACAGGTCGCCCACCGTTGGCGCCAGTCCGACCTGGCTCAAATAATTGTCCGCCTGCGCCCGGGCGTTCTGCCGCGTTTCGCGATGCCTGGCCAGCAGCCCGAACGCCACGTTCTCCCACACCGGCAGGCTGTCGAACAGCGCGCCGTTCTGGAACAGCATGCCGATGCGCGACCGGGCCGCCTCACGCTCGCGCCAGGGCAGCTTCAGGATGTCCCGGCCGTCGATCTCGATCATTCCGTCGTCCGGCTCGATCAGCCCCAGGATGCACTTCAGCAACACCGACTTGCCGGAACCGGAGCCGCCGATCACGACCAGAGAAGTTCCCTGTGGCACGTCGAGGTTGACACCGGCCAGCACCTGCTTGCTGCCGAAGCGCTTGTAAAGGTCGCGGATACGGATCTTTGAGGTCTGCTGGCTCATCGTCGCGTTGATGCCGCGCGCCCAGCCTTTGGACAAGACACGATCATTGGACAAGACACGATCATTCGACAGGACGCGATCATTGGACAAGGCGGGGGCCGTCGGTTGCGGAATGCGCGCAACAGGTCTTAGCTGCGTCCTGTCACTCGCACTGCTGCACCAAAGCGCGTTGCGGGCTGAAGGGAGAACACTCATGAACGACATCGCGGGAACCACCGAGACGGCAGGCGGCCGGCTCGCCCATGCGACCACTGCCAACGCCACCTATGTCACCGGGCGGCGGGCGTTCTTCAAATATCGCGACCTTGGCGTCACCGATGCCACCGCGGGCAAGCTGCGGGCACAGGTCACCTCGGCAACCCAGGGCCTGGGCAAGCCGACCGGCTGGCATTATCACGTCTGCGAGCACCAGCTTGTCTACATGCTGAAGGGCTGGGTCGACCTGGAGTTCGAGGACGGCCAGAAGATCCGGCTGATGCCGGGCGACTCGCTGATGATTCCGGGCGGCATGCGCCACAATGAGACCGGCACGGCGGATGAGCTGGAGCTGCTGGAAGTCTCCGTCCCGGCCGAGATGAAAACGGTGGCCTGCGACGCACCGGCCGGAATGGCTTGATCTGGCCGATTACCAGCCTCTGACAACAACACCCGCGGCCAGCGGTTGAGTTCCGACGACCTGGCGCGGAAGATCGCTTGTCCGTGATCCTGGCGCTCAGGATCGCGCGGCGGGAACTGCGCGGCGGCGTCCGTGGCCTGTGGATCGTGCTGCTGTGTCTGGCGCTGGGCGTCGGGGTCATCGCCGCGGTCGGCACCCTGCGCGCCGCCGTCAACGCCGGCCTGGCCTCTGACGGCCGCGCGCTTCTCGGCGGCGACCTTGAGGTCGGCGGCGGTTCCCAGCCGCTGCCGCAGCAGTTGCTTGACTGGCTGCACGGCAGGGGTGCGGCCACAACCTCCGTTGAGCAGATGCGCTCCATGCTGGTCAGCCCGGCGGGTGAACGGCAGTTGATCGAACTCAAGGCGGTCGATGCGGCGTGGCCGCTGGTGGGCACGGCCAGCCTGCAACCGGCCCAGCCGCTGCATGCGGCGCTTGCCCGGCAGGATGGTCACTACGGCCTGCTTGCCGAGGCGGTGGTGCTGGACCGGCTTGGCCTTCACGTCGGTGACATGGCACGCCTGGGAACCGCCACGTTCCGCATCGCCGGCATTCTGACGCACGAGCCCGATCGGGTCGCCACCGCCGCCATCCTGGGGCCGCGCGTGCTGATCGCCGCCGATGCACTGGCCTCCACCGGATTGATTTCGCCCGGCGCGATGGTGCGTTATGACGTGCGCCTGGTTAGCGCCGACCCGGGCGCGATCGCCCACGGCATCCGCATGCAGTTTACCGATCAGGGCTGGCGCGTGCGTGATCCCAGTCAGGCCGCGCCAGGGGTCACACGCTTCATCGACCAGACGGCGCTTTTCCTGTCCCTGGTCGGCCTGACGTCGCTTCTGGTCGGCGGCATCGGCGTCGCCAACGGGGTGCGCGCCTGGCTTGACGCGCGGGCCCGAACGATCGCCACCTTGCGATGCCTGGGCGCATCGGCCGCCCTGGTCTTTGCGGTCTGCCTGGTCCAGGTGCTGACCCTCGCGGCCGGCGGCATCCTGATCGGATTGGTCGTCGGCACCGGTTTGCCACTGGTCGGCGCACGTTTCCTGGCATCACTGCTGCCGGTGCCCCCGGTGCTGGGGGTATATCCCGGCCCGCTGGCCCTGGCCGCCCTCTACGGCCTGCTGATCGCCTTGTGCTTCGCGCTCTGGCCGCTGGGCCGCGCCGCCCGGATTCCGGGCGGCAGCCTGTTCCGCGCCGGGCTGACCCCGCAGGGGGGGCGCCCGTCCGCCATCCTGATCGCGGCGAATGCCGCACTCGCCGTCGCCCTGGTGGCACTGACCGTCGTCACCGCGACCGATCGCAGCTTTGCACTGTACTTCTGTGCCGCCGCCGGCCTGACCCTGGCGCTGTTCCACCTCGGCGGCACCGCGGTCATGCGGCTGGCCCGTTTGGCCCCGGCCGGGCCGCTGGCCTCGGTGCGTCTGGGTGTTGGCAACCTGCACCGTCCTGGCACGCCGGCGCCGTTGCTGCTGCTGTCGGCCGGTCTGGGCCTGTCGACCTTGTCCGCCGTTGCCTTGATCCAGGGCAACCTGCAGCACGAGATCCAGCAGCAACTGCCAGCCGACGCGCCCAGCTTCTTCTTCATCGACATCCAGAACGACCAGCTCGATCGCTTCGATGCCGTGGTCGGCCAGCAGCCCGGCGTCCGGCAGGAGCATCAGGTCCCCTCGCTGCGCGCGCGCGTGGTTGCCGTGAAGGGGGTTCCGGTCGACCAGGTGGTGACCACACCGGACACGGCCTGGGCACTGCGTGGTGACCGCGGCCTGACCTACGCCGCCACGCCGCCTGAGGGCACGCGCCTGCAAGCCGGAACATGGTGGCCGCCAGACTACAGCGGGCCGCCCCTGGTCTCGTTCGACGCGGGCCTTGCCAAAGGCTGGCACGTCGGCCTCGGCGACGTGATCCGGGTGAACGTCCTCGGCCGCGACCTCGACCTCAGGATTGCCAACCTGCGCGACATCGCCTGGCAGTCGCTATCCATCAACTTCTTCATGGTTGCCAGCCCAGGGATCCTGGCCAAGGCCCCACATACATATATTGCGACTGTCAGGATTGCCGATGCGCAGCAGGGCGCACTGCTGCGCCAGGTGACCGACGCCTTGCCGAACGTCACCGGCATCCGCGTGCAGGACGTGCTGTCGGCGATCTCTCAGTTGCTGAACCAGATCGCCGCGGCGCTGACCGCGACCGGCGCGCTGACCCTGCTCGCGGGCACCTTCGTCCTGGTTGGCGCCGTCGCCGCCGGTCAACGCCGCCGCATGCAGGAAGCCGTTATTCTGAAGACCCTGGGTGCCACACGCGCACAGATCCGCGCCGCCTGGCTAACCGAGTTCGGCTTGATAGGCCTTGTAGCCGGTACGATTGCCGCGGTTGTCGGTTCCGCTGCGAGTTTCGGCGTATCACATTACATAATGCACACGGACTGGATTTTTTTACCGATTACGCTCATTTACACGCTTGCGGGAGCACTCGCAGTCATGCTGCTGTTCGGATACGCTGGGACAGCAGCGGCCCTGCGGGCAAGGCCGGCGCCACTTCTTAGAAATGAGTAGCGCATCCATCGGTCTCCGTCCGGCTCCGCTGACGGACCAAATGTGAACAGACCGCGCCGGTTCCCTCGTCGTATTGTGGGCGACAGGGCTGGTCCGGTATAAGCAACACGGGCTTACGCTCGAAAGGAACAGGGAACCATGGCTTACAGTCCGCAATTCGGGGCCTACCCCAGGGCATCCGCCGCTACTACGGCTGTCTATGACGCCGGGCTGCGGGCATACATGCTGCGGGTTTACAACTGGATGGCATCCGGCCTGCTGCTGACCGGTGTGGTGGCCTACGGCATCGCCAACACCACTCTGATCAATGCATTCTACCCGCTGGTGCAGACACCGTTCGGCTTCGCGCACCACGCAACGCCGCTGGCGATGATCGCGATGTTCGCCCCGCTGGCGTTCGTGCTTGTGCTCTCCCTCGGCGTCAACCGGCTCTCCACCCAGGCCGCGCAAGCGCTGTTCTGGGTGTTCTGTGCCACGATGGGCGCCAGTCTGGTCAACATCTTTCTGGTTTATACCAGCGAATCGGTCGTGCGCGTGTTCTTCATCACCGCCGCTACGTTCGCCGCAACCAGTCTGTACGGCTATACCACCCGGGCCGACCTCAGCCGCATGGGCAGCTTCTTGATGATGGGCCTGTTCGGCATCATCATCGCCAGCCTCGCCAACCTGTTCTTCCAGAGCAGCGCGCTGCAGTTTGCCCTCAGCATCGTCGGCGTGGTGGTGTTCACCGGTCTCACCGCCTATGACACCCAACGCATCAAGAGTAGCTACCTGCAGTTCGCTTATGCCGAAGGCGTGGACGGTGCCGGCAAGCGCAGTGTCTACGACGCGCTCAGCCTCTACCTTAACTTCATCAACCTGTTCATGATGCTGCTGCAGATCATGGGCAACCGTAACAACAACTAGGCCGTGGTGCGGCTGCAGCCGGCCTGACTCGGAAAGGCGGGGCGCAACCCCGCCTTTTTTACGCGCGGCTGGATCCGGTTTTGACCGGGTCATCCACGGACGGCGCTACTTCTTTCGTTTGCGCGCGACAACCTTGTGGACCGACGTGGTGGTGCTTGGCATCGGCGCGCAGATCGTCACCGATGTGGGTACAAGATCCTTGCCGGCGGCAAAGTCGGCCAGCTCGGTGGATGACTCCAGCGCCAGAACCTCGTTGAAAATCTCGCCGTTGCGCGGGCAGAAGTCACCGCCCAGGTCACTGCCCTGACGAGAGATCGCGTTTGCCAGGTCCGTGACGAACCGGTCGTGCTCGGTCTGCGCAGCCCGGCCATAGCGATGCTGGAAATACGCATTGATCGCCCGCTCATTGCCTTGCAGGTCACCCTGGAACCGGCGAATGAAAGCGTTGTAGCGGTTATCTTCATGACAGCCTGTCGCCAGCACCATTAGTTCGCTGCGCAGCGCCTGAACCTCGAACGTCGACTGGTCGGACAGCGATGCACACTGACGCTCCGCCATCACGGGATGGGCGGACAACGCGGCAATCGCGGCAACGGCATGGATAACACGACGCATGGCTTCTCCTGTTTCGACATTCCGCGGCTGGATAGCGCGCCGCGTCGCCGGCTGCCACTTTCATTTCATGCCGGCGTGAAGAACACCGCTCCACGGGCACACCAATGCCTCGCTCCGCCACGCGGCTGACGCGCAGCCGGCAATATGCTACGCGCCATCAGCATGATCCAGGGGCAGCGCATCGCACTCGGCAGCCTGCTGGCTGGCTGTCTGGTGCTCGGTCTGAAGGCCGCTGCCTGGTGCGATCGAAGCCCATGACCCGCGCACCCGCCACGCAGGACGACTGACTTTCCTGGAGTTCCATCTGGTCGTTCCCGGCAGCATGACGGTCGCCGCGGCCCATGCCATCTGCGACCGCATCGAGGACACGCTGAAGCGCGAAATGAGCCACCTGATGATTACAATTCATGTTGAACCCGAGGAAAAGGCCAAGCAGGGCGGAGTACCGGTGTTGTAACCGGTGGTGCCCATCCGGCCGCTCGCCGCGACCTTGACTCAGACAGGCGTGGTGCTTAGAACGCCCGTCTTCCGCCGAACAGACCCCGGTTCGATGACTTGGATTGTTTGGTCCTTTAACGTTGTGATCGAAGAACGCATGGCCAATACCGCATCGGCGCGCAAGCGCATCCGTCAGACTTTGACCCGCACGGCACGCAATCATGCGCGCAAATCCCGCATGCGGACATTCGTAAAGAAGGTGGAAACGGCGATTGCCAGCGGTGACAAGTCGGCTGCGGCTGCAGCCTTGCAGGCCGCGCAGCCAGAGATGCAGCGTGCCTCTGGAAAGGGCGTGATCCACGCCAACACCATTGCGCGCAAGCTGTCGCGCCTGTCCGCTCGGGTCAAGGCGCTGCCCACCGCCTGAGCGGACATCGTCACCATAGCTCCATCGGACCGCCCTGCAAGCAGTCTCGTCAGCGGGTTTCTGTTGACGTTACTTGAAAGCAACCCTCGTGATTGAGCGTTGGCAGCTCGCGTCTTTGATGCAATTGCTACAGCTTTCAGTTGTTATTGAACCGACGTAGGACATCTTCTTTCGTTCCTTTAGTTTTGTTTAGCTTGCGGTAATTTGCGATTGCCTCCGCCGTCACCTGTGACATACCTTGGCATGCCACCAGGAAGTCAGCGGCGCTTAAAAATAAAACCCTTGAAAGGGCCGATAATTCGATCCTGCTTTAGTGTCAAACATGGGAAACACCGGCATTTTTGACGGCCGGTAACGAAAATTGTCTTCGACTGTATGGCGCCGGCTGCTGTCGGCGCGGGGAGAACTCTGCATGCCCACGACTGAACCTGAGATCGTGGAAATGCCGCAACTCGCGGAACAGTGGTCACGGGTCAGAGCACGACTGCAGACTGAAGTCGGCGAAGTCGAGTATCGCACATGGCTGCGCCAGATGAGCCTGGGCGGCCTGGACGGTGAGGAAGCGACGGTTCATCTGCCGACGCGCTTCCTGCGCGACTGGGTCTCCACCCGTTACGGCGACCGGCTGCGGGCATCATGGCAGGCAGAAAATCCGGCTATCCGGCGGGTTGATATCCGGGTGGGGGGCGCCGGCGCACACTCGGGCTTGGCTGAAAGCCTGAGCCAGCCGGCTCCGCAGATGCGTGGCGAACCCGTCAATCCCGCCGCCGCCGCGTCTGCGGCCCCTGCTGCAGGCGCCGTTACAACGCCGGTTGCCGGATGGCAGGATGATCGGGTCGAACTCCGTTCCGACCTCGCCGCACCGCTCGATCCACGCTTCACCTTTGAAGGCTTCGTCGTCGGCAAGCCGAACGAATTTGCCTATGCCTGCGCACGCCGCGTCGCCGAACGTCCCGCCAGTCCTGGCTTCAATCCGCTGTTCCTGTATGGCGGTGTCGGCCTGGGCAAGACCCACCTGATGCATGCGATAGCGTGGGAGCTGACCGACCGCACCAACCACCCGGTGACCGTCGCCTACATGTCGGCGGAAAAGTTCATGTACCGCTTCATCGCCGCGATCCGCAGCCAGTCAACCATGGAATTCAAGGAAAACCTGCGCAGCGTCGACGTGCTGATGATCGACGATCTGCAGTTCCTGATCGGCAAGGACAACACCCAGGAAGAGTTCTTTCACACCTTCAACTACCTGGTGGAGCAGGGCAAGCAGATCGTCGTCTCCGCCGACAAGTCGCCTTCCGACCTGAATGGCCTCGAGCACCGGCTGCGCACCCGCCTCGGCTGTGGCATGGTCGCCGACCTGCACTCCACCACCTATGAGCTGCGGATCTCTATCCTGGAGGCCAAGGCCGCCCGCGCCGGAGTCGACGTCCCGGTCAAGGTGCTGGAATTCCTCGCCCACAAGATCACCTCGAACGTGCGCGAGCTGGAGGGTGCGCTTAACCGGCTGGTCGCGCACGCCAACCTGTTCGGCCGGCCGGTGACCCTGGAGACGACGCACGAAGTCTTGCACGACATACTCAAGGCCCATGATCGTCGAGTAACGATCGAAGAGATTCAGAAAAAGGTGGCGGAGCATTACAGCATAAGATTGACTGATATGTCTTCGGCGCGGCGTGCCCGCGCGGTCGCCCGGCCGCGTCAGGTGGCGATGTATCTGGCCAAGCAACTCACCAGCCGTAGCCTGCCGGAAATCGGCCGCAAGTTCGGCAACCGCGACCACACCACCGTGATGCACGCCGTCTCGCGCGTCACCGAGCTGATGGAGCGCGACGGCACTTTCGCGGAGGACGTGGAGCTGCTGCGGCGTCTGCTCGAATCCTGAAGCCTGCCGAGGCTTGACTCCTGAAGTTTGGCTCTTGGACCTATAGCGCGATCGTCTGAGGTTGGTCCAACTTCAGACGTGCATCGCCCTCTCAAACAAGGCAAGCCTAAGCCTGAGGGCTTCAACCTGAAGCTATCAGGCTCAGGCCGCCGCCTTCAGCGCCTCCGTCGTTGCCGCCTTGATCATGTCGGCACCCTTCTCAGCGATCATGATGACCGCGGCGTTGGTGTTGCCCGACGGCACGGTCGGCATGATCGATGCATCTATGACGCGCAGCCCCTCCAGCCCGTGCACCCGCAACTGGTCGTCGACCACCGCCATCGGATCCTGGCCCATCTTGCAGGTGCCGATCACGTGGTACGTCGTCTGGCCGTTTTCGCGGGCGAACTGCAGCCATTCGGCGTCGGTCTGCACCCTGTCGCCGGGATTCATCTCATAGGCCCGATACCGGTCCATGACCCGGTTGTTGATGATCGACCGCCCGATCTTCATGCCGTCCACCAGCACGCGCTGATCGATCGGATCGGCCAGGTAGTTCGGCCGGATCGCCGGCGCATCCCGCGGATCGCTGCTCTTGGCATGGATCGAGCCCTTGGACTCCGGCCGGCACTGGTAGACCGTCAGGGTCATGCCGGGTTCGGTCTCCAGGTCGCGCTTCTGCGCATTGCCATAGCTCGCATGCGCGAAGTGATACTGAACGTCGGGTTCCTCCAGCTCTGGCCGCGTCTTGATGAAGCCATAGGCGATGCCGGCGGTGAAGGTCAGGATGCCGCGCCGCTGGGTGTAGTACTTGACCACCTCCTTCGCCAGCGCCAGGCCGCGGCTGCGCTCATTCAGCGTCACTGGCAGCTTCACCCGCCAGTTCATCCGTGGCGCGTAGTGGTCGCGATAGTTCTCGCCCACCCCCGCCAGCGCATGCTGCACCCCGATCCCCAGGGCCGACAGCCGCTCCGGATCGCCGATGCCGGACAGCTCCAGGATGTGCGGCGACTTCACCGCGCCGGCGCAGACGATCACCTCACGGTTGGCCCGCGCCTGCTTGCTGACGCCGCCCTGGCTGTAGGCCACGCCCACCGCGCGCTTGCCCTCCAGCAGAATGCTGGTGACATAGCACTCAGTTTCGATCTTCAGGTTCGGCCGGCTGCGGATGGGGTCCAGGTAGCCGCGCGCGCAGGACCACCGCTCACCGTTCTTCTGGGTGACCTGGAAATAGCCAAAGCCCTCCTGGCGGCCGTTGTTGTAGTCGCGGTTGCGCGGAAACCCCTGGTCCACGGCGGCATCGATGAAGGCATCCAGCAGCTCCGCCCGCTCCCGCATATGCTCGACGTTCAGCGGACCGCCGCGCCCACGTGAATCGTCGCCGCCAGGGCCGAAATGCTCCGCCTTGCGGAAATACGGCAGCACCGCGTCATAGCTCCAGCCGCGGTTCCCGAACTGCGACCAGGTGTTGTAGTCCAGCGGATTGCCGCGGACATACAGCATCCCGTTGATCGAGCTGGAGCCGCCCAGCGTCCGCCCGCGCGGAATCGGAATCCGCCGGCCGGCGACGTTCGGCTCCGGCTCGCTCTCGAAGTTCCAGTTGTATTTCGGGTTGTTCAGCAGCTTGGTGAAACCCGCCGGGATGTTGATCCAGACGGAGCTATCCTTCGGGCCTGCTTCAAGCAGCAGCACGGTGTGACGGCTGTTCTCGCTCAGCCGGTTCGCCAGGACGCATCCAGCCGAACCAGCACCGATGATGATGTAGTCGAATTCAGCCATCGTCTCGCCCCCGTTTCTGATAATCGTATAGCCGCTGCACAGCGGCCGGGGAAGAGCAGCGGCTTGGTAGGTCAGCGGCTTTGCACCCTTCATCCGGGTGTGGCAAGCATGCCGCCTGATGGGGGAAATGACACGATTCTCGGTCCTGTCCCTGTTGCGGCACGGGACCGGAGCAGCCTGGAAACGGCAATGGCGCGATGCACAGCCCAAGGCCGCATACGATGTGGTCATCGTCGGCGCCGGCGGCCATGGCCTGGCCACCGCCTACTACCTGGCGCGCCAGCACGGCATCCGCGACATCGCCGTGCTCGACAAGGGGTGGCTCGGTGGCGGCAACACCGGACGCAACACCACCATCATCCGCTCCAACTACCTGCGCCCGGAAAGCGCGACACTGTACGAACATGCGCTGAAGTTCTGGGAAACCTTGTCGCAGACGCTGAACTACAACGTCATGTTCTCGCCGCGCGGGGTGCTGATGCTGGCGCACAACGCGCACGACGTGCAGGTCTTCAAGCGCCACGTGCACGCCAACCGCGCGCTCGGCATTGATAACGAGTGGCTGACGCCGGCTCAGGCCAAGGCGTTCTGCCCCCCGCTCCAGGTCGGCGCCGAGGCGCGGTACCCGGTCCTTGGCGCAGCCTTGCAGCGCCGGGGCGGTGTTGCCCGGCATGACGCCGTCGCCTGGGGTTATGCCCGCGCCGCCTCGGCCATGGGTGTTGACATCATCCAGAACTGCGCCGTCACCGGCATCACGCGCGACGAAACCGGTGCAGTGGCCGGCGTGCAGACGGCAAAAGGCCCGATCGCCGCCCGCCGCGTCGGCGTGGTGGCCGCCGGCCACACCAGCGTGCTGATGGCAATGGCCGGCGTGCGGATGCCGCTGGAATCCTTCCCGCTGCAGGCGCTGGTCAGTGAGCCGGTAAAGCCGGTGATGCCCTGCGTGGTGATGTCCAACACCGTCCATGCCTACATTTCCCAGTCCGACAAGGGTGAGCTGGTGATCGGCGCCGGCACCGACGCCTATACCTCTTACAGCCAGGCCGGCGGCTTGCACATCGGCTGTGAGACGCTGGCGGCGATCTGCGAGCTGTTCCCCGCGTTTCGCCGGCTTCGCATGCTGCGCAACTGGGGCGGCATCGTCGACACCACGCCGGACCGCTCGCCGATCATCGGCCTCACCCCGGTGCCCGGCCTGTTCGTCAACTGCGGCTGGGGCACCGGCGGCTTCAAGGCAACCCCCGGCTCCGGCCATATCTTCGCCGCCACCATCGCCCGCGGTCAGCCACACCCGGTCGCGGCACCCTTTGGCCTCGACCGCTTCACCGCCGGCCGCCTGATCAATGAGGCAGCCGCCGCCGCGGTGGCCCACTGATGCTGCTGATCCCCTGTCCCTGGTGCGGTCCGCGGCCGGAGAACGAGTTCCGCTACGCCGGCGAAGCGCATCTTCAACGCCCCGCTGATCCCGCCGTGGTCAGCGACGCAGCCTGGGCAGCTTACCTCTACCTCCGCGAGAACCCGAAAGGCAGCCATACGGAGCGGTGGCGGCACCTGCACGGCTGCGGGCGGTTCTTCGACTGCGTGCGCGACACCGTCACCGACCGCATCAGCGCCACCAGCAAGCCCGCGGGATCACCGCCATGATGGCGACCCTAGAGCAACATCAGCCTGACTGGAACAGTCGGGCTGATAAAGTTGCTTGCGAAAACAACGGACTAGACCGCGCTGACTGTTCCAGTCAGCCTGAAAGCGGTCTAGCGTCATGAACCAGCGCGCGCGCACCGCGGCGGGCGGGCGGATCGACCGCAGCCGGACGCTGCGGTTCAGCTTTGATGGCAGATCCTGCACCGGCTTCCCCGGCGACACGCTGGCCTCCGCCCTGCTGGCAAATGACGTCCATCTCGTCGGCCGCTCGTTCAAGTATCATCGGCCGCGCGGCATCCTGGCGGCGGGATCGGAGGAACCGAACGCGCTGGTCACCATCGACCGCGGCAGCGGACGCACCACGCCCAACCTGCGCGCCACCCAGGTCGAGCTGTACGACGGCCTGGTCGCCCGCAGCCAGAACCGCTTTCCCTCGTTGCGCTTCGACTTCGGCGCCGTCGCCGGCTGGGCAGCGCCGCTGCTGGCAAGCGGCTTCTACTACAAGACCTTCATGTGGCCCCGGTCGTTCTGGCACCGAGTGTATGAGCCGGCCATTCGTCGTGCCGCCGGGCTGGGGCGCGCACCCGCCGGACCCGATGCCGACCGCTACATGCACCAATACGCCCACTGCGACCTGCTGATCATCGGCGGTGGCCCCGCCGGCCTCGCCGCCGCACTCGCCGCCTCGGCCACCGGCGCTCGGGTCATCCTCTGCGACGAACAGCCGCGGCTCGGCGGCTCGCTGCTGGACGAGCCGCAGGTCACCATCGACGGCTCTCCAGCAATCGAGTGGGTCCATCAGGCGGTGGCGTCGCTGGCCGGGACGGTGACCCTGCTGCCCCGTACCACCGCATTCGGCTGGTACGCCGACCGGCTGATCGGACTGGCCCAGCGGCTGACCGACCACCTGGCCGAACCTGCTTCCACCCTGCCGAGGGAGCGGCTATGGCAGGTCCGCGCGGGGCAGGTGATCGTCGCCGCCGGAGCCATCGAGCGCCCGCTGGTGTTTCCCGGCAACGATCGGCCCGGCATCATGCTGGCTGGCGCGGCGCGAACCTATCTGCACCGCTACGGTGTCACACCGGGGCGGCGCGTGCTGATCGCCACCACCGACGACAGCGCCTATCGCACCGCCGTGGACCTGCGCGCTGCCGGCGTGGCAGTTGCCGCCATCGTCGACCAGCGCCCAAACGCGGATACTGAAGCCGTGCTGGCCGCGCGCCGTCTGGATATCCCGATCCATCCTGGACGCACCATTGGCATGACCGGCGGCCACAGCCGCGTCCATTCCGCCCGGATCGCAGACACCAATGATGTTATTTCTTGTGATACTATCCTGATGTCGGGCGGCTGGACGCCGTCGGTCCACCTGCTCAGCCAGTCGCGCGAACCGCTGCTGTTCGACACTGCCTCTGGCACCTATCTGCCGCGCGCCGGCGCGGTCGGCGCCTGTGCGGGGGTCTTCGACCTGGCCGCCTGCCTGCGGGACGCCTCGGCCGCCGGCGGCAGCGCTAGGTCCTTCACCGTCACCGGCCTGTCGGCAATGACCCCGCCGTCACCCGCGGCTCATGCGGTTGTCCACCGCTCCGCCTTCGTCGATCTGCAGAACGACGTGACCACGAAGGACCTTGCCATCGCCACGCAGGAAGGCTTTCGCGCCGTCGAGCATGTCAAGCGCTACACGACAACGGGCATGGCCACCGATCAGGGCAAGACCTCCGGCCTGAACACGCTGGCCGCGCTCGCCAGCCTGACCGGGCAGCCGATCGAGGCGCTCGGCCACACCACATTTCGCCCCCCCTACACCCCGGTCAGCTTCGGCGCCTTGGCCGGTGCCGCGCGCGGCCGCCTGTTCGCCCCCCTGCGGGTCTCGCCGATCACCGACCCGGCCGCCGTCATCGACGCCTCCGGCGCCTGGTGCCAGGCCACTTGCTACATCATGCCGGATGAGACCGTCGACGCCGCGGTGGCCCGCGAGTGCCGCGCGGTGCGCAACGACAGCGGCATGGCCGACCTGAGTGCCCTGGGCAAGATCGAGGTCGTCGGACCCGACGCGGCCGCCTTCCTCAGCCGCATCTACACCGCCGACTGTCTCAAGCTCGCCCCCGGCCGATGCCGCTATGCCCTGTTGCTGAGCGAGGATGGTTTCATCCGTGACGACAGCATCGTCGCCCGTCTCACCGGCGACCGCTTTCACGTGACGACGACGCCGGCTGCCGCCGATTTCGTGCTGCATCATATGGAAGAGCACCTGCAGACCCATTGCCCCGGCCTGCGCCTGTGGCTGACAGCGGTGACCGAACAGTGGGCGGTGATCGCGCTGCATGGCCCGACCGCGGCCGAGGTCCTGGCCCCGTTCATCCTCGACATCGATCTCGCGGCCATGCCGCATATGGGTGTTCGGGCCGGCCACATGGACGACGTGCCGATCCGCCTGTGCCGCGTCAGCGCCGTCGGCGAAATCGGCTTCGAGATCAGCCTGCCAGCCAGGGAGGCGCAGCGCGCCTGGGACACGTTGCGCCAGCGCGGCGTCACCCCCTGTGGCACCCTGTCGATCCACATCCTGCGCGCCGAGAAAGGCCGCATCACCATCGGCCAGGAAACCGATGGCACCGTCACACCGGCTGATGTCGGACTGCAATGGACGATCGGCGGCGACGGCTTTGTTGGCCAGCGATCGCTTTCACTTGCCGACCTGACCCGGCCAGACCGCCCTCAACTGGTCGGGCTGCTGCCAAAGGATCCCGGTGCACCGCTGGAGGAAGGCGCACAGCTCAGCCACACGCCTTCCGGTCCTCCGGTGGGCCACGTCACCACGTTCTGTCCAGCGGGTACTTCCGGCCGCGGCTTCACCCTTGCCATGCTGTCTGGCGGCCGCGGCAACAATCCGGCGGATCTCTTCGTCCGCACCGCTGCCGGCGGGATACCTGTCACCGTGGTTGGCCATGTCTTCATCGACAAGCAACGTGCCAAGCTACGCCCCCGCGCGGTTCCCCGCACGGCGCGCCGGCCGCTGCTGGCGGCGGCCAAACTACCGATGCCGCTCGCCCGGCCCGCCTCCGGCGTGCAGATGGCCGTGCTGGCGCCGACCACCCGGCTGTCGGTCCGTGGCGGACCCGCCGCTGCCACCGCCATCGGCCTGGCCATCGAGGTGCTGCTGCCGACTGTCCCGTGCCGCTCTGTCATCGCCCGCAACCGCGCTGCCCTGTGGCTGGGGCCGGATGAGTGGCTGATCATCGGACCGGAAAACGCACTTGATCTGACGGTGCGGGCGATGAACGCCGCCAGCCATCATCTGGCAAGTGTCGTCGACATCTCGCACCGTTCCCACACGCTGGAGCTTTCAGGCCCTTATGCCGCCTGGTGCCTGAACGGGTTCTGCGCCCTCGACCTCGACATCCGCGCTTTTCCCGTCGGCATGTGCACGCGCACCCTGTTCGGCAAGGTAGGCGTGATCCTGTGGCGGATCGGGCAGGAGGTCTTTCAGCTCGACGTGGGTCGATCCCTGCTCCCCTATATCTGGGACTGCCTGGAGGAAGCTCGGCTTGAGTTCACTGATGCCGCGGTTGTGTAATTCACCTGCAATAAGCTCTGTCCTATCCCATCAAAGTCTTGTATACCGGCGGGACGGCTGAACTTTTCAGCCGGGGCAAGATCCCTATTTTGCGCTGCGTTGCTTGCTACAATGCGTCGCAGCGCCGTTCTCTCCCCAATTGAAAAGTAAGATATCCCGCATGTGCGCGGGATTTGGCCAGTTGCGGAGACTTCACGTGGCTTCAGGTACAGTAAAATGGTTCAATCCCCAGAAAGGCTTCGGGTTCATCCAGCCGTCTGACGGCTCCAAGGACGTCTTTGTCCATATCTCTGCGGTGGAACGCGCCGGGATGAAAACCTTAAACGAAGGCCAGACAATCAGCTTCGAGCTGGAGCGTGGCCAACAGGGTAAGACCTCGGCCGTCAATCTACAGGCAGGCTGACCAACCGGGCGGCGCTTCATGCGTCGCCCTTCAAGTCTTCGGGGTAGCGCAATGGCCGACTACAAGTTTGCCGCCGGCGACAAGGTCGCGCTGATGACCAATAGCTCCTACGCAAACGTCCGGCCCGGGATCTACACCATCGTCCGTCGCCTGCCATTGGCCGGCCAGGGCCATCAGTACCGTGCCAAAAGCGCTCTGGACAGCCACGAACGCGTGGTCGATGAGGCTCAACTGCGCCGCGCCTGAGGTCCCCCTTTCGCCGCCGTAACCGCCGCATCTGGTGCACCCGATCTTCCAATTCGGATTTCCCGATTTCAGGCAAATGGACTAGCCTCCCTCGCAACGCCAACAACCATGCGAGGAAGCGATGGATTTTGCCAACAAGGTCGCCCTGATCACCGGGGCAGGCAATGGAATCGGCCGAGCCTGCGCGGTGGGATTTGCCCGCCGGGGCGCCAAGGTGGTCGTCGTCGACCATGACCAGGCAGCCGGCGCCGCCACCGTCGACATCCTGCGCCGCCAGGACGCCCAGGCCACCTTCATCGCCGCTGATGTCACCCGCTCCGACGACGTGCGGAACTATGTCCGCCAGGCGCTCGATACCTACGGCGCGATCGACTGTTTCGCCAACAACGCGGGGATCGAAGGCAGCGTCGCGCCAACGCACCAGTATGACGAAGCGATGTTCGACAAGGTCATGGCAGTGAACGTCAAGGGGGTTTTCCTCGGCTTGCGCCACGTCCTGCCGGTCATGATCGGCCAGGGCAGGGGGGCTGTCGTCAATACAGCCTCGGTTGCCGGCCTCGTCGCCTCACCCGGCATGCCGGCCTATGTCGCCTCCAAGCACGCGGTGATCGGGCTGACCAAGACCGCGGCTGGAGAGGTCGCGCGCGCCGGCATCCGGGTGAACTGCGTCTGCCCGGGCCCGATCGACACCCGCATGATCCACTCGCTGGAATCCATGCTCAGTCCGGAGGACCCGGCGAGCGTCGGCACCCGCTATCAGGGCAACATCCCGATCGGCCGCTATGGCACCGCCGAGGAAGTCGCCAACCTGGTGATGTTCCTCTGCTCCGATCTGGCAAGCAACATCACCGGCGCGCAGTACGTGGTCGACGGCGGGCGCAGTGCCACCGGCGGCGCCGTCACCAACAACCTGGTGCGCTGACATGCTGCTGCAGGGCCGGCTCGCCCTGGTGACCGGTGCCGGATCCGGCATCGGCGCCGGCATCGCGAAGGCCATGGCCGAACAAGGGGCTCGGGTGGTGCTGGCGGACGTCAATCGGGACGGCGCCGAACAGGTCGCCGCACGGATTGGCGATCAGGCGGTCGCCTACGCGCTGGACGTAGCCGACCGGGCCGCCTGTGACGCGCTGGCGGCAAAGGTCGGGCCGATCTCGATCCTGGTGAACAACGCCGGCATCATCCGGCGCGGCACGCTGGAAGCCGATAGCGCCCGTGCCGACTGGGACACCACCATGGCGGTCAATCTCGACGGCTCGTTCAACATGGTCACCGCATTCCTCACCCAGTTGAAGGCCACCAAGGGGTCGGTCGTCAACATCGGCTCGATCCAGTCCTTCGTCGCACTGCCCAACTCCGCCGCCTACACCACCTCGAAGGGCGGCGTGCGCGCGCTGACCAAGGCATTGGCGATCGAGCTGTCGCCGCACGGGGTCAGGGTCAACGCCATCGCCCCCGGCATGATCGCCACCCCGCTGAACGCCACAGCCCGGCAGAACCCTGGCTACATGGCGAACTTCGCCAACCGTATCCCGATGGGCCGCCTGGGTGAGCCGCTGGACATCGCCGGCCCCGCCGTGTTCCTCGCATCCGATCTCGCCCGCTACGTCACTGGCGTTACCTTGCCGGTGGACGGCGGCTACCTGGCCTACTGACGATGCAGACCATTCATACCCCGGTGCTGGAGATCGCCTATCTGGAAGCCGGCCCGCCGGATGGTCCGGCGGTCATACTGCTGCATGGCTGGCCGTCGGACGTGCACGATTACGACGCTGTCACACCGGCACTTGTCGGCGCCGGATGCCGCGTCCTGGTGCCCTGGCTGCGCGGCTTCGGCCCGACCCGGTTCCTTCACGCCGCAACCCCGCGCAGCGGCCAGCAGGCCGCACTGGGTGCCGATGTTCGCGATTTCATGGACGCGCTGGCCATCCCCTCTGCCGTGCTGGCCGGCTACGACTGGGGCGGACGAGCCGCTTGCGTCGCCGCGGCGCTGTGGCCGCAGCGCGTCGCCGGCCTGGTCTCGATCACCGGATACGCCATCCAGGACATCGCCGCGGCCGCCGCCCCGGCGCCGGTGGAGCAGGAGCACCGCTACTGGTACCAGTGGTACTTCCACACCGACCGCGGACGCGCCGGGCTGGCTGCCAACCGTCAGGAGCTGACGCGTCTGCTGTGGCGGTTGTGGTCGCCGAACTGGCAGTTCGATGAGGCGACGCTGGCCGCCACCACGGCCAGCTTTACCAATCCCGATTTCGTCGACGTCACGATCCAGTCCTACCGCCATCGCTATGGCAACGCCCCCGGCGATCCGGGCTACCAGGATCTCGAGGCCATGCTGGCCGGCCGGCCGGCGATCACCGTGCCGGCCATTGTCCTGCACGGCGCGGAGGATGGCGTCACTCCGGTCCCAAGGGCGGCCCTGCCGCAAGTGCCGGAGCATGACCGGCTGTTCACTGGCTTGCGGCAGCGTTTGCTGATCCCCAAGGCCGGCCACTTCCTGCCGCGGGAGAATCCGGCCGACGTCGCCGACGCCATCCTGCGCCTGATCCGCAACCGGACATGACCGTCGTCCATCCCGGCGTTGGCGTCATTCCGGTGTCTTCGCTACTACCAGTGTCTTCGCCGCAACCGGCGTCTTCGCTGCAAGGAGAAGCAACCATGGAGATCATCCCAAGCGGGCAAACCCTGGGCGCGCGGGTCGCGGGCATCGACCTCGGCGAACCGCTGTCAGCCAGTGACTTTCGCGGGCTGCTCCGCGCCCTCGGCCAGCACGGCGTGCTCTGCTTCCCCGGCCAGACGATCGGCACCGCGGCTTTCGCCGGCTTCGCCCGTCGCTTCGGGGACCTGGAGGTCAACGTCGCCAACCTTTACCACGAGCCCGACTTTCCAGAGGTGATGATCCTGTCCAACCAGCTTCGCCCCGACGGCAAGCCGATGGGCGTGAATGACGCCGGGCAGGGCTGGCACACCGACATGTCCTACAGCCGTGACATCGCGCTCGCCAACGTGCTGCATGCCCAGGCAGTGCCGATGCGCAACGGCAAGCCGCTGGGCGAGACCCAGTTCCGCAACATGCACGCCGCTTATGAGGAGCTGCCGGAGGCGGTGAAGCACCAACTGGAGGGCCGCACCGCAACGCACGACTTCGACAAGTTCTGGGAGATGATGCGCCAGCGCCCCGGGTCCCGGCGCGCCGCGCTGACCGAGGAGCAGCGGCGCAAGAAGCCGCCGGTGTCCCAGCCCCTGGTGCGCGTGCATCCGCTGACCGGGCGGAAGGTGCTCTACGCCAATCCCGGCTACACGATGTGGATCGATGAAATGGACGCGCATGAAAGCGGGGTCATCCTGGACTACCTGTTTCGCCACCAGGAACGCGCGGACTTCCTCTACGCCCATCATTGGGCGGTGGGTGACGTGCTGATGTGGGACAACATCGGCACGGTGCACAACGCCATCGCCGACTACATGCCCGATGAGACCCGGTACATGCGCCGCGCTCAGGTGATGGCGACCTTGGACTATCCGGCGCTGGTGGCCTGAAGTGACCGCGTTTGTCGGCAAGCGCATCGTCATCACCGGCGGGGCCGGCGGCATCGGTGTCGAGACCGCCCGCACCTTCATGCAGCATGGCGCCCACGTGCTCATGGCCGACGTCGATCCTGCCGCGCTGGAACGGGCGGAAGCCCAGCTTGGCCGGGTCCGCCTGGCGACGATTGCCTCTGCCCTCGATACCCCGGCCGAATGTGCCCGGGTGATGCAGGCTGCCGGCGCACCGGCCTATGCGCTGGTGCATCTGGCCGGCCTGTTTGAGCGGGATGCCCTGGATCCGGACGACCATGGCGTCTGGAACCGCGCGATTGCCGCCAACCTGACGAACGCCTATGACATGGCGGTGGCCTTCTCCACCCGGTTCGACCGCCGCCAGCCGGCGCGGATCGTACTGACCAGTTCCATCGCCTATCGCCGCGGCAGCGCGGATCGGGTGCCATATGCCGCTGCCAAGGGCGGCGTCGTCGGCTTGACGCGGGCGCTGTCACGCAAGCTGGCCCCGGATGTGCTGGTGAATGCGGTCGCACCGGGCGTGATCGAGACCCGGATGGCGGACCCGATCATCGCCGAGCGGGGGGGGTCGTACCGGCAGGAGATTCCATTGCAGCGCTTCGGCCAGCCGGCGGAGGTTGCCTCGGTGATCCGGTTTCTTTGTTCACCCGACGCCTCTTATGTCACCGGGCAGACCATCACCATCGACGGCGGCATTACCAACGCTTGAAGCGGCTTCGCGCAGGCTGGAATCGCGCAACAGCGCGATTCTGGGCGAGTAGCCGCGTGAAAAGATGAGCGAGAGCGGTTCCACACTCGGTGGAACCGCTCTGGTTTTCCGCCCACGTCAGATTAGAACCGCCAGAGGCGAACTGCAGCCGCCCCAATTGACTCACACGCTGAACTCGACCGTAACCCCGAACGCCTCGGTCGCTGGAACCAGCACACTGGTCCCGATGCGGTCCACGCCACGGACGCCGCCCGCCTCCAGCGCCGTCTCAGCCGCGTCCAGCGACAGCGTGCGGAACGTCAGCGCCGCCATATAGTCCCGGCGGCCACGGCTGTCCGGGGCTGCACCGCCGAACATCTCCCAGACTGCACCCGGATGCACAATGTCAAACCGCGACAGGCCCAGGATCAGCGAGCACCCGTCGTCGGTGGCGCGCACCGTTTGCGGGCCGAACATGTGCGCGAACAAGCCCCCCAGAATCTCCGGTTCCTCCGCCGCTATCACCGCCCGCGCGATGCCAACCGCACCATTGGCATGATGCCGCCACGCATCGCGCCAGACCAGTTCGCGGGTCAGGTGCTGGCAGAAATACAGCCGCCCGGCCGGTGAGGCCGATCGCGGCAGCCGCGTGGTGCGGAACGCGGCGTCATGCATTTTGCCGTCGATCTCCACCGGGCGGGAGAACTGTTGCGGCGGTTCGATCGGCACCTCGTTCCGGCGCAACGTCTCATAGGTGGCGGCTGCGTCCTCGGTGGCGAACACCAGCCCGTCCAGCCCCAGCGGCGCGGCCAGAATCTCCGGCCGCCGGCCGTCGTCCGGACTGGCTGCGATCAGCTCCAGATAGTCGGTGCCAAACATCGCCAGATGGTTCATCGAGCCCAGCGTGTGATACCCGCGCGGCGTGAGGGTGAAGCCAAGCCGGCGATAGGTGTCCGCCGCGCTGTCCAGCCGGTCACGGACATTGACAACAGCGTGGTCAAGTGTGGGCACAGGAAACACGGGCTTCATTCGACGTCATTCCACTCGTCTACGCCGGGCATTCTGACCACGTTTGCCATCAGCCGGCCATCCGCATCAGCCGGCCAACCGCCGGTTTTTCAGTTCCCACCCGGCAGAGCAGGATTGACAAAATGGGCAAGGTCGATGCGGATGGCGGCGAGCACTGCTTCACCCCTCCGTCCACCCCTGTCCATCCTACCGCAGCGCGAAGGATCCGGATCATGTCTGTTGGCCAAGAACCTGTTCTCCTGCTGACCGGCGCCAGCCGTGGCATCGGCCATGCTACCGTCAAGCGCTTCAGCAGCGAAGGCTGGCGCGTGCTGACCATCTCTCGCCAGGCATTCGACCCACGCTGTCCCTGGCCGGGCGGAGAGCGGAACCACATCCAGTTGGACCTTTCCGATGTTGACGCCGTGCGGGATGCGCTGCCCGAAATCAAGCGGATCGCCGGCGGCCGGCTGGACGCGTTGGTCAACAACGCTGCCATCTCACCCAAACATCCCGATGGCAGCAAGATCACCAGCCTGCAGATGGCCTACCGGGATTGGCTACACATCTTCAACGTTAATTTCTTCTCCGCCATCCTGCTCGCCCAGGGGCTGGCCGATTACTTGATCGGGACAAAGGGCAGCATTGTCAACATGACCTCGATCGTCGGCTCGCGCGTGCATCCTTTCGCCAGTGCCGCCTACGCCACGTCAAAGGCCGGGTTGGCGGCGCTGACCCGCGAGATGGCCAACGACCTCGGCCGCTACGGCGTGCGCGTCAACGCGGTCTCGCCAGGTGAAATCGACACCGCCATCCTGTCCCCCGGAACCGAGGAAATCGTCCAGCGTGAAATCCCCTTGCGGCGGCTGGGCAAGCCCGGTGAGGTCGCCGACCTGCTGTTCTTCCTGTGTTCCGACCAATCCACCTACCTTAGCGGCTCCGAAGTCCACATCGACGGCGGCCAACGCGTCTGAACGCACCGATCAGCGCTGCGTCATGAACAACTGGCTGGTGGCAAACGACAGCCACACCCGTCGCCCAGCCAGCCAGTCCGCCCCCAGCAGCATGTCGACGAACGGCCTGATGCGGACCGCTTCAACCCAGATCGCGGGCGACTGGCTGGTCTGACCAGCCACAAGCATCGAGCGGAACCGATGCAGATGGGCCGTGATCACGCTCGGTCCCAGGCCGCTGATCTGGTCGGCCGGATCGTTCGCCAGGCTGGCCGCATTCAGGCCCAGATGATACATCCCCGGCGCCGTCAGCAGGCTGGCACTCGCCCCGGTGTCCAGCATCGCGGTCAGTGACGTCGCGTTGATCACCACCGGCAGGATGGGCGCGGTGGCGACCGAAAGATCCACCGGAATGGCGGTGTAAGCCTCGCTCCACGGCAGGAACCGCCCGGAACAGCCGCTGACCTTGTAAAGCGCAAGACGTCGCTGTCGCATGTCCAGGTCCAGGTCGAACGGCGACAGGAAGTCCCGTCCCAGCAGACCGTCGATCACCAGGTTGCCGATCTGCGTCTGCGGCAGGATGCCCACGGTCAGGCTGACGTCGTCATTCAGGGTGCGCCGCACCAGCGGCAGACCGCCCAGGCTGAGGCTGTGCGGCACCGCGTTGGCCCGCCGCGCCAGCCCGCCTACGCCGTTCAGCGTCGTACCCGCCCACTCATCGCGCTGCAGTCCCAGCCGCCGCACCGCGGCCTCAGTCACCACGGAGCGTTGCGCGCCGGTGTCCAGAATGAAGATCGCCGCCAGGCCGTTGACCTCAACCGGCAGCATGATGGTGCCCTGCGTGATCAGCAGCGAGACGGCTGTCCGCGTCTCCAGCCGGCAGGCAGCCCGCGCCGACCCTGGCATCATCAGCGGCATTATCACGCCCACGAGAATGCCCAGCAGCACACACATCATGAAACGCGCAGCCTGGATCATCTCGGCGCTCCTCTGTCTGATGAGGCCTTGATACTGGCCTCGCGACGCACCGGCTGTCGATCAGCGATGCACATCGTTGCTCCAGCGGCTGCCAGCAGTCAGTGAACTTTGCCGGCCGGGTTGTTTCAGTTGTTTTCTGGTAACGTTGTCGTGTCGGTCGAACCTCGACCTACCCTCTCGCCGGCATCTCTTTCGTCCGGCAGCATCGAACTTTTCAAGATTCTCCTGCACGCGCGTGGAAAAATTCGACCAGGTTCGTGGATTGATGGCGACAGACCATTACAATTTTGTTTCTTAATCGATACCATCCGTCGATGTCACTTTCGTGAGCATCGTATTCACCCGGATTCTCCTATTTACGCCGGCAAGTCTTTGCCTTTACGGAAGGAACCAGCATGTCAGTCCACAAGCTTTCCAACGGCCAGTCCGCCACCGTTGCGTCCCACCAATGGGATGGTGATGCGCTGGACTTCACCGGCAACAGTGGCGCGGCGGGAGGTGTACCCGTCGCCATGTTTTCCGGAACCAACGCGCTCAGCCTGGTCGCGGATCAGGGAACCGCCGCGGCGCACGGTGTCGGCATCATCGACCTCAACCCTGGCGGCGCCCTCAGCATCGACAGCCTGAACCTGAACGCCGCCACCCTGGCGATCAATGAGCGTCCGACTGCCGCCGTGACGCTGAATGGCATCACCGACATCCTGAACGGCAGCACCCTGAATGCCACCGGCTATGGCGGGGCAGGGGGATACACCGTCAATGGCACGGTGAACATCGATGGCTCCTCTACGGTGAACATGGACTACGTCAACGTAACCGGATCAGGCGGCTTCCACCTCACCGGCAACAACGCCCTGCTGCGCCTGGGCAACGTCGCCTCCGGTGATACGGTGGTCCTTGACGGCGGCATGCTCAGCCTGACCAATGGCATGGGTTTCCTCGGCACCATCACCGACTCGACGCCCGCCGCCTCCAGCCTCGGTGTGTCAGCCTCGGTGGACGTCTACAACGCGATGGCCGCGACCCAGGCGACGTTCGACCGTTCCACCGGGATGTTCAGCCTGACGGACGCCAGCGGCGACCTGCTGGCCAGCCTGAAATTTGCCGGAGCCGGCAATCTGTATGCGACCCCGGTCACCGGCTTGGCGACCGACTACATCGCCATCACGTCGCACCAGTCCACCAACAGCCTGCACACCCACGTCATCGGCTGATCGGCTGCCTGGTCACCGGCACGAACCGCCGGCCGCACCGGCGGTTCACCCTTTGCCCAGGCGCCGCGCCGGTCCGCGGCAGTCACCCCGTCTATCGAGCCACCGCCCGGCGGTACAGGTGCCAGGTCGCGTGCCCCAGCACCGGCATCACGAACACCAGCCCCAGCAGCAGCGGGATCGAGCCAAGAACCAGACCGCCGGCGACGATCAGGCCCCACATCGCCATGGTCATCGGATTCTGCGCCACCACGCGCGCCGAGGTCCGTACCGCCGTCTCTATCGACACGTTGCGGTCCAGCAGCATCGGGAACGAGAACGCCCCGATGGTCAGCGCCACCGCGGCAAAGACAAAGCCGGTGCCGATCCCTACCACCGCCATCAAATGGCCAGCCCGCGTATAGACCACGTTGTGCACGAAACCGCCCACCGATTCGGGCGCCTGCGGACCCAGCGTCAGGTCATAGACAAAGTTGGAGATCACCAGCCAGAACAGCAGCATGCCCAGCAGCACCACACCCAGAAGAGCGATGCTGGCAATAGAAGGCGAGCGGAAAACACTGAACGCATCCCCCAGCCCGGCACTCAGGCCCAGTTCCCGACGCCGGCTCATCTCATTAAGCCCCACGGCGGCCAGCGGACCAATCAGCGCGAAACCCGAAGCCAGCGGAAACACCAGCGGCAGCAGATTATAGCCGGAGGCAAGCCGCCCCAGCAGCAGCCCCAGCAACGGGTAGATCAGGCACAGGAAAATTAGGTCGGTGCGCGACGCCCCGAAATCCTCCATGCCGCGCGCCAGTGCCCATCGCAGGTCAACGAGCCCAATTCGCCGGACGGCGATCCGCGCGGTCGAGGCGTCTGCATGCGGCGCACCCGGCGCCGCTACGGACTGATAGGCCTGGGTCAGCATGTCCGCGCCCCAGCCTGGTGGTGTTCTGATCATGACGGCATATCCTCCGAATTATTATTCGCAAGGCCGCCCATTCGTTACATGCCAGCTCGTCCCGCACCAGCTTACGCGCACCTGATGCCCGACCGCGGAAAGGCGTGGATGCGCCTCTTCACCTGCAATCGGCCACCTCAAACGTAGCCCAGAAATCCAGCTAGAGCGCGATCGTCTGAGGTTGGTCCAACCTCAGACGTGAATCGCCCTCTCAAACAAAGCAAGCATAGTATCGCCAGTCTGTTGACGGACGATACGAGTCCAGTCGCCTGACGAGCAAGCAGCGGCCTTCGCGTGTAGACAACATGATCATAAATCGTCGGCCCTGTCATCACGAATGCATGACCCCGCATCGCGCGGCGGGACTTCCCCAGGCCATCCCGATGGGTCACCATCCAGCCATGACCGACCCGATCACCATCGCTGTGCTGCAGCACCGCCTCAATGCCATCGCCGCCGAGATGGGTGAGGCGATGTTGCGCACCGCCTATTCGCAGATCCTGAATTCATCGAGGGACTTTTCGATCGCCCTGATCGACGCGGAGTGCCGGCTGATCGCCCAGGCCGATCACATCCCGGTCCACGTCGGCGCCATGCCCTGGGCCGCCCGAGCGCTCAGTGAGCGTTTCCCCGATCCATCACCCGGCGACGTGTATTTGCTCAACGATCCCTACCGCGGCGGCTCCCATCTGCCTGACCTCACCGTCTTCGTCCCGGTCTTCGCCGGTGCGCGCCTGATGTTCTGGTCCGTGGTCCGCGCCCACCACTCCGACATCGGCGGCGCCACCCACGGCGCCTACAATCCCGCCGCGACGGAGATATGGCACGAGGGCCTGCGCCTGCCGCCAATGCGGCTGACCGACAACGGCGTGCTGCGCGAGGACCTGCTGGAGATGCTGGCCCTGAACGTCCGCCACCCGCGCGACTTCCGCGGTGACCTGGCCGCGCAGATCGGTTCCGCTCGGTTGGGCGAGCAGCGCCTGGCCTCGGTCATCCAGGAGTTTGGCGCGGAAACCCTGGCGGACTGCGTCGAGGCGATGCTGGACGCCGCCGAACGCTACGCCAGGGCAACCGTCGCCACCTGGGCCGACGGCACCTATTGCGGCGAGGCGGTGCTGGACGACGATGGTTTCGACCGCACCGATATCATCATCCGCGCCCGCGTCACCAAACAGGGCAGCGACGTCAGCGTCGACCTCAGCGACTCCGACCCGCAGGTGACCGGCTTCGTCAACTCCTCCCACGCCAACACCCAGTCCGCCGTGGCAATGGCCTTCGCCTTCCTGCTCGACCCGGAGATCGCCAAGAACCATGGCACCTTCCGGCCGCTGCAGGTCATCCTGCGGCCTGGCACCATCGTCTGGGCCAATGAGGGCGCGCCGGTCACGATGTGCACCAGCCATTGCTCGAACGAGATCATCGAGGCGATCATTGCCGCCCTCGCTCAGGCCTGCCCGCAGCGCGCCATGGGGGGCTGGGGCCGGCGGCTGCGCATCGCGCTGAACGGTACCGACCCGCGCTCCGGGCGTCGTTTCATCTGGCACATGTTCCAGGCGCGCCCCGGCGGCGGCGGTTCCGCGGCCGGCGACGGCTATGCCACCATCGGCGAGTGGCACTCCGCCGGCGGCATCAAGTTCGGCAGCCTGGAGGTCGCCGAAAGCCGCTTCCCCCTGGTTTTCGAGACGCATGAATATCGCCCGGCATCAGCCGGCGACGGGCAATACCGTGGCGGCCATGGCGCGCAGATGCGCCTGCGCGTCGAAGCCGAGGGGCTGACGACGGCCAACACCGCCGGTGACGGCGTCCGCCACGGTGCCCGCGGCATCGCCGGTGGGCAGGACGCCGCTCCGCACGACTATACCTTGCTGGCGCCGGATGCCGCCCCGCGCAAACTGAAAAGCAAGGAGATCGGCGTGCCGGTCCCCAGCGGCAGCGTGCTGCATGTCCTTTCGGGTGGCGGCGGCGGCTGGGGCGATCCCGCCCGCCGCGATCCCGCCGCGCGCGCAGCCGACACCGCCGAAGGCCTGTCCCCGCAATGAGGTTTGGCCCATCTGTCGGCAGGCCCGGCCGATGAACTGGACCATCGGCATCGATGTCGGCGGCACCTTCACCGACATTGTCGTCGCAGCGCCTGACGGTGCCACAACCCTTGCCAAAACGGCGACGACGCCGGCCGATCAGTCCGAAGGCGTGCTCGCCGGTCTCGCTCTGGCCGCCCAGCGCCTTGGGCTGCAGACCGCCGAATTGTTGCGCGCCACCGGTCGGATCGTCCACGGCACCACGGTGGCCACCAACGCCTTGCTTGAGGGCAAGACCGCCGCGGTCGGTATGTTGACCACCGCGGGCCACCGCGACGTCATCGAAATGCGCGAAGGCCTGAAGCCCGAGCGCTACAACCTGCGCATGACACCGCCGGCGCCGTTGATCCCGCGCGCGCTGCGCCTCGGCGTCCAGGAGCGTATCCGTGCCAATGGCGAGATCGAGATCCCGCTGAGCGAAACCTCCCTCGCGGCAGCGATCGACACGCTGCGCCAGGCCGACGTCCAGTCCGTGGCGATCTGCTTCCTGCACGCCTGGCGCAACCCGGTGCATGAGCAGCAGGCCGCACACATCGTCCGTCAGCGGCTGCCCGGCGTGTTCGTCACCACCTCGTTCGAGGTCCTGCCGCAGATCAAGGAGTTCGAGCGTTTCTCCACCACCGCGGCCAACGCCGCGGTCGGTCCGATCATCCGCAACTACCTTGGCCGGTTGCAGTCTCGCCTGCGTCAGGGCGGGTATGCCGGCGACCTGCTGGTGATCCTGTCGCATGGCGGCGTCGCCTCGGTGGAGGAGGCCTCGGCGCTGGCCGCGGCCACGGCATTGTCCGGCCCGGCCGGCGGCGTGGCGGCCGCGGTGGCGTTGTCCCGCAACGGCTTGGCGGCGAACATCATCGGCTTCGACATGGGTGGCACCTCGACCGACATTGCCGTCGTGCGCGACGGCCGGCCGACATTGGCCGGCGACAAGGCGGTCGGCGGCACCCGCATCGCGTTGCCGAGCCTGGACATCGTCACGCTGGGTGCGGGCGGTGGATCGATCGGCACGCTCGACCCGTCCGGCCTGCTCACGGTCGGCCCGGAAAGCGCCGGCGCGATCCCCGGACCCGCCTGCTACGGGCAGGGCGGGGCACGGGCCACGGTGACCGATGCCAATCTGCTGCTGGGTTACCTGGATCCGGCGAACTTCCTGGGTGGCCAGCGGACGCTGCAGCCTGACGCCGCGGTCCAGGTCATCACCCGCCTTGCCGAACAGCTCGGTATCCCGCCCATCGAAGCCGCCTTCGGCATCCACCGCGTCATCAACAGCCGCATGGCCGACGGCGTGCGGGTTGCCACCGTCCGCCGCGGCGTCGATCCACGCCGCTTCACCCTGCTGGCATTCGGCGGCGCCGCCGGCCTGCACGTCACCGCGGTTGCGGCCGAGCTTGGCATCAGCCAGGTGGCGGTGCCGCTGGCCGCCTCGGTGCTATCCGCCTGGGGTATGCTGAATACCGACCTGCGGATCGAGCTGACCCGCAGCCAGGAACAAACCGGCCCGCTCGATGTGGCTGCCCTGCGCGCCGCCTTCGTCTCAATGGAAGCAGCGGGCCGCGCCCGTCTCGCCTGGTTCAGCGGCGAGGTCGCGCAGGAGATGTCGGCCGACATGCGTTACGGCGAGCAGGTCTTCGAAATTCCTGTCGCGCTGGATCAGTTGGATTGGGACGCCGCCGACATGCCGGCGCACCTGGCGGAGCGTTTTCATGCGGCCCATGAACGTCTCTATACCTATGCGCTGCGGGACCAGCCCGCGGTCCTCGTCAACGCCCGCCTCTCCGTCATCGGCCGCCTGCCGCAGGTCGCCCCGGCAAGCCTGGAAACCAGGTCCGGCAGTCCCCGGCCAAAGGCGCGGCGCCGCGTCTACCTTGACCAATGGATCGAAATCCCGGTCTTCGACTTCCATACGCTGCCATCAGGACAGCCCATTGACGGTCCCTCCATCATCGAGGCCGACACCACCACCGTGCTGCTGCGTCCGGACGACACCGCGCGCTTTGACCCGCGCGGTTGGCTTACCGTCACGATACGCCCTGATCCCGACAGTGTCCCCAAATAGCGTAAGCCGGCGCCCTAATCCCAAATTCGTTCCTGACCCGCGTTGGATGCATGGGGCCGAACTCCGTTGCTTCTCGGCCAAATTCTCTAAAACCGCAACGCATCAATGTTTTATATTCTGATAATATAACTAATATTTCTTATTCTCCCTCATTCAACAGTAATTGCTTACCTTCCTTCTATACTAGAAACTGCTGTCAGCCTTAGTCGCTCCGCCGTAGCACTCGAATAGTTGATGACACCGACAAGCAAACCTGCTTCAATTCCCTGTGAGACCATTCGAGGGCATGACAGTGTTTTCGCTGTTCGAGCAGGGGTTGTCCCCGCACGGGATTTGCCTGTTGTGGCAACCCGCGCTGCTTTGGCTGCACGCTACTTCGGATATCGCGACAGGGATCGCCTACTTCGTCATCCCCGTCGGGCTGGCTACGCTGGTCGTCAAACGCCGAGAGCTGCGGTTCGGCTGGATGTTCTGGCTGTTCGCGCTGTTCATCCTGGCCTGTGGCACGACACATTTCATGGACGTCTGGGTGCTGTGGAACCCGGACTATGCGATCCAGGGCCTGATCAAGGCCTTCACCGCAATCGCCTCCATCGTCACCGCCACGTTGTTGTGGAAGATCCTGCCGGAACTCGCGACCCTGCCCACGCCCGATGAGTTCCGCGCGGTGGCCGAGAAGCTGACGGTCGAGACCGTCCGGCACGAAAACACCGCCGAGCAACTGCGCCAGACCGAGCAGACCTTCAAGCTGCTGGTTGAAAGCGTTAGTGACTGCGCCCTCTGTATGCTGGATCCGCAAGGGCATGTCAGCTTCTGGAACGTTGGTGCACAGGCCATCAAACAGTATGCCGCCGCGGAAATTATCGGCCAGCATTTTTCCTGCTTCTACACCGCCAAGGACCAGGCGGCGCAGCGGCCGAAATACATCCTGGAAGCCGCGGCCAGGACCGGCAGCGTCCAGATGGAATGCGTCTGCGTGCGCAAGGACGGCACAACCTTTGTCGCCGACTGCACGACCAACCGGATACTGGACCAGAACAATGTGCTGGTCGGGTTCGTCAAGGTCACGCGCGACATCACCCAGCGCCGCCGCGCGGAGCAGGAGTTAAAAAAGGCTCAGGCTGCCCTAGCGCAGTCGCAGAAGATGGAAGCGGTCGGCCAGTTGACCGGCGGCATCGCCCATGACTTCAACAACATGTTGACTGCGGTCCTGGGCAGCCTGGAACTGCTGGATATCCGCCAGGAGACGTTCAGCCAGAGCAGCCAACGGATGTTGCAGGTGATCCGTCACGCGGCCGAGCACGGAGCCGAGCTGACCCGGCGGCTGCTTGCTTTCTCCCGCAAGCAGACGCTGGCGCCGGCGATGACCGACGTTAACCAGCTTGTGCTGGGCATGTCAGAGCTGCTGCGCCGCATGCTGGGTGAGTCGATCGTCATCGAGACCGTGTTATGTGACGATCTGTGGCCGACATTTGTTGACCGTAACCAGGTGGAGAGCGCCCTGGTCAATCTCGCGGTCAACGCGCGTGACGCCATGGCCGCTGGCGGCAGACTTACCATCCAAACCGGCAAGGCATGGCTTGAGGCGGACAACAACGGGCGCCACGGCGGTGTAGTCGCCGGCGATTACACGTTTATCTCGGTCACCGACACCGGCAGCGGCATGACGGCAGAGGTGCTGGAACACGCGTTTGAGCCGTTCTACACCACGAAGGAGACCGGGCGCGGCACCGGCCTGGGACTAAGCCAGGTCTATGGCTTCGTCAGGCAGTCCGGCGGCCATGTCGAACTGTCCAGCCGGGTCGGCAACGGAACTACCGTCAGAATGTACTTTCCCCGCCCGAACCTGGACAATGCTGCTGTCACACCAACCTCGGCCGGGACAGTCGCCCCCTTGGTCGGTGGCACGGAAACCATCCTGATGGTCGACGACGACGTCGACGTCCGTAGCTACAGCGCCAACGCCGCTCGGCACCTTGGCTACAATGTGCTGGAGGCTGCAAGCGCCACCGCGGCGCAGGCCATCCTGGCCAGCCGTCCCGACATCCGCCTGCTCTTCACCGACATCGGCCTGCCGGGCACCAGCGGCAGTGAACTCGCCAGCCGGGCCAGCCAGGCCAGGCCTGATTTGCGGATCGTACTGACCAGCGGCTATGCGCGGAACGCCTTTGCCGAACCGCAGATGATCGCCGCCGAGGTGCCGTTCCTGCCGAAACCGTTCCGTATCGAGGGATTGGCGCAGGTGCTGCGTGCAACCCTGGATGCAGGCTACGCCAGGCACACCACCGACCGGACAATCGGCTGATGCCGCCGCAAGGGTAGGGCGCGCCTGGTTTGCGGCGGCCCGGCTGACGTGGCCCGCGCATCCCCATGGCCGACACTTATTTTGTTGGTTTGCCGGTGCAAACTGCCTTACCCTAAGCTGCGATGGCAGTAGCTGACCGCGATAGGACAAGCGAGCTTGGCTATCCGCCGCCGAACCCAGTCGGCCGTACGCGGCCGCGTATGCGCTTTCTGTCTGCACCCGACATCGCCTCCATGTTAGTCCGCAGGCTCCTGCCGTTCTTCCGCCCATCGCGCTCACCCGCAAGGCACAAGGCGCGCCGCAGCGCCTCGTTGACGCACAATCTGGTTGTCCTGGTCGCCTCCGTCGCCTTGCCTCTGATGGTGCTTGGCACCGGCGCGCTCTGGCTGCAGTACCGCAACGAACGCCAGCTCGCGGAGGCCCAGCTTGTCGAGCATGCCCGCTCGCTGGCGCGTCTCGTCGACCGGGAGATCGATGCCACGCGGGCGGTGGCCGAAACCCTCGCAGCAACGGTGCCGGCCGCGCACGGCGATCTGGACGTGCTGGAGGCCGAGTTCCGCACCACCCGCGACCGTCTGGCCGCCAACCTGTCGGCCAACGAACCGGCGCCGATCATTACGCTGTATGACAGCCACGCAACCTGGCTGCTCAACACTGCCTGGCCGCCAGGCCAGCGGCAGACCGGCGTGCCCGGCACTGCTCTCGCCCGTGCCGTGATCGCCGAGGGACGCTCGCAGCTCTCCGATCTCTTTATCGGTCCCAGCTTCAACATTCCCCTGATCGGCATCTCGGTGCCGGTCTTCGACAGCGCGCCGTCCGCCGACGGCCACCCGCGGGTCATCGGCGGCATCGGCATCAGCGTGCGGCGTGAACACCTCATTGCCATCGCAACCGACGTCAACTTGCCTGAAACCTCGGTCATCTCGATACTTGACCGCAAGGGCACCATCGTCGCCCGCTCCCTCCGCGATGCCGAAACGGTTGGCCATGTCCCGCCGGCCGCCCTGCTTCGCCCGCTCGCCGCGGTTGCCGCCGGCATCGCGACAAGGGGTGTGAAGACCATCGAAAACGTCCCCGCGGTGATGGCCTTCGCCCACGCGCCACGCAGCAACTTTGTCGTCAGCATCGCGGTGTCGGAGCAAACCTTCCTGGCACCGTTGCGCCGGTCGCTGTGGCAGTCGATGACCATCGGCGCCCTGGTGCTGGCGACCGGACTGGCGATGGCCATTCTCTCTGCCCGCCGGACCGTCAGGGCCTTCAGCCTCGCACTCGGCGCCACCGCCGGCGCGCGGATGTCGGTACCGGACGACGCCGGCTCGACCGGCCTCAGGGAGGCCGATGAGTTCAAGGCCCACTTGGCCAGGGCCTTCGCGGAGCGTGAGCAAACCGCGCGCAACGCCCGCACCATGTTCGACAACAGCCCGATTGGCATCGTCATCTTTGACGCCGACGGCGTGGTTCACGAAGCCAACCAGGCGTTCTGCTCAATGGCCGGCTTCACCGAGGCGGAATTGCGCAACGGCGCGTTCGATTGGAACAGCATTCAGCCGGCACCGGCATCGGCCCCAAAAGCCGACGGGCTCGCCCGGGTTCGCACCTTGGGCGAATGCAGGCCGTATGAGACGGATTACCGCCGGCGCGATGGCGGGCGCCTGCCGGTGCTCGTCTCCTTTGGTGTCACCGACCGCACCGCCGGGCTGACCGCCGCCTTCGTGATGGACATCACCCACCAGCGCCAGGCGGAGGCGGCGCAGCGAGAGTCGGAGCAGCGGCTGCATTTCTGCCTGCAGGCAGGCCGGCTTGGGGCGTGGGAGATCGACCTGCTCAACCAGCAGGTCGATTGTTCCGATACCAACAAGGCCGTGTTCGGCCTCAATCCAATCCAGGACTGCAGCTTCACCCAAATGTTCGACGCGATCCATCCAGCCGACCGCGACCGCGTCCGCCAGGCCATGTCTGAAGCCAATGCGTACCAGGACTACCGCATCGAGTTCCGCGTCCAGTGGCCTGACGGGACGATGCACTGGATCGAGGCGCGGGGACAGTTGTTCCAGGCGGATGGCAAGGCCGGCCGCCTCGCCGGCGTCTCGACCGACATCACGGAGCGTAAGCAGGCCGAGGCGGCGCTGCAGGAAAGCGAGCTGCGGCTGCGCGCCATCACCGACACGATGCCGCAGATCGTTTGGTCGACCCGCGCCGACGGCTACCACGACTACTATAACCGCCGCTGGTACGAGTTGACCGGGCGGCGGCCCGACCAGAACGCCGGTGAAGGCTGGGCGCCCGTCCTGCATCCGGACGACCAGGACCAGGCCTTGGCCCGCTGGCGTCACTCCCTCGCCACCGGCGAACCTTATGAGACCGAGTATCGCCTGCGTACCGCCGATGGCCGGTATCGCTGGATGCTGGGCCGCGCGGTACCCATCCGCGACCTGGAAACCGGCGCGATCGCGCGCTGGTTCGGCACCTGCACCGACATCGAGGACACCGTGGCGGCGCGCGAAACCCTGGCCCGCTCGCGCGAGGAGCTGGAACGTCTGGTCGCCGAGCGGACCAGCGACCTGGAAGCCACCCAGGTCCGGCTGGCCCAGGCACAGCGCATGGAAGCGCTTGGCCAATTGGCAGGCGGCATCGCCCACGACTTCAACAACGTCCTGCAGGCTGTCCAGGGCGGCTGCGCGCTGCTGCAGCGCAACCCAAAGGACAGCGAGGGCGTGCGCCGCCTGTCGCTAATGATCCTGGAGGCCTCCGACCGCGGGGCCGCGACCACACGCCGGCTGCTCGCCTTCTCCCGCCGCAGTGAGCTGCAGGCCGAACCGGTGGACACCATCGGCCTGCTGCACAGCATGCGCGACATCCTGTCGCACACCCTTGGCGACGGCATTCGCGTCGATGTCATGACGAACAACGACGTCCCGCCGCTGCTGGCCGACAAGGGCCAGCTAGAGACCGTGCTGATCAACCTTGCAACGAACGCGCGTGACGCGATGGCCGGCATCGGCACCCTGATACTGGCGGCTACGCGAGAGGTGGTGCAGCCAGATCAGACCCATCTCCATCGCGCCGACCTGACAGCCGGAGCCTACGTCCGGCTGGCGGTGACCGACGCCGGGATCGGCATGGATGCCTGGACGCTGTCGCGGGCTTCAGAGCCGTTCTTTACCACCAAGCCGGCAGGGCAGGGCACCGGGCTGGGCTTGGCGATGGCACGCGGCTTCGTTGGCCAGAGCGGCGGCGGCTTCCATATTGCCAGCTCACCGGGCCGCGGCACAACGGTATCCCTGTGGTTCCCGGTCGCTGAAGCCAGCGCACCGGCTACAATCGAGGCAGCGCCAGATGACGCGGCAACGTCGCCCGCTCCCCGCCGGCACGCGCGTGTGCTGCTGGTGGACGACGACGCGATCGTGCGTGAGGTCACCGCGGAGTTGATGGAGGCGTCGGGCTTCGAGGTGCGGGTGGCAGACTCTGCCGCGGCGGCACTGACTCTGCTGCGGAATGACGAGCCGGTGGACATCCTGGTATCCGACCTGTCGATGCCGGAGATGGACGGCCTGTCGCTGATCAGGGAAGTCCATCAGGACCGGCCAGGACTTCCGGCCATCCTGCTGACCGGCTTCGCCACCAATGCCGCGGAGCTTGCCGTCGGTGGGGCACTGAATGGCTCGTTTACCCTGCTGCGCAAGCCCATCCAGGGCCACCATCTGGCGGAGCGGGTTACCTCCCTGCTTGAGGCCGCGGCTAGAGCGTGATCCGAGCAGGTGGCATCACCGGAACGGTGAATCACGCGATCAAACAATGAGTTAGAGCGGGGTCCGTGAGCCAAGGCGAACGGAAACCGGTCTAGCCGGACCTGACGCCAAGGCTCACCAGGCCGCTTCCAGCAGGGTACGCACCGCAGCCGCATCCTCGATCTTGCGCGGGTTGGTGTGCACCCAGCGGTCGTGCATTGATCCGGCCGCGACCTCGTCCAACTGGTCCCGCCGCACCCCCACCGCGCGCAATGTCGCCGGCAGGCCCAGACGGCTGATCAGCCCCGCCACCACGTCGCCGGCCGCCTCGCCTTCGTGCCCCAGCGCCGCGCTCACCCAACCCTGCCGCTCGGCGTTGACCTGTTGGTTGAAGCGCAGCACGTGCGGCAGCATGATGCAGGAGGTGTAGCCATGCGGCACGCCGGCAGTGCCGCCCAGCACATGCCCGATGCCGTGGCTGGCCCCCTTCGGCACCCCGTTCTGCGAGCCCATGATCGACATCCAGGAACCCAGTTGGCAGTCCAGCCGGGCCTGCAGGTCAGCAGGGTCGGTCTTGACCGCCGGCAGCCCAGCGGCCAGCAGACGCAGCGCCTGCAGCGACATGCCGTCGGAAAACGGCGTCGGATGCGTCGAGCACACATCCTCGACCGCATGGTCAACCGCCCGGATGCCGGTCGACAGGAACAGCCACTCCGGCGTGTGCCGGGTCAAGGCGGGATCCAGGATCACCGCCTGCGGCATCATCAAGGCGTGGCCATAGCTCTCCTTGACCTGCCGGACGCTGTCGGTGCAGCCGGCAAACGCGGTGAACTCCCCGGCCGACAGCGTCGTCGGCACATCAACCGAGCGGACTGATGGGGCCTTCGTCTCTGGCCGGTGGGTCTTGCCGTCGGGGGTGACGACCGCGCGGAAGCGGTCCAGTTGCTCCGGCGAGGAGACCTCGTTGCCCAGGCACAGCCCGACCATCTTCGCCGCATCGGTGACCGACCCGCCGCCGACGGTCAGGATCAGGTCCGCCCTCAGGGCCCGAGCCTCGTTGGCTGCCGCCACCACGTCCGGGCGCGGCGTGTGCGCGCCGATCCGGCTGCACAGGCCGGCAAACCGGTTGCCCAGCACCCGGCGGACCTCGTCCAGCACATCCGTCTCTCGGGTCAGCGTGCCGCTGGCCATGACATAGACCGTCCGCGCACCCAGCCGGCCGACCTCGTCGGCCAGCGCCTGGGCCAGCGGAATACCGTAGATCACCCGGTCCATCGGCGGATAGCGGTGAATGCCCTGCATCATCGGCTCGATCCCTTCTGCCAAAGGCCACGGTAGCCCCGTCGTTTCAGCCGACGCAAATGCCGCCGGCGGGCCCAGTGGGGCGGGCCCAGTGGGGCGAGCCCAGTGGGACTAGCCCTATGGAATGACTTGCGCGGCAAGCCGAATCCCGTGCACACTGACATTGTCGTAGCAACAACTGAAAGGAGGTGATCCAGTGTCTCATTGTTCCGTGGCTTCCATCGCCAGGACCTGGATTGCCGGCGCAAACCCGTCGGCCTGACAGACTCCAGTCCGGCAACGGACGCTGACAAACAATGGGAAGGCCTCGGAGCTCAGCTCCGGGGCCTTCTGTCATTTCGGGCCCCATATTCAGGTCGCGGGCCATACGCCGGTGCGGAAACCGCCGGCCGAAGCCTACCGATCAGTCAGCCGCAGCTCGATCCGCCGGTCCTTGGCATAGGCGTCCGGCGTGTCCCCTGGGCCAAACGGCTGATACTCGCCGAATGCCGTCGCCGCCAGGTGATCCGCCGGCACCCCATCGGCAATCAGCAGCTTCACCACGGTGATCGCCCGCTGCGCCGACAGCTCCCAGTTTGAGGCGAACTGCCCGCTCTTGACCGGTTGCGGATCGGTATGCCCGTCCACCCGCAGCACCCAATGCAGATCAGGCGGAATCTCCGAGGCGATGTCCTTGATCGTCACCGCCAGCGCCGTCATCTGGGCGGTGCCCGGTTGGGTCAGGTCGGCGCTGCCGACCGGGAACAGCACCTCGCTCTGAAACACGAAGCGGTCACCCACGATGGTGATGCCCGACCGGTTCGCCAGCACGTTGCGCAGCTTGCCGAAGAACTCGCTGCGATACTGCTGAAGCTCCTCGACCTTCGCCGCCAGCGCCACGTTCAGCTTCTGGCCCAGGTTGACGATCTGCGCGTCCTTTTCCTTGTCCTGCTGGCGGGCCAGCTCCAGACCCGCCGCAATCGAGGACAACTGGTTGCGCAACTGCTCGACCTGCTGGTTCAGCAGCGCCACCTGCGCCCGCGCACTGTCGCCCAGCTTCTTCTCATCACTCAACTGCGCCTGCACCGCTTCACGCCGCTGCTGCTCGGTCATCGCCCGCGCGGCTGCATCCTGCGCCTGCTTCTCCAGCTCATCGCGCAGCGCGGCCAGTGCGCGGGACTGGTTGGTCAACGTCGCCAGCTCCGACAGCTTGGCCTGCAGCGTGTCCTTGTCGACCGCCACGTCCCGATCCAGGGCGGCGATCTGCCGCTTCATCTCCGCCAACTGGTTCTGCGCATCGGCCAACTGGGTCTTCGCCGCATCCGCCTGCACGGACGTGTCGTGCAACTGGCCCTGCAGGGCAGCGTTGGCGGCCGTGGTCGCCTGGATCGCCCGGTTGGCGTCCGACAACTGCACCGTCAGCCGGTTGCGGTCCGCCGTCCGGTCCGACAGCTCCTTGCCCAACTGAGAGACGGAAAGCTGCAACTCCGCCGACTTCCCCCGCTCCAGCGACAGCGCATCGGCCAGCGCGCTCAACTGCTGGTTCGCCTTGTCCAGCTCATGACTGCGGCCGGACAGGGTCACGGTCAGGAACGCCTGCGCCAGCACGAACACCAGCAGCACGAAGATGATGACCATCAGCAAGGTGGACAGCGCGTCCACGTAGCCCGGCCACGCATCCAGCCCGTTGCCGCCGTGCCGCCTGACGCGTCCTGCCATGACCGGTTACCGCGGCGGTTCGGCTAGGGCGGCGATGGTGCGCGTCAGCAGCCGCAGGTCGTTGCGGATGTCGGCGGTGGCGCGCGCGCGGCCCTGCTCGTTTTCCGTCAGCATGCGTTGCATATAGGTCTCGATGTTGCGCAGATGCGTCCGGCTGGTTTCGTCGCCGCGCAGCTCGCTCAGCCGGTTCAGCGCCGGGCCCAGCGCGGACTGGCTCTCGGCGATGCGCAGCATCAGGTGCTGGTTGGTCCGCATGGTGTCGGCCAGCATGCCCAGCCGCTCGTTCAGCACCACCACCGCGTTGGTCGCCTGCACCCGGTTTTCCTCATCCCGCGTCAGCACGTTCTGCAGGCTTTCCATGTTCTCCGCGGTCTGCTCCAGCAGCGCCTGGACATAGACCGGAACCGAGCTTTCGCCTTCCGACAGCACGCCGGAGGACAGCCGCGTCAGCCCGGCCAGCCATTCCTCCAGGTCGTTGAAGAAACGGTTCTGCGCCTGGCCCGCCGTCAGATCCAGGAAGCCCAGCACCAGCGCCCCGGCCAGGCCATACATGCTGGCCGAGAACGCCGTGCCCATGCCCGCCAGCGGCCGGGCCAGCCCGGACTTCAGTTGCTCGAACATCAGGTTCATGTCGCCGTTGCCCAGGCTCATGCTGCCGATCACGTCGGACACCGAGGTGACCGTCTTCAGCAACCCCCAGAACGTCCCCAGCAGGCCCAGGAAGATCAGCAGCCCGGTCATGTAGCGCGACAGCTCCCGGCTTTCGTCCAGCCGCGAGGAGATCCCGTCCAGCAGGCTGCGCATCGCCGTCGCCGACAGCGTGAAGTGCCGCGAGCCGCCTTCGCTGCGCCCCTCGCGCATCGCCAGCATGCTGGCCATCGGCGCCAGCAGTTTGGGTGAGGGCAGGGCGGCCAGCCGGCTGCGGGCGGTCTGATACGTCTCCAGCCAGGTCACCTCTGGCCGCAGCCGCAGCACCTGGTTCAGGTTCCAGCCGATGCCCATCAGCAGGATCAGCAGAATCAGGCTGTTCAGCAGCGGGTTGTTGGTGAACGCGGTGATCAGCACCGGCGACAGCAGCACGGCGACCAGCGCCACCACCAGCAGGAACACCAGCATGCGGACCAGATAGCCCGATGGGCGGGTCATCTTGCCGTGGCCGTGTCAGAGGGGCCGCCGCCCCCGGTCACGCCGATATCCACCCGGTCAGCCGGCCCGTCACCATACTGCTCGCCCAGCGCCCGGACGAAGATGCGCGCCGAGGGCACGCCATCTGCCACCAGGGCACTGCGCACCGCCATCGCCCGCGACAACGACACCCGCCGCGCGGTTGAAGGGTCGTCCGGCTTGCCCGGGGCGAAGGCCAGCACATTGAATGTGGTCGAATCGCCCGCCGGGGCGGCCGTGGTCAACTGCTTGATCGACGCCGTGCTGTCCGGGCTGAGGTCGGACTGACCGGGCGCGAAGGTCAGCCGCAGCCCGGCGGGAGTCGTGGCAGCGGTGGTCGCGGCCTTGTCCGATACCGGCGGCGGTGCGGGTGGTGGCGCGCCGGCCGGAGGCTGCGGCGGCGCGATCGGGTTGATCGTTGCCGTCTCTGGAACGCTCTCGGGAATGTTCGGTTGCGGCGCCGGCGGCGCGGGCAAAGGCGCCTGCCGTGACGCCGAAGGGGCCGACGAAGGCGCCTCCCGCGTCGCCATCGGCACTTCGCGCGACGCCGGCGGCGCTTCTCGCGATGCCCCCGGCGCTTCCTGCAAGGCCGTCGGCGTCTCCTGCGAGGCCCCCGGCGCCTCCCGCGGCGGCTGGGTCCGCGTCGCCAGCGCCGCCGCCGGCCCGGATGGCGCGGCACGCTGCGTTCGGGTCGCCGTGCGGGGTTCGGGCGTCGCCATGCGGTGCTCGGGCAAAGCCTGCAGCGCATGCAGATCGACGGTCACCTGTGCCAGCGCAGGTGAGACCGTGGTCAGAAGCACGGCGGACAGGATCGTCAGGGTGCGCATGTCAAGAAGTGGTAGCGGAACCTGCTGTTCCGTTCAATGAACCATACTGTGCGCGATTCATCATCGCTTCAAGGTGTGTCAGCGGAAACGACCCCGGCATTGACAACCACCAGCCGCTGGACCGCTAATCGCCGAACAGAGGCAGAAGGCCAAAGGCCGGAGTTTATGTCATGAACCATGTCAGTCTTGGCTCCATCGGCATCGACCCCGTTGCCCGCGCCCGGGACCTGGGGCCAAAAATCGCCGCCGCCGCCGACGAGATCGAGCAATCCCAGGCAATTCCGCGAACGTTGCTCGGCCAAATCCATGACGCGCGGCTGCCGCGCATCCTGCTGCCGCGATCGGTAGGCGGCGACCAGCTCGACCCCTGGACCTACCTGCACGCCATTGAGGAAGTCGCCCGCCACGACGGCTCCGTCGGCTGGAACCTGTTCGTCGCTAACAGCGCCGCGCTGATCGCCCCCTTTATCCCGCTCGAATCCGCCCGGGAGATCTTCAGCCCGCCCGACGCCTGGGTGTCCTGGGGACCGCCGAACCGGCATCAGGCCCGGGCCGTCCCCGGCGGCTACCGGGTCAGCGGCGAGTGGCACTTCGCCAGCGGCAGCCGCCAGGCCACCTGGATGGGGGCGCATTGCCAGGTGACCGAGGCGGACGGCAGCCTGCGGCTGAACCGCTTCGGCCGGCCCACGGTGCGCACGCTGTTGTTCCCCAAGCAACAAAGTCAGCCGATCCGGGACTGGAACACCATCGGCATGCGCGGCACCGCGTCTGAGGGCTATCGTGTCACCGACCTGTTCGTGCCCGAGGCGTTCAGCGGCACCCGTGAGGATCCCGCCCTGCGCCGCGATACCGGCCCGCTGTACGCCTTCCCGATGCAGGGGCTGTATGCCGTGGGCGTCGCCGCGGTGGCTTTCGGCATTGCCCGCGCCATGCTTGACGAATTCATTTCTTTGGCGTCGGAGAAGACCCCGCGCGGCCTGCAGCGCCTGGCCGACAGCCCGGTCGTCCAGGCCGGCGTCGCCCGCCATGAGGCGAGCCTGGGCGCCGCCCGCGCCTGGCTGGTGGAAATCCTGAAGGACGTCTGGGCCCACGCCGATGACGTCGCCCCGATCGAGCTTGCCGCCCGGGTGCGGGTCCGCCTGGGCTGCGCGCACGCAATCAGCACCGCGGTGGAGGTCGCCGACTATACCTACAAGGCCGCCGGAACCTCGGCGATCTTCCGCGGCACGCCGTTTGAGCGCCGCTTCCGCGACATCCACACCCTCTCGCAGCAGATCCAGTCGCGCGACTCCCACTTCGAGGATGTCGGCCGGGTGATGTTCAACGGCGACCCGGATGAGGTATTCCTATGAGCGTGATGACCGAAGGCGGCATCGCCGGAGGTCTGAATCACGCGAGCAAACAAATGGCTATAGCGTGATGACCAAAGGCGGCATCACCGGAGGTCTGCATCACACGGGCAAACAGATGGCTATAGCGTGATGACCGAAGGCGGCATCGCCGGAGGTCTGCATCACGCGAGCAAACAAATGGCTATAGCGTGATGACCAAAGGCGGCATCGCCGGAGGTCTGAACCACGTGAGCAAACAGATGGCTATAGCGTGATGACCAAAGGCGGCATCGCCGGAGGTCTGAACCACGTGAGCAAACAGATGGCTATAGCGTGATGACCAAAGGCGACATCGCCGGAGGTCTGCATCACACGGGCAAACAAATCATAGAGCGGGATGCGACCCAAATTCATCCCGCGCCGCGCGGATCGCTTTAGGAAACACCACATGACGCAACTGACACTCGCCACCGCCCAGACCATCATCACCGCCGCCCTGGCGCACGCTCGGCAGAAGTCGCTGGCGCCGATGGCCGTCGTCGTTCTGGATGCGCGCGGCGTGATGAAGGCCTTCGCCGCCGAGGAAGGCACCGCGCTGCGCCGAGCGGATATCGCCATCGGCAAGGCGCACGGCGCGCTGTCATTGGGCGTCGGATCCCGCAAGCTGGCCAAGCAGGCCGAGGAACGTCCGCATTTCATCGCCGCCGTCACCCATGCCGTCGGCGGCTCGCTGATCCCGGTGCCGGGCGGCGTGCTGATCCGCGGCAACGACAAAGCGGTCATCGGCGCGGTCGGCGTCACCGGCGACACGTCGGACAATGACGAGGCCGCCGCACTCGCCGGGATCGAAGCCGCGGAACTGAAGGCTGATCCGGGCTGAACAGCACGCCGCCGCCCGACGTCCACCGGCCCCGCCTGTTAAACGCGGTTCGGCGCTGCCTCAAGGCGCTCTGAATCAAGCAACGGGTGCCTGCATACCGGCGCGGTCAGACGCTGAACGCCGCCACCGCCTTCTCGTCAAACCGCAGCCCCAGACCCGGCGTCTGCGGCAGCACCAGCATCCCGTTCTCGATCGCCGGCGTCTCCTCGTACAGCGCCAGCATCCAGGGCATGTACTCCACCGTCAGCCCATTCGGGCAGGCCGCCACCAGATGCACCAGCATCTCCGGCATCACGTGGCTGACCACCGGCAGGTTGAACGCCTCCGCCATGCCCGCCACCTTCATCCACTGCGTCACCCCGCCCACCCGCACGATGTCTATCATCACGATGTCGACCGACCGCGCCTCGATCATGTGACGGAACGGCACGATGCCCCAGACGTATTCGCCCCCCGCAACTGGCGTCCGCAGCGCCGCCGTCACCCGCGCCAGCCCCTGGTAGTCATCCGCCGCGGTCACGTCTTCCAGCCAGAACAGCCCGACATCCTCCACCCGGCTGCCGATGTCGATCGCCTGCTCCGGCCGCCAGCGCTGGTTGATGTCGCACATCAGCTTGATGTCCGGCCCGATCGCCTCCCGCACCACCCGCACCCGGCGCACTTCCTCGGCCGGCGTCGGATCGCCGGGCAGCGCCATCTGCGTCTTCATCTCCAGGAAGCCCTTCTGCACCAGGATGCGTGCCGCACGCTGCGCCTGGTCATCGCTCAGCCCCCGCCGCAATGAGCCTGAGGCATACGTCGGCACCCGGTCACGATGCCCGCCCAGCAGCTTCCACAACGGCTGGTCGAGTGCCTTGCCCTTGATGTCCCACAGCGCGACGTCGATCGCCGACAGCGCCAGGGTGAAGATGCCGCCCGGCCCACAGGCATCGCCGGTCCCGGCCCGCAGCTTGGCGATGATCTGTTCGATGCGCAGCGGGTCCTCGCCCACCGTTAGCGCCGCCAGCTCCTCCACCGCGACGCGCAGGCTTCCGGTCATCCGGCCGCCGTAGAAGGTCAGGCCGATGCCCTCGATGCCGCTGTCGGTGCGCAGCCGCAGGATCACCACCGGCCGGGTGCGCCCCGGTTCCTCCGGCATGTTCGCCAGCGGATCGTCCTCCGGAATGCGTAAGGTCGCCGCCACGTAGCTGGTGATTTTCATCCCGTTTCCCCCGTTTCAGTTCACTCTTCGCCCGGCTCAGGCCTCCACCGCCGCCAGCGATTCGCGCGCCTGCACGCTGCTGCGGTGGCTGACGATCTTCTTCTCGCCGCGCAGCACCTCCCAGACCGTCCGGTCGCCGTCGCGGCGAAACCGGATGTCCAGATGCCGCCGGCCGACCCGCAGATCCATCAGCGTCACGTCCGGCAGCCAGTGCGGCAGGTCGGGATCCACATACAGCCGGTCGTTCGGCGCATCGGGTTGGATGCCAAGCATCGCCTGCAGCAGCGCGAAGCAGGACCCCGCCGCCCACGCCTGCGGCACGTTCGCCCCCAGGTACTGCACCGGGAAGTTCGCCCCGCTGCGCTGCACCCCGGCATACAGTTCCGGCAACTGGTGCATCATGAAATGGCTGGCCGCCTCGCTGATGTCGCGCGCGATGTGGCCGGCCTCGGCGCTGAAGCCATAGCGCTTGAACCCCAGCGCGATCAGGCTGTTGTCGTGCGGCCAGACCGAGCCGTTCTGATAGGAATAGGGGTTGTACGCGGGATGCTGGCTGGACAGCGTGCGGATGCCCCAGCCGGAGTTCATGTCCGGCGCCATCAGCCGCGCCACCACCCGCGCGGCACGCTCCGGCGGCACGATGCCCGACCACAGCAGGTGCCCGGGGTTGGAGGCGACGGTCATCACCTTCTGCTTCTCGCCGTCCAGCATATAGGCATAGAAGCCGGCGTCCTCGTCCCAGAACGCCTCGTTGAACACCTTGAACAACGTCGCGGCCTTCTGCCGCAGCGCCCGCGACCGGTCCGGCTGGCCCAGCGCCTCGAACACCTCGGCCATGCGCAGCCAGGCGTCGTAGACATAGCCCTGCAGCTCGCACAGCGCCTTCGGCCCACGCACCGGCGTGCCATCTAGATAGGTCATGGAATCGCCGGCGTCCTTCCAGGCCATGTTCTCATAGCCGACCGGTGAGCGGGTTTCGTACTCCTGCAGCATGTCGCCGTCGCGGTCGCCATAATTGTCGATCCACGCCAGCGCCGCCTCGGCGACCGGCAGGTACTTCTCCAGCAGGGCGTGTTCGCCGGTGGCCCGCCAGGCGGCATGCAGCGTGATCAGGTACAGCGGCGTGGCATCCGCCGTGCCGTAGTACGGCGTGTGCGGGATCAGCCTGAAGTGCGCCAGCTCGCCATAGCGCAGCTCGTGCATGATCTTGCCCGGTTCGGCGTCGCGGAAGTCGTCACGCTCCGTCGCCTGCCAGCGCCCCAGCACATCCAGCGAACCGCGGGCAAACTCCGGATAGACCAGAATGTTCTGTAATGAAACGATCAGGCTGTCGCGGCCGAACGGCGCCATGAACCACGGCAGCCCCGCCGCCGGCAGGAACACCATGTGGTCCGTCCCGGCGATCGGCAGCCGTAACGCTGCCATGTCGTCGATCGCCTGATGATAGAAACGATAGAACTCCTCGTTGCTTGTGCGTAGCTTCAGCACCGTCTGCCGCCAGTCCCGGTGCGCCTTTGCCTGCTCTGAGGCCTCTGCGTGCACAATGCACTCGTGGGGCGCGTGATAGCGCTTGTCGCCGTCGACGAATTCATACAGCAGGCAGCAGTGCCAGGTGCCGCCGGGGGGCAGCCGCACGTCGAAGCTCAGCCGCCCGTTGGCGAACACCGCCCGTGAATCGCTGCGCCCGACTGAAACCGCCACCGCCCGGGCGAAATCGGCGTTGTGATAGGCGGTGCGCAACGTCTGCCGCGGCTCCGACCAGTCGGAGTTGATGTGTCCGCGCCGGATGTCACGCTTGTTCTTGACATCGAACACATCCGAGAAGTCTGAGCGGATGGAGATCTCAAGGTTGAACCGCACCGGCCTCTGGCCGTGGTTGGTGATGTCCAGGTCCTCGTGCAGACCCTGGTCCAGCACCCGTGACAGCCCGAACGCCAGGGTCTGGGGCGGGATCGGGCCGTCCTCGGTCAGGATCTCCTGGTTGGTCAGGAAGATCCGCGCGGCGTCGAAGTTGACCGCGCCGCCGTTCAGCAGGTCCCACGGCACCCCATTGGCGTAGATCGACCACGCACTGATCAGCCGCGTGTCGAAAAAATACAGCCCCTTGTCACTGGGCCACTTGATCTGTCCATCCGACTCGGACACCAGAACCGTCATGGCCTGGTGGATGGCGATCTGCGGCGGGCCGACCTGGACCTTGAACGGCATGAACATTAAACTCCGCTGTGGAATGTAGCGCAGGCAAACTGTTAAGGCGTCGCGTCAGACGCTCGGACGGGGTGAAGGCGCCGGATCAGGGCTGTAACGTGCTGAGAGGTTGCTAACGCACTTCAAGGCCTGGCCAATCGGTTGCTCGGGCAATCCGCGGCTGTCGTATCGAACGGATAACCTGCGGCGATAATACGATTGTCTGCAGCAGACTTAAACTGGACTCTCGACCACATCCGCCAGCATATTCAGCAGGGCCTGCCGCTCGTTTCCCTGTTCAACATCGACGTGATCGAGGCCAGCCCCACGTGCGGCGCCGTCCGCCAGCGCGCCGGCGCCCACGTGACTCGCCCGGGCGGCAGCGTCGCCGGGCCGGTGCAGGTCGCCTTAGTGCAGCGACGCAGACGGACCGTCCAGGTCCGTCTGCGTCAAAGCTGCACTACATCAACATGCTAGCGGATGTCGCGACCTACGCACTGATCCTGGCTGCCTGCCGCGACCAGGCGGCGGTGACCCGTCGACATGACCATCAAGTTCCTGCGTCCGGCCATGACCCTGCCGCTGCTGGCCACCGCCACTACCCTGCGCGCCGGACGCCGCCTCTACACTGCCGAGGTCAGCATCACTCAGGACGCCGGCGGCCAACTGATTTCGCACGCAACCACCACCTGACACCTTGTCCCGTCCAGCCTGACCACCGCGGACTGGCGACCGGTCCCGCCGCCTGTCATGACGCCTGCATGGCACGTGCCTTGCTAGTCTTAGGCCGCGATGGGCCACATCCGACCCTGGCCCGTTCGGAGCGACGCCGACACGATGGCCACCACCGCGACAGCTTCCCCCGCGATCCTGCCCGCCGCCCGCCGCCCGCGGGCCATCCGCCTGCTCTCCGGCCAGCAGATCGTCGGCCTGGCGCTGCTGATGCCGGCAGCGCTCTTCCTGCTGGCGTTCTTCGTCGTCCCCGCCTTCACCCTGTTCGCCTATAGCGTGCTGACCCAGCACGCCGACGGCATCGTCGGCTGGCCGCTGACGCTGTCGCACCTGCGCCACTTCTTCGTCACCGACCTCTACACCCATGTCCTGGTGGCGACGCTGCGGATGGCCGCGGTGACCGCCGCGCTGGCCGCGCTGCTGGGCTACCCGATGGCGCTGGTGATGGTGCGCAGCAACGCCATGATGATGCGCCTGATCACCATCGTGCTGGTGGCGCCGCTGATCGTCAGCGTCGTCGTGCGCACCTATGGCTGGCAGCTCATCCTGGCCAACAACCGCAGCGGCGTGCTGAACTGGCTGCTGATGTCGCTGGGGCTGATCCACCAGCCGATCCAGATCCTGTATACTGAGACCGCCGTCGTCGTCGCCTCGCTGCACGTCTTCTTCCCGATGATGGTGCTGCCGCTGGCCTCCGCGCTGGCCAGGATCAACCCGGATCTGCCGGCCGCGGCGCGCACCCTCGGCGCCTCCTCCTGGCGGGTGTTCTGGCGGGTCAGCCTGCCGCTTAGCATGCCCGGCCTCGCCGTCGGCTTCACCCTGGTGTTCTCGCTGACCGCAAGCTCCTACGTCACCCCTGCCATACTCGGCGGCACCGGTGCCCAAATGCTGGGCACGCTGATCGAGCAGCAGATCGCCGCGGTCTACGACTGGCCGTTCGGCGCCACCGCGGCACTGGTGCTGGTGGTTACCGTGCTGGCCATCAACCTGGCCTGCACCTGGCTGTTTGAGCGGCGGGCCACCGCGTGATCGGCCGCCCCGGCCCGATGTCGGCCCTGATGTCCGGCCTGCGCTACCTGCTCACCGCCGCCACCCTAGCGTTCATGGCGGCACCGCTGCTGGTCACCATGTCGCTGTCGGTGTCCGACACCCAGTTCGTCGCCTTCCCGCCGCGCGGCTTCACCCTGGCGTGGTACAGCCACGTGCTGGCCGACCCCGACTTCCAGTCCGCCCTGGCCTACAGCCTGTGGCTGGCCGCCTTCGCCACCGCCGGCGCGCTGCTGCTGGGTCTGCCCGCGGCCTTCGCCCTGGTCCGCTTCCCCGTGCCCGGCGGCGCCGCTCTGCGTGCCCTGCTGCTGTCGCCGCTGATCTTCCCGCTGCTGGTGACCGGCCTGGCCCTGCTGCAGTTGTTCTCCATGCTGGGCTGGGCGGCGGTGCCGATCAACCTGCTGATCGCCCACGTCCTGGTCACCTCGCCCTATGTTGTGCGCACCGTCTCCGCCAGCCTGATGCTGGCCGACATCTCGCTGGAGGAAGCCGCGCGCACCCTCGGCGCCAACCGCTGGCGCACCTTCTACCGCGTGACCCTGCCGCAGATCGCCCCCGGCGTCGCCGCCGGCGCGCTGTTCGCCTTCATGGTCTCGTTCGACAACTATCCGGTCACCATGTGGCTGGCCGACGCGCGCAACGACCCGATGCCGATGCTGATCTACCGCATGGCCACCAGCCTGTTCGACCCCTCGGTCGCCACCGTCTCCACCCTGATGATCGGCCTGGCCGTCTGCGTCGTCCTGCTGCTGGACCGGCTGGTCGGGCTGCGCCGCGCCATGGGTCTGTAGGCGTGGGTCCATGACCGTGGTCCCGCCCGTGCCTCTGCCAGCCGCGGGTTTATAGCAAACGGAGCGATGAACATGCCGATCAGCCGCCGAGCCTTGGCCAAGCGCGCCGCCGTTGCCCTGGCCGCGCCGATGATCCTGACGCCGCGGTCCTGGGCCGCCGGAAAGTCGATCCAGGTCGGCATCTACTTCGCCCAGCAGGGCGAGTACGTCCGCAAGCAGATCATCCCCAAGTTCCAGGCCGACTACAACTGCCAGGTGTTCACTACCCAGGGCGTCACCCTGACCCAGATCGCCGCGCTGCGCGCCACCCGCGCCAACCCGAAATACAGCGTGATGTTCATGGACGACATCGGCATCGACCTGGCCAAGAAGGAAGGCCTGATCGACAAGCTGCCCGCCGACAAGCTGCCGAACCTGCAGCGGCTGTACAAGCGCTTCCTGGTCAGCGACGGCTACGGTGCCGCCTTCGCCATCTCCACCGGCGGCCTGTTCATCGACCCGCGCAGCGGCATCAAGGTCGACAGCTACGGCGACCTGTGGGACCCGCGCTTCCGCAAGCGCTACCTGATGATCACCCCCAAGTTCACCCAAAGCATCTACATGCTGATCGCCACCGCCACCCTGGTGACCGGCAAGCCCTTCACCGAATCCCAGTACTTGGCCGACGGCGCCTGGGACAAGCTGGCCGCGCTGAAGCCCAACGTGCTGACCACCTATGAGAATGAGGCCACGGTGATGATGGTCGCACAGAACCAGGCCGACCTCGGCGGCATCGAGTATTCCAAGAACATCTATCCCTACACCGTGGCCGGCGCGCCGCTCGACATGCTGTTCCCCAAGGAGGGCACCTTCGCCGGCATCAACTGCCTCAGCCTGGTCAAGAACGGCCCGGAGCCGGAGCTGGCCGCCGCCTTCATCAACCGCATGCTGGACCCAGCCGTGCAGCAGGGCCTGGCCGAGGCCACCCTGACCGCCGCCTCGGTCAGCGGCCTGAACTTCAAGCCCGACGTGGCGAAATACCTCGCCTACCCGGAGTCGAAAATGGACGACATGAAGCTGTTCTCGGCCGACTGGTCCTTCGTCAACCCGCGCCGCCCGGCATGGCTGGAAAAGTACAACGAGCTGTTCGGAAGCTGATCCGGTGCGGACAGAGCCCGCCGCGGTCCGCCTGGCGGACCTGACCAAGGTATATGGATCGGCCGTCGCGGTCGACCGGCTGTCGCTCAGCATCGAACCGGGCGAGCTGATCGCCCTGCTGGGACCCAGCGGCTGCGGCAAGACCACCAGCCTGCGCATGATCGCCGGCCTGGTGCAGCCCAGCGGCGGCGAGATCGTCGTCAACGGCCGCTCGATCACCAACGTGCCCGTGCATCGGCGTGGCGTCGGCATGCTGTTCCAGAGCTATGCGCTGTTCCCGCACCTGACCGTCGCCGAGAACGTCGCCTTCGGCCTGGAAATGCGCGGCATCCGCCGCCGCGCCGCCGGCCCCCGCGTGCAGGAGGCGCTGGATCTCGTGCGCCTCGGCGGCCATGAGAACAAGCGCCCCGCCCAATTGTCCGGCGGCCAGCAGCAGCGCGTCGCGCTGGCCCGCGCCCTGGTGATCGAACCCGCCATGCTGCTGCTGGACGAGCCGCTCGGTGCCCTGGACAAGAACCTGCGTGAAAGCATGCAGGTCGAGCTTCGCCTGCTGCAGCGCCGGCTGGGCATCACCACCATCATGGTCACCCACGACCAGGATGAGGCACTGACCCTGGCCGACCGGATCGTGGTCATGCGCAACGGCCGGCTGGAGCAGGTCGGCTCCCCGGCTGAGGTCTACCAGCACCCCGCCAGCCGCTTCGTCGCCGGCTTCCTCGGCGTCTCCAACTTCCTGCAGGGCACCGCCGACAGCCGGGCAGGGCACCCCGCCCACATCCGCTGCGCCCACGGACTGCAGTTGACCATCCCCGGCGCAAGCGAACTGCGCGGCTCGGTCACCATCTCGTTCCGTCCCGAGGCGGTGCGCGTCCATCCCGACGCGGGCGTCCCGCCCGGCCTCAACGCCGCGGTGGCGATGCTAGAGCAGGCGGTGTACCGTGGCTTCATGGTGCACTATTACCTGCGACTGCCGGGCGGTGAGCCGCTGATCGCCTTCCAGCAGAACACCGGCGAGGCCGCCGGCCTGGCCCTGCAGCCAGGTCAGCCCGTGCTGGCCGAGTGGGACGCCTCCGCCAACCGCCTCGTCCGCGACGAATAAAGACCCATGCTGGCAAACTTGTTTTTGTATCAACAATATACCGATACCATCACGGACGATTGCCTTTTTACCGGCAATTAAGCTATATTGGTGCGGACGGTTTGGTGGCGGACACACTGTGGCAAAGACTGCGGCGCTGCTGGCAAAACTGCCAGGGAACGCAACAGCCAAACAGATACCGCTGAAGACTGAGAACTCCGAGGATCAATACAATGCAACCCGATAAGGCCGTGGTCCCCGTGGCCCCTGCCGGCCGACCGGCCATCCGGCTGCGCGTGCTGCTGACCATTGCGGCAGTCATCGTCTACGGCCTGTTCAACTTCCTGCTCAACCCGGTCGGCACGGTCACCACCGGCCAACAGGCTGGTCAGCAGTTCCAGAACAGCGACACCGCCTTCGTCACCACCCATTATGCACTTGGCGTCTTTGGTCATCTCGGCATTCCGGCGGTTGTCCTGCTCGCCGTCCTGGTCGCAATCTGGTGGGGTGTCATCAGGCGGCTAGCAGGGCCGGCCACCCTGCTGCTGCTGTCCGCCCTGGCGTCCCATCCCGCCGCCGCTTACTACGAAAAGTCCGACTACACGGAGGCGTACACCATCCTGCCGAACGAGTCCGGCTTCTGGATCCCCGACGTCGGTGCCAACCGCGACAGCCAGGCGCAGTTCGAGTCCGAGGCCTACCTTAACGCCAACCGCATTGCCCTGAAGCGCTTCATTGTCCCGCACGCCAAGCTTCAAGGCTCCGGCACCTTCTTCGATTTCTACGTGCCGTCCGGACGGCTGATCATTGTCGACCGCACGCCGTTCAGCCGCGAATGGGTGGATGCGACCGATCGCGGCACCTCCCGACGGCCAGAAGGCTTTCCCTGCCAGAGTCAGGAGGGTGTGAACATAACTGTCGGCGTCTCTATCGGCGCCTCGGTGACAGAGGCGAACGCCGCGAAATACCTCTACCGCTTCGGCGTCCTGCCGCCCGCTGGCGACCGCTCCGACCCGCGAACTATCTTTAACTCAGTCTACTACAGCCGCAAGTTGGCAGACGTGATGGACGACGTCGGCCGCAAGAAGGTGCAGACCCTGGTTTGCGAGGAGATCACCGCACGCCTGTTCGACCGGGCTAACGCCGAGGCGGTGCAGATCATGACGCTGGTGAAGCAGAAGGCCACCGCCTACTTCGCCGAAGTCGGCATCACCCTGGACTTCATCGGCTGGGCCGACACCTTCACCTTCGACCACGCCGTGCAGGACGCGGTGAACCGTCGCTACATCGCCAGCCAGGATCAGGCGATTGCTGCCTTGCTTGCCCCCTACGCCACCACTATCCAGGCACTGGCGGCGGCCGATGCGCTGCGGGCGTTCGGCCAGAAGACCGACGGCAGGCTGCCCACCACCATCGTCGGGCTGCCAGCCGAAACCGGAGCGCTGATGTCCACCCTGCTGAAGCCGGCCCCCGGCGCCGCCGGCCCACCACCGCCGGCTGCTCCCCCCGCCACGACGCATTAGAGCGGCTTCGCGGAGGCGGCATCACACGGACTTTAACCCACGCCCGGCCGCGGCTAACCTGCCGCCAGCCACCGCCGGGAGCAGACACCGATGACCGACCTGCCACGCCACGTCGAAATCCATGAGGAAGGCCCACGCGAAGGCTTCCAGATCGAGCCTGGTCCGATCCCGACCGCCGACAAGATCCGCCTGATCGAAGCGCTGGCGGAAACCGGCCTGCGCCACATCCAGGCCTGCTCGTTCGTCAACCCCCGTCTGGTGCCCGGCTGGGCGGACGCCGAGGCTGTCGTCGCCGGCTTCCAAGCCAAGCCGGACGTCGCCTACACCGGCCTGTTCTTCAATGCCGCCGGCCTCGACCGCGCCCTGGCCTTCAAGGACAAGCTGACAGTCAGCGGCAGCATCGCGCTGACCGCGTCGGAGGCATTCACCCGCAAGAACCTCAACCGCGGCCACGCCGAAAACCTCGACGCGATGCGCCGGCACAGCGCGCTGCAGCAGGTCAAGGGCGTCCCGGTCAGCCGCATCGGCGTGATGGCGGCATTCGGCTGCAACTACCAGGGCGACATCACCCCCGCCCAGGTGATCAGCACCCTAAGCGATGGGCTGGCGATCGCCGCCGAAACCGGTGCCGCGATCACCCTGGTCTCGCTGGCCGACACCATGGGCTGGGCAACCCCGGCTCGCATCGAGCGGGTGGTCGGTGAGGTCCGCGGCCGCTGGCCCCAGATGGCGTTGGCGCTGCACCTGCATGATACCCGTGGTCTGGCCGTCGCCAACGCCCATACCGGCCTGAAGATGGGCGTCACCCGCTACGACTCCACCGTCGGCGGCCTGGGCGGCTGCCCGTTCGCCGGTCAGCCCAAGGCCGCCGGCAACATCTGCACTGAGGAGCTGGTGCTGCTTTGCGAGGAAATGGGCATCGCCACCGGTGTCGACCTCGACGCGCTGATCGAGGTGGGCCTCCTGGCCGAGGCGATCGTCGGCCACCAGTTGCCCAGCGAACTGATCCATGCCGGCAGCCTGGACGCGTTCCGCCGCGTGGCTGCCTGATACCGGCAGCCCGAAGATACCGTGTTGAAGGGCAGGAGGGCAGCCATTGGCGGGCCGACAGCGCGATCCAAATCGGCCATGCCGGCGATCGTCAGCCAAACGCGGTCAGACAACAATCCCGCTTTCCCCATGCGGATTGAGCCATTTCGGGAATACTGATTTAGCAACAGGTTTGGGCTGATGGGACAGGCCGATCTTCAATCGGCAATGGCTGGCTTCAACTCCTCTTCCGCCCACTGGCGGAAGCTGGTCGGCCCAATGATGGCAGTAGCGCGCGATGCCACGTTATCCATGCCTTCCTCTTTTGCGCGTAGCATGTCGACATAGCCCTGCGCGAAAGCATCGGTTAGCCCGCGTGCCACTGCTTCCGCCTTATAGGCTTCGTATGATTGATGCTCATAGCGGACCTCTCGGCCGATGACCTCCGAGACGATTGAAGCCAGATCGCCGTAGGACAGCTCCTCAGGACCGAGGACCGGCACGTCCTCTTGTCCCGACCAGGAGCGGACAAGCAGCAGTCTGGCAGCGGCAGCGCCGGTGTCGCGCGTAGCGGTGTGCGGCAGCTTCTTGTTGGGATCGATCGGGCCGAACATCTTGCCCTGGCGGATGGCCCCAGCTTGCCGCAGCGCATTGTCCATGAACGCCGGCAGGGCCAGGCCACGCACGGCGGCTCCCGTCTCCCGCAACAGATCGACCATCCGAATTGAGCCGGTCGCGTTGCCGGCTCGGTCTTGCCACGGTGTGTCGCGGCCAAGGGTGGTTGCGGCAACGATGTGGCGGACGCCATGCCGACGCATCGCCTCTGCACCCGGACGGGCGAAATCGATCGTGGCGGCAGCGGGCGTTGCGGAGGGCGTGGGTGGGCACAGCCAGAATACCGCGTCTGCGTCCCGGAACGCCTGATCGACCACGGCGGCATTGCCGTGCGATCCCTCGACCACCTGCACCCGATCGCGCACTGCCTGCGGCAGCTTGCCCGGATCGCGGACGATCAGGCGAAGCGTCTCGCCGGCATCGAGCAGGTGCTGGACGACATGGCGACCGATATTACCAGTGGGAGTGGTGACGACGATCATGGCTGGCTCCGATTCGATGCCATCGCAGATAGTCACCCGGTGAAGCACGATATATACCGTATCGTCGTTCTTTCCTTCGCCATCGTCCGGAAATGCATGGACCCGCTGTCTGATATCCTCGCGATCCTCAAGCCCGAAAGCTACCTCACCGCCGGCCTCGACGCTGGCGGCGAGTGGGCAATCCGTTTCGGCAACCGGCCCGGCACGATCAAATGCCACGCGGTGACGGCCGGTGCCTGCTGGCTCGCGGTGGACGGCATGGATGCAGCCGTGCGGCTCACGGCGGGAGATTGCATCATCCTGCCGAGCGGGCGACCCTTCACGCTCGCGAGCGACCTGACGCTCCACCCGGCCCAAGCGCAGGACGTGCTCGGCAATGCCCGGCCGGGCGACGTGATCGCCCATAACGGCGGCGGTGATTTTGCCTTCGCCGGCACCCGCTTCGAGGTAGACGGCCGCAAGGCAGGCACGCTGCTGGGAACGCTGCCGCCGCTTATCCACCTTCACGAGGCGGACGATCGGGCAGCGATGCGATGGTGCATCACGCAGATGATGACGGAGATGCGGGATGGCAGGCCGGGCGGTAGGCTCGCCGCTCGGCATCTGGCGCATCTGATGCTCCTGCAAGCCTTTCGGCTCCACCTGTCGCGGCAGGCCGGCGACCGGGTGGGCCTGCTCTACGCGCTTGCCGATGCACACCTGGGCAGGGCGATCGAAGCCATGCACGCCGACCCGGCGCATCGCTGGACGCTCGCTGAACTGGCCAGCCGGGCCGGATTGTCACGGTCGATCTTCGCGCAGCGTTTCCGGGAGAGGGTTGGGGAAACGCCGATCGGTTATCTGGCTGAATGGCGCATGATGCTAGCCAAGGACAGGCTGGCAGAGGGCCGCGACAGCCTTGTAACGATCGCCAATGGCCTTGGCTATGAATCCGAGAACGCCTTCAACACGGCGTTCAGGCGTGTCATCGGCTGCTCGCCGCGTCGCTATGCTCGCGCCGAAGCGAACGGTGCCAGTGCTGGTTGAACAAGCCTGAGCGGGTTTCGGGCCGCTGGTATGACCCGCTGCGGCGCCAAGCCGCGGCCAGCACAACGACATCAGCAAGGGCAAGCCCCCCAGCCCACGCTGGCCACCCGCCGTGTCCGAAACTACCGTTGGATCGACGCAAGCGCTCGGAGCTGCTCCATCGCCTGCCGGTGGCCGCGAAGCCGGTGCCCGGCGGTGCCGTCTGTCTCGCGATCATTCTCCTCTGGCATCGGGATCGCGGCATGTGCCATGCCGCACAGAGCGAAACCTTCAAGAATTGCCACCGCGGTCCCGCGCAGCACCACTGTCATCCAGGCGTCCACGATCAGCAGACGTTTGACCAATCCTTTGCGTTCGCGCCTGTCGCGCACATCCCAATAGCAATCGGGCGTCTGCGATGCCGGTTTCATGATCTCTCGCGAAATGTCCATTCGCCAATGCTGAAGCCGCTTCGCTACGGCGGCATTTCACCGCCGGCAGTTTTGCATTACACCTGAAACGACAGGCTTCTCCCGCACGCAACGGACACACGCAGCCAGCGTCCCCCGCTGAAAAACAACCACCGCTGACGTCTGTCATCACAAGACGTGGTCAGGTTGATGCTGCAGACCATAATGCCGACCGGCGGCCGGATACTTCATCGCCCAGCAAACGCCAGACAACGATTCAGCTAATTTGGTAACTTGTTCCATCCGGCTCTGCCATCATACAGTAATCGCTGCGCGCCAGGATTACGCGTCATGCCGGCATCCAGTCGCCATGCAGGACGCACCACGCCGCATCAAGGGAACGAGATGATGCATTCCAAGCTCACCACCGCCGGGCTGCTGACGCCAGATGTCCTGTGGCCCCTGTCAATTCGGAAGGCTATCTCCGCGCTGGCACGCTTGTGGCGCCTGGCCGGCGCCTGGCGGGCGGAAACCAGGCAGCGCTACGTCATGTCGATGGTCGACGACCGTCTGCTGCACGATATCGGCCTTGAAGCGGCTTCGCGCAGGCTGGAAGCGCGCAAAAGCGCGATTCTGCGTGAGTAGCCGCGTGAAACCATGAGCGAGAGCGGCTCCACCCTCGGTGGAGCTGCTCTAGCCGAGCGCAAGTGACGCGACGGAGGTCAGCATCGCCGTGACGCCCTGGGCCGCCCCCCAATCAAACTCTCCGTCTGAACCATCAGGCACCATGACACGAGCCGCCATGACACCAGGCACCACAACTGGCCCGCTCCGCACGCTTGTCTGGCTCGCAGCCACCATGCGCGCCTCCTATCACGCCGCGTCCAGTCCTGCGGTCCCCAGCGGGCACGGCCCACCTGCCGCGGCCGACCCGCGGACAGCCTCCCCACCGATCCGCGAAAGCGCTCGCCAGGCGGGTGAGCGCCGCCGTGAAGCGGACGGCCGTGTCGTTCCCGGTATCTGAAATGCCCATGTTATAAGGGCGGCGGAGCCTGCGCCCCGCCGCCCGACGTCGTCCTCCCCAAAGACGATCTTCGTTACTTCGCGGTGACGGCCCACTCGTGGTTGTGCACCAGGCCGTCATCATGACGGTCATGCGCCTGGACCGTCCCGCTATGGTCGTGGAACTGCGCCGCCTCCGTCGAGCCGGCAAATGCCGTGGTTGACGACTTTCCTCCCGAGATCGCCATCGCCACGGCATCGAAATAGCCCACGCCAACTTCCCGCTGGTGGCGGGTCGCGGTGTAGCCTTCCGGCTCCGCCGCGAATTCAGCCTGTTGCAGCTCGCTATATGCCGCCATTCCGCGGTCCTTGTAGCCACGCGCCAGGTTGAACATCGATAGGTTCAGGCTGTGGAAGCCTGCCAGGGTCACGAACTGGAAACGGTAGCCCATCCGGCCGATCTCGCGCTGGAACGAGGCGATCTTCTCGGCCGGCAGCTTCTTCTTCCAGTTGAAGCTGGGTGAGCAGTTATAGGCCAGCATCTTGCCCGGAAACTGCTTGTGGATCTCGTTGGCGAACCGCTCCGCCTCATGCAGGTCGGGCTCGCTGGTCTCCCACCACAACAGGTCGGAGTAGGGGGCATAGGCCAGCCCGCGGGCGATCGCATAGTCGTTGCCGATGCCCGGCTTGATGCGGAAGAAGCCCTCCGCGGTGCGGTCGCCGGAGATGAACGGACGATCGCGCTCATCCACGTCGCTGGTCAGCAGTTGGGCCGACTGCGCATCGGTGCGGCACAGCAGCACCGTGTTCACCCCCTCGACGTCGGCCGCCAGCCGGGCCGCGTTCAGCGTGCGGATATGCTGGCTGATCGGCACCAGCACCTTGCCGCCCAGATGGCCGCACTTTTTCTCCGACGCCAACTGGTCCTCGAAATGCACGCCCGCCGCACCGGCTTCGATCATCGCCTTCATCAGCTCATACGCGTTCAGCGGGCCGCCGAAGCCGGCTTCCGCGTCGGCGATGACCGGCGCCATCCAGTAGGTACCGTCCCGTTGTCCCAACGCGCCGCACTCGGATTGCGCGATCTGGTCGCATCGGCGCAGCGCGTTGTTGATCCGCTTCACCACGTTCGGCACCGAATCCACCGGATACAGCGACTGGTCCGGATACATCTGCCCGGCGGAGTTGGCATCACCCGCCACCTGCCAGCCGGACAGATAGATCGCCTTCAGCCCAGCCTTCACCTGCTGCACCGCCTGGTTCCCCGTCAGCGCGCCCAGCGTGTTCACGAACGGCTCGGTCTTCAGCAGATGCCACAGCCGCGCCGCACCCATCTCCGCCAGCGTGTGGCGCACCCGGAAGGAGCCGGCCAGGCGCTCCACGTCCTGTGGACCGTAGTCACGGCGGATGCCGGCAAACCGCTCCGGATCGCCGCCCGCGCTGGACAGCCCGTCCGGCGCATACAGGGGTGTGGAACGCATCGTCTTGCTCCTTCGATCATCGTCTCGGAGTGAATAATTGACATTGCAGCCGCGAACGCGAAGCCCTAATCGGCGTGATCTCGCGCAATCCTGTCGTCGTTTTCACCGACACGACGGTCAATCTGTAAAGGATGTAAAGAAAAATGAGCCGCACCTTGATCGGCCGCACGATCCGTCGTCTGCGCACGGAACGGGGGCTGTCCCAGCAGGTGCTGGCCACCAGGCTGGGCATCTCGGCCAGCTATCTGAACCTGATCGAGCACGACCAGCGCGCCGTCACCGCCTCGTTGCTGATCAAGCTGGGTGAGACCCTTCGCGTCGATCTGGGCCAGTTGTCCGGCGCCCAGGAACGCCAGCTAGAGGTCGGGCTGCGGGAAGCCTTCGCCGATCCGCTGCTGGGCGCCGACGACGTATCCGAGGAAGAGGTGGAAGCCCTTGCCGCCGGCAGCCCCAACGCCGCCCGCGCCGTGCTTGCCCTGTACCGCGCCTGGCGCGTGGCGCGCGAGGACGCCAACGGCATCGCCCTGCCGTCCGGCCGCCGCATCCTGCTGCCGAATGAGGAAGTGCGCGACTTCTTCGATGACCGCGCCAACCATTTCCCGGCACTGGAAGACGCCGCCGAGGCCCTTGCCAACGAGCTGGCACCCGGCGTGCCGGCCGAAATGAACCATGCGATCGCCGAGCGCCTGCGCACGGTGCACGGGGTGCGGGTGACGGTGCAGCCGCTGGACATGGCGTTGCGTCGCTATGATGCCGCAACACGCAGCCTGGCCCTGTCCGAATCCCTGCCGCGCGAAAGCCGCGGCTTCCACATGGCGTTCCAGCTCGCCCTGCTGGAAGCGCGTGAGGCGGTGGAGACAGTGCTGAAGGAAGCCTCGCCCTCTACCACCGAGGCTGCCATGCTGATGCGCATCGGCCTGCTGAACTACGTCGCCGGCGCGCTGGTGATGCCCTATGCCGCGTTCCATGCTGCCGCCGGCGACCTGCGCCACGACATGGAGGCCATCGCCGCCCGCTTCGGCGTGTCGTTCGAGCAAGCCTGCCACCGGCTGTCCACCCTGCAGCGCAGCGGCAAACGCGGCGTGCCGTTCTTCTTCCTGCGCGTCGATCCGGCGGGCAACGTCTCCAAGCGCTTCTCCGCCGCCGGTTTTCCGTTCGCCCGCTACGGCGGCTCCTGTCCGCGCTGGGTCATCCACACGGCGTTCTCGCACCCCGGCACCATGCAGGTGCAGGTCGCCGAATTGCCGGACGGCGCCGCCTACCTGTGCTTCGCCCAAGCCCTCGCGCAGCCCGTCGTCCGCTGGGGTGAGCCGCGGCCGATGCACGTCGTCGCCATGGGCTGCACGCTGGCCAATGCCGGGGATGTCGTCTACGCCGACGGCATCGACCTGGATCGCGCGCGCGTCGGCATCGGCCTGTCCTGCCGGCTGTGCGACCGGCAGGACTGCGGCAGCCGCGCCTTTCCGCCGCTGGAGCACCGCCTCTCGCTGGATCCGTTGACCGCAGGCGCCACGCCCTATCGGTTTGAGGCCAAGCAGCGCTGATACCGGCAGCCTGAAGGTTCCGTGTTGAGTGTCAGGGGCATTCGGAGAAGAAGGATAGGAAGATCATCGCCGATCAGGGTGGGCAGCGGACGCGCCGTCTTGCTTGCTCAGGGCTATGGACTTTGCGCAGTCTCCGCCTCGTCCGTAATCCGGTCCAGGTTGGCGATCAGCCGAGCGAGAAGAGCCACGAGCTGCGTCGTTTCCTCGTCCGTGAACCCGTCCAGCGCCTCGCGGTTGCCCCGGAACAGGGCTGCGATGGCCTCCGGCAGGCGTGCCCGTGCCGTTTGCGTCAGCACGATGCGGCTGCTGCGTCCGTCTTCGGGGTCGGGCGTGCGCCGGATGAGTCCGTCCCGCTCCATGCGGGTCAGCATCTGCGCCATCGGCGGCTGCTGGGTGCGCGCGAACTGCGCCAGGTCACGTTGCGTATCCGCTCGGCCGCTCTGCAGCGCCACCAGCACCGGAACATGGCCGACGCCAAAGCCCAGCGGCTTGAGGCGCGCCTCGCTCAAACGGACGAAACCCCGCGCCGCAAGGCTGATCAGGTGGCCGGGCGTTGAAAGGATATCCAGACCCACATCGCCTCCTGAAACAAGCTATCGTCCGGTTATATACGCACATATGAAGATAGCCGGTCTTCCCGGAAAGCAAGATGTGCCGCTTCCGCCCACTGCAACACGGTCCTTTCCACAAGGGTGCAATGATGTCTCTAACCCTTGAGGTATCGCGGCCGACTCCCTCCAATGGCGCGTGACGCAATAGTTCGCTGAAGCCGGGGACAAGCCATGCAACTGGATCGAATGGTCACCGTCGTGGGCGCTCACGCCAAGGGCGAGGTCGGACGCGTCATCACCGGCGGCGTCCTGCCGCCAAGCGGTGCAACGGGATCAACAAGGACGTCAGCTCATTCCATGACGGGGGCGAGCCGCTTGACCGATTCCGTATCGTCTCCAAGCCACCCGGCGGTTTTGGCAGTGCCATCGAACAGCGCGCTGGTCTTGAACAGCTCGTACTTGCCATCAAGGGCGTAGGGCCTGCTGCGGCTCAGCAACTCGGCAATTTGTTCCTTGCGCATCGGCTGGAATGTGCGTGTCGCCTCGAAGGCCTGATCAAGATCACGCCCGTTCTCGATGCCAGTGATGACGACCGAGGTCGGCAGATTGAGCGAGTAGTGCAGGTATTCAATTGGCTTGATCGGGGCATCGCTTTTCAGCAGGACGCTGTCGCCGAAGCTCTTCATGCCAAGCACCGCGATGCCGTGCTCGACAAGATAAGGCAGCACGAGATGCGCGAAGCTGCGAAAATGCGCGTCCATGATGTTCAGCGGCATCTGGACCGAGTCAAAATGGAACCCGCGCTCGGCAGCCATTGCCAGCATCTGCAGATGGATGCGGGGATCCTTGTGCCCGGTGAAACCAATATAGCGCAGTTTGCCGGCCTGCTTCGCCTCAAGGAATGCCTCCATCGCGCCGCCCTCGGCGAACACCCGGTCGGGGTCGTCGAAACGCAGGATCTCGTGATGCTGCACAAGGTCGATGCGGTCGGTGCGCATCCGCTGCAGCGACGCGTCGATCTGCATCGCCGCTTCCTTCTTGGTGCGGCCATCCATCTTCGACATCAGGAACACCTTGTTCCGGTAGCCGCCCTGATCCAGCGCCACGCCGACCCGTAGTTCCGACCGTCCCTTGTTGTAGTCCCAGCAATTGTCGATGAAGGTGATGCCGCGGTCGATGCCCTCATGCACCAGGCGCACCGCCTCGTCATCGGTCAACGCGCTTTTGCCGAGGTGGAAACCGCCCATCCCGATCGCGGAGATCATCTCCTCGGTGCGTCCAAACCGACGATACAGCATGTCGCCACGACGCTCGCCCGAATCGGTGACGAACGCCAGGTCCGCCGGCTCCGCGACACGGGTTACGGGCAGCATCGCGCTGTTCAGGTCCTGGTTGTCGGTCATCGGTGGCCTCCTGGTGTCTGGTTGAGGACGCTTGCCATTCGTGGTCAGGTTGTCAGCGCAAACTGATTGTCGGCGCCGTCTGCCCGCCGCCGCACCTAAAGCGGCTTCGCGCAGGCGGGAATCGCGCAAAAGCGCGATTCTGCGCGAGTAGCCGCGTGAAACGATGAGCGAGAGCGGTTCCACCCTTGGTGAAACCGCTCTCGTGCCCGACCGCAGAGAAGTGCTCCACGCGCTTCGCCGCGTGAATCGGCCACTTCAAGCCAAACCGACGTATCGCCCTGCACTGATGGGCGATACTAGAACCGAACGCAATCCAGGGCGGCGCGAAGCGCCTGACCCTGCCCGATGCCGATCAGTTCCCCGTGTATCCGGCAACCCCGCGGACGGTGTCTCGAACAGTGCCGAGCCCGCCTGTAGCCACTTCCAGGAAATCGAGTCACCATCCCGGGTCCGAAGAAGGAGGCACACCATGGACGCGATCATCAACGACACGGAGCTGCCCGCCGCGATCGACGCTCAGCCGGTGGTCCGCGCCGCCGCCGCCATGCGTTCCAGGCTTCGCGACTACAAACATCAGGTCGAAACCGAGCAGCGTCTGCCGCCTGAGCTGGTGAGCGAATTTCGCGCGGCCGGGTTCTATAGCCTGGTGATGCCTCGCTCGATGGGCGGCCTGCAGGTCGATCCGCTGACCTACCAGCGCGTCGTCGAACTGCTGGCCCAGGGTCTGGGATCCGCCGGCTGGAACGTTGCCAACAATGGGGTCGGGCAGTTGATCACGCTGGGCTACCCGGGCGATGGCGTGCGGGAGATTTACGCCAACGGCGCCGATACGATCCTCGCCGGCACCGCCGTGCCGGGTGGCGGGACAGCCGAACCGGTGGACGGCGGCTATCGGGTCACCGGCCGCTGGACATTTGGCAGCGGCTGCCAGGAAGCGTCCTGGATGACCGGCAGTTTCACGATTGCAGGACGCGGCCCCGGGTATTGGCGCGGAACCTTCGCCAGGCATGAGGTCACGGTCATACCGGGAAGCTGGGACGTGACGGGCATGCGCGGCACCGGCAGCTTCGACTGGACCGCCGAGGACGTGTTTGTCCCCGAACGGCGGGTCATGGTGCATGCCGGCGCGCCGCTGGACAACCAATGGGCACACTGGCCGGGCATCACCTATGCAATGCCCAGCTTCGCCTGGGTCGGGCCGCACCACTGCTCGGTATTGACCGGTATCGCGCGGGCGGGGATCGATGCGTTGATCGAGCTGGCGGGCGGAAAGGTGCCACGTGGCCGCGCGAGTTCGGCGAAGTTGTGCGACAGCGCCCAGGTGCAGGAAGCGATCGGCCGCGCGGACGCGATGCTGAACGCCGGCCGCACCTATCGAGCCGCCATGATCCGCGAATTGTGGGACACCATCGCGTCCGGCGAGGAAACCACGCTGGAACAGCGCGCCCGCTGCCGTCTGGCCGCGACATTCGCCGCTGACTGCGCGCGCGATGCGATGGACCTGATGTATCGGATGGGAGGCAGCACGTCGTTCAAGCAGGAAAGCCGCTTGGCGGAGTGCTGGCGCGACCTGCATGTCGTCGGGCAGACCGCCAACATCATGCCCGAGTGGTATCCGCTCGGGGGACGGGTTCTCATGGGGATGGACCCTGGGCCGAGGCTAAGCTGATTGGGAATCGCCAGCGCCTGAAAATCGACACCTCGGTGACTGGTGCTGAGCGATTCGTCGCCCCTGCGTGGCACCGATGACCGGGCGCTGCTCATTCTCTTGAACACGCCTGTGTGGGCCGACCGTCGTACGCAGGGTCGGAACGTGGACAAGACACCACTCCCTACCCATCATCCGATGATGATCCATCTGCATCTCGATCCACTTGGCGGCCTGGCCGGTGACATGTTTGCGGCTGCATTGCTGTCGGCGTTTCCCGAACATGCAAACCTCGTCGCGGACGCGGTGGCAAAGGCGGTCCCGGTGCGTTGCCGGCTTCTGCCGCATAACGACGGCGTCCTGGCCGGCCTTCGTTTCCGGGTCGAAGGCGCGGATGGGCGGCCTGCCGACGCACCCGCCGCAACGATCCGGTCGCACACGCACGACCACGGGCACGACCATCATCACGGACATGACCATGCACACCGCGCCTGGCGACAGATCCGCGCTGATCTGCTCTCCTGCGGCCTCGATCCCGCGGTTCTCGCCCCCGCCGTGGGCATCTTCTCCGCCCTCGCCGACGCCGAAGGCCGCGTTCACGGCGTCCCCGCCGACGCCGTCTCGTTCCACGAGGTCGGTGCCGCGGACTCCATCGCCGACATCGTCGCCGCCGCCACGCTGATCGACGCGATCAGCGCGACAAGCTGGAGCATCTCGGCCCTCCCGCTGGGCGCGGGCCGTATCCGCACCGCGCATGGCCTCATGCCGGTACCAGCCCCGGCCACCGTGCTGCTGCTGGATGGCTTCGACATGCTGGATGACGGCATCCCAGGCGAGCGCGTCACCCCCACTGGCGCCGCCATCCTCCGCTACCTGAAGGACAGCGGCGTCCTCGGCAGCCGGCCGGCTGGCCGACTGGCCGGTTGCGGCATCGGCTTTGGCACCAAGACCCTGCCAGGCACCAGCAACTGCGTGCGCGTGCTGGTGACCGAGACGGCCCGGCCCCCTAAGCCCGCCACCGGACATCGGACACTTGCCGTGATCGCGTTCGAGGTGGACGACCAGTCGGGCGAGGATCTTGCCGCCGGCCTGGAGCGGATCAGGGCGGTCGATGGCGTGCACGACATCGTGCAGATGCCGGCGATCGGCAAAAAGGGCCGCATGGCCGTGCATGTGCAGGTTCTCGCGGCACCGGATGCGCTGCCTGACGTCACCGCCGCCTGTTTCCGCGAAACCACGACCATCGGCCTGCGCACGCATCTGGTCGAAGGGCAGGCATTGCCCCGCCAGACGGCCCGCGTGGCCGTCGACGGCGCATCGGTGGATGTGAAGCTGGTCGAGCGTCCGGACGGCCGGACCGGCAAGGCCGAGGCCGACCACCTGCTCGGCCTGCCAGGCCACGCTGCCCGCACCCGACTGCGGCGGCAGGCCGAAGCAATGGCAATGCACCGGGACGTACCGCCGTGAACCTTATGACCGATAGCTCGGACCCCAATGGAGACCTCCGCGGGGACCCACACGCGGCACTTGGCCGGCTGCGGACGCTGCTGGCCCGGATGGACGTGCCGCGTGTCGCCGTCGCGGTCAGCGGCGGGATCGACAGCCTGACACTTTCGGCCGCCGCCGCGCCGGTTCTGGGAGATCGTCTGACATTGCACCATGCGACGTCACCGGCCGTGCCGCGGGAAGCCACCGAACGGACCCGTGCGACTGCGGCAATGCTCAGCACCCGGCTGGTGGTGTTCGACGCCGGCGAATTCGATGATCCAGACTACCGCGCCAACCCGGCGAACCGTTGCTTCTTCTGCAAGACCAACCTGTATGGTGCGATCGCAATCCGGTTGCGTGGTTCGGATACCCTGATCCTGTCGGGCACCAATACCGACGACCTGGGCGACTACCGGCCCGGACTGCGTGCGGCCGAAATCCACGCCGTGCGCCACCCATTCGTCGAGGCGTCAATCGCCAAGGCGACGCTGCGTCGGATCGCACCGCTGGTCGGCCTCGGCCACCTGGCCGACCTGCCATCGGCGCCTTGCTTGTCCAGCCGGATCGAGACCGGCCTGTTCATTGAACCGGCCACGCTGGCTCTGGTGCATGCCGTGGAGAGATCAGTGGCCGCACAGCTTGGCAGCAACGGACGCGTGGTGCGCTGCCGGGTTCGCCGTGACGGTCTGGTCATCGAGCTCGACGCGATGTCGCTGCGGGCGGTGCAGGACGGCCTGGACGCCCCTTTGCGCCGCACCATCGCGGAACTTGTCGCGCAGTCTAGTCAGCCTCCCCGCACGCTTCGGTTCGCTGCCTACCGGACTGGCAGCGCCTTTCTCCGGCATGCCGCCGACGTTCCTCGGTTGGCACAGCCATGACCGAATTCCAGCTCGACAGTGAGCGGACGGCGCGCATCGGTTTCAGTGAGGCCGTGTATTGCGCCGGTAAGTCGCCGAACCAGATCGCCAATATCCTGCGCTCGGTGCCGGATACACCGTTGCTGCTCACCCGGCTCGACCCGGCGCGGTTCGCCGACCTGCCCGAGCACATCGCGGCACGACTCGATTATGATCCGGTATCGCGCACGGCTTGGCATGGCCAGCCGGCGACGCTGCGGGAAGGCCGGCGGGTGGCGGTGGTGACAGCGGGAACGTCGGACCTGCCGGTGGCGCGCGAGGCCGTGCGTACGCTGCGCTTCTCCGGGCACGATGCTGCCGAGGTCACCGATGTCGGCGTCGCCGGGCTGTGGCGCCTGCTGCGGCGGGTCGACGAACTCCGCGGCTACGCGGTGGTCATCGTGGTGGCGGGCATGGATGCCGCTCTGCCCTCGGTGGTGGCGGGGCTGCTGCCGGGCGTGATCATCGGCGTACCGACCTCGGTCGGCTACGGGGTCGCTGTCGGCGGGCGTGCCGGGCTGGACGCGATGCTAGCCTCCTGCGCGCCCGGCCTCAGCGTAATGAACATCGACAATGGATACGGCGCCGCCTGTGCCGCTTTGCGGGTCCTGGGTGTGATGGGCAGGGCGCTTGCCTGATCGGAAAGAGGGATAACGGCCATGGATCGTCGCGATTTCATTAAGACCGTCACCGCCGTTACGGCGGTGGGCACGGCACCGGCGGGCGCTGCCCCGGCGGCGGCGCCAGCCAGCGTAGCGCCGCGGCCGGGAACCGTCACCGCCGCGATCCCGCAGCACCCTGACATGAAATATCGGCCCCTGGGCCGCAGCGGCGAAGCGGTATCGTTGGTCGGCATCGGCGGCTTTCATCTGGCCAAGCCGGGCGGCATGACCAACAACGAGGCAATCCGGGTGGTGCATGCCAGCATCGATGCCGGGATCAACTTCTGCGACAATTGCTGGGACTATAACGGTGGCGAAAGCGAGCTGCGGCTTGGACGCGCCTTGTCGCAACAGGGTTACCGCGCGCGCGTCTTCCTGATGACGAAGATCGACGGGCGCACCGCGAAGGCGGCAATGGGTCAGATCGAAACATCGCTGACCCGGCTGCAGACCGACCACCTCGATTTGTTGCAGTTCCACGAAATCATTCGCCTTGACGATCCCGCGCGGGTGTTCGCGCAGGGCGGCGCGCTTGAGGCCGTGCTGAAAGCGCGCGAGCAGGGCAAGCTGCGGTATATCGGCTTCACCGGCCACAAGAGTCCGGCGATCCATGCGCGCATGTTTGAAACCGCCGACCAGCACGGCTTCCATTTCGACAGCGTGCAGATGCCGCTCAACATCATGGACGCGCATTACGACAGCTTCGAAAAAACCGTTGTGCCGATTGCGGTCGCGCGTGGCACCGGCATCATTGGCATGAAGGCGTTCGGCGACCCGTTCATCCTGCAGTCGCGGGTGATGCCGCCGATCCAGATGCTGCAATACCCAATGAGCCTGCCGATCAGCAGCCAGATGACTGGCATCGACAGCATGGATATCCTGCACCAGGCGCTGGAGGCGGTGCGCACCTACATGCCACCGACGCCGGCGTTCCGCGAGGCGCTGCTGGCCCGCAGCGCGCAGATCGCGATGACCGGCAAGACCGAGCGCTACAAGACCACCGAGCATTTCGACGGCACGCATCATAATCCGCAATGGCTGACCCAGGGTTGAACAGCCCTGGAACCCAAGCCCTGTTTTGGGACCCGTGCTTATGCGTTCACACAGAGCTTGAATCGTACCCCGCAACATCGCACAAGCTAAAATCGAGCGCCGCCCGCGGATTTGCCCCTCTTACGATGTCCCTGAGCCAAGGCGAACGAGCACTAGTCCGCTGAGGCGATGCCGGCGGGCAGGATGATCAGCTTGCCGCGGGCCTGCCTGCTTTGACTGACCTCGAGCGCCGCACGCCAATCCTCAAGAGCAAACCTGCGGCCCACCGGCACCGTGAACCGGCCGGAAGCGGCAAGCTGGGCGAACTCGTCCAGCACGTCATAGCGCAAGGTAGCGTCTTCGTCGAAGCTGCTACGGGCGCCAAGCCGCGAGGCTGCCTCGAAGTCGCTGATCGTCAGAACACGGCGAGGATCACCGCCGGCGATCCTGATGAGATCAGGCAACACCCCGCTGATCGGAGCTGTGTCCAGAACCAGATCGGGGGGGCCTGCGGCGAGGTCGGCAACCCGATCGACCATCCCGTCGCCATGGCGCGTCACCTTTGCCCCGAAAGCACGCAGTTGGTCGGCGAACGTCTCGCCAGCGGTGGCGATCACATTGGCGCCGCGCATCAACGCGATCTGGACAGCCGCAAATCCCACCGTTGTTCCCGCTCCATGGATCAGGATCGTCTGCTGCGCCGCCACGCCAAGATTTCCAAGGCTGCGGACCGCCGTCTCAACCGCCATCGGCAGCGCGGCCGCGTCGACAAGGTCGAGCCCCACCGGAACACGCGTCCAGTGGTTCATGATCGCGCGGTCTGATGCGCCGGCGCTGGCGCATCCGGCATAGTCGGCCATTCCCAGCACATGATCGCCGATGCCGACATCGGTCACGTCGGCGCCCACCGCATCGACACGACCCGAAACCTCCAGCCCGATCCCGCGAGGGAGATTGCCGGCGAACAAGCCCCGACAGAGGGCCCAATCGGCGGGGTTGAGCCCGCATGCGTGCACGACGACCCGGATGCGGCCGGAAGCCGGGCTGGGGATCGCCGCGTCATCCAGCCTCAGCACGTCCGCCGGTTCGCCATAGCCGTGGAAGCGAAGCGTCTTCATGGTGGCAGTGGCGGGTTCAGCTTCGGTCATGGTAGGCCTCCAATTGCCTGTTGAAGAGGCTTTGCGCAGGCTCGATCGCGCACCAGCGCAATTCCGCGCGCGTAGCCTCGTGAACGATGAACCGCAAATGGTTCCACCCCGGGTGAAACCGCTTCAGGTGCATGGCCGCGAAGCGCCGTCCCACGAGCGGCCATGCAATTCTCATAGCGGGACTGGTTCGTCAGTCACTGACGATATAGGATTATGTCAGTGGCTGACAATAGGGTGTTTTATCGATGCCGCGAAACCGGGAGGACGTGCGTCGCCGCCTTCAGCAAGCGGCGTTGGAGCTGTACCGCGAACGTGGTTACGATCAGACCACGACCGCCGAGATCGCTGCGAAGGCCGGAGTGACGGAGCGCACCTTCTTCCGTCACTTCCCGGACAAAAGAGAGGTACTGTTTGACGGCGAGGCTGTGCTGAGCGCGGCGCTGATCAGCGCGGTGGCCGCCGCGCCGCCTGCGCTTGGTCCCTGGGACACGCTGTTCGTGGCATTCCGCTCGGTGGAGCAACTGTTTGTCGACAACCGTCCATTCTCCGGGCCCCGGCAACGGGTCATCGCCAGCAGCGCAGCACTGCAGGAACGCGAACTGGCCAAGGTTGGATCGTTGACCGCCACGCTGGCATCGGCGCTACGTCAACGTGGCGTTGCCGATCGTTTGGCAACCTTGGCGGCCCACACAGGGATGGCCGTACTTACCCATGCGATAACTTCATGGCTCGACGATGGTCCGAGTAATTTGGACGACCATCTCGTCCAGGCCTTCCACGATGTGCGCGCTCTGTCCTCATCCAGCTCAAAGCGCGTCCACTGAACGCAGGCAGCCTCTGATTCCAGCGGCCTTTACTGCTGACACTTCCATCAGACGGGCCGCCGGTATGAGAACTGAGTTTCGGCGGCCGACCATCTGGCTTACAGATTCGGTGCATCGGCCCACCAAACAACGGCTAGTGGTGAAAATCTGACATTTCGTACCCGGCGCGGCCGATGTGGAAACGGCAATGAGTGGGTGGGAAACCAGACCCGAGCTACCGGATAAGCGGCCTTCCTGATATAATATGAGAATGTTGAAGCTCTCCTGCCTCTGCGGCCGAGTCCGCATCGAAATCCCAAAGCAACCAGGCTTCATTAACGAGTGCAACTGCACACTCTGCAGCAAATCGGGTTCCCGCTGGGCCTATCTCCATCCCTCGGAAGTCGGCATTGAGGGAACGACGCAGGGATATAGCCGGGAAGACAAAGAAGACCCGGCCGCGGAAATCCATTTCTGTGCAAGTTGCGGTTCAACGACGCATTTCAGTCTAACCGAGAATGCCGTATCGAAGTTCGGAAATGTCCAGATAGGCGTCAATATGCGTCTGGCGGATGAGAAGGATCTCGCCGGGATAGAATTGCGCTATCCTGACGGCCGAGCCTGGTCAGGCAAGGGCGGCTTCGGCTATGTGCAGGAGGCTCGCATCATCGGCTAGAGCGTGATCCGAGCAGGTGGCATCACCGGAACGGTGAATCACGCGACCAAACAATGAGTTAGAGCGGGGTCCGTGAGCTGAGGCGAACGGAAACCGCTCTAATGAGCGATCCGAGCCGACCGTTTGCGATGAGTGTCGTCAAGTCTCAAGCGACCGCAAAAGCACCCTCCCGGGGTTACCAAGCGTCAATTCCCCACTAGCTCGTCACATAAGTGAACATCCGTGTCGATCCGTCCGGCTGCTTCTCGCGGTAGACGCCCTGGATCTCATTCTCAAACCCAGGGAACAGGTTGGCCCCCCGCTCGAACACCTTCAGGTAATCGATCATCGGCTGCGCCCGCTCGTCCAGCCGCTCGCCGGGCGCGATGGTGGCGATCCCGGGCGGGTAGACGACCCATAGCGTGGTGGCGATCCGCCCGGACAGTTCCTCCAGCGGCAGGTAATCCACCTCGTTCTTCACCAGACGGCGCGCCGCTTCCTGCGGCCGCATCGCCAGGGTTGGAAAATGCTCCGGGCGGAACTGCAGCCGCTGCAGGCCGCTGGTATCGTTATCGCGGTAGAACGTATGCATCTGCCGGCACAGGTCGCGCAGCCGCATCCCGTTGTATCGCGGCGCACGTTTGTGCACGAACGCGGGGATAACGTCCTCCAGCGCGGCATTGTCGTCGTGCAGCCGCTTGAAGAACACCAGCGCGCTCAGCAGAGTCCCCGCCTTGCTGGACTCCACCCCCGGCGTCAGCAGGAACAGGATGCTGTTCAGGTCGTTCTTCTCCGCAACGATCCGGTTCTCGCGCAGGTATTGCGCCAGCACCGGGGCAGGGATGCCATGCTCGCTGTAGCCGCCGGTGCGCCGATCGAAGCCCGGCGTCAGCAACGTCAGCTTGTTCGGATCAGTCATCGCGTAACCGTCGGCCAAATGCCGGTAGCCGTGCCACGGCGCACCCGGCACCAACTGCCAGTACCGCGGGTCGACGGCCAGCTCGTCCGTCGGCACGTCCTGCCATTTCGTCACCACACCGTTATGCACGACCGTATCTGGCACGAAAGGGTCGAAGAACCACCGCCGCTCCGGATCGGCTTCCACCTCTTCGAATTCCTGCGCCACCGCGCGCAGCTTCTTGCGCAGCTCGATCCCCAGGCGGATCGTGTCGTCCCACAGCACCTCGCCCTGCCGCCCCTTCATCATCTGCGCGCCGACATCCAGCGAGGCGAACAGCGGGTAGAACGGTGAGGTCGAGGCATGCATCATGAACATCTCGTTCAACCGCCGATGCTCGACCCGGCGCCGCTGGCCCCGGATATGGGTGTCCTTCACATGGATCTGGCTGGCCTGGCTGAAGCCGGCCAATTGCTTGTGGGTGGACTGCGTCGCGATGATGCCGGGATGGCCCGCGCCCAGATCCTGCAGCCCCATGGCGAACCGGCCGCGGTAGATCGGATGGAATTTCATGAAGCCAGCCCAGGCCTCGTCGAACAGGATATAGTCGCATAGCGGGCCAAGCTTTTCGAAGATCGTCTGCGCGCTGTAGATCGTGCCGTCGTAGCTGCACTGCTCGACCACCGCGACGCGGAACGGCCGCTCCTTCCGCCACGCCGTCGGGTCGGTGACCAGCGGATGGGTGCGTATCTTCTCCCGGATCGTTGCTTCGTCCAGTGCCTGGTAGTCGATTGGGCCGATCAGGCCATGCGCGTTGCGGTCGGTCTCCAAATAGACCGGAATGCCGCCGCCCAGATACAGCGCGCCATGATGCGCGGCCTTGTGGTTGTTGCGGTCGAATAGCACAAGGTCGTCCTGCGCCACCAACGCCTGCAGCACGATCTTGTTGGACGCCGAAGTCCCGTTCAGCACGAAGAAAGTCCGTTCGGCACCGAAGATTTTGGCGGCTTCCTGCTGTGCGGCCAGCGCCGGGCCCTCGTGCACCAGCAGGTCGCCCAGGTCCAGCACCGAGTTGTCGAGGTCGTTGCGGAATACCGCCTCACCCAGATGCTGATAGAAGATCCGGCCGATCGGGCTGCGGGCATAGAACACGCCGCCGTTGTGGCCCGGACAGGTCCAAAGTTGATTGCCTTCCTCGGCATAGTCGACCAAAGCACCAAAGAACGGCGTCTTCATCGTCGCGGCATACTGGCGCAGCCGGCTGAGCAGATTCTTGGCGATGAAATCGGGCGTCTCTTCAGCAAGGAAGACATAACCGTCCGCCTCGCGCAGCACATCGACGGGAATGTCTTCCAGCCGGTGGCGGCGCACCAGGATGATGATCGGCATGTCCAGGCCGCGCTTGCGGATCAGGCTGACCAACCCGGCCATCTTGCCCTGCGGCCCGCGCTTGCCCCAGTCCAGCAGCACGCAACCCACCGCGGCGTCGGTCTGGATCACCAGTTCGGCGTCGTCAATCTTGCGCGCCTTCATCACGCCATAGCCGTCGCGCTCGATCTCCTCGGTGATCGCCTGCAGCCGTTGACCTTCCAGGTCGCCGGGCTGGAACGCCGGGGCGCACACCAGGAACTTGAAATAGCGCGAGTATTCCATTGGCTGTCTCCGGCCCCGGCGGTTGCTGCAGCGGTTGCTGCTCTGCCCCCACCATAACCACGGCACCCGCCCGTCCGCCCATCTGACCGCAAAATGTCATGGCCGCCGTCGCTGCACGCCCCGCCGCCGGCACGGGCCGACATGTCGGCATTCGATCCTCAGCGTGCCAGACTGTTCAGCCCGTGCTGCGGCGGATCGCTAGTGCCCGATCGCAGAGAAGTGCTGCACGCGCTTCGCCGCGTGAATCGGCCACTTCAAGCCAAACCGACGGGATCGCCCTCATTGATGGGCGATACTAGACCGGTTCCAATGAGGGTGGAACCGCTCTCGCTCATCGTTTCACGCGGCTACTCGCGCAGAATCGCGCATAAGCGCGATTCCAGTCTGCGCGAAGCCGCTCTAGGCGCCCCCTGAAGATGACCTCGTTGCGTCGTCCCTCAGGTTCGTGCCGGCATCTCCAGCCTGCGGGCGATCACACCGTCACCGCCGCCACCAGCCGCGTTTCCGCGCCACCGGCGGCTCACCGTCCGCACCCACCAGGATCGGCTTGATCAGCGGTTCCGGCGCCGGCGGCTCGCGCGTCTCGGCGTCCGCCGCCTGACCCCCATCTGCCGAAGCAAATGGCTCGCTCTCGTTGAACGGTGCCATCGCGGCAGCCGCCGGCTCCGGCGCTGGAACGTTGGCGATCTCACCCGGCTCCGTTGCGTGCGGGGCGGCTACGGTGTCTGGCTCTTGAACCGCCGCATGGCTTGCGCCCTCATGCGCCGCTTCCTGGTCCGTCGTGCCGGCGGCGTCGCCGTGCGGCATGTCGGCGGTCTGCGCAAGCGGCACACCGTCCTCCCCACCTTGGCCCACAGGGCCCGCCGCCTGTTCCTCGGCCTGCGCACCGCCGCCGCCGATCTCGGTCACCACCGTGGTCTCGGTCCTCACCACCGTCGCTTGTCCCGGTTCGACGCCCGCGCTGGCCCGGGCAGAGGGATTCGCCTCGGCCGCCCGCTCCACCTGGTCCATCACGTCGAAGATGTCGAACGCTCGGCCGCCGAACGGATCCGCCGGCGTCGGCCCGGCATAGACCGGCTGCAGTTCGGGCTGGTCCGCACCCGGCACGGCAAACGGCGACAGCTCCGTCTCATTGTCCCGCCGCCGCCGCCGCCCGCCGCGCCGCCCACGCCGGCGGTTGGGCGCATCGTCCTCCGCCCCAGCCGCCACCTCGCCGGTCTCCGCGGCGTCTGCCGCAGCCGCCTCGCTGGCCTCGGCCTGCTCGGTTGCCGCGGCTGCGACCGCCTGCAATTCCGGCGCGGGCTCCGGCGCACGCTGTGTCGCATACTCTGGCGCCTCGGCTGCGGCGTCCTCGGTCTCGCCCCCAGGCTGATCATCCCGCTGGTCGTCCCGCTGGTCGTCCCGCCGGCCGCCCCGCCGCCGCCGCCGCCGCCGCTTGCGCCGCCGTTCGGCCTCATCGCCGCCACCCGAGGCATCAGCCCCGCTCTCGGCATCCGCCTCACCATCCGCCTCGGCATCGCCTGCCGCTTCCCCAGCGTCACTGTCCGCCGCGTGCCCGTCCGTCCCATGCCCGTCTGTCCCATGCCGGTCCGTCGCGTGCCGGTCCGTCCCATGCCGGTCTGCCGCGTCCTCACGGTTGTCGACGTCCTCGTCCGAGGCAACCGCATCGGCCTCGTCCTCGGCATCCTCCTCGTTGTCCTGCACCGCACCCGGCGGCATCGACGGCTCCGCCGTCACCACCACCGGCACTTCATCAGGGGAGCGCGTCCTCACCCGCTCGATGCGGAACTGCGGCGCGATCTGCGCGTCGTCCGCGGCGATTATCACCCGCATGACGTAACGCAGCTCGATCTCCCGCAGCCGCTCGCGCTTGTGGTTCAGCAGGTACAGCGCCACCGGCGTGGAGACGTGCACCACGATCTCCGCCGACCGCCGCTTGCTGCCCTCGTCCTCAAGGCCGCGCAGCACATGGATCGCGGCATTCTCCGTGCTGCGCACATGGCCGGTGCCGCCGCAATGCGGGCAGGGGATGAAGCTGGTCTCCGCCAGCGACGGACGCAGCCGCTGGCGGCTCATTTCCAGCAGCCCGAAATGGCTGATATGGCCAACCTGGATCCGGGCGCGGTCGTTCTTCAGCGCCTCCTTGATCCGCCGCTCGACCATCGCGTTGTGCCGCTTCGACTCCATGTCGATGAAGTCGATGACGATCAGCCCAGCCAGGTCACGCAGCCGCAGTTGCCGAGCGACCTCGTCGGCCGCTTCCAGGTTGGTCCTTAACGCGGTCTCCTCGATGTTCCTCTCACGCGTGGACCGGCCGGAGTTGACGTCGATCGCCACCAGCGCCTCGGCCTGGTTGATCACCAGATAGCCGCCGGAGCGCAGTTGCACCGTCGGCATCAGCATGCCATCGAGCTGCGCCTCGACCTGGTTGCGGGCGAACAGCGGCTGGCCCCCGGGGGAGATGGTGTCGCGCCATAGCTGCACCTTCTTGGCATGCGTCGGCATCAGCATGCGCATGAAGTCATGCGCCGCGCGCCAGCCATCCTCGCCGTCCACCAGGATCTCGTCGATGTCGCGCGAGTAGACATCGCGGATCGCCCGCTTGATCAGGCTGGCCTCTTCATAGATCAGCGCCGGGGCCACCGACTTCATGGTGTGCTCGCGGATGTCGTCCCACAGCCGCAGCAGGTATTCGCAGTCGCGCTTGATCTCCGGCTTCGGCCGGTTGGCCCCGGCCGTGCGCACGATCATGCCCATGCCGCGCGGGATATCCAGCTCCGCCATCACCTCCTTCAGCCGGCGCCGGTCGGTGGCCGAGGTGATCTTGCGCGAGATCCCGCCCCCGCGCGGGGAGTTCGGCATCAGCACGCCAAACCGCCCGGCCAGCGACAGATAGGTGGTCAGCGCCGCGCCCTTGGTGCCGCGCTCCTCCTTGACGACCTGCACCAGCAGGATCTGCCGGCGGCGGATCACCTCCTGAATCTTGTAGTTGCGCATGAAGCGCGGCGGCAGCCGGCGCTCCCGGTGGTCGTCCTGGGGTTCCTGGTCGTTGCCGCCGATGGTCTCCGGCGGCAGCGTCGGCTGGATCGGATCGTTGTGCGGATCATAGATATCCGCCTCATCCGTCTCGACCTCGTCGGCGACGATGCGCTCCACCTCGATGGCCAGCGTCTGTGTCGTCTTGCCCTGGACGTCCGCGTCCTCGGCGCCAGCGGGCGGTTCCGCCGCGTCGGCGGCCAGCTTCGGGGTGCTCGGTGTCGCCCAGCCCTCGGCGTGGTCCCCGACGGGCGTCACGGCGGCAACCGCACCCTCGATGGCCGCGGCCGGTGATGCGCCCTCCGCCGCACCAACCTCCGCTGAAACAGCGTCCACCAGCACAGCTTCGCCCGGTACGGCTCCCACGGGCGCCAGCAGATGCGGCGTAGATGCCACCGCCCAAGCCTGCGGCGCTGTCCCGCGAGGAAGCTTCTCCTCCGGCACCACCGCCGCTTTCCGCGCAAGCGCCGGAGTTTGTCTCTGGGACGCTGCCGGGGCCTGGCTCAGCGCCAGTTCCAGGTCGTCTTCCTCTTCCTCGCGCCTGGCCTCCTCGGCCTGCATCTCCAGCAGCCGTTGCCGGTCGGCAACCGGAATCTGGTAGTAGTCGGGATGGATCTCGCTGAACGCCAGGAAGCCGTGGCGATTGCCGCCATACTCGACGAACGCCGCCTGCAGGCTGGGCTCGACCCGGACAACCTTGGCGAGGTAGATGTTGCCTTTCAGTTGCCGTTTGGTCGACGTCTCAACGTCGAAGTCTTCTAGTCGGTTACCGTCCAGCACCACCACGCGGGTTTCTTCCGCGTGTGTGGCATCGATCAGCATGCGCTTCGTCATCTAGTCCTGAACTCCGGTGTGCCGCCTGGCTGCATAAGCCGGACCCCGTCGTGGTTCCGCTCTGCGGACGGCTTGCAAGGCTTGCGGGAACAGGCCCGTCTGAACATCCAGCACGATGGCGATAAAGGCACGCTGCGCTGCCGCTTCCCGCGCGGCTGGAAACCCCCGGGAAACCGGGCGGACTTCCAGACTCGGAGAAACGTCGCACGAGGTGCTCCATCAGTCCCTGACGTTCGGACGGCGCGCTTCAGGCCGAAGCGCTTGCCCATTGTAAAAGTCGATGCCGGCGCTGCCCGCCCGATGCTGCCCGAATGGCAAGACAATCCAGCTTCTGCAGGACCCCGGCGCGCCACAAGTCCGAGACGGCGGGCGCGACGCGGACGGCGACGTGGCCACGGCGAGGCGGATCCTCCCCACATTTGCCAACCCGGCTCCGACCGGGCCAACCAAGGGATCACGCGCCGCCGGAGCTGGCCAGGGACCGCGACAACGCGCAATCCCCCTGACATCGCCGGAGCGCACCGACCATGAAGCAAACCGTCCCGCACCGCAAGCGGATCATTCTTGATCGGCCAAACCGCGGCAATCGACGTAACCCAGTGCCCGATCGCCGGGAAGCGCGAACCGCGCTTCGCCGCGTGAATCGGCCACTTCAAGCCAAACCGACGTATCGCCCTTCACCGATGGGCGATACTGGTGCCCGATCGCAGAGAAGCGCTGCACGCACTTCGCCGCGTGAATCGGCCACTTCAAGCCAAACCGGCGTATCGCCCTTCACCGATGGGCGATACTGGTGCCCGATCGCAGAGAAGCGCTGCACGCGCTTCGCCGCGTGAATCGGCCACTTCAAGCCAAACCGGCGTATCGCCCTTCACCGATGGGCGATACTGGTGCCCGATCGCAGAGAAGCGCTGCACGCGCTTCGCCGCGTGAATCGGCCACTTCAAGCCAAACCGGCGTATCGCCCTTCACCGATGGGCGATACTAGGTCATCCACATACAAGCTGCGAAAACAGATCCGATGTGTTAACAGCAGCCATGGCCCCCGCCCGTCCGGTTACCGTCCGTCCTGTTTCCCCTCATCCTGTCACGCGGCGTGTCCTGTTGCGGGGATTCGCCGCGGGAACATCGGTCTTCGGCACCTTCCTGCTGCCGCCCGCCCTGCATGGCGGAATGGTGAACCGGGCCATGGCGCATCAGGCCACCGCGTCCCGCCACGGCTCCGCCGCGGCCAGCCCGCCGCCTGACCGCCACGCTGCCGCCCAAATGCCCAACACCCAGTTGCCCAACACCGGGTCGCCGCGCATCAGGCCGCCTTTGGTCATGCTCGACCCCGGCCACGGCGGCAAGGATCCCGGCGCCATCGGCGTCGGCGGAACCTTCGAGAAGCACGTCTCTCTCGCCACCGCGATGGAACTGAAGCACCAGCTAGAGAGCGGGGGTCGCTACCGGGTGGAGCTGACGCGGACCCGCGACGTCTTCATCCCACTCGACGGTCGGGTTGAGCTGGCGCAGCAGCGCGGCGCGGCTTTGTTCGTCTCCATGCACGCCGATGCGCTGTCGGACCATTCCGTCCGCGGAGCCTCGGTCTACACCCTGGCGCAAACTGCCTCCGACGCCCAGACCGCGGCCCTGGCTCGGACCGAGAACAGCGCCGACCGGTTCACCGGCCACCACTGGGAAAACACCTCGCCCGAGGTCTCGCAGATCCTCGCCAGCCTGGTCCGCCAGGAAACCCGCGTCGGCTCCGTGCGCATCGCCCGCCATCTGGTCGGCAGCCTGGATCAGGATCTGCCGATGCTGCAGAACCCCGACCGCCACGCCGGCTTCGTCGTGCTGAAGGCCGCCGACATCCCCTCCGTGCTGGTGGAGATGGGGTTCATGTCGAACCCGACCGATGAAGCCGCCCTCAGCCACGTCGAGCACCGCAGGCTGGTCGCCCAGGCGATGCGCCGCGCCGTCGATGCGTTCTTCACCGGGTCGGAGCATATGGCGGATAACTTTGATCCAGGTTGGGGCTGAACCGAGCGGGAGCATCCGACAATTTTTTGGCGACGCCATCGTTCACGTGATACCGATTGGCATCAAATTCACCGTAGAATGAGTTGAAGTTACGTTATAGCACCGGCGTGGCTTTTTTTTGGCAACCTTCAGGTTGGTGCGCGTGTCTTAGCCAGGTGCTTTCTGCCATCCCATCGCGGGGCGACCTGATCGCCTTCCTGGATTCTGACGATGTGTGAGAGCCCTGGAAGCTGGCGCTGCAGGTCTCCTGCCTGCAACAGTCTCCATGCATGGTCATGCTCGGCACCAACGCATTGGCAATAAATAAGAATGGCAACATCCGACACGACTTCATGCGAAACTATTTGGCTTATCAATCGTATGACCGGCTGCGTCATCGGTTCGAGGAACGCCAAGTTGCTGCTTCCGACTCCTCGGCCACCCTGTTCTTCGGCGATTTCTCCTCGCCAATGTTCCTCGGCAATTTCTTTGTAACGTCGACCGTGGTTGTGCGTCGCGACGTGCTGATGCAGGCCGGATTGTTCGACGTCGCGATGTGGAACGCCGGCGAGGATTACGACCTATTTTGGCGGATTTGCCATCTTGGCCAGGCGGGCGTGATCGACATCCCTGCCGTTCGGTTCTGGCGCGGCGGGACGTTCGCTGTTCGATCACGACAGGCCCATGGAAGCCCGTCCATTCCTGCGGCAGGCAATCAGCCAGGGGGCAGGAACTCTGCGATTGCGTGCGTACGAGGTGTTTAAATGGATGCCTGACTGGACGATACCGGCGGCGCGACGTGGTTCAAGGATTTCGCCGCGCCACACCGCCAGCACTGAAAGCGGTCTAGTGCCCGATCGCAGAGAAGCGCCGCACGCGCTTCGCCGCGTGAATCGGCCACTACAAGCCAAATCGGCGTATCGTCCGTCAGTGATGGGCGATACGCCGACTTGGTATAATCGGGTCTGACGCGCCAGCCTGACGCTGGGAGTGCTGTTACATCCCACCCTATCCCATCGAAGTCCACGCAGGTTGAAAAGTAGCGATCTCGTTGCTGGCGGTTTTTCCGAAAAACCCTCATATCCCAGTCTATGACAGGACGATTGACCGCGGGCGAACCGATGGTGCCGCAACGGGCGGAGCCCTCCCCGCCGAAACCGCAACGCGACGGCAAATCGCCGAAGCACCGCCGCGGTGTCTTCGGCCGCATGGTCCGCGGCGTGCTCGGTGCCGTGCTCGGTATCGTGCTGCTGGGCGGGGTGGTCGGCAGCGTTGGACTTTACGTCGCCTACCGGCACTTCAGCGCTGACCTTCCGGACGTCGACGGCCTGCGCAACTACCAGCCCCCGGTCATGAGCCGCATCTACGCCGGCGACTCCCGATTGCTGGCCGAACTGGCGGCGGAACGGCGGATCTTCGTCCCCGTCACCGCGATCCCCGACATCGTCAAGCGGTCCTTCATCTCTGCCGAGGACCAGAACTTCTACACCCATCGCGGCATCGACCCGATGGCGATCGTCCGCGCCAGCGTCTTCGACCTGGCGCATGCGGGACAGGGGCGGCGGCCCATCGGCGCCTCCACCATCACCCAGCAGGTCGCCAAGAACATGCTGCTGGACAATGAGATCACCGTCTCGCGCAAGGTCAAGGAAGCCATCCTTGCCATCCGCATCGAGGAGAACCTCAGCAAGGACCGCATCCTTGAGCTGTACCTGAATGAGATCTACCTGGGCCTCGGCTCCTATGGCGTCGCCTCGGCTGCCCAGGTCTACTTCAACAAGCCGCTGGATCAACTGACAGTGGCGGAGGCCGCCTTCCTCGCCGCGCTGCCCAAGGCGCCGAACAACCTCAACCCATTCAAATACCCTGACGCCGCCCGCTCCCGCCGCGACTACGTGCTGGATCGCCTGGCCGAGGACCACGTCATCACCCAGGCCCAGGCCGCCGCGGCCAAGGCCACGCCGGTTGTGCCGTCTGAATTCCGCCGGCCGCCGCCGGTCCCCGGGGCCGACTGGTTCACCGAGGAGGTGCGGCGCCAGCTCGTCGCCCGGTTCGGCCAGGACACCACGACGCAGGGTGGGCTGATGGTGCGCACCAGCCTGGACCCTGCGATGCAGGCAACGGCCGAGAAGTCGCTGCGCGATGGCCTGATGGCCTACGACCGCAAGATGGCCGGCTGGCGCGGCGCGGTGGCCCACCTGGCGCTGCCGCCCGCGGATTTTGAGACGCGGTGGCCGGCCGCGCTGAACCAGCAGCCGCGCCCGCCGGGCATGCTGCCCGATTGGAAGCTGGCGGTGGTGGCAGGCCTGTCGGCGTCCGAGGCGAAGGTCGAATGGCTGAATCAGGACGGCGGACGCCAGGCCGGCGCGCTGGCACTGACCGATCTGGCCTGGGCACGCAAGCCGCGCGACGGCAAACCCGGCGCCGCCCCCAGACGCATGGCCGACGTGGTGCAGGTCGGCGATGTCGTCATGATTGACCCGCCCGCCGTCCAGCCGGACGCGCCGGCGCGGCTGAAAGCCAAGGCGTTCCCGGCCCCTGGCAACGCCATCCTGCGGCAGATCCCGCAGGTCCAGGGCGCGCTGGTCACCCTCGATCCGCAGACCGGACGCGTGCTGGCCATGGTCGGCGGCTGGAGCTACGAGCAGAGTCAGTTCAACCGCGCCACCCAGGCCAGCCGCCAGCCCGGCTCCAGCTTCAAGCCGATGGTCTACCTGACGGCGCTGGAAAAGGGCATCTCGCCCAGCCAGCGCTTCCTCGACGCGCCGATCGTCATCGACACCCCGGAAGGGCGCTGGCGTCCCGGCAACTTTGAAGGCACCTTCGCCGGCCCGACCTCGCTGCGCGTCGCGCTGGAAGAGTCGATGAACCTGGTTACCCTGCGGGTCGCCCAGTTGGTCGGCATGCGAGCCATTGCCGACAACGCCATCGCCTTCCACCTGGTGGACTCGATGCCCCGCGTGCTGCCCGCCGCGCTGGGCGCGGTGCAGACCACCGTGCTGCATGAGGCCGGCGCCTATGCCTCGATCGCCGCCGGCGGCCGCGAGGTGATCCCCAGCCTGATCGACAGCGTGCAGGACCCCGAGGGACACGTGGTGATGCGCGCCCCGGGGCTGCAGTGCGGCGACTGCGCCAACGCCGCCCAGCCGCCCACCCTGACCGACGGCCGGCCGCAGATCGCCGACCCGGACAGCAATTTCCAACTGATCACCATGATGCAGGGCGTCGTCCAGCGCGGCACCGGCACCCCAGCCGGCAAGGGGCTGAACCGGCCCATCGCCGGCAAGACCGGCACCAGTCAGGACTTCGCCGACGCCTGGTTTGCCGGCTTCACCCCCGACCTGGTCACCGTGGTCTGGGTCGGCTTCGACAACCCCGCCTCGCTCGGCGACAATGAAACCGGTGGCCACGTCGCGGCACCCATCTGGCACGATTACATGGCCAGCGTCCTCGCCGGCCGGCCGGCCCTGTCGTTTCCAGTTCCCCCTGGCGTCACCCTGGCCCCCTGGGACACCGGCTCCGGCACCGTCACCGATGCGTTCAAGGCCGACCAGATCCCGGGTGCCTCCGGCCCCACCGGCATGGGTATGGCCGGCGGCGGCGGCCCCGCCGTCGCACCCGTCGTGCACGGTGGGGTTGATAACAGCTTGGGCGGATTGTATTGACGCGGCCCCTGGAAATGAGCATCTGCTGATCGATGTCCGCCGAATCCGACACCCTGAACGAACAGATCAAGCAGTCGATCGCACTGCTGAGGAGGCATCTTTGACTGGGATGCCGCGGAAGCCCGCCTCGCGGAGCTGAACAACCGCGCCGAGGACCCGGCGCTGTGGAATGACGCCGCCGCCGCCCAGAAGCTGATGCGTGAGCGCAACCAAATCGCCTCCGCCATGGATGGCGTGCGTCAACTGGAGTCCGACGTCGCCGATGCCATGGAGCTGATCGCATTGGCCGAGGCCGAGGGCGACGCCGCCATGGTCGCCGACGCCATGGCCTCGCTCAATGTCGCCGCCGTCGAGGCCAAGCGGCGGGAGATCGAAAGCCTGCTGTCGGGTGAGGCCGACGCCAACGACTGCTATGTCGAGCTGAACTCCGGCGCCGGCGGCACCGAGGCGCAGGATTGGGCGCAGATGCTGATGCGCATGTACATGCGCTGGGCCGAACAGCACGGCTACAAGGTGCAGTTGATCGAGGAAAGCGAGGGTGAGCAGGCCGGCATCAAGTCGGCCACCCTGCAGGTCAGCGGGGCAAACGCCTATGGCTGGCTGAAGACCGAGGGCGGCGTCCACCGCCTGGTCCGCATCAGCCCGTTCGACGCCAACGCCCGCCGGCAGACCAGCTTCGCCAGCGTCTGGGTCTATCCGGTGGTCGACGACTCGATCGACATCGAGGTCAACGACGCCGACCTGAAGGTCGACACCTACCGCGCCTCCGGCGCCGGCGGCCAGCACGTCAACAAGACCGAGAGCGCCATCCGCATCACCCATGTCCCCAGCGGCATCATCGTCGCCTGCCAGACCGACCGCAGCCAGCACCGCAACCGCGCCACCGCGATGGCGATGCTGAAGGCTCGGCTGTATGAGGCGGAGCTGCAGCGGCGCGAGGCGGTCAGCGCCGCGCAGGAGAATGCCAAGACCGACATCGGCTGGGGCCACCAGATCCGCAACTACGTCCTGGCACCATACCAACTGGTCAAGGACCTGCGCACCGGCATGGAGAAGGGCAACCCCGACGCGGTGCTGGACGGCGACCTCGACGCCTTCATGGCCGCCGCCCTGGCCGCCCGCTCCGGCGCCACCCGCTCCGAGGCCAGCGCCCAAGCGAGGTAAAGCCAGGCGAGATGACGTCGGGCAAGGTCATCGCCCGCCGCGCGGTCGGCATGCACCGCATGTAGGTCTGTGCCACCGGTCATCCCGTCGGGCCGCCGGTATCATACCAGGCGACGCTTGCGTTGACTGGTACCGCGCGCGGGGTTGTTGGGGTGGACGGCCCCACGGCATTGCGTGCCAGACTCGGGTTGTCACCCACCGAGACCGGAGCCATCCATGACCCAGATTAAGCGCATCGGCATTGACACGTCCAAAGCCGTTTTCACCCTGCATTGCATAGACGAGGCAGATCAGCCGGTTCGCCGTTGCAATTTGCGCCGCGCGCAGATGATGCCGTTTTTCCGCAAGCTGCCGCCCACTGAAATTGCCATGGAGGCTTGTGGCAGCGCCCATTACTGGGCCCGCATGTTGACAGAGCTTGGCCATCACATGCAGCTCATCCCGCCGCAATACGTCAAGCCCTTCGTGAAACGTGCCAAAAATGATCGTAACGATGCCGAGGCGATTTGCGAAGCCGCCGGCCGGCCAGGAATGCGTGTCGTGCCGATGAAATCCGCGACCCAACAAGCCCAGACCATGGTGCTGAAAGTACGTGAAACTTTGGTCCGTCAACGCACGCAACTGGTCAACACGTTACGCGGCCACGCCGCCGAGTTCGGCGTGATCGCCGCCAAGGGCGTCAGTCAGGTGGCCCCGTTGTTGAAGGCGATACAGGCGCAGACCGACTTGCCGCCCGAAGCCCACGACATGCTGCTGCTGCTCGGCCAGGAAATTGAACATCTCGACACCAGGTTGATGGCTATCGACGCCAAGCTGACAGCCGCGCACAAGACCAACCCGGTCAGCCGGCTGTTGACCACCATCCCTGGCATCGGTCCAATCACCGCTCTCAGCCTCGCGCTCGAGATCGACCCCACCGCGTTCAAATCAGGCCGTCACCTGGCAGCCTGGATCGGTCTGACGCCAAAGGAACACTCGACCGGCGGAAAGCAGCGATTGGGCGGCATCAGCCGCGCCGGCAACGAACGGTTGCGCCAACTGCTCGTGCTCGGTGCCACGGCGGTCATCAAAGTCGCCAGCAAACCGGGCAACAAGCTTGCCACCGCGTGGTTGTCGAAACTGCTGCAACGCCGGCCGCGCAAACTCGCTGCAGTCGCGCTGGCCAACAAGATGGCCCGGATCGCCTGGGCTATGATGACGACCGGAGAGGCCTATCGGCAGCAGCCGGTCGCCGCCTGATCCGCTCGTATGCTGGGGTGTAAGAGCTGACAAAGATGACAATCGGTCGACACGACGATCCGGAAAACCCGTCCCCGCCAATGGCTCTCAAAGCCGTGGGGTTGTTTGGGACCGGATCACGGAACCCATCTGGGCCAGCGGTCATGAGGCCGCATCAACAGGCCGGACACATGATCGCAGTCGAACCACCTGTCAGATATCTGTCGGAGCACCTTGCACCCAAGGGGCCGTCCACACATGCCACGGCGGTCATCAAAGTCGCCAGCAAACCGGGCAACAAGCTTGCCACCGCGTGGTTGTCGAAACTGCTGCAACGCCGGCCGCGCAAACTCGCTGCAGTCGCGCTGGCCAACAAGATGGCCCGGATCGCCTGGGCTATGATGACGACCGGAGAGGCCTATCGGCAGCAGCCGGTCGCCGCCTGATCCGCTCGTATGCTGGGGTGTAAGAGCTGACAAAGATGACAATCGGTCGACACGACGATCCGGAAAACCCGTCCCCGCCAATGGCTCTCAAAGCCGTGGGGTTGTTTGGGACCGGATCACGGAACCCATCTGGGCCAGCGGTCATGAGGCCGCATCAACAGGCCGGACACATGATCGCAGTCGAACCACCTGTCAGATATCTGTCGGAGCACCTTGCACCCAAGGGGCCGTCCACACATGGCGGGGCGGCCGCGCGCGAAATCAATAAGATACCAGCCGACCGCCAGCAGATAAAAAAGTTAGTTCATCGGTCGGCTGGTATCAGAGCAATTGTTTAAGGTTGGTCCAACCTTGCCCTGGTGCAGGCAACGCCTGACATGGACTGGTAACGATGTTTGAACGAACGAGAATACTGCGCCACCGCTGGCATGACAGGAGCATGACCATCCTGCTGGTGATCCAGGCGGTCACCATCTTTGGAGTGGTACCGGCCTCGGCTAGCGGCTTGCCGTTCCCGTCCAGCTTGACGGCTGTCCTGTTGCTCGTCTTCATGTCGTTGACGATTATCCTGGCCCGGGGGCGCTGGGTGCCCACGTTGGGCGTGACCATGCTGGCGCTTGCGGGGTTGACGGCGGCTTTTCAAGGTTGGGTTCAGGGTTGGCAGTTCAGGGTTGCGGGAGAAGTTACCGGCCTTGCCACGTTCCTGCTGCTGGCCATCGTCGTCGTGCGGGCCGTCTTCCGCCCTGGCCGGTTTACCGCCCACCGCATCCGTGGTGCCGTGGTTTTCTACCTGAACCTCGGCCTGCTGTTCGCGTTCGTGCATCGCATTATTGCCGAGCTCTTGCCCGGCTCGTATGACCACCTTCCACCAGCCGGGCAGGCAGCCCAGTTCCGGGCGGCGCTCGACTATTTTTCATTCTCCACGCTGACGTCCCTTGGATATGGCGATATCCTTCCGGTCCATCCAATGGCAAGGGCACTATGCACGCTTGAGGCATGCATTGGGCAATTGCTGCCGACGATCCTGGTCGCACGTGTGGTTACAATGACGATGCAGGGAGGCGGCGTGGATGAGGACAAGCCGAGCTAAGCGGGAGAGCACACGTCGGCAATGCCCTCCCGATGACGCGGGACTTGGAGCGTGATCCGCGGAAGTGGCATCACACGGAGCGGTACCACCGCGCTTCCCCACCCCCGTCCGCCGTCTACCTCCTGCGGTCCAGCCTCGGCTCCGACCGGCCGCTCATCTCGTTGCGCTGCGCCGGGCGCATGTGCGGCGGTGGGGCAGGGCGCTCCCGCGGCTCGTCCATATCATACAGGTCCTGCGGCGCCGGCGGGATCGGCGGCCGCGGACTGATCGGGCGCGGCTGCTTGCGGGTCTGCTGGATCGGCGCGTAGACGTCCTCGAAGTCGACCTCCTGAGGGCCCACTGGCAGCCGCAGCGCCACATGGCGGATCTCGTGCTGGATCTCGTCCAGCCTGGCCTCGATCAGTTCCAGCCGGGTTTTCACCCCCAGCACGCTGAACGGCATGAACAGAAACGCCAGCGCATACAGCAGGGCCGGCACCAGCAGGACAATCGGCACCCACCAGGGCACCCAGGCGGGCAGGGCGATCAGCGTGTTCATAACCCGATTCCTACCACCCAATCGCCGCCGCGTGGGTGGATTTCTCACGCCCCGCGTGCGAGTTTTCCACAATGTTGTTGCTGATCCCCGGCCCCGTCACCACAAGAGCGGAAGTCCGCGCCGCACTGGCGCAGGATCTGGCACCCTGGGACAACGAGTTCCGCGATTTCCTCGCCCGCCTGCGCCGCCGCATCCTGGCCATCGCCGGCGGCCTGCCCGACCAGCACATGGTGCTGCCGCTGCAGGGCTGCGGCCACTTCGTCACCGAGGCGGCGTTGCGCAGCTTCCTGCCGCCCGGCGGCCGCATCCTGATCCCGGCCACCGGCGCTTACGCCAACCGCATGACCCGCCTGGCGCAGGAGGCTGGGCGCGTGCCCGTGCCGCTGCCGCTGGGCCTGACCGACGCCACCGATGCGGACCGCGTCGCCGCTGCCCTCGACGCCGACCCCACGCTCAGCCATGTCGGCATGGTCTACTCAGAGACCGGCAGCGGCGTTATCCACGATGTCCAGGCAGTCGGCCGGGCAGTGCGCCGCGCCAACCGGCGGATGATCATCGACGCGGTCTCCGCCTTCGGCGCCCTGCCGCTGGACCTCTCCGCCCAGCCCGAGGTCGATGCCGCCGTCTTCACCAGCAATAAGTGCCTGGAGGCGTTGCCCGGCATGGCTTTCGCCATCGCCCGCATCGACCGCCTGAGTGGCCGGGCTGGCCAGGCCGGTAGCTGGTCGTTCGATCTGGCCGACATCCTGGAAACCACCTTGCGGTCCGGCGACGGCAGCTTCCGCTTCACCCCGCCGGCACAGATCCTGGCCGCGCTCGACGTCGCCCTCGACCTGCTCGACGCCGAGGGCCAGGCAAACCGCCTGCAGCGCTATACCGACAACATGCGCACCCTGTACGACGGCATGCTGGGGATCGGGCTGACGCCGTGGCTGCCGCCATCCCGTCAGGGGCCGGTGATCGTCAACGTCCACGCCCCCGACGATCCCGCCTGGAACCTGCAGGCCTTCGTCGACGCGTTGAAGCGCCGCAGCATCCTGATCAGCAACTTCTACAACACCCCGCAACCCAGCTTCCGTGTCGGCTGCATCGGCGCCATCACGCCTGACGACATGAAAGGTGCGGTCGCCGCCATCGACCAGTCCCTGCGGGACCTTGGCATCATCCGAAGGGAAGCCGCCGCCTGATGAACCCAGACCTTGAGATCGCCCGTGCCGCCACCCTGCAGCCGATCCAGCAGGTCGCCGCCAGGCTAAGTATTCCCGATCAGGCGCTGGAACCGTATGGCCGCTTCAAGGCCAAGGTCGGCCTGCCGTTCATCGATAGCCTGGCCGGCCGGCCGGACGGCGCCCTGGTGCTGGTCACCGGCATCAACCCGACCCCGGCGGGCGAGGGCAAGACCACCACCACCGTCGGCCTGGGCGACGCGCTGAACCGCATCGGCCGGCGCGCCGCGATCTGCCTGCGAGAGCCCAGCCTGGGCCCCAGCTTCGGCCTGAAGGGTGGGGCGGCCGGCGGCGGCTATGCCCAGGTGGTGCCGATGGACCAGATCAACCTGCACTTCACCGGCGACTTTCATGCCATCACCTCGGCCAACAACCTGCTGGCGGCGATGATCGACAACGCCATCTACTGGGGCAACGACATCGGCATCGACCCGCGCCGGATCTCCTGGCGCCGCTGCCTGGACATGAACGACCGAGCCCTGCGCGGCATCGTCGCCAGCCTGGGCGGCGTGGCCAACGGCTTCCCGCGTGAGGATGCGTTCGACATTACCGTCGCGTCCGAGGTCATGGCGGTGTTCTGCCTGGCCACCGGCCTGCCCGACCTGCAGGCCAGGCTTGGCCGCATGATTGTCGCCCAGCGTCGCGACGGGACGAATATCACCGCCGCCGACCTCAAGGCCGACGGCGCCATGGCCGTGCTGCTGCGCGAGGCCATCGCCCCCAACCTGGTGCAGACGCTGGAGGGCTCGCCCGCCCTGGTGCACGGCGGCCCGTTCGCCAACATCGCGCACGGCTGCAACTCGGTCATAGCCACCCGACTCGGCCTCAAGCTGGCTGATGTGGTGGTCACCGAGGCGGGGTTCGGCGCCGACCTCGGCGGCGAGAAGTTCCTCGACATCAAGTGCCCCTCGGCCGGGCTGCTTCCGTCCTGCGCCGTCGTCGTCGCCACCGTCCGCGCGCTGAAGATGCACGGCGGGGTGCCCCGCGACGCGCTGGGGCCGGAGAACGTGGCCGCCGTCCAGCAAGGTCTGGTAAACCTGCGGCGCCACGTCGAGAACCTGCGGAAGTTCGGCCTGCCGGTCGTCGTCGCGGTCAACCAGTTCACCACCGACACCGCGGCCGAGTTCGCCGCGATCCGCGACGCGATGGCCGCCCTAGGCACCGAGGCGATCGCCTGCACCCACTGGGCGCACGGCGGGGCAGGGGCCGAGGCGCTGGCGCACGCCGTGCTGGGCCAAATTGAGGCCGGCGCCGCCCGCTATCAGCCGCTGTATCACCGCGGCATGCCGCTGACCGACAAGATCCGCACCATCGCCCGCGAGATCTACCGCGCCGAGGACATCGCCGTGCCTCCCACCGTCGCCACCAGGCTGGCCCGCTTCCAGGCGGACGGCTTCGGCGAGTTGCCGGTCTGCATCGCCAAGACCCAGTACAGCTTCGCCGCCGATCCCACCCTGCTGGGCGCGCCGACCGGCCACATCCTGCCGGTGCGTGAGGTGCGGCTGTCGGCCGGTGCCGGCTTTGTCGTCGTGGTCTGCGGCGACGTCATGACCATGCCCGGGCTGCCCCGCCAGCCCGCCGCGGAGGCGATCCACCTGCGCGCCGACGGCGAGATCGAGGGCCTGTTCTGACGCCCCCGCCGCCGCGCCCCGCGCCGATCCGCCACGCGCAACCGTGTGAACAGCCGGCTTGTGGCAGGCCGCCCGCTTGCAACACGGCGCGGCTTCGGCAACCTGAACACCCAGCAACCGACCGGCAAGACCCGGGCCGATCACCCGGCAGCAGGACAGCGAAGGAAATCGTATGGCGAAACAGTACCTGCAACTGCAGCCGGCGCATGAAGCCTTCATCGCCCGGCAGCACATCTTCTTCACCGGCTCCGCCGCCGCCGCCGGCCGGGTCAACGTCTCCCCGCGCGGCGCCGACGCATTCCGCGTGCTCGGCCCGAACACGGTCGCCTACCTCGATGAGACCGGCAGCGGCAATGAGACCGCCGCCCATCTGCGTGCCTCCGGCCGGCTGACCATCATGTTCTGCGGCTTCGAGAGCGTGCCGATGATCCTGCGCCTGTACGGCCAGGGCCGCCGCCTGCCGCGCGGCACCGCCGACTACGACACCCTGCTGCGGACTGCCTTCGACGGCCAGGAACCGCCCGGTGCCCGGCAGGTCATCTGCCTGGACATCCAGATGGTGCAGACCAGTTGCGGCTACGGCGTCCCGCTGTTCGACTACAAGGAAGAGCGCCCCACCCTGCGCCGCTGGGCCGAGAACAAGGGCGAGGCCGGTGTTGCCGCCTACTGGCAGGAGAAGAACACCCACAGCATCGACGGCTTCGAAACCGGCGTGCCTCCCCACGAAGCCCCCCATGAACCACATAACGAAGTCGCTGACGAAGCCCGCCACGAAACCACCCAAGAGGCCATCCACGAGGCCGCCGGCGAAGCCATTCCGGCCGGCTGATCGCGGTGTCCGCCGACGAACTCCTTGCCCTGCCGGCCTGCCTGTTCGGCTACCTGCTGGGCAGCATCCCGTTCGGCCTGCTGCTCACCCGCTTCGCCGGACTCGGCGACATCCGCAACATCGGCTCCGGCAACATCGGCGCCACCAACGTGCTGCGCACCGGGCACAAGGGCCTGGCCGCCGCCACCGTGCTGCTGGACGGTCTGAAAGGGGCCGCCGCCGTGCTGGTCGTCCGCGCCGCGACCGCCGACCAGCAGATGGCCCTGTTCGCCGGGCTCGCCGCCGTGCTCGGCCACCTGTTCCCGGTCTGGCTGCGCTTCAAGGGCGGCAAGGGAGTCGCCACCGGCCTCGGCGTGCTGATCGCCGCCTATTGGCCGATCGGTCTGGCGGCCTGCGCCGTCTGGCTGCTGGTCGCTTTCCTGATGCGCCTGTCCTCGCTGGCCGCCCTGGCCGCCTTTGCCGCTGCCCCCCTCGTCGGCCTGATCGTGGAAGAATTCAACGTCGTTAAGCTCGCGTTTACCATTGCCGTGCTGGTGTTCGTCCGCCACCAAGCCAACATCCGCCGCCTGCTTGCCGGAACCGAACCACGGATCGGCCGCAGCAAGGCGGAAGGCGCCTAGTGGCCCGATCGTGACCTCGGTCCGCCCGCACCCCCGCGGCGGCGACAAGGGAATGCCGCCGCCATGTCCGCCTGGACCGACCGCATCGACCACCTCCGCCTGGTTCGCACCGAGGGCGTTGGCCCGGTCACCTACCGCCGCCTGCTGGCCCGCTACGGCAGCCCGGCTGCCTGCCTCGACGCCTTGCCCCGCCTGGCCCGCGCCGGCGGCAAACCCGCCCCGCTGAAGATCCTGCCGCCCGCCGAGGCGGAGCGTGAGCTGGAGCAGACCGCCAGGCTGGGCGGCCGGATGGTCTTCCTGCACGAACCCGACTACCCGCCGCTGCTCGCCCATCTGGACGACGCGCCGCCCTGCCTGACCTTCCTCGGCGACGCCTCCCTGGCATCGCGGCGCTGCATCGCCGCGGTCGGCGGCCGCAACGCCTCGGCCAACGGCCAGCGCATGGCCGAGACGCTGGCTGCCGAGCTGGCGCACAGCGTGGTGGTGGTCTCCGGCCTGGCGCGCGGCATCGACGCCGCCTCGCATCGGGGTGCGATGCGCACCGGCCGCACCATCGCCGTGGTTGCCGGGGGCATCGACCAGCCCTATCCGCCGGAAAATGCCGAGCTGCACCGGCGCATTGGTGAGACCCACCTGATCGTCAGCGAGGCTGCGCCGGGCACCGTGCCCCAGGCCAGCCACTTTCCCCGCCGCAACCGCATCATCGCCGGCCTGTCGCTGGCCGTGGTGGTGGTCGAGGCCGCCTTGCGGTCGGGCAGCCTGCAGACCGCCCGCCTGGCGCAGGAGGCCGGACGCGAGGTCTTCGCCGTACCCGGCTCGCCGCTCGATCCCCGCGCCCGCGGCGCCAACGACCTGATCCGCCAGGGTGCGGTGCTGGTGGAAACCGCGGCTGACGTCTTTGACAACTTGGCCCCCGACCCGTCGGAGCCCTATGCCCACCGGGCCGGGTATGCGACGGCCGGCCTGCCGGAAGCCGATGATCCGCCGCCGCCGGCCCCCGCCGAAACAAGTGCCGAACCCCCCGCTGGGGCGGCGGAGCAGATCCTGTCGCTGCTGTCCCCGGAACCGACCCTGGTTGACGATCTGGTGCGGCGCTGCCACTTGTCGCCGGCTGTCACCGTAGCGGTTCTTCTGGAACTAGAGCTGGCGGGTCGTGTACAGACATTGCACGGCAGCCGCGTGGCAGCCGTGCCGGACGCTTTTGGTTAGGATACCGCACCGTTCAATGTCAGACGTCGTCGTCGTCGAATCGCCCGCCAAAGCCAAGACCATCAACCGTTACCTGGGCGGCGGCTATACCGTGCTGGCCAGCTTCGGCCACGTCCGCGACCTGCCACCCAAGGACGGCAGCGTGCGGCCGGAGCAGGATTTCGCCATGGACTGGGAATCCGACGCCCGCGGCGACAAACAGGTCGGCGCCATCGCCAAGGCGCTGAAGGGGGCCAAGACCCTGTATCTCGCCACCGACCCCGACCGTGAGGGCGAGGCGATCTCCTGGCACGTCCGCGCCATGCTGGCCGACAAGAACGCCCTGAAGGGTGTCGAGGTCCGCCGCATCACCTTCAATGAGATCACCGGCAACGCCGTCCGTTACGCCATCGCCCATCCGCGCGAACTCGACCAGCCGCTGATCGAGGCCTACATGGCCCGCCGCGCGCTCGATTACCTGGTGGGCTTCACCCTCTCGCCGGTGCTGTGGCGCAAGCTGCCCGGCAGCCGCAGCGCCGGCCGCGTCCAGTCCGTCGCCCTGCGCCTGATCTGCGACCGTGAGGCGGAGATCGAGGTCTTCCGCCCGCGCGAGTACTGGACCATCGAGGCGCTGTTCCTCACCCCCGCCGGCGCACCCTTCACCGCTCGCTTGACGCACCTCAACGGCAAGCGTCTCGACCAGTTCGACCTCAATACCGAGACCCTGGCCCTGGCCGCGAAAGCCGCGGTCGAGGCCGGCAGCTTCCGCGTTGGATCGGTGGAACGCCGCCGCGTCAAGCGCAACCCCCCGCCGCCGTTCACCACCTCGACCCTGCAGCAGGAAGCCTCGCGCAAGCTGGGCCTGGGCGCCCAGCAGACCATGCGTCTCGCCCAGGGCTTGTACGAAGGTGTCGACATCGATGGTGAGACCACCGGCCTGATCACCTATATGCGGACCGACGGCGTGCAGATGGCCAGTGAGGCCATCGGCACCATCCGCGAACACGTCGGCCAGAGCTTCGGCGCCAACTACCTGCCGGTCGCCCCGCGCGAATACACCAGCAAGGCGAAGAACGCGCAGGAGGCGCACGAGGCGATCCGCCCGACCGACGTCACCCGCACCCCCGAACGCATCGCTCGCGACCTGAACCACGACCAGCGCCGGCTGTATGAGCTGATCTGGAAGCGCGCCGTAGCCTCGCAGATGCAGTCCGCCGAACTCGACCAGGTCAGCGTCGACGTGGTCGATGGCGCGCACGGCAGGCCCACCGGCATCAAGCTGCGCGCTAACGGCTCGATCGTCGCCTTCGACGGCTTCCTCAAGCTGTATCGCGAGGATACCGACGACAAGGCCGAGGGGGCAGCGGAGGACGACGACAACCGCATGCTGCCGCCGATGGGCGAACGCGATCCGCTGAAGCGCGAGAAGACCGACGCCAGCCAGCATTTCACCCAGCCGCCGCCGCGCTATTCCGAAGCCAGCCTGGTAAAGAAAATGGAGGAACTCGGCATCGGCCGGCCCTCCACCTACGCTTCGATCCTCTCCGTGCTGCAGGATCGCAATTATGTGAAACTGGACAAGCGCCGCTTCGTCCCAGAGGACCGCGGCCGCCTGGTCACCGCCTTCCTGGTCAGCTTCTTCGAGCATTACGTCGATACCGGCTTCACCGCCGGGCTGGAGGAAAAGCTCGACGAAATCTCCGCCGGCGAGCTGGAGTGGCGCCGGGTCATGCACGACTTCTGGGCCGAATTCTCCCGCGCCGTCGAGCAGACCCGCGACCTCAAGATCAGCGACGTCATCAACGCGCTGGACCAGGACCTGGGACCGCACTTCTTTCCGCCCCGCGCCGACGGTTCCGACCCGCGGCAATGTGCCGCCTGCGGCAATGGCCGGTTGGGTCTGAAACTCGGCCGCTACGGCAGCTTCATCGGCTGCTCGAACTATCCGGCCTGCCAGTATACCCGCCGGCTGGCGATCGACGCCGGCGAGGAAGGCGGCGAGACCCTCAAGGAGGGCATGCGCTCCCTGGGTCAGCACCCGGAGACCGGCGAGGAGATCACCGTCCGCCGCGGCCCGTATGGTTTGTATGTCCAGCAGGGCGAAGCGTCCGAGGACAAGAAGGCGCGCCCCCGGCGCACCTCGCTGCCGCGTGGAATGGATGGCGAGAACCTGACCTTGGAGCAGGGGCTGAGCCTGCTGTCCTTGCCGCGAGAGGTTGGCCTGCACCCTGAGACCAAGGACAAGATCGAGGTCGGCATCGGCCGGTTCGGCCCATACGTGAAGATGGGCGCGGTGTTCGGCTCGCTGGACAAGGACGACGATGTGCTTGCGCTGGGCCTGAACCGAGCCGTCGACCTGCTGGCGAAGAAGCTGGCCAGCGTGCGCAGCCTGGGACCGCATCCGGCCGACAAGGACGTCGTCACCATCCGCAAGGGCCGCTTCGGCCCCTACACGCAGCACGGCAACACGGTGGCGAACCTGCCGCGCGGGGTGGCGATGGAGGAGGTCTCGCTGGATCAGGCCGTCGCCCTGCTGGCCGAGAAGGGCAAGCCGCTGAAACAGCGTGGCAAGCCGGCCCGCAAGGCCAAGGCAGGCGGCAAGGCCGCGGCCACCGACCAGGCGCGGCAGCCCGCACGGGTCAAGGCAGCCGGGGCAACCGCCGCGGCCAAGCCACGCCCGGCCAAGTCTGCCCGCAAGCCGACCAAGAGCCCGTCTGCCGCGGGCAAGTCCGTCCCTGGAAAGACCGTCAAGAAGACCGCCCAGAAGGCTGCGCAAAAAGTTGCCAGACGCGCCGCCGAATAGGCCGCCGGTTCAGTTTATCGCGCTCCTGTCCACGACCGCCCGCCACCCCGCGGACCAGCCCATCATAAACGTCTGCGCGAGTTCGCTGTCCCGCGCACCCGTCACGCTTGCCAGCGCGGGTGGCCGCCATCATCTTGTAGGCGATGAACAAAAACTCCCGCCGCAATCTCCCAGCCATGATGGTCGAAATGACGGCCGCATCGATGGAGACCATCTATCACCGCAGCATGCTGATGGCGCAGGGAACCTGCTCGGTTGCCGAGTATCAGCGCATGGTGACGGAAAAAACCCTGGCGGCGCAGGCCGCGACCATCGCAATGCTGACCGGTCGTGGTCACGCCGCCATGCTGGCACCCTATCTGGTGCGTTCCCGCGCCAACGCCCGCCGGCTGCGCCGCAAGTAGCAAGCTGCTTTCCACCTCTCCCGACGCCTGCCGTGCGATTGCAAACAATTGCCGCACGCACGTCGCCACGTAAAACGATGAGTGAGAGCGGGTCCACCCTCGGTGGAACCGGTCTACGCCGGCTCGTCGTCCTCCCGTCCGATGGGATCGTCCTGCGACCGCTCCGCCTCCCGCCGCAGCCGGCGAAAGCTGCGCACGCTGAACGGCAGCATGCCCAGGTAGACCAGGCCGACACCGGCCAGTGCCGCCCACGGGTCCGCCACCACCACCGCCGCGAACGCCCCGGTCCCCAGCAGCAGCGGCAGCACGTACTCCGTCGGCACCTTGAAGTTCTTGAAGCTCCAGATCGGCAGGGTCGACACCAGCAGCCCAGCCGTACCGATCAGTATCACTGCGTTGAACAGCGGATACCTTGCCACATTGGTCAGCCAGTCCCACTCCAGCGACTGGCCCTCCAGCCCTAGGAACATCGGCAGCAACGCCAGTCCGGCCCCCGCCGGCGCCGGCACGCCGGTAAAGAAGTTGTAGGCATAGGCCGGCTTCGGCGCGCCATCCATCGACGCGTTGAACCGCGCCAGCCGCAGCGCCATGCAGACCGAGAACAGCACGCATGGCGCGAAACCATAGGCGCCCCCCCGCCGCAGCGACCACAGATACAGCACGAACGGGGGTGCCACCCCGAAGCACAGGAAGTCCGACAGGCTGTCGAACTCCGCCCCGAAGCGAGAGGTGGCCTTCAGCAGCCGCGCCAGCCGACCGTCAAGGCCGTCAATAATACCGGCGACGACGATTGCCATGGCTGCCGCGCCGAACCGCCCCTCTAGCCCGAAACGCATAGACGTCAGCCCGGCGCACAGGCCCAGCATCGTCATCAGGTTCGGGATCATGCGGTTGAACGACGGGCCGCTGTAGCGCGGCCGCATCCGTGGCCGCGGCCGGTAGCGCCGCAGCCGCCGCATCGGCGACTTCGGCGTCCGTGCACTCATGGCGGCAGTTCGGCAATCACCGTCTCGCCGCCGATCATCGTTTGCCCCTCCGCCACCAGCGGACGCAGTCCCGGCGGCAGATATAGGTCGGTCCGGCTGCCAAACCGGATGATGCCGAACCGCTCGCCCGCGGTCACCGGGTCGCCCTCACGCACCGAACACAGGATGCGCCTGGCGATCAGCCCGGCGATCTGGACGACCGCGATCTCCTGCCCGTTGGCCAGGCGGATCGCCAGCGCGTTCCGCTCATTCGCCTGGCTTGCCTTGTCCAGGCTGGCGCTGACGAAGGCACCGTGGCGATAGGCGATGCGGGTCACCACGCCATCGGCGGGCACCCGGTTGACGTGCACGTTCAGCACCGAGAGGAAGATCGAGACCTTCCACCGCGGCTCATTGCCCAGGCCCAGCTCCGGCGGCGGTGGCGCCGGGCGGACCGAGACGATGCGCCCGTCCGCGGGGGCCACGAACAGCCCCGGACGCATTGGCGGCACACGCTCAGGGTCGCGGAAGAAGTACAGGCAGAACCCGATGAACGCCAGGCTGAGCCAGACCAGCCATCCGCCCACCGCGAACCCAAGCAGCAGGGCGATCAGTCCGCCCATCAGGAAGGGCCGCCCGGCGGGATGCGGCGGCGAGAAAACGCTGCCTATGTCGTCGATGATCGCCATGACGCACCGGGTTATGGAGCGTTCGTCCGTGCCCAGCAAGACAGATTGCCACCCGGGTGCCGCGGCGGCCGTGCCGCAGACCGCTGACAAAGCGTCCGACGACGGGACGATCAATGCGGGCTTGGCGACCGGGATCGGATAAGCTTCCCGAAACATGGGAGGATACGATGACCGAGACCGCGCTCCGGCGGGATATGATGCTCGCCACACTCGCTTCATTAGTACCGATTGGCTTCGTGGCGAGCACGTCAGCAAGCCCGCTGAACCCCGAGCAGACCATCATACGCCCACCAGGCCAACTGCAATGGAAGTCGAACCCCGCGTTCTCCGAGCCCAGCGTCGACAATTGCACGCTGGCAGGCGACATCAACCAGCCCGGCCTCTACTACACGTTGGTGCGCTGGTGGCCGGGGTTCATGAGCGCGCCACACAGCTACAAGACCGACCGGCTCTGCGTCGTTGTGTCGGGCACCTGGTGGTGCAACAGCGGAGCCGACTTCGATCCGGTCGCCTGCGTTCCAGTGCCGGCCGGCAGCTTCGTGCACAGGGTCGCTGGAACGCCCCATTATGACGGGGTTGTTCGCGGCCATCCCGAGCCTGCCATCATCGCCATTTGCGGTGTTGGGCCGGTGGGTTTCGCACTCAGCGACCCCTCGCAGCCGGGCGTACGCCGCGTTTGAGAACGGTTTCCGAAGAGCCGGAACCGCGGTGAGGCACACCGGCCAGGCAAACCGGATATTATCGCGTATGGGCAAGCAGGTTTCGGCGGCGTAGGAGGTTTGGCTCCTGCTGATCATGCTGGCCTGTCGGCCGATTTATAGCTCTTGAATTTTCCGCTTGGTGTGATCCTGCTCCAGGCGCACCGGCATGCCCATCTGCCGCAGGGTCTCGATCATCGCCGCCCCCCACAGCCGCTTGTCCTGTTCGGCGCGGGAGGTTGGCCTGGCCGGAGCGGCCGCGGTGGTGAGGGTCGGCGTGCTGGTGGCGGGTCGGGCCGCGGCGGGAGCGGGCTTGGCGGCGTGGACCTCGGTGGGGCTGGCCTCGGCGGGAGCAGCGGCATCCGCCCGGGCCGCGTCTGGGACCGGGACTGAGGCCGGCGCATGCTGGGCCGCGGCGGCGGCCAGGAGCTGCGGCATGCTGTCCATCGCTTCGCTGGCCAGCGGGTCGGTCATCGCCTCATCATAGGCGATGCGCGCGGCCAGGCCTTGCTGGTTCTGCTGCACCGAGCGGTTGAGGCCGTTGGCGCAGCCGCGCAGGCGCAGCCGCATGGAGGCGGACAGTTCGGCTGATTTTGCCTCTGCCAGGGTGTCGATGGCGGAGAGGCTGAAGGCCAGCGCCTGGGCGGCGTAGAGCATCTGGGCGCGGGTGCGCACGCCATAGCAGTCCAGGGTGTCGAGGATGTCGGCGCGGACGGCCTGTGGGTCGATGCCGCTGCCGAGGAAGAACGGCATCAGCAGGCGGATGATTTGTTCCAGGAACGGGCTGGGCGGCAGGGGCATGAGCGGGTTCCGTGGCAGGTGTCGCTTGGTGGGTTGGGCTGCGATGTAACCTTCGGCGTAACGATTGTCAAGAACAAAAAGTGAAACATGGCGGGAGCTGATCGGTGGACGGATGCGGCTGCGGCCATTCCTCTGATGGCGGCTTGGTTGACGGGCTGGGGCTGGGGTTTCGGCTGGGACCGCTGTCGGGATTTAGGCTGAATGTCATTTCAAATGTCGGTTTGCGCAATGACCGCCGATATCTGACGGTGCCCGCCTGATCATGTTGCGCCGCGCCCGCAGGATCAGCCCGCTCTTCAGGGATATCGGCCTCGCCATGCTCAAACGGCTGGACATAGACGGTCGCCTGCCTGGTCGGCCTGTCGCGATGCACGATCCACCTGCCGAAGGCAATGGTAGTGCGCTACCTTGGAAAGGCCGTGTGCGACGGTTTTAGGAAAACTCCTCATGCCTCCGGCCTTCAAGACGAAGCGCATCGGTGAGCACGACTCATGCGGGGTATTTCGGCAGCGCAATCGCTTGAAGCGGTGAGGGATTCTGGCGCGGCTTGAAGTCTGAGTCATGGGAGCCAAAAACATGGCCACCATTAAGCCCATTGCCATGAACCTCCTCCGCGCCGCGCCCGGCAAGGACAGCCTCGAGGTTCGCCGAAAAGCCGCAGGATGCAACCAAGCCTCTCTCAGAGCTATCATTACCCGGGCCGCTCTATGGCCTTCAAGCGATTCCCCTGCCAGCGCCTATGCAGGCGTCCACCGACGGCACCACCATCGCTGGCAGCACGTTGGCGCTGATGAGCGCGGGGACGGGACTATTTGCGGTTGGGAGCCTACCGCCCCAAGCGACATGTTGACGCTGGCCGTTTCTGAGGATGCCTGAGGGGAGGAGTGCCGAGTTGACGGTTACCGTCGACAGCAAGCAGGTCGCCGATATAGCGACACCGCTGCGCACTATTGCGTGATTATCCCGTGATAGGGTAGCTCAGCCCTTCACCCGCGCCGCAACTCTGAGCCCTGGCTGTCTCCGCCGGCACGAGCATGGGCTGAACGCCACATTCAGCGACAGTCAGGAAGGATGCCATGCGGCATATACACGGCCGGCACCGTGGCTTCGTCAGCCGCGGCCGATTTTGTTTGATTCTCGTTTTGTTCTGGTATAGAATGAGTCTGTTTGGAGTACGAGTTGAATGTTCATACGAAGCATTTTTATTGGTCTTTTTAGCGTGGGGATGGCAACCTCCGCAAATTCTCAGTATGTCGGCACGCCCGGCAATGTGCCATCCTTTAATTCCGCAGGTAATCTCTCCGACAGTCAGACGGCATTACTTAATGCAGGAAGTGGCCTTAACAATGTCTTGTCATACGCGTGTGGAATTACGATAGGCGACGGTTCCGTTCATACCGTCTCGACGGCACCGGCCGGGTCGTGTTTTTATGGCGTTACGACGCTTGCCGGCCTTGCTGCAATCAATATGAATGGAGTCAAACCATTTAGTTTTTTGATCGATACGGGGGCGATAACTGGGCCACTTTGCACCAGCGGCAGTAGCACCAACTGCTTTACTTCTACCAGCGGGAGTTACAGACTCACGAATGCCAGCGTCGCGAAATTAGATATTGCATGGCTTGCTATCCAGGCAGCGGAACTCACAGGACGCACATACATACCGGCTGGACATTACATCATTGGTTCAAGCCTGCCGCTTCCAGTCATGATCCCGTCTTCGAATGAGGCAGGCGGAACTATCAACAATATTCCAACTATTACGAGAGGCGACGGTCAAACCCTAAGCGTTCTTACGAACGGGTCAGATTTTGGGGCACAGTTATCACTAGTGTCCTGCCAAGATCCGTCTGCGACGCTGGCGAATGGGTTAGGCCGCTACTCGATGAATGTCACACCAGGTTGTGATGGAGATGTTCGAGATATAGGCATCCGTAGCAGCGTTAATGCATACTCAGGTCCGGGTGTCGTGCCTGTTCAAATGGATGGCCTGGCATGGGGAGCGGGTTTACGTCTGACCGACGTGGAGGTTTCGTTCTGGAACCACGATATGACAGTAATGGGTGACCATACACTCTGGGTCAGGCTGCACTTATTTGGTGGCCACATCGGACTAGAGTGGATGACACCGACAAATGAATTTGGTGACGACCAAACTATCGACTTGAATATCAGTGGACAGTCTTTCGCAGCAATCTCGGTGGCCCCAGGCGGCGGGTTTGTTGGTATTACAATGTTAGGAGAAACTTACTTATCAGCGCCTGTTGGGATCTATGGGGAAGCGGACCCTGGATGCTCTACAATGATGAGTGGGGTTATAATTGACCGGTTGTTTACAGAATATAATCGGATAGCCTTCATTTGGGACGGTACAGGCTTTAATGGTAAGACCTACGCAGATGTGAATAAATGTCGCCAGGTAAACGCCACTACTATCAGACAGTGGTTTGGCAGTTTCCTGATGGACCAGGATGCCTACTGGGCATCACAAAATATTTATCGCCGAGCATCAATTGACGTCGGTGGACTAAATCTGTTTAAAGTTGACAACATCACACCATCTGGCGGTGGTATGTTGCCCAACTACGCTGCTGCGACATATAACGCCTCTCCGAGACCTGTCATTAATCCTCATGCTATTGCCTTCATTAATGGTAAAACCATGAGCAATACACTCGTGACAGGTGTGAGGATAAGTGGCGACATTGGTGGCTTAATTGGACAGGCAGGAACTTTACCAATCTATGCAGGTAGCTCCTATCAAAGCGGATTTTTTGAATTGGAAGCACCGGGAGCCTGGAAAGGTTATTTGGAACAAATAACAACTACAGGTAACTATATTACGACACGAGCGGGTGATTGTATGGAAACATACTATTACGGCATCGCGCCATGTGGGACCAGCGCCAACGTCGCTAGACCCGCGCCTCGTGGTGTCGCCATGCAGTCTGGTCTCACGAACAATGAGTATGTTCCGGTTGCAACTCATGGAGGTCTCCAAGTCCCGATTAACTCAGGATATGCGTCACCTACATGGGGGTTTTGGCGCCCCAGCTATGGTGTCGGACCAGCATCGTTTACAGCGGGCAGTGGCGGCGTTAACGGGACATATACATTTACCGCGACAGGTGGTGGATGCACGACGGCACCAACCGGATCGATCGTGGTAGCGGGTGGTATGATTACGTCTGTTTCCGAAACTAATAGTGGCAATGGTTGTATGTCTCAGCCTTCTGTTGTTGTACCTGTCGCAGCCGCACTGGTAGGTGCGTCGATCACGCTTCAATGGCCCTCAGGTGAGGTGGCTCAAGCAACTAGTCTCGTGGACAATCCAGTAATGGGCCAGGCTATACTAAGTGGTGGTAGTCCGGTAAATGGCACAGGAACCATCTATCTAAACTTGCAGGGCTTAGATTAATTATGCTGAGCTATCCGCATCCAACGCGCCGTAAGATTAGATTGTAGATCTTCGCAGCTACCGAAATGTTCGCCGCGTGAAAAGTCCAATTGATAGCGCTATGAGCAGATAGATTGTCCCGCCGAGGAATACAGCAAGACGGCCTGTTGCAAGACTAAACAGGATTGCCAGTGGGAACGCGAGCGGCTGATGCAGAAGATAGACGTGGTAAGTGTCGATACTTTTGGCAACAGTCGCCGCGGGTCTCCACCGGGCGAGATGAACGGCGAAAAATGCCAAGACCAGGATAAGGCCTAGTGTATAAAGCGGGCTACTAATTGGGTAACTAGTAAAAAACCAGTTCGCTACATTACCTAGCGCAAATAAAAGGAGTCCGACGAGCAGTGATACCGGATGGGCCGCAATGCGAGTGATTTGAGGGTCTGCAAGTTCGTCGACCTGTATCCAGGTCCCAATCTCAATACCAACCACAAATGCAAATAGCTCATGTAAGATTACAAAGTACCACGCATCTTCAACTAGGATCCCGTGTTCTGACAGGGCGTAAGATGCTATGGTTACGCAGAATGATCCGATCAATAGTATGGTAGGCCCAAAACGTTCGGAGATTCGAAACAGCAACGGGAAGATTAGGTAGGCCACAATAATCGATGGAACAAACCACCACGCAGGTGAGAAAAAGTATGCAACCCAGTGTCGATGACTAGGGTCAAGCAAAAGCAGATGTTTAGCCAGGGCAACTGGTAATGTATCTGGGATCATTGGCCCAATCTTAGTTGCCAGTCTACCGAGTACTCCAATACGGCCGTTGGCAAAAGCATAGAAGACATAGGCCGCCAGCAGCGTTGGAACTGCTACACAGTAAAATGGCAGCAGAATGCGGCGAACACGGCGAATGTACCACGCGAGAACGTGTCCATCATCTCGGCGGAAATTTAACGCCAGTGTAAGCCCACTCAATAGAATGAATACGTTAACTGCTTCCCAACCGAAACCAAAAATCAAACCGAAAATGTCATTTAGAAGCGTGACTGTCGATATGCCGCTCTGATCTACAGCAAGATAATGTAGTTCAGCTATTCCGGATGTGAGATTCCTGTACGGGCTAACAAGACTAACTTGGTCGCGCGAGCCAAATAGGCCATTCGCTGCGCTAGCCCGCAACCAGTGAAAGCCAACAATTTGCAACGCGCACAGCAACCGCAACGCGTCCAACCAGACCAATCTGCGACTATAAGCGGCCGTCACCCGCGAGAAACCTGGATCAATCGCGGTGACTTTTCCGTCATACCCGCTGCAACCGCCGACGCCGCTAAGCCAGCGAACACCCAGGCGCCGAAGCCCGACTCGCCAACATGTATGGCCCCGAAGGGAAGCTGAGAAAACGTTGCGATAATTACGGCACGATAGAATGGCATGTCGCGGCATTGCCGCGCCGCGCGTCTAAAGGTCAGGCAGACCACTCCGATCAGCCCGAACATGAATGCTGTGCCAACGAACAATCCAAGCGCCATAAAGACCACGATGATGCCACTGTCTACAATCACTGTGTTACCATGATCGAGACGACGTGACGGCCCATCGACCGCTAAGCCCTCGCCAATCACTTGATCACTGTCCGATCGAGCAAGAAAGCTGTCATACTGGTGCAGCCTATCTTCGCCACTAGCGTCGGCGTCGAGTTGCGTCAACGTTTCAACACGCTCGACAATAGCCCGCCTGATTTCTGGCATGGCGGTGGCTGATCCTGCGACAAGAAGCATTGCAACCATTGCAAGTAGCACCCGCACCTTGGTCGTGGTCGACCCATACGCCGATAGAATGCCGGCCCCAAGTAACGTGCCCGCCCAGACCGCACGATATTGGCTCAGCAGCATGCCGAGGACCATCAACAATACTGTCGGCAGGACAATCAGGAAACGCCGTTGCTGCTGAAGGGCGGCCAGTATCGCGATTGCCAGCATAATGGCGAACGGACCCGGTGAGTTCATGGTGCTAAATACACGTAACTCATATGGAACCGGGTGACCAATGGAGTTCATTCCCAACCCTGCTACACCGATCATCCATGTTGCGTCCCATGGTGCCGGATCGATGTACTGCGCTACGCCATAGGCTGCCATTGGAGGAGCGGCAATGAGAAAGCTGGTCACTACTACCCGATGAATCGCCTCACGCTTATCTGGATGCGCGAGCAAATGAACGGCGACAAGTGGCCCTGCACTCCATTTCATAGCGTCGACCATCCCGGACAGGACTCTCCCGTTCAGCGCAGCGAGGATAAAACCAAAACCAATGCAGGCAAGTACTATAGCAAAGGGTGCGATGATTACGCCATGTGGCCTTCGCAAGCGGAACAAGGAAATCGCGGCTAATGCACAGGCAAAATAAGGTGCCAGGAGGATTGGATTTGACGCATCCCACCCAGATTGCTGGTCGGCCAAGCGGCGAACTAAAGGCGTAGCGCAGAACAACCAAACACAATAGCCAATGTACCATGGGGAGCACTTGTAGTATAGGTATCCGGAGAGCATGAGGCTACTAGCTGGATAAAGCCACCGGTTAAGAGGCGCTTGCCCGACCGCGTATAGCATTACAGGAGCGATTAACGCGCAGAACAGTGCAAGGCTCGGTTTTATTACTCCATCGATTCTTGATATATGATTACCATCCATAGTCATCCGTTTTTATCGCCGATGGCGCAGCGCCCTCCCCCGTAGGATTGTCCACTAGATGTCAACATGCGTCACTAATCCAAGGGCCTTGGCGCAGCTCGCGGCGCCGGCTTCTTCGGAAAGCACTTCGTGCCAGTGCCGCAGGCTGCGCTGGTGAAGATCCCGTAGCCGCACATCGTCCATCATTAGTTCCTCTATTAATGCAGGTAGATCACGCCAATCTTCAATCTGTATGATCGGGCTGTCCCGGTAGAACGGATGTTGCGGCAGTCGGTCAGCGATCACCACACAACCGAAACGCAAGGCGTCGCAAATACGCCACGTTTCGTGCGTCGTGCCGCGTGGTGCCAGCCAAATTTTTGTTCTGGCCAGTACGTCAAAGTATGTCTGGCCCGCATCCTGAATGCTCTCCTGGAATCCACCGCTTAGAGTGATAGGAAGCGCAGCCTCTCCGTAACGCTTCTGCATGCGCTGTAGTACCGGAATCATGACACTCCGACAGTACGATTTCGGCGTCCCTACCAGTCTACGAAGCCAATTCCCTGTTGCCGGTCGGGCGATGCTTCCCAAGAATGAGGTAATGTAAGGACGCTGCTCGAACGGCAGCGGGTGGATATTGGTCGTAAAGCCGTAGCCGATCGGCATAAGATGGCAGCGCGCGCGTATGCGGCGCGAAAGCGCCCAGCGCCATCCAGTGGGTAGCCAAAGCGCTAGGTTTCTTAGAAACTCCGCCGCCTCTATCTGCGCGAGTCGCAATGGTCGATGACGGAACACGAAGTTAGGAAACATTCCATAGCATTTGATCACATAGGCGACAGAACTTATGTAGTCCGGAATTCGACAATGTTCGTCGCCGTAGATGACGGCGATCACATCCGAACCAAGTCGAGGAAGTTGCACAAGTGAACTCCAGGCGAAGCAAACCGTGTAGTTATCAAGCCCATACTGCCGCTCAAGGAGCTGGAAAGTGCGAATGAAATAAGGGAACTCGGCGTCGTCAACAGGTCGTTCATTAGCAATGTCAAACTCAGTCGGCGGACGCATGCGAGAACAGATAAAGTAGCGATTCGGCATCGTCAGTCTCTTGTATCATGATGCAGATGCAGTCGGCGGCGTAGTAACGCGCGTCCCAATTCAAACGCTTCGTCCTCCACCCGGCAGCAAAGAGCAATCACGAGGGCATATGTTATGTACGCTGCGGCAAGCATGCAGATTGCGGCAATATAAGTTTGAATGCCAAGCCAGTACGTCATCAAAAAGGCTACCGCCGCGCTGATTATCGAGGCCAACAAGATGTCACTAATACTGGAAAAGTAATGTCGTAGCCGGCCGGTAACCCGCAGGCGCCACAAGCAGACGCTTCCTGCAGCGACGTTGACGATGCCTGTCGCGGCCGCCGAGCCAGCTAGTCCCCATAGAGGGATCAAAGCAACATTCCCAAGTATATTCAGCAGGCCGGAAGCGATGGTAAAGCGCATGGCAGTTCGCTCCTCCCCCGTCATGTGCAAAGCTGTGACCGAAGGACCAACGAGGCTTTGTCCCAACTGGCCTACGGCAAGCACTGCGAGCGGGATGGCGGCTGGACGATAATCGGGCCCGAATAGCGCATCAGTCCAGAACCTAGCGGTCAGCGCAAGGCAGATGAGGCCAGGCGCCGAAGCATGAAGAAGAATGCGACTGGCGGCGATAAACTCACGGGTGACGTCCGGCGCGGCAGCGCCGACCCTGGCAGTCTTCGGTACTCGGGCTTCGAACACGCTGCCAACAGCTGAGCGAAGCACAAGGGCCACCATCGCAAGTTGCGATGCGACCTGATAGACGCCAACAGCCTGCACATCCGCCATGACACCGACCACCACGCGGTCAGCCCAAAGGTTCAGCACATTTGCGCTGTGGATCAGCATAGTTACAATACCAAAACCTAGTAGGGGCCGAAGCCCTGGTATGGTCGCACACGATGGGAGGCGGTGCAGCAGCCAAACGGTCGGTATCAGGGTTAACGCGATGGCCACGGTGTAAGTGTAGCCGGCCATCATTGGGGTACGCCCGCCTGCGGCGAAACCAAGCATGGCGATAGCGAGATACAGCACGAATACCATTGCTCCCACTGCCGCAGAGGCGAGGTTGGCATGCGATGAACGCAGCGCCGCCGCCAGAACGCCGAAGATGCAAAGCAGTGGAACAGATGGGGCGAGTGCGAGGATTGCCGGAGCCGATCCGGGCTCATCGAACAGGAAGTTCGCAATTGGCCCGGCGGTCGCCAGCAGCACGATGAAACTAACCAGACCAGCCAGCGCGGCAATGACAATCGGAGCTGTGTGCAGAGCTTCTCGGCCCGCGACGCTATAACGCAGCACGGTCTGCGGCATCCCGATCGGCGCAATGGTTCCGACCAACCCGGTCACTGTCCATCCGATCGCATAGAGGCCAAATTCACGTGGACCAAGGCTGCGAGCGAGGAAGACCTGTAGAGCAAGATAACAGCCGCGTCCGATAATTGAAGAAAAAAGCTGTGCGGCCGCATCTGCCAAATTCGAGGATCTATAGGCCATCCGAGACGCATATGTTCGGATTGCCACGCCGCAAGAGCTTCAGACAAGTCAACGGTAGTCGCAATATGCTCTCAGTCGGGTGCAGGCGCCGGTCGACGCACAATCGCTTCCGCCGTACAACATGGCGGGTGCACCCTATATTAGCGTTCATCATCGCGTTGAGCAATCCAGCCACAGGCACTCTAAAGATGTAGAGCAATGGAGCAGAGGGGCCAGCGCCATATCGGTTCAGCCTGGTTTCGCTATGAAGATGTTAACTGTACAAGGAATTAAACGAGTCAGCAGCGGTAGTGCTCCTACAAGCGTATAGTAAAGGGTTTGCTTAACTCCGCGAAACCGATTTTCCGTATAATATTGGATGTCAATATCACCTCCAACTCTCCGAACAGCATCGGTCAAAAGTGAAAGTTGGATGACATCCTCATCTATCTCATCTACCTTCCTCAAGCCATTGATTCGATTGAAGGCTTGTCGATAGAGAAATTGCGGCGCAGAGGGCTCATAAAGTAATACCAGACGCCCACCGGGTTTCAGAACACGAAAAACTTCCCGGACGACTTCGTCATACCTATTTCCTATGATAAAATGATGGAATGCGGCGAACGCAAATATGATCGAAAATTGGGCGTCCTCAAACGGCATATCGGTGGCGGAAATCGCCCACTTCTCATTAATTCTAGATCCCAGGAGGTTCTCATATCTATATGAAAACCCTATTGCATCAGCGCTTACGTCACTTGCCACGATGTAGGCATCCGGATACTGCCGTTTCAATAAGGCGCTTGCCCAGCCATGACCAGCGCCCAACTCCAAAATAACGGCGTGGTCTGTGACAGCTAAACAGGGAGTTAGGGAACTAAATACTTTCATAAAGTCTGCTTTATGCAGAATATTACAAAAAAGATCGCCATTAGGATTTTCTAGTTCATCCAACTGCCAGTAATTCAGTTCCTTTTTATCGCTCGCACTCAGCGCTTCCAGCGTAAGAGATGTCTTCACGTCTGATTGATCGGTCTGCGCAACGACAATGTCTCGTTTGACATCGGGCATGCTTAGGGTCTCCAACGACACGTTAAGCCGACCAAGCGGTGCGCAAAATCGAGAGACGTCAAAACAAGGCCGACACTCAGCGCTATTATCTCCGATGTCAGCGGCGCAAGTATTCGGTTCATTCCGACTCCGCAGCAGAGCTGGACAGTTGCCATGGGCTGTCGGGTGGGTGAAGGCGTCGCTTGACGCACTGTCGCTCCCATAACACAACGTGGCGAGTGAACTCGGCACTAGCGTTCATCATTGCCTGTACCAATCCGACCTCTCCAAACCGAAAACCACCATTATAAACGTAGCACCAGAGGAAACGCAGCAACGGCATGATCAGTAGCCGGCCAGCTCCAACGCGGACACCAGCGCGCTGCATGGTATCGGCCTCCAGCGCGCTGTTTCCCACGTAACGTTCCATCTGCTCAGCGATTGTAAAGGCACGCCAGTGCAGGAGTGTGCCGGGCAGCGGTATGGGTCTACCAGGATAGGCCACACGCTCATGTATCAGGTCTTCCGGCGCATAGTGACTATGTTGGCGATTGAACAGCCGAACAAATGTTCGACGGAGCGTAGGCCGCCTCATGTTAGGAAATAGCCGGCCCAAGAATTCTTCGCGGCGATCCACCACGTAGCCGTTTAGCGGGTCCGCCTGACCGGCCATCGCAGCAAGCATGCCATCACGCAATTCCGGCGTGACAATCTCATCCGCCTCCAGAATAAATACCCAATCGTTTCGGGCGCGCGCTATCCCCGACTGGCGTTGCGGCACCCAGCCGAGCCACTGCTGCTCATAGACGGTCGCGCCTAGTCCTCGGGCTATTTCCCGCGTGCTGTCCGTGCTGCCGGAATCGATCACGACCACTTCGTCCGCCCAGGACACGCTCGCGATGCAACGCGCGATGAACAGCTCTTCATTCTTCGCCAGGATCACCACTGAGATCGGACACTGGGTCATCATTTCACTCCACCGTGGTGGTATAAGATCCGCGGCCGTAGGACCGACTGGCGCGATACATCGACGCAAGCTCGGGCGGCGTCGCTCGCTTCAGATCCGTCGCGTTCAGCACGACACCCGAAATGCGCAGATCGTGCCGAGCGAGCTTGCGTACCACTGCCTTCACCGCCGCAACCGATGTGCTGTGCCAACGGACGACGAGAAGGGTGCCATCGGCATGAGGTGCCACCAGCGTGGCGTCCGAGACGGCTCCGAGCGGTGGTGTGTCGACCAACACGTAGTCGTAAAGTTGTCTGGCCTCCGCAAGCAGGTGGGGCAGCGCGTCGCCGCTAAGCAGATCCTGTGCGCGTGCCACATTCTTCTCGACTGCCAGGATGCGCATTGATGAACTCGGATCCTTGGTGGTAGCCGCGGCGAGCGACGCGTCGTGGCGCAATACGGCAACAAGTCCCGGGGCGTTGATTCTGAGGCCGATTTGACGGGCTGTGGTCGGCCGCCGCAGGTCGCACTCGATAAGCAGGACCTGGAGGCCGGCTGATGCCATGCTGCGGCCAAGCAGCAGCGCCATCGTCGTCTTTCCCTCCCCCGGCAGAGCCGAGGTTATCGCAATGACTCGGGGCGGCGCACCGCGCCGCAAGCGGGCGACGTCACCGCGAAGGGCCCGGACTTTTTCGGCCAGCACGGATTTTGGGTCGGCGACGAGCATATCGGGCAGCACCCTGCCACGTCGCTCGCGCCGGGTCACGAATGGAAGCGGCTCCAGCATAAGCAGGTCATCAACGTCCTTCAAATCGTCCAGGCCGGTGATGCCGCGGTTACGTTTTTCCAGGAGAAAGGCGATGCCGACACCCAAGCCCGCCGATACGATGAGCGCTACGCAAGAAAACACCGGCATGTTCGGAAAGGAAGGGCGATTGGGTGGGGCTGCGGGCGAAATCAGCCGCGCGTCGGCATCCTCGGCGCCCACCTGTGCCTCGATCTCACCTAACCTCCCAAGCAATGTCTCGTAGACTGATCGAGTGGCTTGTGCATCACGTTCCTGGTCTTCAACTTGGGCGCCGATGCGCGCCTGCTGATCCCGTTTGCGCTGCAGGTCGGCAAGCACTGCTTTCAGATCGGCCTCACGCTGCTGGCCCAGATATCGATGCACAGCAGAATCGGCTTGTGCCTTGGCAAGCGCAGTCGCGAGGTCGGTAACTTGTCGTTCCAGGACGGTTGCCGCACCTCCATTGCCGGCTGAGCCTATCAGGCCGGCCTGTTCGCGAAGGTCCCGTATCACGCGCTCCTTCTGGTCCAACTCGCTCCGTAACACACCAATCTCATTTCGCAGCCATGTCGCAGCACGCTCCGCTGCACGATGCTTAAGACCACGTTGGTCGGCTAGATACGCCTCGGCGTGTGTATTGACGACACGAGCCGCCAACTCTGGGTCCATCGACGTGTAGGACAGGCTTAAGGTGAACGAACGCCCGTCGTTGAATGCTGTGATTCGCTTCAGGTAAGCGTCTATCGCGTCATTCATTCTCTGTTCAGCGGTGGGCGGCGGTCGCGGGGGTGCTGGCGGCAAACGTAGAATGGGCCTGAGCCAGTCCAGCAGCATCTGACTGAAATGTTGATGTGGCGTCAGGTCAGCGCTGTCCTCGATACCAAGTTGCTGGATCACGCGCTCGGCGAGCAGACGGCTCTGAAGGACTTCGACTTCCCCCCGCGCGACATTGGGGTCAGGGTTTGTAGGAAGCGGCCCCGAAACCACTGACTTAAGGTCGCTCACGTGCTCGGTTCTCGTGTTGAGCAGCAGCATCCCCTCAGCGTGGTATCGAGGTGTCAAACAGGATATACCCCACACAGCCAAGCCGGTGCAGACCAAAGTCCAGATCGTGATAAGCCACCAACGCTTTCGAATCAGGACCGGCAGGCTGATGGAACCTTGTGTAGGCTCGCTAATCTGCTTCACCGGATCCACAACACGCCCCACTCTGTTTGTAGGCAAAACGACACGAGCAGTTGCGTTGTCCGGCTCGCTACCATCGTCACGCAAATTTCGTGTAAAGCCTGTGTTGGGTTCATGGCGATGCCGACGCTGCAGGTATGATCCGCTCCGACAAAGATAGTGTCGATTGGCAGATTGAGGCGAACCGAAGGGCTAGCGCTTCGGGATCATGGGCGATCTTTACGTGCCGATTTGCCGCGGCCCGCACGCCTTCGTAAAGACCCGGTGTCTCAAGGTAACTGCGCAACGCTGCCACGAACTCTGCGGGCGTACGAACCAGGGTTCCGGTTCCGGATGGAACCAGTTGGGGGATCCCGCCTGCTGGGTAACCAATCACAACTATGCCGGCCATCATAGCTTCTGGAATGACAAGCGGAGCGGGATCGGGCACTTCGGATGAAACAAGCACGAAATCTATGTCGGCGTAGGTTGCCGCACCATGTTGCCAACCCTGATCGGTTACATAGGGTGCAAGGCCCTCGACTTTGATCCGGCTGCATATACGTGCCCAGTAGGTCGGGTGATCGACATCAGGACGACCGCGCATGACAAGAGTGACGTCAAGTCCCGCCGCTCGCGCGGCGCCAAACCAGTCAAGCAGCAAGTCCAAACTCTTATGGGGATGGTATCGTCCCACAAAACCAAGGCGAATTTGGTTCAAGCGGCTCGGGATGCTGACAATGCAGCGGACCGGTCTAACCCCATTTTGCAGAACGACCACCTTTCCTAGCGCTGGTCCAGGCCAGCATGCTCGGGAAACAACAATCACCCGGTTAACAAGCGCGCCGATCATAAGCCAAATACCTTGCTCCAAGCGACTATACGCGATGTCATGGAGATGCACTACAACCCGAAAGCCGAACATGACGCGAAGGATGACTGCAATTGCGTGCGCCTTTAGGCCGTTCGTATGTATGAGGTCGCATCGCTGCGCGCGAGCAATATGGCGTATTCGGAATGCACATCGGAAGACATCGACCACGGCAGCAGCCATCTGTGACAGCCGCGGTGGCCGGTGTACTCCAACAAGGGCTGTTGGATGGTAGCACGCAAAACGAACGTTAAGCCGTTCAGCGGCGGCACTCAGTTCACCAGGTTCTGGCACCATTAGCACTGGTTCAAGCCAAGGGTTAGCTAGCAAGTCGAGTAGGACACGCTCCGCGCCTCCCTTGACGTCAGAGACCGGAGAAACAAACAGAACTCGAGCTTTAGATGACATGGTAGATGCAGGACCAATTGCTGTGGCGTATCAATATCATGTGGTTTGATGCGCCCCGGCGAATTCCGCTAGCTAGCTGCCACATGTAGATCTGTGGAGACGGCTTCGGGAATACCTTTGGGCAAAGCGCTGCCATGCTCTCCCAGCGCGCGCTGCACGAAAGCCTGAAAGCCGTCGTGAAAATTCTGCGGTCGAAAGCGCAGCGCATTTTCCCGGCAGTCTGCTGGACTCAACTGCTTTCTGATCAGCTCAAACTTCTCCACTGCATTACATAAAGCCTCGACTGTCTGCTCATAAAATAACAGGCCCGTTGGCCGCGATGTTGACAGATCATGAACTGTCTCTAGTAGTCCACCTACGCCAAGACCGATGACGGGTGTCCCCGCGGCTTGCGCCTCAACCGGCGCGATGCCGAAATCCTCAATGGCAGCATAGACATACGCGCGCGCACTACCCATCAACGCCTCAGCGCGCGAGGCATCCACTGCACCTATAACTTGGACATTTGGTGTCGCCCTTTTGCGCAACACATTAAGTAACGGGCCATCCCCAGCAACGACGAGTTTTTTATCCGGCATCAAGGCGAAAGCATCGACAATAAGATCTACGCGCTTGTAACCGACCAGCCTGCCAAGATAAAGATAGTAACTGTCCTTGGTGCCACAGAACTTAAATCGATCAACGAAAACTGGAGGATAAACAAGATCACTATCGCGACGATAGTATTTTCGGATGCGTTCGGCTACAAATGCCGAGTTGGCACAGAAAGCATCGACTCGAGCCGCCGCGGCGGCATCCCACATTCGTAGGCGATGCAGCATGGGACGTGCGACGAGGGTTTTAAGCCCCTTGTGTAGGTTGGCCTCCACTAAGTATTGAGCCTGCAAATCCCACGCATACCGCATCGGCGAATGCGTGTAGGCAACGTGAACCTGATAGGGACTGGTAAGCGTCCCGTGTGCAACTGCAAACTGCAGACTGATAACCAGGTCGTAACTTGTCAGTTCGAATTGTTCGATTGCAAGGGGCCACAAACTGAGGAGACTACGGAAGTAGTGCTGTGCACCCGGAAGCTTCTGCAGGAAGGATGTTCTAATAGGCCGACCGTGCAACCAACTGCGGGCATTAGCCGGCAAAAAGTCAACGAGCGCGTATAGATCGGCAGCCGGGTACATCAGGAGTACCCTTTCTAAGACACGCTCTGCTCCACCATATACCCAGATGCCGTCACTAACGACCGCTACTCGCATAGTGTCCCTCGCTTCCATATTCGCATGCTTGGTCTCTCACTCCCTTTCACTCCAAGAAGGACTTCGTCGCACAAGCAGCAATATAGAGTAATTCGTCATATCACAACGTGGTTAGGCAACGATCATGTTGGAGTGCAGCCTAAAATGCCTGAGGGCCCGTAAAACCACGTAACAAGGTCAAAAACAAAATGTACAGATCGAATCGTAAGGACCAGTTTTCGATGTAGTAGACATCGTATCGCACGCGCTGCTCCAAGTGAAAAGCTGTTGTAGCGGCGCCACGCCAGCCGTTAACTTGGGCCCAACCTGTTATCCCAGGCATGATGCGGTGGCGACCTGCATAACCCGGCAACAACTCAGCAAACAGTTGACCCTCAACATTAACATTTGGTGGATGTGGCCTCGGCCCAACCAATGACATTTCGCCCCAAAGCACGTTCAGCAACTGTGGCAATTCATCTAAGCTGAGCCTGCGTAACCAATGACCAACCCGGGTAACACGAGGATCGTTGGGCGTTACTTGATTACCTCCTAATAAGTCACGCATTTCATTGCGCATAGTGCGAAACTTAAGGCAAATAAAGAGGTTGTTGTTAAAACCAATGCGCGGCTGACGGAACAAAATGGGCCCCTCGCTGTCCAGCCGAATCAGCGCGGAGATCGCCAGGAAAATTGGTGAAAGTATCATAAGCAGCACCGCCGCAAACATCTTGTCAAATGCGGCCTTTTTCAAAGTCTGCCACATGGAGAGTGGACGTCGAGATAGGACTGTAACTGGCAAGCCGCCGAGGTAATCTATCGGCAGCTCTACACTGGAAATTGGATCATAAACTCGAACGACATCGACGGCGCATCCCTCGATGCGCTTGAAAAGCTCGATAGATGTGCGCTCCGGGTTAACGGGAATACCAACTACGACAGCGTCAAGTAGTCCGCTCCGAAGGTCGGCGACCATTTCGTGCAGACCCCCGAGCAACGGCAGGTTATGGTGTTGCAGGCCGGTTGGTGCGCAGCCTTCATCATAGATCCCGACTAGGTCCACGTTATCTAATGCGTCTACCCTTAGTCTTCGGACAAAACTGTATTCGGATTTGCCGGGTTTGTATAAGGCGACCCGGCGCATCAACCGGCGTCGAGTTTGCAACTTCATTGCCAGCGGCACCGTAATGACTCGGCTGACGATAAGCGTTACGGTGGTGACCAACAGCCATATCTGCCATATAACTTTCTCCCGCGGTGGGTCCTGCGCAATAAACTCCAGTAATCCCCAAAGGCCGATAGCGCTAACAGTCAGCGCAAACACCGCGCACCGTGCTTGTGCCCACCAGGAAAGAATGACTGAACGATATGCACCACCAGCATGTAATGTTGTATAGGTCAGTCCCGCGGTTGCCAGGACCGCGAGGGTTGCCGCATGCTGGAGCTGCAGTCCATCAAGTCGCTCTACGCTTTTGAAGGAGACCGCAGCCGCTGCAAGCAGCAGGAGTATCAAATCAGCAGCGCGGAGACCTGCAAGGAAAATCTCCGGTGACATCCGATACATTCTAAGGGTGTTTATAGTGGCCTTGTCGTGACGCAAATCTTTAGCTTCATGAGCGACAATATTCATTCTGATACGCACCCTCAAAGCAGCCTGACTAAAGACTTGGGTTGCAATTAACCTTTGTGAGAATGCGTAAGGCTGAGGACACACTACATTCGATTGATCCCTGCTACCGTAGCTACTGGAACTTACAAGTATATCCGAAATTGGTGCCGCGGATCATCTACCTTGCGCCGTCGGTTCCAATGTTGAAGTTCATAGCCTTGGCATTCACAATCAACATAGATCCGACACTCGTCGTTAGGCTGTCCTGGGCAGGAAGCGTGGTGTTGTTTAGAGGGCTTTACGTTATCGATACTGTATGAACAAAAATTAAGTCATGTAAATGTACCAGGAGTTGAGGAAGGGACAAGTTATACAACCTATTGTTGTGCGCCTTCATGAGGCTGGCGCAAATCACATTAAGCAAAGTGATTGTAAATCCAGGGCAATTGCCAAACATCAATCCATATCAAAAGTCATACGTTGATTATTATGAAGGTAGCTACATGAAAAACTCTGCCGGGCGTTCCATTAGCATAGGTTATGATATCGATACGACATAACGATCTAGGGGGAATTTTAGATCACACGGAGTGTCAAAAGAAAATTATTCGGTGATTGGTCTGTCAGTGCATTTGCCGGGACGGGAGCCTCTACGTCAGACAAGTTGCCGCCAGAACAGAGCGGGCCGTCGTCGGTATCCTCACCCAGGCCGGCGGGTTTTTCATCCACATGGCACGCGGTCAAGCGGGTCAGGCGCCGCTTGGCACGACCCTCAGTTCCTTTGATGCGGTCGTGCTAGAGCGGTTCCACGGGGGGTGGAATCGCTCTCGCTCATCATTTCACGCGGCTACTCGCGCAGAATCGCGCTTTTGCGCGGTTCCAGCCTGCGCGAAGCCGCTCTAACGGTCGCTGTGGCCGTCCTTGTCTATGGCGTATTTGTCTCCCCCTAGTCGTTTATGGTCCGCCTCACACCGCCGCCTCGCCAAAGATCTGTCGCACGTCGCCGTTCCAGCCGCCGTGGTAGCGCGCCAGCCAAGCTTCGGCCTGGGTCGGCGCACCGGCGGTCAGCGCCTGCAGCGGCTCCAGGTAGATGCTTTCATCCTGCCCCGTGGCATCGCACTTGCCCCGCGCCCGCAGGCCCTCGGCGGCGATCGTCACCACATCGGCGGCGATGTCGCGCAGGGTGCCGCCGCGCCAGCCCGCCTGCAGCCCCTGCCGGGGCACCGCCGCGCGCGCCGCCACCGCGTCCTGCCATCCGGCGCCGCGCAGCAGCGCCTCGGCCGCGGTCAGCGCCGCATCGTCATACAGCAGCCCCACCCACAACGCCGACTGCGCCAGCATCATCTCCGGCCGCCCGGCATCCGCCCCGCGCATCTCCAGGAAGCGTTTCAGCCGGACGTCGGTAAACGCGGTGGTGACGTGGTCGGCAAAGTCGCCGATCGTCGCGGTCACCCCAGCCAGCGGCGCCAGCCGCCCGCGCACGAAGTCGGCGAACGAATGCCCGGCCACGTCGATATAGCCGCCGTTGCGGTAGACGAAGTACATCGGCACCTCCTCGACCAGCCACTGGGCGTAGCGCTCGAAGCCGAAACCCTCCTCGAACATCACCGCCGGGATGCCGGAACGCTGGTTGTCGGTGTCGCTCCACACATGCGCCCGATACGACAGGAACCCGTTCGGCCTGCCCTCGGTGAACGGGGAGTTGGCGAACAACGCCGTTGCCAGCGGCTGCAGCAGCAGTGAAACCCGCAGCTTCCGCCGCATGTCCTGCTCCGAGGCATAATCCAGGTTGACCTGCACCGTGCAGGTCCGCGTCATCATGTCCAGGCCCATGCTGCCGACCAGGGGCATGTAGCGCTGCATGATGGCATAGCGGCCCTTCGGCATCCACGGCATGGCCGCCCTTGTGGCGGTCGGATGAAAGCCCAGCGGCGCGAACCCTAGATCCTGCTCCCTGCAGACCGCCCGCAGATGCTCGAAGTGCGCCCCCAGTTCCGCATGGGTCTCATGCAAGGTATGCAACGGACCGCCCGACAGTTCCAACTGCCCGGCCGGCTCCAGTGAGACCGAGGCCGCCCCTTCCTTCAGCCCGATGATCCATTCGCCATCCAGGATCGGCCCGCCGCCGAACCGCGCCAGCCCGGACAGCACGCCGTGGATGCTGCCCGGCTGGCCGTCCGTCGGCAAATACAGCGGCGGCGACCAGTCCGCCCGGCGGAAGCCGAACTTCTCATGCTCGGTGCCGATGCGGAAACGTTCCTTCGGCTTGCAGCCCGCCGACAGATACTCGGCCATCTGTCGGATCGACGTCAGCGGCGTGTCGTCAGCGTCTCCGGGATTTGACATTTGTTTCCCAAGGCCATTCGGTTGATGTCGCCGGCTGGACGACACGGGCACCCCGGCGGGCTGGCGACACGACGCAGCCGCACCCGAGCGTAGGACGGTACTAACCTCAGTACGACGTTTGCAACAAGGCCAGACCAACGATCGCCGCGGTCTCCGCCCGCAGGATGCGCGAACCCAATGAGACCGGCCGGACAAAGCCGCACGCCTCCAGCACCGCTCGGTCGCGTGGACCAAACCCGCCCTCGGGGCCGACCAGCAGACCGGCGGGACCCGCCGCTGCAATCAGGGGCGCCCCCGCCGCCCGCTCCACCGCCACGAACAACGCCCGTCCGGCGTCCCAGCTCCGCAGCGCCTCGGCCAACGGCCGGACCGGGTGCACCACGGGCACCGTCAGCCGCTCGCTCTGCTCCGCCGCCTCGACGGCGATGGCCTGCAGGCGGTCCAGGTTGACCCGGCTGGCGTTGGTCCGTTCGGTCAGCACCGGCTGCAGCGCCGCAACCCCCAGCTCGGTCGCCTTCTGCACCACCAGGTCGGTCATGTCACGCTTCAGCAGCGCGAACACCAGCCACAGGTCGGCATCGTCGGCCTGGGCACGGAGCTGCCGCTCGACCTGCAGGCTGGCCCGCCCGCGCGCCAACCTGGCGATCCGTGCCGCCCATTCGCCGTCCTGGCCGTTGAACAGGTGCACCACGTCGCCAGCCGAGCGCCGCAGCACGCTGCCAAGGTAGTGCGCCTGGCCCTCATCCGCTTCCACCAAGGCATCGGCACAAAGGGCCGCCTGCACATGCAGCCGGATCATCGCTTTGGTGTATCATGGATGCAGCCAACCATGGATCGGCGAAAAAACCTCTTGGTCAAGCATACGGACATCATTGCCGGCGGCTGGGTCGCCCGTCTGCCCAGCGCCTGGCTCCCCTACCTGCTTCTGGCGCGCCTGGACAGGCCGATCGGCACGTGGTTGCTGTTTCTGCCGGGGCTGTGGGGCATCCTGCTGGCCCAGGCACCATGGCCGCAGACGCCGCGGCTGATCCTGCTGTTCGGCGTCGGCAGCCTGGTGATGCGGGCCGCCGGCTGCGTGGTCAACGACCTGTGGGACCGCGACATCGACCGCAAGGTGGCCCGCACCGCCGGCCGGCCACTGGCCTCCGGCGCGTTGCGGCCACGCCAGGCGTTGGTGTTCCTGGCCATCCTGCTGCTGACCGGCCTGGCCGTACTGCTGCAGTTGAACCGGCTGTCGCAGGCGCTGGGCACCGCCTCATTGCTGCTGGTCGGCCTGTATCCGCTGGCCAAGCGGATCACCTGGTGGCCGCAGTTGGTCATGGGCTTCACCTTCGGCTTCGGCGCGCCGCTGGGCTATGCCGCCGCCGCCGGCCGGTTGGACGCCGCCTGGGCCAGCCTGTACGCCGCCGCCATCCTGTGGGACCTGGGCTTCGACACCATCTACGCCCATCAGGACCGCGAGGACGACGCGCTGGTCGGCGTCCGTTCCACCGCCAGGCTGTTCGGCCGCCATACCCGAACGTTCCTGGCGGTCTGCTACCTGGCCGCCATCGCTATGCTGGCGCTGTCCGGCTGGTTCGCCGGCCTTGGCCCCTGGTTCTACCCGGTGCTGGCGCTGCCAGCCGCGCTGCTTGCACGCCAGGCGCTGGCGCTGGATATCGACGACCCCGCCGGTTGCCTGCGCCTGTTCCGCGCCAACCGAGAGGTCGGGCTGGCCGTCGGCCTGGCGATCCTGGCCGGCTGGCTGTGACCGATCCCGACACCCTGATCCGCGCCAACACCATCCTCTCCCGGCCGTCCCAGGTGCCGGAGATCAGCCTGTACCTGGCCACCGAACTCACCCCGATCTGGCAGGCGACCGAGGCGTGGCTGACAGAGAACCGGCTGGATCCGCCGTTCTGGGCGTTCGCATGGCCAGGCGGGCAGGCGCTTGCCCGCTACATCCTGGATCAGCCGGCCCACGCCGCCGGCCGCCGCGTGCTGGACTTCGCCGCCGGCAGCGGCATCGCCGCCATCGCCTGTGCCATGGCCGGCGCGGCGGCGGTGGAGGCGGCGGAGATCGACCCCCTGGCGCTCGCCGCCATCCGGCTGAACGCGGCCGCCAACCTCCAGCGCGTCACCCCGGTGGGCGATGTCGTCGGCAGCCCCTGCCGGTGGGACCTGATCCTGTGCGGCGACGTCTGCTATGAGGCGCCGATGACCGGCCTGATCATGCCCTGGCTGACCCGCATGGCACGGTCCGCCGAGGTCTGGATCGCCGACCCTGGCCGCGCCTATCTGCCCCGGTCTGGCCTCGCTGCCTTCGCCACCTACCGCATCGACACCACGCTGGAGCTGGAGGACCGCACCAGCCGCACCGTCACGCTGTATCGCCTCCTGCCCAGTCACCCTGCCTGAAAACTTCCATTGCTCCGCAGGTCGGCATCACCGCAACCGTCGCCGGGTCGGTGGTCAGCGTGACCCAGATCGGCTACGGAACCGGCCTGTTCTTCCTGGTGCCGCTGCCGACCTGGTGGAGAACAAAGCCCTGGTTCTGGCAGCGCTGTCGGTGACGGCCGCGGCGCTCGTGTTGCTCGGCCTGTCGCAGAGCGCCGCCCTGCTTTCGCCGCGTCCTTCGCTGTCGGAGTGGCCTCGTGCTCACCTCCATGGTCCAGCTACTCGTGAGGTCGCCCGTGCTGCGACGGCGCGGTCTGTATCAGTTTCTGATGTTTGGTGCATTCAACCTGTTTTCGACGGCCGCGCCGATCATGCTTGCCGAGCGGTTCGGCCTCAACGAGCACGGCATCGCCCTGTAACGAGGCGCCGGCCTCACCGCGCCCTGGTGGCGAAGAACCGCCAGTTGGCGATGGCGGCCAGCCGATGTGGGTTAGCGAGACGAGCGTAGCTCTCGCTCTCAATGATCTTACGAAGGTCTGCGAAGCTGTTGTAGCGGACAAGGGCGATCTCGTCCCAGTCCTCGTCCGGCTCCGCCAACACGCTGTTGAGCCGGGCGCCGGCATGGACCACCTCCACGGAAACGCCCACTTCCTGTGCCACGGCCCGAAACGCGAAGGCGTAACCTTCGTAATAGGCGCTCCTCACGTCCGGCTTGGCGGCTTCGAAACCGGGCGGATACTCGGGCTTGTCGCGGAACCACAGGAGGTTGACCATGACCACCGGGCCGTCGCCGACGTCGCGGGCCGCCGCCTCCAGGGATGCTGTCGTGACTTCGTTCATCTGCATAACGGCCTCCTGTCAATTTGACATAAAGAGTCCTAGCGTCAAAGCATCAATTTGACAATAGCTGTCGGTCTGTCAGGATCAGTTCCATGCCGACCAAGGGTTCCAAACAGGAGCTCGCGCTTGAAGGCGCGACGGACGTGTTCACCCGCTACGGCTATGCACGCACGACTATGGCGGATATCGCCGCCAAGGCCGGCATCTCCCGGCCCGCGCTCTACCTGCTGTTCCCGGACAAGGAAGCCGCCTTCGCTCGGGTGATCGAACGTATGGACCGGCGCAAGCTGGAGGAGATTGCCGACGCATTGCCCACCATCGACAGCCTGGAAGATAAGCTCCTCCACGCCTGCTTCGCCTGGGGCCTGCACGGGGTGGAACTGGCGACTGCGCACCCGGACGCGGCAGACCTCTTCGACCTTCGCTTCCCGGCGGTGCGGCAGGTCTACGCCAAGTTCGAAGCCTTTGTGACCGATCTGATTGCGGATGCGGTCGCCCGTTCAGGACTCGATGCTACCCCGGCGGAACTCGCGCGCACTCTCGTGTACGGCATGCGAGGCCTGCGGGAGGCGGCTTCAAGCCTCGACGACATGCGCCGGCTGATTGCGGTGCAGGTCGCAAGCTTCGCCCGCGCACTCGAAGAGCCACGGGGGACCGGGCCAGCCAAGCGTCGAGATTGACCGCGACAACCTCATGGCGGCAGGGGCATGGTTCATCTCTCCGCTGACGCTCAGGCCTCGGCCCTGAAGGAGAAGCAATATGCCTGACACGAACAAGGTAATCGCGATCACGGGTGCCAGCAGCGGCATCGGGCGGGCAACCGCGCGGCTGCTTGCCGATCGCGGCCATACAGTGGTGCTCGGCGCGCGGCGCGAGGACGTCCTCGCCGCGCTGGTGTCCGAGCTGAACGATGCGGGAGGACAGGCGGCGTATCGCGTCACCGATGTCACGCGGCGCACCGATCTCCAGGCGCTGGTGGGGTATGCGGTCGAACGCTTCGGCCGGCTCGACGCCATCGTCAACAACGCCGGGATCGGCCCGATCTCGCGCTTCGACGCGCTGCGCGTCGAGGATTGGGACGCGATGATCGACGTGAACCTGCGCGGCACCCTCTACGGCATCGCCGCCGCGTTGCCGGTGTTCGCGCGACAGGGTCATGGCCACGTCATCAACGTGATTTCCACCGCCGGCCTGAAGATCCTGCCGACGATGGGCGTCTACGCCGCCACCAAGAACGCGGTGCGCACGGCCACGGAGGCACTGCGGCAGGAAGCCGGGCCAAACCTGCGCGTGACCGAAGTCTCGCCGGGCGTTATCGCCACGGATTTCACGAGTTCCATGACCGATGCGGCGGCAAAGGCCGCGGTCGAAGCACGGTTGCAGGGCATCGCAATCCCGCCGGAGGCCATCGCGCGCGGTATCCTGTTCGCGCTTGAACAGCCGCTTGAAGTGGATGTCGGCAGCATCGTCATTCGGCCGACCGCACAGGACTGAACGGTCCTCAGCGCAACATGCCTGACCGATCTCGCGGGTTGTCGTGGAATGACGGTCCGCGCGGGTCGTCATCTTCGGGTCGGGTAGACAAGCCCGAGGGCGGCGCAAGATCACCGCCGCGGCAGCCGCGATCGGCCAATCTCAGATACCGCTCCCGAGTCCACGGCCTGACTATGACCTAGAGGTCACGACTTTCGCACGATCGGCGGTGCCCATTTGATGAAGCCGCGCACGTTCATGGAGAAGAAGCCAAGGTTCGCAATCACCATGGCGTAGCTGTGCGCCCAAATGCCGATGGTAGACCAACAGAGGTTACCAGCCATCATGACTAAAAACCCCCATCTACTCTTGTTGCCCAACAAGTAAATAGCGCCGAAAGTAAGGCACATGGCAAGCCAATCAAGACCGAAATACTGTGTCAAAGCTCCTCCCTAGGATTGACGTCGCTCAGCTCAGTGTGTGGGAATGGTAGCGGGTGATAAACATCCGTTATCGACTTGATCTCGACAGCGGCCAACTTCGCAAAACCAAAGACCTTCGGATCATGAACGCCTAAAACCGATAATCCCAAGTGTCCTCAATTTACACCCCAGCCTGATCATGTTCTCTGTGATCTATGCCTGATATCGCCGTCATTGGCCCAGGTGCGATCGGTGGAACTGTGGCAGCCTTGCTGTCGCAGAAACCGGGGAATGTCGTCACGGTCTGCGCTAGGACACCATTCCAGCAATTGAGGGTCGAAACTCCGAACGGGATGCTTATCGCAAATCCTCAGATTATTGTTGCGCCGGAAGATGCAAAGACTGTCGATTGGGTTTTTGTCGCCACAAAAGCTTACGATACCGATGGAGCAGCGGCATGGTTGAGGACTTTGAGCACGCCAGAGACGCGCGTGGCAGTGCTGCAAAATGGCGTAGAGCACGTTCAACGGTTCGCTCCATACGTCCCGATCGCATCGCTCGTTCCGGTGGTGGTCGACCTCCCGGCAGAGCGTCTGGCTCCAGGCCATCTTTGGCAACGTCGGAATGGAAAGCTGACCGTCCTCGCGGACGCCAATGGATGTGATTTCGCACGCCTGTTTCAGACAACCGGTCTGGTGGTCTCCACGGTATCGGATTTTCGCACGCAGGCTTGGAGCAAACTCGCCCTGAACTGCGCGGGCGCTGTGTCGGCTTTGACTCTCAAACCAGCTAAGGTTGCGTTAAGAGAACCAATTGGTGATATCATGCGGGCACTGGTGTATGAGTGTATCGTAGTCGGACGAGCCGAAGGGGCGATCTTGGATGATCGCCTCGTGGAAGAAATTCTAAACAGCTACCGGACCGCACCGCCCGACGCCATCAACTCCATGCACGCCGATCGGCAGGCAGGAAGACCGATCGAAATCGATGCCCGCAACGGCGCGGTTGTCCGTGCGGGTCGTCGCCATGGTGTTGAGACCCCAGTCAACCAGATGATTGTCGCACTACTAGAGGCTGCCTCTGAGACCGGCTGAGATGACCAGGCCATATCTTTCCTCGGATTTCCTCCCTGAACTGACTTCCTTGCAAGCTTCACGGCCTCACGCCACCGGTATCAATCGGCGTTGGCCAGCCGGGCGGTGGCGCTGGCCGCCGGCAGCCACACGCTGACCGTGGTGCCGCTTCCTTCCTCGCTCTCGATCAGGATTTGGCCGCGATGGCGGTTGACGATGTGCTTGACGATGGCCAGCCCCAGCCCGGTGCCCCCAACAGCGCGGGAGCGTCCCTTGTCCGCCCGGTAGAACCGTTCCGTCAATCGCGGCAGGTGCTCGCGCGCAATGCCGGCGCCCTGGTCGGTGACCGCGACCACCACCCCGGGCCGGGCTGGCCATTGGCCGCCGTTGGCGCGGTTGACCGCCAGCGTCACCACGCCGCCGTCGCGGCCGTACTTCACCGCATTGTCCAGCAGGTTCTGCAGCACCTGCGCCATCTGGTCGGCGTCGCCCGCCACCGCCGGCAGGCCGTCCTCGATCCGCACCGCCAGTTGCACCGCACGCTCCGCCAGCCGTGGCTCGAAGCCGTCGCTCATGCGCTGCACCAGCGTCCGCAGATCCAGCGGCTCCGACGGCGGCTGGTGCTCGGTCAGCTCGATGCGCGACAGGCTCAGCAGGTCGTCGATCAGCCGGTTCATCCGCGCCGCCTGCTCGGCCATGATCTGCAGGAAACGCCGCTGCGCCGGCGGGTCGTCCGCCGCTGGCCCACGCAGCGTCTCGACGAAGCCGATCAACGATGCAAGCGGCGTCCGCAGCTCGTGGCTGACATTGGCGACGAAGTCGGCGCGCATCCGCTCCACCACGCGTTCCCGCGAGCGGTCCGACAGCACCACCAGCGCATGCCCGCCATCGGCCAGCGGCGGGTCCATCGGCACCACCGTGGCATACAGGTCCCGCGGCACCGGCGCCCGCAGCCCCACCTCGGCGCTGTGCAGCGCGTTGGTCGACAACGCCCGCTCGATCGCCGCGCGCACCCCAGGGTGACGCAGCACCGCCGGCATGTCCTCACCGAAGGCCGAGCGTGCCGCGGCGTTGGTCCGCCGGACAGAGCGGTCACGCGCCAGCACGATCACCGGGTCGGGCAGCCGTTCCAGGATCAGCGTGTCAGCGCGCCGGTGCTGCTCCTGCAAGGCAGCGCGCGTCGCCAACTGCCGGGACAGCCGGTCGATTTCTCGGCCCAGCGGATCCAGCAGGACCACGCTCTCGAACGCCAGCACCGGCCCCGGCTCCTCCGCGGCGACGCGCCGCACCGTCCGGACCAGCAGATCCTGGTCGCGCATCCAGACCATGGCGAATGCCGCGGCCGTCCCCAGGCTGACCGCGATGCCCAGCAGCGCCGGCCAGAAGTCGGCCCACCCGGCAACCGCCAGGAACGCCAGCACGGCGACCGGTACCCCGGCCAGGCAGGTGGTGATGCCGACGACCCTCACGGCCGGTCGAACGCAGGCACGACCAAGGCTGTGCCGGGTGTACCGGCGTCTTCAGGCCCAGCCGCCGGACCTGCGTTCATGGATCGGCGAAATCAAGCGGCCGGCTCGACACGCTGGTAGCGCGCCCGGACGCCGCGCTCGATCGCCGAGGAAACCAACTGGTCCAGCCCCAGCTCGCCACGCACATACTCCAGCATCTCCAGTGATTGTCGCCGTGTGCCCTGGCCGCCCGCAACCACCTCGCAGGCCAGCGCATAAGCGGTCTCGCGCAGCTTGCCGCTCAGCGCCTTGCGCATCAGCCGGGCGGCATGCGCCAGCCCGTCATCGTCGTGCAGCAGCTCCGCCGCCCGCTCGGTCACGTCGGCCAGCTCCTCGCTGGTGAAGTCCTGGAACGCCGGCAGTGTCTGCACCAGGCCGGACATGATCCCGATCTCCCGGTCCGTCATGCCGCCATCGGCGGCAGACACCAGGACCATCGTCAGAACCAGCGCTTCAGGGGCGTTTATGGCGTCGCGAGACCGCATGTTGTTCTCCAGACCTGGCTAGAGCGTGATGACCGAAGGCGGCATCGCCGAAGGTCTGAATCACGCGATCAAACAAATCCATAGAGCGGGATATCCGATTCAACCTAAGCTTATCCCGCTCTAAAGGCGCGCATGACAAGAAACGGCATGACGAGAAACTGGCATGACAAGCCAGATCGTCATCCCGCCGGGCGAGGCGGGCACAATGCATCAGTCTGCAGGAAAGTGCGAGTGATGCCGACCGCCTGCGCCAGGCTGACCCGCTCCACCACCACGCCGGCTGGAAAGGCGGACATCAGCCGGCTGGGCGCCTGGCGGTCCAGCAGCACGAACACGCCGCGGTCCGTGGCGCGGCGGATCAGCCGGCCGAACGCCTGGCGCAGCCGCAGCCGCACGATCCGGTCGTCGAAGCCCTTCGGGTCGCCGCCCGACAGATGCACCCGCCGCTCGCGGTGCAGGATGTCCGGGCGCGGCCACGGCGTCCGCTCGAACACCACCAGCCGCAGCGCGTTGCCCGGCACGTCGACGCCGTCGCGCATCGCATCGGTGCCCAGCAGGCAGCTCTCCTCCTCGGCGCGGAAGATGTCGACCAGGGTGGCGTTGCCCATCGCATCCACGTGTTGCGCATACAGCGGGATCCCCGCCTGCTCCAGCGCCGGGGCGATCCTGGTATGCACCGCCCGCAGCCGGCTGATCGCGGTGAACAGCCCCAGCGCCCCGCCGCCGGCGCCCAGGAACAGGCTGCGGTACGCCCCCGCCAACTGCTCCATGTCCGCCGAGGCAACGTCGCTGACCACCAGCGCGCGAGTCTGCTCGCCGTAGTTGAACGGCGAGGCAACCGCGGCGCGGATCGCCGGGGAGGGCAGGTGCGGCGCACCCACCCGAGCCTCCGCGGCGATCCAGGCCAGCTCCGCGTCGCGGTCGCCGAAGTCGCGCAGCGTGGCGGAGGTGACCAGCAGCCCCTGCGCCGGGGAGGCCAAGGTGGCGGCGAACGGGATCGTCGGGTCCAGCCAGTGCCGGTGCAGCCCAACATCCAGGTCGCGCTGACCGTCGCGCCGGTCCAGCCGCATGAACAGCACATGGCCCGGCCGCTCGCCCGGGTCGGCGGGCGGTTCGGCTATGCTCCACAGCATCGCCTGCCAGGCCTGCAGCGGGTTCAGCGCACGGCGCGTCAATGAGCGGCCCAGCGCCTCGATGCGGTTGCGCGTCGCCTCGTCCAGGTCCTCCGCCTCGTCGTCCAGCCGCGCCAGCAGGCGCTCGCGCAACGTCGCCAGCGGTTCGGCAATCCGCGACAGCGCTCGCGCCAGCCTCTCCGCCGCCGCCGCTGCCTCCTCATTCAGCGGGAATACGTCGGATTCCAGCGCGCCTGCCGCCGGCCTGGCCTCCGCGCCGGTGGTGCGGGCCAGCACCTGGCGGCGGATCAGCCGCAGGAACAGCTCCGCCGGGTTGGTCCGCACGCTCTCCGCCCCCACCGGCAGCGGGTCGGCGTCCTGCATGCGGCTGGCCCAGTCCTGCGGCGGCAGCGCGCTCGCCGCCTGCAGGGCGGCGTCCAAAGGGGCCTCCAGTGCCGGCCGGTCGGCCACCAGGTCATCCAGCCGCTTGCGCAACCCCCGCGCGCGTGACCGCCCGCCTTCCGCGCCACGCAGCCAGCGCCGCAGCTCCGCCGTCTCCCGTCCGGACAGCGCGGCGGAAAACGCGCTGTCCGCGGCGTCGAACACGTGATGCCCCTCATCGAACACATAGCGTGACGGCACCGCGTTGTCGTCCAGCCCGCCCCACGCCGCCTGCGTCATCACCAGCGCATGGTTCGCCACCACCAGCTCGGCGGTGCGCGAGCGGCGGATGGTGTGCTCGATAAAGCAGCGCCGCCAGTGCGGGCAGGCGGCGTGGATGCACTCGCCGCGCCGGTCGGCCAGCGACGGGATCAGCACGCCGCCGAACAGCTCCTGCAGCCAGCCGGGCAGGTCGCCGCCCTGGATGTCGCCGTCGTCCGTCACCATCGCCCAGCGCGCGATCAGCCCCAGCGGAATCACGTTCTGGTTCATGAAGCCGCTGGAGGCGGTGTTGACCGCCTCCTCCATGTTCAGCAGGCACAGGTAGTTCTCCCGGCCCTTGCGCACCACGACGCGCCGCCGGCGTTCCGTCGGGTCGGGAATCACCCGCTCCAGCTCCGTCTCGATCTGCCGCTGCAGGTGGCGGGTAAAGGTGCTGATCCAGACCGCGCCCTTGTTCTTCTCGGCCCACAGGCTGGCCGGCGCCAGATAGCCCAGCGTCTTGCCGGTGCCGGTGCCGGCCTCGGCCAGCACCAGATGCGGGTCGCCGCGCACCTCCCGTGGCTGGAACGCCGCCGTCGCCGCGCTGGCATAGTCGCTCTGCCCGGGCCGCTGTTCAGCCTGCGGACCCAGCATCGCGGCCAGCCGCGCGCGCGCCTCGGTCTCCGACACCGGATGGGCCGAGGCCGGCGGCACAGGTGCGGCGTCTTCCCATTCCGCCAGCCGTTTCCAGACCCGCAGCGGCTCGTTCGATCCGGGTGCCTCGCCCTGGCCAAGGGCATGGGTGACATAGCCGCCCCAGGGCCAGCCGGCTTTCTGCATCCGCGCCGCCAGCGCCCCCGCATCGCGGTTCAGCAGCGTGTTGCGGCCCTGGCGCAGCGCGTTCAGCAGCATGGCGGCGAGTGCCGGCAGCCGGCTGGCCTCGGCTTCCAGGCCGCTCGCCGGGTGGTCGTCCTCCAATGCCAGCGCCAGGCCGCGCGGCGTCGGCGCGGCGGGGCGGGCAGGGTGGGCGAAGGCGAACAGCTCCAGCAGGTCGAACGCCGGGCCGGGGCGCAGACCCAGGCGGCGGAAGGTGGCGGGGGCGTGCACCAGGATCGGCGGCGGCAGGCCGCGCAGCAGCTCCGCGGCCTCGGCCACCGGCCGCACCAGCACCTCCCCGTCCGAGGTCAGGATGGCGGCTCGGCCATGGCCCGCAACCACCGACGGCGCTTCGGGCAGCGCTAGGGATACGTTCACCTATCTTGTGTAGCGGCAAATGCCCCGGCCTGTCATCGTGTGGTTCAGTCGCCGGGCGCCCACGCGGCCCGGAGCCTCAGCCATGCGGCATCATGCGGCCGGACCCGGTCTTCCGGCCAAGGCCGAAGGCCAGGGAACGATCCAGCATCGCGTTCAACTGGTCGGCTACCTCGACGGTGTTGAAATGCCCGGCCAGCATCGTCTTCACGCGGCGAAGCGCGGTGGCAATTCTGTGCGATCGGACACTAAAACACCTCTGCCCAGGCCGCCCGCAGCGCCACGTCGACATCGCTCATCGTTGCCGGAATACCCAGGGCGGCCAGGCTGGTGACGCCATACTGCGGCAGACCGCAAGGTACGATGCCGCCGAAATGCGCCAGGTTCGGCTCCACGTTCAGCGCCACGCCATGCCAGCTTATCCAACGGCTGATGCGAACGCCGATCGCGCCGATCTTCGCCTCGGTCCCGCTGACCGGGTCAGCCACCCAGATCCCGACCCGCCCGGGCCGCCGCTCGCCGCGGACGTTGAAACGCTGCAGCGTGCGGATCAGCCATTCCTCCAGCCCGTTGACATAGCAGCGGATGTCCTGCGCCGGCACCTGCCCGTGCGGGCGCGTCAGGTCCAGCATCACATAGCCGGTGCGCTGGCCCGGCCCATGATACGTCCACTGCCCGCCGCGCCCGGCGTGATAGGTGGGAAACCGCGTCGGCTCAACCAGTTCGTCGGGCTTGGCCGAGGTGCCGGCGGTGTACAGCGGCGGGTGCTCGACCAGCCACACCAGCTCATGCGCCGAGCCGGCACGGATCGCCGCGATGCGCGCCTGCATGCCCGCCAGCGCGTCGGGATAGGCCACCAGACCGTCCTCGACCCGCCACTCCGGCGCGTTCGTGGCGATTGAACCGGTCGCATTCATCCGCTATACCCCCTGCGTCTACCTTACCACGGTGCGGTCGTGGCGGAATGGTAGACGCGCAAGCTTGAGGTGCTTGTGGGGGTAACCTCGTGGAAGTTCGAGTCTTCTCGACCGCACCAGACCTGCAAACGTTACACCTGTAAGCACCAGACGAACCGGCGTACATCTGCCAGCAACGGATTGCGCTGCGCAGTCCTCGCGCTGCAGCCAGCCTTGCATTCGTTAGTTAGATCGCTAACCATAGAAGGCTAATGCCGTTCCAGACCGGCTGAATTACCGCGACAGCCAGCGCCCAATACACAATCTTTGGCTCCATCATCTCTAGTGCGTGGCGCGAGCCAAATGAGACAATGATCCGCTAATCTCTCCAAGCTTGATCCAAATCGCCGCTTGGCTGCCGAGCAAGACCACCAGGAGACCGAGCGCTATCTGCACACGTGTTGTCAGATGTGTCAGGCGCGTATCATAAGCGGCAACCTCTTCAGCCGCGGCAGAAGCCTTTTCAGGCGGAACATTGGCCGCCAGGAAGGCGTCCCGCAAGGCGCCTAGCTGCAATGCCATGGGGGTATTCCATTTGTATGCCTGGCAGGACCATTCTCGTCCGGCAGGTCAATGTATAGCCGGATCAAGGACGAGCCGTCACCGCCCGCGGCACCGCCAGTCCACCTATCCCGCCAACGCCGCCCCCGCCCACGCGGTCACCGTCCACAGTCCGAACAGCACCGCCTGTGCCCGCCAGGTCAGCGCCGGCATCGCCGTCTCCGCATCCAGCGCCCGGCCGCCGTTCAGCGTCAGCGCCGTCAGCGGCAGATACACCACGAAGCTCGCCAGCGTCGCCAGCAGCACGCCCGACACGCACGCCTGGCCGCCGAACACCAGCCACGTCGCCAGCGCCGCGGCCACATGCGCCAGTCCCGGCATCCACGGCCGCTCCGCCGCTGCCGCCGACCCCTGTGGCCTTGGCCTCCCTGTTCCAAGCCCCCTTGTTCCAAGCCCCCTTGTTCCAAGCCCGCGCGTCAACGCGATCACCGCACGCATCGCTCAGCTCCTTGCCTCAGCCATCAGGTTTTCATGGAAATCCAGGCCGGCGTGCGTCTGGTTTACCACCCCGGTGCGGACCAGATAGTCGCCAAACCGCTCGTCCCGCCGCCGGTCCCGCGCAAACCCGGCGAATAGCGGCGACAGCAGCGCCACCACGGCCTCGCCATCGACATCACGCCGATACAGCTTGTTCAGCCGCGTGCCGTTATGCGCGCCACCCAGGTACAGGTGGTACAGGCCGGGCGACCGGCCAACCAGCCCGATCTCGCAAACATAGGGCCGAGCACAACCATTCGGACAGCCGGTCATCCGGATGGTGATCTCTTCCTCGCCCAGGCCGCAACGGTCCAGCGCTTCCTCCAGCCGGGTAATTAAATCTGGCAAGTAACGTTCACTCTCGGCCAGCGCCAGCCCGCAGGTCGGCAGCGCCACACAGGCCATCGCATTGCGCCGCAGGCCTCCAACAGCGTGCCGCAGGCCTCCAACAGCCTGCCGCAGGCCTCCAACAGCCTGCCGCAGCCCGCCGACCGGGTGCCGCAGCCCGTGTTCGGCCAGCAGCGCGTCGACACGCTGCCGCGACCCAGGGGGAATGTCGGCCAGGATCAGGTTCTGGTTCGCCGTCATGATGAACCGGCCCACACCCAGCTCGGCAATGGCGTGCAGCCCCTCCATCATCCGCCCGCGGATCCGCCCGTTCTCCACGAACAGGGTGAAGTGGGCCGAACCGTCCGCCTCCTCCGCCCAGCCCAGCCGGTCGCCCGTCCCATCGAATTGGTAGGCTCGGGCCGGCCGCAGCGTCACCGCCAGCCGCTCGTTCACCAGGCCCACGAACCGCTCCAGGCCCATGCCGTCGATGGTGTATTTCAGGCGGGCATGCTTGCGGTCGGCGCGGTCGCCATGGTCGCGCTGCACGGTGACGACCTGCTCCGCCACGTCCACCGCATCCTCCGGGGCGCAGAAACCGATGACGTCGCCGGTGCGCGGATAGGTCTGCAACTCACCATGCGTCATGCCCATCCCGCCGCCCACCACGACGTTGTAGCCAGTGATCCGGCCGTCCTCGACGATCGCGATGAACCCAAGGTCGTGCGCGAACACGTCCACATCGTTGTGCGGCGGCAGCGCGATGGCGATCTTGAACTTCCGCGGCAGATAGGTGCGGCCCAGGATCGGCTCGTCCTCCACCTCGCCGCCGGCGACCTTCTCCTCATCCAGCCAGATCTCGTGCCAAGCGCGGGTGCGCGGCAGCAGATGCAATGAGATGTCGCGCGCCAGGGTGCTGACCGCCTGATGCAGCGCGCGCCGGTGCGGGTCGGCGGTGGCGATGACGTTGCGGTTGACGTCGCCGCAGGCGGCGATCGTGTCCAGCATCTCGTCATGCAGGCCCTGCATCACCGCACGCAGGTTGCCCTTCAGGATGCCGTGGAACTGGATGGTCTCGCGTGTCGTCAGCCGGATCGACTGGTTGGCCCGCTGCATCGCCAGCCGCTCCACGCCCAGCCACTGCCGCGGTGTCAGGATCCCCGCCGGCACGCGCATGCGCACCATGAAGCTGAACGCCTTCTCCATCCGCTGCTTGCCGCGTTCGGCCCGCAGGTCGCGGTCGTCCTGTTGGTAGAAGCCGTGGAACTTGGTGACCTGCGTGTCGTCGTCGGCCAGCGCGCCGGTTTCGACACGCGTCAGCCCATCGGCGATGCCGCCGCGCAGCAACTGGCTGTTCGCCTTGATCCGCTCATTGGCGGAAAGCGGGCGATCATTGTCCATCGTGTTGTGCCTCGGTTGGGACGACCAGAATGCCCATCAGTACACGTCCCGCAGATACCGCCCGTCGCGGCGCAACGCGTCCAGCTCGGCCTTCGCAGCCGCCTCGCCCTGCCGGCCCTGGTCGGCCAGGATCCGCAGCAACACCGCGTGCACGTCCTTCGCCATCGCGCTGGCGTCGCCGCAGACATAGAACGCGGCACCATTCCTCAGCCACGCGTACACATCGGCCCTAGCGTCCCAAAGAGCGTGCTGCACGTAGCGCTTTTCCGGCTGATCGCGGGAGAATGCGACATCCAGCCGCGTCAGCAGCGCGCTCTTCACCCAGTCCTGCAGCTCTAGCTGATACAGGAAGTCATGCGTGTAGTTGCGGTGCCCGAACACCAGCCAGTTGCGCCCTTGGGCACCAGTGGCCTCACGCTCCTGCAGAAAGCCGCGGAACGGCGCCAGCCCGGTGCCCGGGCCGACCATGATGATCGGCCGGCTGCTGTCGGCGGGCAGGCGGAAATGCGCGTTCGCCCGCAGGAACACGCCTAGCCGGTCGCCGGCGCGGTGGCGGTGGGTGATGTCCAGGGATGCCACGCCGTCGCGCTGGCGATCATGCGCGTTGTAGCGCAGCGCCGCCACCAGCAGGTGCGCCTCCTCGCCGACCGCCTTGCGGCTGGAGGCGATCGAGTAGTAGCGCGGCGGCAGCGGCCGCAGCAGCGCGGTCAGTTGCTCCGCCGACAGCCGGCCCGATCTGCCGGAGCCGGGGGCCAGCTCCAGCAGATCCAGTACCTGCCGACCCGCCGCCCAGTCCGACGGCGGTGCGGCGATGCCAGTCTCACGCGCGAAGTCCGCGACCTGCTTGCCGGTCAGCGTGGTGATGTCCAGCCGGTTGACCAGCGCGCCGCGCAGCGTCTCATCGCCGTCCAGGCCGGCGGCGCGCATCACCGCCTCGGCCAGCGCCGGATCGTTCGCCGCCACCACGCCCAGCGAGTCACCCGGCTCATAGCCGATGCCGGAACCTTCCAGCGACAGCGCCACGTGATAGGTCTCGGAGGTTGAGCGGCTGCCGCTCAGCCGAACCAGCTCGCTGATCTCCGCTTCGAACGGCCGCGCGCGGGTCGGTGCGTCGCCGCGGGACAGTTCGCCAACGGGCAGTTCGCCAACGGGCAGTTCGCCGCCGGGCCGGGCGAAATCGACATGGATGACCGAGGGGCTGAGGTCCTTGATGCCGGCTTCGGCGTTCAGCCGCTGCAGCGTGGTGCCGATCCAGCCGGTCGCTGGTGTCTCGAAATCCAGGTCGCACTCGATCCGGTCGGCGATGCGCCCGCCGCCGAGTTGCGCCAGCCGCTCGTCCATGCGCCGGCCGATCTCGCAGAACTGGGCATAGGCGCGGTCGCCCAGGGCCAGCACCGCGAACCGCGTGTTGTCGAAGCGCGGCGCATCCTCGGCCATCAGCGCCTCATAGAAGTCTACCGCGCGCTGCGGCGGGTCGCCCTCACCCCAGGTGGAGGCGACGATCAGCAGGTTCTGCGTGGCCGCGGCCTGTACCGGCGAGAAATCCGCCATGTCGACGACCTTGGGGGCGAACCCCAGCTTGGCGGCGGCCTTGCGCGCCTGCGCCGCCAGCACCTCGGCATTGCCCGATTCGGTGCCGAACAGGATGGTCAGCGGCGCGCGCTTGGCCGGCGGCGCATTCGGCAACGCGGCCTGCGGATCGTTCGCCGCTGGGTCGTTGGCCGCCTGCACACCCGCCAGATAGCCGGACAGCCAGGCCCGCTGCTCCGGCGTGGTAACCGAGATTACCCGGTTCAGCAGGGCGATCTGTTCCTCGGCAAAGGGCGCGGTGTCCGGCAGCAAGGGTGCGTTCTGCATGGCCTCCGCCTCAGCCGTGGCGGCGGGTGCCGCGGGCACCTGGCGTTGTGGCGATGCGGAGGCCGGCGAGAGCGGGAAAATCCATCGGAAGCACAGCCTTCAGACGCATGAAATCATGGATTCAGCGCTACTCAAAGAGGAGATTTTTCCAAGAACTACAAGCCCAGGGCACCACTTTAGAAGAAGTTCGCGATTCCACTGGTATGTTGTGCAGCGGCTTTCTCTCAGCGGCGGCGGCGGGGGAAAATCCGACCTTGTTGCCAGCAGGTCCGCGCCCCCCCATGTTGCGCCGCTCCACTCTGACTGTGCCGAGGCATCGATGGACGAAGACTTCCGCAAGGCCGCGCTGGACTACCACCGGCTTCCCCGGCCCGGAAAACTCGCGATCGAGCCGACCAAGACCATGGCGACCCAGCGCGACCTGGCACTGGCCTACTCCCCCGGTGTGGCGGCGGCCTGCGAGGCGATCCAGGCCGAACCCAACGCCGCCTATGACTACACCACGCGGGGCAACCTGGTGGCGGTGATCTCCAACGGCACCGCGGTGCTGGGCCTGGGCAACATCGGCGCGCTGGCCGGCAAGCCGGTGATGGAGGGCAAGGCCGTCCTATTCAAGAAATTCGCCGGCATCGACGTCTTCGACATCGAGGTGGACGCGGCCGACCCGGCGCGGTTCTGCGACGTGGTCGCCGCACTGGAGCCGACCTTCGGCGCGATCAACCTGGAGGACATCAAGGCGCCGGAGTGCTTCGCCATCGAGGCCGAGCTGCGCGCGCGGATGCGCATCCCGGTGTTCCATGACGACCAGCACGGCACCGCCATCACGGTGGCCGCGGCGGTGCGCAACGGCCTGCTGCTGCAAGGCAAGCAGCTTTCGGACGTCAAGCTGGTGACCTCGGGGGCAGGGGCGGCGGCGCTGGCCTGCGTGGACCTGCTGGTGTCGATGGGCCTGCGGCCAGAGAATGTGACGCTGACCGACATCAAGGGGGTGGTGACCAGGGACCGGCCGGACATGCTGCCGAACATGGCCCGCTATGCCCGCGACACCAACGCCAGCACCCTGCACGACGCGCTTCCGGGCACCGACATCTTCATGGGCTTGTCGGCGCCGCGGGTGCTGAAGCCGGACTGGCTGCCGCTGCTGGCGGAACGGCCGCTGATCCTGGCGCTGGCCAACCCAGAGCCGGAGATCAGCCCCGAGCTGGTCTCCGCCGCTCGGCCGGATGCGATCATCGCCACCGGTCGCAGCGACTATGCCAACCAAGTCAACAACGTGCTGTGCTTTCCGTTCATCTTCCGCGGCGCCCTGGATGTCTGGGCCAGCACCATCAACGAGGCGATGAAGATCGCCGCGGTCGAGGCGATCGCCAAGCTGGCCAGGGTGGAGGCCAGCGAGGTGGTCGCCGCCGCGTATGGCGGTGCTGCCCCGGTGTTCGGCCCGGAATACATCATCCCCAAGCCGTTCGACCCGCGGCTGATCCTGGAGATTGCCCCCGCCGTCGCCCGGGCGGCGATCGAGACCGGCGTGGCGCGCCGGCCGATCACCGACTTCCAGGCCTATCAGCGCGACCTTGAGCGGTTCGTCTTCCGCTCCGGCTACCTGATGCGCCCGGTGTTCGAGGCTGCCGCGCGCCACCCCAAGCGGATCGTGTTCGCTGAAGGCGAGGACGAGCGGGTGCTGCGGGCGGCGCAGACGCTGGTCGACGATGAGATCGCCCGGCCGATCCTGCTGGGCCGGCGGGACGTGATCGCCGCCAAGGTGCGGGAGATGGGGCTGCGGCTCAACCTTGGCCACGTGGTCGAGGTGCTGGACCCGCTGACCGACCGCGACGTGTTCGACCCGCTGATCCCGGAATACCAGCGCCTGGCCGGGCGGCGCGGCACCCCGCCGGAGCCGGCGGCCAGGCGGGTGGCGACGCGGGCCTCGGTGGCCGCGGCGATGCTGCTGCAAAGCGGCCGGGTGGACGCGGCGATCTGCGGCGGCACCGCGGCGTGGTGGCGGCAGATCCAATACATTTTGCCGATCATCCCGCGCCGGCCGGACGTCAACCGTGTGTATGCGCTGTCCTGCCTGATCGTGCCGAGCGGGGTGCTGTTCATCTGCGACACCCACATGGTGGTGGATCCGACAGCCGAGCAGATCACCGAGATGACGTTGCTGGCGGCGGAAGCGATGCGCGGCTTCGGGCTGTCGCCGAAGATCGCGCTGGTCTCGCATTCCAGCTTCGGCGCCAGCGACAGCCAGTCGGCACGCAAGATGCGCCAGGCGCTGCCGATGATCCGGGCGCGGTCGCCGGGGCTGGAGATCGATGGCGAGATGCATGCGGACGCGGCGCTGGTTCAGGCGATCCGCAGCCGCGCCGTGCCGGACAGCCGGCTGACCGGCAGCGCCAACCTGCTGATCATGCCCACGCTGGATGCGGCCAACATCTCGTTCAACGTGCTGAAGGCGGCGGCGGATGGCCTGCCGGTGGGACCCATCCTGCTGGGGATGTCCAAGCCGATCCATGTGGTGGTGCCCAGCGTGACCGCCCGCGGCATCGTCAACTTGAGTGCCCTGGCCGTGGTCGAGGCGCAGGAGCAGGCCGGCGTGCCTGGCTGAGCATGATCTGGCTGCTGCTCGTCCTCGGGGTGATCGTGCTGCTGATCGGCTTGCTGCGGGCGTTCGAGCGGGCCTCGGTCACCTCGGTGAAGGCGCTGGCGACCTGGGTGGCGGTGCTGGGTGGCCTGAGTCTGGCGCTGCTGCTGGTCCTGACCGGCCGGGAAGGCATCGCCCTGGGCGCGCTTTCGCTGTTCGGTCCGGCGATCTACCAGCGCTGGCAGGCGGCCCGCCGTGCGCGGCCCGGCGGCCCAGCGGGCGAAGGCGGCCAGGCAAGCAGCATGGGTCCGATGACCCGCCAGGAGGCTTACCAGGTGCTTGGGCTGGCGCCGGGCGCGTCGGTAAGCGACATCCGCGAGGCGCACCGGCGGCTGATGCGGGGTGCGCATCCCGATACCGGCGGCTCTGACTGGCTGGCGGCGCGGATCAACCAGGCGCGGGACATTCTGCTGGGATAACATCGGACGGCTCTGCTTCGGGATGTCGAGAGAATGTGCTAAAGCTGTCATGCGTGTGTGACAGCCAAGGTTTTGCATTCCGCCATATTTCCGCCCGCCCGGCATGTGCCTTTGAGCCAGTTTGAATCGGAGTCAGTGCGTGATCAAGAAGCTGCGCAAAGCCGTCCTGCCCGTCGCCGGGCTGGGTACCCGCTTTCTGCCTGCCACCAAGGCGACCGCCAAGGAGATGCTGCCGGTGGTCGACAAGCCGCTGATCCAGTACGCGATCGAGGAGGCTCGGGCGGCGGGGATCGAGCAGTTCTGCATGGTGACCGGCCGCGGCAAGACCGCGCTGGTCGAGCATTTCGACGTCGCCTTCGAGCTGGAGGCGACCCTGCGGGACCGCAACAAGAAGGACGCGCTGGCGGCGCTGGCCGGGGCGCAGAGCGAACCCGGCTCGATCACCACGGTGCGTCAGCAAACGCCGCTGGGCCTCGGCCATGCCATCTGGTGCGCGCGGGCGTTCGTCGGCGACGATCCGTTTGCCATCCTGCTGCCGGACGACCTGGTGCTGGCAGACCGGCCATGCCTGGCGCAACTGGCGGACGCCTACTACCAGACCGGCGGCAACATCGTCGCCGTGACCGAAGTGCCGGCGGAGCACACCAACCGCTATGGGATATTGCGCATCGGGCATGACGACGGCCGGCTGGTCGAGGTGACGGGCCTGGTGGAAAAGCCGCTGCCGAAGGACGCGCCGTCCAACCTGTCGATCATCGGCCGCTACATCCTGATGCCGGAGGTGATCAAATACCTGTCGTTGATGGAGCGCGGGGCCGGCAATGAGGTTCAACTGACCGACGGCATGGCCCGGCTGATCGGCGAGCAGCCGTTCCATGGCCTGCGCTATGAGGGACGGCGGTTTGATTGCGGCGACAAGATCGGTTTCCTGGAGGCGAACATCGCCTTCGCGCTGAAGCGGCCGGATCTGGCCGAGGCGGTGCATGCTTTCCTGAAAACCTACGTCTGACCGAGGGTTGTCCCTGCCATGGCATTCTCCCACCGCTTCGATCCGACCTCGCTGCGCGAGTACGACATCCGTGGCATCGTCGGGCGCACCCTGCATCCGGCCGATGCCTTCGCGATCGGACGGGTGTTCGGCTCCATTGTGGCGCGGAACGGGGGCAGCCGGGTGGCGGTCGGCTATGACGGGCGGCTGACCAGCCCGGAGCTGGAGCAGTCGCTGGTCGAGGGGCTGCGGGCGAGCGGGATGCAGGCGCTGCGCATCGGCCGCGGGCCGACGCCGATGCTGTACTACGCGGCGACCACGCTCAGCACCGATGGCGCGGTGATGGTGACGGGGTCGCACAATCCGCCGGACTACAACGGCTTCAAGATGATGCTGGGCCGCAAGCCGTTCTTCGGCGAGCAGATCGCCCAGATCGGCGCCCTGGCTGAGGCCGGCGATGTGGTGGACGCTGGCGAGGGCAGCGAGCAGACCATCGACATCGCCGATGACTACATCGCCAGGCTGCTGACCGACTGGGATGGCGGCGACCGGATGCTGAAGGTGGTCTGGGACAACGGCAACGGTGCGGCGGGCGAGGTGCTGGCGAAACTGGTCGCCTCGTTGCCGGGCGAGCATCTCGTGCTGAATGAGACGATCGACGGGCGGTTTCCGGCGCACCATCCGGATCCCACGGTGCCGGCGAACCTGGCGGAGCTGATCGCCAAGGTGCGTGAGACCAGCGCCGACGTCGGCATTGCCTTCGACGGCGACGCCGACCGCATCGGGCTGGTCGACGACACCGGGGCGATCCTGTTCGGCGACCAGTTGATGGTGGTTCTGGCGCGCGACGTGCTGAAGGCGCATCCCGGTGCGACCATCATCGCCGACGTCAAGGCCAGCCAGGTGCTGTTCGACGAGGTCGCCAAGGCCGGCGGCCACCCGCTGATGTGGAAGACCGGCCATTCACTGGTCAAGTCGAAGATGGCGGAGACCGGCAGCCCGCTGGCGGGTGAGATGTCGGGGCACATCTTCTTTGCCGATCGCTGGTATGGGTTTGACGACGCGCTGTATGCGGCGGTCCGAGCGCTGGGCATCATCGCGCGGATGGATACCAAGCTGTCGGTGGTGCGGGAGGCCCTGCCGCACGTGATCAACACGCCGGAGGTGCGGTTCGACTGCGACGACCGCCGCAAGTTCGCGGTGATCGAGGAGGTTGCCGCGCGGCTGTCAGCCGAAGGCGCCAAGGTTGCCGCAACCGACGGGGTTCGGGTGCAGACGCAGGATGGCTGGTGGCTGCTGCGGGCGTCCAACACCCAGGCGGTGCTGGTGGCAAGGTGCGAAGCCACGACGCCGGCGGGCCTGGAACGGCTGAAGACGGCGTTGGTGGCGCAATTGAAGGCCTCGGGGCTGGCGGAACCGGATTTTTCCGGCAGCCACGCCGGGCATTAGAGCGGGATGCTGATGTTAGGTTGAAGCGGGTATCCCGCTCTACGCTTATGTGCGCATGCGTGCTTGAGACTTTTGGCGAGGCCGCTTTCGGTCATCACGCCCGGAGGTTCTGACGCCGCAGGCCGAAGTTTATAGACGGCGGCCGGAATGGGTGGTCGGCGTCCGCGGGCTGGCTGGGCTGCGCATCCGGCGGGATATGGCTAGAGCGGTTTCCGTTCGCCTTGGCTCACGGACCCCGCTCTAACTCATTGTTTGATCGCGTGATTCACCGTTCCGGTGATGCCACCTGCTCGGATCACGCTCTAGACCGCTTTCAGGCTGACTGGAACAGTCAGCGCGGTCTAGCCCATTGTTTTCGAGCAACTTTATCAGCCCGACTGTTCCGGTCAGGCTGATGTTGCCCTAGTCGATGAAAATGTGTTCTGCTTGTTGATGGTGCGGATTGGCCGGCGTGCACCGGCGCGTTCAGCGTCGTCGTGGTGGGATTGTAGGTTTCAGCGGCGTAGGAGGTTTGGCTCCTGCTGATCATGCGGGCCTGTCGGCCGCATGATTTATACCTCTTGAATTTTCCGCTCGGTGTGATCCTGCTCCAGGCGGACCGGCATGCCCATCTGCCGCAGGGTCTCGATCATCGCCGCCCCCCACAGCCGCTTGTCCTGTTCGGCGCGGGAGGTTGGCCTGGCCGGAGCGGTTGCGGTGGTGAGGGTCGGCGTGCTGGTGGCGGGTCGGGCCGCGGCAGGAGCGGGCTTGGCGGCGTGGACCTCGGTGGGGCTGGCCTCGGCGGGAGCAGCGGCATCCGCCCGGGCCGCGTCTGGGACCGGGACTGAGGCCGGCGCATGCTGGGCCGCGGCGGCGGCCAGGAGCTGCGGCATGCTGTCCATCGCTTCGCTGGCCAGCGGGTCGGTCATTGCCTCATCATAGGCGATGCGCGCGGCCAGGCCTTGCTGGTTCTGCTGCACCGAGCGGTTGAGGCCGTTGGCGCAGCCGCGCAGGCGCAGCCGCATGGAGGCGGACAGCTCGGCTGATTTTGCCTCTGCCAGGGTGTCGATGGCGGAGAGGCTGAAGGCCAGCGCCTGGGCGGCGTAGAGCATCTGGGCGCGGGTGCGCACGCCATAGCAGTCCAGGGTGTCGAGGATGTCGGCGCGGACGGCCTGTGGGTCGATGCCGCTGCCGAGGAAGAACGGCATCAGCAGGCGGATGATTTGTTCCAGGAACGGGCTGGGCGGCAGGGGCATGAGCGGGTTCCGTGGCAGGTGTCGCTTGGTGGGTTGGCGGGCGATGTAACCTCTGCCGTAACGATTGTCAAGAACAAAAAGTGAAACATGGCGGGAGCTGATCGGTGGACGGATGCGGCTGCGGCCAAATTCCTCTGATAGCGATCTGGTTGGCGGGCTGGGGCTGGGGTCTCGGCTGGGACCGCTGTCGGGATTTGGGCTGAATGTCATTTCAAATGTCGACTTCATGTGTAGAAGTCTCGACTTAAACTGAGATCGCGGCACTGAGTATTGCGGCCATCCACAGCCACGAATACGCGCTCTACCTCGCGGTGGAGAACATCGACCATACCCGGACCAAGCGCGCACCCTCCCTCGCGTGCTCGGCCGCCCGCAGACCAACGGCATCTGCGAGCGGTTCAACAAGACCATCCTGGGGGAATCCTACCAGGGGGCGCTACGCAAGAAGATCTACCGCTCGATCGACGAGCTGCAGGCCGACCCAGATGGCTGGATGCGAGACGACAACACGCTGCGAACCCATCAGGGGCGCTGGTGCTGTGGCAAGACCCCGATGCAGACGTTCATTGACACGCTGCCGGTGGCCAAGGAAAAGCTGCTGCAGGCGGCGTGAGCGACGACACCCGATAGCCGTCGGACACCCACCACGGTGGAGACCTGACCGTCAGATCAAGTCCATACTTTGATACATGACGCGATCACGTTTCAATCACCAATCAATGGCCAAATCAAATGCTTTCCGGAAAGCGAGCTGGCCGGCCTGCGTCATCGCGACAGCCCGGGTACCATCACGTTTTCTCAACCAGCCTCGGCTGAAGCAGGTTTGGCAAATCGCCGCCCCAACAGCCCCGGCGATGTGCGGCCGGCGTTCGCTCCAATCGAGACAGGGGCGGCAAAACGTTAGGCCGCTTCCAACCCGTGTCCGCGTGTGGTCTTTCTCCAAATCAACACCAAGGGTTCGTAAGAACTCCAGGCCACTTTCCGTCACGGCTCCCCCATCGGGAGACAAGTCAATGTGGCCGCGCTCGACCATCGTGTCGGCGAGCTGGACAGCAAGTTGACCTGCGAGATGATCATAACAGGTCCGTATCCGGCGAAGTTCCTTGTCGCGAGGCCCAACTCTGATTGCCTTCAACCGCGGCCCATCAGTTTTGCCACGGTCGGCCGCGACAGACATTATGCTCTCAAGCATGTGGGCGACGGACGCGGACGCCAGGCGATGGTAACGGTGCCGTCCTTGTTTTTCCACTGCGAGAAGGCCTCCATCCGTGAGCCGCGCCAGATGGCTGCTTGCCGTTTGCGGCGTAATTCCGGCCGCGTGCGCCAGTTCCTTGGCGGTCAGGGCGCGGCCATCCATAAGCGAGGCCAGCATGTTGGCGCGTGCCGGGTCTCCCACGAGCGCTGCGGCCTGAGCAAAGGCGGACGTGGTGAGCATCATGTCTGCTGCACTTCTCAACGGCGGTTTTTGCTATTTGGGCGCCTTCGGGCCGAAAATCATGATCGTGGTGTTGCCGTGGGCGACCAGCTTCCCGCCCGGATCGACCATTCTACCTTCGGCCGTGGCGATCGTCCGGCCGCGATGGACGATCCAGCCTTCAGCTTTTACCTCGCCGATGTCCGCTGACATTGGGCGGACCATGTTCAGTTTGAATTCGATCGTCGTTTGTCCACCGGCCGCTGGCAGCGTGGTGCGCACGGCGAAGCCCATGGCCGAGTCCAGCATTGCCGCCGTGAAGGCGGCATGCACGGTGCCGCCTGGGTTGTAGTGCGTTTCCTTAGAGCGGTTCCACTGAGGGTGGAACCGCTCTCGTTCATCGTTTCACGCGGCTACTCGCGCAGAATCGCGCTTTGCGCGATTCCAGTCTGCGCGAAGCCGCTCTAGGTATGCCGCCAAACACGACCCGCCCGTCTTCCACCTCGATCAGGCGCATATTCATCAACGCCTGCATTGGCGCGACGCCAAGCTTACCATCACGGATCGCCCGCAGTTGATCTAACCCTGACAAGGATTCCATGGCTTCCCTGGGGATCGGGGCAGCCGGCGGCGCGTCTGGCGTGGCCATAGGAATTGTCATCTACGTTCTTCGTTGTTGGCGCCTCAGATATAGCGGCATCAGCGCCGGTATTGCTCCGGCGGCCGTCGAAGCATTCGTGGGCGGGACAATGCTAACCCGCAGCGATGCAATTCGGCAGATCTGCAACTTCCCCATCGGCTTCCCACATCCTTGCATGGCTTGCGGGATCGCACTGGCGAGTACAGCGCCGCCGACTCTTCCATGGTTGGTGGATCGTTGCTGTTTGCCTGATCGCGAACCTGTTCGGCAACACGCTGGGTTTGTTCGGGGCAGGCGTCTATCTGCACGTTTTGCTTGGCACAAAAACCTGGCCGACCAGCCTCGTCTCTGGCGCGATTACGATCTTCTACGTGACCAGTGCGCTTCTGCTTATTCCAGTCGGCGGCATGATCAGCCGTCATGGCCCTCGCCCTGTGTTCACATCAGGGGCGCTAGCCATGGCCTGCGGCGTTATTGGTATCGGGCACGCTGCGGAACCGTGGCAAGTTTACGCGGCTTTTCTCGTCGCCGGAACCGGCTGGGCCTGTCTGTCGACAACCGCCGTGGCAACCGCGATCGCGCCATGGTTTGAAAGGTATCAGGGCCGTGCGGTCTCGATTGCATTGTTGGGGGCGAGCGCCGGCGGCGTAGTTGGTGTCCCGGTTCTTTTGTTCGGGATCGGAAGTTTCGGATTCGCCGCAACAACGACCACCGGTGGGCTGACCATCCTTGTCATCCTGCTGCCGTTATGTTGGCTGCTGAAGCGCCGTCCCCAGGACATGGGATTGTTGCCAGATGGCGCGGAAATGGACAGCGCGGCCGCGAGGGCAAACGAGCCGCAATGGACGCGCTGCGCACATCGGCTCTTCGAGGTGTCATGCTGTGTTTCGGTATCGGGATGATGATGCAGATCGGCTTCCTCACCCATCAGGTGACACTGCTTTCGCCCATCCTCGGGGCATCCGGCACGGCTGCTACGGTTTCGGCGACGGCCATCGCCGCCCTGGCCGGCCGTCTGATGCTGGCCCGCTTCGCCGATCAGATCAATGAGCGAAAGACAGCCTTCGCGGTTTTGGTACTAGTATCGCCCATCAGTGAAGGTCGATACGTCGGTTTCGCTTGAAGCGGCCGATTCACGCGGCGAAGCGCGTTTCGCGCTTCTCTGCGATCGGGCACTAGCCGCAGTTTCATTTGTGATCATGGCGCTTTTTCGTGCTCCGGCCGCTTTGGTCGGCGGCAGCGTTATTCTGGGACTGACCGTCGGAAACGTAACAACGCTTTCGCCTGTTATCGTCCGCCGGGAGTTCGGTGCCGCCTCCTTCGGCGCGATTTTCGGCATCGCATCGTGCGGTATCCAACTTGGAACCGCGCTGGGGCCAGGCTTCTACGGCCTGCTGCACGATGCGTCTGGTGATTACTGTTTGCCGTTGTTGTTGGCCGCCGTGATGGATCTTCTGGCCGCTATCATCATCGCGATTGGCTGCCCATGGCAGGCCTTCCTCGTCGACGCAAAGCACGCGCAGCCGCCGAGCCTCGCGAACCAGGCACCCCAAGATGGCCGAAGAAGCCAACGCAGTTTGGGAATCGGCGTTGAGTGAGGCGGACGGGGCGTCCGTCATGAAGGCAGGCGTGAACCGCCTGCACTTCGCCGCGCTGATTTATTTCGTCGGACGCACGGGTGCTTCCCCAGGACATGAGAGCGGATCGATGACGCGGCCGTGTTGTGCGTCCTACGTCGCCGATAACGGCAGGCGCGTGGTGGTGGTGCATGTCCTCCGCAAGAAGACGCCGCGTCGTGAAATGGCAATAGCCCTTGCTAGGGCAAGAGAGCGAGCCCAATCCGGATGCGGGAAACGATTGAGAGTACCGCTGTGCCAAACGACGATCGGGTGGCACCGTTCCGGGCTGCTCAACGCAGTTGCCGAAACCGGTTGCCACCCTGTAGGGTGCGACTCGCTTTTGGGAACACAGCATGAACGACCTGTTCGGATCCCGGTCCGACAAACCTGCAGCGCCGTCGCCGACCCAGCCGCCCACCGGATCGCCGCGGGGACCGTCGCTGAAGCCGTCCGGCGGCGGAAGGCCGGAGGTGGAGAAGCGGCTGCCGCTGCCGGCGCGCGACGACTCGGACTACTCGGCCAAGGACATCGAGGTCCTGGAGGGGCTGGAGCCGGTGCGCAAACGCCCCGGCATGTATATCGGCGGCACCGATGAGGCCGCGCTGCACCACCTGGCGGCGGAGATCCTGGACAACGCCATGGACGAGGCGGTGGCGGGCCACGCCAGCTTCATCGAGGTGTCGCTAGAGGAGGGCAACTGGCTGTCGGTGCGCGACAACGGCCGCGGCATCCCGGTTGATCCGCATCCAAAATTCAAGAACCTGAGTGCGCTGGAGGTGATCCTGACCACCTTGCACTCGGGCGGCAAGTTCGGCGGCAAGGCGTATGCGACCTCTGGCGGGCTGCACGGTGTGGGCAGTTCGGTGGTCAATGCGCTGTCGGAGGTGATGCAGGTCGAGGTTGCGCGCGACCGTGTGCTGTGGAAGCAGGCCTATGCCAAGGGCAAGCCTACGACGAAGCTGGTCAATGCCGGGCCGGTGCACAACCGCCGCGGCACCGGCATCCGTTTCAAACCGGACGTGGAAATCTTTGGCGCGCTGGCGTTCATCCCGAGCCGGCTGTACCGGCTTTGCCGGTCGAAGGCGTACCTGTTCCGGGGGGTGGAGATCCGCTGGAGCTGTGCCGCCCCGCTGCTGACCGGCAAGGAGGATGTGCCAGCCGAGGCGGTGCTGCATTTTCCCGGCGGGCTGCGCGACAGCCTGGCGGCCGATATTGGCGAGTTAGCAAAAGTGCTGCCGCAGATTTGGGCTGGCGAGGCGGCGCTGCCGGGCGAGGCGACCGGCAAGGTGGAATGGGCGGTGGTGTGGCTGGAGCAGGGCGACGGCTTCCTGCACTCCTACTGCAACACCGTGCCGACGGCGCAGGGCGGCACGCATGAGGCAGGCTTCCGAGCGGCGCTGGTGAAGGGGTTGCGTGCGTGGGGGGAGCAGCGTGGCAACAAGCGGTCCACCCAGATCATCGCCGACGACGTGCTGGACCCGGTGGCGGCGAAGCTTTCGCTGTTCCTGCGTGACCCGCAGTTCCAGGGCCAGACCAAGGAGAAGCTGACCAGCGCCGAGGCGGCGCGGTTGACCGAGACGGCCCTGCGCGACCGCTTCGACCATTTCCTGGCGGGTGATCCGGCCTCGGCGGACAACCTGCTGGCGTTCGTGATCGAGCGGGCGGAGGAGCGGATCCGCCGCAAGGAGAGCAAGGACACCGCGCGGAAATCGCCGACGCGGCGGCTGCGGCTGCCCGGCAAGCTGACGGACTGCACGCGCGAGAACGCGGCGGAGACGGAAATCTTCCTGGTCGAGGGCGACTCGGCGGGCGGGTCGGCGAAGCAGGCGCGCAACCGGGAGACCCAAGCGGTGCTGCCGCTGCGGGGCAAGATCCTGAACGTTGCCAGCGCCTCGGCCGACAAGTTGCGGCAGAACCAGGAGCTGAAGGACCTGGTGGAGGCGCTGGGCTGCGGCGTGGGCGAGCGGTTCGACCGGGCCAGGCTGCGCTATGGCCGGGTGATCATCATGACGGACGCGGACGTGGATGGGGCGCACATCGCCTCATTGCTGATGACGTTCTTCTACAAGGAGCTGCCGGAGCTGGTGCGGCAGGGCCACATCTACCTGGCGCAGCCGCCGCTGTACCGGCTGACGCAGGGGGCGAAGTCGATCTATGCGATGGACGACGCCGACCGCGAGCAGAAGCTGCGCCGGGCGTTCAAGGCGGGCACGAAGGTGGAGGTCAGCCGGTTCAAGGGGCTGGGCGAGATGCCGCCGGCGCAGTTGAAGGAGACGACGATGGATCCGGCGCGGCGGACGCTGCTGAAGGTGATGGCGGTGCCGGAGGAGCGGGCGGCGACGAACGACCTGGTTGACAGCCTGATGGGCCGGCGGCCGGAGCTGCGGTTCGCGTTCATCCAGGAGCGGGCGAAGACGGTCGAGGAGGTTGATGTTTAGGGTGGTCCGGCTGACTGGCCGGTCGGGATCGTAAGTCCGATCGTTTTAGGAAAAGCCGCGTCGGGAAAATTGATTTTCCCGCTGTTCGACCTGGGTGTGATTTGACCAGGAACGCAAGCATGCTGAAATGCATGTTGGAATGACACGACCAGACCACGCTCTCGACGTTTACGTTTTTCGCGACAGGCACTGTGCTCCGAGCGAGGACACAATGGTATGTGTCGCTGAGGAAGTAAGTCTGAAGAAGTATCTTACCAGTGAGCACATCAAGACTATGTTCAGCGGCATAGCCGTGTATACCGATCGTGTATTGCATCAGGACTACATCGGCGTTTGGGGCGCTCGCAAGGTGTCACGCTTCCGCCGTCTACTGCGAGAACATGGCGCCGAATTAGCTGTTCACCGCTCATGCCCTCCGGACACAAGCCTGCGGTATTTTGTTTCCAATGCTAGGTCTGTGCAGCGGCCAACCGGAGGAAGTGGACTGCCGCAGCGCCCTGGCCAGTAGCATGTTGCCGTCAGATCCAGGCGCAGTTCAGGCGGATGCGTTCGGGCATGGGGACTTAGGGCTTGCTGGCTAAAGCCCACCGGTTCAAGCGCCCGCATCTTGTAGCGCGAACCAGCGCTGGGTCAGCCGGCCGCCGTCCGTTGGGAACCGGTCGTCCAGAATACTTGACGCAACGATCCGCTCGACCCGGAAGTGACGGAAATCGGCACGCAGCTCGCACCAGGCGCCGAGGATCGTGACATCGACGTAGTAGGCCATCGCCACCGGCCACACCGTGCGCTGGGTTTGCCGGCCGTGGCTGTCGGCATAGCTGATCCGCAGCTTGCGGGTGTGGCGGATGGCAAAGCGAAGCTGGGCGAGGTCGATGCCGCGTGGCGCATCCGCGCCGCCATCAGAGACGAAGAACGGCGCATCGGTCAGGCTGTCGCGCAACGCCTGCGGCAGCACCGTGGTCACCTTGCGCAGCACGCTGTCCGCCGCGCTGTGCAGCCCGGGGTCGCGCAGGCGCCGCACCAAGCGGGCGCCGACCGCGATCGCATCGACCTCATCGGCGGTGAACATCAGCGGCGGCAGGTCGAAGCCCTGGCGCAGCAGATAACCCAGGCCCGGTGCGCCCTCGATGGGGATGCGCCGGGCCTGCAGGGTGGCGATGTCGCGGTAGACCGTGCGCACGGTGACCTCCAGCCGCTCCGCGATGGTGGCGGCGGTGATCGGCCGGGTTGCCACCCGCAGCGTCTGCAGAATGTCGAACAGCCGGTCGGCGCGGCGCATGTCACGGCTCCTTGATCCGGCTGGGACGGCGGCGGCTGCTGACATAACGCTGTCAGCAGCGGGTGGGTAGGTTCTGTTTCACCGGATGGAGCGGGGGAACGGGATGATCGATCAGACGGGCACACTTTGCCGGCCCGGAGCCAAAGCGCGCGGCGGGGCGGCTGATGCGGGGTCTGTCATGGTCGCGGCCGCGGCGGTGGCGTTCAGCACCGCCGGTCTGTTCACCCGCCTGGTAACCGCCGATGTCTGGACAATGCTGTTCTGGCGCGGCCTATTCGGCGGCCTGCTGATCGGCGGCTGGGTTGCCTGGGGGAAACGCGGGGCGCCGGATGCCACGTCCGGCGGCATCGACTGGGCGGGCCTGCTGGTGGCGGGTTGCTCGACGGCGGGGACGATCTGCTTCATCACGGCGTTGCGTCGGACGACGGTGGCGGATGTGACGGTAATCTACGCCACTGCGCCGTTCCTGGCCGCGGTGATCGCCTGGGCCTGGACCGGGGAGCGCCCGAGCCGCGTGACCATGGCCGCCAGCGGGCTTGCGATGGTCGGGGTGGTGGTGATGTGCGGCGGTGCCCTGTCGGGCGGCGATGCCGTTGGAGACGGGCTTGCGCTGGGCATGACGGCGTTGATGGCCCTGATGATGGTGCTGATCCGACAGCACCGGCAGGTGTCGATGCTGCCGGCGGCGTGCCTCTCGGCGTTCGCCTGCGCCGCCTGCGTGCTGCCGCTTGCCCATCCGGCCAGCGTCAGCCCGCGGGACCTGCTGTGGCTTGCGCTGTTCGGCACGACCCAGTTCGGGCTGGGGCTGCTGCTGCTGACCATTGGCAGCCGGTTGATCCCGGCACCACGGGCGTCGTTGCTGGCCAATCTGGAGCTGCCGTTCGCACCGCTTTGGGTCTGGCTGGTGTTCAACGAGGTTCCGGCGCAGGCCACGCTGGCCGGGGGCGGCATCGTGCTGGCCGCGGTTGGGGTTGATCTGCTGGCTGGGCTGAGGCGGGGCGACCGGTAGGCCATCGTTTGGACGCGGGCGTGGCGACGGCGGCACTTGGCGGATTGCGGCGGCCGGCGGCATCGGCAAAGCTGATGTGGATACTGACCGTATGGCCGCTGGGTGAACACTTTCCCCGGGTTTGTCTGAAGGATGCCGCCGATGTTGAGTGCCGAGCGGAACGCGCTGATGACGCGGTCGGGGCCGCAGACGCAACTGGGGGCGCTGTTGCGCCGCTACTGGCAGCCTGCCGCGCTGGTGGACGAGTTGGACGCCGCCCGGCCGGTGACCCGGGTGCGGCTGCTGGGCGAGACCTTCGTGCTGTTTCGCGACGAGGCCGGCCGCTACGGGCTGCTGGACAGCCATTGCGCGCACCGCGGCGCCGATCTGTGCTTCGGCCGGCGCGAGGATGGCGGATTGCGCTGCGCGTTTCATGGTTGGCTGTTCGACGTGGACGGCAACTGCCTGGAACAGCCGGCCGAACCCGCCGATGACCGGCCGCTCGGCCGGCCCCGGCAGCCGGCGTATCCCTGCGTCGAGCGCAACGGCATCGTGTTCGCCTATCTGGGTGCTGGCGAGCCGCCGCCTTGGCCTGACCTGGACTGCTTCCGTGCTCCGGCCGCCTATACGTTCGCCTTCAAGGGGCTGATCGCCTGCAACTGGCTGCAGGCGCTGGAGGTCGGCATCGATCCGGCGCACGCCAGTTTCCTGCACCGGTTCTTCCAGGATGAGGATGCGGCGGACAGCTATGGCAGGCAGTTCCGGGCGGCGACGATGGGGGCGGACATGCCGATGACCCGGATCCTGCGGGAATTCGTGTCTCCCGCCATCGAGGTGGAGGACACCGCCTATGGCATGCGCATCGCCGCGCTGCGGCGGCTGAGCGAGCGGGAGGCGCATATCAGGGTGACCAACCTGATCTTTCCCCAGGCGGTCGCGATCCCGATGAGCAAGACCATGACGATCACGCAGTGGCACGTGCCGGTGGATGACACGCAGTGCTATTGGTATGCGATCTTCACCAGCTTCGATGCGCCGGTCGACAAGGCGCAGATGCGGGCGCAGCGGCTGGCGCTGTATGAGCTGCCGGACTACGTTCCGCGCAAGAACCAGTCCAACGACTATGGCTTCGATCCGTTCGAGCAGCGCACCAGCACCTTCACCGGCATGGGCGACGACATCAACGTGCATGACCAGTGGGCGGTGGAATCGATGGGGCCGATCCAGGACAGGACGAAGGAGCACCTGGCCCAGAGCGACAAGGCGATCATCCGCTATCGAAGGCTGCTGCTGAAGGCGATCGAGGATGCCGGCGCCGCCGTCCCGCTGCCGCTGTGCGGCTCGGCAGCCGAGCGGGTGACCGGCCCCGGCTCGATCGACGTGATTGGCCCGGCCGAAGGATGGCAGGCGTTCTGGCAGGAGCAGGACCGCCAGCGCCGCGCCGAGGCGGCATGGGATGCGACCTTGCCGCGCCAGGCGTGACGGACTTCGTCAGCCGTCACGACCTGTGGTCAGCCGAACAGGCGTCGGCGGCGGAGCGTCTGACAGAGCAGATGCGTGAACGCGGGGTCGAGGTCATCCGGTTCGCCTTCGCCGACGCGCATGGCGTGCTGCGCGGCAAGACCCTGGTGCGGCAGGAAGCGCTGCGGGTGCTGCGGCAGGGTGCCAGGGCGACGACGACGCTGCTGCTGAAGGACCTGGCGGGCCGCACCATCTTCCCGGTCTACACGCCAGGCGGCGGGTTCGCCCTGCCGGCGCTGCAGGGGGCGGCGGACATGGTGATGGTTCCGGACCCGTTGACCTTCCAGGTGCTGCCGTGGGCGCCGCATACCGGCTGGATGCTGTGCGACCTGTACTTCCCCGATGGGGCGCCGCTGCCGCTTTCCACCCGGCATGTGCTGCGGCGCTGCCTGGACCGGCTGGACGAACGCGGCCTGGCCCTGGTCGTTGGCCTGGAGGTGGAATGCCACATCTTCCGGCTGGACGATGTGGGCGCTTCTGCCAGCGACGGTCCGCCGCGGACGTCACCATTGAACGCCGGTTACCAGTACCTGACGGAGATCCGCTACGACGAGATCGACCCGCTGATGGAGCTGCTGCGGGTCAACCTGCAGGCGCTGGACATTCCGCTGCGGTCGCTGGAGATCGAGTTCGGGCCGAGCCAGATCGAGCTGACGGTGGGGCCGACGGAGGGCTTGCGGCCGGCGGACCTGATGATGCTGCTGCGCTCCGCGGTCAAGCAGGTGTGCCGGCGGCACGGCTATCATGCGACGTTCATGTGCCGGCCGAAACTGCCGAACGTCGTCTCCAGCGGCTGGCACCTGCACCAGTCGCTGCGGCGGGTGGCGGATGACGTCAACGTCTTTGCCACGACGGAACCGGGCGGGCTGCTGTCGGCGGCGGGGGTTGGCTATCTGGGCGGGCTGATCACCCATGCGCCGGCGGCGACCGCGTTCAGCACGCCGACGATCAACGGCTACAAGCGCTACCGCCCGTATGCCAACGCGCCGAACCGGATCTGCTGGGCGCGGGACAACCGCAGGGTGATGGTGCGGGTGCTGGGCGGCGGCGGCGATCCGGCCACGCGGCTGGAAAACCGCGCCGGCGAGCCGGCGGCGAACCCCTATCTTTACATGGCCTCGCAGATCACCGCGGGACTGGACGGGATCGACCGGGCGCTGGACCCGGGACGATGCGCGGATACGCCATATGAGGCAGAGGCGGCGAACCTGCCGCGCAGCCTGGCCGAGGCGCTGACCGCGCTGCGCGACGACACCTGTTTCCGCGATCGGCTGGGCGGGTTCTTTGTCGATTACTTTATCCGGCTGAAGCAAGCCGAGATCGAGCGCTTTCTCTCCGAGGTGACGGAGTGGGAGCATCACGAATACTTTGCTCTATTGTAGATCTTGTCCCTTGGGGCGCGATGCCGGCCGGTTTATAGGCGAGCTAACTAGTATCGCCCATCAGTGAAGGGCGATACGTCGGTGTGGCTTGAAGTGGCCGATTCACGCGGCGAAGCGCGTGCAGCACTCCTCTGCGATCGGGCACTAGCCGCAGGCGCGCACTACCAATGTAGCCGATCTTCATCTCGACCGAGCCGAGCCGCGCGGTAAGTATTCGCCGCGGCGTGAGGACCAGACCTTCGCCGTTGATGAAGGATCAGGAAATCAATGCGGAAGTGTTCAGGCCAGTCGGGCTGTTTAGAGCGGTTTCCGTTCGCCTTGGCTCACGGAGCCCGCTCTAACTCGTTGTTTGATCGCGTGATTCACCGTTCCGGTGATGCCACCTGCTCGGATCACGCTCTAGGCTGGCACCATCAGGTCTTGCACACGGCTGCCGGCCGCCGGCTGCTGTTTGGGCTGTTCGTTGCCGGCTGTCTGCTGGCCGGCGCAAGCGGCAGGGCGCAAACCCCGGGTTCGCCCGATCTAAGCCCGGTCGCCGCGCCGACCGACCCTGCCCAGTTGCACCCGGCGGAGCGGATCCCGCGTGAGACGTTCGGTGCCGTGGGCGCATTCCCACTAACCGCCGACGACCTGAACGCGCTGCTGTATCCCAGTGCGACGGCTGACGAACGCCAGTCGGTGATGGAGGGGCTGACGTTTTTCACAACGCCGCACACTGCCGCCGAGGGCCTGGGCCCGATTGCCAACCAGCCGTTCTGCCTGGGATGCCATGAAAACTCCGCCGAGTCGGTGCGCGAGCCGGGGCGTCAGCAGTTGGTGCGGTCGCTTTCGCAGGTGTCGCGAGCGGCGCGCGCGACACCGACGAACTTCGCATTCGTGGGATTCGATCCGACAACCGGCGGCGGGCGGGCGGCGGACAATCTTGATGCGCTGGAAAACACCGGCAAGGCGGCGGCGTTCACCGTGTTCAGCGACTTCGCGCCCGCCACCGGCGCGCTTGACGGGCTGACCATGTTCTCCAGCAACTCGACGCAGCATACGCGCCCCGCATTGCCAGGCTGTCTACCCGATCCGCTGCCGCCGTTTTCCCAGGATGCCAACCTCGCCGGCGGGGTTGATCCGGTGACGCATCTGAGCGCCACCGGCTTCCGGCGCGCGGCCGGCGAACGGTCGGGGCCACCCTATATCGGCCGCGGACTGATCGAGGCGGTGACCGACACGCAGATCATCGCCAACGAGGCCGAGGAGAAGCAGCCGATCCAGACCTCGCTGGACGTGGCAGCCCGGTTCCCGGACTGCGCCGGAAACGAGTGCATGGCCGGCCGGCACAACGAAAACACCTCCAACAACGCGTTTGTCGGCGGCGACCCTTCGATGCGGGTGGGGCGCTTCGGCGTGCGCGCGGCTGGTCCGACGATGCTGCAGTTCGTGGTCGGCGGGGTGCAGGGAGAGCTGAGCATAACCAGCCCGCTGAACGACAACGAACTGGTCAGCCCGGTCAATGCAAACCGGCCCGGTTGCCAGAACACGGTACCGTCGCCGCAGGTGCCGACGTCGACGCCGATCAGCCTGCGGGCGCTGCTGCGCCTGACCGCGCCGCCGGACTTCGGCGCGGCGCTGCTGAACGTGCTGCGTTCGCCTGATCCGGCGGCGCCGGGGCGGCTGCGTCTGGCCGAGGACAGGGTGCGGCGCGGCGCCGAACTATTCGGCGTCGATCTGCGGGCGTTCGCCGACCGGGTGATTCCCGGCCGCATGCCGAGTGGGGGGGACGGCCTGGACGAGCATGCGATCAACCAGTCGGACCGCATGGTGAACTGCGCAGGGTGCCACTTTCCGGTGACGGCAACCGGCCAACTGCCGGACGACACCGGCACCAGCCACGTGAACAATGTCTGGGCGCCGCTGTTCTCGGACCTGCTGCTGCACCAGGGACCATCGATCGACGGCGAGCGGATCGCTGCCACGCCGCGCCAGCCCCTGCTGGTGTGGCGCCGCAGCGGCGATAATCTTGTGCCCTCGTTCGACCTGCCGCGAAGCCTGGCCGACGATGCGCTGCCGCACCAGAACAGCGGCCTGGCGAATGGGCGCGAGTTCCGTACCGCGCCGCTGATGGGCATTGGGCGCATCGGGCCGCCGTTCCTGCATGATGGACGCGTCTACCTGAGCCAGTTGACGTTCAGGACGGCGCCGGCGAGTACGGTGTACAGCGACGCGGCGGTGACCAATGGGGCGCTTGTGGTGCAGAGCGTCGATGATGCGCTGCGGGCGGCGATCGAGCTGCACGACCTGCCGGCGCCGGATACCGCAGCCTCGGGTGCGGCCGGCGGCTGCCCGCTGCCGAAGCCCGGCAGCGTTGGCGACGTCAGCTATCCTGACGGCGCCGGCGACATCTGCCCGGCCTATGGCAGCAGCGTGTCGCTTGCCAACCGCGGCGATGCGCGGGCGGTGATGGCACGATACCGGTCGCTGCCGGCGGATGACCAGCAGGCGATCATCGCGTTCCTGAAGCAGTTGTAGGCTGTTCGGCGAGGTGGTGCCGACCCCCATTTGCCGCTGGAGCAGCGAATGGGGGGCAGGATGTGTGGCTGGCGCGGCCTCAGGACGCCTGGATCACGAGGCGGATTTGCCGCCGTCGACGGAGAGGATCTGGCCGGTCAGGTAGCCGACCTTGTCGGAGGCAAGGAATACGATGGTCTGGGCGATCTCCTGCGGCGTGCCGACGCGCTGGGCAGGAACGCCGGCAATCAGGCTGGCCTTGCGGTCGGCGGTGCCGGTGAAGCGGTTCAGCATCCCGGTCTCGACCGGGCCGGGTGCGACGGCGTTGACGCGCACGCCGGACGCGGCCGCCTCCAGCGCGGCTGCCTTGGTCAGACCTTCGACGGCGTGCTTGCTGGCCGTGTAGATCGAGGCGCCGGGGGCGGCCTTGTGGCCCATGGTGGAGGAGACGTTGACGATGCTGCCCCGGCCAAGCGGCAGCATCACCCGCATCTCGTGCTTCATGCTCAGCAGGGTGCCGAGGACGTTGGTGTCGAACGTGGCGGCGTAGCTGTCGGCGGTCTGCTCGATGACCGGGCCGGGGGTGCCCTCGGTGCCGGCGTTGTTGACGGCGGCGTCGAGCCGGCCGAAACGGGCGACGGTCTGGTCGATCAGGCTGCGGACGTCGTCTTCATGGCGCACGTCGGCGCGGATGAAGACGGCCTCGGCGCCGAGATCCCGCAGCTCCATGGCCAGCGCCTGGCCGGCGTCTTCATGCCGGCCGGAGACGACGATGTGGGCGCCAGACGGGTTGTCAGATGAGGCTCCGGACGGGGTGCCGGCCTGGGCAAAGGCGAGGGCGGTGGCGCGGCCGATGCCGGTCAGGGCGCCGGTGATCAGGATGACAGGTTGGCTCATGAATCTTGTCCTTGATAGCTCGGAGGCATCGCACCGCGCTGGCCGACTTCGCCGGGATGGCGCCTGAAGCGCTGCTGGTGCCGAAGATGGGCCTGGGTGACGAGCAGGAGAAAGACTTTGTATGGCTGGCCTTATACCTGGGAGGCATTGCCTGCATGGAGCCGCGGCAGCTTGTGCTAAGGACGGCATCCGCGTTCGTTACTTGAACTTCGGGATAAGGGGTCGGTGGCGCGGGCGGACGGTGCAGGGTCCTGGCGTGACGGGAGCGGGCACCCGCGCTACATCCTGGGTATGGCTTATCGCCCAGCACCGGGGGACGATAAGACGGTTTGGCTTAGAGTTGCCGATTCACGCGGCGCAGCGCCGGTGCGCTGCTTTGCGATCGGACACTCAGGTAGAAGGAGTGGCCGATTCACGCGGCGCAGCACCGGTGCGCTGCTTTGCGATCGGACACTCGGACAGAAGGAGCCGCTGATGACTGCGATTACGATGAATTTCGCCTCACCCCGGCTGCTGCTGGTGGCGGCTGGGGCGGTGCGCCAGGTTGCGGAGGTGCTGGCGAAGTTCGGGCTGTCGCGGCCGCTGGTGGTCACCGATCCGTTCATGGTCAGCTCTGGCCATGTGCGCCATTGCCTGGACCCGCTGGAGGCGGCGGGGATTTCCGTCGCGGTGTTCAGCGACACGGTGCCGGATCCGACCGATACCGTGGTTGAGGCGGGGGTTGGTTTGCTTGGCGGCGGGCAGTTCGACTGCCTGATCGGGTTCGGCGGCGGCTCACCGATCGACACCGCCAAGGCGATGGCCATCCTGGCGGCGGGCGCCAAGGGGGGCATGACCAAGATGCGCGACTACAAGGCGCCGTTCCCAGCCGACCGGGGGGCGCTGCCGGTGATTGCGATTCCGACGACGGCCGGCACGGGCAGCGAGTGCACGCGCTTCACCGTCATTACCGACACCGAGCGCAACGAGAAGATGCTGATCGCGGGGCTGGGGGCGCTGCCGCTGGCGGCCCTGGTGGATTATGAGCTGACCTACTCGGTGCCGCCGCGCACCACCGCTGACACCGGCGTGGACAGCCTGACGCACGCGCTGGAGGCGTATGTCTCCAAGCGGGCCAATCCGGTTTCGGATGCGCTGGCGTTGTCGGCGATGGCGCTGATCGGGGCGAACATCCGCACCGCGTATGCCGAACCGCGCAACGCGGCGGCGCGCGAGGCGATGATGCTGGGTGCGACCGAGGCGGGGCTGGCGTTCTCCAACAGCTCGGTGGCGCTGGTGCATGGGATGTCACGGCCGATCGGGGCGCATTTCCATGTGCCACACGGGCTGTCGAACGCGATGCTGCTGCCGGCGGTCACCCGGTTCTCGGTGCCGGGGGACGAGGCGCGCTATGCCGAGGCGGCGCGGCGGATCGGCTTTGCCGCGATGGGCGATGCGGACAGGGTGGCGGCGGCGAAGCTGATTACCGGGCTGGAGGCGCTGAACCGGGATCTGGCGGTGCCGACGCCGGCTGACTATGGGATCGAGGAGGCCGCATGGTCGGGCAAGATGGCGCTGATGGCCGAACAGGCGCTGGCCTCGGGCAGCCCGGGGAACAACCCGCGGGTGCCGACGGCTGAGGAGATCGTCGGGCTGTACCGCGAGGTGTGGATCGGCGCGGCGGCGAACCGGTAGGACCGCGCCGAGGCGGTATCAGATGCTCAGGTCCAGAAGGTTGTAGTCCTTGATGCCGGCGCGGGCGGCGGCATCCCAACGCCAGGTCTCGGCGTCCTCCAGATGCGGGATGTAGCGATACGGGGTCTCGTCCGGGAAGCGCTGGCGGCGGGCGTCGATGCCGTAGCCGATCAGGCGGGCGCGCTGGCGGATCCGTTCGGCGTCATAGACGGCAGGCTGGTTGTGGACGCCGCCGCCCTGCACGCCGAGCACGGAGCGGCGGCGGTGGAAGCCGAAGTTGAGGGTGACGCGCCAATCCTTGCTGGTGTTGGCAAACGAGCCGTGGACTGCCTGGCGGTTGGTGATCGCCACGTCCCCCGGCCGGCACACGATCGGCACGGCGCCCGGCAGCCGCTCGGTTCCTGCCTCGGCGACCATGGCCTTGATGTCGACCTTGCCCAGCTTGTGCGAGCCTGGCAGCACCCAGACGCCGTTGGCCGGGGTGCAGCCGTAGAGCTGCGCCATGAAGTTGAAGCCGTGCGAACCTTGGTCCCACTCGGGGCTGTGCCAGTGCGTCAGGCCGTCCTGGTGCCAGGCCACGGACGCGCCGCGGCCGGGTTCCTTGATGAAGATGGCCTCGTTGAAGGGGACGAAGTCGTCGCCGTTGACGGAAGCGGCGACGGCCAGCAATTGCGGGTGGCCATACAGCCGCAGGGCGGCCTCAGAGAACTGCAGCGAGCCGAGGATGAGGTAGACCACCTCCTGCGGAGCATCGGCGGCAGCCTGTGGTTCGAACATCTTGACCGGATGGCGGCCGCCGGCGGCGCTGGTGCCGCCGAACGGGTCGCCGAGCGGGCGTGACCAGAACAGGCTGGGTGCGGTGTGGCCGACCGCCAGGGCGGGGCGGCCCCTGGCGTCGACGGACGCACCTTTTTCCGCCGGCAGGCGGTCCAGGATGGTGTGGAAGTCGGCCTCGATGTCGGCCAGTTCCGCCTGGTTGAGGACGTTCTCGAACACGTAGAAGCCGCAGCGCCAGTAGGCGTCCAGGATGTCGGGATGCACCTGGCCATCGGCGGCGAAGCGGACCGGGCCGCAGTTGCCCAAGGTTTTGGCGCGCTGCTCGCCGGCCTGAAGGTAGGCGCGCATGGCGGCTTCCTCCGGGCCGTAGTCGACGGTTGCCGGGATGTCCATCCTTGGGTCCTCCTTAACGTCCATGACGCAGTTGGGACGTTCGTGACGCGTCCAGAGGACGGATTTAAGCATTCGCACGGGTGCTGACAATGAACCGCTGTGGGCCAGGAGTGGCCGGGTGCGCCGCGGCGGTCCGGCGGCGGGCTGCCCGGGCTGGCCGCCGAACCGGTGGTTGCTTTGCAGCCGATCCGGCTGGTGGTTGCGCTACTTGACGTCGGCGAGATAGCTGGGCGTCGGCAACATGCCGATCAGCGCCTGCTTGGATGCCGTAGCGGTGGCGCCTGGCATGCCAGCCGGGACACCCTGAGCCGCCGGCATCTGGCGGGTGACAAGCGCGGTGTATTCGCCAGCAACCGTGGTGTCGACGCGGGTTGTGGCGGTGAATCCCTCAACGGCGCTTCCCGCCGCGACGGGCTTTGTGACCGTCCAGGTGAGGTTGGGCGTGTTGGGGACATCCAGCGGCAGCACCAGCGGATAGCCAGCCATCATCGGGGTGCGTCCTGACGCCTCCGACGAGAAGGACCAGCCGGAGGGTGACTTCACCGAACCGTCCACAAGGCCGTAGAAATTGTAGACTGTCACGAAGTCGCCGGCGGGTTCCGTGGCGCCGGGGCTCAGGGTCTCACCAGGATCGGTCTTGACAACGAAGTGGTAGGTCTTGGTTCCGTTGCTGTTCTTGTCCACGTGGGTCACCATGATCTGCAGGGCCAGCGCGGGTGTGGCGAGCGTGCTCAGGCCAAGTGTTGTCAGGCCGGCGGCCAGCAGCAGTCCGGCGGCGGGAATTGTCCTCATTGTCGTATTCCTGATGTGCGATGGCACGCCGCATACAGGCTGACGGCGGCATATATTTTCAATGTCGATTGGCTTGCTGCCGGCAGTTGGGCGGGCGGCCTTGCTGGCAGATATGTGACGGCTGGCGCGCGGCGGCAGTGGGTCAGGGTTCGGCGGTGGTCGGCGGGATCCACCCCATATTGCAGGTTGAGCAAAGGGGCTGTGATGTCTGGTTTCTTCTACTACCTGATGACGTTTGCTGAATCGATCACCTCGATCTTCGGGTTGCGCTTTGCCTATGAGCAGCCGCACTACATGGTGCTGCAGGATCTCGGGCGCAGCGTGGAGGTCCGCCGCTATGAGCCGCGGACGGCGATCGAGGCAGTGGTCGATGACCCGGACCGGCAGAAAGCGGCGGGGGAAGCGTTCAACCTGCTGTTCCGTTACATCACCGGCGCCAACCAGGGCGGGCAGAAGATCGCCATGACGGTGCCGGTGCGCGTTGCGGGGGAACGGATCGCCATGACGGCGCCGGTGCAGACGGATGATACGGGCGGAGCGGTGAGCATGCGGTTCTTCCTGCCGCAATCGGTTGCCGCGGCGGGCGCTCCGGCGCCGCAGGACCCGCGATTGCATCTGGTGCAGGTGCCGGAGACGGTCATTGCCGCGTTGCGCTTCTCCGGCGTGGCAACGCAGGCGGCACGCGAGCGGCAAGCGGCGGTGCTGATGGGGGTGCTGGGCGGGACGGCGTGGCGGCCGATGGGGCCAGTGTTCCAGATGAGCTACGACCCGCCGTTCACTATCCCTTTTCTGCGTCGAAATGAGGTTGCAGTGGCAGTGACCGGGGCGCCTGGATGACGGTACGGCGCCTGTTGGTATCCACCGGCCGGTGCTTTTACAGAACTGACTCGAAGTGGACGCGGAACAAGCTAATCAGGAGGGATCGAATGGCCGAAATTGAAGCACGGCTAACCGCCATGGGGCTGGTATTGCCTGCTCCTATCAAGCTGCCACCGGGAATAAAGCTGAACTTCCCGTGGGTGCGGGTGTGGGGTGATCGGGCGTTTGTCTCCGGCCACGCACCACTCGCGACCGATGGCAGCCTTGCCCAACCTCTTGGGCGCGTTGGCGTCGAGGTAACCCCGGAGGAGGCGTATGGAGCCGCGCGACTCACCGCTCTCGCCATTCTCGCCAGCCTCAAGGTCGCGCTCGGCGACCTTGACCGGATCACGGCATGGCTTCGGGTTTTCGGCATGGTAAACACCGGGGGCGAGTTCAATTCCTACCCGCTCGTCCTAAACGGCTTCACGGACCTCATACTGGAGGCGTTCGGCGCGGAGCGCGGGCTGCACGCCCGCTCGGCAGTCGGCATGGCGGGCCTGCCCTTCAACATCCCCGTCGAGATCGAGGCCGAGGTGCTGATCCGCCCGTAGCCGGACCAGCACTGTATTGCTGTTAAGGGCCTATTTCGAAATAGCCACCAAGGAAGCGCAGGGTGCAGTGGTTGACGGGATAAACTGTCAGTTTGGCGTTCTGCCAGATCTATCGCTGTTCTGGTTGGAGTAGTTTCGGTCATTGGACCCCGACGAGTAGCCGGGATTCCGTTGATCGCCCAGGTTGGAGTCTCTGTCGTACCCTTGATTGCCGTTCAACCTGCTGTTGTTCCGGGACGCATTATTATTCCGATCCATTGAGCTACGCTGGTTGGAGTCCGGCGTGTTGTGCAGATCCCGGTCATCCTGATGATTGCTGAAATTCCGGCTGTTTCCGGTGTTGCCTTGGGTGTCATCATAACGGTTGTTGCCATACTGATTGTCGGCGCCGCGGCCCGCGTCGCTGGGGCGCTGGCGATCCTGCCCATAGCCCTGACCTTGTTGGTCGGCCGAGCGCGGGTTCTGGTTCTGCCCTTGGCCGTTGACAACCCCGTTAAGAAGCCGCTGCCCAAGGCTTGGCGATTGGCTGCCCTGATCGTTCTGTGCGGCAGCAGGCGTTGCCGCGAGGACACCGAGCAGAGGTATGATAATCATACGCATTTGAATTCCTTACAATAAAATTGGCAGGCGTGCGTTGTCACCCAGTGTTACAACGCGAAAGCGGCGGATCGGTCGCATTCAATTTTGCTTTTCTGGATGGACTGCCGGATCGGTTGCTGGTGATAACTACAACCTCGTCAGGAGCACGCCATGGGCGCCAGCACCGACCAGCCGGTTGACATCCGCGAGCAGATCGCCCGCATCGACCTCGCCCAAGCGGAAACGCGCAAGTATGGCGCCGAGCAGTCCAAGCTTGCCGCAGAGCAGAGCAGGCTTGCGGCCGAAGCCGGCAACTTCGCCGCCGAGCAGATCGCCCGTATCGAGGTAGCCCAAGCCGAGGCCCGCAAGTTCGCCGCCGAACAGAACAAGCTAGCCGCGGAGGCCGCCAAGATCACCCGGGATCGCTGGCTACCTCCCGTGCTGGCGATCGTCACCGTGCTGGGCGGCTTGGCTGGCTTCGCCTCCGCCGTCGTGACGGCTCTGCGGCTGGCGCACTGAATTCTGCCGGACGGCGCGGTTCTGGTTGCGGAAACGCGCGGTTTTGGTTCTAGAAACGATTGGCACGGCGTCAGCCCTGGTCCCGCAACTGCCGGCGGATGATCTTGCCGGTCGCCGTCATCGGCAGCTCCTCAACGAAAGCGATGTGGCGGGGATACTCATGCGCGGCCAGGCGGGTCCGCACGAACGCCTGGATCTCCGCGGCGAGGTCGTCGGACGCGATGTTGCCGGCGCGCAGCACGATCCAGGCCTTCACCGCCTCGGTGCGGACCGGGTCTGGGATGCCGGCGACGGCGGCCATGCTGACGGCCGGATGACGGATCAGGCAGTCCTCGATCTCCCCGGGGCCGATGCGGTAGCCGGCACTGGTGATCAGGTCGTCGGAGCGGCCGGCAAACCAGAGATAGCCGTCGGCGTCCTGGCGCGCCAGGTCGCCGGTCATCAGGTTGTCGCCGGCATATTTTGCCGCGGTGGCGGCGGCGTTGTTCCAGTAGCCCAGGAACATCACCGGGTCCGGCTGGCGCACGCCGATGATGCCGGGCTGGCCGGTGGGCAGCGGATTGCCGGCCTCATCGACGATCGCGACGGTGTGGCCGGGCACGGCGCGACCGAGCGATCCGGGGCGGATCGGGAAGAGGGAGGCGTTGTTGGCGGCGACCAGGTTGCACTCGGTCTGGCCATAGAACTCGTTGGGGGTGACGCCGAAGGTCTCGGTGGCCCAGTCCAGCAGCTCCGCGCCCAGGGTCTCGCCGCCGCTGCCGATGCTGCGCAGGCCAACCCCTGCCGTTCCGGTGTGGGGCATCCGGATGCCGGCCATGCGCATCAGCTTCAGCGCGGTCGGCGGCAGGAAGGTGTTGCGGACCTGATGGCGGGTCATCAGGTCCGCGGCCTGCTGCGGGTCAAACTTGCGGGCGCGATGGGCGACGACCGGGACGCCGTGGTGCCAGGCCGGCAGCAGCACGTCCAGCAGGCCGCCGACCCACGCCCAGTCGGCCGGCGTCCAGAACCGGTCGCCGGGTTGCGGGAAGAAGTCCTGCGGCAGCTCCACCCCCGGCAGGTGACCCAGCAGGACGCGGTGGGCATGCAGCGCGCCCTTGGGGTTGCCGGTGGTGCCGGAGGTGTAGACCAGCAAAGCGGGGTCGTCGGCGCCGGTGTCGACAGCGTTGAAGTCTGTCGAGGCCTGCTTCAGCACCGTCTCGAAGCGCAGATGACCGGCGGCGCCGGGGTCGTCGCCGGTGACGTAGATGTGCCGCAGTGCCGGCAGGCTGTCGCGGATCGCGTGCAGCTTTTGTGCGCCTTCGAGGTCAGTCACGATGCCTCGGGCACCACTGTCGGCCAGGCGGAACCGCAGCGCCGCCTCACCGAACAGGGTGAACAGCGGCACGGAGATCAGGCCGGCCTTGAACGCGGCCAGGTGGGCGATCGCCGTCTGCGGCGTCTGCGGCAGCAGAATGGCCAGGCGGTCGCCGCGCTGGAAACCGTGCGCGGCCAGCGCGTTGGCGAAGCGGTTCGACTGCTGGCGGAAATGGTCGAAAGACAGCTCGGTTGCCGCGCCCGCCTCGGTCAGGTAGATCAGCGCAAGCCGGCCGCTGCCGTCGGCGTGCCGGTCACAGGTATCGGTGCCGATGTTGTACTGCGGCGGCACCTGCCAGGTGAAGTCCCGATACAGCGCGGCGTAGTCTGGCTGGCGCACCAGCATGGCATGTTCCTCCTGATCCGGCCCTCGTATCGCCCATCAGTGAAGTATCCGTCTTGGTCAAGCTCATTTCCAGCGACAAGCGAGGCGCCCCAGCCTGCCACGCTGGCGCCGTGCTTGCTGCCGTCAAGGCCGCTTCACGCGGCGAAACGCGTGCAGCACTTCCCTGCGATCGGACACTGGCGCACTGCACCGTGACGACGGGGCGGTGACGGGGCTACATTCAGCCGGGACTGCAGACTTGGGGAAGCCCCGGCCCTTGATCACGTTGTATCACTGTCACGACGCACGTTCATTCCGTCCGCTGTGGACACTGGAGGAGCTTGGCGTCGATTACGAGCTGAAGATGCTGCCGTTCCCGCCGCGGTTCCAGGCACGCGAGTACCTGGCGCTGAATCCGCTGGGGACGATCCCGCTGCTGCTGGAGGGTGCCGTGCGGATGACCGAGTCGGCGGCGATCTGCCAATATCTGGTGGACCGGCACGGCGGGGGCCGCCTGGCGGTGGAGGTGCGGGACGCAGCCTATGGCGCTTTCCTAAACGGGCTTCACTTCGGCGAGGCGACGCTGACGTTCCCGCTGACCCTGGTGCTGCGCTATGGCCGGCTGGAAGCAGCAGAGAAGCGGCTGCCGCAGGTGGTGACGGACTATGGGCGATGGTTCCTGGCGCGGCTGCGGGTGTTCTCGGCACTGCTGGGCGATCAAGCCTATGTCTGCGGGGACCGCTTCACCGTGGCTGACATCTCGGTGGGCTATGCGCTGCTGTTGGCGGGCAAGGTCGGGCTGGACGCGTCGTTCACACCGGAGACGGCCGCCTACTGGCGCAGACTGCAAGAGCGGGACGGCTATCTGCGCGCACAGGCGGCTCAGCGGCGGGCGGCGGAGGCGCAGGTCGTGGCACCGACGGACTTTGATCCGAACTGAACGCATCGAGCCGGGAATGGCCCGCGGTGTTGACCTGACAGAAGATGCTGAGGCGCTGCTACTCAGTGGGAAGCCCATCATTCGCCAGGTCAGCCTGCTGGTCTCATACCAGCCAACCGATGAACTGACTGTTTTGTCTGCTGGCGGTCGGCCGGTATCTTATTGATTTCGCGCGCGGCCGCATGACACGCCCGTTTGGCAACCCCGCGCGCAATACCAGTCAACGCAAGCGTCGCCTGGTATCAGCCGGTCAGCCCCGCCAGGTTCATCAGGCCGCGCATGGCGAACGCGGCGATGCCCAGCGCCAGCACGCTGGCCGACCAGATCGCGACCAGCCACAGAATGCGCCGCAGCCAGATCAATGATAGCTCTCGCCGGCGGTGACCTTGCCGCGGAACACGTAATAGGCCCAACCGGTATAGGCCAGGATGACCGGAATGATGATGACGGCGCCGACCAGGGTAAAGAGCTGGCTTTGCGGCGGCGCGGCGGCATCGTGGAAGGAGATTCCGGGCGGGATGATGTTGGGCCACAGGCTGATGGCCAGGCCGCTGTAGCCCAGGAACAGCAGGAACAGCGACAGGATGAACGGCGCGGCATGCGGTATCTTGCCGGTAGACCCGCCGGTCAGCAGGCGCATCAGTTGCAGGCAGGTGAGGACTACCAGGACCGGCACCGGCGCGAAGTAGAAGATGTTGGGTTGCGAGAACCAGCGGCCGGCGATGTGGTCATGCGCCAGCGGCGTCCAGATGCTGACGATAACGATTCCCAGCAGCAGCACCGGCACGGCGTAGCGGGCGTAGGCCATCATGCGGCCCTGCAGTTCGCCCGAGGTCTTCATGGTCAGCCAGGTGCTGCCCAACAGGGCGTAGGAGACGATAACGCCGCAGCCGGTGAAGACGCTGAACGGGGTCAGCCAGTCCATCGCGCCGCCGTCGTATGATGGCCCGGTGACGGTGAAGCCGTTGATGAAGGCGCCGAGTGCCGACCCTTGGGCGAAGGCGGCGAGGTATGAGCCGCCGGAGAAGGCGATGTCCCAGAACGGCCGGTTGGTCCGGTCGGCCTTGAAGCGGAACTCGAACGCGACGCCGCGCAGGATCAGCCCCATCAGCATCAGCAGGATGGGAATGAACAGCGCGCTGAGCAGCACGGCGTAGGCCAGCGGGAACGCCGCCATCAGGCCGGCGCCCCCCAGCACCAGCCAGGTCTCATTGCCGTCCCAGACCGGGGCGACGGTGTTGACCATCAGGTTGCGGTCGGCCCTGCTGGGAACGAACGGGAACAGGATGCCGATCCCCAGGTCGAAGCCGTCCATCACCACGTACATCATCAGGCCGAAGGCGATGATCAGCACCCAGACCAGTGAAAGGTCGAGATCGGGCACGCTCATTCGGCTGCTCCCGCCGGGGTCGGGCCGAGGTCGGGGGCCGCCGACAGCGGCCTGGCGGGACGCTGCTGCGGGATGTCGGAGTCGGCGGGGGCGGAGGCGCCGGTGCCGCGGTCGGGACCGACTGCCACCAGCCTCAGCAGGTAGGCGATGCCGGTGCCGAAGACCGCGAAGTAGACGACGACGAATGCCAGCAGGCTGACGCTGAGCGACAGCGCGGAGTGATGGGCGACGGCGTCGGCGGTGCGCATTACGCCATAGACGACCCAAGGCTGCCGGCCGACCTCGGTGGTGATCCAGCCGGCCAGGATGGCGATGACGCCGGCCGGCCCCATGGCGACGGCGAAGCGCAGGAACAGCCGGTTTTCGTACAACCGGCGGCGCCAGCGAAGATACAGGCCGCCGAAGCCCAGCAGCAGCATCAGCATCCCCAGGCCCACCATAAGCCGGAAGGTCCAGAAGATGATCGCGGCATTCGGGCGGTCCTGGGCGGGGAACTCGCTCAATCCCTTGATCTGGCCATTCCAGGTATGGGTCAGGATCAGGCTGCCCAGATGCGGGATCTTGATCGCGTCGAGGGTCTTTTCCTGTGCCATGTCGGGGAAGCCGAACAGGGTCAGCGGTTCCGCCTCGCCCGGGTCGTTGGCCCAGTCACCCTCCATGGCGGCGATCTTGGCGGGCTGATACCGCAGGGTGTTGATGCCCTGCTGGTCCCCGGCAATCACCTGGATGGGCGCGGTGAACAGCAGCATCCACATCGCCATCGAGAACATCGTCCGGACGCGCGGGTTGTCGCGGTGTTTCAGCAGGTGCCAGGCGCCGACGGCGCTGACGAACAGCGCGGTGGCGAGGAAGGCGGCGAGCCCCATGTGCACCAGCCGATAGGGGAAGGAGGGGTTGAAGATCACCGCCAGCCAGTCGGTGGGAACGATTCGCCCGTCGACGATCCTGTAGCCCTGGGGCGTCTGCATCCAGCTATTGGAAGCCAGGATCCAGGTCATCGACGTCAGGGTTCCCGCCGCCACCATCAGGGTGGCGAAGAAGTGCAGGCCGGGTCCGACCTTGCGCGAGCCAAACAGCATCACGCCGAGGAAGCCAGCCTCCAGGAAGAAGGCGGTCAGCACCTCATAGGCCAGCAGCGGGCCGGTGACACTGCCGGCATAGGCGGAAAACGGGCTCCAGTTGGTGCCGAATTGGTAGGACATCACCAGCCCGGAGACGACGCCCATGGCGAAGTTCACGGCGAACGCCTTGGACCAGAAATGGTAGAGGTCGAGATAGACCGCCTCCTGCCGGATCAGCCAGAGCGCTTCCAAGACCGCAAGGTAGCTGGCCAGGCCGATGGTGATGGCGGGAAAGATGATGTGGAACGAGATGGTGAAGCCGAACTGCATGCGGGCCAGCAGAAGCGGATCGAGGTGGGACATTGGCGTCCTCTGTTCAGGGCTGTGGCGTAGGCTTTGGGCGTGTAAGGCCGGAGAGTGCGGACGCCCCTGCGTTTCGGCGTGCTCCGGCACGATACAATGGACGCCCGGCCGCGCATACATGGCAGCGCCGACCTGGATGTCGCCGCGGTGGGCCAGTGCCTGATCGCCACAGGTTGAAGCCATCAGGCTAAGGCTTTTTTTGTTTGAGAGAGCGATCCACGTCTGAGGTTGCACTGATCTCAGACCATCGCGCTCTGGCAAGAGACGGCGCGGGATAGCGCGCCGGGTTTGCCTGCACGGCGTGCTCAGCGGAAGTGGGCAAGGCGGTTGGCGCACCGGGCGCGCGGGTGGCTGCCGCCCTGTGCTGAACGGCGCGTCGGCCGGGGGCGACGTCCGCACGAGCCTGGGCCAGGGTTGGAACGCTGCTGGCCGAAGCGCGCTCGGGCCGAAGCGCCTTTGCGCCGGTGTGGGCGCTACTTACCGGCTGGCGGTTCCACGGTGGCGGCGACGTGGATGGTCTCATTGCCTGGCAGCAGCCTGACGCTGAAGCTGTCGCTGCCCGCGAACCGGCGGTCGGGGGTGTAGTCGATCCGGGTCTCGTCACCGACCTCATGGATCAGCACGCTACCGTGTTCGGGACGAGCGGTCAGCAGGCCGACGTCGTAGGGCTTCGGTCCGGGCTGGTAGAGGGGCAGGCCACACCAGCCGCCGTCATTGACCAGCTTGATGGCAGCCTCTGTGGTCTGGCCGGCGGCTGGGGTGATCCTGGGGACAGAACAGGTCCTGGCGCCGCCAGCGAGGTCGACGGCATAGACGCGCAGCCTTGATCCGGTATCGACCTTCGGTGCGCAGGCCTGCAGCAGCGCCATGGTCAGGACCATCGTCGGCCAGGCGAGATGGCGGGTTGCACCAACGGCCCGAAGTATTGACCCTTTTTCGAACGCTCGGGCCGTTGGTGCCCTATTGATTTCGCGGGCAGCCGCATGACACGCCCATTTGGCAACCCTGCCCGCATTCCGATCATCCCCGCGGGCTGCCGGTATTATACCCGGATGCGCCGGGCGCCGATGATCGGTCATAACGTCAAAGCCTCTTGTCCAAGATCGATTTCGGGCCGGGACCGATGACGACAGCGTCGCGTCTGGGGTCCGACGTGGCGCACATAAACCGCCCGAGGTGCTGATTGGAAGCAATGAATGCTGATCCGGCGACGGATTTGCCGAAGATCGTGCAATGTTTGCTGAAAAGTAACGGACGGTCGCGCCTAGACGGGCCTGGGACTGCCGGAGTCCGCGGGAATCTTCCTTGCGACGAGGCTTCGACCCGGGATGCTGTGTCACAGACGCTCGATCGTGCGGCGCGGCTCGTGGCGTGGGGTTGCGGCCAGGCCGGTGGTTTGCCAGTGCGGGGCAGCTTGCCAGTGCGGGGCGGATTGCTTTATGCGCGGCGGCAGAGCCAGACTGATCGGACAGGCCGTCGCATGACCGCACACGCGCCCAGCTTTCAGGACCTGATCCTTCGCCTGCATGGCTTCTGGGCTCGGCAGGGCTGCGTGATCCTGCAGCCGTATGACGTGGAGATGGGGGCGGGAACGTTCCATCCTGCCACGACGCTGCGCGCGCTGGGGCCGAGGCCGTGGCGGGCGGCCTATGTGCAGCCCAGCCGCAGGCCGACGGATGGGCGGTACGGTGAGAATCCCAACCGGCTGCAGCATTATTACCAATACCAGGTCATCATGAAGCCCAGCCCGGCGGAGGCGCAGGAACTGCTGCTGGCTTCGTATCGCGAAATCGGCCTGGATCCGCTGCGGCACGACTTCCGCTTCGTCGAGGACGACTGGGAAAGCCCGACGCTGGGCGCGTGGGGTTTGGGGTGGGAGGTCTGGTGCGACGGGATGGAAGTCGGGCAGTTCACCTACTTCCAGCAGGTCGGCGGCATCGCAGTGACCTATCCAAGCTTCGAGATGACCTACGGCCTGGAACGGCTGACGATGTACGTGCAGGACCGCGACAACGTGTTCGACATCGATTTCAACGGCGCCGGCGTCAGTTATGGCGATGTGTTCCTGCGCGCGGAGAAGGAGTACAGCGCGCACAACTTCGAGCATGCCGACACGGCGATGCTGTCGCGTCACTTCGCCGACGCGGAGCATGAGTGCGCCGAACTGCTGGCGCGGCAGTTGGCGCTTCCGGCCTATGACCAGTGCATCAAGGCCAGCCATCTGTTCAATCTACTGGACGCGAGAGGGGTGATCAGCGTGACCGAGCGGGCAAGCTATATCGGCCGGGTGCGGGCGCTGGCGAAGGGGTGCTGTGACGCCTGGGTAGCCGGTGAGGCGGAATGACATTGCGGGCACGACGAGATGGTTCTACCTTTCTCGTGGTTCTTTCTACCACTGGTGTTTGATGGGCACGCAACTGAATATCAAGAGCGAGGACGCCTATCGGCTGGCCTGCCGCCTGTCTGAGCTGACGGGCGAGAGCCTGACGGCGGTCGTCACCAAGGCGCTGCGGTCGGAACTCGACCGGGAGCAGCGGCTTCGGGAAAAGGCGGCGCTGGAGGAAAAACTCTGGTCGATCGCGGGGCAGATCAAGGCGAACATGCAACCTGACGTCACCTCCGATCATGGGTGGCTGTATGACGAGGAATCGGGGCTGCCGCGGTGATTATCGATTCGTCCGCGGTGCTGGCGATCTGTTTGCAGGAACCGGATGGGCGCCGGTATCTGCGGGCGGTCATGGATGCGGATCCGCGGCGGATGTCGGTCTCCAACTGGCTGGAGGCGAGCATGGTGGTGGATCGCCGTGGCAACGGGATTGCCGCGAGCTGGCTGGAGGATTTCATGCGCAGCGCCGGGATCGAACTGATGCCGGTGTCGATCGCGCAGGCGACGATTGCCCGGCGCGCGTGGCAGTTGTTTGGCCGCGGTGCCCATCCGGCGCGGTTGAACTATGGTGACTGCTTTGCCTATGCCTTGGCGAAGGACACGAGTGAACCCCTGCTGTTCAAGGGCGACGACTTTGCCAGGACCGATGTCGAGCGGGCACTGAAAGACTGAACATGCCCGAGCTTTTTGTGGAACTGTTCGGCGAGGAGATCCCGGCGCGCATGCAGCGCGGGGCGGCGGCGGAGCTGGCGCGCACGGCCACCGCCGCGCTGGCGGCGATTGCGCCCGCTGACATCGCCACCTGGTTCGGTCCGCGAAGGCTGGCGCTGCGGGCACAGGTCGAGGCCGAGGTCGCAGCAGCCCACTCGCTTGAACGCGGTCCAAGGGCCAGCGCGCCGGAGCAGGCGCTGGCGGGCTTCCTGCGCAAGCACAACGCCGACCGCGGCCAACTGCGTCAGGAGGGCGACTACTGGGTGCTGGAGAAGACCGCGGCAGCGGTCTCCGCCGCCGCGCTGATCGCCGGGGTGATGCCGGGGCTGCTGCGGCGATTCTCCTGGCCGAAGTCGATGCGCTGGGGCGGCTCCAGCAGCTTCGTCTGGGTGCGGCCGCTGCGGCGGATCGTCTGCCTGCTGGACGGTGCGGTGGTGCGGTTCGACCTGCGCGACGGTGCGGATGACGGCCACGGGCTGGCCAGCGGCGACCTGACCGAGGGGCATCGGTTCCATGCGCCGGAGCCGTTCGTGGTGACCTCGGCACGGGACTGGCAGGAAAAGCTGACGGGTCGGCGGGTGCTGGTGGATGCCGATGACCGCAGGCGGGTGATCGCCGACCGGCTGGCCGGGCTGGCGGCGGAGAAGTCGCTGCGCGTGGCGGACGATCCCGGCCTGCTGGAGGAGGTCGCTGGGCTGGTGGAATGGCCAGTGCCGCACCTGGGACGCATTGCCGCGGAGCACATGGACCTGCCGCCGGAGGTGATGCAGGTCTCCATGCGGGTCAACCAGCGGTATTTCACCTTGCGGACGACGCAGGGCGCGACGGCGCCGTGGTTCGGCTTCGTCGCCAACATCCAGACGGACGACGGAGGGGCGGTGATCATCGCCGGCAATGAACGGGTGCTGCGGGCGCGGTTTGCCGATGCTCGGCACTTCTGGGACCTGGACCGGCGCACCCGGCTGGAGGCGCATGTTCCGACGCTGGACAAGGTGACGTTCCAGGCGAAGCTGGGCAGCCAGGGCGATCGGGTGCGGCGGCTGACGGCTTTGGCGCCGGCGATTGCCGAACACCTCGGCGCTGATGCCGGCCAAGCGGCGCGGGCGGCGATGCTGGCGAAGGCGGATCTGCTGACCGGCATGGTCGGCGAGTTTCCCGAGCTGCAGGGCGTGATGGGCCGCTACTATGCCCTGCATGACCAGGAGGCGGAGGCGGTGGCCGACGCCATCCGCGATCACTATGCGCCGCGCGGGCCAGGGGAGCCGGTGCCTGCCGCCCCGGTTTCCGTTGCCGTGGCCCTGGCCGACAAGCTGGATCAACTGGCGGCGTTCTTCGCCATCGGCGAGAAGCCCACCGGGTCCGGCGATCCGTACGCTCTGCGGCGGGCGGCGCTGGGGGTGATCCGCATCATCCGTGAGAACGGGTTGCGGGTGCACCTGCGTTCGCTGCTGGATGAAGCTGGGGCTGATGCGGCGACCGGACAGGAGGTGTTTGGGTTTATCGTCGAGCGTCTGATGGTGCAGATGCGCGCCGACGGGGCGCGTTATGACGTGCTGAACGCGGTCTCTGGCGCCACCGGCCTGGATCGCGGGCGTGACGACGACCTGGTGGCGCTGCTGGCGCGTGCGGATGCGGTGGCTGGCCTGCTGCGGACCGCCGACGGCGCGAACCTGTTGACCGCTTATCGCCGCGCGGCCAACATCCTTCGCATCGAGGAGCGCAAGGACGGACCGTTCGACAGTGCGCCGCTGGCGGACCTGTATCGCGACCCGGCGGAACATGCTCTGCACCAGGCGCTGGGTGAAAGCCGGATTGTCACCCGCTTGCTGGATGAGGAAGCTTATGGTCCCGCCATGAAGCTGATGGCATCGCTGCGTGCTCCCTTAGATTCGTACTTTGAAAAAGTGACCGTGAATTCCCCGGAGCCGGATTTACGCCGTAATCGTTTGCGTTTGCTCAATCAGGTGCGATCTGTGATGAATCAGATCGCCGACTTTTCCCGTATCGAAGGCTAGGATGAGGTCCCTTATGACCAAGTGGGTTTACAGCTTCGGCGCCGGCCATGACGAAGGCCGAGCGGATATGCGCAACCTGCTGGGCGGCAAGGGCGCGAATCTGGCGGAAATGGCGACGATCGGCCTGCCGGTGCCGCCGGGCTTCACCATCACCGCCGACGTCTGCACCGCGTTCTACGACAACAACCGCAAGTATCCGGACGACCTGAAGGCGCAGGTGGATGCCGCGCTGATCCTGATCGAAAAGGCGGTGGGGCTGAACTTCGGCGACCCAGACGCCGGCAATGGGGCGCATCCGCTGCTGGTCTCTGTCCGTTCTGGCGCGCGGGTGTCGATGCCGGGGATGATGGACACGGTGCTGAACCTGGGGCTGAACGACGAGACGGTGGAGGGTCTGGCGCGGGCGGCGGATGATCCCCGCTTTGCCTGGGACTCCTACCGCCGCTTCATCCAGATGTATGGTTCGGTGGTGCTGGGCGTGGATCACCACCGGTTTGAGGAGATCATCGAGCACGCGAAGATGGACGCCGGCGTCATCGAGGACACCGCGCTGACGGCGCAGCAATGGCGCGATGTGGTGGAGGGCTACAAGGACCTGGTGCACCAGGAGACCGGCAAGCCGTTCCCGCTGGACCCGCAGGAACAGTTGTGGGGCGCGATCGGGGCGGTGTTCGGCTCGTGGATGAACCCGCGCGCGATCACCTACCGGCGGCTGCACGACATCCCGGCCGGCTGGGGCACCGCGGTCAACGTGCAGGCGATGGTGTTCGGCAACATGGGCAACGACTGCGCCACCGGGGTGTGCTTCACGCGTGATCCGTCGACCGGGGAGAACATGTTCTACGGCGAATACCTGGTGAACGCGCAGGGTGAGGACGTGGTGGCGGGCATCCGCACGCCGCAGCCGCTGTCTTCCAGCGTGGCCAAGGCCGGCGAGGTTCCGTTGGAAAAGGCGATGCCGCAAGCCTACGCGGAGCTGATGGCGGTGCGCTCGACGCTGGAGAAGCACTACAAGGACATGCAGGACATCGAGTTCACCGTGCAGCAAAACAAGCTGTACATGCTGCAGACCCGCAACGGCAAGCGCACCGCGGCGGCATCGTTGCGGATGGCGGTGGACATGGCGCGCGAGGGGCTGATCGACGAAGCCGAGGCGGTGATGCGGGTCAACCCGTCTTCGCTGGACCAGTTGCTGCACCCGATGCTGGATCCGAAGGCGCCGCGCACCTTGCTGGGCAAGGGGCTGCCGGCCAGCCCCGGGGCAGCGTCGGGGACCGTGGTGTTCACCGCCGACGAGGCGGAATCGCGGGCGGCGAAGGGTGAATCGGTGATCCTGGTGCGGATCGAGACCAGCCCGGAGGACATCCACGGCATGCATGCCGCCAAGGGAATCCTGACCACGCGTGGCGGCATGACCAGCCACGCCGCGGTGGTGGCGCGCGGCATGGGGCGCCCCTGTGTGGCCGGGGCAGGCGGCATCAGCGTCGACTACAACAGCCAGGTGCTGGCGGCCGGCGGCAAGTTCATCCGTGCCGGCGAGGTCATCACCCTGGACGGAGCCACTGGGGAGGTGTTCGTCGGCTCCGTGGCGATGATCGAGCCGGCGATGTCGGGCGATTTCGGCACGCTGATGGAATGGGCCGACAAGAGCCGGCGGATGGGTGTCCGGGCTAATGCCGAGACGCCGGTGGATGCCGAAACGGCTCGGAAGTTTGGCGCCGAGGGCATCGGCCTGTGCCGCACCGAACACATGTTCTTCGATCCGGAGCGCATCCTGGCGGTGCGGCAGATGATCATCTCCAACAGTGAGTCTGGCCGCCGCAGCGCGCTGGCCCGGCTGCTGCCGTTCCAGCGGGAGGATTTCCGCCAGTTGTTCACCATCATGGCCGGGCTGCCGGTGACGATCCGTCTGCTGGATCCGCCACTGCACGAATTCCTGCCGCATGCCGACCAGGAGATGCAGGAGGTCGCCGACAGCTTGGGCACCGACATCGGCACGATCCGTCAGCGCGCGGATGAACTGCGCGAGGCGAACCCGATGCTGGGACACCGCGGTTGCCGGCTGGGGATCGCCTATCCCGAGATCTATGAGATGCAGGCCCGGGCAATCTTTGAGGGTGCGATCGCCGTGGCGAAGGAAACCGGCAAGGCGCCGCATCCGGAGATCATGATCCCCCTGGTCGGCATGAAGAAGGAGCTGGAGATCACCCGCGCCCAGGTGGACAAGACTGCCGCGGAAGTGTTTGCCGAGACCGGCTCGAAGATCGAATACAGTGTCGGCACGATGATCGAGCTGCCACGCGCCGCCATGCTGGCTGATCGAATTGCCGACGCGGCCGATTTCTTCAGTTTCGGCACCAACGACCTGACGCAGACCGTGTTCGGGCTGTCACGCGACGATGCCGGCAAGTTCCTGCCCAATTACGTCGAGGCGGGGATCCTGCCGAAGGACCCGTTCGTCTCGATCGACATAGACGGCGTGGGTGAGATGGTCAGGATTGCCGCCGAGAAGGGCCGGCGGACCAAGAACAACCTGAAAATGGGCATCTGCGGCGAGCACGGCGGCGATCCCGCGTCCATCACGTTCTGCGAGCAGATCGGCCTGGACTATGTCTCCTGCAGCCCGTTCCGGGTGCCGGTGGCGCGATTGGCGGCGGCGCAGGCGGCGCTTGGGGCCGGGTCGGACCGAACGGCCTGACGCGGGCGCGGCGCGTGCTTCCGCCGCGGGGATTCACTCCTGCCTGCGGGTGCGCAGATCGACGACGTTGCCGGCGTCCGCGGCGGTTGCCCCTTCGCTCAGCACCTCGGCGACCTTGCGAGCGAGCTGCTCGCGCTTGAACGGTTTGCCCAGCAGGTGGACGCCATCATCCAGGCGGCCGTGATGGACGATGGAGTTCTCGGTATAGCCAGACATGAACAGCACGCGAAGCTCCGGCCGCATGGCGGTCATGCGCTCCGCCAGATCTCGGCCGCGGATCTTGCCGGGCAGCACGACATCGGTCAGCAGCATGTCGATCTCCGGCGCGTGGGCACCGAAGACGCGCAGGCCTTCGTCGCCGTCGGCGGCCTGCAGCACATGGTAGCCAAGGGTGCGCAGGATGGTAACGGCGATCTCCCGCACGCCTGCCTCGTCTTCGACCACCAGGATCGTCGCCGATCCACGCGGGAGATCGGCTGGAATGCTGGTGCGCTGCACGGCCGGCGACACGCTGCTGATGGCACGCGGCAGGTACAGCTTTACCGAGGTGCCTTCGCCGGGCTCTGAGTAGATCTTCACGTGGCCGCCGGACTGCTTGACGAAGCCGAACACCATGGGCAGGCCAAGACCGGTGCCGCTTCCTGCTTCCTTGGTGGTGAAGAACGGCTCGAACACGCGGTCCAGGATGTCCGGCGTCATGCCGTGCCCGGTGTCGGATACAGCGACCATCACATAGTCGCCGGCGCTGACCTCGGTATGGGCGCGGGCGTATTGATGGTCCAGCACCTTATTGGCCAGCTCAATGGTCAGGCGGCCACCGCCCGGCATGGCGTCGCGCGCGTTCAGGGCCAGGTTCAGTACGGCGCTTTCCAACTGGGCTGGGTCTGCCATGGCGGGCCAAAGACCGGCGCTGTCGATGAAGCGGACCTCGATATGCTCGCCCAGCGTGCGCTGCAGCAGCGGCACGAGCTGCGGCACGGTTGCCGCCAGGTCGATGGGCGCCGGTTCCAGCGCCTGCTTGCGGGCGAACGCCAGCAGTTGCTGCGTGAGGGAACCGCCGCGCTGGGCCGCCCAGAGCGAGCGTTCGAGATGCAGGAAGACCGGGCTTTGCTTGTCCAGCTTCAGGCGAGCCAGTTCCAGGTTGCCCAGGATGATGGTCAGCAGATTGTTGAAATCGTGGGCAATGCCGCCGGTCAACTGGCCGATGGCCTGCATCTTCTGTGAGTCGCGTAACACCGCCTCGGCCTGGACGCGGCGCGTCATGTCGCTGATGGTCAGGACAAAGCCACCATCAGAGGTGGGGGTACGGCGGATTTCCAATTGGCGGCGGTCGGCGAGGCTGATCTCGTAGACGATCGGTTCGCCATCGAAGGGCTGGCTGTGGGCGATCTGCTCGGCGGTTTCCAGCAGGCTGCCGCCGTCGGTGGCAAAGTGATCCACCAGGGCGGGATACGGCTGGTCGACGGACACCAGGGCCGGTGGCAGTCCCAGCAGGGCCTTGAAGCAGTCGTTCCAATGCCGCAGCGTATGTTCTGGTCCGAAGACGCCGACACCTTGGCTCAGGCTGTCCAAGGAACCGCGCAACTGGGTGGCCAGACTGCGCTGATCGGCTTCCAGTTTGGACGATTGCTGATACGCCAGACTGAGCAACCGTGCGGCCCAGAGGATGATCAGAATGCCGACGATGGTCGCCATCAGGACCAGACGCTGGACCCAGGTGCCGCGGCTTTCAGCGGTGGCCATCCGATCATCCAGAAGCTTCTGTTCCTCCGCGGTCATGGCCGCGAGCATGTCGTCGATCCCGCTGAGCACCTGCGCCTCATCGGGTTTCCGCAGCAACGCGATCGCGGCCTCTGGTCCGTTGTCTCGCCGGACCTGGAGATTCTGGGCGAACTGCTGGGCCGTTCGTTGCCAGGCTAGTGCCAAGGGCGCCAGCCGCGCCTGCTGCTCCGGATTGTCAGCGGTCAGGAGCTGCAACCGGGCGAGCAGGGCGGGAATATGGCCGAGGGAGGTGTTGTAGGACGCAAGGAGGGGTGGATCGCCGGTCAGCAGGTAGTTCCGCTGACTGATCTGAACGTCGCGGACGGTGATCTGCATGGCGCTGATGGAGCCGAGGACCTCGTAGGTATGCAGGGTCCAGTGCCTGGCGGCGCGTACCTCGGCAATGCGGTTCCAGATCAGCAGGCCGGTCATGGCCAGCAGCGCAATCAGGGTGCCGAACACGATGAAGTTGGCACGCAGGACAATTTTTTTACTCACGGCAGGCAACGTCCTGATCAATGAGGTAGGGTCCAGGCGATCGTGTGTCGTGTCCGCAGTGCCATCCGCGTCGGAGGCCGCGCCTGCCAGCGGAAGCGTGGTTCAGGCCGGCCTCAATCGTCCTTGAGGTCATCGGTTCTGCCGTTTTTCGCTACAAAGACGGATCTGCGACAACAAGTCATGGCAAGCGCCCGCTTCAGCCTGGTAGCCCTACCACTTGACTGAGCTATCTGCCAAGATTCTTCTGTCCAAAGACGAAACGGCAACCGACTAGACCGCGTCAGTGGCCAGTGGGGCGCGGCGGGGGTCTGGCAGTGGAATTAGGTGCGCGGCATGGCTCGACTGAGTGTCAACCTGAACAAGATAGCGCTGCTGCGGAACTCCCGCCGCACCGGTGTGCCGGATGTTTGCCGGTTCGGGCAGATGGCGCTGCAGGCGGGGGCCGAGGGTCTGACCGTGCATCCGCGGCCGGATGAGCGGCACATCCGGGGTTCCGATGTGCCGATGCTGGCCGAGCTGATGCGTCCCTGGCGCCCGGCGAAGGAGTTCAACATCGAGGGCTATCCGGACCAGCGGCTGATGCAGATCCTGCATGAGACCCGGCCGGAGCAGGCGACGCTGGTGCCGGACGCGCCGGATGCCTTCACGTCCGACGAGGGATGGAAGCTGGATCCGGCGCAGGGCGGGTTCGTCCAGCCGTTGATCACGGCGATGCGCGGACTGGGCTGCCGGGTCATCCTGTTCATCGATCCTGATCCGGCGGTGATCGACCGGATCCGGTCGGTCGGGGCCGACGGGGTGGAGATCTACACGGGCGGCTATGCGGCCGCGTTCCGCGAGGGGCAGCACGGGCCCATCCTGGCGCAGATCAAGGCGACGGCGGCGCGCGCGCGGGATGCCGGCCTGGTGGTCAACGCCGGTCATGACCTGAACCTGCACAACATCCCGCCGCTGACGCAGGCCGTACCATTCCTGGCGGAGGCCTCGATCGGGCATGAACTGACCGCGGATGCGCTGGAGGACGGGTTCGTGGCCACTGTCAGCGCCTATGCCAAGGCGCTGTCGGGCTGAGCACGGCCAGGGAACCTCGCTCAGCAGCTTGGATCGGACGTTGGCAACCGTGAGCGCAAGCGGGCCTGCCCGTCCCTTACGTCCGTGGCGTTGCAACGAAGCTGAGGTCTGCGAAGCAACGGAACGGATGACCTGCGTGAGGGCGGATGTCTATTTACCGCACGTTGATCCGGTCGAAGCCCTTGTAGCGATACACCAGGATAGAAATCACCCAGGCTGCGATGAATAAAGCGATGATCGCGAAGCCAAGTGTTCCGAAATTGTCGTTCAATCCGCCAATTCCGTCCCAGAATGTCCCGGTCAAATGCAACTGGTCGCCAAGCAGCCCCAGGGCCTCTATGCCGCCGATCAACACGGCGACAACGACCGATACCGCGGTGATTGTCAGGTTGTAGTACAGCTTTCGCATTGGCTTGATGAACGCCCAATCGTAGGCGCCAAGCATCAGTATCCCGTCCGTTGTATCGATCAATGACATGCCCGCGGTGAACAGCGCCGGGAACACCATGATCGACCAGATGGACATGCCATGTGCCGCCTGCGTCGCCGAGATGCCGAGCAGCGCGATCTCTGTCGCGGTGTCGAACCCCAGGCCGAACAGGAAGCCCAGCGGGAACATGTGCCAACTGCGTGTCACCAGGCGGAACACCGGCCGGAACAACCGCGCCAGCAGGCCGCGGCTGTTGAGCAGCATATCGAAATCCTCCTCCACGTATCGCCCGCCCCGGCGCACGTGCTGGAAGGTCCGCCAGACGGACTGCAGGATGAACAGGTTGGCGGCGGCGATGGTCAACAGGAACAGAGCGGAGACGCTGGTTCCGATGATCCCGCCGATGGCCCTGAACTGGTCGAGTGAGCCAGCCAGCGCCGTTGCCGTGGCCGCCACGGCGGCCGTAGCGAGGAGTACCACGCCAGAGTGGCCCAGCGCGAAGAAGAACCCGACGCTGACCGGGCGCCTGCCGGCCTGCATAAGCTTGCGGGTCACGTTGTCGATCGCGGCGATATGGTCGGCGTCAACCGCATGCCGCAGTCCGAAGCCATAGGCCAGGAACGCTGTCCCGAGCAGCACCGGCTGCTGCCGGAACAAAGCGAGCGCCCAAGCCCAGACGAGCAGATTGGCAATGCTCAGGACCGTATAGATACTGGCTACCCTGCCGCGCAGATTGCCGCCTGCAACATCGTCGAAAGCAGCCTTCAGCATGCTGTCTCCGTTCGGGTCAGAACTGCGCGTGGAACCGCGCGCCGAGGATTGAAACTGGGCGCGGTCCCGGTTGTATCCAGGGTTGGCGACGAACTGATAGTCACCCATCAGGTGAACGCCCTTGATGACGCCAGCGCCTGATAGCTTCAGGTTGAAGCCATCAGGCTCTGGCTTGCTTTGTTTGAGAGCGCGATCGTCTCAGGTTGAACCAACCCCAGACGATCGCGCTCTAATGCTATAAAACGTCTCGATGATCTTCTCGCGTCCATACCGGGTCAACCTGCCGTCGCCGATCAGGCCGCCAAGGCCCCCGGCGTTGAGATACGCCACCTTCTGCTTAGAGATGGCGTGGGACTGCTCCACCCCAGTGCATTGGCCGTGGATGGCCCAGGCAGGCGTCCGCAGCGGCACTTTTATCGGCGGCTGTCGCGGCGATGGAAAGTTCGGTCTGCTCGTTCGGCCATTCAGGCTGCGTTTAATCTAGACCGCTTGCAGGCTGACTGGAACAGTCAGCGCGGTCTAGCCCGTTGTTTTCGCGAGCAACTTTACCAGCCCGACTGTTTCAGTCAGGCTGATGTTGCTCTAGTAGCCCGGAAGTTCGTTCACCGACTGCACGCGCCAGCCGTCGATATTGTGGTGCAGGCGGCTGAGCGAGAGGTTCTGGATCGACATGTGCAGGGCGCTGTCGGGGCCGATCTTCAAGGCGTGGGCGATGGCCGCGCGGATTGCCCCGCCGTGGCTGACGATCACGACATCCTGGCCGGCGTAGGTCTCGGCAAGCCGTTCCATGGTGTTGCCGACGCGCAGGATGACCTCGGCCATGCTTTCACCACCGGGTGGCTTCTCATCGCCGGCCAAGGGCCAGAAGGCATGCGCCGGGCTCAGCAGCTTGGCCGGCAGTTCATGATGCGGCAGGCCCTGCCATTCGCCCAGCGACTGTTCGGTAATGCCCGGTTCGACGGCCGGGACGCAGCTTGGATAACCGTGGGCGAAGATCGTCTCCGCGGTGCGCCGAGTGCGTGACAGCGGCGTGACCAGCCAGCGGGCTGGACGCGGCAGCCTGGTTGCGAGCGAGCGGTACATCGGCGCCTGCTCCAGCAGGGTGGGCTCACACAGCGGCACATCCAGCACGCCGTAGAGGAAGGCACGGGCGTTCTCCGCCACCAGTGCGTGGCGGATCAGCCAGAAAGAAGTCTCCATCACTCACCAATGCTTATCAGGGCGCCGCTGACGCGGGCGGCGTGGAACTGCCGGGTGAACAGCAGCGCGGCGGCAGCCATCCATACCACATTCAGCGCGACCGCGGCAGCCAGATGATCCCAGCGGATGACGCCCTGCAGCAAGGCGGCACGCATGCCTTCGAACACATGGGTGGTGGGCAGGGCGTAGGCGATCGGGCGGATGGCGGCGGGCAGCACCGAGACCGGGTAGAACACGGCGGAGAAGGGTGCCAGGCCGAACAAGAATGCCCAGGCCAGCGGTTCGGCGCCGGCGCCGTGGCGCAGCACCAGCGAGACGACGCCCAGCGCCACGGCCCATCCCATGATCATCAGATTGATGAAGAACAGGATCAGCACCGGGCCGAGGCTGAACAGGTTGAAGGCGTAGAACGCCCAGGCCAGCAGGATGGCCGGCATCACGCCGATCATCATCCGGCAGATCGACAGCCCGATCAGCGACAGCACCATCTCAAACGGGCGCAGCGGGCTGACGAAGATGTGGCCCAGATTGCGCGACCACAGTTCCTCCAGGAACGAGATCGAGACACCCATCTGGCTGCGCAACGTTACCTCCCACAGCAACACGCCGCCCAGCAGGGTGGCGCCCGCCATGATCGCCTGGTTGCCCATGCGCGACTGCAGGAAGCTGGCGGTGAAGCCCCAGATGCACATCTGCAGCACCGGCCAGTAGGCAAGTTCCAGCATGCGGGGCCAGGAACGGCGATAGAGCGACAGATGGCGGTACATCAGGCCCCAGATGCGGCGCAGCATCGGGCTCATGCGGCGATGGCCTGGCGACGGTTGCGGGCGATGTCGAGGAAGACGTCCTCCAGGTCCTTGCGGCCGTAGCGCAGCAGCAGTTCATCCGGACTGCCGCGGTCGACGACCTGGCCTTTCTTCAGCATGACGACGTGCGAGCACAGCCGTTCGACCTCGGCCATGTTGTGGCTGGCCAGCAGGATGGTGCAGCCGCTGTCGGCCCGGTACTGCTCCAGCCAGGTGCGCACCATATCGCCGGTGTCCGGGTCCAGGCTGGCGGTCGGTTCGTCTAGCAGCAGGACCTCTGGGCGGTTGATCAGGGCCTTGGCAAGCGCGACGCGGGTCTTCTGGCCGGCGGAGAGCTGTCCGGCCTGGCGGTGCAGGATGCCGTGCAGGTCGAGTTCGCGTGCAAGTTCGCCGATGCGCTGGTCGATCTTCGGCACGTTGTAGAGGTGGCCATACACGCGCATGTTCTGCATCACCGTCAGGCGGGATGGCAGCGCGACATACGGTGACGAGAAGTTCATCCGCGCCAGGGCCGCGAAGCGGTCGGTCGCCATGTCATGCCCAAGCACGGTGATGCGTCCGGCCGTCGGCACCAGCAGGCCGAGCATCATGGCGATGGTGGTGGTTTTGCCGGCACCATTGCCGCCGAGCAGGCCAATTGTTGATCCGGCCGGCGCGATCAGATCGATTTCGTCGACAGCCAGGACGTCGCCGTAACGTTTACTCAGGTGCTGGACTTCAATGGCGTTCATCAGCGTTGGATAGGGTGTTGCGCGTCATGATCCAAGAGATGATTGGCCAAATGTGACAGCGGGCCTAGGTAGAGAGGCATGATCGAACTTCTTGCCGCACCGGCGAGCCTGCCCGCGGGCGAACGGGTTTATGCCGTGGGGGACATCCACGGCTGCCTCGATCGGCTGGTTGCGCTGCATGAAATGATCGCAGATGACATCGCCGTTCGTCCGATCCAGCACACGACGCTGGTGCACCTGGGCGATTTCGTCGATCGCGGGACGGACAGCGCGCAGGTGGTTGACTGGCTAATTAATCTGCCGCCGGTGCCGGCAGATTCGATCATTAATTTAATGGGTAATCACGAAGAGATGATGCTTTCGGCGATCGCTGGCGTGGACAAGGAGGCGCCGGAGCAGTGGCTGATGAACGGCGGCGCGGACTCATTGCTGAGCTGGGGCATACCCCGCACGGTGCCGGCATCAGAGTGGGCGAACCGGCTGCCGCGCCAGCATCTGATGTTCCTGCGCGACCTGGCGCTCAGTCACCGGATCGGACCCTATTTGTTCGTTCATGCCGGCGTGCGGCCGGGTGTTCCGCTGGAACATCAGACGAGGCAGGACATGCTTTGGATCCGGGAGCCGTTCCTGTCCTCCCGCGCCGACCATGGCGCGGTGGTTGTGCACGGACATACGCCGAAGCGGGCGCCGGTGGTGCAGCCCAACCGCATTGCCATTGATACCGGGGCTGTGCTGGGCGGGGCGCTGACCAGTGTGGTGCTGGAAGCGGACCAGCTTGGATTCCTGCAGGCGTAAGCGACGGCGCAATCCCGCTTGCTTGTTTGCGGTGCAGCACGCGAAGATGGCTTGCTTGTTCACGACACCCCGGTTACGGCAGGTTTGATGAATCAGATGACTCCCGGGCCGGCGCAGCGCCCGGACGAACCCCAACCAGATCTGGCGGCGGCGGTTCGGCGGCTGGCCCACACCAGCGTGCTGGTGATCGGCGACGTCATGCTGGACCGCTATACCTATGGCGACGTGACGCGGATCAGCCAGGAAGCACCGGTGCCGATCTTGTCGATCGAGCGGGAAGTGGCGCTGCCGGGCGGGGCGGGGAACGTCGTACGCAACCTGACCGCGCTGGGTTCGGCGACGGCGTTCATCTCCGTCGTCGGCGACGACCAGGCAGGCTCGGACCTGACCGGCCTGATCGGCGGCCAACCCAACGTGGAGCCGTGGCTGCTGGTGCAGGGCGGCCGCACGACGACCCTGAAGACGCGTCTGATCGCCGCTGGCCAGCAACTGCTGCGGGCGGATCGCGAGCAGACGGACCCGATCCATCCCAAGCTGGCGGAGCGGATGCTGCGGATCGCCATGGATGCGATGGCGGCGACCACGGTCACCGTGCTGTCGGATTACGGCAAGGGCGTGCTGAGCGCGGAGGTGCCGGCGAAGCTGGTCGAGGCGGCGCGCAAGACCGGGCGCAAGCTGATCGTCGATCCGCGGGGCAGCGACTTTGCCCGCTATGCCGGGGCAGACGTGGTGATGCCGAACCGTCATGAACTGTCCGCGGCGGCGCGGATGCCGGTGGATTCCGAGGCTTCGATCGTGGCGGCGGCACAGCATCTGCGCAGCGCGTATGAGTTTGGCGCGGTGGTGGTGACGCGCGGCAACGACGGCATGACGCTGGTGGATGCGGACGGCTCGCAGCATTTTCCGGCCGAGGCGGCGGATGTCTATGACACCTCCGGGGCCGGGGACACTGCCCTGGCAACCCTGGCGGCGGCGCTGGCGGTGCAACTGCCGATGGCGGTGGCGGTGCGGCTGGCGAATTTGGCGGCAGGCATCTCGGTCGGCAAGGTGGGTGCCTCGGTAGTGCGCGAGGCCGATCTGCTGGCCGCGCTGACGCCGCAGTACAGCGCGCTGCGCAAGATCGTCACGCGCGAGGAGGCGGTGGAGCAGGCCGAACGCTGGCGGCATCGCGGCTGGCGGGTCGGCTTCACCAACGGCTTCTTCGATCTGCTGCACCAGGGCCACATTCAACTGCTGGAACAGGCGCGCGCCTCCTGCGACCGGCTGGTCGTGGGCCTGAACGCCGATACCAGCGTGCGCCGGCAGAAAGGCCTGCCGCACCCGGTGCAGCCCGAGGCTGCTCGGGCGGCGGTGCTGGCGAGCTTCGCCTGCGTCGACCAGGTCTGCCTGTTCGAGGAGGACACGCCGGAGGCGCTGATCGAGGCCTTGCGCCCGGACGTGCTGATCAAGGGGGCGAATCACGCGGCCGAGGATGTGATTGGTGCCGACCTGGTGCGCGGCTGGGGCGGACGGGTGATGCAAATCGACCTGCTGCAGGAGCAACTGCCCGCGGCAGGGTTGACGGCGCTGCGAAGCTAGAAACTGCTCGCTTCAGGTTGACGTCATCAGGCTCTCGCCGTCCTTGGTTGAGCGCGCGCTGAAGTCGGGCGGCGGGTGTCCGGCAACCTGAATGGCTAGGTTCCTGCACTTTTTGGGTCGGATAACGGTACGGGTCGCGACGGATCTTGGCGGCAGCTGCGTTCAACAGTTTTGTAAACTGCAATCAGGCGATGCCTCGGCGCCGCGGCGTCTTCGCTTTGGAGGTGGGAATGCCGATGCCCGATCTTCACGCCGGGCCTGACGCAGGCCGTGCGGCCGGCGGCTGGCGGCGGTTCCGGCCAATCTCCTGTGTTTCGGGTCAGACGTTCGCAATCGTGCCCGAACCACTGAACCACAATAAGGACGCTTGGCTTTCATGGGCCTGCTTGTCCCCCGTGTCCGCCGCTCGATGCGATGAACCGCGGGGGCAGGATTCCGTGGGACAATGAGCGGATGCCCCGGACGACGCCGTTGCGTCAGCCGCTGACCGGCTGCCGCCGCTGGAATGGCAATGCAGCCGGCCGAGGATCCGGATGCCGAAGTCCTGGCGCGGGTGGGGCAGGGCGAGGAGGCGGCGTTTCGTCTGCTGATCAGCCGCAAGCTCTCGCGGGTGCATGGGCTGGCGGTGCGTCTGCTGGGCGATCGCGGCCAGGCCGACGAAGTCGCGCAGGAGGCGTTCTTGCGGGTCTGGCGTCAGGCGCCGGACTGGCGCGCTGGCCAGGCGCGGTTCGACACCTGGCTGCACCGGGTGGTGCTGAACCTGTGCCACGACCGCAGGCGCAGGTGGCGCGAACAGCCGGCCGCGGAGCTGCCGGAGCAGGTCGACCCCGCGCCAGCGGCCGATCAACAGCTGGACCGCGACGACACGGTCCGCCGGGTGCGCGCGGCGCTGGGAAAACTTCCGCCCCGGCAAAGGGAGGCCATCGTGCTGCAGACCTATCAGGAGCTTTCTAACATCGAGACTGCCGCGGCGATGGGTATCAGCGTCGAAGCTCTGGAGAGCCTGTTGTCGAGAGGCCGGCGGGCGCTGCGAACGATGCTGGCTGAGGCCGCGCCATGACGCCGGCGCGCTTTGGCGGGCTGGCCGAGGCTTACGGCAGCGACGTCGACCGTTGGCCGCTTACTGAACGCGTAGCGGCACGAGCATATCTGGCTGCCCACCCGGAGGCGGCGGACGAGTTGGCGGCACAGCGGCGGCTGGACGTTGCGTTGGCAATGTGGACAGAGCCCGGCGCTGGGACCGTGCTGGCAGGGCGGATCGCGGCGACCGTGGCGTCCCGGCATGCGTACCGGCGCCGGCTGCGTCTGTGGCTCTCGGGGGTAGGAGCCGCCGCCGCACTGGCCAGCGGGGTAGCCGCCGGGATGAGCCTGGTTGCCTTCAGATCCGTCGACCTCAACCAGTCGGTAGGCCAACTGTATCAGCTTAACGTGTTGGGCGCGCCGCTGGGGGTTGACGCCGAGTCGGCGACCGACGGCCCTTACTGATGCCACGGCGTGTCAAGACGATCTTGGCCGTGTCGCTGATCGGCAACATCTTTCTGGCCGGCGTCATGGGCGGCGGGCTGCTGATGTTGGCGCGCCAGGGCGGCTGGCGGCTGCAGGCGGGCGTTCCAGGCCGCCCGATCCGCGCAGCCGGAGACGGATTGCCGTCACCTGAGCGTGAACGCTTTCGTGAGACAATGCTTCACGTCCTGCAGAGCAACCGCGACCTGCTGCGCATGGCGCGCGAAAGCCGGCAAGTGGCCGCGCGGCTGTTCGTACAGCCGCAATTCGATCAGGCCGCCGTTGTCGCTGCACTGGGGCAGGCCAGGGATGCCGATATTCAACTTCGCATCCGGGTGGAGACAGCGGCGACTGCCTTCGCCGCGGGCTTGCCCGCCGATGAGCGGCAGGTGCTGGCACAGGGCCTGGAGCGGGGTGGCCCGCTGCGGCATCCGCCGGAGCCGGACAGGATTGCCGCCCCGGTGCGTTAAGGCGGTTTTGGGCACCATTACGGGTAGCCGATTGCGAGCGACGGATTCCGCCGCGACCTCCGTTCAATGAACGCGACCCGATGGCCGCCGGAAAATGGAGAACACGATGAATCGAAACCAAGTGCTGGTGCTTGCAGGTGTGGTCGCGGTGCTGTCGCCGCTGGCGGCAGGTGCGCAGGAGGTGCGTAACCGCGAGGCGCACCAGCAAGGCCGTATCGGCCAGGGTGTCACCAGCGGGCAGATCACGGCAGGCGGGGCGGCCCGGCTGGAAAACCGGGAGTCGGCGATCAACACAAGCCGGCAGGCCGATCTTGCGGCGAATGGCGGCCACTTGACCCGAGGAGAGGACCGCAACCTGAACAACCGCCAGAATGCGCTGTCTCGGTCGATCTACAACGACAAGCACAACGATGTTGCCCAGCCTGGTGTGGTGCCACGATAAGAACAGGACACCGCGATGCGAAGCTATGCGGCAGGCCTGTTGACAGGCCTTGGACTTGCAGCCCTGGAGCTTGCAGTACTGGCAGGGGCGGCTGCGGCGCAGACCGTGCCAACGGATCCGCCGGCGGCATCACAGCCGCCGCGAGCGGACCGCCCGGCGCTGCGTGACAAGTTTGCCGCTGCGAACACCAGCCATGACGGCCGGCTGACCCTGGGTCAGGCGCAGGCAGGCGGACTGCGCCTGGTGGCCCGGAATTTTGGTGCGATCGACGCCACTCATCAGGGCTTCGTGACCTGGCCGGAAGTTCAGGACTTCCTGCGCACGCGTCGTGCCGCCCGGCAGCATGGGGCCGCTGCCGCGGTTCCGGAGCAGTAGGGCTCGGGCGGCGCAGTGGTCAGGACCGCAACGGCGGAGCGCGGCATTCCGCCAAGGCGGCTGCCGCCGCCGACAATCACACTGCCGGTGTCCACGTCCGCACGTTGATCGATCCGCCGGGAGTGACCGAGCCGACACAGGCGTTGGCTGTTCTACCGCGCGGGGCATGATGCTTGCGTGGATCTGTCGCCTCTGGCCCTTCGGTGCCGGCGGGGCCAAGATCTGCCGTAGCAATGTCGCAGGAGAACCAGCATGGCCAAGGTCGTCATCAGTTGCGCCGTCACCGGCGCCATCCATACGCCCAGCATGTCGGAATATCTGCCGATCACGCCGGAGGAGATCGCCCGGTCCTCGATCGAGGCGGCGGAGGCGGGGGCGGCGATCATCCACCTGCACGCGCGCAACCCGGTGGATGGCTCACCGACGCCCGATCCCGCGGTGTTCATGCGGTTCCTGCCGGTGATCAAGCAGAGCACCGACGCGGTGATCAACATCACCACCGGCGGCGGGCTGACGATGACCTTGGATGAGCGGCTGGCCGCACCGCTAGTGGCGCGCCCCGAGATGTGCAGCCTGAACATGGGCAGCATGAACTTCAACATCTCCCGCGCCGGGGACCGCATCAAGGATTGGAAGTTCCCGTGGGAGAAGCCGTATCTGGAGGCGACGGACAACTTCATCTTCCGCAACACGTTCAAGGACATCGAGGGCATCGTCGAGAAGCTGGGCAAGGCGCACGGCACCCGTTTCGAGTTCGAGTGCTACGATATCGGGCATCTGTACAACCTGGCGTATTGCCTGGACCGCAAGATCGTCGAGCCGCCGCTGTTCGTGCAGTCGATCTTCGGCATCACCGGCGGCATCGGCGCGGAGCCTAGGAACCTGTTGTTCGCCAAGGAAACCGCGGACCGGCTGTTTGGGGACCAGTATGTCTGGTCGGTGCTGGCAGCGGGGCGCCACCAGATGGCGTTCACCACCATGGCCGGGATCAACGGCGGCAATGTCCGGGTGGGGCTGGAAGACAGCCTGTATATCGGCAAGGGGCAACTGGCGAAATCGAACGCCGAACAGGTGGCGAAGATCCGGCGTATCCTGGAGGATCTGAGCCTGGAGATCGCCACGCCGGCCGAGGCCAGGGCGATCCTGCACCTGAAGGGCGGCGACCGGGTCGGTTTCTAGACCGGTTCCACCGAGGGTGGAACCGCTCCAGCTCATCGTTTCACGCGGCTACTCGCGCAGAACCGCGCTTTTGCGCGATTCGAGTCTGCGCGAAGCCGCTTTAGAGTGTCCCGGTTCAGACGTTCGTCGTGCTCACGTCAGCCGCCTTACGGACTTCTGAACGGATAAGAACACGCGCAGATGGTATCAAGGGCCAGCAAGTTGGTTCCACTGAAGGCCGTGCTTGAAGCGTACGTGGCGGTGCATGCCGGCATACAGCCTCATCCTGAGATCAGGCTGCCGAACAGATCCCAGTTATGGCCGTTAAAGCGCACGGGCTGCATCTGCTTGATCGGGCGATAGTCGGTGGGACTGGTACTGATGCGGATGCCGGGCAGCAGCAGCGGCAGTTCGAGGTCATGCAGGTTGGCTGCCTGATGCATGATATTCTCACGCGACAGATTGTTGCCGCACTGCTCAAGGACCTGCACCAAGGTCTGGGCGGCCAGATAGGCGTAGATATTGGCGCCGTCGTCCTTGTCGCCTTCAGGGTAGTAGGTGTCCATCCAGGCCCGCCACGCTTTCATCCCCGGGTCCTTGTCCCAGCGCGGGTCGTTCGAGTCCTTCAAGTATATGACAGAAACGATACCGACGGCCTTATCGAGGCCCGCCTGTTTCAAGCTTCCGCCAACCGACGACGAAACGCTGGTCAGCACATGCAATGGGTGCCAGTTGATATCGGCAAGCTTGCGGATCGCCTGGGCGGCAAACTTTGGCACCGAAATATTGAAGAACGTGTCGGCACCGGCTGCCTGCAACGACGTGATCTGAGAATCGATGGTGACGTCGGTCACCTGGTAGGTCAGCGTATTGAGGATCAACGATTTCACCTTGTCGCCCAGGCCTTCCTCAAGGCCGGCCATGTAGTCCCGGCCGCCAAGGGAATCCTGAACCAGCACGCCGACTTTCGCATCCGGCCGGTATTGCAGGATATACTTGGCATCGATCTCGCCCTCGGTCCGATAGGACGGCTGCCAGGCCATGGTCCAGGGGAACTGCTTCGGGTTGTCCCAGGTGCTGCTGCCGTCGGCGACGAAAAGCTGCGGAACATGGCGTTGGTTCAGATAGCGCTGGATCGCGGCATTGGTTACGTCACCCAGGCTCTGGAAGATAAAGGCGACCTGCTCCTCCTCGACCAGTTTGCGGATCTGCTCGACGGTCTTGGGTGGGCTGTAGCCGTCATCGCGGCTGATCAGGTTGAGCTTGCGGCCGTTGATGCCGCCATTGTCGTTGATCATCCTGAAGTAGGCGAGCTCGGCTCGGCCGATGGTGCCGTAGACGGAGGCGGGGCCGCTATAGGGCATCGTCTGGCCGATCTTGATTTCGCTGTCGGTGACACCGGGCGCGTTGACCGCGGCGCTTCCAGCGGCCGGCCGCGCCATACTCCGCTGCGCCGCGGGCGGCAGGGCGCTGCAGAGTATGAGCCATAGCAAAATGGTTGACCATCGTTTCATTTATTTCCCCCAGTCTTGGCGGCATCACCGCAAGTATAGACAGTACGGGGGTTACTCCCGGGCGACAAGTGAACAAACGCCGTAGCCCGGTGTCCAGTAGCAAAGGGACCGAAACCGCGTTTCAGCTCTCTCCGCCCACAATCGGCGGATGAGGTTACAACCGCTTGGTGCGGACAGCAGATATCGAGTTGAGACTCCGCACTGGGTCGGACGCCACTGCAGCCTCGACCCCAGGGTCAACGCGTGGCAACGATGAACAGACGCGGAAAGGGCAAGAGCACGGCTTCGTCTGGCGACGCTGGATCGGCGGCGGCAACGTCTGCCCAGTAACGGTCGAGATATGCCGCGTGCTCGACCGTATCGAGTGGAGCGAAACATCGTCGCAGACCGCTTTCCTCAAACCATCCCATCCAGTGTATCTGGCATTTGCACATTGGAAACCGCGCTGAATAGGTCACGTACAGGGCGAGTGCGCTCGTCCTTAAAGAAGACCTACTGGCTGGCGGGCCAACTCAAATCAGGTCGCCTCTAAATGCAGAAGCAGAGGCGGTCGGCGCTGACCCAATTTGCTTCAGCAAGGCGGCGCCTCGATCGGTGAGACGCACGATTGCTTGCCCCTGCTTGGCGCCCGCCTGTTCCAACTGCACCAAGTCATCGCCGACGGCATCCTCCCAGATAGAAAAGCGGGGGCACGAGGTGCGCCATGCCTCCATGGCGTCCGCGTAGGTCCTTTGCCGGCTGGCGACCCAGCCCAGGAATTCTAACAAATTGGCCGATGGAAGGGGCACAGTCTCCGGCCTGGGATCGCGGTCCTGCATCGTTTCCATCCGTACTATCAACTCGAGTAAGCTACAACTGACAGGCTCATGCCTTCCAATACATTGTGGGCGTAATACCCATACTCTGTGTGCATGATTGAGCTACGCCGTTGCAGGCTTTCGTTGCTATTGCCGAAGAGCAGCATATCACGTGCACCGCCAAGCTCCTCGGCGTGCAGCAGCTATCGCTGATGCGGATGCGGCAAGGGTTAGGGTCCGAGTTGGGATTGCCCCTCGTGCACCGGCCGATACGGGGAGCGCGCCTGACCGAAGCGGGAACAGCTTTTTTTTAACCGCGTCAGGCACAATGCGAGCTCAAGCCGGAAGCCTATCGGAGGCGGTATCCCTGGCCACGCGTAGCGAACAGGGCCGGCTCGCCATCGGCGACATCATTCGGCGGTGCTGTAGCCTGTCGTGTCGTTCGCCTTGCGCAGGTTCCGCAAGATCGCTCCAGGGGAGATACACGGCGCGACGCCGCCACAGTTGGCGGAGGATCGGGAGAATGCGCGTTTCGTTTCTCTAATGTCGGGCCTGCTCGACTATGGTCTGATTAACGATGGCGCGGCTGGCCTAGTTCCGACTTTCAAGAACGAGGAGAGCATTCCGCAAAGCCGCCGGTGCCGCAGTCCGACTAACGGCGGGCAGATACCAGAAGAAACATCGGCCGCTCAAGTTCCTCGGCTAGTTGCGGCTGGGCGGCGATCTGCGCGTCCGTCGGGCGGAACTCCTCGACGTGCTGGATGCTGAAGCCCGACTGCAGCAAGGTGGTCAGCGTTGTGCCGATGGTGCGGTGATACTTGCGGACGTTGTCGGTCAGCCAGTGGCTGGTCCTGGCGCCTTCGATAAAATACCGGTGCACAGGCCAGGTCTTCCGCCCCTGCGGATCGACTGACCAACCAGGGCACTCCGATGCCGTGTAGATCGGATGCTCGGTTGAGAAGACGAAATGCCCACCGGGCAGCAGCGCACGGTGCAGCGTCCGCAACAATGGCGCGACGTCGGCAAGATAGTGCAGGGCAAGTGAGCTGTAGGCGAGGTCGAAGCTGGCCTGCGGCAGGTCGAGCCGAGCGATGTCCGCCTTGCGGTAGGTAATGCCGTCGGCCGGGGCCGCCGCAGCCTGTGCCAGCATCTTCTCCGAGAGGTCGATTCCCAATACCGATGCCGCACCCTGTGCGCGGGCCCAGCGGCAGAACCAGCCAAAGCCGCAGCCGAGGTCGACGACGGCGCGGCCTGCCAGGTCTGGCAGCATCGCCTGCAGGGAGGGCCACTCCGGCGCGCCATCCAGCCCGCTGATCGAGCGCGGCAGTTGGCTGTAAGCGGCGAAGAAGTCCGGCTGGTCGTAGATGTTGCGCGTCATGGAAAGGTCCGGTTGTTGCCGGATATCAGGCCAACCCATACTCGACCTCGGCGGTGTAGACCGACGCCTCCTTGCCCAGTTGCGAGCTGAACAGGGTGAAATGCTCCACCGGCACCGGGTCAGCGCGGAACAGGTTGTGCGCCTGGACGAAGGATATCAGCTTGCCCTCCGGCACATTGTCCAGCCGAGCCAGGGTGACGTGCGGCTGGAAGCGCCGTCGTTCCGGTTCCAGGCCACAGCGTTGCAAGGCGGTCTCGATCTTGTTCTGCAGGTGGTCCAATTGTGGATTCCGCTCGACGCTGGCCCACAGCGCGGTGCTTCGGCCGCCCTTGGTGAAAGTGCCGACGCCGGCCAGGGTCAGCGTGAAGCCACGCGCGCGCAGGCCGGTCAGGGCCGTGTCGATGTCCTCGGCGCGGTGGCCCGGCGTCTCGCCGATGAACCGAAGGGTCAGGTGGTAGTTGTCGGGCGGCACCCAGCGGGCGCCCGGGATGCCGGCGCCGGCCAGCGTGGAAAGCCGATCCCGCAGGTTCCAAGGCAGGTCGAGGGCGACAAACAATCTCATTCTGTCAACCTCACGCGGGATGCACCTCAGCAAGCAACTGTTGCACAATCGGTAGGATACGTGCAACCTCCCGCTTAACGCCCTGCGCGTTGGGATGCAAACCGTCCGGCTGGATCAGCTCCTTGTGCAGGGCGACGCCGTCGAGGAAGAACGGGTCATAGAGCACGCCGGGCCGCTTGCCGAGGCGGTCGAACACGGCGCGGAAGGACTTCTGGTAGTCCGGGCCGAGGTTGGGCGGGGCATACATTCCGCTCAGCAGGACGGGGATGTGCCTGGCCGCGAGCGTGTCGAGAATGGCGTTGAGGTTGGCTTCCATGTCCGCTGGATCCAGGCCGCGCAGCCCGTCATTTGCCCCCAGCTCCAGGATCGCCGCATCGGCGCCGTCGGCTAGCGCCCAGTCCAGCCGAGCCCGGCCGCCCGCACTGGTGTCACCGGAGACAGCGCCGTCGATGATCGCGACGTCGTGCCCGCTGGCCTTGAGCGCCTGCTGCAACTGTGCCTCAAATCCCTGGTCGTGCGGCAGGCCGTAGCCAGCCGATAGCGAGTCGCCCAGCACCAGCAGGCGGGGCGGGGCGGCCGATGCGCTGCCGCCGGGAAGGGCGGCGGCGGTCAGTAATACGGCCATCTGGACGAAGGCCGTCCCGCGGGTGCCCTTTCGCCACCGCACCGCAGCACGATATAGCGACTCGATGAATGCCATTCCGCTTGCTCCGTTCCCGACCTTGGCCGGTTGTGTCTCGCGCTTGCCGGCCGATGGGTCGGGGCGGCGGCTGGATCGGCTTGACCGGTGACGACAGCGCCGTCGTATCGCAGCCTGCCTGGCCAGACGCTGGTGCAGATCCGGAACCTGACCCTGACGGTGCCTTCGGCGGCCGGCCCGGTCAACATCCTGCGGGGCATTGATCTGAATATCGGTGCGGGCGAGGCGGTCGGTCTCGTCGGACCCTCCGGATCGGGCAAGACCAGCCTGCTGATGGTGCTGGCTGGGCTGGAACGCGCTACCTCCGGCAGCGTTACGCTGGCCGGCCATGAGGTCACTCGGCTGAACGAGGATGCGCTGGCACGGCTGCGGCGGCAGCAGGTGGGCATCGTGTTCCAGGCGTTTCATCTGATACCAACGATGACGGCGCTGGAGAATGTGTCAATCCCGCTGGAGCTGGCGGGTGTCCGCAATGCGGCCGACCGGGCGCGGGCGGCGCTGGATGCGGTGGGGCTGGGTCATCGGCTGTCGCATCTGCCCGGCCAGTTGTCGGGCGGCGAGCAGCAGCGCGCGGCGCTGGCCCGCGCCTTTGCGCCGGAACCGGCGCTGCTGCTGGCAGACGAGCCGACGGGAAACCTGGATCATGCGACGGGTGGGGCGGTGATCGACCTGCTGTTCGCGCTGCGGCAGCGCACCGGCACGACCTTGCTGCTGATCACCCACGACCGCGGATTGGCAGCGCGCTGTGACCGGCAGGTGCATTTGTCGGATGGACAGGTTGTGCAGGCCACGTCAGATTGAAGCCCGCGGTACCGTCTTGCTGCGCTGCACCAGAACCGCCACACTCGCCCGATGCCGGACCTGCCAATTTCCACGTCGAGTTCCGACCGCGGCAGCGCCGAGTTGGCGCGGGAGCTGCTGGATCTGACCGCGAAGCTGGGGGCGCGGGCTGACGAGGACCCGTTCGGCAATCCGGTGCTGCTGGTTTCCCTGGCGATCACACGGCAACTGGATGCGGGTGAGCTGACCGAGGCGGATATCGCCGGACTGATCCGCCACCTGCGGGATGCCGCGTTCGCCGATCGCGCCGGACGGCTGGCGCACTACCTCGGCGGCATCGACACCGCCGCCAACGATGCGGTGCTGGCCGGGCTGGCGCAGCATCTGCTGCGGCCGGACCCGAACGACAGCCCGGTGCGCTGGGCGGAATACCGAGCACTGACGGAGCGGACTCGGTTTGCCGCGGTGTTCACCGCGCATCCGACATTCTCGTTGCCGCTGCCGGTGAACCAGGCTTTGGCCGAAGCGGCGTGTGGGCGGCCGATCGAGGCGTTCGAATCGCATCGGCCGCCGCTGATCACCCTGCGCAGCGAGTTCGAGCAGGCCGCCGCGGCGATCGCCAACGGGCGGGATGCGATCGACCGCTTCAACGCGGCACTGCTCTCCGTAGCAAGGAGCGCGTGGCCCGACCGATGGACCGATCTGGCACCCAGTCCGGTCGTCCTGTCGAGCTGGGTGGGCTACGACACCGACGGGCGCACCGACATCGGCTGGTGGGACACGCTGGCGCTGCGGCTGGAAATGAAGCGGCTGCAGTTGGCGCGGCTGCATGCGCAGGTCTGTCCGCTGCCGGCGGCGGCGGCGCTGAGCGAGCGGGTGGCGCAGGCGCGCGATGCGGTGTCGCGGCAGATCGAGCTGTGCCCGGATCAGCCGGAACCGGCGAAGGTGGCACGGTTCGCGCATGAACTGGTCGGCACGCGGGAGGCGTCGCTGACCTCGCCGGCGCCGCTGCTGCCGCTGTTCCGTGCCGCGATCGCCGCCGCGGCCGACCACGAGAAGCTGGCGCTGACGGTGGCACGCGCGGGCGTGGTTTCCCACGGCATGGCGCTGGCGCACACGCATACCAGGCTGAATGCGGCACAGATCCACAATGTGGTGCGCCAGCGGCTGGGCATCGCCGATCCGCCGGAGGATCCGTCCCGCCGGCGGGCGCTGTTCACGGCGATCAATGCCGCGCTGGATTCGGTGAAGCCGGAGCCGGTGGATTTCGGCGCACTGATCAGCGAGCAGGCCTCGGCGGCCAAGCTGATGATGACGGTCGCGCAGATCGTCAAGCACATCGACGGTTCCGTGCCGGTACGCTTCCTGATCGCCGAAACTGAAACCGGCTACACGCTGCTGGGCGCGCTCTGGCTGGCGCGGCTGTTCGGCATTGAGCGGCACATCGAGATTTCGCCGCTGTTCGAGACGGCGGACGCGCTGGAACGCGGGGCGGTGGTGCTGGAGGAGGCGCTGCGCAGCCCGCACTACCGCGCCTATCTGCAGCAGACCGGGCGGCTGGCGCTGCAGTTCGGCTACTCCGACTCCGGGCGCTATGTCGGCCAGTTGGCCGCCAGCTACCTGATCGAGCGGCTGCGGCTGAAGATTGGCCAGACGCTGGAGCATCATGGCGTCACCGGCGTTGAGGTCATCCTGTTCGACACGCACGGCGAGAGTATCGGCCGCGGCGCGCATCCCGGTTCGCTGGCGGACCGGCTGAAGTACCTGTCACCGACCGCCTCGCGCCAGGCGCTGGGCCGGGCAGGGCTGAAGGTGCGGGAGGAAGCGGCGTTCCAGGGGGGTGATGGGTATCTGCTGTTCGGCACGCCGGAGCTGGCGCTGGCGACGATCACCCGGATCGCCGAACAGACCTATCATCCGGCGGCCGGACCGATCGAGGACCCGATCTACGCCGACCCCGACTTCGCGGCGGATTTCTTTGCCACGATCCGCGGCGCGATGGAAGGGTTGGTGGAGGACGCCGGCTACGCGGCGATGCTGGGTGCGTTTGGGCCGTCGCTGCTGGACCGCACCGGGTCCCGCCCGGCGGCACGCCAGTCCGACGGCGTGGGCGGGGCGGGGCGCATCCGCCACCCGCGAGAGCTGCGGGCGATCCCGAACAACGCGATCCTGCAGCAGCTTGGCTGGTGCGCGAACACGCTGCAGGGCATCGGCGCCGCCGCGGCGCGGCATCCGGAAACGTTCAACGAGCTGCGGCTGAACAGCCGGCGATTTCATCGGGCGATGGACCTGGCGAGCCACGCACTGGCACACTCGGACATTGAGGTGCTGCGCGCGGTCATCGCCACGCTGGACCCCGGCACCTGGCTGGACCGGGCGGCGCACACCAGGCGGCCGGGCCGGCGGGAGGCGCTGATTGCGGTGGCGCGGGCGCTGGAGCGGCTGGACACCTGGGCGGCGGCGCTGTCGATGTTCCGGCGGATCTTTGCCGATCATCTGACGCTGCGGGTGACCTGGCCGGATGCCCCGCATATGGCCAAACGCGAGGTCCTGCTGCACGCGCTGCGGCTGGCGCTGATCCACCGTATCTGGCTGCTGGCCACCGAGATCCCTGACTTCTCGCCCCGGCACGGGGTGACCCGACAGGCGCTTGAGGCGGCCATCCTGCGGCTGGACATCGATGCGTCCTTGAACGTGCTGGCGGAGATCTTTCCCTTGGGGGCTGATCCGGCGGCGGACTGCGACTACGGCGAACCGGCGCCGAACCGTCGTTCGGCTGCGTACGTGCGGGAGCATGAGGAGATTTTCGCACCGTTGCGGCGGCTGTTCGACATGGTGCGGGAGATTGCCGCGGCGGTGACGCACGAGGTTGGTGCGTTCGGCTAGTATCGCCCATCAATGAATAGCGATACGTCGGTTTGGCTTGAAGTGGCCGATTCACGCGGCGAAGCGCGTGCAGCACTTCTCTGCGATCGGGCACTAGACCACTAGTTTGGCCGCGGCTGCTGGCAGTGCGGGCGGTATCAGCCTGAACTGGCCGTTGGGCAGCGGCTGGCGGGTTGGCATCGCGCGGCGATCCAGATCGCCATTCAAAGTCAGCGCGAGATCTCGGGTAAAGACAGCATCGCCGATCTGCCAGGAGTGCGATTCAGTGCCGATGACGGTTTTCGGGTCCCGGGTCCGGCGCATTGCCTGGTAGTAGTCGCCGCAATCCACGTTGAGCGCCTGGGGCGGAGCATCCGGCGGCAAGCCGACGCGCCCGGCACGGGGCTGCAGCCCGGCGCGCTTGACGTTCGAGAGTTGCAGCACCTCATCGAACGGATTGGCGTAGTTGGTCAGCCGGACGCAGTGGCGGAAGACCGATTCGGTTTCAGAGTCACCGGCCGCAAGCGAGGCGGAGGAGATGTCGGCGCCGATGAAGGCGATCTGGCTGACGGTCCAGTTCATGCTGCTCAGGAACCGGCGGTCATCCGCGTCGTCGAAAGCCTCCTGCAGCACGTAGGCGCCGGTGGAGTGCGCCAATACGTGGATGTTGATGTCGCAGTCGGTGGCGATCTGCGTCCGAGCGAACAACTCGATGCAGTCCTGGACCAGCGCGAAGGCGGTCTGCTTGGCCTTTTGCCGGTCCTCGAGGTAAGCCAGGGCCACGTTGCCGGATGGCCAGTCGAAGCTGACGATGCCACCGTGATAGCCGGCGGCGGCAAGATCGGCCTGCAGACGGCGGTGGCGTTGCAGGATGATCGGCGGCAGGTTGTCATAGCCATGGATGAAAATCAGCAGATCACGCCGCACCACCCCGGTGGCGTCACGCTGCCCCTGTCCCAGTTGCAGTTGGACGGAGCGGACCCAGGCGGCGGGGGCCACGGCTTGACCAGCGACGAAGTCGGTGGCGTCAGGGGGCACCGCCAGGAAGGACGCACGGCCGGGTGTGTCGCCAAAGCCGTTGCCTGATTGTTCACGCACCGTGATGCAGAAATCCACCTTGTCGCACTCCCCCTGACAATTTCTGATAGATCAGTCTGCAGGAACCTGCGTCTAGTAATTGTTCCTTAACCAAAATCCTGCAGATTCGTTACGGACTGCGATGGCGAACGACGGATGGGCATAACGATAGGCTGGTGGCGGCGCATGTCTGCCTCGCTGCACGCAAACCTGATCATTGGAATGGTCATGGTCTGCCTGCTGGTGCTGGCGGTCGAGGGGTGGCACGGCTGGAGTGCGCGGAGAGACGCCATCGAAGCCGTCAAGGTGGAGACGGCCAACCTGACGCGCTCGCTGAGCCAGCATGCGCACGATCTGCTGCTGACGACGGACGCGGTGCTGGTCGATATCCGCGAGCGGGTGGAGTTCAGCGGCACGTCGGCGGACGGACTGGACCGGCTGCGCCGGCGCATGCTGCAGGCGATCCAGACCACGCCGATTATCCACGCCATCTTTTTCTATGATGCGGACGGCAAGTGGGTGGTCAATTCGACCTCGGTGCTGAACGGAATGAACAACCGCGACCGGGCGTTCTTCATGTTTCACCAGAACCACGCGGATTCGGGTCCGTTCATCGGGCCGCCAATCCGCAGCAAGTCCGATGGCAGCATGGTCATCACGCTGTCTCGCCGGATCGACGATGCGGACGGCAAGTTTGCCGGCGTGGTCGCGGCGACGATCTCTGTCGAAGCGCTGCGGTCGTTCTATGCGCAATTTGATATCGGAGCGCTGGGTGCAATCAGCCTTTTAACAAAGGAGGGCATTCTGGTGGCCCGTGAGCCTGCTGGCGCCCCGGTCGGCACGGACTTCTCCCGCAGCGAGGTCTTCCAGAAGTTCCTGCCCCGATCACCCAGTGACAATTTTGAGGCGATCTATGCCTCAGACGGCATCCGGCGCCTGGGCAGCTATCATCAGGTTGAGGGCTTTCCGCTTGTGGTGATTGTGGCGCGCGGATTGGACGGCGTGTTGGCCGGCTGGCGCAGCGACACGCTGATCCAGGGTTCGGTGAGCACCGTGTCTATCAGTATCCTGCTGATCATCGGCATCCGGTTTGCCGGGCAGATTAAGGTGACGCAGCAGGCGGAACAGCGCTACCGGCTGCTGGCTGACCATGGCAACGACGCCATCCTGTGCGTCGGGCTTGACGGTAGACGTCTCTACCTGTCGCCCGGGTTCTCGACCCTGACGGGCTGGAGCCTGGCGGAGGGACTGACGCTACCGTGGGAGAGCTTCGTTCACCCGGACGATCGGCATCTGGTGCATGAATTACGAGCCAAGGTGCTGCTGGATGGGCGGCCGGTCACGTTTGCCCTGCGCTACGCCCGGAAGAACGGAGCGCACCGTTGGGCTGAGGCCAGGGTGCAGGTGGTCGCCGGCACCGGGGACCAGAAGACGCAGTTCGTTGCAAGCCTGCGGGACATCCATGAGCGCAAGTTGGCTGAGGATGAAATTGCGGCGCTGAATGCGCGGCTCGCGCTGCAGGCGGCCACGGACGGATTGACCGCGCTGGCCAACCGGCGGCGGTTTGATGACGCGCTGAAGATGGAATGGCGGCGGGCGGCACGCGAGGGGCGGTCGCTATCACTGCTGATGATCGATGTCGACCGGTTCAAGCTGTACAATGACCGCTATGGTCATCAGAAAGGCGACGACTGCCTGCGCATGGTGGCGAAGGCGCTGTCGGGGTTTGGGCGCCGGGCAGGCGATGTGGTTGCCCGCTATGGCGGCGAGGAGTTCGCGATCATGTTGCCGGGTGCGGAGGCGTCCGCGGCTGCCTTGATTGCCGAGGATGTGCGTTCCGCGATCCAGGACGCGGCCCTTGAACATCTGGATAACCAGCCTGCGCAGGTGGTGACTGCCAGTATCGGCGCGGCGACGCTGGCGCCCGTGCCGGACAATGAAGCGATCCGTGAGGAGGATCTGATCGCCGCGGCAGATGCCGCCCTGTATGAGGCCAAACATGCCGGGCGCAACCGCGTGGTGGCCAGCGCCGGGGCGGGCACCGCAAAGATTGTCAAGAGCCTTGCCGCGTTCCGCGCGGGCGTCGTGGATACTGCGGCAGCGGCAGAAGGATAGCGACGGGCAATTCGCTGTTGCCCCCCGCGGGTTCGCGACTGCTGCGTGCGTGTCACCGATGGCTGTTTCGGTGGTGTAGTTTGCGAGTGGTATGTTCGGTGCTACCGATCAATGCATGCCTTCTCGCAGCCTTGCCGGCCTGTCCCTGCGTGATCTGGAATATGCGGTTGCCATAGCCGAGCTGCAGCACTTTGGCCGGGCGGCCGCGCGCTGCGGGGTGAGCCAGGCGGGTTTGTCGGAGCAGGTGCGCAAGCTGGAGGCCTTGCTCGACTGTCCGCTGTTCGAGCGGACGACGCGGCGGATCGTGGTGACGCCAAAGGGTGAGGCATTGCTGGCGCAGGCCCGTGTTGTTCTGGGTGCCGCGCGGGTCATGCTGGAGATGGCCAGGGAGTCGGCTGATCCGCTGGCTGGGCCGTTGCGGCTGGGCGTCATTGCCACACTGGGGCCTTACTACCTGCCTGGCCTGCTGTGGGAGCTGCGCGGCCGGTTCCCCGCACTGCAACTGCGGCTGCAGGAGACGTTGACGGCCCCGCTGGTGCAGGAGCTGCAGACCGGCGCGCTGGACCTGGGGCTGCTGGCGGTGCCGGTGCAGGTGGACGGCATTCATGTGGAGCCGCTGTTCTTCGAGCCGTTCCGGGCGATCGTTCCGGCGCACCACAAGCTGGCATCGCGGCCGGTCGTTGCGGTACAGGATCTTGCCGGCGAAGGTCTGCTGCTGCTGGAGGAGGGACACTGCCTGCGCGATCACGCCCTGTCGCTATGCCGGCTGCCAAACCCAGGACGCGAGGCACGTTATGCCAGCAGCCTGGAGATGCTGCGGCACATGATCGCGGCGGGTGAAGGGCACTCCATGCTGCCGCTGCTGGCGGCGCGGGAGCGGGTGGAGCTTGAGGGCCTGGTGCGGATCATGGATCTCGACGATCCGCTGGCCGGGCGGACGATTGGACTGGCGTGGCGGCGCAGCGACTCGCGCGGGACGGCGTTTCAGGAGGTCGCGCAGTTCCTGCGGCAGACGGCGCCGGCCGGGACACGGCCGGCGTGATGATCGTCGCGGTCGATCTGCAATCTTGGTAGGGGGTGGCATCCGGCGCAGCGACCCTTTGTCTGTTGGGGGCAGCCGGTCAGCCGCCCTGGACGACCGGGAGCGGCTAACCGACCTGGCTGAGGCAGCTACCCGAAGCGGGTAACTGGCCAATCAACCGGGCCGGCTAGTTCGAACAGCCGGCCCGATGTGGTGAGGGGTGAAGTGCGGCTCTCAGCACCCGGCGGCGGAGCGGCGGCGGCGGGAAACGGCCGCCATGCCGAGCATGCCGGCGCCAAGCAATGCCAGCGAGGCTGGCTCGGGAACGCTGACATCGGTCAGCAGCACGTCCTTGGCGGGGCCTTGCCCGGAGATGAAGTTGAACGCCAGCAGATAGTCGGTGGGGTCGGCCCCTGTGGTGAAGGTGTAATCTTCCTCAGTCCAGACGCCGACGGGAATCTGCGTCCAGCCCGACTGATCGGTGAGCGGGGCCAGCACTGCATAGCCTGGCGTCAGGTAGCTGGTCAGCGTGAAGGACAAGGGATTGTAAAATCCCGAGAGCGTGGCGAAGACGGCATAGCTGAGGGTGTATTCGGTGTTCGCGGACAGGGAGATGGTCTGCGAGATGGTCTCATTGGCAGCGTCATCGACGAAGAAGGCCGCGTTGGTCCCGCCCTGAAAGCCAGGAACGTTGTCGCCATAGATGGTGGAGTTCGGCCCGACCGTGGCGATGGTCTGCACGCCTGTGCCGGGGCTGGTGCCGTCGTTGCCGGAGACCGTCCAACCGGTCAGCCCATCGGTGAAGCCGCCGTTGGTCACGATCGGGGCGGCATGGGCAGTTGAGGCCGCGGCGAGCGCACTGGCCAGCAGCAGGCCTTTCAAAGCGAGTTTCCGGGTCGGGTTGAACATCTCTGGCTCCTTGTTGCGTCCAAGTGCAAGAAGAACTGCAACGAATATGCCAACAGAAAAAGCAGATAATAGTATGTAAAATACCCGACTAAAGGCGCATTTGTATGTGTTAAACGGTTCTGATCGACTTTTTAGCAGACCATAATACTCATTGCGCATTCGACCCGGTTGTCGAAAGACTTTACGGCTGCCTCGACTGGAGTTTTGTATGCAAAGCATACCGGACGATAGCGCTCCAACCATCATCCAGGGGAAAACAACAGAATTGCCATACTGGCGTGTTGCTTGCGCATATCACTGCGTTATTTGGCAATTACCTGGCCGTCGGCAGGCTTTACACGTCATGCTCCTGCACATGCTGCCTGACCGGCGGCTGGTCTTCGGTGTCAGCATCCGTTGGGCCGGCCCCAAGCAGGACCGCGGCAGCGTCACGGGCCTGAAGTGCGACCTCAGGGTCCCCCTGCACCAGCATCAAGGCAATCGCGCCGTCGTATAAGATGGCGATCTGGGCGGCCAGTGCCTCAGGCCTGTCGATCCCGGCCTGACGGAGCAGGTCTATGATGTGCTGGCGCCGCTCCGTCTTGTGCTCGCGGGCGATCGTGCGGGCGGTCGCACAATCCTCGGCCAGCTCGGTGACGGCGTTGACGAACGGACAGCCACGAAAGCCGTCCTCGGTGAAGCGCAGATGTAGCTGATCGAACAGCGCCAGGACCTGACCGACGGGGGGATGGTCAGAGACCCGCAAGGGACGGCTGCGCTGACGCAGGTAGGCGGCAACCAACGCGTCCTTCGAGGCGAACGTGTCATATAGCGAACGCTTGCTGATCCCGGCCTCAAGTGCCACGGCGTCGACACCGACGGCACGGATTCCCTTCTGGTAAAACAGCCGGTCGGCGGCTTGCGTGATCCGCTGCGTCATCGATTGCCGCTGTGTCATTGCCCCGCCTCCTGCCTCTGCCTGCTGCCGGTGCGATTCCGCTTGTCAAAGCCAGGGATACATCCCACCTGCGATCCACACCGACCGGTGTGGCTGATATCAGTATTAAGCGCCCGGTCAACAAGAAGGATTGACATCATGGACGTCGTTTCCTCGCTTCCGCAGGTTGCCGGCGAGGTCGTCTATCTGGCGAAGACCGCTGACAAGCCGCACACCTATACCTATGACCCGCCGGACGGGGTGGCACGGACCAATATAGTCAATGACCCCCACGTTGTGCCGATCCTTGACATGCGGCCGATCGCCGATGGGCTGACACTCGACCGGCAAGGCTTTGCACTGGTCGATGCGCCCACGGCGGTGACCGACTTCTATGACGAGCAACAGGTGCAGGCGACCTACTACGCCGAGGCAGAGGCGCTGGTGAAGCAGGCCATCGGCGCCAGCCGCGTGGTGGTGTTCGACCACACCATCCGCCGGCGGACGCACGGCGTGGAAGACCGCACGCCCGGGATACCGCGCCAGCCGGTCACCCGCATCCACGGCGACTATACCGAGGTATCCGGCCCGCAGCGGGTGCGCGACCTGATGGGGACCGAGGCGGACGACCTGCTGAACCGGCGTTTTGCCATCGTCAACGTCTGGCGGCCGATCCGCGGGCCGCTGTTCGACGCGCCGCTGGCGGTCTGCGATGCGGCCTCGGTTGCCGATGGCGACCTGGTCGGACAGGACCTGATCTACCGCGACCGCACCGGTGAGATCTATGGCCTGACCTACAACCCGGAGCATCGGTGGTACTACGCCCCCGCCATGCAGGCGGATGAGGCGCTGCTGCTGAAGTGCTACGATTCAAACAAGGATGGACGCGCGCGGTTCATGCCGCATACCTCGTTCGCCGATCCGCATGCGCCGGCTGACATGCTGCCGCGGGAGAGCATTGAGCTGCGAACGCTGGTCTTCTTCGACGCGTAGAGCGGTTCCACCGAGGGTGGAATCGCTCTCGCTCATCGTTTCACGCGGCTACTCGCGCAGATCGCGCTTTGCGCGATTTCATTCAGCGCGAAGCCGATCTAGAGCCGGCGAAGTCTGGACCAGTCAGCCGCACGTGCAGGCCATGACATCTGGTTATGGCCGCTGACCGCGGCTTCGTTCAGCGGGATTTGGGCGCCAGAACCCGCGTCAGAAACCCCCCAAAGTCCCGGTTCGATTGCGCCCGCACGGCGGGATCCCGTCCGATCAGGTACGGCCGGCTGCCGGTGCACATGCCCAGGATGATCTTGCGCAGGAACGGCCCGTTCATCGGCAGCATGGTGTTCTGATCGCGCACCGAGCCGTCGCGGGCAACCAGGAAGCGGCAGCCGGCGAGTTGGCGGCCGATCAACTGTCGCTCCATGCTGCCGTCCCACTGATGCACCGCGGTTGGATAGACGATGATCTGCACCTCGCTGCCGCCGGAGCGCAGATCCTGGGCGATCTGCGCGCACCGCTCAGAGCGCACAAGCTCATCCAGTGCGCCGTACAGCATCAGCATCGGCGCGCCTGTGGTGCGGCTGTCCTCAAAGCGGGCGATGCAAGGGGCGTAGAACGCGGCGTGTCCGACGAACCGCGGCCCGCGCGGCAACAGTGCGTCGGCGATCTGGGCGTACATCGCATAGGTGGTCGCCATGCCGCCATAGCTGAAGCCGGCCAGTGCCACACGGCTGGTGTCGATCTCCGGCCGGGTGGCGAGGTAGCGCAGCGCGGCGTAGGCGTCGGCGACGAACATGGTCTCGGTGATGTTCAAAACGCGCTGGATGAAGCTGGTGCCAAGGTCGGGGCGGCTGGCGTAGGTCTCGATCAGCAGCACCGCGACGCCCATGGCGGCAAGCGAGGGTCCGTATTTCGCCCGCTCATAGATCATGCCGGCCGATCCGTGCAGCAGGACGACCGCGGGGGTGGTGCGGTCAGGCGGCGTGTTCGGCGGCAGGAACAGCAGGGCCTTGACCGACCGGGGGCGGGCGCCGCGGATCGCGGCGGGGGTGAAGGGATCGCTGCTCTGGAACGTGACGCGTTCCTGGCGCGCGTTGCGCACGCTGTCGGGCTCTGGCCAGGGGTCGGCGATCTGGATGGGCATGGGCGGATGCAGCCGGTGGCAGGAGGGAGGGGGCACATGAGGGGATTGCGCGCCGGCCGGGGCGCGCGTCTGGCGCCCTTCTGCCCGGCGACGAGGTCAGACGCAGTCCGGATGTCGTGGGCTGCTCATACCGGCTGCGGGCAAGCCGGATCAACATTATCCGCCGCGCAGGACCCAGAAACTGTTGCGCGCGCCCGGGAGAAAGCCAAGCTGGCGGTAGAGCTGGACGGCGGGGACATTGGCGGCGCCGACCTGCAGACCAATGACATCGGCATCTTGATTAGCCGCCCAGTCCTCGGCGGCCGTAAGCAGCCGGCGGGCGAAGCCTTGGCGACGGAGGCTGGTTCGCGTTGTCACGCACTCAATGACCGCGCAGCCGGCACTGATGACGCACAGCGCGGTGGCAGCGACAACGCCGGCGTGGCGAAGGGTGAAGTAGGCGCGGGGCTGAGGAATGGCCGCCACGATCCGGCTGTTCATCAGCCGGCGGTCGGGGGTGATTTCGGCGAGATAGGCGGTGATCCAGTCCGCACCGGGGTCAGCCGTCATGCCGATTTCGCCAACCGGGGCAGCACCGGGTGCATGATGGGGGACGGCATCGGCGCTGCACGGCAGGAAGCCAGCATCGGCACGCTGGCCTGGGTGCCCGAGTGGCTTGAACATCGTGATGGTGTCTTCGGCTTTTTGGTAGCCTCTGGCCTGCAAAGCCGCGGCCAGGCCCGGCGGGGCCGACTCCTCGAACGTGTGGAACATCGGTGCGGCGTGGCAGGCGCGGTAGTGGGCCTCGACCGCGGTGATGGCGGCGGCGAGGTCGGTGCCGGTAAACTCCAAGGCCGAGACGGAATTCGCGCGCTGCGAGCCGCCGCCCGAGCTGCGCAGCCGCCAGCCGTCGATAAAGTGGGTCTGCAGCGCCGGCCAGGCATGGACGTGCGCATGCTCCATGCGCAGGCGGTCGCCGCGGGTGATCTGCATCGGGACACTCCTGAACCCAACGGGCGGGCAAACCTTGCCGGGGTGGGCGGGCTGGGTCAGGATAACCGCCAACCATCCAGGAGGAAGCCTATGCCAGCATTCGATCTTGTCATTCGCGGCGGCACCGTGGTTGACGGCACCGGCGGCTCGGTGCGCGAGACGGACGTCGGTATCATCGGCGGTATGATTGCCGCGGTCGGGCAGGTCCCTGGCGCGGGGGCGGAAGAGATCGACGCCAAGGGCAAGCTGGTGACGCCCGGCTTCGTCGACATCCACACCCATTATGATGCCCAGGCAGTGTGGGACAGCCACATGGCGCCATCCTCCTGGCATGGCGTGACGACGGCGGTGATGGGCAACTGCGGCGTCGGCTTTGCGCCCTGCAAACCGGCCGACCGTGAGCGGCTGATCGAGCTGATGGAAGGTGTCGAGGATATCCCCGGCGCGGTGATGCACGAGGGGCTGAAGTGGGAGTGGGAGTCGTTCGGCGAGTATCTGGATGCACTCGACCGCCGGCGGCGCGACATCGATATCTGCGCCCTGCTGCCGCATGCCGCGGTGCGGGTGTTCGTCATGGGCGACCGGGCAATCAACCTGGAGAACGCCAACCAGGGCGACATCGCGCAGATGCGCCAGATTGCCCGCGAGGCGATGGCGGTGGGCGCGTTCGGCTTCTCGACCTCGCGCAGCCTGTCGCACAAGACGTTGCGCGGCGACCCGACGCCGACCCTGCGGGCGCAGGAGGACGAGCTGCGCGGCATCGCGCTGGGCATGAAGGACGCCGGGTCGGGCATGCTGGAGATGGTTTCGGAGTGGTCGCCCGACCATAACGAGGAGTTCGCCATGCTGCGCCGGGTGATTGAGGCCTGCGGCCGGCCGGCGGTATTTACCCTGACGCAGCGGCACTCCCGCCCCGAGGTGTGGCGCGACCTGCTGCGCCATGCCGACCAGGCAGCGCGTGACGGGGTGCCGATCCGCCCGGTGGTGGCGCCGCGGGCGATCGGCGTGTTGCTGGGACTGGCGGGCAGCCAGAATCCATTCTCCGGATGCCCAAGCTACAAGGCGATTGCGCATCTGCCGGTGGCGGAGCGGGCGCGGCGGATGGCTGATCCGGCGGTACGGGCGGCGATCCTGAGTGAGGATCCAAGGAAGGACAGCACCTTCCCGCTGTTCCACCGGCTGTCGTTCGAGTTCATGTTCCGCTTTGGCAACCCGCCCAACTACCTGCCGAAGCCAGAGGACAGCGTGGCAGCGATGGCCGCGCGGCAGAACCGCACGCCGCCGGACGTCGCCTATGACATGCTGATCGAGAATGACGGTGCCGATTTCATCTACATGCCGCTGGGCAACTACGCCTATGGCGACCTGTCGATGCCGGAGGCAGTGCTGGACAACCGCAACTGCATCATGGGCCTGGGCGACGGTGGCGCGCATGTCGCGTTCATCCTGGACGCCGGCTACCAGACCTGGCTGCTGTCACACTGGGGACGCGAGCAAAAGCGCTGGGACGTGCCGGAACTGATCCGCCGCCTGACCTCCGACACCGCCGCCGCGGCAGGGCTGCTTGATCGCGGCATCCTGGCGGCCGGCAAGAAGGCTGACGTCAACATCCTGGACTGGGACAGGCTGGGGGCAGGGGCGCCGTTCGTCGTCAACGACCTGCCGGCCGGCGGCAAGCGGCTGCTGCAGACGGTCAGCGGCTATGATGCGACGATCGTCTCCGGCCAGGTCACCTTCCGCGAGGGCCAGGCGACCGGGACGTTGCCGGGCAGGCTGGTGCGTGGTCCGCAGGCAGCGCTGAGCGAGTAGTCCGTTGCGACTAGTATCGCCCATCAGAGAAGGGCGATACGTCGGTTTGGCTTGAAGTGGCCGATTCACGCGGCGAAGCGCGTTTCGCGCTTCTCTGCGATCGGGCACTAGTGCTCTGACCCAATTTGAACGTGCAGCATGTGTCAGAGCACTAACTCGATTTGGTGGGCCGATTCAGCCAACGGGTTGAATCGGCCCACTGGGTTGGGCAGGCCGGCGGCGCTTCTGGTCGCGACTGGAAGCCGGTCGCCGATGCCCGCCCCAGCCGCGGCTTGACAGGCTCCGCCAGACCGGGCTGATCTGATGAATCCAGCAAGGATATGTCCGGCGGACGCAACTGCCGGCGAGGGGCGTCTGGACATGCAGATTGACACGGAGGCTGGAGCGCAGCAGCAGCGAGCGGCCACTACGCCGGTTTCGGCAATGCCGATCCTGCAGATGCGCAACGTGTCGAAAACCTTCCCAGGGGTGAAAGCGCTGCAGAACGTGCAGCTAACGGTCTATCCGGGCGAAGTGCATGCCCTGATGGGGGAGAACGGCGCGGGCAAATCGACGCTGATGAAAATCCTCTCGGGAGCCTATATTCCCGACGCCGGGGCGGAGATCGAGGTCGACGGCAAGCCGGTCCACATCAACGGGCCGCTGTCGGCGAAGGCCCATGGCATCGCCATCATCTATCAGGAGCTGGCGCTGTCGCCGAACCTGACGGTGGCCGAGAACATCTACCTGGGCCGCGAAGCGCGCCGGGGGCCCGCTATCGACCGAGCCGGGATGTATGCGGGCTGCGGCGAGATCCTGAACAGCCTGGGAGCCACGTTCGGGCCGCGCACCCTGGTGGGCGACCTGTCCATCGCCGAACAGCAGATGGTTGAGGTCGCCCGCGCCATCCATGCCCGCTCGCGCATCCTGGTGATGGACGAACCAACCACGGCGCTGTCCAGCCGGGAGACGGAACGGCTGTTTCAGGTCATCCAGCGGCTGAAGCGCGAGGGCCTGGCGATCATCTACATCTCACACCGGATGGCGGAGGTGTACGAGCTGGCCGAACGGGTCTCGGTGCTGCGCGACGGCGGCTATGTCGGCACGCTGGAAGACGACGAGATCCGGCCGGAAAACATCGTCCGCATGATGGTCGGGCGCGACCTGTCCTCGTTCTACAAGAAGGAGCATCGGCTTGGCGGCGGCCGTACCCCGGTGCTGGAGGTCAAGGACCTGTCCGACGCCAGGCGGGTGAAGCGCGCCAGCTTCGTGCTGCATGCCGGCGAGGTGCTGGGGCTGGCCGGGCTGGTGGGCGCGGGACGGACGGAACTGGCCCGCCTGGTCTATGGGGCGGAGCCGCGCACGGCCGGGACGGTCAGGCTGGCAGGCCAGCCGGTGCATTACCGGACCCCTGCCGAGGCGATTGCCGGCGGCGTGGTGTACCTGACCGAGGATCGCAAGGCGCAGGGCCTGTTCCTGGACATGACGGTCGGCGACAACATCAACCTGGGCGTCATCGGCCGCGATGCGCGGGCGCGCTGCTGGCTGGACCGCGCCCGGGCTCGGGTGCGTTCGCTGGCGGCGATCAAGGCGCTGACGATCCGGGTGCCGGGTCCGGACCTGCCGGTCGGCGCGCTGTCTGGCGGCAACCAGCAGAAGGTGCTGCTGTCGCGCCTGCTGGAGACGCAGCCCAGGGTGCTGATCCTGGACGAGCCAACCCGCGGCGTGGATATCGGCGCAAAGTCCGAGATCTACCGCATCATCGACCAGTTGGCGCAGGCCGGGGCGGCGGTGCTGGTCATCAGCTCTGAACTGCCGGAGGTTGTTGGCATCGCCGACCGGGTGGTGGTGATGCGCGAGGGCGAGACGTGCGGCGAGGTCGGCGGCGCCAGCGGTGTTGGCATCACCGAGCAGAGCATCATGGCGCTGGCCACGGGTGTGGCGGTCGAGGGGGTGGCGGCGTGAGCGGGGCGGTCGGCGACACCGCGCCCTCAATCCAGCGCGCGCGCAAGGCCTCGATGCGGGCATTCGTCCGCTCTGTCGGCATGCTGCCGGTGCTGATCGTGCTGGGTCTGCTGGTGCAGGCGGGCGGCATCTATTTCACCGGCGAAGGGCGTTTCCTGACCTGGCAGAACCTGTCGATCGTGGCACAGCAGGCCTCGATCAACGCAGTGCTGGGTGCCGGGATGACCTTTGTGATCCTGACCGGCGGGATTGACCTGTCGGTCGGCTCGATCCTGGCCGCCGCAGCCGTGGTGGCGCTGCTGGTGTCGACCAGCCTGGGTGACCTTGGCATCGTGGCGGCGCTGCTGACGGGTTTGCTGATCGGGCTTGGCAACGGGGCGCTGATCGCCTTCCTGCGGCTGCCGCCGTTCATCGTGACGCTGGGATCGCTGACCGCGGTGCGCGGGCTGGCGCGGCTGCTGGGCAATGACACGACGGTGTTCAACGCCGACCTGCCGTTCGCCTTCATCGGCAACGGCGCGCTGCATCTGGGCGATGTCGTCGCCGTGCCGTGGCTGATCGTCATCGCCTTCCTGGTAATCGTCGCGTCCTGGCTGATCCTGCGGCGGACCGTGCTGGGTGTGCACATCTATGCGGTCGGCGGCAACGACAATGCGGCGCGGCTATCGGGAATCAAGGTATGGGCGGTGCTGCTGTTCGTGTACGGCATGTCCGGCTTGCTGGCCGGCCTGGGCGGCGTGATGCAGGCCGCCCGGCTTTACGCCGCCAATGGGCTGCAACTCGGCCAGTCCTATGAGCTGGATGCGATCGCCGCGGTGATCCTGGGCGGCACCAGCTTTGTCGGCGGCATCGGCAGCATCTGGGGAACCTTGATCGGCGCGCTGATCATCGCCGTGCTGACCAACGGGCTGATCCTGCTGGGCGTCACCGACGTTTGGCAGTACATCGCCAAGGGAGCCGTCATCATCGGCGCGGTGGCGCTGGACCGGTATCGCCTGCGCGGGTCGGCTCGCACCTGAAGTCCGCCGCAACACAACCGAGCACCCGCCATTCCGGAACAGGCGGGTGTGCGAAGCAAGATGAAACCCAGGGGGGAATGGTCGATCATGCTGAAATCGCTGCTGCTTGCCGGTGCCGCGTTGGTCATCGGGTTCAACACCGCCTCGGCCAAGGAGCTGCGGGCAATCGGCATCTCATTGGGCTCGATGGGCAACCCGTTCTTCGTCGCCCTGTCCAAGGGTGCCGAGTTCGAGGCGCGGAAGGCCAACCCGAACGTCAAGGTGACGACGGTGGGATTTGACTATGATCTGGGCAAACAGAACACGCAGATCGACAACTTCATTGCCGCCGGGGTTGACCTGATCCTGTTGAACCCGGGTGATCCGAACGCGATCGCGCCGGCGATCAAGCGCGCCCAGGCGGCGGGGATTATCGTCGTTGCAGTGGACACCGCGGCCAAGGGGGCGGATGCCACGGTGGAAACCAACAACGTGCAGGCCGGAACGATTGCCTGCGAATACCTGGTCGACAAGATGGGCGGCAAGGGGTCGATGATCATCGTCAACGGCCCGCAGGTGTCCTCGGTGATCGAGCGGGTGAATGGCTGCAAGGCAATCATCGCCAAGCACCCGACGATCAAGCTGCTGTCCTCGGATCAGGACGCCAAGGGGTCGCGTGACGGCGGGCTTGCGGTGATGCAGTCGCTGCTGACTCGCTACAGCACGATCGACGGGGTGTTCGCGATCAATGATCCGACCGCGATTGGCGCCGAACTCGCTTCCAAGCAGATGCAACGGACCAATTTTCCGATCACTGCTGTCGATGGCGCGCCGGATGCCGAAGCGGCGCTGAAGGATGCGAACTCCAAGCAGTTCATCGCCTCGGCGAGCCAGGACCCGTTCATGATGGCGCGGCTTGCGGTGCAGGAAGGGGTTGGGCTGCTGAACGGCAAGAAGCCGGAGAAGGACCCGCTGCTGATGGACAGCAAGCTGGTGACGCGGGAGAACGTGGCGGACTACAAGGGCTGGACGTCGGCGCGGTAGCCGTCCGATTAGAGCGGTGTCCGTTCGCCTCGGCTCACGGACACCGCTCTAACTCATTGTTTGATCGCGTGATTCACCGCTCCGTGTGATGCCACCTCTGCGGATCACGCTCTAGTCCGGCGCAGGCGGGACGGTCACGCCCTTGGCTTTGAAGGCTGGTTCAGTCGTCGTAAGACACCAGCGCCTCGCACGGCACATCCAGACGGGCTCGGCCGTTCAGGAAACTGAGCTCGATCAAGGCGGCGGCGGCGGGCACCATCGCGCCGACCTGGCGCAGCAGCGCGATGCCTGCGGCCATCGTGCCGCCGGTCGCCAACAGGTCGTCGACCACCACGACGCGCTGGCCGGGCTGCACCGCGTCGGCCTGAATCTCAACGCGGTCCTCGCCGTATTCCAGGGCGTAGTTCAGGCCGACGGTCTCCCCAGGCAGCTTGCCGCGCTTGCGGATCATGATGAAGCCGCAGCCCAGTTTCAGCGCCAGCGGGGCGGCGATCAGGAAGCCGCGGCTTTCCACCCCGGCGACCAGGTCTGGCACGTAGGCCCTGACCGTGCGCGCCATCCGCCCCATCGCAACCTGCCAGGCATCGGCATCGCGCAGCAGTGTCGAGATGTCGTAGAACAGGATGCCGGGCTTCGGGAAATCCGGGATGCCGCGGATATGGTCTTTCAGGTCCATCGACATGTGTCCTTGCTTGGGTCTGGCAGACAGTAGAATGGCCGGTGTCAACCCACCAGGGTCATTAGACCGGTTTCCGTTCGCCTTGGCTCACGGACCCCGGTCTAACTCATTGTTTGATCGCGTGATTCACCGTTCCGGTGATGCCACCTGCTCGGATCACGCTCTAGCCGGCGAGCCGTTCGGCGTACTCGATCGCCTCTATCAGGCTGCGGGCGTTGGCAATGCCCTTGCCAGCGATGTCGAACGCCGTGCCGTGATCGACCGAGGTGCGGATAATCGGCAGCCCGAGGGTGATGTTGACCCCCGAAAGCGCGTCCCAGCGGCCGGTCGCGGGATCGATCTCGAAGCCCAGCAGCTTGACCGGGATGTGGCCCTGGTCGTGGTAGTTGGCGATCACCGCGTCATACTGGCCGGCGCGCAGCTTTACGAACACCGTGTCGCCCGGAACCGGGCCGACGATGTCCATGCCGTCGGCGACCGCGCGGGCGATGACGGGTTCCGCCACGTCAATGTCGTGGCGGCCGAACAGCCCGCCCTCGCCGGCGTGCGGGTTCAGCGCCGCAACGGCGATGCGGCTGCGCCCCAGGCTCAGCCGCAGCAGCGCGTCGTGCGTCAGGTCGATGACGCGGCGCAGCCGTTCTGCGGTGGCGCGCCGCGGCACGTCCTGCAGAGCGATGTGGGTGGTGACGTGGCTGACCCGCATGTTGCCGTGCGCCAGCATCATGCACGATCCCTTCACCCCGGTCAGTTCGGCCAGCATCTCGGTATGACCGGGATAGTGGTAGCCGGCCTTGTTCAGCGCCTCCTTGTTCAGCGGGGCGGTGACGATGCCACCAATTCGGCCGTCCGTCGCCAGCCGGACACCCATCTCGACCGCCTGGAAGGCGAGGCGGCCGCCGTCGGCGGACAGCCTGCCGGGATGGATGGGCTGGCCCTCGGGTCCGGCCTGCAAAGCGCACACCGGCGGCCAGCGCGTGTCTTCGGCGCCGGCCGGAGGGATGTGCAAGTCCGGGGTGAAGGCCGCGCGGGCCTGTTCCAGCGCAGCATTGCTGCCGATGATCACAAGCTTCAGGCCCCCGTCGCGGATGCGCGGCGCCAGCTCGGCGGCGGCCTTGACGATGATCTCGGGGCCGACGCCGGCGGGATCGCCCATGGTGATGGCGAGGGGACGCGGGCTCATGAGGCTGTCCTTGGTTGGTTGTTCGTAGGGCTGTGGCTTGAAGCCCCAGGTGGCTGATCGAAGGCTACAGCGTGATGAGTTCACATTCGTTCACTCAATCTTGCTGCAGCAGTTTGTTTGATCGCGTGATTCAGACCTCCGACGGCAGGATCAGTTCGCGCAGCAAATGCGGATGGCCGAACGCGCCCGACTTGGAGACGACGGCCACCCCGTGCCACCGGCCGCCCTGGATGAGAGAGACCGGCACGCCGGGAACTAGCCGCCCCTGCACCACAAGCCGCTGCACGGCAAGGCAATCGCACAGGCCTTGCAGCGTCTGGCCGCCGGCGACGACGATAGTCCCGGGGGGTTCGATCCGGGCAGTCAGGCCGCGGATGCAGTCGCCGATATGCCGAGCGGCGGCGTTGCGGCTGATACCGGCGGGCAGGCGGAAGCTGACCAGCGCCACGCCGGCCTGCCGCAGACGGCTGGGAACCGCGGCGAACGCCTGGTCGGTGATCTCCAGCCAGTGCGGATCGCAGGCAGCGAGCTGATCGGCGGTGGCAGGCTGATCGGACCCGAACAGGCCCAGGATTGGTCGCGGCAACGGCGGGGCTAGACCGCTTGCAGGCTGACTGGAACAGTCAGCGCGGTCTAGCCCGTTATTTTCACGAGCAACTTTATCAGCCCGACTGTGCCAGTCAGGCTGATGTTGCTCTAGCGGCTGCGGATGGTCGGCCGCCATGGCCTGAGCCAGCCCACCGCTGCCGATCCACAGGACTTGCTGCTGGTGGCGTGCGACCGTGGCCAGGATGTGCCGCAGGTCGTCGTCCGTCTCGGCGTCGAAGACGCTGACGCCGGGTGCCAGTTCGGCGCCCGGACGGCCGGGCTGTGCCGCCGCGCCGAGGGCTTGCAGCGCGGTGACCAAATCGTCACTGACCTGCGTCCATTGGGTGCCGGTGCGCCGGTACTGGCGCCGGTTGCGGGTGATGCGGCCCTGGTAAGGAAAAGCCGGGGCGAGCACGGCGAAGCGCCAGAGGCCGGATGCCATGCACGCGGCGACCTCGGCCAGGGTCGGTCCGCGCAGCAGGCTGTCGACTTTCTTGAAGGCGATGTCTGCCCCGGTGAGCTGGACGACCATGCCGGCGACCGTTGCGGCAGCGGCGTCTGGCGTAAGCTCTCTGGTGCGGCTGTCGAGCACGGCGCTGCCCGCCGGCACCGCCTCAGGCGACCAGACGACGGGCAGCGGACCGGTCAAGGCGGTGAACTCCGCCGCGGTGTCCAGCGCGCCAGTCAGGTCGTCGGCCAGGAGGCGAAGTCTTGTCATCTGGCCTGGCGCAGTACAGGCAGCCCCAGGCGTCGTCAAATGTGGGTTGGCATCCGACTTGCTAGCCATGAGTGGCCAACCGGCATCGACTGTGTCGTGGTATCGGCTTCAGCCGGGATGTTCAGCAGCCGAGGGAGATGTGACATGCAGCGACGAGGCTTCCTGGCCGCAGCGGCGGCTGCGACGGCGGTAACTCGGCATTCCGCCCGGGCGCAGCCGGCGAAGCCGAACGTGCTGCGCTATGTGCCGCAGGCGGACCTGACAGTCATCGACCCGGTCATGACCACCGCCTATATCACCCGCTACCACGCCACCATGGTGTGGGATCAGCTTTATGGCATCGACAGCAAGCTGCAGCCGCAGCCGCAGATGGTCGAGGGCCATACGCTGGAGGACGACGGCCGGCTGTGGACCTTCACGCTGCGTGAAAAGCTTCGCTTTAGCGACGGCGAACCGGTGCGCGGGCGCGACTGCATCGCCTCCATCAAGCGCTGGGCGGCGCGTGATCCGATGGGGCAGGCGCTGCTGGCCCGGGTGGCGGAGATGACGGCCCCGGACGATCGCCGCTTCACCATCCGGCTGACACGCCCGTTCAGCCTGGTGCTGAACTGCCTGTCGAAGATCGGTCCGCCTGCCCTGGTGGTGATGCCGGAGCGTCTGGCCAGCACCGACCCGTTCCAGTCGATCACCGAGGTGGTCGGCAGCGGTCCGTTTCGCTTCGTCGCGCAGGAACGTGTGGTTGGCAGCAAGGTGGTGTATGCTCGGAATACTGACTATGTGCCGCGACCGGGCGGGGCGCCGGACTGGCTGGCTGGCCCGAAGATCGTCAACTTCGACCGGGTCGAGTGGACGGTGATGCCCGACCCGGCCACCGCGGCGGCGGCGCTGCAGAACGGCGAGGTCGACTGGTGGGAAAACCCGCCGAACGATCTGCTGCCGATGCTTGACCGCAACAGCAACGTGCGCACCCTGGACACCGGCCCGCTGGGGTTGCTGGGCACCGGCGTGCTGAACCACCTGCATCCACCGTTCGACAAGCCCGCGGTGCGGCGGGTGATGCTGCAGGCGATGTCACAGGCGGACTTCATGACGGCCGCCGCCGGCACCAATCCGGAGATGTGGCGCGACGGCGTCGGCATCTTCACCCCAAAGACGCCAATGGCCAGCCAGGCGGGCCTGGACGTGCTGACCGCGCCGAAGCCGGATCTGGCGACTCTGGCGAAGGCGATGCACGACGCCGGCTATCAGGGTGAGAAGATCGTGCTGATGTCGCCGAGCGATCAGGCGGTGCTGACGGCGCAGTGCGACGTGGCGATGGACATGATGCAGAAGCTGGGGATGCATGTCGATCTGGCGGTGATGGACTGGGGCACGCTGGTGCAGCGGCGCGCCAGCAAGGCGCCGCCGGCGAAGGGGGGGTGGAACATGTTCATCACCGGCTGGTCGGGGCTGGACATGGCGACCCCGGTTACCAACCAGACCTTGCGCTGCAACGGGCCGAAAGCCTGGTTTGGCTGGCCGGATCTGCCGCCGGTGCAGGGGCTGATCGACCAGTGGCTGGACGCACCGGAGGGGCCGGCGCAGCAGAAGATCGCCGCCGACCTGCAGGCCAAGGCGCTGCAGCTTGTGCCCTATCTGCCCACCGGGCAGTATTTCTACCGCACCGCCGCCCGCCGCGACATCACCGGGATCATTCCGGGTCAGTTCGTGTTCTGGAACGTCCGGCGTACCTGACCGAGGGGGCGCCGAGCGGCGGCTGGGGCGGCGTCTGGTTCGGGGTCAAGGCCGGTGGGGGGCGGCACAGTGGTTTTCCCACCAGCGCGCCGGATGGCAGGCGGCCAGGTCGCTCCGGCGCATTTGCTCGATACAGGTGCGCAGGATCGGGGCACAGAAGGCATCCGGCGCGAACGTCGCGTTCTTCTCCCCTGAGTAGAGGACCTGCGTGACCGACCCATTCCTGACCTGGAACGTGGCGTGGCAATAGCCGCCGTTGGTGACGGCCAGGCCGCCGACCAGCGGGATCGACCAGTTGATGTTGCTGGTCGAGGTTGCGTAGTAGGTCAGGATATCGGTGGTGCCGAAGGTGCTGTGCTGGTCCGGCGCACCCAGACAGGATTGCAGATCGACCTCCTGCATGCCGATCAGCCGGGTTTTCGCTTCCTGGACGATGTCGGAATCCTCCAGCGCGCAAGCGGCCGGCAGCAACGCCAGGAGAAGGGGCAGGTGGGGCTTCAAGATGCGGCCTCCTACGGCCGAGCAGGGACGGGTGCAAGGGCCGTGCGGGGGAGGGGGGAGCTGGATATACGGGCTGCCGAAGGGGTGTCTCTCGGCAGGACATCCGCGGATGTCCGTGACGATCCGGTGCGTTGCAGGCCGCCGCTTCGGCTCTCACACTGAGACCGACAACCGACAGGAGTTCCCGATGTCCGCCACCGTGTTGCGCAATGTCGATATTGACACCGCCCTGGACGAGGCGAAGGAAGCCTATGTCACGCGCAATCCGCAGAGCCTCGCGCGCTATGTCGAGGCGACGACCGTGATGCCCGGCGGCAATACCCGCAGCGTGCTGCACTATGCACCATTCCCGCTGGCGATGGCCCGCGCCGAGGGTTGCCGGCTGTGGGACGCCGACGGGCGCGCGTATGTCGACTTCCTGGGGGAGTACACGGCCGGGCTGTATGGCCACTCGCATCCCGTCATCCGAGCGGCGGTGGACCGAGCGCTGGACGGCGGCATCAGCCTTGGTGCCTGCAACATGACGGAGGCCCGGTTTGCCGCCGCCGTCTGCGAGCGGTTCGGCCTGGAGCGGGTGCGGTTCACCAACTCCGGCACCGAAGCCAACCTGCTGGCGGTGACGCTGGGACGCATCTTCACGCGGCGCAGCAAGGTGATGGTGTTCAACGGCGCATACCATGGTGCCGTGTTCGGCTTCGCCGGCGGCGGCTCGCGGGTCAACGTGCCGTTCGAGACCGTAGTGGCGCCATACAACGACATCGAGCGGACCCGCGGCCTGATCACCCCGGATCTGGCGTTGGTGATTCTGGAGCCGATGATCGGCAGCGGCGGCTGTATTCCCGCCTCGCCGGCATTCCTGCGGATGCTGCGCGAGGAGACGACGCGCGTTGGCGGCTTGCTGATCCTGGATGAGGTGATGACCTCGCGGCTGGCGCCGGGTGGGCTGCAATCGGTGTATGGGATCACGCCTGACCTGACGACCTTGGGGAAATATATCGGCGGCGGGATGTCGTTCGGGGCGTTCGGCGGCCGGGCGGAGATCATGGATCTTTTCGATCCGCGGCGGCCGGACGCGCTGCCGCATGCCGGAACGTTCAACAACAACGTGCTGACGATGACAGCCGGTCTTGCGGGGCTGACGGAGGTCTACACGCCGCAGGCCGCGGACGCGCTGAACCAGCGCGGCGAGGTCTTGCGACAGCGGCTGAACACCCTGTGCCGGGCGGCCGAGGCTCGGCTGCAGTTCACCGGCCGGGGCTCCATGCTGGCGGTGCATGCCACACGTGGGCCGGTTGACGATCCCGCGGCCGCGGCGAAGGCTGATCCGAAACTGAAGGAGCTGTTCTTCTTCGACATGCTGGCGCAAGGGATCTGGCTGGCTCGACGCGGCATGATGACGCTGTCACTGCCGATTGCCGATGCTGAATGTGATGCGCTGGTCGCCGCAGTGCAGGCGTTTCTTTCGGCGCGGCGGTCGGTGCTGACGTAGGCCCCGCCGCGAGGGCCTGGATCGCAGGCCTTAGTCCATGCTGTCGCGCGGTGGCGCGTCCCGATCTAGGCAGGGCCGTTTGGTCATGGCCAACAGGTGCGGGCGGTGGCAGCATCGGATCGTGAAGACAAGGGGGAGACAGTCATGCGGCTGGCAAACAAGGTCGCCATCATTACCGGCGCGGCTTCAGGCATGGGTGCCGCGACGGCGCGGCGCTTCGGCAAGGAGGGCGCCTGCGTGGTCGTTGCAGACATGCTGGAGGATGAGGGCAGGGGGGTCGCCGACGAGATCAACGCCGGCGGTGGAAAGGCGCTGTTCATGGCGCTGAACGTCACTGAGGAGGCTGGCTGGGCGCAGGTAATTCAGGCGACGGTGCGTGCGTTCGATAAGCTGGACATCCTGGTGAACAACGCCGGCATCAGCGGCAGCGCGACGAACGACTTGCTGGACTCCGCGTTGTGGGAGCGTGTGATGGCGGTCAACAGCACCGGGGTCTTCCTGGGCACGGCCGCGGCCGTGCGGCAGATGCAGGCGAACGGCGGCGGCTCGATCGTCAACCTGTCCTCGATCTCTGGCGTGGTCGGCCAGAAAATGGTGCATATGGGCTACAACGCCGCGAAAGGAGCGGTACGGGTGATGACCAAGTCGACCGCAGTGCAGTTCGGCAAGGACAGGATCCGCTGCAACTCCATCCATCCGGGCGTGATGCCGCCGATGCGCACCTCTGGGGCGACGGCTGACCCGGCGGTCCGGGCGAAGATGCTGCAGGCGGTTCCGCTGGGGCGAGCTGGCGAGGCGGATGAGGTCGCCAATGCCATACTGTTCCTGGCTTCGGACGAGGCGTCCTATATCACAGGCGCCGAACTCTACGTCGATGGCGGCTATCTGGCGGTGTGACGACCGCCGGTCGCGGCACCCGTCAGCACATCGCTTCGCAGCCGCGGACCCAGATAGGCCGCCAGCACTAGACAGTCCGATTACGTATTTATTGCAATGACAAGACTGGTTGGTCGGTGATATGCTTCGCCTCTGCTTCTTGAGAGGTTGCCGTGCCGGAAGCTGGCGGGTGCCATGCCATTTTCGATCCGCGGGTCTTGGTTCCGCGGCACCCAAGTGGCCGCAACAGGCAGGCGACAGCGGGTGTGGCGTTACCTTGGCTGCTGGTGTGGGTTCTGGCGTTGCTGCCGCCAGGCGCCCGGGCGCAGCTTCCGGTATCTTCGCCCGAAGCCAACAGCCTGATGCCGCGCTGCAGCCCGCAAATGGATGGTCAGGTTTTCTGCAAGTTTGGTGCGATCTATGAGTGCAGGTTCACCGAAGCCAGCGCGATGGAGCGCCATACCGGCTGGCAATGGCAGCAAGACCCTCTGCGCGCTTGCGAAGCACCGAGCCCGGCCTCTGCGAGTCAGCCGGAGTCGCTGCCGCCAGGCTTTACCTATGCACCACAGATGGGCGGCGGCGCCGGGCAATCAGGGGCAACGTCGGCCCAGGCTGCCTCAGGCTCGGCAGCAGCAGCACCCAGTGGGCAGCCGGGGAATGTCCAGCCGAATTATGCCCAACCTGGGTATACCGAACCCAGCTATGGACGAGCGTCCGGGAGCGCCGCGCCTGGAAGTGTGCCGCTTGGGACGCCGGCGCCCGGATCATATGTTCTGCCCAACCCCTACCGCAGTATGCGCCGCAACTAGACCATTGTTTTCGCAAGCAACTTTATCAGCCCGACTGTTCCAGTCAGGCTGATGTTGCTCTAGATCATCATCGCCACCGCTGTCTCCCCGCCGGCCGCGAGCATCAGGGTGGCGGATTTCAACAGCTCCACGTCATGGCACGATCTGGGCCAGTGGCCCGTGCTCGCGCACAAGGACAAACCGCCTGTGACGACCGCGAAGGTCGGCGAGGTCAGCCGGCGTGCTTATGTCGCGTTCGGCGTCGCCGAGCACGTGATCGGCATGGCGTTGCAATATCGCCAGCCGGACAGGATCCCGCTCGCACCCGGCGACGGCGGCCAGAACCTCCAGCACGCGCATCAGCACGGCGGGGCTGCCCGCCGCGTTCTGCCGGATCATGTGGAACATCGAGTTGGTCAGCCCGTCATAGTCCACGCTCGGCCTGACCAGGGCGGGTCGCCCGTCCCGCAGGATGACGCCCGTCGTCAGGTGCAGCGGCACCGCGTCGCACAGCGCGGCGCCCAGGCGGTCCAGGATGCTCATCGCCGTATGCGGATCGTTGATGCCGGGCGACAGGGCGCGCACCGCCACCTCGACAAGCTGGCGGATGGCGAACTCCAGGTCGCTGGAGCTGACGCGCTGGCCGGCCAGCGCCGTCGCGTTGCGAATGGCGGCCTCGGCGCCCTCGGCCGGGGCGGTTAGCGCAGCGATAGCCGCACCCGGAAACACGTAGTCGCCTGGGCGGACCAGGAGCCGTATGGCAGTGTTGTGCTCTACCGCCCAGTCTGCCAGCCGGTCCTCGTCCAACTGCTGCAAGTAGCCACGCCGCCGGTCCGTGACGCATGTAGCACCCGCCCAGAACGCCGCAGGCGGCGGAGCGGGTTGCGACTCGGTGACCATTAGGCGCTTGACGGCGCTTTGGACCTCGCCGCTGACCAAATCGACGACAGTGTCGACATTGATGCGCCCCGCCATGTGGCCGACGAAGAATACCAGGGTTGCCACGCACACGAAGGCGAGCAGGATGCTGACGCTGAGCGCCAGATGAGGGATGAACTCCCCCTCGTTCTGCGTGCGGACGCTTCGCAGCACCATCAAGGCGTAGGAGAAGGTGCCCAGAAAGGCGCCGAGCGTGACTTGGTTGCCGCGGTCCCGGGTGAAATTGCGCAGTAGCCGCGGCCCCATCTGCCCGGCGGCGAGGGACAGGGCGGCGATGGTGATGGAGAACACCGTGCCCGCCACCCCAATGGTGGAGGACGCGACCGCGCCCAGCAGCGTCCGCGCCCCGGTCGCCCCGCCGTTGTAGAGCCACGGGCTGGCGATCAACCATTGCGGCACCGCCCCGCCGCGGTCGATCTCGACCATGCCCAGACCACCGAGCACGCCCAGCAGCACCAGCGCGCCGGGAAGCAGCCAGAACGTGTCGCCTAGCACGGTCAGCAGCTTGCGCAGATCTGCCGTCATGTGGGCCGGGGACGGCAAGGGGTGGGAACCCGGTATACGTCGAGACACCGTCTCGTGCAGCCCACCATGCAAAAGCGGCAGAGCACTTCTAAATCATCCGACAAAGAAGAATGCGAGACCGAACAGGGCATAGACCCCGATCAGCAGCACGCCCTCGAACCACGTCGTCTCTCCATCGGCCGCGATGGCATTGACTATAAAGGCGGCGCCCGCGATGGCGAACAGGTCCAGAGGGTTGTCGAACACCAGCGTCATCGGCCGGCCAATTGCCCAGGAGACGAGGACCAGCACCGGGGCCACCACCAGCGCCACCTGGATCGCCGAGCCGATGCAGATGTTGAGCACGAGCCCCATCCTGTCCTGCCGGGCGAACCATGAAGCGGCGAACAGGTCCGACGCCGTCCCGACGACCGCCAGCACGATCACGCCGAGGAAGATTGGCGAAAGGCCCAATGAGCCGGCAGTGGCCTGCAACGCCCCCGACACCAGTTCGGCTTCCAGCGCGATGAGTACGGTCGCGCCCACCAGTACGGCAACGGCGAGCCATAACGGCCAACCGTCGCCGTTGCCGCCATCATGGGGATCGCCGGACGCGAACACGTCCCGGTGGGTGACAAGGGTGTAGGCCAAGTTGGCCGCGTAGAGCGCCAGCAGGACCAGCGAAACCCCGATGCTGAGCTGCTCGTCGGTAATAGCGAGGCGCCGCGGCCCGGCCGCGGCCTCCGCGAGGTTGAAAACGGCGGGCAGCAGCAGCGCGATCACCGCAAGGATCAGCAGGCTGGACAGCAGGCCGGCCCGCTCGCGCTTGAAGCTTTGGCGTTCACGTCCGATGCCGCCGGCAACGATGGCGATGCCGAGGCCAAGCAGGCCTGTGCCGATGATGGAGCCGGTGATCTGCGCGCGCACCACGGACGCTTCGCCGTTGGCCAGCACGAACATTGCCAGGATGATTTCCGCGAGGCTGCCGAAGCTGATGGCGAGCAGACCGCCAATCGCCGGCCCGACATGCTCTGCAACCTGCTCGGTGGAGCGCCGTACCCAATCGGCGAGCACTGCCACTCCCGCGGCGCCGGCCAGGAATACCCAAGGCGGCGAGGTATTGGTCAAATAGGCCAGCGCTGGCGCCACCGGCACGATGGTAAGCAACAAAAGCGGCGTTTTCAGTTGCCCCACCAGCCCCGATGCCGTCATGCGCGGTCCTTCACAGCTTGGCTCGCCGCCTTCCGCCTAGTATCGCCCATCAGTGAAGGACGATACGCCGGTTTGGCTTGAAGTGGCCGATTCACGCGGCGAAGCGCGCGCAGCACTTCTCTGCGGTCGGGAGATGTTGCCATATGCTATTGATTTATGGTAAGCACCATCCGCGTGAGCGGCTTGTTTCCGATTCCTGATGCGGTGTGACGCATGCCGAGCCTGGCAACCGCGGCCAAACGCCTGTGGGGATTTGGCGTCGGTCTGCAACGCTGGCAGACGCGCTTCGCCGATCGTGAAATGACTGCACGGGCAGCCGACCCCATGATTCCTGCATGACAGGCCATCGCGTCCTTGACACGAGCCGACGGAATAGCTGCAAAGTATGGATGTTGAAGGAGGCGTCTTCGCGCTGTCGCGCTTGCATGAGCCGCTGTGCTTGACCGGACAGGTCGGGCCGATCATTGCTCCCGCTCCTCGCGCCGGAACGGTCCGGCAGGGATGTGCGGAGCCTCCTTGATGACCGAGTTCACCACGAAACGTCTGCACGTCATCACCTGGGGTTGCCAGATGAACGTGTATGACAGCGGCCGGATGGTCGATGTCCTTGCCCCGCTAGGCTACAGGCCGGCGACGGAGCCCGATGGGGCGGACATGGTGATCCTGAACACCTGCCACATCCGCGACAAGGCGGCAGAGAAGGTGTTTTCCGAACTTGGTCGGCTGCGCCGGATGAAGGAGGCAACCGGCAACCGCATGGTGCTGGCGGTCGCCGGCTGTGTTGCCCAGGCGGAGGGGGCCGAGATTCTCGCCCGGGCGCCGTATGTCGATATTGTGCTGGGTCCGCAGACCTATCACCGCCTGCCGGAGATGGTGGCCCGAGCCGCGCGCGCCGGCGGCAAGGTGATCGAAACGGACTTCCCGCCGGAGGATAAATTCGACCATCTGCCGGACAGCATGACGCCGCCCGGGGTAACGGCGTTCCTGACCATTCAGGAAGGTTGTGACAAGTTCTGCAGCTTCTGCGTCGTGCCCTACACCCGCGGCGCGGAGCAAAGCCGCCCCTTCGCGGCGATCGTGCGCGAGGCACGGCATCTGGTGGCGCAGGGTGCCCGCGAGATCACCCTGCTGGGCCAGAACGTCAACGCCTGGCATGGCGAGGCACCTGACGGCTCGACCTGGGATCTGGGACGGCTGTTGCGTGAACTGGCCGAAATCAAGGACTTGCTGCGCCTGCGCTACGCCACGTCGCATCCGCGCGACATGGATGACGCGTTGATCGCGGCCCACCACGATCTGCCGATGCTGATGCCGTTCCTGCACTTGCCGGTGCAGTCCGGCTCGGACCGCATCCTTTCCGCGATGAACCGTAAGCACAGCGCTGATGACTACCGCCGGCTGGTGGACAGGCTGCGTGGCGCGCGCGCCGACCTGGCGCTGTCATCGGACTTCATTGTCGGCCATCCGGGGGAGACCGAGGCGGATTTCGAGGCCACCCTGGCCCTGGTCCGCGATGTCGGTTTTGCCCAGGCCTACAGCTTCAAATACTCGCCAAGGCCCGGCACGCCAGCAGCCGGCGCGCCGGCCGCGGTGCCGGAAGCCGAGAAGGTCCGCCGCCTGCAGGCGCTGCAGGCGCTGTTGCGCGAGCAGCAGGCTCGCTTCAATGCCGGATGCGTCGGCCTGGATCTGCCTGTGCTGGTGACTGGAGCGGGCCGGCACCCTGGGCAGATTGCCGGACGCTCACCATTTCTTCAGCCGGTGCACTTCATCGGCCCTGTTAGCCTTACTGGAACTGAATCGATTGTCCGAATCGTTGCCGAGTATCCAAACTCACTTGCGGGAACCCTTGTCCAGGAGAGACGAATAGCTTGACCCATATCGCCGTCCCCCGGTCCGCTGCATCGGCACCGGCCGCCTCTGCCGCAACCGGCGGCAAGGCCATTACCCTGCAGTTCAACGACAACACGCTGTTGCCCTTGCTGCTGGGCGACCACGACCGGCACTTGGTCCGGATCGAGCAGGCACTGGGGGTGAGGCTTTCCTGCCGCGGCAATCGGGTAGCGATTGCTGGGGATGCCGCGCGGGTTGACCTCGCGCAGGAGGTTTTGCAGGGACTTTGGCGGCGACTGGAACGTGGCGAGAGCGTGGGGCGGGCGGAGATCGAAGCAGCGATCCGGCTGGCTGATAATGAGAACGACCCGAGGCTGCCGCTGTCAGACATGCCGGCGATCCGCACCCGCCGCGGCGCCGTGGGCGCCCGCAGCCCCGGCCAGGCGACTTACATGGAGGCGTTGGGGACGCACGAGATGGTCTTTGGCGTGGGGCCCGCCGGCACCGGCAAGACCTATCTCGCGGTCGCCCAGGCCGTGGCGATGCTGCAGGCCGGCAAAGTCGACCGTATCGTGCTGTCGCGTCCCGCCGTCGAGGCGGGCGAACGCCTGGGGTTCCTGCCGGGTGACATGAAGGAAAAGATCGACCCCTATCTTCGGCCGCTGTATGACGCCCTGCACGACATGATGCCGGCGGACCAGGTCATCCGCCGGATGACCAACGGCGAGATAGAAGTGGCACCCCTGGCCTTCATGCGTGGCCGGACCCTGGCGCACTGTTACGCCATCCTCGATGAGGCGCAGAACACCACCGCCATGCAGATGAAGATGTTTCTCACGCGCATGGGCGAGGGCACGCGGATGGTCATCACCGGCGACCTGAGCCAGGTCGACCTGCCGAACGGCGTGCGCTCTGGCCTGCGGGATGCGTTGGACACGCTGGAGGGGATACAGGGCATCGGCGTGGTTCGGTTCGAGCAGCGGGATGTGGTGCGCCATCCCCTGGTGGCTCGTATCGTCGGTGCCTATGACCAGCGGGAGGCGGCGCAGAGCGAGGTGCGACGCGAGCGCGAACGACCGCACATGAGCGAGTAGTTACAGATCAATGGAACCTCCTAGTAGCCGTCCGCCCGACTTCGATGGCACTGTCGTCGATGTTATCGTGGCGGATCCGGCTTGGCACCGAGCGATACCGAATGCCGGGACGATTGTCCGGCGGGCAGCAAGTGCCGCTGGCATGGCAGGGACCGTCGTGCTGTCGTCGGATCAGGTTGTGCGCCGGCTGAACCGGCGCCACCGCGGCCGAAACAAGCCCACCAACGTGCTGACCTATCAGCTTCCCGCGCCGGAAGTCATACTGGCGCTGGGCGTGGTGCGGGCAGAAGCGGCCGCACAGGGACGCCGGCCGGCACATCATCTGGCGCATCTGGTGGTGCATGGAGCACTGCACCTGAGCGGCGAGGATCACCACCATCCGGGGGCTGCGAGACGGATGGAGATGGCCGAGACCCGCCTGCTGCGCCGCATCGGCGTGCCAAACCCGTGGAAGCGAAGATGAGCGCCCACAAGGTCAGCCTGCTCAGCCGCCTGGCATCCCGGCTGGGGCGCCGGCAGAACGAGCACTCGTTGCGCGAGTCGATCGCCGAGCTGGTGCAGGAGGCCGCCGACGCCCAGCAGATGCCGGGCGAGCCGCCGGAACTCGACCGGCATGAGCGCCTGCTGATCGCCAACGTGCTGCGGCTGCGCGAGACCACGGCCGACGACGTGATGGTGCCGCGGGCGGACATCGTTGCCATGCGCACCGACGTGACGCTGACGCAGGCGATCGAATTAATCCGCAACGATGGCCACTCACGCCTGCCGGTGTACCGCGAGCAGTTGGACGACGTGATCGGCATGATCCACATCAAGGACGTCTTCGCCTATGTCGGCCGGGCGGAGGCGTTCTCCCTTGAAGCGATCATGCGCAAGCCGCTGCTGGTCGCGCCACAGATGCCGGTGCTGGACCTGCTGCTGCAGATGCGTCAGCAGCGCATGCACCTGGCGCTGGTGGTGGATGAGTATGGCGGCATCGACGGCCTGGTGACGATCGAGGATCTGGTGGAGACGATTACCGGCGACATTGCCGACGAGCATGACGACATTGAAGCGCCGATGGTCACTGAACGGGCGGACGGGGCGATGGATGTGAATGCCCGGATGCCGATCGAAGACTTCGAGGAGAAGATCGGACCTATCCTGACGGAAGACGAGCGCGACGCCGACATCGATACGGTTGGCGGACTGGTGTTCACCCTGGCCGGCCGCGTGCCGACGCGCGGCGAGGTGATCAGCCACCCCTCAGGGTTTGAGTTCCGCGTGCTGGATGCGGATGCAAGGCGCATCAGGCGATTGCGGGCGCGGCGGACCGAAACGGCGGCAAAGCCGGCGGCGGCAGCCTGAACACCGGCCTGACCGGCGCAGTCCGTTGAGCTGGAGGGTGACGACGCGAGATCACTCGCCCTAGGGGCATCGCCGGAGGCCGCTTTGTGCGTCTACTCCGCCATCACTTTCCGAGGCGGCGTCTGCACGATCGGCGCAAGTTCGGGGGCATTGAACGAGACCACCCGACGCTCATTGCCGACAGGACGATACAGCGTGTCCCGCTGCACCGGCGTGCGGACCAGCGACCCGATCAAGGCCTCCATCGCCTCGGGCGGAAACTCCTGCCCATGCTGGGTGCCCGCGGCGCGGGAGATGCTTTCATTCATCAGCGTTCCGCCCAGGTCATTGGCACCGGCATTGAGGCATATCGCGGCGCCTTCCGGTCCCATCTTCACCCATGAGGTCTGGATGTTGGTGATCAGCGGGTTCAGCACGAGGCGTGAGACGGCATGCATCAGCACAGCCTCGCGCAGGGTTGGGCCCTTGCGGGCCATGCCGCGCAGATACATCGGCGCTTCCATGTGCACGAACGGCAACGGCACGAACTCCGTGAACCCGCCGGTTTCGGCCTGCAGGTCGCGCAGCACGAGCAGATGCCGAGCCCAGTTGAGTGGAGTCTCGATGTGGCCGTACATGATGGTGCAGGTGGTGCGCAGACCCAGTTCATGGGCGGCGCGAGCGACGTCGACCCATTGCCGGGTGTTGATCTTGTCCGGGCAGATGACAGCGCGGATCTCGTCGTCCAGGATCTCGGCGGCGGTGCCGGGCAGGGTGGACAGGCCGGCATCCTTCAGCCGCGCCAGGAACTCGTGCAGCGACAGACCCAGCGTCGCTGCCCCTTGCGTCACCTCCAGCGGCGAGAAGGCGTGGATGTGCATCCCCGGAATCGCCGCTTTGATCGCCCTGCAGATGTTGACATAGGTGTCGCCGGTATAGTCCGGGTGGATGCCGCCCTGCAGGCAGACCTCAGTGGCGCCGCGGTCCCATGCCTCCTGCGAGCGGCGGACGATTTCACCCATTTCCAGGTCATAAGGGGTTCCGCGCAGCGCCTCATGCGTCTTGCCCTTGGAAAACGCGCAGAACTTGCAGCGATAGTAACAGATATTGGTGTAGTTGATGTTGCGGTTGACAACGTAACGAACCGGGCTGCCGCTGACCGCCTTGCGCAGTTCGTCGGCAACCGTGATCACGCGTTCATAATCCGCATCGCGAGCGGCGAACAGGCGGATGATCTCGGGCTCGTGCAGGCGTTTGCCGGCGGTGGCCCGGCCGATAATCCGTTCCAGCGCCGGGTCGACCGTGTTCAACAGGACCGGGCGCGGCTTTGGCGCAAAGGTCAGCCCCGGCGCCCAGTCGTCGTCACGTGCCCAGCCTTCCGCGTCGGCTGACTGCATCACGCGGGTTGCCACCTTGGGATCCAGCCAGCGGGCGGGGGCGGCTGCCCAGGCGGGATAGATCGGCAGGCGCGGCACCAGGATCTTGTCCATCTCTGCCGTGCGCAGGCCGAGAGCTTCCAATTCCGGCCACGGCGCCTCGGGGTTGACGTGATCCGGGGTCACCGGGGAAACGCCGCCCCAGTCGTCGATGCCGGCGCCGATCAGCTTCTGGTACACCCCAGGCGACAGGTTCGGCGGCGCCTGCACGTGGACGTCGGCGGGCAGGATCAGCCGGGCAGCGGCAATTGTCCACAGCAGATCGAGCAGGTCCGGCTCGTCGGCGGCGGCCAGCTTGGTGTCGGGCTTGGCGCGGAAGTTCTGCACGATCACTTCCTGGATGTGGCCGTGCTGGCGATGCAGGTCCCCGATGGCGGCCAGCGCGTCCAGCCGTTCGGCCCGCGTCTCACCAATGCCGATCAGGATGCCTGTGGTGAACGGGACGGCCAGTTCACCCGCGAGCCTGATCGTCTCCAGCCGGACCGCCGGCAGCTTGTCCGGCGAGCCGTAGTGGACCCCACCTTGCTGGCACAGACGCTCACTGGTGGATTCCAGCATGATGCCCTGGCTGGCGGAAACCTGTCGCAGGCTGGCAATTTCCTGCCGCGTCATCACGCCGGGGTTGACGTGCGGGATCAGGCTGGTGTGCTGCAGAACCAGGGTGCACATCTCGCGCAGGTAGCTGATCGTGCTGTCATGCCCGAGTGCCGTCAGCGCCTCACGCGCGGCGCGGTACCGCAGTTCGGGCTTGTCGCCAAGGGTGAACAACGCCTCGGTGCAGCCGGCCTGCTGTCCGGCGCGGGCGATGGCCAGCACCTCATCGGCGGACAGATAGGCCGCGTGTCCGGCGCGCGGACGCTCCGCGAAGGTGCAGTAGTGACAGACGTCACGGCACAGCTTGGTCAGCGGGATAAACACCTTGCGGGAGTAGGAAATGTTGCGTCCAAATGCAGCGTCCCGCTGCTGCGACGCCTGCGCCATCAGTTCCGGCAGCGGGGCGGTTTCCATCCAGGTGAGATCGGTCATGTCAACTTCCGTGCTGCGTCCGCGGCCAGGCCGCTGCTGGACGTTTAATGTTACCGCGATGGTGGGCTGTTGCGCGAGGGCGATCAAGTGGCTGCCGCCAGCGGCTGCGCAAGGCGCCGCGGTTGCCTGTGCCGGCTACATCGTGTGCTAATGCGGACCACAGGAAAATCCAGACAGGAGGAACCCATGCAGATCGGTTGCAGCGCGCCCACCAGCGGTCCGTTGATCGCGCCCGACAGCCTGCTGCGCATCGCCACGGAAGCGGAAAGCCTAGGCTTCGACTACGTCACGGTCAGCGACCATGTCATGATCCCGACCAGCATCGCCTCGCGCTATCCGTATTCCGACTCCGGCGAGTTCCCCTCGGGGGCGGCGGCGCCGCGGCTGGAGCAGTTGACGGCGGCGGCGTTCATCGCCGCAGCGACCAAGACGCTGCGCATTGTGACCTCTGTCATGGTGGTGCCGCACCGGCCGGCGGTGCTGACGGCAAAGATCCTGGCGAGCATCGACTTCCTGTCCAAGGGCCGGCTGACGCTGGGCATCGGCGCGGGTTGGTGCGAGGAGGAGTTTGTCGCCATCGGCGCCCCGCCGTTCGCCGAGCGTGGCGCGGTGACGGATGAGTTCATGGCGGTCTGCCGCGAGCTGTGGACGGCGGATGAGCCGAAGTTCGACGGCAAATACGTCAAGTTCAAGGACGTGCTGTTTCCGCCGAAGCCGCCGCAGGGCCTGATCCCGATCTGGGTCGGCGGCGAGAGCGGCCCGGCGCTGCGCCGGACCGCCGCCTATGGCGATGCGTGGTATCCGATCGGCACCAACCCGCAGTTCCCGATGGACACGCTGACGCGGTTCAAGGCCGGGGTGGCGAAGTTGCGGGGGTTGACCGAGAAGGCCGGCCGCGATCCGGCTTCGGTCGGGCTGGCCTATCGGGTGTCGGCCAATCCGGAGGCGCAGCCGAAAGGCACGGTGGACGGGGAGCGGAAGCTGTTCACCGGCGGGGCGGCGGACTACGCGGGCGACATCAAGGCGCTGCAGGATGCCGGCGTCAGCCACTTCGACTTCGGGCTGTTCGGCGCCGATGCCGAGGCCTCGGTTGGCAACCTGCGCCGGTTCCGTGACAACGTTATCGCCAAGGTGCGCTGACCATGCAGCTTGGCATCACCGTCGGCCTGTCGGGGCCGCATCCGAAGCTGGACATGGAACTGATCCTGGAGGTGGAGCGGCTCGGCTACTCGCAGGTTTGGACGGGAGAGTCCTACAGCACGGACGCAGTGTCGCCGGCTGCCTGGATCCTGGCGCGAACAACGAAGATCAAGGCTGGCACGGGCATCATGCAGATGCCCGCGCGCACCCCAGCCTGCGCGGCGATGACGGTGCTGTCGCTGCAGGCATTGTCCGGCAACCGCTTCATCTGCGGCGTCGGCCCATCTGGGCCGCAGGTGATCGAGGGATGGCATGGCGTGGGCTTCGGCAAGCCGATGCAGCGGACCCGGGAGTATATTGCCATCATCAAGCAGATCCTGGCCCGGGAGAAGCCGCTGGAATTCCGTGGCGAGGCGTACAGCATCCCCTATGACGGTCCGGATGCGTCCGGGCTGGGACGGCCGCTGCGCAGCATCGCGCACGGCGATCCCAACGTGCCTTTCTACACAGCCTCGATCACGCCCGCCGGGCTGCGCATGGCAGGCGAGGTGGCGGACGGCAACCTGCCGATATTCTTCTCACCGGATGCACCCGACGTGGTCACCGGCCCGACGCTGGAGGGGCGGCGAAAGATCGGCCGGACGATGCAAGGTTTCGACACCGCGCCGTTCGTGCGGGCGAAGATGGGTCCAGATGCGGCGGCCTGCCGCGATGCGCTGCGTCCCGAACTGGCGCTGTACATCGGCGGGATGGGGGCACGGACGAAGAACTTCTACAACGACATGGTCGCGAAGATGGGCTTCGAGGCGGAGGCGAAGACCATCCAGGCGCTGTATCTGGACGGCAAGAAGCAGGAGGCTGCCGGTGCGGTGCCGGACGCACTGATCGACGCGATCTCACTTTGCGGGCCGGCCGAGCGGATCCGCGACCGGCTGGCGGCCTGGAAGGAGATCGCGCGGGACGGACATATCGGCACGATGGTGCTGAAAGGGTCCGACATCGATGTTCTGCGGGTGGTGGCCGAGGCGGTACTGTAGGCGCGGCTGGTCGATCACGCAGTTCCTGTCACCGCGCCAGCGGCCGCCGTCAAGGCTGAGGATTGAGAATGGTGTTTCCTGTCATAACGGCCACGTATGCGGCCATTCTGGGATTGATCTTCGCGGCGCTATCGGCCTGGGTGATCACGTCCCGCCTGCAGGGCGGGGTGTTGCATGGCGATGGCGGCAGAGAGAGCATGACCAAGCGGATGCGCATACACGCCAACTTCGCCGAGTACGTGCCGCTGATCCTGCTGCTGGTCGGCCTGCTGGAAGCCTTGGGGGGCAGCAGAACCGTTGTCAGTATCCTGCTGCTGGTGCTGGTCGTGGCGCGGCTGCTGCACCCGATCGGGATGATGGCGCCGGTCAACTCGCTGCAGCAATATGCCTGCCGCGGCGGGGGCGCGTCGGCCACCCTGGGTGTGCTGATCATTGCCGCGGTGATGCTGCTGGAGCGCTGCATCGCGGGGTAGCCGCCCGCCCGGAGTGGCGAGGCGCTTGCATGACAAGCTGCCAACGGCGGCCTGCCCAGGTCTGAGTGACGGCAGGATCATATCATCACGCAGGAGAGCGGCGCATGGTCAAGATCGGCTCCCACCACTTGCAGAGCCTGCGTGATGGTCGAAGCGTTTACATCAACGGCGATCTGGTTGCGGACGTTACGACGCATCCGGCGTTCAAGAACTCGGTGCATTCGGCGGCGGCGCTGTACGACTTCCAGGGCGACGCGGAGAACGTTGCCACGATGACCTATAGCAGCCCGGACACCGGCGACAGGGTCAGCCGGGCGTGGCAACTGCCGACCAGCTATCAGGAGTTGCTGGAGCGGCGGCAGGCTCTGGAACTATGGGCGGGTCTGCACTTCGGCTTCATGGGGCGTTCGCCGGACCACGTGGCGTCCTGTCTCAGTGGCATGGTCATGGGCATCGAACTGTTTGAGCAGCATGACCGGCAGCGGGCACAGGCTGTGCGCGACTACTACCGTCATTGCAGGGACAATGACCTGTTCCTGAGCTACGTGATCGTCAATCCGCAGGCGGACCATGCCGCCAGGGCCAGCGGAGCGGGCGATGCCGGAATGATCCTGGGCGTGGTCGACCAGGATCATTCCGGCATCACCGTCCGCGGCGCAAAGATGCTGGGCACCTCTGGCATCATGTCGAACGAGCTGATGGTGAGCTGCATCCAGCCTCTGCAGCCAGGCGAGGAAAGGCATGCGGTGTCGTTCGCCGTGCCACTGAACGCACCGGGGCTGCGCGTGCTGTCGCGCAAATCCTATGAGCAGGCGGCCGTGTCGGTGTTCGACAACCCGCTATCCAGTCGTTTCGATGAGAACGACGCGGTGATTTATTTTGATGACGTGAAGGTGCCGTGGGAGCGCGTCTTCATCAACCAGGACATCGAGATGACGGCCAGGCAGTTTCATGCGACACCGGTGCATGTGTATCAGAACTACCAGTGCCAGATCCGCCTGCTGGTCAAGATGCGCTTCCTGGCGGCGCTGGGGCAGAAGCTGACGACGGTCATCGGCACGGCGCAGTTTCCGCAGGTGCGCGAACAGCTTGGGCAACTTGCTGCTGAAGTCGGCATGGTCGAGGGCCTGCTGTATGGCATGGAGGCGAAGGGCCGGAGAGTGGGCGCCTATTATGTGCCCGACAGCGCGCTGCTTTATTCGGCACAGGTGCTGACCCAGCAACTGTATCCAAAGGTGATCCAGACGCTGCGAGAGCTGGCCGGTGGCGGAATGATCATGCTGCCGTCCAGCGTGGACGATTTTGCCAACCCGATGCTGGCGGAGATCATCCACAAGACGCAGAAATCGTCCGCGGTTTCACCCGAGGAGCGTGTGCAGTTCTTCAAGCTGGCCTGGGATGCGGTTGGGTCCGAGTTTGCCTCGCGCCACGTGCAATACGAAATCTTCTATAACGGGGCCAACTTTGTCACCCGCGGCCATGCCCTGCGCACCTTCGACTGGACGAAAGGGGCCGCGTTGCTTGAGCGGCTGCTGCGGTCCTATCCGTTGCCGGCCTCACCCGACCAGCGGCATTGAGCCACTCGTTGCTTGACGGGATCCGGGCTTCCGTTGCTGGCATATGGCTTGCACTCGCTGCCAGAGCAGTAGGCGGGGAGCGGACATGATAAAACGGCGGATCATTGCAGCGCTGGCGTTGGCGGCTGCAACTCTCACCTCAGGCTCCGCCTTTGCCGACGGCATGGATTACTTCGAGGGGCAGCTCAAGCCGTTCTACAACAAACCGAGCTTCGTGGCGCCGGGTCCGGCGTTCGATGCGAAGGCCTGCATGGCGGGCAAGTCGATCCTGAGCATTCCCGTCTCCTCGGCCAACCCGTTCACCGCCAACATCGAGAAGGCCATGGCGGCCGCCGCCGCTCGCGTGGGCTTCAAGTTTACCATTTGGGAGAACCAGGGCCAAAGCTCGCAGTGGGTGCAGGGCATGAACGCGGCGATGAACGAGAAGGCCAGCCTGATCGACCTGCTGGCGGGCACTGATCCGCGGGTGCTGGTCCCCCAGGTGCGGGCGGCCCGCGCGGCTGGCGTGCCGGTGGTGCCGTCGCACTACAATGGCAAGGAACAGTCCGACATCGTGCGCAAGAACGCCGATGCCGATATTCCGATCGACTACTTCAAGGCTGGCGCCCTGCTGGTCGACTGGGCCGTGGTGCAGACCAAGGGAGACATGAACGCGCTGGTGCTGATTTCGACCGGCGCCCTGTCGACCGACAGCATGGTCGCCGGCATCAATGCGGAATTGAAACACTGTGATCACTGCAAGACCAAGGTGATGAATTTCCCGGTGGTCGACTGGGGGACGCGCATTACCCCCAATGTCCAGTCGGCGCTGCTGAGCGATCCCACGGTGAACTACATCATCGTGATCTACGACAGCATGTCGCAGTTCGTCGTGCCTGCGGTGATCGGTGCGAATGCGACCCAGCGGGTGAAGATGGATGCTTTCAACGGTACGCCATTCGTGCTGGGCCTGATCCAGGACGGCAAGGTGCAGATGGACATCGGCGAGAACCTGGACTGGATCGGCGACGCCATCATCGACGCTGAGATGCGCATCCTGTGCAAGCTGCCACAGGTGCGGGACCCGAAGATCCCGTTCTATATCTTTGACAGTCATAATGCCGCCGATGCCGGCAAGCCGCCGCAACTGTCGCAAGGGTATGGCGCAGCTTATGTTGATGGCTATGCGGCGCTGTGGAAGCTGAAGTGACGCAGCCGGCGCTGGCGTTCCGGGGGCTGTCGAAGACCTTCGGCGGTCAGCAGGCTTTGCGTGCGGTGGACTTTTCCGTGCTGCCTGGCGAAGTGCATGGCCTGCTGGGCCAGAACGGCTCCGGCAAGTCGACCCTGATCAAGATACTGGCAGGATTTCACGCACCTGATCCAGGTGCCGGGCTGCGGATCGCCGGTCAGGACGTGGCACTGCCGCTGCCGCCGGGGGGTGTGCGCTCGTTCGGCGTGGCGTTTGTCCATCAGCATCTGGGTCTGATAGCGCCGGTGACCGTGCTGGAGAACCTGCTGCTGACGCGCCTGGCCGGGCGCGGCGGGATGACGCAGCCGTGGGCGATCAACTGGGGGCAGGAGCGTGCCGCGGCGCGCCGGCTGTTCGAACGCTACGGCCTGGCGATCGACCCAGACGTGCCGGTTTCCCGCCTGTCGTCGGTTGAGCGGGCCCTGGTGGCAATCGTCCGCGCGGTGGAGGAGATCACCGCGGGTGGCGCCAGACACGGCAACGGCGTGCTGGTGCTGGACGAGCCGACGCCGTTTCTGCCACGCGCCGATGTCGACCGCCTGTTCTCGCTGGTGCGCCGCGTCGTCGCCGGCGGCGCCAGCGTGATCTTTGTTTCGCACGATATCGATGAGGTGCTGGAGATCACTGATCGCGCCACCGTGCTGCGGGATGGCCAGGTTGCCGGTGTGCTGGACACGGCGCAGGCAACGCGTGAGAGCGTCGTCGGCATGATTGTGGGCCGCCAGTTGACGCCGCCGGGGGCACGTTCGGCGGCCACGCGACAGGGCTCGGCAGCGGTTGCCATTGCTGGCCTGGCGGGTGGCCAGGTGGCGGAGCTGTCGCTGTCGCTGCAGGCCGGCGAGGTGGTGGGTCTGACCGGTCTTTTGGGCTCCGGCTACGAGCAGGTGCCTTATCTTGTCTATGGCGCGCTGGCAGCGCAGCGCGGGACGCTGACGCTGGGGGCACAGCGGATCGATCTTGCGGCGCAGAAGCCGGCCGCGGCAATCCGATCCGGGCTGGTGCTGATCCCGGGGGACAGGCCGGTTGCCGGCGGGGTCGGCGGCCTGCCGATCGTGGACAACGTGACCTTGCCGGCGCTGGCCAGCCGGTTCCGGCCACTGCTGCTGCGGCGCGGTGCGATGCTGACGGCGACACGCACATTGGGGCAGCGTTTCGGGGTTGTGCCGAACCGGCCGACGCTGCCGCTGGCGTCCTTGAGCGGGGGCAACCAGCAGAAGGTCATCCTGGCAAAATGGCTGCAGCTAAGCCCCAAGCTGATCCTGCTGGACGAGCCGACCCAAGGCGTGGACGTCGGGGCCCGGCAGACCGTGTATCAGGCGATCCGTGATGCCGCCGCTGCCGGCACCTGCGTGCTGTGCGCCAGTTCCGACGCCGAGCAGTTGGCGGAAATCTGCGACCGTGTGGTGGTGCTGGGTCGCGGCCGGATCGCCCGGGAACTGCGGCCGCCGGCGCTGTCGAAACATGCGATCACCGAATGCTGTTACGGACTTGCAGCATGACGCAGAGCCCGGCCACGGCCGCCGCGGGAGTGCCGCCGAGTGAGACGCGGTTCATCGACCTGGCCGAACGCTACGGACTGATTGCCGCCTTGGCCGTGCTGGTTGTCGTGTTCAGCATCCTGCGCCCGGAGACCTTCTTCACCTGGTCGAACCTGTCGACAATCCTGGGATCGCAGGCGGTCCTGGTGGTGGTCACGCTGGGGCTGATCGTGCCGCTGACGGCGAACGACTTCGATGTCTCGATTGCGTATGTGATGACATTATCGGCGATGATGGTCGCCTTGCTGAACGGGCAGAACGGCTGGCCGATCAGCCTGGCGGTGCTGGCGGCGCTGGCCATGGGTGTGGTGGTTGGTGCGATCAACGCGTTCTTCATCACGGTCTTCCGCATCCATTCCCTGATCGTTACGTTGGGCACGGGCACGTTCCTGCATGGGCTGACGCTTTATGTCAGCGACTCGATGACGATCAGCGGCATCTCCGACCGGTTGATGAACTGGGTCATCGTCGACCGGCTGCTGGGCATTCCGCTGGAGTTCTACTACGCGCTGCTGCTGTGTATCCTGGTCTGGTACGTGTTCGAATTTACCGCGATCGGCCGACAGATGCTGTTCGTTGGCCGCGGGCGGGAAGTGGCACGGCTGTCCGGCATCAACACCGACCGCATCCGCCTCGGGTGCCTTATCGTCTCCAGCTTCATGGGCGCGTTGGCGGGGGTGCTGTATGCCGGAACGCAGGGCGCGGCCGACCCGGTCTCTGGCGTGTCCTATCTGCTGCCGGCATTCGCTGCCGCATTCCTGGGCTCAACCAGCATCACCCCGGGGCGGTTCAACGCGTGGGGATCAGCGATCGCGGTCTACTTCCTGGTGGTCGGCATCACCGGCCTGGTGTTCATGGGCGGCAGCAGCTTTGTGCAGGACATGTTCTATGGTGGTGCGTTGGTTCTGGCTGTAACCCTGTCGCAGCTTGTGCGTGGGCGTGAGGAACAGCAATTTTAGAGTGGTTCCACGGAGGGTGGAACCGCTCTCGCTCATCTTTTCACGCGGCTACTCGCGCAGAATCCCGCTTTCGCGCGATTCCAACCTGCGCGAAGCCGCTCTAACTGAACGAGAGGACGACATGTATCCAGCCAACGGCGATCGCGACCTGATCGGCTACGGCCGTACGCCACCTGATCCGCAGTGGCCGGATGGCGCACGGGTGGCACTGAATTTCGTGCTGAACATCGAGGAAGGGTCGGAGTATTCGATTGAGAACAAGGACGGCTTTTCCGAAGCGTCGCTGACCGAGATGGGCGAGAGTCCGGTGCCGCGGGGTGAGCGTGACCTGGCCGCGGAATCGATGTTCGAATACGGCAGCCGGGTTGGCATCTGGCGCATCCTGGAGATGTTCTCACGCCGCAAGCTGCCGATGACGGCGTTCGCCTGTGCGATGGTGCTGGAGCGGCTGCCAGAAGTCGCCGCAGCCCTGCGCGAGGCTGGTCACGACATCTGCTGTCATGGCTGGCGCTGGGTGGAGCACTACCGCCTGTCGGAGGACGAGGAGCGCCGGCACATCGCGATGGCCGTGGCCAGCCTGCGCCGCACCATGGGCGCCGCGCCGGCGGGCTGGTATTGCCGCTATGGGCCCAGCGTAAACACCCGCCGCCTGCTGCACGAACATGGCGGCTTTCTGTATGACAGCGACGCATACAACGACGAACTGCCGTACTACGTAACAGTGGCGAATCAGCCGCATCTGGTAGTTCCCTATGGGCTTACCACCAACGATGTGAAATTCAGCCGCGGCAACGTTGCGACGGCATCCCAATTCTCGAGCTTTCTGCAGGACTCGCTCGACCAACTGTATGAGGAAGGCGAGCGGACGCCCAAGATGATGTCAGTCGGCATGCACGCCCGCCTGCTTGGCCATCCCGCCAGGGCACGTGGCCTGGCGCGATTCCTCGATTACGCCCAGGGCCATCCGGGTGTCTGGATCTGCCGGCGCGAAGACATTGCCCGCCACTGGGCAGCGGTGCACAGACCGGCCGCAGGCTGAGCCACCGAGCACCAGGGCCGGGAAAGCCGCGGGTGCGTTCGATCACTCCGCGCACCTGACACCTACGTGCGCGGGCTGGAACGCTTGATGGTTGCGCACGATACCAGGTTACCTTCGTGCCTTCGCGGTGCAGTACGCGCCGGCGTCTGGGCCTGAGCTGTGTGGCGGCGTGGCATGCCGCGCTTCTGTATCAGAAGAACCGCCGGCGCGACGTCCGCACGCATGGCGGCGGACAGTATCCAAACCCCGTCATGACATAATACTGTGCAAATGCCTGCCTAATATCGCCGTATCATGTGGATAAGTGTGCATACGACCATTACCACAGTGCAGCGGCGAAGAGTTGTCGCGATGACGAGGCTGCGGCTTACCCTTCGATGAACGGCTGATTGATACCCGGACAGATTCAGGCATGGATCTTGCGAGGCATTTGCTGCTTGCCCGGACGCTGGTCCGCGGGTGACGGGGGTGTTTCATGTCCAAGACTTATACTGAGCGAAGGAAGACTGGTTAGGCACGCAGCAGGTTCGGGCGCAGCGGCATGACCACCGCATCCGCCATTCGCACGGCCGAGTCGGGGCGTGGAAACGACGGGAACCGGATGATGTTGCAGTCGGTCGTCATGGATGTTTCCCAGGCGACTTGAACAAGCGGCAGTGCTGGTTACTGTTGAAGGTATTGTACGCCAGGCACCGCACAATAAGGAAGGGTTGAGAACATGTGTGATCTTTCCGCCGATCCCAGACTACATCGGTTTATTTAGTTGAATTCCTGCTTGAGCATCAGATTGTTCTGGACTAGCCTGAATATGACGCTGTTGTTACATTGTGGCTTAGGACTGGGCGGCTTCTCACTGGGCGCCTTAGGACTGGGCGGCGTAGAACTGGCCAAGTGCTCGTGCCAAGCAACGGAAAGTAAAGCATGGTGAAGCTTCTCGAATACCAGCATAGCGCAAACCCCGACTGTTGGCGGGTCGACGGGCAATCCGGTTGCTTGAAGCTGATCCCAGCCACTGGAAGGGCTATTGACTGTCGATGCGACGATCTCGCCCGGTCGGCTGGTTGCCTATGGCGCAGTCCTTGACCCTGACGTCGGACCATCAGTTCCAGGAAGTCCCAACGCCTCAACTGGTATAAGCGGAGTTGTACAATGAATCGTCTACCCATCGGTGCTGCAGTTGTCGCAAGCATGGCGTGTCTTTCCGGCGTGTCGCAAGCCCGTGAGTTCATCGGTTTCAGTCAGCCTGGTTTCCCCGGCTCGCTGGCACTACAGAACTATCCGGCGTTTCAACCCAGCTCCGGCACGAATTCGTTTTATAACTTCTTTGAGTTGGCCTACTTTTCTGAGACTGGATTCACCGGCACCAAGCGTGACCAGTTTGAATACTGGGTGGGTGCCGATCTCGGCTATCAGCAGACCAACAACGCGCCCGGCAGCAGCGGCTTCGGCTTGGCGTTTCCTGAAGTCGGCATCGAATATTACTACCAGTTGATCCAGCCGACGTCCGCGCCAGGATCGGCGGACTATCGATCGTTCTGGATCAGCCCGACCTTTGACTTCAACTTTCCCAACGGCAACACGCAGACCTCTGGCTATGGCAGCGGGGACGATCAATATTCGCTGGACTTCAACGTCAACACGTTCAATCAGTGGGGCAAAATCCTGCTGACGTTTGATCCTGTGGAATTCAACTATAACTTCAGAAACCTGAACAGCACGCAAGTGACCGGCACGAACCTTTTCGTCAAGCAACGCGGCGGCATAAGCCTGACGTTCGCGGACCTTGCTGTCGCTTATCAGTTGACGCCAGATCTGGCGGTCGGCATCAGCCAGCAGTTCAACTACAACAACGTGGGCGACTCTGACTTCAGGCACTCAAGTGAAGGTTTCATCGGACCGAGCTTTACCTATGCCGGCTTCCGCAAGATTGGGCTGTTCTTCGCGGGCACGATCCAGACGGACTACTATCGTGAAAACACGGCTCATAACACTTATGTGGCCGCCTGGATATCCAAGACGTTCTGATGTGATATGTTGCGGCTAGTATCGCCCATCAGTGAAGGGCGATACGTCGGTTTGGCTTAAAGTGGCCGACTTACGCGGCGAAGCGTATTGCGCGCTTCTCTGCGATCGGGCACTAGCCGGGCAGGCATGGCCGCAACACGGTGTTCCGGATGGATGTGCAGACGGAACATCTATACGGGAGTAGGGCATGGATCAGATGGTAGCGGACGCGGACGGCTCTGGCCTGGACGACTATGCCCTGTCGCGGGTGCCGCAGGCCGCGCGATACTCCTGGTGGAGCGTGGCGTTGCAGCGTTTCGGGCAGTTGTCATGCCTGTCGCAGTTCCTGCTGGGCTCCGCGCTTGGCTTCGGCATGACGTTCTGGTCCGCGTTCTGGGCGCTGACATTCGGATCGGCCATCCTGGAGCTGGTGTCGATCCTGATCGGCATTGCCGGTCAGCGTGAGGGCCTGAGCACCTATGTGCTGGCCCGCTGGAGCGGTTTTGGCCGTCATGGCGCCACGCTGCTCTCGGTGGTCATCGCGATCACGCTGATTGGCTGGTTTGGTGTCCAAAACGAACTGTTCGCCCAAGGGCTTGCTTCGCTGATCGGCGGCCTGCCGGTGGCTGCGTGGTCGCTGATCTGCGGCATCGCCGTGACGCTGATCGTGATCTTCGGCTTTTTGTCGATGACCTGGACGGCCTATGTCACCGTGCCGGCTTTCCTGGTGCTGGCTGGCTGGTCGATTGTCAGTGCGCTGCAGCAACATTCCCTGGCGGCGCTGATCGCGTCCCCGCCGCCTGGTCCGGTGCTCAGCCTCGGCGCTGGGACAACCCTGGTGGCCGGCGGGTTCATTGTCGGCGCTGTCATCACCCCTGACATGACACGCTACAACCGATCGGCCGCCGACGTGGTGAAGCAGACGGTCATCGGCATGTCGATCGGCGAGTATCTGATTGGGCTGATCGGGGTGCTTCTGGCCCATGCCGTAGGCAGCGCCGACGTGGTGCAGATCGTCACCTCGACCACAAGTTCAATCGGGACGATCGTGCTGATTGCGGCCACGCTGAAGATCAACGACTGGAACCTGTATTCCGCCTCGCTGGGCATCGTGAACCTGGTGCAGACTACCACCGGACGGCATGTCAGCCGAGCCTGGGTGACGCTGCTGGTGGGTATTCTGGGATCGGTGCTGTCGATGCTGGGGATTTTGAGCGGCTTCGTCGGCTTCCTCATTCTTCTGGGCGTGGCGATTCCGCCGGTGGCCGGCATCATCGTCGTGGAATACTTCCTGGTGCAGCGCTGGCGTCCGCAGCTTGAGCAGACACGGCTAACCGGCAGCCTGCCCGCAGTGGCGGAAGGCTGGAATATCGAGGCGCTGATCGCCTGGGCCAGCGGCTTTCTGATCGGCTACACGGTGCATGTGGGCGTGCCGTCGATCAACTCGCTGGTCGTCGCCGGCGCGGTCTACTGGATCGCCTCGGTGCTGTTGGGCCAGCGCCGCCAGCAAATGGCGCATTCAAGCAGCGTCTGAGTGCTGCCGAAGACCTTATAAACCAGGGATTGCAGCATGCGGGTCGGGATCGACGTCGGCGGCACGAACACGGACGCGGTGCTGATGAATGGGATGGACGTCCTCGCGTCCTGTAAGGCACCGACCACCTCTGATGTCAGCAGCGGCATTGTCGCGGCGCTGGAAACGGTGCTGCGACAGGCCGCGGTCGAGCCGGGCCGCGTCCAGGCGGTGATGATCGGGACCACGCACTTTACCAACGCGGTGATTGAGCGGCGGCGTCTGCTGCAGGTGGCGGCCCTGCGTCTGGCGTTGCCGGCCACCCAAGCGCTGCCGCCCTATGTGGACTGGCCTGAGGCGCTGCGCGAGACGCTGGGCGGTCACACCTACTTGCTGCGTGGCGGACACGAGTTCGACGGCAGGCTGATCGCACCGTTGGATGAAGACGGGCTGCGGACGGCAGCGGCCGATATCGGCCGCAAGGGCTTGCGGGCGGCGGCGATCACCTCGGTGTTCTCGCCGGTCAATCCAGACATGGAAAAGCGCGCAGCCGACATCCTGCGCGAGACGGTGCCGGACATCGCCATTACCCTGTCGCATGAGATCGGCCGGGTCGGCTTTCTTGAGCGTGAGAATGCCACCATCATGAACGCCTGCCTGGCCGAACTGGCGGCACGGGTGGTGCAGTCGTTTCGTCAGGCACTGCAGCGGCTGGCAATCCATGCGCCGTTCTTTATCAGCCAGAACGACGGCACGCTGATGGCGGCCGACCAGGTCGAGCGCTTTCCGGTGCTGACCTTTGCCTCCGGCCCGACCAATTCGATGCGCGGGGCGGCGCTGCTGTCGGGGCTGCGTGACGCCATGGTGGTCGATATTGGCGGCACCACATCCGATGTCGGGATGTTGGCGAATGGCTTCCCGCGTCAGTCTTCGGTGACCGTCGACATCGGCGGCGTACGGACCAACTTCCGCATGCCGGATGTGCTGTCCTTCGGCCTGGGCGGCGGCAGCCTGGTGCGCGACGGCGGCTCCAGGATTGGCCCGGACTCCGTCGGCTACGAAATCACCACGCGCGCGCTGGTGTTTGGCGGCGACAAACTGACGACGACCGACATCGTGGTGGCGGCGGGGCTTGCCGACATCGGCGACCGCAGCCGCGTCGCCGGGCTGGACCCGCGGGTGATCGAGACCGCGCTGGACACCATTCATCGTATGGTGGACGACAACGTCGACCGGATGAAGACCAGCGCCAGCCCGCTGCCAGTGATACTGGTGGGCGGCGGCGCGGTGCTGGTGCATCGTGAACTGCAAGCTGCCTCCGCGGTGATACGGCCTGAACAGGCCGGCGTGGCCAACGCCATCGGCGCGGCGATCGCACAGGTGGGCGGCGAAACCGACCGGGTGTTCTCGCTGATGGACATGAGCCGGGACGAGGCGCTGGCCGAGGCGAAACGAGAGGCGACGGACCGTGCCCTGGCCTCGGGGGCTGATCCCGGCAGCATTGAAATCGTCGATGTCGAGGAAGTGCCGCTGGCCTATTTGCCGAGCAGCGCGGCCCGCATTCGCGTCAAGGCGGTGGGCGATCTTGTGCTGCGGCCGGTGGCATGACGCTCGACGAAAAGGATCTGGCGGATCTCTGCAGGGGCGCCGCCTTCCTGGGCACTGGCGGCGGCGGTGATCCCTATGTCGGCAGGCTGATGGCGCAGGCGGCGATGCGGGAGGGCCACGTCGTCGAGATCATGCCGCTTGATCAGCTTGCCGACGACGCGTTGGTGATCCCGACCGCGATGATGGGGGCGCCGACCGTCCTGGTCGAGAAGTTGCCGTCGGGTGACGAGGCCATCCAGTCACTGCGCCGGATTGAACAGCGGGTGGGCCGCCGCGCCACCGCGACAATGCCCATCGAGGTCGGCGGCATCAACTCGACAATTCCGCTGGTGGTCGCAGCTCGGCTTGGCCTGCCGGTGGTGGATGCCGATGGCATGGGCCGGGCGTTTCCGGAACTGCAGATGGAGACGTTCTCGGTCTACGGCATCTCCGGCACGCCGATGGCGGTGACCAACGAGCATGGCGATACCGCGCTGATCGACACGCGGGATAACGCGTCAATGGAGAGGATCTCACGCGGGGTGGCCATCGCGATGGGTGGCTGTGCCTATATCGCGGAATACGCGATGTCGGGGGCGGACGCGAAACGCACCGCGATTCCGGGCACGCTGAGCCTGGCGCTGCGCATCGGTCGCACGATCCGCCAGGCGCGGGAGCAGCACCGGGACCCGTTTGAGGCGCTGATCACGCTGTTGCCGCAGACACCCTATGCGTTCGGCTGCATCCTGTTCGACGGCAAGATCGTCGACGTGCAGCGGGAGACCCGCAACGGCTTCGCGCTGGGCCGCACGCAAATCCGCAGCGCCAGCGGAGAGGCTACAATGGAGCTGGAGTTCCAGAATGAGAACCTGATCGCGCGGGAGGGCGGCATGGTGCGCGCGATCGTGCCGGACCTGATCTGCGTGCTGGACAGCGCAACGGCGGAACCGATCACCACGGAGACGCTGCGTTACGGCCAGCGGGTGAAGGTGATGGCGGTGGCCGTACCGCCGATCATGCGCACGCCGGAAGCGCTGGCGGTATTCGGCCCGGCTGGCTTCGGCATGAAGGAGCCGTTCCGCCCGATTGAGCAGCTTATGGCAGCAACCCCATGAGGCTGACCGCCGACCAGATGGAGGACCTCGCTCGGGGGGCTGCGTTCCTGGGCACGGGGGGCGGCGGCGATCCCTATGTCGGCCGGCTGGTGGCGGAACAGGCGTTGAACCGCAGCGGCGGGGTGGAGCTGATGGCACTTGACGATGTGCCGGAGGACGCTTTGGTCGTTGCCGCCGGAAACATGGGTGCGCCAACGGTGCTGGTGGAAAAGCTGCTGAGCGGACACGAGTCGGCAGCGGCCGTGCGGCGGTTGGAGACCCATCTGGGCCGCAAGGCCACCGCGATCATTCCCTTCGAGGCCGGGGGCGTGAATTCCACCCTGCCGGTGCTGGTAGCCGCCGAGATGGGCCTGCCTGTCCTTAACGCGGATGGGATGGGACGGGCGTTCCCAGAGCTGCAGATGGAGACGTTCGGTGTCTATGGCGTGAAGGCGTCGCCGATGGCGATCGCAAACGAGCACAACGAGACGGTGATCGTCGAAGCCCACTCCAACCATATGGCGGAATGGATCGCGCGGGGCGTTGCCATCCGCATGGGCGGCCAGTGCGCCGTGGCGTCGTATGTGATGGACGGACGCACGGCGCGGGACGTTGCAGTCCCAGGCACCATGAGCCTTTGTCTGCAGATCGGGCGCATTATCAAGGCAGCGCGCCAGTCTCATGGCGATGCGGTAGCCGCACTGATCGGATTTTTCCCCAAAACCCACTATCGCCACGCGCGGCTGATCTTCCGCGGCAAGGTGGTCGATGTGGATCGCCGGACGGAGCGCGGTTTTGCCTTGGCGCATGTGCGGATCGAAGGCCTTGACGACTGGACGGGCGAGCTGGAGCTGGAGGTGCAGAACGAGAATCTGGTCGCCAGGATGAACGGCAGGGTGCTGGCGATCGTGCCGGATCTGATCTGCGTGCTCGACGCGGAGTCGGCGGAGCCAATTACGACGGAGCGGCTGCGCTACGGCCAGCGGGTGACGGTCATGGCAGTGGCGGTGCCCGCGCTGATGCGCACGCCCCAGGCGCTTGCGGTGTTTGGACCGGCGGCGTTCGGCCTTGCCGATCCCTATCAGCCGCTGGAGACGATCGCTTCGTGATCAGCCGCCCATGGCGCTAGACGGAGGCACAAAAAACAGGCTGAAGGTTTTCCCTCAGCCTGTTGAAATGTAAGCCTATTGGTGGCTAGCGCAAAGCGGTAGAAGCCGCTTTCAACTGCCGGCTTCCGGTGTTCAGCGGGTAGTCTGGTTCGGAGAACGCGCGTCTGCCGTGTAGGAATGGCCAAGTTCCGTGTAGACGTGACTATTCTGGTCATAGATATGACCGTCACTGGCCATCACGCGGCCCCAACCGGCATAAGTATCGCCACCACCCGGCAGCGGGTTGTTGGAACCGCCGCCACCGCCGGCGCCACCGCCGGCTGCGAAAGCCGGCGCGGAGGCCATCAGGGCCAACGCAGCAGCGGCTGCAAATACAAACTGTCTCATTAGTCTTCTCCTGTCGCGGGCGGCAGCGCCAACTTGGCCTGAAACCCTTGATGGGCCATATTGGCATGCGGAGAGGCCGCCACCACAGCGTCAAGGACATATGTGTTATTCGCAAAGCTACTGCCTAGTGCATGCGTTAAACGCATATCGGGTCTGTGTTGTTATTGTGGATAGTCAACAGTCTGTTTGCCGGTTGTTGAAGTTCGGGCACTGACGTTACGTGTTGAGACGCTTCAGCCTGCCCTTACTGTTGATCCGGAGGCACCTTTTGCGGCTGAGGCGCATCGGTCAGAATTTGCACAAAGGCCGGTTTTCGTGATGGCTGCGTCTCCGGCCCAGGTGTCATAGGGAGGGAAACATGGCCAAGGAGATTTTGTGCGGCTTCGGTGTTGATGTTGATGCCGTGGCAGGTTGGCTGGGTTCATATGGCGGCGAGGATTCGCCGGACGACATCTCGCGGGGGCTGTTTTCCGGCGAGGTCGGCGCGCCGCGGCTGGTCGAGCTGTTCCGCCGCTTTGGCATCAAGACCACCTGGTTCATCCCGGGTCACTCGATCGAGACGTTCCCTGAACAGATGCAGCAGGTCGCCGAAGCCGGGCACGAAATCGGCGTGCACGGCTACAGCCACGAGAACCCGATCGCCATGACGGCTGCCCAGGAGGAGGAGGTGCTGGATCACTGCATCGATCTGGTCACCAAGCTGGCTGGCAAGCCGCCGGCGGGCTATGTGGCGCCGTGGTGGGAATTCAGCCCGATTACCAATGAGCTGCTGCTGAAGAAGGGTCTGAAGTACGACCACAGCCTGATGCACCATGACCATCAGCCCTATTACGTGCGCGTCGGCGATAGCTGGACCAAGATCGACTACGCGAAGAAGGCCGGCGAGTGGATGGTGCCGCTGAAGCGTGGCACGGAGACCGACCTGATCGAGATTCCCGGCAACTGGTACCTTGATGACCTGCCGCCGATGATGTTCATCAAGAAGGCGCCGAACAGCTTCGGCTTCGTCAACCCGCATGACATTGAGCAGCTTTGGCGGGACCAGTTCGACTGGGTCTACCGCGAACACGAATATGCCGTCTTCCCGATCACCATCCACCCGGACGTATCAGGCCGGCCGCAGGTGCTGATGATGCTGGAACGGCTGTATGCCTACATGATCCGCCATCCGGGCGTGCGCTTTGTGACGATGAATGAAATGGCTGACGACTTCGCCCGCCGGTCGCCGCGCAAGCGCGGCTGATCGGGCAATGTGCGCGCTGTGCGGTGCCCTGGGCGGCGAGGACCATTGGGCCACCCGCGCCGATGCCTCTGGCCAGACCCGCCGAGCGCAACGGCTGGCGCGGGTAGGGGCGGCGAATGTCGTGCTGCGGGCGTTTGCGCTTCGGTTGGATGATTGGCAGGGGACGGCGTTCGTGCTGTCGAGCGCGACCGGCCGGCGGGAGATCGTCGACAGCCTTCCCCATGTGTGGGAGATGGCGGCCCGCATGCTGGGCCGACCGATCGATCCACTGGATCCGCTTCTAGCGACCCGGATGGCGGAGCGGGCGGGCCGATGAGCCGGGGTGCGCCAGGCGGACCGATCCCGGTCAACGTGCTGACCGGCTTCCTGGGCGCGGGCAAGACGACCTTGCTGCGTCACCTCCTCAGCAGCTTGGAATTCGCCGCATGCGCGGTGCTGGTGAACGAATTCGGCGAGATCGGGCTGGATCACCACCTGATCGCGGATGTACGCGGCGACGTGGTGCTGATGCAGTCGGGATGCATCTGTTGCACCATGCGGGGCGACTTTGCGACCGCAATTCGCGATCTGTATGCCAGGCTGGAGCGCGGCGAGATCACCTTCAACCGCGTGGTGATCGAGACGACAGGGTTGGCCGATCCGACACCGATACTGGCGACGATCATGCACGAGAGGCAGATTCGCCATCATTTTCGATTGAGCAGCGTGCTGGTTGCGGTTGATGCGGTCAACGGCACGGAGCAACTGCTGCGCCAGCCCGAGTCGGTGAAGCAGGTGGCCCTGGCTGACAGCATTGTCATCACCAAGGTCGACCTTACCAACGCGGATGGGTTGGCAGATCTGGAAACGCGGCTGGCTCAGCTCAATCCCGCGGCGCGGCAATGGCGATCGGCGAACACCCCGCCACCGCCCGAATGGGTTCTGGCCGACGCAACGGAACTGCCGCTGCGTCTGCCCACGGCAATTGTCCCGCCGGAGAGAGACCGCCAGGACCATGGGTCCGATGACCATGCGCATGACGTCAACCGGCATGATGCCCGCATCCATGCCTTCACGCTGTCGCTGGAGGAAGGTGTCGATTGGAACGTCTTTGCCATCTGGTTCACCTTGTTGCTGACCAGTCACGGCGCTGACATATTGCGCGTGAAGGGCCTGCTGCGGGTTGTCGACGCGGCAGGTCCCATCGTGATCAATGCCGTGCAGCAGCTTGTGCATCCACCGGTGCATCTGCAGGCGTGGCCGGAGGACTGGCAGCAGTCGCGGCTGGTATTCATCGTCCGCGACCTGCAGGCCGACGATCTGGCACAATCGTTAAAAACGTTTCATGCCATGCTGCGTCAGGTATCCGATCCTGTGATTCAGCAGGCCGCCGGCTGAGTTGGCTGCTCATGAAGCAGTGAGGCAGACGGGCATGTAAATGAGGGGTCAGCCCGCTCTGTGGGATGGGGTGGGGAGATCCTCAGGCTGGTGGACGGCGTAACAATAATGAACGCCGTGACAGGACATCTTGTGAAATCACGGTCGCGAAATGCGGGCTTTCCAGTCTAGCCCTGGTAACCCCCGGCAGGGTAAGAGAGCGAGCGTTGGGAGATAGGATGGCAGGCGGCACCGCAACAAGCCAGAGTTGTAGTGGATGCGCCCTGACGCAGCAGTCTCATGATTAACGGAGATGACAATCGGCGACGAGATAGAGAGCCGCATCGCGGAGCGGATCCCATACCGCCTGACAAGGATCGCCCGCGTATCTGTATTCAGCACCAAATCAGGCGCAGAGAGTCGATTTTCGTTACCGTGTGCAATTGTGGATTAGAACGACATTATTAATAAATCGAATCTGACTTATCCGTGATACCATTCTCTCTGCAGATTAGTGCAATATGTTGTTGTAACGATAGTCACACCGGACGACGAGCCTGCCGCTGAACGGCCGAAAAACAGGGCCGAGCGTATGCGTTGACAGCACAGGACACTCCAAGGAACCACTGTTCGCGTTCGTCTGAGAAATCAGGCGGAAATATTCCGGAAGGGAGCCTGAAATGGCACACGACAGTCTCGCTGCGCCCGACGGCCTAGCTGCGTCGAAAAGCGACTTGCTGCGGCAGAAAACCGAGTTGCTGACCCAAATTGGCGCGCCTGATCTGCTGTCTCGCTCGATCGATGAAGTTTCGCGGCTGGCCACCCGGTTGCGGCGGACCCGCGATGCCGACCGCAAGCAGGGGGATGCATCGATATGGGGCAAACCCATCCATATTGCGGTCATCTCCTCGTTCCTGACGGACTATCTGGGCGAGATGCTGGGCCTGATGCTGACCCGCCGAGGTATTCATGCCGATGTGCATACAGCCGGTTACGGACAACTGGTCAATGAGGTGATGATGCAGGGCCCGACCCTGGCGTCAAAGCCTGACCTGGTGTTCTTCCTGCCAAGCCATCGGGATCTGCGCCATGTGCCGAAAGTGGGCGTTGACCGCGACGCCGCCGTTCAGGCAGTGAACGAGGAAACGGCGTTCTGGCGCGATCTGCTGGCGCAGATCGCCGCGCCAACGGTGATGCTGTCTTTTGATGTTCCGCCCTACCGGCCCCTGGGTGAGGCGGATGGGCTGCTGCCCGGCGGTCTGGGATGGCACATCCGCCAGGTCAACTTCGCCCTGGCTGACAGCTTGCCCGGTTCGGTCAGCCTGGTGGACGCCGAGGCGCTGCAGGCGCGGCTGGGCCAGTTCGCGCACGACCCGCGGCTGTACGCACTGTGCAAGCAGCCGTTTGCCATGGAGGGACTGCCGGAGGTCGCCGATACGCTGGCCGCCTCCGCGGTCGCACTGATGGGACGGGCGCGCAAGGTGCTGGTGCTTGATCTTGACCACACCGTCTGGGGGGGCGTGGTGGGTGACGTCGGCATTGAGGGGCTCGCCCTGGGTCCGGAGACGGCGGAAGGAGAGGCGTTCATCGCCTTCCAGCGCTATGCCCTGGCGCTGGCCAAGCGCGGTGTGATCCTGGCTGTCTGTTCAAAGAACAACGACGACGTCGCTCGACATGCTTTCCGCTCGCATCCGGCAATGGTGCTGCGCGAGGAGGACATCGCCTGCTTCGTCGCCAACTTCGACGACAAGGCAACAAACCTGCGCCAGATCGCCAAGACCCTGAACGTCGGCCTGGATGCGCTGGTTTTCGCCGATGACAATCCGGTTGAGCGCGCCTGGGTGTCGCAGCAGTTGTCGGAGGTAATGGTCATCGACATGCCGGAGGACCCGGCCGGCTACTGCTCCGCAGTTGAGCTGGCCAAGGCCTTCCCGATGTACCGCCTGACGCAGGAGGATCTCGGCCGAACGGCTTCCTATCGCTTGCTGGCGGAGGCCAAGACAGCCGCTGGGACCGCCACCGACATCGAGGCGTTTCTGCAGGACCTCGCTCCGGTCCTGACGATCGAGCGGGTCGACGACGGCACGCTGGACCGCATCGTGCAACTAATCGGCAAGACCAACCAGTTCAAGCTGAACCCGACCACCTTCAACCACGACCAGATCCGCGCCGCCGCGTCCGGTGTAGTCGCACTGCGGCTGGCTGACCGGCTGCAGGACTACGGCATCGTCGCGGTCGCGGTGACAGAGATGGAAGGCGGAACGCTGATGGTGCGCAACTGGGTCATGAGCTGCCGTGTGTTCAGCCGGCGATTGGAACATGCAATGCGGGTCTGTTTGAGTGAGTTGGCTCGCTTTCAGCATGCAAACGGCATCGCGCTGCACTATCAGGCCTCTGCGAAGAACGGTCTGGTTCCTGCCGCGTTGGAAAGCGTCGGGTTCTTCGATCGCGGGGAAGGGCGGTATGAGGCCGCGACCAACTCTCCCGACACACTGGCGCCGAACCACATGGAATTTGTCGACAAGCGTGACGTCGCGCTGGCACCGCAAGGAGCGTTCTGATGAGTGGCATGACAAGGCAGGACGTGTTTGCCGGACTGCAGCGCGTCTTCCGTGACGTATTCGACGACGAGACAATCACGCTGCGGCCGACGACGACATCGGCCGACATTCCCGGGTGGGACAGCCTGAACCAGATCAAGATCATCATCACGTGCGAGCGGGCGTTCAACATCCGATTGAAGCCGCGTGAAATCAACGCATTGGAAAATGTTGATGAGATGGTAGATCATCTAATGACCACGTTGCGCGCGGCCGGCAAGGCCTAACCTCGATGGTCTTCAGTGATCCGGTCTTCATCGTTGGCTTTCTGCCGATCGCGCTGATCATCTTTCATTTGCTGCGGACCATGGCCAACGGCACCGCGGCAGTCGCGGCGCTGGTCGGGTTGTCGATGTGCTTCTACGCCTACTGGAGCGTACCCTTCCTGTTCCTGCTGCTGGCACAGATCGGCATCAACTACCTGCTTGCGGTGGGCATCCAGCGGCGCAGCGACATAGCGCGCGGCCTGTTTTGGCTCGCGGTCGTCTTCAACCTGTGCCTGCTGGGCTACTTTAAATACCGCAACTTCTTTATGGAGAACGTTGCCGATCTGATTGGCATCAACTTCACGCTGACCCGGCTGGTAGTGCCGTTGGCGATCTCGTTTCACACCTTTCAGCAGATCGCACTGCTGGCCGACGTGAAGGACGGTGATGCCGAGGTGCCGCCTTTGCTGAACTATGTCTTCTTCGTCATTTTCTTCCCGCAGTTGATCGCCGGCCCGATCGTGCTGCATCGGGAGATGGGCAAGCAGGTCACCGCAACCCGTGAAGGGCGCGGACTGGCACTATCGATGTTTGCCCCGGGTCTTTTCCTGTTTGCCTTTGGCTTGTTCAAGAAGATCTGCCTGGCCGACAACATCGCCTTTTTTGCTGACATGGCCTTCACTCCGCATGAGGCGCTGACCACGGTCGAGGCCTGGGCGGGCTCGATATCCTATGCTCTGCAGCTCTACTTCGACTTTTCCGGCTATTCGGACATGGCTGTCGGCCTAGGTCTGATGTTCGGGTTCCGCCTGCCGTTCAACTTCCTGATCCCGTATGCCGCGCCGTCGATGATCGAGTATTGGAAACGCTGGCACATCACGATGACGCGTTTCTTCACCATGTATACGTACATGCCGGTGGCCTTGTCCGCGACCCGCACGGCGATGAACCGTGGCTACGGTCCGGCTACGACATTCACGCTGGCAACGCTGCTGCCCACCATTCTGACGTTCCTGCTTTCGGGCCTGTGGCACGGCGCCGGCTGGACCTTCATCATGTTTGGGCTGGTGAACGGGATCGGCCTGGCCATCAACCATGCCTGGAAGGCAGCGAAGCTGGTTACCCTGCCGCGGGTCGTCGGCTGGGCGCTGACCATGGTCACGATCCTGGTCACGCTGGTGTATTTCCGCTCGACGTCACTGGGGCAGGCGCATGCGATCCTGAAGAGCATGTTCGTCCCGACTGACGTACTCGCGGTTCCCGCCTGGGTGCTGACCTACCTGCCATGGCAGCAACTGCGGGATCATGTCGGCAGCTTCACCTTGTTCGCGGAGGCGAGCACCACGGCGCATCTTCTTGGCTGGATTGCGATACTGGGACCGCTGTCGCTGCTTCTGCCGCCATTGTCAGCCCAACCCGACAGGCTGCAGCCGACCTGGCGCATGGGCTTCGCCATGGCTGGCATGGCGTGGCTGGTGCTGGGCTTCATCGATCAGCCGCGCAGCTTCCTTTATTTCGCGTTCTGACACATGAGCAAGGCCTGGCGCAGCTTCCTGTTCATTCGGTTCCCCGCGGCCATGCTGTCGTTCGGGATTGTGTGCCAGCTTGCCGCCATGGCACTTGCGCAACTGCCGATGCGGCGCAACCGGCTTGACGAACTGGCCCTCGCGGTTTCGGCGGATCACGAGCCGCACCGTATCGTGCTTCTCGGCGACAGCATCATACGCAACGCGACCTTGCAGTATGGGGTCGGCAGTTCGGCTGAGGTGCTGAACCTGGCAACCCAGCGGATCGTCGGTCTGCCGGGGGGATTGCTGCTGCTGCAGCGTTATCTGCAGACCCATCCAGCGCCGCAGTATGTCGTCGTCGCAGCGGCTCCGGACGATTACCATCTGGTATCGGACGCGGAGTGGATACACTACTACTTCTGGAACACGTTTACCCATCCGGATGAACGCAGGTTTTTGAAGACCTACCTGCCCGACATCGACTCGCGTGAGGACTTTCCCGCGGCGATGGACCTGCAACAACGGATCTTCGAGCGGTTCTTCGCTCTGCTCAAGCGCGGGCCAGCGCATTTCGATACGCCGCCACCGCTGGCCGATCCGAGCGGTGCGGTGGAGCCGGCGACCGACAACGAGGCCAGCGGGGAGGAAGCCAGCAAGCGACTCGCCTTGAACGACCTGTCGGTGGCGCCGTTGAATGCTGCTTCGATGGCTGGCATCTGCCAGCTTGGCAAGCAATACGGGTTCGTCGTGAGTATCGTCTGGGCGCCGATGCCACCCGATATCCTGAAGGCGCGCGTTGCGTCGGGCGAACTTGCGGGGCTGGACAAAAGGCTGACGAACATCTTTGCCGGCACCGGCTGCGAGACGACGCCGATCTTCAACATGAATGATGTCCAGCGCTTCACGAACTTTGATATCGATACGCTGCACTTGCGTGGCTCCGGCTGGGAGCAGCGTGCGGCGAGCGTGCTTGCGCAGTACCTGCGTGATCTGCCGGAACGGCCGAGCGGTCCGCCTGCCGTTGGCACATCGACGGCAGGCGTATCCGCGAGCAGACAGCCGTCCGCCGGGCTATGACCCATTACGCCACTTGGGAAGAACCTCGCCATGCTGCTGCCCGCCCGGGTGCAACAGCCATGATCGCTTTATTGCCGCGAAGCGTGGCGGATGCATTGTGGGTCGCGACGATCAGATGGCCGACCGCTGCGTGTTCGTTCCCCAGACTTGTGCGAGAGACTTGTGGTAGATCATGACGCAGTCCTGGAAACGCTTTCTGCTCATCCGCTTGCCGCTTGCCTTGATCTTGGTGGGCCTGGTGTGTCAGGCCGCAGCAGTCGCGCTAGGCGGGCTGCCGATGCGGCGCAATCGGATTGATGAACTCGCGCTGGCGGTGTTGAACGACAATCAACCACATCGGATCGTGCTGCTTGGCGACAGCATTATCCGCGATGCGACCCTGAGCTATGGGGCAGGCAGCCTGTCCGACGTGCTGAACATGACCACCCAGGGCTTTGTCGGCGTGGCGGGTGACCTGTTTCTGTTGCAGCGCTACCTGCAGACCCATCGCCCGCCGCAGCACGTCGTCGTCGCCGCCGCGCCCGACGACTACGACGCGATACTCGATCCCAGGATGGTCCACTATTACATGTGGAACACCTTCTCCCGACCGAGCGAACGGGCGTTTCTGAAGCAGTACATGCCAAACATCGACGCGCGGGAAAGCTATCCGGCTGCGATGGACCTGCAGGAGCGCATTCTTGAGCGGCTGATCGCGTTGACCAAGCGCTCTCCTGCCCAATTCGTCTCCCCCCCGCCGCTGCCTGATCCGAACGCACCGGTCGAGCCGGCCTCGGACAACCAAGGCACGGCAGCGGCAGAGGACAGCCGGCTGCGTGGCCATAATCTTTCGCTCGCACCCATCGATGGTGCGGCGATTGCCGAAATGTGCCGGCTCAGCCGACGGTATGGTTTCGTCTTGAACATTGTCTGGGCACCGATGCCGCCGCGTGTGATGGCAGGGCGTATCAAGTCCGGACAGTTGGCTGCGTTGGACAGCAGCTTGCAGACAATCTTCAGCGATAACGGCTGCCATGCCGGTCCCATCTTCAACATGAACGACGTCCAGACATTCACCGACTTCGACAGTGGCGCCTTCCATTTGCGCGGCGCCGGTTGGGAGCAGCGGGCGACGCAGATCCTGAGCCAGTATCTTCAGGCGTTGCCGGATGTGGCGTCGATGCAGCCCAAGCTGACAAAAGCGAGCGGCTTTGCATCCGACCTTCGTCTGGAGGCAGGGCAGTGAGCGGCCGATACCTGGGCGGCGGCGTGTTGACGACTGGTGCGGATGCTTGCTGTCAGCCTCATTCAGCGGATTTTAACAGGATGGTCAGGTGACGCGAAGCTTACGCATTTTGAAGCCGGTGACGCCGGCGGAGGCGGCGAACCCGCGCGCCGGTGCCGCGACCGGGATGTTCTGGTGGGCTGTCTTGGCATTGCTGCTGCAGTTCATCTTCCCCTATGTTGTCCTACAGGCGATGGGCGTCAACGTAACCGCGCTGAAGGAACATCCCTCCACGATCCTTGTGATCATCGGCGGGATCTATGTCCTGGCCCGCGGCGTCGTGCCGTTCCATCAGCGCTGCCGGGAACAGCCCGGGTTGCTGTTGTTTGTGTTTGCGATCCCGGTGCTAAACATCTACTCGGCGTATTTCACCGGCGTCAGCGGTGCTGCGCTGTATGCCGAAAGCTACTGGTCCGCCGGAATGCTGGCACTCATGCTCGGCACTGCGAGCCCCCGCCAAAAGCGCATCCTCGCCCGAATTCTGATTACGATCTGCGTAATCAACGTTCTAATCGCGCTGTATGAAAGTGCCACGACAACCAACTGGTTCCCGCTGGTAATCGATCCAGACGCGCCGCTGCTGGATTCCGATGTGGATTTTCGCGCCAACGCCTTCTTCAACCATCCTCTGACCGCGTCCTTGATCACCTCAATGGCGATCTTCCTGCTATTCGCCATGCGCATGCGCTTTATTTTCAAAGCGCCGACCTTCCTGCTGCTGCTGATCGGGCTGTTTGCCTACGGCGGCCGAACCGCGCTGGGCGTGACGCTGATCCTGACTGTGCTGGTCGCACTCTACATCCTGTTCTCCGGCGTTATCCGGCGTAACCTCAACCTTGAGTTTATCCTGATCATGGCCTCAGCGGTGATCGTCATACCGATCGTCGTTGCGTTCATCGTCACCCAAACCTCGATTGCCGATCGGATCATGGACACGCTGTATATCGACGGCAGTGCTGAGACACGCGCCACGCAGTGGGAAGTGTTCAAGTATCTTTCGTTGCGGCATTGGCTGTTCGGCATTACCCACAGCGACCTGGACGTCTTGAAGTATCAAATCGGCCTTGGCGGAAAGGAGACCGATATTGAGAATTTCTGGTTCCTTATGCTGCTGAACCTGGGCGGCATCGGGTTCCTGGTGTTTCTGGTGACGTTCGGGATCTTCCTTGTGCACCTGGGTCGCTATACCAACAACCTGTATGGCTGGCTGCTTGTCGTTGCTGCCTTGATCATCGACTCCGGCTCGAACTCGTTGGGATCCAAGAGCAGCGACCTGTTCTGCGAGGTGGCCTTCATGATCGCCATGTCAGGCTACCGTGAATACTCGCCGCAACCGCGGTTAATGTTCAACGCGATACGCAACCGGTTGAATCCAACTGATCGGATTGTGGGCGTGTTGGGTGAGGGGCCAGCATCGAAGTCGCGAGGCCTGCGTATCCTGGGATCGCGTCCGGTCTGACAAGCGGAGGGGCTGCCGGCCCGATGGCCAACCGCCGCCGGCAGTGTTCCGGCGGCGGTTGATCCAGTCAGGTGATGGCGTGGGTAAGCAGCGTGGACAGGCTGGCGGTCGTCGCACCGTTGATCGAAGCGACCGCCACGGCTGCGGCGCCCGCGGTCGGTGCAATCGCCAGCACGGCTCCTTGGCTGGAGTCGGCGACGCTGAGGTACTGCGCCAGGGTTGATGCCTGGCCGTTCCAGCCTGTTGCCGCAAGCGCTGGCTGCAGATCGAGCATATCGCCAGCAATGTTCAGGATGTTGCCGGCAAATGTGTCGTATCCTTGTCCGGCGGCTGGCAGGACATAGGTGTTGCCGCTGCCGGTATCAGTGATCGTGTTGGTTCCTCCTGCCAGAGTGGCGGTATCGGCTGACCCGCTGATGAAGACCGCATGGTTGCCGGAGGCCGAGACGATGGAAACGTGGCTTTGGCTGACCGTTTCGCTGGCCTGGCTTTGGGATATGGTGATTGTAGAGGTCGGCAGCGGATTGACGCTGGTCCCAGTGCCAGGCGCCCAAGCCGCGGTCGGGCTGGTCTTGCCCCACCACAGCATGCTGGCGTTCTCCTGCCAGATCGTGCCGTTCACGTAGGCCAGCTTGATGACGTTGCCGGTCGTGGCATCGACCGACCCGTTGACGGCGACCTGTCCGCCGCTGGTGATCGTCCAACTGTTCGTGCTTGCGTCAATGAGCGCGGCTGTCGACCCGACTGCCACGACCGTGTCGTTGGCCGAGGGTGCTGGCGGCAATGGGCTGACGGCGGTGCCGGTAGGCGGGCTCCATGAAGCGGTGGGCGAGGTCTTGCCCCACCACAGCTTGCTGGTGTTTTCCTGCCAGACAGTTCCATTGACGTAGGCGAGCTCGCTGACACTGGCCGTGCTGGCGTCCACGACGCCGTTCACGGCGACCTGTCCGCTGCTGGTAATCGTCCAGCTATTGCCGCCGGTATCGACTATGGCAGCACTGGAGCCAGCCGTCACCGTCGTGTCGTTGGCCGATGCGGTCAGCGGGCTGACCGTTGTTCCTGTCGGCGGAGCCCATGATGCGGCGGGTGTCGTCTTGCTCCACCACAGCGCGCTGGCGTTCTGCTGCCAGATCGTGCCGTTGACATAGGCCAACTTGCTGACATTGGCGGTGGTGGTGTCAACAGTGCCGTTGACGGCGACCTGGCCGCCACTGGTCACCGCCCAACTGTTGCCGCTGGCGTCGAGGATCGCCGTCGGCGAGCCGGCCGTGATGACGGTATTGCTGACCGATGCCGCGGGCAGCGGGCTGATGGAGGTCCCGGTTGGCGGTGTCCAGGCGGTGTTCGAGGACGTTTTGCCCCACCACAGCTTGCTGGTGTTCTGCTGCCAGATCGTGCCGTTCACGTAAGCCAGTTCGACAACGCCGCCGGTAAGGGTGTCGATCGTGCCGTTTACCGCAACCTGGCCGCTGGCGGTGATCGTCCAACTGTTACCGGCAGCATCGACAATGGCCGCCGTCGAGCCTGCCTTTACGACAGTGTCAGTCACAGAGCTCGTGGGTGTCGGCGTGGGCGTGGGAACGGGGGTGGGTTTGGGCGTGGGTGTCGGCGTGGGAGCGGGTGTCTGCTTTGGAACGAACAGCATCTGGTTGGTCTCTGCCTGCTGCGCCGGACGATAGTTGCCTGCACCCCAGGCGGACTGGATTCCATCCAACTGCGAGCCTGTGTTGGCGCCTGCCGCCCACCAATCGCCACCGACACCTTGCTGGTTGCCGGTGAAGGTAGGGCCACCCTGTGCGCCATCCTGGCCGTTCATGTAGCCCAGCAGCGTCGATGCCCAGGCCTGGCTGTCCGCAACGTTCTCGCCGCCATAGGTGCCGTCGAAGTTCGCACCCATCTCGCCGATCCAGACGGGTGCGATGTTCTGGCTGACCAGGTAGCCCCAGTCCTGGTTCATCTGCTGGACTTTGGCGGCACCTGAATCGATGGTGACGCCGCTGACATAGGACGGGTATTCGTGCACTGAGTAGACGACCTTGTTCGGTGTATTCAGCACCACCGGGTCTGCTGCCACGCCCGTCAGGTCACCGTCGGGTGCCGCAACGCTGGTGCTCATCCCGGACCCTGTTGAGGGCGGGTTGTACTCCTGTGGACCTTCGGCGATGATCAAGGCGCCGGGGTCCGCGGCCTCCACGGCATTGCCCACGGTGGTGTACATGGCCTGGATATCGGTCGAGCCGCCCTGGCCCCAGTTGATGTTGCCAGCCGAGGTCGGCTCATTGTCCAGGTCGTAGCCGATGACGGTGGCGTTTCCCTTGAAGGTGGACGCCAGGGTGACCCAATCCTGTTGGAACTGTGCTGCGGTGACGGTTCCGGTGGTGCCGCTGCCGTCGGTCCCGTCGCTGCCCGGCCCGCTGTCGAACCAGAGGCCGTTGGCCTGCTGACCGCCCCATCCACCCGGGCCACCGTCATTCGTGTGATGGTCAAAGATGATCTTCACACCGATCTGCCCGGCATAGGCGACGATCTTCTGGAAGATCTGCAATGTATTCAGACCCTGAAGATCCGGATTCTGCGAATAGTCGATGCTGTTGGCGTTCGGCATTGCCATCAGGTCGACGTCCGACCACGGGATCCGGACAGTGTTGAAGCCGTCGGCCTTGAGCGCGTTCAACATCGTCTGATAGCTTTCCGCATACAGACCGTTCAGCGCAGACCCGGCTGCCCCGTCGGTGCCGCTCCAGCCGATCGAGTCGATGCGGACAGGGTTGCCATTGGCGTCAATGATCTGGCTGCCGCTGGTACTTAGATAACCAGCCGGAAGGAGATAGCCACCTTGACCGGATGAACTTGCACTTGTGCTGCCACTCATAAAATACTCCCAACGCTCAAATGTTGGGAGGCCTATTCTCACGGCTGCGTGAGTTATTCCATTGCGATTTCGTTAATATGTTGTATTTTTAGCACAATCTGACCGTTCATTTCATGAAAATATTCCGTTACGATATAACTACGTAGTGAATGACCTGGTCTCCATGATCCAATATAACGTATTTTGCAATAAATAGGACTATGCAAGTTAGTAGTTTCGATAAACAGCAGTTTTTGTTATAATTACGTAATTATATTGTATATGTAAATAATTCGGCTGATTTCGCTGGTATTGCGGTGCCTGTCCAAGAGACGCGTGAGACACGCCCGTTCGCGGCTTCTCGCCCCGCGCGATAGAAGGCGGTGCCTCCGGCACGACGATCGCTGCCAGAGCGGTTCGACAGAGGGTTAAACCGCTCTGGCTTATCGTTGCACGCGGCTAATCGCGCAGAATCGCCCATTTGCGCGATTCCAGTCTGCGCGAAACCGCTCTAGCTAGCCTGACCTACTTGACGCAGCCGATGCACACGGGGTTGTCGGCTGCGCCCACGCCTTCCAGCTTTCAAGCGAGCGGCTCAGACGCTTCCGCTGTCTTGGGCGGCTTAATCTTAGCCGGTCGTGCTCTCTGCCGCTGCCGGAAGGCGCATCCACGCAGGCACGCCCGGCACCAGGGTTGCACCGTCGCACTGCAGCACATCCGTCAAAGCGTCGATCCGGATCGATGCCAGCCCGATGTCATCCCGGCCGGACCGCATGGTGCCGACCTCGATGCCACGCTTAATGATGGGCGCGCCGACAGGCGGCAGCGGACCAGTGATCCTAACTGGAATCAGGCGGCGCTTGACCAATCCCCGATACTTCGTACGCGCTGTCAGCTCCTGCCCCATATAGCAGCCCTTCGACCACGACACCCCGGCAAGCTCGTCGAACCCTGCCTCCAGCAACACGCTGCGGTCGGCCTCCATATCTTTTGAGCCGTCGGGCAGGCCAGCCGTCAGCCGGTAGCGGTCCCAATCGTCTGCTGTTGCGGTCGCGGCCAGCGTTTCGTTGGCAATGATGCGCCAGGCAAAGTTCGCCAAGCGGGGATCAGGCGCGACCACTCCCGGAACCTCGGGGACCGCTGGCCATGCAACATGCACCACGCGTTCGGGCAACGCCCGCAATGTCGCCTTCATCCGCAACCGGTAACGTGACAGACGCTGGATCAGCATCGGGATCTGCGCCTGCTCGCAGTCCAGCAGCAGGGCCGGCCCATCGGCGAATACAAAGAAGTCCGCCAGCCACTTGCCTTGTGGCGTCAGCAGAGCCGCCCATACCGCATGGCCGGGACGCACCGCGTCGATGTCGTTGGAAACAAGTCCCTGCAGAAAAGCGAAACGGTCGTCGCCCTCAACCGCGATGACGCCTCTTGCAGATAATGGGGTGAGGTTAAGCATGCGTCATAGTTAATCCCGCGGAGGCTGGCCGCAAGCCGCCTGCGTCCGCCGGCTGCTGATCCGCCAGCAAGGACTCCCACGCCTGGCGCCGTGGCCCCGCGTGATTGTGCAAGGTGCCGTCCTGAAGAAAGGCCTGGTGACCACGCATCGCCAGGGAGCGGCGCCGGGTGTGGTCGCGTATCAGCCAATCCAATGTGGTGTGCCAGTGCGCCGGATCGTTGCGAACGAGCTGGCCCCCCACGCCATCGGCAATTGAGTGTTGGTAGGCCGGAACGTCGGAAGCCAGGGTTGCAAGCCCAAGTGCCGCGTAATCCAGCGCCTTGATCGGCGACTTGCCGCGGTTGAAGCCGTCGTCGAGCAGCGGCGCCAGACCGATCTGCCAGCCGGGCTGGACGGAATGGAGCCAGTCGACGAAACCGGGATACGATCGCGTGCCGTGCGGCGACGGCCCGATCCGGTTCAGCCCTGGCGGAAGTTCGGTTAATCCGGTCATCCCCAGAACATCGACAGCGATCCGATCGCCATAGTCAGCCTTCAACCGCAACAGCACGGGCGCGATCAGCTCAAAGTCCCGGGCATGCGCGCTGGTGCCCATGCACAGGATCCGCAACCGGTCGCCCCGCCACGGTTCCGCTTGCAGGTGTCTGGTCCAGATCCGTTCATCCAGCCGGTTCACCAACACTCGTGCATCCGGACGCTGGGCGACCAGCCGATCGGCCAGGGCTTGCGTCGATAACCAGACGGCGTCCGCCGCCGTCAGCATCCGCCGCAGCAGTTTGCCGGCCTGCCTGACATGCCGCGCCTCGGGATGGTGCAACGGGACGTTCAGCAGGTCATCATCCAGGTCATACAACAGCTTTGCGCCGATGCGCTTTGCATGCGCTGCCAGCCGCTCCGCCGTTTGAAGGTCAGGGATGGCCAGGCGATGAGTGGCAATGATGTCGGCCTGATAGTCGAAAACGGTCTCGGGGTCAGCCAGCGTGACGGCAAAGCCGTGGCCGATTGCGGGATGATCCAGCGGCAGCAACAGCCGGATATAGGCTGATGGTGTCGGTGCGCGATTGGCAAGCCGCTCCGGCACAACGACAATCCGGGGCCGGGACCTGGGCAGCCGGGATGGGCGCGCCGCGGGCTGCGACGCCTGCGTTGGGGGCAAGTAATGGGCGGCATAGAAATCCGCCGGCGGGGCCTGGCGAGCCGCTTTCCGCACCGGGTTGAGATCGCGCAACCTGGCTCCGACCGCCTTGAACACGTCCAGATAATGTGCGGCGGATGCCCGATGATCGACCAGCCAGGTGTTCGGCCGTCCGGCCAGACGCTCCGGGAACGAGCCCAGTGCTGTTGCCACGATTGGCAAGCCGGAGGCGATCGCCGTGCTCAACGCATAGCTGTATGTCTCGGGCGCCGATGACGGTAGCCAGAAGACATGTGGCCTGGTTCGGCGCAGCAGGTCATCCAGTTCATCTTCGCGGTAGCTTCCAGTCGTCTTGATCAGCTTGACGGCCGGGACGGGGAAGTCGTCCTCGAGGTGACCCACCAGACGGATATCAAGGGTGCCGGATGACGCCGCCTGGGCGACCGAGGCAACAAGACGCGCGCCTTTATGGTTCGCCAGCACGCCCAGCAGGACGATGCGCAACGGCGGTTTTGCGAACGTTGGCCGCACGATCGGCCAGTGGGTGCCAGCGTGGATTTCATGCGGCGCCACAACCGCCTTGTTCGCCAGTCCGTATCGCGCCAGTCGCATCCTGACATCATCGCTGGGGCAGATCACCCGCTGCGCCTCATGGAACTGCCAGGCGTACTTCTGCCGCCAGGACACGATCTCCTTCGCGCCATGGGAATTGCGTGCGGCTATGCAGGCGTTGCAACCGGCAGGTCCAGGCTCGTTGCAGTACGGGCTTTCCGGCCAGCGCAGCAGGTTGATCTGCGGACAGATGGCGAAATAGTCGTGCACGGTCACGTCGAACGGCACGCCCAGACGATGGATCAGCCGGCGGATATCCATGTCCATATGCAACAGATGATGTACATGAACGCGTGTCACATTCGCTGAGCGCAGCACCTGAACCAAGTCGTCAATCCGATCAGAGGGCAGCTTCAGCAATGGCTGCAGGGGCTCACCCGGCATCGACAGCACCGCACCGCGGTCGGTTCCCTCCAGCAGCAAGACATGCGCCTGTCCATGGTATCGGGCCGCCAGGCTGTTGATATGGCGTCCGACGCCGCCGCCCAGATCGTGTGAGACCATCAGGATAACCGGCAAGCCGGAGTGGCGCATAATGGCCGCGCCGGCGGCGAAGCGAAACGCATCCGACGGGTCTGTCAGGGCATTGCCCCGAGCAGGACCGGGCCGGCTGGTAAGCACAGGCGCCTGCTGGCTGCCGAGGGCTGAGACATCCGTGCCGTCGCAGCCAACAAAGATGTCGCAAGCCAGACGATGCAGCCAACCGGCGGCGGACGCTCGCGCGGCGAACGTTGCGACTGAACCGTTTTTCTGCCCGAATCCACCGACCGCCCGCAGCGCATCGCGGCGGATGTACCGGCACACGGCCTCGCTTGGCGGCAGAGCAACAAAGCGGCCCGCGTTGACCTCCAGGCAGGCTGCGTCGACCGCCGCGACGGGCAGGTTGAAATCGGCCAGCGTTTGACGCGGGGTGTCGTGCGTTGACGAACCGCCGGTTAGCGGCACGACGGTCGCAACAGCGGCCTCCGCCCAGGCGTGCGCAGCAAGCCGCCGCAGCCATCCCGCCGCCACTTCGGCATCCTCGCGGACCACGACCACGTCATGCGTTTCAGCCGCTGCAATCCCAAGGCGGACGCAGGCCTCGACGCCCAAAGGGCGGCGGTTGCGGATCAGGTTTATCTGGCCGTCGGCGGCCAGCTTGCCCAGCCACGCCGTCAGTTCCTTGCCCAGAGAGACGTCCTCGACAACCGTGATCCGCGCCAGCGGCAAGCCCCGATCCGCCAACACCGACTGAAGGCAGCGTCGGACCGAGGTGGACGCTGTGCACAGGGGAATGACGACGTCAGCGAACACCCGATGCGTCAACTCCAGAGCCCGGTGGGACGACGACAGGTAGTCGCGGATGTCGACGGGCTGTTCCGTCAGGTAGCCGCGCGCGACGCCAATCCGCAGATGGAACAGCATCGGATTAGCAGCCGCCTGCGGATACCGGCGCACGTAGAAACTGGCATCGAAACGAGGATGCGGGTTGCGCAACTCGGTCGCACCCGACTGCAGATAGTGCACCAGCGGATCAAGCCCGCTGGCGGCCACGTCGGCATGGTGTTCCAGGTACCACTCACAATCGAAGAACCGATTGGGATTGCGCCGTTCCGCCTGGCCAAACCGCAGGAAGTGCAGCAATGGATCGAGACCGCTTGCGGCGACGTCCGGATACCGGACCTTGTACCAATCCGGGTCCACCGCCGCCGTGATCAACCGATCCAGATCGGGCCGATCGGCGGAAAGGTCAGGCGGCACGGCTGCGCCTTGCCTGCAGCAGATTCAGCCAAGCGGTCTGCCGGGCTTCCGACTGGCTTGCCAGGGTTGCCCGTGCCTCGAACTCGGTGCGTGCGCGACGCGCCATGTCCATCCTGCCGACACGGTCTCGCACCAGCGCATCCAGGGCGGCATACCAGGCGGCCGGATCGTTGCGGACGAGTTGGCCAGCCGGTCCGTCGGCCAGCGAGTTCCGGTAGACCGGGACGTCAGACGCCAGCACCGCCAGACCCAGCGCCGCATAATCCATTGTCTTGATTGAAGATTTGGACTGATTGAACGGCGTATCGAGCAAGGGGGCGAGGCCGATGTGCCATCCCGGTTGAACCGAACCCAGCCAATTGACGAAGCCTGGGTAGGACCGCGCCGCATTGGCCGGCGCACCGAGGCGGTTTACGCCCAGCGGCAGAGCATGCTGCGTCATGCCGATGGCATCGATACTGACCCGGTCGCCATATTCGGTCTTCAGCCGGCTCAGCGCCGGTGCAATCAGGGCGAAATCCGCGGCGTGGCTGGTCGTTCCCATGCAAACGATACGAACTGCTTGCTGCTCATGGCCAGATGGTCGCCGGGTCCAGATCCGTTCGTCCAGTGCATTCTCCATCACCCCGATATCGGGTCTGAGGGCTGAAAGCCGGTTGGCTAGGGCAGGGGTCGATACCCAGACATGGTCTGCTGCATCCACCATCTGGCGCACTGTCCTGGCACGAGGGCGAAGGATTTGCGCGTCGGGATGTGAGCGCGGGATGTTCAGCAGGTCGTCGTCAAGGTCGAAGACCAGCCGAGCGCCGGTGCGCCTGGCGTGCGTTACGAGCCGTTCTACCGTTGTACCGTCCGTGATCGCATAGCGCTGAGTAACGATGATATCGGCCTGGCAGTCGAAGATTCCCCTGGCATCGGTCAGGCAGACCGTGAAAGCCGACGTGACTGACGGATGATGCAACGGCTGCACCAGCCGGATGTAGCCGCATGGTGTCGCAAAGCCGGCGTCGAACCGCTCCGGGATGACGGCGATGCGCGGGCGCTCCGGCCTGGGGCGCCGGCGTGCCGAACGTCGGCCGGTCAGTGGCTGCAGATATTGTTTGGCATAAAAATCCGCAACGGCGGGTCGCAGAACTGAGTCCGCTGGCGGAGCCTGTGCCAGCCGACCGCGGATCTGCTCGAACAGCGCGATCCAGGCTGGCGGCGACGTGGCGACGTCGGACAGCCACGTGTAAGGCCGGCCTGCCAGACGCTCCTGATGCGCGCCGATCCGGGTGGCAGCGATCGGCGCACCGGCGGCGATCGCCGCACTCAGCGTGTAGCTGAATGTCTCCGGCAAGGCAGCAGGGAACCAGATCACGTGCGGCGCCGCTGCCGCGATCAGCGCCGGCAGATCCGCCTCGTGGTATCTTCCGGTCACTTTCATCCGCTTCAGGGCTGATGCCGGAAACGGCCCATCGATATCCCCGACCAGATGGACCTCGATGGCTTTTGGATCAGCCAGCTCGGCAACCGAGGCAACGGTCCGGGCACCCTTGTGGTTGACCAGCGTCCCCAGCACGGCGATCCTCAGCTTGCCCTGGCCCAGCGGCGGGATCCGCATCGGCCATGGCGCGGCCTCGACCGGTTCGTGCGGCGCCAGTATCGCATTCCCGGCCAGGCCGTATCGCCGCAGCCGGGTGATGACGTCCTGCGCGGGGCACAGGACGCGTTCCGCCTCATGAAACGGCCAGGCGTGCTGACCGCGCCAGGTTATGATGTCGCGGGCGCCGTGCGAAGGCCGGTTGGCGATGCACGCATTGCATCCGGCGACGTCCGGTTCGCCGCAATACAGGCTGTCGCGCCACGGCAGCAGATTGATCTGCGGACAGAGCGCGTAGTAGTCGTGCACGGTGAGGTCGAACGGTACGCCAAGACGGCTGATCAGCGCCCGCATATCCATCTGCATACCCATCAAATGATGGATGTGGATCCGTGCAACCTGCATCGAGCGCAGCAGGGTGATCAGGTCGTCCATGCGGTCCGCTGCCAGCAACAGGGACGGGTGTCCGAGCAATGATGGTATCGAAAGCGCCGCGCCGCGGTTGGTTGCCTTGAGCAACAGAAACTGAGCGGTCCCAGCGTAGCGTTCGATGAGGGTGTCGATGTGGCGCCTGACGCCGCCGCCCAGCTCGTGCATGACCATCAGGATGACCGGCAGCCTGGCATGGCGAAACAACGCCGCGGTCAAGACAAAGCGCATGGGATCGATTGCGCCCAGTTTAACGTGAATGGCGATGTCGCGCTGATAGTTGGGAAAGCGTTCGACCACCAGGGCCATTGCCCGCGCGGTCAGCTTCTTCATGCGGTCGCCGAAGCTGACCGAACCCTTGTGGTAGACAAAGGTGTCGCAGGCGATGCGATGACGCCAGCCCAGCGCGCTGGCACGCAGACAGAAATCGTTCTCCTCGCCATAACCCAGCTTGAACCGATCGGCATCAAACAGGCCGGTCTGCCGCAGCGCCCTGCGGCGGATGAACATGCAGAAGCCGACCGTGGTCGGTGCGTCCACCCAGCGCCCGGCGTTGACTGTCCGGCAGATCGCATCGACCTCATCAAGCGCGTAGCCGAAAGCAATCGGGCCGCCGTCATTGCCGGGATAGCTGCAGATCGTTGCATTGTTTGAAAGCGGAGAGACGGTCGCAACGCGCGGATCGGCATAGGCCTGCGCAGTCAACCGCGCCAGCCAGCCCGCCGGAACCTCGGTGTCGCTATTCAGCAGCACGACATCGCGACTGTCAGCCGCCTGTATACCGCGGTTGACCGAGGCGACGAAGCCGACGTTGCGTTGATTTCGCAGCAGCAAAACGCGTGGCTCGCAGCCGTCCAGCACGTCAAGCCACGCCACAAGCTCAGGGTCGGGCGATCGGTCATCGATGACGATCAGTCGCCCGAGAGGGCGACCCTGGTCGGCAAGGACAGAGGCTATGCACCGCCTGGTTTCCTCCAGGCCGCGATAAACCGGGACGATGACGTCCACCAGGACGCGAGGCGGCAGCCCGGGCAGCGGAAGGGTCGATGGCAGATAGTCTTCAATGTGGAAAGCAGGCTGCGTCAGATAGCCACGGGCGCGGCCGACACGCATATGATAGAGCAGGGGATTGGCTGCGGCTTCAGGATGCTGACTGGCATAATACACCGCGTCGAAGCTGGGATGCGGGCTGCGCAGCTCCGCCGCACCCGCCTGCAGATAGTGCAGCAGGGGATGCACGCCGGCCGCGCTGACATCGGCATGGTGCTCGCTGTACCAAGCGCTGTCGAAGAAGGCGTTCGGGTCGCGGCGTTCACCGATACCGTGCCGGATGAAATGCACGATCGGCGATAGTCGGCTGGCGCGAATCTCGGGATACCGCGTCAGATACCAGTCCGCATCGAAGAAACCATCGAGCGACCGGATCAGCGGGGTCTCATCGCCGTCCGCGGGCTGGGCCGCATCGCGCTGCGACGGCATAATCTAGGACCAGCGGAACAAACGGCCGAACGAGCCGCGCACCACGCCGCGCGGTGGCGTGCCGCTCGCTTCGGCCGGCGTCAGGCGAAAGCGCTCCATACCCTCGCTCAGGGCGCTTTCTGTTTCGGCGCGGAACTGGCGCATCTGGCTGTCGGTGCGCCAGGGCGCCCGATACTCCTGCTGTGCAGTCGTCTGCTGTGCGACCAGCAGATTCTGCTGTGCCTGCGCCGCATCGTAATGACTTTGGCAACTGACCACGGTGACGCCGCCCTTCAGCAGGTGGAACAACACCTGCTCCTGCCCGTCGACAAGCGTATCCGTGCCGCCGAAGCCAAGACGGACCAGACGGCGGGAGTGATCGACGTGTTCGTGGCCGTAACCGGTGAAGCGAGGGTCGAAGTACCCGCCATAGGTCAATGCCGTCCATGAATAGGCGGCGCATTGAGCCGTCACCAGCCGGCTGCGCACCGGATCATCCGGGGTGCCGACGCCGGAGAGAAAATGCTCCTGCATCCAATCGCCAGCGAGGTTGACGTGGCCCCATCGCCTCGCCGCCTGCATCCAGGGTGTCTCCCAGCCGTCCCGGTCGGGCCGGGTATCGTCTTCAAGCAGGATAACTGTCTCACATCCCAGCATCTGTGCCAGCAAGAACAGCGCTCGGTTTTTGTTCCAGGCGATGCCCATGTTGACGCCGGTGATCACGGGTACACGCTCGTCGCGGAGCATGGCCAGCGTGCCGTCGCTGGAGCCGTCGTCCGCCACGACAAGGGCGGCGTCGGCCTGACGCGTGCTGCTGCGGAGGCGATCAATCGTCCCCGTGAGTATATCCCGACGGTTGTAGGTAATGACCCCGATGCCGACTGAAAAAGTCATTGCTTGCTCTCGACCATCCAGGGTTGTCCCTATACGGCGGGCGCTTATCGCCCAACAAGCAACAAAGTCGCCGCACCCGCGCCAAGCAGCAGCAACGGGTTGATCCTGGTCATGCTGAAAAGCGCCGTGCTGAGGATTGTCAGGCCCCACGGCAGCCAGCCGTGTTCGGTGCCGCGCATCAGCGCGAGGCCGCTGGCAAATGTCAGGCCAATGGCGATCGGCGCCAAGGCCCGTTCCACGACGGGCCGCCAGGCAGACTGAGCGGCCTGTTCCCAGGACCGGGCGACGATGTGGACGATTACGCAGGAAGGCGTAAACATGGCTGCGAAGGAGACTGCCCCGCCGGCCAGCCCGGCGGCCTTCAGCCCGATCAGCACCACGATCAGCGAGCCCGGCCCAGGAGCGGCGCGGGAGATGGCGAACATGTCGAGAAACTGCGTCGCGCTCAGCCAGTGGTAGTGGTCGACGGCGGCAAGCTGCATTGCAGGGATGACTCCAGCGCCACCGCCGAAGGCCAGCAGCGACAGCCCGGCGAACAAACCGATAAGCTGCGGCAGCGGCGGCATTATCCTGGCCTGGTCAACGACGCTGCCAGCAGGCTGACCGGCAACATGACCAGCAAAACGCGCAGCAATGCCAAGTCGAACACACCAACGGAGAGGGCGACGACGATTGCGACCGCGATCTGGAACGCCTGATGCAGGCTTCGGCGCGCCAGGCGAACGCCGGTGCCCAGGTTCAATCCGATCGCCGCGGCGCCGATTCCCGCCAGTCCGGCACTGATCCAGACCTGTGCGGCCAGGTTGCCGCCGTGCAGGTACAACATGCCGGCTGCCAGCACGATCCCCACCGGCAACGCGTTCAGGCCGCAGAAGCATACAACCGCCCCGGGGGCGCCGCGCATCTGGGTGCCAATGAAGACCGCCAGGTTGACGTTGGTCGCACCTGGGATTAGCTGCGAGAGCGCATAGCCGGACAGGAACTGCCGGTCGTCCAGCCAGCCTCGCCTTTGAACCACCTCGCGTCGCGTCCAGGCTGCCAGGCCACCGCCGACGCTCATCAATCCAATGCTCACGAAGCTGACAAACAGCGTCAGCAACGAGGGTCGTTTGGAACTCGAGGGGTTTCCCATCGCTGCATTCAAGCCTGTCCGAACGGTGCTGGACAGAGGCAACGACTTAGCCGGCGACACGGCGAGAGAGCCAAGCAAAGGACCAGAGAATGGACTACCGGAAATTGGGACGAAGCGGGCTGCAGGTGTCCCCGCTGTGCCTGGGCACGATGATGTTTGGTGGCGCTACGGATGAGACGACGGCACGGCGCATTGTCTCCGCCGCCAGGGATCAGGGTGTGAACTTCATCGACACCGCCGATGCCTATAACGGCGGCCAGTCGGAAGAGGTGGTGGGACGTGCGGTCGCCGGTCATCGGTCCTGGTGGATCGTGGCAACCAAATGCGCCAATCCGACAGAGCCTGGCCCGAACGGACGCGGCTTGTCCCGGCGCCACGTCCAGCAAGCTGTGGACGCCAGCCTGCGGCGGTTGGGAATGACGGAAATCGACGTGCTTTATTTGCATAAGGAAGATCACGCCACGCCACTGGCTGAGACGGTGGGTGCATTGGCGGATCTGGTTCATGCTGGGAAGATCCGCTACTTCGGCGTCTCCAACTATCGGAGTTGGCGAGTCGCCGAGATCTGCCGGCTGTGCGATGATGCCGGGATCGATCGGCCGGTAGCGAGCCAGCCGTTGTACAATGCTCTGAACCGTGAGGTTGAAACCGAACACCTGCCGGCATGCGGCTACTTTGGCATCGGGGTGGTGCCGTACAGCCCGCTGGCCAGGGGCGTGCTGACCGGAAAATACGCGCCTGACGCGGCGCCCGAGGCTGGCACTCGAGCCGGGCGGCAGGATCGGCGCATGATGGAGTCGGAGTGGCGCCCAGAGAGCCTGCGCATCGCGCAGGACATTGCGGCGCATGCTCGTGCCAAGGGGGTGTTGCCGGGCCAGTTTGCCTTTGCCTGGGTGTTGAACAACCGTTTTGTTACTGCCGCCATTGCTGGCCCTCGGACTGAGGAGCAGTGGCAGGACTACGTTACGGCCATGTCTTGCCGGCTAACCCCAGAGGATGAGGCAGTGATCGACCGACTGGTCTCGCAGGGGCATCCATCCACGCCTGGATACAATGATCCTGCGTATCCGATCGAAGGGCGTATTGCGCGGGCCTGAGGCCTTCGAAGCGGGTTCCGGGGCTTCGTTTCGGACGAATTTGTGGTATAGGCACGGTTAGTGTCCCCGTAGCTCAGCCGGATAGAGCACAAGATTCCTAATCTTGGGGCCGTGCGTTCGAATCGCGCCGGGGACACCATCAACCGAGGCCGGCTATTAAACTAGTAGCGTCGCCGCGCGGGCGAACGACGCTTCGCCTGAACGTGGCGTGCGATCAGGCTGCCTTGGCCAGAGTGATGCCGCTGGCGTCGAACTGGGCGAACAGACTTGCCTCCTGGGCCGCGGTCAGCCGCAGATGCGGCGGGCGGATGTTCAACCAGCGCGCGTCGCCGGTGTGGCGCGCGACCAGCGACTTCAACGCAGGAATCAGCGGCACAGAGGTGACGGCCTTACGTGTCGCCGCCAGAACCTGGTGCGCCGCGGCCCCGTTGGAATTGTTGCAGTTGGCATAGACTTCCGCACCCAGCGCGCAGTTGACATTCGATGCGGCGGTTATGCTGCCGGCGCCGCCCTTTTCCAGCAACGGCTTTAGCAGCGAGTCGTCGCCGGCATACACCTCGAACCCATCGGCGGCGAACGCCTGCACGTAGGACAGGCTGTTCTCATAGTTGCCGCTGCTGTCCTTGATCCCCTGTATCTTGCCAGGAGCCGCCTTCAGCAACCGAGCGATAAAATCGACCGAGAACGGAATCGCTGACTGCTGCGGAAAATTGTAGAGATAAAGCTTAATGTCGCCGGCGACACGCTGCGCCACTTCGTTGAAATAAGCTAACAGTCCTTCGTCCGAGGGGTTCTTGTAATAGAACGGCGGCAGCAGCAGGGCGCCTCGGCAACCAAGCGCCTCGGCGTTGCGGGTCAGCAGCACAGTGTCCGGGATTGCAGTCGTACCGGTGCCGGGCAACAGTTTCGACGCCGGGATCCCACGCTCGATCAGCCCCTCCAGCACCGCAATGCGCTCGCTGACGCCCAGGCTGTTGGCTTCGCCAGTCGTACCCAAGACAGCCAGGCCGTTGCAGCCGTTCTGCAGAAGCCAGCGGCAGTGGTTGGCCATGCGATCCAGATCGACCGACAGATCGGCGTTCATTGCAGTCAGAACGGCGGCGTTGACGCCACCAAACAAAGCGCCCTGCAACATTATCCTGTCTCCTTGTCAGTTTCGCCGGCCCGCAGCCGCCGGGCTCGCGGCAGCTTTCCAGGCCAGTCGTGAATATGTTCGTCAAGTGGTCCAGCCCGCCGCTCACTGACCGCGCGGCCGCGCACGGATACGCCTGCCTGATGCACGGTATGCGGGTCGCCCGACACCAATGGATGCCACCATGCCAGATCACGGCCCTTGCGCAGACGGCGGTAGGCGCAAGACGGCGGCAGCCAGTCGATCTGGTCCAACAACGGGGTGGTCAGGCTAACGCAGTCGGGCACCCGGCGATGGCGGCGCCCGTAATCGCTGCACCGGCAGGACTCAAGGTCGAGCAGACGGCACGCCACGTTGGTAAACGACAGCTCATTCGTGTCCTCATGGCGCAGCTTGTGCAGGCAGCAGCGGCCGCATCCGTCGCACAACGCCTCCCACTCCTCACGAGACATCTGCTCCAGCGTCTTGGTCTTCCAGAACGGCTCCATGTCGGGGCAATCTAGTAGGTCCGGCTCAGCTTTGCCACCCGGCTAGTATCGCCCATCAATGAAGGGCGATACGTCGGTTTGGCTTGAAGTGGCCGATTCACGCGGCGAAGCGCGTTTCGCGCTGCTCTGCGATCGGGCATTAGTGTGGTGGTTCCGAAGTCCGCCCTATTATGGATGAGCCGCCTTAGCGGACTTCGGAACCATAAACCACACTAGAAAACAACGCTTTGCTAGTGTCCTGATCGGTTCGAAAGTTCGTTCGGTGCCGATCCATAGTGTGACGAACTTTCGAACCGGGACACTAGGCCAGATCGGGGCAATGCTGGACCGGAAGTTCCACGACCAGCCGCGGGTCAGGACATCAGCGGGAGGGAGGCGCCAAGTTCTGCTCCTGCACCGGGCCATGTTGTGTTGGTCCCGATGCGCTGGGGCCTCCGGTTGACGGCGGCGGGGATGGCTGCAACTGCAACGGGCGGTATTGTGGATAGGCTGGCGCGTAGCCCTGCCGCTGCTCCACCGGGGTTGCAACGCGTCCAGTCACCGATCCATTCTGGGTCAGAAGGTCGCGCAGCGGATCGGCGCCCGGATTGCTGCCCTGCATGTCCATGACCAATTGCCGGGACGCATAAGGCTGGCCGTAATAGGACTGGTTCCGCTGGCTGTCCGCCGACATCAGGCTGCCTTCCAGCGCGATGCCGCCGAACAGGCCGCGGGAGGCTGAGAAGGCGACGATGTCGGCGCCGGCCGCCGCCGTGGTTGAGCCCTGGATGCCGGCGCCCAGCGTTGCGAAGGCAATACCGGCGTTGGCCCCCAGCTTGACCTGGCTATCGAGCAAGGCGTTCAGACCGCGTCTGGTCAGGATCAGCATGAACAGCTCGTTATCCTCGATGCCGATCTGCAAGCCAAAGCTGCCGCTGCCAATCGTGTAGAACGCCGGATACGACCAGGTGCCGTTGCCCGCCCGTGCAAGCAGGACGCAGTTGCCGCCTTCACCGCCGAAGAAGAAACCGGCTTTGAAGATGCGCGGGCATACCATCACCGCCTGCGCCCGGCGCAGCAGCGTCTTGGGGTCCTGCGAGACGTTCTGCGCCAACATCTCCTGCACAGTCAGTGTGGCCCGATCGACCAGCGCCTGTTGCTCACCCGCCGTCGGGGTGGAGCACGCCGTCTGCAGCAGCAGAGCCACCGCCGAACCAGCCATCGCAAGCGACCACCTCATGCCTCCGTTCTCCCTGCCGGACTTTCTTCAGCGTCCATAGGCCAGATGACCGATTCGGGAAGAGCCTGTCGAGTGACCGCGACGGATTTGCGGCGCGACATCCCGTGTCCTCATCCATAACAGACACCCTCTTGCTCGGCCCCGCGATTGCATGGAGTGATGGCAGACGGGCCCGGACGTGGCGAAGGAGCAGGGATAGATGGCGAACCGGCTGGAGACTGCAGAACTGAGCCGACGGTGGGTGATTGCCGCGGGATTTGCAGTGCAGGCGGCCGCGCTGATCCGGCCGGCCGGCGCGCAGCCCGTCAGCGAAAGCACCTTCGACCGCGTCCGTCGCACCAAGGTTCTGCGCATCGCCGCGTTGCCTGGGGAACTGCCGTACTTCCAGAAAGACCTGGCCAGCGGCGAATGGTCGGGGGCAGCGATCTGGATGGCGCAGGACATCGCCAAGGTGTTCGACGCCAGGCTGGACTACGTCGAGTCGACCTATGGCAATTCGGTGCTGGATCTGCAGTCCAACAAGGTCGACCTAGCGTTCGCGCTGAACCCGACGCCCGCGCGTGCGCTGTCGATCGCCTTCACCCATCCGATGATCATCCACCCGTTTGGCTGCCTGGCGAAGAAGGCGATCGCGCCGAAGACCTGGGACGACCTGAACAAGGCCGAACTGACGATCGTGTTTGACATTGGCAGCCTGCACGAAACCGCGGCGCGGCGTTATTGCCCGAAAGCGAACCTGGTCGGCTACAAGACGCGCGACGAGTGCACCCTGGCGCTGCAGTCCGGCCGGGCGGATGCGCACATCCAGGCCGCCCTGCTGGGCCTATCGACTGTCGGCAAGTTTCCCGCCCTGGGGCCATATTATCTGTTGACCAATCCCACCGTGGCACTGCCGAGCTGCCTGGGGATTCAACGCGAGCCAGATACGCGGTTCCGAGAGGTCATCGACGCCTGGCTGGATATGAACCGCGGCACCGGTCAGTTGCGGGAGTGGATGCTGCAGGGGCTGGCGAAGAACAACGTCAGCCGCGACCAGGTGCCACCAGGGCTGACCTTCTAACCTGTCACGGGAGGAGCAGGTCCCGCATGCATTACCAGTGGGACTTCGTCTTCCTGCTGCGCTATGCGCCGTTATTCTGGCGCGGCGTCCTGGTGACTCTGGCCTACACGGCGGCGACAATCTTTCTTGGCCTGATCATCGGCCTTCTACTTGGCCTGGGCCGGCTGTCCCGCTCACGTCTGGTCAATCTGCCGCTGGTCGCCTTCATCGAAGTGTTCCGCTGCACGCCGCTGCTGGTGCAGATCGTCTGGTTCTACTATGCCCTGCCGGTGCTGTTGGGCATCCAGATACCAGCCGTCGTGGCCGGGATCATGACCTTGTCTTGCTATACCGGTGCGTTCTACGCGGAGATTTTCCGCGGCGGCATCATCTCGATCGAGCAGGGCCAGTGGGATGCAGGCCGAGCACTGGGGCTGCGCAAGTGGCCGCTGATGCGGCAGATCATTCTGCCGCAGGCGATTCGGCGGATGATTCCGCCCTTCGTCAACCAGTCGATCACCCAGTTGAAGAACACCTCGTTGATCTCTACCATTGCGGTGCCGGATCTGTTGTACAATGGCACGTTGGTGACCGCCGACACGTATCGCCCGCTTGAGGTTTATACCGTGGTCGCTTTGATCTACTTTGCCTTGTTGTTCCCCAGCACCTTGCTGGCCCAGGCCTATGAGCGGCGGCTAGCCTCACGACCACGGTAGGAAACCCGATGCCAAGCCATCTGCTGGAAACTGCCGAGGGCCAACGCCTGGCTGATCGGGAGCGCTGGCTGCAATGGGGCCCCTACCTGGCTGAGCGGCAGTGGGGCACGGTGCGAGAGGATTACTCCGCCACTGGCGACGCCTGGCGCTACTTCCCGTTCGACCATGCCCACAGCCGGGTCTATCGCTGGGGCGAAGACGGCATCGCAGGCTTCACCGACGACCGGCTGCGATGGTGCCTGTCGCTGGCGTTGTGGAACGGCCGCGATCCGATCCTGAAGGAGCGGATGTTCGGCCTGAGCAACCCACAGGGCAACCACGGCGAGGATGTCAAGGAACTCTATTACTTTCTCGATGGTACGCCGACCCACTCCTACATGCGGATGCTTTACAAGTATCCGCAGACGGAATTTCCTTATGCCGAGCTGATTCGGGAGAACGGCCGCCGCGGCCTGGACAAGCCGGAGTATGAGCTGCTGGACACCGGCATCTTCGACGACGGCCGATACTTCGATGTCATGGTCGAGTACGCCAAGGCCGCGCCGGACGACATACTGATCCGCATCACCGTCGACAACCACAGCCCCCAGGCGGCGGATCTGCATGTGCTGCCGCAGCTATGGGCACGCAACACCTGGGACTGGCGGCCGGGCATCCCTGAACCGCGGCTTAGCTTGGCCGAGGACGGCGTGGTCGCTTGGCACAACCGCATGCCGCCACATCGGCTGGACATCGACAGCAAGGCAACCTGGCTGTTCTGCCGCAACGAAACCAACACCAAACGCCTGTATGGCATCGATGCGGCGGGTCCGTTCAAGGACGGCATCAACGACTACGTCCTGCACGGTCAGACCAATGCGATCGATCCGCGGCAGGGCACCAAGTGCGCGGCGCACGTCCGGCTGAACCTGGCCGGTGGAGAGCGGCGCGTGCTGCGGCTGCGGTGGCGGCCGTGCGGCTCGGCGGAGCCGCCGTTCGCTGACCATGATGAGGTGGTCGCAGCCCGCCTGGCGGATGCGGACGCGTTTTATGCCGCTTTGCAGATCCATCTGCCGGATCCGGATTCCAGACTGGTGCAGCGCCAAGCGTTGGCTGGCATGCTGTGGTCCAAGCAGTTCTACCGCTATGACGTGCGCCGCTGGCTGGCTGGCGACCCGCTGCAGCCGATACCGCCCGAGGAACGCCAGGGCAGCCGCAACAGCGACTGGCAGCACCTGAACAACCGCGACATCATCTCCATGCCGGACACCTGGGAGTATCCCTGGTACGCTTCTTGGGATCTGGCGTTTCAGGCCGTGACATTTGCCCTGATCGATCCCGAGTTTGCCAAGCAGCAGTTGCTAATGCTGACGCATGAGTGGTTCATGCACCCGAACGGGGCGTTGCCGGCCTATGAATGGGCGTTCGGCGACGTGAATCCGCCTGTGCATGCCTGGGCCGCGTGGCGCGTGTTCCGCATGGATGCCAATTTGCGCGGCCAGCCGGACTTTGAGTTCCTGGAGCGGGTCTTCCACAAGCTGATGATGAACTTCACCGGCTGGGTCAACAAACAGGACGTCGAGGGCCGCAACGTCTTCCAGGGCGGCTTCCTCGGGCTGGACAACATCGCCATCTTCGATCGCAGCCAGAAGCTGCCGGTGGCCGGCCGCATCGACCAGTCCGATGGTACGTCATGGATGGCGATGTATGCGCTGAACATGATGCGCATCTCGCTGGAGCTGGCCACCCGCAATAACGTCTACGAAGCCACCGCAACGAAGTTCTTCGAGCATTTCCTGGCGATCGCCGAGGCGATGACGCGCCAGAACGGCCGCCGCGGCCTGTGGGATGAGGTCGATAAGTTCTACCACAACGTGCTGCAGCGTCCGGACGGATCAGCCATTCCGCTGCGCCTGTTCTCCCTGGTCGGGCTGTTCCCGCTGTTCGCGGTGGAGGTGCTGGAGCCGGAAACGGTCGCGCGCTGCCCCGGATTTGCCAGCCGGCTGCAATGGGTGCTGGACCATCGGCCCGACCTTGCGGCCTTGGTCTCGCACTGGGATGTGGAAGGGCAGGGGTCGCGGCGGCTGCTGTCGCTGCTGCGCGGCAGCCGGATGAAGTCGCTGCTGCGGCGCATGCTGGATGAAACGGCGTTCCTGTCGCCGTATGGCGTGCGCAGCGTCTCTCGCATGCACCTTGACGCCCCGTTTGAGCTTGATCTGGATGGCCAGCATTTCAGCGTGCGCTACGTTCCGGGCGATAGCGACAGCCGAGCCTTTGGCGGCAACTCGAACTGGCGAGGCCCGGTGTGGATGCCGGTCAACTACATGCTGATCGAGTCGCTGTACGGCTTTCACCATTACTATGGCGACGACTTTCGCGTCGAGTATCCGACCGGGTCCGGCCGCACCCTGGCGTTGCGCGAGATCGCCGACGAACTGTCTGCCAGGCTGACGCGGCTGTTCCTGCGGCGGCCGGACGGCAGTCGGCCGATATTCGGCGAGGCGAAATTGCTGCAGACCGACCCACGGTTCCGCGACCACCTGCTGTTCCACGAGTACTTCCATGGCGACAACGGCGAGGGGCTGGGTGCCTGTCACCAGACCGGCTGGACCGGTCTGGTGGCGTTGCTGTTGCATGGGCGTGAGGCGGACGATCCCACCCAGATGGACATGCCCACCGGCGAGCCTGCGTGCTTCTGAAGTCCATCCGCCGGAAGCTGTCTGGGACAGGCGCGCTAGTATCGCCCATCAATGAAGGGCGATACATCGGTTGGGCTTGAAGTGGCCGATTCACGCGGCGAAGCGCGTGCAGCACTTCTCTGCGATCGAGCACTAGCTGTCGAAGCTACGAAGGTTGTTCATCCGGGGCGGAGGGGTGAAGCTGTGGTTGCCACACCCATCAACCGCACGCCCCAGGAGCCCCAGATGAACGTCCACAAGAATGCGCGCCTGACGCCGCAAGGTCGAGCCTTGCTGGTGCACCGTGTCCGCACCGATGGGTGGCGGGTGGGAGATGCCGCCGCCGCCGCCGGTCTCTCTCAACGACAAGCGTTTCGCTGGCTGGCGCGGCATCGGGCGGGGGGCGAACTTGCCCTGCAGGACAGGAGTTCGGCGCCCGCCCGATGCCCGCACCGCACCGACGCCGACACTCTGGCCGCCATCGAGCGGCTGCGTCGCGAACGGCGCACCGGCCCGCAGATCGCCCGTGAGCTTGGCCTGCCGCGCTCGACAGTTGGCGCGGTGCTGCGCCGTCTTGGCCTTGGAAGGCTCAGGGCGCTCGAGGCCAAACCCGAAATCATCCGCTACGAGCGCGAGAAACCCGGCGAACTCATCCACATCGACATCAAGAAACTCGGCCGCATCAACGGGGTCGGCCACCGCATCACCGGCGACCGCACCGGCCAAAGCAACAAACGGGGCACCGGCTGGGAATATCTCCATGTCGCCATCGACGATGCCTGCCGCCTGGCCTACAGCGAAGTCCTGGCCAACGAAAAAGCCGAGTGCGCCGTCGCTTTCACCCGCCGCGCACTGGCCTGGTTCAAGCGCTTCGGCGTCAGCGTCGAGCGGATCATGACCGACAACGGATTGGCCTATAACAGCTTCGCCTTCCGCGACCTGTTGGCAGAGACAGACATCCGCCATAAGCGAACCCGGCCCTACACCCCGCGCACCAACGGCAAGGCCGAGCGTTTCATCCAAACCAGCCTGCGCGAATGGGCTTATGCCAAGGCCTACGAAACATCACTACAGCGGACCCAGGCGCTCAGACCCTTCATGACAGATTACAACACCATCCGAACCCACAGCGGCATCAAGCACATGACGCCCTTCGCCAGACTGAACAACGTTCTTGGATTCGACATCTAGAGCGGTTCCACGGAGGGTGGAACCGCTCGGAGGACCCTAGATGAAGATCACCCGCCTGCGCACCCAGGTCGTGCACCTGCCCATCGACCCGCCGATCCTGACGGCGATCCTGGGATCGATCCGCTCGGCCGACTGCGTGCTGACCTGGCTCGATACCGACGAAGGCCTGACCGGTGAAGGTCTGGTGTTCTCGATCAACAACCGTCGCCTGAGCGTTATCTATGACATGATCCGACGGCTGGAAGACCTTGTCGTCGGCCTTGATCCGGGTCTGGGCGGGGCACTCAACGCCAAAGCGTGGCAGGAGCTGAACTTCCTGGGCTACGAGGGGGTGTCCATCGTCGGACTGGCGGCGATCGACAACGCCCTGTGGGATTTGCGAGGCAAGGCAGCCGGGCTGAACGTCGCGCATCTGATCGGCGCTTGCCGCGCCTCGGTGCCCACCTATGCCAGCGGCGGCCTGTGGCTGGGCTCGACCATTCCACAGTTGCAGGAGCAGGCAGCAAGGTTCGTGCAGCGCGGCTTCCGCGCCATGAAGACCCGCGTAGGGCCGACCGACCCGCTGACCATGGTCGCCCGCGTCGCGGCAGTGCGCGAGGCCATCGGTCCTGATATCGCCCTGATGGTCGACGCCAACCAGCAGATGAGCGTCAAGCAGGCGATCCGGATCGGCCGGATGCTGGAACCGCTGAACCTGACCTGGTTCGAGGAGCCGGTGATCTGCCACGACCATGCTGGCGAAGCGCAAATCCGTGCCGCGCTCGACGTGCCGATCGCCTCGGGCGAGACGGTCTATACGCATCGCGGCGTGCTGGCGATGCTGCAGGCTGGAGCGGCCGACATTATCATGCCCGATCTGCAGCGGATGGGCGGCCCGACCGAGTTTCTGAAGGCCGGCCACTTGTGTGAGGCGTTCCATGTGCCGTGTGCCTCACATCTGTTTCCGGAAATGAGCCTGGCTCTGCTCGCGGCGCTGCCCGCGGGGCATTATCTTGAGCACATGCCTTGGTTCGAGAAGATCTATCGAGAGCGCATCGAACTGGATGCGGACGGCAACGCCGTAGTGCCCGCCAGGCCCGGTTGGGGCTTCAGCTTTGATCCCGAGGCGGTCCGCCACTATGCCGAATGAAGGCGCGGTGTATTACCCGGCTTGGCTAGACCGCCTTTAGGCTGACTGGAACAGTTAGCGCGGTCTAGCCCATTGTTTTCGCGAGCAACTTTATCAGCCCGACTATTCCAGTCAGGCTGATGTTGCTCTAGTTGCCGCTCCACCAATGTTGCCCACCATGAGGCACCGATTGGCAGGATCTCATCGTTGAAGTCGTATTTCGGATGGTGCAGCAACGCGTCACCGGGCGCTCGTCCGGCACCGAGCATGAGGTACGCGCCTGGTCTCTCCTCAAGCATATAGGCGAAATCCTCGCCGCCCATCGAGGGCGCCCGCATGTGGCTGACATGGTCCGCGCCGACCACTGACAGCGCCGCTTCGCTGGCCAAGGCAGTTGCCTCGGCGTCGTTCACGGTAGCCGGCGCGTGGTGGAAGAACCGCACCGTGGCCGAGGCGCCGAAGCTTCCGGCAATGCCGTGCACCAGCCGTTGCAACGTCGCTTCGATGACCGCGCCGACCTTTGGCTGATACCAACGCGCCGTGCCCTTCATCAGCACCTGCTCCGGCAGGATGTTGTGGGCATGGCCGCCGGCGATGCTGCCGATGGACAGCACGCCGCCCTCGATCGGTTCGATGGTGCGCGAAACAATCGTCTGCAACGCACTGATGATCTGCGCCGAGACGACGATCGGATCGATTCCCTGGTGGGGTGAAGCGCCATGGCTGCCCCGGCCGGTGACGACAATGTCGAAGAACGCAACGGCTGCCATGACCGGGCCGCTGCGCCAGAGGAAGGTTCCTGCCGGCGCCTCGGGCCAATTGTGCAGCCCGTAAACGCGCTGCATTGGACAACGCTGGAACAGCCCGTCCTGCACCATGCGCCGCGCGCCGCCTTCAAACTCCTCAGCCGGCTGAAAGATCAGGTAGACGGTGCCGTCAAAGTTCCGGGTTTCGGCCAGATACTTCGCCGCGCCCAGCAGCATTGCGGTATGACCGTCATGGCCGCAGGCGTGCATCACGCCAGGCCGGCGGCTGGCGTATACCAAGCCGGTTTCCTCGTGAATTGGCAGCGCATCCATATCAGCCCGTAAACCAATCGCGCGGTCACCGCCGCCGGCCCTGATCACCCCAACTACCCCATGCTTCGCCAGGCCGGTGATGACCTCGTCCACGCCGAATGCCGCCAGCTTCTCCCGCACGACGCGTGCGGTGCGTTCCTCTTGCATCGACAGCTCCGGATGGGCGTGCAGGTCTCGCCGCCAGGCCGTCATTTCCGGATGCAAGTCGGCGAGGCTATTGATGATCGGCATGGTAGTCTCCAGAACGGCAGCGCGACTCCTGTTCCTAGGCGAATGTCAGTGCAAGCCCCTGTTGCAGCGGGATCGGCTCAACATGGAGCAAGTCGCGCATGGCGGTGATGTCAAACGCCTTGTCCTCCATCAGCCGGCGGATCTCCTCGGGCCTGACCACCGGCAGCGTGGTCACGTGCTGCGTCATTCTTGCGGCCAGAATCAATGGGGCCGCGGGGAACGGCAGGATCGTCGGTTTCCGCAGTCCGGCCGCGGCTGCCACGTTGCGGACTAAGTCTGCATAGGTGACGGCAAGCGGACCCGCGATCACCAGGCTCTCCGGCCCGCGCCATTCGTGCCGCAGCGCTGCTCGAAGACAGCGTGTCACGTCGGACTGATGGATTGGCTGCACCAGGAACCGTCCGCCACGCGGCAAGGGCAGAAACGGCAGCCGTCGCAGCAGTGCCGCCAATCGCTGCACGTTGTTCTCGCCATCCGCGCCGTAGATCATCGTCGGATGCAGCATCACACCGCGCCGCCCGGATTGCAGCAGGGCAGCTTCGCCGGCCAGCACGCCGTTGCCATGGTGGTCTGGCCACTGAGTGAACTTTCTGGTGCTGCCCAAGAGCACCAGCACCGCTGATGAGGGCGCGGCTGCCACGATGGTGGCGGCATGGCGGGCATGAGCACAGCAGACCACGCTTTGGGCATCGGCAAGCGCCATCCGCAGGGTGCCCGGCTGACGCAGATCCGCAAGCCTTGTTTCACCCGCCAATCCGGCTGCTTGGTATTTGGCCGGATTCCGAACCACAGCAACAATGTCGGTGCCATCGGCAATCAACGACCGGCAGAGAGACCGGCCTGATCGCCCTGAGGCACCGATGACATGCACGCGTCCGTTCATTTATGTTCGACCAGATCGCGCAAAGGCGACAATGCCTCTGACGTCAATTACACTGTCGCGGTTTGGCCAGATCAACTGGCAGGCTGCTGATGTCTCTGCCCGCTTGCGCTGCTGGATCTCAGGACACCGCCACCTGCGGTCAGGTGGTTACGGATGCGCAGACACTGCCGTCGGATGCAGATTGGCTTCCGATCCAGCAGGTTCTCGGGACTCGGAGACCTGTTCGATCACGTGCCACGGACGCTCCGCTGCCGGACGCAAGTCGGACGGTACGGGATTGATTGTGGGCAGCGGCGCCGGGCGGCCAATATTGGCAACCAACGCGCCGGTGTCAGGCCGATTGTAGATGAAGCCGTAGGTTGGATAGACCGAACCAAAGGTGCCACGGCGGCCGAGTTCCACCCGCACGGCGGACCAGTTGTTAGCCTCCGACACATCGACGACCGTGACGTTATGGGAAATGTGGCCGTAGCCGCTGCCGCTTGGCCAGTTGGCATGATCGACGATGATCTCGCGTGGATTGACCAAGCGGGTGACGACGGCGACGTGGCCAAGGTTCATGCGGCCGTTCGGACGGAAATTCAGCACGCTGCCCATCTCTGGCTGGTCGCCGCGCGCGTAGCGGCCGGCGGCGTGGGCCCACCACTGCCAGGCGTTGCCGGTGACGTTGATGCCAGAAATCTGGCGGGCATAAGGGACACAGGAAATGCCGTACAGGCGGGTCACCTCGCGCTTGGTCGGTGCCGGCAGTGCGTGCATCAACTGGTTATGGTATGCTACCTCTAGTCGATTTCCACGTGGGCGAGAAGAGATGACATCGGCCGTGCTGGAAGTGGATTCACTGTGTCGTGCGGCTTCGGCGGAATGCGCTGGCTGGGGAAGCAGCGGAAGACTGACCATAAATGCGGAGGCGAAGAGATACGCCGTCGTTCCCACCCCAGATGTCCGCATCGAATTGGTTCCCTCACCGTTCGCCGATCGAACTTTCGGTAACAGGAGGGTTGCGAAGCTGACAACCCGGTGACGGATGGTTTTAATCTGTGTTAATGGTTTTCGCTATTTTGCCCCTGTGGACAAGATGAATATATAAGAAGAATTACCCTTTTTTCTTGTAATGGTGTTTGTCCGACAAAGAAATGTTCACAGAAAGACCAACTACGCACTTTTTCGTCATCATCGGATTTAGTTCGTCTGCGATCATGTTTTATTATTAGAACATAACTTGCCCGTAGCCGATTACCGTTGGCAGATCAAAAATTCCTTGCCGCGGCCGCTTTCTGTCGAAGGAATCTTGTCATGGTCCCGAAGCTCATCTGTCACGTGAAGGTCGGCGGCCTAGAGATTGGCAACGACCGACCGTTTGTATTGATCGCGGGGCCCTGCCAGATCGAGTCCCGAGCTCATGCGCTTGAGACAGCCCATGCATTGCAAGCGATTGCCGGACGGACTGGGGTGCCAGTCATCTACAAATCCAGCTACGACAAGGCAAACAGGACCAGCGCAGCCGCCGAGCGCGGCATCGGCATGGACCGCGGGCTGGCGATCCTGCAGGAGGTGCGCGAGGCGACCGGTCTTGCTGTCTTGACGGACGTACATACAGCGGAGCAATGCGCGGTGGCGGCGCAGGTGGTGGACGTGCTGCAGATCCCGGCGTTTCTGTGCCGACAGACTGACCTTCTGCTTGCCGCCGGTCAAACCGGGCGCGTCATCAACGTCAAGAAAGGACAGTTCCTAGCACCCTGGGACATGGAGCACGTCGCCGCCAAGATCGCCAGTACCGGCAACCAGAACATCCTGCTGTGTGAACGCGGTGCGAGTTTCGGTTACAACACCCTGGTCAGCGACATGCGCAGCCTGCCGATCATGGCACGAACCGGCTATCCAGTGGTGTTCGACGCGACGCATTCCGTGCAGCAGCCGGGTGGCCAGGGAACCGCGTCAGGCGGCCAGCGTGAGTTCGCGCCCGTGCTGGCCCGCGCAGCGCTGGCCGTTGGTGTGGCCGCCGTATTCATCGAGACGCATCCGGACCCTGACAAAGCCCCGAGCGATGGGCCAAACATGATTCCGCTGGCGAGTATGGAGGCTTTGATCACCAGGCTTGCGGCATTCGACCGCTTGGCAAAGCAACCCCTCTGAATGCTGCCATGCTAGACCGCTTTCAGGCTGACTAGAACAGTCAGCGCGGTCTAGCCCGTTGTTTTCGCGAGCAACATCAGCCTGACTGTTCCAGTCAGGCTGATGTTGCTCTAGGCACATCCAGCCAGCCGCTCGGCCGGGTGTGGGACACCGCCGGCGCCGCGGCGGTCATTGCGGCGGCGGCGGCGCATTGGGCTGACTGAACGGCTGCGTGGCACCCTGCGGTGGCGGATTGTTGCCCTGCGTCGGGTGGAATGACTGCACCTGTCGGGTCAGGTCGCGGACGCACCGTCCGAACGTGTCGCTGATCGCGGTGGAGCCGGCGAGCGAGACGGTCCACGGCCGCTCATTGCCGTCCGGAAAGGCTAACGTCATCGACGGAGCACTGCGGAACTGTCGATCGAACGCTTGAATGGTATCCGGATCCAGCGTCCAGGTCAGCTCATGGCCGACATCAGCCGCAGCGTCGTTACCGTCGCGTTGATTGCCAGCCGCGCCGGAATCTTGGCCGGGACCCGGTCCATGACCCTGGTCGGATGGGTGGCTTTGGCCGGTCGCCTGAACCGTCAGCGGCGCGTTCAGGCCGATCTGCACCACGACCGTCACCCTGGCATTACCCGGGATCGACCAGTCCGGCTTGCTTGCCACGAACCTGGTCAGCGTCCCGCCGATATCGAACCGCATGGACAGGCGGCGGCTGTCCGGCGGCATCGTCGTGCCGACCCCGCAAACTGCGCCCGACTCGGTCCGGCCACTGAATGCGTCCCACGCCCCGGCATGATAGTAGGTCTGCACCTGTGCCTGGCTCATGGCGGGCATCATGCCGGTCAAAAACCCGGCGAGGCAGAGAAAATGTTTCATGCGGCACCCTTTTCTTGGTGAACCGAACGTAGGGCGGCCCTGATCGCCGGCGAACGATCTTGCTCTCAAATGAAGGTGATCTCTGTGGGCGGTCGCGCGCTGATGGTTCGGTTGGTAAACGCGACATCCTATCAAGATTGCCGAGATGTGTGAGGGCCGGCTGCCGTCCCGGGATTGCTGGCAACATCCCGTTCAAGATGATACGCACCAGCGGATCCCAAGACCGGAGACCCGCACCATGGCCGCGATTGCCGACATCATTGCCCGCGAGATCCTCGACAGCCGCGGCAATCCCACTGTCGAAGTCGACGTCATCCTGGACTCCGGCGCCATGGGGCGGGCGGCGGTACCATCCGGTGCTTCGACAGGCGCACATGAGGCCGTGGAACTGCGTGACGGCGACAAATCCCGCTACGGCGGCAAGGGTGTGGGCCGCGCGATTGCCAACGTGGAGGGCGAGATCCTGACGGCGATCAACGGTATCGAAGCTACCGAGCAGATTGTCATCGACAACATCATGATCGATCTGGATGGGACGCCGAACAAGGCGCGCCTGGGCGCCAATGCAATCCTTGGCGTATCGCTTGCGGTCGCACGTGCCGCTGCCTCCGACCAGGGCCAACCGTTGTATCGCTATGTCGGGGGAGCCTATGCCCGCACCCTGCCGGTGCCGATGATGAACATACTCAACGGCGGCAAGCACGCCGACAATCCCATCGACATCCAGGAGTTTATGATCCAGCCGATCGCCGCCGCGACTATGGCTGACGCTGTGCGCATGGGCTCAGAGGTCTTCTCGACACTGAAAAAAGGGCTGCAAGACGCTGGTCACAGCACCAATGTCGGCGATGAAGGTGGGTTCGCACCGAATCTGAAATCGGCCGACGAAGCGCTTGGATTCATTGCAAAAGCTGTTGAAAAGGCTGGTTACCGGGTCGGCGAGGACATCACCTTCGCCCTTGATCCCGCCGCTACCGAGTTCTTCAAGGACGGCAAGTATCACCTGGACGGCGAAGGCAAGATTCTCGATGCCGAGGGGATCGTGCGATACTACGCCGACCTGTGCGCCCGCTACCCGATCGTCTCCATTGAGGACGGCTGCGCGGAAGACGACTGGGACACCTGGAGGCTGTTGACCGATACCTTGGGCGCAAAGATCCAGCTTGTCGGTGACGACCTGTTCGTCACCAATCCAGAGCGGCTGCGTCGCGGCATCGAGCTTGGTTCCGCCAACGCGATACTGATCAAGGTCAACCAGATCGGCACGCTGTCGGAGACGCTGGAGACAGTGGAGCTGGCGCACCGAGCCGGTTGGAAGGCGGTCATGAGCCACCGCTCTGGTGAGACCGAAGATGCAACGATCGCCGATCTCGCCGTCGCCACCAACTGCGGCCAGATCAAGACCGGCAGTCTGGCGCGCAGTGACCGCACTGCGAAGTACAACCAGTTGATCCGTATTGAGCAGCAGCTTGAGGATGCCGCACGCTATGCGGGGTCGACCATCCTGCGGCGCTGACTACAAGCCGCGGATAATCGAAGAAGATTCTGCAACGTCTGACTGTTTTGGCGGGGAAGTGGGCTATCCTCCGCACGCATGGTCAGGTCGCAGACGGTCAAATCCTGAGCCGGCAACCTTTCATTAACCCATTTGTGGCTCTTATGCGGACCGGTCTTCTTGGACGCGCCGCGCATGACTCAAACGATTCTGGATACGCCCGTCCCAGCCTCTGCGACAGGGCTGATCGCTTCCGACCCGATACGCAAGGCGCTGGTCGAGAGCCGCCAGCGCTGGCAGCATCTGGTCGGCCTGACCGCCGATATCGCCTTCGAAACCGATGCCAATGGCCGCTTTGTCTTCGTCATCCCCGACACTCCGCTGGGCTGGCCCGCCGGATCGTTGATCGGCCAGCCGTCAGAGCTTCTGGTGGGAGACGACGGTGCCGGAACCATCGTCAACCCATTCCGGCCAATCGCGGAGATGCGCCGTCATCGGTCATGGCTGCGGCGCTTCAGCGGCGAACTGGCAATGATGTCGATCTCTGCCGCACCGCTGTACGACGCGCAGGGCGCGATGATCGGCGCCCGCGGGATTGGCATCGACATCACCGCCAGCGACGCGCAGAGCTCGCAAATCGCCGGCCGACTGCGGCGAGGCGAAGTGCTTGACCACATCCTGGCCCGTGTCGGGCAGGAGACGGACACCGACTCGATGATGGATGCCGCGCTGTGGGCGTTGATCCAGGCCCTGGGTGCGGAGGGCGCCGCCATCGTCGGCGGTACATCGGATGAGGCGCCGGTTGAGGTGCTGCATGAATGCGGCCCTGGCGCCTTCGCCATCCTGCCCGCCGCTGCCCGCTTCATGCGCCAGCACGCCGCCGAAGCCGGCCAAGCTGTCAGCCCCGATGGCCGCTTTGTCCTGGCTGCCGGCTGCCAGACCCGCTTCGGTGCCAATGCTGGCCTTGTTATCTGGCGTAACGCCAAGGATCGCCTGTGGGATAAAGAGGATACCTTGCTCGCCGGATCAGCCGTGCGCATCGTCCGGATGATCCTGGAATATGAAGCATTCTCCCGCGAGATGGCGCACCAGGCGCGGACCGACTCGCTGACCGGCCTGTTGAACCGGCGCGCTTTTCTCGAGGAGACCAAGCGGCAGATCGCTCGTCTGGATCGCGACGCCGAGGCGGGAACATTGATGTTCGTCGATCTCGACGGCTTCAAGCCGGTGAATGATCAGTTAGGCCACGCCGTCGGCGACCAGGTTCTGGTGCAGGTCGCAAACATGCTGAAAAGGCTGGTGCGGCCTGCCGATCTGATTGCCCGCCTGGGGGGCGACGAGTTTGCCGTGTGGCTCAGCAGTACCGATCACCTGACCGCGGCTGAGCGCGCCGATCACCTGTGCCGTACCGCTGCTAGTGAGATCCAGGCTTTGCTGCCCGAGGCCATTACCGGATTGGGCGTGTCGGTCGGCATTGCCACACGACGCGTCGGCAGCCGCGAGTCGATCGAGGACCTGACCAGACGGGCTGACATGGCAATGTATGAAGTCAAGCGAGGCGGCCGCGGCCATTGGCGCGTATCCTTGCTGGAAGGCGATTAATGGACCCGAACGAGGCGACGCGCGTCCGGTTGGGTGCCTGCGAAACCACCAGTCCAGACATTCTGCGGGAACTTGCATCCGATCCGTCTGTAACAGTACGGGCCAGCTTGGCGATGAATCCGGCGCTGCCGCAGGAACTGGCGCAGATCCTGGCTTCCGACACTGACATCCGGGTGCAGAAAATCATCCGACGCAAGCTGGACGCCTTAACCCCGACGCTTCCGACACAGGCGCGTAAACGCCTGCAGGAGGAGGCGGTCGCCAGCCTGACAACGCTGGTCGCTGATGCGGCGTTGCGGGTACGAACATGCGTGGCGGAGGCCGTGCGCGACTTGCCGGACGGTCCGCGTGACATCATCCTGCGGTTAGCGCACGATCCGGCAGTCATGGTCTGTGAACCGGTAATCCGATTTTCGCCGATGCTGACGCAGGAAGATTTGGTGGCGCTGATTGCATCCGGGCCGCCGCCGTCTACCATTCTAGCGGTCGCCAACCGGCCGCGAATTGGCGAGACCGTCTCGGACGCCATCGTCAGCACGGAGAACGTCGTCGCTATCACCGCACTGTTGTCAAACCACACTGCGCAGATTCGCGAGGCCACGCTGGACGCACTGGCCGCGCAGTCTGAGGAACAGACCGACTGGCAGGAACCGCTGGTCAGACGTCCGTATCTGCCGCCGCGGGCGCAGCGGATGCTGGCGGAAATCGTGACCGGCAACCTGCTGGAAACGCTGGCGTCCCGCGCCGACCTCGATCTGAAAGTCTCGCAGCAACTGCGTATCGCACTGAACCGGGCAAACCTGGTTCGGCCGTCCGCATCCCCTGGTCGCCAGGCCGGTTCGGCCGTTCTGGAAGTGGACACGAAAACCGCGCTGGCGCAGGCGCAAATGCTGCATCAGAACGGCAAGCTAGACGATGCCGCGATCTTGGCCACCCTTCGGCGCAATGCAACAGCTTCGGCAACAGCCATGCTGGCGGTCAAGGCTGGCGTCGCGGTGCCGATCATTGAACGGGCCTGTGGGCTACGCAGCGCCAAGGCATTGGTCAGCGTGGCGTGGAAAGCTGGCCTGACGGCACAGACCGCCGTTGCTCTGCAGTTGATGCTGGGGCGTCTAGCGCCTGACCAGGTTCTGCGGCCGCGGCCCGATGACAGCTTCTCGCTGTCAGAGGAGGAGATGCAGTGGCAGCTTGCCTTCCTAGGGACTGAGGGACAGACGCGGCCCTGGGCGCCGCGGCGGATGTCCTGAGACGACAGGTGCCGATGCGGCCGCCGCCGTAGGATTTCTCCTGGCCTGCATCAATTCACGCCTCGGTGTCAGCGCCTGATCAGGGTGCCGGGACCAGCCTCCGTGAACAATTCCAGCAGACAGGCGTGCGGCACGCGTCCGTCAAGGATCACCGCGGCCTTGACCCCCTGACGCACAGCCTCGACACAGTTTTCCACTTTCGGGATCATGCCGCCTGTGATCGTGCCGTCGGCGATCCGGCCGCTCACGTCGGCTAATGTCATGGAAGGGATCAGTGTACCGTCCTTGCCAAGCACACCCGACACGTCCGTCAGCATCAGCAGCCGGGTTGCGTTCAACGCGCCGGCAACGGCCGCAGCGACCGTATCAGCGTTGATGTTATAGGTCTGGCCATCGACGTCGATGCCGATCGGCGCGATGACCGGTACCAGTCCACCGCCGGTCAGCGCGTGGATGACCCTGGCGTCGACCGCGGTCGGTTCGCCAACATACCCAAGATCCAGCGCACGCTCGATGTGGCTGTCCGGATCCTTATTGGTGCGCTGCAGCTTGCGGGCACGGATCATCCCGCCGTCCTTGCCGCAGATGCCGACGGCAAGTGCGCCCGCCTTGGTAATCAGGCCGGAGACGTATTTGTTTACCGTGCCGGCAAGCACCATCTCCACGACCTCGACCATTGCCGCGTCGGTGACCCGCAGCCCGTCCACGAATGTCGACTGTATGGCCAAGCGTTTCAGCATCGTGTTGATCTGCGGGCCGCCGCCATGAACCACCACGGGATTGATGCCGACCTGCTTGAGCAGCGCGATGTCGCTGCCGAACTGCTTGGCCAGGTGTTCTTCACCCATGGCGTGGCCGCCATACTTCACGACAACGGTCGCCCCGGCATAGCGACGCAGAAAGGGCAGGGCCTGGGCCAGGACATGCGCCTGCTGGGTTGCCGCGGCCATGTCCGCAATCTGGTGCTCTGCAAGTTCCATTCGCCGGCTTTAGGGCGACGCGAGCCGAGGGGTCAAGTTCCAGCTCACGCACAAAGCGGCCATCGTGCGGAAGCTGCCCTCTCGTTAACGGTTCGGTAAGTCCTGTGGGTTAGCGTCCAGATCTGGTGTTCTCGAACAATATCGGCAGCGCTGGATTTGCGCGGCAATCCTAGGCTGATGATATGGCTCGCGAATATGAACCGCAGCATTTCCAAGTGAGCGCGGAAACGCTGTCGCCGATGCAGGAGACTGAGACGTTGCCGAGACCTGGGGCAATCTGTGCGCCGGACGGATTGCAAGCCTCCGACGATGTGCCGCTGCCTGCCGCGTCACGTCCCCGTCCGCGCAGCCGCATGACCGTGGGGCTGGCCAACGCCATGCTGGCCCAGTTGCCACATGCAATCGCCGTTATCAGCGATGAGATGCGGCTGCTGTACTGGAACGAATACGCCGGCGGACTTTTCGCAATGCCGCCAATGCTGGCGGAGGCAATGCCGCCGCTGAGCGACCTGCTTCCCGGTGTGTCGAGCCTCTCGCAGCACCAGCGCGACGCAATTGTCGCGTTCATCACCGAGCAGATTGACGCAGGCGACCGAGCGGATCCGGGAAGCTGCCTGCGGCTGTCGACTGGACGAGAGGCGCGTCTCAGCTTTCAGGTCAGTAGCCTTGGCGGACGACGCTGGATGCTGATGGTCGATGATGGAAGAGGGCTGGCACAGATACGGCAATCCTCCGCTGCGCCCGGTGACGCATGGTTGGACGCACTCACCGGACTCAACAACCGCCGGCACTTCAATGAAGCTTCCCGCGTGATGATCGATGCGGCCTCACCGGGAACCCGACACGCGGTCCTGATGATCGACCTCGACCGCTTCAAGCCGGTCAACGACACACTGGGGCACGCCGTGGGCGACGCCTTACTTTGCCTGGTTGCTCGGCGCCTGCGTCGGGAGACGCGCGAGCAGGACGTGCTGGCCCGTCTGGGCGGCGACCAGTTCGTCATCATGCTGCCCAACGTCACCACTCCTGAAACCTTTGCCACGCGGCTGATCGACATCCTGTCGCGGCCATTCCTTGTCGAGAGCCACCTCGTCAACATCAGCGCCAGTGTCGGCATTGCCTGCTTTCCGGAACACGGCACTTCGGCGGACGATCTGCTGCGGCATGCAGATGTTGCCCTCTATGACGCCAAGTCCGCCGGCAAGCGGACCTGGCGCGTCTTTGAGCCGACCCCCAATTCCTGCCATTGAGGTTGAAGGCATGATCTCCCGCTTGGAAGACAGCCGGACGCAGCCGTGCCGCAACATGAAAGCGTGACTGATCATGAAAAGACCGATCCTTTCCGACTCACTCTACCGTCTGATCTACTGCAGCCGTAACACCATTTCCCAGGTGATCCCTACCGCATCGACACAAGAAGGCCTGGAGACGGAAGTTCGCGCGATCCTCTCAGCGGCACGTGAGCGTAACAAGCTCAACGGCGTCACCGGCGCGCTGCTGTTCACCGCGTCCGGGTTCGCTCAGGTGCTGGAAGGCCCACGCGAGATCGTGGAACAGACCTTTGAGCGCATCAACGGCGATCCTCGTCACGCAGGCGTTACCGTCCTGAGCTTCACCCCGACCGAGCGTCGCAGCTTCCCCGATTGGGCGATGGGGTTCTGCAGCCACGCAACCGCAGCGTCGCCGGATCCGCTTGAGCATCTGCTGACAGATGCCAGCTCCAGCCAGCCCAGGGTTACAACAGGAAGCGACATCCTGCGTATGCTGGAAGCCGTTGTGCAGCGCGATGATGAATGGATCGCAGCCTGAGTTGTTTGATCGCGTGATTCACCGCTCCGTGCGATGCCACCTGCGCGGATCACGCTCTAGTCTCGGCCAAGGAAGTCCAATACCCGATCGGTGACCTGCTGCTTGGGAAACATCGAGGCCAGCGTCCGGGCCCGCGTCAGCGGATCGCTGGCAAAGAAACGTTCGTACAGCACCTGCCGGCTGCCGAACGAGCTGCAGGCGATATCCCATGCCAGGTGAAACAGCTTGACCCGGGCGTGGGCGGAGCTGGTGTCGGTCGCCAGGTACTGCTCTATCGGCTTGGCCAGGGTGCCCCGCATGTCCGCTTCGGTCGGCAGGATCATCAGGCTTGACGAACCCAGTAGCTGCAGGATCTCCACCATCCGGGGATATGCCGTCATGAACAGGTTACGCGTGGTTTCCGCCGGCAGCGGGGCAGGGCACATCACGCCCCATTCATCCAGCTCTGCATCCGCCTCGGCCGCCCGCATGCATGCCCGCATCAGCTCGGTGTACATCACCAGTTCGCCGATCCGTTCCTCGGCATGTGGCAGATGCGCATTCCCCAGTGTCTCGGTCACCAGCAACGCCACCCCCAGCACCAGCTCGCACTTGGCGAGGTTCTTGGCACAGCCCTGATGCGCGGTATGCGCCGATGAGTGCGTTACCGATGCCGTCCCGTTCAACAGCCCGACGTCGCCATGGATGAACACCCGCTCCCACGGGACCAGCACGTCGTCGAAAAAGACGATGCTGTCCATCTCCTCAAAGCGCGATCCAAGCGGATGATCGAACGATGTCTTGCCCTGATCGAAACTGTCGCGGCATAGAAAGCGCAGACCAGGGGTGTCGCACGGGATGGCAAAGTTCAGCGCGAATGGGCTGGCATGGTCCTGATGCTGCGCCAGCCGGGGCGAGTAGACGGCGATCTCATCGGCCAACGGACCCAATGTCGCCAGCACGCGGGCGCCGCGCACCACAAGCCCCTTGGAGCTTTCCCGTACCACTTGCAGTGCCGTGCCTTCCTGCAGATTGAACATCCCGCTGACGTGGCGGCTTCGCTGCAGATTGATCAGCGCGTGGGTCAGCACGAGGTCATTCTCGGCGATGTAGCGGTAGTAGCGCCGCATATTCTCGGCAAACGCCGGCCTGCCGCGACCAAAGTAGCTTGCCGCTCCGGCCCAGCAGGCGAAGGTGACATTCATGAAATCGGGGGAGCGGCCCATCATGCCGCAGGTCGAGCGGGCCCAGTTCAGCATCATCACCCGCCGCCGCACCAGATCCTCACGTGTCCGGGGAATGATGAACGACAGCCCGAGTCGGTCACCACTGTCAGGGCAGCAGAATGTCATCGCCTCCTGCAGGGCAGGATCGCTCTGCTGATCATACAATGAGGCGATTGCTTGTGCGCCACCCGCAAGGCCCGGATGGGTGGTTACGTCGGCGACGCGCTCACCACGCAGCCATACCTCAGTCTGGCGTTCGCGCACTCCGGCCAGATACTGTGCACCCGTGCGCGCCGGCATGGCTTCCTCCACCTGATGGTTCGCCAAGTCTCCGGGTGCGGCGGCGCCTGGTCAATCCTGCTGACTACCAACCGCCCAGCAGGGCAGCGCGCACCGTCTGCGCGGCGATCATACGCATAGCCGGAATGGCGTTGATCGGCGTCTGTTTGGCCAAAGCATGCACCACCGGCACCAGATCGGGCACCCGGTGACGCAGCCTCGTGTCGGTTGCAGCCTCACACCATAGCGCCAGCATCAGGAAACGCTCCGTCCACTGCGCGCGTTTCGCGGGCAGGATCTCTTGCATGACCACTGCTGTCATGCCGACTTGATCGGTACGGGGCAACGGGGCCAAGGCTTTATGCACCTGCGGCCCATCTTCAAACCAAGTGCCGAAAACTTCGTCCTTCGCCATCCATTCGATGCCGCGCCGATAGGCGGCCTCGACGCCCTCCGGCGTCTGGTTGGCTGCCTCCAGTGCCACGAACATCCGGTCTGCCTCGGCCATGGCATCCAGGCGGCGGTCACGCCACTCGGTGCCGCCGAACAGCTCCGCCATTTCCAGCAGCGTGGTCGGCGGCACGCCGTTCTGCCCAACCGAGGTGCTGACTGCGTGCTGCACCGTCATGTCGACGAACGCCTTGTCCACCCGTACGCTTGGCGCCGCCATCTGAGCTTCGCGCAGCAGCTTGCTGATCTTGCTACGCGCCAAGTCATGGTCCGCCCAGCCATCGACCACCCCCGTGCCATGCCGGATCAGCAACCCGGCAAACACGCCATGTTTGCCGGATCGGCTGACACCCAGGATGCTCTGCGCACCTGATCCGTCGATCATTGACGCGTGGAACTCAAGATCACGCGCCGGTTCCGGCCATGCGCCGATCTCGACGCCAGCCAGTCGCGCCTTGCGGATGGCTACGTCCAGTCTCGGCCGATCCGTCATCGGCAGCCAGTTTCGAAGGATGATCGACCGCCGCAGCGCATCCGGCGACAGTGTGCTGGGATGCGCGATCTGCTCCAGTGCGCCCGCGGCGGCCATGCGCACCGCCGAGTCTTCATCCAGCAGCAGCAGCGGCACGGCATCCCGCAACACCTCATGCGGCGAAAGTGCCAGCTCGGTCGCCAGAAAGCTGCGCAGCGCCGCTGGCAGCAGGGCTGCAGAGCTGTGCAGCGCGTCGATTACCTCAAAGGCGGAATCAACCATGCCGGCCAACTGGTCCATGAACTGGCGCAGCATTCGCATCATCTCGTCGGGCGGCTGGGCTAGCTCGTCCGGCTTAAAGCCGGCTTCCGCCAGGGCGGTCTGCATGGCATCGCTGACCGGCACGCGCGCCTCGGTCAACGCCGCGCACATGCCGAACCAGTCTGCGCGCGATACGGTATCGTCCATACCAAGTTCAATCAGCCGTCGCTGGTACTCCTCCAGCATGGCGGTTGCCCAGTCCCAGCCGCGGTCCTGCCGATAGCGGACAAACTCCAGCTCCAGCGACAGCAGCATCTGGTATGTCTCCACCACCATAGCGTTGCGGACCTTGCTGCGGACCGCATCAATCAACCCGTCGATGATTGCCGGCAGCAGTTGTGGTGTCTGCTCCAGCCAGCCGCGATCTTCCAGGTTCAGCCCGGCCTCTGGTCTGCGGCAGACGCGCTTGATGACGGCCTTCAGCCGGTTGCGATCCATTGCTGTAGCCGCTGGAGGCTCAGCCGGATTGTCGCCAATTAATGGAACAGATCCGTCGTCATCCAGTCCCTGCAGAAAGTCCGCGAATTCCTCATCATCCAGCCCGTCGCCGTCAATTGCCTGGATCAAAGCCTCAATCGTGGCCTCAACCTTGTCAGCCTTGCCGGTCCGGGTGACTTTGACGTTGCCCAACGCCTCCTTTTCGAAGCTCCATGCGCCCTCGACCGAGGCGGTAAACGCCGGATGGATGATCACCACGCGGAACTGCGTCCAGCTTCGCAGCGCTTCAATGCGCAGCGTGCAGTCCAAGCCGCCAACCTCAAGCGTCTCCTCATCCAGCAGGATCTCCCCCGTCACGTCAGGTCGCTTCTGTGAAAGCAGCCGCTTGTAAGCCTGCTCGTTGTCGGGATCGAAGAAATGGTCGGCAAGCATCATCTCCGCCAATTGGCGCAGCAAGCTGGCGGCCTCGTCCGGCTTCTTCACCCGAGCTGGATTCGTGCTGCGCTTTGCCATAATTGCTTCCTCTCAGATGCCCGGGCCGAACCGGCCTCACGCCGCCAGCATCGCCAACTCTGCCCTGAGCGCGGCGATGCCGTCACCGGTTTCACTGCTGGTCGAGACTATGCGTGGGAATGCCGCGGCGTGCGACTGGACGATTGACTCTGTCGCCTGGCGTTTCCGTTGCAGGGCGACGGGTTTGACGCTGTCGATCTTGGTCAGCACGACCTGATAGGTGACCGCCGCTCGGTCCAGCAAATCCATAACATCATGGTCGGCCTGCTTGAACTCGATCCTCGCGTCAAGCAACAGCATGACTCGGCGTAGGTTAGGACGGCCGCGCAGATAGTCGAACATCATGCCTTGCCAGTCAGCCTTGATCTCCTTTGACGCCCGTGCGTAGCCATAGCCCGGCATGTCGACCAGAACCAGCCGCTGCCCCAGGTCAAAAAAATTGAGCTGGCGCGTCCGACCTGGTTCCGAAGAGACCCGCGCCAGCCCACCTCTGTTGGTCAGCGCGTTCAGCAACGAGGATTTGCCGACGTTCGAGCGGCCTGCGAACGCAACTTCATTGGCCCCTAGGGGCGGCAGATGATCCAGTGTTTGCGCACCGAAGAAGAACCTGCATTCGGCCGCGAACAACAGGCGGCCAGCCTCCAGCGCCGCCGCCGTTTCGTCCGCGGTCAGGTCCTGGCCAGCGAAGGCTTGGCCAGGCGGGTGCGGCGTTGGATCAACCATTGTTGTGCAACCGACAGGGTGTTGTTCCAGCTCCAGTAAATAATCAGCCCCGCCGGGAATTTCGCCATCATGAAGGTAAAGATGATCGGCATGAACTGAAACAGCCTGGCCTGCACGGGATCGGGGGGTGGCGGGTTCATCTTCTGCTGCAGGAACATCGTGCAACCCATGATCAGCGGCCACGCGCCAAGATGCAGAAGCGACACATACGCCGCCGGATTGACGGGGATCAGGCCGAACAGGTTGAACACGTTGGTCGGATCCACCTGCGACAGGTCATGGATCCAGCCGAAGAACGGCGCCTGGCGCATCTCGATGGTGACAAAGATCACCTTGTATAGCGAGAAGAACACCGGGATCTGCACCACCATCGGCAAGCAGCCTGATGCCGGATTAACCTTCTCCGCCCGATACAACTGCATCATCTCCTGCTGCATCTTCTGCGGATCGTCCTTCAGCCGCTCACGCAGCGCAGTCATCTTCGGCGCCAGCAGCTTCATCTTGCTCATGGACCGATAGGAGTAGTTGGCCAGCGGAAAGAACAAAGCCTTTACGAAAACGGTGAACACCATGATTGCCAGGCCGAAATTGCCCAGCACGCTGTTCAGGAAATCCAGCGCGAAAAAGATCGGCTTGGTCAGGAAGTAGAACCAGCCGAAGTCCACCGCCTTATCGAAACTCGGGATATGCAATTGACTCTGATAGCGGTCCAGCAACGTCACCACCTTGGCGCCAGCGAAGACATGGCTGATCATCGTCACGTCGCCATTGGCGGGTGTGGTCACCGGATCGGTGCTGATGGTGTCTACCTGATAGCGGTCGCCATGGTCATCCAGGTGGCGGAAATTGACCTTCGTCGACAGTGTCTGGTCCGGGATGACCGATGTCAGCCAGTATTTGTCGGTGATGCCGGCCCAGCCGCCGGTGGTGGCGGCGTCATAGGCAAGTCCATCGCGCTTCTGCCCTTCTGACTTCGCCTTGTCATAGGACGTCTCCTGCAGCGTGCCGTCGACAACGCCCAGCAGACCCTCGAACAGGACATAATAGCCGGCGACCACAGGCTTGTAGTCGCGGCGGATGCGCGACCAGGGGAACAGCTTCACCGGCTGACCGGTGGCGTTGCGCACAGCCTGGCTGACGGTGAACATGTAGTGGTCGTCAACCGAGAAGCCGATCTCAAACGTCAGCCCCGCCCCGTTGTCCCAAGACAGCGTCACCGGCTTGCCCGGCGCGATCTCCTCGGCGGACGCCTTCCAGATTGTATTGTTGTCCGGCAGCTTCGTCTTCTCATTCGGAGCGGCCGTCCAGCCATACTGAATATAATACGGGTGATCGTCCGACCGCGGCTCCAGCAGGCGCACCAACGGCGAATTTGGCGCAATGTCCTCACGGTAATCCTTCAGCACCAGGTCATCCAGCTTGGCGCCGAGCAGATTGATCGAGCCCTCGACGCTGGGAGCATCGATCTTCACCCGTGGCACATCGCGTGGCTCGACCACCGGTGCTGGGGGCACCGCTGCGCCGGGTGCACCCTCCAATGGGGTGGTCACAGGGTGCTCAGCGGTCTGTGCGATCTGACGTGCCGGCGGCTTTGGCAGATGCGGCGCGATTAGCATCTGAAAGCCCAGCAGGATCGCCAATGAAACCGCAATCGCCAGGAAAAGCCGCTTCTGGTCCATCAATGCCTCATATTCCGGTTTGTCCGTGCCGCCTGATGTTCAGGCACCGGATCAACACCGCCTTCATGCCACGGATTGCAGCGCAAGATCCGCCTTGCTGCCATCGCCGTTCCCGCCAGCGGACCATGCCGACGCAGCGCCTCAACAGCATATTCGCTGCAGCTCGGCCAGAACCGGCAATGCGGGCCAATGAACGGGCGGACTGTCCACTGGTAGACGCGTATCGCGCCAATCTCCAGGCCCGCCACCCCGGTTTGCCAAGCGTCCCGCTGAACCGACTTGTTCATACTCCGGTTCGCTCCAGCGCGCGCTTGATATCACCCTGCAACGCGATGAAATCACGGGTCCTGGTGCTGTCGCGTCCGATCAGCACAAGATCAACGCCGGTTATCGGTCTCTCCTTCAGCAGCAACTGGACCGCTGCCTTCAGCCTGCGTCGCGTACGGTTGCGCACCACCGCGTTGCCAACTTTCTTTGTTACCGTAAAGCCAAGCCGGGCTGGATGGTCGTCTATTCGCTTCATTGCCTGCAGCACGACGCCGCCCACCGCTGCCTTCCGCCCAACCGAAGCGACTCGCAAGAACTCAGGCCGCCGCTTTAGTCGGCCGGCCTTGCTGTCAGCCGGCTGGCCGGTCGAGGCTGGCACGCTCGGCATACCAGCGAGACCACATCTTAGGCCGAGAGCTTCTTGCGGCCCTTGGCGCGGCGGTTGGCCAGCACCTTCCGCCCTCCGACAGTCTCCATCCGAGCCCGGAAGCCGTGCCTGCGCTTGCGAACAAGCTTGGATGGCTGATAGGTGCGCTTCACGTCTGATCTCCGAAACCAATAAACGACGGCCGCAACGGCCTGGCCGCTTCTACGCGTGTCAACGGGCGCGCGCGATGCGGTCCCGTCGGAAGCGGCGGCTTATACGGAGGCGGCCGACGCAGGTCAATCTCTGTTGCCTGTCGCCGCCGCATGCATGCCATCCAGCAACGCCTGGTGAAACGCCGCTGCATCCTGCAACTGCGGTGCATGGCCGAGCATCGGAAATTCCACAAGGCGGGCATTTGGTATCTTCGCGGCGGCCTCACGTCCCAGCGCAGGATAGTTGCCCAAGGTCGGGCGGATCGCCGCTGGCGCCAGGTTCTTGCCGATCGCCGTCGTATCCTTGTCGCCAATCATCAGCAGGACCGGCATCCGCAGGTCCGCCAGCTCATACACAACCGGCTGCGTATAGATCATGTCGTACAGCAGCGCCGAGTTCCAGGCGACGACCGCATGCCCAGGGCCGTGGTACATCCCGGCCAGCATCTGCACCCAAATCTCATACCCGGGCTGCCACGTCCCCGCGTAGTACGTGCTCCGCTCGTAATTACGGATCCGCTCAGCCGAGGTCTGCAGCTCCTGCTGGTACCAGGCGTCGACGCTTTGCCATGGGACACCCTTGACCTTCCAGTCCTCCAGGCCAATCGGATCGACCAGAACGAGCTGGCTGACATCATCCGGGTACATCAGCCCATAGCGGATCGCCAACATCCCACCAGTGGAGTGGCCGACCAGCGTCATCTTGCCGATATTCAGCGATTGCAGCAGGGCTCGGGTGTTCCCCGCCAGTTGCTGAAAGCTGTACTGGTAATGCGCCGGCTTGCTGGATTTACAGAAGCCGATCTGATCCGGCGCGATGACCCGGTAACCGGCACTGGTCAGCGCCTTGATCGTGTCCTGCCACGTGGCGGCGCAGAAATTCTTGCCATGCAGCAGGACAGCCACTTGGCCGTTCGGGTCAGCCGGCTTCACGTCCATATACGCCATGTCCAGGGTAATCCCCTGCGTATCCAGACGGAAGTGTGCCACCGGCCAGGGATAGTCGAACCCCTGCAGTTCCGGTCCATAGGCGGGTTCGGCGGCTGCCGGCTGGGCTCGCGGCGATCCCGCAAGGGCAAGCCCCAGGGTGACTGCAAGGCCAGCCATAGAGACGATACGCATACGGATACCTGCCCAGATCCCAATGAACCGGAGCAATAACGCACCGCATCTGACTGCGATACCTAACCGGGATTTGTGACAACAGCTTCCTGACTCGTCAGCCCAGCCGCGCGAATACGGATTGCATGATCACGTTGTGAACCAACTGTACGGCGGACGCGGCATCCACCAGAACGCAGCGCTGTCGATCGGCTGCGGCAATTGCACGGAATGCCTGCCGCACCCGGGCATGGAAGCCTGGATCCATCCGCTCATACCGGTCTGCCTGGCCGCCACGATTTCGCACCCGTTCGATCGCCACGACTTCCGGCACGTCCAGAACCAGGGTCAGATCGGGGTCCAGCCCCAACAGCCGGATCTGTTCGGCAATGAAGCCGATGTCAGCTCGCTGACCGTGACCTTGATAGGCCAGCGTGGAGTCGTAGAACCGGTCGCAGACAACCCAAGCGCCGGCTTCCAGCGCCGGCCGGACGGTTCGCGCGACGTGGTCAGCCCGGGCTGCGAAGTGCAGCAGCGTCTCAGCTTGCGGAGACCAGTCCACTGGCCCGCCAAGCAGGATGCCCCGCAACAGTTCAGCACCTGGCGACCCGCCAGGTTCGCGCGTTTGTACAACGGTGCGGCCCCGGGCTTTCAAGGCGTCGGCCAGAAGGGCTGACTGCGTCGTCTTGCCCGACCCCTCACCGCCCTCCAACGTGATGAAATGGCCCCGCGTCACGTCCCGGTCACGTATCGCGACAGTACGGCCATTGCTCGCCCAGGCAGGCCCAGCCGCGGCACGTCGGTTGCCGCCAGCAGCGGCACATTCAGGTTTGGCACGCCGTCACCACTGATGGTCAGCTTGCCGATCGTCTCACCTTTGCGGACCGGTGCGGTCAGCGGCGTGTCATACCCGACCTTCACGGCGGCCTTCTGGCGCCAGTTGCGCGGCATTGTCACCACAACGTCCCGTCCGGCGACCAATGGCACGCTGTGCGCCGCGCCAAGCCACACCGGCACGTGCTCGATTGGGTCGGCGGCACTGAACAGCGTCACGTCCTCATAGTTGGCGAACGCCCAGTCCATCAACCGCTCCGCCTCCTCGGCGCGTTCATGCATCGACGCCATACCGTTCAGCACCAGGATCACGCGGCGACCGTTACGCCTGGAACTGGCCACCAGGCCATAGCCTCCAGCCTCGGTATGGCCGGTCTTCAGCCCGTCCGCGGTGCCCTTCTGCACCATCGGGTTACGGTTGCCCTGGTCGATACCGTTGTAACGGAAAGACTTTTCAGCGTCGTAGTGATAGTACTCGGGAAATTCCCGGATGATGCCACCGGCCAGCGTGGCGATGTCGCGGCAGCTCATGTGCTGCTCCGGATCCGGCCATCCGGTGCAGTTCTTGAAGAACGAGTGCGTCAGGCCGAGTTCCTTGGCCTTGGCGTTCATCCGTTCCACAAACTGCTCCTCGGATCCGGCGATCGCCTCAGCCAGCACGATCGCCGCGTCGTTGCCCGACTGGACGATCACACCGCGGACCAGGTCCTCGACCCGCACTGAACTGCCGACCTGGACGAACATCTTGGAGCCCTGCATCCGCCAGGCCTTCTCGGTCACCGGCAGCTCATCCTGCAACTTCATCCGGCCCTGGTGAAGCTGATCGTAGACCAAGTACATTGTCATCAGCTTGGTCATCGAGGACGGCGGCATCTCCTCATCCGCCTGCTTTTCCAACAGCGGCGCGCCGGTGTCGAAATCCTGGATGTATGCCCATCGCGCGGCGGTATCGACCGCGCCCAACGGCGTATCAGCCGGGCTGCCGGTCGGAGCGGCAGCATCCTTGCCCTTGTGCAGGCCATGCAAGCCTACGTGCCTCTGCGCCATCGCAGACGTCCCGGTCAAGGTCAAGACAGACGCCAGTAAGCCTGAACGGCGGGTCAGCATCGCAACATCAACTCCTATTCGACCATGATGCGGGCATCCGGTATGCCAGAGGCAAGGGCCTGATCCAGTACAGCATCCGCTTGAGCAACATCGGGCAGCGGGCCGATCTCAACACGGAACTGACGGCTGCGTCCCTGCGGCAACGGTATAATGAAAGCGCCGAGGGCAGCCATCTTGGCTTGCTGCATCGCGGCGTACTGATAGCTGTCGAAGGTATCCAGGCGCACCATCAGCCGCGTGGGTGACGGTTGTGTCTGCGTTACCGTCTCGGGCAGCCTCGCCAAGGGCGCGGAAGATGGCGGCAACGGCGGCGAAGCAGACGGCGGCGGCTGACGGACGATCATTGACGCCGCTGCGCCCGGCACCCCGCCGCTGTCCATCCGCAGCCCCGGAAGCGGCGGCAGCTCCGCCACCTGAATGCCGCCGCGCGGGGCCGCGGTCAAAGCCAATGTCGGCGATCCTGGCAAGGCACCAGCGGCGGCCTGGCTCTCGACAGGCAGTAGCCGCAGCCGCACACGCGCAACGCCGCCGGGCGGGAACTGCAGGAGAGCAGCCGCACGGCTGGTGACTTCAAGCAGCCGTCGCGGATTGCCGGAGCCCCGGTCGTTCAGCCGCACCGTCACCTCGCGGCCGTTTTCCAGGTTTGTCAGGCGGGCGATGGCCGGAAGCTGCAGCGTTGGATGCCCGCCTGCCAGGGCGGTCTGGTCGAACATCTCGCCATTGGCGGTCAGCGGCGAGGCATGGCCCGTGGTGACCGCGGCAAGACCTGTCTCATCGAAATCCAGTGTTTCTCGCGGGTAGTACCAGATCGGACCTACTTTGTACGGATCGCCCAGCGCGTAATGCGGATTGGGCTTGACCGCTGCCGGCGGATTACATCCGAACGCCGGCAGCACAACAAGAAGGATAAATGTCGATCGGGGCAGCAAGGCGATACCGCGTAACGTCTTGACCCTTAGCAGCAGTGGGGCTTGCGACCGCACCCTGACCCTCATGTCAGCACCTGGTCGCCGATCAGCCCGACAGCGATTGCGTAGTAGTCGGAAGGGTTGTAGCGGCGGATGGCGGCGAAATTGGCAAATACCAGGAATGTCTCGCCGCCTGAACCGTCCGGTGCCAGCAAGGCCGCTTGGGTATCGTCCGATGCCACCCATCGGTCCCCGACAGGGCGCACCCCGATCCGCGTCCATTCTGATACCGTGCGCCTGATCTCACGTCCCGGCATCGGCACGTCTGCAGGTGTGGTAACCGCTTGACCCCATGGGTCATCGCCACGCCAGCCAGACGCCGACAGGTAGTTGCCGATTGACCCCAGCACGTCCGCCTTATTCGTCCATATGTCGCGACGGCCATGGCCCTCGAAATCGACCGCGTAGCGCAGATAGCTGGAGGGCATGAACTGCGGCTGCCCCATGGCGCCAGCATAGGATCCGGTCATCGCCGCCGGTGCTACGTCGCCCTGATCGAGAATCCGCAAGGCGGCCAGCAATTCCCCGCGGAAGAAGCTGGCTCGTCGGCCGTCCCAGGCCAGCGTCGAAAGCGCCTCAATCACATGGAAGTCGCCCATGCCTTTGCCAAAGCTGGATTCCAGGCCCCAGATACCGGCGATGACGCCAGCACTGACGCCATAACGCCGCTCTACCTGTTGGAACAGCGTGAGATTGGCAGCAACTGCTTGTTTGCCCTCGACGATCCGCTTGTCGGTGACGACCAGTCCGCGATAGCGCGCCCAGGTTATGCTGAACTCCGGCTGATGACGATCACGGTCCAATACGCGCTGGTTGGGCGACAGGCCGGTCAACGCGCGTTGCAACGTTGCTGCTGAGATGCCGGACCGCCGAGCCTGGACTCTAACGCCAATCAGGAAGCTGTCGAACGCTTCTTGCTGGCTGGCGAAAGCCGAGGCTGAGAAGCCGGCTGTTACAGCATTGACAAGAATCTCACGGCGGGTCGGCATGGCGCGTTTCCTGCCATGCCGACCCGCGCCGGAGCAATTTTATTCAGCCGGTTGATTCAGCGGATTTGCGGCAGCTCCATGTATGTGTGGTGCGCCGGCGGCGAGGTCTGGGTCCATTCCAGCGTCGTGGCGCCCTCGCCCCAGTAGTTCTCTGCCAGGTGCTGCTTCGAGGTGAAGGTGCGGAACACAACATATAGGAACACCAGAACGGCAGCGCCGCTGATGTAGGCACCGATGGAGGAGACAAAGTTCCATCCTGCAAATGCAGTCGGATAATCCGGATAGCGCCGTGGCATGCCGGACAGACCAAGAAAATGCTGCGGGAAGAAGGTCAGGTTGACGCCAATGAACGTCATCCAGAAGTGCACCTTGCCCCAGAACTCAGGGTACTGGTGACCGGATATCTTGCCGATCCAGTAGTAGAAGCCGGCGAAGATGCCGAACACGGCACCCAGCGACAGCACGTAGTGGAAGTGGGCAACGACGTAATAGGTGTTGTGTACGACCTGGTCGATGCCGGCATTGGCCAGCACCACGCCGGTCACGCCGCCTACGGTGAAGACGAAGATGAATCCAACCGCCCAGAGCATCGGCGTCTTGAATTCGATCGACCCGCCCCACATCGTGGCAATCCACGAGAAAATCTTGATACCGGTCGGCACCGCAATGATCAGGGTCGCCGCCATGAAGTAGGCCCGGGTGTCCACGTCGATGCCCGAGACGAACATGTGGTGCGCCCAGACCACGAAACCCACCACCCCGATCGCGATCATCGCGTAGACCATGCCCAGGTAGCCGAAGATCGGCTTGCGGCTGAACGTTGAGACAACGTGGCTGACGATCCCGAATGCCGGCAGGATCATGATGTAGACTTCAGGGTGTCCGAAGAACCAGAACAAATGCTGGAACAGCACCGGGTCGCCGCCGCCCTGCGGATCAAAGAACGCCGTGCCGAAGTTGCGGTCGCAGATCAGCATGGTGATGGCACCGGCCAGAACCGGCACCGCCAGCAGCAACAGGAACGCGGTCACCAGCTCGGACCAGATGAACAGCGGCATCTTGTGCAGCGTCATGCCTGGGGCGCGCATGTTAAAGATGGTAACGATGAAATTCATCGATCCAAGCAATGAGGATATGCCGGCAAGATGCAGCGCGAACAGCGTGCAATCCATGCCGATGCCGTACTCATAGGTCGACAGCGACAACGGCGGATACAACGTCCAGCCGCTGCCCGACTCGCCCATGAACAGGCCGATCATGATCAGCACAAACGCCGGCGGCAGCAGCCAGAAGCTGATGTTGTTCAGCCTAGGGAACGCCATGTCCGGCGCTCCGATCATCAATGGGATGAACCAGTTGCCAAAGCCGCCGATCAGCGCTGGCATGACCGTGAAGAAGATCATGATCAACCCATGTGCGGTGATGATCGTGTTCCACTCCTGCCCCGACGTTACGATCTCGTTGTGCGGATGCATAAGCTGCGCGCGCATGATCTCCGACAGAATGCCGCCGACGATGCCGGCGAACACCGCGAACATCAGATACAGCGAGCCAATATCTTTATGATTGGTGCTGAACAGCCAGCGAGCGACAAAGCCCGGCATATGCTCTTCGTGGTGGTCGTGATCGTGGGTTGTTGCTGACACGCATTCTACTCCAGCGGGAATGCCTCGTTAGGCTTCGGCGTTTTTGTCAGCAAGCGCCTCACCTGACGAGATTTGGTGAGCGGCTTCTAACACCCTTCGCAGATAGGTGATACCGCTTGTTATGGAAGGTGGGTCAGGACCGCCAGCGCGTTGACCGTCGTGCCCCAAGTCCGGCAGGCTGGGCGGGTCAGCGGATTGCAAGAAGGCGACGGCAGTGAAATTCGGCTTCTGCATCATGTCGGACATCGACGAAATCGGCTTTTTCAGCTTCATCGAGAACCTTGGCTACGACTCAGCCTGGGTCGCCGACAGCCAGATGATGTACTCCGATGTCTACGCCGTCTGCGCACTGGCAGCCCAGCAAACCAAGCGGCTGCGGATCGGCCCCGGCACGGCCATAGCCGGCACACGCATTCCACCAGTGCACGTTGCGGCCATGGCGACATTGAACCGGATGGCGCCGGGGCGCGTGTTCATGGGCATCGGCACCGGCAACACCGCCATGCGCACCATGGACCAGAAGCCGATGAAGATCGCTGCATTCGAGGATTATCTGCGGGTCGTACGCGGCCTGCTGCACGGAGAGGTCGTAGACTATACCTTTGGAGGACGCTCTCGCCCTGTGAAGATGCTGCGGCACGAGACCCGGTTCATGAACCTGCTGCCGCGAATACCAATATATGTATCCGGCTTTGGACCACGGGCGATGGCTTTGGCCGGAGCCTATGGCGATGCCCTGGTGTTCGCGATCCCGCCGCGCGGCGTATCGGTGCAGGAAGCACTTGGACACGCGCGCCAGGGCGCCGCGCGCAGCGGACGCAACATAGCTGGATTTGCCAACGCGACGTTGACCAATGTTGTGCTGCTGCAGCCGGGCGAAGCGGTGGATTCAGAGCGGATCAAGCGTGCGGTTGGCGCCAACGTCATGGCAAGCGTCTACTATTTCTACGACATGGTCTACGAACGCGGGTTGCCCCCGCCCGACTTCCTGCAGCGGATCTGGCAGCCGTATTGCGCGCTGGTCGAGGCTACGCCGCCCGAGCACCGGCACTTCCGCACGCACGAATTCCATTATACGGACCTGCATCCGGGCGAGGCGGAGCTGATCGATGAGCAACTGATCCGTGACACCTGCCTGGTCGGCACACCTGACGAACTGATCGAACAGATCCGCCAGCTTGAGCATGACGGGCTGCAGGAAATGATCTTCGCCGTCGGCAACGAGACAAAGTGGCGGCTGGCTGAGGCATTCTCTCGTCTGGTCATGGCTCGGCTTTAGCCGCCGATTCCCTGGCCGAGCAGACCCTACGCCGCCTGCGCCGGCTGCTTCTTTACCCGCGCCGCCGCAGCCCTTAGTGCGGTACGCAAATCCGTAAGGTAGCGAACGTGCTCCTCCTCGATCGTGTGCCGTGCGGTCTGTCGATACCGGCTGCGATACCATGCCGCGCGCTGCGTGATCGCCTGTCGCATCTCCGCCTCCGGCGGCAGGTGAGCATTGCCCAGGAGAAACTCTCGCACCCAGCGCGCCTGATGCTCGAACACCATGTTCAGCGCAGTATCGGTATTGAAGAACCCCATCAGGAAGAGTCCGGGCCAGCCCGGCGGCACGATCCGCATGTACAGCTCAAGCCTGTTGTCCTCGACCCGCACGACCTCGGGCGGCAGAATGTTGAGGTCGATCCGATACCCGGTCGCCGCGATTAGGGTGTCGAACGTTTCCTCGGTTCCATCAACGAAGCGGATCGTGTGGCCATCGACCAAAGTGATCCCCTGTTTGACGAAGATGCGGCGGTAGGCGATGTCGGTGATGACCGTGCCGTTGGAGGTGACATGGCTCAGTGCAGTAGCCGGCTTGAAGCCCAGCGCCGTCATGTCGCCATGCGCCAGCCAAACCAGGAAGCGGATCAGCCTTTGGCGCAGCTTGCGCGGAATCCAGGGCCGCTGGATTTTTGCGGTGATGTCGGTAAAGGCGCGGCCAAACAGCAGCTTTGGCAAGATCACCACGCCGGAGCGCGCCACCAGAACGGTGCGGCGTGAGGTTACGCAGACATCGCTGGCAATGTCACAGGCACTGTTGCCGACACCGACGACGCAGATTCGCTTGCCGACGAACGGTTCCGGTTCACGGTAGTCATGCGCATGCAGGTACCCGGCGCCAAAGCCCTGCAGCTCCGGCACATGCAGCGGCGCGGTCAGGTGACCGGTGGCCAGCAGCACGGCCTCGTACCGATGCGTCCTGCCGTCCGCCAGCGCGACCTCCCATAACGGTGGCTTGCGCGCCGGATCGAAGACTGGGCGGACCGCGGTGACCCGGCTGTTAAAGCGGATGCGCGGTGTTACGCCAAAATGCTCGGCATACCGCACCAGGTAGCGGTGCATGTCGGAATGGTCCGGGAACGGCTGTGTTTCGGGATCAAAATCCAGGTCGCTGAAGCGCGTGACGCCGCGTGAGGTGTTGATGTGCAGCGTCCGGTACGCTGAAGACCGGCCGCTGTCGTTCTTGTAGCACCACATGCCGCCGATTTGGCTGCCAATCTCAAAGACGGTGACGTCGAAGCCGCTCTGCAGCAGGTATTTGGCAGCGCACAGGCCGCTGGCACCGGCACCGATCACCGCCACTTGCCTGTTGCCGCGGCGGTTCGGCCCCAGCGGCGGACCGTCCAGCCCACGTTGGTAAACCGATTGCACGTCCGTCATCAGGCTGGTCTCCTGCAGGCTGGGTGGCAGTCTTACTTACCCCGCCGCATCGCTCTGCGGAACCTCCGGCGTGGACGAACGGTCATCCAGACAGGAGGTAGGCTGGCTGGAAGATCGGCGTCAACGGCCCCCGCGGCTGCCACCCGCGGAATGTCCACCGCTTCCTCCCCGTTCGCCGCCACCGCCCCGACCACCGCCGCCACGCCCGCCACCGGGACGTCCGCCCGGCAGCGAAGGCACGCCACGACCCGGCGGAGCGCCCCTGAACGCGTGGGCACCGTGGAAGCCTCGGTAGCCGCCGGCAAACCCAAAGTTGCGGCGATAGGGAGCGACGGTGAAGCCCGGCCCCCACGCGCCATAGTCGTAACCATACGGCTCATAGTAGCCGCCCGCCGGCCCTGGACCATAATTGACCGGGACGTCACAGCCGAAGATCAGCAGCACACCGACGCCCAGGAGGCCGCGAGCAAGCCAGGTCGGGGAGAAAGTTGCGGTCACTTCGTCACCCTGGCATCCGCGTCGTCCACCCATTCCATCAGCCCGAATGGTGCACCTGTTGGATCAGCGACCACTGCGATCTTGCCACCCTGGTGATCAACCCGCGGCTGCACCAGAACCCGTCCACCCAATGCGACGGCCTGTGCCGCGGCCTTGCTCGCGTCGACAACGCGAACATAGCTGAGCCAATGCGGATGCGACTGTTCGATGCGTCCTGGCAGTGTGTTTACGCTGGCTCGCGCGTAGCCTCCGGAGGACAGCAAATAGTGGCCACCGACGTCATTCCCGCTCAAATCGAAGATCTCGTAGCCGAACAGGGTCTGGTAGAACGCCGCGTCAGCGTCGGGGTCGCGCGTCAGCAGCGTGCTCCAGATCCACTCACCTTGGTCCGGCAGGTTTTCCGGCGGATCCCCGCTGCTGGAGGCCAGCAGGGCAAACACTGCGCCCTGCGGATCCGCCACAATGGCCTCACGTCCCAGATCCGGTGCAGCCCGTGGTTCCACCAGCACCTTTCCACCATGCGCAACGACCATCTTCGTCATTGCATCGACATTGGTGGCGGAGATGAAATTCAACCACGCCGGTTGCGCATGCTCACCAGGAGCGACCGGTCGCTGTATTATTCCAGCGACCGGCTGTTCATCGACGTAGGCTTCGGCATAGAGCGCGTCGCCGAACCGGATGTCATGGAAAGCCCAGCCGAACAGGCCGGCATAGAACGTCTTGGCGGCCGCGAGGTCGGGCGTCACTAGCTGCAGGAAGATCACCTTGCCCTGATCATGTTCGCTGGAGGCCGGATCCTCCAGGGCGGGCAAAAGCGGTGCCGCCGCCAAGACGGAACCGCTGCTGGCCATGACCATCAGCAGACCGTATACCGCGAGCAGCCATGCCCGGCTCAGCCGGCGGCGGTGTCCGCACAACACAAGTGCCGCGACCGGCAGACGCCGCAACCGGGCGTCGCGGGTTGGTGTCAAAGGCATCAAGGTCTCCTGTAATCCAGCGTGGATGCATCAGTCCATGACGGCTGCGAACCGGCAAGGGGTTCCCGCCGCCATCGGACTTCTGGGCAGATTTGGGATATCAAATGGAATTGTAACAAAATCCGCCGAGTTAAGGTTTCGGTAGATATTTGTCGGCAGACACTTCCGCGTGGATCTGACCGGCCGCTGCGACCTGGGAGCTTGAGATGGACCGCCTGTTCGCCCGCTTTCGCATCGGCACCCGGATCTGGGCCGGCTTCATGATGCTGATCCTCATTGCAGGCGGCCTCGTTGGCGTCGACATTACCCAGTTCCGCCAAACCAGCGTGCAGGTCGGCTTAATGGGAACTCTCGCGGCGCACAGCCAGAGCACGTTGACTGCCGCGCGCCTTCTGGCAGGGCTGCAGACATCGGCGGTTTCTTACATGGCGACCTCGGATGAGGCCGCACTTGGTCAATTCAATGAGACGTACGCTGCCCTCAACGATCTGCTGGCAAACTCGATTGCTGAGGCAGCCTCAGACAGCCGCCGCCAGACCTATGGTGCCATTCGTCAGGAAACCACATCAATCAAATCTCGATTCGCTGACCTGGTGCAGATGGAACAAAAGCTACAAGCCGACCAGGCCAGTCTGTCTGAAGGTGGGGAGCAGTTGACGGCTGCGACCGAGCAACTGATCGCTGCAGCACAAGCGGCGTATAACGACGATCTGTTGATGGCGGCCCGCAATGTCGAAACGAAAATACTGGTTGTGCCGGCCGCAGCGTGGCGCTTCATCGCCGTGGCTGACCAGCAGTCGCTGGCAGTCTTCAAGGCCAACCTGGCTACTGCATTCAGCCAGATCACGGACGTCGATGACATCGCTCCTGCAAGCATCGCCCCGCCGATCGCCAAGGTGAAGGCCGCGCTGCAGGCTTATGCCAAGGTATTTGGCGACGTTTCCACGGGCATGCTTGAAAGCCACAGCCTGTTTGAGACAAAAGTCCGCCCGGTCATCGCGGCGCAGACGCAGCAACTTTTGGCTGCCGTGGAGTCCCAGACCCGCGACTTCACCGTGGCCAAGCAGGTAAGCGACCAGGCCATTGCAACAACCATGAATACGCAGGCAGTCATCGCGCCGGCCGGCCTGTTGCTGGCCGTTATGTTCGCCTGGCTCATCGCCCGCGGCATCACACGGCCAGTAGGCGCGATCACTCGGGCGATGTCAGAGCTCTCAGCCGGACGCTTGGATACCGCGATCCCCGGTGTCGACCGCAAGGATGAGCTGGGGGTCATGGCTGGCGCGGTGGCAGTCTTCAAAACGAACGGCGTGGAAACACAGCGGTTGCGGCAGGCCCAGGCCGACCATGAGCAGCGGGTGAATGAGGAGAGGCGGGCAAGCATGCAGGCGCTGGCGGCAGAGTTCGAAGCCAAGGTGGGCCAGCTAATAGGCAAGGTCTCGGCGTCCGCCACCGAATTGCAAGTCACCGCCGGATCCATGAGCGAGACCGCCGGCCAGACCACGCAGCGTGCCGCGACTGTCGCCGCCGCCGCTGACCAGGCGGGCGCCAATGTGCAGACTGTTGCCAGCGCCGCTGAACAGTTGTCTTCGTCAATCAGCGAAATTGCCCGCCAGGTGGCGCAGTCGACCAGCATTGCCGGGAAGGCTGTGGAAGATACCAGACGAACCGACGGCGTGGTCCGGGTTCTGGCTGACGGAGCGCAGAAGATCGGTGAGGTGGTCAATTTGATCAGCACGATCGCCAATCAGACCAACCTGTTGGCGCTAAACGCGACGATTGAGGCAGCGCGCGCCGGCGACGCCGGCAAAGGCTTCGCGGTCGTCGCTTCCGAGGTCAAGGCCTTGGCCAATCAGACCGCTCGGGCAACTGAGAACATCGGCCAGCAGATCACCCAGATCCAGGCCGCAACCCGTGAAGCGGTTGCCTCTATTCAGGCGATCGGCTCGACCATAGCCGAGGTCAGCGCCATTGCCGCCAGCATCGCCGCCGCGGTGGAGCAGCAGGGGGCGGCGACGCAGGAAATCGCGCGCAACGTCCAGCAGGCAGCCTCCGGAACCGCGGAGGTCACGTCGAACATCGTCCTGGTGAACGAAGGTGCCAGCGAAACCGGAGCAGCCGCCAGCCAGGTGCTTGGTGCCGCCAGTGAACTGTCGCGCCGGGCCGAACAACTCAGCAGTGAAACCAACCACTTCATTGCCGGCGTTAAAGCGGCTTAGCGGTAAGGCCGTTGGACAGCCTGGTCTCGCTCGCTAAAGCTGACAAATCGTTTCAATCACAACGTCACAATTGCCCAGGCCCGCAGATGTTCACATTGAGCGTCACAAAAAAATCCTGCGTACATCAGCAGATTTGGTGATCCAGTCGAGGAGAAACTTCGTAGCGATAGGTGATCAATTGGGATGGTGCGTCCAGCCATGTGCGCAAACAGCGAGGCAAAGGCAAACGAGAAGCAACACGAATGGATCGAAACCCCACACTGGCGGTGGTGTCCAAAATGTGGCGCTTATCAAAAGCGCATCAGTGATTTGGACAGTTGGAACCCGCCTGTGAAGGCGGAATGCGGTTCATGGCCTGGCTGGTAGCCTGATGCTGGCCACGCCATAGCTGACACGCGCCGGCGGCTTCTGCCAAAACTTTCCAAATAGTTTGCCTGAGGCGGATGCTTGGTCAAAGACCGCTCGTCACCCCACCTGGGCCCAGCAGCGGCAGGTTCGTGTCAGCCTACTGTGGTGATTAGGCAGTCGCGCCAAGTCCAGCATGACAGGCTCCTGAATACAGACTATCCTGCATCTTGTAAATCAACCCGCTGATCGAGTCGGTGCAAACAGCAACGTATAACCCTGTTCTTGGCAGGAAGCCGCTGTTGATTTGTATCCTGATCAATCCTCGCTCCGCCCTGCGGCTCATGGTTTCCGCCCCGGGCGCGGCTGCGGATGCCCTTGCGAAGGACACAGAGCATGCAACTTGGCGCCCTCGTCCCCTTTACAGACACTGGCGGCGAGCCTTCGCTGGTGCGCGACTTCGCCCTGACTCTTGAAGCCCTCGGCTATGACTTCCTGGAAGCACCCGACCACGTCCTTGGCGGCAATCCGGCTGCCGGAAAGGACGCCGATCCGACCCGAATCGTCGCTGACGAGATGTTCCATGATCCGTTCGTCCTGCTAGGCTTCCTTGCAGCCGCGACCACCAGGTTGGCCTTTTCCACCGGCGTGCTGATCCTGGCGCAGCGCCAGACCGCGCTGGTCGCCAAGCAGGCGGCCTGCCTAGAGGTGCTGTGCGGCGGCCGATTCCGCCTCGGCGTCGGCGTCGGCTGGAACCCGGTCGAATTCACCGGCCTGAACGAAAACTTCCACAACCGGGGCCGGCGCTCTGAGGAACAGGTCCAGGTCATGCAGGCGCTGTGGGCGCAGCCGCACGTCACCTTCACGGGCAGGTACCATACCATTGAGGACGCCGGCATCAACCCCCGCCCGGCAACCGGGCGCGTTCCATTGTGGTATGGCGGCCACCACGAGCACACCCTGCCGCGTATCGCCAAATGGGGCGATGGCTGGATGCCGAATGCCTATCCGCCTGACCAATCCGCCCTCGACATTTTCGCCCAGCTTCGCCGGCTGACCGAACAAGCCGGCCGTGATCCCGCCGCGGTCGGAATCGAGGTCTGGACTTCCTGCGGCGCGGGCAGCGAAGCCGACTGGCGAAACGAGGTGGCATTCTGGAAGCGGGCTGGCGCCAGCCACATCTGCCTGACCACCGCATTCAACCGCCGGCACCACCGCCGCATTCCTGGCCGCTCGGTCGGTGACCACCTCGCGGCGATGAAGCGCTATCGCGAGGCTGTCGCTGACGTGCTGTAATGCCAGCCAGCATCGTCATCAGGCGGCCTGACAAGCATCGGTCTGAGCAAGCGGCAGCGCGCACCCGCGGACCCGAACCAGGAGAATCAAGTTATGCAGTTGGGCGCAACCATTCCCGTAGCCGATATCGGCACCGGCCCCGCAGAGATCCGCGACTACGCCCAGACTGTCGAAGGCCTGGGCTTCGACTACCTGCAGGCGCCTGACCACGTGCTGGGGGCCAATCCCGCCACTGTCACCGGCCAGGGCAGGGTAGGGACCAATGAAAATCCCTATCATGACCCGTTCGTGCTGTTCGGCTTCCTCGCCGGCTGCACCCGCACCCTGGGCTTCGCCCCCGGGGTGCTGATCCTGGCCCAGCGCCAGGCAGTCCTGGTCGCCAAGCAGGCCGCCTGCCTGGATGTGCTGTCGCAGGGCCGCCTGCGGCTGGGTGTCGGCGTCGGCTGGAATCAGGTCGAATTCACCGGCCTGAACGAGGTCTTCTCCAACCGCGGCCGCCGCTCCGAGGAACAGGTGCAGGTTATGCAGGCGTTGTGGTCGCAGCCGCACGTCAGCTTCAAGGGCCGCTACCACACCATCGATGATGCGGGCATAAACCCTCGTCCAGCTTCCGGCCACATCCCGGTCTGGTTCGGCGGCCACGCCGAAGCCACGCTGCAGCGCACGGCGAAGTATGGGGACGGCTGGATGCCGCTGGCGTATCCCGCAGATGAGTCGGCGCTCGCGGTGTTCGAGAAGCTCCGCGGCCTGATCAAGGCCGAAGGCCGCGACCCTTCCCAGGTCGGCTTGGAGGTCTGGCTGTCGCTGGGGTCCGGCGACGACGAAGCCTGGCATCGTGACTTTGCTTTCTGGAAGCAGGCCGGCGTGACCCATGTGACCGGCCACACAACCTTCGCCATGGGCCACCACAAGCGCATCGCAGGTCATACGGCGGCCGATCATCTCGCCGCCATTACCCGATTCCGTCAGGCTGTGGCCGATCTGCTGTAGGCTCAGTCAAGTCCGTGTCCGAGTGCCTCCGGCTACTCCTTGAGCGAGGGGCGAGCTACTGGTCCGTTCACCATGTGGTTCATGCCCACCGACAGGTAGTGCCACCCGGTGATCAAGGTCAGTGCTGCGGCCACCCACAGCATGACCTCGCCCAACTGAGAGACCGGAATGAAATCGATCCCCAGCAGCATCGCCGTGCTGTTGCCGGCGAGTAGCAAGCCAAGCGCGGTCATCTGGAAACCGGTCTTCCATTTGGCCAGCCGCGTGACCGGCAGGCCAATCTTGATGCTAGCGAGATACTCGCGCAGACCGCTGACCAGGATCTCGCGCAACATGATGATAATCGCTGGATACAGACCCCAGGCGGAGATCCGCGTGCGCCCGACCAGCACCATCAGAACGCCACCCACGAGAAGCTTGTCGGCGATCGGGTCGAGCATTCGTCCCAACTCAGACTGCTGCCGCCAGGAGCGCGCCAGCCGCCCGTCCAGATAGTCGGTGATCGCAGCGGCCACGAACAACAGGCAGGCAGCCGCATCGCCCTCTGGCGTCGAAACCACAACGAGCATCACGATCACCGGCACGGCAAGAATACGCGATAGCGTCAGGATATTGGGAAGATCGGTCAGCATGCAAACTCGCTATCCTTCCGGGCGCTGCGGCCCCACCGCTTCGGGCCATCCTGACAATACCGCGATGACTGCGGCGTTAGACACGGGTGATTGTGCCGGCACCACCCCCGCCGGCCCGTAAAATCACCGTATTCCTGTCACAGAGAGGAAAATATCTCCCCCAGTCGTCGGATCGATCCAAGCACTTTCTCCTGCTCCAGCCCCGGCCACTGTGTGCGCATGATGAAGTGGTCGACCCCCAGCAGCTCGACATAGCGCTGGATCTCGGCCTTTACCGAGGCCTTGTCACCGATGATGAACCGGTCGTTGGCAAATGCCTCAAAGCTTGTGCCCTCCAGCGGGCTGGTCATTCCCCAGGCGGCGTAGGCGGCATACTTGTACTCCAGCGCCGCCTTGCACTCGGCAAATGCCTGTTCGCGGCTGCTGCCGACATAGCACTCCCGCGCGATCGGAAACTCCAGCGGCGGCCGGCCGTATTCCTGCAAGGCTGCCCGGTAGGTCTGCATCTGCGGCATGATCTCCTGTATCGAGCTGGCGTTGGCGATCAGCCATGCATCGCCGATCCGCGCGGCCCGCCGCACCGCGGAGTCGACCAGTCCCGCGACGTACACAGGCGGCCCGCCCGCCCGTGCCGGCTTCAGGCTGATCCCTGCATCGCGGACGGTAAAGAACTTGCCTTCATGCGTGATGCGTCCCCCCGCCCAGAGTTTGCGCATCAGCGTTAAACTCTCGGTGAACCGTCCGGCTCGCTCTGCCAGCGGGATGCCGAAGGCGGTGAACTCCGGCTCGCGATACCCCAGGCCCGCACCCAGCACGTAGTTTCCGCTGGTCAGCACGTCCAGCGTGGCCGATTCCTCGGCGACATGCATCGGGTTCAGCAGCGGCAGGATCAGGATGTTTGGTCCGATCACCATCCCCTTGGCCTCCGCCGCAAGATAGGCCATTGCCGGCATGATCTGCAGCATCTGCATCGGTGCCGTTAGCCAGTGATGTGGAAACCATAGCGAGCTGAATCCGGCATCCCGAGCCACGCGCACCTGTTCGACGAGAGCTGGTATCTGCGCCGGCACGTTCACGTCTTCTGGATACTGCGTGTTGATAAAAAGCCCGACCTTCATGGCCTGATCTCCCTGCACCGCTTTCATGCCTGAGGCTTAGACTACGATCGGGCTTGAACCGGCGCCAAGGGCAGCCAAATGACTTCCATGAACCCGCGCCGGCCACCTGAACTGGACATGACCCTGAATGGTGAGTTCGTGTCGCCGCCGGCGACGCCTATTACCAGCAGGATCCTGATGTGGGCGCTGATCGTAGCAATAATTGCGGGTGGGATTTCGTTCGCCGCATTTGCCCTATGGCTCGCGTTGCTGGTCCTGCCGGTAGCCCTTGGTGCCGCGGTTGTCGCCTGGGCCATGTTTCGCTATCGCGTATGGCGTGCTCAACAAATGGGGCGCTCCAGGCAAAACGTCTGGCGCCCATAGCGGTCTTTGGATAAACCCTGGCAGCCGCGGCATCGTCTGCCGATCCGTCTACCTCATCATCGCATCCGCCAGCAGCGCATACGACCGCCGCCGCGCCTCTGGGTCGTGCAGCGTCGTAAGGACGGCGATCTCATCAACGCCGTGTTCTTCAGCCAGCGCCGTCAATCGTCCGCCGACAATATCCGCCGTGCCATAAAGCGAGAGTGCTCGCAACCGCTCCAGCCGCGCCGTCTCCGTGTCGGAAAGCTGGTGGCGCATTACTTCTTGCGGTGACAGCAGCGCCGTGAACACGCCACGGTCGCGATTAAGCCGCCACATCTCGCGGGAGCGGAAATGATGTACCGCTTCCTCCTGCGTCTCCGCAGCCAGCGCCCACACGCACAGCGCGGCATGTGGTGCGGCTAGCTCAGCGCTCGGCCGGAATCCCTCGCGATAGATTGCCATGGCCTCGCCAAGGCCCTGGCCGTCGCCAATGAAGTGGGCGAAGCAGAACGGCAAGCCAAAATACGCTGCAACCTGCGCACCATAATCCGAACTGCCAAGCACCCATACCGCCGGCGTCGTCGGACCCTGCGGCTGGGCCCGGATGTCGCGGAACGGATGCCCTTCGACCAGCTTCTCGCCGCTCAGCCAGGCCAGCAGGTCGCGCACGTCCGCCGGAAACCGGTCCGCCGCTGTCTCCGCCCTGGGGTTCAGCGCATAGGCCGTCCGCCCGTCAGACCCCGGAGCCCGTCCCAGTCCCAGATCGATCCGCCCGGGCGCGATCGCTTCCAGCACGCGGAACTGCTCCGCAACCTTCAATGCTGCGTAATGCGGCAGCATTACCCCGGCCGACCCGACACGGATGCGCCGCGTCGTCGCCGCGATCGCCGCGATCAGGATCTCCGGCGCCGTGCCCGCCTGACCATCGGAGTTGTGATGCTCCGCGCACCAGTAGCGATGGTAGCCCAACCCTTCGCAGTATTGCGCCAACGCAATGCTCTCGCGGATCGAGGTGTCCGGCGACCGGCCGGAGACAATGGTGGACTGGTCGAGAACCGAAAGCCGAACCATGCACCTCGCTCCACTCAAAAACCCAGATGCCCGAAACTGACGTGTCCGAACAGGGTGTCCAGCACTGCATACAGCAGGCCACCAATCAGGAAGCCAACGATGGTCCCGTTCATACGGATATATTGCAAGTCCCGGCCCACCCGCAGCTCAAGCCGGTCGACCAGCGTGGCGGTGTCCCAGTTGGCCACGACCTGGCCGATGAAATCGGCAATTCGCAACTGGGCGGCCGGCATTAACGAGCGGATGATGCCCTCCGACGCCGCCTGCAGGCGCGCCCGCGCCGCCGGATCAGCCTCCAGGATGCTGCCCAGGTTTCCCAGCGCACCTTCAATGTAGCTGACCACCCGACCGTTCGGCTTGGCGATATCGGCATCCACGCCGACGCGGATCCGCGTCCAGACATCCCACATCCAGGCCTGCAGCGTCTCGTGGGAGATCACCCGCCGGATCGCTGCGCCGACCTCGGCCGCACGCGCCGGTTCCGTCTCCATGCGGCCAATCTCCCGACGCACCCATTCATCAAACGCCGCCCGCAGCTCCGATCCGTCCGGGCTCATCTTGTCCAGCTCGGTATTTACCAGCGCCAGCACCCGCCGGGCGATCGAGGCACCCAGCGCCCAGCCCACCAGCCGGCCACCTTGCTCACGCACCCGCTCCTCGATCGCCACGCGCAGCGCGCTTTCCCGCCCCACCAGCGTCGCTTTCAACTGTCCCAGAATGAAGCCGAAAACCTCTTGATGCCGGCCGCCTTCCACCAGGTTGTGCAGCGCCTGCGCTACCACTTTGCCCGCCGCAGGTCCGCCCATGATCCGCGGCACCACCCGAGACAGAATGCGTCTTGCCCGCCCGTCCTCCACGGAGGCCAGCAGTTTGGGCACCGTACCCGCCAGCGCCACCGCTGCAGGATGCGCCGCCGCCGGATCAGCCAGAAAGCGGTGCAGGATGCCGGGCAGATCAAGCTGCCCCAAAACGTTCGAGATCTCCTTCCCAGTAAAGACGTGGTTGGCGACGAAGCGCCCCAGCGCCTGACCCAAGCGCGCTCGCTGGTTCGGGATGATCGCGGTATGCGGGATCGGTATGCCTAGTGGATAACGAAACAACGCCGTCACCGCAAACCAGTCGGCAATGCCGCCTATGAAACCCGCCTTCGCCGCGGCCTGCAGCAGGCCGTTCCACCAGTTCGGCGGCAAAGCATAGGTCAGCAGTGTGATCGCAGCCATCAACGCCAGCAGGCCAGAGGCAAACATCCGGTAGCGACGCAACGTCTGGCGGGCGAGCGTGTCAGGATCGGATCGGGTCTTCGCCGCTTCAGTCATCGGCGCCTGTTTAGGCGCCCGCCGAGCGTCCGTCCAACCGCGACGTGGGACTTACCCCCCGGCAAACTGGTCGCTCATCGAACCATTCGTCCGGCCATCGATCTTTCGTCGAAGTGGGTGTATGTTATACTGTAACCATGAGTGATCCGCTTTCCCCTGTCGCCGGCGCGCTGTCCCGTCTGTTGCTTGCGGCAGCAATACTGACCTGCGTCTGGGGGATTGTGCTGTGGGCTCAATGATCACGCTGGATGACGTGGAATTGCGCCATGGCTCACGGGCCATTCTGTCAGCCGTGTCAGGGCGTTTTCCCGCCGGCAGCCAGACGGCGCTGATTGGTGCCAACGGTTCAGGCAAGACCACCCTACTGCGATCTGTCGCCGGTTTGCATCCACTGGCTGCGGGCAGCATCGACCGACATGGACTGGCGGCAGCCGACATCGCCTTGCTGGCGCAGGGCAGCCACCTTGACCGTTCATTTCCGATCACCTGCCGCGATGTGGTGGCACTGGCCGCGCATCGGCTGGGTCCGTTCCGGGCGGTCGGCCGCAACCGGTTGCTCGCAGCCCAGGCGGCGCTGCAGCGGGTCGGGTTGCTCGACTTGGCCAGCCGTCCGATCCAGGCGCTGTCGGCTGGGCAGTTCCAACGCGTGCTGTTCGCCCGCACCATTGTTCAAGACGCCCGGCTGATCCTGCTCGATGAGCCATTCACCGCCGTCGACGCCAACACCACGCGGCTGCTGTTATCCGTCATCCAAGACTGGTGCATCCAGGGCCGGACCGTCGTCGCGGTGCTGCACGACATGGATCTGGTGCATCGACATTTTCCCGCCATCGTCCGGCTGGAGGACCAGACCGCCCATTGGGACGCATTGCCGGACCCGGGACGTCGGGCGGCTTGATGCGTGAGCTTCTGCTGGAGCCTTTTGCGCTGGGCTTCATGCGCCGTGCACTGGCAGGCTGCCTGGCCCTCTCGGTCGCGGCACCCCCGCTGGGTGTGTTCCTGGTGCTTCGCCGCATGAGCCTGATGAGCGATGTTCTGCAGCATGGCGTCCTGCCTGGCATCGCTGTGGGGGCCATCACCGCCGGCCTGTCGGTTTGGGCCATGGGCCTCGGCGGCCTCGCTGCCGGCCTTGGGGTCGCCGTCATCGCCGGCTGGCTGGCCCGGCGAACCGGTGGGCGGGAGGACAGCCAACTCGCCGGCATGTATCTGCTGGCGCTGGCCGCTGGCGTGGCGCTGATCTCATCCCAGCGCAGCCTGGACCTGACTCACATCCTGTTCGGCAACGTGCTGGCGGTGGATGACACCGCCCTGTTCGGCATGGCCGGCGTCGCCACCGTGACCTTGCCGGTGCTGGCGCTGATCTGGCGCCCGTTGATACTGGAAAGCCTGGATCCCGGGTTCATGGCAGCAACGGCAGGGAAGGGGGGTCTGTGGCACCTCGTCTTTCTGATGCTGGTCGTGCTGTGCGTGGTCTCCGGCTTCGTCGCCCTCGGCACCCTGATGTCGGTTGGACTGATGATGTTGCCTGCAATCGCAGCCCAACACTGGTCCGATACCCTGGCTGGCCAGGTCCGCACTGCTGTACTGCTGGCCTGCCTTGCCTCGGTCTGCGGACTCACAGTCTCGTTCAACCTCGATATTCCCGCCGGTCCGGCGATCGTATTAGTTGCCGGTGGCCTGTGGCTGCTCAGTCTGTTGACCGGTCCCCGCGCCAGCCTGTGGCGACAGGCAATTCCCGAAGCCTGACTGGCCCTTAAGTCGCTGCCCCCGGACTAGACATCCGCCACCACAACACGCTTACCTTTTGGTCACGAGCGATGCCGCATGACTGCGGCGCTCCGCGCGACGCAGGCGGCGTTGACAGCCTGCAGACAAGCCCTGGCCAAAGGGCAATGAACGAGGAAACGAACATGAACAGACGCGCATTCCTGGCCACATCCACCGTGGGCGCAGCCGCCGCGACATTGCAGACAGCCGCGGGTGCTGAGTTGCCCCTGCTGGGAGAGACCGGCAACCCATTGGCGGTGTCGCCCGACGACCAGATGCCGCTGGGCCCGTTGTCCGGCTCGCGCTATCCTGATCCGCATATCGAGGCGCTGGATGCCAAGCGATTCAAGGGCAGCCCAGGCACCGGTGCGGTCGAACGCGTGGCCACCGGCATGCGTTGGGCGGAGGGTCCGGCCTATTTCCGCGCTGGCCGCTACCTGATCTTCAGCGACATCCCCAACAACCGACAGATGCGGCTGCTGGAGGACGACAACCACCTCAGCGTCTTCCGCACACCTTCATTTAATTCGAACGGCAACACGGCCGACCGCCAAGGCCGCCTGATCAGTTGCCAGCATGGTGGTCGCCGCGTCGTGCGGACGGAACTGGACGGGAGCATCACCGTCATCGCCGACAGCTACAACGGCAAGAAGCTGAACTCACCGAACGACGTCGTCGTTGCCTCGGACGACTCGATCTGGTTCACCGACCCCTCGTACGGCATTAACGGCAACTACGAGGGCCTGAAGGCGCAGCAGGAGCAGGACAAGCACAACGTCTATCGCGCCGATCCGCACAGCGGTGAGGTCAAGGTGGTGGTCGACGACTTCGTCCAGCCGAACGGCCTGGCTTTCTCGCCGGATGAAAAGAAACTCTATATTATTGATAGCGGTGCAACTGATGGCGGCCCCGCCCACATCCGTGCCTTCGATGTCGATCTCGCGGCCGGCAAACTGTCCAACAGCAAGGTCTTCGCGGAGAACTTCCTTCCCGGCTTCACCGACGGCATGCGCCTCGATATCGAGGGGAATGTCTGGACCAGCATGGGCTGGGGTGATCCAAAGGAGGATGGGGTACGCTGTTATGCCCCCAATGGCGATATGATCGGCAAGATCCATCTGCCGGAGACCTGCGCCAACCTGTGCTTTGGCGGCCTGTTGCGCAACCGCCTCTACATGTGCGCCAGCACCTCGGTCTACGCCCTGTATGTCAATACCCAGGGTGCGGCTGTGCCTTAGTGCATTTGTCTGGGGTTGACCTCAACCTCAGATACGCCTTGCCCGCTCGAACCATGATCGAACGCCATAAGCCGATGAAAATCTCAGACGATCGTGGTCTGGCCGTGGGTACCCATCTGATCACATCGTCTCAGATCGCATCTTCATAATCCATGATAGATCACTCCCGATCATACGACCGGGAGTGCCTGTGCCACCGCCGCAGCAGGCGAGGTCTGAAGCGGACAGACCGGCTGATGTTGCGTCAGGCAGCCAACTTGGCCGCTGTTTGCGCAACCAGCTTGCCCTGGAAGCGCGCGCCGGCAAGCTCGTTCTCGCTCGGCTGCCGAGCGCCATTACCGGCGGCGATGGTCGTGGCGCCGTAGGGTGAACCGCCGGTAATCTCGTCGAGCGTTAGCTGTCCCTGAAAGCTGTATGGCAAGCCGACGATGATCAAACCCAGATGCATCAGGTTGGTGATCAGGCTGAACAGGGTCGTCTCCTGGCCACCGTGCTGGCTGGCCGTGGAGGTGAACACCGCACCCACCTTGCCGTTTAGTGCACCGCGTAGCCACAGCCCACCGGTCTGGTCGAGGAAGCTCGCCATCTGTGAAGCCATGCGCCCGTAGCGTGTTGGTGCGCCCAAGACAATGGCGTCGTAGTGCTCCAGCTCCGCGACCGAGGCCACCGCCGCCGCCTGGTCCAGCTTGAAATGGTTCTGCCGGGCAACCTCCTCGGGCGCGGTCTCCGCCACGCGACGGATGTCGACGGTGGCGCCGGTCTCCCGCGCGCCAGCGGCGACCGCTTCGGCCATCTGCTCGATGTGACCGTAGCTGGAGTAATACAACACAAGAACTTTGGTCATTTCAGGGATCCTCTGGTTTGCATGTTCTCGGTCAGGCCAGAACCAGCGCAGCAGGTCGATGAATGCCATGCCAATTGGGTCCCTCCTGCCATATGCGCAGCGCGGCCTAGGCTAGATGTTGAGTGACCGCCATAACCTATGCTTGCCCTACCCTCTAAAAAGCCTATAAATCTCGATCGTTACCATCGGTTGGAGCGATATGCTGGACGGCGTGACCTTGGATCAGGTGCGGACCTTCATTGCTGCCGTCGATGCGGGCAGCTTCTCCGCCGCCGGTCGCCGCCTGGGCCGAGCACAATCGGTCGTCAGCCAATCGTTGGCGACGCTGGAAGACCATTTGCACATACAGTTGTTCGACCGCAGCGGCCGTCGCCCGGTGCTGACCCAGCATGGGCGGGCGCTGATCGCCGAGGCGCGCGGGGTCGTCAGTGGCATGGACCTGTTCAAGGCACGCGCGCGCAGCCTGTCGGACGGGCTGGAGGCTGAACTGTCGGTGGTCGTCGACGTGATGTTCCCAATGGACTTGCTGACCGTCGCGATCAGCGCGTTCCAAGTGGAGTTTCCGAATACGCCGCTGCGCCTCTACGTCGAGGCATTGGGCGCGGTGCTGCAGCCGGTCTTGGATAGGCGCTGCGCCTTCGGCATCATGGGCTCGCAGCCGACCGCGCCCAACGCCATGACGACCGAGCGGCTGCTGAGCGTGCGAATGGAGATGGTGGCGTCACCGCTGCATCCGCTGGCCACTGGCAAGCCACCGGTGCCCGCTCGCGTGTTGTCGCAACACGTCCAGTTGGTGCTGACCGACCGCTCTTCGCTGTCTGCCGGACAGGAGTTCGGTGTGATGTCGCAGCGCACCTGGCGACTAGCGGACCTCGGAGCCAAGGCTGCCTTCCTGCGCGCTGGCCTGGGCTGGGGCAGCATGCCGAGCAACGCCATTGAAGCGGACCTGGCAAGCGGCCGGCTGGTGCGGCTGTGGCTGGAGGATCTGTCGCCGCAGGGCTTCGTCTTGCCGATGATGACGGTCTATCCGACCGCCACCCCGCCAGGCCGTGCCGGCCGCTGGCTGATAGACCGCCTGAAGCTTAACCAAAACAAAGAGGCGGATTGAGAGCGTAGACCTGCGCCGTCCGCGCATCCCGGCCCGTGACAGCACGGGTCGGATGAACCTTTGCACAGCCGCCAGGGCACCTGTCGCCAATTGCGCGGCGGATGTCCTATCGTGCCCGCACCTATCGATCACAAGGCAGACGCAATGACCAATCCCCTGGCAGGCCTCACCGTTCTGGACTTCGGCCAGATCTACCAGGGACCCTATGCAACGATGCTGATGGCCAAGGCCGGCGCGCGGGTGATCAAGATCGAGCCGCCGGGCGGCGAGCCGCTGCGCAAGCGGATCATCGCCACCGGCGGCGAGACGACCTTGCCAATCGCCATGCTGAACGCCAACAAGCTCGGCGTGACGCTCAACCTCAAGTCTACCGCGGGCAAGGACCTGCTGAAGCAAATGGTGACCCGCGCCGACGTGCTGCTGGAAAATTTTTCGCCCGGCACGATGGATGGCTTAGGGGTCGGTTACGATGTGCTGACGCAGGTTAACCCAAGGCTGATCTACGCCACGGGCACCGGCTTCGGCATCAGCGGGCCTGACCGCGACAACCTGGCAATGGATTTCACCATCCAGGCCGCCTCCGGCATCATGAGCGTCACTGGCGACCCGAACGGGCCGCCGATGAAGGCCGGCCCGACTTTGGTCGACTTCATGGGCGGCGTCCACCTGTATGCCGCGGTCGTCACCGCGCTGCTGCAGCGGACGGTGACAGGGCAGGGGCAACTGGTCGAGGTCGCCATGCAGGAGGCTGTGTACGCCACACTCGCCTCCAGCTACGATTACCACCTGCGGACTGGCGAGGTGCCACCGCGCGCCGGCAACCGCCAAGCCGGCCTGGCCAGCGCCCCATACAATGCCTTTCGCACGCGTGATGGCTGGGTGGCGATCCACGTCGTCACCGAGGCGCACTGGCAGAACCTGCTGCGGGCAATGGGCCGGACCGACCTGCAGGACGACCCCCGCTTCACAACCGCCCCGGCGCGTGCCGAAAACATGGAGGCCACTGAGGCCGTGGTCACCGCCTGGACCATCGGCCTGGGCAAACATGAGGTTGCCGATGCGGCCAAGCGCCACAAGGTCCCTGCCGCCCCGGTGCGCAACGCGGTCGAGGTGATGAATGACCGGCACATGCACGAACGGGGCATGCTGCAGCGCATCAATCATCCTGCGCTGGGGCCGATTGTGGTGCCGAACTCGCCGCTGCGCCTGCACGGGACCGAGGGCGTCGCGCCCGTGCCCAGTCCAGCGTTGGGCCAGCACAACCAGCAGATTTACGGCGACTGGCTGGGGCTCGGCACCGAGGCGCTGGACGTGCTGCGGCAGTCCGGAGCGATCTGAGACCGGGCCTGATTGCTCTGGTGTCAGGGCGTCCAACGGACACTAGCGAACGTTTGTTTCTAGTGTGGTTTATGCTTTCGGACTCCGCGTCACGCCACAGGCGTGCTGCTCGCACGACGGCGGCTGATCCCCAGTATGTCGGACTTCGGAACCACCACACTAGAAGACGATCAGTTTGTCGACGTCCCGCCCACGCTCTGCCGGTGCATCAAGACTGAGCACCGGGCCCAACGGAACAATGCCACTCGGATTGATCCACCGGTGGCTCATGTAGTAGTGCCGCTTGATGTGACCGAAATCGACGGTCTCGGCGATCCCCGGGAGCTGATAGATGTCGCGCGTGTAGGCCCACAGGCTGCGGTAGTCGACGATCCGCCGCAGGTTGCACTTGAAGTGTCCGTGGTAGACAGCATCAAACCGGATCAACGTGGTGAACAACCGGATATCGGCCTCGGTCAGCGTCTCCCCGCACACGAAGCGGGAGCGTGACAGCCGGTCCTCCAGCCAGTCCAGCGTCTCGAACAGGGGACTGACCGCTGCTTCATACGCCGCCTGAGTTGTGGCAAAGCCGCACTTGTAAACGCCGTTGTTCAGCGTCCCGTAGACCCGCTGATTGACCGCGTCGATTTCCGCCCGCAGTGGCTTCGGGTAGTAGTCGCCGGGCTTTGCGCCGACCTGGTCAAATGCCGACCCAAACATGCGAATGATGTCGGCCGACTCGTTGTTGACGATGGTCTGGGTGTGGTGATCCCACAACACCGGCACGCTCGCCCGCCCGGTGTAGGTCTCGTCTGCCCGCGTATACAGTTCGTAGACATACTGGCTGTTGTACAGCGGGTCGGGGACTATCTTTTCCCCAACGGCGAACGTCCAGCCGCGTTCAGCCATAAGCCAGTGCGTCACGGACACCGGGATGATCGTCTGCAGGCCTTTGAGGGTGCGCATGATCAGGGTGCGATGCGCCCACGGACAAGCCAGAGAGACATACAGGTGGTAGCGTCCGCCGACCGCGCGGAAGCCGTCCTGACCGGTCGGGCCCGGCCGGCCGTCCGGCGTGATCCAGTCGCGGAAGCTGGTCTCCCGACGCTCGAAATGACCATCCTTAGATACCTCGGTCTCATGCTCCTGCCACACGCCGTTGATGAGCAGTCCCATTCGGTTCTCCCCGCTGCGCAAATGGCTTCATCGTGAGTAGATCAGACGCCTGGCTGTGCTGCCGCCGATATGCCGGGGTCTGGCACGTCGCACTGCCTCAATGAAAAAGCTTGAGCAAGGTTGCGTCAATCAGAAGCGCGTTGCGCCACTGCCAGAGCGCGAGCGTCACAACGCACCTAACTGGATACCTTGGCGACTTCGAGCCAACCCCGCCCGCCGCGCGCCCTCGACAGGCGGCACTAGGGCCCCGTCGCAAACCTGCCCGTTGGCGAGGCGGTTGCGATCTCGCTGAGCAGCTTGCGGGTCATCGCTTCACCAAAACTGGAGAAATCATGCACCTCCAGCACGAAACTCCCAGGGCCGCCGGTGACGTTCTCACGGTAGTAGTTTGCCAGACCGCCGGGTGGCTGCACGTGGGCGAACGTCCACGACACCGGATGGTCGTTGATGATCGCCAGCCCGTTGATCGTGACCCCGGCCTTCAGCGCGTCATCCCGTGCTTCCCCGGCTTCCCGACCGGCGTTGTTGGTGCCGTCGCCGCAGACGTCGATGACATGACGGGACGCATTCATCCCGGTCTCAGACAGCAGTTGCATCGCCTGATCTATCCCGGCACTGATCGACGTCCGGCCCCAGAATGAACGCTGCGCCGCCGCCAGCCGATCGACGAACCCTTTGGCTGAGGCCTTGTCCTGGATCACCGTCCAGTCCAACACGGTACGCACTTCAAAGCTGCTGGCAAATTCGACGTAGGAGACGGCGATCTTGCCGTTCGGGCCGCCGCGGATCGCCTCCAGCACCTTCTCGCTGGTGAACGCGGCGGCATAGCCATCCTTCTCCAGGGCAAACTCACTGTCGTCGATGCTGCGCGAAACGTCCGTCACCAACACAAGCGCCACGTCGACGTCTTCCGCTCGGGCCGGCGCCACCGCCAGCAGCAGCATAAGCGCGGCACTCGGCATCCAGGCGATCCGGCCCATGCAAGCAGCCCTCCTGCCGACGATCTGACACACGAATGCGCCGCCTCGTCAAAGGAAATCCAGCCTGATCCAACCCTGGCGCGCGCACCCGTGAAGCCGGCCCGAGATCGCCCACATCGGCACCCAGCAGCCCGTCCGCGGCCACTACTGGCTAGCCCAGACGATGCGATGGATCCAGGCAACGTCGGCCAGGTCGAAGCTGTAGTCCGAATGCTCGGGATTGAGGCTCTTGAGCTCGACCCGACGGGCAGAGCGGCGGGCAAGTTGCTTGGCCATCACTTCACCGCCCACGGTGCGCACCACCACCCGGTCGCTGCGGCGGATCGGCGCGGTGGGCGAGACGATCACCAGGTCGCCGTCACGAAAAACCGGCTCCATCGACTCGCCGCTGATCTCCAGCGCATAGGCGTTGGGATCGGCGATCTCCGGCAGGCTGACCTCGTCCCAACTGCCGCCGACCGGATAGCCCCCGTCGTCGAAATAGCCTTCGCCGCCGGCCTGCGCCAGACCGATCAGCGGCACCCGGCGTGAAACGGCGCGGCCCGTGCTGCTGCTGGCCAGCGCCCGCGCCCCGGACACTAATGATGTGAAACTCTCCAGTGACGCACCCGTCGCATCCAACACCTTGGCGACACTTTCCGTGCTTGGCCAGCGCGCCCGCCCATCCGGCATCCGCCGCTTCGACGGATTGAACGTCGTCGCGTCCAGTCCGGATCGCTTGGCAAGGCCCGAGGCGGACAGACCATTTTCGGCCGCCAGAGTATCAATGGCACGCCAGACATCCTCATGCTTCATCAGTCAACTCCTGTGCGCGGGCACGTCGGCAACCTTGATTGACGGCGGCGAATCGTCGTGGCGCGATTATGTTAGGAATTGCTGCCGATGGAAATAGGAAAATCAACCAGGTTTACTTGCATTTGTATGCAACCTATGGTTATATGCTAACGCGCGGACTTTCGCGTAGAGAAACAACCTGGAACGCTCTGCCATGCCGCTTGCCGCCCGCCCCAACATGTTGACATCCCATTCCACCAAGTCTAAGTCCGTCACATTGCACCTCGGCAAGCGACCGGATGCGCCCGACGAATCCGCCGCCTCCTATCCACGCAGCGTCTCCGGCACACAGCCGTTTGGCAGCGGCGAGGATGCCTGGCTGTGGACCATGGCAGCGCTGATTGCCCGGCGTGACGGCGCCCGTTACACCGCTAATAAAGGCCAGGTGACCCGCCCGTGCGATCCCGACGACGTGGTCAAATGTCTTGACGGACTATACCGCCAGCAACGTATCGACCTTACGCACGCCCGTATCCTGCGCATCTGGGGTGAGCGCCAGATCGCCCCATGCCCGCGAGTGGCTGCTGAGAGGCGCGATCATCAACTCTGGGTCGAAGCGCTGGAGCGCTTGGAATGGCCACTGCGCGTCAAGGGGATCGTGGCGTAAGCGGCCGCGGCCGCAGAGCTATCGGGAGACCAGCCGAATCACCACCGCCGTTAACAAAGCACCGCAAAATTGTTGCGATGTGTTATCTATATTGTCTTTCTTAAGAATAACAATCATAGGAAAATTATCGTTGACAGAGTGGCTATCGTTCTCGTAATGTATTCGTATCAACGGGCGAGGTGCGCCCTTCGATAGCCTCATCCCCCGTTCAACTCCAGCAGCCGCTGTCCCAAAGGACGCGGCTTTTTTTATGTAAGGACCTCGCCATGGCCCTCGCCATCCGCAATCTGTCGGTGCTCGCTTACGCGAACGGTTTCACGCTTTGGCACTACAAATCGGCCAAGGACAATCTGCAGGCGATCAGCAGTGCCAACTACCTCGCCGACGCCAGCGACATGCTGACCGTAGGCGACCTGATCATGATCACCGCGACTGATGGTGCGCGTATCCTGTGCGTGACCCTGGCTGACGTCCAGACGGTCGTCACCGCGCCGCTGTCCTAGCATTCGATCGCGTAGCAGCGGGAGACCCGTGGCAGCCACGCTTCGCCCCATGAATCAGCCACTTCCGGCATAATGTAAACGTATCCCTTCGCTGTGATTGGCGATAAAGGAGCATCGGCGCGGTATACGCGACACGTTGGCCAAGCATCTGCCAAAATCGGAGACAACGTCGAATACGACGCCGCAATGGCTATGATCTGGTCGCTATTTGGCTAATGGTTTGTGGGGAAGCACCTCGTTCCCATGACGCTCAAGTCCGCTAATGGAAATCCGGAACCGCCCGTCATCCCCCAGCCGGCACAAGCCCATGCCGCGCAGCCGGCTTTGGCAAGGATGATCCATCAAGCCCGACGGACGCCCAGCCTGACCGCTGAGAAAAAGTCGGTGCAACGCAGAGCGGCAGCACGTTTCAAGATATGGCTGATCCCACACGCCGCCTGCATTCCCGAAGACCTGCCGGAATGCAAGCCCCCACAACCCCCAGACGACCCCCGCGCAACCCATCTGACCCGCCTTCAGCTATGGGCACTGCTGAATGTCGCCGGTCAGTCCCGTCCGATGTCATTCCGAAACCCCAAGAACACCTTCCATCCCCCGCACGATGAACTGTCCAACGCTTCTTCCCGCAGGATCTTCAACATGAGCACGCCGGACGGCGTCATTCGCCTTGCCATCAGCGCAAGCAGCGCCACCGACCATTCGCAGCGAGAACCCATTGCTTTCATTTACCAACTAGCTAGCCTTACGCTGTCTGGCCGATTACAACCTCGCTGTCGCAACTGCGGCCTGACCTGTGGCGCCGCAGCGTGGAACTGAACTCATGGCCGGAGCTTACTGCCGGCGCCGTCGGCACCTTGGTTGGTGCCGTGGGCGCCGCCGCGCGCTGGTTCTCCGAAATTATGCAAGGCCGGGCGCGCTGGGTCGCAGTGCATTTCCTGTTCATCATCGTGATGGGTGGGTTCATGGGCTTCATGGGCACGGCGCTGGCTCAGGCCACCGATCATCAGCAGTGGGCCAATGTTCTTTCGGGCGCGCTCGGCGCATCCGGCGCATTTGGTTTCGATGTCTTGATCAAACGCCTGCTGAGCCTCACCGGCCAATGACCCACATTAGGTTCGACCTCATTTTGTGGGCGCTGTTTCTGCTCGGCCTGATTACTTGTGCCTCGCTGCAGGGCTACCAGTCACGCTGCCGTTCGGCCGCAGCACGGATCTGGGCACCGTCTTCAGAACGGGCGTGGTCGTCTTGTCGACGGTGTTTCTTTCTCTCCAGCTATGGCTGAAGGTCGAAGGGCTCGCGTCACGTCCGGACTTGCCCGCAGCGCAGAAAGCACACGCGTGACGGCTCCCGAACTCCTCGCCGCGCCAGCCTGCATCCTGTCGGCAGCCGTCATCGTGCTGTCGCAGCGGTTTTCATCGAAACCGCCCTAGCGCGGGCAGCCGAGTGCCAGGAATAAGGAAGCGTAATGTCCAGCACGCTGGGCGTCTCCGCCCCCGTTCGGCCTCGACATAATTCTCAGAAAACTCATTGGGCGTGAACTGTCATGACTCATCTCGACTTAAACCTGGCACTGATCGCCTTCTCGCTGTTTGCCGTAACGACGTTCGCCGCGCTGCGGGATCGTAGCCTGCTGGTCAGCGTCAGCACTGCGATCATGCTGAGCACCCTGCTGGTCGGATATCTGCCGTACAAGGCGCATGGCTATCAAGGGTATGTCGTCTTTGTCTACTATCCGGCCGTACTCTACGGCCTGGCCTTGCAGCATGTGATCTACGGCACGCGGGCAGCGCGTGAGGCTGTGGCTCATTGCCTTATCGCTACCGGCATCGTCTTTCTCTCGGTCTTTTTGCTCGAGGATGTCCACCTGCTGAACACGGGCCTTGAGGCACGCGTCGATGTCATGGGCGCCCGCTTGGTGGTGTTCTGCCTGACGCAGGCGCTGCTGATCTACTTGCTCGACCGCCCCTCGCGGCTGCCGCTGCTTCTCCGTGTTCCGATGGTCCTGGTCGTGAGCCTGCTCTTCGACAGCGTTATATTCTATCCTATGACATTTCTTCCACGTTACCCGCTTAAAACTGTTGCCGGCTTCGCCGCCGTCGGCGTTGTCACCAAGATCACCGTCACGCTGCTCGCGGTGCCGATACTGGCCGTTTGCCTCCACCTGCACCGCAAAGACCTCGCCAAACGTGCCGGTTCCAGTGCCGTCTAGAGAACGGTCGTGACTCATCTCGATCTCAACTTGGCCTTGATCGCGGCTTTGCTTCTGGCGGTGACGACAATCACCGCCCTGCGGCAGCGTAGCTTGCTGGTCGCCGTCAGTATCGCCATCATGATAACCACGTTGCTCGTTCAGTCGCTGCCATATACCGCACACGGCCATCAAGGCTATGTGGGCTTCGTCTATTACCCCGTTGTGCTTTACGGCGTCGCGTTGAAGCATGTGATCTACGGCACTCGGGCCGCCCGTCAGGCCGTCACGCACTGCCTGGTCGCCACGGGCGTCGTCTTGCTCTCGCTGTTCCTGCTCGAAGACGTGCACCTGCTGAACACCGGATTCGGCGCGCGTGTCGACGTGATGGGTGCGCGGTTGGTGGTCTTCTCCTTGACGCAGGCGCTGCTGATCTACCTGCTTGACCGCCCCTGGGGGCTGCCGACCGTCCTCAGCGTCCCGGTAATCTTGGTCGTGGTCATGATCTTCGACACCATAATATTCTATCCGATCGTATTTTTCCCGCGCGTCCCAGCTCGAATTGTCGCCGGCTTCGCTATCACGAGCATTATCACCAAAGTCATCATTACAATGCTTGCCATGCCAATGCTGGCTGTTTGCCTGCACCTGCACCGCAGGCGCCCCAGGGTGCTCACCGATCAGGCGGCGGTACAGGCCGGTCCATGAAACACCAACGTGCAAGATCGGTCGTCATACAGCTTGTCCTGGTCATGCTGATGGGCACCTGTGCCGGCTTCGGCGGGTCCGTCATGGCGCAGGCGGCCAACGCCCCGCAGTGTGGTATCATCCTGTCCGGTGCCCTGGGTGGGATGGGGGGCTTCGGCTTTGATTTTCTGCTCAAGCGGCTGCGGCATCGGACTATGACATGACGTACCAGGACATCAACATCATCCTGCTGGTGCTCTTCCTGATCGGGTTGACGACGCTGGCGGCTACCCGCCACGCAGTCCTGCTGGCAGTTAACAACGCCGCGGTCCTGATCTGCGTGCCGCTGTTCGGCACCTTCCCGTTCGCCATGTTCGGCTACACCACCAACGTCGGCAACCTGTTCTTTGCCATCGTCATGTACGGCTTTGCCCTGAACCACTTGTTCCATGGCACCTGGTGGGCATACCGGATGATCAGCGAAGCGCTGCTGGCCATGCTGATCGTGCTGGTGTCAATGTTCCTGCTGCAGGACGGCGGCGTCGTCGGCCCGTGGATTGACGCGCACATCCAGCTAGGGGGCGCCCGCATCGTCGCATTCTACCTGGTGCAGTCGCTGTTCGTCCGCTGGATGGACCATCCATCGCCGCGACCGGCACTTGTGCGCATACCGCTGCTCATGATCGTGCTCAACACGCTGGACGGCGCGGTCTTCTTCCCCGCAGCGTTCGCAACCCGGCTTCCCGCCCGCCAGGTGATCAGCTACGCCATCATCGGCATCGCCGCTCGCGCGGCCATTACCGTGGCAGCCGTGCCGGCGCTCGCGGCATGTCTTCGGTTAAAGCACAGGCGCGCGATTTGCGGCGGAGCGCCGGCAGCCGGCGACAGCTCCTGCCATCCGCAGTCGCGCCTCGCATTGTGCGGAAGCCCCGCCGCGCGGTCGCTCGAGATGCCTTCATCCGATTATCGTTAACCGATTGGCATGTCGCATGTCGGCATGTCGCATAGCGCATAGCGCATAGCGCATAGCGCATAGCGCATAGCGGTCTCAAATTCGGCGTGCTGATCAAGCTCGGTCCTGTCAACATACCCATTATCGTCTATACAACTGTAGTAATTCGCAAACTATTGGGATGACCATGTGGACCCGGTTCTATTCATCTCCAGCCATGCCATAACGATCTGGACAGTGCTGCTTCAAGTGAACCGATCCCGGCCACATCAAATAGCATGGAGCTCTGATCGTCCTGAGGCGTGAAGTCGCCACGATACGAGGACTGATCGGGTTGCGAGGCTGACGATGGAACCCTTTGCTCGCGGATCAACGTGGCGGAAGCATAGCTGGCGCTGCTGCGCGGCACCGGTCGATGCCAGGCTTGTGTCACGTTGATATACTGATGATCAGCATTCACTTGTCGCATTATCAAACTAAATTGCGAACGATCCGATACCGCGTAGAAATCGACATCTTTGCCGCCACCTGAACCCGCTGATCAGCCATCCGGTCGCGGATGCAGCGGCGCCTCCTTTAGGATCTGATTACTTGTATATTCCAACAGGATCGACATCGGCGGTACACCGGTTGATCAACGCGCTCCTTGCCTCTCTGCTTCGTGCCGCACCTCCGGCATCAAGGGCTTATCTCGCCGTCATAGAACAGCTGCGGGACGAAGCCGCCTGCGCCCACTACAGCCTGATCAGCAGCCTCGCCAGGCATCCGGCGCGCCCAGGCAGTCTGCTGCCTTGCAACCAGCCGATCAGCGATTGGGCCGCCTTCCTGCCGGCGCTGCAAACCGGGCAGGGCAGGTGGGTCAGCCTGAATGATGTTCCTCCATCCTTGCTGCACCAACGCCTTCAGTCCCCCTTGGCCCGTGAAACAGCCGTTCATCCGGTATGCGATAGCCAGGGCCGGCTCGTGGGCGCGGTGTTCCTGACCTGGCGCGCTTGGAGGCAGCCTACCCAACAGGCGCAACACCCGGCACTGACAGACGAAGCTGCCGAAGCCGTTCGCCAACTGGCTGCAGTACTCACATTCTGCCTGCAGGTGTTTGCCCATCCTGCCTCCACTCTCGCCCTGGCGGCGTAAACGGTGTTCGGTATCAACCTGTGGGACCTGATTCTGCTCCTGCGCCTTCTGCGTAACTTGGCGACATCGACATCCCCCCTGGTGGTGCTGCTCCGCGGCCCGCTGATGACAGTCCTGTTGTCGGCCAGCCTGATCCTGGCGGTGATGTCAGGCCGCGAGGGCGGCCTGTGGCCGGCGATCCAAGCGCTGCTGACCAAGCCCCGCGCCGCCGAGGCCATGCAACAGTAGCTTCGCATCGTCGCCCGGCGCGACAAGGTGCTGAACGGCCTGATGAAGGTCGCTCTGGCCAAGGCGCCCACGGCCGCACGCATCGCCTTGCCATCATCCACAACGGCAATGTCGGGCTGACCGGCGTCGGCCTGCTGCGCTTCGACATCACCAATGGAATCGCCAACCAGGGTTATTCCGTCGGCAACCTACTGACCAATCGACCGCTTTCGGATTGGAACTCCTACCTTAGCACGCTGCTGGTTAACGAATGCTCGTATTCCGGACCAGACGGCAAGGGGCCCGCAGACGGCAACCGGGTGATGGAGTTCGGTGTGTCGGAGCGGCTGGTTTGTCCGGTGATGGACATCAAGGGCAGGCTGCTCGGCGGCCTGTTCATTACCTGACCCACTGGTGCCGGACGCGGCGGGTATTCAGACGCTGGCAGACACTATCAGGTCGATAGCCGCCCAGGTCGCCGCCGCCATCGTCGCGGTAGACGAATGGATTCCGGCATCCTCGGCATGCCACCGTCAGCCGTTCACTGCTTGCATGGCCGTTAGCCGCCGAACTATTTGATGGCGATGCGCTTGTCGATTGCCTCTGCCGCCCTGCCGCTGCTGCGCCTGCTTGATCCGGAGCGGGCACATGGACTTGCCTTGCGCGCTTTGTCATGGGGGATGGCACCGGCGGTTTGCGCACCCGATGACCCCGCCTTGGCTGTCACCGCGTTCGGCCGGCGGTTTACCAACCCAATTGGCCTTGCCGCAGGCTTCGACAAGAACGCCGCTAGCGGGCCGCCTTTGCTGCGCCTGGGCTTTGGCTTCGTTGAGACCGGCTCCGTCACCCCATTCCCGCAGTCCGGCAACCCACGCCCGCGCATCTTCCGCTTGACGCCGGACAGCGGCGTGATCAACCGGCTGGGCTTCAACAATCTTGGCCTTGCGGTCTACCTCGCCAACTTGGCGCATTTGTCAGACCGGACGATCCCGCTCGGCGCCAATCTCGGCATCAACAAGCAGGGTGCCGACCCCGTCCGCGACTATCCCGCCCTGGTCAAGGCCGTCGCCTCGCTGGTCGACTACGCGGTCATTAATGTCTCCTCTCCCAACACCCAGGGTCTGCGCGACCTGCAGTCCGAGGCCCAGCTTCGCGCCATCCTGCTTGCCGTGACCGCTGTTCCCAGCCGGCCGCCTATCCTGGTCAAGCTGGCCCCCGATCTGTCGCAGGACGGGCTTGAAGCGGTGGTGGAGACCTGCGTGGAGCAGGGTGTTCAAGGCCTGATCGTCGGCAACACCACGGTCAGTCGTCCTGCCGGCCTGCGCTCGCCACACGCCCATCAGGTAGGCGGATTGTCCGGTCGACCGCTGCGACGGCTGTCCACCACAATGCTTGCACGAACCAGTCTGCTGGCGCGTGGCCGGCTGGTCCTGATCGGCGCCGGCGGCGTGTTCACTGGCGCCGATGCGCTGGAGAAGATCGAGGCCGGCGCTTCCCTGGTGCAGCTCTACTCCAGCTTTGCCTTCCATGGCCCGGCCTTGGTTCCCCGGCTAAAAACTCAACTCCTGGCCGCCATGCGCGAAGCGCGTTACACCACCTTGCAGGATGCCGTGGGCAGCAGGGCCCGGCAGTTGGCGGAGCAGCAAGCCTGATGCAGCACCTATCCGGTTTCGCCCCGCTAGCCGGCCGCTACGATGGTTTTATCCTTGATCTTTGGGGCGTTATCCACGACGGCGTCAATGCCTTTCCGCATGCGGTGCAGACGCTGCAGCAGCTCCGGCAGCACGGCAAGCGCACCCTGCTGCTCTCGAACGTGCCGCGCCCGAACGAGGAAGTACAGAGAATGATGCGCCGGATGGGTATCGCCGACGACCTTTACACCGGTATCCTGACTAGTGGCGAGGCTGTGCGCCGGGCCCTGCAAGACCCACCCGATCTGTGGTGGGCCGAACTCGGGGTCCGCGTCTTCCATCTTGGCCCCGATCGTGACCGGGCTACCCTGCAGGGCCTGCCGCTAACGATCGTGGACTCACCGAGTCAGGCCGATTTCGTCCTCAACACCGGCCCTGACGATCATCGAAATCCCACTGATCTTGCCGAGTTCGAGCCGATATTGGCTGAATGCGCGCAGCTCCGGCTGAAGATGATCTGCGCCAATCCGGACCTGGAGGTCATCCGCGGCGGCGTCCGCGTGCTCTGCGCCGGGGCGCTGGCTGTCCGCTATACCGAACTGGGCGGCGACGTCCGTTCGCTTGGAAAGCCGGATCCAGCAATCTACCAGCCGGTGCTTCAGCAACTGGACCTGCCGCCGCAGCAGGTCCTGGCGGTTGGCGACTCGTTGCGCACCGATATCGCTGGAGCTGTCGGCGTCGATCTGGCCGCCTGCTGGGTTCTTGATGGCATTCATCGGGTCGATCTACGGCGTGCCGACGGCAGCTTCGACACCGCCCAGGCTGAGGCTGCCGCGCGGGAAGCTGGCGTTGCCCCCATCGCCACCTTGCCCTGCTTTGTCTGGTAAACGGTCGCATCCGCTTGGCGCCGCGATCCGGTCAGGGAGTCGCGGACGGCTCCAGGCAGCCATCCGCCTCGGCCGCCGCCCGCAGTTGCGTCAGCAGCGCCTGCAGTTCGCGGATAGTGAACGGTTTGCGCAACAGCCCGGCAAGCTCACCCGCCGCTACGTCCGCCTCTGACAGCTCGGCGTACCCGGTAACCAGCGCGATGGGCGCAGTTACATTCCGCTCGCGCAGCGCCCGGGCCAACTGCAGACCATTCATCCCCGGCATAGCGTAGTCCAGCAGGATCAGCTTCGGCGTCAGCTTCTCGATCAGCGCCAGCGCCTGCTCGCCACCCGAGGCCTGTGCCACCTCACAACCAAGGTCGCGTGCCATCTCGACCGTCACCTGCCGGACCGCATTGTCGTCATCGACGATCAGGATCAGCTCGCCCGCCGCGCCTGGAGGTGGCAATTCAACCAGAGTTACCGCTGGAGCACCGCCAGCGTCGACCGTTGCCAATGCACGGGGCAGGGACAGGGTGACCCTGGTTCCCTCGCCGGGTGCGCTGTCGATCCACACCCCACCACCGGATTGGCGCGCCATCCCGTATACCTGGCTCAGGCCCAGGCCCGATCCCGCGCCCGGTCCCTTGGTGGTGAAGAACGGGTCGAATGCCCGGGCCTTGATTTCCGGGGCCATCCCTGTGCCGGTATCCGATATGCACACCTGCACATAGGCGCCGACTGCCAGGTGGTGGTCGGAACCATAGATGACCGTGTTCGACATGACATTGACGTTGGAGGTGCGCACGGTCAGCCGGCCGCCCTCAGGCATCGCGTCGCGGGCGTTCAGGCACAGGTTCAGGATAGCCGCCTCGACCTGGCTTGGGTCGACCATCGCTGGCCACAGGTCGTCAGCCAGCTCCGGCACCACCTGAACCCGCCGCCCAAGGGTACTGGTTGCCAGGGTGATCAGCTCCCGCAGCAGCGCGTTGATGTCTGTCGCCCGCGCCGCCAGCCGCTGCCTGCGGGAGAATGCCAACAGCCGCGAGGTAAGCTGGCCACCGCGCGTAACAGCCCCCGTTGCTCGTTCGATAAGCCGCAGCAGCCGTTCGCTGTCGCCGCCGGTCCAGTCCTCGCCGGCCTGCGACACCCGCCGCTCCATCAGCTCAAGGTTTCCCAGGACAGTCGCCAGCATGTTGTTGAAATCATGTGCGATACCGCCGGCGAGCTGACCCACCGCCTGCAGCTTCTGCGCCTGGTGCAGAGCCACCTCGGTCTTCTCGCGCCCGGCGATTTCCACCTGTAGACGGTTGTTGGTCTCGGATAGCTCGCGCGTGCGTTCGGCCACCTGCGACTCCAGGAAGCTTGATTGCATCCGCCGTTCCATCTCGCGCGCTTGCAAGCCGGCCGCCATCGCATTGAACGACTGCGCCAGCGCGGAGAACTCCGATCCCCCATCCAGCAACGTCACCCGCGCACCCAGGTCGCCCTCACGCCACTTGCGCGCCGCCTGCAGCAACGCTTCGGCGGGCTGATAGATAAACCGCCGCCCGGCCACCCAGGCCAGGATCAGCGCGGCCAGCGCCGCTCCGCCGATCACCAGCAGATCCTGAAAGGTGGCCTGGTCGATGTCCATCGTCAGGTCGGGCATCACCAGCGCCTCAATCACTGTCAGGCCGCCGGGCAGGATGGCATTTCTGACATGCCCTGCAATCACCGTGTGCCCTAAGGGATCGTTGACCGTGGCGACGGCCAGATTGCCCTGCGCCTGCAACGGGCGCAGCCAGTTTGGCAAAACCTTTCCAGCCCACTCGTCGCCTTCCGCTACCCGGCCAACAATGTTGCCGGCGCTGTCGGCGACAATCAGCGCCGCCCGAGCCGTTACCGGCGCGCGGTCCAGCTTGCCGACATCCAGGTGCCGAGCCAGCCACGTCGTGTTGAGACCGGCAACCATTATCCTGTCACCGCTATCGGCCTTCAGGCGGACCGCGATCGGCAACACCGGATCGGGTGTTGCGGCGTCGCCGATCATCTGGCCTACTGCAAGGTCGGTGGTGGCAAGCAGGCCACCCATCCAGGATTGGGTAGGACGTCCAGGCTCGGCAGCCGGCATTGCCGCCGGCAGGTCGTCCGACGCGCACAGCAATGCCCCATCTGGCGACGAGTAGATCGCCAGGAACCGGTACTGCTCCAAGTTCTGCCGCAACCCGGTCAGGCGACTGACGCATCGGTCTGTCTGGTCCCGAACCGATGGAAACTGCAGCGCCATCGCGCCCAACTGACGCACGCCGTCAACGATATTTGTCAAGTCGGCGTTGGCCAGTTCCGTCTGCCGCAGAACCAGCCCAGTCAGTTGCTCATGGCGCTCAGCATACAGATTGATCTGGGAATACACCTGTGCCGTCAGGATTGGCAGCAGACATCCTAATACAAGCAGGAACAGGCGGGTAGAAAGCTTCATGATCGTAAGCTCCAGCCCGATCGCGCCCCGCGGTACAGCAGAGCAGAGATCAACACAAGGCTTGCTGGTCTCATTTCACCTACAACCGCAGCCCTCTGCCAACAAGAAATGAATGTGTCCGCTACCAACTAGACATCGTTTCCCTCCGGCCACGATGCCGGGTCCGACACGGAACACAACACGGATTCGTGCGCGAAGGCGAGCGTAATCCACAAAGATCAATATTCACAAATTTGTTACCATTACCATCTACGTCTATACGAGGCCCAATCATCGCTGTCGCCTGCTGGACAGCAAAACATCCAGTTGTGGCCGAATTGAAATTCGATTGCGTGAGAAGACACCTGTCTAACTGAAATCGTTATCATATAAGATAAGTAACAAAATGAGCCGGTTGATACAGGCGCTAAGTCGTCGCACCTGATACCGGATCGCCCACGCTGTTGCTGGCCATCACTCAGCAATCGCGGTAAACCCTAGACCTGACCACTTCAAACCGCGCAGTCGACCGATCCAAACTGAGTATATAATAAACTATGCTTAACCTGCCGGCTTAAACGTCTGAACTGCGGTAAGACGACTGTCTGGCCAACTTCAGCCGAAACTGAAAGACCATCCCCGCCCCTAGTCCAGATCGTGGACCCTGAAAACCCGAAACTGTGCCTGAGGACCGTCATTGTACCACTATTGATGGTAGTCAAGTTACCATAAGTTGTGGTGAAGCATGGATCCCCGCAAAGTCGGTTATTTCAGTGGCACGTTGATGCTGAAGCCCGGCGTCTGTATAGCCTTGCGTTCCTCACTGTCCTGATAGCGCGATCCTGGGGCAAAACCCGCGCTTGCGTCGTTATAAGATTTGGCGCGATACAACCGCACGTCCACCCGCGGCCGATCCGAGTCAGGCGTCACTGGCGCGGTCGCATTCACGTTCGGCATTGGCGCCGCTTCACCGAGGGGCGGATCGTCGGGCGGCACCGGGGGCACCGGCAGGTCCGCCGCCCAGACGCGAGAACCAAAGACAAGCAAGGATGCCACAAGAAGGTGTTTCATAGGGCTGATTCGGGCGGTTGGTTGAAACAGGAAGCTGGCAGCCGCAGCGTGCCGCGTCGATCGTGCGGCGGGTTGCCAGCCGGCCGGCCCAGCGGCGATCCCGCCGAAGCGCGCCAGGCATCCAACGCCCAGCGCACGGACGGAAACGCAATCTCGTCCCACGGGATCGAGTCAGGCTCGAACAGCCGAACATCCAAGCTCTCCGCCCCGGGGGCAAATGCCGGTTGCCCAGCCGCGGCGAAATGGGCGAGGAAGATCACCTGCACCTGGCCGATCCGTGCAATGCTGAAGACACCCAGAATGCCGTCGACAGCGATGACCGCCTCTGCTTCTTCCAATGCCTCACGGGCCGCACCTTCCTCCAGCGTCTCTCCCAGTTCCAGATAGCCAGCCGGCAAGGTCCAGAAGCCGCGGCGCGGCTCGATCGCCCGCCTGCACATCAGGATGCGGCCATCCGAGACGACGACAGAACCGACGATAACCTTCGGATTTTCATACGCAACATGCCCGCAGTCGGCGCAGACCATGCGCTCGCGGGTGTCACCCTCAGGAATTTCTCTGACGAACGACGTCATGCCGATAAGCCTGACGCGTCCGGTCGCGCGGATCAAGTCTGAAACACACGCATCAGTAGGCCGAGCGAAATCTCCTGCCAGCCCGTGTGCGGTTTACTACACGATCAGGTCGAGCAGCGAACCCCTTGGCAGGTTGCGTGGCGGCGTGGCGGCAGTCGGCGTGAGCGACAGGCTAGGCTGCGGCCGAGGGGCGCTCGGCGGCAGCGTAACCCCAACCGACGGCGGGCTCAGCACGCGCGCCTGTTGGACCGTCGCGGTGGCATCGCCCGGCACAGATCGGCCGTTGCCCAGACGCCCTGCACCGGTCAGCGCGCTGGCAATGCCGATGAATGTGGATGGGGACAGCATGCGCGGCGTTCTATCGGCGAAAGGTAACCAGACGGTTAACCTGCATACCATGGCGAACCTCAACCACGGCCATCCCTGCCGCCATGCGCGCTGCAGCTGCAGCAACGCCATCCCAGGTCCTGCCGGATCGCCGCTTGCCCTGATAGACACGCGATGCGATTGTCCGGGCACTTCGGCTGGCCGGACGCCTGGCCTGGCCGTGTTCGCCTGCTAGAGGATCTGATGGCAAAAATTAAAGTCAAGACTCCGGTTGTAGAGTTGGACGGGGACGAGATGACCCGAATCATCTGGGGGTTTATCAAGGACAAGCTGATACTGCCTTACCTCGATATCGATCTGAAGTATTATGATCTTGGCATCGAGTACCGCGACCAGACCGACGACCAGGTCACCGTCGACGCCGCCCACGCGATCGCCCAGTACGGCGTCGGCGTCAAATGCGCCACCATTACCCCCGACGAAGCCCGCGTGACCGAGTTCGGCCTGAAGCGCATGTACCGCAGCCCCAATGGCACCCTGCGCAACATCCTGGACGGCACGATCTTCCGCGAGCCGATCATCTGCAGGAACGTGCCACGTCTGGTCCCGCACTGGACCCAGCCAATCGTCATCGGCCGCCATGCCTACGGCGATATCTACCGCGCCACCGAGATGAAGATTCCCGGCCCCGGCAAGGTCACCCTCAGCTACCAGCCCGCCGACGGTGGCCCAGTGCAGAGCCTGGACGTGCACAGCTTCACCGAGGGCGGCGGCGTGACCATGGCCATGCACAACACCCGCGTGTCGATTGAAGGCTTCGCCCGCGCCAGCTTCAATTATGCGCTGATGCGCGGCTGGCCACTGTACTTCTCGACCAAGAACACCATCCTGAAGTCCTACGACGGCTACTTCATGGACATCTTTGCCAGCATCTACCAGAACGAGTTCAAGACAGAGTTCGACAAGCACGGCCTGACCTACGAGCACCGGCTGATCGACGACATGGTCGCCTGCGCGCTGAAATGGAACGGCGCCTATGTCTGGGCCTGCAAGAACTACGACGGCGACGTGCAGTCCGATACCGTTGCCCAAGGCTTCGGCTCGCTGGGCCTGATGACCTCGGTGCTGCTCAGCCCTGATGGTACTAAGGTCGAGGCGGAGGCCGCCCACGGCACCGTCACCCGGCACTATCGCCAGCACCAGCAGGGCAAAGAGACGTCGACCAACCCGATCGCCTCGATTTTCGCCTGGACCCGCGGGCTGATTTACCGCGGCCGCTTCGACAATACCCCGGACGTGACCGGCTTTGCCGAAACGCTGGAGAAGGTCTGCATTGAGACCGTTGAGGCCGGCTTCATGACCCGCGACCTGTCGACCCTGATCGGCCCCGACCAGCCGTGGCTGAACACCCAGGCCTTCCTCGCCAAGCTGGACGACAACCTGCAGAAGGCAATGAAGTAGGATTGGCGGGGACCACAGGCACGCCCGCAGTGGCTGGTCGCTCTCGGAGCAACGCGTTGCAGGCCCGACGCAGGCGATGTCCCGGATCCCGTCAGCCTCAGGATGCCCTTTACGCCGGCTGTCATCTGGCCGGATCTATTTACCAGCGGAGGCAGTTGTGGACGATGTGACAGAGGTTTCCGGACTGCAGGACTATCCGCTGGCCCGCCGCGGCGTGCTGATGACAGGGCTGATCAGCGGCTTCACCCTGGCGACCCAGCGCGTCGAGGCCCAGGCTATCCACACCGATGCGGCCGGACTGGACGCTGGTGAGACTCTTGTTCCCACCACCGCCGGCAAGCTGCCGGCATATTATGCTCGCCCGACCGGCAGCGGACCGTTCCCGCTCATTCTGGTGAACGAGGAAATCTTCGGCGTCCATGAATACATCAAGGACACCTGCCGCCGCCTTGCCAAGGCCGGCTACATGGCCGTGGCCACGGAGTACTACGCGCGCATCGGCGACTTGTCGAAGATGACCGATGTAGGCCAGATCATCAAGGACGTGATATCGAAGGCGCCGGACGCGCAATACATGGCTGACCTCGACTCAACCGCCGCCTGGGCGTTGCAGAACGGCGGCAGCCCGACCCGGATCGGCGTCATGGGCTTCTGTCGCGGCGGCCGGCAGACCTGGCTGTATGCCGAACACAGCCCACATCTGAAGGCCGCCGTCGCGTTCTACGGCCCGGTGGGCGGCGCAGCCTCCCCAATCCAGCCGAAGAATGCCGGTGATCTCGCCGCCGAGCTGAAATGCCCGCTGCTGGGTCTGTATGGCGGCCAGGATCAAAGCATCCCCGTGGACAGCGTCCATCAGGCGGAGGCCAAGGCCAAGGCCGCCGGCAAGACCGTGGAGATTGTGGTCTATCCCGACGCGCCGCACGGTTTCCACGCCGACTACCGGCCAAGCTACCAAGCGGCTGATGCCGCCGATGCCTGGAAGCGGGCGATCGCCTGGTTCCATCGCTACGGGGTCTGAGCGAAAGGCTCGGCACCTGCCAAGGCTTCCCCACAGGACGCAACAGTGCACCCTCAGCTCGGCTGGATGGCCAAGATCGCCGCAATGGCCACGCTTCTGTCGCTGACCGCCTCGCCGCCCGGTCAGGCAGCCGTGCCGTCGTTGCTGCCGCCGGGCGAACTCAGCACGCACGCCAGCCAGATCGTGGGCCGCGACGGCCATCCGGTCAGGCTGGCGTGCATCGGCTGGAACCAGATCAACGAGTCGATCCCGCTGCCGCGCCAAACCAGCCTGATGGCGCAGCACGGCTTTAACTGCATTCGTATCTCCTGGGTAAACGCCAGGATGCAGAAGGACCTCGCCACCATCAGCCGCGTCGTCGATGCCGCCGCCCAGGCCGGTCTGCGGCTGGTGCTCGACAATCATACCAATGAGTCCGGCCATGGTCCGCGTGACAACTGGGGGGCGCAGCAGCGCAACGGGCTCTGGTATGACCAGGGCGGCGCTTCGGACGGCACCGACGGGGGCGGCAACCCAGGCACCGTCACCGATGCCCGTTTTCTGGCCGACTGGCAGCAGGTGGCGCGCCACTTCGCCGGCAATCAGACGGTCGTCGCCTATGATCTGCGCAACGAGCCACTCGACTACCCGCACATGAGCGTATGGGGCGGCGGCTCCGACCGAGACATCGCCGCGATGTACAGCCGCGTCGGCAACGCTATTCAGGTGATCGACCCGACCAAGCTGATCGTTGTGGAGCCGCCGAACAGTGACTGCCGCGGCGTCCGGCAGGAGCCGCTGACGCTGAATGTGGCCGGCAAGCTGGTCTATTCGGTGCACGAGTATCCCGGCGAAATCAGTGGCCAGAAGATCAGCAATGGACCCGCTTTGGTCGCCCGGATGAACCGGATGTGGGGCTGGCTGATAACCGAGAACATCGCCCCGGTCTTCGTCGGCGAAATGGGATCGTCCATGGCCAGCACGCAGGGTCATGAATGGGCCCAGACCATTGTGCCCTACCTGAACGGCACGGCACTAGACGGCCTGCGCATTCCCCCAGGCGGCCAGGGCGTCTCCACTGACTGGTGGGCCTGGGGCTATTTCCCTGGCCAGAACCCGAACGGCTCCCTGCAGGCTGACTGGCACACGCCAAAACCGGAGCAGGCGGCGGTCTACGGCAAGCTGCGGCAGGTCACCAACGCCGACCGATGATTCGCTAAAAGCATTTTTATGTTAAGCTATTTTAGCTGGCGCGATTATGCTCCAGAGCCATTGACGCAGCTTCTTGTGGTTGGCGGATCAGTTTGGCGATTTCGCTTACGCGCACCGGCTTGCCAATGAGATAGCCTTGCAGATGATTACACTCCTGTGCCTCAAGGAAGGCAGCTTGGCCCTCGGTTTCCACACCTTCCGCCGTCACCTCCAGATGCAGACTATGGCCGAGGGCGACAATCGTTCGAGCAATGACGGCTGCCTCCTCGTCCTGCTCCAGTGACTGAATAAAGGAGCGGTCAATTTTGATTTTATGGAACGGAAACCGACGCAGATAACTGAGGCTGGAGTAACCGGTTCCAAAATCATCAAGCGAGATCTTAATACCCTGGTCCTTAAGCTTGTTCAAAATCTCCAGAGCCTGCTCGGCATGGCGAATGAGAACGCTTTCAGTGACCTCAAGCTCGAGCCGATTAGCTGGAAGGCCTGAATCGGCCAGGACCGCAGCGATCGTCTCAGCCAGGTCGGCCTGTCGAAACTGTATCGGCGACAAGTTTACCGCGATCCGCAGCGGGAAGTCCCATGACGCGGCTTCGCGACATGCGGTCTTGAGCACCCAGTGGCCGAGCGGCAGGATAAGACCGGATTCTTCCGCGAGCGGGATGAATTCGCTTGGCGGAACGAGCCCGCGTGTGGGATGGTTCCAGCGAACAAGCGCCTCGAAACCGCCCACTTTCCTGGTCCGCATATCAAGCAGCGGCTGGTAGTACAGTTCCAGTTGGTCGTTGTTGATCCCCTGGCGCAGGTCGTTTTCCAGCATCTGGCGGCGCCGTAGCCGGTCGTTCATCGACGCTTCGAAAAACCGGTAAACACCGCGGCCGTCCTTTTTCGCCTGATAAAGCGCGGTGTCGGCGTTTCGCAGCAGATCCGTTGCGGTCATCCCGTCCACCGGATACAGCGCAATTCCTATGCTCGTCCCGATGCTGGCCTGCCGGCCGTCCAAAAAGAATGGTTCAGCCAGCGCCTCGACCATGCGCCCAGCTAGCAGGGCAGCAGACCCAGCAGAGATTGGCGGCGGCACCGCCACGACGAACTCGTCACCGCCCATGCGCGCAACCAGATCGGTCGGCCGAACCAGCGATTGCAAGCGTGTGGCGACCTGGATTAACAGGTTGTCGCCAGCCTGATGACCCAGCAGGTCGTTCACCTGTTTGAAGCGGTCAAGATCGAGACAAAATACCAGGCCATTGGTTTCGCCGGCATGGCCGCTCGCGAGCATCTGATCAAGACGCTCCGCGCATTGCAACCGGTTCGGCAAGCCAGTCAGCGGATCATGATGGGCCAGATGCCGAAGGCTGTCTTCTTCACGTGCCGCTCGGGTTGAAAGATGCTGATCCACAATAGCGCCGAACAGGCTCAAGGCCAGAATGATCGCAGTGACCGCTATGACAATCGTCGCCAGCACAGTTGACCCGATCAGCAGGTCGCCGGATGCTTCTATTATGCCAGGCTGAAGGCTGACCGCGGTCATCCCGGTGAAGTGCAACACGATCACCGCGGCAGCCATCCATGCAGCGCTGCGAAGCCTGAAAAACAACCGGTTCAGCGTTCTGGCACAAAGCAGTGCCACAGCCGACAGGAAGATCCCCAGTAGAAGCGCCGCGCTCACATAGCCGGCGTCAAGCGACATCGTTCCATGCAGGCGTATGGCATGAATGCCGATAAAATGCATTGCACCGATACAACCGCCCAGTAGAAAACCCGCGCATACCGTGCGGGTCATCGATCGGGTGGGGCGCATGAACAACCAAAAAGCTGCCTGAGCCCCGAAGCACGCCACAAAGAACGATAAGGCCGTCCTGGTGACTTCGTAGCCGCTCATCAAGTCGGCGTCGAATGCGAGCATCGCAACGAAATGTGTCGTCCAGACGCCACAGCCAAACACGAAGGCTGCGCCTGCCAGCCAAGTCGTTCCCGCCGCCCCGCGATGAGACGCTGCGCGCGACAGCATATTGACCGTCGTGAAACAGGCAAAACAACAGATCAGTCCTGCGACAAGAACCAACCTGAGATCATGCTGCTGACTCACACAGCCAATAACCCTGAGCATCCGAGATCCTCCGACAGAGCCATCTTCCCGAGCCTGTTCGGCATGCCAATGGATTGTTCGTAGGGTTGGCGCGGGCGGTCATAGCCGGTGCGACCTTAAATGCTGCAGGTGAAGAATTGGTTAAGGGTTTCGCTATTCTTCTGTGTTGTTAATGGTGTAACCGATCCCTGGATCCGCGGCGGGTGAATTCAGCGTCGGCCAGTCTTCGTTACGAAACCTGATCGCGTCCTGCCCAAGGGTAGTTAATGACGGCCGCCCGCTGTGAAGAAACCTATTTCGTCGTATGCTTGCTGTAGGTCGCCAAGTCTTAGGTTAGCTGGTCTCACCCCAGTTCTCTGGCAGCAGTCCGTTGCTCAGCGTGCCGTCCGGCCGAAGCGTCCCTGGTGAAGTCCCGACCCGCGGATCATCCCCGCCTGGACTGGTGACCTGCGGCGCACCGTGATAGGCGGCTGCCTGACCCTGCGGCTCAACCGGATTCCATACCGCCACGGCAGGTGCCTGGCTGGTGCATCCTGCCAAGCCGGTGATGACAAACACGGCTGCCGCCGTCATTCGCAACGCGCCTCGCCTGCACAACATCGCCTCGTTCCCCGTTAAAGATTGCTACGTCATCACGATGCGGATGCCGGCCTGCAGGCCCTGAACCAGATGCGCCGTCTGCGGCAGTCCGCCGATAATCTCAACCAGCCGGTCCGCCCGCTGCTCCCAGGTGATCGGCGTATAGGCCGGCTGCTTCTCCAGTTGGCCGGCACGAATGGCTGCAATGGCCGCCGCACAGGCCGGCGCATCCACCGCAAGGTGCACCCATTCGGCCATGTATTGCGCCTGCGGGATCGGTGTTGAGACCACTTCCTGTCCGGCGTTCAGGCAGTGGTAGAAGCGCAAAGGGTCGATGTAGCGTGTTAGCGGCGAATCAACCTTGTAGGGCGCCACGCTGATCCGGTAACGGCTCAGGATCGTTGGCAGGTCGGCCATTGAATAGGCACCGTGATAATGTACGTTCGCATGCTGTTCAGCCAGCGCAGTAATCGCCGCCCGGGTCACGCTGTCATCTGGCCGCGTCCAGCCATGCAGGTGGAACCGCAGCTCAGGACACAGCGCCGCCAGTGCGCCAATCAATCCGAAGTCGAATCGGGCGTCGAAACTGGCGATGATCAGGATCTCATGGTCTGACGGCCCTATATGCGACAGCCTTCCCAGGTTCGAGGCATTGCCTAGATGTTGTGAGTCCGGAAACAGCTCACGCAGGGTGGGCGCGGCGTGCACGGTGACGTCCGACATCCACCGCAGCAGGGCGATGATCTGGCCCTCACGCCACCGTTTCAATCCCGTATTGTGATAGCGCAGGTCGTCGTGCATATCCAAGCACCAGATGCCCTTCGGCATCATGCCACGCAGCAGCGTGCTCATGGCGGGGAAATAGGTGTTCGTGCTGTTGAAGTAGACGTTGATCCTGTCATCCCTGCGGAAGCCGCGCATGAACTGCAGGAATGCGGTCAGCGCCATCTCCTGCGGCGGGTCGCCGCGGCGCGGGCCCGAGACCAGCGGACGCCGCCGCAGCCAGATATAATAGGTCTCGAAGTCGCGCCGCAGAGCGTCGACCAGCGGCAGGCGGAAGTCTGATCGCGGATCGCGGCAGGTGAAGACGAAGAAACGAAATGGCTTAGACCGCATGCCGGCGCCTCATGGCGAACATCGCGTAGAAAAGCTTTAGCTGCCGTACAGAAGGCGGGCACAGCAGGGCGATTACCGGAACTGCCAGGTCCCACAGCCCAAGGTCGCGCCAGAACAGCCCGATAGCGATCCCCGCCCACCACAGCGCGGAGATGTCGTAGTTTGGCGAGCCAACCGCCTGGCGCACGGAGCGGTGGATCACCGGGTAGCTGAGCAGCGCCACCATCTCACCATAGCCGTAGCCGACGATGCCCCAGCGTTCCACCGCGAACCACGCCGCCGCGGCGAACAGCACGATATGTACGATATGAAACCATGATACCGCCCAGTTCCGGTGCAGCACATACAGGATAGAGGAGTGGATGTTGAACTGCGCATTGGTCAGGTAACTGAGCGCCAGATAGGGATAGACCTGCATCACCGGCTCCCATCGCTTGCCGAACACCAGTCCCAGCAGGATGCCGCCGAACCAGGAGAAGCCGACCAGCACCGGTCCCAAGGCCAGCGTCTGCAGCCGCATCCCGTCGGTTGCCGCCTCGACGAGCTTCGCCGGCTCGTGCTGCACCTTCGACAGCACCGCGACCGACAGCCGGTAGGCGATCGTCTTGGTGAACGACAGCAGCTCCAGCAGGCGGATCGCCAGGCCCACCTGACCGACCGCCTCGGCAGGCAGGAAGTGGCCGACGACAAGCGGGTTGATCAGCCCGCGCAACTGCCAAAGCCAGTCGGAGGCGGCATAGCCCAGCGTGTAGTTCAGCATCGCGCGCACGATCGCCCGGTCCCACGCCAGTTTTGGCCAGTATCTTGCTGCAAGGTGGAATGCGACGCACATGAATAGCTGCTGCAGGCACCACCCGGTCACCAGTGACCAGACGCCAAAACCCAGGAACACCAGCGGCAGCGCGGCGGCATAGTACAGCAGTTGGCCCACCATCTCGATCATTGCCACGCTGCGGAAATCCAGCGCCCGCTCCAGCCGCGCGCTTGCCCCCACCGAAATCGTCTGGAACACGACCGAGATCAGTAGCACCGCCAGCAGTGGCCGCAGGCCCGCCATCGGGATCCAAGCGCCGATCAGGCCCAGACTGGCCTCCAAGATCACCATCAGCCCGACGGCGGAGATCAGCAGCAGCGTCGTCGCCACGTCGAACGTGCGTTCGGTCACATCGCCAGCAACGCGCACCAGATAGACGCCGATCCCGGCCTGCCCGAGGTTCTGCGCGTACTGGCAGATCCCCAGCGCCGCCACGTAAGGGCCATAGGCGGTCGGGCCGATGATGCGGGTGATCACCAGCAGCCCGATCAGGCTGAGACCCATCGAGATGACCTGCCGCCCCATCAACAAGGCGCCACCCTCGAAGATCTTGCTCCTCAGGCCCTGGCCGCTGGCTTGACCAGGAACACCCTGACTGAGCTCAGCCCCTATGGTATCAACCTGGCTTGGGGCGGCCGGCTGCGCGCTGTCATCGTTCATCGGTCACCCGGGGAGAGGTCAGGAAGATCAGGACCGAGCCTTGCACGGGACGCCAGCCCCGCGGCGAACCCTGCCTGCGCCAAATATTCTGTTGCACTGCACAACGCCGATCTCGGCTGGCTGCCCGCCCGCCGCAAGGGGGTAATAGCACCCTACTCGCGTCGACCCAATCAAAGCCTGTTCAGCAGTTTTCCATAATGTCCGCCCGCCGCGGCACCTAACGCAGGCCTGTCGCCAAACCGCATGGTCGTTATAATGTCCGCTCATTCAGGAGAGCCCGATGACCCAGGCCGCCCCGCTGCTTGCCGACGCCACCCGCGATCTTGCCCATTTTGCTGCCGGCCTGCAGTTTGAGGATGTCCCCGGCGCTATCGTGGATCACGCGAAATTATGTCTGCTGGATGGGTTGGGAGTCGCGCTGTTCGGCGCCTCGCTGCCCTGGACCAGTCATGTGCGTGAGGTGGCATTGGCCGAGGGTGCCAACCCCACCGCCTCGTTCTGGGGCACCGGGCATCGCGGCTCCGTGGCCCAGGCTGCCTTGGTCAACGGCACGGCGGGCCACGCGTTCGAGATGGACGACATTCACAAGGATTCGATCCTGCACCCGAACTCGCTGGCGGTGCCGGTGGCGTTGGCGTTCGCCGAGGCGGACGACCGGATCGACGGGCGCGAGGTGCTCAGCGCCATCATCGCCGGCTATGAGGTCGGCACGCGAGTCGGCAACGCCGCCACCATGGCGCTGTTCCTGCGCGGCTTCCATCCCCAAGGCACCTCCGGCGCCTTTGTCGCCGCCGCCACCGCCGGGCGGATCCTGCGCTTGCCGGATACGCAGATGCAGCATGCGCTGGGCATTGCCGGATCGATGGGCGCGGGTTTGATGGCCGCGCAGGAGGGTGCGATGGTCAAGCGGCTGCATGCCGGCCGCGCCGCCCAGTCCGGCGTCCAGGCTGCCTTGCTGGCCCAGCGCGGCTTCACCGGCATCGCCGATGTGCTGGAGGCCGGCTATGGCGGCTTCCTGTCATCGTTCTCCGGTCAGCCCGACGCGCACCGATTGACCGAGGGTCTGGGATCGCTCTGGCAGACCGGGCAGGTGGGGTTCAAGCTGTATCCCAGCGTGACCAGCATCCATACCGCCCTGGACGCGCTGGACGCGGTGATGACCCAGCACAATCTGCACGCCCGCGACATCGAGCGGATCAGCGTCGGCTGCAGCCACATGACATATGTCCATACCGCTTGGCCATACCGGCCAGCCGGGGTGACCGCCGCCCAGATGAACCTGTTCTATGGCTTGGCGATGATCGCGTTGCACCGCGACGCCGCCGCCAGCCGCTACCAAACCGGGCTGTTGGACGCGCCGGAGACGCGCGCCTTCATCAACCGGATCGATGCGTTCGAAGACCCGCAGTTGCAGGCGATGGGCCCCGCGTTCCGTCATGCCGCCCGGCTGGAGGTGGTGACCAAGGACGGGCGCAGCTTCCACCATGAGCGTCTGGCCCGCCGTGGCAGCCCCGAGGACCCGGTCGGCGAAGCCGAGGTGACGCGGAAGTTTACCGAAAATGCTCGGACTGTCCTGCCAACCGCGGCAGCCGAGGCCTTGCGCAATTCCGTCATGTATCTGGACCGCCTGGACAACCCGAGGGAGCTGATCGCCCGACTGGCCGCCGATCCGGCTTGAAGACAGTCGGCACCGTGGCCGCGCCGGCTTTGCGCCCTGCGGAACAGGGCTTTACCCGCACGCAACGCTGGCACGGCAGGATGCGCCGCCTTGGCGGCTCCGTCGCTTCGGCGCTGCGCAGCATGGCCGCCCTGCGCCGGCTGTTCGTCTGCTACCGGAACACCGGGCAGGAACCGCAAATCCGGCGCGAACAGGCGACGATCCTGTCTGGCGTGATATGGCTGTTCGCCTTCCTGGGCATCGGCAGTTGCGTGCTGTTCACACTGGCGTTCGGTCAGCAAGCCAACCCCGTGATCCTCGTCAACGGCGGCATGATCATTGCCCTCTACATCGACGTACTGACCTGTGGTTTGCGCTGGCGGCGGCAGCGAGACGACACAGCCTTCATCAATCGCTGCCGCCACACGTTCTTCGTGCTGGGCATCGCCTGGGGCGTCCTGGTCAATCTGTTCTCGCTGCCCGCCGGGCCGGATCAGCAGGGTGTCCTGATCGGGCTGATCATGGGCTTGGTCTCCACACCGATGCTGACGGTGCCGCTGTCCGCCGCGCTGGCCTACTTCCTGCCAATCTCGCTGCTATGCACCGTGGCGATCCTGTTGCAGCCAATCCAGCTTGCCGCGCTGTTCTCGTTCTTCGGCTTCTTCGCCTTTGCCATGATCGGCATGCTGTACATGAACAAGACGATCCTGGAGCGCTCGATCGGCCGGCTGAACCTGCAGAAGGACCACGAGACGATCAGCCTGTTCCTGCGCGAATACCAGGAGGTGTCTTCCGACTGGCTGTGGCAGACCGACCGCGACGGCTACTTCCACGACGTCAGTGCGCGCATGGCCGATGTCCTGCAGTTGGACGAGGTCCGCCGCAAGCGCCTTTCCGTCAACGACTTCCTTGCCCTCAATCGGCGTGAGCACGATGACTTCGAGCGCCTTACCCGTTTCCTGCGCCAGCGGATGGCCTTCCGCGACATGACGCTGGCCGTGCTGATCGACGGGGCGGTCCGCTACATCAGCTTGACCGGTCATCCGGTGCACGACGCCACCGGCTCCTTCGACGGCTTCCGCGGCATCGGCTCTGACGTCACCGAGGCTCGGCTTGGGCGGCGCCAGGTCGAGTTTCTGGCCCGGCACGACGGACTGACCGGCCTGCTCAACCACAAGGCATTCGTCGATGAGCTGAACACCAATTGTGCGGCTGCGGGCGCTGACGGCTTGGCCGTGCTGATGGTCGACCTCGACGATTTCAAGAGCATCAACGACGACCTGGGCCATGCCGCTGGGGATGAGGTGCTGCAGGCGGTGGCTGACCGCATCCGCGGCTCGATCCGCCCCGGCGACCGCGGCGGCCGAATCGGCGGCGATGAGTTCGCTGTGATGCTGCGCGGCGTACAGCAGGCCGAGGCGTTGGCCATCGCCAACCGCATCATCACAGCGCTCGCCGGGCATCTGCTGATCGAGAACCAGGCCATGACGCTGCGCGGCAGTGTCGGCTTGGCGCTGTCCCCGGCACATGGCAATGAAGGCAGGCTGCTGATGCGGCGTGCGGACCTGGCACTCTACCGAGCCAAGGACCGTGGCAAGAACTCCGTCTGGCTGTTCGGCTTTGAGCTGGAACAGGAGCATCTTGGTAGGATCCAGCTACAGACCGAACTGGCATCTGCCCTCGATGCCGGTCAGATTCTGCTGCATTATCTACCGGTTGTCGACCTGCGTTCCGGCGACGTCGTCGCCTGTGAGGGGTTGCCGCGCTGGCGCCATCCAACCCGTGGTCTGCAGCCTGTTGAAGCCTTCCTGCACGGTGGAGAACCCGCTGAACTGACCGATCGGCTGGACGAACGCAGCCTGCATCTGGCTTGCCAGGCCGCGGCGGGATGGCCGGAGCCGCTGACGGTCGCCGTCAACCTGCCATCCCGACAGTTGCGCAGTGGCCATTTGGTCGACGGGCTGCAAAGCTGCCTCGCTAGTACCTGCTTGCCCGCACGCCGGTTGTCGCTGCAGATCAGCGAGACCGTGCTTCTGGCTGCTTCGCAACAGACAATCAGCCAGTTGGCCGCCGTACGGGCGCAGGGTGTGCGCATCATTCTGGACGGCTTTGGCACTGGACCATCCGCGCTTACCCGTCTGGCCGCCTTCGACATCGACGGCATCAGGATCGATGCTGGCTTCATCCGCGACCTGCCGGGCTCAGCCAAGGTCGCAGCTATTGTCCGCGCTGTCGCCGGGCTGGCCACGGAGCTCAACATCCCAGTCATCGCCGCCGGCCTCGAGACAACGCCTCAGCTCGACTGGTTGCTAGGCAACGGGGTCGCCTTGGCGCAAGGGCCTCGCCTTCGACCCGCCGCGGAGGCTCCACCGGCGCCAATGGCCAGACGGGCCGCACACCATGGCCTGTTGTCGCTATAGGATCGGCAGGTGCAGGAGTGGTCGGAGCGGCGGGATTCGAACCCACGACCCCCAGTCCCCCAGACTGATGCGCTACCAGGCTGCGCTACGCTCCGACCGCGGGGATGTCCTCTAACAGCCCCGTCGCCTGTCTGCAATCCATCGGTCCGCCATGCCTCGCATCGCCGGCAGCTCTGGCGTTGGCCCTCGACCAGTCCAACATTCCGTTCATGATCGCTTTTGCCGCCCTGCTGGAGCGCCTGGTCTTCACCCCCTCGCGCAACGCCAAGATTGCGCTGATGCGCCGCTATTTCGCCATCGAAGGCGATCCTGACCGCGGCATCGGCCTGGCCGCGATCACCGGCGAACTTTCGTTCACCGCCGCCAAGTCCGGCCTGATCCGTGAGCTTGCCGCATCGCGCACCGATCCTGTGCTGTTCGACTGGTCATACGACTATGTCGGCGACCTGGCGGAAACGGTCGCGCTGCTTTGGCCCGTCGCCCCGGTCCACCTGGAGCCGCCGACCCTGACCGAGGTCGTGGAAGCGCTGGAGACGACACCAAAGGCGGCTCTTCCGGGCCTGGTAGCCGGATGGCTCGACAGCGCCGACGCCTCCACCCGTTTGGCATTGCTGAAGCTGATCACCGGCAGCCTGCGCGTCGGCGCCTCCGCACGCCTGGCCAAGATCGCGCTGGCCGAGATGGGTGACGTCGACCCGGACGATGTCGAGGAGGTCTGGCATGGCCTCGCGCCCCCCTATACGCCGCTGTTCGCTTGGCTGGAGGGCAGGGGACCCAAGCCGGATCCGGCCGACGCCCCGGTGTTCCGCCCGCCGATGCTGGCGCACCCGCTGGAAGCCGCCGATCTGGCAGCCTTGCAGCCCAATGAATGGCGGGCGGAATGGAAATGGGACGGCATCCGCGTACAGATCGTCGCCACCGCGGGCGGCCGGCGGCTGTATTCACGCAGCGCCGACGACATCTCTGGCACGTTTCCGGAAATCGTTGCCGCGCTGGATTTCGAGGCGGTGCTGGATGGCGAGCTGCTGGTCATCCGCGACGGCGTGGTCGCCCCCTTCGCCGACCTGCAGCAGCGGCTGAACCGCAAGGTCGTCTCCCCCAGGATGGCCGAGCGCTTCCCGGTCATGGTGCGGCTGTACGACCTGCTGTTCGACGGCACGGAGGATCTGCGCACCCTGTCGTTCGACCAGCGGCGCAGCCGCCTGGAGGCATGGTTCGCCCGCCTCCGCCCGCAGCGGTTGGACCTCTCGCCGCTGATCCACTTCGCCTCGTTGCAGGAGCTGATGGTGCTGCGCGACGGTGCCCGCGCCGCGGCGATCGAGGGGCTGATGCTGAAGCGCGCCGACAGCCTGTACCTGCCCGGGCGGGTCAAGGGCCAGTGGTGGAAGTGGAAGCGTGAGCCGCTGACGGTCGATGCGGTGCTGATGTATGCCCAACGCGGGCACGGCAAGCGCAGCAGCTTCTATTCCGACTACACCTTCGGCCTGTGGCGGGATGAGGAGCTGGTACCGGTTGGCAAGGCCTATTTCGGCTTCACCGATCAGGAACTGACGTTCCTCGACCGCTGGATCCGCAACCACACCACTGCTCGGTTCGGCCCGGTGCGCGAGGTGGAGAAGTCGATGGTGCTGGAGGTTGCCTTCGACGCCGCCCAACTGTCCAGCCGGCACAAATCCGGCGTGGCGATGCGCTTTCCCCGCCTGGCCCGCATCCGCACCGACAAGCCCGCCGCCGAGGCTGACCGTCTGGAAACGCTGATGGCCCTGGTCGAGGACCGCCAGCCGGAGGAAGCCACATCCTCCTGAAGCCGCGGCATGATCGGGCGCAAATTCTGCTAGTCCCGCACCCGCTCGCGCCGAGAGAACACAGAGGAAAGGCGCAAGAGGCTTGATGTTGCGAAGCGGCGGGAGATAATGACGGCGTAATATATTCTACGACACCCTGCTATGGCGGAGACCAAAGCTTCAGACTAGGTCCATGCTTTTGAACCTGACGGCGCTCAACGTCGGGCATAAAAAGCGTCCGTGCGGTGGCTTCACACGGTTTGTACATCCGCACGGTCACGCCGGTACGGGGTATGACACGATTGAATTTATGTGATGCTGCAATGCGTAAAGACGCTCAAGGCGTTTGACCGCCATAAGAGCTGAAAGAGCGTCACAATGATCTCGATCTCCCGTTTAATGCTTCTGACGACAAGTCTATTGATGGTTTCGATCGCCAGCGCGCCGGCGCAGCCGCCTGCTAATGATACGATTAGCAAAACCACGCCGAGCCGCCCCGGCGAGGCGCCGTCAGGACCCACGGGACCAGGCGCCCCCGCGACTACCACCAAGAGTAATGGTGAAAAGGTCGATTCAGGTCCGAATGTGCGAAGCGGGCAATCCTCGGGAAAACAGTCAGGCACCAATAAATAGGCCATTGGACCAGCAGGATTCGCGGCGAATCTCTCATCGTTCTCCAATTGAAGCTTGCGCTAACCGCCTGTTGAGCGGGTGTTATGGTGTCCAGGTGTCGAGCAGGTCACGCACGACCTGAACGCCCTTGAGCTGCCGCTTCTTATCTTGCCTGATCGTGTTCAGATCAATGTAAAGCCGCTGCGCCACCTGCTATGGACGGTCATTACGGGAAGGCCTACGTTGCCCGTATCTGTATTGCAAGCTGGCCAGCGCCACCGGGCCGGCCAGCCGATCTTGACATTACGGGCCGAGTGCATGGTCAACCGCGCATGAACAAGCGATGGCAGATGCGTTGGTCGCTTCGGGGCGCCCATCGTGTGCTTCAGGTCAGGGCTGCGGTGCTGGTCGGACGCTTTGGTCACCTAACGATTCCGTTTGCGGCATTAGCGCCCAAGGTTTTTGGCGCCCCCCGAAAGACAATCTGCAGCGAGAGAAAGCGCCTTGTTCCCGGCGGCCGACCCTCAGCGAAAAGCTCAGTTGCGAAATCAAAGCTCAGTTGCGAAATCAATGTAGCCACGCTTAAGACAAGCCGACCCTTCTCTCAGCTAAGGCATCGCGTCGATCGGGTAGCGCTGTATGCTCCCTAAAGCCGCCGATGCAGGAAAGGACTGTAGACACGATGACAACGCAGGAGCGCGCCGAATTGGCGCTGGTGGAGCGTGCGCACGGGGTGATGCCGGCGGGGAACCTTGGCAACCTAAACACAGACACTGTCATCGCAGCAGGCCGTGCCGGGCGTGTCTGGGATGTCAGCGGACGCGAATACGTCGACTTTCTGCTGGGATCAGGCCCGATGTTGGTAGGCCATGCGCATCCGGAGGTGAATCAGGCGGTTCTGGAGCAGATTCCCCGTGGTACGACCTTCTTTGCGAACAATGAGCCCGCCATTCAATTGGCTGCTGAGATCGTTGAGGCGGTGGCTTGCGCTGAGAAAGTGCGCTTTGTCAGCAGTGGGACAGAGGCTGATCTCTACGCAATGCGGCTGGCACGCGCATTCCGCCGGCGCGACAAGATCCTTAAGTTTGAGGGCGGCTACCACGGCATGAGCGATTACGGGCTGATGAGCCTGTGGCCGGAACGTCCAGGGAATTTTCCACAGGCCGCACCGGATTCCGCTGGCATCCCAGCCGCTGTGCGCGATGACGTGCTGGTCTGTCCCTACAACGATTTGGCGACGGCGCAAGACTTAATTCGGACGAACCACAACGAGATTGGCGGGGTGATCGTGGAGCCGATGCAACGCCTGATCCCACCGGAACCCGGCTTCTTGCAGGGCCTGCGCGCCATTACCCGCGAATACGACATCCCGCTGATCTTTGATGAAGTCGTGACGGGCTTCCGCCTCGCCTACGGCGGCGCACAGGAATACTATGGCGTTGTTCCCGATATCTGCACCTTGGGAAAGGTGATCGGCGGCGGCTTTCCCCTGGCGGCGATCGCTGGACGTGACGACATCATGGCGCATCTGGACCGTGGGCGCGTCGACGGGAGCCGCTTCCTGCCGCAAATTGGCACCCTGAGCGGCAACCCGGTAGCGGCCGCAGCCGGAGTGGCAACGCTTGCGGTGCTGCGGCGGCCCGGTGCCTACGAGCGCATTTTCGCCAATGGCGAAGCTATTCGTGCAGGACTTGCCGATGCCTTGCAGGCGGCCGGCATTGAGGCAGTCGTCGTCGGCGAACCGCCGATGTTTGATGCTGTGTTTAAGCTTGGCCACGTCCGCAACTATAAAGACACCGTCAGCGGCAATACAGCTCTTAGCAAACGGTTCAACACGATGGTGCGAGAGCGCGGCGTGTTCAAAAGCGACAACAAGATCTATGTTTCACTGGCTCATGACACGGCGGATATCGCCTTAGCCATTGCTGCCTTTCGGGACGCTGCACAGGCTAGCGTGATGCTTGGATCGGATGGAGAGATGCACTGACCTTGGGGCTCTTCCAGGTCAGGCGATGCGGCCATAGCTTGGAGTTTCTACGTCCAGCATGCGATTGAGGGCGCACCCATTCACCTCGACACGATGCTGGTGACGGAGCTGTCGCGATGGGACGCAGCAAGACTGACCTGCTGGCCACGCGCAAGGAGCTGGAGGCGCGGCGTGTGTCAGTGATCGCGCTCAATGGTACGGCGTTCGGTCTCTGGCCGCCGCACGGACGGATGAGTGCAACCGTGCTGGCCCGCATCGCCGAGCTCGAACGCGAGCTGATCCAGAAGCGCATCCGCTCTGGCATCGTTGCCGCAAAGGCTGGCGGTAAACGATTAGGCCGACAATCGGGACAGCGTCCGAAGTCAGACAGGCTCGGACCCAAGGTGCTGACGCTCGTCGGCCAGGGCCGCAGGTAGCGCTTGGTCAGCCGCGAACTGGGGCTGAGCAAGAACACTGTCGCCGCCATCGTCAAACGAAACCGCGTCGCCGCAATCGCCATCTAATCCGGTCGCCGTTCCGGGTCGTGCCGCAAACCGCGCTATCCAGCCCGCTCTATGGCGTAAGCCCAGATAGGCCTGCAGCGTGTGCTTCGAGGCCCAGAATGATCGCGGTCATGCCGTTGCTCCGCCTAGGTGTGCGGCGCGCGGCCCGACTCCTGCCGCGTCTCCGCTACCGCAGTCCCGATTTAACGCGTTACATTGCCGCTGCGGATCGGCATTCCGGTCTGCTCGTAGCAAACGCGGGCCAGTTCAGCCACGCCATCGCGGATCGTCTGCTTGCTGGGCATGGCAAAGCACAGGCGCAGGCAGTTGCTGGAAGTGTCCACGCTGACCGCCCATTCCGGGCCTGGATTGAACACGATCCCTGCTGCCGCCGCCGGCGCCACCAGCCGGCGCACGTCGATATCCGCCGGCAGGCGGATCCACAGGAAGATGCCGCCCTTCGGCATCCAGCACTCAGCCGAGGCACCGAACTCCCGCGCCACGGCCTCGGTCATGGTCTCCAGCTTGTCCCGCAGGACGCGGTTGAGCCGGCCCAGGTGGTCCTCGAAGTGTTCGGAGAAGTATTCCGCAACGACCATCTGATCCAGCGCCCCGGTGCCGCTGTCGGCTTTCAGCGGCAACAGCCGGCTCATGATCTCCCACCCCGCGATCACGTAGCCCAGACGCAGCGCCGGGGCGAGCGACTTCGAGAACGAGCCCAGATGGATGACGCAGCCCGGATCAAGCGCATACAGCGCAGGGGGCGCCACCACGCCGTCCCACAGCAGGTCAGCGTAGCACTCGTCCTCAAACACCGCGACGTTGTATTGCCGAGCCAGCGCCAGCAGCGCCTGCCGCCGCTGCAGCGGCAGGATCGTCGCCGTCGGGTTCTGCACCGTGGGGATGGTGTAGATGAACTTCGGCTTTATGCCGCGTGCCTGCAGCCCGGCCAGTTGCTGCGCCAGCGCCTCAATCATGATGCCATCGCTGTCCAGCTTCATCCCGACGAGTTCCGCCCCCAGCTTGCGGAACCGGTTCAGTGCGCCCTGATAGCAATACTCCTCGGTCAGCACCGTATCACCACGGTTGATCAGCAGCTTGCTGATGATGTCCAACCCCTGCCCGGAACCGGTGGTGATCATGACATCGTCGACCGGCGCCTCGATGCCCCGCTGGCGGCGGCACTTCTCGGCGACGAACTGCCGCAGAGCCGGGTAACCCTGCGGCCCGAGCCCCAGGTTGTATACCGCGAGCTTGCTGCCCTCACGCCGCAGCACCCGAGCCGCCGCCTCCACCAGCCCCTCGATCGGCACCTGCTCAGGGTCGTTGTTGCCGCCGACAAAGTAATATTTTGGAAACGGCGTCCAGCGCGGCGCGGGGGCGGGCGCATCGGCGCTGTACAGCCTGTCGTAGTCGATCGTCATGCCGGCCATTCTGGCATTTCCCCCTTCGCGTCTCGAAGTCGACGCTAGCACCGGGAATGGCTGGCCGCCTAGATCGGGAGCGTCGCCGGTGGACGCCGCGTCAGTAGCCCAGCGCCTCGTCCTCCACCGGCGCCCAGCGGCCGTTCTTCACCACGGTCAGGAACGACTTCGTCGAGCCATGGTGCTGCTCCGGCCCGAACGACAGCTCTGCCCCAAAGATGTCCTTGTAGTCGTGGATGCTCTCCATCCCCTTGATGAAACTGTCGACCGTCAGGTCCCTGCCGGCGGTCTGCAGGCCGATCAGCACCAGGTGCGCCGCCGTGTAGCCGACCTCGCCATGGAAGTTCGGGTCCCGGCCATAGCGCGCCTTGAACCGCTTGGCGAAGTCCTGCACCGCCGGCCGGGGATCGTCGGGATAGGCATACAGCGCAGGGGTCATGCAGTAGAACCCTTCGGTCGCCCCGCCCGGCAGGCTGGCAACCGCTGTGTCGTAGGAGGCGAACTGCCCCACCAGGTCGACGTTCCAGTTCATCTTCCGCGCCGTCTGGATAATGATGTTGGTGTCGCGCACGATCGTGCCCAGCATCACCGCATCGCAGCCCGCATCATGCAGCTTGTTCATCGGCGCGTTGAAGTCGGTGTCGGTCGGCCGATGCGCAGTGGTGTCAGTCACCCGCAGCCCCAACGCCTTGGTTTCCGCCACCACCCCAGCCAATACGTCCTTGCCGAAATCCGAATCCTGATAGGCGACGCAGAACGACTTGCGCCCCTTCTTCTCGGCGAAATACTTCACCGCGGCGCGCATCTGATCATAGTAGGAGGCGAATTGCCCGAACTTCAGCCGATTGTAAGGCTCATACATTGAGCGGGCGGCCGTCAGCGGAAACATGTTCGGCACGTTCTTGGCGAACTGCGTCGGCATGTTGGCATCATTCATCGGCGTGCCGCCGTCATCGATCGCCATGAAGATGTTGTCGTTGTTCAGCAGCTTGTTCATCGCCTGAACGGCGCGGGGAATCTGATACTGGTTGTCCTCGGCAATGAACTTGATCTTGCGGCCATTCACTCCGCCCTTGTCGTTGGCCTCATCGAATGCCATCCGCACGGCGTCGCTGTTGTTGACACCCTGAACCGCCGTCACACCGGACAGGTCGGTGATCGTGCCAATGATGATTTCTGTGTCGGTGACGCCGCGCACCGGGTCGGCCGCGCGGGCTGCGTCGCCCGCTGTCAACAGGCCGCCCGTCATCATCAAGCCTCCCGTCATCAGCAAACTCTTGGCAAGAATGGGCGAGCGGCCCTTGAACCAGGTCAACCGCATCTTCGTTTCCTTCCCCTGATCCGGCCGCACGATTGCTGCCGAAGCCTGCTCACGCCCCGGATAGGCCGGGACGGCGGGACGCTAGCCCGGTTCGGCGGGGTAATAAAGCCCCTGTGAACCGGCAGTTGTCCCGCCACCCAGGCCACTCAGGCCGCCTTGACGCCGCTGACAAAACTGCGCACCTCGCCGGTCAACCGTTCGGCCTGCTGGGAGAAGCTGGCGGCTGCACCCAGTACACGTTCGGCCGACGTCCCGGTATGGCTCGCTGCCTGGCTGACCTCGGCAATGTCCGCCGCCATGTCGCGTGTGCTCGCCACCGTCTGCTGCACGTTGCGGGCGATCTCGGTGGTCGCGGCACCCTGCTGCTGCACCGCCGCGGCGATCGCACCGGCAATACCGCTCACTTGTTCTATAGTACCGGCAATGCTGCGAATTGCCGCGACGGCATCCCGCGTTGCAGATTGGATCTGGCCAACCTGAACGCCGATATCCTCCGTCGCACGGGCAGTCTGCCTGGCCAGGTTCTTCACCTCGGCGGCGACCACGGCAAAGCCCTTGCCGCCCTCACCGGCGCGCGCCGCCTCGATCGTGGCGTTCAGCGCCAGCAAGTTTGTCTGGCCCGCAATACTGCTGATCAGGTCAATCACCTGACCGATCCGCTGAGCACCCTCGGCAAGCGCCTGGACGGTACCGTCCGTGCGCCGCGTATCCTCGACAGCTTGCCCGGTGACGCTTGCGGCCTGCGTCACCTGGCGGCTGATCTCGTCGATCGAAGCAGCCAACTGATCGGCTGCCGCAGCGACTAGCTGGATACTGGCATTGGCCTGGTCAGCCGCGCCGGCGACCGCGCCCGACCGCTGTTTCGACTGCTCGGCGGCCGAGGACATCGACGAAGCGGTTTGTTCCAACATCATCGCTTCCGACACCAGCAGCCCGGTCGCCGACCCGATCGTGTGCTGGAAGTCGTCGATCAGGTCGCCGAGGCGGCCAGTACGCTCCTTGCGGCCAGCGTGTTCCCGAGCCTTGTCGGCCGCGTGCGCTGCGGCATCCCGCGCATCCTGCGTGATCCGCGTTTGCATGTGTGACAGTGCAAGAAGAAGTCTGGCTGTCTCGCTGCGGCCGATGCGCCGTGGCAGCCGGATCTGGTTGTCCAGATGACCTGCTGCTACCGCGCCTGCGATGGCGGTTGCATGCCGCAGCGCCGGGATGATCGAGCGCACCAGCAGCGCGGTGAACAGAAGGCCCAGCCCGATCGCAAGCCCGATGACGATCATTGTCCAGTGTTGGTCACGGACCATGTCAGCCTCAGCGTCCTGACGAAACGCGTAACCATCCTGAGCGAATGCTTCCAGTACGTCATCAAAGCTGGACGCCGCTGCCTGGAGTGCCTTGGCGTCCACTTTGTCGGCCAGTGCCGCAACCTGCCCACGCAGACGGCTGGCCGCGGTGCGCGTCGATGCCGACATCGCCCGTTCGATCGCCACATCCAGATCGTCCAGCACGTTGCCAACCGCATCATGCCACCGAGCGGAGTCCGGACCGGCCGCTGGAGCTGCAGCAGCGCTGGTCTGACCGCCGCGGGCAACAGCCAGAAGTCGCTGCCGCTCGCTGGCCTGCGGCGTCGCGGCGGCCATTGCGTCGGTCCGAGCCATTGCCACCACATAAAGCGTCTTGACCTGCTCGAACTTGGTCTGCGCGCTGCGCCCGAAGTTAACCGACATGAAGGCGTTGTCGTACATCCGCAGCGCGGTGCTGCCCAGGGTGCGTTCGCCCTGCAGCGCATACAGACCCAGCCCGATCGTCACCAGCGTCATTGCAAGGTTGGCAATCAGAATTTTGACGCTGACAGACATCGGATGCTCCGGGGCAGGAAAGGGCAGCCGGCGTTACTGCGCCGTGACAGTCATCTTCATCTTCGGATGAATCAGGCACTGCACCTTGTAGGTGCCGGACTGGCTGAAGGTGACGGACATTTTCTCGCCCGGCTTCTGCATGGCACTCGTCAGCCGCGATCCGTCCGGGTTCTTCATTGACAGGTCGTGGGTGACCTGGTCGCTGTTGGTGAAGGCCACGCTCTCGCCGGCTTTCACCGTCACATTATCCTGCGAGAATTCCTTGTCCTTCTGATCGACAACGGGCTCGGCCCAGGCCGGGGCGGCAGAACCGATGACCAGAGCCAGCAGCGGGACGGCAGCAAGCATTCGGTACATCAGTTCTTCTCCTTAACGGGCAGCACCGGCGCGGCAATTTCATCGTCATGACTGGTCAGCGTGTGCATGAATGCCACCAAGTCGCCGACCTCATCCGCCGACAGTTCCAGCCGGCGCATCTCCGGCGACAGGCTCCGGCGAATGATAAAGCCGGTGTCGTAATGCACCACCACCTCATGCAGCGAACCGATCGAACCGTCGTGCATATAAGGCCCGCGCTGATCGATATTGCGCAGGGTAGGGGTCTTGAAGGCGTGCTCAAGCGCCGGTTCGTCCGGCACTTGACCGGCGCGGCCGAGGTCCGCATCAGGCAGGCCAATGTCATGGAAGCCATCGTCGGTCAGGCGCCAGCCGGAGTGGCACGCCGCGCAGTTGCCCTTGCCGTTGAACACCGCAAAGCCGCGCTTGGCCGTGGCGTCGATGGCCTTCTCGTCGCCCTCGATCCAACGGTCGAATGGCGCCTTGTTGCTGACCAAGGTCCGCTCAAACGTAGCGATCGCCTTGGCAATGCGATCGAACGAAACCTCGTCGCTGCCAAACACGCCCTGGAAGGCGTGCCGGTAGGCAGGCACCGCGGCAACCCGCTCCGTTGCCAGCCCGAGCGAGCCGCCCATTTCTGCAGCCGCACTGACCGGACCGCCTGCCTGGTCCTCCAGCCCGTCCTTGCGGCCATCCCACATCAGAAGGTCGGTCCAAGCCAGGTTGATGACGGTTGGCGTGGCCCGCGGCAGCGGCTTCTCATCATGACCAACCCCGACCCTAAGGCCATCCTGCCAGCCAAACGCTGGATTATGGCACGTCGCACAGGACATCGTGCCAGCTACCGAGAGCCTGGGATCGAAGAACAGCTTCTGCCCCAGCTCGGCTTTTGCATCCGAATAGGAATTGTCGGCAGGGAACGGAATGGACGCCGGACGCCGGTACTTGGCCTTCAATTCCGGCACTGACGGCGCCGCCGTCTGCGGGCTGCCGCCATAGGCCAGCGGCACGCCAGACAGGACGGTGATCATGGCAGCCAGGCGGCAAGCCAGTCGGGTCAGATCTCTCATTCCATATCCAATAGCATCGTGGCTGATGGCTGGAACGCGGGACTAACCTAGATTTCCTGAATAACCCGTTAACCTAACTAGATTAATGTCAAAGGCGAGCGTGGTTTTTTGCCAGGACCACGCGCCTGCGGCAGCTCGGCCGCTCATCCCTCCGTGTCAGACTGGCGTGATCATCACATCCGCCGGGCTACACCATCACCACCGGCCGTACCGGCGCCCCGGTGGCACCGCGGATCTTCGTTGCCAGCAGGACCAAACATCCGGCGTAAATCCGCGCGGCGGCCAGTTCCTCCAGCGCCAGGTTCTCGATCAGATAGACGCCGCACTCAGCCAGCGCATACTGGTGCACTGGCATTGCCAGCCCCTTGTCCGGGTTCGGCAACACCTCCACCGCCATGTTGTCGGCGCCGATGGCCGCCACGCCCTGCTCGATCAGCCACCTGGCTGCCGGCACGTCGATGCCGGGCTCGCCCTGTATGTAGCGGACGTTATCGACGCCATAGTACTGGCCCCAGCCTGTGCGGATCAGCGCAACATCGCCTGGCTCCACCCTGAAACCACCGGTATCCGCCGCGCGCCGCAGGTCGTCCGGCGTCACTGTCTGTCCCGGCGCCAGATGCCCCGCCCCACCGAGGTCGAACAGCACTGCCCGGGTAATCATCGGCGGCGCATGTTCGATTCCCAGCCGGTCCAGCCCCCAGTCGGTCACCACATCACCGGCCGGGTTGCCGTTGTACAGCTTGTCACCTTTTGAAAAGTGCCCCAGCGCGTCGATGTGCGTGCCGACATGCGCCGTCATCTCGATGCGTTCGACGTTGCTGCCGGCGTCATTTGTTGCCCCCAGCTTGCGCCGCCGCCTGATGCTGTCCCGCCAGGAGCCGAAGATCGACATCAGGAACGGCGTCTGGTTCGGCGGCAGGAACGGCGCCCCCATGAAGATCTCATGGCTGACATCGAACACACGGCCCTGCCGGACCAGCGCGAGTGCGGCCAGCCGCTTCTCCGCCGTCAGCAGGTTACCGGCACCAACCTGATCCTCCGGGCCCCATTGCGCGGGACCCCACTGCCCATGATTGTGATCCATCGCGCTGCCCTCTGCGTACGCAACCTTGCCACTCTAGCATCCCGTGACAGGAACCCAACGGCCCCACACACCGGGTTGTCGAGGCAGCCTCCGTCATGCGTCCAGGCCGGCCGCCCGATGGTCAGGCCAGTGATCACGTCAGTGATCAGGGGCTGGGCAATACGCGGCGATCCGCACATGGTTACGTCATGTCCGACCTGAAACCGCTCTCCAATAAACGGCTGTGGCTGCTGCTGGCCGCGGCCTTCGGCACCTTCTCCATCGGCGCGGCCTTCATGCACGCCTACACGGTCTTCCTGGTGACCTTCATCGAGGCCTTCGGCTGGAGCCGAGCGCAGGTCTCGCTGGCGTATTCGGTATCTCAAGTGGTCACCGGAGTCAGTTCACCGCTGGTGGGCTGGCTGGTCGACCGGCTGGGGCCGCCGCGGCTGGTGTTGATGGGCGGGGCATTGCTGACCGTGGGATTGCTAGCCAACGCCTGGGCGAACCAGCTTTGGCATATCGTGGTGCTGTACGGCGTGGTGATGACACTGGGCGCCAATTGTTTGGGGCTGGTTGTCTTCGTTCCATTGCTATCGCGCTACTTCGTGCGCAATCGTGGCATGGCGGTCTCGGTCGTGCAGTCCGCCAACGGCTTCGCGCGCGCGTTCTCCGCCCCTGTCGCCACGCTGATGATCTCCGGCCTGGGCTGGCGCGCCGCCTACCTGTGGCAGGGTGCATTTATGGCGGTGATCCTGGTGCCGCTTGCCTCGCTGTTCCGCGGCATCGCCCAGCCAGGCCGCCGCCGCGGCACAGAAACCCTGGAGGAAGGCTGGACCGTCCGCCAAGTGATCCGCACCCGGCACTTCTGGCTGCTGTTCGCCGTCTACCTGTTCACCGGCCTTGGCAGCTTTCTGGTAGCCCTGCATCAGTTGGCATTCGCCGTCAACATCGGTTTCGACAAGCTGTATGCCGCCGGCGTGCTGGGCATGGGCGCGTTCCTGTCGCTGCCCGGCGTGATCGTCACCGGTACCATCTCCGACTACATCGGCCGGGAGCTGTCCGCCATCGTCACCTACGGCACCTCGATCCTGGGGGTCATTTTCGGCCTGATGATCACCTCGCCCGACCAGCATCTGCTGCTGTGGCTGCACGCTTGTTTCTTTGGCCTGACCTGGGGCGCCCGAGGCCCGGCGATCACCGCCAAGACTGCCGACCTGTTCCCCGGACCTAACCTTGGCGCCATCCTGGGGGTGATCACGATCGGCACCGGGCTGGGGGCCGCGGCAGGCTCCTGGCTTGCCGGCTTCGTCTTCGACACCACCGGCAGCTACCGGGTCGCGTTTGTGCTGTCGATCGTGTTCTATGTTGCTGGCAGCGTCGCGTTCTGGGCGCTGCGGCGCCCCCCCGCTATCCGACCCTAGAGGCCGCTACATGCTTTTCCTGGTGATCAGCGAACCCCGGCCGGAGCCTCCGTCCAGCGTCAGTGCCGCTCGGCAACACTACTGGACCTGGATCCAGCCATTGATCGACGACGGGCAGGTCCGCTCGGTTCATGCCAAGGTCGGCCGCGGTGCCGTAGTGCTGTTCGACGTGGCATCGAACGAGGTGCTGCACGCCCACCTGAACGCCTGGGCCGACATCATCCCCGCGACCTTCCAGGTCCACGCGTTGATCGACCCGGTCGATGCCCGGCAGTTTCTGGGCCGCGCCCCGGTATCCTGAACGGGACCGACCGACCACTGGCTGCCTGCCGAATCGCGGCCATCCGGCACTTCTGACATAACCACCGCCATGTCGACCGACATACCGACCATCAGGCCGACCTTGGACGTCACCACCGGCTATATCCTGGCGTTCCGCCTGTTCGACGTCGCCTACGCCATCGATCTGGCCAAGGCTGAGGACAACTGGGCGCGCACCGTGCGCACCGGCAGCTCCCGCGGACGGCTGACCACCACACCGCCCAAGGCGATCGCCTTCGGCGAACCGCCGGTCAGCTTCGGCCTTGGCACTATCACGCTGCAGTTGCCGCAGGACACCCTCGTCGCCACCGTCACCGCCCGGCTGTATGAGTTCGGCGTCGTCAGCATAACTCTGCGCGTCCCCATCGCCGACCTGTCCTGGGCGGCCTTCGCCCAGCGGCTGAACGCGGTGGACCGCGCGGTCAGCCTGGCCCCGCCCACCGGTCTGTGGACAGAGCTGCTAGACCGCGTCCGCCAGGGTGCCAGCGACGCACTGGTGCGTCCAACTCCGTCGACGCTGGAGGAAGACTACCTGATCGGCGTGGCCAACGCCTTCAGTGACCCGATGACCGCCGAGGCCCTGGTCAACCGCCTCGACCTCGTGCCACTGTTGACCGGTGAACAGCGCAATCTGTCCGAAGGTGCCAGGGGCGACCTGTTGCGCCACCGCTACTCCTATTACACCGACGACCTGGTGGTGCTGACCTGGGATCGTGCCTTCATCTACGAGCCCCGCGGCGACACTGATGTGACCGACGTGCTGGAGGTCGCCAACGCCCAGCTCCTGGAAATGCGTTACTATGACGAGCTGCTGGATGCCGAGCTGCCAAGGATGTACGACTTGGTGGAGGCAGCTCGGCGGCGCTGGAGCCTGCCGGGCGCACGCCGTTTCGCCGATCTCGCCCGCCGGCTTTACACTATGGTCGCCGAGGTCACCGAACTGACCGAGAAGGTCGACAACGCCTTGCAGGTGACCGAGGACGTTTACCTTGCTCGCATCTACGCCGCCGCGTTGGACCTGTTCCGCGTCCGGACGGTCAGCGCGGCGGTGGACCGCAAACTGTCGATCATCCGCGACACCTATGCCGCGCTCTATGACGAGGCCTCCAGCAGCCGCTCCGGCCTGCTGGAGGTCATCATCGTGGTGATGATCGCGGTCGAGATCGTGCTGGCTATCATCCGCTAGCATGCCGGCCAGAAGTTCGGCATGCTGAAAATAAAGAGTTTTGTCTCCCGAACCGGACCTTCGTGAAGTGCTGGTTTGGGACGCCAGCGTGAGGCTACGATTGGCTTGCAGCCCCGTGTATAATCCCGGCGGTGACTTCGGCCGTATGGAAAAACCTCGCGCGCGGCATGAAATACAGCAATAGTTCGGGCGCACTCATGTGGCGGGCTTTCTTGCCTTGCCTCGGGACAAGCCGCTGCGGGTGGCTTTCAAGCGGGTCCTGCCCGCTTTCCCAACCAACAACGACGGCCGTGATCACGCGGCCGCACCAAGGGAGTGTGTGCCATGACCCTATCGCCATGCATGACGCGCCGCCGCGCTACCACCATGGCCGCCGCCGCGGCTGCCTTGCCGCTCGTACATCTGCGTTCGGCTGGCGCCGCCGGAAAACTTGCGATTGCGTTCTGGGATCACTGGGTGCCCGCCGGCAACGACATCCTGCGCCGGCAGATCAACACCTGGGCGGAGCGGAACAAGGTCGATGTCACCTTGGATTTCATTACCTCTAACGGCTTCAAGCTGACCCTGACGGCTGCCGCCGAGGCGGGGTCCGCCACCGGTCACGATGCTCTGCAGTTCGGGCAAAACCAATACGATCTATATACATACGCCGATCGGCTGGAACCGGTGGATGACGCGATCAAGGCCATCAACGACGCCTGGGGTCCGTTTCTTCCGACCTTCGAATCCCTGGGCAAGGTCGACGGGCATTGGCGCGGCATCCCGACCTCGACCTATACCGGGTCGCGCCCATGCCTGGGACGCATCAGCCTGTTGAAGCAGTTTGCCGGCATCGATGTGCAGGCGCTCTATCCGCCGCGCTCGGCGGAGCCTGGCGCGCCGGCGCTGGAATGGACCTATGACGTGTTCATCCGAGCTGGAGAGGCTTGCCGGAAGGCCGGCTATCCGTTCGGTCTTGGCATTGGCAACACCGGCGATTCCGTCGGCAACGCCGCGGTCTGGTTCGCCGCGTTCGGCGCGGAACTGGTGGATGCGAAGGGCGACATCCGTGTCGATTCCGAGAAGATGCGGGCGTTCCTCGAATGGGCAAAGCGTCTGGTTAAGATCCTGCCGCCGGACGCGCTGAGCTATGACGACGCGACCGACAACCGGGTGATGATCGCCGGCCAAAGCGCGTTGATCTACGATCCGCCGTCACCGTATGCGGTGGCCAAGCGCGACGGCATGAAGGTGGCACAAGACATGTGGAGTTTCCCTTGTCCCGTCGGACCGGCTGGACGCTTCATTCCGCACGGCCACGCGTTCTCCGGCATCTGGACGTTCAGCCGCAACAAGACAGCGGCCAAGGAGCTGAATGTTTATCTGTCACAGCGGCCCTTGTTCGAGGAACGCTGCCGCGCGGTCCAGGGCTTCGATCTCGCGGTCCTGTCAAGCATGTCCGACTCGACCGTGTGGGATGAGGTCGAACCGCCGAAGGGCATCTTCTCCAACTATCCGATCCGCCCGTGGCATGGCAGCGAGCCTCTTGTCGCCGGTTCGCCAGCCCCGCCAGGCATCGCGGCGCAAATCGTCAGCCGCGCAACGATGCCGAACATGCTGGCGCGCCTCTATAATGGTCAGTCGATCCCGCAAGTCATCGACTGGGCAACCGAGGAACTCGACGGCTTCACACGGCGTTAGGGCAAATTCACGCTGAGCGGCCCTGCGTTCGTCGCAATAAATGGCGACCGCCGAACCGGCAGGTCAGTGAAGACAAACAGAATGCGTTTCGAACCTGACGTCTGCGCACTCTGGCAACGTCAGGTTCGCCACCCTGGTCTCCAGGCTTTCCGGCCACACGCCATCACAGCGGCAATGACGCCACGGCCAAACCTTCGCTATGATCGGCCGATGTCCGCTCCAGAACCGCGCGCCAACCCTATCCTGCTCGGCCATTCCCAGGCTGAAGCCACCATCCTCGACGCGATCCACGCCGAACGGATGCACCATGCCTGGCTGATCACCGGGTCAGAGGGCGTCGGCAAGGCGACACTGGCCTTTCGCTTCGCCCGCCGCCTGCTGGCCGGCTCCCTGCTGGCGGGCCACGACGCCGACGATACCCTGCATCTTGATCCCGCCCACCCGGTATTCCGCCGCGTCGCCGCCAGTGCGCACGCCGACCTGCTGACCATCGAGCGTGTCTTCAACGAAAAGACCCGCCGCATGAAGACTCAGATCGCCGTCGACGACGTGCGTCGGATCAACGGCTTCATGTCGCTGACCCCGGCCGAGGGTGGCTGGCGCGTCGTCGTATTGGACGGTGCGGAGGAGCTGAACGCGGCGTCCGCCAACGCGCTGCTGAAGATCCTGGAGGAGCCGCCGCCGCGTGCGATCCTGCTGCTGGTCTGCGCCGCCCCGGGCCGTCTGCTGCCCACCATCCGCAGCCGCTGCCGCCGCCTGCGCCTGACATCCCTGGCGGACGAGCCGATGCACCGGCTGCTGTCGCAATACCTGCCCGAACTCGGCGACCACGAGCGTGGGCGACTGGTCGCATTGGCTGAGGGAGCACCTGGTCGCGCACTGATGCTGGCCGAGGACGAAGGGCTGAAGCTCGCTCTGCTGGTCGACCAGTTGCTGGCTGACCTGCCCGCGGTCCCTGCCTCCCGCGGGTATGAGGTCGCCGACGCCATCGGCCGCGGTGAAACGGGGTTTTCGACCTTCATGGACCTGCTGCGCGCCAATGTGGCCGCAGCCGTGCGCGACAGCGTCCGCGGCAGGGCGGACCCCGCCCAGGCTCGGCTGGTGGCACTGCGCCCGCTTGATGCCTGGGGCGAGCTGTGGCAGGGCCTGACCCGCCTGCAGGACGAAACCGAGCGGTTCGCCCTGGACAAGCGCCAGGCGATCACCGCCGGGATCGGCATGCTGGCCGGCACAGTGTGAAGAAGAGCCATGAATAGAAGCTTCTACGTCACGACCCCGATCTACTACGTGAATGGCGCGCCGCACATCGGCCACGCCTACACCTCCATTGCCGCCGACGTGATGGCACGCTTCAAGCGGCTGGACGGCTACGACGTCTTCTTTCTGACCGGCACGGACGAGCATGGCCAGAAGGTCGAGAAGGCCGCCGGCGACGCCGGGGTTGACCCGCAGAGCTTCACCGACCGCATCTCCGCCGACTTCCGGGCAATGTCCGACGCGATGGGCGTGTCCTACGACGACTGGATCCGCACCACCGAACCCCGCCACAAGGCATCATGCGCGGAGCTGTGGCGCCGCATCGAGCGCAACGGCGACATCTACCTGGGTCACTACGAAGGCTGGTACGCCGTCCGTGATGAGGCGTTCTATGACGAGTCCGAACTCATCACCCGCGCCGACGGGTCGAAAATCGCCCCCAGTGGCGCCCCGGTCGAGTGGGTCCGCGAACCGTCCTACTTCTTCCGCCTGTCCACCTTCCAGGATCGGCTGCTGCAGCTTTACCAGGAAAATCCAGAGTTTGTCGCGCCAAGCTCACGCCGCAACGAGGTTCTCAGCTTTGTCCGCGGCGGCCTGCATGATCTGTCGATCAGCCGCACCACCTTTAACTGGGGAATCCCGGTGCCCGACGCGCCGGGTCATGTCATGTATGTCTGGCTGGACGCACTGAACAACTACGTCACCGCCTGCGGCTTTCCCGACCCGACGGCGCCGCGCTGGCACTACTGGCCGGCCGACGTGCATGTCGTTGGCAAGGACATCATCCGCTTCCATGCGATCTATTGGCCGGCCTTCCTGATGGCCGCTGGCCTGCCGCTGCCGCGGCGCGTCTCCTCGCACGGCTGGTGGGTGGTCGAGGGCGAGAAGATGTCGAAGTCGCTCGGCAACGTTGTGGAGGCGCGCCAGTTGGCGCAGACCTACGGGCTGGACCAGATCCGCTACTTCCTGCTGCGTGAAAAACCGTTCGGCGCCGACGGCTCCATGAGCCACGCGGCGATCATCAGCCGGATCAACGTCGACCTCGCAAACGACCTCGGCAACCTCGCCCAGCGCACACTGTCCCTGATAGCCCGTAACTGCGGCGGCAAGCTGCCGGCCCGCGGTAGCCCAACTGAGGAGGACACGGCCTTGCTGAGCGCGGCCGCCGCCCTGCCGGAGCTGATGCGCGTCCACATCGACCGTCAGACCTTCCACGACGGGCTGGAGGAAGCCTGGAAGATCATCCGCGCGGCCAACGGCTACATCGACCGCCAGGCCCCATGGGCGCTGAACAAGAACGACAAGCCGCGCATGAACGACGTGCTGCGGGTCCTGGTCGACACCATCCGCATCGTCGCGACGCTGCTGCAGCCGGTGATGCCCAACAGCATGGGCAGTATGCTCGATCAACTTGGTGTTGCGCCGGATGTCCGCAGCTTCGCCTCGCTGGCGATGCCGTTGACTGACGGCCAGAGCCTGCCACCTCCTCAGGGTGTATTTCCGCGCCATTTGGACACCTCTACCCCTTAAGGATCCCGCACCCTGATGCTGGTCGACAGCCACTGCCACCTGGACTACTTCACGCCGCAGGAACTGCCGGAGGTGCTGTCGCGCGCGGCCGCTGTCGGCGTGGGAGAAATGGTGACCATCGGAACCACGCTGGCGCAGTCCGAGCGCTTGCCGTCGATGACCGAGGCGCATCCCAACCTGTGGTGCACCATCGGCGTACATCCGCACCATGCCGCCGAGGCGCCGATCCCGCAGCCTCAGGCGCTGGCGGAAATGACCAGGCATCCGCGTGTCATCGGCATCGGTGAATCCGGTCTGGACTATTTTTACGACAAGTCGCCGCGCCACATCCAAGCGGAGAATTTTCGGGCGCACATCCGCGGGGCGCGTTTGGCCGGCGTGCCGTTGTGCATCCACGCGCGCGATGCCGATGACGATATCGCGTTGATCCTGCAGCAAGAGCGCGACAGGGCAGGGGGGTTTGACTTCCTGCTGCACTGCTTCAGCTCCAGCCGCCGCCTGGCCGAGGCGGCGTTGGACATGGGCGGTTACATCAGCTTCTCCGGCATCCTGACGTTCCCGCGCTCGACCGAACTGCGCGAGATCGCCCGCGACGTGCCGGCGGACCGGCTGCTGGTGGAAACCGACGCACCCTACCTGGCGCCGGTGCCGTTACGCGGAAAACGTAACGAACCTGCCTGGGTAGCACATACCGCAAAAGCGCTGGCCGAGCTGCGCGGGCTGTCGCCAGAGGCGCTGGCGGCGCTGACCACCGCAAACTTCCGCCGGCTGTTCCGCAAGACGGCGGCCGGAGCGGACGCCGCCGCGGCATGAAGGTCACGCTGCTGGGCACCGGGGGTTCAGCCGGCGTGCCGATGATTGGCGGTGCGGATGGCGGTGGCGACTGGGGCGATTGCGACCCGAATGAACCGAGGAACCGCCGCACCCGTTCCTCTATTGTCGTTGAGTCATCGCAAAATCAACGGCTTCTGGTGGATACCTCACCGGACATGCGCGGCCAACTGCTGGACTGCCGCATCCCCGGCGTCGATGCGATCCTGTTCACTCACGCCCACGCCGACCACATCACGGGGATCGACGACGTCCGCATCCTGAACCGTCTGGCCAACCGTCCGCTGCCGGCCTATGCCACGGCGGAGACACTGAGCGAGATCGTCCAGCGCTTCGGCTACGCATTCCGGCCTTGGCAGCCGCCGCTTTTCTACCGCCCGGCGCTGGAGCCGCAGACGATCGAGCCTGGCGACCTGGTCGAGGCCGCCGGCCTGTCGATCCGTGTCTTTGAGCAGGAGCACGGCAAGGTGCGCAGCCTGGGTCTGCGGATTGGCTCGTTCGGCTACTCTACGGACGTGGTTGGCCTTAGCGAGGCGTCGATGCGTGCACTGGAAGGTGTCGACACCTGGGTGGTCGACTGCTTCCTGCGCGACGGCCCGCATTGGACGCATGCCGACGTGGCCACGGTCGCCGGCTGGGTGGCGCGGCTGAAGCCCCGCCGCACGATCCTAACGCATATGGGAACGGAGATGGACTGGGACTGGATGCGGACCCATCTGCCGCTTGGTATCGAGGCTGGCTACGACGGCATGGTGCTGCACCTTGGGTGCGATCAGATCGCGCCCTGATTGCAGATAGCCTCAGGCGGGTCAGGCCGTCGGCAACTTCCAGGATTTCCAGCCGGGAAACATCACCACGACCGGCGACCAGAACAACCGGAACGAGCGGTTAAAGCGGATATCCATGTGCGTCGGCGTGCCATCCAGCTTGTAGCAAATCAAGGCGCCGCGGCCTTCATCCGTCGCATCCGCCATGACTTGTTCAATTTCAACAAATTGCCGGCTGCGTTTGCCAATCCACATCAGCTTCCATTGGCCGACGCGGGTATAGCCGTCGCCGCCGATGCTGTATTGGAACTGGCGGTCCTTTTCGTCCTTCACCTGCACGTCGCCGACGCCGGCGGCAAAACCCCGGCTGGAGCCACCCGACATCTTTCCCGCCACGCCGAGCTGTATCCATGGCGCGGCGCGGCGCGGCAGCGCATCCAGCAGCAGCCGGGCATCTGCCGCACTGAACGTTGCCTCATCGGCATAGATCAGGCGGTCTACTGTCGCAGCGAGGACGAAGCGGTCTTGCATGGCGAAAGCTATCAATTGGTGCCGGCTGTCCGGGTTGCCATGAACTCCCCGAAGACAGCAAGCCTGAATCCTTTAAGCTCGATCTCTTCAAGCTCGTCGGGCTCAACATGTCGTTCGTCAGGTCGGTCATGTCAGCCGCAGGCGGCAGTCGGTTCGCCACGAGCGGAACCCGATGGCGATGAAACTGCGGCTGGCTGTTGGTCCTAGCGCCCATGACTTAACATAATATCCATTATGCGGTTACGTCTGTCCGTTATGTAATGAGCTGGCACTTCCTTGCGTGGTCCCGGCCGGCGTCAGCGCCCGCCTTCGCCACTTCAGCCGCCCAGACGGCGGGACTGCCCGGTCGCTACGTCCGGCTGACCGTGATTGAAACCGGCCATGGCATGGAAGCCGCAACCCCGGATCGGATCACCGAACCCTTCTTCACTGCCAGATTCCAGGGCGAGGACACCGGCCTCGGCCTATCGATGGCGCGTGGTTTCGCCGAACAGAGCGGCGTCGGCGTGCATATCGACGACGCAGCGGGCGCTTACTGCGTCGGGACGCCCTTCTCCCAGTCCGCCCAATGCGTCGCGATTTCCTGCACCACCGGATCGCCGGCAAGATACAGGTTGGTCAATGCCGGCACGAAGCCGCCTTCCGCCTGATAATCCAACAGGTTCTCAGCCTCGCTGCCGCCCGGCGCCGGCCGATCGAAATCCGAGCCGGCGCGCAGCACCATCACCCGCTGATCATCCGCCCGGTGCGCCGTCGTCGCGCGCTGCAGGACCGCATAGGTCGCATTGTCCTCCTGCTGGGTCGTGCAATAGACACCCTGGCCAGCCGTCAGGATCCTGGTCCAGGCTTCGGCCCGTTCGCCAAGGCGCGTGCCGGAGATCCAGGTGTCGCCCGAAATCGTGTCGCACTGCAGCACCGATGGGGGCTGGTTCGCCGGCGCCGGATAGCTGGCCCGCGCCTTCTGCGCCTGCGGGCTGTCGGATAGCTTAGTACCGCCTGACAGCGCCACGGCACGCTGTAACAGCTTCTCGTTCAGTTGGAACACTTCAGTGCGGTAGTCCAGCGGCGGTTTGTCGTCCGGCCCCTTGGTGTTGATGCCGGTGTATCCTGTCGGCCATGACGGCGGCGTGCTACGCCCGTCAAGTTCCCATTGCAGGCCACCGTCAACCAAATAGCGCGCCCACCCAACTGATCCCAGCGTGCCGGCATGCGGGTTGATACCGGCAATCCCGGCTATCAGCCAGTAGCTGTGCCGCAGGTCCAGTTGATCCGAATACACCAGCGCGGCGATCGACGCCGCAGCGTTGGCATAGCCCATTCCGGTGGTGACCAGACACACGCCGTCTGTCCCGCAATGGACGGCCGGATAATCCGGCGACAGGCCAGGAACGGTAATTGCCTGATCCAGCTTGCGGTGCGACAGCCACATGCCGCCTTCTGGCCCGAACATCGACACGATCATGACCTTGACTGGAACCGGCGCGGGGGACGCGGCCTGCGCCGAGCCAGCAACCGACAGCGCGAACATCATGACGAGGCGCGACGCACGGCCAGTTCTCATCCAAGACGCTCCTTGCAGGAAAAGGAAACACAAACCGATAGACGCCGTCGCGCTGGCGCACCGGCGGCTGCGGACAACGGTCCGCCAGTGCCTCAGCCAATGCGGAGGACCCGCAGCAGCGGCAAAGCGAAGCGCGCATTCCGCAGGACGTCAATGATGCCAATGCTTACGGCTGTCATGCACAGCGGGACGCGTCAAACAGCCAATGAGGCCATACTGGCGTCTGCGATCCAGTTCCCGGTACAGGGTGATCGACCAGCACCAGTCAGATTCGATCCGCTTGTTCGGTCGCTTTCGGCCAGGACGTCCAACCATGCGCCAGCGCATCGCCCCGTCAAACCAAGCCGAACCATACGCGGGTACAATATTACGTCGCCGGCACCGGATAACGGATCTCCAGTACCTCCAGCACCTCTGAACCCCGCGGCGTGCGCACCACGACCTCATCGCCCTGCCGCGCTCGCAACAGTGCAAGCGCCACCGGTGAGCCGACGCTGATCTTTCCTGCCGCCATGTCGGCCTCGTCCACGCCAACAATCGTCACCGTCACCGCCTCGTCACGCTCATTGGCATAGACGACGGTGGCGCCGAAGAACACGCGGTCGCGCTGCTGCTGCGCCGCGGGATCCACCACCTCGGCATGCGCCAGCCGGTGCATCAGGAAGCGCAGCCGCCGATCGATCTCCCGCAGCCGCCGCTTGCCCTCCTTGTAGTCGGCATTCTCGCTGCGGTCGCCGTTACCCGCCGCCCATGCAACAATCTCCACCACCCGGTGACGCTCGCTGCGTTGGGCCGAAAGCTCCGCCGCCAGAAGCTGCCGGCCGGCCGGTGTCATGTAGAACTTGCCGCCTGGCAGCCGCGGCGGCCCGTCATCCTCGTCGTCGTCAGCCACATGCGCTCCCGCCTGATCCGCCGGCCCGGTCGTCGCCCCTGCCCGCTTGCCCGGCCCGCAGCATGGCGCATTTCGCCCATCCCCGCGAGCACCGTAGGCATGCTGCCGCTCCGCGCCAACGGCTCTTGCATCCCGCCCCGGCGTTGCGTATCCGCGCTGCATGTCCAATCCCTATGCCGCGGCCGAAGCCGAACTCCATCGCCTGCTGGCCATCATGGCTGCCCTGCGCGATCCCGCCACCGGCTGCCCGTGGGACCAAACGCAGACCTTCGAGACCATCGCCCCCTATACCATCGAGGAAGCCTATGAGGTCGCCGACGCCATTGCCCAGCGTGACTTCGCCGCTCTGCCCGAGGAGCTCGGTGACCTCTTGTTCCAGGTCGTCTACTACGCCCGCATGGCCGAGGAGGCCGGTCATTTCGCCTTCGCCGACATTGCCAAAAGCATCAGCAACAAGATGATACGCCGTCATCCTCATGTCTTTGGGGAGGCAACGGTGCGCGACGCCGCTGCCCAGAGCACGGCGTGGGAGGCGCAGAAGTCGGCCGAACGCATGATCCGCCGGCAGACTGGGGAGCTGGCCGGCGTGCCCGTCGGCCTGCCCGCGCTGACGCGGGCACTGAAACTGACCAGCCGCGCTGCCCGCGTCGGCTTCGACTGGCCCGACGCGACCCAGGTGCTGGCGAAGCTCGATGAGGAAATCCAGGAACTGAAGGCCGAGCTGCCGGACGGTGACCCGGTGCGCCTGGCTGATGAGGTTGGCGACATGCTATTCGTCCTGGCCAATCTCGCTCGCAAGCTGGACTTGGACCCGGAAACCTGCCTGCGCGGGGCAAACGAGAAATTCCATCGCCGGTTCAACACGATGGAGCGTAACGTTGCGGCTCAGGCGAAGACCCTGCAGGAACTGCAGCTTAACGCTATGGAGGCCGAGTGGCAGCGCGTCAAAGCTGCTGAGCGCAGCTAGCCGCCCAGTTGATCGGTCACGACAGAACGTCCACGAGGAAGCTGAACGCCCTTCTCCCGCCAAGACTACCGGCTTGGTATCCTGATGCAGGCTGTCCCGGCACGTTGGTCTGCCACGGCGGACTGGGCGGAGCACCATCGTCCTGCTGCGCGGGAACGACCGCGCCGGCCTGGTTGACTGCGGTACCCTCAGCCACCGTGCCAATCTGATCAGCGGCCTGGCGCACCACGGGCTGACCTTGCGAACGTCGGTTCGACGTCCGCGCAGGCATCAATTTCGTGACGGAAGACCGCCAGAATTAGCTGGTTCAAATCATCCTGTGCTCCTCCAAGCCGATCGCATCGTCGCCCGTTCGACGCATCGGCGGGACGCAAAGACAACCCTCAGCGCAACGGCGACTCTGCATCCGGCAGCGCGATCGTCGACGTCGCCTCGATGATCTGTTCAGGGCCGCCTTGCGGCGGCCAGACGCCCGCAGCATAAGCCTGGGTGCGCAGCGTCGAGCGCTCCAGCAGATCCGAGAAGCCCCAGATGTGCGTGATCCGCGGCGGCCCATCCAGCGCGTACATGTTCACCACCAGATGGGTGGTGTAGGCCCGCGCCGGTTCGATGGCTTTCTCCCACCCTGCCAGCGTCGGCGGCAGGCCACCGGGCTTCAGCCGATAAGTGCGGAACTCATAGACCGAGCCCAACCTGCGGGGGTGCACGGGCGGCAAGAAGGGAAACGGTGCGTAGCTGTCCATGCTGAGCGCGGTGACCACGCTGCCGGCGTTGAACGGGTTGCCGCTCAGCAGGGCGCGACGGCGTTCGGCGGTCATATCCTCCGGCGCTTCGAAGCCGCGCAGAACCAGCACCTGGCCAAGCTTGCCGATTTCGGTCCTCCAGCAGCCCAATAGCTGCCCCTTGGCGTCCGTCGCGGCTGCCCAGGCGCGCGCGCCGGCAACGGCATCGGCTGCAGCCAGCAGCGGACAGGACAGGGTGGTGAGTTCGTATAGCATTAAGGTCGCTCCACCAAGGTCAATGACCAGCAACTGCGGGCTTGTCGGCCCGGAGACAAGCCTTCATACATGGCCTGAAACCCGGAGGAAGCCGCTTCTGCCAGGCTCAGCCGGGTTGTCTATGCCCGCGGCGCATCTAACGACACAGCCGGATCAACGTCGCAGGCACCCGAGTTCTGCCTGCCCGCCCGCAGTGGCCAAGAGCTGCCCCTCCTGCGTCTCAGCGCCGCATCCGCGGGGGTTATCCCCGGGTCAGCACGATGTCGAACGTCACCGCCTGCGCCCCCGCCTCCTTGCCCGGCGCCGGCTTGGGATCCGTGATCAGCAGCTCCTTGCGCCCGGCGCTGTTCAGCCAGGCGTCGGTCTCGTTGTAGCGGTCGCCCCTGAAATACATCTGCGTCACCAACTGCTCATATCGCGCTGTGACCGAGAAATGGATATGCGCCGGCCGCCATCGCCCTGGGGCGGCTGGATACGCCGCCGGGCGCACTGTCCTGAATGCATAGCGTCCCTGCCCGTCGGTATAGGTCACGCCAAAACCCTGGAACTTCTCGTCCAGCGGCGCTTCGGCGTTGTCATCGTTCGGATGCGGATAGCGACCCGCAGCATTGGCCTGCCAGATCTCGACCTTCGCACCCTCCACCGGTTGGCCGTTCTCGGCCAGCACGCGGCCGGAAAGGTACAGGATCGTTCCCTTCGCCTGGCCGTCGCTGGTCAGGTCGCCCCCCTGGGTGGGCGTCAGCATGAACGGATAGAACGGTCCCAGGATCTGCGGCGGCGTGCGCGGCAACATCCCGACCAGTTCGGCAACATCAGCCATTCACCTTCTCCCTTGCTGTGCCGGCCGCAGCCACGGACTGCGGCGCCCTTAATGCTGACCCGTTCGTCTCGCACCCACCCGCCTTCATCGGTCACCGCAGAGCAGCCCATCGCCCGCCGACAACTGGTGACCTGCCATTGGTGTTCCGCCACTGGCATCGCTGCGCGGCATCTCAAGGACTATGCTGCCGCCATGCTGACTGATGCGCAACGCCGTTTCCTCGACAACGCCCGCGTGGGCCATCTGGCCACCGCCGACGCCGACGGCGCGCCGCACCTGGTGCCGGTCTGCTTCTGCCTGGACGGAAGCTCACTCTACATCACCATTGACGAAAAGCCGAAGCGACCCGGGCCGCCGCTGCGGCGCATCCGCAACATCCAGCAGAACCCCGCCGTCGCCGTCACGGTGGACCGCTGGGATGAAGACTGGAGCCGCCTCGCCTGGGTCATGCTGCGCGGTCTGGCGGAGATCCTGGTTGACGGCTCAGAGCATGATCAAGCGCAAGCGCGGCTGCGTGGGCGCTATCCGCAATACCGCGCGATGGATCTCGCGCCGCTGCCGGTTATCGCCGTCCGAATCCATCGGGTCGCCGCCTGGGGCGCCCTGACCTAGTGCTGGAGTGCGTCGCGGCAGGACCGCGCTGAAGCGATGGTGGCGCTGGGTGGGCCGTTTGAAGGCCGGTGGACTTGCAGACACGGTCCGGCTGCGAACCATCTGGCGCCGGACGACATCCCACCCGGCGAACCGTCCGGCACTTTGCTTTGACGGGCGCAGCACTACCCGCCGATATAGTCCATCCGGCCGCCGTCCACCGCCAGAACCTGCCCGGTCACCCATCCCGACTCCGGCGAGGCAAAGAACGCTACCGCATTGGCGACGTCATCCGGCTCCCCAACGCGGCCCAGCATCGCCGTGTCGGCGATCTTGCGCACCCGCTCCTTCGCGGCCTCATCGTCCCGACCGCGTGTCATGTCGGTCTGGATGAAGCCAGGGGCCACAGCATTGACGGTGATGCCATGCCGCCCCAGCTCTAGCGCAAATCTCAGCGTCAGGATCTGCGCCTCGGCCTTGGTAGCGGCATAGAATGCGTTGCCCGGCATCGCGGTCCCCAATGCCGCGATCGAGGTGATGTTGACGATTCGACCGTGCTTCTGCCGCCGCATGTCCGTCATCACTGCCCGCGTGGTGTGGATGACGCCATCGGCATTGACCTGGCGCATCCGTTCAAGTTTTTCGGGCTCATAACTCTCCAGCGTGGCCTGATACGACACGCCAGCATTGTTTACCAGGATGGTCACCGCGCCAAAGGCGGCCCCGACTCGGTCGACCATGCCTTCCACCGCCGCGTCATCCGCCACGTCTGCCGCCACCGCGATCGCCCGCCCACCATTGGCCACGATATCGGCAACCAGCGATTCGGCAGCGTCCGCCCGGCCAAGGTAGTTGACGCAGACCGAAGCACCCTCCCGCGCCAGGCGACGAGCGATCGCTCGGCCAATGCCACGCCCACCCCCCGTCACCAGCGCCACCTGATCGCGCCATGTCGCCATGCCAGCCTCCAGAGACCAAAACTGTTCGCGGACCAATAGATTACCAGAAGACAACAGCCGGCGTGGTCACAACGTCCGGACGGGAAAGCGAAACGATGTTAGTTGACCGCACGGCATCTTGGTGATGCATCCTTGCATCTTTATGATCACAGCATGGTGTGCGGCAGGCCCCCCAGCAGTCATCCGCCGCCGCGTTCTGTGCAACACCACGACTTGGAACCATGAGCCCAGATCAGCACCCTTTTGTTCCCAAGGACCGTCCCGAGTGTGGCTGGGCGCCATGCCGTGGCCCGGTGGCCGTGATCCAGCCGCTGCCCGGAATCGGCGACATGGTCTGGCACCTGCCGCACATCCGCGCCATCGCCGCGCACGCCGGTGCCCCGGTGACGGTGCTGACCAAGCCGCGCTCCCTGGCCGACCAACTGCTGGCGGGCGAGCCTGCCGTGCGAGGTGTCGTCTGGCTGGACCTTAACCCGGTTGGACGCCGTGGCCGGCACGACGGCATTGGCGGTCTGCACCGGCTGGTGCGGACGCTGCGCGCCGGTCACTACGGCACCGTCGTGCTGCTGCACCACAGCGACCGGCTGGCCGCCGCGGCATGGCTGGCCGGCATCCCCGACCGCCGCGGCTATGGGTTCGGTCGGCAGCGCTGGTTCCTCAACACTGGCCCGTTCCTGCCGTCCACCGTCAAGCGGCTGCACCAGCACACCCGCGCAACGCTGTATCTGGCGGCGGCTGGGGTGCCGCTCGCCTCCGCCGAACCCGCGCTGACTGACCCGCCCCAAGCTGGCAGCCGCGCCGCCGGTCGGATCGGCGCAAGTGGCGGCCGATACGTCGCCATCGGCATCGGCAGCACCGAGGTACTGCGGCAGTGGGGCACCGAGCGCTTCAGCGCGTTGGCAGCCAGCCTGCTGGACAGTGGATGGCAGACGCTGGTGCTGATCGGCGGCACGGAGGACAGCGCTGCCGCCGCCACCATCATGCATGCGCTAGCTGAACGCGGTGTGCAGTTGCGCCTCGCCCTGGGTTGGGACCTCAGCGACGTCATCGGCCTGCTGTCTAAGGCGGCTTTCTACGTCGGCAACAACACCGGCGTGATGAATATCGCCGCGGCCACGGGCATCCGTACCTATGCCCTGTTCGGCACCACCGTCCCGTTCGATCACGCCGGCCAGATCGTCGCCATCACCGCGCCCCACGCCGGTATCCACGACGGCATGCGGCGACTGACCTTGCAGGCCGTGCTCGACGCCATCATCGACGACCGCGGCCAATTGGGGCCTCAGCCAGGTAGGGCCTGAGCCAGGTGGGGCCTGAGCCAGCCCGCCTTCAGACTAGGCCCGGCAGCCCCTCGGCCTGGGGGTCCAGCGCCGCAAGCCGGCTTCGCAGCGCCCGGTTTTCCGCTTCCAATCGGGCCAGCCGCTCATGCATCGGGGCGACTGCCTGGGCAATCTCGGCCTCGGTGAACCGGGGCGCGATGTGCTGCGGACAGTTCCAATCGAATGCCTCCAGGTGGAACAGCACCGCCCGTTCCAGCTTGACCCGATATCCCGGCACTGCCAGCTTCGACGCCAGCTCCGGGTTGTCCGCTAGGCTCACCGCTTTGGCGTGGGCAAAGATCTTCAACCGTCGCCGTCGGGGATAATCCATCAGGAACAACGCCGTCCGATGGTTGGCGCCCAGATCGCCGAGGCTGATGTACTGACGGTTACCGCGGAAGTCGGCAAAGCCCAGGGTCCGGTCGTCCAGGTTGCGCAGGAACCCCGCCGGACCGCCGCGGTGCTGCACAAGGCCAGCCACTGTCTGAAACTGTTGCCATGTAGAAGCTGTCCCGGCTGGCAATGAACACCTGCTCGGCCTCGCCGGTCTTTCGAACGGTGGTGAAGACGTTCCCCACCACCAGGCGACGATCTGCGCATTGGTGAAGCAGGCACCCCGCACCGCCAGCAGACCAGCATCGCCGATGCACCCTTGCGGCTGCGTCGCCCGCACCCTGAAGCATACGGCTGCTTCAGCCTTCGGCCTGCCGGAGCCGCCTCGGCAGTTCAACGTAATCTGCCACTGGCCTCTTCCGCAGCCGACAACCGATCTGCGGGGATGCACATACGTAGTTCCACTGCTGACGATAATCTCATATCTTTAAGATGTACAATAAACTCGGGGGTGGGCGGTTCGGCGTAGGAGAGTAACGTCTATGGTGACCTGGGTCACGGCCCGGGAGCCGTCGACACGCTCCTCGTAGTCGCGCACGAAGTGTCGCCATCGAATCGTTCGTTTAGGCGCGTCACACGCGGACGATCGGCTGGCCGAAGCTAGATTGCGGCGGCAGTCAGCCGGTTCCGCAGACGCGGAACAACAAAATCGACGAAGGCGCGCAGCTTGAGCGGCAGGCGGCTTTGCTTGGCGTAGACCAGGTGCACCGGACGGGGAATGGGCTCGTAGGCTTCGAGCAGCAGCCGCAGCAGATCGTCGCGCACATAATCGGCGACCTGGTAGGACATGGTCCTGACCACCCCCGCGCCTGCCAAGCCCGCATCGATCGCCGCGTCGATGGTGCTGACGCTGAGACGCGATCTGAGGGGTATGGCGAGCTCGTTTCCGTCTGACCAGTAACGCCAGGTGGTGGGAGACGACACGCTCTCGAACGAAATTACATCGTGTTCGGCGAGATCCTGCGGCACGGCAGGCGCCGCGCGCGAAGTGAGATACACCGGGCTTGCGCACGTCACCCGGCGGACGGCGCCCAGCCGGGTCGCGATCATGCTACTGTCGGGCAAATTGCCGATTCGCAGGGCGACGTCGACGTGATCGTCGAGGAAGTGGGTCACTCGGTCGGTCAGCATGAGCTCGACGGACACCTCGGGAAACGCCTTCAGGAACGTGATGACGACGGGCAGGACGTGCAGCCGGCCGAACATCGTTGGTGCGGTGACGACAAGGTCGCCCTTGGGCGCGGTATACTCGCCAGCTGCCGCGCGCTCGGCTTCGTTCAACTGCTCCAAGATCGTCCTAGCCGACATGATGTAGGTCCGGCCGGCAGGCGTCAGCTCCAGGCCCTTGGCCGAGCGGATCAGGAGCTCCGTCTTAAGATGGCTCTCGAGCTCGGACACCTTGCGGCTCACGGTGGCGAGTGGCTGGCTGAGTTTGCGGCTGGCCTTGGAGAGGCTGCCGCACTCCACCGCCATGAGCATCACCTGCATCGCGTCTAGACGATCCATAGACCTACCAAACGGGGAACGACATCTCCTTACTCCACATGGCCTGACCCTTCCACCGAGTGAAAGGCCGCTTCCCGAAATAGATTGCTGCCGGGTCGGTCTGAAAAGGCCGATACACCCCCGTCAGACAGAGCGGCCGACGCCGCAAGATACGGGAGTTCGCGTGATGCAAGTCCGCTTCAACACAGTCGACGTCGATGGCCTGAAGGTATTCTACCGTTCCGCCGGCGACCCGAGCGCGCCGGTCGTGCTGCTGCTGCACGGCTTCCCTAGCGCCAGCCACATGTTCCGCGACCTGATCCCGGAGCTGGCCGGCAAGTACCATGTGGTCGCCCCGGACCTGCCCGGCTTCGGCATGACCGAGCAACACGCCCGCGACGTCTTCGCCTACACCTTCGACAACATCACCAAGGTGGTCAGCCGCTTCACCGAAGTGCTCGGCCTGAAACATTTCGCCATCTACGTCTTCGATTACGGCGCCCCGGTCGGCTTCCGTCTGGCGCTGGCTCATCCTGACCGCATCAGTGCAATCGTCTCTCAGAACGGAAACACCTACCTGGAAGGGGTGTCCGACGCCTTCGCCCCTATCCAGGCCTACTGGAACGAGCCGACGCAGGCCAACCGCGACGCCTTGCGCGGCTTCCTGACCCCGCGGACCACCCTCTTCCAATACACCCACGGCGTGAGAGACCCGGCGCTGGTATCGCCCGATGGCCGCAACCTCGACGACTTTTACCTGGCGCGCCCGGGCAACGACGAGATCCAGCTTGACCTGCTCGGCGACTACAAGACCAACGTTGCCCTCTACGGCGACATCCATGTCTATTTGCGCGACAAGCGCCCGCCTGTGCTGGCCATCTGGGGCAGGAACGATCCCTTCTTCATCCCACTGGGCGCCGAAGCCTTCAGGCGGGACGTGCCGGACGCCGAAATCCGCTTCATCGATAGCGGCCATTTCGCCCTCGAGACCCACGCAAGCGAAATCGGCGCGGCCATGCGCGACTTCCTCGCCAAGCACCTACGCTGACCCCGACTGCAGCCGCACCCCCTCGGGGGGCGCCCGGCTTCACCTGCCCTTCGAGGCCGCTGAGCGCGGACCTCCTCTGACCGAGGCTGACCATGACCGCGACCCCGACAGACGTCATCCGAGCACACCATCAGGAGACTGCGTTGTCCGAAACTGAGCACGTCGATGTGCTGATTCTGGGCAGTGGGCAAGGCGGCAAACTGCTTGCCTGGCATCTTGCCAAGACGGGCAGGAAGGTCGCCGTAGTCGAGCGTCGCTGGGTAGGCGGCGCTTGCCCAGCCGTCGCGTGCATGCCGTCCAAGAACGAGGTTTGGAGCGCGCGGGTCGCCCATGTCGTCAAGACCGCCGTCCCATTCGGTACGACCGTCGAGGGAATGCGGACGGACATGCGGAAAGTGCTCGCCCGCAAGCAGGCGATGGTCGAGCGCGAGATCGCGGTGCACCTTGCCGCGTACGAGGAGAGCGGGGCGGAGCTGATCATGGGCACCGGCCGCTTTACCGGGCCCAAAAGGATCGAGGTCGCCCTAAACGACGGCGGCAGGCGGACGCTGTCCGGGGCGGAGGTCGTCATCGACGTCGGCACCCATGCCGCGATGCCCGACATCTCGGGGCTCACCGACGCCCGCCCACTCACTCACATCGAGGCGCTGGAACTCGACCGTTTGCCGGCGCACCTCCTCGTGCTCGGCGGCGGGTATGTCGGGATCGAGATGGCGCAAGCATTCCGTCGTTTCGGTAGCCGGGTGACGATCGTCGAGCCGGGCCCGCACCTCATGAGCCGAGAGGATGCCGATGTGGCGGAGGAAATCCTCGGTTTGCTGGCCGACGAGGGTGTGGAGATCCTGACCGGTGCCAAGCCGGTAAAGGTGGCAGGACTGTCCGGCGACACGGTGTCCCTCACGGTGCAAACCGGGAGCGGCGAAGAGACGATCACGGGAAGCGACCTGCTCGTCGCCACCGGCAGGGTTGCCAACACCGCCGGGGTTGGGTTGGAGGCGACCGGCGTTGCGCTCGACTCACATGGTTTCATACGGGTGAACGAACGACTTGAGACGGACGCACCCGGCATCTGGGCCATCGGCGAGTGCGCGGGCAGCCCTCAGTTCACCCATGTGTCAGTCGACGATTTCCGGATCGTCCGGGACAACATGGCCGGCGGGAACCGCAGGACGGGTGACCGGCTGGTGCCCTACGTGATGTTCACCGAACCGCCCCTCGCTCGCATCGGCTTGTCCGAAGGCGAGGCGAGGCGAAAGGGTATCCCGGTCCGCGTCGCCAACCTGCCGATGAAGCGCGTCCTGCGCACGGAAGCGACGGACGAAACGCAGGGCTGGATGAAGGCCGTGGTCGGCGCGGACGACGACCGGGTGCTGGGCTTCACGATGATCGGGGCGGAGGCCGGCGACGTCATGGCGGCCGTCCAGGTCACGATGATCGCCGGCCTCCCCTACACGAAGCTGCGCGATGCGGTGATCCCACACCTCACCTATGCGGAAGGGCTCGGGCTGCTGTTCGCCGGCATGCCCGAGCGACCGGCCTAGACATGACGTGCTCTCCAACACGCCAGCTGTCGCGGGCCGGTCCGGCAAGGCTGCGGGAGGCGATCCGATGATCACTCGACCTGCCGACCATGGAAGTAACAAGCATACTTCCGCTGCGTCTGCTGACGTCCATCGTCGGCGACCGTGTAATCACCCAATTGTCCTACCCCGTATTCCCGCCTGATCGCAACGCGACCGATGTACGCGAGCGACTCCAAGCCAAAGCATTAACCGGACGCCTCGGTCGCATGACTAGCTATGTAGACGACAACGACCCATCGACATCTTCGAATTTTGGATGGATTGCCGTGAGATTCATCGTCGACACGCTGGCACGCTTCGGCCTGCTCGAGCACGACCTCGACTATCACCTGCTCCGCGCCGCGATGGTGGTCATCTTCGCATGGTTCGGGTGGGATAAGTGGCATGTCGAGGAGATCCAGCAACTCGTCCCGCTAATCACCCACGGCCCGCTGATCTTCTGGACGATACCGGTCCTGGGCATCCGGGGCACCTCGATCCTGCTTGGCACATCCGAATGGACGTTCGGCCTGCTGCTATTCCTGGGATTCTGGAACAAGAGGCTTGGTGTCCTGGGGGCTCTCGGCTCAATCGCCACCTTCGTCGCGACGGTCACGATTTTTCCGTTCGCGCCCGGTGGCTGGGACGAGGCTGCGGGGGGGTTCCCGTCCATGTCGGCCACGAGCGCCTTCCTGCTCAAGGATCTCGTGCTGCTGGCTGTCTCGTTCTACCTGCTCAAGCAAGATGCATCGCGCTTGATCACGGCCCGCACACTCCAATGAACCGGTTTGTAAAGCAGGTGAGGTGGCCAGAGACGGCGGAAGCGGCGCTTCTGGCCACCTCGCGCCTGAACGACGACGTGTAGGCGCGGCTATTTGACCTCGATCACTTGGGCCCGACCTATCCCGAGTCCACCCTGCGTTCTTCCACTGAATGGGAGGCCGCTTCCCGAACTCAACCGCTGCCCGGCTGGTCCGGAACGGCCGACATCACGCTCGTCGAGCAAGGCGGCCGAGGCCGCAAGATACAGGAACTCAAGCAATGACTGTCAGCTTCGAAACCGTCGACGTCGACGGCCTGAAGGTATTCTACCGTTCCGCCGGCGACCCGAGCGCGCCGGTCGTGCTGCTGCTGCACGGCTTCCCTAGCGCCAGCCACATGTTCCGCGACCTGATCCCGGAGCTGGCCGGCAAGTACCATGTGGTCGCCCCGGACCTGCCCGGCTTCGGCATGACCGAGCAGGCCGCCCGCGATGCTTTCGCGTACACCTTCGAGAATATGTCCAAGGTGGTCGGCCGCTTCACCGAGGTGCTTGGCCTGAAGCGGTTCGCCATCTACGTCTTCGATCACGGCGCCCCGGTCGGCTTTCGTTTGGCGCTGGCCCACCCTGACCGCATCGCCGCGATCGTCTCCCAGAACGGAAACACCTACCGGGAAGGCGTGTCCGAGGCTTTCGCCCCAATCCAGGCTTACTGGAATGAGCCGACCCAAGCCAACCGTGATGCGCTACGCGGCTTGCTGGCCCCGCAGACCACCCTCTTCCAATACACCCACGGCGTGAGCGACCCGGCGCTGGTATCGCCCGATGGCCGCAACCTCGACGACTTTTACCTGGCGCGCCCGGGCAACGACGAGATCCAGCTTGACCTGCTCGGCGACTACAAGACCAACGTTGCCCTCTACGGCGACATCCATGTCTATTTGCGCGACAAGCGCCCGCCTGTGCTGGCCGTCTGGGGCAAGAACGATCCCTTCTTCATCCCACCGGGCGCCGAGGCGTTCAGGCGGGATGTCCCGGACGCCGAAATCCGCTTCGTCGATAGCGACCACTTCGCCCTGGAGACCCACGCAAGCGAAATCGGCGCGGCCATGCGCGACTTCCTTGCGAAGCACCTGGGCTGACCCCCGACCGCAGCCGCACGCCCTCGGGGGCCCGGCACCAACGAACCTTCGGGACCGCTGAGCGCGGACCTCATCTGAGCGAGGCTGACCATGACCACCACTCCGACAGACGTCATCCGCGACTTCTACGACAAGCTTGCCACCGGCGACGCCTCTGGCGCCCTGGGCCTGATGGCCCCCGACATCCAGTGGACCACCATGTGGCACTACAAGGTCGAAGGCCGCGGCCCCGACCGCGTCGCAGAGGGCCTATTCAAGCCCTTGATGGCCGAGTGGACCAGCTTCTCGCTCGTGCCCACCGAGTTCGTCAGCGAAGGCGACACCGTAGTCTCGCTCGGCGATTTCAAAGGCGTCCACGGCGCCACCGGCAAGACCTCCGAGGCGCGCTACGCCCACGTCTGGACCGTCAGCGACGGCAAGATCACCACGTTCCGCCAGTATATCGATACGCTGGCCATCGCCCAGGCTCGTGTCTGATGGACCGTGCGGCCATTGGCCTGGCCCGCGAAGACGTACGCACGCGTCTGACGTTATCGAAAGTAGCAAGACAATGAACCCTCAAACGGTTGGGGCCGCGATCCTCCGCGCAACGCTTGCGGGATCCGCGGCGGCGGCAAGCCCGGTCCCGTCAACGACGGCGACGACCACGTATCATCGCACCCAGGTCGACGGCGTCGGACTCTTCTATCGGGAGGCAGGCCCCAAGGACGCGCCCACGATCGTGCTGCTGCAAGGGTTTCCCTCGTCATCGCGGGGTTACGCTACGCTGATCCCCATGCTGGCAACGCACTACCACGTCGTCGCACCGGACTTCCCGGGTTTCGGACAGAGCGACGCTCCGTCACCGGCAGCTTACCGCTACACCTTCGATCATCTCGCCGGGACGATCGGCGCGCTGCTCGAGCAGCTCAAGGTCAGCCGCTACACGCTCTACCTGTTCGACTACGGGGCGCCAGTCGGCTACCGCCTCATCCTGGCCCATCCCGAGCGAGTGCACGCGCTGATCGTCCAGAACGGCAATGCCTATCAAGAGGGGCTTGGACCGAAATGGGCGCAGATCGGCCAGTTCTGGGCCGACCCGAAGGCACACCCGGAGGTCGTCGACGCCTTCATGTCCTACGAGGCGACGAAGCAGCGACACCTGGTCGGCACGTCTCATCCGGAGGCTTACGACCCGGAGAACTGGAACGACGAATATGCGCATCTATCGCGGCCCGGTCAGCGTGAGATCCAGGCGGCGCTGCTCTACGACTACCGGACGAACGTCGCAGCCTACCCCGCCTGGCAGGCGTGGCTACGCGAACACAAGCCGCCGACGCTGGTCGTCTGGGGCGCGAATGATCCGTCCTTCATCGCGGCGGGTGCGACGGCTTACCGCGCCGACCTGCCCGACGCGGAGATCCATTTGTTGGACGCCAGCCACTTCGCGCTGGAGGAGAAAAACGACGAGATTGCCCGCCTTATCCTCGATTTCATGGCCCGCCATCCGGGGTAGGCGATAGGCGCCAACGATCTGCCCACCCTTTCAGGAGGCGAACGCAATGTTTCGTACCCAACCAGTTGGCCCCGGTCGCAAGATGGAAATACGACGGTGAGCGGCGCCGTCGCGCACCCCCACGGTCGGCGGCTGCACCCCTGGCCGGTCAGGGTCATGCACTGGACCAACGCCGTGGCGATGCTCGTCATGATCACTTCCGGGTGGGGCATCTACGACGACGACGTGATCATACGTGGGCTGCACTTCTCCAAAGACCTCCGCCTCGGCGACTGGGCCGCCTGGAGCCTGAACTGGCATTTCGCTGGCATGTGGCTGCTGGCGATCAACGGCCTGTGCTACCTGACCTACGGCGTGCTGACCGGCCGGCTGCGCGAGCGTCTCCTGCCGATCCGCTTTCACGACGTCATCCATACCGTGCTCGACACGCTTCGGTTCAAGATCGAGCACAATGACCTCACGACTTACAATGCGGTCCAGAAAATACTCTACATCGTCGTGATCCTGGCCGGCATCTCCCAGGTGGTGACCGGCCTGGCAGTCTGGAAGCCGGTCCAGTTCTCTGGCCTGGTCTCGCTGCTCGGCGGCTTCCAGTGGGCGCGGTATATTCATTTCGCCGGCATGGCGGTGATCGTCGGCTTCCTGGTGGTGCACGTGATGCTGTCGCTGCTGGTTCCGCAAACGCTCTGGGCCATGCTGACCGGCGGCCCGCGCGTGGGGCCATCCGGCCACGGTGCGCCGGAGGGGATACGATGAACTCCCCTTTTCGCCCCCGCAAGCGGCCCGATCCTGCAATCCTGGACGATCACCGTCCGTTGCTGCGATTGCTGGAGCGGCGCGGATTGATCCGCGGCGGCCTGTCGCTCGGCGCCCTTACCATGCTGACCGGGTGCGACGTGACGCGGCCCGAATCCGTTGAAGATGCGCTGCTGGCGATGTCCAGGCTAAACGACAGCGTGCAGGCTTGGCTGTTCGATCCAACCAAGCTCGCGCCCACCTACCCGGCGTCGCTGGTGCTGAAGCCGCCCAAGTTCAACGCCTACTACGACGTGACGGACGTCAAGCCGGTGAACGGGGCGGATTGGCGCCTCGACCTGTCCGGCCTGATCACTGACAAGCGACCCTGGACGTTGCCACAGATCAATGCGCTGCCGCAGCGCACGGAGATCATCAAGCATATCTGCGTGGAGGGTTGGGACTACATCGGCGAATGGACGGGCGTGCCGCTGCGCACCTTCCTTGGACGGGTTGGGGCGGACCTGCAGGCCAAATACGTCGCGTTCAAGACGGCCGACGACTACCCGAGCAGCATCGACATGGCTACTGCCCTGCATCCGCAAACGCTGCTGGCGACCCGGTATGCGGACGACACGCTGGCGGACCCGTTCGGCTACCCGCTACGACTGCGGATGTCGACCAAGCTTGGCTACAAAAACCCGAAATGGATCACTGCGATCGAGGTGACCAACACCTATCCGGGCGGCTACTGGGAAAAGCAGGGCTTTCCCTGGTTCGCCGGCATATGACCTCGCCCGTTCGCGCCGGGATCGGCGCCCCGCTATGGCGGCGGAGGGCGGGCGGGCGCCCCCTGGTCGCCGCGTCCGCGCTTCTTCTGCTTGCGGCACCCACCGCGTCCGCGCAGAGCCCGACCCCCGGCGGAATGCCGCCACCCCCCGGCATGAGCATGGCCACGTCGGCGGCGATGCGCTTCCCCCAACCCGTCCGTGTCGGCGACCTGCTGCGGCGCGACGTCATCCAGCCGGTCGAAAGCCAGAACTTCCTGGGCACGGTGCAACAGATCGTCCGCGATCCCGACGGTACCCTCGCCGCGGTCATCAACCTGGGCGGCTTTCTTGGTTTCGGGTCACGGCCGGTGGCCGTGCCTGTGGACGGCCTGGTATTGCTTGGACAAGTGGTGGAGGTCGACGCCTTCACCCCGGCACAGTTGAGGCAGATGCCGACCTATTCGCCCGGGTCCGTCGCGCCGCTCTCACCCGACGCGATCATCAAGGTCGGCCTTGCCAAACCCTCCCACTGAGCACCGCTGACGGCCTGCACGGCCTCTCGGAGTAAGCCGGATGGTGATGATGAATCCCCGGCCGGTCGCGGAACTGCCTCGCCTTCGTCGCCATGTTGGCGCTCGAGGGCTACAACAAGGCGGAAGCCGTCACCGGTCACGAAGCGTCGCTGGTGGAGGATGTGTTCCAGCCATGTTCGCGTTGAACGGACCTGGGCCGGAGGGCATGCGGCATGACATCGTCGCCTATACACGGCACGTGGTCGCGGACGAGTGGCCGGCACAGGCACGTGGGCAACCTGTCCCCGAGCAGGTGTCGGCCCTGCAGCGCCTGACGCAGAGCGCTCTCGCGTCCGCCCGGACGACATGCCCTGCACGCCATCCTGCTCGAGAAGGTCACGGCGCTCGGCGCAGCCCGGCGGGAGCGTTTGGCCGCAGCCCGCGCGTCCATACCGGCCATCGACGCCAAGGCTGCGCGCGCAACTCGCCGCGGCAGCCGTGCTGCGGCAGATGCGATGCAGGCGCCATATTGACCGCCTATAGCGCCGCCAAGCAGCGCGAACTTACCAGCGGATAGTCCCACATCGCCGCGGTTGGCCGCCGTGATCAGGCCGCGGCTTGCCGCTCTGCGCCGCAAGCCGTATCCGTAGGGCGCCTGTAACCAGGAGAACGCGACCATGAAACTGCTGAGCTTCCGCCGCCCGGACGGCACCGAAAGCTGGGGCATTCTCAAACCCGAGGGCATCGTCGACCTGGGCAGCCGAGCCCCCGGCCTGAAGCACGCCTTGTGGGCGACGACCTCGTTGGCCGAGGAAGCCAGCCGCCACCCTGACCTGAAGCTGGAAGACGTCACCCTGTTGCCGCCGATCCCTAACCCCGACAAGATCCTGTGCGTCGGGCTGAACTACGTCACCCATATCAAGGAGGGCGGCGGCGAGCCACCCCCGAAGCCGATCATCTTCACCCGCTATCCGAACTCCCAGGTCGGCCACGGCCAGGCCATGGTGCGGCCCGCCGCGTCGGCCACCTTCGACTATGAGGGCGAGCTCGCGGTCGTCATTGGCCGCCGTTGCCGGCACGTGCAAAAGGCCGACTGGCAGCAGGTCGTCGCAGGCTATTCCTGTTACAACGACGGCTCGATCCGCGAATGGCAGCGCCACTCCTCGCAGTTCATCCCTGGCAAGAACTTCTTTCGCTCCGGTGCCTTTGGGCCCTGGATCGTCACCCCGGAGGAAGCCGGCGACATTACCCAGTCCCACCTCATGACCCGGCTGAACGGGACGGAGCAGCAGCACGCCACCATCGACGACCTGTGCTTCGATATTCCAACGCTGATAGAATACTGCTCGACCTTCACCCAACTTGAGGCCGGCGATGTCATCGCCACCGGCACCACCGGCGGCGTCGGCGCCTATCACACGCCGCCTTTGTGGATGCAGCCGGGTGACACTATTGAGGTGGAAATCACCGGCATCGGGACCCTGCGCAATCCCGTCATTGCCGAAGATTAGGGCCTGTTGTCGAGACTATTGTTGCATGATGCGATCGAGTACAGCGGCGAGGTACAGGATCCTGCTGAAGCTTCTCGCAGTCTTCTCGTACGGGGTATCAATGGATAGTGAGGGCGACTCCAGCATAGCTAACCGTCTGGCGCGGCGAGCGGATTGAGATTACGATGCCGAAAGTGTCGACAGCATCCGTTCGCACGCCAAGGCTACTGCCTCAGGTGCCTCCAGCGGGAGGAGGTGCCCCACCTCAGGCACAATGGTGAAGGTAGCCTGCGGCAGGACACGGGATACCGCCGGACGCAGCACCGCCTCGCGCTCGACCTGGTCGTAGCCGCCGATCAGCACGTTCACCGGCAGCGTGACGCCCTGCAAGCCGGCGCTGACGTCTTGCGTCATGCCGCGATCGGGCCAGGCCCGCTTGGCCTCCGCCTCTCCACGGAGCGTGTCGTCTATAACCTGCTCGCGCAGAGCGTGCGGCAGCAATGACCCGGCCAACACGCCGAGCGCCTGCTGGACACCCTCCCGGGACTGGTAGGACGCAAGCATGCCGGCGCGAACTTCCTCCGGCATCTGCATCGGCGTCGGTGGCGCTGGCGCCACCAGCACCAGGCCTTCAAGACCGGCGGGCTGGCGCCCGGCGAGAACCTGAGCGACCTTGCCGCCCATTGAGTGGCCGACGATGACGAAGCGCCGGACCGCGAGCGCCTTTGTCACCGCCAGCACGTCATCCGCGAGAGCCTCCAGGTCATAGCGATCATCAACCGCGACTGAGCCACCCCAGCCGCGCTGATTCAGAGCGATGCTGCGAACCGATTCCGGAAGACGGGCGACCACGGCGTCCCATGTGCGCGCCGAGCCGCCCCAGTAGTGGAGAAATAGCAGAGCCGGGTCACCGGCTCCTGTGTCCTTCACGGTTAGCTTCGCGCCCCGGATCTCGATCGTGTGATACGTCATCTGCGAAGTCCTTTTGATTGGTGCCTCAGGAGCTGTATTTTCAGCCATGGTTAGATAATCCCCGTTTTGTCAGGTTTATCCCAAACGGGGGCTTTGGAATCGGCGCTGGATAGGCCGGTTGGCATGCCGAACGTATGTCGGGTGGATGCGGCCATCAGACATTTTCGATGCTCAAGCAACGCCGAGGGGGTTGGAAATCTTCAGGCGCCAGCTCCCGTCGGCTTGTTGCTTCAGCACTTGGGTGGCGGTTCCACGGTCCACCCGCTCCTGGCCCTCGGCGTCCCGCATCGTGACGGTCCAATCCATCAGGACGAGTGCCAGATCATCGCAGCGCAGCACGCGGCGCACTTCATTGCGGATGCGCGGCCGCAGCGACAACAATTGCGCGAAGGCCGCTCGCAAGTTGAATTGGCCAGCCTCGATGACTTGGTCGTTCGTCATCCGCATGGTCGCGGGATCGTCGAATAATTCGAGCACCGCGTCGAGGTCTGCTCGATTAAACGCCAAGTCGAAATGAGTCGGCAAATCTTCAGGGGATAAAGGTCTAGCGCTGGTCGTGTGCATCGTCATCTGCTGAACTCCTAGCTGGCTTGGTCAGGAAATGGACTTTTGGCGATAATCCGATAATCCCCGTTTCATCAGGTTCATCCCGAACGGAGGCTTTGGAATGGCGCTGGACAAGCTGGTCGGCATGACGGTGTTCCGTCGGGCAGTTGAGCTTGGCAGCCTGGCGGCGGCAGCTCGTGCTTCGGAACTCTCGCCGGAGATGGCCGGGCAGCACCTTAAGACGTTGGAAGGGCGCCTCGGCGTGCGGCTCCTGAAACGTACGACGCGCCGTTTGAGCCTGACCGAGGCCGGCCGTGCCTACTACGACCGGTGCGTCGCCGCGTTGGATGAGATTGCCCTCGCCGAGGCCGAGGCGTGCTCTCGACAACTCGAGCCCGCCGGCCGCCTGCGCATTGCCATGCCCCTGGCGTTCGGAAGCGCGCTGCTGGCGCCCGTGGTCGCCGCATTCCTTGACCGTCATCCTGGAGTCTCGGTCGAGGTCGATCTTTCGGAACGAGCGGTCGACCTGCTCACGGAAAACGTCGATCTGGCCCTCCGGCTTGGCGAACTTCCACCCTCCGGCCTGATCGCTCGGCGCCTCATCAGCTTCCCGCTGATCCTCGCCGCGTCGCCGGCTTATCTGTCGCACCACAAGGCGCCCGAACGGCCGAGGGATCTCTCCGTTCATCAAACGCTGATCTACACACAGACACACGCGCCGATGCGCTGGTCCTTTATCGGTCCCGCCGGCGTACGGGAACGCGTCACCGTCGACGGGCGCATCCGCGCCTCGGACGTGGGTTTTCTCCTGGATCTTGCACGGATAGGCCGCGGCATTCTGCTGGCCCCATCATTCGTTCTCGAGGATAGCCTAAGGGCCGGACGCCTAGTGCCTGTCTTGCTGGATTGGCACGAGCGATCCTTGCCGCTTCACGCCCTGTGGCCACATCGAACTTTGCTACCGGCTACGGTGAGAGCCTTCCTCGACTTCCTGGGCAGTTGGTTCGCCAACGCGAACCCGTCGACTGCCAAAAACGTCGGCAACGAGATTGCTTTATCGCCGTCACCGTCCTGAGTGACAACGGTAGTTGCTCTGATACTCGCTCGATCGTGAGGTAATCCGTCACCTAATGTGCAGGTTTCGAGGATCGCGCCGGACGGTCTGGTGCCGAGCCTGGTGCACGGGATATCGGTCATGGACGAGCCTATCCCTTACGCCAGGACGGACATCGGATACGTTTGCGGTTGCCGTTGCCCAGTCCAATAGGCGGGGGGCGCTCAAGTTTGGAAAGATCGCGATCATGGCTGCTGCGGAAGCTGACTTGCGGCGGCAGCGATCCGCGGCTCTGTTATGAAACAAGGCCCTGTGGTCGTGGAACCCCGTGGCTACCGTATCCAGCGATAAACAGATGCACACCTCCGTTGATACCGGCTTTCGTTGCAAGAGGACGATTGAGATGCAGACGGCAGCAGCCCCGGCTTCCCATACCGCCGTCTCGTTTGACGGGTCGCACATCAGCTTTCGGGACTTTGGTGGACTGGGCCCGGTGCTGATCCTGTTGCCCGGATGGGCATGCGTGCAGACCATCTGGGACAACGCCGTCTCTCAACTGCAAATGTTCCGCGTCGTCTCCTTGGACTTTGCCGGATTCGGATTGTCGACGGCCGGCCAACGCGAGTGGACGATCGAAAACTTTGCCCGCGACGTCCGGGCCGTCCTGCACGCGCTGGACCTCAGCGACGTCACCCTGATCGGGCACTCAATGGGCGGCGCCGTCGCGCTGGAAGCGGCCTATCTGCAATCCGAACGAGTCGCCCGCGTCATCGGGTGCGACAGCTTCACGTATGCCGAGTTCTACGAACGGTTCGACGAGAGATTAATGGACGATGTGCTGGCGTCCTATCGCTCGGATTACATTGGAACCGTGCGGGGGATGATCGTTGGCTATATGCTCCAACGCGGTGATCCAGCATTGGCGTCCCATGTGTCGGACATGATGGCCGGCGCGCGACCAGAATACGCGCTGCCTGCCATGGAGCACTTTCTGCGATGGGATGTCACCGCCAGCCTGCAACGCTGCCCAGTACCGGTGTTTACCGTCAACGCGCGCCCGTTTCTCAAGCCGGAGGCGCAACGCCGCTATGAAAACCGCATCCAGATCAGCACAATCGACGGCGTCGGCCACTTCTTGATGATGGAGCAGCCGGCGGCATTTGCGAACGCAGTCACCGATATCCTGCAGCGAGACCGGGCCTGACCGGTTCGGCAGGTACGATTGTGGCGACCTTCCAGCCGTATTGTAGCGTTTGGAAACACTTGGTCTCGGGCCTCAGCCCCGATCCGCGGCGTCTTCGGCGTGATAGTGGACGAACTGGACACCTGAATTCATGTAGGGGTCGGCGTGCCTTTCAGTGGCCGGTATGGGCAGGTCTGAACCGCACGGGCTCTGGCGACGATGACCCAAAAATGATCGATCCGCTTTCAGGCATCGCCCATTTGCTTCAGCTCTCGACTGAGTTGCTGAACGGCGCGGGTGCCAAACGCCACGTAAAGACGGCGGCGGACGATCACGGCCAGCCAATCCGGCTTTTCCGTCAGTACGCCCTCGGCGATGAGCTGAGCCATTTCCTCAGCGACCGCCGCATTGATTTGATCCACGATGTCATCTGAAAGCGCGCGGCCTGCAAAATCTTTGACTCGCGCGTTCAGTCGCGCTGTGGCCAGGACTTCCCTGTCGCTGACCGTCGCTTGGGTTTCGAACAGCAGCTTTTGTAAATCCGCCATGGCTTTGCCTGTGTTCGTGTTGCCGATATCATTCCACGATATGAGGATGTCCAGATAGGCCTCGCCACGGCGGGAATATGGCTTGCTGCATGGGGATCGAATCTCTCTCATTCCCATACGGCCGTCGGCGGCCCTTCCGCCGCTCGCAAACCCCCCTGCCCTTGCCTCACCCTGCCACCGGTCGGCTATCCTCGGCGCCGGCATAGTCCCAAGGAGTCCCCACCATGCCCTTGCACCTGCCGCAGCGATTTGCCCGCACGCCGCTGGGCTTCTTCCCCTCTCCGGTCCATAAGCTGCAGCGCCTGTCGCAAGAACTCGGCATCGAGATCTGGGCCAAGCGCGACGACGTCGCCTCCGGCCTCGCGTTCGGCGGCAACAAGGTCCGCAAGCTGGAGTGGCTCGCAGCCGACGCGCTCGCGAAGGGCTGCGACACGCTGGTCAGCATCGGCAACATCCAGAGCATCCACACCCGCCAGGTCGCCGCGGTGCTCGGCCTCAATGCCGCCTGGTGCAGAAAGAATGAACCCGCTGGGACGATGGTCGATCGTTCCGAAATTGGATGACCCAGCTTCAGTACAGTACACTTGGCGGAGGGTTACCCGGGAAGAACTTCCAAACAATTTTTATCCGCTCGACGAAAGCACCATGAGATGAAAATCATGTGGAGAGCAATGGGATGGGGAGCACTCATCGTCCTCTTGGTGCCGTTGGGAGGTGCCCTCCTTTTCGGGTCTATAGAGGGTTATATCTATTTAACTCGCAGCGAGAGTAAGGCGCAGGCGGCAGCCCAGGCAATGTTTTTGAAGACTTGTGAAAGCGATGGGTTGGACCCCGGTTCATTTCATGGGCCTGACCGATCGAGCATTGAGCTGGATAAGGAGCGCGACCAATACAGCTTCGTTTGGACACGAGCACCGAACGAGACGGTTTACGTAAATGTGTCCTACCTCCCGTACGACTTTGCCTCGTCGGTCAGTGAGGCGATCATCGAACGCAAGCGCGAAGCAGGATCGACCCCATGACCAATCTATAAATCGTTGTGCAGGTGGAGTGAAATCGTTGGCGGACACGCTGTTCGCTAGTTTTAAGTTATGTCATTTAATGACCTTGCGCACGCACTTCAGCGGCATGGCGTTGGTCCCCAATTAGTAGACCCAGCGGCGGGTGAGTTCACGATCCCGCCGATGGCAAAGTGGGCAACATCCTGCTGTCGCGCATCATGGGCGCCGAGACCGTGCTGCAGGGTGAGGGCTATTCTACCGCCACCACGGCAACCTGGCACCACGCGCTGCAGCAGGTCAGACAGGAAGGCGGCAAGCCCTACGCCATTCCCGCGGGCGCTTCGGATCATCCGCTCGGCGGCCTCGGCTACGCCCACTTCGCCGACGAACTGGCCCTGCAGGAGGCGGAGCTGGGCATCTTCTTCGATACGCTGGTGACCGCGACATGCACCGGCTCCACCCAGCCGGGCATGGTGGTGGGCTTCCTGGCACAAGATCGACCGCGCAGGATAATCGGCATCGACACCGCCGCCGACGCGCCGATGACACGTGCCGCCGTGCTCAAGATCGCCCATGCAACCGCGCAGTTGGTCGGCCGAACCAAGCCGGTGAGCGCTGACGACGTCATCGTCGACCCACGCTTCTGCGGCCCCGACTACGGACTGCAGGACGCCCCCACGATCGCCGCGATCCGCCTTGGCCGGACAGCTTGAGGGCATGCTCACTGACCCGGTATATGAGGGTAAAAGCATGGCCGGGCTGATCGCAATGGCCAGGACCGGCAAAATCCCCCGGAGCCAGGGTGCTGTATGTTCACCTCGGCGGCGCGCCGGCCCTAAACGCCTACCACAACGCCTTCACCTGACCTGGACGCAACATGCATGTCACCAGTTGCCACTTGGACGACTTGGCACTCACGCGCGGCGGATACCGGTGAACAGGATCAGGCCCTTCGTCATGTCGGTCAGGTTGGCGCGGTAAGCAACCGGCTGGTAGTACAGCCCCAGCGGCATGCACGGCACGTCCTGGAAGGCCTGGCGCTGCATGTCCGCCGCCAGGCGCTTCTGCGTCGGCAGGTCGGTTGCCAGCAGCCACTGGTCGCGGATCGCCTCCAGCTTCGGCGCCGTCGGCCAGCCGACCCAGGCGTTGCGGCCGTTGCCGCGCAGGGCGGCGTCGCCGGCGGGGTTGTCCCAGTCGTAACCGCCCCACATCGAGCCGAACATGCTCCAGCCACCCTCGGCGATCGGCTGTTGGCGCAGGGTGCGCTGCACCACCGTGCCCCAGTCGGTGGACACGTAGTCGACGTTGAGGCCGATCTTGGTCAGCAAATCGGCGCCCACCTCACAGATCGCGGTGATGCGCGGCACATCGGCGGCGCCCAGGAACAGCACCTTCTCGTTGTTGTAGCCGGCGGCCATCACCGCCTTGCGCAGGGCGGCCAGGTCCGGGCTGGCGGTGAAGGTCTCCATTCCAGCGTCGGAGGCGTAAACCGAGCTGGGGGCGAAGAAGCCGACCTTGTCGTTGATCACGCCGGGGTCGGCCTCTCCGGCGACGGCGGTCATGAACTCCCGCTGGTTGACGGCCTGCAGCGCGGCGCGGCGGATCGCCGGGTTGTCGAACGGCGGGTACAGGTGGTTGAAACGCAGCACGCCGATCAGGCCGGTGGTCTCCACCACCTCGACGCGCAGGTTGTGGTCGGCCTTCAGCGAGGGCACTAGGTCCATCACCGGCTGCTCGACCCAGTCGACTTCCCCTGCGTGCAGGGCGGCCGCCTGGGTGGCGGAATCGGGCGTGGTCAGCCACTCGACGCGGTCGAAATGGGCAATGCGCGGGCCGGCGCAGAAGCTGGCGGTGCCCTGGCGCGGCAGGTATTTGTCGAAGCGAGCATAGCCGTTGCGCGCGCCAGAGACACGCTCGTCTGGCAGGAAGCGGAACGGGCCGCTGCCGACCATCTCGTTCAGCAGGGTGGTCGGCGGCGTCTTGGCCAGGCGTTCCGGCATGATGGCGGCAACCTGGTTGGTGGGTTTGGCCAGCGCCTGCGGCAGCAGCGGGAACGGCCGGCTGAGGCGGAAGACGATCTGCTTGTCGTTCGGCGCCGAAAGCTCCTGCGTGGCGGCCATCAGCGCTTGGCCGAAGGCGTCCTTGGACCCCCAGCGGCGCAAGCTGGCAACCACGTCGCGCGCCAGCACCGGGGTGTTGTCATGGAACAGCAGGCCGTCCCGAAGAGTCAGCGTCCACAGCTTCTGGTCGGCATCAAGCGTGTGGCCGGCCAGCATCTGGTACTGCGCGACCCCCTGGGCATCGAGGGCGAACAGGGTGTCGAACACCATCATGATGTGGTTGCGGGTGACGAAGGCGCTGGCCAGCGGGTCGATCAGGGCGAGGTCGGCGTAGGGGACGAACTTCAGCGTGGTGGCGGAGGCGGCGCGGACGATAGCCGGGCGGCCGAAGCAACCGGCCAGGGCAGAAGCGGCGGCGCTGGCGACTAACTGGCGTCTTTTCATGCGGGTGGCCTCTGGTGACGGGCGGCTTTCTGCAAGATGGGGACGAACGTGCAAAAACCGAGCCAGCAATGATCGTGCTGGCGGAAACCGAGCTGGCGCGATCGGGGACTGAAGCCGGTGCCGCGGCCAGCCGATGCGGTACAGCTACGCGGTGCGGCCGATCAGGCGGTGCGGATGCGCGACATGAAGCCATCCACCTGCTGGCGCAGATGGGTTGCCTCGGTGCCCAGTGACGCCGCGGCCGACTTCACCGCCTCGGCCGAACGGGTGGTGGCTGCGGTGCCTTCGCTGACCGCGGTGACGCTGGCGGAGGCCTCACGCGTGCGCTCCGCGGCGAGTTGGGTGTTGCGCGCGATCTCCTGCATGGCCGCGCCCTGCTGCTCGACGTTGGCGGAGATGCTGGAGGCAACCGTGTTCATGTCGTCGATGGTGATGCGGATCTGGCTGATCGCCTTGACCGCATCCTCGGTGACGGCGCGCACCTGGGCGATCTGGGTACCGATCTCATCGGTTGCCTTCGCCGTCTGGTTGGCCAGCGACTTGACCTCGGACGCCACCACGGCGAAGCCTTTGCCGGCCTCACCAGCGCGGGCCGCCTCGATCGTTGCGTTCAACGCCAGCAGGTTGGTCTGCCCGGCGATGTCGCTGATCAGGCCGACGACCTCACCGATGCGCCCGGCGCTTTCGGCTAGACCGCGCACGGTGCTGTCGGTCTGCTGGGTTTCCGACACCGCGCGGGCGCTGACCTGGGCGGCGTGGGCGACCTGGCGGCTGATCTCGGCGATCGAGGCACTGAGTTCCTCGGTCGCCGCGGCGATGCCAGAGACGTTGCTGGAGGCGTCGGCCGAGGATTGCTCGGCGCGCAGCACGCCCTGGGCGCTGCGCTCGGCGATCTGCAGCATCGTCGCCGCGGTCTGGTTCATCTGCTCCGATGCCCGGCCAAGCTCACCCAACGCCGAGGCGACCTCGCTCTGGAAGCCGGTAAGATGGCCCTCGACGGCGCTGCGGCGCTGTTCGGCGGCCTGCCGGGCTTGCTGCTGCTCCTGCTCGATGCGGCCCTTGGCGAGTGCCTGCTGGCGGAAGGTTTCCAGTGCTGCCGCCATAGCGCCGATCTCATCCTGGCGTCGGGAGACGGTGGGGATGGCGGACAGGTCACCCTGCGCCAGCCGCCGGGTGGAGGCGCACAGGGTCTGCAGCGGCCCGGTGATCAGGCGGCTGACGATGCGGAAGCCGAACACCGATCCGGCGATGGCCGCGGTCAGCAGAAGCAGGCGAATCACCAGCTCATGCAGGGCGGCGGCGCGGGCCGCGGCAGCATGGCCGCCAGCTTGGGACAGCGCGGCCTCGGCCACGTCCAGTGCGACACCCAGTTTCGGCACGGTATAGGCCGACCATTCATCGGCGGTCATTTCGGCGGGGCGGTGCTCAAGCAATTCGTCGATCAGGCGGTCCTGGACCGTGCGATAGCTGGGGTCAAACAGCGTTGCCTTCGAGGCTGAAAGAGTGGTCAGGAATGCCGGCGGCACGTCGACCCCGACGACGGCGTCGTCGATGGCGGCCCACAGCGAGGCACCGCCGCCGAGCAGCGCGCCGTGGCGCAGACGGGCGTCGGGTGCCACGGCGCCCTTGGCGAGGCCGTTGGAGATCATCAGCGACGCCTCTCCGGTGGTTTGCCGGGCCAGCCAGGCGAGCTGCTTGATCTGCATCATGCCGCTGATGAAGGGGTCGCCGCTCTTGGTCAGCGCGCTGAGGCTGGCGGCGATCTGCTCCAGGTTGTCCTGCAGTGCCAGGCCGGCGGCGTTGTATTCGGGCGCCAGCTCTGGCCGGCGCTGGGCCTTCGGCAGTTCGACGTGGGACCAGAACTCATTCTGCAGCGCGGTCAGCCGGGCGATCGAGCTGGCCAGCTTCGGCATCAGGCTGTGGTTGCCGTTGAAGGCGATCGAGGTCAACAGGTCGGCGCTGGCCGCCAGGGCCGGCATCTCTTTGTCCTGCAGCGACTTCAGATAAGCCTTGTTGGCGACTGCCGGCAGCGCGTCGGTGTTCCACATCCGCTGGGTGGCGCTGCGCTCCGTCCGTTGGTTGATCAGGGCTGTGAAGATCTGGCGCGAGGCGGCGACCACCTGTTCGGCGCGCTGGTTCTCGCTGACGATGGACCACGAGGTCCAGACGTCGACGGCCAACAGGATGACGACGGCGGCAGAGAAGACGGCAAGCGTTGCCTTGAGCAGATGGCCGGCGGAGATACGATTATACATTACGATCCACTATCAGAAAAATTGCCTGGCCAACGTCCCTTGGTCGGACCAGTTAACCAGCGAAAGGTTAACGAAACGTGGACGCCGCCTCGGGCTGCGCGTTTATCGGCGGGATCAGGTCGTCGCACGCCCAATGATGCGGAACGGTACCTGGATACGGTCGGTGTCGCGGGCAGTCTCGCCGGCCAGGCGGCGCAGCAGGAAGGCGGCGGCGGATCGGCCGGTCCCGGCGCCCTCAAGGCTGACGCTGGTCAGGGCGGGCTCATTCATCTCGCCCATTTCCAGGTTGCCGAAGCCGCAGACGGCGAGCTGGGCGGGTACGGCGATGTCGCGGATACGGGCCTCGGTGAGGAGGCCGACGGCCAGCATGTCGGAGGTGCAGAAGGCGGCGCAACACCGTTCCAGCAGCGGCAGCAGGGCGGCCAGGGCGCGGCGGCCGGCGGCGATGGTGCTGGGTGGCTCGATCGTCTGCCGCAGCACCAGGGAACCGCCGGCGGCCGTGACGGCTTCGGCAAAGCCGCGGGCGCGGGACAGGCCGCGAGAGTCGCTGGTGCCCAGCACGGCGAAGCGATCGTGTCCCCGGGCGAGCAGGAAGGTGGCGACCTCGGCGCCGACCTTGGCGTGGTCGAAACCGATCAGCATGTCGATCGGGCGGCTGGACAGGTCCCAGATCTCGACCACGGGGATGTGGGCATCGATCAGCAATTGCAGGGCGGCGGGGCTGTAGCCGCAACCGGTGATCAGCAGCGCGTCCGGGCGGCGGCCCAGCACGGCGCGGAACAGTGCCTCATCGTCCGGGCTGTCGTAGCCGCTGATCGACAGCATCACCTGGTAGCCGGCATGGCGCATGGTGGCGGAGAAGGCCTGCATCAGGCCGGCGAACATCGGGTGGGCGATGGTCGGCACGATGGCCGCGACCATGCGCGACTTGCGTGACGACAAGCCGTCGGCGATCAGGTTGGGGACGTAGCCCAGGCGCTCGATCGCCGCACGGACGCGCGCGGTGGTCTGGGGTGAGACGCGGTCCGGGGTGTTGATCACGCGTGAGACGGTCATCGGCGCGACCCCAGCCGCGGCGGCGACATCCGTGATTTTCACGCTCTCTGACCGGATAGAGGGGGTGCGCGCCGGCTGGGACACTTCTTTTCCTTGTTTGCGGTGCGAGGGTGAAGCTTAGCGTGCCGTGGGCGGTGCAGCCAGGGGTCAGGTGGCGTGGACGACCGGGGCTGGAGCCGGCCGCGTGGTCGGCGCATCATGCGGCGGAGCAATCAGCAGAAGGAAACCAGCATGCTGAAATCAGGCGTAGCGATGTTCTTCACAGACTACTCCATGGCGCCGGCGGAGCTTGGCCAGGCGCTGGAGGCGCGCGGGTTCGAGTCGGTTTGGGCGCCGGAGCACTCGCACATTCCGCTGTCGCGCAAGTCGCCGTTTCCGGGCGGCGGGGATCTGCCGAAGAAGTACTACGACGCGATGGACCCGTTCGTCACGCTGACCGCGGCGGCGATGGCGACCAAGACGCTGAAGGTCGCCACCGGGGTGTGCCTGGTGGCGCAGCGCGATCCGATCCAGACGGCAAAGCTGGTGGCCTCGATCGACCAGGTCAGCGGCGGGCGGTTCCTGTTTGGCATCGGCAATAGCTGGAATCAGGACGAACTGGAGGACCACGGCGTGAAATTCGCCGACCGCCACAAAGCGGCGCGCGAGCGGGTCGAGGCGATGAAGCAGATCTGGACCAAGCCGAAGGCGGAGTACCATGGGGAGTTTGTCAACTTCGACCCGATGATGACGTGGCCGAAGCCGGTGCAGCAGCCGTATCCGCCGGTGATCGTCGGCGGTGCGTTCCCGTACTCCGCGCGGCGAGCGATTCGCTACGGCGAGGGCTGGATCCCGCAGGCGGTGCGCGGCGGCTATGGCGAGATCGCCGACCTGATCCCGGAGTTCCGCAAGATGGCGACGGAGGCTGGGCGCAAGGCCGATCAGATCGCCATTACGGTGTGGGCGCCGCGGCGTGATCTGGACCTGATGAAGCGCTACGCCGACCTGGGCGTGGAGCGGGTGGTGTTCAGCGTGGAGTCGGAGAAGGCCGACAAGGTGCTGCCGGTGATCGACGAGATTGCCGCGTTCATGCAGAAGGCCAACGCCTAACGGCAGCCTTCCCGCCGATCGGGTCAGCTTGCGGTGCCGGCGGCCGGGGTGGCCTCCGGTACCGCCAGGCGGGCGTCGTCGGACAGCATCACGGTGTAGACTACGGCCCCGGCCAGGGCGATGACGGCGGCGGCCAGCATCGGCGCCAGCCATGAGCCGGTGAGCTGCAGCAGCACGCCGACCAGGATCGGTGCCAATAGACCGGCGGCATTGCCGGCGCAGTTCTGGATGGCGCTGACCTGGGCGCCCTGGCGGGTCGGCGCGATCTCCGCGTTCGCGGCCCAGACCACGCTGTTGGTGATCAGCAGGCCGAAGATCGCGACTGACAGGCAGGCGACCGTGGCGGTGACGGTCACGGTGAACAGCGACAGCAGCGAGGCGGTGCTGAGGACCATGCCCAGGCCGAGGAAGGCCTTGCGCGCGCGCATGATCGGCCAGCCCGCGCGCACCAGCCGGTCCGACAGGCGGCCGCCCAGCAACGCGCCCAGCAGGCCGAAGAACCAGGGGATCGAGCCGAACAGCCCCGTGCGCAGGGTGGTCAGGTGGTGCTGCTCGACCAGGTAGGTGGGCAGCCAGGTCAGCAGGAAATACAGGTTGAACAGCAGCGCGGCATGGCCGATCGACAGGCCAAGGATGTTGCGGTTGGTCAGCAGCGCGCGCCAACTGGCCTGCGCCGGCAGGTCCTGTCGCCGGCTGTTCTGCCGCAGGTACTGGCGCTCGGCGTCGTTGGTGGCGCTGTGGCGTTCCGGCTGGCGGTAATAGGCGATCCAGCCCAGCGACCACAGCACGGCCAGCAGGCCGGTGCCGATGAACACCGCCTGCCAGCCGAAATCGGCCAGCAGCCAGCCGATGAAGGGCGAGCCGATGAAGACACCCAGGGGGACGCCGGCCACGGTCAGGGCAGAGGCGAAGCCACGCTCATGATCCGCGGCCCAGACGCCGATGACCTTGGTGCCGGCGGGGGCGAGCGGTGCCTCCCCTGCCCCCAGCAGGATGCGCCAGGCGGTCAGCGACAGCACGCCGGTGGCGGTTGCGGTCAGCATGGTGGCGAGGCCCCACAGGAACGCGGCGCCGCCATAGACGAAGCGGACGCCGAAGCGGTCCAAAGCCAGGCCCATCGGCACCTGCAGCAGGAAGTAGGTCCACAAGAACGCGGAGAGTACGACGCCCATCTGGGCGGGGCCGATGCCGAACTGGTGCATGAAGCTGGGCGCGGCATAGGAGAGGTTGACGCGATCGATGTAGTTGATGGTGGTGGCCACCAGCAAAAGGCCGATGATCCGCCATCTGACGTTGGTCATTGTCCTGGACGTCCCTTGGGAAGTTGCTTGTTGGCGGCTAATCAGTCCAGCCAGGCGACGGCGCGGATCGGGCTGCCGGAGCCGCCGCGGATCTTCAGCGGGAAGCCGATGAAGCGGAAACGCTTCTGCCCGACAAGCTGGTCGAGGTTCACCAGGCCTTCCATGTGGGTGAAGCCCATGTCCCGGCAGACGTGGTGTACCTCGAAGTTGTTGCGTCCCGGCCGGCCGGGGCTGACGGCCTCGACGCCGAACATGGTGATGCCCTTGTGGCCGAGCCAGGTGGCAGAGTCTTTGGTCAGGCCAGGAAAGTCGGTGATGTAGGCCTCGGTGCCTTGGGTACGGCGGTAGAAGTCCATGTGCAGCAGGACGGTGTCCTTGGGCTGGATCTCCACCCCGGCGGCGCGCTCGGCGTCCTGCAGGTCCTGAATGCTAATGTCGCTTTTCAGCGGCTTGTGCGACAGGTCCAGGCAGACGGCGGCAGTGAAGTAGTTCTCCAGCGGGATGTCAGCGATGCTTTTCGCCCCTGGCCGCTCATCGAAATGCAGCGGTGCGTCGACATGGGTACCGGAATGGTCGCCCATGTTCAGCGACGTCACCGCCGAGGAGAAGGTGTAGCCATCGGCCTCACGCTTTTCCTCATGCGTAGAGAACGGGGCGATAATCACCATCGGGTGGTTGGGCAGGCGGGCCATCTTGTGATGGATCTCGCGGCTGAGGTCGATCAGCTTCATGATTGGGTTCCTGTGCGGCGGCGCGGCCGGTGGGTCTTGCGGGCAGGTGGCATGGGTGGATGGCGTTCAGATTGCGCGGCGGTATTGTATGCTGAGCGAGCAGATGAACAGGCCGGCGCCCATCGCGGCGAACAGCATCAGCGCAAGCTGGTATGATCCGGTCAGGCTGACGATCAACCCCACGGTGATGGGGATGACAATGCCCGAAATGTTGCCGGCGAAGTTCATGCAGCCGGCGAGGAAGCCGGCCTTTTCGCCGCCGATCAGCAGGCCCGGCAGGGTCCAGTACATGCCGCACCAGCGCAGGAAGAACAGCGTTGCCGCCAGCAGGGCGATCACCGTCGCCTGATTGTGGGCATAAGCCACCAGGAACACGGCGATGGTGGCGAGCCCAGCGGAGATGCCGAACAGCCGGCGGTACACGGATTCCGTCTTGCCGCCGGCGCGCAGCCAGCTATCCAGCAACTGGCCGCCGGTCAGCTCGCCCACGAAGCCGGCGAGGAACACCAGGAACGAAGCCCAGCCCAGGGCGCCGATGTTCAGCCCCTGGGTCTTGGCCAGGAAGCTGGGGATCCAGGTCAGGAAGCCGTACCAAAGCGAGTTGAAGCAGAACCAGCCGATGAACAGCAGCCAGATCGAGCGGGCGCGGAAGATCGCCGCCATGGGTGCGGGGGCGCCGGCGTCGTCGGCCGCCTGGCGCAGGCCATCCTGGATGTGCACCTGCTCAGTCCGGCTGACCGATTCATGCTCGTGCGGATGATTGCGGATATAGATCCAAGCGAAGACGCCGCAGGCGATGGTGCCAAGGCCGGCGGCGAGAAAGGCCAGCCGCCAGGAACCGAAGGCGGCGATCAGCCCAGCGATGATCAGCGACCCCAGGGCGGTGCCAAGCGGCGCCCCGCCGTCCAGCAGGGCGGCGGCACGCCCACGCTCCGTCGGGGTCATCCACATGCCGATCAGCTTGGCGCCGGCGGGATAGATGGGGCCCTCGGCGAGGCCTAGGCCGAGCCGGGTAAGCAGCATGGTGACCCACCCGGTGGATGCGGCGGCGAGGGCGGCGAAGGTGCCCCAGCCGATGGTCGCCCCGGCGATGACGGAGCGTGGCAGGAAGCGGTCGGCCAACATGCCGCCGGGGATCTGCATCAGGCAGTAGGTCCAGAAGAAGCTGCTGAGCAGGATGCCTTGGATAGCGGGGGAGATGCTGAACTCCTTGCTGATCATCGGCATGGCGACGGACAGCGAGGCGCGGTCGATGTAGTTGATGGCGACGGTGCCCAGGATCAGGAAAAAGATGCGCCAGCGGACATTGGTCATGGCGGACGTGGTGCTGGTCTGGCCGGATGGGCTGGCCGTGAGTTCGTCCATACAGGTTTCCTCCGTCGCAGGCTTCTGCTGGGTAGCGGCAGAGTTCGGTGCCCGCATCTGTTGATGCTGGGCACTGTTTGATGCTGCCCGGGGACGGGTCAAGTTGCGTTCCCGTTATTGCCGCCGATGATGACGTATGAATCCGTCTTTTTCGAGAAGGCGCGTAGACGCCTGGAGCGCTCTGACTTCCCGCTATCCGGGCTTAAACGCCGTTATTCTCGACAAGATGCTTTGATGCGGTTTCCGGCATCACCAGCGCTGCGCAGGCTGCCCCAAAGATTGAGAAGCCGGCCGAGTAGCCAAAGTGGTCAACAACGGTCGTGAACGTAGTAGCGCTTCCCCTCGTATTGCACCGAAAAGCGAGACGTAGTCGGATCGTCGGTGGAGACTTCAAACTGAAGCGGACGCAGGATGTTGGTGATGAGAATGGAGTTGGTTTCCGCCTCCACCGCCTTATTCGATACGATTGCCTCGCCGCTGACATAGGGGGCGGTACACCCGCTGCAAAGAACAACGGCAAGTAGAATCAGCATGCCAACTGTTATCCCAGCTCGGTATTGCCGTGGTGGCATGGTCATGTATGGATCAGAACATTGCAATCAAGACGATGCCGGCCGTCATCAGCACGCCGCCCAGGATGCGCCAGATATTCAGGCTGTGCTGCTCGATCCCGAACAGACCGAATTGGTCTATGGCCAGCGACATCAGGATGTTGGCCGTGATCGTAAGACCAGCGAATGGCCCGGCACCGACCTTGTCGACGAACAGCAGGCCCATGATCACGGCGAAGGCACCCAGCAGGCCGCCCAGCGGCGCCCACCACGGCATCGAGCTGATTCCCCTCATCGAGGGCATCGGGTTGGGCAGGCAGAACCAGAGCACGAGCAGGAGGGCCACGATCGGCAGGAACGAGACGATGCTGGCGAGCCAGGGGTTTTCCAGCGACTTGCGCAGTGCGCCGTTCATGGGCGGCCCCCAGGCTTGCAGGGCACCCGCGATCAGAATGAGCGGATAAAGCCAGGCCGAGCTGATGTTCTGCATGTCTGTTGGTCTCCAGGAAAGTTCAGCCGAACGCGAAGGCACCTGCGATCGCGAGGAGGAGTGCCGGCGGCATGACCAGCACGCCAAGCTTGAGGAAGGTCCAGGTGCTGACGTTCTGGCCTTCGCGGCGCAGCGCGGTCAGCCACAAAATCGTTGCCAGTGAGCCAGTGACCGACAGGTTCGGCCCAAGATCGACGCCGATCAGCACCGCGCTGCGTACGTGATCAGGCACATCCGCCATCTCGACCACGCGCCCGGCGACCAGGCCGGCCGGCAGGTTGTTAACCAGGTTGGAGCCGATCGCGAGCACGACGCCCGACGCCCACGCAGCCAGGGTTGCGGATTGCTGAACCAACTGCTGCAGGAGTGCGGACAGCTCGCTGGTGACGCCGGTCTTCTGAAGCGATTCCACGAGCACGAACAGGCCGGCCACGAGTGGCAATACGCCCCAGGAGATGTTTTTCACGACGTCAGAGACGCCGCATTTAGAGCAGGTCAGCACCAGGATCGCTGTGCCCAGGCCAGCGAGGAAGGTTGGCAATCCCAGTTGGATATCGAAGCCGGAAGAGACCAGCAGCACGATCGCCGTCGTGGCGATCCCTAAGGCCGCCATCTTGCCGGCGGCGGATAGCTCCGGCACCTCGATGTCGGCGGCGATCTTCTGACGAAGATCGATGCCCTGGCTCCAGCGCAGCACGAAATATGTGGCGAGGATTGAAAGCAGCGATGGCAGCGCATAGCGCGGCAGCCATTGCAGCAGCGGCGGCATATGGCTGCCGTAGATCACCAGGTTCGCCGGATTGGAGATCGGCAGCACGAAGCTGGCCGCGTTGGCAATGAAGGCGCAGATGAACAGGTAGGGCAGCGGCCTGTCCGCCTTGGCGGCTTTAACGACTGCTGCCACGGCCGGCGTCAGCACGACCGCCGTCGCGTCATTCGAGAGAAACACGGTCACGACCGTGCCCACGGCGAAGACAAGCGTGAACAGGCGCGTGGCCGAGCCCTTCGCCAGCGCCGCGGCGCGCGCGGCCAGCCAATCGAACAGCCCTTCCTGGCGCGCCAGTTCGGACAGCAGCATCATGCCGGTCAGGAACAGATAGACGTCCGTGCCCTTGGTCACCCCGGAATACGCGTCGGCCGGGCTGAGCAAGCCAAGCGCCACCAGCAGGACCGCTCCGCTCACGGCCCAGATGAATTCAGGCCAGGAGAATGGGCGGATGATGACCCCGGCGGTTGCCACGCCGGCGATGCCCCAGGTTGTCCAGGGTGAGGCGAGAAGCGTTTCCATCATGCGGTCGCTACATTTGCGCCGGCGGGTGCGGCGCCGGATGCTTCTGCCACGCGCGTTTCAGGCATAAGCAGGGCGAAAAACGCCAACGCCGCGACGGCGATGCCGGCCAGGTAGAGGAACCCCGCGGGGTAGCCGAACCACTGCACGACGTAGCCGGACGTGGCGTTGCTGAGGGCGGCGCCCACGCCGACGGCCAGCGCCGTCAGGCCTTGCGCGAGGTTGAACCGCCCGGTGCCGCGCATGAGGTCGGAGGCTATGAGCACCGAAATCACGCCGAAGATGCCGGCCGCGACACCGTCGAGTAGCTGGATCGCGACCACGCCGGCCGGGCTCGTGGTGAACGAGAACAGTACGCCGCGCACCGGCAGCACGGCAAAGGACACGAGGAAGATCGTCTTGCGCCCGACGCCGCGAGCCGACGCCCGGCCGACAGACCACGCGACGCCCACCATAACGAGCTGCGCGGCGATGATGCAGGCGGAGAGAGCGATCGTGTCCGAGCCCGGGTGCTTCTGGGCCAGCACCTGGCCAGCCATGGGCAACATTGCCGCATTGCCGAAGTGGAACAGCACGACCGAGGCCAGGAACACGCGCAGATCGCGCCTGGCCACCAGCTCGCCGAACGCGATCGGCTTGCCGCCCTCGGCCGCGTCCTCGCCGCCGCGCGCGCGTTCGTGGTCGATCTCGCGCGGATTTATCAGCGTGACCACGACGGCGCTGGCGACCGCGAAGGCGCACACGAGGTAGAAGATCCAGTGATAGCCGATGTACTGGCCCAGCACGCCTGCGAGCCCGGCAGCGACGAAGTTGCCGCCGTGATTGAAGCTCTCGTTGCGGCTGATCCGCGCATCCATCAGCCGGCGGCCGACCAACCCCAGCGAGAGCGCCGCGATAGCCGGCGGAATCACTGCCGACGCCGCGCCGAGCGTCGCTTGCGCTGCGACTACAGTCGCGAAGTGCGGGAACAGAACGATCATGAGGCAGCCGGTCGCGACCATCAGGCCCGAGAGGGCGATCAGGAGCCGCTTGGCCTTCGCGCCGTCCACAAGCAGCCCGGCCGGTATCTGACAGATCGCCGCCGCAATCGAGGACGCGGCCATGGCGATGCCGATCTCGCCCGAGCTCCAATGCTCGCCGCCCTTGAGGAACACGGACAGGTATGGGCCGACGCCGTCGCGCACGTCGGCCATAAGGAAGTTGATGCCGTCGAGGCCGCGGAGCGACGGCGCCGACGGCCGACCCTGCTCGGGCGACGCCTGGCTGGAAATGTTGCTCACCACTTCCGCCCGTTGCGGTTTGGGCCAAGCTGCGTGTCGAGCAGACCCCGCTCGGGCCAGGCGCCAATCCGATCAGCGTCGCTGCCGTTGGCTTGGCGTTTCGGGGGCTCCCATTCGGTGCCGGCCGGCTCGACCTGATCCTCGTCCTGACGGCCGTTCGCATCGCGGGCGCGCACGGCGACACGGCTCGCGTTGGCGGAGACCGGTGCCTCCCATAGAGCCGCCTCGCCGGGCACCGGCCGCATGGACATCCACGTGCCGTCGTCGACCCGCATCTCGACGGCGGTCATCGGTGCGTCGCCGAGCACTTTTGCTCGAACCACGGTTGCGCTGCCGCTGTTCCGGCTCGCCTCCGTGGCCAGCCGCCGGTCCGTCGGACACGTAATGAGGACCAAGGGCCACGCTGCATCCAGCGGTTTGAAGCGCCAGCTCACGCCGCGCCCATCGATGGCCGCGATCGAAAAACCCGGCGGCCCCTCCTCAATCTGTCCAGTCGAGCGGGTCGCCATGAAGACAGTAGCACCATCATTGGCCAGCTCGTTGTAGTGGGTGTGGCCCATGTCCACGCAGGTGACGTGCGGCTTGGCCAGCAGAGCGCCGAGCCGCTCCGCGCCTTCCTGCAGATCGGCAGGATAGGTGTGCATTAACACGACCGCGTCCTGGCCTGCAGCCTCGGCCTCCCGGAGTTCGCGTTCGGTCCAGGCGAGCTGCGCTTCGTCCAGCCGGATATCGGGGCCGCCGGTGCCGGCCGAAACGACGTCCAGGAACAGGCAGCGATGCCCGCGCGCGATGACGGCCTTCGGCAGACGTTCCGCACCGAGCACGTCGTGGAAGGCATCCAGCGCGCGCGGCTTGAAGTCGTGGTCGCCCGGCAGGATGTGCAGGGGCATCGGCAGCGGGGCTATCGCATCCCGCACCAGGCGGAACTGCTCCGGTGTTCCGTCATCGGCGTTGTCGCCGGGCAGCACGGCAAAATCGACGCTCTCAGCCGGCAAGCCCTTCACCAGGTCGACGATACGCTTCAGGTCCAGGTAGTTCTGCTCGGTTTCCCGCGTGATGTGCAGGTCGCCGATGTGCAGCCACGAGAGCACGCCATTGGTCGCTGCTTGGTTCGGAGCTGACATTACTTCTTCTCCTTGGGAATGATCGAAATCGTGCCGTCCCACCTAATGATGGCGGAGCGCACCGCCTCCATTTCAATCAGGCCTTCCCGGCGCATGGCGAACCCGCCGATCAGCTCCGCCCTTCGCCAGCCACGTTTAATGTCCGGGTAGAAGCCTGCCCTGATCGCCTCCGGCGTTGGCGGCGTTTGTCGCATTTGGCGGCTCCTGATTGTCGATGTTGTCTGGCTATTGAGGCGGCTTGCCGCCCGGATGCATCTCGGCGGCGAACACGCCGATCTCGCTCACCGCGATACGCACCACGCTGGAGGTTTCCGGCAGGTAATCCGGATCGACCCAATGCATTGGACAGACCTCGTATGATGATATTCAGCGAGCGTGAGGAGCATCAGGACCACCGGGAGGTGGTGGCGGAACGCCGGGGCCGGGCGGCGGCATGCCGGGTCCGCTAGTGTCCGATCGCAGGGAAGTGCTGCACGCGTTTCGCCGCGTGAATCCGCCACTTCAAGCCAAACCGACGGGATCGCCCTTCACTGATGGGCGATACCAGGCGGGGGTGGGCGATGGCCAGGGGGCGGCGGGGGTGCCGGCGGCCCGACTTGAACCATCTGAGTCGGGGTTTGACCGATCTGCCGAGCGTCAACAGATTTGCCATACGGGCCCGCTGTGCCGTAGCCCTGCGCCACCAGGGCCTGACCGGGCGCAAGCGATGCGGTCATAGCCATCGCCTGATCAGGCGGCAGATGAACTTGGGTTCCGTCCTCCAGAAGCGCGCCGTTCATGTCGCCTCGCGGCCCGTAAAGCGGCTCGCGCACCCGTCCTTGAACCTGGATCCATTGCCAGCTTGCGGCCATCGGCGCGGGTGGGGTGGCTGGCGGCCCCGCATCGACGACGTTGCGCCCTGAGCTGTCATTCGTCACGGAAAGCGCCTGAATAAGTGGGATAGCTTGCGCCTTCAGACCGCGGATCGTGACGGCCTCGCCCAGCTTGATCGTTTCGACCAACTGCGCTCCGAGATGGGGTGGCAGGTGGACCTGAGTGCCGTCGGCCAGGATCAGCCCGTCAACGTCACCGCGGGGCGTCAGGCTGTATGCGGCGACCTTGCCCTTGATCGCCGGCAACTGCGCCGGATCATAAGTCGCCGCATTCTGCGCGACCGCTGCACCAACACCGCCCGCAAGCAGCGCGGTGGCCAGCAGCCAATGTCTGGTCTTCATGTTCGTCTCCGTCTTCAGGGCATCACGCCCATGCAACGGAGCGCAAGCCCTGTGCCAGTGCTAAGCCTTTGTTTCTGCTTATCTGGCGCTGACTGAAAAGCTGCCATGAGTCCTCTTCGGGGACGTCGGCTGTGCCATTTTGGGACACCCCGGGACCATAGCGTTCGAGCTTCTGGCAGAGGAGTTGGCAGATGCATCAGCCCCCGCCGGCAAGCATGGCGTCCACCTTTGCGACCGCACCGTGCACTCCAGGCGTCACCGGGAACGCCACGCCCGCAGATTCAGTCACGCACGCTGATCCACTTGGCTGACGGGCGGCTGTCGTCAGCCGCGGGATGTTGAAGCCTCCGGCGCCATACCCTTGTCGGCGAGTTCCTTATGCGCCTGAGGATTCTTGGCGAGGTGGGTCAATCCCATGCCGCGCAGGACGTTTGGCGCCTTGGAGAACTGGATGTTGTCGTAGCCGATGATCTCGAAGCGATTGCCCCAGGGGTCGCGGAAGTCGAGGAACGGGCCCGGCACCGTCTCGACCCCGGCTTCCTGCAAGGCGCGGCGGACAGCCTCCTTGTCGTCGACGACCAGCCCGAAGTGGCGGCCGTCGTCGGGCGGCTGGCGGCGGCCCTGCTGCAGCGCGAGGAACTGGTCGCCCAGATCGATGAAGGCCATCCCCTGGCTTTTGCCGCGCAGCTTGAAGTCGAAGATTCTGGCGTAGAACGACAGCGCTTCCTCAATGTCGCCGACCTCCAGCGCGATGTGGTTGAGACCAATCGCGCGGGCTTTTGTGGCTTGTTGCATGGATCCTCACGGACAGACTGTTTGCGTGACGACAGATGGGCGTGGCACGGCGTCGCGTCCAGCAGCTCGGCGATGACGTCAGGCAGCGGCGGGGGATTCGGGCCAGGCGGCGGGATGCGTGCCGAGCGGCACGGCGGGCAGGTTCCAATGCGCGGGGGTGACGGACAACTCGGCGGCGTGGCGGATGGCGTGCAGGCGGCCCCAGGCTGTGGGCGTGACCTGCATCAGGCCGGCGATCTCCTGTTGTTGTGGCGGAGAGGCGGCCAGGCCACCCGGCACCCGGCCAAGCTCGCGCAGCCAGTGGCCGGTTCGGGCGAGCGAGACCTGAACGTGCCAACTGCCGCCCTGATGCATCCGCCGCCGCAAGGCCGCCAGCGCGCCGAACGCCAGCAGATAGCCGGAGGCATGATCCAGCGCCTGACATGGCAGCGGCCTGGGTGCGGTCTGCCCGGCGGCCTCGGCCTCGGCATGGTTCAGGCCGGTGGCAGTCTGGGTGAGGCTGTCGAAGCCGCGCCGCGCGGCCCAGGGGCCGGCATGGCCATAGGCCGAGAGCGAGACGTAGATCAGGCCGGGGCGCAGACGTGCGGCCTCGACCGGGCCGAAGCCCAGGCTTTGCAGACCGCCAGGGCGGTAGCCTTGGACGAAGATGTCGGCCTGGCGCAGCAGGTTGCGCAGCCGGTCGTGGTCCGCCTGCTGCCGCAGATCCAGATGGGTGGACAGTTTGCCGCGGCCCGTGTCGACCACGAGGCGCGGCAGGTTGGGCAGGTTCGGGCTGGCGACGTTCAGCACGGTGGCGCCGTGCGCTGCCAGCGTCCGGCCGCAGACCGGGCCGGCGATCACCCGCGTGAGGTCGAGCACCCGCACGCCGGACAGCGGCCGCGCGGCCGGCGGCATGGATTCCGGTTCGGCATCGGCAATGCGGCTGATGCGGACCAGCGGCTGGGTCAGCAGCGCCTGGGCGTGCGGATGAGCGTCCCATTCGGCGAAGCTGCGCATCGCGGTGGCGCACAGGCCGTTGGCGGCGGCGGCGTCCTCCAGCGCAAAGCCGGTCCAAGACCGCAAGACGGCGGCCACGGCGGCGCGATCGTAGTCACAGCCGAGGATACGCAGGATGCCGTCACGATGATGCGGGAAGTTGGTATGCAGGCGCACCCAGCGGCCGTCGCCGCACGGATAGGTGCCGGCGATACGGTCCCAGATGTCGGCCACCGGATCCCCTGGCGCATCGCTCTCGATACGGGCGTAATGCTCCGACAGGAACTCCACCGCGGCGTGGCGCATGTCGACGGCGACGGTCTGCGCGCGGCCGCCACGCTGCTGCCACACGGTGGCCGCCGCCAGGGCCGCCGCGGCGATGCTGACCTGGGCTGCGGTGCCGACGGCGAAACTGGAAGGCAGCACCGGGTCGCTGCCAGTGAGCTGCAGTTGATCCAGTGCGTCGGCGGGCAGGCTTGCCTCGTCCCAAAGGGCGGCGAGGCGCTGATCCGGGCTTGCAGCGAGATGTTGAGTGGCAATTGGCATAGAGCCAGTGTGCGTCGCCGGGGTTCCGTCGTCCAGGCTAGGATTAGCGCGGGCCGGGTTGGCTGATGCTTGGACCGGCTGTCGCTTGGAACACATTCCACTCAAATTCTGACCCAGGAGCGGCGGAAAGTGCTGCACTTTGGTATTCCTGGGCCTTGTGAAGATGCCGTCTCGGGTTCGTGAAAAGACACGCTGGCGTGGGAATGGTCAAATAAGCTTGCATGAACATCACCACACTCGACACATACGCCGGCGCTTCTGTAGCTTATTCTGCCTCTACAGCCGGGTTAGATATAGGCCCCGAGGTCGAATGGGAGCCTGAGCATCTGGCGTCCAGCGCCTGGCTGGAACATGTTCCGTTCGCGTTCTGGCTGATGAAGGTGCTGCAGCCGGACTGCTTCGTCGAGCTGGGGACGGAACGCGGGGTTTCCTACGCGGCGTTCTGCCAGGCGGTCGACCGCCTTGGCATCGGCGCGCGCTGCTATGCGGTGGACACCTGGCAGGGCGATGAACATGCCGGCCACTACGACGAGTCGGTGTTCACTCAGCTTGTGGAGCTGAATGAGCGGCGCTATCGCCGGTTCTCCTCGTTGCTGCGCACTACGTTCGCCGAAGCGCTGCCGTATTTCGCCGACGGCGAGGTGGACCTGCTGCACATCGATGGGCTGCACACCTATGACGCGGTGGCGGAGGACTTTGCCACCTGGCGGCCAAAGCTGTCGGATCGGGGCGTAGTCCTGTTTCATGACACCAATGTGCGGCGGGACGATTTCGGCGTCTGGCGGCTGTGGCGCAAGCTGCGGACGGAACATCCCAGTTTCGAGTTCGTGCATGGCTACGGTCTGGGCATCATCGGCGTTGGCGAGCGGCTGCCGGCGCCGCTGCGGGCGTTGTTCGACCACGGCGCGCACGACGACCTGCGGCGGGCGATCCGCGGGGTGTTCGCCTCGCGCGGTACCGCGGTGTTCCGCGCCCAGACGCTGCAGTCGCTGACGCAGCAGTCGCTGACGCAGCAGCCGCACGGCGACGGGCGGCAGGCGCAGGCGGCGAACGAGCAGATGCAGGCGGCGGACCAGCGCGCGGCGGCAGCCGAACAGCGGGCCGCGGCGGCGGAACAGCGGGCGGCGGCGGCAGAGCAGCCGCTGCAGGCCGCGGAGCAGCAGGTTGCCGCACTGGCTGGGCAGGTCGCTGCGCTGCAGGCCGAGACGGCGGCGCTGCGCAGCCAGGCATTGGCGTTGCACGGGCAGCACGAGGCCGCGCAGGCCGCGGCGACGGCGGCACAGACCGCTCTGGCGGATGCGCGGCAGCAGCTTGCGGCGCAAGAGGCTGCTGCCGAGGCACTGCGCCAGCAGGTGGCTGCGGCGAATGGTGACGCGGCGGAGCTGGGCCGCCGTTTCCTGAGCGAGGCGGCCGAGGCGCGAGAGGAGCTGGTTCGGCGCACGCAGCTTCATGCCGAGGCGATGGCGCGAAGTGCCTCGGTGGAGGCGGAGCTGCGGGCGTTGCTGGCAGATTCCGAGGCGCAGCGGGCGGCGCTGCGGGCCTCGACGTCGTGGCGCATCACGGCACCCCTGCGCGCGGTGAAGACCGCGGTCGCGGAAGCCCCCGAGGCGAAGCAGGAGCAGCGGCGGCGGCGTTTCGGCGGGCTGGCTGGCCGCTCCAACGGGAACGCCCCGGCGACCGCGGCGGCGTCCCCTGCCCGGTTGCGGGTGTTGCCGCCGGCCTCACAGGTCGGGCTGCTGCAGCTACGAGTGCTGATCGTGGCCGAGCTTTCGGTGCTGCAGTGCAAGAAGTACCGGGTCGACCAGAAGCATGACATGATCGAGGCGCTGGGGTGGGACTGCACGGTGATAGGCTGGCAGGACACCGATCGGGTCATGAGCCTGCTGCAGACGCATAGCGTGGTGATCTTCTATCGGGTGCCGGCATTCCCGGACGTGCTGAAGTGCATCGACGAGGCGGCGGCGCTAGGTTTGCCGCATTACTTCGAGCTGGATGACCTGATCTTCGACATCGACGATTATGCAGCGAATCCGAACCTGACCTCCTTGGACGCGGCGACGGCGAAGGGTCTGTTCGAGGGCGCGGTGCTGTATCGCGACGCGCTGCGGCGATGCCGGAACATCATTGCCAGCACGCCGTATCTGTCCGACCGCATGCAGGCCGCCGGTGGCGGGTCGGCAATGTTCATCGAGAATGCGCTGGACAAGGATACGATGCGCGCGGCGGTGAAGGTGCGCCGCGCCGATGACGGCAAGGTGCGGATTTTCTATGGATCGGGAACCCGTACGCATGATGCGGACCTGGCCCTGGTGGCGCCGGCGCTGAAGCGGGTCGCGCGGGAGTTCGCCAAGGTCGAGATCGTATTGGTCGGCGAGTTGAACCCGGGGGAGGAGCTGCTGTCGCTGGGTGCGCAATTGCGGCAGCTTCCGTCGTTTCCCTATGCGGAATATCTGGGCTTGCTGGCGACGGCGGACATCGCGATCGCGCCGTTGTCGGCGGTCAAGTTCAACGAGGCGAAGAGCAATATCAAGTTCCTGGAAGCGGCGGCGGCGGGCGTGCCTTCGGTCTGCTCGCCACGGTCCGCCTTCACCCAGGCCATTCGGCCGAGCGAGACCGGCCTGTTGGCCGAGGGTGTCGACGACTGGTACGCCGCGCTGAAGCTGCTGGTGACTAAGCCGGCGCTGCGGGCGCGGATCGGTGAGGCGGCGCGCGACGACGTGCTGAAGCGCTACAGCCCGGATGCGATTGGCCAGCGGCAGCTACGGCCGCTGCTGGCGCAGCACGTTCCGGCCGCTGACAAACGGCTGCATGTGCTGCAGGTCAACATCCTGTTCAAGCCGCAGTCGTTCGGCGGTGCCACCATCGTCATGGAGGCGGTGACCGAGCAGTTGCGGCGTGACCCGAACACCAGGCTGAGCGTGGTGACGACCGCTCCGCTGGGCTGGATCAAGCCCGATGTGGTGGAGCGCGGCGAGGAGGACGGCGTTACCGTCTTCCGTATCGGGCTGCAGGATGTTCCCGGCTGGGCGGAAGAGCCGTGGGGCGAAAAGACCGCCGAGGCCTTCCGCGACATCCTGCGGGCGCTGCGCCCGGATGTGGTGCATTTCCATGCTGTCCAGGGCATCGGCGCGGCCTCATTGGAGGCATGTCGCGCGGAGGCGATCCCCTATGTGGTGACGCTGCATGATGCCTGGTGGGTGTGCGAACGCCAGTTCCTGGTGACGGGGGAGGGCAAGTACTGCGGCCAGCAGACGATCAGCATGAATATCTGTGCCGGCTGCGTGCCGAACATTACCAACACCGTGATTCGCAATCTGCGCCTGCGTCAGGCGCTGGAGGGAGCAGCCAGGCTGCTGACCCCCACCGAGCATTGGCGGAGGTTCTATGTTGCGAATGGATTCGATGCGCAGCGGGTCGGCGTCAACCAAAACGGGGTTGAGCTGCCGGTCGATCCGCCGCCCAACCAGGGTCCGGCGCGGCTGCGCTTCGGTTTTGTTGCCGGGGCGGAGCCGGTTAAGGGCTTCCCGCTGCTGAAGCGCTGCTTCGAGGCGCTGGAGCGGGATGACTGGGAGCTGGTGCTGGTCAACCACGGGCTGGCGATCGGCACGGACTCGTATGAAGGCGTGACCTGGGCGGCGCGAGGGACGATCACCGTGGTGCCGCCGTTCGCCGCCGCGGGGCGGGACGCGTTCTATCGATCGATCGACGTGCTGCTGTTCCCCTCACAATGGCCGGAGTCGTTCGGGCTGACCGTGCGCGAGGCGCTGACTCGGAACAAGTGGGTGATCGCAACCGATCGGGGCGGCGCGGCGGAGGCCATCGAGCCTGGGGTGAACGGCACGCTGATTCCGATCACCGAGGACATCGGCCCGCTGCGCCAGGCGGTGACCGACCTGCTGGACCGCAAGCCCGACCTGGCGAACTGGGTCAACCCCTCGGTTGGCCAGGTCCGCGACTTCGCTGCCCAGGCGGTTGAACTGCGGCAGGTGCTGGCCGGCGTTGCCGAAACAGCACGGAAGGAGCGGTTCAGCCGACAGCGGCCGTCTGGCAGCGCCATGCAGGCGGCGATCGCAGCCGCGCCGCGCAGTCGGCCCCGGCCGCCGGCGGGGCATGCGAACCTGCTGCGGCCACGCGTGCTGCTGGTGGCGGAGCTGTCCCTGCCGCCGCTGAGGAAGTACCGGGTCGACCAGAAGCGTGATATGATCGAGGCGCTGGGCTGGGATTGCACCGTCGTCTCATGGCGGGAGCACGATCGGGCGACGAGCCTGATCCAGACCCACAGCGTGGTGATCTTCTACCGGCTGCCGGGCTACGATGCGGTGCTGCGGATGGTGCAGGAAGCCGAAACGTTGGGTGTGCCGCGATACTACGAGCTGGATGACCTGATTTTCGACATCAGTGACTTTGCCGCCAACCCCAATCTGCTAGGGCTGGAACAAAGCCGGCTGAAAGGGCTGTTTGAGGGCGTGCCGCTGTACCGGCGGACGCTGGAGGCGTGCCGCAGCACGATTGCCAGCACGCCATACCTGGCGGAGCGGATGCAGGCGGTCGGCGGCGGCCGTGCGGTGGTGGTCGAGAACGCGCTGGACGATGAGACCATCCAGGCGGCCGCGGCGGCCCGCCGGCGCGCCCCGGACGGCAAGGTGCGGATCATGTACGGCTCTGGCTCGCCGACGCACGACGCGGATTTCGCGTTGATGGCGGACGTGCTTAAGCGTGTGCTGCAGGAGAATGCGGACGCTGAGCTGCTGCTGGTGGGCGAGCTATCGCCGCCGAAGGCGCTGCAGGACCTGGGCCCGCAGCTGCAGCGCCGGCCGGCCTGCCCCTATCTGGAATATCTGGGGCTGCTGGCCGAGAGCGACATCTCCATCGCCCCGCTGATTGCGGCAAATTTCAATCAGGCCAAGAGCAACATCAAGTTCCTGGAGGCGGCGGCGGTGGGCGTGCCCTCGGTCTGCTCGCCCCGCTCGGCGTTCAGCTCGGCGGTCGAGCATGGTGAGACCGGCTTCCTGGCTGAGAGCAAGGAGGAGTGGTACGCCGCGCTGACCGCCCTTGTTCGGGATCCGGCGCTGCGCCAGCGGATCGGCGAGCAGGCTCGGCAGAGCGTGCTGGACCGCTACAGCCCGCAGGCGATCGGGCGGCGGCAGGTCGAGCCGCTGCTGGCGCCGCACCGGCCGGCGGACGACCGCAGGCTGCATGTGCTGCAGGTCAACGTGCTGTGCAGCCCGCAGACCTTCGGCGGGGCGACGGTGATCATGGAGGAGATGACGCGCCGGCTGAGCCAGCGCGCCGACACCCGGGTGAGCATCTTCACCAGCGCCCCGCCGGGCTGGCTGAAGCCGTATGAGCTGGAGCGCGATGCCTTCGAGGGCGTGCCGGTGTTCCGGGTGGGCATCCAGGACGACCCGACCTGGGTGGATCAATCCTGGGATGAACGCGCCGCCGAGGCGTTCAACGAGGTGCTGCGCGCCATCCGTCCGGACGTGGTGCATTTCCACGCCGTTCAGGGCCTGGGGGCGACAACGCTGCGGGTCTGCCACGAGACCGGGGTGCCGTATGTCGTCACGCTGCACGACGCGTGGTGGCTGTGCCAGCGACAGTTTCTGGTCACTGGCGAGGGGCGGTACTGCGGGCAGAAGGAAATCGACATGAAGGTCTGCGCGACCTGCGTGCCGGACCTGGGGCAGACGGTGCCGCGCAACCTGCGGCTGCGGCAGGTGCTGGAAACCGCCGACCTGCTGCTGACGCCCTCGCAGCACTGGCGCCGCTTCCACATCGCCAACCGGTTCGATCCGGAGCGGCTTGTGGTCAATGAGAACGGCGTGCCGATGGCCGCCGCTGCGAAGCCCAATACCGGCCCGGCCCGGCTGCGCTTCGGCTTCGTCGCGGGGGCTGAACCGGTCAAGGGGTTCCCGCTGCTCAAGCGCAGCTTTGAGGCGCTGGAGCGTGACGACTGGGAGCTTGTGCTGGTCAACCACGGGCTGGAGATGGGGGTCGATTCCTTCGCCGAGATCGACTGGCGGGTGCATGGGACGATCCGGATGGTGCCGCCGTTCCATGCCGACAGTCGGGACACGTTCTATGAGACGATCGACGTGCTGCTGTTTCCCTCGCAATGGCCGGAATCGTTCGGCCTGACGGTGCGCGAGGCGCTGGTGCGCAACAAGTGGGTAATTGCGACCGATCAGGGCGGTGCCGCGGAGGCGATCCGGCCCGGTGTCAACGGCACGCTGATACCGATCGGCGAGGACGTGGCGCCGTTGCGGCAGGCGCTGGAAGACCTGCTGGACCGCAAGCCGGACCTGGCCGGGTGGGTCAATCCGACCTCGGGCCAGATCCGCAACTTCGACGCCCAGGCGGAGGAGCTGCGTGGCATCCTGGCCGATGTCGTCGCTCGCGCCGCCGCGGTGGCCCGGGGGGATGCGCTGATCGGCCAGGCGGCGGAGTAAGCCGGTCGTTCAGCCGCAACAACTAATACCATGTGTGGACGGCCCGTGGGGTTCAAGTAGGTTTGGCATGAGTGTGGCTTTGGTTCGAATGCGGTCATGTGTCCGGCCTTTTGTTGCAGGACACGCCCGCTGCCCTTGTCTGGCCTTCCAACCAGTCGCCAGCGACTGGCTGGAGCCTTGGCCAGTCTCGCCCAGATGGGATCCGCGAGCGGCTGCCGAACAACCGAGCGGCTTTTGTTTGCCACTGGCATTAACGGCGTGTGTCGCTCGTCGGTTCGACCGATTGCCATCTCTTGCTTGCCCTTGAACCCTCGGCGTCGACGCGTGGTTCAGGCGGCGCTTGGCTGACGCCGATACGCCTCTCCGCGTGACATCATCGACCAGATGATCCTGGCCATCTTGTTGGCCAGAGCGACCGCGGCGAGCTTGCGCGGCTTGCGCGCCAGCAGTTGCAGCAGCCACGCCGAGGCGGATTTGCTGCCCGGCTTGGCGAAACGGATGACGGACATGGCGCCGACGAACAGCAACTGGCGCAACCTTTCATTGCCGGCCTTGCTGATCTTGCCCAGGCGCTGCTTGCCGCCGGTGGAATGTTCCTTCGGCGTCAGCCCCAGCCAGGCAGCAAAGTGTCGCCCAGAGGCGAAGTTTTCAGGCTCGACGGTCAAAGCCATGGTGATCGCGCCCAGCGGACCGACACCTGGGATCTCGCCCAGCAACTGGCTGACCGGGTTGGCCTTGTGCAGGGCGGCCAGTTGCTCATCCACCGCCGCCACTTGCTGATCCAGCGCCGCGATATGCGCCCCCATCTGCGCGAACATCGCCCGAGCGGTGGCGGGGATGGCGCTGTCAGCGGCCAGCACCGCCAGCAGCGGCGTGACCTTGACGATGCCTTTGGCCGCCACGACGCCAAACTCCGCCGCATGGCCGCGCAGGGCGTTGATCGCCTGGGTGCGCTGGCCCACCAGCATCTCGCGATGTTTGAGAATGATGCCGTCGGCCTGTTGATCGAGCGTCTTGACCACCACCGAGCGCATGGTGGGACGTGACGCCGCCTCGCTAATGGCTTCGGCATCGTTGCGGTCATTCTTGGCCCGCTTGACGAAGGGCTTGACGTATTGCGGCGGGATGAGGCGCACGCGATGACCCAGCTTGTTCAGCAGCCGACCCCAGTGATGCGAGCCACCGCAGGCCTCCAGAACCACCTCGGTGGCCTCCTGTTTGGCAAAGAAGGCTTCCACCTGGGCGCGCTTGAGTTCGCGCCGCAGCACCGGGCGCTCCTGCTCGTCAACCCTGGGGAGGGTGAACACGTGCTTGGACGTGTCGATCGCAATGCGCTTAAACTTCATGCATGATTCGTTTTTGTCGGTCCTGGCTGAGGGTGGAACGGCGATGACGGTGCAGATCACACGGCTCGAGCACGATGCGGACACCCTGCGTCAGCATGCGGGGCGCGCTTCCGCAGCCCCGGTAGCACGACGGCTGCTGGCGTTAGCCTGGGTTTTGGAAGGGCATGGCCGGGCGGACGCGGCCAAGAGCTGCGACATGGATCGGCAAACTCTGCGTGACTGGGTCATTCGCTACAATGAGCATGGCATAGCTGGTCTGTCGGATCGTCCAAAGCGCGGCGGCGCGGCACCCAAACTGTCGGTTGCGGAAAAGGCCGTGCTGGCAGGCTGGGTCCAGCAAGGCCCGGATCTCGCCGCGGATGGCGTCGTGCGCTGGCGGTTGTGCGATCTACGTGACCGGCTGCTGGCACGCTTCTTCGTGGTGATGGATGAACGCAGTGTCGGGCGGATCCTGAAGACGTTGACCTTCAGCCACATCTTGGTGCGCCCGCGCCATCCCCAGGCGGATGCCGAAGCCCAGGAGACGCACAAAAAAACTTTGCTGATCTCGTCGCCGCCGTTATTCCCGATGCCGCGCACGGCAAGCCAATCGAGTTATGGTGGCAGGACGAGCCCTCCTTCGCGTGCTCAGTCGCCCGCATTGGCCAGCAAGGCAGCCTGACCCGGATCTGGGCACAGCGGGGCAGCCGGCCTACAGCCCCGCGCAATCAGCGCTACCAGTCGGCCTATCTGTTCGGCGCCGTCTGTCCAAACCGCAGCGTCGGTGCGGGGCTCGTTTTACCGCGTGCCAATGTTCATGCGATGAACCTGCATCTGCAGGAAATCAGCACGCAGGTGAGCCCGGGGGCGTTCGCCGTTCTGACATTGGACGGCGCCGGATGGCACCAGGTGGGGGATCGCCTGGTGGCTGCCGGACAACATCGGGCTGCTCCATCTGCCGCCCTATTCACCCGAACTGAACCCGGTCGAAAACGTCTGGGAGTTCTTCCGCCACAACGATCTCAGCAATCGTGTTTATACAACCTACGAGGCGATTGTGGACGCCTGTTGTATCGCCTGGAACAAACTCATCGCCGCACCCGCACGCATCCGCTCAATCGCTACCCGCGATTATGCCAAAACGGTCAACTGATGCGCCGCTTGGTATAAGCCACCGGCCGCCGGATACGCCGTTCCTGTAGGGCAGGTGGCGGCGCAGGAAGGCTAGGTGCGCCTCGCTCCAGGCGGCGATGTGGTCGTAGTTGTCGCAGTCGGCGATGGTGCCGCAGACGACCAGGAGGAGGATTTCTGCCAGCGGGTGATGATCCGGCGGACGTCGCGCGGGTCGTCGATGGCCGAGAAGTGCTCCAGCAGGACGGCGAGGCGAGACTTTTCCGACAGCGCGGGAAAGACGGGCGGCATGCGAGTGCTCCGAACCGGGGAGCCTTATCGAATCAACCAGGAAAGCGCATGTCACCCGCTGTCACATGAGTTCGGAGCCCTGACCCGGCGCTGCCACGCCTTGACCACATACGAGACGCCGACAACGAACCGCTCCGCCACCACGCGCGCCGACAAGTGATCCAGCGCCAGAACTCGATCACGCAAGTCTTGCGCAGAGGTCTGACCACGACGCCACCCCATCCGATCCCTCCGACATCAGCCGGAACATCACGAATGACACGATACCGCGTCGCTTAATGTCCATCCGGGATCATGTCTTGGTTTGGCAGAGCGTTCGCACCATGAGCCGGATCGACGCCCACTTCAGCAAGGCGCGGGCATTGTGGTTCAGGCGTTCCCAGTCCTTTGCCAAACGGCGGCATCGGTTCAGCCAGGCGATGGTGCGCTCCACGATCCAGCGCTTTGGCAGCACCATGAACGTGGCAGCGTCCGAGCGCTTGACGATCTCCACGTTGACCTGGCGGCACACCCGGGCCAGGGCGGCTTGAAACTTCGGCCCGGTGTAGCCGCTGTCGGCGTAGAGCTTGAGCAAGAACGGATACAGGCCGAACAGGGTGGCCATCACCAGCACGCCGCCATCGCGGTCCTGCACGTCGGCTGCATGCACGACGGCGTGCATCAGCAAGCCTTGCGTGTCGACAAGGATGTGCCGCTTCTTGCCCTTGATCTTCTTTCCCGCGTCATACCCATGCGGGTCCGAATGCCCCCTTTTCTGCACTCTTGACGCTTTGGCTGTCGATGATCCCAGCCGTGGTGCTTGCTTCGCGCCCCGGTCGCCCGCGGCACTGGACATAAAGCGGATGGTGCAGGCGCTCCAGTGTGCGGTCGTGCTGCCAACGCAGGAAATAGTCGTTCACCGTGCTGCGCGCAGGCAGGTCCCGAGGCAGGGCGGCCCACTGACAGCCCGTGCCCAGGATATACATCAGGCAGTTCACCACCTCGCGCACGTCCACCGTGCGTTTGTTGCCGCCACGCTTGGCGAGCGGGATCAGCGGTTCAATGAGCGCCCCACTCGTCATCCGTCAGGTCCGACGGGTAGCGCAGCTTGCTGCGGTCGTAGCGGCGGCGGTTCTCAACAGTCCACATCAGCAAACCTGTCCAGGCACACCGCATACACTGAACCACAAACACCATCAAATACTCAAGATGATCCCGAATAGACACTTAGAGCAAAATCGGCGATTCCACCCTCAAAGGACCCATCCTAACGATCTGGTAGACGCCTTAGAAGTTCGCTAGCTTTCGGATCACCCAGCACGATGGCTTTCTGATACCATTCCGCAGCGCGCGCCGGGTCGCGCGCGTTTGCCAACGTTGTAAAATTTGGGTCAAACGTCTTTCCCAGAGCCGTCGCCGCAGCGGCAACCCCGGCCGAAGCCGCACGGTGGAACAACAGTCGGGCAGCGGCAATATCTCCTAATTCAAAACTCTCTGAACCGCGCTTTATCAACGCTGTCACTAGCGCAGGTGGCAGGCTTTCCGCTGGAGTCGGGATAGGTTTTGGTGTCGCCACTGGTCTAAGAGTGGCCAAAGGCGTGCGCGACGCTGGCGAGACTGGTCTTGCTAGAGAGGTTGTCGGATAGTCAACCTGGATATGCAGCGCCCTGTAAAGGAAGGCTGACGTGCCTGTAAGCAACAGCCCTAGCGCGATCAATTGTACGACAACGCCTGCCGATCCCGCCGACCTCGCCGGTCGTTGCGGCGGCCGAGCTAGGGTTGGACCTGTCGCTGCCGCAACCGTCTTTGCCGTGATGATCAAATCACCCCGAGCAAATCCCGCTGTAAGAGCTGCTTCCATGAGCTGGTTAGCAGAACCTAGCAATCCACCCGATTGGATGACAAGAAGCTTTAGCGCATCGGCTGTGATTAACCGCCGAGTTGTACCACCTGCGATCCACAGCGCTCGCTCAATGTATTGACGCACCTCTGCCGGGCCCAGTCGGGGCAGCCGGATGATATTTTTTGCCAAACCCATGAGTTCTGCCACATCATGTCGGGCTGCCTCGGAGTTCAGCTTCGTGGACGCGCTCAGGACAACGGCTGAGTTACTTTGCCGGTTGTTCATGTCTCGGGCAAGCGATAGCAGAAGTTGGATGCAGTCGGTAGGCATCAGATCGATGTCATCCGCGAGAAGCACCTTCCGCGGCAATTGCCTGAACCCACTTACGATCTCACTGAATCCAGATGGCTCTGTCTGGATTGAATAACGAAGCGCGCCAAGAAGCTGTTTGAGATTCACTCGACCTGAGGGGGGTCGAAATATCTCTATTGGGGGCGGCTGCGACTTATAAGCCATCGTTGCGGCAGATCGAAGGATCTCGGTCTTACCTGCACCTTCTTCAGCATGGAGCAACAGAACACCGCTGCCGCCAATCACATGGTTGATCAGCAGTTCGAAAGCGCGCCGATGGGAATTGAACAGGATGTAGCTTGACCCATCCTGAGCGCTGGAGAAAGGTCGCTTCGACAGTCCATATAGGTCAAGATAACTGACCGGAGCCACAGGACTGCCGGTGGCTGGACTGGCGATAAGTTTGCGAGTCACGAGGCTTGAGGGACGACGCATTTCCCAATCCCTAGGATGTGGCTGTGCATCGCAGCCCAAAGTGGGATTTGCATCAGCTGCTTGTTCATTAAATCGCACTTACGTGAACGACGGCCACTGAGTGTTCTGACGACGATCAGCACCGATATTTTGTCGTTACCAAACGTTGTAGCATGTAAACTAGCGAGAGTTTGCTTGGCGACTTGCTAGAAATCCAATGATAAAAAAGGTCTACAAGCTGTCCAGCTAAGTTGCGTCATCCGCTCGGGTGTTGGCTGCCAGCCAGATCCGCCGCAGCAGGCGCAGGACGCGATATCGTTCACGCCGCTCAGGCAACATGAGTATGCGGACAAGTTCCGGTTGTTCCCATGGCACGTCGTGGTAGCCGCTTCGCAGGATCTGGTTGGATGGATCCTCCCGCCAAGTGTCTGGAAAGTAGACGACGATATCACGTTCAGTCCGCGGTGGCCGTTCACGCTCCGGCCGTTGGGCGATACGCGCCACCAGTGCCTCGGCG
>CBDIDA010000001.1:0-2772820 GCA_965277505.1 Rhodopila sp. | reverse complement strand
CATCCCACCCGCCAAGGACGAAACCATTGACACGCTGGGCGAACTGCTGGCCGCACGGCAGGCTTTGGTGAAGGACCGAACCACCGCGCTCAACCGCAGCAAGACCCTCACGCTGGCCCTGCTCAAGCGCCAAAGCCAGCAACACCTCAAGCAGATCGAAACCCAGATCCAGGCCATCGATCGCCAGCGGACAACCATTCTGGCCGCCCAGCGCCCGTCACCCGGCAATCGGGCACCTGGCAGGGGAAAAGCTTCATACAGGGCGGCAGAGCCAACCTTAGGCAGGCCATCTACATGCCAGCCCTCGTCGCCATCCGCTTCAACCCGCCGCTCAAAGCCAAATACCTGGCGCTGCGTCAGGCCGGTAAACCCGCCAAGGTCGCCATCGTCGCCATCATGCGCAAGCTGGTCATTATCGCCAACGCGCTGCTGCGCGATACGCGCACATGGACGCCAGAAGTGGCTTGACCAAGACGGATACTCTAATGATGCCCGCGGGCACACGGCGGCGGGCGACTGCCCTGCCCTGCCCGGTGCTGGTCTGCCCGCTGGTATTCCCGGTTCTGGTCTGTCTGGTGCTGGCGGCGTGCGGCGGTGGTATGTCGCGGTCCAGCGATGCGGGCCTGCCGGCACCGGTGGAGTGCGCGCCGTTCGCCCGGGCGCTGACCGGCATGGCATTGAGCGGCGCGGCGGCGGACTGGTGGGGACAGGCAGCGGGGCGCTATGCGCGGCTGCAAGCGCCGGAGGTCGGCAGCGTGATGGTGCTGCGCCGGTCGGGTCGGTTGCCGTACGGGCACGTAGCGGTGGTCTCTCGCGTCGTGTCACAACGGCGGATTATGGTCACCCAGGCCAACTGGGTGCACCACAGGGTCAGCGCGGACCAGCCCGTAGTCGACGTCTCCGACCGTGGGGACTGGAGCCGCGTGCAGATCTGGTGGCCGCCGGCAGGGCAGATGGGTGTTGTGGCCTATGCGGTGGCGGGATTTCTGCGGCCGGATCGTCCGCTGGGGCATGACCGGCTGGTGGGTGGCGTGGCGGCAGCGGTGCGGCTGGCGGAGACTGGAGGATAGGGACTATAATTTTCTTTGATAAGTTGATTTGAAGCACAGCAGTGGTCTATCGGACGGTGGCAGGGTGTTCTGGAGAGGAGGTCGGGCCTTGCGAGCATTCTGACCGTGCTTTCAGGTCCCGGCTCTCGTGCGCTAGACCGCTTTCAGGCTGACTGGACAGTCAGCGCGGTCTAGCCCATTGTTTTCGCGAGCAACAGCAGCCCGACTGTTCCAGTCGGGCTGCTGTTGCTCTAGTATCGCCCATCAGTGAAGGGCGATACGTCGGTTTGGCTTGAAGTGGCCGATTTGCGCGGCGAAGCGCGTGCAGCACGTCTCTGCGATCGGGCACTAGGACTTCTGCTCCGATATTACGCTTACGATGTTGTCGGCGATTGCCCTGAGCTGCTTGAGCAGATCCTCAACCTGCTTTGCCGGCACATGAACTGAGAAGTCGCCATGGACCACGGCATTGCGCAGCTTCGCCATTTCCCGAAGCCGCTGAGCCGGTTCGTTTTCGATGTAGCCTTGCTCAGCCAGCGTCTGGATAGGCTGGACTGGTGAAAAGCCCGAAAGTGGTCTGGCTTCCGTGTCGGCGTGCGCCAAGCGTGCGAGAGATTCCAGGGCCGCCCATGCGGTGACAAGCGCCGCGGCGGGATGTCCGTCTTTTATTAGCGCTTCGATTTCACGAAATGTGGCCTGCAGTTGCGCCTGGGTAGGCTTGGCCAAGGGCAGCGTCTGATCCGCGGGAGGATTAAGGTAGATAGCGCGGAACTCCCAACCTTTTTGGTCAGAAACCTTTCGAGCGATTGCCGCGAGTTGCGGCTCGATTGACGGAACGCCGCGAAACTTCACCTCGATGATGATCCCGCCGTCCGAGCCCAGGGCTATGGCGTCGGGCTGATGGTCACCAAGAAAGTCGGGAACGACTTCGCGCGGCGGATTGACATAGAATTTCATCCCGCGTGCTTGGGAGACCTGCTGCAGGTGTTTCAGCGCGTTACTTTCCCAAAGCTGAGCCTCGGACATCATGGGACCTGCCTCCAGCGGAGATCGTCATCGATCCGTATATAAATCACGGGCGGGTCAGTTTCGACCGCCTGCTTGAGTGCTGGTGTCAGCGAATGAAAAACTGGTTCAATGTCTGGCTCGAACTTCTGCACGATGATACGCTCCAGAAGCTGATCATCCGGATAAAGTATCGTAGTCATTCCATCGACGATCAGCTTGACGATGTTGTCCACGTCTCCAGACATGCGCGTCAACGGGAAATAGAAGATCGTTGCGGCAAGAGGCCGATGGTCAATGAAGAAGAAGTCTCTCAGCGTCTTCGCGTGCGCGCTGGCAATCTCGCCGACCTTTCGCTTCCACAGCTCCTTTCCCTTCGTGTTTGGCGATTGATGGGAGCGTGGGGTGTCCCTGATCACGAACTCGATCGGGAAAGGCAGACTGATATCAGACTTGAGTAACTCGTCGCTCAATGATGAAAAAGTTCCTCTGATTGCACGCTGGATTAATATTACAGGGTGCCATGAATATGACGAGCTGAAGCCGCTTCTAGTGCTCTGACCCAATCTGAACGTGCAGCATGTGTCAGAGCACTAGCTTGATTTGGTGGGCCGATTCAGCCAACGGGCTGAAGTGCCCGTCGGCATCGGACCACTAATGTGCAGATGGATGTGCTGCCCTACATCAGCTTTTCGGAGCGGAAGCTCAGCCACTTGCCGCGGCCGATGACGACATGGTCGTGCACCACGATGCCCATAACCGCGCCGGCACGGACGATCTCATTCGTCAACGCCACATCCTCCCGCGAGGGCGAGGGGTCGCCGCTGGGGTGGTTGTGCGCCAGGATCACGGCGCTGGCGTGCAGTTCCAGGCAGCGGCGGATCACTTCGCGCGGGTAGGCCGGGGCGTGGTTGACGGTGCCGTGGCCCTGGATCTCATCGGCGATCAGCCTGTTGCGCGAGTCCAGGAACAGCACGCGGAACTGCTCTGTCCGTTCATGCCCCATCGCCGCCGTCAGGTAGTCCGTCAACCGATCCCAGGTAGAGAATACGGGTTCGGCCGCGATCTCTTCCCGCATCATCCGCAAGCAAGCGGCCTGGATCAGCTTGACCGCGGCGACCGCGGCGTCGCCCATGCCGTCGACCGCCTGCAGCTCCCGCACCGGCGCGGCGACCACGGCGGCAAAGCTGCGGAACCTGGCGAGCAGGGCGCGGGCGATCGGCTTGGTGTCGCGGCGCGGCAAGGCGATGTAGAGGATCATCTCCAGCATCTCATGGTCCGCCAGCGCGTCTGGTCCGGCGGTCAGCAGCCGGTGGCGCATGCGGGCACGATGGCCCTCGGCCCCGACAGGGCTCTGCTGACCCGGGGATGCAGCGGAAACGTCGGGCACCAGCAGGTCGGGCAATTGAGGGCACTCGGCGACGCCGGGCGGCTTGGATGTGGGAGGCATGGCACCCATGGCAAAATCCGCCGCCAAGGATACCGGCAAATGGTTGCCAATCCGCTAACGCCCCCGGGTGATAACCGGAACCAGCCGGCGCCGGGTCAGCTTCCGCTGGGGGGCGGCTTGTCCAGGCCTGCCGGCGACAGGGTGAACACCTCGCAGCCGTCTTCGGTGACGCCGATCATATGCTCGAACTGGGCGGAGAGGCTGCGGTCGCGGGTGACCGCGGTCCAGCCATCGTCCAGCACCTTCACCTCTGGCCGGCCGGCGTTGACCATCGGCTCGACGGTGAAGAACATGCCGGCGCGCAGGACGGGGCCCTCACCAGGGCGGCCAAAATGCAGCACGTTGGGCGGCTCGTGGAAGCGCCGGCCGATGCCGTGGCCGCAGAAGTCGCGGACCACGCTGAAGCGGTTGCCCTCGACGAAGGTCTGGATGGCGTGCCCGACATCGCCCAGCGTTGCCCCAGGGCGGATCACCTTCAGCCCGCGCAGCAGCGACTCGTAGGTTACATCGATCAGGTTGCGGGCGCGGGTGTTGGGGTTGCCGGCGGCGTACATCCGCGAGGAGTCGCCGTGCCAGCCGTCCAGGATCACCGTCACGTCGATGTTGAGGATGTCGCCGTTCTCCAACCGGCGTTCACCGGGTATTCCATGGCAGACCACGTGATTGATCGAGGTGCAGATCGACTTTGGGTAGCCCCGGTAATTCAAGGGCGCGGGCGTGGCGCCATGGTCCAGGATGAAGTCGTGGCACAGCTTGTCGAGCAGGCCGGTGGACACGCCCGGTTTCACGTGCGGGACGATCATGTCGAGGGTTTCCGCCGCGAGCCGGCCGGCTACGCGCATCCCGGCGAAATCGTCCGGCGCGTGGATGGTGATGCGCCTTGCGTCTGCTCCGCCGTCCATAACCTTGCTCCGCCTCGGCCTTCTTCCGTGATACTGCGTGTCTGGCCGCCGGGCGAGCCGGTCGATCGACTCACACGCCTTCCAGCGCGGTATGCCGCAACATGCGCACCCGCGCCGTCGGGCGCAAGACCAAGCTTGCCGCGGACCGTGACGGCGCAATCAGGATCGGCTTAGATGGCGCCTGTGAGTATCGATAACCGCGGGAAGACATCGGCCGGCATGATCTTTCCGCGGTTGATGATGGAGGCATTTGGAACGAGATGCTGCGGACTGGTTCCGCCGCCGTTGATCCCGATGCGACGACGCTTACAGTACACGGCATGCCCGTCAGGTGTCGGCGGGGTTGTGGGGCCAGAGCTTGAACCAGAAGGAGGTCGACACGGTGTGCTGTGGCAACTGGCCGCGGGTCATCCGCCCGGTGTGTGGCTGATGGATCCGCGGGACGCGCGCAAGCAGGAGGCGGCACTGGCTGCCGTTGCGCTGGTGGAAGACGGCATGGTGGTTGGGCTGGGTACCGGCTCGACGGCGGCGTTTGCCATCGACGGGCTGATCGCCCGGGTGGCGGCGGGCCTGAAGGTCGTCGGCATCCCGACCAGCGAGCGAAGTGCGAAGCAGGCGCGTGAAGGCGGCATCACGCTGACCGACTTTGCGCATCATCCCGCCATTGACCTGACGATCGACGGGGCGGACGAGATCGCCCGCGACTCGCTGGACCTGATCAAGGGGCTGGGCGGGGCGCTGCTGCGCGAGAAGATCGTCGCCGCGGCCAGTGCGCGGCTGGTGATCATCGCCGACGAACCCAAGCTGGTGAGCGCGCTGGGCGCGACCGCGCCGGTGCCGGTTGAGGTTGTCACGTTCGGCTGGCAGAGCACGGCGGCGCGGCTGGCGGCGCTGGGCGGCAAGCCGGCGTTGCGCAAGACAGCAGACGGTTCGGCTTTCAGGACCGACAGCGGCAACGTGATCCTGGACTGCCACTTTGGCGCGATCCCTGACCCTGTGCAGCTTGAACAGGCGCTTTCCATGACGGTGGGGGTGGTGGAGACCGGCCTGTTCATTGCCATGGCAGCGACCGCCCTGGTTGCCACGCCGGGCGGCGTGATCCGGCTGGACCGGCCCGGCTTGGCAGCAGTCTGAGGGCGGTATGGCGGTCAACGCCCTTGGGCAACGGCTGTTCGGTTGGGGCCGCTGGTCAACCGCTATCCGGTGGCGCTATCCGGTGGCGCTATCCGGTGGGGCCGCTGGTCAGCGGCTGGCCACCTGCCGGGTCTCTGGCCGGATGACCATGCAGGCGCCCCGGCGACGGGATGAACACGCTTCCTGCGCGTCCACGGCGGTCAGGCCGATGACCTGAGCCCGCCAGACTGTCTTGTGCCGCAGCCGCATCGGCTCAATCCGCGCTTCGCCGGCCTCCGCTTGCCGCCGGGTTTCCAGCGCCGCCGAGCGGGCTGCCGCCTCCGTCGAGTAGGTGCCGACCTGCACGGCCCAGTTGGCAGCGTGGGCATGTCCCAGGTGGGCTTCAGCGGCATGGGCGGTGGAGATCAGCGTCATCCGTGAGGCCACCTGCAGTGCCTTGTGGGCCACCGGGACATCCAGTTGCTCGAAGCCGTGATCCAGCAGCGAGGCCATGTGGACGTCGCGTTCCGAGTTGGAGCCGGCGCCCAGCACGACGCCGATCAGCCTGATGTTGCCGCGCAGCGCGCTGGTGACCAGGTTGTGGCCGGATGCCTCGGTATAGCCGGTCTTGAGTCCGTCGGCGCCAGGATAGGTGCGCAGCATGTTGTCGTGGTTGAAGATGACCTGGCGGTGCCAGGCGAAGCTGGGGGTAGCGAAATAGCGGTAGTAGTCTGGGAAGTCGGCGATCAGCCGACGGCTGAGCACGGCCAGGTCGCGCGCGGTTGTCCACTGCTCGATGTTGGGCAGGCCCGAGGCGTTCATGAACGTGCTGTGGCTCATGCCCAGGGCACGGGCACGCAGGGTCATCATCTGAGCGAAGCGGTCCTCGCTGCCGCCCAACAGCTCACTCAGGGCGGAGGCGGCGTCGTTGGCCGACTTCGTCACCAGCCCGAGGATCGCCTGTTCAACCGTGAGGCGCGTGCCGGGAAGCAGACCAAGCTTGGAAGGCTCCATATCCGCGGCGTGGACAGATACGGGGACGAACTGGCCGAGTGTGATGCGCCGGTCGCGCACTGCTTCGAACGTCAGATACAGCGTCATCATCTTGGTCAGGCTGGCGGGATGACGCGGCTGGTCGGCGTTCACTTCCTCCAGCACGTCGCCGCTGGCGGCATCGACGACGATGGAGCTGTAGCGCGCTGAACCGACCTGCGCCTGCGCCGGGATAGTGATCAGCAATGACGCCAGGCTGCCCGCAACAAGCAGACAGTAAAACAGTCGCTTGCGCATCGAACACGCAAACCAGGCCATCGTGATCCCCTTTAGAGCGGCAAGGGAAGCTTATGGTCTGGTGGGCTGACGTGTCCAGCGGAAAACGATTCAAAAACCGAAAAATCTTAGCATCTTAGCAGACAGCGCTCGCAACGTTGTGAGCGTACGCCCCTAAGGCGCTGGTCGCCTTGAGAATGGAGCCCAGCAGGAAAATTGTGCAGTGCACAAATTTGGCCTTGATCAGCCATTACCGGGACTTTATATTGCCATCGTGCTGCAATGCAGCAAAGCAACGGCCGCGCGAGCAGGGTCTGACCAGATAGCTGATTGGCGATGCGCGGATCCGATTGAGCCTAGGCAGTAGAGCCGCTGCAAACCTACCGCAGTGAGCTTAACGGCTGAGGCACGATGTGACAATTCGGTCTTAGTAGAAAAGAGACAACGCATGTCAATGAACAAGAGCAAACTCCTGGAAGCCGCCCCGGTCAGCGGCTCTGCCACCAGCAAGACCATCGATGCGACCGTGACTGAGATCAAGGACAATGCGGCCAAGGCTACCGCGGGTGTTGCCGCCAGCCAGACCAGAATGAAGGAAGGAGTTGAGAAGGTCATGAAAACTGCTGAACAGGTCGCCGCCTTCAACCAGGGCAACGTCGAGGCGATGGTCAAGTCCGGGCAGATCTGGGCCAGTGGCATGCAGGACATCTCCAAGCATTTCGCGAGTGCCGCGCAGGCCTCGATGGCGGACGGCATTGCCGCGTTCAAGGCGCTGACCGGCGTCAAGTCGCTGAAGGACGCGCTGGAGCTGCAGGCCTCATTCGCCCGCTCGACGATGGAGAAGTCGGTTGCGGAGTCCAACAAGCTGACCGATGCCTCAATGAAGCTCACTGAGCGGGCGCTGGCGCCGATCACCGCGCGGGTGACGGTTGCAGTTGAGACTTTCGGCAAGACCGCTTGAGCAGCGGTATCCTGATCGCGACCGCGAGCGGCTTTCAGGATACATTCGCAGATTATCTTTGCTTGTAGCCAAAGTTCAGCTTCGGCGCGGCTTCGAGCGGCAGCAAAGCGGGGCCCGGGCATTTGTCCGGGCCTTTTGCTTTGGCGCCGCCGTTGCCAATTCAGGCTGCCTGACCGCGCATGGCGGCAGACCCATTCAATGATTGGATGCAGAAGGCTCTTGCGATTACACTCCTTCGGCGCAATCGTCTTGCAAGACTGTTTGAAGCGGCGTTGCCATGACCTTTCATCCGGCTGCGGCGTGCCGATATGCTGAGGCCCGGATCGTCGATTGAGCCGGTCGCGGCTTCAGGACGGGACCGACGGAACTGGCGCGCCGGCCCTGGTCTTGGCGGGTGGGGGGCGGCGGCACCAGACAAGGATGTAGACGACCGGCTTGGTGCGGTCGCGGGCAGGACGGCGAATGGATCTGATTACGATGAGCGACAACGACAAGCGAGGCGGCACCACCGAGGGACCGAATACAGGTGTCGTCGTCAAGGCACGGCCGAAGACTCGCAAGCCTGCGATGTACAAAGTTTTGATGCTGAACGACGATTACACGCCGATGGAATTTGTCGTTCATGTGCTGGAACGTTTCTTCCAGAAAAACCGCGACGAAGCAACCCGCATCATGTTGCATGTTCATCGACGGGGTGTGGGAGTTTGCGGGGTCTACACCTATGAGGTGGCGGAGACGAAGGTAACCCAGGTGATGGATCTGGCGCGCCAGAACCAGCACCCGCTGCAATGCACGATCGAGAAGGAATGATGACGATGTTCGGCGTTTTCGCGCCAACATCTTCTGCATGACGGGTGGCGCGGATGCACCACTCGGGAATAGCCAGGTCCTGACCGGGACCATCAGCATCAGGAGCGTCTTACATGCTGTCACGGAACCTTGAACAGACGCTTCACCGCGCCCTGTCGCTCGCCAGCGAGCGCCGGCACGAGTATGCGACTCTGGAACATCTACTGCTTGGGCTGGCGGACGACACCGATGCCGCGACCGTGCTGAAGGCCTGTGGCGTCGACCTCGACAAGCTGCGCAGCGACCTGACGGAATTTCTGGACAAGGACCTTGCCGGCCTGGCGACTGACCGGCCGGGCGATCCGAAGCCCACCGCCGGATTTCAGCGCGTGGTTCAGCGGGCGGCGATTCATGTGCAGTCCTCGGGGCGCGACGAGGTCACGGGGGCGAACGTGCTGGTGGCGCTGTTTAGCGAGCGTGAGAGCCATGCGGTCTACTTCCTGCAACTGCAGGACATGACGCGGCTGGACGCGGTCAACTTCATCAGCCACGGCATCGCCAAGGCACCCGGCCGGTCCACCCAGCGGCCGGTTGCGGGGTCGAACAACCAGACCCCGGAGGGCAACCAGCCGGAGCAGGAGCGTGAGGAAAAGCCGAACCGGCGCAGCCAGGACGCGCTGTCGAACTACTGCGTTAACCTCAACAAGAAGGCGATGGCCGGCAAGATCGATCCGCTGATCGGCCGCGACCTGGAAATTGAGCGCACCATCCAGATCCTGTGCCGCCGGACCAAGAACAACCCGCTGTATGTCGGTGACCCTGGCGTCGGCAAGACCGCCATCGCCGAAGGCCTGGCCAAGCGGATCGTCGAGGGCGACGTGCCGGAAGTCCTGGTCAAGTCGACCATCTTCGCGCTGGACATGGGATCGCTGCTGGCCGGCACGCGTTACCGCGGCGACTTCGAGGAGCGGTTGAAGGCGGTGGTGAACGAGCTGGAGAACCAGCCGGGTGCCATCCTGTTCATCGACGAGATCCACACGGTGATCGGCGCGGGAGCGACCAGCGGCGGGGCGATGGACGCCTCCAACCTGCTGAAGCCGGCGCTGGCCTCGGGCAACCTGCGCTGCATCGGCAGCACCACGTACAAGGAATTCCGCAACTACTTCGAGAAGGACCGAGCGCTGGTCCGCCGCTTCCAGAAGATCGACGTGAATGAGCCGTCGCTGGAAGACAGCGTGAAGATCCTGCGCGGCCTTAAGCTGAACTACGAGAAGCACCACAAGGTCCGCTATACCGACGAGGCGATCCGCGCGGCGGTGGAGCTGTCGGCGAAATACATCAACGACCGCAAGCTGCCGGACAAGGCGATCGACGTGATCGATGAGGTGGGCGCCTCGCGGATGCTGCTGCCGGAGCACAAGCGCCGCAAGACCGTCACGCTGAAGGACGTGGAGGAGATCGTGGCGAAGATCGCCCGCATCCCACCCAAGTCCGTCTCCGCCGACGACAAGGAGACGCTGCGCAACCTGGAGCGCGACCTGAAGTCGATGGTGTTCGGCCAGGACAAGGCGATCGAGGCCCTGGGGGCGGCGATCAAGCTGGCCCGGGCGGGGCTGCGCGAGCCGGAGAAGCCGATCGGCAACTACCTGTTTTCCGGCCCCACCGGCGTCGGCAAGACCGAGGTGGCGCGGCAGTTGGCCTCGACCATGGGCATCGAGCTGATCCGCTTCGACATGTCCGAGTATATGGAGCGGCACAGTGTCTCCCGCCTGATCGGTGCGCCGCCGGGGTATGTCGGCTTCGACCAGGGCGGCATGCTGACGGATGCGATCGACCAGCATCCGCATGCGGTGCTGCTGCTGGATGAGATCGAGAAGGCCCACCCGGACCTGTTCAACATCCTGCTGCAGGTGATGGACCACGGGAAGCTGACTGACCACAACGGCAAGACGGTCGATTTCCGCAACGTGATCCTGATCATGACGACCAATGCCGGCGCCTCGGACATGGCCAAGGAAGCCATCGGCTTTGGCCGTGACGTACGTGTGGGCGAGGATGACGACGCGATCAAGCGGCTGTTCACGCCGGAGTTCCGCAACCGGCTGGACGCGACCATCACCTTCGCCGGCCTGACGCCGGAAATCGTCGGCCGCGTGGTAGAGAAGTTCGTGATGCAGTTGGAAGCTCAGCTAGCCGACCGCAACGTGACCATTGAGCTGTCCTCGGCGGCCAAGGAGTGGCTGGCGGAACGCGGCTACGACCGGCTGTATGGCGCCCGTCCGCTGGGCCGGGTGATCCAGGAGCACATCAAGAAGCCGCTGGCCGAGGAACTGCTGTTCGGCAAGCTGGTCAAAGGCGGCGCCGTCAAGGTGACGCTGAAGGACAACAAGCTGGAGTTCGAGATCACCGAGGCTGCGCTGCCGGCGTTGCCGAAGCCGGAAGGCGACGACGACGGCGGCGCCGGGCGGGAAGAAGAAGTCGAGGTCTGAGCCGATCGCTGCCGGTCGGGGGAAAGCTCCGGCTGGCAGCGCTCTGCAGGGTGACCCAGGACCAGGGTGTTGCTGTCAGGCCGCCACCTTGAAGCCGGTCATGGCGGGTGCATCGCTACCGCGCCCGTGTCGTTACCAGGGGATTTCCTTACCGGTGTAGTCCAGAAACCTGTGCTCATGGGCGCCGCGCCGCTGCTCGATGACGGTGACGATGCCGGCGGCGCTGTCCTCGACCGAGACGGCCGCCGATGCGCCCCCCATCTCTGTGCGCACCCAGCCGGGATGCAACGTCAGCAGGGTCAGCTTGTCATCGCGCAGCTCGCCCCACAGCCCACGCGTCAACGAATTGAGTGCGGCCTTGCTGGCGCGGTACAGTTCATGCCCACCGGTATTCTGCGCCACGCTGCCCATGACCGAGGAGGTGAATGCGACGACGCCGGCGTCGGGCCGCATGCGGGACGCCAGCACCCTGGTCAGGCGGATCGGCGCGATCGCGTTGGTGAACATGAGTGCGCCGATCTCCTCGGCCGTGGCGGCGCTGGCGCTGCGGTGCTCCGGCCCCGCGACGCCGGCGTTGACCAGCAGCGTATCCAGCTTGCTGTCGCCAACGACCTTGCCAAACCCGTCGATCATCGATGCGTCGTTCATGTCCAGCCGAGCGATCGTCAGGCGTTGCGAGGCTTTGGTTTCCAGCGCGTGAAGATCGGCTGCCCGATCGGGATCACGCGCGGTGGCGATGACGTGCCATCCCTGGTCGAGGAGTGCCTTCGTCACCCCCAGACCGATTCCGCGCGTAGCCCCGACGACCAGCGCCAGTCGATGTTCAGCCATGATGCATTCCTTTGTTGTTGTGTGCCGCCGCCCAAGCTGACTCCGGCGAATAGCGCCGGCCCCTGATCCGAGGCGGGTGATCCGGTTTCGCCAGAGGCTGAAGCGATCAGGCTCTGGCTTCCTTTGAATCGTGCTTTAACGCGTGCAGTCCACCACCACCGTGCCTTGCTTGCCACCCGCCTCGACTAACATATGCGCTGCGGCGGTTTCGAAAAGCGGGTAGGTGGCCGCGACCGACAGCATCCGGTTCGGTGTGCGGACGAAAGCCGCGATGTCCGCTTGCGCCCGCTTGCGCGCGGCCAGCGGACTGGTCGGCAGAACAAAGCCGCGCACGGTGACGTTGCGGGCCATCAGGCGGCGCAGATCCACTGTCGGCTGCAACGCCCCGTTGGTGGCGTAGTAGGCGATGCTGCCATTTTCCCGTACGCAGGCGAGGGTGGCCGCCAGGTTGCCGCCAAGGTCGACGTCGACGACGTGATCGACGCCGGCGCCGCGGGTGATCTCGGCCACCGCGGCGGCGACATCCTGGGTTCTGTAGTTCAGCACGTGGGCAGCCCCACCGGCGCGGGCGCGTTCAGCCTTTTCGGCTGAACTGACCGTGGCGATCACGCAGGCCCCGGCCCAGGCGGCGAGTTGCACCGCGTAATGGCCGACAGCGCCGGCACCTCCGGTGACAAGCAGCGTGCGCCCCTGCACAGGGCCGGCGGCGAAGACACAGCCGTGCGCGGTCATGCACGGAATGCCCAACGTCGCCGCTTCCGCGAACGAGATATGATCGGGTAGCTCAGTCACCAGGTCGGCATCCAACGCGATGTATTCGGCGGCGGTGCCCATCCAGCGGCCGTTGCGCTGACCGTTGTAGAGCCAGACGCGCTTGCCGACCCAGCCGGGGGCCACCAGCGGGCCGACGGCATCGACCACGCCGGCCCCATCGCTGTTCGGTATCACCCTGGGGTACTCGGCCGGCACCGCGCCGCGGCGGCGATAGGTGTCCGACGGGTTGACGCCGGACGCCGCCAGCCGCACCCGCAACTGGCCGGAGCCGGGCTGCGGGGTCGGCAGGTCGCCGGTGACGATGACCTCATTCGCCGGACCTTGCCGGTCATACCAGACGGCACGCATGATGGTCCTCACTGACGGATGGCGGCGGCCCCGGCCGCAGGTTGGCCAGCATAACGGCAATCGGCCGGGTTTCAACATGTTGCGGAAAGATGATTCCCTATCAACGTCGGATCAAAAAAGCATAGTGTTGCAAACGATCTTTTGGATCCGGGAGAATGACGTGCCCTTCAGCGGCGACTATGACGGCTCCATCATCGCGATCCTGGAGCAACTGCGGCTGACCATTGAGGTCGAAGGCCTGGCGGTGCTTGACCTGAGCCCGGATGCGGCTGCGGCGCCTGTCGCCTATTGCCTGGGAATCGCCGGCGCGGAGACGACCGACATCGGTCTGAAGCTGCTGGCCGGCTGCCCCAGCCGGCCGTCACACCTGCTGGCGCCGGACCGCCGGCCGCTGCTGGCCTGCCCATGGGTGCTGCCGCCCAGCCGTCCTGGCGGCGTACTGCTGTGGCGCTCGCCGCTGGGCCGACCATGGATCGAGGCTGACCACGACCTGGCGGCCGGGATTGTCATGCTGCTGCGGGTGGCAATCGGCGCGGGCATCGGCCAGCCAGGCCTCGACAGGCTGACGAGTCTGCCGAATCGGCGCTGGTTCCTTGATGAGGCCGACCGGCACATCGATCGGCTGGATCTTGACGGCGTGGTTGGCACCTTGATGCTGATCGACATCGACGACCTGCGCAGCCTGAACCTGGCGCTTGGCCGCGCGCAGGGCGACCGGGTGATGATCCGGCTGGCTAGCCAGTTGCGGGCCTCGGTCCGGCCGAGTGACATCGTGGCGCGCATCGGTCCGGATGAGTTTGCGCTGTGGCAGGACGGGATGGACCATCTGACGGCGGCCGAACGCGCTGAGGCGCTGTGCTCTCGCAGGCTGTTCCAGGACCTGCCGAACGGCTATCTAGCGACCTTCTCGATCGGCATTGCCAGCCGGCGCGCTGACAGCACGGAAGATATCCGCACGCTGCTGCGGCGGGCCCATGTCGCGGCCCGGGAGGTCAAAAGCAAGGGCGGTGGCGGCTGGCGGGTGTCGCACATGCAGTCAACCTCCCGCTGCTCGGACTCCTGAACCTAGGCTCAACCCAGCCGCATGGCTGGGGTGGATGAAAAAACCGATAACTCGGCATCCAACTTGCATTCGGTGCTTGCTCCGCACCGCAAGTCGGATGACAATCGCAATATGAACCCGTCTCAAGCCACCACTGAGCTTGACACGACCGCACCTTGTAATGAAGCGCGCGCGTGTGATGACGCGCGACGTAATGAAGCGCGCGTGTGCGATGACGCGCGACCAGAACTGCCGCGGCGGCTGTTCCCGCCGGCTTTTGCGGCTTTGGATCTGGGGACCAACAACTGCCGCATGCTGGTTGGCACGCCAACCGGTTCCGGATTCCGGGTGGTGGACAGTTTCTCCCGCATTGTCCGGCTGGGCGAAGGGCTGCACAGCACCGGGACCTTGAGCGAGCCGGCGATGGACCGGGTGATCTGCGCCCTGCATCTATGCGCTGCCAAGCTGGCGCGCCGGCCGGTTCGCCAGGTGCGCGCCATTGCCACCGAAGCGTGTCGCCGCGCCAGCAACGGGCCGGCGTTCCTGAACCGGGTCAAGCAGGAGACCGGGTTCGACTTCGGCATCATCTCCAGCCGCGAGGAAGCCGAGCTGGCGCTGGAATCATGCACGCCGCTGCTGCCGATGGACGGGCGGCGGGCGTTGCTGTTCGACATCGGCGGCGGATCGACCGAACTGGCGTGGGTGCGGCTGGCGAACGGTGTGCCGGACCTGATCGGCTACGAGTCGCTGCCGCTGGGTGTGGTGACGCTGGCGGAGCGGTGGGGCAACGCGGGCTTCACCGAGGACGGGTTCGAAGCGATGGTCGCCGATGTGGTCGAGCGGCTGCGGCCGTTCGAGAAGGTGCACTGCATTGCGCGTGAGATTCGTGACGGTGGGGTGCGCCTGCTGGGCACCAGCGGGACTGTCACCACGCTGGCCGGGGTTGCGCTGAACCTGGAACGGTATCGCCGCCTGGCGGTGGATGGCGTCGAGCTGTGCCGGCAAGAGGCAGCCGACGCGCTGTCGCATCTGTGCAACCTGGGCCGTGAAGGCCTGAGCCTGCATCCCTGCGTGGGGCCAGACCGCGTGGAGTTCGTGCTGCCTGGCTGCGCGGTGTTCGCCGCCATTGCCCGTTTGTGGCCGGCGCCACACGTGATCGTCGCCGACCGCGGCCTGCGGGAAGGCGTGCTGCTGCGGCTGATGCGGGCTGACCGGCAGCGCCAGAACCGGCGCCGCGATACCTGTCGCTGATGCGGCTAGAGCCTGATAGCTTCAAGTTGAAGCCATCAGGCTCTAGCTCTCGTTGTTTGAGAGCGCGATCGTCTGAGGTTGACGTAACCTCAGACGATCGCGCTCTAGCCACTGATGGGACCCGGCGCCATGGGTAAGGCGCCGGTCATGCCGCCCCGGCGTGGGCTGGCGGTGCATGTCAAGACGGCCAAATCGCGCAGTCCTGCCTCTGCCCGCTGGCTGGCGCGGCAACTGAACGATCCATACGTTACCGCGGCGAGGCAGCAGGGCTGGCGATCCCGGGCGGCGTTCAAGCTGCTGGAGCTGGATGACAGATTCCATCTGTTGCGCAAGGGGATGCGGGTGCTGGACCTGGGTGCGGCACCCGGCGGCTGGACGCAGGTGGCGGTGAAGCGCGGTGCCGGGCTGGTGCTGGCGATGGACCTGCTGCCGATCGATCCGATCACCGGGGCGGTGATGCTGCAGGGCGACTTCACGGACCCGGACATGCCGGGCCGGCTGGTCAGCGAACTGGGCGGCAATGTCGACCTGGTGCTGTCGGACATGGCGCCGAATACCACCGGCCACGCCTCGACCGACCACATCCGGATCATCGCCCTGGCGGAGATGGCGCTGGATTTCGCCACCAAGGTGCTGTCGCCCGGCGGCGGGTTCGTGGCGAAGGTGTTCCAGGGCGGCTCCGAGAAGCAGATCCTGGATGTGCTGAAGCAGGGTTTCACCCAGGTCCGGCATGCCAAGCCGCCGGCCAGCCGGAAGGATTCCAGCGAGCTGTATGTCGTTGCCACCGGGTTCCGCGGCGACGCACCGCGGAACTGATTATAAGTCCTGCCGTCAGCGGCCGAGGGTGGGCATGGTGAACTCCGGGCCGCGGCGCTTGCCGGCGGTCCAGCGCTGGGTGACGGCCTTGTAGCGGGTGTAGAAGCGCACGCCCTCGGGGCCGTAGATGTGGTGGTCTCCGAACAACGAGTGCTTCCAGCCACCAAATGAATGGAACGCCATCGGCACCGGGATGGGAACATTGATCCCGACCATGCCGATCTCGATGGCCTGGGTGAAGTCGCGCGCAACGCCACCGTCGTTGGTGAACAAGGCGACGCCGTTGCCGTATTCGTGGGCGTTGATCAGCCGCGTGGCGGTGGCGACGTCGGGGGCTCGGACGACCGACAGCACCGGGCCGAAAATCTCGTCCTTATAGATGCGCATGTCCGGCTTGACGTTGTCGAACAGGCAGCCGCCGAGGAAGAAGCCGTCTTCATAGCCCTGCAGCTTCAGGCCGCGGCCGTCGACGACAAGGTCGGCCCCTTCCCGGACGCCCAGGTCGACGTAGCCTCGCACTTTCTCCATATGCTCGCGGGTTACCAGGGGGCCCATCTCGGCCTCGGGATCGGTGCCCGGGGCGACCTTCAGGGCGCGCACGCGGGGGGCAAGCTTGTCCATCAGTGCGTCGCCGGCCGAACCGACGGTGACGGCGACGGAGACGGCCATGCAGCGCTCCCCGGCCGCGCCGTAGGCCGACCCCATCAGCGCATCGACGGCGTCATCGATATCGGCGTCCGGCATGACCACCAGGTGGTTCTTGGCGCCACCCAGCGCCTGGACGCGTTTGCCGTTCTGGGTGCCGCCGCGGTAGATCGTCTCGGCGATGGCGGTCGAGCCGACGAAGCTGATCGCGGCGATGCCGGGATGGGCGATGATGCTCTCCACCGCCTCACGGCCGCCCTGGACGACGCTGAACACGCCGTCTGGCAGGCCGGCTTCCTTGAGCAGTTCCGCCAGCTTGAGCGAAACCGACGGGTCCTTCTCGGACGGCTTGAGGATGAAGCAGTTGCCGCAGGCGAGTGCCACGGGGATCATCCACAGCGGCACCATGATGGGGAAGTTGAACGGCGTGATGCCGGCGACGACGCCGAGCGGCTGGCGGATCGACCAGGCATCGATGCCGGTGCCGACCTGATCGGTATACTCACCCTTCAGCAAATGCGGGATGCCGCAGGCGAATTCCACCACCTCCAGCCCGCGCTGCACCTCGCCATCGGCGTCGGACAGGACCTTGCCGTGCTCATGGGTGATGATCTCTGACATCGCACGGCGATCGCGTTCCAGCAGGTCCTTCAGCTTGAACATGACCCGAGCGCGGCGCAGCGGCGGGGTGTTGGCCCAGGCCGGCCAGGCGGCGTTGGCGGCGGCGACGGCACGATCGACCTCTGATGCGTCGGCCATGGCGACCTTGGCGGTGACCTCACCGGAGGCCGGGTTAAAGACGTTGCCGAAGTTGCCGCTGCCGCCGACGACAGGCTTGCCGCCGATGAAATGGCCGATCTGACGCATGGTGGGGTTCCTCCTGGCTCTCTGGCCCGAGGTATAACACCGGCGCGGCGCGGTCCAGCCACGAGCCTGGGCTTGTTGGCCGGCACCGGCGGCGATAGGCTGAAAGTTCTGCGTCTTATCAAGCAAAAAACAAAGCCGGTGGGGGGACGAGATGTCTGACGCAAGGGCGGATTTCGACGCCGTGGTGGTGGGTGCGGGGTTTTCCGGCATCCACATGCTGAAGTCGCTGCGCGACAAGCTGGGATTGAAGGTGCGGGTGTTCGAGGCGGGCAGCACCGTCGGCGGCACCTGGTACTGGAATCGCTATCCGGGCGCCCGATGCGACTCCGATTCCTATATCTATTGTTTCACCTGGGACAAGCAGTTGCTGCAGGAGTGGGAGTGGTCGGAGCGCTATCCCGAGCAGCCAGAGATCCTGCGGTATCTGGAGCATGTGGCCAGCCGGCATGACCTGAAGCGGGACATGCAGTTCAACACCCGCGTGACCGGTGCCGAATTCGACGAGGCCAGCGGGTTGTGGCGGGTGCACATCAGCGACAGCAGGGCGCGCGACAGCAGGACGGGCAACACCACGACGGGCGAGGGCCAGACGGTGACGACGCGGTACCTGATCGCCGCGGTGGGCAGCCTTTCGACCACCAACATTCCGGCGTTCGAGGGGCTGAACAGCTTCCGGGGCAAGTGGCACCACACCAGCCAGTTCCCGCATCAGGGGGTCGACTTCACCGCCAAACGGGTGGGCATTGTCGGCAGCGGGGCGACAGCGGTGCAGGCGATCCCACAGATCGCCCAGCAGGCCAAGCAACTGACGGTGTTCCAGCGCACCGCCAACTACTGCGTGCCGGCGCGCAACGGCAAGGTCGATCCCGAGGTGATCCGCGCGCGCAAGGCGGACTATGACGGCGTGGTCAAGCGCATCCGGGAGTCATTCTTCGGCCAGGAGCACTACTTCATCCCGAAATCGGTCCTGGACACCACCGAGGAGGAACGCGAGCGCGCCTTCGACCGCATGTGGGATACTGGCGGGTTCGCCTTCTGGCTGGCGAACTACCAGGACATGCTGTTCAGCCACGAAGCCAACGACCTGTGCGCGGACTATCTGAGGCGCAAGATCCGCCGCACGGTAAAGGACCCGGCGGTGGCCGAACGGCTGATCCCGAAAGGGTATGCCTACGGCACCAAGCGGCAGCCGCTGGACTCCAACTACTATGAGACCTTCAACAAGGAGAACGTGCTGCTGGTCGACGCCGCCACCGACGGGCCGATCGAGGCGATCACCGACAGCGGCATCCGCGCCGGCGGGCGCGAGTACCCGTGTGACATCATCGTATTTGCCACCGGCTTCGATGCGATGACCGGCCCGCTGAAGGCGCTGAACCTGAAGGGCCGCGGCGGCCGGACGCTGGACCAGGAATGGGCGGATGGCCCGCACTCCTACCTTGGGATTTCGGTTGCGGGGTTTCCGAACCTGTTCACCATCACGGGGCCGCAAAGCCCTTCGGTGCTGACCAACATGCCGGTGGCGATCGAGCAGCATGTGGAATGGGTGACCGAGTGCATCGCGGCGATGCGGCGGGAGGGGAAGAGCCTGATCGAGGCGACGCGAGACGCGCAGGAGCACTGGGTTGCGCATGTCAACGAGGTGGTCAGCCAGACGCTGATGGTCACCGCCAACTCCTGGTACATGAGCGCCAACATTCCCGGCAAGCCGCGGGCGTTCCTGCCCTATCTCGGGCCAGAGGGTGTCGGCGGCTACCGGCGCAAATGCGACGAGATCGCGGCCAAGGGTTATGAGGGATTTGCCTTGGCCTGATCGTAGAGCCCGCATTGGAGGGGAACGATGATCGACAACCCGTACTACTCACAGGACGTGCACGGGCCTTACGAGCTGCATGACATCGGCGACCTTGCGCTGGAGGAAGGCGGGACGATCCGCGGCTGCAAGCTGGCCTATGCGACGCACGGCTCGCTGAACGCCGCGCGCGACAACGCCATCCTGATCCCGACCTGGTATTCCGGCACCAGCAAGATCATGGAGCAGGTCTATATCGGGGCAGGCCGCGCGCTGGATCCGGCGAAGTATTTCATCGTGGTGGTCAACCAGATCGGCAACGGGCTGTCGACCTCACCGCACAACACGCCGCTGCCGGGTGGGATGGCGGATTTCCCGCACTTGCGGATCGGCGACGACGTGCGCGCGCAGCACCGGCTGGTGACGGAGAAGTTCGGCCTGAGCCGCCTGGCGCTGGTGGTTGGCGGCTCGATGGGTGCGCAGCAGACCTATGAGTGGGCGGTGCGCTACCCGGACATGGTCCGGCGCGCGGCGCCGATTGCCGGCACCGCGAAGAACACGGTGCACGACTTTCTGTTCACTGAGACGCTGGTGGAGGCGATCACCTCCGACCCCGGCTTCAACAAGGGGTTCTACCGGTCGGCCGCGGATGTGCGGGAGGGTCTGCTGCGGCATGCGAAGATGTGGGCGGTAATGGGCTGGAGCACGGCGTTCTTCCAGCAGGAGCGGCACAAGAAGCTGGGGTTTTCCTCGCTGGATGATTTCATCATCAACTTCATGTTCGGCTTCTTCAGCGTGATGGACCCGAACGACCTGCTGTGCCAGGCATGGAAGTGGCAACGGGGCGACGTCAGCCGGCATACCGGCGGGGATCTGCGGGCGGCGCTGGGGCGGATCAAGGCGAAGACGTTCGTCATGCCGATGTCCTCGGACATGTTCTTTCCGCCGGCGGACTGCCAGGCGGAGTGGCGGCTGATCCCGGATGCGGAGTTCCGACCGATCCAGACGGCGGACGGGCACCTCGCGCTGTTCGGGGCGGATGCGGACGCGATGGGGCAGTTGGACGGGCACCTGCGCGAGCTGCTGGCGATGGAGGTGTAGGGGTTGGGTTCAAATGGCGGCGGCAGCGCGTGGCCGGTATTTGTCCATGGCTGTGCCGCCGGTTTACGATCTGGATCAGGAGCCAGGGGCGTGGCTTGCTGACGAGCCTGGAGGGCGGGAGCAAGGGGGTCCGCCGGTATGAGCGAACGTTACGACGACGACTTCCTGATCTGGACCGAGCGTCAGGCCGAGCTGCTGCGACGGGTGGCGGCCGGTGATGCGGTGAACGAGGCGCCCGACTGGACGCATATCGTCGAGGAGATCGAGTCGTTGGGGAAAAGCGACCGGCGCGAGGTGCGCAACCGCATTGCCACGATACTGCTGCATCTGATCAAGCTACAAGCCAGCCCGGCAGCGGAGCCACGCAACGGCTGGATTGATACCGTGCTTGAGCAACGCTCGCGTCTGCATGGCGTGCTGAACGACAGTCCCAGCCTGCGACAGGCTGTCGGCGTGATGATCGCCGAGGAGACCAAGCAAGCTCGGGTGCGCGCTTTGCTGGGTTTGTCAGCACATGGTGAGGATGCGCAGGGCGAGGATGCCCGGGTTGACCTCGACCAGATCGCGTTCACGGAAGAGCAAGTTCTGGGACCTTGGCTGCCTTGACTTGGAATATCAGCAGCCGCAGAAGGTCAAACCCAACAATTTAAATGGCGATCATGCCAAGGCGCAGGTCCGGCGGTGCAAGAGGCGCCTACTTTATCTGGATCGACGGCGGTGGCGCATTGGTCCAGTCCCAGACCGGTCGCATCGGCAACTACTCGCCGACGGCGACCGCCAGCCTGGTCCCTTCCGACAAATCCACCGGCCGCTGCACCACGATCAGGTAGACCAGCGCGGAGCCGATGCCGACCAACGCGGCGACGATCAGCGCCGGCACGAACGAGTTCGATTCCTGAACGATGAAGCCGGTGACCATGGGGGCCAGCGCGCCACCCAGGAAGCCGCCGAAGTTCTGCATCCCGCCGAGTGACCCGACCGCCTTGGCGGGTGCGGCGACCACGGCCAAAGCCCAGATGGTTGCGCCGGCCATGTTGCCCAGGAACATGGCAGCGGTGATGCAGGCGACCGCGAGCAGGTTGCTGTCAGCCAGCGCGGCCAGGACGGTGAAGGTCGCCATGCCGATCATGCCGGCGATGATCGGCACCTTGCGGCTGTTGATCGGCGACAGGCCGCGGGCCATCAGGTGGTCGCAGAACCAACCGCCGAACAGGCTGCCGCAGAAGCCGAACAGATAGGGGATTGAGGCCACGACACCGGTGTGGGCGATCGTCATGTGGCGCTGGATCTCAAGATATCCTGGCAGCCAGGCGGCATACAGCCAGATCATGTAGCCCGACCCGAAGTTGCCCAGGATCATGCCCCAACTGGTGCGGAAGGCGAACAGCCGGCGCCACTCGGCGAAGCTGACGGTTTGGCCGGCGGTCTGATCCTCACCGGTCAGCAGGTAATCCCTCTCCTGCTGATTCAGCTTGTGGCTTACCGGGTCACGGTAGATGAAGAACCAGGCCACGCCCACCAGGATGCCGGCGGCGCCAATGACGATGAACATCCACCGCCAGCCGATTGCGATCATCAGCCCGGTGAGCAACGGGGGGGCGATGGTCGGGCCGAGGGTAGAGGCGGAGTTGAAGATCCCGGTGGGCACGCCGCGGTCCTGCACGTTGTACCAGTTGCGCACGACCCGGGCGCCGAGCGGGAACTGCGGCGACTCACCGATGCCCAGGAAGACGCGGGTCCAGACGAACTGGCCCATATTGGTGACGAAGCCCACCGCGGCCTGTGCCAGCGACCACAGGATCACGCCGATGCCCAGCAGCCAGCGTGGCCCCAGCCGGTCGATCATGGCACCGACAGGCAGTTGGCACAGCGCATAGGTCCACAGGAAGACCGACAGCAGCACGCCCATCTGCGCGATCGAAAGGTGGAGGTCGGCGCGCACCAGGGGATTGGCGATCGAAAGGGCGACGCGGTCGATGTAGTTCACCGCCCCGGTCAGCAGCAGCATGGCCACAGCGACTCGCTGGATGGCTTTGACTCGTTGCGATGCCACTGGTTTGACCACGTTGCTTCCTCCTGGCTGTTTATTTTGTCCGCCGCACTCCTCTCGACCGTGGTGGCGGCATGACCTTGTCACTATGGCAATGCGCCGAGGCAAACGGTTCAGGGCGGAGACGAGCGTGCAGCCAACTCCGCCACATGCGCGCTATCTTAAGTGTTTTCGCATGGCTTGCCAGACATGCGAGGTTGCCGGACACTCGTTAGAGCCGAACGGCGAAATTCCGTTGAATGTCACAGCGCACGGCGTAGATGTTGGGTCAGCCGCGGGTTTTGATGCACGCTTGGCGGCGAAACGGCGTATTGCTTGCCTGCCAGCGCGGCCGCAGCCTAGCGTGCATGCTCGAATTATCGGCCGTGCGGCATTGGAGACAGGAGATTGACATGGCTTACAGGGTCGCGGTTGTCGGCGCCACAGGGGCGGTCGGACGCGAGATCATCAAAACCCTGGCGGAGCGTAACTTCCCGGTTTCGGAAGTGGTTGCCCTCGCGTCCGGCCGCTCGACCGGCTCAGAAATCTCCTTTGGTGAGAAAAAGGTTCTGACCGTTCGCAACCTGGACACGTTCGACTTCACCGGCTGCGACATCGGCCTGTTCAGCCCTGGTGCGGCGGTGTCGGCGGTGCATGCGCCACGGGCGGCCGCGCAGGGCTGCGTGGTGATCGACAACACCAGCCAGTTCCGCATGGAGGCGGACATTCCGCTGGTGGTGCCGGAGGTGAACCCGGAGGCGCTGCGGCATTTTGCCAAGCGCAACATCATCGCCAACCCGAACTGCTCGACCATCCAGATGGTGGTGGCGCTGAAGCCGCTGCATGACGAGTTCAGGATCAAGCGGGTGGTGGTCTCGACCTATCAGTCCGTCTCGGGGGCCGGGAAGGAAGGCATGGATGAGTTGTTCAACCACACAAAGTCGTCCTTCGTGCATGAGCAGTCCCCCGCTGAGCAGTTCACCAAGGAGATCGCCTTCAACTGCATTCCGCACATCGACAAGTTCATGGATGACGGCTCGACCAAGGAAGAGTGGAAGATGACGGTCGAGACGAAGAAGATCCTTGATCCCAACATAAAGGTGCATGCCACCTGCGTGCGGGTGCCGGTGTTCATCGGCCATGGCGAGGCGGTCAACGTCGAGTTTGAGACCCCAGTGACCGCCGGCGAGGCTCGGGCGGTGCTGCGCGATGCTGCTGGGGTGGAGGTGGTGGATGTGCGTGAGGACGGCGGCTATGTGACGCCCTTGGAATGCGCCGGCGAGGATGCGGTGTTTGTCAGCCGCCTGCGCAAGGACCCGACGGTGGAGAACGGACTGTCGTTCTGGTGCGTGTCGGACAACCTGCGCAAGGGCGCTGCATTGAACGCGGTGCAGATCGCTGAGACGATGATCGCGATGAACCTGTTGCTGAAGAAGGCGGCCTGATCCCCACGGCCCCGTCAGCGTTTAGATGGTGCACGATCAGACGGGCATCACGTCCGGCTTGTCGTTGGGGAACCGCGCGATGTCCTGGGGCGAGATGTTGAGGTGCGCCGCGACCATCTCCGGCGGTGAATGTGTGAGCCAGTCGGACAGTGATACGTCCTGAAATTCCGCACTGTTGAACACTTCCAGGAACACCAGGTCGGTGTTGCCGACGTTCTTGATATAGTGTCCGTTGCTTCGCTTGACGTAGCCGATGTCACCCGGGTTGAAGTTGGTGGTAGCCGCCTTCGGACCCGGGGCGAACACCGTCATCTGAGCTGAGCCCTTGATGTAGTATTGCCACTCATCAGCATTGGGGTGCCAGTGCATCTCCCGCAGGCCGCCGGGCTGCACAGTCACAAGAGCGGCCGCAACTGTCGTGGATGCCTTGAAGTTCCGGCTATCGGCGATCTGGATTTTACCGCCCTTTGTCTGCCGTGCGGTTGGTCCGCTGCCGAGCGAGTAGGTAAAGGGGTTCGGCGGGAGCCCCTTCGGGCTTTTGACGGCGTCCTGATCGGCCGACAGTGGGCCCGGAACCTTGCCTTGAAAGATCCAGAGGTCGTGAGTGTAGGACTTGCTGAATGTCTCAACCGGCACGCCGAAGTTTTCCGCCACGACATCCGGCGGCGTGTGGGCGATCCAGTCGGTGACGAGGAAGGTATTGAACTCAGAGGCCTTGCCATCGTCGAAACAAAGGATGAACTCGCAGCCATCCGGCCCGAGACCCTGCAGCGAATGCGGATAGCCCGCGGGGAAGTACCACAGGTCGCCCTCCTTAACATCGGCGACGTAGGCGCGGCCGGCCGGGTCGAGCACGGTAATCCGGCAGTTCCCGTAGCTCATGAAAGCCCATTCGGCGGCGAGGTGCCAGTGAAGTTCCCTGGTTCCGCCGGCGTCCAGACGCATGTTCACGCTGGAGATCGATTCAGAAATGAAGAAGTCGGCTTGCGTCACCTGCCGAGCCCAGCCACCGGCCTGGATGCGGCGCTGGGCGTTGTTGAAGGAGGCCCAGAACTGCGGCAGGTCACCGATGTCGGTCGCCGGCGGGCTGTTGGACATCGGGAATTGCCCAGCCAGAGCCGGGTTCTGGGGACCCGGATTGGTGGCGCTGCCGGAGTTGGGTGGGGTGTTGATGACGCCCTGGGGCGGTGAGTCCGGGTTGCCGAAGGAGGCGGCGAGTGCGGTGGTGCTTGCCGTAGCGGCACCGGCCGCTGCCCCGGCCGCAAGGATGTTGCGGCGTGAGAGAGTGGTCAAAGGCAATCTCCGGTCAGGGTGGCAGGAACATCGAGAGTCCGCTGTTGTTGCGCAGCGCTCGTGGTGTTGCGAACGCAGCGGTATGGAGCGCGATCCACCGCCTTGGGTGGTTTGCGCTGGCTGACAGATCAAGTTTCGGTCAGGCCGGTGGCGGGCGCATGGGCGCGTCAGCGCGAGCGCTTTGGATCAGGCCGGCCGCATCGTCTCCAGGTGCGCCTGCAGCATCGGCAACGGACAGGGGGCGGCTCGCGGCACCACCGCCGGCCAGCTTTCGACATCCGGCAGGCTGCCCGGGTTGTTCAGCACCAGCTCCGTCTTGACGAAGGGGTCACCGAAATCCGATGCGAGCACGTGCCACAGATGCTGGGTTGGATTGAGCGGCCATTGATGCAGCAGCGCCTCAGCCTGGGGCGGCGGCAGACGGTCGAGATGGCGAAGCTTGCGGTGCGAGCGCATCAGCCGCCGACGCTCCGCCGGGTCGGCGACCGCGGCGCGGACCAGCCGATCGTAGCCGAAGACGGCGGCGACACGATGGCCGCGACGGCGCATCCAGCGGGCCAGCCGGATCTCGCCCAACTGGACGAGCAACCACTTGGAGTGGCTGACATAGAGCTGACCCAGGAACAAACTGAGGTCGTCGACCGCACCCGAGCCGCGTGCCAACAGCAGGTAGCTTTGCAGATGCGCACCACCTTGCAAGCTTTCGGTCAGGCCGAACAGGCCGTCGCCCGCGGCGCGCATTGCCTCGATCATCGGCGCCAGCGGGTAGATCGGGCCCAGGACGCTGTCATTGGCCAGCATCAGCTCCCGCAGGTGGGGCCAGCGCCGGCGCACTTCAGGGATCACGGCGTGCCAGGCGCCGAAGTCGCGGCCGAAGTTCTCGCGCTGGACAGCCAGGGCGCACAAGCCGCGCACCGCCTGCCAGTCATCGTTTGGGATATCGGCAGCCATGGAGATGAAGACGACCGCAAAACCAAGCTGGTTGAGGAACTCAAGCTGGCGGCGGACCATGGCGGAGACCTGGCCCGTGGTGGAGTAGTGCACATACATGGCCACACTGCCGGTGTCCGCGGCGGGGCCGCTACCGGAGTCGATGCGCATTGATTGGCCGGATGGGCGCATGGCACGCGTCAGGTCGCGCGGCAGGGCTGTTGCCACTTCTCGCGCCACCGTTGCGACGCGAAACAACACGCGCTTCCAGTTGCCCGACGTCGCGTAGCCGTGCGCAACCCGGCGCAGGCCGGGCGAGGCCTCATGCAGATCCGTAAGATACAGCGGCTGGGTCACCGCTGGATTTGTAGCCATGCTGCAAACGCGGCGACAGCCCTGAAACCAGGGCTGTCGATGCTTTGAACAGGCGGCGCTTACAGCGTGATGAGTTCACATTCGTTCACCCATCTCGCCGCAGCACCTTGGTTGATCGCGTGATTCAGGCCTCCGGCGGTCCCGCCTTCGGTCATCACGTTATGGGCCGATCAGCGGCGAAAGTCGGCGCCCTTGCGCTCAACGGTGCGGACCATGCCCTTCCACTCATTCAGGCCATAACCCTCGGTCGGGCGCACCTTCTTCATTCGCTCGGCGGCCTTGCGCTGAACATACTCCTCGATGACCATCGGCGGCTCGTCGAGCTGGCGGGCGATCAGTTCCAGCTCGCAGGCGCGCTCCAGCATATACAGGCGCATCAGCGCGCCATGGATGGTCTCACCCAGGGTCAGCAGGCCGTGGTTCAACAGGATGACGCAGGTGCCGTTGGCGCAGCTCTTGCCCAGCGCGTCGCACTCCTCGACCGTGGCGGGGACGCCGTAGTCGTGATAGACGACATCGTCGATGACATGCAGCGCGTCCTGGCTGATCGGGCGCAGGCCACGGCGCAGCAGCGAGACGCCGGCGCCGGCGCGGGTATGGGTGTGCAGCACGCAGTTGGCATCCGGGCGCGCCTTGTAAACACCGCTGTGGATGATGAAGCCGGCGTTGTTGAAACGCCCGTTCGGCGTGAGGACGTTGCCCTCCATGTCCATCTTGACCAGCGAGGACGCGGTGATCTCGTCGAACATGTCGCCGTAGTTGTTGATCAGGAAGTGGTTCGGCTCACCGGGCACGCGGGCCGACATGTGGGTGTTGATCAGGTCGGTCCATCCGAGGTCGTTGACGACGTGGTAGAGTGCCGCGAGTTCACAGCGGGCGTGCCATTCGGCGTCGGACATGGTGGGTTGCAGTTGCAGGGCGGCTGACATCAGGTGCTTTTCCCTCTTTCGGCTAGCTAAGGCGTGTATCGTGAGCGCGTTGCCGCAATCGTGCAAGGTTGGCGGGCGGTTGCCGCTGTTTAAGCTGACTTTTGGGGCTGGATTCGGCTAAGACTGCCCATAATTGCACAGCAATGCATCGATTTGGTCTCACGTGGCCGGTTTACGTGGCAACAGCACGTTTGGCGCTTCTGTGCGGGCGCATACCAAGGCGGATGGAACGGAGCTGATTGATGGGGTTTCCCCGATGACGTCCCCTTGGCGGGATCGGCGCGGCAGGTTCCTGCCGTTCAAGGCGGCGGTGCTGGCTGCCCTGCTGGTGCCGGGGGTGCTGTATGCCTGGTGGCTGGGCCTGGATCAGCTAGGCAGCCGGCCGATCATCGAGGCGATCCATGGCACCGGGCTGTGGGCGATCCGGTGTCTGCTGATCTCGCTGGCGATCTCACCGTTGGCGCGGGCGCTGGACTGGCCCGGTCTGCTGCTGGTGCGCCGCAATGTCGGCGTGGCCGCGGCGTGCTATGCGGTGGCGCATTTCTTTTTGTATTTTGTCGACCAGGATTTCAAGCTGCTGTCGATCGTCTCGGAGATCGCGCTGCGGTTCTACCTGACGATCGGCTTCGCCGCGCTGCTTGTGCTGCTGGCGCTGGCGATGACCTCCACCGACGGCTGGGTGAAGCACCTGGGGCGCAACTGGAAGCGGCTGCATCGCCTGGCCTATCCGGTCGGCGCGGTGGCGCTGCTGCACTACTATATCCAGTCGAAGCTGAACGTCTCTGAGCCGGTGTTCGCCTCGGGGCTGTTCATCTGGCTGATGGCGTGGCGTGCCTTGCCGGAGGCGTGGCGTCGGCGTCAGGCACTGGGGTTCACCGCGGCGCTGTATGGCGGGCTGGCGGTGGTTGCAGGTGTGGCGACCGCATTGATGGAGTTCGGCTGGTATGGGCTGACGACGCACGTCAACCCGTGGCGGGTGATCGCGGCGAACGAGTCGCTGCAGCGGGGTCTGCGCCCGGCGCACTGGGTGTTCGTCGTCACCGCCTCGTTGGCCATGCTAATCCTGGCGCGGCGGCTGACTCGTCTGGCTCGGCCAACGCAGCCTAGGCGTCCGGTGGCGGCTTGATGGGTGACGGAGCGCACGGGGGGCTGCAGCGTGGTTATGACCGGCTGAACGTTACGGCGATTTCGTCCGCATTGTTAACGACCTCTATGGAGTCCTTGGACCGCCTGTAGTGTTTGCTCCGATCTGCTGAGTCTCAACACGGAGACCACGAAGAACCACGAAGTTGCACGGAGGACGTTGAGACGAGTCAGACGATGAAACGACGGAGCCCATCCTGCAGTCTGGTGGCATGGAAGTTCATCAACAGGCCGATCTGGATTTGGCTGATGCGGAGGTAGGTCAGGATCTGCGCCTCGTGGACGGGAAGCAACGTGGCAACGGCTTTGATTTCCAACAGGACGGTGTTCGCGACCACGATATCGGCCCGGAAACCAAGTGGGAGAGTTCGGCCTTTATACAACCGGAACCATGACCTCGCGTTGAAACGGCATACCAGCTTGCCGCAGTTCGTCGGCTAGTGGCGAAAATCAGACGGTAGGAACCGTCCGATTTCCCCACTAACTGTTGTTTGGTGGGCCGATTCACCCGACCACATGGGATGCGAGTGTCGGGATCGGACCACTAAGCACACGCTATAGACCAATTCCAGCACGCCCGGGCCTATGGCGCGATGAACCTCAATCGCCAAACCAATGATGCGGCCGGTCAGGTCGCGATGTTTCAGCATGTCGAAGTCTCCGTGCACCTTCGTGGTGCTCGGTGTTCTCCGTGTTAATGCTTTCGAAACAATGAACGGGCCACGGACGTTCGCGCGACCAAGCCGACAGAGTCCGGTATCTTCGGTAGTATCTACTCTCCTTGACCGGCTGTATGACCAAATGCGGCTGATCAAAAGCAGGCCCAGCCGCGGGCCTGCCTTGACCCTCTTCCTCGGGGAGTCTACCGGCTAGGATCACATCCCAGGAGCCAACCGGTGAACGCCTTCAGTTTTCCGCCTCCCCCGCCCTGCCCCGCGGCTGAAGCGCTGCGCCAGGAGATTCGGGGGTTCCTGACGACCGCGCTGGCGGACCGCAGGCCGGTGCAGAAGGCAGAATCCTGGACCGGCATGGACGCGGACTTCAGCCGAGCGATGGGGCGGCGCGGCTGGATCGGGATGACGTGGCCGAAGCAGTATGGCGGACACGAACGCTCCTCGCTGGAGCGGTATGTCGTGCTGGAGGAGGTGCTGGCCGCCGGGGCGCCGGTGGCGCTGCACTGGATCGCCGACCGCCAGTCCGGGCCGCTGATCCTGCGGGTCGGCACCGATGAGCAGAAGAAGCTGCTGCCGGGGATTGCCGCGGGCGAGCTGTATTTCTGCATCGGCATGAGCGAACCCGACGTCGGCTCCGACCTTGCTGCCGTACGCACGCGGGCGGCGAAGGTGCAGGGGGGCTACCTGGTCAACGGCACCAAGGTGTGGACCAGCTTCGCGCACAAGTCGCACTACATGATCCTGTTCTGCCGCACTGGGGCCGTCACTGGCCAGCCTGGCGATCGGCATGGCGGTGTCAGCCAGTTCCTGGTCGACCTGCACAAGACCCAGGGTGTCACGATCCGCCCGATCCTTGCGCTGACTGGCGAGCACCACTTCAACGAGGTGGTGTTCGAGGATGCGTTCCTGCCGGAGACCGCTCTGCTAGGGCGTGAGGGCGACGGCTGGAACCAGGTGACCAGTGAGCTGGCGTTCGAACGCAGCGGGCCGGAACGCTTCCTGTCGTCGTTCCAGTTGTTCGTCGAACTGGTGCGGGCGCTGGGGCCGGATCCCTCGCTGGCGGCGAAGGCGGCGATCGGGCGGCTGACGGCGCACCTGATGACATTGCGGCGGATGTCCCGATCGGTGGCCGGCATGCTGGAGAACGGCGAGAACCCGGCGCTGCAGGCAGCCATGGTGAAGGATCTGGGCGCGCTGGTGGAGCAGGAGATCCCGTCGATTGCCAGACAGTTGGTGGACGTGGAGCCAGACGCGACCTCGACCCAGGCGTTTGCCGCCGTGCTGGCGCACACCACGATGCACGCGCCGTCATTCTCATTGCGCGGCGGCGCGCGGGAGATCCTGCGCGGGATCATCGCCCGCGGGCTGGGCTTGCGCTAGACCGGGGGCAGACACCATGAGCGACAAGGTTCTGTATCAACAGGACGGAGCGATCGTCACCATCACGCTGAACGATCCGGCGATGCGCAACCCGATCTCAGAGCGGGAGACGGTCGATGCGATCGTCGCGGCGCTGGAGCGGCTGAACCAGGACGGCACGGCGAGAGTCGGAATCCTGACCGGGGCGGGCAGCGCGTTCAGCTCCGGCGGCGATCTGCGGGCGATGCAGAAGGCATTCGAGGGACGGGCGGAGCAACCGGCGCTGACGACGCAGTACTACAAGTTCGGCATCCAGCGTATTCCGCTGGCGTTCGAGAAGCTGGACGTGCCGATGATCGCCGCGGTCAATGGGGCGGCGATCGGTGCGGGGCTGGATCTGGCCTGCATGTGCGACATGCGGATCGCCAGCGAGAGTGCGAGGTTCGCCGAGAGCTTCGTCAAGGTGGGGATCGTGCCGGGTGATGGCGGAGCGTGGCTGCTGCCGCGGGTCGTGGGCTACTCTAAGGCGTGCGAAATGGCTTTCACTGGCGACGCGCTGAATGCGCACGAGGCGCTGGCCTGCGGGCTGGTGTCACGCGTGGTGCCGGAAGGCGAACTGCTGGACGCGGCAAAGGCGCTGGCGGAGCGGATCGCGGTCAACCCACCCTATGCCGTGCGGATGGCCAAGCGGCTGCTGATCGAGGGGCGGCACAGCCGGCTGGACACGCTGCTGGAGCTGTCGGCCAGCCTGCAGGCGCTGGCGCACGCGACGGGCGATCATCGAGAGGCGGTGAATGCGTTCCTGGAGAAGCGCAAACCGGTGTTCAAGGGCGACTGAGCCAGTCGCTCGCCGGCTCCGCCTCGGCTGGCCCGTCGCAGGCTGACGGTTCGCGGGCGGCGGATCGACGGCAGAAGCTGCCGTCCTGGCGGCCTCGACAGGCGCTGGCTGTCAGGCGGCTTCGGTCTTGTCGCGGCGAGAGAACGTCGTCTCCAGAATCAGCGCAGCCACCCCACAAACGATCGCGGCATCGGCGACGTTAAACACATACCAGGAGAAGTCGCCCCAGGGGGTATCGACGTGGGCGTGGATAAAGTCGACGACGCCGCCAAACCGGATGCGGTCGATGACATTGCCGATGGCGCCGCCGGCGATGGCGCCGATGGCGATGCCCATGGTCCGCGTCTCTGCCCGCCGCAGCCAGACACCCAGAGCGGCGACCACCGCCACGGCAACCGCCGCGAGCAGCACATGACCCCAGTCGCCCAGGCCGTTCAGCAGGCCGAAGGTGACGCCGCGGTTCCACACCATCGTCAGGTTCAGCACCGGCAGCAGCACGACCTGACGCAGGGTTGGCAGGTCGAGCACGTTCAGCACCCACCACTTGCTGAGCTGGTCGGCGGCAAGGACGACCAGCTCAGCGAGCAGGCCGAACGGCAGCACGTTCGAGCGGTTCATGCGGCCGGCTTGCACACCAGGCCGGATTCCACCGCGTCGGTGCAGCGCAGGCACAGTGCGGGGTGGCTCGCGTTCGACCCCACCTCCGGCAGGACCCGCCAGCAGCGGGCGCATTTCTCGCCGGAGGCGGGCGTGACCCTCGACAGGGGTTCGTCCGTGTCCGACACGATCCGTACGGAGGAGACGATCGCGATCTCGGACCATGCGGCTTCATCCAAAAGGGTTGCGTGCGCCACGTTCAGCGGCAGTTCCACTGCGGCCTGCAGCGAGGAGCCGATGGCGTTGGCCTTGCGGGCGTCCTCGATCGGCAGGGTGATGCGGCGGCGGATCGTTCGGATGATGTCCCACTTGGTGGCGAGAGCGTCATCGCGCCAGGGGGCCGGCGGAGTCTGAAACTGCTCCAGGTGGATGCTGGTGTCGTCGCCGAAGCGGGCGCACCAGGCTTCCTCGGCGGTAAAGCACAGCACCGACGCGAGCCAGGTGCACAGATAGCGATGCAACTGGTCCAGCACGGTGCGGGCGGATCGGCGGCGCAGGCTGTCTGGACGGTCGCAGTAGACCGCGTCCTTGCGGATGTCGAAGTAGAACGCGGACAGATCCACCGAACAGAAATTGTGCAGGTCCGGGTAGACGCCGGTCCAGTCATAGGATTCGACGGCGGCGCGGAAGCGGGCATCAATCTCGGTCAGCCGGTGCAGCACCCAGCGCTCCAGTTCCGGCATCTGTGCAACCGGAACGATCTCGGCCCCGGTGAAGCCGTCCAGGCTGCCCAGCACCCAGCGCAGCGTGTTGCGCAAGCGGCGGTAGAGTTCGGATTGCTGCTTGAGGATTTCCGGGCCGATGCGAAGGTCTTCGGTGGTGTCCGACATCATCACCCACAGCCGCAGAATGTCCACGCCGTACTGCTTCGCCACCGCCTCCGGCGCCACCACGTTGCCCAGCGACTTCGACATCTTGCGGCCGTGCTCGTCCATCACGAAGCCGTCCGTCAGCACCGCCTTGAACGGCGCCCGCCCGCGCGTTCCCACCGCCTCCAGCAGCGACGACTGGAACCAGCCGCGATGCTGATCGGACCCTTCCAGATACAGGTCGGCTGGCCACGGCAAACCGCGCTTCTCCAGCACGAACGCGTGGGTCGAGCCGGACTCGAACCACACGTCGACGATATCCATCACCTGCTCATAGTCGTCGGGATTCCGACCCGGCCCTAGGAAACGCAACGGCGGCGAGGCATACCACGCATCCGCACCTTCCGTGGCAAAAGCCGCGATGATCCGCTCCACCACCGCCGGGTCGCGCAGCGGCTCACCGGTCCGCTTTTCCACGAATACCGCGATCGGCACGCCCCAGGCACGCTGACGGCTGATGCACCAGTCCGGACGGCCGGAGACCATCGACCCAATCCGGTTGCGCCCCCGGTCGGGCACGAACCGCGTCGCCTCGATTGCCGCCAGCGCCTTCTCGCGGATCTTCTCCGGCCCGTCCATGCGAACGAACCATTGCGGCGTCGTGCGGAAGATCAGCGGCGCCCGCGACCGCCAGGAATGCGGGTAGGAGTGGGTGATCTTGCCGCGAGCCAGCAGCGTGGCGGCCTCGGTCAGCGCCGCGCACACCGCATCCGCCACGCGATAGACGTGTGCGCCGGCGAACAGCGGCACCCAGGCGTTGAACGTGCCGTCATCGCCCACGGTCTCCGGCACATCCAGCCCATTCTCCCGCCCCAGGATGAAGTCATCCTCGCCGTGGCCCGGCGCGATGTGCACAAACCCGGTGCCGGCGTCGGCGGTCACGAAGTCGGCCGCCAGCAGCGGCGTATCCTGCTCATAGCCGCGGCCGCGCAGCGGATGCGCCATGATCGTCCCGGCCAGATCCGCCCCCTTCAGCACGTGCAACACTCGGTGTTCGGTGATGCCGGCATCCCGCAGCACAGCCGCCAGCAGCGGTTCGGCAACGACCAGCGTCTCGCCGACCCTTGCCAGCGACGCCGGCGCCACATCATCCACCCGCGCCACCGCATAAGCGGTATCCGCCGACACCGCCACCGCGCGGTTGCCCGGCATGGTCCATGGCGTGGTGGTCCAGATCACCACCGAGGCGCCCTCAAGCGCCGCTACCGCCGGCCTGGTCACCGGGAACCGCACCCAGATCGTCGTGCTGGTGTGGTCGTGATACTCAATCTCGGCCTCGGCCAGCGCGGTCTTTTCCACCGGCGACCACATCACCGGGCGCAGCCCGCGATACAGCGCCCCGTTCAGCAGGAACTTGCAGATCTCCCCGGCGATCGCTGCCTCCGATGCCTTGTCCATGGTGGCATAGCGGTCGCGCCAGTCGCCCTCGACGCCCAGGCGGCGGAACTCACTGGCCTGCACCGCCATCCAGCGGTCGGCGTAAGCGCGGCACTCGGCGCGGAAATCCAGGATCGGCACTGCGTCCTTGTCCTGGTTCTTGCGGCGGTATTCCTCCTCGATCTTCCACTCGATCGGCAGTCCGTGACAGTCCCAGCCAGGGATATAGTTGGCGTCGAAGCCGGCCATCTGGCGGGTGCGGTTGATGACGTCCTTGTGGATCTTGTTCAGTGCCGTGCCGATATGGATGTTGCCATTCGCATAGGGCGGGCCGTCATGCAGGATGAACAACGGCCGGCCGACGGAGGCAGCGCGGATTTTGCCCCACAGGTCCATCGCGTCCCATTTGGCCAGGATTTGCGGCTCTTTTTTCGGCAGGTCGCCGCGCATCGGAAAGCTGGTCTGCGGCAGGAACACGGTGTCGCGGTAGTCGCGTTGAGCAGATTCCCGCTGGACAGATTCCCGCTGGGCGGATTTCCTCTGGGCGGTGTCCTGGTGCTGGTCAGAGACGACATCGTTCATGGCGGTTCCGTAGGGCAGGTGTTCTGGTCGGACGTGCAGAGCGGCCAGCCTATACACGGAAGCGGCGGCCACGACCATGCTGAACGCGTAAAGGTGAGACCACGGCCTGGCGGACGCGCCTGACGCTGTCCCAAATGCATATTTTGTAACGCTACCGGGACTGTTGAGCGGATGGGCGCCAGAAAACGTGACTGATGGCATACATCTGCATGGGGGGAGCGCTTCGTAAGGCTTTTTGAGAGGCTGACGGGATGCTGCCTGAATGTCATCGGATAGAGCAGAGCCGCCGCGGCATGACACCCTAAAGCGTTTCGGGTTTGACTGGGAACACTGTCGCTCATGTTTCGCGAGCTGTTTCATCAGCTCAGGATTGCTGCGCAATTCCAGCCAGAGTGACATTGCCCTCGTGGCTGCCTGGGGCGCCGCTGTTTTCGGCATCTGCCTTGTTCCCATGCCGGCGCTTGCGCATGTGAAATGGTTTTGCTCAAGTGCCGATGTTGTACAGCCACCGGACGGCCTGCGGACGGTGCTGACGCCGGTGTTCTGCGCGGTGGGTTGCGCGTTCCTGCTGATGGTTTTCGCCGGGTTCTTGGCGGACGCAGCCGTCGCGAGAGCATATCCCAGGCTGGCCTCCAGCGGGCCGTTCCATGCCAGGACCGAGGAAAAGCTGGTCCGCCTGGCCACCGGCGGGTTCTTCCTGTTGCTGTGGGACAAGGGCGCTTTTGTCTCATGGGAGCAAGGACGAGCGATCCTGACGCCGGAGCTGATGGCGACAGGCGAATGGATCGGCTTGCTGCAGTTCGCCATCGCCGTTTCGGTGGGCTGGCGCCGCAGTTGCGTTTTGGCCGCCGCTGGAATCTGCGTGCTGTACGGCTACGGCATCGCGACGTTCGGCATTTTCCACATGACGGACTACGTGTTCTTTCCGGCGATCGCGGCGTATCTGGCGCTGACGTCGGTGGGGACCCAGCGGGCGCTTAAGCTGCGCGTGCCGCTGCTGTCCGGCGGTCTGGCGTTCAGCCTGATGTGGACTGCCATCGAAAAATTTGTGTATCCGCAATGGACACTGTTCATCATCGCGCTGCATCCGGACCTGGCGCTTGGGTTCCCCTGGGGGTTCACCACTGTCGTGGCCGGATTCGTCGAATTCACGCTGGCTTTCTATTTCATGAGCGGACGGGGGTTGGTCCGCTTCGGCGCCGCCGCCTATGCCGCGATCTTTATTGCTGCCATCCCGGAGTTCGGACACCTCGATTCCGTCGGCCACCTGCCGATCATCGGGATTCTGGCCGTGGTGTGCCTGCGCGGAAGCTCTCCGCTGCAGCGTCGGCTGAGGCTGCTGAAGCGCGGGCCGATTGCCAATGCGGCGGCGGTGTCGGTGCTTTATCTGGTGTCTTTGGGCGGGATGTTCGCGATGTACTACGGCCTGCACTGGGCGGAGTACGGATGAAAGCCCATCGGGGCGGCGAACCTCGGCGGTGGTCGCGCGTGGGTCTGCTGGCTGGGCTGGCCGTAGCGGGACTGGTGCTTTGGGGCATGTTCGACTTCACGGACCTGCTGGACCTGCTGCAGGCATGCGACTTTGCCTTGGGTTGACGGTGAGTCTGTTGACGGTGAGTCTGGGGTATGCGGAAGAGGCAACGCCGGCTTTAATCTGGCATCGGCAACCGAATTGGGCTGGCCGAGCTTCTATCCGGGACAGCGGGGGAACGGCGATGGCTGCCTATTTCATCGTGCAGATCAAGATCAGCAACGAAGACCAATACAAGAAGTACCGTGATGCGGTTGTTCCGCTGATCATGCAATTCGGCGGCAAGTTCGCCGTGCAGCGCGGCACGGTCGAAGTGCTTGAGGGCCATCACGACGGGCGGCGGATGGTGATGTTCGAGTTCCCCTCCATGCAGGCCATCCATGCGTTCTGGAACTCGGCGGAATACGTCCCGGTGAAGGAACTCCGACGCGGCGCAGCGGTGCTGGACATTTGGGCGGTCGAGGGCGTCTGACACCAAGCGGCTAAAGGCTCGCCAACCCGTGCTCCGCGGCAACACCTGCCGAAACGGAGCTTAGGCTGGGCGCTCAGCGCGTCTTCGGCATCTCGAAGCCGGCTTCCCGCTCGATGTACTTGACGATGGCGGTGAAGTCCTCCCGCGCGGCACCCTTCTGCATGGCGTGCTTGAACACCAGACGCGCGGCCTGGCAGACCCACATCGGCACACCGAGTTCCTCGCCTTGGGCAATGGCGAGGTCGATGTCCTTCATCAGGATGTGCATCTCCGCGCCGTAGTCGAAGCTGCGGGTCAGCACGGCCAGCGGGAACTTCGACTCCGTGGCGCTGTTGCGGCCGCTGCCGGCGTTGATCGCGGCGGCCATCACCTCGGGATCCAACCCGCCCTTGGCGCCCATCACGAAGGCCTCGCTGGTGGCCGCCAGTGCGACAGCGGCGAGGATGTTGTTGGTCAGCTTCAGCACCTGCGCGGCGCCCGGCTTGTCGCCGGCGACGGTAAGGGTGCGGCCCCACAGCGAGATCATCGGCCGCACCCGCTCGATCGCCGCCGGATCGCCGGAGACCATGACGGAAAGGGTGCCAGCGCGCGCGCCGGGCGGGCCGCCGGAGATCGGGCAGTCCACCACGGTCACGTCCCGCTCCGTCATCATCCGCTCGATCTCGCGCACGAACGGCACGCCGATGGTGCAGGTGTTCACCAGCAGGCGCATCGCCCTGCCCTGCGCCAGCCCGTCCGGGCCGGAGACAACCGCTCGGAAGGCAGCGAGGCTGGGCAGCGAGACAAACACCACCTCGCAGGTGTCGGCCAGCTCCCTGGGAGAGGCGGCGCGGCGCGCCTGCCGCTGCAGCAGCGGCTGCATCGCGGACTCATTGATGTCGTAGACGGTCAGGCTGTGGCCGCCATCAAGCAGCTTGCCGGCCATTGGCTGGCCCATGTTGCCGACGCCGAGGAATCCTGCCTGCATGTGGTTCTCCCTTACTGTATGGACCGCGAGCGTGGGTCGCGGTCAGACCGGCAATGGCACCGTCCAGGCGTCGTAGCCATAGACCCAGTCGGCGTCGTGCGGATGCTTCAGCCAGGTGTTCCGGGCGGAGGTCTGCTGGATGCGGCTGGTGCGCGGCCGGCGCGCGGCCTCATAGCGCCGCAGCGCCTGGGGGATGCCGTCGCGGTCGACGCCGTCCAGGCAGCGGGACAGGACGGCGCCGTCCTCGATGGAGGTGGAGGCGCCCTGTGCCATGTATGGGGTCATCGGGTGGCAGGCGTCGCCCAGCAGGGCCACGTGGCCTTCGGTCCAGCGCGGCAGCGGATCACGCTCGACCAGTGCCCATTTGTGCACGTCCGGGCAGGCGTCGAGGATGGCGCGCACCCGCGGGTGGAACGTGTCATAGGCCGCGCGCAGGGTGGCGAGGTCGCCCTTGGCAGACCAGGATTCGACGGAGAATTCCGGCTCTGGGGTGGAGGTGACGAAGTACAGCTCGTCACGGCTTGGGTTGACGTAGTAGCTGACGATGTGGCGGTCGGGACCCCACCATTTCACGCAGGGATCGGGTTGCAGGCCGCCCAGCAGCGTGGTGGGGAAAACCGCGCGGTAGGCGACGCGGCCGGTGAAGCGGGGCTGTTCGTGGCCCAGCATCAGCGCGCGGACCACCGAGTGAACGCCGTCCGCGCCGATTACGGCATCCGCCTCGGCTGCATCGCCATTGGTGAAGCGGAGGCGAACGGTGCCGTCGGTCTGTTGCTCCAGACCAGCCAGCTTGTGGTTCAGCCGGATGATGTCAGGCGGCACCAGATCGTTCAGCATGGCGTGCAGGTCGCCGCGGTGCATCAGGAAATAGGGTACGCCGTAGCGTTGCAACGTGACCTGACCGAGCGGCAGGGAGTTGGTGAGGGTGCCGGTGTCGTGGTCGCGGGAATCGTTGGACTCCGGCTGGAAGGCATGGGCGAGGAGCTGGTCCCGCAGCCCCAGCGCGTAGAGCACGCGCACGGCGTTCGGCGCCTGCTGGATGCCGGCGCCGAGGCGGGTGAAGCCCCTCGCCTGCTCATAGATGCGCACGTCGAGGCCGGCGCGCCGCAGGCAGGCAGCGGCGGTCAGGCCGCCAATGCCGGCGCCGATGATGGCGATACTGAGCGGGCGGGTGGGCATGCATCTCCTCCGATTGAGAACGATCGTGTCTGGTTTCTGCCGGACCGGCAAGCCGGGTGGCACCGGGGCGCCCAGGGGGGCGCCCAGGGGAGCGGCCAACGGGGCGGCGGCCGATCGGGGGCGGCCAAAGAGGGGCAGCTAGACTCTGGCCTGGCTTCGATGAGACTGTCGTTCGCCTGCACGGAGAGACTGGATGACCCGCCAAGAGCTGCGCCACCAGGGCGAGGGCATGCTGCGAACGCTGTTCGGCTCCGTCGCGCAGCCGCCCGGCCTGTCGCACCTGCTGACCGAGGCGGCCTATGGCGGCATCTGGAGCCGGCCTGGGCTGGATCTGACGGACCGGCTGGTCTGCAGCATCGCGTGCCTGGCGGTGGGGCCGCGGCTGAAGACGCTGCGGCGGCACCTGGGCGCGGGGCTGACGCACGGTCTTGGCGCCGAGGCGATCCGCGAGATCCTGGTGCAGGCATCGCTGTATTCGGGTTTCTCGGCGGCGGAGGAAACGCTGGAGCTGGCCGGACAGGTCTTCGCCGAACGCGGCATCACGTTCCCAGCCGACCCGCCCGAGGAGGCGTCGCTGCAGGAGCTGGACCAGCGCGGCTCGGCGCTGATGGCCGAACTGCACGGCAGCCGGGCGACGCAGGGGTATGCCGCGCCGGACAACGCGGTCACCGGCGCGCTGTATGCCACGGCGATCCGTTATGGCTATGGCGAGATCTGGTCACGCCCAGGTCTCGACCATCGGCGGCGCGTCCTGGTCGCGATCGCCGCCTTCACCGCGCTGCGGCTGCCGGAGCAGGTGGCGAAGTTCGGCCAGTCGGCGCTGAACCTGGGCCTTACCCAGGCGCAGGTGATCGAGGCGATCATCCAGACCGCGCCCTATACCGGGTTTCCGCCGGCGTTGAACGCGCTGGGCGCGGTTTCCGCGACGTTCGGCGATTAGCTTGGCGACGCGCCCTTCGCCACACATTCGTACTTATGGGCGCTGCCCAAGGGTCCTGCGTACTTATAGGCGCTGCCCAAGGGTCCTGCGTACTTATGGGCGCTGCCCAAGGGTCCTGACGATAAGGCCGTGAGCATCGGCGGCAGCCAGCGATCTGGTCTGGTGCCCGATTGCAGAGAAGCGCGAAACGCGCTTCGCCGCGTGAATCGGCCACTTCAAGCCAAACCGACGTATCGCCCTTCAATGATGGGCGATACTAGGCCGGTTCTGTCCGCACCTCATCGGCAAACAGATCCGCCGGCCAATCCAGCGCCGGCAACCCCGGCGACGTGATGGGATTGGCGTGGCGAACTACGTGGGGCGGGACGGTCAGATCAAGCCACCGCATGACGACAGCTTGGCAGTCTGGAATCTGGTGCCAGTTCTGCTGCGCGAATTTCACTATTTCCATATTCATTGCCAGATCTCCTTCTGGCCGTCTTGGTAGCAGACCGGCCGTGATCGGTTTGTGATCTCGGTCACAGGGACGCGTGATCCCGCCGCGGCTTTTTTCTGCTCTGGGATCCACTGGTGGGACATCTGGTACTCATGGCACTGGCAAGCCGCTGGGCATCGGCACGCCCCGTGCGGGTGGGGTCAGAATCCCGTTCCGCCATGCCGCGGACCATTGCCAACAGGTGGCTGGCGCGCACATAAAGGCGACGATGATGCGACGCCCCACCCGTGCCCCTGGGCGCCCCCGGGCCTATGCTCCCGACCCGGCCGCACCTGCGGGCCGGCCCTGTGACATGCCTGAATGCGACCAGCTTGGCGAATACCGCGCGCCGAAGTCGCGTACGACGCTGAACGACTATTACTGGTTCTGCCTGGACCATGTGCGGGCCTACAACGCCGGCTGGGACTACTACAAAGGTATGTCTCCCGCCGAAGTCGAAGCGCAGTTGCGTGCCGACACATCCTGGCAGCGGCCGACCTGGCCGATCGGCAGCCTGGGTCATGCGGCGTGGGAGGAGGATGTGCTGAAGGATCCGCTGCACATCCTGGCGACGGGTCGGGTGAGAGGCGGTCCACGGCAGGATGCGCAGCAGGCGCCGGCGGAACTTCGAGAGCCGCTGGCGACTTTAGGCCTGTCGTGGCCGACAACCCTGGATGCGGTGAAGAGCCGCTACAAGGAGCTGGCCAAGCGGCACCATCCGGATGCCAATGGTGGCAGCCGTGATGCCGAGGAACGCCTGAAGACGATCAACCTTGCCTATGCAGTGGTCCGCTCCCGCCTTGGCACCGAAGCGCGCGTCTCTGCTGCAGGCTAGTGGCTATCAAACGGACACAACCGTCCGATTTTTCCACTAGCCGTTGTTTGGTGGGCCGATTCACCCGACTGCATGAGATGCGAGTGTCGGGACCGGACCACTAGCGACTACCGACCTGCCTGCCGGCGCCCTTGCGCGGCGGCGCACCAACGCTAGACTTTCCAGGAATTGCAACAGGAACCGCTGGACTATGAACACGGCTGTAGACATCGCCCCGACCCGCCCGACCTCGGAGATCAACCTCCCGGACAGCAAGGTTTCGGCGCGCGAGGCTTTCGGCCTCGACACCGACATGCAGGTGCCGGCGTTTTCTGTTCGCACGGAGCATGTCCCGGATGTCGACACGTCCTATAAGTTCGATCGCGAGACGACCTTGGCGATCCTGGCGGGGTATGCCTACAACCGGCGGGTGATGATCCAGGGCTATCACGGCACCGGCAAGTCCACGCACATCGAACAGGTTGCCGCCAGGCTGAACTGGCCGTGCATCCGCGTCAACCTTGACAGCCATATCAGCCGCATCGACCTGATCGGCAAGGACGCCATCGTGCTGAAGGACGGCAAGCAGATCACCGAGTTCCGCGAGGGGATCCTGCCGTGGGCGCTGCAGCACGCGTGCTCGTTGGTGTTCGACGAATACGATGCCGGGCGGCCAGACGTGATGTTCGTCATCCAGCGGGTGCTGGAGGTTGAGGGCAAGCTGACGTTGCTGGACCAGAACCGGGTGATCCGGCCGCATCCCTCATTCCGGCTGTTCGCCACCGCCAACACGGTGGGCCTGGGCGACACCACTGGGCTGTACCACGGCACGCAGCAGATCAACCAGGGCCAGATGGACCGGTGGAACATCGTCGCCACCCTGAACTACCTGCCGCATGCGACCGAGACGGGGATCGTGCTGGCGAAGATGGGTGTCGACGGCAGCCGGGACGCCGCGGCGAAGAAGCGGGTGGAGAGCATGGTGGCGCTGGCGGACCTGACCCGGGCGGGGTTCATCAACGGCGACATCTCGACGGTGATGTCGCCGCGCACGGTGATCACCTGGGCGGAGAATGCGCGCATCTTCGGCGACATCGGCTTCGCCTTCCGGGTGACGTTCATGAACAAGTGCGATGAGGCGGAACGCTCAACGGTAGCGGAGTATTATCAGCGCTGCTTCAACGAGGACATCGCCGTCGGCGGCTTCACCACACGGAAGTTTGGATGATCTTCGCCTCTATCGTCGTGAGTTGGTCTCAGTGTCGCGCCACGCGTGTGGCCTGGAGCAGGTTGGCATGAGCGGGTCGAACAAGGACAACACGCGGACCGAGGAGTTCAAGCGGGCGACCGCCGGCGTGCTGCGGGCGATCGCTGACCAGCCGGATGTGCAGGTGGCGTTCCAGCCCGGGCCGTCCGGTGTCTCTGGCAAGCGGGCACGGCTGCCGCTGCCGACGCGGGCACTGCCGCCGGCCGAGATGGCGAAGCTGCGCGGCCAGTCTGATGCCATTGCGCTGCGGCTGCGCCACCATGACGATGGCCTGCATGCACAGCGGATGCCGACGCGGCGAGAGGCGAAGGACGCCTATGATGCGCTGGAGCAGGTGCGGGTGGAGGTTGTCGGCTCCCGCTTCATGCACGGCGTCAATGCCAACCTGCAGGCCAAGCTGACCGAGGAGTGCGAGTCCGAGGGCTATGACCGCATGACCCGCAAGGACCAGTTGCCGATCGACAAGGCGCTGGCGTTGCTGGCGCGGGAGCGGCTGTCGGGCGATGCGGTTCCGGAAGCCGCGCAGCGGGTGCTGAACCTGTGGCGCGATACGCTGGGTGACTCGGCCGATCAGGCGCTGGTGGAGATGATGACGGCGCAGGAGGACCAGATGGCCTTCTCGCGCGCCTCACGCAAGTTGCTGGCTGCGCTGGACCTGGCGGAGGCCGAGGTCGACGCCGAACCGGACGACAACTCCGAGGATGGTGAGGACGGCGGCGAGCAATCCGGCGCGCAGGATGACGCTCAGGACGGTGAGGGTCAGTCGGAATCCGAACAGGATTCGATGCTGGGGGCGCAGCCCGAGGAGATGGAGGGCGAGGCCGCCGATGATGACGGCCAGGAGTCCGAGGAAGAGGCGGCGGTGGCCGAGGGAGACGACCGTCCCGGCGGCCCGCAGCCGAGGCGCGAGCGGCCGAACCCCGACAATGAGGCGGTATACCGCCCCTTCACCCGGCAGTTCGATGAAGAGGTCGAGGCGGAGGAGCTGTGCGACGCGGACGAACTGTCGCGGCTGCGGCAGCAGCTCGACCAGCAACTGCAGCATCTGCAGGGGGTGATCTCCAAGCTGGCGAACCGGCTGCAGCGGCGGCTGCTGGCGCAGCAGACCCGGTCGTGGGAGTTCGACCTGGATGAGGGGCTGCTGGATGCCGGGCGGCTGGCGCGCGTGGTCATCAACCCGATGCAGGCGCTGTCATACAAGCGGGAACTGGATATGGAGTTCCGCGACACGGTGGTGACGCTGCTGATCGACAACTCCGGCTCGATGCGCGGCCGGCCGATCACCGTTGCGGCGATGTGCGGCGACATCCTGGCTCGGACGCTGGAACGTTGCGCGGTTAAGGTCGAGGTGCTGGGCTTCACCACGCGGGCCTGGAAGGGCGGCCAGGGCCGCGAGCGCTGGGTGCAGGAGGGCAAGCCGCGCAATCCCGGCCGGCTGAACGACCTGCGGCACATCATCTACAAGGCGGCGGATTCGCCGTGGCGGCGGGCGCGCAAGAACCTGGGGCTGATGCTGCGCGAGGGCCTGCTGAAGGAGAACATCGACGGCGAGGCGCTGCTGTGGGCGTATCGGCGGCTGCTGGTGCGGCCGGAGCACAGGCGGATCCTGATGGTGATCTCCGACGGGGCGCCGGTGGATGATTCGACGCTGTCGGTCAATCCCGGCAACTACCTGGAGAAGCACCTGCGCGAAGTCATCCGCGACATCGAGAACCGCGACCAGGTGGAGCTGATTGCCATCGGCATCGGCCATGACGTTACCCGGTACTATCGCCGCGCGGTGACGATCGTGGATGCCGAGGAGCTGGGTGGCACCATGATGAAGAAGCTGACCGAGCTGTTCGACGAGGACATGGAGGCGGCGTGGGTTCGGGCCGCGGGAGAGCGGGCGGCGATCGTCGTTTAGAGTGGTGTCCGTTCGCATTGGCTCACGGACCCCCCTCTAACCCGTTGTTTGATCGCGTGATTCACCGCTGCGTGTGATGCTACCTGCGCGGATCACGCTCTAAAGCCGCCAACGCACCAGTTGAACCAACAACCCGCAACACCTTGGCCGCGATCGAACGGAACGGCGATCCCTGCTGAATACAGCAGGATCGTCGTCCGCAGTTCCACTCCGACAGACTGGCAGTCAGAAGGAGATTACCGCATCGGCATGCCGTCGTGGCCACTCATGCTGCTGGCGGCTGATCGCCCGATCGCACGCACCTGCACCTCGACGGTGACGGGAACTGCATGCGCGAATGTCAGCGTCACGGGAAAGCTCTGCCCCTCCGCCAAGGGGTGTTTCAGACCTGTCAGCATGATGTGGTAACCGCCCGGCCTGAACGTCACCATCTGGTGCGGCGGGATTGGCACGGCCTCGACTGGACGCATTTTCATGATGCCGTTGTCGTTGCTGGTCTCATGCACCTGGGCCGTCGCGGCAACCGGCGTGCTGACACCGACCAGGGTATCCGGCTGAGCGCCGCCCATCAGCGTGAGGTAAGCGGCACCAGTGGTGGCCGCGCCCGCTGATGCGCGGGCCCAGGCGCCATCGACCTGCACGCTGTCCGATGCCGTCGTCATGATCCGCGGCGGCGTGGCCTGCAGCGATGGGACGAATGCGAACCCGATGAGAGCCACGGGAAGCAAGGCGATGAGCAGGCGTGATGACGGACGCAACATAAACGACCCCGGTGATCGAGAAACTAGTGGTGAAATCAGACGGAAAGAACCGTCCGATTTCACCACTAGTATCGCCCATCAGTGAAGGGCGATACGTTGGTTTGGCTTGAAGTGGCCGATTCACGCGGCGAAGCGCGTTTCGCGCTTCTCTGCGATCGGGCACTACCGTTGTTTGGTGGGCCGATTCACCCGACCGCATGGGATGCGAGTGTCGGGATCGGACCACTAGCGACGCACATTGGTAGCTGTGCGCGATTCCTAGCCAACGCAGTGCGGACGTTGCAACTGCGTCATGCCATCTCGGCAGACATCCGCGGCGAGGTTTGCCAGGCGGAAGACCCGCATACCGGCGGTTGTCCCGCCGCATCGTCATGCTATTCTGGACATAACGCGAGGTGGATTGGTTGAACGTCTTGCCGGTTGGTGCCATGTCTCGGGTCTGGCGGCTGACCCAGCCCAGCCCACCCTATAAGGACAGGAAACATGTATTCTGACGTCTCGCTTTTCATCAACGGCACCTGGGGCCCGGCCGAGGGTGGCCGTGTGATCGACGTGGTCAATCCGGCCACCGGCGACAAGATCGGCACCGTGCCGCACGCCGCGACGGCGGACCTGGACCGCGCGCTGGACGCCGCCGAGAAAGGCTTTGCCACGTGGCGCAAGGTGTCGGCCTTCGACCGTTCCAAGGTGATGCGCAAGGCGGCTGACCTGCTGCGCGAGCGGGCCGACGGGATTGCCCGCTTGATGACAATGGAGCAGGGCAAGCCGGTAGGCGAGGCAAAGATGGAGGTGATGGCAGGCGCCGACGTGATCGACTGGTTCGCCGAGGAGGCCCGCCGCGCCTACGGCCGGGTGATTCCGGCCCGTGTGCCCGGTGTCTACCAGTTGGTGATCAAGGAGCCGGTCGGCCCTGTCGCAGCCTTCACCCCTTGGAACTTCCCGATTAACCAGGTGGTGCGCAAGCTGTCAGCCGCGCTGGCGGCAGGATGCTCGATCATCGTCAAGGCGCCGGAGGAAACCCCCGCCTCGCCGGCGGAGCTGATCCGAGCCTTCGCGGATGCGGGCGTGCCGGCGGGCGTCATCAACCTAGTGTATGGCGTGCCGGCGGAAATCTCGGAGTACCTGATCCCGCATCCGGTGATCCGCAAGATGTCGTTCACCGGCTCCACCGCCATCGGCAAGCAGCTAGCCGCGCTGGCGGGGGCGCACATGAAGCGGGTGACGATGGAGCTGGGCGGTCATGCGCCGGCGATCGTCTTCGACGACGCGGATGTCGACGTCGCCAGCCGGATGCTGGCTGGGGCAAAGTACCGCAATGCCGGGCAGGTCTGCGTGTCACCAACGCGGATGCTGGTGCAGGAGAAGGTCTACGAGCAGTTCGTCGAAGGCTTCCTTGCCCAGACCAAGAAGGTGAAGGTGGGCGACGGCCTGGAATCCGGCACGACGATGGGGCCGCTAGCCAACGCTCGCCGCATCACCGCGATGGAAAGCTTCATCGGCGATGCCCAGCAAAAAGGAGCAACGATCCGCACCGGCGGCAGCCGCATTGGAAACAAGGGCAACTTCTTCGAGCCGACGGTGCTGACCGACGTGCCGATGGAGGCCAGGGTGATGCACGAGGAGCCGTTTGGCCCGCTGGCAATCATCTCGCCGTTCCGCGGCTTTGACGATGTGGTGGCCGAGGCAAACCGCCTGCCCTATGGCCTCGCCTCCTACGCCTATACCCGCTCAGCGAAGACGGCGAATGCCATCGCGGCCTCGGTAGAGGCAGGGATGATGACGATCAACCATATGGGCCTGGCGCTGCCGGAAGTGCCGTTCGGCGGGGTGAAGGACTCCGGCTACGGGTCCGAGGGCGGATCGGAGGCGATCGAGGCCTACCTGAACACCAAGTTCGTTACCCAGGCGGGGTTGTAGGATCGGCCTGCCGCGGGCGAGCTCGGTTGGCGCCCGCGGGACCGGCCGGGCCCCGCGCTGCAGCAGGGCGTGCCGGCTGTCCTTCCGAAGGTGCCGCCGTTTTAGACGCCGACCATTACGTCGGAGGCCTTGACCACCGCAAATGCCGGCATGCCGGCCTTCAGCGAAAGTTCCTCCGCCGCCTCATTGGTGATGGAGGCGGTGATCGTCACATCCGGCGAAACTTCGATGGTGACGTGGGTCGTCGTTGCGCCGGGCGAGACCTTCTTGATTGTGCCGGCGATCTGGTTGCGGGCGGATAACTTCATGGTGAGGCTCCTGATTAAAGCGCTGGCCTTACGCCGCATCCGCCGCCGGATGAAGCGACAATCGCGCGAGGTTGCCGCGGTGATGCCTCAAAGCGGCTCCGCGCAGGTTCGAACCGTGCAAAGGTGCGATGCTGCGCGAATACCGGGGAGAAACGATGAACCGGAGCGGTTCAACCCCGGTGGAACCATGCTACCCCGACGGGCGACCGCGCGTCAGGCGCTGCAGCGCCACCAGATGCTTATGGGACGTCGCGGCGCAATCCGCCTCGATCGAGCGATACCGGGTCACCACGGCGTGCCCGAGTTCGGTCAGGCTGGCGCCGCCGCCGCCGCTGCCGCCAGCCGCGGTCTGCACGACTGGCGCGCCCAGCGAGGCGTTCAGGTCCTCCACCAGTTCCCAGGTGCGGCGGTAGGAGATGTGCAGCGCCCGCCCGGCCGCGGAAATCGAGCCGGAGCGGGCGATTTCCTCCAGCACCGCGACCTTGCCGGGCCCAATGCGGGCGCCGGAGGCCAGGTCTAGCCGGATGCTGAGGCGGTTGACCGCCTTGCCGGCCGGCGTCTTTGCGCCTTTCTGTGCTGCTGCCTTACGGGTGACGCGGGGCGAGGCCGCGTTACCGGACTTGGACGCCGCTGCTCCCGCCAGATCGGCTTTGCCGCCAGCCGAGGGATCCGTGTCGCCACTTACAGTGGATGATGCCTTTGACGCCGCCATACCGCACCGAAACACGTCATACCGCGAAGATCAATCGACCTTTGCCGGACCAGCCGGCAGATCAATTGACGTTTTGCCGGACCAGCCGGCAGATCAATTGACGTTTTGCCGGACCAACCGGCAGATCAATTGACGTTTTGCCGGACCAGCCGGCATGGCAACCCTGGATTACCAATTGCCGCTGTAGCTGGCAGGATATACCGTCGGTGTGAGGGGATCGATTGCATGATGCGTCTGCTGCTGGTTTTCACATCGCTGCTGGCGCTGTCGCCGGCCATGCTGCATGGCGCCCTGGCGGCAGAGATCGCCGATGCGACTGGCCGCACCGTCACCATCCCCGACCACATCGACAGAGTGCTGCCCGCCGGCCCACCCGCCGCCGTGCTACTGGCGGCGATCGCACCGGGGCAGATGATCGGCTTTCCTGGTCCGGTCAGTGGGCCGGCAAAGGCGCTGCTGGCGCCGGCAGCGGGCAACCTGCCCAGCGTGCCGCGGGTGACCGGTCCGCAGGCCTCTCCGGCGGCAATCCAGGCGCTGCACCCGGACCTGATCCTGGACTACGGCACCGTCTCGCCGCGCTACCGGCAACTGGCCGAGGAGACGCAACAGAAGACCGGCGTGCCGACCCTGCTGTTCGATGGCGCGTTGGAACAGATCCCCGCCGTGGCGCGCACCGTCGGGCGCATCCTGCATCAACCGGCGCAGGCCGAGGCGGTCGCGCGCGTCGCAGAGGCGATCCTGGCGCTGCCGAAGCCGCCGCAGGCGCATCCAAGGGTGCTGTATGCCCGTGGCCCCGATGGTCTGCTGGCCGCGGCACCCGGCACCGACGTGACCGCGGTGTTCACCTATCTGGGCTGGCAGGTGGTCGCACCGGACGGCACCGGCACGTTCCGCCCCGCTACGGTGGACGCCATCCGCAAGCTGGATCCGGACGTCATCATCCTGTCGGATCCGGCGGCGCAACCGGTGCTGAAGACCCAGGCCTGGGCCAGCCTGCGCGCCGTGCAGAAGGGTCAGGCCTATGTCGCGCCGTCGATGCCGTTCGGCTGGGTCGAGGAACCGCCCTCGATCAACCGCCTGCTGGGTGTGGCGTGGCTGCGCGGCGGTGATCCGCTGAGTCTGGCGGCGCTGTTCGATACCGTCGTTTACGACCATGTGCCGACGCAGCAGGAGTTGCTGGCCATTGCCGGCACCACCCCCTCGCTGGCGCAGTAGCCCGCTGCATGACGGACCCAGCCGGTCGTAACGACGTTTGCCGCATCGCCGTACCGCCCGTTCCGACATTCCGCCGGACAGGATCGTGCGTGTCGTCCAACCGCATGACTCACCCGTCACGACGGGATCATGCTCTGCCCCCGAGAGGTGCCATGCGCTCGCTATTTCTTTGCCTGCTGCTGCTGGCCCCTGTGCCGTGCTGGGCGCAGCAGACACTGACGGTGTTCGCCGCGGCCAGTCTGACCAACGCGATGAACGACGTCGCCACGCTGTGGGTGAAGGACGGGCACGCGATGCCCAGGCTGTCCTATGCCGCGAGTTCCACGTTGGCGCAGCAGATCGAGCAGGGAGCGCCGGTTAATGTGTTCGCTTCAGCCGACGAGAAGTGGATGGACGACCTGGCAAAGAAGAACCTGCTGGCGGCTGGCACGCGGCGGGACCTGCTGGGCAACGACCTGGTGCTGATCGTGCCGGCGAACCAGCCGAAGCAGGTGCAGATCGGCCCCGGACTGGACCTCGCGGCCCTGCTTGGCCCAGACGGCCGGCTGGCGGTGGGGGATCCGGCACATGTCCCCGCCGGGATCTATGCCGAGCAGGCACTGCGCAAGCTGGGGGTGTGGGATCAGGCGGCGGGGCGGCTGGCCACAGCGCAGGACGTGCGCTCTGCCCTGCTGCTGGTGGAGCGTGGTGAGGCGCCGGCGGGGATCGTCTACTCGACCGACGCCGCAGTGTCGAAGGCCGTCTCGATCGCCGGCGTGTTCCCCGAGAACAGCCATGACCCGGTGACCTATCCGTTCGCCGTGATCAAGGACAACGACACGCCGGAGGCGCGCAGCTTCATGGCGTTCCTGTCCACCCCGGCGGTGCGCGGCATCTGGAACGCCCGCGGCTTCAAGGTGGAGTAGCGACCGCCCCCGCAGCGTGGGCGCCGGGCGACGGCGCGGCGTGCGCGCCAACCGATTCCTTGGCGTGGGCGCCGACCATTTCCAGCGCGAAGCGTGCCAGTTTGGCGCCTACTTCGTCGATCGACAGCCGCCCGTCCGGCTGGTACCAGGTGTAGGCCCAGCTCACCATGCCGCCGATCGCCAAGGCCGCCACCCGCACATCGGCGACGCGGAACTCGTGGGCTTGCACACCTTCTTCCAGCAGATCGCTCAGCAGCCGGTCGAAACGCTTGCGCAGCGTGTTGATGTCGTTGAGGCCGGCCGCCGACAGGTTCTTCTCCTCGCGGAAATAGACCGCGATGTTGGCTTGCCGCTGCAGCACCACCTTGCTGAATGCGACTATGCCGCTGTACAGGCGGCTGGCCGCGCTGCCGCCCTGCCCCGCTGCCTGGGCGATCGCCGCCTGCGACATCTCAATGGTCGGCCGGCAGATCGCCTCCAGCAGTTCGACCTTGCTGCGAAAATGCGTGTAGATGAACGGCTTGGTTACACCCAGTTTGCCGGCGATATCGTCCAGGGTGGTGCCGTTGAAGCCGCGTTCGTAGAACAGCTTGACCGCTTCTTCCAGAATACGATCGCGCTTGTAAGCAGTTATTTCATCGCGCATGGCGTTTTTGCCTGAAACGGCCCCTTTACCAGCTAAGCAGGAATTTGTGGTTTCGGCCACAGCCGATGTGCATCAGCCGAAGGATCAGCAGCCTTGGGTCAAGCGACGGTCTCGCGCCCCATCGCCAGGAACTTGTCCCGCCGCTTCGTCCGCAGCGTGGCGGCGTCCATCTCCGCCAGACTTGCCAGCGCCTCCTGCACGGCCAGGCCGACTGACTGCAAGGTGGCCGTCTTGTCGCGCTGTGCCCCGCCCAGCGGCTCCGGCACGATCTGGTCGATCAGCTTCAGCCGCAGCAGGTCTTCCGCGGTCAGCCGCAGCGCCTCGGCGGCGACCGAGGCTTGGGCAGCATCGCGCCACAGGATCGAGGCGCAGCCTTCCGGCGAAATCACCGAGTAGACCGCGTGCTCCAGCATCAGGATCCGGTCGCCGGTGGCCAGCGCGATGGCGCCGCCGGAGCCGCCCTCGCCAATGATCGTGGGCACGATCGGCACCGGCGCCTCCAGGCAGGCCTCGATACAGCGGGCGATGGCTTCGGCCTGTCCGCGCGCCTCCGCGTCGATGCCGGGAAACGCCCCGGAGGTGTCGACGAAGGTCAGCACCGGCAGGGCGAACCGCCCGGCAAGCTCAATGATCCGCCGAGCCTTGCGGTAGCCCTCGGGGCGCGCCATGCCGAAATTGTGCTTTACCCGTGAGTCGGTGTCGGTGCCCTTTTCGGTTCCCAGCACGGCCACCGGACGCCCCCAAAGACGTCCGATGCCGCCAAGCACCGCCGCGTCGTCGGCGAACGCCCGGTCACCCGCGAGCGGCGTGAACTCGGTGATCAGCCCATCGATGTAGTCCTGCGCCTTGGGCCGGTCGGGATGCCGGGCGACCTGGGTCTTTTGCCACGCGGTCAGGCGGGCGTAGGTCGTGCGCAGTTGCTTGTCGGCAACCGTGGTCAGGCGGGCGATCTCATCGGCGATGTTGATGCCGTCAGGCTCCGACATACGCCGGAGTTCTTCGATCTTGCCTTCAAGTTCGGCGATCGGCTTTTCAAAATCTAGGAAGTGGCGCATGCGGCCGGGGCTTTAGCATACTTCGTCGCAGGAGAAAGCCAGCCGCCGAAGCGGCGCAGGAAGCCGGACGGTGTCGGCCTGGCCGGCGCCTGTTGCGCCACACCTGCCGTTGACTTTCACCGAACGCCGCCAATCTCGCATCAGGTCCGATGTAGCCATGGCTACAATATCGGGTGGAAGGTGTCATTTATGGCGATAACTTGCTGTCCGTCCCGCGCCGCATGTCGAACAGCCGCTGCATGAGCGACCTGGTCGCTCGCCCCAACCTGTCGGAACGTACGGTCACCGCTGCGCAGACCGCCCTGGGCGGCACCCGGCGTGGGCTGCCTGGCCTGCTGCCGTTCGTCGGACCCGCGGTGGTGGCCTCCATCGCCTATATGGACCCCGGCAACTTCGCCACCAACATCCAGGCCGGCGCCCGGCACGGCTACATGCTGCTGTGGGTGGTGCTGCTGTCGAACATCATCGCGATGCTGTTCCAGGCGTTGTCGGCCCGGCTGGGCATCGTCTCCGGGCACAGCCTGGCCAGCCTGTGCCGGCTGCATTTCCCCCGCCCGCTGGTCATCGCCATGTGGCTGGTCAGTGAGGTTGCGGCGATGGCAACCGACCTTGCCGAATCAATCGGCGCGGCGATCGGCATCAGCGTGCTGTTCCACCTGCCGCTGCTGGCCGGGCTGCTGATCACCTTTGCCATCACCTGGGGGGTGCTGAGCTTCCAGTCGCGTGGCTTCCGGCCGATCGAGCTGATCATCACCGGCTTCGTCGGCATCATCAGCCTGTCCTACCTGATCGAGCTGTTCATTGCCCCGCCCGCCTGGGGCCAAGTGCTGTATCACACCGTCGTGCCACGGCTGGACGGCTCGGACAGCGTCACCCTGGCGGTTGGCATCGTCGGCGCCACGGTGATGCCGCACGCCATCTACCTGCATTCAGCGATGACAAAGGACCGGGTCAAGCCGCGTTCAGACGCGGAGCGGCGGCGACTGATCGGTTACTCGAACATCGAGGTGCTGATCGCCCTCAGCCTGGCTGGGCTGGTGAACATGGCGATGGTGGCGATGGCCGCCACGCTGTTCCACCAGGGCCACTCCAACGTCGGTGAGATCGAGACTGCCTATCGCACCCTGCTGCCACTGCTGGGAATGGTGGCCGCGGGAGCCTTCATGACCTCCTTGCTGGCGTCCGGGCTGTCGAGCTCAGTAGTCGGAACTATGGCCGGCCAGACGATCATGCAGGACTTCGTGGGCTTTCGTATCCCATTGTGGCTGCGTCGCGGAGCGACCATGCTGCCAGCGGTGGCGGTGGTGGCGATGGGGGTGCAGGCGACGGATGCTCTGGTGATCAGCCAGGTTGTGCTCAGCCTGGTGCTGCCGGTGCCGATGATCGCCCTGCTGGTGCTGATCCGCCGGCCCGGGGTAATGAAAGGCTTCGCCGTCGGCCGCCTGACGCAGCTAGTGGCCATGGCGGCAACAACAATCGTGCTGGCGCTGAACGCGGTCCTGCTGCTGCAGACGGTCAGTTGATAACAGCACCTAGTGTCCCGGTTCAGAAGTTCGTCGTGCTCAAACCAGCCGCCTTACGAACTTCTGAACCGATAAGGACACTAGTAAAGCAATGTTTTCTAGTGTGGTTCATGTTTCCGAAGTCCGCTAAGACGGCTGATCCACAGCATGGCGGACTTCGGAACCACCACACTAGTATCGCCCATTAATGAAGGGCGATACGTCGGTTTGGCTTGAAGTGGCCGATTCACACGGCGAAGCGCGTGCAGCGCTTCTGTGCGATCGGGCACTAGGCGCGGGAGACGGGCATGTCAGACCAGATGACGCAGCAGCCGATCGGCGCCCCCTCACTGCCGGCGGAGCCGACTCAGGCCAAACGCTTCGGCAAGGCGCGGTCCGCCCAGTCGGGCGCATTACTGGAGGACTATGTCGAGCTGATCTCCGACCTGCTGACCAGCGGCGGCGAGGCCCGGCCCACCGACATCGCCCGTCGCCTGGGGGTGGCCCATGCGACGGCAATCAAGACGATTGGACGCTTGAAGCGCGAGGGCCTGGCGGTGGCCAAACCCTATCGCGGCGTGTTCCTGACCCAGGCTGGCGAGCGTCTGGCCGCGCGGGTGCGGGCGCGCCACCGGGTGGTGGTCGACCTGCTGCGGGCTGTCGGCGTACCAGCCGAGGCCGCCGAATCAGACGCCGAGGGGATCGAGCACCATGTTTCCGACGCGACGCTGGCCGCCTTCGCCCGCTATTTGGCGCGCGCCTGAGGCAGCCAACGCCACCGCAATGCTTTTGGTGGCGCAAGAAGGCTTCGTTCGGAGCGGCTCAACCCGCCTGACCCAGCACGAACCTGATGCAAGATCATGCGGCGGTTGGACAGGATCACACACCCCTTGATCGACCGCACGACCGCTTTCACGCCACGGTGACGCCCAGCCACGCGCTGCCCGGGAACCCCGGGCAAAACCGGGCATTGAGGCAGAGGCGGCTGCGAGGCCTAGAGAATCACCCCCAAAGGCAGTCAGGCATTTTCCAACGCTTCGAACAGCGCGCGTCCCGGCGTGGCCTACGCGCGCAAGCATCAAAGGCGTTCGGCGCAGCAAACAGGAGAACAGTTCATGCGAGCTTTGGTGTGGCACGGGAAGGAGGACATCCGCTGCGATACCGTCTCCGACCCCGCTATCGAGGATCCCCGCGACGCCATCATCAAGGTCACCAGTTGCGCGATCTGCGGCTCGGATCTGCACCTTTTTCACAACTTCATCCCCGCCATGCTGTCCGGCGACATCATGGGCCACGAGACGATGGGCGAGGTGGTCGAGGTCGGCTCCGGCGTCAACGGCCACCTGAAGAAGGGCGACCGCATCGTTGTTCCCTTCACCATAATCTGCGGCACCTGCGAGCAGTGTAAGCGCGGCAACTTTTCGGTTTGCGAGACAACCAACCGCAAGAAGCACCTGGCAGAGAAGATGTTTGGCCACGCCACTGGCGGCCTGTTCGGCTACACGCATCTGACCGGGGGGTATCCAGGTGGACAGGCGGAATACCTGCGCGTGCCATTCGCCGACGCAACGCACATCAAGGTGCCACAGAGCCTGACCGATGAGCAGGTGCTGTTCCTTAGCGACATCTTCCCCACCGGTTGGCAAGCTGCCGTCAACTGTGATATCGAGCCTACCGACACGGTCGCCATCTGGGGCTGCGGTGCCGTCGGGCAGATGGCGATCCGCAGCGCGATCCTATTGGGCGCGAAACAGGTCGTTGCGATCGATTGCCTGCCGGAACGGCTAAGCATGGCCGAGGCCGGCGGTGCAATCACGATCAACTTTGACGAGCAAAGCGTGATCGAGCGCCTGAACGACCTGACGGACGGCAAGGGGCCGCAGAAGTGCATCGATGCCGTTGGGCTGGAAAGTCATGTATCGTTCGCCAAACCCGATACCATCTATGACCGCGCCAAGCAGATGGTGATGATGGAAAGTGACCGGCCGCACGTGCTGCGTGAGATGATCTATGTCTGCCGTCCGGCCGGCATCATCTCGATCCCCGGTGTCTACGGCGGCCTGGTCGACAAGATCCCGATGGGTCAGGCGATGAACAAGGGACTGACCTGGCGCATGGGCCAGACCCACGTCAACCGCTGGACCGACGACCTGCTGCGGCGCATCGAGGAGGGCCAGATCGATCCATCCTTCGTCATTACGCACACAGTCGGACTTGAGGACGGCCCGAACATGTACAAGGTATTTCGTGACAAGCAGGATAGCTGCATCAAGGTCGTCCTGAAGCCCTAATTGCCGCCTCAGGGTGACGCCACCACGCCTTCGTTTACTTGATCCGGACGGGCGATCGATGTCCTGGGCTGCAGCCGCCTCGAACGCTTGCCTCCTGCCATTGGGGATAACCTTATGACCTACATCTCGAACATCACCCGCTCGCAGGGTGATCCCAAAGTGCTCAGCTCCGGCCCAAGCTCACTTGCCGCGCCGGACAAGCTGGCCCGGATGCTGGGCTGGTTCAGCATCGGTCTGGGCCTGATCGAGCTGCTGGCACCCAGGCGCATTACCGGTCCATTGGGAATGGAGGGCAGTGAGGGTCTGGTGCGGGCCTATGGCGCCCGGGAGATCGGCAGCGGCATCCTGTCGCTGTCGGTTCAGGAGGAGGCCGGTCTCTGGAGCCGGGTTGCCGGCGATGGCCTTGATCTTGCCACCCTGGCGACGGCACTTCGTCCGGGCAATCGGAAGCGCGGCAATGTCGGGCTGGCCATGCTGGTGGTGCTTGGCACGACCTTGCTTGACGTGGTGGGTGCACAGGGAACGACAGCCCGCCACAGCCGCCGGCGCGGCAACGCGCGGCAGTACTACGACCGCACCGGCTTCCCGCAGGGGATCGAGAAAGTCCGTGGCGCGGCGGCGGTCGCCCGGCCATAGGCCATGGCACCGGGCGCGGTGGAAGCCCTGGAAGTCCCTGACCCGGCTGCCGTCGTCCAGGGCGGTCAGGCCGCCGCGACGGTCAGGCCTCGGCCGGCTGCACGGCACCGACGATGAAATCCTCCAGCGCTCGGATGTAGCCGACGTCGTCGAACGCCTGGTGCTTGCCGCAGCCAACCGCCCGACGCACCTCTGCCCGCCACGCCGGGTCCTGCGCCAGGCGCACGGCGATCGCGACATAGTCGTCCAGCGACGTGGCGATGGTCGCCTCGGCGCCGATGCGGCGCAGGATCGCCGCGGTGTGGCGCCCGCGCATGAAGCGGCCCGGCCAGGTGACGATGGCCGGGTCGTTGTGCAGGCAGTCCAGTGTCGACTTGCCGCCGGACCAGCCGGGCGTGTCCAGGATCACGTCCGCCATGCCGGCGGCGGCGAGGTAGTCGGCCTGCGACAACGGCGGCAGGATGACGACGTGGGCCGCGGCATCCAGGCCGGCGGCAGCGAAGGCGCGCCACAACCTCTGGCGGAACATCTCCGTCACCGCTTCGCTTTTGGCAAAGCCGATGAAGACGAACTGGCAGCGTCCCACCGCCGCCGCGATGCGCGGGAAGACCACGTCGTACTGAGGCAGATATTTGTACAGCGCCTGGCCGGACCAGAACACCGGCCCGTCCGGCCGCAGCCCCAGGCTGGTTCGGCTCAGGGCCGCCGCTGGGGCGGGATCGGGCCGGTAGTTCATCCCCAGACCTGGCAGCCGCACCAGCCGCTCCGTGTAGTGGCGGTCGCCGTCGGCCGGCTCCATCAGCGTGCTGGACAGGAAAGCGTCGATGGTTGGCATCCCGGTGGTTTCCGGCTGGCCCCAGGTGACGCACTGCAGCGGTGCCAGGCGCTGCGCGGCCAACCACCCGACCAGCGGGTCCATTCCCACCTCGGGATACAGCAGCGCATGCGGCCGGCTTGTCGCGACCGCCTGCCGCCACGCGGCCTGCGACGGCAGCCCCTGGACGAACCGCTCGCACCAGGCGGCGCAGCGGGCGGTCTGCGCATCGCGTGTGCGGCCGGTGTGGAAGCCGATGATCTCGAACCGGCTGCGGTTCAGCCGGGTCAGCCAGCCCTCCAGGAACAGCTTGAACAGGGTGTGGTCGCAGAAGAAGCCGCTGACGATGCCCAGCCGGATACGCTCCCCATCCACAGGCGGCCGAACCAGTGGTGCGGCCGGTTGTGCCTGCGCAACAGCCTGGCAGGCCAGCCGGCCATAGGCCGCCTGCAGCGCCCGGTCGTCCTGGTTCTGGTAGGGCAGGAAGAACGGCTGTGAGCTGCCGATCGCTTCCCCCAGGCCGGCCGCCGGCAGCCGCGACAGCGCGTCCGCGTAGCGCTGGCGGCGGACGCTGACCTCCGCCTCCGTCTGGTAGAGGATCGGCAGCTCCGCCATGCAGGCAGCCAGGCGGGCGCGGGCGAACCGCGGGTCGGCGGCCAGCGCCGCCTGATGACAGATGATCGCGTCCTCGGTGCGGCCGTCGCCGGACAGCACGCAGCCCAGGTTGTAGTGCGCGTCGGCCAGCGCCGGGTCGGCGGCCAGAGCCTGGCGGAAGCACCGTGCGGCGTCGTTGCGTCCGGCTTCACGTCGGGCGATGCCAAGATTGTTCCACGCGGCGGCGTTCGCAGGTTCCAGGCGCACCGCCTCGGCCAGGCAGGTGTCCGCCTCGGCCAGCCGGCCCTGCGTCATCAGCCAACTGCCGTAGTTTCCCAACGTCGCCACCGAGGCCGGCTGCAGGCGCAGCGCGGTCCGATAGCAAAGGTCGACCTCCGCCGGTTCGCCAATATCGGCGAGGGCATTTGCCAGATTGTACCAGATATCCGCCACCTCCGGCGCCAGCGCGGCAGCCTGGCGATAGTGCGCCACCGCTTCGGCCGGCCGGCCGGCGTCGCGCAGGGTGGTCGCCAGGTTGTTGTGGATCTGCGGTGAGTCCGGGCGAAGTGCGATGCCGTCGCGGTAGGCGTCAAGCGCATCCTGCTGCCGGCCGAGGCGGCGATAGGCGTGGCCCAGGCTGTTGCAGTGCGCCGCTGATCCTGGCGCCAGCGCCATCGCCCGGCGGATCAGCGACACGCCGGTCTGCGCGTCGCCATGTTCGGCATGGATCAGGCCAAGCAGATGCAGACTGTCGGCATGGCAAGGATCCCGCTGCAGGATCGCACCGTATAGCTCGGCCGCCTGGCCGATCTCGCCGGCCTGATGCAGCGCCATGGCTTGCGCACAGGCTGCCTCGTTCATGCGCGAAGATCCCTGGTGGGCCGCCGACGCAGCATCGCGCCGGCGGCGTTGATCGCCGCGGCAGCGGCTGGACGGCGGTAGTCCCACAGCGGATCGGCGTCCGGCGGCGCGAGCACCATCGTGGCGTTGCATTCGAACAGCAGCAGCGAGCCATCCGCGGTCAGTGCGAAGTCGATGCCGGCGTAGTCGAGCCCCAGGATGGCCTGGATGCGGGTCAGCGCGGCCGTTGCCCGCTGACCCAGGACCGCCGGCATGTCGTCGAGGAAGCGTTGTTCCTGCTGCCGGAGAGCCGCGTCGGCGGCCATCGCGGCGGTGAAGTAGTGCACCTTCCAGTCCGCCGAAATCGCCAGATGCCAGGGATAAACCGCCCCATCGATGAACATGACGCGGTACTTCCGCGCCATGCCGTCCGCCCCGCGCGCGTCATGGTAGTCGATCACCAGCGGATCTGGGCAGGGCATGGCCGCGGCGGCGGCGGGCAACGCGGCGGCGTCCTCGACGCGGAGGAAATGCTGGCCGGTGTGGTAGCCAGGCGCGCGCAGCAGCAGCGGAAAGCGCGGCTCAGCTTGCGACAGCCGGGTCACCCGGGGCACCACCACGCCGGGCAGACCGGCAAGCCGCCGGGCATTCGCCTCCCGCCCGGTCGCCCTCACCCGGGCCGGTGGATTGAGCAGCGGCGCGGAGCTGCGTGCGGCGATCCGCTCGGCAGCTTGCAGCGCGGCGGCGCAGCGGTCGGCATCACCGATGGCATTGAAGATCAGATCGTGGCCCGGCAGCGGCGCGGCAGGATCGAGGAAGTCGCAATACACCGCGGTAACGGCGTAGATCCGGTCGTCGATCCAGCCCTGGGTCGGGATGTTGCCGCCAACAGCGGCGACCAGCAGCAGCAGCCTGATGGCGGGACCGCTGCCGCGGTAGCGCCGGCGGACGACGGCATGGCCGGCGAAGCCCTTGTGCCAGTGCGCCTCGGCAGGTGCGCCCAGCTCGCTCAGTGCCCAGGCCAGCCCCTGATGCGCCCGCGCCAACTCCGGATCGGCTGCCAGGGCGGCGTAATAGTGTTGGCAGGCGGCGGGCAGGTCGCCGGACTCGCGCAGCAGGTCGCCATAGCCGACCTGGGCCAGAGCGCTGCCGGGATGGATGGCCACGGCCTGGCGATAAGCCGCGCGCGCCGCCGAGGCGTAGCCGCCGGCATGCGCCAGCGCGCCAAGTTCGGTCAGGCCGTCAATGTGCGTGGGATCCAGCCGCAGCAGGTTCAGGTAGGTTGTCCGCGCCGCCACATCCTGGCCGCCCCCGGCCAGCCGCCGGGCGTGGTGCAGCAAGTCGGCGATCATGCCAGGCGCTTCTGCAGGAACAGCCGCTGGTGCCCGGGCGGGCAGTCGTCCAGGCTGCCGAACCGGCGGAATCCCAGCTTCTCGTAAAAGCCCGCGGCCTGGAAGCTCAACGTGTCGAGATTGATGCCAAGGCAGAGGCGGATACGAGCCTCGGCCTCCGCGACGGCCATCAATGCCGAACCGACGCCACGGCCGCGCATCGTCTCGGGGACGAACAGCATCTCGATCTGCAGCCAGCGGAACAGGGTGACACCCCACAGGCCGCCGACGACCGCCTTGGCCTGATCACGCAAGGGGATGACCAGCAGACGCGGCGTGGCGGGCCCGACCGCCGCCGCGGTGCTGCGGTCGAGCGCGGCGAAGATCGCCTCAAAGGTGCCGCGCGGGGCGGTCTCGGAGGCGGTGAGGATCATCGGAACCGTGCGTCGAGGCGGTTTGCCGGACCCGCCGGAACGCCGACCGGGCAAAAAATGGCGGACGCAGCCAGTGTCATACCCACGGCCCGAATTATTGACCGTTCTTCAAACGGTCGGGCCGTGGGTATCGTATTGATTTTGCGGGCAGCCGCATGACACGTCCATTTGGCAACCCTGCCCGCATACCGGTCGTCCCTTTGGGCCGCCGGTATCAGGCCCTGGTGGTGCTGACGCGCCGAGTTGGTCCGCCAAGCAGCCGTGGCCGCGCCTGCCCCCCTTGCGCCCGGCACCTGGGGAACGGATCCTGCCGCGGACGCGGTGGACAGGCTGGAGGTGCACATACGACGCGCTCCTGTAACGGCGGCGATGGGAAATTAGCGGGTAAAAGCTGAATGAATCCTTAATCCGCGGCGTAACCGAATGTTGCGGACGCATGACAGCCACTTGTGGATGGATCAAAAGCATGTTCACAGACTGGACTGGGTCAGGATGCCGGCCGCGCGGGGCTGGCCGGCGGCTGGCGCAGTCGGTAGTCATCAGGTCTTTCGCACGATCATCAGGATGCCCATGACATTCCGCAGGCTGAATTCCAACGCAGGCGCCACATATCGCGCGCGGGCAATGACGCCGCTGGCGCTGACCGCCGTGCTGGCCGTAGCCGCCTGCGAAAGTCCGCAGCAGCGGGTCACGGACAAGGAGGACAACCTGGCCGCCGCCGGGTTCATCGTCCGCCCGGCCAACACGCCGGAACGTCAGGCGATGCTGAACCGCCTGCCGCCACATCATTTCGTGCAGCGTATGCATGGCGACACCGTGCACTATGTCTATGCCGATCCGCTGGTGTGTGACTGCCTGTATGTCGGCACCCAGCAGGTCTACAACCAGTACCGGCTGCACGTGCAGCAGCAGAAGCTGGCCGATGAGCAGGAGATGACGGCGCAGATGTATTCCGACGGGGCGTGGGACTGGGGCGGCTGGGGTCCATGGGGGCCTGGCTATGTCGGCTTCGGACCCGGCCCGGGCTGGTAGGGATGCGGCCGGCAGCCCGAACCGGACGACGCGCCTTGCGGACCTGCCGCATGATCCTGCTGCTGCCCTGCTTGCTGGCGACTGCGGTCACCACGGTTCTGGGTGGCCCCGCCCAGGCGGCGCGGGTGCCGGCAGCGGATCCAACCCAGGGCGACGGCGGCGTCTCGCCGTTCTATACCTGGGGCGAGGACATCCCCGCCTCGCCTGGACAGTTGCTGCGAAGCGAGCCGTTGGCGCCGACGCTGGGGCTGGCTGAGGCCGGCGAGCAGTTCCGCATCCTGTACAGCTCAACCGACGGGATCGACGGCAAGACGCCGGTTGTCGTCTCCGGCGCCTATTTCGTGCCGAAGGGCACACCTCCTGCCGCGGGCTGGCCGCTGGTTGCCTGGGCACACGGCACCACTGGCGTCGGCGATGTCTGCGCGCCCTCCTGGCGGCCGCGTTCCAAGCGCGATGCCAGCTACCTGAACGCCTGGCTGCAGCAGGGCTACGCCGTCGTCGCTACCGACTACCAGGGCCTCGGTACACCGGGTCCGCACCCCTATCTGGCGGTGCGGCCCGAGGCCTACAGCGTGCTGGACAGCGTCCGAGCGGTGTTGCGGGGCTTCCCAGATGTTGCCAACCAGGTCGTGCTGGTCGGCCAGTCGCAGGGTGGGGGTGCCACGTTCGCGGCCGCGGGCATCGCCCCTGCCTACGCGGCCGAACTGAACATCCGCGCCGGCGTGGCAACCGGCGTGCCGTTGCTCGGCCCGCCGTCGCCCCAGCCGGCGACGGCATCCAACGCGGCGGCACCTGATCAGGCGGCGTCGAAGCGGAAAGCGATGGACCGCGAAGTCTCGGACCGGCCGGATCCGACCATCGCCTATGCCCTGTACATCGGAATCTTGATGCAGCAGAAGGATTCCGGCCGGACACCGGAACAACTGGTGACCGATCGCGCCGCAGGATTGTTCCAGGCGGCGCGCACAACATGTGTCGGCGCACTGGTGCATGACGTCGTGCATGCCGGGCTGAACCGGCAGAATGCGCTGCAGCCCGGATTCGCCACGGCGTTTGCCACCGTGCTGCCGGAGCTGACGTATTCGACGTTCCATCTGCCCAGGCCGCTGTTTGTCGGCACCGGTCAGGCTGACCATGACGTTCCACCCTCGCGCCAACTGGCGCTGGTGCGCCAGGCCTGTGCCGCGGGTTCGCTGATCGAGGCGCACCTCTACAAGGGGCTGGACCATGGCGAGACAGTGAACGCCTCATTGCAGGACTCGCTGCCGTTCGTTCGCCGCGTCATGGCGGGCGAGCCGATACCGCCGATCTGCAGTCCGGCAGCGCAGTAAGCACCTCCGGAGCTCGGTCACGCCGGCGGAGATCAGATCGGCACCGTCAGCGAGTCATACTCATACAGCCAGTCGTAGCGCTGGCTGACCTTCTCCGGCTGAAACTCGCGCGCCACGTAGGCAGCGGCGCCGTCCGAGCTGCCAAGGGCAGGATTGTGGAAACGCCTGGTGTTCTCAGCCGAGCCTTGCACCACCGCGGCGGTGCGCCGCAGGCGGGCCTGCTCAAAGCGACGCCACGCCGCAGGGCCTTGGGTGTGCTCCAGGCAGCGGGCAAGCACCATCGCGTCCTCCAGCGCCATGTTGGCCCCTTGCGCCAGGAACGGCAGCGTTGGATGCGCCGCGTCGCCGATCAGGCCGACCCGCCCCTGGGCATAGGATTGCAGCGGCTGGCGACCGAGCAGAGCCCATTTATAGGGGATGTCGATGTTGCGGATGATGGTCTTGACGTCGGCGTGCCAACTGGTCAGGTCCCGCAGGCATTCCTCATGGCTGCCCGGCACCTTCCACGATTCCACCTGCCAGTCTTCACGCTCGACCACGCCGACGAAGTTCAGGATCTCACCGCGCCGCAGCGGATAGGTGACGACGTGGCCGCCGACGCCGATCCAGTTGACCCCCACCAGGCGGCACAGGTGCGGCGGCAGGCGATGCATCGGCACCAGCCCGCGCCAGGCCATCAGGCCGGTGAACTGGGCGGCGCCCTGGCCGAACATCTGCTGGCGGATGCGCGAGTGCACGCCGTCCGCGCCGATCAGCAGGTCGCCGGTTGCCTGGCTGCCATCGGCCAGATGCAGTGTGACCTGGTCTTCCGTTTGCGAGAACCCGAGACAGCCCTGGCCGGCGCACACCGCCCGCGGGCGAGCGGCGCGCACCGCATCAAGCAGTACCTTGTGCAGATCACCGCGGTGGACCATCCAGTAGGGCGCGCCGAACCGTTGCACCGAGGTGTCGCCAAGGTCGGAGACCGGCCAGCATTGTCCCGTGGTGCCCAGCCGGATCTCCTTGCCGGCAGCGGCACACACCACTTGCTGCATGGCTTCGCGCAGCCCCAGCGCGATCAGGATACGCGTGCCGTTCGCCCCCAACTGCACCCCGGCGCCGACTTCCCGCAACGCGGCCGCCTGCTCGAACACCCGGACATCGTGGCCGCGCTGGATCAGCGCCAAGGCTGCGGTCAGGCCTCCCAGCCCGGCCCCCGCTATCAGGATGTCCGCCATCTTGCCTGCCCTTCCAGTCCTTGCAGAGGTGCCAACCCCAGCGGCGCCACGGTCGAGACCAACGTTTTGATCGGTGAGACGCAGAACCGGCCGCGCGCTGTCAAGTCCGGGCTGCCCATCGGATTTGGATCGATTCGGCCCGCGCCTGGTTCGGCTTGCGCGGAATGTTGGGACGACGCAGGCTATGGCAGGGTCGGGACCGGGTCTGCCACGGCACCTCACTACTGCGGACAAATGGCCTCCGACCACCCGCCGCACCGACGGACATTACGGCTGAGTCATGTCAAGCGACCGATCATGCGGCATCGGGCGCAGAATCTGCCCTTACGACTTCAAGTTTTCGAGCCAGGCGGCAAAAGCGCTGTGCTGGGCGCAAAATCACGTAAGGTTTCGGACAATTCAGTGATGGTTGCAGAAGGATTGAGCGGATGGCAAGACCGGTTTTTTCCACCCTTGCGGCCGCTGGCCTGCTGTTCGCCTGCTGGACGCCCGCCCCCGCCGCGCCACCGCCTGGTGCCGATCCTGACCTCGCCCCATGGTTCAGAAGCCTGCGTCAGCCGCAGACCAACCTGTCTTGCTGCGACCGCTCCGACTGCCGGATGGTGCGCTACCGGATGGTCGACGGCCGCATCCAGGCGTTCATCGGCCAGGAGTTCGCGCGCTGGCAGAATCCGCCGAACGACTGGGTCGACGTGCCGGAGACCAGCATCCTGCACCGCCACGACAACCCGACCGGCGAGGGCGTCGCCTGCTGGGCGGGGGCGAAGATCATCTGCTTCGTCGAGGGCACCGGTGCGTAGCAGTGCGTCGGTTGTACAATGTGCTTTACGCAACTTCAGAGGCGCACATGCGTCGTCGGAACCACAGGCGCGACAGTGATAGCTGTATCGTCGCGTAGGCAACCTCGGGCCTTGAGGCTATGGCGTCAAGCCGCCTTCACTCCAGAGATGTAGAGGCCGACTTCGCTGCGCAGTTGTTCGGCCTGTCGCGACAGTTCCCCCGCCGCACCTAGCACCTGCGTGGCTGCTGCGCCCGTGTCGTTTGCGCCCTGACTGACACCGATGACGTTGGAGGAAACCTGCTGGGTGCCGGCCGCCGCCTGCTGCACGTTGCGCGCAATCTCTTGTGTCGCAGACCCTTGTTCTTCCACTGCAGCGGCAATGGTGGCAGAGATCTCGCTGATTTCCGTGATCGTCGCACCGATCCCCTGAATGGACGCCACTGCCTCTCGGGTCGCTGTCTGGATCTGCGTGATCTGACGGGCGATCTCCTCAGTGGCTCTGCCAGTCTGGGTTGCCAAGCTCTTGACCTCGGAGGCGACCACGGCAAAACCCTTGCCGGCATCGCCCGCGCGTGCGGCTTCGATGGTTGCGTTCAACGCCAGCAAATTGGTCTGGCCGGCGATGTTGTTAATCAAGCCGACGACCTCGCCAATCTTCTGTGCCCCCTCGGCCAAGGCCTGCACAACACCATCGGTGTGTTTGGCATCCTCTTTTGCCCTGCTGGCAATTTTCGCGGATTGTGCGACCTGGCGAGAGATCTCGTTGACCGAGGAGGCCAGTTCCTCGGCTGCCGCGGCCACGGTTTGCACATTGGCGCTGGCCTGCTCGGCTGCCGCGGCGACATTGGTGGCTTGCTGGGTGGCCTGCCCGGCGGTGCCGGTCATGGATTGGGCTGTCGCCTGCAACTCGGTCGCTGCCGCCGACACCTGGCCGACCAATTCGCCGGCTTTCGCCTCAAACGCCCGGGTCAGCGTATCAAGCCGCACCACCCGTTGCTCCTTGGCCGCGTGCTCCGCCTCTTGCTGGGCCGTTAAGCGGACGGTCTCAATGCCGTTCTGTTTGAACACCTCAACAGCGCGAGCCATATCGCCGATCTCGTCGCTGTTCTCGCGAGCCGGAACATCGATCGTATAATCGCCTGTGGCGAGCCGCGACATGGCGATGGTCATGCCCATCAGCGGCTGCAGGATGCCGCGGGCAATGAAGAAGGCAAGCGTCAGGCCCAGGACCAAGCCACCTACGGCCAGGGAAAGCTGGATCATGGTCGCGTTCGAGACTGCCGCATGGGCTTCATTGCCGGTTGCCGCGGCATCTCGGACCAGGGAATCCTCGGCCTTGGCGAGCTCGGCCTGCATAGCTTTGGTCATCGGCAGCAAGGTATCGGTGAAGAGCGTGGCCTGCGCCAGGATGGCCGTGCTGGTGACGTCAAAGTCCCGGCGGTAGGTGGCGAGCGCATCGCGCACCGGGCCAATTGACGAACGCACCTCCCCACTGGCGACCTCGGCGAGTGCATCCAGCGCCCGACCAGCCTGCTCAGCGGCTGTGCGGAATTTGCCGGGTCCCGCCGCGTCATGGGTAGCAAGAAAGCGCCAATTGTTAACCCGCACAAGCAGAACAGCGCGCTCCGCCCGCGTGGCGCCCGCCTCGATTGCCGCGTCATGCGCAGCCCGCACGGTCTCCATCATTTTGTCGGTCGCAGCGGTTAGAGCATCACCGCCGGTGAACAAGCGGCCGCGTCCTTCACCAGCGGCATGCCCAAGCTCCACCAGCTTTGCGGCTGCCACAACGTGTTCGGCAAGCGAAGCCAGGACAGTGTTGTAAATCCTCATGCGTTCAGCCGACAGCGTGTGGGCAAGGGACGCGGTCGTCACTTCCCTGGCCTGGGCCTGGGCGGTTTGTATCTCCGCAACGGAGGCGGGATCCATATCAAACATATAGTGTAGTTCGGCGCGGCCAATGGCTTCGAGCAGGCCCTTCGTGGTGAGAACCCGCTGCACATTGCCGCCGACGGCTTCGAGCTTGACGACGTGCTGCCCGATCCCGTTAACGCCCCAGGAGCCCGCGCCAGCAAGCAGGATGGCGACCACAATCAGGGAGAAGAAACCAATATAAAGGCGGGTGCGCACTTTAAGGTTCGTCAGTGTCGATGTGATAGACATAAAGGACGGTCCCTCGGACGTAGCCGCATTGCAGGGAGGTCGCAGGTCAGCCTTGGAGCCAGCCAGGGGGACAATGGAGAAGATCTCTTACTGAAAGGTTAAAATTGCTATTTTTAAAAAATCCGTAATTATTTCGTTTCAAGTCTGACATTCCCGAGTGAGAATTCCAGGTCGCCCGCTCGATCCGCCGCGAGCCACAAACTGCATATCCCGATCCGACAGGCTGCCAAAGCCGCTTCACGCAGACTGGAATCGCGCAAAAGCGCAGGTCTGCGCGAAGCCGCGTGAAACGATGAACCAGGGCGCGATCGTCCGAGGCCGATCGTCACTCCTCGATCGGCAGCCCCAGCAGCAGGTAGCTGAACGACTTGCCGTGCGAGTCGAGATTGAGCGAGGTGTTTACCCCACCCTCCAGCGCATCCAGCATGACGAAGTTCAGCCCGTGCAGGTGGTCCATCTCAAAACGCGTCACCGCGCCGGTGAACAGCTTGGGGAAGGCCTGCTTGACCCGCTCGGCCGTCAACTGTCGCTTCAGCAACGGATAGTCCGCGGGATCGTACACCCAAACCGAGACGTTCGAGGTGTTGCCCTTGTCGCCGGCCCGCGCATGGGCGATGTCGTGGATGCGCCGTTGCGTCATGCGGTGAAAATCTCAAACGTCGGGTGTACCTGATCACGCGCCACCAAGGCGGAATGCGTCACGACACACGGGGTCACCTGGCCACGGTAGCCGCCGCCGCCGGCCGGGCCGCAGCACAGCAGCGACTCCACCTCCCACAGCATGGTGTCGATCGCCTCGCGCTCAGCGGCGCGCAAGCCGACGTGCAGCCGGATGTCGGCACTGTCGCCGGCTGGCACGCCAGCGGTCTGGTGCAGGGCGTTGACCCCGATCAGATCGATGCGCAGGTCGCCGCGCTGTTGGTTGCCGCGGGTCAGCCGCTCGCCGACCACCTCGGCCGCCAACCGCGCCCGCGCCAGGGCGTTCGGGCCGGCATAGCTGACACCCGCCTCACCCAGAAAGCCGCCGTCGAAGCCGATCGTCACCTTAAGCTGCTCCGGGCGCGGGCTGCCGTCCGCGCCGTCCAGCCGAACGCGGTCCGGGCCGACCTCGGTGACCGAGACCCCCCGGAAGTTCGCCGTCACGTCCGGCGTCAGATAGGCGGCGGGATCGTGCACCTCATACAGCAACTGCTCCTTCACCGTGGCAGGGGTGACGCAGCCGCCGGTGTCGTCCAGCTTGGTAATGATGAAGCTGCCGTCCTGCGCCACCTCGGCAATCGGAAAGCCGCAGGCGGCCAGGCGCGGCACGTCCTTGAAGCCGGGGTCGGCAAAATAGCCGCCGGTGACCTGCATGCCGCACTCCATCAGATGGCCTGTCAGGGTGCCGCGGCCCAACGCGGTCCAGTCATCCAGCGCCCAGCCGAAATGATGCACCAGCGGCGAGAGGAACAACGAGGGATCGGCGACGCGCCCGGCGATGACCACGTCGGCACCGGCCTGCAGCGCCGGCAGCAGCGCCTCAATACCAAGGTAGACGTTGGCGCCCACCATCCGCAGCCCGACATCCCCGACCGTGCCGGGGTGGTCGATGAAGATGGTGCCGGGACCGATCAGGTCGGTGACGTCATCGCCCTGGACGCAGGCGACACGTAGCCCGGACAGTCCCAGTTCGCGGGCGATCTCGATGACCAGCAGCGCGGCGGCGCGTGGATTGGCCACCCCCATGTTGGTCACGATCCGGGTGCCGTTGGCCCGGCAATGCGCCAGCACGCCGCGCATCCGCGCGCCCAACTGCGGGTTGTAGCCGCGTGCCGGATCCAGCATGCGGTCGCGGTGGCCGAACGCCATGGTCCGCTCGCCGATGCACTCGAACACCAGGTAGTCCAGGGCGCCGCGCTGCGCCAGGTCGATCGCCGGTCCCAGGCGGTCGGCGGAAAAGCCCGCGCCGCAGCCCAGGCGCAAGCTGTCTCGTGGCATCAGTTGGTTCATCGGCGGGCGGCTTTCAGCGGCTGACAGAGCGATGAGGACAACAGGAAGGCCAACCGACGCCGCCGGTCAAGGGCCGCGGACCGCAGGTTGCGGACCACAGGTTCAGGCGTGGTGCGCCGCGGTTCAGCCGACCGGCCTGCCGTCGCGCCGGCGGCGGAACGTGTCGACTGCGTCGTCGGCGTGTCCCAGGGCCGGGTTGTGACGCAGCGCCGAGCAGGTTGCCTCGGACTGGTCGGCGGCGAAGTCCTCCAGCGCTTCCATGTCGCCATAACCGAGTGCCGCGCTCACCCGATCCCGGGCGGCCGGGCGGGGCGTGTCCTGCAGCGCCGCACGCCGCAGGTCTGTCGACCAGGCCTCGTCGCGCAGCCCGCACAGCGGCGCCAGTGTCGCCACCGCGCCATAGGTCGCAGCCTGGGCGACTTCCTGCCCGGCCGGCGTCTGCGCGCATGCCGGCGCCCGGGCCTGCGCCGCGGCGATCCCGCCCGCCGCCAGCATTGCCATCACCGAGCGTCGCATCATCCGCACCCTTGGTCCTGCATTGACAGCCACTCTGCGGCGCGCCTGAAATCCTGACAATGCGACAGTACGGCAATGCGATACTGGCAATGCGATGGGGGTGCGGATGCGGCAGGCAATAATTGGCGCGGTGGTGATGATTGCCAGCCTTACCGGATCCGGCTTCGCCCAGACCGTCCCGCAGATCCCCTATGACTCCGTGCCGAACCTGCTGAAGCTGCCGCCCAACCTGTATTTGGGCGAGGTCTCCGGCGTGGCGGTCAACTCCAAGGGCCACATCTTCGCCTTCTCGCGCGGCAACAGCACCGGTCCGGCATATGGCGCCGCCGCCGCACAGTTGCTGGAGTTTGCCGGGAACGGCAATTTCCTGCGCGAGATCGGCCACAACCTGTATGCCTGGTCATTCGCCCACACGGTGAAGATCGACCGGTCGGACAACATCTGGGTAACTGACAAGGGCTCCGACCAGGTGGTCCGCTTCGATCCGCAGGGCCGGGTCACCATGGTGTTCGGCCGCAAGCAGGAGGCGTCGGATGAAAACACCGCGCCCTTGAAGCATCCCGTCCCGCCTCTGCCGCCGGTCGACGGCATGTTCCGCCAAGTTACCGACATCGCCTGGGATTCGGGCGGCAACGGCTACATCAGCGACGGCTACATCAACGCGCGCATCGCCAAGGTGTCCAGGGACGGCGAGTGGCTTGGTTCCTGGGGAACACCCGGCAGCGAGCCGGGGCAGTTCATGACACCGCACAGCATCGCGGTGGATGCGAAGAACAACATCTATGTGGCTGACCGCGGCAACCGGCGGATCCAGGTGTTCGATACCGCCGGCAAGCCGCTGCGGATCATCACCATCGACGTGCCGTTTGACCCGAACGCGAAGCCGGCGATCGGTCCCAGGCCGAACCTGCCGCTGCCGCCCGGCACGCCGCAGACGATGGCGCCCGGCTCGCCGTGGGCAATCTGCATCACCCCCGGACCCAAACAGGTGCTGTACAGTTCCGACGCTTATCCGGGCCGGATCTACAAGATGACGCTGGACGGCAAGGTGCTGGGCGTGCTGGGCATGTCCGGCAAGCTGCCGAAGCAGTTCGGCTGGATCCACCAGATGGCCTGCCCGTCGGAGAACACGCTGTTCGTCGCCGAATTGCTGAACTGGCGGGTGCAGAAACTGCTGCTGCGGCCATGAGGTCATCGATGTAAGGCTTACACAGACCTCGCAATGGCCGGCGGCATCGGCTAAATGATGCAGCGCACAAACCCCCCAGATCCGAACGGGCTATCATGCTGCAAATCGACAACCTCGTGTTCAACGCATGGGGACGGCGCTTTTTCGACCATGCCAGCGTGCTGATCCCGGCCAACAGCAAGGTCGGCTTGGTCGGGCGCAACGGCGTCGGCAAGTCCACCCTGTTCAAGCTGATCCTGGGTGAACTTACGCCCGACGACGGCGCCTTCGCCCTGCCGCGCGGCGCACGCATCGCCAGCGTCGACCAGGAGCATCCGGCCACGCCGGTCAGCCTGCTGGACACCATCCTGGCCGCCGACCAGCAGCGCGACGCGCTGCACACGGAGCTTGAGACGGCGCCGCCGGAGCGGATTGCCGACATCTACGCCCGCCTGGCGGAGATCGACGCCGACCGCGCCCCCGCCCGCGCCGGTGAAATCCTCGCCGGCCTGGGCTTCTCCACCGCCGACCTGGCCCGCCCGATGGCTGAATTCTCCGGCGGCTGGCGCATGCGCGTCGCCTTGGCCGCGGCGCTGTTTGCCGAACCCGACCTGCTGCTGCTGGACGAACCGACCAACTACCTCGACCTGGAAGGTGCGATGTGGCTGGAGGCTCGGCTGCGCAGATACCCCAACGCCGCCATCATCATCAGCCACGACCGCGAGCTGCTGAACAACTCGGTCGACTCCATCCTGCACCTGCATGCCGGAAAGCTGGAGCTGTACACCGGCGGCTACGACGACTTCGAGAAACGCCGAGCCGAGAAAGCCCGCCTGCTGTCGGCATTCGCCGTCAAGCAGGAAGCGGAGCGGGCGCATCTGCAAAGCTTTGTCGACCGCTTCCGGGCCAAGGCCAGCAAGGCGGCCCAGGCGCAGTCGCGCATGAAGCGGCTTGCGAAGATGGAACCGGTGTCGACCACGATCGAGGAACGCGTCGCGCCGTTCACCCTGCCCTCGCCCACCCGCCCGCTGGCACCGCCGCTGATGGGGCTGGAAGCCGCCGCGGTCGGCTACGGCAATGAGACGGTGCTGCGCAACCTGAACCTGCGGCTGGACGTCGACGACCGGATCGGCCTGCTGGGGGTGAACGGCGCCGGCAAGTCCACCTTTGCCAAGATGGCCGCCGGCGCGCTGGCGCTGCAGTCCGGCCACATGCAGCGCGAACGCCGGATCAAGGTCGGCTGGTTCCACCAGCACCAGATCGAGGCGCTGGATCCCGCGGACACGCCGCTGGACATCATCCGCCGGGAACGTCCGGACGACAACGAGACCGCCCACCGCTCCCGCCTGGCAGGGTTCGGCATCGGCTTCGACAAGCAGTCCACCACGGTGGAGAACCTCTCGGGCGGGGAACGCGCGCGGTTGCTGCTGAACCTGGTGGCGATGGCGGCACCGCACCTGCTGATCCTGGACGAGCCGACCAATCATCTGGACATCGACAGCCGCCGCGCCCTGCTGGACGCGCTGAACGAGTATCAGGGCGCGGTCATCCTGATCACCCACGACCGCTCATTGATGGAGCTGGTGGCCGACCGGCTGTGGCTGGCCGCCGACGGCACCGTGCGGCCGTTCGAGGGGGATATGGACGACTACGCCCGCTTCGTGTTGGATCGTGCCAAGGGCGGCAGCGCACCAGGCCAACTGCGCGGCAACAAGGCCAAGCGGGTGAAGAAAGCCGCCTGACGAAGGAGGCCAGGATGGCGGAGACCGGGTTGTTGCGGCGCACGATGTGCGGCCTGTCGCTGCTGGGTCCGCCGCTGTTCGCCTCCTCCACCCTGCTGGCTGCGCCCTCGGTGGCTGCGGACTACCCCACGCCGAAGCAGGCCGACTGGACCGCCAGCCAGTTCCGCTTCCACGCCGGCGAGACCGCGCGGTCATTGCGGCTGCACTACACCACGATCGGCGACCCGGCGAACGAGCCAGTGCTGATCCTGCACGGCACCGGCCAGTCCGGCAGCGCGATGCTGACGGCGGGCTTCGCCGGTGAGCTGTTCGGCCCGGGCCAGCCGCTGGATGCGACCCGATACTACCTGATCCTGCCCGATGCGCTGGGCGCCGGGCAGTCGGCCAAGCCTTCCGACGGCATGCGGGCGGGCTTTCCCCGCTACAACTACGCCGACATGGTCCTGGCCCAGTACCGGCTGGTGACCGAGGGCCTGGGCATCCGCCACCTGCGGCTGGTGATCGGCAATTCGATGGGCGGAATGCACGCCTGGCTGTGGGGCGAGACCTATCCCGGCTTCATGGACGCGCTGGTTCCGATGGCCTCGCAGCCCACCGAGATGTCGGGGCGCAACTGGATGCTGCGGCGCATGCTGGTCGAGTCGATCCGCCAGGACCCGGCCTATGACAACGGCAACTACACCACCCAGCCGCCGTCGCTGCGCACGGCGAACGTGTTCATGGGCCTGGCCACCAGCGGGGGCACCCTGGCCTATCAGGCACAGGCACCGACGCGGGCCGCCGCCGACGATGTGGTGAATGAGCGGCTGGCCGCCCCGCCGCCGCTGGACGCCAACGACTTCATCTACCAGTGGGAGGCTTCGCGCGACTACAACCCTGCACCTGGGCTGTCGCGGATTACCGCGCCGGTGCTGGCGATCAATTCCGCCGACGATGAGCGCAACCCGCCGGAGACCGGCCTGATGGCCCAGGCGTTGACCCAGGTAAAGACCGGACGTCTGCTGCTGATCCCGGCAAGCGCGGAAACCAAGGGCCACGGCACCACCGCGTTCGCCAAATTCTGGAAGCAGCACCTGGCAGCGTTTCTCGACACGCTGCCGAAGCAGCCGCTGTAGTTCGACCGGCGCACGCCTCAGCCGCACGGACCGGTCCGCTAGCCAGGCCGCCATGGAGACATCGCCCATGATTGATGAAACACATGCCGCCGGCTGCACCAGTTGGGTCGAATCGGCCAACAACCATCCGGTATTCCCGATCCAGAACCTGCCGTTTGGGGTCTTCAGCCCGGCTGATGGCGGTCCACGCGGCGGCGTGGCAATCGGCAACCACATCTTTGACATTGGCGCCGGACTGCAGGCCGGGCTGTTTACCGGTGCCGCGCGCGACGCCGCCGAGGCAGCGAACGGACCGGCATTGAATCCGCTGCTGGCGGCCGGTGCCGCCGCGCGTCAGGCGCTGCGCCGACGTCTGAGTGAGATCCTGGACGCCAACGGCGCAGAGGTGGCGAGGATACGTGCCCTCGCCCCCCGCCTGCTGCACGACGCAGCCGACTGCACCCTGCATCTGCCCGCGCGGATCGGCGACTTCACCGACTTCTTTGCCGGCATTCACCATGCCCGCGCCGGCGGCATGATCAACCGCCCGGACAATCCGCTGACGCCGAACTACAAATACGTTCCCGTGGCCTATCACAGCCGAGCGTCCTCGGTGCGGCCGGCAGGCGGACCAGCAGGGGAATCGGCGCGGCGCCCGTGGGGCCAGCGCAAGCCGCCGGAGCAGGCCGCACCCGATTTTGGCCCCTGCCGGAACCTTGATTACGAGCTGGAACTTGGCGTCTGGATCGGTCCCGGCAACGCGCTGGGCACGCCGATCCCGATCGGCCAGGCGTCACAGCATGTCGCCGGCTTCTGCCTGCTGAACGACTGGTCGGCGCGCGACATCCAGGCCTGGGAGTCCCAGCCGCTGGGTCCGTTCCTGGCGAAGAGCCTGTCCACCTTCATCTCGCCCTGGATCGTCACCGCCGAGGCGATGGCGCCGTTCCGCACCGCCCAGCCGCCGCGCCCGGCCGGCGACCCGGCGCCACTGGCGTATCTGCATGATCCGGCCGATCAGGCCGGCGGCTGCCTCGACATAGACTTCCAGGTCATGCTGCTGACACCTCGGATGCGCCAAGCCGGCGCCCCGCCGCACCCGTTGTCGCGGTCCAACGCGCAGATGCTGTACTGGACCGTGGCGCAGATGGTGGCGCACCACACCTCGAACGGCTGCAACCTGCAGCCCGGCGACCTGTTCGGCAGCGGCACCGTCTCCGGCACCGAGCCGGGGTCGGAGGGCTGCCTGCTGGAGATGACCCGTGGCGGCCGCCAGTTGGTGGCACTGCCGGACGGTGAGACCCGGCGCTATCTGCAGGACGGCGACGAGGTCATCTTCCGCGCCAGCGCCAGCCGCGACGGCTTCGCCCCGATCGGCTTCGGCGAATGCCGCGGCATCGTCGGCGAGGCGCCACGGTAGTCGGGAACCCGGTCACTCGGCGACCGACCGCTTCGGGACCGGCGACTGCGAAGCCAGCGGAACCGCCCCTCCCGGCACGACCTGCAGATCAGCGTCGATCTGCTCGATCGAGCGGCCCTGCGTCTCGATGCCCAGGAACAGGTAGACCGCACCGGCCAGGGCATACCAACTGGCGAGGTAAAAGAAGGCTGGCTGGATCGCGTCCAGGGTCGCCTCCGGCTTGACGACGTTAGAGCTGCCGACGACCAGTGCCAGGCCAAGGGGGCCAATCACCTTGCCGATGCCGCCGAAGCCATAGGCGCTGCCCATGCCAGAGGTGCGCAGGTGTGACGGCCAGACTTCCGCGGCATATGGGCCGACCACCGCGAAGCCGCCATCGGCAAAGAAGAAGGCCGCGATCAGCAGCAGCCAGAAGGCCGAGACGCCGAACAGCGTGTCAGCATGATAAAGCCCCGCCAGGGCGATGAACAACGCCGCGCCGAAACCCAGCAAGCCGCCCGATTTCCGCCGGCCGATCTGCTCCGACAACTGGGCAAAGACGATGCGCCCGACCAGCCCGGCGATGGTCACCCCGATCATCGCCCGCGATGCCGCGGCGGGCGAGATCTTCAGCACCAGCACGAACAAGGTCGGCGTCCACAGCACGACGCCATAGATCCCGGTCTGCGCGCCCAGGTTGCCGAACCAGGACACCACCAGGCTGCGCGGGTACCGCACCAGGTCGGCGAAGCGGGATGGCGTGACCGTCCGTTCCGCCGCGGTGGGTTCGGGCAGGTCGGCGGGGTTCATCTCCAGTGCCCAGGCAAGCGACTTTTTCGCCTCCTGCACACGGCCCTGACGCAGCAGCCAGCGGGGTGACTCCGGCACCCAGACGCGGACCAGCAGAACCGCCAGCGCCGGCAGCACGCCGGCTGCAAACAGGCCCCGCCAACCCACCGCGGGTGCCAGATAGCCGCCGAACAGGCTGCCGATCAGCACGCCCACCGGGATGAAGGCGGTGACCACGCCGCCGACGAAGCCGCGCTTGCCACTGGGCATGAACTCCTGCACCAGCGGCAGATCCACGCAGTACAGGCCGCCGACGCCGAAGCCCACGACGGTCCGCAGGGCGGACAGGAAGATCCAGCCGCCGTCCGGGGTAAAGTACAACCCGCCGGTGGCCAGCGAGAAAGTCAGGATGGTCAGGTTGAACACCGGGCGGCGGCCGATCCGGTCTGCCATCCAGCCCCAGAATACCGCGCCCACGATGGCGCCGATGCCCGAGGACAGCAGCACGATCGCCGACTGCATGAAGGTCAGCTTCCATGGCCCGACGACGAAGGCCAGGACGAAGCCGATCAGGAAGTAGTCGAAGAACTCCAGCATGTCGCCCACCACGGCGGCAGCGATGATGCGCTTCTGGTTGCCGGTCAGCGACGAGCGCTGGTCCAGGACTTCGAACATGGTCCATCCCTTTTGCCGTGGGCTCTGGCGGCCCTGCCTGCTGACGCGCGTGTCGCAGGACGTTGGAGCGCGATCGTCTGAGGTTGGTGCAACCTCAGACGTGAATCGCTCTCTCAGACAAACAAAGCTAGAGCCTGATGGCTTCAACCTGAAGTTATCAGGCTCTAGCCAACCGTGTCACGCGGCGCGGTTGCCGACAAGGCAGCGCGTCAACTCGCCGCGAGATTGCCAGATCGGCAGTGGCGGGCGGTTGCCGCGCGGTCTCTAATCCTGCCGGCGGAGTTTGCAGCGCGGCGAGAGCCAAAAAGCCGTGCACAGCTCAGGAGGAACGTTCATGAGGATGGGTTTGCAAACGGCAATCCATGGCTTGGTGCTGGCCTTGCTCGGCGGCTTCCTTCCACCTGGGACGGCTTTGGCCCAGACCCCGGCGCCACAGCCGCCGGCGGTTGGCCAGCCGTGGGGGTTGCCGCCGCCACCGCCAGGCATCGGGCCGGTCTCGCTGTTCGCCGACATCCACGACCAGCCGCAGGGCAAATTCCTTGAGGGCGGTGCGTTCGACCAGGCGGGCAACTTCTGGTTCGTCGCCATCGGCACCGGCTGGATCTCCTACCTGACGCCCGAGGGCAAGCTGGTTCCGGTGGTCAACTGCAATCCACCGGCGGAGGTCGGCTTCGCGTGTGAGCCGCAGGGCACCCGCTGGCACGACGGCAAGCTGTACCTGACCAGCCGACACCTGGGCATCATGGTTTACGACCCGCAGACCAAACGGCTGAGCTCGCTGGTCACTACTTACCGCAACCAATTGTTCAAGGGGCCGAACGACCTCGACTTCGATGCCGAGGGCAATCTTTTCTTCACCGATCCATGGGGCACCGGCCCGGGGCCGGATCTCGCCGACGAGGCCGGTGCTGTCTATCAGTATTCGACGCAAGGGGTGCTACGGCGGGTCATCACCACGGGCAGCTTCCCCAACGGCATCGCGGTCTCGCCGGATGACGGCACGCTGGCGGTTGCCGACTACGCCGCCAACCGGATGCTGTACTACTCGTTTCTGAACGGCCCCAATGCCGCCTGCACGATGTGCGCGAAGGATCCGCAGCACCTGACGTTCTTCTTCGCCACCACCGGCAGCTACAACCCGGGCAACGGCGGTCCCGACGGCATCCACTACGATGTACACGGCGATCTTTGGGCAGCGCTTGGGATCGGCGGCGTCATCGAGTATGATCCGCATGGTATCATCCTGGGCTATGTTCCGTTGCCGAATGGCGATGCGTCTGCCACCAACTTCGCCTTTGGCGGCCAGGACAACCAGTATATCTACATGGAAGGTGCCGTCAGCGGCACCATCTATCGCTTCAAGGCGCCCTATCCGGGACTGATCGGGCCGGGCGGGACTAGGCTGGCGGCAAAACCATGAACAACTAAAACCAAGTAAAGCCGAAACGGCTATCAATGGGAGGGATGGATGAGGAAAGCGTTGCTGGCGGCGGCCCTGGCAGCCTTGCTGCCGTGCTGTGGATACGCGCAGACCGATGAGGACCTGGCGCGGGGGGCGAAAAAAGATACTTCCGATGTGCTGAACTACGGCATGGGCTACGACCTGCAGCGGTTCAGCCCGCTCAATCAGATCAACCGCGGCACCATCAAGCATCTGGTTCCGGTCTGGAACTACAGCTACGACGACAACAAAAGCGAGGAATCGCAGCCGCTGGTCTATAAGGGCGTGCTGTACGTGACGACCAATGCGGCAACGATGGCGCTGGATGCCAAGACCGGCCAGCAGTTGTGGAAGTCAAAGATCGACTACCCGCCGGAGACACCGCGCATCGTCTGCTGCGGCATCATCAGCCGCGGCCTGGCGCTGTACAACGGCAAGATCTTCCGCACCACGCTGGATGCCAATGTCGTCGCACTGGACGCCAAGACCGGCAACCAACTGTGGAAGTCGAACGCCATCGACTACAAGGCCGGCTATTCCATGACTGTCGCACCGCTGGTCGCCGACGGCGTGGTCATCACCGGCATTTCCGGCGCCGAATATGGCATCCGCGGCTTCATCGACGGCTGGGACCCCGACACCGGCAAGCATCTGTGGCGCACCTACACCGTTGCCGGCCCGGGCGACCCGGAAGCCAAGAGCTGGCCGGGCGACACCTGGCAGCACGGTGGCGGGTCGACCTGGATTACCGGCTCGTTCGACCCGGAGCTGCACACCGTGTACTGGGGCACCGGCAATGCCGGGTCCTGGAACCCCACCACCCATCCAGGCGACAATCTCTACACCTGCTCGGTGCTCGCGCTGGATCCGAAGACCGGTCAGTTGAAGTGGCACTTCCAGTTCTCGCCGAACGATCCGTACGACTATGACAGCGTCGCCGAGATGGTGCTGACGACGCTGAGCATCGGCGGCAAGCCCACCAAGGTGCTGATGGACGCCAACCGCAACGGCTTCTTCTATGTGCTGGACCGCACCAACGGCAAGCTGATCACCGCCAATCCCTACGTCGAGAAGATCAACTGGGCGAAGGGCATCGACCCCGAAAGCGGCCGGCCGGTCCCCACCGAGGTGACCGACAAGGTCCGCGAGGGTGAGGCGCAGGAGGTCTGGCCGGGTGCGATGGGCGGCAAGAACTGGAGCCCGGTGTCGTTCAACCCGCAGACCGGACTGGTCTACGCCAACACGCTGCTGTTCGGCATGCACTACAAGTCGACCAAGCCCGAGTTCCGCGCCGGCCTGACCTACTGGGGCGCCGATATCGACTGGGTGTGGCCGGATGGGCCGCGCGGCTACCTGAAGGCGATCGACCCGATGACCGGCAAGGCCAAGTGGCAGGCGCCGACCGACATTCCGCGCTTCTCCGGCGTGCTGTCCACCGCCGGCGGCGTGGTGTTCTCCGGCAAGCTGACGGGCGAGTTCGAGGCGTTTGACGCCGACAACGGCAACAAGCTGTGGCAGTTCAAGACCGGGTCCGGCATCGAGGGCCAGCCGATCACCTGGCAACAGGACGGCGTGCAGTATGTGGCCGTCTCCAGCGGCATCGGCGGCGTCTACGACATCTTCTCGGGTGACGAACGGCTGTCCGCGGTGCCGGCCGGCGGCTCCCTGTGGGTGTTCGCCCTGGCGCCGCAGTAGCCCGGCGCCCAGGCCATCACGGCGCCCGGGCATGGTCCGGGCGCCGTCGCGCCCATCACTGTCGGAGAATGGCATGAGGATTGCCGCCTGCGTATTTGCCGCGGCCGTTGTCTGCGCCCTCACCCCGGCCGCCCGGGCGCAGAATGCGTCCCAGTCGCCTTCACCCGGGTCGACCGCGCCAGCACCGCCCTCGCCGGAGCAGCCGCCGTCACCGGATCAGTTCGCCAAGGGGTCGGAGCTGTTCGGCAGCATCTGCTCGCACTGCCACGGGCCGCACATGGTCAATCCCGGCAACGTCTCGTTCGATCTGCGCAAGTTCCCGCACGACGACCGGGCACGCTTCTTCAACTCCGTCAGCAACGGCAAGAACGCAATGCCGCCCTGGAAGGACGTGCTGCATCCTGACGAGATCGAGGACGTCTGGGCCTATGTCCGCACCGGCGGCGTGGCGCCGAAATGAAGCCGCCGGCCATCATGAAGAGGTGGGCGGCGCCCCTGCTGTGTCTTGCCGCCTGGACCGCGCCGGCTTCGTCTCAGCCAGTCACCGATTCGAACCAGGCGGCGCTGAGTGTCTGCCTGCAAGCCAACGACCCGCCGCTGTCGCTGCGTGACGGCGATCATCCATCCGGCTTCACCCTGGCGCTCGCCCACCGCCTGGCGCAGCACCTGGACCGTCCGCTGCGGGTGCAGTGGTTCGTCAGCCGCGACGACCCGGATGCCAACCTGGTCAAGGATGCCAACGCGCTGCTGTCGGACGGCCACTGCCAGCTTCTGGCCGAGTACCCGCTGCTGGCCGACACGCTCGCCCGCCCCTACGCCGAGACCGCCAGGCTGCCGCCGTTCGACGGCGCCACGCCGGAGGACCGCCGCCGCTGGGTGCGGCTGAGCAGCATTGTCGCCACCCGGCCCTATCGACTGGATGCGCTGACCGTCGTGCTGTCGGCGCATCAGGCAAGCCATCCCGTCCACTCCCTGGCCGACCTCGACGGCATGCGGATCGGCGTGCCGATCGCGACCTTGGCCGACGCCATTGCCATGCGGTATGGCGGCGGCCGGCTGATCGAGCATGTGGTGCACCTGCCGGACGCCGAGGCCGTATTCGATGGACTGCAGAGCGGTAGCATCGACGCGGGATTCGTCGATCTGCGGACCTTCGATGCCAGACGCGCCCGACATGGATCGGCCGGACTGGCACCGACCGGCTATGTCCACTCACTGGCATTCAACATGGGCTTCGTCGGCCTGGCTGCCAATGCGGCGCTGGTCAGCCAGGCGGACGCGGCGCTGGCCGAGCTTGAGAGGGAGGATGCGGTGGCACCGCTGGCCGCTTCTGCCGGGCTGACGTTCCTGCCGCCGCGATCACCTGCCGTGCAGCCGGATGTGCGGCCTGATGCACTGGCCAACGACTAGAGTATCCGTCTTGGTCAAGCCACTTCTGGCGTCCATGTGCGCGTATCGCGCAGCAGCGCGTTGGCGATAATGACCAGCTTGCGCATGATGGCGACGATGGCGACCTTGGCGGGTTTACCGGCCTGACGCAGCGCCAGGTATTTGGCTTTGAGCGGCGGGTTGAAGCGGATGGCGACGAGGGCTGGCATGTAGATGGCCTGCCTAAGGTTGGCTCTGCCGCCCTGTATGAAGCTTTTCCCCTGCCAGGTGCCCGATTGCCGGGTGACGGGCGCCAGTCCGGCGAGACTGGCGGCCTGTTTGGCATCCATGGTGCCGAGTTCGGGCATGTCGATGAGCAGGGCGAGGCCGCTGGCGGCGCCCAGGCCAGGAATGCTGACAAGGATGTCGAAGCGGGCCTTGAGCCTCTTATGGGCGGCCAGAATGGTTGTCCGCTGGCGATCGATGGCCTGGATCTGGGTTTCGATCTGCTTGAGGTGTTGCTGGCTTTGGCGCTTGAGCAGGGCCAGCGTGAGGGTCTTGCTGCGGTTGAGCGCGGTGGTTCGGTCCTTCACCAAAGCCTGCCGTGCGGCCAGCAGTTCGCCCAGCGTGTCAATGGTTTCGTCCTTGGCGGGTGGGATGTCGGGCTGCAGGATGGCGCCGAAGCGGGCCAGCATGGCGGCATCGACCGTATCGGTCTTGACGCGTTTGCCGGTGGCCTCGGCGAAGCGGCGGGCCTGCAGCGGGTTGACCTTGACGGCGGGCAGCGCGGCGCGGCCCAGCGCCAATTCCAGAGCACGGTGATAGGCGCCGGTGGCCTCGAAGACGATGCGTGTCGGCTGCCTGGGGGTGATCCAGGCGATCAGCTTGCTGTGGCCTTTAGGGTCGTTGGTGAATTGCTGGGCGATGCCCTGCGGGTGGAGGTGGACATCGAGGGTATCTTTCGAGACATCGACGCCGAGGGTGACTTGATCCGCTGTGGGTGCTATGGCGTGGCTCATCTTTTCCTGTCCCATGTCTTTTCCTGTCCCATGCTTGTCATCCGGGGCATCACACCCCCGGTATCCGTTCGGGCCTTGTGGAAAAGAAGGGGGCGATCCCACTCTAATTCGGTCCTACCCGACCGGCGTGATCTCGATCCATCCCCCTTCACCAGCGGCGGGTTGCAACCCGCCGCTGGTGAACCATTGTTCCGCAAACCCGGGGGAAGTCATAAGACAAGCGTGATCCGAGCAGGGGGCTTCACCGGAACGGTGAATCACGCGATCAAACAACGAGTTAGAGGGGGTCCGTGAGCCAGTGCGAACGGACACCACTCTAGTCAGTCCGGCCGCTGCAGCCCCAGCAGCGTGTGCAGCACATGTTCGGTGTGCGCCCCCACCGCCGGCCCGGTCCAACGCACCACGTCCTCCGCCCGCTCGCCGTCCAGCCGGATCGTCGGTCCGGGATGCAACGTCGGTCCGATCAGCGGGTCGTCGATCGCCTGCACCGCCTGGCGCGCCTGAAAGTGCGGATCGGCGGCGCAGTCGGCAATGTCGAACAGCCGCGAGCACGGCACCTCCGCCGCCTCCAGCACCGCCTCGGCATCCTTCGCCGCCATCCCTCGTGTCCACGCGCTGATCGCCGCGTCCAGCGCGTCGCGGTTGGCGCAGCGCAGGCCGTTCGTCGCATAGGCCGGGTCCGCCGCCAGCTCCGCCCGGCCGATCGCGCCCATCAGCCGGGCGAAGATCAGGTCGGAGTTCCCGGCGATGCACAGCCACCGCCCGTCCGCGCAGGGATAGGTGTTGGTCGGGGCCGCCGTCGCGATCGCCGCGCCCGCCGGCTGACGCACCCGCCCATCCATCGCGTATTCCGGCAGCATCCCCTCCATCAGGCTGAACACACTGTCCACCAGGTTCACGTCCACCACCCGCCCCCGCCCAGTGCCCATCGCATCGCGCTGCCACACCGCCGACAGCAGCCCGATCGCCGCATACAGCCCGGCCAGGTCGTCGCTGACCGAGATGCCGCAGCGCGGCGGCGGCAGTTCGGTCGCCCCGCCCGGATGCGCCGTCAGGTGCCGCAGCCCGCCGATTGCCTCGCCGATCGCGCCGAATGCCGGCTTGTCGCGATACGGCCCGTCCTGCCCGTAGCCGGAGATGCGCGCGATCACCAGCCGCGGGTTGGCCGCGTGCAGCACATCCGGCCCCAGCTTCAGCCGTTCCAACTGACCCGCACGCAGGTTCTCCACCAGCACGTCCGCCCGCGCCGCCAGCTTCAGCACCGTCTCGTGGTCCCGCTTCAGGTCCAGTTCGATGCACAGCTTGTTGCGCCCATGGATGCTGAACCAGACCGAGTGCCCGTCCTTCGCCGCCCCCCAGCCGCGGAACGGATCGCCCCCCGGCGGCTCCAGCTTGATCACCTCCGCCCCCAGGTCGGCCAGGATCCGCGTGCAAAATGGCGCCGCGATGTAATGTCCAATTTCCAGGACTTTTAGCCCCACCAGAGGCAGCGTGCTCATTTCGTACCTGCCCGAGCCGCATAAATTCGGCGACCGTGCGGATTTATTGATGCGTCCACGTATTTGTTAACCTTATGTCAATATTCTGATGCTACCTGATGTGACGGCGCCGCTGCGGCGGTGTCCTGTTTCCTCCCCGAAGCCGCGCCTCCATTCCGCGCGGCAACCTTGGGCGGCACGGCCATCCCCCCGGCTGTGCCGCCCTTTTTTTATCCAATCCAGCCGCGCTGTCGATGCCGCCGCCGCGGCACCTCTTTCCCGCCGCTGCAACACGCCGCATGATCGCATCGCACAATGATCAGAGGAGTGTTGCCATGGACCCGATCGTCGCCGCCCTCGCCAAGGCCGCAGGACTCGACAAGGCCCTGGCGCTGTTCCCCGATGACGTGGCCGCCGCCGCCGAGCAGGCGATGAGCACCAAAGGGGTGGTCCAGGTGCCGGCCGATCCCGCTATTGAGCCCTGGCCGCCGATGCGCCCCGGCATCGGCCTCGGCGGGCAAAATCGTTGACCGCGGCGCACTGGCTGTCCGCGACCGAGGTCGCCCAGGCCTACGCCGCCCGCACCCTCACCCCGGTCAAGCTGCTGAGCGATCTGCTCGGCCGCATCGAGGCCCTGGACGGCAAGCTGAACGCCTTCATCCGGGTCGATGCCGAGGCCGCGATGCAGCAGGCGCGGATCGCCGAACAGGAGATCGCCGCCGGCCGCCGGCGCGGCCCCTTGCATGGCATCCCGGTCGGCATCAAGGACATCATCGACGTCGCCGGCCTGCCGACCACCTGTCACTCGAAGATCCTGCTGGACAATGTCGCCACCGCCGACGCCGCCGTCGTCCAACGCCTCCGCGCCGCCGGCGCCATCATCATCGGCAAGCTCTCGACGCATGAGTTCGCCATCGGCGGCCCCAGCTTCGACCTGCCGTTCCCGCCCGCCCGCAACCCCTGGAACCCCGAGCACCACCCCGGCGGCTCATCCTCCGGTTCGGGCGCTGGCGTCGCCGCCGGCCTGTTCCCTCTCGCCCTCGGCACCGACACCGGCGGCTCCGTCCGCAATCCCGCCAGCGCCTGCGGCATCGTCGGCCTCAAGCCGACCTATGGCCTGGTCTCCCGCCGCGGCGTCTTCCCGCTGTCCTACACGCTGGACCATGTCGGCCCGCTGACCCGCACCGTCGCCGACACCGCGCTGCTGCTGCAGGCGATCGCCGGCCACGACCCGGCTGACCCCGGCAGCACCGCCGCACCCGCGTCGAACTTCGCCGCGCTGCTGGGTCACAGCGTGCGTGGCCTGCGCATCGGCTTCGTCCGCCACTTCCATGAACAGGACCTGACCGCCCATCCCGAGGTCGCCGCGGCGCTGCAGGAGGTCGCCCGCGTGCTGCAGGCCGAAGGCGCCCAGGTCGACACCGTTACCCTGCCGACGCTGACCGAGTTCGCTGGCATCAACCGCGTCATCCTGTGCAGCGAGGCCTGGTCCATCCACGGCCCTTGGCTGCGTCAGCGGCCCGGCGACTACGGCCAGTTGGCCCGCCGCCGGCTGCTGCCCGGCGCGTTCATCACCGCCGGCGACTACGTTGGCGCCCAGCGCCGCCGCACCCAGGTGATCGCCGCGGTCGAGGACACCCTGCGTGACTACGACGTCCTGCTCTGCGCCAGCTCGATGGATCCCTCCAGCCGCCTGGACGATGCCGAGGCAACCGCACACACCTATCCGCGTCAGGCCCGCACCCCATTCAACGTCACCGGCCACCCAGCGGTGGCGATGATGGCCGGGCTCAGCCACGCCGGCCTGCCGGTCTCCGTCCAGTTCGTCGGCCGCTACTTTGATGACGCGACCGTGCTGCGGGTCGCCGCGGCCTATGAGCGGGCCGCCGGCTGGCACCGCCAGAAGCCGCCGATCGGCTGACAGGGGGCGGCCGAGATGACCGTGCTGCCCGCCGCCGGCCCGACCTCGCGCGTCTACTTCTCGCAGCGGCTGCGGCTGCATTACGTCGACTGGGGCAACCCGCAGGCGCCGCCGCTGATCCTGCTGCACGGCGGCCGTGACCACTGCCGCAACTGGGACTGGGTCGCCGCCGACCTGCGCCGCGACTACCACGTCATCGCCCCGGACCTGCGCGGCCACGGCGACTCCGCCTGGTCCGCCTCCGGCCACTACGCCATGGCCAACTACGTCTACGACCTGGCGCAACTGATCCACCAGCAGAACCTTGCCCCGGTGACCATCATCGCCCACTCATTGGGCGGCAACATCGCGCTGCGCTACACCGGCATCTATCCCGGCAACGTCCGCCGCATCGTCGCCATCGAGGGCCTGGGCCCCGGTCCCGGCCAGCAGGTCCCAAGCGACAGCAAACCAGGCGCCGGCGACAAGCCGATCGGCGAACGCATGCGCCTGTGGATCGACGCCAACCGGGCCAATGCCGGTCGCCAGCCGCGGCGCTATCCCACCATGGAGTCGGCCTACGCGCGGATGCAGGAGGAGAATCGCCACCTGACCCCCGACCAGGCCCGCCACCTGACCCAGTATGGCGTCAACCAGAATGAGGACGGCACCTATAGCTGGAAGTTCGACCACTACGTCCGTCTCTGGCCGCCCTACGACATGACGCGCCAGGAGATTGCCGATCTGTGGGGCGCCATCCTTTGTCCCACCCTGCTGGTCTACGGGGTGGAAAGCTGGGCCACCAATCCCGCCCAGGACGGCCGTCTGGCCTTCTTCAACAACGCCAGGGTGCTGGCGATGCAGAAAGCCGGCCACTGGGTCCATCATGACCAGTTGGATCATTTCCTCGGCCAGGTCCGCGGCTTCCTGGCTGAGCCACCGCCTTGACCCGAACCACGCCGCCCGGCGCCGGCTGAAACAGCAGGGGATCCATGGTCATCGTCTTCGGCTCCATCAACCTCGACCTGATCTTCAACCTGCCGAACATCCCGACCTCCGGCCAGACCGTGCTGGCCCCGGCCGCCCAGATCGAGCCGGGCGGCAAGGGTGCCAACCAGGCCCTGGCCGCCCGCCGCGATGGCGCCGACGTCGTCATGGTGGGCGCCGTCGGCCGCGATGCCCTGGCCGATGGTGCGCTGGCCCTGCTGCGCGCCGCGGCGCTAGACCTCACCCGCATCCGCCACGTCGACCACAGCACCGGCTGCGCCGCCATCAGCGTCGACCCGGCTGGCCACAACGCCATCGCCGTCGGCTCCGGCGCCAACCTGGCGGCGACCGCCAGCCAGCTCGAGGACGCCCTGCTGCACCCCGGTGCCACCCTGCTGCTGCAGATGGAGGTTCCACCCGCTGAAACCGCTGCCCTCATTGCCCGCGCCAAGGCGGCCGGCGCCCGCGTCATCCTGAATCTCGCACCCGCCGCCGCCCTGCCGGAGGATGCGCTGCGTGCCCTTGATGTGCTGGTGGTCAACGAAGCCGAGGCCGCCTGGCTGGCCAGTCACCTATGCTGCGAACCAACCGCCTCCGCACTGCGCGCTCGCTTGGCCGGCATCACGATGATCCTGACCCGCGGCGGCGAAGGCGTTGAGGTCGCCCACGACGGCACCACCTGGCACCAGTCAGCGGTCGCCATCCGAGCGGTGGACACCACGGCAGCCGGCGACGTGTTCGCCGGCGTCCTGGCGCATCGGCTCGACCGGGGCGAGGCTATGCCGGACGCCATCCGCCGCGCCACCCTCGCCGCCTCGCTCTCCTGCACCCGCCCGGGCAGCCAATCCAGCGTCCCCACCGCGTCCGAGACCGACGCATTCGCCAGCCGCGCCGCCGAGCCGCTCTAATCCAGCAGGATCACCAGCATGTTCATCGAATACGCCGGCAGCGTCACGGTGCCCTCACCAGCATTGAACGGGACATTCGCCAGCCTGTGGATCGCCGTCAGGTCCGCGTTGCTGTAGCTGTAGAATGTCGCGTTGGTCGTCCCGGTCTGGCCCGTTACCAGGATCGGCGTCGTAAGATTGCTGGTCGTCTTGTTGATCAGCACCAACGTCAGCGCCTTGGCATTCCGCAACGCCCCATAAGCCGAAACCATGCCCTGATCGGCACTGGTCGTCTGCACCGAGGTACTGCCAAAGGCCAGCCCCTTGCCATCGACATTGCGGAACAGCAGGAAGCTGAAAGCGATGGGGTCGGTCGGCTGCGGCGGGTTCCACATGGCCGCTAGGGCCACCTGCTCGCGGCCGAAAATGCCCAGAACATCGGCCTCCGCGAGAGCATCCGTGACCAGCTTCTTGCCGCTGTCGATGGAATATTCCGAGAATGAGATCTTCGTGCCCGGATAGTACTGCCCCACCCATTGCTGGAAGCGCGGGATCAACTGCATCGGACCGTCGAAATAATACTGCTCCACCCAGGTGCCGCCGTTGTAGGTCGGGTCCCACAACGTGCGTGTAGAGGCAAGCTGGCTCGCCGCATCAGTGAAGTTGAAGTAATAGTGCTCGTCGAAATAGTTCAGCAGGCGTTTCCCATTGGCTTTGCCGGCGGCGGCCATTTGCTGCAGATAGTATTGCCCGGCAAAAAGGTTGCCCTGCTGGCTTGGCGTGCCGATCCAGCCGCCCAGCGTGAAGTCCGACGGCCCAAGAATAACCGCCGACTCATCCTGTTGCTTGACCGCGACCGCATACTGCGCGCCAAGGGCGCTGATGGTGGCGTATGTGGCGGCCGTCGGGACGATGTCGCGATGCGTGTTGCTCCAGCCAAGCGGCTCGTTGTCCAACTGGTAGAACCGCACCCCGCCGTCAGCGGCCGCGCCGAATTTCTGCACCAGATGCTGCACCCACGCCGTCTGCGTGGCGGTGCTGTTCGCGACGTTGTTGGCCGAAATGTTGGTGTCAAGCAGTTGCGTGCCGTTGCTGGCAATACTGTTCCCGCAAGTCTGCCCGTTGGGGAACACGTACGGATTGGTGGATTGTTGCGCGCCATACACCGAAACAGGGAAACTGCACGACCAGGCGGCACTGTTGTTGATGTAGGGGATGATCGGGATGGTCAGCAGGGTGGCGCTGTTGCTCGCTTTGTCGGCGGTCACCAGCGCATCCGGCCCGGCGCTCGGCACCGGGCTGCCGTTGCCGTCGCCGCCCATGAAATACCAGTCAAACCCGGCATTGCTGCTGTCGACCATCCAGTTGTAGCGCGACGTGCCATCGCCGCCCCAGCGCAACACCGACAGCCGCGCGGCAGCCTGATACTTCGGCGTAACGCCATACTCAGCCATGCCGTAAATGTATGGACTGATCGGGTGCTGGCCAGCGGTGGGACTGACGCTGATCGACGGTCCTGAGGCGGTCTGAGCCGAAGCTGACACGGCGAACAAGCCCGCGCTGAAGGATGTTGCGGCCAGAAGAATAAGGTTACGAGTGGAACTCATTGCCGGGATAACTCCGATCAGGTTCGGCGCCCTGTAACGCGAGCCTGATCGAATTGCCACTATTTCTGATTGTGGTATGATCCACGATCTCAATTCTGGGCTGCAGCCTCAAGACGGCGGTTCAGGCCGCATAGAGCGGCTTCGCGCAGAATCGCGCAAAAGCGCGATTCTGCGCGAGTAGCCGCGTGAACAGATGAGCGAGAGCGGTTCCACTGTCGGTGGAACCGCTCTAGCCGATTGTCCTGGTCATCGGCCTGCCCGGCCTGAAGCTGTGCGCCAGTTGCGATCACGCGACGAAGGCACAATCCTCAGATTGATCCAAATCAACCGGGCAGACGTAACAAGATCGCACTCAATCCAGGAGGAAGCCATGCCCACGCGTATGACTGTCGCTTTGCTTGCGGCCCTCGCCGTCACCCCGCTTGCCGCAACCCAAGTTCTGGCGCAGTCAGCCAGTTCCGCCACCGAGGCACAACCGGTCATGGTTGGTGGTGCGCCGATGTATCCGTCCAAGAACATCGTCGAAAACGCGGTCAACTCGAAGGACCACACCACCCTGGTCGCAGCGGTCAAGGCGGCCGGCCTGGTCGACACGCTGGCGGGAAAGGGCCCCTTCACCGTGTTCGCCCCCACCAATGAAGCCTTCGCCAAGCTGCCGCCCGGCACCGTAGACACGCTGCTGAAGCCCGAGAACAAGGCCACCTTGGTCAAGGTGCTGACCTACCACGTCGTCGCCGGCAACTATACCGCCGCCGACCTGATGAAGATGGTCAAGGCCGGTGGCGGCAAGGCAATGCTGAAGACGGTCGAAGGTGAGCCTCTGACCGTCAGCCAGAACGGTTCAAACCTGTTCATCAGCGGCGAGGAAAGCGGCGTTGCCCAGGTGACCATCCCCAACGTCCGCCAGTCGAACGGTGTGATCCACGTCGTCAACAGCGTGCTGCTGCCAAGCTAAGACTCGTAAGAAACGAACGGATGGACAGCCGGCGTTCTCCCCCCGGCCGGCTGTCCGGCATCTGGTCGGCCATGCGGTTGGCTTTCAAGCCTGCCTCAATGCTCCTGCCAGGCATCAAACCGCTGGCGAAGTTTCGGCAAATTGTCGTGCCAGAACGCCGGATCGATGCGCAGACCCGCCGCCATGTTCGCCGGGTTGGCCGGTGACAGCGCCTGCAGCTCCGGCGGCAGCATCTCGTTCAACCCTTTCGCCGGCCCGGCATCGCCGCTCTTGCGCAGCAGCCGCACCTCAATTGCCGGCAGCCCGGCGAAGTACAGGAACTGCTGCGCCAGGCGAACCGAGGCGCTGCCCTTCATAATCGCCCAGCTTTCCGTCTCAAACAGGCTGCCGGCAAACTGCAGCGCAAAATTCTTGTGCTCACGCTCCGCCACCGCGGTAACCTGGCCGCTCGGGGCACTGGTCATCAGCACGTCGCCCGAAGCCAGGATGTGCGCCGCATCGGCCTGCGTCGACCACCAAACGATATAGGGCTTCAACTGGTCCAGCTTGCGGAACGCCCGGTCGACACCCTCGCCGCTGGACAGCGTCTTGTAGACATCCCCCGGCGCCACGCCATCGGCCATCAGCGCCACCTCCAGATTGCCGCGCACGCCCTTGCGCAGGCCGCGCTTGCCCGGATACTTCGCCACGTCCCAGAAATCCGACCAGGACGGCGCCGCCGGCAGCTTGTCCTTGTCCCAGGTCAGCACCGTCGCGCTGGTGACCGCACCCAGGCCGCAGTCGCTGACCGCCTGCGGCGCATAGTGCTCCTTGCCGCCGATCGCCGACCAGTCCAGCTTCTCGAACAGCCCCTCGGCACAGCCGGCAGACAACGCGTCGGCATCGACCTGCACCAGATCCCAGGTGTTGTCGCCCGCCTTGGCCTGCGTCCGCAGCGTCTCGATCGCGCCGTCCCACACACGTTGCTGCACAACGATGCCCGTCACCGTGGTGAATGGCTGCACATACGCCGCCTGCAGCGCACTCAGCATGGTTTCGTCACGCGTGACGATCACGAGGTCGTTGGGACTGGCCAGGGCCGGCGAGGCGGCCAGCGCCGGGGTGGCAAACAGCCCCACGGCGGCCAGAAACGTGCGGACAGGCATGAACAGAAGGATTTCCGGCTTCGTGATGATCGGCGCGACGCTACAGGCCGTCGCCTTTTTGAGCAACGACCCTGCTGAAAACAACTCTGTGCCATCGTCCATTGCAGCGACAAACCGATCTTGGCCCTGCGTCGGCTGCCGCCCCCCGCTTCGGCCTTGGCATCGTCCGACACCCCGGGTTAGATCGCGATCAATCAGGAGACAGCCTTATGACCGCCGAAGACACAGTCCAGACCCGCCGCGACGGCCGTATCGGTCGCATCCTGCTGAACCGCCCGCGCGCGCTGAACGCACTCGACCTGCCGATGATCCAGGCCTGTGCAGGGATCCTGGAAGCCTGGCGCGACGACCCGCACGTCGACGCCGTCGTGGTCGAGGGGGCGGGTGAGCGTGCGTTCTGCGCCGGCGGCGATATCCGCGCCATGCGGGACGGCGTGATCGCCGGCGATCGCGCCGCGGTGGACCGCTTCTTCCAGCAGGAATACGCGCTCAACCTCGCCATCGCCACCTATCCGAAACCCTACGTCGCCCTGATCGACGGCATCTGCATGGGCGGCGGCATCGGCGTATCGGTGCACGGCGGCTATCGTGTCGCCACCGAGCACGCGGCCTTTGCGATGCCAGAGACGGCGATCGGCTTTTTCCCCGACATCGGCGCCACCTATCTGCTGCCGCGCCTGCCGGGGCGGTTCGGCTTCTACCTTGGCCTGACCGGCCAGCGCTTGACCGGGGCGGACGCGGTGCATGCCGGCCTTGCCACCCACTACACCACCCGTGCCCGCCTCGCCGACCTCTCCGCCGCGCTGGCAGCGGACGGCGTCGCCGCACTGGCTGCGTTCAACCAGCCGCTGCCGCCGTTCAGCTTCGCCGCCCACCGCGCCAGCATCGACCATTGCTTCGCCGCCGGCAGCGTCACCGACATCGTCCACCGGCTGGAGGCTGCCGACGCCGAGTGGGCGCAACATGCCCTGAAGTCGATGCGCCAAGCCTCGCCATCCTCATTGCACTGGAGCCTGCTGGCATTGCAGCGCGGTCAGGAGATGACCCTGAAGCAGGCGCTGGAGCAGGAATTTGCCCTGACCCGCACCACCACCAAACAGCCGGACTTCAGCGAGGGTGTCCGCGCCATGGTGGTGGACAAGGACCGCAACCCCGCCTGGCAGCCCGCGCGGATCGAGGATGTCGACCCGGCCAGCATCGCAGCACTGTTCCCGTCCTGACATGCAGCCCCCGGTGCGTGGCTTTATCTGCACCACCCGCGGCTGCGAGAGCAACATCAGCCTGACTGGAACAGTCGGGTTGATAAAGTTGCTAGCGAAAACAACGGGCTAGACCGCGCTGACTGTTCCAGCCAGCCTGAAAGCGGTCTAGTATTCCGCCAGCCCAGGCACCGCCTTCCGGTTGCCTGACGGCGCCGGATCGGCATGATCCTGCCTAACTCGTTCGCCGGACCAGGGATAGTCGTGTTGAATACCAGAAGAACTCGCCGGCGTGGGCGTGCGGGGCGATGGTCTGCGCCTTGAAGTTGACGCCGGACATCTGCTGGTACTGTTTCAAGGTCCGGGCTTTGCCCAGGCCGTAGCCGGCGGTGTCGACCGGCGGGTCGTCGAGCTCAGGGTCCATCCCCAGCAAGTGGCGCATGCGCGCCAGGGACGACGTGTCGAACCGGCCCCAATCGGGGTCGTCTTGCCAGTGAAGCGGCCGGGCGACCTTGCCGTACTGGTGCCAGACCAGCGCCCGGGTGGGGCCGAAGAAGTCCCAGCCATGGGTCCACAGGCGTGCGGCCAGCGTGGTCTCCTCGCCATGGAAGTACAGGTTGGGGTCGTATGGGACCTGATGCACCCATCCGGCGGCCCCGAACATGAAGCCCGCGGCGACGAAGGCGGTTGGCTTCGGGGTGGTGGGGGTCGGTTCCATCAGGCCCTGCTGGATCAGGATGCCAGCCTTGGTGAACTCCTTGGCGGCCAGGAAGGCAGGCTTATAGCTGATGAAGTGGTCGGGGGGCTCATAAGCGGGTGGATAGGTCGTCAAGATTGGTTTGGGCGACCGGCAGGCAGCGAGCTGCGCCAGCAGGCTCACGTCCCATTCGTGCGCGAAGCGCATGTGGGAGTCGATCTGCAGGATGTGGGATTCGCCCTGCCAGAGCTGGTAGCCCAGCGATCGGGCCGAGCATGGGCCGCGAGCCTGCGTGGCGGGGACATGCAGGACGCGGACGCGCTCGTGTGTGATGGCAAGGCCGTCACCCGGCATCGCTTGCAGCACGATCCCGACGTTGATCCGGTCGGGGTGGCGGGCCTTCCGAAACAGGTCCTGGACGGTGGGCAAGCACTCCGGGTCGCGGTAGCAGGCGATGTTCACGAAGATCAAGCGGCGTGGCTCCAGCGGTGGTGGCCGGATTTATGCCGCCGGACAGGATGGTATCCACCAAAATCACCGCCGGACATGAACCGGTTCCACGGGTGCGGCCGGCCCGCGCCCGCTGCGCCAACGAAACGTCACTGTCCTGTCGCAGCCGGCCGCGCCCCGCTAAGCTAGTGTCCGATCGCAGAGAAGTGCTGCACGCGCTTCGCCGCGTGAATCGGCCAATTCAAGCCAAACCGACGTATCGCCCTTCATTGATGTGCGATACTAGAGCGTGATCCGAGCAGGTGGCATCACCGGAACGGTGAATCACGCGATCAAACAATGAGTTAGAGCGGGGTCCGTGAGCCAAGGCGAACGGAAACCGGTCTAGACCGCACGGTGAAGGAGACGCGTATGACCCCGATCCGCACCCTGCTGTCGGCCATCAGCCTGGCCGCCAGTCTCGCCGGCACTGCCGCCGCACCGGCCCACGCCGCCGACGACGGCTGCCCCAACGGCGGCACCGTGCGCATGGGCATCGAGCCGTTCGACGCCGTCGCCCGCCTGACCCCGATTTTCGGCAAGATCGGCGACATCCTGGGCCAGAAGATCGGCTGCAAGGTCCAGGTGCTGATCACCACCAACTATACCTCCGAGATCGAGGCCATGCGCAACGACCGGCTGGAGCTGGGTGAGTTTGGCCCCCTCGGCTACGTCCTGGCCCACCAGGTCGCCCACGCCGAAGCCGTCGCCAGCTACGCCGACACGCGGGGCACCGCGCCGGCCACCTACACGGCCGGCATCGTCACCTGGCCCGGCTCCGGCATCACCACGCTCCGGCAGGTCGCCGGCAAGACCTTCGCCTACTCCGATCCAGCCTCCACCTCCGGCCATCTCGAACCGGCCTCCGCCCTGAAGCAGGCCGAGATCGATCCGGAGACCGGCGTGCGCGCTCGATACGCCGGCAGCCACGCCGCCTCGTTCGAGACCATCCGCAACCATAAGGTCCAGGCCGGCGAGCTGAACAGCCAGCAGATCAAAAGCGCGACCATTGCCGGCGAGTACAAGCCGGAGGAGTTCATCGAACTATGGCGCTCCGGGCCGATCCCGATCGACCCCATCACCGTCCGCGCCGACCTGCCGCCGGCGTTCAAGGCTAAACTGGTCGACACCCTGCAGCACCTCGACCTCAGCAGCCTGTCGACGGATGAGCTGAAGATCATCGGCTCCGGCTCCCCGCATCTGGTGCCGCAGACCGACAGCGCCTATGACGGCATCCGGGATCTGGTGAAGGTGCTCAACATCGACCTGACCAAGGTCAGTGGATGAGCCATGCGGCGTCGCCGCTGACAAGCGAGGCGGCGTTCCCGCCGCCGATGACCCATGCGGCGCCCCAGCCGCTGATCGAGGCGGAGCGTGTCGCCCTGCGCTACCCGACCGGCCGGCTGGCATTGTCCAGCGCCAGCCTGACCGTCCGTCCCGGAGAGTTCGTGGTGATCCTTGGCGCCAACGGCAGCGGCAAGTCGACCTTGCTGCGCTGTATCGCCGGCATGCTGCGCCCGACGGGCGGTGCGGTGCGCGTCGCTGGGCAGGAGATCAGTGCGTTGTCGGGCCGCCGGCTCGCCGAAGCCCGCATGGCGCTGGGCATGGTGTTCCAGCATGCCAACCTGATCCGCCGGCGCAGCGTCCTGGCCAACGTCATGACCGGCACCCTCGGCCGCCACCGCACCTGGACGACCTGCCTTGGCCTGCTGCCCGCCGGCGAAGCTCGGCTCGCCGGCCAGTGCCTGGACCAGGTCGGTCTGCGCGCCTATGCCTCTCAGCGCGCCGGCACCCTGTCAGGTGGCCAGGCGCAGCGCGTTTCGATCGCCCGCGCCCTGGCCCAGCAGCCGCGCGCCCTGCTTGCCGATGAGCCGGTGGCCAGCCTGGATCCCGAAGCCTCGGAGGAGCTGATGCGGCTGCTGCGCCGCGTCTCCGCCCAGGACGGGCTGGGGGTATTGTGCGTGCTGCACCAGCCCGCGCTCGCCCGCCGCTACGCCGACCGCATCCTGGGCCTGCATGGCGGAGCAATGGTGTTCGACGCGCCGGCGGCTGCGGTTGCCGACGCCGAGGTTGCCGCCCTTTATGAAGATCAGGCTGCATGAGGACCGGCGACACCGCGCTGCGGCAAGCCCATGGCGTGCCGGATCTGCCGCCGGACCACTCACCGGGCGCACCGGTCCGCCACGGCGTCTGGCCAGCGGGCACGCTGCCGTTCCTCGCCATCTTCACCTTCCTGGTGCTGCTGATCCAGGCCGCGATCGTGGTGCAGGCCCGCCCGCAGGACCTTATCACCGGTGCCGCCGGCATGTGGGACATCCTGCGCCGCTCGATGCCGCCGGACTTCTCGCAGTTCGGCCACGAGCTGGTGCCGGCGCTGGAGACGATCGATATCGGCATCTTCGGCACCGTGGTCGGCGTCGTGCTCGCCTTGCCGCTGGCCGTGCTCGCCGCCCGCAACACCGCTCCGGCTCGGCCGCTCTATGCGCTGTCCCGCGGCCTGATCGCGTTCGCCCGAGCGGTGCCGGACCTGGTGTGGGCACTGCTGTTCGTCACCGCCGTCGGCCTTGGCCCGTTCCCCGGCGCGCTGGCGATCTCGGTGCACTCGGTCGGCATGCTGGGCCGGCTGTTCGCCGAGGTCATCGAGGACATGGACATGGGCCCGGTCGAGGCGCTGCGCATGACCGGCGCCTCCGGCAGCCAGGTCTTCAGCCACGCCGTGGTGCCCAGCGTGCTGCCCTCATTGCTGGGGATCGCGCTGTACCGGCTGGACGAGAACATCCGTTCCTCCCTCGTGCTGGGCTTCGTCGGCGCCGGCGGCATCGGCTTCGAGCTGCTGTCGGCGATGAACCTGTTCCAGTACCGCACGGTGTCGCTGCTGCTGCTGATGACCTTCGTCATCGTCATCGCCGCCGAACGGCTGTCTGCCGCGCTGCGCCGACGGGTCGGCTGAGCGCAGGATGCCTGAGCATGATCATGCTGGGGGAACGTCTTTCCTTCGCTGGACGCGCTGCTCGCGGGAAGCCTGTGAATCATGCGATAGGCGTGCATCCTCGTATCACGATCCCGCCCGGAATCTGTTGAATTTCTATTCTGGAGAACCGGCAGGACGCTCGAATTACTATCCTGTCGGCCCTAGCTCCGAAGCCAGCGCGGCAGCACGGCGATGCGCCCACAGGATGATTGCCCATGTCAAAGCTGGATCACACGGCAAAGCTGGATGTTGTTTCACGAGATGGCGACAGGAAGCCGATCTAATGGGGATGTGCCAGCGCACCCGCCAGAAAATCGGGATCAGGCGCGTTCGGAACCAGCCGTTTCAAGGTTTCATAGGCATCAACAGATCGCTGATGCTCGGCTGCCTTGCCCGGCCAATCATCCGGCATCTGTTTGGCGACGCACGCCGACATGAAAGCTGTAATACTCGGCATGCGAGCCCTCCTTCGGCCCACGATAATTACCCAGCATCATACCTCCGACGAACACGCATCGGGACCGCAGGCCCCGTATAGCGGGTTCTCGGGCGTCTTCCGGCCAGGAACTGAAAGCACCCGGCGGCAGCGGTATATTGGACGATTGAAACAGTTGCGGCGGACGGGGCGGCGGTTGCTGAGCCTTTGCCGACGAGGAAAGCGCGGCCACAATGACCGCGGCTATCAGGTAAGGCGGCCTTGGGGCGCGCGTGCTTTCGATCATTGTAGCACCATACCACAAGCGGACGCTCAGCATCTCAGTGGTTTCTGTGTTCGCTTGGAGAGCCGTTTCTCCATCCCTGCCTGCACCGTCAGATTACTGCGCGCGAAGCGGCGTTCAGGACTGGCCGCAGGCTACCGCCGGAGGCGGCGCACAACGGTTTTGACGGCCGCGAGCGCGGCGCAACGCTCGATCACGTCGGGGCGTTGTCAGCACTGCCAATGCGCCGCGACCACGCCATCTCCTGACAGTCTACTCCGCCGCCTTCGTCGTCTCCTGACCACGCGTCCGGGTCAGCCGCGACGCCCCCTGCGACAGCCGTTCGAAGGCGACGAACATCACCGGCACGAACACGATGCCCAGCAGCGTCGCCAGGATCATGCCGCCAAACACCGTCGTGCCGATGGACTGGCGCGCCCCGGCGCCGGCGCCGGATGCCACCACCAGCGGCACCACGCCGAAGATGAAGGCGACCGCCGTCATCAGCACGGCACGAAACCGCGTCTCCGCCCCGTCCAGCGCCGCCTGACGCACGCTTTCGCCGGCTTCCAGACGGGTCTTGGCGAATTCGACGATCAGGATGGCGTTCTTCGCCGCCAGCCCGACCAGCAGGATCAGGCCGATCTGGCCGTACACGTCCACCGGGAAGCTGCGCAGATACAAGGCGATTAGCGCACCCAGCGCCGCGGTCGAAACCGACAGGATGATCGAGACCGGCAGCGACCAGCTTTCATACTGGGCGACCAGGAACAGGTAAGCGAACACCAGCGAGAAGATCAGCGCATAGGTCGATGTGCTGCCGGCCAGAAGCTGCTGATACGACAGGCTGGTCCAGTCATAGCCATACCCCTTGGGCAGGTGTTGCGCGGCCAGTTTCTGCATCGCCGCCATCGCCTGGCCAGAACTTTTGCCCGCACCCGGCTGCCCGAAGATCTCCACCGAGGGATACAGGTTGTAGCGGGTAACGACGTCCGGCCCCAGCACCGTCGAGACCTTGATCAGGCTGCGCAACGGCACCATCGCACCCGCGCTGCTGCGCACGTAAAGGTTCTGGATGTCGGAGATCTGGCCGCGGTACTGCGCCGCGTCCTGCACGATCACCTGGAACACCTGGCTCTGCAGGTTAAACTGGTTGACGTACTGAGAGCCCAGGTGCGCCTGCAGCTCGCTGTAGATGGAGGACAGCGGCACGCCCAGGATCTCGGCCTGGGTGCGATCCACCTCGACGCGGATCTGCGGCTGCGTGGCTGAGAAGGTGGTGAACACGCCGCTGATGTCGGTGTCCTGGTTGGCGGCGAAGATCAGGCCCCGGGCGGTGGCGGCCAGGTCGTTCACGTCTTGGCCGGCTCGGGCCTCCAACTGGAAGTCGAAGCCGCCGGTCCGGCCGATCCCGGGGATCGCCGGCGGGTTGAAGGCGGCGATGCTGGCCGCTGGCAGCGCGTTGAGCTGCGGCGTCAGCGCCGCGATGATCCCGTCGGCGGACTCGCGCGCCGCCGTCCGCTGGTCCCACGGCTTCAACACCGCGATCAGGGTGCCCGCGTTCGACTGGTTGGTGCCGGTGACGATGCTGAAGCCCGACAGCTCGATGGTGTTCGCGACCCCGTTGTCCTTGCGCGCCAACTGGCCGATCTGGTTCACCACCGCTTGCGTGCGCTCCAGCGAGGCGCCTTCGGGAAGTGTGACGTTGACGAAGAAGTAGCCCTGATCCTCGGACGGGATGAAGCCCGTCGGCAATGCGCGGAACAGCACGCCGGCCAGCACCAGCACGCCGGCAAGTGCCAGGAACGACAGCGCCAGGTGCCGCGACAGCCAACTGACCGCCCCGCCGTAGCGCCCGCGCGTCCACCCCAGGCCAGTGTTGAACCAGCGGAACAGCGGGAAGCGTGCCCGCTTCGGCGGCCGCAGGATCAGCCGGCACAGCGCCGGGCTCAGCGTCAGCGCGTTCACCGCGGAGATCAGCACGGAAACCGAGATGGTCACCGCGAACTGCCGGTAGAGCTGGCCGGTGATGCCGGGCAGGAAGCCCACCGGCGCGAACACCGCAACCAGCACCAGGGTCGTGGCGATCACCGGCCCGGTGATCTGGCGCATGGCGCGCTCCGTCGCCTCCTGGATCGGCAGGTTCGGCTCCTCCTCCAGGTTGCGCGTCACGTTCTCGACCACCACGATGGCGTCGTCCACAACCAGCGTGATCGCCAGCACGATGGCGAACAATGAGATCGTGTTGGCGCTGTAGCCCAGGGCGAACAGCACGGCGAAGACGCCGATCAACGAGACCGGGATGGCGAAGGTCGGGATCAGCGTCGCCCGCCAGTCCTGCAGGAACAGGAACACCACAGCCACGACCAGCACGAAGGTGATCGCCAGCGTCCGCACGATCTCGGTGATCGTCGCGGTCACGAACTTCGTCGAGTCGTAGACGATGGCGTATTTCAGCCCGGGCGGAAAGCTCTTGGCCAACTGTTCCATCTGCGCCTCGGCCGCGCGCGCCACCTGCAGCGCGTTCGAGTTCGGCAACTGATAAATCGCCAGCGTCGCTGAGGGGATGCCGTTGAGGTGGGAGTACGCGGTGTATTGCTGGGCGCCCAGCTCCACGCTGGCGACGTCGCCGATCCGCACCACGCCGTTCGGCGGTCCCGTCTTGATGATGATGTCCTTGAACTGCTGCACCGTCTGCAACCGGCCCTGCGCCACGATGGTCAACTGACGCTGCTGCTTGTCGGTGATCGGCGGCGAGCCGATCTGCCCGGCCGCGGCCTGGATGTTCTGTGAGGCGATGGCGTTGACCACGTCCTGCGCGGCGATGCCAAGCGCGGTCATCTTCACCGGGTCCATCCAGATGCGCATCGAGTATTTCAGGTCGGACAGGTCGGTGGCATTGCTCACGCCGGGAATGCGCGCCAGCGGGTAGGCCAGGTTGATGTCGGTGTAGTTCGAGATGAACACCTGGTCGTAGCGGTTGTCCGGCGAGTACAGGTTGATCGCCAGCACAAAGTTGCTGGACTGCTTGGTGACGATCACCCCTTCCTGCGCCACCGTCGACGGCAACTGCGCGGTCGCCTGCGCCTCGCGGTTCTGCACATCCACCTGATCGATATCGGGATTGGTCCCCAGATCGAAGGTCACGGTCAGCGTATAGGTGCCGGCGCTGGAGCTGGTACTGCCGTAGTACAGCGCGTTCTCCACGCCGTTCACCTGTTCCTCGATCGGTTCGGCGACGGTGTTCTCGATGACGCCGGCGGCGGCACCCGGATAGGTCGTCGTGATGTTGACCGTTGGTGGCACCAGGTTCGGATATTGTGAGATCGGGATGACCAGCAGCGAGATCAGCCCGGCGATGACGATGGCGATGGCAATGACGATCGCGAACTTGGGCCGGGTGATGAAAAAGCTGGAGAGCATCGCTCAGCCCCTGTCGGCAGGCGAACCGCCTGACGACGCGCCACCACCGGTGCTACCACCACCGGTTTCGGCGGCGGGCAGCGGGGTGGGCGTCGTCGGGTTCACCACCTCGCCGGGATGCACCTTCTGCAGGCCTTCGGTGACGACGCGCTCGCCGCCGGTCAGCCCGGCCTCGACGATGAAATCCTGGCCGAGCTGCCGGCTGGCCTTGACCTGTCGCTGCTCCACCTTGTTGTCCGGGCCGACCAGCAGCACGAACTGGCCCTGCTGCTCGTTCTGCACCGCCTGCACCGGCACCAGCGGGCGCTTGTCGGGCTTGGTCCGTCGCACCGAGACGGTGACATAGGCGCCGGGGATCAGCACCTCGTCCGGGTTCTCGAAGTGCCCCCAGACCGTCAGCGTGCCGGTCGCACTGTCGACCTGGTTGTTGATGAACTCGATCTTCCCCGGATGGCTGTAGGCCGCGCCGTTCGGCAACTGCACGTCCAGCGTGACGGCGTCGGACAACTGTTGCTGCGTCTGCTTCGAGGCTTGCTGGGCCGCCAGCAACTGCGAGTAGGCGACGGAAAAGGCGACGCGGATCGGGTTCATCTCCACGATGGCGGCCAGCGCGCCGGAGGTCGAACTCACAAGGTTGCCGGCGGTGTACAGCGCCTTGCCGATACGCCCGTCGATCGGCGAGGTCACGGTGGCGTAGCTCAGGTTGATCGCCGCCGTCTCCAGCGCGCCACGCGCTGCGTCCACCTGGCCCGCGGCGACATCACGCGCCGACGCGTCCTGCTGCACCTGCTGGTCGCTGATCGCCAGCGAGCCCGCCTTCGAGTCGCGCTCATAATTGAGCTGCGCGTTGTGCAGCGTGGCCTGCGCCTGCTTCAGCGAGCCTTGCGCCTGTTCCACGGCGGCCTGGTATGGTCCCTGCTGCAACTGGAACAGCAACTGGCCGGCCTTCACCAGGCTGCCCTCCTGGAACACCACCTTGTCCACGTAGGCCGAGACCCGCGCCACGGCGGTGACCGACTGGATCGCCTGCACCTGGCCGGGAAAGGACGCCACGGGTGCGACGTCGCGGACCTCCACCGGCACCACCGTGACTGCCGGCGGCGGCGCGGCCTGCCCGGTCAGCGCCAGAACGATGAACGGCGCCGCCAGAACGGCCTGGTGCCTGCGATGAACGCGCCCCCTTGGCCACCACGGACGTTCCGGAAGATTTACCATCGGCATATTTAAAGCCCGGCTGAGATGGGTTTGCCACAGCGGCCCAGCGCACGCCCACGCCCGCACAACCGGGCGGAGACGCGACGCTGTCACCTGAGGAGACAGGTTAAGGCGAACGGCGCGCGCTTTCCAGGCTGATGAAGCGGATGAAGGCGATGTCACCCCTGCCGTCCGATCCGCGTCATATGTCGCGCAGGGCAGCCGTGCCTCACTTTGAAATCCCAAAGTTTCAGACGCCCTTGGTTTCCCGCACCTTATAATCCGGGCCGCTTCGGCGGCTCGGCCTGAGCGTCGATCATTGCAACCAAGTCCGCCATGCTCCACAGCTTTGTGGTCAGGCCAGCGGCCATAGCCGGGGTGCATTTCAGCGACTTGATCCCCATGCATTCCGCTGGACTGCAGCGACCCGCGCCGCTGTTCGTCTCGCCATACAGCTTCACCAGTTGGGCTTAGTCCACATCGACACCAAACGCTCCTTCAACGGCGTCCAGATAGGCTTTGTGCCCGTCCGCGGTCAGTTGCACCCGGCTAGCCAGCCGATCCGCCACGTCCTGCATGAACTCGTTGGCATAGCCGTCATCCCGAACGCCGACCAGAAAACTGATGATCAGCTTGTTCTCGGCGTCCAACGCCGTCCACGTCCAGCAGTCGCCAGCGCCTCGCGGCGCGGCCTTGGATGTCGCCACGTTCTTCTGCTTGGCGTGAACGAAGCTCCAAATCTCATCGCACTGAACCCGCTTGGAGCGGACGTTGCGAACTTCCCGATCATGAAAGGCTTCGCACGCCTTTCCGGCTTCCATAAGCAGCTTTGCCACCGTGTTCGGCGACACGTCCGCCACGCGCGCGATGGAATTCATTGATGATCCCTCGCAAAGCATGGAGAGGATTTGGACGCGCTTGGCGGTGTCGAGCTTGTTCATGCTCGGCATGACATGAATCTCCATGCTTAGCCTCAAGCATCTATTTTACAACGCGAAGCCTCGGCCGTTCCGCATCGCCTGCAAGCCCCATCACCTCAGGACGATACATCTCGTGGAATTCCACTGGCTCCAACATCAGCAGCTTCGCCATTTCAGAAACCGAATATCCAAGCTTATTGATGTGAAAGCTGACCATCTGCCGCAACAGCTTTGGAATTTCCTTCGGTGGCTCGTTGGGTTCCTTGCGTCGATACCCCAACTTTCCCATCTCAATCCAAAACATCTTGCTTTGGTATGGCGTTACTAGATTAAGACGACTGGCCCGAACGGCAATTGCAGCCATGGAAACCTTCCAATAGCCCTTCAAATTTGCCACATGACGAAGGTCAAAGCGCCTGAGTTGGGGGCGGATTTCATCCGCAGGCAGCAAGAATGCGCCCGCAAACGAATCAGCTTCATCCTCCATTTCTTCGTCACTTTTAACCGAGGAGGTATGGAGCACCATATGCCCGAGTTCGTGCGCTAATGTGTGGCGTAGCCGGTCAGCAGGGGCATTGATGTTGACGAAGAAGAGGACCGGTAATCCGTCAATCCGTTGACTCATTGCATCCAGAAGGTCTGTTCCAAAATCGCATGGAACTACCACCCCGCCATTTTCCTCAAGCAATTCAACCATGTTCTGGATCGGCCCGTTGGGCAACATCCAACTTTCCCTGATCAGACGAGCGGCATCTTCTGGCGTTATGTATTGTTTGCTGCGTCCGCGATATTCATCCGGATCTATCTCTGGAATAAATGAATTGGACCGTATATCAAATGATACCAGCATCTTCGAAAGATGCAGGCGCCTTATGTTCATTTCGGCAACAATGCGGCCAAGCACTTTAGCGGACAGCTTTTTTCTTTTTCGATAGTGGAACGGCGGGAAGCCGTATGGACGTCCAGGTTCAAAAAAGAATTCCTTGGGGAAATGCATCCCCTGGGAAAGCACGCTCACAAAATCTTCCGGCGGCTCACCGAATCCAGTTTCGTATTTTGATAGTGTGCCTTGAGCCAATTTGAGGCGCGTAGCTAACTCGGCCTGTGTCAGCCCCCGCGCCTCTCGCGCTAACATCATCATAAAAGGGTTGAACTTTGGCATGCCCGTTCCTTGACGCGGCAGGGTTAGAGACGGCCTTGGCGGGTGACGTCAATCCATGCGCGCATTCCCGGCTTACGTGCCTCAGCAGGAACCACGGCGGCGCACCAGAGTGTTCCTCTTCCGACCGGTCGGGCAATCTGCGTGCGCTCGATGGCCGTTCCAGTTGCATCTAGCAAATAGCCGGCTGTCAGTCGAACGGGCGGCATTGGCAGCCCCGGAAGTTCGAAGCCAGCGTCAAAGTCCTTAGCCTGCTTCGTCGGATAGTTCCGCGATTGACCGTCTTCATCCATTTTTTTGAAGCGAACGACTGCGTTGATTTTCTCAAAAAGCCACAGCTTCAAGCCGCGAATTTCAAACGGTCGTACACCATCACGGCCCGATATAAGGCGATCGGCCTCGGCTATCATATGCGCGTAAGTACAGGCTGCTTGCGCCCGGCTATCCAATTCAATCAGATCCTCAGGCCGATATGCACGATACCGGGCGTGCGCGCGGCGCGTAATTTTGTCGAAGTCATCCAGAAGGTTTCCGAAATCGTCGAGGGTTTTATCCATCGTGCGGGTCGGCATCCGAGTGTCTCCAGATTACCCAACTATGATGGCACAATTTCGACCAAAAGTCGAGGAAAATATTCCAAAAAATATTCCAGTCTAATGCTATTCTGCCGTTTTCCATCGCTTCGCCGCTGCCTTACGTGCGATCTCCGCCCGCTTCTCTGGCGTCAGTTTCTTCGCCCGCGCCGCACCTCCTAGCTTGCCTAGCTGGACCGCTGCGCTGGCTGGCATCTGTTCCTCGCGATCGTCCTCTTCCTCGCCCGTGGAGATCCGCATCACCTTCACCGCGTTACCGATCACGTCGGCAGGGCGTTTCTCGCCTCGGGGGTCTTTAGGCATCGAGCACACCAAGAGCGGCGAGAGCTTTGATGAATTCGGTGATGTTAATCTTGGTTTGGGCGATGACCTTTTGATCACTCTGGCCGGGCGGATGCGCCTCCAACTTTGCAACCCGCGCTCGCTCCCGCCGGAGTTCAGCTTTGAGAAACTCAACAGACCGTCCCGCGTCGGCGTCTGACATGCTTCGGCTCCCTGCTTACCGTTAAGCATGATAGGCTATCGACGGAGCCGGTTCAAACCCGTCTTATTATTGGGATTTTCAATGTGAGGTACTACCCGTAGGGTAGCCGTGCCAAACTGTTTTGCCGGAATCCCACCGTCTATTCTGTTCTCGAGCTGCAGCCTGCTCAACATCGGCGCTGTATCGCGGTAATTAGCCCTCTCGGTTCGCCCCAAGCGCCTGGTCGAACAGCGCCGCGGTGATCCCCAGCGTCTCCGCCGCGGCACGGATGTCGCGCCACGTCGTCTCGTCAACCTCGATCCCCTCGTCCATCCGCTGTGCAAAGGCCCGCCGCTCCGGCTCACCGGGCGTCAGCACCTCGTCGAATCCAGGCCCCGGCTTGGCGGATTTGACATGCGCCTTCACCGCCTGGATGTCGGCGGCGATCTTCTCCGCCTGACCCAGCTTCGAGAGGTCGATCACCGTCGCCAGCATGGAGTTCAGCACGCCGCCCTTGGCCTCATGGAACGCGCCCTGACCGCCGGCGACGGCCGCGGCCATGATCTCGCACATCACCGCCAGGCCAGAGCCCTTGTGGGTGCCGAACGCCCGCAACGCGCCGGTATGGTCGCGGATGAAGCCGGCCGGATCGTTGGTCGGGCGGCCTTCAGCATCGATCAGGCAGCCGTCGGCGACCGGCAGCCCCTTGTTGAAGGCCACCCGAGCCTTGCCGGCGGCGATTGTCGTCGTCGCCATGTCCAGCATCACCGCCGGGCCGTCCGGCCCCGGCACCGCCGCGCAGAACGGATTGGTGCCCAGCCGCGGTTCCGCCGCCCCCCAGGTCGCCTGCACATCATGGTGATCCGCGACGTTGACGAACGCCGTGAACGCACAGCCCTCGGACGCCGCCAGCTCCGCATAGGTGCCGATCCGCCCGATATGCGAGGCGTTGCGGAACGCCAGCACACATGCCCCCATCTCCTTCGCCCGCCCGACCGCCCGGCGCACCGCATCGGCCGCCATGCGATGGCCATAGCCGCGGCGGGCGTCGATCACCAGCAGCGCCCCGGCGTCCAGCACCGTCTCGGCGGTCTGGTTGGGCACCAGCAGCCTCTCGTGCAGCAGCCGGACATAGGTCGGCAACATCCCCACGCCGTGGCTGTCATGCCCGGCGAGGTTGGCGCGTACCAGATGGTCCGCGACCTGCTCCGCCTCCCCGGCTTCGCTGCCCATCCGGCTGGCGATCAGATGGGTGACGGCTCTTAATGCTTGGGCGGACAGGGTTGGCATGGACACCACTCATGAAAAACATGATCCCCCGGTTGATCCGGGGGATCCGTTGACAACACACGGCACCTTCAAAGGGTCAGGCGGTCAGCGCGGCGACAGCACCATCACCATCTGGCGGTTTTCCATGCGCGGCATCTGCTCGACCTTTGACGTCGTGTCCATTTCCGCTCTGATCCGCTCCAGCACGCGCACGCCGATGTCCTGGTGGGCCATTTCACGGCCGCGGAAGCGCAGCGTCACCTTCACCTTGTCGCCTTCGTCGATGAACGACTTCATGGCCCGCATCTTCACCTGATAGTCGTTCTCGTCGATGTTCGGGCGCACCTTGATCTCTTTGATCTCGATGACTTTTTGCTTCTTCTTGGCCTCGTTCTTCTTTTTTTGCTGTTCGTATTTGAACTTGCCGAAATCCAGGATCTTGCAGACCGGCGGATCGGCATTGGGGCTGATCTCCACCAGGTCCAGGCCGACCGCGAAGGCGCGCTGCATCGCCTCCCGTGCGCTCAGCACACCTTGCATCTCGCCGTCCTGGTCGATCAGACGAACCTGAGGGATGCGTATTTCCTCGTTCACGCGGGGGCCGTCGCGGGTTGGCGGGGCGGCCATTGGTCCTCTGGCTATCGTTCTCTCCTGTGTCTGTTTCAGCAGTTGTCAGTGTGTCAGCTTCTGTCCGCGTTGGCGTCTACGCCGGGGCGCGGCCGTCACGCCAGCGCCCGTATACTAATGTGGGCAAAAAACCAGCTTAAAATCAAGTCAAGCTGCCTGACTTTAAGTCGGGAGCAGCGGCTTCGGATGCAAGCCTGTCAACCGCATCCGTCAGTGCCAGCACCTCCTGCGCCTGGCTGCCCAAACGGCGCAATGCCACCGTCCGGCTCTCCGCCTCCTTACGGCCGACCACCGCCAGCACCGGCACATGCGCCAGGCTGTGCTCGCGCACCTTGGCGTTGATCTTCTGGTTGCTGAGGTCCAGCGCCACCGTCAGGCCCGCCCGCCGCAGCGCTGCCTCCACCTCGCGGGCGTAGTCGTCGGCGTCGGAGACGATTGTCGCCACCACCGCCTGCACCGGCGCCAGCCACAGCGGGAAGCGCCCGGCATACTGCTCGATCAGGATCCCCAGGAACCGTTCGAAGCTGCCCAGGATCGCTCGGTGCAGCATCACCGGGCGGTGCCGCGCGCCGTCCTCGCCGACATACTCGGCATCCAGCCGCTGCGGCAGGTTGAAGTCCACCTGCAGCGTGCCGCACTGCCAATCCCGCCCGATCGCGTCCCGCAGCACGAACTCCAGCTTCGGGCCATAGAACGCGCCCTCGCCGGGGTTGAGCTCATACCTCACATCCGCGATGGCGCAGGCCTCGCGCAGCGCCCCCTCCGACTGGTCCCAGACCGCGTCGCTGCCGATCCTGGCTTCCGGCCGGTCGGCGAACTTGATGCGGAAATCCGGGAAGCCGAAGTCGCGGTAGATCGCCGACAGCAAGGTGATGAAACGGGCCGTCTCCGGCGCGATCTGTGCCTCGGTGCAGAAGATGTGCGCGTCGTCCTGGGTGAACGCCCGCACCCGCATGATGCCGTGCAGCGCGCCCGACGGCTCGTAGCGATGGCACGACCCGAACTCCGCCATGCGCAGCGGCAACTCGCGGTAGGAGCGCATGCCGTGGCGGAAGATCTGCACGTGGCACGGGCAGTTCATCGGCTTCAGCGCCAGGAACTTGTCCTCGTCCTCCACCGTGGCGATGAACATATGCTCGCGGTAGTTCTCCCAGTGGCCGGATTTCTCCCACAGCGACCGGTCCAGCAGTTGCGGCGTCCGCACCTCCTGATAGCCGGCCGCGTCCAGCCGGCGGCGCATGTAGTCCTCCACCGTGCGGTACAGCTTCCAGCCCTTGGGGTGCCAGAAGATCGAGCCCGTCGCTTCCTCCTGGATATGGAACAGGTCCATCTCCTTGGCGATCCGGCGGTGGTCGCGGCGTTCGGCTTCCTCCAGTTGGTGCAGATAGGCGTCCAGTTCCTTCTGGTCGCGCCACGCCGTGCCGTAGATGCGCGACAGCATCGCGTTGCGGTGGTCGCCCCGCCAGTAGGCGCCGGCAACCTTCATCAGCTTGAACGCGGTGCCGACATCCGCGGTCGAGCGCATGTGCGGCCCGCGGCACAGATCGATCCAGTCGCCCTGGCTGTACAGGGTGATGGTCTCGCTGACCGGCAGGTCCTGGATCAACTGCGCCTTGTATTTCTCGCCCTTGGCCTGGAAGAACGCGATCGCCTCGTCGCGGTCGATCACCTGGCGCTGGAACGGCGCGCCGCGGCCGATGATCTGGCGCATCTTCGCCTCGATCGCCTCGAAGTCGTCCGGCGTGAACGGCTCGTTGCGGGCGAAGTCGTAGTAGAACCCGTTCTCGATCGATGGCCCGATGGTCACCTGGGTGCCGGGATACAGCGCCTGCACCGCCTCGGCCAGCACGTGGGCAGCATCGTGGCGGATCATCTCCAGCGCCTCGGGGTCGCGGCGGGTGATGAACACCAGGCCGGCGTCGTGGTCGATCGGCGTCGCCAGGTCGACCACCTTGCCGTCCAGCTTCATCGCCAGCGCCGCCCGCGCCAGGCCGGGCCCGATCGCGGTCGCCACGTCCGTCCCTGTGACCGGCGCGTCAAACCGGCGCACGGAACCGTCGGGCAGGGTAATGGCAGGCATCGATGGCTTATCCTGAAGGTTGAACGCCGATAGTACAGCATGATGGCGTCACGCGGAACGTCGATCATGCAATCGGATGCAAGCCTGGCCCATCAGAGCGGCTTCGCGCGGACTGGCATCGCGCAGAAGCGCGATACTGCGCGAGTAGCCGCGTGAAACGATGAGCGAGAGCGGCTCCGCCCCCGGTGGAACCGCTCTAGCAGAAGTGCGCAGCCAGCAAGGCGTCGGCCAAGCCGTTCACCAGATCATTTGGCTGCACCAAGGATCGCGGCAAAAAGTTCTTGCAACCTGGCAACGGTCCGGCTTATGGAACAAATAACGAACTCTCATAGCCAACCGCGCGGGATCGCTGCATCATGCCCAACACCATCGAAGAAGCCGCCCCTCAGCCGTCGGATGCCTTGCTGCACCGCCTTGCCGCACAGTTAATGCCGCTGTTCCAGCAGGATGCTGCCGATCTGCTCGTCGCCAAGCAGGGCGCGCTCGCCGCCATCGCAGCCTATCAGCCAGAATCCCGCGCGGATTTCGTCAATATCGCCCGCATCATCGCCTTCTCCATGGCGACCCTCTCCGCGCTGGGTCTCGCCGCCGCGGACGATGTTCCGCCGGCGCAGCGGATGCGCTATTTCGGCCGAGCCAACGCGCTGAACCGATCGGCTGACCAGAGTGAGCGGATCATGATGCTGCGCCGCCGTGACCAGCGCGCCAATGGGCTCCAGGAAACGGCCGCTTGTGCGCCGGCACCGGCGGAGGAAGCCCTGTCGGACGCCTATATCGACGCTGCGGTCGCCGAGGCGATGGCGGTCTATACCGCCAGCCGGTCAAACAGCGCCCGTCCGGCGCAGCCAGCTTCGCCACAACCGGCCGGGCCAGCTTCGCCAGATACCGTTGCCGCCGCGCCGGCGGATCAGGCAGCGTCCGATCCGCGCGCCATGCCAGCACCGCCGCGATCCCAGGCCACTGCCAGCACCGCCCCATGGAAGCCCGCTGCACCGGAAGCCGTCGTGTCGGCCGCGACGTCCCGCCTGGTCACGCCACCCGCGTGCGGGCAGGGCGGCCCGCGGGCTGTTCCAGCCGATGCCACGCCCTCGGCGATCCGCCACGCCGTTGCCGCACCTGCCGCGCACGCGAAACCGTCCTACCGGCAATCCGTGATGCAGGGCAGCGCGATCCGCACGGCCGTCAGCCCGCCGAACATATTCGGATAGGGCATCAGGCTTCCACAACGGGCGATTTGCTTCGATGACTTATCCATGTTTGCGGTGCCCAACCGGCCGGTGAGGTCCAGCTTAGGGCCGTCTGGGCGCTGCTGCTTCCAGGATCCCGACGGCCGGCGACCGTGCTTGCCGGCGCCACCGGGTTGCGCCTGATCCACCCTGGGGGCAACCATATCCCACGGCGGCGATAAGCCGGCGTCCATGGGAAGAGACCAGGTGCCCCAAGCAGTTCCAACCCCGATCAACCACATCCAGGGCGACCGCGCCCCCACCGTCCGCGCGTCTGCCGGTCGTGCCGGAACCCCCGATGCAGGCACTATCCATGCCGGCCCACGCCTCGACCGACTGCCGCTGGGTCCGTTCCACCGCCGCATCCTGGCGTTGATTGCCGCCGGCATGTTCTTCGACGCCTTCGACATCTATTTGCAGGGCAGCCTGCTCGGCACGCTGGTGCACGACGGATGGTCAACCCCCGCGATCAACGCCGCCTTCCTGTCCAACACCTTCCTCGGCATGCTGCTAGGCGCCTGCGCCGCCGGCCTGATCGGCGACCGCTTCGGCCGGCGCGTCTCCTATCAGGTCAACCTGGCCATCTTCGGCCTCGCCTCGCTGGCCGCCGTCTTCGCCCCCAGCATGACCGTGCTGATCTGGCTGCGCTTCGTCATGGGCGTCGGCCTGGGGGCAGAGATCGTCGTCGGCTATGCCACCCTCGCCGAGTTCATCCCGCCAACCCACCGCGGCCGCTGGGTCGGCCTGCTGTCGCTGTTCACCAACCTCGCCGTGACCGTCACCGGCTTCGTCAGCCTGGCGGTGATCCCCACCTTGGGCTGGCGGGCCATGTTCGCCATCGTCGGCATCGGCGCGATGGCGGTGTGGGTCGCGCGCAAGAACATGCCGGAATCACCCCGCTGGCTGGAATCCCGCGGCCGCCTGGCCGACGCCGAGGCCGTGCTGTCCGCCATCGAGGCCGAGTGCGGCACCGAGCTGCCGCCGCCCGACCTCTCGCCCGCTCCGGCTGCCAGCGTTCCCGATCGGCTGCTGTATCTGTTCTCGCCGCATCTGCTGCGCCGCACCCTGCTCGCGCTGCTGATCAGCGTGACGACAACAACCGTGCTTTACGGCTTCAACGGCTGGCTGCCCACCTTCCTGGTCAAGCAGGGCCACGGCATCGTCGCCACCCTTGCCTTCACCGCGGTGATGGGCCTCGGCGCGCCGGTCGGCTCCTGGCTGGGCAGCCTGATTGCCGACCGGGTCGGACGCCGCCCCGGCATCATCGGCCTGTCACTGGCCTGGGCGGCGTTCGGCGTGCTTTATCCCTATGCCGGCAGCAACGCGGCGCTGATGGCGATAGGTTTCGGCGTTATCGTCTCCTCCTATGCGCTGATCTCGGTCGGCTACGCGATCTACATCCCAGAGCTGTTCCCAACCACCTTGCGCCTGCGCGGCACCGGCCTGGCGGGCGCGGCCGGGCGCCTTGCCGCCGCGACGGTGCAGTACGGCGTCGTCTGGGCCTATGGCCTGGGCGGCGTCAGCGCGGTGTCTTTTGCCATGGCCGGCCTGCTGGTCTGCCTCGCCGTGGTGATCCTGCTGGCCGGCATCGAGACCCGCCAGCGCTCGCTGGAAGACCTGTCCAGCACCCTGGGCGAAGCGGCCCTGACCGGCGAACTCACCCCTGCCAAGGAGAATTCCTGATGCGAACCCCGATCCAGTCCCAGGCCGCCTGGCGCCCTGCGGAGGTTGCTGCCAGCCAGCGTTGGCTGCGACCCCTGGCCGGCGCTGAAATCGAGGCCGCCATCGCCATGCTGGACAGCGTGCGCGCCGGGGGCAAGCCGATGCTGCAGCTTACTCGCACCGACGTTCCCCTGGGCGCGTTCGCCCCCGTGCTGCGGGAACTGACGCAGGAGCTGGAGCACGGCATCGGCTTCAAGACCCTGCGTGGCCTGCCCGCCGGGCGCTTCAGCGCCGAGGACAACCGTCTGCTGTTCTGGGCGATCGGCTGCCACCTTGGCGTCGCCCGGCCGCAGGGCAAGGCCAGCCAGTTGATGTCCGACGTGCGTGCCGCCGGCGGCGAATACCGTGGCGCCGGCGGCCGCGGCTACAACACCAACGCCGAGCTGGACTACCATGTGGATGGCACCGACGTGGTCGGCCTGTATTGCCTGCAGACCGCCCGCACCGGCGGTCTCAGCCGCGTCGCCAGCTCGGTGTCGATCCATAACGAGATCCTGCGCCGCGATCCCGCCCTTGTCGAGCGGCTGTACGAGCCCTTCCCGCACAACCGCCAGAATGAGGAAGCGCCGGACGAGCCACCGTTCTACTTGGCCCCGGTCTATAGCCTGCGCGATGGCCACTTCGCCGCCCGCTACATCCGCAACCACGTCCGCTCCAGCCAGTTGCGCACCGACACGCCCCGCCTGGACGCCCGCGGCCACCGGGCACTGGACGTCATCCAGGAGCTGGCGGAGGCGGATGCGTTCCGCTTCGACATGGTGCTGCAGCCCGGCGACATGCAGTTCGTCAACAACCACGTGCTGGTCCACTCGCGCACCCATTTCGAGGACCACGAGGATCCCGCCCGCCGGCGCCACCTGCTGCGGCTGTGGCTGTCGGTGCCGGACGCACGTCCCCTCGCGCCTGGCCTGCACGACGCCTACAAGAGCGTCGAGCCCAACACCGTCCGCGGCGGCTTCAAGGGCCAGAACATCACGCCGGAGCTGCGCGCCTATCAGGCCCGCGCCGCTGCCGCGCTGGGGATGCGGGACACCCCGTACTGAAGGAAGCACCATGATGAGAAAGATCCTGAGCCAGCCCGGCATCCTGACGCTGCCCGGGGTATACGACGGCATCTCGGCGCGGGTTGCCAACAGCCTGGGCTTCCGGGCCCTCTACATGACCGGCTACGGCGCCGTCGCCTCGGCCCTCGGTGTCCCCGACGCCGGGCTGGCCAGCGTCACCGAGATGCTGGACCGCGTCCGCTGCGTGGCCGCTTCCGTCAACGTGCCCTTCATCGCCGACGGCGACACCGGCTATGGCGGGCTGCTGAACGTCGACCGCACCGTACGCGCCTACGCTGCTGCCGGCGCCTCTGGCATCCAGTTGGAGGACCAGGAGATCCCGAAGAAGTGCGGCCATACCGAGTATCGCCGGGTTGTCGCCTATGCCGACGCCATCCAGAAGGTCCGCGTCGCGGTGCAGGCCAGGCCCAACCCGGACTTCCTGATCGTGGCCCGCACCGACGCCCGCTATGCCCATGGCCTGGATGAGGCGCTGCGCCGCGGCGAGGGTTTCCTGCAGGCCGGTGCCGACATCCTGTTCATCGAAAGCCCCGAATCGCCCGAGGAACTTCGCCGCGTCGGCGAGACCTTCAAGGGCGCCATGCTGCTCGCCAATATGGTCGAGGGCGGCCGCACGCCGTTCCTTTCGGCGCCGGAACTGCAGGACCTTGGGTACAAGGTGGCGCTGTTCCCCGCCACCGGCTTCCTGACGGCTGCCCGGGCCCTGCATCAGGCTTATAGCCACCTGCGGCACGCCGGCACCAGCATCGGCGGCCCGGCGCAGTTCCCATTCGGTGACATGAACACGATGATGGGCTTCCCGGCCGTCCACCGCTTCGAGGCGGAGTGGAACGACGCAGCCGCGCCTGGCTAGCCCATGATCGGCCCGGGCGGCTCGTTCAAAGCACCTCGATCATGTTCCACCAGCGCAGGCGGGCTGAACGTGATCTAATCGACGGTGATGTTGCCGACCATGCCGTCCCAGTCATGATCAGCGCAGCTCAGGTTGTAGTGGCCCTTGGGCGGAGCGATCAGCAGGATGCTGACCGACTGCCCCGCCTGCAGGACGACGTCGGTGCCGCCGTTGGCCAGCTTCTGCCGGTCACGCACCGTGGCCGCCTTCCAGAAGGCCGGCGCGGTGAACTCATGCATGTCCTTGCCGTGGTTCTCCAGCCGAAGCTCGTAGACCTTGCCGGCCTGGAAAGTCAGGTGATCCGGCTGAAAACTGTTGTCGACCATGACCACGGTAAACGGCTGCGGGGCGGCCCATTGGTCCGCGGCCTCGCCCAAGCGCGCGCAGCCCAGCAGCGCAGCGGCCAGCAGAACCAGCCGCCATCCGTCAGTTGTAAGGCCGCGTCGCTGCATCATCATGGACCAGCATATGGTCGTTCGGCACCGCTTCAAACACCCGGTGACGGCTTTGCGGCAGGCTGGCGGCGGACGAGGCCGCTACAGGCCGCTGAACCAGTTGAAGCCCCGCGTCTCCCAGTAGCCGGGCTTGTAGGTGTTGGTCACCTCGATGGCGGTGATCCACTTCGGGTTCTTGAAGCCCAGCTTCGTCGAGGTGCGCAGCCGCAGCGGATAGCCGAACGGGGCGTCCAGCGTCTCCCCGGCGTATTTCGTCGCCAGCAGCGTCTGCGGGTGCAGCGCGGTCGCCATGTCGATGCTGCTGGGATAGTCGTCCGCGGTCAGGAAGTTGACGTAGCGTGCCCTTGTGTCGGCGCCGACCTGGCGCAGGAAGTCGCGCATCGGCACGCCGGACCATTGGCCGATATAGTCCCAGCCCTCGACGCAGACGTGGCGGATGATCTCCTCCTGCTGGGGCAGGGCGGCGATCTGCTCGACCGTCCACGGCGCCCTGTTGTCGATCAGCCCCGCCAGCTCCAGCCGCCACCGCTGCCCGTTGACCGGTTTGACCGCGGTGATGTCGTAATAGGCGTTGAACTTCGGCGGCTTCAGCACCTGCGAGGCCGGGTAGGTCGGCGCCAGCTTGTTGGGGTTGAAGAGCAACGCCTGCACGTCGTCGTTGAACGCCGAGATCCTGCGCAGCCCGGCCTCCACCGCATCAGGGGTGGAGAAGTCGCATCCGGTCAGCAATGTCAGCGCGCCCAGCGACAACGCGCCGCGGATCACGCCCCGCCGCTGCAGCGAGCGGATCAGCGGGCGGTGATCATCCAGCAGTGCCGGATCGGGCACCTGATCCGGACGAAACAACGACCTCATTGGCCGATCCTCCGGCTGCGCGCCGGCAGGGTCAGCTTCGGGCCGCCGGCCAGCATCGCCCATAGGGTCCGCGGCACTAGCAGTGACAGCGCGACATGCACCGCCAGGAAGCCGACGATAACCACCATGCCGCCGAAGTGGATCAGGCGTGCGGCCTGGAAGCCGCCCAGCAGGTCGATCAGGCCAGAGAACTGCACCGGCTTCCAGATCGCCAGCCCGGTGACCACCTGCGAGATGCCGGCCAGGATCACGACGATGTACAGCAGTTTCTGCACCGCATTGTAGTGCGTCAGGTCCTCATGCGCGATGCGGAAGTGCAGCGTGTCGTTGACTGTCTTGACCACGTCGCTGACCCGGATGGGAAACAGACGCTCCTTCAGGCGGCCGGAGAATACCCCATACAGAAGATAGGCCAGGCCGTTAATGGCAAGGAACCACATGCCGGCGAAGTGCCACAGCAGGCTCTCCGCCGCCCAGTCGCCCAGCCGCAAGGTCTGGCCGAAGTGCAGGCCGCCGATGATGACATCGTCGTTGTAGATGCCCCAGCCGGAGGTGATCATCACGATCATCGCCAGCGCGTTGGTCCAGTGCATGAGGCGGACCGGCACGGGATGCAGGCGGCGGGTCCGCACGACAGCTTCAGGTTTGGTCATGATGGTCACGGCCTTTCAACACGCCCCAGAGGCATAGCGTGATCCGTCTGCATCGCATGTCCGGTTACAGGCCGCGTGGTCACCGATGCAGTCATCTTGTGCCTGACCCACGTGATGGGATCAGGAAACGCCTAATGCGGCTTGGCGCAGACTGGCATCGCGCAACAGCGCGACCGTGGGCGAGCAGCCGCGCGAACCGATGAGCGAGCGTGGTTCCACCCTCGGTGGAACCACTCTAGTGCGATGGCCGAGCGAGGCCCACCTTGATCATGCTGTCCGGCGGCAACGGCATCGCGCCGTTGGCCTCGAATGTCTTGAACTGCCGCAGTTGCTCGGGGGTGAAATCGACGACTTCCATGTACTGCCCCAGCAGCACCATGGCATCCACCGGCACGGCGATCGGCCGGCTGAACAGCCCAAACACGCCGCCGTAGTCCACCACCACGTCGATGCTGCCGTCGGACTGCCTGACCACGTCGCGGACCCAACCCAGCGTCGGCTGGCTCTCGACCGGGCGCAGCACCCTTCGCTGCAGCAGGTCGCCGACGCGCACCGGTTGGGGGAAGCGCCGGGCGGCGGCCTCGGCGAGGCTCATGCCGGCCGGTGCCGGCTGCTGGGCCTTGGCGCCGGTGAATGCGAGGCTCAGCACCAGCACAATCAGGCAGCCGTATCGGAGCAACACGCGGTACCTCCCTGTCTTTCAGGCTCGTTGCGCCCCTGCTGGGTCGCCGGCCGTGCTATGTCGGACGCCGATCCGCAGGCGTTTCAAAACATGCGTTCTAATATATCGTCTTGCGACGGCTCAGGGCAACCGGTCGCGATGGATCGATGCGCGCCTCGACCGCGGCTTTATTTCCGCCGGTCTGTAACCAGGGTGCGGCTGGCGAAGAATAGTCGCAACAACCGGCTGGACGGTGCGGTGGCAAGTTTCCGCCACACCCCTACATCCGGCCAGAGTTTCAGGAGGACGGTTGCATGCGCACGCGTTGGCTGGCACTTGGGGTCGGCTGCCTGGTTCCCGTACTGGCGATCGCGCAGCCGGTCCGGCGGCCGGTGGTGGTGGAGCTGTTTACGTCGCAAGGGTGTTCTTCCTGTCCGCCGGCGGATGCGATCGTCGCCAAACTGGCGCGAGACCGGCCGGAGGTGCTGCCGCTGAGCTTCCACGTCACCTACTGGAACAGCCTGGGCTGGCGCGACCCGTTCTCATTCGACGCGGCGACGCAGCGGCAGCGGCAATATGTGGCACTCGCCGTCAGCCCCGACGTCTACACCCCCGCCATGGTGGTCGAGGGACGGCAGGATGTGGTGGGTTCCGACCGCCGGGGTGTCGAGGCTGCCCTGGCGCGCGCCGAGGCCGAGGCGCAGACCACGGCGCCGGTCGCCGTTACGCGAGCCGGGCCGGGCCTGGCGATCACCGTCGGCGCCGGGGCCGGTCCCGGCGCCGGTCATGGAAACGTGCTGTTGCTGGGTTTCGACCGCCAGCATAAGACACAGGTCGGCCGTGGCGAAAACGGTGGCCGCACGCTGCTGGAAGCCAACATCGTCCGCTCGATGGCCGTGCAAGGTGGCTGGACGGGACAGGCGCTTCATCTGCAGGCGGTAATGCCCGCCGGAGAGGAGGTTGCGGTCGTCGTGCAGGCGGATGATGGCCGCATCCTGGGTGCCGCCAGACTGCCATCGGCACAGGTGTCAGGCTGACGTTGCTGCGCACAAACAGCCTGGCTGTTGACCTGATGGCCTGTTGAACGGGCCCCTGCTGCGCGGCCATGAATGTCTCGCCCACGTGATCATGTTCTGGGAGTAAGCCGATGCTGATCCGACCTTCGTTCCCGATACAAGCCTCGGAAATCACTGATCCGGCCCTGCTTGCCAGCCGCCGCTCCGTTCTTGCCGACATGGGGATCGCCAGCCTGGGAATGGCGGGTCTGACAGCCGGCTTCAGCGTGGCCGGGACGGGTTCGGCGCGGGCTGCCGGCCTGACCTTCAAGCACGGCACGCCGATCCCGCAGGAGCCGGCGACGCCGCTGGACAAGATCACCACCTATAACAACTATTATGAGTTCGGCACCGACAAGTCCGACCCTTCGGCCATGGCCGGCCAACTGCACACCACGCCCTGGACCGTGACCGTCGACGGCGAATGCCAGAAGCCGATGAAGCTGGGTCTGGAGGACCTGACCAAGCCAGACCTGCTGGAGGAGCGGATCTACCGCCACCGCTGTGTTGAGGCGTGGTCGATGGTGATCCCCTGGGTCGGCTTCCCGCTGGCGAAGATCCTGGCTCGGGTGGAGCCCACGTCGAACGCCAAGTTCGTCATGTTCCAGACGTTGATGCGGCCCAATGAGATGCCGGGGGAGAACGGCTTCGTGCTCGATTGGCCGTACACCGAGGGTCTGCGGCTGGATGAGGCGATGAACGACCTGACCATCCTGGCGGTGGGGCTGTACGGGCAGACGCTGCCGAACCAGAATGGCGCGCCGGTGCGGCTGGTGGTGCCGTGGAAGTATGGCTTCAAGGGCATCAAGGCGATCGTGCGCATCAGCCTGGTGAAGGAGCAGCCGGCAACGACATGGAACAAGCTGGCGCCGTCGGAATACGGTTTCTACTGCAACGTCAATCCCACGGTCGATCATCCGCGCTGGACGCAGGCGAACGAGCGGCGGATCGGCGAATTGTCCCGCCGGCCGACCCTGATGTTCAACGGCTACGGCGATCAGGTGGCCTCGATGTACACCGGCATGGACCTGCGAAAAGACTTTTGACACGCCCGGCTGGATCGCATCGCTCGATTATAGTGGTCCGCCGGGGTTGATGCGCCTGCCGCTTTGAGGACGCCGTCGTATATGGCGAAGAACTCAGGCCAAGGCCGTGCCGGAACGGCCGGCAGAGCATCCATCCGCAACCGTTGCCAAGAAGTGGAGCCTTAACATATGCAAGCATACCGTTTTCTGGCCGCCGCCTTGCTGACCGCGGGCCTGGGTCTGACGCAGGCGCAGGCTGCGACCGTCCAGCCGTACCAGCCATCCGGCTTCGCCGCGGCGCAGCAGCAGGGCAAGCCGATCCTGATCTTCGTCGAGGCGCCATGGTGCCCGACCTGCGCCAAGGAACGGCCGATCCTGTCGGGGCTTTACGACAAGCCCGAGTTCAAGGACCTGCAGGTGTTTACCGTGGACTTCGACACCAGCAAGGCGTTGCTGCGGCAACTAAAAGTGCAGACGCAGAGCACGCTGATCGTCTACCGCGGCGACAAGGAGACGGCTCGCGCCACCGGTGTCACCGATCCCGACGCGATCCGCAAACTGCTGGAGACCTCGAAGACCTAAGCCATGACGCCGGGCAGCATCGGCGCGGGTTTTCTCGCCGGCGTATTGTCCACCCTGTCGCCCTGCGTGCTGCCGCTGCTGCCCCTGGTCCTGGCGGCAGCCGCATCGGCGCATCGGGCGGGGGCGGCAATGCTGGCCGTGGGCATGGCGCTGTCGTTTACCGCGGCGGGACTGTTCATCGCCACCGTGGGCTTTGCCATCGGCCTGGATGGTGGCGTCTTGCGGACCGCCTCGGCCGTGGTGCTGGGGCTGACCGGCGTCGTGCTGCTGAGCAAGGCGCTGCAGGCGCGCCTGGCAGCGGCGGCAGGGGGTGTGAGCAATGCCGGCAACCGCCTGCTGCAGCGGCTGTCGCCCGGCGGCGCCTTCGGGCAGTTCCTGGTGGGCGCGGTGCTGGGCCTGATCTGGAGCCCCTGTGTCGGCCCGACGCTGGGTGCGGCGTCACTGCTGGCGGCTCAGGGCCGCGACCTGGCCAGCGTGGCTGCCGTGATGCTGGCGTTCGGATTCGGCACCGCGCTGCCGCTGCTGCTGATCGCGGCGCTGTCCCGCCAGGTGGTGGCGCAATGGCGGTCGCGGCTGCTGACCGCCGGGCAGGCCGGCAAGGTGCTGATGGGGATGGGCGCGGTGATGATCGCCGCACTGATCCTGACCGGGACGGATCGCAGGGTGGAAGCGAGGCTAGTGGATGCCTCGCCGGCATGGCTGACGGACCTGACGACGCGGTTCTAGACCAAGGTTAACCTGACGGTGCATGGCCTGCGGCGCATCGGGGATCATGACCGGCGAAGCCCCTTGCTTGCGCGCTTGGCCATGGAAAAGGCCGGGACGAACCCGGCCTTTCCAGCACAGGACGAAGATGTGGCGGCTGGGTAATCGCCGGTCTTGAAGCGAGCCGTCCCGGACCGCCCTCTCAGACCCGGCGCTGTTAGAGCTGGCCGGTCTGTTGCTGCCGGGTTGCCCGAGCGTCGCCGCCGATGGTGCTGTGTGCATAGGCCGGGGCAATGGCGACGGCCAGGCTCAGGGCGGCCAGGGCGGCGAAAATCATGTTTCTCATCTCAAGTCTCCGTCTCAAGCCGGGCGGCGTGTCCGGCTGCACCAGCAAAATGGCGATGGCCCACCGCGCAGATAATGCTGCGGTGCAGCATAGGAGCGTTGCCGCCAGCGATGAGGTCGCACGAGGGCACGGGCCGCGGTGTCGCCTGTCGTTGCCCTGCCGGCAGGCCTTGCTGCCCGGTTGGGCGCGGCCGGTCGAACGATCACGGTTTGGCGGCCGGCGCGATCTGCGCCAGCACCCGCTTGAACGGATCGACGGAGACCGCGAGGTCGCCGCGGAACGGGTTGCTGAGGGCGACGATCAGCAGCAGCACCAGTGCGCCTGACAGCGCCAGCATCGACGACAGCGCCATGTGCATGCCCAGGCTGGGCGCCCCCAGGAACGAGGCGAACACCACGCTGATCGCACCGCCGGCCACCAGCACGAACCAGACCAACGTGGGAAGCGGCGTGTGGTGGACCAGAAGCCGCTCTCGCCTGGTGCTGCTCAACCGCTCCAGGTCGCCCAGCAGCAGGGTGTGCAGGTTGCTGTCGGCAAAGTTGCCGGGACGCAGGTGCAGCGCAGTCTGCATCAGGCGTGCCATGCTGGGCTGCGTCTCAGTGACCAGCCGGCCGGCGGCCTGGGCGGGCCATTCGACCTCGACCACCGCGTGGGCATAGGCGACGATGTCGCTTTGCATCGACACCATGTCCGGCCCGCTGAGACCGTCGACCAACTGGTAGACGTTCAGCACCAGCGACGCCTCGGTGTCGGTGACGGACTGGGCCTTGTTGTAGCCGTCCCAGGCCAGCATGGCGACGAACGCCAGCAGCACGGCATAGGTGGTGCCGACGACGCCAAGCATCGCCGCGGCGACGTCGTTGTGGCTGGTGCGCACATCAAGCGAGATCACGCGCCGGACCAACAGCTCGATCAGCAGGGCGCCGCCGATGGCGCCGCCGACCAGAAGCAGTGCGGCCAGCCAGAGTGGCAGGCTGGCGATCATCTCTGGCTGCATCGGGATACCTCCGTCGGCGAATGCCTGCATCAGCTAGGCCAAGGCCTAAACGCATAGTGCTGGGGCGGCGGCGATGGCCTGCTGTAGGCTGCCCGAAGGCCGCCGCCAAGCCGGATCACCTAGTATCGCCCATCAGTGAAGGGCGATACGTCGGTCTTGGCTTGAAGTGGCCGATTCACGCGGCGAAGCGCGTTTCGCGCTGCTCTGCGATCGGGCACTAGCCGGGCCAGCGATGTCGGGCAGGATTGTCCAAGTCGCACCGGCGGTCACGCAGGATCCAGCTTTCGGGGTGTAACCACGTTGGGGAACATACCGAACGCAGGATTATGAGCACCAAGCAGCCAATCGACATGGCCGCCGGCCGCGAGGCCCTGCCGCGCCCCGGGGGGGAGCATCCGACGCAGCACCATCGGCGGATGACCTGTGCGATTGGCGTGATGGCGAAGGCGCCTCAGGCCGGCCGGTCGAAGACCCGGCTGTGCCCGCCGCTGACCAGCGAGCAGGCGGCCGTGCTGAGTGCGGCCTTCCTGCGCGACACGACGGAGAACGTGGCGCTGGCCGCGCGGTCCGGCCCGATCGTCGGCTATGCCGCCTATGCGCCCAGCGGGACCGAGGCGCTGCTGCGCCGTCACGTTGCCGCGGGCACGATCCTGCAGTTGGCCGATGGCGGGCTGGGGCTGCCCGACGGCGTGCGCGGCTTCGGCCGCTGCCTGCTGCACGCCATCCAGGGCATGATCAGCCGCGGCCATGCCGCCGCCTGCGTGCTGAGCGCGGACAGCCCCACCCTGCCAACCGCGCTGCTGGCGCAGGCGGCGGCGGTTCTGCTGGCACCCGGAGAGCGGGCGGTGCTGGGGCCGGCGGATGACGGCGGCTATTACCTGCTGGGCCTCAAGACGCCGCACGCGGCGTTGTTCAGCGACATCGACTGGAGCACCAGCCTGGTGGCGGAGCAGACCCGCCAGCGTGCCCGCACGATCGGCCTGGACCTGGTCGAACTCGATCCCTGGTACGACGTCGACGACGCAGCCTCATTGGCGCTGCTACTGGCAGAACGGCACGGTTATGCCGCCGCTGCCACCGCGCGGGCGATCGATCACCTGGCGCTGCGGCAGGTGTGCAGCCTGTCGGGCAAGGCGCCGCCGACCTGCACAGGAGATGCTCGATGACGCCTTCAGCCACCCTAAAAGACCCGCGCCGCTACTTCGAGGCGGTGGCGGCGAAGCGCTCCTTGGTGGCGACGGAGCCGCCGGTCTGCCTGTATCTGGAGGTCACCAATCGCTGCAACCTGCTGTGCGAGACCTGCCCGCGGACGTTCGAGACGCTGGAACCGCCAGCGGACATGGACTGGGGGTTGTTCACCCGCATCGTCGACCAGGTGCCGAACGTCGCCCGCGTGGTGCTGCATGGGGTGGGTGAGCCGATGCTGGTCAAGGCGCTGCCGCGCATGGTGCGGTATCTGAAGGACCGCGGCACCTATGTGCTGTTCAACACCAACGGCACCTTGCTGCAGCCGAAGCGCTTCCAGGAGTTGATCGACACCGGACTGGACGAGCTGCGGGTGTCGCTGGATGCGGCGGACCGCGCGTCCTATGCGCGGATCCGCGGCAAGGACTTCTTCCAGCGCATCGTCCGGGATGTCGGCAAGTTCACCCACCATCAGCGGCGGGCCGGGGCGGCAACGCCACGCGTTTCGCTGTGGCTGACCGGGTTGAAGGAGACAGTCGAGCAGTTGCCGGCGTTCGTGCGCCTGGCAGCGGAGATGGGGGTGCGAGAGGTGCACCTGCAGCGCCTGGTGTTCGACGAGCAGGGCTATGGCATGGCACGCGCCGACAACTCGCTGTTCGAGGCGACGCGGGCAGACGAGCAGGCGGCAATCGAGGCCGCGCAGGCGGTGGGTGTGGAACTGGGTGTCAGCCTGGATGCCTCGGGCGCCACCGAACCGGGCGTCAGCCTGAAGCGGGGAACCGACGCGGAGCCGTGGGCGACCTGCCGACGGCCGTGGTCCTTGATGTATTTCACAGCGCATGGGAGGGCGTTGCCGTGCTGCATCGCGCCGTTCTCGGTGCGCGGCTACAGCAACTACACGCTGGGCGATGCGACGCAGCAGACGCTGCGCGAAATCTGGAACGGCCCGGCCTACAGCGCCTTCCGCAAGGGGCTGCTGTCGGAGGTGCCCCCCGCGCCGTGCCAAAACTGCGGCCTGCGCTGGAGCCTGTAGACGGGTGTGGCTTCGGCCTTGGGATAATCAGCGATTGCGGGCGGATGCGAGTGGTGGCCGAGGACGGACCGGCCTCGGCGGTGTCTTCGTAGCGCTGATTGCCTGGGGCTGCAGCAGGGCAAGCGCGGCCTCGGCGGCGGCCTGCAGTGCATGGCGGGGTGGTTGGGTCCGGGCCAGCACGCGGATGCCCAGCAGGACGCTTAGCAGCATCCTTGCCAGCTCCTGCGCGGAGGTGGAGCGGGTGATGGTGCCGTTGCGCTGGCCAACCAGGATGTGGCCACGGAAGAACGCCTCAATAACCGTCATCTCCCGCACCAGCACGTCGCGCAGGGTGTCGTCGTGCGAGGGCAGCTCCAGCGTTGCGTTGACCAACATGCAGCCGTGCCGGGCGGTCATCGAACGCTCAATGATCTCACTGAAGAAGGCGGTGAGGGCCTGGCGGGGCGGCAGGCGCTGCAGGCGGGCGATCCGGTCGTGGATGCTGAGCCGGAAGTACTGGTCAAGCGCACGGCGGTAGAGCGCGCGCTTGTCGCCGAACGCGTTGTAGAGGCTGGCGCCGGTCATGCCCATCTGCCGAGCCAGGTCGCGCACCGAGGTGAGCTGGTATCCGTGGGTCCAGAAGCAGTGCATCGCCGCATCGAGTGCGGCTGCCTCGTTGAACTGCCGTGGTCGCGCCATGGGGTCCTGTCTGTGTGCCTGATCGGCTGGTGCTTTGGGCCTGGCCACCGGCCCGACGTTGTCACGACCAACGCCGGGCGGTATTTTAGAGCGACTGAACCATAACGACAACGGCGCAGAGGGTGGCAGGACGCTGCGATGCATGGCCCTCGTTTGAGCGCCTAGTATCGCCCATCAGTGAAGGGCGATACGTCGGTTTGGCTTGAAGTGGCCGATTCACGCGGCGAAGCGCGTTTCGCGCTGCTCTGCGATCGGGCACTAGAGCGCGGCGTCCCGCGCTTTGATGACCAGCCAGTAACAAAAGGGCTTGTCGCGACGAATGAAAAGCAATGCGGTTGATCGTCACAGGCCTGACCGGCGGTTGGGTGGCACATGCGGGGTTGCTGCCCCGCCTGACGCCGCGGCCCAAACATGCTGGGGAGGCTTGGGTGGGCGATAGCGGCTGGGGCGCGCTGATGGCCGCCGCGCAGACCGGCGACACGGCGGTCTATCACCGGCTGCTGGTCGAGGTCTCGGCATGGCTGCGGCGTTACTATCAGCGGCGTCTGCCGCCGCCGATGGTGAGCGATGCAGTGCAGGACACCTTGCTTGCGATACACCAGAAGCGGCATACCTATGACCCCAGCCGGCCATTCGAGCCGTGGCTGGCGGCGATCGCACGCTACAAGTGGATCGACCGGCTGCGGGCGATGAAGGCGGCGCCGACCGAAGCCCTGTCGGACGACATGCCGGTCGGCGGGCATGAGGACGCGGTGACCAGCGCACGCTCATTGGAGGTGCTGCTGCAGCAGCTCAAGCCGGCGCAGTCCCATGTGATCCGCCTGGTCAAGCTGGAGGGGCTGAGCGTTGAGGAGGCAGCTTCCCGCACCGGTCAGTCGGTGTCGTTGGTGAAGGTCAACATCCATCGCGGCCTTGGCCGGCTGGCGTCCATGGTTCGAAAGCAATCCGATGTTGAATGATCGCCTGGTTGATCAGTTGGCTGCCGACCTGAAGCCGGTGCGCCGGCGCAGCATCACCCGCGACATCCTGATCCTGGCGGCGGTCTGCGGCATCGAGCTGGTGATGTTCCTGAGCATGGGCTTTCTGGGCATGCGGATGATGCGGCCTGACATGCCGATGGCGATGGGACTGGCCGCATTCTGGTGGAAGCTGTGCAGTCTGGGGATGATCGCCGTGGTCGGCGCGGGGGTCGCGGTGTTTTCGTTCGATCCGGCGCGCTCACCGCGAACCGGATTGCGCTGGCTGGGCGGACTGGTGGCGCTTTGCCTGGCGGCGGGCTGGCTGATCGATGCCGCCCGCTCTGGCTGGCCGGCGCTGTTGCAGCGGCTGGACTGGCCGGGTGGGCTGCACTGCGTGGCACAGATGGTGGTGCTGTCGATCCCGCCGGTGATCGGCCTTGGCCTGCTGATGCGCCATGGTGCGGCGACGGACACCGCCGGCTCCGCGCTGGCGGTGGGTATCGCGGCTGCGGCGTGGGGGGCGTTCGTGTTCGTCTTCGCCTGCCCGTACGACGATCCGCTGTACATCGCGGTGTGGTATCTGGTGGGGTGCGGGTTCGTCACCGCTCTGGCCCGGATGGTGCTGCCCAGGCTGACCCGGTGGTGAGGGGCGCCGGGGGCTGACTCGCACGGTCCTTGGTCGCGCGGTTTTGCCCGTCGCGCGCGGGCGTGCCGCCCGAGGCGGTCATGCGCGCAGCCAGATCGCGTCTTCGTCGCCGGACAACAGCGGCGAGGTGGCGAACGAGGCGGCCAGGAAGTCGATCATCGCGCGTACCTTGGCCGAGACCTGCCGGCGCGACGAATACACCGCATGGATCGGCAGCATGCTTGGCTCGAACGCATCAAGAATGATCCGCACCCGGCCAGTGGCGATCTCATCGGTGAACAGCCAGACCGGGATCACGGCGATGCCGGCGCCGTTGATCACCGCCTCGCGCACCGCCTCGGAGTTGTTGGCGCGGAAGCGGCCATGCACCGCGACGGTGACCGGGCCTTCCGGGCCGGCGAATTGCCAGCGGTTGCCGGTTGCCAGCCGGGTGTAGACGACGCACTGGTGCCGCATCAGGTCGGCCGGCGTGGCGGGCACGCCGTGGCGGCGCAGGTAGTCTGCCGAGGCCACGGTGACGCGGCGGGTGGTGCCGATGCGCCGGGCGATCAGCGAGGGATCTTCCAGCATGCCGACACGGACCACGAGGTCGAGACCCTCACCCACCAGGTCGACGAAGGCATCGGACATCGACAGCTCGATCTCCACCTCGGGGTACTGGTCGAAGAAGGCAGGCAGGCGAGGGGCGACGTGCAGCCGCCCGAACGCGACCGGGGTGCCGAGGCGCAGCAGCCCACTGGGCTGGCCGTGGCGGCGGCCGACGCAGGTCTCGGCGTCGGTGACCGCCGCCAGGGCACGGATTGCCTGGGTGTAGAAGGCGCGGCCGTCGTCGGTCAGGGTGACGGCGCGGCTGGAGCGGTTCAGCAGCCGGACGCCAAGGTGTGCCTCCAGCGCGGCGACGGTGCGGCTGACGGTGGGCTGGGTGCTGTCAGCCTCACGCGCGACGGTGCTGAAGCCGCCGGTCTCGGCGACGCGCACGAACAGCCTCATGCCGGCGAGCAGATCCATCGAGGTGCATTCATGCGTCCAGTGTATGCTTGCTATCCAACCAGTGTGCGTTCCGCCTGGCAATCGCACAGGTCAAGCTGTGTTGCATGCAGGGAAGTTAATGCAGGTTGATCCGCCCATCATGACTGCCATCGCGCTGCCCTGTCCGCAGAGGCGGTTCAGCATCGATATCGCCAGCCAGCCGTTCGGGCTGCTGTGCGGCGGGTTGCTGGCGATCAGCGCCTCGGTTGCATTTGCCGGGGCTCGGCTTGGCATCCTGGGTGGAATGCTGGCCTCGGACCTGACGCTGCTGCGGTTCCTGGTGGCCGGGATCGTGCTGCTGCCGGTGCTGTTGCGCTTTGGGGCGGGCTCGCTGGCCGGCATCGGCTGGCCGCGTGGCCTGGCGCTGCTGGCGACCGGCGGTCCGCTGTTCGTACTGCCGCAGGCGGCCGGATATTCCTACGCGCCGCTGGCACATGGCGGGGTGATCGCGCCGGCGACGGTGACGGTCTTCAGCACGATCATGGCTGCGGCTTTCCTGGGCGAGCGGCTGAGCCGGGCGCACCTGGTGGGTGCGGGACTGGTGATTGGCGGCATCCTGCTGATCAGTTGGCAGGGGCTGTCCGCGGTGCCTGGCAGCCGCACCTGGATCGGCGATCTGCTGTTCGTCGGCTCCAGCCTTCTATGGGCGATCTTCACCGTGTTGCTGCGGCTGTGGCGGCTGGAGGCGGTGCGGGCGATCGCGGTGGTCTCCGTGCTGTCGCTGCTGGTGATGGTTCCAGGTTACCTAGGGCTCGTCGGCTGGGCGCATCTGCGCAGTCTGCCGGTGGGTTCGCTGGTGATGCAGGGTCTGGTGCAGGGCGGTCTGCAAGGCGTTGCGGGAATTATCGGCTACAGCCACGCGATCCGGGTGCTGGGGGTCAGCCGAGCGGTGCTGTTTCCCGCCTCGGTGCCGGCGGTGTCGATCCTGATCGGGGTGCCGCTGCTGGGGGAGGTTCCCACGTGGGCGCAACTGGGCGGAGTTTCGCTGGTGACCTTTGGGCTGCTGTATGCCGTCGGCGTGTTCGAGCGCCGGCCGCTGACAAAACGAGGATGACATGATTGAGCTGTACTACTGGCCGACGCCGAACGGCCACAAGATCACGATGTTCCTGGAGGCCACGGGACTGCCGTACCGCATCCACCCGGTGGACATCAGCGCGGGCGACCAGTTCAAGCCAGAGTTCCTGGCGTTCTCGCCGAACAACCGCATGCCGGCGATCATCGACGACGAGCCGGGGGATGGCGGCGAGCCGGTGACGGTGTTCGAGTCGGGTGCGATTCTGGTCTATCTGGCGGAGAAGACCGGGCGGTTCCTGCCGGCGGATCTGCGTGGCCGCAAGACGGTGCTGGAGTGGGTGTTCTGGCAGATGGGCGGCCTTGGGCCGATGGCCGGACAGAATCACCACTTCGCGCTGTATGCGCCGGAGAAGCTGCCCTATGCGGTCAATCGGTATGTCAATGAGACCAACCGGCTTTATGGCGTGCTGGACCGGCGGCTGGCGGGGCGGGCGTTCGTCGCCGGCGACAACTACACGATCGCTGACATGGCGGCCTATCCCTGGATTGTGCCGTGGCAGCGACAGGGGCAGGATCTTGCGGCGTTCGCCAACCTGCGCCGCTGGTTCGACGCGGTTGGCGGGCGGCCTGACACGATCAGGGCCTATGCGGCGGGCGAGCCGTACAGCAACCGGCCGGCGGTGACCGAAGCCGGCAAGAAGATCCTGTTCGGGCAGAACGCGGCAAACCTGCCGCAGGCGTAACTTCAACCAGAGAGAAGACATCATGAGCCTGGAAGAGAAACTGGCGGCGACGCGAGAGGCGAGCGGCAAGCAAATCCCGGCGGAACTGCAAACGATAATGCACCACGCGACGGAAACGCTGCGACATTCCGGAATTCTGGACCGGGTGATCAAGCCGGGTGCCAACGGGCCGGCGTTTGCGTTGCCGGATGAGAAGGGGCGACTGGTCACGCTTTCGGCGCTGCTGGCGGCCGGCCCGGTGGTGCTGAGCATCTTCCGGGGATTCTGGTGACCGTACTGCCGGCATGAGCTGGATGCTTTGCAAGCAGTACTTCCCGAAATCAAATCCTTGGGCGGCAGCATTGTCGTGCTTTGCCCGCAGTTGCCCGAATTCACCCGCAAAGGTGCGGCAGCCCAGAAGCTGGGGTATCCGATCCTGAGCGACCTCGGCAACAAGGTGGGTGAGCATTACGGCCTGACGTTCCGCCTGCCAGACGATCTGATCGAGGTCTACAAGAAGCTTGGCGTCGACCTGCCGCGGTTCAACGGTGACGATAGTTGGCGGCTTTCGATACCGGCACGGATCGTCATCCGCAGCGACGGTATGGTGGCTTCGGCGGAAGCCGATCCCGACTATACGCATCGGCCGGAGGTGGAGCCGACCGTTGCGGCGGTGCGTGCGGCGGCGGCCGGGTGAAAGCAGCCGTCATGCCAAGAAGTTGTCATGCCAAAAAGGAGCCAGTCATGATCCGTTTGTACTATAGTCTAGCACCGAACCCGATAAAGATTGCCTTGTTTCTTGAAGAAGCCGGGATGGCTTATGAGGTCGTGCCGGTCGACACGAGGCGTGGCGAGCAGCACCTGCCGGCGTTCCGCGCGATCAATCCGAACGGCAAGCTGCCGGCGATCGTCGACACCGACGGCGGCAAGGACGTGCGGGTGTTCGATTCGACGGCGATCCTGCTGTATCTTGGCGGCAAGGCCAAACAGTTCACCGGCTCAATGGAAGACCAAGGCGAGCTGCTGTCCTGGCTGATGTTCATTGCCTCGGGCATCGGGCCATACTCCGGCCAGGCGGTGCACTTCCAGCGTGCCGCGCCGGAGAAGCTGCCGTATGCGATCAACCGCTATCGGCGGGAGGCGGAACGTCACTACGAAATACTGGACAAGCAGCTTGCCGGACGGACGTATATCGTCGGCAATGACTATACGATCGTCGACATGTCGGCCTGGGGCTGGATCGACCGGGCGCCGATAGTACTGGGGGGCAGCGATCCGTTGGCGGCGTATCCGAACCTGAAGCGCTGGTTCCAGGGCATTGACGCGCGGCCCGCGGTGGCGCGGGCACGGGCGGTGGCCAGCGACCATGCGTTCAAGCAGGAGATGGACGAGGACGCCAGGCGGGCGATGTTCCCAACGAACTATCCGCCGGCGGCTTAGAGCGGTTCCACAAAGGGTGGAACCGCTCTCGCTCATCGTTCCACGCGGCTACTCGCGCAGCATCGCGCTTTTGCGCGATTCCGGCCTGCGCGAAGCCGCTCTAGTATCGCCCATCAGTGAAGGGCGATACGTCGGTTTGGCTTGAAGTGGCCGATTCACGCGGCGAAGCGCATGCAGCACTTCTCTGCGATAGGGCACTAGCGCTTTTCCAGGCCTGCCGGTTCACGATTAGGGGGCTTGCAGCGGCTTGCCCAACGCGATCATGCGGTGGCTGCGTGCCATAACAGCGGTGGAGGCGGCGGGCAGCACGCAGCCTTTCAGTCAGACGGAGACAAGATATGAGCGGGTATGAAGCCGACATCCTAGTTGGCGAGACACCAGGCCTTCCGCTGGAGGATTTTGATCACGCAGCGGCGCAGGTGCTTGGCGCCTGGAATCCGTGATGGAAAGCACGCTGCCACTTCACCAGGGCCTGTTCGGCCGTCTGCGGCGCGACACCGGGGCTGTGTGGGACAGCTATGTGGAGCACGCCTTCGTCCGAGCCCTGGGCCGGGGCACTTTGCCGCAACCCGCGTTTCGCCACTTCCTGATCCAGGACTACCTGTTCCTGCTGCATTTTGCCCGCGCCCATGCGCTGGCCGGCTTCAAGGCGACGCAGCTTGCCGACATCCGTGCCGCGGCGGCGGCGGTGTCCACCATCGTCGATGTGGAGATGCCGTTGCATGTGTCGTACTGCGCGGGCTGGGGGCTGAGCGAGGCGCAGATGTCCGCTGCGCCCGAGGCGATAGAGACGATGGCCTATACACGGTTCGTGCTGGAGCGCGGCCTGGCCGGCGACCTGCTTGATCTGCAGGTGGCGCTGGCGCCATGCCTGGTGGGCTACGGGGAGAGTGGAGAGCGGCTGCTGGCTGACGACTCGACCCGGCGCGAAGGCAATCCGTATGACGGGTGGATCGCTGCCTATACCGGTGACGCGTATCGGAACGTGGTGCACGATGCGGTCGCGATGCTTGATCGGCTGGGGGATACGCACGGCGCGGCAGCGCGCTATCCAGCGTTGCTCAGCACCTTCGTCGCGGCAACCCGGCTGGAGACGGCGTTCTGGGAGATGGGCTGGCGGGCGGGGCAGGGGTCATGAGCGGTATCGCCGGCTTGGGCGGGCCGTAGCCAAGCCTTGAATAGGGAAGGATTGCTTTCTATTTGTGAGTGATGATCAGCGCATCAACCGCGACCACGCAACGCCGGGGTCCTGGCCGGCCCCGTGAGTTTGATATGGACACGGTCCTGGATGGAGCGTTGCTGGTGTTCCGTGAGCGCGGCTATCACGCGTCATCGCTGGAGGACCTTGGGGCGGCGATGAACCTGACGCCGGGCAGCATCTACAAGGCGTTCAGCGACAAACGCGCGATCTTTCTGGCCGCCTTCGACCGTTACACGACGCTTCGTGGTACGCGGCTGCGTATGTTGCTGGAGAAGGAACCGGGCGGACTCGAGAAGATACGGGTTCTGGCGCGCTTCTACGCCGATTCCGCGTATGGCGTGGAAGGCCGGCGAGGCTGCCTGGTGGCCGGCAGCGCGACAGAGCTTGCGACGTTTGATGCTGAAATGGCTGGCCGGGTCACAGAGGCTTTGCGCCACTTGGAAACGTTGCTGCACGAGATCATCGTGCTCGGCCAGGCTGATGGCTCCATCCCGTCCGGGATCGACGCCAAGGCTTGTGCGCACACCTTGCTTTGCGTGCTGCAAGGCCTGCGGGTGGCGGGCAAGGCCGGGCAGACCCGTGCCGAGGCGCTGGCCGTTGTGGATCAGGCCGTGCGGCTGCTGGCATGACGGCGGGCAGACGGCGGCGGTCCATATCCGGTGGCAGCCCACGCCTGGGTCGCTGTGCGGGTTCTTGTTTGGCGGTCCATGGCCGAGGGCGATTTCCGGCATTGGATGTTTGAACTGTTTGAGCAAAGCGCATGAGCGTCATGAACCAGGAACAAAAGCCAGCGCCTGCAGAAGCGGCGAGGCGGGTGGAAACCCATCCGGCCTCCCGCCCGGCCGAAGGTTTGGACGGTTTTGAGCACCGGTTCGAGACCATCGATGGCGTCCGGCTGCACTACGTCACCGGCGGCAAGGCGGATGGACCCGTGGTTCTCCTGCTTGCCGGGTTCCCCGAAAGCTGGTTCGCCTGGCGCAAGCTCATGCCGTCGCTGGCCGCCAACTACCGTATCATCGCGCCGGACCTGCCCGGGCAGGGCGATTCCGATCGCCCTGCCGACGGCTACGACACGGAAAGCCTTGCCACGGCTGTGCACAAGCTGCTTGGGCGGCTCGGCATCACCCGCCATGCCCTGGTCGGGCATGATGTGGGTGCGTGGGTCGCCTACCCCTACGCGGCGATGTTCGGCAGCGATGTCAGCCGATTGGTGCTGATGGATGCGGGCATACCCGGCGTCACCTTGCCGGAAGCCCTGCCAATCTCGCCTGATCGGGCCTGGCGCACCTGGCACTTCGCCTTCCACGCCATTCCCGATCTGCCTGAGATGCTGATCACCGGACGCGAGGCGGAGTACCTCGACTGGTTCCTGCGCCGCAAGGCGGCCGACCCGCAGTCATTTTCCGATGCCGACATCGTCGAGTACCTGCGCGTCTTCCGCAAGGACGGCGGGTTGCGTGCCGGGCTTGCCTTCTACCGGGCGGCGGCCCTGTCCGCGCGGCAGAACCGCGCGTTGGCCGCCCGCGGAAAGCTTGCGATGCCCGTGCTGGCACTCGGCTCCGACCAGGGCTCGATCGCCGACATGGCGACGCCGCTGCGGGCGATCGCGGAGGATGTCCAGGGCGGTATCGTCGGCCACTGCGGCCACTTTCTGCCGGAGGAGCAGCCGGACGCGGTCGCGAAGGAATTGATGGCCTTCCTTGGTGAAGCCTGAGCAACGCTGCAAGATCTACCCAGCGATAGCGGAGGGTTTCGCAATGAAGATCGGTTTTCTGGGACTAGGCGCGATGGGACAGCCAATGGCGCGGCGCCTGATGGATGCCGGGCACGAGCTGACGGTGTTCAACCGGACGGCCGGCAAGGCGGCCGACCTGGTCGCCAATGGCGCGCACCTGGCCGGCACGCCGTCCGAGGCCGCCCGGGACGCCGAGGTGGTGTTCTCCATGCTGTTCGACGACGCGACGACACAGATGGCGGCTTTCGGCGGCGACGGCATTGCTGCGGCGATGGCACCCGGCGCGGTGCATGTCTGCTGCAGCACGCTGTCGCTCGACCAGGCGCGACGCCTTCGGGACGGCCATGCCGAGCGCGGCCAGGCCTATGTGAGTGCGACCGTGCTGGGTCGGCCGCCCGCGGCAGTTGCCGGAGAACTGTTCGTGATCGTTGGCGGCTCCGCGGCGAGCCGTGCGATGGTCATGCCGGTTCTGCAGGCCTTCGGGCCGCGGGTGTTCGTCGCGGGAGATGATCCGGTGCAGGCGAACCTGATCAAGCTGTCGCTGAACTTCCTGATCATGTCGACGATCGAGCAGATGGCTGAGGTGTTCGTCCTGAACGAGAAGGCCGGGACCAATCCGCGGACCGTCTTTGAGATCATGACTGGCAGTTTCTACAACGCGCCGGTGCACAAGAACTACGGCAAGCTGATGGTCGAGCGTGAATACGATTATCCCGGCGCACCTGTCAGGCTGGGCTTGAAGGACACCGAGATGTTTCTCGCGGCCGGCCACGACTATCTGGTGCCGCTGCCCTATGCCTCGATCGCGCGAGACCGCTTCCTGGCCGCCATGGCCGCTGGAGATACCGAGAAGGATTTCGTCGTGCTGCTGGAACAGGTCCGTCGGAGTGCTGGCCTGGAGCAGAAGCCTGCCGCGGCCGATTGACGCCAAAGCCCGGTCAGCGGAATGTTTAGGCCGATGACCACGGCGACGGCCGTCGCGCTCGTGTCTGCGCGCAGGACGTACTGGTGCCGGCTCAGGCAGCGGCGCGGCGGGTGAGCGCATAGGCGAGCAACCCGGCCATCCCCAGGGTTGCCCCGGCGGCGGCTGTCAAAGGAAACCCGCCGCGGTCGTAGGTGATCGTTGCGAGCAGCGAGCCGCACGACGCCCCCACGAACACCACTGTCATATAGATGGCATTGATCCGGCCACGGACCTCGGGCGCCAGGCTATAAATCACCCGCTGCCCCACCACCTGGTTCATTTGCACTGCCGCGTCCAACGTGATCGCGGCGATGCCGAGCCCAACGATGCTGGCGCGACTGACCGAGAGCGCGGCCAGGCCGAAGCAGGCCGGAACGACCACCAGCGCCGCGACCGTTGCCCGCCGTATCCAGCCCCGGTCGGCCATCCGGCCTGCGACCGGCGCGGACAGTGCGCCGCCCGCCCCCGCCAGCGCAAACAGGGCGATCCCTTGTTGGCCGAAGCCGAACCGCTGCTGAAGCAGGAGCGGGATCGCCGTCCAGAACAGGCTGAACGCCGTAAATGCAATTGTCTGGTAGGCGGTCCGGGCTTGCAAGCGCGGCTCGGTCGCCATCAGGCGCAGCATTGAAACGAGAATTTCGCCGTAGCGCGGACCGGGTTCTGGACGCCGGCGCGGCAGGCTGATGCGGAGCACAACGGCGACCGCGGCCATGGCGACAGCCGACACGAAGAAGATCGCCCGCCAGCCGAAGCCGTGGGCAATGATGCTGGCCGCGGGGCGCGCGAGCATGATTCCCGCGATGAGGCCGCCCATCACGTTGCCGACAAGCCGGCCGCGCGTCGCTTCGGGTGCCAGATGCGCTGCGTACGGAACCATGACCTGGATGGCAACCGAACCGATGCCGACCACCAGGGATGCCGCGATGAACGGGGCGGCGTCCCGCGACAGCGCCATGCCAAGCAGCCCGATCGTTGCGGCGGCGAGGCACACCAGGATCAGCCGCCGGTTCTCGATCAGGTCTGATAGCGGCGCGATCAGTGCCAAGCCGAGCGCATAGCCAAGCTGCGTTGATGTGACGACCAAGCCGGCCAGGTCACCCCGGAGGCCGACAGCAGGCCCGATCAGGCCGATGAGCGCCTGAGAGTAGTAGAGGTTCGCTCCGACGGCCCCGGCCGCAGCCGCCAGCATGGCAAAGACCCAGGGTGGGACGCCAACCGCCGGAACGGGTTCGAATGGTGGATCCGCCACTCCCGCCAAGGTCGCGTCCGCACCGGTGACGGTCACTCGCTCATGATCCGGCAAGGAGTCCGGCATTATGCAGCCTTTCGGAACGCAGGCAGCGAGCTGGCGGGCGGGTGCATGCGGTGACACCGCGTGGGCGCGCCCGACAAGCGATCCCTGGGTAAACGAAGGTTCGACGACATCATCCCGCTCCCGAACAGCCTGCGCTTGGTATGGGAGCATTCCTTTCCTTATTCAACCCGTTGGCTGCCATGCTTGGGGCGCCTTGACGGTGTGGACCCGCGATGCGGGATCTGCACTCAAGCCGCTGACAGCCGATGTTGAGCCAAGCGTGACGCCCTTGATTAAGGGAGCGTTCTCTCCCAAATGATGGCTAGCGCCGCCAGGCTTCGAGTTTTCGCGTCGTTGGCACTTGCAGCGCGAAAGCACCGGAGAAGGAGCTGCCTTATGACAGGTCACGAGAATGGGCCGTCGCGGATTGCCACGTCGCTGCCGGAAGACCCCAACTTCATCACCGGGAACACTGGCCTGATCGCAGTCGACAAGATCGGCAACAAGGTGCTGTTCCTCGATCCGGTCACCTACGACACGGTCTTGACCCTGGGCGGCTTCGCGCCCCGTGTGCACGAGCTGGCGATAGCCGCCGACCACAGGACGGCTTTTGTGCCGATCTACGGCGACGGCAGGCACGGCGACAACCCGAACCCCGGCCATCTGATCGCGGTGTTCGACCTGATTGCACGCCGACATGCCGGCGATTTCAGCACCGCGCCCTATCTCGCGCCACACGGCCTGCGCTGGGGTCCACGGGGGCAACTTTATTGTGTGTGCGAGAACAGCGGCGTTGTGCTGGAGATGGATGCCGCGACGGGTGCTATCCAGCACGTGGTCGACATCGGCTCCAACAAGGCCCATCGCATCGAGGTGCTGCCGAATGGGTCGAAGCTGTACTGCGAGACGGAAGAGGACTCCTTCGCTTCGGTCATCGACCTGCACGCGCGCAAGCGCATTGGCAAAATCCCGGTTGAAGGCGGCCTTGCCGGCATCGGGATGTCCCCCGATGGCAAGACCGTCATCCTGGTCAACGCGACCAAGCCCCGGATCCGCGTCGTCGACACCGCCAGCGACATGATCACGCGCTCGATCGAGCTGGACGGATACGAGCAAGCGGCGCAGATCGCCCGCTACAGCCCCGATGGCAAGCACCTGGTGGTGACCAGTCATGACGAACCACTCGCCACGATCCTTTCACCTGACCTTGGCACGCAGCGCGTCCTGCAGCTCGGCCGCGGCCCGATGAACATGGCGTTCCATCCGGACGGGACGATCGTGCTGATCGCCAACCAGGACGAGGGCACTTTGGCCGTGGTGGACCTGGAGCAGGCCGAAGTCTTGCGCACGGTGCCGGCCGGCGCCGGCGTCGAAACGCTGTCATTTTTTTAGGGCCGGCACATACAGGCTGCAGTCCGACGCCGGGGGAAATTGGTGGAGCCGAGGGGAATCGAACCCCTGACCTCCTGAATGCCATTCAGGCGCTCTCCCAACTGAGCTACGGCCCCGACCAATGAGGCAGGCGGTATAACTACCTCGTCAGATCCGATCAAGGGCCGGCTTCAGGAAAGGTCAGCCGGGGGACTCAAATGTGGAAGCTGGATCGAGTGCAAGCGCGTTTTGTGCTTGTCCGTAATCGCATCAGCGCCGGAACACCCAGTAGAGCGGGGTGCGGCCGGCGCGCAGGGCCTTGGCCTCGTAGCGCGTCGGCGGCCAGCCGGCGGGCCGGACCTGGGTGCAGGCTTCGGGACTGAACAGGGTCTGCGACCCCATCACGTCACGCACCCATATCTGGTAGGTCGGGTCGTCGCTGGCGATGCGCCACTCGCCGCCTGGCTTCAGCACGCGCGCCAGCAGCGGCAAGGTGGCGGGGTGGACGAAGCGGCGCTTGGCGTGGCGCGCCTTCGGCCAAGGGTCGGGAAACATCAGGAACAGGCGCTCAAGGCAGCCATCCGGCAGGTCCTGCAGCAGAATCCGAGCGTCTTCGGTCCACAGGCGGAGGTTGGGAGGAAGCGGGGCGGTAGCCTCCTCGCCCTGTGGCACCAGGGCGGAGAGCAGGGAGCAGATGCCGTTCTCGAACACCTCGCAGGCGATCAAGGTGATCTCGGGATGGGCGCGGACCTGGGACAGCGTGTGCTCGCCGCCACCGAAACCGACCTCTAGCCATAACCGTCCGGCCGGGGCTGACGTGGCGCGGGGCAACAGCAGGCGGGGCAGGGTGACGTCCAGCAGGCGCTGTTGACGAGGGCGAAGCGCGTGGCCGCGGGCACGGCCGTAGAGGCGATCCGGCGGCGGCTTTACCGCCCGAACGCCGCCTTCAGCGCTGGCACCAGGTCGGTCTTTTCCCACGTGAAGGTGCCCTTCGTCTCGTCGGGTTCGCGTCCGAAGTGGCCATAGGCCGAGGTTGGCACGTAGATCGGCCGGTTCAGCCGCAGATGTTCGCGGATACCACGGGGCGAGAGGTTCATGACCTCGCGCAGCGTTCGCTCCAGCCGGCTTTCGTCGATGTCCCGTCCAGTGCCATGCAGGTCGACGTAGACCGACAGCGGCCGGGAGACGCCGATGGCGTAGCTGATCTGCAGGGTGCAGCGGTCGGCAAGTCCCGCGGCGACGACGTTCTTGGCCAGGTAGCGGCAGGCGTATGCGGCGGAGCGGTCCACCTTCGTCGGGTCCTTGCCGCTGAAGGCGCCGCCGCCGTGTGGACTGGCGCCGCCATAGGTGTCGACGATGATCTTGCGCCCGGTCAGGCCGCAGTCGCCATCCGGGCCACCAATGACGAAGTTGCCGGTCGGGTTGACATGGAATTCATCCTCCGCGCACATCCAGCCCTTGGGCAGGATGGTCTCCACCAGCGGCCATAGCAGCCGCTTGATCTCCGGCTGCTCCATGCCGGCGCGGTGCTGGGTGGAGACGACGACAGAGGTGGCGCCGGCTGGCTTGCCGTCGATGTAGCGCAGGGTGACCTGGCTTTTGGCGTCCGGCAGCAGGCCAGCCACCGACCGGTCGCCGGCCTTGCGCAGATCGCGGATGGTGCGCAGGATTTCGTGCGCATAGAACAGCGGCGCGGGCATCAGGGTGTCGGTCTCGCGGCAGGCGTAGCCGAACATGATGCCCTGATCGCCGGCGCCCTCATCCTTGTTGCCGACACTGTCCACACCCTGGGCAATGTCGCTGGACTGCGAGTGCAGGTGGACCCCGACATCCGCGGTGGCCCAGTGAAAACCCTCCTGCTCGTAACCGATGTCGCGGATGGCCAGGCGGGCGAGATGGGTCAGCAGCTCCGGCGTCACCGTCCCTGGCCCGCGGGTTTCACCGGCCAGGATCACGCGGTTGGTGGTCACCAGGGTTTCGCAAGCGACGCGCGCATAGGGATCGGCGGAGAGGAAGGCATCAAGGACGGTGTCGCTGATCCGGTCGGCGACCTTGTCGGGGTGCCCTTCGGAGACGGATTCCGAGGTAAAAAGGTACTCGCCCGTGTCCCGCATAAAGAATGTCTCGCGCCAGGGAAAATTACGGCCACCGAACGGAGGCTGCCGGCAGGATGCCGAAGTCGGCTGTGTGGAGGAAAGCGCTGCCAGGGTCAAGTTCGTGCGCCAGCCGGCGCGGGGCGCCGTTGGGATGCCGGTATCAGGCGATGCCGAGGACGTCGCGCATAGTGTAGAGGCCCGGCTGACGGGTCGCCGCCCACAGCGCAGCACGGACCGCACCGGTGGCGAAGGTCCTGCGGTCGAAGGCGCGGTGGGTCAACGCGATGTGCTCGCTAGCGGCGGCAAAGACTAGGGTGTGCTCGCCGACTACCTGGCCGCCACGCAGCGCCGCGAAGCCGATGGCGCCGGTCTGCCGCGGGCCGGTGTGGCCGTGCCGCCCGCTGTCGGTTACCTGCTCCAGGCTAACGCCTCGACCTTTGGCAACCGCTCGGCCGATGCCGATGGCGGTGCCGGAGGGAGAATCGACCTTCTGGCGGTGGTGCATCTCGACGATTTCGGCGTCGTAGCTGTCCGCAGGCAGGGCGGCGGCCATGCGTTCGGCGAGCGACAGCACCAGGGTGACGCCGGCGGAGAAGTTGGCGGCGTAGACGACGGGGATGCGGGTGGCGGCGTGGCTGACCGCGGCCTCATCCGCGGCGGACAGGCCGGAGGTACCAAGCACCCAGGCCTTGCCTGAGCGGGCCATGGCGGCGGCGGTGGGCTGTGCAGTGGCGGCATTGGTGAAGTCGATGACGACGTCGGACGCGGCGGCGAGGGCGGCGAGGTCAGGGAAGGGGCTGTCGGTGTTGCGGCTGACGCCGCCGGTCAGGCTGGCCCCGGCGGCCTGCACTTCTTCAACAAGCAGTTGGCCCATTCGGCCGGTGATGCCGGCAATGCCGATTTTGCTGGTCATGGCGTGCCCCTGGGACGGATCAGGGATGAGTCTGCGACTGGTGCCGGCCGGCGTCCAGGCTAGTGGCGAAATCAGACGGAAGGAACCGTCCGATTTTCCCAGTAGCCGTTGTTAGGTGGGCCGATTCACCCGACCGCGTTGGACGCGAGTGTCGGGATCGGACCACTGGCACTCACTTCAACTTGCGCGTTGCCTGGACAGGTTGTCAGCCGCGGCCGCCTTCAAAAAAGGCGGCGACCTTGGCAAAGAAGCCCTCGTGATCGGGGCTGCCCTTGGTGCCCTTGGTAGCCTCGGCCTCAAACTCCTCCAGGAGTTCACGCTGGCGGGGCGACAGGTTCTGCGGCGTCTCGACCGCGACCTGGATGAACATGTCGCCGCGGGCGGCACTGCGCAGCACCGAGAAGCCCTTGCCGCGCAGGCGGAACTGATCGCCGGTTTGCGTTCCAGTCGGGATCTTCACCTTGGCACGGGACCCGTCAATCACCGGCACCTCGATCTCATCGCCGAGGGCGGCCTGGGTCATGCGCAGCGGGACGCGCATCAGGATGTTGGCCTGCTCGCGCTGGAAGAACTCATGCGGGCGAATGGCAACGTGCACATACAAATCGCCATTCTGGGCGCCCGGACCGCCGGCCTCGCCCTCACCGGACAGGCGGATGCGGGTGCCGTCCTCGACGCCGGCGGGGATTGCCACCGACAGGCTGCGTTCGCGCTGGACGGTTCCGGCCCCGTGGCACACGCGGCATGGATTACGGATGACCCGGCCCTGGCCGCCGCAGGTGGCACAGGTGCGCTCAATCAGGAAAAAGCCCTGCTGGGCGCGGACCTTGCCGGCGCCCTGGCAGGTCGGGCAGGTTTCCGCCGCGCGTCCCTTGTCCTGTGAGCCGGTGCCCTCACAGGCGTCGCACTTTACACGAGTGGGCACACGCAGGTTGATCTTGGTGCCGGTGAAGGCCTCCGCCAGGTCGATCTCCACCCCCTGGCGCAGGTCATTGCCAGTGCGCGTGCGCTGGCTGCCGCCGCGCCGGCCCATGCCGAACATCTGGTCGAATATGTCGCCGAGGTCGCCGGTGGCGGAGAAGTCGAAGCCGCCCATGCCGGGACCGCCGCCACCGCCGCCTTGCTCGAACGCGGCATGGCCAAAGCGGTCATAGGCGCCGCGCTTCTGGTCATCCTTTAGGATGTCGTAAGCCTCGTTGACTTCCTTGAATCGCGTTTCGGCCTGCTTATCGCCAGGATTGCGGTCCGGATGATACTGCATGGCAAGCTTGCGGTACGCCCGCTTGAGGTCGTCCGCGCTTGCGGTCTTCGCCACGCCCAAGGTGGCATAATAATCCTGCTTGGCCATCGACGCCCTTTATCACGTGGTGCCCCCCCTGAGAGCACCCTGAAATCCAACCTGTTAAACAGCGGTCGCGCCCGCCTTCAGAAGAAGTGCGGGCGCGACCCTAGTGGTAAAAATCAGACGGAAAAAACCGTCCGATTTTCCCACTAGCCATTATTTGGTGGGCCGATTCACCCAACCGCACGGGATGCGAGAGTTGGGATCGGACCACTAGCAACCGACTTGGCCCTACGATCATCACGGCCGCGACGGGCCGCGACGCGTGATCATGTGAGTTGCCAGACTGACAAAGGTCAGGCCGATTTCTTCTTCTTGTCGTCGACTTCCTCAAACTCGGCGTCGACGACCTTGTCATCACCGGCGGCTTGCGGCCCGGCGTCACCGCCCGGAGGCGGCGGGGCAGCGGACTCGGCCTTGTACATCGCCTCGCCGATCTTCATCGCGGCCTGGCTTAGCCGATCGGACGCCTGCTTCAGCGCCTCGGTGTCGGAGCCTTCCAGCGCCGAGCGTGCCGCGGCGATGGCTGCTTCGGCTTCCCCACGCTCCTGCGCGCCGATCTTGTCGCCATGCTCCTTCAGGTTCTTCTCGACCTGATGGACCAGGCTTTCAGTGTGGTTACGAGCCTCGATCGTCTCACGCCGCTTCTTGTCGGCCTCGGCGTTGGCCTCGGCTTCCTTGACCATGCGCTGGATGTCGGCTTCGGACAGACCGCCGCTGGCCTGGATGCGGATCTGCTGCTCCTTGCCGGTGGCCTTATCCTTCGCCTGGACCGAGACGATGCCGTTGGCGTCAATGTCGAACGTCACCTCAATCTGTGGCACGCCGCGTGGGGCAGGGGGAATACCCTGCAGGTCGAAGTTGCCGAGCAGCTTGTTGTCGGCGGCCATCTCGCGTTCGCCCTGGAACACCTTGATGGTCACCGCCTGCTGGTTGTCATCGGCTGTAGAGAAGGTCTGGCTCTTTTTTGTCGGGATCGTGGTGTTGCGGTCGATCAGGCGGGTGAACACGCCACCCAGCGTCTCAATCCCGAGGGACAGCGGGGTAACATCGAGCAGCAGCACGTCCTTGACGTCGCCCTTCAGCACACCGCCCTGCACCGCCGCGCCAATGGCGACAACCTCGTCGGGGTTGACGTTGCGGGCCGGGTCCTTGCCGAAGAACGACTTGACCGCGTCGATCACCTTGGGCATGCGGGTCATGCCGCCGACCAGGATGACCTCCTGGATCTCACTGGCAGTGACGCCAGCATCCTTTAACGCGGCGCGGCAAGGCTCCAGCGTGCGGGTGATCAGGTCGTCGACCAAGGATTCCAGCTTGGCGCGCGACAGCTTCATCACCAGATGCTTTGGCCCGGAGGCGTCGGCGGTGATGAACGGAAGGTTGACCTCGGTCTCCTTTGAGGAGGACAGCTCGATCTTAGCCTTTTCCGCGGCTTCCTTCAGCCGCTGCAGCGCCAGCTTGTCCCTGCGCAGGTCGATGCCCTGTTCCTTGCGGAACTCATCGGCCAGGTAGTCGATGACGCGCAGGTCGAAGTCCTCACCACCGAGGAAGGTGTCGCCGTTGGTGGACTTCACCTCGAATACGCCGTCGCCAATTTCCAGCACCGAGATGTCGAAGGTGCCGCCGCCGAGGTCGTAGACCGCGATGGTGCCGGCGGACTTCTTGTCCATGCCGTATGCCAGGGCGGCGGCCGTCGGCTCATTGATGATGCGCAGCACGTCAAGGCCGGCGATGCGGCCGGCGTCCTTGGTGGCCTGGCGCTGGCTGTCGTTGAAGTAGGCGGGAACGGTGATCACGGCCTGAGAGACCGGTTCGCCCAGATAGGCCTCCGCCGTCTCCTTCATCTTGCCGAGGATAAAGGCGCTGACTTGGCTGGGGGAGTACTTGCCGCCCCGGCTTTCCACGGCAGCGTCGCCGTTATCGCCGCGAACGATGGTGTAAGGGACCATCCCCTTGTCCTTGGCGACCAGCGGGTCGTCATAGCGCCGGCCGATCAGCCGCTTGATGGCATACAGGGTATTGGTCGGATTGGTAACTGCCTGGCGCTTGGCGGACTGGCCGACCAGCCGTTCATTACTGTCAGTGAAGGCCACCATGCTCGGCGTCGTGCGCGCACCCTCTGCATTCTCGATGACGCGGACGTCTTTGCCCTCGAGGATGGCGACGCAGGAATTCGTGGTACCAAGATCGATACCGATCACTTTACTCATGTGCAATACGCTCCTTTCAGCGGACGGCGGCGACCCGAAGCACCGGCGCTGTCCCTTTTAGCAATAGGCTGGATGTATGAGATGTTACCAGCCTGGACAAGGGTTCACGCCGAATTTTTCGTTCCATTCTGTCACAATCTTTCCAGCCGGCCACGAACCGCAGGTCGGGCCAGTTGCTGCCTGGCGGCGACGTGGCGAGAGACGGCGGAAGATTGCCAAATGACAGATCGGTACGCCGATATCTGTGGCACCTACACCTAAACCTTGGCTGATCCGGTCAGCTCCGCCGTAGGGGCTTTTGCAACCACGACCATGGCAGGGCGCAGCAGGCGGCCGTTCAACGTCCAGGCCTTGGACCAGGCCTGCAGCACGGTGCCCGGAGGATGGGTGTCACTCTCCTGTTCGGCCATCGCCTGATGCAGATTGGGATCGAATTGCTGGCCCATCGGGTCGTCGCGCTTGATACCATTACGCTCCAGCAGGCTGATGAAGCTGCGCTCCACACCGTCCAGTCCTTCGCGGACCTTGCCCACGATGGCGGGTTGGTCGTCGCTGGGCGGCGGCAAGCTGTCGATCCCGCGGCGCAGGTTCTCGGCGGCTTCGACCACGTCGGTGGCGAATTTCTGCACCGCGTACTGGCGTGTGTCGTCGACATCCTTGCGTGCCCGGCTGCGCACGTTGGCGTTCTCTGCCTCGGCACGCATCCAGCGCTCCTTCATCTCCGTCAACTCGGCTTCGAGTGCGGCGATGCGGTCGGTGGCGGTCTGCACCGCCTGCTGGACCGCCTGCTGCAGGGCCTGATCTGGAGTCAGTTCAGCCTGCGGCTGCGCTGCCTCCAGTCCGGCCGCGTTCGGTTCTGGCATGGTATCCTGATCTGGCTGAGGTTCAGTGTTCATCGGCTCGTCGTTCATTGTCGGGCGTTGGGTAACGCATTGGTTAACGGGGCGCGCATCAGTTAGGATAGACACCAGGCGAGAACAACCAGTTTCGTCGTTTGCAGGTGTCCGTCGCCCGCTTCAAGCCAGGTTCATTAACCAACCTGATCAGCCCAGCCTGCTGATCAGCCCAGCAACTGGCCGACGACGCGGGCGGTGTAATCCACCACCGGGATGATGCGGCCATAATTGATGCGCGTGGGCCCGATCACGCCGATAGCGCCGACGATCCGCCCGTTGCCGTTGCGCGCCGGGGCGACGACCATCGACACGCCGGAGGTGTTGAAGACACCGCTCTCGGCGCCAATGAAGATCCTGACGCCGTCCGACTGTTCGGCCAGCTCCAGCAGGCGCAGCATCGTCTCCTGCGCTTCCAGCCGCTCAAACAGCGACTGGATTGCGGTCAGCCGCTCGATCTGCGTGACATCGGACAACAGCCGCGCCTGGCCGCGGACGATCAGGCTGCCGGAGCGGCCTTCGCCGGTCCAGGTGGCCAGCCCGGCGGCCACCACCAGGGTGGACAGTGCATCAAGCTCCGTGCGGTTGGCGGCGATTTCCTCGGCCACCATATGCCGCAGTTCGCCCAACGGCCGGCCGGACAGCCGGGCGTTGAGGTAGTTGCTGGCTTGCTGCAGCGCTGAAGGCGGCAGGCCGGGTGGGGTCTCGATCACCCGGTTTTCCACCTGGCCGTCGCTGTTGACCAGCACCACCAGCGCCCGGCCGGGACCGAGCGGGACGAACTCAATATGCTTGACGGCGCCCTCGGACTTCGGTGCCAGCACCAGGCCGGCGGCGGCCGACAGGCCGGAGAGCAGCAGGCTGGCTTCGCCCAGTGTATCCTCCAAGCTGCGGCCGGACGGAGCGAGGATGGCGGTGATCGATTCGCGTTCCTCCTCGGTCAGCTCACCGAAGTTCAGCAGCCCGTCGACGAACAGGCGTAATCCCTGGTCGGTGGGCAGGCGGCCGGCGGAGGTGTGCGGAGCGAACAAAAGGCCGGCCTCGGTCAGGTCGGCCATAACGTTGCGAATGGTGGCGGGCGAGAGGGTCATGGGCAAGCGGCGCGCCAGGGTGCGGGAGCCCACAGGTCCCCCGGTTGCCACATATTGCTCGACGATCTCACGCAGCACCGCGGCCGAACGGGCGTCCAGGCCGGGCGGCAACGGCGGTGTCGTGGCCGGGAAGGGTTGATTCCGGCCATGAAAGCGGGGAAAGCGGTTTGATGGCGGAACGGACATATTCATCGCTTGCACTCCAGCATGAAGCGTAGGGAGCGGCATGAGGCAGGTCAATCAAGATGATAGTGTGGGTTTGGAGCGCCATCGGCCGGTTCGGACGTTGAGCGCCGTAACTTTCAGTTGCATTCCGGCCAGGCAATACCACTATAACGAAATCGAAAGCAATCTTCGCGCGGCGGCGGCGTGTCGGCGCGCATCCGGCGAGTGAGGCGATCAGGGGCATGCTAGCGGAACCGACCTCTGAGGAGATCGCGGCGGCTGACCTGATTGTGGTCGGCAGCGGCTTTTTCGGCATGACGATCGCCGAGCGCGGTGCGCGGGCCCTGGGTCTGCGGGTGCTGGTGATTGAGCGTCGGCCGCACATCGGCGGCAATGCCTGGAGCGAGATCGATCCGGCTACCGGGATCGAGATCCACACCTATGGTTCGCACCTGTTCCACACCAACAGCACTGAGGTGTGGACATATCTGCAGCGGTTTACCAGCTTCACCGGCTACCGCCACAGCGTATTCACGCGTCATCGCGGTTGTATCTATCCGCTGCCGATCAACCTGGCGACGCTGTGCGCGTATTTTGGCCGCGGCTTCACCCCCGATGAGGCGCGTGTCCTGATTGCCGAGCAGGCAGCGGAACTGGGGGGGCGGGAGCCCGCGAACCTGGAGGAAAAAGCGATCAGCCTGATCGGGCGGCCGCTGTATGAGGCGTTCATCCGCGGCTACACCGCCAAGCAATGGCAGACCGATCCCCGCAGGCTGTCAGCGGACATCATTACCCGGCTGCCGGTGCGCTTTACCTTTGACAACCGCTACTTCAGCGACCGTTACGAAGGGTTGCCGGCCGACGGGTACTACCGGATCTTCCAGCGGATGGCGGATCATCCGGGGATCCGCATCCTGACCGGCACCGATTACTTCGATCTGCGCGCACGCCTGCCGGCCGGGGTGCCCGTGGTCTATACCGGCCCGGTCGATCGTTACTTTGATTTCCGTTTTGGCCGGCTGGCATGGCGAACGCTGGATTTCGAGCGGTCGGTCGAGGACACGGCCGACTTCCAGGGCACCCCGGTGATGAATTATGCCGACGAGGACGTGGCCTTCACGCGCATCCACGAGTTTCGCCACCTGCATCCAGAACGGCGGACCGAGATTGGAAAGACGGTCATATTCAGGGAGTATTCACGGTTCGCCGGGCCGGGTGACGAGCCCTATTACCCTGTCGACACGAGCGAAAACCAGGTCGCCTATGACTTGTACAAGGGACTGGCGGGACGTGAGGCGGGCGTGTTCTTTGGCGGCCGGCTGGGGACATTCCGGTATCTGGACATGCACCAGGCGATCGGCGCGGCGCTGCGGTTGTTTGAGGGCCGGATTGTGCCGTTGTTTGCGACTGGCCGTGGGACAGACGCAGATCGGCAAGGCCGTCGTGTGCCGATGAGGGATGACGGCAAGGATCCACCGGACGACTCGCCGTAGCACCAACGTGGGCGTTCGCGAACTGCGCGGCGTTTGAGCGGTCAGCCGATGTTACGCCGTAAACTCTTCAAGCTCTGACTCGATCTTCGCCGGATCGAGATCCATGCCCAGTCCCGGACGGTCCGGCGCATGGATCTCCCCCCGTTCCGGCTTAACCGGATGCGCAAGGAAATGCTGGTGGATGTCATTCCACTTGACGAGATATTCCTGATACGGCGTGTGGATCGGCGACTGCGTGACGGAGAAGTGGATGCAAGCCGGCGTCGAATGCCCGTGCGGAATCGTTATAAGATCATGGACTGTTGCGTAGGCTGCGATCTTCAAGGTCTCCGACAGGCCGCCGCACCAGTAGATGTCGGGTTGCAGGATGTCGAGCGCCTGGGCGTCGACAAACCGTTTGAAGCCCCAGCGGGTGTATTCGTGTTCGGCGCCGGAGAGCGGGATGCTGATCTTGTCCTTGATCTTGCGGTAGCTGTCGATCCGGTCCGGCATGCAGCATTCCTCCAGCCATCGCGGCCGGTATTCAGCGATGCGCGCGGCCAGGTCGATGACGTATCCCGGCTCCATCGACTGCCAGCAATCCAGCATGATGTCGTCGTCCTCGCCCAGCGCCTGACGCAACGTGCGGACGAGTTCGACGTTCTTGCGCATACCCTCGGGGCCGCTCATCGGGCCGTGACGGAAGAACCATTTCTGCGCGACATAGCCCTGTTCCTTATAGGCCAGTGCGCGTTCGCGGACGCGGCCGGCGTCCTGGGTGTTGAAGCCGAGCATGCTGGCGTATGCGGGGATTGCCGAACGCGTCGGGCCGCCGAGCAGCTTGTAGACGGGCTGACCGAGCCATCGGCCCTTCAGGTCCCACAGCGCACAGTCGATGGCGCTGATCGCGAGCATCGCGTCGCCCTGGCGGCCGTGCACCATCAGGCGGTGCATCTGATCCCACAGCATCTCATGCGCGATGGGGTCTCGATTCAGCAACATCGGTCGGAGACGCCGGCCAATAAAGAAGGCGACGGTCTCCGGCACCGGGCCGGCGATGCCAATAACCCCCTGATCGGTCTCGATCTGCACGAAATAGGTCTCGATGACGAAGCTGCCGTCGCGCTGCTCACCGCCTTCGTAGTCCTGCCGTCCCCGGTATTCCGGATAGACGTCGATGGGCCGAACCAAGCGTTCCTCCCAGAACGGCCCGGACGTCGGCATGGTGCCGCGCAATTTGCGCAGGCGGATCGCGGTGATTTTCATTGCTTGGACGCTCCCGGCTGCGATCAGGGGTTAGAGCCTAATCGCTTCAGTTGAAGCCATCAGGCTTTGGTTTGTTTTGTTTGAGAGGGCGATTCAAGTCTGAGGTTGAAGCGACCTCTCACGATCGCGCTCTGATATCAACAGCCCGAAGCATTGACCGTTCTTCAAACGGTCGGGCTGTTGATATCGTATTGATTTCGCGGGCAGCCGCCTGGCACGTCCATTTGGCAACCCTGCCCGCATACCGGCCATCCCTGCGGGCTGCCGGTATAAGACAGTTCAGCGCGAAGCGGCCAAACACGTTGCGCATTCGTGCCAGTTCCACGGTATGACACGCCGGTTTTTAACCGTGCGGCCATCGCTGATTGGTCGTTATCCGCGCTGGCGGTCTGCGCCGCTGCCGTCCGGGGTTATTCCGGCACGTGACGGCGCGTCGGCACCGGGTCGAACGGTTTGCGTTTCCTGTTCCACCTCCCGGTCAATGCCGGTGCGTTCCTTCGCCTTCTCCTGCTCAATGCGCGTGTCGGCCTCGATCTTCCTTATGTGGGCCTCGCGGGCCTCGCGCTCAGGGTTTGTTTCGCTCATGATTTGGAACCTCACTGGCCGTGGGTATCGTTCTCAGCGCGCATTCGTCGCCATGGACGTGCGCGATAACGAGCGTCGGCAGTATATGGTTTGACAGCCGGACGGCGAAGCGCAGGTTCGTGAACGGCTACCCCAAGACAGGCATCGGATCAAACTTCAGGTGGAAAGTTCCGACTGCAGGTCCATCAACATGACGATGTGCATCTGGATCACGGTACGAGCCATCATTGCAATATGCTGCTGATCGGCAGTTGGGGGCGTCCCGTTCAGGAATTCCTGCTGGATATCGAGAAGTTCCCGGTGGCCTGTCAATTGGCCCTGAACATAAGCGGCTTCAAAGCCATGTCCGGATTGGGCTTGCAGTTGCTTGAGCATAGCAGTTTGCTGCGCATCCAGCGGTGCGGGCGGCGGGTTGTTCATGTTCATCAGCGCTTGTGCGATGGTGGTCTGCTCCGCGACCTCAAAATTCGCGAACTCCTTGATTTTTGGATGCGTCGCCTTGGACATGGCAAGCTGACTGGTCTCCTTCGCGAACGTCCCGATGGCGAGCGTCTGAGTCTTGTACCGGCTGGCGCCGAGAGTTGCATGGGTGGTCGGCGTCACGGGTGTCTGAGCGAGGCTGCGAGGTGCCGTCGCACCGAAGAATGCGGAGGTCGCCAGGATGCCTGACAAAGACATCAATGCGTTGCGTCGTTCCATAGCTGATGCTTCCGTCTTGAGCTGATGCTCGCAGAACGGTGCGGTGGTGGTCAGGTTTCGTCTGCTGGCGTAAACGGCCGCGTGAACCGTGGCGCCAAAGCGACAGGGGGGCTAGTATCGCCCATCAGTGAAGGGCGATACGTCGGTTTGGCTTGAAGTGGCCGATTCACGCGGCGAAGCGCATTTCGCGCTTCTCTGCGATCGGGCACTAGTCACCGGGTGATGGCGCTTCGGGCCGGCCAGGCTGTCTGCCGCGAGCATGGTGTGCAAAGGCCGGAAAGACGTGGCTCAGGCGCCCGGTGTGAACTCCTGGTCACGATCGGATGACTCTTGAAGCTGCCGGCAAATTTCACGCAGCGCTGGCTTCAGGCCTTCTTCCAGCGTCGGGTGGTAGAACGGCATCGCCAACAGATCGCGCGCCGACTGCCGGCTCTCGATGGCCCAAGCCATCAGGTGCGCAGTGTGTTCCGCGCCCGGAGCAGCCATGGCAGCACCGATCAACCGTCCCTCGGATCTGTCGGCGTAGATCCGTACCAGACCGGCATTGCGGGCGAAAACCTTCGCACGTCCCTGGTCGGTATAGGAGGCTGCTCCGACGATCGCATCAGTCTGATCCGCCGCTGTTCCAACGACAGCAAGCGGGGGATCGGTGAACATCAGAGAGAACGGCACGGTGCGACGGCCGGCGATGACCTTGGGAAAGCGCGCGGCATTCGTGCCGGCAATCGCGCCTTCTGATGAAGCCTCGTGCAGCACCGGCCGGTCCGCGTCCGCATCGCCCGCCAAAAAGATCGGCAGTTCTCCGCACTGCATTGTCTCATGGTTGAAGTATGGCGTGCCGTGCGGGTCGAGCGGAAGCCGGATTGCATCCAGCCCGAGGCCGGCAAGTTGGGGTCGGCGGCCGGCAGCGACCAGCAGACGTTCAAAATGCGCGGAGCCGGCTGAACGTCCTGTCCAGGACAGCAAGACGTCTTTCCCATCCGGCTTTGCCTGAAGTTCGACCCCCAGCGTGATGCGAACATCGCGCTGCAGGATGGGAAGAAGCGTGTCGGCGACGGCCTGGTCGCGCAGGCCCGCGAGCGTTTCGCCCTGGTCGAACACGGCGGTCTGGACGCCGAGCCGTGCCAGCGCCTGGGCCAGTTCGAGGCCAAGCGAGCCTGCGCCGACGACGGCGACGGACGCCGGAAGTTCAGCAAGCTCAAACAGCGTTTCATTCGTCAGGACATGATCCCCAACGTCGGCAAGCAGGGGCGGGATCGCTGGACGGGCGCCGGTTGCGATCACGATCGCCCTGGCGTCCACCCGTCGTCCATCGTCAAGTTGCAGCGTTGTCGGTGTCACAAAGCGCGCCCGGGCCTGAGCCATGACACCAGCGGGAAGACTGTCGAAGGCAGCGGCTTTGGTGGCGGCGACAAGCTTGTCGCGTTCATGCCGCACGCGTGCCAGCACGGCGCGACCATCGACCTCGGGCCGGCTTGCTCCGATGCCGAAGATACCAGCGCGCCGAACGGCCTCGGCCGCATCCGCCGCCGCGATCAGCAGCTTCGACGGCATGCATCCAACGGTTGCGCAGGTCGTGCCGGCAAAGCGATCATCAATCAGCACTGTCGAGGCGCCGGCCTGACGTGCGCTTTGTTCCGCCGCAAGGCCCGCGGTGCCCGCACCGATGATCGCGACGTCACACCTCAGATGTCGCAATGCGATGCACTCATTCGTTTCGCCCGCACCCTTCGCACCCTTCTGCACGGCTGCAGCCATTGGTTACCAGTCCACCTTCGCCATATTGGACCGACTCGCCGCGGCGCCAGCTAGATGTCGAATACAAGAGCGGTGTTCGTTCGCCTTGGCTCGCGACCCCTCTCTAACTCGTTGTTTGATCGCGTCCTGATCCCCGAGCCAGTCGGACCCCTTGACCGTGTCGTAGAAGTGGAAGCGCCAGTCGTCTCCGTCGCCCATGTTGTTCAGCGCCGCGGCTATGCCGCCTTGGGCGGCGACGGTGTGGCTTCGGGTCGGGAATACTTTGGTCACGCAAGCGGTGCGCAGCCCGGCCGCGACCATGCCAAGCGTGGCCCGCAGGCCGGAGCCGCCGGCTCCGATCACGAGCACGTCGTAGCCGTGCTCCACGATCTCATAGGCGCAGGTCATACAGGCCTCCTGGAGCCGCCCGCGACGGCGGCGATAAGATCGATAGCGAGGGCCGCGATGAGCGCGCCGGCACCGATCACGAACAGCAGGCGATAATCGCCGCCGGTGCGGGCGAACAGGAATGTCAGACCATACGCGGCCACCGCTTGCAGCAGGGCGAAGCTGGTCGTGGCCGCACTCCAGGCCGCCTTCTGGGCCGTTGCGTCATGAGGCAGAAGCTCGTGGATGCGCCCGAGCGCGAGTGGCACGATGCCCGGCGTAAAGGCGCCGACGAGCACGCTGGAGACGATCAGCCATGTTGGGTTCGACGTCACGGCGGGCAGGATCACGGCGGCAGCCTGGATCAGAATGGCCAGGCGCAGGGCGGCCCCGAAGCCGGCGCGGTCGGCGAGGTGCCCGCTTAAGACCGGCCCGACGATCGCGCCGAGGCCGAACAGCACCCAGTATTGCGCCCCGGTGTCGAGCCCCTGGCCCAGGCCCCGCGCCACGAAATCCACAAGGAAGACCATGTGCGGGACGAGGCCGGCGGCGTTGAGCGCGTACTCGGCGTAAAGCGCGCGAAGGCGGCGGCGCGTCCGCAGCACGCCGCTCGCGCCCTGCGGCGGCGGCGCGGCGGTTGCGTCGGCCGGCCAGCCGGCCCAGGCGATCAGCGTCAGCACGAGGGAGAGTGCGCCCAACCCAAGCCAGGCTTGCGTCAGGCTCTGGCGGAGCAGCAGCGGCACGAGCGTGCCCGAGGCGGCGATGCCGAGCCCGACGCCCGCGAAGATCGCGCCGCTCGCCAAGCCGCGCCGCCGATGCGGCACGTGCGGCAGCACCGCCGGAGCCGCGAGAACCATCAACGTCCCGCCAGCAACGCCCGAAAGAAGCCGCCAAGCGAAGAACCAGGCGAACGAGATCGGCGCCGCGCAGGCGAAGAAGGCGGCCGTGACGAGCAGCATCATGGCCCGCAGCACCGCCGGGGCGGGCGCTCGTGCGGCCATGGGCCGAGCCAAGAGGGCGCCCGCCAGATAGCCGACCAGGTTGGCGGCGGCCAGATAGGCAGCGCTGGACGGAGCAAACCAGCGGGCGTCAATGATGGCCGGAAGCAGCGGCGTGTACGCGAAACGGGCAAGGCCGACGCCGATCAGACTGGCGCAGCAGCCCGCAAGCGATGCGCGCCACGCGCTGACGCCGGAATGCTTCAGGCTAGAGCCTGATAGCTTCAGGTTGAAGCCATCAGGCTCAGGCTTGCTTTGTTTGAGAGGGCGATTCACGTCTGAGGTCGCACCAACCTCAGACGATCGCGCTCTAGCCGTCTTGCTCGCTTCCAAGGCACGCATCGCCATTCACCTTTGCTGCGCTCGCAAGCAAGGTGGTGGATGCCGTCTATCGGTAAAAACGAATTGTTTTGAGAACCGCTATCACTGTCAGTGAGAGCAATTCACTCGGCGGCGACCAGCTTGGGCGGCGACGGCCGGGCGATAGCCAGGAATGCGGTCAAGGCGCTGGTCGTGTAAGCCTCCCTACGGCGGATAAACACCGCGTCGGCGCGCGCCTGCTCGGGCGGCAGCTCGTGCGCCGCGACGCGGCCTTCCCGCCAGGCAGTTGAAATAACCGCCTTCGGCAGCAGTGTAATGCCGACGCCGGCTGCGACACAGCCCAGTATCGCTTCGAGTGAGCCGAATTCGAGTGGTTGCGCCACCGGCAACCGCCGCTGGGTCAGCAGTTGCTCCAGCCGCTGGCGGTAGGAGCAGCCAAACCGAAAGACGATCGTTTTTAGGCCACGCTGTGTGTCGAGGTCGGCCAGCGTGCGCATCGCCGGCGCCGTGACAAGCATCAGCTCTTCGCGGAAAATGACCTCTTCGATGATGTCGGTATGTCGGACCGGGCCGGCTACGAATGCCCCGTCGATCCGCCGCTCGATGACTTCGCCGACCAAATCACAGGTGGTGCCTGTCGTCACCACTAGGCCGACGGTCGGGTAGGCTTGCGCGTACGCTGCCAGAATCGGCGGCAGGCGAAGCGCCGCGGTGGTCTCAAGCGAGCCGATGTGGAGCTGCCCCTGTGGCGTGCCGTCGTCGCGCGCCGCCTCGCGTGCCTCCTTCAGCAGTTGCCCGATCCGCATCGCGTAGGGCAACAGCCGGCGACCGGCGGCCGTGAGCGAGACGCCACGGCTATGGCGGTCAAACAGTACGACACCGACCTGCTCCTCCAGGGCACGGATGCGGGCGGTGATGTTGGACTGCACCGTATGCAGCTCATACGCTGCCCGGTTCATGCTGCCGTGCCGGGCAACCGCCTCTAGAACCCGGAGATCCACAAAGTCCACTGTTCGCCTCATCGCAAAAGCAGATAACGTTCGGGTTTGGCACATCGGCCTGACAGGCAGCAATGCCTGCGGCGCATTTCAGCCTCGGGCTGAACTTCGGTCTGCTACCAAGCGTTGCTTCGGCATCGGCAGCGAAGGAGAGCATTCATGCAGAACCACGAAGCCCCATTCGAGACGAAGCAGCTCGATCGACTGATGGAGGCTGCGGGCATTGATCTGCTGCTCGCGACCTCCAAACCCAATGTGCAGTATCTGCTCGGCGGGTACAGGTTCCATTTCTACGAACATGCCGATGCCATTGGGCAGAGCCGCTATCTGCCGATCTTTCTCTATCCGCGCGGCAGGGCGGACCGGGCTGCCTATCTTGGCCACAGCATGGAAGGCGGCCAGCAGCAGGTCGAACCGCTATGGGTGGATGCCGCCCACGCCGTCTCCGCCGGTTCAGCCGACGCTATGCGGCAGGCCATTCCTTGCATGAAAGAAATAGACGGGCGGCCGCGCCGCGTGGCCGTGGAGATGGCTTTCCTGCCGGCGGACGCGATGCGTGTCCTGCAGGATGCTTTGCCCGATGCTGATATCGTTGACGCGCTGCCGGTGCTGGAGCGGCTGCGCGCCCGCAAGACCAAGGACGAGATCGACAAGCTGCGCAAGGCATCCGACCGAGTGATCGAGGCGATGCTTGCCGTCATCGCCGGGCACGGACCCGGAACCACGAAGCGGCAGTTGGTCGAGGCCTTGCGGCGGGAGGAGACGGTGCGGGGACTGCAGTTCGACTACTGCCTGATCACCGCTGGCACCAGCCTCAACCGGGCGCCATCCGATCAACCGTGGCAGCAGGGCGACATCCTGTCGCTGGACTCGGGCGGGAACTACGACGGCTATATCGGCGATGTCTGCCGGATGGGGATCCTTGGCAAGCCGGACAGTGAACTGACGGATCTGCTTGCCGAGGTTGATGCTGTTCAGCAGGCCGCGATGCAGGCGGTCCGCGGCGGCGTGGCGGGCGGTGCGATCTATACAGCCGCACAGACGGCGCTGCGCGATGCGCCCGACCATCAGCAGATGGAGTTCGTTGCCCATGGCATGGGTCTGGTCAGCCATGAGGTTCCGCATCTGACCAATTCCGGGCCTGTTCCTTACGAGGCGGAAGATGCCGACAGGCCGCTGGAGGATGCCATGGTGTTGTCGATTGAGACGACGCTGAAGCATGCGCGGCGCGGCTTTATCAAGCTGGAGGACACGGTCCTGGTCCGCCCAGACGGCTTTGAACTGCTGGGTCAGGCCGGGCGCGGCTGGAATCAAGGGGCGGCGGCCTGACCCTTCTGACCCCGACGCGGTCTCGAACCTCGGTCTCGACATTGTGCGTGCCGCAACGCCCGAGCGCCGGTAGACGCGCGGGAAACTCTGGGCATTTGACAACCTGTACCTTCGGCTTTCTGGGAGCGGAGACATGAGGACACTGCGGCGCGGCCTGGCCGACAGGATCAGCGGCTTTATCGAAGACTGGTCGCTGCCGCGGCAGCTCGCCGGTCAGGACCCGCTGCGCAAGGCAGCCGAAACCGCCCCATCGCGTGCGTTGCGGCCACGACTGGAGGAAGCTGACACTGTCGGCACCAGCATCTGCCCGTTCTGCGCGGTCGGCTGCGCTCAACTTGTCTATGCCAAGAACGGCAAGCCCATACATATCGAGGGCGATCCGCGCAGCCCGGTCAATCAGGGCACCCTTTGCCCGAAAGGCGCCAGCACGCTGGGCGTCCTGCTTTCTCCGCTGCGCATCAACACGGTCCTGCATCGCGCAGCCAATGCGACCGAGTGGGAGGAGAAGCCGCTGGACTGGGCCATGGAGCGCATCGCGCAACTGACCAAGCAGGCGCGTGACGAGACCTTCGTCGACAAGCTGCCCGACGGCCGCACGGTCAATCACACACTCGGGCTTGGATCGCTGGGCGGCGCGACGCTGGACAATGAGGAAAATTACCTCATCAAGAAACTGTTCGGCGGTGGCCTGGGCATGATCAATATCGAGAACCAGGCTCGTATCTGACACTCCTCTTCGGTGCCCAGTTTGGGAACGTCCTTCGGCCGGGGTGCGGCCACCATGTCCCTCTGGGACCTGGAAAACGCAGATTCGATCCTCGTCATGGGCTCGAACATGGCCGAGAACCACCCAATCGCCTTCCGCTTCGTCGTCGAGGCGCAGCGGCGCGGCGCGGCGGTCATGCATGTCGACCCGCGCTTTACTCGTACATCTGCCCTCGCCAACATCTACGCGCCGATCCGCGCAGGCACGGACATCGCGTTCCTGGGCGGCATCATTCACCACATCCTGCAGAATGACCTGTGGTTCCGCGACTTCGCCCTCGCCTACACCAACATCACCCACATCATCGAGGACGGCTACCAGGACCCTGAAACCAACGACGGGTTGTTTTCCGGCTTCGATCGGGACAGCGGGTCCTATAAGGAGGACACTTGGCAGTACAGGGGCAAGATTGTCCCCTCCTCGGTCGCCGAGCACCGGGCCCAGACGCAGGAGCAGTCGGCCGGGGGTGACTATGAAAGCATGACGGAGGGGCCGCCGCCCACCGATCCGACGCTGCAGCATCATAATTGCGTCTACCAGATCATGAAGCGGCATTATGCGCGCTACACGCCGGAGATGGTTGAGCGCGTCACGGGTTGCCCGCAGGCCACCTTCCTGGCCATCGCGGACACGATGACCAAGAACGCCGGCCGTGAGCGGACCGGGGCAATCTGCTATGCGGTTGGCTGGACGCATCACACGGTCGGCGTGCAGATCATCCGTGCCGCCGCGATCATCCAGGGCCTGCTGGGCAATGTCGGCCGGCCAGGCGGCGGCATCATGGCGCTGCGCGGCCATGCCAGCATCCAGGGCAGCACCGACATCCCGACGCTGTACAACATGCTGCCGACCTATTTGCCGCAGCCCAACGTGTTCCAGCAGCACGGCACGCTGACCGACTACCTGGGCACGGAGACGCCAACCACCGGATGGTGGAACAACATGCCGAAGTACATGGTCAGCCTGCTGAAGGCCTGGTACGGCCCAGCCGCGCGGGCGGACAATGAATGGGGCTACCAGTTCATTCCCAAGCTGACCGGCGATGTGTCGCAGTCGCCGATGACCCTGTCGATGGTTGAGGGCGTGGTGCAGGGCCAGTTCATCCTCGGCCAGAACCCGGTCGTGGGCGCGGTCAACTCCGATCTAGTCGAGCGGGGGCTGTCGAAGCTGAAATGGCTGGTGGTGCGCGACTTCGCCATGACCGAGACGGCGAACTTCTGGCAGAAGGGCCGCCTGGTGCAGCGCGGCGAGCTGACGCCGCAGGACATCGGCACCGAGGTGTTCTTCCTGCCGACCTCCCTGAGCGGCGAGAAGGATGGAACCGTCACCAACACGAGCCGCTTGGTGCAATGGCATGACGCCGTGCTGATGTCACCGGGCGACAGCCGGTCCGACCTGTGGTTCATCTACCAGCTCGGCAAGCGGCTGAAGCAGTTGTATGCCGGCAGTACGGAACCGCGGGATGCGGCCATCCAGGCGTTGACCTGGCAATACCCGGAGCGTGACGACCGTGGTGAGATTGAGACGGAAGCCGTGCTGCGTGAGATCAACGGCTACACGGTGGCCGACCGCAAGCCGGTGGAGAAGTATCAGGACCTGAGGGACGACGGCAGCACCGCCTGCGGCGGCTGGATGTATTGCGGCATTTATCCGCGCGACGGCCACAACACGGCCCGCTCTCGCACACCCGATCTCAATGGCGACAACGGCGCGCACCACGGCTGGGCATTCGCCTGGCCCTCAAACCGGCGCACGCTGTACAACCGTGCCTCCGCCGACCCGGACGGCAAGCCGTGGTCGGAGCGCAAGAAGATGGTCTGGTGGGATGAGGGCGCCGGCAAGTGGACCGGTACCGACGTGCCCGACTTCCTGCCGACGATGCGCCCGGACTATCGCCCGGACTGGAGCAAGCACCCGCACGGCATGGACGCGCTGGGAGGCGACGCCCCGTTCATCATGGAGGCGGACGGCAAGTGCCAGTTGTTTGTGCCAACCGGCCTGAAGGACGGCCCATTGCCGACCCATTATGAGCCGCTGGAGAGCCCGGTCCGCAACGCCATCTACAGCCAGCAATACAACCCTGCGGCGAAGATCTGGTCGCGGCCGGGCAATGAGCTGCACGATCCCGAAGACCCGAACTATCCGTTTGTGTTCTCGACCTATCGGCTGACCGAGCTGCATTGCGGCGGCGTGATCGGTCGGGTGACGCCGCACACCGCTGAGCTGCAGCCGGAAGCGTTCGTCGAGATCGCACCGGAGGTGGCGCGAGAGCTGGGGATCCGCCACCTGGGATGGGCTGTCCTGTCGACCAAGCGCGGCGACATCGAGGCTCGCGCCATGGTTACGGAACGCATGCGGCCGCTGATGATCGGCGGCCGCACGGTGCACCAGGTCGGCATGCCCTGGGTGTATGGCTGGGAAGGCTATGCCCGCGGCGACATCGCCAACGTGCTGCTGGCGATCACGGGCGACGCCAACACCAGCATCCACTCGACCAAGGCGACTACCTGCAATCTGCGGCCTGGCCGCCTGCCCAATCCTGGCGGGACGAGCCATGGCGCCTGAGACAGAGCTGCATCAGGCGCTTGCCGCGGTCGATCAGGCGCTGGCCGAACGGCCGCACAAGGAAGGTCATACCTTTTCCGCCGCGACGCGGCACCTCTGCGCCTTGCGGGACGCCATGCTGGAGCAACGGCGCAACCAGCCCTGGCCGCATCAGAGCCAGCGGCAGCTTGACCATGTCAACGCCGTCATCAGCATCGTGCTGGCCGGGCACTTCCCGCTTGGCGCCGTGCCCTGGCAAGAGCTGGAGCTGGCACGCAACTGGCTTGCGGACCTTGCCCGCGACCGGGTGGGTTAGATGGCGGCGCGCGGCTCGACGATGACCGGCGTCGTTACCATCGTCCAGGAGGGACGCTTTCAGATGACCGACGACAATGGCGTGTCACACCTTTTCCTGCTCAGCCCGCATGCCGCAGCGGAGCCAATGCAGCTCAATGCGCTGCAGCAGCGTCAGGCACGGGTCAGCGTGCGCTACACGCCGGCCCCCAACCTGATCGGCAACCTAGCGCATGCCATCACCATCGACCTGTAAGGAGCCGCGGCCATGGACATAAGCCCACGGGCGCGGGAGGAGACCCGTTCCCAGTTCGGCGGCCCGATTGCCAATGAATCCGAGCTGACGGCGCATGTGCGGATCGAGCCGGGCAAGTCCTATGGCTTCTTTACCGACACGACGGTCTGCATCGGCTGCAAAGCCTGCGAGGTCGCCTGCAAGGAATGGAACAACCTGCCGGCCGACAACATCGGGCTGACCGGGCACAGCTACGACAACACCGGCTCGCTCTCGGCAAACAGTTGGCGCCACGTTGCCTTTATCGAGCAGGCAGGCGGCTGCGGCGTGCGCGCCGACCAGCAGACGCCGTTCCAGAGCGGCTGGCTGATGATGAGCGACGTCTGCAAGCACTGCCACAATGCGCCGTGCCTGGAAGCGTGCCCGACCGGTTCGCTGTTCAAGACGGAGTTCGACACCGTGGTCGTGCAGCAGGACATCTGCAACGGCTGCGGCTATTGCATCCCGGCCTGTCCGTTCGGCGTGATCGACCTCAACGCGCTGGACGGCAAGGCGCACAAGTGCACGCTGTGCTACGACCGGCTGAAGGGCGGGTTGGAGCCGGCCTGCGCCAAGGCCTGCCCGACCGACTCGATCCAGTTCGGCGAGGTGTCCGAGCTGCAGGAACGTGCGCACAAGCGCATCGAACAACTGCATGCAGTCGGGGTGGACAAGGCCTATCTTTACGGTGTTCCCGGCTCGCCGGGTGCGACCGGCGGGCTGGGCCACCTGAACGCGTTCTTCCTGCTGACCGAGCGGCCGGAGGTTTACAACCTGCCGGCCGCACCGACGCGTGCCTCCAACCGGGTGGCGCCTGCCTTGCTGTCCGGCATTGTCACGGTAGCCGCCCTGGCGCTGGGTGCGGTTGCCTTGTTCACCCGGCAGGACCGGACGTGATGGCGGACGAGCAGATGCCGAATGGGCCGACTGGCGGTGAGCAGACTACGCCGCACGATCCGCAGGAGAAGCCGATCCGTCCGGCGAGCGCGCATGACACCGGTGTGGGAAGACAGGGCTGGGAAGGACCGACCTACTATGGCCGCTCCCAGCTCAAGCCCGCGCCGTTCCAGAACTGGGTGGTCGGGGGCTATATCTTCCTGGCGGGCTTGTCGGGCGCGGCTTCGCTGATCTCTGGGATCGCGGACGTAACGCGCGGGCGGAAAGCCGACATGATCGGCCGCCGCGGGCGCTACCTGTCGCTGTTGGCGCCGACCATCGGCTCCGTGCTGCTGGTCTGGGACCTGCACACGCCGAAACGCTTCTACAACATGCTGCGGATCGCGAAGGCCACCTCGCCGATGTCCATCGGCACGTGGATGCTGATGACGTTCAGTGGCTTCAGCATGTTGAGCGCCGCCGCGCAGTTCGTGTCCGACCGCGCGCGCCGTTCCGGCTGGCTGCGCGGGGTCGCGCGCGCCAGCCATGTGCCGGCCGCCACGGCCGGAATCGGGCTTTCGACCTACACCGCCGCACTGCTGTCAGCAACCAGCACGCCGCTTTGGGCGGCCGCACCGCGGTCGCTGGCCGTTCGGTTCGGTGCGTCTTCGGTTGCCACGGGCGCCGCCGCTCTCTCGCTGGGCGAGTGTGATCCCAAGGCACGACGGACCCTGGACAAGATCACGCTTGCTGCCCTTGCCACGGAACTGGCGGCAGCGACCGTGTCGCACGAGACATACCGTCGCAAGGGCGTTGCCGAGGCGATGACCGGCGAGTGGGGCACAGTCGAAAAGCTCGGGGCGACATTGCTGGGGAACGCACTGCCGCTGGGACTGCTGGCGCTGTCCACGACGCTGTCGGGACGATCATCGCGAAGTCGTACGCAGCCGCTGTCCACGGCTGCCTCGCTGGCGGCACTGGCTGGCGGGCTGCTGCTGCGGGTCTCGGTGATGTCCGCGGGCGACAAGTCGGCCTCCGACCCCAACATCAGCTTCCGGTTCGCGCAACCAGAAAATCTGTAGGGTTGCGCGGCGACGATGGATCACTCAGCCGCTGCGACCTCATCGCGGGTGGCGACAGGTGCCATTGCCGCAAAAACGCCGTCACGGCGGACAAGGGCATGAAACAGCGCCGCCGCCACATGCAACAGGATCAGCGCGAAGAACGCGAAAGCCAGGTAGAAATGTGCACTCCAGAGCAAGGTGTGCAGGCTGTCGCTTTGCGGCAGGATGGCTGGAAGGTTCACGCCCGCGAACAGCACGACTGGATAGGCTGCCGCTGACAGCATTCCCCAGCCGATGAGCGGCATTGCGATCATCAGGACGTAGAACGCGTAATGCGACAGGTGGGCCGCCAGTTTCATCGGTTGGGGCAGGTCGGCCGGCAGGGGTGGCGCGCCGTAGCGCAGGCGGGTTAGCAGGCGGATCAGCGCGAGCACCAGAATGGCGATGCCGAGCGGTTTGTGGATCGATACCAGCGACAGATATTTCGGCATGACTGTTGACACCATGCCGACGCCGATGAACAGCATGGCCAGGATGCAGACCGCCATCAGCCAGTGCAGCGCGCGCTGTACCACTGTGAAGCGTTGGCCAACGCCGTTCATGGCTGGGCTCCCGCAGCGGTTCGAGGATAGGCCTGGGCTTCCGCCGTGCGACGGTCATAGGACTTCGCGTAGGCCGACGACCGTGCGGCCGGAAACGGGTCATCAGACGTCCGCATGCCGGTCGGCAGCACGGTCGGATCGAAGTTGACATCGCGGCAGGGGCCGTCCCGCTCGGGCTGAATCTGCTGAACGGTGAGCGTGCCGACCTCAATGGTGCGGCGATCGTCAGGCCACGCCTTGCTGGGGTCGGCCGTCGGGTCGCCGGGGTTGGCCACGGTCACCGCCATGGTCCAGTGTTGCGGCCCACTGTGGACCCGCTCGGTGATCTCCTGCTCGAGGAAGTCCCGGCCACGCTTGGCGAGATCATCCGGCGAGATTGCGACTGGCTGCGCCGCCGGCAGGAGCGACCATCGCACTGCATGCTCCGCACCGGAACTGTCGACGAAGATGAAGCTGTCAAGGCCGTTGAAGCGCTCGCCGGCATAGCTGTCGTTCCAGGGAGCGCTCTTGGCCCATCCGGCGAAGGGCACGATTTCCGGATGCGCGCCGGCGAATGTCTTCATCGCGTCCGGATCCTTGCTCGCCGAAGCGAGCAGCAGCTCATAGAAGGCTTGTGGCGTCGCAACGGGGAAGAATGGCGCGTCGATCATGGCGGTGCGCCATTCCTGGCCGTCCGGCGTTGAAATCCGCAGTCCCAGGCCGCGTACCCGGACAGTCGCATCCGGCGCGTTCGGATCAGCCGTGGCAAGATTGAAGCGCCCGAGCACGGCGTAATGACCGGCGGTGAAAACCTGCGCCTGTGAGAGGGCTGACCCAGCGCCGTTTGCGTCGAAGGTGCCGGTGAAGCAGATGCCTTTGGCATGGTTCCGGCGGTGGCCGAGTGGCTCGCCGGAGGGAGGGGTCAGCGCATCGACGATCTTGTCCGGCGTAAGGCGCTGAGACGACAGCCAGCCCGCCGTGTAGGCGAAGGCAATGCCAGAGGCACCGATGATGAGGGCGATCAGCACAAGTGATCCAATGACGGAACGAGCGGGCGGCCGGTGCGGCTGGGGCATTCGAACCTCACGGTCACGGTCGGCAAATCTTCAGTCGAACTTGCCAATCCAGGGTATCGTGGCAAACCCGTTGTAGATGCCCGGTTCCTTCTGTCAAACGCGTCGCATAATTTGCCTGCAAGGGCTTGTTCCGCGGGTCATCAGTCTTGTCTTGATCAGGACATGGAATCCGGATGCCGAGTGGCGATGGCACTGATGCCGCGGGCGCCGACAAATATGGCGCTTGCCGCCGCAAGAGGCTCTTGTTCAGGGCTGTCATCCATCAGCCACGCGCCTATGCTTGCCTATCGCCCATCAGTGAAGGGCGATAGGCAGGTTTGGCTTGAAGTGGCCGATTCACGCGGCGAAGCGCGCACTGCGCTTCTCTGCGATCGGGCACTAGACCGTAAAGTGACCTCGATCGGCGGGAGCCGCCATGAAGCACCACCTGACGCTCGCTGCAACAGCCTGGAGCCTGCTTACCGCGCCGGTATCATCCGCTGCGACATGGACCTGCCCCGCTGGATACCAAGTGCATGCAGGCTTGAACACGGACTTTCCGTCAGACGGTGCGAAACGCGCGTTTGTGGTCGTGCCGCCCAAGCACGCTGACGGCCCTGCGCCCGTTTGGGTGCCGATGACGGGTTCGGTCGAGTCGACAAACGACAACCTGTACATTGAGCGCAGCGGTGCCAACGCCAAACTGGCTGACCAGGGGTTCATGGTCATCGGTCCGGTCCGCGCGTGTGCCTATCAGGATGCAGATCTGCGCGCTGGCGTCTGCAATGGCCCCGGCCATGATGGGTGGACGTGGAACCCCTGGAATGAAGGCCGTGCGCCGGGTGCTGCCGGGGATCGGTTCAAGGCCGACGAGGGACCGGACTCGCGCTTTATGGTTGCGATGGTCAGATGCGTCGGAACCAGGTTCCCGCTTGATGCAAGCAGGCTGTATATCGGCGGCATCTCCTCCGGCGGGACGATGACAAACCGGGCGCTGACCTTTCGTTCCGACTTCTGGGCTGGTGGCATGCCGATTTCCGGCGAGTGGTACGTCACCGGCGATGATGGTTCGCGCCTTTCCTTTGAAGACGCCCGCAACGCGGTGCGGGATGCACCCGAAGCCATCCATCAGGGTCGCGTGGGTCCTTATCCACTCAGCACCAGTCTCGGCCCAATGATCGTCATTACCGTCTGGGGTGGCGACAAGGACATCTGGTATTGCGGGACGGTGCTTTGCGCGGACTACCGGCCGAGCACCCAGGCAGCCTCAATCTACTATGCGTCGTTCAAGAATGTCGTCGAGGTATCCTGCACGGTGCATGATGGACACATGTGGCCGCGGTTGAACACCGACGCCTTCAATGCCTGGGCGCTGAACACGCTGGCCTCGTTTCCCAAGGGCTCGGATCCCAGCAAGTTCAGGCTCACCGCGCCGCCGGAAGGCTATAGCTGCGCGCGTGGCGCTTTCATCGACCATTACGGCCGAGCCGGCTGATCGGATCGCGCGTGATGAAGGTGTCATGGCCATTGGTGTGTGCCGTACTCCTGGGACTGCTTGTTGCCGGATCGGGTTCGGGATGGTTGACGGCGAGCGCCGCGCCATCGCCCAACGACGGCAATGGCGTCATCGGGCAGCTTAGCGGCGAGGACGGCGACCCCGCGCTGGGCGCCAAGCTGTACAATGAGCGTTGTTCGACCTGTCACGACCATCCCACCGGCCGCATACCATCAAAGGTCATGATCTCCGACAACACCCGCGTCTTCATTACCACGACGTTGTTCGGCGGCATCATGCGACCGATGGCACAGGGCCTTACGCCGCATGAAATTGCTTCCATTGCCGGCTATCTTTCCACCCGGACAAGCGGCGCGGCGGCTGGGGTTGGCTCGGCAGCGCCGATGTGCAAGGGCAAGCCTGAGGCGATTGATCTGCAGACGCCCGATCAATGGAATGGCTGGGGACGGACCGAGGCGCAGCCGCGCTACCAGCCTGCTCCGGGCCTTGCAGCGGCAGACGTGCCGCGATTGAAGCTGAAATGGGCTTTTGCCTACCCGAATGCGCGCAATGGCCAGGCGACGGTTGTAGGCGATCGTCTGTTCCTGAACACGTCCTCCGGCGCGGTTTACGCGATGAACGCCAGGACCGGATGCGGCTACTGGCGCTTTGACGCGCCGGCACCCACCCGCGGCACCATTGTCGTGGGCCCCTTGCCGGGCGCGCCCAGCCACTACGCCATCTACTTCGCCGACTACACCCGCAGCGCCTATGCCCTGGATGCCGATAGCGGTGCCGTGGTGTGGAAGACTCAGGTCGACGCCCAGCAGGAGGTGCAGATGACCGGATCCCTGGCGCTGCACGATGGGCGGCTGTTTGTCCCCATCTCCTCCGCCGAGGAAGCAATTGCCAACGACCCCCACTACGAATGCTGCAAGTTCCGCGGGGCAGTCGCAGCACTGGATGCGCAGATCGGCAGGCTGCTTTGGAAGACCTATGTCACACCCGAACCAGCGATGCCGTTCAAGCGCAATGCCTTGGGCGTGCAGATGTTCGGCCCGGCAGGCGGTGCGATCTGGTCGGCCCCGACCGTCGACGCCAAGCGCCACCTGGTCTACGTGGGCACCGGCGACGCTTATACGGATCGGGACTTTCCCAACGCGGATGCCATCCTGGCCCTTGACGAGCAGACCGGCACGATCCGGTGGTCCAGCCAGTTCACCCATGACGACACCTACATCACGGGCTGCTACGGTCCCCATCCGGGAGCAAACTGCCCGACGAAGCTGGGACCGGATCATGATTTCGGCGCGTCGCCCATGCTGGTTTCGCTGTCGAACGGCCGGCAGGTGCTGCTGGCCGGCCAGAAGTCAGGCCAGGTCTACGCGCTTGACCCGGACCGTGACGGCCAGTTGATCTGGTCGAGGCGGCTCAGCCAAGGTGGCCCGCTCGGGGGCGTCGAGTTCGGGCTCGCCACCGACGGGCAAGCGGTCTACGTGCCGCTGTCAGACCTCTACGCGCCGACTGGCCAAGCCAACCCAGGGATTACAGCACTGCGCATTGAAGACGGTGCGATCCTTTGGACTGCTCGCCCGCCGAGGGAGCCGTGTGCCTGGAAGAACGTATACTGCTTTCCCGGCGTGTCGCAGGCGATATCGGCGATGCCAGGCACGGTCTTCGGTGGTTCCATGGACGGACGCTTCCGCGCCTTCGAGGCGGCGACCGGGCGTACGTTGTGGGAATATGACACCGCGGCTGAGCCGGTGACGACCGTTGCCGGCAGCCAAACCCAGGGCGGTGTGCTGGACGGGGCCGGACCCACCATCGCCGCCGGCATGGTCTACGTCAATTCAGGTTACTGGGGCCGCTCCGATCGGCCTGGAACCGTCCTCATGGCGTTTTCGGTCGATGGCCGTTGACTGGCTGACCCGCGTGGAAGCATCTACGGTCTTGGTGCGAAGAGCATTGGGCAAGGGAACTTAGTTTGCGTGGCGAGCAATGGTTCATTGCCTATGGCCTGCTGGGTCTGACCCAGAACGGCCTTGTGCCCGTGCTGATGCCGCTCGCTGCCCCGCATGGCGGGTCCGCCGGGCTAACGTATGCGGCGTTCTCCTTGCTGGGGGTATTCGCCCCCTTCCTGGGAAGTTGGGCTGACCGCACCGGCCGGCACCGTGATCTGCTGATCTGGGGTACAGTGTCATCTGGCGCGTTGCTGCTGCTGTTCGACTTTGCGCCAGAGTCAACGCGCATTCTTCTGGCAGCCGGCGCTGGACTAGGCGCCATGGCGACCACCACAGCGGGCAACGTGCTTGCCATCCAGGCGCAGCCGGAGGAGGCCTGGGACGCGCGCGTCGCGCTACTGCAACGCTATATCAGCACTGGTCAGGTCGTCGGCTTGATCGCGGCAGGGGTCCTGGCGCACAGCCACCCCGGCACAGGGTTTATCGTCGCCGGTCTGGCACTTCTTACGGCCGGTGCCTTGGCCTTTGCGTCCGCCCCGGCTGGAGGGGTGCGCAGCCCAGCGGCGAAACCCGCACCTCGACCGATGGTCGGCGGTGACGCCGGTGTTCCAGGGCCGCACCACCGAGGCCACCACCTGTCCTGGCCGGAGTTCGGCGCCTATCTACGCGTGATCAACTTGCCTCTGCGCCACTTCCTGACGGTGTGGTTGGTCGCATATCCGGCCATGAATGGCTTTGCCACGCTGTTCCCGGTGGCGATGACCCGGCAATTCGGCATGAACCCGATCTTGCCATCATGTGCTTATGCCGTTGGTGTCGCGGCGAGTCTGTTGCTGTATCGGCCGATCGGGGAGGCCACGCATCGTCTGGGTGGCGGGCGGATGCTGATATCCGGCATTGGCGCACGGCTGCTGCTGCTCGGGGCTGTCGCCTACGGTGGTCTGATGCATTTCGCCTGGATCGGCTGGCTGGCGCTGATCGCCTTTGCGCTGATCCAGTTCGTCTGGCCGCTGCTGGCAGTGGGCGCCAACTCACTTTCCGTGCGGCTTGCCCCGACGGCACGTGGGGAAAGCGTCGGACTGTTCAACGCTGCCACATCGCTTGCCGCTGCGCTGGGCTCCGCGCTGGCCGGCGTGATCTTTGGCGACATCGGCTTTACTGGTTTGGTTGCGGTGGCGGTTGTCGCGGTGGGCAGTGCCTTGGCCTTGACCGCCTTATGGTCGAAGGGTTGGAAGCGAACTGCCGGGACATGACGGATAAGATTCGCCGGAAGTGATCATACTTTCCATTGGATGGAAGGACGATTCCGGGCGCCACTCGCAACGGCCGCATTTCGGCCGTCGGAGACGTATTGGATGCGTTGTGCTGCATCCGTGCTGGCAAAAGGGCTACCAGACGGTCACGCGGACCGAGGCCTGCTTCAGCCGGCTTTCCTTCGTTGTCCATTCCTGGAATGACATGAAACGAGGGGCTAGGAACAGGTAGGTCCGCTCAATCACCTTCCACAGGAAGTCGTCGAAGTGACTTGGCGCATTGGCCCAGTCGGTGAATACCGGACCCCAGGACTGATTGGTCCGGAACAGCCAGTCGCGCTGGTGGCGCAACCACAATGTCGTTGTTTCCATATCGCGCAGCATTGCCAGAATATCGTCGAGGCGAACGTCGACGGTATCAAATCGGTTGCTGATCTCTTTCAGCCCGCGCCGGGTCAGCGCCTGGACCTGTTTGACAGTGTCATGGCGGCTTGATGGCGCCTGGCTGACGTCGATGCGCAGCAGCTTGTCCTTGGGGCCGTTGATTCCCCGGATCAAGGTGCGGCGCATGCACTCGATGAAGCTCATTTCTTCAATCAGGATGCCGACGTTCGCGGTGACGACAGCCTCATCCGCGCCCGAAACCAGTACGGCCGCTTCAGCGAATGCCTGCTGCAGCAAGGCGCGATTGTTGCCTTCGTCCTCCCATCCAGGTGCGCCATCGCCTTTGACGGAGATAGCCTTGCCAATGCGACTGAAGACGCAGCGCATCAGATTATAGCGCACGCGGCTCGCTGCGATCCGCCGATCCTGCTCCGTAGGCTCCCAGCTAGCAGTGCCGCCATTCAGCTCCGACGGCAGGCAGTCGCCCAAGCGGACGCACACAACGTATTCCAGGGCCTGCTCAATCAGTTTCAGCATCTGCCCATCGGCCGAGTCGGCGGCAATGGCGAACTCCCGCGCTACCGAACGCAGCGGCAGCACGGCCTCCTGCCGGTCGAGCTGCACCACCATCGAAGGGACTTTCGCACCCTCGCTGAGGCGGAACACAGGCTCACCCAGCATGCGGAAGCCGGGATGGGTCAGGTGGCAGAGGGGCGGGGTCGTCTGAGTCACAGGAAGGAATCCGACAGTATGCACCACCATTACGGCAAACAATCGTTAACACCGGGTGAATCCGGGGGCGATCAGGCGACTTGGGGGGAGGTATCCCAGTCTGGCATCGTCATGAGTTTTTGACCCACGCGGATCACGGTCCCCTCTTTCAAATCGTCGCACAGGCGGAAGCCTGCTGGTGTCAGGACGACAATGGTTGACCCGTGCTCGAACCAGCCCATCTCCTCACCCTTCTGCAAGAGGGCGTTGCAGGCATAGGTTCTTTGCAAACCGTCCCCGCCGCGCAGCCCGGACGGGAGGAAACGCAGCCGGATGCCAGCTACAAGAATGGCGGCAACGGCAACCAACGTGACTCCAGATCCGGTTGCCGTGAGACGGGTGCGGATCACCGCGCGTTCGTTCTTGCAAAACAGCCGTTCGATTCGGCGCAGCGCAATTGGATTTACATTCCAGGTGTCGCCAGGGACGTGCACCACTCTTTCAACCGTACAGTCGTAGGGTGCATGGAAGCGATGGTACATGCTGGATGTCAGCCGCAAGGTGACGTAGCCGCCGTGCCGAAATGAGTCAGCGTGAGTTTTATCGGCCAGAAGGTCCGACAGCCGATAAGCAAAACCCTTGATCTGGAAAAGCTGATCGTCCTCGATTGCTCCCGCTGCGCCGACAATCGCATCGCAGGGGCTAACCAGGACAGTGGGATCCGTATCGATTGGCCGGGCGCCGTCACGTAATTGGCGTGTGAAGCAGTCATGCATGCTGCGGAAGCGCGAATTCTTCGCCTCCCGCAAATCAAGATCGGAGAAGAAGCGCCAGACGCTGATCGACAGGTCTCGGATCAAAGGTTGCTCAATGCGGCTGAACCAGCCCATGAAGCGGGTGATCAGGCGCCGCGGTATCCGATTGGTCAGCAGGAAATTCAAATCCTCCTGATGTACAATCTTCACTATCGTTGAACGGATGGTCATGGGATCAGCCTGCTTGAACCGAAGGCAAGACGATGTCGACGCAGATCTATCTCGCAGCGGCCGGAGGGGCCGCCGTTCTGGGCGGGTTTCTGACCAAGGCGAAAACTCGTTTGGAATTGTCGCGGGCCAAGCACAGGTCGATCGCCGGGCATGCGCGCATGGCGCGGCGGGTGGCATCGCTGATCCCATTCTACGAGTTCGACGAGTCGCGGTTTTTCCGGTCCGACGATGCGCCAGAGGACATCGTGCAGCGACGGCGCGACGGTTTCATGCGCTTGGCAAATCTGTATCAGGCCCGGTTCGCCCGGACCCGAGCTGTCACCGCGGAAGCAGCCGCGGGTATCTCTGATCTGCAGTTCACGAGTGCCTATCGTGTCCCATTCCAGTACAGCCGGCATGTTCGTCAACATCTGTCGGCTGGTTCCTTTCTGGCATCCTCGGCGGGTGTCACGGTCGGTGATCTCGATGGCAACGTCTTCTACGATCTGACCGGGTCCTATGGTGTCAACCTTTTCGGACACGACTTCTACAAGAGCTGCATTGCCGCTGGAGCGGAGCGGGTGAGCGACGTTGGTCCCGTGCTGGGCGCCTATCATCCGACCGTCGTCTACAACGTGAGGCGACTGTGCCAGATCTCCGGCCTTGATGAAGTCTCGTTCCACATGTCGGGCACGGAGGCCGTCATGCAGGCCGTGCGCCTGGCGCGCTACCATACAAGACGGTCTCATCTAGTGCGCTTCTGCGGCGCTTATCATGGGTGGTGGGGCGACGTTCAGCCTGGGGTTGGGAATCCACAACCGGCGCGCGACACCTATACGTTGGCGGAGATGTCCGAGCGAACGCTGCGTGTCCTGCGCACGCGGCGGAACATTGCTTGCGTGCTTGTCAATCCGCTGCAGGCGCTGCATCCGAATGCAGGGGCGCCAGCAGATTCCTCATTGGTCGACAGCTCACGGCGGGCAGGGTTCGACCGGGCTGCGTATATAGCCTGGCTGCAGCAACTTCGGGCGGTGTGCGACGAGCGGCAAATTCCGCTGATCTTTGATGAGGTGTTTGTGGGCTTTCGCCTCGCGCCGGGCGGAGCCAAGGAGTACTTTGGCGTACAGCCCGATCTTATCACCTATGGCAAGACGTTAGGCGGCGGGTTGCCGGTCGGCGTGCTGTGTGGCCGCCGCGAGATGATGAAGCGTTTCGATCCGGACCATCCTGCCGATATCTGCTTCGCTCGCGGGACCTTCAACTCGCATCCCTATGTCATGGGTGCCATGACGGAGTTCCTGCAGCGGCTGGAAACGCCTGAAATCCAGGCGCTGTATCAAGGGCTGGACCAGCAGTGGGACGAACGCGCGGCCATGTTGAACAGCAGATTGCAGGCCGAGGATCTTCCAGTCCAGGTCGCCAACCTCTCCTCGATCTGGACCGTCGGCTACACCACGCCGTCGCGCTACAATTGGATGCTGCAGTATTATCTCAAGGCAGAGGGTCTGGCGTTAAGCTGGGTCGGCACGGGCCGCCTGATTTTCAGCTTGAACTATACAGAAGACGATTTCCAGGAAGTCATGGAGCGGTTTATAGCGGCTTGCAGAGCGATGCGGCAGGACGGCTGGTGGTGGTCTGACGGCGCAGCAACGAACCGGTCGATCAAGCGGCGAATCTTACGGGAGATGCTGACAAACAGGCGTTCAGCCAGGGCAAGTCGGCGGGTGCAGCTCTCGTAAGACAGCTTCGGCCCGAAGGTGCGCGGCCGGACTAGTATCGCCCATTAGTGAAGGGCGATACGTCGGTTTGGCTTGAAGTGGACGATTAACGCAGAGAAGTGCGTGCAGCATTTCTCTGCGATCGGGCACTAGCGCGCGAGCCGCCGGATATTAGAAGCTACTCCTTACCGGGGCTCTGCAGTTCCGAATAGACGCGTTCGCTAAAGTGACCGAGTTGCTCGACCTTCTGAGCTGGCGGAAGCTTCGCGTCCTGCTCAACTACCGGACAGTAGGCAATGGTCAGGCTGTTGATGATGTCGGCCTGTTGAGCATGCGGCGCAGCCGTCTTGACCTTCTGCACGATCTGCGACGCGGTTTGCACAATGTTTTCCTGCGTCATTGAGCGCAGGGCATCCTGAATACCGCTCTTCTGGTCATTGATGACGCCAACCAAATCCGGCTGAACCAGGGTTGGGCATTGGCCGTTTGGACCGATGCTCATGGCGGTGAACGTCGTGCCGCGAAGCTTACCGACAGTGCCACCGCCAGCGTTGGGTGGCGCCTGGTTGCCCCAGGACTGGCGGATGTAGTTGGTCACCTGCGCGACCTGATCGTCGGTCATGCCCGCCGCGACTGCGGGCATCGGGGCATAGGTGCCCTGCGCCTCAATGCCACCCAAAATCACCCGGATGACGTCCTCCGGACCCTGCGCAAGCACCGCACCATTGCCGATCAGCGACGGCACGGAACCCTCGATGCCATTGCCGTTTAACTGATGACAGGAGGCACAGTTGTTAAGATATACCTGCCGCCCCTCGGGATCGGGTCCTGTATAATCGGAGCGTTGTGACGCGGTATAGCTCGTCTTTGCCTTGACTGACCGCAGATAGGCGATGATCGCATGGATATCCGCATCCGTGACGTAGCGCAGGCTCTCGTGAATAGTCTCGGCCATTGGACCGGCGGCGACACCAATGCCGGTGGCGACACCGGTCTTTAGGAAGCTCTTCAACTGGTCGTCGGAGTATTTGCCGATGCCGTCGTGAACATCGTTCGTGATGTTGGGGGCATACCAGTTCTCGATCGGGCCACCCTGCAGCGCCGCGGCGGCCTTGGTGTCGCCGAGCAGGTTGCGTCCGTTGTGGCACTCGCCGCAATGGCCTAGCCCCTGGACGATGTAGGCCCCACGGTTGACTTCGGGCGACTGGGCTCGATCCGGCTTGAACGTGCCCTCAACGAGGAACATCTGATTCCACACGGCGAGGCCGGCACGGACATTGAATGGAAAAGCCAGCTTGTTCGGCGGGCGTTTGTTATTCACTGGCTTCAGAGAGAACAGATAAGCCTTGATCGCAAGAACGTCCTCGTGAGTGACCTTGGTGTACCAAGGATAAGGCATCACCGGGTAGATATGCGCGCCCTTGTCGTCGATACCTTGATGTAAGGCAGCGTAGAACTGATCGTCAGTCCAGTTGCCAATACCAGTGTCCTTGTCAGGCGTGATGTTGGGCGTGGATATCGGTCCGAAAGGCGTCGGCATGTAACGGCCGCCGGCGAACTTCTCGCCGTGGATGGCCGTGTGGCATGATGCACAGTCCCCCAACGTGACGAGGTACTTACCTTTGGCAATCAAATCGTCGGCTGGCTGATCCGATGCCGCGATGGCTGGCCCGGCCAATGTGAGACTAAGGACCCCGACCAGACCAACAAGTCTCTGCCAAGTGCGCCCCGCCCTTCGGTCAGCCATGCATTATCCCCGTTGATGGATTTCATATCCCGTTGAACTGGTCACGCATGTCAAAACTGCAACAGCTCGATCCGGTTGCCGCGCGAGCTGAAAATCATGCAAACGTTTATGTTTGGCGCCGTGGCTTCACCATCGGGGCATGCGGAAGGGCAGCATCGCCTGGACCCACGGGGTGCTGAACCGATCCATCGACAGGCTCTCATGCATTGCGTTTACCCGCTGGCCACCGAGATCAGCCGCGATAATGGAACGAGCGTAGAATGGCGTGTCCTCCAGTGTCTGGATCACCGAGGGGGAGGCGGCGCTGATCTGCCGCGGCACGCGCCACATCGTCGGGGCCAGTGACACGGCAGGTGGCGGCGTGAAGTCCGCCACTCCGCCAGCGTCGATGTAGTGCATTGCCAAGGTCAACGGGCCATCCCGCCGCTGCACCTCGTACAGGACAGCAGTGCCGTCTGCTATACGAGCGCGGCTCCAGTTCCAGCGGACAAAGTCAGCCTCCAACGGCCTGTCGCCATTGTTGGTGTCGAAGTAGGCGGGTCCGGACCAGGAAAGAGCAGGGTGTTCCAGCGCGACCTCAATCCGAGCGCAGGGGGCGATCGGTTGCCAGCGGTGCCGTCCGGCGGTATCGAGCGTGTGGCTGCGCGTCTCGACGCTACATGGGCGGAGCGTGACGGTGCCACGCAGCCGACGAGGCAGCGGTGCGGTGACCTCATTGATCCGCACTGTCAGCGCCGATCCGTCCCAGGATAGGGCGCTTGGCCCAATCGTCAGGAAATCCGGTCCGCGCTGCACCGCTCCGGCAGCCCGCTCAGTCATCGCCCAGCGCCTGGTTCTGCCGTACAGCGCGACGTTGACCGCGCAATGGCGCAGCGGGTCGGCTGCCCTTCGCCGGCGCGCCCAGGCATAATAAGGCGAGAACACGCTGCCCAGGAACGCGATCACGGTTATGCCGTAGGCGCCATCGTCACTGAGTGCATCGAGGTACCACCAGACATACCCCCCGGACGGCGGCGTTACCGAGAAGTCAGGTCCTGCAGCAGGCTGGCCGCCGCCAGCCGACCCGATATTGCCGCCATCGGCACTCCGGGACCCGGATGCACACTGCCGCCCGCTAGATACAACCCCGGCAGTCTGCTGCGAGACCCAGGCCGGCTGAAGGCGGCCATCGAGCCGTGTACTGCCCGGCCATACAGCGCCCCGCCCGTTGCGGGAAACATCTGCGCGAACATCGCCGGGGTGGTGACCGCCATCGCCTCCGGCCGCCGGTGCACCGTCAGGCCGCAGCGTTCCAGCAGGCTGAAGGTCCGGATCGCGCATTGTTCAATCTCCTGCTCAGGCATGACATGACGATCCCCGTGTGGCGGCGCGTTGATCAGCACCAGCAGCCGTTCGGCAACGCCAGGCGCGTTTGCATCGGGCCGGTCCTGCGCACAGATGTAGACGGTCGGTTCGCCGGTGATACGCCCGTCGCGAAACACGGCATCGAACTCCGCCGCGTAGTTGCGGCCAAAGAAGACGTTGTGGCGCGTTAGCGGAAAGCCTTCGGTGGTCGCCGTCAGGGTCCAGGTCAACGCCGACAGCGACCGCATGTCCGACTTCGCCGACGCGACGGAGGCCGCGACGCTTGGGCCGAAGCAGCCGGTTGACAGTGCGGCGTGGTCAGCGGCGCAAATGACAGCATCTGCCTCGATCAATTCACCGTTTTTCAGTGTGACCCCGGCGGCACGTCCGCGCCGCACCTGGATCTCCTGCACCACCGCCTGTGTCCGGATCGAGCACCCCGCCTGCGTGGCGAGTGTGGCGAGGGCCTGGGCAAGTGCGATCATGCCGCCATCGACCAGCCAGACTCCCTGCTGCTCCACGTGCGCGATCAGCATCAACGTGGCGGGTGCCTGAAAAGGCGACGAGCCGCTGTAGGTGGCATAGCGGCCGAATAGCTGGCGCAACCGGGGATCTCGGAAGTGCTCACCCAGGGCCTGCCACAGCGTGCTGAAGGGAGAAATCCCCCACATCTGGGCCATCCCGGTGCCCATCGTCAGCGACAGCGCGCTGGGTTTCTGCGCCTGCATGAATGGCCGCTCCAGCGTTTGGAAGACACGCTGGGCTCTAGCACAGAAAGAACGAAAGCCTTCGGCCTCCGCCGCCCCGGCAAAGCTGCCGATCGCTTCCGCCGAGCGCCGCGGGTCAGCGAACAGATCAAGCCGCTCCGTCTGGCTCCAGGCATGACGCGCGAGCAGATCGGCAGGGCGCAACGTCAAATAGTCGGAAAGTGCGGCTCCAGCGTCAGTGAACAGCGCTTCGAATACCCACCGCATGGTCAGCACTGTGGGTCCGGCATCGATTCCCGCTGCATCGACGCGGATCTTGCCGCCCGGGGCGACAGCCTTTTCCAGTAGCGTGACCGACAGCCCCTGACGGGCAAGATCGATTGCCGCTGCCAGGCCGCCGGCCCCTGCGCCGATGATTATCACGCGGGGCGTTTGCAAATCGCCAAATCCATTTTCGCCGTTGACTCACGTGTCAATCTGATCTGACACTTCTGACTGACAACCAGAATAGACACTTCAGGGAGGATTGCCATGGATGCCGTCACCCGGATCGAGCGCACTCTGTCAGCCTCTCTTGATCGTGTCGACCATTCGGGGGGACCGCCGTTGCTGGCCGCCGCGATGCGGCACGCGGTGTTTCCGAAGGGGGCGCGCATCCGGCCGCGGCTGTGCCTTGCCGTGGCCGCGGCCTGCGGGGAAGACGACGCCGCCGCTGCCGAAGGCGCTGCAGCGGCGATCGAATTCATGCATTGCGCGTCGCTGATCCATGACGACCTGCCTTGCTTCGACAATGCCGACATCCGCCGTGGCCGCCCATCGGTGCACCGCGCCTTCAGCGAGCCGTTGGCTGTGCTGGCCGGTGATGCGCTGATCGTGTTGTCGTTCCAGGCCATTGCCTGGGGCGCAATGGGTTCGCCGGCGCGGCTGGCAGCGATGGTCATGACGCTGGCGCACGCCACAGGAATGCCGTCGGGCATCGCGGCGGGTCAGGCTTGGGAGTGCGAGCCGACAATCGACCTGGGCCAGTATCAGCGCGCCAAGACCGGGGCACTGTTCGCTGCCGCCACCAAACTTGGCGCCGCCGCGTCTGGCGCTGAAGCGGAACCGTGGCGGGAACTCGGCGAGCGGCTTGGTGAAGCGTATCAGGTTGCCGACGACATCGCCGACGTCCTGTCGGGTGAGGCTGACCTAGGCAAGCCCACGGGCCAGGACCGCGCGCTCGGCCGGCCTAATGCGGTGCTGGCCATGGGTGTTGCCGGGGCGATGCGGCATCTGGAGCAACTGGCACACGAGGCGGCGGACTCGATCCCACCTTGCCCAGGCGCTGCCTCGCTGCGAACGTTGACCTTGAACGAGGCGCGCCGTCTGCTGCCCAAGGACATTTCGCAGCGCGCAGCCTGAATGGGGGCTGTTCAGTGAGTGGCACCGCGGTATTGGTGGTGATGCAACCACTGAGCGAGCGGTGGTTCAGTCTGCGAAACCGGCTGTTGGCAAACCCGGCATTCCAGAGCTGGGCCGCTGGTTTCCCGCTGACGCGGTTCATCGCGCGCCGCCGAGCCAGGGCACTGTTCGATTTGTGCGCGGGGTTCGTCTACAGCCAAGTCCTGCAGGCATGCGTGCAGTTGGGGCTGTTCGAGGCGCTGCATACTGGCCCGCGTGGCGTCGATGACCTTGCCGCGGCGCTGTCGCTGCCGGTTGCTGACATGCTGCGTCTGCTGGAAGCCGCCTCCGCCCTGCGCCTGCTGCAGCGGCATCGGTCGAACCGCTTTGGTCTTGGCGTGCTCGGCGCTGCGCTGATCGGCAATCCCAGCGTGACGGCAATGATCGAGCACCATCCGCTGCTCTATGCCGACATGAGTGATCCGGTTGCGTTGCTGCGACGGCAGGAAACGTCCACCGCCCTGGGAGGCCTGTGGCCATACGCGGTCCGACCCCATCCTGCTGAGCTGCCCGCCGCCGACGTCGCCCGCTACACCAGTCTGATGGCAGCCTCTCAGCCGCTTGTAGCCGCCGATATCCTGGCTGCCCATCGATTCGATCGCCACACCTGCCTGCTAGACCTAGGCGGCGGCGACGGCAGCTTCCTTGCCCAGGTCGCCGTTGCCGCCCCCGCCCTGAAACTGATGCTGTTCGACCTGCCGGCGGTGGTCAATCAAGCCCATGCCCGCTTTGCCGCGGCGCAGATGAGCACGCGCGTGCAGGTCTTCGGCGGCGACTTCCAGACCGACCGAATTCCCGAAGGGGCGGATGTCATTTCCTTGATTCGGGTCATCCACGATCACGATGACGAGGTTGCGCTAAGGATCCTGCGCGCTGCGTGGGGGGCCTTGCCGGCCGGTGGGGTGCTGCTGCTTGCCGAACCGATGGCAGGAACGCACGCAGCCGGCGGCGTCGAGGCTTACTTCGCCTTTTATCTGCTGGCGATGGGCAGCGGCCGGCCGCGCCGGCCCGCGGAGCTCGCCGCTCTGCTGCACGCAGCGGGCTTCAGCCGTGTCCGTGCGCTCGCCACCAACCGCCCGATGCTGGTGCGTGCGCTGCTGGCGGCCAAATGACCAGACCAGCAAGTTGTAAATCGCGATTGACATGTCGAAGCGTCAATCTAGGATGACAGTCATGCTCATGCCCAATGGCCGCTTCGGTCTGGCAGAAGGTGCAGGGATGGAAGCGTTAGCAGTCGTTTTAGACAGGCCGGAAAGCCTCGCGGTAAACCGGGTGAGCCTGTCTTCGCCAGGCGCAAGGGATGTCGTGGTCGATGTCGACTACAGCGGCATCAGCACTGGCACCGAACGGCTGCTGTGGCAGGGCCGGATGCCGCCGTTTCCAGGCATGGGATACCCGTTGATTCCGGGCTATGAGTCGGTTGGACGGATCGTCGGTGCCGGTCCCGACAGTGAGCGGCAGGTTGGCCAGACTGTGTTCGTGCCCGGTGCCAACTGCTTCGGAGAGATCCGCGGCCTGTTTGGGGGCGCCGCCTCGCGCTTGGTGGTTCCGGCGGTCAGGACTGTGCCGATCGATCCGGATCTTGGGGAACGGGGCATCCTGATTGCGCTGGCCGCCACCGCCCAACACGCTTTGGCCGACAGCACGCCGCCGGACCTGATCGTTGGCCACGGGGTTGTCGGCCGCCTGCTGGCAAGGCTGCTCATCGCCGCAGGCGGACCGGCCCCCGTCGTATGGGAAACCAACGCGCTGCGCCACGATGGGGCCGAGGGCTATCAGGTCCTGCATCCCGATGAGGACGGGCGGCGCGATTATCGTTGCATCTGCGATGCCAGTGGCGACGCCGGCCTGCTCGACACTCTGATTGGCCGGCTTGCGCCCGGTGGCGAGATCGTCCTGGCCGGGTTCTACGCCGAGCGCTTGTCCTTCGCCTTCCCGATGGCCTTCATGCGTGAAGCCCGGTTGCGGGTCGCCGCGCAGTGGCAGCCGGGCGACCTGGAAGCTGTCCGCCGGATGATCGATGCCGGCACCCTCTCACTTGATGGCCTGATCACCCATCGCGCCGAAGCGGTTCATGCGGACACGGCATACCGCACCGCATTCAGTGATCCCGTCTGCCTGAAAATGATCCTTGATTGGAGAGCCTGCGCATGAACGCACCTTTCGACGCGGCGCTTTCAAGACTGCGGTCTGAAGCGGCAGTAGAGCCGGACGCGCCGGTGGCCGGACCGGTCAAGAAGGAAACCCAGATCATCGCCATCTATGGCAAGGGCGGCATCGGCAAGAGCTTCACCCTGGCCAACCTGTCCTACATGATGGCGCAGCAGGGCAAGCGGGTGCTGCTGATCGGCTGTGACCCAAAGAGCGACACGACGTCGCTGCTGTTCGGCGGCCGCAGTTGCCCGACCATCATCGAGACCTCATCAAAGAAGAAGCTGGCCGGTGAGGCGGTGAAAATCGGCGACGTCTGCTTCAAGCGCGATGGCGTCTTCGCCATGGAGCTGGGCGGCCCCGAGGTCGGCCGCGGTTGTGGCGGCCGTGGCATCATCCACGGCTTTGAACTTCTGGAAAAGCTTGGTTTCCACGACTGGGGCTTCGACTACGTTCTGCTCGATTTCCTGGGCGACGTGGTCTGTGGCGGCTTCGGCCTGCCGATCGCGCGGGACATGTGCCAGAAGGTGATTGTCGTCGGCTCCAACGACCTGCAGTCACTGTATGTTGCCAACAACGTCTGTTCGGCTGTCGACTACTTCCGCAAGCTGGGTGGCAATGTCGGCGTTGCCGGCATGGTCATCAACAAGGACGACGGCACCGGCGAGGCACAGGCCTTCGCCGAGAAGGCCGGGATCCCGGTGCTGTCGGCAATTCCAGCCGATGAAGACATTCGCCGCAAGAGCGCCAGCTATGAGATCATTGGCAAACCCGGTGGCCGGTGGGCGGGCGTTTTTGAGCAGCTCGCCGAGCAGGTGGCTTCAGCCCCGCCGGTACGCCCGACGCCGCTGAATCATGATGCCCTGCTGGGCCTGTTCGCCAGCGACACCGTCGGCCGGGATGTGGTGTTGGACCCGGCAACGCCGGAGGACATGTGCGCCGCGACGGTGCTGGACAAGCCGTCGCTTGAAGTCATCTACGAAGGCGCCTGAGGTGGATGGTTCCCCCCCTCTGGCCGCGGACGCGGGCGGCTGTCATGGCGGTCGTGAAACGATGCTGCAGGCCGCCCGGGCAGCCGGCAAAAGCGAGTCGCTCGACCAACTGATGACGGACTATCCCCGCGGCCCGCACGACCAGCCGCAGTCGATGTGCCCGGCGTTCGGCTCGCTGCGTGTCGGCCTGCGCATGCGCCGCACCGCCACCATCCTGTCCGGCTCGGCCTGCTGCGTGTACGGCCTGACCTTCACCTCGCACTTCTACGGCGCCAAGCGCAGCGTCGGTTACGTACCGTTCAACTCGGAAACCTTGGTGCGCGGCCAGCTCTACGAGGACATTCGCAACGCGGTGTTCGAGGTTGCCAAGCCAGCGGACTATGACACCGTCGTGGTGATCAACCTTTGCGTGCCCACGGCCTCTGGCGTGCCGCTGGACCGTCTGCCCAAGGTCATCGACGGTGTCCGCATCATCGGCATCGACGTTCCCGGCTTCGGTGTTCCGACACACGCCGAAGCGAAGGATGTGCTGGCCGGTGCCATGTTGCGATACGCCCGGCAGGAGGTGGAAGCCGGCCCTGTCGTCCGCCCCCGCGGACTGGCCGACTTACCCACGATTACGTTGATCGGCGAGCTTTTTCCCCTAGACCCGGTCGGCGTCGGCGGCCTGCTGGCGCCGATGGGCCTGGGGGTCGGGCCGCAATTGCCATCACGCGAGTGGCGCGACTTGTACGGCGCGCTGGACTGCGCCGCCGCCGCCGCGGTGCATCCCTTCTATACGACAGCGATCCGCGAGATGCAGAGCGCTGGCCGTCCGGTGATCGGCTCTGGCCCGGTTGGGCTGGAAGGCACCGCGGCATGGCTGGAGGCAATCGCACAGACAACCGGCATCAGCGCCGAGGCGGCAAAAGCCAAGGCGCTGCCGGGAATCCGTTCGGCGCTGGAGGCAAATCCGATCAGCGCGCGCGTCACCGTCTCTGGCTATGAGGGCTCTGAGCTGCTGGTGGCGCGGCTGCTGATCGAGGCTGGCGCCGAAGTGCGCTATGTGGGCACTGCGCTGCCGCGCACGGAATGGAGCGAGCCAGACCGCGCGTGGCTGGAGTCCCACGGGGCCTATGTTCAGTACCGTGCCTCGCTGGAGCAGGACATCGCCGCGATGGTGGACGTCCAACCGGATCTGGCCGTCGGCACGACGCCGCTGGTGCAGAAGGCCAAGGCGCTGGGCATTCCTGCGCTGTACTTCACCAACATGGTTTCCGCCCGCCCGTTATTCGGCGCCGCGGGTGCCGGCGCGTTGGCCGCCATCGTCGCCGCCCAGACAAGGGGCCGCGAGCGGTTCAGCCGCATGGTGAGTTTCTTTGACAAGGTGGGCGCTGGCGAGACCGCAGGCTATGGCTGGGCCGATGTCCCACGCGATCCGCCAGGTGCGAAGGACCGCTATCGCCGCGCCCGTGAGGCCAAGGCCAGGGCGACCCAGGCGGTGGGGAGCTGAGCCATGCTTGTTCTGGATCATGACCGGGCGGGCGGCTACTGGGGCGCGGTCTACACCTTTACCGCGATCCGTGGGCTGCGGGTGATCATCGATGGACCGGTCGGCTGCGAGAATCTGCCCGTCACCGCCGTGCTGCACTACACCGACGCCCTACCGCCGCACGAGCTGCCGGTCGTCGTTACCGGCCTGTCGGAGGAGGAGCTGTCCCGCAACGGCACCGAGGATGCCATGCGACGGGCGGCGGCGACGCAGGATGCGGACATGCCGGCGGTGGTGGTGACCGGCAGCATTGCCGAGATGATTGGCGGCGGCGTCACGCCTGAAGGATCCAATCTTCTTCGCTTCATTCCAAGAACGATCGACGAGGATCAGTGGCAGGCTGCCGACCGCGCCATCTACTGGCTGTGGTCGGAATTCGGCGCTAAGAAGAAGGCAAAGCCTTATGTCCGCCCCGAAGGCCAGAAGCCGCGGGTCAATATCATCGGCCCGATCTACGGCACCTTCAACATGCCATCCGATGTGGCCGAGATCCGCCGCCTGGTGGAGGGCATTGGCTGCGAGATCAACCTGACCTTCCCGCTCGGTGCGCACATCGACGAAGTGCACCGCCTTCCCCAAGCCGACGTCAACGTCTGCATGTACCGTGAGTTCGGCCGCAAGCTTTGCGAAGAGCTCGACCGTCCATATCTGCAGGCACCGATCGGGCTGTTTTCCACGACGAATTTCCTCCGCACCTTGGGTGAGCTGACCGGGCTGGATCCGGAGCCTTTCATCGAGCGCGAGAAGCACACCACGATCAAGCCGATCTGGGATCTTTGGCGCAGCGTGACACAGGACTTTTTCGCTACCGCGTCCTTTGGTGTGGTTGCGACCGAAACCTATAGCCGCGGGCTGCAACGTTTCCTGGATGAGGAGATGGGCATCCCGTGCACGCTGGCGGTGTGCCGCGGGGCCGGGATAAAGCCGGACAACGCCGCGGTGCGGGCGGCGGTCCGTGCAAAGCCGCCGCTGGTCCTGTTTGGATCCTATAATGAACGGATGTATGCCGCCGAAGCGGGCAACCGCAGCATGTATATACCCGCGTCCTTTCCAGGGGCCATCATCCGCCGAGCCACCGGAACACCTTTCATGGGGTATGCAGGGGCGACGTATATCGTGCAGGAGTTCTGCAACGCGCTGTTCGACGCGCTGTTCCACATCCTGCCGCTGGGCACGGACCTCGACAAGGTCGAGCCCACGCCGTCGCGCCTGAGCGCAAGCTGTCCGTGGGACGACGATGCCCAGCAGCTATTCGACGACTACCTGGAGACAGAACCGTTCCTGGTGCGGATCTCCGCGGCCAAGCGGCTGCGCGACCAGGTTGAAAGCAGCGTCCGTCAGGCCAGTGAGGATCGCGTCACCGCTGTCCATGTGGCCCATGCCCTGGCCGAGAGGCAGCCGGCATGAGCGGCGGACCTTTGCAATTCCGCCGGCTTGCCGGCCGGAATGGGCGCCGTGGCCCGCTGTATACGGCGAACCCAGTCGCGTGGGATGGGCGCGACAACGGCTTCAAGGCCGAGACTGGAGAATAACGAAATGGCTATAACCCCAACAGCAACAGGAACCTCGGTATCGGGGTTGACTGAGACGGAGGCGAAAGAGTTCCACGGTATCTTCATCACCAGCTTTATCGTCTTTACGGTAATTGCCATCGTTGCGCACTTCCTGGCCTGGCAGTGGCGTCCCTGGCTGCCTGGACCGCACGGCTATGCCACTTCGTGGCTGCATGACGCCGGTGGAATGGTTGCCCACACGATCTCGCAACTCGTTTAGGAGGAAGCGAACATGTGGAGGATCTGGCTGCTTTTCGATCCCAGGCGGGTGCTGGTTGCTCTGGGCGTCTTCCTGTTTGTCCTAGCTTTGCTGATCCATTTCATTCTGCTCAGCACGGACAGGTTCAACTGGCTGGAAGGCCCGCATCACGGTATCGCCGCATCGCAGAATGCGCCCTTGCCAGCGCCTGCGAGATAACTGTGCCCAATTCCGGTGGCGGGCGCGGCAGGCGCTTCTGCCTTTGTTCGCCATCGGTTTCGCCTGTCGATGACCCTGAAGCCTCAGGAGACCGTGGCCATGGCTATGCTTAGCTTTGAGAGGAAATACCGCGTTCGGGGAGGCACCCTGATCGGCGGCGATCTGTTCGACTTCTGGGTTGGGCCATTCTATGTCGGTTTTTTTGGCGTAACGACAATCTTCTTTTCGGTGCTTGGCACCGCGCTGATTGTCTGGGGTGCGGCCATAGGGCCGACCTGGAACGTCTGGCGCATCAACATTGCCCCCCCGGACCTCAGCTATGGCCTGGCACTGGCGCCGCTTGCGGAAGGCGGGCTGTGGCAACTGATCACCATATGCGCGCTGGGCGCGTTCTGCTCATGGGCACTGCGGCAGGTTGAAATCGCCCGCAAGCTGGGCATGGGGCTGCATGTGCCGTTCGCCTTCAGCTTCGCCATCCTGGCCTATTTCACCCTGGTGGTGGTCCGTCCGCTGCTGATGGGCGCGTGGGGCTACGGCTTTCCCTACGGCATTCTCAGCCATTTGGACTGGGTATCGAACACCGGTTACCAATACCTGCACTTTCACTACAACCCAGCGCACATGATCGCCGTCAGCTTCTTCTTCACCAACGCACTGGCGCTTGCCATGCACGGGTCCTTGGTGCTGTCGGCAGCCAATCCGCCGGCTGGTGAACATGTTAAATCCGCGGAGCAGGAAAACGCCTACTTCCGTGACACCATCGGCTATTCGATTGGCACGCTGGGGATTCACCGCCTGGGCCTGTTCCTGGCCATTTCAGCCTCATTCTGGAGCGCGGTGTGCATCGTCATAAGCGGCCCGTTCTGGAGCCGGGGATGGCCGGAATGGTGGAGCTGGTGGCTGAATCTTCCGATCTGGGCGAACTGACCGTGCCGCGGGGAGGCAAACATGGCTGAATATCAGAATATCTTTACCCGGGTGCAGATCCGCGGGCCGATGAGCGGCGGTATACCGCTGCCGCGCGGTAGCTGGACCCGCAGCGGCAAACCGTTCCACTCCCATCTTCTGGGGCTGTTCGGCGACGGGCAAGTTGGCCCGATCTATCTGGGCTTTCTGGGCATCGCCTCATTGGTCTGTGGTTTCATTGCGTTCGAGATCATCGGCCTGAACATGTGGGCCTCGGTGAACTGGGATCCTGTCCAGTTTGTCCGGCAGTTGCCGTGGCTGGCGCTGGAGCCGCCGCCGCCGGCCTACGGCTTGTCGATTCTGCCGCCACTGGCCGAAGGCGGATGGTGGCTGATGGCTGGCTTCTTCCTGACTGCCTCTATACTGTTGTGGTGGCTGCGGATGTATCGCCGGGCGCTGGCGCTGGGGTTGGGCACGCACACCGCCTGGGCATTCGCCTCTGCAATCTGGCTTTATCTGGTGCTTGGCTTCATCCGGCCGATCATGATGGGAAGCTGGGCGGAAGCCGTGCCGTTTGGCATCTTCCCACACTTGGACTGGACCGCCGCGTTCTCAATCCGCTACGGCAATTTGTTCTACAATCCGTTCCACATGCTTTCCATCGTGTTCCTTTATGGATCGGCAGTGCTGTTTGGCATGCACGGCGGCACCATCATGGCGGTCAGCCGGTTCGGCGGCGAGCGCGAGGTGGAACTGATCACCGACCGCGGCACGGCGGCTGAACGCGGTGCGCTGTTCTGGCGCTGGACGATGGGCTTCAACGCCACCTTTGAGTCCATCCACCGCTGGGCCTGGTGGTTCGCGGTGCTGACGACCCTGACCGGCGGCATCGGCATTCTGCTGACTGGCACTGTCGTCGACAACTGGTACCTCTGGGGCGTCAAGCACGGCATTGCCGCACCCTATCCGCAGATCTGGCCCAACGTCGTCGATCCCTCCACCTTGCCGAACGCTGGAGTCGCCCAATGAACTTCGCCATCCCGCTGGCGGCTGGGGGTGCGGCCCTGGCCGTCGCCGCGGTCATCCTTTCGCAGACTGAACGACCGCCCATGACGGGCATCCAGCATGGCTTTCGCGGAACCGCTATGCAGCAGATCTACAACCCCCGGTTCGTCAACGAGGAGCTGGCGGCGAACCAGATACCGGTTTCGCTGCCGCGCCTGCCCGACGCCGGCGCCAAGGCAGGCGTCGTGTATAAGAACGTCAAGGTTCTGGGCGACCTCAGCGTCGGCAACTTCACGCGGCTGATGGCCTCTATCACCACCTGGGTGTCCCCGGCGCAAGGCTGTGCCTATTGCCACAACGTCAACAACATGGCTGAGGACGCCAATTATACCAAGATTGTCGCGCGGCGCATGATACAGATGGTGCAGCACGTGAACAGCGGCTGGAAGAGCCACGTCGCGGAGACCGGCGTCACGTGCTACACCTGCCATCGCGGTCAACCGGTTCCGGCCAATGTGTGGTTTCACAATGCCGGTCCGCAACAGGCGGAAGGCATGGCACAGGCTCCCGCCGGAAAGAATCATCCGACGGCGGCGATCAACTATTCCTCGTTGCCGCTCGATCCCTTTACCCCGTTTCTGGAGAGCGACTACAACATCCGGGTTCAATCGCAGTCCGCATTGCCCACCGACGACCGCCAGTCGATCAAGCAAACCGACTGGACCTATGCCCTGATGATCCATTTCTCGCAGTCGTTGGGCGTTAACTGCACCTACTGCCACAACAGCAGAGCGTTGTCGGACTGGAGCCAGAGCTCACCGCAGCGGGTTAATGCCTGGTATGGCATCCGCATGGTCCGCGACGTCAACAACAACTATCTGGATCCGCTGCATGACGTGTTCCCAACCGCTCGGCTGGGGCCAGAAGGGGACTCGGCGAAAGTTAATTGCGCGACCTGTCACAACGGTGTCTATAAGCCTTTGTTCGGCGTCAGCATGGTGAAGGACTTCCCGGAATTGACCGTGGCACACTAGTATCGCCCATCAGTGAGGGTGATACGTCGGTTTGGCTTGAAGTGGCCGATTCACGCGGCGAAGCGCGTTTCGCGCTTCTCTGCGATCAGGCACTAGGCAACACCTGTGTCAGGGCGATATCACCCGGGATTGTGAAACAACCCGGGACCAGGAGCTTTACCGGTATGGATTCGATGGAGGTCAACAAGGCTATCGCGTCGGTATTGGTTGCCGGGATAGCCTTTTTCGTGGCCGGGACGGTAGGCACGGAACTGGTGCAGGAGCACCGGCTGGCGAAGCCGGCGATCAAAATTGAAATCCCGCAAGCTGCCTCGCCACCTGGGCAGGCCGCGCCGCCTGCGCTGCCAATCGAGAACCTTCTGGCGAAGGCGGACGTGAAGGCAGGGGAAGCATTTGCCAGTAAAGTGTGCGCGGCGTGCCATTCCTTCAACGAAGGCGGCAAGGCTATCATCGGACCAAATCTGTACAACGTCGTCGGCGGTCCGCACGCCCATATGCAGGGCTTCAACTACTCGGACGCGCTGAAGAGCAAATCCGGGCCTTGGACGTTTGCAGCGTTGAACGAGTGGCTGAAGAAACCCAGTGCCTATGCCCCAGGTACGCGGATGACCTATGCTGGGGTAACCGATGACCAGACGCGCGCTAACGTCATCGACTATTTGCACACCTTGTCGCCGAAGCCGGAGCCGTTGCCCGCCCCAGTCGCCGTGCCAACTGCTGCCGCTGCCGCAGGAGCTGCACCCGCGGGTGATCCTCCGGTCAAAACGCTGCTGGCATCAGCGGATGCGAAAACAGGCGAGGAGGATACCAAGAAGTTGGGCTGCGTCGCGTGTCATACCTTCACCGAGGGCGGCAAAGCCGGCGTCGGGCCGAATCTGTATGGGGTCGTGGGCGCGCCACACGGGCACATGGAAGGGTTTTCCTACTCTGCTGCCCTCAAGAGTAAGCAGGGACCATGGAACTACGATGAGCTTTATGAGTGGTTGAAGAAGCCGAGCGCCTATGCGCCCGGTACCAGGATGACGTTCGCTGGGATCAAGAATCCGAAGGAACGCGCTGACGTCATCGCGTATTTAAGGACACTCGCGCCAAACCCACAGCCGCTGCCGGCGAATTAGCAGAACGCCCCTTGCCGGCTGGGTCGGTAAGGGGCGTTTTATAAGTCTGCTGGGAGCGTCTAGAGCGGTGTCCGTTCGCGTTGGCTCACGGACCCCTCTCTAACTCGTTGTTTGATCGCGTAATTCACCGCTCCGTGTGATGCGACCTCCGCGGATCACGCTCTAATCAATCAGACGGCACGCTCTTACCAAGCGAAGAAACGTTCAGCACCGACACCTTCGCCATGAAGCCTCGCGGTGCGCTAGCCTTCCTTTGGTGCATAGGCAATGCACCAGCCATTCGGATCGATGTTGCCTGCCACAATCTTGCAGGCGTTCGGCGCTTCGAAATTCACGCAACCACTGCATTTTGCACCGTCCTTGGGCGTCGTCTGATATTGCACAGCAGCCTGCGCTATTTTCTCCTGCGCGTTTGTGTTGCGCAAGGCGATCACACTGCCCGCGGTCGCTAAGCCTGCACCCAGTCCTGTCCGCAATATCTGCCGGCGCGTCCTGTCATCCCGAGTCGTCACGTCAAAAACCTCCCTCTTCGTTCCCCGACCGCGATGTGGTGGCTATGCCGCCCTTCGCAAGCTCATTTCCGACCAGATGGCGCCCAGTGCGTCAACAAGCTGTTCGACATCGGCATCCGTATGCAGCGGCGATGGCGTGATCCGCAGACGCTCAGTTCCTCGCGGCACCGTTGGGTAATTGATCGGCTGAACGTAGATCGCAAACTCATCAAGCAGACGATCGCTGATCTGCTTGCATAGTACTGGATCGCCCACTATCACGGGCACGATATGGCTGGGATTGTCGTAATGCGGCACGCCGATCGCATCCAGACGACGCCGAAGCTTGGCCACCTGTTCCTGCTGCCGCCGACGCTCCGTCTGGCTTGATTTCAGGTGACGGATACTGGCAACAGCCCCGGCAGCGACCGCTGGCGGCAGCGCCGTTGTGAAGATAAAGCCGGAAGCAAAGCTGCGCACAAAGTCGCACATCACAGCAGACCCGGCGATGTAGCCGCCGACGACGCCAAATGCCTTGGCCAATGTGCCCTCGATAACAGTCGGGCGATGCGCCACGCCGTCACGCTCGCTGATGCCGCCGCCTCGTCGTCCGTACAGGCCGACGGCGTGCACCTCGTCGAGGTAGGTCATCGCACCAAAGGCGTCGGCAACGTCGCAAATCTCCTGTATCGGGGCGATGTCGCCATCCATCGAGTAGACGGATTCGAAAGCCACCAGCTTCGGCCGATCCGGATCCAGCGCCGCGAGCTGCCGACGCAAATCCTCTGGGTCATTATGCGCCCAGATGCGCTTTTCCGCCCGGCTGTGGCGCACGCCCTCGATCATTGAGGCGTGGTTGGCCTCGTCGGACAACACCACGCAGCCTGGAAGGCGCCCCGCCAGGGTGCTCAGGGTTGCCCAATTCGACATGTAACCGGAGTTGAACAGCAAAGCCGACTCGGCCCGATGCAGATCGGCAAGCTCACGTTCAAGAGTTACATGGTAATGGTTGGTGCCAGCGATATTGCGCGTGCCGCCGGCGCCGGCACCACATTGGTCCAGCGCCTCATGCATGGCGCCGATCACCGCCGGATGCTGACCCATGCCGAGATAGTCGTTAGAACACCATACGGTCACCTGCGCCTTGCCACGTTCCTTATGATGCGTCGCCTTGGGGAAACTGCCGGCGTTCCGTTCCAGATCTGCAAAGACCCGGTAGTTGCCGTCGCGGCGGAGTCCGTCGATCTGCTTACGGAAGAAGGTATCGTAGTTCATGGGCGTCCTCCGATCGTTGCCTGCCTGGGCAGTGCTGTTTGTTGACGTCGCGACAGGTTCCTGCCGGCATTGCGCGAGCCGAGGCTCCATTGCCACAGGCTGTTCCAAATTCTGGTGACTGACAGCGGCAGCACCAGGAACCAGTGTTCCATGATCGCGAGCACCATCATCGTCGTGACCAATGTATAGCCGACCGCCCGATATGGATCGGCGGCGCTGAATAACGCCTGCTGGCCCAGCAGCACTGCCGCCACAGTGGAGAGCGTGACCGAGAACGGAAACAGCAGATTCATTGGCGCGCTGCGGAAAAAGCTGCGGATGTGCGCGAGGTGCTCTGGCAGGAACTCGGCGTTGAGGTTGCTGACACCTAGAAAGACGTTAAGCCTGGCGCTCTGGTGCATCCACCACAGCACCACAAACGTCCAGACACCAAAATGGTTGGGGCTGTTCCAGGTCAGGCCGACGACAAGGCCGGCCAGCACCAGCACCGCAATCTCGTGGTAGAGGCTGGCCTGAATAGCATGCCCAAAATGACGCCAGCCGCTGCAGCCAGCGTGGCAGTGGTGCGTTCGTGGACCAGTTACGTAGCCCATATAGAAGCTCATCTCGAGCCATGCCCAGATCAACACGGCACAGGTGAAGGCCGTATAGGCGCCGGTGACACTGGTATCGGCCGCGCTGAGGACCAAGCCGCACAGCGACGCGCCCAGAAGGGCAGTGGCGGCTGTCATGCTCCAGCGGAACGTCTGCTTCGGCAGACCGTCCAGGAACAGGATAAGACCTGTGCTGAACCACCAGATCAACAGGCCATGCAGGGCCGGAAGGCCGTATTGTGCCATCCTACCAAGCCGGCGCCATGCGGACTTCTTCTGGCAGCTCGTGGCGTTGCGGCCGCAGCAGAAACAGCCGCACCAGCGTTACTCCCGCGGCAGCCTTCAGACCCAGGCCCTTGATCATACCGCCCAACCCATACTGCCCCTTGTTGGCATCGATTTGCCGGCTGACCAGGAGCAGGCGCTGCAAGCCCGCCAGAAACGCCGGATTGTCGACGTCAAGTGTAACCGGGAAGACCTGCTTGCAGATTTCGGTCGTGATGCGGAACACCTGCATATCGTACTGCGTGGGTTCCAGCCCCAGCGCGCCGTGGAAGACTGGTCGGGCATGATCGCGCACGAACATCGTCGCGAACACAGCCAACAGGAAGAAGCGTATCCACAGCCGGTTCACTCCGCTGAGCACCTGGGGGTTGGCCCGCATGATCAGCGCGAACGCCTCACCATGGCGGAACTCATCGCCGCACCATTCCTTGAACCATTTGAAGATCGGGTGGAACCGCAAGTCTGGATGACGCTCTAGCTGGCGGAAAATCGAGATGTAACGGGCATAGCCGATTTTTTCCGACAGGTAGACTGCATAAAAGATAAATTTGGGCTGGAAGTAGGTATATTTTTTGACCTTAGTCAGAAAACTCAGGTCGACGCCGACGCCGAAGTCCTTCAGCGTGTCGTTGAGGAAGCCGGCATGGCGGGCTTCGTCGCGTGCCATGAAGGCAAACCAGTTATGGATATCGGGGTTCTTCACCCGCTTCTTGATCTCGGCATACAGCACGCAGCCGGAGAACTCCGAGGTAACCGAGCTGACGAGGAAGTGGATGAACTCCTCACGCAGATCCTCCGGCAGGACAGACAGATCCATGTCGAAGTCGGCGTTGCGGGTGAAATGGTGCTTGTTGGCATCGCGCGCGAACTCCGCCATCAGGCTGTCCCACTCGGCACGCACCGGTGTCACATCCAGCTTCTCCATCGCGGCAAAATCAGTCGTGTAGAAGCGTGGGCTCAGCACGGTGTCGCGCTGCGCCAGTTTGGTTGTTTCACTTACTGGCTTCATGGTGACTCCCTCCGCTCAAAACCAACTTCGTACAGCGCGGTGAATTCCAGCAGGCCGGTCAGTTGTGCCCAGAACCGACCGAAGGCGGTGGCGCGGGTGACGGTGGCCGAACACTGCAGGGAGAGCCTTTCGCCGTAGCCGATCCGCGACGGCGCGCCGTGCACGAGCACGCTGTCCCCTGGCCGGATGTCGATGCCTTCGGGAATTGCAAAGGCGTGCAGACTTTCTGGCGTCTGCTCGATCTCGACCATGCAGGGAACCTCGATGCGTCTCATGATCCCGCCCTGGCGGTCAGAAGATGGGCGAAAACCGTCTCGTTGGTGATGCCGAACGCCTCCATCTCCACCCTGCGTCCGGTCGTCGGATCCTCAAGCGTCAGCCGGCCGTCGGCCCAGCCGGTCAGGCGGAACGGCACGTCGTGGCTGGCGTCCTGACGCAGCCTCTGCTGGGCCAGACCGCGAACGGTGGCGCGCAGGAAGCCATTGGTTTCTGGTGCTATCGTCTCGATCGGAGCCGAGCGGTGCTGTGCGTCATAGACCGCGACCGCGCCGTTCGGCCGGTCCTGGAACAACAGCTCGCGCGAGGCGAAGGCGCTTGCTGTTGGCCTGCTATCGGCCGCGCCGGTCAGCCGTCCAACTGCGGCCGTGGCAATTGCAATGGCAATTGCCGTGCCGGCCAATATCAGCGGGCCGCGTGGAAAAGGGGCTGTGTGGCTCATGACTGTTCTCCGCGAAGGGCTTTATCCGTCAAGCCGCGGCCGGGATATGAGACCCTGTATGGGCACCTGCTTCCGCTGCGTCGGCCACCGGAATGGTGATGGACTTGGCCGGCTGAAGCGCGGAAGCCGCCAGGGTCCGACCCAACGTCTGAGCGACCGCGGCCGCATCCGGTACTCCGCGCAGCGTCGGCTGCGCCTTCGCCAGTTTCCATGGACGCGCATGTGGCCACAGCACCAGGTAGGCGATCTTCGTCTGCGGCAACAGCGTCAACGAGAGATCCCCCGCGCCATCCGACCACACGCGGACGCCGGCTGCATCGATCTTGCTGAACGGGATCTGGATGGTGATCGGCAGCGCAATACCGAAGCGCATCACCACCCGGCGCGAAGTGATTGTATAGAGCGTGGTTCGGGCGACGAGCCAAGCGAAAAGTGTCAGCAGTGCCACCGCCACCGCACCAAGCCCAGCCAGGCGCACGGTCGATAACGCCATGTCGGGTACAGACATGTGGGAGGAGACCTTGCCCACAATTCCCCACGCCGCCAGCACAGCGAAGTATCCGATGATAAGCCGCACGTGCATTGCGCGTCGGGCCAGTGCCCGCCAGTCCGGCGCGCCCTGCCAAACAATATTTTCGCCCTCGGGCAAGCGCGTTGGCAAGCCCGGCACCGGCTCGTAATCGTGTCCGTTCATAGCAGTGGCTCCGTGCGGCTTGGTCTTGCGTAAAGGTGACCGCTGGCGAAATAGGCCTGAATCCGGTCTTCCTCACGCAGCGTGATCTGATCGGGACTGGCCAGGGCAGGGGCATCGGCGAACTGGGCAGCCATGATCGAGGAGACGATGACGCGGCCAGTGGAAGTCACCTTCGCCAGCGCGGTTGGGACCATGACCGATGCGCCTGTGCCGATCGTCACCTCGAGGTAACGGGCCGCTGTTTCGGCACGGTCGATCCAGATATCCGAGACCGTTCCGGCCACGATTCCATCGGCGCCGACAACCTCCTTGCCACGCGGGTCTGGCGATTCCTCGTCCAGGAAGTGGTCTTCGGCACGGCGGATCGGGACAATACGGTTTTCGTCCAGTTCCTGCAGCTTATCGGGTATGTCGGCGCGCAACGCCCAGGCAGCGGGTCCGGCACCAGCCAGCATAGGGTTGCCGACCGGATACAGCGGCGCACCGGGCCAGGCAGCGGTTGGTTCCGCGTTCAGCGGCGGCTCCGTCTCATCCGGGCGCGGTGCCAAGATTGTCTCACCACTCTTCAACAGGAAGGTCTTGGGTTTCGGCAGTTGCGGGAAGCCGATTTGGCGCTCGCCTGCCGTATCTGAGACGAGCGGATAGCCTTCACGTTTATCCTCCCGACGCAAGTAGAAAACAAGTCCGGCAAAGAACAGCCAGAAGGCGTACAATGCGACTTGCGCGACGTCGAAATAACCCGTGATGGCTCCGGTTTGCATGGCATCACCTCGGAAGACTAAGCGAGTGGGAAGACAGTTCGCCAAGCCGGAGGCTCGGCAATGTGGTCCGTCGCACAAGCGGACCGATCGCGATCAGCGTCGCGAACAGCAATGCGATTTCGATATGGTAGACAACCGAGTATCCAGCGGCTGGAGTATCCATCGCCTGGCCCAGCACGCCGCTGGTTGCCAGCACGCCGACGCCGTCGCGTATCAGCCCACCGGCCGCCACCGCCGCACCAGCCGCCGAAGCCTGCACGGCACCCCACACGCCCAGCGCCAGGCCGATCTGTCCATGGCGCGCCGTGCCCATCGCCGCCGTCAGCGTGCAGTGGGCGAACAGGCCGGCGCCGAAGCCAATCAAGGCGGTACCCATCGCAAACAGCAAGATCGAATTGAGCGGGGCCGCAAAGATCACTAGGCTAAAGGCGGCGAGGCCAGTCAAGGCACCGAATGCCGCCAGCCGGTAGGCGTCCATCCCGCGCCCCAGCAGGCGAGCTGCAACGCCGAACCCGCTCAGGCCGCCAAAGGCCAGCAGCGCGCTGAGCAACGTCGTGGTGCCGACCGCCAGGTGCAGCACCTGTCCGCCGTAAGGCTCCAGCAGGATATCCTGCATGCTGAACGCGATGGTTCCCATCCCGAGCGCGACCAGCCGCCGCTTGGCGTTTGGGATCTCGCTGAATGACAGCCAGGCTTGGTGAAAGGTTGGCTCGACGCGGTTGAATGTTGTGCGCGAAGGGTCGCGGGCTTCCTGCTTCCACAACGCCAAGACGTTCAGGATCATCGTCAGAAGGGCGGTCCCCTGAACAACCTGGATCAGCTTGATCTCGGTGAAATGTGCCAGCAGCGCGCCATAACTCAGGGCTCCGCCCACCATGCCCAACAGCAGCATCATGCACAGCAGTGCGACAACCTTGGGATGCGAAGCCGGGGGTGCGAGATCGGTGGCCAGCGCCAGCCCGACGGTTTGCGTGGTGTGCAATCCAGCACCGACCAGAAGAAACGCCAGCCCGGCCCCAATGTGGCCGAACACAGGCGGTCCATTGGTATCGCCCGACAGCACGATCAGCGCGAACGGCATGATCGCAAGGCCGCCGAACTGCAGCAGCGTGCCCATCCAGATGTATGGCACGCGGCGCCAACCTAGGGCCGACTTGTGCGTATCAGAGCGAAATCCGACCAGTGCGCGAAACGGCGCGAACACCAGCGGCAACGAGATCATCACCGCCACCAGCCATGCCGGCACGCCGAGCTCGACGATCATCACGCGGTTCAGCGTGCCTACCAGCAGCACCACTGCCAGCCCAACCGAGACCTGAAACAGCGACAGCCGCAGCAGCCGGCGCATCGGCAGCTCTGGAGTCGCGGCATCGGCGAAGGGCAGGAACCGCACGCCGAGGTGCGTCCAGCCACGGGCGAATTTTGCTCCCAGAACAGTCACTGGCGGACCACCTCCAGCGCCTGAGAGATGTAGAAACCACGGGAAATCCGGTGGCTGCGCCGTGTCGCCCAACCTTCAAGACGATGGCCGATGAGCCGCTGGACGGCCTGCGGACGGACCGGCTCGATGGCAGGCGCGCGGTCGCTGCGCGGGAACAACCGCCCTACGGCGTGCATCACACTCAGTGCTGCCGTCCGTGGAGCGAACGTAAACAGCAGCGACCGTTCAGCGCGCTGCGAGAGACCGTGCAACACCTGGACCGCATCATGAGCGCGGTAGTGGATCAGTGAATCCATGGCCACGACATAGTCGAATTGGCCCAACGTCGGATCCAGCATGTCGCCGACCCGGAAGTCGATCCGCAGATCCTGCGGCAGCCGCTCTCTCGCCAACCCGACCAGGGTAGGTGACAGGTCGATGGCGACCACCTGCGCACCCCGCTGCGCCGCTTCGACGGACAATGCGCCGGTGCCGCATCCGGCGTCCAGCAGACGCACCCCGGTCAGATCGTCCGGCAGCCAAGCCAGCAGGGTCTGACGCATGTCCTGCCGACCGGCGCGAACCGTCGCGCGAATGCCGTTGACCGGCGCGTCAGAGGTTAGCCGCTTCCATGCTTCGACGGCGGTGCGGTCGAAATACTGCAACAACTCGCCGCGGCGGGCAGCATAAGTAAGAGTGGGCATCAGTCGAATCCCAACAGGTCGAAGATATCCCGGTCCTTCAGCGAGCGTGTCTCCAGCGCCGCAGTCCCCGCCAGCAACGTTGCCGCAAGCCGCAGGTACTCGTTCTGCACGGCAACAATCTCCGGCGTCGGCTGCATCTCGAACAACGTCGACTTCTTCAGGCGCGAACGACGGATCACGTCCAGATCCGGGAAGTGCGCCAGCGTCTTCAACCCGGTGCGCTCGTTGAACTTGTCGATCTGATCGGTGGCAGCACTGCGATTGGCGATCACCCCACCCAGCCGCACCTCATAATTGCGCGCCTTGGCCTGAATTGCGGCGACAATCCGGTTCATCGCGAAGATCGAGTCGAAGTCGTTTGCCGCCACGATCAGCGCCCGACCGGCATGCTGCAGCGGCGAGGCAAATCCGCCGCACACCACGTCGCCCAGGACGTCGAAGATCACCACATCGGTGTCCTCAAGCAGATGATGCTCCTTAAGCAGCTTCACCGTCTGTCCGACGACGTAACCACCGCAGCCGGTACCCGCCGGCGGCCCACCTGCCTCCACGCACATCACGCCGTTGTAGCCCTCGTAGACGAAGTCCTCGACGCGCAGCTCCTCGGAGTGGAAATCCACCGTCTCCAGGATGTCGATGACCGTGGGCACCAGGCGCTTGGTCAGCGTGAACGTGGAGTCGTGCTTCGGGTCGCAACCGATCTGCAGCACGCGCTTGCCGAGCTTGGAAAACGCGACTGAAAGGTTTGAAGAGGTGGTGCTCTTGCCGATGCCGCCCTTGCCATAGACCGCGAATACCTGGGCATTGCCGATCTTCAGGTCGGGCTGCATCTGCACCTGCACGCTGCCCTCCCCGTCGCCGCGGGCTGGAATGCGTCTGATGACTGTCATGCTGCTGCCTCCAGACCGATCCCCTCGAGGCGGTCTTCAAGTTCCTCGCCGGCGCGCTGCAGGGCTTCCCGCATCGCATTGTCAGGCGTCCAGTAGTTCCGCTCATGCGCTTCGATCAGCCGGTTGGCGATCTTGACGGAAGCTGTCGGGTTCAGTTTTGCCAGCCGCTCACGCATGTCGGGATCGAGCACGAAAGTCTCCGACAACTTCTCATAGACCCAGGGCTGCACTTCACCGGTGGTGGCCGACCAGCCGAACGTGTTGCTTACGTGTGCCTCGATCTCACGCACGCCTTCATAACCGTGTGCCAGAAGCGCCTCATACCACTTGGGGTTCAGCGCGCGTGTCCGGGTTTCCAGCGCGACCTGCTCAGAGATCGTCCGCACGGCACCGTCACCGCGCGTCTGGTCACCGATATAAATCGCCGCCGACGTCCCGCCCCTTGCCCGTTGCACAGCCCGGCTGATGCCGCCCAGCGTATCGAAGTAATGATCGACGGTGGTGACCCCAACCTCCAGCGAGTCGAGGTTCTGGTAGGTCACGTCGACCCGTGAGAGCGCATGGGCCAGGACCGCATCGTGGCGCTGCGGCTTGCCGCAGACACCGTAGCCAAATCCCTTGCGCTTGAGAAAGGCGTCCGCCAGTTCGTCTTCGTCATCGAACGTGCCGCTGCCAACAAGGTTGTTGACGTTGGCGCCATAAGCGCCATCGGCATTACCAAAAACCCGCATCGCGGCATCCTCGATCGGGCCGCCGTTTTCGGTTTGAAAGGACAACGCGTGCGCGCGGACGAAATTCTGTTCCAGCGGTTCATCGGCAGTGGCAGCCAGCAGAGCAGCCTCCGCCAACAGTTTCGTTTGCAGCGGAAGTAGATCGCGGAAGATGCCGGACAGCGTCAGGACCACGTCAATTCGCGGCCGGCCCAGAGTGTGCAGCGGGATCAGCCGAGCGCCAGAGACGCGGCCGTAGCTGTCGCAGCGTGGTTCGGCACCCAGCAGCCAAAGGGCCTGGGCGATCGGTCCGCCCTCGGTCTTCAGGTTGTCAGTGCCCCACAGCACCATGGCGATGGTTTCCGGCAGGGCGCCGCCGTCAGCCTGATGGCGGGCCAAAAGGCGGTCGGCCTGATGCGCGCCGTCACGCACAGCGAATGCGCTGGGAATACGGAACGGATCAAATCCATGCAGGTTGCGGCCGGTGGGCAGGACCTCGGTTGTACGCAGAAGGTCGCCGCCAGGGGCTGGCCTCAGGTAGCCGCTGTCTAGCGCGTGGACGATCGCCGGAACCTCTGAATCGACCGCCAGCAGCGCATCCAGGCGCTGACGTTCAGCCACATCCGTTACGCCCGCGGCATCCAACATGGAGGCCCGTTGCTCGTCGTTCAGGCCTTCACCAACCACATGCAGACCATGCGGGATCAGGGTATATTCCAGTTCGAGCAACGTGTCGGCCAACCGCGCGATATCGTCCCGGTCGTCGCCGGTCCAAGCGGGTTCGGCGTCCGCCAGATTGACCGCGATGGCCTGGGCCTGAATTACCTGCGCCATGGTGTCGCGCTGGACCAGATCGGCATCAGGCGGCAATGCGCGCCACCGGTCCAGCGATGCCTTCAGGTCCAGCAGACCGCGATACAAGCCGGCATGTGCGACCGGCGGCGTGAGGTAGCTGATCAGCGAGGCGTTGGCCCGGCGCTTGGCGATCATGCCCTCAGACGGATTGTTCGACGCATACAGGTAGAAGTTTGGCAGATCGCCGATAAGCCGGTCAGGCCAGCATTCGGCGGACATGCCGGCCTGCTTTCCCGGCATGAATTCCAGCGCGCCATGGGTGCCGAAATGCAGCACTGCGTGCGCACCGTAATCCTGGTTGATCCAGCGGTAGAAGGCGCAGAAAGCGTGTGTTGGCGCGAAACCCTGCTCGAACAACAGCCGCATCGGGTCGCCTTCATATCCGAATGCCGGCTGGATGCCGACGAAGACGTTGCCGAAATGCTCGCCCAGCACGAACAGCGAGGCGCCATCGGTTTGCACCCGGCCGGGCGCCGGGCCCCACTGTTTCTCGATTTCGGGCAGCCAGCGCTGGCGGCGGACATGTTCGTCGGCCGGCATGCGGGCGGCTACATTGGCGTTAGCGCCAAACAGCGAGGCGTTGCCGCCAAGCAGTTTGTTCCGCAACGCGTCAACATCGGCGGGTAGTTCGATCTGGTAGCCGGCCTCTTGCATGCCGCGCAGCGTGTTTAACAGCGAGGCGAACACCGAAAGATACGCCGCACTGCCGACCGTGCCGGCGTTAGGTGGAAAGTTGAAGAGCACGATTGCGATCTTGCGGTCTGCCCGCGCGGTCCGTCGCAGTGCGACCAGCCGGGCGACGCGGGCGGCCAACATGGCGGCGCGCTCTGGATGGGAGACCATATCACGTCGACGGTCGTCGCCGACGGTACTGGAACGGCCGCCAAAGGTCATTGGGATGATGCCGCCGTCCAGCTCTGGAATCGCCACCATCATCGTGGCTTCAACCGGCAGCAGTCCGCGAGGATCGCCCTGCCACTGCTCGAGAGTCTGGAATTCCACCGGATGGGCGGAGATATACGGCACATCCAGCGACGCCAGCAGGCTTTCCGCCGCTTGGGCATCGTTGTACGCCGGCCCACCAACCAGGCTGAAGCCTGTCAGTGATATCACGGCATCGACTGTCGCCCTGCCGTCACGCATGAAATAGTGCTTGATGGCTTCGCGCTGGTCGAGGCCGCTGGCAAAAGCCGCGATCGGCTGCAGACCCTTTGCCTCCAGCGCCGCGATCACGCCGTCATAATGGGCGGCATTGCTCGACAATGCGTAGGACCGCAGGATCAGGATCCCGACACGACCATTGGCACCGCCGGCGGGAAGTTGTTCGATCCGATCCACGATACGCCCGGCGGCGCACGGATGATACAGGCCGATCTCCGGGTATTCGATAGGTGGCGCAGCGCGTACTGCGCCGAGCAGGGTGGCGCGCGCACCCGTCGCGTAGCGGCCGACCAGCATGCGGACCATGCTCGTCAGGTTCTCCTCAGATCCGGCCAGCCAGTATTGCAGGACCATGAAATAGGCTCGGACATCCTGTGCCGTGCCGGGAACGAACCGCAGCAGCTTCGGCAATTGCCGCAGCATTTTCATCTGGCCGCGGCCGTTCGATCCGGTCTTGCTCTTGCCCCGCATCCGCTTAAGCCAGGCAATCGCGCCAGATGCATTGGTGGACATCTCGAACTTGCCCATCCGCGTCAGCCGGACGACCTCGCCGGCGGACAGCAGGCAGATCATCGCGTCACAACGCTCCTGCCGGGCGATCAGCGCGGGCAGCACGGCTTGGATGTGATCTTCCAGAAACAGCATCGCGGCAACAACGATATCGGCACCGGCGATATCGGCGTGACAGGCGGCCAGCGCCTCATTATCGCCACCCCATTCGTCGGCCGCATGCATCGTTACTTGGATGTTCGGCAAGTCCCGCTTCAACGCGACCTCAGCCCGCGCCAGTGCCCCGCCCAGGTGACTATCCATTGTCACCACAACAATCCTGATAGGTGTCCGGTTAACGGCCGAAGTGCGCTTTCGCATCGTACAGAGTATCCAAGCTGATAGCAGTTAAACCCTGATCCAGAGCGAAACGTTCAGTATTGCGACGCGCCTTGCCCCGTACGAAGAACGGTATTTTCCTGAGCTCCTTCTCAGCATCCTTGCTCCACAGCAATGCTTGTTCTGTTGTCAGTACAGAGTCTGCTTGATCAGACGTGAGCCCAGCAGCAACTTCGCCAAGATGCGAAGCGCCGGCTTCGTCCTTAAACTCCATGTCGTTGCGGAACATCCCCAGAAGATGTTCTTCCAGACCCATCATGAGGGGATGTACCCAGGTATCGAAGATGACGTTGGCACCTTCAAAGCCCATCTGCGGCGAGTAACGCGCCGGAAAATCCTGCACATGCACAGGTGCTGAGATCACCGCGCAAGGTATGCCCAGCCGCTTGGCAATGTGACGCTCCATCTGCGTGCCCAAAACCAGCTCTGGCTGAAGTTCGGCGATCTGCGCTTCGACCTCCAGGTAGTCATCTGAAATAAGTGCCTGCAGTCCAAGCGCGGCGGCCGCCTCGCGCACCTCGCGGGCAAATTCACGGCTGTAGGTGCCCAGGCCGACGACGGTGAACCCAAGCTCCTGAGAAGCGATGCGGGCGGCGGCCACGGCGTGCGTGGCATCGGCAAAGATAAACACCCGCTTGCCGGTCAAATAGGTGGAATCGACCGAGCGGGAGAACCACGGCAGGCGGGAGTTCGCGGGCTCGATCGGTTTGACGCCGGCGAGGGCCGCGACCTCGTTGATGAAGTCCGTGGTTGCGCCGACGCCGATCGGCACCGTCTTGACGACCTTCTGGCCAAACTGGCGCGACAGCCAGGAAGCCGCCTGCAACCCCGTCTCCGGACACAGCACGACGTTGAACGTGGCGTCGCTCAGCCGTGCCAGATCTGCCGGCGTGGCACCCAGCGGGGCAATCACGTTGACTGCGATCCCCATCTCATCCAGCAGCCGGACGACTTCGGTCACATCGTCACGGTGACGGAAGCCCAGTGCTGTTGGTCCCAGGATATTGCATCGCGCGCGGGCACTGGGCGGGCCAGGCGAGGCAAAGGCCCGAACCAACTGGTAGAAGGTTTCCGCCGACCCCCAGTTTTCCTTCTTCTGATAGGCTGGCAGCTCCACCGCCACGACCGGAACCGGCAGATCAAGCGCCCGCGCCAAGCCGCCGGGATCGTCCTGAATCAACTCGGCGGTGCAGGAAGCGCCCACCAGCATGGCCTGCGGCTTAAACCGCTCGTAGGCTTCCCGCGCCGTTTCCTTGAACAATGAGGCGGTATCGCCGCCGAGGTCGCGGGCCTGGAAGGTCGTGTAGGTGACCGGCGGGCGTTTTGCCTGGCGCTCGATCATTGTGAACAGCAGGTCGGCGTAGGTGTCGCCCTGCGGCGCGTGCAACACGTAATGGAGACCCTCCATGGCGGTGGCGACGCGCATGGCACCGACATGCGGCGGGCCTTCATATGTCCAAAGCGTCAGCTTCATGGGGCTAGACCGCCAACCGCATGCGCCGCACCAGCGGACGGGCGAACAATTCCGCCAGGTCACCCGCTTGGTCGTAGCCTTGCACGGGCGTGAACAGCAGCTCGATCGACCACTTCGTAGTCAGGCCTTCGGCTTCCAGCGGGTTGGCAAGCCCGAGTCCGCAGACCACCAAGTCGGGTTTGGCCGCCCGGCAACGGTCCAACTGCCGCTCGACATCCTGCCCCTCGCTCAGCGCCACATGATCAGGCAGCAGACCCAGTTCTTCGGCGAGATGCTGGCGGTGCAGGTATGGCGTCCCAGCCTCGATCACCCGCATCGAGAGCTCACGGCTGACAAACCGGGCCAGCGGGATCTCTAGCTGAGAATCGGGAAAGAAAAACATCCGCTTGCCGGCAAGCTCGTTGCGGAACTTCGCCACCGCACGCCGCCCACGCTCCTGCGCAAGTTCTGTTGCCACGCGAAACCGTTCCGCGCTGACGTTGAACGCGGATGCGGCGGCCTGCAGCCATAATGTTGTGCCCTCGACGCCCAGCGGGAACGGCGCGGCGATCCTGACAGCCCCACGCTCCTCCAGCGCCCGGGCGGTTTCGGCCAGGAACGGCTGCGCCAGCAGGAAGCGCGTGTGTGGTCCGACTGGTGGCAGATCGGCGGCCTGGCGCGGCGGCAGAAACTGAACACGATCGATTCCCATTGCGGCGAACAGGCGGGCGAACTGGTCCTCCACCACATCCGCCAGCGCACCCACCACTAGCAGCTCAGTCGTGTCGGTTGATGGCAGCACCGGCACCAGCGCGGCCAGACAAGCGTCCTCACCCTGGGTGAACGTCGTCTCTATGCCGCTGCCAGAGTAATTCAACACCCGTACCTCCGGGCCGAACCGGCCGCCGAGGCGCAAAGCAGCGCGCGACAGGTCGAGCTTGATGACCTCGGAGGGGCAGGAACCGACCAGGAACAGCAACCTGATGTCCGGGCGACGCTGCAGCAACTGGGTGACAACGGCATCCAGTTCGTCGTTGGCATCGGCCAGTCCGGCCAGATCACGTTCGTCGATGATGGCGGTCGCAAACCGTGGTTCGGCAAAGATCATCACCCCGGCGGCGGATTGGATCAGATGCGCGCAGGTCCGCGAGCCGACGACCAGGAAAAACGCATCCTGGATTTTTCGGTGCAGCCAGATGATGCCAGTTAGGCCGCAGAACACCTCACGCTGGCCCCGCTGACGCAACACCGAACGCTCGCCGCGAGGATCCGCAACAGGGGCCGCGGCGGCTTCAGTCATGACATGTGACCCAACGCACTGCCGGCCGGCCAAAGCGTATCCTGCTGACGCGCAGCCCTCAGCTTCATTACAAACTGTGTGGCGTTCAGCAAGTAGGATCCGTAGGCCGCCAGAGCCAGCCACATCTGCCGCTCGGCATCCACCGCGCCGGAGAACAACGCCACCAGGTATGTGGTGTGCAGGGCCAGCACCAGCATGCTGACGACGTCTTCCCAGAAGAACGCTGCCGCAAAGAGGTAGCGGCCGAACACCGCACGCTCCCAGATCGAGCCGGTAATCATGATGATGTAGAGAACGATGGTCTTCACCACGACGGACGCGGTGGCCAGTTCGAGGCCCTGCCCGCTCGCGAGGTAGCGCATCACCAGCGTCAGGCTGATCAGGAAGACCGCGAATTGCAGCGGGGCGAGGATGCCTTGTACGGTTGTCCAGTGCGACTCGTCGCGGCGCCGGCGTTCGTCGGCCGTGTAGAGCGGACGGCCGCGAAACGGGCTGGACTCGTGCAGGCGGCCCTCACGGCGGCCAGCAGCCGCGCCCCAGGGGCAACAGTCCACCGCGCCAATGGCGCGATTCATAAGATCAACCGTAAACATGGATTGACAGCCGGGCGGAGTCGGGGTGGGCTTGCGAACAGGTTGGCGGCCAATCGCCGGCCACGCCGCGCGTTCTCGATGTCGATTCCAAGCTGTCTGACATTCGATTGGCTTGACCGCTTTTCATTCTGGCCTCCCTGGGCACGATGCAGCCTGTAATCGGAGGCTAGAGCGCGTCAGACCGGACTGTCAAGTCGGCTGTACGTAAACCAAGCTTGACATTTCGAGGCTGCGGCGATGAACTGAATGGGGAGATAAAGCATGGCCTTTGTGGATCAGGTCGCCAGTCCAACCGCATCATCAGCCTTCGCCCGACCCGGCCGACAGGCGGTAGGACAGTCACCGCAGCCGGACCCTTTGCCCAACTACGTCAGCCTGATCGCGCACCATCGCCGGTCTGCGCTGCTGAACAAGGTGGTAGAGGCAGAGATCCTGCCGCGGCTGGCACTCGCGCGCACCGGCGGCAAGGCTGCGGCCGCCAGCAGCGAGACCAGCCGGACAGCGATAGAGGATGACACGGCGGAGTTGGTTCACCGCCTGATGGGCGCCGAGGAGGACGGTGCCCAGGCGTTCATCGAAGTACTGGAGCAACGGGGCGCCACACCTGCTTCATTGTATCTGGGCGTCGTGACGCTCGCGGCACGTCGGCTGGGCGAAATGTGGGAGGATGATCGTTGCGACTTCACGCAAGTGACCATCAGCCTGGGCAGGCTGCAGCGTTGCGTCCGCGCCCTGTCGCCCAGCTTCCAAGCCGCCGCGGTCAGCCGCTCGGCGCATGCTGACACCATACTTCTTTTGCCTGGACCCGGTGACCAGCACACATTCGGGCTTGTCATCCTGGGTGAGTTCTTCCAGCGCGAGGGCTGGCATGTCATGGGCGGTCCCGTCTCCACCGGCTATGACGCGCCCCGGATGGTGCGCGATAGTTGGGTTGACGTGGCTGGCTTCTCAGTTGGCTCGATCAAGCACGTCGACGCGTTGAGCGCCTGCATCCACGCCGTGCGCAAGGCCTCTCGGAACAGGGATTTGGCGGTCATGGTCGGCGGACCGCTGTTCTTGCAACGGCCGGAACTGGTGGCCCGGGTCGGCGCCGATACTACCGCGGCAGACGCGCCAAGTGCCGTCCGTCAGGCAAAGAGTCTTCTGGCAATGCGGGAAGCCGCCGATTGAACATTGGATGTGGGCCTGAACGGGAGGAATCCGCCGACCATGAAGGCATTCAGGGCCCCGAAGACCGCACTGGGCAACATCGATGCCGAGGCTGCAGCGGCGCTGATCGCTGCTGCGGCCGACATTGCACTGATTCTGGATGAGGCCGGCAGGATCCGCGACGTTTCGGTCGCCGCCGAGGACCTGATGGATGACTTAGCCGGCCATGCCAACTGGCTGGGCAAGTCATGGGCAGATACGGTCACTGAGGAGAGCCGGCCCAAGGTTGACATGCTGATCGCCGCCGCATCCTCAGGGCACGAACCCCGCTGGCGGCACCTGAACCACCCTGCGGCCAGAGGCGCCGACGTGCCGGTGCTGTATGCCGCTGTCCGTACCGGCAATCCCGAGCGCATCGTTGCCTTCGGCCGCGATCTGCGCGCAGTTTCCACCCTGCAGCGGCGCCTGATCGATGCGCAGCAGTCCATGGAGCGGGATTACGTGCGCATCCGCCACGTCGAGACCCGCTACCGCCTGCTTTTCCAGATGGCGACCGATGCGGTGCTGGTCGTCGACGACGCTGCGCGGAAGGTACAGGACAGCAACCCGACCGCCCGAAGGTTGTTCGCGGAGGCGGCGGAACCCGGGCGTCCCTGGCCGCTGGCCAACGCCTTCACCCAGGATACCGCGCGGGGTGTCGAACTGCTGCTGGCGGGTGTACGAGCCTCTGGCCGTGCGGACGACGTGCGCGCACGGCTGCAGGAGAATGAGTGTGAGGTTGTGGTTACCGCCTCGCTGTTCCGCGACGAAGGTGGTGTCGCTTGCCTGATCCGCATTGCCCAGCCGGCCGGCGGGGCGATGACGGAGGCGCTGCCCAAGCTGAAGGCCAAACTGCTGAAGCTGATGGAAAGCGCACCCGATGGCTTTGTTGTAACCGGCGCGGATGGGCGCATTGTCACGGCGAACGCAACGTTCCTGGCACTGGCGCAGTTGCCGACCGAAGAACAGGCGCGAAACGAACCGCTGACGCGCTGGCTGGGCCGCTCCGAAGTCGATCTGGATATCTTGATTGCCAACTTGCGCCAGCACGGCTCGGTCCGGCTGTTCGCCAGCCTGGTCCGCGGCGAACTGGGGGAGCCCGCGGAAGTGGAGGTGTCCGCCGTGACCGTCATGAACGGCGGGCAGCCCTGTTACGGCTTTGCCATCCGCGACGTCGGGCGGCGCTTGCAGCACGAGCCGCGGGTCGAGCGGGCGCTGCCGCGCTCGCTTGAGCATGTCACCGAGCTGATCGGTCGTGTCGCGCTGAAGGACCTGGTGCGCGAGGCCACCGACGTCATCGAGCGGCTATGCATCGAATCCGCGCTTCATCTGACTGGCGACAACCGCGCATCCGCGGCCGAGATGCTGGGTCTCAGCCGGCAAAGCCTGTACGTGAAACTCCGTCGCTACGGTCTTGGCGACCCCGAGGCCGCGGGTGCCGATTGAAGGATCAGACACCATGAACACTGCACCCGCCTTCGTGACGATGGAATCGTCAGCATCGGCGCAGCCGTCAATGCCAGCGGCGCTGGAGCTGCTGAAGCCGATCACCTGGTTCGCGCCGATGTGGGCGTTCGGCTGCGGCGTCGTCTCGTCTGGCGTACCATTGACCGAGCGCTGGTGGGCGGTGGCCCTGGGGGTCGTGCTTGCGGGCCCAATGGTGTGCGGCACCAGCCAGGCGGTGAACGACTGGTTCGACCGGCACGTTGACGCGATCAATGAACCGGGGCGCCCGATCCCCTCTGGCCGCTTGCCGGGGCACACCGGCCTTTGGCTTGCGATTGCCTGGACAGTGCTGTCGCTTGTTGTCGCCGCACCGCTCGGCCGCTGGGGTTTTGGTGCGGCAATCGTGGGTCTGGGGCTGGCTTGGGCATACAGCGCGCCACCGCTTCGGCTGAAGCGGAACGGCTGGTGGGGCAACGCGGCCTGTGCCGCCTGCTATGAGGGGTTGCCGTGGATCACTGGCGTCGCCGTGATGACCGCCGCCCGACCCAACTTTCAGGTTCTGGTTATCGCCGGGCTCTACAGTGCCGGCGCACATGGCATCATGACCTTGAACGACTTCAAGTCGATCGAGGGCGACCAGCGGACAGGGATCTTCTCGCTGCCTGTCCTGCTCGGCGCTGAAGCCGCGGCGAGTGCCGCCTGCATCGCCATGGCGATGCCCCAGCTTTTCGTCCTCGCGCTGCTGCTGAGCTGGGGATTTGTCACATACGCCTTTGTCGTCTCGCTGCTGCTGATGGCGCAACTGGCGCTGATGGTCCGACTGATGCGCGACCCGAGGACGTATGCGCCCTGGTACAACGCCACCGGGACAACCCTTTATGTCGCCGGAATGCTGATCACCGCTTTTGCCCTGAGGACCCTGTCATGATTGAAACTTATGATGCCGTCGTCGTTGGCGGTGGCCCCTGCGGTGCGACTGCAGCGAACGAACTTGCCCGACAAGGCCGCTCCGTCATGCTGCTGGACCGCGCTGGCCGCATCAAACCCTGCGGCGGCGCCATCCCGCCCCGCCTGATTCGGGATTTCGGCATCCCGGATCATCTGCTGGCCGCGCGTATCACCTCCGCCCGCATGGTCGCACCGTCGAACCGCGCCGTTGACATGCCGATCGAGAACGGCTTCGTCGGCATGGTCGATCGCGAGAGCTTCGACGAATGGCTGCGCAGCCGCGCGGCGGCGAACGGCGCCATCCGGCGCACCGGGCGGTTCGAGAGCATAAGGCGCGATACCGATGGCACGGCGCTTGTCCAGTTCCAGCCGAAAGACGCGCCTGCAACCAGCGTCCGCGCCAAGGTCGTGGTCGGTGCTGACGGGGCCAAGTCCATGGTGGCGCAGCAGTGCATCCCCGGGGCCGACAAGATCCCGCATGTCTTCGCCTATCATGAGATCGTAGAGGCGCCCGCTACGGGGTTCGACGGCGGGCGCTGCGACGTCTACTACCAAGGCCGTTTGTCGCCCGATTTCTACGGCTGGGTGTTTCCGCACGGTGAGACCCTCAGCGTCGGCAGCGGCTCGATGCGCAAGGGCTTCTCGCTGCGCCAGTCGGTCACCAGCCTGCGAGAGGCGGCGGGCCTGACGCAAACCCGAACCATCCGGCGCGAAGGCGCACCCATTCCGCTGCATCCGATGCGCCGCTGGGACAACGGCCGCGATGTGCTCGTGGCCGGGGATGCCGCCGGGGTGGTTGCGCCCGCCTCCGGCGAGGGCATCTATTATGCCATGGAAGCAGGTCACCTGGCAGCCGAGGCAGCGGACAAATATCTCATTACCGGTGACGCGCGTGCACTGCGCACCGCTCGCCGGCGATTCATGCAGGCCCATGGCAGAGTGTTCTGGATTCTGCGTATGATGCAGTGGTTCTGGTACTCGACCGACAAGCGGCGGGAACGGTTTGTCAGCATGTGCCAGGACCCTGATGTGCAGCGTCTGACCTGGGACTCCTACATGAACAAGCGTCTGAAGCGCACCAGCCCGACTGCCCATGTGAAGATATTCTTCAAGGACCTTGCTCACCTGTTGGGACTGGTTTCGGCGTGACAACAGAGATCATCGTCGCGGCACTGTGGGGAATTGTTGTCGCCGCGGCTGGTGCATCTCTTACAGAACTGTCTTCCTGGTATCACACCATCCGCAAGCCATCATGGCAGCCGCCCGACTGGCTGTTCGGGCCGGCATGGACTGTGATCCTGACACTTGCCTCCATATCCGCCTTCTTTGCGTGGCGTGCCGCCCCAAACCGCGATGCTAGGCTGCTGATCGCGGTGCTGTTTCTGCTGAACGGAATTGCCAACGTCCTGTGGAGCCCGCTGTTTTTCAAGTTGCGACGCCCTGACTGGGCGCTGTGGGAGGTTCCGCTTTTGTGGCTGTCGGTGCTGGTGCCGATTGTGCTGCTGTTTCCGATTTCGCGTCCCGCCAGCTTGCTTCTGGTGCCTTATCTGCTGTGGGTGTCTTTTGCGGCTTATCTGAACCTGACGATTGTCCGTCTCAATCAGCCCTTCGGCGATTGACCGCAGCAGGGGAAACACATGGCCACAGATGCGGCTGCGCCAGTGCCGGCGACTAGAGCGCCTTCCGGGCCACTGCGCGTCGGCACGCGCGGTTCACCGCTTGCGGTCGTCCAGACCCGCCACTTCATCCAGTTGCTGAGCGCGGCTTGTCCATCCCTGGAGCGGAACGGGCTCTTGCAGGAGCATTTGATCACCACCACCGGTGATGCCGTTCAGGATCGGCGGCTGGCAGAGATCGGCGGCAAAGGCTTGTTCGCCAAAGAGATCCACGAAGCGTTGGCCGAGGGGCGCATCGACTTCGCCGTCCACAGCCTAAAAGACCTGGAGACAGAGCTGCCGCCGGGTATCGCGCTTGGCTGCACGCTGGCACGGGAAGATCCGCATGACGTGCTGATCCTGAGCGAGAGGATCGGCCAGCCTGATGCGAGGAACCCGTTGGCGAATTTACCTCAAGGTGCGGTGGTGGGCACCTCGTCGGTACGGCGCCAGGCGCAACTTCTGCATGCCCGTCCAGACCTGCGTATCATCATGCTGCGCGGCAACGTTCAGACGCGGCTGGCGAAGCTGCAAGCAGGGGTCTGCGACGCCACGATACTGGCCGCCGCAGGCCTGCGGCGTCTGGGCATGACCATCGCCCATGCTGTTGTCCTGCCGGCAGACGTTATGGTGCCATCTTCATGCCAGGGCATTGTTGGCATCACTGTTCGCGCTGCTGACCACGACCTGAAGGAAATGGTAGCGGCGGTCGAGGATCCGTCAGCGCGAATTGCCGCCACGGCAGAGCGGTCCCTGCTAGGCCGGCTCGACGGGTCCTGCCGAGCGCCGATCGGCGGCTTCGCCCAGTTGCTGGCCGACGAGCGCCTGAAACTGACCGGAATGGTCGCCAGGGCTGACGGGACTTTCTTGCTTACCCGGACCTTGGAAGGCCGTCAGGCCGATGCGGCAGCTATAGGTCAGGCACTGGGGGCCAGCCTGGCTGCCGATTCGCCTGCCGACATCTTTGGCTGATGCTGCCGACGCGCGGTAACGAAAGGCGAGGCTACTTTAACGTGTCGGGAGCAGGCCCGGCGAGGCGATCGCTGAGTGGCACGGCTGATCCGGCGGCAGGCCTGGCAGGAATAAGCGTGAATGCAATGCCCAGTGCCAACGCGACGCAGCAGATGACAACCAGCGCCCATCGCGGCATCGGCGACTTCGTGACCTTCGGCTTTTCACCCGGCAATGCAACGGGCGGCGGCAATAGCTGAATTAGCTGAGAAGCCGTGGAGCGGGCGTCATGGATCGCTTGCGGCGGCAGCGGCATTTGCGAAATGCTCTCCGCCAAGCGGTCTATCGTCGCTGCCTTGGGCAGCTTCGCCCATTTCGCCGCCTCGGCCCAGGGATCCTGTCCCAGCCTGGCCAGTACCGAAAGAATAGTCAGCGGCGAGCCATTCAGCTCAATGCCGACCTCCGCGAACAGGAACGCATCAAGGCTGGCGTTCTTGAAGGCAAACGCATCCTGGCTCGGCATCCTGCTATTCCCATCCCTGCTGTGTTTCAAATGATGCCTGCCATCAACGAAGGCAAGGCAAGCTTACGACACCATTAAGCCGCCATTGGACTATTGGATATGGCCTCGCTTTACCCTGGATGGCGTCGGCCGCTACTGTGCACCCGTTCAACGTGACAGCCCGAGGGACGCGGCGATGACCGATAAAAGGATAGCTCGGATCAGCGATTTACTCACCGTGAAGGCTGGCGGCCAATATGGGCTGTCCCAGGTGAACCAGCGGCAGCATGCGCTGCAGTGTGCCTGGCTGGCCGAGAAGTCAGGTTGCCCGGACACGCTGGTCGTCGCCAGCCTGCTGCATGACATCGGTCATCTGGTGCACGAGCTGGGTGATAATCCGTCCGAAGCTGGTGTGGATGACCTGCACGAGGAACGTGGCTATGAGTTTCTGCATGCCTGGTTTGGAACCGAGGTCACCGAACCGGTGCGCCTGCATGTTGCCGCGAAGCGCTATCTGTGTGCCACCGAACCCAGCTATTTCTCTAAACTGTCAAAGGATTCCGTGGTCAGCCTGTCGCTGCAGGGTGGTCCGATGTCGGCAAATGAAGTCGATGCCTTCAATCACCTGCCGCATATGAGTGCTGCGCTAAAACTGCGCCGTTTTGATGAGCAAGCCAAGGTTGGCGATCTAGAAACGCCGCCCGTGCAGCATTTTCTGCCGTATGTCGAGAGGTGCCTTCTGCCGGCATGATCTTTCGCTCCGATGCCGACCGGCTGGATCAAGCCGGTCCCGCTCAGCGCCTCATGCCGGATGGGCGTCGGCACGCCAGCCGGACGCACGTGTCGCGATGGCAACAGATCGGATGATGGGTTGGTGGACCTGGTGTGGGCATCGCACGAACCGGCTTCTATTGAAGGCGCCGGACCTCACTTCGTGCTACCTGCCACACCTCCCTGGCGGCGCCTGCATTCATCACCCCGATTCCCACGCCTCCGATCACGTCGGGCCAGGCCGAGCGCCAGAGGAACGCAGTGACCAGTGCCGCCGCAATAATGGTCAGGTTTGCAAGCGTGTCGTTGCGGGCCGACAGGAAGGCTGCCCGCGTCAGGCTGCCGCCTTCATGTCGATGGCGGGCGAGCAACACGGCACATGTCGTATTGACGGCAAGCGCAGCGACGCCAGCCGCTGCAAGAGGTAGTGGCGCAGGCGGGGTTGGGATGCCGAGCTTCTGCCAGACCGTCCAGAGCGTGGCGAGCCCAGGCAGCAGCAGCACACATGCCAGCACCATCCCCAACCGCGCGCGGTTCTGCGCCGACCACTGCATGGCAAGCGCCAGCAGCAGATTGACTGAGGCGTCTTCCAGGAAGTCAATACTGTCGGCAAACAGTGCTACCGAGCCGATCGCCACGGCCGCAGTGAACTCGATCCCGAAGTAGCTGAGGCTCAAGACAGCCACGCAACGGGCAGTCCACTGCAAGGAACGTCGGCGCATCATCCTGATCACTAGTACCCACTATCGCTGAAGCGCGAGTCATGATTCGTAGTCGGGATGAAGCTCATTCCCTTTGCGACGACCGTCGCGTTGACGTCTGAGGAACGGCAGGTTCTAGAGGCGCTGGCTGGTTCGCGAAAAGCTGAGGCGCGCATGCGCGACCGGGCGCGGATCGTGCTGTTGGCGAGCACAGGCATGGCGTCTCGCGCGATTGCCCGCGAGGTTGGCTGCACGCCTGGCACGGCCTCGAAATGGCGGGTCCGCTACGCCAATGACAAGATGGCCGGTCTGAGCGAAACCGGTGATCGGGGCAATGAGCCCAAGTATGGCCCTGAGCATGGGCAACGCATCTTGGCCCTGCTGGATAAGCCACCGCCGGCTGGGTATTCCAACTGGACGGCGCCGTTACTGGCACGGGCACTGGTGGATATCCACGAGCAGCATATCTGGCGGTTCTTGCGTGCCCAGAAGATCGACCTGTCCGGCCGCAAATCTTGGTGCCAGAGCACCGACCCCGCATTCGTGCCAAAGGCCGCTGACATCGTTGGGCTCTATATGGCCCCTCCAACCAATGCGGTGGTGCTTTCGGTCGACGAAAAGCCTTCGATCCAGGCGTTAGAGCGGGCTCAGGGCTACCTGAAGCTGCCGAATGGGCGGGCAATGATTGGCCAATCGCATGATTACCAGCGACATGGCACCTCAACGTTGTTCGCCGCGCTCAACATTGGCACCGGCCAGATCATCGGCAAGCATTACAGACGTCGTCGCAGGATGGAGTTCCGCGACTTCATGAACCGGGTCGCTAAGCAGTATGAGGGTAAGGAGATCCACGTCATTCTCGACAACCTGTCGACCCACAAGCCGAAGCGGGACCTGTGGCTGGCGCGGCATCCGAACGTACATTTCCATTACACCCCGACCCATACGTCATGGCTGAACCAGATCGAAATCTGGTTCTCGATCCTGGCAGCCCAGTCGCTGAAAGGAGCGTCGTTCGAAAGCGTTGCCGAACTGGTGGCTCACATCGAGAGCTTCATCAACAGCTACAATGACGATGCCCGTCCGTTTGTCTGGACCAAAAGCACCGTCCACCAAAAACGCCTCAAGCCATGTTTCGCGGATTAGCGATTCTGGGTACTAGAACGCTTTCAGGCTGACTGGAACAGTCAGCGCGGTCCAGCCCATTGTTTCGCGAGCAACTTTATCAGCCAGACTATTCGAGTCAGGCTGATGTTGCTCTAGTCTTGCCTGGAACCACCGCCTGTCAGTGACCGACATGGCGCGCGCCACGGCCGGTTAGGCCAGGGCGCTTACGCCAGGCGCCTTAGGCCGAGTGGAAGGTTGGATCACGCACCAGATAGCGGCGCAGCACAGCCATGTCTGGATCACGTCCTAGTCCAGGCCCATTTGGAACTGTCACGCTGCCATCCTTCGCCTCGACGAGCTCGTGATAAGGACTGGCCTGCAGATCGAGAAACAATCGCTCGAATGGCGCGTCCGGCGCCAGCGCCGCGGTCAGATGCAATGAAGCCAGATACCCGGCGCCAAAGTAGGCGTTATGCGGCACCAGACGCACACCGGAAGCCTTCGCCAGCGCTGCAACCTCCAGCACAGCCGAGATGCCGCCGATCTTTGTGACACTCGGCTGGGCGATGTCCTGCGCCTCCGCCTCGAACGCTGCGCGGAAGTCGTGCAGGCCGGCGGCATTCTCGCCGGCAGCAATTGGGATGCCGCCTTCCAGTCGAACCCGCGACAGGCCTTCATGGTCGCCTGGCGGCCAGACCGGCTCCTCCAGCCAGGTCAGACCAAGATCCTCCAGGTCCCGCGCCGCGGCCAGTGCCTGCCAGATCGTCCAGGGGCAGTTTACGTCCACCATCAGGCGTGGTCCGTCGCCCATCGCCTTCCTGGCCGCGGCAATGTTTGCAACCGTGATCTCATGCAGCTTTACGTCGCGGTAGCCGCGTGCCAGAGCCCGTTCGCAGGCCGCTGCCACCTCATGCGGTTCACCGAAGCGCAACAGGCTGGCGTAGCTGGTTAGGGTCTGGGGCGGTGTGGCACCCAGCAGCCGCCACAGCGGCTGACCCGCCGCCTTTCCAGCGATGTCCCACAACGCGATGTCGAGCGCGGAGAGGGCAAAGACATGCGTGCCGTTCTGCCCATAGAGGTGGAAGGTCTTCGACAGACGCTGGCGGAGCCCGGCGATATCCCGCGCATCCTGCCCCAGCAGGACTGGCGCCAGTTGGGTGTCGATGACGGCAAGTGAGGCAGCCGAACCGCTGTGACCAAACGCCTCGCCCCAGCCATCGACTCCCTGCTCGGTTATTATCCGCAGCCAGACCGTATTCATTGAGTGCCAATGCAGTCCGGGCATATCGGCCGGCTTGCCGCCCATGTCGAACGGCGTCTGTGTCCAGTAGGATTCAACTCTGGTGATTTTCATCGCCTGTGCTTCCTCGGCTTTTCAAGGATGCTGCCCCAGGCTGGAGTGAAAGACCACCTTGGAGGACGATATCGCGCTGGCGGCCGACTTTAAGCCGTTGAAAGGTGTGACAGCCAGTTGTAACGATAGCATGGATCCGGTCGCCTTTTTGTCCAGGATGCTGCTTTCATAGGCAGGTGCAGGATCACCGGGGGCCCGCCTATTGGCCAGAAGTCAGCCTTTTCCTGGCACAGGCTTTGCGTGGCCGAGGCGGGACAAGCAGCACAAGTGGCATCAGCCCGACCCATCGCGAGGCAGTGGGGAAAATGCTTGCAAATGGGGAAGAGCATGCTCGCTGTCACGTTGAACAAGCTCTCGCGCCGCCGCCTACTGCAATCCACTGCCGGCGCCGCCGGCATGGCCGCCGCAGGAAGGCCCGCTCGGGCTGCAAAGGACCTGGTCGTCGGCTTTATCTATGTCGGCCCGAAAGACGATTATGGCTACAACCAAGCCCACGCCGAGGCCGCCGCGATGCTGAAGAAGGCGCCAGGCGTCACCATCGTTGAGGAGGAACGGGTCCCGGAAACCGACGATGTCTCCAAGACCATGGAGAGCATGATCAAGCTGGACGACGCCACCCTGCTGTTCCCCACCAGCTTTGGCTACTTCGATCCCTACATGCTGCGCATGGCTGTCAAGTACAAGGACATCCAATTCCGCCACTGCGGCGGTCTATGGCAGAAGGACAAGCACCCGCTCAACACCGGGTCCTACTTCGGCTATATAGGCATGTGCCAATACCTCAACGGCATCGCCGCCGCCCATGCGACAAAAAGCAAGAAGATCGGCTTCATTGCGGCAAAACCGATTCCGCAGGTGCTGATCAACGTCAACAGCTTTACTCTCGGTGCCCGATCTGTCGATCCAGCCATTACCACCTCGGTCATTTTTACCGGCGAGTGGTCGATGCCGGTGAAGGAGGCAGAGGCAACCAACAGCCTGATCGGCCAGGGCATCGACGTCGTCACCTGCCATGTCGACGGGCCGAAGGTCATCATGGAGACCGCGGAACGCCGAGGTATCTACACCTGTGGCTACCATGCCGACCAGTCCAAGCTGGCGCCGAAGGGATACCTGACTGGCGCCGAGTGGAACTGGATAACCGTCTACCGCCAGTTCATTGCTGACGCGCAGGCCGGCAAGCCGATTCCCAACTTCACCCGCGGCGGCCTTGCCGAAAGCTTCGTCAAGATGTCGCCGTTCGGTCCGGCATTGTCCGAGGCCGGCCGCAGCAGGGTCACCGCTGTCAAGGCTGAGATCATGAAAGGCGGCTACTCCGTCTTCAAGGGTCCGCTGAAGGACAATAAGGGCAATGTGGTCGTCCCTGCGGGCAAGGCGCTGCCGGAAACGGCCATCGAGCTTGAATCCTGCAACTACCTCGTCGAAGGAGTCGCCGGCTCGATCGCATGAGCACTGCGACAAGCCTCACAAGCACTCCCGCCCGTGCTACGGCCAGGGTAACCGATCGGTGGTATCCGATCCGCCGGTCGGCCGAGGCGGTGCTCGCACCCTTGGTCGCACTGTTTGGTGCGGCCATCCTGTTTTCGGTTTTCCTGCTGTTCCTCGGCGCCTCGCCGGTCGATTTCCTCAGCCTCGTGTGGCGCGGTGCCTTCGGCAGTTGGTTCTCGATCCAGAACACCGTTCAGCGTGCGTCGCCGCTGTTGCTGACCGCGCTGTGCGTCGCCATTCCCGGCCAACTGGGTCTGGTGATCATTGGAGGAGAAGCCGCCGTGGTTCTGGGCGGCCTTGCCGCAACCGTTGCCGCTTTGCCCCTGATCAACACCAGCCCGATCCTGGTTTGGGCCGCCATGGCATTGGCCGGAGCCGCAATGGGTGCGGTGTGGATCGGCATCAGCGGCTGGCTGAAGGCCAGTTTGAACGTCAATGAAACGATTGCCAGCCTCGTACTGGCGTATATCGGCCTCGCGTTGTTCAACCATTTCGTCGAAGGCCTGCTGCGCGACCCATCCAGCCTCAACAAACCTTCGACCTATGGCATCGGCGACCAGAACATGCTGGATACCGTACCATGGCTGGATCTGCATCCAGGATTGCCGGTGGGCCTGGTAGCATGTGTGCTGTGCTGGGTGCTGATCTACCGCACCAGCATCGGCTTTGCCTCGCGAGTCACCGGCGGCAATATTCGCGCTGCGCAACTGCAGGGTCTGCCAGTAAACAAGCTGATCCTTTTGGCGTGCGCTATCGGCGGCGGGTGCGCCGGCCTGGCGGGGGCGATCGAGGTTGCCGCCGAGTATGGCCGCGCCAACGCCTCACTGAACGCCAACTACGGCTATACAGGTATCCTGATCGCTTTCCTGGCCCGCTTCAATCCGATCGCGATCATGCCCATGGCCATCCTGCTGGGTGGCCTAGGGGCGGCGGGCGGTCTGCTGCAGCGTCGCATGGGTCTGCCCGACGCCTCAATCCTGGTGCTGCAAGGACTGATCTTTGTCTCGATCCTGACCAGCGACACCTTGTACGGTCGGTTTCGCTGGTTCCAGCCGCATGCTAGCGCGTGATGATACAGCACAGCCGCACCTGATGCCGCACGCCATCGGCACCGTGCTGCTGGCCATGGTCGCCGGCAGCCTGCGGGTCAGCACGCCGTTTCTTTTCGTCAGCATCGGTGAGTGCCTGACGGAAAAGTCCGGCCGCATCAATCTGGGCAATGAGGGTGTGCTGGTTCTGGGCGCCATGGTGGCCTATGCGACCTCCTATCAGACCGGCAGCCCCTGGGTGGGGGTTGCGGCCGCCGCTCTGGCCGGCCTCATCCTGGGCGGCCTGCACGGGGCGGTCTGCTCTCTGGCGCGGGTCAACGACGTGGCCATGGGCATCGCCATCATGCTGGCGGGCACCGGGATCGCCTTCTTCTTCGGCAAGCCGTATGTCCAGCCCAGCGCCACGTTACTGCCGGGCATTCCTTTCGGTTTCTGGTCGGGCGATCCCCAGGTGCGCAACGATCTCTCGGTCTGTCCGCTGTTCCTGCTGGGGTTGGCCGCTGCCGTCGCGCTGCATTGGTGCTTTCGCACAACCCGCATCGGGCTACGCATCCGCATCGTCGGCGACAGTCAGGACGCGGCCCTTGCGCTGGGTCTGCCGATCAACCGCATCCGTTTCCTGGCGACCGCCTGCGGCAGCGCCCTGGCCGGCATCGGCGGTGCCTTCCTGTCGCTTTACTACCCCGGAAGCTGGAACGAGGGGTTATCGTCCGGCCAGGGTCTGATGGCCGTGGCGCTGGTCGTGTTCTCGCGGTGGAACCCGATCAACTGTATCTATGCATCACTACTGTTCGGCGCCGCCGGCGCGCTCGGACCGTCCCTGCAGACAGTCGGCATCACCTGGGGATACTACCTGTTCTACGCGGCCCCTTATGTCGTCACCCTGATCGTATTGATCATCACTGCCCGCGGCGGCCGTGCCCTTCGTGGCATGCCGGGGCAGTTGTCCATCGGACGGTAGACATGGCAACCATCGCAGCCGACCCCTATCACTGGCCATTCGACGGCTCGCTACGGCCGGCAAACACCGCGCTGATTGTAATCGACATGCAGACCGACTTCTGCGGCATCGGCGGCTACGTCGACAAAATGGGCTACGATCTGTCGCTGACCCGCGCGCCGATCGGCCCGATCAGCACCGTGCTGACGGCGCTGCGAGGCAAAGCCTACACGATCATCCACACACGGGAAGGCCACCGCCCCGACCTGTCGGACCTTCCAGCCAACAAGCGCTGGCGCTCGCAGCAGATCGGGGCTGGCATCGGCGACCTCGGTCCCTGTGGGCGCATCCTGACCCGAGGCGAGCCTGGCTGGGAGATTATCGCCGACCTTGCCCCGGCGGACGTAGAGATTGTTATCGATAAGCCCGGCAAGGGCAGCTTCTACGCGACTGACCTGGAACTGATCCTGCGCACCCGCGGCATCAGCAACCTGATCCTGACCGGGATCACCACAGATGTCTGCGTTCACACTACGATGCGTGACGCTAACGACCGCGGCTTCGAGTGCCTTTTGCTATCAGACTGCTGCGGCGCCACCGACGCCGGCAACCACGCCGCCGCGTTACAGATGATCAAGATGCAGGGTGGGGTGTTTGGTGCGGTCAGCGACAGCGCAACGCTGTTGGCCGGCCTGCCATGACAGGCGTCGCCAAGCATCGGGCCATCGCCGTCGAGGCGGTGGGCATCAGCAAGCACTTCGGCAGCTTTCATGCCTTGTCCGATGTGTCGCTGAAGGTTGCACCGGGCAGCGTGCACGGCCTGCTGGGGGAGAACGGTGCGGGGAAGTCGACATTGGTGAAGTGCCTGCTGGGCTACTACCGGGCCGACGCCGGCAGCTTCGTCATTGACGGCCATGAGGCCCGCATCGAGCGCCCGGCCGACGCCGATGCGTTGGGCCTGGGTATGGTCTATCAGCACTTCACCCTGGTCCCGTCGATGACCGTTGCCGAAAACCTGGTGATGTCCCGTCCAGGCGTTCCCGCCGTCATCAACTGGCGTGAGGAACTGGCCGGATTGGAGCAGTTCATGCAGCGCATGCCGTTCAAGCTGAAGCTGGAGGCTCCAGTGGGCAGCCTTGCCGCCGGGGAGCGGCAGAAGACGGAAATCATCAAGCAGTTGTACCTCGAGCGGAAGTTCCTGGTGCTTGACGAACCGACGTCGGTGCTGACGCCGCAGGAAGCCAATGAAATGCTGGGCCTGGTCCGCACCCTGGCACGCGACCTCACCCTGTCCATTGTTATCATTACGCATAAGCTGAAAGAAGTTGCAGCCTTCGTCGATGAGGTCACGGTGCTGAGGCGCGGACGGCTGGCCGGCAGTGGGGCTGTGCGCGACCTGGGATCGGCAGACCTGACTGCCATGATGATCGGCGAGCCGCACGCGCCGGAGAACCCCGAGCGGAAGGGTGCCCCCTCAGCCGAGACGCGGCTGGCTGTCACTGCCCTGCGTACGGTTGACGACACTGGCCGCCGCGGCCTGTCAATCGATTCGCTGACCGTCCGTGCCCATGAGATCGTTGGCGTTGCCGGCGTCTCCGGCAACGGCCAGAAGGACCTGATCGAGGTTATTGGCGGCCAGCGACCCATCCAATCAGGTTCGTTGCTGGTTGACGGCGCCCCTTATGACATGAGCCGACGGCAATCGCAGGCGCACAACGTGCGTGTGCTGCCGGAGGAGCCGCTGCGCAATGGGTGCGTGCCTTCGATGACAGTCGTTGACAACCTCAATCTGCGGAACTTCGACCGCGGGAAGAAGAATGCTCAGCGCGGCTGGCTTGACCGTCGTGGCATGACCAAACTGGCCCAGACCATGATCAACACCTATCACATCCGCACGCCTTCACCCCAGGCGCCGATTGGTGTGCTATCCGGGGGCAACATCCAGCGCTGCGTGCTGGCCAGAGAGCTGGATGGGGAGGTGCGACTGCTGATCGTTGCCAACCCCTGCTTCGGCCTGGACGTTAAAGCCGTGGCTGAAACCCGTGCTCGGATCATGGCCGCGCGGAACGCCGGGACAGCCGTGCTGCTCGTCTCGGAAGACCTGGACGAGATCCTGGATCTTGCGGATCGGATCGTTGTTATGCACGACGGCCAGATCGTCCACGAGATGCTTGCCAGCGGCGCCGACCCGCAGGAGATCGGCCGTCACATGCTGGGGCAGCACTAAAGCGGACCCTTCGAAGGTGGGACCGCTCCAGCTCATCGTTTCACGCGGCTGCTCGCGCAAAGTCGCGCTTTTGCGCGATGCCAGTCTGCGCGAGGCCGCTGTAACCGCAAACCTCAGCCGCTGCGGGACAGATTGCGATGGACAGGTGTTTCCGTGGCCGCAGTCCACTTCGCGAAATCCCGATCAACAAATTGGTTTGCCATGGGGCAGTGCTATTGGTTTTCAGATAGAAAAATACGATATGATAAAATAATGAATATGCTGCCTTGTTGGGCAGTATTATTATCTCTGACTGGGAGGCGACGTCGCGAGTGGCCCTTGACGCACGCAACGATCTGGGTGGAGAACGACGGAAACCTTGAACCGGAACGTGGCCCAAGGTTGAACGCGGTTGCCATGACATTGACAACATCAACGGGCCGCATTGCATGATCATGTAACCTATGGCTGCCCGGGCAATCGGGGTTATGCCTGCAACTGTCCGGAGACGAAGCTATGAGCCATGTCCTTCACCGCTCCGGAGCCGTTCCGCCCACTGCCGTCCGTGGCGAGGGCATTGAGTTGTTCACCGAGGATGGGCAGGCTGTCATTGATGCGTCCGGTGGCGCCGCCGTTGCCTGTCTAGGTCACGGCAACCACCGGGTGGCGGGAGCGATCGCGCGGCAGGCTGCTGCCATGGCCTATGCACACAGCGGCACGTTTGCCAATCAGCCGGCCGAGGACCTGGCTGACATTATCCTGCATGACGAACCGGGCGGGTTGACCCGCGCGTGGTTCTGCTCCTCCGGCTCCGAGGGAAACGAGGCTGCACTCAAGCTGGCTCGGCAGTATTTTCTGGAAATCGGCGAACCACAGCGCTGCAAGACCATCGGCCGCCGCCAGTCCTATCACGGCACCACCCTGGGTGCGCTGGCAGCCGGAGGAAACATGATGCGCCGCGCGCATTACGAGCCCATCATGTCCTCAAACCATAGCCTGGTCTCGCCTTGCTTTCCCTATCGCTTCAAGCACACGGGTGAGACCGACCAGCAATACCTCGACGGCCTGATCGAGGAGCTTGACAGCACCTTCCAGCGCCTCGGTCCTGACACGGTGACGGCGTTTCTCGCAGAGCCGGTTGTCGGCGCCACCACAGGATGCGTTACCGCGCTGCCCGGCTACTTCAGACGGGTCCGCGAGGTCTGTGACCGCTATGGCGCCTTGCTGATCCTGGACGAGGTGATGTGCGGCATGGGCCGCACCGGCAGCATGCATGCGTGGCAGCAGGAAGGCGTAACGCCTGATATTCAGGTTATCGCCAAGGGGTTGGGCGGCGGCTATCAGCCGATTGGTGGAATTCTGATAGCCGATCGCATCGTCCAGACGTTAGCGAGCGGTTCCGGCGGGTTCCTGCACGGCCAGACCTATCAGGCACATCCCGTTGCTTGCGCCGCGGCCCTGGAAGTCCAGCGCATCATCCGCGACGACAACCTGATTGCGAATGTCCAGGCAATGGGCCACCGGCTTGAGGCAGGCCTGCAGGAGCGCTTCGGCAACCACCCCAACATCGGCGACATCCGCGGCCGCGGCCTGTTCTGGGCGCTGGAGTTCGTGACCGACCGCGGGAGGAAAACCGTCTTTGAGCCGGCTTTGAAGCTGCATGAGCGAGTCAAGGCCGAAGGCCTCAGGCGCGGTTTAGCCACCTATCCGATGGGTGGCACGATCGACGGCAAGCACGGTGACCACGTCATCCTCGCCCCACCTTATATCGCCATCGCGGCCGACATAGACTCGATCATCGAGCGGTTAGGTGATGCGGTCGATGCTGCTATCGGCAGCGTCTGAGAAGCATTCGCATCATTACGCTAGCCACTTGACGGAACGCGGCACTCCGCCAAATTGCGCGCAATGCGCAATTTCTCTGAATTGACCGAACGCGAAATCCTCGCCCTTGCCATTGCGAACGAGGAAGAAGACGGCCGCATCTATCTTGATGTCGCAGAGGGCTTGCGCACTGACTACCCCGGCAGCGCCAAAGTATTTAGCGAGATGGCCGCAGAGGAGGGCGAGCACCGCCGCCGGCTGCTGGACGTGTATCGCGGCAAATTTGGCGAACATATCCCGCTGATCCGTCGCCAGGACGTCCGCGGCTTCGTCCAGCGTCGGCCAGTCTGGCAAATGACCCCGCTGAACCTGAAGGCTGTACGCTCTATGGCCGAGGGCATGGAGACTGAAACTCAGTCCTTCTATCGCCGCGCCGCCTCGCGCAGCGAGGACGTTACCATCCGCAAGCTGCTTGGCGACCTGGCTGATGCCGAGGTCCAACACGAGCACCGAGCCGATCAGTTGGTTGAGGAAAATTTGCCGGAGAATGTTCGCCGCGCCGAAGATGCCCATGCCCGGCAATCCTTCGTCCTGCGGGTCATTCAGCCTGGCTTGGCCGGCCTAATGGACGGTTCGGTATCGACCTTGGCCCCGGTATTCGCCGCCGCGTTTGCCTCCAACAGTACTTGGCAGACCTTCCTGGTCGGCATGGCGGCGTCCGTCGGCGCCGGCATCTCCATGGGGTTCGCAGAGGCTCTGTCGGACAATGGCAGCCTGACAGGACGAGGCGCGCCACTGATCCGCGGCGGTATCTGCGGCCTGATGACCACTGCCGGCGGGATTGGCCATACACTGCCGTTCCTGATCCCGTCCTTTTGGACTGCGGTCGCCGTGGCGGTGGCGGTGGTAGTGCTGGAGTTGGGCGTGATCTCCTGGATCCGCTGGAAGTACATGGATACTCCGCCGTTGTCGGCGACCCTGCAGGTGGCCTTCGGCGGCGCGCTGGTGTTCGGGGTCGGTATCCTGATCGGCAGTAGCTGACCGCTGTAGCCCCACTAGTATCGCCCATCAGTGAAGGGCGATACGTCGGTTTGGCTTGAAGTGGCCGATTCACGCGGCGAAGCGCGTGCAGCACTTCTCTGCGATCGGACACTAGAACCGGCATTCAGGGACTGAACCGAGCGCGATACTCCTGCGGCGTGGCGGCAAGCAGGCGGACAAAGCTTCGCCGCATTGTTTCCTCTGAGCCGAAACCGCAGCGCGTCGCGACGCGCTTGGTTGGCAGCTTGGTGTCGGACAGCAGTCGGCGCACCGCCTCCACCCGCAGGCGCTCAACGGCACGAGCAGGCGTCAAACCGGTCGCCTGGGCGTAGTGCCGGGCGAAGCTGCGCTCGCTCATTCCCGCCTGACGGGCCAGCGCGGGAAGCGACAGATCATTCGACAGGTGGGCGTTGATCCAATCATGCAACGCGGCGAAGCGGTCATCTTCCGCTTGCAGCGACAGCGCGGTGCTGAACTGCGCCTGGCCTCCCGGCCGCTTAAGGAACACCACAAGGTAACGCGCCACCGCCAGAGCAACGGTGCGGCCGAGATCCTGTTCAACCAGCGCAAGAGCGAGATCGATCCCGGCGGTTACGCCAGCGGAGGTCCATACATCACCATCGCGCAGAAAGATCGGATCGGGCTCCACCCGCACGGCTGGATATCGTCTTGCGAGTTCAGCACAGACTGACCAGTGCGTGGCCGCCCGCCGCCCGTCCAGTAAACCTGATGCGGCCAGCAGGAACGCGCCGGTGCAGACGGAGGCAACGCGGCGCGCCTGGCCTCCTCGGATGCGGACCCAGTCGACCAGTCCCGCATCGGTGGCAGCCGCGTGAACGCCTTGACCACCGGCGATTATCAGCGTGTCAATCGGCGCCTCAGTTGATGAAAGCGGCGCTGCGGAAAGTCCAAGTCCGGCGGAGGCTGTTACGTCCGCTTGGTCTTGCGCCACAACCCGCAGGCCGTAAGGCGCCACACTGCCTCGCTCGCTCATCAGGTCATTGGCCGACGCGAAGACCTGAAGCGGCCCGGCGACGTCCAGCAACTGCACGGCGGGGAAAGCCAACACCTCCACCATACGAGTGGCAATTGGCGGAAATCGAGGGGTATTTGGCATCTTCGCCACAACCTGCATCGTTAGATCGTACTTGTCCAGGGAGGAAAGAGATCTGGTGGTATGAATAGGGTCACGCTTTCAGCCAGGTCCGCTGCCGAACCTCGGCTCCCTTGATCCTGCAACCTTCGCCAAAGGCATTTGCCATGATTCCGCATGACACCCATCTGCACATCGGCTCGCTGCTGTTTGAGGGTCTGGATCAGATCGATCTGACAGGCCCGTTCGAGGTCCTGTCGCGCATTCCCAATACGACGTATCGGATCTTTGGCAAGACGACGGAACCGGTCACCGATGTGCGAGGCCTGCGGCTACAAGCGGATGCTGTGCTTGCCGATGCGCCACAGTTGGACGTTCTGCACGTGCCTGGGGGATTTGGGCAGGAGGCGCTGATGGACGATGAGGAGGTATTGGGCTGGATCAGACGCCAAGCGGATGGCGCACGCTGTGTCTTTTCCGTTTGCACCGGGGCATTGCTCTGCGGGGCAGCCGGCTTGCTGCAAGGGCGACGGGCGACAACCCACTGGGCGTCTTTCCATCTGCTGCCGTATTTTGGCGCAACGCCCGTCAATCAGCGTGTGGTTGTCGACCGCAGCATGGTGTTCGCCGCGGGCGTGACTGCTGGAATCGACGGCGCGCTGCGGGTGGCGGCTGAACTACGGGGCGATGAAGCGGCGCAGGCGATCCAGCTTTACATAGCCTACGCGCCAGAGCCGCCTTTCAATAGCGGCACCCCGGAGACTGCGCCAGCCGGTATACTTGAACAGGCCGTCCGCTCAGTTCGCGGGATTACGGCACAACGTGAGGCCACAGCCCGAAGGATAGCGGGCCGCCTTGGGATCGTTCATCCAGCAAATGCCTGATTAAAGACGGCCTGACTGAGGATCACCTGACTGAGGATCACCTGACTGGTGCTCAGGATCGGGGCGGCTACTGTTCTGCGGGTCGCGCCATTGCCAGCACCGGACCGGCAGGACGCGACCAACAACCTCGTGCTCAGGTGCTCTGGTCCGCGCGTGTCAGCGGTGAGCGAACTGTCGTTACACTGAAAGTGACCGCAGATGAAAACGTGGCCGGGGAGAAACCAGGATGTGCGGCACGATTAATGGTGAGCCTCGGCAGTCTCCGGCTGTAGATCGTCGAACGCTGTATCGAACATATGACCTTTAAGGAGCTGGAACGGCGCGCGGTAATAAAGCTTGATATCATGGAACGGATCGGTAATGATCTTGGTAGCCCAGACCAGTCCGGTCTGCAGATCCTCAATGAGAAAGAGCTGCACGGTGCGGAACAAGAGTCCGCCGAGCCCCACCGCCAGCCACAGATTGCCGAGATGACGCGCGAACTCCACCGCCTTGGTATGAGGCGCGCAGATCCCGAACAAAGTTGGACTAGCAACAAGAAGCAGCGGCGATAGCGCCCAGATGGTCATCAATACGACCTTGCGGCGCAGGTTGTAGCCGACCTTGATCGCCTCCTTGTATTCATGAGTCGCCTCATTGACGACGTCGTAGTCTTTTGGTTCAAAGAAGAAATGGCCGATCTGGCGGCTGGTCATCGCAATCAGCCAGCCGATCAGCGCAGCGATCGCCGGATCGTCGAATGTCAAGGCGTATGCGCATAGGAATGTTATCGCGCTGAGCAAATGCAGCGACTGGTTAATCCGACTATGATGATAATAACGATGGTCGTCCCAACGCTGCACTTTTAGAAGCTCTCGAAAGCCGGTCATCACTGTTCCTTTTGGAATTTGGGCAAGCGGTAACCGACTTGGCCTTGCCCCACTCAGACGTCTGAACGATCAGGCACGTGCCTGCGTCGCTTCTGTCGCTACCATACGAGCGTCGACGGAATCAAAACTCGAGTCCGTCTTGTTGTCGTTCAACCGTGCGAAACGTATCAGCCAGAAATGGCCTAGCGGTGGCAATGCCCGCCGTTCAAGCAGCCGGACAGGTGCGGTGTTTGCCCAACGCTCGTAGCGGGCCCACGCGAACTCGGTCCGCCAGCCAAGCCGGCTTGTCACAGGCATCAGCCACTTCTCCACGGTGCCGCGAAAGCCGCTTTCGGCGCCAATACGGCTGGTGAGGATAATTTCTCCACCGGGTCGCACAACCCGAACAAACTCGTCAAGCGCCTTTTCCGGGTTCGGCACGGCCGTGACCACGTATTGGGCTACCACAACGTCGAAAGAGGCGTCTGCAAAGGTCAGTTGCTCCGCATCCATCACGGCAATTGTCTGGACGTTGTTAAGTTTCAGTTTCTTGACGCGTTCCCGCGCCTTGATCAGCATTGGTTCGGAGATATCGACGCCGACAATCTGGTTGCTCTTGGCGTAGTGGCCGAGCGACAAGCCAGTGCCGACGCCAACCTCGAGTATGCGACCGCCGACGCGTTCAGCGGCATCGACCGCCGTCCGGCGTCCACGGCTGAACACCGGGCCAAATACGATGTCGTAGACTGGTGCCCATCTGCCATAGGCCTCGGCGACCTGATGCCGCTCCAGTTGTCTCGCTAATGCCAAGCTCTTCTCTCCTGTTCAGCGGGGCTAACTACACCGATTCGCCCCGGTCAACCAGCCAAACGGGATGCACACAACACCGTTTCATAATAACATCATAACGGAATTGCAGGAGCGATATCGCTCGCTCGCGTGAAGCATCGGACTTATCGGTTCCGACCGCCGTATCGCCGCACCCGCAGGTTTGCCTGTTCTTGATGTCCTGCAAAGTTCTCGATGGCGCACAACCGGGAGCAGTATTCGCCGATCAATACAGTCGCTTCAGGTGTGACCTGTTGATATGTTACAGTTTTAAGAAATTTGCCAACCCAGAGTCCGCCAGTGTACCGCCTTTTTCGTTGGCAAAGTGTGGTTTGTTCCAATGACCTTGTCGCCGTACGCGACGTTCGTCTCCTTGCCGAGAAACAATGCGCCGTAGTTGGTCATCCGATCGAGGAACCAGCGTGGATCACGCGTCAGCACCTGCACATGCTCAGAGGCGATCCGGTCAGCTTCGGCCACGAGTTCTTCATCAGTATCACAAAGGATGACTTCGCCGTGGTCGCGCCACGCCACTGAGGCGATATCGGCTGTCGGAAGCCCACGAAGTTGGCGTTCGATCTCCGGCTGGATACCCTCGGCGATCTTCGCCGAACTCGTCAGCAGGACCGCAGGCGAGGTTGGACCATGCTCGGCCTGCCCAAGCAGATCCGTGGCGCACATTTCCACATCGGCAGTGTCATCGGCGACGATCAGCGTTTCGGTTGGGCCGGCCAGCAGGTCGATGCCGACACGTCCGAACAACTGGCGCTTGGCTTCGGCAACGAATGCATTGCCCGGACCAACCAACATGTCCACTGGTGCTATGGTCTCGGTGCCCAATCCCATTGCCGCGACTGCCTGGATGCCGCCCAACAGGTAGATTTCGTCGGCACCGCCAAGCGCCATCGCAGCAACCGTGGCTGCTGGCGGAACACCATTCAATGGTGGCGTGCAGGCTGCCACCCGTCTGACGCCAGCGACTTTGGCCGTCAGGACCGACATGTGCGCTGAGGCGACCATCGGGTAGCGGCCGCCGGGAACATAGCAGCCGACGCTGTTCACGGGGATGTTCTTGTGACCCAGGCGCACGCCGGGAATGGTCTCTACCTCGATGTCGCGCAGGGCTTCCTTTTGTGCCGTCGCGAAACGTCGGATCTGCGTCTGGGCAAACTCGATATCCTCGATCACCTGCGTTGGAAGTGAGGCGATCAGCGACCTGATCTCGTCAGGGCGCAGGCGGAAAGCCTCAGGATTCCAGTTGTCGAATTTTGCTGACAGCTCCCGCACCGCAGCATCGCCGCGCGCGGCAACATCTTCGAGAATCGCCTCCACAGTCTGACGCACCTGGCGATCGGCCTGCGTCTTCTGAGACTCGCTCATGCCTTGCTTTATTGCCCGGATCATCCGCTTCCCCTTGGGTTGTTCAGGCGCGATGGCGCACTTTAGCATCCGTTACCGTGACGAAGCAGCCCGACGAACATGCGCCGCAGGTGGTTGGTCAGGCCACCCGTCGTGTCCGGGCGAACCTGCTGAGGCGGAATGGGGCAGGGTCAACCAGCGGAGTGTCGCCAGAGATCAGGTCTGCCATCAGGCGTCCCGCACCGGGCCCGATGCCGAATCCGTGGCCGGAGAACCCGGTGGCGATGAAGAATCCGGGCGTTTGACCAACCTGGTCGATGACCGGCACTGCGTCGGGTGTGACGTCGATCAAGCCGGCCCAACTGTCCATCACCTGCATGTCGGCGAAGACCGGGAAGGCTTGCGTCAACGCCCGTCTCGCCTCTTTCAGTACATTCTGTCTCGGGGCTGGATCGAGCACGCGCACCGCTTCGAACGGAGTAGGTCGGTCCAGCGACCACTTCCTGGCAACGCGCAGTTCCTGCCAGAAGCGGCGGCCGAGGCGCAGACGGATTTCGTTACGATTACTGATCAAGCGCGGCAGGAAGTCGGACAGTAGTTGCAGGTGCTCAAACGTCAGCTCGGCCAGGTTGGCATTGCGGCGGGCAACCGAATAGCCGCCGTCCAGGCGCTTGCGGAACGCAAAAACCGAGCCCGCGGCAGAAACCTGCGGACCGTTCAGCCGGTTGGTGCGGAAAACCGAGCCCAGAACCTTGAGAATCGGCAAGTCGAGGCCCGAATTGACGGCGAACAGACGTGACCAAGCGCCACCGGCCAGAACGACAGCCTGGCAGCGGATCCGACCACGCTCCGTCACCACGGCGCAGATGCGGCCCGCCTGCTGCTCAAACCCGCGGACAGCGGTGTTGGTAAAGATCTGGGCCTGATGGTCACGCGCCCCCTCGGCAATGGCAGGTGCGGCAAGGGCCGGTTCGGCTCGGCCGTCAGTCGGCGTATGCAGGCCACCAATGAAGCGTTTGCTGGCATGGGGCAATACAGCTTCCAGAGCCGTTCCTGTCAGCAGATGAGCATCGACTTGATATTGGCTAGCTCGTCGGAGCCAGGCTTCCTGCGCAGCCACCTCCGCCTCGGATTCGCACAGGTAAAGGGTTCCAGACTGGCGGAATCCAGTCTCACGACTTGTCCTTTGGTTCATGCCGCGCCACAGCCGGAGGCTTTCCAATGCCAACGGTATTTCGTCCGGGTCGCGCCCCATGGTGCGGCACCAGCCCCAGTTGCGGCTGGATTGCTCGCCGCCGATGCAGCCTTTCTCGCATAGCGCCACGGCCATGCCCTTCTGCGCCAGAAACAGCGCAGTCGACACACCGATAATGCCGCCACCAATGACAACGACATCGGTTTGCTCTGGCAGGCTGGGGTCGGGCGCGACGGGTTCGACGGGGGGAGACATGCCTGTCCTTGGTCTCTGCACCATGGCCAGATTAGGATGTCACGTGTTCGACTGGCTACGGGGGTTGCGTATGGCTTGGCGTATTGGCGTCGATTCCGGCGGCAGCTTCACGGATGTTTGCCTGTTCGACGACCGCACAGGCACTTTGGCGGTTTGGAAAGTGCCATCTACGCCCAAGGATCCATCGAGCGGGATTGCATCCGGTGTTGCTGAAGCAGCCGAACAACGCGGGGTCCGACCTGGTGAAATCGTGTATTTCGGCCACGGCACGACGGTGTCGACCAATGCACTGATCGAGCACCAGGGAGCCAGGACCGGACTGATCACGACCAGCGGGTTCCGCGACCTGCTGGAGATCGGCCGGCAGAAGCGGCCAGACCTTTACGACATGCAGGCAGACAAGGCCGCCGTGCTGGTCAGCCGTGATCTGCGGCTGGAAGTCAACGAACGCCTGCGCCATGACGGCAGCATTGAGGTGGCCCTGGACGAACCCGGGGTGCGGGCCGCGTCCAGGCAACTGCGGGAGACCGGGGTGGATGCGGTTGCAGTCTGCTTCCTGTACAGCTTTGTCGATCCGGCGCATGAGGCGGCCGCCGCGCGGATCCTGGCTGAGGTTTTCCCAACCGCGTTCGCAAGCATTTCATATGCAGTCGCACCTGAGTTCCGCGAGTTCGAGCGGCTGTCGACCACCGTGGTAAATGCCTACCTCGGTCCAGTGATGCAGACCTATATTCAGCGGTTGAGCGGCCGACTGAGCGAGCTTGGGGTGCAGACGGCGCCGCATCTGACACAATCCAACGGCGGCGTAATCAGCTTTTCCCAGGCGGCGCAACTGCCGGTGCGCACGGTGCTGTCTGGTCCCTCAACCGGCGTCGTCGGCGCGGGGCAGGTGGGGCAACAGGCCGGGTTTTCGGACCTGATCACCTTTGACATGGGCGGCACCAGCAGCGACGTGGCGCTGCTGTCGGGGGGACAGTGCCGGCTGACGAGTGAGGCAGTGGTGCATGGCTATCCAATCAAGGCACCGATGCTGGACATTCATACGGTAGGCGCCGGCGGCGGCTCGATTGCCTTTGTCGACAGCGGCGGGTTGCTGAAAGTCGGCCCACGGAGCGCCGGGGCGGATCCTGGTCCGGTCTGCTACGGGCGGGGCGGCGGGCAACCGACGGTGACGGACGCGAATGTGGTGCTGGGGACGCTGAACCCGAACTACCTGCTGGGTGGCCGCATGAGGTTGTGGCCTGAAGCGGCCCGACAGGCGATAGCCGCTCTGGCGGATCCGCTGGGCTTGTCATTGATGCAGGCCGCCCAGGGTGTGCTGTCGGTCGTCACTGCCAACATGGCACGCGCAATCCGGGTCATTTCGGTGCAGCGGGGCTATGACCCCCGCGATTACACGTTGGTCGCCTTCGGGGGCGCCGGCCCGCTGCATGCCGCACGCCTGGCCCGCGAGCTGGAAATAGGCCGGGTGCTGGTGCCGGCGTCGCCGGGCATCCTGTGCGCGATGGGGCTGCTGTTGACAGACCTGCGGACCGATTTCGCCGTCTCCAGACTAACGCTGTTGAGCGACGCCGCATGGCCGACGGTACTTGATGCCTTTGCGGAGCTGGCCAGCCGCGCAGACGGCTGGTTCGATGCCGAAGATATCGCGCCTGAGGCAAGGCGCGTGGTGCGCACGGTCGATATGCGGTACGCGGGGCAGAACTACGAGCTGGCGATTACCCATGCGGACGATGCAGCGTCGCTGGCGGCTGCCTTTGCTGCTTCTCATCGGCGGCTGTACGGATTTTCCGCCGACGACGAACTCGTGCAACTGGTGACGTTCCGGGTGGAAGCCTCGGCCATGGTGCCGAAGGCGAGGTTCGCGCCGCAGCCTTTAGCCGGGCCAGATGCGGGCGACGCGCTGGTGGGTCGTCGCCCAGTATGGCTGCCGGAAGCAGGGGGGACCGTGGATTGCCCGGTCTACGACCGCACGTTGCTGCAGGCTGGCAACCGGATCGACGGGCCGGCCATCATCGAGCAGATGGATGCTACCACGTTGCTGCTGCCCGGCATGACCGGACAGATAGAACCCTACCTCAATCTTATCATGGAGGTGGCATGATCGATCCCATTACGGTCGAGGTCATCGGCAGCGCGTTGTCTTCGATCGTAGAGGAGATGGGCGAGGCACTGATCCGAGCATCCTATTCCACCAATATCAAAGAGCGCCGCGACTGCTCGACCGCGTTGTTCGACCTGGAAGGCAGGACACTGTGCCAGGCCGAACACATCCCTATGCATCTGGGGAGTTTCCTGGATCTGATTCCGCACATCATGCGGCGCCATCCGGTCGACGATATGCAGCCTGGCGATGTATTCTGCGGCAATGATGCCTATGAGGGTGGCGGGACGCATCTGCCGGACATCGTCCTCGCGGAGCCGGTATTTGTCGACGGCCGGATGATCGCCTGGGCGGTGAACCTTGCTCACCATGCTGACTTCGCCGACCGGGGACACGCGCACATCTATCAAGAGGGGCTGCGGATCCCGCCGATACGGCTGTATCGCGCGGGCGTGCTGCAGCAGGACGTCCAGGCGCTGATTCTGCTGAACTGCCAGGTGCCCAGAGAGCGGATCTCTGACTTCAGGGCACAGATGGCGGCGAACCGTCTTGGGGTGAGCCGGCTTCAGGGCCTGTGTGCCAAGTATGGGACATCGACAGTGCTGAGTACAGGGTCAGCATTGCTGGATTATGCGGAACGCAAGATGCGGGCGGGCATCGCAAAGATCCCCGACGGCGTTTACCGGTTCGCGGACCGATACGATTGTCCTGAAGTGGACGGCGAGCTTGATCTATCCTGCGTCATCACGGTGCGTGGTGACACGATGCATCTGGAGTTTGATGCACCGCCGCAAGTGCGCGCGGGGTTGAACATGACACTGACTGCTCTGCTGTCAACGGTCTACTATGCCGTCAAAGTCATTGTGGATCCGACCATCCTGCCAAATGCTGGGCTTGCCCGGCCGATCACGGTGTCTGCACCGGCGGGGACGATCGTTTCCTGCGTTCATCCGGCGGCGGTGAACGGGCGGCTGTCCCTGTGTCAGCGGGTGGTCGACCTGATCTTCGGCGCACTGGCTTCCGCGGTGCCGGAGAAGGTCACGGCAGCCTCTAACGGCGCATGTTTTTCCATCACGTTCGCCGGGCATCAGCCGGATGACAACAGGCTTTGGGTGTATCTGGAGACCATCGGCGGCGGGTCAGGGGCGCGTTTCAACAAAGACGGGCTGGACGGTGTCCATGTGCACATGACCAACACCTCCAATCTGCCGGTCGAGGCGCTGGAAACGGAGTACCCGCTGACCTTGGTACGCTATGAACTGGTCGATGGATCGGGTGGAGCAGGCCGGTATCGCGGCGGCATGGCTATCCGGCGCGTCTACCGCGCGGACCACGAGTGCCACGTGCGGGTAGACGGATCGCGGCTGATTTCGCCGCCTTGGGGATTGGCTGGCGGCCTGGAAGGAGGGAGAGCGTCGATCAGGACAACGGCGCCACTGCATCATGGATCGGGCACGCTGCGCCGCGGGGACGTGATTGAAGTCGTGACCGGCGGATCAGGCGGTTATGGCTTGCCGGCACAACGCCGTCCCGAAGTGTTGGCGCGGGATCTCGCTGAAGGGCGAAGTCAGGCCGACGCTGAACCTAGGTCGTGCGACGATAGAACGCTGGGCGCGCACGGACGGGATCAAGCAGTGACCAGTCGCCCTGTTCCACCTCATACCCCTTCGGAAACGGCGGTCTGACCTCCATCCCTAAAGAGCGCATGACGCGATCGTCGCGATAGTAGCACTGCACGACAACCCGTGTCAGAGCCGCCAGGGATGCACCGCCGGATGCATTGCCGGATTGGCGCAATTCCTCGGCCGCCACCTGACGCCGCGCCAGGGATGCATCGGCGAAGACACCGTCAACCAACTGATTCAGTTGTTCGAGCGCCTGCTTCACCAGTGCCGTGTCGCGCCCAATACTGGATACGATATCAGCGTAGATGGTCTCATCATCCGCGCCGGGCACGGCATGCGCCGAGCTGGCAGGTATCATCAGCGCGGCGATACACCGCAAGGACCGCGTCTCATCCGCCGTAAGACCAGGATCGTGGTTCCGCATTACTGCCTCAATCGAACAAGGTAGCCAGCCGATGCTTGATATTGTCGGCGATGTACAGCGCCAACGCCTGGATCGTGCAGGTGGGGTTCACGCCAGCCGAGGTCACGAAGATGCTGCCGTCGACGATGAACAGGTTTTTCACGTCGTGACTGCGGCCCCACTCATTGACGACCGAACGCCCCGGGTCCTTTCCCATGCGAGCGGTGCCCATGAGGTGCCAGCCGCCGGCGATGACCGGAGATTCCACGCCAACATCGCGGGCCCCGGCAGCCTGCATGATTTCAGTGCCGCGCGACACAGCATGTTGCAGCATCCTGCGGCTGTTCTCGCTGAAGGTGTAGTCGATCCTGGGCGCAGGAATGCCGTTGCCGTCTTTCAGCAGAGGGTCGAGCGTGACCGTGTTATGCTCCTCCGGCAAATCCTCACAGATCGCCATCATGCCTGTGCGATGACAGAACAGCTTGCGATAGGCGTCGTGATGACCCTCGCCCCAGGGTATACGGCCGGTCGAGATGCCTGTAATCGCCGTCTGCACCGGACCCTGGCCGCGGTTGAATTCAAAGGTGTAGCCTCGTACGAAGCCGCGGGCGGCGTCGGTCTCATAGAACTCCTTGCTCCATATGCAGTTGCCGGGACCGCGATAGCCATCCAGTGATGTATCGAAATAACCATAGATTTGCGCGTAGGGGTGGAACATCAGATTCTTGCCGACCAGCCCGCTTGAATTTGCCAAGCCGGCGGGAAACCGTGACGATGTCGAGTTGAGCAGGATCCGCGGCGTGCCAATCCCATTGCAGGCCAGGATCACCACCTCGGCGGGCTGGAACTGCTCGTTGCCCTCCGGATCATAGTAAACGACCCCAGACGCCATGCCGGTTTGATCTGTGGTGATCTCCCGCACGCGGCAGTGCGTCCGCAGCTCAACGCCCGCCCGAACAGCCTGCGGCCAGTAGGTGATGTCGGAGCTCGCCTTCGCGCCCTGCGCGCAGCCGCCTACACAATTGCCAAGATTGATGCAGCCCGCCCGTCCCTCATACTCGGTCGAGGCGATGGCACTGTCCGACGGCCACCAATGCCAGCCAAGCTTGTTCAGCCCGCGTGCCAACGTAGCACCGGTCTTGCCGAGCGGGAGCGGAGGCATCGCTGGCCGCTTTGGTGGATAGGCCGGATCACCCGCCAGCCCGGATACCCCGGTGATCAGGTCGTTTTGCGCGTAGTACGGCTCTAAAGTCTCGTAATCGATTGGCCAGTCGTCGGCGACACCATCCAGCGACCGCACCCGGAAGTCCGAGGGATGGAAGCGTGGGTAGTGCCCAGCGTACAAAATTGTCCCGCCGCCGACGCCGTTAAAGTTCACCACCTTGATCGGCGAGTTGTCTTCATTGATTGGATAGTCGGTCATTGAGGCCCGCCGGTTGGGGCTGGCGCTGAATGCGGCCATCTGTCGGGCTTCAGAGTCGCGGCCGTTGCTTGGATACTCAGTCGGCCTAACCCAATCACCCTGCTCCAGACAGACAATGCGCATCTTCGTCTCGGCCAGGCTCCAGGCCACGGCGCCTCCAGAGGCGCCAGCACCAATGATCACGACATCAACCCGCTCCAGCATGCTTTCTTCCAGTCTACGGCTAGGTGTTTGTTACCCCGAACTGACCGGCACGAACCGTCGGAAGCAGTCTGGCATGTACCAGGCGAATTGGCGATATCGGTTGCGTCATGCGCAAGCAGTCCGAACGTCGGCGTGCGTAGCGCGATCGAAATATAGCTCAGCGGCCGACTGTCGCTACAAGCGTCTGCTTAGAGCGGTTCCACCATAGGGCGGAACCGCTCTACTTCATCGGTTCACGCGGCTACTCGCGCAGAATCGCGCCTTTGCACGATTCCAGTCTGCGCGAAGCCGCTCTAAACATGAAGATAATGCCATCTTCCAAACCGGCCTCTCGCTGTTGCGCCTGAACCAGCGGGTGATAGCATCAGTCCAACGATACCGAGCGGTCACCACACTGCCAAGCCAAGCACGTCATGAAGCCGGAGAACATCGCACATGCCCCGCAAGCTTATCCTCGACGTCGACACCGGGACTGATGACGCTGTCGCAATCATGCTAGCCGCTCTGCATCCGGAGCTTGATCTGATAGGCGTTACGACAGTGAACGGCAATGTCGAGGTGCAGTACTGCACCGACAACACTTTGCGGACCTTGGATTTTATTCGCCGTCCGGATATTCCTGTTTTCGAGGGCGTAGCGCGACCGTTGGTGCGGCTCGACTTCCCAATCCCGCGCGCCAATGCGGTACCAACAGGAATACACGGTCAGGCTTTGGATATTCCCGAGGCCGTGAGTATCAAGCAGCGAAGGGCGGCCGTTGAGTTCCTGATCGAGACGTACCGCGAGACGACTGAAGAGATTACTCTCGTGCCAACCGGCCCACTGACCAACATCGCCGCCGCCGTCGCGCTTGATCCCAAGATTGTTGAGCGGGTACCCGAGGTCGTCATCATGGGCGGGGCGCACCACCACGGCAACGTAACGCCATCGGCCGAGTTCAACATCTGGGCTGATGCCGACGCTGCCGCGTCCGTGCTGGCCGCCGGGTTTCGTAAGCTGGTGATGGTGCCTCTCGATGCCACACATCAGGCGCTTGTGTCGACAGAGGCTTGCGAAAAGATGGCGGCACTGGCAACGCCAGCCGGCATCGCCGCGTCACGCTTCATCACGCGCCGTATCAATGCCTATGACGCAACGCAACCAATGACAGAGAAAAATGCGGCGCCGGTGCATGACGCCCTTTGTGTGGCTTATTTATTAGACCCGTCGGTCATTACCACGCAGCACCTGCATGTCGCGGTCGAAACCCAAGGTCTGCTGACGACCGGGCGGACCGTGGTGGACACCAATTTGCGAGGCGGTCAGCCGCCGAACTGCCATTTTGCGTTCCATGCCGACCAGCGCAAATTCGTTGCGTTGCTGCTGGAAACCTTTGCTCGCGCAGCCGCCTGATACCGTCTTGAGGATGCGCTGATGATAAAATCCATCTTGCTGCTCATTGCCCTGCTGACGCTGGCAGGCGCGAACGCCTTGGCGACGGAGAGCAGTTCGGCCTGTCCCCAAGGCAAGACAACGTTGCGTCTGCTGCGTTCCATTAACAATCCGCCTCAGCCGGATGTGGTCAGCAAATGGGAAGCGAGCAATCCGTGCGTGAGCATTGAAGTAAACGAGGTTCCGTTCGGCCAATTGGCCGACAAGATCAGCGTGCTCGCCGCTTCGGGCCATCCTCCGGACATTCTTGGCTACGATGGACCCAACACAGCAAGCTATGCCGCCGCTGGGGTTTTGCTGCCGCTCGACCCGTATCTGCCCCCCGGCTTCAAGGACGATGTGACGCAGGCATCGCTGACGGAGCACAGCTACCTCGGCAAACTCTACTCACCCGGAACGCAGCAAACGACGTTGGCGTTGTTCTATAACGCCACATTGCTGGATAAGCTCAACATCCATCCGCCGAGAGAGCTGAAAGACGGCTGGACCTGGGCCCAGGCTGTCGATGCCATGAAGAAATGCCAGCAGGGACAGGGTGAAAGCGTCACCGTCTGGGGTTTGGCGCCAAGTCATTTTGGCACAGGCCAGCCCGGCTTCGTCTATCGCGACCTGCTGTTCCTTCGCACCGAGGGTGATCCCAGCGCGCCGAAGGACAGCAGCGCCTACAAGACGTATTTTGCGCTGTCGCCCGACGGCAAGACTGCCGAAGGATGGCTGAACACGCCGGAGGCTATCGCCGGTGCCACATTCTACCGCGGCCTTTTCAACGCCGAGAAGGTGACGCCGAAGGCAGGTATTCCAACGGCGTTCGAGGACGGCAAGGCCTGCTTCACGCTGGATACCTCGTATTTCATGGCCGGCCTGATCAAGCATGATCCGGGATTCAAATGGGGTGTGTCACCTATGCCCCACATCAGGACACCGATTGTACACACCGGCAGTGTGACGCTGGGTGTCAGCAGCAAGACCCAGCATCCGGCCGAGGCGGCCAAATTTGTCATCGATGTCAGCAGCGGATCCGCGGCATTGGACCACGCCAGTAATGGGGAGATCCTGCCGGTGCTGAAATCCGTGCGCGACAAGCTGCCCACCCTGAACCAATATCCACTGTCAATTTTTGATCAGGAGCTCGTGCAGTGGGGGCAGCCGCGGCCACCGTCTCCCCATTTCGCGCAGTACGACAAAATCGTTACTGATGCGCTGCGTGATATCGCCTATGGTGCCGACCCAAAAGCTCGGTTGAACGCGGCGGCACGCAGCTTGCAGCCGATCCTCAGCCGCTGAACCGTCCCGTCACCGGTTCCGGCCGCCGTGCAGACGCTTCCCGATGGCGGGGGCGCCTGCAGCGTGGCATTACTATTGCCGCCTTTATTGGCCCATTCCTGCTGCTGCTGGCCATATTCCAGTATCTGCCGGTGGTGAGCATGCTGCGCGACAGCCTGTACAACTATCAGTTGCTTAATCCTGATGACCGTGTGTTCGTTGGCCTGCAGAACTATTATGCGTTGTTTACTGATCCAGATGCGGTGCAATCATTCGTTGTAACCTTCGGTTTTGCCGCCGGTACTACCACCTTGGTCATTCCGCTGTCTTTCCTGCTGGCGGTCTACCTGAACGGCAGACTTCCGATGCGTGCGATCGTGCGAACGGTGGTGTTCTTGCCCGTGGTGACCTCGGCAGTGGTTATTGCGACGATGTGGACCTTCCTGCTTGATCCCGACAATGGCCTGATCAACGGCACGCTGACGGAGCTTGGTCTGCCGCGGATGGCATTCTTGACCAGCCCGTTGCAGGCACTGCCCTCCGTGGTTGCCGTCACGGTCTGGCAGCAGCTAGGTTTCGCCACCGTTCTGTTCCTGGCCGGCCTTCAGGGCATCCCGACTGAACTAGAGGACGCCGCCCGGGTTGATGGCGCTTCGGGATGGCAGCGCCTGCGCCACGTCGTCCTGCCGCTGTTGGGACGTACCACGCTGTTTGTTGTGGTGATCATGACAGTGTTTGCTCTTCAGTCTTTTGCGCCGTCGCTGATCATGACCAGTGGTGGTCCCGACGGTACCACCAACTTCGTTGTCTACAATATCTACCAGACCGCCTTCAGCCTTCAGCAGCCCGGGATGGCATCAGCCGTATCCACGGTGTTCATGTTCATCGTATTGGGGATCAGCCTGGTGCAGATGAGGCTGCTTCGTACGAAGTGGAACTATTAGCCGTGCGGGCTGCCTTGCGTGTCACATCCGCGATTGCCGTGCTTGCAGTGATCGCCATTGTCTTCCTGTTGCCGTATGCCTGGATCGCCGCCTCTTCCTTCAAACCTCAGGCAACCATCTTTCGCGACATCAATCCGGTTAGCTGGCGCAGTTTCGTTCCGGTTCATCCAACGCTGAACAACCTTATTCATTTGTTCACGCAACGTGGCGTTGGGCGGGCGTTGCTGAACTCCGCCATCATCTCCGCCTGCCAGGTCGTCGGCACCCTGACGCTTTGTGCGCTCGCCGCCTATGGGCTGACGCGCATACGCTTTCCCGGCAGGAACATCGTCTTCATCGTCATCCTGATGACATTCCTGCTGCCGATCGAGTCGCTGGTCGTGCCGCTGTACCAGGTCGTCGCCCATGTTGGCCTGCAGGACACTCTGGTGGCTGCCTTCATCCCGTGGATCGCCAGCCCGTTCGGCCTGTTCCTGCTGCGCCAGGCATTCGAGGAGCTGCCACAGGAGCTGGACGACGCCGCCACCATCGATGGTGCGGGCCATTTCCGCATCTTCTGGAGCATAATCCTGCCCAATGTCCGCACGGCGCTGGCGACGCTCGCGCTGGTTACCTTCCTGTTCTCGTGGAACAGCTTTCTGTGGCCGCTGGTGATCCTGCAATCACCCGAAAATCAGGTCATTCAACTCGCCATTGCACAGTCGGTGGCGCCGGGCCAGTTGCCGAACTGGGGCGAAACCTTCGCCGGAGCGACGGTCGCGACGTTGCCGTTGATCCTGCTGTTTCTGGTCCTGCAGCGGTTCTTCATACGCGGGATCGCGATGACGGGCATCAAAGGCTAAGGTGAAATCGTATGCTCAGAAGCTGTCTGCAAGCAATGTAGCGTTCGCTGATCTCATACCAGCGGCTCAACCGTTCTTCAAACGGTCGGGCCGTTGGTATCGTATTGATTTCGCGGGCAGCCGCACGACACGTCCATTTGGCAATCCGGCCCGCATACCGGTCATCCCTTCGGGCTGCCGGTATCAGTGCGTGTCGAAGATTGCCTGATATTGGGCAACCTTTGCCCGTAGCGCGGCGGCTTCCTCGGGTGACGGCTGATCCGGATCACGTGCCGGGGGCAAGCTGCCAAGTTTCATCATCGCTGCGATCAGCAGCAGCCGCGCCTTGGTAGATGTCAGGTTGGAACCGGCGATGAAGTCCGGGTCTGCTTCCGGGAAGCCTTGGCAATTGCCGCGCCCGACGCGCACGACCGGCAGTCCGCTGTAGACCGCCCGCAGCAGCACAGCCTGGCGGACATAGGCAGAAACAATGCCGTAGGGGGTCAGTCCCTCTGCCACAAGTCCGCCGAGGCGGCCGAGTGACAGCTTGTGCGCGATCAGTGCCACAAGGTCTGCTTCATCGTCCGGCGAGCCCAGCACCTCTTCGCTGGCATAGCTGCCGTCTTTGACGATGGAGACTGATGCGACGGCGTTGTCCAGCAGTTTTCCATCCGCCGCCTTGACCGCAAGCCTGAAGCTCTCGATGCCTTCCGCCGATCTGCGAACGGCGGTCACGGCCTCCGGCAGTCGGTTGATGTTGACCGCTGACCGATAGGTGTGCAGCGCCACCGGCAAATACTGCAACACCGGCTTGCTGTTGTGGCTGACCGCCCCCAACACGCCGCCCAGGCCTGTGGCGATGTAACCGCCCGGCCGTGCATCCACCTTCATCACCTCGCGGGCCGCATAGATCAGTTGTTCCTGGATGACCACGACCCCGGCGCGGTCGCGGCCGTCCTTGTTGGCCCAGACACGTGAGCGAATATACAGCGCCGAATCTACGATGTTCTTCGGCCCATCCGCGCTGATCTGGCCCTGCGGCCGCTGTGCGGCGTTGCAGCAAAGCGGCAGGCGGGTGTCGATCAGCAGATTGAGCCAGTAGCTGGTCTCCTCTATTTGCGGACTGCCCTGGGTCCAGATGGCCCCGTCGTATTTGCCGCTGTCCATTACCGCCTGGACGGCGTTTGCAGTGCGAGCCAGACCAGGGCGGGCCGGTGCCGCCGGCAGATGCCATGGCTTGTAAGGATAGAAGTCGCGTCCACGTACCTCTGGCGGGATGGCGCCGGTGCCCACATCTCGGCGCTTTGCTTCAGGCAATCCCTGGGTGTAGCCGGACGGCGGCTGGACGCGGTGGAAGTCGACCTCGGCAATCGCGGAAAGCAGCCCGGCGGTGCCGTCGTCACCGATGCCCAACCGGTCAATCTCCTCGAAGCTGCGTGAGCCGTCGGGATAGAAGCCCTGTCGGGCCTGAAGCGAACCTGGTGCCGTGCATTCTTCCTCCCAGGCCGATCCGTCCACCTGGCGAGCCATGTAGGGCAGCGGGTAAAGCCCATCGTCGGGATGGAGATCGACGCGATAGACCGGCTTATCGGTGGGGCTGGTGGGCTGAGGGTGTATTGCCCCTTCCGCATCGGCATAAGCGTCCGCTGGCCCATACAGCGCCGCCGCGTCTTGTTCCAGCGGATGGGCAGAGAACTGTTCAACATAAACCGTTGCCGGAGCGGCCAGCCGCTGCGCGCGCAGCGCGTCGTAGCGGATCGGCTCACCCAGCGTGCTTTGTCGAAGCGGCATCCCGTGGAGCCGCCGAGCTTTGTTCGACGTAACGAGCGGTGGCGTGTTCTGGATCGTTGCGGTGGGTCCGGCGAGATGCGCAATCCTGATCTTGCCCATTGGCAGTTGCTCCCAGTTGCAGCGTGTCGAGCTGGTAAGCAATTCGCGCGCCAGAAGCCTGCGCCATTTGGGCAACTTCGGCTTAATTGCCTATGTTGGCTTGCTTGACCAAGGCAGAGCATCGATAAGCTTGGTTGCGGCTGACGGCAAAAACGGCTGAGCTTGAGTCATCTGCCGAACACGAGGAAGGAACTCGAGATGGCCCTATCCATCGCCCCGCTTCATCCAGGCTTCGCTGCGGAGGTCATCGGCGCGGCTTGCTGTGAACCTTTGTCAACGGCCGACATCGTAGCGATCGAACATGGTATGGATGAATTTGCTGTGCTGGTTTTCCGCGATCAGACGTTGACGGATCAGCAGCAAATAGAATTCACCCGCCATTTCGGTGAGCTGGAGGGCTATAATACCCCCGGACATATCCGCAAGAAGGATGACTCGCGACTTGGTGCCGGCATGGCGGACTTCTCCAACCTCGACAAGTCCGGCAACGTCATGTCCGATCAGGACAGGGTGTGGTTCTTCAAGCTTGGGGACCGCCTATGGCACTCTGACAGTTCCTTCCGGCCTGTTCCTGCAAAGTATTCGCTCTTGTCGGGGCGAATCATTCCGTCGTGGGGTGCCAACACTGAATTTGCCGACATGCGGGGCGCCTACGATGCGCTGGACGAACGGACCAAGCGTGAGGTTGAGGACCTGATCTGCGAGCACTCGCTGATGTTCTCGCGCGAGGCGATCGGGTTCACTGATTTCAGCGCCGAAGAACGGGATGCTTTCCGGCCGGTCCGCCAGCGCCTGGTACGCGTGCACCCGGTGACGGGCCGGAAATCACTGTTCCTGTCGTCCCATGCAGGGACAATCGAGGGATGGACCATACCGGAAGCACGGATGTTCCTGCGCGATCTGACCGAATTCGCCACCCAGCCACGCTTTGTCTATTCGCACCCGTGGCGCGTCGGCGATCTGGTGATGTGGGACAACCGGACAACGATGCACCGGGCTCGCCGCTTTGACCGCACTGAGATCCGCGATGTCCGGCGGACAACGGTGAGCGGGGAAGCGGCAACGATTGCGGGAGCCGCGTGACCCGGGGTCAAGAAGGTGCCGGAAGCTGCGGCACCGGCACAAAATTGCTTATGGATTGAAGACCGTGCCAGTGGTGTGTCGGTCGGAAGGCTCAGCACCGATCAGTGCGGAACAGTCGCCGCGCGAGTGGTCGGCTCCATGGTAGAACACCGACGCCGCGCTGAAAAAGCTGTGCAGCCCGCCACGTGGTCGCGCCCTCGATGCTGGCAAGGCGTTCTCGCAGCTTTTCGGTTGCCGAAGATGCGGCGGCCAACTCGTTTCTGGCCTGATCGCGCTGCGCCGTCAGACTGATGACGCACTGCTCGGAGGTCTGCAACGCGATCCGGCAGCAATCGCGTTCGCTGGTTGCCGCGTTCAGCGCCTGATCCAGGGTCAGGCGCAGGCTCCGCTCGCAGTCTCGCTGATCAGTCATGTCTGCGAGCGCGACCTGGAGTTCCCGCCTGGCCTCAGTGACCTGATCATTCCCGGTTTGGGAAAGCTGCAAGGCCGCGTGGGCATCAGCAAGCTCCGTCCGCAGATCGACGACCGTTTGAGTGGTCTCTGCCGAGACTTGGTGGAGTTGCGCCTGCGCATTGGCACAATTCGCCTCCAGTTGCGCTATCTTCTGCCTGGCTTCGGCGACGACTCGGTTGAGAGCCGCACGCTCCAGGCAGTCCCGGTCGGGTCCGCTGAGGGTAAATCCCGAAACCTGACCGGGTGGTGGAGTATGGACCTCGCGCCCGACCCGGACCTTGGAAGGATCGGCGGTCGCGGCATGTGCCAGGCGCGCCTGGCCGGCAGATACCGCTTCAGGCAGCACCGTTGCCAGCTTGCCATGCAGGTAATCGGCGTCCTCGACAAGCCGCGGAAACGATAGCAGTATCAACTTGATATCAGCTTTGACCAGTTGCTCCAGCAACTGATGGAAGCCGACAGCAAGCAGGCGGGCCTGGTCGACGGGGCTGGTCGAATAGACGATGCCGCCCCAGGTATGCCCGTAATGCTCCCACGTGTGATCCAGATCGGTCATCCAAGGGGAGGCAAGGTGCATCGCTTGCATTTCTACAATTGAACGACTTGCTGCTGCCTCCACCAGGTCACGCATGGGGATCACCACGGCGTCGAACTCGCATGTTTTCTGGGCCAGCATGTCGTGGATGACTTGGTAGGTGAACGGCGATTTTATTACATATGGAAGATCCTCTTCCCGTCCCACCGGGACGTTTTCCAGACCCGCATTGGCTCTGTCGTCCCAGGCCGCGTTGGTGCCAAAGCGAGAGAGGTGCGTGTCCATACCGAGTTGCGTCAAGTAGCGGACAAGGAAACTGGTTCCCGCGCGTCCGGTTCCTGCAATTAACAAGTGTCTCGACAAGAGGAAATCCTAGCACCGAAGGACCGGCCCGGTCCGAGCAACAGGATGCCGGCTATAGGCAACGGGCCTGCCGGGACAGTTCCGGTCATTACATATGAACCCATTATCACCAGACGGGAGTGTAACCGTCCTGCAACTTTCCCGCGAGACTAGATCACCAGCCAATGTAATTGACAGTCTCATTCTGCAACATCAGTCACATTGAGGCGCCGAATCTAAGGTCGCCCATGTCGACCGCGCGGAACTGGCTGCCGGCATCTCCGTTGACGGCTGAGGCCGCTACTTTTGCTTAGCTCTAGACCGCGGCTTTAGCCGCGACACCCAACCGTCCCGCCATTTCTTGCACGAACTGCCATGCCACGCGGCCCGAGCGGGCACCTCGGGTGACAGACCATTCCAGAGCTTGCGCATGCAAATCGTCCGCGTTGATCGGCAAGGCAAAATTTGCGGCGTAACCGTCAATCATCGCCAGGAAGGTCGGCTGGTCACAGTTATGGAAGCCTAGCCACAGGCCGAACCGGTCGGAGAGCGAGACCTTCTCCTCGATCGACTCATTTGGGTTGATGGCTGTGGATCGTTCATTATCGATCATGTCGCGCGGCATCAGATGCCGCCGGTTCGATGTGGCATAGAACAGCACGTTTTCCGGCCGCCCTTCAATGCCTCCGTCCAATACCGACTTCAGCGCCTTGTAGTCGGCGTCTTCTTTCTCGAATGACAGGTCGTCGCACAGAATAAGGCATCGCCTGGGCTTGGTGCGCAGCAGGTTCAGTAGATCGGGCAACGTGCGGATATCCTCGCGGTGGATCTCGATCAGCACCAGGCAGCCTGGATCGCGCTGGTTGGCAATGGCATGGGTCGCCTTGACCAGCGAGGATTTGCCCATTCCCCGCGCCCCCCACAACATGGCGTTGTTGGCTGGCAAGCCGCGAGCGAAGCGCAAGGTGTTCTCAACCAGGATGGTTTTCTGCTGCTCAACGCCCTTCAGCAGGTCGATATCGACACGAGAGACGGCTGGCACCGGCGCCAGGCGGGGTGGCGACGGCTGCCAGACGAATGCATCCGCTTGCGTCAGGTCCGCGGGATCAGGCGGCGGCGGTGCCAGACGCTCTAGTGCGCCGGCTATCCGTTGCAGCAGATCGGTCAAAGTCTGTTCCATATAGGCAGCGTTCCCGGTAGCGTCGGTGACGGCTTGACGAAAGAGGGGCGGAAACTATGGTCCCGCCCGCTGCATCGCAAGGACCTGTGCGCGAATGGACCCGTTTACCCTGATAGCCCCGGCCTATGCGCAGGATGCCGCCGGCCTGCTGGGCAGTGCGACGCAGTTCGCCCCGCTGGTGCTGATCTTCGCCGTCTTCTACTTCCTGCTCATCCGCCCGCAGCAGCAGAAGCAGAAGGAGATGCGGACAATGCTGCAGGCGTTGAAGCGCGGCGACAAGGTGGTGACGGGCGGGGGAATTTTGGGCGTAGTGCAGCGCGTGCCCATGGTCCAGGACAAGGATGGCAAGCAGACCCCGTCGGCGGAGATCGAGGTGGAGATCGCGCCCAATCTGCGGGTCACCGTATTGCGCGAGACGATCAGCAGCGTCGTCAAGCCGGTCGCGGCGAACGACACCAAGCCGGTGAAGGAAAAAGCGTCCTAGTATCGCCCATCAGTGAAGGGCGATACGTCGGTTTGGCTTGAAGTGGCCGATTCACGCGGCGAAGCGCTTCTCTGCGATCGGACGCTAGGCGAAGGACCAACAAGGCCGCCGTAGGCACTGCTGGTCATCCAGGTGCTGCGGCATAATTGACAGTGGAATCAGCCGGGTCGCATAGTTGACGCCGGAGAAGGCCATGAGTGCTGCTGCGATCGACTGCGACATCCATCCTGGCGTGCCCGATATCAAAGCGCTGCTGCCCTATATGAACGATTTCTGGCGGGAGTCGTTTGTCGCGCGCGGTATCGATGGTTTCGACATGATGTCCTATCCACCAAATGCGCCGATAACCTGCCGTCCTGACTGGCGCATCAAGGGTCAGCGCCCAGCCGCCAGTCTGCAGGCCATGCGCAGCCAGGCTCTGGACCCGTTCGGCATCACCACGGCAATCTGCAACCCGCTGACCGGTGGGCAGGTTGCGGTCAGTGAGAGCATGGGCGCGGCGATCTGCTCCGCCGTCAACGACTGGATGAGGGAGCATTGGCTGGACAAGGAGCCTCGGCTTCGCGCCTCCATCGTTGTGCCCGCACAAGCGCCTTTGCTGGCCGCTGAGGAAATCGAGCGCTGCGCGGGCGACAGGCGGTTCGTGCAGGTGTTGATGCCGGCGGCCTGCGAGATGATGCTGGGCCGATCGTACTACTGGCCAATCTGGCAGGCTGCTTCGCGCCACGGCCTGCCGATCGGCATCCACGCCGGCAGCATGTATCGCTATGCCCCGACATCAACCGGGTGGCCCTCGCACTATCTACACGACTATGTTGCCAATTCGCAGGCGTTTGAGGATCAGCTACTCAGCCTGATCTCCAACGGGGTGTTCAACAAGTTTCCCGAGCTACGGTTCGTGCTGCTGGAATCAGGGGTTAGCTGGCTGCCGGGCTTTATCTGGCGCGCGGTCAAGACTTGGCGTGGCGTGCGGGCGGAGGTGCCGTGGGTAAGCCGCTCACCCGCCGAGATAATCCGCGCAAACGTTTCCCTGACCATCCAGCCCTTCGATGCGCCGGATGGTGATGCGGTGGAGCGGATCATCCAGCAGATAGATGCCGACCACATGCTGCTGTTTGCATCGGATTATCCGCACTGGCAGTTTGAAAGGGATGCGGTCATGCCGGTTGGCCTGTCTGCCAGTTTGCAACAGAAGATACGCGTGGCGAATCCCCTGCGAACCTATCCGCGTCTGAATGAGGAAGTGCCATGAATGCACCCGTTGCGATTCCAGCCGGCTTGGCTGACAGCCGGCTGGGCATCATCGACTGCGATATCCATCCTTATCCGAAGCCGGGTGCCTTGAACGCCTACCTGTCAAACCGCTGGCGACAGCATCTGGGCGAGTATGGCAAGTTCAACTGCGGCCCCTATGCCGACCGCGGCACATATCCTCGGTTTTCGCCCAACACCTCCCGTCGGGATGCATGGCCGCCCGCAGGTGGCTTGCCAGGCTCGGACGTGGACTTCATCCGCAAGCAATTGCTTGATCCCTACAACATCGTTTTCGGCGTGCTGGAGCCGCTGCTGGGCGGCAACACATCGCGCAACCTGGATGAGGCTGCTGCCCTGTGCAGTGCGATGAACGACTGGCAGGCGCACGAGTTCGTCGAGCTGGAACCTCGGCTGCGAGCATCAATCCTGGTGCCGTCGGATGACCCGGATGCTTCGGTCGCCGAAATTGAGAAGCGTGCCGGGGACTGGCGGTTCGCCCAGATCCAGCTTGGCTCAAAGACATCGGAGCCTCTTGGGCGCCGACGCTACTGGCCGATCTTTGCCGCCGCCCAAGCCAACGGCCTGTCAATCGGGCTGCACATCGGCGGCACGCAGAGCAGCGCACCGTCGGCCGGCGGCTGGCCACAGTTCTACATCGAAGACCACCACGGTCTGGTGCACTCGATGCAGAACCAGGCTGCCAGCCTCATCCTGGAAGGGGTGTTCGAAGCGTTCCCCCGGCTCAAGGTCGTGCTGATCGAGGGCGGTTTTGCCTGGGCACCGCAGCTTGCGTGGCGGCTCGACGCCCACTGGATGAAGCTGCGCGACGAGGTGCCTCATCTGAAGCGCAAGCCATCGGATTACATGAAGAAGAACCTGTGGTTCGCAACGCAACCTGTGGAAGAACCGGAGCATCCCGAAGATCTGCGTCAGGTTTTTGAGTGGGTCGGCTGGGACCGGATGCTGTACTCCAGCGACTATCCCCATTGGGATTTTGACGACCCGCACCTGGCATTCAGGTTTCAGATGACTGAAGACGAAAAGCGCATGCTGTTCAGGGACAATGCGCTCAGTGTGTATACGTTTAGGTAGACAGCATCGCAGCAAATACTGAGGTCAGTCGTCAGGAGTGTTTTCGCGGCGATGGACAGGCAGAGGGGTCCGTTGATTGTTGTCTCGGCGTACTGCCCGTCACCCCCATCCCACGCCCTCCCCCAATACCTATTGCGGGACAGCCACGTCACCAGCGCATTCATCGCTCCCTTTGAGACTACATTGCCGCTGGCCATTCCGGTTACCAGCACAAGCTGGCCATGCATTGATAGTACGGCGGGCAAAGTGCGGGTGTTATCTTGTGTGCTTTGCCTGCGCTGGCGGATGATCTGGCCGGGATGAATTTCTGTCCATCGCCGTAGGCAGCAACGGTTACGATTGACCTGGGGCAGCCCCATCCATAGCTTCCGCCCATGTCCAACTCGGTTTACCGTATGCCGACTGAACTTCCGAAGGCCTGGCCGTTCGAAGAAGCGCGCAAGGTTGTTCAGCGCGTCGCTGCATCGGGCAAAGAAAGCGCTTTGTTCGAAACCGGCTATGGGCCTTCCGGTCTGCCACATATTGGGACATTTGGTGAGGTGGCTCGCACGACTTGGGTGCGCAACGCGTTCGCCCAGTTGACCGGCCTGTCGTCGCGATTGCTCGCATTCAGCGACGACATGGACGGACTGCGCAAGGTGCCGGACAACGTTCCCAACGGCACGATGTTGGCCGCGCACCTCGGCAAGCCGCTCACTCAAATTCCTGATCCATTCGACACGCATGAGAGTTTTGGCGCCCACAACAACGCCCGCCTGCGGGGGTTCCTCGACTCGTTTGGATTCAATTATGAGTTCGCCTCGGCGACGGACTATTACCGATCCGGCCGTTTCGACGACGCTTTGCTGCGCATATTGCAATGCTATGAGCCAGTGATGGCGGTGATCCTGCCCACACTGGGACCAGATCGGCGTGCCACCTATTCGCCTGTTCTACCAATCCACCCGCAATCCGGCGTCGTGATGCAGGTGCCCATGGATCAGATCGATCCGGTTAATGGGCTGGTGACATGGACTGACCCTGTCACTGGTGACCACTTCCAGACCTCGGTTCGTGGGGGCGCCTGTAAGCTGCAGTGGAAAGCCGATTGGGCAATGCGTTGGCATGCCCTCTCGGTGGATTATGAAATGTCCGGGAAGGACCTGATCGACTCTGTCCGGCTGTCAGGGCGCATCTGCCGCATCTTGGGCTCATCGCCGCCAGAGGGTATGACCTACGAGCTGTTCCTGGATCAGGACGGCCAGAAGATCAGCAAGTCCCGAGGCAACGGCCTGTCGGTGCAGGACTGGCTGACCTATGCGCCGAAAGAGTCACTGGCGCAGTTCATGTACAATCAGCCGCAGCGGGCAAAACGCTTGTACTTCGATGTGATTCCCCGCGCGGTGGATGAGTATATAGGCAACCTTGAGAAGCTGCGGGTCCAACCCGACCTGGCAAATCCGGCCTGGCACATCAGCGCGGGGCAACGGCCGAATCATGCCGGTAGCCCGGTCTCTTTTGCCATGCTGCTCAACCTGGCCAGCGTCGTGAACGCCGAGCATCCAGATATCCTTTGGGGCTTCATCAAGCGGTATGTCCCGGGTGCCGACCCGCACACTCAGCCGCTGCTGGCTCGTCTTGCGGATTATGCAGTTACGTATTACCGCGACTTCGTCCGGCCGGAAAAACGCTACCGTGAGCCGACTACAATCGAGCGCGCGGCGCTGAATGATCTGGCCGAAAGTCTTGCCGCGCTGCCGGACAACTCGGCTGAGACAATCCAGAACATCGTCTTTGAGGTCGGCAAACGCCACCCATTCCCGGACCTGAGAAGCTGGTTCGCAGCCTTGTATCAGGTCCTGCTTGGGCAACAGGAGGGACCGCGGTTCGGCGGCTTCGTCGCCCTTTACGGCATACCGGAGACAATCGGGTTGATTCAATCGGCGCTGGAGCGTTCAGCGGCAAGCCATGCTGCGAAAACGGATGCGGACGCGGCCTAAAGCATGGGCGGTCGGACAGGCAACGGCCTGAAGTCATGGACCCGCCACCTACCCGCCGTTTTGGGAGTGGCCCTTCTGGTGGGTGCTATCTATGTCGTACAGCGAGAATTCCGGCATCTTAAGCTGAAGGACATCGCTGCCGCATTATCGGCGATACCGGTCCACTCACTGGTCTTCTCGTTCGTCTGGACCATCCTGTCGTACTTCATCCTGACATTCTATGACCGGCTTGGAACCATCTATGCCGGCCACAAAGTTTCGTACGCACGGGTCGCGTTCGCGTCGTTTTGCGCCTACTCGCTGTCGCACAACCTCGGGTTTGCGGCGGTGTCGGGCGCGGCCGTTCGATACCGGCTGTACGCCCACTGGGGTCTCACGCCCCTGCAGATCGGCAAGACCGTCGCATTCTGCAGCCTGACGTTTGCATTGGGCGGGATGGTGTTGGGCGGTGTAATCCTGTTCATGGAGCCGCGGGCAATACCGTTCTTCGGTCAGCACCTGCCGAAGATCGCGCTTTACGGCGTCGGCGCGCTGTTCTGGGCTGCAGTGCTGGGTTATGCAACGCTGGCGCGTGTACTCGGCCGGATGAGAATTCTGGGCCACGATATCCAACTGCCCGGCTGGCGGATGGCGGGGCTTCAGGTGATGCTGGCGACCGTGGATGTCGCGACCACTGCCACGATCTTCTATGCGCTTCTGCCTCCGGCGCCAGGCCTGACGTGGCTGATCTTCCTGGGTATCTATGTCTCCTGCTATACTGCCGGACTGGCCGCGAACCTTCCGGGTGGAATCGGGGTCTTTGATACAGCCATGCTGTTCGGGCTGGAGCCGTACATGCAGGCCCCGCATATCGTCGGGGCAATCCTGGTGTTCCGGCTCTACTACTACGTCATACCGCTGTTCCTGGCAGGGTCGCTGTTTGCGGGAAATGAGATCTTGCTTCGCGGTGGCGGGGTGCTGCGCCACTTCAGCCGACTTCCCCCGGTACAAGCGGTCGGCAACTGGAGTGAACCCGACTTTGCGGTCACCGCAGCCACCGGCGCCGTCGGGCTGTGCGGCGTCCTGATGCTGTGTTTGGGCGTGCTCGCGCCGCAACCGGACTTTTCCTGGATCGACCCGGACTATGGTGAATTCGCCCGCCAGGCCGGGCAGTTCGTGCCGTCGCTGATCGGCGCTGGGTTGGTAATGATGGCGGTTGGGCTTTCGCGGCGGGTCAACCTGGCCTGGAGCTTGACGATCATGCTGCTGGTGATGGGTGCAGCGTTTGCTGCCACACAGGAAAGCCGACTGTGGGTCTGCGGCATTCTGGTATTGACGACATTGCTGCTGGCACCGTTTCGGGCCTGCTTCTACCGTCACGCTCACCTGCTGAGTGAGCCGTTGCAACCGGCGACGGCTTTAACCCTGGGCGTGCTCGGGCTGTGCCTTTTTTCGCTGGCGATTACACGTTCTCACACGCATCTGCTGCGGAATAATGCCTTCTGGGCGGTTGTCATTTCGCCAGATTTGCCGAACACCGTGCGTCTGGCGGTGGCGATCGCAGTGCTGTTGGGATTGACCGCGTTGTGGTTGCTGCTGCGTCCCGGCCACGTGCGTTACCTGCCGTGGGACAGCAGCGCGCAAACCCTGTTGCGAAGCTGGGGCGCAAGTGCTGATCAACACGCTGATGGAGTGGTACTTGGCGAGGCAGCTCGTGCGGCTATTCCGTTTCGCCGGTTCGGTCGCGTGTTGCTGGGGTTGGGTGATCCGGTCGGCGATGCCACCGACCAGGTTTCCACAATCTGGCGCCTGCGCGATCTGGCTGAACAGGAGGGACGCGACGCGGCTGTTTGGCATGCTGGGCCGGAGCTGTTGAAAGTCTATGGAGATATTGGCTTGACCGCACTTCCGCTCGGGCCTGACGGGCTGCTGATGCCCGAGCCGAAAGGTGATACGCCGGCCGCGATGCAGTATCTGGTTTGTAAGGCTGAACGAGATCTTAATGTTCTACTGCCGATTCTACCAGGTCTGGCGCAGGGCCTTCGGGCTCGACTTGCGGTAACGGTGTAGCATTCGATGCTTTCCTAAGCAGCGGCACATGTGAAGAATTCGAGATGCCTTGACGATCCTGGGGACATTAGGGCCTGAGAGCTTCAGGTTGAAGCCATCAGGCTCTAGCGTTGGCGAGTCATCGTATTTGCCAGGTGGGTGTGACCGCTGCGCTGGTTCTTGTAAATTACCTGTAAGCGGCGCTCGCCGCTGTCGGCGAAAACTTCAGGCTCTTGCGATTGGTTGGCCGAGCCTTGGCGGTTCCGATGCTGGCCGCCCTTGTTAAGGTCAGGCCGTCAGCAGAAAACGCAAACTTCGCCTGAAGTTAAGTTCTTCACGGACAATGAATCTACGATTAGGTTTATGGAAAAGCTCTCTCTATCAGGGCTCTACCAGATCTTCTTTAACCGTGGTTGACGCGACGCTTGACAAAAATAAGAAGAACTGTGTCGGGTGTATAAATTTTTGCCGAATCGCTCTGGCGAAAATTAGATCAACCGGTATAGTGGATTGTCCGTCGTGACAATCACCACAGGGTATGCACTTCCGGGAAAGGTTTCTACGGTTCCTAGAGTTTGATTACCTGATCGAAAACCAACCTGCGGCTTTGCCTTGAAAGCGAAGCTCGCCTTGAACAACGCCTTTGATAATGGGGACGATTTTCTCTTGAACATGACCAACCGCGGCCGCGGACGCCCAAGCCGGCGCCGCGGCTTCGATGACGACTTCAGCTTTGATCGTGCTCCGCCTGGCGACATGCCGCGGGTCGCACCTTCCTGGCCCTCTTCAGCGGGGTTCGGCCCCGAACACGATGCGACCGTCAAGTGGTTCAATCCTGAAAAGGGGTTTGGCTTCGTGGCGCTGTCCGACGGTTCGGGCGACGCTTTCCTGCATGCCAACACGCTGAACCAATCTGGCCATAATGCTGTCAGCCCAGGGGCGACGCTGCGGGTTCGGATCGGCCAAGGTCAAAAAGGCCGGCAGGTGTCAGAGGTGCTCTCTGTCGACGAGAGTACTGCCACGCCCGCCGCTACCCGCAGTGCGCCGCGAAGTCCAGGCTTCGCTGGCGGCGGTGGCTTCGGCGGTGAGCGTGGAGCCGCACCCCGTCGTGGTGCGCCGACCGGACCGGCAGTTGAGATGCAGGGTACGGTCAAGTGGTACAATGCCACGAAGGGCTTTGGCTTCGTCGCCCCTTCCGAGGGCGGAAAAGATGTATTCGTGCATGCTTCGGCGTTGCAGCGGGCTGGCGTGATGCAGCTTGCTGAGGGCCAGACTATATGGATGGACGTTGTTCAGGGCGCTAAAGGCCCTGAGGCGGCATCGATCCGCATCAGTTGAAGTGCTGCTTCCTGCTGAGTCGAAAAGACCCGATCCAGCCTAGCGATCGGGTCTTTTTATGTCTTTTTCTTGCGCACAGCCTGAGATCCCCTGATTTGCCAGCAGGAGGAAACGAATGACACCAATTGTCGCCATTATCGCACCGGGCATGATGGGTAGCGCCGTAGGCGCGCGATTAACCGCCGCCGGGCTGCAGGTTCGCACTTCTTTGGCTGGTCGTTCAGCCGCAAGTGTCGAACGCGCCAGGGCATCTGGCATGATTGATGCTCCAGTCGGCTCTCTGCCAGAAGTTGACTTCATTCTGTCGATCGTGCCGCCCGCTGAGGCGCTGCCTCTGGCCTACTCTCTCGCACCCTCACTTCGGTCGGGCCGACACAAGCCAATCTATGTCGATTGCAACGCGGTCAGTCCCGAGACTGTCATGCGTATCGATGGCGTCATACGGGAAACCGGGGCAGCTTTCGTCGACGCCGGGATTATCGGTCCGCCGCCGGTACCTGACTCCCGCAATACTCGAATATATTTATCTGGCCCGGACGCTGGCAGCGTTGCGGTACTAGCGCAATATGGCCTGGACACCCCTATTCAGGCTGGGCCCGTGGGCGCTGCCTCCGCCATGAAGATGTCTTACGCCGGCATAACTAAGGGTTTCACAGCGCTCGGCGCAGCCATGGTTCTGGCATCAACCAGGGCAGGTACGGCTGATTCCCTGGTCGCCGAAATGGCAGTTAGCCAGCCCGCGCTGCTGCAATGGCTTGTGACACAGATACCGAAGATGCCCGCCAAAGCTTATCGCTGGGTGGCGGAGATGGAAGAAATCGCCGCCTTTGTCGGCGAAAGTCATCCAGGAGCCGGATTATATCGGTCGGCGGCGCTTCAGTATGAACAAATAGCTGCTGACCAGAGCAATCATCGTATCGAAACGGCGGCACTAGACGCGTTCTGCTTTAAGGCGAGGAAAGCTTAGGACCGTCTTGGTCAAGCCCTTTCCGGTGTCCACTTGTGGTTATCGCGCAGCAGGGCGTTGTTGAGAATGATGAGCTTGCGCATGATGGCGACGAAGGCGGGTTTGCCGGCGGCGCGCGCAGCGATTTGGAGACAGCAAGGGAACGCGACGCAATGCATGACATCGTGATCAGGGGCGGCACAATTGTCGACGGAACAGGCAGCAGAGGCTACGCCGGCGACGTCGCTATTGATGGCGACCGCATCGCCCAGGTCGGCGGCAAGGCCGGTGCCGGCAAGCGGGAGATCGACGCTGACGGCCAGTTGGTCACTCCGGGTTGGGTCGACATTCACACTCACTACGACGGTCAGGCCACCTGGGATCCTGTCCTGGCCCCTTCTTCCTGGCATGGGTCAACCACCATCCTGATGGGTAACTGCGGGGTTGGCTTTGCCCCGGTTCGAAAAGCGGACCACGACTGCTTGATAGATTTGATGGAAGGTGTTGAGGATATCCCGGGCATTGCGCTAGCCGAGGGTCTGCATTGGGACTGGGAGACCTTTCCCGAATACCTGGACGCCCTCGCGCGCACTGAACGCACCATCGACGTAGCCGCCCAAGTGCCACATCACCCGCTGCGGGTATACGTCATGGGCGAACGCGCCGTTCGACGGGAGATCGCCACAGCCACTGACATCGAGGCAATGAGCCGGTTGACCGAGGAAGCCCTGCGCGCCGGTGCCTTCGGTTTCACCACCTCTCGTACCGAGCAGCACAAGACGACCAAAGGCGAACTCGTACCCGGTCGGTTCGCCGAAGATCAGGAGCTGTTTGGCATCGGCGCGGCGCTCGGGCGAACTCGCACAGGCGCCTTCGGTATGCTGAGCGACTTCGATGATGAGGCAGCCGAGTTTGAGTGGATGAGCACCCTTTCAAAATCCACCGGGCGTCCATTGTGGTTCCTGCTCACCGATCGTTCCTCCGACCCTGACCGATACCATCGGTTGATGAAAGGCGTGCGCCAAGCGCGTGCAGCCGGCGCCTCTGTGACCGCTCAGGTAGCCGGTCGGCCGGTCGGCATCATTCTGGGCTTAACGACGTCGCTAAATCCTTTTGCCGCCCGCCCGGCTTTCGCTGCATTGAATACGCTGTCGGTGCCGGAACGTCTTGCCCGCTTGCGTCACCCGGCTGTGCGGCGCGAGATCCTGGCGCAGGAAGCCTCAGAAGACCTGTTAACGATCCTTCCTCCGCTGCAGCGTCCGATCGCGACGCGTTGGGACCGTCAGTACGTATTGGGCGACCCGCCTGATTACGAGCCGGATCAGAGCCGCAGCATTGAGGCGATGGCAGCCAAAACGAACCTTACCCCTGCGGAATTCTGCTACGACTACCTGACTGGTCAGAACGGCGATCGGATGCTCTTCTATCCCGTTACCAACTATGTCCACGGCGACCATGGTGTCGTCCACGACATGATCAGGGACCCGGACACCCTCTTGGGCCTTGGTGACGGCGGTGCCCACTGCGGCCTGATCTGCGATGCCAGCATGCCATCCTATATGCTGACCCACTGGGTCCGCGACCGCCATCGCGGCCCGCGTTTCCCGCTTGAATTCGTGGTCAAGCGCTTGACCAGTGAAACCGCCGACTTCTTTGGCTTCCATGACCGCGGGCGCTTGGCGGCCGGCAAAAAGGCCGATGTGAATGTCGTCGATCTCTCAAGTCTTCGTCTGCACCATCCTGAACTGCGCCACGATCTGCCGGCCGGCGGCAAGCGCTTGGTGCAGCGCGTCGATGGTTACGAGGCGACTATCGTCTCTGGTCAGCCCATCTTTGAGCGGGGTGAAGACACCGGCGCACGCCCAGGCAAGCTAGTCCGCGCCACCACCTGAGCTCATAGACGCCTGATCGGGTATGTGAAGCCTGACTGACACCGGGCAGTGGTCGGACAACCGATCCTTCATTGCCGGGTCAGTTTCGCGGTAGATCAATACCCGAAGCGTGTCCGGCTGCATCCAGTTTGTGGCCGGACCGCCAGCCAGGATGTGATCGATGAAATTGTCAGCTCCCCAGCATGGCGAGCTGTACCCTTCGGTTGCCCGCACCAAAGGCGCGGCTTGGCGAAGATCGGTCAGCATGGTGTCGCGCGCATCCATCCATCGATTGAAGTCCCCCAAAACAATAAAGGGAACGCCCTCTCGCTGACGTGCCGCGATCCATTCAGCCAGTACCGGCACCTGGTCCAGCAACTCCATGCATGCCCGCTCGTGGGTCTTCAGCAGCGGGCGATTGCGGCATCCAGTCTTCAGGTGCACCGCCAGCACGCGCAGGTCGGCAGATGCCAAGTGCAACGTGATGTCTGCGCCGCTGCGCAGGTGGTGGACGCCCAGTCCTTTGACGTCTGGATTTACATCGTAGCGCAATCCTCTGCGTACGACGATGCCGACACGCTGAAGCACGTGATCATGCGTCATGTGGACCGAATATGTCTGGGACGAAAATATCTTTGTCGCTGCAGAAAATCCGTCGACCTCTTGAATCGCAATCAGGTCTGCGTCCAGTTCCGTTGCATACGCCGCCAGCCGGGTGAAATCGACCTCAACCCGAGGTATGACGTCGCCTGGCAGTTCGGGGTCGCCCGCTGCGCGCGTCGTCAGCCAGTTCAAGTTCCATGTGGCGATCTTCAGCTCGGCCGCCTTGACATGTAGCGGCAGCAGAAGCGCTATCAGGCATAGACCAAATCTCACGACCACCTCGCCTTCATCCGACCGGAACGCAGCGGACTCCGGCTCGACGCAGTCTCGCACAACAACGTTCCGGAAAGGTTAATAGCCAGCAAACGGACTTTTTGGTCAGCATGGCAAGATTATGGTTTGCCTACACTCGGCCCGGCCATGTTAACGACAACCGTTTCCGAGGCGCGTGTCAGAATGCATCTACTGGCCGCGAAGATCGTAAGGCAGCACAGCGGAACGCTGATCTTAATGCCCCTGTACCCGTGTAGACTGAGCGGGACAGGTATCAGCCGCTACTGCGATAGATCGGGCACCCGTCCCGCACCGCCAGGACAACCGGAATTCTGCCCTAATCCGACACTGGATGCTGGGACCGGACGGAAATCCTTGGACAGCGTCACCCTGATCTCGGCGATTAAGGCATCGCCGCCGCCACGTGGGCTTCGGCAGTCCATGATGATCGCTGTACCCAGCAACGGATCCTTCGCTGAGGCTGCAGTGACAAGAGCGCTCAGCCGCACCCGCTCGCCCGGCATATGACGATTGCGAAGCGCCACGCCAATCGTCTCGTTGGCATGCCGGCCCAGCTCCACTAGCGTGCTAAAATAAGCCTCCGACGACAGGCCAGAGCATGTGCCATGCTTATGCCATTCATACCGCTGCAGCCCGGCGCCGGCCGGCATGTACCGTTCGAGTGCATCCTTTAACGACTCCGCCACTTTGAACGGCGCATCCGAGCAGTCATGCGGCTGCAAATTGACGCTGGCCCCGGTGCGGTTCGGCCAAAGCCCGTGCACCGTCAACGGTGTCTGCTCGAACGCCGCCTGATTCAATGACAGGCACTCCACCCTGGCAGCATTCGCAGCCGACAACGCGCAAAAACTTGACGTCACACTGAGACTGAGAAGGTAATAGTCGAATGATCTATGCGTCCCCTCCTGATGTCGATGACGCGCCGCGGCGGGCGCCATCAGCACCAGGCCGATAAGTCCCACGCATACAAATCGCTTCAATCCCATGCCCAACAATTCCTGCAACAGCCCGATTTCGCTAGAGCCGCCAAATAGTCGGCAACAATGTAACGAAGTGCATGACAGCTACGGTTCGCTTCGGCGTATGGCGGCTTTCGAGGCGCCCCATCGACAGGCGTTTGCCACCCGCACGTCTCTTATCAGCCGACACGTCAGGCCACCTATCTGGCAGGCGCTCATTTCGGCTGTCACCGTAGCTTCCAGGTCCCGCATGCACGGCTATCCAACCCTGATGGACCCTGGCGGCTTATGCCGCGACCGGCTGCACCTCCGCCTTGGCCGCTTCCAGGCAGGCCTCGATCGCCTCGCGCAAGGAACTGGTATAGACATCTGCACCTACGGCCGCGCGCAACCGGTCGTCTGTCAGGATCGCTTGCTCAGCGGGCCACAGTCCCACCAGCAGCCGCGCGGCAGGCAGCCGTTGACGCAGCCGGCGCAGCATGTAGCGCAGATGCGATGGTGTCCCGCCGATCTCCAGATAGCACAGGCAAACCATTGCCACTCCATCGCCTTCAAGATGGCCAATGGCCATGCGAGACGCCGCCTCATGCGGTAGCACACGTGAGCGCAACCCGTTCTTGTGCAGCAACTGCGCCAGCATACTAGCTGCCGACTCATCCAGCGGTCCCCGTCCAGCAATGCAAAGCACTGGTGCCCGCCCGCGCCATGCCGGCGGCAGAGTATCTTCGGCGATTTTGCCCGGGGCAGGATGCTTCGGCACATCCTGCTCACTGCGCGATGGCGCCGCCGCGGCACTCTCAGCCGCCTCCTTCGTGTCAGGATCCTTGTCGTCATACTCATCCAGATCATTGATCAGGTCATGCATCGAGGCCTTAATTTTCTCCAGTTGAGCCTCGGTCAGCACACCACGCGCCGCGTCGTTTGCGGCGAGCTGCAACCCTTTGAGCGCCACCTCATCGTAATAGGAGGACAGCGGCCGGTCGCGCAGCAAAACCTCCGCCTGGTCGCGCGCCTCATCCGGATCACCTGCAAGCATGCGCTGATAGAAGCTTTCGATCGGGGTCAACGCTGGTCGATCGCCCAAAATGACGTCGAGGAACTCCAGCCGCTCGACGTGGCGGCCCAGGACCACCAGGCAGAGGGTCAGGGGCGTGGATAGAATCAGCCCAATCGGCCCCCAGAGCCAAGTCCAGAACGTTGCCGAGACCACGACAGAGAAAGGCGACAGGCCGGTGCTGTGACCATACAGCAGCGGCTCCACCACCTGGCCCATCACAGCCTCCGTGCCCGCATACAGTCCGGCGGTCCATAACATCATCGACCAGCCTGGGCTGACCGCTGCTGCCAACGCCAGTGGCAGGATCGCGGCCAGCGGCGCGCCGATATAAGGTACAAACCGCAGCAACAACCCAATGATACCCCACAGCATCGGCGACGGCACGCCGATCAGAAACAGGCCAGCCCCGGTGATAATCCCAAATCCCGTGTTGATGCCCAGTTGCGTCAGGAAGTACCGAGACAGGCGGCGGGCGGCGTCGTTCATCGCGGCGGTGGTGCGGTGCAGGTCCGAGGAACCGAACAGCCGAATCAGCCGGTCACGCAGATCCTCCCGCTGCAGCAGGACGAACACGGCTACAATGAGTACAATAGCGGTGGTGGACAGCGGGTCGACGATTGGCGCGATGATCCGTTGCGCGAGCTGCATTGGTGAGGGGTCTGGCTGTCGCACCTCCACCGGAATTGGCTTGGGATTGGCTGTCGTGGCGCCTGGTGCCTTCGGCGGCCCAGCTCCCGCCTGCGTAGGCTGCGAATCCAGCCGTCGCATCAAAACATTAGTGCGCGTTGCGATATAGTTCTGTACCAAATCCACCTTGCCACGCACCGTCGTCGCATATTGCGGCACCTCCTGGGCCAGATCAGCGATCTGGCTCCCGATCAGGCCGCCAAGTGCCAGAATCACGCTCAGCGCCAGCACCACCGCAACCAGCACCGAGAGTACTCGACCAAGGTGGATGCGCCGCAGCAGGTTGACGATCGGCGCCAGCAGGAACGACAACAGCACTGCCAGGGTAATCGGGATCAGCACCTCGCGCCCTAGGTACAGTCCAGCAACGACAACCACGACCACAGCGAGCGTCAGTAGACCCGATAATCCGGGCGTTTCCGCCGGCGTGACGGTCGTCGGCCGTCTGTCGCTGGTCGAGTTCGGGTCGGCCATGCGTTCAACCTCGTACATCACGCCTGAATTAACTCACGAACCGGGCGGTCGTTCGGATCACATTGTGAACAGATTTGGTGTCAAACGGTCTCGTGCACGCCGTCCGGCGGACAGATCGGTCGCATTCACGACCGCCAGCCGAAAGCCCCCTGGTGGCATTGAATGATATGCTGGATCTCGATCCTGATGGAACGAAATCTGTACGCTTGAAACCCCGTCCATCTGCCGCACTGCCGTGACGTCCGCCTCTGGAGGATGACGGTAAGCCGGTCCGTGTGGCGCAAACAGAACTACGCTGTAACCGTTCCGTCTGTGCGAGTCGTTGAACGTCCAGGTGCCCTTGGCATACAGCCGTACCAACGCCTCAACCCAGCCGTCGCCGTATAGGTCGGGCCACTGATCGGCAAAGCGCAGGTGCACCTCGATAATGCGGCTGCCGATGGTCTCAAAGTTCAGCATGCCGGTGTAGCCGGCCAGATGTCGCCGGGACCACTCGCCGCACCAAGCCTCGATCTCCGGCATCGCCTCGGCGTGGATGTGCCAGTGATCAAACGTGCCACCCGCGGCGGTCGCGCCGGTGGCGTGGCGCCACCATCGGACCTCGCCGTCGACGACAGCCGCATCAGTGCTCACATGCGCTCCGGTCAGCAGCGTGCACCAGAAGTGTCCGGGGTTCAGGTTGGCTAGGTATGTCTTCAGGTCAGGGATAGCCATGCTGCCGGCTCCCATGCTGCGCAGGTTCATCATCGGCTTGGAGAAAACCGGGAATTTGGGCGGGATCACGCCATGCGGTGCAGCATCAAGCCCCTGCGACAACGCCACCGCCAGCTTGTCATAGATCCAGCGGTGCGCTGGATACAGCGTCCATGCCTCCCAATCCTTGGTGGGAATGACGACGTCGTCCGGACAGTGCACGTGCTCAAAGAACTGCACGCGCCAGGGATCGGTCTGGTGGATCGGCATCTGTGCTGCGTCTTAGTTTGGCACAGGAGCATTCGGGTGCAGCAGCTTCTCGTTGCGCAGATCCGACCACAGGCTGGGCGGAATTGGCATCGTGAATAGCTTCAGGTTCTCCTCAAGCTCCCTCACGTTCCGAGGACCGGGAATGACCGAGGCCACTGCCGGATGAGCTAAAGGAAACTGCAACGCTGCCGCCGGCAGCGGCACACCATGGGATTTGCAGACATCGCTGATCGCCTGTACCCGGGCGATGACCTCCGCTGGTGCGGCGTCATAGTTCCAGGTGTCCCGGCCAGCCAGGATGCCCGAGTTCAACGGGCCCCCGATCACCAGGGACGTACCGCGTGACTGGCAAAGAGGTATCAGGTCATCAAGCGGCGCCTGCTCCAACAAGGTGTAGCGTCCGGCCAGCAGGAACGCATCCCAGTCGCCAAACCCCAAAGCCTCGATCAACACCTCCTTCTCATTCACTCCGATGCCAATCGCCTGCACCACGCCACTGCGGCGCAGCTCCTCCAGCGCGCGGTAGCCGCTGTCGCGCAGTTGCGACAGATAGCGCGCGTTCGCCTCTGCTCCATGTTGATAAACGCCGATGTCGTGCACATACAGAATGTCGATGCGAGCCAGACCAAGCCGCTGATAGCTGTCTTCAACCGAACGCATGATCCCGTCGTAGCCGTAGTCATAAACCACTTTGAACGGCATCGGCGACAGTCGGCCATCTGCCGATGGCACATGATCGGTCTTCGGCCTTAGCAGACGTCCCACTTTCGTGGACAGCACCCAGTCATCACGCTGCTGATCGCGCAGCGCATCGCCGACACGATGCTCCGCCGCGCCCACGCCGTAAAACGGCGCGGTGTCGACGTAGCGGATCCCGGCGTTCCAAGCCGCCGTGACGATGGCTTGTCCTTCCGCCTGCGTGATCTCGATCCGGCTGCCACCCATTGTTGCGGTGCCCAGTCCCTGTGTCGTGACCTGAAGCCCGGTGCGACCGATCTGGCGTTTTTCCCAAGTTGGCATCTGAACGCTCCTGCTGGTGCGGACAGCTTGGAAAGCTTTCGCTATCAGCGCAACTGCCGCGCCGGTTGCAGCATGATCAGCATCCCGCGGTTCGGCGCGCGGGCCCAGGGAACCAACGTCACCGTCGCGGCTTCTGTTGTCAGCCCGTCCTTCATGACCGGTCGTATTGCGCAAGAGGTGAACCGGTGGCACAGCAGGTACCAGTGGAAAATGAAGCCCTGTTTGGCTTCGAAATGCTGAAGGAGGCAGTTCGGGAGATCGCTCCGGACCTCGCCTATCGCCGCCTGGCCATCGTCAACGTTGCCTTTTACGGCCGGCCCGGCGGTGGCTGGGTGCTGATCGACGCGGGCTTGCCGGCTACCGCCGGGTTGATTTCTGGCGCGGCGGCTGCCCGATTTGGACAGGATTGTCCGCCGGAGGCAATCATCCTGACGCATGGCCATATCGACCATGTAGGAGCTTTGCGCACGCTGGCGGAGAGGTGGAACGTGCCGGTCTACGCCCACCTGCTTGAGCATCCTTATCTCAACGGCAGCAGCGCCTATCCGGAACCGGACACCAGCGTGGGCGGCGGCGCAATGTCACTGATGTCGAAGCTGTTTCCGCGCGGTCCGCTGGATGTCAGCAGTTGGCTTCAGCCGCTGCCGCAGGACGGCAGCATACCTTCCATGCCCGGATGGCGTTGGCTGCATACACCCGGTCACGCGGTGGGCCATGTGTCGTTGTGGCGAGACGACGACCGATGCTTGATCGCTGGTGACGCGTTCATCACGACGGCTCAGGAATCCGCCTACGCTGTTGCGGTGCAGGAGCCTGAGCTGCACGGTCCGCCAATGTATTTTACTCCCGACTGGGAGATGGCGGCTCGTTCCGTCCGCGCGCTTGCGGCATTGGAGCCGGAGATCGTCGTGACCGGCCACGGCCGGGCCCTGCATGGTCCAGCAATGCGGGCGTCGCTGCATCAGCTTGCCGCTGATTTCGAAAATGTGGCTGTCCCACAAACAGGAACCTACGTGCATCACCCGGCTAAAGTTGAAGATGGCACAGCCTATCCTGGCCGCACCTGAACCAGCTAAGTTAACCCGAATCGTGAAGCGCAGCGCGGTTGCAACTGTTTGATGCTACGCTGAAAGATGACGTCGACCGATCCTGGTCCGCCGCAGGAGCTTGTTTCGACCATGCCTCAGTACATCGCACGCCGGACGCTTCTGCTGCTTCCCCTGGCCCTCCTGGCTGCCTGCGGCAGTGGGCATCAAACAGCGGCCCGACTCGATGACCGCCTGCAAACGAGCCTTGCGCCTCACCTCGCCGCAGGCCGGGCAAGTCTACAAACGCTGCCGGACGGCGCTCGGGTCACCCTGTTCAATCCGTCGCTTTTCCCCGTCAATACCATGGCGCTGGACGACAAGTACCCGGACATTCGGGCCGACTTGATCGAAGCATTGCTAGATCCAAGCTTAATGCGTGTGGAGGTAACGGACACCACGAACCTGCCAGACGATCAGCGACGCCAGCGAGTAGACAACATCCGGCAGTTCTTCACGGATAACGGTCTTGCTGAGGTCCTGCAACCCGCTAATCCGCTAGGCCAGCCGCAACCCTCGCAAGTCCAGATTGGTGGAAATCACCAGGCGCAAGCAGCGGCAGCCCAGCCTGGATTGACCCTGACGATCGGCCTGTACTGCCCGCACCGGCACGATGGCAGCGGCTACGGCGACGGATTGTCGAAGCCGGTGTGTGACTGATTAGCCCGGCAGCCGCGGCTAGACGCGCCCCGTGTGCCATGAAGCAGGCTTAGGATCGTGACATCCCCCGCGTCCATCAACGGCTTGCTGGTTGGGCGATACCCTGGCTAAGCTAGGCCTTTTCGACCATCTAACGAAAGGCCAATGATGGCGTCCAATACCAAGCGGGTCTTTTACGTCAACAACGTTGCGGCACAGGTCTATCTCGATATCCTTGCGGGGCGTCCAGACATTCAGGTGGACCGGCTGGAGAACGACACGCCCGATGTTGAGGCCGGGCCGATCCTGGCCCAGGCGCACGCCTATCAGATCGGCTCCAGCCGACAGGAACTTGTCATGAAATTACAAGGGTATACGCCGCTGCTTGCGCGTTGCCCTAACCTTTTGGTGTTATCGACCAATGGTGCGGGCTTCGACACGGTCAGTTTGGCTGATGCAACCGCCGCCGGGGTTGCCGTGGTAAATCAGGCAGGCGGCAACAAGGAGGGCGTCGCCGAACACGTCATGGCGATGATGCTGACGCTGTCAAAGCGTATCGTCATGTCCAACCATGCGATGCGGCGCGACATCTCATATCGGCGGCAGGACTTCATGGGCGACGACGTCCAGGGCCGCACCATCGGAATCATCGGCCTCGGCCATGTCGGCAGCCGGGTGGCGGAACTATGTCGCGGCTTGTTCCAGATGCGCGTCATCGCCTACGACCCCTACCTGGAAACCGAGCAAATCGCTGCGAAAGGCGTGGAGAAAGCGGTCACGCTGGAGGAGATGCTGCGCGTTGCCGACTATGTCTCGATCAACTGCCCGCACACGGCGGAAACCCGGGGCATGATGGGGGCAGCGCAGTTCGCAATAATGCAGCCGCACGCCTACTTCATCACCACCGCTCGCGGCGGCATCCATGACGAAGAGGCACTGGCTGCCGCATTGGGGACTGGTCAGATCAATGGCGCCGGCCTTGATGTTTGGGAGGACGAGCCGCCGTCTGCCGATCATCCCTTGCTGCGCTTCGAGAACGTCGTCGCGAGCCCCCATACCGCCGGAATCACCCGCCAATCCCGGCACAACATTGCGCGGATCGCCGCCGAGCAGATGCTGGATATTCTGGATGGCAGGAAACCGCCCCGTCTGTTGAACCCACAGGTTTGGCCGGCTTACGCCGATCGCTTTGCCAGCATCCTGGGTTTCCGGCCGGAACCCTGAACGCACTTCAACTGGTGGGCTTCAGGGCGAAACAGGCACCTTTCCGCCTCCGCCATGCAGTCTGATCCGTTCCGATTCACCGACTACTGAGAGGGTTTGACGGATATTAGCGCGTGAATCGGTAGTCGAAGCCGTTTGCAGACCCTTCCACCAGTCCCACTGTCGGGCTGGGGAAGTGAATCGGCAATACGAACGTGCCAGTCCCGGCAACATCCCGCAGGAAGCGCCGCCGCGAGGTCTCCGCCTCCTTCGGATTCCAGTCAAAGATCGTCGACCAGGCGGGCTCGCGGATCTGCAAGGCATGGTGCATAAGATCCCCCGTCACCACCGCCTGCTGTCCGCCGGAGCGGATGTTGACACAGCAATGGCATGGCGAGTGCCCCGGCGTTGGCGTCAGCCATACCGTGTCGTCCAGCGTATAGTCGTCATCGACCAGTAGCGCCTGCGCCGCCTCTACGATCGGCAGGCAGTTATATGTCCAGACGTTGCCGGGCGGTTCCTTGCCCTCCTTGGTCGCCTGCTCCCAAGCGGCGTATTCCCGTTTGTGGAAGACATATTTGGCATTCGGGAACGTTGGCACCCAGCGACCGTTCCGCAGCACCGTGTTCCAGCCGCAATGATCAATATGCAGGTGGGTGCAGAAAACGTAGTCGATTGCCTCGACACTTAAACCAGCAGCCTTGAACTCATCCAGATAACGCTGCTTGGGAAAGTCCATTGGTGCTGGATAGCCCTTATCCTCACCGGTGCAGGTGTCGATCAGGATGGTGTGGTGCGGGGTGCGCACGACGAACGTTTGATAGGTGATGACCATCATGCCGGAAGCCGGGTCGAACACCACTGGGTCCAGAGTCTTCAAATGCTTCTCGCCCAGCACGGAGTCATAAGCTGGGAACATGTCGGCAGGCTTGCGCCACGGACCGTCACGCTCGATCAGGCTGGTGATGGTAACGTCGCCAATTCTCAGGGTCTGCATCTAGTCTTCCCTCACAGTGCCAGTTGGTAGAAGCGTGCAGCCGTGCCGCTGAACAGATCTGTCTTTTCGGCCAGTGAAGCGCCCTTCGCCAGGATCTTGCAGGCGTTCCAGAACGCCGCGTAGCCATAGGAGCCTTTGTCCACTGGAAAGTTGCTCTCGAACATGCAGCGCTTGGTGCCAAACGCCTCAATGCAGGTCTCGACATGTGGACGCCAGGCGTTCGCCAGTTCTTCGGAGGATGGCGGATCAGCCTTGGTGTGAAAATCCCAGCCGTTAATCTTCATTGCCATGCCGCCCAGCTTCACCACGACGTTTGGGCAGGTTGCCAGCGTCTTGATGGACTTTGACCAGTCAGCGAAGATCACGTCCTGGCGTCCGGCATAGCGGCCGATCCCCAGAGGGCCGCCAACATGGTTCAGGCAAATCATGGTGTCCGGAAACGTCCGGGCCAGGGCCGTGACGTCATCGATCTGTGGATGATACAGCCAAGCGTCAAATGTCAGGTTCAGAGGTGCCAGGCGGGCGAAACCTTTACGAAACCTCTCATCATACATCAGTCTTGGCGGCGGCGCGTAGGCTGGGTTCATCAGGCTCTGGTCAGCGTCATAGGCGGTGATGTGGCGGATACCGCGGAAGCGTCCGCCGCCGGCCCGGATATGCGCCTCCAGAACGTCACGGGACGCCTCACCATTCAGCAGGTCGACATGACCAACGATACCAGTGCAGATCTTGGCCGTGCCATAGCCGCCAGAGGCGCTCATGGCAGCAACACCGTTGACGAACTCAGTCTCGCCCACGGGTCGAAAGGCCTCTGGCCCGTCGGCGCGGTGCATCGAACGGCATTGTACAAAGACGGTGGCCACGATGTTATGGCCGCTGTTGATATCGGCCAGCAGGTCTTCCAGCATGTACTTCCAGTCCGCCCGCTCCCATAAATGGTGGTGAGGATCCACAATCGGCAGCGTCGGCTCCAGGATCGCCTCCGTGCGGCGGGCGAGCCAGTCGTCTCGGACCGGGATGTATGTGCTCTGGCTGGTGGTCGTGCTCATGCGAGGGCGTTCCCTTCTACTGTTGGGTTATTCTTTCCTGCATCGCTTGGTATGCCAAGAGCGGCGGCTACCCCAAGGGAACATGGCAAAGAAATCAAGGGTTGGAGAGCGCGCCAACGCTGCGGGGTTTGGTTGGAAACCGGGCGCGCAGCGGCTCAACGGTATCGAGTGGAGCGTATCGAAATTACATACACACCGGCGTCTTCGGACCATAGCCATCCGCCTTGGGCAGTGTCCTCGTCCAGCAGCACAATTGAAAGTCCTTGTTGGGCCGCCTCCACCGCGGCACCCAGACCAACCGGCCGGCACCAACGATCACCAGGTCGGGCTTACCCGGAAAAGGTGACCAGCCTGCCGCAGGGCTCGCCCTGTACCTCGTCATCGCGCATCACGATGTGGCCGCGAACAACCGTTGCTGTCGGCCAGCCGGTGATCTGCATGCCGGCAAATGGGGTCCAGCCGCAAGGCGTCGCCAACCAGGATTCCTCAATTCGCCGCTGACGCTTCATGTCCACAAGGGTGAAGTCGGCATCATAACCGGCGGCGAGCCGGCCTTTACTGACAGCCCCATACACCCGAGCCGGGCCGGCGCACATCAGGTCAACCATGCGAGAGAGGGAGAGGCGGCCGGCGTTGACGTGGTTCAGCATGATCGGCACCAGCGTCTGCACGCCGGTCAGGCCGGCAGGACACTCTGGCCACGGCAGCAGCTTCTTGTCACGCGGATGCGGAGCATGGTCGGACCCAATAGTGTCAACGGTGCCGTCGTTCACCGCGCGCCAGGCTGCGTCCAGATGCACCTGTCCGCGTATCGGCGGGTTCATCACGCCGAACCCCTCCAGCCGGTCATAGCAGTCAGGGGCAACCTGGGTCAGATGGTTCACCAGCACTTCGCAAGTGGAAATGTCGCGAAAATCCTTCAGATAATCCAGTTCCTGCTCGGTGGAAACGTGCAGGATGTGCGCCGGCCGTCCGGTTTTGCGAGCCAGCGCCATCAGCCGCCTTGTGCCCAGAAAGGCGCACTCCTCGTCCCGCCAGACCATGTGGTTGGCATAGGGATCGCCTGACTGAAACATCGGCTTACGTTCCTGCAGGCGATATTCATCTTCGCTGTGGAAGGCGATGCGCCGACGGCCGGATCGCATGGCCTTTTCCAGATGCTCATCGTCCTCGATCATCAGGTCGCCGGTGGAACTGCCTGCGAAGATCTTTGTGGCACAGACACCGCGGCTGGATTCCAACACCGGAAGATCTGCAATGTTGGTTTTCGTGCCCCCCACGTAGAGGCCCATGTCGCACCAGCCCGCAGTCTCTACATAATCCTGCTTCCAGGCGAGACGCTCCGCATCAGTGATCGAGGGACTCGTGTTTGGCATGTCGAATACCACGGCGAGGCCGCCCAGGACCGCACCCCTGGTACCGGTGGGAATGGTCTCTACCGTCGGATCTCCAGGGTCGCGCAGATGCACGTGCGGATCGATCAGGCCCGGCAGCACATGAAGGCCCGTGGCATCCAACACCTTCTCGGCGGTAGCATCGCTGCCCACGCCCAGCGTCCTGATGCGCCCGTTGCTGACGCCGACATCGGCTTCCTGCTGTCCCCATGGCAGCACGCAGGTGCCGTTGCGGATCAGCAGGTCGTAATGCGCGGGCATGAGGCATCCTTTCGCTTTCTGCCACAGACTATAGCAGCCGATGAAGCCAGACACACAAGGCGAGGGAGCAGAAGGCACTTTGCCAACTCCCGATCCCGCATCAGCCCAAGCCTCTCCATTGGTCGACAAATATCGACGTCTTGCTGCCTTATGGGGTATCCGACGTATACGATTCTAAGTCACTCCGGATGGAGTGGCTTCAGAGGCGGTTGTCCCGGCATCCAGGGCCGCTTGCAGCATCCACGCAGCGGCAGCACGGTCGATTGCCTCGGCACGGCGCGCGCGGCTTAGATCAGCCTCCTGGATCAGGAACCGGTTCACTGCCGCACTGGACAGGCGCTCGTCCCATAAAGCAGCAGGCAGACCAGTGACGTTCGACAGGGCATGCGTCCAATCCCGCGCCGCCTGGGCAGCCGGCCCATGTGTGCCGTCCATCGACAGCGGCAGCCCGACGACCAGCCCATAGGCACCTTCTCGCAGCGCGATGGCGGCGATCTCCGCCGCGTTGGCCTTCAGTTTACCCCGTTTCAACGTCCCATAAGGCGAGGCAAGCCGACGCCGCACGTCGGACAGCGCCAAGCCAATCGTTTTCGATCCGGGATCTATACCGATTACCCTTTGGTTTGATCCCAGCGTGGCCAGCAGATGCCTCAGGTTGAACACAGCCATGTGCGTCGTTATGGTCACGGGCCTGGCCGCACCCAAGGACTTTCCACGCCATGGCGCTTGATCCCGCGACTGTTCGCCGCATTGCCTCGCTTGCCCGCATCCACGTGGAAGCCGACGAAGTCGAGGATCTGTGCCAGGAGCTGAACGGAATTCTGGGCTGGATCGAGCAGTTGAACGAGGTCGATGTCACCGACGTGCCACCGCTGAGCGGAGCGGCCAACATGGCGATGGCGCTGCGTGCTGATGTCGTGACGGACGGCGGATATCCAGACAGGATTCTAGCCAATGCGCCGGAGCGGATCGGCGACTTCTACGCTGTGCCGAAAGTCGTCGAATGAACCTGACCGACCTGACGATCCTGCAGGCGCACGACGGGTTGCGTACCAAGCGGTTTTCCGCTGTCGAGCTGACACTGGCGCACCTGCAGGCGATCGAGGCGCTGAACCCCAGGCTGAACGCTTTTATCACCGTCAGTCAGGCCCAGGCACTGGACCAGGCGCGAGGCGCTGATGCCGCGCTGGCGGCCGGCAATGCTCGGCAACTGACCGGAATACCACTGGCTATCAAGGACCTGTTCTGCACCCAAGGGGTGCGGACGACCGCCGGCAGCAAGATCCTGGGACCCTTCGTGCCACCCTATGAGAGCACCGTGACAGGACACCTGCTGCGAGACGGTGCGGTGTTTCTGGGTAAGTCCAACATGGACGAGTTCGCCATGGGCTCGTCGAACATGACCTCGGCTTATGGGCCGGTGGAAAACCCGTGGAAGCGACGGCAGGATGATACTGCGGTGTTGGTGCCGGGAGGGTCGTCGGGTGGCTCCGCCGCAGCGGTGGCGGCGCACCTGGCTATGGGAGCGACCGGCACGGATACCGGCGGATCGATCCGCCAGCCGGCGTCATTCTGCGGGCTGGTCGGGTTGAAGCCGACTTATGGACGTTGCTCGCGGTGGGGCGTCGTGGCGTTTGCCTCTTCGCTTGATCATCCCGGGCCCTTCGCACGTACTGTCCGCGACTCCGCGATCCTGCTCAAATCCATGGCGGGCTACGATCCGAATGACGCAACAAGCGTTGACCGGCCGGTGCCGGATTTCGAGACCGCTTGCGCCCGCGGCGTCAAGGGTCTGCGCATCGGGATACCGAGGGAATACCGATCGGACGGAATGCCGGCAGAAATCGGCGCGCTGTGGGAACATGGGGTGGACTGGCTCAGGACCGCCGGCGCGGACATTATAGATGTCTCTCTGCCGCACACGAAATATGGGCTGGCCACATACTATATTATCGCACCAGCGGAGGCGTCCTCAAACCTCGCGCGCTATGACGGCGTCCGATTTGGAACCCGTGAGGCGGGCATGGATCTGCAAGACCTATACGAACGGACCAGAGCGGCGGGATTTGGCGCGGAAGTGCGCCGCCGAGTGCTGATCGGCACTTACGTCCTGTCGGCTGGTTATTATGATGCGTATTATCTGCGGGCACAAAAAGTCCGAGCGCTCATCCTAAAGGATTTCACGGACGTGTTCGGGACGGTGGACGCTCTGTTGACGCCTACCGCTCCCTCGGCGGCCTTCGCTCAAGGTGAGAAGATGGACGATCCGATCCAGATGTATCTGAACGACTTGTTCACCGTATCAGCAAACCTGGCAGGAGTGCCGGCAGTCTCAGTACCGGCAGGACTGGATGCGAATGGATTACCCCTAGGGCTGCAGGTCATCGGCCGACCATTCGATGAGGAGACGGTGTTCGCGGTTTCCAGCGCGCTCGAATCAGCCGCGGGATTTGCCGCACAGCCGACGCTGCTGGCCTAGCCTTCTGTAAGGCTTGCACGTGCCAGATCGGCAGCTCGAGACGAGTCGCCATCACTTGGTGCTCCCGAGTGGCACGGATGCGCTGGTCAGCGAGCAGCGGTTGCGAGCCCTGCCACAGAGCGATTACACCCGCTCGTAGACAGATGGAGGTTGCGGCGATGTCGTATTCCCTGACAGGCAGCACCGGAATGTGGGAGGTCGTCGTCGGCCTGGAGGTCCATGCGCAGGTGATCAGTCGGGCGAAGTTGTTCAGCGGTGCGGCGACCGCATTCGGCGCGGAACCCAATAGCCAGGTCAGCTTCGTAGATGCCGCATTTCCCGGCATGTTGCCGGTGGTCAATGCGGAGTGCGTCGCTCAGGCGGTGCGCACCGGACTGGGACTGAATGCCCGCATCAACTCGGTCAGTCGCTTCGATCGGAAGAACTACTTCTATGCTGACCTGCCAGCCGGCTATCAGATCAGCCAGTATGAGTTTCCGATCGTCGGTGCCGGCGAGGTCGAAATCGAGCTTGCAGACGGATCGACCCGGATCATCGGCATCACCAGGCTGCATCTGGAGCAAGATGCCGGTAAGTCGATCCACGACCAGCATCCGACCAAGACATTGGTCGATCTGAATCGCGCAGGCGTGGCGCTGATGGAGATCGTGTCTGAGCCCGACATTCGTAGTCCGGAGGAAGCCGGTGCCTATCTGCGCAAGCTGCGATCGATCCTCCGTTACCTTGGCACCTGCGATGGCAACATGGAGGAAGGCTCGATGCGTGCCGACGTGAACGTCTCCGTGCGCAAGCGCGGTGAGCCGTTCCAGACCCGCTGTGAGGTGAAGAACGTCAACTCCATCCGCTTCGTCATGCAGGCGGTGGAGGCCGAGGCGCAACGTCAGGTTGAGGTTTGGGAGTCCGGCGCCACGGTCATGCAGGAAACTCGCCTGTTTGATAGCGGTCGCGGCATTACCCGTTCCATGCGGTCGAAAGAGGATGCCCACGACTACCGCTATTTTCCTGATCCGGACCTGCTGCCGCTGGTGCTTGAGGAAGACTGGGTCGCCGCACTCAAGGCTGCACTGCCCGAGTTGCCGGATGCCAAGCGCGCTCGGTTTATGCATTCGTATGGCCTGACGCCCTATGACGCCGCGGTCCTGGTAGCAGAAAGAACAACCGCCGACTTCTACGAAACCGTCGCCCGCGGGCGAGATCCGAAGATCGCCGCCAATTGGGTCATGGGTGATTTCTTCGCCTCGCTGAACCGCCTGGGCCGGTCGATTGATGATCCTCCGGTGACCGCCGCTGCCCTGGGTGGCTTGCTGGACCTGATGGCCGACGACACCATCAATGGCCGCATTGCTAAGGATGTGTTCGAGGCCATGGTGGATACCGGCAAGTCGGCCGCCACAATTGTTGATGAAAAAGGCTTACGTCAGGTTACCGATAGCGGTGCGATAGATGAGGCAGTTGATCGTATTCTGGCGGCCAATCCGGATAAGATCGCCGAATACCGGTCAGGCAAGGACAAGCTGTTCGGCTTCTTCGTCGGCCAGACCATGAAAGCAATGGCCGGCAAGGGAAATCCCGGGCTGATCAACGAGACTCTGAAGCGACGCTTGGCTATGGACTGATGGACGTCAGCGTCCGCACAGCGCTTCCAGCGACGCCTGACGCTGCTGCAGACGACACACGTCGTCTGCAGGCAATTGATCGCGGCAGCCGTCAACGATCCTTGCGCCACGCTGCACGATGTGCTGGCGCAGCGTATGGTCATCAACGGTGGTCGCCACGTCGTACAGCAGCCTCAGTAACCGCAGACTGACTGCCGCATCGCCGGTCGCATAGGCGCGAATCTGCTCAATAGCAGTGTTCAGCAATCCGTTCAGGTCGATCCAAGGCACCACCACTCGCACCACGTGCGGTGGGCCGAACAGCAGCGGTTCCGGTGGCATCCGGTCCATCCAGCGGATCAGGATCCGGGTTAGCTGGTCAATGCAACTGATCGCTGTGCTGGGGTCGTTTACGGCGGGCGAAATCGCCCGCAATGCGATGTCGACGATCTGGATTACCCCGAACTCCACATCCTGCTGCAAGGTACGCATTGGGCCAATGTCGAACGCTCCGGTCAGGTCCACCGCGTGATGCCGATCCAAGCGCGTGCGCCGCGAGACCATCAGCAGTGGGACACCAGCAGGCACGAAATGGCCGACTGGGCGAGTGACGCGGACACGCAGATGATGTAGCCGCGCGAATGAGACCAGCCGTTTGGTGTCAATGAACCGGATGTAGCCGGAAACCTCGTTCAGGATCGGGAACTCCTGCTCGTCCGGCACCATGATGTGAGATCGCTCATAGGCATGGCGAGGTCGGATATGGGGCATGAGCGTGTCGATCACGTCCTCGGTTTCCCGAGCGATGCGATCGACAATGTGGTTGACGCTGATGGCGTGAGAGATGTGGTGAATGAAGAAAAGCAGCCAACCGATGGAGACCAGCGCCAGCAGCATCGCGCCAACCATCGTCAGGACAGGTGCGAACGGATGTGGTATCGACCGAGCCGCGGGCAGAGCAGCCAGACAGTAGGCGAAGGTGCCCAGAAAGATGCCCAGCGTCCACTGCGTCCCCTTATCGCGGACGAAGCTGATCAGGATGCGGGGCGAAAACTGCATCGAAGCCAGCGTCAGGGTCATCAGCAGGATGGCGAAGACAATGGACACCACCGTCATGGTGGACGTGGCGATGACGCTGAGGATTGCTTGGGCCACCTGCGCGTCTTCATGTGAAGGGAACAACCAGGCAGGGACCCAGTTGGCCATCTTCGGCGCAGCTTCCTCGACCGACGACAGCACTGCGCCGCACAGGCCAAGAATGATCGCAATGACGACCGGCCGCACAAGGAAGCCGCCACGCAGCGAATAGGCGGCCGACCGAAGCCGCAGGGGCAAATGTCTGAGCACCGCTGGCTCCTTTCCAGCACCCTGAGTAGTGGGTTATCCATCGACAGGGAACCGAGTTGAGGATGCAAACAATCCGAGCAGAGCCGAAAGTCATGGCGTGACATCGCTGTCGCACGTATCAGACGTGAGACTAATCGATTGATGCTGTTTCGCGCAGCCAGCGATGCATGGAGGCCGCATGATCCGGTTAGCCACTTCAGCGCTCAAAATTCGCCAGCATCGGTCTTGCGCTTGTATGTAATTGGGTATCAGAGCCGGATATGAACCGGTTTCTCCTTACCCGGCACCTCCGCGGCATTGACTACACTTTACGCGCCGTTGCCATCGCCGCACCGCTGCTGCTGCTCGCTGTCGTGCTGCAGGACGTACTGCTTCTGGTGTTCGCCGCCGTTCTGGCGGCCTGCGTGCTACGCGGCGCCGCCGTCTGGCTGCACCGGCACATCAAGCTCGGGATTGGTCTGTGTCTGGCCCTTGTTCTGGTCATGCTCCTGCTGCTGACAGGGGGTGCGATGTGGCTGCAAGGCCCGCACGTGCTGGTGCAGGCGACAACAGTGGCCGATACCGTCAGCAAGGAGGTCAGGCAGTTGTGGACTGTCTGGCAGGACAATCCGCTGCTGCAAAGTCTGATGCCGCGTTTGCGCAGCCAAGCTGGTTCCGTTCTAGGCAGTCTGACGTCATCCATGCCAGGCGTGTTTTCATCGGTTTTCGGGGTAGGGGGGGATCTGGTGGTCATCGTTGCCACAGCAGTGTTCCTGGCAGCCTCTCCGGATGTCTATGTTGGGGGCTTCCTACGGCTGCTGCCGCCAGACTGGCGGCCACGCGGTAGCGAGGTGATGCACGACCTGCGCAAGACGTTGCAGCTTTGGTTTCTAGGTCAGTTTGCCGACATGATGGTGGTGGCCGTGCTTACCGGCACGGGGCTGTTCTTCCTTGGCGTGCCTTTGGCGCTGACACTTGCGCTGATCGCCGGCCTGTTCAACTTTGTACCCTATATCGGCGCCCTTGCGGGTGCTGTTCCAGCGCTCGCGGTGGCGGTGGCGCAGTCGCCACGGACGGCCATTTATGTCGCTGTCCTGTCCGTGGTTGTGCAGACGCTGGAAGGCAACGTGATCTCACCATTGATCCAGAAGCGGACGGTAGATCTGCCACCAGCGTTGACCATCCTGTCGCAAACCGTGCTCGGCGCGCTGTTCGGCGTCATCGGACTGATCCTTGCGACGCCGCTGACGGCAGCGACCATGGGCGCGGTGCGCCTGGTGTACGTGGAGAACCTGCTGGAGGGCGATAAACGCAAAGGCCGCAACGACGCAGATACGATCCAGCCGGCTTCCGAAGCAGCGCAGATGCTCGTCAACCCGCCCGCGGCAAGAGCGTCGCATTGATGCGCCACCGCCATGGCCCGGGCGACGCGGCCAGGCTTACACTTTCCCAATAACCAGGCAGACATTCTGACCGCCGAAGCCGAACGAGTTGGAGATCGCGTGGCGGATTGTTCCAACGCGGGCGACGTTCGGAACACAGTCTACAGGCAGGGCTGGATCCGGGATGTCGTAATTGATCGTCGGTGGCAGCAGGCCGTTGCGGATGGTCAATGCAGTGAAGATCGCCTCGACAGCGCCCGCCGCGGTCAGGCTGTGGCCGATCATCGACTTGTTCGACGATATCGGTATCAATCCGGCTCGATCGCCAAACACGGCGCTGATGCCGATCCATTCCATCTTGTCGTTCTCTGGCGTGCCGGTTCCATGCGCATTGATGTAGTCGATCGACTCTGGTTCCAGGCCGGCGTCAGCCAAGGCATTCCGCATGCAGGCGATAATTGGCTTGCCGTCTGGCGAGGAGCGGGTTCGGTGGAACCCGTCTGCAACTTCGCCGCAACCCTCGATCACCCCCAGGATCGGGGCGCCGCGAGCACGCGCGCTCGACAGGCTCTCCAGCACCAGCGCACCCGCGCCTTCGGCCATGACGAATCCCTCCCGATCCTTGCTGAACGGGCGGGAGGCAGCGGCTGGCGGATCATTGCGAGTGGACAATGCTGACAGCAGTGAGAAGCGGATCAGACTCTCGGCGTTGACAGAAGCATCAGTGCCAACCACCAAGGCTGCATCGGTCTCGCCGCGGCGGATCGCCTCGACACCCAACTGGATAGCGGTGCCGCCGGAGGCGCAGGCGGTCGAGGTGGCTACAGGCGAACCTTTAGTACCGAACCGGTCTGCCAGATACTCGCCGACAGAACCGAATAATGCCCGGTGATAGTAAGGCGTGAACCGACCGGTGCCGGCTGCGCGAATCAGGTCATTATACGTGACTGACCCGCTGGCCCCGGAGGCGGCACCCAGTGCAAACCGATGCTCCCATTCGATCTCCACCGGTGGCAACGCAAGGAACAGAGGCCCAGGAAACTCACCCTTCAGGCCAATGCCGGCCTCTGCGATGGCTTCCTCGATGACCAGTTCGGCCAAACGCTGGGCGAGAGCCGGGGCCGAGGGCTCATCAAGCGGCACGAAATCCACCGTGCCTGCGACGGTGACGCGCAACCCGTCAATTGGAAAGCGGCTGATACGGCGGATTCCGGAGATACCGGTGGTCAACGCTCTCCAATTGTCGGCCTGGCCGTGGCCAAGCGACGTAAGTACTCCCATTCCGGTGATAACGACAGTGGGGCGGCCGAAACGGTCGGTGACGTTTGACATGGCAGTGGTCCTTAAACTGCCGTCACGACCGCCATCGACTCGCCGCGCCAGTGGCCGACTGAGGTGACCATGGCCTGTGCAAGTGGGGTCGTCATCGGCTGCTCCGCCGCCTCAAGCGGTGGAAACAGAGTACCCTGTTGTACGGCCAGTGCAGCCAGTGCCAGGCTTGCCGGAAACGATGGTTCGAGCGAGTGGCCCAGGGCAGTGGCAGCCGCCCTGACCGGCAGCGCGGTGGCATTCAGAAAGGCAGCTTCTTCCGCGGTGGCTGCGGGAGCGCCTGAGGCACCGGAAATGACGGCGGCTGCGGCAGGATCGATATGCTTTTTCATCGCGGCATAGTGGGCTACAAGGTTGGCGCGGGCGTCGCCTGGACGGCGGCGACTGCGGTCAGTTCGAATGGCTGCAATATGCGCGAAGGCCTTCGCGTCCCTGGCGGCCGCATGGGCTCGACTTTCCAGCACAAGAAAGCAGCCGACCGACCCCATAACCATGCCACCTCCGGAAGCTTGGCGCGCCCAGACCGGATGATAAGGAAGATGGTGCAACATCCCACCCATCTCATAAAGCAGGAAGATGTCCGGTCGTTGCGCATTGTAGGCGCCTCCGACTAAGATGATCTCGCCCTGGCTGGCGGCAATACGGGCACAGGCGATCCGCACGGCATCCGCGCCGCTGGACTCCTCACCCATGAACGTCCGGGACGAGCCGATTACCCCATGTACGATGGAGATGTTACCGGCCAAAAGATTAGACAACTGCGCCAGGAACAGTGTTGGACGCAGATCGCTCTGCAGATGCTCGTTTAGGTAGGCATCCGGATTGGCCGCCTGAGGATAGCCGGACAGGATCGTTGCATCTACGGCGTAGTCGCGCTCGCCGCCACCGGCGGCCACGATCATGCCCATGCCGGCCAGCAGGTCGGCATTGCCCTTCACGCCAGCCGAGTCCAGGGCGAGGCCGGCGGCGAAAACGCCGGTGCGCTGCCACATCTCCATCTGCCGCTGGTCGCCACGCTTCGGGATCTGCTTGTCCAGATCCAACGGCGCCAGTGGATGAACAGGAAATGGCCGGAACGTGGTTTCGTCAACGACGGGCGAAAACTCGTTTAACGCCTGCCAGTGCGCCGCCACCCCGCTGCCCAGGCAAGAAACAATGCCAATCCCAGTGATCAGTGCGTCCCGCTCATGCGCCATCGAAAGGTGTTCCAGCGAAGAATGCAGTCAAGCCAACACGCTCGGCGCTGTCTAAAATTGCGCCCTTCAGGGTTTCATTCGGGAACGGTACGATCCCGTAGCGAATTTCGGCTTCCGCTACTTTCTTGCCGCCCGACAGGATGGTCGATTGGGCAACGGCGTAGCCCGAGCCCTCATGCACCAGTTGCGCCTCAGTCTGCAGGGTTCCGCCAGGGGGGACGAAGCTGCGCAACTTGGCCTTCTCCACCTGCATAAGGAAGGGCATGCGGCCGCAGCCGACGGCGCCGAGGATCAACCAACCTCCGGCTTGCGCCATGGTCTCGATCAACAGAACGCCTGGCATGATGGCGTAGCCCGGGAAGTGCCCCTCGAACACTGGCGACTGCAGCGGCAACTGACTTTCAGCGACGATCCGCCGGCCCTGGATATCAAGCTGCATGATGCGGTCGATCATCTGGAAGTACTCCAGGCGCATCAGCTTATCCTTGACCGTGGCGCACCCTTCAGGCTGCCTTGGCGGCGACCAGCGTGTCGATGTTTGCGCAAAGGTTCTTCAGCACGAAATACTCGTCGGTTGTGACCTTCCCGGCATTGACGTCCGCCGTCCATTGCTCCAGCGGCATCTTGATGCCGAAAGCCTTGTCGATGGCAAACGCGACGTCAAGGAAGTCGAGGCTGTCAATGCCCAGGTCGTTGATCACATGGCTTTCCGGCGTGATCTTGTCACGTTCGATGTCGCAGGTGTCGGAGATGATCCCCGCCACGGTTTCGTACGTCGATGCCATGCCTTAGCCCCTGAGGAAGTCGCGCGGCACTAACATTGCCGTCCCTGCGGTGCAAGAGACGAGGGCAAGGCCTGAAGCCTGCCTGCTGGTGGATTAGGACGCTGCAGCCAATGTCAGGTGGCGATTGCGGGCGGTGCGGGTCAGTAGGAACAGGATAAGCGCTAGGTTGACAAGGTTGAACAGCACGCCAGCGGCAAAGGCCGGACGGTAGGACAGGAAAAGGTCGAACAGCCTGCCGCCAAACCAACTACCAAACGCCATGCCTGCCATCGTGGTCATCAGCACCGTCGGAATGCGCCAGGAGGCTTCCTTTGACGGATAAAGATCACGCATGGTGACCGAGTAAGCGGGAATGATGCCGCTGAAGCCGAGGCCAAACGCGCTGGCAACCGCGAACAGCCCAGCCTCGTCGCGGGTCAGCATGAAGGCAGCGATCGCCAGCGTCTGGAAAGTGGAACCGGTCATCACCGTGCGCAGGCCGCCGAAGCGATCCGCGAATGCACCCCAAAACTGACGGGAGATGAAGGCACAGGTCAGCATAACTGAAAGCATCGCCGCACCATGGCTAGGCTTAATGCCAAGATCGCCGCAGAACGCGACGAGATGGGAGGCCGGCAGCGCCATCGGTATACAGCAGCAGAAGCTGGCTACACAAATCAGTGTCATCGTCGTGTTGGGATGGAGCCCGAGGACACGAGAGGCGGAACGCTGCGTCACGTGATCATGGGCCGCGACCATCGGTTCCGGCGGAGCACGCAGGAAGCTCAGCAGCGGCAGGATGACAAGCACCACTGCGGCATAGGAAAGCATGACGGATTGCCAGCCGACCTGCTTCATCCCCGCTTCCAGTACCGACGGCCAGATCATTCCAGCAATGTACTGGCCGGACGAGACCAGCGCCAGCGCGGTACCGCGGCGGCGGTCAAACCAGCGGCTAACATAGACGATGAGAGGCGCATAGAGAGCCCCGTTGCCCAGGAAACCGATCAACAGACCGTGGCCGATGAACAACGCCCAGATGGTACCAAGGCTCGACAGGACCAGGCCGCCGGCCATGCTCAAGGCACCAACGGCCACAGTTCTGCGAATTCCAATGCGCTCTGCCAGCCAGCCCATCAGTATGCCGCCAGCTCCGTTGCCTATCCAAACCAGAGCGCTCGCCATCGATAACACGGAGCGATCAGTATGCAGCGAGACCTGCATGTCTCGCAGGCCGACCACGGCGACCAGCGACGACCCGAAGGACACCGACAGAATAGCCAGTGTCAGGAAAGCGGCTTGCCAGGACCGCGGCGACTCCAAGCTGCCAGCAGATTGGTTTTGGATAGAAACGCCCTTCCTTACTGGCGAATTTGCCTTGCCCCAGATCGTTTGCTTGTGTCTGAGGGCAATCTATAACCAATTATCGAGGTTTCGTCGGAGAGAGCAACCGCCATGTTAGAAACGGCTATGACAGATTCGAGCGGCTCGCAGCCCTCCGGTCCTTTGCGGGGCTTGCGCGTCTTCGATCTGACCCGGGTGCTGGCGGGGCCAACCTGCGTTCAGATGCTGGCTGACCTGGGGGCGGACGTTATCAAGATCGAGCGTCCGGGCGCCGGCGATGACACCCGTGGCTTTGCTCCGCCGTTCATGTCCGGCACGCAAGAAAGCGCCTACTTTGTCGGCGTCAATCGCAACAAGCGGTCGGTGACACTTGATATTGCCCAGCCGGAAGGCCAGCAGATTGCGCTGCAACTGATCGCACAGTGCGACATCCTGGTGGAGAACTTCAAGGTCGGCGCATTGTCGAAGTATGGGCTGGGCTTTGAACAGTTGCATGCCCGGTTTCCGCGGCTAATCTATTGCTCAATCACCGGGTTCGGCCAGACCGGGCCGTACGCGCCAAGGCCTGGATACGACAGCCTGATCCAGGCAATGGGCGGAGTCATGAGCCTGACAGGCGAATCGGACGGGCTGCCGCAGAAGGTTGGCGTGCCGGTGGCGGACCTGTTCGCCGGACTCTATGGCTGCATCGGCATCCTGGCAGCCCTGCGCCACCGCGACCAAACCGGTGAGGGCGGTAAAGCCGGCGGCCAACAGGTCGACATCGGGATGTTGGACACGCATGTCGCGTGGCTTGCGAACCAAGGCATGAACTACCTCGCCACCAGTCAGAACCCCGCTCGCTTGGGCAATCAGCATCCCAACATCGTACCGTATCAGGTCTTCCCGACCGCGGACGGTCACGTGGTGCTGTCGGTCGGCAATGACGCGACCTTCAAGCGGTTCTGCGAAGCTTTCGAATTGACGCAATTGCTGGAGGATGCTCGCTTTGCCACCAATGCCGCACGCGTCGGCAATCGGCAGTTGGTGACGGAGACTCTGACCCCAGTGCTGTTGCAGCATCCGACAACCTGGTGGGTCGAGCGTCTGGAGGCGCTGAACATAGGCTGTGGGCCAATCAACAAGCTCTCGCAGGTCTTCGAGGATCCGCATGTCGTGGCGCGCGAAATGGTGGTCGAAATGCCGCACGGCTCCGGCCAGTCGGTCAAGGTCATCGCCAACCCGGTGAAATTGTCAGCGACGCCGGCGGACTACCGATTGCCTCCCCCTCTGCTGGGTGAGCACACTGAGATGGTGCTGTCCGAGCAGTTGGGGCTGGATGCGTCGGCGCTGGCACGGCTGCGGGAGAAGAAGGTGATCTGATGCCGGCCTTTGCTGCGCCAGCGGGTCAGGCTCGGCCCGCGCTGCCGCCGGAAACTGTGCATCGTCCATTTGCGTCCAGCACGTGGCGCATGGCGATGGACCTGACTACGGTGCCGCAAGCCCTCTGGTTCGAGTTTGACAAGCGTTACCTGCCGGAGATGGCAGAGAAGCGGCGGTTGTTGGCAACGCAGCATGCGGCGGTTTGTGCCGCGCTCCCCGGGTCAGAGCCCGCACGTCAGGAGGCACTGGCGATGATCGCCGCCGCCTTGCTGGCTCACCACCCGAAATGGTTCAGCCTGGACGCTACTGCCCTCCGCAATGAGTTGCTGGGCGAAACATGGCTGACGGGATCCGTTGATCCATTGGAGTTAGCCGCCAGACTGGTGCAGGAGGATCTGTGTCTGATCGAGGTCAAGGGCGGCGACCCTATCCTGACTGCGGCGGTATTGTGTTTCCCAAGTCGGTGGCGCCTGGCGGAGAAAATCGGGCGCCCCCTCGCTGAGGTCCATGGGCCGGTGCCGCTGTATCGCGACCGCTTGGCGAGGCCGGTGGATCGCTTCATGCGGCTGTTGAAGCCCGGCCATATCGCCTGCCGCCTTAACTGGTCTCTGCTGGACGACCCGGCCTTGTTTCAGCCGGAGGGGAAATGGCGCAGCGCCCATGACGCCACCATCACCGCGCAACTGGTCGGCAAGAATATCTTTCTGCGTGTCGAGCGGCAGACGTTGCGTCGGCTGCCGGGCTGTGGGGCGGTGCTGTTCGGGATCCGCGTGCACGTCTACCCTCTGGAACAAATCGTCGACAAGCCAGAAACGGCCTCAGCGCTGGCCGAGGCGGTCCGCGCCTTGCCATTGGAGATGAGGCTCTACAAGAGCCTGCTGCCATTTGAGGCGGCGCTGATGGAGTGGTTGCAGCAAAAGCGCGGCATGATGGATGGGGTCTCAGTCCTGGGCAACTGAATCAGGCAGACGAATTGGCGATCCGTTCGCTCTGCCTGTTGCATGGCACGAATCGGGGTCACTGTGGGGCGTTTGCCGGCAGTGCTGAAGATTTGCCTTGGCGGATGATGGGATCGCTGTGGCAATAGCGGGATGCGCTTCAAGACAATACCTCGGGTGGCATGGTGAACAGGCGGCGGCCGTCTGGGCAGAGACAGCCGCGGCGGGTGCGCGTGCTGCTGACGGCGATGCTGCTGTCGATGGCTGCGCATGTTCTGGCTGCGTTGATGATCGTCATGCTGCCGCGTGCGTTCCCTGTCGATCGGCACCCGCCCGAGCAGGGCGCGGTCGAGCTGTTGATGGTGGAGCAGAAGGGGACGCAGGCGGGTGGACCACGCCAACCCCAGGATAATCCGTCGATGTCGCGGCCGGTGAAGGCCCCGCCACCGACCGGGATGGCGGCGGCAAAACCGGATGCAACGAAGCCTGCAGCAAAGGCAGCATCTGCCAAGCCATTGCAAGCCAAGCAGACAGCGATGAAAGCGACCGCCTTACCGGCGACCTCGCCGCAGGCGGAACGTGAGCAATCGGCTGCACCTCTCGCGCAGCCGCAAGCGTCTCATACAATGGATGATGCGCCGGCACCTCCGTCAGAACAGTCCCAGCCAGTGTCGCCGGAGGAACGTCCAACGCCGGTTGAGCCGCCGCCTGCGGCTGAACAGCAATCACCCCAAAACACTCCTCCGGCCGAAATCGCACAGCAGCAGCCGGAACAACAGCCAGAGCAGCCCCAGCCCGCGTCTATCCCTGTCGATAAGGCACCGGTGTTTGATTTGGATGGCACTGATAGTGAATCCAATGCAGTGGCTCTAGGCGGCCATATCCTGCCGGCGAAACCAGACAATCGTTTCCGCAATCGGCCGCCGATCTATCCGATAGAGGCGGAGATGCTGGGCCAGCACGGCGAGGTGGTGGTCCTGATTCATGTCGGTGAAAATGGCCTATCCCGTGGTGTTGACGTTGTGGAAAGCTCTGGCGTGGCGGTGCTGGATCAGGCAGCCATTGCGGCGGTTCGGAAATGGCGTTTCCATCCGGCGATGAGGGACGGCCGGACAATCCCGTTCGACATGCCGTTCCGCTTCGTCTTTGAGTCTAAATAAGGCAGGTGTGCCATGGTACGTATCGATCGGGTGGTGACTAGGGGCGGCGACGGTGGTGAGACCTCGCTGGGCGACGGCACGCGTGTCGCCAAAACAGACCTCAGGATCGAGGCCATCGGCGCGGTCGATGAGGCCAACGCCGCCATCGGAGTGCTCCGCACCTACTTGCGCGCCCACCCGGCGGAAGATGCCATGATGGCTCGGACGCAGAACGATCTGTTCAACCTGGGGGCCGACCTTTGCGTGCCGGGGACTGGCGGTGACCAGCTTCGCATGACGGAAGAGGCGGTGGCGCGGCTGGAAGCTGAAGTAACCGCGATGAACGCGGCCCTGCCGCCGTTGACGAGCTTCATCCTGCCGGGTGGCACCGACGCGGCCGCATCGGCGCACATGGCTCGGGTGGCGGCCAGGCGTGCGGAACGGTCGGTCACAGCCGTGAACGAGATCAATCCAGTGATCCGCCGTTACATTAACCGGCTGTCAGATCATCTGTTTGTGCTGGCGCGGCTGTTGAACAGCGATGCAGTGCCGGAAACGCTTTGGGTTCCAGGGGCAGTCTGACCCAGCATAAGTTCAAGGTTGAGCTTGGCCGGACCGTGGCCGCGCCCGGGACTGCAAGCCGCATAAGGTTGCCGGCTGGTCCTTTCCAGCTTTAACGGCGGATCATGCGGAGACCCGTACTCAGTCCGGATCACGGCCATGGACAGCGGCATACAGGCCGCCAAACGCGGCGTCGCGCTGCTGGAACGCGTACTTCACCCCGTGTTCACGCATTGTGGCCTTGAACGCCATCGCCCTGGGCGCGAGGTGGCCACGGGCGTCGATCTCCGCGCCGAGGCGTTGCAGGGTCCGCGCTCCCATCAATTCGAGGCCCAGGTTAACCAGACGTTTGTTGGCCGAAAGCAGATGCGGATCGACCAGACCCATGCGGTCAGCCAGGCGCATGACCTCCGGTTCAAGCTGCGCAGCCGGATAGGACTTCAGAGCCAACCCAATATCCACCGCATCTTTCCCGCTAAGCGAGTCACCTGTCAGCAACAGGCGCTTCGCCCACTGCGGCCCGCAATGATAGAGCCACATGTTCCCAGGTGGCGTGCCCAGGTCCCGCACCGGCGGGAAACCAATGCGCGCGTCGTCGGCGACAATGACCATGTCGCAGAACCAGGCAAGTTCAGTACCGATACCGATGCAGGTGCCGTGCACCTGGGCGATCACTGGCTTGTGCATGTCGAACAATTCAATGCGCAGCCGCTGACCTTGCTCCAGCCGCCACACGTCATCGTCGATCTCGACCCGCCCACGATAGTCAGGGCCTCGGCCACCAGAAAATTCATTGAGATCAGCACCGGCGCAGAAATGCGGCCCCGCACCTTTCAGCACGACGCAATGAACAGGGTTATACTCGTCAGCCTCTCGTAGAGCAGCATTCAACTCTCGCAACAGCCGGCCGCTCAGGGCATTGCGGCGCTCTGGTCGGTTGAGCGTGATGATCGCCGTGGTGTTTTTGATGTCGTAAATGATCTGTTCAAATTCCAAGTCGTCCTCCCGTTCCTACCGCTTATTTTTGGGAAACGCACGCCGCAGCAATAAGAAGAATACAGCATAGCTACGCTGCGCAAAACCAGTCTGTGTCGCGCCAATTGCTGAAGCGGCGAGATGCCATTGCAGCCGCATCCTTCCCCAAGCCCCCGCTATGTGCCGCCGGTCGGATTGAACCAATCAAATGAACTGGATAGGTTCAGCCAGTAATCAAACAAGAATAGCAAGGCGGGAGAACCACAATGTCCAGGGCGGGAAACATCAATGCCGCGCGGGTCGGCCGGTTGAAGCTCACGTTAATATGTTGCGTGAGCTTAATCGTTTTTCCGGTCGCAACGCTTCATCTGCATGCCTCCGGTTGTCAGGCAGCGGAAACCGTACGTGGCGTCACTGACAATGAGATCGTCGTTGGCTCCATCACTGACCTGTCCGGAGTGACCGCAATTCAGGCTGTCAACAATATTGACGCGGTGCGCCTGGCATTCGATGAGGCGAATGCCGCTGGAGGTGTGCACGGACGGAAAATTCGGCTTGTCGTTGAAGATACCCAGTATCAGGTGCCCAGGGCAGTCCAGGGGATGAATAAGCTGCTGAATCGCGACAATGTCTTTTTTACCGTTGTGGATGGCGGCACGCCGATGAACAACGCCGTTATGCCAATCCAGTTTGAGAAGAATGTGCCGAACCTGTTCCCGTTGACGGCGGCGCGCTCGATGTATGAACCGTTTAATCGCCTCAAGTTCGGGCAGTTCGCGTCCTACTATGACCAAATGCGCGCAGGCGTGAAGTATTTTGTCGCCGACCGCGGCAAGAAGGCGGTTTGCGCGATGTATCAGGACTCGGACTTCGGGCGCGATGTGATGGCTGGGGCGGTTGATCAGTTGAAGGCGATGAACATGACGCTGGTGGCTCAGACCGCGCACAAGCCGACGGACACCGACTTCAATGGCCCGATCGCGAAGCTGCACGATGCCAACTGCGACCTGATCCTGATGGCGACGATTGTCCGTGACACCACGATCATTTTGTCGACGGTGAAGAAGATCGGCTGGAATGTCACGCTGATGGGCCAGTCGGCCTCCTACGACACTGCGGTGGCTGTTGCGCCCGGAGGCTCTGGCGAAGGCTTCTATTCGATGACCCCCGGGATCTACGCTTATCCGGACGACCCGCGCCCGTTGGTTCGGGCTTTTGCCCGGAAGTATCAGGCCACCACGGGTCGGGAGCCGAACTTCCTGGGCGAAACCGGTTGGACGACCGGGCAGCTTGTGCTGCTGGCGCTCGAACGTGCCGGACGGGACCTTACCGTCGACAGCCTGATCAAGGCGATCGAGAGCATCAATGATTTTCACGACATCTTTGGCGGTCCGCCCCTGTCATTTGGACCGGACCAGCATCACGGTTCAACCGCCTCATTTCTTGCGGTTATCCATAATGGCCGCTGGGTGCCGGCAATGGACAGCCCGATCGGTTACTGATTGCGGAACATAAGTCGTGCGAGAGCGGTTCCACCGAGGGTGGAACCGCTCTCGCTCATCATTTCACGCGGCTACTCGCGCAGAATCGCGCTGTTGCGCGATTCCAGTCTGCGCAAAGCCGCTCTAACAGGCTGCTGAAAAACCCCTTGCCCCGACGCGGGCGTATCGGATTCGATCGTGCTGTGGATCGACGGCAAGGAGCGGCTTGGGATGCGTGGGTTTGATCAGCGCCGGGATGGACTTTTCAGCTACGTGCGCCCCGAGAGCCGGATTCCCAAAGACCACCCGCTTCGCCTGATCCGTGGCGTTGCCGATGAAGCTTTGCGGGTCCTCGACGAGCAATTCGCCGCGCTCTACTCAGCGAACGGCCGCCCGTCGATCCCGCCCGAACAACTGCTCCGTGCGCTGCTGCTGCAAGCGTTTTACAGCATCCGCTCGGAGCGGCAGTTGATGGAGCAACTGAACTACAATCTGCTGTTCCGCTGGTTCGTCGGCTTGTCGGTGGACGATCCGGTGTGGGTGCCCACAGTGTTCAGCCACAACCGCGACCGGTTGCTGGAGGGTGACATCGCGGCGGCGTTCCTGGCGGCGGTGCTGAACCTGCCGCGGGTCAAGGCCTTGCTATCGGACGAGCATTTCTCAGTCGACGGCACGCTGATCCAGGCCTGGGCCTCGATGAAGAGCTTCCGCCGCAAGGACGGCAACGATGAGCCGCCCGCACCTGGACGCAACGGCGAACGCAACTTCCACCGGGAGAAGCGCTCGAACGAGACGCATGCCTCGACCACCGATCCCGATGCTCGGCTGGCGCGCAAATCCGACGGTCAGGAAGCCAAGCTGGCGTTTACCGGACATCTGGTGATGGAGAACAGGAACGGCCTGGTGGTGGACGCCTGCCTGACGCATGCCACCGGGACGGCGGAGCCAGCAGCAGCGCTGGCGATGCTGGAGGCGCTGCCCGGCGCGGGCCACAAGACGGTGGGTGCGGACAAGAACTACGACACCGCCAAGTTTGTGGCCCAAAGCCGCGCCATCGGTGTCACCCCGCAGGTGGCGCAGAACATCAACGCCCATCGCGGCTCGAACATCGATGGGCGGACGACGCGGCACGCGGGCTATCGGCTCAGCCAGATCATTCACAAGCGGATCGAGGAGGCGAACGGCTGGATCAAAGAGGTGGGCGGCATGGCGCAGACCAAGCTGCGTGGGGTGGAGCGGGTCGAGTGGTCGTTTGTCCTCAAGGCAGCGGCTTACAACCTGATCCGGCTGCCGCGGCTGCTGGCGACGGGATGAGTCTGCCCGGAGACCGCCCAAGGCCGCATGATCGGCCTTGCGGCAGCGGGACAATGGCCGCAAATCGCCCTGTGCATCCAAAACCAGCGGCGAATACAGACGAAATCTGATCTTTGAGGGGCTTTTTCAGCAGCCTGCTAGAAAATTCCGGCAGCAAGACCGTTGGCAAGCGCCGCACCAAGCTCGTGGCAGCGGCAAACCTCGGGGGGTGCTATTATCTTGCGAGCCAGGATAGCCTCGGGCGTCTGTGCGCCTGTGCGGACGATGATGGGGTCTGCAACCTGGCGCAGCCGCCAGCCGGTTGCGATCCGGGCGATCTGGCGAGCAGCATTGGATCCGTCCGTGCCTGCGCAGATCAGGCTGGCATAGGGCCGGCCGTTGACCCGTCCCAGAGCGGGATAATAAGTGCGGTCGAAGAAGTCCTTCATGCGCCCAGCGATTGCCGCCAGATTTTCCGGGGTTGCGAACAGATACCCATCGGCAGCCAGGACATCGGCCGGCTCCGTCTCGCCGGCTGCCATCATCCGGACCGTAACCTCAGCATCGGTTGCGGCACCGGACCCGGCAGCTTCGGCCATCTGCTGTGCACCACCAGTGGCCGAATGAACCACGATCAGCAGGGTCTTCATATTCGATGTCAGGCGTACGCGGTCCGGCGGCGTGTCAGCGCACTGACAACAGCCAGGGCAATCAGGTTGAGCAAAAGGGCGACAATACCAATATTCAGATCGCGCAGCGCTTCAGGCAGGACAGGTGCCAGCATCGCGACGGTCGTATGGGTCAGGCTGGTGACCGCGACTGTTGCCACGCCGACGCAGATGCCAGCAATGGCGCCTTCCTTCGTCACCGGGTTTTGCGGCAGCAGGCTGGCAATCAGGGCCGGAAAAAGCTGGGTGACGAAGCTGTAACCCATCAGCAGCAGCGCCACGATCGTCGTGCCGCCCTGCAGAGTAAAGATCACTGAGACGAAGGCAATGATCGGCACCAGCAGTCTCGCCAGGCGCGATATGGTAGCGTCAGTTGCCTGCGGCTGAAATGGGCGGAAAATGTTGTTGGCTAGCAGGGTAGCGGCAGCCATCAAAATCATCGAGCCAGGTACGAGGGCGGTCAGAACGCCGGCTGCACCGATCACACCGACGAACCAAGGGTCGAAGCTCTGGATCGACAGTCGCAGCAAGGACAGGTCAATGTCCGGGCCCTTCAGGCCGGGAACCTGCAGAATCGCAGCAAAACCAGTAAAGAACACGAACAGCAGGATGAGCTGGTACAGCGGCAGCAGTGCCGCATTGCGGCGGAACGTACGCTCTTCTTTCGCGGTGTAAAGCGAGCCGAAGGTATGAGGCCACATGTAAAAGCCAAGCGCGGTCAGCAGCACCGTTGAATCGAACCATGCAACGCTCTCGCCCTGAGCGGGCAGCGCCAGGAAGTCGGGCCGAGCAGCCTGGATGGCTCGGAACATCGCGCTGTAGCCGCCATAGTAGTGCAATGGCAGATAGATGCCGAGGAACAGCACAACGACCAGGATCGCAGAGTCCTTGACCACCGCCGTCCAGGCTGATCCGTGCACGCCGGAAACCATCACATACGCTGTGACGACGGCCGCACCAATCCAGATTGCAGTGGCTGGTGCCATCGCGCCATAGGCAGCCGTGTCGACAATGATGCCCAGACCCTTCAGTTGCAGCACAAGGTAGGGCACCAGCGCTATGATAGCGACGACTGCAACCAGAACCCCCAGGATCGGGCTGTCGTATTTGCGGGCGAAGAAATCCGGCTGGGAAATAAGGCGATTCTGCTTGGCATAACGCCAGATCGGCGGCAGCAGCCAATATGACAGAATATAGGCAAGGCAACCGTAGCACAGAATGTAGAAAGCCGGCGCACCATGGCCATACGCGTAGCCGCTGCCGCCCAGAAGGGTAAAGGTGGTGTAGATCTCACCGGCCATCAGGACGAAAACCAGGAGGGTGCCGAAGCCGCGTCCGCCCACCGTCCACTGCTCCAGGTCCATGTCCTTGCCGCGGCGGGCACGAAGGCCTAGCAGCAGCACACCTGCAACGGTGGCAAAGATGACGATCAGGGCAGCGTTCATCGGCGGAGGTCCGGCCCTTCATGGTTCGCGGGATCAGTCAAGTAGATGATGGCCATGATCACACCCGACAGGACGATCCAGAGCACGATCCAGGCCAGGATCAGCGGCATCCCCAGGATCAGAGGTTCAACGCGGTTGAAAAACGGCGTGCCGGCAAGAATGCCCAGAAAAGGTAGTACTGCAAGAAACTTGATATACGGCATTGCTCTTCCTGTCTTTGCCCGCTGCCCGGCATGACGTGTTCGTAACGCGCCACTGCGGGGTTTGTCTTTCCCAATATGCGTTAAGGAGTGACGCAACCGTCCGATGCCTGCAAGGTTCAGGCTACTTTGACGGGGATATCCAGTGTCCGAACAGCAGCCGGTAAAGACCGACCATAATCTTCCAGATACCGACAAGTCTGATGCCGCACCGGTCGTTCTGCATGCGCCAGTGGAACAGAAGCCGGCCGACGGTGACGCGATTGCAGAGGTCGGCGACAATCTTGGCGGACCCGCCTGATCGAAGCGATTGGACCGCTGAAGGTAAGCAGGCTCATACCAACCATCGGCCAGCCTAACTCCCAGCCACTGACACACTGCATTCCAATGCCAGCTTGCCGCTTGCTGAAGTTGAAAAAATTCGTCAGACCGGATGTTGAGAAAGGCAGGCGCAGGCTGTCGACCAGGATCGGGTGGAAGATCCGACTTGGTGCTCGCATAGCCCATCAGCAGGTGGCTCAGGCACTCGACAAGGGGAGGCGGCTAGGTGGCGTACAGTCCATTCGATCTGACAGGGAAAGTCGCCCTGGTAACAGGCGGCAACAGCGGTATCGGGTTGGGCATGGCACGGGCCATGGCACAAGCCGGTGCAGACATCGCCATCTGGGGCACTAACGCCGAAAAGAACGCCTCGGCAGCGGAAGCCCTGGCACCCAGCGGCCGGCGCGTTCTGACGCTGGAATGTGATGTGGGAGAGGAGGCGGCGGTGGAGGCAGCGTTCGCCCGCACATTACAGGTTTTCGACCGGGTCGATGGTTGTTTTGCCAATGCCGGCGTCTCTGGACGCGGTGGCAAGTCATTCCTGGAAATGACCAGCGCCGAATGGCATCGCGTCACAAGGATCAATCTTGACGGCGCGTTCTATACCTTCCGCACGGCAGCCAAACATATGGTCCAGCGCGGCGGCGGCGGCGTGCTGGTTGGTACCGCCTCACTTGCGGCTATCGAAGCTGCCCCGCGCAGCGAGCATTATGCCGCGACTAAGGGCGGCATGATCTCGATGGTTAAGGCAATGGCAGTGGAATTCGCCCGTCACGAAGTACGCGCTCATTCAATCCTGCCAGGATGGATTGAGACCAACATGACGGCGAATGCGGTTCAAACCGAAGGGTTCAAGACTAAGGTGCTGCCGCGGGTGCCGATGCGCCGTTGGGGAGAAGGCGACGATTTTGGCGGGATTGCCGTGTATCTCATGAGTTCTGCGTCGCGCTACCATACCGGCGACACCTTCGTCATCGACGGCGGCTATTCGTTGTTCTGATGCGCCGATAGACGCGGGGATCGAGCCGACCATGATCACGCTCTCGGAGAATTTCCGTGCGCTGTTCTATGCGCCCTTCTATGCGGCACATGCGACGGGGGCTTACGCCCGCGAAGGCGTTGAGGTTGACTTCCGCCTGTCCGCCGATCCCGATCAAACCGCCGCTGCTCTTCGTTCGGGTGAGGTGGAGGTGATGTGGGGCGGCCCGCTTCGAGTGCTGTTGACGCATGACGCAGACCCGGCCTCAGACGTTGTCTGCTTCTGCGACGTAGTGGCCAGGGATCCGTTCTTTATCGTCGGCCGGCAGGCTCGGCCCGCGTTTCGTCCGTCAGATCTGGCCGACATACGTTTAGCAACGGTTTCGGAAGTACCAACTCCGTGGCTGTGTCTGCAGGACGACATCAGGCGTGATGGCGTGGAACCGGATCGCGTGGTCAGGACCACAGACGGAACGATGGCAGCGAACACCGCGGCTTTACAGGCGGGAGTAGTGGACGCGGTGCAGGTTTTCCAGCCATATGCTGAAGAACTGCTGGCGTCCGGCGTCGGTCAGCTATGGTATGCCGCTGCCACTCGGGGCCTGACCGCCTACACCACCCTGGTGACCCGCCGCTCGGTTATAGAACGAAAGCGCGTTGAACTGACCTGCATGGTTCGAGCGATGCACCACACCCTGCAATGGATCAGGCAAACGCCTGGAATGGAAATACAGCGTGTTCTGGCGCCTTATTTTCCCGATGTCCCGCCAGCTTTGTGTGCCGATGCGATTGACCGCTATCGCCAGCTTGATCTCTACGCGCCCGATCCGGTGACCCGCCGCCTTGGCTTTGACCGGCTTGCAACTGCAATGCGATCCGGCGGAGCACTGAAGAACCAGATAGCATTCGAAGATTGTATAGACAATAGTATGGCTGAGCAGGTGGTGGCGGAAACTGGTTGACGAAGGGCACAGCCGGCTTGGCTAAGAAGACTTACCGGTCCGGCTGCCGCAGTATAGCCCGTTGCGCTGATGTGGCGTGCGTTACCTATGTCAGTACTGGCGCCAGCTAGCGGTTGACGATCACGGCCTGATCAATCAGTCGCTGAGCAGCCGAAGTCATAGTGCCACCCTGCTGCACCGCGGCAATGGCACGAGCCTCGGCCGCACGGATTTGATTCAGCCGGTCCAGTACCTGATGTAGCTGGTTGGCTGGGACCACCACGACGCCATCGGCATCACCGACGATCACGTCGCCTGGCTCTACATGCACGTCGCCAAGAGTGATTGCCGCACCAACCACCCCAGGCCCGTTCATCGCTGGTGAATTGGGCTGGACGCCCCGGCAGAACACGGGCAGTCCGGTTGCGATGATCCCGGCCTTGTCACGCGCCAGCCCATCGGTGACAAACGCAGCCACATTCTTGTTCCGCATCATTCCAGCGGCGATGTCGCCCAGAATGGCGGTGCGAGCATAGCTATCGTTGGCGACGACTATGACATCGCCGGGCTCTGCCTCCGACAGGGCGCCTAACATTCCAGCAATGTCGGCAGGATAGGCAAAGGCGGTGAGAGCAGGACCGACAAAAACCGCGTTTGTCGGATCGAGCGGCTTGATCCGGTAGTCCAGCGCACCCCGCCCCTCCATCGCATCCGCCAGATGCGATGTCTGCGCCCCGCGAAAGGCCTCGATCAACGCCTTGTCGGGACGTCGGAAGCCGCGATGGATTGTCAGCAGCGGCGGGTTGTCGAGCATGCGGCGATCCTTGTCGGAGGAGACCCGACATGACTTCGTGTCACGGCCTGCCGCTCATTGGCGCAGGTCGCGGCACGTCCAGTCGCCGGGCGAAGCGGAAGGGCTGGATCTGACGCCATCAGGCCTTGGACTTGTCCGCCAATGCTTTGACTTCGTCCATTGCTTCGGTGAACCGATTGTTCAGCAGGCTGATTGCCTCCGCATTCGACTGTTGAATCAGATCACTGATCTCCTTCATGTTGGCGACGGCTCGTTCATAGGCGATCTTCAGCAGTTCCGCCTGCTTGGCCGCCTTGGCCTGCGGTGCTTCGACGGACGACATGGCGCGGACCGCCTCGCTGAGCTCAGCCATGCTCTGCTGGACAATCTCCATATGGCGGCGGGCAACCGCCTGGGCGCCTTCCAGAGCCACGCGATTGGCCGCAGTCAGCGTCTCCATATTGCGGCGGCTGGCGGAGACGAATGCTTCCATGTCCGGGATCGCCGGCAGCTTCATCTCGGCGAACAGCTTACCGAAATCACCCAAGTCAGCCATCGATTTCGGGGGATAGGCCATGCGGGGTCTCCTTCAGGTTACACCGGGTCAGCAATCGGAACAGGTTAAACGCGCCCCGAGGGAAAACAAGGCCATCAGCCGGTGACAAGGTTTTGCCGGAAGACCATCTGACGACAAAGGAGATCGACAATGGACAACGAAAGCACGAGCGGACATGCCGGAAGCGGCGATGAACAGGGTGCCTTTGATACTCAGAACGCTGAGTCAAAGGCTGCCGCGATCGGCACCCGGATCGATATCGTTTCGGATGCGATCTGCCCCTGGTGCTATATCGGCAAGCGTCATCTTGAGCAGGCGCTGATGTTGCTCGCCAGCCAAGGTCTGCGGTTCCAGGTCAATTGGAACCCGTTTCAGCTAAACCCGGACATGCCACGCGAAGGGCGCGATCGGGCCTCATATCGGGCCTGGAAGTTCGGTAGTGCGGAGAAGGCCGCCGCACTGGATCAGCGGATCACCGAGTCGGCGGCCGCGGCAGGGCTGGTGTTTCGTACCGACCTGATGACACGCACGCCCAATACCATCGACGCCCATCGCGTGATCTGGTTCACCGGCCAGAACGGCGATCAGGACGCAGTGATGGAAGCTATTTTCAAAGCCTATTTTGTTGAAGGGCGCGATATTGGCAATGCGGCCGTGCTGGCTGACTGCGCTGCCGAGACCGGGTTGCCCCGAGCCGCTGTGCGAGACTTTCTCTCTAGCGACCTAGCGGAGAAGGAGATCCAAGCCGCCGACGCTGCTGCGCGGACGGCCGGCGTGTCAGGTGTGCCGTCCTTCTTCCTTGATGGCTATAGTCTGTTCTCGGGTGCTATGGCGCCAGAGACCATGGCCGCTGCGTTGCGGCGCGGACGCGAGGTTTTGCTCAAAGGTTCGGCCGCCGAGTGACGTTTGCGTTGGTTCACGGCAAGTATTTACCAGCCACTTCGTTGGCTTATAGTGCGCCCGCTGCCAACCAGGAAAGCACGTATCATGAACAGCAAACATCCTGAAACGCTTGCATTGCATGCCGGCTGGCGCCGAGACAGCGCGACGAATTCAGTTGCCGTGCCGATCTATCAGACCACGTCTTTCCAGTTCGACAGCGCGGAACATGCAGCCAACCTGTTCGGCCTGAAAGAGCTGGGCAATATCTACACCCGGATCATGAACCCCACGAACGACGCGCTGGAAAAGCGGCTTGCAGCGATCGAGGGGGGCGTGGGCGCGCTGGCAGTCGCGTCGGGTCAGGCTGCATCAGCATACTCAGTACAGAATCTAGCCAAAGCAGGCGACAACATCGTCAGCTCCACCGACCTCTACGGCGGTACCTGGAACCTGTTCGCCAACACTCTGAAGGACCAGGGCATAGAGACGCGCTTTGTTGATCCAACTGATCCGGAAGCATTTGCTCGCGCGACGGATGACCGTACTAGGGCGTATTACGCCGAGACCTTGCCGAACCCGAAGCTGATCCCGTTCCCGATCGCAGAAGTAGCCTCGATCGGACGCTCATTCGGCATCCCTCTCATCATGGACAATACGGCCGCCCCTTTACTTGTGCGCCCGTTCGACCACGGCGCGGCAGTGGTCATGTACTCGACCACCAAGTGGATCGGCGGGCATGGCACATCAATCGGCGGAATGATCATCGATGGCGGGAACTTTGACTGGGAAGCGAACGCGTCCCGGCAACCGGCGATGAACACACCTGATCCATCATACCATGGTGCCGTGTGGTCTCAGGCGGTCAAGCCGCTTGGACCGATCGCCTACATCCTCAAGCTGCGGGTCACCATGCTGCGCGACCTGGGCGGCGCTATGGCGCCGTTCAACGCGTTTCTGTTCCTGCAGGGGGTGGAGACACTGGCGCTTCGGATGCGGGAGCACAGCCGCAACAGCCTCGCCGTGGCAAATTTCCTTGCGAACCGCAAGGACGTGACGCGGGTGATCCATCCGGCACACCATACCGGCATCGCTGCCGAACGGACTGCCAAATACCTGCCGCACGGGCAGGGCGGTCTGGTAGGAGTGGAATTGGCTGGCGGTATGCAAGCAGGGCGCAAATTCATCGACGCACTCAAGATGGTTTACCACGTTGCCAACATCGGCGATGCCCGTACCCTGGCGATCCATCCGGCAAGCACCACGCACTCACAACTGACGGAATCCGAGCAGGAGGCGGCTGGCGTCACGCCTGGTTACGTGCGGCTTTCGATCGGTCTGGAGCATATCGATGATATCCTTGCGGATCTGACGCAGGCGCTCGACGCGGCGCGTAGGTAACGCCCGCTACAGGTTTCTGACCCACTTGCCTGACGTCGTTCAGCGGATGCCGACGCTTTATGAATGAACGGGAGCAGCCTGTCGCGCTGGTCAGTGGCGGTGCCATGGGTATTGGCGCTGGAATCGTCGCTCGGCTGGCGCGGGATGGATGGAAGGTGATAGTGGCGGACCGCGAGACAGTTGGTCCGTCGCCGCCCAGTGGGCGTTACGTTGTCTGCGATGTCGCGGACGAAGCGGCCGTCACTGCGCTGCTGCTTTCCGTTACCGCGGTCGAGCAGCGGCTGGATGCGCTGATCTGCAATGCCGGCTTTATGATCCGCAAGCCGATAGCAAAGCTTTCGCTGGCCGAGTGGTCGTCAGTACTGGCGACCAACCTGACAAGCACCTTCTTGCTGGCTCGCAGCTTTGAGGCGTTGCTGCGGGCATCCAAGGGCGCGGTAGTGACAATCGCATCCTCGCGAGCGCGGATGTCCGAGCCGGACACTGAATGTTATGCCGCCTCCAAAGGGGGGTTGGTGGCGCTGACCCATGCTCTGGCCATCAGTCTCGGTCCTGATATCCGGGTCAACTGCATCAGTCCCGGCTGGATCGCGACCAAAGGACCAAAGCCGACTGCGGCAGAGAATGCATTTCACCCTGCAGGACGAGTGGGCCGGGTGGATGATATCGCCGGGCTGGCGGCGTTTCTCGTTGGACCCGAAAGCGGATTTATCACCGGGGCCGAGTTCGTTGTCGATGGCGGTGTCACAAGAAAAATGATCTATCCGGAATGACCCTCAGGGCATGATCTCGCCATGCACGCTGGCGACACGGCAACGCTGACAAATTTCCTCGCCGGGTGTAGATCACTCAGTAAATATTGCAAACCGGAGGCAACCCATGCCTGACAGCATCTCCCCAGCCGGCGATACACTGATCCTGGACATGATCCGCCGCTTCTCGCAGGAGCGGCTAGGCCCGCTGGCCGCGGAGAGGGAGCGGCTGAAGCGGATAGAACCCGAAGTGATCGCCGAAATGGGTGAGCTCGGTGTTTTTGGTGCAACGACGCCAGCGGAATGGGACGGCAGCGAGATTGATCCCGTCACCTATGCGCTTCTGCTGGAAGAAATTGCGGCTGGCGATGGTTCGGTGTCGACCATGGTCTCGGTGCACAACTCGCCTACCTGCATTATCTTCAACAACTACGGCACCGACGCGCAGAAGGATCGTTGGCTGCGCAAGCTGGCCACTGGTGAGCATGTCGGTTCCTTTGGGCTGACCGAACCGCAGGCAGGCTCGGATGCCTCCAGCCTGAAGACCCGCGCGGTCAAGCGTAGCGACCGATATATTGTCAATGGCGCGAAGCAGTTCATCAGCAACGCGACGCACCCCGGTAGTCTGGTGTTTTTTGCAGTGACCAACCCGGAAGCCGGCAAAAAGGGGCTATCGGCCTTCGTAATTGAAAAGAACCATCCTGGCTTTTCAGTCGCCCGGGTCGAGGAAAAACTGGGCCAGAAGGCTTCCGACACTTGCGCATTGGTGTTCGAGGATATGGAGGTCGCTGAGGATCAGCGGATCGGCGCGGAGGGGGAAGGCTACAAAATCGCGCTCTCCACCTTGGAATCGGGCCGCATCGGCATTGCCGCCCAAAGTGTTGGCATGGCTCGTGCTGCCCTGGAATACGCCGTCGGCTATGCGCGGGACCGCAAGGCTTTCGGCAGCGCCATTATCGACTTCCAAGCGGTTGGTTTCCGGCTGGCCGACGCAAAGACCAAGCTGGAAGCTGCCCGGCAGCTCACGCTGTACGCGGCGCGGCTGAAAGCCGAGGGAAGGCCCGCGCTGGAGGCAGCATGCATGGCAAAGCTGTTTGCCTCCGAGGTGGCCGAAACAATCTGTACCGCAGCGATCCAAACCTTGGGTGGCTATGGGTTTCTGGCCGATTACCCGGTAGAGCGGATCTACCGCGATGTCAGGGTTTGTCAGATATATGAGGGCACCTCTGACGTGCAGAAACTGATCCTGCAGCGGATGCTTTAGAGCGGTTCCACCGAGGGTGGAACCGCTCTGGCTCATCTGTTCACGCGGCTACTCGCGCAGAATCGCGCTCTTGCGCGATTCCAGCCTGCACGAAGCCGCTCTAGCCATTCACACATTCCGAACCACCTTCGCCATTGCGTTGGCAGTTACGCTGTTGTCGGTAGGGTTGTGGTCGCCATGTCAGTGGACTTGGTAGTCAAGGGTTGTCCCCCTTCGCCCAAGCAGTTGCCCCAGGGCTTGCTGGTGTTGTTGGAAACTTGGCAGGGCAGAGGCGAGACCGCGTGTGCGGTTACTGGGGCAAAGACAACGACTGGTTGAGTTGACCTTGTCCATGCAATGCGTCTTGAAGCAAGCCGCTGGGCTTGGGACTCGGTCTGCATGCCCGCAGCGGGCAGGGCGCCTTGTTCGTACCGCCCGCTTCGGTCATAAGCAGCCCGTCTTTTCATCAGGGGTTTCGATGCCGACTTTTCCGGACTGCTCATTAGGGTCCCCAGCCCGCAGGCTTGCTGCCGCACTGGCATTGATGTTGGGCTCCGCAATACCGGCGCTGGCACAGGCGGATGCCGATCCGGTGCTCGCGAAGGTCAATGGAACTTCGATCCACATGAGCGATTTGAAGACCGCTGCCGAGACATTGCCGCCGCAGGCGCGTGGTATGCCGCCGCAGCAGCTATATCCGCTGCTGCTGGACCAGTTGATCGATGCCCAGGCACTGCTGATCAAGGCAAAGAAGGACGACCTGGAGAAAGATCCGGTCGTGCAGCGGGCAATGCAGCAGGCGCAGGACCGCGCACTCGAAACCTCACTGTTGAACAAGGTTGTGCGGCCGCAGGTGACCGAGGAGGCGATCAAGGCGCGCTACGACCAGGAATACGCCGGGAAGCCTGGCGAAGCCGAGGTGCATGCCCGCCATATTCTGGTCGCCGATGAAGCCACCGCCAAGAAGATCATTGATGATCTGAAGAAAGGCGGCGACTTCGCTGCGTTGTCCAAGCAGTACAGCAAAGATCCGGGCGCAGCACAGCAAGGCGGGGATCTTGGCTTCTTTAAGAAGACCGACATGGTGCCGGAATTCGCTGATGTGGCATTTGCCCTGAAAGACGGCGAAGTCTCTCAAGCTCCGGTGAAGACTCAGTTCGGTTGGCACGTAATCCAGACCCTGGGCCGCCGCACGACGCCGCCACCGTCCTTCGAGCAGGTCCACGATGAGCTGCGGCAATCCCTCGTGCAGGCGGCGGTGCAGAAGGAGGTTGCTTCGGCCAAAGGCGGCGTCACCGTTGAGCGGTTCAACATGGATGGCTCGCCCATGAAACCCACCGATGCCGCGGAGCCACCGCCGGCTGCGAAGTAAGTCAGGCAAGGTTCAATCAGGAAGGAAACAATGGCGGCTGCTGTCTCTCCGCTTGCGGTTCCGTTGCCGGATCTGCCGCCCCTGGCGGGCGTTCGTCTGTCCGCAGCCGCGGCAGGGATCCGCTATCAGGGCCGAACCGACGTTGTGATGATCGAGGTGGCCACGAACAGCACCGTGGCTGGCGTGTTCACCTCCAACAGATGTCCTGGCGCGCCAGTCGACTGGTGCCGGACGGCGCTCAAGGCGGGCAAGGCGCGGATGGTCTTGGTCAATGCTGGAAATGCCAACGTGTTTACCGGCAAGGCGGGACGTGAAGCGTGTGCCGCGACAGCTTCGGCCGCCGCCAAACTTTCGGGATGCCCGGCGCGGCAGGTATTTGTTGCGTCGACAGGCGTGATTGGCGAGGTAATGCCGCACGAAAAGCTCGTCGCTGTGTTGCCAACCCTGCAGGAGGAGCTTGCAGGTGATGGTTGGGAAGCGGCGGCACGCGGGATCATGACCACGGATACCTTTCCGAAGGCTTCAACGCGGACCGCTCAGATCGGCGATGGTTTGGTGCGCATCACCGGCATCGCCAAAGGCAGCGGCATGATTGCGCCCGACATGGCGACAATGCTGTGCTTTGTCTTTACCGACGCGAAGATCCCGGCGGATGCGCTGCAGACAATGCTGGCCAAGGGCGTTGCTCTCAGCTTCAACTGCACAACCGTGGACTCCGACACGTCGACGTCGGACACGGTCCTGCTGATCGCAACTGGACAGGCCAAGCATACCCGCGTTCCAGCCGCCGATGGCAGCGCTGCACGCAACCGAATGCTGTCAGACTTCACACGTGCATTGAACGAGGTATTGCTGGACTTGGCGTTGCAGGTTGTAGGCGATGGCGAGGGCGCACAAAAGCGCGTCCGAATCGACGTAACAGGCGCCGCCAGCGCCAAATCAGCCAGGCGGATAGCCATGGCTGTGGCAAATTCCCCGCTGGTCAAGACTGCAATCGCAGGCGAGGATGCCAACTGGGGTCGCATCGTCATGGCGGTTGGCAAGTCTGGAGAGCCGGCTGACCGAGACACGCTATCGGTCAGCGTAGGCGGCATCTGGATGGCGAAAGAAGGCGCGGTTGTGCCGGACTATGACGAGACGCCCGTGGTTGAGCATATGAAGGGGCGCGAGGTCGAGGTCGCTATCGACCTGGGTTTGGGCCGTGGCAGGGCAACCGCCTGGACCTGTGATCTAACCCACGGTTACATCGATATTAATGGCTCGTATCGGAGCTGAAGATCGGCGATAGGCTGAGGCCAACAAATGTCGGCAATGCCACATCGGCATGATGGTCGCCTTCTCGGCCCACTGAAACCGCAGCGAGCCGAAGCGTCATGGTCGTCCCTTCCGAGGGACGCACATCAAAGTCAAGCGCTCCGCCGCGGAGGGCGACACGCTCCATGAGTCGACGCACGCCGGCCTTGCGAACCTCCGCATCCGCGCCCGGCATATCATCAGTAATGCTGACGTATATATGGTCGCCGTGCGCTGTAGCAGCCAGCAAGATCCGGCTCGCCGGGGCGCCATGAATTGCGGCGGCCAGAAGCTCCTCCAGCAGATCTGCCAGGGCGCCCCCTCGCATACGGACCAGCAGACCAGGCGATGCAGCAACCTCCGCCTGGACAGATTGACAGGCCATCACCGGGGCTAGCCGCTTGACCACGAGGCGAAGCGCCAAGCCGGCATCCGCCTGCAGACCAGTCTCCTCAAATGCCGCTTCATTCTTGGCCCAAAGTGGATGGTCAGGCCTGCCGCCGCGACTGCTGGAGGCGGCGAGCCCCACAACCTGCTTGCTACGCCAGCCCGCGGCGATGAAAACGCCCGATGCGGCCACAGCGGCAATGAAATACGTCATCCAAATCGTGATCACGCGGCTTGGCCCGATGTTTGTCTGGCTTCGTAGCAGTCGCGACCTAATGAAAGGTAAACAAGAGGTCGTGTGGTCGCTTACTGTCGAACAGCCGCATTCGTTACGTATTCAGCTCGGAATGAGAGCTGCCGTGACTGACGTCAGGAACAAGAGTCAGCGGAACAGACACGAACGTTAGCCAATTGGCAGATCAGGATACTGATCCCTTCGATCTGGCAGTGATTGAGCAATGGCAGTGAAAAGCTGCCGTCGGCAGCAGTGGTCGGACTATTCTTGGGCCAGCGGCACCTGGACCTGTGGCTGCCCAGTCAGCCGGTCGTCCTTCAAGCCAACGCCGGTCAGCTTACGCCGACGGGCTTCGGTCAACAGCCAGATCAGCATGTCGGCGGCCGTCTGATAAGACAGGCCAGCCATATGAACGTTAGAAATGCAATTACGCTCAGAATCCAGCCGGCCAGCGCAGGGATTATAGGTTAGATAGACGCCAAGGCTGTCGGCGACGGTCAGTCCGGGCCGTTCACCGATCAGAACAACGGCCAGCGAGGCCTGCAGATGAGCGCCGATGACGTCACCCAGCGCGACACGGGCCTGGGTGGCGACAACAACAGGTGCGACCGACCAGCTACTCAACCGGGGGATGCAGGCTCGCAGCAATGGCGGGGCATGACGTTGCACGCCGACCGGCGAAAGGCCGTCGGCGATGACGAAGACGACGTCATACGGACCGGTAAAGCCGCTGTCGCACGCCGGATCGAGCTGTCGGCCTAGATCTGGCCGGCGCAGATAAGTTGCCCGATCCACCGCACGGCTATACATCTTCAGGCCAGGTATCGGCTTGATAGCCTGCAGCAAAGCTTCCGCATCGAGCGGTGTGTGCACGGCGTCTCGGGCCCTGGCATGCGCAAGCTGTAACGCCAGCACATCAGTCAATGGCAATGTATCGCCGGTGCGGCCGAGACCTATGCGCGCCCGGGTGGCAGCGCGCAGGCTCACCCAAGGATCAAGCGACTGATCAGGCCTGTCAGACATCGCCCAGCAGGCGAACTGGTCCCGGCCGTGGAGGACGGATCCGGCCGTTTGCGTCCTTCATCTCCATCCGCTCCAGCCAGGCGTCGAATTCAGGCGCCGGGCGAAGATTGAACAATGTGCGCAACGACAGCAGGTCATGGAACGAGGCACTCTGGTAGTTGAGCATGATGTCGTCTGAACCGGGAACGGCAATCAGGAAGGTGACGCCGGCTGCGGTCAGGAGTGTCATCAGCGTATCCATATCGTCCTGGTCGGCCTCGGCGTGATTGGTGTGGCAGACGTCAATGCCCATCGGCAGCCCCAGCAGTTTGCCGCAGACATGGTCCTCGAGCCCAGCGCGAATGATTTGCTTGCCGTCGAACAGGTATTCCGGTCCAATGAACCCTACCACGCTGTTGATCAGAAGCGGCGAGAAAGCGCGGGCAACAGCATAGGCACGGGCTTCTACCGTTTGCTGGTCGACCCCATGATGCGCATCCGCCGACAGTGCAGCACCCTGACCAGTTTCGAAGTACATGACGTTGTTGCCGATGGTCCCGCGGTGCAGCGACAACGCGGCATCCTGGGCTTCGCGCAGGATGCCCAGATTGACGCCAAAGCCACTGTTCGCCGCTTGCGTGTCGGCGATCGACTGGAAAACAAGATCGACCGGGGCACCCAACCGGATAATCTCCAGCGTATTGGTGATGTGGGTTAGCACGCAGGTCTGGGTCGGGATGTCATGGCGGACACGCAGCGTCTCCAGCATGTCGAGCAGCCCGACCGCGGTGCCGACGCTGTCGGTAGCCGGATTTACGCCGATCACGGCGTCACCGCACCCCAGCAGCAGGCCGTCAATGGTGGCAGCGCCGATGCCGCGAAGGTCATCAGTCGGATGATTGGGCTGCAGGCGCCCGCCCAGATGTCCGGGCAGTCCTTGGGTGTTGCGAAAGGCGGTGACGACGTGGCACCGCGCGGCGACGCTGATCAGGTCCTGGTTGCGCATCAGCTTGGTTGCTGCCGCCGCCATCTCCGGCGTGATCGCGCCGGCAAGTTCAGCCAGACGGGCAGGTGTCGACTCATGGGACAGCAGCCAGTCGCGAAATCCGCCGACCGTCAGGTGAGAGATTGTGGCAAAGCTGGCTGCATCATGGGTGTCCAGGATCAGGCGCGTGACCTCGTCGGTTTCATAGGGGACGACCGCATCCTCAAGAAAAGTCTTCAGCGGCAGGTCAGCCAGGACTGAGCGGGCAGCGACACGCTGCGTGTCTGTAGCCGCAGCGACGCCAGCGAGTTCATCGCCCGACCGCCGGCTGGATGCCTTGGCGAGGACATCCTTCAGGTCATCGAAGCGGTGGCGTTCGCCATGGAAGTCGCTGACATAGACTGGCATGTGTGGCCCCAGCATGGCGGCGGTCACGGTCAGGCATTATCTTGCTGCGTATTGCAAAGCGATATCACGTGCAGGTCAAGGTTTAGAAGCCCGCCGCATGGGATCTGTATAACCCGTGGGCCCGGGTCTCAAATGCGCTCATCATCCGCAACGAGGCCTCGTGGAACATCTTGTTCGCTACATGGTCGAGCAGGTGGCTCTTGAACTGGAAGTCCACCGAAAAGTCGATCCGCGTTGCTTGCCCACTTGGTGTGAATACCCATTGGTTGGACAAATGCTCCAGCGGACCGTTGACCGACCGTACCAGCACCCTCGATGGACGTTCAAGGTCAACGTGACTGGTGAAGCTCTCATGAAACGGTCCGAAGCCGATATCAAGATCGGCAACGATCAGGTTAGGGCCAGACTCACGAATGCGCGCACCTTGGCACCACGGGATGAAGCGCGGATAATTTTTTACGTCGGCGACGACGTCGAACAACTGGTCTGGGCTGTAGGGCAACAGCTTGTGCTCGGCGTGACTTGGCATCCCAGGCTCCTATCGACCGCATTGTCTGAACCTATTTCAGGCTGATTTTGCCCGCTAAGGCGCCCCTGTGCCAGCCTCCAGGCCCTGTCGGTCGTCGTCGTGGCGCTGATTGCAGCCAAGCCGGCCAGGGTCAGATAAGATACATGGCAAGCCTGCAAACCCATCTTCTCGTACGCTTCATGCGCTGGCGGATCAAGAAGCCGATTACCGATCCGGTGGATATTGCCGCGATCCGCACTGCGCTGAGTCGGCCATATCGGGGACCGCTTCCGCGCGGCGTTCTGATCAAACCGGCCCAGGGGCCAGTGCCGGGCGAATGGGTAGTGTCGGAACACGCTGCAGCCAATGCACCGGTCATGCTGTATCTGCATGGCGGCGGTTTTTTCGCCTGCTCACCAGCGACGCACCGGCCAGTCACAGCCGCTTTCGCACGATCTGGAGCGGTTCGGGTGTTCGCGCTGGACTACCGGCTTGCGCCGGAGCACCAGTTCCCTGCCGCACTGGACGATGCGGTTGCCTGCTGTGACTGGATTGCTGCCGAGACCAGCCGTCCCGTCGCCGCGATTGCCGGCGATTCGGCAGGGGCGGGGCTGGCGCTGTCGACGCTTCTGCGGCTGCGCGATACTGGTCGCCCGATGCCCGCCGCTGGGGTAGCCTTCTCGGCGGTGACAGACTTGGCCGCAACCGGCAGCTCTATAATTGAGAACGACCGACGCGATGCCCTGTTTTTCGGCGCGAGCGTGGCCCGGCTGGTCGAGGTGTATCTGCCGCCTGATGTAGACGCGCGCCATCCGCTGGCCTCGCCGCTTTATGCGGACCTCGCCGGCCTGCCCCCGCTTTTGTTGCACGTCGGCGCCGATGAAGTGCTGCGCGATGACACCGTCCGCTTTGCCGCCCGCGCCGAAGCGGCTGACGTCGAAGTCCGTTTACGGGTCTGGCCAGTCGTCCCGCATAGCTGGCAACTAATGGGGCGTTTGCTGCCTGAAGGTCGGCAGTCGCTGGCCGAGGCCATCGACTTCGTGGCCGCGCAGATAGCGATACGACGATTACCTGGTAACCATTCGCCGCTTGAACCCTGCGGCCGAGCCGCCACTAGCAACTGACATACCAGAGGCGACACGGCCACTTTTCTCCCCGCTTAGGGTTCCTTGGCCATCAACCCGAGGCGAATGATATTCACACGCCTTTGGCAGAGGGGGCAGGCTGCTCGGTCGCGGTGCGTATAGGCCGCTTGTGGCTGAACAGCTCAGAGAACACGGTTCCGTTGTGGTAGGGCTGGTCGGCAAACGCCTTTGACCCATAGACCGGCGCCGAAACGCTGGGTGGCAAGCCCTGAGCAAATGCGGCGCCTGTGCCTAGGGTCAAAGCGGCCGCTGCGGCAAGGATTATGGCTTTCATATTCGTTCTCCGGCTTCGTCCGGCGGAATGTCCGGCTTCGATAAACGCAACTTAATCCTGCGACTTATCAATGATAATATAGGAAGGCGGAATGATACTTATGCGGCAAGTGCGGAAATCCGGGCGGCATTCATGTTGGCAAATGAGAGGTTGACCCAAAAGCACGGATTGCACGCTCAGATCGGTCTCTGGATTGGCAACGCGAGAAGCTTGCCCATTCGACCCTCGACTGCTGTAGGTCGAAAAGCGCCAGCCACGGCAAACTCTGCTTCCCGCCTGGCTTTGCGTCAAAATGAAGTCATCTCGCTGCCCACATCGAAACTATGGACTGTTATGGCGTTGATCTCGTATGCAGAAAAAACCCGTGGCGCCGCGAAAGCCTGTCGTTGTCGTCGTGGAAGACGAAGCTGACATCCGGCTGATCGTGGCGGAAGCTTTGGCGGATGCTGGTTTCGACGTCTTTGAGGCCGAACATGCCGATGAGGCCGTAGCGATCTTGCAAGAAAGATCGCGGCACATCCATGCATTGTTCACGGACGTTAACATGCCAGGATCGATGGATGGGATGGCGCTCGCCCATCACTCGCGGCAACACTGGCCATGGATTGTGCTTTTGATCTCTTCTGGCCGTCCTAGTCCCCGGGCAGAGCATATGCCGCCTGCAAGCCGCTTCCTGCAAAAGCCGTATCATCCCGATCACGTCATCATGCATCTGCAGGAAATGCTGATCGGCTAGAGTTCTTCCTCAATGGCGTGGAACTCGATCGGCCGCAGAAGCAGCTAATCCAACAGACCACAGCCAATGCTCTTGCCCGTCGCCGCCTGGAGCGGTCAGGCGCACTTTAAGATTGGGTCCGGACGCTGTTGTCATCCCCTCACCATGCGGCCCTTTGATTCCTCGACCTGCTCGTGAGCAATATGCCGGTGATCAAATCCAAGCGGCAGGTGCACGCCAAGGGAGACGCCCGCGATGCCAAGTCCCTACGATGAACTTCCAAAGAACCAGGCGAACTACGCACCACTGACGCCACTGACGTTCATCGAGCGAGCGGCCTACGTCTACCCTGACAAGCCATCAGTTGTTTACGGAACTGCGCGGTGGACTTGGCAGGAGACTTACGCCCGCTGCCGCCGCCTCGCCTCAGCGCTCTCTCTTCGGGGCATCGGCAAGAACGATACGGTGGCCATCATGGCTCCAAACACACCGCCTATGTATGAGGCCGCATTTGGCGTGCCGATGTGTGGCGGCGTGCTAAATACGCTCAACACCCGTTTGGATGCCGAGGCAATCGCCTTCATGTTGCGGCACGGCAACGCAAAGGCGGTAATCACCGACCGTGAACATTCTGGTGTCATGGAAGACGCGCTTGCTCTGCTGGAGGCACGGCCGATTGTGATCGACATCGACGATGCCTTGGCCCCATCAGGCAGATTGCTCGGAGAGATCGACTACGAAAGCTTCCTGAGCGAGGGCGATCCGGGATACGCCTGGCAAGGGCCACAGGACGAGTGGGACGCAATTGCGCTCAACTACACCTCGGGCACCACCGGCGACCCGAAGGGCGTGGTGACGCATCATCGTGGCGCGCACCTAAACGCTGTCAGCAACATTCTGAACTGGGGCATGCCGCAGCACGCCGTCTATCTGTGGACCCTGCCGATGTTCCACTGCAACGGCTGGTGCTTTCCCTGGACACTGGCGGAGCGCGCAGGTGTCAACGTCTGCCTGCGCCGGGTGGAAGCAACCGCCATGCTGCAGGCGATCCGCGACAACCGGGTCAGCCATATGTGCGGCGCACCGATCGTCTACTCGATGCTGATCAATGCGCCCGCTGAGTGGCGCGCCGGGATCGGGCACCGTATTGCCGGACAGGTCGCCGGGGCCGCCCCCCCTGCGGCGATTATCGAGGGCGCCGAAGCCATCGGCATTGAACTGACGCACGTCTATGGGCTTACTGAAACGTATGGACCAGCGGGCGTGTGCTCCAAGCACCAGGCGTGGGACGCGATGCCATTCGACCGCAGGGCGGAACGTAACGGCCGTCAGGGGGTGCGAACACCCCTGCAGGAGGCAATGTCGGTGCTGGACCCGGAGACGCTGCAACCTGTGCCGTGGGACGGCGAAACCATGGGCGAGATCATGTTCCGCGGCAACGTCACGATGAAAGGCTATTTGAAGAACCGGGTTGCGACCGAACAGGCGTTCCGCGGTGGATGGTTCCATACCGGCGACCTTGCGGTCATGCAGCCCGACGGCTACGCCAAGATCCGCGACCGGTCCAAGGACGTCATCATCTCCGGCGGCGAGAACATCTCCTCCATTGAGGTAGAAGAGACACTCTATCGCCATCCAGCGGTGCTGAGCGCGGCTGTAGTGGCGCAGCCGGACGACAAGTGGGGAGAGACGCCGTGTGCGTTCATCGAGCTGAAGCCAAGCGCTTCCGTCACTGCGGAACAGCTCCGTGATTTCTGCAGACAGCACATGGCGCGATTCAAGGTGCCGAAGACCTTCGTCTTCCGCGAGATCCCGAAGACATCCACCGGCAAGATTCAGAAGTTCGCACTCAGGGCGCTGGCGAAGTCCGCTTCGGCCATCGAATAGGTAAGCCAGCGTCAGGCAGCACCGTAGTCGCGTTTGGCTGCCCCGGCTGAGATGTAGCCAAGCCTGACGTCGCGCCTCACCGCCTCGGGATCACGCTCCGACGCCGGGCCCATGCCGCCGCCGCCTGGCATTTCGATGATCAGCCGCTCGCCTGCTTGTATGACTTGCAACCCTTTGGGCTTCAAAGCCTCACCGGATTTCAGCGACAGGGCGCCGCACTGGCCCGGGCCGCCGCCGTTTCTGCCCCGGGCAGGGAACTTCACCCGTTCGAAGCCGGCAAAGATGCCGAAGGCGGCCTCCTCGCGAGAGCTGACTTCCATCACTTGGCCCAGCCCGCCGCGGAAGCGCCCGGCGCCGGCGGAGTCCTGCCGAAGTTCCTTGCGCCAGATGACCAGAGGCGTGATCGCCTCGGTCGCCTCGACAGGAACGTTGCGGACGCCGGAGGGGAAGGGCGTGGCAGACAGGCCATCCTGCCGTGGCCGCGCCCCCGCGCCGCCGGAGTGGAAGCTCATGACCATGAACTGCGTACCGGCGTTGTCCCCCACACCCGTCAGCCCGTGCCCGGCAAGCATCTTCAGGCTCCATAAATTGGACGTTCCTTCCGCCGGCACCCGTCCTGGGATTGCCTGCTCCAGCGCGCCGTAAATGACGTCTGGCATCATGTGCCCGACGGATGAGCGCGCGTAGACGGCAGCCGGATAGGTGGCGCTGACGATCGTGCCAGCGGGTGCCGTGACCTTGACCGCATCCAGCGTGCCGGCGTTGTTTGGTATGGTCGGCGCGATGACGCAGTTTATGCCGAAGGTCGTGTAGGCCTGTGTATAGCACAACGGGCAGTTGATCGCGTACGTCGACATCCCCGACGTGCCGGTGAAGTCCACGTGGATCGCGTCCTCGCCAATGGTGACCGATGCAACGAGGTCTAACGGGGCCTCATACCCATCGATCCGCATTGTGTTGGTCCAAGTGCCCTTCGGCAGCTTGCCGATGGCTTCGGTCATCGCGCGGCGGCTGCGGCTGATGATCTCCTCGGCCAGGTCCTCCAGATCATCTAAGCGAAATTCGCGCATCATCGACACCAGGCGGCGGCTGCCAATCTCGTTGCAGGCGATCAGCGCGTAGACGTCGCCAACGACCTGCACTGGTTCCCGCACGTTCGCCCGGATCATCGCCAGCAGGTCCTCATTCATGTTTCCCGCTCGGGCCAGGCGCAGCAGCGGGATGAATAGGCCTTCGTGCCAGATCTGCCGGCCTTCCGGTGTCTGCCCGACCCCGCCCATGTCGACCAAATGTGAGGTGCAGGCGAACAGGGCAACGATCCGCCCGTCCATGAACGCCGGTGACACCACCACCAGATCATAGAGGTGCCCAGTGCCTTTCCATGGATCATTGGTGATGAAGACGTCGCCTTCCTGCATCTCGGCAAGCGGAAACGCCTGCAGGAAATGGCCGACCGAGGCGGCCATCGTGTTGATGTGCCCGGGCGTTCCCGTCACCGCCTGCGCCAACATGCGCCCACGCAGGTCAAAGACGCCGGCGGAGATGTCACCGGCTTCACGCGCCGAGGTGCTGAAGGCGGTGCGCACCAGGGTCTGCCCCTGTTCCTCGACAACGGACAGCAGCCGGTTCCACATGATCTGCACGTCAATTTCTGCGATGCCGCGCGGGTTTTTCATGGCGCGTTCGCCTCAATGATGATTTCGCCACTCGGGCCAATTCGCGCGTCGAAACCGCTCGGGACGATGGTAGTGGTTCCATCCTCGGTGATTGCGGCCGGACCTTCCAGCGAAGCACCAGGATGCAGGTCGGCGCGCTGAAAGACCGGGGTCTCAACGATCTTCCCATTGCTCGCCTCGATCATTCTCCGCGTCGATCGGGCAGCGGCCCCTGTCGGTCGCGAAACCATCATCGCCTGGACGGCCGGCAGCTCCATGAGCTCCGACAGGGCCAGGGTCCACGTTACCACTTCGATCTCCAAATTCGGAATGATCCGACCGAACAGCCGGCTATAGGTTGCCTCGAACGCGGTTCGAAGCCTGTTACCACTGACGTCATCATCCAAAAGCACGGCGATCTCGTGTCCCTGCCCCTTGTAGCGCATGTAGGCCGAGCGCTGTTCGTTCAGCGGACCCTGGGGAACGCCGAGACGAACCACCGCTTCGGCTTCCCTATGCATGGCCGTGAACATCTCCTCGATCACCACCGTCTCCAGCCGATCGAGCTGAACAAGGAATGTGCGGGCGACCTCGTATGCAACCGGCGCGTCGAGGAAGCCATGCGCGGACCCCACGCCGGCATCAGGCGGGATCACGATGCGGCCAATGCCTAATTTCTGTGCCAGCCTGGCCGCATGTAGCGGTGCGGCACCGCCGAACGCGATCAAAGTCCGTCCGGCCGTATCCTTGCCATTCTCCACCGCATGGACACGGGCGGCACTGGCCATCGTCTCGTCGACGATCTCGGTAATGCCTCGGGCGGCTTCCTCCACCGGCATCTCCAGCCGCTCGCCGATCGCGCTCTGCACCGCATTCCGTGCCAGCGCCGGGTCCAGCGCAATTTTGCCGCCGGCAAAATGCCCGGGATCGATCCGTCCAAGCACCACGTCGGCATCGGTGACGGTCGGCGAGATGCCGCCGCGGCCGTAGCAGGCCGGCCCCGGATCCGATCCGGCACTGTCAGGTCCGACCGCAATGCGCCGCAGCCTGTCCACCCGAGCGATGGAGCCGCCGCCGGCCCCAATCTCCACCATGTCGATCACCGGAATGCGCACCGGGATGCCGCTGCCCTTGGCGAAGCGATAGGCGCGGGCGACCTCGAAGTGGCGCGACTGCTGCGGGGTGAAGTCGTCGATCAAGGTAATCTTCGCCGTCGTGCCACCCATGTCGAAAGAAAGTGCGCGGTCGTAGCCGCCAAGCGCGGCGATGCGGCGGGCCAGGATAACACCGCCGGCTGGCCCGCTTTCGATCAGGCGGACCGGAAACCGAGTCGCTGTGTCAATCGTGCAGATGCCCCCGGATGACATCATCAGCAGCAGCGGGCAGCCTGCGCCGATATCAGCCAGCCCGCTCTGCATGCGGCGAAGGTAGTTGGCCATAAGCGGCAGGACGTAAGCGTTGGCGACAGTGGTCGAAGTTCGCTCATACTCGCGGATCTCGCGGCAGACCTCCGAAGACAGCGTGATGGCGAGGTCCGGCATTGCTGCCCGCAGCAGTTCACGCGCGCGCTGCTCATGGGCCGGATTGATGTAAGCGTGCAGGAAGCTGATCGCCACCGCCTCGATCCGTGCCGCCTGCAGGACCTTCACCAGGGCAAGCACCGCGTCCTGGTCCAGCGGCAGCAGGACCGAGCCGTCCGCGGCCAGGCGCTCAGGCACCTCCAGCCGCAGGTCACGTTCGACCAGCGGGGCGGGACGCTCCATGTACAGGTCGTATTGCTCGAACCGGTGCTCGTAGGCGATCTCCAGCGAGTCGCGGAACCCAACGGTGGTGATCAAGGCAGTGCGCGCCCCCTTGCGCTCGATTAGCGCATTGGTGGCCAGAGTGGTGCCATGGATCACCAGGTCGAGGTCGGCGCCGTCAAGTCCGGCTGCTGCCAGGATGGACCGGGTGCCGGCAATGACCGCCCGGTCGGGGGCAGCATGCGTGGTCAGGTGCTTGCTGGAGAGGGTCCGGTCCGGCGAAGACAACACAAGGTCAGTGAAGGTGCCGCCGATATCGACGGCAAGACGGATCCGGGCGCTCATGCAGGGGAAAGGCCTCTGTCTGCTGTCCTTGCACGTTAGCGGGTTATCGCCTCTGCGGGAAACCGTCCGGCGTCGCCGCCGTGGCTGACGTCCCTGGGGATCAGACCGACGACAGCGGCGGCGCCACGTCCTCCAGCGACCGGCGCTCTGCGTTGGCGGCCAGAAAACCTGCCACCACCGCTGCCCCCACCATCAGCACACCACCCAGCAGATAGCCGTAGAATATTGAAACACGAGACCCTGTGTCGATCAGCGCGCCAAACAGGGCCGGACCCGCCACCCCGCCGACCCCGGTGCCAAACGCATAGAACAGCGCTATCGCGATCGCCCGGACTTCCAGGGGAAAGCTCTCGCCGACCGTCAGGTAGGCGGAGCTGGCGGCAGCCGAAGCGACGAAGAAGATCACCGTCCAGGCCAAGGTCTGCTGCATCGCATCCAGCCAGCCCAACGCGAACATCCAGCCGGTCAGCGCCATCAGGACGCCTGAGACGCCATAGGTCGCGGTGATCATGATTCGCCGGCCGATCGTGTCGAACAACCGCCCCAGCACCAGTGGCCCTAGGAAGTTGCCGATGGCGAACGGCAGCATGAACAGTCCGACATCGCCCGAGGAGATATTGTAGAACCGGGTCAGCACAAGCGCGTAGGTGAAAAACACGGCATTGTAGCAGAACGCCTGTGCCGCCATCAGACTTACACCGAGCCACGCTTGGCGGCGATAGGTGGTGACCAACGCCTCGGCGCCCACCAGGAACCAGGAATGGACGTCGGTTCGCAACGTGAGGAAACCGGCAGGGACCGGCGGCAAGGGCCGGCCTATTTCGCGCTGCACCCTGGCCTCAATCTCGCCGACGATGCGTTCGGCTTCTTCCGGCTGGCCATGCGTCATCAGCCATCTCGGGCTCTCGGGCAGATGGCGGCGCAGCAGCAGCACGATGAAGCCGAGCACACCGCCGATGATGAACGCTGCACGCCAACCGATCTCTGGCGGCATGATGGCCGGATCCAGCACCACATACGCGCCCAGCGCACCAACCGCGGCGCCTAGCCAGAAGCTGCCGTTGATCACCAGGTCGGTGAAGCCGCGGCGGCGGGCCGGGATCAGCTCCTGGATCGTGGCATTGACGGCGGCGTATTCGCCGCCGATGCCAGCCCCTGTCAGCATGCGGAACAGCGCGAATGACCAAAAGTTCCAGGACAGGCCGCAGGCAATGGTGGCGACCAGGTAAACCAGCACCGTCAGGGTAAACAGCTTCTTGCGGCCCAGTCGATCGGTCAGCCAGCCAAAGAACAACGAGCCGGCCACCGCGCCGATCAGATAGGCGCTGGCGGCGAAGCCGACCTGGCTGCCAGTCAGGTGCAGCGTCGGGCTGTCCGACAAGGCCCCCGCCAGCGAGCCGACGATCGTCACCTCCAGCCCGTCCAGTATCCAGGCGATGCCAAGGGCGAAGATTACCAGCCAGTGGAAGCCGCTCCAGGGCAGACGATCCAGCCGGTTGGGCACGTTCGTTCTGTAGACCTCTCCCTGGTATGGCATTGCCTGCCCTGCCTTTCTGTTGCCTACTCCCAGGCAACAGCCGGGAGAACGCGACAGATGGCAACATCCGAGGCACTGGTAGAAGCAACGATCGCGCGATGGCATGGCATCGAGGCACCGAATGAGCCGGCGAAGCGGTTGGCGGCTGAACTGGCCGAAACGATCGCCGCATTCCAGGCCCTGCGCGGCAGCCTGGTGTTTGAGGATGAGCCGTCGAGCTTCGAAGCCGCATTGCAGGCGACCAAGGAAACGGCGCGATGACCGCGGCTGCCGGCCCCGCGCTGGCCGACCTTACCCTGGTGGAAGCGGCCGAGGCCATTTCCTCCGGCAAGGCAACATCGATCGAACTGCTGCACGCCTGCCTGGCAAATCTGGATGCGGTCAATCCGCAGGTGAACGCGGTGATCTGGGAGGAGCGGGAGGCTGCCGAGGCCGCGGCCCACACAGCCGACCGGGCGGTGCGGGACCGCCAACCATTGGGTTTGCTGCACGGCGTGCCAATGGCGCACAAGGACATGTACTACCAGACCGGCAAGCTGAGCACCTGCGGATCGGCACTGCGCCGCGATTTCCGTCCGAAGGTGACCGCGACCGTGATCGGACGCATGGCCGCGGCCGGCGCCTATACCTTCGCCGGGCTGAACATGGCCGAGTTCGCGCAGAACCCGACCGGCCACAACAAGACGTTTGGCGACTGCCACAACCCGTGGAACCTGCCCCGCATCACTGGCGGCTCGTCGTCCGGTTCCGGCGCCTCGGTGGCCGCCCGGTTCAACTCCATGGCGCTGGGGTCGGACACTGGCGGGTCCATCCGTCTGCCGGCCTCGGCCTGCGGGGTGACCGGCTTGAAGCCGACGCAGACCCGGGTTTCGCGCTTTGGGGTAATGCCGCTGTCTTTCTCGCATGACAATGTCGGCCCACTGGCCCGTTCAGCACGCGATTGTGCCCGGGTGCTGCGGGTCATCGCCGGCCATGATCCGCTTGATCCGACCAGCGCGCATGAGCCGGTGCCGGATTATGAGGCGATGATGCACGGCGACCTGCGAGGGCTGCGCATCGGCGTGCCCACCAACTATTTTCTGGACGAGGCGGACGCGCCGGTTCTGGCAGCGATGAAAGAAGCACTGGCGGTGCTGGTGGAGCGTGGGGCCGTGGTCAGCCGCTTTGCCCTGCCGCTGCTGGACGCGGTCGCGGCGTATGGCGGCATCGTCTCTCGCGTTGAGGTCGCCCCGATTCATGCCGAATGGATGCGCACGGATCCGCAGGCCTATGGCGCGCATATCAGTGGCCGGATGTATCCCGGCTATGCCATTCCGGGTGCCTACTACGTCGAGGCGCTCAGCCGGCGTGGCCCGGTGCTGCAGGCTTTCGCGGCGGAGGTGTTCTCAAAGGTGGACGTCCTGGTGACGCCCACCATCCGCACCTGTCTGCCGACCCTGGCGGACACCGACATTGATCATGGACCACCGGGAACCGAGCACAGGTTCATGGCGGTGTCGGCGAACACGCGGCCGTTCAACTATCTGGGTCTGCCGGCGATCAGCGTGCCGTGCGGTTTTGATCCCAACGGCTGCCCGATCGGCTTGCAGATTGCCGGGCGGCCGTTCGCCGAGGGGCGTATTCTGAACGTGGCCGGCGCCTACCAATTGGAGACCGACTGGCATCGCCGGCGCCCGGCGATTCTGGCCGCAGGGGAAGGCCGGGCATGAACAAGCCAAAAGTTGCGTTCATCGGCACCGGCGGCACCATCTCCTCGCTGGGGCAGGGACCGCTTGACCTGCAGGACTATGCCACCGGCGGTACCATGCTGCATGCCGAGGACATCCTGGCGCGGTGGCCAGAGACGGCACTGGTCGCCGATGTGCTTCCCGTGCGCTACCGCAACATACCCAGCCCCGCGATCGGCTTCGCCGAATGGCAGGAGCTGGTGGCGCTGTGCAGCCAGTTGCAGCGTGAGCACCCGGACCTCGCCGGCATTGTCATCGGCCACGGCACGGCAACGCTGGAGGAAACCGCGTATTTCCTCAACCTGACAGTGAAGGTGTCGATCCCTGTCGTCGTTGTCGGGGCGCAGCGGCCGACCAGCGCGCTGTCCAGCGACGCCGGGATGAACCTGGTGAACGCCCTGCGTGTCGCCGCCAGCCCGGAGGCGCGGGGCATGGGGGTGCTCGTCCTGCTGAACGATGAGATCCACGCTGCCCGCGACGTGACGAAGACATCGACCTTGCGCCTGCAGACCTTCCGCACCCCGGATTTTGGCGTGCTGGGTCATGCCGATGGCGACGCAGTCGCGTTCTATCGCCGCCCAGTGCGACGTCATGCGCCGGATACGGAATTTGACATTGCCGGGCTGTCCGCCCTGCCGAGGGTCGATGTGTCATATTCTTACGTTGGCGGCGACGGCACGGCGGTTCACGCCTTTGTCGCCGCCGGCGCTCGGGGGATCATCGCCGCCGGGTTCGCCCCGGGATTCTGCCCACCCGGGGAGATTGACGCGCTGACCGAGGCGGTACGACGTGGTGTCGTCGTGGTGCAGAGCACGCGGGCGGGCTCTGGGCGGACATTCCGCGGCGCCAAGCTGCGCGAGGCCGGCTTTTTGATCGCCGACAACCTGAATCCGCAGAAAGCTCGGATTCTACTCGCACTGGCCCTGACGGTAACGCAGGATCCTGAAGCAATCATGCAGATGTTCCGCACCTATTGAGCGACTTCCATGCGTTGAAGCGCCCCTTACTGCTCAACGCTGCGCACGGCCGCAGCAGCACGCAACGATGACCTGCCGCTTCCTATAATGCGTTCGCCAAGCGTGGCAACGAATGGGAGTCAACCAACATATTTCTGAATCATATTGACTTTCAGAGATTTTTATGATTTTATTCTTAGGCTTGCTTTCTTAGGCTTCTGCCACTCTCATTTCAGCAAAGAGTCATTCCTCACATGCAAATTGCCGCCCTTGTTCGGGAACGGCCATGTATGGCGTTCTAACCGTCTTGCAACAGCTTATTGGCAAACCCTCGCCTGATCCGTCCGTGGCCGCTGCCGTCACCATGCTATGCACCCGCCCGCCTCTGGTCGCGGTTGCAACGCTGGAGCGGGCGCTGCAGGCTGTCGCGCCGCTGCTCTCGGCAGCGGAGTGCTCGGCCTGGACCGCGACGTTATCGGAACGTCTGGCAAAAGCCGGCATCAGCACACCGCGCTGCGTCGCCGCGTTCCTGGGACAATGCGCGGTGGAAAGTGCCGGGTTCCGCTGCCTGGAAGAAGACCTGAATTACAGCGCGGCGCGTTTGTGCGAGGTCTGGCCCAGCGAATTTCCCCATCTTGCGGCGGCCGAAGCATGCGCCATGCAACCCGAGATCCTCGCCAACCGGGTCTATGCCAATCGTCTGGGAAATGGCGACGAGGCATCCGGTGACGGCTGGCGGTTCCGCGGCCGCGGCCTGATCCAGATTACTGGCCGGACCGCCTATCAGCGGTTCGCCGCGGCGATCGGGATGACGCTGGATCAGGCCGTCGCGCATGCTGCAGTGCCAGCCGGCGCGGTAGACAGCGCCGGCTGGTTCTGGACCACAGATCAGTTGAACAGCCTGGCCACAACGTGGTCGATCGATCGCCTCAGCCTGAAAATCAATGGCAGCCAAACCGGCGCGGCGGAGCGAAGCCGCCTCTGCGCCGCGGCGCTGCATGTCCTGGGATCCTGAAGATGTTTGCACTCCTGATACCTCTAGTACTCAGCCTGGCACCGCAACTGGCTGGCATGATCTTTGGCTCCAAGGGCGCCGACACCACTGCCAAGGTCGCCGGCGTCGTACAAAGCGTCGTCGGTGCGGCGGCTGACCTGTCCGCCCCAGGGGGTGTCGCCGCTGCGGTCGCCCATATCCAGGCCAATGACCAGGTATCTGCCGATCTGGCGGCGAAACTTGGCGATCTGCACCTGCAGATGCAAAAGGAGCAGGACGCCGAGGCCGAGGCGCTGCGGCAGGACGCTTTGGAAGAGCTGAAGGCCCGTTTGGCAGACACGGGATCGGCACGCGACATGGCAGCCGATCTGGCGAAGGCGCACAGCGGACTGGCCTACGGCAGCACGGTCGTATCCGTGGTGATCATCCTGGCATTCGGCTGGACGACCTATGCCGTCCTGACGAATCACCTGAGTGCGACAGACGGACAGTTCGGCACCGTGCTGGTCGGCACGCTTGCCGCAATGGCAACGCAGGTCGCGAACTACTGGCTGGGATCCAGCATCGGCAGTTCCGCCAAGAACGCCCTGCTGGCCAACGCCCAGAACAATCTGGCCAGCAGCGTGCCGGCCCACCTGCTGAAGACGAACGACAGGGTCCAAGCCTGACGCGTCAGAAGCCCGCAGCGTCCGGTGCAGAGAAGCAAACGCGGCTATCTGCGATGAACCGACCGGCACACATACCGCCACCCAAGACCTGAAGTCGAGAACAAGACTTCAGGTCGGCGATTGTATCGCGTAATCGCACTGACCGAAACATTCATTGTCCGAAGGATGCGCTGTTCGCACGCACCGCTTGAAGCATGCGATCAAACTAACAGATGCGCCGTTTTCAGCATGCCCGGTCAGGCTGAAAGCGGCATAGCGCCTGCCAAACCTCGGCCAGCACACTACGCCAGTCGCCAGCAGTTGGCTGGCGGAACAGTCGGGCAGAGCGATACCACGGCGTGTCGCTGCGATGCAGCAGCCATCGCCAGTCCGGCGCGTGTGGCAGCAGGATCCAAACCGGCTTGCCAAGCGCGCCGGCCAGGTGAGCGACCGACGTATCGACCGTCACAACCAGATCCAAGGCCTCTATCAACCCCGCTGTCTCTGCATAGTCGGTCAGCCATCGCGTCAGGTTCGCAGCGCCAAGCCGGCCGGCCGCTTCACCGTAATGCAGATCGATGACGCTGAGCCCCGGAAGCGCCGGCGAACCGCTCGTCAACTCCGCGGGAATGGAGCGCCGGTGGTCCGCCGGATGCCGGGGGTTTCCGCTGAAGGCAAACCCGACCTTGGGTCCGTGCGGCAGCCGGCTGCGCCAGACCGCGACGCGGGCCGGATCCGCCTGAAGGTAGCCCTCCGCGGCTGGAATGGTCGCCAGCGTTGTGCCCAGCAGATGCGGCAGGCTGGCTTGGTCGATCCATGTATCGTGCGGCGGCAGCGGTTCGGCTGAGGAGGCCGCGCATACGCCGTCCATCGACCCAAGTAATGCTGCAAGCGCGGCGGAGCACACCAGAACCGGCGTTGCACCCGCGGCACGCAGCACTGGCAGATAGCGGGCAAGCTGGATCGCATCGCCTGCCCCCTGCTCGGTACGCACCAGTATGACCTTGCCGGCGGGATCTGCGCCATCCCATCTCGGGCTCGGCAGCGGCAGCAGGTCGGACTGATACCGCGGGTGCCGGATGCGCCACTCGTACTCTTCGAAGCCGCGATGCAGGTCGCCGTTCAGCAGCAGTGCGATGGCCAGGTTCCAGTGCGCCTGGGCAAAGTCGGGGCGAGCGGCCACCGCGGCCTCGCAGGCCTCGATCGCCTCAGGCAGGCGGCCCTGCATCGTCAGTATGTAGCCCAGGCTGGCATGGGCTTCAGCCAACGCGGGATCGAAGCGGATGGCCGTGCGGTAATGCGCCTCAGCGGCCCCAACGTCGTCCAGGTCTGCCGACGCATTGCCCATGTTCAGCCATGACGCAGCATGGCCAGGTTGCAGTGCCACCGCCCTGGCAAACGCCGCACAGGCGCGGGCCGGCTGTCCCAGAGCGTTCAGGGCCGTCCCTCGGGTAAAATGCAGCTCCGCGTCATCTGGCGTGTCCGCCAGCGCGGCCGTCGCCTGCAGCACCACCTGGTCGTAGCGCTGTCCCAGCAACAACGCCCGCACCAGGTTCCGTCGCATGCCCCGATGCGCCGGCTGCCGTCGCAGCGCCTGGATCAGCAGCGACGCAGCTTCCTCGGCGTCACCATCCCGCAATGCCATCAGCCCCTGCACATAAAGCGCCTGGCCATCGTCGGGGACGTCGGCGACAGGCGCCGGCCCGGTCGGAGCAGCAACATCAGGCAAGGGCATGTGCATCCGGCGATCCTGCCGCGGACTGATTAAGCAAAGCTGAACCATGACGGAGACGCCGGGCCTGCAGCAAGAAAATTTCGCTGCGATGCAAAGCCGTCATGGGTCCGTGATGCGGAAAGTTATCGCCTGCAAGAGCTTGATGGTGGTATAATCATCTTCAGACACGCAGTTTCGGAGGTTGTTGTGATCTTCCGTCAGCTTTTTGATGCGACATCAGGCACCTACACCTATCTATTGGCCTCCCGTCGCGGCGGCGAAGCTTTGATCGTCGATCCGGTGCTTGAGAAGGTCGACCGCTATCTGTCCTTGATGCGGGAGCTGGATCTGCGGCTGGTCAAGGCGGTCGACACCCATCTGCACGCGGACCACATCACCGGTCTCGGCGCACTGCGCGACAGCACCCGGTGCATCACGGTGATGGGTGAGCAATCCAGTGTCGATGTCGTGGCAATGCGCGTGTCCGACGGCGACACGTTGCGCATCGAGGGCATCGAGCTGGAGGCCATCTACACCCCTGGCCACACCGATGATTCTTACAGTTTCCGCATGCGCGACCGCGTCTTCACCGGCGACACCCTGCTGATCCGAGGCACCGGGCGTACCGATTTCCAGAACGGCTGCCCGCGGGCCCAGTATGAGTCGATCTTCACCCGGCTGCTGCGGCTGCCTGAGGAGACGCTGGTGTTTCCGGCACACGACTACAAGGGCGACACGGTCAGCACGATCGGTGAGGAGAAGCGCTGCAATCCCAGACTGCAGGTTGCCTCCGTTGACGACTACATCGCGCTTATGAATGGCCTGAACCTGTCAAACCCGAAGATGATGGACATCGCGGTTCCTGCAAACCAGCGTCAGGGGCTGGCCCAGGCCGATCTTGAGCGCAGCGGAGGGGCGATTGACGCGCAGTGCGCGCAGGGCCTGCTGGGCTGCAACTCGACCGTCCTGATCGATCTGCGCGAAAAGGCGGAACGGCGAAAGCACGGCTTTATCCCAGGATCGCTGCAGGCGCCCTATGCCGACCTCCAGGAGAGCATCCTGCCCGGCGGCATGCTGTTTGAGATTGCTTCCGCTACGTCTCGCCAACTGCTGTTCTATTGCGCCTACGGCGAACGTTCCGCGATGGCGGTGCGCGCAGCCCATGACGCTGGCCTCGGGCAAGCCGCCCATATCCACGGCGGCCTCGACGCATGGAAGAAGGCTGGCGGTCCGCTGACGCACTGATCCCTGACCGCGTGCTGGACAGCCGTCGCTCAGACGCTGAAGATGCGCGCGGAAATCAGCTAAGGGGGCAGGGCGTGGTCAACCGGCGGAGCTTTATCTCCTGCGCGATCTGTGCGGTTGCAGGGTTGACCGCGTCGGAAGTTGCCTCGCAGGCGCAGGGTCAGTCGGGCTTCAGCCGCACCATCCTGCGGAAGACCGAATATCCCGGCGACCGTTACGTCACAGTGCTGGTAGCCGTTGATATCGAGCCGAACGCCGAGGTTGCCCGCCACACTCACCCGGGCGTTGAGTCGGGCTATCTGGTCTCTGGCAGCAGCGTATTATCGGTGAAGGGGCAGACGGACCAGCGGCTGAAGGCGGGCGATGGTTTCCAGATCCCGCCCGAGGTCCCGCACAGCGTGCGCAATGGTCCGGAAAAGTCGCGGGTCGTGGCCACCTACGTGGTTGAGAAGGACAAGCCTCTGGCTTCACCTGCGCCGGAATGATCACGACGACCGGCTGCGATATGGCTGGACCGCCCCACAACCTGCAAATACGTCTGCCTCAACGGGGTTTGGAACGTCAGGATGATGGTGGTTAAAGCATGAAACTCGGCATCTTCGACCATATGGATCGTAGCGGCGAACCGCTCGACAGGTTCTACGAGCAGCGTTTGCAGCTAATCGAAGCCTACGACCGCGCCGGCTTCTACGGCTACCATGTCGCAGAGCATCACGCCACGCCGCTGGGAGTGGCACCCGCCCCGGGCATTTGGCTGGCCGCCGTCGCGCGACATACCCGGCAGTTGCGCTTTGGGCCGCTGGTTTATCTGCTGCCGCTGTATCATCCGATCAAGCTGCTGGAAGAGATTTGCATGCTCGACCAGATCAGCGGTGGCCGGTTGCTGCTGGGGGTCGGCCGCGGGATCTCACCGGTTGAGCTGCGGTTGTTCGGCCTTGATCCCGAGCAGGCACCCGCAATGTATGCCGAAGCTTTGGAGGTGATCCTGCGCGGCATGACTCGCCCGATGCTGGACTTCGCCGGCAGCCATTACAACTACCAAGATGTGCCAATGGAAATGACCCCGTTCCAGATCCCACATCCGCCGCTTTGGTACGGGCTCGCACGGGTCGATTCGATCCCATGGGCGGCGCAGCACAAGGTCAATATCGTCGGCAACCTGCCGCCCTCGGGCATGCGCAGGCTGACCGACGCCTATCGCGCCGAGTGGGAGCGGATAGGCAACGATCCAGCGGAGCTGCCGCTGATGGGCGTCGGGCGGCACGTGGTGGTGGCCGAGACCGAGCGAGAGGCCATGGCGATCGCCCGCCGTGGCTACGATCGATGGCGCGCAAGTTTTATGAAGCTGTGGGTTGCGAAAGGCATGATGCCTTCCCCACAGGCGGTGTTTCCAGAGCGGTATGAGGATGCGGAAGCCCAGGGGCGGGCAGTGGCTGGCACACCTGACAAGGTCCGCGACTTCCTGCAGCAGACCATCGATCAATCCGGGCTGAATTATTTGCTCTGTCGCTTTGCCTTCGGTGACATCACCGGGAATGAGGCGCTCGCCTCGGTCGACCTGTTCACCCGCCATGTCATGCCCGATATCATCGCTCATCGGTTAGCTGCCTGACCGATGACGGCCGTGTACGAACTGTTTGCCCTGCGCTACGCAACCCGCCGGGCGCAACGGCATGAGCATTTCATCGGCGGCGATCCGCATGATGGGCCGATGCCGATGGACTACTTCGTCTGGCTCGCCAGGAACTCCGATCGCGCGGTACTGATCGATATCGGCTTTACCGCCGAAAGCGGCGGCAGGCGCGGGCGCCAGCAGGAACGCTGCCCGATCGGCTCATTGCCCCTGCTGGGAGTCGATCCGGCACGGATCGAGGACGTCATCCTGACCCACATGCACTACGACCACGTCGGAAACTTCGCCGCGTTGCCAAAGGCGCGGTTCCATCTGCAGGAACCGGAGATGCACTACGCCGTCGGGCGCTACATGCGCCACCGGCACCTGGCGAGGAGCTTTGAGCCGGATGACGTTTGCGGACTTGTCCGGCTGAACTTCGACGGGCGCGTATCCTATCATGACGGACCGGCAGAGATCGTGCCGGGCATCAGCGTTGTGCCAACCGGCGGACACTCGGCTGGACTGCAGTTCGTCAAGGTGAACACCAAACGCGGCGTGGTGGTCCTTGCTTCCGACGTCACCCATTTCTACGAGAACATGGAGGCTGGCCGACCCTTCACCACGGCACTGCACATCGGACAGATGCTCGATGCGTTCGACACGCTGCGCGCCCACGCTGCCTCACCTGACCTCATCGTGCCGGGGCATGATCCGCTGGTGATGCAGCGCTATCCTGCCGCCTCGCAGGACCTTGCGGGCATCGCCGTCCGCCTGGATGAGCCGCCTGCCAGTTGATAAGGAGACCAAGATGGATACGGACGAGTTGCGCGCCCGACAGGCGCCCCTGAAGCAGGCCTATCGCGACCACCCGGAAACCGCGCGTGTTGTTTCCCGCGCGGAGGGCAGCCTGGATCCTGCCGACATCGCAATTGAGGTGAATGCCTGGCATGGCAAGGTCACCGCCGGCTTGCACAAGGCGGGTGGCGGCTCAGGTGAGCTTGCGTGCTCAGCAGACATGCTGCTGGAAGCGTTGGTTGGCTGTGCAGGCGTAACCCTGCGTGCGGTCGCAACCGCCATGGGCGTGACCATCCACAGCGGCAAGGTAATTGCGGAAGGCGTCTGGGACGCACGCGGCACGCTCGGGGTTGATCGCGCCACGCCGGTCGGGCTGACCGAGGTCAACGTGACGTTCGACGTCAACTGTGATGCGGAGCCGGCGAAGCTGGAACGGATGATCCAGACCACGGAGCGCTATTGCGTGATCCTGCAGACGTTGAGGTCGCCCCCAAAGATCGGCATGGCGATCGCCTAGCCGGTGGCGCCTGGTTCGAGCCGTAACCGCCGGCGCCAGACCAGGCAGCCCCTCCGTTTGCGTTTCGCCGAAAGCAGCATAGGATCGCTGCACTGCAACACGTTTGACGGTGCCATCAGGCGCTGGAACTTGAGGAAAGCTATGCCAGACGGTTCGACAATCGGGCGCTTTGGAAGCGGCCGTGACGTGCGGCGGATCGAAGACGCCGGGCTGTTGTCCGGAGAAGGGCGGTTCACCGACGACTTTACCCTGCCGGGCCAGACCTACCTGGCCTTCCTGCGCTCGCCGCATGCGCATGCCCGCATCGTCTCCATCGACGCCGCGGCGGCCAAGGCAATGCCGGGTGTGCTGCTGACATTGACCGGAGCGGAGCTGGCCGCGGCTGGGGTGAAGCCGCTGCCGGTGGCACCGATGTTCCAGCGGCCGGACGGCTCGCCGGGCGCCACACCGTTGCGCCCCGCGCTGGCGCATGAGGTCGTGCGCTTCGTGGGTGAGGCCGTCGTGGCCTTGGTGGCCGAGACGCCGGAGCAGGCGAAGGACGCGCTGGAGGCCGTCGTGGTCGAGTACGACGAGCTGCCTGTAGTCACCGAACTGACCGAGGCGACACGGAACGGCGCGCCGCTGGTCTGGGCGGCGGCGACCGGCAACATCGCGGCGCAGATGAAGCACGGCGACGCGGCGGCATCCGATGCCGCCTTCGCCCGCGCGGCGCATATCGTCACTACGGATCTGGTGAACCAGCGGCTGGTCCCCGCGTCGATGGAGCCGCGCATGGCGCTGGCCGATTATGATAAGGGCACCGACCGTCTGACACTGCGTCTGTCCAGCCAGATGCCATCGACCGCTCGGGACACGCTGTGCGGGTCGCTGGATCTGCCGACAGAAAAGGTGCGCGTCGTGGTCGGCGATATCGGCGGCGGGTTCGGCATGAAGGGCGGGCTGTATCCTGAGGACATCGTCGTGTCCTACGCGGCGCGTGAGATCCAGCGGCCGGTGAAGTGGACGCCGGGTCGGATCGAGGAGTTTCTGTCGGCGACGCACGGGCGGGATCTCGAATCGCACGCGGAGCTTGCGCTGGACGCGGACGGCAAGGTGCTGGCCTACCGGATCCGCTCGTTTGCCAATGTCGGAGCATATGGCAGTACGGTCGGGATCATCATTCAGCTAATGATCGGCCCCTGGGTGTCGACCAGCATCTACGACATTCGCATGATTGACTTCGACCTGCAGGCGGTGCTGACCAACACCGCGCCTGTCAGTGCCTATCGCGGCGCCGGGCGGCCCGAGGCAATCTACCTGATCGAGCGGCTGTTCGATCTCGCGGCCCAGAAACTGGGTCTCGACCCGGCGGAGATCAGGCGCCGCAACCTGATCCGCCCAGAGCAGATGCCGTACACCAACGCGATGGGGCAGCAGTACGATTCAGGCAATTTCCCCTCGATCCTGGAGCAGGCGGTCAAGCTGGCGAAGTGGGACGGGTTCGCGGAACGGGAGGCCGTATCGCAGGCCAGCGGATTGCTGCGCGGGCGGGGGCTGGCGTCGTTCCTGGAGTGGACCGGCGGCAACGTGTTCGAGGAGCGGGTGACCGTTGGGGTGTCGGGGGACGGGTCGATCGAGGTGTATGCCTCGACGATCGGCATGGGGCAGGGCATCGCCACCTCCTACGCGCAGCTCGTCGTGGACGTCTTCGGGGTGGAGATCGAGCGCGTCCGCATCGTGATGGGAGACACGGATCTCGGACAGGGCTTCGGCAGCGCCGGCTCACGCTCATTGTTCACGGCCGGATCGGCGGTCCAGCACGCCTCAGAGACCGCCGTGGCAAGTGGCCGCGACCTCGCTGCGGAAGCCATGGAGGCCGCGGTGGCGGACATCGAGTACGCCGACGGGATGTTCCGCATCGCCGGCACCGATCGCGGGGTTGGCCTGTTCGAACTGGCCGAGCGCCAGCCTGACCGGCGGATCTATGTTGACGTTACCAGCAAGGTGAATGGCCCAACCTGGCCGAACGGGGCGCATATCTGCGAAGTCGAGGTCGATGCGGAGACCGGAATGGTCGAGATTGCCTCCTACGTCTCGGTCAACGACGTCGGCCGCGTTGTTAACCCGATGATTGTTCGCGGGCAACTGGACGGTGGGGCGGTCCAGGGCATCGGCCAGGCACTGGGTGAGCACATGCTATACGAATCGGGGTCAGGCCAGGTCATGACCGCCAGCATGATGGACTACTTCATGCCGCGGGCAAACATCATCGGCGATTTCGTGCACGTGCTGGATCAGACCATCCCCTGCAAGAACAATCCGCTCGGCGTAAAAGGGGTTGGCGAACTTGGCACCATCGGCGCAACGCCGGCGGTGGTGAACGCTGTGGCAGACGCATTGACCCGTGCGGGACACGCCAAGGCGGCCAGCCGGCTACAGATGCCTCTCACACCTCTGACCGTCTGGCGGGCGCTGCAGGGGATATAGTGTTTGGACGGATCACAGGTCGCTTCATTCGTCGCCCAGAAAGTGCAGGATCGCGAAGTTGAACTGAGCCGGATCTTGCAGGAAAGCGAAATGACTGGCGTTCGGCAGCAGCAACAGGCCCGCGTGGGGGATTGTCGCCGCGATATATTCAGTGTGCTCGCGCTTGATCGCCTCATCGTGGTCGCCATCCACAATCAGGACAGGCGTGTCGATCAACCGTAGCTGTGCATCGGTCCAATTCGGTTGCTCAGCCCACATCTTGCTGATCTGTTCGACGAACGCGTCATATTGCGCCGGTGTGGAAGAATGGGTGTGGTACTCGTCACCAGCCCGCTTGATGAAGGCAGCGAAGGTCGGGTTCTTCTCGACACCGTCTTTCACCCCTGATGGCACTGTATTGGCCGCGAACGCGAAGACCTTGCCCACCCTGTCCCGGTGACGGATGGCAAGATCAAGGCCAAGGATGCCGCCATCGCTCCAGCCCACGATGTCGGCCTTGGGAATTTCCAGGTTGTCCATTAATCCCACGACATCATCCGCCATCAGGTCGTAGCCGTACGGACGGGCGTCGCGGGTCGTCTTACCGTGGCCGCGGCTGTCCATCAGGATCACGGTATGACGCGCCGCGATGGTCTGAACCTGGCTGCCCCAGTAATCGGTGTTGGCCAAGCCGCCGTGCAGGAAAATGACCGGCGAGCCCTGTCCATAGATCGCATAGTGAATGCTGATGCCGTTCACCGCAGCCTGGCCGCTTTTTGTTGTCGGAATGGCTGCCGGTGTCGGCGGCAGCGTCTGCCATCTCTCGGCCGCCAGCGCCGGCATTGTGGTAAAGGCCAGAAGTGTCATCAGCAGGAACCGGCGCATGATTGCCTCCTAGGCGTTCGGGGATGAAGCCCTGCGTTGCTCCTCTGCCGCCGTCGTCCGCATCCGTCAACGCACTCGGAACGGCATTCTTTGTTCGCCTGCTTGGCGAAAACGCCTGTCTTTTCTATAGATGCTTGCAAGCCGTCGCCTGGCGCCCGATACATCGGACCATGAACGATACTAATGCAACCCCGCCGCGGCAGGAGCCGGCGACCCCGGAAGCCGGCCCACGATACGACTTCGCCGCCGCCGAACCAAAGTGGCAGCACGCCTGGGCGGAGCGCGGCTGCTTCCGGGTGGCCGATGTGCCGGCGGACGGCAAGCCAAAATACTACGTGCTGGAGATGTTTCCCTATCCCAGCGGCAAGATCCACATGGGGCACGTCCGTAACTACACGCTGGGCGACGTCGTGGCCCGATACAAGCGTGCGCGCGGCTTCTCGGTGATGCACCCGATGGGATGGGACGCTTTTGGTTTACCCGCTGAGAACGCAGCGCGGGAGCGGGGGGTACACCCCGCCAGGTGGACGTACGAGAATATCGCCAACATGCGCACCGAACTTCAGCGCATGGGGCTTTCTCTGGAGTGGGAGCGCGAGTTCGCCACCTGCCAGCCGGAATACTACCGACACCAGCAGAAGCTGTTCCTGGACTTCCTGCGCGCCGGGCTGGTCGAGCGGAAGGAAAGCTGGGTGAACTGGGATCCCGTCGATGGCACCGTATTGGCCAACGAGCAGGTGATCGACGGCAAAGGCTGGCGATCTGGCGCCCCGGTCGAAAAGAAGCAGCTCAGCCAGTGGTTCCTCGGCATTACCAAATATGCGCCGGCGCTGCTGGATGCACTCGATGGCATGCATCGCTGGCCGGAGCGCGTGCGGTTGATGCAGGCGAACTGGATCGGCCGCAGCGAAGGCGCACGACTGGCCTTCACCCTCACCGGTCATCCACAAGGTTCGGCGGATGCGGTCGAGGTCTACACCACCCGCCCCGACACGCTGTTCGGCATGTCCTTTCTGGCAATCGCGCCAGAGCACCCGCTGGCCGCCGCCGTGGCCGCGCGCGACCCCAAGGCGGCGGACTTCATTGCCGAATGCAAAAGCCGCGGCACCTCGGAAGCAACGATCGAGACGGGCGAGAAGCTGGGCTTCGACACTGGATTGACGGTCGAGCACCCGTTCATCGCCGGCGCCTCATACCCGGTCTGGATCGCCAACTTCGTGCTGATGGAATACGGCACCGGCGCCATCTTCGGCTGCCCCGGCCATGATCAGCGCGACATGGATTTCGCCCGCAAATACAGCCTGCGGGTCACACCGGTGGTGCTGCCGCCGGGTGCCGACCCCGCAACTTTCACCCTGGACCGCCAAGCCTATGTCGGGCCGGGCACGATCTTCAACTCGGGATTCCTGGATGGGCTGGATGTGGATGCGGCCAAGCGCGCGGCGATCGAGGCGCTGCAGCACCGGGGTGTCGGCAAGGGCATTACCAACTGGCGGCTGCGCGATTGGGGCGTGTCGCGGCAGCGCTACTGGGGCTGTCCGATCCCCATTATCCATTGTCGTACCTGCGGCGCCGTGCCGGTCCCAGACGACCAACTGCCGGTCCGCCTGCCCGACGACGTAACCTTCGACCGGCCAGGCAATCCGCTGGATCATCATCCCACCTGGAAGCATGTGGAGTGCCCAGGATGTGGCCAACCTGCCCAGAGGGAGACCGACACCTTCGACACCTTCGTCGACAGCTCCTGGTACTTCGCCCGCTTCTGCTCTCCCACCGCGGATGTCCCGTTGCTGCAGGACGCCGTTAATCATTGGATGCCGGTCGACCAGTATATCGGCGGCATCGAGCATGCCATCCTCCATCTGCTCTACTCACGCTTCTTCACCCGGGCGATGCAGGCGACCGGCCATATCTCGGTTGAGGAGCCGTTTGCCGGGCTGTTCACCCAGGGTATGGTGAATCACGAGTCCTATCGCGGCGCGGACAATCGCTGGCTCTATCCTGATGAGGTCGAGAAGCGCCCGGACGGCACGGCGGTGCTGCGCGAAACCGGTGAGTCGGTGACGGTCGGCCGCGTCGAGGCGATGAGCAAGTCCAAGCGTAACACCATCGATCCTGGCGCGATCATCGCCCGCTATGGGGCCGATACGGCTCGCTGGTTCATCCTGTCTGACAATCCGCCTGAGCGCGACATGGAATGGACGGAGTCCGGCGCTGCCGGCGCGTTCCGCTTCACCCAGCGGGTGTTCCGCCTGGCTGAGGCGCTGGAAGGGGTTCGCGCCGAGATCATGCCGGATGCATTCGGCTCGGCCGGCCGGGCGCTGCGCCGCGCCACCCATCGCTGCATCGCCACTGTGACCGATGCGCTTGAAAGCTTCGCGTTCAACGTCGCCGTCGCGCGCCTGTATGAGCTGGCCAACGCCATCACCGAAGCTGAACGCGCCGCCCCCGAATCCGGCCTCGCCTGGGCGCGGCGAGAGGCGGTGGAGACGCTGGCCCGCCTCGGCAGCCCGATGATGCCGCATCTGGCCGAGGAGGTGTATGCTAGGCTGTTTCCCGACAGCGGACATCTGGTCGCGGAGCTGAACTGGCCGGTCGCTGACCCGGCGCTGCTGACAGCGGAAAGCGTCACCATTGCCGTGCAGGTGATGGGCAAGCTGCGCGCAACCATCGAGGCGCCACCGGACGCGCCGGCGGAGACGGTGCTGGCGGCTGCGGAAGCCGACCCAAACGTCGTAAAACTGCTGTTGGGAAAACGCATCGTCAAGCGCGTGCACGTGCCCAACCGGATTGTCAACTTCGTGGTCGCGTGATGACACATGTTCTTGGCCGCCGCGGGATGTGCGTGGGCTCGCTCCTGGCTCTGGCAGGTTGCGGGTTCCAGCCGGTCTACATGCCGACCGCATCGGGCAAGGCCGGCCCGGCACAACGCGGCCTGGCCTCGGTCTATGTCGCAGTCATTCCTGAGCGGCCCGGGCAGATCCTCCGCGAGGCGCTGCAGGAACGGCTTGGTGACGATTCCGGTACGCCGGCAGCCTACGATCTGGCTGTGACATTCGGCGTCTCCGGTGAAGGCGTGGCCATCGAAGCTAATGATATCGCCACAAGGCTGCGGCTGATCGGCAACGCAAACTGGCGGCTGATGGACCACGACGCCAAGCGCACCGTGCTGACATCCGGCACCGCCCGGGCGCTGGATGGCGTCAACATCTTCGACTCCCAGTACTTCGCTGCCGATCTCGAGGTTGAGGCGGAGCAGCGGCGCATCGCCGAAAATTTGGCCACCCAAATCGCTACCCAGATCGCCATCTGGTTCCGTCAGCAGGCCGCGCGGCAAGTCGGATAGCTTCGGTGAAGCTGCAGCCGGCGCGCGTTCAGGCGTTCCTTCGCGATCCGGGGACCTGCCGGGTGGTGATGCTGCATGGCGAGGACGCTGGCATGATCCGTGACCGTGCCGAGGCCCTGGTGCGCGCCGTCGCTGGCTCATTGGACGACCCGTTCCTGGTAACGGAGCTGCCACGTGAGGAGGTCAGGCGGCTGGCAGACGAGGCAGCGGGTCTGTCGCTGATCGGCGGCCGGCGTGTGGTGCGGATTCGGGATGTCACCGATTCGGCCACCGATGCGGTGCAGGCGGTGCTGAAAAGCCAGGCACCGGCGCTGGTGGTGCTCGAGGCACCGGCAATTCCGGCACGCTCCCGCTTGCGCTCGGCGCTTGAGGCAGCGCCCGACGGTGCTGTCATCGGCTGCTACCCGGAGGAAGGCCGCGCACTTGAGGAGACCATCCGCGAGACATTGCGCGCTGCCGGTGTGCGCGTCGATGCGGAGGCGCTGTCCTGGCTGACGCAACAACTGGGCGCTGACCGCGCGTCAACCCGGGCAGAGTTGGAGAAACTGGCGCTGTACACGGGAGGCGGCAATTCCGTCGACCTTGCCGCGGCAATGACGTGTGTCGGTGATCTCGCCGGCCTTTCGATGGATGACGCTCTGTTCGCTGCGACCGTGGGGGACGTGGTGACCGCGGACCGAGCGCTGGAGGCGGCAATGGCCGAGGGCGCGGCGCCGGTGCAGGTGCTGCGGGCAGCACTGGCGCACCTGCAGCGACTGCACCGTGCGCGGCTGGCAATGGATGAGCATGGCCTGACAGCAGCGGAAGCGGTCAAAGGTCTGCGGCCCCCGGTCTTTTTCCAAAAGCTTACGCCGATGACACGATCGCTTGGGTTGTGGCCAGCCGCCAGGTTGGCGGCGGCGATGGCCGCTCTGACCGAAGCCGAGCGAGGCTGCAAGCGTACAGGCTGGCCGGATCATGCGCTGAGCCGGAACGCAGTGTTGACGCTGGCGCGCCGTGCAGCGGCGGCATCTCGCATCGCGAGGAATTAAATTATTCTGATGCGGTACGTCTCAATAATAAAATATACCGAGGATAAAAATGCTTTATTCGGAGTCGCGCACGTGTGACAACATCCAGATTCATGCTTTGAGCTAAGATGTGCCTGGCTGCACATCTGGAGATTGTAATGGCTAACAAGCGGCAGATTGCTCAGGCCAGCTTCCAGACCACCTTCACGCTGCCTTCCGCTCCACTCGGGTATGCGGAACTGCAGATGGTGAAGGCTGCCTTGACCAATGTAGCGCCGGAATACACCGTCGAGCTCCTGAGCACTTATAATGAGCAGACGACTTTGATCCTCCTGCCCGTGAGCGGTGATGACGTGGCGGGCCCAAGCTTCGTGATCAGCCAGGACGCCTTCGGGCTGCGGGTGAGTCAGGTGCATTGGGATGTCGTCGCCGACGTCGGTGTGTTCCCAGCGCTGCAGGACGTTGTGCTGGCCCTGGGACGGCGTCTCGCGTTCTGCTCAACCGGTATTGCACCGGCTACCATGACACTCCATTAGAGCGTGATCCGAGCAGATGGCATCACCGGAACGGTGAATCACGTGATCAAACAATGAGTTAGAGCGGGGTCCGTGAGCCAAGGCGAACGGAAACCGGTCTAGTATTCGTGTTGAACAAGCCCTGACGTTCGCCCGATCTGATGAGGGTGGCGCAGCTCAGTCCGGCGTCATTAGGTGTCCTCAGACACCAATCCACGTCTCGCCGTTCCAGGCCTTGATTAAGCCTTGCGGTTGCCGGCTCGCCTTCATCAGAGGCATTGTGCAATATGCGATCTTCTCCGTCCGGCAGCCGCGCGCGGGCGCCGTTCTCTTTGCTCGTCGCGATGACAGCGTGTGGCACACTGGGCATGCACATCATCATCCCGGCGCTCCCTGCCACAGCGCGGGCTCTGCACATGTCTGTCGGGATGGCGCAGCTCACGATCACGCTGTATCTGATCGGGCTGGCGATCGGCCAACTGGTCTATGGGCCGTTGTCCGACCAGTTCGGGCGGCGGCCGGTACTGCTGGCTGGACTGTCGCTATTCACCGCTGCAAGCATTGTCACAGCCCTGGCGCCGAATGCCGCCACGCTGATCGGTGCGCGCATCCTGCAGTCAGCGGGCGGCTGCGCCGGCCTTGTCCTAGGCCGCGCTGCAGTGCGCGATTCAGCCAGCGCAGAGCAAGCCGCCGGCAAGCTTGCCTTGCTGACCCTGGTGATGGCAATGGTTCCGGCCATAGCTCCGGCGATCGGCGGTTACCTGACCGCCTATATTGACTGGCGCGCTAGCTACGTCCTTCTCGCGATGTTCGGCGCGGCGACTCTGGTGCTGTGTGCGCTGCTCATGCCGGAAACCCTGGCCAAACCAACCGGCGCTCGGCGGTCCATCGTCACCGCCTACCTGCGGCTGCTGACCTCAAGGCGCTTTGTCGGCTATGCGATCGGGGGCGCCTGCTCAACCACCGCCTTCTACGCCTTCATGTCGGCATCGCCGTTCATCTTCGAGAACCAGTTGCATCAGCCGGCCCAGCGTGTCGGCCTGTACTATCTGACGCTGATGCTGGGGGTCGCGGGCGGCAGCTTCGCGGCGAACCGCATGGCTGGGCGGTTGAAGGTGCAGGCCGCACTTCGCTTTGCCAACGCGATAGGGATCTGCGGCGCCGGACTGCTGGCCACCGCCGACGCGGCAGGTCTGCTTTCAGTGCCGACGGTAGTGATACCGGTATGCCTGTTCATGGTGGGTGCCGGCATGGCCAGTCCGTTTGCCCTCGCCGGCTCCGTCAGCGTCAACCCGCAGGCGATTGGCGCTGCCTCCGGCCTGTACGGCTTCACCCAGATGGGCTACGGCATGATCTGCACCATTGTCGTGGAGACATGGCATCCCGGAGCAGTATATCCCGTCGCAACCGTGCTGCTGGGTTCCGCGCTGCTGGGGCAGGCCGCGGTCGCCATGGCCATGCGTGCCGAACGGCGACGGGAGTAAATGTGTCTATAGCTGGAACAGCCGTCCCCAGCCACGCACCCCGGCCGCGTCGCCGTCCGCCAGCTTGAGGCTCTTCCAGACCGCGGTGGCAACCGTGTCATAGATCGGAATGCCGGTTTCCTGCTCCAGCGCTGCAACCAGTGGAGCAGCCCGAAGGTTGGTGCAGATGATGGCGATTGCCTCCGGCCGTGCCGCCGCCACCTCCCGGATCATCTCGCCTAACGTTGCGTCAGAGACTTGAGAAAACGCAAAGTTATCCTGTATGCCCAAATGTTTTTCGGCCGGACAGGTGAAGCCGATCGCGGCATAGTTGGCGAGGATTCGTTGCTGCACCGCTTCAATATACGGCGTCACCAACCCGAGACGCTTCACCCCAGTCGCCTGCAGCGCTTCGTTCAACGCCAGCATCGACGTGCTGGCAGGAATGCCCGTCGTTGCTTCAATCCGCTCGCAAAGCCGCAGGTCAGCCTCGAAACCGAGCCAGCCGGAGGACGTGCCGTTCCAGGCGATCACATCAACCTTGGCATGGGCCAGCAACTCGGCCGCAGCCAGGATGGGGCGGTCGTCAAACTGCGCCAGCGCATCACCGGTCAGAGCGATCTCGGTGACGCGAAACCGTGAAAAATGCGCCGAAACCGACGGCAGCGCTGCAAGCATCGCGGTCGTCACCGGCTCCAGCGTGGTGTTGGAGGACGGCGTCAACATGCCGAGACGGATATGGGGGCTCATTCAGACACTGTTGCACGCCAATCCCAGTGGCGGGAAGGCGCGAACCCGCATACCGGTTCAGGCGTTCGATACGGTGCCCGGCTTTTTTGCCGCAGGAGAGCTATACATGTCGAACCAGGCAAAGTCCGAACAGACACACGACGACACGCTGAAGGAGACCTTCCCCGCTAGCGATCCGCCGGCCAACTCCGGCATCACCGGCGCCGAGGTCGATGACAAGCCGGCGCATGACCGTGGCATCGAGGAAATACCGACCGGCACACCCACCTCCGACCGCCACGCAACAGAGACGGCGCACCATGACGAGCACGAGGTGAAGCCGAACAGGAAGCCGAAGGGCTAGACGCAGTGTGCCGCCGGCCGCAGCTCCAAGGCACCGCACCTGCCGGTCGGAGAAGGGCCGGCGACCACCCGATCAATCACCGCAACGCTGGCCCCCCGGAAGGCTGGCACCGCTGAACTGGCAGGCCAAAAGCTGCTTTATCGGCTAACAGTGCCGCGGCTGAGCATTGAATTCCTTCATCTTCGCATTCATCACAAAGTCGCCGAAGTTCATCTTCATGTCGTCGGCTACGCCGTTTTCCCAGTAGCGCATGGCAACCTCATAAGTCGGCATGACCGCGGCGGCGGGGTGGTCGAAGAATGCGATATTCACCCTCGTGCTGGGCAGCGGGCCCAACGCTGGCCACTTGGTCTGCATCGGCGGCTTCCAGTCCAGCACAACGATAAAGCTGTCCTCTACGCCATTCTCGTCAGTACCGTCGAACAGCGGCAGCGACACGAAATGCTTCTTCTCCCTGGCCGCGGCAATGATCGCAGCCGTGTGCGCCATCGGAAAGACAGTCCCGGATGGCAACGAACTGGTTGAGTCCTGCGGCGAGGAATAGTGCGCCTCGCCCGTGCCCCCAGTCTTCTGCAAAAATGCCTCGCCATCCGTCTGGCTGGTCACTGCGGTGTCGGTTGTCTGCCGCATGTGGTAGCGGAACTTCAGCCCATCTTTGGATTCCCAGGTGGCGTAGTCCGAGGCCATTTCGATGTCCTGGCCCTCAGCGTTGGTAATGGTCATCCGCAGCCGCTGGCGTACCGCCCAGCCGTCACAGGCATCGGTCACCTCGTAGCCCATCGTGCCTCGGGCGGCGATCACGTCGTTTCCCTTCACCGTGTCCAGCGTCAGGGTGTAAAGCGCTTTGTGCGCCAGCAGCCCGGTTTGCACAGGGGGCGGAGTGGGTGCAGGCGCAATCGCACCAAGACTAGATTGTGTCGGGATGGCTGTGGTCAGGAACAGCATGCCGAAGACGGCGGGAAGGCGCATAAAGAACTCCGCTGTTAGGTTCGGCGGCCCTGGTCGAACCGGCATGTCTGACACAAAATAGCCACAGAGGAGCTGATTGCGCCATCGTCAAGCGCAAGATTAACCCCGCTCAGCCCCAATTGCCTGTGTTGACGCCTTCGGCTTGGCTGGCGGCAGATCAATTTTCAACGACAGTTCCTTCAACCGTGCGGAAGGGACTTCCGCCGGAGCACCCATCATCAGATCCTCGCCCTGCTGGTTCAGCGGGAACAGGATCACTTCCCGAATGTTCGGCTCATCAGCCAGCAACATGACAATCCGGTCGATCCCCGGGGCGGACCCGCCGTGCGGCGGCGCGCCATAGCGGAACGCATTCAGCATGCCGCCGAAACGTGCTTCGACATCATCGGCCGAATAGCCGGCGATCTCAAATGCCTTGATCATGATGTCGGGTCGATGATTACGGATCGCGCCTGATGACAGCTCAATACCATTGCATACGATGTCGTACTGGTAGGCCTTGATAGTCAACGGGTCCTGCGTGTTCAGCGCCTCCAACTCGCCCTGGGGCATGCTGAACGGGTTGTGGCTGAAATCGACCAGCCCGGTTTCCTCGTTCAGTTCGAACATCGGGAAGTCGGTCACCCAGCAGAACCGAAATGTGCCTTTCTCCAGCAAACCCAGCTCCTCGCATAGCCGGGTGCGGACGATGCCGGCAAACCGCGCTGCTGGGTCCTTCTTGCCGCCAACGAAGAACACCGCGTCTCCGGCGTTCAGACCACAGGCAACCCGGATTGCTTCGGCGCGATCAGCCTCCAGGTTGCGGGCGATCGGCCCCTTCGGACCCTCGCCGTCATAGGTGATGTAACCGAGACCACCCTGGCCCTCCGCCTTCGCCCAATCGTTCAGCTTGTCAAAAAAGCTGCGCGGATTGGCCCCGGCACCGGGCGCGGGAACGGCGCGGACGATGCCGCCCGAAGCCGCAATGCGGGCGAACAGGCCAAAGCCGGAACCGGCATAATGTTCGGTGACATCGACAATGCGGATCGGATTGCGCAGGTCCGGTTTGTCGGAGCCGAACGCCAGCATCGCCTGCTCATATGGGATGCGCGGGAACGGCGGATTGGTGACCGAGCGGCTGTCGGCAAATTCCTCGAAGACACCAGCGATCACCGGTTCAATGGTGGCGAATACGTCTTCTTGGGTGACATAGCTCATCTCAAAATCGAGCTGATAAAACTCGCCCGGGGAGCGGTCGGCGCGCGAGGCCTCGTCGCGGAAGCAAGGCGCGATCTGGAAGTAGCGGTCGAAACCCGCCACCATCAGCAACTGCTTGAACTGCTGCGGCGCCTGCGGCAATGCGTAGAACTTGCCTGGATGCAGCCGGGACGGCACCAGGAAGTCACGCGCTCCTTCTGGCGAGGACGCCGTCAGGATAGGTGTCTGGTACTCCAGGAACCCTGCCTCGATCATCCGCCGGCGCACCGAGGTGATGACCTGGCTGCGCAGCATCATGTTCCGGTGCAGCTTCTCCCGCCGCAGGTCGATGAAGCGGTATTTCAGCCGGATTTCCTCAGGAAAGCGCTCGTCGCCGGCAACCTGCATCGGCAACACCTCAGCCGCCGACTGGACCACCAGGTCGGCGACGCGCAACTCGATCTCGCCGGTCGGCAGCCGCGGGTTGACGGTGCCTGCCTCGCGCACGACCAGATGACCCGTGACGGTAACCACACTTTCCGGGCGCACCACATCGGCCGCGGCGAATGCTGGTGAGCCTGCGGCGAACACGCACTGGGTGATCCCGTAATGGTCGCGCAGGTCGATGAACAGCAGCCCGCCATGATCCCGCTTGGCGTGGACCCAGCCTGACAGGCGCGCTTCCTTGCCAGCATCGGTGGCGCGCAGGGCGCCGCAGGTATGGGTACGATAGGGGTGCATCGGCTCAGTGTCCCAGCGATCCTGTCAGGGCCGGCACACAAGCCGTTGAGACTTGGTCAAGTCAAGCGTCGAGCGGCGGTTTTCGACCGTCCGGACCCCTGGGGCGGCAGACAGACGTTACCCGGCCGCAGCAGTCGTCATCACTTCGGCGCTTGCATTCTGCGCCGCACCATCCAAACATTCCATTCATGTTCGGCTCCGACTCTGGTTTCGCCGCTCGCGTCAGGGCTGTCCTCGGCCCGACGAACACCGGCAAGACGCATCTGGCGATCGAACGGATGCTGGCCCACGCCTCCGGCATCATTGGCTTCCCGCTTCGCCTGCTGGCGCGGGAGAATTATGACCGGATGGTGGCGGTCAAGGGTGCCCGCCACGTCGCCCTGATCACCGGCGAGGAAAAAATCATTCCGCCGGAGGCACGCTGGTTCTCCTGCACGGTGGAAGCCATGCCGCTTGATCGGCACGCCGAATTCATTGCTGTGGATGAGATTCAGCTATGTGCTGACGCTGATCGTGGTCACGTTTTCACCGACCGGCTGCTGCACGCCCGCGGCATGGTGGAGACCATGCTTCTGGGTGCGGAGACAATCGCCCCGCTGATCCGCCATCTGGTCCCCCAGGCGCAGATCGAGACGCGCCCGCGGCTGTCCCATCTGTCTTACGCCGGGCCTGCCAAGCTGGTCCGGCTGCCGCCGCGCACCGCGGTTGTCGCCTTCAGCGCCGCCGAGATCTACGCATTGGCCGAGTTGATTCGTCGCCGCAAGGGCGGATGCGCCGTTGTCATGGGCCGGTTGTCGCCCCGCACTCGCAATGCCCAGGTGGCATTGTATCAGGAGCGGGAGGTGGATTTTCTGGTCGCCACCGACGCCATCGGCATGGGCCTGAACATGAACGTCGACCATGTGGCGTTTGCAGGTCTGGGCAAGTTCGACGGCCATCGGCCACGCCGTCTGACTGCGCCGGAGGTTGCCCAGATCGCCGGCCGCGCCGGCCGCGGCATGAAGGATGGCACGTTCGGCACGACAACGGAATGTCCGCCGATCCCTGACGAGGTGGTCAACGCCGTCGAGGCGCACACCTTTGACTCGCTGGAAATGCTGTGCTGGCGGAACAGCGATCTGGATTTCTCCAGCCTGGGCGGCCTGGTCGGCAGCCTGAATGCACCGCCGCCCCGAAGCGGGCTGATCAGGGGCAACGAGGCATCTGATCTCGAGACACTGACCACGTTGTCGCGCGACGCGGACATTCGCCGGCTGGCGACCGGCAGGCGACACGTGCGGCTGCTATGGGAAGCGTGCCAGATCCCAGATTTCCGCAAACTGGCCGACGATACCCACGCTCGGCTCTGCGCGCGGGTCTTCGGGCACGTGGCAACAGACACCACCTTGCCGACAGACTGGCTGTCCGCACAGATCGCTGGGCTGGATCGCGCTGAGGGCGACATCGACACGCTGATGCAGCGGCTGTCCGGCGTGCGCGTGTGGTCCTATATCGCCGCCCGATCGGACTGGGTAACCGACAGCGCCCATTGGCAGGCCCGCGCCCGGCAGGTTGAGGACAAGCTGTCAGACGCCTTGCACGAAAGCCTGACCAGCCGGTTCGTCGATCGCCGTTCGGCGCACCTGATGCGCCGGCTTGATGAGGCCGACGGCAAGGAATTGCTCTCCGCCGTCACCCGGCGTGGCGAGGTCGTTGTTGAGGGCCACAGCGTTGGCCACGTTGAGGGCTTCGGATTTGCCCCCGATCCGCTGGCGGTGGGCGACGAGAAGAAGCTTGTGTTGCGCGCCGCCCGTCGGGCCCTGCGGGCGGAGATGCCACGCCGCGTCAGCGAACTGGAATCGGCAGCGGATGATGTCTTCCACTTGACCGTCGACCATCGCTTGATTTGGGACGCGACAGCGGTCGCCCGCCTGGCGCGCGGCACCTCACCGTTGCGGCCCCGGGTACAGGTACTGGACAGCGAATTTCTCGACGGCGCGGAGCGGGAGCGGGTCAGGGTTCGGCTGCAGCTCTGGCTGGACGGACAGATCCGGACCGATTTGGCCCCCCTGTTCGCCGCCGAGGTGCTCGCCCAGGATGACGCGGTGCTGCGCGGAACGCTGCATCGGCTGACCGAAGCGCTGGGTCTGATTCCAGGGTTGGACGCTGAGACCCTCGGACCCGAGCTGCGCCCGCGGCTCCGGGCTATCGGCGTCCGCGCCGGGCGGTTCGCTCTCTTCATGCCGGCCTTGATGAAGCCGCGGCCAGCGGCAATGCGTGCTCGGCTCTCGGCGCTGTATGGTGGGGTGCCGACCCCTGTGTTGCCGAATGTTGCGCTGGTCTCGATCCCGGTGCATCAGCCCGCCTGGCCAGCCGGTTTCGCCGCGATGGCCGGCTGGGTCGATGTCGGTCCAATCCTGTTGCGGCTGGACATTGCCGAGAAGGTTGCCGGGGAACTCGGCTACCGGGCTCGCCGTGGCCCCACGGCCCTGCCGTCCGGCTTGGCTTCGCGCTTGGCAATCAAGCCTGACATGCTGCCGGCGGTGCTGCGTCAGCTTGGGTTTCGCGTGCTGCCCGCCGCCGGACTGGCCGCCGAACAGCACGGGCCCCCGGCGCCTGCGATGCTGATGGCGCTGCGCCGCCGCAAGCCAGTGATACCGCAGCCGGCCAGCACGGTGCAGCAGGCTGCGCAAGGGCCGTTTGCCGCGCTCGCGGTACTGAGGAAGGGAGGTTCACGATAGTAGAGACCGAAGACCAGGACTGGCAGCGGTTGGACAAGTGGCTGTGGTGTGCGCGGATCATGCGTGCACGCCACGATTGCGCCAATCTGGTGGCAACCGGCTCGATCAGGATCAATCGCCAGCCGACCGTGAAACCCCACGCCAAGCTCCGCGTCGGCGATGTCCTTACCATTCCGGTTTATGGCGGGGTCCGGGTGCTGCGGGTTGCCAGCCTGGCAGAACGGCGCGGTCCAGCCACCGAGGCAAAGTTGCTTTACGTCGATGTCAACGATGTGTCAGCAATATCTTGCGCCACCGACGATTCACCGGCATATCGCGGCCAATGAGCATCGGCCGTGTGCCGTCTTTTTCCCACATTCAGGGGTTGCCTGATGACCTATGTGGTCACTGAAAACTGTATTCGCTGCAAATATATGGACTGCGTCGAGGTCTGCCCGGTGGACTGCTTCTACGTCGGCGAAAACATGCTCGTTATACATCCTGACGAATGCATTGACTGCGGGGTATGCGAACCTGAGTGTCCAGCCGAGGCCATCCTGCCCGACAGCGACGACAAGGCCACAGCCTGGGCCGAACAGAACCGGAAGTATGCGGCACTGTGGCCAAACATAACACGCAAGGGCACACCCCCGGACGATGCAGACGACTGGAAGGGCAAAGCTGACAAGGCCGATCTTTTTTCCGCCGAACCCGGCAAGAGCTGAAGCGATGGCCCGCGCCGGGCTGCGGATGCCGATTGGCGTCGGTTCACCCGGTTGTAACATCATGTTCCAGTGGTTGTGAGCGCGGGCTTGAAATACGATGTTGATGCGGTCGCTGGTGCCCTGTCGGCAATAGCGATCGTCAGAAGCGGCCAGGATTAGGGTGACTGCATTCTAGCCGTGTCAACAGGCTACAACAATCAGGCCGTGCGCGGCCTGACACCATCCGCGGACAGATGGTGAATAAGACGGCAAGCAACATGATAGACGAGCGGCGGACAGTGGAAGAAGCCTCGAATCCGGTAAACGACCCACAGGCACCTGATAGTCCCGCGGCGTCTTCTGACGCCCGTGTTGGCGGCAGGCCGATGCACAACGGCCCGACACTCACCCCACGCGCCATTGCCAAGCCCGAAATTTTTGTTGAAGGCGATCATGTCGTGTATCCGACCCACGGCGTGGGCAAGGTGGACCGGATTGCCATTGAGGAAATCGCCGGACACAAGCTCGAACTGATCCACATCACGTTCGAAGAGAACCGGATGACCCTGCGGGTACCGGTTACCAAGGCTCGCACCGCCGGTCTGCGCAAGCTTGCCACGCGCAAGCTGTTCGACGAGGCGTTGAACGTGCTGCGCGGCAAGGCTCGGGTAAAGCGCACGATGTGGTCGCGCCGCGCTCAGGAGTATGAAGCGAAGATTAACTCTGGCGATCCGCTGGCAATCGCCGAGGTTGTCCGCGACCTGCACCGCAACTCCGGCCAACCGGATCAGAGCTTTTCGGAACGGCAAATCTATGAGGCAGCCATGGACCGTCTAGGCGCCGAACTTGGCGCTTTGGACAAGACCGACAAGCAGACTGCGATCGCTAAGCTGACGGACTTCCTGAAAACTCTCAGCTAGTGTCCGATCGCAGAGAAGTGCTGCACGCGCTTCGCCGCGTGAATCGGCCACTTCAAGCCAAACCGACGTATCGCCCTTCACCGATGGGCGATACTAGGATCCAGTCTCACAGAAGCGCAACACGCGCTTCGCGGCGTGCATCGGTCACTTCAAAGCAAACCGACGTATCACCCCTTGATGACAGGCTGTACTACGCACCCTCCGGCCCCACTGCTTCAGGCAGCGCCCACCATCTGCGGTGCAGGGTTGGTCGCATGGGTCAGTCCATACACTCCGCGTTCGCCGGGCATCGGTGCAAAGCGCGACGTGATGCCCAGCACTGTCTCAGCACCCCCTAGATACAACAGGCTGTCGGCTGCCATGATCCCTGCAGCCGCATCCAGCACCCGCGACTTGGTTGGCTGGTCGAAGTAGATCAGGACGTTGCGGCAGAAGACAATGTCGAATTTGCCCAGCGGCCGCAGGTCCGACAACAGGTTGAACTCGCGGAACTGCACCATGGACCGGATGGCTTCGCTAATCCGCCAGTTGCTGTCATCCTTCTTGAAGTAGCGCATCAGCATCTGCACCGGCAGTCCGCGCTGGACCTCAAACTGCGAGTAAAGCCCGTCGCGGGCACGGGCTAGTTGGCTGCGCGCGATATCCGTGCCGACAATCTCCACCTTGCGACCAGCCATCTGCGCGGCGGCTTCGGCAATGATCATCGCCAGGGAGTAGGCCTCCTGACCTGATGATGAGGCAGCAGACCAAATCCGCAGCGTACTGCCGGGCGGACGTGCTGCGATCAGCCGGGGCAGGGCATGGCTGCGGAAATGTTGGAAGGGTTTGTCGTCTCGAAAGAAGAAGCTCTCATTGGTGGTCATCGCCTCGACCACGTCTCGGGCCAGCGCATCGCCGCCGCTACGGCGAAGTCGTTCCGCCAAACCATTTAGGTCGTGCAGCTTCTCGCGCTTGACGATGATCGCCAGCCGGGTTTCCAGCAGGTAAAGCTTATCAGGACCAATTATCAATCCCGATTTCGTCTTCAACAGGCTGGCAAGCGTATCGAACGCGACCGGCGACAGGGCGGTTGTCATGGATATGCGCCTTTCAGCATCTCAAGGAGCTTCGGGGCTATCTTTGGCAGCGGCAACACGGCGTGGCACAGGCCAGCCTGCGCTACTGCGCCCGGCATTCCCCAGACCACGCTGCTGGCCTCGTCCTGACCGACCGCGGTGCCGCCTGCTTCGATCACGCACTTCGTTCCGGCCAGGCCATCGCGACCCATTCCTGTCAGCATTGCGATCAAGACCCGTCCGTCACAGGACATGCAGGCAGAGCGGAGCATCGGATCAACCGACGGCCGGCAGAAATTCTCCGGCGGATCCATGCTCAGCCGTGCTCGCAGTCCTGAACGGCTGCCCTCCACCAGCAGGTGCTTGTCGCCTGGGGCGATGTAGATGCGGCCTGCCACCAGGCTTTCGCCATCGCGGGCCTCGCTGCACGGCATCAGCCCTAGCCGATTCAAATGCTCGGCCAGGATCGGCGTGAACGTAGCTGGCATGTGCTGCGTCAGCACCACCGGCACAGCCAGGCCGCGTCCCAAACCCTGCACCAGGGTGAACAAGGCCTGCGGCCCGCCAGTGGAGCTGCCCACCGCCAGCAGGCGGGGCGGTAACCGGCCGGCGGCACGCAGCGTGATCGTCCCCCGGGTGCGGGCAGCCACAGCCGAACGCCGGCGCATCCGCGCCAGGCCTTTGACTTTCTCCAGCAGTTCCCGCTTGAAGCCGTCGTCACTGACGGTGCCGATGCTGGACGGCTTTGGCACATAGTCCGATGCACCCAGCCGCAGTGCGCGCAGCGCGATGTCGGCACCCCGCGTCGTGAGAGTAGAGGCCATGACCACCCGCACACCGGGATCGGCCCGCAGGATCTGCGGCAACGCGGTAATGCCGTCCATCACCGGCATTTCGATGTCCAGCACCAGCACGTCCACATTGGCGGCACGCACCTGCTCAACGGCCAGTTGACCGTTTTCCACCTTGGCGACCACGCTGATTTCAGGATCGGATTCCAGCATGCGTGAAAGCGCGCCACGAATCACCGCGGAATCGTCGCAGATCATGACCCTTGCCGCGGTGGTGACAGCCGAAGCAGTGGCGGCCGGGCGGGTCAGAAATGTCACAGCAGGCCGACCTGGGCGAACTTACCGGTCAGGATGTCTTCATCGAACGGCTTCATGATGTATTCCTGCGCACCGTTCAGGATGGCCGCCTCGATGTGGCCGATGTCATTCTCGGTGGTGCAGAACACAACGGGCGGATTTTCCGGGCCGAACTCCTTGCGCAGCGCCTGCAGGAAGGACAGCCCGTCCATCACCGGCATGTTCCAGTCCAGCAGAACGCAGTCTGGCAGCTTAACCCGGCAGGCATCCAGGGCCTTCTGGCCATCAGCCGCCTCGGTCACGGCAAAGCCGTTCGATTCAAGGATGCGGCGGGCGACCTTCCGGACAACCCGGCTGTCGTCGACGACGAGGCAGGTGCGTGACATGTCGCTCATTCCCCTCCGCCCAGCGCAAGCAGCCGGGAGACGTCGAGGACCACCAGCAGCCGCCCGTCTAGGCGGAAGATGCCGGTGCTGAAATCGGACCAGGACTTCTCCAGGGTTGCCGGATTCCGCTCGAACGCTGCTGCACTCAGGCTCAGAACTTCCGAGACCTGGTCCACCAGCAGGGCATACAGCTCGCCCCCCTGTTCGGCGACCACGGACATCCGCGCTCGTCCCGGCGGGGCAGGCGGCAGGCGCAGCCGCCGGCGCAGGTCGATGGCGGTGACGATCCGCCCGCGCAGGTTCAGGCTGCCGGCGATCTCGGGGGGCGCCAGCGGAATCCGCGTGATCGTCTGCTCGCCCAGCACGTCACGCACCGCCAGGACCGGTACGCCGCAAAGCTGATCGCCCACGGTCAGCGTGACCAGAACCTGATTGTCTTCATGCGTCACGGCGGTATCCGGCCGCTCTAGAATATCGGTGGCCATGGCTGGTCCTTTCGATCGATCAGGCGTGGGCGGTTTCCGCCAGCTTGGCGCGAAGGCTGGCGATCAGCGCTTCGCGTTCGAATTTGGCGACGTAGTCACTGAATCCCGCTTCCCGGCCCAGCCGCGCATGTTCCATGTCCGAATGTGCCGTCATCGCGATCAGCGGCACGCCCGTCCACGGACCGCCGGCGCGGATGACACGGGCGAACTGCAGGCCGTCCATCTCCGGCATCTCGATGTCAGAGACGATGGCATCGAAGCGGGTGCCGGAGTCGCGCAGCCGCAGCGCCTCGGTCGCACTGGCTACGGCGGTGACACGGAAGCCGGCCGCACCCAGCATTGGCACCGTCAACTGGCGAAAGAATTCACTGTCGTCGACCAGCAGGATGTGCGGCTGGCCAGGCGAGGTGCCCTGCCGCGGCACGCCTCGGAACCAGTCCTCCCAGGCCTGCATCAGCCAGTAGCCGGTGTCCAGCACATCGGTCGCTTGGCCGCCGATGACGGCGGTGCCCAGCAGCCCTGGCCGGATACCGGCCAGCGCGATGTCCAGACGATCCTCCACCACGTCGATGATCTCGTCGACCATCAGCCCCATGATGCGGTCGCCCTCGGCAAACACCAGCAGCGGCTGCGTCGGCTTCTGCTGGTCGATGCCGCTGTCGATGGTGATCAGCGGCATCAGCTTGCCGCGATACTGCGTGACGGGGGAGCCGCAGGACAGCTCGATCTTCTCGCGAGGAATGTCCTCCAGGCGTGCAACCAGTCCCAGCGGCACGCCCATGCGGCGGTTGTCGCCGGCCCGGAACAGCAGCATTGCGGTCTTGTCGGCCGAGCTTTGCGCATCGACGAGGTTGGAGCGGACCAGCTTGCTCTCTGTTCCGGCACCAACGCCGCTGGCCCGTGCGATCCCGTTCGGGTCCAGGATCATGATGACCGACCCGTCACCCAGGATGGTGTTGCCGCTGAACATGGTGACGTGGCGCAGGATGGGCGCCACCGGCTTGACGACGATTTCCTCGGTGTCGAATACCCGGTCGACAATGATCCCCATGATGTGCTGGCCAACCTGGGCCACGACGACATGTGCCGCATTCTCGGCATTGTCGTCCGATCCCAGTGCCAGCAGCTCAGTCAACGTGACCAGCGGCAGCAGGCGGTTGCGCAAGCGCAGCACCGGCGTGTCGTTGATCCGCTCTATGACGCTGTTGCCCGCGTTTTCCTGTCCAGGGACGCCGGGGCCGCGGTGCGCCCGCACCAGCTCCACCACGCTTAGCTGCGGGATCGCGAAGCGTTCCTTGCCGGCTTCGACGATCAGCGCCGAGACAATCGCCAGGGTCAGCGGGATCTTGACGGTGAACGTCGTTCCATGGCCCTGCGTGCTTTTGAGGTCAATGGTGCCGCCGATCTTCTCAATGTTCGTCTTCACCACGTCCATGCCGACACCGCGGCCCGAGACCGCGGAAATCGTCGCCGCGGTGGAGAACCCGGCCCGGAAGATGAAACGCTGGATCTGGCTGTCGGTCATGCCGGCCAGTTCCGCTTCGGTGGCCAGCCCCTGCGACAACACCTTGGCGCGAATGCGGTCCACCGCCAGGCCGCGCCCGTCGTCGGAGATCTCCAGGATGATGTAGCCGCCTTCATGAAAGGCGTTCAGCACAATGCTGCCGGTCTCCGGTTTGCCGGCGGCCCGGCGTTCCACAGGGGTCTCCAGCCCGTGGTCACCGCTGTTGCGGATCATGTGCGTCAGCGGATCCTTGATCAGCTCCAGCACCTGCCGGTCGAGCTCGGTCTCCGCCCCCAGCATGGTCAGCTCGATCTTCTTGCCCAGTTCATGGGACAGGTCGCGCACCAGCCGCGGCAGCTTGTTCCATGCCGTGCCAATCGGCTGCATGCGGGTCTTCATGACCCCTTCCTGCAGGTCCGACGTGATGTGCGACAGCCGTTGCAGCGGCACGGTGAAGGCGCTGTTCTCCTGTGTGCGGGCCAACTGCAGAAGTTGATTGCGGGTCAGCACCAGCTCGCTGACCAGGGTCATCAAGTCTTCCAGCACGTCCACGGTGACGCGGATCGTCTGCGTCGCGGCGGGGGCGGCTGTGGCAGCCTGGGCCGCTGCAATCGGTGCGGGATGTTCCGCGGCAACCGGCTCCGCCACGGTTTCGGCGGGCGCGGCGGTAACCGGGGTGATCGCTGGTGCGGCCATCGCTGTCGGTAATGCGGAGGCGCTTTGTGCCTGCGCTGGCGGCGATACTGCATCAGAAGCGGCAGCCGCGGCTGGTAGGGCTGCGCCCGTTGCAGCGGCGCTCGCCGCCGTCGGCACCGGCGCGGCCGGCTTTTCGTTTGCAGCCGTGGCGTTCAGCGCCGCAATCAACTCGCCGTCCTCGCCCGCAGGTTCGGCACCGGTTTCGCCAAGCGCGGTCACGATCATCTTGATTCGGTCGATCGCAGCCAGCACTTGGCTGACGATGTCCGGTGTCACCGTCAGGCTGCGGTCGCGCAGCTTGCCCAGGACATTCTCTCCGGCATGGGCCACCCGTTCCAGTCGGGGCAGCCCCAGGAAGCCGCAGGTCCCCTTGATGGTGTGAACCAGGCGAAAGATGAACGACAGCGTCTCGGCATCGTCAGGCGTGCGTTCCAGCGTAACCAGTGCGACGTCCAATTCAGCCAGGCTTTCGTTTGTCTCAGTCAAAAAGTCGGAGAGAAGGTCGTCCACGGCAGCCCCCTTGGCAGCCCGGGTTTCCGGGCGGGAGCCGATCCTTGGCAGGACTTCGCAAACAAATGGTAAATTCGCCCGGTTATTTTTGCCGTTTGGCGGTTTTCCGCCAGAGCAGCCGGCCGATGTCAGCCACCCATCCGCAGGATCGCCGGTTCGCTCGCCACTCCCGATGGCAGTAGGGCAGACAGGGGTATGTGGGCAGCGTGTGCAAGCACTGCGGTCAGTCCCATCTGCAGGCTTCGCCCGTCATCCAGCGCAGTCAGCGCCGCATGCTCATCCGCCAGACACAGCGCAAGGCCTATCGGCCACGCTGCCGCAGGTCCGGCAATGCGGATAAACAGGTCTTCCGCCGCGCCCGCCAACATCACGCAGCCTCCGGCCGGCAGGCTGTCGGCAGCCAGCAGCAGCAGGTTCAGCACGATCCGGCCAGTGGGCGCGGCAAACACCGTGTCCGGCGGCATGGCTGAAAGGTCGAGCACGGGATGCCCGGGAAGCCCCGGTGCCAGGCGGGCCATCTGAACCAGCGATACCGCTTGATCATTCAGCCCCCAGGCCATGGTCCGCAGGCGCAACTGAGTGGTCAAAGCTTCGATACTGTCCTGCACCGCTGTGCTGTCATGGTCCGTGCCCGCCGGTGCGGCCAGCATGTCGGCCAGTTGCTCGACAGGAGCGCTGATCGATTGGCAGAGGTGCGCTGACACCAGTTCCATCAGGCGCAGGGCACGAGTTGTGCCGGACATGAGCTCTCCGCTATCTGGGTCACTGCCTGGACTTACGATGACCCACCTGCATAGGGAAGTCGAGCGATCTGGCCGGGATTGCCTGCATCTCAAGCCCTAGCCCTTGAACCACCCCGTCATGTGGCGCAAGTCATGTTGAACAATTGTTCACCACCGGCCCTCTGAGGCTGGCCTGAAGGGATACATACTTCATCATGCTCGATCCGTTTGGCAGAGCGATCACCTACCTGCGAGTCTCGGTCACCGATCGATGTGATTTACGCTGCGTCTACTGCATGGCCGAGGACATGCAGTTTCTGCCAAAGCGCGATCTGCTGACCCTGGAGGAGCTGGATCGTCTGTGCACCGCGTTCATCCGGTTGGGCACCACGAAAATCCGCATCACCGGAGGTGAACCCCTGGTTCGCCGCGATGTCATGAGCTTGTTCGGAAAGCTGGGTGAGCGCATTGGCAACGGTTTGAACGAGCTGACGGTCACCACCAACGGCTCGCAATTGACGCGCCACGCGGGCACTCTTGCAGCCGCCGGCGTCAGGCGCATCAACGTCTCCCTCGATACGCTCGATCCCGCCCGCTTCACTCAGATCACCCGCTGGGGCAAGATCGGCCAGACGCTGGACGGCATTTTCGCCGCCCAGGCCGCCGGTCTGGCGGTCAAGGTCAACGCCGTGGCGATGAAGGGCGTCAACGAGGATGAATTTGACGGCATGCTCGCTTGGTGCGGTGAGCACGGCTTCGACTTGTGCCTGATCGAGACCATGCCGATGGGCGACATCAGCGGCGACCGCACCGACCAGTACCTGCCCCTGTCGGTGGTACGCGCGCGGCTGCGGCGAAGTTGGACGCTGGAGGACACCGACTACAAGACCGGCGGCCCCGCTCGCTACTTCAACGTGCGGGAGACTGGCCAGCGGATCGGCTTCATCACGCCAATGACGCACAACTTCTGCGAAAGCTGCAATCGGGTCCGCCTGACCTGCACCGGGACCTTGTACATGTGCCTGGGACAGGACGATTCTGCCGATTTCCGCACCCTGCTGCGCGACGGCGTCACCGACGGCCAGTTGGATGACGCTATCCGCGAAGCGATCTCCCGCAAGCCGAAAGGCCATGACTTCATTATCGATCGGCGGCACCAGAAACCCGCCGTCGCTCGCCACATGAGCGTGACTGGCGGATAGAGCGGCTTCGCGCAGGCTGGAATCGCGCAAAGCGCGATTCTGCGCGAGTAGCCGCGTGAAACGATGAGCCAGAGCAGTTCCACCCTCGGTGGAACCGCTCTGGCCTACTCTGCTGCCCAACCGGTCATCACCGCCATCTTCAGGCCGACAACCGCGCGCCCCTCCCGTGCCGGCAGTGCCAGCAGCGCAGCCGGAAATAGTGCTCGCAGCGGAATGCGGCGGTCGCGCTGCCTGACGGCGTTGGTCTCGCCGGCGGCACGCAGGTCCGACAGCAGCGTCAGCGGGTTGGCATACAGCAGCTCAATCTCCTCAAGGTCGGCGACCGGCAGGTGGAAGCCGGCCCGCTGCAGCAGGTGCGCACAATCCCGCAGCTCTGGAAACGGCGACACCCGTGGCGAAGCGCCCCCTGCGATCTCTGCCTCGGCCTGCGCCAGCGCACCGCGCAACTCCGCAAGGCTGCCCAGTGCAGGCAGGCTCGCCAGCAGCAGACCCCCCGGACGCAGCACCCGACGCAGTTGCACCAGGGCACCGGGTAGATCGTTGATCCAGTGCAGTGACAGGCTGGCGACGATCAGGTCGAAGCTGGCCGGGGCGAAGGGCAAATACTCCTCATCGGCCGCAACACACGGCGCCTGGTTGACGGCAGCCATCGCCGGTGACAGGTCGCAACTGATGACCCGTAGGCCGCGTCCGCGCAGCAGCGGTCCGACGACCCCACGCCCGCCGACATCCAGTGCGTCGGAGAAGCGGCGGTTCGTGTCGTCCAGCCGGTCCAGCAAGCGTTCAGCCGCATCGCGCAGCACGTCGGCGACTTGGCTGACGGTCCGCGCCGCCCGGTCGCGGTGGTGCCGCACGGCTTGACGATCAAATACCTGCATCGGGTCCATGCATGGGCATGTGTGCCAACCCAGCGCCGTTGCCAAGCCATCCGCCGCGGCTTTACCGTCCAGTACAACCGGAGGCTGCAATCAATGAACCGCATCAACGCCGATCTGTTGCTTGGCTGGATCAATGACGGACAGGAGCTGGCCGTGCTCGATGCGCGCGAGGACGGTCTGTTCGGCGACTCCCACCTGTTCTGGGCCGTTCCCTGCGGCCTTGCGCGCAAGGAGATCCGAGTGCGCGCGCTGCTGCCTCGACCCTCTGTGCGCGTCTGCTGCGTCGATGACGGTAGCGGCCTGGCGGAGCAGTTGGCTGCGTGGCTCGAGTCTGTCGGCTACACCGACGTTGCTGTGCTGGAGGGCGGCACCCAGGTCTGGCAGGCAGCCGGCGGCCAACTGTTCAGCGGCGTCAACGTCCCCTCTAAGGCTTTCGGTGAGTGGGTCGAGCATCACTACGGCACGGAGAGCGTCGATGCGCGGGAGCTGAAGGCGTGGATCGATGCCGACCGTAACATGGTGGTGCTCGATAGCCGCACAATTGAGGAATTCACCCGTATGTCGATTCCCACCGGCATCAGCGTCCCGGGCGGGGAACTGGCCTACCGCATCGGCGATCTCGCCCCCGACCCGAACACTTTGGTCGTGGTCAACTGTGCCGGGCGCACGCGCAGCATTCTTGGTGCGGAAAGTCTTCGCCGGGCAGGCGTGCCCAACAAGGTGGTGGCCCTGCGCAACGGCACCATGGGCTGGGAGCTGGCGGGTCTGCGCTGTGAACGCGGGCGTACCGAGAAGTTTCAGCCCGGTACGCCGAAGACCCTTGCGCTGGCCCTGCAGCGGGCGCAGGCCTTTGCCGAGGAAAGTGGCGTCGGCGTCATCGGACCGCTGGACCTGACCCGCTTCGAGGATGATCCCGACCGCACGTTGTATGTTCTGGATGTGCGTGACCCGACCGAGTTTCGCGTCGGGCACCGGCCCGGCAGCCGCAACGCTCCGGGCGGGCAGTTAGTGCAGGCGACCGACAATTGGATCGGCGTGCTCAATGCCCGGGTTGTGCTGATCGACGATTCCGGCGTGCGCGCACGCATGGCGGGGGGCTGGCTGCGGCAGATGGGACACCGCGACGTCTTCGTCGTCGAGGGCGGTCTCGATGCCGTCCGGGCCACTGGCGCCACTGCCACGGCGGTGCCGGAGCTGGCTGCTCCGGTGGACTTGGTCGACGTCTCCGGCCTCGTCCACCTGCTGGACAGCGGTGCCGGTACCCTGGTTTTGGATATCGGCCGCAGTATTGACTTCCGCGACGGACATATCCCCGGCGCAATCTGGGGCGTTCGCGCCCGCCTGGATGCCGTGAAGGTCCCGCTCGCCGCCGCCCATCATGTCGTCATCACATCTCCCGATGGCATGCTGGCTCGGTTGGCAGTAGCGGAGGTCAGGTCATTGACCCAGGCCGATGTCAGGGTGCTGGATGGCGGCACCGATGCGTGGCATGCGTTTGGCCGACCCCTGGTAAAAGATCGTACTACGCCACCGGATGCAGCGTGCATCGATTTCTATCTTCGACCTTACGACCGTAATTCTGGTATCGAAGAGGCGATGAACGCGTATCTGACGTGGGAGATCGAACTCGTGCACCAGATTGAGCGGGACGAGACCGTGCACTTCGGCATCCCCGGAACAACCATCGCTGCCGCCTGATCCAACACTGCTGCGCCAGGTCGGCCGAGCAGGGCGTCTGTTGCTGGATCTGCTGCTGCCGCCACGCTGCGCTGCCTGCGACACATCGGTCGGTGTCCAGGGACAGCTCTGCGCCGCCTGCTTCGGCCGCATCAATTTCATTACCGCACCATTTTGTTCCCGCTGCGGCGTGCCGTTCGCCACGGCCGCGTTGGGCGGCCTCGACCTGAGCTGCACAGCCTGTGACGAAAACCCGCCGGTGTTTCACCAGGCGCGAGCGGCGTTGCGCTACGATGAGCAAGGCCGCCGATTGATCCTGCCTCTGAAGCACGCCGACCGCATCGAACTGGCGCAGGTTCTGGCGCCGATGATGGCACGGGCGGGCACGGCGCTGCTGAGCCGGGCGGCCGTCCTGGTCCCGGTCCCCTTGCACCGGCGGCGGCTGTTCCAGCGGAAATACAACCAGGCCGCACTGCTGGCGATCGCAGTTGGCCGCTTAGCCGGTCGGCGCGTGCTGCCCGACGCCCTGATCCGCACCCGCCGAACCACCCCGCTGGAGGACAAAAACCCACAAGAGCGGAAGCGCGAGGTCGCTGGTTCCTTTCAGGTGCGGCCCTCGCGGCGCCAGTTGGTCGCCGGCCAGCGGTTGTTGCTGATCGACGACGTGATGACCTCCGGCGCCACCGCCGACGCCTGTGCATTGGCGTTGCTGGATGCTGGCGCGGAGGCGGTGGATGTGCTGGTCGCCGCTCGGGTGCCCGATCCGCGCCTGGAGCATGATCGTATGCAGCGAAACGTTTCAAGCACGTAAGTGATTTAATCAAGACGAGGAAGTCGACGGTTTTTTGCCTGCACCGGCGACCGTATGACTCGCTTTGACGCCGATGTCGTCGCCGCTCGGTCGAATCTGCGTGAGGCTTGGGGCCCGGCAAGCACCGGCCGCTTGCTCTCGCGCGTTGCAGCCCCGTGGTTGCACGGCTGCGCGACCCAAGGAAAGGGTTTCTGATGAATAACAAGACATGGGCGTTCGCCTTGGCGTTTGCCCTGACAGTGGCGCCGCTCGCCGCCTCGATGGCTGCCGGCGCCGGCGGCGCCGCTGGTTCCGGGGCAGGTGGTGCCGCCGCCGGTGGTGCAGGCGGTGCGGGTGCCGCCGGCGGCGGCCCGGCAGGAGTCGGCGGCAGCGCCACGGGTCTCGGCATCGGTGGGACAGGCACCAGCTCCACCGGCCCCGGCTCCACCGGCCTCAGCTCCACCGGTACTGGCTCCGCTGGCACCAACTCCTCCGCTACCGGCTCCACCGGGGCAATCGGCAGCGGCAGTGCCTCCTCTGGTACCTCGCCCTCTTCGGGCATCAGTTCCGGTACGGGTAATGGCGCCACAGGTGCAGCGGGCAACGGGGCAGGGGGGGCGTCCTCCAACTAGACTGCTCCCAAAGGGCTAGCGCAGCGTAAGGTCAGCGGAGCAATCTAACCGGCCACGACAGCCCGGCGTTGCTCCGCCCCCGCGCAAAGCACCTGCCGGCATCGCCGTCGCGCGACCCTTCCATGATCTCCAGTTAGGCATGCGGGCGGATTGACAGCGGTCAGGATGCTGCAAAACCACGCAACCTGCTGCGAAAATTCCTGATCCTGCCCTGAGCTGCCTTGGCATGAGGCTTGCGAAGCTGATCGAGAAATTCGCGGAGACGCAGGACCGGTGGCGTTCGTCTGGAAGCGGCTGCTTGGGACGATCCCGAGCTTGATCGGGGTGGTCATGGTGACCTTCCTGCTGTCGCACGCGCTGCCCGGCGACCCGGCAGCCTTCTTCGCGGGACCCGCGGCCAACGCCGCCTCAATCGCCGAGGTGCGTGCCAAGCTGGGCCTGGACCAAAGCCTGCCGATCCAGTTCTTTCACTACGTTGCCGATCTTGCCCGAGGCAACCTCGGCCACTCCCTGACGACGGGTCAGCCGGTGATCACCGACCTGGTCGACCGCCTGCCAGCCTCGCTGGAGCTGACGTTCTTCGCCTTGGTCTTTGCCGTGGCGGTGGCCATCCCGATGGGCGTCTGGGCCGCCACCCGGCCCGACTCGCTGGTGGACCACATCTGCCGCGCCTCGGTGTCCGTAGCAGCCGCGTTTCCGACGTTCTTCGTCGGCCTGCTGCTTGTCTACATCTTCTACTTCCTGCTCAACCTTGCGCCGGAACCGGTCGGCCGGCTGAACGAGATCCTCTACACCCCGCCACCCCGCGTCACCGGCGCCTATACGCTTGACAGCCTGATCGCCGGCGACTGGCAGGTGTTCCGAGCGTCGCTCGCGCAACTGGTCCTGCCGGCCATCTCGCTCGGCCTGTTCGCCCTGGCCCCAATCGCCCGCGTCACTCGCGCGGCCATGCTGCAGGCGCTCGGCAGCGACTTCACCCGCACGGCCCGCGCCGCCGGGCTGCCACGCGGCAAGGTGCTGGTGACCTACGCCTTCCGCAATGCGCTGCTGCCGGTCAGCAATGTGCTGGGCATGGTGTTCTCGTTCCTGTTGGGATCCAACGTGCTGATCGAGCAGGTGTTCGGCTGGCAGGGCATCGGCGCCTATGCCGTAAGCGCCGTGCTTGCCTCCGACTACGCCGCCGTCCAGGGCTTTGTCCTCATGATGGCGATACTTTATGTCCTGCTGAACCTGATCGTGGATCTGCTCGCCACGGTGATCGATCCGCGCGTGCGGTTCGAGGCCTGAACCCGATGCGCCCCGCGACCCTCACCCGCACGACCGTCACTCGCACGACTTTCACCCGCAACATCGGCCACGCCTTCGGCGAAAACCGCCTGACGCTGGTCGCCGTTGCCATCCTTCTTCTGCTGCTGATCTGTGCCGGGTTCGGCTCCGCATTGGCGCCCTACAACCCGCTGATGACGGATGGCACGGCCAAGCTTTCGCCGCCCGGCTGGGCACATTGGTTCGGCACCGACGCGCTCGGCCGCGACATCTTCAGCCGGGTCATCGTTGCCGCCCGGCTTGACCTTGGCATGGCAATCTCCGCCGTGGTGCTGTCTTTCGTCGTGGGCCTCATCCTCGGCGCGATTTCCGGCTACTTCGGTGGCTGGACCGACCGCATTGTCGGCCGTGTCATGGATACCATCATGGCGTTCCCGCTGTTCGTCCTGGCCATGGGCATCGTCGCCGCCCTGGGCAACAGCGTGCTGAACATCATCATCGCCACCATGATCATCAACCTGCCGTTCTACTGCCGCTTCGCCCGCGGCGAGGTCAACGTCCGCCGCGAGATGGGTTACGTCGAGGCGGCACGGATGGGCGGCAACCGCGGCCCCAGGGTGCTGCTCAACCACATCGTCCCCAACATCCTGCCGCCGATGATGGTGCAGGCGTCGCTGAACATGGGCTGGGCCATCCTGAACGCCGCTGGCCTGTCATTCATCGGCCTCGGCGTCCGGCCGCCGACGCCGGAGTGGGGGATCATGGTCTCCGAAGGGGCCAGCTTCATCATCTCCGGCGAGTGGTGGACCTTCGTCTTCCCGGGTGGAGCCCTGGTGCTGGCGGTGTTCTGCTTCAATCTGCTGGGCGACGGCCTGCGCGATCTGCTCGACCCAAGGCGGCGGATTTGACCGCCCAACTGCTGATCGAGGACTTCTCCCTCGTCTTCCGCACCCGCCATGGCACCGTCCGCGCGCTGGAGGACGTCTCGCTGTCGGTCGGCCACGGTGAGATCGTCGGCATTGTTGGCGAAAGCGGCTCCGGCAAATCCGTCCTCGCCTATGCGGTGATGGGGCTGCAGGATGCCGCGGCTCGGGTTCAGGGCGGCCGCATCGTGTTCGGTGGCCTGGATATGCTGCGGGCCGCCGAACCGGCTTTGTCCCAGGTGCGTGGGCGGGAGCTGGCGATGATCTTCCAGAGCCCGCGTACGGCGCTGAACCCGATCCGCAAGGTCGGCCACCAGATCGAGGACATCCTTCGCCAGCACGCCAACCTGCCCAGCCGGTCGCTGCGCGAGCATGCCATCGCCGCCCTGGCGCGGGTGCGCATCCCCGATCCACAGCGCCGCTACCAGGCCTATCCGTTCGAGCTGTCCGGCGGCATGTGCCAGCGGGTGATGATCGCCATGGCGCTGGCCTGCTCGCCGTCGCTGCTGATCGCCGATGAGCCCACCACCGGCCTGGACGTGACCACCCAGGCCGTGATCATGGACCTGATCCGCGACATGAGCCGCAGCGCGCGTATGTCGACCCTGCTGATCACCCACGATCTGGGGCTGGCTGGCGAATACTGCGACCGCATCGCGGTGATGCACGCGGGCCATGTGGTCGAGCTTGCGCCGACCGAGGAACTGCTTAGCCACCCGGCGCATCCCTACACCCGCCAACTGCTCGACGCCACGCCGACGCCCCGCTCCACCGTCGCCGGACTGGTCTCGATCCAGGGTCAGCTACCTGACCTGCGCCGCGACCTCCCGCCCTGCCGCTTCAGCGCCCGCTGCAGCCGGCATGCCCCGATATGCGACGAGAAGCCGTTGCCCTTTACGACGTTGAACCCGGCGCACCTGGTGCGCTGCCGGCTTCCCCTGTGAGAACAGGCAGTTGACTCTGCCGCTGCTCCAGGCACGCGGCCTGACCAAGCAATACCCGCTCGGCCGCGGCGCCCGGCTGCACGCCGTCGATGCCGTCGACCTGGCGATCCAGCCTGGGGAATGCGTCGGCCTGGTCGGCGAGTCGGGCTGCGGCAAGTCGACCCTGGTCCGCCTGCTGGCCCGGCTGATCGATCCGACCGCCGGCGCGATCCTGCTGGATGGGGACGACATCACCGCCGTCTCCCAGGCACGCTTCGTCACCATGCCGCAGCGTGCGCGCATCCAGGTGGTGTTCCAGGACCCGGGCGAGAGCCTCAACCCATCGTTCCGCGTCTTCCAGTCGATCGCCGACCCGCTGAAGCGCCTGCTGGGCATCACCGACCGCGCGGAGCTGGCCGACCGGGTGAACCGTGCGGCGGACCTGGTCGGCCTGCCCGGGGAACTGATCCAGCGCTATCCCCACCAGTTGTCCGGCGGCCAGCGCGCCCGCGTCGGCATCGCCCGTGCCATCGCCGTGGAGCCGTCGATGCTGATCCTGGATGAACCAACCTCGGCCCTGGATGTCTCTGTCCAGGCCATCATCCTGCGCCTGCTGGCCGATCTGCGGGCCCGCCTGGGCATGAGCTACCTGTTCGTCTCGCACGACCTGAACGTGGTCCGCCTGCTGTGTTCGCGCATCGTCGTCATGTACCTCGGCCGGGTGGTCGAGGCCGCGCCGACCCAGGCGCTGTTCACCGCACCGCGCCATCCCTATACCCAGGCGCTGATCGCCGCGATCCCCGATCCGGCCAGGCGCAACGAGGCTCGCCCGCGCCTGGACGGCAGCCCGCGCAGCCCGGTCGATCCCGATCCCAACACGTGCCGCTTCCATGGCCGCTGTCCCAAGGGCACCGAACGCTGCACGCAGCAGATGCCGCTGCTTCGCCCATTCGCCAACGGCCATCTCACCGACGGCCATGTCGCTGCCTGCCATTTCGCCTGAACATGGGGGAAATACACCAATGAGTACAGACAACGAAATCTGCCGCATGAGCGCGCTGACGCTGGCGGAACGCATCCGCGCGAAAGAGTTGTCGGCGATCGAAGTCACCGAGGCCGTGCTGCGGCGGATGGACGTCCTCGAGCCGCATCTGCACGCCTTCTGCACCCCCACGCCAGAGGTCGCGCGCACCGCCGCCCGCGCCGTCGATGCCAGGATCGCCGCCGGCGAGCATCCCGGCGTGCTGGGCGGCGTGCCGATCGGCATCAAGGACTTGGTGGCGACCAAGGACATCCTGACGGTGATGGGCTCGCCGCTATACCGCGACTTCGTGCCCGATGAGGACGACATCGTCGTCGAGCGCCTGAAGGCCGCCGGTGCGGTGATCATCGGCAAAACCAACGTACCGGAATTCGGCTACAGCGGCGTCGGTCACAACCCGGTGTTCCCGACCACCCGCAACCCATGGAACACCGCGATGACCTCGGGTGGCTCCAGCGCCGGCTCTGGCGCGTCCGTCGCCGCCGGTGTCGCCCCCTTCGCCATCGGCAGTGACGGCGGCGGCTCGGTGCGCATTCCCTCCTCCATCTGCGGGCTCTACGGCATCAAGGCCTCGATGGGACGCGTCGCGCTCTATCCCGGCTGCCGTGACGAACGCTATCCCGGCGTCTCCAGTTGGGAATCCCTGGAACACATCGGCCCCATGAGCCGCACCGTTGCCGATTCGGCGTTGATGTTGAATGTCATCGCCGGCCCGGACCCACGCGACCGCTATTCCATCCCTGCCGCCGATTTCGACTACGTCGAGGCCACCCGCGGTGACATCAAGGGCCTGCGCATCGCCTACAGCGAGGACTGGGGCTACGCCGCCGTCGACCCTGAGGTCCGCCGCGTCGTCGCCGAAGCGGTGGCCGCGTTCGAAACCGACCTCGGCTGCACGGTCGAACGCGCCAACCCGGGCTTCTCCGACGAGTCCGCCACCTTCTGGGCGCTGGTCGCTGCCGATAGCGACCTTGCGGGCATGCGCCGGATGATGCAGGGGCGAGAGCGCGAGATGTCCGGCCATCTGGTGGATCTGCTGCAGCGGCCCTGGACCGCCGAGGACTTCACCAACGCCCGGATCGGCCGCCAGCGGCTGTGCAACCGCATGTGGCGCTTCATGGCCAACTACGACCTGCTGCTGACGCCTACTCTCGCGGTGCCGGCCTTCCCGGTCCACATGCAGGGGCCGGAAATGATCGAGGGCCGCATGGGCCGGCCAGCCGACTGGCTGTGCTTCACCTTCCCCGCCAACATGACCGGCCAGCCTGCCGCCACCATTCCCGCCGGCTTCACTTCTGACGGGCTGCCGGTCGGCCTGCAGATCATCGGCCGGCATCTCGACGACCGCACCGTGCTGCGTGCCTCCGGCGCGTTCGAGCGCGCCCGGCCATGGGCGCACAAATGGCCGCCAATGCTCGACCAGCTCGGCCTGTGACCGCTTTTCAGAACCAGGAGATCCGCATGCCGACCGCACGAACAGCCTGCGCAGCCGCCCTGCTGACGATGACCCTGCACGCTGCCGCTTTCGCCGCGGCAACGCCGAAGGATACGCTGGTCATCGTCTCTGAAATGGGCCCGAACGGCCTGGACACCATGGTGCCGACTGCCAACGATCAGAGCCGCATGGTGGTGTGGCAGGCCTATGACCGGCTGGTCAGCCATGGTGAGAAGACGCTGCCCGATGGCACCATGTCCTACGACGCCAAGGTCATCACCCCAGAGCTCGCGGAAAGCTGGGACATCAGCGATGACAAGAAGACCTTTATCTTCCATTTGCGCCGGAATGCCACCTTCCATGACGGCGCTCCGGTGACAGCGAAGGACGTCAAGTGGTCGTTCGACCGAGCCATAGCGGCCGGCGGCTTTCCGGCGGTGCAGATGTCAGCGGGTTCCTATGTCAAACCCGATCAGTTTACCGTGGTCGACGACTACACCTTCAAGATGACCTTCGATCAGCCAAACAAGCTCAGTCTGCCGGATCTCGCCGTGCCGGTGCCGGTGATCCTGAACTCGGAGCTGGCAAAGAAGCACGCCACCGCCGCCGACCCATGGGCGCTGGACTGGGTGTCGCACAACGACTGCGGCGGCGGCGCCTATAAAGTAGAGGCATGGACGCCCGGCCAGCAGACCATCTTTACCCGCTTCGACGACTGGAAGTCCGGCCCGCTGCCGAAACTGCGCCGGGTGATCTTCCGTCAGATCGCCTCCCCTGGCACCCGGCGCGCGCTGCTGGAGAAGGGCGACGTCGACATGTCGGTCGGCCTGCCGCCAAAGGACTACGCAGAGCTGGCCAAGGAGGGCAAGGTCAAGGTCATCGGCGTTCCCATACAGAACGATCTTGTCTTCATCGACATGAACGTGAAGATCCCGCCCTTCGACAATCCGAAGGTGCGCCAAGCGATGTCCTACGCCATGCCGTACAAGGAGATCCTGTCCTCGGCATTGTACGGCCGCGCTACGCCCATGTACGATGGAGATCCCGGCAAGCCTTATGCCCCCACGTGGCCGGTGCCCATCAAGCACGGCACCGACCTCGCCAAGGCGAAGGCGCTGCTGACCGAGGCGGGCTTTCCCAACGGCTTCAAGTCTACGCTGTCGTTCGACCTGAGCCAGGCTACAACCAGCGAGCCAACCGCCATCCTGATCCAGGAATCACTCGCCAAGATCGGCGTCACCCTGACTTTGGAGAAAGTGCCGGGCAGCAACTGGTTCGCCCAGATGGCCAGCAAGACCATGCCGATGGTAATTGGTGAATTCTACGGCTGGCTTGACTACCCGGACTATTTCTTCTTCTGGAACTACGATGGCGCCAACAACTCGGTGTTCGACACCGCGAACTACGTGAATCCCAGCCTGGACAAGATCATCGACACCGCCCGGTTCGCGCCCAACGAACAGGTCTACACGCAGAGCCTGCAGCAGATGGTCGACATCGTAATGACCGACCTGCCGCGCATCCCGTTGTATCGTCGTTATGCCGATTATGCCATGCAGCCTGACGTCAAGGGTTTCGAATACTGGTTCCACGTCCACCCGGACTTCCGCAAGCTTTATAAGGAGTAGTGGCGCCTACCGCACCGAGTTCAACCGGGAACGGATTTGTTTTCGGCCAAGGCAAGCGCAGCCTAGTCTGGGCGATAGGGTGGCGGAGGCGGCGGATAATCCGGCTGCTCATATCGCGGCGGCGGCGGACGCGGTGTCGTCGCCGCACCCCCGACAGCGCCGACCGCACCGCCCAGAAGACCGCCAGCCAACGCGCCTCTACCACCGCCAGCCAGCCCGCCAATCGCGGCACCGGCACCAGCACCAAGCGCCCCGCCACCCAACGCACGCTGACCAGGGTCATAGGGGTCGGAACACGCCGACACGCTGGCTGCCAGCCCCACCGCCAGTGCAAACAGAATCATAGTCCGCCTCATCACATCCATCCTCAATCTGGACCGATAAAACGGATATTGTCGTCAGGCCGTCACGATGCCGTCACAAGACGGTGACCAACGCGCGATCGGCGTGGGCCCGAAGCCCGGTTGCAGCAATACCCTGCGCTCAGGAAATTGCCCGCAGCGTCGGCCGTTCCGGCTGCAAGTCGGTGCGGCCAAGATGGTTCAGGAACACGGTGCAGAACCGACGCGCCGTGCTCGCCGTCACCTTGGCGTTCAAGGCATTCCACCGGTCCCGACGTTCATCCAGGTCCATCGAGATGCCGATGTGCATCGCCTCGGCGATCTCGTCGGAGTCATAGGGGTTGACGATCAGCGCCTCGGTCATGTCCTCCGCGGCACCAGCAAACCGCGACAGGATCAGCACCCCTGGGTCGCTGGGATCCTGGGCGGCGACATACTCCTTGGCGACCAGGTTCATCCCGTCACGCAGCGGGGTCACCACCGCGAGGCGTGACAGGCGGAAAAACCCCGCCAGCGTGTCGCGCTTTACCGCACGGGTCATGTAGCGCAGCGGCGTCCAGTCGAACTCTGAGTAGCGCCCGTTGGTGTCGCCAACGATCCGGTCAAGCTCGCGCCGTAGCCGTTGATAGGCGCCCTGATCTTCGCGGGAGCGTGCGGCAATCTGCAGGAAGCTGAGTTGCCGCCGATGCTGCGGATAGTTGGCAAATAGCCGGCCGATCGACTCGAACCGGTTGATCAGTCCCTTGGAGTAGTCGAGCCGGTCTACGCCGATCGCCAGGCCACCCTTGCCCAGACTGTCGCGCAGCATCCGTGCATCCGACCCACGTGCCGCCTCGCGCGCCCGCGCCGCAAAGCCCTCGGCATCGATGCCGATCGGGTCGACAATTGCGCGTACCGCATGGCCGCGCCAGACAAAGCGCCCCTCAGCGTCCGGATGGATGCCAAGCGTCTCGGTAATGCAATCAAGGAACGCAGTCCGATACGTGCGGGTGTGGAAGCCCACTACGTCATAGGCGCACATGCTGGTCAGCAGTTCCGTCGACCGTGGCAACGCATGAAAGATCGTCGGCGGCACGAACGGCGTGTGCAGGAAGAAGCCGATCCGGTTGGTCACACCCAGCGCGCGCAGTTCGGCAGCCATCGGCAGCAGGTGGTAGTCGTGCACCCAGATCACGTCGTCAGGCCGCAGCAGCGGTACCAGTGCCGCGGCATATTGCCGGTTGACCGAACGGTAGCCGTCGTAGTCCTCGGATCGGAAGTCGACCAGCCCGAGGCGGAAATGCAGCAACGGCCAAAGCGCGCCGTTGGAAAAGTTGACGTAGAACGCGAGGTAATCGGCTTCGGTCAGGTCGATCGTCGCGTAGGTGACGCCTTCCGAACGCTGAATATGCGTCGTGCCGGACCCGCGCGCGGCGCGCCGTCCGCTCCAGCCAAACCACAGCGATCCCGGTTGCAGCGCATCCGCGAGTGCCACTGCCAGACCGCCCGCCTTCGCACCGCGTTCCGAGGGAAGCGGTACCCTGTTCGAAACGACGACCAGTCGCGCCATCGGTCCGCTCCTCCTGCTGCCTCGGCTCCCACGATGGAAGCCGGTGTTCATGCATTAAACGTAAGCGAGGCGGCAGCGTCGCAGCTTCTGGGTCACATAGCCGTGATACTGCAGACTTTGGCGGCTTCATGGACACGCCCGCCGCAAAAAAACCTGATCGCCCCGGCTCTATCGCTTTCACGTTAGGCCAGGAGCCATGCAACCATGCGTATAGCCCAGATCGCACCACTGACCGAATCGGTACCGCCGCGCACCTATGGCGGGACGGAGCGGGTGGTGTCGTATTTGACCGAAGAGCTGATGGCGATGGGCCACGACGTGACCCTGTTTGCCAGCGGCGATTCCATCACCACCGCGAAACTCGAATCCGCCTGGCCCTGCGCCCTGCGCTTCGACGCCAGCCTGCGCGACGCGATGGCGCCGCAGATGCTGCTGATGGAGAAGGTCTATCAGCAGGCCCATAACTTCGACGTTCTGCACTGCCACCTGGACTACTGGCCATTCTCGCTGCTCAGCCGCCAGACGACGCCGTACCTGACCACCCTGCACGGGCGGCTTGACCTGCCGGAGCTGACGCGGATCTACGACTGCTTTCAGGCCGCGCCCCTGGTCTCGATCTCTGACGCGCAACGCCGTCCGCTGCCCCGGGCGAACTTCGTCGGCACCGTCCATCACGGCCTGCCGCCCGATCTGCTGACGCCGCAGCCCGTCGCGCGCGATTACCTGGGTTTCCTGGGCCGCATCTGTCCGGAAAAGTCTCCCGACCGGGCGATCCGCATCGCCCGCGCCTCCGGCATGAAACTGAAGATCGCCGCCAAGATCGACCGCACCGACCGGGAGTATTTTGAGAAGGTCGTCCGCCCGATGATCGACGGCGACCAGATCGAGATGATCGGCGAAATCGGTGAGGCCGAAAAGCCGGGCTTCCTCAGCGGCGCCAAGGCCCTGCTGCTGCCGATCGACTGGCCGGAGCCGTTCGGCCTGGTGATGATCGAGGCCATGGCCTGCGGCACCCCGACCATCGCCTATCCTGCCGGCTCGGTGCCAGAAGTGATCGACCACGGCGTTACCGGCTACATCGTGCATGACGAAACCGACGCTGTCGCCGCCGTCTCCAGGCTGAACAACCTGTCCGTCGGCGCCATCCGCGCCCGCTTCGAGCAGCGCTTTACCGCTCGGCGGATGGCCGAGGATTACGTGGCACTGTATCGCCGCATGGCCACCCGTTCTCGCCCGGCACTGCGCGTGGTGACTTGACCGCCATCATGATCGCGGAGAAAGGAGCAGACATGATCCTGCACGCAGCGGCATGATGCAGGAGCAGAGCTTTGCCGGCAAAGTTGCCCTGGTGACCGGCGCCGGCCGGAACATCGGCCGCACCATCGCCCTGGATCTCGCTGCCCGAGGTGCGTCTGTGGTGGTAAACGGTCGCGCCGACCGGGCTGCGGTGGATGCCGTGGTGGCCGAGGTCAATGCCGCCGGCGGTCAGGCCATCGGCTGCCTTGCCGACGTCTCCGACCCGGCGGCCACCCAGTCCATGGTTGATGCCGCCGTCGCCGCGTTCGGCGGGATCGACATCCTGGTCAGCAACGCCGGCCTGCGTCGGCAGACCCCATTCCTGCGGATGGCGTTCGAGGAATGGCGAGAGATTTTGTCGGTCGCCCTGGACGGCGCCTTCATCCTGTGCCGCGCGGCGGTGCCGCATATGCTGAACCGCGGCGGCGGGGCGATCGTCGCACTCTCCGGCATCTCGACCCATGTCGGCACCCCAAATCGCTGCCACGTCTCCGCCTCCAAGGCCGGGCTGGAGGGCCTGATGCGCGCCCTGGCAATCGAGCTGGCGCCGCACGCGATCACTTGCAACACCGTCGCCCCCGGCGCGGTCGACACCGTCCGCGGCGCTTCAGCCGGCGCCATGCCCTCCAGCCTCGCCGAACGTGGCATTCCGCTCGGGCGCAGGGCGCAGGTTGAGGAAATCGCTGCCGCGGTGCGTTTTCTCGCGGGTCCGGATGGCCGCTACATCACCGGCCAGACCTTGCACGTGAACGGCGGGGTGTTCCTGGGCTGAGCCTGTCCAAGCTCGTCCTCTCCAGCCGGTCCGTCCCCATCGACAAACGTCCTGCTTGCAGAATCCCCCTCGCGCATGGTCCAACACGGCGGATCAAGCGCTGGCACCCCCTCCCATGATCGATTCCTTGCCTGATCCCGCCGACACCGCTGAACGCATCCTGATCCTGGATTTCGGCAGCCAGGTTACCCAGTTGATCGCCCGTCGCCTGCGCGAATCGGGCGTCTATTGCGAAATCTGGCCGTTCAGCACCGACGCTGCCCGCATTGCCGACTGGCAGCCCCGCGGCATCATCCTCTCCGGCGGCCCCGCTTCCGTGCACACCGCTGCCTCCCCGCTCGCACCATCCATCGTTTTCGACCTTGGCGTGCCGGTCCTGGGCATCTGCTACGGTGAACAACTGCTGTGCCACCAGTTGGGTGGCGCCGTCGAACCCTCCGACCATCGGGAGTTCGGCCGAGCCTGTGTCGACATCGCGGGCGATTGCGCGCTGTTCCACGGCGTCTGGGCCACCGGCGGCCGCGAGCAGGTCTGGATGAGCCATGGCGACCGTGTAACCCGGCTTCCCCCCGGGTTCCGCGTCGTCGCCACCAGCGAAGGCGCGCCGTTCGCCGCGATCGCGGATGACGCCCGCCACTTCTATGGCTTGCAGTTCCATCCCGAGGTCGTGCACACCCCGCATGGTGCCCAACTGCTGCGCAACTTCACCCACGACGTGGTTGGCCTGTCCGGATCGTGGACGATGGCGGGCTTCCGTGCCACCGAGATCGCTCGCATCCGCGCCCATGTCGGCACCGGGCGGGTGATCTGCGGCCTGTCCGGCGGTGTGGACTCCTCGGTGGCCGCCGTGCTGATCCACGAGGCGATCGGTGACCAACTGACCTGCATCTTCGTGGACCATGGCCTGCTGCGTCATAACGAAGCCCAGGATGTAATCGCCACCTTTCGTGACCGCTTCAACATCCGCCTGGTGCACCGCGACGCCTCGGAGCTGTTCCTGACTGCGCTGGACGGCGTCACCGATCCAGAGCAGAAGCGCAAGACGATCGGCCGGCTGTTCATTGAGGTGTTCGAGCAAGAGGCGACCCGCATTGGCGGCGCCGATTATCTCGCGCAGGGCACGCTCTATCCCGACGTGATTGAAAGCGTCAGCTTTGGCGGCGGGCCGTCCGTTACGATCAAGTCACATCACAATGTTGGCGGCCTGCCGGAGCGGATGCGGATGAAACTGGTGGAGCCGTTGCGCGAGCTGTTCAAGGACGAGGTCCGCGTGCTGGGCCGCGAACTTGGCATGCCCGAAGCGATCGTCGGGCGCCACCCGTTTCCTGGGCCCGGCCTGGCGATCCGTATCCCCGGCGCCGTCACCCGCGAGAAGGCCGACATCCTGCGCAAGGCCGACGCCATCTACCTGCAGGAAATCCGCGCTGCAGGCCTATACGATGCAATTTGGCAGGCGTTCGCGGTGCTGCTGCCGGTGCGCACCGTGGGCGTCATGGGCGACAATCGCACCTATGACATGGCCTGCGCGCTGCGGGCCGTCACCAGCACCGACGGCATGACCGCCGATGTCTACCCATTCGACATGGCGTTCCTTACACGCGTCGCCGGCCGCATCGTCAACGAAGTGCGTGGCATCAACCGCGTCACCTACGACATCACCAGCAAGCCGCCCGGCACCATCGAGTGGGAGTAGGGGTGGTCACCCTAAGAATTTCCGCTTTAATCAATGATTAGAATGGCATCGGGAATGATCGGAAAGCGTCGTCAGTTCCGCCGTCAGATCTCATAACTCATTGAACAACAAAGGGAAAAGCAAGGCCTTGGCAGCTTTAGGCATTGCTAGCCGGATAATCGGCTACCTTATTGCTAGCCGGATAATCGGCTACCTTGCGGCGCAGAAGATAGTAAAGGCGGCCGATACGGCCAACGCAGGATCCATTCTCCAGGCCCGCGGCGCCTGCGCCGGTAACGGCATCAAGGTTCCTTGACTACGTAAGCAGCCACGCCCCCTTTGTTTTCTTGTCCATGCTCAGATCGTAACGCGAAAGGGATTGACGATGCGCAGGCCTTCGTCAAGCGTCATTTCGTGCTGCATGTCCTCCGACCAGAGGGTGTCGCAGCCGGCGTGGAGCGCCGAGGCGGCGATCATGGCGTCGTAGGTGGAAAAGCCGTATCGCTCGGCGAGTTCCAATCCGGTATCGTGAGTCTCGAGCGTAAGCGGATGAACCGTCAGCAGGGCACGCAATGTGGTCAGCAGTGCATGCGTTTCGGCCCAGGAAATTCGCATCTTCCGACGCGCGACGTTGGTGAGTTCATTGAGAACCTGCACGCTGATCGCCCCGCCAGCGGCGATAGCCGCCTCGGCCCGATCCGCCTTCGCTGTATTGCCTGAGGCGATATAGACAAGGACATTGGTGTCGAAAAAACTATCGGGCATTCGCCTCGTCTCGATCGAACTTGAAGTCAACGGGAAGCCGACCGCGAAAGGCACGAAGACGCCTTAGCAATTCCTCGCGACCAGGCTTGCGCGCGACGTCAAGCTGGCGGACGTCAGCGACATGGATTTCGATCTCATCGCCTTCCCTTAGTTCAAGCACTTCGACTACAGCGGCGGGAAGACGAACGGCAAGACTGTTTCCCCATTTGGCGACCTGCATGCTCGGTCTCTCAGTTGGATATACAAAATATCGCATGTATATCCGCTCATGGTTTGGAGTCAAGGATTGTCGGATGTCGCAACGGCGCGTCCTGTCGACGATAGGCACGCCTTGAGAGCACATCCCGATGCCACCGAGACCGCCCGCTTCGTCACCGGCTCGACCCTGCGCCATGTCATCGTGCTGGCGGGCACCGGGGCAATCGGCATGGTCGCGGTCTTCGGCGTCGACCTGCTCAACCTGTTCTACATCTCGCTGCTGGGCCAGCGCTCCATCGCCGCGGCGATTGGCTTCGCCGGAGCCATCTCGTTCCTTCAAGTGTCGTTCTCGATCGGCCTGACGATTGGGGTGGGTGCTCTCGTCTCTACCCATATCGGCAGCGGCCATCTCGACACGGCGCGGCGGCTGGCCACCTCAAGCCTGACGGTAATGGCCGTCTTCATGGCAATCCTCGCCTTGATCACGGTCACGACGCTTGACTGGTCGTTCACCCTGCTGGGCGCCGCGGGCGAGACCCGCACCCTGGCCGCCGGCTACCTGCGGATCACCTCGCTCTCTCTGCCGCTGCTGGGGATCGGCATGGGATGTTCCGCGCTGCTGCGGTCCGTCGGCGACGCCCGGCGCGCAATGGATGTGACACTGATCGGCGCCGTGGTGACCGCGACCCTCGATCCGCTGCTGATCTTCGGGCTGCATCTTGATCTCGACGGCGCCGCGATCAGCACGACGATCTCCCGCCTTGCCCTGGCGCTGCTCGGGCTGCACGGCGTCGCGCGGCAGCACGGCCTGCTGGCGCCGCTGGCGCCGCGCATGCTGGCCGCCGATACGCGTCGCCTGCTGGTCATTGGCGGCCCGGCGATCCTGACCAACCTCGCAACCCCCGCCGGCGCCATCTACGTCACCCGCACCATTGCCGCCTTTGGTCCAGAGGCGGTGGCCGGGCAGGCGACCATCGACCGGATCACCCCGGTCGCCTTCGCGTTGGTTTATGCTCTCAGCGGTGCCATCGGTCCGATCATCGCGCAGAACCTGGGCGCTGGACGCACCGATCGCGTGCGCGAGGCTCTGCGCGACGCGCTGGTGTTCATGCTGGTCGCCGTGCTGGGGGCCTGGGTCCTGCTGGCCGCGGCGCAGAACATCATCGTCATCGCCTTCTCCGCCCATGGCGCAACGGCCCAGTTGGTGCGGCTGTTCTGCTCGTTGCTGGCCGGCAGCTTCCTGTTCACCGGCGCACTGTATGTCGCCAACGCTGCCTTCAACAATTTGGGTTTCCCGCTATTCTCAACCGCCTTCAACTGGGGTCGCGCCACTTTGGGGACGATCCCCTTCGCCGCCTGGGGATCAGCCTACGGTCCAAGCGGCGTGCTGATCGGACAGGCCGCCGGGTCCCTGCTGTTCGGCCTCGTTGCAATCTTCACCGCTTTCCGCGCCGTGAATCGCCTGCCGCGCACGGGCCTGCCGCAGCCTGATGTCAAATCTGCAATTCCAGTCCGGCCGAGCGGCAGTGCCGCGTTGGTGACGGTCACCGCCGGTCCCGAGGAACCGAAAGTGCCTCCACACCGGCTGCATTGGCCACACCTGCACTTGTACCATCACAAGTCGCCACCGGCGTAAGATCATCCAGGCGCCGCGTGTAAAATTTGGCGACAAGGCGACTGGGCGCCAGGTGACGTCAGGACAGGCGCACTACATACAAATGTATGGATACAACAAACCGGTAACAACCACAGGTAGAAAATCTCATGCTTATGCATGGTGATCTCGCCGCTTGACTGCCAAAGTATGCGTAAAGTCTTCTGACTCATTTGACGCCAATTGGATAATACAATTGCCTGCAGTAATGCGCAAAAGGCATACTGTCATAGTCATAGCAGCGTGTTGGCCTGACAATAGTATGTTTTTACTGTGGCACACGTCTTGCTGAAGCTGAACAGCTCTTGGCATCCTGTTCAGAAGGACAAATACATGCGTCGCAACTTGGTTCTTTCCGCCGCCATGGCAGCCGTAATGACCTGCCTCAGCCTCTCAGCCGCGCGGGCGGATGTCATCGTCGTGCAGGCCCAGAACGACTCCGGCGCCAGCAAGTCGCCGTTCACCCTGCTGGCACCCGGCACACCGATCACCCCAGGCACCGTCAGCTCGGCGCCCGTCACTCTCAGCAACGGCGACATGGTCAGCTTCACTAGGCCGGATGACGGCAGGTCTCCGCAGGACGACGGCGCCACCCCGGCAGGCGGCGTCTACAACGGTAACACCTACCTCACGCCGAACGGCACCTACACGTCGTCGCCCACCAGCGTTCAAGGACGCTCCACCGTCTCCAACACGCTTGTTGCCGTTTCACCCTACAGCAGCACCAATCTGAAGCCGGCCAACAGCAACTACCTCGTCGCTCAGCCGGACAGCGAGGTTATGATCAACCTGGGCGCCTCGACCACCAGCTTCGATCTGCTGTGGGGCAGCGTCGACAGCTTCAATTCGCTGACCGTCGAGCTGTGCAGCAAGGGTTACTGCCATGACAGCGAGACGATCTCCGGCAGCGACATCGCCAAGGCCGCGGACATCAACGCCGACGGGTCGAGCGGTGCCTTCGTCGAACTGTTCGACACCACCAAGGACGGCAGCTTCGATGAAGTCGTACTGACCAGTTCATCCGAAGCCTTTGAGTTCGTGGTTGGCGTGCCCGAGCCGATGACCCTGACGGTACTCGGCAGCGGCCTGCTGGGACTCGGCATGGCCCGCCGTCGCCGTGCGCGCAATGCCTGAAATCCGCAGCATGACCGCGGTCGGCGCCACGTTCAGGCCTGCGCGTTCACGCTGAACACGGCACGGTGGCGCCCTTCGCGACGAGGCGCCACCGCCTTCGAGGGAACTGCACTCCCGTCACCAGCCAGCTTTCATTCTGTTCAGGACCGTCATGTACCGCTGCTACCTGATCCATCAGGGCCGCATCGTCCAAAGCCACGACCTGCCCGTGGCCACGTTGCAGGAGGCCATTGCGCAAGGCCGCCAGCTTCTGGCGGCCCAGACCAGGTGGTCATCCGAAGGCGGCATCGAAATCTGGCAACGGACCAGCCTTCTCTATAGCGACAAATGCCACTCGGATGACACCGGGCGTCCGGCTCCCGTCAGCAGCCCGTTCCACTCTGGCGAGAGCAGGGTTCTGCCCGACTCGCGCCCCTCCATCACAAGTTTCCTTCCTTCGCCTCTGGGGCAAGCTTTGGCCTGAGCGGCTTCGCGCAGGCTGGAACCGCGCAAAAGCGCGATGCTGCGCGAGTAGCCGCGTGAAACGATGAGCGAGAGCGGTTCCATCCTCGGTGGAACCGCTCTAAGCGCAGTTGAAAATCTTGAGCGGATGCCCAACCGCCCGCGATCGTCCAGTCTACCGATCGTTGCTGTGGATCACATCCAGCGACGTGATGACCCCCAGATCCAGCGCCGAGTGCGGAATCGGCTCGCACTCGAACATCTGCCTGCCGTCCTTGCCGTCGCAGAAGAACGCCGAGGCACCGTTCTTCTGCAGCCGCACTGGATGAAAGAAATGCGCCATTCCTCTCGCCAGCGGAATGTTGATCCAGCGTTCCACCAGCGCCGGATCCGCCTTCCCATCGGAATACCTGATCACCCAATCCTTCAATCCAAGCCGCTGCACCAGCTCGGCATCCAGCATGCCATGGCTGTTATAGTGCCCATGGAAGCCGACATTGGTTGCCTCCGGCGGATAGTCATCGGTGAACACCCTGACCCGCCCACCCAGGAACATCCGTGAGCAGGACGAGTAGCAAAAGCCGGAGGCCGCGGTGCGCAGCCCGCGCTCGCGTATCAGTGTACCCACCTGATAGCCGGTCGGCGCATCGCCTCCGGGCGAGTTGCGCAGCACAACCGTCGTGATATGCGGATCGGCGTCCAGTCCGGCGCGGATTCGTCCATAGTCTCCCTCCACCACCGGACCACCCACGATCAACTGGTCACCCGCCTGATGCACCGTCATGCCGAAGGCCGACAGCCATGGCAGCGGACCCAACAGCAGCACGATGCCAAACCAACGGCCCACAGGTGACCTCCGCCTGCCGATCCACCGCCAAATGGCACTCATAACCGCCGCTCCCTTCGGGACAGGCAGCCGTCCCTGCCGGCACATCCAATGCCGCCTCGGCTACCGTCAAGCCGGTTGCTGCATACGCATATGATATTATTCTTGCGAAATAAGGAAAACGCACCTATCTTTCGCCGTGAACGAACATCGAACACATCCGGTGCCATCATGTCCCTCCCATCTGCGCTGCCCGCCGCGGTTCCTGGCTCCCTGCCCGCGGCCCTGCTGGAAACCGTCATCAACCGCCTCGCCGTACTGTTCCTCATCGGCGCCAATGGGCAGATGGCCGCCGCCCGCGATGCCGCCCGCGGTTTGCTCGTCAGCCACCAGCCGGAAACCGAGCAGGAACTGCATCTGGCGGCCGAGGTGGTCAGCTTCAGCGCCCACGCGCTGGAGGCACTCAGCCAGGCCGCCGACCCCGAACTGTCGCTCACCAGGATCCTCCGCCTGCGCGGCAGCGCCGTCAGCCTCAGCCGCGAGGCACACAAGTCGCGTCGCAGGCTGGACCAGTTGCAGCGCAACCGCCGCGCCACTCCCGCAACCCAGCCGGCGCAATCGGCGCAGCCATCCACTCCGGCACAGCCGGCCCAGCCAGCGGCGGCGGCTCCGGCAGCACAATCCCGCCCCGCCATCGACAAGGCCATCGCCCTGGTCGAGGCCACCCGCCACGCCACGACGAAACCCAATCAGGCATGGACTCAGGCTGATCAGCGGCGCGAGGCCGCACGACGTATCACCGAGAACCTGAAAAAGCATCATCCGTCTCATGCGTCCGCTGCTCCGCAGCAGCCAGCGCCGTCCACGCCGTGACCTCTCTGACCCATTTTGGGAACTATCCGTCCGTCTCCCTCAGGCTATAATACACCCAGCAACGCTGCCGGGAGGAACCGCATGATCGTCGTCCACCATCTGAACGACTCGCGCTCGCAACGCGTCCTCTGGCTGCTGGAGGAGCTTCAGCTTCCGTATGAGATCAAGCACTACCAGCGAAATGCAGCCACCCGCCTGGCTCCGCCGGAGCTGAAGGCGATCCACCCCGTCGGCAAGTCACCGGTCATCACCGACGATGGCCGGCTTGTCATCGAATCGGCCGCGATCATCGACTACATCATTCGTCATCACGGCGCCGGCCGCCTGCAACCCGATCCCGCCAGTCCGGCCTATGACGACTATGCCCAGTGGCTGCACTTCGCCGAGGGATCGGCCATGCTGCCGCTGATGCTCAAGCTCTACACCTCGCGGCTCGGTGACGCCGCGGCGCCCCTCAGCCCGCGCATCGAAGGCGAAATTGCCAACTACCTGGGCTATATCAACAAATCGCTCGACGGCCGCGACTATCTGCTCGGCCCTGATCTGACCGGCGCCGACATCCAGCTCAGCTTCGTCGGTGAATTCGCCGCCATCCACACCGACCGCTCCGCCTACCCGAATCTCAATGCCTGGGTGCAGCGCTTCCACGCTCGGCCCGCTTATCAGGCGGCGCTGGGCAAGGGCGGACCCTACGCTTTCGCCGCTTAAAGCGTGATGACCGGAGGGATCGACGGAAGTCCAAATCACGCGATCAGGCAAAGTGCTGCCACAAGATGCGTGAGCGTATGTAGACGCATCTCGCCGCAGCTCACCCGTTACCGCCGCACCGCCAGCACCATCCGGTTGGTGTTGGTCCCGCTGCGGTTATTGCCGACACCCCAGCAGTTCGCGGTCTTGGTGAAGCTTTGCTGGTTCACCATCACGCCCAGGATGTCGAACGGCAACCCGGTGATCGCCGCCGCCACATGCCGTTCCAGCAGCACCCGCCCACCGCGCACCTCACCGACCTCGAACACCACAAAGCCGCCCGGCCGTACCACCCGGGCGAATTCCTCGAACCCCCGCCGGACAAACCCCTCCCAAGCCGGCAGATCGCGATGCCGGTCGATTGCCACACGGGCCGGATCGATCCCGGCGAACCAGCAGCGCAGCCAGTTGTCACCCTCATAGTCCACCACGTCCAGAAATGGCGGCGAGGTCACGATCAGGTCGACGGACCGGTCCGCCAGCCCCGGCGTCCGCCACGCCGGCCCGGTCAGCAGCACGGCCGCAGGATGCGGCGGCGGGATGCCGTCAGCCAGCAGGCTCATGGTCTTCTTCAGAATGATGGACCGTACATCCCGCGGCGGCGGGACCTGCCCACGGGCCTGGTTGATCCGCCGCTGCGAGGCGGCCGAGACCGCCTGATTGGGCGGCATGGTATAGACCGAGAAGAACCCCGCCGAGTGCCCGGTCAGGCGGTTGATCGCCACCATCCGGATCCAGCCATCCACCGGTTCCAGGGAATCACCTTGCGCCGGCAACCATCCGCGCAGCGCCTTGACCTGCCGCAGCGTGTCCGGATGGTAGAACGCCAGCAGGTCGGCATCCACCGGCTCCTCCGCCTCTCCGACCACCACCGAAAGATCAAGCGCCGCCAGCCGCCGTCGCACCGCCTCTACCGGCGGCGGGTCTAGCCGCGGGCCGGTCAGCATCGCGCTCAGCGGATTGATGTCGTTCGCCACCGGAGCCCGTCCCATCAGGGCCGCCTGCACCGCGGTGGTGCCCCGGCCAGAGAACGGGTCATACACGCGCGCGCCCGGTTCGGTCAGACGTTCGATGAAAAAGCCTGGCAACTGCGCCTTGAAGCAGGCGCGGTAACTGATCTCGTGGATGCTGTGGCCGCGCCGCTGCCCCGCCGTCCAGAAAGCGTTCACGAAGTAAGACAGGCCACCTTCTTCAAATGCGACCGTCGGCATGCCGCCGAAAGTGAACTCGCGCAGTGCCGCACCAAAAGCCGACCAGCGCTCGGGCGCCAGGCTCACCGCAGGAACGGGTTGCCCATCCGCTCCGCGCCGATGGTCGAACCCGGGCCATGCCCGCACAGGAACGACATGTCGTCGCCCAGCGGCAACAGCTTGGTCTTGATCGCCTTAACCAACGCTGCGGGGTCACCGTACGGAAAGTCCGTGCGGCCAACCGAGCCTTGGAACAGCACGTCCCCTACCAGCGCGAAGCGGGCTATTGTGTTGACGAAGACCAGGGACCCAGGGGTGTGACCAGGGCAATGCAGCACGTCGAAGCGATGTGGCCCCAGGGTCAGCACATCCCCCTCGGCCATCCAACGATCCGGCGTGACGTTGGCGGCCTTGAAGCCGTACGAGGCCGCTTGCTCCGCAAGACTGCTCAACAGGAATTCGTCCCGCCTGTCCGGACCTTCGATCGGCACCGCCGACCCGAACCGCAACTGCAACGTGTCACGCAGCTCCACTGCACCGCCGGCATGATCCAGATGCCCATGCGTCAGCACGATCTTTTCGATCCGCGCGCCAGCCTTATCGATGGCTTCCAGGATCCGGTCGACGTCTCCACCCGGGTCGACCACCATGCCGACGTGGCTGGTCTCGTCCCACAGCACGGAACAGTTCTGCTGGAACGGCGTCACCGGAACGATCGCCCCGCGCAGCCGGGTTTCGCCACCCGCGGACGTGTCGGAGGCAGGCATGGTCAGTGCAGCTTCGGCGACTTCAGGAAGCTGGCGCGATCGGCCGAACGCACCGCCAGCCGCTTGGGCGAGCCGTCCCGCTCGATCCTCAGCCGCACCTCCGCGCCCGCGCTGCCTGAGGACCAGACCCGACGCCACAACCCTGCCAGATCCGGGATCTCCTCGTCATTCACCGTCAGGATCTTGTCCCCGGCACGGACGCCAGCCTGCTCGGCCGGACCATTGTCGGCCAGACCGCCAACGACCAGCGTTTCATCCGACTCGGTGGCATACATGCCCAGCCACGGCCGCGCCGGCCGGTTCACCCGGCCGAAGCTCAGCAAATCCTCCATGATCGGCGCCAGCAGACCGATTGGCACCACCATGTTCATGTCCAGCCGCCGGCCCTTGCCGTCGCCCTGCTGCAGGATCAATGAGCCGATGCCCATCAGCTTGCCGTCCGCGCCGATCAAGCCGCAGCCGCCCCAGAACGGATGCGCCGGCGCGGTGAACAGCGCATCGTCCAGCACGTATTCCCAGTAGCCGGCAAACTCCTGCCGGCCGACGATGCGGGTCTCGATCGAATGATGCCGCCCACCGCCAGCCGACAGCACCGCCTGGTCGCCTACCTTCAGCCGGTCGGAATCGCCAAGCTCCAGCGCCGGCACGTTCAGCTTGCCCAGCGCCTGCACCAGGCCGAACCCGCTCTCCTGGTCGTAGGCCAGCGCGTGACCCGGAACCGCCTGCCCGTCGTTGGAGGTAATCCAGATCGTCTCTGCCTCCGTAATCAGATAGCCGATAGTGGCGATCAGCCCGCTCTCCTTGATCATGACGCCGCTGCCGGCGCGCTCCGTGCCCAGGGTGTCGGCAGTGAAGGCATCGGCAGGAACATAGGATTTCAGGCTGACGACAGCCTTCAGCGTCCGCTCCAGGTCGAACGAGTAGTCACTGGTGTCGGGCTGCAGATTGGACGGGATTTCCCAGTCTTCCTTCTTCATACCTCGACGTCGTCCCTGATTCGGGCGTCCCTTCGGTGGCGTATCAGTCATCCTGGCATTATATCGGACTTTTCGCCGCGGCCGACAATGCCGGCTTCCGCAATTCACTGCCAGTCAGCCGCCACTGGCCCGCCGGCTTGCCGCAAGTTCGTCGGCCGACAACTGAAAACCGGCGATCACGCCATAGGACGCCCCGGTCTTGCCGTTCGCAACCGGCAGGCTCAGGTCGATGTCGGGGCTGGTGATCGTCAACCGGTCGACATTCGGCGGGAAGTTCAGATGCACCTGAAATACCTTCTTGTCGCGCACCGTCTCGCCCTCGGTCACCGCCAGGAAGACCGGCACGTCCGCCTCCCGCCCATGCATCGCCGGACCCCGCTGGACGGACAAGGTCACCTGCACGCTGGCCGGCAGGATCGCCTTGTCATCCCCCGCCTGGCACTTGCCGTTGACCGCGACCACCTGGGCCTGCAGCACCAGATCCGTCAGGTCATGCGTCGGGCCCGGACCGTCATTGCGCACCAGGTTGGCCAGCGCCGGCACCAAACGGGCGGTAGGGCAGGCGGGTGCGAACGGATTCTGACTTTCCGAACATCCCGAAAGCGCCAGCAACCCGGCCAGCAGCAACGCATGCACGCGCACCGACATCAACAGGTCTTGGCCTTACAGCGCCGCCCGCAGATACTGCGGCGGCACCTCGGGCTTTACCCCCAGCGCCTTGGCGGCACGCACCGGCCAGGCCGGGTCCGCCAGCACAGCGCGGGCCAGCAGCACCACGTCCGCCCGCCCGTTGGCAACGATCTCCGCCGCATGCGTCGGCTCCGTGATCAGCCCTACGGCTCCGGTGGCGATGCCCGCCTGGTTGCGGATCGCATCGGCAAACGGCACCTGGTAGCCCGGATGCAGCGCCGGGATGTTCTGCTCGTGCGACACCCCGCCCGAGGAACAGTCGATCAGGTCGACCAGCCCGGTTGCTGCCAGCTTGCGGGCAACGGCGACGGACTCCTCGATCGTCAGGCCGCCCGGCATCCAGTCGGTGCAGGACAGCCGCACCCACAGCGGCAGCTCCGCCGGCCAGACTCCGCAGATCGCTTCCACCACCTCCATCAGGAAGCGGGCGCGGCCATTCAGGTCACCGCCATACAGGTCGTTGCGCTGGTTCGAGATGGGTGAGAGGAACGAGTGGCCGAGGTAGCCATGTGCCGCATGGATCTCCGCGATCTTGAAGCCGGCCCGCAGCGCCATCCTCGCGGTGTCGGTGAACTGCCCGATGACATCCGCGATCTCGGCGGCGGACAGCGCGTGCGGCACCGTCGCACCCGGCACCGAGGCCAGTGCGCTCGGCGCCACCGGCACCCAGCCGCCGGCCTCTACCGGGATCGGTTTGCCGCCGGCCCATGGCACGTCGCAGGACGCCTTGCGGCCGGCGTGCGCGATCTGGACGCCTGGCACCGAACCGCACAGGGTGATGACGTCGGCCAGCCGGGTCAGCAACGCCTGATGGTCCTGGTTGTACAGGCCGAGGCACCCCGGCGTAATCCGGCCGATGTCCGAAACATGGGTCGCCTCGGTCATCACGATGCCGGCGCCCCCGGCCGCCCGCGCACCCAAATGCTGGACATGCCAGTCGCTGCCCAGTCCGTCGCGGGCGCTGTATTGGCACATCGGCGCCACGACGATGCGGTTGCGGGCCGTCACCGAGCGGAAGCTGATCGGCTGGAAGAGCAGGGGCATTGACATAGGTAACGGTGATCCCGAAGCGGCAGGTAAAGCGAACCCGGTTGGGTGTGGCGGCGGATGAGCGGGCTTTGCATATAGCGTATTGGTTTGGTGATAAACCGGGGGCTTAGCGATGAACATCCTGTCGATCCAGTCCTGGGTGTCTTATGGGCATGTCGGCAACGCCAGTGCGATGTTCCCGCTGCAGCGGCTGGGGGCGGAGGTGTGGGCTGTCAACACCGTGCAGTTTTCCAACCACACCGGCTATGGAGACTGGACCGGGGCCATCTATTCCGGCCAATCAGTACGAGATGTGGTGGACGGCATTGCCGCCCGCGGCGCTCTGGCGCGATGCGACGCCGTGCTGAGCGGCTACGTCGGCGGCGCCGATATTGGTGAGGCTATCCTGCATGCCGCCGCCGCGGTGCGGCAGGCCAACCCCGCAGCGCTGTACTGCTGCGATCCGGTTATCGGCGACACCGACACCGGGGTCTATGTCCGCCCGGGGATCGAGGACTTCCTGCGCCTGCAGGCGTTGCCTGCCGCCGACATCGCCACCCCCAACCGATTCGAGATCGAGCGGCTGACCGGCATGGACTGCAGCTCGCTGGACGGTGCCAAGCAAGCGATATCGCAACTGCGCAAGATGCTGCTTTCCAGCGGGCCGGCATGTGTGTTGCTCACCAGCCTGGAGACCAATGAAACCCCGGCCGGATTTATCGACATGCTGACCTCTGAGGGCGAGGCCGTCCACCTGCTGCGCACGCCGAAGCTCAGAGTCAACGTGAACGGTGCGGGCGATGCGATTGCGGCGCTGTTCCTGTTTCATCGGCTGCGCTCCGGCAATGCCGCGGCCGCGCTGGAGGCAGCCGGATCCTCGGTCTATGGGCTGTTGCGCCAGACTGAGGAGGCCGGTTCGCGTGAGATCCTGACCGTTGCGGCGCAGCAGGAGTTTGTGACGCCCAGCCGCCTGTTCCGTGCTGTCCCCTGCTGATCGGTTCGCCGGCGAGAGTGTATCAAGTGGCGATTGCTCGCCTCAGGCAGTCTTTAACGCGAGGTCCGGTCGGGTCGGTCATTTGCGTATCAGTTACCGTCTCGCTTCGACATTGGCAAATTATGGACATCCTGTGAACTTCCGATGAGCAGCGCCTTGTGCCTGATGCAATCCAGATGCGCGCTTACCAGATGCATGACATGACAACATACACAATCATTCCCAATAGTGACGGTTCCGGCTTTAACATCAGCGTTGCGAGCAGCAATGGCACTCGCCAGACCATGCTTGGCTTCAATTCTGAGGAAGAGGCAGAGACCTGGATATGCCAGGACAAGCGCCTGAGTGATGTGCCGGCAAGCTACATGTCCGCCGAGTCCGCCTCTGCCCAGGGATAGCGTCCGGTAGCCATCCGCTTGGTTGGATCGGCAGCCTTGCAGGCGGGTCTTGTTTATTGGGGTTGCGTGGTTACCGGCGCCGCCGTCCGGTACGCAGCCGGTTTAGCCGGTCCAAACAGGCGCGACAGGTAATCACCGAGGATGGCGGCTCCGCCCAGCCCGATGCGGCGCCTGGCTCTGTCGCACACAATGCCATGCGGCAATTCGGTGTTACAGCGTGATACATCGGAGCGCGACCAGCGGCCAAAGCCGGACCATCCTTTCGAAGCGCTACAAAAGCGCGCCCAGCTTCAATAATAATTCCCGCCTCCTGCTCAAAACCTACCGGGCGCTGACTAATGCATTACAGCGCGGTCATAAAAGTCCCGTTCTGTGTATAATGCGTGAATTTGCGGTTTGCAATTTTCGTGGCCAGGAGGCTGAACCGTTGTCCCCTCTCTGGCAGGTCTTCCATCGGTCGCAGCCTGACGCATGACCAACTTGGCGTCTCTGGTCGCTGCCCCAGGCGCGACGTCCCTGGACTATGTTGATCCTTTTTTTCCGGACCGTGGGCTTGTGCTGCATGCGGCGGTGCCCACCGCGTGGCACCCTGGCCGGCCGGTGCTGTTCGTCCACCACGGCGTGGCCCGCAACGGCCGCGACTATCGGGACTACTGGCTTCCGCATGCCGAAGCCGCCACGATCCTTACCATCGCCGTCGAGTTCCCGGAGGCAAGCTTTCCGGAGTATCTCTGCTACAATTTTGGTAACCTGCACAGTAAGGCGGGTCAGCCCAACCCTCGGGCGCAATGGACGTTCGGCATTGATGAACGGCTGTTCGCGGCGCTGCGCCGCCAGGGCATCACCCGCACACGCCGGTACGGCCTGTTCGGCCACTCGGCCGGCGGCCAGTTCGTCCACCGCATGCTGTCCTTCGGCTACCGCGACCAGGTCGCCGTCGCGGTCAGCGCCAACGCCGGAACCTATGCGATGCCGGACCTTGGCATCGACTGGCCCTGGGGCCTCGGCGGAACCGCATGTGCGACAGGCGACCTGCCTGACCTGCTTCGCTTCGAACTGACCATCATGGCCGGCACGGAGGACATCAAGACCACCGGCCGCTTCTTCCCCAAGGGCGCGAAATCCCTGAAACAAGGTCCGCACCGGCACGCGCGCGCCCATACCTATATGGAAACCGGGCGGGCTGCGGCAGCCGCTTGCGGCGTCTGCCTGGGCTGGCGCCTGATCGACGTGCCTGGCGTCGGTCACGATGGCCGGCGGATGTCAGACGCGGCGGCGCCATTGATCGCCGCAGCATTGCACGCGAACGCCTAAGCCTTGTTGGACTAAGCCTGCATTTGGGGCTTAATCTTGCGCGTTGGTCATGAACAAAGGCAACCCAATGCAGCGGCGCAGCGTGCTCAAGTCAATGGCGGCGGCCTCGGCAGTATTGTCTGTGCCCCGTCTCGGCCGAGCGGCGGATGCCAAGGTGATCAACTTTGCCCCACAAGGCGACCTTGCCTCGCTGGATCCGGTCTGGACCACCGCGGATATCACGCGCAACTACTCGCTGCTGGTGTTCGACACGCTGTATGCCTATGACGCGCAGTTCCAGGTCCAGCCGCAGATGGTGCAGGGCCATAGCGTCGAAGATGACGGCAAGACCTGGCAGTTGACCTTGCGTTCCGGCCTTGTGTTCCATAATGGCCAGAAGGTCCTGGCGCGGGATTGCGTCGCCAGCATCCAGCGCTTCGCCAAGCGCAACCCGTTCGGCCAAGCGCTGATGCAGCGGGTGAATGAGGTAACCGCACCCTCGGACACGGTCATCCGCTTCCGGCTGAACCAGCCATTTCCGCTGCTGCGCGCCGCCCTAGCCGAGGTCTATTGCGCCATCATGCCGCAATCCCTGGCGCAGACCGACCCGATGAAGCAGATCCCCGAGGTGATCGGCAGCGGTGCGTTCAAGTTCGTGCCAGGCGAGCGCATTCCGGGCTCTCGCACCGTGTTTGCCCGGAACGCTGCTTACGTTCCCCGCGCCGATGGCGTTTCCAGCTTCAACGCCGGCCCAAAGGTGGTCAACGTCGACCGGGTGGTCTGGAACGTGATCCCCGACCCAGCGACCGCCTCGGCCGCGCTGCAGCAGGGGGAGATCGACTGGTGGGAGAACCCGGCGCTGGATCTGCTGCCACAGATCAGGACGTTCAGCGGCGTTACCGTCACCGTGAAGGACCGCACCGGCGAGATGGGATGCCTGCGCTTCAACCACCTGAACCCGCCCTTCGACAACCCGGCCATCCGGCGTGTCGTCGTTGCCGCGATCGACCAGAAAGAGGTGATGGAAGGAGTCGCCGGCGCCGAACCCTCATTGTACAAGACCGATATCGGCCTGTTCGTGCCGGGCACGCCGATGGCCAGCACCGCCGGGGTGGAGATCACCCGCGGGCCGAAGGACTATGCCAAGTTGAAGCAGGATCTGGCCGCTGCTGGCTACAATGGGGAGCGGATCGTGGTCCTTGCAGCGTCGAACTATCCGACGATCTGGGCCGAGGCGCAGGTCGCCAACGACATCCTGAGCAAGATCGGTTTCAACATCGATCTGCAGGCGATCGACTGGGGATCGGTGGTGCAGCGGCGGGCCAGCCGCGAGCCGATCAGCAAAGGCGGCTGGAACATCTTCTACACCTTTTTGGGCGGCTTCGGTAACATCTCGCCGGCGCCGAACATCGGCCTGCGCGCCAACGGCACGGCCGCCTGGTTCGGCTGGCCCACCGACCCGAAGATTGAGCAGCTTTACAATGCCTGGTTCGAGGCACCCGACCAGGCCAGCCAGCAGCGTATCTGCCAGGCCATGCAGCTCGAGTTCTGGCAGAACCCAAGCTATGCGCCGTTGGGCATGTATGATCAGCCGACCGCCTACCACGACTATATGCAGAATGTGCCGGAGGGCTGGCCGCAGTTCTACGGCGTCAAGAAGATGGTTTGATGGCAGTGGCCCGAAGCGGTGAAGCCATATTGCCGGCCCTGCTGGCAGAGCCTCGGCAGCAGGACCCGTTACGGCCGGTCGCTGGGCAGACGGAGGTCTTGGATGCGGACTCCCTGCCTGCGGTGCGTGACCGCTGTTTGGCGCCCAGTTTGCTGATGCCGTTCGCCGATGACATGGCCCGCCGGCTGGCTCGTCTCAGCACCGGTCCGTTGCTGGAGGTTGCCGCCGACACCGGGGTGCTGACGCAGGCGATCGCCGCCTCGATGTCCGCCGGCCTGGCGATCGTGGCCACCGATCCCTGCCTCGGCCGGGTGCAGCATGCCGCGGAGAAGCCCGGCATGGCGCGAGTCACCTGGCAGCAGGCCGATCCCGTTGCACTGCCGTTCGGCGACGCGATCTTCGGCATCGTCACCTGCCACTTCGCCTTTGCCGGCATGACCGACCGCATTAGTGCCTTCCGCGAAACCCGACGGGTGCTGAAACCAGCCGGCCGCTTCGTTTTCAGCGTTCCCGGCGCGATCCGCCACAACCCGGTGGCCGGCTGCCTGCAGGCGGCGCTGGAGGCGCTGTTTCCAGACGATCCCCCTGGTTTCATCAGCAACGATCTGCATGGCTATGCGAACACCGAGGCAATCGACGACGACCTGACCGAAGCGGGCTTTACCGATGCCATCTACACAACTGTCGAGCTGCCGTATGCCGCCGACTCGGCCGCTGACGCGGCTGTCGGCTATTGCCTCGGCACCGGACTGCGAACCGCGATCGAGTCGCGCACCAACGGACATCCGGCGCCGGTCGTCGAGGCAGTCGCACAGGCATTGCGTCGCCAATTCGGTTCCGGCCCGCTGCAGTCCACCATGCGCGCCCAGATCGTCTCCGCCTGCGGATGAGCCGGGTTGTGGTCATCGGCGCCGGCATTGTCGGGCTGGCCGCCGCCACCGAGCTGCTGCGGGACGGGCATTCGGTTACCATCATCGAACCTGGCCAGCCGGGCGGAGAACAGGCCGCCAGCTACGGCAACGGCACCTTGCTCAATCCGAGCTCTGTTGTGCCGATGTCGGCGCCCGGCCTGTGGAAGAAGGTGCCGGGCTACCTGTCTGATCCGCTGGGGCCGCTGACCATCCGTTGGTCCGCGCTGCCGCGGCTGCTGCCCTGGCTGCGCCGCTTTCTGCAGGCGGGATCCACCGCCGCCAAAGTCGCTGCCACCGGCCGTGCGCTGCGCCCGCTGCTGGCCGACGCGCCGGCGCTGCACCGCAAGCTGGCGGAGGAAGCGGGTGTTGGCGAGCTGATCAGCCGCCAGGGTGTGCTGTTCGCCTTTCCCGACCGCGCCGCGTTCGAAGCCGAGGCGCTGTCCTGGAGCGTCCGCCGCGACAACGGCACGAAATGGCTGGAACTGGACGAGGACGAACTGCGCCAGCGCGAACCAGCCCTGGACCGGCACTACAAGTTCGCTGTCCTGGTGGAGGAGAACGGCCAGTGCCGCGATCCAGGCGCCTATGCCGCCGCACTGGGCCGCCACGCTGTCGCATGCGGTGCCCGGCACCTGCAGGCATCGGCGACCGGACTGCGCATCGAAGCTGGCCGGCTGCGCGCGGTCAACACCAGCGCTGGAGAGATTGTCTGCGACAAGGCGGTGATCGCCGCCGGCGCCTGGTCCAAAACCCTGGCGCAGGAAGCCGGCGACCGGGTCCTGCTGGAAACCGAACGGGGCTATCATGCGGTCATCGCCGATCCGGGGATTGAGCCGCGCTATCCGGTAATGCCCAGCGATGGCAAGATGGCCTGCGTGATGACGCCCGCCGGGCTGCGGCTGGCCGGGCAGGTGGAGCTTGCCGGGCTGCAGGCCGCACCCAATTGGCGGCGTGCCCAGGTGCTGCTGGCGTTCGCCCGCAAGGTCTATCCGAGCCTTCCCAAGGATCTGCCGGCGGAGCGGGTGAAACTTTGGATGGGCCATCGCCCGTCAACTCCCGACGGGCTGCCCGTGCTCGGCCCTGCGTCAGGCTGCGCGGACGTCGTCCACGCCTTCGGCCACGGCCATGTCGGGCTGACCGCGGCGGCGATGACCGGCCGGGTCGTGGCCGACCTGGTGGCCGGCCGGCCGCCGCCGTTTGACCTGGCGCCGTATGCGCCGGGCAGGTTTCGCTAGCTGAAGATGAAAATCGGTCTGCTTCGGATGGAGCGCTTGTAAGGAGGGTATAAAGCTGGCTCTCCTCCCGAGATTGACCGCAATCCGGCTGACTGAGAGCAGAACGAAGTGCATTTAGGCGCGCTTGGCTTCATCCTGGAACATCTCCGTCTATCAAAGAGCGATACAGCCGAGATCAGCAAGACAGACGCGCACGCTCGCTTCGAATTCCCTGAATGAATCTGACGCTCTAAGCGCTTCCATCGACTGCCGCTGGGCGATTGCTGGAAACAACTGCTCAACTTTCACGCTTCGGCGGCGCTTGCCGCTCACTTGTCTGATGGCCACCGCGAGTGTGACTTTTGGATCTGAAAGGCGCTCCGCCGCTCTAGCGCCAACCGGCAGACCTATCGCGACAGGATCGCCGTTGTACCCCAGCGCACCCATCACGGCTGCTGGATCGGCTAGGATCCAGGCCTCCGTTTCACGCCTCGGACTCACCGTAACGCAGCGTGCAGGCGGCCATGCACAGAGCTCAAACGCTCGCCGGCAATAAGCCGACGACCTTGCACTCAGGCCCTCTTCCTGAGCTCTTCCGCCAGTGTCCGCATGGATGAAAACGACTTCAAAAGCGTCCTTGACCTCACATATCTCCGCAGCCACGTTGTCCAACGCCCTTCCTCCCTGCCTAACGCAATCGCAGGCGATGTTGGGATGTCAGAATGGCCGATGCCCTCAGCAACGACGATAGCTTCCATTAGCCGGGGAAGTAATACTTCAAAGTATAAAGCGTCAGCATGGCCTTCATGGAACGCCGCCCAACTGACGTACGTCATGCAGCATCGACGGGATGCTGAAGTAAGCGCTCTACCTCGGCTCGAACCAGGTGCTTTTCAGGATCGAACAAGTCGCTCGACATTTCGAGGCCGCGCCGCATCCTTGTGCGTGCCGCATGTTGCTTGCTCTCCGGATGCACCCCGACCACCATGTCGGCAGCCACGATTTCGAAGTCGAGTAGCGCCTCCATGACTTTGGGCGAGTGGGTGTTCAGCAAAACCTGGAAAAGCGGGTACTCCGGATCGGAATGAATAGCAGAGGCGTCCCGCAGGATCTGCACCAAGGTAGGAATACGTCCCTCATGAACGCCGTTTTCAGGCTCCTCAAAGCAGAGCGTTCCCCTGCGGCTTGGATCGTTCAGCACCGTAAGTAACGCCAGAAGGCGCAGCGTGCCGTCGGATATGACGCGTGAGCTGAACCGCAGATTGCCGGCAAAGTTGACGCTGAATGAGTATTGCCGCTGCTGAGGGTCTGACTGCGTTTCGATACGCGCGACCGACGGAATTAACGCGGCCAAGTCAGCCGCTATGTCCGCAAGAACGCCGTCGGCCCGCTCGGCGGATTGGGTCTGCTCCCGCAACCGCGTCAGGACGGCGGCAAGGTTCGACGCGTCAGGCTTCAGAACACTGATCTCATACCGGTCGTTGGGGTTCCGTGCCGCGGTCGGATTGATCTCGAGGAACTGCAACGAGGTCAACATCTCGCGCAGCGCAAATAGATGCGGGAAATCGGCCGTCGTGATTGTGGACAGCGCCGTTCGAGATGCCTCCCGCAATGAGAGTTGGACCGGGCGACCGCGGCGTTGCGGCCCGTCCTGCCGGACGAGCAACGCGTCGTGGACGTCATTCGCTTGGATGAAGGGATTTTGCCTTGAGTTGTAGCCTGGTTTCAAAGCCTGGAGATAGTCGGCCCTGTCATCCGCACGCTTCATGGCGTGGCAGTATTCATCGCGAACGAACACACCTCGTGGGCTGCCGTGTTTGCCTTCACTTAAGCCAAGCCTCAGCTCGTAGCGTAACCGCTGGGACGAAACTTCATAAGCGCGGCCGAAGTCATCGAGGCCTTGCCGCTGAAGGTAAGCTTCAACTGCAAGGGTTATGCAGTCGCTTGCGCCCGATGCCGTTTGCCGAAAGAACTCTTCCGGTTCACCTCTCAGCCCCTTCATCGCTGACCGGATGTCTTTTTCCGCTAGAGCCGACAGTAGCTGAAGAGCATCGAAGAGATTCGACTTTCCGCTAGCGTTCGGACCGACGATCGCGGTGAGAGGGGTAAGATCCAGCTCAAAGCGTTCGAATGTCTTGAAGCCGTCAATCTCAATTCGGGTCAACATACCTCAAACTTACTAAGTCCGATCAACCGGCGGAACCGCTAAATGGGTCCCGCTAATAGCAGGATGGTGCAGCATGAAGCAGCTCCCGCCCAGCTCGGTTATGCGATTTTAACTGGCGACCGCGCCGGGAGAACATGCCGCGCTTGGCCGATGGTCCTCCGCGTCAGGGACGGTGAGAAGCAGGCCTGATTGCTTCCAGAATGCCGGGATCTATGCGCACGTCATCTATTGATTGTGCCTGAGCACCGGGTGAAGCTGCGTCTGAAACTGAGCAGCCGCTGCATAGCCGCTTCCCCGTCAGTGTGATATCGCTGGGTCTTAATCGCACCGAAGAACTCAGCACCAGGCACCCAATCAGATTCCACTCTCGCCAGAAGCAGCGTCAAGAAATCAAGGAGGCGCCGTCATGCTGCATCCGATCACCGAGCACGTCGCGAAGACCAGCCGCCATACCAGCTTCTACCTTGCGTGCGGTGCCACCAACGGGCCGCCGCTGATCTTCGTGCATGGCTGGCCGGAGCTTTCGATCAGTTGGCGGCATCAGTTGCCGGTTTTCGCTGGCCTGGGCTTTCGCTGCATCGCGCCGGACATGCGCGGCTACGGCCGCTCCAGCGTCTATCCGCGGCATGAGGACTATGCCCTGCAGCACAGCGTCCAGGACATGATCGACCTGCTGGAGGAACTTGGCCACGACCGGGCGATCTGGGTCGGCCACGACTGGGGCAGCCCGGTGGTCTGGAGCCTGGCCAGCCACCACCCGGATCGCTGCGCCGGCATCGTCAACCTGTGCGTGCCGTATATTCCGAACGGCTTCTCGCCTGAAAACCTGCTGCCCCTGGTCAACCGCAAGGTCTATCCGGAAGCCGAATTTCCAGCCGGCCAGTGGGAGTACCAACTGTTCTACGAGGAGAAGTTCGAGCGGGCCAGTGCCGCCTTCGAGGCCAGCGTCGCCGATACGGTCCGCGCGCTGTTCCGCAAGGGCAGCCCCACCGGCAAGGGCCAGCCGTCACGGACGGCGATGGTGCGCCGCGACGGCGGCTGGTTTGCCGGGGCCGGCCGCGCGCCCGCGGTGCCGAGGGACGCTGAGGTACTGACGGTCGCCGACCTCAACAGCTACGTCGCGGCGCTGGAGCGCAATGGCTTCTTCGGCCCCGACTCCTGGTACATGAACCCCGAGCGGAATGCCGAGTATGCCCAGCAGGCGGTCAGCCAGCGCCTGGGCATGCCCGTGCTGTTCCTGCATGCGGACTACGACTACACCTGCGAGACCATCGACTCGCGTCTGGCCGAACCGATGCGGGAGTATTGCTCCGACCTGTCGGAAGTCGTCGTGCAGTCCGGGCATTGGATGGCGCAGGAAGCGCCCCCCGCGGTCAACGCGGCCCTGGCCCGTTTCCTGGCGACCAAGTTGCCGCACCTCTGGCCCCAACCCTGACCGGTTCAGCGGATGCCCAGCAATGCGAAGTCCTGTATCCGCATTGGCGTTGGCGGCTGGACCTATGAGCCGTGGCGCGGTCCGTTCTATCCGGATGGCCTGGCGCAGCGGCGGGAGCTGGAATATGCCAGCCGCAAGCTGACCTCGATCGAGATCAACGGCACCTATTACGGGTCACAGAAGCCGGAGAGCTTCGAGAAGTGGCACGACGAGACACCGGAGGACTTTGTCTTCGCGGTCAAAGGTCCGCGTTTTACCACCAACCGCCGGGTTTTGGCCGAGGCCAATGCGTCGGTCGAACGCTTCCTGGGCAGCGGCGTGCTGCGGCTGCGCGACAAGCTGGGGCCGATCAACTGGCAATTCCTGCCGACAAAGGCCTTCAACCCGGACGACTTCGCAGGGTTTCTGCGGCTGCTGCCCAAGCAGGCGGAAGGCTTGGCGCTTCGCCATGCCGTTGAGGTGCGGCATGCCAGTTTTCTGTCCGCCGACTTCGTCGCGCTGGCGCGGGAGCACGGGGTGGCCATCGTCATGGCCGGCGACTCGGACTATCCGCAGATCGCCGATCCCACGGCGCCCTTCGTGTATGCACGGATCATGGGCACTATAGAAACCGAACCGGCCGGCTACACCAATAGCGCTCTTGACGAATGGACATCCCATGCGCGCGCGTGGGCCTCGGGCGCGTCACCCCAGGGCTTGCCGACCATCGGAACCGAACCCGCGGCCAAAACCAGCCGCGACGTGTTCCTGTATGTCATCAGCGGCTTCAAGCAGCGCAATCCCGCCGCCGCCATGGCGTTGATCGAGCGCCTGAAATAGTCTCCGGCCGCAAAGCAGCGCCAGACGCGCAGCTTCCGTCCTTGCCTACCGACGGCGGATTCCAGACATGGACGTTTCCCAGCGCAGCCATCCCGTATGGTACTTTTCCAGAGCAGGACATACTTGGCACATGCGATGCACGGCTGGGGCGTCGCCAGACATGGCGGCGTAGCTTTGATGGACACGCGGTTATGGTTCTCAACCGAGCACTGCTGGTTATAGCGTCGATAGGTGCTTGGCATTTGGGCGCTGCGACGATGGTGCAGGCGCAGACGGCGGCAACCCCGCTGATGAGCGCGGCAACGCAGCTAGGCTGGGTCCGCAACGGCGAGTTCGCACCCATCCTGGTGGCAGAGGCCAAGGGCTTCTTCACCGAGGAAGGAGTGACTCACCGCATCATCGATGGTGGGCCGGGCAAGAACCCAATTCCCATCGTAGCGGTGGGCCAAGCGCAGTTCGGCATCGCCACGTCTGGCCTTTACCTGCTCTCGGCGCGCACCGCCCGCGACCCGGTCGACGTGGTCGCCATAGCTTCCCTGTATCAGGAGACGCCCAGCGCCTACATCACCCTCGCCAGACCAAGCGATCCCGACCCTGTGCCCAAGGACTTAGAGGGCAAGACGGTCGGTGTGCAGGCCGGGTCTGAGTTCTTCGTCAGCGCGCTCGCGCGCAAGAACGGCCTGGACGAGAGCCGAATCAAGATGGTCACCGTGCAGGCCAATGCAGAGCCGCTGCTTGCCGGCCGGGTCGACTATTTCAGCGGCTGGGTGATCAACCAGACCTACCAGATTGAGCAGGAGGCCGCGAAGCCGGACGCGCCAGCGAACCTGAAGGGCATGACATGGAAGGCGCTTCGCTATGCGAAATGGGGCTTTCCGGCTTATGGCGACGTCATCTTCACCACCAGCACCGTCATCAAGGACAACCCGGAACTGGTCCGTCGCTACGTGCGCGCTGTCAGTCGCGGCATGCAGTACATCCTCGACCACCCGAAGGAGACCGTGCAGATCGTCGCAGGCTTCCCCAACGAAATCGAGGACAGCGCCAAGCTGACGTGGCGGTGGCAGACGCAGAACCCGCTGTTCACCAGCGCCGACACGCGCGCCCACGGCCTGCTCTGGATGAGCCCTGGCGCCTGGGACGAAATGTCGCGGTTCATGAAGGACAACGGCCAAATCCCGACGGCGCCTCCGGCCGCGGAGGTGATGACGGACCAGTTCATCCCGACGCCGGGCAGCCATTGAAGGCGGCGCCCGTCTTCATCCGAGCGGTCTCGCGGCGCTTTGCCGACGTGACCGCGCTGCGCGCCGTCTCGCTGGATGTCGCGGCGGGGGAATTCGTCGCCTTGATCGGACCGTCCGGCTGCGGCAAGACCACGCTGCTGCGCATTGTCGCGGACCTAGAGGTTGCCAGTTCCGGCGATGTGCGGATCGGCCCGAACACGGCGTCTGGTGCCAGGCGGGCGCGGATGCTGGGCCTGGTCTCGCAGCGGCCCGCGGTGCTGCCGTGGAAAACGGCGCTGGACGACGTCCGTTTCACGCAGCGCATCGCGCGCCGGGCGGGGTTCGACGCGGGCCCGCTGCTTGAGGAATTCGGCCTTGCCGGCCATGGCGGCAAGCACGCCCGCGAGCTTTCAGGCGGCATGCTGCAACGGGTCAACATCGCCAGCGCCATCTCTCACGACCCAGCCGTACTCCTGATGGATGAACCGTTTTCCGCGCTGGATGAGCTGAAGCGCGAGGAACTCGCCGGCTGGTTCGGCCGTGAACTGGCGCATCGGCCCAAGACCGTGCTGTTTGTCACACACCATATCGACGAGGCGATCATGCTGGCCGACCGGCTGGTGGTGTTCTCGCCGGCGCCGGGCGGCATACTGGATGTGGTGCCCGTCGATGTACCTCGGCCGCGCGATCCGAGCTTCCGGCACGACCCCCGGTTTGCGGCAGTCGCGTCGCATGTGCGGGCGTTGCTGTTCCATCCCGCCGGCCATGCCTGAGAGCGCAGTGCCGCAATCCCTCACGGCTGCGAGCGAGCTGCACGAGTCGGTCGCCACCCCGCGCTGGCCGCGCCGCCTGGGGCGGATGCTGGTGCCCGCGTTACGGCTGCTAACCCCGGTCGCATCCGTGTTTGGCTTGTGGTATCTCGCCATCGCGTTCTCCGGCCTGCCCGCCTTCGTGATCCCACGCCCGGAGCGCGTGCTGAACACGTTGGTGACGGACCGCGCCTTCATCGCCACCCAGCTTTGGGCGACGCTGCAGGCAGCAAGCCTGGGCTTTCTTGCGGCCAACGTCGTGGGCATCGGCCTGGCGGTGCTGTTCGACACGCTCCCGTTCACGCGCAACATGCTGATGCCGGCGGCGATCACGCTGCGCAATGTGCCTTACGTCGCGTTGGTCACCGTTTTGGCATTGGCGCTGGGTGACACGATCGGCTCCAAGGTCGCCATCGTGGCCCTGGCCGGGTTCTTCCCGGTGCTGGTCAACACGGCCCAAGGCTTGCGCGCAGCCGACCCGGTGCTACTGGACCGCATGCGCATCCTCAACGCGAGCTGGTGGCAGGTGTTCTGGCACGTCCGTCTGCCCTTCGCCGTGCCGCACATCGTGGCCGCGCAGGAGATCACCGGCAGCGGGTCTGTCATCGTGGCCATCAGCGCGGAGTGGATGATCTCCTCGACCGGGCTCGGGTATGTCATCAACCGTGCGTTGCAAACCTATCGTGGAGATCAGGTCTATGCCGTTGCCTTGATCGCGACCGCGCTGTCGTTCGCCATCTACGCCCTCGTGCATTGGGCTGGCCGGCGCCTAGACTGGCGGGCGCCGGAAACTCGTTAACCAAGGAGAGTTCCATGACCGCCGTGATCCCGCAGATCGACGTTTCGGGCCTGTACTCGGCCAATCCCGCTGCGCGCGCCAAGGTAGCGGCCGAGATCGGCGCCGCATGCCATGATATCGGCTTCTTCTATGCCGTAAACCACCATGTCCCGCTGGAGACGATCGAGGCGGCGCGTGCCAAGTCGGCCGAGTTCTTCGAGCTGCCAATGGCGCAGAAGCTGCGGGTGAAGTCCGACCGCAATAATCGCGGCTTCCGTGAGATGGGCGACACGGTCCACAAGAGCGGCAAGGTCTTTGCGCGCGACAGCTTCGACCTTGGCTTCCCCGTTGCCGCGAACGACCCGGAGGTGCTGGCCGGCACGCCGCTTTACGCGCCCAACCAATGGCCCGACCTTCCGGGGTTCGAGGCGGCGCTGACAGCGTATTACACGGGCTGCCTGGAAGTCGGCATGAAGGTCCTGGAGGGCTTCGCGCTGTATCTTGGGCAGGATGCCAGCTTCTTCACCAGGCATTTTCAAAAGCCGGTGGCCGACATGGTGATCAATCACTATTTCGGTCTGGCGGAGGCTGCCAGCGTCGGTGGCGGCGACACGGCCGCGGGTGCGCACACCGACCACGGCATCGTCACCATCCTGTGGCAGGACGATTGCGGCGGGCTGGAGGTGATGGATGCCGAAGGCAAGTGGCTTGCCGCGCCACCGGTTCGCGGCAGCTTCGTCATCAACGTTGGCGAGCTGATGAAGCGCTGGACCAACGGCCGCTTCAAGGCCACGATTCATCGCGTCATCCATCGCAAAGATGCGGCCCGGTATTCCATGCCCCTGTTCTGCAACCCCGACTTCCGCACGATGGTCGATCCGCGCCAGCTCGGCATAAGCGACGAGGATGCGCAGTATGCGCCGGTGTTGTCGGGCGACTTCCTGGTTTCGCGGTTCCAATCCACCCGCAAGCTTTGGGGCGCCACTCAAAAACCGGGAACCGAATCAGCGATAGAGATGGCCGCGGAATAGGCTGCAGGACGGGGCGGCGGCAGAGAACAGGCGCCGCATACCAACGGCCCGAAGCATTGACCGTTGTTCAAATGGTCGGCCCGTTGGTATCTTATTGACTTCGCGGGCAGCCGCATGGCACTTCCATTTGACAACCCTGCCCGCATACCGGTCATCCCTGCGGGCTGCCGGTATCAGTGCGCCCCCGCGCCGCCGCCGGTCGACTTCCGCATCGCTAGCGACGTCACCAACGCCAGCAGCAATGCCGCGCCCATCAGGTAGAACGCATCGCTGTAGGCCAGGAAATACGACTGCGCCCGCACTATCCGGCCGACCTGCACCACAGCCTGATGCCACGCGGTGGCGGCGTCATCGACACCGTTGGCCATGAAATAGGCCTGCAGGGCGGCGATGCGCTGGCGCGTTGCCTCATTCAGCAGCGAGACGTTGCCCATGATGATGCTGGAATGGAACTGCTCGCGCTTAGCCACGAACGTCTCCAGCACCGCGATCCCGACCGAGCCGCCTAGATTCCGCATCATGTTGAACATGGCGGACGCCGAACCGGCGAACTGCCGCTCGATGCCGCCGGTGGCCAGGGAGGACAGCGGCGTCATCACTAGCGCCTGGCCGAAGGCGCGGACCAGGTTCGGCACCAGGAGCTGGTCGCCGGCGTAGTCCTGCGTCATGTCCAGGTTCATGAAGCAGCTTGTTGCGAACAGGCCGAGCCCGGCGGCGACAAGCAGCCTGGCGTCGATGTGGCGCATCAGGAAGGGCACGCAGGGGATTAGCACCAGTTGCGGCAACCCGGTCCAGGCCAGCACCAGCCCCACTTGCTCGGAGTTGTAACCCTGCATCTGCGACAGGTAGACAGGCAGCAGGTAGACTGACCCGTAGAGCGCCATCCCCACGATGACGTTGGCAAGGCTGCCAAGACCAAAATTGCGCCGCAGCAGCAGCCGCAGGTTCAGCAGCGGGTTGTGGCTGGTCAGCTCGATCCACAGGAACAGGACGAAGGACACTGTGGCAACCACGGACAGCCGGACGATGAAGGCTGAGCCGAACCAGTCGTCCTTGTTGCCCTCCTCCAGCACGGTCTGCAGACAGGCGAGGGCGATTGCCAGTGTGGCGATCCCCGTCCAGTCGCCCTGGCGCAGCAACCCCAGCTTCATCGGCGACGGCCGCAATGTCGGCCACAGCGTCGCCAGCATGATCGCGCCCGGGACCAGATTGACGTAGAAGATGTACTGCCAGCCATAGGTCTCGGTCAGGTAGCCGCCGATGGTGGGGCCGATCGCGGGTGCGAAGGTGGCGGAGACGGCGAACAGCGCCAGCCCGACCGGCTGCTTGGCGCGCGGCAGCATGGTCAGGGTGATGGTGAAGGCCAACGGGATCAGCACGCCGCCGAAGAACCCCTGCATCGCCCGCAGCACGATCATCTGCCCCAGGTTCTGGGCAAAGGCGCAGGCGACCGACATCACCAGGAACAGGATGGTGTTGCCCAGCAGATACCGCCGCAGCGAGAACACCGGGGCAAGGAAGCCGGTCAGCGGGATGACGACGATCTCCGCGACCAGATAGGCTGTCGAGATCCAGCCGCCATCGTCAATGCCGGCGCCGATGGCGCCCTGGATGTTGGGCAGCGAGGCGTTGGTGATCTGGATGTTCAACACGGCGATGAACGCACCGATCATCGCCCCGCCGACCGCAAGCCAGGTGCGGAGGTCGGCCTGCGGTTCGCTGTCAGCGACTGTCCGAGCCCCGCTCATGGTCTGGTGGCCGTTGCGTCCCGCACGTCGGCTGCCTCGCCAAAGGCCAGGGGGTTGGTTCTGTCACCCGTGGGGTGAGCAGCGGCATGGCGTGGATCAACTGCCATCGCAGCCTCTCGGGTGTCGATCGAAGGCTCCACCGACATGCCGGGCCGCAGCAGGTCCGCGGTGCCGGGTGTGTGGTCCAGCACGATCTTCACCGGCAGGCGCTGCACGATCTTGGTGAAGTTCCCGGTGGCATTGTCCGGTGGCAGCAGGGCGAACTGCAGTCCGGTCGCCGGTGCGACACTGTCCACGTGGCCGTGGATCACCGCATCGGGGAAGGTGTCGACGGCGATCTCCACCGGCTGGCCCGGCCGCACGTGGGTTAGTTGCGTCTCCTTGTAATTGGCCACGACGTAGACTGCTTCGAGCGGCACCACCGCCATCAACTGGGTGCCGGCCTGGACATACTGACCGACGCGCAGGGTGCGCGCGCCCACCGTGCCGTCGATCGGTGCCTTCAGCACGGTATAGCCGAGGTTGAGCTGCGCCTGCTGTTCCAGGGCGCGGTAATGGTCCAACTGCGCCGCCGCCTTGACGCGGGCCGCCTGCAGCACATCGACCTGCTGGCGCGCGCCGACCAGGGCGGCCCGCATCTGTGCCAGGCCTGCGGTACGCTGCACCAGCAGCGACTCACTCTGCTGTTCGGACTGCGTCGTACCGGCGCCGGCGCGTTGCAACGTCTCATAGCGGGTGTGGTCCTGCTGGGCGAAGCGGAACCCTGCCTCAGCCGAGGTTACCTGCTGGGTCGCCTGTTCGATCAGCGCGTTCTGCAGCAGAAGCTGGGCGTCGATCGAGCGGATATCGGCCTCTGCCGTCTGTCGGTCGGCCGTCGCCTGACGCATGGCGGTCTGGTAGTCGCGGTCGTCGATCCGAGCCAGCACCTGGCCGGCCTTGACCGGCTGATTGTCGGCTACCAGCACCTGGGCGATGTAGCCGGAGACGCGTGGCGCGATCAGCGTATGGTCGGCCTGGACATAGGCATCGTCGGTGCTGACCATGAAGCGCCCGGTGCGCCAGTATTCGGTGCCATACTGCACCGAGATTGCAAGGCCCAGAACCACGGCCGCACCCACGGCCGCCCGCTTCAGCAGGCCGTTCCGCCGGGCTCTGCTGCCAGCCGCAATCGTGCCGATCCCGCCGTCCATCGTCCGCTCCACCGTCATCGCCTGCTTCATGGCCGGGCACCCAAATACGCTACAGAGTGTAGCGTGGGGTATATGAACCAACGACAAGGAAACCGCTCGTGCGGAAAGGAGATACGCGACATGCTGTAGCGGAATGGCTGTCGACGAAACCTATCGCTATAGTGTGTTCCAAGGGGGTTCACTCGATGCAGGTATCCACACTCGCCCGACCGCCTGGCCGTCCCCGCTGTGACGCGACCCACAAGGCCGTCCTGGACGCAGCCTATGACCTGCTGGCCGAGAATGGGCTGCGCCGCTTTACCATTGAGGCGGTTGCCGCCCGCTCTGGCGTGGCCCGCACGACGATCTATCGCTGGTGGCCGACCAAGGGCGCGTTGGCGATCGAGGGCTTCAAGGCGGCGATTGCGGCCGATCTGGAGATCGAGCCATCGGACTCCGTGGTGGCCGACATGCAAAAGCTGCTGCGCGCCTTTGGCCGGCTGTTGCGCGGTAAGCCAGGCCGGATCATTCGCTGCATCATTGCCGAGGGGCAGAGCGATCCGGAGACCATCGAGGCGTTCTTCAACGGCTTCGTCACCCCAAGGCGGGCCGAGGGTCGCGCGGTCATCCAGCATGGGATCGCCAGCGGGGAACTGCGTGCCGACGTGGACACCGACATGGTGCTGTACAACCTGTTCAGCCCGGTCTACATGCGGATGCTGATGAATGAGGGGCTGGACGATGCGTGGGTCGACCGGCTGTCCAGCTTCGTGCTGAACGGGTGCCTGGCGGTGCGTCATGACCACGGCGGGCAGCTCACTGCGGCGGGTGGTTGATTGGCCGGTGGCCTGCGAAAACGGTCCGTCCTGCCGCAATAATCCCTGAAGTAACGGCCGCACCTTCATCAGGTGATGCTCGGAGACTGCGTACGCGTGGCAGCCAAGTTGATTGTTGTCAACTGGCCCGCTGAAATGCAAATATCGCAAATAATTCGGGCTGGACCTTAAGAAAAAAGGGATCGGAGCGATGACAGACGAGCAGAAGGACCTGGTGCGCGACAGTTATGCGAAGGTCAGCCCCGACGCTGTGGCGGTGGCCGCGCTGTTCTACCGACGCCTGTTCGAGATCGACCCTGATCTGCGGCCGCTTTTCAAGGGTGACATGGCAGAGCAGGGCAGCAAGCTGATGGCGATGATTGGCACCGCGGTCGCCAACCTTCGGCAGATCGACACCGTGGTTCCTGCCGTCCAGCAGCTCGGCCGGCGGCATGCCGGTTATGGCGTGAAGGCCGCCGACTACGACACCGTTGGGGCCGCACTGCTATGGACGCTGGAACAGGGGCTGGGGCAGGGCTTCACGCCGCCGGTGCAAGAGGCCTGGACCGTTTGCTACGGCACCCTGGCCGGCGTGATGAAGGATGCCGCCGCCACGGCCTGAACAAAGACCGCGGTCAATCGAGCATATGGTCTGCTGTTGGAGGGGGGCGTTGTCGGCCACTGCCGCGATGATGCGACCCCAGGACGCGGAGCAATCAACCAGAGCCATCGCGTTCGAACAGACGGACGCCAGAAGAAGCTGCACCGATCCATTCGGCTGACATGGCCGGCTGCGTCCTGTGCAGAACAGCGGGACGGGCTCAGCGTATTGGTCTATAACGCGGCAAACAGAACCATGCAGGACGCACCCATGCCCAAGCCCCGCGGCCGCCACTTCTTCGCCAATCCCGGCCCAACCAACATCCCAGACAGCGTGCTGCGGGCGATGGACCGCCCCAGCATCGACTTCAACGACCCGGAGTTCACCGCGGTGTATGACGCGGCCTATACCGGCGTGAAGCGTGTCCTTCGCACCGACCAGCACCTGTTCATGTACAATGCCTCTGGCCACGGTGCGTGGGAAGCCAGCCTGACCAACCTGCTGTCACCGGACGAGACCATCCTGGTGGTGGAATCGGGCTACTTCTCCGAGGAGTGGGCCGCCATGGCGCGCGGCCATGGACTGGAGGTGCAGGTGCTTGCCGCCGACTGGCGGCGCGGCGCGGACATCGCCGAGCTTCGCCGCGTGCTGGTGGCGGACAGTTCACACACGATCAAGGCGATCTGCGTCGTCCATAACGAGACAGCCACCGGCATGAGCCTGCCGTTGCCGGCGATCCGGGCCGCCCTGGACGAAGCCGGCCATCCGGCGCTGTTCCTGGTCGACACCATCTCCTCACTGGGCTCGCTGGAGTTCCGCATGGACGAATGGGGCATCGACTGCGTGGTCGGCGGCAGCCAGAAGGGCCTGATGCTGCCCACCGGCATGAGCTTCACCGGTGCCTCAGAGAAAGCCTGGGCGGCGCATGGTCAGGCGCGGCTGCACCGCTTCTACTTCGACTGGACGGCCATGGCCAACCGCGTGCAGAAGAGCTTCATCGGTACCATCCCGGTGAACATCCTGTACGGCCTGCGCGAGTCCATCCGGTTGCTGGACGAGGAAGGGCTGGACAACGTCATCGCCCGGCACAGCCGGCTAGCCGAGGCCACCAGACGGGCGGTGCAGGTCTGGGCCGGCAACGACGGACCGCGGTTGTTCTGCCTGTCGCCCGAGCGGTATTCGAACTCGGTGACGGCGGTGCTGATGCCGGAGGGGTACAACGGCGACGCCCTGCGCAAAACGGTGCGGGAGCGGTTCAACGTGTCCTTGGGCGGGGGCCTTGGCAGCCTGAGTGGAAAGATCTTCCGCATCGGCCACCTTGGGGACCTGAACGAACCGATGCTGCTGGGCGCGCTGGCTGCGGTGGAGATGGGGATGCGGATCGAGGGTGTGCCGCATGGCCGTGGCGGAGTGGAGGCCGCCATGGCGTTCCTGGCCGAGGGTTAGCGCTGGCAGGGTAACCGCAGGGTTGCCATACGGATGGCTGCCAGCGCGGTCTCAAGCGAATTGCGTACCTGATGTGGCCGATTTCTCACCGGCCACATCTCGGGTACGTAAGGCAAAGGTTGGTCAGGTAGCCTTGGCGACGGCGCGCCTGGCGATCACACCGATCAGGTGGGCGCGGTATTCCGGGCTGGCGTGGATGTCGCCGTTCAGATCATCCGCGGGTGTCACGATGCCGCTGATCGCATCGGGCGAGAAGTTCGCCGACAGCGCCTTTTCCATCTCGGTATGGCGGAACACGCCGCCCTGGCTGGCGCCGGTGATGGCGAGGCGGACGCCGGCAGGGAACTTGGCGACAAACACGCCGACGATGGCATAGCGCGAGGCTGGGTTGCGGAACTTCTCGTAGGCGGACTTCTCGGGGATCGGCATTTCGACCGAGGTGATGATCTCACCGGGCTCCAAGGCAGTGGTGAACATGCCCTGGAAGAAGTCATCGGCCGCAATGGAGCGGCGGTCGGTCTTGATCGTGCCGCCGAGGGCCAGCAGCGCCGACGGGTAGCAGGCGGCGGGGTCATTGTTGGCGAGCGAGCCGCCCATGGTGCCGCGATGGCGGACCGCCTCGTCGCCGATCAATGAGGCCTGGTGCTGCAGGCCGGGGATCTTCGCCTTGATGTCCGGGCTGCTGGCGATAGCGGCATGGGTGGTCATCGCGCCGATGGTGACGGTGTCGCCGGTGACGGTGATGCCGGACAGTCCCAGCTTGGCGAGGTCGACGACGACGGACGGCTTGTTAAGCCGCTGCTTCAGCACGGGGATGAAGGTCTGGCCGCCGGCCAGCGCCTTGGCTTCCATGTCGTCGGACAGCAGCTTGACGGCATCGGCCAGGCTGGCGGGTTTTTCGTAGACGAAATCGTACATCGTGATCTTCCCTTTGCCTTAAGGTCTCAGGCCGGGTGGGCGGCCGGAAATCGGGTGTCGCATAGCAGTCCCATGATGATCTAGTCCGCCGCCATGCGCGGTTGGGCTGCGTGGATGATCGACCAGATCTTTGTCGCGGTCGCCGGCATGTCCAGATGCCGCACGCCGTAGTCCCTGAGTGCATCCACCACGGCGTTGACCACAGCGGGCGGGGAGCCGATGGCGCCGACCTCGCCGCAGCCCTTTGAGCCAAGCGGATTGTGCGTGCACATGGTGTTTTCCGTGGCAACGGACAGGTTGGGAATGTCGTTTGCCCGGGGCATCGTGTAATCCATGAACGAGCCGGAGAGAAGCTGGCCGCTGGCGTCGTAGGCACAGGCCTCCATCAGCGCCTGGCCGATGCCCTGGGCAACGCCGCCCTGCACCTGGCCCTCGACGATCATCGGGTTGATGACGCGGCCGACATCGTCGACGGCGGTGAAGTTGACCATTTCCACCACGCCGGTTTCCGGGTCGATCTCAAGTTCGGCGATGTGGCAGCCGCCAGGAAAGGTGAAATTCTTCGGGTCGTAGAAGGCTGTCTCATCCAGGCCGGGTTCCAGGGTCTCGATCGGGTAGTTGTGCGGAACGTAGGCGGCCAGCGAGATGTCGGTCAGGGTCTTCGACTTGTCGGTGCCAGCGACGGTGAAGGTGTTGTCCTTGAACTCGATGTCCTCGACCGAGGCTTCCATCAGGTGGGCGGCGATCTTCTTTCCCTTGGCGATAACCTTGTCCATCGCCTTGACCATGGCGGAGCCGCCGACCGGCAGGCTGCGGCTGCCGTAGGTGCCCATGCCGAACGGGATCTTCGCGGTGTCGCCATGGACGACCTCAATCTGATCGAAGGGCACGCCGAGCTGGTCGACGACGAGCTGGGCGAAGGTGGTTTCGTGGCCCTGGCCGTGGCTGTGGGTGCCGGTGAAGACGGTCACGCTGCCGGTGGGATGGACGCGGATCTCGGCAACCTCATACAGGCCGGCGCGGGCGCCGAGAGAACCGACGACGGCGGAGGGGGCGATGCCGCAGGCCTCGACATAGGTGGAGATGCCGATGCCGCGCAGCTTGCCGCGCTTACGGGCTTCGGCTCGGCGGCTTTCGAAGCTGTCCCACTCCGCGTTCTTCAGGGCAACCTTGAGCGTGGTCTGGTAGTCGCCGCTGTCGTACTGCAGGGCGACCGGGGTCTGGTAGGGGAAGGCGTTGGCGGGAATGAAGTTCCTGCGTCGCAGCTCGATCTTGTCGATGCCGGTATCAAAGGCGATGACATCCAGCAGACGTTCCAGCAGGTAGGTGGCTTCCGGCCGACCGGCGCCGCGGTAGGCATCCACCGGCACGGTGTTGGTGAAGACTGCCTTGACGTTGCAGTAGATCACCGGGGTCTTATAGACGCCGGCCAGCAGCGTAGCGTACAGGTAGGTCGGCACCGCGGGGGCGAAGGTGGACAGGTAGGCGCCCATGTTCGCCAGTGTGTTGATGCGCAGGCCGAGGAAGGTGCCATCGTTGTCGAGCGCCATTTCCGCCGTGCTGACATGGTCGCGGCCGTGGGCGTCCGACATGAAGCTCTCGCCGCGCTCGCAGGTCCATTTCACCGGCCGGCGCACCTTGCCGGCAGCCCAGGTGACGATGGCTTCCTCGGCGTAATGGTAGATCTTCGAGCCGAAGCCGCCGCCGACGTCCGGGGCGACGACGCGCAGCTTGTTCTCCGGGATATGCAGCACGAAGGCGCCCATCAGCAGACGGATCACATGAGGGTTCTGGCTGGTGGTGTAGAGGGTGAAGTCGCCGGAGGAGGTGTCGTAGTCGCCGATGGCGACGCGCGGCTCCATGGCGTTGGGGATCAGGCGGTTGTTGGTTAGGTCGAGCTTCACGACATGGGCGGCGCCGGCGAAGGCGTTGTCGACGATGGTCTTGTCGCCGATGACCCAGTCGTAGCAGATGTTGCCGGCGGCGTCGTCATGCACCAGGGGTGCGCCAGGGGCGACAGCGTCGGTCAGGTTGGCCACCGCCGGCAGGTCGGTGTAGTCGATCTCGATCAGTTCGGCGGCGTTCTTGGCTTCCTGGCGGGTGCTGGCGACCACCACGGCAACTGGGTCGCCGACGTGGCGAACCTTGCCGGTGGCGATCACCGGGTGTGGCGGTTCGGCCATGGGCGAGCCGTCCCGGTTGTGGATCTGCCAGCCGCAGGGGATGCCGCCGATGTTCTCCGCCGCCATGTCAGCGCCGACAAACACGTTGGCGACGCCGGGCGCCGCCGCGGCTGCTGCCGTCTCAATGGCGTTGATCCTGGCATGCGGGCGGTCAGCGCGCTTGATATAGGCGTAGAGCTGGCCGGGGCGGTTTATGTCGTCGGTGTAGTTGCCCTTGCCGCTGAGGAAGCGTACGTCTTCCTTGCGGCGCACGGACGCGCCGATCCCCTCAAAGCCCATGATTTTGTCCCCCCTGGTTTTTCTGCTCTTGGCCGATCGTTTTCTGACCTTTGGCCGCGCCCTGGGCTGTCAGCCCGCCGTTGATCCTGCCGGACGGCGGCCCGCGACCCTGCTGGCGTTGCGCATCGCCGCCACACCAATCCGGCAAATGTCGCCATCGCCGCCGACGCCAAGCGGCATCATTCCGCCGCCTTGGCGTGCATTAGCGGATGGGCTGCGGCAATGGCCTTGACGATGTTGTGGTAGCCGGTGCAGCGGCAGAGGTTGCCTTCCAGGCCCTCACGGATTTCCTTCTCGGACAGGCCGTCCGGATGGGCGTGCACCAGGTCGACGGCGGTCATGACCATGCCGGGCGTACAGAAGCCGCATTGCAGGGCGTGGTGTTCGCGGAACATCTCCTGCATCGGGTGCAGCGTGCCATCGGCAGCGGCAAGACCCTCGATCGTAAGAACGCTGGTGTCCTCGGCCTGCAGCGCCAGCATGGTGCAGGCTTTCACCGACATGCCGTTGACGTGGACGACGCAGGCGCCGCACTGGCTGGTGTCGCAGCCGACATGGGTGCCGGTGAGGCCAAGCTTTTCGCGCAGCAATTCGACAAGCAGGGTGCGTCCCTCGACCTCGACCTTATGCTGCTTGCCGTTAACCGTCAGGCTGACCTGAGGCATGAAGCTCCCTTTCGTGGTCACTGTTTTGAGGCCGGGGCCGCCCATGAACACCACGCCCTGGGGCATAGCGCCGCTGGACGGTCCCGATTGCCACAGTTTGGTCAATGCACAGGGTGGCGGTCAAGCCGGGGCACCGATTCACCGCGGTGTGGAGGCTGGACTTATATTGACGGCCCGTTTGGCTGCCGCCGGCCAACACTACATCCAGTATTGCCAGATCCTGGCCTTCAACTCATTCACCCGTTCGCGCGCTGAGCGGTTCTGCCATTTGGAGGGGTCGACTGGCGCCGCTTCCGCCATGTAGCGCTGCATCACGGCCTCGATCTGGGCAGCGGTATCCTGACCGAGGATGACCGCATCCACCTCATTGTTAAAGACGACGCTGCGACGATCGAGGTTGGATGAACCGACGACAGCCCAGGTGTTGTCCACCAGGGCGAGCTTGGCATGCACCACGGCGTCGCGCATTTCGTAGATGCGGGCGCCAGCCCGCAGCAGGTCGCCATAGGCGGCGCGGGCGGCATAGACGGCGGCCTGCACGTCGCTGAATGCCGGGGCGACGACGCGCACATCGAGACCAGCGCGGGCCGCGTGCACCAGCGCCTCGTTCTCCTGATGCGGCGGCACGAAGTAGCCGCTGCACAGCCAGATCCGCTGGCGGGCGCTTTGCACGGCGGTGAGCAGGGAGGCGTAGTATAGCGGCTGCTGGTTGCCCGGGGCGCTGCCGATGATGCGGATGGTCTGCACGCCCTGTCGCGGCAGGCTGGGGAAGTAGTCGGCCGGGTCCGCGGGCGGGGCCTTCTGCTCCCGCCAGGTGCCGAAGAACAGCTTCTGCAGTTCGCCGACCGCCGGGCCTTCGATGCGCAAGGCGGTGTCGCGCCAGTAGGCGTGGCGGGTGTCGTGGTCGGCTGGTATGCCGGCACTGGGCGGGTTTTCATACGCCTTGTCGAGGTTCACGCCGCCGGTGAAGCCGATGCGGCCGTCGACGACGGTGATCTTGCGGTGGTCGCGGTCGTTCGGCGACCAGCCGATCCGCAGCTTGAAGGGATCGATCGGGTTGAACTGGAGGATCTTGGCACCTGCCTTGCGCAGCGTGTCGAAGAACGCCGCCGGCGTTTCGCGTGAGCCGTAGCTGTCGTAGATCATGTTGAGCTTGACGCCGGCGCGCAGCCGGTCGAGCAACACGTCGGACAGGTGCGTGCCGTCGGACACCACGTCGGCCAGGATGAAGTATTCCAGGTTAATGCTGTCGCGGGCGCCGGCGATGGCGGCGAAGATCGCCTGAAACGCCTCCTTGCCGCCGGGCAGCAGGGTGACCTGGTTGCCGAAGACGATCGGGCTGGCCGACAGGCCGCGCTGCAGGTCGTACTGGTGCTGCAGAGCGTCAGTCTGGTTGACAGACTTAGCACCGAGCGCTGGTGATTGGCCGCGCAGGCCGACGTCGTGCGGCGTAAGGCCGTCGATGTCCGGCACCGCGGCGCAGCGGCTGAGCAGGCCGGCCGCCGCGGTCAGCATGACCGCCCGGCGCCCCGGCAGTTTTGTGCAGAAGTACGCCAAGCTCGTCTCCAGCCGGTGCCATGATGGAACAGACGATGAAGATAGAGGCTTCGACACCGCAGCAACGTGAACATCCGCGTCAGCGAGAGATCAATTTGATTTGCTAATAAACAAGCGGAATGTGGCGTCTTGGCGATGTCGCCCGGTGCCCGTATTGCGTGCGGTCGCACGGCTGCTATGAATCGTCGCCTGGCAGTCGTGCGGCAGCGGGGGAAGCAAGCATGGAAATCACCGGGCTGGGATACATGGGTGTCGGCGCGGGCGACCTGTCGGACTGGACGGATTTCGCCACCGACTGGCTGGGCATGCAGATGATCGAGCGCGGCAACACCGCGCGCGCCTTTCGGATGGACGACCGCACGCAGCGGCTGGTCGTGGACCGCTCCTTGGCGGAGACCGAGCGTTATTTTGGGTTTGAGGTTGCCGATGCCGCGGCGCTGCAGCGGCTGGCGGCGCGGCTGGAAGACGCCGGCGTGGCAGTCCGGCAGGAGCCCAAGTCGCTGGCGGACCAGCGCTTCGTCGAGGCGCTGATCAGCTTTGACGATCCCGGCGGCAACCATCTGGAGGCGTTCCATGGTGCAGCGGTCGCCGAGGCGCCATTCCAGCCGGGCCGTTCAATCTCCGGTTTCCGAACCGGCGCGCTGGGGATGGGGCACGTCGTGTTCCACGTCAAAAGCATCGACGCGCTGCTGGGCTTCTACCGTGACGTGCTGGGCTTCGGCGTCAGCGACTACATCACCTCGCCGTTCCGAGCGTATTTCCTGCATGTCAACGCGCGGCACCACTCGGTGGCGCTGATCGAGACCGGCAAGCAGGACCTGCACCACCTGATGGTGGAGCTGTATTCGTTGGATGACGTCGGGCAGGGCTATGACATCGCGCTGGGCGAGCCGGAGAAGATCGCCACCACCCTGGGCCGGCATCCAAACGACGCGGTGACTTCGTACTATCTGCGCTCACCCGGCGGCTTCATGCTGGAATATGGCTGGGGCGGCAAGGATGTCACGCCGGGCGCCTGGACGCCGACCGAAGTGACGGCCGGGCCCAGTCTTTGGGGGCATGACCGAGCATGGCTGCCGGAGGCGCAGCGGCAGACGGCTCGGGCGATGCGGCTGAAGGCGGCGGCCGACGGGATCCGCGAGCCGCTGAATGTGATCGACGGCAACTACCGCCGGATGCAGGGTGTGTGTCCGTGGTGGGATGCCGCGACACAACACGGGTGATCTGCGGGCGGCTGAACAGCCGCTAATCATCGCCCGCCTCGGCTTGGCCGGAACGCTTGTGGATCGGGCCGTTGCCGGCGGCCGCCAGGCTGCGCGCCGAATTGACCAGCGCAAGGTGCGAGAACGCCTGTGGGAAGTTGCCCACCTGGCGTTTGTCGGCCTGGTCATACTCCTCGGCCAGCAGGCCAAGGTCATTGCGCAGAGAGATCAGCCTTTCGAACAGCGTGCGTGCTTCCTGAAGGCGGCCTTGCAGCGCATAGACATCGGCCAGCCAGAAGCTGCAGGCGAGGAAGGCGCCCTCGCCCGGCGGCAAGCCGTCGGCGCCGGAGCCGGTGTCGTAACGCAGGACGAACCCGTCGCGCAGCAGGTGCCGCTCGATCGCCGCGACGGTGCCGGTGATGCGGGGATCATCGGGCGGCAGGAAGCCGACCAACGGGATCATCAGCAGGCTGGCGTCCAGCTCCTTCGAGCCGTAGAACTGCACGAAGCAGTTCTGCCGCGGATCGAAGCCGTTGGCGCAGACGTCGGCATGGATACGTTCGCGCACGCCTTTCCAATGCTCGATCGGCGCGTCGAGCCCGAATTCCTCGGCTGAACAGATGGCTCGGTCGAAAGCGACCCAGGCCATGACCTTTGAGTGGGTGAAGTGCCTCCGGCCGCCGCGAACCTCCCAAATGCCGTTGTCGGGCTGGTCCCAGATTTCCTCCAGGTGGGCGATCAGCGCGCATTCCAGTGTCCAGCCCAAGGCGTCCGTCGACAGGCCGGCCCGGCGCGCGACGAATGAGGCTTCCAGAACCTCGCCATACACATCCAGTTGCAGTTGGCCGTGGGCGGCGTTGCCGATCAGGACCGGCTGCGAGCCCTCGTAGCCGGACAGCCAAGGGACTTCATATTCCGTCAGCCGACGCTCACCGGCGATGCCGTACATGATCTGCAGTTCGGCCGGGCTGCCGGCGACGGCGCGCATCAGCCAGTCGCGAAAGCTGCCGGCTTCTTCCAGGAAGCCGCTTTCGATCAGCGCGTACAGGGTCAGGGTGGCGTCGCGCAGCCAGCAGTAGCGGTAGTCCCAGTTGCGCGGGCCGCCGATCTTCTCCGGCAGGGACGTGGTGCCGGCGGCGACGATGCCACCGGTCTCAAAATGCGCCAGCGCCTTCAGCGTGATCAGCGAACGCAGGACGATGTCGTCCCATTCGCCGATAGGCTTGTAGCCGCTGGACCAGTTGGTCCAATCGGCTTCCTCCCGCGGCAGCAGCGTCTGCGGTGAGATGCGCGGCGGGCAGGCGTGGAATGAGGGGTTCCAGGTCAGGGTGAAGGCGACATCCTGTCCGGCGGCGACAGTGAACTCCGACACCGTGCGCATGTCCTCGCCGCGCAAGTCCGCGGCGGTGTCCAGCAGCAGGCGGTCCGGCCCGGCAGTCATCTGCAGGCGCCCGTCCGGCTGGCGCGACACCCAGGGAACGACGGAGCCGTAGTCGAAGCGGGCGATCAGGTCCATGCGCATGGGCACGGAGCCGTCCAGTCCACGCACGATGCGGGCGATATGGGTGACGCCGTCCGGACGGGCCATGAAGTCGATGATCGAGACGGCGCCGGTCGCAGTCTCAAACGTGGTCTCCAGCACCAGGGTGTTGCCGCGGTAGCGGCGGCGGACGCGGGCCTCGGCGTCGACCGGGGCGATCAGCCACCTTCCGTTGTCGGGCAAACCCAGCAGGGCGGCGAAGACGGCGGCGCTGTCGAAGCGTGGTGCGCACAGCCAGTCGATTGAACCGTCACGTCCGACCAGGGCGATGGTCTCGCAGTTGCCGATCACGGCGTAATCTTCGATCCGGCCTGCCATGTTGTTGGATCCTTCGATTGCCGCTGTTTGACGCAACCGCGAACGTAAAGCGTCGAAAGCCTGTTCCATCGCGATCGCGTGCGCGGCGTTTCCTGTGGCAACCATAAGGGCCGCGATCCGTTCGCGTCTCGGCTGGATTTTGAGACGGTTTCCTTATGTCTACGCAATGGTCTGCTTCGCGATCCTTGGTTGCCCTGCTATGCGGTGTCGGTGTGGTACTAGCGGTACGCAGCGCAATCGCACAGTCCGCGCCGCGCGGTGGCATGGGGCGTCGCCATCGCGTGGTGATTGTTGGCGCGGGGTTCGGCGGTCTGCAGGCGGCTCAGGCGCTGCAACGGGATCCGGACGTGGATCTGTTCGTCATCGACCAGCACAACCATCACCTGTTCCAGCCGCTGCTCTACCAGGTGGCGACGGCAGCCTTGGCGGCGGACGACATCTCTACCCCGCTGCGCGACGAGGTCGGATCGAGCCAGCGCACGCATGTTAGGATGGGTGTGGTGTCGGGGGTAGATACGGCGGAGCGTGTGGTCATCTGCGATGGGCAGCGGATCGGCTATGATACGCTGGTGCTGGCGACCGGGTCCGAGACCAGCTATTTCGGCAACGCAAGCTGGCAGCAGCACGCCCGCGGGTTGAAGGCGCTGAACGACGCGCTGAGCCTGCGCCAACAGATCCTGAGCGTGTTTGAGCGGGCGGCCAACCTTGCGGCGGATGATCCGGACCGGCGCAAGCTGCTGACCTTCGCGCTGATCGGCGGCGGGGCTACCGGCGTGGAGATGGCGGGTGCGATCGCCGGGCTAGCGCGCGACGAGCGGCTGCGCAGCTTCGGCGGCGATCCCAGGATGAAGGCGCGGGTGGTGCTGGTGGAGGCCGGCGCCAGCCTGCTGGCGCATTTCCCGCCAGAGCTTTCGCAACGTGCGCGCGATGACCTGGCGGAGATGGGGGTGGAGATCCATATCGGGACGAACGTGACCGACATCACCTCGGGCGCGGTGCATGTGGGCGGCGAAGTCATATCGGCTGAAACCATTATCTGGACCGCCGGGGTGGCGGCCACGCCTGTTGCGGCGTGGCTGGGGATCAAGCCGGGGCATGGCGGCCGGGTCTCGGTCCAGCCTGATCTGAGCGTGCCGGGTTATCCGGAAATCTTCGTCATCGGCGACGCGGCCGAGGCATTCGATGAGCGCGGCAAGCCGTTGCCGGGGCTGGCGCCGGTGGCCAAGCAGCAGGGCGACTATGTTGGCCGGCTGATCCGCGCACGCCTGGACGGCCAGCCGGCCCTGGGACCGTTCAGGTATCACGATTTCGGCACCCTGGCGACGATCGGCCGCAACCGGGCAGTTGCGCAGTTCGGCAAAGTGCATCTGACCGGGTTCGCCGCATGGCTGATGTGGGCGGTTGCGCATATCTTTTTCCTGATCGGTTTCCGCAACCGGTTCCTGGTCAGCAGCAAGTGGCTGTTTGCCTACGCCATCCATGACCGCGGCGGCCGTGTAATCACCTGAAGGACCTTTGCATGCCCGAGCCGCATCAGCCCGACCCGCATCAGCCCGAATCGCATCTGCCTGAGACGACAGCGCCGCGGCGGCCGGTGCAAAAGGTGCTGACCGGCCAGAAGGCGGTTGTGACGGGTGCGAACTCGGGCATCGGCCGAGGCGTGGCGATCGCGCTGGCGCAGGCGGGGGCGGATGTCGTGGTCAACTATGTCTCCGGCGACGATGCGGCGCAGGAGGTGGTTCACACCATCGAGCAGGCCGGGGCGCGCGGCTTGGCGATCAAGGCGGACGTCTCCAGCGAGGAGCAGGTGGTGGCGATGTTCGCCCAGACGGTGCAGGCATTCGGCACGGTGGACATCCTGGTCGCCAATGCCGGCCTGCAGCGGGATTCGCCGTTCCACGCGATGACGCTGGCGCAGTGGAAGACGGTCATCGACATCAACCTGACCGGGCAGTTCCTGTGCGCGCGAGAGGCGCTGAAGGAGTTCATGCGCCGCGGCATGCGCCCCGACATCTCCGCCGCCCTGGGCAAGATCATTCACATGAGCTCGGTGCACCAGGTGATCGCCTGGGGCGGGCACGCGAACTACGCCGCCTCCAAGGGTGGGATCAACATGCTGATGCAGAGCCTGGCGCAGGAGGTCGCGCCGTTGCGCGTGCGGGTCAACAGCATCGCGCCCGGGGCGATCCGCACGCCGATCAACACCGCAGCCTGGCAGACCAAGGCAGCGTACGACGCGCTGATGACGCTGGTGCCCTACAAGCGTATCGGCGAGCCAGAGGACATCGCGCGGGCGGCGGTGTGGCTGGCTTCGGACGATTCGGATTATGTTGTCGGCACCACCCTGTTCGTCGATGGCGGGATGACGGACTATCCCGGCTTCTCGACAGGAGGCTGAGTTGGACCATTACGATGTGATCGTGGTCGGCAGCGGTCCCGGCGGCGCTTCGTTGGCGCATCGCCTGGCGCCGACCGGCAAGCGCATCCTGTTGCTGGAGCGGGGGGACTATCTGCCGCGTTCGATATTGAACTGGGATTCGAAGACCGTCTTCGTCGACGGCGCCTATCAGGCCAAGGAGAACTGGTATGGCAGTGACGGGCGGGTGTTCCACCCCGGGCTGCACTACTTCGTCGGCGGCAACTCCAAGGTCTATGGCGCCGCGCTGTTCCGGCTGCGGGAGCGTGATTTCGAGGTCATTCAGCACAAGGACGGCATCTCGCCGGAGTGGCCGCTGAAGTACCGCGATTTCGAGCCGTTCTACACCGAGGCGGAGAAGCTGTTCGTCGTGCATGGCCAGCGCGGCGAGGACCCGACCGAGCCGCCGACGTCGGAACCGTTTCCGTATCCGGCGGTGCTGCATGCGCCGCGGATCAAGGAATTGAGCGACAGCCTGCGGGAGCAGGGGCTGCGTCCGTTCCATCTGCCGCTGGGCATCAAGCTGGATGAGAAGGACGGCAAGGTGACGCCGACCAGCGTCTGCATCCGCTGCGACGCGTTTGATGGCTTCCCCTGCCTGCTGAACGGTAAGGCGGATGCGCAGGTGATGTGCGTGGACCCGGCACTGGCAGCGCATCCCAATTTGACATTGCTGACCAACGCGTATGTGACCCGGCTGGAGACGGATCCCGACGGAAAGCGGGTCAGCGCGGTTGACGTGATCCGCGATGGCGTGCGGGAGCAGTATAGCGCCGACATTGTCGTGATGGCCTGCGGGGCGCTGTCCTCGGCCCTGCTGCTGCTGCGTTCGGCCAATACCACGCACCCCAACGGCCTGGCGAACGGCTCCGGCCAGGTCGGGCGCAACTACATGCGCCACAACCAGTCGGTGCTGATGGCGCTGCTGCGCCAGCCGAACGAGACAGTGTTCCAGAAGACGCTGGCGGTCAGCGACTTCTACTTCGGCGCGGATGACTGGGACTATCCGCTGGGGCTGATCCAGATGTGCGCCACGTCGCACGCCGACCAGATCAAGGCCGAGGCGCTGCCGTCGTGGCTGGAATGGCTGCCGGAAATGCCGTTCGACAAGATGGCGCGCTACTCGATGGATTTCTGGCTGTCGTCGGAGGATCTGCCACGGCCGGAGAACCGGATCTTCTATGACGGTGACCGCGTCGTGCTCGACCTGCAAGAGAACAACATGGAGGCGCACCACCGGCTGAAGAAGAAGCTGGAGCATTATCTGTCGAAGGCTGGGGCGCATCCGGTGCTGCTGGAGCGCAGCCTGTATCTGGGCAAGAACATCCCGATCGGCGGCACCGCGCATCAGGCGGGCACCTGCCGCTTCGGCGTCGATCCGGCCAGCTCGGTGCTGGATCTGAACTGCAAGGCGCATGAGCTCGATAACCTGTATGTCACGGACGCCAGCTTCTTTCCCTCGATCGGTGCGGTGAACCCCACCCTGACGATCATTGCCAACGCGCTGCGTGTCGCTGAGCACCTGCGCCAGCGGCTGGGCGCATGACGTTCGCGGTCCTGGTCGCCATTGTCGTGCGCTACCTGCTGGTGGTGCTGTTCCTGCCGTTCTCGGCGCTGGACAAGATCATCAACTTCCGCGGCGCAGTGGGACAGGCGCAGCAGGCGGTGGCGTCATCCGGTGCGGCGACGGTGCTGATCCTGATCGGCGTCTGCGTCGAAATCCTGATGCCGCTGGGCATCCTGACCGGGGTCGCCGACCGGCTGGCGGCGTTCATCATGGCGGGATACTGCGGCGTGACGGCGCTGCTGTGGAAGCAGTTCTGGACGCCAGGCGACTTCTGGCACCGCGGCGAAAGCAAGGCGCGTAATCTGTTCTGGGATTGCCTGAAGAATTTCTCCCTGGCAGGCGGTTTTCTGCTGATTACGTTCGGCACCACGAGTGCCACCGTCGGACAGTTCTTTAACAACCCGCTGTCTTCCACCCATCCCTATGCGCAGGCGGAGAACCCATGAGCGACAAACCCCGCGTTGCCTACTGGCACCTTTGGACCGACGAGGACGGCGTCAGCCACCATAGCCAATGCGAACTGACCGAGTGGGAGCTGAAGGGCGTCGGCGCCGCGGCGCCGCAGTGGAACGACACGCAGGCGCGCGGCGAAGCGACGGTGGTCTTCACCGTCCAGCCGGTCGGATGGGTTGGCGAATGGCATGAGAATCCGGCGCCGCAGTGGATCGTGCCGCTGTCGGGGCGGTGGTGGGTCGAGGCGATGGACGGCACACGCGTCGAGATGGGACCCGGGGAGTTCTCCCTCGGTGAGGACCAAGGGTGCAGGCAGGACGCCTCGGGCCGCCTAGGACACCGGTCGGGGACGATCGGCCATGAGCCGGCGGTGCTGATGACGGTGCAGTTGCATGTGCCGCCGGTGCGCCGGCCCTGTCATGTGACGTAGCGCCATGCCGGCCTGGATCGAGACGCATGACCCGCGCTTCATTGCCTGCGTGCTGCCGAACGCGCCGCTGCTGACGCTGGGCGAGGGCTATGGCTGGCTGGAGGGGCCGGTCTGGTTCGCCGACGCCAACCAGTTGCTGGTCAGCGACCTGCCGAACGACCGGATCCTGCGCTGGACGGAGGGCAGCGGAGTGTCCATTTTCCGCCAGCCGTCGAACTTCGAGAATGGCCATACCCGCGACCGGGAAGGGCGGCTGATCGGCTGCTCACACCGTGGGCGCTGCATCAGCCGGACCGAACTGGACGGGTCGGTTACCGTGCTGGCGGACCGGTTCGAGGGCAAGCGGCTGAACAGCCCGAACGACGTGGTGGTGGCGGACGACGGGGCGATCTGGTTCAGCGATCCACACTACGGCGGCAACACCGACTATGAGGGCGGCAAGCATGTAGCAGAGCTGCCGCCGACGCTGTACCGGCTGGATCCGGATGGCACGCTGGCGGTGGCGGCGGACGACTTCGCCGGACCCAATGGGCTTTGCTTCTCCCCCGACGGGCGCAGGCTGTATGTGGCGGAGACGGGCGTGCAGTTCGACCCGGATGCGGTCCGCCATATCCGGTTGTTCGACGTGGTGGACGGGCGGCTGCGGCATGGTCGGGTGTTCCATGAGGTGTTCCCCGGCTACGCCGACGGAATGCGGTGCGATGCCGATGGACGGGTCTGGAGCAGCGCGGCGGACGGCGTGCACTGCATCGATGCGGATGGCTCGTTGATCGGCAAGATCCTGACCGGCGACACCGTCTCCAACCTGACGTTTGGGGGGCGCAACAGATGCCGGCTGTTCCTGTGCGTGTCGCACCGGCTGATGGCTGTCTATACGAATGTCCGTGGGGCGCAGCTTTGAGCGCGTGGGCAGCATCCCGGCGACCGACAGACGAGGGTGGACAATGGAGCAGAGCTGCAAAACCGCCGGGATCCTGCGCATCGAGCTGACGGTGATGGACCTGGCGGCGGCGGAACGGTTCTATGTCGACGGGCTGGGATTCCGCGTCCTTGGCCGTGGGGATGTCGAACCGGCGATGACGGCCTTGCTGGGGGCGGAGCGGATCAGCGCGGTGGAACTGCGCCGCGGTGCGCAGGCCCTGGTGCTGCAGGCGTTCCGGCCGCCCGGCGATCGTTATCCGGCCGACGCGGTGTCGGCAGACCAGGTGTTCCAGCATTTTGCCCTGCCGGTGGCGGACATGGCGGACAGTTTCGCGCGGCTACAGGGCGTGCAACCCAGCTTGATCAGCGACGGACCGCAGCAGTTGCCGGCAAGCTCCGGCGGGGTGGTGGCTTGCAAGTTCCGTGATCCCGACGGCCACCCGCTGGAGCTGATTCGGTTTCCGGACCGCCACGAAGCCGGCATCGACCATTCCGCCATCGTGGTGATGGATGTGGAGCGAAGCATCGCGTTCTACCGCGACCAGCTTGGTTTCCGCATGGCGTCGCGGCAGGTCAACAGCGGACCGGAGCAGGATCGGCTGGACGGCCTGAGCGATGTCAGCGTGGATGTCGTCGCGCTGGAGCCGGCCGCACCGACGCCGCATCTGGAGCTGCTGGGCTATCGCAAGCCCGCGGTGCGGCCAATGCGGCAACTGCGGCCCTGTGATGTCGCGGCCACGCGTGTGGTTCTGGAGGTCGGGGTGCTGCCGGCGGACGCCGTGCGCCTGGCGGATGGCAGGCGGGTGATGCTGACGCATGATCCGGACGGGCACGCGCTGTTGCTGCAGAGCTTCGCTGTCGGCGATGCGGCCAACAGTCAGGCACGATGAAAGGCCGGTTCAAAAGCCGCCGGTCCAAGCCCCAGCGATACGGAGGCGTGAATTGCCAAGACAGGCTTCGGCATTAAACCAGAGCTAACCGATCGTTAACCGCGGGAGCAGCCGATTCCATGCGCCTTGCCAATCTGACCGCGGCGCGCTGAGGCGTGCGACAGCTCTTTGCCCCGGGTGCGGATGCGATCCTGCGGCTGTTCCTGCTGACGCTGGTCGGGCTGGTGGTGGCGGCGTTCCTTGGCTTGAGCGGCTATGCGCATTCCGACTACGCGGGATCAGTGGGTGTGGCGCCGGAACAGCCGGTGCCATTCAGCCACAAGCACCATTCCGGAGAGCTTGGGCTGGACTGCCGCAACTGCCACCAACAGGTCGAGACGCTGGCCACCGCCGGGCTGCCGCCCACGCACACCTGCATGACGTGTCACCACGAAATCTGGAACCAGGCGCCGATGCTGGCGCCGGTGCGTGACAGCCTGGCCAACAATGATCCGCTGCACTGGATCCGGGTGAACCGTCTGCCGGACTATGTGTACTTCAATCACTCAATCCACGTCACCAAAGGCGTCGGCTGCTCAAGCTGTCATGGTGCTGTGGATCAGATGCAACTGACCTATGCCGCGAAGTCCTTCACCATGGAGTTCTGCCTGACCTGCCACCGCGCCCCGGAGAAGTTCCTGCGCCCTGCCGCGCAGGTCTGGAACATGGAGTGGTCGCCGCCGGAGAATCAGGCTTCGATCGGCGCGTCGCTGGTGGCGCAGGAGCATATCGCGGGCCCCGCGCGGCTGACGGACTGCTCGACATGCCACCGGTGAACCAGTGGCGCAGCCTGGATGCGCTGCTGGACACGCCGGAGTTCCGTCGCCGGGTGGCGGAGGAGTTTCCGGCCGTCACCGACCTGTCGCAAGGGCCCGAGCGGCGTGGCTTCCTGCGGCTGATGGCGGCGTCGCTGATGATGGCGGGGTTGGGCGGCTGCGACGAGGAGCCCGATCCGCGGAACCACGAGGTGCCGTGGGTCAACAAGCCGCTGGCGACGCAGCCCGGCGTGTCTGACAGTTTTGCCAGCGTGGCGCTGATCGACGGCTTGGCGAATGGCATCCTGGTGACCACGCGTGACGGCCGGCCATTGAAGATCGAGGGCAATCCCGACCATCCCTGGAGCCGCGGGGGCACCGACGTGTTCGGCCAAGCCTCGGTGCTGGAGCTGTACGATCCGAACCGCTCACAGGCCGTGCTGCATCTGGGGCATGCCAGCACGTGGGAAGAATTCCGCGGCGCGGTGACCGGGAAGCTGGCGGCGATCAAGGCCTCTGGCGGGGGCGGGCTGCGGCTGCTGACGGGGCCGCTCTCCTCGCCGCTGCTGCTGGCGCAGATCGCCGCACTACAGGCGGCATATCCCGCCATGCGCTGGCACAGCCATGCCGGCTACGACCGCTCGGCGCAGGCGGAGGCCACACGACGCGTGTTCGGCAAGCCGCTGGACCCGCAATGGCGGTTCGAGCACGCCAAGGTCATCGTGGCGTTCGACGGTGATTTCCTGGATCCCGGGCCGTGGCAGGTCGGCACCTCTCGGGCCTGGGCGGCGGCACGGCGGGCCTCGACGTCCGCGGGTGCGCTGATGACGCTGCACGCGGTCGGCAGCCTGCCCAGCCTGACATTGGCGAAGGCGGATTATCCGCTGACGGCGACGCCGCGGCAACTGGTCGCCTTGCTGCAGGGGTTGACCGAGGATCTTTCCGGACCGGGGGCGCCCGCGGCAGCAGGCGCCGGCGGAGACGAGATGGCGCGCTGGCGGGCACGGGCGGCGCAGGCGCTGCACGCCGCGCGCGGCGGCAGCCTGGTCGTCGCCGGCACCAACCAGCCGGCCGAAGTGCATGAGGCGGTGCACCGGCTGAACGCAGCGTTGGGCAATGTGGGGCAGACGGTTGTGTATACGGCGCCGGTGCAGGGTCAGGCGGCGCCGCTGGCTGATCTGGTCAAGGCGATGCACGACGGGTCCGTCGATGCCCTGGTGATGCTGGAAAGCAACCCGGCCTATGAGGCGTTTGGCTCGCTGAACGTTCTGGACGCGCTGCGCAAGGTAAAACTGAAGATCCACGCCGGCGGGTTCGAGGACGAGACCGGGCTGCGCGCTGACTGGCACCTGCCGCTGCTGCATCCGCTGGAATCCTGGGGTGACGCACGCTCCCCGGACGGGACGGTGGGCCTGCTGCAGCCGACGATCGCGCCGATCTATGACGGGCGCTCGGCCAGCGAGATCCTGTCGCTGCTGATCGACCAGCAGCCAAGGACGGCGCAGGACCTGCTGCGCAGCCACTGGCAGGGGACCGAAGCGGAGGAATCCTTTGCGTCGAAGTGGCAGGCAATGCTGCGCGACGGCTTCGTGCCAGACAGCGCCTTTCCGGCCGAGGCGGTGACGGTTCAGGGCAGCCCGACGCCGCTGTCAGCTTCGGCCTCACAAGGGACGACGGTGCTGTTCCGGCCTGATCCGACGGTATGGACCGGCCGTTTCGCCGACAACCCGTGGCTGCAGGAATTGCCGAAGCCGCTGACCAAGATGGTGTGGGAGAACGCGGTGACCATCTCCCCGGCGATGGCGGCGCGCGAGAAGCTGGAGACCGGCGACGTGGTCACCGTGACGGCGGGTGGGCGCTCAATGGACGGGCCAGTCTGGGTGCTGCCCGGCCAGGCGGACACGGTCATCGGGCTGACGCTGGGCTATGGCCGGTCAGTGCCGGGCCAGATCGGCTACGGGCTGGGCTATGATGCGAACGTGCTGCGCGACGCCGCCTCGCCGTGGCGGATGGACAACGCCAGGCTGATCAAGACCGGCCGCAGCATCCGTTTCGCCACCACGCAGGAACACGGCGGCATGGAGGGGCACGACTTCATCCGCACGCAGGTGTCGGGCGGCCCGCCGGCGGGTGAGACCAAAAGCTGGGACCAACCAACGCTGTACGCGTCGAAGGAAGGCGACGGGCGGGCCTGGGGCATGGTGATCAACCTAGATACCTGCATCGGCTGCAATGCCTGCGTGACGGCCTGCCAGGCGGAAAACAACATCGCCGTGGTGGGCCGCGACCAGGTGGCCATGGGCCGGGAGATGCACTGGCTGCGGGTCGACCGGTATTATGAAGGCCCGGTCGAGGCGCCGCGGACGAAGTTTCAGCCGGTTCCCTGCATGCATTGCGAGGAGGCGCCCTGCGAAGTGGGCTGCCCTGTGGAGGCGACGCTGCATGACCAGGAGGGGCTGAACCTGATGGTCTACAACCGCTGCGTCGGCACGCGTGCCTGTTCCGGCTACTGCCCGTACAAGGTGCGGCACTTCAACTACCTGGACTACTCGGCTGGCGCGCAACCATCGCTGCAGTTGCAGCGCAACCCGGAGGTGACAGTGCGCGCCCGCGGGGTGATGGAGAAGTGCACCTATTGCGTGCAGCGCATCGTCAGCGCGCGCATCGCCTCCGACAAGGACAACAAGCCGATCCCGGACGGTGCGGTGCAGACGGCCTGCCAGGGGGCATGCCCGACCGAGGCGATCGTCTTCGGCGACCTGAACGACCAGGGCAGCGCGGTACTGGCGGCCCGGCGGGATGCGCGGAACTATGCGCTGCTGGGGGAGCTGAACGTCCGGCCGAAGACCACTTATCTCGCCGCCATGGCGCCAGCGCCGGACAAGGAGGCCTGATGACCCCGCCATCCGAATCGGCGGCCGCGTTGCTGGCGCCCGGGCAGAGTTGGGGGACCGCCGGCAAGGGGGTGACCGATATCGCGCTGTATCACCAGCCGTTGCGCCGCTGGTGGTTGGTATTCGGCCTTGCCTGCGGCCTGACCGGGCTGATGGTTGTCAGCGTCGGTTGGCTGCTGTGGGAAGGGGTGGGGATCTGGGGCAACAATGTCCCGGTCACCTGGGCACTGGACATCGTCAGCTACGACTGGTGGATCGGTATCGCCAGCGGCGGGCTGCTGGTATCGGCGATGCTGCTGCTGGTGGGGTCGGAATGGCGCGGCGCGGTGAACCGGATCACCGAGACGATGGGCCTGCTCGCGGCGGCGGCGGCGGGACTGTATCCGATCATCCACCTGGGCCGGCCATGGTTCTTCTACTGGAACCTGCCGTATCCGAACACGCTGCTGCTGTGGCCGCAGTGGCGCAGCCCGCTGGTCTGGGATGCGGTCGACATCATCAGCTATCTGCTGATCTGCCTGTGCTTCTGGTATGTCGGCATCCTGCCCGACCTGGCCAACATGCGGGACCAGGCGTTCGAGGAGGTGTTGCGCCAGGCTGGGCCGGAAGGTGCGTGGGTCAGGCTGCTGAAGGCACAGCTTTACGGCATCGCAGCATTGGGCTGGCGCGGCTCGGTCATCCATTGGCGTCGGTGGCAGGACGGCTACCGGGCGATAGCGGTGTTCGGCATATTGCTGGTGATGTCGCTGCAGACGGGTGCCTCGGTGATGTTCGCCGGCACCGTCGAACCGGGGTGGCATGACACCCTGCTGCCGGTCGCGTTTCTGCTGGCTGCGGTGTTCTCTGGCGTTGCCATGGTCGCCGTCTTGCTGGTGACGATCCGCCTGGCGTTCGGGCTCAATGCGCTGATCACGGCTTATCATCTGGAGCTGCTGGGCTGGCTGCTGCTGGGCCTTGGGCTGGCCAACCTGTATTGCTACGCTGCGGAGTTCCTGACCAGTTGGATCATGGGATCACGCTTTGACGTGGCTGTTCTGGGGCAGCGGTTCCATGGGCCGCATGCCTGGAGTACATGGAGCGTGTTGCTGCTGGCGCTGTTGCCGGTGCAATTGTTCTGGTCGGGGACATTGCGCCGATCACCGATTGCGCTGCTGGTGGTGGGACTGCTTGTGGCAGCGGGGAGTTATGCCGACCATTTCATGGTGATCGTGGTCACCCTGCAGCACGACTTCCTGCCTTCTTCGGCACAGGCCTATCACATCGGGATCTGGGGGGTGGCGACCTTTGTCGGCTCGATCGGGCTGTTCCTGATGCTGCTGCTGTTGTTCATGCGATACCTGCCAGTGGTTTCGGTGGTTGAGGTGCGGCGGCTGGTGCCGGCGATGCCGGTGCGCCATGGCTGAGCACGGCAGTGAGGCGGCGGCCCCGATCTGGGGGCTGAGCGCGGAATTCGAGAACCCCGCGGCGCTGGTGGATGCGATCAATGCCCTGCGTCCGAAGCAGTTGGGCCGGCTTGACGCCTTTTCCCCCGTGCCGCTGCCGGAGGTGGCGGAGGCGTTGGGTCTGCAGCCGAAACCCATGCTGGCGTGGGCGCTGGCGGGTGCGCTGCTGGGCGGGGTGGCGATGATGGGGATGTGCGCCTATGCCACGATCGTCCACTACCGGTTCAACATCGGCGGCCGGCCACTGTTCAGTTGGCCGGCGTTCCTGGTGCCGACGATATCGTTCGCACTGACGGTGGGGACCCTGGTGGTGATGGGGATGCTGCTGATGCTGAACCGGCTGCCGCGGCTGAACCACCCGGCGTTCAACATCCCGGAGTTCACCCGGGCCAGCAGCGACCGCTTTTTCCTGGCGGTTGAAGCACGGGACGCCAGTTTCGACAGTGCGACGGTGCGGGCCGCGCTGGAAGCGCTTTCGCCGCGGCCACGGCGGATCAGTGAGGTGCGGCGTTGAGGCGGGTCATGCTGGCCGTGGCCCTGCTGGGCGGTCTGGCGGCCTGCAAACGCGAGGACATGTATACTCAGGAGCGCTTCCAGACCTGGGACGGCAACTCATTCTTCCGCAACGGCACCATCATGCAGCCGCCGGTGGCCGGAACGGTGGCGCGCGCGGCGGCAGCGGAACAAACAAGCGCACCGACGGTGGCCAGCGTGGATCTGCTGGCGCGCGGCAAGCAGCGGTTCGAGATTTTCTGCACGCCCTGCCATGGCGAGGCGGCCAATGGCGAGGGGATGATCGTGCAGCGCGGGTTCACCCACCCGCCGTCCTTCGTCGAGGGCAAGCTGCGGACGGCCAAGGCAGACGTGTTCTACAACGCCATCACCAATGGGCATGGCGCGATGTACAGCTTTGCCGACCGGGTGGCGCCGGCCGACCGCTGGGCCATCATCGCCTATATCCGGGCCCTGCAACTGAGCCAGAACTCCGCGGTGGCGGCGCTGCCAAGCACCGACCAGACCGCGCTGGAAGCAGCAAAATGAGTCGAGGCGTCGTCTTCATTGGCATTTGCGCCCTGCTGGGTGCGCTGGGATGCGCCGGTCTGCTGTTGCACGGCGGCGCCGTCATGCCGTCGTATCTTTCGCTGTGGCTGTTCCTGATCGCGCTGCCGCTGGGTGCGCTGCCGATCGTGATGACGGCGGATCTGGTTGGCGCCGGAAGTGTGCTGCTGATGGTGCTGCGGCGGATGCTGCTGCTGATATTTCCCGCCAGCCTGCTGGCCATTCCGCTGATGTTGCAAGTGACGGAACTGTATGCCCGGCCCGGCGGACTGCCGGCAGACTGGATGGCGCCGCATGCATTCGTCATACGAATGCTGGTGCTGCTGATCGTCTGGTGCCTGCTTGCGGCTGTATTCAGCGCGCCATTCCGCCAGGGACGCGGCCGGGTGCTGGCGATGATCGGGCTGCTGCTGCACGCCGGCATGGCCAGCCTGGCGGCGATCGACTGGGTAATGTCGTTGCAGCCGCAACTTGGGTCCTCGGCGTTTGGGTTGCTGCTGATCATGGCGCAGATGGCGATCGCGGCGTCAGCCGCGCTGCTGGTGGTCTCGGTGCAGAGCCCCGGCAGCGTGCCGGTGCGCGCTCGGGTGGTGCTGATCTGCGTGCTGGTCGGCTGGATGTTCCTGCATCTGACGCAGTATCTTGTGGTCTGGTCGGCCAACCTGCCGGACGAGATCGTCTGGTACCAGTTGCGCGGGGCCGGCCTGGGGGAAGCGGTGATATGGATGGCGGTGTCGTGCACCGTCATCGCGCTGGTGATGCTGCCGGCCGCGGTGGCGCGGCTGCCGGTTGTTTCGGCCTGCTGTGGCGGAATGCTGTTGACGGTGCACCTGCTGGAGATGCTGTGGCTGGTGACACCGGTGTTTCGCGGCGGGTTCCTGCTGAACCTGGAGGACGCGCTGGCGGTGCTGGGGTTGGGCGGCATTGCGGCGCTGCTGGTCGCGATCACCTTGCCGCGCAACCTGCCGATGGAGATCCTGGCCGAAGGAGTTGCCGCATGAGCCGCCCCAACCGCGGCGTTAGAGCGCGATCGTCTGAGGTTGGTGCAACCTCAGACGTGAATCGCCCTCTCAGACAAACAAAGCTAGAGCCTGATGGCTTCAACCTGAAGCTATCAGGCTCTAGCGACAAGGTGGCGTTCGCCGCGCGGTGGATCACCCGGATCAGCGTGCTGGCAGGCGGATGGGTGCTGCTGAACCGGCTGGCCACGGTGCCGGACGGCGCGGCGTCTGGCGAGACCGTCGTGTCGGACCCGAGCGGGCGGGGCCAGCCGGCGGAGCCGCCTAGCCGGGCGGCACGCAAGGCTGGTCATGAGACCGGGGACATGAACGCGCTGACCATGGCAAGACTGGCCGTTGGCCTGCTTGTCGTGGCCTCGATCATCATCGGCAGCATGGTGCTGGTGGAGCGGTTGCTGCGTCGGGTCGCGGTGAATCACCGGCCGGTGCTGACGGCCGAGCAGGTTGTGCCGATCGTGCCGCCGGCGCCGAACCTGCAGGCCGATGCGCCAGCCGATCTGGCCGGCCTGCGGGCGCGGGCGAATGCGCTGCTTGACCATTATGGCTGGGTCGATCCGGGTCATCAGCGGGCCAGGATCCCGATCGATCGGGCGATGGCCTTGATGGTCGGGCGGCCGCTGGACACCGCGCCATGAACCCGGGCGCCTATCCGCTGGGGCTATGGCCGTCGGAGGCCTCGGCCAGCGCGGCCGAGACCGACCATCTGATCTGGGCGTTCACGCTGCTGACGCTGCTGCTGGTGGTGCCGATCTTTATCGGCATCACGGTCTTCGCGGTGCGCTACCGCGACGGCAAGGTGGTCAACCGCTCATTCAGCGAGGATCGCGACCGGCTGCTCGAGCTTGGCTGGATGATCATTCCGTTCGTGCTGACGCTGATCTTCTTTGCCTGGGGTGCGACGATGTTCATCAGCCACAAGGCGGTGCCGGCGAACGCGACCGAGGTGCAGGCGATCGGCCGGCAGTGGATGTGGAAGTTCCAGCATCCGGGCGGCCAGGCGGAGATCAACGATCTGCATGTGCCGGTCGGCGAGCCGATCGTCATCAACATGATCAGCCAGGACGTCATCCACTCATTGTACGTGCCGGCCTTGCGCATCCAGATGGAGACGCTGCCGGGCCGCTATACCCAGCTTTCGTTCACCGCCGACCGGCCGGGCGCGTACCGGCTGCTGTGCACCGAATTCTGCGGCACTGATCACTCGACGATGGTCGGGATGCTGTACGTGATGACCCAGGCGGACTACGGCAACTGGCTGGCACATGCGGGCAGTGCCGGCAGCCTGGCTCGGGCTGGGGAGAAGCTTTTCTCGTCCCTCGGATGCAGCGGTTGCCATACGCCCGGCAGTCAGACACGGGCGCCCTCGCTGGCCGGGCTGTACGGCAATCCGGTGCCGCAGGAGGGTGGCGGGACGAAGATCGCGGATGAGACGTATCTTCGCGACAAAATCCTGAATCCGGACGGCAACCTGGTGGCGGGCTACAAGCAGGTGATGCCGGCGTTCAAGGGCATCGTCGGCGAGGACGACATGATCCGGCTGGTGGCCTACATCAGACAGCTCGGCACCCAACAACCTGGCACAGACAGGGAGCCAAACCGATGAGCCCGCTGGACCAGGCGCTGCGTGATCCGGAGACACCTCGCTCAACGATCGGGCGGCCGGCGGATTACCTGCATGAGGCGCACACACTGCGTTCATGGTTCTTCACCACCGACCACAAGCGGATCGGTTTGCTGTACCTGTCGACGATCACCGCGTTCTTCGTGATCGGTGCCATCGCAGCGGGGTTGATCCGGCTGTCGCTGCTGGTGCCGAACGGGCAGATCTTCACCAGCGACACCTACAACAAGATCTTCACCGTGCACGGCGTGGTGATGGTCTGGTTCTTCCTGATCCCGTCGATACCGGCGACGTTCGGCAACTTCCTGATCCCGCTGATGATCGGCACCAAGGACCTGGCGTTCCCGCGGCTGAACCTGTTGAGCTGGTACATCTTCGTCACCGGCGCGCTGTTCACCCTGGCGGACCTGATCATCGGCGGTGTCGACACCGGCTGGACGTTCTATGCACCCTTCAGCACCACATTCTCCAACACCTATGTCATCCCGGCGCTGGTGGGGGTGATCGTTGTCGGGTTTTCCTCGATCCTGACCGGGCTGAACTTCGTGGTGACGATCCACACGATGCGGGCGCCGGGGATGACCTGGTTCCGGATGCCGATCTTCGTCTGGACGCATTATGCGGTCAGCCTGATCTTCCTGCTGGCCACGCCGGTGATCACCATCGCGCTGATCCTTCTGGTGATGGAGCGTGCCTTCAAGATCGGCATCTTTGACCCGGCGCTGGGTGGCGATCCGGTGCTGTTCGAGCACCTGTTCTGGTTCTACTCTCATCCGGCGGTCTACATCATGGTGCTGCCTGGGATGGGGGTGATCAGCGAGATCGTTCCGGCGTTCGCGCAGAAGCGCATCTTCGGCTACCGCTTCATCGCCTATGCCTCGATCGCGCTGGCCTCGATCACCTTCCTGGTGTGGGGGCACCACATGTTCGTCAACGGGATCAGCGACACCGCTGCCCTGGTGTTCTCGATCCTGAGCTTTGCCGTGGCGGTGCCCTCCGCGGTGAAGGTTTATAACTGGACGGCAACGATCTACAAGGGCAGCATCCGGCTGGACACCCCGATGCTGTACGCGATGGGCTATATCGGGCTGTTCGTCGTCGGCGGCCTGACCGGGCTGTTCCTGGCCACGCTGTCGATCAACGAGCATGTGCACGGCACGTATTTCGTGGTGGCGCATTTCCACTACATCATGGTGGGTGGCACCATGCTGGCGTTCCTGGGCGGGCTGCACTTCTGGTGGCCGAAGTTCACCGGCCGAATGTATCCCGAGGCGTGGGGGCGGGTGTCGGCGTTCCTGATCTTCATTGGCTTCAACGTCACCTTCTTTCCGCAATTCCTGCTGGGCTACCTGGGGATGCCGCGGCGGTATCATGACTACCCGCCGGAATTCCAGTTCCTGAACATCTTGTCCTCGGCCGGGGCGACGATCCTGGCGGCGGGATACCTGTTCCCCATGGTGTATCTGATCTGGTCGCTGTGGTTCGGCCGCAAGGCGCTGGACAACCCCTGGAACGCCAAGGGACTGGAGTGGACGACGACGTCACCGCCGCCGGCGCACAACTTCCTGCAGCCACCGACGGTGGATTTCGAGCCGTACGACTACCCGATCAAGACGCCGGAAAATGCCCGCTAGCGCCGCGGCCGCAACGTTCGAGCCGGTCGGCGTCGAGGTTCACGAGCAGTTCGCCAATGCCGAACAGCAGCGCCATGCCGCACAGCTTGGCATGTGGGCGTGGCTGCTGACGGAGCTGCTGCTGTTCGCCGGCCTGTTCGTCTCCGCCCTGGTGCTGCACTACACCCATCCGGCTTCGGTCACCGCGGCAACCCTGCGCCTGAAGTTCTGGATCGGGGCGACCAATACGATGATCCTGATCTGCTCCAGCCTGACGATGTCGGGCGCGATCGTGCTGTCGCGGCTGGGCGGCCAGCGCTGGATGGTGCGCTGCATGTTGATGACGGCTGGCCTGGGCAGCCTGTTCCTGTTGCTGAAGGGGTTCGAGTACTACCAGGACTGGGATGAGAACATGATGCCGTTCCTGGGCCGGCCTTATGCGCTGGCGGGGGATGCCGCCTCGGCGCTGTTCGTCAACCTGTATTTCGTGACCACCGGGCTGCATGCAGTGCATCTGACGACCGGGGTGGCGATCCTGCTGGGGCTGACCTGGCAGGCGAGCCAGCCGGGGTTCCTGCAGCGCCATCAGAACCGGATCGAAATCTACGGCCTGTACTGGCACTTCATCGACCTGATGTGGATCATCGTCTTTCCCCTGTTGTATGTGCTGGGCCGATGAGCATGCAGCCAACCGAACCGACACGCGAGGCGTTCCTGCGCCATATGCGGGTGCCGATCTTTGCCTTTGCCGCCCTGCTGCTGATGCTGGCTGTCATCGTCATCCTGGGTGCGCTGGTGCCATCGCGCACCGCGTCGTTCATCGAGCTGGGCGTGGTGATCTGCATGGTGCTGACGGTGCTGCTGTTCTCAATGGAGGTGCCGAGCGAACCGCCGCTGACGCGATTCTTCGCCGGACTGGGATTCGTCTGGGTGGCTATCCTGTTTGGTGTGACGATGCTGGACTACGTCACGCGCTGAGCGCGCGATGCTGGATTACGTCACGCGCTGACCGCGCGATGCTGGATTACGCCACGCGCTGACCGCGCGACGCTGTCGGGTGCATGACCGAGATGGGAATGCGGAGATACTGGGGTGTGGACGTAGCGGCGGTGCGCCGGACCTTGTATCGAGAGGTGCTGTGGCATGACCGCAGCCGCATCCATTTCGAGGTAGCGCTGCGTTGCACCCCGGCCATCGCCGGGGCCGTTCTGATCGGCAGTGTCCTGCATCAGCAAGCCGCGGCGGCGATCATGTGCGGCGGCGCGTTGACCGTCGGGTCCGGCGTATTCCAGCGGATTGGCCACTCACAGATTGGACCGATGGTGGCGGCGACCTTTGGCATGGGGATTTCGGCTGGCATCGGCACGCTTGCGGGTCTGGCGCCGGCGCCGCTGTTCCTGGCAGTGATGATCTGGGGATTTGCCGCCGGCCTGCTGCCGGTGCTGGACGGCGGCGGCCAGTGGATCGGGCAGCAATGCGCGATCGCCATGCTGGTTGCCTCCAGCTTTCCCGGATCGTGGGATCATGCGCTGATCCGGGCGGGGCTGGTCACGGCGGGGGGTGCGTTGCAGATCGTCACGATGGAGACATTGCTGCGGTTCAGCGACCTCAATACCGAGCTGAAGAACTGGTCGGAGACGATGCGGGATGCGCGGTCGGCCTGGCGGACTGTGCGGGATGCGCTGGTGAGCGGATCAATCTATCTGCACTTTGCCTGGCGGGTGGCGCTGACGTTGGCGGCAGCAGTGATGACGGAGCGGCTGCTGGGCCTGCCGAACGGTTACTGGGTCGGCATGACCGCGCTGGTGTTGCTGCGGCTGGAGTTCCACGACACGTGGCATCGCAGCGCCTCTCGGGTATGCGGCACGCTGGCCGGGGCAGCGGCGGTGCTGCTGGCTGCAGCCGGTGGTGCGCCCGAATGGGTGTTTGCCGTGGGGATTCCAATCACGGCGTTCTTCTGCTTTGCCTACCAGCAGTTCAGCTACGCCGCGTTCTCCTGTTTCGTGACGGCGTACGTCGTGCTGCTGCTGGCCTATGGTGGCGTGCCGCAGCAGCTCGTCGCGCACTACCGGGTCGTTGGGACATTGCTGGGAGCAGGGTTTGCCCTGATAGGGCACCTGCACTTCATGGCCTGGCGCCGTGCTAGAGCGCTTTCAGGTTGACTGGAACAGTCAGCGCGGTCTAGCCCATTGTTTCGCGAGCAACTTTATCAGCCCGACTGTTCCAGTCAGGCTGATGTTGCTCTAGTGGAACGGCGCTGTTTCAGTAGGCCAAGCAACCCGGCAGCGGTGACAGCGCCCACGGCCGCAGCGGGATAATCAGCGGCTTTGGACTGCTGCGATCAACTCTATCCTGTAGCCGGCGTTATGGGGTGGCGACAAGGTTCCGGCAGCATCAACATGGCATCCCCAACGATCCGCATCCCACCGCTCAGTCTGTTGTTCGGCTATGGGGCGATGTTCCCCTTGGTTGGGGCGGCGGGGGCGATCTGGCTGCTGCCGCTGCGCTGGGACGGCTGGCTGGTGCAGGCGGCGTTGATTTGGGCAGCGGCGATCCTGGCGTTTCTGGCAGGGGTCAGACGGGGGCTGAGCTTCCGCACTGCTGGCGGTCCGACGGATGCGCAACTGCTGACGATGCTGTGGCTATTCCTGCTGGCGGTGGCCTCGCTGCTGGTGCCATGGGCGGCGGCGCGGGTGCTGCTGCTGGTCATCGGCTATGCCAGCATCGCACTGCTGGACCCCGAGGCGGCGCAGCACGGGGAAGTGCCGGATTTTTTCGCTCGGCTGCGGCCGTCGCAGATGCTGTTGCCGATAGGTAGTCTTCTGGTGGTTGGACTGTTCGTCCTGGGGTTCCGCTGATCGCGCCTCAACCTCTCCGGCGACACGATCAGGGACGTGACTGATCGCCTGGTTCACGCGCCTGACGTTCCGCCATGTGCGATCAGGCTCATACCAGCGGCCCGAATCATTGACCGTTCTTCAAACGGTTGGGCCGTGGGTATCGTATTGATTTCGCGGGCAGCCGCACGACACGTCCATTTGGCAACCCTGCCCGCATACCGGTCATCCCTGCCGGCTGCCGGTATCAGGCGGCGCGGATGTCGGCGAGGAAGCGGTCGACCTCACCGGCGAGCTGGCCGGAGCGCTTCGACATATCGGCTGCAGCCGACAGCAGTTCGGCTGCAGCGGTACCGGTCTTGCTGGTCGCTTGGCTGACGTCACCGCTGTTCGAGGTGACCTCTTGGGCAGCACGTGCCGCACCGGCGACGCTGCGCGCGATTTCAGTCGTGGCGCTGCTTTGCTCTGCCACGGCAGCTTCAATCGCGCCCGAGATCGCGCTGACCTGTTCGATCGTCGCGGCGATGCCGGAGATCGCCTCGACCGCCTCGTTGGTAGCGGACTGGATCTGGCGGATCTGCTGGTCGATTTCCTCAGTGGCCGCGGCGGTCTGGTTGGCGAGGCTCTTGACCTCAGAGGCCACAACGGCGAAGCCCTTGCCGGCGTCGCCGGCGCGTGCCGCCTCGATCGTCGCGTTCAGTGCCAGCAGGTTGGTCTGCCCGGCAATGTTGGTGATCAGTCCGACGACATGGCCGATCCGGCTGGCGGCTTCGGCCAGCGCACGGACGATACTGTCGGTATGGCGCGCAGTAGTTACCGCCTTGGCGGTGATCTGGGTCGACTCGTTCAGGCGGCGGCTGATCTCATTGATCGAGGTCGCCAGTTCCTCGGAGGCGGATGCCGCACTCTGCACGCCGGCACTGACCGCCTCGGCCGACCCGGCGACGCTCATGGTCTGATGGTTGGCCTGATCGGCTGTTGTGGACATCGAGCGGGCGGTCGCTTCCAGACCCGCAGAGGCGGTGGACAAAGCCTGCACGAGCACGCCGACGCGTTCCTGGAATCCGCCGGCCACGCGCTGCAGGGCCGCCTTTTTCTCGATTTCGGCCTTCACCATGGCGTCGACGTTGACCAGCGAGCCGCAGGCGCGGCGCGGCCGGCGGTTTTCGTCCAGCACAACGCCGCCGGTTGCACGGAACCAGCGGTAGGAGCCGTCGCGAATCTTCAGCCGATAGGTGACATCATAGCCGATGCCGCTGGCGCACGTAGCACCGAACGCGGCGAAGGTCGCGGGCGCATCATCCGGATGCAGCCGATCCGACCACGATTGGACTACGTCGGGAAATTCCGCGGCGGTTTCGTAGCCGCACAGGCGGCGGAACTCGACCGACCAGGTCCAGCGCGCCTTGGGGTGCATCGCGTCACCCTCATACAGGACGGCGTCCCACAGCCCCACGCCACAGTGGGTCGACAACGTATCAAGCCACTCGACCTTGCTGGCAAGCTCCGCTTGCGCGCGACGGTTGAACCCGAACATCTGGCTACTTTCACACGTTAACACGGCAGGACCGGGATTATGCCTGGGTCAGCCTAACAGAATGTTAATTTCCAGCCTCGGAGCAGGAAATTCGTCAGCCTTTAGGGCGGTTCCACCAAGGATGGAACCGCTCTCGTTCATCGTTTCACGCGGCTACTCGCGCAGATCGCGCTTTTGCGCGATTCCAGCCTGCGCGAAGCCGCTCTAGCAGCCCGATGCCTCGTCGGGCGGCGATGAACCCGATCTGCCAGGCGCGCGGGAAGCCGTGGCAAATAATCGAACCGCGGCAACTCGCGCCGCGCTTTACTGTTGCTTCAACGAGATAACCCATACACGGTCTTACCGGAGCGCCCCGATGTCTTTCGATCCGCGCACAGCTTATCCTCGGCCGCCGTTTCCTGCCCCCAAACAACCGATGCCTGGCGAGACCCGCGCCATGGAGCCCAGACCGGACCACGGTGAGGAGAGCTACAAAGGCAGCGGCCGGCTGGCCGGCAAGGCGGCGCTGATCACTGGCGCTGACAGTGGCATCGGCCGGGCTGTCGCGTTGGCGTTTGCCCGGGAAGGCGCTGACGTCCTGATCTCATACCTCGAGGAACATGAGGATGCGAAGGATACCGCGTCCTGGGTCACCCGAGCCGGACGGCGTGCGGTGCTGGTTCCGGGCGACGTGTCGCATGAGGAGCACTGCAACGCGTTGGTGGCGCGCGCTGTGGCGGAGTTCGGCAAACTCGACGTCCTGGTGAACAACGCGGCGTTCCAGGCTTCGCATCAGTCGATCGAGGAGATCAGCGCGCAGGAATGGGACTACACGTTCCGCACCAACCTGTACGCCTATTTCTACCTCGCGAAGGCGTGAGTGCGGCAGATGCCGCCCGGCGGCAGCATCATTGCGACGTCGTCGGTGAACGCAAAGACGCCGTCACCGCAGTTGTTGGCCTATGCGACCACAAAAGGGGCCATTGCCAACTTCACCGCCGGGCTTGCGCAGTTGGTTGCGGAGAAGGGCATTCGGGTCAACTGCATCGGGCCCGGCCCGGTATGGACGCCGCTGATTCCGTCGACCATGCCGCAGGAGATGGTAGAGTCGTTCGGCAAGGCGGTTCCGCTGGAACGCCCGGCCCAGCCGGTCGAACTGGCACCGCCCTACGTGATGCTGGCATCCGACGAATCGAGCTTCATCTCCGGCGCGTATATCCCAGTCACCGGCGGCAAACCGACCCTCTAGGCAAGCTGCCATCCGGCGCCGGAACAGATCAAGGCGCCGGATGGCTAACGGAATGCAGGATGATATCTGCGTGAGGCCGAGGCCCTTGCGACTGGGCGCGTGGGACGAGTTTCCTGGCAGCAACGGCGGGCGCTGGTTCAGCCGGATCACGGGCGGCTTGACCGTCAGTGCTTCTTGCGGCACGCGGGATTGCGCCTACCTGCAAATTGTAAGCGTTACGGTCCCGTTCTCTGGCGCGTCCTCGCGCGAAGGAGCCAAGCCTGGGTATGTCGTCGTCCCCTCAAGCCGCTGTCGTCTGCCACCGGGCCGTCACGTCGCGACACCAACAACGGTGCAACCGTTTCACCCGAGGTGAGCGTATTCTGCGTGCGCTTGCGGTTGGTGGAGTCCTTGCCTGCCCGATCATTGCGCCGGCTGCGGCGGCAGCGGCTTTGCGTGTGGAGGTGACAGGGGTGCGGGACAATCAGGGGCAGGTCGACGTGTGTGTGTATGCGCACCAGCATGGCTTTCCAGATTGCAGCCGCGATGCCGAGGTGACGTCAACACGTCAGCCCGCGCAGCAAGGGACGATGCACTTCACATTCGATGTGGCGCCGGGCCTGCTTGCCGTGTCTGTGCTGCACGACGCCAACGGCAATGGCCGGCTGGACACGAATTTCATTGGGATCCCGCGTGAAGGTGTTGGTGTGTCAAATAATCCGCCGCCGCGTCGGGGGCCGCCGAGTTTCGCCGAGGCAACGTTCCGCCTGCCGCCGGAGGGTGGCGAGGTAACGGTGCGGCTGGTGTACCCATGACCCGTCGTCCCCGCATCGTCATCATCGGTGCCGGCCCCGGCGGATTGGCCGCGGCCATGCTGCTGGCCCGTTTTGATGCCGATGTCACGGTGATCGAGCGACAGGACCACATCGGCGGCCGGACGGCCTCGATCCACGCCGACGGCTACACGTTTGACACTGGGCCGACGTTCTTCCTGTATCCCGAGGCGCTGCGCGAAATCTTCCATGTCTGCGGCTTTGATCTTGACCGTGAGGTGGAGCTGATCCGGCTGGACCCGCAATACCGCCTGCAGTTCGAGGACGGTACGCGGCTGGACGCCACGCCCGACATCGAGAGCATGGAGGAGCAGATCGCGGCGATCGCCCCGGATGACGCGCGCAACTTCCGCGCCTTCATTGCCCACAGCCGCAAGAAGTTCATCGCCTTTCGTCCCGCCTTTCGCCGTGCTTTCGATGGGCCGCTGGATCTACTGGCGCCGGAGATCCGCCGGGCGCTGCCGCTGCTGGCGCCATGGCGGTCGGTGGATGACGAGCTCAAGCGCTACTTTGCCGATCCACGGATCCGCATCGCGTTTTCGTTTCAATCCAAGTATCTGGGCATGTCACCATTCCGCTGCCCCAGCCTGTTCACCATCCTGTCGTTCCTGGAATATGAATACGGCGTGTTCCACCCGCGCGGCGGCTGCGGCGCGGTGATGACCGCGATGGCGAAGGTGGCCGACCGGATGGGGGTTTCGATCCGCACAAACGAGCCGGTCGAGGAAGTTCTGGTGCGTGGGCGTCGAGCGGTGGGCGTGCGAACCTCAACCGGGGTGCTTGAGGCTGACGCGATCGTGGTGAACGCGGACTTCGCCCAGGCGATGACCACGCTGGTGCCCGACAAGATGCGGCGGAAGTGGCGCGACCGGCGGATCGAGCGGGCGCGTTACTCATGCTCCACCTTCATGATGTATCTGGGGCTGGAAGGGCCGCTGCAGGCCTTGCCGCACCATACGATCTACCTGACCAACGACTATGCCCGGAATTTGGCCGAGATCGAGGCTGGGAGGATGCTAAGCGAGAATCCCTCGCTGTATGTGCAGAATGCCTCAGGCACCGATCCAACGCTGGCACCACGCGGAGACAGCACGTTGTACGTTCTGGTGCCGGTGCCACATCGCAGCAAGCAGATTCCTTGGGAGGACGTTCCCGGCTATCGCGCGCGGGTGATGCGCCAGCTTGGCAAGCTTGGTCTGCCGGACATCGAGGGGCGCATCCGCACGGAGCGCATCGTGACGCCGCATGACTGGGAGACGGAGCAGAATATCTACCGTGGTGCGACGTTCAGCCTGCGGCACTCGATGGATCAGATGATGCACCGCCGGCCGCATAACCGGTTTGAGGATCTGGCTGGGATGTATCTGGTCGGCGGCGGCACGCACCCTGGCAGCGGCCTGCCGGTGATATTCCAATCGGCTCGGATTTCGGCGGAGCTGATGGAACAGGACCTTGCTCTGCAGCCGCGGCCGTTTCGCAGGGCTGCAGCGCCTGCAACGGTGTTCGCTGAGGCGGAAGGCTTGGTGGCGAAATGAAGGGCGGCGGACCGGTTGCGGTCATCGGCGGCGGCTTGGGTGGATTGGCGGCTGCCGCGGTGCTGGCGGCGCGCGGCCACCGGGTGCGGCTGTTCGACAAGAATCCATGGCTGGGCGGTAAAGCGTCGGTGCTGGAGCAGGATGGCTTCCGCTTCGACATGGGCCCGACGATCCTGACAGTGCCGGAGGTGCTGCGACGGATCTATGCTGAGGCTGGCAAGCAGTTGGAGACCGAGCTGGAGCTGATCCGGCTGGACCCGCAGTGGCGTTGTTTCTTTGATGACGGCAGCGTGCTGGACCTGATCGAGGACGACGCGCGCATGGCGGAAAGCCTGCGGCACTACAGCGGCGATCCGTCGGTGGGCGATGGCTACCTGCGGTTCCTGCAACTGTCCAGCCGGCTGCACGACATCTCTCGCCGGTTCTTCTTCTGGCGTGCCGTGGAGGACCTGCGCGATACCATCGACATGCGGCAGAACTTCAATCCATCGACGCTGGCCGACGTGCTGGCGTTGCGGATGGGGACCACGGTAGCGGGCAACATCCGCCGCCGGGTGAAAGATGGCCGCGTGGCGCAGATGTTGGATCACTTCACCCAGTATGTCGGCTCCTCGCCCTATGGCTCGCCGGCAGTACTGTGCTCGATTGCGCACATGCAGACGGATGGCGGGGTATGGTATCCGCGCGGCGGCACCCGGGCGGTGGCCGAGGGGTTGCTGGCGCTGGGACAGTCAATGGGCGCACGATATGAACCTGGGCGGGGGATCGCCCGGATCGAGACGGACCGCGGCCGGGTCATTGCGGTCACCGCCGAGGATGGCGAGCGAATCTCGGTTTCCGCCGTCGTGTCGAACATGGACTCGGTGCGGACCTATCGGGAGCTGGTCGGCGGCCCTGAGGCGGCAGCCTTCGACAAGTCCAGGCGATATGAGCCGGCCTGTTCCGGCGTGGTCCTGTACCTCGGCCTAAAGCAGCGCTATGATCACCTGATGCACCATGACTTCGTGTTCTCCCGCGATCCGAAAGCGGAGTTCGACGCCATCTACCGCCGCGGCGAGCCGGCGGCGGATCCTACCTGTTATATCGCTGCTCCGGCGCGGACCGATCCGGCGGTGGCGCCGGAGGGGGGTGAGGCGCTTTATGTCCTGGTGCACACACCCTATCTGCGGCCAGGGCAGGACTGGCGGGAGATGTTTCCTGGCTATCGGCGGGTCATTTTGGACAAGCTTAAGCGCACGGCTGGGCTGCAGGACCTTGAGTCGCGGATCGTGTTCGAGCAGGCACTGACTCCGCAGGACATCCACGACCGCTACCGCGTTCTGAACGGCGCGATCTACGGGTTGGCAAGCCACGGCCGCTTCTTCGGTGCGTTCAAGCCGGGTAACCGCAGCCGTCAGGTCGCCGGACTGTATCTGGCAGGCGGAGCCGCGCATCCTGGCCCGGGCATGCCGATGGTGATGATGTCTGGCTGGATCGCCGCCGACTCGCTGGATCAAGATGCCCGCTCCAACCAGGCGGTGGCCATCTGAGCATGCCGGCTGAGCGGCGGTCGGCAGACGCCCTTGAGGTGCAAGCGGTCCTGAGAGCGCGATCATCGGCAGTCACCCGGGCCATGACGGTCTATATGCGCCGGTATGCACGGCGGCACTTTCACGCGGTGCGCCTGGCACGCGGCAGTTTGCCAGCGGTGCCAGCGGGGCGGGGACTGGTGGTCTATGCCAACCATCCGTCCTGGTGGGACCCGGTTATCTTTGTGCTGCTGCAGGCTGAAGTGTTTCCCGGCCGGGCCGGCTTCGGGCCGATGGATGCGCAGGCGCTTGGCCGCTATGGGCTGCTGCAGCGGATCGGGATCTTTGGGCTGGAACCTGAGGCCAGCCGCGGCGCCGGTCGTTTTCTGCGGGTAGGCAGTGGCATTCTGCAGACACCGAACACGGTGTTGTGGGTGACTGCCGAAGGCGGGTTCACCGACCCTCGACAGCGCCCGGTGCAGTTGCGGCCTGGGGTGGCGCATTTGTTGCGAAGTGTTCCGGATGTGGTCGCCGTTCCACTGGCGATGGAATTGCCGTTCTGGAATGAAAGCAAGCCAGAGGCGCTGCTGCGGTTCGGCACACCGCTTGCCGCCGATACGGGCCGCAGTGTGAGCGACTGGAACAGCCTGCTGACGGCGCAATTGACCACGACGATGGACCGGCTGGCCGAGGATGCGATGACGCGTGACCCTGGCCGCTTCTACAGCCTGGTCAATGGACGCGGCGGCGTCGGCGGGATCTATGATGTCTGGCGCGGTGCCCGAGCCCTGGTGCGCGGTGAGCGGCCGGAACTGCAGCATGAGCAAGACGGCGAATTTCAGGTAGGACGGGCCGCGCGATGATCGAGGCAAACGCGCTGGCATGGCTGGCTGACGAATGCTGGGTTGCCGCGGGGCTCGCGTTTCTGCCGGCGGTGATGACGGCGTTGAACCTGCCGCTGTTCCGCCAGCCGCAACCGCTTGCGGACGTGCCGCGCCGTGTTTCCGTCATCCTGCCCGCGCGCAACGAGGAAGCCGAGATCGGCGGCTGCGTGCGCGCCTTGCTGGCCAGCGAGCAGGTGGATCTTGAGGTGATTGTGGTGGATGACCAGTCCACCGACCGGACGGCGGAGATCGTGCGCAGCCTGGCGTGGGACGATCGACGTGTACGTTTGCAAGCGGCGCCACCGCTGCCGGCAGGCTGGTCTGGCAAGCAGCATGCCTGTTTCACCGGCGCCGCGCAGGCCAGCCATCCGGTGCTGATGTTCATGGACTGCGATGTGCGTGTCATCCCTGGAGCCGTCGCGGCGATGGCAAATTTCCTGCGGCAGTCCGGTGCTGCGCTGGTATCAGGGTTTCCGCGGGAACGGACGGCATCATTGGGGGAGGCGGTGCTGATCCCGCTGATCCATGTCCTGCTGCTGGGCTACCTGCCAATGCTGGCGATGCGGCTGACGCGCCAGGTTGGGCTGGGAGCGGGGTGCGGGCAGGTGATGCTGGCTGATGCCGCGGTTTACCGCGCCACGCGCGGGCATGCCATGATACGGGCGTCGTGGCACGATGGCCTGACGCTGCCACGGGCGTTCCGCCGATGCGGCCACCTGACGGATATCTTTGATGCAACAGCTCTGGCCGAGTGCCGGATGTATCGGGGTTTCTTGGCAACCTGGCGCGGTCTATCGAAGAACGCGCGGGAGGGGATGGCGACGCGGGCGGCTTTGCCGGTCTGGACCGTGCTGCTGGGCGGGGGCCTGGTAGCACCGTTCGTGCTGCTGCCATTGGCGTGGATGCTGATGCCGTGGGCGCAGCCGACGGCTGCGTTGAGTGCCGGCATGCTGGCCCTGCTGGCTGCGCGGCTGATGATCGTGCTGCGTTTCCGCCAGAACTGGTTCTCGATCGTGCTGCTGCCGTTCGGCGCGGCAACGCTGCTGGTGCTGCAGTGGTGGGCTCTTTTGCGTCGGCCGAATGGCTCGCGCGCGGTATGGCGCGGGCGGACGCAGCTCTCGCAATGAACAGCGGCGCCTGGGCGGTCAACGAGGCCGAGGCGGCGATGGCGGCGATCCGGTCGGCGCAACCGGATTGGGCGAACCGCCCGGTTGATGAGCGTCTGGCGGTGATACGCCGGTTGCGCCGGCTGCTGGCGCGGGAGTGTCGAGCCTGGGCAAACACAGTGGTGCGGCCGAACATGAGCGAGGCGGATGTGCTGGTCGCCGAGGTGGTGCCGTCGCTGTCGGCCTGCCGCTTCCTGGAGGCGCAGGCGGCGCGCATCCTGAAGCCGCGCCGGCCGGTTGGGCGCCGTCCGGTCTGGCTGACCGGGACGCGGCTGGTGGTCCGGCGGGTGCCGTTTGGCGGCGTGCTGATCCTTTCGCCGCGGAACTATCCGCTGCTGCTGCCGACCATTCAGGCGCTGCAGGCGCTGGTCGCGGGGAATGGGGTAATGGTGAAGCCTGCGCCGGGACTGGGCGGCCCGATGCTGTTCCTGGGCGATGCTTTGCGGCGCGCCGGTTTACCAACTGGGTTGTTCGCGACGCTGTCCGACACCCATGCGACCGGGTCGGCGGCGTTGTGTGTGGGTGCGGACAAGGTGGTGCTGACCGGTGGCGGGGAAACCGGCCGGCGGGTACTGGCGCAACTGGCCGAGACGCTGACTCCCGCCACGATGGAGTTGTCGGGCAACGATGCGCTGCTGCTGCTGCCCGGTGCGCCGATCGAGGTCGTGGCGCGGGCGATCGTCTATGGCCTGAGTCTGAACGGCGGGGAGACCTGCATCGCACCGCGGCGGATCATCGCCGCGGGCGACACCGGACCGGCGGTGCTGGCTCGGTTGGAAGCGCTTCTGCCAGGGCTGCCGCCGGCACATGTGGCACCAGCCGAGGCCTTGCGGCTGCAGGCGGCGTTTGCGGCCGCGCAGCAGGCCGGTGGTCGGATCATCGGCGACCCCGCCGGCTTGGGTCAGGCAGCGATGCGGCCGCTGGTGATGCTGGCGGCCGAGGCGGGGCAGCAGTTGCCGCCGCTGTTCGGGCCGGCGGCCAGCCTGATCATGGTGGCCGATACCGAGGCGGCTGTCGCTGCCGCGAACGACGACCCCCATGCGCTGGGTGCTTCGGTGTTCGGTCCCGCGCGGGCGGCCCGCGCGGCGGCGCGACGGCTGCGGGCGGGCTGCGTGACGGTAAACGACGTGATTGTGTCGACAGCCGATCCCAGATTGCCGTTCGGCGGTGCCGGCGCCAGCGGTTTCGGCGTAACCCGCGGGGCGGAGGGTCTGCTGGAGATGACACGGCCGCAGGCGCTGGTGTCCCGAAATCGCGCGATAGCGGTACCGTACCGCAGATTGCCAGACTCTTCAGCCAGATGGATCGCGCGTGGTGTGCAACTGCTGTACCGCTGAATCGCGGCGTTGGGACCAGGAGCAGCCGCCGACCTACGACAGATCCACGGCCGGAAAGGGCTGAGCCAGTTCGATGGCGCGGGCGGCCCGCAGCACGAGATCGTCGCGGAACTGCGCCGCCGCGATCTGCACCGAGTTCGGCAGGCCATCGGCGCGCAGGCCCATGGGCACGGAGATCGCAGGCTGGTGCGTCAGGTTGAAGGTGAACGTCCATGGCGCCCACGCAGTCCACAGGGCGCGCATCGGGTCCAGCGTCGGCGTCTCAGCCAGCGGCGGCCCCGCCGGCACGGTGGGGCAGAGGAGGAGGTCGTAGCGCTGATGCAGCCGGGCCATGGCGTGCGCGGCGGCGGCTCGGGTGGCCTCTGCGTCCATGAATTCGATAGCCGTCATGCTGCCCAGCGACCGGGCAACGTCGCGAATTCCTGGTTCCAGCAGGTCGATGAGTTGGGCGGGGGTGCCAGCGACCAGGCGTGCCAGCGCCGCACCCCAGACCCGGCCGAAGATCAGGCTGGTGTCGGGCAGCTTCGCTTGGGCTTGCTCGATGTGCGCGCCAGCCTCGGACAGCAACTGCGCGGCGTGTTCAACGGCTGCGATGCCGTCAGGATCGACCGGCGCGTCGAAGCCAGGGTTGCCCAGGACGCCGACGGTCAGGTCGGCGACGCCGTTCTCAATGCCGTCGAGCCAGTTCCGAGCGTCGTCGGGCAGGCAGAAAGGGTCACGCAGGTCATGGCGCGCCATGGCGGAGAGCATCAGCGCGTTGTCGCGGACGCTGCGGGTCATCGGCCCGGCGCAGGCGACGCTGGCGAAGGTGCTGGCAGGCCATTGTGGAATACGGCCGTAAGTGGGCTTCAGCCCGACCAGGCCGCACCAGGCTGCCGGTATCCGCACCGAGCCGCCGGCGTCGGTGCCGATGTGCAGAGGGCCAAATCCCGCTGCGCCTGCCGCCCCTGCGCCGGAGGAGGAGCCGCCGGTGGTGTAGTCCGGGTTCCAGGGATTGCGGGTGATGCCGTGCAATGGACAGTCCCCGGGCGACTTCCAGCCAAACTCGGTTGTCGTCGTCTTGCCAAGGATAATCGCCCCGGCGGCCTTCAGGCCCATGACCATCGGCGCATCGTCTGCAACCGGGTCCGGACTGGTGGTGCGGCTGCCGCGCCGTGTCGGGAAGCCGGCCAGATCAACAAGATCCTTCACCGTGCAGGGCACGCCGTCGAGGATGCCGATGGGCCGCCCGGCGCGCCAGCGGGAGGTGCTTTTGCCCGCCGCTTTAAGCGCGTCCGGGTTCATCAGCACGAAGGCGTTCAGGTTGGGGTTCAGGCGCGCCACCCGCTGGGTGATCGCCTGCAAGACGTCGAGGGGGGTCAGTTGGCAGCGGGCATAGGCGGCCAGCATGGCCTCGGCGGTCAGCAGGGCGGGATCAAGGTCGGGCATGGGTGGTCTTTTCCGTTGCTGCGAACTGGGTGCAGCATGGGCCTGTCGGCAGAGGGAGGGAACCCCGGATGAGTAGCGAACAGCCAAGTCTGCAACCCTGGCAGTGGACGGAAGACACCTGGCGCAAGATCGTTGGCAGGGCTCGCGCGGGGCGCAGCCTGAAGCCCGCGTCCTGGCCACAGGGTGCGACCTGTGCGGTGGCGATCAGCTTTGACGCGGACCATGAGACGATCCCGCTGCGCGACGCGGACGAAAGCCCGATGCGGATCAGCCAGGGCCAGTATGGCGCACGCCAAGCCATCCCCCGGATCCGGCGGCTGCTGGAGCGGGAGGCGGTCCCGGCGACATTCTTCTACCCGGCTGTCTCGGCGCTGTTGTATCCCAATGAGGTACGGGCGCTGGCTGACGATGGACACGAGATCGGCATCCACTCCTGGATCCACGAGGTCAACACGAGCCTGCCGCGCGAGGCGGAGCGGGATCTGACGCTGCGCGCGCGGGACACGCTGGCGCGGATCGGCGGCAGGGAGCCTGTGGGGATACGCACCGCCAGTTGGGACTTCTCGGTCAACACGCTGGACATCATCCGCGAGATGAAACTGCTGTACGACAGCAGCCTGATGGCGGACGATGACCCGTATGAGCTGGAGGACCAGGGCGAGCCGACCGGGATCGTCGAGCTGCCGCCCGAGTGGATCCGCGACGATGCGGTGTATTTCAACATGCTGCGATTTTCCGGCCTGCGGCCCTACACGCCGCCTTCCGCGGTCGAGGAGATCTTCACCGCCGAGTTCGACGGGGCGTGGGAGGAAGGCGGCCTGTTCCTGCTGACGATGCATCCGCACATCATCGGCCACCGCTCTCGCCTGCCGCTGCTGCGGCGCTTGATTACGCATATGAAGGCCAAGGGTGGATGCTGGTTCGCCACGCATGCGCAGGTTGCGCAGTGGTGCAAGGGGTAGGACGCCCCCGCTGAGCCTGAGGTGTGGTTCAGACGGGCCATGCCTGCATCGCGTGAGAAGGACCATCCTGTTGGGGTGAAGAACCAGGCGGTCTGCGTACCGGCGCCGGGATCACGGCTGGTATCGCATACATAGTTGCCTTTGGGCAGCGAAAATCGCACTGTGATAGAAACGACTGGCGGGAGTGGAGCTTGAGACAGCGTCTGGCGGGTTGGGTTGTGGGTCTTGTCCTGGTGCTGGCAAGTGCTTCTGGTGGTGCGGTGGAGCCAGCGGCCTCGGCCGATGCCGTGCTGCGGGCGACGCTGTCGAACGGCCTGCGCGTTGTCATCGTGCCCAACCGGCTGGCGCCGGTGGTAACGACGGAGCTGAATTATCTGGCAGGCTCGAATGATGCGCCTGCGGGGTTTCCAGGCACCGCACATGCGCTGGAACACATGATGTTCCGTGGCAGCAAGGGCCTGGACCGGGACCAGTTGGCGGAGCTTGGGGCTCGGCTGGGCGGTATCTACAACGCCGACACTACGGAGACGGTAACCCAGTACACGTATACCGTGCCTGCGGACAACCTGGACGTCGCGTTGCGGATCGAGGCGTTGCGCATGCAGGGCCTGAGTCTGAACCAGGCGGATTGGGAGCAGGAGCGCGGGGCGATCGAGCAGGAGGTTTCACGTGACCTGTCCAGCCCATTCTACAAGTTCATGGTGCAGGCGCAGGCCATCCTGTTCGGACATACGCCTTATGAGCGCGATGCACTGGGTGACCGGCCCTCATTCGACCGGACCGATGCCGCCATGCTGCGGCGGTTCTATGAAACCTGGTATGCGCCGAACAACGCGATCCTGGTCATTGCCGGCGACGTGCGTCCGACGGATGCGCTGGCCCAGGTACAGGAGGCCTTCGGCCAGATACCAGCGCGGACCGTGCCGGCGCACGCGCCGATCACACCCCGGCCGGTGCAGCCTGAGACTCTGGCGCTGGACAGCAACTTCTCGGTCGGACTGGTCGCATTCGCCTATCGCATGCCGGGATTGAACCAGGCGAACTTCGCCGCCGCCGACGTCCTGTCGGACGTGCTGGGCAGCGCACGCGGTGCCCTGTATGGGCTGGTGCCGGCGGGCAAGGCGCTGTCGGCGCAGTTCAGTTACCAAGCAAAGCCGGATGTGGGCTTCGGCTTGGCCATGGCGGCGTTTCCCCGGGGAGACGATCCGGCGCCGGTGCTGGCCGAGATGCGGCGCATCCTGGCCAGCGCCGCCCATGATGGCGTGCCGGCCGATCTGATCGCGGATGCCAAGCGGCAGGAGATCGCGCAGGTCGCGTTCCAAAGCAACAGCATCAGCGGGCTTGCCGGCAGTTGGTCGCAAGCGCTGGCGTTCCAGGGAGCGACTTCGCCCGAAGACGTCACGAAGGCCTATGCGGCGGTGACGGTCGACGACGTCAACCGGCTGGCGCGCAGGCTGCTGGATCCGGATCAGGCGGTGACTGCAGTGCTGACGCCGCAGGAGGTCGCGCGTCCGGTCAGCGGGTCAGGCTTTGGCGGCGCCGAAGCGTTTGGTGGCGCGCCCGACCATCCGGTCAGTCTGCCCGAGTGGGCGGCGGCAGCGCTGACGACACCGCATCTGCCGGACCCCGGCGACGCCCCTAGCGTAACTGTTCTGCCGAACGGGTTGCGGCTGATCGTCCAGCCGGAGCATGTCAGTCACACCGTCTCGGTTTATGGCCGCGTCCGTCAGGTGCCCGCGTTGCAGGAACCGGTGGGTCAGGAAGGGGTGGCGGCATTGATGCGCAGCCTGTTCGACTACGGCACGGCGAAGTACGACAGGCTGGCCTTCGAACAAGCCGCCGACGCCCTGGCGGCGCAGATCCAGGCTGGTCCGTTCTTCTCGCTGCGTGTGCTGACTCCGGTGTTCGCGGACGGAATGCGTCTGCTGGCGGAAAATCTGCTGCATCCGGCCTTTCCGACGCAGGCGTTTGACACCGTCCGCGGTCAGTTGGCCCGGAGTGTGGCGGGACAGATGCGCACGCCCGGTTACCTGTTCAACCAGGCGGTCGAGCAGGCAATCATGCCGGCCAATGATCCAACGTTGCGCCGGGCCACCCCCAGCTCGATCCTCGCGCTGCGACTGGAGGATCTGCGGGCCTATTATCAGGCGACGTTCCGCCCGGACCTGACGACGATCGTCGTTGTCGGCGAGGTTTCAGCGGATGAGGCGCGGCGGGTGGTGGAGGCGACTTTCGGCGGCTGGAACGCCAGCGGGCCGGCGCCCATGATCGATTTGCCGCCAGTGGGGCCGAACCCACCCGGACGTGCCAGGGTGGCGGATGCCAGCGCGGTGCAGGACAGCGTATCGCTGGCGGAGACGCTGGGGGTCCCGGTCAGCAGCCCGGACCGCTACACGCTGATGCTGGGCAACGTCATCCTGGGCGGTGGGTTTTCTTCGCGGCTGTATCAGGACCTGCGCATCCGCTCGGGCTATGTCTATGCGGTCGGCAGTGACATGGACTGGTCGCGGACCCGTGCGCAGTATCGCGTCTCATTCGGGGCCGATGGCGGGAACGTCGAGAAAGCGCGTCAACTGGTGCTGCGGGCGCTGCGCGACATGCAGACACAGCCGGTCAGCGAGGCCGCGCTGACCCGGGCGAAGGCAGAGATCCTGCGCCGGCTGCCGATGCAGCAGGCCAGCGTCGGCGGGATCGCCGGGCAGTATCTGCGGTTCTCTGAACTGGGGCTGCCGCTGGATGCGCCGCGGCTGGCGGCGGCGCGATACCTGGGGATGACGGCAGAGGAGATCAGGGCAGCGTTTGCACGCTGGGTACGGCCGGATGACCTGGTGGAGGTCATCCGCGGGCCGGTCGAGTAGGCGCTGCCCTACGCCAGAATAGAGTGCCGATGGGAAGGGACTAACGGCTCAGCAGGGATGCGGCGGTGTCGGCCAGCACCTGACAGCCGAGGACGATATCCGCGTCTCGCGTGTCTTCGGTGTAGTGGTGGCTGATGCCGCCGATACTGGGGACGAACAGCATGGCGGCGGGCAGGCGGTGGGCGAGGATCTGTGCATCGTGACCAGCACCAGAGGGCATTCTTTGATGCTGGCCAGGGGCGTGCTGCCGCGCGGCGGCTTCCAGCGCGTCCTGAAAAGCCGGCTCCATTTGGCTGGGGATGGATTGGCTGCGATGGGTAACCTCGACCTGGCAGGGACCGTCGGCGGCCTGTGTCAGCAATTCGTCCAGCGTTGCCTCCAGTGCATCCAGGACCGCGGGATCGGTGTCGCGGAACTGGAACACCAGGTCGGCGCGGCCGGGCACGATGCTGGGGGCGCCAGGGTAGAGCTTGATGTCCCCGGTGGTCCACACGGTTCTGGGTCCGGCGACGGCGGGAAAGCGTGCCTCAATGCCGCTGACGAAGCGCACCAGCGCGACACCGGCGTCCTTGCGGATGGGCATGCGGGTGGTGCCGGCATGGTTCTGCTGGCCATGGAAGCGAATCCTAAAGCGGCGGCTGCCGACGATAGCCGTGACGATCCCCAGCCGCAGGCTGCGATCCTCCAGTTCGGCGCCCTGCTCGATATGTGCTTCAAGGTAGCCATGGTAACGTCCCGTCTCCAGCACCTGCCGGGGGCGGTTGGATAAGCCGGCTTGATGCAGCGCCGCCCGCAGGGAGACGCCGCTGTCACGGTTTGCGCAGGCGTCGATTTCCGGCTCGCTGAGCAGGCCGCAGAACGAGCGGCTGCCGATAAAGGAGCCGAAATGGCCTTCCTCGTCGGCCCAACTGGCGACATCGATACCGCGGCCTAGGGTGCGGGCGATCTCCAGCCCGTAAATGACGCCGAGCGCGCCGTCGAGCCAACCGGCGTGGTTTTGGGTTTCGGTGTGGCTGCCGACCAGCAGCTTCCGGCCCGGGGAGGGGTCGCGGCCGTAGACGTTGCCGATGCCGTCGATGCAGGCGGCCAGTCCGGCCTCGGTCAGCCGCGCGGCGAGCCAGTGCCGAGCCTGGATGTCCTCTGGGGAGAAAGTGGGGCGATGCACGCCAGTCTTGTATTTGCCGATTTCGCGCAGTGTGTAGAGGTCGCGCAGCAGGCGGTCGGCGTCGATCGCAGGCATCAGGGAGCTCCGGCTGGTATTGCCCATCAGTAACGGGCGATATGTCGATTTGGCTTAAAATGGCCGATTTAGGCGGCGAAGCGCCTGGCGCGCTCCTTTCCGATCGGACACAAGGTCTGTTAAAATTCATCGCGAGTTAATCAAGGGGGAGCCGAGATAAATCATGGCTTCGAAACTGGTGTCGGATTTGTTGCCGCGCAGGACGATACGCTTGAGTTCTTCAAGCTTGCAGAAGAAATTCTCGATGAGGTGGCGCCATTTGTAAATGTCGATATCGAGCGGCGCGGCGCCTGGCGTTGAGGCGTTTGCAAGATGATGCTCTTTGGCGCCCCGCTTGCTCAGTTCGGGAATTATGGGATTGCCGTCAACGCCTTGTCGGCGATCAGGCCGGCGAACGCGACATCTTTGACAAACGCGGCCACGCCAACGTTGTCGTGACGGTCGCCAGGCAGCAGGACGAAGCGAACTAATTTGCCCAAAGCACCGGCTAGCGGCAGGATTTTCCTTGTCAGACCGCCACGAGATTTACCGATAGTCGGGCTTTGCGTCGCACCTTTTGCGCCTTGACCATGACGGTGCACCCGCACGATCGTGGCGTCGCCCATCGCATATTCCATGTCCGGTTCATCCGAGGCCGCGTTGAACATCCCTTTGAGGACATCGGCTCTGAACCAATCGCGGAAGCGCTTGAAGATCGTGTTCCACTTACCAGACGACGCTGGATGATCGCGCCGCTGGCTGCCGGTTCGAGCAATGCAGAGAACCGCCTCCACGAACAAGGGGCGATTGCCGCCCGTTCGGCCAGGGTCGGTCGCCTTTCCAAGACGGAACGGCTGCATTTTCTCCCTGGGCGTCTGTCAGGCTGAAACGATACATGGCAAGCTCCTGTACGGAGCTTGAATCACAGCCGACGTGGTCATGGGAATCCCCTAACTCTCAATAAGCGCTAGGCTCGGCCGAAGATGAATAACCAAATCAACGCGGCGGAAAAGGTGGCGGCGGCTCTTCAGTGTAACCGCCGGAATAAAAAGACCCCGGTGGTGGTGGCGGCGGGACACAGCCGGAAAGACCAAGTCCAACGGCGATCCACGCCGCCACGATGGGAAGGAGTTTTTTCATTCGAAGCCCTCAACGGCTAACATTGGAAAAGTCGCAGCATCGCGTCTATCGTGAGACTTCGTGCATTTGGCCCAGCGACGGCGGCGGCTTGCGCGACAGCGTCTGAATACGGGCCGTTACTGGCGCCCGGACCGCCTGATAGTCCGCGAGCGCCGCAGCCAGATCGTCTCGGTGGCGGCCAGCCAGCACGGCGGCCAGGGCGTTCCCGTCCTGGATCGCCTGATTGGCACCCTGGCCGTTCATCGGCGACATCGGATGGGCGGCATCGCCCAGCAGCACGACGTGGCCGTCGGTCCATCGCTCGATCGGATCCTTGTCGTAAATCGGATGCGTCGTGATCTCGACGGTCCGCCCCTCGATCAGCTTTGTGATCAGCGGGTCGAAATCCGCGTAAACCGACAATAGTGCCTCGGCGGTCGTCGAACTGTACAGGGTCTCCGGCGGCGTTTCCGCGGGGACCGGCGCGCTGATGGCCACCTCGGCGCCATTGCGGATCGGCAGCAACAGCAGCGTCTTGCCATCCGCCATCCATGTGCGGATCCGATTGTTGGCCATGTCGGCGGGCAGCAGCGAGGCCGGCGAGATGGTGCGATGCGTCACCATGTTCAGAAACGTCATCGGTGTTGCATCAAGAAAGGTTCGAACCGTCGAGCGCAGGCCGTCCGCACCAACAATCAACGGGTAGCGAATACGGTTGCCGTTTTCAAACAACGCCTCGGCGTGGTCAGACTTGGTTTTGATCGAGGCAAGCCGATGACCAAGATGCAGCCGCCCTGGAGGTAACGTGGCGATAAGCGCGTCATGCAGATCCGCGCGGTGCACGCAGTACGCGAACTCCGCCTCGCCCGCCTCGACAGCCGTCGGCGCGACACGCAGAACGGTCCCGCTGCGGTCACGGACCTCCACCTTGTTCAAGGCGACCATTTTCGGTTCGATCGCGTCCAGAACACCCCAGCGGTCAAACAGTACCATGCTGGGTTCGCGGATCACAACGGCGCCTCCGACCTCGCGCAGCTCGTGCGCCTGTTCGAAGACGTCCACCTCGAAACCCGCTTGGCGAAGGGCAATGGCGGCGGCTGCGCCGCCGATCCCAGCGCCCATGATCGCGATGCGCATGGAGTTGCTGTCTGAACCGATATCAGCCATGGGCGTCCTTCTGTCTGTCGCGCATCAAGCGGAGGAAGGCCCTCCGCAACCGCAAAGTGGAGAAGACGTCTCCACAAATCAAGGGAAGCTGATAAGATAAACCGGTGTCTATTGAACGATCCTCAAAACGGCCGCTCCGGGCCGACGCCGCCCGCAACCAGGCACGCATCCTCGATGCAGCTCGGGAGGTCTTCGGTACAAAGGGTCTTGATGTCTCGCTGGACGACATCGCGCACCACGCGGGCCTTGGTGTGGCGACGCTTTACCGACGCTTTCCAGACCGCGAGAGCCTGGTGGTGGCACTGTTCAACCGGGAAATTCGAAAAACCGTCGAACTTGCCCGCACCGCCCTTGGCGCGACGGATCCCTGGGAGGGCTTCACGACTCTCTTGCGCTCCATATTCCGCGCTATCGCGGAGGACAAAGGCTTACGCCAGGCACTGCTAAGTTCGCGCTACGGCTTGGCGGCCGCGACCTCAGGCCGGGATGAATTGATCGGGCTTCTCACGCTGATCGTCAAGCGCGCGCAGGATGACGGCAGCCTTCGGGCCGGGATTACTGCGCAGGATATTCCGCCAATGATGTTGATGGTCGGCATAGTCGCCGACTTCGCGTTCAACGCAAACCGCAGGCTGTGGGAACGCTATTGCACGCTGTTGATTGACGGTCTGGCCGCACGCAGTATGTCATCTGTATTGACGCCAGATTCCCTTTCCAAGACCGAACTAGCACTTGCCTCGTCACTGTGGTGAAGCTTCCAATGCTCGGTCATCGCCCCTCCGACGTGGCTAACCGAGGGTTAGCTGTCCGCATGCTGCCTGCGGCAACCGGCCGGTCCTGCTCCGGCTGATGCCGCCCGGCGAGGACGAAGTAGACTGCGGGCACAACGGACAGTCTAAACAGCGTGCCAATGGATAGGCCGGTCGCGATCACCAGCCCCATATTGAACCGCGACGCGGCCCCAGCGGCGGACGCCAGCAGCAGCGGCACCACACCGAGTACCGTTGCGGCGGTTGTCATCAGGATCGGCCGCAACCGGATCCCGGCCGCAGCCACGATCGCTTCGGCCGATCGGCGCGCTTGCCGCTTCCACCTCTGGGAACTCCGCCACAACCTCGCCGCCGGCCTGGGTGACGTAGGCCGAGACCGCTTGGCGCCGCGCCTGAAGGCCAAGCCCGGATCGTCCCTGGCCTTCGGCCGAGACCCGGAGATAGCTGACCAACGGGGCAGAGGGGTCACGGCCAGAGTCCGGGACGGTGTATCACTTCGGCAAACGGTCGTTTGAAAAAGTGATACACCTTATTAGTCATGAGGCGACCGCTCCGGTATTGAAGTCTTTAGCATCGAACATCCACGACGGAGCCAATATGGAAGTCTGAGGCATGCTCGTTGAGGCCCAGCCATGCCATGCAGTTGGGCTCACGCCAAACATGGCATGGCACGCAAGGCGGACCCATGTAGGATTGAAGACAGTTCTACTGCCTGCACCTCCTTGTTCAGGCTTTTGAGCCCAAGTGGAATGACCAGGTTTGGCGCGAACGGGACGTCGGTGCCAAACATGATTTTCGACGGGTCGGCCATCGCCAGCAGGCTCGGCATTGCCGTATCGCTAAACCCCAGGGCTGTGTCCCAATGCAACTTGCGGAGTTCCGGCATGACGCCTTCAGGAAGGGTGTTGGCAAGGACGGGGTCCATACGGACGCCCCCGGCTATGCGGGACGCAATGAACGGCACGGTACCGCCGTCATGCGAGAATATGAACCGGATATCAGGATAGCGGATCGTAACACCCGCGTAGACCAGAGAAGTCACCGTTCGCGTCGTGTCGAAGACAAACTCCAGCACACCTGGCGGAATCCCGCTGATCTGATAGTCGGGTGATACGGGATGAACAAACACGGCCGCCTTACGCTGATTCATTTCTTGCCATAAAGGCTCGAACTTCGCGTCGCCCAAATAGACGCCCTGGTAATTCGTGGAAATCACCACGCCCGCGGCACTGAGCGTGTCAAGCGCCTTGGCGGCTTCGTTCAGGCTGGCGTCGATGTCGGGCAGCGGCAGGATGGCGAAATGGGCGTAGCGATCAGGCCGCGCATGAACCATGCCGGCACTGAACTCATTCAGCCGGGTCGCGAGCGCGACCACCTTCTCCGGCGTGTCCTGCCGCACGCCCAGAGGCGCTGACACGACCGCCTTGCGTATCCTGTAGTCGTCCATCACAGCCAAATCGCCTTCCTGGGACCATTTCGGTGGCTGGTGGGTCGGGGTCAGCGCGGCTGCAAAGTCGCGCCCGATGCTGTCGTAGTAGAAGTCGGGCAGGAAGTGATGATGCGTGTCGATGATGCCCTCGACGTTCGGAGAGGGCGAAACCATTAAAGCGATGTCAGAGGCGAGCCGGGAGCGCCCGGCGTAGAAGCCGGCGCCGGCGCCGGCAGCCAAACCTGCCAAGCCAAGCCCGGCATGGCTCAACACAGTCCTTCTGGTGTTTTGAGACATGGTTAAGTGCTTTCGGTTGGGAGTTGTCGGCCGCCGCGCTGGCCAGGGGCCGTTGCGTTACAAAAGAGCAGCTTGCGATCCTGACCGGGTCCGCCCTTCACATCGCCGCCATGCGGGCGAGCCGAGGGAACAGTGACAGAGCCGTTCCCGCATAAACCTGCCTGCGCTCGTTGTCCGACCAGTCCTCAAAATAATCCAACGCGGCAAAAGCAGGAGCGATCGTCTTTGGTGGCATGAACGGGAAATCGAAGCCCAACATCAGTTGCGATGGGGGCACAAATTGTCGCAGGGCTGCCAGCGCAGCCGGGCTGGTCACGGCCGCCATGTCATAGAAAAACGAAGCGATTTGACCCTGGATTATGCCCATGGCGGTCGCCTGGTTGCCCGGTGCCAGGTTGTCCGCGACGAATGGCGCTAGCCGGGCTGCGAGAAAGGGCAACGTCCCACCGCCATGCGAGAAGATGAACCGTATGTTTGGGAAGCGGACCGGTATGCTCGCCAGCAACATGCTGGCGATGCAGCGTGTTGTGTCGAACGGAAACTCCAGAACGGGAGCCCAAAGCCCAAGGCTGAGTGCATGAAAGCCCGGCGGTTCCGTTGGGTGGACGAACACGACGGCATGCCGTTGATCCAGACTCTCCAGCAGCGCGTCGAAACGAGGGTCGCCTAGATAGACGCCGTCGTAGTTCGTAAGCAATCCGACGCCGTCCAATCCAAGCCGATCGAGCGCGTCATCTACCTCTCCGAGCGCAGCCGCGACATCTGGCATTGGCAGCAGCGCGAATGCGCCGAAAGATTTTGTTTGGGACCGGATAATAGAGGCCGCGGTTTCGTTGACGGATCGCGCCAGGTCGCCCGCAGCCGCTCCGCTTTTGAACAGCCGCACGCCGGGATCGGAGATGGAGAGGATGGACACGTCGATCTCGTGTGCGGCCATGTTCGCGAGATGCTGGTCGAGGCTCCAACGGACCATGGGGAAATGGTCCACCTCCGATCCGCGGACGGTTGCTGCCACTGCCTGACGATAATCTTCAGGGATAAAGTGCGAATGAACATCGATACGAGAGATTTGCGTCATGGCCAACTCCTTTAGTTGTGGTCAAGTATTGACGATTTTTTTGGTAACCTCGATCGACATTGAGTCCGCCTGTATATTTCACGCAGCCGGTGGAGAACTTTGGCGGGGAGTGGAACTCGAGGTCCTTGCGACCGCGCGCATTCAACGATCCTTTTTCATGTCATTCCTTTCGCGAGTGTCTGCACATCCGTTGACCGCGCCAGGGAGTTCGGCTCGGCAGCATGCCGTCCAGCAATGACGATGTAGACGGCGGGCAGGACGAACAGCGTGAACAGCGTCCCGATCGACAGGCCGGTCGCGATCACCAGGCCCATGTTGAAGCGAGAGGCCGCGCCCGCGCCCGACGCGAGCAGCAGTGGCACCACGCCGAGCACCATTGCCGCCGTCGTCATCAGGATCGGGCGCAGCCGGATCCCTGCCGCCGCCACGATGGCGTCGCGTTTTGACTTGCCCGTCTCCTGCTGCAGGTTGGCGACCTCGACCATCAGGATGCCGTGCTTGCTGATGAGGCCCATCAGCGTGACCAGACCGACCTCGGTGTAGATGTTCATCGATGCCCCGCCGAGGCCGAGGCTGATGAACACCAGAGCTCCGGCGATCGAGAGCGGCACCGAAATCAGGATGATCACCGGGTCACGAAAACTCTCGAACAGGGCGGCGAGGGCGAGGAAGATGATGATCAGCGCAAAGCCGAACGTAGTGACGAAGCCGCTTGATTCCTGGACGTATTGCCGCGACTGGCCGGCATAGTCGATCTGCACGTCGGACGGCAGGCGCGCAACCGCGAGGTCCTTCAGGGTCTGCAGCGCCTGGTCCTGCGACACGCCGGGAGCCGCGACGCCCGATAGCGTCGCCGCCTGAATCTGTTGGAAATGATTCAGCGTCTCCGGCACGGTCCTGCGCTCGATATGCGCGATCGACGACAGCGGGATCGGCACGTTGTTAACGGTCGCCACCGGATAGTTCAGCACCTGGTCCGTGGTCAGCCGGAAGCGCTGCTGGATCTGCGGAATGACCTTGTAGGAACGCGAATCCAGGTCGAAATAATTGACGTAGCCGCCGCCGAGCAGCCCGGCCAGCGCGGCGCCGGCCTGGTTCATTGACAGTCCGAGCTGTGCGGCCTTGTCGCGATCAATCACGATCACGTCCTGCGGCGAGTCGATCTTCAGGTCGCTGTCGAGAAACAGAAACTTCCCGGATTGCTGCGCTGCCGCCAGTAGGCCCTGCGCGCTGTCATAGAGTTGGTTGAGCGGCACGGTGGATTTGAGCACGAATTGCACCGGCAGTCCTTGCGATCCCGGCAATGGCGGCAGTTGGAACGCGACCACCTTTTGGCCCGCGATCCCATTGAACTGGTCTTGCAGTTGCCGCTGTATTGTTGTCGCGCCGCGCGTGCGCTGGTCCCAGGGCTTGAGCGTAACCCCGCTGATCGCCGTCGCCGGGCTCTCGATCTGGAACGTGTGATCACCCTCAGGCACGGCGGACATGATCTGCTGCACCTGCCGCCCGAACATTAGTTTCTGCTGCAGGGTCGCGGTGGGGGCCGAGGTCGGCTGCAGGATGACCACGCCCTGGTCTTCGGGCGGTGCAAGCTCGTTGTCGGCGCTGCCATAGAGGAAGTAGATGCTGCCCAGCACGCAGGCGGTAAACAGCAAAGTGATCCAGAGCGTGTCGAGGCTGCTCTGCAGCGCCCGCTCGTAGCCGCGTTGCAGCCGGCCGAAATTGCGGTCCAGCCAGGCAACGAGACGAGCCTGCCAGCCGCCGCCCTGAGCGTCGTGCGGCTTGAGCAGAAGCGAGCACATCATCGGCGACAGCGTCAGCGCCACGATCGCCGAGACGGTGACGGCGCCGACGAGCGTGAACGCGAACTCGGTGAACAATGCCCCGGTCAGCCCTTTCTGGAACCCGATCGGCACGTAGACGGCCACCAGCACGATCGTCATGGCGATGATCGGCGTTGCCAACTCGCGCGCGGCCTGGAGCGCGGCCTGAAGCGGCGTCTTGCCTCGTTCGAGGTAGCGCGTGACGCTCTCGACCACGATGATCGCGTCGTCGACGACAAGCCCGATCGCCAGCACGAGTGCCAGCAGCGTCAGCAGGTTCACGGAGAAGCCGAACAGCAGCATCATTGCAAACGTGCCGACCAGCGAGAGCGGGATGGCAATGACCGGAATGACGACTGATCGCAGCGAGCCCAGGAAAGCAAACACCACCAGGGTGACGATGCCAAGCGCCTCCGCCAAGGTCGTCGCCACCTCGTGAATCGAGCTGTTCACGAAGTCAGTCGAATCGTAGATCACCGACGACCGCAAACCCGCTGGCTGTCGCGCCTGTAACTGCGGCAAGATCGCCTTGGCGCGGTTGATCACGTCGAGCAAATTGGCGGACGGGACGGTCTGCAACCCGATGTAGACGCCCTTCGCACCGTCATAGGACACCGAAGACTCGTAGTCGTCCGCCCCCAACGTCACGTGCGCCACGTCGCCCAGCCGCACGATGCCGCCATTCACCTGCTTAACGACCAGGTTGCGGAACTCCGACAGGCTGTGCAGGCTGGTGCTGGCCGATAGCGAATACTGCACCATCTGGCCCTTCGTATTGCCGACACCCGCGATATAGTCGTTGTTGGTCAAGGCGCTGCTGACGTCAGCGGCGCTGATCCCGTAGGCGGCCAGCTTCTCGGGATTGAGCCAGGCGCGCAGTGCGAAATTCTGCCCGCCGAGGAACTCGGCCGTCTGCACGCCTTCGATCGATTGCAGTTGCGGCTGCACCGTGCGGGTCAGGTAGTCGGTGATGGCGTTGGCGGGCATCTTGTCGCTGGCGAAGCCGATGATCATCGCATCCAACGACTGGCCGATCTTCACCGTCATCACCGGCTGCTGCACTCCGCTGGGCAACTGGTTGAGCACAGAGCTGATCTTGGCGTTGACCTCGGTCATCGCCCGATTGGAGTCATAGTTCAGCAGCAGGTTCAGGGTAATGGTGCTGGTGCCGGTCGAGCTTATAGAGCTCATGTAGTCAATGCCGTTCGCCTGGGCGATTGCGTTCTCAAGGGGGGTGGTGACGAAGCCCGCCACGGTCGCCGGATCGGCGCCATAGAACGACGTCGTTACTGTGATGACTGCGTTCTCAGTCTTCGGATACTCCAGTACCTGCAACGCGTTGAACGCTCGGAGTCCCAGCACCAGGATCGTCAGGCTGACCACGCTGGCCAGCACCGGGCGGCGAATGAAGATGTCGGTGAACATCGCTTGCGATCCTTACTGGTCGGCCGGTTCGGGATTGGCGTCGCTGGTGGGCTGCACCGCGTTGTTGACGGTGACCGCCATGCCGTCGTGCAGCTTCAGTTGACCGGAGGTAACGACCATGTCGCCCGGTCTGACGCCGTCAATAAGCTGTACTAGGTCGCCCCGCGTCTGCCCGGTGGTGACGAAGACCTGGTGGGCGATTTGCCGCGGCTTGCGTGTCTGATCCGTGCCGTTGGACCGCACGACGTAGACCAGGCTGCCATAAGGGTTGGCACTGACCGCCGTCAGCGGGACAGTCACCAGCGGCCGCGCTTGACCGGAATCGACTGCAACCGTTGCAAACATAGCCGGCAGCAGCGCCTGGTCGGCGTTGGCCAGCGTCGCGCGGACCTGGATCATCCGGCTGGCGCTGTCGGCTTCCGCGTTGATCGCGGTGATCCGCCCGGGGAAGTCCCGCCCGGGATAGGCGTCGACATGCGCCGTGACAGCCTGGCCGACGCGCACCAGACCAAACGACTGCTGCGGCAGGTAGAAATCCAGGAACATCGGATCCAGTGCCTGAAGCGTGACGATCTTAGTGCCCGGGCTGAGATACTGGCCGAGATCGACCTGCCGTAGACCGAGCCGTCCGGCGAAGGGAGCGCGCACGAATTTCTCCGCGATCACGGCTTGCTGCTGTGCCACCTGCGCCTGCGCGCTCTTCAGTGTGCCCGCGTCCGTGTCCACGGTGGATTGCGCGACGCCCTGCGCGCGTAGTTGCCGGAGGTCCCGCTGGTAGGTGATCGCATCCGTTTCGGCCGTGGCCTGCAACTGGGACAGCTTGGCGTCGTCGTCGTTCGGCCGCAGGCGCAGCAGCAGGGTACCGGCTGCGACCTGGTCGCCGGACTGGAAGTGCAGTTCGCCGACGATGCCCCCGACCTCCGCCGAGAGATCGGCTCCCTGGCTCGCGCGCAGGGATCCGTTGCCCTGGATTTGCGGCTGCCAAGACTCTACCCCGGCTGTCATGGTCGATACAGTGGGAAGTTTGGAAACGATACTAGTGACCACCCCTTTCAGAATATTCGCCTTGAAGATGTGGAAGCCAATCAGGCCACCGCCGACAAGGCCCAGCAGCACCAGCACGAGAACGAGACGAAGTGCCGCGTTAGGTTTCCGGGTCGTGCGCATTTGCTGGTCAACGAAGACGCTCATGGCAGAACTCCACAGCAATGGGAGACGGAGGGATCGACGTCTGCGCGGTGCCACCAGCCGCCGCCGAGCGCCTGGAAAAGTGCAACGCTGTCGGTGAAGCGGGCGGCTTGAGCGCTGACAAGGGTCAGGCGGGCGTTCTGGTAGTCCTGTTCGGCCTGCAGTACTGAAACGTAGGTCGTGCCCCCGGCCTGGTACTGAGACCGGGTGACCGACAGACTGGAAGCGGCAGCGTTTTCGGCCTCGACATCGGCTTGCAGTGTCTCGGCATCCCGCACGACGGCGACGAGCGCGTTGGCGACGTCCTGGAACGCCGAGGCCACGGTGGCGCTGTAGTTGGCGGCCGCCGCGTCCAGTGCCGCATCCGCAGACCGGCGTTTGGCACGCAGTGTGCCACCCTCGAAGATCGGCTGGGTGACGGAACCGGCGAGGCTCCAGACGATACCGGCCGGGGTAAACAGGCTGGATAGTGTTGTGCCCTCCCGGCCGTAGCTGCCGCTCAGCGAGAACTGCGGCAGCATGTTGGCGATCGCCACGCCGACATTGGCGCTGGCCGAATGCACCAGGGCGGCATAGGCGCGCACATCCGGCCGCTGCACGACGATCTGCGAGGGCACCGCGGTCGGCAACGCCTCGGGCAAAGTAAGCGTGCCCAGATCGATCGGCGCGTCGCTGAGTTGGCTGGGTGCCGCGCCGAGATAGGCGGCGAGTTGGTTGCGCTGCTGGTCCAGCTTCTTGCGCAACGGCGGCAGCGTGGCGGCGGCGGACGCCAGCGTGGATTGCTGCGACAGCACCTCGGCGCGGCTGACCCCACCCAGTGCAAAGCGCTGCCGCACCACATCGAGTTGCTGCTGGTCAGCGTCGATCACCTGCTGCGTCGCCTCGATCTGCGCCTGGTAGGAAGCCTCGTTCAAGGCCGCGGTGACGACGTTCGCGGTCAGCGACAGATAGGCGGCCTCAAGCTCGAACTGCTCGTATTCGGCCTGCGCCTTGAGTTGCTCGATCTGCCGCCTAATCCCGCCAAAGACGTCGAACGTATAGGAGACGCTGAGCGAGCCGTCATAGAGCGTGAACAGCGACGAGCCCTGGCTGCCGAACGCGGCCAACGAGGCTTTCTCGCGTTCGTCGCTGGCCGTTGCGCTGAGCGATGGGAAGAGAGAGCCTTGCTCCGCTCGGGTGTTCTCCTTCGCCTCCCGCAACGTGGCCTGCGCGGACGCTAGGGTCGGACTGTTTTTCAGCGCCTGGGCAACAAGCGCGTTGATCTGGGGCGCATGCAGCAGCGTCCACCAGTCGCCCTGGATGTCCCGTCCGGATAGCAGACGCTGCGCGGCGCCGCCTATGGTGGCAGAAGCCACCGTGGCTGATGGGACTGGGTCCGAAGTCACCCGATCCATGCCGGGCGCCTTCGGATCCGTATAGTCCGGACCAACCGCGCAGCCCGCGAGAATGAGGCATGCGAGAGTCGCCATTCCTGAAGCCTTGGCGAGACGTCGAGGGTATTGCCATGAAGCCATATCCGGCCCTATTTCTAGACCAATTAGTCTGATATATGATTAGCAGACCGGACAGCCTAGTAACTTGATCGGGAGTTCCGAATGGGCAAAACAGCTACGTCGCGGCCACCCGGGCGGCCGAAGGATGAAGAGAAGCGAACGGCGATCGTCGATGCCGCAAGACAACTGTTCATCGCCCATACCTACGACTCCGTCACCATGGAGCAGGTGGCCAGGGCGGCTGGCGTGGCGAAGATGACGATTTACGGCCACTTCCACGACAAGGAGTCGGTGTTTGAGGCGATGGTGGAATCGATTTCCGCGAGTATGACCGCCGCACTGCCGGCGCTGCCAGCGGGTGAAGGCAACCTGGAAGAAGAGCTGTTCACGTTCGGCTATAATTTCCTGACCGTTCTGCTCAGCCCAGGGGTCATCTACTCCTTTCATCGTAACTTCGACATGCTGGCGCGCAATCGCCCGTTGGCGGAACGCTTCTACAACGCTGGTCCTGGACGGACGCGCACTACACTCGCGGCGTATTTGGCGTCTGCTGCCGCGAGCACCGATCTTCCGATCGAGATGGGTGACGAAGCGGCATCGGATTTGTTGAGCTTGTGGGTCGGTGACATTCCGCAGCAGATAGCTTTCGGCTTGGTGCCACCGATTACGCCAGATAAGATCGCACGGCGTGTACGTCGCTGCACTCGGTTGTTTCTTCGGGCGTACGGCTTAATAGTCGCTAACGAGAGGCGGCGCGGCACCTCGATGCCGGCGAGATTGACTTGAAGCCCAGCCCTTTAGCGATGCCCCAGGGCCGTCGAGATGCCATTAGCATAGTGGATCACCACCTTTGCCAGCCCATCGACTTCCGCCAAGGGAAGGCGCCACGCCGGGCCGGTCAAGCTTATGCCGGCAATCACCTGCCCCGATCGGTCGCGGACCGGAGCGCCGATGCAACGCAGTCCGGGCTGGTGTTCGCCCTCGTCTACCGCATAGCCGACCGCGCGCACCCTGGCCAAGACCGAAAGAAGCTCTGCTGGATCGGTTATCGTGGTGTCCGTGTAGCGCGTCAGGCCGGCGTCGATGATCTTTCTCACCACCACCTCCGACTGGAAGGCCAGGATCGCCTTTCCAACGCTGGTGCAATGTGCCGGTGCTTGCTCGATTGTATGGGCTGCCAGCAACTTCTCGGGCGACGCGTCGGCGCGATGGATGACGACGGCGCGTTGGCCGTCGAACACCGCCAGATGCACGGCCTGTCCACCCTGGCGGGTCAACGCATCGACGAACGGGCGGGCCTCTCGGTGCAAATCCATGTTCGCGAGCACGGTATTGCCAAGCGCGAACAGCTTCATCCCAAGCCGGTATCGGTCCCGTCCCAAATCCTGGTCCAGCAGACCAGTTTCACGCATGGCGCCCAGTAGCCGGTGTACCGTGCTTTTTGGATACCCGGTCGCCGCGCAAAGATCGGTCAGTGAAAGAGTCCGATCTCGCGCGGAGAACGCGTCAAGCACCCGCACCACCTTGACGAGCGACTTCATGCCCTCATCCGCACGGCGTGCGACGCCTTCAATCTGGCTCATAGGCTCTCCCGCATACCGGAAGGCTATGCCGAAAATCAGAAACCTTCAACGGCGGCGCAAGCAACGAGCGGGAGACCCTCGCCGTGGCTATGCTGCTCGCGCAATGCGTGTCCCACGGCAACCAGGCTGCCAAACCGCTCGCGCAGTGCATCGATGACGCGGGCGACGTTTGACGGATCTGCGTGCGTCAAGCTGACTGGCATGGGTTGTGCTGGCCTTCCCAGTAATTGCGCTGCCAGCCGTATTTGTGACTGGCAGCGTCGGCGAGGTTACAGGGGCAGGCCAGCCATGGCCTTGTCGATCGCGCCCTTCAGCCCGTCGCTGACATGATCCATCGGCTGGCGGGGATAGTAGTAGCCGAGGCCCTGTTTGTGCTGGATGTATTTCGCGGCGGCGGGCAGCACGTCGTGCGGCACCACGTTCCACAGGGCGGCCAGCGCGCGGTGGATGCGCAACGCTGTTGGGTGATCGCCGGCCCGCACCGCATTCCACAGCTTGACGCAGACGCCGGGCACCGCCGCCGTCAATGCGCTGATCGCGCCGTCAGCGCCCATGCTGAACGCGGAATACAGCAAGGCGTCGACACCCGTCAGCACGACGTTCCGGGCATCGCATTGCTGCACCAAGTCGGACACCGACTTCACGTCGCCGCCGCTTTGTTTCATGCCGACAACACCGGGCACCTCGCGCATGATCCGCAGCATCAGATCGACCGACAGGTAATTCCAGGGGATGACGTTGTAGATCAGGATTGGAATCCCGGTTGCGTCGTGGATGGCGCGAAAATGCCCGATGGTTCCCTCGGCGCTCGGTTTGAACAAGTAATGGACCGGGGTGATCTGCAGAGCGGCAATGTTGAGACCGCGCAGCGCCTTGACTCGCTCGATCGCTTCACGCGTGCTGTTGACGATCAGGCCGACGACGAAGGGCTTGCGGCCGGCGAGCGCATCATGCGTCTCGTGCATCACGCGGACAAATTCGTCGAAGCTGAGCGTGTGGCCTTCGCCGGTGCTGCCGCCAGCGACCACGCCATGCGCGCCCTGCTCGACAACAAAGTCCATCTGCTCGCGCAGGGCCGGGAAAACCAAATCGCCGTTCCGGTCAAACGGCATCGTGGTTGGCGGCAGGATGCCGCTGAGTATCTGCTTTGGGTTCTGCAGAACCGGGTTTGCCTGTGTATCGACTAGCAGAACGTGATCCATGGTGCCTTTCCTTCCTGAACTGTTTGGGCCTGAACTGTTTGGGCCTGACCTGTTGGCCGTTGCAATCGCACCCGACATCAGGCCACTCATGGAGCGGGGTCAAGCTTAAACGGATTTTTTGTTCCGTAATGCGGAACTGATTGCATGCAGACGCTTAGTTATCCAGTCTAGGCGAAACGCCAGATCCGCTATACGGAACACACGGTCCTAATTAGGTTCACGTCCATTTTCCCGAGCCGCGATGGTGTCGCCATTGACCACGACCATATCTCGCTGACCTGAGGGAGAAAGCGGATGCACTCAGAATCCCGTTTGGCAGTTCGACCCGGTATCACGGGCCGAGGGCTTATTGGTGCCGGCGCATCTGCGGCTGAAGCGTTCCCATTACGTGGCGATGCATGCACTTCTCGGTAATCGCCCGTCCGACGTGGTTAGCCCGCATTTTTCAGTGAGCTCCAACGGCGCGGTTCACCAACGGAGGAAGGATCCACCCAGGAAGTTGTCGGCAGGGCCTGCTTTTGCTTATGTCAGCGTAGCCTTCGAGCAGATCACGCAGCCGACGAGACCGTAGGCGAAAATGCACTTCCTCGCATACCTGCTTGGAACCAGTCGTTCCGTTAGGTCGCCTTTCAGTCGAAGGCTCCGCGCTGCCGCCAATGTGGCTCCCCGCAGGCAGCCAGGATCATTGCACCGATGAATAGGGTGTCGGTCCGAGGATATAGTTGGTGACCTTGGCGACGATCGGGCCGGCTTCCTCGGTCTTGGCACGGGCCGCATGCCACTCCGGATCGGCCTGGAAGGCGTTCCACTTGCTCTCCCGCTCGGCCAGCGACTCCCACGCCAGCATGTAGTACAGCGTCATGTTCGATTCGCCGATCAGGGTCGTCCAGAAGCCGGCCTGCCGGATGCCATGCTTCTGCCAGATCTTCAGGGTGATGGTCTCGAAGCGCTTGTTCAGGTCCGGCAGGCGGCCGGGGACGCTTTCATAGATGCGCAGTTCATAGATCATGGTGTTCCTCCATCGAATATCCGTGGGCAGTCTGGGCTGGCGCGACAGTATCGGCAAGCGGATGATAGTAGGGGCGCACGAGAGCCGCGACGCGCGGGCATGGCACGTGTTCGTGCGAGAGCGTATCGGGCCGGTTGCCGCGGGCTTAACCCACGAGTAGGGTCCGCCGCTGTTTTGTCACCCGGGATCTTGTCATGTCTCTGACCGCCGAACGTCTCGACCGCATTCAGCCCAGCCTGACGATTGCAATTTCCACCGTGGCACGGCGCATGATCGCCGAGGGCAAGAACGTGATCAGCCTGTCACAAGGTGAGCCGGACTTTGACACGCCGCGCAACGTCAAGGACGCGGCGATCCGCGCCCTGGAAGCTGGGGAGACGAAGTATACCGACGTCTCGGGGACACAGGTGCTACGCAAGGCGGTCACAGCCAAGTTCGCGCGCGACAGCGGGATCGAGTACAGGCCGGAGGAGATCATTGTCTCCACCGGCGCCAAGCAGGTGCTGTTCAACGCTATGGTCGGCACGCTGAATGCCGGGGATGAGGTTGTGATCCCAAGCCCGTGCTGGGTCAGCTATCCTGACATCGTCACCCTGGCAGACGGCAAGCCGGTGCTGGTGCCGTGCGGGCAGAATAACGGCTTCAAGCTGCGGGCCGAGGATCTGGAAGCGGCGATCACGCCGAAGACACGCTGGTTCATGCTGAACAATCCCTGCAACCCAACGGGCGCCGCCTACAGCGCGGCTGATCTGCAGCCGATCTGCGAGGTGCTGATGCGCCATCCGCATGTCTGGGTGCTGACCGACGATATTTACGACAGCCTGGTCTATGGCGGGTTCAAGCCAGCGACAATCCTGCAGGTGGAACCCCGGCTGCGGGACCGGACGCTGACGGTGCACGGCGTCTCCAAGGCCTATGCGATGACCGGCTGGCGTATCGGCTTTGCAGGTGGGCCGGTGGCACTGATCAAGGCGATGGACAAGCTGCAAAGCCAGTCCACCTCGAACCCCAACTCCATCGCCCAGGCGGCGGCGGTCGAGGCGCTGCTGGGCCAGCAGGAGACGGTGGAGGAAATGCGCCGCGTGTTCGAGCAGCGCCGCGACCTGGTGGTGGAGATGCTGAACGCCTCATTGGGGATCAACTGCAGCAAGCCGGACGGCGCGTTCTATGTTTATCCGTCGATCCATGGTTGCATCGGCAAGACCAGCAAAGGGGGCGTGCTGATCAAGGACGACGAGGCATTCGCGCTGACCCTGCTCGCGGAGCAAGGGGTTGCCACCGTGCATGGCGCGGCATTCTGCTATCCCGGCTATATCCGCATCAGCTATGCCAACGCAACGGAGGAGCTGCGCGAGGCCTGCAGCCGGATCCAGCGCTTCTGCCAGGAACTGCACTGACATGCCTGACTTCTCCAGACGGATCGGGCGCGTCTCGCTGGCGGCCAGTGTGCAGATGACGATCAAGGCCAGGGCGTTGCGGGCGGCCGGGAAGCCGGTGATCACCTTGACCACCGGCGAACCCAACTTCGAAAGCCCGCTGCACGCGATTGAGGCTGCGCATCAGGCGGCCTTGCGGGGCGATACCAAATACCCGCCGCAGGACGGGACGCGTGCGCTGAAGGAAGCCGTGCAGCGGAAATTCAAGCGTGATTCGGGGCTGCACTACGAACTGGATCAGATCAGCGTGTCGAACGGCGGCAAGCAAAGCCTGTTCAACGCGATCATGGCGACGGTCGATCCAGGTGACGAGGTCATCATCCCAGTGCCATCGTGGATTGCCTACACGCAGATGACCGAGCTATGTGAGGGCATACCTGTGCTGGTGAGCTGCCCGCAGAACAACGGTTTCAAGCCGCGTCCCGAGGACATTGATGCGGCGATCACGCCGCGCACGAAATGGGTGATCCTGAACAACCCCAACAATCCCACCGGCGCGTGCTGCTCGGCGGCGGAGATTGCGAAGATCGCCGCGGTGATGCGCACACATCCACATGTCTGGATCCTGTCCGACGACATGTATGAGCATCTGGTGTTCGACGGCTTCCAGCACGCGACTTTCGCGGCGGTGGCTCCTGACCTGATGGAGCGGACCCTGACGGTCTCGGGCGTGTCGAAGACGTATGCGATGACCGGCTGGCGGATTGGCTTCGCCGGCGGCCCGAAGCCGCTGATCCGGGCGATGACGGTGATGCAGGGGCAGGCGACGGCGGGGATCTCCACGGTGGGGCAGGCGGCGGCGGCGGCGGCGTTGGATGGGCCGCAGGATAGCGTGGAGGTGCAGATCGCCGCGTATCGGCGTCGGCGCGACCTTGCGGTCGAGATGCTGAACGCGGCGAGAGGGATTAGCTGCCACAAGCCGGAGGGAGCGTTCTATGTCTTCCCCAACGTTTCCGGCTGCCTCGGCCGGACGACGGCTGGCGGGCGGTTGCTGAACACGGACGAGGATGTCTGCCTAGCGCTGCTGGAGGAGCATTACGTGGCGACCGTGCACGGGGCTGCCTATCACATGAGCCCGTTCCTTCGGATCAGCACGGCAACGGCCGACGACGAGCTGCAGGAGGGCTTGCAGCGGATCCAGATTTTCTGTGCGGAGCTGCGGTAGCCTCACCGGCGAAGGAACGACCTTGAGGTGGGAAATCAGAGCGGGTCGGGATAGCGACAGCGCAGCGCTGATCGCACTGATCTGGTCCTGCTGGTCAGCCTATCCGGGCATCAGGATGGATGTGGACGGAGAGATGCCAGAGCTGCATGCGCTGGCGAGCCACTACGACAATCTGGGCGGGGCGCTTTGGGTTGCGGAGGCCGACGGCACGATGATGGGCATGGTAGCGGTGCGGCCAATGCCGGATGCTGCGTGTGAGGTTTGCCGGCTTTACGTCGGCCCGGCGTCCCATGGGACGGGTTTAGGGCATGCACTGCTGGATCAGGCTGAAGGCTTTGCGTTGGCACATGGGGCCGAACAGCTCATGCTCTGGAGCGATACGCGCTTCGAACGGGCGCACCAGTTCTATGAAAAGCGGTCCTACGTGCGGACCGGGCCGGTGCGGGTGCTGGCGGACATCTCCGACTCTTTGGAGTATGGCTACCGCAAGCCGATCCACGGCACAGTTCTGCTGGATATTGCGGCCGCGGACTCTGCGGCCAAAAAACTGGCGTCGACTGTAGGAACCGGCCCCGAAAACGGGGTCATTCTTGGCCTTTCGGTGCCGGCAGATGCCAGTGAGGCGAGACGGTTCTGGCATGATGCTGCGCTGGCGGTGGGCCGTGGCGAGAAGCTGATGGTGGCGGACTGGCGCGACGGGCTGCTGATCGGTGCGGGGACGGTGGCGCTGGCAAGATCATCGGCTCAACGCCACGTCGGCGAGGTACTGCTTGTCGTCGCGCCAGACCAGTTATCGGCGCGGCGGATCCTGTGTGGCTTACAGGATGCTGCCGCAGCACAAGGGAGGACGCTGTTGATGTTGCAGACACAGGAGGGTGCCGGCGCGGTCGTATGTCGGGTCGAAGGCTGGCGGCAAGCCGGCCAAATCCCGGATTTTATCCGGGACGGCGATGGGCTTTTGCGACCAATGACACTATTCTGGCGGACAAGCGATCTGGCAAACGACTGGGGCGGGACAACGCCAGGCGACTGAATCTAGCGAAAGATGGTGTGCGGCCCGGACTGCGTCAGGATCGCGCCGTTCACCGGCCAACCCGATGTCGGCGATGCCTCTAGCACCAAGCCAGGCTGCGCCGGTTTTACCGCCGCACCCAAGGCTGCGGAGAGTTTGTTTGCCGCGTCGATGACCTGAGGCAGCACGTTACGCGGGCGGGGCGGGCGCATGCGCATGGACGGGGCGCTGATATGGAGCACGGCAACCACCGTACCGGTGGCGTCACGCACCGGCGCGGCGATGCCCACGGCCCCCGCGACGACTTCATCCGAAGTGATCAGATAGCCGCGCGTGCGGATCCGCTGCAGGTCAGCGGCAATCCATGTCGAGTCGATCCGTGTTGCCGGGGTAAAGCGGTTGAGCCGTTGGGCCAGCAATTGGGTCTGCACGGCCTCTGGCGCGAACGCCAGGAGGATGCGCCCGCTTCCGGCATGTAAAGCGCCTCGCTGACCCACCTCAGAGTACATCCGGATGGCCGGATCGGTCTGATAAATGGCAACGGTTTCGCTTTCCATCCCGTCGCGGACACGCAGGTAGACATTCTCACCTGTGGCCTTTCCCAACGTGGCAAGGAACGGCATCGCCGTGGCGGCAAGCGCGCCCTGCTCGGAGGCTGCTCGGCCCAACGCGTTCCATCGCGCACCCAGCCGCCATAAACCCCGAGCCTCATCCTGGATGGTGAAACTCCGGCTTTGCAAGGTACGGAGCAGGCGAAAAGCGGCTGTACGAGTGCAACCAGCGCTTTCAGCCAGGGCTGCTAACGAGGCTGGCCCTAGGCGTGACAACGCCTCAAGCAGATCAAGCGTCCGGTCGACGGCGGCAATGTTATAGTCACGGTTGGCGGAATCAGAGAGCGGGTCGGTTACGGGGGGTGGAGCCTTGAGCTTTGGTTTTCTTTTTCCACTGCTGCTTTTGGCTGTCCCCATCGGATCGCCCCTTTGAATGATTCAGGCCAATGACATCTGCCTTCACGGCAAAAGCAGGCATCACTGCCTCATAACGAGTTACTCACTGGTAGAGTTGCATTCCGTGAAGTTCCTCGCAAAAGGCCTTCGTGCATGGGTGCCATGCATAGAGGCAATCGATGACAAAATTTTCGGCAATCTGCAAGAAAAATTACCGGAATGTCACATGTTGAAGAGGATGTGGCTGCGGCAACCTGATGTGAGCTTGCGGCGACTAGGCAGGCAACGAGTGGTTCACGCTGCTTGGTGTTGCTTGTCCCGTCTCGATGACTGGGCTAAAGCGCCCCCTCATCGGTCGCAGGCTGATGTCTGGCGCGGCGGGTGCGCGGGCGTGGTGAAATGGTAGACACGCCAGATTTAGGTTCTGGTGGCGAAAGCCGTGGGGGTTCAAGTCCCTTCGCCCGCACCATTCGTTTAGACTGTCGACTGAGATGGTGTGATTGTAACGGGATTTAACGCGGGATTGGCTATTGATATGCAGGTTACCGAGACACTTTCCGAGGGGCTGAAGCGCAGCTACACCGTCGTGCTTCCAGTGAGCGAGCTGGAATCGCGCCGGACGCAGCGTCTGACCACGCTGGGCAGGACCTTGCGCCTGCCCGGATTTCGGCCCGGGAAGGTGCCAATGCCGATCGTCAAGCAGCGTTATGGCACGGCCGTGTCGGCCGAGGTGCTGGAGGAGTCCGTATCCGAAGCCACGCAGCAGGTGCTGAGCGAGCGCGGCCTGCGTCCGGCGCAACAGCCGAAGGTCGATCTGGTGACGGAAAACCCTACCGCGATGACCAGCGACCTGGAATTCAAGGTTGATCTCGAATTGCTGCCGGACATCACGATGCCGGACTTTGGCGCCATTGAACTCACGCGTCTGAAGGCGGAGGTGGATGCGGAGACCGTAGACAAGGCGTTGACCCAGATTGCCAAGAACAACCGGATTTTGGAGCCGATCCCGCCCGAGACGCTGGAAAGCCGGGGATCTGGCGCGACGCTGGGCGAGGTGGTGACAATCGACTTCGAAGGCAAGATCGACGGTGTGGCGTTTGAAGGCGGCAAAGGCAACGATACCCCTGTCGAGATCGGCGGCGAGGGGTTTATCAAGGGCTTTGCTGAACAGCTAGAGGGTGCGAAGGCCGGCGAGAGCCGGACCATTCATGTGACGTTCCCGGACGATTACGGCAACAGCGACCTGGCCGGCAAAGCGGCGACGTTCGATGTCACGGTCAAGCAGGTCAGCAGCCAGATCATTCCTCCAGCGGATGATGAGCTGGCCAAGAAGCTGGGGGCGGAGGATCTGGCAGCGGTCCGCCAGATCGTTACCACCCGCCAGCAGCAGGAATATGACGGCGTGTCGCGGCTGAAGCTGAAGAAGGCGCTGCTGGATGCGCTGACTGGGTTGACCGATTTCCCGGTGCCGCCCTCGATCGCCGAGCAGGAGTTCACGCAGATCTGGCAGCAGTTCGAGACGGCGCGGAAGGACGGCACGCTGGACGAGGAAGACAAGACCAAGGACGAGGAGACGCTGAAGGCGGAGTATCGTACGATCGCCGAACGACGGGTGCGGCTGGGGCTGCTGCTGGCCGAAATCGGGCGAGTGAACAACATCACAGTCAGTGACCAGGAGGTTGACCGGGCGCTGTATCAGCGCGCGATGCAATACCCCGGGCAGGAGATGCAGATGCTTGAGCTGATGCGGAAATACCCTCAGTTCACCAACAGCGTCCGCGGTCCGCTGCTGGAGGACAAGGTGGTGGACTACGTGCTGGAACTGGCCAAAGTGACCGAGTCGGTGGTGTCGCCGGAGGAGCTGGCGAAGGAGGAACCCGAGGAAGTGGCAGCCTGAGCGGGAGGACGCTGGTTCTTTGGGAACGGTCTTCACGCGCAATCGCTCAAAGTCACTGGCCGAACAGCCGGGTTAGCGGATTTGCTGCTGGATTTTGCTGTCGGTCCGCTTAATTATGAGCAGCTTCCTGTCCGACTTCTGCAACCGTAGGTGATTACGATGCGCGACCGCGACCCTGTCGAGGTATATGGCAATTCCCTGGTTCCGATGGTGGTCGAGCAGACCGCCCGCGGCGAACGCGCCTTCGATATCTATTCGCGCCTGCTGAAGGAGCGGATCATATTTCTTACCGGAGCGGTCTATGACCAGGTAAGTGCGCTGATCTGCGCCCAGTTGCTGTTCCTTGAGTCGGAAAACCCGGCAAAAGACATATCGTTCTACATAAACAGCCCGGGCGGCGTGGTCTCAGCGGGGTTGGCGATCTACGACACGATGCAGTACATCCGCAGTCCGGTCAGCACGGTGTGCATAGGCCAGGCCGCATCCATGGGCAGCTTGCTGCTGACCGCGGGGGCGAAGGGCAAACGCTACGCCCTGCCGAACGCACGTGTAATGGTGCATCAACCGTCTGGCGGCGCACAGGGCCAGGCGACCGATATTGAGATCCAGGCGCGTGAGATCCTGACGCTGCGCAAGCGGCTGAACGAGATCTATGTCCGCCACACGGGTCAGCCGATCGAGGCGATCGAGCGTAAGCTGGAGCGTGACACTTATATGTCTGCGGAAGAAAGCCGCGACTTCGGCATCGTCGATGAGGTTGTGGATAGCCGTCCGCTGTCAGAATCGAGTGAATCCGCGAAGTCCTGAGGCTTTTTTGAGGTGATTATCCCGGGGCGGCACAGGCGGCCCCGGGGTGGGTCCGCGGCAGCCGAGGGCTGCATTTAGTTTCAAATCATTGTGGTCTGCCCGGCGTGGTTCGCCGTATGATTTTACGCGTTTAGGGGGGCTGGCTAACAGTGGTGCTTGTCCCTGCCGAGTATAGGGAGTTATCCTTTTCCATTGTGCCCCTGCGTTCGGGGGAGGAGTGCACATGAGCAAATCCGGCGACACGAAGAATACCCTCTACTGCTCATTCTGCGGCAAGTCGCAGCATGAGGTTCGTAAACTGATCGCCGGTCCGACGGTCTTCATCTGCGACGAGTGTGTTGAGCTTTGCATGGATATCATCCGTGAGGAGCACAAGACGCATCTGGTGAAGTCCCGGGACGGTGTGCCGACGCCGCGCGAGATCTGCAAGGTGCTGGATGATTATGTCATCGGCCAGGACCACGCAAAGCGCGTGCTGTCTGTCGCGGTGCACAACCACTACAAGCGCCTGGCGCACGGTCAAAAGAACAACGACGTCGAGATAGCAAAATCCAACATCCTGCTGGTCGGCCCGACCGGCTCGGGCAAAACACTACTGGCGCAGACCCTGGCGCGCATCCTGGATGTGCCATTCACCATGGCGGATGCGACGACGCTGACCGAGGCCGGGTATGTCGGCGAGGATGTCGAGAATATCATCCTCAAGCTGCTGCAGTCGGCTGACTATAATGTAGAGCGGGCGCAGCGTGGGATCGTTTATATCGATGAGGTCGACAAGATTTCCCGCAAGTCGGACAATCCGTCGATCACGCGGGATGTCTCGGGTGAGGGGGTGCAGCAGGCGCTTTTGAAGATCATGGAAGGCACGGTTGCCTCCGTGCCGCCGCAAGGCGGACGGAAGCACCCGCAGCAGGAGTTCCTTCAGGTCGACACGACGAACATCCTGTTCATCTGCGGCGGTGCCTTCTCTGGCTTGGAGCGGATCATTGGTGCGCGCGGCAAGGGCTCGGGTATTGGGTACGGAGCGGAGGTTCGCTCTCCTGACGAACGGCGGATGGGCGCCATCCTGCGCGAGGTGGAGCCCGAGGATCTGCTAAAGTTCGGCCTGATCCCTGAGTTCATCGGCCGGTTGCCGGTGGTGGCGACGCTGGAAGATCTGGACGAGAGCGCGTTGATGGAGATCCTGACCAAGCCAAAGAATGCCCTAGTCAAGCAATATGGCCGGCTGTTCGAAATGGAAGGGGTCAAGCTGTCGTTTACCGATGACGCGTTGAAGTCGGTATCCACCCGCGCCATTGCCCGAAAGACCGGGGCCCGCGGCCTTAGGTCGATCATGGAACAGATCCTGCTGTCAACGATGTTCGATTTGCCCGGCCTTGATGGCGTCGAGGAAGTTGTCATCAATCGCGAGGTGGCGGAGGCGCGGGCCAACCCGCTGTATCTCTATGGCAAGGAGCGAGCGGAAAGCAGCGCGTAACCATAGGCGCAACCCGGAAATACGGCTCGCGGTGGCGCGATCACGGATTTCAAGGGCTTGCGGCACCCTGTTCGGCCGCCATATCGCGACGAACGGGTTGTGACAGACCCATGAAGGCGTCTTCCGTGCCGCTGTCGGGCGGAAATCGACGCTGACTGTCCAGCAGGAGGTCAATTATGACGGAACAAGATCGTATTCCGAGCCCCGAGATCAGCGGGCCAGAAAAGTCAGGTGTTGGCGATCTGATGGCGGTGCTGCCGCTGCGTGACATTGTGGTCTTCCCCCACATGATCGTGCCGCTGTTCGTCGGACGGGAAAAGTCTGTCCGCGCGCTTGAGGCGGTGATGAAGGAAGACAAGCAGATCCTTCTGGTTGCGCAGAAGAATGCGTCGCAGGACGATCCATCGATTGAGGACATCTTCCGCGTCGGCACGGTGTCGACAATCTTGCAACTGCTGAAGCTGCCGGACGGCACGGTCAAGGTGCTGGTCGAGGGCGGTCGGCGGGCCAAGATCGCCAGCTTCCGCGAAACTGAATCTTACTTTGAAGCGAAGACTGAGCCTATGCCGGATGTCGGCGGCGAGAAGAAGGACCTGGAAGCGCTTGGCCGCACGGTTGTCTCGCAATTCGAGCAATACATCAAGCTGAACAAGAAGATCGCGCCTGAAGTGCTGGTTTCATTGAACCAGATCGAGGAGCCGTCGAAGCTGGCTGATACGGTTGCCAGCCATCTGAGTTTGAAGATTCCCGAAAAACAGGATCTGCTGGAAATCGCTAGGATCAGCGAGCGGCTGGAGCGGGTGTTCGGACATATGGAGTCCGAGATCGGCGTGCTGCAAGTGGAGAAGCGAATCCGTAACCGCGTGAAGCGGCAGATGGAAAAGACCCAGCGTGAATACTACCTGAACGAGCAGTTGAAGGCGATCCAGAAAGAACTGGGTGAGGGCGAGGACGGCAAGGACGAGAACGCCGAGTTGGAGGCCCGCATCAAGAAGACCAAGTTCTCCAAGGAGGCGCGGGAGAAGGCAATTGCCGAGCTGAAGAAGCTGCGGACCATGAGCCCGATGAGCGCGGAAGCCACTGTCGTGCGCAACTACCTGGACTGGATGTTGTCCATTCCCTGGAAGAAGCGCAGCAAGATAAACAACGATGTGGTTGCGGCTGAAAAAGTTTTGGAAGCCGACCACTATGGCCTGGAAAAAGTGAAGGAGCGGATCATCGAGTATCTGGCTGTGCAGGCGCGCAGCCCAAAGGTCCGCGGGCCAATCCTGTGCCTGGTAGGTCCGCCGGGCGTCGGCAAGACGTCGCTGGGCAAGTCCATTGCAAAGGCAACCGGGCGCCACTTTGTACGCATGTCGCTTGGCGGCGTGCGTGATGAGGCCGAGGTGCGTGGTCATCGTCGGACTTATATTGGGTCGATGCCCGGGAAGGTCATTCAGGGCATGAAGAAGGCCAAGACCTCGAATCCATTGTTCCTGCTGGACGAGGTGGACAAGCTTGGCTCTGACTGGCGGGGTGATCCGTCCTCGGCGCTGCTGGAGGTGCTGGATCCCGAGCAGAACTCGACGTTCGCCGATCATTATCTGGAGGTTGACTACGACCTCTCGGACGTGATGTTCGTCACCACCGCCAACAGCTTGCGGATGCCGCAGCCGTTGTTGGATCGGATGGAGATCATTCGTATTCCGGGTTACACCGAGGATGAGAAGGTTGAGATCTCGAAGCGGCACCTGATCAACAAGCAGTCCGAAGCGCATGGGCTGAAGAAAGACGAGTGGAGCATCACTGACGAGGCTTTGCGCGATCTGATCCGCTATTACACGCGGGAAGCGGGGGTGCGTAATCTGGAACGTGAGATCGCCAATCTGGCCAGGAAGTCGGTCAAGGAGATCGTGACGAAGAAGACAGCAAAAATCGCGATCACCCGCAAGAACCTTGAGAAGTTCGCCGGGGTAAAGAAGTTCCGTTTTGGCGAAACAGAGGCCGAGGACATGGTTGGGGTCGTGACAGGTCTGGCGTGGACCGAGGTAGGCGGCGAAATTCTGACCATCGAGTCGGTGCTGCTGCCGGGCAAGGGCAACGTAAAGCAAACCGGCAAATTGGGCGACGTGATGCAGGAGAGCGTTTCGGCCGCACTTGCCTACGTCCGTAGCCGCTCAATCAGGTTTGGCATCAAGCCGACCCTGTTCGAGAAGCGGGATATTCACGTGCACGTGCCGGAAGGTGCGACGCCAAAGGATGGGCCGTCGGCTGGTGTAGCGATGGCGACGTCCATTGTGTCGATCCTGACCGGTATTCCAGTTCGTCGGGATGTGGCAATGACTGGCGAGATCACGCTGCGCGGGCGCGTGTTGCCAATTGGTGGCTTGAAGGAGAAGCTCCTGGCGGCATTGCGAGCGGGGATTACGACAGTGTTCATTCCGAAGGAGAATGAGAAGGACCTGGCGGAGATTCCTGACAACGTGAAGAAGCATCTGAAGCTGATTCCGGTGGCTGATGTCGACGAAGTCATTGCCCAGGCCTTGGCGCGGCGGCCGATCCCGATTGAATGGGAAGAGCCGGCAGAGGCACCGGTGCCTGCTCCGGCTGCCCAACCGCCAGCGGCGGCTTCACTGCCACACTGACCAGCTTTGGCCCCCGGGGAGAATCTTCCCGGGGATATGCTTTGTATAGAATCGATGGGCACCCGTGGTCTGTGCTGATTACTCGTTCAAACATCCTGCATAGCATCGAGACACGGCGTGTCTTCGGTTCATTCCTAGCTGGGATGTAGCCAACGAGATGGTTTGAGCTAAGTTTCATAGTCATCTCATAGATTGATGCTTTCAAATATACTTACTGGTCAGTATGGACTTCGTTGGCCGTGGGTCGACCGACGTCTGGCTTTTGGCAATATCGCTGTTGCGGACAGGGACAGGCCAAATGGCCATGATCATTTTAAAATTACAATAAACTGAGGTTTTGAAATCAGGCGTACTGCTTTACTTACGGGCTTCAAAGCGGCTTTGCAGGCGGGTTTTCCCCAGAAATCGACAGTGCAAGCATTGACGGGGCCGAATACACGCAAGTAGTGTCCGCGCGCTCTTCGAGTATGTTGCTCAAAGTAGCGAGTCGTTATGTTTCAGTATGAGAGGAAACGCCGTGAACAAAATGGACCTCGTCGCAGCGGTCGCCGACGGAAGCGACCTCTCACGCGCCAAGGCGGGCGAAGTTGTCGATACCCTGTTCGGCGCCATCACCGATGCACTGAAGAACAAGGAAGAAGTTCGACTGATTGGCTTCGGAACGTTTTCAGCGGCGGTTCGCAAGGCCAGCACCGGCCGCAATCCGCGCACGGGTGAGGAGATGGACATTCCAGAATCGACCACGGTGCGGTTCAAGGCCGGCAAAGGCCTGAAAGACTCCGTGGGCTGAATGCGTGACGCTGGCAGTCCTGGGTGCTATCAAGTGGCCCTGTGCGAGATGGGCGGTTAGCTCAGCGGTAGAGCGTCTCGTTTACACCGAGAGGGTCGGCGGTTCGAAACCGTCACCGCCCACCAGGCTTCCAGGACTGCCCGCTGTATGGGCGGGATCGGCAGAGGTTTCATGCGGCGAAAACCCATAAGCGAGCCGGACGTGATCGCCGGCGATCCCTTCCGTTGGCGCTTGACGTCATCTTTCCCTGGGCCTAATTGCTGCCCCCGGTCACTGCGGGTGTAGCTCAGTTGGTTAGAGCGCCGGCCTGTCACGCCGGAGGTCGCGGGTTCGAGCCCCGTCACTCGCGCCAGCAGTGGTTTCCATTAAATCATTGAAGTATCGCCTTCCGCCTATAGCGATCATGGCGAGCAGGGGTTAGATATGTCATGTGCTGCTGTGCGGTAAGGACAGGCTGACGCTTTAGGCGTTGAGCCGACGTTTGGCTGCATGCGGCCGTTGATTTGATGGTGGACCTATCATGCAGCCAGTTCTGTTCGGATATCTGCCGATCCTGGTGTTCCTCGTGATTGCCGGCGGGATAGGTCTTGCGCTGATCACCGGCTCGTTGCTGGCGGGACATCAGAAGCCGTATCCCGAAAAGCTCTCAGCGTATGAATGTGGATTCGAGGCGTTCGACGACGCGCGTCGCCGGTTCGATGTGCGTTACTACCTGGTTGCGATACTGTTTATCATCTTCGACCTGGAGGTGGCCTTCCTGTTCCCGTGGGCGGTCGCGTTGAAGGGGATCGGTGCCTTTGGCTTCTGGTCGATGCTTGCGTTTCTTGGCGTTCTGACCGTCGGTTTTATCTATGAGTGGTGCAAAGGCGCACTGGAGTGGGAGTAGCAGCATGAGTGACGCGACTGTATTAGCCTGGAACCGGGATCATATTTTGCCCGGTCCAGAGCAGGACGCTGTCATCAAGGGAATTACCGGGGAAATTGCCGACAAAGGCTTCCTTGTAGCCAATCTTGACAAGGTGGTGAACTGGGCGCGGACCGGCAGCCTGTGGCCGATGACCTTCGGCCTGGCTTGCTGCGCGGTGGAGATGATCCACGCCTACATGCCGCGTTATGATCTGGATCGACTTGGGGTGATTCCGCGCGCCTCACCGCGGCAGAGCGACGTGATGATCGTGGCCGGCACATTGACTAACAAGATGGCGCCAGCGTTGCGGCGGGTTTACGATCAGATGCCGGAGCCGCGCTGGGTGATCAGCATGGGCAGTTGTGCCAATGGTGGTGGCTACTACCACTATTCGTATTCTGTGGTGCGCGGCTGCGATCGGATCGTGCCGGTCGATGTCTATGTGCCGGGTTGCCCGCCGACGGCCGAGGCGTTGGTGTACGGGATCATGCAGTTGCAGAAGAAGATCCGCCGGACCGGGACGATAATGCGTGGCTGAGGACGCGCCACAGGTTGAGGCTGCGCCGCCGAGCGCCATGGAATTGCTGGGTCAAGCCGTAGGATCGGTACCCGGTATCGCTGGATTTCGTATCGAGGGCGGCGAGTTGGTTGCCCAAGCGGCGCGAGAAAGCTTGCTCGCGCTGATGACGACCCTGCGGGACGATCCCCGGTTCGCTTTCGAGCAGGTGATGGATATCTGCGGTGTCGACTGGCCGGACCGCGAACAGCGTTTCGATGTTGTCTACAATCTGCTGTCGGTCTCACTGAACCAGCGTCTCCGGGTCATCACCACAACCGACGCGGTCTCACCCATTCCCTCGGTCAACACAGTCTGGCCGGTGGCTACCTGGTGGGAGCGTGAGGCGTGGGACCTGTTCGGCATCGTGTTTTCCGGTCAACCGGACCTGAGGCGGATCCTGACCGACTACGGTTTCGAGGGTCACCCATTGCGCAAGGACTTTCCGCTGACCGGGTATGTTGAAGTCCGCTTCGACGAGGACCGCAAGCAGGTGGTTTATGAGCCGGTGCGGCTGACGCAGGATTTTCGCAGCTTCGACTTCTTGTCACCGTGGGAGGCCGTGACGACGTTGCCGGGTGACGAGAAGGTCTACACAGAGCGCGCCGAGCAAGCGAAAGGCTAGGACATGAGCGAGACGACAGCGGCTGCGCCCTCCGCCAAGGTGGTGGAGATCGATAGCCATTCCATCAACTTTGGTCCGCAGCATCCCGCCGCGCATGGTGTCCTGCGGCTGATCCTTGAACTGGACGGCGAGGTTGTCGAGCGGGCGGATCCGCATATCGGGCTGCTGCATCGTGGCACCGAGAAGCTGATCGAATACAAGACGTATATGCAGGCGGTGCCGTACTTTGATCGCCTGGACTACGTTTCGCCAATGTGCATGGAGCATGGGTTCGCGCTTGCGGTGGAGAAGCTGCTGGGGATCACGCCGCCGGATCGTGCGCAGTGGATCCGCGTGATGTTCGCCGAGATCACGCGCATTCTGAATCATTTGTTGAACGTAACTACCTTTGCGTTGGATGTGGGGGCGATCACGCCGAGCCTCTGGGGGTTCGAGGAGCGTGAGAAGCTGATGGAATTCCATGAAGCAGCGTCAGGGGCGCGGCTGCACGCGAACTACTTCCGCCCCGGTGGGGTGTCACGTGATCTGCCCGCTGGCCTGACCGACCGTATTGCCGCCTGGGCCGCTACCTTCCCCAAGTTCATCGATGACCTTGAGGAACTTCTGACTGGCAACCGGATCTGGAAGCAGCGTACGGTCGATATCGGCGTGATGTCGTCTGAGATGGCACTGGCGTGGGGGTTCAGCGGGCCTCCACTGCGGGCATCGGGTGTGCCGTGGGACCTGCGGCGGTCGCAGCCGTACGACAAGTATGCCGAGGTCGAGTTTCAGATCCCGGTTGGTCGGAATGGTGACTGCTATGACCGCTACCTCGTCCGGCTGGCGGAGATGCGGCAAAGTGTGAAGATCATTGATCAGGCGCTGCAGAAGATGCCCAGTGGCCCGATCAAGGTGCAGGACCGCAAGTTCAGTCCGCCGACGCGCGGTGAGATGAAGCGTTCGATGGAGGCGCTGATCCATCACTTCAAGCTTTATACTGAAGGTTATCACGTCCCGGCCGGCGCGACTTACACAACCGTGGAGAGCCCGAAGGGCGAGTTCGGCCTGTATCTGGTCGCGGATGGAACCAACCGGCCATACCGATGCAAGATCCGGTCGACTGGCTTCGCCTTCTTGCAGGCCACGGATGTGATGGCGAAGCGGCACATGCTGGCCGATGTCAGTGCGATCGTCGGATCGATGGACGTCGTGTTTGGCGAGATCGACAGGTAGACCGATGATGGATTCGACTGGCGCAGTCAATCATGCGGCGGTGTTCGTGCAACCGGCCCACTTTGCATTCGATGATGAAAGCGAAGGCGAAATTGCGCAGATCATAACCCGCTATCCGGCGGGACGGCAGGCGAGTGCGGTGCTGCCGGTGCTGTACATTGCGCAACGCCAAATGAAGCGGCAGACCGGCAGCGCCTGGGTGCCGGTCAAGGCAATGGATGCTGTGGCTGCCCGGCTGGGAATGGCGCCCATCCGGGTCTACGAGGTCGCGACGTTCTATCTGATGTTCAACACCAAGCCGATCGGGACGTATCATCTTCAGGTCTGCACCACCACGCCGTGCTGGCTGCGTGGGTCCGACGCGGTCACCGAGGCCTGTCGCAAGGCGACGGGCATCAAAGGCTGGGGCGAAACCAGTGCGGATGGGGTCTTCACGATCACCGAGGTTGAATGCCTCGGCGCCTGCGTCAACGCACCGATCTTGCAGGTGGATGACGATTTCTACGAAGACATGGATGCCGACAAGGTTGAAAGCTTGCTTGCGGCGCTGCGGCGAGGTGAGCGACCAGCGCCGGGATCGATGACCGGACGGCAAACCTCCGCACCCGAGGGCGGGCCAGTGACTTTGACGACGCTGCAATTTGCTCCGGAGGGTTGAGATGCTGCAGGACAAGGATCGCATCTTCACCAACCTTTATGGCCAGTATGACCCGTTCCTGAAAGGCGCGCGGTCGCGCGGGGACTGGGACAACACCGCCGCCATCCTGACGCGGGGGCGGGACGCCATCGTGCAGGAGATGAAGGATTCCGGTCTGCGCGGGCGCGGCGGGGCCGGGTTCCCGACAGGTCTGAAATGGTCGTTCATGCCGAAGCAGTCTGACCGACCGTGCTATTTAGTGGTCAATGCCGACGAGTCTGAGCCGGGCACGTGCAAGGACCGCGATATCATCCGGCACGATCCCCACAAGCTGGTGGAGGGGTGCCTGGTCGCGGGCTTCGCGATGGGTGCGACTGCCGCCTATATCTACATTCGCGGCGAGTTCTATAACGAATCGCGGGTGCTGCAGCGGGCAATCGATGAGGCGTATGAGGCGGGGCTGATCGGCAAGGACGCCTGCGGTTCGGGCTACAATTACGATGTGTTCCTGCATCGTGGCGCCGGCGCTTACATCTGCGGCGAGGAAACCGCGCTGATCGAGAGCCTGGAAGGCAAGAAGGGCATGCCACGGATGAAGCCGCCCTTTCCGGCCGGCGTGGGTCTGTATGGCTGCCCGTCCACCGTCAACAACGTAGAAAGCATCGCGGTGGCGCCGACAATCCTGCGCCGCGGTGCGTCGTGGTTCACCAGCCTTGGGCGGCAGAACAACACCGGCCAGAAGCTGTTCTGCATCTCCGGCCACGTCAATAAGCCCTGCAACGTCGAGGAGGAGCTTGGTATTCCCTTGCGGGAGCTGATCGAGACGTATGCCGGCGGCGTGCGCGGCGGCTGGGACAATTTGCTGGCAGTGATCCCCGGCGGCGCCTCGGTGCCGCTGATCCCAAAGTCGGTTTGCGATGACGTGCTGATGGATTTCGACAGTCTACGGGCGGTTCGCAGCGGGCTGGGCACGGCGGCAGTGATGGTGATGGACAAATCCACCGATGTCATCAAGGCGATCACCCGATTGTCGAAATTCTACATGCATGAGAGTTGCGGGCAGTGCACGCCGTGCCGGGAAGGCACCGGGTGGATGTGGCGGGTAATGACCCGGATGGTGGAAGGTCGCGCGGATCCGTCCGAGATTGATATTCTGGAACAGGTCACGCGGCAGGTGGAGGGGCACACGATCTGCGCGTTGGGCGATGCCGCAGCTTGGCCAATCCAGGGGCTGATCCGGCACTTCCGGCCGCTGATGGAAGAGCGGATCGCCAGCTACAAGGCGCGCGGTGCCAAGCCGATGCCGATGGCAGCGGAGTAGGCCATGCCGAAAGTCACGATAGACGGCCGGACGATCGAAGTGGGCGCCGGTTCGACCATTCTGCAGGCGGCTGAGCAGGCGGGAGTGGAAATCCCTCGGTTCTGCTACCACGAGCGGCTGTCAATCGCCGGCAACTGCCGGATGTGTCTGGTAGAGGTTGAAAAGGCGCCGCCGAAGCCGATTGCCTCCTGCGGCTATCCGGTTGCCGACGGCATGGTCGTGCACACCGACAGCAAGATGGTGCGCAATGCTCGGCGTGGAGTGATGGAATTCCTGCTGATCAACCATCCGCTGGACTGCCCGATTTGCGACCAGGGTGGCGAATGCGACCTGCAGGACCAGGCCATGGGCTACGGCATGGACCGCTCGCGCTATGCCGAGAACAAACGGGCTGTGCCAGACAAGAACCTGGGTCCGTTGGTGAAAACCTCGATGAATCGCTGCATCCACTGCACCCGGTGCATCCGGTTCATCACCGAGGTGGCCGGTGTGCCGGATCTCGGCGCCACCGCCCGCGGTGAACACATGGAAGTCGGCACCTACGTCGAAAAGGCACTGGGCTCCGAACTTTCCGGCAACATCATCGACCTTTGCCCCGTCGGCGCCCTCACCTCCAAACCCTATGCCTTTGTTGCCCGGCCGTGGGAGCTAAGCAAGGTCGACTCGGTCGACGTCATGGACGCTGTAGGAACGAATATCCGGGTCGACGCGCGCGGCACCGAGGTCATGCGGATCCTGCCGCGGATCAATGAGGACGTGAACGAGGAATGGATCGGCGACAAGTCGCGGTTCTGCATTGACGGGCTGAAGCGGCGGCGGCTCGATCGGCCATGGGTGCGTGAGAATGGCAAGCTGCGCGCGGCCACTTGGAACGAGGCGTTCGAGGCGATCGCTGACAGGCTGCAGTCGCTGCAAGGAGAGCGGATCGGGGCGATCGCCGGCGACATGTGCGATGCCGAGAGCATGCTGGCGTTGAAGGAGCTGCTGGCAAGCCTTGGCTCAGTCAACCTGGACTGCCGGCAGGATGGGGCAAGGCTGGATGCCTCCCGGCGGGACTTCTACTGCCTCAATACCTCAATTGCAGGTATTGAGGAGGCGGACGCGATCCTGATCGTCGGCTCTAATCCGCGCAAAGAGGCGCCGGTGCTGAATGCGCGGATCCGCAAGACGTGGCTGGCGCACGAGTTGCCGATCGGGCTGATCGGGATGGACACGGATCTGACCTACGCAGTGGTGCCGCTAGGATCCTCACCGTCGTTGCTTACGGACCTGTATGACGGCTCGCACGAATTTGCCAGAGTGCTTAGTAACGCCAAGAAGCCGATGATCATCGTCGGGCAGGGGGCTCTGGCGCGCCCGGATGGTGCTGCGATCCTGTCGTCGGCGTGGCGTCTGGCGGCTCAGGTGGGTGCGCTTTCGGATGGATGGCATGGCTTCAACGTGCTGCATACCGCAGCCGCGCGTGTGGGCGGTCTGGATCTGGGTTTTGTGCCGGGGGCAGACGGCAAAGCCGCCGAAGCGATGATCGGCGGTGGGGTGGACCTGCTGTGGCTGCTGGGCGCGGATGGCTTCGATACCGCGCGCATTGTGCCGAGCACGTTCGTTGTCTACCAAGGACATCACGGCGACGCGGGCGCACGGCGTGCAGACGTGATCCTGCCGGGTGCCACATACACCGAGAAGTCCGGCACCTATGTGAACACCGAAGGCCGCGTGCAGCGTGGATTCCGCACGGTTTATCCGCCGGGTGAGGCCCGTGAGGACTGGACGATCCTGCGGGCGTTCAGCGCGGTGATCGGCAAGACGCTGCCATTCGACACGATTGAGGCGGTTCGGCGCAGGCTAGAGGAGGTCAACCCGGTCTTTGGCCGCATTGGCTTCCTGCCGCGTTTCGGCTGCGCCGACCATGCCGGTCCCGCCGGCGATCCTGCAGCATTGTCGGATGCGCCGCTGGCGTCTACGATCGCCAACTACTACGTGACCGATCCGATCAGCCGAGCCAGCCCGACTATGGTGGCGTGTGTCGAGGCACAGAGCGCGCCAGCTATGGCTGCGGAATAGGTGTATGTACGACTTCTTCCATAATACCAACCTTGGCCTGGTGATCCTAACCTTTGCCGAAGCGCTGGCGACGGTGGTGCCGCTGCTGATTGGTGTCGCGTATCTGACGTTGGCGGAACGTAAGGTACTGGCGGCGGTGCAGTTGCGTAAAGGTCCCAATGTGGTTGGCCCATTCGGGCTGTGGCAGCCGTTCGCCGACGCACTGAAGATGCTGACCAAGGAAACGATTATCCCTTCGGGGGCGAACCGCTTCCTATTCCTGATGGCGCCGGTGCTGACCTTTGGCCTCGCGGTGCTGGCCTGGGCGGTCATTCCGCTCAATGATGGATGGGTCGGTGCCGACATCAACGTCGGCATCCTGTATCTGTTCGCGATCTCATCACTCGGCGTCTACGGGATCATTATTGCTGGCTGGGCATCGAACTCGAAATATGCGTTTCTCGGCGCGATGCGGTCGGCGGCACAGATGGTCAGCTACGAAGTGTCCATGGGCTTCGTTCTGGTCAGCGTGCTGCTGTGCGTGGGCAGCCTGAATCTGTCGGACATCGTCCGGGCACAGCGGCATGTCTGGTTCTGCATTCCGCTGTTTCCGATGTTCGTCGTCTTCTTCATTTCCGCGCTGGCTGAGACTAACCGCTCACCGTTCGACCTGCCCGAGGGCGAGTCAGAGATTGTCGCGGGATTTTTCGTCGAATATTCGTCAATGAGCTTTGCGCTGTTCTTTCTGGGTGAATACGCCAACATGATCCTGATGAGCGCGATGACCAGCATCCTGTTCCTGGGTGGCTGGCTGGCGCCGGTCGGGGTAGCGCCCTTTACGTGGATCCCCGGCATCATCTGGTTCGTGCTGAAGATCTGCTTCGTTCTGTTCTTTTTCCTGTGGGTGCGCGCCACGTTCCCACGGTATCGCTACGACCAGCTCATGCGGCTGGGGTGGAAGGTGTTCCTGCCGTTGTCGCTGCTCTGGCTGGTGATCACCGCTGGGGCATTGATGGCGTTCGGCTGGCTGCCCAATGCATGAGCCGACGCGGACGAACCCCAGGTGGCGCATGATCCCATCTACGGAGCCCTGACATGGCATTCCTGGACCGCACCGCGCGCAGCTTTCTGCTGAGCGAGCTCGTCGCCGGCATGGGGCTGACGTTGCGCTATTTCTTCAAACGCAAGGTGACGATCAACTACCCGTATGAGAAGGGTCCGATCAGCCCGCGCTTCAAAGGCGAGCATGCGCTGCGCCGCTATCCGAATGGCGAGGAACGCTGCATCGCCTGCAAGTTGTGCGAGGCAGTTTGCCCCGCACAGGCGATCACGATCGAGGCGGAGCCGCGCGAGGATGGATCGCGGCGGACCACCCGCTATGACATCGACATGACGAAGTGCATCTACTGCGGCCTGTGTGAAGAGTCCTGCCCGGTGGATGCCATTGTCGAAGGTCCGAACTTTGAGTTCTCCACCGAAACGCGTGAAGAGCTAATGTACAACAAGGACAAACTGCTGGCCAATGGCGACCGGTGGGAGCCGGAGCTTGCTAGACGACTGGAATTGGACGCGCCATATCGATGATCACCGAGATCCTGTTCTATCTGTTTGCTGCCATCCTGCTGATCTCCGCGGCCATGGTGGTCAGCGCGCGCAATCCGGTGCACTCGGTCCTGTTCCTGATTCTGGCGTTCTTCAATGCCGCCGCCCTGTTCCTGATTGCCGGCGCCGAGTTCCTGGCGATGATCCTGGTCATAGTTTATGTTGGGGCAGTCGCCGTGCTGTTCCTGTTCGTCGTGATGATGCTGGATGTGGACTTCGCCGAGTTGCGCGGCGGCTTCCAGCGCTATTGGCTGGTGGGCGCCGCCGTGGGCGCGGTGCTGTTCGTCGAGCTTGCGTCGATCCTTGGCGTATGGGAACTGGCGCCGGGCGGCGTGCAGTTCCTGATGTCGCCGACACCGTCTGGCGTGTCCAACACCGCCGCGCTCGGGCGGGTGCTCTACACCGATTACGTGTTCCTGTTTCAGACAGCCGGGCTGATACTGCTGGTCGCGATGATCGGGGCGATCGTGCTGACCTTGCGTGACCGCAAGACCTCCCGGCACCAGAACATCGACAAGCAGACGGCGCGGACCGTGCCGCAAACGCTGGAGATGATGTCGCTGCCGCTTGGCGCCGGCACAACACGGTCAGGCGGCTATCTGCGTCCGAAGGTGGAGGAGGCCGAGCCGGTTGAGGAACATGCGGGGGGAGAGGGCCATGGACACTGACGCGGGTGCCGCACAGCGCGGGCATGCGGGCAGGGGCCTTGATTGGCGGGATTGGCAGTGATGGCAGTCGGTCTTGGCCATTTTCTCGTCGTCTCTGCCATTCTGCTTGTCCTGGGCATTTTCGGCATCTTTCTGAACCGTAAGAACGTCATCGTCATCCTGATGTCGATCGAGTTGATCCTTCTAGCAGTCAACCTGAACTTCGTAGCGTTTTCCGCCGCACATAACGATCTGGCCGGGCAGGTCATGGCCATGCTGGTGCTGACCGTCGCGGCGGCCGAGGCCGCGATCGGGCTTGCCATTGTCGTCATCTACTTCCGCAACCGCGGATCGATTCAGGTTGAGGACGTCAACCTGATGAAGGGCTGACCATGTTCTACGGTATTGCCGTCTTCGCGCCGTTGGTGGGCGCGCTGATCGCCGGCCTGCTCGGACGGGTGATCGGCGACAGGGCCGCAATGGGCGCGTCGATCCTGGGCATGGTGATCGCCGCCATCTGCGGCCCGCTGGCGTTCTTCCAGCTAGCAGGCGGCGCAGCGGACAATAACGTGCTGGATCTGGGCACCTGGATCGAGGCCGGCCGCTTCCATGTGCAATGGGCGCTGCGCTACGACACCTTGTCGGCTGTGATGGTGGCGATGGTGTCGTTCGTCTCGATGCTGATACACGTCTACTCGGTCGGCTACATGGGCCACGATGCCCGTCCGCGCTACCGATTTTTCGCCTATTTGTCGCTGTTCACCTTCGCCATGCTGATGCTTGTGACGGCCGACAACCTGGCGCAGTTGTTCTTCGGCTGGGAGGGTGTGGGCTTATGCTCCTACCTGCTGATCGGCTACTGGTATGACCGGCCCAGCGCCTGCGCGGCGGCGATAAAGGCCTTTGTGGTCAACCGGGTGGCTGACCTGCCGTTTGCTGTTGGCCTCGCGCTGATCTTCTTCAAGTTTGGCTCAATCGAGTTCGCCGTCATCTTTCCGGCGGTCGCGCAGCATGTGGGGGACACCTATGCGCTGTTCGGCACGACGTTTCCAGCGATCGAGGTGATTGCGTTCCTGCTGTTCATTGGTGCGATGGGCAAATCGGCACAGCTTGGCTTCCATGTCTGGCTGCCCGACGCGATGGAGGGACCGACGCCGGTCTCCGCGCTGATCCATGCCGCAACGATGGTCACAGCCGGCGTGTTCCTGATGTGCCGGATGTCGCCGCTGATGGAGTATGCGCCGGTTGCGCTGGCATTCGTGGCGTTTATCGGCGGTTCGACGGCGCTGTTTGCCGCTACGGTCGGGTGCGTGCAGAACGATATCAAGCGGGTGATCGCCTACTCGACCTGCTCGCAGCTTGGCTACATGTTCGCCGCCGTCGGCGTTGGCGTTTATCAGGCGTCGATGTTCCACCTGATCACCCATGCCTTCTTCAAAGCCTTGCTGTTCCTGTCGGCTGGGTCGGTGATCCACGCGATGTCCGACGAGCAGGATATGCGCAAGATGGGCGGTCTGGCTCGGATCATCCCGGTCACCTGCGCGGTGATGTGGATCGGCAACCTGGCCCTGGCGGGCATTCCGCCGTTTGCGGGCTATTGGTCGAAGGATGCGATTATCGCCGCGACCTATGCGTCCGGATCAGGCATCGGCGCGTATGCCTTCATCTGCACGGTGCTGGCGGCATTTCTGACGTCATTCTACTCCTGGCGGCTGTTGTTCATGACATTTCATGGCCAGTCACGGGCGGATCATCATGTGCTGTCGCACGCGCATGAAAGCCCGTGGGTTATGCTGGGCCCGCTGGTCGTGCTGGCATTGGGCGCGGTGTTTGCCGGCTGGGCGCTGAACGGCTGGTTCATCGGCAGCGACTGGCCCCACTTCTGGAATGGTGCGATCTACAATGGGGCACATAATCAGGTGATCGAGAACCTGGAGCATCTGCCGATCTGGGTTGACTACGCGCCGCTCGTCGTCGGGCTGGGGGGTATTGCCCTGGCTTGGTACATGTACATCGCCAACCCGCTTCTGCCAGTGCGCCTGGCGCAGGCGGTACCTGCCGTCTATCAGTTCCTGCTCAACAAATGGTACTTCGACGAGTTGTACAACACCATCTTTGTGCAGCCGGCGATCCGGCTGTCGCGGCTGTTCTGGCAGGTTGGCGATGTCGCCATCATCGACGGCGTGCCGAACGGACTGGCGGAACTAACCAGCGACGGATCGCGGCAGGCGGTCAGGATTCAGACAGGATCCCTGGCGGTTTATGCCTTCGCCATGCTGATTGGTGTTGTCGTGCTGGTTGGCATCTTCATGCTGAGCCGGTGGTAAGACCATGAACGCCGTGACGAATGCCGCCGGTTTTCCGATTCTGTCACTGATTACCTGGCTGCCGCTGTTCGGCTGCCTGGTGATGATGATGGTGCGCGGTGATGAGCAGACCGTTGCCTCCAACGCGCGCTGGACTGCGCTGTGGACCAGCCTGCTGGTGCTGATCCTGTCGCTGGTGCTGTGGGTTCGCTTCGATCCTTCCGAAGCGGGTTTTCAGTTCAACGAGCGAGTGACCTGGCTGCCGGAGTACAAGGTCGGCTACAGCATGGGGGTGGACGGGATCTCGGTCCTGTTCGTGCTGCTGTCGACCCTGCTGACGCCGATCTGCATTCTGTCGGCCTGGGATGCCATCCGGGTTCGGGTGCGGGAGTTCATGATGAGCTTCCTGATCCTTGAGACCATGATGGTGGGCATGTTCTCCGCGACGGATTTCGTCGTGTTCTACATGTTCTTTGAAGGCGTGCTGATCCCGATGTACTTGATTATCGGCGTCTGGGGCGGACCGCGGCGGGTCTATGCCGCCGTGAAGTTTTTCCTCTACACGCTGACCGGGTCGGTGCTGATGCTGCTGGCGCTGGTGGCCATGTGGCTGCAGGCGGGTAGCACGGACATTGGAGTTCTGACCCACACGGTGTTTCCGGCGGGGATGCAGACCTGGCTGTTCCTGGCACTGTTCGCCTCATTCGCGGTCAAGGTGCCGATGTGGCCGGTGCATACCTGGCTGCCTGATGCGCACGTCGAGGCGCCGACCGCGGGATCGGTTATTCTGGCCGGTGTTCTGCTGAAAATGGGGGCTTATGGGTTTCTGCGCTTCTCGGTGCCGATGCTGCCGCAGGCAGCAGCAATGTTTGCACCGTTCATGTTCACGCTCTCAGTCGTGGCGGTCATCTACACCTCTTTGGTCGCGCTGGCGCAGGAGGATATGAAGAAGCTGATTGCCTATTCCTCGGTCGCACACATGGGCGTGGTGACGATCGGTATCTTTACCTTCAACGTGCAAGGCATTTCTGGGGCGTTGTTCCAGATGCTGTCGCATGGAATCGTTTCAGCCGCCTTGTTCCTGGTCGTCGGCGTGGTCTATGACCGCATCCATACCCGGGAAATCGTCCGATATGGTGGCCTGGCCGACCGGATGCCGTCCTATGCCCTGGTGTTCATGCTGTTCATGATGGCGTCGATCGGGCTGCCGGGCACCGCTGGCTTCGTCGGCGAGTTCCTGGTGATCATCGGCTCGTTGCAGGTGAACTTCTGGCTGGCGCTGTTGGGCGGCATGGGGATGATCCTGGGTGCAGCCTACATGCTGTATATGTATCGGCGGATCATCTTCGGGCGGATCACACGCGATGACCTGCGCAACATCCTGGACCTGAGCCCGCGGGAATGGGCGGTATTTGCGCCGCTGATCATCCTGACATTGTGGATGGGAATCTATCCCACCAGCTTCACCAGTTATTTTGATGCCTCGGTGGGTGCGATGGTGCAGAGCCACACAGCCGCGTTGGCGGCAGGTCCCAAACTGGCCGGCGTGGTGCATTGATGAACGGCGTCGCGATGAACTGGACGCTGGCGCTGCCAGAGATCGTGCTGGCCTGTGTCGGCCTTGCGACCTTGGTATTCGGCGTGCTGCGCAAGCAGGACAGTGTGCTGCTGTGCACGATGTTCACCATTGGCGGCTACCTGCTGGCAGCACTGCTGGTACTGACGCGCACCAGCGGGTTTGGCTTCCACGGGCAGTTCGTGGCTGATCCCTTCAGTGCCTTCAACCAGATCCTGATCATTTCCGGCGCGGCGTTGTCAGCCATCATGGCATTGGACTGGAACCGAACCCAGGGCATTGCTCGGTTTGAGTTTCCGGTGGTGATGCTGTTCTCCACGGTCGGCATGATGATCATGGCGTCGGCGTCTAACCTGATGACGCTGTATCTTGGGCTGGAACTGCAATCGCTGGGGCTTTACATCCTGGCAAGCTTCGCGCGCGACGAGTTGCGGTCCTCCGAAGCCGGGCTGAAGTATTTTGTTCTGAGTGGACTGGCATCCGGTCTGCTGCTGTACGGAATCTCGCTGGTCTATGGGTTTTCCGGCACCATGGACCTGGTTTCCCTGCATGATCTGCTGGTGAAGCCGGATACCGCGACGGCGGGCCTGGTGGTGGGGATCGTCTTCGTCTTGGTAGGCCTGGCGTTCAAGGTGTCGGCCGTGCCGTTCCACATGTGGACGCCCGACGTCTATGAAGGCGCGCCGACGCCGGTAACCACGTTCTTCGCCACTGCACCGAAGGTGGCCGCGATGTCGCTTTTGCTGCGGGTGATGGGAACGTCGTTTGCTTCACTTGTCGGGGCGTGGCAGATCCTGGTGGTCATCGTGTCGATCGCGTCGATGGTGCTGGGCGCTCTGGCGGCAATCGGGCAGACCAACATCAAGCGACTGATGGCCTATTCCTCGATCGGGCATATGGGCTACGCGCTGATTGGCCTGGCGGTCGGGAACGCCATCGGCATCCGCGGCACGCTGGTATACATGGTCATCTACGTGTTCATGACCGCAGGCACGTTCGGCTGCATCCTGGCGATGCGTCGGCGTGGGCGGGCGGTGGAGCAAATTTCTGACCTGTCTGGTCTGGCCTCGACCGATCCGGCGCTGGCTTTGGCGATGGCGGTCTTCATGTTCAGCCTGGCCGGCATACCGCCGATGTCAGGGTTCTTTGCCAAGCTCTACATCTTCCTTGCTTCGGTGCAGGGCGGCCTGTGGGCGCTGGCCGTGATCGGCGTGCTGACCAGCGTGGTCGGCGCGTTCTATTACATCCGCATCATCAAGGTGATGTATTTCGACGCCGCGACAGAAGGTTTCGATGCGAGACCAACTTCACTGTCCTTCGTCGTGGCCGTCACCGGCTTGTTCACCGGCTTCTTCTTTCTTTTCCCTGCCCCTGTGGTGGCGGCAGCGCAAGCCGCGGCGGACGTCCTGTTTCGGTAAAAGAAAGACGGCCGAGATCGGCGTCGGTGAAGCAGTGAAATATCATCGAGTATTGTGCCGGCGGATCCGAAAGTTCCGCTAGTAACTTTGACAACGCTGCTGACAGAGGCGACAACACTCGTTCTCGCCGGAGACCAACTTCATGTCAGAGTACGATACTGTCCCGATCGCACCGATACGGGCGATCTCTACCATTGGTTTCATCGGTCTTGGGGTCATGGGCGAGCCAATGTGCAGCCATCTGGCTCGTCGATCCGGCAGACAAGTTCTGGCGTCAGATCTGCGGCCAGAGCCGCTGCAGCGACTGGCGGAGCAAGGCATCAAAAGCGCGACCCTGCAGCAGATCGCCCGGGACTGTGACGTGATCTTGCTGTCTTTGCCTGATGGCAAAGCGGTGAATGCGGTGATTGAGCAACTGGAACCTGGCTTGCGGACCGGACAGTGCGTCGTTGACACCAGCACATCGCCGGTTGAGCTGACGCGCCGGATCGGTCAGAGATTGACGTCACAAGGCGTGGACTTTGCCGATGCGCCGGTTGCCCGCACACGTGAGGCTGCGTCGCGGGGCGAGCTGAGCATCATGGTCGGTACTTCCGCCGAGACGTTCAGCCGGATCCGGCCAATCCTGGATACCATGGGTTCGGATGTGACGCATTGCGGTCCCATTGGGTGTGGACAGGTAGTGAAGATCCTCAACAACATGCTGGTATTTCAGCACTGCGCGGCACTGGCCGAGGCCATCGCGCTCGGGCGGCGGCATGGCGTTCCGGCGGACGTGCTGCTGCCGACGATGGCCATGGGATCGGGAGACAGTTTCGTCCTGCGTAATCACGGGATGAAGGCCATGCTGCCGGGCGTGTTCCCCAAGCAGGCATTTTCAACGCGTTATGCCATCAAGGACCTGTCTTACGCGCTAGACATGGCGGCTGCGGCAAATCTGGACGTGCCTGCGGCGGAGCTAACGATGAAACGGCTGAAGCAGACCGCTGACGCGGGTTATGGCGAGCAGTACCATCCAGTGGTGCTCAAAATAATAGATCCGCAATGACAGGATTTCCTGAGGCGGCTGCTTGGCGCCAGGCCTGCGTTGGCGACGCCTGCTTGGCCGCCTGGGCAGGTTTGTGGTCAGTCTGTTTTGCGATCGTCAGCGGCGGGGATGTGACAGTTTTCAATATGGTCGAAGGCGAGGTAGAGGCTGGCGGCGGCGAGGCGGTGTTCACCCTCTCGGCGCCCGAAGCAGTCTGGGCGAAGTTCCTGCTTCCGGTGCCGCCGCCGCATTACCATGGTATGTTTGCCATGCATTATCGGGTTCCGGAATTCGCTGTCCAGGGAGACCAACTGGCATTCATGCAGCACGCCCACGTCGTGCGACGGGTGCTGGAGATTGGCAAGTGGCTGGCGCTTGGCAACAGCCTGCCGGTTCCGGGCGTGCTGGCGCCTGACGACGGTCCGCAGCCGTTACCCGAGCCTGAGGGCAGTTATGTTTCAGTCTCCGCCGGCGGTGTGACCTACCTGATCTATTTCGAAACCTTTGGAACAGGTCGCGATGTGCTGTGCCTGCATACCGCGGGGTCCGATGGACGCCAGTTTCATGGTCTGATGGCAGACGAGCAGGTGACCAAGGGTCACAGGCTGATTGCGTTCGACCTGCCCTGGCACGGCAAGTCGCCACCGCCGCACGGTGCGGTTTCCGCTTCCTGGCGCTTGAACACAGAGCTGTACGTCGAGCTGATCATGGGGTTTGTTGCAGCGGTGGGGCTGGACAAACCGATCGTGCTCGGAGCCTCAATGTCTGGTGAGATCTGCCTTGAGCTGGCCTATCGGCATCCGGAGGCCTTCAGCGGGATCATCGCCTGTGAGGCCTGTGAAAAGGTCACTCAGCGCCAGACTGGCTGGGCCGCGCATCCGGCGGTCAATCAATCGCTTTTCGTGCCTGAATGGATCCGAGCGCTGTGCGCCCCGCAGAGCCCGGCGGCGTGTCAGGAGGCGATAGTCTGGCACTACGGCCAAGGTGGTCCGGCGGTTTTCTTTGGCGACATCGCGTTTTACTCAGGCGAGTGGGATGCGCGTGAACGTGTTGGGCAGATCGACACCAACCGCTGCCCTCTGTTCATGCTGACGGGCGAATACGATTACTCCTGCACCGTGGAAATGTCGGCCGCAACCGCCGCCAGGATCCCTGGATCCGTCTTCCAGGCGATGCCAGGAATCGGGCATTTCCCGTTTGCCGAGAATCCCCGGCTGTTTACGCGTTACCTGCTGCCGATACTGGCGGAGCTAGCCCATAACCGAAACGGCGGGATTGCCGTGGAGGCTTGACGAGACGGTTGTCGGAGCCGACGTAGAGCCAAGTACTTCAAGGAGTGGCAGGGCGATGAATGTTGCGACGTTCAAGACAGCGTCAGCGGGGGTTTCAGAGGCAGAATGGCAGGTCCGGTGCGATCTGGCAGCGCTATATCGTCTGGTGGCGCATCATCGCTGGACGGATTTCATCTACACGCATCTGAGTGCGCGGCTGCCAGGTCCTGACCACCACTTCCTGATCAACAAGTACGGCGTAAATTTCCATGAGATGCGGGCCTCCGATCTGGTGAAGATCGACCTGCACGGCAACATCGTCGAAGAAGAGCGGGGCCTTCGCAGCAGCGATGTGAATGCCGCCGGGTTCACCATCCATTCGGCGATCCACATGGCTCGACCGGACCTGATGTGCGTGATCCATACGCATACGGCTGCCGGTATTGCGGTATCGGCGCAGAAGGACGGGCTGCTGCCGTTGTCACAGCATGCCTGCAAGTTTTACGGGCGCCTGGCTTATCATGGCTACGAAGGCATTGCGCTGGATCTGGACGAGCGGGAGCGACTGGTAGCTGACCTTGGGCAACATAAAGCGATGATCCTGCGTAACCACGGGCTGCTGGTCGGTGGAACCTCCATCGCCGAGGCTTTCCTTAACATCTACATGCTGGAGCGTGCCTGCGCGGCACAGGTCGATGCGCTGGCCGGCGGACGTGAGATCATCCTGCCGCCGCCCGAGGTCTGCGCCCACACCGCCGAACAGTTCCGCAAGGGCGAGAACGAGGGCCACTATACGATGGCCTGGGGTGCGGCACTGCGGCTGATCGAAAACGGCAAGCCGGACTACCGGAGCTAACTGACAAGCCGCCGTCTTGTCTGCGGACTGCGGTGACGGACACCGTCCGTCCGTTTAGAACGAATCGCGTGGTGGGGGCACCGTGATGCATCTGGTGCCTCTGCCCGTCAGTCGCGTGCAGGCTTCAGCCGCGGCAGCGGCGCTGAGGCCGGACAACCTGGCGCGGAATGCGACTTGCGTGCCAAGCGGCGCGGTCGCTGGCAGCTCGATCTTTGTTGTGCGCAGCAAGTCGGGTGCGGCCGACCGGGCGGCTTCGGCCGCTGTCTGCGCGATCGTCAGGGTGGCGAACGCCCCTACCTGGATCATCCATCGTCCGGGCGGCGACGTGGGTGAGAACGATGCTGGCTGCGCCATCCTTTCTTGCAGGGGCCGCAGTTCAGCGATGTAGTGTGTCACAGGGCGCGGCCTTGCAGGCGCAATCATGGAAGGCACTCGCACCGCCGGCTGGCACACCCGGCTAGGATCATAGGCTGCATCCGGATCGCACTCTGTGGTCGCGTATCGAGGGATCGGAGTGGACAGAGAGGCAATCACACTTCTCTCCGCGGAAGGCGCCGACGGTGTTGGCCGGCATGGTCTGGCTGGGTCATAAGCGGCGTCAGGGTCACAGTAGGCATTACTAGAGGGTAACGCGGTAACCGCGACTGTCTGCACAACAGCGGGTGCCAGGGGTGTGCATGGACCGTCCGGATTAAAGGCCGCATCAGGGTCACATCCGGCTGGCGTCGGCCGGGCTGCCAAACGCGGTGTGAACGAACCGCCTCCAGCGTAGACAGCCAGAGGGCCGGACATCGGCGTTTCCGGTCCCAGCAGAGGCGCAATCGAGGCGACGTAGTTGACCGTCTCACTCGGCAGCGGTGATCCCGCGTTCAGGTAACGATCCAGCCGGTTTGGCCCGGCGTTATAGGCGGCCAGGAAGCCGGGGGCGCCATACCGGTCGTACATCTCCCGCAGATACGCGGTACCAGCCAGGATGTTATTGTGCGGGTCGAACGGATCGTCACCGAGGTTGTAGCGCCCGCGCAATCCGTCGTAAGTCTCCGGCATCACCTGCATCAGGCCCATGGCACCGGCCCATGAAATCACATCCTCCTGCCCACCAGATTCCTGGTGCATCACGCGCCGGATCCAGACCTCGGGCACGCCGAACCGCCCGGACGCCTCGTGGATGTAAGGCCCCCAGGGATCAGCGACTGGGCCAGGCGGTGGATAATAGCGGGAGGGGTTGTAATGGGTGGCGGTGCGATAGGTGTGGCTGCTGCCGCAGGCAACAAGCGCGATGAGCAGAGACAGGCAGAAGATCAGCCGCATAAGACGCAAGAATGCTCGTGACTTGGACGTGACGTTTCTGATCATGGTTCACGGAGCCGGCGCAAATGTTCCTACCGCTGTTAGCACAGGATCTAAGCAATCCGGTAGAAATCTCTGACGCGGTTACATTCCTGCGCTATGGGTCTTGCGATCAGCGGGGCTGTCAGTCGAACTCGGTGGCCAGTCCCCGATCCCGCCAGTGCGCAAACATCCGGCTGATGTGGCGTGGCAACGTCCGGCGCAGCGACAGGTCGGCGGGTATGTCCGGTTCGGCGAACCAGCCAATCTCGCTCGTCTCCAGGCTGGGGCGAGGCTCGCCACCCTCCAGCGTGCAGATGAAAAACATCCGCACGACCGAGAATGCCGTTGCCGGCTGCGCCTGACGTGCACGATCCCAGACGGCGGCCAGTTTCAAAGTCCGGGCGCGGTAGCCTGATTCCTCGAAGATCTCGCGGACGACTGATTGGGCGGGCGTCTGGTTGACGTCGGCCCATCCGCCGGGCAACGTCCAACGGTGTTCGTCGACAACCTCGCGCACCATCAGAATGCGCCCGCTGGCGTCAAACACGGCCCCCCGCACGCCAATTTTTGGGGTTGCATATCCCGTCTCGCTATCGAACAGCCTCTGAATCCGAAGGGTATCCGCACCCGTCCGGCTTGCCATAATACGTGCAGCCAGGCGCAGCAGGCTTGCATAACGCTCCTGATCGTAGGGATCGTTGGTGAAAGCGAGACCGGTTTGCGCGATTGCCTGGATTTCGCGTCCCCAGACCAGCCAGTCAGGGTCGCCACAGGGAACATCGCTTGGGCACGAAGCCAGACCGGTCACTTTGAAGCGGCCGCGAGGGGCCTTCGCAGAAGCTCGCTCAATCCGCGGATTCCGTGATCATCGCGACGTCGGCGGCCGTCCCGCCGGTGATCTCCTGCTCCGTAAGCACGCGCCAAATACCGTTGACCAGCACCTCGCTGGGCCGGAAGCGGGCTTTGTAGGACATCTTGCGGCTTTCTGGCACCCAGTAGCCGAGGTAGACATAGGGCAGGCCGCAGGCGCGCGCCCGTTCGATCAACCAGAGTACGGCGTAGGTTCCCAGCGAACGCTTTTCCAGGCCGGGGGCAAAGAAGCTGTAGACAGCGGAAAGGCCGTCGCCCAACTGATCAGCCAGACAGGCGGATGTCAGGCGATCCTGTTCGTCGCGGAATTCAATGATGAAGGTCTCGATCGGGGTATCCTCGACCATCGCACGATAGTCGTAGAAGCTCATGCTCGCCATGTCGCCGTCGCTGTGGCGCACCTGCTGGTAACGCTGGAACAACTGGAACTGCTCAGCGGTGGCTCTGGCGGGGACGCGATATCCCTCTAGCCCTGCATTGGCCTTGGCGATCTTTCGCAATGTCCGGTCGGGCTGGAAGGTGTCCACCGGAATGCGGATCGGCACGCATGCCTGGCAGGATGGGCAGACGGGAGCATAGGCAATGTTGTGGCTGCGGCGGAAGCCGGCTCGGGATAGCCGGTCATGCAGCGCCTCCGCGTCAGGCCCCACAATTTCGGTCACCACCTTGCGTTCTGTCCGGCCTGCCAGATACGGGCAGGGCAGCGGCGCGGTCGTGTAGAAGAACTGTGGTCTTCGAGGTGGTTTATAGACGCTCATCGCGGGGACGTTCCACCGTTCATGTTCCAGCCTCCGCTGCTGGTGGTCAACGCCCCAACCCGCACCACCACCAGCCCGCTCACGAGGTCGTGCAAGGCGCGGTGACGGCGGGTGAACAACACCACTACCAGTAAAGCGCCGGAGGTGGCCATGGTGAAATAGAACACCAGCACGGCGGCGAGCGCCTGTATCCCATAAGGCCTGCCGAGATCCTCATTCCGTCGGACTGTCAGCCCCATGATCTGCTGGCCGGGCGTGGCGCTGGCCGCACCGATCAGGGAGAGGAAATGGTAACAGAAGGGCACGAACGGCAGGATGCCCATGCCACCGAAGCCAAGCCCGAAAGTAAGGAAGCCGAACATCACCAGCATCCACCACAACACCAAGACCAGCAGCCCAACCAGAACTACATCGATCAGCCAGCCGGCACAGCGGCGAGAGACAACGCCGTTGGTCAGGAAGTCGTAGTCGACGTAGGGGGCGGCAAAGCTCATGGCACGGGGGTCATGATGGCGAAGTCACGACGTCTTGGACAGGGGTGTGATGATCATGGTGTCAGCCGGACGGTTCCTGTGATTTCGGCCGCTACCGGCCCCAGCGTCATCGTAGCACCGTCGCGCCATTGCAGGACAAGATCTCTTGCGTGTGCGCTGAACGGATTTCCTGATTGTCCGGGTGCCAGCATGAACAGGCTGGCGTCAAGATCAGACAGGTCATAGACGCCACGAAATGACGCACCGTGGACCGACTGGAACAGTTGGTTCATGCCGCCTCGATCCACCGTATCGTCGTCGCCGGGGCTGGGGATGCTGATTGTGGTCAAGGACCGCAGCAGCGGGATATTGCGCAGGACCGGGTGGGCAAATACCGCCTGATGCACCTCTCCCCAACGCCACTGCGATGGGTCAGATCCATAGCGGGCCACCAGGTCGCGCGTCGCTTCATCCAGCGAGTCGCGCAAGATCGGGCTGCAATCGCCACCGCACCAATGGGCGCCCGCCGGCGAAAGAACGGCAGCGACGAAGTCGGACACTGGCGCACCCAGCCCCTTGGTCAAGCCGGCCCGGCGCAGGACCGCGGTGCGGAAAGCGTCCATCCAGGCGTTGAAGACCAAGGGGGCAGGCGAATCCTGGCGGGCGGATCCGTCCCAGTTGCGCAGCAGGTCCAGCGCTTTCGCCGACACACCGCTGACACCGGGAAGTGCCAGCAGGACCGGCAGGAGGTGGCGGGCAAACGGATCGAGCACGTCGGCCTGCATGGCGGCAAAATCGGCCGCGGTATGACGGTTGGTTCGGTCAAGCATCTCCCGGATGCGGTCGGCACGCCAGGGACCGAAGGTGTCGCGGCCCATGAACACGGGAAAGTCAGTCGGCCAGACAGGCTCGTTGGCGTTGACGATGCGGCCGCTGGCAGGTGCGACACTGTGCGGCAACTGCTCGCCTGATGCCCAGCCAATCCAGTCGTGTGAGCCGTCGCCAGGAACCGGGGCGGCCCCATCGCCGGCCTTGCGAACCGGCACCCGGCCGGTGACGAATAGGCCGATGGTGCGAGCGTCGGCGACCAGCAGGTTCTGCGCGGGCGAGCTGATCATCGCCGACGCCAGTCCAGCTTCCTGCACCGAGCTGGCGCGGTTCAGCGCGAGGAGTCCCGCCGCGGCTGTGTCCTCCGGCTGCAGGTTGCCCATGGAAACGGCCATGATCGGTCCTTCCGGTTGGTCCAGATCACTGATGACCGGCCCATGCCGGGTCTCCCTCGCGATTATGACAACGTCATCCCGGCCACGGACCTTGATGCGCTCCTCGTGCACCTGGAACGGCTGCGGTTCGTTTTGAGTCTGGTATTCACCAGGGCCGGCCGGTTCTTCGATGAAGATGTCCTGCACGTCGGCGCCGGTGGTGGTGAAGGTCCAGGCGACTTTGCCGTTGTGGCCAAGCACGAGAAACGGCACACCGGGTGCGGTGGCTCCAGCCAAAACCCGGCCCGGCATGTCGATCCGGGCAAGGTACCAGATCCCTGGAAAGCTGAACGCGAGATGCGGGTCGCCGGCCAGCAAGGGCGCGCCCGTTGCGGTATGGTTGCCGTCAACCGCCCACTCATTCGAAGCGCTCTGCGGCATCGTATAAGATCCGGGAAACTGCGGCAGCACCGACGCCAAGCGAGACGCCGCGGCGGCGAAGCGAACAGCCGGTTCGGCGTGAGCATCTGGCGAAGCCGTGCGCGCTGCGGACGGCCATAGCTGATCGAGGATTGCCGCCGGCACCCGCCCGGCCAGGGCTTGGCGAGACAGTTCCTGGCGCCAGTTCATCGACAGCCACAAGCCCATGGTCTTGGCCCACAGCAGGCTGTCCGTCGCTTCCCATCGTTCGGGCGCGCCCAGGACGAGGAACTCTGGCGCGGCGAAGCGGCCTCTCAGCCCGATGAAGGCATTCACGCCATGTGCGTAGGCGTCCAGCATTGCTCTCGTGTCGGCTGGCAGGGTTGCCAGATCGGCGACAGCGTGCCGCCTCAGGCCCAGCGTGCGCATCAAGCGGTCTATCGGCAGGGTCGCCGGCCCGGCAATCTCGGACAACCGGCCAGAGGCGGCGCGACGCATCAACTCCATCTGGAACAAGCGGTCACGGGCATGGAGAAAGCCCAGGGCGGTCGCGGCGTCCGTTTCAGATGCCGCTCGGATGCGAGGCACCCAATTTGCGTCGTAAGTGATGTCCACCATGCCGCCTAGTCCGGGCACATTGGTTGTCAGGCGGCCGCCCGGCATGGTGAGCATGATGGCACTGAACAGTAGCACGGCGATCAGCAGGATCAGGAGACTGATGGCTGCCAGCACCCGGGTGAAGCCTCGTAGCAGGAGAGTCATGCAACGCAAGGTGGCAACAGAGTTGAATGGTGGGAAGGGATGTTATGGTGAAACGCGCGGATGCCGACGCGAAGCGTGCTGATCGCGTGGTTTCTCGACCGATTGCCGCTTGCAGGGCGCGGGATTGGCAATAAGATCGAAGTTCATTCCGCGGCATGGAACGTCAGCAAAACAAATACGCATGAAGCCGCCCAACTCAGACGCACTGATCCTGCTGGATGCGATCGATCGCCGCATACTTGCGTCGCTGCAAGACGACGGGCGAATGACCAACGTCGATTTGTCGAAGCGGGCGGGGATTTCCGCACCGCCTTGCCTCCGGCGGGTTCGTGCGTTGGAGGAGGCGGGGGTCATACGCGGCTACCATGCCGACACCGACCCGCAGAAGCTTGGGTGGGAGATCACGTTCTTTGCCATTGTCGGGCTGGAAAGCCAGAAGGACGCTGTCCTGTCGGCTTTTGAGCAGCTTGTCAGCGGCTGGCCGGAAGTGCGGGAGTGCCACATGATCCGTGGCGGCGGTGACTTCCTGCTTAAGCTGGTGGCGCGCGACACGGCGCATGAGAATCAACTGACGCAGAAGATGACCGGGTTGCCCAGCGTCAGCCGGGTGCAGACTCTGCAGACGATTCGCACCAGCAGGAACCTGAGCGGCGTGCCGTTCAATTGATGGCGCCATTCCACCGGCAGCTTCCGGCCGGCTGCTCTCGCCACAGCTTCGTATCGAGTCTAGCATTCTTTGGCAGTCTGGCCGCTACGTCCGTCGGTGAGTGGAGGAATGGGTGCATTTCGCTTGACCTCGTGCCTGTCTCTTGTATCTGGCCCAGAATGTCAGCGGCATTGACGCCACGCCGAACACCATGAATGGTCCCAGCGTCCGCGCTAGCGACTGCCAGGATGCGGGATCGGCTGTCGCCATTACTCTCAGCGTGATCGTGCCGAGCTTCAACGAGCGGCCGAACGTGGCACCGATGATCGCCAAACTGGCGGCAGCGCTCGAGAGCATCCGGTGGGAAATTATCTATGTAGACGACAACAGTCCGGATGGAACGGCCGAGGAGGTGCGGCACATCGCCCAACTTGACCCTCGTGTGCGGTGCATACGCCGTGTCGGCCGGCGCGGACTGGCCTCGGCAGTGATCGAGGGCGCGCTGTCATCCTCGGCAGAGTATGTCGCGGTCATCGATGGGGACATGCAGCATGACGAAACCCGTCTGCCGGTGATGCTGGCGGCCCTGCGCGCCGGCGGCTACGACATCGCCGTGGCTAGCCGCCGTGTCGAAGGCGGCGACAGCGCCGGGCTGCCGAGCCGCTTCCGGCATGTGCTGTCTGATGGTGGGATCTGGCTGGCCCAGGCCTTTCTTCCGGTACGCCTGACTGATCCCATGAGCGGCTTCTTTATGCTGCCCCGCCCGCTGTTTGAGCAGCTCGCCCGCTGCCTGAATGGCCAAGGGTTCAAGATTCTGGTCGATCTCGTGCTTAGCAGCCCTTTACCGCTGCGGGTGCTGGAGGTACCTGCCCGATTCCGCGAACGGGCCGCGGGCAAGAGCAAGATGGACGCTCTGGTGATGATCCAGTTCGTCGGCTTGCTGCTCGATAAGGTATTTGGCGGCCTGTTGCCGCTTCGCTTCTTTTCCTTCGCCTTGGTTGGCGCCCTGGGCATTATCATTCACCTCGCCGTCCTGGATGTGCTGCGGCACACAACGATGCTGGGCTTCGAGACGTCGCAGGCGCTCGCGACGCTGATTGCAATGACTTTCAACTTCCAGCTTAACAACGTGATCACCTACCGCGATCAGCAGTTGAAGGGTGGGCGACTGTGGCGCGGGCTGGGCCTGTTCATGGTGGTCTGCGGCTTTGGGGCGGTGGCCAATGTCGGCATCGCCCAGGTGCTGTATGAGCAGCACAACACCTGGACAGTTGCTGGCGGCGTCGGCGCGATGATCGGTGTGGTCTGGAACTATGCGATTTCGGCGACATTGGTCTGGCGCGCCCGGTGAGCTGGCTTGCCGTCGCGGTGGCGGCGGTGACGCTGATCCGATTGGCTGCAGCAGCATGGGTGCCGTTGGCACCTGACGAGACATATTACTGGGTCTGGTCGCGGGCGCTGGCGGCGAGCTATCTGGATCATCCGCCAATGGTGGCATTGTGGATCCGGGTGGGGACGTGGCTGCTGGGACAGACGCCGTTGGGTCTACGTCTGCTGGGACCCTTGGCCGCCGTGCTGGCTTCATGGATGCTGTTGGACGCGGGACGCAGCCTTTTCCCCGGAACCAGAGCAGGCGCTGTTGCGGTTCTGATGCTCAACGGCTCTCTGCTGCTGGGAGTTGGGACGGTGATCATGACGCCGGACTCGCCCCTGCTGTTTTTCTGGACTGCGACATTATGGGCAATGGCGCGGATTGCCGCAGGTGGCGGCGCGGGTTGGTGGCTGGTTGCCGGCGCGATGGGCGGGCTGGCGCTGGACAGCAAGTACACTGCCCTGTTCGTGTGGATCGGCAGTTTGTTGTGGGTTCTGTTGATGCCGCAAGCCCGGATGTGGCTGCGCCGGTGGCAGCCTTGGGCGGCCTGTGGCGTCGGGCTGGTGCTGTTTGCACCGGTGCTGGCCTGGAACCAGGCTCATCACTGGGTGGGTTTCCTGCGGCAAGGCGGCCGTGTGGAAGACTGGCGCCCGGCTCGTGCGGCGGGTTTCCTGCTGGAGTTGCTGGGCAGCCAAATCGCCCTGGCGACACCACTGATCTGGGCGCTTTGCATGACAGGCCTGGTGGTTGCGGTCAGACATGCCTGGATGCGGCGCGATTCCGGATGGGCTTTGTTGGCCGCACTGTCGCTGCCGCCGATCCTGGTGTTCCTGCAGCACGCCCTGGGCGACCGGGTGCAGGGCAACTGGCCGGCGATCGTCTATCCGGCGTTGACCGTGGCAGCCGGGGGATTGATGCCTCGGGACCGCTGGTGGATCGGCGCATCGGCATTGGGCTATGCCATCACCCTTGCGGTATACGTGCAGGCCGTTGCAGGGCTGATCCCGCTGCCGCCGCGCCTTAACCCGATCGGCCTGCAGTTGGCCGGCTGGGATGGTCTGGCTGCGCAGGTCGAACAGGCGCGCCGGCAAACCGGCGCAGCGTTTGTGGCAGCGGATGGATATGCGCTGAGCACCGAGATGGCATGGCGGTTGCCGACGCCCGCTACTGTCCTGGGGGTCGATCCCCGATGGAAGCTGTTTGATCTGCCGGCGGCCGTGATTGACGGGAAGACAGGTCTTCTGGTGACGGCGGAGCGAGAGGCGCCGCCGGATCCCGTTCGCTGGGCAGCGGCCGAGATGATTGGCCGGGCAACGCGCGCAGGCTCCGGACGAGGCGAATTGCTGCTTTACCGGGTAGTTCCACAGCGCGGCCTTCAGGCATCCGTGCTGCCGCGGCGCTAAATCTTACTCAATGCGCGGGCTGAGGGACAGGCATGTGATCGCCGCGTGGACTTGTGCCGCTCTGCTTTTGGGCAGAGCCGACCGGCAAGAGCCTAAGGCAGGTAAATCGTCGCGGATGCCGCCTTGGCATCGGTCTTGCTGGCGTTGACACCAGGCATCCACCCGCGCCTCACCGGCGCGGCTGAGGCCTTTCAATGAACCGAATGCATGACCGTCCGAACAACGGAGACCAGCATGAAACTTGGCGTCTTCATCCCGATCGGGAACAACGGCTGGCTGATCTCCACGACATCGCCGCAGTATAGACCGAGCTTCGACCTGAACAACGCGATCGTGCGGAAGGCGGAAGGATATGGCTTCGACTTTGCGCTGTCGATGATCAAGCTGCACGGCTTCGGCGGTCCATCGGAGTTCTGGAACTACAACCTGGAGTCTTTCACGCTGATGGCCGGGCTGGCGGCGGTCACCAGCAAGATCCAGCTTTTCGCCACGTGCGCGGTGTTGACGATGCCGCCGCCGATCACCGCGCGGATGGCGGTGACGATCGACTCGATCTCGCATGGGCGGTTCGGCATCAACATTATCTCCGGCTGGCAGCGGCGCGAGTATGCGCAGATGGGGATCTGGCCGGGCAAGCAGCACTATGACCGGCGCTACGACTATTGCTCTGAGTATGTGACGATCATGAATGAGCTTTGGCAGACCGGGCGATCAGACTTCCAGGGCGACTTCTTCCAGATGGACGATTGCCGCTGCCTGCCGCTGCCGATGGCGAAGATCCCGCTGATCTGCGCCGCCCAGAGCGACGCTGGCACCCGCTACGCTGCCCGCTATGCGGACTACAACTTCTGCTCCAGCTTCGGCGTCAATACCCCAAGTGCGGTCAAGGACAGCGTCGCCCGACTGGTCAGGGCGGTGGCGGAAACTAGGCGGGCCTGCGGGGCGCTGGTCTCCACGATGGTGATCGCGGACGAGACGGACGGGGCGGCCATGGCCAAGTGGGAGCTCTACAAGGCTGGTACTGACCATGAGGCGATCGCCTGGCGCGACGCGCAGGCTGAGGACGATCCCAGCCGGGACCCGCTGGCTGGTCCCAACAAGCGCAAGACGTTCGGGATGCAGACGATGCCGACCCAGGGGGGTGTGTTGGTCGGCTCCTATGCCAGTATCGCCCGGATGCTTGACGAGGTTGCCGAGGTGCCTGGGGTCGATGGGGTCATGCTGACCTTTGATGATTTTCTGATCGGCATGGACCAGTTTGGCAGCAGGATCCAGCCCTTGATGCGCAGCCGCGGCGTTTTGCCGCAGGCAGCCTGAACGTCTGGCAACTGTGACGACCGCCGGCATCGCCTGCGCCGAGAGGCTGTGACAGATTGCTTCTTTGGCCGGTGGCAAGGGGTGTTATGGAGGTTGGGCGGACCAGGCGGCTGATGCGCTTGAAGCGATGGGGCCGGATGCCATTGATCTCGCCGCGGCTTTGGTGGCGGCGGGGGGTGTTCTGGATCGGCGCCATTCTGGTGGCGGCGGTAGCGGTGTTCTTCGCGCGTGCGGCGGACTGGGCTGGGCAGTGGTTCATTCACGTCATTGCCGGACGGATCTGGCTGCCGTTCGTCATTGCACCGCTGGGGCTGACCGTCTCCTTCCTGCTGACGCAGTCGGTGTTTCCCGGCGCGCAGGGCAGCGGAATTCCGCAGACAATCGCGGCGCTGCACATGCACGACCAGGACATGGTGGACCGGGTGCTGTCGCTGCGTATCGCCGTCGGCAAGGTGGTGCTGACCCTGCTTGGCCTGGCCTCCGGCGCTTCGATCGGACGGGAGGGGCCGACGGTTCAGGTCGGCGCCTCGATCATGCACGCGCTGGGCCGGCTGCTTCGGCTGCCGCGGCTAGAGCTGCGACGGGCGCTGGTACTAGCTGGTGGGGCAGCGGGCATCGCTGCTGCGTTTAACACCCCGTTGGCGGGGATCGTATTTGCCATTGAGGAGCTGAGCCATTCCTTCGAGGCACGGACGTCCGGGACGGTGTTCACCGCGGTCGTCGTGGCAGGGGCGACGACACTGGGGCTGGTCGGGAACTACACCTACTTTGGCCAGACTGCCGCGCAGCTACAGAATGCGGTGGCGGTGCAGGCTGTCGTGGTTTGCAGCCTCGCCGGAGGCCTAGCCGGGGGTATCTTCAGCCAAGCCTTGATTGTTGCAGCGCGGGGGATCCCGGGCCGGATCGGCGGCGTAATTGCACGCTATCCCGTGGCGTTCGCCGCGCTATGTGGGCTGCTGCTGGCCATTATCGGCACCTTGTCCGGCGGTCAGACCTATGGCACCGGCTATGAGCAGGCACGGAACATGGTCGAGGAACATTCGAACCTGCCGGCGATCTACGCGCTGCTGAAGCTGGCGGCGACAGTGGTATCCTACGTCAGCGGTATTCCGGGCGGCATCTTCGCGCCATCCTTGTCGATCGGCGCGGCGATCGGATCGGTCCTGGCGCCGCTAGTGCCCGGTGCACCGGCCGGCGCGATGATCGTGTTGGGGATGACGGCCTACTTTTCCGGCGTGGTGCAGGCGCCGATCACGTCAGCCGTCATCGTGATGGAGATGACCGCAAACCAGAGTCTGATGATTCCGCTGATGGCAACGGCGTTCCTGTCGTTTGCCATTTCCCGCCTGGTCTGCCGGCGACCGCTTTATGGTGCGCTGGCGCGGCGGTTCCTGCAGGTGCAAAGCGGCCACTGACAGCTTGGTTTGAAAAAGGGCGCCCAGGGCACCCTTCAGCAAATCAGCGCTTGCTGAACTGGAAGCTGCGGCGAGCCTTGGCCTTGCCATACTTTTTGCGTTCCACGGCGCGGGAGTCGCGGGTGAGGAAGCCGGCGACCTTCAGGATGCTGCGCAGATCTGGCTCATAGTAGGTCAGTGCACGGCTGATGCCGTGACGGACGGCGCCGGCTTGGCCGGACAGGCCGCCGCCGCTGACGGTGCAGTAGACGTCGAACTGGTTGTAGCGATCGGCTACCAGAAAGGGCTGGGTCAGCAGCATCCGCAGCACCGGCCGGGCGAAGTACTGCACGACCTTCTTGTCGTTGACGATGATCTCGCCCTTGCCGGGCCGGATCCAGACGCGAGCGGTGGACTCCTTGCGTCGGCCGGTGGCGTAGGAGCGACCGAACTCATCACGCTTCGGCTCTCGCCTTGGCTGGGTGGAAGGGACGATCGGCAGGGGGGCGCCGTTTGCATCCGCCTCGGCTTCGGCCGCCGCCTGGCGGGCCGCAAGCGCCTCCTTGAGGTCAGCGAGGGTGCCGGTCTGGTTGCCTGACATGGTCTCAGACCCTCTTGTTCTTTGGGTTCATCGCGGCGACGTCCAGCGGCTTGGGCTGCTGGCCGTCATGCGGGTGGGCGGCACCGCCGTAAACATGCAGATGCTTCATCTGCTGGCGCTGTAGCGGCCCGCGGGTGATCATCCGCTCCACCGCCTTCTCCAGTACACGTTCCGGATGGCGGGATTCCAGCCGCTGGCGGATCGAGCGGCCCTTGATGCCGCCGGCGTAACCGGTGTGGTAGTAGAACACCGATTGATCCGCCTTGTTGCCGGTCACGCGCACCTTTGCGGCGTTGACCACCACGACGTTGTCGCCGCAATCGACATGCGGGGTGAATTGCGGCTTGTGCTTGCCGCGCAGCCGTTCGGCGATGATGACGGCAAGGCGACCGAGGACGAGGCCGTCGGCATCGATCAGCACCCAGCCTTTCGTCACCTCGGACGGCTTGATGGAGGGCGTGCTCTTGAGCATGATGTTACTGCAGGTCCGTGCTTGAACAGAGGCGGCTTATGGCTGCGCAGCCCGTGTGCGTCAAGCGCTTTAGTCGTGTGGTATCAGTCTACCACAGAAAGCTGTTGGCACGGAACTCGCCGGTTCGGAATGCTACCGGTCGGTTGACAAACGTCCATGGGCCGGTATCGGATACGTGGGCAACATGATCGAGGAGGCTTCATGTCTCAGGCGAGCAATACTCCGTCCGCGAGGATGTCCGGTGACCTTGATGTGGTGATCGTCGGAGCCGGCTTCGGCGGCATGTACATGCTGCATCGCCTGCGTGGGCTTGGGATGTCAGCGGTGGTGTTCGACGTCGCCACCGGGGTCGGGGGCACCTGGTACTGGAACCGCTATCCTGGCGCGCGCTGCGACGTCGAGAGCATGCAGTATTCCTATTCGTTCTCTGAAGAACTGCAGCAGGAATGGAACTGGAGTGAGGTCTTCGCTGGCCAGCCGGAAATCCTGCGCTACGCCAACTTCGTGGCTGACAAGCTGGATCTGCGCCGGGACATGCGGTTCGAGACGCGGGTGACTGACGCAGTGTTCAATGAGACGACCAACCGCTGGACGGTCCGCACCGATCGCGGCGACGTGGTCGAGGCGCGCTACTGCGTCATGGCGACCGGATGTCTTTCGGCGGCGCGGATGCCGGATTTCCCGGGGCTGGAGAATTTCCGTGGCAAGACCTATCACACCAGTCATTGGCCGCATGAAGGTGTGGACTTCACTGGGATGCGGGTTGGAGTCGTTGGCACGGGCTCCTCTGCGATCCAGTCGATCCCAGTGATTGCCGCGCAGGCCGCGCACGTGACGGTGTTCCAACGCACGCCGAATTTCAGCATTCCCTCGCGGAACCGGTCGATGTCGGAAGACTACGCACGGTCCTGGAAGGAGGTTTATCCGGCGCTTCGGGCCGAAGCGCGGACGACCCGCAACGGGATCCTGGCTAACCCGAACGACCAGCCGGCGATTGAAACGCCGGAGCAGGAGCGTCTGGCGACGTATGAACAGCGCTGGGAAAGCGGCGGGACAACGTTTATGGCCGCCTTCAACGACCTGATCTTCAACAAGGCGTCGAACGACACCGCCTCGGAATTCGTCCGCGGTAAGATCCGGGCGATGGTCAAGGATCCGGCCAAGGCAGCGCTGCTGGCGCCGACAAGCCATCCAATCGGCACCAAGCGCATCTGTGTCGATACCGACTACTACCTGACCTACAATCAGCCGAACGTTGATCTGGTGGATGTGCGCGATGCGCCGATCGAGGCGGTGACGCCAGAGGGGCTGCTGGTCGGCGGCAAGACCTATGACTTCGACGCGATCGTCTTTGCAACAGGGTTCGATGCCATGACCGGCGCGTTGACGCGGATGGGTATCATCGGGCGTGACGGCAAGCGGCTGGCTGATGAGTGGCAGGCCGGACCGCGCACCTATCTGGGCCTGATGACCGCCGGGTTTCCGAACATGTTCATGGTCACGGGCCCCGGCAGCCCCTCTGTGCTGAGCAACATGATGGTGTCGATCGAACAGCATGTCGATTGGATCGCCGGCTGCCTCGGCTATCTGACCGATCGGCAGTTCGTATGCATCGAGCCTTCCATCGCTGCCCAGGATGACTGGGTCGAGCATGTCAATGAGGTCGCACACACCACGTTGTACCCCTCGGCGGCATCTTGGTACATGGGTGCCAACATTCCCGGCAAGCCGCGGGTGTTCATGCCCTATATTGGTGGCGTGGGGACGTATCGGCAGAAGTGCGATGCGGTCGCAGCGCAGGGTTATGAGGGGTTCGAGCTTACCAGTGCCGGAAACATAGCGGTTGCCGCGGAGTAGGCGCACGCATTGCCTTAGGCGTTCAACGGGCCGGCACCTTCTGCTCGATGCGGTCCCAGATCGCCTTCTCTATGTGCACGCCGTCGAACCTGGCGATCTCCTGCAGGCCGGTTGGTGAGGTGACGTTGATCTCCGTCAGGTAGTCGCCGATGACGTCGATGCCGACGAAGATCATCCCTTGGGCGCGCAGGGTAGGCCCGATCGCCTCGCAGATTTGCCGGTCCCGTTGCGTAAGCGGCGACTTCTCGGCGCGGCCGCCGACGTGCATGTTGGATCGAGCCTCGCCGGCGGCGGGAACGCGATTGATAGCCCCCATGGCTTCACCGTCGACCAGGATGATGCGCTTGTCGCCCAAGCGAACCGCAGGCTCATAGCGCTGCAGCATCAGCGGCTCGCGGGAGCGGGCGAAGTGCATCTCCAGCAAAGACCCCAGGTTCTCGTCATCCGGCTTGATGCGGAACACCCCAGAGCCGCCGTTGCCGAACAGCGGCTTAATGATGATGTCCTTGTATTCGGCTCGGAAGGCGCGGATCGCCTGCGGGTCCCAGGTCACCAAGGTCGGGGGCATCAGATCGGGAAAATGCGTGACCAGGATCTTTTCCGGCGCGTTGCGTACGGCGGCGGGGTCGTTGACCACCAGCGTGCCGGGCTGGATGTGCTCCAGCATGTGGGTGGCGGTGATATAGGCCATATCGAACGGCGGATCCTGTCGCATCAGCACGACATCCATGGTGCCGAGGTCGACCGTCTCCATCGCCTCGAACACATAATGGGCGCCCTGCTGACGGGTTACGCTTACCTTGTGTGCGCGGGCGAACAGCCGGTCTTCGCGCCTGCCGCTGTCGGGGCGGGGCGTGCCTTCCTTGAGGGCCATATGGCGGACTTCATAGTGCCAAAGCGCATGACCCCGCGCCTGTGCCTCCAGCATCAGTGCAAAGGTCGAATCCGCATCGATGTTGATGCTGTCGATCGGATCCATCTGGACCGCAACCCTGAGCGAACGAGCCATGGGAACTTCCTGTCCGGTCAATCCTTTGCAGGTGTCCTTAAGGCGTGAACCCAAAGAGGGGAAGGGCGGGGCGCCGCTATCCTGCCGCCTTGCTCAGGCGGCCTGCTGCATTGTCGGGACGATCGTCTGGGCAATGGCCCGCAGACGCTTGCCCACTTCGTTCCAGTCGAAACGAGTGCGGTTGCGGTCGAAACCTGCCAGGCCCATCTGGCGGGCCAATTCAGGGGCATCAAACAACCGCTCCAGGGCCGCACCCACCGCGGCCGGATCGCGCAGCGGCAACAGAATGCCGGTCTCCCCGTCGGTGACGGTCTCGTAGAAGCCACCGATCCGCGTTGCCACCACAGGCAGCCTGAACAGAGATGCCTCCACTGCGGCGATCCCCAAAGGTTCAACCAAGCTCGGCATGCAAAACACCGAAGCTGCCTCATAGTATTTCGCGACCTCGGCACGGGGGATCTTGCCGATCACAGTGATATTCGGGTGAGAGATTGCCGGGGAGCAGCCAACAATCGTGAGCCTGGCGTCCGGGTGCTTCCTGCTGGCCTGCAAAAAACCTTCCAGCAGCGCGGGTCCACCTTTGCGCTCCCACTCGACGCCAACGAAAAGCACATGCTTGGCGGCGTAGCGGACAACGTCGGTGGCGACTGCTACGATCGGGACGTTCGCGCCGACGTGCACCGTGCTGACGCGGGCTGGGTTGCAGCCATAGCGATCAACCAAGGTCCGTTGAACATGACTTCCCGTCGTCGCCACCGCTTCCGCCGACTTGTAAAGCTCGGCCTCGTAGGCCAGAAATTTTTCCGATCGAAACATGCGCCGGTCGTGATCCGGGCTCTCGAGGTTATCGAGGAACGTGTAGTCGGTGTAGATCAGCAGCGGCTTGCCCGGCACGCGACCGTTGAACAGGCCCTGGGTCTGGATGACGAATTCAAGGTCCGGCACGGCGGAGGCAATGTTACGCTGAAGCAATTGGTTCAGGCGGCGGAAGATAAAGGGCGTGCGGAAGAAATAGGCGTGCAGGTCGCTACGGTTTCGCAGCACCGACGGACCGAACGTGGCCGCCTCGGACATGATATTGAAGGCCGAAGCGAATAAGTCGCGCTTCGCGTAGTCCTTGACGTCCACAATCATCAGCTCGTGGTCTGGGAAGTTACGCTTGATCTGGTCAGCGACATGGTCGTTGGTGAATGAAAAATGGCCGAGCTTGACAAAGAGGATGCGCTTCTTTGCTCTCATGAGTCCCCGCTGAAGTCCGGCCGTCGAAGCTGTCTGCTCAGGCGCCGCTTAGATAGGCGTTCGGGGTAGGTGATTACAACCAATCAGGGCAACGCCCGATGCACGGCCGTGCCGCACAAGCATTGCCCATAGCCGAGCGGCTGGAGTCATAGCCGCCCTTGCCTAGTGTCCCGTGCATCGCCATTTGCTCGTGTTATGCAATACACGACCGACGTCGTTGTCGACCCGATCGGGTGGCACGGCACCACCATCCTGTGCGTAAGGCGGGATGGCACAGTTACCATGGCCGGCGATGGCCAAGTCAGCATGGGGCAAACAATCGTTAAGGGCAACGCACGGAAGGTTCGGCGGATTGGTGCAGGCGGCACCGTGATCGCTGGCTTCGCCGGGGCAACGGCTGACGCGTTTACCTTGCTTGAGCGGTTGGAAACCAAGCTGGAGCGGTATCCCAACCAGCTTGAACGCGCGTGTGTGGAGCTTGCGAAGGACTGGCGGACTGACCGTTATCTTCGACGGCTGGAGGCACTGATGGCAGTTGCCGACAAGGACCGCAGCTTCACCCTGACAGGCAATGGCGACGTACTGGAACCGGAGGACGGCGTGATCGCGATCGGATCAGGCGGCAACTACGCGTTGGCTGCCGCCCGAGCCCTGATTGCCGTGCCGGAACTGTCCTCCGAGGAGGTCGCGCGGCGGGCAATGAGGATCGCGGCCGACATCTGCGTGTATACCAACGGCAACATTATTGTTGAGTCACTGTAAAATGGACGTCCCAACTTATTCCCCGAGAGAGATCGTCTCGGAACTCGACCGCTTCATTGTGGGGCAGAACGATGCCAAGCGTGCGGTTGCCATCGCGTTGCGCAACCGCTGGCGGCGGCAGCAACTGCCGGAAGGTATGCGCGAAGAGGTTGTCCCGAAGAACATCCTGATGATTGGCCCGACCGGCTGCGGCAAGACCGAGATTGCTCGGCGTCTGGCAAAATTGGCCCAAGCACCCTTCCTGAAGGTGGAAGCAACAAAGTTCACCGAAGTCGGCTATGTCGGCCGCGACGTCGAGAGCATTGTGCGCGATTTGGTGGACGCCAGCCTTAACATGCTGCGGGAAAGCAGCCGCAAGGGGGTTCAGGCCAAGGCGGAAACGGCGGCGGAGGAGCGCCTGATCACGGCTTTGGTCGGTGAGGAAGCCGCCGCCGACACGCGGTCGAAGTTCCGGCGCATGCTGCGCAACGGCGAGTTCGAGCAGAAGGAGATTGAGGTATCGGTCTCGGACGCCGGCGGGTCCCCGATCGGCCAGCTCGACATGCCGGGGATGCCCCCGGGCCAGGTTATCAACCTGGGCGAGATGATGAAGGGCCTGATGGGCAACCGGCCGCAGACAAAGCGGCGGATGAACGTCGAGGACGCACGCCGCGTCCTGGAAGCCGAGGAGGCGGATCGTCTGCTGGACAACGAGCAGTTGACAAAGGATGCGGTAGCCCATGCCGAGAACAACGGCATTGTCTTCCTTGATGAGATCGACAAGATCTGCGCCCGCACCACTGAAGGTGGTTTCCGCGGCGGCGATGTCAGCCGTGAGGGCGTTCAGCGTGATCTTCTGCCGCTGATCGAGGGTACAACAGTCAACACGAAGTATGGCCTAGTCAAGACCGACCACGTTCTGTTCATTGCCTCAGGCGCGTTCCATCTGGCCAAGCCATCCGACCTGCTGCCAGAACTGCAGGGACGGCTGCCGATCCGGGTAGAACTGTCGCCGCTGACCCGGGAAGATCTGCGGCGGATCCTGACGGAGCCGGAACACTCACTGCTGAAGCAGTATGCGGCGCTAATGAGCACGGAACACGTCAACCTAGAGTTCCGCGACGATGCCGTAGATGCCCTGGCGGAACTGGCCTCCGATATCAATGATCGGGTGGAGAACATCGGTGCACGCCGGCTGCACACCGTGCTTGAGCGTCTGCTGGAGGATATCAGCTTCACCGCGACAGACCGCGACGGCGAGACATTCGTCGTGAATGCGGCTTATGTGGCGGAGAAGGTAGCGCCGCTGGCGCAGAAGGGCGACCTCAGCCGATTTATACTGTAGAAGTCTAAGCTTCTATCGCACATGGCGCTTCAGCGGGATCGGAAAGGGTTCCGCTTGAAGCCAAAAGCGGTAGCTAAGACAAGACGAAGGGACCAATCCTATCGGCCCGACGACTTTCCAGCATATGGCCGATAACCTTCGGCTGTAGAAGCAGACACCAGCAAAGATTGTTATAATGACTGTGCGTCCGCAGCCCGTGAGACTATGTCTGCTGCCCGCTTCACCGTCATGTCCTTCAGGATATGCACGCCGCCGGATGAAGTTGCCAGCTTAACAGCTCCCTGCTCATCATAAATTGCTGCAATGTGCTGAAGCTGAACGACAACCAAGCCGCCGGTAGCGGCTTCAAAGGTGATCCAATTCACCTTGCACCGCGTGATATCATCAGTTTGATGTAGTCAGCTCGGCTTGTGCCATCGTACGACATCCCGAACGGCTTCTTTTCAGCCAGAACCGTCTTGGCTTCAGCGACAACCGGTCTGGCGCGTCTTAGCTTGGCGTTTGTCGGCGGGACAATCGAACGTTTGACCGCTACATTTAGATCAGTAGCTTGCCGAACGGACCCATCGGCACGGCCCTCACGCCAGGAGGCAACGTCTCTGCTAAGCTGGTTCTTCATGGCATCAGCAGCGTCTTCAGAAGCAAGGTCTTCCCCATGGTCTGGTTCATCAACGGGAGCTGTGCTCATGTTTGATTCCTTGATATCCGCCACAGCCTGTGATCGGACAACATGTCCAACCGGCTGAAGGCTAGTTGGGAAGGCTCGACCAATTCGATCGAGCTCAGTGATACGCGAGGCCTGATTTAGTCAGACTTTGATGTGCGCTCGATTGACCGGCAATGCAAGGCCGCGGACGTTTGACCCACTGTCAAGGCACTGCCTGCTTAACAGCGTAACCGGCTGCTGTTGCAAATCGCGCCATCGGGCGGGCGCCGGGCCGAAACTTTGCCGGATCGCCGGTGGTAGCCTGGCCGGCCCTAGGTTTAAGGTCGACCAGGCTCCAATTCCATATCAGGCGTCAGTGGTGGGAGGGTCAAGATGTTCGCCGACCATGGCTTCTGTGGTGATCATCAGCCCAGCTACCGAGGCAGCGTGCTGCAATGCGCATCGGACAACCTTAGTCGGGTCGATGATCCCCGCCTTCACCAAATCCTTAAAGACCCCGGCCTGCGCATCAAAGCCATAGTTGTACTCGTCCTTTTCCAGAGTCTTGCCGGAAATGACCGCGCCATCATTGCCACCATTGGCAGCAATCTGGCGCAGTGGTGTCAGAGCGGCTCTGCGGACGATCTCGATGCCGACGCGCTGATCATCATTATCAGATTTCAACTTCAGCAGCACTTGGGAAGCGCGGGCCAATGCGACGCCGCCGCCAGGGACAATACCTTCCTCAACGGCCGCGCGAGTTGCATGCAGAGCGTCGTCGACCCGATCCTTCCGCTCCTTCACCTCCGACTCCGAACCGCCGCCGACGCGGATGATCGCAACGCCACCCGCAAGCTTGGCCAAGCGCTCCTGCAGCTTTTCGCGATCGTAATCCGAGGTTGTTTCTTCGATCTGCGCCCGGATCTGATTGCAGCGTGCCTGGATGTCGGTGTTCTTGCCAACACCTTCGATGATCGTGGTGTTCTCCTTGTCGATCAGCACCCTCTTGGCGGTGCCCAGCATCGGCAGAGTGACATTTTCCAGCTTGATGCCGAGATCGTCGCTGATCAGCTCGCCTTTAGTCAGGATGGCGAGGTCCTCCATCATTGCCTTGCGGCGGTCGCCGAATCCTGGAGCTTTTACCGCCGCGACTTTCAAGCCGCCGCGAAGCTTATTCACCACCAGGGTCGCAAGCGCTTCGCCTTCGACGTCCTCGGCGATGATGAGCAACGGCCGGCCGGACTGTGACACCGCTTCGAGCACCGGCAGGATCGACTGCAGGTTGGAGAGCTTCTTCTCGTTGAGCAGAATATACGGATTCTCCAACTCCACGGTCATCTTCTCGGCATTGGTGATGAAGTAGGGCGACATGTAGCCGCGGTCGAACTTCATCCCTTCCACAACGTCGAGTTCCGTTTCAATGCCTTTGGCTTCCTCGACGGTAATGACCCCTTCGTTACCGACCTTTTGCATCGCCTCGGCGATCATCTTGCCAATCTCAGGTTCGGCATTGGCTGAGATGGTCCCGACCTGGGCAGTCTCCGCCTGGGTGGTGATTTTCTTCGAGCGCTTCTTCAGCTCCTCCACCAAGGCGGTCACGGCCTTGTCGACACCGCGCTTAAGGTCCATCGGGTTCATGCCAGCGGACACGGCCTTAGAGCCTTCACGCACGATCGCCTGGGCGAGGACGATGGCGGTTGTGGTGCCGTCGCCAGCGATGTCGTTGGTCTTGGAGGCAATTTCGCGAACGAGCTGAACGCCCATGTTCTCGAACTTATCGGTCAGCTCGATCTCCTTGGCTACCGATACGCCATCCTTGGTCATACGCGGGGATCCATAACTCTTGTCGAGCAGCACGTTGCGACCCCGCGGGCCGAGCGTGACCCTGACGGCCTCGGCGAGTGTATCAACGCCGCGCAGCATGCGCTGACGAGCATCTCCGCCGAACCGAACGTCCTTGGCAGGCATTTGCGTATCCTTCCCGAAAATCGTCTATTTGCCGGTGGGCAACCTAAGCATCCGGCTATAAAGTGTCAGCGCATTGCACAGCAACCGCAGCCTGTGCAGACGGCCGCCCAGCCACCGCCATATCAAGTTTTGTTTCACTGACATTGTAGGATTAGCACTCCTAGCCCCAGACTGCCAGGGGTGACACGGTAAACTTTGTCCAATTGAAGCACTTGCTGAGGCAGGTAAAGAAGCAGCGCGGGTGACGGAGACGGTAAGGGTCCGCGTCATGCTGCCAATCCGGCCGAGGATGGCGCCCTTAGCGGCGACAGACGTCTTCGCCGATGTTACGGCAGTGGTGATCTCATTCTACTGCCCCCGCTGCTCGGGAGAAAGCCACGGGATATGAGGTCGAATATGAGCTGTTCAGCATCAACGGGCGGATGTTCGACCACGGCGGGCCGATTCAGGTGGTCACGCCGGACGGCAACACGGTTCCCCACGCAAGGGATCGTTCCCGTGCTGTGATTGGATACGTGAAGCGCGTATAAGCGATCGTCGAAATGTGCTGCCAATGTCTCCAAGCAACGGACAATCAGCGGGCAGGCCTCCTCCATGTCGGCGCGGTAGCCGGATTTCACGCTGCGCCAGCGTGGTCACCATCAGCTTGTTCTGCAAAGCGCCAGGACGACCTCCATCCGAGGCATCTGGATCGAAACAGCTTCGAGTTGACCCGGTGTTGGCGGCCGGCCAGTGACAGCGCGCGAAGTGACAGGCGTGATAAAGGACGTCGTGATGCCAGGTGGACATCACGAGGTTCAACTGGATTTCGGAGCCGACTATCCTGAACCGACCTTGTTGCACCGCCGTCTGCAGCTTCACACGAAATTCCGTCTAATGGCGCTGTTCACCCACCTCTGATCAACCGTCGAACCATGCTATCGAGAACCAAATGCGGGGGCGTGATCGAGAGATAAGTGGACTGCTTATCCGAAATCGTCTCCTGTAAATAAGGTAAGCAGATTTTCAGTCAGCCGGTGAAACTGAGCCGATTTTCCTATCGTCCATTCCATCCATCTGGAAGTTTTGCCCTCTGCCGTCATACTGAGCCGGCGGCTCATCTTGTCCAGGGCTGATGGCTGTATTCAGCCAGGCGTTTCCCATATATGGCTGAACTTTACCATTGGTGGATAAATTGGCGGCAGCAGAAATCACGACGGCTATGGTATCGGCGGCTTTTGGGGCAACAGCGGCGCAGGCAAAACCGAGCGACCGCGACCCATTTAAAGCTGGGGATTTCGTCGTGTATCCAACTCATGGTGTCGGAAAAATCGATAAGGTAGGTCCGGAGGAGATTGGCGGTCACAAGCTTGACCTGATTTATATCTCGTTTGAGGAAACCAAGATGACCTTGCGGGTCCCGGTGGCACAGGCTCGCGTCACAGGATTACGAAAACTGGCGACGCCGGAGGCTATGGGACAGATAATGGCAATCCTAACTGGCCGTCCCAAGGTCAGTCGGCTGATGTGGGCCAAGCGTGCACAAGAGTTCCAGGCGAAGATCAACTCGGGCGATCTGAAAGCTGTCGCCGAAGTCTGTCGCGATCTTCAGACAGCAGCAAATGGCTCTGCACCTAGCTACAGTCAACGCAACTTGTTCGAGCTGGCGATCGACCGACTTGCCGGAGAATTTGCCGGCATTATGGGGATCGACAAAGCAGAGGCGATCGTAAAACTGACGCAGAAGTTGGTCGATGGGCGGACGGCTGATGACACCCGTGCGGAGCGGTCTCATGACGATGCCGAGGCAAAAGTCGCCGATGCGCCGGCATCGGTAGCTTCGATTGCCGTCTGACGCGTTAGCAGGTCATCGCCTTATGCCGAAGCGTGTAGAGGGGGATGCAAAGGGAACAGATGGTATTCAAACCGAACTATAATCATCAGCGTGCCGAACGCGATCGCGCAAAGCAGGCGAAAAAGGAAGCCAAGCTGCGGGAACGTGAGGACGCGGCCGCTGCGCGGCGCAAGGCTGAGCAGGACGGTACTGAAGTCGCGGTTGGTGAAACGGATAAAGTGCACGAAGCTTGAAACATCACCATCACGGTGTATTTTGCTTGAAGTAACTGATCTTACGATAGGATTGACAGGTCGGTATTATCCAGCAACAGACCGGTTGGTGCCAACAGGCCATCATCTATAGAAGTATGGACTTCACTTGACAGTCGGGTATCCCGCCATGGTGGGTGTTTGACGTCTTGAGATGTCTGATCACGCGGCCTAGCGTTTTCTGCTTTGGCACCGGCCTCCACCGCTTATGGCCGCCTTAAACAAGAAAGCTCGCCAGAACCGAACGATGAAATCAGGCGATGGGGAAGGAGTGAGATTGAGGAAGAGCCACAGACTGAAGCTTGCATTGCCTCCTGCCAGTGCAATACCAAGCTATGCAGCACAGCCGAAGCTATTAACCAAACAGTAAGCTTTACCCGCTAAACTTAAGGCTGGCGTCGGGAAACGGGCAAGCGGGATGAAAGGCTTGATTGACAGCGTCCGCAAGCTGGGCATTGTGCGCGTAGCTATGTTGGCCGGCGTAACCTTTGGCATCATCGGCGCCTTCGCCTGGCTAGAAATGCAAGGTCCCACGCGATCGAGGATGACCCTATTAGCATCTGAGTTGGATACGCAAACTGCGCAGCAGATTATTGACGCACTTGCCTCGCATAAAATTCCTTACCGTCTCGACGGTAGCCAGATCCTGGTTCCCGACAGTGAAATCAGTACTGCTCGTTCGTTTCTCCCAAGCTCAGCCTTGTCGACGGAGAATGTTACCGGCTACGAGATCTTTGATCGCGGCAATGATTTTGCGATGACCGATTTCGACCAGCAGGTCAAACTAACTCGAGCGTTGGAGGGCGAGCTCGCCCGCACCATCGTCTCGGTTCACGGCATTACCCATTCCCGTGTTCACCTAGTGTTGCCGAGACGGGAGCCATTTTCACATGACCGTCAGCATGCCCAAGCTAGCGTCATGCTAACCACCGCCGGCCGCCAAACTCTATCGGCTGAAGCCGTGCAGTCCGTGGTGAATTTGGTGGCAGCAGGAGTACCCGGTCTACGTCCACAGGATGTAACTGTGGTGGACTCCAATCTCCACCTGCTGGTGCAGGCCGGCGATGGAAGTGATCCACGCGCTACTACCGCGCTGCAGGAAGACGTCCGCCAAAAGACCGAAACCCGCCTTGCCAGTGCTGTGGAACTGATGCTGGAGCGGACACTGGGTCCCGGACATGTGCGTGCCGAGGCCGCAATAAGGATGAACTTTGACAAGGTCAATGAGACCCAGGAGCGCTACGATCCGGATGGATCGGTGGTGCGAAGTACGCAGAATGTATCGTCGAACAATAAGACAACTGACAAGGCGGGGCCGGTATCTCTGCAGAACAACCTGCCCAATGCCGATGCTAGCGCCAACGTTACTGGTAGCCAGGAGGGGCGGCAGGAGGAGACGACCAACTATGAGATCGGCAAAACAGTGCGTGCGATTGTGCACGATCAGCCGCAGATCGAGCGGATCACGCTCGCCGTTATGGTTGATGGTGTGGACGAAGTCGGGGCTGGTGGTAAGCACAACTGGAAGGCGCGTGATCAAGCAGAGCTAGACCGTATCGAAAAGCTGGTTAAAAGTGCGATTGGCTTTGACGAGAAACGAGGCGATCGGTTGGATGTCGTCAGCATGCCGTTCGTCGCGATGTCAGATACCGCCGACGCCGTTCCGGTTGCCAGTCCCGGCAAAGTGAACGGCGACCTCGTCAGCTTTGTGCAGATCATAGCCTTTGGTGTGTTGGGCTTTGGGATAATCACGCTAACCGCACGCTCCATATTCACAGCGTTGAACAGGCCACCAGCCAGCCTGACGCTAAATTCTCTCGCCCCTGGAGAAATTGCTACCGCTCACACCTCGACCGCATTCCCGAGCGGTGGTATCGACGGACTCGACCAAGCAGCGGATGCCGCCCGCCTCGGCTCTGACGATGACGATACCATAACCATGAGCAACATTCAGGGGCAGATGCGCGCGGCTTCAATCCGCAAAGTAACACAACTAGTCGAACGTCACCCGGACGCGACGCTGGGTATAATCCGTGGATGGATATCGGCAGAGGGCGGCTAAGCCTCATACCATGTGTGGACGGCCCGTAGGGTTCAAGTAGGTTTGGCAAGATCCTGGCTTTGGTTCGAATGCGGTCATGTGTCCGGCCTTTTGTTGCAGGACACGCCCGCTGGGCCCAGATGGGATCCGCGAGCGGCTGCCAAACAACCGAGCGGCTTTTGTTTGCCACTGGTATTAACGGCGTGTGTCGCTCGTCGGTTCGACCGATTGCCATCTCTTGCTTGCCCTTGAACCCTCGGCGTCGACGCGTGGTTCAGGCGGCGCTTGGCTGACGCCGATACGCCTCTCCGCGTGACATCATCGACCAGATGATCCTGGCTATCTTGTTGGCCAGAGCGACCGCGGCGAGCTTGCGCGGCTTGCGCGCCAGCAGTTGCAGCAGCCACGCCGAGGCAGACTTGCTGCCCGGCTTGGCGAAGCGGATGACGGACATGGCGCCGACGAACAGCAACTGGCGCAATCTTTCATTGCCGGCCTTGCTGATCTTGCCCAGACGCTGCTTGCCGCCGGTGGAATGTTCCTTCGGCGTCAGGCCGAGCCAGGCAGCAAAGTGTCGCCCAGAGGCGAAGTTTTCAGGCTCGACGGTCAAAGCCATGGTGATCGCGCCCAGCGGACCGACACCTGGGATCTCGCCCAGTAACTGGCTGACCGGGTTGGCCTTGTGCAGGGCGGCCAGTTGCTCATCCACCGCCGCCACTTGCTGATCCAGCGCCGCGATATGCTCCCCCATCTGCGCGAACATCGCCCGGGCGGTGGCGGGGATGGCGCTGTCAGCGGCCAGCACCGCCAGCAGCGGCGTGACCTTGACGATGCCTTTGGCCGCCACCACACCAAACTCCGCCGCATGGCCGCGCAAGGCGTTGATTGCCTGGGTGCGCTGGCCCACCAGCATCTCGCGATGTTTGAGAATGATGCCGTCGGCCTGTTGATCGAGCGTCTTGACCACCACCGAGCGCATGGTGGGACGTGACGCCGCCTCGCTAATGGCTTCGGCATCGTTGCGGTCATTCTTGGCCCGCTTGACGAAGGGCTTGACGTATTGCGGCGGAATGAGACGCACATGATGACCCAGCCTGTGCAACACGCGGCCCCAGTGATGCCAGGATGCATCGCATAGAAGTCGGCATAGAATCGAAGTTTTGCCGCGTCGGCTAGCGAATTCTCGGACAGGCTGCTAGTTCTACTGTGTCAATTTCTCATTCTGTCTACGCTTGTTGAACTGCAACAACATGGGCATCGTGGCAGGTGTTTGGACGAGGCCGACGGTGAGCCGGCGGCGAACCGAGGTAATCGAGTGTGCCGCGTGACGCTCAGGGCGGAGGGGGAGTGCCTCTTGGCTGGTAGCCTTGGGGTAGCGCAGGTGCCGCGATCGGCGCGCGGGTAAATCGCTGTTGCGGGGGGAAAAGACAGCGCTCGGCTGCCAAAAACCCATAAGCTGCGATGCACAGGCTGGCATGGTGGTGAAAGCCGCGCCAGCCGCGACCCTCGAAGTGGCCGAGCCCGATCTCCTGCTTGAGCTCCTGGTAATCCCGCTCGATCCGCCAGCGCGCCTTGGCGGTGTGCACCAGGTGCTTGAGCGAGGTGTGCGCGGGTAGGTTGGAGAACCAGTATTTGGTGGGTTCCGCTTCCCCGCGCGGCCATTCGATCAGCAGCCATTCCTCCGGCCAGGGTTCGTTGCGCTGTTCATCGCGGTGGGCGGGGCGGACGCGCAGGGCTGCGAAGCGCGAGGCCAGCGCGGCCTGGCTGCCTTCGCGCCAGGTCACCGTCCGCCAGGTGCGCAGCGGTTGCGCCAGCGCCTTGACCGACACCGGCTGGTGTTCTGGGCTGCGGCGCAGCCGTTGCGGCGGCCGTCCCTGGCCGGACCAGGTGGGCGACAATGCTGCCAAGCCTGGCGGCCAGACGCTGGTGCCTGAGCGGACGGCCAGAACGTAGGACAGATCAAGCGCGGCCACGCCGACCCGCAAATCGGTGTCATCACCGTATTCAACATCGGCCAGCACCACGCCGGCCGGCACGCCGTCAACCCGAGCCTGGCGGATCTGTTCCAGTGCGATCGCCATCTTGGTCTGGAACGTAATCGCCTCTGGCACACCAGCCTTGGCCCGCCGGGTCGGATCCTCACCCTCCTTCGCGTGCTCAGTCGCCCAGGCCTGGGGCAGATAGAGCTGGTAGGCAATCGGCACGCTGGCCTGATCATTGGCCACCGAGAGGCTGACCGCGACCTGGCAATTGTCCTGCTTGCCAAGCTGGCCGCAGTATTGCCGCGCCACACCAACCGAATGCTGACCCTTCTTGGGAAACGAACTGCCATCGACGATCCAATAAGCCATCGACCCGTGCTGCTCGATCGCCGGCACCACCTGGCTTCGCACCGCACGCAGCACCGCCGCATCATCCCAGACCGCCTTCCACAACGTGGTGCATCGACTGATGCGCAGCCTGCACCTGAGCCGGTTTAATCCTGGCTGCCATCGGCTCGATGCTTTTGCGCTCACCCGGCAGCAGCAACCCCGTGCAATACGCCTGCGCCGCAGATACCCGGCTGGCATGGCCTAGTACCTTGGTGATCCCATCCAGATAAGCGGCAGACCGATCCTCGCTCGCCGGCGTTGGTCTCGCTGTCGATCCTGTCATGCCTCATCTATAGAGAGAAATGACACAGTAGAAGTAGGAGCCTGACTCGAAATCACCTCACCTGCTGGTAATCCCGAGCGACACGTCGCACGAGAAGTGCGGCGAGCGCCAGCAGCAGCCATGCGCGCGAACGTTCGATCAGTGTCTCGAAGTCCTTGGCCAGTCGCCGTGCACGGTTCAGCCAGCCGAAGCTGCGCTCAACAATCCATCTCTTGGGCAGCACAATGAAGCCTTTGACGGTTCGGTCCGTGCGTCGGACCACCTGGATGCGGATCCGGCTGGCCTCGAATGCAGCATGCGCGGTCTCGTCGCCGGCATACCCGCTATCGACAAAAGCCAGTTTGATTCAGGGACTTTTGCGACTCACCGCCGCCAGCAGCGCAGCCAGCGCGTCGCGATCCTGCACATCGGCCGGTGTGACCTGGCACTTGATCGGCAGGCCCAGCGTATCGACCGCGAGGTGACGCTTGCGGCCTTTGACCTTCTTTCCGGCATCATAGCCCCGCTTGCCGCCGGCCTCCGTGGTCTTCACTGACTGGCTGTCGACGATAGCCACAGTTGGGGCCGCGTCCTTACCCTCCGCCTTACGCACTGCCATCACCAGGACACCGACGATTTGCTCCCACAGGCCGCTGTCGCGCCACGCGTAGAAGCGGTTCTGCTTGGTGGTGAACGGCGGGAAGCACTTCGCCAGCCGCCGCCAGGCACATCCGGCGCGGATCAGGTAGAACAAGGCGTTGAGGATGACCCTGGCCTCGGTCGGTTTGCGGCCAAGGCGCTTGGCCGGCGGCAGCAGCGGCTCGATGAGCGCGAATTCCTCGTCAGAGAGGTCGGTTGCGTAGCGTTCACGAATGACCGCATACTTCTTGCGATCGGTCTCGTCCCAGGGCATGGCGGCTCGCTTGTCTTGTGGTAAAGCCAGCGAACCGCAGCCCATGAGGCCAGCCACGCCCAATGGTATCATTCCGACTGCGTTTCCGGTCAGGTTCTAAGCAAGGCCGCTGGGCTGTCCAAATGGACGGAGCCACCTCACTAGTACCCTCCGTCATTGACTCTGCGGTACATTATTGAATCGATAGCTCAGCAATGACGGAGCCGCTTTGTGACTAGGAAAGAGACTGCCCGGAAGTATGTTGTGAGACTAAGCGCTGATGAGCGGGCTCGGCTGGACGCGCTCATCACAGTGGGCAAGCATCCGGTGCGCAAGCTGCTGAAGGCGCGCATCCTGCTCAAGGCTGACGTCTCGGAGGCGGGCGACGGATGGCCCGACGGCCGGATCGCCGAGGCGCTGGACACCAGCCCCGACACGATCCTGCGGACCCGCCAGCGGCTGGTGGAGGAAGGCCTGGATCGGCCCTGACGCACAAATACTCGTCCGCCTCAGTGCGGCCGCGGATTTTCGACGGGGCCGCCGAAGCCAAGCTGATCGCACTGGCCTGCGGCGAGCCGCCGAGTGGGCGGGCGCGCTGGACCTTGGAACTGCTGGAAGAGCAGGTTGTGGAACTCAAGATCGTCGAGCGCGCCAGCGACAACACGATCGGGCGGACGCTCAAAAAAACGCTCTCAGACCGCATCGGCAAGAGCAATGGGTCATCCCGCCGGGCGCCAACGCGGCCTTCGTAGCGGCCATGGAAGACGTGGTCGAAGTCTACCAGCGGCCGCACGACCCGGCGCGCCCGGTGGTTTGCCTGGACGAGACATCGAAGCAGTTGATCAAGCAGACGCGCATGCCGATCGCGGCGAAGCCGGGCCAACCCGCCAGGGTCGACCATGAATACGAACGCAACGGCACGGCCAACCTGTTCATGATGTTCGCGCCGCTGGAGGGATGGCGGCGCGTCAAGGTCACCGACCGCCACGCGGCCGTCGATTACGCCGAACTCCTCAAGGAGTTGTCGGACACGCGCTTTCCTGACGCCGCGAAGATCATTCTGGTTCAAGACAATCTCAGCACGCACAAGCCAGCGTCGCTTTACGAGGCTTTCCCGCCCGCGGAAGTCAGCCGCCTAGCGGAGCGGTTCGAGTGGCATTACACGCCCAAGCACGGAAGCTGGCTGGACATGGCTGAATGCGAACTCAGCGTGCTGTCACACCAGTGCCTGGACCGGCGCATTGCCGACAAGCCGACGCTGACCGCAGAGGTCGCCGCTTGGCAGCAACGCCGCAATACAAAACACGCCAAGGCCGATTGGCATCTCACCAACGCAGACGCCCGCATCAAACTGAAGCGGCTCTACCCCGCAATGTGAATGACAAGGGATACTAGCCAGGTGCGGCGACCGTTGAAGCAGCTTGCGGCATTGCAGCGAACACGACCGTCCCACCGGAGTAGGTGAGGCACGAGACGCCGGCGTTTTGCCAAGGAAGCAATGAGAGATTTCCGGTCGAACTTATGAAGCCGCTACCCAACATAACGTTTCCTGAGCTAGCATTGAGTATTGTACAGTGAAAACCACTCCCCATCGCTACCGATGAAGGCGTAATAGTGATTGGCTGACTGCAGATCAAGCAATGCCCATTATGGTCGCCCGCATCCAGCGTGATGTTCGTTGTGATCTCTATCGACGGGAGTCTATAGCTTGGCAGACTTTGTGTGATCCAGAGCCAGATTGCAGCAAACGTCTGACCCGTCATAATTGAATTTCCTTGGGAAACCCAAAGCCTATCTGCGCTGTTGACGGGACCGGATGGCCCGGCCGCATCAATAGTTACACCATCGAGGAAATCTTCGTAAGCTATTGCATGATTAATGCCACCATGACTTACGGGGACCAGATCCTGATCCGAAATCGTGCTTATTACTTGAAGAGCGCCGATCGAACTGCTTGACCCCGCCAAACCTCCGCTTGTCACAGAGCTACTTGAAGAGATCACTCCCTGCGAGTCGATGGAGACGTTTTGGCCCGCCGAGAACAGTCCCCGAAGCATAGAAGTCGCCATCAACATAGCGCTCCCCTGGTTCGAAATCACCAAGTCAGCGCTCGCCGAAAAATCTGCCATCATTGGATAGGTGGCGTGATCCAATCCGTTTGCTGACAAAGTGCCGTTTGAGACGGCGACACCGATTCCTACATCAACCTGCTCTGGTCCGCCTGGACCCAGACTTATTCTTCCAAGTAGCGACTGAGACCCAATGGTGATGGCTGGTTGCATCGACGCCAGCAGTATGCCAACCGATGCGGAGTGCGAAGAACCACTTTGGCTGATTGGTATCTCGTCCGCAGCTGAGACTGAGGTGGCGGGAGGGAGTTCTGATATAGTTGGCATCCACAATCTCGATCTAAAAAGCACCAGCGTCGATACTACGGTTAAGCAGCAACAACTGCACCGCTGCAGGAAGAAATCCAATGCTGACCATCAAAAAAGACCTCTACCCCACTTCCGGCTCCGGCAGGCTCATTAGGTTTTCGTCCGTCGGATACGAATACTTTAGCGCCCGCTGGGCTATTCGTTGGAAGCGTTGCCACGGCGTATGTAGGCAGGACTACAGAGCCTTGAAACCGTGGAGATACGGCGTTTACCCAAAATAGATCATACCAAAAGGAGCTACCATCCGATACAATGTGATATCGATCATTGGCATGAAGGACTATTGGCCCGCAATTGATGCCATCGGTGCCATTTGGAATAATGCTTACGGGTCCAGAGCCAGTAACAGAGAACGTAAAGCCTGTGCCTTTGGCAACCGTCCTCGCTGCAGGCAGAGTTATGGAGTAAGGAATCGTTCCCGTTAGGAAAATTAGATTTCCTGAAGCGTAATTCGGAAGTACATAAGAGGTCGCGATAACCTCGACCCAACCAACGCTGATACCTTTGCCGACGGGGTAGGCTAGCGTGCCCTGGTCCCACCAAAGTGTGTTAGTTGACGAGTCAAAACTCAATCTGTTGCTGTTCGTGCTTTCAAAAGCGATTGCTTGACCAGCCGACATTTTGATGACGGGGGCGCTATTAATTGCGGGCGCTGACGTCGTATCAATTACCGCGTTGGAGAAGGGTACGCCAATAGTGAAGACGGATTTAGCACTGCCTGCGGATCCCGCGCTCAGATAAACCCCAACAATGCTGCCAACCTCGACTGGTAAACCTGACAGGTCGTGCTGGCCGATTACTAAGCTTTGAATCGTCCTGTTATTCGCGGTATCGGTCCCGTTACCAAACCAATCCATCTCGATTGTTAGTGACGCATTTGTGGTGCCTGAAGGTTGCCCTGTCGTATCGCGATATTCGATACAGGCGCCCCAGAGCTGCGGTTGTGGCAGGGGTTGACCGTTAGATCCAATAGTTGCCGCCTGCCGCAGCGTCTGAATATACCTGCCAACGTGCTGAGCCGGGGTGGTTCCATTTGGAGTTTGTGTTCCCGCCCAAATCAAACGGTCGAGGCCACCCCAAACATAGTTCCCAGGGTTGTTATAGATAATCGTGTCGGAACGGTTATTTGCAACTACACTGCCGGCCGTCCCGCCGCTGTGATTGACGATGTAGGACGACTGACTAACAGCAAAATCGGTCGTCTGGGACGAACCCTGCGAAACTGTAATTCCTGTTAAGGTATTCCCAGAAACGACGCCTGGTAGGACGTATGGCGCGGGACCGCCGCCCGTGGGGATGGCCGCTGCAAGCGGAGTGCCATCCTGAAGCACCGTGCCTGCGACGATCCATTTGACTCTTTTCGTGAGCGCGATGCCCCAGGTTCCCGGCTGTTGCAACACCGCTGTGCCGCTGGGAACATAGATCGTTCCGCCCGCAGCAGATGCTTGGTATGCACCCCTGAACGCCGCTGTATCGTCAGTGACTCCGTCGAGCTTAGCTCCATACGGCGCCAGCGTGACGTTAATAATCCCCTCAGAATTCGGATTGGCGTCCACATAGGACTTCGTCGCCGCCTCGAATGGACTTGTTGGTGTACGAGCGAGAATCAGCGAACCTGTGAGCGTACCGCCCATGCTTGGCAAGACGGTCGCGATCTGATTATCGACGTATTGTTTACTGGTCGCTTGATAAGCGCTTGTTGGATTTCCCGCCAGTAATAAGGGTCCGGTCATTGAACCGCCGCTTTGAAGGAGCGACTGCAACAATTGAGCATCGACGTAGCGTTTCGTAGCTGCCTGGGTCGGGGCTATAGGATCAGCGGCGAGCGCAAGCTGACCCGTTAAGCTACCACCGCTAAGGCGAAGTAGATTTGACACAGACGTATCAACATAGTTCTTCGTTGCAGCCTGTGCCGCTACTACCGGATCCGACGCAAGTGTGAGAGAGCCTATCAGTGTATCACCGGCTCGCGAAAGCTTGGTGTCGGCATACTGTCGCGTTGCCGCTTGATTCGGGGCCGTCGGCGCACCAGCCAACACTACTGGCCCGCTGAATGTAGCCCCAGCGCTTGTTATGGTTGAAGACAATTGGCTATCGATATACTGCTTCGTGGCCGCCTGTAGGGGCGCCACCGGATCGGATGCCAAATACAGCGCGCCGGATAACGAGTCGCCTACACGCTTTACATGAAGATCCACGTATTGCTTTGTAGCCGCTTCTAATGCAACCGCTGGATCAAACGCTAAAAGCAGAGATCCGGTCATTGAGGCCCCAGAAAGCGCTGGTGAACCCTGAACCCTCAAATCTACGTAATTCTTTGTAGCGGCTTGACCTGCCGACGTTGGATCGCCGGCTAGGACAAGCGCCCCGGTCAAGGTGTCGCCTGACCGATAGATCCGCTGGTCCACATATTGTCTCGTGGCAGCCTGTGCACTGCTCGTCGGATCAGAGGATAAGGAAAGGCTTCCGAAAAGAGTGCCACCGAGCAATGATAGCGATCCGGCGACTTTGCTGTCGACATACATCTTTGTAGCAGCTTGCAAAGGCGAGACTGGATCCGCCGCAAGTATCAGGGCCCCATTTAAAGTATCGCCTGTCCGAGCAAGCTTTAGGTCTGAGTAACGCTTGGTGGACGCATCAAGAGGATTGACTGGATCGCCTGCTAAACTCAAATTTCCTGAAAGCGACCCGCCGCCTAGTGGTAGGACACTATTTGACAGCGCATCCGCATAAGCCTTCGTCGCAGCATCCAGAGGAGCAAGTGGAGATGAAGCAAGCGCAAGTCTGCCGGAAAGTGATCCGCCATCAAGAGGCAGCGCTAGGCCAACTTGCTGATCAACGTATGACTTGGTCGCTGCCTGCGCGGGGCCAGCCGGTGGTCCCGCCAGGGTCAACTGACCAACGAGCGAACCCCCGGTGAGGGGTAGCATCCCGGCAGCCAGTTGGCCAAGAGTTTGTGTCGCCGTCGCACCAGTCGCAGTGACGAGAGCGTGTGACAAATTGACATTTGGGACACCTCCGATCCCATTCATGAACTGGCCGTAAGTCACGGCGTTCGAGATACCCGCTTGGCTCACGGCGATCAGATCTCCAATTGCCGGTACATTGCCCGCTGGGAGATCTTCAATAATAAATGGAGAGGCCGTTGCAGACAGTGTTGAACCATTGATACTGAGGTTCTCACCGACAGCTATCGCGCTAACCAGGCCGATCCCTTGACCTGGATTACCAAGGAGCGAAGCAGCCGGTACTGCCAGTTGAGCCTGAACGCCGTTGAGAATTTGGGCGCGTGTTACTTTTCGCGCGATGCCTGCCTGACTAACGATGAACTCGTCTGCATCGGACGCCGAGGTAGCGGGGGCAAGCTCGTCAATTGTCGGCATATTTGCTTATTCTCCGGGCACCTTAAAACCTCACGGCATCTTCGGTTGTGCCGTAACGAGACAAGTTCCTAATAGTACATCGAGGTAAGATTGGCGCCTAACTACTTGACAGTACCGGATTGCCATTTTGATCAGTAAGCATAACACCGCTGGATGTCACAATAGCGCTGGCAGGCACGACTGGCACCGAAAGCAGAAGAACCGGTAGAAGTACGCTTCGATGTAACGTACGGCCGTTTATCGTCGCTATACTGAAAGTAATAGTATAGACGGAACCAGCTTGGCCGCCAGAGAGCCAAAGAACAACTCGAGAGCCATCTGCTGACGTGCTTTGGAGAAGAAGGTCACCGGGATCCGACGGAGACAGGCTGACATCAACAGTCAGAATGCCGTCGCCATCATTTCCAACAATTGCCGGAGCAATATCAAGAATGTAGTCTAGGACATCACCTGGATCTTTCGTTGGCCAATTTAGTGGTGCCGAGGCAACGGCAGCGGATCCTCTTGGGACGGGTACAAATGAGTCGATGGTCACCAACCGCGCATTACTTGGCCTCCACACGTGATTTAAGACGCCCGACATTCAGACCTCCAAAGTGCGCTGGGGCGAATAGGCCTCACCATCTAACCACGACCAGACCGCCGCCTCCGGCAGCGCCATCGTATGTCAAGTTGGCATCAGCGCCGCCGGTTCCGGCGCCGGCCGCTCCACCTCCTGGAAAACTTCCGGGGTTTCCTGTGGTCCCGCTGTTCTGCATGCCGCCCATGGGAGCGGCACCCCCCAATCCGCCTTGATTCGCGATACCAGCTTGGCCCGCTGAACCGTTAAAGTTGACGTCGCCTCCAACACCCACACCAGGAGAAGAAGCGCCATTAAGCGGTGCAGAGGTAGAAGCGAGGGGGTTAAGTCCACCACCGCTTGCGCTGACATATTGGCCAAAACTGGATGCTCCACCTGGCCCTGCCGCTACGCCACCCGCGGTGCCGCCTATGCCTCCTGCGCCTACAACGACTGTGATCACGTGTCCGGGCAACAGGCCCGTCACCAACTTCTTGGCGTAGCCTCCTCCCGAACCTCCGCCACTCGGAACTCCAGGAACGGAAGCATAGCTGCCCGATCCCGCTCCCCAAACCTCCACTTCGGCTTGCGTCACGCCCGCAGGCACCGACCAAGAGTCACTGCTCAGGAATGTTTTCACGCCCGAACCGAAGCCGGGCCGAAGCGACGGAAGCTTCCAGTTCAGAAAAGGAGCAGTTGGAATGACGCCAATGTTGCCGGAATTGATTTGTGTTTGACCATTGGCAACAGTAATCTGGTATAGTCCAACCCATCCGGTGTCCACGGCAGGTGTCGTCTGACTTCCGGTGTTCCCTGGGATCCCAGCCTTTAATTGAAGCTGTACGCGCTGGTTGCGCAAGGTATTTTGAACAGCTCCTGAATTGGCTGGACCGCTAAAGGATTGCGCTGGGTTACTAGCGTTATAGTAAGGCAACACAACTGGATCGGCATCGATTTCCTGAAACGACGCTTCAATTACATAGTTAACCGACTGACCGACGCTTGCTGGTGCTGTCAGGACAAAGGTCGTTGACTCTGTGTTGATGCCCATTTTCACCACCAAATCGGTCGTGTTAGCCGGCATGGATCCATAGGCAAGATTATCTACGGGCGCAATCTGGGTAATGCTCCCGGGACCGACAGTCACCGCCAAAGAAGCAGGGTTCGTGGGAGAGCAAACTAATCCATCGGTAATGGTGTTTGTTCCTAAGATCGCCTGAGCTAAGAACCCGAGGCCAATCATCGTGTTCCGATTGATGGACAATAAATCCGTGTCCAGTGGTATGCTTCCCGGATAGACAATATTGCGGTCCATTTGCGCTCACTTTGAACTAATCACTAATTAACACGAATCCAGGCAACAGAGTTAACGGGAAGTAACCGAGTCAGCGTTTCCTGTATTTCCAGATCCGTGACATAACCAGGCACGGTAGACAAATTAATGTAGCTAATAGAGCCTAGGCCATAACCACCATTTGATGTCCCATAACCAGCCAACATGTTGACGCCCGGCGTGGGCGGTCGGACTGTCGTAACAAAGAATTGCATGGGGAGCGTAAGAGTTCCCCAACCACCGGCCGCATTATACGCAAAGCCGGTGTTGAGACGCGTTCCCTGGCCCATCACACCGTAACAGCCGGTGTCGGAGCATCTGGCCGGCTCAAAAATGAGTGGCTCGCTGCCAACCAACTGTTCAAGCGCCTCGGCAATCGCCGATCGAGTGGCTGCTTCCCGCTGCAAAGCCGTTTGGATACGTTCTCTAAAAACTACATCGACCTCGGAAGGAGTGCGACTTAGAGATTCACCAAAGAAGTCCCACGCTATAAGATCCAGCCAGCTATCAGTGGCAGTAAGAAGACGCGTTTGCTTGATGGTGTATGAAATAACGCCGTAAAACCAAACCCATGGTGTAGCGATGCCTTGAAGCAGCGCACCAAGGACCGGGCTATCATCAGCAAACCAGCCCTTCGGTAGGACACTACGTAGCCGGTATACAATGTCCTGAAGATCACCCACCATTTGCGACGACATTCACTAGCCCGGCCTTGATGACGGTTCCGGGTGGGGGGACAATATCTACCGATCCACCGTTGAGCTGGACACCTGTAATGTTGTCTATTGAGTCACTTACGAGATACGCCGCCTGGGCCACTCGAGTCACTGAAGCCATTCGACCAATGCCAAGACTATTCAGATAATTTGCGACCGCATTCTGAATATTTGCCACTACCTGCTCGGTCGTGGCAGGAACGGTAAACGTGGCAGTCAGTGAGACATCGATCACAACAACAGTTGGTGGAACGACCGAGAACGTAGTACCAATTGGACGTACCGCATCAACGGCCGAAGCCACCGCGGAGATCAAATCGGCCGCAGGATAACCAGAGCCATCATCCAACGTCACAAGAAAGTTTCCAGTCTGTGGTTGTCGGACCGCCCCAGTATTCTCGTCTATGACGAACTCTAGACCTTGACGCACATTGGCTATGGCATCTTGAACGGCCATAAGCGTCGCCCTTGACCGACTATCTAGATACGTCTGGAACCGCTTCCGTAAAGCCGCATCGGGTTCTGCATCGCTCCCGTTGCCAAACGGATTAGCATTGTTTACTTCGTCGATACCGCTCAAGGACGCGGCGACAAGTGTGACTGTGCTAGCCAGGACATTGCCCGTTGCTCCGCCTGTCGTGCAAAGCACCGGCAGATCAGCTGATAACACCCCGGCCGGTATCACATATGCTCCCAAGCCAGGCTGCCAGATAGATATCGTGGAGTCTGCTACGACTTGGAAGCTTGTCGACCCATCCGTCGTTTTCACGAGAGTTCCGGGGACAACTGTAGCTGGGAGATTGCTTACAAAGCGGCTGAAGGTGACGACTCCCGTCGAAGCAGTCGCCGGAAGTCGGATCAGCCCGAAATCCAGCATCCAGGAGTCAAGATCTGAGCCAGTGGCCGTAGCGGCGCGGGTCGTCTGCAAGACACGTAGGATAAGCCATTGCAGCCACAACACGACAGAGGCATTCGCTTCAAATAGCGCGCGTGTCACTGAGCCGACTGATATATCCACCAACTTGGTAGCCGAGCTTTGAAGAGCAGCACCCATGTCCTCAACAAGCTGACTAAAGCCCTTCAGGCTTAGGTTCATTGACTATGGTCCGATTGGAACGCTGAATGTAACTGGAGCAGTAGAGTTTGAACCGGAGTATGTGATCGTCGCGACAACATAGCCGGCTGCGGCGTCAGTCACTGCAGCAGTGATCTGCGGCGTCGGGCTCGATGGAACCCCGGGCTCAAGGAGCAACTGGTCTAAAATTACGGCACTGATATCGGGTTCATTAACAGGCAGCCCCACAAACTGTGCAAGCCCTCCCCCATAGCTGAGATTCCATACGTATGCCCCCGAGTTGGTCAGCAAACGTCGGATGACCCGCTGAGTAACAGCGTTGGTTCCCGCAACCAAAGCCAGATCGCCGCCGCTATCGACTGCGAGATCAGCATTCCACAGATGGTCAAGATCGTACATATGGATCAGTCTGTTGGATGAGGGGCGCTCGTGGCGCCGTTCGGCGCCTGATGGGTGTGGCTATTGTAGTGTGTGCGGAGAGCTGATAAGGACCCATAACTGTCGTAGACATCTCCGGCCACATGAAGATCGCCGCTCGTACGTATCGTGCCGTCGTTGCATAATTTCAAAGAGCAGCCACTTTGATGAACAAGCCAGAACTCCCCGCTAGGAGCAGCAGGGGCGGTCTGCTTGACCGAATAGATGCGTCCAATGATGACGCCCTGCTCCATATCCCCTTCCTGTGGAACCACAAGCACCTGATCCCCCGGAAGCGGAGGAGCCGCCAAGCCCCAGCCGTTTCCTATCCACTGTGTCATTACCGGCAGCCAACCTGACAATACGCCTTCTGGCTGCAAACTGACTCGAGCTGTAGAGTTGTTAACGTTCACCGAAGTCACAATGCCGAACTTTACTTGACCGTGCGCTTGATCAAGTCCAGTAGCATGAGCTTTAATAGTATTAGATAAGAAAATGGTCATCCCGTGGTATCCGCGGTTGAGGAGTTTACGTCGACAGGGGGACTGCTCGAACGGTCTGAATGGACCCTGACAGTGGACTATACGTCCACTCGACCGTGTCTATCATGTAGAAGGTGTCTAGATTGGACATGGTCCCCTGGAGTAAAAATGCTAACCTCGGGACAATTGCTAGATTGAATGGCATCTCTAAATGAAGCATAGTACCCAACCGAGATAACTCTGTCGTGTAACGCTCTGCTGCGTCCGAAACCTGCTGTGGCGTAGAATTAGAGGCCGAGAAAAGAAATGAAGGTGTATTGTTGCCACTGGACACTTCGACTAAAGCTTTATCTGGCGCTTCCGAGCTTTGATAAGCCGCCATGTTTTGTGAGCTCCAAGACTGGACCTTTGCACTCACGCTGCCCAGCAGGGAAAGATTGCGTTCGATGCGCAGCCCCAGCAGGTCATTGGTAGAAATAATGATCGGGGCACTCTTCCAGCTACTTGACGCTTGGAAAAATAGCGTTTTGTGCTGAACATAAGCATCAAAACTATTGTCGCGAGCAAGTTGAGCGACTAGGTCCCACTCGGATTGACAGTTAGAAAACTGACCTAGGGAAAGTTTTGTATATCCATCTCCATAGTACCGACCGACCGCCCCTACCGTCGCGGCCACGGCAGACTCCAGATTATGACTCTGCGCAATCGACGTTACGATCTCCGAAGCAGTCTGATTGACGAATTCCTGTTGACGATAGGCATCAACCATTAGGGACGACAGGTCTCGTCCTTCCAAGGTAACAAGATGTTGTATTGGGTCAATGTGAATGGCATCGACCATACCACTAATCATGAGAGTAGGAGTGCCCTGAGAGACGGCGTCCACCGTGAGCTCCATATACGCGGATGATGTAGAACACCAGTAATTGGCGTCTCCGGCAGCCTGTAGACCCAAAGAATATGTCAAGGAGTAGGTATCTGACGCAAAACAATTAGTAGAGGTGACTGATGCTCGTAGTAGGCCACTTACAAGACGCCCGTCCAGATACGATTGGACTAGCATCCGTTGCGCCCCGCTTGGCCTCATTGTGATCCAATTCCATCAGTCGGTGCTGGAGGACTATCCGGGATTTTAATGTCATTTCGACCGCTAAGCATTGGGTCAGATATGTCATTAAGCGATGCTAACGTGACCCACTGCAAAGCATCGCCTAGATAACAAGCTGCAAGCTCAAAGAGGTCGCCTCCGATTACGGCAATAACCCTCATTAGAGATCCTGCCCTGATAGCGTGACGCCGATGCGACTAACGTATGATCGAGTAGCTGTGGTCGCGGCTAGGGATCCTGCAGCAACCACATTCAGACAAAAGGATTGCGCGACGGATGAAGGCCCCGCGCTGGTTACGACTGGAGTATTGACCAGTTTCGACTGTTGATCTACCTGCGTATCAAGTTCAAGCAGTGCTGCTTGAACCGCTGTAAGGGCAGTTGTCTGAGTCTGACTCCCCTGCACGAGGGTAGCACCTAAACTAAGGCTTGACTGTAATGACGATAGAGACAGAGAGGTTCCCGCCGCCGCAGCTAGAGCATATGCAAGGTCCGTCGACGCTAGAGCAGCTGCTGTTGTGGCTTGAGAGACTGACACACGATGCTGTACCGCGACGACACAGCTAATCTGATAGGGAATCCACCAGGGACTTTTGTAAGTGCACGATAGGCTCCTGACTATCACCCGGCGCTTAAAAGACTCCCACGTAAGCCAGACTATGTCACCCGACAACCGGAGGTTATCAAAGGCGCGCACGCGCGCTTCTGCCCCTAACCCACTGAAGACTCCGGAAAAGGTGATCTCACTATCGTCTGGACCGAGCCGCTCGACCAGCCTTTTCCCATCAGCGAACTGCCGTATCGCTACTTTATGGCGGCCGCCGAAGCGCAAATATTGTGGGATTTCGAAGTCTTGGAGGATTAACTGCCCTAGTTTCATCGGCGATGTTTGCAACGTGGCGACTGCTTTCTCGATTAGGTCGGGCTAAAATTGTACTCAGAATGGAGAGACTCGAGTTCGTGGTAAAGTAGCTCTAGGATCAACCCCGGTCATCCCAACTGCAGGCTTTGATAGAGTCCTTTCCAGGTGTCTCACCGCCCATCTACCTAGAGCAGCGCCGTCGATGTGTATCGTGGAAGCTCCGGATATATCAGGGATTGCCTCGCTACCGCTCGTTGAATTACCCAGGTATGGACGATCGGTATACGCAGTGGTTGACGGTCGCGACGTTTGTTCTGCAAATTGATGCGGAGGAGCAAGTGCTCGGGAAGGCAAATACATACTCTTGGAGCCGAGAACGTTACTATTGTTATAGTGGGCCCGGATAACGCGAGAATGTTCGGCTTTGTTGGAGCCCAGATGGGGGTGGATGAGCGAGACTGCAGCTGTAGCGATAGTTTTGGGACCGATGGGTGCCGTTCGCTCAATGTCGCCGGCGCTGAAAGACTGACGTTGTGTCGGCATGTAGTTGAAGCTTCTAAGGCGTGGCACAGCTTTTGGCCTAAATGTCTGATGATCGGGCATCAAATTCGACTTGATTGGCTGGCTGATACGGCGGGCCAAGGCCGTAGCAGTGCGGCTCGTTGGCTTGCCCGGGCCGGATCTCGGCTCTCTCACAATCCAAGAATGTTCTTCCGTCGATTTCAGCGCGGCAGCCAGCGACGCCGTCGTGAACCGCCGGCGGTGAGTTGGCGTCCCAGGTTCATCACCATATCGGTGTCCCGGAATAGGTTCTGCGGGATCGTTTGCAGCAAGAAGGTAATGTCGGTTTGAGGTTGATCGCAGCGGTGCGAGGAAACGGTGCTGAGTTTTCAGTATATCCGGAAGTCCCAAATACCAAGCTATTCGCTTTCTGCTCTGGTTTAGGAAATTGAACTGATACTGTGGGCTCTTTGACAATTTTCTAGAGAAAGGGATTGTCACCAGTCCGTTTTCGCGGTCTGGCTGATCCACTCGAACCTCGTCCAATCGAAAATGTTCCCATCAAGAGTGCCAAGCGCGATCACGTAGGCTGCTCGGTCAACTACTGGCAGTGAAAATGCGACATCAAATGGCACCCCGTGCCGAACAAGGTAGAGACAGTCAATTAGGACAGGGTGCCTGGCGAGTTTCCCACGACAGAATGGTCCAAAGTCTGAGGTTCTTCGTCCTTGGAATTATCGGCAGCGGCCGAGAGACCCTCATCGCCCAGCCTCTCAACGAGCGCTTCTATCTGGCTTTCCGTGCTTGGTGTTGGAACGGGCACGCCGTCAATTTCCACCACCATAAATGCCAAGGCTGCCATAGCTAGCCAAGGTTCATTTTGCGCCAGCGTCGGACCTGCCGCTTTAAAGAGCCTCAGCGTATCCAATGCTGTAAGTCGGCGCAGAAGCAGCTTGCGTCCTCTTGCATCAATCTTTGTCGAAGCATTAGCGGCTTCGCGCAGTATAGCTACTGACGCAGACATCAGATGCGGCGCCTCCTCGTGGCGTAGAATTCAAGCTTTTGTTTAACACTTGCATCACCCTTCCAGGCACCAGCAGACGTCAGCTTAAACACCACGCCATCATATTGGTAGGTTGAGACCGAGCTGTCCACCTCGGTTATATATTGATACATAGTACCAGGCATTGTACCGTTACCATTATAGAAGTCCTGCTCAATGGCAGAAATAAAGTCCTCAAGGGCAGACGTTCCCCGTTCCACCTCGAAACTGCCCTCCCATCCTTTGGGAAGCTCTGCAGCCAACTGAGACCCGTCCAGCCTGCTTACGCGAACCGCATTCGTCAGTTGATGACTTTCAAACCCGGTTACGTGATTAAGATCAAGCCGTCCATTCGGCCCCATTATTACAAGCTGGGTGTCTCGACCGATAGAGAATGCCGTTAATGCCATAGACTGAGTTCCCTAGTTGATTTGGCCCGCTGGCAACGTTTGTCTAGACACCTGTACGGTTTGGCCACCCTCTACGTTTACAATAAACCGCTCGTTTATAGCCTGATATTGAACCTGTGCGTCAGACTGCACATAGCCCAGGCTTGTCCTCGACGATGGATTATTCGTGGCATCGCAGATAACGCTGAATGGCAACGCGCCGTCCAGACTACCTAACAGTCCTTGTGAATACATGTTGTTTAGAAATGATAGCTGTGTTGCACGTATATTTTGGAAAAGATTGACGTTTATAACCTGTCCAACATACTGTCCCATTCCAGCAGCTAGTGTTTGAGCTACATAGTTTGTCAAACGGGTATAGTTATCACCGTCGACCGCTGCATTTGATGAAGTGTTGTGCCCCCCGCGAACTCCCCAGTACGATCCTCCTGGCTGCGGATTACAGATCACGTCGATGCCAGCACCGAGCAAGGCGCCCAGATCCGCCGCCGAGTAAGCCGTGTTTTGTCCAGAGCCGGGGGTGCCGCTTCGTTGACTACCAATGATGCCATATATCTGTTTGTTAAGGCTGGACTGTTCTGGGGAGAGGTTCGCCAAACGCCCGGCGGCAAAACCTTGAGGTGATACAAGCCGAATCGTGTTGTTGACTTGATCCGACCACCACAACCAATCGCCGAACATGAGCTTAGCTCCATAGCTATCTAGCCCGGCTTGCTGCTTGACGCTGATTGCGTTCTGTATCGTATCCCCTGGCGGCCCGGTAAGGACCATGTAAACGCCTTCTTGTAGGCCAAAACCAGCTTGACTAGTCCAGGTGGTAGCGTCATCACAATCTGCCAGAATGGCTAGTCCGCAGCCTTGCCCCCTAAGTCCATACATTCCGCTACGCACGGGCAAGTCTGCGCCTATCAAAGTGGTGCTCCCGACTTGGGCTGCGCCATCCGTGCCTGCGCCCGCGCTGCCCAACTGCAGAGAGAATGGTGCTGGGGACGCGGTCGTTCCTCCCGTACTCGCCACAATGAGACGCGAGGGGCCGCGCTGGGATCCCTGTCCAGTGTTTACCGCCACAGCCAGCGCAGCCCAGAAAGCGGCTCCATCTCCAACGATGTTATCATAGACCTCAGGCTCAAACCCTGGCAGTAATACGGAGAGTTTCCAAGACTGCGGCATTGATCCAGAGCCAAGCGTCAGCAGGACGTTGTTTCCTAGGGAACCTGTATAAGCGGCGGTGAAGCTAGCATTTGAGCCAGGAACGACCGTATATGCGGCTGTGTCCGTACCATCCGTAACGCGGACACATCGGAAGTTCTGAGCACCCTGTTGAACCGCTATTGCGACCTGCGTGCCCATATCGTACTTCCGAGCAACCACCGAGCCAAATTGCTGCGCATACTCTGCCATGGAACCAACGATGGTTGGTTCGTCAACAGGTCCCCATGCCGCCGATCCCACCACTCCTACAACATTTGTCGGAACACCGTTCAGAACCAGGTTCTGGGGCGGGACGATCTGAACATACAGATCCGGGACGATGAGCGACGTGGTATTGACGCTTCCTTGCTGTGCTATTGGCATGACTCAACCCCTCGAAGCTGGCGCGATGACCTTACGCACAAACCCGCGATGCTCATCCGAAAGCACCTTGGCAATTAGAACTGGATCCATGATGACGTCACCACGGGTGAAATTCAAAAAAGGCTTAGCCACTACTAGATGATATGTCATCACGGCTACCTAACCATAAATAGTATTTTCGTTCAAATCTACAGCGCCAAACAGCATTGCGGGCTGGAGAGCACAACTCACCGTAGCATACTCCACCGTGTACACAAGATCTCGACGATATAAAAGGGCATTTTGAGACTGGTCATAACTGGTTGTTGTTTTATATACGACCCGAGCCCGTGTCTTGTCCAGTAGACTTAGAAAATTTATCGTAGTAAAGGCGCTGTCAATAGCCGCTGCTACCGCATCGCGTGTTAAAGGAGAGGAGCACCAGCATGTAATGCGGAGATCCTTTTCTTGCCGGCGGCTTTCGAAGCTCGCAATACCATCACATACGACTCGAGCAACGATCGAACGCGCACCAGGGACAGTAATGGTATTTCCCTCGACGGTTGATATTCTAGTCGATTGAATTAAAGCGTTCAGGTTTGACGCGACCAGAAACGGCGTGTCCCCAGGTTTTACGCGGTAAGCAAAAGCAATCCCGTCTACAACGGTTCCGACAAGATCTCCGTTGGCTGGATTCCCGAGTATAGTTATACTGGAAGCAGTGGTAGTAGCCGAGACGCCAGGAATGGCAACGTTCGATACCCACTTCGGAAGATATCGGGTCGTTGTATTCCCGCTGTCGTTAACCGCGTCTATAGTGACATTGACAGCATTGGCGTTCAGATCAGCGTTTAGCGTCGCAGGATTGGGCCAGCCCCTGTAGACGCGGCAAAGGGACCCAACGATGCTCAGTCCTGTTACGCCCCCGGGGTAAAGAATTGACGTCACCGTATTGGCAAACGCTTGCTCGACGTCTGAAAGGTCTGCCATTTATGTCGTCGCCATTCTTACGCTAAGTCGCCACCCAAGATCCGTTAACTCGGAGCTCGCAACGACGCCCGTCCGGTCATTGTTGTCCGAGATAATGTCACCCGGCGCAAATAGAATACGATCGACGGCTGGAAGCAGGACATTCCAGTATGGCGCCCCCAGGTCCGTCGGCAAGTTGGCGTTTGAAGCGCTGGCTTTTGTGTCAGCCAATACGCTAGCCGGCCACTGGTCGATCAATAAGGTTGAACTGCCCAGCGTATATCCGCCGTACGGGTTCGATGCGACATCTAACTGAAGCCGAGGCCGAGATATAGACAGAACTGCATTAGTCTCGACGCACAGGACCGGTAGCATGGGCTTCTGTGACGCGATGAAGAATGTCGTGCCTCCGCTATCAAGGTAATCTCCAGGCTGGGTATAGCTTGCGTCGAAGATCCCAGTCCAAAACGGGTCGCCATATCGGTTCGTGTAGTTTGCACCCCCGCGTGTGGGGATGAAGGCGGCAGGCAATCGGAGGAAACGATTGCTCTTACTAAGCGGGTTGATAGTGCCTGAGGGGCGGAAAGCGTCGGCGGAGTGCCCAATGTGGCGCGCGGCAGCGCCCAAGCCCTTATAGAGCCGATCTTGTAATCTATGACCCCTCATAGGCTACACAATCAGGGGCACGGTAACACCAGTACACCCCGCACCGGGAGGCACGCCTAAGAAACCGCATAGCCGCCGGCGCCATTCGTCGAAGAGCTTTAGTCTGTCTGAAAGTTCTGTCTTGTTCCTCGTCCAAGTAGCTGCCTGATCAGTATCGAGATTCTCGCCGGCAGCCGGGATAGCAAGCTCGAGAGTTGTCAGATTGCCAAGGTAACGTCGGGCAATCCCAATTTCCGGGGTCGAGAGATTTGAAAGCCGGAACTCGAACAATCCATAGACCTGAAAATAACGCCAAGATTGCAGTCCAGAAGGTGCAGCACCATAGGCCGGATATCCGCAGAAGCGACGGATATCCACCTTCTCTGCTTCAGTCAGCGGATTCAAATCAGTGAGCCGTCGCCACGGCTAAAAAAAATACTGCCCGAGCCAGACGGGCAAATGGCAGCCGCGTATGAAATCAGACTATTTACCGACAGGATTAAGCAACTCCCGGCCAGGATAGGCATATCACCGCCTGAGGCCGTCACGGAAGGATCAGATCCGAATCTAATAAATGCTAGGGCACTTGTGGTATTAGTAACAACAACAGAATCACCGCCACCGGACAGGGCAATAGCTGCCGAAACATTTCCCGCCGGCACGCTCACTGTACCGGTAGGGCGGAAGGGACTTACGGAACCGAGTGGCACTGCAATCTTGCTCCCTTGTCTACCTCAACCAATGTGTTCAACAATAACTGCCCTCTTGTACGCAGCGTTAGTTGCCGTTGGCACTGTTGTCGGATTTGTTGTCGTGTCTGAGGGCGCACAGAAACCACCGATCCAATACCAGGATTGTGCGATGATCTGTTGCAAGCGATCAATGGCTTCCCGGGTAACCATGGCAATGCCATCAACCAAGGTAACAATGGCATCCGTGGGCGCTACATCGGACGCTGCCATACCAGCGAAATCACCCTCTATCAGAGCTCCCTGACCGCAGATGATTGGGCGGCGAATCATCAATCCAGATAAAGAAGGATGCGCTTGAACGAAGGCCTCCGTTGTGGGAACAAATCGAAGACCAAGAAAGTCGTTCGTCATCCCCTTTTTGAAGACTTGATTTGCGGAGGTAGCCCCCTGAAATAACTGCTTAAAGTCCGGATCTGCAAAAAGCTGTCTGGCAGAAATCGGATCAAGATAACAGTTATAGGCGCCATCAATTTCAGGAACCGCGTTCAGCCGCAGTTTTGCCACAGCGTCAAGCAGATTTGCCATGGTCAAAGTGTCAGCAGCCGTTATCAACGAAGTGTTGCCTCGCTGAGATGGTCGCACGATCGTTGACCCAATAGATGCAGTAACGGTATTGGCTGCTGCACCATCCGATACGGAAACGTTGGTAGACATATTCAAGGTGCCGGACACGCCACCTGGCGCGGTCGAGACGTTACTTGGATCGACAGTAACACTAACTACCGAATAGACGTTGGATCCAACGGTCACTGTCATTGAGGAGCTGTTACTAACAGGCTGCTGGACGCCATTCACAAATACAGTCTGGAAGCCCCGCACATCATCAACGGACACTGCTGGCCCGGCACTGGCCATCGTCGTTCGAACACGCGTGTTGCCGCCCATATAAGCGGCGAAAAGTGAGTTGCGGCTTAGTTCGTCCAAGCTACGGGCAGCCTGCTCACCATTAATATACGCGTTCTGGAGAAACTGTGAAGCGATCCCAACCCTCTCGGTTACAATGTTCAGGTCAGTCGTCGCAGCATATAAGTTGAGGGTAATCGTATATTGCTCTACTCCCCAAGATGTCGGCGTCAGACCGTTGTCGAAGTTCGTGTTCGCGGCCGGTGCCAGAGGCGTCGTTACAGACGGCTTTAGCCCTGCACGTGTCTTTGTCAGCGTCTCGCCGATGCCGACCGCCATAGTGACGCGATCCGCGCATGCCCGATAACCAAGCCGAGAAATCAGAGCCTGGGAGAATTCACGTTCGAGGAAGCCTTGCTGGATAATTGGCTGAAGTGAAAGAGGAAAACTCTGAATGCCCATGGAATGTCCTATTTAAATTGATCTGTGATGGAGATAACGAAGCCGGTTAGGAGTGAGACCTAGTAATGGCTGCACGAGCCGCTAAGTACTCCCCTTCAGACATCTCCATTGCTGTCTTCGGTTTGACAGGCAGCGACGTAGGCACCGGAGCTGCGCTCGACGACGATGATTGTGAAAACAGCCAAGGTTTGTTCCGGCGCAGGTCCTCCATCAACCTACGTCCTCCTACAACCCCATCGTCGCCAGAAAGCTTGATTGAAGACAAATCGACTAGCTTCAAACCATCCAGATCTATCATTCCAGCTCGTACTGCCTCCGTCCGTAGGTGCGCCAATACCAGACGGGCTTCAAAATCGGCTTTGAGTTTTACTAATGCATCTTCCGGCTTGAGTTCAGGTTCTTTTGGATCATGCCCGTCGTCAATTTTGGGGCTCGGCAGTGACGTATCATCGTCCATGATATTCTCTTCAAACTCGCTAGCCTACTGAGAAGGCCATTTATCCGCAATGTGTTCTATGTCGTAGCAGGCTGCGATTGCCTTAACAGCTGTCTCTCGGCTAATGCAGCCAGCTGCCACCAATGAAAGTAACGCCTGTATATCCTTTTGTCTGTCATCTGCTGTAGTTGGATACCATCGGGGCCACTTTAGGCAAAGGCCAACGTTGGCATCTATGGGCTCGATAGCTTCTCCGAGTACAACCAGCTTGTATCTCTGGGAGGCTCTGATGATGAGCCGGGCAAGCTGAAGTATCCCACCCTCGCCATAACTTGTCCTGAGGTTATCGGCTAGCCAGATCAATCCCTGGTTCAAAAGCTCTAGAGCCCTCCCTGACTGTGCGGCGCTTAGGCGCTCTGGGCTCGCTCGATTTCCATGAATGCTCTCCAACGCAAGTTCCCGGAGTGTGCGAACGTAATCGATGACGGCAGCCGAGGCAGTGCCGCCAATTTCAAGAAGACGAGCATCGCCTTTTTCCGACACAACCAAGGCGTTGCCTGCTCCCCTAATGAGCTCCCCGTCGGTTAGCGCCGGGTCCTTGAGCAACAACGTAGGATCACCGCTATACTTTAGTCCGCGGCCCAGTTGGCTAAGTTGATAGTCAATTTCTACTTGAGTATGCATTGCGGCGGCGAAAGTACAGCCACCATCGCTCTGATCTCCGGTCGCAGAAATTCCCGGTAGATTCTTGACCCAGACGATCGGTACTGCCCCTAGTTGGTGTGCAACGGAACGTGCATCGTCAATTTGTTTAGTCGGGGTTTTGCCGACTGGATAGGGCTCGAACCAAGTTTCCCCATATTGATCCCATGATCTGGCAAACCAGTATTGCTGACTTACATCGTCTACAGCGTAACCATTTCTGACTAGGTCAGCGCCAGAAACCTTATATCGTTCATCCACCCGAGCCAATGTATCCGGGGCGGTCGGATCCCAAATGGGGGTCAAATAGGAAGTATCTAAAACCTCGATGAATATCCGGCCCTTGAGAACACGAAGCAGCAGCGCCACCGATCCTATCGCGCCGGTCATGGCCGCCTCGGTCATAATCTGATTTAGTCTTGTCTCTTTAACGATATTAGCAAGGACTGCGCGTGCCGTGCTATCTGGACTGTCGATACTTGGGAAGTGGCCGTCGCTAAACAACAACGAGACACTGTCTTCAACAACGATCCTGCACAGCGGATACCTCACGTTAGGCCTTCGTCTCCTAAGCGGAATGTACTCTCCGGCCTCGCTCCTCTCTTCATGAAAATGATACGGTAAAGCATCATAGATTGTCCCGGCAAGAACCTGCTTTAGTATCATGATCTGCCGGACCCGTTCAGGATAATCGCCATCAAACGGGACCAACTCACAGAGTGTATCAAACATGGGCTTCCAAAGATTATGGTGCGGCAGGCTACCGATTGAAAATGGACATCCCAAGTGAGCTTGGTGACCGTGATTTTGCTGCCAGGGTCTCAAACGCCCGAACTAGAGCATCCACCTGATCGTCTTTCTTCCCCCAGGGAAAATCCCTCATTTCTTCCAGGAGTGTTCGTCCCCAGCTGGCCTTGACCATGGAGATGTTTCCGGCCTCCACCTGAGAGGCTAACGGCATGGCGCGTGTTGCCTTTGCGCCTGTTTCTCGTGCGGCGACCACGTGAAAACCGGCGAGCTGGCGGGTGAGATAGGCCGCCTGACTTTTTCCTGCCTGTCCTGGATCCTCCGGTATGGCAACAATAACTTTCGAGCCATCTTTTTGGGCAGTGCTGACGATCAATTCTTCAACCTGATGGGGCGTGCCGCGAATTCGTACAACATCGCGGATTAGGTAACGCCCGGTCAGATCTCGGGTTAATTTGACGCCCGTGGTCCAGTCAGGATCGTTGCGGCTGGTAGCGCCGGTAGCAGCCAGATCCCAGGCTCGCACGGTAGCTTCGCCATTTTGGTCGCTGTGCGCTTCTGAGATTCGTTCAACGGAAAACAGTCGGCCACCCGCCGGAAGCGGGCACTGTTGGAATAGCGCTGACCACGCGCGCTCGCCAATAAGCGAACGTTTGCGTGTCAGCGCTTCGAGATCCTCCCACTCCGGCCATAGCGGAGCGCCAAATGGACGACCAAGTGGGTCATTGGGTTCCGCAAGCGCTGGTAGGCGTAACACGCGCCATTGCTCTGGTGATTGATCAAGCAATTGACCGCCCAGATCGTCTGGATGCCAACGCGTCATGACCAGCACAACTTTGCCGCCAGGCTTCAGGCGAGTGGCAATATCCGATTTATACCACTCCCAAATATGGCTCCGCTGCGTCCCATTTTCGGCCTCAGCTTGAGAACGGATTGGGTCGTCGATGATAATTAGATCTGCTCGGCGGCCTGTGATCGCGCCTCTGACACCTGTTGACACATAGTCACCTCCTTGAGTTGTACTCCATGTATCGAGAGCACGCTGATTCGAGGAGATATTGAACCCCAAATAATCGCGCTGAGCAGTGATTAGCGATCTAATGCGTCGGCTGAAATGTGTTGCCAGCGCAAGGGAATGCGATGCACCGATGACTGCGGCCCTTGGATGTTGCGTATACCACCAAGCTGGAAAGATAACCGAGGCATAAGTTGATTTCGCGGAACCAGGCGGCATCAAAATCATCAGTCGATCAAATCGACCATTTGAAAGCGCCTGTAGTTCGGAAATAAGACGTAAATGATGGGCAGCTGGCCGGTGGCCGGTGTCTTTAAGAGCAGTTTCTGCCCAGGCCCGCAGACTGCCGCGTATCCGGCTTCGCAAGTACAGATTATTTTCGATGGCATTGCGGTGGGTTAGAGGATAAAAGAGACACCTTAAATCTGCTTCGCAGCAGGAGACGTGTCTGCGCGTAAACACTCGCGATTATAGAGATTGTTATACAACAATTTGGGGTATTTGGTCAAGCCTTTTTTCCTAGGGCCCGAAATTCATCACCAGGTTGCCGTCGCCTTCCCGACGATTCACAAACTCTGATGATAGCAGCACCATCACCTTGTCAGTGCTCATAACTCTGTCCTACCTACATCTCATGGCAACATCCGTAGCCTCAACTCATGAGTTTCGGTTCGAGGTCTCTGAGGTTGACGCAGCAGCCCGCGTCGGCATTCTATCAACAGCACATGGACCGATAGAAACACCTGCCTTTATGGCAGTTGGCACCTCCGGCACTGTAAAAGCTATGACAGCCGATGCGCTGCGCGCGGCAGGATGCCAGTGTATCTTGGGGAACACTTACCACCTAATGCTGCGTCCAGGGGCAGATCGTGTTGAGTCACAAGGAGGGCTTCATCGCTTCATGCATTGGCCTGGTCCAATCCTGACGGACTCGGGAGGATACCAGATCATGTCGTTGTCGGGACGTAGGATAATTGACGTTGATGGCGTTACCTTCAAATCGCACCTTGACGGAAGCTCTGTGCGTCTTACTCCTGCCATAGCTGTGGAGATACAACGGAAACTAGACTCAACCATCACGATGGTCTTGGACGAGTGTTATGCATATCCAGCAACCTATCAAGACGCGGAAACATCCATGGCGATGTCGATGCGCTGGGCCGGTCTCGCACAAAAGGCATTCAAGCCGCGTAAAGGATACGGACTGTTCGGCATTACCCAGGGCGGTGTGTTCCCTGACTTGCGTGTCCGATCAGCCGATGCTCTCAAGCACCACCACTTCGACGGTTATGCCATAGGAGGGTTGGCTGTTGGCGAAGGACAGGTTGTCATGTTGAACGTCCTAGACGTGACGATTCCTCACCTACCAACTGACGCCCCGCGATATCTCATGGGTGTTGGAACACCAGATGACATCTTGCATGCAGTTGCGCGCGGCATCGATATGTTCGATTGCGTAATTCCCACTCGCTCAGGCAGAACCGCACGGGCCTACACAAGCGCCGGTGTGATCAACCTCCGGAACGCCCGGTTTGCAGAGGATCCTGGCGCGCTCGACGATGAATGTCAGTGTCCAGCTTGCCGCGATTATAGTCGGGCGTACCTCCACCACTTATTTCGGGCCCGAGAAATTCTAGGTCCGATGCTCCTGACATGGCACAACATCCAGTATTATCAGGAACTTATGCGTCAAAGCCGTGCTGCCATAAAGGCGCACCAATTTCTGCGATATGCGGAGTCGACAAGAGCGCGTTGGGGGGGGAGGCGATAGGACAATGACTGAGCAGCATCCACCTCCTAAACTTGCACTTTTGGGGCGTAACGTGCGACCGCCGGGTAGTCCAAGTGAAGCGTTGTTGGAGCGCGTTGCAAACCCTGCGATCAAAACCCTGTACCTGGTTCGGCTTACTTGTCCCGAATTTACCTCTCTATGTCCACTAACTGGCCAGCCAGATTTTGCCCACGTAATGATTGACTACATACCATCAAAGTGGATCATTGAGAGTAAGTCGTTCAAAGTCTTTATGGCTTCATATCGTAATCATGGAGCATTTCATGAAGCTTGCACAATGGAGATTAGCCAGCGCTTATGTACACTACTTGAACCTGTTTGGTTCCGCATCGGTGCTTACTGGTATCCGCGTGGTGGCATCCCAATCGACGTGTTTTGGCAGTCGAGTGCCCCGCCAGCGGACGTGTGGATACCAAAACAAGGTGTTCCACCATATCGCGGCCGCGGTTAAGTAAATTGACTTCAAAGCCTGCTAAACCCACCGCGTTGTCAAATGGCAACTCCAAGGCTAGCCTAGCCATAGAGGGTCGGAATCAAGCAACACGACAAATCCGTGATCGCGCACTTCAGGCTGGATTCGATGCCGTGGGTTTTTGTAGCGCTCATCTTGGATCGGAAGTCAATGAGAGATTGAAGGCATTTATTCAGGCAGGCTATCAAGGTGACATGGGGTGGCTTGAAGCAAGACCCGATCAGAGAAGTCATCCTCGAGTGCTGTGGCCCGAGGCCAAGAGTGTTATCGCAGTCGGGCTATCGTATTCCCCTTTTGATGATCCGCTTGAAGCTGTCGCAAAACCAAAATGCGCCGCTATTTCGGTCTACGCGCGCAATCGTGACTATCATGATATCATAAAAGGTAAACTAAAGCATATCGCCCAATTTATTGTCTCTCAATTTGGATCTGAGGTAAAGGTTTTCGTAGATACTGCTCCGGTCATGGAGAAACCTTTGGCGCAAAACAGTGGTCTTGGTTGGCAGGGCAAACATACCAATCTTGTTTCTCGCGTACACGGCTCATGGTTGCTACTCGGCGAAATCTACACAACGATCGAACTTGAACCTGACCAAAAAATGGCCGACCACTGCGGCTCGTGTTCCCGGTGCCTTGACATCTGTCCAACAAAAGCCTTCCCGTCAGCTTACAAGCTTGACGCTTCACGCTGTATCTCTTACCTCACTATTGAGCATAAAGGCTCAATTCCCACAGAGTTTCGGAAGGCGATTGGCAACCGCGTATACGGCTGTGACGACTGCCTCGCCGTGTGCCCGTGGAACAAGTTTGCATATCCAACGATGCACCCGCAATTGGTCGGCCGAGAATTTCTCATCTCGCCGCCACTCGCCGAACTCGCGGGTTTGAATGATAGCGAGTTCCGAAAGATGTTCGCTGGTTCACCGATCAAGCGCATTGGCCGTAACCGGTTTATCCGTAACGTTATGATCGCAGTTGGCAATTCAGAGGATTTGAGCTTGCTGCCGCGCGCTTACGCACTGCAGCAAGATCCAGATCCAATCGTAGCCGAGACTGCAGCCTGGGCAGTGGAAGAGTTACGTCAAGTCTCTTCGCGAAGCTGTAGTGCGCGTCCATAGACAAGCTTTCTTGGTAAGCCAGTAGCTGCGCTTACAAGGGCTGCTGCATCTTTGACCGTTTGCGTGGCCAAAGCAGTTCTCAGACGTTCATCAAGATCTTCCGGATCATCTTCTTCCGCAGGGCCGATAAGTAGGGTGATCTCTCCTCGCGGCGTTTCACGTTGAAACACCTCCAAGAGGTCACTCACCTTCCCGCGGCGCACCGTCTCGAAGCGTTTTGTTAGTTCCCGCGCAACTGCTGCCTTTCTATCTCCGAATACCAGTAACAAGTCTTTGAGCGTCTCTTGCAGCCGGTGCGGCGCTTCATGCCAAATTAAGGTTGTCGATAAGCCGGCTATTTCGACTGCACGGAGACCACTGAAAGCAGCTCGCCGAGCAGCCTGCTTAGGGGGAGGAAAGCCTAAAAACAAGAATGGCAGTGGAGGTAATCCAGACAGAATCAGCGCCGTCACCGCGGCATTGGGCCCCGGGATGGCAGTGACTGGAATATCCGCCGCAATCACAGCGCGAACTAGACGATAGCCAGGATCTGATATGACAGGTGTCCCAGCATCAGAAACCAGTGCAATAGTCTCGTCGGCGCGAAGCCTGGCGATGATAAGTTGAGTTCGTGAATCCTCATTGTGCTCATGTAAAGTTTTGGTGCGAGCGCGAATACTCATCGCCGACAGCAATCGACCTGTGCGGCGGGTGTCTTCACACAACACCAAGTGACATTGCGCTAGCGCGTCTCGTGCCCGCGCTGAGATATCTCTAAGGTTGCCGATCGGCGTGGAAACAAGCAAAAGACCATGGAACGGGGTAGAGTAGCTGTCTCGATTATCTGTAGGAGACGCCGGTGATGCGGAAACGAGCATTCCTTCTCCTCATGGTAGGTATTTCGATAGCAGGTTGCACCGCCCAGTCCGATGGTCGCTATGGCAGTGAGTATCGAATTGGATCCAGTGGGCTAGACTCACCAGGCGCAAATGCCTCTCCGCTTAAGCAATCCGGTAAGGCAGCGATTCTGCTTCCGATAACCGGTTCCCGCGCGGAGTTAGGGCAGGTTCTGCTGCAAGCCGCTCAACTGGCTCTCACAGACGATAGCAGGGTTACGTTAGACGTTCTTGACACCGGAGGAACTGCTGCGGGCGCGGCAAGTGCTGTTCAGGTCGCGGTTACTCATAACGATAGCCTAATAATAGGGCCATTGACGTCCGCTGAAACCGCTAGTGTTGCGCCAGTTGCACGCGCGGCAGGCATCCCTGTAATCGCGTTTACCAACGACTCCTCGCAAGCTCAGCCCGGCGTATGGCCACTAGGCATCGCGCCTATACAACAGATAGAGAGGCTAGTGGCTGTCGCGCAGAGCAAAGGAAGATCACAATTTGCCGCTTTGTTGCCGGCTAACGACTTTGGCCGCGCAATGGCGACCGCATATGTGCAAGCAGTAGAAGAGACTGGTCTTCCTGCACCAACGATAAGGATGCATGGTGCGGGAGCAGCGGCTATCACTTTAGGCGTGCGAGAGATTTCCGATTACGCTAATCGCCGAGGACCGATTGATGCCAAACTCAAGGCAGCGCGCGCCTTGGGAACCATCGAAGGTCGCCATCAGGCCCAGGATTTAGTGAAGACTCCCATTCCGCCTCCATCATTTGACGTGTTACTCCTTGCTGACACCGGCGACGCTCTGCAGGAAATTGCAGCGCTTCTGACCTACTATGATATAGATCGTTCAAGCGTCCAAGTGATCGGGCCTGCATTGTGGGCAAATCCAACAAGCGGGTCGGGAGCGGTGCAGCGTGGTTGGTATGCTGCACCGGATGTGACCAACCGTGTCAAATTGGAGCGCGACTATGCAGCGAAATATGGCATCTCTCCACCGCCCTTGGCTGATCTGGCGTATGATGCTGCTCTGGTAGCCAGTGCGTTAAGCAAGGCCAACGAAAGCGATTTTTCGTTTTTGACACAGCAGGCAGGTTATATTGGAAGCGATGGTTGGTTCGCTCTAATGCCCAACGGCGCGGTTCGTCGTGGGCTTGCGGTGTTTCGAACAGGACAAGGCAACTCAGAGATGCTTGAACCCGCCCCACAGCCCGGGACGACGCCCGGTCTGTGATCAACATCTCTTCAGGAATAGGATGTCGGCGAAACCCACTAAGCGTTCGGCCTCGCGAACGATTGGCTCAGCGATAGCTGATGCTCTTGCCGCACCGTTCCGCAATATTTCGATTAGGCTCGATCGGTCATCAAGGATACGACTGGTCTCCAACCGGATTGGGGCCAGTTCTTCAATGATTAGCTGAGTCAGCGCAGCCTTAAACGTCCCAAATCCGTGATTGCCAAATTCTTTCAGCACCGTCGCTTGATCGGTATCAGTGAGAGCGGCATAGATTCCAACAAGATTTTCGGCTTCAGGCCGACCTAAAAGCCCTGCAACCTCAGATGGAAGTGCAAGCGAATCGGTTTTTGCCCGCTTGACCTTAGCAGCGATTGTCTCTGCATCATCATGTAGATTGATACGGCTTTGATCCGAGGGATCAGACTTAGACATCTTTCTTGTCCCGTCACGCAGGCTCATGACGCGGGCGGCCGGGCCCAGAATAACTGGCTCGATGGTTGGAAAGTAATCAACCCCGTAATCGTAATTAAATTTCTGCGCAATATCGTTCGCGAGTTCTAAATGCTGCCGCTGATCGTCACCAACTGGAACGCGTGTTGCATGATAAGCGTGGATGTCAGCGGCCATGAGATTTGGATAAACGTACAGCCCTGATGAGGCATTTTCCCGATCCTTACCTGATTTGTCTTTAAACTGCGTCATCCGATTGAGCCAGCCAACACGGGACACGCAGTTGAATATCCACGCAAGTTGAGCATGGGCGCGAACAGACGACTGTAAGAACAGCACGTGATTACCGGGATCTACACCGCAGGCTAGAAGGACGGCTGCCATCTCTAACGATTGTTCACGTAGTTCCTGTGGGTCTTGCCAAGCGGTGATTGCATGCAGGTCTACAACACACCATAAGCAACTATGGTCAGCTTGTAAGCGGATCCAGTTTCTGATCGCGCCCAAATAGTTGCCCAGCGTCGGCCGACCCGATGGTTGAATTCCTGAAAAAACCCGCTGCATCATGTTAGGTCTCGGTTGAAGAAGTCGCAGTGATGGCCGGAAGGCCCTGGCGGCGCAAGCGACGACGTGCCATCACCTGCCTGAGGTCCTCAAGATCGCAGCCTCCCAAAAGTGGTGAAGCAGCGGCATAGGCAGTCAATCCTCCGGCAAGTAAACAGCCCAGGGACAACACCCGCAACCATCCATTCACTGGTGCCTGAAAGAGAAGAGCGCTTATTCCCCATAGCGTCAGTGTCATTATAGCTGAAGCTCCGATGATTCCAGCGCATCGCCACCGCAAAGTCTGATCTGGAACAAAATGTCCCCGTCGGAGGAGAACAAAACCTAGACCACCGCTATTGCAAATTGCCGCTATGCTTGTCGCCATGGCGGGCCCGACATGAGCCAGGGGACGCATCAACACGAGGTTCAGAATCAAATTCAGTGTAACGCTCGCTACCCCAATCTTCACAGGCATGCTGGTATCGCCTCGGGCGAAAAATGCTGGCGCCAAGATTTTGACGAGAACAAACGCGGGTAAACCTAGAGCGTACGCTGCCAATGCTTGGGCCGATAGCCGAACGCTTTCGAGGTCGAAGGCTCCGCGTCCAAATAGCACCAGCATGATCGGATATGCACAGACGGCCAGCGCCACAGCAGCGGGTATCGTCAGAAAAAGCCCGTACTCAATCGCGCGGTTCAGCGTTCTAATGGACAACTCCGCTTCGCCGGCTCGTACCTGTCTGGAGAGCAGCGGCAAAAGCGCCGTTCCGACTGCAGTCCCAATTACTCCGAGCGGCAGTTGCTGAACCCTATCCGCAAAATACAACACCGATACCGAGCCTGGCGGCAGCAAGCTGGCTATTATTACGTCTACCGTCAGATTCAGCTGCGTAACACCTGCACCTATTAAGCCCGGAGCCATACGTCGCATCAGCAACCGCATTTGAGGCGTCATCCGCGGACGCGGAATATTGAGTACCATGCCTCCTCGTCGCAGAGCGAAGATCAAAACCCACAGTTGCGCGATTCCCGACAGAGTCACTCCCCACGAAAGAGCATGTCCAACGGTCGCGACGTAAGGCGTCAAGCATATCATGCAGGTGATAGATACTATGTTAAATAATACATAGGAAGCAGATGCTGCTGTGAATCGATCTAGCCCATTCAATACGGCGGATACCAGAGCGGCCAAACATATCAGTAATAAATAGGGAAAAGTGATTCGGGAAAGGCTGACGGCTAACGCAAATTTCCCCGGGGTCTCTGCAAAGCCTGGCGCCAGAACCACCATCAAATTTGGCATGAAGATCTCACCGGCGATTGTCAAAATCCCCAGCCAGAACGCCATAACCGCGAAAGCCTCTTGAGCAAATTGCCGAGCCGCCCCAATGCCCTCAGTATGTAGCAGGCCAGAGAATGCGGGAATGAACGCGGCGTTGAACGCGCCCTCACCAAATAGACGTCGAAAAAGATTTGGCAACTTTAGTGCAACAAAAAATGCATCTGCTATTGGGCCCGTTCCAACTAGGCCTGCGATCAGCATATCGCGTGCAAATCCCAGCAGTCGGCTGATCAAAGTCCAGCCTCCGACTGTTACTATACCCTTCAACATTGCGGGTTCTGCCCGGCTTTCGGACCTAATTGTTCTGCTTGATGACGTAAAATTTCGCTAAGCATAAGGTCAAAGTGTCCGGAACGCTGATATAGTGTAGGCCTTCAAACGCAGAACGAGTTTCTCGTCCTGCTCCACATCGGGAATGCAGATTAATAACCACAGAGATTGGCGATTAGCCGTAGCATGGCTCTCTAATTGTCTGTCCAACGACAAACTATTCATCCGTAAGCCTGCAGACGGCGACGTTTCCATTAGATCCTAGTGGCCCGAGTCCAGCCAGGAGAGCGGAGGCAATGGCCCATGCCCGCTGTTCAAATTGGTAAGGCGGGTTTATTATCGCTAATCCACATCCGTTTAGCCGAGCATGATGCCGAACGGGTTCGATACAAAGCTCAATCGTAATAATATCATTTATCAACGACGAGGCAAGGCCTGTTCTAAATGTTTGGATGTTGCTCCGGCCTTTGATGGGATACCATGCAGCGAAGATCCCGTTCGAAAACCGGTGATGACCTCGACGAAGGCCGCTTAGCAGATTCTCAAACTCGTTTTCAGCCTCAAAAGGCGGATCAACAAATACGAGTCCGCGCTTCTCTTTTGGCGGCAGCAGAGCGCCTAGAGCTTCCCACGCCGACCGCTGATGCACCTCTACTCGCGGATCCTTATGAAAACGCTCTCGTAGTTTAAGGCTGTCCTCGTGATGAAGCTCGCAGCACGCAAGTCTATCGCTCCCGCGCAAACCCGCTTGAATCAGAAGTGGCGAGCCTGGATAGAAACCGAGTTTTTTCACTAAACCAAGGTATCGCTCCAGCCCAGGTGGCTGCGATCGCCACAACTGTTTGATACCTGCCTCGGCTTCTGACGTGCGGCGCGCCTTTTCGCCGTTGAGATCATAAAAGCCAGCCCCTGCATGCGTATCCATGACAAAGTAGGGCGCTGGTTTCACTGCCAGCGCGTCCACAAGCCCAATTAACAGCGCATGTTTAAAGCAATCCGCAAAGCTGCCGGCATGGAAGGCATGGCGATAGTTCATCTGCAGCTCGCCTGGAGCGCCTCAAGAGACCATCGTGGACGTATCGCAAAATCAAGATCGTTGGTCCACCCATGGTTCAATCGCTCGATGCCAGCCCACGCCACCATAACAGCATTATCCGAACATAGCCTTGGCGGTGGTGTAGCTATTCGGTATCCACGTGAAGTTGCCGCAGAACGAAGCGCTGTCTTCACCGCGGTGTTTGAAGCAACTCCTCCCGCAGCCACCAGAAGCTTTGCAGCGGGGTATTTGCGCCGCATGATCTCTAGGGCATTGGCCGCTCGATCGGCTAGCACGTCAACAACTGCGCATTGAAAGCCGGCTGCGAGGTCAGCCCGCTGCTGACGCGTCAGGGGGAAGCCAACCCGCGCGATTGTCTGGACTACCGCTGTTTTCAGACCTGAGAAGCTAAAATCACATCCTGGACGCCCAAGCATTGGTCGCGGAAGCGAATAACGCGATGGATCACCTTCAACGGCCATCTGCTCGACCGCAGGCCCTCCAGGCCAGCCAGCCTGAAGTAACTTACCGACCTTATCAAACGCCTCTCCGGCTGCATCATCGACCGTTCCGCCTAACCGCTCATAACAACCCACTCCGGTTACCGCAACGCACTGTGAGTGGCCGCCTGAGAGCAAGAACAGCAGATATGGGAAGTCCGCACCATCAGGGACAAGTCCTGGGATTCGAGCGGTCAGAGCGTGGGCTTCAAGGTGATTCACACAAACAAGAGGCAACTTGTGGGCAATCGCAATCCCCTTCGCGAACTGGCAGCCGACGGTCAATCCGCCAATTAGCCCCGGTCCAGAAGTCGCGGCAACACCTCCCAAATCAGAACAGGCAACGCCTGCTTCCGCCAGAGCCTGACGTATTTGCTCCAGTAGGTGTTGCAGATGAGTTCGAGCAGCAATCTCAGGGACTACGCCCCCAAATGGCGCGTGCTGATGAAGTTGGCTTAAAACGAGTTCAGCCAAAATGTGTCCTCGGCTGTCAACAACCGCGGCGGCTGTGTCATCACAAGATGTCTCAATTCCTAGAACCGGCCTTAGCATCTTGTTGGTCGCATTGCTACCTGTGCGGGTCCGCTAATAGCATCGAGGGCAAGGGGCAAACCCTCGCGCGGTTGCATAAATGCAATATGGGCGGATATCCATACCTATAAGGAGCTGTCTGAACTGGGCGAACACCTGAAGCACATATTGATCACGCGTCCGGAACCCGGCGCTAGCGAAACCGCTGGGCGCCTGATCAAGCTTGGTTTTTGTCCCGTGCTTGCCCCCGTCCTCTCAATCATCATCCAACCATTCAACGCTCCCAGGCACGTTTCAGCAACGTTATTAACGAGTCGGAATGTAATCCAGGCATGCCCATCTTTCGTATACCCGCGACCGGCGTTTGCAGTTGGAACATCAACCGCAGTCCAAGCACAAAAAGCTGGATTTGCGAAGGTTCTCGACGCAAATGGGGACGCGAAGTCTCTGGTTCGTCTTGTTGCAGATACCTTAGCGCCAGCAGCCGGACCCTTGCTCCTGCCGGCGGGTCAAGGGCAAGGAGCCGGTCTTGCCGAGAGCCTTCAGCAGTTAGGGTATCACGTAATCCGTCGGATCGCATACCAAACCAATAAGGCCCTCGAACTTCCTGAAGCGGCCGCCATCTCTATCCAACGCGATCAACTGACCGCTGCGATGTTCTTCTCAGGCGAGACCTCTCGTCATTTTGTGCACCTCTTGAATGAAGCTTCATTGGCTGGAGCGGTGCACAATGTGGAAGCGGTGTCTATCAGTGAGCCAGCGGCCATGGCATTAAGACGCGTTAGCTGGAGACGCATCAGCGTCGCTGATAGGCCGAACCAGGAGGCAATGTTGGCAATGCTCAACCATGACTGAACAACCACCTTCGTCGCCTTCGGATGAATTGCAGCCGGAGGCCACACCTGCCGTGAATTCGCCTAGCCCGTATCCATCACGCAGAAATCCTGTCCCATGGCTTTACGGCATAGGCTTTATCATATTGGCAGTGGCAATTATTTATCTGTGGCAAAATACCACATCGCCGGCAGAAGTAACCGCGAGCGCGACTGAGCTCCGTAGCCTGGATCAACGGGTTGCGGAACTAGCGGGACATATCAATCAATTGGAACAACGACCCGTACCTGACATCGGGAAGATTACTTCCCGGTTGGATGAAGTCGGTGCACGGATTGTCAGCCAGACGCAGCTAGCAGGCCGATTGGACGATCTTTCAGGACGGATTGAGGCAGCGTCGACCCGGTCTCAAACCAGTCTTGACGCTGTGAAGCAACAACTTGATGCTGTTACGCATCGGATCAGCGCCGCTGAATCAGCAACTAGTGGTTTTGAGTCCTTGACGGGGCGTCTGAGTCAACTCGTTCGCCTCCAACAGATATCATTCGCGCTGTCATCAGGCCGTCCGCTCGGGGATCTTCCAAATGGGCCGGAAGCCCTGGAACGCTACGCGCACATCAAGCCGCCGACAGAGGCGGATCTCCGGCTGCGCTTTCGTAGTGCCGAGCAGGCCATGCTCGCTTCAGTGCCCTCAGGTCAGGCCAATGTCCCTTTCGCAGACCGAATCTGGGAGCGGGCGCAAGGGCTTGTGACTGTCCGTCGAGGTGACGACGTTGTGGTCGGGAATTCATCGTCGACAGTGCTTAACCAAGCCCGGGCGTTCCTTGATGCCGGCGATCTCAGCGACGCAGTTGGCGCTGTAGAGACCCTTAGAGTACAGCCTGGCAGCGCGATGGCTGATTGGCTCGCGCAGGCTAAAGCACTGCTGGAAGCCAGGTCCTCGCTGGCTGCCTTAGCGGATAAACTGTGATGCCAAGGGTTGTTCTCTTTCTATTCGTCAGTGCTGTCATTGTTGGGGTCGCGTGGCTTGTTGCTAGTATACCCGGTCATGTCACGGCATCGATCGGCGCATTTTCGGCTGACACTTCAACACCTTTTGCAATTCTGGTCCTCGCCGCGTTCATTGTACTCATCCTTATGCTGCTTCGACTCCTAGGTGGGATCCTTCACTTGCCGAGCGCCGGGGCCGGATGGCGACGTCACCGGCGCTTCGCCCTAGGTCAGAAAGCAATTACTCGTGTGCTGGTGGCGCTGGCAGCCGGTGAGCAGGGCACAGCGCGCAAAGAGTCTCGGCGTGCCCGCAGGCTTCTCGGAGACTCGCCACAGACGTTATTACTTGTGGCTGAAGCAAGCAGACTATCGGGGCGCGAGGATGAAGCGGAGGAGGCTTTTCGCGCACTTACTAAGCAAAGAGATGCCCGATTTCTTGGATTGCGAGGACTTTTGCGACAAGCGGTTGATCGTCGTGATTGGTCAGAGGCGCTTGTCATCTCCAAACAAGCTGAGGCGACCCATCCGGGCGCAGCATGGCTTCGTCAGCAAAGAGCAGAACTGGCTCTGCAAACCGAGAATTGGGCTGAGGCTTTGGAACTTGTCGGTTCTGATCCACGCCGGCCAGTATATTATATTGCGGCCGCAGACGCCGAACCTGACACGGCTCGCGCTCTTGGCTTCGCCAAGCAGGCATGGAAGCAGGACCCGACATTCCCTCCTGCAGCGCTGGCTTATGCTGCGCGCCTGCGTGCTACCGGCAGAGAAAAGCGCGCGAAATTATGTGTTTTTGAGGCTTGGAAACGCGCGCCGCATCCAGATCTCGCCGCCTTCACGCTTTCAACGGAAGCTAACAAATTGGAGCGAATGCAGATCGCGAAGCGTCTGGTAGCAACAAACCCAACCCATCTAGAAAGTCGCTTTCTTATAGCTAACGTGGCTCTTGAAGCCGGCCTGTCCGGAGAAGCACGCAATCAGATTGCCGCCGCGCAGCAAGAGGGAGCTAACCAGCGCAGGTGGTGTCTGTTACTTGCGGAAGTAGAGGAACTCGAACGAGGAGAGACCGAAGAGGGCCGCGTTGCCCAGCGGGACGCACTTCACCGAGCCGCAACCGCGGACCCTGATCCCCACTGGCAATGCACGCAGTGCAATACACTTCATACGGCTTGGCATCCAAAATGTGTTTCATGCGGTAATGTCGGTACCATCCTGTGGCTCGACAGCATGCGGCCATCAGGCGTGCCGATGTTGGCGACGTAAGGCAGGGCTTTGAGTAGGCCGTAAGACATTGGGTTACAGACAGCAACTTGGCTTTGATAGCCGGCTACACCATATGCTTCCTCTAAGCTCGACTTTGGCCATTTAGGCATTCGGCGGCGAAGCAGGTGAGCGGCTAACCTGGGGCGTCCCCGCCAAGAGACACTGGCATGCTTCAGCTTCCACCCCGCTTCGCCACCGTTATTCTGAGCTTTGTGCCGCTGTGTTTCCAGCGCAGTTGGAGCCATGCCGAGTTGCTTTGCTGGCCGCCATCCTGGCACCCGGCAGGCGCACCGTAACGAGCCTGCTGCGGATCACCGGCTTGGCGCAGGAGCGGCATTTCGTGGATTATGATCGCGTGCTCAACCGCGCGGTGTGGAACCCCCGCGCTGCTACCGCCATCCTGCTGCGCTTGTTGCTGGCCGCATTTATGCCGCGGGGAGCTGTCGTGCTCGGCCTCGACGATACGATCGAGCGCCGGCGCGAGGCGCGCGTCGCCGCCAAAAGGATCGATCGTGATCCGGTTCGTTCCTTGCGCGGATACTTCGTCAAGGCCAGTGGCCTGCGTTGGCTCAGCCTGATGCAGCTGGCACCAGTACCATGGGCAGGACGGGTCTGGGCGAAGCTGGCCAAGGTTCCGCCGGCGAAGCTGATGGAATGCCAGATGAGGGGTTGCCGTTCTTGACTGCGCTCGCACCTTCGGAGCGTTACAACCAAGCCTATGGCCACCGGCATAAGAAGCTGACGGGTTGGGGGCGGCAGTTGGTGTTGCAGGCACGCCGCTGGCTGCCGGGGCGTGCCTTGGTGCTGGTCACCGACATGTGGAAGTCTCGACTTAAACTGACAGTTAGAGCACCATCGGTGGGGCAAAGATGCCCGGTGTGCTGACCCATTGGTCGGCTCCACCTCCCTGCGAGCCAACACACCGGGCGCGGGCAACATCGGGGCCCCTTCTATGACACAGAACCAGAAAGTCATCCGCGGCAAAGTCGGCGTGCTGGAACTCGCCAAGCAGCTCGGCAATGTCAGCCAGGCGTGCAAATGATGGGCGGAGCTGCCAAAGGTTCCGCGCGCGTTGCGCGTGGAATGGCAGCGTAGGGTTCTCATGCGATAGCTTCTATCGCTGCTACTTAAGGACCTCTATGATTCGAAGGGACCGTGGCTGAAAGCCGCGTAAGCCCGGAGGATGGCGGCGAGTTGGCGCTGAGGGAGATCAGCCGACGCAAGCCGATCCTGAAGAACCGCGTCGAGCCGACGATCGACACCGCCGTGGTTGAGCTGGCGATTGAGCAGCCAACCTGGGGCCAGGCGCGGGCATCCAACGAGCTGCGCCAGCGCGGCCTGTCGATCTCGCCTTTCGGCGTGCGTTGCGTCTGGCACGGTCCTGACAGAGGCACAGGTGGCCGCGCTCGAGAAAGCAAAGATTGACAAACAAGCGCACGGCGAGTTCGAGAGCGAATGCCCAGGCTACTGCGTGGCGCAGGACACCTTCTACGTCGGCACGCTCAAGGGCGTCGGAGCCTATCAGGAATCTTGTGTGAGGGGTCATAATCAGCCCGTTGAGGGGCTTGGAGAGACCCATGACCATACGGAACGAACTGATTGACGAGTTGCTGGCCGGCCAGGACCCTTCGTCTGTGATGCGCCAGGACGGCCTGCTGGGCGAGCTGAAGAAAGCCCTTCTGAACCGGCTGATGGCGGCCGAGTTTGAACACCATCTCACCGAGTACCGGGCCTTGGGCAAGGGCAAGAACCACCGCAACGGCGCCAGCCGCAAGCGCGTGCTGACTGACGACAGCCACGTCGAGGTGACCGTTCCGCGCGACCGGGAGGCGCGCTTTGATCCTGTGCTGATCGGCAAATACCAGCGCCGGCTACCGGGCTTCGACGACAAGGTGATCTCGCTCTACACCCGCGGCATGAGCACGCGCGAGATCCAGGGACATCTTGAAGAGATCTACGGTGCGGAGGTCTCTCCGCAGCTGATCAGCACGGTCACCGATGCGGTCACGGCGGAAGTGGCCGAATGGCAGTCCCGCCCGCTGGAACCGCTGTATCCGTGATGTTCTTCGACGCGCTCCGGGTGAAGGTGCGTGATCAGGGCACGGTGTGCAACAAGGCGGTTTACCTGGCCCTCGGTATTACCCCAGACGGCCGCAAGCATATCCTGGGGCTGTGGATCGACGCCAACGAGGGTGCGAAGTTCTGGCTGCGCATCGTCAACGAGCTGCGCAACCGTGGGGTCCGCGACATCCTGATCGCGGTGGTTGACGGGTTGAAAGGCGACGCTGCCCAAGGTTCCGTCGGGCGTAGCCCGATGGAATGGCAGAGGAGGTTCCCCGAGGCGATCAGCGCCGCCTTCCCGCTAACCCTGGTGCAGGACCTGCATCGTGCATCTGCTGCGCAACGCGTTAGCCTACGTCTCCTGGCAGGACCGCAAACCGGTCGTGGCAGCCCTGAAGCCGATCTATCAGGCGCCCACGGCTGACGCGGCGCTGCTGGCGCTGGATGCCTTCGAGGCCGGCCCGTGGGGCCAGAAATACGCCGCGATTGCCCCGCTGTGGCGGCGGCAATGGGATCAGGTCATCCCGTTCTTCGCCTTCCCGCCGGAAGTGCGGCGGATCATCTACACCACCAACGCCATCGAGAGCCTCAACAGCACCCTGCGCACCGCCGTCCGTAGCCGCGGCCACTTCCCGACCGACGAGGCCGCACTCAAGCTGCTGTATTTGGTCGTGCGCTGCGTGAGCAACGATTGGAAGAATGCTCAACGCGAATGGACCGCCGCCATGACACAGTTCGCCATCATGTTCGGCGAGCGGTTCAACGTCGCGTAGAGGGCTCAAATGAAACCGAACCCCTCACACAAAATTCCTGATAGGCTCCACCCGATAGCCGTCGGACACCCACCACGGCGGAGACCTGACCGTCAGATCAAGTCCATACTTTTTCACCGACAGCAGCTTCGCCGCCAGCAAATTCCTCGCCGCCCTGTGCCGCTACGATGTCGCCTGCATCACCCGCCTGCGCCTGGATGCCGCCTGTATGCTCCCGCACTGCCACGTCAGCCCGGCGCCAAAGGACGGCCCCGCAAGACCGGCGCGTGGCTGGCCAACCTGTCCGAGACGCTGGCCGACGCCGCTACGGTTTGGCAGCGTGTCACCATCCCCGGATGGTATGGCGAAGGTGAGCGCCGTGTCGAACTTACCACTGGCACGGCCGTGTGGCGCCACAGCGGCGTGCCCCTGGTGCCGATCCGCTGGGGTGCTGGTGCGCGATCCGTTGGGCCGGTTCGAGCCGCAAGCACTCTGTGCACTACACTCGACTATAGCCCCGAGCAGGTGCTGCGCTGGTTCGTGCAGCGCTGGCAACTGGAGGTCACCTTTGAGGAAACCCGCGCACACTTGGATGTCGAAACCCAGCGGCAATGGTCTAACCGGGCCATCGCGCGTGCCACGCCCTGTCTGCTTGGTCTGTTCTCTCTCGTCACCCTGCTCGCGGCACGGCTCAGAGCATCTGATCGGCGCAGCGTCGCTGCCAGCGCCTGGTACCGCAAAAGCCAGCCAACTTTCAGCGATACCCTGGCGATCGTGCGGCGACATCTCTGGCAAGAACAGGGTTTCCTCATGTCCCGGCCCGGCAACCACGTCGCAAAACTCCAGACCGACCCTGCAAAAGGCTGTTGTTTGCGCACTCTGCAACGCCGGCTGATGGCCAAAGTCGAGCTTATTATTAGAGCCTTCTCTGATTGGGGTTGTTGCGGCCAAGCTGTTCCTCTCGCCTCAAGCCATTCCCGTAGGTCACTCGCTTCTTTTCGCGGTCGGCGCGCGGCCGCCGCATAATGGGGTTAGGAGGGCGAGACGTCTCAATCTGTTCCGCGAGCTGGAGGCATTGCTGCCGTCCGGTTCCAGACTCTCAACGAGATCGCCTTGCCCATCGTCCCCACTGGTTGCCCATCGTCCCCACGGGAACGACGCGGCTCCGCCCTTGTCAGGCGGAAACTGGAACTCCTCTCCTCATGCGGCCGCTGCCGGTGCTGCGGCCTGTTTGCCCCAGCGGAATTCGCTGCCGTCAACCCACATACGGTGCAGGATAACTGCCAGCTTGCGGGCAACGGCGACACGCGCGCGCGCCATGCCGCGACGTTTGGCGATGTTCATGCCCCACGCGCGCAACGCCGACCACTTGGTGCTGCGGATCAACAACGAATGGGCCGCCTCATAGAGCGCTGCCTGTCGGCCTCCTTGGTCATAACGTCGATGACGGCCAACAACGACCCTGCCAAGCTTGCCAGCACCGGGTCGTCTGCGACTAGTTCGCAAACGCGTGCTGGAAAATCTTTGCGGCTCGGCGTGCCGACCTTCAGTCCGCTCTCGCGCAGCAGCGCCCGGATGCCATTCTCGCCGTCCCGGCGCTTGTTGATCACCATCCTTCTTGCGGTCAACAGCGCCCGCCAGGAGGGGCCCTTGACGTGAACCGCGCGATACCAGCCGGTGCGCATGATCTGCGCGATCCCGCGCGCGTGTTTACGGTCGGTCTGGTTTGGCATCGCCCCTCCGCCTGTTTCCAGCGGCTTTGCCGCCGGAACCTTTACAGGCTCCGCCCATGGCCGCCTTCGCCTGGCGTGCCTCAATGCATATCACTGGAACGCCAGCTTCCGTGAGGGCCGTATTCAGCCACGCCGTCAACCAGCAAGCCTCCAAGCCAACGCGCTCCATCGTCATCTCGCACTCTGCGAAGAACCCGACCAAAGCCTCCGGCTCGCTGGCCGCGCGCGCCTCGCGCACGATCTTGCCCGCAGCATCGACAATGAAGTTGCAGTCTCTTCCAAAGATCCGTCTAACCCGGCAAAGTAACCCACGGCTGCTTCTCCTCGATGTTTGTGGCCGATGCACACGGACCACGCTTTACCATCCTGAGAGGAGCAGCCACCGGGGCTACCGCGAAGAGACCCCAATCACCCCATCTGTCCGAGTATTCAGTCTCTGCTGGGGTGACGCGGTATCTGTTTTATTTGGATGCGCAAGACGGGTGTATTGAAGGTGCAGACGGACTGGTCAGGCTGCCAGCCTGTGCAGCTTGAGCAGAGTATGGACGGTGCAGACCATGGCCTACTCGCCTCTGACGTTGTCGAGACCGCGGAGGAGCAACTGTCGGAAGCCTCGCGCAGCTTTCTGCCGTCCGAAGACCGGCTCGACCAGCTGTTTGCGCAACCGGTATCGGCTGCGTCGTCCAGCCCGTCGGATCTTGTCCGCCATGGCCTGCATCAGCGGGGTGCGCTTCAGCATGCGGCCTACGGTGGGATCGGTGCTGCCGTGGTGGACCTGGCCCGGGCAGAGATAGGCGTTGATCTTGCGGTGCTGCATGGCGGCGATGTTGGCCTTGCTGGCAAACCCCGTACCGGCTGAGACCTCACCCGGCCGGCGGCCCAGATGGGCCAGGGTCTGGTCGATCAATGGCACCAGCGCGGAAATGTCGGCCGGGTTGGTTCTGAGGCGGTGCGCGGTGATGACCTGATGCGCGGCATCCACCGCGATCTGGCCATTGTAGTCTGCGATGAAGCCGCCTTGGCTCGGCATGATCCGGCTGTCGCCGTCGGTGACGTTGCGCTGCGGTGCGCCTTGTCCGGCGCCTCGCGCACCGTATCACGCACAAGGCGCCAGGTGACCGGGCGGCACAAACTGATGCACCGACGGCGGCAGCAGGCAGCCCTGCGCGTCCGCCCCGCCCACCGCGATGAACAGCGCAACGAACCCTGGCCGGAGGAATGGCTGCTGATCGAATGGCCGCGCGGGGAAGCGGAACCCACCAAATACTGGTTCTCCAACCTACCCGCGCACACCTCGCTCAAGCACCTGGTGCACACCGCCAAGGCGCGCTGGCGGATCGAGCGGGATTACCAGGAGCTCAAGCAGGAGATCGGGCTCGGCCACTTCGAGGGTCGCGGCTGGCGCGGCTTTCACCACCATGCCAGCCTGTGCATCGCAGCTTATGGGTTTTTGGCAGCCGAGCGCTGTCTTTTCCCCCCGCAACAGCGATTTACCCGCGCGCCGATCGCGGCACCTGCGCTACCCCAAGGCTACCAGCCAAGAGGCACTCCCCCTCCGCCCTGAGCGTCACGCGGCACACTCGATTACCTCGGTTCGCCGCCGGCTCACCGTCGGCCTCGTCCAAACACCTGCCACGATGCCCATGTTGTTGCAGTTCAACAAGCGTAGACAGAATGAGAAATTGACACAGTAGAACTAGCAGCCTGTCCGAGAATTCGCTAGCCGACGCGGGGTGAGGTTTGATTCACTGTCGTACATGAGCAAGACCTTTCGCGCGTGGGACGTGGATCAAGCCTGGCTGCTGCCGCCCTCGGTGCACCAGTTCGTGCCGCCGGGGCACCTGGCGCATTTTGTTCGGGACACGGTGCGCGAGGCGCTGGATCTGTCGGCGATCACTGGCGTCTACAAGGCCGAACAGGGCCAGCCGCCCTACCACCCTGGCATGCTGGTGGCGTTGCTGCTGTATGGCTACAGCCGCGGCATCTACTCCAGCCGGCAGTTGGCGCGGGCGTGCGAGGAGCGGGTGGACATGATGGCCGTCACCGGGCTGAACCGGCCGGACTTCCGCACCGTCAGCGACTTCCGCAAGCGGCATCTGGCGGCGCTGTCGGCGCTGTTCGTGCAGGTGCTGCGGCTGTGTCAGGCGGCCGGCCTGGTCAAGCTGGGCGGAGTAGCCAAAGGTTCCGCGTGCGTCAGCACGTGGAATGGCTACGGAGGGCATGTAGCGGTGGACGGCACCAAGCTGCGGGGCAACGCCAGCAAGCACAAGGCGATGAGCTACAAGCACATGGTGCAGCAGGAGCCGAAGCTTGCGGCCGAGGTGGCGTCTTGGCTGGACCAGGCCGAGGCGGCCGACGCCGCCGAAGACGCGCAGCATGGTGCGGACCGCCGCGGCGACGAGACGCCGGACTGGATGGCCGACAAGCAGCGCCGGCTTGAGCGCATCCATGCGGCCAAGGCGCAATTGGAAGCCGAGGCCAAGGCCGGGCCGGGCGGCACCGACCCGGACGGACCCGGCCCGTCCTCGGGCATGCAGGAACGTGGCGCGCGCAAGGACGAACCCGCCGACACACCGCCCGATAAGGCGCAACGGAACTTCACCGACCCCGACAGCCGCATCATGCCGAGTGGCGGCGGGTTCATCGCCGGCTACAACGGCCAGATCGCGGTCGATGCCGCGCATCAGATCATTGTCGCGCATCGGCTGGCGACCAACCCCGCCGACTTTGCGGGCCTGATCCCGCTGGTCGATCAGGCCCGCGTGAACCTGGGGCGCAAGCCGCGCGAGGTGTCGGGCGACACCGGGTTCGCCACCGAAGCCAACCTGGAAGCCATGGCCGAACGCCGGGTCAGGGTTTACCTGTCGCCCGGCCGCATTCGGCATGGCGAGACCGATCCCACGGCCGGACGCGTGCTCAAGCGCAAGCCGCGCATGCAAGCCATGGCCGACACCATCCGCAGGGCCGGGCGGCGCAGTCGATACCGGCTGCGCAAGCAGGTCGTCGAGCCGGTGTTCGGACACATCAAGCAGGCCAGAGGCTTCCGGCAGTTCCTCCTGCGCGGCCTCAACAAGGTCAGCGGTGAGTGGGCGATGGTCTGCACCGCCCACAACCTCCTCAAGCTGCATAAAGCAACAGCGTGAGGAGGACACACTCACTGGCCATCCCGCGCAACATGACCCGCAATAATCGCGCTATGGATCATTGTCGGACAGGCTGCTAGTCTTACTGTGTCATTTTCCCCCGCTGCTCCCATATGTGTGTGATGGATCAAGAAGAAACAAGACAGTCGCTGACCGACGAAGCGCGGTTGGCGGCCTACCTGGAGGCGATCGTTGGGGGGTTGGGGCATGCGAAGCGAGCGGCCTCGGCGCGAGCCTACTGTACTGGCCTGCTGCTGCCAGGTGAACGCAAGAGCATCGAACCAATGGCAGCGCGCTTGGAACCGGCGCACGTGCAGGCCAAACATCAGTCGCTGCATCATGTGGTCGCGCAGGCGGAGTGGGACGATGCGGCGGTGCTGGCGGCGGTGCGCGCGCAGGTGCTGCCGGCGATCGAGCGGCATGGGCCGGTGCGCTACTGGATCGTCGACGATACGGGCTTTCCCAAGCAGGGCACGCACTCGGTGGGCGTGGCGCGGCAATATTGCGGGCAGTTGGGCAAGCAGGACAACTGCCAGGTGGCGGTCAGCCTCTCGGTGGCTAACGCCCACGCCAGCCTGCCGATCGCCTACCAACTCTTTCTGCCGCAGGTCTGGGCGAATGATCCGCTGCGGCGGGCCAAGGCCGGGGTGCCGGCGGCGATTGACTTTAAGACCAAGACCGCGATCGCGCTCGGGCAACTCCGCCAGGCTCTGGCGGATGGCGTGCCGGTGGGGATTGTGTTGGGTGATTCGGCCTATGGCGATGAGACCGCCTTTCGCGTCGGCGTAGTCGCGTTGGACCTGCGCTATATGCTCGGCGTGCGATCCGGCACCACTGTCTGGGTGCCAGGCACCGCGCCGCTGCCGCCAGCCCCTTGGTCGGGCCGTGGACGGCCAGCGATCCGGCTGCGGCGCGATGCCGAGCATCAGCCGGTGACGCTCAAGACACTGGCGCTCAGCCTGCCGGCGCGGGCCTGGCGCAGCGTCATCTGGCGCGCGGGCAGCCAGGCTGCGTTGTCCTCGCGCTTCGCCGCCGCGCGGGTCTGCCCGGCCCATCGCGACACCCAGCGCAGCGAGCCCTGGCCGGAAGAGTGGCTGTTGATCGAGTGGCCCGAAGGTGCGGGCGAACCAATAAAATACTGGTTCTCCAACCTGCCGCGGCGCACCTCGTTGCAGCGTCTCGTGGCAGTGGCCAAGGCGCGCTGGTGGATCGAGCGGGATTATCAGGACCTCAAGCAGGAGCTCGGCCTCGGCCACTTCGAGGGTCGCAACTGGCGCGGCTTCCATCATCACGCCAGTCTCTCCATTGCAGCCTACGGCTTTCTGATCGCCGAACGCTGCCTTTTCCCCCCTCAGCAGCGCTTCATCCGCAGGCGGATCGAACTACCTGCGTTACCCGCAGGCTTCCAGCCACGGGGCGCTGCCAATGCGGCCTGAGCGGCATGTCCTAAGCTCGATCGCGACCATTCGCCCTCGGCTCACCGTTAGACTGGTCGCCGTGCTGCCCAGGTGTCCCTGCTGTCTGCAACCTACACCCGACCATTAAATGAGAAAATGACACAGTAAGACTATAGAGCAATCAACGTAGGGCTCGTTCGGCCGCATTGTTGGTCAGGCAGATCCGGCCATCCCCGAGGAAGCGCGTAAATGTCTCCTAGCGCTTCAACATGTAGTCCATTGCCTTTGCCACATTGGCATGGCGCGACAGCTTGCCGCGTGTTGCCCGTATCCACGTTTCCAACTCCACGACCAGGGGTGTCACGGTGTCCTTACGCACCGCCAAGCGCTGCTCGGCGGGCAGCTCATTGATCGGGCGCTCGGCGTCGAAGATGGCGTCGATCCGCCGCACCGCTTCCACAGCCAGCGGGCCCGCGCGATCTCGGCCAGCTTGAAGAAGTTGCGCCTGCCATGCGCCCTACACCCGCCTCGGTCAGCGGCTCAGGCTTGCGGAGTGGCGCATAGAGATCGTTGAATCCGGCATAGGCGTCGGCCTGGAGATGCCGCTGATCCGGCCAGGTGGCTTTTTGGATGCTCAATGCGGCGGTCACGCGAGTAGTAGAAGATCGCCGCCGGTGGCGCCGGTCCGTCATCACACGGCGCAGGGTTGCCAGGCTGACGTCGTTGCCAACGCGAACGCGGCTGCCATCGGGCAAGGTAATCTCGATCGTGTCTGCCGCGGCCGCTGCCGACGGCACTCTTGCACCGGTCGGCGGCATGGCCTTGATCAGGCGAACCGGCATAAAGCACGCCGGTGATTCCCCGCCGAGGCGGCCGCGGCGTTCCAGGTTCCGCCATGTGCTAAGCAGATTGAAATACACGTCATGTCGCGCCGCCTCCGCCCTGACACTGGCGTCCGGTTCTCGAGACTCCGCAACGATCTGCAACTTGTCGTCCAGGCTCCAGCGCCGCCGTTGTTCCCGGCCGTTGATGATCTCAATATAATTATTTGGCATCGCTGTAATATAAGGGTGACCGCCTTAAAGTGCACTTTAAGGCGGTCACCCTGGCCATACTTGCGCCGATCAGAGCAAAGTGGTGCTCACCGGAGGCTTATGATCAAGTGCCAGGTGACCACGGCGGACGTTCAAGATTGCGGCGCGCTGCCGAGCTTATTGAAAGCCGTCAGTGCCAAAGAGTCCCTGGGTCAAACTCGCATTTGTCGACGGCGGATATGCTTGTGATGAGACTCAACGCGCCGCCTACGAGGCCAGCTGGACCAGGCTAACCATCGTCAAACGTACTGATCGCCAGGTTAAGGGGTTTATCGTGCTGCCGAAGCGCTGGATCGTCGAGCGGATATACGGCTGGGTGAACCGAGACCGCCGCCTCGCAAAAGACTTCAAAGCATCGCTCACCTCATCCCAGGCTTGGTTCATGCTGTCGTTGGCTTTCCTGCTCGTCCGCAGAATCGCCAGGGACTACGGGACGGCAGCGTAATTCGAGTCAGATGGGGTGATTGGGGTCTCTTCGCGGTAGCCCCGGTGGCTGCTCCTCTCAGGATGGTAAAGCGTGGTCCGTGTGCATCGGCCACAAACATCGAGGAGAAGCAGCCGTGGGTTACTTTGCCGGGTTAGACGGATCTTTGGAAGAGACTGCAACTTCATTGTCGATGCTGCGGGCAAGATCGTGCGCGAGGCGCGCGCGGCCAGCGAGCCGGAGGCTTTGGTCGGGTTCTTCGCAGAGTGCGAGATGACGATGGAGCGCGTTGGCTTGGAGGCTTGCTGGTTGACGGCGTGGCTGAATACGGCCCTCACGGAAGCTGGCGTTCCAGTGATATGCATTGAGGCACGCCAGGCGAAGGCGGCCATGGGCGGAGCCTGTAAAGGTTCCGGCGGCAAAGCCGCTGGAAACAGGCGGAGGGGCGATGCCAAACCAGACCGACCGTAAACACGCGCGCGGGATCGCGCAGATCATGCGCACCGGCTGGTATCGCGCGGTTCACGTCAAGGGCCCCTCCTGGCGGGCGCTGTTGACCGCAAGAAGGATGGTGATCAACAAGCGCCGGGACGGCGAGAATGGCATCCGGGCGCTGCTGCGCGAGAGCGGACTGAAGGTCGGCACGCCGAGCCGCAAAGATTTTCCAGCACGCGTTTGCGAACTAGTCGCAGACGACCCGGTGCTGGCAAGCTTGGCAGGGTCGTTGTTGGCCGTCATCGACGTTATGACCAAGGAGGCCGACAGGCAGCGCTCTATGAGGCGGCCCATTCGTTGTTGATCCGCAGCACCAAGTGGTCGGCGTTGCGCGCGTGGGGCATGAACATCGCCAAACGTCGCGGCATGGCGCGCGCGCGTGTCGCCGTTGCCCGCAAGCTGGCAGTTATCCTGCACCGTATGTGGGTTGACGGCAGCGAATTCCGCTGGGGCAAACAGGCCGCAGCACCGGCAGCGGCCGCATGAGGAGAGGAGTTCCAGTTTCCGCCTGACAAGGGCGGAGCCGCGTCGTTCCCGTGGGGACGATGGGCAACCAGTGGGGACGATGGGCAAGGCGATCTCGTTGAGAGTCTGGAACCGGACGGCAGCAATGCCTCCAGCTCGCGGAACAGATTGAGACGTCTCGCCCTCCTAACCCCATTATGCGGCGGCCGCGCGCCGACCGCGAAAAGAAGCGAGTGACCTACGGGAATGGCTTGAGGCGAGAGGAACAGCTTGGCCGCAACAACCCCAATCAGAGAAGGCTCTTAGACTGCTTCGGCTGACAACCCACGCGGCCTGCAGCAGGCACATCCGCCGGCATGGGTCCTGACAGATGGGGCGGCGTTTTCTAAGGGCTGTCCAGGCGCACCAAGAGCAGGTGCGGTCAGAAGGCGCGGTGCCAATTGGGCGCACGCTGGACACGGCTGCGACCGGGCAAACTCTGCCATCGGATGCATCTGGGTAAAGGGGCCGCAGTCAGCACACTCATACTCGTAGGTCGGCATCAAGGCGCTCCCTTCTCCTGGCGTCAGCACACTGCCATTTCTGCGCCTGATGGGCCAGAGATTGGCTTGCCGACCCGGCCATCCGACGCCATGTTGCGGTGCACATGAGCTTGAAGGACATATACATGAACGGGCAAGTTGACCTTGCGCAGTTTGCCGAGGCGCGGTACGCGGTGGGGCAACCAGTGCCGCGCAAGGAAGATCCAGTTCTGCTGCGGGGTGAAGGACGCTACTCCGATGACCTTAATCTTTCAGGTCAGGCGAACGCGGTCATGGTGCGATCGAACGCGGCACATGGAGTTATCAGGTCGATCGACATCGACGCCGCAAAGTCGCTGCCAGGGGTTTTGGCGATCCTGACCGGACGGGATCTGATTGAAGCTGGCCTAGGCAATATGCCTTCGGGCATGTCCTTCAAGATGCGTGACGGCTCCGACATGCCTAAGCCGACACAGACCATTCTGACCACTGATAAGGTGCGCTTTGTCGGCGACCCTGTGGCAGTGGTGGTTGCGGAAACAGTCAAGCAGGCACGGGATGCGGCCGAAGCCGTTGTGGTGGACATCGAGACGCTGCCCGCAGTGACTGACGCCGCCGCAGCAGCCGCGGATGGCGCGCCTCTGGTTCATGACAGCACCGCGGCAAACATCATTCTCGACTTCCATCACGGCGACACAGAGGCGGTGGCCAAGGCCTTTGCGCAAGCCGCACACGTCACCCGGCTGAAGATCCGCAACAGCCGCGTCGTCGTCTGCCCAATGGAACCACGCTCGGCGATTGGAGAGTATGATCCAGCCAGCGAGCGCTGGACCTTGCGGCTTGGCTGCCAGGGCGTATTCAACATGCGCCAACTGCTGATGGGTCCGTTGAAGGCGCCGGTGGAAAAAATTCGTGTGCTCACCGGCAACGTTGGCGGCTCGTTCGGCATGAAAGCATCTTGCTATCCAGAGTATCCAGCGATTCTGTACGCTGCCCGTATCCTGGGACGGCCGGTGAAGTGGACAGATGAACGAGGCGAGAGCTTTCTGTCGGACAGCCATGGCCGTGACCATGACATGACGCAGGAGATCGCGCTTGACGCCTCGGGCAAGATCCTGGCGCTGCGGGTTACCGGCTATGGCAACATTGGTGCTTATTTGTCCAATGGTACGGTGCTGCAGCCGACCGGCAACATCGTTCGCAACACCATCGGTGTTTATGCCACGCCATTGCAGGAAGTGACAGCCAAAGCGGTCTTCACCAATACCAGCCCGGTCGGCCCCTATCGGGGTGCAGGTCGGCCAGAAGGCAACTACTATATCGAAAGACTTTTGGACACCGCGGCTCGAGAAATGGGCATCGATCCCATCGAGATCCGGCGACGCAATCACATTCGGCCGGACGCTATCCCATACAAAACACCGGCCGGGACTACCTACGATAGTGGCGACTTTCCAACGATCCTGGAAAAAGCGCTTATCGCCGCGGATTGGGACGGGTTCGCCGCGCGCAAAAGGAACAGTGCAGAGCGGGGACGGTTGCGGGGTCGTGGCATTGGCCAATATCTAGAAGTAACCGGTCCACCCTCGCCGGAGATGGGCGGCATCCGTTTTGAGGCGGATGGTTCTGTGACGATTATTACTGGGACGCTAGATTATGGGCAAGGACATGCATCACCATTTGCCCAGGTGCTGGCCTCTCGCCTTGGGGTCCCGTTCGACCGCATAAATCTGTTGCAGGGGGACTCTGACGAGTTAATGGCAGGCGGCGGCACGGGGGGCTCTAAATCGCTGATGGCCAGCGGCACTGCAATTGTCGAAGGTGCGGAGAAGGTGTTAGAGGCGGGACGCAAGATTGCTGCGCATGCGCTCGAAGCGGCAGAGGTGGACGTCCAGTTCGAGATTGTTCCTTCACACCAGAAAGGGGGCGGCGGGCAGTTCCGTATTACCGGCACTGATCGAGCGGTTGGCATCATGGAGTTGGCCGAGCAGATTCTTTCTGGTGCCCTTGTGCTGCCGGATAATCTGCCGCAATCGCTATCGGTCTTTCACGTCGCAGAGGGCCCTCCGTTTGCCTATCCAAACGGGTGTCACATTGCCGAGATAGAAGTTGATCCGGAGACTGGGATCGTTGAGGTCGTGCGATATCACATGGTGAACGATTTTGGTGTGATCGTTAATCCAATGCTGGTTGAAGGGCAGGCGCATGGAGGTATCGTTCAAGGCATAGGCCAAGCGTTCCTAGAACACGTCGTATATGACGAAGGAGGCCAGCCCATGACTGGCAGCTATATGGACTATGCTTTGCCTCGAGCTAACGACACGCCAATGTTCAACTTTGCCTCTCATCCGGTGCCTGCAAAGACAAATCTTCTTGGCGTCAAGGGATGTGGCGAAGCAGGTTGTGCCGGTTCGCTTCCTGCAGTCATGAACGCATTGATGGATGCATTGTCGGTTTATGGCATTGCACACATTGACATGCCTGCTACCCCACTACGAGTTTGGGAAGCGATCCAAGCAACTGCTGCTCGTTAAGAACCTGACCGGAAACGCAGTCGGAATGATACCATTGGGCGTGGCTGGCCTCATGGGCTGCGGTTCGCTGGCTTTACCACAAGACAAGCGAGCCGCCATGCCCTGGGACGAGACCGATCGCAAGAAGTATGCGGTCATTCGTGAACGCTACGCAACCGACCTCTCTGACGAGGAATTCGCGCTCATCGAGCCGCTGCTGCCGCCGGCCAAGCGCCTTGGCCGCAAACTGACCGAGGCCAGGGTCATCCTCAACGCCTTGTTCTACCTGATCCGCGCCGGATGTGCCTGGCGGCGGCTGGCGAAGTGCTTCCCGCCGTTCACCACCAAGCAGAACCGCTTCTACGCGCTGCCCAAGAGATGGATTGTTGAGCGCAGCTTCGGCTGGCTGAACCGTGCACGGCGACTGGCCAAGGACTTCGAGACACTGATCGAAAGATCGCGCGCATGGCTGCTGCTGGCGCTCGCCGCACTTCTCGTGCGACGTGTCGCTCAGGATTACCAGCAGGTGGGGTGATTTCGAGGCAGATTCTAAGCCAAAGCAGTTTCTGTCTTCTCAACTGGATGCCGCGAGTAATCACATTACGCCGCATTCGTGGTGAACGCAGTTTGTAATCGAGCATGGCATAGACCTGCCATCCAACCTTTTCGGAAGTGGTGGATAATATCGAAAGGCCGACGCTATCCGATTCATGTCCACAGCATTGGACACAGGCTGCGTCCGAAGATGGTTTGCCATCCCGCAGCCTACGACCTTAGCGGCAGCGGAATGAGTACCTAGGCAGAATAGAGGAAGCCGCTTACTGTCAGCCCAAATCTGATGTCGGTGATCCAGATGTGATATAGGCTGTTGGCAGTGACGATGTGGTCGACAAGGTCGGCCGTACTGCTCGTTGCGAGGCTTTGCCGAGTTGCTTCCACGGTGACCGCCCCGGACGCATTTCACGCCCAGCGTTCTTCACGTTGCCGACAAGCTCGTTCTTCTTGTTGACGACGCAGGTGCTGGAACGTCTGTAACTAACTTTGGTGGGTTCGAACTGCGCGTTGCGGTCAGCGCGATTGATGCCCTCACGAACTTTTCGCAACCTCACCCATGATACGGCAGGCCTAGCTGACATTGCCAGGCTGCTTGGCAAGCTCGAGCGCACCGGGCTTCGGACGAATAATCTTCTGGTTCTGGGTCATGGCGGCGCTCCGATGTTGCCTTCAATGCTGGTGCTGAAGCTCCGGTCCGGCTCCCCTCCCTGCGCGCTAGCCCAGCATAGCTTGATTTCCGACCGATAAACCCAGCCTATCACACTAAGTCTAGACTTTTACACCTGAGGGCAATGAGTTTCTGTCTTACCCCAACAGTGAGCCAGAAAATGGTACAGTTATGTTGGTGCAACCTTGTCCCCCAACAGCGCCGAAGTTATGTATTAGGTATGAAACGTTGAGGAAGTTTAAGCATCCCCTAGGTTGTCACGTGCTGTTCATCCCAGGGGCCTTGGGGTAAGCCAGTTCCCTATGGAACAGGCGGATCTGAACAAGGCAGCGGCGCGATCGTGGCTGCGTCAAGAACAGCGCATGGGCAGCCGGGCTGCCCGTCCCATCTTGCTGTGGCATTTGCTGGGTTTGCTTGCAGCGATCGGCCAAGCCTGTGCGGCTGCAACCGTTCTGACCGCGGCATTCTCCGGATCCTTCCCTCGGACAGGCGCACTGGCCGCGTTCGTTGTTCTCGCACTGTTACGAGCTGGGCTTGCCTATCTGACCGAGCAGGCAGCCTTTGCTGCCGGCGCGGCAGCGAGGCGACGGTTGCGCACCGATGCGCTGTCGCGGTTGCTGCATGCTGGCCCCGCGCTGCTGCGGACGCACCACTCCGGGGATCTCGCAACGATCGTCGTTGATAAGATTGAAGCGCTTGACGGCTTGTTTGCGCGCTATGTGCCAGCAGCTACCTTTGCCGTCGTCGGGCCGGCTGTTGTGCTTCTGGTGGTCCTGTATGCCGATCCATGGGCCGCATTGCTGCTGCTGGGCTGCGGTTTGCTAGTGCCAGTTGGAATGGCTGCAGCCGGCATCGGCGCCGCCGCGGCCTCACGGAATCAGTTCCTCGCCATGGCGCGGCTGCAGGCCCGTTTCCTGGACCGGATGCGGGGCATTGCCACCATTGTCTTGTATGGGCGCGCGGAGGACGAAGCTAAAGCATTGGCGCAGGCCGCCGCGGAATTGCGGATCCGCACGATGCGGGTGTTGCGCGTCGCCTTCCTGTCTTCCGTCGTGCTCGATCTGGCCGCGGCCCTGGCAATGGTCTTACTGGCGATCCGCTACTTCACCTTGTTGCGTGCGGCGACTGATGCGTCGGTGCTGTGGACGGCGCTGGCTGTCCTGTTGCTAACGCCCGAGTTCTTCGCGCCTCTGCGCACCTTCTCGGCTGCATACCAGGACCGCCTGCATGCCACCGGCGCGGCGGAGTCGCTGATCGATCTGCCGCCCTTACCAGCCCCCGTGCCTGCGCGGGAGATCCGCACCGTGGCCGCCCAGGGCGTCATGGTAGCGTTCGACAATGTCCGGTTGACATGGGATGCTTCCCGCAGCCCGGCGCTGGATGGACTGTCCTTTCGCGTGGCGGCAGGCGAGACACTTGTGCTGGCTGGTCCGTCCGGTGCCGGCAAATCTTCCGTGATCGAGATCCTGCTGGGCTTCGCTCGTCCTGACAGCGGGCGCGTGACCATTAATGGCGCCGATATCACCGACCTGGTGCCACAGGCACTGTCGCGTCTGACCGCTTGGATCGGTCAGCGACCTGTGCTCTTCGCCGGCTCCATCCGCGACAATGTATTGTTCGCACGCCCCGAAGCCTCCGTTGAAGAAGTCGCTGCCGCTGCGGCGTCGGCTCGGCTGGACCAGTTCACCGCAGCTCTGCCGGACGGACTGGACACGGCGGTGGGGGAAGGCGGCTACGGCTTGTCGGGCGGCCAAGCGCAGCGCATCGCGATCGCTCGTGCCTATCTGAAGAATGCGCCCTTGCTGCTGCTGGACGAACCGACCGCTCATCTCGATCCGGCAACCGAGCAGGACGTACTCGACAGCCTGCGCCGCCTGTCGCTCGGACGGACGGTGATCCTGGCAAGCCATTCCTCAGCGGCGCATGGATTTGGCGGCAGGCGGTTGGATCTGCGAGACGGCCGGCTGGCCACCGCCCGAGGTGCCGCATGAGCGGACCCCTGTTCCGGATCATGGGTCTTTGGGCGCCGCAAGCTGCTTGGCTGCTAGTCGGGTTGCTGGTGTCGTTGGGCGCGTTGATAGCCGGCGTCGGGCTGATGACCGTCTCCGGCCTGACCATCGGGGCTGCGATCCTGGCTGGTTCGCTGGCTATCCCAGCTATTCTGCGAGGGTTCGGCGCGGCAAGGGTCCTGCTGCGCTACACCGAGCGGCTGGTGACGCATGGCGCCACTTTCCGGGCACTGGCTGACATACGGGTCTGGCTGTTCCGCCGCCTCGCCCACACGTCCGCCGGCGGTCTCGGCTTCCGCCAGGCGGGCGATGTGCTGTCGCGTCTGGTCGGCGACGTGGAGGCACTGGACGGTCTTTATCTCAGAATATTGCTGCCGCTGGCGGCTGCCGTATTGCTGCTGCCTGTGCTGCTGTTGCTGGTGGGGCACCGCTCGCCGGGGCTGGCCGCCGGGATCGGCGTCCTGTTTGCCTTCGCGGCGTTCGTGATGCCTTGGCAGGCCGCGCGTGCGTCCGGGCGTGCCGGGCTAGGTCTAGTAACCGAGGCCGGCGCACTGCGGCTTGCCGCACTGGACGCCTTGACCGGCCTGCGGGAGGTCCGGGCGTTCGGCGCCGAAGGACGCATGCTGGCCCGTGTGCAGGCTAGGGAAGCAGCACTGCTGTCGGCGCAGCGCGGGATGGCGGCTCGTACGGCTTTCGCCGGGGCGGCGTCGCTGCTGTGTGCACAGATTGCAGTCGTTGCCGTTCTGGCCGATGCTCAAGCCAGGCCGGCTGCAGCGGTTGCGGCTGCATTCCTGGTGTTTGCCGCGTTTGAGGCGGTCGGAGGGTTGCCTCGCGCCGGGGCGCTGGCTGGCCATGCTTCTGCCGCAGCGAAACGGGTGCTGCAGGCGGCTGATGCACCGGTCCCGGTTCCCGATCCGGCGGACCCCGCTGCGATGCCGGCGGGAACAACGTTGAGCTTCGAAGCAGTAGCGTTTCGCTGGCAGCCCGACCGGCCGTTGGTGTTTAATGGCTTAACGCTGGAAATCCCCCAGGGCGCACGCGTGGCGCTGCTGGGGCCTTCCGGAACAGGAAAGTCAACCTTGGCTGCCCTCGCCTTGAAGGTCGTGGCACCTCGGTCAGGCCAGATCAAGCTTGGCGGTACCGATATTGCCAGTCTTCCGGCAGCACTGGTGCGGGCTCGCATTGGCTGGCTCGGACAGAGCACTCATCTTTTCGACGACAGCATCCGAGCCAACCTGCTGCTGGCTCGTCCCGATGCCGAGGACGCAGCGTTATGGTCGGCCCTGGATGCCGCGCGAATTGGCGACGTGGTACGGGCATTGCCGGACCGATTGGACACCTGGGTTGGCGAGGGCGGCACGCGGTTCTCCGGCGGCCAGGGGCGGCGGCTGGCGCTCGCGCGGGCCTTGTTGTCACCCGCACCGATCCTGATTCTGGACGAACCGAGCGCTGGTTTGGACGCGGAAACGGAGCGGGCGTTTCTGGAGACCTTGAACGAGACGGCAGCCGGGCGGACGATCGTTCTCATCACCCACCGCCTGACCGGCGTTGAGAAGTTGGACCGAATCTTCCGGCTTTCCGGCGGCAAGGCTGTGGCGGCCGCCGCTTGAAGGTCCATCAGGCTCAGCTTGAATTTCACCCGGCGAACCAGACGCTTGTTGCCGCCGCCATTTTCTCTCCAGGCTGCGGCCGATCTTTCTCATGCCGTGCGGCGGATTAATGTCTGCCCGGAAATCGCTTCGCCTGGGATGCCGACAAGATAAGCCGCCGCTGAACACAAGCCAATCGCTCCGGCGACCAGCAACGCTGGGGTAAACGATCCCGTCACTTGCACGACGAAGCCGGTCACCAATGGCGCAAGTGCACCACCAATGAAGCCGCCGAAATCCATGATCGCGCCGAGCGAGGCAGCATAGCTGGCTGGTGCGCAGGCGTTGGCCAATGACCAGGAGGTACCGGAGGCACTGAATCCAAAGAACATCGCCGCTGAGATCGAGCCAACCGCGACGGTATTGCTCGGCGTTTCAGCCGCCAGGAAGGTCGCCATTGCCATCGCAACGACGCCAACCACCGTCAACAACTTACGGCTGGCGATCGCCGTCATGCCCCGCTTGGTCAGCCGATCAGCCAGCCAGCCGCCGCCAACGCTGCCGACCAGTCCGAACAGAAACGGCACCGAGGCGACGAACCCGGTCTTTGGAATACTGATGTGGCGCTGCATTTCCAAATAGCCTGGCAGCCACGTAATGAACAGCCACGTTACATAGATAATGCCGAAGAACCCGAGTATCAGCCCCCATGTGGCGCGATGACCGAACAACCGGCCCCAGCCAGCAGCTTCGACGGGGTGGGCCTCGGGTGGCTCCGGGCCACCATAAAGGTAGTTCCGGTCATTAGCTTCCAGCATGCCGTAATCAAAGTCGCGATACAACCAATACCAGATACCGGCAAAGACGACGCCGACGACGCCCATCAGAATGAACATCCAGCGCCAGCCAGCCATGAGCATGATCGGCGTCAGCAGGATGGGCGCGATGGCTGTGCCTAGTGATGAAGCGCCGTTCCAGAGGCCAACGCCCAGTGCCTGATCGCCTTCGTGGTACCAATCTTTGACCACCTTTGCGGCTGTTGGAAACATCGGCGCCTCACCCACGCCAAGCAGGGCTCGTGCCAGAATGAACTGCGCATAGCTCGTAATGAATCCCGCCAGTCCCTGGGCAATCGACCAAACAAGCAACGAAATTGCCAGGACGCGCCGCGGCTTCAGCCGATCGACCAGCGCACCGGCAAACAGCAGGGTGAATGCGTATGGCCACAGGAAGGCCGACAGCAGCGCGCCCATCGCGGCAACCGATAGGCCAAGTTCATTGCGGATTAGCGGGTTCGCTACGGACAGGGTGCCGCGGTCGATGTAGTTCACTACGCAGATCAAGAAGATCAGCGTCAGGCTGCTGCTTTGAATTTTCTTTATACGGCTGGTGCAGACCGGTCTGCTGACAATGTCTGGCATCGTAACCTCCCTTGAACGACCGGTTCGGCCTGTTGCTTTGGTCGAATCACACCGTTGAGTTGCTCACATGCTTGGTTCCGCGTTACCCGAGCAAGTTTTCACGCTGGTTTTTGAAGCACCGGGCGTCAAGCAAAACCCTGGTAAGCTTTGTCACAACCAGTAGCCTCACGGGTCATCGATTTAATCCCAACGTACTAAGGCGGCTTGATCACCTCTTTGGTACAGCGACGGCACGCGAACCTGAGCTCCGGCCGTTCGCCTCGAATGAATCAAATCCTGCTGTCATGGCGCGTGCATCCTATTGTGATCATTCCGCCGCAGTCGCCAGCTTGTTGATCGCTACGCCTTTACCGACCCCGGCGCGATCCTTGAACGGCGTTGTGTCGATGTCCTCCAGTTCGATCTCCCGCGACAGGACCTTTTGCTTCCACGCCTGATGCTCCGGCTCCTTGGCGGTGAACTCCGGCATCACCTTTTCGGCAAACAGTGCCAGACTCTCACAGATATGCGGGTGGCTGTTCTTCCCGGCTTGGTTCAGCAGGATGATCTGGTCGACGTGCGAAGCTTCGAACCGGCGAAGCTTGCGCCGGATGGTTTCTGGCGAGCCGATCAGGCCTCCGGTCAGCGCCTTGTGCGCCAGCTCCGGGTTGGCCTGCTTCCACTTCAGGTATTCTTCCCAAAGACTTACCGTTCCTGGTGCGGCGCGTTCCCGGTTGCGCGAACTGCTGTAGTAGGCCAGCGAAAACTGAAAGAACGTCACGCCGTCAGCTCGCCGGCGGGCTTCCTCGTCCGTTTCGGCGCACATGAAATAGCTGACCATTGCGATGTTGCAGTTCGACTGGTAGTCCGCCAGCTTCTGCTGCCGCAGCACGAACGAGTTGTAGTAGGCATGCACCCAGGCATGCGCCATCTCGGCTGAGAGGAACTGAAATCCCAAGGCACCAATCCCGCAGCGGCCCGCCAATTCGATCGTCTCTAGCTGGGAGCACGCGACCCACAACGGCGGATGCGGCTTCTGCACCGGCTTCGGCAGCACGTTGCGCAGCGGGAACTTGAAATAGGGGCCGTCATATTGCCACCCGCCGTCCTTGAACATCGGCAGCACGCAGCGGATGCCGTCTTCCCAGACCGCCTGCTTGTCCTCCATCTGTCGGTCGAACGGCCCCAGCTCCGTAATGCTGGCACCTTCCCCCATGCCGAACTCGACGCGCCCATTGCTGACCAGGTCCAGGCAGGCGACCTTCTCCGCCACCCGCGCCGGATGGTTTGTGGTCAGTTGGATGATGCCGTGACCCAGGCGGATCTGTTTTGTGCGCTGGCTGGCCGCCGCCAGAAAGACCTCCGGCTGGGGCGAATGGGAATACTCTTCCAGGAAGTGGTGCTCGACCTCCCACGCATAGTGGAATCCCAGCCTGTCGGCGAGCTCAACCTGTGACAGGGCGTTCTGATACAGTTTGTGCTCGGTATCGGCCTCCCATGGCCTGGGGCATTGCAGCTCGTAGAAAATACCGAATTTCATCGAACACCCTCCGTCGTTCTTTCGCGTTGGGAGGATGCTAGCCAGAGCCGGGACGAAAAGTCGAGCTGACGGCTAACGTGCCGCTGTGGCCAGAGCAGGAAATCGCGGTTCAGCGCCGTCCGCTGGTCACGGCTCGTGCCGGGTCTGGACTGCCTGACCTAGATACGCGGTGAAAGAACTGGGCGGCTTGGCATCGCCATGCATCCGCAGCATGGTGGAGGCCTCACTGTAGCGCGTCCAGCCCTGAATCTGGGCCAAAAGATTGACTTCCTGCCATTTCGGATGGAGCCAAGGCTGGTTGAACTGCTCGAACCGCTCGAACAGCATGTCGACGAAACGGTTGACCCGCTTTGCCCTGGCACTGTCCGGCGGAGCGGACAGTGTGACAAGCACCGATCCAACCGCCACGGTGTCCACCGGCGGCCCGGCCGGAACCAGGTTGGGATAGTGCTGATGGTCCAGGACCGTCGGCACATAGGTGTCCAACAACTGAGCATTCAGCGGAATCGGCAGGAAATGCAGCCCGGTGCCGGGTCCGATCTCGTTCAGCAGCGGCACCGGCTTGCCGCCGATGACAAACATCGCCGCGATCTCGCCGTGACGCAGACGGCTCAGCGCGACGGTCTGGGCATCATGCGTTATCGCCGGGGCGACATGGCACATGTTCAGCACGGCTGAGGACGTCAATTCAGTCTCGCTGCCGGCCGTGCCAACCGCGACCGGCTTGCCAGCAAGCTCACTTAGACTGGCAATGTCAGCGCGCGCCAGAACGTGAATTTCTTCCGCGAACAACTTGGCGATGTACTGAACCGAGCTCTCGCGTGGCACCGTGCTGCGCTCCATCGTCTCAGTCAGCACATCGGTGTGGACGATCGCGACGTCGATCCCCTTCAGGTAGATCAGGTCCGCGATGTTCTGCATCGAATCACGGCCCAGGATTGGCAGCACCCGCAGCTTGTCCCCATCGTCGAGCACCTGGGCCATATCAGCCGCTACCCGGGCATCCGTGCTTCCGGCGCCCCCGGCGATCAGCTCGACCGTCGCCTTTTGCGCCCGGGCGAGATGCACGGCATCCGGCACGACTGTTGGCTGTGCCAGGGCTGGTCCCGCCAGCCCTTCGACAAGACCAAGCAAGAACAGGCAGACAGTAATCGATGAAGTGATGGCCCGCAGGAACGGCATCGCACTCTTCCTTTAATGGTTGAGATAGAAACGACTTGACGCGAATGCTCTTGAACGGCGAGTAATCTTCCGTTTGGCCTGGTTGCGCTTCTCCCACGCTTTTGGATTCGGCAGGACCCCGTATAATCACGGAAACGGCTTCAATCGGTTCTGATCAAGGAAAAGTGTATGACGACTCACCCGTTGAACCCGGCACTGTTCCGCCAGGATGCCATTGCAGACGACACCGCGAAGCTGAATGAGACGCTTGTCGAGCTGCTGACCGGCTTGCCGGAATGGTGGCAGATCGGTCCAGAGGCTACGCGTGAGGCCCGGCGTCAAGGCCGCGGGCCATTTCCGCCCGCAGTGCTTTCGCCGCGGGCCAGCACCATGACCATCGAAGGCCGCGACGGCAACCAGATCCCGCTTCGCATCATCGCGCCGTCCCACACCCGCGGCGTCTACCTGCACATCCACGGTGGCGGCTGGGTGCTCGGTGCCGCTGATCAGCAGGATTCAATGCTGGAGCGTATCGCCGACAACACCGGCCTGACCGTGGTCAGCGTGGAGTATCGGCTGGCTCCGGAGCATCCCTATCCGGCTGGCCCCGATGATTGTGAAGCCGCCGCCGCCTGGCTGATCAAGCACGCCCGAGATACCTTCGGATCAGACCGGCTAACCATCGGCGGCGAGTCAGCCGGTGCCCACCTTGCCGCCGTGACGGCCCTGCGGCTGCGCGACCGCTACGGCTACACCGGCCTGCGTGGCGCCAATCTGGTCTACGGCGCGTTTGACCTGAGCATGACGCCGAGCCAGTTGGCATTCGGCAACCGGCGCCTGGTGCTGCGCACGATCGACATGCATCAGTTCTACAACGCCTTCCTGCCGACAGTGACCAATCGAAGGGTGCCGGATATCTCGCCGTTGTATGCCGATCTGAAGGGTCTGTGTCCGGCACTGTTCAGCGTCGGCACCGCCGACGCGCTGCTGGATGACACGCTGTTCATGCACGCCCGCTGGGTCGCCGCCGGGAACGAGACGGATCTCGCGGTCTACCCCGGGCGGCCCGCACGGGTTTACGCTGTTCCCGAACCGGCTGGCGAATGAGGCCGCCGCCCGCTCAGAAGCGTTCCTGCGCCAGGTGACAGAGGCCGAGGTATAGACAGCGCGCCTACCATGGTTGCTATTTCTCCAGGTCTCGCAGCCGCGCGACGCCCGTCTGCAGGAACACCGCGTAGCCGTAGACCGTCTCGTCCGGCTGGTTCCAGCAGACATACCCGCGACAATCGTGCGGGCGGGCTTCATAGACGCTGCACAGATGATTTTCGGAGAGGAACTGGCAGGTCTTGTATCCCTCCTTGATCCGCTTTTCACCCTTGCGCGTTACCTCCACCACGTGGCGCTTCTCGAAGTCGGCCACGCTGACCTCCAGGTGTCTCGCCAACCTGCGGATGTCGTCGCGGCTGACGCGCACATAACCTGCCATGCGGCAGCACAGGGCCGGACACTTCAGGCAGTTTAGGCGCTCATGCGAAGCCATGGCCGATCTTTGGGATCAAATCTCCACTGTTACAAGACTTTCGGCTCGTCAACGGATCTCATGGCAGAATTGTCGATCAGTGTGCTGCATCGTCGCTCGAGGGCGGAATTGCCGCCATCGCCTGATCCATGATGATCCGGACCATCGCGTCCGAAAAGGCAACGGAGCCGTCGCAGACAACCTCCGGCCCGCGGCAGCCGCGCGCCACCCCCTCGGCGGAGATCAACCCAGGCAGATCGTCCCGCACATGGCCGCCCAGGTTGGCAAAGAAGCCCACAACGATCGTTGGGTGCATGCGCAGGCTTGCCAGCACGTCCGCCACGAACGGCGGCTCCTCCAGGCACGCCGTCCTCACCTCCGCAAATACGGATTTCGCGGCTAGGATCGCGGCATGCCGGTGCAGCGCCAGCGCGCGTCCGGGCGCCGTGGCTGAGCCGTGTCCAACGACCAGAACCCCAGCCCGATTCACCGCAAGTGCAACGCGGCAGCATGTCTGGCGCGCCTGCCGCTCTATGATGCCGGCCATTTCCGGGTGGATACCGATCGGCGGCCCCACGCTGACGCGCGGTCGATCTGACGAAGCCGCCTGCTTTAAGACTGCTTCGATCGCCCTGGGGATCGTAACGCGGCTGAAGTAGCCGTCCTCCATGAAGAACGGCACAATCCGTGCGGCGCGGCCGACTACCTTGGACAGCGCCTCCGCCACCGCGGGCACACCGTTCAGCAACCCGACTTCCACCTGGGCAAACGCTCCGCGCTGCCGCAGCACGCCAGCGTGGTGGTGCAATGCCGCGCCGGCGTCCGGATAACGCGCCGATCCATGGCCGATCAGTAACAAAGCCTCATCTGCAGGCACCGGTGACACTCCATGGCGATCGGTTAAATGTTCGGGAGGACTTGTCGGTTTGCCCCGCCGAGGTGATCTGACGCACATAAGTTTGAGTCACAGTTACGACAGCCGACGAGGAGACGAAAATGCCGGAGGAACGGCCCGCAAGGGAAGCCATGGAATTCGATGTCGTGATCGTGGGCGGTGGCCCGGCCGGCCTCTCTGCAGCGATCCGCCTCAAGCAGCTCAATCCGGAACTGGCGGTCTGCCTGGTCGAGAAGGGAGGGGAGATCGGCGCTCATATCCTGTCCGGCGCCGTGGTCGAACCGCGCGCGCTGAATGAGTTGATCCCCGATTGGAAGGACAAGGGGGCGCCCCTCGAAACGCCGGCACGGGAGGACCGCTTCCTGTTCCTCACCCCGTCCCGCGCCATCAGGCTGCCGACCCCGCCGCAGATGCATAACGCAGGCAACTACATTGTCTCGTTGGGGAATGTCGTGCGCTGGCTGGGCCAGCAGGCAGAGGCGCTGGGTGTGGAGATCTATCCTGGCTTCGCCGCGTCCGAATTGCTGGAGGCCGACGGCCGCATCGTCGGCATCGCCACGGGAGACATGGGTATCGGCAAGGACGGCCAACCCACCGGCAACTTCCAGCCGGGCATGGAGTTGCGCGCCCGCTATACGCTGTTCGCCGAAGGCTGCCGCGGGTCGCTGTCCAAGCAGCTTATGCATCGCTTCAACCTTCGCGATGGCAAGGACCCGCAGACCTACGCCATTGGCATCAAGGAATTGTGGGAGGTTCCCGCCGCCAACCACAAGGCTGGCCTGATCGAGCACAGCCTAGGCTGGCCGCTGGACCGCGCGACCTACGGCGGCTCGTTCCTCTACCACTTCGGCGAAAATTTGGTCTCTTTCGGCTTCGTCATCGGCTTGGACTACAGCAACCCATGGCTGTCGCCGTTCGACGAGATGCAGCGCTTCAAGACTCACCCCGCGATGCGCAGGCATTTTGAGGGCGGTCGTCGCATCTCCTATGGTTCCAGAGCGCTGAACGAAGGCGGTCTGCAATCTATTCCAAAGCTGAGCTTCCCCGGGGGACTGCTGATCGGCGACGCGGCGGGCTTCCTCAACGTGCCGAAGATCAAGGGGACCCACACGGCGATGAAATCCGGCATGCTTGCCGCTGAAACCGTCGCCGAAGCCCTGGCCGGCGACGCCGCGGCCGAACTGCCCGGCTACCTCGATCGGCTGAGGTCAAGCTGGTTGTGGCCGGAACTGACCGCCGTCCGGAACGTGCGACCGGCCTTCGCCAAGTTCGGCATGTGGGGCGGCTTGGCCTACAGCGCGCTGGACACTTATGTTCTGCGTGGCAAAGCGCCATGGACGCTGCATCATCCGCATGCCGACAACGATACCCTGGTCGCAGCCGGTGCAGCACCACGCATCGCCTATCCGAAACCGGACGGCGTTCTGACGTTTGACAAGCTGTCCTCGGTCTTCATCAGCAACACCAACCACGAGGAACACCAGCCGGCGCACCTGGTGCTTGCCGATCCGGCCAGGGCGATCGATCTCAATTGGGCGCAATTTCGTAGCCCGGAGGTTAGATACTGCCCCGCTGGTGTCTACGAGATCGTCGAGGCCGACACGGACAAGCCGAGACTGCAGATCAACGCGCAGAACTGCGTCCACTGCAAGACCTGCGACATCAAGGATCCATCCCAGAATATCAACTGGGTGCCGCCGGAGGGCGGCGGTGGTCCCAGCTATCCGGGTGGCATGTAACGCGAGGGCAGCGCCCGGGTGGCGCTGGATTTCCCGGCCGTGTGGCCAAACTGAGCTATTATTCATCAGCAACTATCGCAAGCTGAATGACATGGCGGTTATCGGCTGCTACCATCTGGCAATGCACCATGTCCGTACCGCCCGGCGGTCCGTCCTTCTCGCGCTTATCCTGTTGTCGGCTTGCGCGGCGTCCGAACCGTCCAGCAGTGCCAATACGGCTCCGGTTCCAGCCGGCGTATACGGCAACTTCCTTGCTGGACGGTTCGCCCTGGCGGAGGGCGACGCCACCACCGCTGCGAACGACCTGTTGAAGGCGGTCGCCGAGAACCCGGGCGACCCTGACCTGACGCTGGAGGCTTTTATCGCCTGCCTCAGCGCCGGACGGCCGGAAGTTGTGAAACTGGCGCGCCAGTTGCCTGACAGCCAGGTCGCCCAGCTTGTGCTGGCGGACGTCGACGTAAAGGTGGGCAACTGGCAGGAGGCGGAGACACGCTTCCACGGCCTGCCTCGTGAGGGCATGACGCAACTTCTGCAGCCGCTGCTGGTTGCCTGGACACAACAGGGCGACGGCCGGACCGACGCCGCTTTGTCGACGTTGCGTCCATATGTTGAAAATCCCCGCTTTCGCGCGCTGTTCGCTTTGCAGGCCGCGATGATCGCCGACGTCGGCAATCGGCCGGAGGAAGCCGCCCGGTTGTATCGAATTGTCCAAACTAACATGACGGAGCCTAATCTGCGCTTGGCGCAGATCCTGGCGAGTTGGGAAGCCCGCGCGGGACAGGCGGCTGAAGCCCAGCATATGCTGGGTACCCTGCCGGTCGGCGCGCCGGATCTGTCCATCGCCATGCCCGCGCTCCTCGCGAACGTGACGAAGCAACCCGTCTCACGTGCCGTCGATGGCATTGCCGAGGCCTACTTCACTTTCGCGGCCTTGCTACGCGCGCAGGACGCCAATGATTTCTCGCTGATCATGCTGCGCCTGGCACTCGACCTGCGCCCCGATTTCGCCGCCGCCCGATTGTTGACCGCAGACATCCTGGGTAACCAGCAGCACCTGCAGGCGGCTCTGCGTGTCTTGGCGGAGGTGCCGGCAAGCGATCCGATCTTCTCCATTGTCCAGCTTCGCCGAGCGGCGCTGACGGATCGGCTTGGCCATTCGGACGATGCGATGCGCGATCTGGAGCGTATGGCGCAGGATTATCCGAACAGCCCGCTGCCGGACGAACAACGCGGTGACATCCTGCGGATGACGCAGCGCTTCACCGACGCCGTCGCCGCCTACGACAAGGCGATCGGCCGCATTCCCAGGCCTGCGGCATCAGATTGGGTCGTGTTCTACAACCGCGGTGTCGCCGAAGAACGCTCCCATCAGTGGCCAAAGGCAAAAAGCGACTTTGAGCATGCGTTGCAGCTCTCCCCCGATCAGCCTTTCGTGCTGAACTATCTTGGTTATTCGCTTGCCGATATGGGTCATCACCTGGACGAGGCTCGCCAGATGATCCAGAACGCGGCGGAGCGGCGGCCGAACGACGGCGCAATCACCGATAGCCTCGGCTGGGTGCAGTATCGCCAGGGCCATCCGCAGCAAGCGGTCAAGACCCTGGAGAAGGCGGTGGAGCTGGAGCCTGAGGATTCGACCATCAACGAACACCTGGGCGACGCTTACTGGGCTGCAGGTCGCAAGATCGAGGCCCAGTACCAGTGGCGCCGAGCCTTGACCTTGAACCCAAGTCCGGATGACGCGGCGAAGCTGGAAGCTAAGCTGAACACCGTCCACACCGGCGCGGTCATCAGCGGGCAGTAGCGCCCCAGTTCATGTCTGCTCTGTGGGAGTTTGCCCCCGCCAAGGTCAACCTTCATCTGCATGTGCTGGGCCGACGTGAGGATGGCTATCATCTGCTGGACAGCCTGGTGGTCCTAGCCGGCGTCGGCGATCGGGTGAGTGTGACACCGGCGGATACGCTGTCATTGTCGCTGGCAGGCACCTTCGCTGGCGGACTGAAAGCCGAAGCCGACAACCTGGTGCTACGGGCGGCTCGTGCTCTGGCAGCCTATGCCGGCCTGGCCCCACATGCTGCGCTGCGGCTGGAGAAGAACCTTCCCCTGGCATCCGGCATCGGCGGCGGTTCAGCGGACGCGGCGGCCACCTTGCGTTTGCTTTGCCGATTCTGGAATCTTTCGCCCGATCAAGCCGATCTGCACCCCATCGCCATTGGTCTAGGTGCGGATGTACCAGCCTGCCTTGCCGGGGTGGCGACCTTGATGAGTGGAACCGGCGAGATACTGAGGCTCGCTCCGCATCTGCCAAACGTCGGGATTGTGCTGCTCAACCCCGGGGTCGCTGTCGCAACCCCATCCGTGTTCCGCGGGCGTTCCGGGCCATTTTCTAGTGCGGCCGTGTTTCCGCGAGATGGATGGCAGGACGTTGCCGCCTTCGCCGCGGATCTTCGCGTCGCCCGCAATGATCTTGAACCGTCCGCCCGTGCATTGGCGCCGGCAATCAACGATGCGCTGCGCGCCCTCGAAGCCATCCCCGACTGTCTGCTCACGCGCATGAGCGGCTCGGGTGCCACCTGCTTCGGCCTGTTCGCCTCACCCGAGGCGGCACGGCGTGCGGCTGCTCAGGTCGCCCGAAGCGGCTGGTGGGCGTGGGGTGGTGGGTTACACAGTGCCGCATGAACCGCTCTCGCGGTTCTACCTTTACCTGAAGGCCGCCACGACCTATCACGTCGCCTTGTTGGGGCGTCGCCAAGCGGTAAGGCAACGGATTTTGATTCCGTCATTCGGAGGTTCGATCCCTCCCGCCCCAGCCAACCATCCTTTGACCAGGCCCCAACTATCTCTACGATGGCTGCCTTGATCGATAGGATGTCTGATGGGTCCCCTGGTCACCACCGATTGGCTGGCTGAAAACCTGCACAGCCGCGACCTCGTCGTGTTCGATGCAACGAAATATCTGCCGAACGAGCCCAAGGACGGCAAGGCGGAGTTTCTGCAAGCGCATATTCCGGGCGCAAGGTTCTTTGACATCGACCAGATCGCCGATCTCGACACGGATCTGCCGCACATGGTACCCGCCCCCGGCCGTTTCGCCCGGCTGATGACGCAGCTCGGTGTCAGCAATGTCTCCCGGGTTGTGTTCTATGATCAGAAGGGCCTGGCGTCAGCGGCGCGAGGCTGGTGGCTGATGGGACTTTTCGGCCATGATGACGCCGCTGTTCTGGATGGAGGCTTGCTCAAGTGGCTGCGCGAAAGCCACCCTACGGAAAATGGCGAACCCGAGACACCTGCGCCTGGCGTGTTCCGGCCGGACTATCGGGCCAGCCGGCTGCGTGGTGTCGGCGACATGCTGCACAACGTGACAACCCGCTCTGAGCAGGTGCTGGACGCACGGGCCGCCGGCCGCTTCACCGGAGAGGTGCCGGAGCCTCGGGGCGGGATGCGCAGCGGCCACATTCCTGCCTCCATCAACCTGCCTTACACTGAGCTGCTGCACGCAGACGGTACCTTCCGCCCGGTCGATGAGGTGCGTGATCGAATTGCCGCCGCCGGCGTGGATGGTACACAACCAGTGGTGACCTCCTGCGGCTCCGGCGTCACCGCCTGCATCCTGACCTTGGGTTTGCATCTGGCCGGACTTCCTCAAGGCGCGGTCTATGACGGGTCCTGGACGGAATGGGGCGGTCGCCCTGACACCCCGATCGAGGTAGGCGGACGATGACTGACGGTAAAACGCCCCGCGGATTTCGCACCACGCTGTCCCACGTCGGACGCGCGACGAAGCAGCAGCATGGCTTCGTCAATCCGCCGCTGCTGCGCGGTTCCACCGTCCTGGTGCCGACCGTCAGGGAACGCCAGGCGTTGGCCGCCAGGCGCGGCGAGCGGGTGCTGACCTACGGCACCGGCGGCTCTGCCACGCACTGGGCGCTGGAGGACGCGATCGCCGCGATTGAGGGCGGAACCCGGTGCTATATCGTCTCTACCGGGCTGGCGGCTATCACCACACCGCTGCTGGCGTGGCTGAAGGCCGGCGACCACTTGCTGATGCCCGATCATGTCTATGGGCCGGCCCGCACCTTTGCCTCAAGCATGCTGCGCAACTTCGGCATCGAGACGACCTTCTATCTGCCAGAAATCGATGGGCCGGGGCTGACCGCGCTGATGCGGCCGAACACCAGGGTCGTCTACACTGAAAGCCCGGGCAGCCATACGTTCGAGATGCAGGACATCCCAGCCATCGCTCAGGCGGCCCACGCTGGCGGTGCGAAGGTGTTCATGGACAACACCTGGGGTATCCATCACTTCCAGCCATTTCAGCACGGCGTCGATGTCTCCATCCAGGCGGCGACAAAGTACCTGGCAGGCCACTCGGACGTGCTGATCGGCTCGATCACCGTCAACAATGAGGAAGATTGGCAGATCCTGCACGCTGCCGGCCGCACACTGGGCCAATATGCCAGCCCGGACGACTGCTGGCTGACGTTGCGTGGCATCCGGACCATGGCGGTGCGGCTACAGGCACAAATGGAATCGGCGCTGCAGGTGGCGCATTGGCTGCGGCAACAGCCGGAGGTGGCGCAGGTGCTGCACCCGGCGCTGCCCGGGGCACCCGGGCACGATTTATGGCGGCGCGACTTTACCGGCGCCTGCAGCCTGTTCGGCATCGAGTTCAGCCCAGACTTCTCCCCGGCCGCAACACATCGCTTCGTCGAAGCGCTGGATCTGTTCGGCATAGGCGCGTCCTGGGGCGGCTTTGAAAGCCTTGCGGTTCCGACCACCGGCTTCATCACCCGCTCGCCCGAGGCCGCACGCTTTCCCGGACCTGTGGTCAGGATGCATATTGGTTTGGAGGACGTTGACGACCTCATCGCCGATCTAAAGCATGGACTGACCGCTCTGCGAGCGTTCAAGGATTAGCGCCAGACGTCCTCAACCGCGGCTGATCTACAGCAGAACAGTTTTCCAGGCTACCAGACCAGAACCCCTCTCGCGAAGCAGGCGGCTTCAACCGCGTGGATCATGCACTGATATCAAGCAGCGCTCGCGCTGATTGATATTGCGCGTCGGGTCGGACGGTTGGCTGCGCGCGAAGTCAATAAGCTGCCAGCCGACCGCCAGTAGACGAAACAGTCAGCTCATCGGTCGGCTGGTATGACACAACTTCTGAACCGCTTTTGCGTGCGCTGTCAGGCTGACGCTACTGGAAGCAACAGCCTCAGCGAATTCGAAATGCAAGACGCACTGGCTGCGCACGGTATACATCCAGCGTTCGTCCCATGATCGGAGCGCCGCCGACGCTGGCCGTTGGTGGAACGACATGCATCGCGTTCTGGCGGAACAATGAGGAAAACATTGGCCGACCAACAGGCAAGCCCCCGACAGGCAGGCCCCATGTCGGGGCGAGGGGTGGTTGCGCCGCCGTGGCCAGTTTCTGTTCTTCTGGCCATGCCGCGTAGACCCTCTCCTGGTAGTCATGTCCCAGATCGGCCGTGGCGGAATGATACATCCCCACTGCCTTTGGCCATGAAGCGGTCTTTTCATAGAGCTGCAGCAGAAACCGAGCGCCATAGTCAGCATTCGACATTGGGTCGAAAGCTTGATCCATGGTTGCGAACGCATCCGGATGTTTTGTCAGGCTGATCTGCATGCACCCAACATCAACCGACATCGCGGCACGAGGCCGCATCCAGGCCGCGGCAGTGACTGCCTGGGCCTTGCTGTCATAGAAGCTGCCTTGCCCGTCGAAATTGATCGTCCATGGCCAGGGATTGAAGGTGCCGGACGCCTGGTCCCGCCGTCCGCTTTCCACCCGCGCAATAGCTGCCAGCAGGTGGGACGGAATGCCGTGCGCCCGCTCGGCCGCGGCAATGGCTTGGCGGCAAACCTGTGTCGCCGCTGGTGTCGGCGCAAAATTGGTGTCTGCAAAGACTGGGTCAGGCGTCAGAAGGGCTAGCAGGAAAAGCACGAGACGCCTGTTCATAATGCCGCTTTACCGGCGATAGATGAACAATTGGTTGATTTGCCAAAACAAGAAGGTTCAGCGATGCGTTACCGAAAGGCGATCCTGTGCAGCGAGAACGACGTCAGGACGGATCCATCGCGGTCTGCAGCCTCAAGGTCAATGTCTGTGGCGAGTACGACAGCGTAGGCTGATCCGCCGGACAAGTCCCATCCTGATCCTGGTGCTGACACCAGGTCATCGGCTGGTGCTGGTCAGGCCGGCCAAAGCGATCGATGATCGCCGCTGTGATCTTGTCAGCTTCGCCCACACCGTGTCCGTTCAGCGCATAAACGATTTTGACGATGCCTGCTGTTTGGGAAACCTCGATTGCCAGTTGGCCATCCTTGGTGCTCGCCGTGATGATTGGTCGGCACATCTTCGAATCCCAGCAGGACGATGCTCGGGTCATTCGATATCCTTGCTGGGCCAGCAGGGTTGTCGCCTCAGCTTCATGCATGCCCAGGCGCAGGCCGACAATCTCGGAACTGCCGGGATCGAACGCCATGGCGGGCCCGGCCGCAGCCACGCTGGCGATCAGGCAGGCCAATCTCAGTTGACGCATGGCTTCCTTAAGGCCTGAACTCAGGTGTCGGGTATCTGCAGGGCGGCCTGTCAATCAGTCAGCGCTTTCCATGACGTCCGCCTTCGGCCTGCGGGCAGAGATGAACTCTGGCAGGCGTGCCTGACCTGCGCGGTAGGCGGCTTCCATGCTGACAAACGACTCGGGAGAGACAAAAATCGGCTCCATCCTGTTGTCGGTGTTAATTTCCCAAACAAATGGCGCGGCCCCGCGTCTGGCGCGGCGAACGACGACCCGGGTTGAAAGAGCTTCTTTGTTAAGCCTCATGTCACATGCGCTCCTACGCGATCAATGGCGGGCGATGACATGACGATATTGCATCGATTTGGCAATACACAGACGCGTAATAGGCAATAATTGCATATTCATTAAAAATGAATGGTGACTTGAACCCTATGACCGCCTGCGCCTTCTAATGGGCGAACTTGTACAGCAGCGCCCGATCCAGCCAGATTTCCAGCCCGTCGCAGTCGTCGATGTCGATTTGATCGGCCAAAATCTTCTGGCCTGTCGCGATGGCGGCGTCTAGAGTTGCGACCTCAAGGTTGCAACCCTGGGTAACGCGGCCTGCTAGCATGAAGTAGCAGCAATACATCAGTGTGAATCTTTTTGCTGGAAACGTAAGAGTTCTGACAAAATAACGAATATCATCCGTGGCGCAATTGAAATTTGATTACATCGCGAAGCACCATCAGACATCGCCGCCCCTTCATCTCCGCCTGCCTCCAATGCCTGCGCGCCCCGCCTGTCCAAAAGGTCTAGCTTGCACCGGTTTGGCGTTCCCGGCCACCGCGCTATAACCGCGTCATCTAAGCCGGAAGGAACACGAACATGCTGACCAGGCGTTGGGACAAGTCGAAAATGCCGTCCCGCCACGTCACCGTCGGACCGGGCCGCGCGCCGCATCGCAGCTACTACTATGCCATGGGTCTGACGCAGGAGGAGATCGACCAGCCCTTCGTCGGCGTCGCGACTTGCTGGAACGAAGCGGCACCTTGCAACATCGCGCTCAGCCGGCAAGCGCAATCGGTCAAGAAGGGCGTCGGCGGGGCAGGGGGTACGCCGCGCGAGTTTACCACCATTACCGTGACAGACGGCATCGCCATGGGGCACCAGGGAATGAAGTCCTCCCTGGTTTCTCGTGATCTGATCGCCGACAGCGTTGAGCTGACGGTGCGCGGCCACTGCTATGATGCCCTGGTTGGCCTAGCCGGATGCGACAAGTCGCTGCCTGGCATGATGATGGCAATGCTGCGACTTAATGTGCCTAGCGTGTTCATGTACGGCGGTTCGATCCTGCCGGGCCGCTTTCAGGGCCGTGACGTCACCGTCGTGGACGTGTTCGAGGCGGTTGGCCGCCACGCTGCAGGCGGCATGTCGGATGAAGACCTGCATGAGCTGGAATGCGCTGCCTGTCCCTCAGCCGGGGCCTGTGGCGGTCAGTTCACCGCCAACACCATGGCAACGGTCTCCGAGGCAATCGGTCTTGCCCTGCCGGGATCCGCCGGATCACCCGCGCCATACGAGGAACGCGACCGGTTCGCCGTCGAATCCGGACGGGCCGTGATGGACCTGATCGAGCAGAATATTCGCCCGCGCGACATCGTCACCCTGAAGGCGTTGCAGAACGCCGCCGTCGTCGTGGCTGCAACCGGTGGCTCTACCAACGCAGGATTGCACCTGCCGGCACTGGCGCATGAGGCCGGTATCCGGTTCACCATGGATGACGTGGTCGAGATCATGCGGCGGACACCATACATCGCCGACCTCAAGCCCGGCGGCAAATATGTTGCTCTCGACGTGCATAACGTCGGCGGCATCCCCGTCATCATCAAGGCCCTGCTCGACGGCGGCCTGCTGCACGGCGACTGCCTGACGGTCACTGGCAAGACCCTGGCGGAAAATCACCAGGGTGTCGTCTTCCCCACGGGGCAGGACGTGATCTACCCGGTCTCCCGCCCGATCTCGCCAACCGGCGGCGTTGTCGGGCTTAAAGGCAGCCTAGCGCCGGAAGGGGCTATCGTGAAGGTCGCCGGCCTGCAGAACCTGCGGTTCGAAGGAACCGCCCTGTGCTTTGACTCGGAGGAAGCCGCATACGCCGCGGTGCAGGCGCGCGCTTATAAGGCGGGTGATGTGATCATCATTCGCTACGAGGGGCCGAAAGGTGGCCCGGGCATGCGTGAAATGCTGTCGACCACCGGTGCCATTTACGGTCAGGGCATGGGTGAGCAAGTGGCATTGATCACCGATGGCCGGTTCTCCGGCGGGACACGCGGCTTCTGCATCGGTCATGTCGGACCGGAAGCAGCAATCGGCGGCCCGATTGCACTCGTCCAGAACGGCGACCGGATCATCATCGACGCCGACCAGGGCACGATCGACCTGCTTGTGCCGGCGGAGGAAATTGCGTCACGCAAAGCGGCCTGGAAGCCGCGGCCGACCGACTACAACGCGGGTGCGATCTGGAAATACGCGCAACTCGTCGGACCTGCCTGTGCCGGCGCCACAACCCACCCCGGGGCCGCGGCGGAAACCCACTGCTATGCCGATATCTGATCATTCCAGCAGGCAACTGTTACAATCGGGCACCACACGTTACTGACGACGCTGGTATCCGGAAGCCGTATTGAACGGGAGTGACGAATGAAGCGGCTCGTTGGCGGCGCGATGGCCTGCCTGATTGGCGTCACCTGCATCGGCGTCGGCGGCGCGAGCGCTCAACCGCCGCCGCCGGGCTATGCGCCAATTCCTCCGCCGCGCGCCGAGGTCGTGCCGCCGCCGCCTGGCCCGCGGGTGATCTGGCAGCCTGGCCACTGGCACTGGAACGGCTTTCGCTATGTCTGGTTCGGCGGCCAATATGTCGAACGCGGCCCGCATTTCGGTCATTATGCCGAAGGTCGCTGGCTGTGGGCGCCGCGGCAGGGCCGCTGGGTCTGGCGTCCCGCGCACTGGGAGTAACTCTCAGTGCAGGGTCGCCACGACCGGCACATGATCAGACGGCTGCATACGGTCACGCTCGTTGCGGTCCGGTTCGGCTGCGACCAGACGTTCGGCCAGAGCGGGTGAGAGCAGCGTATGGTCGATCCTCAGCCCCATGTCCCGCTGCCATGCGCCGGCCTGGTAATCCCAGAATGTATAGACCGGGCCATGCGGATGCACCGCACGCACGGCATCCGTCAGCCCCATCCAAAGCAGCCGGCGGTAGCGTGCGCGGCTCTCTGGACGCACAAGCGCGTCCTCCGGCGACAACGTCCCCGGGGCATGGTCTTCGTCGGTTGGGCAGACATTGAAGTCGCCGGTGATGACCACCGCCCGGTTGCTCGCCAGAAGGCTCTCGGCCCTGTCGCCCAGGCGGTCCATCCACGCGAGTTTGTAGGCGAAGCCATCCTCACCGCGAGAGTTCCCGTTCGGCAGGTAGATGCCGATCATCGTCAGGTCTTCGGTCTCGATCTCGATATAACGTGCCTGGCCGTCGGCTTCCGGCAGGCCGGGCAGGGCGCGGTGGACAACGCTGAACGGCATGCGCGCAAGGACCGCGACACCGTTGTAGGCCTTCTGTCCGACAGCCCCGGCAGCGTAACCCAGACCGCTGAACGACAATGAGGGAAAGGCAGCGGTCTCGCACTTGATCTCCTGCAGGAACAGCACGTCGGGCTGGCAAATCTCGAGCCAGCGCTGGACATGGCCCTCGCGCTGGCGGATCGAGTTTACGTTCCAGGTCGCAATCTTCATGTCGCTGTCCTTTTGATACAGGCCGCCGCTCTTGCTCCGGATACTGGTTATGCGCACTGTGACCGCTGATACGAAGGAAGGGCAGACATGCCGATCGAGCTACATACCTGGAACACACCCAACGGCCGCAAGATCAGCGTGGCGCTGGAGGAGATGGGGCTGCCCTACAGTGTGCACCCGATCAACATCAGCAAGAACGAGCAGTTCGCCCCTGACTTTCTGAAGATCAGTCCCAACAACCGGATTCCGGCGATCATCGACCCCGATGGTCCGGGTGGATCGCCGATCAGCGTCTTTGAATCGGGTGCGATCCTGATCTATCTGGGGCAGAAGACCGGCAAGTTCTATCCGGCCGATACCCGCAAGCAGGTTCCAGTGCTGGAGTGGCTGATGTGGCAGATGGGCGGCTTTGGTCCGATGCCGGGGCAGGTGCACCACTTCCTGCAGGTTGAAAATCCGCAGGACCAGCGCTACGGCCTGGAACGCTACTCCAAGGAGACGGTTCGCCTCTACGGCGTCCTCGACCGCCGGCTGGCACAGCACGAGTACGTCGCCGACGACGTGTCGGTCGCTGATTTCGCTATCCTGGGATGGGCGTGGCGGCATGAACGTCACAAGGTCGATCTGGCGGCGTTTCCCAATGTGAAGCGCTGGTATGAGACGATGATGGCGCGCCCGGCTACGGCGCGCGGCTTCGAGGTTCCGCTGAGCTAGATCTTGTTTGACGCTGGCGCGGCGCTTGCCTACAAGCACTGTTGCAAACGCCGTGTCCAGGCTGTCCACTAAGCGACAGTGTTGGGGATGTTACCCCGGCGGAGGGGTGGCCGAGTGGCTGAAGGCGGCGGTTTGCTAAACCGTTGTACGGGGTCAACCCGTACCGTGAGTTCGAATCTCATCCCCTCCGCCAGTTCACCTCCCGACGCCTCACCGAACCACCGCCGTCAGCGCCCGCAGCCAGATGCCGACCGCAACCGCGCCCCCATCCGGCACGCCCAGCGCCCGATCTCCCAAATAAGCCGCCCGCCCCAACGCCGGACGCATCTGTGCCGTCGCCGCGGCCCCCGCCTCCGCCGCCTCGACACACCGCAACCATGCCTCCGCCACCGAGGCTCCCCGGGCTGTCGCTGCCTGCAACGCCTCCACCGCCGGATACAGCGCGTCCAGCATGGTGCGATCCCCAGGTTTCGCGCCGCCCAAACCCGCGACGGCGGCCACCGCCCGTTCAAACGCCGCAATCCATCCAGACACGCCCGATCCCGCGCCACTGGCAAGATGCTCGGCCGCCCGCAGCAGCCCCACCGCGTAGAATGGGCCGGAGCTGCCACCGACCGACCGCCGCAGCGCCCCGGCGATCTGCGTCAGCATCGCGGCGGCGTCAGGGCCAGCCGTGCCGGACAGCGCCTTTATCGCTGCCGCACCGCGCGCCATGCTGATCCCCAGATCGCCGTCACCCGCCGCACTGTCCAGTTCAGTCAGCCGGCGTTCGTTCCCCTCAAGTGCCGTTGCACAGATCACAGCCGCGGCCAGAACCGCGCCGCCGGCGGTATCATCTGATCGGTAGCACTCAGCCCCCAGAAGGTCCGCAACGTCTGCCGCACACGTCACCCGGCTTGCCGGCAGCACGCCGCTCCCAGGCCATGCTCGGGCCGTCGTGGCGGCGTCAAGCTGCGCCAGCCTGTTGTCATCGACCGTCAGCACGGACAAGGAGAACCCGGGCATCTCCAGCGCGCTGAGCAATGTCCCGCTCCAGACCCGTTCCACGACGATGGCTCGCGCCCGCAGGCCGGCCACCGCCCGCCTCGCCACGATCGCCAACTCCATCGGCGGCGTGCCCCCCAGTCCGTTCACCAGCAGCACCACCCTCGTGCCCGGGCCAATCGTCCGGTCCGCAACAATCGCCTCCAGGATGATGTCCACCAGTCGGTCGGCCGGCTGGATTTTTGTTCGCCGCACGCCGGGCTCACCGTGGATGCCCAGCCCAAGCTCGATCTCGTCCTCGGCAAGGCTGAAGCCTGGAGTTCCGGCGGCCGGCACGATACAGGGCCCCAGGGCAACGCCCATGCTGCCCACCGCCGCCGCGGCCTGCCGAGCGGCCTCAGCGACGCGCTGCAGTTCGGCACCCGCCTCCGCCAAGGCACCCGCCACCTTATGCACCAGCACCGTTCCGGCGATGCCACGCCGCCGCGCCGGCTCGACGGTATCGCGAAGGGCTACGTCGTCGGCCACCACCACGACCTCAGCCGGAATGCCGGCGGCTCGCGCCATCTCCGCGGCCAGGCCAAAGTTGAGCCGGTCTCCGGTGTAGTTCTTGACGATCAGCACGACCCCCGCTGGCCCGGCAACCGCCTTGATGGCCGCCAGAACCGCATCGACCGAGGGTGAGGTGAAGACATCACCAACCACCGCCGCATGCAGCATTCCCGTGCCGACATAGCCCGCATGTGCCGGCTCATGCCCCGCACCGCCGCCCGAAATCACCGCCACCCGTCGCTGTTGCGGTGCCGGCAGGTCGGCACGGATGACGACATCCGCCTGGTCAAGCAGCGCGATCCCGGGTGTGATATCGGCCAGGCCCTCAAGCATTTCGCGCACCACGCGGCGCGGATCGTTTATCAGTTTCTTCAACGGATCCTCCCCTTGCTGCCGGGCTGATCATACCCGCACTGCGCGGAACCCTTAATGGCAGCCCATCTTCCCACTCAACAGCGCCCTTTATGTCCACCGGACATAATGCGAGGATGTGCCTGTCGCCCGCGCATCCGACATTTCGATGGGAATGGCATAAGCATGGTCCTTCGTCTCTACCTCGTCCGCCATGGCGAGACCGAATGGTCGCTTTCCGGCCGGCATACCGGCCACTCCGATATCCCGTTGACCGCCAAAGGCGAGGAGGATGCGCGAAGGCTCGCCCCCAGGATGCAACCGATCGGGTTCGACCATGTGTTGACCAGCCCGCGGCAGCGCGCGCGGCGCACGTGTGAATTGGCTGGACTCGGTGCCGCCGCCGTCATCGAGCCAGACCTCGCGGAATGGGACTATGGCGAGTATGAAGGCAAACGTTCGGCCGAGATCCGCCAGCAGCGCCCGGACTGGAGCGTTTTCCGCGACGGCTGCCCCGGCGGCGAAACCCCCGCGCAGTTGGCCCAGCGCGCTGACCGGCTGATCCAGCACCTGGAAAGCCTTGGTGGCAGCATCGCGCTTTTCTCGCACGGTCACTTCGGCTGCGTGCTCGCGATACGATGGATCGGTCTTCCGGTGCTGGAGGGGAAGCATCTCGCCCTGGATCCCGCCTCGCTCAACATACTGGGTTACGCCAAGAACCACCCGGATACCCGTGTCATCGCCATGTGGAACGCCTGATGGCCGATCCCACGGCAGCGCAAGAAGCCAATGTGGCTGATTGCGCACCGGGAACTTCCGGTGTTTGCGAAGTCCTTGTTGCAGGTGGCGGTCCCGCCGGGTCAACCATCGCGGCACTGCTTGCCGAGCAGGGACTCGACGTCGTCGTGATCGAGAAGGACGTCCACCCGCGATTCCACATCGGCGAAAGTCTGCTGCCGCTCAATCTTCCACTGTTCGACCGGCTCGGCATCGCTGACCAGATTGAGGCGATCGGCATGCCGAAATGGGGCGTCGACTTCGTCTCGCCGGCGCATCGCAAAGCCGTTACGTTCCAGTTCGCCGACGCCTGGAACAAGAACCTGCCCTACGCCTTCCAGGTCAGACGCTCCCAGTTTGACCACATCCTGCTGAACAACGCCGCCGCCAAGGGCGCCAGGGTCATCCAGGGCTGCCGCGTCACGGAGGTCGATTTTCAGCGCCACGATGCTGTTCAAGTCGTCGCAAGGTCGGAGGCGGGCTGCTGCCAGCACTGGCGGGCCCGCTTCTTCGTCGACGCCTCCGGCCGCGACACCTTTCTCGCCAACAAGCTCGGTCTCAAGCAGCGCAACCGGCGTCACGCCAGCGCAGCCGTCTATGGCCACTTCACCGGCGCCAGGCGGCAAGAAGGTCAGGCGGAGGGAAATATCAGCATCTTCTGGTTCGAGCATGGCTGGTTCTGGTTCATCCCATTGGCCGACGGCACGACAAGCGTCGGTGCGGTGTGCCCGCCGGACTACATCAAATCCCGCAGGACAGACGTCCCCTCGTTCTTCAACGCCACCATCGCTAAGGCGCCGGCACTTCAGGACCGGCTCGCCGACGCGACCCTGACCGGCCCGGCAACCGCGACAGGCAACTACTCCTATCAGGCCAGCACGATGACCGGACGCAACTATCTGATGGTCGGCGACGCCTACACATTCATCGACCCCGTCTTCTCCACAGGGGTTTATCTGGCGATGAACAGCGCCATCCGCGCCGCCGGCACCGTCACCACCGTGCTGCGCCATCCCGCCCAAGCCAGACGCGCGCTTACTCGATTCGAGGCAGAGGTGCGCCTTGGTCTCAGCCGCTTCTCCTGGTTTATCTACCGGATGAACCAGCCGGCCCTGCGGGAGCTGTTCATGAACCCGCGCAACATACTGCGCCTGCAGGAGGCAATGCTCTCCATGCTGTCAGGCGACGTCTTCCAGCGTTCGCCGGTGCATCGCCGGCTGACGATGTTCAAAGCCTTGTATTACCTCAAGGCAGCCAGGCACCGGTTCAACAGCCGCAACGCGGTACAGCCCGTGTAGTTAGATCATCCCGCCATTGATCGAGATCACCTGCCCGGTGATGTAGCCCGCCCGGTCAGAAGCCAGGAATTCCACCAGCTCCGCCACCTCCTCCGGCCTTCCCGCACGCTTCATCGGCACCAGCCGCTCGATTGCCTCCTGCGGAAACGCCTGCGTCGTCATGCCGGAGGCGATGATGCCAGGCGCCACGGCATTCACCGTAATGCCACGGCTGGCAAGCTCCAGCGACAACGACCGCGTCGCCCCGATCAGCCCTGCTTTCGCCGCCGCGTAGTTCACCTGGCCCCGATTGCCCAGGATCGCCGACACCGAGGACATGGAAATGATGCGGCCCCACCGGGTACGGATCATCGGCATCAGCAGCCGCTGCGTCACGTTGAAGAAGCCGTTCAGCGACACGTCCAGCACCCGCGACCATTGCGCCGCGGCCATCCCCGGCATCACCACGTCATCATGGATGCCGGCATTGTTGACCAGGATCTGGATCGGCCCATCGGCAAGCAGCCCCATCAGGGCCGCTTCGGTTGCCGATGCATCGACGACGTCGAACTGTACCACCTCAGCCGAACCGCCCGTCTGCCGAAGCTTCGCCGCGAGCGCCTGCGCACTATCAGATCCCTGATTGGCGTGAACGATGACATGATGGCCCGACGCTGCCAGCCTGGCCGCGATGGCGCCCCCCAGGGCGCCGCTGCCGCCGGTGACCAGCGCCCGCTTCATGGCGCCCCCGCCTCAAGCACCACTCCGGCTCGGCCGTCCAGCAGAGCCACGCCGGCATGCGACAGGCTGAAGCGATAGATCATCCGGATGGTCTCGCCGAACAACCGCTCCGCCTCAACGACCAGTGTGCCGTCCAGTCGGTCCAGCCTGTCGATGTGGCAATGGACCGCCCGCAGGCTTGCCAGATAGCCACCACGCGGCCGCCCCGCCGGCCCTTCAGTCGCCAGCGCGGCATGCACCGCCATCGCCTGGGCGGCATACTCCACGCCACAAAGAACCCCAAGCCGGCCGGCTCGTCGCAGCGGATTGCTGATGGATCGATGCGTCCCAGTCAGGCAGCGGATTTGCGTCTCATCCCAGCTTTCTACGCCATCCAGCAGGTGCATCGCGCCAGTGTGCGGGATCAGCCGCGCAAGCCCCGGCCGGTCGATCAGCATGCCAGGACTTCCACCGCAAGGATGGCCTTGTTGAATGCAAGCCGCACGCAGCCTATCGACCCGCCCGCCAGCATCGTCAGCAGCGGCAGTGACCGTGCCGCCGGGTTCGCGCAACGCAGCGCCTCCAGACCCGGATCAGCGCACCGGCTTGCCTCGCCCTCCACCCCGACCGCCAGCCGCATCGTTGCCAATGCCCGCGGGCAAGGCAATGGACCGACGACGAACGCCACCCCGAAAACCGCGCTGATCGGCCGCACGCCATCCAAGGGCGCTGGATACGGCAGGTCATACGCCACCAGCAAAGTTGCCCGCCGATGCGCGGCGGCTTGGACAGCGGCTTCCAACAGCCCGGCGGCAAAGCTGGAATCATAGCTGCTGAGGCTGGTGACCGCTTGCCGCGAGTCGGTCGCCACGCCCCAGTACCCCGATGGGGCGTTGTGCACGGAATTGTGGAAGCGGGTCGGCGAAACCTCGCGCGCCGGTGCGGCCAGCGCCACCTGGATCGCGGCAATGGTCTCGCCGTCCGGACCAGAGGACGCAAACACCGTCGGCAAACAGCGTGGATCATGACCCGAATGCGCCACGCACCCGGTCGCGACCGCCAGCGCCAGCTTGACGGAGGGTATCGCGCGCCGCCGCTCGGCGGCTGACAGCAGCGGTGGGGCCTCCAGCACGACCGGCCCCGGCCGATGCGGCTCGTCCCCAGCCAGGATCCGGCGGCCCGACGACCAGTCCGGCAATCCCGGCCCACGCAACTCGACCGCTTCTATTGCCACATGCAGGCAACCTCGGTTCATCCGGCGCAGCCCAGGATCAGGCTGGCATTGCTGCCGCCAAAACCAAAGGAGTTCGACAGCACCCGCCGAACGTGAGCCAGCCGAGCGGCGGTGATGTAGTTGCAGCGCAAGTGCGGATCACGCGTCTGCGTATGCGGGCTGCCCGGCATCAGTCCTTCACTGATGCACAGCGCGGCGATCACCGCTTCGACAATGCCGGACGCACCCAGCGTATGCCCGGTGTGACCCTTGGTGGAGCTGCAAGGCGTCGCGTCGCCAAACAGCGATGCAATCGCCCGATCTTCCGCGGCATCACCGATGCGGGTGGCTGTCCCATGCAGGTTGATGTAGTCGATCTGCATGGGGTCCAACCCCGCCGATACCAGCGCCTGCGACATCGACAGACTGGCGCCCACGCCATCCGGGTGCGGCGTCGACATGTGATGCGCATCACTGCTCTCGCCGACGCCCAGCACATGCACCATCCCCGCCGTCGCACGACTAGCGGGCTCCAGCAGCGCGAACCCAGCCGCCTCGCCAATCGACAGCCCTTCGCGCCTGATGTCGAACGGCCGGCACGGCTGCGTCGACAGCAGTTGCAGCGCATTGAAGCCATAGAGTGTGGTCAGGCACAGGCTGTCGGCCCCGCCGACGATTGCCGCATCGCACATCCCGACCTCGATCATCCTGGCTGCCGTGGCAAACACCTTTGAGGTGGAGGCGCAGGCGGAAGAAACCACCAGCGCCGGACCGGTCAGGCCAAACAGGGTCAGCAGAAAGTCGGCGATCGAGAAGGTACCCTGCGTGCCGACATAATCCAGATCCGGCGGCAACCTTCCGTTGCTGTCGCGCCGGCGATACGCCTGCTCAGTCTGCAGGATCCCTGACGTGCTGGTGCCGAGGAAGACGCCAATGCGCCGGCAGCCGTAGCGGGTCTTGGCCGCCTCGACCGCACCGACGAACCCATCCTGCGCCAGCGCCATCCGGGCCAGACGGTTGTTGCGGCAGTCGAAGCGGGCAACCGCCGGCTCCATCACGCAATCCTCCAACCCCTGCACCTCGCCGACCCAGGTCGGCAGGTCGACGGTTTCGAACCCGCAAGGCCGCAGGCCGCTGATGCCGTCCCGTAGCGCCGACAAGGTCGCCGGAAGGCCTTTGCCCAGGCTGCTGACAATGCAGCAATGGCTCATTGCAAGGGGTTGCATGGCCAGGATCAATCCCTGGCCTGGGCAACAAGATGATCAGCAGCGGGAATGGCCGCCGCCGCGTGCGCAATTCCCTCATAATAGCGCTCGTAGAATACCGGGAAGTCGGGCTCGGATCGCAGGCTAGGATGCGAGGACAGCCACCACGCCAGCGGCCGTCTGCCCGTCTGCACCTGGGCATACATCGCTCGGTAATGCTCCAGATCGGCCTGCACGTCGGTATAACGCGGCTGCGCAACGATCTGGCGATACCAGCTTTCATACGGTCCAAACAGCGGATCGTCATAGAAGATAAGCTGCAGGTCCGTATTGTACAGCGCGTTGTCCTGGGCGACCGGCTCGAACGTCGCTATCGCGCCCGCCCGCGTCGGCAGACCCTGGCCAGCCAGTAACGCGCGGCGAACCGGCCTGTCGTACCACATCGCGAGCAGGTCCTGCACGGCCATGTCGTTCGCGCGGCGCATGATGTTGACGAATTCGTTCTTCGGCACTGGAAAGTCAAACACTGCCACCGCGATGAAGCGATGCGTCGGCCAGACTGGCCAGAAGCCGATTGCCGACAACGCGTTGTGGGCGACGTGGATACAGTTGTCGTTAAACACGCTCCAGTCGAACGTCGCTTTGCCATCCCGGTATGGCTGGTTGAGTCCGTTGAGGTAGTCGATGATCTGCGTCATCTCCGCCGCCGAGACCGGAACACGGGCACAGTAGCGGTCGCGGCCGTAGCCGATCGCGTAGTCCGTGGCGATCGAGACCTCGTATTTGAAGGCTTCCGGCGTATAGCCGTGCGGCATGTCCTCGAACACTTCGTCGTGGAAGCGGATCGCATCGTACAGGCCCAGGCGTTTCGCATGCGCCTTGGTCGCGTCATAGAGCCGCCGCGTCAATGGCTGCCCGGGCTTCAGGTCGCCGTGGTAGAAGAAGTTGCGGCCAGGGATGGCCACCCAGTTGGCGTTGGCGAAATGGGCATTCACGCTCAGGCCAACCCCGTTTCCCGCCGGATCCGCCTGACAAAGTTTCAGCTCCGGATAAGCCCCCGTCTGGCTGCATACGCCGTTCAGATAAATCGTCGAGTGGCCACCCACGCCACCCCTGATGTCCGCGCCATACCCTGGCTTTTTCTGGATTTCCGACAGCGCGCAGAACTCCAGGTAATAGGGATGCAGTGTTGTGTAGGCCGTCTCGTCGGTGTGGGGCTCATGCCGCGGCAGGGGCAGGGTTTCACAGCCACCCAGCGTAAGAAGAAGGCAACCGCATAGCGACATCCAACAGCACTTGATCACGCTGCGTCGCCTTTGGCCGAATGGATCCCGATCAAGTACCAGCCACCACAGCGCCGCTCAACTTGCCCACCATGGACCCTTCCGCACCACTTCTGCCGCAGCGAAACGATTGGCACCGGTCAGAACCACCCACAGCCTTGGACGTGGCGCCAATACCAGCCTTGTCAACAGATGCCGGCCGGCTCGCGGTCCTCGTTCTAGTGCCCGATCGCAGAGAAGCGCTGCACGCGCTTCGCCGCGTGAATCGGCCACTTCAAGCCAAACCGACGTATCGCCCTTCACTGATGGGCGATACTAGGCTGTCCGTCGCCCGGTCTTCCACGGTTTCATTGCCGCCACCATCAAACCCCGGATCAACACTGGCTACTGTGACCGGCCAGCCACGCAGTATGACGACCCTGAGAGTGCGGATGGCCTGCGCCCGCCTCCACCGTCCGTTGTGACCCCTCAGCGTCGCCGCGCCGCTCCACCAGACGAGGCCGGCGACATGAGCACCGTCGCGAACACCAGGCTGAGGAAGGTGCCGACTGCCACCGGCATCCCAAGGTCGTGCAGCACCGGCGTTTGCGACAGCGCCAGCACGCCGAAGCCCGCAACCGTACAGCCGTTGGCCAGCAGCAGCGACGACATCACCTGCGGCAGTCGATCAGCATCACCGCGCAGTCGGTCAAGGAACAGGCAGTAGTTCGAGCCTATGGCGACAACGAGCAGCATTCCGAACAAGTTGAAAATCGACAGCGCGTGGCCGCCCAGCCGCAGTACCGCCAAGGTGGTCACCACGGCTGCGGCCAGCGGCGCGGTGACGCTGGCCAACCGCCGCGGCGACCGCAGACTCAGCGCCAGCAGCACCCCGATGGCCGCAGCCCCAAGGCTCGCCAGGCTCGCCACTTCGCGCAGATACGTCAGCAGCAGCCGATCCGACTCGGTCTTCAGGTTCACCAGCACCGCATCGGGCTCAGCGGCGACAACGCGTGAGATTGCCTCTGGCGCGGCGACCTTGTGCAGCGACAGCATGGCTATCCAGCCGTCCCGCCGGTGCAGCAACAACGAGTCCAGCCGAAGCGCCAGCGTTGTCCCATCTAGGTCAGACCGCTCGATCGGTGCACTGGATCGCGCCTGTCCGACAGCCGCGACGAAGGGCGCGAACAATCCGGGCTGGAACGGCAGCCCGATCATGGCAGAATCGAGTGCGGTCTGCAGCGCCACGGCATCCGGCAGTGCCGCCTGCCGGGCGCGCTGCATCCGCAGGCTGGGCAGGTACCGCGCGGGCGAGTCAAGTCTGCCCAGCACACCCGCCGTCACCAGCGGTTCCAGCAGCGTGGCCAGGTGCTCGGCAGCCTGCAGCGCCGCCTCCTGGTCCAGGCGCTGGATCACGATCAGGTCGGCTGCATCCGGCGCCTGCATGTCCCGCCGCAACGCCTGGTCCAGACGCTGCTCCGCCGGTGGCACCGGGCTGAGGCTGGCCAGGTCGCCCGACCAGAAGGCGCCCTTGCCGAGCAGAAGCGACACCAACGCCGCGCCGGCCAGAACCAGCACAGCGGGACGCAGCCGACGCCCCCATGCCGCAACACCGGCGATCCGCGGCATCATGCGAGATTGGCGAACGCCCACGAAGCCTCGCGGGATCAACACCGGCAGCACCCACCGCGTCACGCACACCGCCACCGCAAGACCGGTGATGGTGAACAGTCCGAGCTGGACAAAGCCCTGAAAGCTGGACAGCAGCATGGCCGCAAAGCCGCAGATCGAGGTCACTACGCCAAGCCGCAGCGTCGGCCAGATCCGCGCCAGCGTCACCTCCACCGGGCTGTCCGGACCGGTCTGGGTAAACAGATAGACCGCGTAGTCAACAGCCTCGCCGATCAGGGTGGCGCCGAAGCCTAGCGTGATGCCGTGGATCGTCCCGAACACCAGTCCAACGGCCGCAACGCCTGCCAGCGCGCCGCTGATGACCGGGACGAATGCCAGCGCCAGAACCCGCGGCGAGCGGTAAGCAGCAAGCAGCGCCGACGCCACCAGCAGACCCGCGATGATGGAAAGGCGCGTCGCGTCCGATTTGATCCGTGCCCGTGCCTCCACCGCGAAGACCGGAGGTCCCGTCATCGCCAGCCGGGCAGATCCACCAGGGGGAACACCGCTGCTTCCTGCCACACCCTTGAAAGCCCCCTGGAACTGGGCAAGTGCGGCCTGGGCACCATCGATATCCGATCCCATTGCACGCAGCCGAATCAGCAGCAAAGCGCGTTTGCCATCCGCCGACACCCAGACGCCGTCATGCCGTGCCGGCCCCGAACCCTCATTCTGTTCCTGTTCCAGCAGATACAGCATCTCGCCGGTCGGGTCGGCCGGCAGCGTGTATTTCACCAGCGCCCCCGCCGCGGAGCCGAGGTCCTCCAGGTCCTGCACCAGCACGTCATGCAATGCAGCCGCGGTGAATCGTCCCGCCATGGTCCGCCCGCTCAACAGGTACCGGTGCGACCACAGGTAGTCGCGGTCACGCTCGAACCCGCCTGCTGCGCCGTTCTGCACGGCGACGAAGGCAGGGTTTCCGCGCAGTCTCGCGGCCAACTGCTTGCTGATGGTCGAAGCCTGATCGATCGGCACGCCCTCGATCGCCGCCAGCACCATGCGAGAGACGACGCCATCGCGAACCTGGTCCACCAGCACACGCTGTGCCGGTGAGGCTGCGCGTGGCAGGAACGCTGCCATGTCGGTCTCGACGTGCAGGCGTGCAACGACCGCCAGGCAGGCGACGATGCCGCCGATCCATATCATCAGCGCCGCGCGGCGTGCGGTCACCGCTTCAGCTCGACGACCGACATCTCGGAGCGGTCTCCCTCGCCGTCCATGGTGTCGATCGCGGTGATGCGCTCGCCGTAGCCATGAACCTGCATCCACTGCAGCAGGCCACGCTGACTGACATCACGCGGCTTCAGCACAAGCGCCCACTCATCCACCGTGCCTGAGGCCGTCACCTCGAAACTGTGCCGCAGCGCCTCGCCGTTGCCTGACAAGATGGCCCGCAGGCTGTCCACCAAAGTAGCGATCTCCGGGTGTTCCTGCACCGAGATGACAATCGGGGGGCGGCTCTTGCCGCGGTCGATCGTCAGCCTGTCGCCGTCGATCGTCAGCCGCTCCACCGCGCCTGAGGCGTTGGGGTCCGCCGCCTTCTCCAGGTGCGCCGGAGCGTCAAAACGCAGGGTTCCTCGCGATTCGATCGGCGTACGCAGCGCATGCAGGTAGTGGTGTTCGATATAGCGGGCCTCGACATGCCGCACCGAGCGCAGTGCCGCCATGATCTGTTCCAGCGTCGCCGGCCCGTCGGGTTCGCCATGCACGGCAGGCATCACGAGAAGAAGCAGCAGGCAGACCGCCGCGATCAATCGACCGACCGTCTGCATCCTGTGGCCCGATCCCGACACTCGCATCCCATTCGGTCGGGTGAATCGGCCCACCAAACAACGGCTAGTGGGGAAATCGGACGGTTCTCTCCGTCTGATTTTCACCACTAGTGATCCAATGCCAACGGGCACTTCAGCCCAGTGGCTGAATTGGCCCACCGAATCAAGCCGGGGCGCTGACGCATGATGAACCCTTCGACTGTCAGGGCACTAAGCCCAGAAGTCGAAGAAATTGAACCAGTTGTACGGCGCCTGCCTGCAATAATGCTCCAGCCGCGCCACATACAGCGCGATCAGCCGCGCGGTCGCCGCCGCGTTGGGCTTCACCGGCGCGGCCTCGGCCAGACGCTCGAAATGGATCTCATAGCGGTTGCCGCCACGGAACAGCCCGATCATCAGCACCACCGGCGGCCGCAGCAGCCCCGCCAGCCGGGCCGGCCCCGTCGGAAAGGCTGCGGGCGCACCCAGAAAGTCAAGCCGCACCGTGGCATCCCCAGGTAGGGTGCGGTCCGCAAGCATGCCGACGAAGCCGCTCATTTCCAGGCAGTCCTTGATCTCGATCATCGCCCCGATGGTGCCGAGGCCGATGATCCGCGGGGCCAACTGCGGATTGATCGCGTTCAGCGCCGCGCTGATCTTCCGACCGGTCGCCTCGTACATCGCCAGGCTGACCCGCAGTGCAGGTTGCCGCCGCCCGACCAGCCGCAGGACTTCGAAGCTGCCGTGATGCGCGCCCAGTAACAGGCATCCACCGCCCTGGGCCAGGATGTCGCAGACGATCTCCTCGCCATGAATGGTGATGTCAAAGTCCCGCACCTGGTCGTTCAGCAGATAAACCCGATCCAGCACCGTCGTTGCGAAGGTGAAAAAGTGCTTCACCACCTCCCACAGCCGCGCCGGCCGGCCGAACACGCGGGTGAGGTAGCAGCGTGAGGCGATACGTGACACCGGATGGAAAACGGCAAAACCCAGGCAGATTGGCAACAGCAGCAGGCGCGTGATCGGTCGGCCACACCGCCGGGCGATCCAGATGCCCAGGCGCAGCATGGCCATGGAGCCAACCTCACGACGGGCACTCCATTCGACAGGCTTACGAAGGTCTATCGCGAGGGTGATGTTGACCTCAAAACGCCGGACAGCGCGATCTGTTGAGTTTCTTCAACCCGGCATTCGAACCGGGTCAACGCGCCTTTGGGCTTGCTGATAAGTGTCATAGCCTCGCCGAACCGGACCGGGTGATGGAATTTTGCAGCCTCGATGCCGGCTGCCCAGCCGCCCGGGAACAGCCGCGCCAGGATTTCGTCCAGCAGCAGCGCGCCGGGAACGATCGGGTTGCCCGGGAAGTGGCCGGGCCGCGCCGGATGATCGGCGGCAATCCGCAGCCGCAGCGCTGCCGCCTCTGGTCCACCTGACGGCGTTGGCGCTGTCGCGACCAGCCGGCGCACGTCCGCCAGCGGCAGCTTGCCCAGCGCGTCGCGCGGCAGGGCATCGACCAGAAGCAGGGGGCGCGGCAGGAACGCGGCATCCATCTGTTGCCTCAGCCGGCCCAGGACGATCCCGGCATCCAGCCCCGGCGCCACCGCGATGGCCGCCAGCCGGGGCGTGGTATTCGCGGCGTCGGCTGCAGGCATCAGGAACACGCCGTCCTTTACCCCGTCGACCGCCAGCAGTTTGCCTGTCAGATAGGCCAGTGAGCTGCGCTTTCCGGCCACATTGACCAGATCCGCCGTCCGCCCCCGCAGGTGGAACGTCGCCGTATCGATCAGCTCGATCTCGTCGGCCAGCATGACATCGGCCTCGGCTGGCCCGCTGACCCTGCAGCCGGCTGCGCCGTTGCGCAAGCGGAACCCCTCCAGGCAGCGCCATGCCGTGGTCTGCGTCGTCCGCCGCGTCGCCAACTGCCCGGCCTCGGAGCAGCCGTAGATCTCGAACACCGGGGCAGCGAATGTTGCCTCGGCCGCACGGGCAAGGTCCTCGGTCAGCGGCGCCGTCGCCGACAGCACGAACCCGGTCTTGCACCGCATGCTTGCTTCGCTGGCTACGGCCTGCCCAGCCAGCGCCCGCAGATGCACCGGGGTGGTGACCAGGATGCCCGGCATCGGTCCCACAGCCAAGGCCGACGCCACGTCGGCTGGAAAAAACGGACGCTCCGCCGTCAGCAGCAGGCCGTGCTGCAGCGGCAGCATCACCGCCGACTCCAGGCCATAGCTGTGCGCGTGCGGCACCGTACAGACGACCGCGGCCCCAGCGTGGCGCTCAATCCCCAGCGCACGTCCGGCAGCCAGGCTGCCAGCAACCAGCCGCCCCCATCGCCGCAGGCTTGCCGCCGGATGGCCGGTCGATCCCGAGGTGAACAGCACCGCCGCGATCTGCTCGGGCGCAAACGCCGGCACCCGGTCAACCGCCCGCGCCGCATCCAGCGTGGGATAGCGAAAACAGCCATCCGCAAGACCGCCGGTCTGCTCGTCATCCGTCACGACATACAGATCGGGATAGTCGCCCAGCAACTCGCTGATCGCACCGGCGTCGCGCCGGCTTGGCAGCAACGTCACCTGACCACGCAGCATTGCCGCGGCCCAGGCAACCGTGAACCGGTATCGGTCGGCGCAGAAATTCACCACGTGCAGCCGGTCCGGCAGCCGTTCGGCCAGGTCCTCGACCTCCGACAGAAAGCGGCTGCGGGCAATCAGTTGCTCACCCCGCCGGGCCACCGCGCCGCCGCTATGGCGCAGCATCGGCAGCCCGTCCGCATGGTTTCCGTTCATGGCCGGCTGCCGCGCAGCAGGCGCATCCCGGCCAGCGTTGCCAGCAGTCCGGTCCGCTGCTCGCGGCGGAACAACACGAGTCTGCAGCCGAATTCCGCCAGGACCATGCCAGCCAGCAGCGGCAGGTTCAGCACGGTGACGAAGCCAGACCACACGCCGGGTGATGCCCAGACCAGCAGGGCAGCAGAAACGATCAGTTGTGCGGCAAAGAAAATACACCAGGCCTGGGTGACGCGACGCGTGTAGCGCATCACCCTCAGGGGCATCGTCGTCCGCATCCGCCGGGCAAAAGCCGTCACCACAGGCTCGGAACCCGCGCGCAGCGACCGCCCGAAGTAGACCAGCAGGCAGCCGTAGGCGGCGGCATGGCATACCCAAGCTGCGGCGCTTCCCATGCTGCGGATAGTATCGCCGCCGGCACACCGAGCCACGACAACAGCAGCGGTTGTCGCGGTGGTCACCAGGACCACCCGGCGCCGCATCCGTCAGACCCGATGTTGCTGAATATACTGATCCAGGCTGGCCAAGCAGCGGAAAATCTGATGATTTTCGCTGTCATCGGCCCGCAGCTTCACACCATAGGTCTGCGATACCGCCAGCGCGATCTCCAGCATGTCGATGGAGTCAAGGCCCAGCCCTTCACCGAAAAGTGGCGCCTCGGGATCAATTTCCACCGCTGGCGTTTCAAGGTTCAGAGTCTCGACGATCAGTTGCGCAAGTGCCAGATGCGTCGTTTCCGATGCGGAGGGTAACTGTTCAGTCGAGATATTGTCCACCTGGGTTATTTTCCGCCCTGATCTTCCCTACGACTGGAAACATAGCAGATAGCCGGATCGCTGAAACCTTTTTTCCTGTCTGCCGGCGCGGCAAGCTTGCCCGGTAGCCACGCGCTTCGCGCGGCACCCTAACGTTTGTCGAATCGATACGTTTGCATGTTCGGCAAAGCGGGTGTTACGCCTTGTCCCTCAAACATCTCTCGCCCTATCCAATCGTTCTGTTGCTGCCTTCTTCAAAGGAAGACGACGACGTGCAGACCCTCTCGCAGCCCCCTGGGCATGCACGCTTCGACTCCGGCTCAGGCCTCTCGCAAGCCGCCTTTGACCCTTGCGCAATCCCCGTCCGCATCCGCTCTGAAACGTTCTCCCGCAGCCATCTCGTCATCGTGCCAAGCTTCAACAGCGGCCGGCTGCTGCACGAGACCGTCAGGGCAGCCCGTGCGGCGTGGGCGCCCGTCTGGGTCGTTGTCGACGGCAGCACCGACGGTTCCGCCGCCTCTGTCGAAGCGCTGGCACAACGTGACCCGGCACTCCGCGTGCTGCATTTGCCGCGGAATCAAGGCAAGGGCAGCGCTGTCTTCCATGCTGTGGTGCAGGCCCAGGCCCTCGGCTTCACCCACGCCCTGGTGATGGACGCCGACGGCCAGCACCCAGCCGATCACATCAGAGCCTTCATGGCCGCCTCCGCTGCCAATCCACAGGCGCTGGTGATGGGCCTTCCAGCCTTCGGCCCGGATGCGCCACGCCTGCGTGTGCTGGCCCGCCGCCTCAGCAACGCCTGTGGCGCCGCACTCACCCTGCGCCGCGTCGGCGACACGCTGTTCGGCTTTCGCGTCTATCCGGTCGGCCCGCTGCTGGCGGTCATGCGCGCCAGCCCGGCCATGCGGCGGTTCGACTTCGATCCAGAGGCAGTCGTCCGCCTGGTCTGGCAGGGCCTGCCGCTGATCCATCTGCGCACCCCCGTCCGCTACCTCAGCCCGGCGCAGGACGGTGTCTCCCATTTCCGCTACCTGAGGGACAATCTGCTGTTGTCCGGCATGTACCTCCGTCTCGGCCTTACGGCGCTGCGGCGCTTGCCGTCGGGCATCCGGCAAGTGACCAAGACAGGCTCCGCCGTCTCACCCCCCGCCTGAAAGCGGCTGAGACACATCCTCCAGCGATTGTCCGGCCGCCTCAATCCCCAGCACGGCCTCGCATACCGCAGCCGCGATCATCAGCGCGGCAGCACCAAGATAGCCACTGGCTACCGCCCATGAGCTGCCGGTGCCGATCAGGTAGCCGAACAGGAACGGCGCGGTCACGCCGCCGATCAACGTGCCCAGCGCATAGAACAGCGCAATCGCCATCGCCCGGGTTTCCAGCGGAAAGATCTCGCTGACCGTCAGATAGGCGGAACTCGCGGCGGCGGAGGCCACGAAGAAGATCGCCATCCAGCAGAACGTCTGCGTCCAGGCCGTCAGCATGCCCATGCCGAACAGCACCGCCACCACGACCAGCAGCACGCCCGCCAGGCCATAGGTGCCGGCAATCATCGTCTTCCGCCCGACGCTGTCAAAGAAATGGCCCAGCAGCAGCGGGCCCAGGAAGTTCCCCGCCGCCAGCGGCAGGATGTAGACGCCGGTGCGCGCCTCCTCGATATGGTAGAAGCTGGCCAGCACCAGGCCATAGGTGAAGAACACCGCGTTGAACAGGAACGCCTGCGCGACCATCAATGTCAGCGCCAGGAAACTGCGCCCGGCGTTCTTCCCCAGCATCGAGCCCAGGATCAGCCCAAAACCGAACACCTTCCGCGGATGGATCTTCAGGCTCTTCTTCGGCGGCGGCAGGGCGCCACCAACCTTCCGCTCGATATCCCCCGTGGTCTGCTTGGCCTCCTGCTCGCGCCCGTGGGTGATCTGCCAGCGTGGGCTCTCTGGCACGAACCGCCGCAGAACCAGAATGACGCTGCCCAGGATGGCGCCGATGCCGAAACCCAGCCGCCAGCCCAGGTCGATCCCCACGAAGCGGCCCGAGAGCAGCAGCAGCGAGCCAGCCGCGCCCACCGCCGCCCCTGCCCAGTAGCTGCCATTGACGATCAGGTCGATCCGCCCCCTCAGGCGCGCCGGGATCAGCTCATCGATCGCGGAGTTGATCGCCGCGTACTCGCCGCCGATCCCCAGCCCGGTCAGCGCCCGGAAGGCGGCAAATGACCAGAAGTTCCAGGCAAACGCGCTGCACAGCACGCCAATCAGATAGATCCCCAGCGTGACGTTGAAGATCAGCCGCCGGCCGAACCGGTCTGTCAGCCAGCCAAACAGCAGCGCCCCCGCCACCGCCCCGGCGACATAGCAGGCGGCCACGCTGCCGATGTCCTGATCGGTCAGACCCAGGGTCTGTTTGTCCTTCAAAATCGGCCCGATCGAGCCGACAATCGTCACCTCCAGCCCGTCCAGCACCCAGGTGATGCCCAGTGCGACGACGACCAGCAGGTGAAACCGGCTCCAGGGCAGGCGATCGATGCGGGCAGGGATGTCGGTGGTAATTTCCTGGGCACTCATGCGGGATCCTGGACGAGAGGTGTCTGCCACCGCGTTCGACCACTCCGCTGCCCGCCCATGCAGCCGGTCTGCCTGCCGATGGCCGGATCAAGAGTGCTGGCCGCCGCGCCGGCGTCTTATGCGGCTATCTTGCAAGTCATTGTGGCAGCATGACAAGCGAGCGGCTCCCCGATCGCCAGATTCGCGATCAGCAGCGCCGCGATCACCAGGTTCCAGGGCGCCAAAACCTCAGGCCGCCTCGCCTCAGCCCTCGGCCGCCGCAAGCTGGCGCCGCGCACCCCGCCGCTCGGTGATCCGCTCCGCTAGATGGCCGGCGTCGCGCCCCACGCCGACAAAACGGCCGGAGCCCCATGTGTACAGCCACGGCAGACCAAGCACATAAAGCCCGGGCATTGAGGTGACACCGCGCCGGTGCGTCGGATAGCCGTTGCCGTCGAAGATCGGCAGCTCGACCCACGACCAGTCGGCGCGGAACCCGGTGCTCCAGATCACGCTGGTAACGCCCTGCGCCGCCAGGTCCAGTTCCTGCACGTGTTCCACCGGCCGCCAGGTCGCTGCGTAACGATGACCTGGCGGCGCGCTGATCCCGTGCCCGTCGATATACTTGTCGATCGTCGCGCAGATGTTGTTGTAGCTCAGGTCAGCCGAATCCAGGTTCTTCTCCAGGTCGTCCGCGAACCGAAGCCGCCCCTCGGCGACGTCCGTCAGCCGGCCGTACAGCTTCATCCCCTCCACGGCGAACCGCCGCAGATCGGTGTCCCTGCCGCCGTCGCGGCCGGTCAGATAGTGGTTCGCCTTCTTGCGGACCTTCTCCCGCAGCGGGTGCTGGTCGACCGGCAGGTCGTACTGCCCCAGGTCGGCCAGCCAGTTCACCGCGTCCTTGCCCCGGTAGACCCGCGGACAGCGCGGTGCACTGCCGACCACCAGGTGCACCTTGCGCCCGTCCAGATGCAGGTCCTCGGCGATTTGGCACCCGGACTGCCCGCTGCCGACTACCATGACCTCGCCGGCCGGCAACGACCGGCTGTTGCGATAGGTCGAGGAGTGAAGCCGCACGATGCCTGCCGGCAGACGGTCCGCCAGGCGAGGAATGTTCGGCTGGTGATAGCCGCCGACCGCCAGCACAACCGTATCAGCCGTATGGGGGCCTGCTGTCGTTTCCAGCATGAAAATGCCATCCCCCTGCGACAGCCGGGTAACCGCCACACCCTCTTTCAGCGGCGCGTTGATGCGGCTGGCATAGGTGTTGACATAGGCCACGATCTCGTCGCGCGGCATGAACCCGTCCGGGTCGTTGCCCGGATAGCCGAAACCCGGCAGTTGGCACTGCCAGTTTGGCGTCACCAGGCAGAAGCTGTCCCAGCGCTGGGTTTTCCAGGCATGGGCAACTCGGTGCTTCTCGAACACGACATGCCCGATCTTGTTCGTCGAGAGATGATAGCTCATGGCCAGGCCGGACTGGCTGCCGCCGATCACGGCAACGTCGACATGCGGAACGTCGGTCATGGCATCATTCCCCAAACGATTCGAAAACCACCTGCTCATCGGCGGCATAGGCCGACGCGGCCGCCTCGATGCGTGCAAGCTGGCCCAGTGCCAGCGCGCACGGGTGCCCATGCACGGCGCGAACCCGCTCGCTCGCCGCCGCCAACGCGGCCTTGCTCCGTGCTACGAAAACCGCGACCGGATAGGACCTGTCGGCCGCGAAATATTCACGGATCACCGTGGAAGGCGAGTAGCATGTCTCGCGCCTGCCATCCGGCCAGCGGATGGAAAATCGCAGCTCAGGCATCATTGTAGCCAAGCAGGGCGCTGCGGCTGAAATCCCAGACGGTCTCGCACACGCCATCCAGGCCGACGCGCACCAGACGATCCGCCGTCACCGCGCCGATGTCGGCCGCGACGATGCCGCGCTCGGCGAAACGGCCCACCACCGGTGCCGCCTTGTCTGCCGGGACCGCCAGCAGATAGCCGAAGCTGGGAAACGTCCGCAGCCAGTGTTCCAGTGGCACCTGATCCGGCCGTGGAATGCACGCAAGGTCGATTTGCAGCCCCACCGCGGAGCATTCCGCCAGCATCATCGCGGTGCCGATGATCCCGCCCTGGCTGATGTCCTTGGCCGCCGCGGCAAGCCCCGCCTCGGCAATCAGCGGCAGGATTTCCAGGTCCTGCCGCAGCCGATCGGCCGGAACATCCGTCGCCGCCTCCCAGTTCGGGAACGGGTCACGATAGCGCCCGCGCAGGTCGATCGCCGCAACCAGCCGGTCCCCCGCACGCGCATCGAACGACGTCAGCAGCCGCTTCGCCCGGCCAAGAATGGCCACCGACAACTGCGACCGGTCGGTGCGCAGGTTGCTGTGGCCGCCGACCACGGGAACGCCAAATCGCTCCGACGCATCGCGCAAACCTTGCAGGATTGGTTCGGCCGCCGCCTCGCCAGCCGACCAGACAGCGTCCACCACGGCAATCGGCCGGCCACCCATGGCGGCCACGTCCGAGACGTTCACCATCACCCCGCACCAGCCGGCGAACCACGGATCAGCGGCGACGAACGCGTTGATGAACCCCTCGATCGCCAGCAGCAGGTAGCCGTCACCGTCGGGAATCGCCGCACAGTCGTCCCCGACCGCCGTGATGCCGCTGAAGGCCAGGCCCAGCCGGCTGGTAACCGCGGCAATGTCGGCCTTGGCGGCAATGCCTTGGCTGGCCTTCAGCGCCTCGACAATGTCGCGGAACATCAGGCCGCCTGTCTCAGGTGCGACAGGAAGCCGGTCTCCGGCGTCGTCAGCGGCGGGTAATGTGCCAGATCCGCTTGCATGAAGTGGTGCGGATGGCCATGCAGCGAGACTTCTTCCAGCGTCTGCCAGTGCAGGGTGTGGAACAGCGGCGCGTTCTGGCTCTGCACGTGCGCCAGGAAGCGCCGGCAGCCCCGGGCATGCGCCGAGGCCACCGCAAGCCGGATCAGCGAAGTGCCGATCGAGCCGATCTTCCGGTACGGCCGCGCCACCGCCAGCCGCGATCCCCACCACACAGCCGGTTCGGCCTGATGGATGCGCACCGTGCCAACTACGTCCTCATGCGTGATGGCCAGCGACGACAGCGCCACGATCGGAATGGCCACCTGATCGATGCCGTCGCGGTCGTCGCCCTGGAACAGCTTCTGCTCCTCGCAGAATACCTGCTGGCGCAGCACCGCGGCGCGGCGGCGTTCCCACGCCAGCGTGGCGAACTTGACCCGGAACTCGCAGGCCAGGAACGGGCGGTCCGGCTCGATGATCATGCCGCCTCGATCCTCTCGTTACCGATCCCTTTCGAAGTCGTCCGCTCATAGGTGGCCCGTTCATAGGTGGACAACGCCGAACAGGCGCCGCACTTGCCGCATCCGGCCTTGATGTCAGCCGCCAGCAGGTCCGCCCGCCGCAGCATCGCGGCCAGCGGACCCAGGATTGCATGCATGAAGCCGCGGTCGGGCGCGGGATGGCTCTCCAGTGGCGTGCCGGAAATCGGCACGAACGGCACGACGAACGGATAGACGCCAACGCCGATCAGCCGCTCGCTCGCCTGCAGGATGGCCTCAGCCGAATCACCTAGGCCCGCCAGGATATAGGTCGAAACCTGGCCGCGGCCGAACACTGGCACGGCAGCGGCAAAGGCGTCGAAATACCGGCTCAGCGGCACCGACGCCTTGCCCGGCATGATACGGGCGCGCACCGCGGGCGTGACCGCCTCCAGGTGCATGCCCAGTGTGTCGACCCCGGCCTCGCGCATGCGGGTGAACCACACGTCGTCATCCGGCGGCTCGCACTGCGCCTGGATCGGCAGGTCCACCGCCGCCTTGATCGCCCGCGCACTCTCGGCCAGCACCGCCGCGCCTCGGTCACGCCCCGGCGGCGTGCCGGTGGTCATGACCATGTGCCTGACGCCATCCAGCGCCACCGCCGCCTTCGCCACTTCCGCCAACTGCTCCGGGGTCTTGCGCTCCACCGTGCGGCCGGCGGCCAGCGACTGGCCAATGGCGCAGAACTGGCAGGTCTTGGTACGGCTCTGGTAGCGGATGCAGGTCTGCAGCACCGTCGTCGCCAGCACGTCGCGGCCATGCAGCACGGCGATCTTCGAATACGGCACGCCGTCCTGCGTGCTCAGGGCATAGAAGCGCGGACGAGTCGGAAAGCTGATCGTCGCCAGCGCCTCACCGTCCGCGTGCCGCAGCCGGCTGTTGCCATCACCATCCGGCGCCTCGATTAGATAAGGGCTTTCGAATGCCGGCGCGGTATGCACTGGCACCATCACCGTCATCCCATCTACGGTGATCGCCTTGTGATCCGACGGCCCGGCCCCGCCGCGGCGGCTCTCCACGCCGGCTTTCGGATCAATTAGCCGGACGCCATGCGTCTGCAGCGCGTTGATCAACTGTCCCGTCGGGATCTGAGCGTTCATCCAGAAGACTCCCTGGTTGCATCGTCTGCATGGGTTTGGCCGGACGGTCATCCAGCAGTAGCCTCAGCAGCTCCGGCCGGGCGTAGTGGCCGACCGAGTCCATCATCCGCTTGCGCTTGGTGACCAGACCCATGTCCAGGTCCGCGACCAGCAGCCCTTCCCCCTGGATCAGGGGCGGAACCACATGGCTGCCCTCCGGCGAGATGATCGCGGTGAAGCTGCCCCCGGTCAGCGCCTTGTGCAGCTTGGCATCCGAGGTGATCGCGGTCTTCTGCTCCTCGGTCAGCCAGCCCGTCGCGTTCACCACGAAGCAGCCGCTTTCCAGCGCGTGGTGGCGGATCGTCACCTCGATCTGTTCGGCAAAGATCGGCCCGACGAGAGAGCCGGGGAACTGCGCGACATGGATCGTCTCGTGCTGGGCCATCAGCGCATAGCGGGCGAGCGGGTTGTAATGCTCCCAGCAGGCCAGGGCACCGATCCGCCCGGCTTTGGTCTCCACCACCTTCAGCCCCGACCCGTCGCCCATGCCCCAGATCATGCGCTCATGGAACGTCGGCGTGATCTTGCGCCGAGCCAGCTTCAGCGTGCCGTCGAAGTCGAACACCAGTTGCGTGTTGTACAGCGTGCCGTGGTCCCGCTCGTTCACGCCCAGGACCACGACCATCTGATGACGGCGGGCCGCGTCAGCGATCGCCTCGGTCACCGGCCCGGGGACCAAGACGGCATGCTCATACAGCCGCACATGCTCCTTGCCGGTGGACACCGGCGGCTGCACGAACGAGAAATACGGATACCAGGGCACAAACGTCTCAGGAAACACCACCAGATCGACGGCCTTCTCGCCGGCCTCGGCGATGGCATTCAGCACCTTGGCCACGGTGCCATCCTGGCCCGTCAGATCAGGAGAGAGCTGCGCCGCGGCAGCCCGGACGATCTTCGTCATGGTGTAATCCCGGAAAAGCAACTGGATGTGCCGGAAAGCCGAGAACAGGAAAGGCCAGCCCCGCACCAGCCTTCACTTGCGCTCAGCTATCGTGCACCGGCTGGCGGCGGGTGCGTCCGCCGCCGTGGGTGGAAGCCGGGGGTAGAAGCCGGTCCGGACCTGCCTACAGCGTCCAGGTATCCAGGATGACGGCGTTGGCCTTCTTGTGGATCAGCACCAGGTCCAGCACGTCCAGCGGACTGATCGGACGGATGCCCTCGATCAATGACGGCTCGCCGTGGCCATACAGCGCCTGCAGCGCGAACCGGCAGGCATAGACCTTGCCGCCCTCGTCCATGAAGCGCTTCAGTTGGTTGTAGAAGTTCTGCGCGCCTGGAAACGCCTCGTCGCCGATCTTCGGAAAACCGCGCTGGATGCCCAGGGTGACACCGGGTCCATACAGCAGGATTGAGGTCTCATAGCCTTTACGTGCCAGGCGCAGTGCCTGCAGGATGTTCACCAGGCCGATCGAGCCTTCGAAGGCAACGGTATGGAAGGTGACAAGGGCCTTCTCGCCAGGGTCTGCCTTGACGTCCTCGAACACCTTTTCTTCGTAGTCGACGAAAAAGTCGCCTTTCTTGTGCGCCGGAGCGGTGACGGTTGCCATGGTTGTCCTCCTTCCTTGTTGACGGATGGTGCAGACCCGGCAGCAATTGCCATGCCAGATTGACCGCAGCCAAACAGGTCAAAGATCCTATCATTAATCCAGTCAATATTCCGGTCAATGACAGGAGACGCTGCTTGGTTCTTGGGCGTAAATCGTGGGCAATTGCCTGAAATACGACCAAATTACTGTCAACCCAGCCACCGGTGGCTGGTAAAGATAAGAACGTAGCCTACTCAGCGATCACAGTTGTCCTCACGTTTTCGAGAATGCCTACCGAAGGCGCATCGTCCGCAAGGAACACCACCATACGAAAAACCGGCTGGAGCAAATCAATGCAACAATCTACAGTCAATCGGTAACAGCAAGGCACGCGCCGACGATGACCAATTGGATGCCCGATCTCACCCGCCGCGGCGCACCGCGCTATATGGCCATCGCCGATGCGATCGCCGGTGACATCGACGCCGGGCGCCTGGCAGCCTCCGACCGCTTGCCGCCGCAGCGCAGCCTCGCCGCCCAGCTCGGCATCGATTTCACCACCGTCGCCCGCGGCTATGTCGAGGCAAAGCGCCGCGGCCTGATCGTGTCCCGCGTCGGGCAGGGCACCTTCGTCAGCGCCTCGGTCCGCCGGCGCCACCCGCCGATGGTGCGCCACCCCGAAATCGTCGACCTCTCGATGAACCTGCCGCCGGAACCGGATGACCCCGACCTGCTGGACCGCATGCAGGACGGGTGGGAGGCGATACGGCGCGATCTGGTGCTGCTGATGCGCTACCAGGGGTTCGGCGGCGTCGCGGCCGATAAGGACGCCGCATCCGCCTGGCTCAGCCGTCGCGGACTGGTGCCGCAGCAGGACCGCGTCTTCATCGTGCCCGGCGCCCATCCCGCCCTGCTTGGCATCCTCGGGCTGCTGGCCCGCCCGGGTGAGACCGTGCTGGCCGAGGCGGTCACCTATCCCGGTGTCCGCTCGATCGCCGGGCAGCTTGGGCTGTCGCTGGTCGGTCTGCCGATGGATCAGCAGGGCGTCGACGCCGACGCCTTCGCCGATGCCTGCCGCCGGCTGCAGCCCAAGGCCCTGTATCTCAACCCGACCTTGCTCAACCCCACCACCCACACGATCAGCGAATCCCGCCGGCTGGCGTTGGCCGCGGTCGCGCGCCGCTTCGGCATCCCGATCATCGAGGACGACCCCTACGGCCTGCTGCCGCATCACGCGCCGCCGCCGTTCGCCGCCCTGGCGCCGGAGCTGACCTGGCACATCGCCGGGCTGGCGAAGTGCCTCGGCGCCGGACTGCGCGTCGCCTATGTGGTGGTGCCCGACAACCGCTCGGGCTGGAGCTTCGCCGCCTCGTTGCGGGCCGCCACGGTGATGGCGTCGCCGGTGACCGTGGCCCTGGCGACGCGCTGGATCAACGACGGGACCGGCGACGCCCTGGTGGCCGCGGTGCAGCGAGAGTCGGCGGAGCGTCAGGCCATCGCCCGGCAGATCCTGCAGGCGGCGACCTTCCAGGCCGATCCAGCCGGCTTCCATCTGTGGCTGTCGCTGCCGCCGCAATGGACCCGTTCCGCCTTCGCCGGAACCATGCGTTCAAGCGGCATCGGCATCGTCGCCAGCGATGCCTTCAGCCTGACCGACACGCCTCTCGAGGCTGTGCGGGTCTGCCTGGGCGGACCGGCGGACCGCGCGCAGGTGCGCGGCGCGCTGGAGTTCATGGCCCATGCGCTGGCCGAATCGCCCTCGGTGACGTCGCACTTCCTGTGATGTCAAATACTCGGCAAGGCCCGACAAACCCTCCGCGCTCGGTTTGCGATCCGGTTGAAACCGCCTAGACTGCCTCCTGAATCGTGGCCTGAACTGTGGCGAGGACATCGCCGCAGTTTTTGGCCGTTTCAAGAAGGTAGGATCCATTGCAGAACACCGAATTGCTGGACATCGAGGCCTCGTTGCAGGGGCTCGTGCGGAAGGCCTATGACCTCGGCCGTAACGACGCCCTGAAGAAGGTTGTCGATGTCCTCAACACCGACCGCCCCGGCAGCGACCGCCTCGCGCTGACCGGTCCCGACGCGAAGCAGCCGCAACCGGCGCATGAGAATATGCATGAGGCCGACCCGGCAAACACGGCATCGCGGCCATGGTGGGCGTGGCCGGTCCGCTGACAGCGTTCACCTTAGTTGTACCGAAGTGCGATCGTCTGAGGTTGGTGCAATCTCGGACGTGAAGCGCCCTCTCAAACTAATAAAGCTGGAGCCTGATGGCTTCAAGCTGAAGCTATCAGGCTCAAGTGCCCGATCGCAGAGAAGCGCGAAACGCGCTTCGCCGCGTGAATCGGCCACCTCAAGCCAAACCGACGTATCGCCCTTTTACTGATGGGCGATACTAGTGCGCTTCAGTCAGCCTGAAGTGCGCCCTCAGGCCCGTCGCCTGGCCTTCTTCGGCGCCGTCACCGTCGGCAGCATCGGCAGCAGAAACCGCCCGGTATGGCTGTCCGGATTGGCAACAATATCTTCCGGCGTTCCTTGGGCAACAATCCGGCCGCCGCCATCGCCACCCTCCGGACCCAGGTCCAGCACCCAGTCCGCGGTCTTGATCACCTCCAGGTTGTGCTCGATCACCACCACGGTGTTGCCCTGGTCAACCAGGGTGTGCAGCACTTCCAGCAGCTTGCGCACATCCTCGAAATGCAGCCCGGTTGTCGGCTCATCCAGGATGTACAGCGTGCGGCCGGTGGCGCGCCGGGCTAGTTCCTTCGACAGCTTGATCCGCTGCGCCTCACCGCCGGACAAGGTCGTGGCCTGCTGACCCAGCGCGATGTAGCCCAGCCCGACCTGCTGCAGGATCTTCAGACGGTCGTGTATCTTCATCTGCGCGCTGAAATATGGCACCGCCTCGTCCACCGTCATCGACAGCACCTCGGCGATGGACTTGTCGCGGAACTTGATCTCCAACGTTTCTCGATTATAGCGTTTTCCCTTGCAGGTGTCGCAGGTGACATAGACATCCGGCAGGAAGTGCATCTCGATCTTCAGCACCCCATCGCCCTGGCAGGCTTCGCACCGCCCACCCTTGACGTTGAAGCTGAACCGCCCCGCCTTGTACCCCCGAGCCCTGGCCTCGGGCAGCTCGGCGAACCAGTCGCGGATCGGCGCGAACAGGTCGGTATAGGTTGCCGGATTGGATCGCGGCGTCCGGCCGATCGGCGACTGGTCGATGTCGATGATCTTGTCCAGATGGTCCAGTCCCTCAATCCGCTCATGCGGTGAAGGCACCATGCCCGACCCCATCAGCCGGCGTGACGCCGCCTTGTACAGCGTGTCGACCACCAGGGTGGACTTGCCGCCGCCGGAGACGCCGGCCACGCAGGTGAAGGTCCCCAGCGGAAACGTGGCGGAGACGTTCTTCAGGTTGTTGCCGCGCGCGCCGACGACTTTCAGCACCCGGTCGGCTTGCGCCGGCCGGCGCAGCGTCGGGACGGGGATCATCCGCCGCCCGGACAGGTAGTCCCCAGTCAGCGATTTCGGGTTGGCGGCCACCGCGTTCGGCGTGCCTTCCGCGATCACATGACCGCCGTTGACCCCCGCCGCCGGCCCCATGTCGATCAGGTGGTCGGCCGCGCGGATGGCGTCCTCGTCGTGTTCCACCACAAGAACGGTGTTGCCCAGGTCGCGCAGCCGGCGCAGCGTGCCCAGCAGCCGCTCGTTGTCGCGCTGGTGCAGACCGATGGAGGGTTCGTCCAGCACATACAGCACACCCGTCAGCCCCGACCCGATCTGGCTCGCCAGCCGGATGCGCTGCGACTCGCCGCCCGACAGGGTGGCCGAACCGCGCGCCAGCGTCAGGTAATCCAGGCCGACGTCGACCAGGAAGCGCAGCCGGTCGACGATCTCGCGCAGGATGCGCCCGGCGATCTCTTGCCGCTGTGGATTCAGTTGCGGCAACACCTCGGCGAACCAGCCCAGCGCCGCGCGGATCGACAGGTCGGAGGCCTCGGCGATGTTCTTGCCGGCAACGCGTACCGACAGCGCCTCCGGCTTCAGCCGCGCGCCGTTGCAGACAACACAGGGCTTCTCCGCCTGGTAGCGGGCCATCTCCTCACGCACCCAGACGCTGTCGGTCTCCTGCCAGCGCCGCTGCAGGTTCTTCAGCACGCCCTCGAACGGCTTGGTGACCGTGTAGCTGCGCACCCCGTCCTTGTAGGTGAAGGCGATGGCTTCGTCGCCAGAGCCGTGCAGGACGACATTGCGCACCTGTTCAGGCAGCTCCCGCCAAGGGGTTTTTGTTGTTTGCTTGTAATGCCGCGCCAGGCTCTGCAGCGTCTGGTCGTAATACGGCGACTGCGCGCCGGACCACGGCGCCACCGCCCCGTCGGCCAGACCAGCCCGGTCGTCCGGCACCACCAGTTCGGGATCAAAGAACGTCTCCACTCCCAACCCGTCACACACCGGACAAGCGCCGTGCGGGGAGTTGAAGCTGAACAGCCGCGGCTCGATCTCCTCGATGCTGAAGCCGCTGACCGGGCAGGCGAAGCGCGATGAAAACACCGTCCGCTCGCCGCCGTCGGCATTCTCGGCGTAGACCACGCCGTCCGACATCGCCAACGCGGTCTCGAAGCTGTCGGCCAGGCGCGGCGCGATGCCGTCGCGCACCACCAGCCGGTCGACCACCGCCTCGATCTCGTGCTTGGTCTTGCGGTTCAGGGCAGGGACCTCGGCAATCTCATGCAGCGTGCCGTCGACCTTTACCCGGGTGAAGCCGCGGCGTTGCAGCTCCGCCAGTTCCTTGCGGTACTCGCCTTTGCGGTCGCGCACCACCGGCGCCAGCAGCAGCAGCCGCGTCCCTTCGGCCATCGCGGTCACCCGGTCGACCATCTGCGAGACGGTCTGCGCCTCGATCGGCAGGCCGGTGGCCGGCGAATAGGGCACCCCGACCCGCGCCCAGAGCAGGCGCATGTAGTCGTGGATCTCCGTCACCGTGCCAACCGTGGAGCGCGGGTTCTTCGAGGTGGTCTTCTGCTCGATCGAGATCGCCGGCGACAGCCCGTCGATGCTGTCGACGTCCGGTTTGCCCATCAGCTCCAGGAACTGCCGGGCATAGGCCGACAGCGACTCGACATAGCGGCGCTGGCCTTCCGCATAGATCGTGTCGAATGCCAGCGAGGACTTGCCCGAGCCGGACAGGCCGGTGATGACCGTCAGCGAGTCGCGTGGAATGACGACGTCGATGTTCTTGAGGTTGTGTTCCCGCGCGCCGCGCACGTGGATGTCGCGCGAAGCGCGCGGATCGATGTTGCCGGCCATGTATTGCAACGTCTCCCGAGCAAGAGTCTGTTCTATTGATGTTCCGTCTGTTTGACCAGACACGTGTTGCGTCCCGCACCCTTCGAAAGGTCCGGTTGGGCGGTCCAATGGGGAAGCGGCCAAGCGTAGCCAGCCGCATCATCCCGCCGCGCGCGGGCGATTCCTGTGGCCAAGTCCTAGTATGTGGGGTTCGTCGGGGAGTCGGCAAAGCGGATCGTGCATCCAAAGATCAAGACGGCTTCCCAATCTGCCGCGCCGCTGCGACAGCCTGTGCTATGAACGGTCCATCACCGCCTTGAGTGTGGCAAACAGTCGCTGCAGGTCCGCCTCCGCCGCCGGGCGCAGCAGGTCGCGCGCGCCGATGGCAATCCGCAAGCCGCCAAACGGGCCCAGCTCGACCGGCTGGCCGATCAGCACGTTTTCGTTCGCCAGCCCGGTATACAGCGCCCGCAGCGCCGCGGCGGACAGCAACCGGCCAGGGGCGGCCGGATCACGCACGGCAAACGTAAAGATCGTTTGCATGTCACTCCAGCCCGGCCCCCGAGGCGGCTGACCCGGAACCGGCACCACGCGGGCAATCCGTGACAGCCCCTGCTCGATCGCCGCAGCCCTTGCGCCGATGCGGCCCGCCATGTCGGCGGCAAGCGGGGCGAACGCCTCAAACGCCTCAAGCGCGGCGGTCCAGCGCAGGACCGTGCCCAGGCTGCCGCGGCCAGGCTGCAAGCCCAGCGAGGCGATCTGCCGGTTGGCGGGTCCCATGCTTCGCAAAGCCGCCAGCCGAGCCGACGGAAACAGCACCGCGCCGGAAAATGCCGGACCGCCGAAGAACTTTGAGCCTGTGACGACGACCGGCCAGCCGCGCCGCAGGTATGCCACCACCGCGGCCGGTTCAATCCTCGCCTGGCAGGCATCGACGATCACGTCCTCGGCGTCCGGCACTTCCAGCGGTGCGACCAGCCCGGTCTTCGTCCCGTGCGTCAGGTAGACGATGGGTCGGCCGCGAACCCCCGCCGCTGCTGCATGATAGGCGGCAGCAACCGCCGCTTCGTTGATCGGCATGCCGTCCGACCCCCGCAGCGGGATTTCCATCGCCGTTGCCTCAGTGTCGAGCAGCGGGGCAGGGCAGGGTGCCGCACCATCGAACGGGCGCAGGGTTGCCGCCAGCTTCACGCCGGTGCCGGTCTCCGAAGCCTGCGGCAGGATGGCCGTCATCGGCACCCCCGGACGCTCCAGCCCCAGCAGCAGCGCCGCCGACAGCAGCGCATCGGTTCCCGAAGGACAAAGGAAGGCCTCGGCCACGCCGACAGCGGCGAAATACAACAGCAGGCGGTGGGCGATGTCGCGGCCTTGTTGCTCCAGCGCCCGCGCCCGCTCGCCGGCTGCGACGCGCATCAGCTCGGCGTGCAGCCGGCCTGCCCGATCAAAGCCTTCCTGACTGACCGGCGACGCGGTGCAGGAGGACATGCAGACCGCCTCTGGCATCGGCCGCGGCCGGCAGAGGTACTTGTTCCTGCCCTCCGGTTGATGAACCGCCAGCCGGCTGTCGCCCTCTGCCAGCAGCGCTGCGACGAGATCGTCGTCCACTTTGCATGCGCGGTCAGTCGTGGTGACATCGGGGAATGCAGAAGGCGTCATCGGTTGTCGTGGCCTCGCTTAATCTGTCGCATACTGTCCATAGCCAATTCGATTCAGTACCGCAGTATTTTTCCGCTCCGCAACGGTCCGGCGTCGCTTCACGGCGCTCCCCTTCAAGGCCATCAAACCCGGGCCATCAAGCCCGCGACGTAAATCCAGGGGCCGCGGGGGCCGCCGTGATCACACATATTCGTTCTTGTTTTGTTCGATCACTCCGTCTAGCATCACGCGATGTTTGAATCCGCCCCTCAGTCCGTGCTCCAGCCCGTCCCGGACGACGAAGTGGAAGCTGTTCTGGCCGCTGCGCTGCGCGGTGCCGGCGGGCAACTGTCGCGATCGACCGAGTGCTTCATGGCCAGCGCCGCCGCCCGGCATCTGGTGGATCGGCTCGCCCTGGCGGGACTGCGCGTTGTACGGTTTCCTGACCGCCGGGTGACATAGGGGCAGCGCATGCAGGCGAACCAGACGATCATTACCGGCGGCATCGTCCTGGCGGGCGATGGCGCGGGCGCGCGGCGGGCGGATCTTCTGCTGCAAGGCGACAGCATCGTCGCTGTCGTGCCGCCAGATCAGGCCCAGGCGCCGCAGGCAATCGATGCCACCAACCGGTTGATCATGCCCGGCCTGGTCAACGCCCACACCCATGGTCATGGCGGCCTGGCCAAGGGTGTCGGTGACCGCTGGTCGCTGGAGCTGCTGCTCAACGCCGGTTCCTGGATTAACGGCGCGCGCAGCAGCGATCACCGCTATCTCTCGACCCTGCTCGCCGCGGCCGAGATGGTGCGCAAGGGCTGCACCGCCTGCTATGATCTCGCCGCCTTGCTGCCGGTGCCGGACAACCAGGGCCTGCACGACGTCGCCAGGGCCTACGCCGACATCGGCATGCGGGCCGTCATATCGCCGATGATCGCCGACCAAAGCTTCTACCAGGCCATCCCCGGCCTGCTTGACGCCTTTCCCGATGACATGCGCGCCGTGGCGGAGGCGATGCGAACAGCCTCGGGCGACAGCACCCTCGCCGCCATCCGCGCAGCCGCCCGGTCCTGGCCGCATGCCAGCGACCGCATCCGGCTGGGTATCGCGCCGACCATCCCGCTGCACTGCTCCGAGGACTTCCTGCGCGGCTGCCGCGATCTCGCAACCGAGTTCGGCCTGCCGGTGCAGACCCACCTGGCCGAATCCGCGGTGCAGCGCGCCGCCGCCATGCGGCGCTACGGCAAAAGCCTGACCGCCCACCTGGCAGACACCGGCTTGCTCGGCCCACATTTCAGCGGCGCCCACGCCATCTGGATCGACGACGCCGAAATCGAGCTGATCGCTCGGCACGGCGGCACCCTGGCCCACAATCCCGGTTCGAACCTGCGGCTGGGCAACGGCATCGCCGACATGCGCCGGGCGATCGCTGGCGGGATACGCGTCGGGGTCGGAACCGACGGCTCGTCCTCCTCCGACAACCAGAACATGTTTGAGGCCATGCGCCTGGCTGCCTACGTTTCCCGCGTGTTCGACCGGCCGCCGGAAGACTGGATCGGTTCGGCCGAAGCGCTGCAACTGGCAACCGAGGGCAGCGCGGCGGTCCTGGGCATGGCCGACGCCATCGGCCGCATCGCGCCGGGCTACAAGGCCGACCTGGTCTTTCTCGACCTCGATCATGTCAACCTGGTGCCGTTGAACGACGCCACCAACCAACTGGTCAACACCGAGGACGGCGGCGCAGTCCGCGACGTGATGATCGGTGGCCGTTTCGTGCTGCGGGATGGGGTGCTGCTGGGATTGAACTGGCCAGACATCGCCGCCAGGGCGCGGGATGCCGCCGCGGTGCTGCAACAGGCCAACGCTGAGAGCAGGCGGTCGGCCGACTGGCTGGCCCCCGTGGTCAGCCATTTCTGCGTCGGGCTGGGCCGCTGCGCCCATCACTTGCCGCGCAAGCTTGCTGCCGAAGCGGTCGCGCCATAGGCAGCCAGTCGCCGCTAGCCGGTCGCGGCACGCCAATTGTAAGCGGTATGTTAACTTGTGGCCGGTAACTCAGGCTTGGGCTAAGAGTTCGGCCTCTGCAAAGGATAGGAACGATGGCGGGTTCGGTGAACAAGGTGATTCTGGTCGGCAACCTCGGCAAGGATCCAGAGGTGCGTTCGACCCAGGATGGTAGCAAGATCGTCAACCTGACCCTGGCCACCAGCGAGACATGGAATGACCGCGCCTCCGGCGAACGCAAGGAGCGGACCGAGTGGCACCGTGTGGTGATCTTTAACGACCGCACCGCTGACGTGGCCGAGAAGTTTCTCAAGAAGGGGGCGAAGATCTATGTCGAGGGCTCGCTGCAGACTCGCAAGTGGACCGACCAGCAGGGGCAGGAGCGTTATACCACCGAAGTGGTGATCGGCCGCTTCAACGGCGCGCTGACGATGCTGGATGGCCGTAGCGGTGGCGAAGGCTCTGGCTATGGCGGCGGTGCCGAGGGCGGTGGTGGCTATGCGCCGCGGGAACGCGCGCCAGCGGCGGCCGGCGCCTCCCGCTCGTCGGGGTCGTCACGCGGCGGTAGCGGCGGACCGTCCTGGGACGCACCGAAGGGCGGCGACCTGGACGACGAGATCCCGTTCTAGTGTGCTGCCCCCGAAGTTCGTCGCATTGAGCGACGGACGTAGGGAATCAGCAGGCCACTGAAAACACAGTGCTAGCGTCGCGAACGAAGGCGTGGGTCAATGTAATGAACTTCCGGTTCGTGACATTAGTGCCCGATCGACGAGAGGCGCAGCGCCCGCGTTTCGCCGGGTAAAACGGCCCACTTAAAGCCAAACCGACGTATCTCCCTTCGATGATGGCGATACCGGGGGGGGGGCGCGTGGAGCGGACACAGTGAGAGACAACGACCTGTGACATCTGCCAGGGTGACTATGCAACAGCGCGCTGCCGCACGTCCTCCAGAACCGCAATCAGTTGCACCACTTGCGCGTCGGGAAAGACCCCGTCCACACCCTTGCCGCTGAACCGCCTATAAAGGGTCTCATACAGTCGGCCTGGGTCAACCATTCCGGTCTTGGTCAGGTTCTCGATAATAGTTTTGGATAAGCCGTCGCCACCCGCGATCGTTAAGCCTCCGTGTTCTCTCACGTTCGCGGCGCGGCATGATCCGCAATGCGCTGATCCGGGCCGTTCCAGTTCAGCTTCAAGCCCCATGACCAGCAGGCGACCGCGGCGCGAACGCCAAGCCCAATTCGGCGGCAACGCCGTGCAGCCGCTTGTCGTTCGTCCAAAGCTCTGCTTCCGCGGTCAGTCGAACCCCGGCGAGCAAGTGCACATCAACATAGCCAATGCCCCGCCCGGACAAACCGTGCAGGCCGATGAACTGCATGACTTCTACATCCGTGGCGATGCATGTTCGGGGCAAATCCGACATGGCATCCAGCACGGCCTTGCGCTGGCGCAAATTGCCCAGAGCCAATTCGCCGATGACAAAGGGATGTGTCAGAACCAACCCAGCATCGAGTAAACCGGCGATCGTCTCGTTGCCAGCCCGCAGATGGTCGACCCAAACGGACGTGTCGACCAGTATCAAGGCCCGGGATCAAGCCCCAGAGATCAAGCTAAGGTCGGCCGCCGGCGCGTCGACGCATCCAACCCAGGCTCGCTGCCGCCCAGCCGCGCCAACCGCCGCGCGCTCTCGCGCTCAATAAGGGCCTTAAGGGCTTCACGAATCAGGCTGGACTTCTCCTTCAGGCCGGTAAAAGCTTGCGCCTTGGCCACCAAATCATCATCGAGCGCTAGCGTCGTACGCATCGTCCACTCTCCAACAGAAGCGTCATATGATCATCAGTTGATGCCGATTTCAATGCCGGGTGCACTGAATGGGCGTAACGACCTCCGCTCCGCCTGCCGCCTGATGGCGGACAAGATCTCCACCCTGCGGAAGATCACGGCCGGCATCGGCACCGGCCGGCTAGACGACGAAGTTGTCCCGGCGATTCAATCAGTTGTCGTCGTGTTCCCTGGCCAGCCGGCCTCGACAATGACAACACGCCACCCATCGAGCGATAATCAATCTGCTTTGGCCCAGACATCAGTCAGCACCAACGTTCAACTGGCGGAGAGAGTGGGATTCGAACCCACGGTACGCTTTCACGCACACACGCTTTCCAAGCGTGCGCCTTAAGCCGCTCGGCCATCTCTCCCGCGACAGGCAGCCGTCAATACCAGACCCCCACCCGCATGCAAACCGAATTGCCGCCCGCGCCGGAACGCGGTCCACCCCGGTCACGCATCCATCTTCAGCGCCGCCAGAAACGCCGACTGCGGAATCTCCACCTTGCCGAACTGGCGCATCCGCTTCTTGCCCTCTTTCTGCTTCTCCAGCAGCTTCCGTTTCCGCGAAATATCGCCGCCATAGCACTTCGCCGTCACGTCCTTCGACAGCGCGCTGATCGTCTCCCGCGCCACCACCCGGCTGCCGATCGCCGCCTGGATCGCGATCTTGAACAACTGCTTCGGAATAAGGTCCTTCAGCCGGCCACAGATTTGCCGCCCTCGGGTCTCCGCCGCCGCCCGATGCGCGATGAACGACAGCGCATCCACCAGGTCGCCATTCACCAGAATGGAAATCCGCACCAGGTCGCTCTCGGCATACCCGTCCATCGCGTAGTCGAAGCTGGCATACCCGCGAGACACCGACTTCAGCCGGTCATAGAAGTCGAACACCACCTCGTTCAGCGGTATCCGGTACACCGCCATCGCCCGATTGCCGACATAGGTCAGATCGGCCTGCTGCCCCCGCCGCTCCGTGCACAGGCCCAGCACGCTGCCCAGGTAGTCGTCAGGCACCATGATCGTCGCCTTGATCCACGGCTCCTCGATGTGGTCGATCACCGACCCGTCGGGCATGTCCACGGGGTTGTGCAGCTCCTGCATCTCGCCGTTGGTCTTGAAGATGTGGTAGACGACCGATGGCGCGGTGGCGATCAGCTCCAGGTCGAACTCGCGGGTCAGCCGCTCCTGGATGATTTCCAGGTGTAAAAGACCCAGGAAGCCGCAGCGGAAGCCGAAGCCAAGCGCGGCCGAGGTCTCCGGCTCATAGTGGAAGCTGGCGTCGTTCAGCCGCAGCCTGCCCAGGCTTTCGCGCAGCTTCTCGAAATCGTCGGCGTCGATCGGATACAGCCCGCACCAAACCACCGGAATCGACGGCTTGAACCCGGCCAGCGCCTCGGCCGTCGGCGTGCGGTCGTCGGTAATGGTGTCACCCACGTTGCAGTCGGCCACCGTCTTGATCGCCGCGGTGATGAAGCCGATCTCCCCCGGCCCCAGGTCGTCCATCGGCACCATTTTCGGCGTGAACACACCCACCTGCTCCACCGCGTGCACCGCGCCAGAGGACATCATGCGGATCCGCTGGCCGCGCTTCATCCGCCCGTCCTTGATGCGGACCAGGATCACCACGCCCAGGTACTGATCGTACCAACTGTCGACCAGCAGCGCCTTCAGCGGCGCGTTGCCATCGCCCTGCGGCGGCGGCAACCGGGTGACCAGCGCCTCCAGCACGCCCTCGATGTTCAGCCCGGTCTTGGCGCTGATCTCCACCGCGTCCGTGGTGTCCAGCCCGATCACGTCCTCGATCTGCTGCTTCACCCGCTCCGGTTCAGCGGCCGGCAGATCGATTTTGTTCAGGATCGGCACGATCTCGTGGTTCGCATCGATCGCCTGATAAACATTGGCCAGCGTCTGCGCCTCGACGCCCTGGCTGGCATCCACCACCAGCAGACTACCCTCACAGGCCGCCAGACTGCGGCTGACCTCATAGGCGAAGTCGACATGCCCCGGCGTATCCATCAGGTTCAGCTCGTAGGTGATGCCGTCCTTGGCGGTGTAGCTCAGCCGGACGGTCTGCGCCTTGATGGTGATGCCGCGCTCCTTCTCCAGCTCCATGTTGTCCAGGACCTGGGCGGTCATCTCCCGCGCCGTCAGGCCGCCGGTGACCTGGATCAGCCGGTCGGCCAGGGTGGATTTCCCATGGTCGATGTGCGCGATGATGGAGAAGTTGCGGATACGCTCGATGGGGGTGTCGGTCATGGGCCTGCGATGAATGCCGCCCGGCGGAACGCCGGCCGGACCTGCCGCACAGATAGAGCGTCCGTCAGCCTATGTCACCAACTGCCGCGTCACCCGCCATCCCCGGCCGGCGCCATCCGGGCGGTCGCGGCAGCCGCGCCAGCAGCCGGTCAGCCCGGCCGCGCAGCCGGCCGAACCGGCCCAGGCCGGCCAGCCTGCGGTCCAGGAATGCCAGCGTGTCGGCATCGTCCTCCGAGGCATCGCGCAGCCAATACAACACGGTGGCGCTGTAGATCACCGTCAGGATCGCCCGCTTGGTGTACCAGTTGAAGTCGGCGGAGCGGTCGCCGGCAGCATGCCAGATGGCGTCGACGGTGCGTGCTGTGCACGCCGCGGCCGCACGGGTGTTCTGCGGCAGCGCCAGCACCGCCAGCGCGCGCCGGATCGCTTCCTTATAGGGGCGGTTCTGCCGCAGCCGCAGCGCGATCACCGCCCGCACCCGCCCCGACAGCCGGGTCTCGGTCAGCCCCGTCGCCGCGGCTTCCATCTGCCGGTCCGCCAGGTCCGCGAACGTCTCGATCATGTCCACGCTGCCCAGCGGGAACAGTAGGTCCGCCTCGTCCTCCGGCATGCCGGCGGCGATCACCCCCGCCCGCAGCGCGCGCTTCGTCCACCCATCAAATGGCACGTTCGGCAGCATCGCCTGGATCGCGGCATCCCGCTCCGGCAGCCGTTCGGGCGGCGCGATCATGCGTCGGCTCCGGAGCGGTCAAGTTCGTCGGCAAAGCCGAAATAGCGGAAATCTGTCATGCGCATGGGATACAGGACACCGTTCAGATGGTCGTACTCGTGCTGAACGATCCGTGCATGGAACCCGCTCGCCTCCCGCTCGGTCACTTTGCCGTCGCAGTCGATGCCGCGATAGCGGATGCGCTGCGCCCGCGGCACCGCTGCGCGCAGGCCCGGGATCGACAGGCAGCCCTCCCAGCCCATGGCACGGGCCTCGCCCAGCAATTCGACGACCGGATTGATCAGCACCGTGTTGTCCATCGGCGTATCGTCCGGATCCTGCGTGTTCCGTCCGGCCGGGACGCGGAACACGAACAGCCGCAACGGCTGGTAGACCTGCGGCGCTGCTAGCCCGACGCCCGGCGCATCCAGCATTGTCTCGATCATGTCGGCTACCAGACGGCGGATCTCCGGCGCACCCGGATCGGCAACCGGCTCACACTTCTGCAGCAGAACCGGGTGTCCCATCCGGGCAATCTTGAGAATGGCCATGCCGCGCGAGACCCCTGCAATCGAAAATGGGCTTGTAGATATCCGTCACCGTGTTATAGCGCCAGCCCCCGCGACGGTTCCCGGCGACGGGGAAATTGGCGTGCCCGATGGTGGGTACGCCCAGGGCAAGGAGCAGGCGGCCAAGTGCAAGTCCTCGTGCGTGACAACAACGTCGATCAGGCGCTGAAGGCGCTCAAGAAGAAAATGCAACGGGAGGGTATCTTTCGCGAGATGAAGCTGCGGCGGCACTATGAAAAACCGTCCGAGCGCCGCGCCCGAGAGGCGGCGGAGGCTGTGCGCAGAGCCAGGAAGCTGGAGCGCAAGCGGCTTGAGCGCGAGGGCTTCTAACAGCCCCGTTCGGTTAGACCACCCAAAATCATGCGGCGGGCAGGGATCCCATCACTGCGCCGCGCGTGTAGCGTGTACTGTTGCTACCGCACTCGCAGCGGGGTATTGATCCGCGAATTGGATCAATGCGGGTGCCCTGAAGCCAATGCTTGCGCCAGACCAAACGCACCATAATCACCAGACGCAGCACAGCCAGACACGCCAGAGCGCGGTGTTCGACCACCTTCGTCACAGTATCTTGACCGGCGCATTACCCGGCGGCGGCCGTCTTCCCCCCAGCCGGTCATTGGCGCAGGAACTCGGCGTGGCGCGTCAGACCGTCGTCCTGGCCTATGAGCGTCTGGCCGCCGAAGGCTACGTCCGGGGTCGTACCGGCAGCGGAACCTATGTCACGACCGACCTGCCGGACCAGGCGCCCACACCCGCCGCCACCCCGCCGATTGCTGCCATCGCGCTTTCGGCTCGCGGCGCCCGCCTCGCCGAGGTTCCCGCTGTCGCCTCCGCTCGCGACCCCGCGCTCGGCCTGTTGCTGGCCGGCGGGCTGCCGGCACCTGACCTGTTCCCTGTCAAGGCCTGGGCCCGCTGCGCCTCCCGCGTGCTCAAGCCGCTGGCTGGGGAGCTGTCGAGCTATCCGCCGCCCCAGGGCCTGCTGGTGCTGCGGGAGCAGATCGCCGCCCATCTCGCCGCCACCCGCGGTTTGGTCGCCGATCCTGGCTGCATCGTGGTGACCGGCGGCACCCAGCAGGCACTCCGCACCGCTGCCGACCTGCTGCTCGATCCCGGCGACACCGTCTGGATCGAGGATCCCGGCTACATCGCCGGCCGCGGGGCGCTGCTGGCCGCCGGTGCGCAACTGGTGCCGGTCCCCAGCGACGCTGAGGGCATCGATGTAGCCGCCGGCGTCCACGCGGCACCGCAGGCACGCCTCGCCCTGGTCGCTCCCTCCCACGCCACACCGCTCGGCGGCACGCTGACCATCGGCCGCCGCCTGGCTCTGCTGGAGTGGGCGCGGCGCGCCAATGCCTGGGTGCTGGAGGATGACTGCGACTCCGAATTCCGCTGGGAGGGCAAGCCGCTGCCGCCGCTGGCCAGCTTGGACAAGGCCGGCCAGGTGATCTACTGCGGCACCTTCAGCAAGACGTTGGCGCCGGCCTTGCGGATCGGCTTTGCCATCGTGCCCGCGCCCCTGGTCGCCGCTTTCGTCCGCCTGCGGACCCTGACCGACCGCGGCACCGACGCCTTCACCCAGGCCACCCTGGCGGAGTTCATGCGGCTGGGACTGCTCGCCCCGCACATCCGCAAGATGCGCACCGAATACGGCCGCCGCCGCCAAGCGCTGCTGGACGCCATGGCACGGATCGTGAAGCACGCCACCCCGATCGCCGCCCCGGGCGGCCTGCACATGGTCGCTAAGCTGCCGGATCAACTGGACGAAGCCGCCGCCGTCCGCGCCTGCCGCGCGCGTGACCTCGCCGTCTCTCCGCTGCGTGCCTACTATCCGTATTCGCCGCGCATGAACGGCCTGGTGATCGGCTTCGCCGCCACCCCGGTCTCCATGGCGGCCGAGGTCGCTCGGCGCCTGCAAGCCGCCCTGGCAAGCGCCGCGCTGGCAAACGTGGTACCAGCGTCAGCGGACTGACAGCCCGGAAGGCCGCCAATCCGCCGGCTGCACCCTCAGTTTACCAATCCTGCAAATGAGACAATTCCGGCTTCGCGGGGTCTTGTTGCGAACCGGCAGCCGATCGTGGGATGCTTCGTCGGCAAGCCAAAGGCGGTTCAGCACACCGGCTTCGCTTGGCTGGAACAGGCATTGCTGTAAGTGCCAAGCGTGAAGCGGCCTGCACGTCGAGAGGCAACCATCCCATGAGCGACTATGACACAGACATCCTGGAATGGTCCGAGCGTCAGGCCGCGCTATTGCGCCGCCGCGCCGCGGGTGAGCTGGTCAACGACACGGAGCTGGATTGGCCGAACATCGCCGAGGAGATCGAAAGCGTGGGCAGCGAGCAATGCCATGCCGTCGAGACCAATCTCATGCGGGCGCTTATTCACATGCTCAAAGCCGAAGCGTGGCCGTTGTCACGCGACGTCCCGCATTGGCAGGCAGAGGCGCGCGTGTTTCGCAGTATCGCACGGCGTAGATTTGCACCGTCGATGCGTCAACGCCTCGATCTGGCTTGTATCTATGCCGATGCGCTGCATGGCTTGCCAGAGACAATTGATGGCCAGCCGCCGCTGCCGGTTCCACAAATGTGCCCGGTGACCATCGACGAGCTGCTGAGTGAGGATTGACAGCTTTACTTTTCAACCGCCCGGAAATGCGTCATCGTTCCGGACAACGTTGACGCAGAGGCTCACGGATGCAGGAAGCCCACCCCCAAGTCGCCCGCGCCCTCGCGCTGCATCCGCTGCTCGCGCAAGAAGGCGAGGAAGTCAACCAGCGGCGCGAACTCACCCCGCCGATCGTCCGCGCCTTGAAGGAAGGTAACTTCTTTCGCCTGCTGCAACCGCGCTCGATCGGCGGGCTGGAGATGACGCCGTCCGACTTCGCCTATGTGACCGAGGCGGTCGCCGCCGGCGACGGCTCCACCGGATGGGTCGTCTGCCAGGGCAACGGCTGCGCGATGTCCGCCGCCTACCTCGATCCGCCCATCGCCAGGGAGATCTTCGGCCCCATCGACGGCATCCTCGCCTGGGGGCCGCCGGGCTCGCCGTTCGAGGCAGAACCAGTGGAGGGCGGCTACTGCCTCTCCGGCACCTGGCGCTTCGCCAGCGGCAGCCAGAACGCCATCTGGCTGGGCGCGCATGTCAAGGTGAAGGGCACCAAGGAGGTCCGCACCCTGCTGTTCCCGAAGTCCGACGTCGAGATGGTCGACATCTGGCACACCGTGGGGCTGCGCGGCACCGCCAGCAATGAATATGTCCTGAAGGACCTGTTCATCCCCGCCGAACGGACGATGCGGCGCGATGAGGCAATCGACCGGCGCGAGGATGGGCCGCTCTACCGTTTCAGCAGCGGTCAGCTTTACTCCGCCGGGTTCGCCGGCGTCGGCCTCGGACTGGCCCGCGGCCTGATCGACGCCTTCCTGGCTCTGCCGTCCACCAAGGTCTCCCGCGGCGCCGCCAAGCCGCTGCGCGAAAACAACGTCGTCCAGTCGCAGTTGGCCCAAAGCGAGGCGAAGTGGCACTCCGCCCGCGCCTTCCTGCACAACACCCTGGATGAGATCTACGGCCACGTGATCCGCTACGGCGAAATGACCGAGATGCAGTCGGCGATGATCCGGCTGGCGTCCACCTGGGCGATCCAGCAGTCGCGCGACGCGGTGAACACCATGTTCCACTGCGCCGGCTCCATGGCCGTGTTCGAGAACCAGCCGTTCGAGCGTCGGTTGCGCGACATGCACGCCGTGGCCCAGCAGGCCCAGGGGCGCCAACTGCACTTCGAGTCCGTCGGGCAGATCATGATGGGCCTGCCGGCCGAGAACCAGTTCTAGAGCGTGATCCGATCAGGTGGCATCACCGGAACGGTGAATCACGTGGTTAAACAATAAGTTAGAGCGGGTCCGTGAGCCAAGGCGAACGGAAACCGGTCCAACGCAATCCAGTCCTGAGCAGGAGACGACTGCATGCCGGCACAAGCGCTGAACCACTACACCATCAAGGTGCGTGACCTGGAACGTACCCGCGACTTCTATCAGGAAATCGTCGGCCTGACCGTCGGCGACCGGCCGCCGCTGAATTTCCCCGGCTACTGGCTGTACTGCGGCGACATCCCGACCGTGCACCTGATCGGCCACCGCGCGGAGGATCCGGTCATCCCCGACGACGACACGGCTCCGGCGCCCACCGGCCGCCTGGACCACATCGCCTTCTCCTGTGACGGGCTGCGGCAGATGCGCCAGACGCTGGAGGCACGCGGCATCAAGTATAATGAGCGTGTGCTGCCGCGGCTGAACATGACACAACTGTTCTATCTCGACCCGGACGGCATTTCGGTCGAATGCAACTTTGATGCCGCCGAAACCGAGGCACCCGGGATGAAGGGCTACTAGTGCCCGATCGCAGAGAAGCGCGAAACGCGCTTCGCCGCGTGAATCGGCCACTTCAAGCCAAACCGACGTATCGCCCTTCACTGATGGGCGATACTAGAGCGTGATCCGCGCACGTGGTATCAGACCGAGCGGTGAATCACGCGATTAAACAACAAATTAGAGAGCGGTCCGTAAGCCAAGGCGAACGGACACCGCTCTAAGAACAGTCTTTGCCCGAGCATACCGTGCTGGGCAGCAAGCGTACCTGACATCGTGAACCGCTGGACCCGACCCAAAGCTGAAATTCGCACCTGTCACTTGGGAAGCGGTGGCGGAGTTCGGCCATCAGGATCTTTGAGCCAAGCCGTCTTGGCGTCGACAAACGAAATGAGCTTTTCCAGTTCGGCAACCCGCTTCGTAAGCTGATCTCGCTGACTGGCTAGAAAAGCAAGGATGTGTTCGTCGTCCGCACCATCGAATGTTCGCGTCTTCAGGAACGCGCCGATCTCTTCAAGCGACAAACCCAGCGCCCGGCCGGCTCGGATGATTCGCGCCTTCTCCGCATCCAGGGGTGAAAACATCTGATACGGGCGCGACCCGCCCTTTTGGCCGCTCTCAGGGTGCAGCAGTCCCCGACGAACGTAGAACCGCACCGTATCGACCGACAGGCCGCTCTCGCGGGCAAAAGCAGAGATCATCATCGTCGGATGCTATCATTGACTATGGACTACGCTCCATGGTTACACAGCTTGGCCGGGAGCAGTCTCGGCCCAGCCAACCGGCCGGCTGTTCCCATCATGACGTGCACCTCGCACTGCGGATGATGGAGAATCAACATGTCTGATACCGGTACCGCCGAAAGCTTCCCGGCCATGGTGCGTCGCGTGCTGGGCGACCGCCTCAAACCCGACCTCGCAACATTCCCCGACATGTTCGCTGAGGACGGTGTGCTGGAGTATCCCTACGCTCCGCTTGGAATGAGAACACCCCTGGTAGGTCGGGCTGCCATCGTCGCGAATTTCCAAATCATCAGGAAGTGGCTCAGGATCGATAGCGTAACCGAGGTCGTCGTCCATGAAATGGCTGATCCTGAAACTATCATGATCGAATTTGCCGGACGCGGAGAAGGTCTGATCACCGGCGAACCTTATGACCAACGCTACATCTCCGTGATCCGGATACGGGACGGACTTATCGTGCAATACAAGGACTACTGGAACCCGCTCGCCCTTCTGCGCACGCTCAAAGGCCAGGAAGTCGTTAAAGCGGTTGCACTGGATCTGAGCACAACCTAACGGCCCTGCGGCGTTCCCCGGGGCGGCCCGGCCCTGCAAAGTATTGAGGAAGCTCGCTTGCAGGAACAGGAGCGCCGAAGCGCCTTGAACTTCGGCGCTCCACCCTGGGCTGGCATCCGCCTCCACCCTGTTACGGAGGTGCTGGCTCAAGCCGGCATTCCGGGCAGCGCAACAATGTTAAAAGGCTTCTGTGTCCGGATGATCGCATGAGCGAAGACCAGAGGTTTCCGAGCGATTGCCAGCGGTATCACCTTTGGCGGCTTTCCGGCCGCTGTCAGGCGATCTGAACACCGGCAGCTCAACGGGCTGATCGGTTATGCGTCGCGGCTGCCCACGGAACCAACAGGCAGGAAACCCTGGCCTCCGGCGCCGCGGGTCGTGCATTGTCATCCATCGAACTTCGTGCTTTCCAGAATTGGCCAGGGTTGGAGCGCGATCGCCTGAGGTTGGTGCAACCTCAGGCGTGAATCGCCCTCTCAAACAAAGCCAGCCACAGCCTGAGGGCTTCAACCTGAAGCTATCAGGCTTTGGGCCGCCCACGTGAAGGGGTTCCGATGACCGCATATCCCGCCGACACCGTCCTCGCACTGCTCGGGCAAAGTGCCGACAACGCACCGGCCATCGGCGCCCCAGGACGCCCCTGGCTCAGCCACGCCGGCCTGCGCAGCCTGGCCCACGCCACTGTCACCGCCCTGAACGCCATGGGCCTGGGCCGCGGCGACCGCATCGCCCTGGTGGTGCCAAACGGGCCGGAGGCTGCCTCGGCCTTCGTTGCCATCGCCTGCGGCGCCACCACCGCCCCACTCAATCCCGCCTACACCGCCGATGAATTCGCCTTCTACCTGAACGACCTTGACGCCAAGGCCCTGGTCATCCAGGCCGGCATGGACAGCCCCGCCCGCCACGCCGCCGCCCAGCGCGGCACCCCGGTCATCGAACTGGCGCCCGAACCGGACGGCCCTGCCGGCGCCTTCCGGTTGCTGCCGCCGGCTGGCATGCAAGCATCCGCCGCCCAGCCAGGCGACGCGGGGGCCGAGGACGTGGCACTGATCCTGCACACCTCCGGCACCACCTCGCGGCCCAAGATCGTGCCGCTGCGCCACCTCAATGTCACCGCCTCGGCCTACAACATTGGCGCCATGCTGGACCTGGGGCCGGACGATGTCTGCCTGAACATCATGCCGCTGTTCCACATCCACGGCCTGATCGCCGCCACCCTCGCCAGCCTCGCCGCCGGCGGCGCGGTCTGCTGCACGCCCGGCTTCAACGGCTTCCGCTTCTTCACCTGGTTCGACCAGGCCCGCCCGACCTGGTACACCGCGGTGCCGACGATGCACCAGACCATCCTCGAACTCGCGCCACGCCACAACGCGGCGATCGAGGCCGGCCGGCTGCGCTTCATTCGCTCCTCCTCCGCCTCGCTGCCGCCGCAGGTGATGACGGCGATGGAAGCCACCTTCGGCGTGCCGGTCATCGAGTCCTACGGCATGACCGAGGCCGCGCATCAGATGGCCTCCAATCCGCTGCCGCCGCGTCCACGCTTCTCCGGTTGCGTCGGCATCGCCGCCGGACCGGAGGTCGCGATCATGGACGATCACGGTACCCTGCTGCCGCCCGGCGGCCTGGGCGAGGTCGTGATCCGCGGCCGCAACGTCACCGCCGGCTATGAGAACAATGCCGCCGCCAACGCCTCGGCCTTCACCAATGGCTGGTTCCGCACCGGCGACCAGGGCTTAATGGACGCCGAGGGCTACCTGCGGCTGACCGGCCGGCTGAAGGAGCTGATCAACCGTGGCGGCGAGAAGTTCAGCCCGCTGGAGGTCGATGAGGTGCTGATGGATCATCCCGCCGTCGCCCAGTGCCTGACCTTCAGCATCCCCCACGCCAAGCTGGGCGAGGAGGCCGGCGTCGCCGTCGTGCTGCGCGACGGCCACACCGTCAAGGACACCGACCTGCGCAGTTTCTGCGGTGAGCGTCTGGCGCCGTTCAAGGTGCCACGCCGCGTCGTCTTCCTGGAGGAGATCCCCAAGGGCGCCACCGGCAAGCTGCAGCGCATCGGGCTGGCGCAGAAGCTGGGCCTAATGGGATGAGGACTCAAACATGAGGGCCCAAGGCATGAGAGCTACGCCATGAAGGTCGGCATCTTCGGTGCCGGCGCCATCGGCGGCTTCCTTGGTGTCAGGCTGGCGCAAGCCGGGGTCGATGTCACTTTCGTCGCCCGCGGCCCGCATCTGGCGGCCATGCAGGCCAACGGCATGACCCTCCGCTCGGCCGGCGACAGCGTCACCGTCCACCCGCGCTGCGTCGCCTCGGCCGAGGAAGCCGGCCCGCAGGACTATGTGATCGTCACCCTGAAAGCCCATGGGCTGCCCGCGGCCGCTGCTTCGATCGCCGCGATGATGCGCCCCGACAGCGCCCTGGTCACTGCGATCAACGGCATACCATACTGGTATTTCTACGGCCTGGCCGGGGCGCACCGCGACCGCGTGGTAAACAGCGTCGACCCCGGCGGGCGCCTGTGGACCCTGCTGCCGCCGGCCCAGGCGATCGGCTGCGTGGTCTACCCGGCCGCCGAGGTCGTCGCCCCCGGCGTCATCGAGCACACCTACGGCGACCGCTTTACCCTCGGGGAGCCTGACGGCTCGCGCAGCCCGCGCATCGAGGCGCTGTCGCAGGCGATGATCACCGCTGGTCTGAAGGCGCCGGTCCGCCCGCGCATCCGCGACGAACTGTGGGTGAAGCTGTGGGGCAACCTGGCGTTCAACCCGATCTCCGCCCTGACCGGTGCCACGCTGGACCGGATCATCGCCGACGCCGACCTTCGGACCCTGTGCCGCGGCATGATGACCGAGGCAAAGGTTGCCGCCGAGGCCTTCGGCATCCGCTTCTCTATTGATGTCGACAAGCGGATCGCTGGTGCGGCCGAGGTCGGCGTGCATAAGACCTCCATGCTGCAGGACCTGGAACGTGGACGCCCAATGGAGATCGACGCCCTGCTGGGTGCCGTTGTCGAACTGGGCGCCATGGTCGATCAGCCGATGTCGCTATGCCGCTCGGTGCTGGCCCTGGTGCGGGAGCGTGGGCGCATCGCCGGCTGCTACGCCGATCCCTGATGGGAAGACCATGATGGGGCTTGGGCGGCAATGTCTACGTCATGCCCGTCAAGGTCGGTTTGGCCAAGTATCTCCAAGATCTGCTACCATGGTGGAGTGCTTTCTGTTCCACCAATCCTGAGACGAAAGTGGATGCGGCGTGACCGACATCATGGACGTGATCCGCACCAGTGTTTCCGTTTCCCGTCCCCGATATCTGACCGGTGCGGAAATCCTGGCCGCCCTTGTGGAACCGGACAAGGCTGATTGGGACAAGGTAAGTGTAGCGGAAGCGGTTCTGACAGAAGTTTCGCTTTCCAGGCTGTCAGAGCTGGTCCGCACCGGACAGGTCTCATGGCGGCAGATTCTCGACGCCGCGTCCATCTACGGCCTCCTGCGGACCGATGCAGGGCGGTTGGCTATGGAAATGGCCGGCAGCAACCCATGACGTTGGTCTAGCCCGAGCCTGCGTCGAAGCAGGTTTACGATCTGATTGAACCCGCACTGGCGGGATTGCCCGTCGGGCTGGAATGGAGCCTTGGCGGTGGCACCGCGCTCGCTATGTGGCTGCACCACCGTTTGAGCAAGGACATCGACCTGTTCTTCGAAAGTGCCGCGGCACTTCGCCTGCTATCGCCTAATCGCAATCCGCAGACGAGGCGGATTACCGACAGGTGGCAGGAGCCGGGTCATTACCTGAAGTTCGAGGTCGCGGCAGTTGGAGAGATCGACATTCTGGTCACGCGCAACTGGCTGGAACCTCCATTTGTCAAATTGACAGTGAGCGGAGCGCCAATGGCTGTGCAGCGGCCTGCCGAGATCATCGCACGCAAGATTGCCTATCGGTCATCAGCCTTCAAAATGCGCGACTTCTTCGATCTCGCCGCGCTGGCGCAGCATGATTTCAATCAGGTCCACGAACTTGAGGGTCTCATTCAAACCCACATCGACGACTTGAAGGATCGGTGGACCCGTCTTTCGGCCACACTGCCGCAAACCTTGCGACGTGAAGTCACCCCGGTTGGCGACGGCTATATCGTGGGGCAGAACATTCCTACGCTCATCGCGCGGGTTTTCTCCATTTGCCAACCCACGGACAACGCCGCGCCCTGACGGTTTAAATTGCTCCCATCTGCACACAAATCGACCAATACATAGTCAAACGTCCAGGAGCGGAACGCCCATGCGCAGCGCCGTCATCGTCTCCACCGCCCGCACCCCGATCGGCCGGGCCTACCGTGGCGCCTTCAACGACACGCAAAGCCAGGCTCTTGGCGGCCACGTCATCGCCCAGGCCGTGCGCCGCGCCGGCATCGACCCGGCCGAGGTCGAGGACGTCGTCATCGGCGCCGCCCTGCAGCAGGGTTCTCAGGGCTTCAATATTGCGCGCCAGGCCGCACTGCGCGCCGGCCTGCCCGACAGCGTCGCCGGCATGTCGGTCGACCGCCAGTGCGCCTCCGGCCTGATGGCCATCGCCACCGCCGCCAAGCAGATCGTCCACGACGACATGCAGATCACCGTCGGCGGCGGCCTGGAATCGATATCCCTGGTTCAGACCAACGCCGTCAACCGCAGCCGCGCCCAGGACCCTGAACTGCTTGACCGCGTCCCCGCTCTGTACATGACGATGATCGAGACCGCCGAACTGGTCGCCCAGCGCTACAACATCCCGCGTGAGGCGCAGGACGAGTACGCCCTGCGCTCGCAGCAGCGCACCGCCGCCGCCCAGCAAGCCGGCCGCTTCGACGATGAGATCGTGCCGCTGCCCACCGAGATGCTGGTCACCGACAAGGCCACCGGGGAAACCAGCCGCAGGACGGTCGCGCTCGGCAAGGACGAGGGCAACCGCTCGGAGACCTCGCTGGACGGCCTCGCCAGCCTGAAACCGGTATTCGCCAACGGCCAGGTGGTGCAGGCAGGCCAGTTTATCACCGCCGGCAATGCCTCCCAACTGTCTGACGGCGCCTCCGCCGCCGTGCTGATGGAGCAAGCCGAGGCCTCTCGCCGCGGCCTGCAGCCCTTGGGCATCTACCGCGGCATGACGGTGGCCGGCTGCGCCCCGGATGAGATGGGCATCGGCCCGGTCTTCGCGGTGCCCAGGCTGTTGGCGAGGCACGGGCTGTCCGTCGACGACATCGGCCTTTGGGAACTGAATGAGGCGTTCGCCTGCCAGGTGATCTATTGCCGGGACCGCCTGGGTATCGACCCCGAGAAGCTGAACGTCGATGGCGGCGCCATCTCCATCGGCCACCCCTATGGCATGTCCGGCGCCAGGATGGTCGGCCACGCGCTGATCGAGGGCAAGCGCCGCGGCGCGAAATACGTTGTCGTCACCATGTGCGTCGGCGGCGGCATGGGCGCGGCCGGCCTGTTCGAGGTCGCGTGACATGCCTGTCGACCCGCAGATCCAGATGCTGCTGAACCTCGGCGCCGAGTTGCCGCCGCTGCACACGCTGTCGGTCCAGCAGGCCCGCGCGCAGTTCGCCGCCCGCGACGTTCCCGGCCTGCGCCGGCCGCGGATTGCCACCGTCGCCATCCGCGACATGCCCGGCCCCGGCGGCCCGATCGCCTTGCGCGTCTACACGCCGTTAGGGAACGGCCCGTTCCCGCTGATGCTGTTCTTCCATGGCAGCGGCTTCGTCGTCTGCAGCCTCGACACCCACGACGGCATGTGCCGCAACCTGTGCGCCGGCACCGGTTGCGTCGTCGTCTCGGTGGATTACCGCCTGGCGCCGGAGGCGAAATTTCCCGCCGCCCCGGACGACTGCCTGGCCGCCACGCGCTGGGCCGTTGCCAACGCCGCCGGTCTGGGCGCCGATCCCGACCGGGTCTTCGTCGCCGGGGACAGCGCCGGCGGCAACCTCGCCGCCGTAACCGCCCTGCGCATCCGCGACGAGGGCGGCCCCAGGCTGCTCGGCCAACTGCTGATCTACCCGGTTACTGACTATTACCAACCTGGCGCGCCGTCCATGCTGCAGAACGCCGAGGGCTACGGCCTGACGCGTGCCGGTATGATCTGGTTTTGGGATCACTACCTTGGCAGTCCAGCCGATGCCGCCAGCCCGCACGCCTGTCCGCTGCGTGCCGCCGATCTCAGCCGGTTGCCGCCGGCGCTGGTCCTCACCGCCGAGTATGATCCGCTGCGTGATGAGGGGGAGTTCTATGCCGACCGCCTCCGTCAGGCCGGCGTCCCCACCCAGATGACGCGCTGGGAGGGGATGAACCACGGCTTCCTCTTCTGGCCGGGCGTGGTCGATCGCGCCGGCGCTGCGATGGATGAAGCCTGCGCCTGGGTCGTGGCTCGGCTGCGGGACGGGCACTAGTCGACCCCCACCTGCATCCGGGGGAGGGCGGCTAGATCAAGTTCAACCATGCCGAAGACCGCATCCGCGTCCGCAATGCCATTTTGTTCTTGCAATCTTTTCACCTGCTATCGTAGACAACCAGCCACACACAGCTTGAACGAACCACGAACGCAGGCGCCCGCCTCATGTCCTCAGTGCCCCAATCCGCCACCATCACCGCCGCCCTGCTCGACAGGATCATCCGCCTGCTCGCCCCGTTGTTCCTCGACGCCACGGCCGGCGACCTCATCGCGGCACGGGACGCCGCCCGTGGCATGCTGGCCAGCTACAACTCCCGCGATGATGAGGAGCTGCGGCTGCACGCCCTGGTCATCGCCTTCGGCTTCGGCGCCCTGGATGCACTCGCCCAGGCGGCCGGCTCCGGGCTTTCGCTGAACCAGGTCATGCGCCTGCGCAGCAACGCCACCGCCCTCAGCCGCGCCGGTCATCAGAATCAGGCGGTGCTGGACAGATGCCGCAAGCAGTCGGCGGCCGAACCGGCACCGGAGCCTGAACCGGCCCAAACCGAGCTGCCTGACAGCCTGCGGACGGCGGATCTCGTCGCCTTCACCCGCCACGGCAAGCGCGCCCCTCTCGCCTTGCCGCCGGATGAAACAGCACCCCTGCGGCAGGCACCGCTGGACCAGCCTCGCCCGCCATCCGCCCCGGCTGCAACCCCGCTCACCCGCCAGCAGCGCCGAGCTGCCGAGCGGGAGGCGGAAAAGCGGCAGCGTCGGCTGGATCACCAGGCCCGCAAGGCCGCCCTGCTGATGGGTCGCCATGGCGCCTCCGCCGGCAACGCTCCCTCGGACGACGGCGCCGCCGAACCCGCCCTACCAGGCAAACCCCCAATCAGCCCGGTTTCGTGCTGATCAGCCGGGACAACCGGTGCAACGCCAGTTGATACCCCTGGGTCCCGCAGCCGGCGATCACCCCGTCAGCCCGTAGGGAGACAAAGGAGTGGTGCCGGAAGTCCTCGCGCTTGTGCACGTTGGAGATGTGCACCTCGATCACCGGTGCGTCGAACGTGTTCAGCGCGTCCAGGATCGCCACCGAGGTATGGGTGAACGCCGCCGGGTTGATTACCATGCCCGCGGCGGCCTCGCGCGCCTCGTGGATCCAGTCGATCAGCTCGTACTCCCGGTTGCTCTGAAGGAAGCGCATCTCCAGCCCCAGCTCCGCGGCCAGGGTCCGGCAATCGCGCTCGACATCTTCCAGCGTTTCATCGCCATAGATCGCCGGCTGCCGCTTGCCCAGCAGGTTCAGGTTTGGCCCGTTCAGGACGTAGACAACGCGGCTCATGCGGCACCCCCTTCAGACGAACTCGGCATCCGGCCCACCGGCCAATGCGCCGGTCCACGATACCGCATGCTGCCGGAGAACGAGAGCTGCTGAATCCCGCCTCCCGCCTTGCCGGCCTGCTGAACGCGCCGATGCGGCCCGGCACGGTGATCTGGATTGGCCTGCGTCCCGGCCGGCGGGAACCGCTGCTGCCGGTGCGGCACGCCGACCTTGACCCAGACATCGGACTGCTCGGCGACCACTACAGCAACAGCAACAGCAACAGCCGCAGCCGCCAGGTCACCTTGATCCAAGCCGAACACCTGGCGGCCATCGCCGCCTACCTGGGGCGCGAGCGGCTGGGGCCAGACCTGCTCCGCCGCAACATCGTTGTTTCCGGCGTCAACCTGCATGCCTTGAAAGGCCAGACCCTGCAGCTCGGGTCGGCGCTGCTGCTGGCCACCGGTGAGTGTCATCCCTGCTCGCGGATGGAGGAAGCCCTGGGTCCCGGCGGTTACAACGCGGTTCGCGGCCATGGCGGCATCACCGCCCGTGTCGTCCGTGGCGGCCGGGTCTGCCTTGGTGATCATGTCGCCCGCGCCGAGGTCAACATTCCGACCGGGACCTGAGCACATGGACCTGTCCGCGCTCCTCCGCACTGGTGGCCGCGTCGGTGTTCGCCCACGTTGAGCTGCGCCCGCTCCCTGGCTGGATCGGCCGCCGAGCCATGGCCGAAGACAAAGGCCCGCAATGACCGCCTACAGCAGCCCCTTGACCCGAAGCAGCCCGAAGGCGGCAATCGTCATCGCCTCATGGATCGTGCCGTTACGAATCATCGCCTCCACCGCTGGCAGCGGGAATCGCCGCATGACCATGTCCTGTTCGCTGACCTCCCGTTGCGTGTCACCCTGGCTCAGTTCCGTGGCCAGGAAGATGTGGCCGCGCTGGTTGCAGTAGCCCGGACCTTGGAACATCTGCCCCGCATAGGTCATCCGCCCAGCAACCAGGCCGGTTTCCTCGCGCAGCTCCCCGGCGGCCAGAACCGCCGGATCGACGCCTTGTGCCTGCTCCCACATGCCCATGGGAAACTCCCAGATCCGCGCGCTGACCGGGTAGCGAAACTGTTCCACCAGCGTCAGATGCCCGTCGTGCCAGGGCGCGATGATGGCAAAATCCGCCCGCTCGACCACGCCGTAGATGCCGGGGGAGCCGTCAGCGTGCAGGATCCGGTCCTCCCGCAGCCGCGTCCATCGATTCTCATAGGCCACTCGGCTCGAGAGCGTGGTGTAAGGATTTGTCATCGCGTGCGCGCCGCCTGCCCGGGTTCTCGGTGCAGGCTAGAACGGGATCGCGCGCGGTGGAACGCCGAAGCGCTCGCGCGCACCGCATGGCGGGCACGCAACTCGCCCGCCATGCGCCTCAGCCGCGCCGCAGCGGATGGGCCAGGAAGAACCGCACCATCTCTGCCGTCGCATCAGGCCCGCGCGGGTCGGTATACGACCCGGCGGCGCTGCCGCCGAACCAGGCATGGCCGCCCCCGTGCACGACCCACTTCTCGGACAGCGTGCTGCCGTCCGCCGCGACATACTGCGTGCGGCTGTAGGCGTGGCCGCCCGGCACCGACCCGCGCTCGACCAGCGAGCGCACCGCACTGTTCTGCCCCGCCTGCGCGATCACGGCCTCGGCGTTTCTGGGGTTGACCGTGCTGTCCCGTTCGCCATGGAACACGATGGTCGGCAGGACATCCCGGCCCGCCGCCCGCTTGCTGCCCTCACCGCCACGCTGCATCGCCGTGAACGCCGACTGCATGTCCCGCGCCGCGCCGCAGGCCAGGCCCGAGTGCACGCCGACCGCGGCAAACAGCTCAGGATAGGCATCGCCCATGATCGCCGCGGCGGCTCCCCCGGCCGAAAGGCCGGCGACAAAGACCCTGGCCGGATCGATCGCATAGTCCTGCATGACCGTTCGCGTGATGCCGGCAATCAGCGAAGGTTCGCCGCCGCCGCGCTGCTGGTCGGCCGCGTTGAACCAGTTCCAGCACTTCTGCATGTTTGCCGCGCTGGTCTGGCCCGGATACGCCACCAGGAAGGTCTGCGCCTCGGCCGCCTGGTTCATCCGCGTGCCGGCGGCAAAGTCGTCCGGCGACTGGGTGCAGCCGTGCAGCATGACCACCAGCGGCACCGGCTGCCCTCGGTAGCCCGAGGGGATGTAGAGCTTGTATGGCCTGCTGCCCGCCTGGTTGCCATAGGTCTTGGCCAGGAACTCGCCGTCACCCAGCTCCGCACCAGCCGCGGCCGAGGGTCCGCCTCCCCACGGCGCGGCGCCCCCCGGCACGCCCTCGCCCAGGATGCTCTCGCCGAAAGTGCCCCGGCGCAGCACGGCCAGCCTGTCCGTCAGCGACGGCGTCACCTCGCGCACCAGGCGCTGCAGCGTCGCCTTTGCATCCTGCAGTGGCCCGCGCTGTACCGCCTTGGTCAGGCTCTCAAACATATCGGGCGGAAACATCTTCATGATCGTTACTTTCAGTGCGGACGGCTTCTCAGCCGTGCGGTCAGCCGTTTCGGCGGGCTTGTCATCCATCAAGCAGGCTGCCTGGCGCGGCAGCCGCGTTGCAGGCGGGCAGGGGGCTCACGTCACCATCGTCGCCAAGCCCTCAGCCGCGTTGGCGCAGCCGCTCGGTTCAGGTGATCGAGCAGGTTTCATTCCCCTTGGTCGGCCACTACCGCATCCGGTCCGCCAAAGCGGCTCGCACCTCGGCGCTGGCATGCAGCGCACCCAGCACGCTCACCGAGGCCACGGCCGCGCGCGCCAGATCCGCCGTCACATCGGCATCGATCGCCGCCAGCCCCAGCACGTTGATGTGCAGCAACTCGTTGCGGTCGCGCGCCGCCTCCAGCTCCAGCCGGCTGTAGTGCCGTAGCCCCAGGTCAGGTGTCCGGCGTGCCACCGACTGGCGGACCACCTCGCCATGGCGGTCAAGCTGGCGTCGGATGGCGGTGCGGATGAAATCCGTCCGGTTGGCGTAGAAGCCGTCCTGCACCATCAGGTCGATGTGCCCCAGGTCCACGAAGCCTAGGTTAAGGGTGATCTTCTCGCTGTCGGCCAGCTTTGGCCTTGCTTCGCTTACCCGGTTCACACCATCCCTCCACCATCCACATGGATGGTAGATGGGCAGCCGGACCGAACCTGCAAGGGCCGTGGCGCGGAAACCTGTCCTACCCGACTTCGTGTATATACATATAGGCACTGCCGCTGGCGGCGTCGGTGCCGAATGTATAGGCCAGCCGGCCGTTCGACAGGTCGCCCGAGCTGAATCCGGCCAGCGTCAGCGTCGCGGTCGGCTTGCCTGGCGACGTGGCGCTCAGGGTCAGCCCGGTATAGCCCGTGGCACCCTGGCCGTTGCTCCAGGACAGGCTGAAATCCTGCGGCGTCACCCCCCACAGTGTCGCCGCATCGCCGAGGTGGAAGTTGCTGATGGTGCTCCATATCGCCGCCGAGGCGGCGCGGTCGTCAAGGAAGAAGGTGTCCTGGCCGCTGCCGCCGGTCAGGAAGTTCGAGCCGGTGCCGCCGTCCAGCACGTTGCTGCCGCTGCTGACCGCGATCGCATCCTGGCCCGACCCGCTGTGGATGAACCAGCCCGGCGTCTGCGTCGAGATGTTCAGGCTGTCCGGCGTCAGGTTGATATACTGCTCCAGCATGCCGGCAACCGGGCCGTTGTAGGCCGAGGCCGCCGCAACCACCGGCTGTTCGGTCGTGGTGTCCAGCACCTGAAGACCGCCGCTCTGCCCAGCCGGCTGTTCGGTCACCGTCGTCGTGTTGTTGCTGGCAATCGACCCGCCCAGCAGGCTGGTGTTCCGGTCCATCACGCCAATGCTGAAGCGTGTGGTGACCGCCGCCGCCGCCGACGGATTGGCCGGCGTGAACTGCAACTGCTGCAGCGCCGCGCTGACGGCGGACGGCACGCCAAGCGCCAACTGATACACCCCTGGGCTGGTTTCCGTCAGCCCGGTTCCGCTCAGCCGGCCGTTGCTGTCCGACGGGTTGCCGGTCGCATCCGTCGCGGTGATCGTCACCTGCTCATTGGCATTGGCCACGCCGTCGGTGATCGTCATCCCGCTGAACGGCCGGATGGTGGCACCGCCCGCCGCGACGGACTGACCGGCGACCGCCCCCGCAATGACCGGCGGTGCCAGCGGCGAGGCATTGAACGCGGCCGACCACGCGTCTGCCGGCGACGCCTTGGAGAACCACTGCCCGCTGTTGTTCTCCTGCCAGATCACGCCGTTGACGAAGTCCATCTGCACCACAAGCTTCGTCGTCGGGTCCGCCACGCCGTTGACCTCGACCTGCAGGTCCGGAGAGATCGACCACAGGTTGCCGCTTGCGTCATCGATCGTGCCGCTGCCCGGCAGGATGACAAAGCCGCTGGGCGAGGCGGTGGCGACGCTGAAGCCCAGCGCGTTCATCACCTCGGCATCAAGTCCCGTCCATGAATAGGTCTGCCCGGCGGACAGATAGGAGTCGAACGGGTCGATCGGGCTGCCGAGGGAGAAGTCGCCGGGGTCGCTGGTCGAGTCGAAGCTGACCACGTTGGATTTGCCGCCGTCGAACGAGAGGTAGCGGGCATCGCTGTTGTTGGTGTCCAGAACGCCGCCGGCGCTGTAGCCCAGCAGGTCCATCGCCGTCAGCATCCCCTTGGGCGCCGTCCGCCCCAGCGCATGCGTCAGCTCGTGCAGCGCGGCACCGACAAGGTCGAAGCTGCCGGCCGCGGTCCCGCCCGCCTGGCTGGTGCTCCAGGTCACCGAGCTGGAGAACCCGGCATAGCCGTCGGTTTCGCTGGAGGTGGGGCCGAGGATGCCCCATGCCTTCTCCTGCGCCGGGCTGACGAAGAACAGCTCGCCGCCGCTGGGGTCCTGCGCCGGCAGAGCTGCGACAAAGCTGGCAGCCAGGCTGGACGTCCCGGCCGCCTTCAGGTCGGCCACCAGCGAGGCATAGGTCAGATACTCGCCGGCCGCTGGCTGCGCCTCTGCGAGCGTACTGCCGGTGATGGCGGAGCCGTCGTCCTCGCCGTAGCCGACATCGAGAGTCACGTCGATCGGGTTCAGGATCGCCACGTCCAGGATGTTGGCCGCCGTCTGCAGGGCCGTCATGAACCCGGCCGGGGCGTTGTCGACCGAAGCATCGGGTTTCAGGGTGATCTGCATTGCGTCCACCTATTGATCGCTGCATGGAAACAGAGCGGAGGCTGCAAGCCGTCTGACGGCGCAGCGCTGCCTCTCGCGAGGGGCCGGTACTTTCGCCAAAGCAATGACCGATGAGTGATTGACCGCCAGGACGACTTGCCCGGCGCTGACGTTTCCCTGACCGCGATTTGTCAGAAGCTTTGGTGCGGTCTTATATTCGTTTACAACATTCGTCCGGATCGGGTCGTTTTATCAATAGTCGAAGGTTAGTCACCTGGGTTATCGCAAGTCCAGTCGCCGGCTGATCACACTCTCATGACTATTGCCGGGTGCAACGACTTGCCGCGTCGTCCGGCTTCGCACGTTCCGCTGGATGGCCGCATGCTGCAGTGTCCGATCGCAGGGAAGCGCCGCACGCGCCTCGCCGCCTGAATCGGCCACTGCAAGCCAAATCGGCGTATCGCCCTGCATCGATGGGCGATACTAAGCTGGCGGCATGCCCCAGCCGACCAGCAGCGCCGCACCGTTCGCCGCACCTGCCGCCCCCAACCTGTTCCTGACCGTCTTCCCGTCGATCATGCTGCCGATGTTTCTGGCCGCGCTGGACCAGACCATCGTCGCCACCGCACTGCCAGCAATCGCCGGGTCGCTCGGCGATGTCGAGCGGGTGTCGTGGATCGTCGTCGCCTATCTGGTGGCCACCACCATCGCCGCCCCGGTCTACGGCCGCCTTGGCGACGCGCTCGGGCGCAAGCGGATGATGTTCGTTGCACTGGGCGTGTTCATCGGCGCCTCGGTCCTGTGCGCCGTCTCCGGCTCCATCCTGATGCTGACCGCGGCGCGCCTGCTGCAGGGGATCGGCGGCGGCGGCCTGATGACGTTGTCCCAGGCGCTGATCGCCGAGGCGGTGCCGGCGCGCCAGCGCGGCAAGTACCAGGGCTATCTGTCGGGCATGTTCGCCTCGGCCTCGACCTTCGGCCCCGTCGTCGGCGGCTACCTGACCGAGCATCTGGGCTGGCCATGGGTGTTCCTGGTGAACGTGCCCCTGGGGCTGCTGGCGGTCCTGCTGGTGATGCGCCTGCCGTCGCAGGCCAGCCACGGCGGGCGGCTGCAGTTCGACCACCTGGGCACGCTGTTCTTCGCCGGCTTCATCGCCCCGCTGCTGCTGGCGATGGAGCGGGCGCAGCACATGAACCTCGCCGCCCTGCCGGTGACGTTGTTGCTGCTGGCGGTCGCCGCCGGGTCGCTGCTGCTGCTGATCCGGCAGGAGCGGCGGGCGAGCACCCCGCTGCTGCCGATCCAGCTTTTCCGCCAGGCCGGGATCTGGCGGACCGACACGATGGCCGCCTTCGTCGCCGGCCAGACGGTGTCGCTGGTGTCCTTCCTGCCGATGTACCTGCAGGTGGTACGCGGTGCAGGCACCGCCCATTCCGGCGTGCTGCTGCTGCCGCTGACTCTGGGGATCGCCACCGGCTCGTTCTGCTGCGGGCGGCTGATTGCCTCCACCGGACGCACGGCGATCCTGCCGTCGGTGGGTCTGCCGGTCAGCGCGGCGCTGCTGCTGTCGCTGGCGGCGTTCGCCCCGCACCTCGCGACCGGCACGATCATCGCCATGCTGGCGCTGTCGGCCGCCTGCACCGGCACGGCCATGCCGGTGGCACAGATGACCACCCAGGTGGTCGCCGGACCACGGTTCCTGGGGGCGGCGTCGGCCTCGGTGCAGTTCTCCCGCAGCGTCGGCGCCTCGATCGGCACGGCGCTTGTCGGCGCCGTGCTGTTCGCCGTGCTGACCGCGCGCGATCCGCAGACCGCCGCGATGTTCGCCCGGCTGGTGGAGCAGGGACCCGAGGCTCTGAGCCGTCTGCCGGGGATGCAGCAGGCGGCGGTGCGCGGCGAGATTGCCGATGCGTTCCGCGCCGCCTTCCTGACGATCGGCTGCTTCACCACGACCGGCATGCTGTTCGCTTGGTGGCTGCCGGTGCGCCGCATCTAGTGCCCGATCGCAGAGAAGTGCTGCACGCGCTTCGCCGCGTGAATCGGCCACTTCAAGCTCTCGCCGTTGTATCCCGGCGCGGTTGCCGCCAAAGGCCGGCTTGGTTAGCCTTGCACCGTGAAGATCGACTAGTGCCCGATCGCAGAGAAGCGCGAAACCCGCTTCGTCGCGTGAATCGGCCACTTCAAGCCAAACTGACGTATCGCCCTTCACTGATGGGCGATACTAGCTGGGAACGTCTGCATCATGAGCAAGCATGTGGTTGCAACGGTTGCCGAAATCCCGCCGGGTCAGCGCAAGCTCATTACCATCCGTGGGCGCCAGATCGCCGTGTTCAACCTGGACGGCGCGTTCTTCGGCCTGTTCAACCGCTGCCCGCATCAGGGTGGCCCGATGTGCGAGGGCATCCTGACCGGCCTGATCGAATCCGACGCGCCGGGTGACTACCGCTACTCCCGCAAGGGCGAGATCCTGCGCTGCCCCTGGCATGGCTGGGAGTTCGACGTCCGCACCGGCCAGAGCTTCTGTGATCCGTCCAGGATTGCCCTGCGCAGCTACCCGGTCGAAGTGACCGAGGGTCAGCGCGTGGTGCAGGGCCCTTATGTGGCGGAAACGGTCCCCGTCTCCATCGAAGAGCAGTATGTCGTCGTGGAGATGTAGCCAGCCGGCGAAGCAACTCCAGGATAACCCGAGTTGCCCCTGCCTCCGGCGGCAACCGCAGAGCAACCCGTTTTGATGAGCAACCGTTCAGCAACGACACCACCTTCCGGCCTCGGAGGTGAAGTTTATGCGCAAGTTTCTCGTTGTGTTGGCTATTCTGGTGATGTGCGGATCGGTTTCGGGTTGCATAATCGATCCTGAATGGCGCCATCACCACCACTGGTAAGTGGCGGCGGCCGGAAGTCACTCGTCGTAGCGGTCGCGGATCATCGCGCCGCTGCGCATCACCAAAAGTGCCGCCCCGGTGCGTGCGGCAACGTGCCAGCCGGCATCAGACCGGCTGATCCGGAAAGCCGAAGGCAGCCAGTGCCAGCACCAGGGCCAGCGCCCAAGCCAGGTAGATGGCAATCAGCAGGTTGCCCGCGGTCAGCCAGCGCGCCAGCCACCAGGCCGGCGGTACACCGAACAGCAGCGCCACCGCCGTTTGGGCCACGCCGAAGGCATCGCCGGCATACAAGGTCATGACGAAGCCGACGATCAGCGCGACGAACACCGGCGGGATACACGCCAGCAGCAACATCTCGTGCCGCATCAGGGCACTGCCGGCAACGACGAAACTGAACAGCGCAAGCGTCGGCAGATAGACCAGCGCCTCGGTCAACGCCTAGTATCGCCCATCAGTGAAGGGCGATACGTCGGTTTGGCTTGAAGTGGCCGATTCACGCGGCGAAGCGTTTCGCGCTTCTCTGCGATCGGGCACTAGCTGCCGACTTTCAGGGTCGAGACCAGCCCGCGCAGGCACGCCAGCAGCGACAGCGAGGTCAGCCGCCCGGTGCGGGGATTCTCGGCACTGGGCACGTTCTCGATCGTCATACAGAAGCGTGCGGCCTGCGCCTCGACGCGGATGGTGTGGATGTTGCGCCTTACGCCCGGGTCCGCCCAGATCCGCACCGTTGTGCGCACCGGTCCGATGCCCGCCAGCGCCAGGGCGGCAGCGACGTTGACGTTGGCCGGGAAGCCCGCCGCGGCATCCATCGCGTTGCCCTCGAACACCAGCAGCGGCTGCGTCAGGTCCATGACGTCGATGCCGTGCCGCTCCAGGTAGGGCGCGCCGATCAGCGCCAGCGGCGGCTTGCGGGTTTCGATGCTGACGCTCTCCACCGGCCCTTCGGCGGCGGCACGCACCGCATCCAGGCCCAGCAGCGCGCCGGTCGGCACGACAATGCGCGCCCCGGTCTGCCGCGCCAGCTTGGCCAGGTGCATCCGCGGCAGCAGCGCACCGACAGAGGCGGGAACAAACACCCGCCCAGCCTCCAGCGCCGGCAACGCCACCCGCTCAAAGATCGCCGACGGCGTGCATTCCACGACGATCTCGGCGTCCGCCAGCTCGGGGATCTCCACCAGCCGCGGCGCCGACTGGAAGCCGGCCAGGTTAGCGCGCCCCTTGACCGGGTCGGAGCATGAGACGGCGATCAGCCGCAGGCCATCCACCCCGGCGTCCAGCGCGCGTGCTAGCGGCAGGCCGATGGCACCCAGCCCCGCGATAGCGACCGTCTTGACCATGTCCCCATCCTCGCCCACTGCGCCAGAGCGTCCTGGCATCCGCCGCGCCGGCTGGTTTCGACCTGGCACGCAGGCCCGTTCCAGATCCGGCTCCCCCGGCGTGTTGATGTTAACCAACCCATCACGCGAGTCCGTAGCATATTCGGCGTAGCGCATGCCGGTGCGTCCGGCGAACAGGCCGCCGGTCAGTTGGGACAGGAAGGCCGCCACGTGGCCACCGACGTGGGTCATGCAGGGAAACTGGGCGGGGATGGGGCGAGCAACGGGACTCGAACCCGTGACATCCAAGACCACAACCTGGCGCTCTACCAACTGAGCTATGCCCGCCATCCAGGGGGCGCGGTGTAGGCTGCTTGCAGCCCATGCGTCAAGATTGGCAACGTGAGGTTCGCAGGCCGCCGCGGCATCCGCTGTCACCGCTGGCCGAGTGCCGGGCAGGGGCGGTAGCCGCGCAGCCGGCCGATGGCCAGGTAGTGATCGGCCGCATCCGCATAGTCACCCTGGGCGATCTCGAAGGCCGCCCAGGGATACTGCCGGACATACCAAGCCGCATCCAGCCGTACCGGCCGCCGCCGCTCGGCAAGGCCATGGTTGGCATAGTGCGTCCGTGCCGATTCAGGGCCCAGGACACGGGCGATCTCAGCGACGTCGGCGTTGGTGCGCAGGTAGAAGACCTCATCCAGCGCATCCAGCGCGTCCTGCGCGCGGGGTTTGAAGCGCGGTGCGGCGGCGAACTGCTGGCGCAGCGCCTCGTGCGGCATCTGCCGCCAATAGGGCGCGATGCGCCGGTGCGCCTCGGCATGTTCGGCCAGCGGCACCGCATAGTTCAACGGGAACAGGAAGAACCGGTAGCGCGGGTCGCCGAACGGCAGCAGGTCGACCACCGGTGCCTGCATCGGATTGAACAGGCCGCTGACCGCCAGGTGGATCGTCTGCAGACTATCCGACAGCCACGCCGCCAGCCAGGAGTATGTGGATACGCCGATCACCACGTGGCAGGACTGGCGGATCGTTTCGAAATCGGCTAGAATGTCCTCCTGCGGCGGCCGGACGATCGCCCCAGGAAATGCCGCGGCGATCCGGTCCATATAGGCGTTTGGCCGGGTCTGGCCGATGAACACCGGCTGCAGCCCGGTCTGCCGTACGATGTCCTGGTAGAACTCCACAGGCGTCAGCACATAGTCCGGGTTGGGACCGTTCAGGATGTCCTCTGCCCGCACCGGACACACCAGGTACTCCGGTCCGAACCCCATCGGATGGGCGAATGGCGAGACGAAGACATCGCGGTAGTGGGCGCGCGGCAGGAAGTTCTCCATCCGCTGGCCGAAGCCGGTCCATTCGACGCGCGCGATCTCCCTGGCCCAGACCCGGTTCGCCAGCGACGGCAGGTCGATGTGCTGCTGGCGCCGCTCGAACACCACTGGACCGGGCGAGTCGACAGCCGGGTGGCGGATGCCCCAGGCTGGCAGGTCGACGTTGGAAATTCGGCAGCCGCGCGTCATGTGGGTGAACTTCAGCGCGACCATGTACTGGATCATCTGGTTCGCCAGGCGGCCGATTGGCTGCAGATGAAAGACCGGTGGATGAAACACCGGCTGATGAAAGACCACTGCGGGCATTGCGACCTCGCCTAGTGTGGTGATTCCGAAGTTCGCCCGACTGTGGATCAACCACTGTAGCGGACTTCGGAATCATAAACCACACTAGAAACTAACGCTTGCTAGTGTCCTTATCGGTTCGGAAGTTCGTAAGGCGGCCGGTCCAAATGTGACGAACTTCCGAACCGGGACACTAGCAGGCCCGGGGGCGGGCCGGTCGCGGGTGATACCATCACCGCACGGAACGATCCAGCGCCGCCGCGGGGCCGGGAGTGGCGTGAGCGAAAGCGCTTGCGAATGGCCCGGCCGGCAAGGCATCTATCCGGCATGAGTGGAAACAATACCGTGCAGCCAACGGCTGCTCAGCCCGCCGCTGCCGGCGTGTCGGCCGCCACAACTGGCGCGCCGGTTGCGGCCGACAGTCCGGAACAGGCGCTGGTGCGGGCGCAGGCCGCCGCACAGGCCAAGCGGCTGAATGAGGCGGCCGGCATCTGCGCGGACGTGCTGCTGGCCTCGCCCGACCATGCCCCGGCGCTGGCGCTGCAGGGCATCGTGACCGCGTTGCTGGGCGATCCGGAAAAGGGTCTTGTGCTGCTGCGCCGAGCCATCCAGTTGAAGCCTGGCAACGCCAGTTGGCACGCGCATCTGGGGTCGCTGTGCCGCAACACCTACCGTATCGAGGAAGCGCTGGCGGCCGGGCAGGAATCGATCCGGCTGGACGCCTCCAACCCGGAGAACCTGGTCAACCTGTCGCTGATCTTCATCGACGCCGACGACCGCGACCGGGCGATCGCCTGTCTGCTGCGGGCGCTGGGGCTGAAGCACGACCATGCGGACGGGCATCTGGCGCTGGCGCAGAACCTGCTGGCGCTGGGCGACTTCGAGTCCGGCTGGCGGGAGTATGAGTGGCGCAACCTGACCGAGGCGGGCAAGGCGACGATGCCGGCGATTACCTCGGCGCCGTGGAACGGCATGCGGATACCAACCGGGCGGCTGCTGCTGGTGGGCGACCAGGGTTATGGCGACACCATCCAGTTTGCCCGCTACATCCCGATGGCCGCGCAGCGCTGCCAGGAGCTGATCGTGGGCTGCAGCGCGGAGATGGGGCCGTTGCTGCAGGCGGTGCCAGGGGTGGCGCAGTTCTGCCACCGCTGGACCGACGTGCCGCGGCACGCGGCGCATTGCCGGCTGTCCAGCCTGCCATACCTGTTCAACACGCGGCTGGACAGTATCCCCATGGGTGTGCCCTACCTGAAGGCGCCCCCGGCGCGGATCGCCCACTGGCGCGGCCGGCTGGATGCCAGCCTGCCACCTGGGTTGCGGCGGATCGGCCTGGCCTGGACCGGCCGCCCCACCCATCCGAACGACCGGCGGCGGTCGGTGCCGCTGGCGCAGCTTGCCAGCTTGGCCGATGCCGGGCCGGCGGCCTTCGTCTCGCTGCAGAAGCCGATGCCGCAGCGCGACCTGGCGGAGATCCCGCGGTTTCCCGGCATGGCCAACCTGGCCGATGAGCTGACTGATTTTGGTGAGACCGCGGCGCTGATCGAGAACCTGGATCTGGTCATCACCGTCGACACCGCGATGGGCCATCTGGCCGCGGCCCTGGGCAAGCCGACCTGGATCCTGATCCCCAAGGCCGCCGACTGGCGCTGGATGCTGGATCGCGACGACAGCCCCTGGTACCCCTCGGTGCGGTTGTTCCGGCAGCCGAAACCGGGCGACTGGCAGCACCCGCTGGGCCGGCTTCGCACCGAGCTGGCCGCACTGCTGGCAGGATCGATGGCCGACGCGATGCCCTGAAGCCGAACCCTTGACCGCCGGCTGGACGGCGGACAGGGTGCGCCGGCACGGGCAGCACACGACCCGGCGCAGGAGGAATACCGATGCCGCGTCCGATCCCCCGACGGCTTCTGCTTGGCTCGACCGCCGCGGCGCTGCCGCTGCCGGGCTTGCTGCGCGCCCGCGGCGATGCGCCGGAGTTCGAGATGAAGCTGGGCAACGACAACGCCATGACGCATCCGAACACGCTGCGCCAGCAGGAAGCGGTGGACCGGATCTTGCATGAGAGCAACGGGCGGGTGAAGATCTCGGTGTTTCCCAACAACCAGTTGGGTGGGGACACCGATATGCTGTCGCAACTGCGGTCAGGTGCGCTGGAGTTCATGACGCTGTCTGGGCTGATCCTGTCGACCTACACGCCGCTGACCTCGATCTACGGCATCGGCTATGCGTTTCCCGACTATACGCATGTATGGGCAGCAGTGGACGGCGAGCTGGGCGCGATGCTGCGCGCCTCGATCGAGAAGGCGGGGCTGTACACGTTCGACAAGCTGTGGGACAATAGGTTCCGCCAGATCAGCAGCAGCACGCATCCGATCCGCACGCCGGACGACCTGAAGGGCTACAAGATCCGGGTGCCGGTCAGTCCGCTGTGGACCAGCATGTTCCAGGCGTTCGGGTCCGCCCCCGCCAGCATCAACTTCAGCGAGGTCTATTCGGCGCTGCAGACCAAGATCGTCGAGGGGCAGGAGAACCCGCTGATCAACATTGAGACAGCCAAGCTGTACGAGGTGCAGAAGTACATCTCGATGACCCGCCATATGTGGGACGGCTATCTGATGCTGGGCAACGGGCGCAACTGGCGCAGCCTGCCGGCGGACGTGAAGACGGTGATAGCCAAGAACCTGAACGGTTCGGCGGAGGAGCAGCGTCGCGATGTCGCCAACGCCGACGGGGCGATGCGGGCGCTGCTGGAGAAGCAGGGGATGGTGTTCAACGAGCCGGATCCGGAGGCGTTCCGCCAGGTGCTGATCAAGACCGGCTTCTACGACAAGTGGAAGGCCAAGTATGGCGGCGAGGCCTGGGGCGTGCTGGAGAAGTATACCGGCAAGATCGGCGCGTAGCGCGGCTGGCTGCAGTCCGCATTGGCTGTTGCCCTTGTCCCGGTGCCGCGGACCTACTTCCCCGCCTTAGACCGGTTTCCGTTCGCCTTGGCTCCCGGACCCCGCTCTAACTCATTGTTTGATCGCGTGATTCACCGTTCCGGTGATGCCACCTGCTCGGATCACGCTCTAAGACGCTGCCGGAACCAATTGGCGACTTCGTGCTCGGTCATGTTGACGGCTGCCAGCGCGTCCATCATCAGCACCGCCTCGGCTTGGTCAAACCGCAGCGCCTGTTGATTGTCGACCAGAAACACGCGTGCAACTGTCCACGCGAGGCGTTTGTTTCCGTCGATGTATCCATGATTGCGGACAAGTCCGTAAGCGTATGCGGCAGCCAGCGCGGCGGCGTCGGGGGTGCCGTCGTGCGCGAGATTGGGCGCTCGGAACAGGGCAGACTCGATCATGCCGCGATCCAGCACCCCCTCACTGCCGCCATGCTGCGCCAACACCGCATCATGGATGGCATCGACGACGGCCGCTTCCACCCATGACCACGTCAGGACAACGCCTTCAGCACGTCCCGATCCTCACGCATGACCATATCCGCCAGTTTCATCTGCCGCTCGAAGTCAGGGCTGTACGATGTCAGCCGATAGCTTCCGTCGGGTGCCTCGGTGAGATAGACCGTATCGCCCTTGGCAATACGAAGGCGGTTTTGCGCTTCTTTCGGCAGGATAAACCCAACAGACGAGCCGACCGTGGTCACTTTGAATGACAACATGATGAACCTCATATAACGTATATTATATAGCTGGTCGCGGATTGGTTCAATCACAACCTGCAGGATTGACGACGGCTCTGGCTTTCTTTGTTTGAGAGGGCGATTCACGTTTGAGGTTGGTCCAACCTGAGACGATCGCACTTTATGGGCCGAAAGCAGTCTGGTGCCGCGATCAGTGGATGCCGGCCATCTCCGGGATCGACCGGCTGGCCGCCCAGAAGCGTGCGTCGCTGTCGCGATGCGCGGCGACGGCTTCGGGATCAAGGTCCGCCGCCGGGCAAGGCTCCAAATCGAAGTGGCCATGGCTGTCCTGGCCGCGGACCAGCGTGGCCGACAGCCGCACCGGGCCGACATGGCGCACCCGGGTGGGGATGTAGCTGATGCCGACGCCGATCCGGTCGTCGCCGCCGCTGTTCGGGTCGGAGGCGTGGATGGCCATGGTGTGATGCAGCGAGAACTCGCCGGGCGAGAGCTCGATCGGGACGGAGCTGCCGCGGTCGACGTCCGCCGCCACGGTCTGTCCGCGTGACAGCATCAGCGTAGGGTCGCGGTGGTCGCTGTGCGGCAGTTGGCCGGCGTGATGCGACCCCGGAATGACGCGCACGCAGCCTGTCCCAGTGTTGCTGGGGCTGAGTGCCACCCAGGCGGTGACATGCTGGAACGGGGCAAGGCCGAAATACGTGCCGTCCTGGTGCCATGGCACGCGGGCGGCTGAACCCCGGGTCTTCCACCACAGGGTGGTGTGGAAGACCAGGATGTCGGGGCCGATCAGGTCCTCGACGGCGTCCAGGATCGCAGGCTCCCGCACCATCCGGGCGGCCCACGGGAACAGCAGATATGGTTTCACGCGATACGAGGGTGCGCCGGGGGCGGATTTGCCGGGTGTGCCGGCGCAGGTGCGCTCGACGTCCGCGCGATAGGCTTTGGCGGCCTCGCCGGGGAAGGCACGGTAGGGGAACAGGAAGCCCTCGCTGTGGTAGCGGCTGACCGCCTCATTGCTCAACATGCCTGGCCTCCTGCTGTTGGGCAAAGCCTGCCATCGGCCGCACCAAGCGACAAGGCCACGGGCAAGTAGTGCCCGATCGCAGAGAAGCGCTACACGCGCTTTGCCGCGTGAATCGGCCACTTCAAGCCAAATCGGCGTATCGCCCGTCAGTGATGGGCGATACTAGCCTGCTGTCAGCCGGCTGAGCGGCTTGGGTGTGGCGGCGGGATGACGGCTTGGGGCACGTCGTAGGCCAGCAGCGATTGCCAATGCCGTTCCAGGTCGCCCTTGAACAGGCCCCGCGTCAGCCCCGCCACCAGCTTCGGCACCGCCGTCGTCATCGCGTTGATCGAGGAGCCGGAGGGCCCCTGGCTGAGGCTGGCGGCAATGGTGAACATGTGGATGTCAGCCATCCAGTCGGTCAGGCCAGGGTGACGCGGCAGCAGGCTGAAATCGGCGGCCAAGTAGGGGAACTCGGCCAGGCGGTCGTCGCGTTCTTCCGGCGGCGGATCGTAGCGGTCGGCCCAGCGGGCGATGTTGCCGGCGACGCGGCGCAGTTCCGGACGGCGGGAGAAGTCCATCCGCATGCCGGTGCCGCAGATCAGGAAGTCCGCGGTGTGGGTACCGGCCGGCGTGTCGACCTCGACGGCATCGCCGGCCACCCGAGCCGCGGTCCATGGCGTGCCGCACAGCATGCGAAAGGTGGGATGGCAGGCGCACCGGTCGTAGGTCTGCTGCGGAAAGCCCTCTCGCATGCTCAGGATCCGGCGCATGAAGCGCCACCGCCAGGTGTCGTCGAGGTCCGAGACATGCCGCAGGAACCCCGCGAAGGTCAGCCAGCGATACGGTTGCACCAGTTGCGGTTCGGTCCGGCGGCAGAATAGCGTGACCGCGGACGCACCCGCCTCCAGCGCCATAGCGGCGTTGTCGAAGGCCGAGGCGCAGGCGCCCAGCACCGCCACGCGGCGCCCCCGCAAGGCGACGAAGTCGATCGGGTCCGCCGAATGGGCGCGAAACCGTTGCGGCAGCGCGGCGACGAACGGCGGCATCCACCACAGGCCCGCGCCGTCCTGGCCGGTTGCCAGCACCACCTTGCGGGCGAAGCGAACCGAGCCGTCGGCGAAGGTGGCGGCGAGCAGGCCGTGGGAAGCGGGGGCGATGTCGACGACCTCGGTGCCGTTGCGCAGCGGCACGCCGGCCGTCTCGCGCACCCAGGCCAGGTAGGCGGCCCAGTCCTGCCGGCTGATCTGCTCCAGCGACTGCCAGGCGACTTGGCCGTAGCGTGCCTCATGCCAGGCCTGATAGCCCAGGCTGGGCAGATCGAGGTCGGGGCCGGTCATGTCCTTCGGCGACCGCAGGGTGTGCATACGGGCGTAGGTCAGCCACGGCCCTTCCTGGCCGCTTGGGGCGCGATCGACGACCAGGATGTTGTTGACCTGGGCGCGCAGCAGCCCAGCGGCGATGGCGATGCCGGACTGGCCGCCGCCGATGATCAGCACGTCCAGCGCCGGCTGGTCGTCCGGGCCGACATGGGGGTGGAGCCATTGCATGCGGGGGTGGGCGATGCGCGCGAGATCGTCCTGGGCGCGCCGGGTCAGGGTGGAGAGGGATTCAGGCACGGTCCGGCTGCTTCCGCGTTGCGTTGGCTATCTGTAGCGGCGTTTTGGGGACACGACTACATCGCGGCACCGCACGGCTTTGATTCCCTGACCTACGGGAATGACGCCCATATACCGCATACCGCGCCGCAATACTGCCCCGGTCAGGATGGCCGGGGTTTTCCATAAATCGATATCATGCCATCAGCGTAGCTTATATCCGAACAAGGAGAGTATCCGGGTGTGCCACCATGCCGTTGAAATAGCGTTACAAGCGTTGAAATGATGTGTATGAACTGCACACCCTACGGCCAGGGATGTCCTTCGTAGCATGCGATACCCCAGTCCTCGGCAATCCGCCCGTCGACAAAGCGATAGATTGCGATACAGGGCATCACGACCGGATCACCGTCTCTGACGCCGGAGAAAAGCCACCGCACCGTGACGCGGTCACCTTCTTCAACCATGTCCAGTATCTCAAACCGTGTTTCGGGTATTAGGGCCGTCCGCAAATGGCCCAGCATTCGTCGAGCACCCTCGTGGCCGGTGACGCGTTCAAGTGGAACACCCGGCTCATGCAGCTTGAAGTCTTCAGTATACCATTCAGCAACGTCCACATCCCTGGCGGTCGCCGCAGCGGCCAATCGTAGAAGTATCACTTTGTTTGACATTGGCGCTTTCGATTGAGGGTGACTTACCTGTCCGATGCGTCCAAAGCACCGACCATGTCGGGCAGAGGGCTCCCACATTAACGTCAATCCGCGCGCTCCTCAAACGCGATAGCCGACAGCATGACAACTTTCTGGCCAAAGTTCGAAAGTCAAACCTTTCGGTCTGTCTAGCGATGGCTGCGATTTGCCGTAAGCCGATATTGCGGTCAGGACAAATAGAGGCCGTGTGATGGATAATTGAAAGTTGGTGGTGGCGGACGATCCCGCCGAGATCGCCGCGATGGCCGCGTTGCGCGACAATGACAACGTGTAGTGTTGCGCCTGATCATCATCCGGCCTGGTTCCGCCAGAACGACAGGCCGCCCGCGAACTGTTTCAGCCTGTCCAGCCCCACATTCGAACCAAGATGCCAGGACGCAATATCAAGTAAATTTGATTACAACATTCTTATTAGGGCTCGAAGATTGCCTTGTATCTTACAGTCCTTCCGGAAGGAACTCGACTGCCAGGCGGCACGACGGCTTTAGGTTCAACTACCGCACCCCGTTCGATAAATGCAGATCCATCAACAGTTGCGTTCTGTGCTACCCACCCACCGACAGATCCATCAGGGTTCTGATGTCGATGTCCAGCAATCTTGTGTCCCGTTGGTTCTATGAACGTGTACTTGTGGTCGTGCGCCATATTGATTGTCTCCTTTGATCAGATAAGAAAAGCTCTTAAGATCAACCAGGCATTCCATCCATCTTGGAATAAACATATCACGCAAACCGCGCCGAACAGTATTGGGAAGCATATCTCGATAATATTACGTACCGAACCGGTTAGCCATATCCAAAAGCCGGTGTTGATCATCTGCGATATTGCACGATCAGCAACAACTTCGGCTAATCCACTTCTTGTAGAAGATGTTGAAGAGGTTATTGCTTCTAGGGTTTTTGCTGAAATATTACCATGAGAATAAGCGTATTCTGACACAAAATTTGAACAAAACATAAGAAAAGAGTATAATACAGGAAAAAACATTATACCTTGAATTCTGATCTTTTGGGCCACTTCAGACGATATTGGTAATATCTTGCTTAGATCAGGAGAAGATGATCCTGGAAACTTCGCTAAAAGACCCAGAGACCCGAAAAAGTATATCCAAATCCCAATCTTTCTGGTTTCGCTAGATGGATGATACATCTAGTCAAACCTGACTAACTCTAATCTGGTGGAATTTGCGAGGGCTAATACTACCATCATTTAAAATGATGTGATGACTTATCGTAAGTTTTCTTTTGCGGCCAAAAGTTACTTTTGCTCTTCTAATAACGAGAAACCCATCTTTTAGTTGGCGAGATTTATGAGGAAGTTTTTCTAGTAAAGACTCATTGTAACGTTCTACTGCAACAGCTGAATCGCAGAACACATCATGATCTAGATTGGGGTGCGAAACTCTCACTTCTCCAGTGTCGATAGATGGCTTAATATACACAGCATCACCTGATTTGAGTGGCATGTTCCTTCGACTCCGAAAGGTAGTAGACTGTCCTGTAGATTCGGCTCAAGGCCTGTAATGCGTCAATACCGCCCATCTAGCGGCTGGTTCAGTATCGTCTCGTAATTCATATGTGGACGGCCCCCGCATGCAAGGACTTTCGAAGCAGCTTAGGCGGTATGGCCAGGTGCAGTCATATGTTCGGCCCACTGACACGGTAAATATGACGGCTGGCCCTGATGAAGTTCGCTAATCGGTCCCAATCAAGACGACGCGCTGCGTTGCGCCTTGAATGACACGGGTCTTCCCGATCCGCGGCTCGACCGCTCGCCATCACATCCTCTTCACCCTCGCATGCTGAACGGGCGCGGCGCGCTACGCCGACTGCCCGAAAGCACCATCACGGCCCACACGATCCGCGCTGTTTTGTTGGCCAGCGCCACCGCTGCGACCTTGGTCGGCTTGCGCGCCAATAGTGCACGCACCCATTCGCCATCGCGTGTCGGCCGGTTGCGCGCATGGCGCAGGACCGCAACTGCACCGGCGATGAGCAGGCTACGGATGTATTTGTCTCCCCGTTTGCTGGTGCGGCCCAACTTATCCTTGCCACCACTGCAGTTTTGTCGCGGCGTCATCCCCAGCCAGGCGGCGAATTCGCGGCCTGATTTGAACAGGGATGGATCCGCGACCGTGGAGACGATGGCGCTTGCTCCCATGATGCCAACGCCCTGTATTGTCGCCATCAATTGGCTCACCGGGCTCTCCCGGTGCCATTTCGTCAGACGCGCTTCGATGTTGCGAATTTGCGCATTCGTTTCGTTGAGCTGATCCACAACGATCTGCAGGATCGGACGTGCGAGCGCCGGCAACCGCTCCCGTTGGTGAGCAACTAGCTTCGTCAGATCCGCGACGTGGCGCAGACCCTGTGGCGCGATGATGCCGAACTCAGAGATGTGAGCGCGCAGCGCGTTAACCAGCATGGTTCGCTGACGGATCAGCAAGCTGCGGACACGGTGCAGCATCAGTATCGACTGCTGGTCTGCGTCTTTCACGGGCACGAACCGCATGGGCGGTCGTGTCACAGCCTCGTAGATTGCTTCGGCGTCAGCGGCATCGTTCTTGTTCCGCTTGACGTAGGCTTTGATGTAGGAGGGCGGCATCAACCTTACCTCCTGGCCGAGGGCGATCAGCTCGCCTGCATAGTCATGCGCAGTGGCACAGGCCTCGATGCCGACCAGGCACGGTGGCAGCGACTTGAAGAAGCTGATGACGTCGCTGCGCCTCAGCTTGCGGCGAATAGCAACCTTCCCGCCGGCGTCGACGCCATGGACCTGGAACCAGGGATTTGGCGAGATCAAGACCAATGGTGGTAATCTGCATGGCGGACGGCTCCTCTCATGTATAGCGTTCAGCAACGACCACAGTTTGGCAAGACTTCCGAGCCTTGCGCTTGCATGAGCCATGTGCCGGGTCTACGACGGTGCCCTCTATCAGATATAGCCGACGCAGCGGTGCGCCAGATAAGTCCTGACGGATGTGGCCCAGTGACATCGCGGCAACGCACGGCATGGGCTTGCCTGACCTAGGGGCATGACACCCATACAGACGGAGGCTCCTATCCACCCCGCGCCATGACAAAAATCCTGGTCAATGATAGCGGGGTTCTCCACAACCCGGTGCCATACAGCTTCAGACAGTGCATGGCTTAAGCGGCTGGCACGTGGTCGATCAGTTCGTCCAGACGGTCATCGTCGATACCGAACGGCTCTAAATGAGCGGTCACTTCAACCGTGCCGGGCAGTAGATTTTTGACGGCGGTTTCCGTCACGTCGCCGATTGCGTGCCCGCGATCGACGGTTACGCGCCCATCCACTTCCAGGTGATATTCGATAAATGCCCTGTCGCCCGAGGAGCGTGTCCGTAAATCATGAATGCTGCGGACGCCCTCACAAGCCAGTACAACCTGTCTGATACGCAGCCGGTCTTCATCCGGGAGTTCCCTGTCAAGAAGCTGCGCCAACGCCTTTTTGGCGATGCCTCTGGCGTTCCACAGCATGTAGCCCGAGATCGCCAGCGCGAAGGCGGCATCGGCCCGCGTCCAGCCGGTAAGCTTGGTGACGCCAAGGGCGCCGAGCACGGCTACATTGACTGCCACGTCCGTCAGGTAGTGCGCTCGATCCGCCGCAATGGCGGTCGACGCGGTTTTCCGGATCACCCAGGTCTGCATGGCGACGAGGCCGATTGCGGCAAGCAGACTGCCGACAACGACCAGCAGGCCGATATCGACAGCGCTGACGGGCTCAGGAAAGATCAGCCGTTCGGCCGACTGCACCGCTAGCACCAAAGCGGCGCCGGCCAGGAAGGTGGCCTGGGTGAAGGCGGCTACGGCCTCACCTTTGCCGTGGCCAAAGCGATGATCACGGTCCGGCGGCCGCTCGGCGTAACGCACGCCGAAGAAAGTCACCAGGCTCGCGCCTGTATCGACCAGCGCATCGACAGCCGAGGTTAGCAGCGCAACCGAACCCGTCGCGAGCCAGGCCGCTATCTTCAGCGCCAACAGGATCACGGCTGTCGTTACACTGACCGTGCTCGCCAGCTTTCGAAGCCCAGGCCCGCGCGGATCTTTCTCAGAAGCGGACATTGTTGTCAAAAGAGAAGCGTCAGACAGATTGAACCTCGATCGTGAGGTGTGAGAGCGAGCGGAAGCGCGCCAGCTTGGTTCGGTAATAATCCTGCCCGCGCGCCTGACGGGTGCAGACGGACACAATCGCACCGAGGTGGCCTGGACCCAACCGCCAGAGATGGAGGTCAGCGAGCTTGTCGCCGTCGCCCTCGATCGCCTGCCGAACGTTGTCTGCCATGCGGCGGTCAGGGTTCATGTCGAGCAGGATAGCACCGGTGTCGCGGATCAAACCGAACGACCAGCTTGCGATCACGCAGGCCCCGATGATGCCCGCGAGGGGGTCCATCCAGAGCCATCCAAATGCGCGGGCCAGTATCAGGCCGACGATCACCAGCACCGACACGGCGGCATCCGCAATCACGTGGATGATGGCGGCCCGCATATTGTTATCGCGGTGCGCGCTGCCATGGGCATGCTCGTCGTCAACGAAGACAACGGAATGCTCCTCGCTGGCAAGCCGAACGTGCGCCGTGAAGGCATGAGGCTCCGGAATTTCTTCAACAGACTCCAGATAGTCACCGCGATACGCCATGGTGAATTGCTGGCGCGTTCCATCCGGCCGCACGGTTTCAACGGTGCTGGTATCAGCGGCAAGCGCAGGCCCGGTTTCCGCATGCAGACGAAACCGCGGCGGCACTCCATCTTCAAAGACTTCCAGCACGATCATGCCGTTGCGCGTTTCGATCCGGTGCGCCTCATCGTGGGCACGCTCCGCGCCATGACCATGCGCGTGACTATGGCCGTGATGATGATCTCCGCCGCTGCTTAGCAGCCAGGCACTGGCAACGTTTACCGCCAGGCCGAGACAGGCAATGGGGATAGCCTCGGCAAAGTGGATAGGAACCGGCGCAAACAAGCGGCTTACGGCTTCGTAGCCGATCAGCAGCGCGATCATTGCCAGGATGATGGCACTGGTGAATCCCGCAAGATCGCCCATCTTGCCGGTGCCGAAGGTAAAGCGCGCGTCGTCGGCGTGCTTGCGCGCATAGGTATAGGCGAGTGCCGCCAGCAGCAGCGCCCCCGCATGTGTGCTCATGTGCAGGCCATCGGCGACAAGGGCTATGGAGCCGAACAGCAGGCCGCCGACAATCTCGGCGATCATCATGGCCCCGCAGAGCCAGATCACGGCCCACGTTCTGCGCTCGCTGTTTTCGTGCCCCTCGCCCAGGAACACGTGGGAGTGCCGAAGCGGTGCGACGGGAGGGCTGGTTGCACTCATGAAAAACTCACTTGAGATAGGTTCGGACAACTTCCAGCAGTTGCTCGGCAGCCGCGGTGTTCAGCGCGCCGGGATGTTTCTCGCCATCCACCAGGTGGGTGCGAACATGATCTTCGACCACTTCCGCCATCAGCCCGGCTACGGCTCCGCGCACGCCTGCGATCAGATGCATGACCTGTTCACAACCGGCTTCGCCATCCAGTGCCCGTTCAATGGCCTCGACCTGGCCTCGAATGCGGCGCACCCGCGCCAGAAGTTTCTGCTTTTCACGGATGGTGTGCGCCATGGCTGTCCAGTAGCATAGGCCCCCACCCTATACCAACGGGAAGTTAGAAAGGCAGCGCGGCCCTGCGTCATATCCGAAATTCATATGAGACGACCCCTGGATGCAAGGATTTGGAGACAGCTTGGGCGATATAGTCAGGTGCGGGCGCCACCGGTGGAGTTGTCGTGGTGTCATGCCCACCCAGGCGGCAAACTCGCCGCCTGATTTGAACAGTGACGGATTTGCGACCATGGCGGCAACCGCACTTGCCGCCATGATGCCAACGCCCGGCAATACCCGATAGCAATGCGCAACGGCAACAATCCCAATCGCGCGTTGTCGTTCAAGATACGGGTGTGGCGCGGTAAGGCCTTATTGAAGATTACAAGGCCTTCAGACCTTTGCGGCTCCGGCGACGATACGTTGCAATCCGGCATCACGGATACCCAGCGCTGCCAGATGGTTCAGCGTGTTTTGCAGATAGGATGCGCAAGTGCCCAGCGACCCGGAGGCGGATGCGATGCGCATGGCAGCTTCCTCGTCGCTCAGTTTGCCTGCGTAGCGCGGATGATCCCGGTTAGCGACGAAGGTGATTGCCGGAAAGCTGGAGCAGGCGGTCTGGACATTGACCCAACGCGCCAAATAAGCGGTTCCGAACATTTCGCGCCGCCATAGAATCAGCAGCTCTGAGCGGATCTGCTGTGCTGGAATCCGGAAAGCGACGCCCCGGCAGGTGCCGCCACGATCAAGCGCCAGCATGAGACCGGGATTCTCCGGACTGCCCCTTCCCATTTGCAGCCAAAGGCAAAAGCGGCGATGCCAGCCGCGGACAACGCCGACTTCGCGTTCCGCGTAGTTGAAGGCGGGGTTCCACATCAGCGAGCCGTATCCGAACACCCAGACGTCCGCGGCGGGATCATGTGAAGCAAGGGTCTCCTCCAAGGAGGCGGCGATTTCCTCGTCGCTGCGGACTATCATCCCAGGGAGAAGGCGGTTTCGTATATCCGCGAGCAGCGAGCCATCTGCCAGGCCGTCGCGTGTAATCACAACCCTCAAGGGCGGCGCGGAGACGTCGTCTGTCATACAGTCATCTATTCATGAAACCAGCCCAAGCGCGAGCCCGGCGCAGCCGGCCTACGGAGGCGAAAGTCGCCGTTCATGTGCTCAGCCGCATGCTGGCGTTGGGACACCCAAACTACGTGCGGACCGGTTGAAAGGGAGACAGAATGACGAGTTGTTGCATCTCAAGCGGTTTCGCGCAGACTGGAATCGCGCAACAGCGCGATGCTGCACGAGTAGCCGCGTGAAACGATGAGCAGGAGCGATTCCACCCACAGTAGAACCGCTCTAAACGCCGGATCCTGCACCACAGCCACCGGCGTTGATGCTGATGACCCGGCCATAACGGCACCAACAGCCGCGGGGTCAGGCCGCAACAGAATCGTGATCTGCTTCCATTCTATTGTTTCGATTTGTCTCTTTTTTTGTGTAATCGTGCGTCCATACCAGGGACATGACATAAGATGGGCACGAAATTTACACGGTTCTATCCGGACGATTTCGAAAGTATGCCTTTTGATGTGCGCGATTTGCGTCGCGCTCTTAGCTGGGCAGAAGCACATCCGGGTGTGCGTCTTGAGATAAAACTAGACTGTCTGACAATCCCTGAACTGATTGAGATTTCGCCGCCCGGACGATTATCGCCGCGATGGGGGATCTGGCGGACCCATGAAGGTCACCTTCGCGTCGATGACTGGGCCAGAAACCAGCTTGGATTGCCGTATCAAACGGTGGATACAGCGCTCGAATTCATTTCATCCACAATGAAGGTGGTTGAACGATAATGCAGCTTTGCCCAGCCGCCGATTATGGCAACGCACTGCAGATGCCGGTCGCGCTGTTGGTTCCGCCTCAGCCGTCTCGCGAGGCTACTCGCGCAGAGTTGCGCTTTTGGGCGCCGTCGGGGGTGGACGAGGTCAACAGTCCTTCCACGTGGTCGAGCAATGCATCGGGCTGAGGAACGTCCAAGGTGTTCGTTGTCAGCGCGGCAGCGGCGATCTCGCCGGTAAGGCATCCATGCCGATGTGCAGCTTCCGCCAGGATCGGCGTCCCTTGCTGCCAGACCGCGATCGCGGCGCCCTGCCATTTGGGCTGGTGGAAGGGATCTGGTCTCTAGAGCGTGATCCGAGCAGGTGGTATCACCGGAACGGTGAATCACGCGATCAAACAATAAGTTAGAGCGGGGTCCGTGAGCTGAGGCAAACGGAAACCGGTCTAATGGCTTTGCGAAGATGGTGGCTGGCTGTTCGAGCTGTTCCATAATCGCCATCATGCGGCTTCAGGACGGGGCGCAGCCACCAACAACAATGCCAGAAAGGCAGCACCTGTCAGCGTTCCCGATAGCAGCAGCGCCTCGTATGGCCCGCCCCGATCCAGCACCAGGCTGAACAGCAGCGGTGCACCGCCCTGCAGGATTCGGGTGGGTGCTGCCAGCAGCCCAGTTCGCAGGCCATAGCCCGTTGCGCCAAACAGAGTGAGCGGCAAGGTCCCCCGCGCGATCGTCATCATGCCGTTTCCACCGCCGTGCAGCAGCGTGAACAGGATGGCGGCGGGTGCGCCGATGACCGCCAGCAGGGCGGCAGCGATCGGGTGCAGCGCCGTCGCCAGCCGCGCTGAAATCAGCGGTGATACCCGCCGCAGAAAGCCGAATTCGATCAGCCGGGCGCACACCTGGGCCGGGCCGACCAGGGCCGCGGCCGTCACAGCCGCCGCGGGCGTTGCGCCGAGGGCTTCCAGCAGCCGGGGCAGATGCGCCGCCATCGCTGTTGAAACGAACCAGGTTATGGCGAAGACGCCGGCCAGCACGACCATCGTCACGGACACGGCGGATTGCCCTGCCTCCATCGCCGTCTCGGTGACAGGCGCTAGTAATTTCGGCACCAGCAGCCGATTCAGCGGCAAGCCAATCACGAGATGGATTGCCGCCCAGATCAGGCAGGCCCCGCGCCAGCCGAACCCATGCATGAACAGGCTGCTTGCCGGCCAGCCGACCGTGCTGGCGAAGCCGGCGAACAGCGTGATGCCAGTGATCGCGTTGCGGGCGTCCCGGCCATACAGGCCGGCGACGGTCGCGAAGGCTGCCTCATATAGGCCGAAGCCCATGCCAATGCCGATCACCGTCCAGGCAAGCGACAGCCCCACAATGCCGGACGCGGCCGCCAGCAGCGCCAGGCCGGCCGCGAACACCAGGTTGGTACAGGCCAGCACGTCACGTCCGCCACGACGGTCGATCAGCCGGCCGGCAGCGGGCCCAAGCAGCCCGGACAGCAGCAGGCAGGCCGAAAAGATGCCGAAGAACCAGGAGCGGGACAGGTGAAGGCCTTCGCAGATCGGGTCGGCTAACACCGCCGGCAGATAATAGGTCGATCCCCAGGCGATCATTTGGGTGATGCCAAGCGTGGAAACGACGACGCTTCGCCGCTGGCGAAACCCAAACGAGTCAGCCACGCTCGGAAGCCTCCTGCCCGGTCAGGCCCGCTGCCTTCCGCTCATACCAGCCCTTTGAGCCTCGCACGATCTGCACGACCGACAGCATGACCGGCACTTCCACCAGCACGCCGACAACCGTGGAAAGCGCAGCACCCGACTGGAACCCGAACAGGGCAATGGCCGTGGCCACCGCCAGCTCAAAGAAGTTGCTGGCCCCGATCAGCGCCGAAGGCCCGGCCACGCACCACTCGACCCCGAGGCGGCGGTTCAGCCAGTACGCCAGTCCCGCGTTAAAGTACACCTGGATGATGATCGGCACGGCCAGCATGGCGATGACGACCGGCTGGCGCATGATCTGTTCGCCTTGCAGGCCGAACAGCAGCACCAGTGTCAGCAGCAGCGCCGACAGCGACAGTGGCGCCAGGGTGCGGAGTGTCCGGCCAAGCACCGCCTGTCCGCCCTTCGCCAGCAGCGCTCGGCGCCAGAGCTGCGCGGCGATCACAGGCACGACGATGTACAGGACAACCGAGAGGATCAGCGTATCCCATGGCACGGTGATCGAGGACAGGCCCAGCAGCAGCGCCACCAGCGGGGCAAAGGCAAACACCATGATCGTGTCGTTGAGCGCGACCTGGGACAGCGTGAAGTGCGGCTCCCCGTCCACCAGGTTCGACCAGACGAACACCATGGCCGTGCAGGGGGCCGCCGCCAGCAGGATCAGCCCGGCCATGTAGCCGTCGATCATGTTGGCCGGCAGGTAGGGCCGGAACAGGGTGCCGATGAACAGCCAGCCCAGCAGCGCCATCGAGAACGGCTTGACCAGCCAGTTGATGCCGACCGTCGCGGCAATGCCGCGCCAATGGCTTTTCACCTGCCCCAGCGCAGCCAGATCGATCTTCAGCAGCATGGGGATGATCATCAGCCAGACCAGCACGGCGACGGGCAGGTTGATTTGCGCGATGGTGGCCGTGCCGAGGGCATGGAACACGCCCGGCACGGCTTGCCCGAGAGCGATACCGACGGCGATGCAGAGCGCGACCCAGAGTGTCAGGTAGCGCTCGAACGTGCCCATGGATGGGGCTTTGCCGGGCGCCACGGCAGCGGCTTCGCTCATAATGCAGGCCTCGCAATGCGGTTGCCGCCCGCATCCACGACCGTTTCGCCATCTTCCTTGGCGAAGGCGCCGCGTTGCGGATTGGGAAGAATGTCGAGCACCGCCTCGGACGGACGGCACAGCTTCACGGCTTGAGGCGTGACGACGATGGGCCGGTTGATCAGGATGGGGTGCGCCATCATGGCGTCGATAAGATCGTCATCCGTCAGCGCCGGACTATCAAGCCCCAGCTCATCAAAGGGCGTTGCCTTCCGCCGCAACGCATCGCGCACCGGAATGCCCATGCGGCCGATCAGGCTCACCAGCTCACCCCGGCTTGGCGGGGTTTTCAGGTATTCGATGATGTGCGGGTCCTCACCGCTATTGCGGATCAGGGCGAGGACGTTGCGCGAGGTGCCGCAATGGGGATTGTGATAGATCGTGACCGTCATGCCGGCACCTCACAGCAAGCGGTGGCAGCGGCCAGTTCCGGCTTTGCGGCGCAGCAGACGCCCTGTGCTGCTTCGGGGGGGCAGCAGACCGCCTCACTGGCCGCATCGCCGGCAGAGTAGATCTGCGCGTCCTCCATTGTGTGATAGGCTTCCCAGGCAATGCCGTCCGGGTCCTCCACCCAGGATTTTTCCGACTTTGCATAGCAGCAGGTCGTTTCTCCGTCGCTATGGGTCGATATGTTCGCGGCCGACATGTGATCGCGCAGCGCGGCCAGCTCGCCGGCATCGTCGACTTGCAGGCCCATGTGATCGAGACCGGTCTTTTCCGACCGGGTCGAGATCGCAAAGTTCAGGTGAGGGTCTTCCAGCATCCAGTTCGCGTAGTCGGGTTTCAGCTTGGCCGGTTCAGCGCCGAACAGGGCATTGCAGAAACGGACGCTTTCGTCGAGGTTCTTCACACCGACATGGATATGCATGCGCTTCACTGGCGGGTTCCTTCGTTGGTGTTGACGAGCGCGGAGGTGTCGCAGATGCCGACGCCGCAGCCCGAGGCATCGCCCTGGCAGCAGTTTTCCGTCAGGAAGCCCAGCAGGCTATTCATGACGGCATATTCGGCCACGTAGATCAGCGACCGCCCCTCGCGCCGGAAGGTGACAAGGCCCGCATGCCGAAGCTGGTTCAGGTGGAACGACAGGGTTGCCGAGGGCAGGCCGAGCCGTTCACCGACCTGGCCGGCGGCCCTGCCTTCCGGCCCGGCCTGCACCAGCAGCCGAAAGATATCGAGCCGGGTTTCCTGAGCGAGTGCGGCAAGAGCCGCTATGACGTCTGCTTTCTCCATATCTCCAATATAATGGAGATATGGAAATCGTCAATCAGTGCGTTTCGATCGTGTCGGGTTCTGCAACTTCTTGACGTTCAGGCAGTCCCGCTCAGATGAGAATCGGCCCGGACTGAACCACGCGTCCCTGCCGCATCAGGCAGCCTGGCTCACCGCGTCGGCGGTGATCCCGTACTGCATCCCGCCGGCTTGGATCTGCACCTCCAGTACCACGGGACCGGCCGCCGCCGACAGACGCAGCACCGCTCGCCCATTGGTCCACCGCCGCAGCGCCAGCCCGTCCCGCTCCGCCGGCCACCAGCCCTTGCGCAAGGCCGGATGGTCTACCGGAACCTCCCGCATCCCATCGGGACCACGCAGCAAGATCCGCTCCACGCAGACGCCAAGGCAGCGGCGGTCGTCCAGCCACGGTTGCACCTCCACCGGCACGCCATGACGGGACACCAGATGTAGATCCGTCGGGCTGCGGCTCAACGCAAACACATAGCGCCCATCTGCCGCTCGCAGCGGTAGTACCACGCGCCCGTCCGCCACCAGGTGCAGCGCCGGGTCGGCCGTCACCTCCGGCGTCATCCGCGGATGACCCAGCGCCGCCGCCCTGTCGGTAAGACGCTGCCATAGCGGCTGCACCGCGGCACCGTCCCAGACGAACGGCAGGCAGGAGGCCGCCTGGCGCCGCTGTTGCCCCTGCAGGCCAGCATCCGTCGCCGGCTTGTCCGCGGCATCGGCGAAGAAATCGTGGTTGCCGGTGTCAAGGTAGCTTTCCGCCGCCAGCCCCTCAGCCAGCAGAATGGCATGCCCATCCAGTTCGACATGCAGGTAGGTCACCGAGTCCAGCGCCGTCTCCTGCCGGATGGTCGTCCCGTTGACCAGTTGACGGGCGCACACCAGGCTGCCGTCCACCACGACCGCATGGTCGGGGGAAACCAGCAGATCGGCATGCGGAACCGCATCCGCGAACGCATCCCGCTGGATCCGGATCGGCGCCACCCGCCCTGGCTGGGGATGCGCCAGAAGATCCAGCCGTCGCCGCCCGATCCACTGCACCGGTCGCGGCAGCAGCCCACCCTCGGCCTCCGTCAGGACAACGTCGCCGGGCTGCAACGTCTCGATCGCCCGCTCCCCGGCCGGCGTCAGGATCTGTGTGCCCGCCGCATAGCACACCGCCGTGATCGCGTCGCCGGCGACAGCGAAACTGTCGGCGGCACCGCTTTGCAGCGTGACGTTGTTCATTGTCAGCACCGTAGCGCCGCCCGACTTCACCGTCAGGACATGCGTGGCCGCGTCGAATGCGGCGGTGTCGCCGGTGAAGTCCGCGCCCGCGAAGGTGATCCGGTCGCCCCAGGCCAGATTGTTGATGTGCTGGCTGGTGTTGGCGGCGGCGGTCCCAAATGCGATCACCCCAGTGTTGAGCGCGGTCGCCGCCCGGTTGCTGAAGCTGAAGCTGACGTTCGCGTTGTCCACCGTCGTGCTGCCCAGGGCCAGGTGGCCGCCGGATCCTGCCGCCCCGCCATTGTCGGCTGCGATCGCGATGGTCTGCGCCGTGTTCCTGGTGTCGGTGATGCCGGTGCGGATCGTCAGCACGCCGCCCGCCGCGATCGTCGTCACCGCCGCGTCCGTCCCGGCGTAGCCCAGGGTCCCGGTCGTCAGATCGCCGGCGATCGACAGGCTGGGCAGCGCATGCGCGCCGCTGCCGGTGCGCAGGTTGACCGCGGCGAGGTTGAAGCCTTCGCCCGCCGCGATCGACACCTGATAAGACGACTTTGGACCGGTCCTCGTGTTGTTCAGGTTGGCCACGTCGATGCCGGTGCTGGCGTGTCCCGGCGGCGCACCGGTGGAGGGTGTCCAGTCCTGCGCCAAGCCCCAGTCGGCCGATGTGCCCGATTTCCAGGTGAACGTGGTCATTGTTATTGCTCCCCCGATTGCCTTGATGCCGGCTTCCGGCGACCTGCTGCGGACCCCGCCAAACGGCATGGTTGTTTCTTTCGTCTGTCAAATTATCATCGATCTACCAAAACGACGCAATGGTTACTGAGGCATACCAGCACACCGAATAAACGGTTTAGATCAGCGAAGAAATCGCCTGCTTCCGCCACCGAAAGCGCAGTTCACAGTGCGCATTATTGCACTATCAGAAGAAAGCCGGCGGCAAACCGCGCGTGGCCAACTTAGACCTGTAATGTAATGACGCAACCGCCGCCATCGCCGGCTACTCGCCGCGTTGCGCCAGGGCGCTCCGCGCGGAAGACACCTCTCCGGCAGTCACCGCGGGTGCTGCGTTGCCCCAGGCATTGCGCACATAGGTCGCGACGGAGGCGACCTGCGCATCGCTCAGCAGCCATCCGAACGCCGGCATCGCCCCGGCCGTCGGGGCGCCTTGCGTGCCGACGCTGCGGGTGCCGTTCAGCACCACATGCAGGATCGAGGTCGCTGCCGCCGATTGCACCGACGCCGAACCGGCCAGTGCCGGAACCAGTCCGAACACGCCCTCACCCTTCGGCGCATGGCAGGCGGAGCATTCGTCGGCATAGACCGCGCCCCCGACTTTCATCTGCCGGTCACCGGCGGCGATCGCGGCGGGCTTGCCGGCCCCGCTGTCCGGCCGGTCCTTCAGGTAGACGGCGATGGCCCGCAGGTCGGCTCCGGTAATCCGCGAGCTGGACAGATCCACTTCCTCAGCCATGGGACCAGAGGCGGCGGCGGCGCGGACATGACCGGTCCGCAGATAGGTGACGATGTCCTCGACGCTCCAGCCGCCCAGCCCGCGGTAGCGGTCGTTGGTGATGTCGGGGGCAAACCAGCCCTGCAGCGCGTAACCCCGCAATTGCTCGTTCGCCACGTCGCCGCCCAGCGCGTTCTTCGGCGTGTGGCACATGCCGCAGTGCTCCGGACCCTCGACCAGATAGGCCCCCCGGTTCCACTCCGCCGGCTTGTCGGCCCGCGGCTGAAACCGTCCTGGCGCAAAGAACATCGCGTTCCACACCATCATGCCCGCTCGGATGTTGAACGGGAACGGCAACTGGTTGGAAACCACCTGGTTGTGCACGGCCGGAATGGTGTTCAGATAGGCGCGGATCGCCAGCGCATCATCGCGCGTCATGTGAGTGAAATAGGTATACGGCATCGCCGGATACAAATGCTCGCCGTCGCGTCCGGTGCCCCGAAGTAACGATCCGACAAACGCCTCGTCGCTCCATGTGGCGATCCCGGTTTCGCGGTCCGGCGTCAGGTTCGGCGTCAGCACGGTGCCGAACGGCGTCTCGATCGCGCGGCCACCGCCGTACAACTGCTTGCCGCCAGGCATGGTGTGGCAGGCCGCGCAGTCGCCCAGCACAGCCAGATAGCGGCCCCGTTCGATCGTCGGGAAGTCCTGCCGGTCGGCGACATCGGCGCCGGATGCTGGCCAGGCAGCGGATGCGGCAAGCACCGCCACGGCCAGGCTCAGCTTACGCATGCACCAGCGGTCCCGGGTTCTTCAGGTACTGGGTGCGGATCGCCTCGGCGGAGCGATAGGCAAGTGCCGCCACCGTGCCGGTCGGGTTGTAGCCGGCATTCTGCGGAAACGCCGTGGCCCCCTGCACGAAAAGGTTCGGCACGTCCCAGCTTTGCAGATAGGTGTTCAGCGCGCTGCTGGACGGATCGCTGCCCATCACCGCCCCGCCGCACAGATGCGAGGTCTGGTACTTCGTCACGTCGTACGGCCCCTTGCGCGGATGCTTCACCACCTGCCGCGCCCCCATCTTCTGCAGGATCTCGGCGTACTTGTCGGTCAGATAGGCACTCATTTTTATTTCGTTGTCGTGCAGGTCCATCGTCATCCGCAGCAGCGGCCGGCCAAACCGGTCCTGATAGACCGGGTCCAGATCAAGATAGTTCGTCTTGTAACTGTAGTTCGAGCCATGCACGGCAGAGCCGGCGAACACCGTGCTCAGGTAGTTGTCCTTCACCGCCTGCTTCCAGGCCGCCCCCCAGCCCGGCGTGCCGGGCGGCACCGGCGTGGTCTCGATCGGCCGGCCGTTGGTCTGCACCTGGCCCATGTAGCCGCCGCCGACGAAGCCCAGCGGACCATGGTCGAAGTTGTCGCTGTTGAACTCGTCGATGCACATGCCGATGGAACCCGAACCGATGAACGGGTTGAAGTTGAACTTCTTGTTGTCAAAGAAGCCGACCGCGTTCGACACCGTCTGGTGGCTGAAGTTCCGCCCGATCTGCCCCTCGCCGGTACGCGGGTTGTACGGCTTGCCAATGCCGGACAGCAGCAAAAGCTGCACGTTGAACAACTGGAACGCGCACAGGATCACCAGGTCCGCCGGCTGCTCCCAGCTTTGGCCGGAACTGTCGACGTAGTTGACCCCGGTGGCGCGCTTGCCGCTGGCATCGAGGTTGATACGGGTAACTTCGCACAGCGTGCGCGCCTCGAACCCCGGCTTGCGCACCAGCACCGGCAGTATCGTGGTCTGCGGGCTGGCCTTGGAGTAGTTGCCGCAGCCGAACCATTCACAGAAGCCGCAGTAGGTGCACGGACCCATCGCGACGCCGAGCGGATTGGTATAGGCGGTAGACAGATTGCCGGAGGGCTGCGGAAACGGCTTGTAGCCCAGCTCGCGCGCCGCCTCGGCGAACAGGGTGTGGCTGAACGGCTGCGGCTGCGCCGGCGTCGGATAGGGCCGCGAGCGAGGCCCCTCGAACGGATTGCCGCCGGGCTGGATCTGGCCCCGCAGGTTGCCGGCGGTGCCCGAGGTGCCGCACAGGTACTCGAACCGGTCGTAGTGCGGCTCCAGCTCGTCATAGCTGACGCCCCAGTCCTGGATCGTCATGTCCGCCGGCAGGAACCCCGCGCCATAGCGCTGCGTCAGGTGCGAGCGCAGCACGAAATCTGTCGGACTAAAGCGCCAGGTCTCGGCGTTCCAGTGCACCCCGCCGCCGCCCGCCCCGTTGCCCAGCATGAAGGCGCCCCAGGTGCGCACCGGCAGCGCGTCCTGCGCCGGGGTGTTGCGGAAGGTCAGCGACATCTGCGCGGGACGCAGGAACAGTTCATGGCGCTCGCGGTAGCGCAGCTCGTCCGGCGCATAGGACGGCGGGAAGTCGCTCGCGGTGTCCCGCCACGGACCCCGCTCGATGGCCACCACGTCCAGCCCCGCGTCGGTCAGCTCGTGCGCCAGGATCGAGCCGGTCCAGCCCAGCCCGATGATGACGGCGTCCTTGCGCGGCAGCTTCTGCGTCATTTAGGGCTTCCAGTCGGGATGCTCGCGGATGCTGACCGGCGGCAGCGGATAACGCTCATTGTGCCGGTGCACCCAGTCCCGGTAGTCGTAGCGGGCGCCCGGGAAGCCGATCATCTTCCACGCCGCCATGTCCTTGTTGCCGCCATAGACCGGGTCGGCGAAGAAGCCATGCTGGGTGTTCCGCAGCAGCAGCGCGAAGAACGTCTTGCCGTCGACGCCCTGCAGCGCGATCTGCCCCGCTTCCAGCGCCTTCAGCACCGCGTCCTTGCGATCATCCTGCAGTTGCGCGAAGCCCGCGCCGCCGAATTGGCTCTGGCAGTGTTTGTCCACCGCCGCCAGCGCCAGCCGATACTGCTGGGCCGGGGTCAGCGGCGACTGCTCGCCCTGCTGCTGCGTGCCGGGGTGGAACGGGCCGCGCATGTAATTGTCCGAATAGCTGCCGTACGGGCCGGCAAGCTGGCGGTCGATGAAGACCGCGCAGCCGCAATCCTTGCCGCCAGGCGTCTCGGGATCGGGCGGGATCAGCCGGTCGACCATCGCCTCTATCATGGCGGCTTCGGCGGCGGTGAAGTACTGCCATGGGCCCGCCGCCGCCGGTTCCGGCGGATCGGCACGTCCGCCGGTCCATGGCAGCTCGTCCCTGATCACCGCCGCCAGCGAGACGGACGGGGAAGCCAGCAGCGCAATCGGCGTGGTGCCGAGAAGCTGCCGCCGCTTTGGTCCTGACATCTCCGTCCTTTCGTTCCGGTGACAACCGCAACGGCAAGGCAACGCGAGGCAGCTTGCCGGGTTCCTCGGCTGCAGGCTGGCGATTGCGTGACGCCCCGCTCAGATGGAGATGTGATATCAGGCGACGCTTGCGTTGACTGGTATCGCGCGCGGGGTTGCCAAACGGGCGTGTCATGCGGCCGCGCGCCAAATCAATAAGATACCAGCCGACCGCCAGCAGACAAAACAGTCAGTTCATCGGTCGGCTGGTATGAGGCCTGATCTCCACCCGGGTGGCGGAAAACACCGGCGCGTTGCCGTAATCGGCGAAGCCGGGTTTCGTGACGGCGTTGACCGTGCGTCCCTTGCTGTCGGGGGCCCAGTAGCCCAGCGGCGCAACCACCACCCCAGGCGACACGTCGGGCGTCAGTTCCGCCGCGGCATTGAAAAACCCCTGCCCGTTGAAAACCTCGACCCGGTCGCCGCTTGCAATGCTGCGGGTAGCGGCGTCGGCCGGATTAAGCAGCACCTTCTGCTCGCCGGCATGCCGCGACTGCTTGGACATGTTGGCAAACGATGAGTTGAGGAAGGCGTGATTTTTCGGCGAGAGCAGGTTCAGCGGATAGTCGCCACTGACGGACGCTTCAGCGTGGGGCACATAGTTGGGAAGCGGGTCCAACGCCTCGCCCGATTGATCACCCGTATAGCCCTGCCTGAACAGCGGCAGCACCATGTTGCCGACGGCCGCCATGGATGATGCGAACTCGCACTTGCCCGACGGGGTCGGGAAGTTGCCCTCGCGGTGAGGGACGAAATCGTCGGGCGAACCGACGCTCAGCCGCGCATGGCCGCGCGCGCGCAGGGTCGGCAGGTCGATTCCCCGCAGCACCGGGCTGCTCCAGTCGAACGCCATCTGCGCCATTTCCACGTCGGTCATCGCCCAGAACGGATCGTCGAAGCCCATCGTGCGCGCCAGCCGGCGGAACAGCTCGGTGTTCGGCACCGCCTCGCCGCGCGGCGCGATCGCCGGTTCGTTTACCGTAAGATACAAATGCCCCCAGGAGAACATGACGTCGAACTGCTCCAACTGCGTCGTGGCCGGCAGCACCAGATCGGCGAACCGCGCCGTATCGGTCATGAACTGCTCGCTGACGATGGTAAAAAGATCTTCCCGCAGCAGGCCTTTTTCGACTTTCTCCTGTTCCGGAACAACCACCATCGGGTTGGAGTTGTACACCATCAGCGACGCGATCGGCTGTTCCAGTTCGCCGGTCAGCGCCGGCCCCAGATGCCATTGGTTGATGACCGGCGTGCCCGGCCTGATCCGGTCGGGCCGGCTGAGTGCATCCCAGTTGACCGGGAAGGCCCAGATCGGCATGTGCATGATACCGCCGCCGCAATGGCGCCAGGATCCCACCAGCGCCGGCAGACAGGCCATTGCCCTGACCGCGTTGCCGCCGTTCGCATTCCGCTCGATCGCCACGCCCATGCGGATCACCGATGGCTGCGTCGTGGCGAATTCCCGCGCCAGGGTCAGCAGGTCGGCCTCGGCGACGCCGGTGATGTCCGCGACCTTCGCCGGCGTGAACGCCGCCGCGCGAGCCTTCAGCTCCTCGAACCCCAGCGTGTATTTCGCCACGTAATCACGATCGAGCAGATTCTCGGTGATGATGACGTTGATCATGCCAAGCGCCAGCGCGGCGTCTGACCCGGGTTTCAGCCGGATGTGCCAGTCGGCGGCCTTGGCTGTGCGCGTCGCGACGGGGTCGATGACCACGACTTTGGCGCCCCGCCGCTGCGCTTCGGCGATGAACGGCCAGTGATGCAGGTTCGTGCTGATCGGGTTGATCGCCCAAAGTATAATATAGCGCGAGTGAACAAAACTCTCGGGATCGATTGCCGCGGTCGGGCCACACGTCATGAAGAAGGCAGTAATGGCGCCGGAATCGCAGAAGGTCCGTTCGGAAATCGAGGCACCGAGCCTGTTGAAGAAGGCGTCGCCGGCACTCAGGCCGTTCAGCGTCCCCTGTGTTCCCAGGTAGCTGTATGGCAGGATGGCGGCTGGTCCGGACGTGTTGATGATGTCGGTCCAGCGTGTCCTGATCTCGTCCAGGGCTGCGGCCCAGGAGATCGGTTCGAATTGGCCGCTGCCTTTCGCGCCTGTCCGTCTCAGCGGCTGAAGAATGCGGTTGCCGCTGTAAACCCGCTGCTCATAGTCGTTGACCTTGACGCACAGGCCGCCGCGGGTGAACGGATGGTCCGGGTTCCCCCGCACTTGCACCGCCACGCCTTCGCGCACCGTGGTGATCATGGAGCACGTATCCGGACAATCATGAGGACATGCGCTCATGACCAGGGTATCGGGCATCGGTCCTCCTCACGGTTCACACTGGACAGGCCGCATCGACAGATTTGCCGGCGGGTCTTTCATCGCCGCGCCTTTGACCTGTATCAGCTTGCGGCCCGGGTGAGAATGCCGCAACACGATTGCTGTGAAGTCGTATCAAGTCTTGATCAGCGGGCAGCCGCCGTCGGCCAGCGGCCGCCAGGCGTCCTCCGGCGCGATCGTCGCCAGCTTGTTGCAGAAGTCATTCTTGTACCTGGCCTGGGCGGGCGGCTTCACCTGCCACAGGTACATCACATGCATCACCCGGCCGTCCTCGCGCAGCTTGACGTTGTCGTTGTAGAAGTCGTTCACCGGCGTCGCCTTCATCTTCGCCACCACCGCGTCGGCATCGGTGGTGCCGGCCGCCTTGACCGCCTTCAGCCAGTGATACGCCGCGCAGTAGGTGCCGGCGTGCAGCAGCCCCGGCACCCGGCCGCCCATCTTGTCGCCCCAGCGCTTCGACCAGGCCCGCGCCTTGTCCGTCATGTCCCAGTAGAAGCTGTCGGTATACGCCAGGCCCTCGCACACCTTCTGCCCCAGTGCCGCGACGTCGCTGATCTGCATCAGCAAGGTTGCCAGCTTTGTGCCGTTGCTGGTCAGGCCGAACTCGGCGGCCTGCTTGACGCAGTTCTGCGTGTCGGTGCCGGCGTTGGCCAGACCGATCACCTTGGCGCCAGAGGCCTGCGCCTGGATCAGGTACGAGGAGAAGTCGGCGGTGCCCAGCGGCGCGCGGGCGCTGCCCAGCACCTTGCCGCCGGCCGCCTTGACCGCGTTCATGGTGTCCCGCTCCAGCGCGTAGCCGAAGGTGTAGTCGGCGGTGATGAAGAACCAGGTATCGCCGCCCGCCTTGGTCAGCGCCTGACCGGTGCCGTGCGCCAGCGCATACGTATCGTAGCAGAAATGGACCCCATAGGGTGAGCACTGCTTGCCGGTCATGTCAGAGGTCGCCGGCCCGGTGATCAGATACACCCGCTTCTTCTCGCGGCAGACCTGCTGGATCGCCAGGCCCGAGGAGCTTGCCGACCCATCGGCCAGCACATCGACGCCGAGGTCGTCGATCCATTGCCGAGCCAGCGAGCTTGAGACATCGGGTTTGTCCTGGTCGTCGGCCTGCATCACCTGGATCGGCCGGTCCAGCACGCTGCCGCCGAAATCCTGGATCGCCAGCTCCACCGAGGCATGGTTGCCGGGGCCGCCGACATCGCGGTACGGGCCGCCCATGTCGGACAGCAGGCCGATCTTCACCGGCCGCGAGGTGCCCTGCGCCCGGATGATCCCCGGGCATGCCAGTGGTGCGGCGGCCACCCCGCCGATCAGCAGACGACGTGTCAAATTCGGCATCTATGCGTTCTCCCAAACTGGCTGGTATCCAGGCGCTTGATTCGCGGCGCCCCGCCTTGTAGCGGATCAGCACGGTATATTGACAGATGGGAAACGATCGATGCCGATGATGCCAGGAAAGACCGCCCTGCTGGAGCTGCTGAAGCAGGAGGGGGTGCGGATGATGTTCGGCAATCCCGGCACCACCGAGCTGCCGCTGATGGACGCGTTGGCGGCGGAGCAGGAGCTGCGTTATGTCCTGGCGTTGCAGGAGGCGCCGGCGATGGGCATGGCGGACGGCTATGCCCAGGCGTCCGGCCAGTGCGCGGTGATCAACCTGCATGCCGCCCCCGGCCTGGGCAACGCCATGGGCATGCTGTACGACGCGCAGAAGGCCGGCTCGCCTATCCTGGTCACCGCCGGCCAGCATGAGCAGCGCTTCAACTTCACCGAACCGCTGCTGTGGGCCGACCTGCCGACCGTCGCCCGCCCCTTCGTGAAATGGTCCGAGGAGGTGCGCCGGCTGGAGGATCTGCCGCGCGCCATCCACCGCGCGGTGAAGACCGCGCTGGCCCCACCGATGGGCCCGGTCTTCCTGTCGCTGCCGGGCGACATCCTGACCAGCAGCGCCGACCTCGATCTGGGAACGCCAAGCCGGGTGGCCCGCGCAATCCGCGGTGACGCCGGTGCCATCGGCCAGGCGGCGGCGTTCCTCGCGCGGTCTTCGAACCCGGTCATCATCGCCGGCGACGCCGTCCCGCAGGGCAACGCGCTAGCGGAGCTTGTGGCCTTCGCCGAGGCCCTGGGTGCCCCGGTCTATGATGAGGGCATGGCCAGCCGGGCGATGTTTCCATCCTCGCACCCGCTGTACCGCGGCGCGCTGGTGCGGCTGCCGAGTGCCATCCGTGGCCTGCTGACGCAGCACGATCTGCTGGTCTCGATCGGCGCGGACCTGTTCACCCTGTCGCTGCCGGGCGAGGTCGAGCCGATGCCGGACGACTTCCCGGTCGTCCACCTCGACACCGACCCATGGGAGCTGGCGAAGAACTACCCCGAAAAGGTCTCCATCCTGGGCGAGCCCAAGGTCACCCTGCCGGAACTGACCGCGGCGATGACCCAGGCACGCTCCGCCGCCGAAGCCACAAGTGCGGCGCAGCGGCTGCAGCAGGCGCGGGCAGAGGGCATCGACAGCCTGCGCAAGCTGCACGCCATGGCCGACAGCGTCGCCGACCGCGACCCGATCCACCCGATGGCGCTGATGCAGACGATCGGGCGGCTGCTGCCGGCGGACGCGGTGGTGATCGACGAGACGGTGTCCTCCGGCACCGGGCTTCGGCGCTTTCTCAAGAGCGACGACGCCCAGAGCTTCTACGGCCTGCGCGGGGGCGGCATCGGCTGGGGGCTGCCGGCGGCGATCGGGGTGAAGCTGGCACTGGCGGACCGGCCGGTAGTGGCGCTGATCGGCGACGGGTCGGCGATGTATACCATCCAGGGCCTGTGGACCGCGGCGCGGGAGAACCTGCGGATGGTGTTCGTCATCATCAACAACTATTCATACCGGATCCTGAAGCAGCGGACCAACGCGATGAAGGGGCTGGCGGCGCAGGCCGACACCTATGTGGCGATGGACCTGGACAAGCCGCGGATCGACTTCGTCGCGGTGGCGCGCGGCCTGGGGTTGACCGCGCACAAGGCCTCCACCCTGGCGGAACTCGGCGACATGCTGCGGGCGGCACTGGCAACGGACGGCCCTTCGCTGATCGACGTCGAGGTCGACCGGTCCTGGAAGCCGGTGTGACCCAGGGTGCATCAGGGGGTGCATAAGGGGGACGCATCAGGCTCGGCTTATCAGGCTCGGCTCATGGGCGCCTGCCGCCTGGCTTCCTCCGCAGCCCGATACAGATACCAGGTCGCCAGTGAGCGGTGCGGCGCCCAGGATAGCCCGATTTCCGCCAGCGCTTTCGGCTTGGGCTGCGTCGGCAGCCCATGCAGCACGCGATAGCCCTCCCGCACGCCGAAATCGTCCACCGGCAGCACGTCCGGCCTGCCGAGGGTGAAGATCAGCAGCATCTCCACGGTCCAGCGGCCAACCCCGCGGATCGAGGTCAGCCGTTCGATCAGCGCCTCGTCGCTCAGCCGGTGAGACTGGCGGCGGGTCGGCACGGTGCCGTCCAGCGCCTTGGCGCAGATGTCGCGGATCGCGGCGATCTTGCCGGCGGAAAAGCCGCAGCCGCGCAAGGCCGTCTCGGCCGTCGCCATCACGGCCGCCGGGTCGGGAAACGCCTCGCCGGGAAACAACGCCGCGAACCGCCCCAGGATCGCCTCCGCCGCGCGGCCGTGCAACTGCTGGTGGGCGATGGCGCGGATCAGCGCCTCATAGGGGCTGCGCTGGCGCTGGACCTGCAGCCGCGGCCGGCCAACCCGAGCGATCAGGGTGGCAAACCGCTCATCGGTGCAGAGGTGCCGCACGCCGTCCACGTCCATCTCCCTGCCGATTGCCTTAGAGCCAGATAGCTTCAGGTTGAAGCCATCTGGCTCTAGCTGTCTTTGTTTGAGAGGGCGATTCACGTCTGAGGTTGCACCAACCTCAGACGATCGCGCTCTAGCGTGCTGCATGCCGCCGCAGCGCGCCGGAGGCAAGGCTTGCGGGGTACAGCGCAAGGTTCGTTGCATGAGCCAGCGGCGTGGTTCCAACCGGCGCTGCCTAGGGATGGCGATGAGTACGGCAGGGCAGGTCACGGCCCGGAGTATCGGTTCATCGGCGTGTGCGGGTTGTGACCTGCGTCACGGTTTTTCAACCGCCGTCCGGATAGAAGATCGCCGTCGGCCGAGACGTGATCGGCCAACCGAGGGGTCGGGCCTGGTGCCACGCCGGCGACCCTTGAACTTGCTGTCGGCATCATCCCATGTCCTGGTCGTGGTCTGAACAGGAACATCCCGGCGAGAGGCCTCTCATGTATGGGCATCATCATCTGTCTGAGGATGCGGCGGCCAATGAGGCCGCGGACCGGCAGACCGCCAGCCTTGCCGCCGTCGCCGTAATCCTGGTGCTGCTTGTCGGCGGCCTGTTTCTGGTTCAACAACTGCGTTCGGCCGCCCAGTTCCAGGACTGCCTGCTGTCCGGCCGGCACAACTGCGAGGACCTGACCGGCGGCCAGCGATAGGCGTTCGGCTGGCCATAGGGGGATTATCGTGTGAACATCCGCTTCGACGGCAAGGTCATCGCAGTCACCGGTGGCGGGCATGGCTTCGGCCGGGCGATTGCGCAGATGTTTGCCGGACTGGGCGCGCAGGTGTTCGCCACGGACCTCGACGCGGATGCCCTGCGGCAGGCGGCCTCGGTCGGCAACCTGACCACGCAGCCGCTGGATCTGCGTGACCGCGCAGCCGGGGCGGCGTGGATCGGACAGATCGAGACGCAGACGGGCCGCCCGATCGACGTTCTGGTGAACAATGCCGGCGGCGTGGCGGGCCAGGGACCGGTGGCGCTGGAGGATGTCTCTGACCCGGACTGGAACATCATCTTCGACATCAACGTGCATGCCGCGTTCACCCTGTGCCGAGCGGCGGCGGCGGGGATGAAGCGGGCGGGCGGCGGGCGGATCGTGAACATCAGCTCCGGCGCCGGGCTGCAGCCGTCGCTGACCGGGATCCAGGCTTACTGCGCGGCCAAGCACGCGGTGGTTGGGCTGACCCGGCAGCTTGCGCATGAGCTGGGACCGTTCAATATCACGGTGAACTCGGTGGCGCCGGGATTCATCCGGACCAATCCGGCGACCGAGGCGCAGTGGGACAGCTATGGCCCGCAGGGTCAGCAGGCGCTGGTCGAGCGGATTGCGATGAAGCGGCTGGGCACGGCGGAGGACATTGCCAAGGCCGTGGTGTTCTTTGCCTCGGACCTGGCCGGGTTCGTCAACGGCCAGGTGCTGCAGGTCGACGGCGGCCGCTGAGAGCGGGCGGACGGCGGCAAGGCCCTTAGAGCCTGATCGCTTCAGGTTGAAAGCATCAGGCTCAGGCTTGGTTTGTTTCAGAGGGCGATTCACGTCTGAGGTTGCCCCAACCTCAGACGATCGCGCTCTAAAGATAATAATTTAGTCATAACAACGTAATGTGGCCGCAGTCGGTGGTCCGGCCACTTCCGATGCGTCCCCTTGCCGAGCTAGTCAGAGCGTGACCGTCATCCCCGCCGGCGGAGATCGGCGGGTGGCGAAGCTCGATGATAAAGTCCAAGGGAGCGGTACAATCATGACCATACCGGCGGCAGGTCCGGCTTACTCGGCGGATGCGGCGCGTCCGATGTCGCGCGACGAGAAGAAGATCATCCTGGCGTCCTCGCTTGGCACGGTTTTCGAGTGGTATGACTTCTTCCTGTATGGCTCCCTGGCGGTCATCATCGGCGCCAAGTTCTTCAGCCAGTTTCCGGAAGGCACGCGCAACATCTTCGCCCTGCTGGCGTTCGCCGCCGGCTTCCTGGTGCGCCCGTTCGGTGCCCTGGTGTTCGGCCGGCTGGGCGACCTGGTCGGGCGCAAATACACCTTCCTGGTGACGATCCTGATCATGGGCCTGTCGACCTTCGTGGTCGGCATCCTGCCCACGTCGGACAGCGTCGGACTGACGGCGGCGGTGATGCTGATCGGCCTGCGGCTGCTGCAGGGGCTGGCGGTGGGCGGCGAGTACGGCGGCGCGGCGACCTATGTCGCCGAACACGCCCCGCGCAACCGGCGCGGCTTTTACACAAGCTGGATCCAGACCACCGGCACGCTGGGGCTGTTCCTGTCGCTGCTGGTGATCCTGGTCACCCGCTACCTGCTGGGTGAGGCTGACTTCCAGGCCTATGGCTGGCGCATCCCGTTCCTGCTTTCGATCGTGCTGCTGGGCGTGTCGGTGTGGATCCGCCTGCAGTTGAGCGAAAGCCCGGCGTTCCTGCACATGAAGGCCGAGGGGACGCAGTCGAAGGCGCCGCTGAGCGAAGCCTTCGGCCAGTGGCGCAACCTTCGGGTGGCGATCGTGGCGCTGCTGGGAATGGTCGCGGGAGAGTCGGTGGTCTGGTACTCCGGGCAGTTCTACGCGCTGCTGTTCCTGACCTCGACGCTGAAGGTGGACGGCGTAACCGGCAACCTGCTGATCGCCTGGTCGCTGGGGCTGGGCACCGGCGGGTTCCTGCTGTTCGGCTGGGTGTCCGACAAGATCGGCCGCAAGCCAATCATCCTGGGCGGCTGCCTGATCGCCGCGCTGGCCTATTTCCCGGTGTTCCACTTCATCGCGCGGACTGCCAATCCGGCGCTGACGCATGCGCAGGAGACGGTGCGGGTGACGGTGGTCGCCGATCCGGCGGACTGTTCCTTCCAGTTCAATCCGGTGGGCACCGCCAAGTTCACCAATAGCTGCGACATCGCCAAGGGAGCGCTGTCGCGGGCCTCGGTGGTGTATGCGCAGGAGGATGCGCCGCCTGGCACGCCGGCCAGCGTGCGCGTGGGTGACCAGACGTTCGCCGCCCGGTCCCCCAGCTTCGGCAAGGACGTGGCGGGGGCGCTGACAGCTTCGGGCTATCCGGCGGCGTCCAATCCCTCGGTGGTGAAGATGGCGCATCCGTTCGACATCCTGCGCGCCCAGCCGCTCAGCCTGATCGTGGCGCTGACCTTCCTGGTCGGGCTGGTCGGGATGGTCTATGGACCGATGGCCGCGGCGCTGGTGGAGCTGTTTCCAACCCGCATCCGCTATACTTCAATGTCGCTGCCCTATCACATCGGCAACGGCTGGTTTGGCGGACTGCTGCCGGCGACGGTGCTGGCGATGAACGCGCAGACCGGCAGCATCTACTATGGCCTGTGGTATCCGGTGGTGATTGCCGCCGCGACAGCGGTGATCGGGTTCCTGCTGCTGCCGGAAACCAAGGACCGCGACATCTACCTGGGCGACACCTCGGCCGCCGCTGGCGATGCGGGACTGGCGCTGAACCCCAACGCGGCGGAGTAGCCGGGGGTGCCGGCCACCTGCTGATGGTGCGGTGGCTGGTTTGCCAGAATCGCGGGTGACGGCTCAGCGGGGGACAGGACGTCCGGAGATGGCCGGAGCTGGTTGAGGGTGACGGCGTAGATCCTTGCGGCCCTGCGTTGGGCGTCGGTCTGGCAAGCGTCGTAGGCGCGGGCGGCGTCGGCCATGGCGGCTTCCCACATTGATTGGTCAAGCTGGTGGGCCTGATCGATCTGCTGGTCCCGTGCAGAGGCAGCGGCCGTGGTGGGCGCGGCGGGCGTTTGCGGCGGCTGCGCCTGGGCTTCGGCGACCAGACGCTGGGCCTGGGCGACCTGGGCGAGGACTTCCGCCTCATTCACCTCGGCCCAGTTGCTTGGGGCCTCATTGCTTGAGGCCTCATTGCTTGGGGCCTCATTCTCCTCATTTCGCATCCGCTCCGCGGCGGCCGCTTCGGCGCGGTTGGCCTGCATGGCGCGGCGGTTCTGCTCGGCGGAGCGGTTGAGCGCGTTGGCGTTGCCGCGCAGCCGCAGCGTCATGGACAAGGACAGGTTGTCCTCCATCGACAGGCTAAGCGAGCCAAGGGCGGCGAGGCCGAAGGCGACGATCTGGGCGATGGCGATCAGATCCGCAGAATGCCGGCTTCGATAGGATGTGACGGTGTCCAGCGCGGCGAGGCGGGCGAAGCCGATGTCGCCGCCACTCACGCTGAGGAACATCGGCGCGAGCAGGGTGGTGATCAGGTTCAGCAGGATGTCCGACGGATGAAGCGATGGCTGCGGGCCGGTGTTGGTCTTCGGCGTGTCGGTCATTGGGCCGGCCTTGAATGAGGGATTACGGTTGTTCTACCTCAGGTTGTCAAGTTTTGTCAAGAATATTTTCTCCTGACGGTTGCGGGCTTGGGCACGAGTGAAGGTGGTGTTGCTAGAGGGGATTGCAGCGTCAGCGCTGATCCCTCCAGCGGTAGGGTCCAAGCCAGGAGAAGGCCAGGCATTGCCTAGAAAGAAAAAATACCTGGCCTTCCGTCGGCGGGAACACGATTGGATAGGCCGCCGGGTTGATCAGGACACGTCGGTCCCGGGGTTACCGGCTGTGGTGCTCGTAAAAGGCCTTGATGTCCTTTGTGTAGTCTTCCGAGGCTTCCACCTCATGAACCTTGTGTCCCGGCTTAAGCACTGGCTTGACCATCGGGGCACCACGAGCGGGTGGCTCGAAGGTTGCGATGACCTTGCCGTGCTGGTCCTTGACGAGATTGACTTTCATTTCACTGCTCCCAGGCCGCCTTCAGGCTGACCGTAATGGCCAGGGCGGCCTATCCTGTTTGTTCCACGAGTTCATCGTTTCACGCGGCTACTCAGGCAGAATCGCGCCTTTGCGCGATTCCAGTCTGCGCGAAGCCGCTCTAAACACCGTTACTTTCAAAGTTTCCGGTGATGCCCTGATTGACCGGGTTAAGGAAGTTATCGACGGCGTTCAGGTTGATAATGTAGCTTGTCTCGTGAGGCGCATTATCCTGATCAAGAAACACGGAGACGTCGGAAATGAGTGCGCCGACGTTGTGCTCCGCGCCCTGCAGGGTGAATGCGAAGGCCTCATGATTGGTAATTCCGCCGCCGGCGACCCACCATTGGCCGCCGCCGGTCTGTGTGATTGTTGACCAAGTTGCCATCGGTTACCTCCAGTTGATTTGCGAATGTAAGGACCGGCGGGGGCGATGCTCGGGACGCGTGGCATCCTTCGTCACCCTGAGCCGTCCAAGGCTGCCGCTTGTTCGCGTGGCGACCATGCAGCAAGCTATCTTACGGAGGAGCCATACGGCTGGGGTGTGATCCCAATCACACTCATCGGTGGTTCAGGCGTCCCCGCCGCGCACGGGTGACGTTTCCACTCTCGCGCGGTGTGGCCGGACCATTTCAGCCTGCACCGGTGGTCGTTCATCGCCGGTGGGCGATCTTGATCGGTGCGTCCGCCGCCGGCGGGAAACCCCAACCAGATGTCAGCCGGCTGCCATCGCCGCAAGCCTGGCGACGGTGTTCATGTTGCGCGCGGTGCCGGCCTTCGCACCGGGGATACGCAGTTTCGAGGCCCCCATGCCGGCGCCGTAACGGACATAGATCTCGCGCAGGCCAAGTTGGACCGCCTCATCCGGTCCTTGGCCGGTGATCCCCTCCAAGGTGGCTGATGAGGTGAGATGGTCCAGGAAGACAGCCATCACGCGGTTGCCCGGTGCGTCCGGGAACGGGTTCTGCGCAAGAACCTGCTTCATTTCGGCGGCAGACCGCAGGGTTACGCCCACCGGCTTGCCCGCCCAGGCCAGCAGGCGCGCTTCGAGGGCTACTTTCGCGTCCGGAATGCTCAAGTCGGTGTTAAATACGACGTTGCCGCTGGCGATGTAGGTGCGGACCGCCCGAAAGCCGATGGCCTGGCACATGGCCTGCAGGTCAGACATGGCAAGCTTGCCTGTGCCGCCCACGTTCACGGCGCGAAGAAGGGCGATGATCGACGCCATTGGCGCAGCCTAGCATTGTTGTGCCCCGGTCGGTAACCGCGGTGTGCCGGTCACGGTGGTGCCCGCCGGCGCAGCGCAATCGCCAGGGCGGCGAAGGCCGCGCAGGCTATCGCCGCGAAGATCGGCAGGCCGTGGCGCGTCATAGCCATGGCGGAGCCAGCGGCGCCCGGGCCGACGAACGCGCCGGCACCCCAGGCAACCGACATCACCGCGTAGACAGAAACCAGGTCGCCGCCGTGGAACCGGCTGCCCACCTCGGTCATGACGATGGTGTAGATACCGACGAACAGGCCGCCCCAGACGAACAGCATCGCGTAAGCCAGTACTGGCGTGTCGAACACCAGCGGCCAGACCAGCGCGCCGGCGGCCGAGGCGAGGCTGAGGCCGATCACCAGGACCCGCCGGTCGAGGCGGTCGCCCAGCCAGCCGATCGGCAACTGCAGGACGATAGCGCCGAGCAGGAGCACCGATAACAGCAGCGTGGCCGGCTGTTCAGCCCAGCCGACCCGCATGGCATACAGCGGCAGGAAGGACATGCCCGCGGTCTCCACCGCCGCGTTCAGCAACGAGGCGCCGACCGCCAGGGGCGCCAGGGCCAGATAGCGCAGCGGGTTGCCGTGCGAGGGCGGCTCGAACCTTGGCGTTCGCACCCAGGGCATGGCGATGGACAGCAGGGCCAGCAGCGCGATGCCTCCGCCGAGCAGGTAGGGCAGCAATCCCTCGGGGCCGACCAGGGTCAGGATCATCGGTCCCAGCGCGTAGCCCAGCGACAAAGCCGCGGTGTAGATCGCCATGGTACGGGCTCGGCTGGCTTCCTCGCTCAACTGATTGAGCCAGGTCTCCGACATCACGAACATCGATTCGGCGGCGGCCCCCAAGGCGAAGCGCAGCGGAAACCAAAGCCAGATCGTCGGCATGACAGGGAACAGCGCCAAGGCAGCGGCGGAGATCAGCAAGGCTGCCGCGATCGGCAGCTTGGGGCCGCTGCGCCAGGCCAGACCGGCCAGAAACGGCGCCATCGCCAGCACGCCCACGGCATGCATCGCGGCATTGGCACCGATGAAGCTGTCACCGAACCCCTGCTGGCGCAGGCTGAGCGCGAGCAGAGGGGCGGTCAGTCCATAGGTCAAGCCGAAGATCATCGCCGTCAGGACGATCGAAGCCATGGCAGGAAACTTCGACCGGGTCGGCCGGCCCTCGGCGATTTGGGCGCGGCGGCGTTCCTGATACCGGCGGCGGGTGCCCCAGAGGCGGGCGAACCAGCGTTCGCGATGTCCTTCAAGGATGAATTGCAACGTCTGCGCGTAGTCGAGGATGAGGCCCGGCGTCCAGGTCATTGCCTCTGCCCGCGCCCGCCACAGCGACAGCAGCCACATCGCCGGATCGGTCAGCAGCAGCAGCAGCGTCAGCCACGGACGCCGCCGGCCCATGACGCCCTCGATGGCTGCGTCAAGCGACAGCGCGACGGTGGAGGAGCAGTTGCGGCTGGTCAGGTTGTACAGCGGCGTCTGCTGATAGGGGTCCAGAAAGGCGCGCAGGGCGGCGGCGTTGTAGCGGTGAAAGACAACCTCGCGATCCGGTGGGCGCCATTCCTCGCATTCCCCGGCGAACGACGGCTTGAAGCGGCCGGCCACGTCATTGTCCGCACTCGCCCGCAGCAGCCGGGCAAAATCGTCCGGGGCATGATCGATGTCATCAGCGGGGCACAGGCTGACATAGGTGTCGGGCGGCAGCGACAGCGCGGCGTGGCCGGTGGAGATGACGCCGCCCTGGTCCACGGCCGCGATGTAGCGGTCGATCACCACCCGGCGGTGCGGGTGCACCGCTGAACCAACCGGCGTCCAGACATGCACGCGCAGGGCGGCATCGTTCTCCCATGACTGCACCTGTGTCTGCGCCGGATGCAAAACGCCGCGGCCGTGCCAGTTGGGTCCGGCGAACAATGGAAGCTCGGTGACCGAGGCGCCGGGCGCAAGGCGGCGCAGTTGCAGGCCCACCCGGAACAGGCCGCAGGCGGCGCCGAGCAGAGCCACGCCGATGCAGAAGGGGACGGTATGGCGGTGGGGCACCGGCCACGGGGCCAAGATCAGTGCAGCCATCACCAACTCGATCACACCGACCAGGGCCGTCTGCCGCCAGCGCACTGAGCGGATCATGATGGATGCGGCCAGCCGGAAGACGCCATCGATCGCCAGTGCGGTGCCGAGTGCGATCGTGGCGACGATGTTGTCGTCCCATGGCAGGTCGATGGCAAGGAACCCGAGGGCGAAGAAGCCGAGTGACTTCAACACGCCGGTGGTGGCGTTGGGGAAGCCGATCGCCGCGAGCCGGAGCAGGCGGACCGATCCTTCGAGCACGAAGCCGACCCCGATGATGTCGGTTGTGACGATGATCGCGCTGTCGAACAGGTCGTCGACGAAAACGAAGCTCAGCAGCAGGCAGAATGCCGACAGGGTGACAAACACCCACCAGATCCTGCGAAGTGGACCCGCACCGAGCAGCAGGAGCGAAAGCCTGATCATGGTTTGGTCGTGCCTTCGCTGTGTCTGCTTTCCCTGGAGCCGGGTCACGTGGACGCGCGACGGGGTGTGCGGAGGATAGCTTCAGGGGGTGGCACTGAAAAGACGGGGAGTGGATGGTCGTTGTTGGCTAGACTGTTGCCGTGCGGTGCCGGATCTTTCCAGACTGCCCGAGGGTGAGGCAGGGAGGGCCGATAGATGCCCGCGCCAGGACGTTTCTTAGACATAGTGATTTGGCGGGCAGATGCCAGGTCATTACAATGAAGCAAATTTCCGTGGCGAGCCTGAATGTTCCGACCCGTGTTTTATGCGTTCACGTGCCTCTGCCTGAGCGGCTGTGTCACGAACAACCTGTCCACCCAGAACGCTCAGGCTCAGGTGGCGCCGGCCGGCCTCGCCGTGCCCGCCCGACCGCCAGGGCCACCTGCCGCCCCGGGCCTGACACCAGCGGCGCGGCTGGCGAACGCCCGATCGATAACGATGGACAAGACGACACTGGCTGGGGCAACCCTGATGCTCGCCAGCCCTCAGGCCTTGGCGAGAGACTGCACCCCGCTCGGCCAGGTGGACGTGAAGGTGGTGACACCGCCGGAGAACGGGACCATCCACATCGCCAAAGGCATGGCCTTCCCGAATTACACACCGGGCGATGCCCCATACCTTTGCAATACGAAGAAAAGCCCGGCGACACTGATAACCTACCAGTCATCTCCGGATTTCAGCGGGCAGGACACCGCGGTGGTGCAGATCTTCTTTCCTGACGGCAAGGCGCCGACCATCCTCTTTCACATAGCGGTACGATAAGTTCAGTTCCGGTTGATGCCGTTGCCGTTCGGAATAACGGTGGTTCGAGCGGCTGCAGCACCTGGTTTTCTACAGGCTCATCGGTAACGCGGGGGCATGGCATGGCATCCAGATCCACGGCGCTGTTCGCCAGCGCGCTGGCGACCCTGGGTTTTCTCGGGCTCGCCATCCTCGGCTGGGGCGGGTTCGCGGCATTCTTCGCCGACCCTGCCCGGGTTGCTCTCACGATCATCGTGTTCCTGCTGACCGGCAGCGGGCTGCTGTCACGCGGAAACCTGAGTGCCGGGGAGCAGGAGGATCAGGCCAACCGCTGGGTGCTGGCGGCATTCGGGATCATTGGGCTGCTGGCGGCCTATGTGCCCGCATACACCGACCGGGTCGGGTTCTGGACGCTGGACGGCGACATGGTGCGCTGGGTCGGCGTTGCGCTGTTCGCAGCCGGCGGCGCGCTTCGGCTGTGGCCGGTGTTCGTGCTGGGCCGCCGGTTCAGCGGGCTGGTGGCGATCCAGCCGGGGCACAAACTGGTCACCGGCGGCGTCTACGGCATCATCCGCCATCCCAGCTATCTGGGGCTGCTGGTCAACGCCCTGGGCTGGGGACTGGCGTTCCGCTCGGGCATCGGCGTAGCACTTGCGGCGCTGAACATCCCGCCGCTGGTCGCGCGCATCCGCGCGGAAGAAGCGTTGCTGCGGACGCATTTCGGCAACGAATATGAGGATTATCGTGCCCGCACCTGGCGGCTGATCCCAGGACTTTACTGACCCCGGGGTTTACTGACCCCGGGTTCTACCGACGGCGTGAGCGTGCCGTCAGACGTCATCTGGCCGCAGGGTCAGCAACATCTCCGCGCTCAGCCGGTGCACCTCGGCCTCGCGCTCCAGCGTCTTGGGAAACCGCGTGCGTTTCGACTGCACCAGCAACTGCTTGGCCTTTGACTCGTGCCAGTCGCGGGCGGCGTGCAAGGCAGCCTGCCAGCCCTGCTGGAACGCCGCCGTGTCCTGTTCTGTCGCCATCCGCACCTCTGTGCACTGAAGAAAATCATCCGGGTCCGTGGGCCGTGCCGATTTCCAGCCCGTGGTCCGGCTTGTGGGGGTATCATGGCGCCAAGGGCAGATGAAGGGCGGGCAGATGAAAGGCGGGCAGATGTTCTCGGTTGGACAGACGGTCTATCACCGGACCGGCAAGCACAGCGGCCGGGTGCTGGAGTGTGACGGCGGCACCGTCTACCTGATGCAAGACAACGGCGTTGAGATCGAGTTTCCCGGCCAGGAGCTGACTGCCACGCCGCCGCGACCGGCGGACCCGGCGGCAGCGGAGGTGGACAAGCTGGCGCGCAAGCTGACCGCCGAGGACGTCACCGCGGAGCATCGCAGGGTGCTGGGGGTGATTCCGCAACGCACGCTGCAGTCGGTCGCACGGCTGTTCGAGAGCCGTCCCGGTGCGGGGCGGTTCAGTGCGCTGGATGTGGCGCAGAAGCTCAACTTCATCGCCGAGGTGACGGAGGTGCCGTACCGGTCGATGAAGCAGCACAGCGATCACCCGGGCGAGTTGGGGCTGATGATGGGGCGTGGCCTGGCAGCCCGGTCGGGTTCCAGCCGCTGAGGCTTACGGGTGGGCATCAGGGGCAGGCATCGCGCTTCTGGCTGAAGCCGCTATGCTTCGTCGAAACTTCGCGGGAGCAGGCACCTATGGCAACCATGCAGGCAGGACCCGTGTCGACGAAATCCGTCCGCCGCCGGGAGGACCGCAGGCTGCTGACCGGCCAGGGTGACTATACGGCAGACGCCGCGCCGCCGGGCCTGGCGGTGGCGATCTTCCTGCGCTCGCCGCACGCCCATGCGCGGATCGTCGGCATCGACACCGAGGCGGCGCGGCAACTGCCGGGTGTGGTTGCCATCTACACCGCAGCCGAGCTGGATGACGTGGCGCCCATCGCGGGCGGCATTGGCTTTCCGCGCCCCGACGGGGGGCCGGCGCCGAAGACCGACCGGCCGCTGCTGGCGGGTGACCGCGTCCGCTTTGTCGGCGAACCGGTGGCGCTGGTCATCGCCGAAGACCGGGCGGCCGGGCTGCAAGCGGCCGAAACCATCCTGGTTGATTACGACCCGCTGCCGCTGATCACCGACCCGCACGCGGCGATTGCCGCCGGGGCACCGCCGGTGTGGGACGACGTGCCGGACAACATCGGCTTTCTGTGGCAGCGTGGCGACGCGGCCGGCACCGAGGCGGCGCTGGCTGGGTCGGCGCATGTGACCAGCCTGGATTTCAGCGTCTCACGCGTCACCGCCAACTCCTTGGAGCCGCGCGGCGCCTGGGCCCGCATCGCGGAGGACGGGCGGATCGAGCTGCATGCCTCGCACCAGTCGCCGTTTGCACTGCGCAACGGGATCGCCGGCGGTAACCTGCAGATCCCGCCTACCGACATCCGGGTGATCCCCGGGGATGTCGGCGGCTCGTTCGGCATGAAGTCCGGGGTGCACCTGGAATCGGTCCTGGTCGCCTGGGCAGCGCGGAAGCTGCACCGCCCGGTGCGCTGGGTTGCCGACCGGACCGAGGGCTTCCTGACCGATGAACAGGCGCGGGAGATGCGGGTCAGCGCCTCGCTGGGTCTGGACGCCGATGGCCGGTTCACCGCGCTGAAGCTGCGCTGGGATGTCAACCTGGGCGCCTATGTCTCTGGCCGGTCGGGCTGGGGTGTCGGCAATATCGGCGGCATTGCCGGGGTCTATCTCATCCCCTGCATCGCCGCGCAGGTGTGCGGCGTGCTGACCCACACCGTGCCGACCGCGGCCTATCGCGGTGCCGGACGGCCCGAGGCCACCTATGCGATTGAGCGGCTGATCGACGTCGCCGCGCGCGAGCTGGGGATCACACCGTATGAGCTGCGGCGGTGCAACCTGATCCCGCCGGAGATGATGCCCTACAAGACCGCGCTGACCTTCACCTATGACTGCGGCGCGTTCGAGGGCAACATGCAGCAGGCGGCCGAAATGGCCGAGCTGGAGGGGTTCGAGGAACGGCGGGCGGCGGCGGCGGGGCGGGGGCGGCTGCGCGGCATTGGCCTGTGCAACTGCATCGAGGTGGCTGGCGGGCCGTTCCTGCGCCCGGCAAAGGATCTTTCTACACTACGCCTGGCTGAAGATGGTACGCTGATCCTGCGGTCGGGGTCGATGTCGGTCGGGCAGGGGCTGGAGACCACCATGACTCAGTTGGTCGCCGAGCGCTTCGACGTGGACCTGGAGCAGGTGCATTGGGAGGGGGGCGACACCGACCTGCTGCCCAGCGGCAAGGGCAATGGCGGATCGGGTGCGCTGTGCATCGGCGGCTCCGCGGTCAGCCTGGCGATGGACAAGGTGATCGACAAGGCGCGCCGGATTGCCGCGGAGCTGCTGGAGGCAGCGGTGGTGGACATCGAGTTCACCCGGGGTCGCTTCAGCATCGCCGGCACCGACCGCGCGGTGACGTTGCATGAGGTGGCGCGCGCCGCGCATGACCCCGCCCATATTTCGCCGGGCGAGGAGGGCGGGCTGGTGGAAAGCGGCGAGTTCACCCCAACGGCGGTCACCTTTCCCAACGGCACGCACATCTGCGAGGTCGAGATCGATCCTGAGACCGGCGTTGTCGAGATCGTCGGCTACAGCGCGGTCGAGGAGCTTGGCCGGGTGCTGAATCCGATGATCGTCGCCGGGCAAATTCATGGCGGCGTGGTCCAGGGTGTCGGCCAGGCGCTGGGCGAGGTGATCCTGCACGATGCGGACAGCGGCCAGATGCTGACCGCATCGTTCATGGACTATGCGATGCCGCGGGCCGACGAGTATCCGCCGTTCCGGCTGGCCACGCGTGAGGTGCCGACGGCGGTCAACCCGTTGGGCGCCAAGGGGGTCGGCGAGGCGGGCACGGTCGGCGCGCTGGCCGCGGCGATGAACGCGATCAACGACGCGCTGGCGCCGCTGGGCATCCGGCATTTCGACATGCCGGCGACACCGGGTCGGGTATGGGCGGCGATCCGGGCGGCTGGGGGTTAGACCAGTTTCCGTTCGCCTTGGCTCACGGACCCCGGACCCCGCTCTAACTCATTGTTTGATCGCGTGATTCACCGTTCCGGTGATGCCACCTGCTCGGATCACGCTCTCGTCAGTCTCATGGTCGTCGCGAACAATGACAGCGGCTCCGGCATCCGGGGCACCCCAGACCGTCTCCTCCGTCCAGCCGAGGGCGTTGAACTCCCCGGCCCGTAGCGGGGCTTCGCCGACCGAAAAGAACTCGTCGAGCTGAGGCGGCGGCACCGAGGTGTCGCTTAGCATCGCGTGAGCCTGGCCGCGGTGGTGGATTTGATGCTGGAACAGGTGGAGCAGCAGCCGGTCCATCCGCTCGTGCTGCACGCGGATGGCGCGATGCACGGCGATGATCCGACTGAGCCCGGCCTTGTCGAGGCCGCTGACGATGGCGAGCAGTCGCCGGTCCACCCCGGCCTGCGCCTGACGGAGCGCGGCAACCGTGCCGCAGGGTTCGGGGTCGGCCCAGGCGGCTGCACCGAGCGTGCCACCCTCCATCGCGTCCACATAGAATTGGTCGATAACCAGGATGTGGTTCAGCGTCGCGCGCAGGCTTGGGAAGAAGCCCGCCCGCCGGGCGGTAAACTCCTGCAGCGACAGGGCGGCGCACGCCGTGAGCAGGCGGTGGTTCGCCCAGGCATTGTTGTGGGCCATAGCCCGGTAGGGAAGCAGTGTATCCATTGGTATGACCGGACTCCGCTACGCATCTTTGTACGCCGGGACGGGTGAGAATCAAGACCCGGCCCGGCGTGCGGCCAGGATCATCAGAAACCTTGCCTGCTTATCAGCCTCGGCAAGCGCCGGGATGATGAACATGACAGAGCTGGACGACACGACGGCCTGCCCATCTGACGCAAGTTGCGCGTCGAGCAAGAGGCTCGGTGGGGAAGCGCGAATGGCGGATTCTCGTCAAAAAGCTTCAAATTCGTTCTCAATTGGCTTATATTGTTCACATTTGTGTACCGTTGAAATGGCTTTTGAATGGGACGAAGCGAAGCGGCAGGCCAACCTTCAGGATCACGGCGTTGATTTTGAAGACGCTGCCCTGATCTTTGAATACCCGGTCATCGAGGCGGCTGATACCCGCGCCGATTATGGCGAACCCCGCTTTCGGGCCTTAGGCCAGGTAGATGGCGCAATTTTCATGGTCGCCTACACATGGCGCGGCCAGAACCGGGCGTGGCCAGAACCGCAGGATAATCAGCGCATGGAAGGTGGATGATGACGGCAGAAAACGATGCGAAGCAATACTCTCTCGCCGACCTTAAGGCTGGCCGCGAGCAGGGAAAAACCATGACACGGGCCGATGCGCCAACGCAGGCTGTGGACGCGGATTTCTGGGCTTCAGCCCGTGTCGTCATGCCGCCGTCCGGCAAGGCATCCGTTCATTTGCGCCTTGATGCCGACGTGCTGGAATGGTTCAGGGCGCAGGGCAAGGGCCATTTGTCGCGCATGAATGCCGTGCTGCGGTCGTTCATGGAGGCCCATAAGGGATAACAAGCGGATTTGCCGAAGCTTTGGGGCAAACAATGGCGGACAATACATCCGAACCACCGCATCTATTCTTCACGGCCATTATCCGATCACGGAGCCAGCATCTTGCGCGGCAGCCCGTCATTCTCAAACTTGACGTGGCCGACCTGCGAGTCGGGCTTGAGACAGGCGGAAGTGGCTATTTTGGGTTGGGCGAGGGAGCGGTCGGATCATGCCCAATCCGACCTTGCCGGTGGCCAGGGCCTGAAAGCCAGGCAAACTTCCTCGCCGGCACGCAATCGCGGCTGTAAGAGCCACCGCACCTGACAGAGATGCGAGGGTCCGATGAAAAATCTATTCAAAGCAGGGAAACTGCTGCTCCTCGACTTGGCGTCAACGTTCTTCTTCCTCGTCCTTTATCTATTGACCAAGAATATTCCCTTGGCGGTGGCACTCGGCGTTGCGCTGGGGTTTGCCCAGATTGGCTGGGAGTTCGTGCGCAAAAAGCCGATCGACACAATGCAGTGGTTGAGCCTGTTTCTGGTGGTGGGGTCGGGTGCTGCCACTTTAGTCACGGCTGATCCGCGCTTTATCATGGTCAAGCCAAGCCTGATATACATGATTGTCGGCGTGGTCATGCTGAAGCCAGGATGGATGAACCGCTATCTGCCACCCGTCGCCATGGAGGTGGTGCCAGACCTCGTCTTCATCTTCGGTTTTGTCTGGTCGGGGCTGATGTTCTTTTCCGCCGTGCTGAACGTGATCGTCGCGTTGAACTTCAACGTGGCAACCTGGGCGACAGTCATGTCGGTCTACGGTATCGTCAGTAAGCTCGGCCTGTTCCTGATCGTGTATGCGACTATGCGCTACGTCGGCGCCCGTCGACGGCGGGCCAAGGACTTTGCATTGATCAGGCCGGTTTGAGGGCGCCGATATTGTGGGTGATCCGGCCTTGCGATGCCTCCTTCGGTAGCGGACTCGTCGGGAGGGAGAATCCTGCGCAGGCTATGAAAATCGTCTTCATTGAAGTGTTTTACCGGTCCTGACTTCGTCTGTCATCGCAGACCGAACACCTCTGCTATCAGCGGCGTATCCACTACGACGTGAGGCGCTATGGCGTGGTAGCCGATTGCATGGACCCAAGCGTTGCCGGTGCGCAAGGTGATGAACGTCTTCATCATGCCTGGGCCAAATATTGCAAGGCAACAAGAATCAGCGACAATGCCGTACTGCGAGGTGTGCTGAATACTGACCATCCCTCGACAATGTGCATGGCCGCATAGGTGACGCCGCCCAACAGGACGGTTGTTGTAGGCGAACCAGTCAGCCTGAGGTAGCGCGGCACAAGGATGGCGTAGATCAGCACCATCGTCGGCAGGACGGTGCCGATCATGAAAACCCCAAACGACAGCGGTGCGGCCACCAGAAGTTGATGGATGCTCATCTGCCAAATCCTCGGGAACGCACCGAGCTCGACCAGACCCTCGAGCACCGCGACCACGACGATCACCAGCAGATCATTCGGCACGTCGATAGAACGCAGGTTCAGTTGCATGGCTGAATAGCTTCGGCGAAACCACAGATAGGGCACAACGGCGAACACAATGAAATTGTAGATTGCCCAAGTGCAGACCTCACCGGGGCTAGGTGGAATGCCGCATCCCACCACGGTGCCAGCGATGTGGAAGCTGAATGGCCGATAGCCAAGCACCGGACCAACAACCCAACCGCCGACCTGACCCAGGGCCGCATAACCAACCACATAAGCCGTTTCTCGCGCCGCCTGCTGGCGCGCGGGTGCCCGTCCCGCGAGATTGGGGATCACGCGGCGCGAAGTCAGGGCGTAGACTACGGCCATGAGGGCAAAAATCTCGAGCAATCCAAGGCTTGGGAACGCCACCTGCTGGGCGAACGACATGGTCGCCAGCGCCGGCCGGTCGAACGGCGGAAGGCCCCTGGCGAGTAACAGCGCAGCGACACTTCCGGCTAGCCATAGAAAGGTCGCGACTTGCGCAGCCGGATGCCGCACCGTGTTGTAAACGAGCTGTCTTTGTACTGAAAGCTGCGGCTCCATGATGGTCACGGCCCAACCTTGAGGTCTGGAGATGATGAGGGCGCCGCTGGCGGTTGAGTGTCAACTTAGGTCACACTTTCTGGAAAGGGAGCGACAATTGCAAACGCCGGGAATAATCGGCCGACAGGTCGCCCCGCTTCGTTGCGGCCCGCTGATGACCAGCGGGCTGTATTTGGCGGCGCGGATCGTCTGATCGGCCTCGGCAATCTCTCCCTGATCACCTATGAACAGGAGTACGCTCAAGGGCTCGCCACGCAAACGTAATCATCCAAGCTGCCAACTGTCCACGGAGGCGGGTTAATCCCACAGAGTTGCCTGCGCCTACCCTACGAAAGTTAATATTCTGAGACCGACGGGGCTTGCGATAATGGGACTTACGACCACACCGCAGGGCGCAGCTTCAACTCATATCTATTTCGTGACGTTTCAAGTGAAACCGATGGGCTGTAACGGCTATATCTTTGAATGCCTGATGACGTTCTTTAGGTAAAAGATGACAGGTCCCATGGCCGGCGACGCATGCGCCGGCCAAGTTCGACCAATCTGCCACTTTGATGGCTTGACCACCGTCCGCGGCTAGCGCTCTGTCGAGCGACCGTATTGCAGGAGGGGCACCGATGCAGAAGATCCACTACAGGATTGTCCAGCATGACGGCGGCTGGGCGTACCGGCTGAACGACGTGTTCTCTGAGCCGTTCGCCAGCAAGGCGGCTGCGCTCGCCGCGGCACGCCGGGTGGCGGCAGAGCAGGCGGTTCCTGGCGAAACCGCGCAGATCGAGTATCAGGACGAGTCGGGTCAGTGGCATCACGAGCTGTCCGAGGGCGGCGACCGGCCAGAGGCGGATGTGATTTCCTGACCGGGCCGCGGCGAAGCGGCGGCTGGCCCGCTGATGCATCCCGGCTGGTGCGTGAACGTTCAGGTTGACTAGATCGCTTCCACCGAGGGCGGAACCGCTCTAGCTCATCGTTTCCCGCGGCTACTGGCGCAAAATCGCGCTTTTGCGCGATTTCAGTCTGCGCGAAGCCGCTCTAGCCGGAGTGCAGGATGCCCATACCGCCGACCCCTTCGCCCGAACCTTCGCCGCCACCACCGCCGGAGGAGACGCCGGTGCCTGCGCCGCCTGTGCCGACCGATCCGCCGCCTGCACCGACGCCACCTGACCCGATCGTCGCCTGATCCTGTGGCTGGGCCGGGGTCAGTGAAGGCCCTGTCCCGTGCGGCCGCCTCGGGACGCCGGGATCAGTAGCCCGCGGTGCGATCCACGACTTCCTTCAGCGGGCGCCCGCCGAGGTAAAATTCTAGGTTCTCCGCGAACAACCGAGCGACGATCTCGTCGCGCTGGGGGTGCGGGCCGCCGATGTGGGGAAGTACGGTAATCCCGTCGGTCGTCCAGAACCTGTGGTCCGGCGGCAATGGTTCCTGGCGGAAAACGTCCAGGATCGCGCCGGCTATGGTGCGGGCCTGGACCGCCGCGATCAGGTCCTCGTCGCGGATCACATGGCCGCGGCCGAAATTCAGCAGCCAGGCATCGGGGCGCATCCGGCGCAGGCGGCTGGCGTCGATGAAGTTCTCGGTCTGCGGTGTGGCGGGAAGCAGCAGCAGGATGAAGTCGGCCTCGGCCAGCACCTGGTCCGTCGGCAGGATCCGCGCCGGCGCGTCGATCGGTCGGTTGCGCCTGGTGGTGCCGATCACCCGCATGCCCAGTGCGCTGGCAAGCCGGGCGACGTCCTGGCCGATGGCACCCAGGCCCAGGATACCCAGGGTTTTGCCGTTCAGCGGCGTGGCGACGCGCGGACGCCAAATGCCCTGTTTCTGGTCCTGGACGATGGCCGCATAGGGCTTGGCGATGTGGAACAGGGCGCCCAGGATGTTTTCCGGCATTGATTCGCGGTGGGTGCCGCGGGCGCAGGTCAGCACCAGGCCCGCCGGCAGATCGGGCAGTGCCATCCAGCTTTCGACGCCGGCGCTCAGCGACTGCGCCCAGCGCAGGTTCGGCATCGTCGGCAGCAGCCCAGCCGGCACGGCGGCGGCCAGCAGCACATCGGCGGCCTGACGTTGCGCCTGGGACGGCGCTTCCTTGCGCGGCAGTGTCTGGATGACGACCTGCTCGGCCAGGCCACGGCGGTTGACCTCATTGATGTAGGGCTGCGGCGAATCAGTCCACAGCAGCAGGTTGGCGTGGTTGCGCATGGCCGGGCTCTCCGTTGATATAAGCTCACGCTAGAGCCAGATACCTTCAGGTTGAAGCCATTTGGCTCTAGCTGTTTTTGTTTGAGAGGGCGATTCACGTCTGAGGTTAGACCAACCTCAGACGATCGCGCTCTAACGCGGCTGGACGGGAACGGCTACCGGCGCATGGGTGCATCCGGCGGTCCCGCTGCCGCGGCTGTTTCCTTGACAGCCCGAGTATGCCTCGCTACGCCCCCGCGCCATCCTGCTTGTCCGCAACCTGTCCGAGAGTTTCCCGTCATGCCGGTGCACGCGTTCATCTTCCCTGGCCAGGGCAGCCAGGCCGTCGGCATGGGCCGCGACCTTGCCGCCGCCTTCGCCGCCGCGCGGGAGGTGTTCGAGGAGGTCGACGAGACGCTGAAGCAGAAGCTGTCGAAGCTGATGTTCGAGGGTCCGGCGGAGGAGCTGATCCTGACCGAGAACACCCAGCCGGCGCTGCTGGCGCATTCGCTGGCGGTGCTGCGGGTGCTGGAACGGGAGGGCGGGTTCGAGCTGCGGCACAAGGCGCTGCTGGTGGCGGGCCATTCGCTGGGCGAATACTCCGCGCTGGCCGCCGCCGGTGCGTTCAGCATTCCCGCCGCCGCCCGGCTGCTGAAGCTGCGCGGCCGGGCGATGCAAAAGGCGGTGCCGGCCGGTGTCGGCGCGATGGCCGCACTGCTGGGCGCGGACATGGCGCAGGCGGCGGAGATCTGTGCCGAGGCGGCGGCGGACCCGGTGACGGGCAGGCTGGAAGTCATCCAGCCGGCGAACGACAACGGCGGGGGCCAGGTGGTGATCTCGGGCCATCGCACCGCGATCGAGCGGGCCATCGACGTCGCCAAGACGAAGGGCATCAAGCGGGCGATGCTGCTGCCGGTCTCCGCGCCGTTCCACTGCGCGCTGATGACGCCGGCGGCGGATGCGATGAGTGAGGCGCTGGAAAACACCGCACCTGCCGCGCCCCAGGTGCCGCTGGTGGCCAACGTCTCCGCCAAGCGCGAGTCCGATCCTGGACGGATCCGCGCGCTGCTGATCCAGCAGGTGACCGCGACGGTACGCTGGCGCGAGTGCGTCGCGGCGATGATGGACGCGGGTGTCGATCGCTTTGTCGAACTGGGTGCAGGGAAGGTGCTGATCGGGCTGGTCAAGCGGATCGCGCCTGACACGACGGGTGCGGCGGCGGGAACACCGGCAGAGATCGAAGCGTTGCTGAAGACATTGTAACAGGAGGCGAGGCGCGATGTTCCGACTGGACGACAAGGCCGCGCTGGTAACCGGCGCCTCGGGCGGCATCGGCGCGGCGATCGCGCGCGTGCTGCATGCCCAGGGTGCGGCCGTGGCGTTGTCGGGCACGCGGCGCGACGCGCTGGAGGCGCTGGCCGGGGACCTGGGCGAGCGGGCGTATGTGTGTGCCGCCGATCTGCGCGATGCCGAGGCAGCGGATGGGCTGATCGAGATGGCGGAGAAGGCGGCCGGCCCGCTGCATATCCTGGTCAACAACGCCGGCATGACGCGCGACATGCTGGCACTTCGCATGTCCGACGCGGACTGGCAGTCGGTGCTGGATGTCGACCTGTCGGCACCGTTCCGTCTGGCCAGGGCAGCGCTGCGCGGGATGCTGCGCCGGCGGGCCGGGCGGATCATCAACATCGCCTCCATCGTCGGTGCGACGGGCAACGCCGGGCAAGCCAACTATGCCGCCGCCAAGGCCGGGCTGGTGGGCATGAGCAAGGCGCTGGCGCAGGAGGTCGCTTCCCGCGGGATCACCGTCAACGTGGTTGCGCCGGGGTTCGTTGTCACAGCGATGACCGACGTGCTGGGTGAGGCGCAGAAGGCCAAACTGTCCGAATCGATCCCGCTGCGGCGGCTGGGGCAGCCGGACGACATCGCCGCTGCCGTGACCTATCTGGCGTCGGATGAGGCAGGGTGGGTCACCGGGGCCACACTACATGTGAATGGCGGCATGGCGATGATCTAGCCAACGGCTTGTCCCGCTGCCAATCTTTCCCGCTTTTGCGAAACCATGCTAAGCGCCGGTCGCTATGTCTGGCGCGGGCTCGCATCGTGCACCGGGACAAGGCGCCGGCCGCCACAACAAGATGCCGGGTGACGACCATAACAAAACAGCAGTTCAGGAGTAGCCGAGCCGATGAGCGAGATTGCCGATAAGATCAAACGGATCGTGGTGGAGCATCTTGGCGTGGACGAAGCCAAGGTCACGCCGGAGGCTTCCTTCATTGACGACCTGGGCGCCGACAGCCTTGACACGGTCGAGCTGGTGATGGCGTTCGAGGAAGAGTTCAGCGTCGAAATCCCCGAGGATGCGGCCGAGAAGATTGCCACGGTGAAGGATGCGATCGATTACATCGAAAAGCAGAAGCAATAAGGGCGTCTCCCTGCTCAGCGTGAAAGGCCTGTGGTCATGCGGCGTGTGATGGTGACGGGCATGGGGATCGCCTGTCCCCTTGGCCTGGGCGTGGAACACGTCTGGCGGCGTTTGATCAACGCGGAGTCGGGCATTGGCCCGATAACCTTGTTCGACGCCTCGGATTCGCCCTGCAAGGTGGCCGGGCAGGTGCCGGAAGGAAGCAGGGCCACCGGCGGTCTGGACATCAGCGAATGGGTGCCAGTCAAGGACCAGAAGAAGATGGACCGGTTCATCCATCTGGCGATGGTGGCTGGAGCCGAGGCGGTGGAAGATTCCGGCTGGGTGCCGGAGAACGAGGACGACCGCTGCGCGACGGGGGTCATGATCGGTTCCGGCATCGGCGGGCTGGAGAGCATCTACAACGCCTCCATCCAGATCCATGAAGGCAAGGGTCGGCGGCTGTCGCCGTTCTTCATTCCCTCCGCGCTGATCAACCTGGCCTCAGGGCATCTGTCGATCAAATACGGCTTCAAGGGGCCCAACCATTCGGTGGTGACGGCATGCGCCACCGGTGTGCACGCCATCGGCGACGCGGCGAGGCTGATCCGGCTGGGTGATGCCGACGTCATGCTGGCCGGCGGTTCGGAAGCCACCGTGTGCGAGCTTGGGATAGCTGGTTTCTGCGCCTCCCGCGCGCTGTCGACCGGCTTCAACGACCGGCCTGCCGCGGCCTCTCGGCCGTGGGACAAGGATCGCGATGGGTTCGTAATGGGGGAAGGCTCCGGCTGCGTGGTGCTGGAGGAGTATGAGCACGCCAGGAAGCGCGGGGCGAAGCTGTATGCCGAGGTGGTTGGCTACGGCATGTCGGGTGACGCGTCGCATATCACCGCACCGGCGGACGGTCATGAGGGGGCGTTCCGGGCGATGCAGGCGGCGATGCGCAACGGCGGATATGGGCCTTCGGACATTCACTATGTGAACGCGCACGGCACCTCGACCCCGCTGGGCGACGATCTGGAGCTGGAGGCGGTGGAACGGCTGTTCGGTCCGGCCGCGCGCGGGCTGGCGATGTCGTCGACCAAGTCCGCGACGGGTCATCTGCTGGGCGCGGCCGGCGCGATCGAGGCGGTGTTCTCGATCCTGGCGATCCGCGACGGCGTGGCGCCGCCGACGCTGAACCTGGATGCGCCGAGCCGCGACAGCGTGATCGACCGGGTTGCCCATACCGCGCAGGAGCGGCGGATCAAGATCGCCCTTTCCAACAGTTTTGGCTTCGGTGGCACCAACGCCTCGGTCATCTTCCGCGCCAACGGCTAAGCGCCTGCGGCGGTGGCTGCGGCGCCCACTGCTGGTGGTTGGGGCGTTGGCCGCCGCGGTGCTGGCGGCGGGCTATGGCGGGCGGGCGCTGTGGCAGGAGGTGCTGCGCCAGCCCGGCCCGCTGACCCAGGCGCGCGACCTTGTTGTGCCGCACGGCAGCACCGGCCAGTTGGCTGAGGTGCTGCGCGGCAATGAGGTGATCAGCCGGCCCCTGGTGTTCAGCCTGGCGGTCTGGGTCAGCCGGATGCAGGGACCGTTGCACGCGGGGGAGTTTGCCTTCCCCGCGCATGCCTCGGTCGGCCAGGTGCTGGCGATCCTGCGCAGCGCCCGGCCGGTCGAACATCACCTGACGATCCCGGAGGGGCTGACGGCACAGCAGATCGGTGCCCTGGTGGAACATGCCGACGCGGCCACCGGGCCGGTGCCTGCAATCAACGAAGGATCCGTGCTGCCGCAGACCTATGACTATGCCTACGGCACGGAGCGGGCGGCGATCATCGCGCGCGCCCAGGCGGCGATGGACAAGGCGCTGGCGACGGCCTGGGGCGACCGAGCGGCGGACCTGCCGCTGGAGTCCAGCCGGGAGGCGGTGATCCTGGCCAGCATCGTTGAGCGGGAGACGGCGAAGCCGGAGGAACGCCCGCACATCGCGGCGGTCTATCTGAACCGGCTGCGCCAGGGGATGAAGCTGCAGGCTGACCCCACCGTGGCGTATGGCGCCAATGGCGGGGCCGGCGGACTGGACCGGGCGCTGACACGGTCCGATCTGGAGCAGGCGACGCCATTCAACACCTATCGCAACGCCGGTCTGCCGCCGTCGCCGATCTGCGCGCCCGGGCGGCTGAGTCTGCAGGCGGTGCTGCATCCGGCGGCCAGCGAGGACCTGTTCTTCGTCGCGGACGGGTCCGGCGGGCATGTATTTTCGCTGACTTACCATGACCATAACGCCGCGGTCGCGCACTGGCGCAGCCGGACGGCGCCGCACGGCGCGGCGGAGCCGGGGCAGTTGCACTAGACCGCTTTCAGGCTGACTGGAACAGTCAGCGCGGTCTAGCCCATTGTTTTCGCGAGCAACTTTATCGGCCCGACTATTCCAGTCAGGCTGATGTTGCTCTAGCCTTGCCGGTGCCTGATTGGCGCAAACGATTCTCCGGCGCGGCGGATCGTGCTAAGCCCGCCAACAGAAGCGTGCCCTGCAACAAGAGGAAACCCGATGTCCCAGAGCAACCGACCGCCGCCTGGCGCGATGACCGACCGGAACCTGGCGCTGGAGCTGGTTCGGGTGACCGAGGCGGCGGCGCTGGCGGCGTCGCACTGGATCGGCCGGGGGCAGAAGAACGAGGCGGACGGCGCGGCGGTGGAGGCGATGCGCAAGGCGTTCGACGCGGTGGCGATCGACGGCACCGTGGTCATCGGCGAGGGCGAGATGGACGAGGCGCCAATGCTGTTCATCGGCGAGAAGGTCGGCGCCGGCGGCCCGCCGATGGACATCGCGGTCGATCCGCTGGAGGGCACCACGCTGACCGCCAAGGCCGGCCCGAACGCGATGGCGACGGTGGCGCTGGCGGAGAACGGCAATTTCCTGCACGCGCCCGACATCTATATGGACAAGATCGCCGTGGGCGGCGGCCTGCCGCCGGGCGTGGTGAACCTGGACGACAAGGTGACGACCAACCTGCGCAACCTGGCGCGGGCGAAGAAGTGCGAGGTCTCGGACCTGGTCGCCTGCATCCTGGACCGCGACCGGCACAAGGAGCTGATCGCGCAGTGCCGCGAGGCCGGCGCGCGGATCATGCTGATCAGCGACGGCGACGTGGCCGGCGTGATCGCCACGGCAATGCCGGATGCCGATATCGACATCTACCTTGGCTCCGGCGGGGCGCCAGAGGGCGTCCTGTCGGCCGCGGCGCTGCGCTGCGTCGGCGGCCAGATGCAGGGGCGGCTGCTGTATGAGTCGGAGGAGCAGGTGGAGCGCGTGCAAGCGATGGGGCACGCGGATCCGCGGCGTTGCTTCTCGGTGGAGGAGATGGCCAAGGGCGACGTGATGTTCGCCGCGACCGGGGTGACGCCCGGGGCGATGCTGCGCGGGGTCAGGCGCCGGCCAGGCAGCGCGATCACGCATTCGATCGTTATGCGCAGCCATTCCGGCACGGTGCGGTTCATCGAGGCCTATCATAACTTTGTACAAAAGACCTGGACGCCGAGCTGACGGCCGGGGTGATGGTTGCGGATGGCGACATGCAGCCCATCGGGGCGGCGCTGGGGGTGACGTGCAGTCTGTCCGGGCGGCGCTGGCTGTGGCAGGGCGGGCAGGACCGGGTGGCGGCGGGAATCGCGCAGCGGCTGGTGCTGCCGGAGATCGTCAGCCGGCTGCTGGCCGCACGCGGCATCGGCATCGAGGCGGCGGCGGATTTCCTGGAGCCGACCCTGCGCGCATTGCTGCCGGATCCCTCGGTGCTGGTTGACATGGATACCGCGGCGCCGCGCCTGGCCGATGCGGCCCGTCGCGGCGAGACCGTGGGCGTATTTGGCGACTACGACGTCGATGGCGCTTGCAGTGCGGCGCTGATGGTCGGGCTGCTGCGCCAGTTGGGATGCAAGGTGCACCATCATGTGCCGGACCGGCTGAAGGAGGGTTACGGGCCGAACGCCATGGCGCTGGCGGGGTTGGTCGCGCGCGGGGCGAGCCTGATCGTCTGCGTCGACTGCGGCAGTGCGGCGGCGGCGGCGCTGGCCTCGGTCACCGGGCTGGCGGAGGTGATCGTGCTGGACCACCACAAGGTGGAGGGCGCCCCGCCAACGGTGCATGCGACGGTGAACCCGAACCGGCTGGACGACCGCTCTGGCCTGAATCACCTATGTGCCGCAGGGGTGGCGTTCATGACCGCGGTGGCGACGGTGCGGGTGCTGCGGCGGACGGGGTTCTTCGCCGGGTGCGGCGAGCCTGACCTGATGGCGATGCTGGACCTGGTGGCGCTGGCCACGGTCTGCGACGTGATGCCGCTGACCGGGATCAACCGGGCCTTCGTCTGCCAGGGCCTGAAGGTGATGGCTCGGCGGGCCAGGCCGGGAATTGCGGCGCTGCTGGAGGTGAGCCAGGCGGCGGAGCGGCTGAGTGCCTCCACCTGCGGCTATGCGCTGGGGCCGCGGATCAACGCCGGCGGACGGATCAGCGAGGCGGACTTGGGACTGCGGCTGCTGCTGAGCGAGGACCGGGTGGAGGCGCTGGCGCTGGCGCAGACGCTGGAGGCGGTCAACCGCACCCGCCAGGACGTTGAGGCCGGCATCCTGGAGGCGGCGATGTTCGCCGCCGGGGTGCAGGTGGCGGCCGGACGGGCCACGGTGCTGGTCAGCGGGCAGGGCTGGCATCCGGGGGTGGTGGGCATCGTTGCTGGGCGGATCAAGGAGCGGTTCAACCGGCCGGCCTGCGTGGCGGGCTTTGCCGACGGGCTGGGCAAGGGCTCTGGCCGGTCGGTGCCCGGCGTCGACCTTGGCGCGGCGGTGATCGCGGCGCGGCAGTCGGGGCTGCTGGAGACTGGCGGCGGACATGCGATGGCGGCCGGATTTTCCCTGCGCAGCGAGCGGCTGGAGGCGTTCCATGCGTTCCTGGATGAGCGCCTGGCGGCGGCCTGCACCCGGCCGGGGGCGGCGGATCTGGTGGTCGAGGGGACGCTGGCGGTGGCAGGGGCGACGGCCGAGGTGGCGCAGCACCTGCAGCGGCTGGCACCGTTTGGGGCGGGCAACGAGGAGCCGACGCTGGTGCTGCACCGAGCCAGGGTGACGCGGGCGGACAGGGTGGGGCGGGAAGCAAATGCGATCCGCGCGGTGGTCGAGGGCGAGACCGGCGGCCGGGTCAAGGCGATGATGTTCCGCGCGCGCGAGGGTGCGCTGGCGGCGGCGTTGATGAACCGCGCGGAGGGGCTGCCGCTGCATCTGGCGGGGCACCTGCGCGCGGAAGAATGGAACGGTTCGGTCAGCGCGTGCTTCGTCATTGCCGACGCGGCGATGGCCTGAAGAGATGGGGCTTGAGGGGATGATGAGAACAAGCCTTGACCGTGGGGAACGGGTCCGCTACCCACCGCGCGCCACGAATGGCCAGGCGTGGCGCAGGCTTTGTCCCGTTCGTCTAGTGGCCCAGGACACCGCCCTTTCACGGCGGTAACACGGGTTCGAACCCCGTACGGGACGCCAATATCTCAGTGAGTTGCGGTGGAGCCGTTGGAGCTGGTGCGCGGCATGGATCGTGGCATCTTGGTCTTTGTATTTAATAAGGACTGGCCGCGGCGGGAGTGGGACTCAAAGCCTGCTGCGTGTCATCCGAAGATGCTCTTGCACAGGCCCGATGAAACCCGGTGGCGGTCGCCAGCCCCATCCCGGAACTGGCGCCGGTGACAAGTGCCATCTGGCCTTTGAAGTCATAAGTTGTGTCCACGGTATTTTCCCTTTGATCCAAGACGATGAGATGCCTCGCCGGGGTTAGAGAGGATCGTACCCAGGCTTCTTGTAGAGCGTGCCAGGTTTGCCGGAGATGTCCGGCTTGAAGACCTTCTCGACCCAGTCGTGCGCCTCGACATCCTCGATGCTGACCGACACCGCGTCCGCGTCGGTCCCGGCGGTTGTCATGATTGCCTTGGTAACTTCTTCCGCGATCCTGGCCTTCTGTTGTTCGGATCTTCCGGACTGCAGCTTTACGATCACGTGCGGCATCGGTCCGATCCTTCTTCACAACAATCCAGAGCGTCCCTTAGCCGCGTGCTGGTCCGGCCAGGTATTGCGTGTCGGAAACCTTTTCCATCCAGTCCACGACCTTGCCGTTGAGCCCTTCCTGAATTGCGATGTGGGTCATCGCCGTCGTTGCGGTCGCCCCGTGCCAGTGCTTCTCATTGGGCGAAAACCAGACCACATCGCCCGGCCTGATCACCTCGACCGGTCCGCCCTCACGCTGCACCCAGCCGCAGCCAGCCGTAACGATCAGTGTCTGGCCCAGCGGGTGCGTGTGCCACGCGGTGCGGGCGCCGGGTTCGAACGTGACGCTGGCGCCGGCCACGCGGGCGGGATCGGGCGCGCTGAACAGCCGATCGATGCGCACTGTCCCGCTGAAATAGTCTTCCGGACCCTTGCCGGAGGGCTCAGAGCCTACGTGCTTGATTTCCATCTTTCATCTCCCTCATTTCCGTCTGCCGCCTCGCGCCTGCCAAGGTGCGCCAAGGCTTCCAGTAGACAATTTAGAGAATATGGCCCTGGAGGATTAGGGACTAAAGTCCGCATTAACTCATAAGCCGGTCGCGGGCGCGCCGTCCTACTTTGCCCGGCGGCCGAGACCGAAGCTGCCGCAGGACCTGACCGCGCACAACTGCATCAACCTTCGCCTGCCGACCCATGGCGGCCTGTGTGCCTGGGAATTCGAGAAAGCGGGGCGGGCGCTGCGGGTACGGGTCGAGGGGCAGCTTGTGTTCAACGGAACGGCGCCGATGCTGGATGCGGCACTTGCGGGATTCGGCCTAGTATCGCCCATCAGCGAAGGGCGATACGTCGGTTTGGCTTGAAGTGGCCGATTCACGCGGCGAAGCGCGTTTTGCGCTTCTCTACGATCGGGCACTAGCTTACCTGCCCGAGGAGACGGTGCGAGCGGAATTTGGCGACGGACGGCTGATCCGCGTGCTTGCAGACTGGTGTCCGCCGTACCCGGGCTACCACCTGCTTTATCCCAGCCGCCGCCAACCCGCGCCGGCGTTCGCCCTTCTGGTCGACATGCTGCGCTGTCGCCGGTGAAACGTGATGGCGCCGATACATCTCCATCGGCAGCATGATCTGGCTGCGGCTGATCAAGATGATCATCGCTTCGCAGATGTATCGCGTCTTGGGGCAGCCGGACTGAACAGCGACGACCCGCGGCGTTGCCCAGACCAGCGACGCAGCGCCGTTGCATGCCATGCGTCATCGACCACAGGATGCAGCGTTGTTGCCGGGGTCGATGTCCAAGTGCAATGCCAGGCATAGATGCGCCGATGGAGCCGCATCGGCTGGTGGCACATACCCGATAGGGTTTGCGCAGCAACGTTTGCTTACAGAATGTCATTGGCGTGAAATTGGGCGCGGCAGACTGCACGTTAAAGCTTCCGGTCTTTAGTGTGGAGATCGAGATGGACGGCGACCACGTTTTCGGTCCGGTAGAGAGATCGTTGTCGTCCTGCCCGCAGGCCCGACGGGTGCCGAAGGCGCTGCTGGTCCTGGGCATGAGCCGAAGCGGGACCTCGCTATTGACGCACGTCCTGCACGTGCTGGGTGCGGCATTGCCGCGAGACCTTATCGGCGCGGCGCATGGCAACCCGCTGGGGCATTTCGAGCCGCTTGAGCTGGTTGCACTGAACAACCGCATCCTGGAGAGTCTTGATCGGCGCTGGAGCGATCCGCGGCCCGTCCCGCAGCGATGGTTTCGCTCACGTCAAGCTTATGGGTATCTGCAGTATATCACGAGCCAGATAAACCAGAGCTTCGGCAATGCACCCTTGATTGTCATCAAGGACCCCCGGCTGTGCCGACTGCTGCCGCTTTACCTGGATGCCCTGGACGTTCTGAACATCGAGCCCCTGGTCGTTCTGCAGGTGCGGCCGGTACATGAGGTCGTGCAATCCCTGGTCGATCGGGACGAGCTGCACCCTGATCTTGCGGAACTTCTCTGGCTGCGGTCTGTCGCCGAGGCGGAGTGGCAGAGCAGGAACTGTCGGCGCGTGTGGGTCAGCATGCCGGAGATCATGGCCGACTGGGTGGGAACCGCCCGGCAAATCGCAGAGGCGCTGCAACTGGAATGGCCGACTCGCCCCGACGAGGCGGTTGCGGAGATCGACTCGCTACTGAAGCCGCGCCTGTGGCATGGCGCAAGGACCCCCGGCCAGCGCCGCGGCGCAGGCGGGTTTTCGGCTGCGGCGTGGCGTGCAATCGAACAGGGGCTGGCCGGAAACGAGCCGGCGGCACGCGAGGGGTTTGACGCGGTACGCGGCGCCCTGGACGATCTTGACCGGATGTATCAGCCTTTCCTCATGCAGCGGGCCGAGGCGCAGGCGGCATCTTCGAGACGGCTTCCCAAGCCATTCCAGGTCCTCAAACGCCTGGTCAGCCGCGCCCACGCTGGGTGAGAGCGGCCTAGTATCGCCCATCAGTGAAGGGCGATACGTCGGTTTGGCTTGAAGTGGCCGATTCACGCGGCGAAGTGCGTGCAGCACTTCTCTGCGATCGGGCACTAGTGGAAAACCAGACGGAGAGAACCGTCGATTTCCCCACTGTCCATTGTTTGGTGGGCCGCTTCACCCGACCGCGTGGGATGCGAATGTCGGGATCGGACCACCAGGCGGCCTCGGGGAGGCCTGACAGACCAGACCGGCGGCCTGTCAATCCAGCAAGGCAGCCGATATGAAGCCAACCGTCCAGACGAGCGAGCGATGCTGACCGCCATGTTGATCCAGTCTGATCAGCATCGACGTCGGCAATGCGTGACGCAGCGAAAACGTGACACGGGGATACCAGATGTGCCTTGCCAAAATGCTGTCGACCATCGCCCTGCTTTGCTGCCTCTCGTCTGTCGGCCATGCGGCGGAGGCGTATCCATCGGGCGATCCGCTGCCGCCTGGCTACCTTTCGGTTTCCGGCAACCAGATCGTCGGGCACGGGCAGAACGTCCGGCTGGCGTGCGTGGGGTATGGCCAGACCTTCCGCTCGCATGAGCAGGACCTGGGACTGGCGCGGCGGGCGGGCTTCAACTGCGTGCGGGTGGACTACTACGACGTGTCGCTGTCGCTGACGATGCTGGACCGGATGGTCGCGGCGGCGGCGAAGCACGACATGCGGGTGATCTTCGACCACCACGGCAACGAGCAGGACGACAAGTGTCTCGGTCAGCAACTGAACGGGCTGCCCTATGACAAGAACGCTGGCCTATACAGCGCGACAGATGGGACGGATGGCTGCGGGATGGTCGGCACGGTGACCGAGGCGGCCTGGAAGGACAACCTTGTCACCATCGCGCGCCATTTCGCCGGCCAGCCGACGGTGATCGGGCTGGATCTGCACAACGAGCCGCTGACCTATGGCAACGGCCAGAGCCCGCACCTGAGCTGGGGTGGCGGCGGCGGCGGCGACCTGCTGGCGATGTATCAGGATGCCGGCAGCGCGATCAACGCGGCCAATCCGGGGCTGCTGATCATCTGCGAGGGGCCGGGCAACAACAACCACACGCTGTTCAATGGCGCGCCAAACCCGACCGGCAACGTCATGGACATGACGCTGGCGGCCTCCCGCCCGGTCAACGTGACGGGCAAGGTAGTATACTCGATCCACGACTATCCTGCCTATATCACCGGCCAGGGCCTGGACAGCGGACCGCGGAAGATCGCCTCAATGAACGAGGCCTGGGGGTTCCTGGTGACCCGCAGGATCGCCCCCGTGTGGGTGGGCGAACTGGGTGCCAATCTTGACAACGAGAAGGGCGACCTGGCGCGGCAGGAGGCGTGGGCGGCGACAGTGCGAGCCTATGTGAACGGGCAGGCGGGCGATGCGGGCGGCCCGACATTCTCCGGCGACGAACAGCCGATCGGCACCGACTGGTTCGCCTTCGGCTATTTCCCGAACTATCAGCTCAACGGCGTGCTGACGGCCGACGGGTCATTGAAGGAGCGGCAGAAGTCGGTCTGGGCGACGTTCCTGTATCATGCTGGCGGGCGGGGACATCAGGCGCAGATCGGGCGGCCGGCGAGCAGCCCATAGAACATTTTCAGCCCAATTGTGCAGGATGAGGATGTTTCTTTCGTGACGCTTCAGCGTTTCAACGGCGATGATTTACCATTGGCGGGTTGCCGACCGCTGATGGTTCGCCATGGCCCATGTCCCAGCCCACGGCCTTGCGGATGCTGCTGATCAGTGGCGCTCCAGCGGCCATTTCTGCTGCAGTTCGGTGGCAGCCGCGTCGCCGGCAACCGTGCTGGTGTTGCCCAGCACAAAGGTCTTGCCGGTCCAGCCTGGTGTGTTCGGTCCGGCGGTCGCGGCATCGGCGGCCGGCTGGCTGCAGCCGCCGAGGGCGACGCACGAGAGAAGTGGGGCGGCAAGCAGGATCAGCAGTGAAGGCGCGCGCATGGTCCGGGTCCCTTCAGGCGCGGTGGACATAGGGTGCGATCCGCGCCGCTCCAAACACATTTGGATGGCGCGATCGGCTTTAAGCCAATGTGCCCGGTGCATGGCGGCGTCACATCTTGCGCCTTTCAGGCGTCGCCTCTTGCGCCTTTTACCTGCGTGGCTTTCATTGCACGAACGATGAGTGCTGTTTCTGATCCGCCCCAATACCGGCAGACCGCCAACGTGCCGCCTCGGCTTGCCGCGAATGTCATGCACTTCGCCCGCCTGCTGCGCCGAGCCGGGCTGCCGGTGGGGCCGTCGGAGACGATTGCCGCGCAGCAGGCGCTGACGCGCGTTGACGTCGCCTCGAAGACGCAGGCGAGGACGGCGCTGCGCACGGCGATGATCCACCGGCATGAGCATCAGGAGGTGTTCGACCAGGCGTTTGCGCTGTTCTGGCGCGATCCCTCGGCGGCGGAGCAGGCGGCGGCGATGGCGCTGCTGGATGCGCAGCAACAGAAGAAGACCGAGCGGGCGCCGCCGGCCAGCCGGCGGGTGGCGGAGGCGTTTGCCGCGAAGAAGGACCGGCCGCCGCAGCCGAAGGAGGAGCCGCCGGTCGTCGACATGACGATGACCATCTCGGCGCAGGAGCGGCTGCAGCAGATGGATTTTGAGGCGATGGGTGCTGGGGAGATCGCCGAGGCGAAGCGCGAGATCCGCCGGCTGGTGCTGCCGCTGGACCTGCGGCGGACGCGACGGCTGCGGCCGGACGCCAGCGGGCCGAAGACGGATCTGCGGCGCACCATCCGCGCCAGCCTGCGCCACGGCGGCGAGATCCTGGACATCGCGCGCAACCGGCGGGTGACCCGGCCACCGCCGCTGGTGGTGCTGTGCGACATCTCGGGTTCGATGGCGCGGTATGCGCAGATTCTGCTGCATTTCCTGCACGCGGTCACCAACGACCGTGACCGGGTCAGCGTGTTCCTGTTCGGCACCAGGTTGTCGAACGTCACCCGCCAACTGCGGGCGCGCGATCCGGAGGTTGCCTTCCAGATGGTGGCGCATGCGGTGCCCGACTGGTCGGGCGGCACGCGGATCGGCGAGGCGGTGGCCGCGTTCAATCAGCAGTGGGCCAAGCGGGTGCTGGGGCAGGGCGCGGTGGTGCTGCTGATCACCGACGGGCTGGACCGGGACGGCGCGGCCGGCCTGGCGGCCAACATGGATCGGCTGCACCGGTCGTGCACAAGGCTGGTATGGCTCAATCCGCTGTTGCGCTGGAGCGGCTTCGAGCCAAAATCGCAAGGCATTCGGGCGATGCTGCCCTATGTGGACGAGTTTCGCCCGGTGCATAATCTGGCCAGCCTGCGCGGCCTGATTGATCTGCTGTCGCGGCCTTCGCCCATGAAGGTGGCGCCAATGAAGGAAAAGTTGTCATGAGTGGCACTGAAGTTGAGGATGTTTTAGGCACCGCCGCCGCTTGGCGCGCAGCCGGGGAGCAGGTGGCGGTGGCGACGGTGACCGAAACCTGGGGCAGCTCACCGCGTCCGGCCGGCAGCCAGATGGCGGTCACCAAGTCCGGCCGCATGGCCGGCTCGGTCTCCGGCGGCTGCATCGAGGGCGCTGTGGCCGAGGCGGCAATGCAGACGATCGATAGTGGCAGCCCGCAGTTGCTGGACTTCGGCGTCAGCCATGAGCGGGCTTGGGAGGTCGGCCTGGCCTGCGGCGGCAAGGTGAAGGTGTTCGTCGAGAAGCTGAACTGACGTCTGTTGTGCGCTGCCCCTAGTATCGCCCATGAGTGCAGGGCGATACGTCGGTTTGGCTTGAAGTGGCCGATTCACGCAGAGAAGCGCATGTCGCGCTTCTCTGCGATCGGACACTAGCTCGCATCCGCTGCCTGAGCAGGCTTGCGGGTGCGGCCGTGGGCGGCATGGCGGCGCGACACGGCGGCCTGCTCGGGCAGGAAGAGATCTGTGCCCTCCCTTTTCCAGGGGAGGGCGTTATTATGTTCAACATTGTCGCGGGATGAACTTCGATGACGCCAGAGATCCTTGCCGCCCTGGAACAGGCGAAGGCTGACAAGCGGCCGGTGGTGCTGGCGACCCGGCTGCCGTCGGGCGAGCAGCGGCTGCTGCCGGACCCGTCGGCGCCGGCCGATCTTGCCGAGGCAGCGGTGCGTGCGCTGGAACGCGATGAAAGCGGCACCGTCAAGCTGGCTGACAGCGAGTGGTTCCTGCACGCCTACAACCCGCCGCTGCGGCTGATCGTCGTCGGCGCCGTGCACATTGCCCAGGCGCTGGTGCCGTTTGCGGCCCCCTGCGGTTTTGCGGTGACGGTGGTCGACCCGCGCCGGTCGTTCGGCTCCGACGAGCGGTTTCCCGATACCGTCATCTCCAACGACTGGCCGGATGAGGCGCTGGATGCGTTCGTGCCCGACAGCCGTACCGCGGTGGTGACGCTGACGCATGATCCGAAGCTGGACGATCCGGCGCTGGACCGGGCATTGAAGTCCGAGGCGTTCTATATCGGCGCGCTGGGATCGCGGCGGACCCATGCGGCCCGGTTGAAGCGGTTGCGCGAACTTGGGCACCAGGACAACGCGCTGTCGCGGATCCGCGGACCGGTGGGGTTGAACATCGAAGCGGTGACGGCGCCGGAGATCGCGCTGTCGATCATTGCCGAGATCGTCGCGGTGCGCCGCAACGCGCCGCTGCCGGCCAAACCCGGCTTATGAGGACTGGGGTCATTCCCGCGAGAGCGGGGTCTGGCCGATGAAGTTCGGGCCTGTTCCGCTGACCGAGGCGCGTGGCGCGATTATGGCGCACAGCCAGAAAGTCGGCGAGCGGATGATCCGCAAGGGCGCGTTGCTGGATGACGCCGCGATCGAGGCACTGCGTGCCGCCGGCCGTGAGGACGTGATCTGCGCTCAACTGGAACCTGGTGACGTGCCGGAAGACATTGCCGCGGACCGCTTGGCAGCACCCCTGGTCTCACCGCTGGTCGCCCGCACCCGCGCGGCGACCGGGCGGGTGAACCTGGTGGCCGAGGTGCCGGGCCTGCTGCGGATCGATACGGCGCGGATCGACCGGCTGAACTCGATCGACGAGTCGATAACGATCGGCACGTTGCCTGACTATGCCGTGGTGTCGCCAAAAGACCTGCTGGCGACGATCAAGATCATCCCCTTCTCGGTCCCTGGACATGTGCTGTCGGTTGCCGAGGCGCTGGCACGGCAGGGAAGCGGCGCGCTGAGGCTGCATCCGTTCAGTCCCCTGAAGGTCGGGCTGGTGGTGACGACGTTGCCTGGGCTGAAGGTCAGCGTGACTGACAAGACCATCGAGATCACTGAGCGGCGGGTCATGGCGCTGACCGGATCCCTGCTGCCGCCGGTGCACTGCCCGCACCATGTGGATGCGGTAAGCCGAGCGCTGGAAGAGCTGATCGATCAGGGGGCGGATCTGCTGCTGGTCATTGGTGCCTCCGCTGTGGTGGATCGCCGCGACGTCGGGCCGGCAGGGATCGTGCGGGCCGGCGGCGAGATCCTGCATTTCGGCATGCCGGTGGACCCGGGCAACCTGATCTGCCTCGGGCGATTGCGCGGCAAGCCGGCGCTGGTGCTGCCGGGCTGTGCACGCAGTCCCAGCCTGAACGGCATTGACTTCGTGCTGACCCGGCTGTTCGCCGGTCTGACCGTCTCGCCGGCCGACATCATGCGCATGGGCGTTGGTGGATTGCTGAAGGAGATGGAGACGCGGCCGATGCCGCGGGAGAAGGCGCCGGCGACCGCCCGGTCTGGGGCAGCGCCACGCAGTGCGCCGACGATCGCCGCGGTGGTGCTGGGTGCCGGGCGGTCGCGGCGGATGGCGCCGCATAACAAGCTGCTGGTCTCCGACAAGGCGGGCAGGCCGATGATCGCCCGGGTGGCCGACAACGTGCTGTCGTCCAACGCCAGGCCGATCCTGGTGGTGACCGGGCATCAGGCCGAGCAGGTGGAGCATGCCCTGGGCGGCCGGCCGGTGCGGTATGTGCACGCGCCGGACTACGCCGAGGGCTTGTCAGCCAGCCTGAAGGCCGGGATCGCCGCGGTGCCGCCGGAGTGCGCCGCCGCCGTGGTGTGCCTGGGAGACATGCCGCTGGTGACCGGGCGGATCATCGACCGGCTGCTGTCGATGTATGATCCCGAGGAGGGCCGGTTGATCGTGCTGCCCACCTTCCGCGGCAAGCAGGGTAACCCGATGGTCTGGGACAAGCGGTTCTTTCCTGACATCCTGCAGATCAGCGGTGACACCGGGGCGCGGTTTCTGGTTAGCAAGCACGCTGAGTTCGTTTGCGAGGTCGAGGTGGCCGATGATGCGGTGCTGCGCGACTTCGACACGACGGAATCGCTGACCACCCTGCCCAAGGGGATGCGACCAGCCGGGGTGGAGTAGCCCGGGCCGGATCAGCTTCGCTGGAGTGCCGGCTGCGACCCATGTGCGCCACGAATATTGCGAGGCGATACGCGAGCGACGTGATTTACCTCTAATCGGCTGCAACCGCCCGGCTGCATTCGCGCGCATCAACCAGAGCACGAACACGCGGCAGCAATTCCCGGCCATACTGGATTGCGTCTACCAGCGGATCGAAGCCACGAATCAGAAATGTTGTTACGCCAATGTCATAGTAATCCAGCATGGCGTCCGCGACCTGTTCGGGCGTGCCAACAAGGCCCGTGGAGTTGCCCTGGGCGCCTGTCAGTGCCGCGATCTCGGTCCACAGCCGCTTATCCCTTCTGTGCCCCTTCGCTGCGGCATCAAGTAGACGACGAGAGCCCTCGTTCGCCGGCATTGCGGCAGCGGCATCACTCTGTCTTGCGTTGTAGGGCGATTTTCCGCTGCCGCCCCTGTCACGCAGCGCAATGGCTTGAGCCAGTATGCTGGCGGCTTTTGCCCAGGCTTGATCCTCGGTATCCGCCAACACGGGCCGTAACGACAGGCTGAACCTGGGTGTGCGCCCGAATGGAGCAGCGGCAGCGCGAATACGGTTGATCAGCTCACGGACTTGGTCGTACGTTTCGCCCCACAACGCGTAGACATCGGCATGCTTGCCCGCCACCTTGATGGCGGCATTGGACGCACCCCCAAAATAGACCGGGATGCCTGCTGCATTATACGGCTTGACGTCGCCGAAGCCGCGGTGGACGCGGTAATACTTTCCCACGTAGTCGAATGGCGTGTCAGAGATCCATTCCTGCCTTACGATGTCCAGATACTCGCTAGTGCGGGCGTATCGTTCATCCTTGGTCAGATGGTCGCCATCCTGTGCCAGTTCGACATCATTGCCGCCAGTGATAATGTGGACAGCGACGCGTCCGCGCGAGATCTGGTCCAGCGTCGCGAGCTGGCGCGCTGCCAGCGTAGGTGCCGTGAATCCCGGCCGGTGCGCGATCATCAGCTTCAGCCGCCGCGTAACGTTCGCAACGTGCTGGGCGATCAGAATGCTCTCGGCCGAAGTGGAGTTGAAGGCGATCAGCACGCGGTCGAAGCCGACATACTCCTGTGCTTTCGACAGTGCTTCTATATAGTCGATGTCAAGTGCGGGACCTTCACGCTTCATCGTTTCCGACGAATTGAAGTGCCCGACATAGCCGATGAAATCCACGCTCATGTCTCGGTTCCCCTGCTGTCAATGATTAAGCCGTGGCGACGCAGTCGGTGATGCGCACATGCCCAGGCAGGACCTTCCTTGCGTACAGCCAATCGGCCGCCCGCTGCAGTTGCGTCAGAAAATCCTGATCGTCGGTCTGACGGATGTGGTAGTGGCGCTTTTGCCAAATGAAGGTGTCACGGATTTCATCACTGTAGTGCCCCTGCCGCTGGGTGATCGTCTCGGCCTCGCGACTGTTCGCACTGGCCCAGGTCGCCTCGGCCGTAAACGCCGCATTGACGGCCGAGACGAGTTTGTGGTTTCGCTCAGAGAAGTCTTTTGTCGCCAGCCAGGAATTGAAATCGATCTGAATATCCAGGTCGCGCCCTTCGACAAATATGTCGTGACCCTTGTATTGGCTGCGGGCGATATCAACGCCTGGGCTCCACATTGCCCAGGCATCGATCTGTCCCGAACCGAAGGCCGGTGCCGCTTCAGGTGGATTGAGGTAGACAACCTGCACCTTGCTCCGGTCAACATGGTACTTCTCCAGCGCCGCAACCAGCAGGAACTCAGCGACACCGGAACGGTTGACTGCCACGGACTTGCCGATCAGATCTGGGACACTGTTGATACCGGAACTGTCCTTGGCGATGATTGCGGTGGTTCTAGGCTCGACCACCGCGAACAACGTGAAGACCAGCGGCGAACCGGCAAGGATTGCCGCCAACGCAGGCGTCGTGCTGCCGCCGAAACTGAAGTCGGCGCTGCCACCAACGACTGCCTGAATGGATGGCGCGTGGTTGGGGAACGGCCCAACCCATTGCACCTTGATGCCATCATCTGCCAGGGATTTGGCGAATTCACCGCGCTGCTTTGCGATGAGTGGCAGACCGCCGAACCCCCAGGTCAATCGAACCGTATCGGTGTCGCGACCGGGTCCCGTGGCATGCGCTGGACGCAAGCTCGCGGCGAGTGCTGCAACGGAACCTGTCGCCAACGAGGAGCGGAGAAATCGTCGGCGCGACTGTGGGGCGCCGGATTGCAGGGACATATCATGCTCCATGAAAGCGGTGCGAAATCAGGCCGCGATTCGGCCTTCCCCAACGCCAAGCTCGACAAGAAGTCGATCACGCAAAGCGGTTGCATCGGAATGCGATCGATGTGCGCGAGCGGCGCCAGACACAGCAAATTCGCAGGCGATTGTACCGTTCCGCATGACCATCACGCGGTCGCCCAGGACAATCGCTTCATCGACGTCATGAGTGACAAGAAGCACGCCGGGCTGATGCCTCGCCACCAGTTGTTTTACCAGAGCCTGCATCTTGATGCGCGTTAACGCATCAAGAGCGGCAAACGGTTCATCGAGCAGCAGCAGCCGCGGATGCTGCACAAGGGCACGCGCCAGGGCCACACGCTGCGCCTGGCCACCCGACAGATTGCGCGGCCAGTCATCCAGCCGATCACCCAGCCCCACCTCAGTCAGCGACTCACTTGCGCGGGCGCGGCTGTCGTTATGCGTCAGGCCCAATGCGACATTGCGCCACAAAGTTTCCCAAGGCAGCAGCCGATGTTCCTGGAATACCACAGCGGGACGGGATGGCCCTTCAATGCGTCCGCCGTCGACTGGATCGAGGCCGGCAAGAGCGCGCAACAACGTGGTCTTGCCGCATCCGCTTTCGCCCAGCAGCACGACGAACTCGCCACGCTCAATCCGTAGATCCAGGTTCTGGATGACCATGCGCGAACCGTACGCGCGCGTCAGACCCTGCACGAGGACCGCAGGCCCATCGGTGGCGATGTTCGGAGGTTGAGTCATTGCTGGACCTCCGGCGAATAGTTGGGGTGCCAGGCCAGCAGATGGCGCTCCATCAGCCGGGCTAGCGAGTCAGCGACAACACCGATGACCGCATAGATGACGATGACCAACACAATGACATCGGTCCGCAGGAATTCTCTCGCATCCATCGCGAGAAAGCCAATGCCGGAACTGGCGGCGATCGTTTCGGCAACGACGAGCGCCAGCCAAGCCGTCGCGAGCGCGTAACGGACTCCGTTGAGTATAGACGGCAGCGCGCCAGGCAGGATGATGCGCCGGATCAGTTGCCAGCTAGACAGACCGGTGACACGGCCGAGTTCCACCAACTTCGGATCAACCTGCCTGATACCCAGCACGGTATTCATGTAGATCGGGAAGACGACGCCGAACGCGACGAGAAAGATCTTCGCGCTCTCGCCGATGCCGAGCCACACGATGACCAGCGGGAGCACGGCGAGGAAAGGTATTGCGCGCAGCATCAGAATCGTGCGGTCCAACAGCACGCCGGCAAGGCGGGAGAACCCGACCGCTATCCCCAGCGCAAAGCCAACGAAACCGCCGATGGCGAAGCCGGCCGAGGCCCGTAGCAGGCTGACCCCCATGTCGGGAAGCAATGTGCCGTCGTGAATAAGAGCTATCCCGGTTGCAATCACCTTGCTGGGTGCTGGTAGGATGTACGGCGGAAGTTTGCCAAGGCGTGCAGACAACTCCCACGCAACCACCAGCAGCGCGGGCACCAGCCAGGATAGCAGTTGCGTTCGACGCCAGACGGCCGCTCTGGTGCCTTGCGATGAAGCAGCGGCCTCGGGGTGGCTCTGTGGCTGCACCTGCTCAGGAGGGGACGCCAACACAGCCATAGATACACCCATAGACACATCAGACACGGCTAAGTCACCTTTTCACGCGAAATGGCCCACAGTATTATCTGCTAATGTATTGGCGCGCGCGGGACATGGTTGCGGCAAGCAACGCCGCGAGTTCCACAGCGCCGACGGCATGACGGCATGTTCCATGACCGTGATGGCCGGCTCAGCCGCGCAGACAGGCGTCATCGATAACCGGTTGTAGCGAGAAGTGGTCCATGTGGGGCCTCTAGAGGAACCAGGGAACGACCACGTCGTTTGGCAGCTTGCGCGGCCGTCCTTGGGACGCATCAAGTCAGTAGAACACGAGGGTACGCACCTCGATGCTCTCGCGCGGTGGCGCGCCGGTCGCGGCTGGATTTTCGAACGAAGTGTGGAAGGACAGCCGCGCTCGGCCATCGCTGGCGGAATCATGCACGCGGATCAGCAGGACTTCATCGCGCTGCATCTCCGAGAAGTAGTACCAGCGGTGCTCAGGCTTGAACTCCACCGACGAAGTCTCGCCGCGGAGATGTGGATAGACCAAGTCACCAGCGATCAGGTCTGCATCCGTGAACGTGCGTGCGTCGCACAATGCCAGGGGTGAATCGAGCACTGGCCCACGGATCGGGCGCCAGACGTTGACCACACCGAAGCGGCGCTTCAGCAACTCCTCGGCTTCCTCGCCAAGATGATCGCGCACCCGCCGCGGCGCGGAGTTCACGGTGTGGTCGTTGTGCACCCGGCGCGATGGCTCGCGGCCCCCTTCGATGCCTGCGTTGCGAACGCCATGATCGAACACGACGACGCGCGATGCACCAAGCGTGTCGCGCACCAGACGCTCGACCTCCGGATAATAAACAGTCTTGACTTCCTCCGGCGAATAGAAGTCTTGCACCTGCGTTGGCGCGTGCAACAGGGTGAAACCGTTGCGATCAAGGGTGAATTCTGCCTCACGGAGGCGACCATCCGCGATCAGCACATCCCGCGGATCGTCGATGCCATCCCAAGAGACCTCGCCCGGAGGTGGGGCTCCGACGTAGCGTATTGGCCTGCGTTCGGTCCGCTGGAGGTAGTGGAGCGTAGTCGTTACGTTTTTTGGGGAAACGGAGACATCGAGCGGCATAAGATAACTCTCCTGTAGATTAGCGGCTCGGCTACTCAAGGCGCTCGCGATCTGCGGGGCCTGCCGTCAGCCGGGAGCGGCGTGCGAGGCGTCGGACATTTTTCAACACCGACCGGTTGAAGTATCCAGCTTCTGGGGCCGGGAGTCGCTTGCGGCTAAGCGGTAGCCACAGTGGTGCAGGCTGCTGCGCAATCGAGCATCTCGTCCGCCTTGACGATACGTAGTTGCAATTTTTATCGGTCTTCTTCGCGAAGATACCGATTCTCCCAGATCTGTAGATGGCTTCCCTCCTGTGAGGAGGCCGACGCGTCAACTACGTTGACGCCCGTCAAGCGCATCCGGATACCGATCGACGCAAGCACACCCTCGTTGTCGTTGCTCGCAGGCAAAGTGGAGCCAGCGCTGCTCATAAGAGAGTATCTTTCTCTCGAAATGCAATAAGCGATGAGGAAAAAGAATAATTTTGTCTCATACTCCCATTCTCGGACATTACCATTTCCGCTAAAGCGCGACGCTGGAGAGGTAATGCCGTTTGAAAGTTGTCAGACCCTATCGGCTTTGCGATCGCCTCGCACGCCGATGGCTGATTGACTCGCCTTGTTCGCTCCGTCACCTTCCGCCGGTCTGGGAAATAGCAAGAACGAAGGGTCGGGAGCGGATGGCAGGCTGCGGCGGAGCGATGTGCGGGATGGCCGCGTGATCAACCTGCTTGAGGCCAAGGGTCTGTACGCCGGCTACGGCGAGACCAAGGTTCTGCACGGCATCGATTTCGCCGTTCGCCAGGGTGGCGTGACCGCCTTGCTGGGCGCCAACGGCGCGGGCAAGACGACGACGCTGCGGGCAATCTGCGGCCTGCTACGCACCCAGGGTGAGATCCGGCTGGGCAGCACTCGGATCGACAGCATGGCCACCGAGGACATCGTGCGCCTGGGCGTGGCGCAGGTGCCTGAGGGGCGCGGCACGTTCATGGAGCTGTCGGTCGAGGAGAACATGCGCCTGGGTGCCTATACCCGCCCGGCGCGCGAGGTCACCAACGACTTCGGCCACATGTTCGACTACTTCCCCATGCTGAAGGAGCGCTACAAGCAACAGGCCGGCACCCTGTCCGGCGGTGAGCAGCAGATGCTGGCGATCGCCCGCGCCCTGCTGCTGCGCCCAAAGCTGCTGCTGCTGGACGAGCCTTCATTCGGCCTAGCGCCGCTGATCGTGCGGGAGATCTTCCGCAACCTGGCGCGCATCAAGCATGACGAAGGCGTCAGCATCCTGCTGGTCGAGCAGAACGCGACGATCGCGCTGGAGCTGGCGGATGATGCCTATGTGCTGGAGACCGGGCGCATCGTGATGTCCGGTTCGGCCAAGGAGATCAGCCAGGATGAGGGCATCCGCCGGTCCTACCTTGGATACTAGACCAGTATTGCCCATCGATGAAGGGGCATTGGGCCATCGGCCTGCAAGAACGACCGGACGCGCGGTGCAGCTTCTGGCTTGAAGGCATGCATGAGCCTGCATCGCGGGTGCGGCACCCGGTGCGATCATGCTGTAGGGGAGATCGAATGCTGGCGGGTGTCATCCATCAGATCATGTCGGGCATTGCCACCGGCGGCATCTATGCCTCGGTCGCGCTGGCGCTGGTGATGATCTACCAGGCCACGCACCACGTGAACTTCGCGCAGGGGGAGATGGCGACGTTCTCGACCTATGTCGCGCTGACCTTCATCAACGCGGGCTTCCCGTACTGGGCGGCGTTTGCCATCGCGGTGGCGCTGTCGTTCATGGCGGGCATCGTGATCGAGCGGGTGCTGATGCGGCCCTTGGCCAACGCCCCGGTGCTGGCCTCGGTGGGCGTGTTCATTGGCCTGGTGCTGATCGTCAACAGCCTGAGCGGCTGGTTCTTCGACTACACGATCAAGCAGTTTCCGACGCCGTTCCCGGACCATCCGATGCTGGGCGGCTACCTGTCGGGCCATGAGCTTGGCTCGACCGCGGTGACCCTGCTGGTGCTGATCTGCGTCTATCTGTTCTTCCGCCATACCCGGCTGGGGCTGGCGATGCGGGCGGCGGCGTTCAACCCGACGTCGTCGCGGCTGGTCGGCGTGCGGGTCGGCTGGATGCTGGCGCTGGGCTGGGGGCTGGCGGCGGCGATCGGCGCGGTGGCCGGCTGCATGGTGGCGCCGGTGGTTTTCCTGGACCCGAACATGATGGGAGGCATCCTGCTGTATGCCTTTGCCGGCGCGTTGCTGGGCGGCATCGACAGTCCGCTGGGCGCGGTGCTGGGCGGCTTCGCGGTGGGGGTGATCGAGAACCTGGGGGGTGCCTACCTGGTGGGCACCGAGCTGAAGCTGACGTTGGCGCTGGTGATCATCGTGGCCGTGCTGACCATCAGGCCGACCGGCCTGATGGGCCGCAGGGTCTACAGCCGGGTATGAGAAGCATGCGAACCTCCTGGCTGGTCACGCTTCTGGTGCTGCTGGCGGTGGTGGTGCCGGTGGCCGCCTTCACCGACTATCACCTGTTCCAGCTAACGATGGTGGTGGTCTATGCCATTGCCATCCTGGGGCTGTCGCTGCTGACTGGGTTCAACGGGCAGATCTCATTGGGCCATGGCGCGTTCTATGCCATCGGCGCCTATACCACGGCGATCCTGATGACGACGTGGAACATGCCATACTGGCTGACATTGCCAGTCTCTGCCGTGCTATGCGCGGTGGTAGGGTTCCTGCTGGGGCTGCCCGCGTTGCGGCTGGGCGGGCTGTATCTGGCATTGACCACCTATGCGCTGGCGATCGCGATTCCGCAGATCCTGAAGTACAAGGCGTTCGAGAACTGGACCGGCGGCGTGCAGGGGCTGGTGATCGACAAGCCGGACGCCCCCTTCGGCTTGCCGCTGTCGCCTGACCAGTGGCTGTATCTGTTTACGGTTCTGGTTGCCATCGTGCTGTACGTGCTTGGCTGGAACATCGTGCACGGGCGAATGGGGCGGGCGATGATGGCAATTCGCGACCACGCGATGGCGGCTGAGGCAATGGGTATCAACCTGGCGCTGGTCAAGACCCGCACCTTCGCGCTGAGCGCGATGTACACCGGCCTTGCCGGTTCGCTGGGGGCCATCGCGGTGCAATTCGTCGCGCCGGACAGCTTCGGCGTATTCGTATCCATCTTCCTGTTTGTCGGCCTGGTGGTGGGCGGCGTGTCCTCGATCGGCGGCACGCTGCTGGGCGCGGCGTTCATCGAGTTCATCCCCAATTTTGCGGACAAGCTGTCGAAGGCAGCGCCCAGCGCCGTGTATGGCTTGATCCTGATTGCGGTGATGTTCCTGATGCCGGTCGGCGCCGGCGGCTTTCTGCAGGCCATTTGGCGCCGGCTGGCGCGCGGGCGCCGCGGGGCGTAAACGGTTTCGCCGAGTGCCGCCCGCATGGACCCGAGGTTGCGCCGTGGTGAGCCGCCGTGAATGACCTGGCACAGAATCTGCTGCACGTTCAGGTGGGCGTGCGATCTGTCGTTGGTATTGCCCTGGCGGTATGTGTCACCGGCCACATCCTGCTGCGCAAGCGTGAGGTGGCTTCGGCGGCCGGCTGGATCGGCCTGGTATGGTTTGCGCCGCTGTTCGGCACGGTCAGCTACCTGGTGCTCGGGGTCAACCGGGTCAGGCGCCGAGCCCGCCGGCTGCGGCCGCAGGACGATGACGATGGCGCGCCGCTGCGTCAGGACCTGCCGGGGCACGATGACGAGCTGGGCGCGCTGCGGCGGGGGATCGGCCACATCTCTGGCCGCCCACTGCTGGGCGGGACGAGGATCGAGGCTTTCGAGAACGGCGACGCAGCCTATCCGCCGATGCTGGCCGCCATCGCGGCAGCGCAGGACAGCGTGGCGATGTCGTCGTATATCTTTCGCGACGACCTGTGGGGCGGCCGCTTCATCGACGCGCTGGCCGAAGCCCATGCACGCGGCGTTGCCGTCCGCGTGCTGATCGACGGCGTCGGCGGCGGCTGGATCCGCTCCGCTGCCTATCACCGCCTGCGTCGGCGAGGGGTTCCGGCGGCGCGCTTCCTGCACTCGGTGCTGCCCTGGCGCATGCCGTTCTTCAACCTGCGCTCGCACAAGAAGATCCTGGTGATCGATGGCCGGATCGGCTTCACGGGCGGGATGAACATTTCCGACCAGAATGTGATGGCAACCAAACCAGAGGCGCCGGTGCAGGATCTGCACTTCCGCATCGACGGCCCCGTGGTGCGTCAGTTGGCGCAGGCCTTCGCCGAGGACTGGGCTTTCATCACAGACGAGGAGGTGGACGAGGCAGAGGCTTCGCCCGAGGTGGCGCCGCGCCCTGGTGCGCTGGCACGCATCATCGACTCCGGGCCGGATGAGGACCTGGAGAAGGTGGAGTTCGCGGTGCTGCAGGCGGTGGCCTGTGCGCGCCACCGCATTGCGGTGATGACGCCCTATTTCCTGCCTGACGAGCGGCTGAACACCGCGTTGGCGCTGGCGGCGATGCGAGGCGTGGCGGTCGATCTGGTCATTCCGGAGAAAAGTGATCATGCGCTGGTCGACTGGGCGGCGCAGGCCAATATCGGGCCATTGCTGTCGGACGGCGTGCGCATCTGGCGCAGCCCGCCGCCTTTCCACCACACCAAGTTGATGGTCGTCGACGCAGACTGGTGCCTGATTGGGAGCTGCAACTGGGACATCCGTTCTTTCAGGCTGAACTTCGAGTTGTGCATGGAACTGTATGACCAGGATCTGGCAGAACAGCTTGTCGGCGTCATGCACGTTGCGCAGGGTCGGTCGCTGAGCCAGCAGGATCTGGCCAGCCGGACACTGCCCATACGGCTGCGCGATGCGGCGGCGCGGCTGCTGCTGCCATACTTGTAAGCGGAGCGGACCAGGCCAAGCTTCATGTTGCGGTGCATCGGCTATGTTGGTGGGCTGGGTTGGCGGTATCTGGCGGCTTTCTCGCAATAGGACAACAATCGTGGCTTCTTGTTCTGCTGACTTGGCGTGTCGCGGGGGATGGATACTGTGGTTGTGCTCAAAATGGTTGTGCTGGCGATCGGCTGATGCCATTTTAGCTTTGCAATGATCAAACTCATCAGTTGGAACCTGCTGCGCCTGGTGGGCGCCTCACTCGACGATGTCGTCCGCCTGATACAGCGGGAGCGGCCGGGTCTGCTGCTGATGCAGGAGGCGACGCGGGCAATGGACGGGCTGACGGCTCGGGTCGGCGGCTATTACCACCGCAATCCGCTGCCGGGACGCATCCACGGCCTGGCGGTCTGGAGCCCGACGCCGCTGCCGTTCACGCCGGCGGTGCTGCCGCTGCAGGCCGGCTCGATGTTCGACCGGATCTGCCAGATCGTCGACCTGGGCAGCATGGCGGTGGCAAACGTGCATCTGTCGCATGGGCAGATCCTGAACCGCCGGCAGTTGCGACGGATTGCCCGGATCCTGCCATACCAGGCGGCGGTGGTGGGCGACTACAATCTGATCGGCCCAGCGTTGCTGCCGGGGTTTCATGACGTGGGACCGCGTGAACCGACACATGTTGCCGGTGACGTGCTGCCGCTGCGGATCGACCGGTGCCTGGTGCGCGGGGTGGCCTGCCTGGAGGCGCGCGCGCTGCTGCGAGAGAGTTCGGACCATCGGCCAATCGTGGTCAAGCTGTCCGTTGGCGGCATGCTGCATCCATCGGTGGCGGCGGCGCTGGGGAGCCAGGAGCTAGGGGTTGTCGCGTAGCCAAACCGGCCGCCACACCGGCTTTACCCGATGACGCCGATTGCCCAACCAGCGGCGGCCCCCATCAGAACCACCAGCCAAGGGGGCGCCGCCCATAGCGTCAGCAGCAGGAAGGCGACCAGGGCGAGACCGAAGTCGGCCGCGACATGCACGGCCCCTGTCCAGATCGGGGTGAACAACGCGGCGAGCAGCACGCCGACCACGGCAGCGTTGACGCCTTGCAGGGCGGCGCGGACACGAACGTAGTGGCGTAGGGTGTCCCAGAACGGCAGCAGGCCGCCGACCAGCAAGAAGGACGAGGCGAAGATCGACACGGTGGCGATCAGCGCGCCGAGCCAGCCGTTCGGCCAGGGTGATTCCACAGTGCCGAGGAAGGCGGCAAAGGTGAAGATGGGTCCAGGCATCGCCTGCGTGGCGCCATAGCCGGCCAGGAAGGTGTCCTGTCCGACCCAGCCGGGCGGCACGACGAAGGCCTGCAGCAGCGGCAGCACGACATGGCCGCCGCCGAATACCAGGGACCCTGCTTCGAAGAAGGCGCTCGTCAGCGCCAGCGTGTGGCTGCCGGTGGTTCTTGCCAGCCACGACAGGCTGACCAGCAGCACGGTGAACAGGACCAGCAGGCCAGCGGCAACCGGCCTGGGCACCTCAATGCCCAGCGCGGCCGGTGGTTCGGCGGCCGGCCCGGGGAGGGGCAGCACGGTCAGGCCGGCGAGGGCGCCCAGCACGATGGCAGCGACCTGGCCGAGCGACGACGGGATTGCCAGCGCCACCAGGCAGGCCGCGACGGCGACCGTGGCACGCGCACGATCCGGCGCCAGAGCGCGGGCCATGCCCCATACCGCCTGAGCAACGACGGCGACCGCCACCAGCTTGAGCCCGCGCAGCCAGCCGGCGTTCGAGACGTCCCCAATGGCGCCGATGCCGTAGCCAAAGGCCGTCATCGCCAGGGCGGACGGCAGGGTGAACCCGGCCCAGGCGGCGAACATGCCCGCTGGTCCGGCCCGCAGCAGGCCGATCGCCATGCCGGTCTGCGAGGATGCGGGCCCGGGCATGAACTGGCACAGTGCGACCAGGTCGGCGAAGGTCGCCTCCGACAGCCAGCGGCGCCGGGCGATCAGCTCCGCGCGGTAGTAGCCGAGGTGGGCGACGGGGCCGCCGAAGCTGGTACAGCCGAGGCGAAGGAAGGCGAGGAAGACCTCCAGCACCCTGCCGCGTGTCGGGGCAGGCTGGGGCGGCAGGATGGGGTTCAGGCGTGATCCTCAGCGAGGCAGCGCATCGCCGCCAGCACGCCGCCTTCATGATGCGGGATACCGGCCAGGCGCAGGCCCATCTCCACCCCAGTTAGGGCCCCGGTGAGCGACAGCACCCCAAGATCGCCCATGTGACCGATGCGGAAGACACGGTCCTCGATACGACCAAGGCCGTTGCCCAGGCTCATGTTGAAGGTGTCGAGGATGATGGTGCGCAGGGTGTCGGCGCTGTGGCCGTCCGGCGTGCGGATCGCGGTGACACCGGGGGCATAGGCGGTGGGATCGGCGCACTGCAGTTCCAGCCCCCAGGCGGCGGCGGCAAGGCGGGTGGCGCGGGCATAGCGGTCGTGGCGGGCAAAGACGGCGGGCAGGCCCTCCTCGGCCAGCATATCCAGCGCCTCATTCAAGGCGAACAGCAGGTTGACCGCCGGCGTGTAGGGGAAGAAGCCCGTGGTGTTGGCGGTGACCAGCGGCGCCCAGTCCCAGTAGCTGCGTCTGGAGCCGCCGTTGCGCGCCATGGCCAGGGCCTTGTCGCTGATGGCGGTGAAGGCCAGCCCCGGAGGCACCATCAGGCCTTTCTGCGAGCCGGCGACGGTGACGTCGACCTGCCATTCGTCGTGGCGATAATCGGCGCACCCCAGGGAGGAGATCGCGTCGACCATCAACAGGGCGGGATGACCGGCGCGGTTCATCGCATGGCGGACGGCGGCGACGTCGGTCATGCAACTGGTCGATGTCTCGCTGTGAACGGCGCAGACCGCCTTGATGCGGTGCTCGTTGTCCTGCCGCAGCACCTGGCCGATGGCAATCGGGTCGGCGCCACGGCGCCAGTCCGTCTCAAGCGTTGCCACGTCCAGGCCAAGGTTGCGGGCCATCTGCTCCCACAGGTGGGAGAACTGGCCGGTGCGGCTGATCAGGATCCGCTCGCCAGGTGCCAGCGTGTTAGTGAGGGCGGCTTCCCAGGCGCCGGTGCCGGAGGCGGGGAAGATGCCGATCGTGTCGGACGCGGTCTGGAAGACCATGCGCAGCTTGGCAGTGACATCCCGACCAAGGGCGCCAAAGGCCGGCCCCCGGTGGTTGATGGTGTTGCGGTCCATTGCCCGCAGCACCCGTTCCGGCAGGTTGGTGGGGCCCGGTGTCTGCAGGAAGTGGCGGCCGGAGACAAAGTTCGACATCTGGAGGCGGTTCCTTGAACGGCGGCGTAAAGACCATGGGGGCTGCTGGTTTGCAAGAATCTTGAGGAATGGGAGGAATGCGCCGCCCGGCGGGCTGTGGCGGCGATCTGCAGGGAAACCGGAAAGCAAGCGTATGACTGGAGGGGTGGTGGCCGTGTACATCGGCTGGGCTGGCTGGCCGATGGCGAAGCCGGTATGTCATGCGGTTGAACGGGATAGGGCAAATACTGCATGGCCTTTTTGATCCTGACTGTGGTCGGCCCGGATCGGCCGGGGCTGGTAAGGGCGCTGTCCGCGGCGGTAGCGGCACGCGACGGCAGTTGGCTGGAGAGCCGGATGGCTCGGCTGGCGGGCCAGTTTGCCGGGATCGTGCTGGTCGATGCGCCCGAGGCGCTGCTGGACGACCTGCGCGGGCTGGAGGGACAGGGGCTGCGGGTGCTGGCGCAATCCGCGACGGCGCCGGCTGACACGGTGCATGTCGGAACGGCGGATCCGGCGACAAGGCGCACGGACGCCGAGGGCGTGGTGGCACCGGCGGCGCAGCCCCGGCTGGTGCTGGAGGTGGTCGGCAACGACCGGCCCGGCATCGTGCGCGACATCGCGCAGATCCTGGCCGATTGCAGGGTCAACATCGAGGAGCTGGCAACTGGGGTGGCAAACGGCTCGTTCAGCGGCGAGACGTTGTTCCAGGTCACCGCCTGGGTGCGGGCGCCGGATGAGGCGGCGGTGGAGGCGATGCGGTCCGGGTTGGAGAGGCTGGGCAATGAGCTGATGGTCGACGTCCAACCGGCAAGCGAGGGCGCGGGACCCTCGTTGCTGCTGGGAGAACGGCGGCCGGATTGACACGCTCGTCCTTGGCCGTGAGCGGGAATCAGGGCTCCATCCCGGCGAGGAATGCGGCAGCCTGAGCGCGAATGGCGGACTGCCGGGTGGGGTCCATCCTTTGCCAGTTCCGCAGTGGCATGGCCATCCGCACGTTGGCGGCGAAGCGCTGGGCGTGGCGGGCGATGAAGTCCCAGTAGAGGAAGTTGAACGGGCAGGCACGCGGACCAACGGCCTGCTTCACGTCATAGTGGCAGGAGCGGCAGTAGTCGCTCATGCGGTTGATGTAGGCGCCCGAGGCGGCATAGGGCTTCGAGCCGACGATGCCGCCGTCGGCGAACAGCGCCATGCCGCGGGTGTTCGGCATCTCCACCCACTGATAGGCGTCGGCGTAGACGGCCATGTACCACTCATCGACCTGATCGGGGTGCAAGCCAGCCAGCAGAGCGAAGTTGCCGGTCACCATCAGCCGCTGGATGTGATGGGCATAGGCATCCTGTCGTGTCTGCAGCACCACCTGGCGGATACAGTTCATCCGCGTCTCGGCGTTCCAGTAGAACTCGGGCAGCGGCCGGGTGGCGCCAAGCGCGTTCAGGCCGCCGTACTCCGGCATCTTCAGCCAATAGATGCCACGGACGAACTCACGCCAGCCGATGATCTGGCGGATAAAGCCCTCGGCGGCATTCAGCGGCACCCGGCCTTGCCGCCAGGCGTCCTGCACGGCGCGGCAGACGGCCAGAGGCTGCAGCAGGCCAATGTTCAGCGCCGGTGAGATCAGGGCGTGGAACAAGGTGGGCGAGCCGGTCTGCATGGCGTCCTGCCAGTCGCCGAAGCCCGGCAGCCGCTGATTGATGAAGTCGGCCAGTGCGGCCTGGGCGTCCTGCGCGGTCACCGGCAGGGCGAAACCCTCGGCGCTGGCGAAGCCGCCCTGGACATGGCGCGTGACCAGCGCGATCACCTCCTGCGTCAGCCCATCGGGGGGGAAGGCGGGCAGCGGCGGAACCGGCAGCCCAGCGGGCAGGCGCTTGCGGTTCTCGCTGTCGAAGTTCCAGCGCCCGGCCTCGGGCTCGTTGTCCGCGGCCATCAGCAAGCCGGTGCGGCGGCGCATGTCGCGGTAGAAGAACTCCATGCGCAGGCTTTGACGGCCGGCGGCCCAGCGGCGGAAGTCGGCGATCGAGCAGACGAAGCGGGTGTCGGAGCGGATCTCGATGCCCGGATGCCAGTCCCGCATGGCGGTCAGAACGCGATACTCGCCGGGTTCGCAGGCCACGACGTGAGCTGGGTGCAGCTCAGCGACGGCCCGGCGCACCTCACTGGTCAGGGTCTGGGTGTTCGCCGGGTCGTCGAGACGGACGTAGCGGACCTGCACGCCGCGCGACCGCAGGGCACGGGCGAAATGGCGCATCGCCGACAGCACCAGGGTGATCTTCTTCAGGTGGTGCGGGACATAGGTGCATTCGTCCATCACCTCAGCCATCAGTACCACGTCAGCGCGTGGGTCGAGGTCCTCCAGCGCCGACAGCTCTGGCGAGAGTTGGTCGCCCAGCACCACCCGTAATGTCCCGACTGTCATGCCGCCACCCCTGTCTGCGATCGGAGATTAGGTGCCGGTCGATTACGGCAACACACCATCGATAGGGACAGCCAGTTTTCGTGCAGCGGACCGCAGGCGCTGGCGGACCGCGGGGCTCGCCGGCACGATCATGTAGCCGTTGGTCAGGTCCCCTAGCATCAGGGACTCTTCGCGCGGACGCAGCCGCCAGTGGAGAGCAATCAACAGGCATAACATGGCGTCCAGCCTGTCCTGGTCGGCTTTGCGCGGTCTGGCAATTTCCCGCGCGCCATCACACCAACGGGCGGGTTCGGTGAATTCCAGGGCACGGAAGGCGCCGGAGGCGACGGCGGCCACGGCACGCCAGTCTTGCAATCTGAAGGTTCCCGGGCGCGCTGGGTTGTAGCGCGGCGCTGCCAACCGGCCAAAGAAATCCGTGCTGAACGATGCAAGCGCGAGGGCGGGGAACACCTCCATCAAGAACAGGCCGGAGGCCGCCGAGCGCGCGCGCTCCGGGTCCTGGCGGGCGTTCAGCGCCTGAAGGAAGGACCATAGCGGCGAGGCATCGCAGAACATCCCAAGGCGGCCGCGGTTGGATGGCTGAACGCCGCCGCCCAGCCAGCTTATCAGCGAGGCGGCGGCGCGTTCTACCGACCGCATGCCGGTGAGGTTGGGAACGATGGTTGACTGGTCCAGGGCGATCAGTGTCAGACCATCGCTGCTTTCGACGTCCCGCACGAAGGGCAACGCCTGACCAAAGGACGCCAGGCGAGGCGGATGGAAGCGGATTGGCCTGAGGTTCTCAAGCTGAAGCGCACAGATCGCCCCGGGCGCCTTCAGGTTGTCAGTCCAGGCTGAGTCAAAACCAATGTAGGTGTCCATGGGTCCGGGCGTCATTCCTTCAGCGGCGAAGAGGGGTCGGAACTTGACCGTGGGTCACATCGTCAACAAGGTGCGCGCACGATGAGCAACCCTGTCACCGTCTATACCGACGTCGTTCGGCCCGAATGGATCGACTCCAACGGCCACATGAACCTGGCGTATTATGTGGTCATATTCGACCTGGCGACGGACGCGTTCTACAACGCGCTGCAGATCGGCGATGCGTATCGACAGGCCTCCGGCAACTCCTGCTTCACCGTTGAAACCCACACGCTGTATGAGAATGAGCTTCATCTCGGAGACAGCGTGGTTGTGCGAAGCTGGCTGCTCGGTGCCGACAGCAAGCGGCTGCACTACTTCCACGAGATGTTCCATGCGGAGCGCGATGAGCGTGCGGCGGCGCAGGAGTTGCTTGCCTTGCACATCGACATGGGGGTTCGTCGTGCAGCGGCATTTCCCGCACGCCAGGCTGCGGCGCTGCAGAGCGCGGTGAAGGAATTTGCGCCGCAGACTCCACCGCGAGGGGTGGGAAGACGGATTGCCTTGCCCGGGAAGTAATGGCTGCGAGCCCTGAGTATGCCACGTCATGGCGATTTCCCGTCTCGGAAACCATTCGACAAGGCTTCTCGAGACGCCGGTAACGTGCGTGGCAGCGGCTGTCGTCAGTAAGAGCCGACGCCTTCCGCCGAAGCAATGGCTGCTCGTGCCGAGGGCAGCTTCATGATAAGCGACGATCTTACCCGGCTGCGGAGGGGCTTTATGGACACTGTCCCGACGATGCTGTTTCGCCCTCCGGCGCCTGACGCGCCGTCAGAACCCTTGCCGCTTCGCGCCTTCTTGCGCGCGGTCAGGACAAACACGCTGACGATTTGGCCGCAAGCTGCCTATCGCCAGGATACGACGTCGCGCAGCTTCCTGGGGCGAACCAATGTCCTGCTGAATGCCCCTGACGATATCCAGCATGTCCTGGTAGGGAACGCGGGGAACTACCGGCGATCACCTGCCACGATTCGTGTGCTTCAGCCGATTACTGGCGAAGGCTTGCTGCTGAGCGAGGGCGACGCATGGAAGCTGCAGCGGCGGACGATCGCACCAGCGCTTGCGCCACGCATGATGCGATTGCTGACCCCGCACATTGTAGAGAGCGCGGACCGCGCGATGGCGCGGTTCAAGGGCCTGGTGGGCCAGCCGGTTGATCTGCTGCGTGAAATGCAAACGCTTGCCCTCGACATCGCGGGCCGATCGATGTTCTCGCTGGAGATGGACAGCCACGGCGTCGCGCTGCGGACACTGCTGACCGAGTTTGCCGAGCGTTGTTCACGTCCGAGCCTTATGGACATGCTGCTGCCGCCCTCGGTGCCCACACCAGGAGATGTCCGCCGCAGGCTGTTCAAGAGGCGATGGATGGGCCTGATGGAGGCGATCATTCAATCCCGGATGGATCGGCCGTTGCCGGACAAGCCGCGCGATCTGTTTGATCTGCTGCGAGCCGCGCGTGATCCCGAAACCGGGGCCGGGTTTTCCCATGTGCAGTTGCGCGATCAGGTCGCAACGTTGATCCTGGCCGGGCATGAGACGACAGCCGTTACCTTGTTCTGGGCGAGCCTGATGCTGGCTGAGGCACCACAGGAGCAGGACTGGCTCGCGGACGAGGCCAAGGCAGTGACAATCGAGCCGCAGAGTGCGCACGAAGCCGTGGCGGATCTGGTGCGGACCCGAGCGGTGGTGAATGAAACACTGCGTTTGTTCCCGCCAGCGTTCACGTTGGTGCGGGCAGCCATTGAGCGCGACAAGATTGGTGAGTTGGATTTGCCAGCCGGCAGCATTGTGATGATTGCACCTTGGGTCCTGCATCGTCACCAGAAGCTGTGGCGCGATCCCGAGGTTTTCCGTCCGGCTCGTTTCATGCCGGATCAACCTGCTCCCGCACGGTACGCATTCATGCCGTTTGGCGCCGGTCCGCGCGTCTGTGTGGGTGCGCAATTTGCGATGACCGAGGGAGTGCTTCTGCTTGCGCGGCTGATCGGGCAGTTTACCGTCGCACGTGTCGACGCAAGACCGGTCGTTCCTGTCGCCGTCGTCACTACCCAGCCTGATCATGCGGCAAAGGTCAGACTGGCGGTGCGGGCCTAGTATCGCCCATCGGTGAAGGGCGATACGTCGGTTTGGTTTGGAGTGGCCGATTCACGCGGCGAAGCGCATTCGCGCTTCTCTGCGATCGGGCACTAGACATCCCGGGCAAAGGTTTCCAGGCGCAGATTAACTGCTTTCAGGACTGACCATGGGTGTCCTGGTCAAGAATGCAGGATCTGGGCGTCGGTTCCCCGCGCTGCCTGGTTCCGACTACCGGCACGACCGGCATGTGCCCGTTCGGGGGAAACTCCAAACCGTACCATGTAAGGCAGGAATTTGGCCCGTTCCTCCGCCTCCGTCAGGCCATGGTCTTCGAACCTGTATGTATGGGCTCCATAGCCTCCCTTTGGCTTCGCGGCGGCGTAGGCAGCCATTGCCGCGGCGGCATTGTCGGACAGTTGCATACCGAAATGCCGATACACGGCGTCGACCGTACTGACGGGATCGCTGATGAGATCAAGATAATGAACGTGGCAAATACGTTCGGGGAAGCCTGCGTCGTCGCCGGCGAGGATCATCCGCTTGGTGCCATCCAGCCACCGACGGCTCTCCATCGGGCCAAGGGTGCGGGGATCAAGTCTGCGTGTAAAGGGTTTTCGCAACACCTCTGTCAACCGCGCTTGAGACAGCAGTACCCTGACGGGGTCACGATGCACAAAAACCAATCTGGCGTCCGGGTATACCACGTGAATGGCTTCAAGCGCGAACAAATGCTCCGGGCATTTCAGGACCCAGCGCCCTTGAACGCCATCCTGGTATTGCAGGTATTGCAGAAACCGCTTGTGAAAGCGATAGGCTGGCAAGTTGTGCATAACGTCTGCGTCCAGCCAGGCGCGGTAGGACGGTATCTCATAGGTCGTATCAAACCGAAGGCTGCGGAAAACGTGTGCGGTAATCTCACTGCATTCCTGAGGCGATGTCGCCTCCAGAGGGTGTAACGCCCGAAACTCCGGTGCCAGCCACTCAAAAGTCTTCAACTGCCGCGCGACGCGGGCGATCCGTTGCGATGCCGTGCCGGATGTTGGAGAGGGTGCAATGGTCTCCCAGACAGCAGGCGCGCGGTTGGCTTCATCCGTCATCATCAGCCGATGGAGAAAGGTGGTTCCGCTGCGTGGCAACCCGGTGATGAACACCGGTTGACGGATCGGCGCTGCCGTCATTTCGGAATGTTGCGTCTCAGCCGCCTGCATTAACAAAAGATTGGAGAGAAAGCGGACACTATCCCACCGTGTAGCATTGCGTCCGACGAAACTGAGCGCAGATTCTGTCGCATAGGAATGCAGCAAACGCGTCAACGGGCCAATGAAGGCGGTTTCACCGAAGTCCTGCATACCGGTCCGATGCCGCGCGAGCCGGATCAACTGGTCCGCGCGCAGGGGCTGATCCAGCAGGCCAAGATGATCAGCTATTTTGTCGGACAACTTCAAGGCGGTGCTGAGAATCGTCAACTCGGTCTCCTGACACCCGCTTGGGGAGCCTTAAAACATCACGTTCGTCGAAAGAAGGCGGCTGCTTAAACAGCTCGGATTGATGGACACAAGACTGTGAGCCTAGATGGAGCCGGAAGCGCGATATTAAACAAGCGCTCCTATGTATCTGGATGATGTCAGGCGCCACCCCAACATGGGCCAAAATCGGTGATCTGGCATAAAGGATCGGTTGAATGCACAAAACTGAACTTCAACGGCGCGACATGTTTGCCGTTACGGCGGCTGTGGTCGCGACTTTGGCTCTGCCGGCCTCTGCCGCCACTGACGAGCCGGTTGTCGCACCGATACAGCATCTGGTTGGCGGCCTTGAGCAGGTGATGAAGGCTGGCTCAAACACACCGTTCCAGCAACGTTTCGATTTGCTTGGGCCGGTGATCGACCAGGCATTTGATCTGCCGGCGATATTGCAGGAGTCAGTTGGTGCCTCGTGGGAGACGTTGCCGCCGGAACAACAGACGATGCTGGCCGGTGCGTTTCGGCGCTACACTGTTGCTTCGTATGTCAACAGCTTTGACAACTATACGGGGCAGCGGTTCGAGATAAGCCCGGCAACACGGTCAGTCGGCAGCGACCAGGTCGTTCAGACCAAGATTATCCCAAAAAAGGGAGACAGCCACGAACTTGATTACGTCATGCGAGAGACGTCCGACGGTTGGCGCGTCGTGGATGTTCTGGCGGACGGTTCGATCAGCCGCGTGGCAGTCCAGCGCTCTGACTTTCGCCGCCTGCTGACCCGCGGTGGTGCGCAAGCCTTGGCCGAGAGCCTGCGCACCAAGTCAGCTAATTTGTCGGACGGATCAAGCTAGGGCGACAACAGGGAGTTTTCTCAAGGTGGCTACCGAAGGGCTTATGCGATCCCTGCACTTCGGCTGCTCAAACGGTTGCGACTGGTGTGGCCGGGGAACCGACTGCACCAGGCAAACGCAGTGGAGGTGCGGTCAGCAGGAACCGACTGCGGCCGTTTGTTCGTAACCAGTCGGCCAGCTCCGTGAGATACCACATTTCGCCCAAATAACAACCAAGCTTGAACAGGCAGTGGGCGTGCAGCGGGAGCATTGCGCAGTGGTCATCAGCGCATGGCCGAGCGGGTGAGGCTTCGACAGCATAGTTGTCGGCCAGCAGCGCCACGGCACCGCTGTCGGTCACCCATTGCTGCAGCCGGTCGTCGCGGCCGTCGAACGCCGAAGTCGTTGAGAACAATATCCTCGGATCCGGTTGCTTGTTCATTTCAAGCAGCAGTTGGGCAAACCCTGTCCGGATACAGACGAAGTCACCCGGCTCAACAACAATCCTGTCCTTGTCCAGAACGGCCATCAAATCTTCATATCCGACAACCTTGCCTGAACGGCCAAAGTGCGCCTGCAGATCGATCATGACGCCGCGCCCTTGAACGCAGGCCGCCGCCATGTTTTCGATCCCCAGGCGACGGGCGCCCGAGGTTTCGCCGGTCGGTGTCTGATTGCCTTTCGCATCGTACTTCACGGGTCCGATGATGTCGGTGCCGGCCCGGTACCCGTTGTAGAAGACATCCTCGGCAACACCATCGCCATCCGCGTCGAACATCTGTCCGACATGTGACAGGCTGTCCCATTGCGTGGAGTATTGCAGCGTCAGCAGCACCTGGTCATCGCAGACGATATCTAGCGCGGTGGGATCATCGCAGCGCAAGGGATAGTTCATATTTGGCCGACCGTTTCGCTCCGTCGGCTTCAGCTCCGGCGGATGACGGCGCGGATTGATCACGTTTCCACCGGGATAATCCAAAGGCAGGGACAGACAGAACGTCTTCCCCACTTTCACCTCGGCGATGCCCTGCAGAACCTTTTCAGCGGTAACCAGATTCAATCGTCCAAGTTGATCGTCAGGTCCAAAATCGCCCCAGGTCGAGCCATCCGGACGACGCTTCCAGCGCGGATTGCTGCCCATTGGTCAGGCCGCCAACTGCTCGACTGTCATCGCTTCCCCCGCAACCGTGGTTCGACGCATGTCGCGTACCTGGTTTTGATCGAACCGCCGCACGCGGTGCATCGTTGTTCGGTTGTCCCACATCACCAGATCGAACTGTCTCCAGCGGTGCGCGTAGGTAAAACGTGGCTGAACCGCATGCTCTGTCAGATCGCGAATTAGGGCACGCGCCTCTGGCACTGGCCAGCCGACAATGGTGCCGATGTGCGACGACAGGTATAGCGATTTGCGTCCGCTGACCGGATGCGTCCGCACCAGGCTTTGTCGCACCGGCTTGAACATTTGCCTTTCCTCGGTTGAGAGATCGGTAAAACCCAGCGTGCCGCGCGAATAGATCAACGAGTGCTCACAGACCAACTCCTCAACCTCGGCTTTCGTCTGGGCATCAAGCGCATCATAGGCTGCGCGCATGTCGGCGAATTCCGTGTTGCCCCCGGTGTCGGCAACGATCCGTCCGGACAGGATCGAGTATTTCGCCGGCACGGCACGGAATGAGCTGTCCGAATGCCATAGCTGGTTCCCCAGATTGAACAGCCGCCTGCGGTCGTCGCGGGCCAGCGGCTTGTGGTCGGCACCGAGGTTAGAGACGTCCGCCATATCAGCATCCAGCCGCCGATCGGCGGCTTTCGTGACGTTGCCGCCCGCGGTCTGCTCAAGCGGCCCAAAGTTCAGGCTGAATGCCTTCTGCTGCGCATCGGTCAGTTCCTGGCCGTGAAAAACCAGCACCGCGTAGCGGGCCATCCCGGCTTCAAGGTCGGCCGTCTGCGCCGGTTCCAAAGGCTGCGTGATATCGACGCCCGATACTTCGCCGACAAAGCCGTGGCCGAGGTCCGTGATTGCAAGGGCCATATCTTCCTCCTGTCTGTCGCGTGTCTGAACCAGCGCTACTGGCTAGTATACTGCCAGTTGCCATTATCTTGCCAATCCCGCGGCGGGTCTGCATCGTCGTCACAATCTTTGTTGTCTCGATTGATGAGGGCGTGCGAGCGAATTGGATATACAAGGGCATCGAGGCGCACGGGGACTGTTCCCGGAGAATACCTTGGAAGGCTTCCGTGCCGCCGCGGCTTTGGGCGTCGATGCGTTCGAGCTTGATGTCGGGATGACAAAGGACGGGGTGATTGTGGTCACTCACGACCTTTGTCTGAACCCGGACATCACCCGTGACAGCTCCGGCGATTGGTTGGCGGAGCCTGGGCCGACAATTCGTTCCCTGACATTCAGTCAATTGCACTGGTATGACGTTGGGTGCATCCGACCTGGATCCGCCGCGGCTGATTTGTTTCCCATGCAGGTTGCCTATGACGGCGCCCGTGTTCCCAGGTTGCTTGACGTCCTTTCGGCGCTGCCAAGCTGCCGGTTCACGATTGAGATCAAGACTGATCCAGCACGTCCTGCCTGGACGTTTTCGGCTGTCGAGATGGCGAATGCTACGCTTGCGGTGGTTGACCAAGCGAATGCCGCCGCGCGGGTGGTCATTGAAGCATTCGATTGGCGGATCCAGCATTATATACAACGCGCGCGTCCAGAGATCCGCCTCGCCTGGCTGACCCATGATGCTGCCTTGCGTGATGCCGCGCCTTGGTGTGATGGGCCGCCTTTGTCATCTTCGGTTGCCATAAGGGTAGCGGCTGAAGGGGGATCGATCTGGGCGCCGGCCCACACACAGCTTTCACAGGCCCAGGTCGACGAAGCCCATGCGTTGGGGCTTCAGGTTGTGGCCTGGACTGTTAATGATCCCGCGGATATGCGTCGCTTGGCTGACTGGAGGGTCGACGGCCTGATCTCCGACAGGCCTGACCTGGCGAAGGTGATTTGTGGGAGCTAGTACCCACTATCGCTGAAGCGCGAGTCATGATTCGTAGTCGGGATGAAGCTCATTCCCTTTGCGACGACCGTCGCGTTGACGTCTGAGGAACGGCAGGTTCTAGAGGCGCTGGCTGGTTCGCGAAAAGCTGAGGCGCGCATGCGCGACCGGGCGCGGATCGTGCTGTTGGCGAGCACAGGCATGGCGTCTCGCGCGATTGCCCGCGAGGTTGGCTGCACGCCTGGCACGGCCTCGAAATGGCGGGTCCGCTACGCCAATGACAAGATGGCCGGTCTGAGCGAAACCGGTGATCGGGGCAATGAGCCCAAGTATGGCCCTGAGCATGGGCAACGCATCTTGGCCCTGCTGGATAAGCCACCGCCGGCTGGGTATTCCAACTGGACGGCGCCGTTACTGGCACGGGCACTGGTGGATATCCACGAGCAGCATATCTGGCGGTTCTTGCGTGCCCAGAAGATCGACCTGTCCGGCCGCAAATCTTGGTGCCAGAGCACCGACCCCGCATTCGTGCCAAAGGCCGCTGACATCGTTGGGCTCTATATGGCCCCTCCAACCAATGCGGTGGTGCTTTCGGTCGACGAAAAGCCTTCGATCCAGGCGTTAGAGCGGGCTCAGGGCTACCTGAAGCTGCCGAATGGGCGGGCAATGATTGGCCAATCGCATGATTACCAGCGACATGGCACCTCAACGTTGTTCGCCGCGCTCAACATTGGCACCGGCCAGATCATCGGCAAGCATTACAGACGTCGTCGCAGGATGGAGTTCCGCGACTTCATGAACCGGGTCGCTAAGCAGTATGAGGGTAAGGAGATCCACGTCATTCTCGACAACCTGTCGACCCACAAGCCGAAGCGGGACCTGTGGCTGGCGCGGCATCCGAACGTACATTTCCATTACACCCCGACCCATACGTCATGGCTGAACCAGATCGAAATCTGGTTCTCGATCCTGGCAGCCCAGTCGCTGAAAGGAGCGTCGTTCGAAAGCGTTGCCGAACTGGTGGCTCACATCGAGAGCTTCATCAACAGCTACAATGACGATGCCCGTCCGTTTGTCTGGACCAAAAGCACCGTCCACCAAAAACGCCTCAAGCCATGTTTCGCGGTTTAGCGATTCTGGGTACTAGTGGTGAAAATCAGACGGAAGGAACCGTCCGATTTTCACCCTAGCCGTTGTTTGGTGGGCCGATTCACCCGACCGCATAGAATGCGAGTGTCGGGATCGGACCAGTAGAGCGGTTCCACCGAGGGTGGAACCGCTCTACTTCATCATTTCACGCGGCTACTCGCGCAGAATCGCGCCTTTGCGCGATTCCAGCCTGCACGAAGCCGCTCTAGCGACAGCGATTTGGATGCCAGTAGCACCAGCGGTCATGACCTGGGCCTGGACCTGGCTCCTCGATGATGCATCCAGTTGCTGCAAGGGCTGTTGTCATCAACAGAACAACGAGGAGGGTGCGGCGCATGGTAAAATCCCTTCATGAACGCCCGTCGCTGCTACAGCGACTATTCGACGAAAATATGACGGGGTCTCAGGAGCCGAAATTTGTTCAGTCTGTCTGGTATCGATCGGGCGTCCTATCGAAGCGACAAACAAGCTGCCGAACCTGAAGCCGACCTGGAACATCACGTTTAGCACGCAAGCGCCGGTGATCCGGCCGCGTCCCGACTTTGGAATGTAGGTGTCAGGCCGGTGGCGGATCGTGCAGCAGGCGAAACCGCTTTGCAGGAAACTGCGTTACGCTTTGATTGCCAAGGAAGCGTTGCATGAGCTCGTCGTCCCGCTTGAAGCAACTAAAGCGTGATCTGCAGGGAAGTCTGCCATCCAGTCAGGCTGAACCGCTAGCGCCGCAGCAGAACCGCGGCCGGTCCGCCACCTCGCCGCACCAGATACCCGTGCCGGGCTGGAAGGACATCCTGATCCGGTCATGGCAAGAAGTCTCCGACAACAATATTTTCCTGGTTGCCGGCGGCGTCACGTATGCCGTGTTGCTGGCGCTGTTCCCAGCGCTTGCCGCGCTGGTTTCGATCTATGGGCTGCTGCTTGATCCCGCGCAGGTCGAACAACAGGTTGCCGCGTTGTCGCAGGTCTTGCCGCCCGATACCGCCACGATGATCGGCGATGAGTTACATAAGCTGGTGACGGCATCCAGCGGGTCGTTAAGCATCGGCGCCGCAGTGGCGCTGTTGCTGGCATTGTGGAGTGCGTCCCGCGGCATGAGCGGCCTGATCACGGCGTTCGACATCGCCTATGAACAAAAGGAGACGAGAAACTTTTTTAGGCTCAACCTCATCGCCATCGGTCTGACAATATTGATGCTGGTCGGAGGCACGGTTGTCATCGCCCTGGTCGGGGTTCTACCGGCGGCGCTCAATCTTATCGGGCTGGCAAGTTCGACGAAGTGGCTCCTGCTCGTGCTGGAGTGGCCATTGCTCATTGTGGTCGTGATGACGGGTCTGGCAGTGTTGTACCGGTATGCGCCGAACCGTCAGACGCCGCAGTGGCGCTGGGTGTCTCCTGGCGCGGTCATGGCGACTTTGCTCTGGCTGATTGGCTCACTGGGCTTCAGCATCTATGTCTCCCACTTCAACAGCTACAACAAGACCTATGGCTCGCTGGGCGGGGTGGTCGTCATGCTGACATGGCTGTATCTGTCTGCGTTCGTGGCTCTGTTTGGGGCGGTGGTGAATGCGCAGTCTGAACGCCAGACAATTGCGGACTCCACGGTTGGGCATGCAAAGCCGATTGGCGACCGCCGGGCTTATGCGGCTGACACCGTCGGCGAAACCACGTCTTGATACCGGACGATTGGTCACGCTGCGAGCCGGTCGACTGAGAGGCCGTTCTGATTTTGCTTGAGCCTACCGCCCGCGGATTGACGGTGCCATGCAGGAATTAGCAGTTGACGAAGCGGCCCTGCGATCGAACATGTAGCGCGGCCGGACAGATCAGTTTTATCGACTTCGCGGGAAACCCATCCATGCGCTTCAACCCGTGCCGACTGACACTTGTTCATCCGGACCAAGCCGCGGCGATGACCGATGCGCTATGGGCCCGATTACGGCAGGAGGCTGAGGAGGCATATTCCCACGAGCCAAAGCTTGCGTCGCTGTTCTTTGACTCGATCCTCAATCAGCCTAGTTTTGAGGCTGCGGTTTTCCATCGCGTCGCGTCTCGTTTGAAGAACGACACCATCTCCTTGCCGCTGATCGTGCAGGCCTTCAGCAAGGCCGCCGATGACGACGGATGCCTGGTTGAAGCGGCGAAGGCCGATATATCCGCTGTTTTTGAGCGTGATCCTGCCTGCACCCGGCTGATTGAGCCGTTTCTGTACTTCAAGGGATTTCACGCCCTGCAGATCCACCGCCTGAGCCATTGGCTGTGGCATCACGGTGAGCGAGACTTCGCGCTGTATCTGCAGAGCCGATCTTCCGAAGTCTTCCAGACGGACATCCACCCGGCTGCGAAGCTGGGTCATGGCATATTCATAGACCATGCGACCGGTCTGGTGGTTGGCGAAACCGCCGAGGTAGGCGATGACGTGTCGCTTCTGCATCACGTCACGCTTGGCGGCAGTGGCAAGGAGTCTGGCGACCGCCACCCGAAGATCCGCAACGGTGTTGTCATCGGCGCTGGTGCTGCCATCCTGGGCAACATTGAAGTGGGACAGCATGCCCGTGTTGCCGCTGGCTCCGTCGTGCTCAAATCCGTGCCCGCACACGCCACCGTCGCTGGGGTGCCCGCAAAGATTGTGCGGATTGTCGACAGTGATGAACCGTCTCGGTCGATGGACCAGACGCTGAGCGAGATTGCCTATCAGTCCTTTAACTACACGATCTAGGTCGCTTGACCGCCTAACAAGTCTTTTCGGCACAATGAGCGGTCTTTGACCAGATGCGCTTACTGAAGCGCCGCCGCCCGAACTCGGAGTAAACCATTGGCTATCCAACTTGGACAACTTGCGCCGGACTTTGAGCAAGACAGCAGTGACGGTAAAGTCAGTTTTCACGCCTGGCTCGGTGACAACTGGGGTGTGCTGTTCAGCCATCCGAAGGACTATACGCCGGTCTGCACGACGGAGCTTGCGGAAGTCGCCCGACTGAAGCCCGAGTGGGACAAGCGCCACGTCAAGCCCATTGGACTGTCGGTCGACGCTTCAGACAGCCATAAGGGCTGGGAGCGCGACATCGAGGAAACCCAGGGGCAGGCGCTGAACTTTCCGGTCATCGCCGATGCGGACCGACAGGTTTCAGATCTTTATGGCATGGTTCATCCGGATGCCGATCCTTCCGTCACGGTACGCAGTGTCTTCATCATTGACCCGAACAAGAAGATACGGCTGATTTTGACATACCCGCCCAGCACGGGCCGCAACTTTGCCGAAATCCTTCGAGTCATTGACAGTCTGCAGTTAACGGATGCCCACAAGGTCGCCACCCCGGTAAACTGGACCAACGGCAAGCCGGTCATCATTGTTCCATCCGTGTCGGACGCTGAGGCCAAGACGCGCTTCCCGAACGGGTGGAAAACGCTGAAGCCCTACTTGCGTATGGTTGAGCAGCCCAAGCTGCCGCATGAGGTCGAATAGCCGGAAGCGCCGGGAAGCGTCCCCAATGTGTTACATCGGCGGCACGAGACCGTCTTTTCCGACGCCGATGCGGGTTGCGCTGAGCGTTTCGTCCGGGTGATGCAGCGCTGTCACGATGACATGCGCACCCGGCGTCAGGTTGGCGGGCGTGCCAAGCTCGTATGTGATAACGGGTATGTTCGTTGGGACGAACACGATTTGCTCGCCGCCCCTGTAATTTAACGTCAGTGTCCGGCCATTGGCTATCTTAAGGCTGCCGACGGTTCCATTGGTCATAGTGCTGCCGGCACCGAGATCCCAGGCACGGTGACCCTCACCGACGCCACGCATTGCCTCCGGGAACACCTGGATCTCAAGCGCCCTGAGCGTACCGTCTGGCTGAGTCACCGCGGCGGTCCCAATGAATGAGCCAGGCTTTATTGCATCGATCGTGATCGGCTCGATCAAGGTCACCTTGACGTCATCGGGCACCCTTACCGTGACGTCATTCCCCCGTTGCGTTGTGATCTGCATTTCATGAGCGTCGAGGACGTGTATCACCCCCCGGATGCGCATCCGCTCGGTTTCCTGAGCGAAGGCACCCGCATTGATGCTCAGGAGCCCGACGGTCGCCAAGAGCAAGAGTTTAGACATGCCTATCACGCTGTTCCTTTCACTTGGAAGGTGCAAGTGACAACTCAGCACGATTCGGTTCGATCAACAAAGCCAGGTTTTATTTTGGTTGACTTCGGCCTGTATTTGCAACGCTTGGCGGGCTTAACCTTATCGGAGTAATCGAGGACCTGAAATAGATCAACGATGATCGACCAGGAGGAACGCCATGCCGTCCGAGCAACACCGCGCCGGCTCTGACTGGATTGCGCCTGATTGTGCAGGCATGGATTTTTTTGCCGCGGATCCGGGACTGCGCGACCTTCTGGAAATCTATCTGCCGGCGACGCTGCTGGGCCAACTGATGCCGCACTTTCAGCGTCTGGGCCAGTTGGCTGGCGGCCGACTGGATGACCTTGCGCGGGTCGCGGATCGCCATCCGCCCGTCTTGCATGCTCGTGACCGGTTTGGCCGGGATGAGGAGTGGATAGAGTATCATCCTGCGTATCGAGAGATGGAGCAGATCGCGTTCGGCGATTTCCAGTTCCATGCGATGTCGCACCGCGGTGGGATGTTGGGTGTGGATCGCCCGCTTCCGCCGGTGGCCAAGTACGCGTTCCAGTACCTGTTCGTGCAGGCTGAGTTCGGCCTGATGTGCCCAGTCAGCGTCACCGATACATCCATCCACCTGATCCGGAAGTTCGGCAGCCATACGCTGCAGAACGACTTGCTGCCGAAAATGCTGTCAGCGGATTTGGGGGTCATGTGGAAAGGCACGCAGTTCATGACGGAGAAGGCCGGCGGTTCGGACGTCGGTGCCATTGAGACGGTTGCGCGTCACGAAGACGGCGTCTGGCGGTTATACGGCGAAAAATGGTTCTGTTCACATACTGATGCCGAGGTCGCGTTGCTGCTCGCCCGGCCGGAGGGGTCTCCTTCAGGAACAGCAGGACTGGCGCTGTTTGCGTTGCCGCGCCACCTCGCTGAGGGTGGTCGCAACCGCTACCGGATTGTTCGCCTCAAGGACAAGCTGGGAACACGGTCGATGGCGAGCGGTGAGATCCGCCTGGAGGGTGCTGAAGCCTATCTGATCGGCCAGCCCGACCAGGGCCTGAGGCAGATGATGGAGCAGGTGAACCTGTCGCGCCTTTCCCATGGTGTGCGGGCGGCTGCGATGATGCGGCGGTGCCTGAACGAGGCTTTGGCGGCGGCGCGTGGTCGGTCTGCGTTCGGGCAAGCAGTGGCGGATTTTCCGCTGATGCGCCGTCAGCTCATGAAGATGCTGGTTCCGGCGGAACAGGCACTGTCCGTCGCGTTCTGCACAGCCGACGCCATGGCGCGGGGCGCGGAAACCGAGCTGCGCATCTTGACCGGGTTGCTGAAACTGCGCGCTTGCCGCGATAACGTAGTCGTCGCAACTGCCGCGATGGAGGCACGTGGTGGCAACGGCTATATCGAGGACTGGGTAAACCCGAGGTTGATCCGTGACGCGCAGGTCGGCCTGCTGTGGGAAGGGACCAGCAACATCAATGCCCTGGATGTCATCGGCCGCGCGGTCGGGAAGTCACGCGCCCATCTGGCTTTGCAGGCGATGCTGCAGGACCGGCTTGCGGAAGCTGAGAACCTGCCGGAGCCATTTTCCCGCGCTTTGAGGACGGCGCTGGATCGCGCGGTTCAGTTGGCGGAGGATGTGGTTGAGCAGGGATGCGAGACGTTGTCGCGGCAGGCAGCGACCGCTCTTTACGATGCCACCAGTGCGGTGCTCCTGGCTTGGGAAGGCTCCAGGCTCGGCCGAAGCGCATCCCGAGCATTGGTGGCGCGTTTCGTGCTGGCCCACCGGCTTTCGGTTGCCGATCCGCTTGCCCCGAAGCTGGCGGACTGGGAAGCATCCGCAAGCGCCGCCCTGTTGGCGGCAAACTCCCTCCCGATGACTGATGTTGCACCGCTGCTGGCTTAAAATGCGAGTGCCTGACTGTTAGTGGGAAATCAGACGGAAAGACACGTCCGATTTCCCACTAGCCGGTGTTTGGTGGGCCGATTCACCCGACCGCATGGGTCGCGAGTGTCGGGATCGGACCACTAGCGACTGGCGCAAGGTCTGCCAGGTCCTTAAGCTTCGAAGCGGACCGTAAGAGTCCGCTGGAGGAAGCAATGGCCCTTGAATCTGAAGCCGCGGTGATGCGCAAGGTTGCGTGGCGGCTGATTCCGTTTTTGAGCCTTGGGTACATGATCAACGCGCTCGACCGCTTCAACGTGTCGATGGCGGCGCTGACGATGAACAAGGAACTTGGTCTGACAGCGAGCGCCTATGGCCTTGGCGCCGGAGCGTTTTTCTGGAGTTATGTACTGTTCCAGTTTCCGGCCAATCTGCTGCTTGAACGGATTGGTGCGCGGCTCTGGATCAGTCTCATCATGGCGATATGGGGCCTGTGCTCCGCGGGTACAGCGCTCATTACCGGCGAGACAAGCTTCGTTCTTGTACGGTTTCTTCTGGGCATCGCTGAGGCAGGGTTTTTTCCAGGCGTGGCCTATTTCATGACGTGCTGGTTTCCGGCGTTCTATCGTGGCCGGATGATGGGTATCTTTTATGCCTTCGGCGCGTTCTCTGGCGTGGTGGGCGGGCCGTTGGGTGCGAATTTGCTGAAGCTAAACGGCATGCTTGGCCTGGCGGGATGGCAATGGATCTTCCTGGTTGAAGGCGGCCCTGCCGTGCTGTTGGCGTTGTATGGCGCTGCCACCCTGTGCGACCGGCCGATCCACGCGACCTGGTTGAGCAACGAGGAGCGCCTTTGGCTGCAGGGCCGGCTCGATTCCGAGGCTACGGCCAAATCCGGACATGGCATGGGGGTGATGCGTTCAATTGCCAGTGTCCAGATGCTGGTTCTGACGCTGGCGTATGTGTTTATCGCCTATGGCGTCTATGCGACCTCGTTCTTCCTGCCGCTGATCGTCAAGTCACTTGGTCTTTCAAATACCGCGATCGGCTATGTGCTCGTTTTGCCCAACATCTGCGGCTCAATCGGCATGATCTGGTTTTCACGGCATTCGGACCGCACGGGCGAACGCGTCTGGCACGTTGTCGTGCCCGTGGCCTTGGCGGGCCTTGGCATTGCCGCGGCCGGTCTGATGCTGGGGAACATCTACCTGACGATAGCAGCGTTCTGCGTCGGGACATTTGGCTTTGCCTCCAGCCTGCCGGTGTTTTGGAACCTGCCAACCGCCTTCCTGGGTGCAAGCGCCGCAGCGGGCGGCATCGCGTTTATCAACTCGATCGGCAATATCTCTGGTTACATTGCACCGCAGATTACCGGAGTGCTGCACGATACCAGCGGCGGCTATCAGCTTCCGCTTGTGGTAACGGGCGGTGTTCTGCTGTCAGGCGCCGTGCTGATCCTCGCCTCGGGCATTCGCAAGCATATCCCGAAGGACGCGCCAAGGACTGCCGCGGCTGGCATTGTTCACTAAACCGCGCGGTCTAGCTCACTGTTCTCACGAACAACTTTATCAGCCTGATTCTGCCAGTCAGGCTGATGTTGCCCTGAAGCAAGGCGTATGGTGCGGCTGATCTCATAGCGTAGGGACCACCGCGATGGCTTGAAATATACGACTGATATGTTAGTTTGGCAGAAAGCCGGAGCCGGAGTTGCTTTCATGATGTCAGCGCGCCAAGCAGCCTTCAGAGCCAACTATCGTGCCCAGATAGCCCCGGCCTATCATGGCCTGATCCATGTCGCATTGATCTACGTCATCGGCGGATCAGCGCTGTGGTATGCCGGGCAGCATATCCATCGCGCCACGTGGGCAGAGTGGGCGGTTGTGCCGGCGGTTGTCGTTCTGGCCAACATGTTTGAATGGTTCCTGCACGCGCAGGTCATGCACCGGCCGCGTCGTGGGCTGATGGGTATCTACAACCGTCATACCCTGGCGCATCACCAGTTTTTCACCCAGGATGAACCGTATCACGACACCACACGGGATTATCGGATTGTATTCTTTCCGCCCTATGCTCTTATTGCCTTTCTGGTCATGGCAGCGGTCGGGGGCGCCATCCTGGGCGGAGTCTGGTCCAGCAATGCAGGCTGGTTCGTCGTGTGCACCGCTGCCGGCATGTACATGAACTACGAGTTCTTTCACTGGTGCTGCCATGTCAGGAACGATCGTATCCTCCGGTACCTGCCGTTCGTGAATACGATCCGGCGGCACCACATTGCGCACCACAACACAGCCATCATGATGAACCGCAACATGAACCTGACTTATCCGTTCTCTGACTGGCTGTTTGGCACAAGCGATCTGGACCGTGGCCTGTTTGGTCATTTGTTCAACGGTTACGATACGCGCTTCATCCGGTCAGACCTGCCGAAACCGCGGCGGACCGCCGCACCACCTGTCATGGCAGCCGGAGAATGACAATGGCCTTGACGATCCGCGAACGCGAGCCCCGCAAGCGTAATGTTGCGTCATTGGTCGGCGGGGTCGTGATTGCTGTGGGTTGTTTCGTCCTGTGGGTTCTTGTCCTTGGCCGGCTGACGCAGTGGCCGCCGAATATGTGGCTGGTCTCGCTGGGCATGGCTCTGGCGTTACTCATTGGCTTCTGGATCAGGTTGGCGGATCTTTAGCCGCACCCCCCCCCGGGGGCTTTCTGCAGAGAGCATCGTGATGGACGACCTGCCGGACGTCGATGACTTCGGGCTGTTGGAGTCGATGACCGACAAGGCCTACCGAGCCATTGAGGAGGACATTGTCACGCTGCGCATCCAGCCAGGAGCACTCGTTTCGGAAGCTGTCCTGGCGAAGCGGCTGGGGTTTGGCCGCACGCCGATACGGGAAGCCCTGCAAAGGCTTGCGCGTGAACGCCTTGTTGTCATCATGCCCCGTCGCGGCATTTTTGTCTCTGACATCGATCCGGTGCGTCAACTGCGTCTTTTGGAGGCGCGGCGAGAGATTGAGCGCTTGCTGGCACGTTCCGCCGCGCGCCGCGCAACGGCGAGGCAAAGGGCAACGTTCAGGGCGATAGTGTCGGGCATGGATCAGGCAGCAGCCCGGGCTGACGATATGGCCTTCATGCGGCTTGATCTTGAGTTCAACGCGCTGATTTTGATTGCGGCTGCGAACGAGTTTGCCGCCTCTGCCATGAGCCTGATGAACGGCCTGTCCCGCCGCTTTTGGTATGTCCACTACAAGCAGGCCGCGGATCTGCCGCTGGCGGCGCGTCTGCATGCCGACATCGCCCGAGCGGTTGCAGACGCAGACGTTGATGCGGCGGGTGTCGGTTCGGACGCCTTGATTGACTACATTCAAACGTTTGCCCGCTCGACAATCGGCTGATCGACGCCAGGCAGCCGCCCTTGTGCAACCAGTCATGCTAGACGCTGCAAGGCGCCGGATATGAGCTCGATCTGCCGGGCGATGCGCGCCAGGGCATCGTTTTCGACATCGCCTGGTCGCGGGGCAATCGCGTCGTCTCCCGTTCCGAGTTGACGAAGGGACCTGGCGATCCAGTCCCGCCACAGCGAGAGCTGTTCCCTCGGCATACGCTCCAGCAAGGTTGGATCGTGCTGCAGTGTTGCCAGCCGGCCCGCGCAGCGGCGCAAGGCCGCATCGATCGCCATTGCGGCTTCAAGCGAAGCGTGGTGGCGCTTCCCTGGTTCCAGCAGTGCACGCGTGATCAAAGCTTCCAGCGTGTTGCTGGCCAGGCCCGCCGTGCGTCTTGCGTGGTTGAGCTGGGCCGCCGTAAGTTCACTCAGCAGCACCGCAAAGTTGGCATCCGCATATGTACCATGCGCTGCGATCGCGCTTCTTACCTCCGCGGCGACCAGATCAGGTTCCCTGCTCGGCCATAGGAGAAAATTGGCCCCTACGGCAACGACCCCACCTATCGTTGTAAAAGCTGCCCTGGCAGCGGCGATCAGCCATTCATGCGTCCCTGGTGAGCCTGTTTCCACCAGCAGGACGACCAGCGGCGTCATTGCCATCATAAAAAGACCGAAGCTGACCGCGCGCACGGCAAAAGCGCCCATTGACAGCGCGAACATTGCAGCGGCCATGGCGATTGGGGTCGTGCAGATCAGGCCAACCGCGGCTGCGATGACACCGCCGAGTGCCGTGCCCAAAATACGCTCGATGGCCCGCGTATAGGTTAATGAGAAGTAAGGCTGCATGGTTGCAACGACGGTGATCGTCAGCCAGTGGTCATAGGGGGTGAACCAGAACATGGTGAATGCCAGCGGAAACGCAGCGGTCGTGGCCGCACGCAGCGCATGACGCAGGGCAGGGGACTGCCAGGTGAGGTTGGCCCGAAAAGGCCGGACGATACGCTGCCACAGCGGACCCGGCCGTCCCGTTGCGTCCGCGCCGGGCGTTAAGTTCGCCGGCACGGCCAGCGTCAGGGCAATGCGCAGACGCTCGAGAATCGCATCACCCACGCTGCGCAGCGGCGAAGATTTCGGCAGGTCCTGTAGATCGGCCGTCATTCCATCAAGTGTGCGGCCGATGCGAAGGTGCGCCTCAGCATTATCCGTGACTATGACCCGACCCAGCATCAGGATGACGGGACGCATGCGGCGAAGCAATTGTTCGGCGACCTCTCGCTCTGCATGTGATACATGTTCCAGCAGATCGCTCAGCCCTATGAGGCCGCCAAAGATCTGCTCGACGGTTTCCAGTCTGATCACCACCTGCGCCGCGCGGTTGCTGGCCACACCGCGGGAGCGCAGGGTATCCATCACGATCGTCCGCGCCGTCTCTATCGCTTCGCGGGTGGCGCGCCGGTGGATGCGCGCGTGCGCTTCCCACGCGGCGTCGGAAACGGATCGTGCCTTCAGCAGGTTATGCAGGTCGCGAACCAGTTCGGACGCCTGTCGATAGGCTTCAGCAACGGCGCGGCGAGCCGGCAAGAACGGATAGATCCGCCAGATCACCATGGTCAGCAGAATTGCCCACAGCGCGCCGCCGATGAAAGCAGTCGCCAAGATCCCGGCTTCAGCCAGACTGGGATTTCCACGATCCAACGAGAGGATCTGAACTACCGCCAGAAGCGCACCCAACTGTTGCGGCGCCTGCCCGAAGATGCGGGCGAAGGACGAGCAGAACAGTCCGAACACTCCCACCGGTAGGGCAACGGCTGGCCCGAAGTTCCGCAGCAGGCCAAACCCCGCGGTCACCGCGGCTCCGAGCAAGGCAAAGCTGACCAGGATCGGAAGACGCCGGCGGAAGGGGCCTCCGGGATCGCAGATGCAGGTCAGCAGCGCTGCCAGCGCCGCTTCGCGAAGAGGCGGGACCTGCAGATATTCGGCCAATGCAGTCAGCGCGGCCACTGACAGACCGGCCCGCATGCCTTCCGCCAGACTGACGGCGCGAGCATTGATGACAATCGGCAGGCGCGCGAGGTCGGGCGCGCGGAAAGCAGAAGCGGATCGCATGGCGGGTTATTGCCGCTTCTGTTTGAAGAAGTCCCGCATCATCGTGGCCGCTTCTATCTCGCGGATACCACCGATGATCTCTGGCCGATGATGGCATGACGCGGCGTCGAAGATGCGAGCTCCATGATCGACGCCGCCGCCCTTGGCGTCGTAGGCGGCGAAAACCAGGCGCCGGACCCGCGCAATGCTGATGGCCTGTGCGCACATTGGGCAGGGCTCCAGCGTGACGTACAGATCGCAGTCGGGCAGGCGTGGACTGCGGCGCAAGGCGGCGGCGGCGCGCAGCACCAGGATTTCGGCGTGTGCGCTTGGATCGCAGTCACTTTCCGTGCGGTTGCCCGCGCGGGCAAGGATCGCGCCGTCCGAGCCTACGATGACGGCGCCCACGGGGATTTCACCCCGCGCACCGGCGGCCCGTGCTTCACTGAGCGCTGCCTGCATCATGTGGCCGTACTGGGTCATCGCCATAGTTGGTTGCCTGCGACGCGGTGGGACTGTATAGGCTGCGTGTGAGGGACGGGCCGGCGTAGCTCAGGGGTAGAGCAACTGATTCGTAATCAGTAGGTCCACAGTTCGATTCTGTGCGCCGGCACCATATGGAGGCCTCGACCTCTTTGGCGACCATGCGGGGTTGTACGACCAAAGCGACTTCCTGCGCTTCATTCCGTTGTTGTAAAAGAAAAGCCGCCGCATGGGTGGGAACGTCTCCGCCCCATTCCTCACAGGCCCCGAGGTGCAGATTTCCCTCGTCCGGTTCTTCATGAGGGAAATTCTCTTACGTTAGAATAACAGTGAAAGACCTGACCGGAGGAAGAGGGTAACGCCCATGGATTTCGTTGCAGCGATCCCAGGGTAGCTTGCCAAGTCGATCCCGCCAAGACGCCCACTCTTGTCAGACTCGTCCGACTTGATTGGTGGATTAGCGTAATCGTCGAGCGTTATCGCCGGCCGTGTAGCAGGCGAAGTGTCCGCCACCCGGACGCGGCAGTCATCGTGCGGCACATATCGCGCCCCATAGGCGCCTCAGCGTGGCCCGAGTGCAGCAAGCAGAGGCTCAAGGAAGGGTTCGATCGTGCGCCGGCGTCCGGTGGCGGTTTTGTAGACAGGCTGTCGGACCTGCGCCGTGCTGGCGGTGCGCACGGCACGCGGGGTCTGATGGAAGTCAAGGCAGCGCGGGTCCCACTGCAGCCCGCAATGGGCGACGATGCGCCGGGCCTGGGCTTCCGGATCGGCGACAAGCTGCTCGTAGTCCAGATCAAGCATCACGTCGGATGGCAGCACGCTGCGCCAATGCGCCATCAACGCCTCGTAGCCGCGGTAGTAGTGGCCGAGTTCGGCAAGGTCATAGGTGAAGGAAAGGCCGCTGACGAACAGGTGGGTAAAGCAGGAGAGGCACGTGTCGACGGCATCGCGCCGGGTGTGGATGATGCGGGCGTTCGGTAATGAGAGGTGGATCAGGCCGAGGAAGCGGAAGTTTTCCGGCGTCTTGTTGATGATCCGGTCCGCGGTCGGCGCCATCGTGCGGATGCGGGCGAGATAGCTTGACCCGAGCTGGCGCAACTGCAGATGCAGCGTCGGCGGCGCCGCCTGGGATGGATGAGGTTCCGAGGTTGCGGCGCCGTTGCAGTCGGCCATTGCCTTCTCGAAATCGTCGATCTCGCCGGCGCCAAAGACCTGTGGATGGCTGGCCAGGATCTGCTCCACCAGGGTGCTGCCGGATCGAGGCATGCCCAGGATGAACACTGGGGTACGTGAAGGCTCGCCGGCGCATTGATAGGTGCGTATCAGATCGTTGGTGAATGCCGCTTGGCTGGAGGCGAAGTTGGCGAATGTCGCGGCTTCGTCGTAGGCGATCTGGCTGCGCTTCAAGGCGTTGCCGTGCAGGAAGTGCCCAAAGGACGCCTCGTGGTCGTTGAGGTCGGCCAATGCCTTGCCGAGAGCGAAATGGAGATAGATTTGCCCTTCGGGGCCGAACGCGGCCATGTTCTGCGCCAGACGGCGCATTGCCAACAGATGCGGATCGTCCGCCCGCAGCTTCTTGGTCAGGTTCAGGTTGTAGTAGAACCGGGCATTGGTCGGAACGAGCCTTATCGCCGCCTCGATCGCCGCATTTGCCTCAGAAAACCGACCGATCTCGTTCAGGACAATGCCTTTGTTGCACCATGCGTCGGCATAGCCAGGCGCCAGCGCCAGCGCCCGATCGTAGCATTGCACTGCCTCGTCGGCGCGATCGAGGTCGCGCAGGGCGGCCGCTCGGTTGTTCAGAACCTCCGCATGGTCGGGCCGCAGCATCAGGGCGCGGTCATAGTCGGCCAGCGCAGCGGCGGCATGCCCAAGGTCGCGCAGCGTACTGCCGCGGTTGTTCAGGGCATCAAGGTAGTCGGGCCTGAGGGCGAGTGCCCGATCATAGTCGGCCCGCGCCGCGGCCAGCCGGCCCATGTCGCGCAGGGTGCTGGCGCGGTTGTTGAGCGCTTCGGCGAAATCGGGCCGCAGCGCCAGCGCCTTGTCATAGCTTGCGAGTGCTTCCGCCAGCCGCGTGAGCTGCCGCAGGGCATTGCCGCGGTTGTTGAGCGCTTCGACATAGCTGGGCTTGAAGGCAAGCGCCGTCTCGTAGCTCGCCAGTGCCTCAACGGGCCGGTTGAGGTCCTTGAGGGCGACGCCGCGGTTGTTGTGGACTTCAGCCAAGGAGGGCGCCAGGGCCAGCGCTCGGTCGTAATATTCCAGCGCCTCGGCGGGGCGGCCCAGGTCGCGCAGCAAGGTGCCGCAGTTGTTGAGCGCCTCGATTGAGTCCGGCCAGAGGTTGAGGGCAATCCAATAGCAGGCGACCGCCTCATCGTGCTGGCCTTGTCGCATCAGCAGGTTTGCCAGGTTGAGGTGGTATGACGGTTCCGCCGGGTTCAGGGCGACCGCCTGGCGCACCAGGCTGATCCCCAGCAGTGGATGACCAAGCTGATGCGTGATCAGGCCGAGGCGGTGCAGGCTGTCGGTGTGGGAGGGGTCGAACACCAGGATCTGGCGGTAGAGCCTTGATGCCTCCTGCCAGCGTCCTGCCTGCTGATGTTGCAGGGCGGCGGCAAAGATTTCCCGCACCGCCGGTGAGCTTGCTGGCATTGCGGACAGGCCGGCCCTCGCCACGGGCGGGCGATGAGGCAGCGGACCCGCGGCGCTTGTGTTCACCCGCGTCATCAGCGCGTGAGGCCAGCGGTCAGATGCCGCATTGAACCGCATCCATGGCCTGAAGATCGGCGGCGGCCTCGGACAGCCCTTGTGCTTGGGCTTTGGTGAACCAGTCGCGCGCCTGGACCGGATCGCGCTCGCCAGCGATGCCATGGTGCAGGATCCGGCCAAGTGCGAGTTGAGCAAAGGCATGGCCGCGGCCAGCGGCGCGCTTGAAAAGGTTCTTTGCCTGGGAAGCGTTGGCTGGGATGCCGTAGCCGCCACTCAGTATGGCGCCTGCGGCGAACAAGGCGCCGATGTGTTCGTGCTCGGCGGCGGCCAGGAACTGCGTCAACGCCGCTGCCGGATCCTTCGGGCCGCCACGGGCGTTCAACAGCATCTCGCCCAGCATGACCCTCGCCTGGAGGTGTCCGCTGTTGGCCGCCAGCATAAGCCAAGCGCGACTCTCCGCGTGATTCAGCGTCAGGTATTCGCCTTCATAGAGCATCCGGCCCAACCGATAGCGTGCTTCGACGATGCGTTCAGCCGCCCGGCGCAGCCAGAACATCGCCTGTGTCTCGTCGCGACCGACCGCTATGCCCAAGGCGAAGAACAGGCCGAGTGTGAAAGCGGCCAGGAGGTTGCCGGCCCTGGCAGCAGCTTCATGCCACTGCCGGACTGAAATCCGGGCGCTTTCGTCGCCGACGCCCTGCAAGACGATGGCGGCCAACTCGCTCCAGGCGGCCTGATCGCCCTGTCGACCCGCACAGCACAGCCAGCGAGCCGCTTCATTGCGGTCCTGCCTCAGCCCGTGGCCGCCCTGAAGATGTAAGGCCGCGAGGGCACGGGCAGCCCGGCCAAGACCGGCTTCCGCCGCCAGGGTGAACCACCGGGCGGCTTCAAGGTAGTTCGGGGGCAGGTCGCCGGAGGCGGCATACAACGTACCGATCGCGAGGGCGGCTTCGGGCTCACCAGCCAGGGCAGCCCGGCGCAACCAGGTCTCGGCTACCAGCAGATTTCGCGCAACGCCGTGGCCCTGCATGAGCGCCAGACCAAGGCGTTGCGCGCCCTGACGTATGCCGCGTTCGGCAGCCTGTTGGTAGAACTGCATCGCTGCCGGCAGATTGGCTGCGACGCCGATGCCGTCCTCATGCACAAGGCCGGCCAGGTAGAAGGCAAAAGCCAAGTTGGCGTCCGCGGCCTTCTGGATCCACTGGGCCGCCTGCCGCCGGTCGGCCTCATCGGGTGAGCGCAACAGGTTCAAGCCGTGGCCGAGTGCGCCCTGCGGCGAGCCGCTTGCAGCACTCTCGCGATACAGCGTCTCTGACCAGGCAGGATCACGCATGGCTTCTGGGCCAGCGGCGTAAAGATATGCCAGCAACGCCTTGGCGTCGGCACTGCCGCCCTCGGCGGCCTGCCTGGACCAGTACACAGCAGAGTCCAGATTAGTTTCATTCGACCTGCCAGGATTGTCAGGGCGCTGAGCCGCTGGAAGCGCCGTGGCCACGGTCACGTCAGGACTGGCTAGACCGCTTTCAAGCTGACTGGAACAGTCAGCGCGGTCTAGCCCATTGTTTTCGCGAGCAACTTTATCAGCCCGATTATTCCAGTCAGGCTGATGTTGCTCTAGACACAGTGAGGCCATGAGGGTCTGTGCTTCGACCAGTCCAGCGCGAGCCGCCCGTTCACACCACCGCATAGCATCGGGACGGCTCGGCGGCACGGCGCGGCCTTCCAAGTAAGCCCGTGCCACCCAAAGCTGCGCTTCGGGCGAGCCGCGTCTAGCCAGCGGCGCTAACAGCGAAAATGCCTGAATGCTGCGCCCGGCTTGGGCTAACCGTCTGGCGCGTCGCAGTTTCCGGGCATGGGGCAGCAGGCCGGCCAGCCGTTCCGTCAGCATGTCTCAGCACTTCGTGGCCCGCAGATTACCAGGCATGGGATGAGCAGGAGAGACCGCGACACGAGAGACAGTAATGGAGCAATGGGGGGAGACGTATCGATCATCAAGCGCATGGTATGCACAAGGGCAAAACAGGCCCAGACAAGAAATCTAGGCGTGGATCACGTTGCATCCAGCAGGCGGCATCATTTCCAAGTACTGCCATGCCATTTGTTAGGTAAATATATGACTTTTATTGGCAGTACGCACGCAATTTTGCGGATGTATTATTCATGGGTCAGTTTCATTGCATCAGGAAGTCCCCATCTGATTGCTCTCCGGCCAAGTATTGGGAGTTTGTTCGTGAACCAGATCCTGCCCAACAGTCTTCGGAACGGGCCCGACTCCCGCGGCCGCTTCGGCGATTTCGGCGGACGATTCGTGGCCGAAACATTGATGCCGAATGTTCTGGAGGTCGAGCAGGCATACGCGAAGGCTCGCAATGACCCAACATTCGACCAGGAGTGGCGGCTGTTGCTGCGCAATTATGTCGGTCGGCCCAGCCCGCTGTGGTTTGCCGAGCGGCTGACGCGGCGGCTGGGCGGTGCGCGGATCTACTTCAAGCGGGAGGAGCTGAACCACACCGGCGCGCACAAGATCAACGCGGTGCTGGGGCAGATCCTGCTAGCCCGGCGGATGGGCAAAACCCGCATCATCGCAGAGACCGGCGCAGGGCAACATGGCGTCGCCACGGCCACAGCCTGTGCACTGTTCGACTTGCCGTGCAAGGTGTTCATGGGTGAGACCGACGTCAAACGCCAGCAACCCAACGTGTTCCGCATGCGGCTGCTGGGGGCGGAGGTGGAATCGGTCACCTCTGGCGCCGCGACGCTGAAAGACGCGATGAATGAGGCACTGCGTTACTGGGTTGCCAACGTCGCGGATACTTATTACTGCATCGGCACGGCCGCCGGACCGCATCCGTATCCAATGATGGTGCGGGACCTGCAATCGGTCATTGGCGACGAGACCAGGGAGCAGATGCTGGCGGCCGAGGGACGATTGCCAGACGCCGTGGTCTGCGCCGTCGGCGGCGGCTCCTCGGCGATCGGCATCTTCCATCCCTTTCTCGACGACCCCGAGGTCAGGCTTTACGGCGTGGAAGCCGCCGGGCATGGCATGGACAGCGGAGCGCATGCCGCGGCAATCGGCGGCGGGCGCCCCGGCGTGCTGCACGGCAACAAGACCTATCTGCTGCAGGACCGCCACGGCCAGATCACCGAAGCGCATTCGATCTCCGCCGGGCTGGACTATCCTGGCATCGGTCCTGAACACTCCTGGCTGCACGAGATTGGGCGCGTGGCGTATGTATCCTCAACGGACACCGAGGCGCTGGAGGCGTTTCAGCTTTGCTCCAAGCTAGAGGGCATCATTCCGGCGCTGGAGACAGCGCATGGGCTAGCCTATGTGATGAAGTTGGCGCCGACGATGGCGCAGGACCAGAGCATCGTGCTGAACCTGTCCGGGCGCGGCGACAAGGACATCTTTGCGGTCGCGCACCACCTCGGGCAAACGATATGAGCAACGCCCGCGCCGGGCGCATCGCCGCCCGCTTCACCAAATTACGAGAGGCGGGGCGGGCGGCCTTCATCCCGTTTCTGGAAGCCTGCGATCCGGATGCGGCGACCAGCATGGACATCCTGCGCGGCATGCCCGCGGCTGGCGCTGACCTGATCGAGATCGGCGTGCCGTTCACTGATCCGGCGGCTGACGGCCCGACGATCCAGCGAGCTGGCCAGCGGGCGTTGCAGGCGGGCGGCACGTTGGAAGGCGCGCTGGGAATGGTGGACCTGTTTCGCGCCGACGACCAGGAAACGCCGATCGTCTTGATGGGCTACCTGAATCCCATCCTGGCCTATGGTGTCGCCCGCTTCTGCCAGGACGCGGAGCATGCGGGTGTGGATGGACTGATCGTGGTCGACATGCCGCCTGAAGAGTCGGAGGAGCTGATCCCTGGCCTGTCGGCGACGAACCTGGACCTGATCCGGCTGATCGCGCCCACCACGGACAACAGCCGACTTCCACTGGTGCTGCAGCACGCCAGCGGCTTTGTCTATTACGTTGCAATCACCGGCATCACTGGCACGCGCTCGGCCGCGATCGAGGACCTGACCGCTGCGATTCCACGCCTGCGCACCCAGACCGACCTTCCGATTGCCATCGGCTTCGGTGTTCGCACGCCACAGCAGGCAGCCGAAATTGCCCGGATCGCGGATGGTGCCGTCGTGGCCAGCGTGCTGATTGAAACTTTGGCAGCGTCGCTGGATCCTTGCGGCCGGCCCAGCGCAGATACCGTCCATCGTGTCCTGCAGCAAGCGAATGAATTGGCGACAGCCGTGGCGGGACAACGACGCGGCGGAGTGTGACGATGCCGGTGTGTCATTGTTTTACTACAAAAGATTCTCCGGCAGGAAGCTGACAGACAGGCAAAAGAGGCTGCCGACAGCAAAGCTTTTTGCGAGTAAAGTTGACCGTAAAAAAATATTAACAGTGCTTAACTAGAATTTCTTAATTTGACCATCATCCGGAATTACGTTTGCAATTGGTTCGGTCATGGGAGGTTTTGTTTGCCGCTTCCCTTCCGGACCTCTTCGAGTAAATAATCGCTGGTTTGATGAACGCTAAGAGCTGATCAAGCAACCCGCGGCATGGCAATGATCCCGCAGATGGGCCGGTGTGATTGGCTGCTTGCTTGCTACGAATCTAAAGGATTTTCTTATGGTGCCGATGCGTTACCGGCTTCTGGGCCATTCCGGATTGCGTGTATCGGAATTTGGCCTTGGTACAATGACGTTTGGCGAGGAATGGGGCTCAGGATCCACCAGGCCTGAGGCGCAACGGATCTATGAGATTTATCGCAGTGCAGGCGGTAATTTCCTGGATACGTCGGATTTCTACACCAACGGCACGAGCGAGCGGTTACTGAAGGATTTTATCGGCGTTGACCGTGACGCAATGGTTTTATCCACGAAGTACGGCTATGCCGTGCCGTCGCTGGATCCCAACGCCGCAGGCACGCACCGAAAGCATATCGTGCGTGCGGTCGAAGGCAGCCTGAAACGCCTGGATACCGACAGGATCGACCTTTTCTGGGTCAACGGCTGGGACTTCATGACCCCGGATGTCGAGGTGATGCGGGCGCTGGACGACCTGGTCCGAGCTGGCAAGATCCTGTACGCCGGCATTGCCAATACGCCCGCTTGGGTAGTGTCGCGATGCAACACCCTGGCGGAACTGCATGGCTGGACTCAGTTCGCCGCGCTTCAAACGGCCTACAGCCTGGTTGAACGAACGCCCGAACGCGATCTGATGCCGATGGCAAGGACGCTGGACCTTGGTGTGACGGCATGTTCGCCGCTGGGAGAGGGCCTGTTAAGTGGGAAGTACAGCAAGGGCTGCAAGGGTGGCGGTCGTCTTGACAATGCCTCGTTCACAGAGCTCAACGACCGCGCTTTCCGCATCGTCGCGGTCGTGAAGGAGATGGCGAAGGAAATCGGCATCCTGCCGGTGCAAGTGGCGCTGGCTTGGGTGCGCGATCGTGGGGTGATTCCACTGGTGGCAGCACGGACCGCCGAGCAGATGACGCAAAACCTTGGAACGCTGGAGCTGGCGTTGGCAGCAGACCAGATGCGCCGGCTTGATGAAGTCAGCGCAATCGATCTGGGCTGTCCGCACGACTACAACGTCAAAACCCGGCGGGCAACGTTCGGCGGCATGTTTGAACGGATAGAGCGTCATCGGGAGCGTGGCATCGGCGTGACGACGCGCTAGCCTAATGCAACTCCGCCCCGAAAGCGCGAGGCACCGTCCAGCTCGCCATCGCGCGCAATGTCTCTGACTCGAGAAGCGTAATCCTGCCGCCCTCAATCTTGAGCAGCCCGTCCCGGCGAAGCTGCTTCAGCGTGCGGTTCAGATGAACCGCGCTAAGACCGAGGGCGTCGGCCAGGACGTCCTGGGTCAGCGGCAGGGCGAAGCTGTCGCCGTCCACCTGGCCGATCAGGCCCAGGCGATAATGCAGCTCCAGCATCAGGTGCGCCAGCCGCTCGCCGGCGTTCTGCTGACCAAGCCGTGCGATCTGTTCGCACAGCAGCGCGTCCTGCAGATGTGTTGCAAGCCGAGCCACTTTGGCCAGGGTGGGATAAGCCGGCTCACAGGCCATGGCGGCATCGGCGAGCGGCTTGGCGCTGACCGCTTCGATCTCTGTCAACGGGGCAATGGCGCAGAACGAGGGCAACCGTGGTTCGAGAACGGGTCCGATGAAGTCGCCCGGCAGCAGAATGCAGACGATCTGCCGGCGGCCGTCGGACAAGGTCCGATAGCGGCAAGCCCATCCGGCGCAAAGCAGGCGTGGCGGCGGCGGCCGTTTGTAGGCTGACCACAGATCGCGATGCGGCGGATGGTAATGCGCATTCGCGGCGAGTTCACGCAGCAATGCAAGCTCTGCTTCCGACAATGAGCCGGAGGCGCTGAAGTATTCGGCGAGCACGGGGAAGCTGCTGGGGCTGTTGTCCCCGTCCAAGCTCACCTGCTCATAGCTGCTGAATTGTGGAGCCACTACACGGATTATCCTTAACCACGCTGCGTTAACGCTGCCGTGTGCCTGGATGTTTGGCCCCTGCTTTCCAATCCTGCGTGTTCCGAAGCAGATATTCCAAGGCCTGACAATCCTGGCACCGGTCGAGAGATTCTTTCCAATATCACGCGAGTTACGTTGCGATGAGCTTCAGGTGTGGCCACCGAACATGCGGTAAAGGCCTTCATATTGAACCCGACGCAATACTCACGCTGGATAATCCAGTTGCAAACAGGGTTTTTTTGATCCCGATTTTCTGTAACACGTATCATCAACATGTCTATGGGAGTGTTAAGCATAAGTTAAAGGGCGAACCGCGGTATAACGGATATGTGTGTCTTCGCTGTTCCTTGACTTGGCTTCGACGTTCCTGAACTTTGGCCGCCAGCTTCGAAGGCGGTCCGGATTCTCATTTTGACTATGAAGCCATCACTCATTCGCCCGGTCCGTTCGGCACTTAAACGCATCGAAATCCGCATCCACATCACAGGCTGCCAACGGCTGCGTGTGCGGAAGGCATAGACGACTGGAAACAGGCGCCCGCGCCGTGGCGCCTGGCGATGGATCATCTTGTCTGGCGCGGCAGGCAGAAGGCCAGTCCGCGATGACTGTCATCTGCCGTCGCGAGCGTGTTGTTTTCCACCCTGTTAACACCGCTCATGCCGTCATCGTTCCCACAAGATCGTCGGACGACCGCCCTGGCACAGCGCCCACAGCCTGAAGGCTATGCAGGAAGTTTGGGATGTCCTGCAGCCGCAGGCCGGCGAAATTGGCCCGTCCGCTGCCAGGCATGTAGATGCCATAAGCCTCGCGCAGCCTGCCAACGGCATCAGGGCTGATCTGTAGCTGCGAGAACATGCCATGCTGGCGCAGCAAGAAGGCCAGACGATTATCGGCCTTAGCCAGACCGCGACGGACGCTGACAATTCGCTGCTGCATGTCGTCAAGCTCCTGCCGCCAGGTTCGGGTCAGCTCCCGCGACTCGAGGATGATCCTGACCACGGCGGCGCCATGATCGGGCGGCATTGACCAGTTCACCCGAGCCAGCGCGGCCATCGTATCGCGGATGACGCCTGCCGTCGCGGGACTTTGTCCCACGGCAAACAGCGCGCCAGTCCTATCCCGGTACAGGCCGAAGTTTTTGTCGCACGAGTATGCGACCAGCGCCTCTTCCACGCGCGACAAGACGCGACGGACGCCGTAAGCATCGGCTTCCACTCCACGGCCCAGTCCCTGGTAGGCAAAGTCGATGAACGGTATGAGCCGGCGCATCGCCAGGACATCGGCGAGAGTATCCCATTGCGGTTCGTCGAGATCCATGCCCGTCGGGTTGTGGCAACAGCCCTGCAGCAGCACGACGTCGCCGGCATTGGCTTTGGACAGCATCTGCATCATGTCATCGAAACGCAGACTTTGAGTGGCTGGTTGAAAGTATGGAAACGTCTCGATGTCCAGCCGAGCGGCGGCCAGGATCGGTTGATGATTAGGCCATGTCGGTGAGCCAACCCAGATGCGAGCTTTCGGTTTGGCCGCCGCAAGCAGGTCCGCGCCCAAACGCAGCGCCCCGCCGCCGCCCGGCGTCTGCACGCCGATCAGTCGTCCGCCAAGCATGGCTGTATCATCGAGGATCAATGACGACAGCAGCTCGATGAATTTCAGGTCGCCTTCAGGCCCAAGGTAACTTTTGCTGGACTGGCGATGCAGCAGGATGCGTTCCGCCATCTTCACCGCACGCATCACCGGGGTATGACCATTATCGTCTCGAAACATCCCGACACCCAGGTCGAGCTTTGTCGGACGCGCGTCCTCACGGAATAGTTCAATAAGTGCCAGCAGCGGATCCTGGGGCTGCGTCGGGAGTTTTTGGAACATAGGTCTGACTTGTCGCTTTCCTGATGTTTGCGCCGCCGGCGAAGGTTTGCTGTCGGTGCGGCGGCCAGATTGCTGCCTGGAGCCCGCAATTGACTTTGTCTTCGCGCCTGAGCGCGGTCGGTTCTGACACCGGCGGTGCGGAGCCTGGCTGTTGGCGCTGGGCCTTACATTGGAGTGCTTTGCCCACCGGGCATAAACACGATTTCAACCAGTATATGATCATCCAGACAGTACAAGATGGTTGATGGCAGGTAAAACCGTGGCAGCCAGTAATGCTACAAATGTTATGATACGTCCTATCCTAAGCTGATTTGTTGGGCAAATAAAAGAAAGTTTTTAGCCACCGCAAATCGGCATAAACTCTGCTTCATGTTGGGCTAATTTGTGAACGAGGACTTGGATTTACCGTGTGTGCAACCCGGCTCGTTTCCGCTAGATCTTTCTCATCGCCGCCGTATGGATGGTGCCTACAGTAACGATAAAGACGATTCAGTGCGTGTCGGTGTGAAACGAATTCCGGAGAGTATGTCGCATGAGTGGAACAACCAGCACGACGGCACCCAGCACTGGAACCGGATCAAGCAATACGAACACAAGTGCAATAGGCGATACGGGCACCACTGATACTGGCTCGCTGCCAGTGCTGCCGCCGCAATACTCAACCGGCAATCTCGGCTTCTTCACGCGCCAGACGGAACCGGTGCCGACCGGGGTGACAGTGGGTCCGGACGGCGCACTTTACGTCAGCGAGCTGACCGGCATTCCGTATGCGTCGGGCTACTCGACGATCTACCGCATCGCCAACCCGTCCGCTTCAACCGGCTATAACGGCACCATCCCCAGCGGCGTGCCGCAAGCTTATGCCAGCGGCTTCACCAGTGTCGTCAGCTTGGGCTTCAACAACAGCAACGGCGACATGTACGTGCTGCAGTATGACAACGCTGCGGGCGTGTATGATCCAACCATCAATCCTGCCGACCTGCCGCCCGATCAACTGATCCAGGTGGCGCCGGATGGCACCCGTACGACCATCTCCGGGCCAGAGCTTCACCTTAGCCAATACCTGTTGGTCGATCAGCAAACCGGCGACGTCTACGTCTCGACCGATAACAACGGGCCTGGCACTGGCGAGGTCATCGACTATCACACTGATCCGACCACAGGCGCGGTGACCTCGGCGGTCGTGGCCAGCGGGCTTAACGACCCGCGCGGCATGGCATTTGGTCCGGACGGCAATCTGTATGTGCTGGAGCAAGGCGATGGTACGCCTTCCAGTTCACCCGATGCAGCCAACGCCCCGGTCATTCCCTTTATTCCGGGACAGGTTAGTGAGCGCGGCGGCTACAGCGGCTCGATTACCCGGGTCGACATCACCAGCCCGTCAGGCGGTCAGCAGCGGATCTACACGGGTCTGCCCTCTTTTCTCGAGTTCAACCCGACGACAGGCCAGGACCGCGTCAACGCGGTCGGCCCGAATGCGCTGACCATCACCCCGGACGGTACGGTCTACATCGCCTCGGGTGGCGGCCTGGCACCGGAAACCGCAGCATCGCTCGGCAGCTTCGGCAACGACCTGCAAGGGGTGCTCAAGCTGACCGGCCTGTTCGGCTCCGACCCATCGCAGGCAAGTTATACGCCTGAGTTCAATGCGCTGAGCTATGCCGCTGCAAATGGGCCGGACGGTGCAACGACGCAATTCAACACCGAGAGCAACCTGTACGACATCACACAGGGCCCGAACGGCGAGCTCTACACCGTGGATGCGGCACGCAACGATGTCTACGGCCTGTCAAGTGACGGCTCGACTGTCGAGAACGCCACCGTGCTGCAGAAGCAGCCGCCGATCCTGACGCCGCCGCAGTATGCGGCCGTCGTCGCGCAGGGCGGCAGTCCCAGCGAGGAGTACGCGGCTGAGATCTCCAACACCACGTTCAAGAACGCCAACAGCCTTCCCAACGTCCCCGGCAACATTCCGGCCACGGCGGTGCCGCCGACAACGGGCAGCGGCTCCAGCGGCCCGTCAACCTCCAGCAGCCCGTCAACCTCCGGCAGCAGTTCTAGCAGCGGTCCCAGCACCAGCAACATGGCCTCGCTGATCAACGCGACGGTCGCCCCCGGCAATGGGACGAACAACACGTCGCCCAGCAGTCTGGGCAGCAGCAGCGCGAGCAGCAGCATGACGTCGACGCTGCCGCCGCATGGCGAGGACACCACCGGCTCTGGCGTCACGGCTGGGGCATCCAGCACGTCCGCCTCGGGTCCCACCACGTCCGCGGGGGTGCCCGGCGTCAGTCCAGGAGCCGCCGTATTCCCCGGGCCGACCGACCCGACCAGCCCGCCGGTCGATCCCACCAACGTCTACGCCTCATCGTTCGAGCCGTTCTTCGGCAACGACTCGCCCGGTCCGGGTGCGGCGCCTGCGCTGCCGGCTGGCAATGGCGGGACCTACACCGTCTCCAAGCTGGTCGTCTTCGGCGACCGGCTTGCCGACAACGGCAACGCGGCCGCGCTTGAGGAATCGCTGGGCCAGGCGCCGGGGGTTACGGCGGCGACCTATTCGCCGACGGGCGACTTTTCCGACGGGCCGAAGTGGACCACTGACCTCGCGCAGATGCTGGGGCTGACAAGCCCGTCCCAGCAGGAGAACTACGCCTATGAAGGCGCGTCGGCCCGCGACCTTGGCGCACCCGATCCGCTCATACCGGATGCGTCCCAGACGCCGCTGTCCACCTTCGCCGGGCAGATCCAGCAGTTCCAGCAGGACGACGGATCGTTCTCGCCCAACGACTTGGTCTCGGTGACCTTCGGCGGCAACGACATCTCGTTGCCCAGCGATGAATCGCCCACCCAAGGCGTCACCGACAGCGTCAACGCAATCATCTCGGGGCTTGGTCAGTTGGCCGACATGGGGGCCAAGCACTTCCTGATTTCGGACGTGCCGGACATCACGCTGGCGCCGCTGTTTAGCAGCCCGGCGTTCCAGGCCGCCACCGGCGCGACGCCTGCGATGTTCCAGGGATTGGTGGACGATTTCAACAGCCAGCTTTCCTCCGCGCTGACGACGTTCCAGAATCAGACCGGACTGGATGTGAAGACGCTGGATCTCAACACGCTGTTCAACGGCATTGCCGCCACCCCGTCCAACTACGGCTTTACCAACATCGCCCAGCCTGTGCTCAGCAGCACGCCAACGCCGGGTTCCACGCCGACCTACAATCCCGCCATCGTCGGACAGGACCCGCAGGTCGAACACGGCTCGCTGTTCCTCGACCCATATTTCGACCCGACGGCGCTTGGCCAGACGCTGATTGCCCAGACCGCGCGGAATACTTTGGTATGATCACGGACCTCAAACCATCCAATGTCGTCTCTACCGCCGACGCTGGCCTCAGCGTCGGGTCCCCCGCGCCGCTCACGGTTGCCGAGGGCTTTGCCGAGGCGCTGCGCAGCCTTGGCGTGGTGAACGCGTTCGGCGTCTGCGGCGGGGCACAGGCGCTGCTGTGGGCGGCGTTCTCCCGGCGGCTTGATCTGCTGCATTTCCGGCATGAAAGCGGCGCTGCGTTTGCCGCGACGGAAGCGCACTTTGCCAGCGGGCAGCCGGTCGTCGTGTTCACCACCACCGGGCCGGGCATCACCAACGCGCTGACCGGCATTCTTGCCGCGCGCACTGAGGGAGCGAAGATCATCCTCGTCAGCGCCTATGCCTCTGCGCCGCAGCGGGGACGCGGCGGGATTCAGGAGACCAGCGGCTACACCATGCCGACCAGCGCGCTGTTCGAGGCCGGTCCATGGTTTGATGACGCCACGGTGCTGGAGACGCCGGAGCAGTTGCCGCAACTGCTGCGGCGGCTGGCGGCAGGGCTGCGGCGCCCGGGTGGCTACGTTGCCCATGTCAGTATTCCCAACGCGGTGCAGGGCGCCGCGCTGAGCGGCCCGCTGCCCAGTCTGACCAAGGAGGCAGCCGGGATGTCCATTGCGGCCTGCCGGCCCGGCGTGAACCCAACCGCCATCGCCCGCTGTGTCGAGCTGCTGTCAACGGGTTCGTTCGCCATCTGGGCAGGCTTCGGCGCGCGTGGTGCGCCGCGTGGCCTGCGCGAACTGGCGGAACGGGCGGGCGCGCCGGTGATGTGCTCGCCGCGGGCCAAGGGCATCTTTCCCGAGGACCACCCGCTGTTCATCGGTGTTACCGGCATGGGCGGCCATACCGGCGTAGTCGCGGCATATATGCGTGAACATGCACCGCGTCGGGTGCTGGTCCTGGGCACCAGGCTGGGCGAACCCACCTCGTTCTGGAATCCTGCTCTGGTCCCAGCTGACGGCTTCATCCACGTCGACGTCAATCCGGCCGTGCCGGGTGTGGCCTATCCGCAGGCCGAGACGCTGTCCGTGCAGGCTGACGTTGGCGACTTCCTGGCAGCGGTGCTGGAAGCCTGGCCGGCTGCGCGCAATGCCGCCGCGCCGCCACGGCTGGTGAAACCGCATCCCGCCCACCCCGAGCCGAAGGCCTCAGAACGGGTGCGCCCGAGCGTGCTGATGACGGTCATCCAGCGGATGATTGTCGACGGCAGCGACGCGATCATGCTGGCTGAATCCGGCAACAGCTTCACTTGGGCGACGCACTACCTGCGGTTCAACCAGCCGCAGCGTTATCGCGTCAGCACCAACCTCGGCTCGATGGGTCATGCGGCCGCCGGCGTGCTGGGCGCTGCAATTGGCCATGGCCGGGCGGTCGCGATCGTCGGCGACGGCGCCATGCACATGAACAGCGAGCTGAACACCGCGGCTAAGCGCGGCGTGCCGGCAATCTGGATCGTGCTGAACGACGGGCGTTACAACATGTGCCACCAGGGCATGGCAGCACTTGGGATGTCCGGCGTTGCTGACGCGGAATTCCCTGTTACCGACTTTGCCATGCTGGCTCTTGCCTTGGGCGCCGATGGGGTTCGGGTTGCAAATGAAGCCGATCTGGAAGCTTCGGTCGGCCGAGCGTTGAAGGCCAGCGGACCGTTCGTGCTCGACGTGCTGATCGATGCAGACGAAAGCGCCCCGACCCATGGGCGCAACGAAGGGCTGCGTGCGGCGACCGCCCCGGCCCGTCCGCGGGAACTCAGCTTCCCCGTCAACGCGACCCATTAGCGCGGGACCCGATCGTCATGGAAAGCAATACGTTCGCCACCTCCACCTATGTCGCGGCGCCTGAGAATGACGTCTTCAGCTACCTGCGCGACCTCAGGAACCTTGATGAGTGGACGCTGTACAGCCGCATGGTCGAGCAGATGGACGAGAACACCTGGCGCGGCACGGCGTCGGGCTATCAGCACGACCTGTTCTATCACGTCCGCCCGATCAACACCCCGCTGTTCCGCGGCGTCGAGTGGCATTGCGGCTTCAAGTACGGCGAATACTTCCAGTGCTATCCGGCATTGGTGTTCCCTGCCAGCTATCTGGGATCGGACGAAGCCGGCGTCTACTTTCACTGGCTGAGCTTTGTCGGCCCGGAACGCCGCACGCCGATGATCATGCAAGGCATCCACTTCGTCCACACGGCGGAAATCCGCTCGCTGAAGGGCAACCTGGAGCGCCGCGCCGGGCTGACCGCAGCAGCTCAGGGCCGCTTTGAAATCCAGACCGTTTCAATCTTCGTCGATGCGCCGCTGCAGGTTGCCGCCCCCTATCTTGGCGACGTCCGCAACCTGTCGGAATGGGCATACTTCATCAAGCCGGACGATGCCGCCGAACCCGACCGCGGCTACTTCCTTGACGAATACGGCCACCCCGTCGAGATCCACGCCCGTACGTTCGACTGCAAGAACTACGTCATCATCGAACTCGAACACCGCTACCGCGCCTTCGACTTCACCCAGCGCAGTTGCATCATTCTGGTCCCCTGCGCCTATGCGTTCGGCAATCCGTCCGCTCGGGGCTTGGTACAGCACCGCATCGCGTTCTTCGAGAAGGGCGTCCAGCCCAGGCACGGCAAGCTGCAGATCGAGGATTACGGCGCCGAGAGCATGAGCCTGAAGCGCGTGCTGGAGCAGAAGGCCGGCAACCTGGCCTCCTTCGCCAAGGGCATGAGCTACATCCCGGAGACATCGTCATGAGCGTTCAGGACTCTGCCGTCCGCAGCGGTGACACAGCGTCCTGGATGCAGGGAGCAGGCGTCGCCGCCGCAACCGGGGCCGGAACGCTGCCGAAGACGACACCATTGCCGGTTCGCCGCAACACCGGTGCGCCAACGCTGCTGCTGATCGACAACTACGACAGCTTCACTTTCAACCTGTACCATCGCCTGGGTGAGCTGGGCGCCGAGGTCTCGGTGCATCGTAACGATGCGATGACCGCGGGTGGTGCGCTGGCGCTTGGCCATGATGCGGTGGTGGTATCGCCAGGCCCGTGCGACCCTGACCGTGCCGGGATCTCGCTGGAAGTCATCCGTCAAGCTAGCGGAAGCCGCCCCGTCCTGGGTGTCTGCCTTGGCCATCAGGCGATCGGCCAGGCGTTCGGCGGCGCAGTGGTGCGTGCGCCGGTGCCGATGCATGGCAAGATCAGCCTGATCCACCATGACGGCACCGGGATCTTCGCCGGCGCAGCCAACCCGTTCCCCGCCACCCGTTATCACAGCCTGGTGGTGGAGCGGAGCAGCCTGCCAGCGGACTTGCTGGTCAACGCCTGGACCGATGATGGGCTGATCATGGGGCTGCGCCACCGGCACCTGCCCATCCATGGCGTGCAATTTCATCCGGAGAGCATCGAGACTGCTACCGGGTTTGTCCTGCTGCGCAACTTCCTGAGCCTCGTGGGGCACCAGGGCTGATCATGGGGCCGATCATGAATGAGGTCTTGCGCCAGCCGTTGCGGCCGATCATCGGCCTTCTTGCCAGCGGTGCCTGCCTGTCGACGGCGCAGACACAGGAAGCGTTCGATGCCATCCTGCAGGGGCAGGCGACACCGACCCAGGTCGGTGGATTGTTGATGGCGATGCGCGTGCGCGGCGAAACGACGGATGAGGTCATCGGTGCCGTTCGCTCGATGCGGGCGCAGATGGTGGCGGTGGCCGCACCCGAAGGCGCCATTGACACGTGCGGCACGGGTGGGGACGGGATGCATACGCTGAACATCTCCACCGCCGTTGCCTTCGTTGTGGCCGGGTGCGGGGTACCGGTGGCGAAACACGGCAATCGCGCACTTTCGTCGCGCTGCGGCGCCGCTGATGTGCTGGAGGCCCTTGGGGTCAACCTGGATGCGCCGCGGGAGTTGGTGCAGGACTGCCTGCATCAGATCGGCATCTGCTTCCTGTTCGCCGCGCGCCACCACGGTGCGATCCGGCATGTCGGGGACAGCCGGCGGGAACTTGGCACACGGACGATCTTCAATCTGCTGGGGCCGCTGTCCAATCCCGCTGGCGTGCGGCGGCATCTGCTAGGCGTCTTTGCGCCGAAATGGCTGCTGCCGTTTGCCAGTGTCCTTCGAGTCCTGGGCTCTGACCGGGCTTGGGTGGTGCATGGCGATGACGGGATGGACGAACTGACGACGACAACCCGCTCGCAGGTGGTAGAGCTGCAGGAGACCGGTTCGATCAGTCAGTTCGACGTGCTGCCGGAACAGCTAGGTATTCATCGGGCGAAGCCTGACGATCTTCATGGCGGCGATGCCTTGGACAATGCGAAGGCGCTGCGCCGGCTGCTGGACGGCCAGGTTGGCCCCTATCGTGACATCGTCGTACTGAACGCCGCAGCCGCGCTGGTGTCAGCCGGCCGGTGCGGAACCCTGGCGCAAGGCGTTGCGATGGCGTGCCAATCTGTCGACACCGGCGCCGGCGCCGCGAAACTGGACGCATTGGCGCGGTTTACAAACAAGGTGCCTGCATGAACGTCCACCGTACCGTACCGCCAACCTGCCGCAGCCGGACGGCATGAGCGCGCAGGACCCTCGGCAGGAGCGGCCAAACGATCGGCCGGTGTCGCCACAAGAGGCCGAACTTCACCTGAAGCCAAGCCGGGCGGTGTTTGCCAAGGCGTATGACAGCGGTCGCGCTCAGGTGGTCTGGACCACGCTGATGGCGGATCTGGAAACGCCTGTTGCGGTGATGATGAAGCTGAACAACCTCGAGCCGTATGGCTTCCTGCTGGAGTCGGTCGAGGGCGGCGCTTCCAGGGGACGTTACTCCTATATCGGCGTGCGCCCTGACCTGGTCTGGCGCTGCTATGGCAACCGCGCGGAGATCAACCGGACCGCGCAGCAGGGCGACGAACTCTACGAGCCCTCGCCGCAGCCGGCGCTTGCCAGCCTGCGGGCGTTGATCGCCGAAAGCCGCATCCACCTGCCGTCCGCGCTGCCGCCGGGCAGCGCCAGCCTGATTGGCTTCTTTGCCTATGATTTTGTCCGGCTGATCGAATACTTGCCGTCGGCAAATCCGGATGAGCTTGGTCTTCCCGATGCGCTGTTCATGCGCCCGACGATCACGGTTGTGTTCGACAACGTGCTCGACCGAGTCACGGTGGTTACGCCGGTTTACCCGAAGGCTGATATTTCCGCCGCTGCGGCCTATACGCTGGCAATGGAGCGGCTTGCCGATGTCGACAGCGCACTGCAACGGGCGTTGCCGCATCCATTCGCGCCGGAACAGGTCAGCCCGGCGCCGGAACCGCGATCCAACCTGTCTCGCCAGCAATACCACGCAATGGTCGAGCAGGCGAAAACCTATATCCGTGCCGGCGACGCTTTCCAGGTGGTGCCGTCGCAACGGTTTGCCGTGCCGTTCCACCTGCCGCCGTTCGCGCTGTATCGCTCGCTGCGGTGGCTGAATCCGTCGCCGTTCATGTTCTATCTGAATTTTGGCGAAGCGGCGCTGGTGGGTGCCTCGCCGGAGATTCTTGTGCGGCTGCGGAATGGTACCGTCACTGTGCGGCCGATCGCTGGCACCCGTCCACGTGGTGTCACGCGCGAGGAGGATCTGCAGTTCGAACAGGACCTGCTTGCCGATCCGAAGGAACTGGCTGAGCACCTGATGCTGCTTGATTTGGGCCGCAACGATGTCGGCCGCGTCGCCAAGGTCGGTTCGGTTCGCGTGACCGAGAAGATGCTCGTCGAACGTTACTCCCACGTCATGCATATCGTATCGAATGTCGAGGGGGAACTGGATCCGGAGCGGGCCGACCTGCTGGACGTGCTGGCAGCGGGATTCCCCGCGGGCACGGTCTCTGGCGCGCCGAAGATCCGCGCGATGGAAATCATCGACGAGATCGAGCCGGTGCGCCGCGGCTTCTATGCTGGCGGCATCGGCTACATCGGCGCGGACGGCAATCTGGATACCTGCATCAGCCTGCGCACCGGGCTGGTCAAGTCGGGCATGCTGTACGTCCAGGCCGGCGGTGGCGTGGTCGCCGATTCGGACCCTGAGTCGGAGTACCAGGAATCCTACAACAAGGCGGCCGCGCTGCTGCGCGCGGCGGAACAGGCCATCGGGTTCGCCGGGGCCAGCGCACCGGTCCGCATCGATGACGGATCGACTGACCGGCGCAGCCTGGACGTAGAGAATTGAGATGGGTATCGCGATGGATCTGAGTGATGTCCTGGCCGGGACAACTCATCTCGAAGCCGGTCCGCAGGCGTCCGCTGGTTGGCATCCCGCGTCATGGCGGACCTGTCCGGTCACACAGATGCCGGCCTACGACGATCCTGCGCATCTGGCTGATGTCGAGGCGCGGCTGCGTCAGTCGCCGCCCTTGGTCTTCGCTGGCGAGGCGCGGGAGCTGCGCCGCCAGTTGGGTGAGGTTGCGGCCGGACGTGGCTTCCTGCTGCAGGGTGGCGACTGCGCGGAAAGCTTCGCCGAACACCGGGCCGACAACATCCGCGATTTTTTGCGCGTGCTGCTGCAGATGGCGGTGGTCTTGACCTTCGGTGCGGGTCTGCCGGTGGTGAAAGTCGGCCGGGTGGCCGGCCAGTTCGCCAAGCCACGCTCCTCGGATGAGGAATGGCAGGGCGATGTCAGCCTGCCCAGCTACCGCGGCGACATCGTCAATGCCCTGGCGTTCACCGCCGCGGCGCGACGGCCTGACCCGGAACGCCAGATACGCGCATACGCACAGGCCGCGGCGACGCTAAACCTGCTGCGTGCGTTGACCAATGGCGGATATGCCCGGCTGACCCACGTGCACGACTGGAACCTGGCATTTGTCGAGCATTCCTCGCAAGGCGAGCGCTACGAGGACGTGGCCAACCGGATCTCCGAGGCGCTGGCGTTCATGGCGGCCTGCGGACTGTCCGACGCGACCACGCCGCCGATGGCTTACAGCACGCTCTACACCTCGCATGAGTCGCTGTTGCTGGGCTTCGAGCAGGCGCTGACCCGAACCGACTCGCTCAGCGGGATGTGGTACAACACCGCCGCGCACATGGTTTGGATCGGCGACCGCACTCGCGACCCGGACGGTGCGCATGTTGAATATGCGCGCGGCATCGCCAACCCCGTGGGCCTGAAGGCCGGCCCAACGCTGCAGCCGGATGAGCTGCTGCGGTTGATCGACGTGCTCAACCCACGCAATGAGGCTGGCCGACTGGTCGTGATCGCCCGCATGGGCCACGACAAGGTGGGCACCTATCTGCCGCCGCTGATCCGCGCGGTGCAGCGCGAAGGCCGCCAGGTCGTTTGGTCGTGCGACCCGATGCACGGCAACACGATCAAAGCCTCCTCAGGCTACAAGACCCGCCCATTCGCCTGGATCACTGCCGAGATCAAAAGTTTCTTTGCAATCCACAAGGCTGAAGGCAGCTATCCCGGTGGCATCCATATCGAGATGACCGGGCAGAATGTCACTGAATGCACCGGGGGCGCCCAGGCGATCACCGATGCTGCGCTGAATGAGCGGTACCACACGTTCTGCGACCCGCGGCTGAACGCGCAGCAGAGCCTGGAGGTCGCGTTTCTGCTGGCCGACGAGCTGAAGACAAGGCGGTCGCAACAACAGCGCGCCGGCGCGGGAAGCAACCGATGACCTGCGTGCCCCAGCGCCATCACCTGCCTGTTGTCCAGGATCCGGTGTCTGCGGCGGACGGCGTAGTGCCGTTCGATCGGGTCACTTTTGTCGGCATCGGCCTTATCAACGGCTCATTGGCTCGGGACATGCGGCGCCTGGGCCTGGCCCGCCACCTGGTCGGTGTGGCACGCCGGCAAGAGACGCTGGATCAGGCTTTGGCACTTGGACTGGTGGATGAGGTCGCAACCGATGCGGCGGCGGCGGTGCGAGAGGCTGACCTGGTCGTGCTGGGCGTTCCGGTCGGCGCAACTGGCCACGCAGCCCGTGCCTTGGCCGCGGGCCTGCAGCCTGAAACCATCGTCACTGACGTCGGGTCCGTGAAGGCAGAAATCATTTCCAGTGTGGCCCCTTACATCGATCCGCGGCAATTTGTGCCCGGTCATCCGGTTGCGGGAACGGAAAAATCCGGGCCCAGTGCTGCGATCGACCGGCTGTTCCAGGGCCGCTGGTGTATCCTGACACCGGATCAGCAAGCCGACCCGACAGCAGTCCGCCGTATTGCCGATCTGTGGCGGGCGGTCGGCTCACGCGTGGAGCTGATGGAGGCCTCGCACCACGACAAGGTGCTGGCCGTCACCTCACATCTTCCGCATCTGCTAGCGTTCAACATTGTCAACACGGCGGACGACCTGGAAGGCGTACTGAAGGCCGAGGTGCTTAAATACGCGGCCGGCGGATTTACCGACTTCACCCGGATCGCCGCCTCGGATCCGGTGATGTGGCGGGATGTGTTCCTGCACAACAAGCCCGCGGTGCTGGAAGTACTTGGACGTTACATTGAAGACCTGTTTGCACTGCAGCGCGCCATCCGCTGGGATGACGCAGATGCGCTGAGAGAGCGTTTCGAAAGCGCCCGATCCGTACGTCACGAGGTGGTTCGTGCCGGACAGGCCTACAAGCGCGTCTCACTGCTCGAGCGCGACCGATCCGAAGCGCCGCCGGTGCCAATCGGCTCCTCAGCGTGACGGCTCTACCTTCATGCTCCATCGCCCATCCTGGGCCAGCCAATCGATGGAGTGACATGAACCAGGAGAACCAACAAGATGTCCGGAACGACCAGCAGCAGTCCAACCACTAGCGGCGCCTATGACTTCAGCGCCGCGGGCCAGCCCAATGCCAGCAACGTGACGACCATTACGCCGGTCAGCGGCACGACAACCGTCCAGGCCAGCAACCAGACTTTCGTGGTCAGTGATGCCGGCACGTCTGGCACCACTGGCAGCACAATCGACGTTATCGGCGGCAACAACAAATTCGTTGTTGCATTGAACGGATCAACCGAGGTCAACAACGCGATCGACGTGAACGGCGGCAACAACCAATTCGTGGTTCAGGTGGCACCGTCCGGCAGCGGCGACGCCACAGCGCAGGGCGGCAACACCGTCAGCATCAACGGCGGCAACAGTCAATTCGTGGTGGTCTACAACTATTCAGCGCAAAGCGGCACGCCGTCCGGCAACGATGTCAGTGTGGCGGGCGGCAACAATGCCTTCGTGGTCAGCTATCAGTATGCCAATGCGGGCGGGTCCGCAGCCTCGTCCCCCAGCTCCTCCAGCAGCAGCATGCCAGCGCTCAGTTCAGGCGGCGGCAGCAACAACCAGTCCGTCATCACGCCGTCGAACGCCCCGGTGACAGTCGGGGACGGGACCAGTGCGCCAGCAGGATCAGGCGACAATGTCGGCGTCCAGGGTGGCAACAACCAGTTCGTCGTCGCCAGCCAGAATGACGGATCGGGCCCGAACGTCGGTATCGATGGCAACAACAATTCGTTCGTTGTCGCGGCCAGTAGCGGTTCGTCCTCGCCCTACAACTACAGCGGTTTGTCCAACAGCAGTTCCGCCGCGGCGCCGGCTGCAAGCACTGGCGCTTCGTCGAGCAACCCTTTCGCTGCCCTGTTTGGCGGAGCAGCAGGTGCTTCGGCGAGTGCCAGCACCAGCAGCACCCCAGCCGCAGGCGCGACCACTACTACTTCTGGCACCGGCAGCAGTGCTCCAGGCACAGGCACCAGCAGCAGTGCACCAGGCACGAGCGGCACCAGCACCCTACCAAGCAGCACAGGAACTTCCAGCATGAGCGCGAGTATTCCTTCCAGCAGTGATATCAACTCCCTGCTTGCGGCGAGCCCGTTTGGCCCGCTGCTCAATCTGCCGGGCGTTACCGCGCAGACCATTTTCGGCAATGCCGGGCTGCCCAGCCAGGGTTCCGCCAGCAGCAGCCCAGCCAGCAGCACATCGTCGAGCAGTCCGGCATCATCGGCATTGGCTGGCATCATCGGTGCGGCTTCCATGATTGCCGGCGGCAGCGCGCCGGCCGCCGGGTCCGCCTCGGCAACCCCAGCCAGCACCAGCAACCCCTACGCCTATGACTTCAGCGCGCTGATGAACGCAGCCAGCGGCATCGCCGCCCCCGCCAGCAGCGCGTCCGGCAGCAGCGCAACCGCCAGCAGCGCTCCCGCCAGCGGCACATCCGGCAACAGCAGCCTGGCGTCATTGCTGCAGCAAAGCCCGTTCGGCGCGCTGCTCAACCTGCCGGGCGTCACGCCCGCGACGTTGTTCGGCAACCTGGGCAGCTCGTCTGGTTCCGCGTCTTCCTCCAGCACTTCCAGCAGCCCAAGCAGCAATCCTTTCGGCAGCAGCGCAACACTCGGCAGCAACCCGTTCACAAACTATCCCGGCACCACCAGCATCTTCAGCGCCGCCACCTCAGGCCCAGGGGCGGCAATCCCTACCACCTGACGTCCCGCAACGACGATGCGGCCGGCGCCGGTTCATGGCGTCGGCTGCTTCGGCCGCCCACGGTGCCCGACAATGATCCGACTTCAACCCGCCGATCCCCGAGGTTCAGAGAAATGAGACTGGAACTTGCATCCGGCGCGGCGCACTTGACCTACTGCACCAACATCCATCGCGGCGAGAGCTGGGCAGACACCTTTCAGGCGCTGCGGCGGCATCTGCCGGCGGTGAAGCGAGATGTCTGTCCAACTGCCAAAATGGGCGTGGGCTTGCGGCTTTCCGCCGTCGCTGCCGAGGCGCTGGACCACCCCGCCCAACTGGCGACGCTGACAGAGTTCCTGCAGCAGGAAAATCTGTATGTCTTCACCATCAATGGTTTTCCTTATGGTCCGTTCCACGGCACCCCGGTCAAGGAGCGTGTCTATGCCCCGGATTGGCGGCAACCGGAACGGCTTTCCTACACCGACCGGCTGTCCCGCCTGCTGATGGCGTTGCTGCCCGACGACCAGCCGGAGCTGACCGGCAGCATCAGCACGGTTCCAGGTGCCTTTCGAACCGCGGGTGTCGAAGCCGGGACGCATGAGGCGATTGCTGACGCGCTGCTGCGGCACGCCGCCAGGCTTCCGGCGCTGGAGCAGCGGACCGGCCGGCGCATCATGCTGGCGCTGGAGCCTGAACCCATGTGCTTGCTGGAAACGACGGGCGAAGCGGCCTCGTTCTTCAAGGACTTCTTGTTCTCGGCCGCCGCCGCAGCGCGGTTTGCCAAGCTGTCCGGTTGTGCGACGACGGCGGCGGAAGGGCTGCTGCGCCGCCACCTGGGGCTTTGCCTGGACGTTTGTCATTCAGCCGTCGAGTTCGAAACGCCGACCGACAGCGTCAGCCTGCTGCGCCAGGCTGGGATCGCCGTGGCCAAGCTGCAGCTCAGCTCCGCCTTGGCCGTCCCGCGTGTGGATGCGTCCTCGACTGCCCTGCTGCGCCGCTTCGACGACGGGGTCTACCTGCATCAGGTGGTGGAACGAGGGTTGGATGGCAGCATGACCCGCTTCCTTGATCTACCGGACGCCTTCGCGGCGCGGCCCAATGGCGATGCGCATGGGCGCGAGTGGCGCGTGCATTGCCACGTGCCGGTGTTTCACGACGCGCCGCTCGATGGTCTGGCGACCACCCAGCCGGAGTTGCTGGCGATGCTTGACCTGCAGCGCGAACATGGTGTCAGCAGCCACCTGGAGGTGGAGACCTATACCTGGGACGTGCTGCCGCCCCAACTGAAGGCGGACAGCCTGGACACGGCGATCTCCCGGGAAATGCGGTGGGTGCGGGACCGGCTGGTGTCATGACGCCGGCGACCGCTCTACGCCTCGGCCGGGTATCCAACCTGCCAACGGTCTGGACCAACACGCTGGCGGGGGTGTCGCTGGCCGGTGTCTCGCCCTGGCATTGGGCGGTGCTGCCGGCGGCATTTGGCCTGTCGCTCGCCTATCTCGGCGGCATGTATCTCAACGACGCGTTCGACCACGAGATCGACCAGCGCGAGCGTCCGTCGCGACCGATACCTTCGGGTGCTGTCGACCTGAACACTGTGTTTGCGCTGGGCTTCGCACTGCTGCTGGCGGCGGTTGCCGTGCTGCTGGCGGCGGCGCGGGCCTTTGGCGTGTCACCGAACTGGGTGGTGTGCAGCGGGGTGGCGTTGGGCTGCGCCATCATCGGCTATACCTGGAAGCATAAGGGCAATCCGCTCAGTCCGCTGGTGATGGGGCTCTGCCGCCTGCTGGCCTATGTCACCGCGGGGTTCGCGGCAGCGGCCGTGCTACCGGGGCAACTGGCCGCCGCCGCAGCCGTGTCACTATGCTACCTGATCGGCATCACCTACCTCGCCAAGCGGGAGATCGCAGGGCGCGTCGACCGCCTCTGGCCGCTGCTGTTTCTTGCCGCACCGCTGATCTATGGGCTGCTGCGAGCGCATCGGCCGGTCAGCGTGGTGGTGTTGGCGACACTTGCGGGTTGGATCGGGCTGGCCCTGTGGCTGCTGCGGCGGCGTCATGCCGGTGACATTCCACGGGCGGTGGTGTCGCTGATCGCCGGCATTTCGCTGCTGGACGGCATGTTCATGGCGATCGCCGGCTGGCCAGAAGCGGTGCCGATCGCAATCCTTTGCTTCATTGCAACCCTCGTTCTCCAGCGCTGGATCAGCGGCACATGAAACCATTCGAACTTCTACAGTCCTGGCTAATCCGACGGCTGCCGCCTGAGGCGGAGGATTGGCTGCTGGTCCAGCTTGGTCGTGTCAGAGCGGGAGTCTCAGAACGGGAGTTCAACCTGCTGATAAGCCTGGCGCCGCGGAAACTGGGCAAGTCGGACCTGGTGCTTGATAGCATCGACATGACGGCGGCGGATCAGGCGCGTCCTGGCTGGGATCCCGGGGACTGGAGCGTTGATCAGGCGGGCCGTCTGCTGCTGCTGCTGGCGCGCAATGAAACCGGGCCGGCGTTCGCCGCTCGCCTGCGCGGCCTGCTGGCGGCGGCGGACCTTGGGGAGACGATTACATTCCTGCGGGGATTGCCGCTGTATCCCGACCCCGTGCTGCATATGGGAGCGGCCCGGTTGGGCCTGCGCAGCGGGATGCGGCCGGTCTTCGAGGCCGTCGCGCACCGCAATCCCTATCCCACGGAGATGTTCGACGAAGATGCGTGGAATCAGTTGGTGCTGAAGGCGCTGTTCATCGAGACCACGCTGGCGCCGATCCAGGGACTGGACCGGCGGACCAACCCGACGCTGATGCGCATGTTGTGCGACTATGCGCATGAGCGCTGGGCTGCTGGCCGCGTCGTCAGTCCGGAGCTGTGGCGCTGCGTCGGCCCATGGGCGGACGCCGATGCGCGTAAGGACCTGGCATACGTCCTTCGCACCGGCAACGGGGTGGAGCAGGAGGCCGCACGCAGCGCCCTGGCGGCCTGCGTGGCCTCGGGGAACCGCCTCGCCTCAGGAAACCGTCTGGAGGAAGCCGCCCGTGTTCATTGACACCCACACCCACATGATTTCACGCACCACCGACGACTATGAGAGGATGGCGGCGGCCGGTGTCGTTGCCTGCATCGAACCGGCGTTCTGGCTTGGCCAGCCCCGGACCAATGTCGGCAGCTACATCGACTACCTGTCGACCATCGTTGGTTGGGAGCGTTTTCGCGCCGGCCAGTTCGGCCTGCGCCACTACTGCACCATTGGCCTGAACAGCAAGGAGGCCAACGACGAGGAGCTCGCCGAGGCAGTGATGGAGATCCTGCCGCGTTTCGTCCTGAAGGAAGGCGTCGTCGCGATCGGGGAAATAGGTTACGACGAACAAACGGCATTGGAGGATCGTTACTTCCGGCAACAACTGGCGATGGCGCGGGACATCGGCTTTCCGGTCATGGTTCACACGCCGCACCGTGATAAGAAGCGCGGCACCACCCGGTCGATGGACGTGGTGACGGAGCATGCGCTGGATCCGTCCTTTGTCATCATCGACCACAACAACGAGGAAACCGTGCAAGAGGTGCTGGAGCGCGGCTTCTGGGCAGGTTTCTCGATCTATCCGGGCACCAAGATGAGCAGTCAGCGAATGGTCGAGGTCGTTCGCCGATATGGCCCGGAGCGAATCGTTATTGATTCTGCCTGTGACTGGGGTGTCTCTGATCCGCTGGCGGTTCCCAAGACGGCCGATCTGCTGCGCCAGGGCGGCATCGCCGAGGAGGCGATCCGTCAGGTCACCTACGGTAACGCGTTGGCGGCCTATGGCCGTAACGGTCAGATGCAGGAGTCGGATTGGCTTGATCCCGCGCCGATTGATCAGCGTACGCTCTACATGGGCAACTCGGTTCTGCGTGGCGGCCAGACGCCCAGGGTCGAGCCGATCCTCCGCCACCTGGACGAGCGTGGGGTGGCCTGACGCGGCAGGGGTGCTGACATGCAACCCACCCTGGTGATGCTGGTCGTCGGGTTGACGCCGAAGCTTGTCGGTCCACACACGCCCAACCTGGCGGCGCTGGCGAAGGCGGGCGCCATGCGCCCAATGCGCACGGTGTTGCCGGCGGTGACTTGCTCCGTGCAGTCCACGCTCGTAACCGGGCTTGCCCCATCTGATCACGGCATTGTCGCCAACGGCTGGTATACGCGAGAGGAAGCGGAGGTTCGGCTGTGGCGACAGTCGAACCGGCTGGTTGCAGGTGAGAAGATCTGGGAGACGGCGCGCCGATTCGATCCGGCGTTCACCTGTGCAAAGATGTTTTGGTGGTATAACATGTATTCCACGGCCGACTTCAGCGCCACGCCGCGGCCGATGTATCCCGCCGACGGGCGAAAGATCCCCGACCACTACGCCGAACCCCCCGAACTGCACGACGAGCTGGATGATCAGCTTGGCCGCTTCCCGCTGTTCCGCTTCTGGGGACCGGCCACTGACATTGCAGCCACCCAATGGATTTCCCGCGCGACGCAGCATGTCCTGCGCACCCGGTACCCCACCCTGGCGCTGTGCTATCTGCCGCATCTGGATTACGGCCTGCAGAAGTGGGGACCCGACCCCGCGCATCCGTCTGTTGCCCGCGATCTGCAGGAAATCGACGCGGTCTGCGGCGAACTGATCGAGGCCGCCCGCATGCAGCAATATCGCATTGTTGTCGTATCCGAGTACGGCATCGTTCCGGTGCGTGGGGCCGTGCACATCAATCGGGCGCTGCGGGATGCCGGACTGCTGCGGGTGCGGGAAGAGATGGGGCGGGAGCTTCTGGATCCCGGTGCCTGCCGAGCGTTTGCCGTGGCGGATCATCAGGTGGCCCATGTTTATGTCCGCAACGTCGGGGATAAAGCGAGTGTCCAACGTATCCTCAATGATCTGGATGGCGTTGCCACCGTGCTCAGCGAGGAGGGAAAGCAGGCCAGCGGGCTGGACCACCCGCGGTCCGGTGAGCTGATTGCACTTTCCCAGCCGGACCGCTGGTTTAGTTACTACTGGTGGACGGACGACGTCCGCGCGCCCGATTATGCGCGTACGGTCGATATCCATCGCAAGCCGGGCTATGATCCGATGGAGTTGTTCTTCGATCCGGCGCTGCGCGCGGTGAAGCTTCGCATCGCGGCGAAACTGGCGCGGCGCAAGCTGGGACAGCGTGCGCTGTTGGATGTCACTCCGATCCGCGGAACCGCTTTGGTAAAGGGTTCGCATGGGGTGCTGACCGAGGACCCGATGGACGGCCCGCTGGTCATCTCCGACATGCCGGAGGCGCTGCCGCCGGAGGAAACGCCGGTTACCGCAACCGGCTTCAAGGATATCGTGCTCAAACACATCTTCCACGCCCAAACAGCCTATTGAACATGATCCTAAACATGCTCCGTCATTTGGTTCAGGTTGCCCCTCAGGGGCAAAACCATGGTCGGGTGGTCCCGGCCATGCCGACCTGACCGATAAGCTAAAGTACGGCATCCGCAACGATCGTAGCGGGCCGCTCATAGGCGGGAAACCATCTGCCGCGTTAGCAGCCAGCGCCAACGCGAGCTGATACCGCAGCTCGCCCAGCCGTTCGACACGTCGTGCCGGACACATGACCGCACCGGCCGTGGCGCTAAACGTCAGAGCCCCTTGCGCAAACGAAGCCGTTTACACAAAAATCCGGGTCGCTAGCGTTCAAGAAAGAGCTGCCGTCCTCGCAGAAATGCGCCAGCGCAATCGGCTGGTGATAGCCGCGCGCGAAGACCTGGCATCTCTATCATGGCAGGGGAGGATTATGGGAGAGCTGCTGAACCTAGGGCAAATGCTGTCGGTCCACGCCCGGTTGTCGCGCAACCGGTTGGGCGCGCGTGATCTTGATCGGTCGTTGACCTTTGCACAATGGAACGAGCGGGCTTGCCGGTTGGGGAACGCGCTGCTCGGGATGGGTCTGGCCAAAGGCGACCGCCTCGGGGTGCTCGCTTACAATAGCCTCGAGTGGCTGGACATATACGCGGCCGCGGCGAAAGCGGGTGTGATTGTCGTGCCGGTCAACTTCCGTCTGGTCGGGTCTGAAGTCAGCTTCATCCTGGAGAACGCAGGAGCGAAGGCCCTGATCGTGCAAGATGAGCTGGTTGACGTCGTCGAGGCGATCCGCGCCGACTTGCCGATTGCCGTCAACAATTACATCCATTTCGGCCAGCTTCCGTGCCCCGTTGGATATCGCGACTACGAAGCGCTGCTTGGAGAGGCAAGCGGCGGCGAGCCCGACCAGAATGTCCTTCCGTCCGATCCTTGGACGTTGATGTACACCTCGGGAACGACCGGCCGACCGAAAGGGGTGGTTCGCAGCCATCGAAGCGGCGCGTTGTTGTCAATGGTGACCGAGATCGAACTCGGCATTCATCGCACTGACGGGGCGCTGCTCGTCATGCCGATGTGTCATGCAAACTCGCTCAATTTCTTTGGTGCATTCGCTTATTGCGGCGGCGCGACGACAGTCTATTCGCGCAAGAGCTTCGATCCGGACCATTGCGTTCGCACGCTGGCCGACTGCGGCGTTAGCTTCACCTCCCTGGTACCTACCCACTACATCATGATGCTGGGTCTGCCGGCGGCCGTGCGCGGATCGTGTGACCTCAGCAAAGTCACCAAGCTTATGATCTCCTCCGCCCCAGCGCGGCAGGACACCAAGCGCGAGGTCATGGAGATGTTTCGAAACTCTGGGCTGTTCGAACTGTATGGCGCAACGGAAGTCGGATGGACCACGATGCTGCGCCCGCATGAACAATCCACAAAACTGGGATCGGTGGGGCGCGAATGCGTCGGATCAGCGCCGATCAGGCTGTTGGACGAGACCGGCAATGAAGTCCCAGACGGCACGCCCGGCGAGTTGTATGCCTGCACGCCCTATATGTTCGACGAGTACTGGAAGCTGCCCGAGACAACCCGAGCGGCGTTCAACGGCGAGCATTGCTCGGTGGGCGACATGGCCCGTCGAGACGACGAAGGCTACATCCACCTGGTCGATCGCAAGAGCAATATGATCATCTCGGGAGGTGAGAACATCTATCCGTCGGAGGTCGAGGCGGTGATAGGCGCGCATCCCCTCGTCAAGGATGTGGCTGTCGTCGGTTTGCCCGACTCAAAATGGGGCGAGCGCGTGCAGGCGGCTGTTGTGCTGCATGAAGGCGCCGTGGTTGCCGAAATCGAATTGCTTGACTGGTGTAAGGCACGACTGGCCGGCTTCAAACGTCCGCGCGCTTACTCGTTTCTTCAAGAAGATGAGATGCCACGTAATGCAACAGGCAAAATCCTGCATCGGATGCTCAAGGCACAGCTTCAGAAGTGAGCATTGTCCGGCGGCGCTCAGCGGCCGCCGTTGCCCAATCTCGGATAAAACAAGGGAACGGATCAGATGAAACCATCTCCTGACAGCGTCGCGGACGTGGTTGCCCGCCAGCTCAAGGCACGGGGCGTCGCGCGCGTCTTCGCGCTATGCGGCGGCCACATCATGCCGATCTGGATGCGGCTTGATGCGCATGGAATCGGCATTGTCGACGTGCGCGACGAGCGGGCTGCCGTGCATATGGCACAGGCGCATGCCGAGTTGACGGGGCAACTGGGCGTTGCGCTTGTCACTGCGGGGCCAGGTGTCACCAACGCGATGACAGGGATCGCCAACGCGCATGTGTCGCGGGCGCCGGTTTTAATCATCGCCGGGGCCAATCCGCGCCCGCAGGAGAATCGGGGCGGCCTTCAGGATCTGGATCATACCCAATTGGTTCGCTCGATTACGCGTTATGCCCGGACGGTGCGCGAGGCGTCCCTGGTGCCGGCTGAGCTGGATGAAGCGATTTCGCGGGCCCTTGGCGAGGGCGGTGAGCCCGGGCCGTCGTTCATTGATTTTCCAACCGACACTCTACGGCATCCGGTGCCTCAATCCCTGCAGCTTGAGGAGTACTTCCGGCCGAAGTCCCGTAGTGCAACGCTTCCAGATCCGGCGCAGATCGCCATCGCGACTGAACTGCTGTGGTCGGCGCGCCGGGTGCTGGTGATTTCCGGACGAGGGGCCCGGGGCGCCGGCCCCGAGCTGGTGACTTTGCTGGACCGCCTCGGCGCGGTTTATCTCGATACTGGCGAAAGTCGTGGACTGGTCCCGGATTCGCACCCGGCGGTCGTCGGCGCGATGCGCGGGGCGGTTATGGGCGACGCGGATGTTGTGCTGACCGTCGGCCGCCGGCTCGATTTCCAGCTCGCATTCGGCTCGCCGGCGATCTTTGGCACCGCGCAGTTCGTTCGCATCGCCGACATTACGCCGGAACTGCGGGACAATCGCCGTGGTGCGGCCGAGATCCTCGCCTCCCCAAAGGAAGCTCTGCGTGCCTTGGTAGAGGCAGCCGGCAATCGTCCGTCGTCGCTGGACCAGGAATGGGCTGCGAAACTGCGATCCGGGCATGCGGACCGGGCTCGCAAGCTGCGGCAGTCCATGGCCAGCGCAGCGCCGGACAGCAAGGGGAGGCTGCATCCGAACCGGGTGCTCGCCGCGCTTCAGCAGGCGATGGGGCCGGATGCCATCGTCATTACGGATGGCGGCGATTTCCTGAGCTTCGCCCGCATCGGCCTGTCGTCCCCGATGATGCTCGACCCAGGACCTTTCGGCTGCATCGGGATCGGCGTGCCCTATGGCATCTCGGCGGCCCTGGCGTTCCCGGACCGGCCGGTGATCGTGGCCACGGGCGACGGAGCTTTTGGCTTCAACGCGATCGAGATTGATACCGCCGTCCGGCACAAGGCGCCGGTCTTGATCGTGGTGGCGAACAACGGCGCCTGGCAGATCGAGGTGCATGATCAGACCGTCACGCATGGCAAGGTGGTTGGCACGCAATTGCAATTCAGCGATCACGCGGCCATGGCGCGGGCCTTCGGCATGCACGGCGAGCGCGTCGAGACCGAGGATCAGCTTCGGCCGGCGATCGAGCGCGCACTCGCCAACCGGCCGGCGCTGCTGGATGTCGTCGTCACTCCCGAAGCGGTGTCATCCGATGCCAAGACCGGCCTTGCCTGGGTACCCGACCTGCAGCCTCTGGCCGCCTGGGACGAGGCAGAGCGTCGGTGGCGGAGTCAGCAGTAAGGCGTGGCGTTGGTGTAGGGGCTCAGCTATGGCAGTCAACCGGGACGCGGCCAGCACGATGCGCTGGACGCGTTGGTGGTCGGGATAGGCCAGTGCAAGGTGAACTGGATATTGGACGCCGACATCGCCGGATTATCTGAGTGGATCTCTCGGATGGTCAGGCCAGGCGCCTGGCGGCCACCGCGGCGGCGAGCTGGATTGCGGCCAGCAGGCTGGTGGGGTCGGCGATGCCCTTGCCGGCGATGTCGTAGGCCGTGCCATGATCGGGCGAGGTGCGCACAACCGGCAGCCCCAACGTCACGTTCACCCCATGGTCCATGTCCAGCGTCTTCAGCGGGATCAGCGCTTGGTCGTGGTACATGCAGATCGCCACGTCATAGCGGCTGCGCGCGGCGGCGGTGAACATGGTGTCTGGCGGCCAAGGGCCGGAGACGTCGATGCCGCCGGCCCGCAACCTGTCGATTGCCGGCTGCACCAGGGTCGTCTCCTCGCTGCCCAGCGCACCCTGCTCGCCGGCATGGGGGTTGAGGCCTGCGATGGCAAGGCGGGGTTGGGCGAGGCCGAAGTCGCGGTGCAATGCCGCGGCGGTGGTGCGGGCGGCGGCGACGATCATGTCGGTGCTCAGCATGGCGATCGAATCGCGCAGCGAGGCATGCACGGTCACCGGCACAACGCGCAGCATCGGGCTGGCCAGCATCATGATCTGCTGGCCGATGGCGCCGGTCAGCGCGGCAAGGAACTCGGTGTGGCCGGGATAGGTGAAGCCCGCCTGATACAGGGCCGCCTTGTTGATCGGGTTGGTGACAACAGCGCCGACAGCGCCGTTCATTGCCAGTTTCGCGGCCTGTTCGATGGAGGCGATGACGGCGACGGCGTTGGCAGGGTCGGGCCGGCCTGATACCGGTTCGGCGGGCAGTTTGACCGGCAGCACGGGCAGGGCATTGGCAAAAACCGGCATCGCGGCAACCGCGTTGCCGACAGGCTGGATCGGTACGGGCAGGTGCATGGCCTGGGCAAGCCGCTCAAGCCGAGCGGGATCGTCGAGCGCGACAAAGACCGGACCCTGCCCGTGGCTGGCCAGCCAGGCTTTCAGGGTCAGCTCGCCGCCGATGCCCGCGGGATCGCCCATTGTCAGTGCCAGGGGTTGCATCGGTCAGATATGCAACGCCCGGCCTTCGACAGCCAGTGCAGCTTCCTTCACGGCTTCGCTCAGGGTCGGGTGGGCGTGGCAGATGCGCGCCACGTCCTCGGCGGAAGCGCCGAACTCCATGGCGGTGGCCAGCTCGGCGATCAAGGTGCCGGCATCAGGGCCAAGAACATGGGCGCCGAGCAGGCGGTCGGTGTCCTTGTCGGCAAGGATCTTGACGAAACCGTCCGTGTCGCCCATCGCGCGGGCTCGGCCGTTGGCGGTGAAGGGGAACTTGCCGACGCGATAGGCGACGCTGCCGGCCTTCAGCTCGTCCTCGGTCTTTCCCACCCAGGCGACTTCCGGCCAAGTGTAGACCACGTTGGGAATCACGTCATAGTTCACGTGGCCGGCCTGACCGGCAATTACCTCGGCGACCGCGACACCTTCGTCCTCACCCTTATGGGCCAGCATCGGGCCGACGATGACATCGCCCAGTGCATAGATGCCGGGAATGTTCGTGTGCCACTGGCCATCGACCTTGACGCGGCCGCGGTCGTCGACCTCGACCCCGGCCTCTTCCAGACCCAGGCCCTGTGTGTAGGGGCGGCGGCCAATAGCGACCAGCACGATGTCGGCCTGGATGGTCTGCGCCGCACCGCCTTTCACAGGCTCGACCGTCAGACTGACGCCGTCGGCGGTGGGTTCCGCGCCGGTCACCTTGGTGGCCAACTGGAATTTTATCTGCTGCTTCTGCAGGATGCGCTGGAAGGCAGTCGCGGTCTCGGTGTCCATGCCGGCAGCAATGCGGTCCAGGAATTCGATCACCGTCACCTCCGCGCCAAGGCGGCGCCAGACGCTGCCCAATTCCAGGCCGATGATTCCTCCGCCGACGACAACGAAATGGCCGGGCACCGTGTCCAGTTCCAGCGCGCCGGTGGAAGTGACGATGCGTTTCTCGTCCACTGTCACCCCAGGAAGCGGGACGACATCGCTGCCGGTGGCGATGACGATGTTCTTCGTCGTGTAGCTGGTGCCGTCGACGTCGACCTTGCCGGGGCCGGTGATGCGGCCGGTGCCCTTCAGCCAGGCGACCTTGTTCTTGCGGAACAGGAACTCGACGCCCTTGGTGTTGGCGGCGACGACTTCCTGCTTGCGGGCCTGCATGCGCGCAAGGTCCAGCTTCACGCCGTCGACCATTACGCCGTGGTCCTGCAGCGCGTGGACGGCTTTATCGAATTCCTCGGACGATTGCAGCATCGCCTTCGATGGGATGCAGCCGACGTTCAGGCAGGTGCCGCCCAAAGTGGCGCGCTTCTCGACGCAGGCGGTCTTCAGGCCCAGTTGGGCGGCGCGGATGGCACAGACGTAGCCACCAGGGCCGGAGCCGATGACGATGACGTCGAAGGTATCACTCATTCAGTCCTCAGGGTTGCGGCAGACTGCCTCGACATTATTGCCGTCGGGGTCGAGCACGAATGCGCTATAATAATTGGGATGGTAGTGTGGACGCGGACCAGGGCCGCCGTTGTCGGCGCCTCCGGCGGCAAGCCCGGCGATGTGGAACGCCCGCACCGCCTGACGGTTGGCTGCGGCGAAGGCCAGGTGTACGGTTGTCACCGGTGCGCGTCCGCCGCCGATCCAGAACTGCGCCCGGCCAGGCCTGCCGAAGGCGACGGTGTCCGGCTTATCGACAATGACGCCGATGCCAAGCGGGGCGAGCGCCCTGATGTAGAAGGCGCGGCTTTCTGCCACATCGCCGACCGGGAAACCCATGTGATCGAACATCACGAATGCTCCTGGATCGCGTCGCCGCTACAGATCCAGCAGCAGCCGTCGCGGATCCTCGACGCCTTCCTTGACGCGGACCAGGAACGAGACCGCTTCCTTGCCATCGACGATGCGGTGGTCATAGGACAGCGCGAGGTACATCATCGGCCGAGCCTCGATCTTGCCGGCAACGACCATGGGGCGTTCCTGGATTTTGTGCATGCCCAGGATCGCCGACTGCGGCGGGTTCAGGATTGGCGTCGACATCAATGAGCCATAGATGCCGCCGTTGGTGATGCTGAAGGTGCCGCCGGTCAGTTCATCCAGCTTCAGCGCGCCTTCGCGCGCCCGGCGGCCGAAGTCGGCGATGGCACCCTCAATGCCGGCGAAGCCCAGCTTGTCGACGTCGCGAATGACCGGAACCACCAGCCCTGAGGGGCCGCCGACGGCGATGCCCATGTGAACGAAGTTCTTGTAGACGACGTCCTCACCATCGATCTCGGCATTGACGGCGGGGAACTCCTTCAGCGCGACGCAGCAGGCACGCACGAACACGCTCATGAAGCCCAGGCGGACGCCCTTGTGCTTCTTCTCGAACGCGTCGCGGTATTCGCTGCGCAGCGCCATGATCGCGGTCATGTCCACCTCGTTGAAGGTGGTCAGCATCGCGGCGTTGTTCTGTGCTTCCTTCAGCCGCAGCGCGATGGTGCGCCGCAGGCGGGTCATCTTGACGCGCTGCTCACGCGGTTCGTCCTGACGCGGGGCTTTGGCGGCCGGGGGTGGCGGCGGCGGCGGGGCAGGGCGGTTCAGGAACTCCAGCACATCGCCCTTGGTGATGCGGCCGTCCTTGCCGGTGCCTTCCCCGATGTCGTCAGCCGAAACCTTGTTTTCCGCCAGCATCTTGGCAGCGGCTGGCAGGGGCGCGTGCGGCTGAGGGGCGGAGCCCTGCGGCGCCGCGGAGGGCGACGCGGCTGGGCGTGAGACCGGACCCAACGGGCGCGGCGGCGGGTTGACGCCGGCGGCGGGATTGGCCGCGGGACGCGGTTCCGGCGCAGCAGGCCGGGTTTCGGGGGCAGCAGACGCAGATGAAGTACGTGGACCCGGATTGGGTGCTGTCTTCGCCGGCGGTGTGACGGTCTGCTTGCCAGCGCCGGCGCCTTCGGCGTCAAGCAGTCCCAGCACCGACCCCACCTCGACCTCGGTGCCCTCGGGTACCGCAACCGAGGACAACAGGCCGGCGGACGGGGCATTCACTTCAACGGTGACCTTGTCGGTTTCCAGTTCGACCAGCGGCTCGTCCGCCGCCACCGTCTCGCCTTGTTGCTTGATCCAGCGGGCAACCGTGGCGGTTGTAACGCTCTCGCCCAACGTGGGCACCAGGATTTCAGTCGCCACAGCTTTGATGTCTCCAGGCGGAATAAACAGGCGGTGCTTTAAAGTGGAGGTTGCGAAGCCCGCCATATCGTGGATCAGCCGCCGTGGCGGACTTGAGAACCTTAAACCACACCAGAAACAAGTGTTTGCTCGTGTCCTTATCGGCTCAGAAGTTCGTAAGGCGGCTGGTTTCAGCAAGACGAACTGTTGAAGCGAGACATTAGCCGATGCCAAGCACGGTGGCTACCACGCGGGCCTGCTGGACAATGTGGGTCCTAGCCAAGCCGGTCGCCGGGCTGGCGGCGGCTTCGCGGCCGACATAGACCGGGCGGCGGACCTTCATGTCCAGCCGGCTGAGCACCTTCTCGATCCGGCGGTCGACAAAGCTCCAGGCGCCCATGTTCTCCGGCTCCTCCTGGCACCAGACGACGTCGGCGTTGACATAGGGTGCCAGCACGCGGGCCAGCGTATTCTCCGGGAACGGGTAGATCTGCTCCAGCCGGACCAGGGCGACATCCTTGATCTCCTTGGCGCGGCGTTCCTGCAGCAGGTCGTAGTAGACCTTGCCGGAGCATAGGGTGACGCGGCGCACCTGGTCAGGTGGTGCCAGTTCGTCAATTTCGGGGATTACGTACTGCAGACGGGTGCCTTCGGCCATGTCGCTGAGCGGGGAAACCGCAAGCTTGTGGCGCAGCAGCGACTTCGGCTCGAACACGATCAGCGGCTTGCGGAAGTTGCGGTGCAACTGGCGCCGCAGGGCGTGGAAGTAGTTGGCCGGCGTCGTCAGGTTGCAGACATACATGTTGCGTTCAGCGCACAACTGCAGGTAGCGCTCGATGCGGGCTGAGGAATGCTCCGGCCCCTGGCCCTCGTAGCCGTGCGGCAGCAACAGCACCAGCCCGGACATGCGCAGCCATTTGGTCTCGCCGCTGGCCAGGAACTGGTCGATGATGACCTGGGCGCCGTTGGCAAAGTCGCCGAACTGTGCCTCCCACAGCACCAGGGTGCGCGGGTCGGCGAGCGAGTAGCCGTATTCAAAGCCCAGCACGCCAACTTCCGACAGCAGCGAGTTGTAGATCTCGATCCGCGCCTGGTCAGCGGCGATGTTGTTCAACGGCACGTATTCGTGCTGGTTCTGCTGGTCGATCAGCACTGCGTGGCGCTGACTGAAGGTGCCGCGCTGGCTGTCCTCGCCGGACAGCCGCACGCGGCTACCCTCCAGCAGCAGGCTGCCATATGCCAGCGCCTCTCCGGTCGCCCAGTCGATGCCCTGACCGGTCTCGATCGCCTGCTGCTTGGCCTCTAGCTGGCGGGTGATCTTCGGGTTCAGGTTGAAGCCGTCGGGAACGTGCGACAGGGCGGCGCCAATCTGCTTCAGCGTGGCCATGGGAACAGCAGTGGGTTCCTCGGTCAGCTCCACTTCCTTTTGGTCGACGGGAACGAAGCCGGCCCAGTGGCCTTCCAGCCAATCGGCCTTGTTCGGCTTGTAGGATTTCGCCGCCGCGTTGGCGTCTTCCAGCGTCTTGGTGAACGCGTCCCACATTGCCTTGGCGTCCTCAGCGGAGGCCACACCATCATTCGCCAGCTTCTCGGCATACAAAGTGCGGGTGGTCTTGGTGGCGTTGATCGCCTTGTACATCAGCGGCTGCGTGAAGGCCGGTTCGTCCGTCTCATTGTGGCCGTGGCGGCGGTAGCAGACGATGTCCAGCACGATGTCGCTGCTGAACTTCATGCGGTACTCGGCGGCCATGCGGGCGCAGAAGATCACCGCTTCCGGGTCGTCGCCATTGACGTGCAGGATCGGTGCCTGGATCGATTTCGCCACATCGGTGCAGTACAGGCCGGAGTAGGCATGGGCCGGGACCGTGGTGAAGCCAATCTGATTGTTGACGATCAGGTGGATCGTGCCGCCGGTGCGGTAGCCGATCAACTGGCTCATGGCCAGCGTCTCGTAGACCAGTCCCTGGCCGGCGAACGCGGCGTCGCCATGCATCAGGATCGCCATGACAGAGCCGCGGCGCTTGGTGTCGCCGGCGCGATCCTGGCGGGCGCGTACCTTGCCGACGACGACCGGATCAACGGCTTCCAGGTGCGAGGGATTGGGCTGCAGCGACAGGTGGACGTTGTGGCCGGCGATATCGACGTCGGTCGAGGTGCCCAGGTGGTATTTGACGTCGCCCGAGCCCTGCACGTCGTCAGGCTTGAAGCTCTCGCCGCCGAACTCGCTGAACAGCGCCGTCAGCGGCTTCTTGACGATATTGACCAAGGTGTTCAGGCGGCCACGGTGCGGCATCCCGATGGCGACTTCGACCACGCCGTCGGCGGCGGCGGTCTCAATCATCGCGTGCAGGGCGGGAATGGTGACCTCACCGCCCTCCAGCCCAAAGCGCTTGGTGGTGACGTAGCGCTTCTGGCAAAAGGCCTCGAAGCCCTCGGCCTCGGTGAGCTGCCGCAGGATGGCGCGTTTCTCATCGGCGTTCAGGTTACTGTGCCAGGGCGCACCTTCGACCTTGCGCTGGATCCAGGACTTCTGGTCGGGGTCCTGGATGTGCATGAACTCGACGCCGATCGGGCCGCAATATGTCTGGCGGAGGATTTGCATGATCTCCCGCAGGGTCGCGGTTTCCCGCCCCAGGACGTTGTCGATGAAGATCGGCTTGTCCATGTCGGCCTCGGTGAAGCCGTACGACTTCGGGTCCAGCTCCGCATGCGGCGGCGGCACGATCAGGCCGAGGGGGTCGAGCCGGGCTTCCAGGTGGCCGCGGACGCGGTAAGAGCGGATCAGCATCAGCGCGCGCAGCGAGGTGATGGTGGCAGCCCGAACCTGGTCGGGCGACAGGCCCTCGGGTGCCAGTCCTGCCGCGGCGATCCCGTTCGGGGCCGAACTGTTCGGGGCGGGCGGCTGTGCTGCCGGTGCGTCCTCGGCAAAGCTGGGGCGGGGGGCCCAGGATGCGCCGGAGGCATCTTCCAGCACGGCGCGGGCCTCGTCGTTCATTGCGGCGAACAGGTCGGCGAAGCTGGGATCGACCGAAGCCGGGTCGCTGACCCAGCGGGCGTAGAGGTCCGCCAGGAATGCGGCGTTCGCGCCATTAAAGGCCGAAGCCAGAATATCCACACCCGCCATTTGTTACGATCCCCTACCTGTCGGCCGGGCGTATTAGAGAAGCCCGCCCTGCGCGGAAAGCCCTTTTCAGCATCCGCTGGGTTGCTTGCCGCGCATGTCCACCAGTGAGCCAGCCGTGCCGGAACGGCATTCAGGGCTGCCCCCGGGCTGATAATGCAAAAGATGCGCCAGACAGCCGTCTTGGCTGCTTGACGCATCGGTAGTTGGTAGCCGGTCCCAGCCAATGCAAGTTAAACGGCTGGTTAGTGCCCGATCGCAGAGAAGTGCTGCACGCGCTTCGCCGTGTGAATCGGCCACTTCAAGCTAAACCGACGTATCGCCTGTCGCTGATGGGCGATACTAGGTCGGGCTGGCCGGTCGGGCGGATGACCCGCCGGGTGCTAAAGCCGATTGGCGGTTCAGGCCGACGGCTGCTCCTCGGTCGGGGGCGCCGGCGGGCGGTTGCGGCGCTCGGCCATGAACTGGTCGAATTCCGCCTTGTCCTTGGCGAACCGCAGGCGATCGAGAAACGAGCCGAACTCCTTCTGCTCCTCTTCCATCCGGCGCAGCGTCTCGGCCTTGTACTCGTCGAAGGCGTGGTTGCCAGAAGTACCAGCCGAACGGCTGCCGGACGGGCCGCAGGCCCAGGACATCCAGTTCGCCCATGGACCGGCGCCTTGGCCATTCTGAGCTTGATACATCGCGCGGCGGCGACGGTTGAAGCACCCCATGCGACCACTCCCTATCATGTAGATCAGCAAAGCAAGTCCGACCGGCCACCAGAACAGGAAGCCGAGGACGGTGAAGGCGATTGCCATCGGCCGGCTCATGCCGGCGGGATGCCAGAACGGCGGGGCGGCCCATTGCTGGTTGGCCCAGTTCTGATTAGCCCAATTCTGGTTGGCTCCTGCCTGGCTGTTCCAGCCCTGGTTATTCCATCCCGGACCGCCACCGGGCTGTTGCCACTGCGGGTTCTGATTGTTGCCCCAGGGTCCCTGGTTCCAGCCGCGGGGGCCGTAGGCGTCTTGGTTGGCAGCGCTCGTCATCGAGGCCTCATGTGAATGTAAGACACATTTACATTGGGCATGACGAGGCGACGCGTCAAGCAGTCGCGGCGGGAAAGTTGCGATACCTGCAGGCCCGTTGTTCTTGCTGCCAAGGTCTTGCTTAAGGGTCGTGCAGCGGCGTGTTGCAGGCTGTCGTTTCGGGATGCAGCGTTTCACGGCCAGTGTCTGGCGAACGGCGTCCGGCTTCAGGTTGCTGCGGCAGCAGGGATACGGTAGAGGCGCCCTGTCCGTGCCAGGTCGTCGCGTGTCCACGGCGGCCCGACGCCGTCGATCATCCAGCCCAGGATGGCCCAGAGGTCGGTATCCAGGGCAGTCTCCTCCACCGGCTCCAGCGCGTCGACAATGGCGTAGAGTTCCACTCCAGAGGGAAACGGCTCGCCGCTGCGGCCGATGAAAATCAACGCGTAGGCCAGCCCGGACGGCGCGGTGACGAAGCCGGGTTCAGCAAGACCGATCCGATCGAGGTTGAAGGTGCGGACGAAGAAGTCGCGGAACGCCGGATAGTGGCCGATGCGGTCCTCGGCCAGGGCGAAGGCCAGCCGCTTGCCTTTCAGGTCCGGCTTGGCCGTTGATGCGATTACGCTGACGTCAGGCATTGTTCAAATTTCCTGCTGATCGAGCCGGTCGAGGAAGGCGGCGATCAGCTCGGCGATCTCAGCGCCCGAATCCTCCTGCAGGAAGTGCCGGCCGGTCACCAGATGCGGTCCCTCGGCGTGCGGCAGCAACTGCTTGAAGCGGCTGGCGAAGGTCGCGGCATCGAACACCTCATCCTCGCGGCCCCAGATGATGGTGGTCGGCAGTTTTGACTGCGCCAGCGCCTGTTCCAGCCAGGTGAAGCGCTCAAAGGCGCGGGCGTTGTCATCCAGCGGGATCCAGCGCGGCCAGACCCAGGTCAGCAGCCGCGTCTCGGTGTCGGGCAGCACCGCCTCATAGACCGGTTGCGCCTCGCGGCGGAACGTTTCGCGGTCGACCACCGACAGGTAGACGCCCCGCCCGGCCAGGACGTTGTGGCGGCCCAGCAGGTATGGTCCCACCAACGGTGCGTGCATCATGCGCCAGGGGAACAGCCGGGTGTGGAACTCGGCCGGCGGCTGCGGCCAGGCCCAGGTGCTCATGACGACCAGCGCGCGCACCCGCTCGGGGTTGCTCATGGCGAACGACAGGCCGGTCGGGCCGCCCCAGTCGTGGCAGACCACGGTCACGCGGGTCAGGCCAAGCTGACGGACCAAGCTGACCAGGTTGGCGATGTGGCCGTCGAGGCTGTGGGCCGCTTCCCGCGTCGGCTTTTCCGACCGGCCAAAGCCGATCATGTCGGGGACGATGACGCGGCGTCCCGACTGCACCAGCGGGCCGATGACATCGCGGTAGAGGAAGCCCCAGGTCGGGTTGCCGTGCAGCAGCAACACGGGGTCACCGATCCCCTCATCGACATAATGCATCCGCCAGCCGTTGACCTGGGCGTGGCGCGCCGCATAAGGCCACTTGCGGCGAAGCTCGGTGTCCGTCGCGGCTGAGTCGAGGTGCATCGCAACCTCCCGTGTCAGTCAAAGCATGGGGCGCCTGGGGTGTGCAAGGTGGCCAGTCTTCAACCAGACGCGGCAGCCCTGTGGGCCGGCCTGGGCCTGCAGGCTGGCGCCGGGCGGCAGGCGCAGCCACGACTGCGGCTCGAACACCTCGTTGGCCTCTATGAAGCTGCCGTCCAGCACCAGCAGCTCAATCCCGTTCGCCGCACGGATGGTCCGCGGCGTGCCGGGCATCCAGCGCTCCAGGAAGACCTGCTCGTGCGTGTCCGTAAACAGCAGCGCCGCGGTCACGCCGGGGCAATCGGCGACCGGATCGAAGGCGCAGGAACCGGTATCGAGCCGCAACTGCGTGCGGTCCTGCGGATCGAACTGCCACAGCTTGACGAAGATGGTGCAGCCGGGGCCGGAGCCCGGGGTATGGCGTGACGTGGGCGGATTGCGGATGTAGCTGCCGGCTGGAAAGGCGCCGTGCTCGTCCTCGAACACGCCGTCGAGCACCAGGAACTCCTCGCCGCCGTCGTGGGTATGCGGCGAGAAGTGGCTGCCGGGCGCGTAGCGGACGATGGAGGTGGCGCGCGCGACCTCCTCGCCGATACGGTCCAGCATGCGCCGGTCGACGCCCGGCACCGGGGAGTGCGTCCAGTCCAGCCGGGCGGCATGCACTGCGGCGCGGCTGGTGAAATCTGCGTTGAGGTTCATGCCGGCCCCTGCTGCTGGCCGAGCCTATATCGCCGGAACCAGGACGTCACGCAGAGGGGTGTGGCGCAGGCCCAGCGCCTGGGCGACTGCGAGGTGGGTGACGCGTCCATCGTCGATGTTCAGGCCCTCTGCCAGATGCGCATCGTCCAGCATCGCCTGGCGCCAGCCCTTGCCAGCCAGGGCCAGCACGAACGGCAGCGTGGCGTTGGTCAGCGCGAAGGTCGAGGTCCGAGCCACCGCGCCCGGCATGTTGGTAACGCAGTAGTGCACGACGCCATCCAGGATGTAGGTCGGCTCCGAATGGGTGGTCGGCCGGCTGGTCTCGAAGCAGCCGCCCTGATCGATGGCGATGTCGACCAGCACCGACCCCGGCCGCATCCGGCGCACCATCTCGTGCGTCACCAGCTTGGGGGCCGCGGCACCCGGCACCAGCACGGCACCGATCACGAGATCGGCCGCCAGCACGGTCTGCTCGATCGAGGCGGTGGTGGCGAACAGGGTGGTGGCGCGCGGGCCGAACTGCAGGTCTAGCTCCTTCAGCCGGGGCAGCGACCGGTCGATGATGGTGACACTTGCCTCCAGCCCCACCGCCATGCGCGCGGCGTTGGTGCCCGAAACGCCGCCGCCCAGCACCACCACCTTCGCCGGTGCGACCCCCGGCACGCCGCCCAGCAGGATGCCGGCGCCACCCTGCTCCCGCTCCAGGCAGCGGGCGCCGACCTGGATGGCCATGCGGCCGGCAACCTCGCTCATGGGTGCCAGCAGTGGCAGGGTGCCGGCGCGGTCGGTCACCGTCTCATAGGCGATGCAAGTGGCGCCCGACTGCATCAGCCCCTGGGTCTGCGCCTTGTCGGCGGCGAGGTGCAGGTAGGTAAACAGGATCTGGCCGCGGCGCAGCAGGGCGATCTCCGCCGGCTGGGGTTCCTTGACCTTGACGACCATCTCGGCGCCGCGGAACAGCTCAGCCGCGGTAGGAACGATGGCGGCACCGGCTGCCTGATAGGCGTCGTCGTGGTAGCCGATGCCGGCGCCGGCCGCGTGCTCGACCATCACCTCATGACCATGACGTACGAGCTCCAGGGCGCCGGCGGGGGTCAGGCCGACGCGGTACTCGTGGGTCTTTATCTCTTTCGGAACGCCGATCTTCACATGCGTGCTCCCGCTTGGTGATCATGCCAGTTGAGCCCAGTGGAGGGCCGGTTCGGTCTAAGTCGGTGTGGTGTCGGGTGGGTCGCAAGCAGCCGGCGAAAATCGGCCGGCTGTCCCGGACCGGCGGTCCGACATAGCATCCGCCGCACGTCAGAACCAATCCCTATCCGCGACGCAGGAGGCTGTCATGGACATCGGCGAAAGCCTGAAATCATCCGTCAAGCTGTGCATGTTCGACCAGTACGGCACCGTTGTGGACATGCAGGGCGGCCTGCGTGAGGTTGCGGCAGACTTCCTGCGGGGGAAGGGTTGGGCGGGCGATCCGAACGCCTTCGTCACCTGGTGGCGGCGCACCCACTTCGAGAACTCGATGATCGACGCCCTGCTGCAGCGGGCGCATACGCCGTATCGCGAGATCGGCCACCTCTCCGTGCGCCAGGTGATGGACCGAGCGGGCATTTCCCATACCGAGGATGACGTGCGCGGGCTGGTTGGCGCCATCGTGCGGCTGCGCTGCTTTCCGGAGGTTCCGGCGGCGCTGGCCCGGCTGCAGGCGCGCTTTCCGCTTGTGGTGCTGTCGAACGGCGATCCGGACATGCTGGAGGAAGCACGGTCCCATCATGGCGTGCCGTTCGACGCGGTGATCTCGGTGGCGGAGGCCAACGCGTTCAAGCCGCACCGGGCGACGTATGAAATGGCGGCGCGGAAGATGGGCGTGGCGCTGGAGCAGGTGCTGTTTGTCGCCAACCATGAGTTCGACTGCGTCGGCGCCAAGGCCGCGGGCATGCGCACGGTCTTCATCGATCGCCGCCGCCGGCCGTTCGCCCGTTGGCCGCAGCAGCCGGACCTGATCGTGGGCAGCATGACAGAGCTGGCAGATCGGCTGTGCTAGGCTAAATCAGCCGCTGGCTTGTCGTAGGGCCTTTAACCGATGTTCAGGCAACTGGTGCCAGGGCGAAGATGCCAAGGCTGTGTTGAGAACGCTTCGCATTAGCTCTTGCGCTTGAGAGTCATTCTCATCTAGGACGACCCCATTGGTCGACGTAGGGGGAGAGTGGGTGCCAATCGTTCTGCCACGGGTCCAGCCGGGTCATTGCGTTCGTGCCGCCTTGGCCACCGCCCTGGTGCTGGGTATTTCGTTCGGTCAGGGGCGGGCCTCGCCGCCACCGTTGTCGGTGCCGATCAGCGGTGAGGAATCCAATGAAAACGGCCCGCAAAGCTCCACCAGCATCCTGGGCAACCTGCAGCGGTCCAACTTCCTGCTGGGCGACCTGTTCGGCCTGCGCAGCAAGCTCAGCCCCTATGGCATCACCATTGCCATCCAGGAGACGAGCGAGGTGCTGGGCAATCCGATCGGCGGCGTGCACCAGGGTGCCGACTATGATGGATTGACCCAGGCGGTCTTGCAGCTCGACACGCAGCGGGCGTTCGGCTGGTATGGCGGCCTGTTCAATGCCAGCGCGCTGCAGATCCACGGCCGCAACCTCAGTGCCGACAATCTCGCCAGCCTGCAGACCGCCAGCGGCATCGAGGCGGACCGGGCGACCCGGCTGTGGGAGCTGTGGTACCAGCAGAAGTTCCTGGAGGAGGACCGGCTGGACATCAAGATCGGCCAGCAGAGCGCGGACCAGGAATTCATTGTCAACCCGAACGGCGCCTATTTCCTCAATACCATGTTTGGCTGGCCGGTGGTGCCATCATATGACCTGCCCGGCGGCGGCCCGGCCTATCCGCTGTCGGCACCGGCGATCCGCGTCCGCTACCGACCGGTCAATCCGGTGGCCGTGCTGGTTGGCGTCTACAACGGCAGCCCGGCGTCCAGCAACCTGGGCGACGCGCAACAGGTCAACGCCTCCGGCACACAGTTTCCCCTCGGCCATGGGCCGCTGGTGTTTGCCGAGCTGCAGTACACGTATCCCGCCCTCGGCAGCCTGGTCTACCCAGGCGAGGGGGCGCCGCTGGGCCATACCTACAAGCTGGGCGCCTGGTTCGACGGCGAAAACTTCAGCGACCAGCGGTTTGACACCACCGGCGGCTCATTGGCCTCGCCCAGCAGCAACGGCCTGCCGCAACCGCACTACGGGAATTTTTCGGTCTATGCGCTGGCCGACCAGATGGTCTGGCGCAACGCCGCTAACCCGAACCAGTCAGTCAGTGTCTTCGGCCGAGCCATGGGCACGCCGCAGGGCGACCGGAACTTGGTGGATTACAGCTTCAACGGCGGCATCGTGTGGCACGACCCGATCCGCAACCGCGCCGACGACACCGTTGGTCTGGGTGTCGGCTTTGCCCATGTCAGCAACCGTGCTGCCGGCTATGACCGCGACGCGGCGGCCTATAACCTGACCGCTGCACCCGGCGATGCCATGCCGATCCGCACCAGCGAGACGTTCATCGAGCTGACCTACCAATACCAGGTGCATCCCTGGTGGCAGGTCCAGCCCGACGTCCAGTACGTCTTCCGGCCGGGCGGCGGCGTGCAGGACCCGGTCGACCCCAGCCAGCGCGTCAGGAACGAGCTGGTGCTGGGCCTTCGGACCAACGTGCTTTTCTGAGGAGGAAACAGCCTGTGCCAATTCCATCGCGCCTTCGGCTGATGCCGCCGCACGCGTCCCCACTGCTGGTCTGGGCCATCGGCGTCTTCGCCGGCATAGGTTTGGCCGGCATCGCGCCGGCACATGCCGAGACGCACGGTTTCCTGGAGACGATCCACCGCCACACCACGCTGTCCTCCACCGTAACCGACAATGGCGACCTCAATCCGTATGCCGTCGTGGTGGCGCCCGTCACTGCCGGGAAGGTGATGCAGGATGACGTGCTGGTCGACAACTTCAACAACATTAGCAACATGCAGGGTACCGGCACGACGATCGTCGGCTACCGGCCAGCCACCCGGCAGACCTACCTGTTCACCCGGCTGCCGCAGAAACTGCCGCAGTGCCCGGGCGGGGTGGGGCTGACGACGGCCATGACCATGCTGAAGACCGGGTGGGTGATCGTCGGCAGCACCCCCAGCACCGATGGCACCACGGCGACCAAGGGCGCGGGATGCCTGCTGGTGCTGGACCCGGAGGGCAAGCTGGCCGCCGCCTGGTCAGGGCCGACCATCAACGGTCCGTGGGGCAACATGGCAGTGGTGGACGATGGTGCGACCGCGACCCTGTTCATCAGCATGGCCGGGTTCGACCTGCCGCCGCCGACCAAACTGGACCCGGCCACGGGGATACCCGTGATCATGCACAAAGCCACAGTGCTGCGGCTGGAGCTTTCGATTTCCTCCGGCAAGCCGCCGGCCCTGCTCAGCCAGACGGTGGTTGCCGCCGGCTTCGCCCAGCGCGCCGACTATGACAACTTCCTGCTGGGTCCGACGGGCCTGGCGCTTGCGCCAGACCACACGCTGTATGTCACCGACGGGCTCGACAACGTCATCACCGCCATTCCCAATGCCACGACACGCGCCGACAGCGCCGGCACCGGCAAGGTGGTGACGCAGGGCGGACTGCTGTCCTGGCCGCTGGCAATGGCCTGGTCACCGGAAGGCCACCTGCTGGTCTGCAACGGCAAGGATGGGCGCCTGGTGGAGGTCGATCCAATTGCCGGCAGGCAGATCTACGCGCAGTGGATCAACAACGACCAGGCGCAGTCGCCGCCCGGCAACGGCGATCTGTTCGGTATCGCCATGACACCCGACAACAAGGGTTTCTACTACGTGATGGACGACGTGAACACGTTGATGCGGGGCGGCCGATGACCGGTTGTCCGTTCGCCACCCGGCGCGGCATCCTGGGCGCGGCAGCCGGGCTGGCGGGTGCGGCGGCAGCTCGGCCAACCCGCGCCCTGGCAGCGATCGATCAGCCGGGGCTGAGCACGCCGGCGCAGCCGCTGGTGCTGCCGTTCCATGGGGTGCACCAAAGCGGCATCGCGACACCGGTGCAGGCGCACACCTATTTCGCCGCCTTCGACGCCGTCACCACCAGGCGGGACGACATCATTGGCCTGCTGCGGGCTTGGACGGATGCCGCAGCGAGCTTGACTCAGGGTCGGTCGCTTGGTTTGGACAACGCGTCGCCAGCGGACGCTTCAGCCGACTCGGGTGAAGTGCTGGGCTTGCCGCCCAGCCGGCTGACCCTGACGTTCGGGTTCGGCCCGAGCCTGTTCAGCCGCGATGGCGAGGACCGGTTCGGCCTGGCGAAGCTGCGGCCGGCGGCGTTCGTCGACCTGCCGCGCTTCGTCGGCGACCAACTGGTGCCGGAACGGACCGGCGGCGACTTTTCCGTCCAGGCCTGCGGCGACGATCCGCAGGCGACGATGCATGCGGTGCGCCAACTGATGCGTTTGGCCACCGGTGTCGCCAGTATGCGCTGGGTACAATCGGGCTTCGTCCCTGGCTACCAGGCCGACGCGACGCCGCGCAACCTGATGGGGTTCAAGGACGGCACGATGAATGTCGCGCTGTCCGACGCCGCCGCGCTGGATCGGTCGGTCTGGGTAGGCGAGGAGGGTGGTGCGTGGATGCGGGGCGGCTCCTACCTGGTCGCGCGCCCCGTCCGCATCGCGCTGGAGCACTGGGACCGCATGAAGCTGGGATTCCAGGAGCAGACGGTTGGCCGCCACAAGGTGTCCGGGGCCCCGATCGGCGCGGCGGCGGAGTCCGACACCGCCGATTTTGAGGCAAACGACGCCGATGGCAATCCGGTGATCGCGGAGAACGCTCACATCCGGCTGGCTGCCCCGACGAACAATGGCGGCGCGCAAATCCTCCGCCGGAGTTACAGCTATGACAACGGCGTCAGCATGGTAGCCGAACGCTGGCCGCCCTGGCGCCATGCGATGGAGCTGGACGCCGGGCTGCTATTCATCTGCTACCAGCGCGACCCGAGCGACGGGTTCATCAGGATCTTCGACCGGATGTCGAAGTTCGACATGATGAACCAGTTCGTCACCCACATCGGCGGCGGCCTGTTCGCCTGTCCCGGCGGCGTGGCGCAGGGATGTTACCTGGCGCAGGACCTGTTCGAGGCGCGCTAGGAGTCTGATAGCTTCAGGTTGAAGCCATCAGACTCTAGCTCTGGTTGTTTGAGAGGGCGATTCACGTCTGAGGCTGGACCAGCCTCAGACGATCGCGCTCTAGGCGACGGGCATGCCGCCTTTACGGTCAGTTCAGCCGCAGCTCGATCAGGTGCTTCGGGTCGGGCTGCAGCTCGCCGCGCTCAACCCGCTTGACGATGTCGGTCAACGCCGCGTTCGCCGGGGTCGGCAGCCCGGTCTCCTCGCCCTTGCGGACGATGAAGCCGTTCAGGAACTCGATCTCAGTCCGCCTGCCCTTGACCATGTCTTGGCCCATCGACGGGCGATGCTCACCGCCGCCGGCCTTGTTCACCTCCTCCAGCCGGTGCGCGTCATACGCGCGGGTGGCGGCGGGATCGCCCTCGCCGGCGCGGGCTATGATCTCGGGGTCGATGTGGTGGATCTCCTCCAGCTCATAGCCCAAGGCCTGGCCGACGCGGATCGCTTCGCTGCCCAGGCGGGCGCCGAAGCGGCGCAGGGTGTCGTTGCGCAGGATGTCCTTGCTGATCAGGCCGGTGCCGGCCGACATGCCGTTGGCCATGGCGTTGGTCACCAGCTTCGACCAGCGCTCACCCCACAGGTTGGAGGTCACCAGCGCCGAGTCGGCCAGCGCCACCAGGCGCCTGATCTCCTGCGCCCGCTCGGTGATGCGGCCATGCACCTCACCGGTGCGGAAGACGGTGTGGCGCTCGCCGCTTTTGCCGGCGGCGCGGCGGACGTGGCCCGGCTCGCACAGGTCGACGGTGATGGAGCTGGCGATGCAGCCCATCACCTTGCCCCAGCCGACGATGTCGGCGATCGCTTCCTCATTCATGCAGTTCTGCAATGAGACCACGAAGCCGTCGGGGGCAAGGTACTGCGCGATCATCGTGGTTGCCCAGGCGGTGTCGTATGATTTCATGCATACGAAGGCGACATCGAACGGTTTGTCCTTCGCCGCCTGCTGCAGCTCAGTCAGGTGCAGCGCGCGCACCGGCGTCGACCATTCGGGCACGTCGCGGATGTGGGAGACCTTCAGCCCCTGGGCCCTCATCGTCTCGACGTTTGCCGGCCAGGGATCGATGAAGGTGACGTCCTCATGGTTGCGTGCCATGTGCGCGCCGGCATAGGCGCCGACTGCCCCGGTGCCCATGATGGCGATCTTGTAGGCCATAGTTCCCCCAAAGCTGCTCGTACGAATCCGCTGCATCACGCGGCTGACTGCTTGCGCCCGATCAAGCAGTCAGCCGCGAAGCCGCAGTCTGCCGCGGTGGGGCGGAAACGCAACTCCGGCCTGATCAGGCGGCAGCCGCAAACAGCCGTTAGAAGCCAGAAATTAGTTACGAATCTTTACGTGTTTGGGGACTGGCACAGCCCACGGGCGATGCAAACCTTCATGAGGTCGCCGTCGGAACGGGGTGGCGGGGTCGTCGTAGGCGGACTGGTGACACGTGGTCCGGCCATATTGCGCGGATGCGGAAACCAGGCTGACGCCGCGTGGCCGCGTCCGCCCGCGCATTGCGGCGATTGAGCGGGCGGTTAGCGGATGGGGCATTGATGATCAGGACGCGGGTTTTGGGGCTGCTGATTGTTCTGGTCTTGCTGACCAGTGGATTGGCCGGCTGGTACGCCATGGGGATGCGTGCGGCTGCCGCGGCGGACCCGGCGCCGGCTCCGACCGTGCCGGTGACCACAGCGCCCGCGCAGATCCGCGACATGCCGGTCTATCTGACCGGGCTCGGCACGGTGCAGCCGTTGAACGTGGTGCAGATCAGGGCGCAGGTGAACGGCCCGTTGATCGCGCTGCCGGCGAAGGAAGGGACCGAGGTCAAGCAAGGCGACATCGTCGCCGAGATCGACCCGCGGCCCTACAGGGCGGCGCTTGATCAGGCCATTGCCCAACGCGATGAGGACGAGGCGCAGCTAAAGGCCGCACAGCTTGACTTGAGGCGCTACCAGAACCTGGCCAAGAGCAGTTTTGCGCCAGTGCAGCAGGTGGAGGATCAGCAGGGCACGGTCGACAAGGAGATCGGCGCCATCGGTGTCGACGATGCCCTGATCGAGACCGCCAAGATCAACCTGGGGTACTGCGTGATCCGTGCCCCGGTGGATGGCCGGGTCGGGTTCTACCAGTTGACGCTGGGAAACCTGCTGACCGCCGGGGGCCAGACCGCGATCCTGTCGATCACGCAGAATAAGCCCATCTCGGTGATCTTCACCTTGCCAGAGGCCGATCTTTCCGCCGTGCAGGCGGCCAGGCAGAATGGGGCGGTTCCGGTCACCGTGTTCGACGGAAGCAGCGCCAAGCAGCTTTCGGCTGGCACACTGATGACGCCGAACAACACGATCGACACCTCGACCGGCACGATCTCGCTGCGCGCCAACTTCGGCAACCAGGATGACCATCTGTGGCCCGGCCAGTTCGTCAACACCCGGGTGCAGGTCGGCCTGCTGCGCAGCGTCGTCACCATTCCAAACCTGGCGCTGGAGCATGGGCCGGACGGCACCTTCGTCTATACCGTCGCGGCGGACGGCACCGCGCAACAACTGGACGTGCAGGTCGGCGAACAGGCGGAAGGCCGCGTGGTGATCACCAAAGGCCTGTCGGGACATGAGACGGTGGTGGTGTCTGGCCAGTCGCGGCTGGCACCTGGTCTTCACGTCAACAGCACGGATGTATCCAAGGCAACTCCCCCCGGCGGTGCTTCACCGACCTGAGGCGACGCATTCAGGACAGTTCTTTCAATGAATATCTCGACGCCTTTCATCCGGCGGCCGATCGCCACCTCGTTGCTGACCGCGGCGATTTTCCTGACCGGCCTGGTGGCCTATCCGCTGCTGCCTGTCGCACCGCTGCCAAACGTGCAGTTTCCCACCCTGACCGTCACCGCGCAGTATCCCGGCGCCAGCCCGGAAACCATGGCCTCCACCGTGGCGACGCCGCTGGAGACCGAGTTCGGGCAGATGCTGCCGGGCCTGTCACAGATGACGTCGGCCAGCGTCATGGGCACGTCGCAGATCACCCTGCAGTTTGATCTGGGCAGCGATCTGGCGGCGGATGAGACGCTGGTGCTGGAGGCGATGAACGCCGCTCAGGGCTCGCTGCCGAAGGACATGCCGAGCCCGCCGACGTTCCGGGCGATCAATCCGGCAGACAGCCCGATCATGATCCTGGCGATGCAGTCTGACCAGGCGCCGACCACCGAGGTCGACAGCTACGCCGAGAACATCGTCGAGCAGCAGATCTCTCAACTGCCGGGTGTGGGGCAGGTGCTGGTCGGCGGCCAGCAGACGCCAGCGATCCGTGTGCAGGTCGATCCCGCGCGCCTGGCGGCGATGGGCATGACCATGGAGGACGTCCGCACGGTGCTGACCAATGCGACCGTCGACAACCCGAAGGGCAGCATCGACGGGCCTGACCAGTCCTATACGATCTACGCCAATGATCAGTTGATCGAAGCGGAGCCTTACAACAACATCATTATCGGCTATCGCAACGGTGGGCCGATCCACATCCGCGACATCGGACGCGCCGTGCCCGGTCCGCAGAACCGAGAGATGGCGGCCTGGACAAACGGCAAGCCGTCGATCCTGCTGCTGGTCTTCAAGCAGCCGAACGCCAACGTCATCGCCACCGCGGACGGCATCAAGGCCAGGCTGCCCGCGCTTCGCGCCGACTTTCCACCGGACATCCACCTGAACGTGGTGTCGGACCGCACGCAGACGATCCGCGCCTCGGTCACCGATGTGGAGTTCACCCTGATGCTGGCCATCGGCCTGGTCGTGATGGTGATCTTCCTTTTCCTGCGCAACGTCTGGGCAACCATTATCCCTAGCATCACCATACCAGTGGCGCTGGTGGCGACCCTGGCGGTGATGTACGTCAGCGGGTTCAGCCTGGACAACCTGTCGCTGATGGGTCTGACCATCGCCGTGGGCTTCGTCGTCGACGATGCCATCGTCATGCTGGAGAACATCTTCCGCCACATGGAAGAAGGCATGGACCCGCTGGACGCGGCGATTACCGGCGCTGGCGAGATCGGCTTCACCATCATCTCGATCAGTTTCTCGCTGATCGCGGTGTTCATTCCGCTGCTGCTGATGGGCGGCATCGTTGGCCGGCTGTTCCGGGAGTTCGCGATCTGCGTCTCGATCACCATCGTGATCTCAGCCTTGGTTTCGCTGACGCTGACGCCGATGATGTGCGCGCGCTTTCTGTCGGGCAAGGCGCAGCAGCACGGCCGCCTGTACCGCGCGATCGAGCGGATGTTCGACGCGATGCTGGGATTCTATGAGCGGACCCTGGATGTGGCGCTGCGCTTCCGCTTCATCACGCTGATGGTGTTCGTCGCCACCGTGACGCTGACCGGGGTGCTGTACGTCTTCATCCCCAAGGGCTTCTTCCCGACGCAGGACACCGGCATCATCATTGGCATTACCGACGCCGCACAGGACATTTCATTCGACCAGATGTCCATCCTGCAGCGCATGGCGGGGAAGGTGGTGCTGGACAATCCGAACGTCGCCTCGGTCGTCTCAGCGATCGGTGCCGGTTCGGCCGGGCAGACCGCCAACAACGGCCGGATGTATATCTCGTTGAAGCCCTGGGCAGACCGTTCCGCCTCTGCCACGCAGGTAATCCGCCAGATCGACCAGAAGATGCAGGCGGTGGGCGGGATCAAGCTGTTCATGCAGCCGGCGCAGGACGTCAGCGTTGGGGCCAGGCTGGGGCGCACGCTGTATCAATATACGTTACAGGACGCCAACCAGACAGAATTGAACAAGTGGGCGCCGAAGATCCTGGCGCAGATGCGGAAGATTCCCCTGCTGGCAGACGTGACATCGGACCAGGAGAATTCAGGCACGACCGAGACGCTGACCTATGACCGCGAGCAGGCTTCCCGCTTCGGCGTGCTGCCGGCGGCCATCGACGCCGTGCTGTATGACGCGTTTGGGCAGCGGGAGGTGGCGCAGTATTTCACTGGCAACAAGGCATACTACGTGGTGCTGGAGGCGCTACCCAATGAGTATGGCGCGCTATCGACGCTGAATAAGCTGTATGTACAGTCGTCGTCCGGGACCAGCGTGCCGCTTTCCACCATGGTGCACCAGACCACGATTCCGGTGCAGCCGCTGGCGATCAACCACCAGAGCCAGTTCCCTTCCGTTACCGTCTCATTCAATCTGAAGGGGGAGGCGTCGCTGGGCGATGCGGTGGCGCAGGTCGATCGCATGGAAGCCTCATTGGGTGTGCCGCCGTCGGTGCAGGGCAGCTTCCAGGGTACGGCGCAGGCGTTCCAGTCCTCGCTCAGCACGGAGCCCTATCTGGTGGCGGCGGCGCTGGTCGCGGTCTACATTATCCTTGGCATCCTGTATGAAAGCTATGTGCTGCCGCTGACCATCCTCTCCACCCTGCCCTCAGCGGGGGTCGGCGCGCTGCTGATGCTGATGCTGTTCCACTACCAGCTAACCGTAATTGCGCTGATCGGCATCATCCTGCTGATCGGCATCGTCAAGAAGAACGGCATCATGATGGTGGACTTTGCCATCCATGCGGAGCGGCATAATGGTGCCACGCCGCTGCAGGCTATTCGTGAGGCGTGCCTGTTGCGCTTCCGGCCGATCCTGATGACGACGATGGCCGCGATCCTGAGTGGTCTGCCGCTGATGCTGGAGAACGGTGCTGGGTCGGAGCTGCGCAAGCCGCTGGGCTTTTCGATGGTCGGCGGTCTGCTGCTGAGCCAGGTGCTGACGCTTTACACCACGCCGGTGATCTACCTGTATCTCGATCGGCTGCAGCACTGGCTGGTGCCGAACCGACGGCCGACCCTGCCGCGGCTGGCGGAGAAGTTGGGGACTGCCACCGGGAGTTAGAGCGACTCGCCGATCAGCTTGGACCACAGAGGCTTTGCATCCCCTGTTGCCTGGTGCAGGTGACGAACGACGCAACGCACCTGGTCGGTCAATTATAAGTCGGGCAATCATAATGCGACTCGCCTATGAAACTCTGCCTGCTGATGCGCCCGCTGGCCATCGATGTTGCCCTGTCGCTACTGGCCCATCTGCAAGCCGGAGCCGCTGCCCACCAACGGCCATCACGGTTTCCAGCTACACGCTGCTTGTTGACAGCCGGCCGTAGGCGCCCGTTGGCGTGACCATTGTAGTTGTTGATCCGAGCTAGACCATTGCGGTCGGCTCTGGACGGGCATTCGAGCGAGCGGCGGCACATTCCTGAACCGTCTGCTGCGTTAAAGCGGCTTCGCGCAGACTAGAATCGCACAAAGCGCGATTCTGCGCGAGTAGCCGTGTGAAATGATGAGCGAGAGCGGTTCCACCCTCCGGTGGAACCGCTAAGGCGGGCACGTTGTCAGCGTGAACTGTCGACTTGCGGGCTGAAGTTCACCGATCCACCGGCCGGCTACGAAATACACTACGTTATATCAATTGTTACATTTAATGAGTGCCTACTGGCAGCTTGGCGGTCCTTGCGTCCAACGGTCGGACTGACCGTTCGTTGCAGGCCCGACACCCCTTCAATCGATTTTTTCGCGACCAAACAGAATTGTTGACCCGCTGATCACGATCACTTTATCGACGCATTAGAATGGCGCTGGGACAGGAGGTTGATAATGCCGCGGATTCGTTTCGCTGCGGCGGCACGCACATGTGCCCTGGCGCTGAATCGAAACGAAATCTCTCTATCTCGGCGGACATCTGTGGATACGTCACGACGCTAACACGGCAAACGTCTGCAAAATTATCTCGATCAGCATCGCATAACAGGATTTTACAAATGAGTATCGACCGGCAGGGGCGGCAGTTCCGCTTCATCACCGCCCACTGCATCGTTTGGTCACTTGCCATGTCCCTCGCCTCGGGCTTTGTCGGCGCCTATCTGCTGCGGCTGGGCTTCAACGTCGCAACCACCGTACTGCTGTATGCGCTGCTGCTGAGCTTCCGGTTCGCCATGCGCGCCGCGGTGCTTCCGGTGGTCCGCCGGTTGGGCATGCGTCCGGCACTGCTGTTGGGCACGGTGATCTCCTCATTCCAGTTCTTCGCATTGATTGGGGCGCAGCGGCCGGTATGGCTGGCGGCATGGATCCTGGTCGTATCGGTTGGCGAGTGTATCTACTGGCCGATCTGCCACGCCGCCAACGCCGTCTGCGGCGGGCGCGGCCGGCGCGGCCGCCAGCTCGCGTTCCGCCAGATGGCCAGCACGGTGATCGCCGTGGTTGGCCCGGTGGCGGGCGGCACGCTGTTTACCCACCTGGGCGCCGCCGCCGAGTTCGGCATCGCCACGTTGGTCTGCCTGCTGTCCACCGCACCGCTGCTGCTGATCGGCCGGCTGGATCTGGGTGATGTGCCGACCGTCCGACGCTCGTTGCGGGTGGCCGATCCGGTCGGGCTGGCGGCGTTCTGCGCCGACGGCTGGATGTGCGCGGGCCTTGGCATCGCCTGGCCAATGATCCTGTTCTCGACCCTGGGTTCGTCCTATGACGTGCTGGGCTGGGCGACCAGCGCGGCTGCCGTGGCCGGTGCCCTGGCTGGGATGGGTTGCGGCCTGCTGATCGACCGGGGCCACCGCCCGCTGCTGGCGCGCGTCATCACCGGGGCGCTGCTGCTGGGGATTGCTATGCGCGCCGGCTCGGCCTGGGTGCCAGGTGCCGCGGTTGCGGCCAATATCGTCGGTGCCGCGGTTGGCGGGCTGTATTACCCCGTGCTGATGAGCGTGGTCTACGACCGGGCAAAGCGCTCTGGTTCGGCCTATCAGTTCCACCTGTCGACCGAGGCGGGCTGGGATGCCGGCGCGGTATTTGGCTGCCTGGCAACCGCGGCGGTGGCCTGCAGCGGCTTGCCGCCGACGTTGGCAGTGCTGCCGGCGGCGCTGGGGGTGCTGGTGATCCAGCGCTGCGTCCGAGCCGAGGCCAGGGCAACGAGCGCCGCCGCCGGTGCACTGTCGCCGGAAGCCGCCTTGGCGGCGTGATGTCCGTGGTCGTAGGGCGCGCATCTCGCTGCTCTGCGACCGGAGCCTAGAGCGCGATCGTCTGAGGTTGGTGCAACCTCAGAGGTGAATCGCCCTCTCAACCAACTAGAATTAGTGCCTGATGGCGTCAACCTGAAGCTATCAGGCACTAGACGTGTCCGCCCTCTAGATACGCCGCCCGGATTTCTGGCCGTGCCAGCAACTCCGCCCCGGTCCCAGCCATGGTGATGGTGCCGTTCACCAGCACGTAGCCGCGGTGCGCCAGGCGCAGCGCCTGGAACGCGTTCTGCTCGACCAGCAGCACGGTCAGCCCGATCTGGCGGTTCAACTCGCGGATCGCCCCAAAGATCTGCCGCACCACCAGCGGAGCCAGACCCAGGGACGGCTCGTCCAGCAGCAGCAGGCTGGGCCGCGACATCAGCGCTCGGCCGATTGCCAGCATCTGCTGCTCGCCACCCGACAGCGTGCCGCCGCGCTGGCTGATCCTCTCCTTCAACCGGGGAAACAGGGTGAATACCTGGTTCAGCAGATCCTCAACGCCACCGGCGTGGCCGGCGACCTCGGCCCCCATCAGCAGGTTCTCGTGCACCGTCATGCGGCCGAAGATGCGCCGTCCCTCCGGCGCCTGGGCAATGCCGCGGCGCATGATCTGGTGCGTCGGCCAGTGCGTGATGTCCTGGCCGCGGTGGACGATCTGGCCGGCGCGGGCGCGCGGATTGCCGCAGATCGTCATCATCAGCGTGGATTTGCCGGCGCCGTTGGCCCCGATCAGGGTGACGATCTCGCCTTCATTCACCGCCAGGTCGATCCCCCGCAGTGCCTGGATCGCGCCATAGAAGGCGGTGACGCCGGCCAGCGACAGCATGGAGGTCAAGCCGCCACCTCGCCCGCGTCCTCGTCATCGTCATCGTCGCCCTCGCCGAGGTAGGCTGCGATCACCGCCGGATCGGCGCGCACCGCCGCCGGCACGTCGTCACTGATCTTCTTGCCGTGGTCCAGCACCACGATGTGGTCGGAGATGCGCATCACCACGCCCATGTCGTGCTCGATCAGCAGCAGCGAGCAGCCCAGGTCGCGGATGCGGTGCAGCAACTGGTTCAGTTCCTCCGATTCGCGTGGGTTCAGCCCGGCGGCGGGTTCGTCCAGGCACAGCAGCACCGGGTCGGTGCACATCGCCCGCGCGATCTCCAGCCGGCGTTGCGCGCCATAGGGCAGGGCGCCGGCGGGGTCGTCGGCACGCGCCGTCAGCCCGGTGGCATCCAGCCAGAAGCGGGCCTTCTCGATGCCCGCCGCTTCGGCCGCCCGGTAGCGTCCCAGGCCGAGGATGGCGAGGACGCCGAAGCCGGTGGCTGCCATCAGCGTGTTGTGCTGGGCGACCAGCAGGTTCTCCAGCACCGTCATGCCGGCGAACAGGCGGATGTTCTGGAAGGTACGGGCGACCTTGGCGGTTGCGGCGATGCGGTGGCCGGCCATGCGGTGCAGGGCGAAGCGGCCGCCATCCGGATGCGTCAGCGTGATGCTGCCGCCGGTCGGGCGGTAGAAGCCGGTGATGCAGTTGAATACGGTGGTCTTGCCCGCGCCGTTCGGGCCAATCACCGCGGTGATGTCGCCGGCGCGGGCCTCGAACGACAGGTCGTCGACTGCCTTCAGCCCGCCGAAGCGCATCGCCAGGTCGACCACCGACAGCATCAACTGCGTCCCTCGGCGACCAGCTCGGGGGCGATTTCCTTCACCCGGGTCAGGGCCACGCTGGGTGTCCGGCCAGAAATCAGGCCGCGCGGGCGCAGCACCATCACCATCACCAGCGCCAGGCCAAAGATCAGCATCCGGTACAGCGGCAGCTCGCTGGCGATGCCGGCGAACACCGGGCTGTCCATCTGCTCGCCCAGGAAGCTGAGGAAGTCGCGCAGCGTCTCCAGCCCGCCGATCATCACGATGGCGGCCAGCGCGACGCCAAGCTGGCTGCCCAGGCCGCCAAGCACGACGATCGCCAGCACGGTGGCGGATTCGATAAAGGTGAAGCTCTCCGGGCTGATGAAGGCCTGGCGGGTGGCGAAGAACGCGCCGGCGAAACCGCCGAACATCGCACCAATGCCAAATGCGGTCAGCTTGGTGTTGCGCACGTTGATGCCCAGCGAGCGGCAAGCGACCTCGTCTTCGCGCAGCGCCTCCCACGCACGGCCCAGCGGCAGCCGGCGCAGGCGCAGCGAGACCCAGTTGGTCAGCAGCGCCAAGCCGAGGATCACGTAGTACAGGAAGATGATGCGCTGGATTACCGCGGGTTCCAGGTTGAAGAAGCCGGCGAAGCTGTCCGGGCCGCCGTCCATGCTGAACTTCAGGTTGAACAGCGTCGGGCGGGGGATGCCGGTGATCCCATTCGGGCCGTTGGTCAGCGAGACCCAATTGATCAGCACGATGCGGATGATCTCACCGAACGCCAGGGTGACGATCGCCAGATAGTCGCCGCGCAGCCGCAGCACCGGGAACCCCAGCAGAACCCCCCATAGCGCGGCCAGGATCCCGGCCAGCGGCAGGCACACCCAGAATCCCAGGCCGAACGTCGTGGCGAGCAGCGCATAGGAATAGGCGCCGACCGCGTAGAAAGCGACGTAGCCAAGGTCGAGCAGGCCGGCCAGGCCGACGACGATGTTCAGGCCCCAGCCCAACATGATGTAGGTCAGCACCAGCGTGCCGAGGTCGATGTAGTAGCGCGAGCCGCCGAACGGCAGCGCCAGCGCGGCAACCAGCAGCAGCGGGGCGACGTATTTCCCGGCACGCGTCACCCGATCAGCCAGCGCCCGGTTGCTTTGTCCCGAGGGGCTGCGGTGCCGCCCGCGCCAGGACAGCATGGCCAGCCGGCCCAGGAACACCAGGCCGACGACGACGGCAGTGGCGGCCGGGCGGACCATCAGTGACAGCCCATGGTCGCCGCTGGTGGTGACCAGCCCCACCAGCGGTCCGAAAAGCCCAAGGGCGACAAGCGCGGAGAGGAAGGCATCGCGCAGCGGCGTCATTGCCTTGTCATCAGCCCCGCGGTCCCGCCGGCAGGGGGGTCATACCTTCTCCACCTCGGCGCGGCCCAGGATGCCGGTCGGCAGGAAGATCAAGGCGACGACCAGGATGGAGAATGCAGCCACGTCCTTGTATTCGACGCTGAAATAAGCCGACCAGAACACCTCGATCAGGCCGATCAGCAGCCCGCCCAGGACCGCCCCGGGCAGGCTGCCGATGCCGCCCAGCACAGCGGCGGTGAAGGCTTTGATGCCAGCAATGAAGCCGATGTAGAAGTCGATAACCCCGTAGTACAGCAGGAACATGAAACCGGCGACGGCGGCCAGCGCGGCGCCGATGACGAATGTCAGGCTGATCGTGCCATCGGTGTCGATGCCCAGCAGGCTGGCCATCTTCAGGTCCTGTTCGCAGGCGCGCATGGTCCGGCCCAGCGGGGTCTTGGTCACCAGCCAGGTGAAGATCGCCAGGATGGTGACGGTGATCACCACGATGGCGATCTGCATCCAGGACAGCCGGACCGCGAAGCCGCCCTGCTGGATCAGCGGGATGCCGCCGGGGATGATCGCCTCGATCGGCTTAACCCTGGCACCCTGGCTGACCTGGACGAAGTTCTGCAGGGTGATCGACATGCCGATGGCGCTGATCAGCGGGGCCAGGCGGAACGAGCCGCGTAGCGGGCGATAGGCGACGCGTTCAACCGTCCAGCCGTACAGCGCGGCGATGCCGGCGGCAAAGACCAGCGCGAGGCACAATGCCAGCGGCACCGAGGTGATGCCCAGCGCGGCAAGCCCCAGCAGCGCGATCAAGGAGAGGAAGGAGCCCACCATGAAGACGTCGCCATGGGCGAAGTTGATCATGCCGATGATGCCATAGACCATGGTGTAGCCCACGGCGATCAGGCCGTAGATCATGCCCAAGGTCACGCCGTTGATCAACTGTTGCAGGGCGTAAGCCAATCGCGCTCCGATTCCAGTGCCGGGCGCAATGCAACCATGCGGGCAGCGTATGGCGCAAGGGTAGATAAAGATCCTTGTGACCCCTGTAACGCTGGACATGCAAGCGCTTGTTCGCGCCAAACCGCATCCGTTGGCTACAATGTCGTTGAGGTCCGAAAACCGCCAGACAAAGGCGGCGGTCTGGGGGATCATCGCGGCATGGATATGGACGACAACGCCTGCTACCGCGCGATTGAAACACGAGACCGGCGTTTCGATGGACGCTTGTTCGTCGCTGTCACGACGACGGGAATTTACTGCCGGCCGTTCTGCCCGGCACCCACACCCAGGCGCGACCATGTCCGGTTTTTTCATACGGCCGCCGCCGCGCAGGAAGCCGGGTTTCGTCCATGTTTGCGCTGCCGGCCGGAAACCTCGCCAGAGCTGGCTTTCTGGAGCGGAAGTTCCAGCACCGTAACCCGTGCCTTGAGGTTGATCGAAGCGGGCGCCCTGGATGAGGCGAACGTCGAAGCCCTGGCGGCACGGTTAGGGATGGGCGAGCGTCAGCTTCGGCGTTTGTTTCGGCAGTATCTCGGCGCGTCGCCGATCTCGATCGCACAAACACGGCGAATCCTTCTTGCCAAGCAGCTCATTCACGACACGCGATTGCCGATGACGGAGGTCGCCTTGGCAGCGGGCTTTGGCAGCGTCCGGCGATTTAACGAGATCTTCCAGCAGCTCTTCAAGCGGCCACCGCAGGCACTCCGGCGCATGGGCGTTGCGGAGGAGTCTGTTGGCACGACGGGCGCGGTCGCGGTCAAACTGGGCTACCGGCTGCCATATGATTGGGAAGCGATTTTGTCGTTCCTGAACGCGCGCGCCATTCCCGGCCTCGAGACGGTGTCGTGCGGCCGGTATGCTCGCACGATCACAATTGGCGAAGAACACGGTGTACTGGTCGTCGAACCCGTCGGGGGCAACTGCCTCAGGGTCACCGTGCGTTTTCCAAATCTCAGATATTTGCCGACAATTATCGCGCGCGTTCGCCGCGTCTTCGATCTTGCCGCTGATCCTGTGGCAATCGGCGCTCATCTCAGCCTGGACCCGATGTTGGCGCCGCTCGTCGCCGCTCGCCCGGGCCTTCGGGTTCCTGGTGCCTGGGACGGGTTCGAACTCGCTGTGCGCGCCATTCTTGGGCAGCAAATCACGGTGTCCGCGGCGACGAGGCTTGCCGGCAGGCTGGTCTCCTCGCATGGCGAGAAGATCGCCGGTTCGGCTGCGCTTGAGATGGGACTGACACATCTGTTCCCGACACCTCGGCAACTCGCCACGGCGAATTTGGCTGCCCTTGGCATGCCGAAAGCGCGACGGGCCGCGCTATCCTCGCTGGCCGCGGCTATCGTTGCTGATCCTCTGATCTTTGGTCCCCGTAGAAGCCTTGAAGAGGCGATCGCTCAACTGCGATTGCTACCGGGCGTCGGCGCGTGGACCGCCCAATACATCGCCATGCGCGAACTGCGCGAGCCAGACGCGTTTCCAGCAGCCGATATCGGTTTGATGCGAGCGATGGGTGAAGGAAGCGTTGTACGACCGTCACCCGCCGAACTGCTCGCTCATGCCGAACAATGGAGACCATGGCGTGCCTACGCCGCCCTGCACTTGTGGGCGTCCGAGCCGCACCTGTCCCGAAAGGTAAATCATGATCAGCAAGCTGCCTGAACACTTTTGGCTAGACCGCTTGGCAACACCCATCGGCGAGGCGTTGATTGTCACGGACAAGGACGGGTGCCTCCGTGCGCTCGATTGGGATGATCGCAAAGCCGGAATGCTGCAACTGCTCCGTCTACACTACGGGTCGGTGACGCTGGAACTCGGGCCCGCTCCGGCGAACGTCAGGCGTGCGCTCGGCAACTACTTTGACGGGGAAGTCGGGTGTCTCGGAACGATTGCGTGGCGCACGGCGGGCACGGCGTTTCAGCAGACGGTGTGGGCAGCTCTTATCATGATCGCGCCTGGCCAGACCCTTGGTTACGGCGCGCTGGCTGCTAGGCTGGGATGGCCCAACGCGGCACGCGCGGTCGGCCTGGCCAACGGGTCTAATCCAATCAGTGTTGTCGTACCGTGCCACCGGGTGATCGGCGCCAACGGCCTGCTGACTGGCTACGGGGGCGGCATTGAGCGCAAACGCTGGCTGCTGCGGCACGAGGGCGCGAAATTCCGGGATAGCATGGCGCAGCATGCCCTGGCGGTTTAGGCATGTGACGCATTTACCCGTTTTGTCGGCAACATCGGCGGCCGTCATGTCTCGTCCGCCACCCGTCACGCTGGCCAGGCCACTTTGCATATTCAGTGTCGCGACGACGCTGTCCCTGACCGGAGGCTTCGTTCAAAAGTGGTGGCGGGATGGTCGGCCTGAGAGATGACACGATCCTGTCGCGCTGCGCCACGGCGGAGCAAGAGGCAGGCTGAGAATGGCGACGTGACAAGGTTTTAGCGCAGCTATGCCACCTTCTCCGCGCCGTTAAGCCGATGATCGAAGTTCGTCAGGTTCAGCTTTCGCCGGTGGTCGGCATACAGCAACGGCTCATATTTCGCAGGATTATCCGCGCTGATACAGCTTGGCACCGGCCGGATCACCGCCTGCAGCCCCGGGCCATAGAAGAACGGCACCGCGTGGCGCAGTGCGTTGTTCGCGTTGATGACCCGATGCGGCGTGGGGACATAGCGGTCGTTGGAGTAGCGCGCCAGCATCTCACCGGTGTTGACCACGAACGTGCCGGGCTGGGCCGGCGGGCGGATCCACTCGCCCTCACGCGTGCGGACCTCCAGCCCCGGCAGCGCGGACTGCGCCAGCAGGGTCAGGAAGCTGGTGTCAATATGCGGGGCGAAGCCGAATTGGTTGTCCGCCGCACCGTCGTGCAAGGGATAGCGGATCAGCCGCAGGGTTATCGTCGGCTCATGGAAGTCCTCGTCGAAATAGTCTTCCGGCAGATCCAGCGACGTGGCGATCACCGAGACCATCCGCTGCGCCAGCGGCCGCATCGCCTGGAAATACGCCAGGGTGCGGGCCTTGAACGAAGGCATCTCCCGCGGCCAGCGGTTCAGGCCATAAAGTGGGTCCCCGGCGGCGATGCGCGGGTCGTCTTCCGTCAGGTCGGTAACGATATAGAAGCTTTCGCTCAGGTTCGGCTGGGTGTTGTTGTTGATCTTGGAAGTGCGCACGACCTGCGCGCCATACGGCAGATAGCCGATGTTAAGGTCGCGGACCTTAAACTGCAGCTTGCGAACCGTATCAAGGTCGAAGAAGTCGGAAGCGGCGGCAAATGCGCCCTCGATCAACGTTGGATCGATGCCGTGATTGGTGATAACCAGGAAGCCGGTATCCTGACAGGTGGCGGCGACCGCGGCAGCCAGCGTCTGCCGTGCACCCGGCGCGCCGGCAAGGTATGCCCCGATGTCCAGCACTGGTATCCGGTCGGTCATCAAAGCTTGCCTTTGCCACGGTGGATGCGCAGCAGCCTAACATGCGTCGGCATGGCAGCAAGACGGACAACGACGAGACGGGCAATGAGCGGACGCCGCAGCCCGGGCATGAAATAAACGATTTCATACCGCATCGAAATCATGCCATACCTGACGATGCAGTGTTGCGGAGTCGAGTGAATGGCACCCACGCAATGGGACTGGAACATCGCGGTGTTCTGCCGTAATGAGGAAAGATCGATCGCCGCGTGTATCGAAAGCATCGCCCAGGCCAGTTATGCGCGCCGAGCGCTGATCACCCTGGTCATCAACGGTTGCACCGACGACAGCAGGCAAGCGGCACTGGCGGCTGCCGGGCGGTGCGGTGCGGCGCTGTCCGTCCATGTCATTGCGCATGGCGACAAGGCCAACGCCATGAACCGGTTCTTCTACGACCTGCGCGAAGACGCCGGACTGTACTTCTTCGTCGACGCCTATGCCACGATTGCCCCGACATCGCTGGACGCGCTGGATAGCGCCCTCGCGCACCGCCCGCGGGCGGTGGCGGCGACGGGCATTGCCGCGAACGGGCGGACGATGCGTCGCCGCTCCGCCGCGGTGCTGACGCAGGGCGGACAGTTGCACGGCCAGTTTCATGCTTTGCGGCGGGATTTCATCGACCGGATGGTTGCGCGGCGGATTGGGATACCGATCGGGCTGTACTATGGCGACGGGCTGATCGGCTCGATGGCCATGCACGACCTTGACCCGTTGCGGCAACCTTGGGAGCCGGAACGGATCGTCAGCAGCGCGCATGCGACCTACCGGATCCCGCAGCTTTCCGTGTTCAGAGCGCAGGACCTGCGGCGGCAATTCCACCGCAAGATCCGCCAGATGCGCGGGCGGCTGGAGAACCTGGCGATCCGCAGCATCGTCTATCAGTACGGCTATGAGGGCCTGCCGGAGTACGCCGATGACATGATCCAGGCCTATCTCATCCGCCACCCGGTGCCGCGGACGACGGCAGCCAACCGGCTGTTCCAAATGCTGGCGCTGCGCCAGGCGCAGATCACCGCCTGGCCAGATCCGGCGCGGCTGCAGCCGGTCGCGGGCTGATCAGCCGCCGGTCATCGGCGGAAAGAAGGCAATCTCATCGCCCGGCCGCACCGGCTGCGCGGCGTCGGTGAATTCCTGGTTGACCGCGAACCGCAACGCGCGGGTCTTCTGCAACGCTGCGGCATGGGCGGGGCTGCGGCTGGCCAGATGGTCCAGCAGGTGATGCACGGTAACGATGCCCTCGGGCAGCGACAGGCTTTCCTGCGAAAGCCCGATCCGTTCCCGGACCGAGGCGAAATACAGGATGGTGACGGGTTGGTTCATGTCGGTTCGGGTCCACTTGTCGGCGTCGCTTGCGTCATCAAGATAGGGACGCAGACCGCGAACCGGCAGCCCCGACGGCGCAAGACAGCCTGCACCGCCGGACCCATCCGCCCCAGGGCGCCGCTCAGCTTTTTCCGGCATAGCTCTTGGCCATGCCCTCACCGGGTTCGGCCTGGGGCCCAAATGGCATGATCGGATAGCGCAGCCCGGCGTTCGACAGCCCGATAAGGCCGGTGACCGCGCGCTGCAGGTCGGCCGGCGGGCAGGCCATCAGCATCTCGTCATCCGCCACGCCGCCGTAGCGCCGTTCGGCATAGCAAGGGATCGACAGGCTGACCTTGCGGTTCTTCAACGCACTGCCCCAACTGTCCGCACAGGCGCTCTCACCAGTGATGCTGAAGTCATAGCGCTGATAGTTGCGCCACTGCAGGCCGTTGATGAACAGGATCATCTGGGCGGGATTGCCGTAGAACAGGCAGACATCTGGTGGGTTCAGCCGCGCGGTGCGCAGCGGCGAGACCGCCAGCCCGTGCCAAGTGCCCGGTGCGACGCGGGGCATCTGCGCCTGGTGCGCGGCGGCGGCTTCGCGGTTCTCGAACCACACCCCCTCCATCTTTCGGCCAGAGGTATATACCTCGCCCGGCGCGTCCAGCCCGATCACGCTGCTGCAACTGGAAAAGGCGGGCACATTCTCAGTGGTGATGCCAAGCGTGAAGCCGGCCATGCGGGACTGGGTAACCAGTTGGCAGGTCGAGTAGGTCTTCCCCTTGGCCGGGCGACGCAGGCCGGGGATGGCCTCCATCTCGGTGACATCCTCGAACAGCTTCATGCCGATCGGAAAGGTGCGCAGCCGCAGCAACTGGTTCAGTTGCTCCCCCAGCTCCGAGATCGCCTTGCCGTCCGGCGCTGGCGTGTCCTGGCTGGTTGGCATGTCGTTCATGGCGGGTTCCTCCTGCGCAGATGGTGGCACGCGCGGAGGCCGGTGCAAATATGCGTGGGATCAGGCGTGCACGCACCGCCGCACCGCGCAATGATAGCATTCGTGTTCCGCTACGTCCCAAACTGCACGTCGTGCAGGCGGCGGTATACCCCGCCGGCAGCCAGCAGATCCTCGTGCCGTCCTTGCTCCACCACGCCGCGCTCATCCACCACGATGATCCGGTGCGCGTTGCGAATGGTTGCCAGCCGGTGGGCGATGATCAGGCTGGTGCGCCCAGCCGCCAACTCGGCCAGCGATTGCTGGATCGCCCGCTCGGTTTCGCTGTCCAGCGCGCTGGTCGCCTCGTCCAGGATCAGGATCGGCGGGTTCTTCAGAAACATGCGGGCAATAGCCACACGCTGCCGCTGCCCGCCGGACAGGGTTACGCCGCGCTCCCCCACCACCGTATCCAGCCCGTCGGGAAGATCGGCGATCATCGTACCCAGGCGCGCCCGCTCTGCCGCCTTGATGATCTCCGCTTCACTGGCATCAAGCCGGCCATAGGCGATGTTCGCGCGCAGGGTGGCGGCAAACAGGAAGACATCCTGCTGCACCACGCCGACCTGGCGACGCAATGATGCCAATGTCATTGACCGGATGTCGATGCCATCGATGGTGATGCGCCCATCCTGCACCTCATAGAAGCGCGGCAGCAGGGCGCACAGCGTGCTTTTGCCGGCGCCGGAGGGTCCGACAAACGCAACCGTCTCACCCGCCTCGATGCGCAGGCTCACCGCGCGCAGCACTTTCCGCTCAGGAACATAGCCAAAGCCGACGCGCTCATAGGCTACCTGACCGCGCAGCCTTGGGGCAGCGATAGCACCGGGCTGGTTGGTAAGGGTCGGCTGCATGTCGATCAACTCGCAATACCGCCGGAAGCCGGCAATGCCCTTGGGATAGGTCTCCAGCACCGCACTGATCTTGGCGACCGGCATGAAGAACACACCCACCAGCATCAGGAAGCCGACGAATCCGCCGGGCGACAGCGACCCGTGCAGCACGAACCAGGTGCCGGCGACCATGACGAGCATCTGCGTCACCCGCATCGACAGATAGGTCAGCGCGGTACTGGTGGCCATCAGCCGATAGCCCTGCAGCTTGGTGCGCCGGTAGGCGTCATTGTCAGCGGCAAACGACCGCCGCTCATGCGCCTCGTTGGCGAAGGCCTGGACAACCCGCATGCCGGCGATGTTCTCTTCCACCCGCGCGTTGAAGACGCCGATGCCGGCGAAGATCGCCCGGAAGTTCTGCGTCATCCGGTTGCCATAGATGGTAGCCACGAACAGGATCGGCGGCACGATCAGCGCCGTCAGCAGCGCCAGATCGACATTGACCGTGAACATCATGACGAAGGCGCCAAGGAAGGTCATCACTGCAACGAACAGGTCCTCCGGACCATGATGGGCAACTTCGCCAATGTCCTCCAGGTCCTTGGTCACCCGGGCGATCAGGTGACCGGTACGCTGTTCATCGTAGAATGAGAACGACAATCGCTGCAGGTGGTCGAAGGCTCGCCGGCGCATCTCCGTCTCCAACGCGATGCCGAGCACATGGCCCCAATAGGTGACGACTGCCACCAGGCCGGTGTTAAGCAGGTACAGAACCATCAGCCCGGCGGCATAAACGGAAATCAGCCCCCAGTCGTGCCCGGGCAGCAGCCGATCGACAAAGGCGCGCACGGCAAGCGGAAACGCCAGTTCCAGCAATCCGGACAGCACCGCGCAGCCGAAGTCGAGAATGAACAACCCTCGGTGCGGCCGGTAATAGTGCGCAAAGCGGCGTATGATGGACATCATGGTCGGCATTTAGCAGCGGGGCCGTGCGTCGGGCAGGCCTGCCCTCACATGCCAGCGCGAATCCGCTCCCCGCCAAGCGTCCGCCGCAACCGCCGCAGCCCGGCCCGTTGCTGCTGCACCCACGTCCCGGTCGCCAGTGCTTCTTCCCCTGATGGGTCGCCAGTGCGCACGTAGGCACGCGCGAAGTCCGCGGTGCCGAAGATCATGTCCCACCAGGGCAGCACCGCGCCATAGTTGCAACTGCGCTGACCGGCTGCGCGGATGCCGTGATGCGCGCGATGGAAGCGCGGCGAGATCAGCAGCCGGTCGCCCAGCCAGCCGAACGACAACCGCACGTTGGCGTGCGACAGCGACTCGAGGAACCGCAGCACCAGCACCAGCAGCGGAAACTGCAGCGGCGGCACGCCGATCAGCAGCGCGATGACGCCGAACCACACGAAGGCGACCGCGTCGTCCAGCAGATGGTTGCGGTCATCCGACCAGAACGTCATCTGCCGCTGCGCGTGATGCAGTGAGTGCAGCGCCCACCACCAGCGGAACCGGTGCGACAGGAAATGCCGCAGGTATTCGGCGCCATCCAGGATGATCGCGTACAGCGCGAAGGTCAGCACCTGCTGGCCCAGCAGGGCGGGAAACAGCCCCTCCAGCGTTGGCGGCACCCAGCCTTGGTCGGCCATCCAGCCGCTGACCGAGACCTGTGCGCGATAGAACAGCACATAGGTAACCAGCGGCAGCACGCCCACCCGCGACAGCACGGTATAGGCGACGTCGACCCAGATGGCATGGCGGTCCGGCCAGCGCTCGACCGGGCGCAGCCGCTCCAGCGGCAGGCAGACGGCAAAGGTCACCGCGACCTGTGCGGCGCCATACAGCGCGAACAGCGCCCAGCCGTATGACACATCCTCCCAGTTCATCAGCCCGGCCTGATACAGGGCCGGGATCAGCAGATGCTCCTGCAGCCAACCGGCCGCAAGGTCGAACGGGTCGCCCATCAGCGGCTGGAGACCACCGTGGGCGACGGCGCGTTGGGGTTCAGGAATAGGCCGTGCGGAGAGCGGCCGACCTCGATTATCTGACAAGCGCCGGTTGTAGGATCCAGGATCGAGACTTTCTCCGCCCAGCGCCGCGTGATCCAGATCTTCCCGTCGGGCGCGAAATCCATGTCGTCCGGACCGCCAGGGATGCTGTAGCTGCGGATCGGCTGCAAGTTCGCCGCATCCAGCGACACCGTGGTGCCCCCGGCTCGGTTGTTCACCCACAGGATCCGGCGGTCGGGTGAAAGGAACAGGTTGTGCGCGCCGCGGCCGGTCTGCACATGCCGCAGCACTTTGCCGTCGGCCGGGTCAACCACGGCGATGTAGTCGGTGCCCATGTCGGCGACCAGCACCTTGCCGTCCAGCCACAGCACGCCTGCCGGGGTATGGCCAACCGGCTCGGTCCATTTAGCGGTCATTGTCCGCAGGTCGAACGCCGCCAGCTTGTCGCTGTCCTGCAGGCTGACATACACCACCGCCGAGTCAGGCGAGAACGCCAGGTGGCTGGGTGTGGCGACAACCGGGAAGCGCTTGACCAGCCGCATGCTTGCGGCATCGTATACATCCACCTGGTTGCGTGCCAGGCCGTTCACCACCAGGAACCGGCCATCCGGGCTGAAGCCCAACTGATAGGGATCGGCCATCGGCAGCCGCTTCTGCACCGATCCCGTGACCGGATCGAGGAACATCATCTGGTTGCCCGCGGTATCACCGACCAGCAGGCTGCGGCCGTCCGGGCTAAGCATCAGGTGGTGCGGCTCCCGCAGGGTGGGGATGCGGCGCACCTCCTGCTTTGTAGCCATGTCAATGACGCTGATCGACGCGCCGCCGGAGTTGACGACGAAGGCGATGCCGCCGGCGCGGGCGGCATGGCTGATCGGCAGGCCGGCAATCATCAGGAATATCAAAAGGAAAAGACGCCGCATCGGGCAAATCGACTCCACGAGGATGGCGCCGTTCCCTACGCCAGGGCGACCGGACCGGGCAAGGTTATTCCGGCAAGGGCCGCGCGAATACCGCACTGGCAAACACGAACAGCACGCACGCGGGGGTGGAGATCAATACGTTGTCGGTGAAGGCGTGGCAGGCGAAGGCAAGCAAGGCCAGCCGCATGATCCGCCGGTCGGCAGGCCGCAGCGCCTGGGTGCGTACGACGGTCCAGGCGACGAACATTGCAACCAGCAGCGTCTCGCCCAGCGCGCCGCCCTCGACATCGATCCGCAGGTACTCGTTGTGGGCTGCCCAGGTGTGCAGGATTTGAACGATCCTGCCATCCTGCGGGATCACCACGTTGCCCGCCCCGGTTCCCCAGCCCACCCAAGGCGACTGAGCGGCCGCCTGCTGGAAGGTGGGCCACAGCAGATCCCGTCCGCTCAGGTTGTCGGTCTGGTTCAGCATGACGTTGAACAGCCGGATTTCATTCAGGTCACCGGCTAGCAGGACCAGCACCGGCAGCAGCGCCGCGGCAGCGAGCACCACCACCAGCCGGCTTGATGCGGCAAAGACGCTGCTGCGGATTGAGACCAGGCAGACTACCGTCACCGCCATTGCATAAACGAACGGCGCGCGCGCACCCGTCAGCACCAGGATCAGGATGTTGACCAGCAGCAGCAGCAGGTCGCCTTGCCGGCCGGTGCGGAACAGCATGATCAGGCAGGCATAGATCGCCGGCAGGCACACGCCCGCGAGGAACGCCGGATGGCCCAAGCCGGCTAGCCGCATGCCGCCGCTGTCGATGAACAGTGGCCGCAGGTCAAGCGCGCTCAGCGGCAGGCAGGCCACCACCGCCGCCACTGCGCACCACTGGGTCGTCTTGATGATCGTATCCGCCCAGCTTGCCGGCATCCGGCAGAAGCTGAAGATGAAAGGCGTCATCGACCCGATCATGGAACGCAGGCTGTCCGTCGCCGACAGCCCCGGATAAAGGCCATGCACGAAGCCCTGCGCGAGCATCACCGGATAGGCCCAGGCCGGGCACAGCGGATCAAGCCGCGGACCGTATCGCAACATGCACAGCAGCCCGAGGCCTATCTCCGCCCCCTTCAGCGCAGCGATCGTCGGCTGATAAGCCTCCGTGCCGATCCAGTCGTTGACCGCCATCTCCAGGCTCATGCCGGTGATCAGCAGCCAGCCGACGCAGAAGCCGATCGGGAAGCAGAACGCCAGGAAGACGATGCCGGCGATGACCAAGGTGGTCAGCAGCAGCCCGAACAGCGGCGGCGCGACCATTCCCAAGGCGAGGGACGCCGCGAGCAGGCTCGTCGCGGCCGCCAGCAGGGCTCTGTCAGGGCGATTGAGAAGCGCGGACATCGGACAATCGTATGCCGCAAAGAGATGAAGAAAAGGTTGACGTCAAACCGGACCGACCGGGTGTAGTGCCGCATTGTCAGGCGGCGAGGTCGCAGGCCGGTGCGCAGAAGTCTCAATCCCCGAACCCGTACGCAGCCGATTTTGCGTATTGGCCCCTTGCCGCGATCCATATCGCGTCCATGCTGTATCTGCGGCGGATACATAGCAAGGACAGGTGTCATGTTAAGCTTCCTCTGGGCCATCATTGTCGGCTTCGTAGCTGGCGCGCTGGCAAAGCTGATCATGCCTGGGCGGGACCCGGGTGGCTTCGTCGTCACTATTCTGCTGGGGATCGGCGGTTCTGTCGTGGCGACGGGTTTGGGACGGGCGCTTGGTTGGTATCATGGAGAACAAAGTGCGCGATTTATTGGCTCTGTTATTGGTGCGATCATTATTCTCGCGATTTACCGAGTGGTGATCCGGAACCGGCCAAATCCTGGCGCACCGCTGACAGGGCCGAACCGGTAGCCAATCAGTCAGTCGGCGACGCTGAGTGACACGGCATGGCCACATAAGCTGCTGTCACGGCTGCCGTAAGATTCCGCAAGGGATAAACAAGATTTTACTTAAAGTGCCTTAATATATCACTTGCTGTATGCTCCATTTTGCCTGGGTGTCTGTATTTCGCTTACAAGACGCTCGAATAATGCCAAGATGTCTGCACTGGCGTATTTTGCATCGCTAAATGACGAAGGCTGCGACCGCCACCGTCGCTGATTCCTGAAGCGGTGGTGCTCGCTGCTGCTGGTTGAGGTTGGCAAGCATCCGAAAACGTTCGATGCTGCCTGCATTTGTTGGAGAACGTGTCGATGAGCGATGATACCCTTGTCAGGCTGTGGGAGACGCATTGTCGCTATGAGTTCGAGACCCGCGACGTTGATGCAACGATGGCAACGATGGTTGACCAGCCTTACGTGAACCACATCCCGACCATGACCGGCGGCGTCGGTCATGACGCACTGAAGCGCTTCTATGCCAGGCACTTTATCGGCGCCAACCCGCCCGACCTGACGATGGTCCCCGTCAGCCGCACCGTCGGCACGGACCGCGTTGTTGATGAGTTCGTCTTGCGCTTCACGCACACCACGCCGATTGACTGGATGCTGCCGCGGATTGCACCCACAGGGCGCGCCGTGCAGATCCCGATGGTAGCGATCGTACAGTTCCAGGGCGACAAGCTGGTGCACGAGCATATCTACTGGGATCAGGCCGCGGTGCTGGTCCAGGTCGGGCTACTCGACCGTGAGGGCTTGCCTGTCACCGGCGTGGAGCAGGCTGCCAAGGTGCTGGACAAGTCGCTGCCAAGTAACGGCCTGATGATGAAGTAACGACCGTCGTGCAGGACCGGCGATGAACCGTTGCTTGAACCTGCGCCGGATGCGTTCTGCTGACGCGCTGTGGTGACATCGACTGAGCGGAAGCCAATCTGGACTGTCTGGGACGGCAGACCAGGACTTTGTCAGAAGCAACCCGTTGCCCGCTGCGGCGCCCTGCACCAGCCGCGGCACCGGGCGGTGGCTGACGCCTGGCCAGGACACTGCCCAGTAGCCTTGGCCTCGCGGCCAGCCTCTGACCCGTTCCGACGCGCCGCCGCGGCCTGCAGGCGGTGTCCCGGACAGCATGCGCAAGACTTTGCCGCCGGTATACCGCGTTGTCGCGCAAGGACATGATGTCCAGGAGGAAGCCGTGGCCGTATTGCTCCGAGAGAACGTGTATCAGGCCATCCGGCTGGCGATTCTGACATGCGAGCTGCAGCCCGGTCAGGAGCTGCGCGAACAGGTTTTGGCCGAGAAGTACCATGTCAGCCGCTCCCCGGTGCGTGATTCCCTGCTGCGGCTGGAACAGGAAAACCTGGTCACTGTGCTGCCTCGACAGGGCTACCGGGTCAACCCGATCCTGCGGCGGGATGTCGAAGATCTGTACGGCCTGCTCGTCCTCATCGAGCCGGCCTGCGCGGCGCAAGCGGCAAGGGCCGATGACGCGGCGGTGGAGGATTTGAATCGGTTCCGCGGCCTTCCCGCTGAGCCAATGGATTACACCGGCTTCCTGGAGCACAACCGAGCGTTCCATGGTGCAATCGCCGACCTGTCCGGCAACCGGCGGATCGCTGCTATCGGGCACAGCCTGATCGAGGAGTTCGATCGGCTGATCTGGGCGAACCTGGACCGGCTGGGGAAGATAACCGCGGCTGACCTGCTGAGCCAGCACGAGGCAATCATCGATGCGGTGCAGGCGCACGATGTCGACCACGCCCAGCGGCTGGCGCTGGAACATGTCGTAAGCTCCCACGAGCAGGTCATTGCCCTCCTGCAGCCGATGGAAATGTCCGACCACTGAGCCAGCTACGGCTTGTGGCGCCTCTGGCGCACGTACAGTGGCGATGACATATGAACAAAACAGGACGTGGTCATGCCTCAGGCCGCGGTCAGCCCGCGTTCCGGCATGTGGCTGTTGCCGCAGGACAAGCCGTTGCCACCTGACGGCAGGGACCTGCGAACATGGCTGCCAGCAAGAGGACCGAACGGATGGACAGCGTGACGCTGCCGCAGGCAGAAGCGGACCGTGTGACCAAACTGCGGGGCGAAGGGTGTTATACGGCGGATCAGCGCTTCGAGGGCGCCCTGTCTGCCGTCTTCGTCCGCAGCCTGCATGCCCACGCCCGTATCATCTCGCTGGATCCGGCACCGGCGGCGGCCATGCCGGGCGTCGTCAGGGTGCTGACCGGGCAAGACTGTGCGGGGCTAGGGAACTTCCCGGTGATGAACCGGATTGGCCAGGGCCTTGTCGTGCCGTTCCGCCCGGTGCTGGCCGCCGATGTCGTGCGCCACCCTGGGGAAGCAGTGGCCTGCGTGCTCGCCGAGACCCAGGCCCAGGCAATGGATGCCGCCGAGGCGTTGCTGGTCGAGTATGACGCGCTGCCGGCGGCGGTCGGCTTGGCTGCCGGTGCGCCGGCCGTGCATCCGGATGCCCCGGAGAACGTCGCTTTGCGGCATGAAGCCGGCGATGCCGCGGCAGTGGAGGCAGCCATGGCCGCCGCGTCGCTGGTCGTCGAGACCACCATCGAACTGCCTCGGCTGGCGCCGGTGACGATGGAGCCGCGTGCGGCGGCGGCGCGCTGGGACGCCGACGCTGGGATCTACCACGTGCGTGCTCCGCACCAGGGCGTCAATGAGATGCGGCGGGACTTCGCAGCCGTGTTCGGCCTGCCGGCGGACCGCTTCCATATCCTGGCCGGCGACGTCGGCGGCGGCTTCGGCCCGCGCAACATCGCCTATCCGGAGTATGCCGCCGTGATGCTCGCCGCGCGGCTGACCGGGCGTCCTGTGGTCTGGCTCGGCAGCCGCAGCGAATCATTCCTGACCGATATCCAGGGTCGCGGAGTGCATGTGCGCGGCAGGCTGGCGGTGGATGCGGCCGGACGGTTTACCGCGCTGTCGGTGGCCTATGACGCCGACCTTGGTGCCTACATTTCGCCCGTCGCGGTATTTGCCAACATCAACAACCCGCTGCAATCGCTGACCGGCTGCTACGCGATCCCGGCTGCCCATGCCAGGTTCCGCATGATGCACACGAACGCGGTGCCCACCGGACCTTATCGCGGCGCAGGGCGGCCGGAGATGGCACTGCTGATCGAGCGCCTGGTGGACATCGCCGCAAGACGGCTGCGGCTGGACCCGTTCACGCTGCGCCAGCGCAATATCGTCGCCGCCGAGGCGTTTCCGTGGACTCTGCCTAGCGGCGCACGCTACGACAGCGGCGATTTCGCCCGCCTGATGCAGACGGCCCAGCGGGCGGCGGACTGGGACGGGTTCCAGGCACGCCGAGGTGTGGCCCGGGGCGTCCGGCTGGGCCGCGGCATGGCGTTGTTCATCGAGGTCTCTGGCGGCGGTGCGGCGGCGGATGAGGCCGCGCTGACGCTGTCCGCACGTGACGGCCGCGCTGCTCTGCGCATCGAAACCGTAACCGGCAGCACCGGCCAGTCCCATGCCCGCACGTTCGCGCTGGTGGCCGCACCCCGGCTGGGCCTGCCTGAGACCGCGGTGCGGCTGGTCGCCTCCGATGCCGATACAAAGCTGTCGGGGGCGGGGTCCTATGCCTCCCGCAGCACCATCGCGGCGGGCAACGCGGTGGCACAGGCGGCGGAGGCGCTGTCACTGCGGCTGCGCACCTTGGCGGCGCTACGTGCCAACACCGCGCCTGGGGATCTGCATCTGGCCGATACCTGCATCTGCCGGGACGATGGCACTCCGGTCTGCCGCCTGGTGGACCTGTTGTCCGAGCCGATGTCGGAGACTGGCCGGGTGCAGCCCTCCCAGGCGTTCGCCTCCGGCTGCCATGTCGCCGAGGTGGCGGTGGACGAGGCGACCGGCGCGGCGAGGCTGATCCGCTACCTGGCGGTGGACGATGCCGGGGTGACGATCGACCGTCAGGCGGCCGAAGCGCAGATCCAGGGCGGCATTGCCCAGGGCGTCGGCGAGGCCCTGGGCGAGGAGGCGACGATTGATGCAGCCTCTGGCCAGCCCTATGCCGCCAGCCTGATGGACTACATGCTGCCGCGGGCGAATGACTTTCCCGACTACCGGGTGGTCGAATGCAACACGCCCTCGCCATTCAACCCGCTGGGCGTGAAGGGCATCGGCGAGGCTGGCACCACAGGGGCGTTATGCGCGGTTACCAGCGCGGTGGCCAACGCGCTGGGCGGCTTGGACCTGCCGGCAATGCCATTCACGCAGCAGCGGCTGTGGCGGGTGCTTCACCGCGGCGCCAGCGGCGATACCTCGTAGTGCCGCAGCAGGTCGGCCGGGTCCCGATAGATCGCGATGCAGCCGGCCTGCCGCAGATCCTGTTCGGCAAACCCGCCCGACAGCAGGCCGACGGTCCGCAGGCCCGCCTTGGCTGCGGCTTCGGCGTCGTAAGGCGTATCGCCAACGACAATCACCTGATCCGGGCTGATGCCGGGCAGTTGCTTCAGCGCCGCCTCGAAGATGTCGGGGTGCGGCTTGGACTTTTCGGCATCCTCAGAGGAGGTCTCGGTCTGTGACAGATCCTCGATCTCGGCGATCCGTTTGTAGGTCTGAAGTTCGTCCTGTTTCGCTGAGGAGGCGAGGGCGACCTGCAGCCCGTCGCGCAGCAGCCGCTGGAACAGTTCGCGCACTGCCGGAAAACTCTCGACTTTGGGCAGGTAGTTGTCCTTGAAGATCTTGCTGCGATGCGCCTCCAGAGCCTTGCCTTGCTCCTCCAGCTTATCCTGCGGCAGGAAAATCGGCATCAGTTGGTCGCCGCCCTTGCCGATCTGGCTGCGGATCGCCTGGAAGTCGAAGTCGTAGCTGAAGTCGCGAAAGGCATCCTGCCAGGATTGGGCGTGCTGATCGACAGAGTCGACCAATGTTCCATCCACATCGAAGATCACGGCTGCAGGCATTGCGACACTCCAGAGGTTGTGTCTGCAACGCATGTGGTCGGGCGGGATTTTCGCCGTGCGGTCACAATGTCGAGGGAATGGATGCGAAAGAAGTCGGAACTGCCGGCCAAGGTCTGTGCCACATGCGGCAGGCCGTTCGTCTGGCGGAAGAAGTGGGAGAAGGTCTGGCCGGAGGTGCGCTACTGCTCTGAGCGGTGCCGGCGGCAGAAGAAGCCGCTGGGTTCTCAGTTCGCGGTTTCATAAGTGACGGTAACGCTGCGGCTGCCAAAGCCCGGAGACGCGGCAGCGGCCGGACCATCAACGCTTTCTTCATCTATGCAGCCCAAAATTATAACGCCGGTGGGAATGGGCCCACCGGCGCAACATCTGGAGGGAAGAGATGAACAGATCTCGGATCCTTCTGCCGCTTATGTTGGTGATCGTGATCATAAAAGTCAAGATCATCCGCAAAAAGCGGTAGGGGAGCGGGTCGGCTCCTGAAGCAAGCCGGCCCACCCCAGATGCCGATTGTCCGGCCTCAGGCAGCCTTTGCCATGCCGCGCAGCACATATTGCAGGATGCCGCCGTGCTGGTAGTAGGCGACCTCGTCCACCGTATCGATCCTGCAGATCACCGGCACCGTGTCGACCGTTCCGTCCGGCCGGTGGATCACCAGCGACAGCTCCATCCGCGGCGTGATCGTGTCCAGGCCGGAGATGTCGATGACCTCCTCGCCGGTGATGCCCAGCGACTTGCGGTCCGTGCCGGCTTTGAACACCAGCGGCAGCACGCCCATGCCCACCAGGTTGGACCGGTGGATGCGTTCGAAGCTCTCGACGATCACCGCCTTCACCCCCAGCAGCATCGTCCCCTTTGCCGCCCAGTCGCGTGAGGATCCAGTGCCGTATTCCTTGCCACCGAAGATCACCAGCGGCACGCCTTCCTGCTTGTAGCGCATTGCCGCGTCGTAGATCGGCATCTCCTCGCCAGACGGCAGATGCCGCGTCATCCCGCCTTCGACGTTCTTCAGCATCTCATTGCGGATGCGGATGTTGGCGAACGTGCCCCGCATCATGATTTCGTGGTTGCCGCGCCGGGCGCCGTAGCTGTTGAAGTTGGCCTGCGTCACCTGCCGCTCCAGCAGGTAATCGCCTGCCGGGGAGGTCTTGCGGATCGACCCGGCAGGGCTGATGTGGTCGGTGGTGATGCTGTCGCCCAGCTCCGCCAGAATCCGTGCACCGGTGATGTCGCCGACCGGGTTCGGCTCCATGGTCATGCCATCGAAGTATGGCGGATTCTTAACGTAGGTGGAGCCGTCGGACCAGCGATAGGTGGCGTTGTCACCCTCCACCTCGATCGCCTGCCACTGCTTCGGGCCCTTGAACACCTCGCCATAGCGCCTGAGGAACTGCTCGCGCGACAGGCTGGCCGCGACGACATCGGCGATTTCCTTGTTGGTGGGCCAGATGTCGCGCAGATAGACCGGCTGGCCGTCGGAGCCGGTGCCCAGCGGTTCGGTGGTGATGTCGACGGTGACCTTCCCCAGCAGCGCGTAGGCGACGACCAGCGGCGGCGAGGCCAGGTAGTTGGCCCGCACGTTGGCGTGCACCCGGCCCTCGAAGTTGCGGTTGCCGGAGATCACCGCGGCACCGACCAGCTTGTTGTCCTCGATGGCGTCGACGATCGCGTCATCGAGCGGGCCGGAGTTGCCGATGCAGGTGGTGCAGCCATAGCCCACCGTCTCGAAGCCCAGCGCGTTCAGGTCGGCGGTCAGGCCAGCCTTGTCGAGATACTCCGTCACCACCTGCGAGCCTGGCGCCAATGAGGTCTTCACCCAAGGCTTCGGCCTCAGCCCCTTGGCGTGTGCCTTGCGCGCCACCAGCCCGGCAGCGACCAGCACGGAGGGGTTCGAGGTGTTGGTGCAGGAGGTGATGGCGGCGATCACCACGTCGCCGTGAGTGAGCTCGAAGTTCTTGCCCTCGACCTTCACCGAGGTGCCCACGTCGTTGGCTGGGACGCCCAGGCCCTTGGTCAGGTCGGACTTGAACGACGAACTGACGTCCTTTAGCAGCACGCGGTCCTGCGGGCGCTTCGGCCCGGCCACGGAGGGTCGCACCTGCGACAGATCCAGTTCCAGCGTGTCGGTGAAGACCGGGTCGGGCTGGCCGGGTTCGCGGAACATCCCCTGAGCCTTCAGGTAGGCCTCGACTAGGGCGATGCGGTGGGTGTCGCGTCCGGACAGACGCAGGTAGTCCAAAGCCACCTTGTCGATCGGAAAGAAGCCGCAGGTGGCGCCGTATTCCGGCGCCATGTTGCCGATGGTGGCGCGGTCGGGCAGGCCAAGCTCATCCAGGCCGGGGCCGAAGAACTCGACAAATTTGCCCACCACGCCCTTCTTGCGCAGCATCTGCGTGACCGTCAGCACCAGGTCGGTCGCCGTGGCACCTTCCGGCAGCCTGCCGGTAAGGCGGAAGCCGATGACGTCGGGGATCAGCATGGCGATCGGCTGGCCTAGCATGGCGGCCTCGGCTTCGATGCCGCCGACGCCCCAGCCCAGGATGCCCAGGCCGTTCACCATCGTGGTATGGCTGTCGGTGCCATACAGCGTGTCGGGATAGGCGAAGGTGGCGCCGCCGTTGCTGGAGGTCCAGACGCACTGGCCGAGGTACTCCAGATTGACCTGGTGGCAGATGCCGGTGCCGGGCGGCACGACGCGGAAGTTGTCGAACGCATCCTGCCCCCAGCGCAGGAACCGGTAGCGCTCGCCGTTGCGCTCGAACTCGATGTCGACGTTCTTCTGCAGCGCGTCGGCGCGGCCGGCGACGTCCACCATCACCGAGTGATCGATCACCAGGTCCACCGGCACCAGCGGGTTCACCTTCGCCGGATCGCCGCCCAGCCGGGTCAGCCCGTCGCGCATGGCGGCAAGGTCGACGACCGCGGGCACGCCGGTGAAATCCTGCAGCAGGATGCGGGCCGGCTTGAATGGCACCTCCTTTACCGAAGACGCCTGTTCCAGCCAGCCTGCGATCGCCCTGGCGTCATCCACCTTGTAGCTACGGCCATCCTCGAAGCGCAGGGTGTTCTCCAGCAGGACCTTCAGGCTGACCGGCAGGCGGGAGATGTCACCCAGGGTCTTGGCAGCCTCCGGCAGTGAGAAATACTCGTAGCCCCGGCCTTCGACGGTCAGGGTACGGCGGGTTTTGAGAGTATCCTGCCCGACTGCGGTCATGCGCCCATTCGCCCCGGGTCACGGGGTGCCTTCCGTTGAGGCGGCGTGGGGTGGAGAACACGCCGCGGATGAAATATTCACGATCCCGGGCTTTAACCACAGCGGCCGGTGGCCGTCCATCAGACTTGTGCGGCGGACCGGTCCAAGGGTCGGCGGATGGCGGCCATCGGCGGGCCGATCGGATCAGGAGGCAGGATGTGCTGGCGGCGGAGGACGTAGCGGTGTTTCGCGGTGAAAGGCTGGTGTTTCGCGACCTGTCGCTGCGCCTGGGCGCGGGTGGCGCGTTGGTGCTGGCCGGTCCGAATGGCGCGGGAAAGTCCACCCTGCTGCGGCTGCTGGCGGGGCTGGTACGCCCGGCGGCAGGGCAGGTGCTGTGGGAAGGAAACGACGCCTTCTCTGACATGGCCGCACATGGCCAGCGGGTCGCCTATCTCGGCCACCAGGACGGCATCAAGCCGGGTCTGGCGGTGCAGGAAAACCTGCGATTTGCCGCCGCGGTCTCCGGCCGGCCGGTCATCGCGGCGTTGCAAGCCGTGGGTCTGGAGGGTCTGGCGGAGCTGCCGGCGCGGATGCTCTCGGCCGGGCAGAAGCGGCGGCTGGCGCTGTCGCGGCTGCTGCTGTCCCGTGCGCCGCTGTGGCTGCTGGACGAACCCACGCTGGGGCTGGACAGCGCGTCCATAGAGCGTTTCAGCGGCCTGCTGGCCGATCATCGCCGCGATGGCGGCCTGGTGGTGGCGGCCACGCACGTGCCGTTGCCGCTGCCCGATGCGGCGCGACTGCAGTTGCATTGATGCGGATCTTCTGGGCCGTGCTTCGACGCGACCTGCTGCTGTCATTGCGGCACGGCGCGGACACGTTGGCCGCACTGCTGTTCTTCATGGTCACCGCTTCGCTGTTTCCGCTGGCGATCGGACCGGCGCCCGACACACTGGGCCGGATCGCCCCAGGCATCGTCTGGGTCTGTGCGCTGCTGGCTGCCCTGCTGCCGCTGGACCGGCTGTTCGGTGCCGACCTGGAGGACGGTTCGCTGGATCTGTTGCTGCTGTCCGGGCTGCCGCCGTTCGGCATTGCCGCGGCCAAGGCGCTGTCGCACTGGCTGGTGACTGGCGTGCCCCTGTTGCTGGCCGCTGGGGTCGTTGCCATCATGCTGCGCATGCCCGAGGCCGCCATTCCGGCTCTGTTGCTGGGCCTGCTGCTGGGCAGCCTGCTGCTGTCGCTGTTCGGCACCATGGGTGCGTCCATCGTGCTGGGCGCACGCCGCGGCGGCGTGCTGCTGCCGCTTCTGGTGCTGCCGCTGGTGACGCCGGTGCTGATCTTCGGGGCCGCCGCGGCCGACGCGGCTGCCGGTGGTTTCTCGCCGCGCCCGCATCTGCTGCTGCTGGCGGCGATGCTGGCCGCCGCGGTTCCGCTGTGCCCGCTGGCGGCAGGCGCCGGCCTGCGTGCCGCGGTCGAATAGAGTATCCGTCTTGGTCAAGCCACTTCTGGCGTCCATGTGCGCGTATCGCGCAGCAGCGCGTTGGCGATAATGACCAGCTTGCGCATGATGGCGACGATGGCGACCTTGGCGGGTTTACCGGCCTGACGCAGCGCCAGGTATTTGGCTTTGAGCGGCGGGTTGAAGCGGATGGCGACGAGGGCTGGCATGTAGATGGCCTGCCTAAGGTTGGCTCTGCCGCCCTGTATGAAGCTTTTCCCCTGCCAGGTGCCCGATTGCCGGGTGACGGGCGCCAGTCCGGCGAGACTGGCGGCCTGTTTGGCATCCATGGTGCCGAGTTCGGGCATGTCGATGAGCAGGGCGAGGCCGCTGGCGGCGCCCAGGCCAGGAATGCTGACAAGGATGTCGAAGCGGGCCTTGAGCCTCTTATGGGCGGCCAGAATGGTTGTCCGCTGGCGATCGATGGCCTGGATCTGGGTTTCGATCTGCTTGAGGTGTTGCTGGCTTTGGCGCTTGAGCAGGGCCAGCGTGAGGGTCTTGCTGCGGTTGAGCGCGGTGGTTCGGTCCTTCACCAAAGCCTGCCGTGCGGCCAGCAGTTCGCCCAGCGTGTCAATGGTTTCGTCCTTGGCGGGTGGGATGTCGGGCTGCAGGATGGCGCCGAAGCGGGCCAGCATGGCGGCATCGACCGTATCGGTCTTGACGCGTTTGCCGGTGGCCTCGGCGAAGCGGCGGGCCTGCAGCGGGTTGACCTTGACGGCGGGCAGCGCGGCGCGGCCCAGCGCCAATTCCAGAGCACGGTGATAGGCGCCGGTGGCCTCGAAGACGATGCGTGTCGGCTGCCTGGGGGTGATCCAGGCGATCAGCTTGCTGTGGCCTTTAGGGTCGTTGGTGAATTGCTGGGCGATGCCCTGCGGGTGGAGGTGGACATCGAGGGTATCTTTCGAGACATCGACGCCGAGGGTGACTTGATCCGCTGTGGGTGCTATGGCGTGGCTCATCTTTTCCTGTCCCATGTCTTTTCCTGTCCCATGCTTGTCATCCGGGGCATCACACCCCCGGTATCCGTTCGGGCCTTGTGGAAAAGAAGGGGGCGATCCCACTCTAATTCGGTCCTACCCGACCGGCGTGATCTCGATCCATCCCCCTTCACCAGCGGCGGGTTGCAACCCGCCGCTGGTGAACCATTGTTCCGCAAACCCGGGGGAAGTCATAAGACAAGCGTGATCCGAGCAGGGGGCTTCACCGGAACGGTGAATCACGCGATCAAACAATAAGTTAGAGCGGGGTCTGTGAGCCAAGGCGAACGGAAACCGCTCTAGCCGCCCGCACCTCACCCGGCACCGGGTTCACGCCATGGCTGGCCCAGCGAGCCGCCTTGCGAACCCAGCGGTCGACCGCCTCGCGATTTTAAGAAATGGTCGTGGCAACGACGCTACTTGCCGATGCAAAAGCATGAGAAAACCGTGTCGAGGATGTCCTCGACGCCAACATGACCGGTGATCCTGCCCAGTGCCCGCATCGCCAGCCGCAGGTCTTCCCCACGCAGTTCCGGCAGCTCCGTGCCCTCGGCGTCTTGCAGATGCGCAGCGGCCGCGATCAGGGCGGCGCGGTGCCGGGAGCGGGTCAGCGGTGGCGGCCCAAGCGACTGGGTCATCTGCCTGGCCAGATCCGCCAGCCGGGCGCGCAGTTCTTCCATGCCCAGCCCGGTCTTCGCGCTGATCCGCAATGCAAGCTGCGGACCTGACGTGCCCAGATCGGCCTTGTTGGCGATCAGCAGGCTCCGCCCCGGCTCTTGGTCACCAGGCGTTGGAACCTCCGTCGGTGCCTGCAATGCGCCAGCCTCGACCACTGTCATCACCAGATCAGCGTCAGCGGCCCGGGCCAGGGCGCGGCGCACCCCTTCAGCCTCGATGCTGTCCTGCGTCTCGCGCAGCCCGGCGGTGTCCACCAGCGTGACCGGCACGCCCCCCAGGATCACCCGGGTCTCCAACGCATCGCGCGTGGTTCCGGGGGTGGCGGAGACGATCGCCACCTCGCGTCCGGCCAGTGCGTTGATCAGGGTGGATTTGCCGACGTTCGGCGCCCCGGTGATGGCGAAGAACAGGCCCTCACGCAGCCGTTCGCCACGCCCCGCATCGTCGAGGTGCGTGGCGATCTCTGCTCGGATCAGGCGCAGGGAGGCGACGAGCTGGTCCTCGACCTCCGGCGGCAGGTCTTCGTCCGGAAAGTCGATCAGCGCTTCCTGATAAGCCAGAATACCACGCAGCCGCGCGGCCCAGTCCTGATAGAGCGCACCGAGCTCACCTTCCAGTTGGCGCAGCGCCTGGCGCCGCTGCGCTTCGGTTTCGGCTGCAACTAGGTCGTGCACCGCTTCGGCTTCGATCAGGTCCATCCGCCCGTTGAGGAATGCCCGCCGGGTGAACTCACCCGGTTCGGCCGGGCGAAGGCCGGCGCTCACCAGGGCTTCAGCCACCCCGTCAATGACCGCGCGGCCGCCATGCAGATGCAGTTCGGCACAGTCTTCGCCGGTATAGCTGGCCGGACCGGGCAGCCACAGCACCAGCGCATGGTCGAGCAATGTGCCAGAGGAATCGCGCAGCCGACGCAATGAGGCATGACGAGGCGCCGACATGGTGCCGCCGACCATGGCTGAAACCACACCGCCAGTGGCCTTTCCGCTAAGGCGCATGATGGCAATGGCAGCGTGGGCGGAGCCGGAGGCCAGGGCAAAGATCGTGTCTGTCATGGGTCGGTGTCAGATCAGATGGCCACGCGGCCGGTCGGCGCGATGCACGTGTCAGTGCCGGTAAGTATTCGTTCATCAATGATCATCAAAGTGAAAAAGCCGACGGGATGGTCCCGCCGGCTTTACCTGGAGGAAAGGATGACCACAACTCATCTTTACTTCCTCGCGCTAATGTTGGTGATCGTGATCATAAAAGTCCGGTATTAGGTAGCACCTGCCACCGACCGGTAAACGGCAAATTTCTGCGAGCGTTCGCGGTTATCATATTATTATGTTGCGCGGGCAACGTATACGGGACCCAAAGCCACGTCCCCCGTCCCCTTCGGCAGTTCGTCTATGCTGATGATTGGAAGAAATTCGACAAGGTTGGGGTTACCGACCGGCAAAACTTTTGCTGCGTGAAAGACACGCTCATCGCCATTCTCGCCTCGATATGCAACAAAAATACCAACACAGAACTTTCCCATGCGATTTGGCTTCGGGTGCGTAACCCAATGACTGTTCTCTTCAGGTCCAGGGATACGGCACCAACGTCTGCTAACGTGGCGTTCGGACGGGATCAGGGCATCCCCCTCACGAAAAATGAAATCGGCGGACTTCCGGATATTTTCTTCAAACCAATTGTCAATGTCACCAACGAGGCTCTCATCAATTCCTCGGACGCGGTAAATGATGTGACTAGCGGCCACCCGCCCGACATTCACGCAGGTAAGTTTTATGAAAAAGGTTATTTCCCGTTTTTCTATAGAATAGCGAGTGCCAACTTCGCTAACGAGTTCGGCATCAACTGCCAGCCACGGTCTAAAGTCGCGGTCAGCGACTTCTCGGGCATGAGCAAGCATTTCAGAGTTCTCTTCGATGGATCGCTCCGCTGCCTCAGCGCTGACTTGGGCCGCTTCGGCGGCAACGCGGGTATAGTGAAGCGTCGAGACTATGAGGATAACACCAATAGTTCCGACCCACCATGCTGCGCCCGCCCAGAAGGCTTGATCCTCGGCAGCTTTAGCGGCGCGCCATTCTACGCAAAACTCGGCCTGATGCTCGTTCTGGGAGGGTTGGCAGGCGTTTTGATCAATGAGTCCGGAGTACGTGGGTTTCACAATCGGAACCAGGGGCGACTTCTGCTCCTGCTGGGTTTGGGATGCCTGGTTGGCAGTTTTATCGCCGCTCTTCTGTTCGCCTAGTGTCGGTACAGCGTAACAAATAGCTAGGACCATTCCTCCACACGCAAGGTATGTGCGCCGATTGCGCGCATAACGGCAAACAGAAACCACGCTGGAAAAGCCCCCCGGTTAACTTTGGCTGCAACGGACGTATCCGTTTCCGGAATACCCATGTCCGTCAAGCGCCGGGCAAGCTCGGCGTAATTCACGTCAGCGCGTTTCAACTCTGCCTTTAGATGCCGTTTGGCGTGGTCTGCCCACTTCTCGCTTGTGCTTGCCATGGTGGTTCTCCTGCATTTTCGCACAGAATACGACATATGTGTCGGATTTTCTATTGCATATTTACGCTGGATAATCTACATATCCGTTGAACTAACTACGGATATGACGAATGTCTCAACATTTCCTTCTCTCAGCCAAAGCCCGGACGCTCTCGCTAGCGTCGGTTTTGCGCATGACAGATGCGGAAGCGGAGACGGTGTTCCGCTCCGTCCGGTGGGAAGATGGCAACGCGATTTGCATCCACTGCGGCTGCCCTACTGTCTACGAGTGCCGCCGCCCGAGCGGCGCGCTGCGGTTCCGCTGCAAGGCATGCCGCAAGGACTTCTCCATCACATCCGGCACCCTGTTGCCCATCACAAAATGCCGCTGCGCAACTACCTCGCCGCCATCGCGATCTTCGTCAATGAGGTCAAAGGCAAATCCGCTCTGGCGCTGTCCCGCGATCTGGACGTCCAGTACAAAACGGTGTTCGTCTTGGCACACAAGCTGCGAGAAGCCATGGCAACCGAACTGAAGGGCATGCAGATCGGTGGCGCTGGGGAGACGGTGGAGGTCGATGGCGGCTACTTCGGCGGCTACATCAAGCCTGCCAACCACAAGGAGAACCGGGTGGATCGCCGCCTCGCCAAGAACCAGAACGACAAGCGTCAGGTTGTGGTGGTGGTCAAAGAGCGTGGGGGTCGGACGGTGCCCGCCGTGTTCAGGGCAGAGGTCGATAGCCTTGGCTTCATCATCCAGCGGGTTGATCCGGCCTCCAAGCTGATGGCGGACGAAGCCACGTCATGGAACGCACTGCACAGCGGCTTTGACGTTTCCCGCATTGACCACGGCAAACTCTACAGCGACAAGTCCGGCGTCTACACCAACGGGGCTGAGGAGTTTTTCAGCCGTATGCGCCGCGCTGAGATCGGGCATCATCACCACATCGCCGGACAGTATCTTATTCGGTATGCCCAGGAGAGCGCTTGGCGGGAGGATCATCGCCGGGTTACTAATGGCGTCCAGGTCCGGGCTGTGGCGGGACTGACGATGGCAGCGCCGACTTCGGTGGACTGGTGTGGATATTGGCAGCGAGCGCAGAAAACCGCTTAATCCTTAAACGCCGATAAGCGCTCCGCTGCATCCAGCAGCAACGCTCGACGTTCAGTATTTTCAGCCTTCTCAGACATAAACTGTAGACGTTCTGCCATTTTAAACGCTTGAGCGCCGTTCATGTTAAGGATGCGATGTTCATCGATCGCATCGACCAAATATTCGCCCGCTTCCATGCTATCGTTGACAATAGTGTCCATAAATATCTCGGGATCAACACCTTCGTCCATTGAAGCAAGGGCGTATAGCAACGTCCCTCGTGCCCCTTTTGTATTTGTCTGACGAAGAAGGTGTCGAATGGTCTCGGCTTCATTCACAGCGTGAAGGTCAGCCAAAGCCATGACCAAAGCGTTCCGTACGTTAGCGTCGGGCGTACTCCATGCATGGTCAACTATTAGCTTCAGCAGGGTGTCGCTTCGGTCCTCAGGACCAATATTTTCCAATACGTGAAACAGTCGGGCGCTATCCCGAGAGCCAAAGGCGTCACGCAATTCCTGTTCCTTAGGAACTCTCACGAGAAATCTCCGACTTTCATATGAGGTTTGCCTTCGGAAACCCACTGGCCCCAAAAGTCCTCAGCTTCTTCGCGCCCATTCACGTCACGGCCACCGTTTAGCCGCTTGCCCTTGCGATGCCACCACCTTTCAAACGCTTTGAAGTCGGGCCTATCCTTCATGCCGTACCACCTGTCTCTGTGGCGTTGTTTCCCGCCACGAAAGCTCCCCTCATCCATGCCGACCCTAACGTATCAGTGAGTCTAGTCTGTGGCCGGATCCACAAACAACCAAATTTGTTGTGTTTTAGCATCGCTATTGATCAGCGTTGCATGCTCAACGCAACCGAGCAAGGGGTGGAGAGGGCCGCGCCGACCGCTTGCATTGGAGCCGATCAACAGACGACTAATTTAAATTATTCTCCAAACATGAATCATTCATTAACGGCAACCCCCACCGCGCCGTCACTCCAAACCCATGCTTGACCACCGCCCCACGCCGCAGCATTCGCGTCAGCGTCCACATGAACCAGCGCGAGCAATGATGAGACGTGCACCCGCTTACCGTTCTGGCAACTTCCACAGCGTTCCCAACCCCTCTCCAACCTTTTCAACCGACCGTGCCTTTCGCATCTCGCGCAGCGAAATCAGAACGCTGTGGTTGACCTTCCGCCGCAGTTTCGCATCCGCGATGTCGAATTGCCGGACCTGCATAATCTGGATAGCGACAGATTCCGCCGAGACCGGCTCGGCTGATGCCCGCATTGCCTCCCGACAGTGCCGTGCGATCTCGCCATGAGCAAACATGCCTGTTCGCGTCGATGGCCGCTTGTGGCTAATGTGCCGGAAGTCGGCATCCGGATTGAAAATACGAATTGATGCGTCGATATGCACCAAATCTTGCTTGGCTTGGCGCAGCCGCTCTTCCAAGTCCAAAATCAGGCCCGTGATTGCGCCCCGCTTCTGCGCAAGGACTTCCGCTATGTGTTTGTCTTCCATGCCATATAGTAGGAAATTCAACGCCACGGCGCCGCTATGCTGTGGTGGCGGATGCTACCTAATACCGTAAAAGTCAAGATCATCATCAGAAAGCGGTAGGGGAGAGGACCGGTTTCGCTTGCGAAACCGGTTCGCCCCGGTGTGGAATGCACTGCCCGTCCGGTCAACCCGCAGCCGTGATCTGCCGCAGCCCGTCCGCCACCGACAAGACGCCACCCGTCGCGGCACGGATCTCATCCAGCGTCACGCCCGGGGCGATTTCCAGCAAGCGGAAGCCGTCGCCTGCCGGTTCAAACAGTCCCCAGTTGGTCGCCACCAGGGTCACCACCCCGCGCGCAGTCACCGGAAGGTCGCATTCGCCGACCAGACGCGGACTGCCGTCACGGGTGACATGCTCCAGAATAATGAACACCCGCTTGGCACAGGCGGCCAGATCCATCGCGCCGCCGATGCCGCCGCCTTTCTGTCCCTTCAGCTTCCAGTTGGCGAAATCACCGTTCATTGCGACCTGATAGGCACCCATCACGGTCGCATCGATGTGTCCGCCGCGGATCACCCCGAAGCTGTCGGCGTGATGCACCACAGCCGCCCCCGGCCGCAGGGTCACGTTCTGACCGCCGGCGTTGACCAGGTTCAGGTCCTCCCGCCCCTCGGCCGCGGCGGCGCCATAGCCGATCACGCCGTTCTCCGAGTGATAGATGATGTCGCGGTCGCCGATGTCGGTGTTGGAGCACAGCGTCGGGATGCCGACCCCAAGGTTCACGATCCAACCGTCCTGAAACTCGCGTGCCAAGCGATCGGCCATCTGCTGGCGGGTCAGTCCCTTGCTGGCGCTCATCGCTGACGCTCCTGCCGTTTGCTGGGCCACAGCCCCTCGGGTTCCGGCGGCACCTGCACCAGGCGATGCACATACAGGCCGGGGGTGTGCACGTCGTCCGGATCGATCGCGCCGGCGGCCAGGATTGGTTGGTCCACCTCGACGATGGTGCAGCGTGCCGCCGTTGCCATGACCGGGCCAAAGTTCCGCTGGGAGCGATGGAACCGCAGGTTGCCGGCCGTATCGGCCATGCGGGCGCGAATGAAGGCGTAGTCCAGCTTCAGGGCGTATTCCAGCAGGTACTCCCGGCCCTCGATCATCCGGGTCTCTCGTCCGGCGGCAAGCTCGGTACCCGCCCCGGTGGGCGTGAAGAAGGCGGGAATGCCAGCACCGGCGGCGCGCAGCCGTTCGGCCAGCGTGCCCTGCGGCACCAGTTCGGCGTCAACCTCACCGGCCTCATAGTACTTGGTGAACGGCAGTACATCCGTCGGCCGGGTTGCCGCGGTGAACGCGCAGATGACTTTGGCCACCTGGCCGTTCTCCACCAACATGCCGATGTCGGGCGTGCGCGGCTGCTGTGCTCCGCCCGTGGTGTTGGCGACCAGGGTCAGGCGCTTGGCGCCTTGCTGCATCAGTGCCTTGATCAGGTTGAACGGCGTGCCCGGCATCGCGAAGCCGCCGAAGGCGATGCAACTGCCGTCCGGGATGTCTGCCACCGCTTCGGCAAAACTGCCGCGCAGCTTGGTCTTCTGGGTCATCGCCTCCCCATCCATTGTGCGGCTGCGATGAAGGTTCACCGCGCCGGTCGTGTCAAGGCAACGGGATCAGCCTGCCAGTCCTGCCGGATCAACGTTGCCGCCGCAGACGACGATGCCGACCCTTGCGCCGGGCGGCGGCGTGAACCGCCCAGACAGCACCGCCGCAACGGCGGTGGCACCGCCCGGTTCGGTCATCAGCCGAAACTGCTCCCACAGCAGCCGCTGAGCGGCGCGAACCGCCTCATCCGGCACCAGCACCGCCTGGCTGACAAAGCGCTGGGCGATCGGGAACATCAGCGCGCCTACCCGCTGGGCGCCCAGGCTGTCAGCCGCCACGCCGCCCACCGGCGCATCGACCGGCTGTCCAACCCGCAGCGCATCATGCAGACCGGGGCAGGATTCGGGTTCGACGCTGATGACCTGCAGGCTGCCGGCGTACCAGGCGGCAATGCCGCCGATCAGGCCGCCCCCGCCCGTCGCCACCAGAACATGGGTCAGCTCTGGCGCTGCCTGCTCAAATTCGCGGCCCACCGTGCCCTGACCGGCCAGCACATAGGCGTCATCATAAGCGTGGATCGCCAGCGCGTCGGTCTGCGCCTGGCGCGCTTCGCAGGCGCCCAGCGCCTCTGCATAGGTCGCTCCGTGCTGTGTGATCTTGGCGCCGTAGCTGGCGATGCGGGCCAGCTTGCCGGCGGGTGTGGTGGCTGGTACGAAGACTTCGGCCCGGATGCCCAGGCTGCGGGCAACATAGGCCACCGCGGCGCCATGATTGCCGCCGGACGCCGCGATCACCCCCCGGGCTTTGAGCAATTCAGACGCCTTAGGCACGCCGGACAGCGGTGCAGATATCCGATTCGCAGTGTCGGCTGTTGTCGTGGGCCCGCCCCGCGAGGTCGCCAGCAACCGGTTGAACACGCCGCGGGGCTTGAAACTGCCAGTATGCTGCAGCAATTCCAGCTTCAGCGTCACAGGCAGGCCGTCGATGTCGCCGTGTATCACGGGCGTATGGCGAACATACCCAGATATGCGGTCCGCTGCCTCGGACACCATCTTCCGATCAATTCGCATTTGCCGGAGGCTGGCATGTATGCAATTGGCCGACAATACGCTTTCTTTTGGTGCACAATGCCATCAGACTACCAGTCTATGCACAGCCAGCGGCGTCTGCACGGAAGCTGCGTCTCGCGGAATGGCGATGCCATCCTGATTGTTGGACCGCCCGGCTCCGGCAAGTCCGATCTGGCGCTTCGTCTGCTGTCCCACGGCTTTGAACTTGTCGCTGATGATCAGGTCGATATCACGGGCAGCGTGGCCTCCTGCCCACCGGCACTGGCCGGATTGCTCGAGGTGCGCGGCCTGGGGATCATGCGCCTGAACTGGCGCGCCCAGGCGCGGGTGGCGCTGGTCGTGGAACTGGAAACCCCGCCCGAGCGTCTGCCGGTCCCCCGTCTGCATGCGGATCTGCAGTTGCCCGTGGTCTCGCTGGACGCCGCCGCGGTTAGCGCTGCCGACAAGGCAGCCTTGGCCTTAGACTGCGCGCTGGGTCGAGTCGCCCAGGTAGCCGGAGCGTTCGCGGCATGACCACCATGCAACTCGTCATCGTCACCGGTCTGTCCGGCGGCGGCAAGGCGTCAATTCTGCACACCTTGGAAGACCTCGGCTATGAGGCGGTCGACAACCCTCCGCTGACGATGCTGGAGGACATGGTCTCCCGCGGCGACCGCAAGCTCGCGGTCGGCATTGACGCCCGCACCCGCGGCTTCGACGCCACAGCCGTGCTTGAGACGCTGGGACGGTTGCGCGGCAATGCGCAGCTACGGATCCAGTTGGTCTATGCCTGGGCTGACGAGAACACCCTGTTGCGCCGCTACACCGAAACCCGCCGGCGGCACCCGTTGGCGTCGCAAAGTGTCGTCACCGAGGGCATCGCAGCCGAGATTGCACTGACCGAACCACTGCGCGAGGCGGCTGATCTGGTGGTGGACACCTCCGGTCTGCCGATCGCCGGACTGCGTCGGCTGATCGAGCGGCATTTCGGCGCCGACGCCGAGAATGCGCCAATGGCGGTGTGCCTGATGTCCTTCGCCTACCCGATGGGCCTGCCACGCGAAGCAGATCTGGTATTCGACGCCCGCTTCCTGCGGAACCCGCATTACGATCCCATATTACGCATCAAGACTGGGCTTGAAGCTGAGGTCGGTGCTTATGTTGAGGCCGATCCGGACTTTGCGGCGTTTTTTTCACGGATTGTCGATTTAATAGAACTTGTCTTGCCTAGGTTTGTACAAGAAGGCAAAAAATACGCTACAATTACGATAGGCTGCACGGGTGGCCGACATCGGTCGGTTTATCTCGTTGAAAAAATTGCAAAGCATCTCGTTTCATGCGGTCGGGGGACGCAGGTTCGCTTAGGTAGCGAACCATCCTGTCGGGTATTTACCACCCATCGGGAACTGGCGCGGGTGTCCGGCGATGACGCCGGGCTGAGGAATCGCCCGGTTGCGCGCCGAGCGGATTCAGACATAGACAGAGTCGCGCAGGCATTGTCGGTTCAGGCATAGGAGGCCTGATACATTACGATGGTAACATCGATTGGTTGTAAATATACGTGCCTACTCGCGCATCAGGATATGTCGGTTCGATCATGATCGGCATGGTTTTGGTGACCCACGGCAGACTCGCGCTTGAGTTGCGTTCTGCTATGGAGCACGTAGTCGGGTCGCAGCGAAACGTCGACACGGTCTGCATTGGACCGGATGACGACATCGATAACCGACGGGCCGAGATCGAGGCATGCATCGGACGGTGCGACACCGGCGACGGCGTCGTGCTGCTGACCGACATGTTCGGCGGCACACCTTGCAATCTCGCCATTTCCATGATGGCGCGCAAAGGGGTCGAGGTGATCGCTGGCGTCAACCTGCCGATGCTGGTCAAGCTGGCCAAGGTTCGCTCGAAGCAGCCGCTGGCTGACGCGGTAAATTGCGCTGAGGACGCCGGACGGAAGTACATCGCCGCTGCGTCCCACGTCCTGCACGGTTGCAAGGTGAACGGATCCGGCGGGACCTGTGGATGACCGACTCGCCACCGTCAGGTGAGCCGGTCCTTTCGCGAAACGTCATCATCTGCAACAAGCGCGGCCTACATGCGCGTGCAGCCGCCCGATTCGTCACCTTGGCGGAACAGTTTGGCGCCTCGGTCGACGTGGTGAAGGATGGCCAGGTGATTCCCGCCCGGTCCATCATGGGCCTGATGATGCTCGGTGCTGCTCGCGGTGCGGTTATTGAGTTGCGTGCCGAAGGCTGGGATGCCAAAGAGGCGCTCGACGCCCTGGCAGCTCTGGTCGAGGCCGGCTTCCATGAGCAGGATTAACCCACCACCGCCACAGCACGAGCGATTGGCCAAACCCGCCCTCGCTGCACCATCGGCACGTCCTGAACGCCGGTTCCGTGGCATCGCCGTATCCGCCGGGGTGGCGATCGGCCCGGTCTTCAGCACCACCGAACCCGAGGCGGTGGTCACCCGCTATAAGATCCAGGCCTCTGACATCGGCGCCGAAATTGCGCGCCTGGACGCCGCCATCATCCAGTCCCGCAAGCAGCTCGCCAAGCTAAGGGCCAAGCTGGTGCTGCTGCCGGAGGAAAGCCAGTCCGAGATCGCGCCGCTGATCGACGCCTATATTCGCATGCTAGGACCTTCACGCCTGGTGCGCGGGGTGCGTTCCCGAATTGAGGATACTCTGCTGTCTGCTGAGAACGCGGTGATGACCGAGACCGGGGCGCTTGCCGGTGCCATCATGGGGCAGGCCGAACCTGCGATGTCGGCAGAGGACCTTGCGGGACTACGGCGGCGGGCCGACGAGATCGGTGAGATCGCCCGGCGGTTGGTGCGCAACCTGACCCAGTCCCCGTTTCGCAGCTTTGCCGGGCTGCCGGCGGGTGCAATCCTGGTCGCTGAAGCGCTGCGCCCGGCCGACGCCGCGCTGCTGGACCCATCCCGGCTGGCCGGGGTAGTCACCGAGGAAGGCGGTGCCGACGGCCACACCGCGGTGATGCTGCGGGCGCTTGGCGTGCCCGCGGTGCTGGGGGCCGTGGGCCTGGCACATGCCATGCAGCCTGGCGACATTGCTGTGGTGGACGGTATTACCGGCGCGGTGACCTTGAACCCGCAACCGGCGGCCCTGGCAGTCGCCAGGAAGGCCGTCACCGCATTCGCCCGCGAGCGCCAGCGCTATGCCCGGCTGCGCCGGATGCCGGCGGTGACACAGGACAATGTGGCGGTGGAACTGCAGGCCAACCTGGAGCTGCCGATTGAGCTGCCGCTGATCGTCCAATCCGGCGCGGTCGGCATTGGTCTGCTGCGCACCGAATTCCTGTTCATGAACCGCGAGACCATTCCTGACGAATCGACCCAGATCGAGAGCTACCGCAGCATTGTCGAGGCAATGCATGGCGACCCAGTCACCATCCGCGTGCTGGACTGGGGCGGCGAGAAGGAGATCGAGGCGCTGACACTGGCCGGCATCGTGCCGGAGATCGCCGATGCCAACCCGGCACTGGGTCTGCGTGGCATCCGGCTGTTGCTGCGGCAGCCCGAACTGCTGGAGACCCAGTTCGCCGCCATCCTGCGCGCCTCAATGGCTGGTCCGGTGCGGGTGCTGCTGCCAATGGTCACCACCGTGAGTGAGGTCCGGGCTGCCCGCGAGGTTTATGAACGGACGGCCAGGCGGCTGCGCCGGCGCGGCGACCGGATCCCCGAGGCGCTGCCCCCGCTGGGCATCATGATCGAGACGCCGGGTGCAGCCCTGTCGGCGGACGCGCTGGCGCTGGAGGCGGACTTCTTTGCCATCGGCACCAATGACCTGACTGCCTATACCCTGGCGGTGGATCGCGCCGAGAGCGATGTGGCGGAGCTGTACGACCCAATTCATCCAGCAGTACTGCGGCTGGTGCAGTTCGCCACGGAGGCCGCGCTGCGCATGCGCATGCCGGTCTCAATCTGCGGTGAACTCGCGGCGGCACCAAAACTGACGCCTCTGCTGCTGGGGCTGGGCGTGCGCTCGCTCAGCATGAATGCCTCCGCCGTCCCCAAGGTCAAGCAGGTCATCCGCTCGGTGGAAATCAGCGCCTGCATCCGCTTTGCCCGCCGCCTGATGGAACAGAGCGACCCCGCGCGCATTCGAGCCATCGTCGAGGGGTTCGGCCGGGCAGAAAAGTAACGGCTGCGGTGGCGGCTGCTTCGAATGGGTCAGCCTATCAGGCGACAGGACAAACGCTATCGCCTGCTGCAGCAAAGACCATCGTATGATAAGCTCCCACCCCTTCCGACGTGAGAGCGCATGTATCCGTTTTCCGCCATCGATCCGCTGTTCATGCTGTCCGGATTCTTTGTCGGGCTGCTGGTAGGCCAGACCGGTGTCGGCGGCGGATCATTGATGACGCCGATCCTGGTGCTGTTGTTCGGCATTCATCCTGCGACAGCAGTCGGCACCGACCTGTTGTATGCCTCGGCGACGAAGTCCGTCGGCACTCTGGTGCATGGCCTGAACCAGACGGTCGACTGGCGGATCGTCCGCCGGCTGGCGACCGGCAGCGTGCCGGCGACAGCGGCGACCCTAATTGCGATATCGCGTTTCGACATCGCCGGTCCGACCAGCGAGCGGGTCATCTCCCTGGTGCTGGGGGTGATGCTGCTTCTGACGGCGCTGTCGCTGATCTTTCGCGCACGGTTCCTGGATCTGATTACCCCGGCTCTCGATCACCTGACGCCGCGGATGGCTCTTCGCCTGACCGTGCTGAGCGGGGCGGTACTGGGCGTGCTGGTCACCCTGTCGTCGGTCGGCGCGGGAGCATTGGGGGTGACGGTGCTGCTGATCCTGTATCCCCGCACGCCGATGCCGGTGATCGTCGGCTCCGACATCGCCCATGCCGTGCCGCTGACACTGGTGGCAGGCATCGGCCATTGGTGGCTGGGCTCGGTCAACTGGACGCTGCTGACGTCCCTGCTGAGCGGCTCGATCCCCGGGATCATCCTTGGCAGCTACCTGTCCGCGCGCGTTCCGGATTCGGTGCTGCGCCCGATCCTGGCGGCGGTGCTGTGCGTTGTTGGCGGCCGCCTGGTATTTTGAGCATGCCGCGGATAATGAAACTGTAGATGTCTATACGGGATCATCTTGAGTGTTTGATGGTGTTTGTGGTTCAGTCTACGTGGATGTGGCTGGACGGGCTTGCTGATGTGGGCTGTTGAGAACCGCCGCCGCTACGACCGCAGCAAGCTGCGCTACCCGTCGGACCTGACGGATGACGAGTGGGCGCTCGTTGAACCGCTGATCCCGCCCGCCAAGCGTGGGGATATGCAGCTCCGCCTCCGCGACAATGCGCTGCGCCCTCACTAGAGCAACATCAGCCTGACTGGAATAATTGGGCTGATAAAGTTGCTCGCGAAAACAATGGGCTAGACCGCGCTGACTGTTCCAGTCAGCTTGAAAGCGGTCTAGAAATTCGCGCCCCCTACTGTCGGTCGCGTTCCGCCGTTAGTAACACGCCTATCTATTGAGTATAACGGCTGACAATCATGCCGCTCGCATAAGTCCTGGCCTCGAGTAACTTCAATTTCCGAAACCCCGACGCTGCGAAAATCCTGACGCCGTCTCCTAATACAGCCGGGTTCACATAGAATTGAAACTCGTCAACTAGACCTTGTTCGATCAGCGCGCCAGCAAACTCCGCGCCACCAAACACGCCAATGTCGCGCCCTTGTTGGCTCTTCAGAGCGCCAACCACCTCGAGTAAACCTCCGCTGACGACCTCGGTCCGTTCCCAAGCCGACTCAGTTGGCTTGTTGGTCGGAACCACTTTGCTCATCTCGATGATACGTTTGGCGAACACGTAGAAGGGTTCGACTGCGTGGCGGTTTGCAGCGTTCGCCCAATGCCGGAGATACCCTTCATTCAACATCTTCCGGCTGAGAAGGATCGTATCGATGCGCTCAAAGTGGGCGTTGAAATCGCGCTTTAGCTCGTCATCCCAATCGTTATTGTCGCCCCAGTTCCACAGTTGCCAATCTTCCGGCCCATAGGAGCCGACAAAACCATCGGCTGACACCTGCATCTGAAGGATGAGTTTACGCATCGGTCTATCCTCTCGCATTACGCAGGGATCGAAGGGGTGAACGACTCAGCGGCCCATTGTTCGAAGGTTGTTCGTGTTGTGTTTTGCCAGGACGGCGCTTCGAGTGCCCATCGCTCTTCGCGGTTGAAGCTTGCGGCGGTTTCGATCAGCGCATCCGCGAAGCTGGCAGACATCCCGTTCGCGACCATGCCGATGTGGGCGTCTTCGAGCGGGACAGGGCGATAAGTCACCTCTTTGCCCAGCGCCGTGCCCAGGATCTCTGTCACCGTCTGAAACGTGTAAAAGCCCCCGCCGTGGAGCTCGATGATCGATCGACTGGGGCCACCCGGCTGAATCCAGAAGTTCAGCCGCCCTTTCGCCAATATCGTGGGCAGCGATCATCGGCATCGGCAGGTCACCGCGGAAGGGTGAAGCAAACACCCCGCTGGCAGCTTGCGCCGCGAACGCCATTCCCTTCACGAAATTCTCGTTGAAGAAGCCCGCCCTCAAACGGACGAGCTCGGGCAGCTTAAGCGCCTCCAGCCTGTCCTCCATTTCAGCAGCGCCCAGGGATGTCCCCATCTTGAGATGAGCGTTCAGACCGCTCAACAGAACGACCCGTCGTATTTCATATTGCTTGATTGACGCGATGAGATTGCTCGCGATCTGCCGCTCAAATCGGTGCAGATCGGGAACCTGAATGTCGAACGGGATCATAACGTAGGCACTGTCAGCATCTCTGAAAGCGCGATCGAGTGCGACCCGATCGGTCAGCGACGTACCCAAGCTGCGCGCGATTCCGCGAACCTCATGTCCGCGCGCCGTGAGTTCTTGAGCAACGACACGTCCGACGTCGCTCGTGGCGCCCACCACGACGACTTTGCGCTTGCTTCCGCTCTGTTGGATATTTGCGGGCATTGTCCGGCACTCACTAATCTACTGGCACTCATAGAATGGTTTACAAATGGAAGCATTGACACCGATCTCGAACGGTGTCAAGAGTAAACCGATTTATAAATGGAACCGTCTATGTCCGGAAAAGCGAGATCGGGTTGCCCAATCAGTCTGTCGTTGGAATTGCTCGGCGATCGCTGGACGCTTCTGATCCTGCGAGACATCGTTTTCGCAGGCAAACAGCACTTCCGAGAATTTCTGCAGTCCGACGAATCGATATCATCGCGGACGCTTGCAGAGCGGCTTCAAACGCTGCAAGACGGCGGCGTCCTCACCCGTCACGACGACCCCAACCATAAGCTGAAGGCGATTTACCGACTGACGGAGGCGGGCATTGACCTGCTACCTGTCCTCGCCGAGCTTGGCTTGTGGGGAAGCAAATATCGTGATCCTGACTCTAGTCTTGGTGCAATCGCCCAGCGACTATCAGCCGGGGGTCCCAAGATGCTTGCCCGGATGAAGGCTAAACTGAGGGAGCAGCATCTGAATGACGTTTGAGCAAATTTTTGATCAATTGGAGCGCCAGCAAATAGAGCGACGCGCGGCCGCGTGCCAAGGCCTATCAGGATGCGATAGTCGCAGCGTCACCGGACCAATCCAAAGCTGTCGGGACCGTCTCGATCACACACTCGGTCGAATCAGATGCGAACCGGCCGGCGGTCGTTGCCGGTGCATGAGCTAAGCTTGCCTGTCCATTGATTGGATGTAGGAAGCAGTCCCTTAACTTCTTAAGCGGTGGGCTTATGCGGCAAGCCCGACCGTGTATTCTACATGCATATCCGCAAGGCCTGGATCTAAAACCGCTGGGCCCAAATCACCAGTTATAAAGTCTGCTTCAGCAGGACCAGGCATGTCCGATCCCATACTCGCCCACATGACCTCAGACGACTTCATCGCCTGGGCAATGCAGCAGCCCGAAGGCCACCGTTATGAGCTTGTGGCAGGTGAGGTTGTCGCCATGGCGCCCGAACGCAGGGCTCATGCATTGGCGAAATTCCACATCGCGCGCCGTCTGGTTGAGGCGGTGGAACGGGATGGCCTAGCCTGCGAAGTCTACCCCGACGGAATGGCCGTCGAGGTCGATGCGACGACAACGTATGAACCCGATGCCCTGGTCCGGTGCGGGGCGGTTCCGCCACCGGATGCGGTGAAGCTGACCGACCCCATCATCGTTGTTGAAGTTCTTTCCCCCTCCACTCGCGCCCGCGATGCCGGTGCCAAACTGGCGGACTATTTCCGGCTGCCCTCGCTGCACCACTACCTGATTGTCCGCACTGAGGACCGCGCCATTATCCACCACGCCCGCAACGCCGACGGCACGATCCTGACTCGCATCATACGCGACGGAACGCTTTATCTCGACCCGCCCGGGCTGGCCGTGACCGGCCTGTTCCCGCCCCATGCCGGCCAGCCGTAGCGTGCAACGAAAGCGCCTGAGCAGCAAAGCCGCCCCTAGCCGCCAGCCCGGGAATCGGCCTGACGCCGCCGTCCTTGAGGTGCCGACGTATCAGCCGGAAGCCGCATCCGCGGTGCCGCAGCCAGCCCCGCCGGCCAGCGCGGAAGATGCCGCGGCCGAGGAAGCGGTCAGGCGGATGATCGAGGCGGCTTATACGTAACTGCCTCGATCGTAAGGCGGGTGTGCCGGCGACAAGCCACAAGTTCTGTCTACTGGCTGATTTGCACGGCGGCCTGCAATGACGGCGGCACGGCCTGAACCTCTGCTGCCGTGACAAGCGGCGGGTTGATCGACTTTGGCCCGGTGGATTTCTGCAAGGCAATCCCGCGGTCGCTGAACAGCAGCGCCAGGAATGCGGCTGCATTGCCGGGGTTGGGCGCGCTCTTCAGGATAGTCACACCGAACACCACCGGTGTGGCCTTGATCTCGACAAAAGGGGCAGCCTCGGGGGTGCCGGTTCCAGGCACCACCAGGCTCGCCGTTCCATACTGTGCCGCAAGGCCGGGTTTGGACAGGTTGACCGCCTGCGGCAGCCTGGCATACCGATAGGTGCTGGGACTTGCGTTGTAGGCCGCCAGGGCAGCACTCTCGTAAGTAAAAATATAGTCGTAGGTCTGCCCAAGAACGTCGTTCGTCTTGTTGATCGAGTAGTGCTCCTGCAGCAAGTCGTACAGGTTGGGGACCCCATACAGCGTCTCGGTCAACTGGAAGATGAACTGGGCGCGGTAAGCGCTTGGGTCCTGGAACGGATTGGTACCGCCGATCCAGACGTCGGGCTGCCGCAGTTGCGTATACCAGTCATTGGCCACCTCTGGCACCGATCCGGGTGGCGAAAAGTCGCGGTTTGTCTTGGCAATAGTCGCCGCCTGCTTGCTGGCGGTTGTATAGGCCAGAACCATGCTGGTCTGGGCAAACCTGATGTTGAAGTCCGCATAGCCGCCGGGCTTGAGAAACAGATCGATATCGAGGTAGTCGGCCGCTGCGAAGATGTCGCAAGGTTCACCGCCGGCCGAGACCCGCCGGGCGCCATCGACGCTGCCGGCCGAGACATCGGTCACGCAAATGCCGGTCTCGCTGGTGAAAACCTGCTCCACGGCGGCGAATTCCGCGGTCAGCGCGCCCGCATGATAGATGATGACCTGCGGTGTCCCGGATGCGCACGGCGTCTGCGCGCGGGCGGACGGAAGCACGCCGGGCGCCACCGTGATGACCGCCGCGGCCAACGCCGCAGCCCATAATTTAGACCGCGTCCCGGTTCTCGCTGCCGGGGACCGCGGATCGCCAGATATCCCGTCTTTGCAATATATAGTATGCACGTAATGAGAATATGCGGCAACGCTGGCCGCATCGGTATTGCGAACGTTCATACGTGGCTCCGCCTCGCTATATCCATTTGTCTATAGCGAAGCTACGACCTTTCACAACCTGGGGCTCTCGTAATACTTGCCGGTTTACTTCACGTATGCGTTGCCCGGGACCGTGCCGGACCGCGGCCGGTCCGCCGTCCTGAGCAGCCCGCCAGACAAAGCGCCAGACGGTAACAGCATCGATTGCGCCATACCCAGCGGCCGCTACTATCTGACGTAACGATCCTCTCTGCAAAGATCGCGCTGCATGACCGGTGCGTCACAGCGTTTCAAGCCGTCAGCCTCGGGCCGCGGCGACCTGGGCGGCGGCAATCCGGTGGCCGCGGATGCGTTCACGATCCGCCGCCGGCCACATCAGCAACAACCCGCCGATGCCGCCAACGATCTGGGCCGCGGCGCTGACCACATAGCCCTGCTGATAGCCGTCCAGGACCGTCGCCGCGCCCTGGATCAAGCTGCCGCTGACATAGGGGGCGATGATCCCGGCCAGGGTGTAGATCGCGCCGAAGATGGCGATCACCGCGCCGCGTTGGGCGATCGGGGTGAACTCGGCGATCATTGGCGCGCACACCACGTAGATTGGGCCGGTCAGGCCGCCGCCGAACACTAACAGCGCGAGCTTGGCGGCGGCACTGGACACGTGCGGCACCGCCAGCACCAGCACGCCTCCAACGATCATTGGCACGCAGCCAACCACGCCACGGGCGGTCCGGCTGCCCGCCCCGCGCGCCAGCAGGAGCTGGGAAATCCAGCCTGACAGCATCACCGTGCAGGCTCCCATCAGCCAGGGCAGCGTCGCGATCCAGCCGGCGCTGGCCTGCGAGAACCCCAGCGCCTTGACCACGAACGGGGTCAACCAGGTCAACCCGAGCGACAGCGCCCAGTAGGCACCAAAGCAGGCCACCACCGATCCGATGAACGTGGGGGCAAGCAGGATTTGCGAATATCCGATGCGTTCGGCGCCCGCCTCCGGCATCGGCGGGTCGACGATCGGGCCCTCCTGGCCGAGCCACCACCAGCCGGCGACCCAGACCAGGCCGACGATGCCGAGCGTGCCGAACGCCCAGTGCCAGGAGGCGTGCACGATGATCGCATTCAACAACGGCAGCGCGACGATGACGCCGACTGCCGCGCCTTGGGACAGGATCGCGGTGGGGATGGTGCGCTGTTCGTCGGGGAACCACTTGTAGATGGCGTGCAGCGCGACCGCGCCGGCGGGTCCTTCGCCGGCGCCGAGCACGACACGGCAGATCAGCAGCGTTGCAAAGCTGACGCCGCCGACCATCGGGAATTGCGCCAATGCCCAGACTACGGCCAGCAGCAGGATGATCCGGCGCGTCAAGTAGCGGTTGGCGGCGAAGCCAACCAGGATGCCGGAGATCGAATACAGCAGGAAGAAGCTGGACCCCAGCGCGCCGTATTCCCTGGGCGACAGGCCGAGTTCGCGCATGATCGGCACGGCGGCAAGGCCAACCACGGCTTTATCGGCGAAATTCACCAACTGGTACAGAAACAGCATGGTCGCCACTGTCCAGGCGCCTTTGGGGGTATGCATCCGGTTTCCTCGACCTCGGTTGTCGGACACTAGTGCCCGATCGCAGAGAAGTGCTGCACGCGCTCCGCCGCGTGAATCGGCCACTTCAAGGCAACCGACGTATCGCCCTTCACTGATGGGCGATACTAGTGCCCGATCGCAGAGAAGTGCTGCACGCGCTTCGCCGCGTGAATCGGCCACTTCACGCCAAACCTAGTATCGCCCTTCACTGATGGGCGATACTAGGTCGGATCGGCAGCGCCAACAACGGGCTCGGGCATTGTTGTCGAGCGATGCGAGCCTCCGGCCGACGCCCAGGACGGCAGCGCTTCAGGCCATCGTGGGCGAAGCGTGCGGCGGGTGCCGCAGCAGGGGCGAGGTTTTCGTGGCTGACCTGGGGTTCGGTGGTGGCTGGCAAGCCGGCGGGGAAGCCGGCTATCCATTCACCTGCCGCATCACCGTCACCCACTGGTCGAGCAGCGGCAGGATCGCCTCCGCCGGTTCCGACGGCAGGCTGGGGTAGACGATATCCACCGCCAGGTCCTGATAGCTTGCAATCAATGCCGGATCCGGCGGCTGCGCGCCGATCACGATCTGCATCGCCGCGGGGTCGCGGCCGGCTTCAGCCGCCATCTGGCGGAACCGCGGGATCACCTCGGTCAGCGGCGCCTTGTCCGTCGCCGTCACCTGCGGCATCCAGCCATCGCCGTAGCGCACCGCCCGCCGCGCGGAGTAGGGGAAGGCGCCCCCAACCAGGATCGGCGGGTGGGGTTTCTGCACCGGCTTCGGCCGCGCCGCCATCGGGCCGAAATCGACGAACTCGCCATGATACTCCGCCGTCTCCTGCGTCCAGATCGCCTTCATCGCCTCGATCCGCTCGCGCACCAGCTTGTGGCGCGAGGAAAAATCGGTGCCGTGGTTCTCCATCTCGTCCTGGTTCCAGCCGTTGCCGATACCGAAGACGAAGCGGCCGCCGCTGACCTGATCCAGCGATGCCACCAGCTTGGCGGTCTGGATCGGGTCGCGCTGGGCGACCAGGCAGACACCGGTGCCAAGTTTCAGCGTCGTGCTCGCCGCCGCCGCCGCGGTCAGGCTGACGAACGGGTCCATCACGTCGTAATAGCGCTTCGGCAGTTCCGGCCCCAACGGGAACGGCGTCTTGCGCGACAGCGGGATGTGCGAATGCTCCGGCGCCCACAGGATGCCGAAGCCGCGGTCCTCCATCGCGCGGGCCAAGGCAGCCGGCGTGATCGAGTAGTCGGTAAAGAACATCGATGCGCCGAACTGCATGGCGTGGCCTCCCGTTCAGCCGCCGACCTTGCCGGCATCCGGCGGGGTGCGCAATCGCCGCGCCCGAAGGCCTCGCCGGACATCTGGGTGGAAACACCATATCGACATAAGGATATCTTTATGTCATTAAACCCACATCATGGAGCACCTCCTCGCCAGTCTGCGCGCCGCCGCCGAACCAACCCGCCTGCGCCTGCTGGCTTTGGCTGCCCGCGGCGCCTTCTGCGTCATGGAGTTCACCGAAATCCTTGGCCAGTCGCAGCCGCGCCTGTCGCGGCATCTGAAGCTGCTGTGCGACTGCGGGCTGCTGGACCGGGTCAGGGAAGGGGCGAACGTCTGGTTCGCGCTGCCCACCGGCGACAACGGCGCCCTGCCGCGCGAATTGGTGGCCCGACTGCCGCCCGACGACCCCGTTCTGGAAGCTGACCGCCGCCAGGCCGCGCGGGTGCTGGCTGAACGCGCCCGCGTCGCATCGGAAAGCTTTCGCCAGAAGGGGGCGGATTGGGACGAGATGCGCGCCCTGGACCTGCCGGCCCAGGCGGTGGAGCAAGCGCTGCTGTCGCTGATCCCGCCGGGTCCCGCGGGCCGGCTGCTGGATATCGGCACCGGTACCGGGCGGGTGCTGGAACTGCTCGCCCCGCGGGTTCGCCAGGCCTTGGGGGTGGACGCCTCCAAGGCGATGCTGGCACTGGCCCGCGCGCGGCTGTCCGGCTCGGAGTTTGCCCATTGCGCCGTACGGCTGGCCGACATGTACCGCCTGCCGCTGGCCGACCAGTGCTTTGACACCGTGGTGCTGCAGATGGTGCTGCATCACGCCGAGGATCCGGCCGGCGCGGTGCAGGAGGCGAGCCGGGTGCTGGTGCCGGGTGGCCTGCTGCTGGTGGTCGACCTCGCCGAACATGACCGCGCCGACCTGACCGGCAAGCTGGCGCATCGTTGGGCCGGTTTCTCAGACCCGGCGATCAACCAGATGTTCGCCGCCGCCGGCATCACCACGCATGCGCCGGTCGCGGTGCCCGGCACGCTGCCGATCCGCATCTGGCCGGCGGTGCGGATGCCCCAGGCCGCCGCACCGGCCATTCCCGAACACGTCCACTGAAAGCAGCCTGACCGATGACTCGTCCGCATTTGCTCGATGCCCTGCGCGACCGCGTGCTGCTGTGCGACGGCGGCATGGGCAGCCGCGTCCAGGCGCTGACCCTGGACATCGAGAAGGACTACTGGGGACGGGAGAACTGCACCGATGTGCTGGTGCTGTCGCGCCCCGACATGGTGCGCGAGATCCACCATGGCTACTTCGCGGCCGGGGCCGACATGGTGGAGACCAACACCTTCGGGGCCTCGCCGGTCACCCTGGGCGAATTCGATCTGGCCGAGCGCGCCTTCGAGATCAACAAGGTTGCGGGCGAACTGGCCCGCGAAGCGGCGGACAGCTTTGCCGACGGCCGCGACCGCTGGGTGATCGGCAGCGTCGGGCCCGGCACCAAGCTGCCCAGCCTGGGTAACATCAAGTATGATCCCCTCGAAGCCGCGCTGGCCGAACAGTGCCGCGGCCTGATCGCCGGCGGGGTCGATGCCATCCTGATCGAGACCTGCCAGGACACGCTGCAGATCAAGGCCGCCGTCAACGGTGCCAGGATCGCCCGCCGCGAGGCCGGCACCGACACGCCGATCTTCGTCCAGGTCACCGTCGAGACCACCGGCACCCTGCTGGTCGGCCCCGACATCGCCGCCGCCGGTGCGGTGATCGGCGCGCTGGACGTGCCGCTGATGGGCCTGAATTGCGCCACCGGCCCGCAGGAGATGGCCGAACACGTCGGTTGGCTGGCGAAGAACTGGCCGGGGCTGATCTCCGTCCAGCCCAACGCCGGCCTGCCGGAGCTGGTGGACGGGCACACCCACTATCCGCTGAATGCGACCGACCTCGCCTCCTGGCTGGAACGCTTCATTGCCGAGGACGGAGTCAACCTGATCGGCGGCTGCTGCGGCACCACGGTCGGTCATATCACCGCGCTGGATGCCATGCTGCGCCGGCGCGCCGGCCGCACGTTCCGGCCTGCCCCGGTCGCCCGCAAGGCGGTGTGGGTGCCCGGCGTCGCCAGCCTGTATCAGGCGGTGCCGCTGCGGCAGGAGAACGCCATCTTCGCCATCGGCGAGCGCTGCAACGCCAACGGCAGCAAGAAATGGCGCGAACTGCAGCAGGTGCACGACTGGGACGGCTGCGTCGCCATGGGCCGCGAGCAGATCGGCGAAGGCTCCCACGCGCTGGACATCTGCACTGCGTTTGTTGGCCGCAACGAAAACCAGGAGATGACCGAGGTGATCCGCCGCTTCACCGCCTCGGTCAACAGCCCGCTGGTGATCGACAGCACCGAGACCCCGGTGATCGAGGCGGCGCTGAAGCTGCATGGCGGCAAGCCGATCATCAACTCGATCAACTTCGAGGACGGCGAGCAGCATGCCACCGAACGGCTGGTCCTGGCCAAGCGGTTCGGGGCGGCGGTGATCGCGCTGACCATCGACGAGGTCGGCATGGCGAAGACGCCGGAGGACAAGCTGCGCATCGCCCGCCGCCTGGTCGATTTCGCCTGCAACCGGCACGGCCTGGCGCAATCGGACCTGCTGATCGACCCGCTGACCTTCACCATCGCCACCGGCAACGAGGACGACCGCAAGCTGGCGCAATGGACGCTGGAGGGCATCGCCGCGATCCGGGCGGAGTTTCCCGACATCCAGATCATCCTCGGCCTGTCCAATGTCAGCTTTGGCCTGAATCCCGCCGCACGGGCAGTGCTGAACAGCGTGTTCCTCGATTATGCCCGCCAGGCCGGCATGAGCGGCGCCATCATTCACGTCTCAAAGATCCGGCCGCTGCATCTGATCGCGCTGGAGGAAAAACAGGTCGCGGAAGACCTGATCTTCGACCGGCGGCGCGAGGGCTATGACCCGCTGCAGAAGCTGCTGGAACTGTTCGCCGGCCGCAAGGCCGCCGATGCGGTGAAAAAGGAACGTGCTGAGACCGCCGAGGGCCGGCTGAAGGACCGCATCGTCGATGGCGACCGCAAGGGACTGACCGACGACCTGGATGAGGCGCTGAAGAACCTGGCGCCTCTGGACATCATCAACAACGTCCTGCTGGACGGCATGAAGGTGGTCGGCGACCTGTTCGGCGCCGGCAAGATGCAGCTTCCGTTCGTGCTGCAAAGCGCCGAGACGATGAAAACTGCCGTTGCCTATCTGGAACCGATGATGGAGCGGGTGGCGGGACAGGAGAAGGGAACCATCGTCCTGGCCACCGTCAAGGGCGACGTGCACGACATCGGCAAGAACCTGGTCGACATCATCCTGACCAACAACGGCTACCGCGTCGTCAACCTGGGCATCAAGGTGCCGCTGGCCGAAATGCTGCAGGCGGTGCAGGACAACCACGCCCATGCCATCGGCATGTCCGGCCTGCTGGTCAAGTCCACCGTGGTGATGCGGGAAAACCTTGAGGAGATGTCGCGCCGCGGGCTGGAGATCCCGGTACTGCTGGGCGGGGCAGCGTTGACCCGCAACTACGTCGAGGATGACTGCGTGCAGGCCTATGCCTCCGGCCGCGTCGCCTATGCCCGCGACGCCTTCGACGGGCTGCACCTGATGGACCGTGTCACCGGCAATGCCTTCGACGACTACCTGGCGGTGATCCAGTCCAAGCGCGCCGGCAAGGCCCGCAACACCGCCCGCACCCTGGGCCAGGCCGACACCAGGGCCTTTCGCCCGGTTGATGTCGCCGCGGTGCGGTCACGCCGCCACCGGCTGACCCGCGATCTGCCGGTGCTGCAGCCGCCGTTCTGGGGTGCGAGGGTGGTTTCCTCCGCGCCCAAGGCGATCGTGCCGTTCGTGAATGAGCGCAGCCTGTACCAGTTCCAGTGGGGCTTCCGCAAACAGGGCCGCTCATTGGAGGACTTCATCGGCTGGGCCAAGCAGGAGCTGCGGCCAGTGATGCGGCGCATGCTCAGCCTGTGCGAGGAGCAGGACATCCTGCATCCGCAGGCCGCGTATGGTTACTGGAAGGCCGCCGGCCAGGGCAACGAGCTGATCATCTTCGAGGCGGACGGGGCCACCGAAGTCACGCGGTTCGCACTGCCGCGCCAACCGAAGGAGGACGGCGAGTGCATCGCCGACTTCTTCCGCGACGTCGACGACGCTGAACGCGACGTGATCGCCTTGCAGGTCGTCACCGTCGGCCAGAAGGCGTCTGACACCGCCCGTATTTGGTTCGAGGACAACCGCTATCAGGATTACCTCTACCTGCACGGATTGTCGGTGGAGATGGCCGAGGCAATGGCGGAATACGTCCACAAGCGCGTCCGCGCCGAACTCGGTTTCGCGCACGAGGACGACCGCGACATGGAGAAGATGCTGTCGCAGGCCTATCGCGGCAGCCGCTATTCGTTCGGCTACCCGGCCTGTCCGCGGCTGGAGGACCAGGAACCGCTGCTGGCCATGCTGGGCGCGGAGCGGATCGGCATTTCGCTGTCCGACGAGCACCAGCTCCATCCGGAACAGTCAACCAGCGCCATTGTCGTGCTGAACCCGCGGGCGAAGTACTTCTCGGTCTGAGGCATGTTTTTTAAGACGGCCTCATCGCCTGGATGCTGGACACCCTGATGGATGGCTTCGCCAGCGGCGCCGTCGCGACCATGGCGTCGACCAGCGCCCGGCATTCCGCCTTTCCCGTCGCCAGCAGCTCGCGAAACGACCGGATGCGCGACATGAACCACAGAAGGGCCGCCACGGCCGAGGCCGGGCAGCGGCTGATCCGCACCTTCGATTGCGGATACACCCGATACCCGAGCCCTTTGATCAGGGCGAAACCCTCGTGCACGCCGCGCGCGATAATGAGCGCTTCCCGCCATGAAGCGCCACCACTGCGCCGTTCCCCGGCAACCGAAACGCTCTCGAACGCCACGCACATCGGAACGTGGCAACGCAGCCAGAGCGGCATGTCGGGCTCGAGGGCCGCAGGCATGCCGGCGCCCTCGAACACCTCCACCCAGCGTTGCTCGCTCATGATCGTCTTCTGACCCATCGATCCGATGGTGGCCTTGAGCCGGCCCTCGACGTTCAGCGTCGCCTGCACGAACGGCATGCCGAAGGAGCAGCGCTCCGCGCCCACCGCCTGCTGCAGCCGCTCCGGGTGAAAGTTCACGAACATGAACTGGAACCACCGGGCCGCACTGCGCTGCAGCGTGGGAAATACGGCCTCCGTCTGGTGCGCGAGCAGGGTGACGATCACAAGGTCGTAGGGGATGGTCTCATCCAATGCATCGGCGATGCGGACGCTGGCCCGCTCACCTTTGAGGTCGACGATCCCGCCGTCGCGCTGTAGCTGCGCCAGCCGGTCGGAGCCCGGCCGGGCAACGACCGTGACGTCGTGACCCCCGATCCGCGCCAGTTGGAACGCGAACGTGCTGCCGATCTTGCCGACCCCGAGGACGGCGATGCGGAGGGGTGCGATGGGAACCTGGGAGGTGGGCATGATGTCTCCTGCTCATGGTAATCGGGCAAGCTCGGCGTTCGACTGCATGGACGCGGGCGGAACGCCGAGTTCAACGGAGACACTATTTCGCAAACCTTTATGATGGTAAAAGTAGGGACATTATCATGGTATAGGCTTCAACAGGATGAGCGAAGCCACGACTTGTGATGCCGGCGCTTACCGCAATCCACCACGCATAATCACCTTAAGCCGCCGGCTCGCGGACGACGGCGACGGCCTCGATCTCGACCATGAAGTCGGGGCCGGCAAGTTCGGTCACGCCAACCGTCGTGCTGGTCGGTGTCGCCACGCCGAAATACCGCATCCTGACGTCGCCGCACTTTGCGAACGCCTCGTAGTCGGTGACGAACGTGTTGGTCTTGACCACGTCGGCCCAGCTTGCACCGGCGGCCTTCAGGCAACGGTCAAGGTTGGCGAACACCTGCTCCATCTGCGCACGCATGTCGCCCTTGCCGACGCAGTTGCCGTCAATGTCGCGTGCCAGTTGACCGGCAATGTAGACCAGCTTCCCGCTGCCGCTGACGGTGACCACGTGCGAATAGGCCGGCTGGCCGTGCGACATCCGGACATTCATGCCTTCCGGCTGGAAGCGTTCGATCTCAAGCGCCATCATCACTCTCCTGCTGTCGTGCGTTCGCATCCCCCTGCGCCGGCAGCGGCCGCAGGCCCATATCCAGTGTAGGCGGGACCATCGATCGTCCGATAGATCGCCACCGGCGCGCTCTGGAACGCATGCAGCCTGAAACATGCCCAGCCTGGAGCACTGCCAGCCTGGGATACACGGGAGACATCATGTCATGCTGGACGGCAACACCGACGACACCATCCGCGACATCCTGACGACGACAAACCGGATCGCCCTGGTCGGCGCATCGGCAAAGTCCTGGCGCCCGTCGAACAGTGTCATGCGCTTCCTGCTCGACCGCGGCTACGACGTCATCCCAGTCAATCCCGGCCTTGCCGGCCAGACCATCCACGGCCGCACCGTCATCGCCTCATTGGCCGAGGCGGGGCCGCTGCAGATGGTAGACATCTTCCGAGCCTCGGACCATGTGGGGCCGGTGGTCGATGAGGCCATCCGGCTTGGCGCCAGCACAGTCTGGATGCAGCTTGGCGTGGTGGATAAGGCTGCCGGTGACAGGGCGCGCGCCGCTGGCCTGCGCGTGGTGATGGATCGCTGCCCGGTGATCGAAAACCGTCGTATCGGCCCATTCGCGCCGGTACGCCAACACCATTGAACCAAAACCGGATCGGCGCCACATTCCACGCGTTCGGGTCGTGCTGAAAGACCCATAGGGGACACCCCATGACCAATGAAGAACGCGACATCATCAGCAAGTTCATCGCTCGGGTCGGCGGTGCCGGCCAGTCGTCCGGCTTTGCCGGCGGGTCCGTGCCGGCCAGCCAGCCCGCACTTCCGCCGATCGACCGGGACGCCGACTCCTTCATAGCCCAGACCTTCAACCAGTATCCCGAAGCGCGCTACCGCATCACCCAACTGGCATTCGTGCAGGAGCACGCCCTGGTCGAGGCGCAGAACCGCATCCAGCGGCTGGAGTGGGAGCTGCAGCAGGCCCAGCAGGCGGTGCAGCAGGCGCAACAGGCGGGCGGCAAGCCCGGCGGCGGCTTCCTCAGCGGCCTGTTCGGCGGCGGCAACCGCGCGCAGTCGGCCCCGCCGCAAGGTGATCCGCGCTGGGGCGGCCAGCCGCAGCAACCGAATTACCAGCAGCCGAACTATCAGCAATCGGCACCGCCGCCGCCGCAGTATCCGCCCAACTATCAGCAGGGCGTTCTGCAGCCGCGCGGCGGCTCCGGCTTCCTGGGGTCCGCGTTGACCACCGCCGCCGGCGTGGCCGGCGGCGTGGTGGCGGGCAACGCGCTCATGAGCCTGTTTTCGCCGCACAGCGGTGGCATGGGTGGTGGCTTCGGCGGCGAGGCGGGTGCCAGTCCCTGGGCAACGCCCGGTGCGGGCGGCCAGGATTATGTCGACAACAGCTCATGGGGGCAGGGGGGTGCGCCAGCCGGCAACCAGGACTACGTCGACAACAGCTCCTGGGATCAGTCGGGCGCGGGCACCGATTCGTCGTGGACCGACAACAGCAGCAATAGCAGCGACTCCTCCTGGACCGACAACAGCGGTGGCGGTTGGGACAGCGGCGGCGGCGGCGGTTCGGACGACACGTTCTAGAGCGGCTTCGCGCAGACTGGAATCGCGCAAAAGCGCGATTCTGCGCGAGTAGCCGCGGGAAACGATGAGCCAGAGCGGTTCCACCCTTGGTGGAACCGCTCTGGCGGTTCTGCAAGTGGCCCGGCGCCGACAAGCCCGGGCCATTTTCTTTGGCAAAAGCCACCGCTGCCGGCTTGCGCCTTCCACGGGTTTGATCGCTTGGGGATTTGGACATCCCACCCGGAACCGCGGTCCGCGACCCGAAGACAAAAAAACGGCGGTGCTTGTGGCACCGCCGAAGTTTAGGGAGGAAACGTCCAAGAAAGCAGTGCGCCGTAGCGCGTCTGCGGCCTTGACAATGGTGCTCGCAGCGGATTCGTGCAAGCCGTATTTGCTGCGACGCAGCAATTCGTGAACCAATACCCCCTTTGCGTGACCTAAATGCCACAGAATCAGGCATCGCTTAACGTCGGCCTGATCAGCGCCTGCAAATCAGGCAGAGTCTGCCTGCGCTGCTTTATTCAGGGCAACAACACCCCCAACGCTGACCGCGCCCAGACTACTGGCCATCTCCGTCGGAATCAGCACCGTCGTTCCACGTTCCTTGTTCATCTCATACAGCAGGTTCATCTGCCGCAGCTTCAACGCGTTCGGGTCACTGCCATACATCCGTGCCGCCTCCAGGATCTGCTCGGCAATCGCCGTCTCGGCCGAGGCCAGCGTCACCCGCGCATCCTTCTCCCGCTCCGCCTGGGCCTGGCGGCTCATTGCATCCTGCAGCTCACGCGGGATCATGACGTCCTTGATCTCGACGCTGCGCGCGGTTACCCCCCAGGTGCCGGTCTTGCCGGTGATCGTCAGCCGCAACTGCTCGTCCGCGCTCTTGCGGTCTGACAGCAGCTTCGACAGGTCGGTCGCACCGATCATCTCCCGCAGGCTGGTCTGCGCCACGCGCTCGATTGCCTCGCGGTAATTGGCGATGCGGATCGCCGCCGCCTCGGCACTTTCTACCTGCCAGAAGACGATGGCATCGACGCCAACCGCCACGGTATCGCGCGTCAGGGCCTGTTCGGCGGTGATCGTGGTGGTCTGAATCCGCAGGTCGATCACCTGCGCCACCGCGTCTATCACTGGCAACACCAGGTAAAGGCCCGGACCGGCGACTGTGTGGAACCGCCCCAGCCGCAGGATCACCGCCCGCTGCCACTCCGAGGCAATGCGCACCGAGCGCAGAAGGATGACCAGGATGACGACGCCCAGCACGGCTAACGTGATGATCATGAAATAGCTCCGATGATGCGGGCGCTATATGGGGATGCCTTTGCCGCCGCGCCTGATGGTGCAGCCCGGGACGCGGCGGTATAGCCGACCGGTCATGTCCCAGCCTTTCCCGACTGTTGCCGTCATCCTGCCGCCGCGTGAGGGCTTCGGGCGCGGCCGCGCCGGCGCCATCGGCATGCTGGCGCATCGGCTGGCGCAGACGCCGGGATTCCAGACCGTTGTCTTCGGCGGCCGCCAGGACATGCCGGTGTTTCCGGACGTCGCATTCCAACCCGTCGCCCCGGCCCCCTGGCGTCTGGGCAACACCAACGTCCGCTACGCCGCCGCCGTCGCCCAGGCGGTGAAAGCCCTGCACCCGGCGTTGATCGAGGTCCACAACCGCCCGGAGATCGCCCTTGCCCTGGCGGCACGGCTGCCGCGCATCCCCGTCATCCTGATCCTGAACAACGACCCGCAGGCCATGCGCCAGGCCACCTCCGCCGCCGAGCGCGGTGCCATGCTGTGCCGCCTGGCCGGGGTCATCACGTCCTCGGCGTATCTGCGCCAGCGCGTGCTGGATGGTGTCGCGGCGCCGGCCAAGGACCCCGTCGTGCTGCCGAACTGCCTGGATCTGCGGCAGGTGCCGCCGTCGCCAGCGCAGCGCGAGCGGCTGATCCTGTTCGCCGGGCGGGTCGTCGCCGACAAGGCGCCCGATGCATTCGTGGCCGCCTGTGCCGCCGCGCTGCCGCGGCTGCCGGGATGGCGGGCGGAGATCATCGGCGCCGACCGCTTCAGCATTGACAGCCCGGACACCGTGTTCGTCCAGCGCGTCCGCACCGCCGCCGCCGCCGCGGGCATCAGCATGCTGGGCTACCGCGACCACCCCGAGGTGCTGGCGGCGATGGCCCGCGCGGCGATTGTCGTTGTGCCAAGCCGGTGGCCGGAGCCGTTCGGGCTGGTGGCGCTGGAGGCGATGGCAAGCGGCGCGGCGCTGATCTGCGCGCTGCACGGCGGGTTGCCGGAGGTGGCCGGGGACGCGGCGGTGTATGCCAGCCCCGACCAGCCGGAGGCGCTGTCCGCGGCAATCCGCGCGCTTTGCGGCGACGATGCTCGGCGTGCCGCATTGGCCGAGGCCGGCCGCACCCGCGCCCGGTTGTTCGATGTCCCCGCCATCGCCGCCCGTCTGGCAGCCCTGCGCCAAGCCATACTGGCCGGGCATGGTTGACCGGTGCGGCGCGCCCTATATTGCTGTGCCAAACAGCGAAGGATCCACCTGTCATGGCTGACATGAACCCCCAGGTGCCGGTGACGGTGCTGACCGGCTATCTGGGCGCCGGCAAGACCACCCTGCTTAACCGCATCCTGAGCGAGAACCACGGCCGTAAATACGCCGTCGTGATCAACGAGTTCGGTGAGCTAGGCGTCGATAACGACCTTGTCGTGGACAGCGACGAGGAAGTCTTCGAAATGAACAACGGCTGCATCTGCTGCACCGTGCGCGGAGACCTGATCCGCATCGTTGGCGGTCTGATGAAGCGGCGCGACAAGTTCGACGGCATCATCATTGAAACCACCGGTTTGGCCAATCCCGCGCCGGTGGCGCAGACCTTCTTCGTCGACGACGACGTCAAGGCGAAGACCCGGCTGGATGCCATCGTCACTGTCGTCGATGCCAAGCACCTGCCAGCCCGTCTGGCCGACAGCCACGAGGCAGCCGACCAGATCGCCTTTGCCGACGTCATCGTGCTGAACAAGACCGACCTGGTGACGCCGGAGGAACTGCAGGCGGTGGAGGCCACCATCCGCGGCATCAACCGCTTCGCCATCATCCACCGCACCCAGCGCGCCGGCGTGCCGATCGAGCAGGTGCTGGACCGCGGCGCCTTCGACCTGCAGCGCATCCTGACGATGCATCCCGAGTTCCTGGACGGCGACAACGACCACGAGCACAACGAGGATGTTTCCTCCATGAGCTTCGAGGTCGAGCAGCCGATCGATCCGGAGAAGTTCAACGCCTGGATCGGCCTGCTGCTGCAGGACAAGGGCGCGGATCTGCTGCGCACCAAGGGCATCCTGCACTATGTCAACGAAGATCGCCGCTTCGCCTTCCAGGCCGTTCACATGATTGCCGACGGCGACTTCATCGGCCCTGCCAAGCCCGGCGAGGCGACGACCAGCCGCCTGGTGTTCATCGGCCGCAACCTCAACCGCCCACAACTGCGGCGCGGCTTCGAGAGCTGCGTGGCAGGTTGACAAGTGAAATGTAGCGACAAAAGCGTAGTACCCCATTGATTGTTTACTGCCGGATTGGGAGTAGGACCCCCGGAAAGATCAATTAATCAAAGGCGGCATCGGGTGCCTTTAGCATTTGGCGTTCGCGCCCTTGCTGATCCAATGGCGCTGTCTCGCCATGATCCTCACCCTGAGGGCGATCGCTGGCGATCGATCGGGATGACCGATGGCATCGTCGCTTTGTTTGTTGTTCATACCGAACCTGTCCTTCGCTCGGATGGGCGGGAGGTAGGGCGGATCATCAGCGTAAGAAAAGCGACAGCCGCCGAAAGGAGAGCTTATGAGGAAGACAACTTCTAAAGGTCAGTCCGCTCCGCCTCAGGCACTTGATCCTGCGAGCCGACGTGAATTGCATGCTATCGCGGCGCTGCCGGATGATCAGGTCGATGTGTCCGATCCGGATGCCCCGGAAACGCTCGACTGGTCTGGTGCGGTTCGCGGGCGGTTCTATAAGCCGATCAAGCGGCCCAAAAGCCTGCGGATCGATGCGGATGTTCTCGCCTATTTCGAGTCTCAGGGACCGGGCTACCAGACGCGGATCAACAACGTCCTGCGCCAGTCTATGATACAGGCGCTGCGGCGGCCGGAGAGCGAGTAAGTCAAGCATCATGAGCCAATCCGTCGACGCCGACTTCCTGCTGAACTCCCGCGGCACGTCATACGACCTCGACGCATACGTCGTGGCCGCACGTTTCTCCCGCGACAGCCGGCGCGTGGGCTATGCCCTGGGCGACGGCACCGTGCGGCTGGCCACAGTCGGCGATCCAGCCGAGTGGGCCACGGTCACTGTCCACGACGGGGCCATCCTGGCCTTCGCCGCCGATCCGGCCGGCGACGGCTTCATCTCCGGCGGCGATGACGGCAAGCTCAACCGCATCGCCGCCGATGGCTCCGTCTCCACCATTGCCAGCTTCGGGATGAAATGGGTGGAGCATGTGGCCAGCTTCGCCCTCGACAAGGGCAGGGGCCTGATCGCCGCCAGCGCCGGCAAGGTGGTGCGCTTGTTCGACCAGTCCGGCCAGTTGTTGAAGGAGCTGACCCATCCCACCAGCGTCACCGGCCTGGTGTTCGACGGCAAGGGCAAGCGCGTCGGCGTCTCGCACTACAACGGCGCGTCATTGTGGTTCGTCGCCGCGAAGACCGACACGCCGCGCAAGCTGGAGTGGAAGGGCAGCCACACCGGCATCCTGATCCATCCGGAAGGGGAGGCTGTCGTCACCGCGATGCAGGAAAACGCCCTGCACGGCTGGAAGCTGCCCGACGGCCAGCACATGCGCATGAGCGGCTACCCCGCCAAGACCGCCAGCCTGTCATTCAGCCGCACCGGCAAGTGGATGGCCAGCAGCGGCGCGGATGCGATGGTGATCTGGCCGTTCTTCGGCGGCGGCCCGATGGGCAAGGCTCCGCTGGAGCTGGCGGGTGGCGATGGAATCATCTGCACCCAGGTTGCCTGCCACCCGAAGGAGGAGATTGTGGCAGGCGGCTTTACCGACGGGCTGGTGGTGGTGGCGGACATCAACTCCTCCCGCATCCTGCCCGTCGTGCCGCCCGGCCACGGGACCGTCAGCACCCTGGCCTGGAGCGCGGACGGTACCCAGCTTGCCACCGGCAGCGAAGCCGGCTTCGCCGCGCTGGTTGATTTCACCAAGCGCTGAATGGCGCAGCGTCGGCCTCGGTCTCGGTCTCGACGCACCGCACCGCCACTGTCGCACTGTCCTATCCAGCCGCGGGCCTGGATAAGCGGTACAGGACGTGTCGCCGCAGGGGACTGCCTTGAGGGATCGTCGGATGATCGAATTCCATGGATCGCGTCATCCCCACTCGCTCCATGACACGGGCGGAGGCGACGTTTTGCAGGGCTGTCATTGCTACGATCTGTCCTAAGCCAATCCGCCTGAAACCGTCCTCGATGGCCGCCTGAGCAGCCTCGGTGGCGTATCCCTGTCCCCAATACGGCCGGTTGAGCCGCCACGCGACCTCGACGGCAGGTGTGAAGGATGCCTCGAACCTGACGTGGGTCAGCCCAACAGCGCCAATAAGCAATGAGACACCGGGTGCCTCCACGGCCCACTTGCAGAATCCGTGTTCCTCCAGATGGTCCTGCGCACGCCGGACATAGGCGTCGCTATCCGCCCTCGTAAGCACACCGCCCAGAAGGCGCATGACCGTCGCATCAGCGTTCTGCTCGGCAAAAGCTGCTAGATCGCTGTCTCTCCAGGGCCGGAGAATCAAGCGAGGCGTCTTGATCGCAAAGTCCGGGCTGATGGAGCGCATCCCGCCATTCTATCCCCCGATGCGCGGCAGGCACAAAACTTGGCCCGCTGCGCACAATCAGCGGTGTCGCACCAGGTGGCGAGACCTAGTATCGCCCATCAATGGAGGGCGATACGTCGGTTTGGCTTGAAGTGGCCGATTCACGCGGCGACGCGCATTTCGCGCTTCTCTGCGATCGGGCACTAGCGATCGTCCTGCGGCAGGTTCGCCTGCACTGATGGCCGAGCGTCAAAGGTCTCGTGCCAGGCAGCAAGTTTCGGGTGGCCGTAGCGCCAGCCCAATGAGGCGAAGCGGAAGTCGAGGTAGCCCAGCGCCACGCCGATCGCCAGGTGGCCGACGGTGAAGCCACTGTTGGCCAGCGCCTCGGCTTCAGCCTCCAGCGACTCGACGCAGGCGATCAGCTTGCTGCGCCACAGGTCCTTGTGCGCTTCACTCTGCCGCTCCATCGGGCGAAAGCCCTCAGCCAGCAGCGGCAGCGCATTGTCCAGCATGCCCTGGCCCAGCGCATGCCGCCGCAAAGCCGTCAGCCGCTCCGGCCACGCCGGCGGATACAGCTTCGGGCCGGCGTGCAGCGAGTCGAGATATTCCAGGATCACGGCCGAATCATAGATCGCCGAACCGTCCGGCAGCTCCAGCGTCGGGATCTTGCCGACCGGGTTGAGCTGCATCAGCCCCCGATGCGGCGTCGTCCCGCCAACCACCGTGCGCACCGTCTGCACGCGGTCCCGCAGTCCGGCCTCATGGATCGCGATCATCACCTTGCGGACATAGGGCGATCTTGGGGACCAATGCAGGATCATCGTCTGGGACATGCACACACCTTGGAACCACCTGACATGCGGGGCGCCACGATGTCTGCAAACCACATGCCGACGACTGCCAGCAAGCATAATGAAGCTGACGCCGACGCCGTCGGAGCCAGCTCATTGCCGCGGCCTGCCCGCTGCAGGGTCCGCCGGACCGCCGTTCACGCCGCCGCGGTTTCCGGTGCGCATGACCTGGGGCAGGCGGTTCTCCGCCGGCCCCTTAATCCGGCCCCGCAATCCGGTGGCTGTGCGGCCAGGTGCGCGCGGCCGCAGGGCAAGCAGCAGCCTGAGGAGACCGGCTGCCGCGCTGCCGCGGCCAGCCGGCGGGGTTATTCCGCGGCGCGCCGCCGCGCCGCCTGCCGATCGATCTCGGCCTGCACCGCCGCGTTCATCTCCTGCGTGAATGCCTCGATATTCCCGAGTGCCTGACTGTAGCTGGCCCGCCGCAATTCCCGCGAGGACTGGAAGTGCGGGTGAACGTAACGCGCCATCAGCTCGTAGTGGCGCTTCGTCGCCCCCCAGTCAGCCCAGTTCTGTGCCAGCTCCAGGATCGCGCCGAAGCCGCCCGAGCCCTGCAGCAGCCGCTCGATGTAGGCGATCGCGTCATCCGGCGTGCCGATGCAGGCGGTGCCGCTGTCGATCATCCACTGGCATCGATCGGTGATGTCATTCGGCACGATCGCGAACGTCGCCACGTCGTGAAAGTAATCGCAGTACTGCTCCAGGCCATAGCGGACGTTCTCTTTGGCCTTCTCGCGCGTCTCGGCGATGTGCATCATCGTCACCAGGCGCCAGTTCTTGCGATCCGGCACGTGACCGTTGGCCCGCGCCGCCTCCTCATACATGTTCCAGTTGTTGGCATGGTGCTTCATCGCATCGTCGCTGGTCCCGCCGATCGACAGCATGCCGATGCCATGGCGTCCCGCCGCCAGCGCCCCGGCTGGGGAGTGGGACGCCGCCACCGCCATCTCCATCCGCGGCCGGGTATAGGGCGGCAACTGCAGCCGGGCATCGACCAGGTCGAACCAGTCGGTCTTGCGGGTGATGCTCTCGCCCTGCATCAGCGCCACGATCACGTCCAGCGACTCGTTCATCATCTGCCGCTGCGCCGCCGGATTGATGCCGATCTTCTTCGCGTCATGCACCAGCGCACCCGGCCCGACCCCCATCATCGCCCGCCCGCGGGTCTGGTAGTCTAGCTGCACCATCCGGTCGGCCAGGATGAACGGGTTATGATAGGGCAGCGACACCACGCCGGTGCCCAGCCGGATGTGCCGCGTCCGCTCCGCGGCGGCGGCGATGAACACCTCCGGGCTGCTGATGATCTCAAAGCCGCCAGAGTGGTGTTCGCCGATCCAGGCCTCGCTGTAGTTCAGCGCATCGAGGTGCTGCAGCAACTCCATGTCGCGCTCCAGCGCCAGGATCGGGTTCTCTTTTGTGTCGTGGAACGGGGCAAGGAAGATGCCGCTGCGCAGATAGTTCATGGAAATCTCCTGTTTATGGGCCGATCGGCGTGATCTGCGATCGATCCTGGGCGCATTTGGCCGGAGGTTCAACGCCAGCGCGGTTAGACTTGACAGCGTTGGCGATTTCCGGACGCTCTGGCGAACCGAGAGCGCGATCGTCTGAGGTTGGTGCGACCTCAGACGTGAATCGCCCTCTCAAACAAAACCAAGCCAGAGCCTGGTGGCTTCGCCCTGAAGCTATCAGGCTCTGGCCAGCCGGAGGTCCGCATCATGTCCGAGGTCCTGCAAGAGGTCCGTCCCACGCGGTCCACCAGACCGGCCCACTTCGACGTCGCCGTGGTCGGCGGCGGCCTGGGCGGTCTGTATGCGCTGCACCGGCTGCGCGACATGGGGCTGACAGTGCAGGTGTTCGAGGCCGGCTCCGGCGTCGGCGGCACCTGGTTCTGGAACCGCTACCCCGGCGCGCGCTGCGACGTCGAGAGCATGGAATATTCCTATGCGTTCTCCGACGACCTGCAGCAGGAATGGCGCTGGCCAGAGCGTTACGGCACCCAGCCGGAGATCCTGCGTTATATCAACCACGTCGCCGACCGCTTCGACCTGCGCCGCGACATCCGGCTGAACACCCGCATCACCACCGCCGTGTTCGACCCTGGCCGCAACCGCTGGACCCTGCGCACCCAGCAGGGCGACACCGTCACCGCATCGTTCTGCGTGATGGCCAGCGGCAACCTTTCCACGCCGCGGGTGCCCGACTTCAAGGGGCTGGAGGCGTTCCAGGGTCGCTGGTACCACACTGGCCTGTGGCCGCATGAGGGCGTCGACTTCTCCGGCTTGCGCGTCGGCGTCATCGGCACCGGCTCCTCCGGGGTGCAGATGATCCCGCATATCGCCGCCCAGGCCGACCATCTGACGGTGTTTCAGCGCACCGCCAACTTCAGCCTGCCCGCCCGCAACGCCCCGCTGGACCCGGAGAAGGAGCGCCGGCACAAGCAGGACTATCCCGCCCGCCGCCGCGCCGCACTGGACACGCCGTTCGGCATCGCCGGCCATCCCGCGCCGACACAAGCCGCGCTGGAAGCCACTGAGGAGGAACGCCGCCGAGCCTATGAGCGCAAATGGCAGGAGGGCGGCAGCATCAGCTTTCTGTATTCCTACACCGACTTGCTGGTGAACAAGCAGGCCAACGACACCGCCTCGGACTTCGTGCGCGAGAAGATCCGCGGCATCGTCCGCAACCCGGCAACGGCGGAGATCCTGGCTCCGAAGGATCACCCGATCGGCACCAAGCGGCTGTGCCTCGACACCAACTACTATGAGACCTATAACCGTAACAATGTTGCCCTTGTGGACGTGAAAAACGATCCGATCCAGAAGATTACCGCCACTGGCCTGCGCACCCGAGACCAAGCATTCGGCCCGTTCGACGCGCTGGTATTCGCCACCGGCTTCGATGCCATGACCGGTGCGCTGAGTGAGATCGACATCCGCGTCGATGGCGGACCGGCGCTGGCCGAGGCGTGGGAGGCTGGCCCGCGCACCTATCTGGGCCTGATGGTCGCCGGCTTTCCCAACATGTTCATCGTCACCGGTCCCGGCAGCCCTTCGGTCAAGACGCAGATGATCCTGGCGATCGAGCAGCACACCGACTGGATCGCCGGCTGCCTGGGGTATATGCGCGTGAATGGCTATGGCCGCATCGAGGCTGATCAGCCCGCGCAGGACGACTGGGTGCAGCACGTCAACCAGGTCGCCGACAGCACGCTGTACCCGTTGGCGAACTCCTGGTACATCGGTGCCAACATTCCTGGCAAGCCGCACGTGTTCATGCCTTATGTCGGCGGCTTCGCCGGCTACAAGCGCAAATGCGACGCCGTGGCGGCGAACGGCTACGAGGGCTTCGTTATTACCAAGTGATTTCGGCCGAACGGCATTGGTGCGCATGCCAATGCCGCCGGGACTATTCCTGATCGTAATTTCTGGCAAACGATCATTGCCATCCTTATAAGCCTGCCGCACAGACATGCGCGGGGGCAATGGGACTTGGCTGGCACTGCAACCTCAGGCAACCGTGGTCCGGACACGCCGCTTGCGGAGGAGCTAGACCGGTTTCCGTTCGCCTTGGCTCACGGACCCCGCTTTAACTCATTGTTTGATCGCGTGATTCACCGTTCCGGTGATGCCACTTGCTCGGATCACGCTCTAAGCGCAAGGCCGGCGGCTCCGGCGACGTCTGGTGGACATCAGCCGCACGTGCCGCATCAACGTGAATGTCAAGGTCGGCCGCGGACAACACCCTTGGCAAGACGACCCGGCAGCATGAACGACCGGTCGGGTGACCCGTGCTGCGCAGCCTGACGCTGCTCTTTGTCTACATGATGTTCATCGCGCTCGGCACCCAGGCGCCGTTCGTCCTGACCCTGGGTTATGTCTGGGTCGATACGTTCCGCCCGCAGGACGTCGCCTACCTGATCCTCAACCAGTTGCCGGTCGCCATGATCATGGGCGCCCTTACCGTCGGGATGTATCTGCTGCTGGACCGCCGGTCGCCGCCGCGGCTGACCCTGGTGACCACGCTGCAGCTCGCTCTTGCCGCCTGGGTGACGCTGACCTCCACCTGGGCGGTGGCGCCGCAATTCGCCTGGGATAAATGGGACTGGGCATTCAAGACGCTGATCTTCTCCGCCTTCATCCCGCTGACGATCCGCTCGCGCGTCCAGATCGAGGCGTTCCTGCACGTGTTCATGCTGTCGCTGGCGGCAAACCTGATTCCATTCGGCCTGAAGATGGCGATCTCCGGCGGCGGCTATGGCCAGAACCTGGGCCTGACCAGCGGCAACTCCGGCCTGACCGAAGGCTCCACCCTGGCGGCCGTGGCGATCATGACGATCCCTGTCTGCCTCTATCTGTTTCGGCACGCCGTGCTGATGCCCAGGCTGCCGCTGTTCCGCCTTGTCTATGTCGGCCTGGCCGTCCTGGCCGTCCTGACTGCGATCGCAACGTTCGAACGCACTGCGCTGATGGGGCTGCTGACCCTGGCGGTGGTCAGCTTCATCAAAAGCCGCCGCAAACTGCTGACGTCGGTGGTCGGCCTCGTGGTCGGCGGTACGATCGTCTTGCTGACCTCCAGCGCCTGGACCGACCGCATCGCCACGATCAACGACTTCAACACCGAGGGCTCTGCCCTAGGGCGCATTCTGGTCTGGCGCTGGACCTTGGGCTTCGTCGGGCAGCATCCGCTGGGCGGCGGCTTCAACGCGTTCATCGTCGATCACATCGAGTTCCCCGACGGCCATGGCAGAGACAGCATCGCCTTCCACAGCATTTACTTTGAAGTTCTGGGCGAGCATGGCTGGGTCGGCCTGCTGATCTTCCTCTCGATACTGGCGCTCAGCGTGTTCAACCTGCAGCGCGTGTCGCGACGGGCCAGGAACGACCCCGAACTTGCGTGGTTCTGCGACCTGGCCGCGGCCTTGCAAGTCGCACTGGTGGTGCTGCTGGTCTGCGGCGCGTTCATCGGCATCGCTTTCCAGCCGATGATCCACTACCTGGTGGCGATGGCAGTCAGCGCTACGGAGTTCCTGCGACGCAGCCTGCAGGCCGCCGCACCGCCCGATGCCGACAAGGCGGCCGCGGTGTCGTGGCGCTCGCGGGCGCCGGCAGCAGTCGTGCGGCAGGAAGCACCGGTTGCCTCCGCCCGCTGGCAGCGGACGTAACGCGCCAACCCGCGCGACCGCCGCTAAACATACCCGGCCTTAACCCGCGCTTGCCGACCGACGAGTTGACGCACGGCATTGCGGCCGGGCACCTCGATGAACCGGTAGAGCAACGGCGAGCAGCACGCCGTGATACCCAGATACAGCGCCATGTCCACGGACCATGGCACGTCCCGGCCGACCAGGGTCAGCTTGATCCAGTCCCTGACGAAGTAGTGGACCAGGTATGTGGCGTAGGAGCATTCGCCGACTACCACGACCCAGCGAAGCGACAACAGCCGCGAGAGCGTCGCAGTGTTGTCCGCCAGCACGTAGACCAGCAGGCACCAGCCGGGCAGGGCGGTCGCGAACACCGGCAGCGGCAGCAGCAACGCCCCGGCGATCAGGCCCAGGCTCGAAACCGTAAGCCAGCCGCTCAGCCAGCCGGGCAAAGCAGGCGCCGGCCGCGGGCGCTGCCGCCAGATCATCTGGACGCAGCTTCCGGCATAGAACTCCAGCAGGCACCGCGGCAGCCCGAACCGCGCAATGTCGTCCCCCGTCGCCAGGCTTGCCGCGGCCAGCAGCGCCGCCGCAACCATGATGGCCGCCGCCGTTTGTATGCGTGTCGCGGTCAGCCGCCGCAGCCACGCGATAAGCGGAAACACCAGATAGGCGAACCACTCGGTGCTGATTGACCAGGCTGGAACGTTCCAGGCAAGGGCCTTGGCAAACCCCCAGTTCTGCACCAGCAGCAGGCTCATGCCGAAATACCCCGCCTCATAGCGCGCGCCCGGCTGGTGCGCGGTCGACCAGACGGCAATAGCAAGCGGGTTGACCAGGAAGATCAGCAGCATGAACAGGTGCAGCGGGTAGATCCGGCCCAGCCGCAACGCCAGGAATGCCAGGTAACCCCTGCCGGAGAACGTCTTGAACCGGTCGGCATAGTTCATCGTGATGATGAACCCGCTGAGGACAAAGAACAGGTCCACCGCCATGTAGCCGCGGCCGCTGACCGCCACGATGACGGGCCATCCGGCAGCCGGGATGGCTTCACGGAAGTGGTAGAGAACCACCCACCAGGCTGCCAGGCCGCGGATGCCCGTCAGCGCCGGCAGCAGCGGCTGGGCGCCGGAAGCGCCCACAGATCGCGCTGCCATAGGTTGCTGAAGCCTCCGGACCTCGTTCACCCGCCTTTATACATGCAGCCCAAACGCACCGGTAAAGAAATTATTGCGTCATCAGGCTGAACGCCCCTTCAACCTCAGATCATCCCGTTCTGCCGATCGGTTCGGCATCCTGGTTCCAGGGCAACGTCAGCCTCAAGCGGTCTAGCCATGCGGCAACTGCGGCACCATCACCGAGCCGGTGGTGCTGGCAAAATGCGCGGCGTCGTGGCCAACGCCAGCCACCATGGCGGCATTCGCCACCGGCGGAATTGTCGCCAGGCTGAACACGGTGAATGCCGCTCGGATCAGCAATTTCATCTTGCGGAACTCCATCGAATGTCGGGCGGGACGTCCGGCTTGATCCGCTACATGGGCCCCATGCCTGATGAAGATAATCCGGATGTTCGTGATTGGATTTATGCGTCTAGCGAGGAAGTCTGCGCGCCCGAACCGCGCCAGCCCCGCTCTGATGTCTGCTCATGGAGCAACGCAACATGCGCTTCGCCGTGTGAAGCGTCACTTCCATCCAGACCAAGTCATCGACCGTCGTGATGGCCGATACCAGTCCCCGCTATCCCTCAGTATCCAGCCGGTAGCTGTCTCCATCCACCACCAGATGTCCCGCCGTCACGCCGGCGAAATGCGTGCCCAGGATCAGCACCGGCGTGCCCGCCAGCCGCTGGAACATCCGCCGGCGGGTCTCGATCCCCTGGTCCGGGTCGCTGTCGGCCAGCGTCGACCACTCCGGATGGGCGATCTGACAGGGATGGTGCAGGAAATCGCCGGTGATCAGCGCCTGCTCGCCTTTCGACTCGATCATCACGCTGACATGCCCAGGCGTGTGGCCAAAGGTGGGCACCAGCGAGATCTCCTCGCAAATCCGTTCGTTGCTCTCGACCATCTTCGCTAGCCCCGCGTCCAGGATCGGCGTCACCGAATCGGACAGGATGTGCGCCATGTCCGGCCGGTCCTGCACCTGCGACCAGTGCGCATACTCCGCCCGTCCCATCAGATACTGCGCGCGGGGGAAGGTCGGCACCCACCGCCCGTCCACCAGCCTGGTGTTCCAGCCGACGTGATCGACATGCAGGTGCGTGCACAGGACCGTGTCGATCGAGTCCGGCACGAACCCCGCCGCCGTCAGATCCGCCAGGAACGGCCCGTCACGGTCGTTCCAGTGCGGGATGCGGCGGTTCTGCTTGTCATTGCCCAGGCAGGTGTCAACAATGATCCGCCGCGTCGGCGTCTGCACAATGAACGAATGAATGCTCATGCGCAGCCGCCCCTCGGCATCGGCGAAGTGCGGCTGCAGCCAGGCGATCGGCAGGATCGCCTCGTGCGTCGCCTGCGGCAGCAGGAACCGCGTCCCCCCGGTCATCTCCAGCTCGACAATCTTCGTCACCGTGACGTCGCCGATCTTCCACTTCATGCCGCGCACTCCCTCCGCCCGACCATCCTAGAGCGGCTTCGCGCAGACTGGAATCGCGCCAAAGCGCGATTCTGCGCGAGTAGCCGCGTGAAACGATGAGCGAGAGCGGTTCCACCCTCCGTGGAACCGCTCTAGCCCCCGGCGCCCGGCTTGTGCCAACCCGCGCCCTCCATCAGGATCGCGGCAAAGGAGGCAAACGCATGGCCCTGCACATCGACTACTACGTCTCGCTGAACTCGCCCTGGACCCACCTCGGCGCTGCCCGCATCGAGGCCATGGCGATGGCCAGCAACGCCAGCATGCGCATCTATCCGGTCGACTTCAGTGCGATCTTCGCGGCCTCTGGCGGGCTGCCGCTGCCCAAGCGCTCGCCGCAGCGTCAGGCATACCGGCTGCAGGAGCTGCCGCGTTGGCGCGACCACCTGGGCATCCCCATTCAGATCCAGCCGCGGTACTTCCCGGCCAGCGAAGCGCTTTCCGCCGGCTGCGTCATCGCTGTCCGTGAGACCATGGGCGAGCCGGCGGCGATCAAGCTCGCTCATCGCATTCTGAAGGCGCTGTGGCAGGAGGAAAAGAACCCCGCCGATGCCGCCATCCTCGCATCACTGATCACCGACACCGGGCTCGATCCCGACCACGTGATGCGCCTCGGCGCCGAGCCGCAATGGGCCGAACGGCGCGAGGCGGATACTCAGGCGGCACTGGGCAAAGGCGTCTTCGGCGCCCCCAGCTACGTGATTGGCCAGGAGATCTTCTGGGGCCAGGACCGGCTGGAATTCGTCCAACGCCGGCTGGCGCGCGGCTGATGCGCGTCTACACCATCTTGCCGCAGCGGCGCTGGGCGGACGTCGTCCCCGCCGCCCGCAACCTGGAGGCCGCCGGCTTCGACGCCCTGATGACCGTCGAACTCGGCCACGACCCGCTGGTACCGCTCGCCCTGGCCGCGCTGGAGACCAGCCGTGTCGAGCTGACTCCCTCCGTTGCCATCGCCTTTCCGCGCAGCCCCACCGTGCTGGCGCAGCAGGCCTGGGACATCCACGCCAATTCCGCCGGCCGCTTCGTCCTCGGCCTGGGCAGCCAGGTCAAGGGCCACAACGAACGCCGCTACGGCATTCCCTGGACCGCGCCCGCCCCGCGCATGCGCGACTACGTCCAGGCCCTGCGCGCCGTCTGGACCGCGTGGGAGACCGGTGGACGCCTCAACTACGACAGCCCGCACTACAAGCTGACCTTGATGACCCCCGACTTCTCCCCCGAACCCACCGGCCTGCCGATGGTCCCGGTCGCCATCGCCGCCGTGGGTGAGGCGATGCTGCGGGTCGCCGGCCAGGTCGGCGACGGCGTGCGGCTGCACCCGCTGTGCTCGCGCGCCTACCTTGAGCAGATGTGCCTGCCGCAGATGATGGAGGGGATGCGCCGCGGCGGCCGCTCCCGCCTCAACTTCGACGTCCACGGCGGCGGCTTCGTCTGCACCGGCCCGGATCAGGCCACCGTCGCCGCTGCAATGGACAAGGCGCGCCGGCGTATCGGCTTCTACGCCTCCACCCGCACCTACCTGCCGATCCTTGCCCTGCATGGGCTGGAGGAGCTGGGCGCCAGGCTGCACCGCCTGTCGGTGGAGGGCCGGTGGGACCGCATGACGGCGGAAATCACCGACGAGACCGTGCACATCTTCGCCGCCTGCGGCACCTATGACGTGCTGGCCCGCCAGATCGAGGCCCGCTTCGGCGGCCTGGCGGATTCCATCGACCTGCATTTCCCCGTCGCCACCCCGATCGGCCTGATACGAGAGCTGGTGGCCGACATCCGCCGCATCCCGCACACCTTCGCCGGCTTCAACACGAACTGGTAGGACAACCAGCATGACGCCGATGTTCCGCTTCGATCCCGTCCAGTTGCCGCCCGAGGCGCTGGCGCTGCGCCAGGACGTGCGGGCGTTCATCCGCGATCACCGGCATCTGATGGGCGCGGGCAAAAGCGACTTCAACCGCGACTTCTCCCGCGCCATGGGCCGGCGCGGCTGGATCGGCATGACCTGGCCGAAGCAGTACGGCGGTCAGGAACGCAGTGCCTTTGAACGCCATGTCGTCGTCGAGGAGATGCTGGCCGCAGGCGCGCCTTTGTCCGCCCACTACACCGGCGACCGCCAGAGCGGGCCCAACATCCTGCGCTTCGGCACCGAGCAGCAGAAGCGGTTCTTCTGCCCGAAGATCGCCGCCGGCGAACTGACCTTCTGCATCGGCATGAGCGAGCCCAACTCCGGCTCCGACCTCGCCGCCACCAGCACGCGCGCGGTGCGCACGCACGGCGGCTACCGGATCAACGGCAGCAAGCTGTGGACATCGAACGCCCACCGCGCCGACTACGCCATCCTGTTCTGCAAGATGGCCAGCAACGGCAACGAGGAACCCGACCGCCATGCCGGCGCCATCCAGTTCCTGCTCGACCTGAAGACGCCGGGCGTCGAGATCCGCCCGGTGCTCAACCTGCTGGGCGAGCACCATTTCAACGAAATCTTCCTGACCGACGTCTTCGTCACGCAGGACTGCCTGCTGGGCACCGAGGGCAACGGCTGGAACCAGGTGACCAGCGAGCTGGCGTTCGAGCGCAGCGCCCCCGATCGCTTCCTGGTGCTGTTCGACCTGCTGTGCCAGATGGTCCGCATGGCCGGCCCCGAACCCGACCGTGCCACCGCCACGGCGATTGGCAAGCTGATCGCCCAGTTGGTGACCCTGCGCGGCATGTCGCTGTCGATCGCCGGCATGCTGCAGGACGGCCTGCAGCCCAACACCGAGTCGGCGATCGTCAAGGACCTGGGCACCCGCTATGAGCAGGACCTGCCGGTCGCCGCCCGTCAGTTGTTCCCCACCGAACCGGAGCTGGACGCGCTGGACGACTATGCCGCAACGATCGCCCGCAGCACGATGCACGCGCCGCGCCTGTCGATCCAGGGCGGCACGCGGGAGATCCTGCGCGGCATCATTGCCCGCGGCCTGGGACTGCGCTGATGGACTGGGCTGAGGAGGAGACATCATCATGGCGGTAACCGACGAAACCCGGATGCTGCTGGAAAGCATGACCCGGCTGTTCGAGGACAAGGCGACCAGGCAGGTCATCGACCGCGCCGAGGCAGGGGATTTCGCCGCCGACCTTTGGCATGCGGTCAGCCAGACCGGGGTGCCGCTCGCCGCCCTGCCGGAAGCCGCCGGCGGTGCCGACGCCGCATGGTCCGACCTGTTCGCCGTCCTGCGTCTCGCCGGCCGCCACGCCGCGCCGATCCCGCTGGCGGAGACCATGTTGGCCGGTTGGATCGCCGCCGCCGCCGGTCTGCCGCTGGGTGAAGACCCGCTGGCCAGCGGCCCAATGACCGTTGGCCCGGTGCGCGGCGCCGACCGCCTCAGCATCACCCGCGACGACAACGGCTGGCGCCTGACCGGCAGGGTCAGCCGTGTGCCCTATGCCCGCCATGCCGCCAGGACGGTGCTGATCGCCGACGGGCTGCAGCAGGAGATGGCGGTTATGCTGGACGGCACCGGCGGCGCTGCCATCCTGGCCGGCCAGAACATCGCCGGTGAGCCCAGGGACACGCTGACCTTCAGCCGCCTTCGCCTGGCCGATGACGCGGTGCGCCCGTTGCCGCCCCCAACCGGGGCCAACGGCGTCTCCCGTGGGGCGCTGTACCGCCGGGGCGCCCTTGCCCGAGCAACCATGATGTCGGGCGCGCTGGAGCGGGCGATGGACCTCTCGGTCGACTACGCCCAGCAGCGGGTCCAGTTTGGCCGGCCGATCGGCAAGTTTCAGGCGGTGCAGCAGAATCTGGCGGTGCTGGCCGGCCAGACCGCCGCCGCGGTGGCCGCCGCCAACCTTGGCATCGAGGCGCTGGGCCAGGTCGCGCCGGACCGCGAGCTGTTCCTGATTGCGGTCGCCAAGACCCGTGTCGGCGAGGCGGCGACGCTGGCCGCCGAGATCGCCCACCAGGTGCACGGCGCGATTGGCTTCACCAAGGAATACGCGCTGCAGCACGCCACCCGGCGGCTGTGGTCCTGGCGCGAGGAGTTCGGCCCGGATCCGGAATGGGCCGCCCGCGTCGGCAGCTATGCCTGCACCGGCGGCGCGGACGGCCTGTGGGAGCTGCTGACGGCGCAGTAATATCAAGCAGCGCTTGCGCTGATTGGTATTGCGCGCGGGGTTGGAGGGGCGGCCGCGCGCAGAATCAAAAAGATACCAGCCGACCGCCAGCAGACAAAACAGTCAGTTCATCGGTCGGCTGGTATAACCCTGCCGACCGTCGCCCTGGCCGGTATGCCACCCGCGAACAGGTCGTTGCTGCGGCGTCAGATCCCACCGCTGCACACGCGCGTACGCAAACGCTTCCGCACCCGACACGCTCGGGTATGAACGCGTGAATTTCAACAACTTGCGGAAGATTGACTATCGACGGCGTAGCATAACCTGGATAATGAGACCGTAATCGCGGCAAAAAAACGCCGCGTCTATAGAAATGATACTTGGGAGTCGTCATGTCGCTTGAAAGCAATCCGCCATCCGGAGCGCGATCGTCTGAGGTTGGTGCAACCGCGGACGTGGATCGCCCTCTCAAACAAGAAAAGCCATCAGGCCCTGGCCGGCGCGCGGTTCTTCGTTCTGGATTGGCACTCACCGTGCTTGCCGCGCCGCCCATCATCCGCGCGCGCGGTGAGACACCCGTGCGCATCGGCATGGTGGACCCACTGACCGGAATCCTCTCCGCGCTCGCCGCCAGTGAGGTCGAAGGCGCCAAATACGCCGTCGCCATCATCAACAAGAAGAACGGCATCCTCGGCCGCCCGGTCGAGCTGCTGGTCGAGGACTCCGCCAACGACGTCGGCACCGGCGTGCAGAAGACCCGCAAGCTGATCGAGCGTGACAAGGTCGACGTGATCTTCGGCGACGTCAACTCCGGCATCGCCTATGCGATGTCGCAGGTGACCAGTGAGCTGAAGGTCTTCCACATCGTTCCCGGCGGCCACACCGACCCGATCACCGGCACCGACTGCAAATGGAACGTGTTCCGCATCTGCAATACCACCTCGATGGACGCCGCCGCCGTCACCTCCGACCTGGTGAAGCGCTTCGGCAAGAAGTTCTTCTTCATCACCCCCGACTACGCCTACGGCCACACGCTGCAGGACAGCTTCGTCAAGAACCTCAAGGCCCTGGGCGGCGAATACCAGGCGGAGCTGCTGCCGATCAACACCTCGGAATTCTCCGCCACCCTGATCAAGGCCAAGGCCTACAAGCCGGCCGTCCTGCTCAACAACATGGGCGGCCTGGCGCAGATCAACTGCATGAAGCAGTTCACTCAGTTCGGCATGCAGCGGGAAATGCACCTCGGCGGCGCCTTGTTTGAGCTTGAGGGCATTCGCGCCGTGCCCAGGGACGCCCAGTCCGGCACCTGGACCATGGAATGGTGGTGGAACCAGCCCACGGTGCCAGAGGTCGTGACCTTCGTTACCGACTTTCGCAAGGCAACCGGCAAGACTCCCAGCGCCCGCCACTGGTTCGGCTTCGTCGCGGTGAACTCCGTGCGCCTCGCCGCCGAGAAGGCCAAATCCCTGCAAGGCCCGGCGCTGTCGCTGGCGATGGAGGGGATGGAGCTGCCGCCGGACGTCGCCCTGCAGCCCGGCAAGGTGGTCTACCGCGCCGGCGATCACGAGCTGATGGCCAACATCTTCGTCGGCGACGTGCACCCGCCCACCGACAATCCGGATGACGTGTTCACCGTCACAGCCGTCGTGCCGGGCGAGCAGGCCGCCGGTTCGGTGGCGGAGACCGGCTGCAAGATCGTCCGCCCCGCCTGACGCGAATGTCCGATCACGCGGAAGCGCGACACTCGCTTCGCCGCGTGAGCCGGCCACTTCGGATTAAACCGGAGGATTGCCCTTCAGCGATGGGCGATACGAGTGCTTCTCACGCGTCGCAAAGGCCCGACGATGCTGCAACTGGTCCTGTTTAACGTCACGAACGGTCTTATCATCGGTGCATTCTACGTGCTGATGGCGCTCGGCCTGTCGCTGATCCTTAACCTCTCCAACGTCATCAACTTTGCCCACGGCAACTTCCTCGCCTTGGGCGGCTACATCGCCTTCGTGCTGACGCCCTATATCGGCTTCTGGGGGGCGTTGCTGGTCGCTCCGATACTGACGGCGCTGTTCGGCTTCATCATTGAACGGCTGATGATCCGCCGGGTCTACCTGCGCGACCCCGTCTACAGCCTGCTGCTGACCTTCGGCCTGGCGTTCATCATCCAGGACGTCTGCCGCTACATCTGGGGGCCGAACGGCCTGCCGCTGACCGTGCCGGACGCGCTGTCCACCCCGCTGTCGGCCGACCTGTTCTTCATCACCTGGTACCGCGTCTTCATGGTGGCGATCGTCATCGCCGCGGTGGCTGGGCTGTTCGCCTTCCTGCGCTACACCCGGGTCGGCATTCGCATCCGCGCCGGCACCCTGGACCTCGACACCGTCTCGGTGCTCGGGGTGAATGTTGGCCTGCTCAGGTCGTTCAACTTTGCAGTCGGATCGCTGCTCGCGGGGCTGGCCGGTGTGCTTGCCGCCGGACAGATCGGCCTCAACCCCAACATGGGCGACGACCTGCTGATGCCCAGCTTCATTGCCATCATCGTCGGCGGCGTCGGCAGCCTGACCGGAACCCTGGCCGGCGGCCTGCTGATCGGCGTGGCCGGCGCCCTGACCACCGTCGTCTGGCCCGCCGCCAGCGAGGCCGTCATCTACGTCATCATGCTTGTCGTGCTCATCCTGCGGCCCCGCGGCCTGATGGGCGAGGAAGGAATGATGACATGAGCACCGCCACCACCGCGGTCGCCGCCGCCCCAAGCCCGACGCTGCGCCCGTGGATGACGGCAGCGATCGTCTGGGCGCTGCTGCTGACCGTGCCGCTGTGGCTGCCGCTGCTGGGCGGCTACACCGCGCTGGCCGGGCGCGTCGTCGTGCTGGGCCTGGCCGCGATGTCGTTCAACATCCTGCTGGGCTTCACCGGTGTGATGAGCTTCGGTCACGCCGCCTATTTCGGCCTCGGCGCCTATGGGGCCGGCCTGACCCTGAAGTACCTCGCCCCCAGCACGCCGCTGGCGATCCTGGCCGGCGTCCTGCTGGGCGGCCTCGCCGGCACCCTGTTCGGCCGGCTGATCGTCCGCCGACGCGGTGTCTACTTCGCCATGGTTACCGTCGCGTTCGGCCAGATCGCCTTCTATGTCGCCTATAGCTGGAACAGCCTGACCGGCGGCTATGACGGCCTGCGCGGCTTTGCCCGGGCACCCATCAATCTGGGCTTCACCACTATCGATATCGCCGGCAACGACATCACCTTCTACTACTTCCTGCTGGCGGTGTTCGCCGTCGCCACCGCCCTGCAGGGCCTGCTGCTGGCCTCGCCGTTCGGCCGCACCCTGGTGGCGATCCGCGAAAACGAACGCCGGGCGCGCTTCCTCGGCATCCCGATCGAGCGGCATATCTGGATGTCGTTCTCGATCTCCTGCTGCTTCACCGCCCTGGCCGGCGCGCTTTACGCGCTGCTGAACAACTTCGCCGACCCGATGGGCCTGCACTACTCGCTGTCTGGGGAGATCGTGATCATGACCGTGATGGGTGGCATGCGCGCCTTCTGGGGGCCGTTGATCGGCGCGGCATTGTTCGTCGTGCTGCAGGACTACGTCTCCTCCATCACCGTCAACTGGATGTCCTTCGTCGGGCTGATCTTCGTGCTGGTGGTGCTGTTCTTCCCGCGCGGGCTGCTGGGCGTGCTGCAGCGGGGGACGGTGAAATGACCATGCTGGACGTCCGCAACGTGACAAAGCAGTTCGGCAGCCTGGTCGCGGTCAGCAATGTCTCGATGCAGGTCGCGGCCGGAGAGCTGCGGGCGATCATCGGCCCGAACGGCGCCGGCAAGACCACGTTCTTCAACATGATCTCCGGCTTCTTCGCCCCCACCAAGGGCGACATCGTGTTCGACGGCACCACCGTCACCCGCAAGGCGGTGACCCAACGGGTCGCCATGGGAATGGCGCGCACCTTCCAGATCACCGAGATCTTCCCGGAGCTGACGGTGCGCGAGAACGTCCGCATCGGCGTCGAGAGCGCCAGCGGCCTGCGCCAGCAGTTCTGGCTGCGCCGCCGCGAGGCCGCCGTGGTCAGCCGCGGCATCGAGGAGGCGCTGGCCCTGACCGGCCTGGCCAGCAAGGCCGATCGCCTGGTGGGCGAACTGTCGCACGGCGACCAGCGCGCCGCCGAGATCGCCACCGCCCTGACCCTGAAACCCCGCCTGCTGCTGCTGGACGAGCCGACCGCCGGCATGGGTGAGCATGAGACCTATGCCGTCGCCAACCTGATCCGCCGCCTGCACCGCAACAGCGCCTATACGATCGTCCTGATCGAGCACGACATGCGCGTCGTCTTTAACCTGGCTGACAGGATCACCGTCCTGGGCGAGGGCAAGATGCTGGCCGAAGGCACCCCCGCGCAGATCGCCCAAGACCCCGTCGTGCAGGAAGCCTATCTGGGGAAGGCCGAATGATACCGGCAGCCCGAAGGGATGACCGGTATACGGGCAGGGTTGCCAAAGGGACGCGTCGTGCGGCTGCCCGCGAAATCAATAGGATACCAGAAGCCCGGGCGGCCAAGCGGGGTGCACGCCGGTTTGGCAAGGCGGCTGCGGGCCAATTCAACTGGAAACCGACCGCCGTTGATCCGTCGGCGGGTCAATGCAAGGGGCTGGTGGAATGAGCGCGTTGCACGCCGAGGGGCTGAACACCTATTACGGCAAGAGCCACATTCTGCATGACGTCGGCCTGACGGCGGAGGAGGGCGCGATCACCACGTTGCTTGGCCGCAACGGGGCCGGCAAGTCCACCACCCTCCGCAGCCTGGTCGGCCTGACGCCGCCACGCTCCGGCCGTGTCGCGCTGTTCGGCCGCGACATCACCGGCCAGCCGCCATACCGCATCGCCGCTGCCGGCGTCGGCTTCGTCCCCGAGGGCCGCCGCGTCTTCGCCAACCTGACGGTTGACGAGAACCTGCGCGTGCCGATCGAGCGGCCGGGGGACTATGACCTCGCGCGCGTGTACAAGCTGTTTCCGCGTCTGGCTGAACGCAAACAGAACCTGGGCCGGCAGTTGTCCGGCGGCGAACAAGAAATGCTGTCGATCGCTCGGGCGTTACTGCTGAACCCACGTTTGCTGATCCTGGATGAACCCAGCCAGGGCCTGGCGCCGTTGATCGTCAAGGAAGTCTTTCGGATTATCGCGCAAATGCGCCGCGAGGGAATCACCGTCCTGCTGGTCGAGCAGAACGTGCGCATGAGCCTGGAGATCTCCGACCACGCCTATGTGCTGGAGAACGGCCAGATGGTCTATTCCGGCCCCGCCGCCGAACTGCGCGCCGATGAGGCACGCATCCAGGCACTGGCCGGTGCCTCGGCCGAGGAATGGAAGCTGGAGGACCTGCTGCCGGTCTGAAGCACCCGGCTGGGACATAGAGCGTGATCCGCGTAGGTGGCATCACACGTAGCGGTGAATCACGCGATCAAACAATGCGTTAGAGAGGGGGCCGTGAGCCAGGGCGAACAGACACCGCTCTAAACCCCGCCCGTGGTGACCGGGATCGAATGCCCGGTGTCGTAAGCCGTCAGCGTCACCGAACCCGGGGCAGACCCGTTCGGCGTATCGCTGGCATAGATATGCGCCTGGCCGCTGATACTGACGTCCGCCACCAGGCTCGCACCGTCGTACAGCAGGAACTGGCCGGCCGTGGCCGCCGATTTCTCGAACACCGCGCTGGTGGCCTGCGTGTCGTCAAACGTGATCGCGCTGGTCGCGCCGAACTGCGTCACCGGGGCGAGGAACTGCATCGCGGTGCTGGCATAGATCGGCGCGCCGCCGACATACAGATGCCCCGCCATCAGAGCGATGGTCTCACTGGCGCTGGCTGTCAGCACGGTGACGGAACTGCCGCCCGTAGCCTCGACCACCCCCTGGCCGGTCAGGTTGCCAACCGCCAGGGTGGCGGCGTTGACAACCATTGTCCCGTCGTTCTGCAGGTCCGCCCGCGGCAGGCTGGCGGTGCCGGTATCCTGGGCGTCCAGCACTGCTCCATCGGTCAGGCTGCTGTTGCCGTCGATCATCCAATGGGCGTCGTCGTTGACGAACAGGCTGACCTGCAACTGCCCGCCGGCGAGGTCGATGCCGGTGGTCGTCACCGTCACCGGTTGGCCGGGATAGCCGATCAGGACCGATCCCGATCCAGCCCAGGTCCCGGTAGCGAAGCTTCCCGCCTCGGTGAACTGCAGGCCGCCCCCCTGCAGGTCGAAATTTACGTCCGACCCAGCCCCAGCGGGCACCTTCACCTCGCCGCTGCTGCCGATCACCGCCGTGTCCCCAGCCTGCGGCACGCCGAAGGGGGACCAGTCCGCCGCCACCGCGAAGCTGCCGATGCCGCCGGTCCAGGTCCGCGTGACATCCGGCACCGGGTCAGTTGCCGTGCCATAGGGCGGCCCCCACGGATCGGACGGCAACGTCTTGCTCCACCACAACTGGCTCGCGTTCTCCTGCCAGACCATTCCGTCGACATAGGCGAGTTCGATGACATTGGCAGTTGTCGGATCGGCGACACCATTCAGCGTGACCTGGCCGCCGCTGATCGACCACGCATTGCCGCTGGCATCGGTGATCTGGCCGGTCGCCTCGCCGCCAGTGACGATGCTGCCGGAGGCCGAGGCAACCTGCCCGGGAATTGGATCGACGGCGGTGCCATAGGGTGGATCCCAGCCAGCCGACGGCGCCGTCGTGCTCCACCACAGATTGTCGCCGTTCTTCTGCCAGATCAGCCCGTTCTCATAGGCCATCTGGATCACATTCACCGTGCTGGGGTCAGCCGCGCCATTGACCGCGACCTGCCCGTTGTCCAGCGTCCAGACGTTGCCGCTGGCGTCAACGATCGATTGACCAGGTGTGCTGATCACCGTGTTGTCCGGAGATTGCATTTCCTCACCCGTGCTAAGGGATTTTGTTGTTTCGATACCTCCGATACTAACGAATTAACCGTCGCGTTTCCGTCACGTTACGGTGAAATCCCGGCAAATGATGCGGCCCCGCAGGTGTTGTCCACTAATACCAGGCGACGCTTGCGTTGACTGGTATCGCGCGCGGGGTTGGCGGGGCGGCCGCGCGCGAAACAAATAAGCTACCAGCCGACCGCCAGCAGACAAAACAGTCAGTTCACCGGTCGGCTGGTGTAACTCCTCTTCCGGCAGAGCAAGACCGTCCGTGGCCCTCCAGAAGGGGCTGCGCGCTACATCAGGACGCGCAGCCCCCGCGGCTTGATGCAAGCCGGCGCTACTGGGTGAAGTTGGCCGTGTACCCATTGGCGTTCGCCGCCACGCTGGCGTTCAGGATCGCGCCGGGGCTGTTCTGGTAAACGTTGACGCCAACACCACCGGGCAGCGAGGTTCCCATCTTGAACGTGCCGCCGTTGACGGACAGGGTGGCGGTCGCACCGACGGCGGCCGCGGTCTGCGTCAGGTTGACCACCGCAGGCAAGGCGCTGGCACCGGTCACGCCGCTCAGCGTCACGGCGGCGTTGGAGCCGCTGCCGGTGCTGGTTTGGGTGTAGGTTACGAAGCTGGCCGCATCGACGCTCAGGCTGGCCGTCTGGCTGCCGCCATCCAGGTTGGTGGTAATGCTGTTGCTGTCGCTCTGGATATCCTGCGTGATGGCCGTCGTGCCGCCGCCGCTGACTGTGTTGGTGATGGCGTTGCCGCTGCCAGCGACGGTCAGGGTGTGGCTGAACCCGGTCGCGCCGGTGACGGTGTTGCTGACGGTGTTGTTGCCGCCGGTGATCGCCTGGGACAGGGTCACAGCCCCGGTCGCGCCGATCGCGTTGGTCAGCGTATTGCTGCTGCCCGTGATGTTCAACGTGTAGTTCAGCGCGTTGCCATCCAGCGTATCCGTGATCGTGTTCGATGCCCCAGCCACGGTGATCGACAACTGCGGATTGACCGGTGCCGTCGTGGCACCAATCGTCAGCGAGTGGCTGTTGCCGGCCCCGGTATAGGACGCTGTCAAGGCAGCGGTGGTCGATCCAGACCCCGCCTTGATGGAGCCGTAAAGCTTGTTGCCGCCGCCGCTCTGGTTGATGCTGATCGTATGCCAAGGCCCTTTGACAGGCATGGCCGACCCGCCGCCAGAGGTGGCGGAGACCTGGTTGCCCAGGTTCGTATCGTCCTGGACAATCGACAAGGTTCCGACAGAGCCGTTGCTGGCGGCATCAATCTCCAGGTCGTTTATGCCGGCCCAGGCCGGAACCGACAGCCCGGCCAGAATCGTGGCACTAAGAAGTAATGACTTCACGTTGAACAATCCTTACTGTTGCGGAATTTCCGTGAAGCCGGCAATTTTCGACGGACAGCAGGTCGTTCGATGCAGGTGGTCTCATGCCCACCAGCCATCGTGGATGCCATTTTGGACAAGTTGGTCAAGGGCGGAGCGGATCGCGGCGCGCAGGGCCAGACCCACCGGCTCGTTGCCGGCGCCCCCCAGTTCCAGTTCCATTGTCGACGTCGAGAACACCCGGGCGAGGTGGCCGCCGGCCTTCTGCGAGGTGATGGACTTGGTGACAGTGGTCTGACCAAGCACCTCACCCGTCTGCACCGCAATGGCGCGCAGGCTGAAGGTGACCTGGTCGGTGACAACCGTGTCGTCGATGCCGACGCCGCCGACCGCAACCCCGCCGCTGAACTGCCGGGTGGCTCGGTCATATGCCACCACCTGGCCGATCAGCAGGACCTCGGCGACACGGATAAGGCTAAGCCGGCGGCCAGGAACGGGCTTGCCGTCCGCTGTTGTCTGGCCGGCATTGTTCAGCGCCAGCAGCGCTAGCTGCCGCTCATGGATCAGCTCATCAATGTGCTGGCGTTCGACCAGATAGACGTAGCCGGGCTGCAGCGAGCGCACCGCCTCCACCATGTAGGGCGTGCAGTCGATCGGCACAGCCGAACTCAGCTCCTGCGCCGCACCGGTGGGACGGCGCTGGCCGGTCGTGTCGAGACAGTTGTAAATGCCCACTGTCAGCGCCCGCGGCGGCGGCGGCGGCAGCGGGATTTCCTCCTCCTTCACCACGTTCGGCGCCGCCGAGGGCAGTGCATCCTGAACGCAGCCGCCCAGCGTCACGGGGGCTGCCAGCAGCAGTGCAATCCCGACTGCCTGCCACCACGTCTGCACTGGTCAGTTGCCGCTCGGCAGGTTGACGGTGGTGGAACCGGTCGGCGTGTTGATGACGATGTTCAACTGGCCGTCGGAGTTGGCATAAGTGACGGAGTCAGTCCCCGACTGGATCGTTCCCGCATCGCCATTGCTTGAGGCAGCAATCTTCAGGGCCACGTCACGCGCCACCAGGGAATTGAGCTGCGAAACGATGGCGTTGGAGAACTGCTGGCTGGGATTGGCCGCCAGGGTTGCCGCCGCCGTCGCCGCAACCGCCGCCGCGCGCTGGCTGGCCAGGCTCTTGTCGTATTCCGCTGCCTGCAACGCCGACGGATTGTTGCCGCCGAAGGCTGGGGATTGCAGGATATAGAGCAAGTCAGTGGCAAAGGCCGGCGGCGACATCAGGGCAAGCACAAGGCCCAAGGGTGCGGCATTGCGGAACCGGAACTGCCGGCGTCGCGCTGTGGCGCCGGAACGGGAAGGGCGCACGCAGGCATCCAATCGCCGTTCAGTCCTGATCATCAATGCCTCCATCGCTGGCGTCTTGCCTTCATCTTGACGCCCGCTGTGGCGCCGGTGTGGTTGCCCGTTTTGGACAAGGTAAAATGGCCGTCGAAGCGCCGCCTGAGACCGAACCAGTTGGCAGTCACCGGGTTACCTGCCTAGTAGCATTTCTTTAACAAAACATTAATTTGGATGGGATGGAATCGATGAAATAACGGCTTCGATGCGGCCATCGCTTGCGACGCAAGCCGCCAGGCCGGTTTTCAGCTCGGTGCAACCACTTGAACGGCTTACAGCGTCAGCGCCGTAATCCAGGGGTCCGGTTGGTTAGCTGGCGATTGCATAGGCCGGGCGCCGAGGATCCGCCCCTGCCGCCAGCAGTCCGGTTTCCGGGTCCGAGATGATCGCCTCGACCGATCCGGCCAGCCACGTCCACTCCGGCCAGTCCTGCACCGTGTGCCCGCGCGCCGCCAGTTCATCCCGAGCGGTCTTGTCGATCCGTGCCTCGACCGCCAAGCGCCCTGGGAAGTAGTCAAACGGCGCAAACGAGGAAGGAAATGAGTAGGATGCCACCCGCGGCGCCTCGATGGCGCTCTGCGGGTCCATGCCAAAGTGCATCACGTTCAGCAGCACCTGCAGCATCGCCTGGATCTGCACATCGCCCCCCGGCGTGCCGAACGGCATCACGCCGCCCTTGTCGGTGACCAGCATGGCCGGGTTCGGCGTCAGCCGCGGCCGTTTGCCGGGCGCCACGCCGGCTGGATGGGCAGGGTCCGGCCGGCTTTGCGACCCCCGGCCAGAGGCCGCGATGCCCAGACCCGGCACCACCGGCACATTGCCCGATCCGTCGGAGGGCGTTGCACTGAATGCATTGCCCCAGCGGTCGATCACGCAGCAATAAGACGTATCCGCCTCCTGCCGCGGCAGCTCGGCTTCACTGGCGACCAGCGGCGAGCCCGCCAGGTCTAGCGGCGGCGGCATCTGGCCAAACGCCCAGTCGCCGCGCACCGCCGCGGCGCGCTGCGCGATGGTGGCCGGATCAAGCAGCCAATCCACCGGTACGTCAGTAAATCGCGGATCACCGAAGTAATACTCCCGGTCCGCCAAGGCCAGGTTCAGGCACTCGACGATCCGGTGCAAGTAATCAGCCGAGTTGTGCGCCATTCCCTGCAGCCCCAGGTGCTCGACCAACGCCAGCGCCTGTTGCAGCGCCGGCCCCTGGCACCAGGCCCCGCAGGTCAGCAGCTCATGGCCGCGCCAGGCGCGTCGGACCACCGGCTCGATGGCGGAATGGTAACCCGCGAGGTCGTCCATCGACAGATAGCCGCCCTCCTCCTGCTGGAAGCGGACGATGGCCCGGGCAATGTCGCCGCGATAGAACGCATGGTGCGCGGCATCCAGCCCGGCCAGCCGATCCGGTCCAGCGGCGCGGTCCTGGTCCGCCAGGTACTGGATGGTCCGCGCCAGATCGGCCTGGACGAACTTCTCCCCGGTCTTCGGCACCTCTCCCCCCGGCAGGAACATGGCGGTGTTCGAGGCCCAGCGCCGGTACTCCGCAGCGTGCGACCCGATCGAACGCTCGAGCAGCGGATACACCGCAAAGCCGTCGGCAGCGAAGCGGATGGCGGCGGCCGCCACATCGGCGAACCGCATCGTCCCGTGCCGACGCAGCGCGGTGATCCACGCGTCGGGCGCGGCCGGCACCACCGTGCGCAACACCCCGTCCGGGATCCGCCCGCCATGCTCGCGCATGAACAGATCCGCGGGAATCGCCGCCGGCCACCAGCCCAGCCCGGCAATGCTCTCAACCGTGCCGTCAGCCAGACGGATCAGGATCGGCGCCACCCCGGCGAAGTTCACCAGGTCCGGCTGCAGCACCCCCAGCGCAATCCCCGCCGCGACCCCCGCATCGATCGCGTTGCCGCCACCCTCCAGGACCGAGAACCCCGCGGCGGCAGCCAGGTAGTGCCCGGCCGAGATGGCGTGCCGGGTGCCGTAGACGGTCGGACGGAAGGTCATGCTCGTTGCCTCTGGCTGGTGCAGCAAAGCCTGCGGCAAAACCCGCCGTCGGTCCAGCACGGTCCGGGGCAATTTACCGGCTGCACGATCGGCCGCGAATGGTTTAACCTCGATTAGCATCAATCAAATCCGCGGCCAGACGGTTGCCGCCGCCCGGTCAGCATCCGCGCCCACGAATCCAGCCGGCAGACGCGACACTGTCCCCACCCGTGACCGGAGCCGCCATTCCGCATGCCAGACACCATTGAACCGCCGGGGCCCGTCCAGTCCTCCGACGCGCAGGCCACCCCGCGTCCGCCGCCGGCTACCCGTTTCGGCTGGGTCTTCCCGATGCTGCGTGTGCTGCTGGTGATCGCCGCCGGCTTCCTGTGCTGGTATGTCGCCGGCCACTGGAACCGCTGGACCGGCGCCGAACGCTTTGAGGCGACGGACGACGCTTACACCGCGGGCGACGTCACGCCGCTGGCTGCCAAGGTGTCCGGCTATGTCGCCGCGGTGGGGGTTACCGACTACCAGACCGTGCACAAGGGCGACCTGATTGTGCAGATCGACGCCGCCGACTATCAGGCGCAGTTGGCGCAGGCCCAGGCCAACCTCGCGGCCGCCCAGGCCACGCTGGCCAATCTCGCCAACCAGAAGGATGTTCAGCGCGCCCTGATCCGCCAGGCGGACGCCAACATCCATGCCACCCAGGCCGACGTGGTGCGCTATGACCTGGAGGCCAAGCGCCAGCGCGACCTGCTGCAGACCCGCGTCGCCGGCACCCAGCAGTTGGTCGAGCAGGCCGACGCGAATGAGCAGCGCACCGGGGCGCAGTTGCTGCTGAACCAGGCGCAGCTTGATCAGCAGAAGGCTCTGCTGAGCGGGCTTGACGTGCAGGAGAAGCAACTGCAGGCGCAGGTGCAGGCCGCCGAGGCGCAGGTGACGCTGGCGCGCAACAACCTGGACTACACACGGATCGTCTCGCCGGCGGACGGGCTGGTCGGCCAGCGCCAGGTCCGCCCCGGCCAGTTTGTCAACGTCGGCACGCAGGTGATCTCGGTGGTGCCGCTGCCGCAGATCTGGGTGATCGCCAACTACAAGGAAACCCAGTTGACCAACGTGCGGCTGAACGATCCAGCCCGGGTCACCGTCGATGCCTTTCCCGACCTGTCGCTGACCGGCCACGTCGACAGTTGGTCGCCCGGCACTGGCAGCACCTTCGCCCTGCTGCCGCCGGACAACGCCACCGGCAACTTCACCAAGGTGGTGCAGCGCGTGCCGGTGAAGATCGTCCTGGATCCCAACCCCTCATTGGGCACTCTGGTGCGACCCGGCATGTCGGTTGAGGCCACCATCGATACCGGCCCGGTGGAAAACCGCGAGCCCACCCCGGGCTCTACCCAGAAGACCCGTGGTGCACGGCCCTCGCCAGCCGCCCCACCCTCCTCGTCGGCCACCCCGGATCCTGCGACCAAATGAGCCTCCACCTGGCACCGGTCAGTGCCGCCGGCCGAGCGCTGCATGGTCTGCCGGTGCCGCATCCGCGGCTGCGGGCGGATACGCTGCGGCCCTATGTCGGCATCCTGGGCGTGCTGCTGGGCTCGATCATCGCCACACTGGCCGGCCGAGTGACCAGCTTCGGCGTCGCCGACCTGCGGGGCGGCCTGCACGCTGGTTTCGACGAGGGGGCGTGGATCACCACCGCGTTCGGCATCGGCCAGATGGTGGTTGGCGTCGCCTCGCCCTATCTGGGGGCGATCTTCGGCGTCCGCCGTGTCCTGCTGCTGGGCATCGTGCTGATGTTCACCGCCAGCCTGCTGGGTCCGCTGTCGCCCAATCTGCCCGCCTTCATAGCAGCCCAGGTGCTGGGCGGCCTCGGCTCCGGCACCTTTATTCCGCTGACCATCAGCTTCATCATCCGCAGCCTGCCGGCCCGCCTGGTGATCTATGGCATCTCGCTCTATGCGATGAACTCCGAGCTGTCGCAGAACGTCGCCGCCTCGTTGGAGGGTTGGTACGCCGACCACTGGTCCTGGCACTGGATCGACTGGCAATACTGCGCAACCCTGCCGCTGATGTTCGCCTGCATCGCCTACGGTGTGCCGCGGGAACCGATCAACACCAGCCTGGCGCGCGACCTGGACTGGCCCGGCATCCTCTACGCGATGGCCGGCTTCGGGCTGCTGTTCGCCGGCCTGGACCAGGGAAACCGCCTGGACTGGAGCAACAACGGCCTGGTCATCGGCCTGCTGCTGTCCGGCGGCATGGTCAGCCTGGTGTTCCTGTGGCGGGAGCTGATCACACCGCGGCCGTTCCTGAACCTGTGGCGCCTGCTGCGCGGCAACCTGCTGCTGCTGATGCTGCTGCTGAGCGGCTTCCGCTTCATCATTCTCTCCACCGCCTATATCATTCCCAACTACCTGCAGGTCGTGCAGAACTTTCGTGAGTTGCAGGTCGGCAGCGTGCTGCTGTGGATCGCCCTGCCGCAACTGGTGCTGGCCTTGCCGCTGGCGAACCTGCTGCGCCGGATCGACGCCCGCCTGATCCTGGCACTGGGCACCGCGCTGATCGGCATTGCCTGCTGGATCGCCGCCGGCCTGACCAGCCAGTGGGCGACGGTGGACTTCCTGCCGTCGCAGATCCTGCAGGCGCTGGGCCAGTCCTTCGCGCTGACCGCGCTGATTACCTTGATCGTCCGATCGATCAATCCATCCGATGCGCTGGCGATCGGCTGCCTGCTGCAGATCAGCCGGTTGTTCGGCGGCGAGGTCGGCACCGCGTTCATGCAGACCTTCGTGCGCGTGCGGGAGCAGGTCCACTCCAACCTGGTGGGGCTTCATGTGGACGGTGCCGGGCTGACCGCGGACCGGCTGGCGGCTTACCGCGGGGCGGTGGCTGCCCACACCGCCGACGTCAGTCAGGCAGCGGGCCAGGCGTCGCGGCTGCTGGCGACCACGGTGGCCCAGCAGGCGTCGGTGCTGTCGTACATCGATGGATTTATGGCTGCGGCGGCCGGGGCATTTGTTTGTCTGGTGCTGGTGGCGTTGATGCGCCGGCCACCGGCGTCGATGTTCTGATACGGCGGCTCGTGCCGATCCCGAACGCGGTGCGCAAGGCCGCCGTGACGCCAGGCAATCCGGCCTGGCGGCGGCTCCCCTGCGTCAACTCTCCCCCTGCGTCAGCTTTGCGGCTGCGCGATATAGGCGATCGTAGCCCTCGAGGTCTGGAAGTTTGCCGCGCTGTAGACGCGGTTGCTGGCAAGCTGGATATCCACGATCGTGGTTCCGGCCGGGTTCATCACCGCCAGGGTGTTCAACGCCGCATCGAACGTGTCCTGCACCGACGGTTCGCCAAGGAAACGCAAATCCGCACTCGGCCCGGTGAACGCGACGGTTGCGGTCAACCCGGTCGCACCCGGCTCTCCCTGCACCGTGCCTGCGGCTGAATAATCCAGCATGCCCGATTGGATCTGGATGGTGCCGCCTGCCACATTGCCCGCCAGCAGCAAGGTGCCATCGTCAGTAACCGAGATCGTGCCGCTCGGCAGTTGCGTGACACCAGCCTCCACGGCAATCTCACCGCCCGCCGCCGAGATCTGCCCGGCGTTCACCAGCGGCGCGTTCGGTCCAAACTCCTGCAGCAGGGTCGAACCCCCGGTATCCGCCTGGATCAGCCCGAAATTGACGGTATAGGGTATATCGCCGGGCGATCCGAAGCTGGCCGCGCCGAAACCCAGGGTCAGGTTGCCGTGGTTGCCGGCCTCCATCACCCCGGCATTGGCGAAGGCCCCGCTGTTGCCGGCGGACAAATCCGCCGAGGTGGAGGCACCGGCCACCTCGATCCAGCCCGTGTTCAGCGCGAACGCGCCGCTGCTCACCGATAGCTGGGTGCTGCCGCCGGATGCCAGCACCGTACCCTCCAGCACGCTGTTGTCCAGCTTGACCGCGATGCTGCTGTTGCCGGCGTTCGTCACCAGCGCGCTGCCGGGATCGAGGATCGTACTGACCAGCGACAGGCCGACGGTGCCGGACTGGCTGGCGTCAAGCAGCACAGTGCTGCCGATCTGCACATTCGTTGCCACGATGCTGCCGTTCTGGTCGATTGCCAGATCTCCGGCGCCGGGCACCATGCCCGTGCTCCAGTCAACGGGATTGGACCAGTCGCCGGTCCCGCCGAGCCATTGGTTTATCGCTGCCATGATGTTTCCCCCTGTTGTAGTCACGAGAAAACCCTGCGGCATGGTTGTAGTCATGTCAAAGCAAGTCAACGATCAGAGTTGGACTCTAATGTCGCAAGAAAATGCGAAGTCGTTAGGAATACTCAGTCTGCTCGGCGTATATCCCGGCTTGTTGCCCCGATGGTGGCGCGGCCGCCGTCAGTGCTGGCCTACATGAAGCCCGCATCACCGCCGCAGGCAAATTTGTCTGCCTGCTGCTGGTGGCCCTGATGCGCCAGCGTCGGCCTCGATGGTTGACGCCGCTGCCGTGGCGCTTTCACCCCTGAACAACCATTTTGATTTCCAGCGGAAGAATTTAGCTGTCTGTGATCGACCGCACAGATCATCCGCCGGATATAGCCTAGGCAGGGCGCCACTCTCATCAAGCTTCACTGCAACTGCTCATTCCTGTGAGTCCAGTCCTCATGCAGCCCGTCGCAACCGCGGTCATGTTCTGCCATATCTCCGGCCGCGCCGGCCGAGGGCGATGCGCCCGCCAGTATTCACCTCCGCCCGGCACCGGGCATCATGCATCCAAACACTGGACCGGCGGCTGATGCAGACGAGAAGGAACCGCTGCAACAAATTCTGCTGACTGCGTCAGTAATATTTCTTGCCTTATGGCAAAAATTGTGGTCAATGTTGGGTTATCTATTAAACGAATAGTATCATGCAGATCGACCAGGCAGTCGAATCTGCGTACGGGGGAAATAACATGGCGTGGTATGACAAGCCGCCTGAGGTTATTGCCATTGCGATCACCGCGGACTCGATCGGCCGCGCATTGTTGCTCGCCGCAACCATCGCCACCGTCGGCACATTCGTGCCCCTGGTCCTGATGAACGACATCACATTCAAACTGCCGCCCACCGTCACCCACGGCGCATGGTTCGTCGGCGTGTGGTTCCTGCTGCTTTGCATCGTGACGGTGGCCGCAATGCTGTCGCAGGTGCGCGAAAACAAGATCAAGCTGCAGCAGGCTGATGTCGCCAAGCGGGAAGTCGACATCAAGGATCGCGAAGCCGCGGTCGCTACGCGGGAGAAGACGATTCTCGACCGCGAGAAGGACGACCTGCTTACCGCCTTCCGCGGCAAGCTGGTCGGCATCTGGGAAATGACGTCGATGTTCTGGGACTACGACCAGACCGGCTGCCTTATTGAGCGCTCCTCGGTCTCCCACGCTCGGATCACCGTGGACGAGAAGACCGGCAAATTGAAGATCACCATGGACCTGAAGGCGTTCAGGCAGTGGAAGGAAGACGAGGAGACAGTCACCGCAATCATCATCTGGCCGATCATGGAACCGAAGTACCTGGCCTATTACCATCAGTTCGGCCTGTCGCTGGACACCGGTGAGCAGATCTTCGGCGCCTCGTTCACCATCCTCGACATCCGCTATGAGGAGGAGGAGCCGGTTTTACTCAGCGGGACTTGGTACGATCTGGACCAAAGCTTCAGCCGGATCAACGCCGACTATGCCACCAAGGCAGGGATCAAGCTGCAACGGGAGCTTCCGCCGCGGGGGAAGATCGCCTTCAAGAAGCTGGGCGGTGGGAGTCCCCAGCCCCATGTGGTCACCAAGGCAGCATCCCCGACGCTGGCTACGTCGTTCGTACGGTGACGGGCGAAACGGCGGCCGACCCATCCAAGCATTAGACACCCAGGCCTAGGCCACAACCTGTATCCTTGACGACGGACAAAAATCTAAGGAGAGCAATTGGGATTTTCACAAGCAACCATCTTTGCAGCGAAATGCACAGGCTAGCGTCCACCCTGACCAGCTTGACATCTGGCGGCTCCTGTAAATCGGCCCGCCACAGGGAATCACAGTGATTCATACGATTAAGGGTCTTGTGGGACAGATAATTAAAGAGAATGATGGCTTATAGGAACGACCGGATAGCCATGGGTCCACACTTGTCAAACAACGCCCGCTGCCGTTGATATAGCGTAAGCGCTGCTGCGATTCCACCTAGTGCCCGATCGCAGAGAAGCGCGAAACGCGCTTCGCCGCGTGAATCGGCCACTTCAAGCCAAACCGACGTATCGCCCTTCACTGATGGGCGATACTAGCGCCGTGCGTCCAAACCATGCTACTTCGGGGATACGGAAACAGACGCGCCGCCACCGGAGCCTGACGCCGAGCAAAGACCGCTCGTACGAGCGGTCTTTGAGGCTGCGGAGGTCTTGGCTGGGCTCGCGGCCACTTTCATACCCGCGACCTAGCATATTTTCGGCGACGGCTGCTAGGTGGGGTCGGCGCAACGTTTATCCATGAGGATGGAAGCGGATGATGTGCTGAGATTAAAATTGTCACAAAAGGAAGGCGAGGATGGGGAGAGCTGCAAACGGTCGGCAGGACCATCCAGTTGCACCCTGCTAACTACACTCTTCTGACCCTACCGCCTGCCGGTTAAAGCCTACCCCTAGACCCGCATACTGTATGTTCGGAGTATCTATCATAAAGTTGAGATGGAAGCGTGCCAATGTAAATGCATGTGGCGCTGATCCATGGGCGAAATTGTGCTGGCGGTATAGTCACGGGGCAACGCATGAATTGCAGCTAACGAATTCCACAATTCCGGATAGAAATTCAGGAATACAAATTCGATAAAGCTGCGCAAATCCAGACTGGCTCGGACGGGAATTCGACAACAGGTAGCGTTCAGAGTGACATGAGAGGCTGGATGGCCGGAGCGAGCTTCATTGGGGTCGAAGTCAAAACGGATCGCAGATTTGGTGAGTAAGCGCTCTCTCAGGCTTAAATGGTCGAGGTTGGCTATGAAATCGGCCAATGCTTGATTCGCTAAGTCGTCTAAACTGAAATGGAACGGACATGGGTGGTAGGACAACCTGTGCCATACAACCTTATTCCTCTTTAACCGATATGATATTTGTATAATTGCGCCGTCGTTTAGCACTACCGAGTATTGTCTATTATTTAAGAAGTATAGATACTCCTTAACCGTACCAAATTGATCGTATGGAAATTCATCGGCGTTCTGCGCCGCAGCATCCCAAGAGATCAGAGCCGTGCCCGAAGAGGTGGATTTTACAGCGTGCGCGGAAACGTCCATAGCATGTCCGGATTTGAGTAGCGAAAGTACTAGGTCGGTGATGGTGCTCGACAGAGAGCGCGGCGTCATTATCGGTTACCGCCCATCGTCGCTCGTATCATGCTCTGAACGCGCTCCGGGAGGGTTTCCACCGAAATCTCCCCATCCTCAATCAAACGAATAAGTCGTTCTACCCCTTCCACATCTCGGGCAATAGAAGCCTTTTCATCCTCCGATCTATCCCGATGAATGCGCTTCAGCTTTCTAATTTCCTCTTCCGTTGGATATCGGAATTCAAGGCGAAAATCGTGCGCTGAAGCGCCCGTGATCTCGCCACCTAGTGCCTGCATATCGTCGCCAACGCCACAAATCCGGACCCAAGCTCTTGATCGTGTAATGGCTGTAAATAGGATATTACGTTTACGGCTCAAATCCCAGCCTCGATAGCAGCTTTCCGCCCCGAGAACATAAACCATGGGAGCCTCATTACCCTTCGCACGATGTATGCTCGTAATAGCAATTGATTTTTCGAAGAAAAGCGCGTCGCGGCTAGCAGTGACGCCGGCTAGATGTGCGTCAATTTGCAGGGCCTTTAACGCCCGCATCATGGTCGCGCCGTGGCTTCTTACTGACAGCGGGTCAGAGACAATGACCAAAATATCATCGTGCTCTAACTCGTCGACATCAATATTATGCTTTATTTGTCCAGCAATCCACGACGCTTCGTCCTCATGAGTATCGAATATCATTGTTACAACAGCATCAGCAGGTGTCATCAAATCCAAAAAATACGACGGCGAAGCATCTGAACTTCTAGCAAGCGAGACCGGCTTTCCGCCTCTAAGCGCGCTTCGAGCAGTGTAACCGATATCGTTCCAGAGCGCGGCCTCATCGAACATTTGCACCAAACCTTCAGTGCGGTAGATACCGAACCCAAGCGCATGAGCGGTTGCTAATGCCCACGGCGTATTGCGATAGCAGACACGAAGGATAATGTCCTGTAGCGGCTGGTCGGTCCAGTTTTGGAGTCTCACCTTTGGAGTTCCATCCGGGTTGTTGCCGAATAAAACCTCGGCTGGCGGCATCGTGTAGTCGCCAAGATTCTGTAATTCGTCATATGCCCAAACAATGCGCTTTGGAGACTTGGTCGCCGTGTAAATTATCTGGAAGAACTCAGTTGGAAAATCTTGAGCCTCATCAATAAGCACAACATCAAAAAGTTCGGCGGTACTCCGGTTCTTGAGGTCGTGAAGAAGCTCTCCGCACACGCCAGCGAAAGACTGCCCAGTCCCAAATTTAGCCTTGGCATAAGAAAAGTCGCGAGGGATGCTTCCATTTGCGCGTGCAATCTCCGAATAGACGCCGGGCATGGACAGACTACCCCACGCATGTGAAATTCTTAATTTTGTCCAATCTGGATCGTCTTTAATCAGTTCGAAGCAGAATTTGCGGACAAGGGTTTCAAACTGTTGATAAAGCGATCGCGTGTTAAAGGTGATCAATATATTCCATTCCGGAAATTTTGCATGCAGCAACGCGGCTTTTTGAGCAAGAACAATTGTCTTGCCGGAACCAGCCAACCCTCTGATCCTTTGCGGATTTTCAGGAAATTCGATAGCTGCTTTCTTCTGCCATCGATCCAAATTGGCAATCTGCCGTTCGATTAGCTTCAGCGAACTACCTTTTGATGTAGGGTTTTTGACAGAAACCCGTTTTTTCTTCGGCTTTAATGTTGTTGTGGTTTGTATAGCGGCGTTTACATGCTCAATTAGGCTAGGATTAAGTGGAGGAAATTGCTTCAGAACCTCCGGCAGCCGATTTGGCGATGCTACTAATGCGTCGTCTGGACTTATTAAACTGTCATCGGATGGCACTAGGGTGATGATATGCACATCGAATGCTAGTCGTCGCCCTTTGCGCAATTCGCGATGCTCGCGAAGCTTGTTTTCAATGCCTACAAAGATATCGCCATGGAGTTGCTCAACATGCTCGTTCCATAGACCGTCATCCAGATTTGGTTCAGACGATAAATCGAACGCCACTACACCGTGCTCTTGACAAGTCAAAAGCGCATCAAGCTTAATCCTTTCATCAGCTACATTCAAAAGCGGATAGCCGATATAGAGTGTGCCATTCAGGTCCAAATTTCGAAGAGCCGTTAGCAACAGGCCTACTGCCTGCGAGGTACTTGCCTCTCCAAACGCGATATCGAGCATCCTGCGATCACCAACCTTTCACCCCAACTTTATGACAGCCTAGCTGGGCATACGATATGCGGGTCTGGGGTACGCTTCAACTGGCAGGCGGTAGCGTCATAGGGTGTCGATAGATAGTATAGGCGGTAGCGCTATAGACTGCAGATAGCAGCCTGTAACTGGATGTTCCTGCCGACCTTCTACAGTGTCAGGCCTTCGGTGTAACCAGCATTTCCGTGGCTTCCTCGCCTAAAGGGAGACGCACGATTAGACAGATCCGCCCTGAGCTGCTGGACGAACTGTTGTCTGGTATATGAAGCCGTCTGACTCGCCGGGCGAAGACGGCATACTTCAGGTGCTGCGGAAGCGGCTTTCGTAATGAGCTGAACGCGGAGCTATCCGAATACGTCCCCCCCTCCAACAACTTATACAATTCAACCCCCATCCACCTCCAGCGCGCGCACCACCGCCGCAGGCTCCCGGTCAATCACCCGCAGATACGCCCATGCCGCATTGTCCGGCCGAACCCGCCCCTGTTCCCAGTCCCGCAGCGTCCCGACCGGGATGTGGAAGCGCTGTGCGAACGCCAACTGAGACAGCCCGAGACGCTTGCGGATGACCTGCACCCGCAGCCCCCTGCCTTCGGCTTCGGTCAGTGGCGCTGCCGCATCAGGATCCGTGGCAAGGTCGTGCTCGACCTCCGCCTCGGTCACGGCGCGAACCCGTTCCCAATCAACCGAGCGCATGATCGCCTCGCGCTTCTCCGGCGTCACCGTCATCCGGGTCATCTTGTCAGCCACCGTCGAACCTCCCGTTCCCGAACCCGATGCACGCTGATGATGTGCGTCACACGGCCGCGCATCGTGTAGACGCATTCGAACCAGAAGCCGGCCACCTGACCAAATGCCTTGACCCGCGTCTCGCCGTAATCCCGCCGCGTGTCCTCGATCTCACCTGCCAGGTTCGCCAGCACGATTTCCCCAAACGCCAGCGGAATGCCACGTCGGCGGATGTTCTCGGCATCCTTGGCAGGATCAAACTCGATGTCCATGCGCACATATACGGATCATCCGTATGACGCACAAGCTGGCTGCAAACTGCCGACAGATTGACACCATCCCCCCACCCATATCACATGCCCCCGCCGCTTGTTGCACAACCGGCGGACTGCTGCGACACGATAAGCGATCACCCTTCCATAGCGGCCCGAACCGTTGTGACAGGGTACGGGAAGGGAACCAGAACTTGACGTTCAAGCCACTTGTGCTCGCCTTCCTCCTGGCCGCGGCATCCGCCCAAGCCCAGCCCGCACCCCCTTCCGAGATCAAGATCGGCGCGCTCTACGCCAGCTCCGGCCCCTACGCCAGCATCTCCATGCCGGTATTCGACGCCTTCAAGCTTTGGGTCGACCAGACCAACGCCAGCGGCGGCGCCCAGGTCAAACCCTACGACAGGAAGATCCCCCTCAAGCTCATCGCCTACGATGACCAGTCCAGCACCGCCACCGCCGCCACCCTCTACAACCAGCTCATCACCCAGGACCACGTCGACCTGCTGATCGCCGACTCCGGCTCCGTCCTCACCTCGGTCGGCGTGCCGATAGCGCGGGAGCACAAGCAGTTCCTGTTCGACGTCTCCGGCACCGGGGCGGCCTTCTTCACCGCCGACAACCCCTATATCGCGCTGATGGCCGACCCGGTCTCCACCATCTGGCCGCACTACATCTCGGACTACCTCGCCGACCAGGGCGCCAAGGCGGGCATCAAGACCGTCGCCATCCTGTATTCCACCAACGACTTCACCGGCACCCAGGCCGCCGCCCTGAAGGGCTTCTTCCAGAAGGACGGCAAGGTCAAGGTCATCTACTACCAGGGCGTTCCCACCAGCACCTCCAACTACACCGTGCTGATCAACAACATCGCCGCCCAAAGCCCCGACGCGGTGCTGGAACTCGGTTACGTCGGCAACGACATCGCCTTCCTGCGCAACCTGCAGGACAGCGGCAACCAGTTCCGCTTCGTCTTCACCATCTACGCCGGCACTGAAAAGGATGAGATCGAGAAGAACGTCGGCGTCTCCGCCCTGACCAACATCTTCAGCTACGTCTCCGCCTCGAACTACGAATACAAGCCCGAGGTCGGCATGACCCAGCAGCAGTTCCGCGCCGCCTGGAACCAGAAATACCCGCCCGGCTCCGGCGTTGCCTTCGGCGCCAACGCCGTCTACGGCTACATGACCGGCCTGGTGGTCGAGCGTACCCTGGCCACCACCAGAAGCCTGTCGCAGATGGACATCCACGACGCCGTCTTCGCCCTGTCCGGCCAACTGAAGACCCTGGACGGCACCTTCACCCTGCGCCCCGATGGCGCCCAGATCGGTGAGGTCACGCCACTCGGTCAACTGCAGCCCGCCGGCAAGGAGCTGAACCTGGTCGCCGTCTATCCGCCCGACCTCGCCAACGGCAAGGCCGTCCTCGGCCAGTGATCCCCAATGCCTGCGCGACGCCCAAGACATGCTGACCGGCGCCATCGTCGCCGGCGTGGTGTTCGGCCTGTACTACACCCTGGTGGGCCTCGGCCTGAACCTGGTGTTCGGCGTCATGCGCATCGTCAACCTGGCACACGGCGACTTCCTGATGCTGGGCGGCATCGCCGCCTGGTTCCTGTTCACCAGCCTGGGCCTGCACCCGCTGCTCGCCGCCCTCGTCGTGGTCGCCGTCTTCATCCTGGCCGGGCTGCCGCTATACTACCTGGTGGTTCCCCGCCTGCTGCGCTCCCGCGATGCGGAAATGCTGTCGCTGATCCTGTTCTTCGGCATCTCGCAGATGATCGAGGCCCTCACCACCATCGGCCTCGGCGCCACGGAGCGGTCGTTGCCGCCGCGGCTGCTGGGCGTCGGACCGGTGTTCGTGCTGGGCACACGGCTGCCGAAAGCCTGGATCTTCAGCGCCGCCGCCAGCGCCGTCGCCGTGCTGGCGGTGTATGTCTATCTGTATCGCACCCGCCTCGGCACATTGACCCGGGCGGTGATGGTCAGCCGTGAGGAGGCGCTGGCCACCGGCATCGACGTCAACTTCATCTCCGCCGTGGCCTTCGGCATCAGCCTGGCCCTGGCCGGGGTAGCCGGAGTCTTCGCCCCGTTCATCCTGGGCAGCATCACCCCCAACATGGGCGTCGCCATCAACATCACCGCCTTCGCCGTCATCGTCGTCGGCACCCTGGGCAACCCGCTGGGCACCCTGCTGGGCGGCATCATCTACGGCGTGTCGCTGATGCTGATGCAGACCTACCTCAGTTCCTGGGCCAACCTGCTGCCCAACCTGCTGCTGATCGCCGTGCTGCTGGTCCGCCCGCAGGGTCTGCTGGGAAGGCAGGTGCGGCGTGCCTGAACCCCCCGCCGGACACGCCACCGGGCACCCGACGTCCAGCCGCCGCACCGCCGCCGAGGCGAGCACCCGGCGGACCCGCCGGCTGATCCTGGATACCGGCATCGCCAGCGCCGTGGTCCTGGTCATGGCGGTCGCCCGCGGCGTCTACGCGAACGAGCTGATGCTGTTCAACTTCATCGTCTTCCTGGCCCTCGCCCAGGGCCTGAACATCATCTACGGCTTCACCGGCTATCTGCCGTTCGGCTATGTCGGCTTCTACGGGGCAGGGGCCTATGGCTTCTCCCTGGCGGTGATGCATCTGCACGCGCCCGCCCTGGCCGGCATGGCCGCCGCCGCCGTCGCCGCCCTGGTGCTGGCTGTCATCCTGCTGCCGCTGCTGCGCCTGTCCGGCGCCTATTTCGCCATCGCCAGCATGGCCGCCGCCCAGGCGCTGTATGAGATCATCGCCAACCCGGACCTGGAATCCATCACCAAGGGTCCCTACGGCGTCTCCCTGTCCCAGGTGTTCGCGCCCGCCTTGTCCTACTACACCGCGCTGGCCATCCTGGCCGGCACGCTGCTGCTGGTGGTCTGGCTGCGCAACGCCCGCTTCGGGATGTCGTTGCAGGCGATCCGCGACGACCCGGTCAGCGCCGCCATGGCCGGAGTCTCCGTCGTCCGCGGCCGCACCATCGCCTGGCTGCTGTCGGCCCTGGTCGCCGGCCTGGTCGGCGGCGTCTTCGCCTGGCACATCTCGGTGTTCTATCCCGACACCGCCTTCGACCTCAGCGTCTCGATCTTCGCCACCGTCTTCCTGCTGTTCGGCGGCGCCACAACCCTGTCCGGCCCGCTGCTGGGGGTGTTCATCCTGTACGGCATCTACAACGTCATCGGCATCGCCGTGCCGCAATACTTCCAGTTGGCCTACGGCGCGCTGATCGTGCTGCTGGTGCTGTTCCTGCCCAACGGCCTCGTCTCCCTGCTGACCCGGCGGGGCATCCGTGTCCCTTGAACCCCTGCTGAACGTGGCCGCGCTGGTGAAGCGCTTCGGCGGCTTCAGGGCGCTGGACGGCGTCAGCTTCCACCTCGACCCCGGCGAGGTGCTGGGGCTGGTCGGCCCCAACGGCTCCGGCAAGACCACCTGCATCAACGTCATCTGCGGCCTGTATCCGGCGGACGGGGGCGCCATCACCTACGACGGCCGCTCCATCCTCGGGCAGAAGTCGCACCGCCTGGTCAAGGCCGGCATCAACCGCACCTTCCAGTCGCCGCGGCCGTTCCTGTCGCTGACCGTGCGGGAGAATGTCGAACTTGCCGCCCACTACGGCGACCCCAGGCTCGGCTTCGACGTCGATGCCCTGCTCGCACAGCTCGAACTGGACCGCTATGCCGCTCGGCCGGCCGCCGAACTCAACAGCGCCCAGCAGAAGACCCTCGATCTCGCCCGCGCGATGGCCACCGAACCACGGCTGCTGCTGGTCGATGAACTCGCCGCCGGCCTCAACCCCGCCGAACTCGCCCGCATGGCCGGCCGTCTGCGCGCCCTGGCCGACGCCGGCATGGCGTTGCTGGTGGTCGAGCACCTGATGGGCTTCATCGACAAGGTCACCGACCGTGTGGTGGTGATGGCCGCGGGCCGCGAATTCTTCGGCGGTACCTTGGCCGATGCCACCCGCGACCCCGAGGTGATCCGCGTCTTCCTGGGCGGCGGTCACCATGGCTGAACCGGGCCAGCCCGTTGCCCATCCGGCCGCCGCGGCGAACGCCCAGGTACTGCGGGCCGATGCGATCGAGACCGGCTACGGCCGCGTCCAGGTGCTGTGGGGCGCCGGCCTCGACGTCCGCGCCAGGGAAAGCGTGGTGCTGCTGGGCGCCAACGGCGCCGGCAAGACCACCCTGCTGAAAGTCATCGTCGGCCTGCTGCCCGCCTGGCGCGGCAGCGTGCATCTCGACCCCGAGGACGTCACCACCTGGCGCACCGACCGGCGCGTCCGCCGCGGCATGGCCTACATGTCAGAGATCGGCGTCTTCCCCGGCCTGTCGATCGAGGAGAACCTGCGCGTCGGCGGCCAGTTCATTGAGCGCGCCGCCCTGCGCACCCGCATGCAGGAGCTGTACGGCGACTTCCCCGACCTCGCCAACCGTCGCCGCGCTTTGGCCGGCAGCCTGTCCGGCGGCCAGCGCAAGATGCTGGGCATCGCCAAGGCGCTGGCCTCCTCGCCACGGCTGCTGGTGATGGATGAGCCATCCGCCGGCCTCTCGCCACTGTTCGTCGGCCAGGTGATCGAGGTGCTGGCTCGCTTCCGCGCCGCTGGCCTTGCCATGCTGATCGCCGAGCAGAACATCGCGTTTCTGGATCTGGCCGACCGGGTGTTCACGCTGGAGGGCGGCCGCATCCGCTTCCAGGGTTCGGTGGCCGAACTGGAAGCCGACGACAGCCTGCACAAGGCGTACTTCGGCCTTGCCTGACCGGGGCGGCTTCGATGCACGACCCGGCGCGACGTCAGCTTCCAGCACCGGCACGCACCCGTCCACCTCATCCGCCAGAAGCTGCCTGCAGCAACAGATCTGGCCGCTGCAGGGACGCCGGTGCCTGACCGATGTCGTTTGCAATGCGCCCGAAATGAACAGCCTGCTCCGCGATGAAGTGCTCGAACTGCTCTGCCAGGGCCGCGCTCACGCGCACCAGGGCGCCGCCGCGCGCCACCTCGAACCAGCCTGCCTCGCGCGCCATGCGAAGCGATTTCATTAACAAGCTTCGTGAGCAGTTCCAGACGAATCTCCAGCAACTATTCGTTTCTTGATAGAACTTAGTCAGATCCGGATGCCGTAGAGAGGTGACGAAGCCGGCGATTAGCCGCGTGCTGGCAATCGATCGAGCGACCAACAACAGGAAAACGCGTCCGTCCTGAGTAAAAGTAGGCATCTTGTCACGCCGAGCATCTTGACGTAACGAAAAACGGCATAAGTCGATTCAGTCGGGAGGAACAAAAAATGGGTAGCAAATCTACGGCCGGAGGATTCCGGCCGAAGCAGATGGTGTTAGGCTTAATTTCGGCACTCGGCTTCGGCGCCCCCGTCGCCCATGCTCAACCGGCTGCGAACGCGCAGTTGACACCCAGCCCGCAGGAATTCCTCAGCGCCGCCAGCGATACCGCCAATTGGATCCTGCCGGCGAAAAGCTACAGCGGGAACCACTATACCAATGCCGCGCAGATCACGCCGGACAACGTCGGCAACCTGAAGCTGGCCTGGAAGTTCGCCGTCGATGACGCCGGGCCGATGGAGGTCTCACCCATCGTCTATAACGGCACGATGTACGTCACCTCCGCCCACGACCACATCTATGCGCTGGATGCCGCCACCGGCAAGCTGAAGTGGGAGTTCAAGAACAGCCCGCACGTCATCTCGTTCGCGGCCAACCGCGGCATCGCCCTGCTGAACGGCAACGTCTATATCGGCACGCTGGACGGCCACCTGATCGCGGTAAACGCCGAGACTGGCCAGAAGGTGTGGGACAAGGTCACCGTCGATGACATCGCCAACTCGTTCTACACCATGGCCCCCGTGCCGTACCACAACCCCGACACCAACCAGGACATGCTGCTGCTGGGCGTCTCCAACGGCGACTGGGGCGGCATCGGCAACATCTCGGCGTTCGACCCGAAGGACGGCCACGTCATCTGGCGGTGGGAGACGGTGCCCGGCCCCGGCCAGCCGGGCCATGACACCTGGAGCGGCGATTCCTGGAAGCGCGGCTGCGCCGCCACCTGGGGCGGGGCGACGATCGATCCGGCAGCCCACATGCTCTACCTCAATCTGGGCAATCCGTGCCCCGACTTCCTCGGCACGGTGCGTGAGGGCGACAACCTCTACTCGGACTCGATGGTGGCACTGGACATCTCAGGAGCCGCGCCGAAGCTGAAATGGTATCATCAGTTCATCGCGCATGACACGCATGACTGGGACCCGCCGATGCAGCCGGTGCTGTTCAGCGGCAAGGTGGGCGAGGACTCGCGCAACCTGGTGGCGACCGGCGACAAGGCCGGCACGTTCTGGATCCTCGACGCCGGCACCGGGCAACTGGTCGACAAGACCGTGACCAGCATGCAGAAGGGCTTTGAGACCGAACCGAACGTCGAGGGCGAGGGCAACATCGCCTGCCCGAACACCGGTGGCGGCATCGAATACCAGGGCGGCGCGTTCGATCCGGCCACCAACGCCTTCTATATTCCCAGCCAGAACGAGTGCGGACGCTGGACCGCGAACAAGGATGTCATCTACATCGCCGGCCAGTTTTATGCCGGCGGTGCTTTTCCCAAGCTGGTCGGACCCGACACCGGGCAGATGAACGCGATCGACGTCTCCACCGGGGTGTTCAACTGGCGGCACAACTTCAACCTGCCGAACTATGGCGGCGCGCTGGTCACCTCATCGGGCCTGGTGTTCTCCGGCAACCTGGGCGGCAACGAAAACGCGTTCGAAGCCAAGACCGGCCGCATGCTCTGGAGCTATGATACCGGCGGCTACATCCAGGCGCCCACCGAGACCTATGAGGCGAACGGCAAGGAGTTTGTCGTGATCTCCTCCGGACCGGCCGGCAACGACAAGATCCCGGAACTGCCGGACGCCAACGGGCCGCAGGCGATGGTCAGCGCCTTTACGCTGAAATAGGACGCCAGATGCCTGGTCTCACCCTTGCCAACGCGACGCCGGCCCGCGGGTTCAGGCCGGCGCGTCTCCTCGGCGCGGCCGGGCTGACAGCCTGCCTCGCTGGCGCGCTGCCATGGCTGGCGGCCGCCCAGACACCGGATGACCACCAGGAAGCGACCGCCGCCTTGCAGGGCCTGCAGGCAACGATCGACCAACTGGTGCGGATCGACTCCAGCTATGCCACCGACCGCAACGTCTACCGGCAGGCCAGCCAGCGTGCGATCGAACTGCTGGACGGCAGGCATTCGGCCGGGTCGGCCGGCGCATCAAACCCCGACAGCGGGCCGGTGGCTGATGCGCAAGACGCCATCGGCCACATCAGTACGTTGCTTGACCGCAAGGAATCACCGGTCTGGACCGCCCCGCTGCGCGGCGCCCAGGCCAACATGCGCGCGGCTGTGGCCTACCTGCACGACTCGTTGCGCGCACGCGAGCTGCTGGACTACCAGGTGGCTGTCTCGCGTGCCATCACGTATCTGCAGGTGGCACGCGGCCGAGCGACGGAAACCGGCGTGTTCGGCGGGCTTGAAGGGGCCATCGCCAATACGGAGCTGGGCGTGCCCGCCGGCGCGAAGCGGGTCGACGGCTGCAAGCCGCCGTCCGCCACATCAGCCTACGGCCTGCATGACGGCTACCTGGCCTGGATGACAGTGCCGGGTGGCGACGGCTTGCACAGCCTGCCACAGGCGCCCGGTGGCACCGACATTGCCGTCCGCGCCGGCTCGATCGTGCTGTACACGGCTGCTGCCTCGCTGGTCAGCGCCGCATGTGCCCACCCGGCAGTGGCCGCGGCTCAGCCGGTTACCACATCGGCCTCTCCGGCGTCAGCATCTGCTTCGTCACAGCGGCCGGCGCAGAGCGCATCCGTCACGTCACCGCCAACGTCACCTGCATCACAGCCCGGCACGTCACAACCCCAGTCGGCCGCCAACGCCACAACGGCCCCATCCGCCAATTCACCACCCGCCGCTCAACCGCCGCAGCAAGCTTCTGGCCCGCCGCCATCGCTGTACACCAAGGCCCAGGCGCAGGAGGGTGCGCAACTGTTCGCCGGCAAGTGCGTCAGTTGCCACGGTGCCAACCTGCAGGGCGTGGCCGCGCCCTCGGTGGCCGGGAACGACTTCCTGCAGACGGCGCAGCGCAACGGCTGGACCTTGGCCGTCGTCCGCTACCTGGTGGTCAACAACATGCCGCTGAACGCCCCGTCCTCGATGTCGCCCGAGCAGTATGCCTCGGTGATGGCGTTCCTGCTGGCCTCGAACTGCTATCCCGCCGGCAGCACGCCGTTCCCCACAACCGCCGACCCGGCCTTCGCTACCATCAAGCTACAGCCCGTGCCGGCCGAGCATCAGGAACCGGGCAGCCGCGGCGTCTGCAAGGTGGATTGATCCCGAACAGGCCGGAGGCTGCATGTGGCCGCCGCGGATCGCTAGACAGTCCAAATGCCAGCCAGTCGGCGACCTGTCGCCGAGGGTGAAACTGCTGCATCGGCGCAACAGGTTGATCCGTGCCGCGGGCAGCATATATCGCGGAATGGAGGGATTTGACGTGCGCACTGCTCTGTTCCTGCTCATCCTGCTGACCCTGGAAGGCTGCGGCGTCGTGGCATTTCCGTTCCGCGTGACCGGCGATGCGGTTGAGGCCGTGCCGGTGGTCGGTAAGCCTATCGGCGCCCCGATCCATGGCGTAGGCGACGCAATCGACTGAGGCGTTCTCTGTTGATGATGCGCATACCTTGATGACGCAAGCTGTTGCGTCTCAACGCGCCGCGGACACTTGCTCCCGGCAGAATACAAGACCCCGCCTGCTACTTGGCGTATGAAAATGGCCAATAAGTAACTGGCCTGCGTCCGTCTTGCATCGAATACTCTTGGCAGCGACCTCAGGCTTGACGGTCCTATCGCCGGTCTTGCATGGAAATACGTCAAACCTGCAACATACGACGTTAATCGGGAGCAGGAGCAGCAGATCCGCCGCGAGGCCGCACCTGCTGCTCAATAAGAAAATAACAGGAAGTCCAAGCCATGCGTGCCGATGCAAATGGTGACCCTTCAGCTCAGCCCGGCCCTCTGGGCCAACAAGCGGAGATCAGTGGCACAGGCCGGATCGCCGCCCGCATCGATCGCCTGCCGCTGACCTGGACCCAATGGCGGCTGGCGCTGATCACACAGATTTTTTGGGGCGTAATCATCGCCGCCGACGGCATTCCGGCGAAGCTCTACCCTTTTATCTGGGGACCGCGGCACAGCTTCGGTCCGGGTGCCTTTTCTGTCATGCTCGCAGTGCAGTTCGGCGTGGGCATCCTGGTCGGCGAGTATCTGATCGGCATCCTAGCCGACCGGGCAGGCCGCAGGATCGCGCTCTTGCTGTCGTCCCTCGCCGTTGCGTTGCCGCTGTGGCCCACCGCGCTGACCGACAATTTCTGGTGGTTGCTGCTGTTCTTCGGCCTCTCGTCGGTCGGCATGGGTGGCGTCCTGGCCACCAATGTCGTCTACATGGGCGAGATCGTGCCACCGGCGCAACGTGGACGCGTCATGCTGGCTTCGCAGATCCTCGCGGTCCTGGTCTTCGGACTGCTCGGCAATGTCCCGGGAATCTTCTGGGTTCCGGCCCATTACCAGTGGTTTATCTACTTGTTCGTCGCCGTGCCGCTGGTTGTTCTGGTGCCGCTGGCGCTGTGGGGCATGCCTGAATCGCCGCGCTGGCTGGAAGCGCACGGCCGTCACGCGGACGCTGAACGGGTGACGGCGGCGCTGGAAATAGACTGCCTTCGCCGCAGCGGTTTGGCTGCGTTGCCGGAGCCTGACTACGCCCGTTACGCCGTGCCGGTGACCGCGCACGTGCCGATAGGTGAACTGTTCCGCGGCGAGTATGGGGAGCGTACCGTTGTTCTGCTGGCCGCCTGGATCATCGGCTATGCCGGCATCGTCTATGGCTTTACCGGCTATCTGCCGGTGCTGCTGCGCAGCTTCGGTTTCTCGGCCAGCGACACGTTCGGGGCGCTGTTGGTCGCGAGTGTCGGCGGCGGCTGCATAGGCTTGGCGGTCTGTTCGCTGATCGGCGAGGCGGTGGAACGCCGCACATCGATCGTGGCGTCGGCGATCCTGTTCTGCGCCGCGATGTCTGCCCTCTACTTTAATCACGGCTTGCTTGCCGCATACGTGCTGTCGGCGGTCGCCTGGGGAATGATGACGGTCTGGCTGTTCAACATGTACAACTACACCGCCTCGGCCTATCCGACCCGCCTGCGCGCCACCGGGGTCGGCCTGACCGACGGCCTGGGTCACCTCGGATCGATCTTCGGGCCCCTGATCGCCGGCGCCCTGTTCGCCAGTTCCGCTTTTGCCGGTCATGCCGGGTGGTATGCCTATGTTACGGTCCCCGGCGCGTTGCTGCCGGCGGCCCTGATCGGATGGCGTGGCATCAGCCAGCGGCGCGCGATTCTGGAACAGATCTCCGGCTGAATGCTGGAGCATGATCCGAGCAGGTGGCATCACCGGAACGGTGAATCACGCGAACAAACAATAAGTTAGAGCGGGGTCCGTGAGCCAAGGCGAACGAAAACCGGTCTAATGTGACGGCGCAACAGCGGTCCGTCAGCCGGTGATCCCGGCTGGCCGGGTTGGGGATGGCCGCATCTGCAACTGGCCATCGCCACGGTAATGCCTGTTGGCAGTTGGAAACAGCCCATAGACAAGGCGCGCCGCCTGGCGGTCGGCCAACGCCTGCAGCCGCAGCGTCACCGGCATCACCGCCAGCAGCCCACGGTTCCGCCGCCCCAGCATCTGCACACCATGCTTCACTGCCTCGATCAGCGCCTCGTCGTAACCCGCCAGCGCTGATCCCGGCGACAGCAGCAGCAGGCCGGGATGGCGCAGGTTGATCCGCCCCTGCGCCGAGCCCAGCACTGCCTGCACCGCCTCGCGCAGCACCGTTGGGTTCCACGGCTGGCCGAACGGGAACTCGAACCGGTCGAACACCTCAAGCTGCACGGCAGCCGGCTCGTTGCCGATGACCAGGGCGAAGTCGCACAGCGTGGCTGGATTCCCGGTTGGTTCGCCGAAGCGGATGCGGTTGCCCATCTTCATCAACCCATGCGCGGCGGCGAATGGCGCCAGCGCGTGCAGCGAGAACCCGCGTTCGCCAGCCGCCGTCAGCATCGCCGGCAACAGCGGATGCCGCGACCAGGTGGCGGCCATGTGCAGGAATCCGGTCACGTGCGTCACCGCCGCGGCGGTCGGTGCATCCTGCATGCAGGCCCAGGTGTCCTGGCGCACCTGCCGCCGCAGATACCCGACCGCCCAGCCCAGCGGATGCGTCTTCAGCCCGTCGAACGAGTCCGCCGATCGGTTGCCGGGGTCAGGCAGCACCGCGCCGAGATGCCGTTCGAACACAGCGGCGGTCTCATCCAGCAGCGCGCCCGAGACACTATAGGCATTGTCCACCACGGCGGGCTGCAGCAGCGACTGCCATCGCTGCATCTCGGCATGACCCACCACCGGAACATCGCGCGGCACCGTCATCGCCGTCGTGCGCGGCGCCTCGGCCGCAGTGGCGACGATGGCTGAGCGTGGCGGCACCTGGCCCTCGGGCAGGCCCGCGGTGGTGGTCAGGGTGCCGCAGCGGGCGCAGCGGATGCCCAGGCCAAGGAAGCCCGCGGCGGTAAAGCCCTCGATCAGCGTGCTGCCGCAGGCGCAGCGCAGGGTTCCGGCTCCTGTCCCAAGCAGGACCGGTCCATCGCCGCCCTGGACGAAGTGGGCCTGATTGGGCGCGTCGCCACCGAGCATGTCGCCACCGGGCATGTCGCCACCGGACACTGCCGCCGGCCTAGGGTCTGGTCGCGGAGAGGCGCGAACAGGCTTTGCCGCATGCCTCAACCGCTGTCGGCGAAATCAACCTCCCGCGCTTCATGCCAGGCATCGCTATATCCAGGAGAACAGGCTGGTGAACCACCCCTGCTTGCGCTGCTGGATGATCGGCGTGTCGCCGACCTCGGGCGACTGGCCCAGGGCGGCGTTCTGCCGCAGCCGCTGCGACTCCTTCTGCGCATCCACCTGGACGTGGTCGGTGCTGGGCTTGCGCCAGTAAAGCAGCTTGTCGACGAAGCCCTCATCGGCGTTGCCTCGGCTGGCGTCCTGATCGATCCTGCGGCGGATGTCGTTGGGCGCGGCAGGTCCGGCCGCCTGCACCAGCGCCTCCTGCCCGTTGCTTTCACCGGCTTTGGGGGCGTTCAGCGCCATCTCCGGCGCCAGCGCCTCCTCAGCCTGCTGGCGCTCACTCTGCTCCTGCGGCCGAGGTGTGCCGGGGCGCGGCGGGCGCAGGTTGAAGTCCGGCGGCATCGACAGCGGGGCACGGGTCGTGACGGTGTATTCGTCAGGCGTATCGCGCGTCAGCCCGAACGTGCGGGTCAGGTTGCTGCCGCAGCCGCTCAGCAGGATAGCGCCGCTGCCCAGCAGCAGCACGCCTCTCAAGCGGGCGTATGACAGGCGGGGATATGGCGGGATGATGCGCATGCAACGCCTCATACCCACTCACCTGCTCAGCCTGCAAGTCCGCTTCGCTGCCACGGCGCACGACCCCGGCGCGGTGGGATGGCCAGGAGCATGGCCAGGAACAGGCCGGCGGTGGCGGTCCATTGCGCGATCGAGAACGCATGGGCATAGGCGCGTTCCCCGGTGGCAGCGCCCAGCACCATGAAGAACAGCGAGCCGATGGCGGCTACGCTGACCGCCGCGCCGATCTGCATGGCGGAGTTGGTGATGCCCGCCGCGACCCCGGCCTGCGCCGGCGGCACGTCGCCCAACACGGTGGCGAACAGCCGCGGGAAGGCCACACCCTGGCCCAGTCCGGCGAGGAACACCGCGCTGGCCAGCGCCGGACCCGCGACACCCACTGCCACCAGCAGGCCGGTCATGGCATAAAAAGTGACCTGAATCCCCATGCCGATCGCCAGCAGCTTCGGCCGCAATGTGACCAGGGGGGCGCTGAGCAGCGGGCCGACGAACAACCCCAGGCCATAGGGCACGATGGCCAGCCCGACCTGCAGCGGCGCCACGCCGCGCCCGGTTTGCTGGTACAGCCCGAACAGCAGGTAGAAGCTGGTAGTGAAGAAGAACAGCGTCGCCACCAGCAGCCCCCGCCGGAAGCTGGGGATGCGCAGCAGCGCGAGGTCGATCAGCGGCATCCCGCCGACCCGGCGCAGCCGTGCCTCATACCAGGCGAACGCGGCGGCAAGCAGCGGTGCGCAACCCAGGACGACGAAAACCCAGTCCGGCCAGCCTTGCTCCCGCCCTTCGGACAGCGGCACGACGATGGCCGCCAGGGTCAGCGAGATCAGTGCCGCGCCGCCGAGGTCGAGCCGGACGTCGCTGCCGCCGCCGGTTTCTGGCACCACCTTCCAGCCCAGCAACAGGGTGACCGCGCAGACCGGCAGCGGCAGCAGGAAGATTGCCCGCCAGCCAAGTCCGGCGGGATTCCACTGGATCAGCGCCCCGCCGCTGAACTGGCCGATCGCGGCGGCCATGCCCATCATGATGCCATAGGCGCTCATGGCGCGGGCCAACTCACGCTCGTTCTGGAACAATGCTCGGATCGAGCCCAGGACCTGCGGCAGCAGCACGGCGGCGGACGAGCCCTGGATGATCCGCGCGATCACCAGGCCAGCCGGGGTGACGGCAAGGCCGCAGCCCAAGCTGGCCAGCGAGAATGCGGCCATGCCGATCATGAAGCACCGCTTGCGGCCGAACAGGTCGCCCAGCCGGCCGCCGGTGATCAGGAACACGCCATAGCCGCAGGCGTAGCCCGAGATAATAAGCTGCAACTGGGCCGGCGAGGCGCCCAGGCTGTCGTGAATGGATGCCAGGGCCACGTTGACAATGAAGAAGTCCAACGGCGGCATGAAGCCGCCAGCCAGCAGCACCACCAGCGCCGCCCAGCGCAGCGCCTGTTTTTGTCTTATCGACACGTCTTCTCCCTATTCTGATCCGCCTCGGCCGATCGTTCTGCTATAGGTAGGTTGTTCCTGTGCCAGAAACGGCACGCCTTGCCGCTTTCTGCCGGACCTTACATCTAATTTCCATGCCGCCGTCCCGAACCTCGCTGGATCCCGAAGGCCATTATGCCTGCCTGGGCGTGGAGCCGTCGGCCAGCCAGGCGGCGATCGTCACGGCGTACCGTGCCAAGGCCCGTGTGCTGCATCCGGACGTGCCGAACACCGGCAACGCGGCGGCTTTCGTCGCGGTCAAGCGGGCGTATGACGTGGTGTCGAACCCACGGCTGCGGGCAGCCTACGACCGCGCCGCCGCCGCCGTTGACGACGACGATGGGATCGAGGTGATCGAGCCGGCGGTGGTCGTGGTGCGGCCGGCGGAGTATCAGCCGGCCTCCATGCCGCCGTGGCGCACCTGGTTTGCCGACCTGCCGGTTATGGTCTGGGCCGGTCTCGCGACATTCCTGTGCCTGTGCCTGTATGAGGCGACCAGCCACCTGCTGGCACCGGCGCAGGTGCCGAACGCCGGGATCCGGCCGAATGCCGCCACCGTCCAGCCGCTGTCGCCCAGTGCAAGCCGAGCCGTGCTTTACGGGCCGACACCGGTGCGGCTGGGCGGGACGCCCAACTTCTACGTCCGTCCCTCCGGCACCCCGGCGATCCTGTGGCGCATGGACAATGACCACAACAACCTGGCGCCGATCGGCCAACTGCCGCCGTTCAGCGTGGTCCAGGCGGTGCGGCTGGTCCGTCAGAACGGCATGCTGGAGGTCGTGGTCAACGACCAGATGCACGGGTTCATCAGCGCCGACCATCTGACGCCGGGCGACGCGGCGGCGGCCAAATCCGCGTACTGCGGCTACAATGCCGGACCGATCCCCTATGACGGCGAGCTGCTGGAGCGTCGGGGCTACGGCAATGCGACGCTGGCCGTGGAGAACCGCGCCGTACAACCGGCGGTGGTGAAGTTGCGCGACGCCAAGGGCAGCGTCGCCGTCGCCGTTTTCCTGGGGCCGGGCGCCCAGGCCGACCTGCATCAGTTGCCGGACGGCCTGTACCGGACCGACTTTGCCATCGGTGAGCTCTGGAGCCGCGGCTGCAACATGTTCGCCGCGGGGATGCGGGCCTGGCGGATGAACGACGCCATCAAGCTGCCCGGCGAGCCACGGCTGATCCTGGCGCCGGACGGGCAGACGCCGGGGGCGGGCAACATCTCCGACCAGGCGTTCCAGCAGGATTAGCGGCACCGCCGGTCCCAGACCGTAAATCACCGCCCGGGCCGCGGACGCGGGTGTGTCTTAGGCGACGGCGGGGGAGGCACCGGGCTGGTTGCGGCGCGCCTGCCAGAGAGCGACGAAGTCGATCGGCTGCAGCAGCACCGGCGGAAAGCCACCGTCGCGGGTGACGTCGGACAGGATGTTGCGGGCGAATGGGAACAGGATGCGCGGGCACTCGACCAGCAGCACCGGCTCGACTGCATTGTCCGGCAGGCCGTTCAGGGTGAACACCCCGGCGTAGGTCAGCTCGGCGACGAACACCATCGCCACCGGGCTGGAGGCCTGGCCGTTGGAGACCCCGCTGTTGTCCTGCGCCTCGGCGCGGATCATCAGCGCCACCTCGAAAACGCTTTGGCCTTCCTGCACCCGACGGGCCTGCACATCCAGGTTGATGCTGACCTGTGGCTGGGACTTTAGCTGGCTAAAGATCTGCGGCGCGCCCGGCACCTCAAACGAGAGGTCCTTGACGTACTGGATGTTGACGACAAGGGGCGGCACCGGCTGGCCGGCGGTCTGCGGAGAGGGGGTGGTCTCGGACATCATGAACTCCGTGTTTGCGAGGACCGCGCCGCCGTCGGCGAAGGCGCGCCGGGTAGCACGGTTGCCGGGTGAATGCCACCCGGCTGTCGGTGGTGGTGGCTTCCTGTCAAGCCTGCCATACCAGGCGGCTCGGTGCGGCCTCCGCGGGATCGCAGCGCAGCCACTGGCCGTTGGCGATGCTCTGGCCGGTCAGGCTAAGGATGAAGCCCCAATGGCTGATGACCAGGGTGTGCGCCCAGTCCGGCCGAGCCGCCAGCTCGCCGCGGAATCGAGCGGCTCGGTCGATGATGGCGGTTTCCGGCTCCTCCTCGCCTGGCCACCAAACCGGCTCGATCGTGCCGAAGTCGTGCTCCGGCCAGTCGCGCTCGAGTGCCGCCCGCGGCGAACCGACGTCGCAGGCAAAGGCATACCGCTCACGCACGATCGGATCGATGGTCACCGGCACCCGCAGCCGCGCCGCCACCGGGCGGGCAGTCTGCAGGGCGCGCGTATAAGGAGAGACGATGATCCGCTGGATCCCCTGGTCCGCCAGTTGTTCCGCCGCCTGCCGGGCCTGGCTGTGCCCAAGGTCAGTCAGCCGCGGGTCGACGATGCCAGGATCGCGGCGGGTGGCGCTGAAATGCAGGTTGAATTCGCTCTGGCCGTGGCGCAACAGGATCATCGGCTGGCCATACAGAGGCCGCCAACCTGGAGCAAGCCCAAGCGGCATTGGCCGCCGGGCGGCATGAAGGCCCGGCCGGTCCAGGCTACCGGCCCGGATTCGTTTGTCATCCCCACCCCGCAGCCCTATCTGTTGAACGAAGGAGAGTGCGGTATGGGTGCGACTGGCGGATTTCCAATCGATTTGGTGTTGTTCGGGATGATCGCGGCGTTCCTGGTGCTGCGGCTGCGCAGCATCCTGGGCAAGCGGACCGGGTTTGAGCGTCCCGCACCGCCGGTGCAGCAGGCGCCGTTGCGGCCGGCGGCCGCGCCGGCGATCGACGCCCGGGCTGAACCGCCGGTGCAGGCGGCCGGGCAGAGCGTGCCCGACGGTGCCTCCCCAACCGGGCAGGTGCTGGCGCGGATGCGCGAGATCGACCGCAACTTTGATCCGGCACGCTTCCTGGCCGGTGCGGAGCAGGCGTTCCGCCTGATCGTTGCGGGCTTTGCCGCCGGCGACCGGACGGCGCTGCGTCCGCTGCTGGGCGACGAGACCTATGGCGCGTTCGAGCAGGCGATTGCCGCGCGTGAAAAGGCGGATGAGAAGCAGGTCAGCGAGATCAAGGCGATGCAGCAACTGTCGATCGACGCGGCGGAGCTGAAGGGCCGGACCGGCCTGGTCACCGCGCGGATCGTCTCTGACCAGATCAGCTATACCCAGGACAAGGATGGCCGGCCACTGAGCGGCGCCGATGCGGTGACCGAGATTACCGACCTGTGGACGTTCGAGCGTGACCTTTCGCAGCAGGACCCGACCTGGCGGCTGGTCTCGGCGCGCAGCGGTTGAACACTGACCATGGCCTTGCCTGAAGCCGAAGCAGGGGTGGCGCCGGCGAAGCCTCGGGTCGGGCTGTTCGTGACCTGCCTGGTCGACATGCACCGGCCGTCCGTCGGCTTTGCGGCGATCCGGCTGCTGCAGCGTGCCGGCTGCCAGGTAGAGGTGCCGCGGGCGCAGACCTGCTGCGGCCAGCCGGCGTACAACAGCGGCGACCGGCGCACCGCGCGAGACCTGGCGGTCGGCATTGTCGAGGCGTTCCGTGGCTATGACTACGTGGTCGCCCCCTCCGGGTCCTGTGCCGGGATGCTGAAGCACCATCTGCCGCATCTGTTTGACGACGACCCCAATCAGCGGGCAGTGGCGGACGCCATGGCAACACGGGTATTCGAGCTGGTGAGCTTCCTGACCGACGTGCTGGGGGTGCAGGATGCCGGACTGAGCCGGACCGACGACACCGTGACTTATCACGACGGCTGCTCCGGCCTGCGGGAGCTGGGGATCAAGCAGCAGCCGCGGCTGCTGCTGCAGGCGGCGGGGGCGACCGTGGTTGAAATGGCGGAGCCGGAGATCTGCTGCGGCTTCGGAGGGACTTTCTGCGTGAAGTATCCCGACATCTCGACGCGCATGGTGGCCGACAAGACGAAGGACATCGTGGCGACCGGGGCGCCGACGCTGCTGGCCGGCGACCTTGGCTGCCTGCTGAACATGGCTGGACGTTTGCAGCGTGAGGGCCACGCGGTGGGCGTGCGGCATATTGCCGAGGTGCTGGCCGGCATGACGGATGACCTGCCGCCGATCGGACAGCCCCGGCGCTAGTGGTGAAAATCAGACGGAAAGAACCGTCTGACTTTCCCACTAGCCGTTGTTTGGTGGGCCGATTCACCCGAACGCATGGGATGCGAGTGTCGGGATCGGACCACTAGAGCGGTTCCACCGAGGGTGGAACCGCTCTCGCTCATCGTTTCACGCGGCTACTCGCGCAGGATCGCGCTGTTGCGCGATTCCAGCCTGCGCGAAGCCGCTCGAAGCACGTTCGCCTGATCATCAGGCTGGAACCGGCCCCCGGGTTCCCGATACAAGCCGGGCGATGGAGCATACAGAGCAAGTGGCGGCTTGGCAGGACGGCGACGCCCCAGGTTGTGCAAGCCGGTTTGCCGAGGCCTTGCAGCATCATCAGGCGGGCCGGTTGCAGTTGGCAGCCGACGGGTACCAGCAGATCCTGGCGGTCGATCCGGGGCACGCGGACAGCCTGCATCTGCTGGGCCTGATAACCTACCAGCGCGGTCACAAGGATGCGGCGATCAATCTGGTCGAGCGGGCGATAGCGCTGAAGAGCGGGGCAGCACCGTTCCACTCCAACCTCGGCAACATGCTGCGCGACCAGGGTCGGCTGGCGGAGGCGGTTGCCTGCTATCATCAGGCCCTGGCGCTGCAGCCCGACTTTGCCGATGCGCGTTACAACCTGGGAATGGCGTTCGCCCAGCAGGGGCACCTGCCAGAAGCGGTCGCCTGTTGCCGGAAGGCGCTTGCGCTGCGGCCGGATTATCCGGGTGCGGCGTATGCGCTGGGCGGCCTGCTGATGCGTCAGGGTCAGACCGAGGCGGCGATTGCCTGTTATCGCGAAGCCGTTGCCCTGACGCCGGGGTTTGCCTGGGGCCATTACAGCCTGGCGCACGCGCTGGCCCAGCAGGGCGATCCGCAGGAGGCGATCCGCTGCTATCAGCAGGCGGTCGCACTGCAGCCGGACTTCCCCGAGGCGCAGAACAACCTGGGCAACCTGTTGAAGCAGCAGGGCCGGGTCGCCGAGGCGGTCGGCTGCTACCGCAAGGTGCTTGATGCACGGCCGGACTCGGCCGAGGTGGCGAGCAACCTGGGCATTGCGCTGGCCGAGCAGGGCCAACTGGAGGAGGCTGTCGCCTGCTATCGGCAAGGGCTGGCGCTGCGGGCGGACTCTGCGGAACTGCACAACAACCTGGGTCACGCGCTGGAGCAGCAGGGCCGAACCGAGGAAGCCTTGGCTTGCTTCCGCCGCGCCGTCGGGTTGCGGCCGGAACTGGCCAGCGCGCAGCTAAACCTGGGCAATGCGCTGACCAAGCTGCGGCGGCTGGAAGAGGCGACTGCCTGCTACCGCCGGGCGATCGCGCTGCAGCCGGACTATCCGGAGGCATGCAACAACCTGGGCAATGTGCTGCGCGAACAGGGGCAGCTTCAGGCGGCGGTTGCGGCCTTGCACCAGGCGGTTGCCTTGCGGCCGGATTTCGCCGACGCGCATGCGAACCTGGGCATTGCGCTGCTGGCGCTGGGCGAGATGGCGGCGGGTTGGGAGGAATATGAATGGCGCTGGAAGACGCCGCCGATGCTGCACGCGGCGAGGGAATTTGCCCAGCCGCAGTGGCAGGGTGAGCCGGCGGCAGGCCGCACGCTGCTGGTGCATGCCGAGCAGGGACTGGGCGACACTGTGCAGTTCTGTCGCTACGTGACCATGGCCGCCGCCCGGGGGTTGCGGGTGTTTGTCGAGGTGCAAAAGCCGTTGGTCCGTCTGCTGGGTGGGTTGGCCGGGGCGGCTGGCGTGGTCGCTCGCGGCGAGGCGCTGCCGCCATTTGACCTGCATTGTCCGATGGCCAGCCTGCCGCGCGTGTTCGGCACGACGGTGGCGACGATCCCGCCGGGCTGTGGCTACCTGCAGGCCGATGCGGCGCAGGTTGCGATGTGGGAGCGCCGGCTTGGCGGCCTGGAGCTGCCCGGAGGCCAATTGCCGGGTCGGGACAAGCGGGTGGGTCTGGTATGGGCGGGATCGGCCGGGTTGCCGTCGGATGCGCGACGGTCCTTGCCGCCGGAGCGGCTGACGCCGTTATTCGAGGTGGCCGGGTTGCGCTTCTGCAGTCTGCAGAAAGGTGGACCAAGCGCGCCGGAGGCTTTCCCGTTGTTCGACTGCATGGCGCGGATGCAGGATCTTGCCGATACCGCGGCGCTGGTGGGGGCACTGGACCTGGTGATCTCGGTCGACACGGCGGTGGCGCATCTGGCGGCGGCACTTGGCAAGCCGGTCTGGCTGCTGAACCGGTTCGACGCCGATTGGCGCTGGCTGACGGAGCGGCGGGACAGCCCTTGGTACCCCACGCTGCGGATCTATCGTCAGGTGCGTGCCGGGGACTGGGAGAGCGTGCTGGCACAGGTGGCGGATGATCTGCGGGCTTTCGCCGCTGGTGTTCTGTGTGGCTGAGGCTGGCGGAGCTGGTTCCGTTGTGACACGTTCACGGTGTTCCTCATGCCGCAACGGCTTCCGGACGGACCGGAGGCGCTGTATCTCATAACTTGCAAGCAATCACATCGGCCTGGGATTGCCTCGTCACTCCAGCGGGTTGGTATTGCTTTACGGCGCGGGGGCGGCCGGAGCGGCCGACTCAGGGGTCGCTGGCTGGTTCTTCTTCAGGTTCTCGGCGATGCGCTTGGCGCGTTGGTGCTGCTGGAACGCCTGGGTCCAGGTCTGGCGCGTGGCATGGTTGACGGTAGCTTGTGGCGCCGGGGCGCTGCCGGTGGCAGGGGCCGCGCAGGCGTCCGATCCGGTCACCGTGCCGCTTGGCTGAGGGGAGGTTGCCTGAGGAGAGGTTAATTGGGCGGTGGTTGACTGGGGGCTGGCGGATTGGGCGCCGGCTGATAGGGCGGCGGCTGGGGCGGTCTGCGCGGCGAGCGGCTGAGCAGGCAGGTCGGCGATGGGCGGGGCAGGGGCTGGGTCAACCGCAGCGCCTGTCGCGGAAACGGATGGCGGTGGGAGGGGCTGAGAGTCAGCGGATTCGGCGCCGGCCAACATGGCGTCCACAGGCGGTGTCAGCGACGGAGCTGCCTTCTTCAGTTGGTCCAGCCTGTGCCGAGCCTTGTGGGACTCGCGGCTGAGGCTGATGGCGCGGCCTTGCAGGCGGAGTTTCTGGTTCAGCGAGAGCTTGGGGTCAGCGCACTGGCCGAGAGCCTCCAGCGCGTGGAAGCCGAAGCTGACGATCTCCGCGGCCACGGTCAGTTCATCCTCGGTGCCGGGACGATGTGCCATGAGCATGCTGATGGCAGCCTGGCGCGCGGCGGGCAGATCGCCGCCGGCGCCGGTGAGAAACAGGATGGCTAGCCGGTCAAGAATGGTTTCCAGCAGGGCGCGGGGCAGGCTGGCGAGCTGAACGGCGGCGGCGCGGCCGGCGGCCGGGCCAAGGTGTGTTTGGGCAGGTGGCATTGCGGTGCGGAGCATGGGGCGGCCCTGAATGTTCAGCTTGTGTTCCAGCAGAGGATAGGGGCGCGTTCCTTATTATACAAGAATAAATTCATTGCCGTCCCGCCATGTCGTTTCTTCAGCGTACGTCCTGCGGTTGCCGGGTGTGGAGAATGGTGCGAGCTTCGCGGCAACGAAACACCACAGGCAAATGCTTCGGGGACTGGTTATGCAGCGCTTTGCCGCCATCGGACTTGACCATCGCCATGTCTACGACCTGACCGCGGGCCTGCTCGCGGCCGGTGCGGTCTGCGCCGGTTATGACCCGGAGACCTCTGACGAGCGGGTGCTGGCGGGGTTCCGCAAGCGGTTCCCCGATGTGCCCGCGGTGGCGCGGCAGCAGTTGCTCGACGACCCGGCCGTCGACTTCATCGTGCTGTGCTCGGTGCCATGCGACCGCGCCGGGCTGGCGATAGAGGCGATGCGCCGGGGCAAGGATGTGATGGTCGACAAGCCCGGGGTGACGACGCCGGAGCAGCTTGCCACGGTCGAAGCCACGGCACGGCAGACCGGGTGCATCTGGTCGATCGCGCTGGGGCGGCTGACCTCGCCCTCGGTGCAGGCGGCGCTGCAGGTTGCGCGGTCGGGCGAACTGGGGCGGCTTGTCAGCCTGACCAGCCTGGCGCCGCACCGGCTGAACCGAGCGCTGCGGCCGGCCTGGTTCTTCGACCGCGCGGCCTATGGCGGGATCATCAATGATATCGGCGTGCACTCGATCGATCAGTTCCTGGCATTCGCCGGGGTAACGGAGGCGACGGTCGCCGCCAGCATGATCGGATCCTTCGGCACGCCGCCGCCCGGGTTCGAGGACTTCGCCGAGATCACGCTGCGCGGTGCGGCGATGACGGGCTGGCTGCGGCTTGACTGGTTCACCCCTGACGGACTGGCGGACTGGGGTGACGGGCGGCTGTTCCTGGTCGGCACCGAGGGCACGCTGGAACTGCGCAAGAACCTGGACATGGATGGCAGGTCAGGCGGCGACCACATGTTTGTGGCGAACAGACAACGGACCCGCTATCAGCACTGCGGCGGGCTGGGCGTGACGTACTACCGTGACTTCCTTGCGGACGTGCGAGAGCGGAACGGGCGGATGCTGGAGGATGGACTTGTGTTCGCGGCCTGCCGGCTGGCGCTGCGCTGCCAGGAACAGGCGTCTCGCTTCACCCCGGTTGTCTGAGCGTAGGATTCACGTGCTTCGCGCGAACAGGGCGTCCCGCCTGCCGTGAACGCGTTCTAATGCCCGCGCAGGATCTGGCTCAGGAACAGCTTCAGCCTGTCGGTGCGCGGGTTCTCGAACAGCTCGGTTGGCGGGCCGCTCTCGACGATCTCACCGCGGTCCATGAACACCACGCGGTGGGCGACCTGGCGGGCAAACCCCATCTCGTGCGTGACGCAGACCATGGTCATGCCGGTGTCGGCCAGGCCGATCATGGTGTCCAGCACCTCCTTGATCATCTCGGGATCCAGGGCGGAGGTCGGTTCGTCGAACAGCATGATCTTCGGCTTCATGCACAACGCGCGGGCGATGGCGACGCGCTGCTGCTGGCCGCCCGACAACTGGCCCGGGTACTTCTTCGCCTGCTCGGGGATCTTGACGCGGCTGAGGTAGCTCATGGCGAGGTCCTCGGCCTCGGCCTTCGGCATCTTGCGCACCCAGATCGGCGCCAGGGTACAGTTCTCCAGGATCGTCAGATGCGGGAACAGGTTGAACGACTGGAACACCATGCCGACCTCGCGGCGGATGGTGTCGAGCGCGCGCAGATCGTCGGTCAGTTCGGTGCCGTCGACGACGATCCGCCCCTGCTGATGCGTCTCCAACCGGTTGATGCAGCGGATCATGGTGGACTTGCCCGAGCCGGACGGGCCGCAGACCACGACACGCTCCTTCTCGCCGACGGTCAGCGAGACGTCGCGCAGCACGTGCATGCTTCCGTACCACTTGTTGACCTTGTCCAGCACGATGGCCGGCGCATCCGGGGTCTGGGTCTGGCGCCAGGACTGTGTCCGGGCCGCGTCGCTCATTGTCTGGCTCATAAGGTGTCGCTCATTGCAGGTGATTCCGGTCAGCGGGCGCGGGCGCGGTTGGTGTCACGCTCCAGGTTGCGGCTGTATTTCGACATGGCGTAGCAGAAGGCGATGTAGACGGCGGCGAGGCCGATGTAGACCTCGGTGGAGAAGCTCTGCCAGGGCGGATCGGACAGGGCGACCTTGCCCATGGTCAGCAGGTCGAACAGGCCGATGATCAGCACCAGGCTGGTGTCCTTGAAGAAGCCGATGAAGGTGTTGACCAGCGGCGGGATCACCAGGCGCAGGGCCTGCGGCAGGATGATCAGGCCGGTTTTTTTCCAGTAGGACAGGCCGAGGGCGTCGGCAGCCTCCGCCTGGCCCTTGGGCAGCGCCTGCAGGCCGCCGCGGACGATCTCCGCCAGATAGGCGGCGGCGAACAGGATAAAGGCGATCTGCGCGCGCAGCAGCTTGTCGATGTTGACGCCGGCCGGCATGAACAGTGGGAACATCACGCTGGCCATGAACAGCACGGAGATCAGCGGCACGCCGCGGATCAGCTCGACATACAGCACGCACAGCAGCTTGACCGCGGGCAGCCTGGTGGAGCGGCGGCCGAGGGCGACCAGCACAGCCAGCGGAAATGCCAGCGCGATGCCGAAGGTGAACAGGATCAAGGTGATCGGCAGGCCGCCCCAGTAATCCTCGCTGACCGGGGTCAGGCCGAGGATACCGCCCCACATCAGCATGCCGACGATGGTCAGGGTGACGATCCAGACCAGTGCAAGCTCTCGCCGCCAGAAGCGGCGCATGCCGGAGACGACGTAGAGGCCGATGAACAGCAGCACCGCCACGGCGGGGCGCCACTGTTCGTCATAAGGATAGCGGCCGAACAGAATCAGCCGGTACTTGTCGCCCAGCACCGCCCAGCAGGCGCCAATCCCCTTGGCGTTCTGGCAGGAAGCGGTGTTGGCCAGGCCGGTGGGGCCGTACGGCACGCTCCAGATCGCGTTGACCACGCCCCACTCGAACAAGCCGAACAGGGCGCGCAGGATGACGTAGCCCAGCACCAGGGTGATGGCGGTGGACCACCAGGAGCCGAATAGATTTGCCCGCGCCCAGGCCCACGGACTGATGCCGGCGACCTTGGCCTGGACCCGGGCCTTGGTCGGGAGCCGGCCGGCGGTGGCGGTGGCTTCGCTCATGGCACTTCACTCATGGGTCTAGCGTTCCACCAGGGCGATATGCGCGTTGTACCAGTTCATGAACAGGCTGATCGACAGGCTGATGGTCAGGTAGACGGCCATGATGATGGCGATGCCCTCGATCGCCTGGCCGGTCTGGTTCAGGGTGGTGTTGGCGATGGAGACGACGTCCTGGAAGCCGATGGCGATGGCCAGCGAGCTGTTCTTGGTCAGGTTCAGGTACTGGCTGGTCAACGGCGGGATGATCACGCGCATCGCCTGCGGCAGGACGATCTTGCGCAGCACCAGGCCGGGATGCAGGCCCAGCGCGCCCGCGGCCTCCCACTGGCCTTGCGGGATGGACTGGATGCCGGCGCGGACGATCTCGGCGATGTAGGACGCGGTGTAGATCACCAGCCCCAGCATCAGGGCGAAGTATTCCGGGCTGAGGGTGGCGCCGCCTTGGAAGTTGAAGCCGTGCAGGACAGGCAGATCGAGCTGGAAGGGCGCACCGAGCAAGGCCCAGACCAGGGTTGGCAGGCCGGCGATGCAGACGACGGCGACTGGCCAGACCGTGGGGCGGATTCCCGTCGCCTCCTGCCGGCGGCGGGCGTGGCGGTTCCACAGCGTGGTCAGGACGATGCCAGCGGCCAGGGCCAGCAGGGCGAAGCCGTGGGCCGGCTGCCACTGCAGCAGCGGCAGCTTCATGCCGCGGTTGGTCAGGAAGGCGAAGCTGCCCAGATGCCAGGCCAGTTTGGGGCTGGGGAGGCCCTGCAGGACGGTGTACCAGAACAGGAGCTGCAGCAGCAGCGGGATGTCGCGCAAAGTTTCGACATAGAAGGCGGTGAGCTTCGACAGCAGCCAGTTCTTCGACAGCCGGCCGATGCCGATCAGGGTGCCGAGGATGGTGGCCAAGATGACGCCGATGACGGCGACCTTCAGCGTATTCAGCACGCCGATCAGCAGGGCGGTGCTATAGGTGTTGATGGCCGGGTTGTAGGGGATGAGCGATTCGCCGATGGGGATGCCGGCGACGCGGCCGAGGAAGCCGAAGCCGGTGGCGATGTGGCGGGAGGCGAGGTTTTCGCTGGTGTTGCGGATCAGGTACCAGACCGCGGCAGCGACCAGTCCGACGATGACCACCTGCCAGACGATGGCGCGGAAGACCGGGTCGGACCACGACACACGCACCCGGCGTTTCGGCGCCGAGCGCGGGGCGGTCAGGCGGGGGTCGGCGGTGGCCTGGGACATCGGGTGGCGGTCTCCGTCGCGCAGTCGAGTGCATGCAAGAGTAAGGCCGCAGGCGTTGCACGCGCCGCAGACCTGTTGCGATCTAAGTCTGCGTTGGATCGACTATGGAATCAACCAGTGGTATGCCGGCGATCTGCTGGAGACCGGAGCCTGCTTCCTGTATTGTGATAGCGGCGTCGGGCAAGCGCATGGGGACTGACCACATGAGCGCGTCGCTGAAACCTTTGACCGTAGACGAGTTCCTGGCTTGGGAGAGGGCGCAGGCGCTGCGGTTTGAGTTTGACGGCATCCAGCCGGTCGCGATGACCGGGGGCAGCCTGGCCCACAACCGTATCACAACCCGGCTAACTGTCGCGCTTGCGCAAGGCGTGACAGCGCCATGCGAGGCGCTTGGCCCTGAGCTGAAGGTCCTCACGCCGGGGCGGGTGCGATATCCGGATGCGAGTATCATATGCTCCGAACCGGACGAAAATAGCGACATCGTTGCGCCGATTGTGGTGTTCGAAGTGCTGTCGCCCTCGACCGCGCTGACCGATCGACGGGTCAAGGCAATGGAGTATGCGGCTGTTCCGGCGATCCTGGCCTATGTGATGCTGGAAACCGACCGGCCGGAGGTGACCGTCCGCCGCCGGTCGAGCGGCTGGGAGGCGGAGACGATCGCCGGGGTCGGAGCGGCGCTGGAGCTGCCGGAGGCGGGCGTGACGATCCCGCTGGCGGCGATTTACGTTCGGTAGTTGCAGGCCGAGGCGGCTGCGGACCATGGATCGGCGGCTTGCGAAAAGGTGCGTCCCTGATCCCCTGAGCCGGCGTGGTCACGCTGGTGACTTCCCAGGCGAACAGTGCGAAAACACCGAGGCGCCAAACCGCCGAGAGGATCCCATGAACGCGCCTGTCACCGCGATTAGACCGTCGGCGCCGTCCGAGGCGCGCCGGGTGCATGTGCTGAAGCAACTGGAGCGGAAGCTGCTTTGGCTGTCGGCCTGGATGATCCATCACGCCAATCATGTCCGCCCCAACCGCGACGGGCTGAAGGTGGGCGGCCACCAGGCGTCCTGCGCGTCGTGCATCTCCATCATGGCAGCGCTTTACCTGGAGGTCGCGCGGCCGCAGGACCGGATCGCGGTGAAGCCGCATGCCGGACCGGTGTTCCACGCGATGAACTACCTGTTCGGCCGGCAGACGCAGGAGAAGATGCTGGGGCTGCGGCAGTTCGGTGGCATCCAGCCTTATCCGTCGCGGGTGAAGGATGGCGGTGAGGTGGATTTCTCCACCGGTTCGGTCGGGCTGGGCGTGGCGATGACGAGCTTCGCCGCCTTGATGGCCGATTACACGCGGCTGCACGGGCTGGGGCGGACGGATCTGCCGGCCGGGCGGCATATCGCCATCTGCGGCGATGCGGAGTTGGACGAGGGCAACATTTACGAGGCGCTGCTGGAGGGCTGGAAGCACGACGTCCGCAATGTCTGGTGGATCGTCGACTACAACCGCCAGAGCCTGGACAGCGTGGTGCCGGACCGGCTGTTCGGGCGGATCGAGGGGCTGTTCCGCGACATGGGCTGGAACTGCGTCACCATCAAGTACGGCCGCAAGCTGGAGGCGGCGTTTGCCCGCGAGGGCGGCGAGGCGCTTCGGGCGTGGATCGACGATTGTCCGAACAGCCTGTACTCGGCGCTGACCTTCCAGGGTGGGGCTGCGTGGCGGCAGGCGCTGTTGGCGGATCTGGGGCGGTCGAAGGCGCGCGGCATCATCGACGAGCTGAACGACGATGAGCTGGGCGCGCTGATGACCAACCTGGGTGGTCATGACATCGAAACCGTCATTGAGACCTTGCGGGCGGCGGATGCCGAGGGCGACCAGCCGACCTGTTTCATCGCCTATACCATTAAGGGCATGGGCCTGCCGTTCGCCGGCCACAAGGACAACCATGCCGGGCTGATGAGCAAGGAGCAGATGGAGCAGTTCCGCCATGACATGGGCATCCGGCCCGGCCACGAATGGGACCTGTTCGAGGGGCTGGATGTGCCGGAAGCGGAGCTGCAGGCGTTCCTGCGCGATTGTCCGTTTGGCACCAAGCTGACGCCGGAAGGCCGCACGCTGTCCGCGCCGATGGTGCCGGTGCCGGCGACGCTGCCGATGCCGAAGCTGGCGCGCCGGAAAATGTCCACCCAGGGTGGCTTTGGCGAGATCCTGGCGGAGATCGGGCGCGGTCAGGGCGAGCTGAAGGATCTCGCCACGCACATCATGACGACGTCGCCGGATGTGACGGTGTCGACCAATCTGGGACCCTGGGTGAACCGGCGCGGCATCTTCGACCGGCACACCCGCAACGACGTGTTCCGCGATTCGAAGCTGGCGAGCGCGCAGCGCTGGGGAATGTCGCCAAAGGGCCAGCACATCGAACTGGGGATAGCGGAGCAGAACCTGTTCCTGCTGCTGGGGGCGGCGGGGCTGGCGCCGGGGATGATGGGGGCCCGGGTGCTGCCGGTCGGCACGGTTTATGATCCGTTCGTCAACCGGGGTTTGGATGCGCTGTTGTACGCCTGCTATCAGGATGCGCGGTTCCTGCTGGTCTCCACCCCGTCCGGGCTGACGCTGGCGCCGGAGGGCGGGCAGCACCAGTCGGTGAACACGCCGCTGATCGGCATGGCGGCGGACCGGCTGGCGAGCTTCGAGCCGGCGCATGTCGATGAGCTGGGCATCCTGCTGCGCCACGCGTTCGAGTGGATGCAGCGGCCGGACGGTTCGGCGGCCTGGCTGCGGCTGTCGACGCGCGCGCTGGAACAGAAGGAGCGGACGCTGGACCCGGCGGCGGTGATTGCCGGCGCGCACTGGGTGGTGCCGCCGGCGGCGGGGGCGCGGATCGCGCTGGCCTATCAGGGACCAGTGGCGCCGGAAGCCGAGGCGGCGTTTGCCGAACTGGTGACGGAGGAGCCGGGTGCGGGGCTGCTGGCGGTGACCTCCCCGGACCGGCTGCATGCCGGTTGGCTGGCGGCGCAGCGGGCGCGGCGGCGTGGCGAGCGGGACGCGGTGGCACATATTGAGACGGTGCTGGCGCCGCTGGCACGCGGGGCGGCGCTGGTGAGCGTGCTGGATGGGCATCCGGCGACGCATGCCTGGATGGGTTCGGTGCGCGGTCAGCGGGTGGTGCCGCTGGGGCCGGACCGGTTCGGACAGAGCGGCGATATTCCGGATCTATACCGGGCGTATGAACTGGATACGGATGCGATCCTGGATGCATGCGCGCAGGCGATGCTGGCGGGGTAGCAAGCGCGGGTCGCCTGGCGGCGAGATGGGAATTGGCATCGGCGGGGCGGCGGGGTAGACCTGGATTGGCCGGCGGCGTGGCTGGCATGCCGTGTCTTTAGAGCGCCCTTAGCTCAGTTGGATAGAGCAACAGCCTTCTAAGCTGTGGGTCACAGGTTCGAGTCCTGTAGGGCGCGCCCCTTATCAAAGACTTAGTGCTTCGAATCTGAAACAATATGCCAGAATTTCCAGGAGCTTTCTGGCGGCTATGCTCGGAGACTGTCAACCATCTCTTTTCCTTGCACACCAGCACTTCGATTCTCTGGCGATAACCGACCACACTTTGTCGACAATATCTTGTCAAGAATTCGCCCTGCCGTCATTGTCCGGATGCCTAGGACCCGCGGATTGCCGCGGATAGCCGCGGACCATGGTATGCGGAGGATCGACTATGGGAAGGGATGGCCAGGACGCCCACCGCGTTTCCGTAACCTTTTCACACGCCCAGCACTCCGAGCTTGCGCGCATAGCCCGTAATCACGGTATGACCGTGGCTTGGCTCGTGCGCCGAGCAGCCGAACGCCTTATCGAGCAGGAGAACGGTGGCCCGCTGCTGCCGCTGGACCTTGGCCATGCGCAGCGCTGAAATCTTTGCCGGATGCGGCGGCCTGGCTATGGGGCTGTCCCGAGCGGGCTTCGAGCATGCCTTGATGGTCGAGTTGGACGGCGACTCGGTCGCCACCGTTGCCCACAACAAGCAGCGCGAAATCGACCATGTCATCAACTGGCCTATTGAGAAGAAGGATGTCCGCAAGGTCGAGTGGGAGGCGCACCGGGGCGAGCTCTCATTGATTTCCGGTGGGCCGCCCTGTCAGCCATTCGGCATAGGCGGCCTTAAGAAGGGTCACGCCGACCACCGTGACATGTGGCCTGAGGCCGTCCGGGCCGTCCGTGAGGCGCGGCCGGACGGATTTTTGTTTGAGAACGTCCGGAATCTGGCCAGCCCGACGTTCCGGCCGTACCTGGACTGGATTATCGCCTGCCTGCGCCGTCCCGACGTCCTCCGGCGGGAGGACGAGACGCATGCCGAGCATCTGGCGCACATAGAGGACAGCCGACGGGCCCGGGCCTACGAGGTCATCTGGCAGGTCGTGAATGCCGCCGACTACGGCGCGCCGCAGCGTCGGCATCGGGTTATCATCCAAGGACTCACAAAAGGGTTGCGCGCGGTGCCTGAACCATTGGCGCCGACGCATACGCAGGACAGGCTACTGTGGGACCAGTGGGTCACCAAGGAATATTGGAAACGGCACGGCATCGCGGCGCCCGGTGAGCCAGGGGAAAAGCGCGACGCCGCCCGCGTTGCCGTTCTCAAGAAATCGAAGACGCCGCCGCCGGGCAAGCCATGGGTGACGCTGCGCGATGCCATCGCCGGTCTCGGCGAGCCGGATGGCAAAGCCTGTCATGTCTTCCAGCCCGGCGCCCGGAGCTATCCTGGGCACACCGGCAGCATTCTGGACATGCCATCCAAGGCATTGAAAGCTGGTGACCACGGCGTGCCCGGCGGCGAGAACATGATCCGCTTCGACGACGGCAACATCCGATACCTGACGATGCGCGAGGCAGCCCGCCTCGTCGGCCTGCCCGACAACTACCTGTTCCCGCAGTCGTGGACGGAAAGCATGCGCCAGCTCGGGAATGCGGTCCCGGCGCAACTCGCCGAGTTGGCCGGTCGGCACATGCGTAAGCAGATTGAGGCGGCGCGGGCGAGACAGGCGGCGGAAGAGACGGCGGCGTGAGGCGGCCCCGCCCATCGGGCCGCGACATCGTCGTTGCCGCCGAAGCGCCAGAGACCGCCGTCCTTACTGGCCCCATGGGCTACGCCGAGTTCGAGATCGACATCGAGGAGATACTCAGGAGAACGCTTCCCGCCTTCTTCGAGCAGATACCACAGGCTCCGCTGACCGCAAGGTCCGTCGCTGAAGTCCCGCAAGGAGCCAAGGGGGCCTATTTGCTGCTGCACGACGGGGCGGTCGTTTACGCCGGTAAGACCGACACGCGCCATGGTTTCCGCGACCGGCTGGGGCGGCACTCTGAATCTGTACAACATCGTGTCAACCTGGATCCGGCTAAGATGGCCTTCAAGGCTGTGCGCATCATGGTGTTTAGCGCGTTCGATGTAGAAGCCATCCTCATTGCAGAGACGCGGACCGCGACACCAGGCGCGCTGCCATGGAACGACAGCGGCTTCGGTTCCAATGACCCTGGACGGCGCCGCGACGGGCAGGAGCCCGCGAAGTTCGACAAGTGGTTCCCGGTCGACATCGACCGCCCGCTGGACATCCCAACCGGCGACCAGTCCGTCGGGGACGCGCTGCGTGCTACCAAGTCGGCGGTGCCCTACCTGATCCGTTTCCAGGACCACGCCGAGCTACAAGCGCGGATGGAGGTTCCCGACGACCACACATCAACCATGCGCTCCATACTGAAGGCAGCCGTGGCGGCGTTGCCTAAAGGTTGGCAGGCCACCGTCCTGCATGGCCGGGTCGTCCTTTATCAGGAACACCGCGACTACGACTACATGGTGGAGGCGATCCGGAGGGACGCGTGACCGACACCCTGTCGCCCGCGGAGCGGTCGGCACGCATGGCGCTGGTGCAGGGCAAGAATACTAAGCCGGAGATGCGCGTGCGTCGGGCGCTGCATGCTGCCGGTCTGCGTTATCGGCTTCATGACAAGCGGCTGCCAGGCCATCCGGACATCGTGTTCCCGTCGCGCCGGATCGCCGTCGAAGTGCGCGGATGCCTGTGGCACCAACATCCGGATCCAGCCTGCAAGTTGGCCAGGATGCCCAAGAGCCGTCTGGATTTCTGGCGCCCGAAACTGGAGGGCAACGCCATTCGTGACCGGCGCCAGGAGGCGGAACTCGCCGCCATGGGATGGCGGCTCATCGTCGTCTGGGAATGCCAGGTTGGGGACGCAGCGCGTATTCAGGCGGTCATAGAGGAGGTGCGGTCTGCTCCCGCGACCGCTCAGCCGCTCAAAAATATTCGACGCTGACGCGCTTTACTGGAGCACAACGCGAAGTCACAGGCGCGCTGCGGCGCCCGGTCCTATTCCATAATACACCTGCTTCCACGGATTTCCGCCGGTTTTCAACGTCGCAATTTTGAAACAAGAGCATTGAAATCAAAGAAAATCTATATACTTCTAAGCTATGGGTCGGGTGATTCGAATCCACCAGGGCGCGCCATATTTTGGCCAGTACTTCGAGCCGGAGGAGAACCTGCGGCTGCTGATCGAGATCTTCAGAACGCCAGGCTGCGCTGCACCCCGGCAATACGTGAAGATGGGTTAAGCCGTTGAGGCTTTCTTCAGCTTGCGGACGGGCGGCAGTACGACGGGGGGCTTGAAGTCGTCCGGGTTGGTCAAGGCGCCGAGCAGGGCTTCCTTCAGTTGCCTGAGCTTCCGCTCATTCTCGATTTTCAGGCCAAACACATCCTTCACGTAAAACACGTCTACCGCTCTTACCCCGTATGTGGTCACATGCGCCGAGGCGATCTGCAACCCCTGATGGCTGATGGCGGCAGTGACATCATGCAACAGACCCGGGCGGTCCCGGCCGTTGACCTCAAGCACCGTGTGGGTGTTGGACGCGTAGTTATCGATCACTACCCTCGGCGGCACGTGAATGGCCTGCATACGCCGCCCCAACAGGATCTTTGAGACGCGCCGGATTTCGCTGGCCAGCCTCAGGCGCCCGGACAGTGCCTGCTCAATCAGCACGGAAAGGCGGGCAAGACGGTGCGGTGCATCGAATGTGCCTCCTGCGGTGTCCTGTATCCAGAACGTGTCCAAGGCCATTCCGTTCGTCATCGTGTGAATCCGGGCGTCCACGATGGATGCACCGGCCACGGCGAGGGCACCGGAAATCTTGCTGAACAGGCCCGCGTAGTCCGCGCAGTAGATGGTGACCTCCGTGACCGCCCGCGCCGGCAAGGGCTGCGTGTCGACCATCAGGGGCGAATCGCGATGCTCCGCGTCACGGATGAGCCGTGCATGCCTGGCATGCGTCTCCGGATCGAACGACAGCCAGTAGCCGGCGTAACCAAGCTCAGCAAAGTGGTCGATTTCGTCGGAGGTCCAGTCCGACAGCAGAGCCGCGACGGCCTGTTTGGCGCGAGTGACCCGCAGGTCACGCTCTGTCGTGGCAAGTCCCCCGGCGAGCACTTCGGCAACACGCGAATACAGTTCGCGCAGCAAGGTGGCTTTCCACCCATTCCACACCTTGCTGGAGACCGCGCGCATGTCAGCGACCGTCAGGAAAAGCAAAAGCCGCAGCCGCTCTGGCGATTGTATCGTGTCTGCCAGGTCTAGGATGGTCTTTGGATCATCGATATCACGTTTGAAAGCCGTGCCGCTTAACAGCAGGTGATGCAGGACCAGCCAGGAAACCGTTTCTGTTTCTTCATCGGTCAGGCCCAGCGCCGGTCCGACTTCCAGTGCAACCTCTGCACCGAGGGCGGAATGGTCCCCGCCTCTGCCTTTGGCGATGTCATGCAGCAGCATTGCCAGATACAGCGACCGGCGCGACTGCACATGCTCCACAATCTGCGAGGCGATGGGGGCGACCTCGGCGAGCTCGCCTCGCTCAAGCGCGTTCAGGACGCGCACCGCCTCGATCGTATGTTCGTCTACCGTAAAGATATGGTAGGTGTCGAACTGCATCTGGCCGACGATCCGGGCCCAGTCCGGCAGATAGCGGCCGAAGAAGCCGGTCTCGTTCAGAATGCTCAGCCATCTGGCGCCGTCAGGATGATGGCCGCCTGGCCGATGACGGTCTGGCTCCCTGCCGCAGAGCAAATCCATGAAGATCGCCGCGGCGGCGGGATCGGCGCGCAGTGCGATCGCCCTTCTTTCGTTCTGGATGAACGACCTGACGGCCAGCGGGTGCAGCTCCAGGCCCCGGTCCCGAGCGATCTGCAGGATTCGCAGCATCTGGATCGGTTCGGCATCAAAGTCACGTCCGGCGATCGGCAGCAGCTTGCCCTCGGCCAGAACAAACCCGGCTGACAGAAGCGCAGCATCGGTCTCGGCCTCAATGGCCGGAGGACCCAGCGCGGACCGGATGATCGCGGGTTCCAGGATGCGTGTCAGACGCGCGATCTCACGCGCGGTCAGGAAGTAGTGCCGCATGAAGCGTTCAACGCCGTCCTGCCGCCCATGCCGTGTGTAGCCCATCCGCGCACCGACGACGGGCTGCAGATCGAAGGTCAGGCGTTCTTCGGCGCGGCCGGCGACGTAATGCAGATGGAACCGGACGGTCCAGAGAAATTCCCAGGCGCGCCGCCCGTGACGTGCCTCCTGCTGGGTGAGGATGCCGCCCAGGTCGGCCAGCTCACCCATCGTCTGGGTGTCGAAGACATAGCGCGCGATCCAGTACAGCGTCTGCAGATCGCGCAGGCCGCCGCGGCCCTCCTTGACATTCGGCTCAACCACGAAGGGGCTGTCGCCGTAGCGACGGTGCCGCACCGCCCGCTCCGCCTGCTTTGCCGCGATATAATCCCCCGCGCCGGCCTCCTTGCAGGCAGCGCGAAACCGCCGGTGGAATTCGCCGAACAGGGACTGGTCGCCGCGGAGGAACCGGGCGTCCAGCAGCGCAGTGCGTATTGTTGTATCCCTTCCCCCTTCGACCAGACAATCGTCGACGGAACGCGTCGCGTGCCCGACTTTCAGCCCCAGGTCCCACAGAAAATACAACATGTACTCGACGATCCGCAGCGTCTGCGGCTGCGGGTGCTCGACTGTGAGAAAGAGCAGATCGATGTCGCTGAACGGCGCCAGAACACCGCGGCCATAACCGCCCGTCGCGGCAATGCTCAGGTCGTCGACGATGCCCAGCTCGGTTTTGGTGGTCGTATGGTCAAACAAGGCGGAAATGATGCCGTCAACCAACGCGCCCAGCAGCCGAGCGGCCTGCAGCCCGGTGATCTGCTCCTGCTCAAACGCATGCTGCACGTAGGATTGGATCCGGGCGAGATGCCGGCGGAACGCCCCGATCGCCGCGTCACGAGACACCGCGCCGCCCTCTTGTGCGATCCCGGCGAGCGAGTCTGAGAGCAGCGAGGCGGCCACCTCGGGCGCGCGCGGCAAAGGAATAGGAGCCAACATCAAATTTATCGTATCATCTCACTTAGCTTGCACAATCTCGCATCAGCTCCTTCAGCGAATAGAGTGCGTCGTGGGCCTGCTTTGGCGACATGTTGTCAACGTCCAGTTTGTTTAAAGCATCGAACAGGGAGCAACCCGGCTCATCGGAGGGTTCCGGCGGTGATGGAGCTGCGGCGAACAGCGGTAATGACTGTATAGATGTCGATCTGCCGCCGAAACCGCCTTGTTTTTCCATGGCTGCCAACAGCGATCCTGCGCGGCGCACCACCGATGGCGGCACCCCTGCAAGTTCCGCGACATGAATCCCCCAGGATCGCCCCGCCACACCCTCCGCAACCTCGTGAAGAAAGATGACGCTGCCCTTCCATTCCTTGACCCGCATGGTGTGCAGTTTCAGCCGCGGCAGCCGCTCCGACAGGGCGGCAAGCTCATGGAAATGGGTGGCGAAGATCGTGCGGCAGCGTATTGTAGAGTGCAGTGCCTCCAGCACCGCCCAAGCGATGGCAAGGCCGTCCAGCGTCGAAGTGCCGCGGCCGATCTCGTCCACGACGACGAAGGACCTGGGGCCCGCCTGATGCAGGATCGCCGCGGTCTCCGTCATTTCGACCATGAATGTGGAGCGTCCGCGAGCCAGGTCGTCGGCTGCACCGACACGACTGAACAGCCTGTCAACGATCCCGATGACCGCGGATTCCGCCGGCACCGGCAGGCCTGCCTGGGCCAGAATGACGAACAGTGCATTCTGTCGGAGGAACGTGGACTTCCCGGCCATGTTCGGCCCGGTCAGCAGCATCACCCGGTTTTCGGATGACAGGTCGCCGCGGTTCGGCACGAAGGCGGCGGTGCCGTTCAGCGCGTTTTCGACGACCGGATGGCGGCCGGCTTCGATCCGGAAGTCGTCTGAGTCAGTGAGCAAGGGGCGGATCCAGCGGCCACTTGCCTGAAGGCTGGCGGCGGACTGCGTGACATCGAGGAAGGCGACCGCATCGGCACACGCCGCCAGGACGCCTGCACAGTCCAGGACTTTCTTCACCAGGACATCGAACACAAGACGTTCCCGCGTTGCTGCCAGCTCCGCGGCCTCGCGTATCCGCCGGTCGAGATCCGACAGCTCCGGCGTGGTGAACCGCGCCCCATTGGCCATCCCCTGCCGCAGCGTCAGATCGGGGTTGGCGCGTAACGTCTCGACAGCAACCGAAGGTGCCTCGATGACGTAGCCGAGCTGCGCATGATGCCTGATCTTGAGGCTGGCGACACCGTAGCGCTGCGCGAAGTCCAACTGCAGGCGCGCTATGACCTGTCGGCTTTCGTCACGCAGAGTGCGTAGCGCGTCAAGCTCTCCGTCGAAGCCTGGACGTATGACCCGGTCATCTTCCAGACGCGCAGGCGCCGGATCGGTCAACGCGCGTGCAAGTTCATCAGCGAGCGCGGTATCCGACGGCAATGCGGTCCGCGCCCTGGCAAGTGCCGCAGGCAGCGGCAGCACCAGCACCTCGGCTGCCTCGTGTGCCGCACGCAGCCCATAGCGGATGGATTGCAGATCGCGGGGCGTCCCCCGGCCGACCGACAACCGGCCAAGCGCCCGCGCGACGTCGGGCGCCGTCTTCAGGATTATCCGCAGACGGCTGAGGGCGTCAGGATTGGATGCGCACCAGGACCAGGCGTCCTGACGGTCCCTGATTGCCGCCGGATCTGTCAGCGGCGCTGCAAGCCATGCGGCAAGCAGCCGGGTTCCCGGCGCGGTGACGGTGTGCCGGACGGAGCCCAGCACGGTATGACGCGTGCTGCCATCCCTGGCTGTCAGTATCTCCAGACTGGTGCGCGTCGCCGCATCCATCAGCAACACCCCAGCCTGGCCGCGCGGTTCAGGACGTGCCAGGCGGGGCAGCACGCCGGCCTGGGTTGCCCGAACGTAGTCGATGGCCATGACGGCGGCGATCGTCTCGCCATCGGTGAATGAGCCGAAGGCGTCCAGGTCGGCGGCGCCGAACGCATCCGCAAGCCGCCGCCGGGCGACGAGAGGTGTAGATGGAACAAGCTCCTGCGACCTGAACGCGCGCCAGTCGGCAAGATCGAGCGATTGAGGTGAGAGGATCTCCACAGGTTCCAGCCGCCCGAGCAGAGCCGGTAGCTCGGCAGGCGCGATGTGGGTGGTTTCGAACGATCCGGTTGAGACATCCAGCCATGCGGCACCGAGACCCTCCGGATCGAAAGCCAGCGCCATCAGCAGATTGGGGCGTGCTCCATCGAGCAACGCTTCCTCGGTGATCGTTCCGGGGGTGATGATACGGACGACCTCCCGTTTGATCGGAAGTTTGCCGGAGCGGGCTTTTGGATCCTCCATTTGCTCGACGATTGCGACGCGAAACCCGCGGCGGATCAGGCGCGCCAGATAGCTTTCGGCAGCATGGCGTGGGACGCCGCACATCGGGATCGGCACGCCAGCATGCTCACCACGGTGCGAGAGCGTGATGTCAAGAACAGCGGCGGCAGCCTCGGCATCGGCGAAGAACAACTCATAGAAGTCGCCCATGCGAAAGAACAGCATGGTTTCCGGGTGGTCCGCCTTGGCGGCGAACCATTGTGCCATCGCTGGCGTCGCACCGTTGGCCGCGGGCACTTTCAATGGCGTGTGCACCTCGCTGTGCACGGTATATTAGGCAACCGCGCGCTTGCGGATGAAGGCGGCGATCGATGCCAGGGCGGCGGGCGTCATCCCCTGGATACGGGCCGCTGCTCCCAGCGACTCGGGGCGAACGTGGTTCAGCTTTTCGCGCAGTTCGGTCGATAGGCCGCCGATATCCTCGAACATGATGGGGGCCAAATCGACCTCGTCATTGCGCCTGCTCAAGCGGGCTTCCGCATCCTGCCGATGGAGGTAGCCTGCGTAGCGCGCATCGATGCGGAGCTGTTCCGCCGTCCGATCCGGCAGGCCGCGAAGCCAAGCAACCTCCTGGCACAACAGCGACCACGGTATCTGCTGACTGCCGGCCAGCTCCAGCACCGACCGGGCGCGCCCGTCGGCGGACGCCATGCAGCTCAGCCGCTTGATAGTTGCAGAAGATAACTTCTCGTGCCGTGCCCGCGACCTCGCGGCGTCCAGATCCGTCTTATAGGCGATGAACGCCTGCTCCCGCCGGTGGCCCACGCAACCCCAACCGATGCCTTTCCCAGTCAGCCGCAAATCGGCGTTGTCCGCGCGCAGGCTCAGGCGGAACTCGGCGCGGGATGTGAACATCCGATAGGGCTCCGTGACACCCTGGCTGGTCAGGTCGTCCACCATCACGCCGAGGTACGAATCGGCCCTGTTCAGCCAGACCGCTTCCTGGCCGGATGCGGATCGGCCGGCATTGAGCCCCGCGAGCAGGCCCTGTGCGGCGGCCTCCTCATAGCCGGTTGTGCCATTGATCTGGCCGGCCAGGAACAACCCGGGCAGCGCCCGGACCTCAAGCCCGCGTGTCAGCGCGCGGGGGTCGACGTAATCGTACTCCACCGCGTATCCCGGCCTGATGATCCGTGCATGCTCCAGCCCGGGGATCGTCCGCAAGATCAGGTCCTGGACGTCCCGCGGAAGACTGGTGGAGATACCGTTCGGATAGACCACGAGGTCATCGAGGCCCTCCGGTTCCAGGAAGATGTTGTGACGGTCGCGGTCGGCGAAGCGCACGACCTTGTCTTCAATGGAGGGGCAATAGCGAGGCCCGCGACCGGAAATCTGTCCCGAATACATCGCCGACCGGCCGATGTTTTCGCGGATCACCGCGTGGGTCGCCGGGGTGGTTGCGGTGATCCGACACTCGACCTGCCGGTTGAGCAACCGGGAGGTCAGGGTGCTGAAGGCGGCCGGCTGCTTATCACCGGGATCGGCGGCCAGGCCGTTCCAGTCAATGCTGCGCCGGTCAAGCCGCGGCGGTGTTCCGGTCTTCAGCCGCCCGAGCGGCAGGCCCAGCGCCGCAAGCGTCTGGGCAAGCCGGGTTGATGGGGATTCGGCGAAGCGGCCTGCTGGCATCTGCTGATCACCGATATGGATGACCCCGCGCAGAAATGTGCCTGCTGTCAGGACAACGGCGCCACAGCGGATGCGCCGGCCGCCTATGCAGATGACGGCTGCGATGTGCCTGGCTTGATCGGTCTCAAGATCCTCGGCGGTTCCCGCCAGCAATGTCAGGTTGGGGATGTCCTCCAGCATCGACCGCATGGCTCGGCGATACAGCGCGCGATCTGCCTGAGCCCGCGGCCCGCGTACTGCATGACCCTTGCTTCGGTTCAGCAACTTGAAATGGATGCCAGCCGCATCGGCTGCCCGACCCATCAATCCGTCCAGCGCGTCGACCTCGCGGACGAGGTGGCCTTTGCCGATCCCGCCGATCGAAGGGTTGCAGGACATTTCGCCGATTGTCCGCAGCTTCTGGGTCAGCAGAATTGTTTTGGCGCCCATCCGCGCCGAAGCTGCAGCGGCCTCGCACCCCGCATGTCCGCCGCCGATGACAATCACGTCGTAGTAATCTTCCATAACCGTCTTTCTGCCACAGAAGCGGCGGTCCTCGCCATGGTCTACGAAAGCCTCTTTCGTCGATCGTGGACCAAGGCCATGATGAGATAAGCGGGTCCGACTGTGGCCTTGCAACAACGAAGGGAGGGTCGTCCATGGCTGATGGCGCGATCGATACACGCACTGCGCGCGTAACCGCCGAAGAAGCGCTGCGCATGCACGCCGACGGCCGGCCGGGCAAACTCGAGACGCGGATCAGCAAGCCGATCACCACGGCACGTGATCTCTCCCTGGCATACTCGCCGGGCGTTGCAGAACCTTGTCTGCATATCGCCCGCAACCCGAACCTGGCGTACGATTACACGACCAAGGGGAACATGGTTGCCGTGATCTCCAACGGGACGGCCGTTCTGGGGCTGGGCAACCTGGGCGCTGTCGCGTCAAAGCCGGTCATGGAGGGCAAGGTCGCCCTGTTCAAGCGCTTTGCCGACGTTGACGGGATCGACCTTGAGGTCGGCACCGAGGACGTCGATGAGTTTGTCAACGCCGTCCGGTTCCTGGGTCCGGGGTTCGGCGGGATCAATCTGGAAGACATCAAGGCGCCGGAGTGCTTCGTCATCGAGCAGCGCCTGCGCGAGTTGATGGACATCCCGGTGTTTCATGATGACCAGCATGGTACAGCTATCGTCGCGGCTGCCGGTCTGATCAACGCATGCCATCTGACCGGCCGGGCGTTGCGGGAGACGAAGCTTGTCGTCAACGGCGCGGGGGCCGCGGCGATTGCCTGCGTGGAGTTGCTGAAGGCCATGGGCGTGCGTCCGGATCATGTCATCCTGTGCGACACCAAGGGGGTTGTCTTCCAAGGGCGCACTGCCGGGATGAACCAGTGGAAGTCGGCGCACGCTGCGGCCACCAAGGTGCGGACGCTGGCCGAGGCGATGGAGGGAACCGACGTTTTCTTCGGCCTGTCCGTCAAGGGGGCGCTGACCCAGGAAATGGTCGCGTCGATGGCGGACAAGCCGATCATCTTCGCGATGGCCAATCCGGATCCGGAGATTACGCCCGAGGAAGCGCGAGCGGTGAGCCCGGAGGCGATCATTGCGACTGGCCGCAGCGATTATCCGAACCAGGTCAACAACGTGCTTGGTTTCCCCTATATCTTCCGTGGCGCGCTTGATGTTCGCGCCAGCACGATCAACGACAGCATGAAGATAGCGGCGGCGGAAGCGCTGGCGAAGCTGGCGCGCGAAGATGTGCCGGATGAAGTGCATACGGCGTCCACCGGCCGGCGCCTGGCTTTCGGTCCTGAGTACATCATTCCGAACGCGTTTGATCCCCGGCTGATTGCCCGTGTTCCACCGGCGGTCGCGAAGGCGGCGATGGACTCCGGGGTGGCGCGGAAGCCGCTTGATGACCTGCGTCGCTACACGCGCCTGCTGTCCGGGCGGCTGGATCCAACCGCGGACGCGCTGGATGCGACCATGGAAATGGTCCGCGAAAACCCGCGCCGGGTTGTCTTCGCGGAAGGTGAAGAACAAAAGGTTGTCCGCGCGGCGGTGGCGTTCCGCAATGCGGGCTATGGGCGGCCTGTCCTGATCGGGCGTGAGGACCGTGTCCGACAAACCCTGTCGGCGCTGGGATTAGGGGATATTGAGGGAATTGAGATCCACAACGCCCGCCTGTCCAGCGCGAACGGCAAATATGTCGAGTTCCTGTACAACCGTCTGCAGCGTCAGGGTCATCTGCGTCGCGATATCCAGCGCATGGTCAATCAGGACCGGAATGTTTTCGCTGCCTGCATGGTCGCGACCGGGGATGCTGATGCCATGATCACCGGGGTTACGCGGTCAGCTTCTGTCTGTCTGAACGATGTTCGCCATGCGATTGGACCGGCCAAAGGCCGCATCCCGTTCGGGCTGACCTTGCTGGTCGGGATGCGGGGAAAGACGATATTCCTGGCGGACTCGCTGGTCCATTTCCGGCCCGATAGCGAGCAACTGGCCGATATCGCGATCGGTGCCGCCGCCGCGGCACGTCAACTGGGGCAGGAGCCGCGTGTCGCACTGTTGTCCCACTCGACGTTCGGTGATCCGCCGCACGAGCGTGCCGTGCCGATGAAGGATGCCGTCGCTATCCTTGACAAGCGTCAGGTGGATTTTGAGTACGACGGTGAAATGAGCCCGGATGTCGCTCTTGAGTCCTCGATCCGCGCCCTTTACCCGTTCTGCCGGTTGACCGGGGATGCGAACGTGCTTGTCGTTCCGGGCCTTCATTCGGCGCATATAGCGGCCCGCCTGACCCACCATCTGAGCGGCGGCACGACGATCGGTCCGCTGCTGATCGGGATGGAAAAGCCGGTCCAGATCGTTCCGATGGACGCTTCATCCAGTCAGATCGTCGACCTTGCGTGTCTGGCCGCCTATCAGGCGATCAACCGGTAGAGTCCCGCGGGCCTTGGCGAACCTGCAGCGGCCCATGTCGGTCCGGTCAGATCACAGGCTCTATGTTTTGCCGGACCGGAATATCAGTTTGCGGTTGGTCGGTGATCATTTCGATACGGCCGGTGATCTGGCCGCCGTCTTCCACTTGCAGGCGGCGGCAGCGTGCGGTGCCGAGCACGCGGCCGGTGGCGCGTACGATCAGACTGGTCCGGGCCGTGAGGGTGCCGTCGATGGTGCCTGATATCTCCGCCTCCTCGACCTCCACCTCGCCCTTGAAGACGCCGCCGGACGCGATCGACAACTCACTGGCATGGATCATCGTCGCCTCAACCGTGCCCTCGACAACAAGGCGCTCGGCATCCTGGACGATCCCCTGGACGCTGATCCCTCGGCCAACGATCAAAGTCCGACGCTCCGACGAGTCGCGGCCGGTGGAACGGCCGGACATGGGTGGCCGAGCGGGTGAAGCGGGCGGTGTAGAGGCAGAGGGCATCGGCGAGAATGGCGGTCGAGACATGATTGGCGCATCCTTGGGCGGAGCGGGACGGAATGGCGGAACACCCAACCCGGTATCTGCCGCGGGCTGAGGCTCGATCACAACATCTGGTAGAGCTTCCGGCGGATCCTGGTCAATGTCCGGTTTGTCAGAGACGAGCGGCACGTCTTGGGGCAGCATGTTGATGCCTGGGGTTGAAGGCGACTCATCTGGCTTACGACGTTTGAACAAGAGATGTTCCAGAGACTTCGTGAGAGACCATCGCCTAGCATGAACAACGCCGCGTGAACAAGATTCTGATTGGGATCGGCATCTGTGACGAGCAACAGGTGCTCAATTTTGCCGCCGCCAACTGTCCTGGATGCTCATATCAAGGACATGCACCATCGCGGCGGTTCCGATGACCGGGATGAGCAAGTTCAATATCGGAACGAATGCGGCGAATGCCAGGATTGCGCCCTGCACGAGGATGACGCCGCGGTACTGGCGATAGACGGATTCCGCGGCGAATCGGGGCATCCGGCGCATGGCCACGGCAACGAACAAGCCGCGGCCGATGGCATAGGCCGCCACACCCCAGGCCAGGAATAAGCCCACACCTGGCAGCAGCACAGCCAGGATCAGAGCGGCGACGTTCAGCGCCAGCACCCTGGCTGCCACCGCGACTCCATCCCAGACCTGCTCGGTCATCGGGGCGCTGGCAGGGGGACTCAGGTTCGGGTAGTACCGTCGTTCCACGGCCATCGCGACCTGGTCGAAGTACAACGTGGCAATGCCGGCGGCGACTGGCAGAAACAACCAGAAGGCCAATAGTGATGCGCCGATGACGCCGAGGAAATCGGCCGACCAGGCAAGCCAGCCGTGAAGTCCCAGCAGGTGGTGAATGGACCAGACCGTTCCGGCATAGAGGACTGAGAAGCACGCCAGCGACCACGCGACGCCCTGCAACACCGTCTGCACAAACGGCGGATCATCGAGCTGGCTTACGGCACGGGTGATCGGCAACAGAACGAACGAGGCATAAGGCAGCGGCACCGAGCGTTCACCATCACTTGAGCAAATGGGCGGAGGCTATCACGGGCGAACGGCATCTTCCTAGCATCGCCCCCGATTTACGCGGCGAAGCGCGTGCAGCACTTCTCTGCGATCGGGCATTAGCCGCGCACTTTTACATCTGTGCATCCTGCACCGTCTCAGGTCGCGGAGCATCGCTGAATGAACCCGATGGTGCCGGTCTTGGCATCATTCACCAATACTTCAACTCCTGGAACTAAATGTAATAGTCCCGTCATAGTCTTGCCATAGACGCATCGCCGCGTAACGGCCTACGAGGCAGAGCATCCTGCAAAACCCTGCAGCGCCGCGTCGAGGGCCGAATGAAAAAACTAAAATCAATCAACTATCTGCTGTGCTGCTCTACTGTCATGGCCGGCGTTCTACTTGCCTTCACTAGACCAGCCGTCGCTCAGACCGATGCGCAGATTGATACGATCGAAAAGCAGATTCGAGCGTTGCAGACACAGCTTGGACAGGTCAAGGCCGATTTGCAAGCGCGCGACCGGGCATTGCGGGCGGCGCAGAAGCAGGCGAAGGATGCTCAGGATCAAGCTGCCGCGGCGTCAGCCCAAGCGGCACAGATTGCGGCGGCACCACCGCCGGCGCCAGCCGCCCCGCCTCAGCCGCCCCTGCCACAGGGCGCATTCCGGGTGGGCGGCCTGACCGTCACCCTGGGTGGATTTGCCGCGGCGGAGGGGGTGTACCGGTCCAGGAACGAGGCTTCCAGCATCGCCAGCAGCTTTGGTAGCATCCCGCTCCGGAACAGCCCGAACTATCATATCCCTGAGTATCGCGAGACCGCCCAGCAAAGTCGGTTCTCATTGCTGACCGAGGGCCAGATCGACCAGGCGCAGAAGTTGACCGGATATCTTGAGACAGACTTCCTGAGTGCCGGATCATCGTCAAACTCGAACGAGAGCAGCAGCTATACGCTGCGGCTGCGGCAGTTCTGGGGGAACTACGACAACACCGACCTGGGGCTGCACGTCCTCGGCGGGCAGACATGGAGCCTTGCCACGATGTATCGTGTTGGCCTGGTGCCGCGGCAAGAAGACGTGCCTCTGACAATCGACGCGCAGTACGTCGTCGGCTTCAACTGGGCCAGACAGGCGACGGTCCGCGTCGTGAAGGACTTTGACGACCATAAGTTTTGGGCTGGTCTTTCCCTGGAGTCGCCGCAGACCACATTCAGCAGCGCTGGCGGCCCGAACTGCCTGACCGGAGCCGCGGCGACGACCGCCGTGGGTGGCGGTACCTTGGAATACGGTCAATGCGGTGGATCGAACGTCAATTCGATCCAGTCCTACAGTGACAATATTGCGCCTGATGTCATTGCCAAGATTGCCGCCGATCCAGGCTGGGGCCATTACGAGCTATATGGACTGCTGCGCTTTCTTGGCGGACGCGTGTCCTTCGCATCCAGCGGGACGGGCAAGAACTATGAGACAACGGGCGAGGGCGTCGGTGCGGGAATGATCCTGCCGATAGTTCCCAAGGCATTGGACTTTCAGGTCAGCGGATTGGTTGGTCATGGCATTGGCCGATACGGATCGGCGCAGCTCGCGGACGCCACATTCAATCAGGCTGGAAAAATCGAACCGCTCTCTGAATATGCGGTCATGGGCGGCCTGGTCGGCCATCCAATCCCCTCGGTGGACATATACGCCTATGGCGGTGCGGAGGGCGTTGCCCAGAAGTCGTATTCAGGCACCTCCGGGTATGGTAATCCGACCCTCAACCTTTCGGGTTGCCAGGTCGAACTTGGGTCCTGCAGCGCGGTAACCTCTGGCGTGGTGGAAGGAACCGTCGGTACGTGGTGGCGGGTGATAAAGTCGGCTTACGGTACTCTGCAGGTAGGGGCCGAGTATGAGTACGTGAACCGGAACGCGTTCTCCGGCGTTGGCGCGACCAGGGGCAGCACCGTGACGCCTTCCGCCAACGAGAACATGTTCTTGTTCAGTCTGCGTTACTTCCCGTTCCAGTAACGATACAGCCGACAATAACAACTGGCAGTCGAGCGGTCCGTGGGCTTGACTTCCGCGTTCGGCGATCACGCAAACATCGGATCGTCGGGGGACGACATCGGCTTGGTTGGCCGGTCGTCCCAGGGGAAGGAAACCCTCGAATGCCGGATGGGTGGTGCTGCTAAACCGCTTTCAGGCTGACTGGAACAGTCAGCGCGGTCTAGCCCATTGTTTTCGCGAGCAACTTTGCCAGCCCGACTGTTCCAGTCAGGCTGATGTTGCTCTAGTATCGCCCATCAGTGCAGGGCGATACGTCGGTTTAGCTTGAAGTGGCCGATTCACGCGGCGAAGCGCGTGCAGCACTTCTCTGCGATCGGGCACTAGGCAGCGCCGCGCCTTGCCGTGGTTGGCGGGTCGAATATGGTCTGGTCATGTCCGTCGGGAGACCATGAATGATCTTTGAACCCCAGGCCCATTTCACCCAAAACTGGCAACTCTCGAAGCCGTCACCGTCGGGTCGGCGCGGGATCGTCGTGTCGCAAGCGCATAGCGCAGCGCAGGCGGGCATTGCGGTCCTGGACGCCGGCGGCAACGCGATTGACGCCGCGGTCGCAACCGCATTGGCGCTGGCTGCGGTGGAGCCGTGGAATTCGGGCCTTGGCGGCATCGGCTACGCGGTGGTGCACCGGGCGGGCCAGCCCGTTGCAGACGTCGTTGACTTTGGCCCGGTCGCCCCTGCCGGGCTCAATCCCGCAGCCTTCAGACTGACCGGGTGGACCAAGCACAACTTTTTCTCCTGGCCCGAGGTCCAGGGGGACGCGAATATCCATGGCCCGCTGTCGTTGACCGTGCCTTCATCGACGGCTGGTTATGCCCTGATGCATTCCACCTGGGGGCGGCTGCCGTTGGCCGATGTGATCGCGCCGGCGATATCGCTGGCAAAGCGGGGCCTTCCCCAGGACTGGTTCACCACCCTGAAGGTGAGCTCGTCGGCTTCCGTGTTGCGGCTGTATCCAGAGAGTGCCCGGGTTTACCTGCCAGACGGATTGCCACCTGTTCCCCCCTATCAAGGCTCCCCCGGATTTTTTCGCCTTGGCGCGCTGGCCGACACACTAGAGCACCTGGGGCGCGCTGGACTGCGTGACCAATACGAAGGCGATGTAGCGGCAGCCATTGCAGCGGACGTGAAAGACGCCGGGGGCGCGCTGTCGCGGGACGACCTTGCCCAGTGCCGGGCTCGGATTGCGCCTGCGTTGCAGTGTCCCTGGCGCGGTCACATGGTGCAGATGGCCGGCAGGCTTACCGCCGCACCGACGATGACCCGGGTACTGGGGCTCATGGAGGCTGCCGCGCCGGAAAGCGAGCCCGACGCCGACTGGTACGTTGCTTTCGCGCGAGCAATGAAGCGGGCGTATCGGGAACGTCTAGAGGCTTTGGGCGACGTGCATCCGCAAGGTGATCCCCCGGGTGCTGAGACCTGCACATCGCATCTGACCGTGTGCGATCAGGACGGCACGATGGTGGCGATGACCACGACGCTGCTGTCGTCGATGGGAAGCCGGATGATGCTACCGCAATCCGGCATCATGATGAACAATGGGGTCATGTGGTTTGATCCCCGGCCTGACCAGCCAAACTCCATTGGCGGCGGCAAGCGGCCGCTGACCAACATGTCGCCCATCATTCTTCGGGATGGCGCGCGCCCCTGGCTTGCCGCCGGCGCTTCCGGTGGTCGGCGCATCCTGGCGTCGGTCGTCCAGATGCTTGCGTTCCTGACCGACTTCAAAATGGACCTTCATAAGGCCGCGCATTTCCCCCGGATCGACGTCTCCGATCCCGACACTGTCTCAATCGACCGGCGCCTGCCGGCGCAGGTGATCCAGGCCCTGACAGCGGATGGACCGACGAGGATCGTTGAGCACGGGGTCATGCCGATCAATTTTGCCTGCCCGAACGTCATCGTTTCGGTGTCAGATGGATTGCGTGCGGGTATCAGCGACGCCGCGTCTCCTTGGTCGGCCGCTCTGGCACAGCGGGATGATTTTCCCGCCTGAACAAATCACGGCATCTTTGTGGCGAAATAACTTCACTTTTTCGTGCCTCCTTGGTTGAATGCACGAAATCGTGAGGAGCTTATTGCATGTTGCGCCACACCTGCTTGCTGGTCGCTGTCGGTCTGGCGATCACGACCGCCGACGGACATGCCTTGGCGGCGCCAAGCCATAATCAGCCGCTGTCAGAGGCCCAGCATCAGTTGATCGACTACGGTGTATGGAATGATCTTGTCCATCAGGCCCAGGAAGGCGATGCGGCGGCGGCGGCGAAGATCGGCAAGATGTACCTGGATGGAACCGTGGTGCCGCAGGACATTGCGGAGGCGGTGCGCTGGTTCAGCCGCGCGATCGAGGCTGGATCAACCGAAGCGTGCCGAGAGCTTGGCTTGTTACTGCTTCGCGGCGAAGACGTTCCGAAGGATCCGGAGCAGGCCGCATCGTTGCTGAGACGGGCAGCGGATGCCGACGACGCCGAAGCCGAGGCTGCCCTTGGGGTGATGTATGCCTATGGCGAAGGACTGACGCAGAGCTGGGAACTTGCCGTGGATTGGTCTCGCAAGGCCGCCGGCCAGGACAACGCCTGGGCGCAAGCCAATCTGGGCGTTTTTCTGGAAGCGGGACGCGTAGGCCCTGCAAACCCGGTACAGGCCGCTGCCTGGTATCGCCGAGCCGCTGAGCATGACTTTGCTCTGGCGCAGGCCAGACTGGGGCTGCTGTATCAACGTGGATACGGTGTTGAACGCGACGCTGTGCGCGCGTTCAGCCTGTATCTGCAGGCAGCCCGGAACAATGATCCGGTTGGAGAGCGGCTGCTGGCGCTGGCGTTCCGTGACGGCATCGGCACACCGGTCAATCAGGCCGAATCGGTCGCCTGGCTTCATCGCGCAGCGCAGCATGACGATCCGGAGGCGATGTACATGCTTTCCGAGATCTACGCCGGGGGCAAAGGTGTCGCGGCCGATCTTCAAAGCGCAAGGCAATATCTGACCGCCGCCGCTGAGCATGGGCATTCCCTGGCGGCTGCGCGGCTTGGCAACGAAGCCGCCGATGGCCTACAGCCTGCAGCGGCTGCCAAATGGCTTCAGGCTGCCGTGCAGAAAGCCTCAAAAGAGGCAGACTTTCTGCCGGAGGACAGCGGAACCTATCGCGGCCGCCAACTGGCGCTGGCACGTTATCACCTCGCTTTGCTGATGCTGGACGGCGACAATGTCGAGCAGGACGCAGCGCAGGCGATTGTCCTGCTGCGGACCGCTTCAGGGCATGGCTGCACCCTGGCCACGTACCAACTCGCGAAAATCTATCATGAAGGGGCCACTGTGCCGCGTGACGACGCGGCGGCGGTCAAGCTGTATGAAGCCGCCGCCGCGGGCGGGGTCGGACCGGCTGCCTTGGAACTGGCAGACGGATACATGGCTGGCTGGGCTGGGGAAAGGTCCAAGACCAACGCTGTGAGATGGCTCCGACGGGCAGCCGCCTTGGGGGATGTGCAAGCCTGGTTTGCCCTGGGCCGGGTTTATGAAGAGGCGTCTGGTGTAGAGCGTGACGACGATGAGGCGTTGACCTGGTACCAGTTGGCCGGGAACAACAACTCTGTCACCGCGCAGATCCGCCTTGGCGACGTGGCCTACTTCGCACAACTCGGCCAAGCCCGTAACCAGCAGGTGGCGTTGCGGTGGTACAGGCTGGCGGCCGGCCAAGGCAGCAGCCTCGCGGAAGAGAAGATAGGAGACCTGTACTGGCAGGGAGGCGAGGAGGTCTCTCGGGACCATGCGGAAGCGGTGCGTCACTATCAGCGTGCCGCGGCACGCGGCCTGGCATCCAGTGCGCGCAAGCTGGCCTGTGCTTATGCGGATGGCGATGGCGTGGCGGCGGACGATCGTCAGATGTTGTTTTGGGAGCGTAAGTCGGCCGAGGGGGGTGACGCCATCGCGGCCGGGATGCTGGGTTATGCCATCATGATCGGCCTGGACGGCACGTATGACCTGGTGGAGGCTGCAACGTGGCTCACTTTGGCTGCGGAAAAAGCGAATGCCGCCGACTGGCGGGTTCACACCGCGAACTATGCGCGCGAGGTGGAGGGTAAGCTGACCCCCATGGAGCAGGAAGCGTTCCAGGCCCGCCTAGCGCGGTGGCGGTCAAACCTGGAAGGCGAATAGGCGGCGGGCATCGGGCCGTCGATGCCCACAGCGGCGGCTTCAGACTGAAATGCACTGCAGGCGGAACGACCGGGCTGGCGTACAGGCAGGTGAGGGCGGGATAATCTAGACGGGGTGGTATTTCGAGTGTCTGCTGGAAGCCTGCCTTGAGAGGTTCCCGGCGATGGATTTCCTATTTACCGACGCCCAGCAGCAGATCCGCGATGAGGTCCTGCGTCTGTGCGCCCGATTTGACGATGCCTATTGGCTGGAACGCGAGGTTACGGCGACGTTTCCGCACGCCTTCTTTGACGCGATGGCCGCTGGTCACTGGTTAGGCATTGCCATGCCGGAAGCCTTCGGCGGAGCCGGCCTGGGAATGGTCGAGGCAGCAATACTGGCTCAGGCGGTGGCTGAATCCGGTGCGGCAATGAGCGGCGCGAGTGCCATTCACATCAACATCTTTGGCCTGAACCCGGTGGTGGTCCATGGCACGGACGCGCAGAAGTCGCGGATGCTGCCGCCGCTTATCGAGGGCAGGGACAAGGCCTGCTTCGGCGTGACCGAACCAAACGCCGGCCTGAACACGACGGAGATCACCACCCGCGCGGACCTTCATGGCGACCACTACCGGATCAACGGCGCCAAGATCTGGACCTCGACGGCCCAGGTCGCAAACAAGATCCTGCTGCTGGCTCGGACCACGCCGCTTGATCAGGTGAAGCGGAAAGCCCAAGGCATGACGTTGTTCTACACCGATCTTGACAAGTCGCACGCCGACGTCCGGCTAATTCACAAGATGGGCCGACACGCGGTGGATTCGAACATGGTCTTCTTTGAAGACATGAAGGTTCCGGTGGAGGACCGGATCGGCCAGGAAGGAGAGGGGTTCCGCGTTCTGCTGCATGGGTTGAACCCGGAGCGGGTGCTGATCGCGGCCGAGGCCATCGGGATTGGACGGGCGGCCCTGGCGAAGGCCTCACGCTACGCGCGGGAGCGGGTGGTGTTCGGGCGGCCGATCGGGCAGAACCAGGCGATCCAGCATCCGCTGGCGAAGAACTGGGCAGAACTGGAAGCGGCCAATCTGCTGACCTTCAAAGCAGCGTGGCTGTATGACAACGGCCGCGAGTGCGGTGCAGAGGCGAATGCGGCAAAGTATCTGGCAGCCGAAGCCGGCTACCGTGCTGCCGAGCAGGCGGTGCTGACCCATGGCGGGATGGGCTACGCGCAGGAGTATCACGTCGAGAGACTGTTCCGCGAGAGCATGCTGCCTCGCATAGCGCCTGTCAGTCGCGAATTGATCCTGAGCTATCTGGCAGAACGGGTTCTGGATCAGCCGAAGTCGTATTGACGGAAGTATTGATCAGCTTAGTCGATTGCTGTCACGGTCCCCAAAGCCGGGCCGATGGGCTGGTGAATGACCAGGTCGGCGACGTCATCGAGCTCCGTCCGCTGAAGGTTCAGGATGATGAGCATCGCGCCGTTGCGTTTGGCCATGGCTGGAAAAGCAGCCGCGGGATAAACCACCAGTGAAGACCCGATCGCCACAAACAAGTCGGCCCGCAGCGTCTCCTGCTCCGCCCGACGCATCTCGTTGCTCGGCATCGACTGCCCGAAGGAGACGGTGGCGGTCTTTACCCATCCCCCGCATGCGCAGTGCGGAACGATTTGATCCTGCTCAAAGTCGACTCTCAGCGCCTCGATCTCATACCGGGTTCCGCAGTCCAGGCAACGAGCAAACGTCGTGTTGCCGTGCAACTCGATGACCTTGTCGTCCGGGATGCCCGAATCCTGATGCAGGCCGTCAATGTTCTGGGTAATCACGCAGCTCGCCTTGCCGCGGCGGATTAGCTCCGCGACTGCCCGATGTCCGCGGTTGGGCGTTGCCTGCCGCAGGATGGGCTGCATGGCGAAACGCCGTCGCCAGGTCTCCCGACGCGCGTCGTCGGAGCGGAGAAAGTCAGCGAAGTCGATCGGCGTCTGCGTGGTCCAAAGTCCTCCGGGGCTGCGAAAGTCAGGGATGCCTGAGTCTGTGCTGATGCCTGCGCCGGTAAACAAGACGATGCGTTTGGCCGCATCGATCAGGTCGGCAAAGTCTCTCAGGTCCTGATCCATTGCCATCGTATCCAAAAATGAGTGGACGAGTGTATCACCGACGACGGGCTTGCCCACATGTGAGCCGGCTACACGCCGCGCTGGTCCGGCGCATCTATCAAATAGGGCGGCGTCGCTATCGCGCATATCAAGCTCGCCCCTATCCGACTTCTAAACCGCATCCCCAGGTTCTAGGGTGGGCTGGGCGTATGGGAGCATGGATATGACCGAGCGGCGGCAGCTACGACTGGGTGCGTTCATGCGGCCGGTGAGTATCCACACGGCGTGGTGGCGCTACCCTGGTGCCGAACCTGACGCCAACTTCAATTTCCGCCACATCGCCCGGTTCGCGCAGACCCTGGAGCGAGGCAAGTTCGATGCATTCTTCATGGCGGATCACCTGGCGCTGCTGAACATGCCGATGAACGCGTTGAAGCGCAGTGCCACCACAACCTCGTTCGACCCGCTGACCTTGCTGCCGGCGTTGGCGGTGCTGACCGAGCGGCTTGGTCTGATCGCGACGGCCTCCACCACCTTCAATGATCCGTACCACATTGCCCGCAAGTTCGCCTCATTGGATCATCTAAGCGGCGGTCGTGCTGGCTGGAACGTGGTGACGACCTCAAACCCGGAGGCTGCGCGGAACTTCGGGTTGGAAGAACACGTGGAGCATGGGGCCCGCTATCGCAAGGCCCGTGAGTTCTATGACGTGGTAACCGGTCTTTGGGACAGTTGGGCGGATGATGCCTTCATCCAGGATGTCGAAAACGGCATTTACTTTGATCCGGACCGGCTTCACGTCCTGAATCACAAGGGAGCGCATTTTTCCGTTCAGGGGCCGCTGAACATCGCGCGGCCAATCCAGGGCTGGCCGGTCATCGTCCAGGCGGGTGCCTCAGAGGCTGGGCGGCAGCTCGCCGCTGAAACCGCGGAGGTGATATTTGCCGCCGGCGGACCGCTGATCGAGGCACGGAAATTCTATCTGGATGTCAAAACGCGGATGCGCGCGCTTGGACGTGATCCGGATCACCTCAAGGTGCTGCCCGGCGCGCTTGTCGTTGTTGGTGAAACATCCGGCGAAGCCAAGGCGAAGCGCGACCTGCTGGACAGCCTGGTGCACCCCGACAGTGGCATCGGGTCGCTGTCAATTGCGCTCGGCTGCGATGCCTCGAAGTTCGACCTGGACGGGCCACTGCCGGAAATTCCGGAAACGAACCAGAGCAAGAGCGGCCGTCAGCGTATCATCGACCGTGCCAGGGCGGAGAACCTGACGGTTCGCCAACTGGCGCAAATCGCTGGCGGATACGGCGGCCTTTCCTTTACCGGCACACCGGCCAGCATTGCAGACCAGATGGAGGAATGGCTGTTCACCGACGCTTGCGACGGTTTCAACATCATGTTTCCCTACGTCCCTGGCGGACTGGACGACTTTGTCAATCTCGTTGTCCCAGAGCTGCAACGGCGCAACCTGTTCCGACGCGAGTATGAAGGCCGGACCTTGCGCGAGCACCTGGGGCTGCCAAGACCGAACAACCAATTCTTTCCTTGATCCGCATAAGGCCTACTTGATGTCCGCCACACCGCTCGCCGGCTTACGTGTGCTGGAATTCAGCCATACCGTCATGGGGCCGACCGCCGGACTGGTCTTTGCCGAGCTTGGTGCGGACGTGATCAAGATCGAGCCGGCGCCCAGCGGCGATCACACGCGAGGTTTGGGCGGTTTTGCCGCAGGCTTTTTCCCGGCATTCAGCCGCAACAAGCGCAGCATGGCGGTTGACCTGAAAACGAGCGAAGGCCAGGCGATCATCAGACGCCTGATCCCGACAACCGACCTTCTGATCGAGAACTTCGGGCCGGGGACCATGGAACGGCTTGGCTGCGGCTACGACCAGCTCAGCGCGCTGAACCCCAGACTGGTGTATCTGGCGCTCAAGGGTTATCTGGCAGGGCCGTACGAACATCGTCCCGCGCTGGATGAGGTTGTGCAGTTTCAGAGCGGCCTGGCCTTCATGACCGGGCCGGTTGGCCAACCGTTGCGTGCCGGTGCTTCGGTGATTGACATCCTGGGCGCGATCTTCGGTGTCGTTGCCGCGCAAGCCGCGCTGAGAGAGCGGGAGTTTACCCACAAGGGGCAGCGCGTCAGCAGCGCGCTGTTCGAGAGTGCTGCTTTCCTGATGAGCACCCACATGGCTGGCATGGCAGCAACGGGACTGCCGGCACGGCCGATGCCCGCCCGTCAGGGGGCATGGGCGATTTATGATATCTTCAAAGCCGCCGACGAGGGTCAGTTGTTCATTGGCGTTACGTCTGATCAGCAGTGGCGGCGTTTCGTCGAGGCATTCCCGCTGCAAGACCTGGCCACGGACGCGCGCCTGACAACCAACGCCGCGCGGTTGGCGCAACGCACATGGCTGATCCCGGCTTTGCAGAGCGTGCTGGCTACATTCCCTCAGGCTGAGATCGAAACTCGCTGTGAACGGGCTCAGGTTTCCTGGGCGCCGGTGGCGCAGCCTGGCGACCTGTTCACCGACCCGCATCTTTCCGCGACTGGGGGGTTGGTGAAGGTTCTGGTCTCCGCTCTGGGTGAGACTGAAGGCAAACTCGTCGGGCTTCCTGCGCTACCGATCGAGTTCGGCCCGAACCGGGACAGGGGCGGGATTCAGCGCCAAGCTCCTCGAGTCGGAGAGCATACCACGGCAGTGTTGCGGGAGATCGGTTACTCGACCGGAGAGATTGACAAGCTGATCTCGGCCAGGATCGTCGTTTCTGGGCCTGATTCATCGTCCATGGGCTGACGAACGCCAGCGGCCGTTCCGATCCGCTGCAAAAGAAGCTAAGAGCATGACTCGGCGGTCATCAGGCCGTCGTTCCATCTGCGCATGTCGTGGGAGTTTGACATCAGCAAACCACTTGTCCTGGCCGTGGCAAACCAGAAGGGCGGCGTTGGGAAGACAACAACGGCGGTCAATCTTGCAACAGCGTTTGCGTTTTCCGGGATGCCCGTCCTGCTGATCGACATGGATCCGCAAGGCAACGCCTCGACCGGTCTTGGCGTCAATCGCGCTGACCGGCATGGGGGAACCTATAACCTGCTGATTGATGGCGAACTCGCCGACGAGGCAATCCGTCCAACCGCCGTTGCCAATCTTTCGCTGCTTGCTTCGGACGGCGATCTGGCGGGTGCGGAAATCGAGCTCGTTCCCGTGAAGCAGCGCGAGTCCAGGCTGCGAACCGCATTGAACGCGTTGCCCGCGTTCTCGTCATACCGGATCATCGTGCTGGATTGTCCACCGGGCCTGGGGTTATTGACCTTGAACGCGCTTGTCGCTTCCGCGGGCGTGATCGTTCCTCTGCAGTGCGAATTCTATGCTCTGGAGGGCATCAGCAGCCTGATGCATACCATTGAGGCGGTGCGCCGGCGCTTCAACGCGCCGCTGCGTCTATCCGGCATTCTTCTGACCATGTTTGACCGCCGCAACAGCCTGTCTGGGCTGGTTGAAAAGGACGCTCGGGATCATTTCGGTGACTGGGTCTTCGACGTCATCATCCCCAGAAATATTCGGGTATCGGAAGCGCCAAGTCATGGCCTGCCGGTGCTGGTCTACGATCCCCGATCGCCCGGCGCCCAATCCTATACCGCGCTAGGCGCTGAAGTTCTCAAGAAAGAAAAAGTGCAGATGCCCGAAACGGTCAAGTCGCATGGCTAGCAGAAAACCGCCACCACGCCTGGGGCGAGGCCTGTCCGCCCTGTTGGGCGAGGTGTCGCTGCCGGCTGCGAACGACCGAAGCAACGTGGTCAACGCCGTCCCCATGGACCAGATTGATCCGAATCCGTTTCAACCGCGATCGTCGTTTGATCCGGCGGAGCTAGAAAGCCTAGCCGACTCGATCCGGGTCCAGGGAGTTCTGCAGCCAATCCTCGTCAGGCCGCACCCGGAGTCGCCCGAGCGCTACCAGCTCATCGCGGGTGAGCGGCGCTTTCGCGCCGCGGCGCAGGCGGGGTTGACGGAAATTCCGGCTCTGCAGCGAGATATGGATGATAGCGACACCGCGGTGGTTGCCCTTGTCGAAAATCTGCAGAGACAAGACCTGAATGCCGTCGAAGAGGCGGAGGGATATCAGCGCCTGCTGCTGGATTTCGGGCTGACGCACGAGGCTCTGGGCTATGCGGTCAGTAAATCCCGCAGCCACATCGGCAACACGATCCGACTTTTGCGTCTGCCCGAGCCGGTATTGCGAGACGTCCGGTCAGGACAATTGTCGTCGGGCCATGCACGAGCGCTGATAAATTCCCCGAATCCTGAGGCTTTGGCTGATCAGGTGCGCAAGCGGGGCCTGTCGGTGCGCCAGACCGAGGTGCTGGTCAGCAAACAGATCGCCGCCCGTGATACGCCCCGTAGGGTAGCTGCGAAGCCGCCAGATACCGCGGATTATGAGCGTCGCGTCAGCGAGGCGATCGGTTGCCGGGCGACCATCACCACAACCCGCAAAGGTGGTGGTGAAATCAGCATCCAGTTCCGTGATCTCTCACAGTTGGAGGAACTTGTCGGCCGGCTGACCAGCGAGTACCGCCTGGCGTCTTCAGACCACCATTAATGCCGTCCTTGACATCGTGGTGAGCAGTCACCTCGATCGGTATCACATAAGCCTTCCTTGAAGAAAACCGAGGGCTGGCAGGGGGCGCCAACTGCGGGGCAGGTCGGCCCGCCGGATCGGCTTTACGCTGTAAAAAGGGGGCGGCTGGCGGCTGTTGCGCAGGAAACTGGCGTAAGCCCTGACCTGCTGCTCCCGCCATGATTGATCCGCAAGGGCAGCCGGTCGATTGGGGAAGACTTCGGCAATTCGGGTTGTCCGTCCGTCTGAAGCGACTACCGCCCATAGGGTGTCGTCACGGTAGCTGGCGATGCTTACGGGTTCCACCATGGCGCAAAAGCTGGCTTCCCATGGACCTGAAGGCAAGGGTCTCCTGCGGCTTGGCGAGACAGATTGGCTCTGTCATTGTCCGGTTTGAAGGAAGCGGCAGCCAGCCCCAGCTCAGGGGCGAGCGAGGTGTTCAGCCAATGAAACATCAGTTTTGCGTGGTTCAGGACGAAGGCCGGTTGCGTATCGTGACCTTGAACCGCCCGGAGGTTCTGAATGCGCTTCATGCGGATGCCAATGATGAATTGGCTGCCGTTTGGGATGAGTTTGCCGAGCGTGACGACTTGTGGGTCGGCATCGTCACAGGAGCGGGTGAACGCGGCTTCTGCGCAGGCAATGATCTCAAGGTCCAGGCCAGCGGCAAGCGCCGCCCCAACGGACCCCGTGGCTTCGCTGGCATTTGCAGCCGCTTTGACCTGGCAAAGCCGTTGATTGCCGCGGTGAATGGGATTGCCATGGGAGGCGGTTTTGAGACGGCCTTGGCCTGCGACATCATCATCGCCGCAGAAAACGCCGCCTTTGCCTTGCCAGAGCCTCGGGTTGGCCTGATTGCCGGTGCTGGTGGTGTGCATCGCCTGCCGCGCTCCATCCCGGTCAAGAAGGCGATGGGAATGATCCTCACGGGCCGGCATGTTCCGGCCCGTGAGGGCTTTGAGCTTGGCTTCGTCACCGAAGTCGTTCCTGCGGGACAGGCGCTTGAAGCAGCCAAGCGATGGGCTTCGATGATCCTGGAGTGTTCGCCGAAAGCAGTCCGGGCCTCAAAGCAAGCGGTGTATCGCGGAATGGACGAGCCGACCCTGCAGCAGGCCATGGCGACCATCTATCCAGCCCAGTTGGAGAACATTCAAAGCGATGACTATGTTGAAGGCCCGAGAGCCTTTGCGGAGAAGCGCCGGCCGAACTGGCGGAACCACTAACACCAGCCGACCGATGAACTGACTGTTTTGTCTGCTGGCGGTCGGCTGGTATCTTATTGATTTTGCGCGCGGCCGCCCCGCCAACCCCGCGCGCGATACCAGTCAACGCAAGCGTCGCCTGGTATGAGATATTGCGTCGAAGCTGCCATAGCGGGCAGTTTGAGCGGCCCGTTGGTCCATCTCCTCGACGCGGCGATCTGGCAGTCAAACAATTTGATCGAAGCGTGGGTAGAGCATTTTGTAAGCTGAGCAGCCAAGTGGGATAAAAGCGGAGGTGGATGAAGTGGATCAAGCCGCACGCAGATGGCCTCAACAGGCTAGTCATGGGCGCGCAAGCCGCATCGTGTGGATTGCGCTGATCCTGGTCGGTGGACTCAGCACGAGTACGGTCTTTGCCTGCATAACCCCATTTGCGGCTCTTGCGACCCTGGCTGTTCTGAACCTTGATCGTCGCGATATGCTGGTTGTGCTCGGACTGATTTGGGTTGTGAACCAGATCATCGGCTACGGCCTGCTTGGGTATCCATGGACGTGGAACAGCGTTAGCTGGGGGGTTGCGATCGGTGCCTCGGTCGGAATGGCGGCGTTGGCGGCCCACGTAATGTCTACTGAACGCGCGGTGACCTTTACTGTCAGTCTGCCATTCATGGCTTCATTCGCCTCGTTCGAACTGACCCTTTATATTGCCGGCTTTGTCCTAGGTGGCAGCGCAGGGGCATTTTCATTCCGCGTGATCGAACATGTCCTGATGGTGAATGTTGTCACCCTGGTTTGCTTGATCGTGCTGTTTCGCCTGGCCATGCTTACGGCCATGTTGCCCCGGATAAACACGACGATGACCACGCGGGTTGAACCTCGTCTCATACCAACCCGCTGAGATGTTGACACCTCTCGGCGGGTTGGTATCGCGTCTTGCTTTGACGCGCCGCCGCTCGCCAACCCGGCGCGCATACCACGCAGCGAAAACATTGAAAGGGTCAATGTCTTCGCGGCTTGGCATTACCTGATGGCTCTCGAACTCATCACTGGTTCACTTCGCGACGACCGGCGCTGATGCGGCCACACCGCTCGTCGGCGACCGGGGTTCCCTTCAATCAGGACGCACGATTGCCCAGAACGTCCAGCCGGTAGCCCTCATGGCGTTCTTGTCGCCTGACTTCCAACCTCAAGGATGTGGCTGCGATGAAGCGCTCGGCCGCGGCATCGCCTGAGGTCGGATCCTGGGTATTGCCGAGCCAGTTGACCATCACGACGACAGGATTGGGCAACAGCACGCGCAGCGCGTGTTCCGCACATCGGTCAATGTCCCGCTCAGACAAAAAATACAGCACCTCGGACAACACGATCAGGTCGAACCGCCGCTCCGGCCACTGATCAGGTACCTGCATTTGCTTGAACTGCACATGCGGCTGATCGGCGCAGCGGGCTGTTGCAGCCAGCAGAGGTTCTTCGACCAGGTCAATGCCGAGCAACGTGTTGCAGTGCGAAGCCAGCAGCCTGGTCAGAATGCCGATTGAACAACCTACCTCCAGGCCGGCTGCGAAATGCCGGTCACCGAGGGCGGCCAGCGTCTGCCGGTATTTGGCCTGTTCATAAGGACTGCTTGCAAACGCCCAAGGGTCTGGATTGGAGCGGTAGATCTGCTGGAAGTGATGGGCGGAACGAGATTGGGTCATGGCACCAGGAAGGTCTCAAACGGCGCCTTGAATACCGACAGGAGATTCGCAGGCAGCCGGAAGCCGGTGGGGTCGTCGGTGATCAGATCGCCATACTGCGAACGGTGAGCCTCGATCGCCGCCTGTTTCAAAGGCATCACCTGAGCGATATCAAGCCGAAAGCCAGGACCTGGCGCGCGCGGGATGGGCATGTCCTCCGGCAGGGTCCATCCCCAGACGGGATAGGACACATGCCTGACCGACGTTGCCTTGGCCGCAGTGGCCGCCAGGATCGACGCGGCCTCGTGGTCACAATGCGGATCGAACAGCCATGGCGCCAGGATTGAGGTGCACCGACCGGTCGCATGGATTATGGCTGAAAGCTTCGCGACCGCCGCATCGAAGCCCGGGCCATGAGATGGAGCCGCGCCATCAGGCAAGTTGAGCAGGGTGACCTGTGCGGATGGCAATCCAAGACACACAACCGCGGCCTGGACCTCCTGCGCTCGTAATGCCCGCAGCCGATCAGGCGGAAACGCCCGGGAGTTTGGGTGGGATCCGGCGCCATCCGTCAGAACCGCAATCAGCGGCGGCCGCCCGGCCTGGATGCAGCGGGCAATGAGGCCACCGCACCCAAGCGTCTCATCGTCTGGGTGCGGTGCCAGAACCAGGCATGTCCCAGGGCCGATGATATCGTCCAGGCTGCCTTCCGGGAGCGCCCGCCAAGCCCTGTGCCAGTCACCAGCCACGGTCATTGGACGACTGATTTGCTGGAGTGTTCGGCAAACCACGATGCCGCTTCGGTCAAAACCTCGTCAGGTGCCGGCTGACGCAGATATGTGGAGAGATCCCGGCAGATCCGCTCGACCGCAGTGCCCTGCCGGAAAGATGAGAGTCCAATCGACCGCTGGATCAGCCGCATTGCATCCAGGCAAGCTGTTTCGACGGCGCTGCGCGCCAGCCCGACTGTGGTGACACGACGACTGGTTTCAGCCGTTGGATCCTCAGCAACGCGCGCCGCGGCATAGGTCCAGAGCCGGCTGGTTTCCCGAGCGATAAAGACGTGTCCAAGGCGGCCCAAGGTGTGGGGGCTGTCGAGCCGTCCCTGCTGCTGCAATTGCGCCACCGTTTCCTGCACAAGCGCGATGAGCCCGCCGAGAGCGACCGCCGATCCGCGCCACGCGCCGGCGGAGAAGTCCGGCTCTCGCAGGTAGTCGCCCGGTTTGCCGAGCACTGTCTCAGCCGCGACTTCACATCCGGTAAAGTCAACGGCCCCGGTTACCGCTGCCCGCATACCGGATAGTGGAGAAGGGAGAGGCCTGACCGTTTCACCAATACCCAGCGGCAAAACCAGCATGCGGGTTGCACCGTCCTCATCCTTGGCCGTCACCACCGCTCCGGTCGCGTGCCCTGCTCCTGAGCAGAACTGTTTGCCCCCCGTCAGTAAGATCCGGTGCCCGTTCCATGCCATCTTCAGCGCGTCGACGGGCGGATCGGTGACCCAGAGTGCATAGAGGCGGTGGGTGTCCCGCGCGATGCTCTGGCCATAGCGCTGGATCAGGTGCAGCGCGTTGACGTGTGCCTCAAACAGACGACCGACCGAGAGGTTGGCCTCACCAGCCAAGGCGAGCAAAGTGGTAAGTTCGTCGGTTCGGACAGGGTCCACGATGGGCAAATTGGGCGCAAGCGCGCCGATCTGGCGCAGATTCTCGAACTCCTCGCGTGGAAACGCGGCGTCCCGGTCGAGTGCCCCGGCACGTTGTTGCATCCAGGGCACCAACTCCGACATCGCGCTTACCAGTGCCGACATCGCTACTCAGCCGCCAGGGCATCGGGCACCGACAACCGCTTGAGGATCGCTTCTGCCTGGGCAATCTCTCCCGCAACATCCACGAACCGGATCCTCCGCCGCCGCAGAACAGGACTGTCAGCCTCTAGCGCAGCCCACGTCGCCCCAAAGTAGCGCTGGTCTAATCGTTGATCTAACTGAACCTGCGACAAACAGAGGTCGATCGCCAAGTCCGGATCATCGATACCCTGCCAAGCGCACCGGGCACGATAACGCAGGCTGTAACGGCGAAGAGCGTCGACGGCAGGCTCCGCCTGTTCATCGGTGAATTCATCCTGCTTCAGCATGCGCCGGCGGATCGCCTCTGCCATCCCGCCTTCGGCGCGACCGATGACGCGTCCCGATACCAGGACCTCAATCGCCGGATCGTGTCGCACCTTAGCATCCATCATCCACATGGCCCGCACAAATGCGCGATCCTCGCCAGAGCAGATGTTGGGAATGCCGCCGACGCGACGATAGGCTGCCACGCGTACGGCAAGACTGGCGCCGGAAGCCTCCGTGTGCCGCGGAATGGGATCGTGCGGCTCCGCATCAAGCATCCAGGCCATCCGGTCGAGGCATGCAACCAGTTGACATTCCAATGCATCATCCGCGTGCAGGTGCGCCGGAATGACCGCGGCCTCAACCGGATCGATCACCGCTCGTCCGCAGACGGCATCAACACCCTGCAGTGCCCGCAGATTCCGCATGATCCACTCCCGCGGCGCCGTTGAGTCGGCATCTGTTGTCAGGAGAATCCCATCGTCCGCTGCCTCCGCTTCAGCCACTTCCATTGCCAAGCGCCGAGCGTGCCCGGCGTTGGCCCGATCTGGCGGCAGATGGCGCAAGACCATGTGCAGCCGGAAACGCAGGTCCGGCGCCATCGCACGAACCGTCGCTTCTGTCGTATCAGTGCAATTGTTCAGCAGCAGCACGACGGCATCGGGCCTGACCGACTGGGTGTCCAAAGACCTGAGGCAGGAGCCAATTCGTTCGGCTTCGTTACGAACAGGTATGGCGACAATAGTTCGTTCAGTCATCCATGAGTAACGCCATTCGGTCCATTCCCTCGCCTGAAAAGAGTGCCACTCGCAGGTAGCGAGTGAGGCGCCGGATACGAGAAGCTGTCACCGAGGTGTTATGGCGCTTGTGCTGACGAAAAAGCGACGTATAGGCGGGGCATGACATCGACCATGCAAACCGACGTGGCAATCATTGGCGCGGGCCCTGTCGGCCTGTTCGCTGCGTTCGAACTCGGCATGCTCAAGCTCTCGAGCATTCTGATCGACGCGTTGGGTGAGGTTGGTGGCCAATGCGCGGCGCTGTATCCGGAGAAGCCGATCTATGACATCCCGGCTCATCCATCCATCGAGGCAGGCAGTCTGATCAAGCAGCTTGAAGCACAGATCGCCCCGTTTTCACCGCCGCGGCTGCTGGGCCGGCAGGTCGTTGGTCTTAGCGGCGCCCCCGGCTGCTTTACCTTGACGACGGATCAGCATGATGTCCTGATCGCGAAAGCTGTGATCATCGCGGCCGGCGCCGGGGCCTTTGGTCCGAACAGGCCGCCCTTGGAAGGTTTGGCGGCGTATGAAGCCGCCGGCAGCGTCCAGTACTATGTCCGGCGACGGGAAGATTTCCGTGGCAAGCGGGTTGTCATTGCCGGGGGCGGCGACTCGGCCGTTGATTGGGCGCTGGCGCTGAAAGACTTGGCGCATGTCGCGCTGGTTCATCGGCGGGCAAAGTTTCGCGCCGCGCCCGAGAGTGCCGCGCGACTTGATCAGGCGGCGCAGGAGGGCAGTGTTGAGATGATCACTCCCTATCAACTGCACGGGCTGATCGGTGTGGACGGCAACCTGACCGCCGTTGAGGTCGCGACCCTGGACGGCGTCATCAAGCAGCTTCCGGCCGACGTCCTTTTGCCGTTCTTTGGTCTGTCCATGGACCTGGGACCGATCACGGCCTGGGGGCTGCAACGCGAAAAGCACCAGGTTGTGGTTGAACCGTCCACGACCCAGACCAGCTTGCCTGGTGTCTTCGCTATCGGGGACGTCGCGAGCTATCCGGGAAAGCTGAAGCTTATCCTGCAGGGCTTCAGCGAGGCTGCCGTTGCCGCACATGCAATATTCCCGATCGTTCACCCTGACGTGGCACTGCACTTCGAATATTCGACTACAAAAGGTGTCCCGGCCTGACATTTATTCTGGCGCGATGCGCGTAACGGCCAGACCAATACGCAAGTCTGTTAAAACCAGGTCAGTCTGCCGCGCCTGGTTCCAGCTCTGGCTGGTTGCTCTCCGGATTGTAAAAGTCTCGCGCGTGTTATACTCGTTCGGGAATAACGCCTGAGCAGCGAGAATGAAATGAATAAATCCAGCGCGGCCGAACTGAACCTGTGGTCTTATTTATATCCAGCGGAGCTAAGTATCAGCGCAATATTGGCCCAGCTCGACTATCCGTTCGCGCCGGTCGGATTGGTGGGACAAATTGCCGACCCTGGGTTGTACAATATTCCATCAGCAACGCCGATCTCATCCGAGAGTGTGACCTATCTGGCGGCGGGCACGCCTGTCAGCGACACATATACCGGAACAACCCTATGGAACCTGCTGGAAAGCGCCGGTGGCGTGAAGACAACCGCAGCCAAGAACGACATCCTGAGCAAGTATGTGGTCGCTACCGGCGCGGACGGATACAAAGCCGTATTCTCTCTTGGAGAGATTGATCCGGCCTTTGGCAACCAGCCGGTTCTGGTTGCTGACACCGACACCGCGGGGCAGCTTGGACCAAGCGGCAGCGACGGACTTCTGCGTATGGTGGTGCCGAACGACATCGCCGGCGGCCGCTATGTTTCGGAGCTGGTAAGCCTGCGGGTGGATACGTTGTCAGAACCGGGTCCCAGCGGTGCTGGCGGCGTGGCGCCACAGGCCACCCTGTCTGGCGCGGTGGCGGATCCCACGATCGTCAGTCCTGCTACGTTGTCGGCACTGAACCAGTCTACCACTGAGACCGCGACCTATATGGCGGCCTCCTCGCCCGTGACGGATACGTATACCGGCGTGAGTCTATGGACCCTGATCCAGGATGCTGGTCTTCTGACAGATGCGTCCATCAAGAATGACCTGCTGCAATTCGTTGTCGTTGCCACCGGCAGCGACGGCTATCGGGCAGTGGTGTCGCTTGGCGAGATCGACCCCAGCTTCGGCAACCAGCCGGACCTGGTCGCCTATGCGGATACTTCCGGTCAGTTAGGCGCAGCGGGGGCAGACGGCGCCCTGCGTCTGGTGCTTCCAGGGGATCAGGCCGGCGGCCGCTATGTCTCCAACCTGGTCAGTCTGCAGGTGGTCAACACGGGTATCTCTCACCCCGCCTGATGCGCTTCAACCTGTCGGGCTCTTGTTCAAGCGGAGGCTTGAACGACGGGTTTTCGCACGCGCACCATGTTGATGGGCCGCAGGCTCATGACAACTTCGCCGTCCTGATTCCGCACTTCGATAAGGCTGCGTATCAATCCGCGATCGGGCTTCGTTTGGGAGCGACGAGCCTCCTGCACAGTTGCCTGAACAGTGAGCGCATCATTCGGACGAACCGGCGCAGGCCATCGCATCTCATCTATACCAGGGGCGGCCAGCCCGTTTTCCGGCAGAAAATTCCTGACCAACAAGCGCATGGCCAAGGCGCCGGTATGCCATCCGCTGGCAATGATCCCGCCGAAGGGTCCTTCTGCCGCGCGTATCGGGTCCACATGCATCACTTGCGGGTCATACAGAGTGGCGAATTGGATGATCTCCTGTTCGGTGACCGTGAACGAGCCACAGTCGTAGATGGCACCCTGGAGGTAGTCTTCAAAACAGCGTTCAGCCGGTGAGGTTGTGAAGGTTCTTGGCATGGTCTTGGTGCCTGGTTGTTGCAGTGTTGTGAATGTCTGGTTGTGCTGTGCAGGTTAGCCGGCCAGAGGACGTGGGTCAGGCGCCGATTGCGCCTTGCTGCTGTCTCGCGGCTGCGACAACAGTTTTCGCGGCTGCAGCAACCTGCTCAACAGAAATGGCTGCCATGCATACGTTCGCCACCGCGACGGCGGCTCGCCCGGTGGGCCGGTAGATCGCCGCGTCGGTCGGCCCGAACAGGCCGACCGTGGGTGCGCCAGCCGCGGCGGCCAGATGCATCAGACCCGAATCGTTTCCCAGGAACAGGGCTGCTTGCTGCAGCACCGCGGCAGCTTCGGGCAACGTCAGGGCGCCCACGAGATCGATCGCGTCTGGCAACGCTGCCAACAGCGGTGCAGCCATCTCGCGCTCGGAGGCACCGGGACCTCCCAGCACCACCGGCACCGCGCCTGCGATCAGCGATGTCCGCACGCTTTCAAAAGCGGCTGCGAACCGGGAAGCCGGCCAGATCTTCGGCTGCCAGTTTGCTGTCGGCGCGAGGGCAATGATCGGACGATCCGCCGGCAACAGAGCGGTGGCGCGTGCGCGATCGACCGCAGCAACCCATACCACCGGGCGCGGGATGGGCGACAGGTTCAGAACAGCCCCTATCTGCTCGATCTTCAGTCCGGCACGCCGGCGGAAAATGGCACGATGTCGCGTCGGTATCAGCCAAGACAGCGCGGATCCCCGGATATCAACGACCAGATCCCATAGGCGCGTTGTCGTGCAGGCCCAAAGTCTCAGCCAATGACGGCCATGGGGCTGTTTTTGCATAACTATAGTCCGCTGCCGGTTGGGCATGTGGGCAAACACACCCTCGGCCACAGGACCGCAGACCACCGTAATGCTGGCGTCAGGATGTGTGCGGATGAGGTAATCCAGCAGGCCGGTCGACAGTACCGCGTCACCGAGCCGATTGGAGGTTATGAACAAGATTCGCATACGCGATGACTTCGATCCATCCCAGGCGTGCCGCACCTCTGTACGACATGGTCATGTGGCCAAACAAAGAATTCGTCGCGATGCATGGCACGCTTGCTGACACCCCGCGACCACCGAAGTGCTCCGCTATCTGCAGGTTTGACCCAATGTCCATCGTTCGGCAGCGTACGTAGCGGAAGGAGCCATATGATGCCCGACGACACTCTGGTCGCTCTTGGTGAAGACTATCCGGAGCTGCGTGATACGGTCCGCAGGATCTGCGCCCACTATCCCGGTTCCTACTGGGGTGAACTGGAACAGAATGAAGCGTATCCCACGGCCTTTGTTGACGAGTTGACGAAGGCCGGCTTCCTCGGCGCGTTGATCCCGGAAGAATATGGAGGATCGGGGCTTCCGCTGCGAGCGGCAGCGGTGATCCTGGAGGAAATCAACGCCTGCGGCTGTGTCGCCAGTCAGGGCCATGCCCAGATGTACATCATGGGTACGCTGTTGCGCCATGGCAGCGATGCGCAGAAGCAAAGATACCTGCCTGACATCGCCGCCGGCCGCATCCGCCTGCAGGCGTTTGGCGTTACCGAACCAACCACTGGATCGGATACGACGCAGTTGAAGACACGTGCCATCCGCGACGGCGACTCTTATATGGTATCGGGTCAAAAAGTCTGGACATCGCGTGCGATGCACTCGGACATGATGCTGTTGCTGGCCAGGACGACGCCGGCGGACCAAGTCCGCAAACGCAGCGATGGGCTTTCGGTTTTCCTGATCGACATGACGGACAAGAACAAGGGGAGAGGCCTCGAAGTCCGCCCGATCAAAGCCATGATCAATCACAACACGACCGAGGTTTTCTTCGACAATTTCCGTATACCAGCCGACAGCCTGATCGGTGAGGAAGGCAAGGGGTTTCGTTACATTCTTGACGGCATGAACGCCGAACGCATTCTGGTAGCCAGTGAGGCCATCGGCGATGGCCGCTGGTTCGTGAAAAAGGCTACGCAGTATGCGAACGACCGCGTGGTCTTCGGCGCGCCAATCGCCAGGAACCAGGCGGTTCAGTTTCCGATTGCGCGCGCATGGGCCGAGCTGGAGGCAGCGGACATGGTGTGCCGCCGAGCGGCAGCCTTGTTCGACAACGGCCGCGACTGCGGGGCCGATGCCAACATCGCCAAGCTGCTCGCCTCGGAAGCTGCCTGGAAGGCGGCTGATACGGCGATGCAGACGTTCGGTGGCTTCTCCTTCGCCAAGGACTACGAGATCGAGCGGAAATGGCGTGAAGTCCGGCTGTATCAGATCGCACCGATTTCGACGAACCTGATACTGGCGTATGTTGGCCAGCATGTGCTGGGGATGCCAAAATCCTATTAGGTCATCCTTCCAGCGGGCGTGACGGGGACCCGAGTGCGGCCTATCTGCCGGCGTGGCAATGTTGCCATCGCTGGTGTATCCCGTCGTCCCATCCACATTCGCCAACGGTGTTCCAGTTGCTGAGCCGCTTCGTCTTTGCAGACCAACGGGCGTGACCCCCGCTGCACGACTCGCCGCGGCAATCGACCTGCTTGAGGTTATTGAGGGAGTTCCCACGCGCCCCGCAGATGCCGTCGCCAATGACTTTTTCCGCTCGCGGCGCTTCATCGGCTCCGGCGACCGTCGCGCCGTGTCGGAGCGGGTTTGGAGTATCCTCCGTTGCCGCCGGCGCCTGGGCTGGTGGCTTGGCGATGATCGCCAGACACCTCGACTGCTGGTAGCCGCGTCCTTGTTGCTTGGAGGGTGGACGAAGTCCGGTGTGCAGCAGGCATTCTCGGGCGGCAAATTCGCGGCCCCGCCTCTTGATCGCGCAGAGGCAGCCGCTTTGGATGCTCTGGAAGGACACACGCTTGATCATCCAGCAATGCCCCAGGCCGTTCAACTTGAGGTTCCTGACTGGCTGCTACCCCGCCTGGATGCCAGGTTTGGCAGCCGTCTCGGAGGCGAATTAAGGGCTTTGTCTGAGCCGGCGCCGCTCGACATCCGGGTCAACCTGCTGAAAGGCAACCGGGAAAGTGCTGCTGCCGCATTGGCAGCCGAGGGATGGCAAGCTGTGGCTACGCCGATATCGCCTTGGGGGCTGCGCATCGACGGCCGTCGTCCCATCACCAGCGGTCCGGCGTTCCAAGGCGGTCTGGTCGAAATCCAAGACGAAGGCAGCCAACTCGTCGCGGCAATTGTGGGTGCTGAACCCGGAATGCGCGTCGTGGATTGGTGTGCGGGTGCCGGCGGCAAGACGTTGGCACTTGCTGGAGCCATGGGTAACCGCGGGCAACTGGTCGCTTGTGACGTGTCAGCACCCCGTTTGGAGGGCGCGGTTCGGCGGCTGCGCCGAGCGGGGGTGCACAATGTAGAGCGTCATCTGCTGGACGTTGGGGACAAGTGGCTGAAGCGCCGCTCCGGCAGCTTCGATCGGGTGTTGGTTGATGCCCCCTGTACGGGCACGGGAACCTGGCGTCGGAACCCCGACGCCAGGTTGCGGCTGACCGAGGCCGATCTTGCAGAATTGCTGATTAAGCAGGCCAGTATTCTGGACGCAGCACAGACTTTGGTTCGCAAAGGAGGGCGTTTGGTCTACGCTACCTGCTCGCTACTCGAAGAGGAAAATGAGGGTCAGGTGTTTGGCTTTCTGCGTCGCCATCCCGTATTCGCTGTTGTTCCGCTTTCTCAGGCGTGGTCATTCGACCAGAAGCCGCCAAATGATGGCGATTTTCTATCACTAACACCGGCTCAACACGGCACCGATGGGTTCTTTACCGCGGTGCTGGAGAGAAAAGTGTGATATCGCTTCGAAAAGCACGGGTTGCCGATGCCATCGCGATTGGCGCTGTGCATGTGGCAGCGTGGCGCAGCGCTTATCCCGGCATTCTGCCTGATGCCTTCCTGGCGAAGATGTCGGTCTCTCGCCAGGCTGCCTTCTATGAGGCAGCGATCCGGGGCGGCACCGGCGTGACCGTTGCAACTGCCTCGGGCAGTGACGTTCCGGCCGGCAGTGGTCCCCGCATCATAGGCTTCACCACCGCTGGTCGCGCCCGGAACGTGGAGATTGCCGGCCGACGCCTCGCGGAGGGGGAGGTCGAGACGCTGTACGTCCTGGATGACTGGCGCGACCGTGGTGTCGGCCGGCGCCTGCTCAGGGCAGCCGGATGCCATTTGTCGGAGATTGGCTGCAAATCCGCCTTCCTCTGGGTGCTGCGCGACAACCCGAGCCGCTGGTTCTATCAGCGTGTTGGTGGCAAACCCGCGGCGGAACAGACGATACAGATCGCGGGTCAAGCTGTTGCGCAGACAGCGTTCGTGTGGAACCCGATCGAGTTGATGCTGACCGCGTCACCGCAGGCTTTGTAACGGTGTAACGATGTGGTGTCTGGGAGGGTTTCTTAGATCGGTTTCCGTTCGCTCTGGCTCGCGGACCCCGCTCTAACTCATTGTTTGATCGCGTGGTTCACCGTTCCGGTGATGCCACCTGCTCGGATCACGCTCTAGAGTGGTTCCACCGAGGGTGGAACCACTCCAGCTCATCGTTTCACGCGGCTACTCGCGCAGCATCGCGCTGTTGCGCGATTCCAGCCTGCGCGAAGCCGCTTTAGTCCTGAGAGAACTCGCCCGACTTTCCGCCAGCTTTATGCGTGACGCGCAAGCCCTCGATACGCATTGACCGGTCCACCGCCTTGCACATGTCGTAGACCGTCAACGCTGCGACGCTGGCAGCGGTCAATGCTTCCATCTCAACGCCCGTCTGGCCCGTGGTGCCGACGGTCGCAATGATCTCGATCGCATCTGGCGCTTCCTGCACCTCAAGATCGATTGTCACCGAGGTAATGGGCAGGGGATGACAGAGGGGAATCAAGTCGGACGTCCGCTTCGCACCCATGATGCCTGCCAGCCTGGCAACACCAAGCACATCGCCCTTCTTGGCTGCACCATCCCGGATCATGTCCAACGTTGCTGCTGTCATTATGACCCGCACGCGGGCTGTCGCGGTTCGGGCGGTGACCGCCTTGTCGGCAACATCGACCATCACAGCTTGGCCAGCCTGATTGAAATGGGTGAATCCACTCATTTCAGACGCCGTCACCCAAGAGTTCCCGAACGGCTGCCGAGACATCCGCCTGCCGCATCAAGCTTTCACCAACCAGATAGCAATTTGGGCCGACAGCAGACAGGCGGCGCAAATCAGCAGTGTGCCTTATGCCGCTTTCTGAGATCAGAAAGCGATCGGGTGGCACAAGCGGCGCCAGTTCTTCCGTCACTGCAAGATCTGTCACCAGCGTCTTCAGGTTGCGGTTGTTGATCCCGATCAAGGAGGTTTCCAGCAGCAACGCACGATCAAGTTCGTCGCGATTGTGCACTTCAACCAGAACATCAAGGTCGAGACTGAGTGCAACCTGTTCCATCTCGCGTGCCTGCGAATCCGTCAGTGCCGCCATGATCAGCAGAATGCAGTCCGCCCCCATCGCGCGGCTCTCATAGACCTGCCAGGGGTCGAGCATGAAGTCCTTGCGCAGCACAGGAAGCGAAACCGCCGCACGTGCTGCCTTCAAGTGCTCTGGATCACCCTGAAAATGGTGACGTTCTGTCAACACGGATAGACAGGTGGCGCCGCCTTTCTCGTAGGCCCGTGCGAGTGCGGCCGAATCGAAATCGGGCCGGATCAGGCCGCCGGATGGTGACGCCTTCTTAATCTCTGTGATCAGCCCATAACGTCCGGCGATCGTCGCCTGCTTCAATGCGTAGGCGAAACCGCGCGTCGCGTTGTGGCGCGCCGCGATCTCATTGCGCATCGCATCAATCCCGCGTGCGGCTTTTCGCGCCGCAACGTCCGCCCTGGTATCAGCGCTGATCCGAGCAAGCACGTCCGGCATTATGCCATTATCGTCTGCCATCGGATGTCCTTGGACTAAATTGCGGTTACGGCGCTCAATCGCCGCAAGGTCTCCAACGCAGCAAATGCCGCTCCGGATGCTATAGAATCTGCGCTCCGCGAGACACCCTCTCGCAGGTCGCCGACTTGGCCGGCCACGACAAGAGCCGCGGCGGCATTCAGCAGCACGGTGTCCCTATAGGCGCTCCGTTCCCCTCGCAGCAGGGCAGCCAGAGCCGCCGCATTAAAAGCCGCATCGCCACCTTTGATTGCCTCGATGGAAGATCGTGGCAGCCCCGCATCCTCGGGTTCCACCTGGAAGCTGGTGATTTTTCCGCTTTGCAGCGCGGTGACATGATTGTGGCCAGCGACCGTGAGCTCATCGAGGCCGGATCCATGCACGATCCAGGCGGCTTCATGGCCAAGTGCCGCCAGTGCCTCGGCCATCGGCTGCGTCCAGCCTGGGGAGAAAACGCCTGTCAACTGGCGTCGCACCCGCGCCGGGTTGGCTAGCGGTCCCAGCAGGTTGAAGATGGTGCGGGTGCCGAGCTCTACCCGGGGTCCGGCGGCATGGCGCATGGATGGATGGTGGCGAGGGGCGAACAGAAACGCGCAGCCCGCTTCCTGCAGGATGCCTGGGAGTGACGCGAGGGGCGCATCCACATTGACACCCAGTGCGGTCAGCACATCTGCCCCCCCTGTGCGCGAGGACAGCGCCCTGTTGCCGTGCTTGGCGACGGTGACACCACATCCGGCAACCACAAAGGTCACCGCCGACGATACGTTCAAGGTGCCCGCACCATCTCCACCCGTGCCACAGACATCAATCGCGTCCGGTGGTGCCTTGATTGCCGCCATCCGGGCCCGCATGGCGCGCACGGCGCCGGTCAGTTCAGCGACAGTCTCGCCGCGTACGCGCATCGCCATCAGCAAGGCGCCGATTTGGGCCGGGGTTGCCTCGCCGGACATGATGACGTCGAACGCGGCCTCGGCCTCGACGTCCGTCAAGGTCTCGCCGACCGCCAGACGTGCAATGAAGGGCTTCAGAGTGGCAGACATCCTCAAACCAGATGTGCTGATGAATTCACGCGGCGGGCCATGGCAAGAAAATTGGCGAGGATCTTATGACCGTGCTCGCTGGCGATGCTCTCAGGATGAAACTGCACCCCGTAGATCGGCAAGCTGCTGTGATGCATGGCCATGATCAGTCCGTCCTCTGTCCAGGCGGTCGGAACAAGCGTCTGCGGCAGCGTATCCCGTTCAACGATCAGGCTGTGGTATCGCGTGGCGTTGAAAGGTGAGGCGAGATCCTGGAAGACGTCGGTTCCAAGATGACTGATGACGCTGACCTTGCCGTGCATGGGTGCTGGCGCTCTCGTCACCGTGCCGCCAAACGCCTGGCCGATCGCCTGATGTCCCAGGCACACGCCAAGTATGGGTATCGCCCCGGCTGCGGCGGTGATCAGGCTCAGGCAGATGCCCGCTTCGTTGGGCGTGCAGGGACCGGGAGACACGACGATCGCTTCTGGCTGCATTGCCATTGCCTCGGCGACGGACAATCTATCGTTGCGCCAGACCTCGCATTGGGCGCCGACATCGCCCAAAAAGTGATAGAGGTTGAACGTAAAGCTGTCGTAGTTGTCGATGAGAAGGATCATGGCGCGGCATTTTTGGTCCGCTGGTGAATTGTGGTCAATGAGGGATAGCGCCGGCAGTTTTTCAGCAACAAGCCGCCAATGCGGATCGTGTTGGCACCTGTCGTTCGCCGCAGAGTACTCTTTATTAGACTCATTGAGCGGGGCCGCCTTGTGTCGTCGCGAAGGAGCGGTAGATGGCCGATGAAAACGTTGAAGTATCCGGCAGCGTCCGCAGCAAGCTGATCGAGCGGAAGCAGCAATGGGCGCATGACGGCCGGTTGCTGACCGGCACGACGGCGGACCCGGCGCAGGTTCGTCTGCCACCGGGCCAACGGCTGGTCGAAGATTGGCCCGTCCTCGATCTTGGCGCCCAGCCCAATGTCACCGAGCAGAAATTCCGCCTGGACGTCGATGGCGCTGTCGAAAACCGCCTCAGCCTGCGCCTGGACGAGTTCATGGCGTTGCCGATGATGGAAAGCATCTCTGACATGCACTGCGTGACGCAGTGGTCACGTTACGACAACGAGTGGTTGGGCGTGTCGGCACGATCGCTGCTTGCGATCGTCAAGCCGGCCACGGACGTCAACCACGTCATCTTCACTGCCCATGACGGCTACACGACAAACGTCCGCCTGGATCAGTTTGATCAGCCCGACGTGTTCCTGGTGCATCAATGGCAAGGACGGCCGCTGACGCGTGAGCATGGCGGTCCGGTCCGCATGCTGGTCCCAAGGCTGTATCTTTGGAAGTCAGCGAAGTGGCTACGCCGCATCCACTTCACCATCAGCGATCATCCCGGCTTCTGGGAGGTTCGCGGCTACCACAACAACGCCGACCCTTGGCTTGAGGAGCGCTATGCCTGAAACCACTCGTCGCGGCTTGCTGATTATGACAGGGAGCACCGTCTTGGCCGGCGCTGAAAAAGAACAACTGGCCTGGGCGTTCAGTTTCCCGTCGATCGACGGGGGCATACTGAAGCTCGAAACGCTCAAGGGCCGTGTTTTGCTGGTGGCCAACACCGCTAGCTTCTGCGGCTACACCTACCAGTATGAGGCTCTGGAGAAACTTCATTCCACCAGATCACCCGACGGTCTGACGGTGGTTGGCGTTCCCAGTCAGGATTTCAATCAGGAATCCGCCGACAACGCGACGGTCAAGACCTTCTGCGAGACGCGCTTTGATATCGATTTCCCGCTCACCGCGATTTCGCATGTGCGCGGACCGCAGGCGGCGCCGTTCTATGTCTGGGTTCACGCGCAGAAGAAGTGGCAGCCGCAATGGAACTTCAACAAGGTGCTGATTGGCCGGGATGGCCGCATCGCCGGGACATTCGGCTCTGCCGATGAACCGGACGGCCCTGCCGTTTCAAAGGCCATCGGGTTGGAGCTTGTCCGGACAGCGTAGCAGCCCCTGTAGGGACACCGGCTTGTCCAGCAGGTCGGCAATGCTGTGGGCGTCGAGCACAGCCAGGAAGGCTGCCACTGCCTTGTCCAGCAGACCTGGAAGCGAACACGCCGGCTGGATGATGCAAGCAGCGCAGGCAATGAGTTCCAGATTTTTCTCGGTAGAACGAACAATTCTGCCTACGGGAATTTCCATGGCGGGACGCATCAGTCGCAAGCCGCCGTGTGGACCGCGCAGGGTGAATATCTCGCCGGCTGCAACCAGATGTTGCACCACCTTCATCAAGTGGTTGGCCGATATGCGGAACGCCGACGCGATCTCATGGATGGTGACGAAGCGATCGGGATGCAGGGCGAGATACATCATCGTCCGCAAAGCGTAGTCGGAGAAGGTGGTCAGCCGCATCGATCTGGTTCCGGGCCAATCGCAACACCTGAAGCACTAGCGGTCTTCAGCAGGCGATCGCCAGAACAATCTCTTGCCGCGCGCCTGACAAAACTCAACCAATGCGTGTAAGTATGTCTGCAACCACAGCTTCAAACATCGATGCCGTCAAGCGCCCTGTGTTGGTATTCAAACGTGAGACGTGATAGCTATCGACCAGTAACAATCCGGTTGGCAAGGTCAGGACAACGCCATGGCTGAACGCGGCGTGACTGGGCCGCAGCCCGGCGGCCAGGAGAACCGCCTTGTGGGACACGCCACCGAGGGCAAGTACGGCCCGCAACTTTGGCATTGCCGCCATTTCATTGGCCAGGAACCGGTTGCAAGTAGCGGCCTCTAGCGGCGTTGGCAGATTCGCTGGCGGGACGCACCTGACTGCATTGGTAACCCGACAGTCAAGCAAGGCGAGCCCATCGGCTGGATCTGCCTTGTACTGACCGGCAGCACAGCCGAACTTCAGCAGCGTCTGATAAAGCAGGGTTCCGGCAAAATCGCCGGTAAATGGTCTGCCGGTGCGGTTCGCCCCGCGGACCCCGGGGGCGAGACCGACGATCAGGAGTCGGGCGTCCAGCGAGCCGAAACTGGCGACTGCATCGTTGTGCCAGGAGGGATTGGCCGTTCGATTTGCCTGACGATAGTCAGCAAGTCGCGGGCATAGCGGACAGTTTGACGGCGGCCCCTGATAATCCACGCCGCTCAGTGCCTAGTATCGCCCATCAGTGAAGGGCGATACGTCGGTTTGGCTTGAAGTGGCCGATGCACGCGGCGAAGCGCGTGCAGCACTGCTCTGCGATCGGCCATTAGGTAGCCTCATGCGGATCAGCAAAGGGTTCCGCCGGCGTATTGCGGCCTGCTGAGGTTCGCACGCGCTGTTCGGTCTGGCGTCGGGTAAACTCTGGCGCAATCTCTGCCAAGTCCAGGAAGTGGTCTGCCTGACGGCGCAACTCATCCGCCACCATCGGAGGACTGCTTCGAACGGAAGACACGACAGATACCCGCACACCCTTTCTTTGCACCGCCTCGATCAGCCGCCGGAAGTCCGAGTCGCCGCTGAACAAAACCACGTGATCAAGTTTGTCAGCCAGTTCAAGCATATCGACCGCAATCTCGATATCCATGTTTCCCTTCACCCGCCGGCGGCCGGCGGCGTCGGTGAATTCCTTGGCCGGTTTTGTTACCAACGCGTAGCCGTTATAAGCCAGCCAGTCGGTCAGCGGCTTCAGCGGGGAGTATTCCTCAGTCTCGAGCACCGCGGAATAGTAGTAGGCACGGATGACATTTGCCCGTTTCTTAAAATATTCCAGCAGGTTGCGATAATCGACGTCGAATCCGAGGTTGCGTGATGCGGAGTAGAGATTGGCCCCATCGATAAACAACGCGATCCGTTCGGTTGATAAAAACGCCATTAGCTTAACCTTACCAGACTGGTTGAAAATGCATGAGTAAGCACCGAAGCCACGCGGCTTCGCTAAATCGACACAAGAGTAACCCGGATCACTATAACCATGAGCGAATTTTGTGAATATCGAAACGGCGAACACACAGCCTGTGATTGTATAGCGTTGATCGGCATCGGCGCCAATCTCAGCACTGCGGGCGGAGCATCGCCTATGATGACCTGCAGGCAGGCCGTTGCGGCCCTGGATGCGTGCGGCGGCATGAAAGTTAGCGCCCTCTCAAGGTGGTTTCATTCGGCGCCTATCCCCCCCTCCGCGCAACCTCGCTACGTGAACGCTGTGGTGTCCTTGCGAATTGCCGATGAACTGGTTCTCGATCCTGCTCTGCTGCTGGCAAAGCTGATGACCGTCGAAGCCGCCCATGGCCGCGAGCGCACTGGCACAAACGCGCCGCGAACCCTGGACCTTGATATCATCGGCATAGGGCAACTGGTGCGGCGCGCCCCCGATCCGATCCTGCCGCATCCGCGTGCCCATCTACGGGCTTTCGTGCTGACACCGCTGATCGACGTTGCGCCGGCATGGCTTCATCCGGTCTTTAATCAAACCGCGGCGCAATTAATGTCCAGGCTCGATCCGCAGGACATTCAGCCTGTCGACCCGGATTGACCGCCTTGACAGCCCGAACTTCGGTCACAACAAAGAACGCCGCTATTTCGCGGCCTGGTGGAGTTTGGCGTCCGTGCGAGTCTGCAGATCGGCGAAACTGAGGCCAGGTGCCTGATCGGTGACAACGAAACCACGCTCTGTCACCTCAATTGTCGCCAGGTTGGTATAGATCCGCTTGACTGCCCCCGGCGCCGTCAGCGGATAGCTACACTTTGTTACCAACTTGGAAGAACCATCCTTGGTGGTGTGTTCCATCAGCACCCAGAGCCGCTTTGCCCCTGCCGCCAGGTCCATCGCCCCACCCACCGCCGGTGCGGTGTCATTTTCGCTTGTCGCCCAGTTGGCGATGTCGCCGTTGTCGGCAACCTGAAAGGCGCCCAATACGCAAAGGTCCAGATGCCCGCCCCGGATCATCGCGAAGCTGTCGGCGTGGTGGCAGTAGCTGCCGCCGGAGCGCAAGGTGACATACTGCTTGCCCGCATTGATCAGCCACGGCTCGATCTTGTCCTTGTCCGGCGCTGGACCCATCCCCAGCACGCCGTTTTCGGAGTGAAAGATCACCTCCCGCTCGACTGGAACATAATCGGCGATCATTGTCGGCATGCCAATCCCGAGGTTCACGTACCAACCCTCTGGTATGTCGGCTGCGGCACGCTGCGCCATCTGCTGACGGCTGAATGGCTGAAAGCCCGCAAGCGCAGTGGCAGACATGGCAAAAGTCTCCTGATTTAGAAGCCCGACGGATCACCGTAAGGCACATGCAGCACCCGGTCTACGAAGATGCCGGGTGTAACCACGTGATCCGGATTGATCTCGCCCAGGCCGCGGATATGTTGTGCCTGCACGATTGTCAGATCAGCGGCCATGGCACAGATGGGATTGAAGTTCCGTCCCGCTTGCCTGAACGTCAGATTGCCCCAGCGGTCGCCCTCCCATGCTTCCACCAAAGCGACATCTCCTTTCAAAGCCTGCTCCAGGATATAGGTCCGCCCGTCGATCTCCCGATGTTCCTTGCTTACCGCCATCTTTGTCCCGACGCCTGTCGCGGTGAAGAATGCCGGCACGCCGGCTCCCGCCGCGCGCATCCGCTCCGCCAGTGTGCCTTGCGGAACGATTTCCAGCTCGATCCTTCCGGCCCGGTACAGCGTCTCAAACACGACCGGGTCGGAGCTGCGCGGGAATGAACAGATAATCTTGCTCACCCGCCCAAGATCCATCAGCCGCGCCAGACCGACACGTCCCGCGCCGGCGTTGTTGCAGGCGACCGTCAATCCGGTGGCGCCCTGCTCGATCAGTCCGTCGATCAGAGCGTTCGGCTGACCGACGGCGCCAAATCCGCCCAGCAGAACAACGGCTCCGTCCTTGATCCCGGCCATTGCTTCCGCCATCGATTGAACGATCTTGTCGATCATGGAAATCAAGTCCCGGACGAAGTGTGTCATTCCGATGTAGCCCCCAATGTGGCGCGTGCCAAGGCGGAGGGACGACGGGCACTGGGTGGTCACTTGAGGGTTATACCAGCCGACCGATGAACTGACTGTTTTGTCTGCTGGCGGTCGGCTGGTATCTTATTGATTTTGCGCGCGGCCGCATGACACGCCCGTTTGGCAACCCCGCGCGCGATACCAGTCAGCGCAAGGGCCGCCTGGTATTACTACAAATCACGGGCACCCGCATTCTTGTGCCGCGCCCTCGGATATAAGTTAAATAACCAAAACAATAATGATGAAGTATAAAATTCAGGGCCGCGATGTCCTGCGGCCGGAAGTTCACTTTCGGATCCAGGCGGTTTTTGTATTGGCTACTCTGCTTGATATAAACACACGGCAGCGACTTGCCGAAATCGTGAAAAATCTGTCATCTTACTGACATCGCCCGCCGGCGCGGCGTGCGCTAAGGCGACGTCTTCCTATCGCCGGAGTGCGGGATGTCCGATACGACGTTGCGGAGTGACGTGATTGGCCGACACGCGGCGGGCCCGCAACTGGACCGCAAGCCGCACATCGGCGGAGCCATCGTTTTCCTGCTGATACTGGCTGCCGGTCTCGGCTACGCGGCATTCAGCGTCACGCAAGACATCGGCAGCGTCGGTGAACATGACATCGCATTCGGGGCGCTGATACTTTTGGGCATTGCCCTGTTGATCGCGTTGGGCTTCGAGTTCGTGAACGGTTTTCACGATACCGCCAATGCGGTGGCCACAGTCATCTACACTCACGCGCTACCGCCTCTCGCAGCCGTCATCTGGTCGGGTGCCTGGAACTTCCTCGGCGTGCTCACCTCCAGCGGTGCGGTTGCTTTCACCATCGTGACACTCCTGCCGGTCGAGTTGATCCTTCAGGTCGGCAGTGGCGCCGGTTATGCGATGATCTTCGCGCTGCTGATCGCCGCGATCATCTGGAACCTTGGCACGTGGATGCTTGGGCTGCCGAACAGTTCGTCGCACGCCTTGATTGGGTCGATCATCGGCGTGGGCCTGGCCAATCAGTTCCTGGCGCCAAGCGGGTCCGCCACGTCTGGCGTTGAATGGGGCCAGGCGGTTGGGGTGATAAAGTCACTTCTGTTCAGCCCGGTCATTGGCTTTATTCTAGCTGCGCTGCTGCTGTTGTTGATGAAGGTAATCGTGCGCAGCAAGTCGCTCTATACAGCGCCCGAGGGCAATAAACCTCCGCCGGCCGCCATCCGCGCGCTGCTTATCCTGACATGCACCGGCGTATCCTTCTTCCATGGCAGCAATGACGGTCAGAAAGGCATGGGGCTGATCATGTTGATTTTGATCGGCGCGGCGCCAACCGCCTATGCCCTCAACCGCGCAATGCCGGAAGGCACAACACCAACATTCCTACAGACCGCGCAAAATGCCGAGGACGTCTTCAAGGCGCATGCCGGAACGACGCTGCTGCCAGATGCCGCATCCGCCCGCGCCACCGTCGGCTCCGCCCTGAAGACCAGAAGTGTCAATAATCCGGAGGTATATGCGGCTCTGGCCAGCCTGACGCAGGACATCGGCCGGCAGGTCAAGAACTATGGGGCGATCAAAGCTGTGCCGGCAGCCGCGACCCAGAACGTCCGCAATGACATGTATCTGGCCTCTGACGCCGTGCGCGTGATGGGGAAAAGCCCATCTGGTTTCGATGACACCGACAGCGCCAAACTGGCATCGCTGCGTCATTCGCTGGACAGTGGAACCCGGTTTATTCCGACATGGGTCAAGGTGTCCGTCGCCTTGGCGCTTGGTTTGGGCACCATGGTAGGCTGGAAACGCATCGTCGTGACGGTCGGCGAGAAGATCGGCAAGACCCACCTGACATATGCGCAAGGTGCTTCCGCTGAGATCGTGGCGATGGCGACAATCGGGCTTGCCGATGCCTATGGGCTGCCAGTCTCCACGACCCATGTGCTGTCCAGCGGCGTGGCAGGCGCCATGGCGGCCAACGGTTCCGGTCTGCAGTGGGGGACGATCAAGAACATGGCGCTTGCCTGGGTTCTGACGCTGCCCGCGGCGATGGCGATCGCTGCTGTTCTATACATTGCTTTTCGGCAAATCTTTTAGACCGGGATCATGATCCGCAAGTTGCCAGGCCGGCAAACATGTAATGAATATTTGGATGTATCTAGCACGGGCGGGCTACTTCTCGCAGCGGTAGACCATGCGCTGGTTTCACCGCGTGCAGAAACCACGTGCTAAGCCTGACTATTCTGCATCTCCGCCCGCCGGACTGTGATTCATTTGATCGTAGGCTCACTCGACATCAAATCGTCATACAGATATATTTTACATGCGTGTTCGGAAGGTTGGGGACGCATGAAGCCGAGTGGAAAATTGCGGGCGTGGCTTGAAGATTATCCGGGGAACAAGGTGCTTGCGGCTTTCGTTGGCGTGTCCGTGCTGCCTGATGGGGATACGGCGGTTGCCGACCGTAAACCTGCAGTCAAAGTCTGTTCGTCTTCGGACAATGCTCGGCAATGGATTGAGAGCGAGGCAATGGCCTTTGGCCTGCCTGTCGAATGGGTGGATGCCGTTGCGCCGGGCCGGCACAATTAGTGGCGGTCAGAGCTGTTTGGCGGTCCTGAGTTAGGGCCGCTTCCACTACCTACAGGCTCTTGGTGCCGAAGGCGGCTCGCCTTGCCTCCGTCGCCAATTTGTCCGCGCGCTCATTCATGTCGTTGCCGTCGTGGCCGCGCACCCAGACCCAGTCTACCCGGTGTGTCTCCTGTGCGGCGAGTATCCGCTTCCATAAATCGATATTTGCCACCGGATCACCAACAGAGCTTCGCCAGCCTTTGCGAACCCAGCCGGCCGTCCAGCGGGTGATGCCGTTCTTGAGATACTGGCTGTCAGTGTGGATGACGACATGACACGGTCGCTTCAGCGACTCCAGCGCCTCGGCCGCGGCTGTCAGTTCCATCCGGTTGTTGGTCGTGGCGGGGTCTACTCCCGACAACTCCTTCACGACGTTCCTGAACGTCAGGATCGCGGCCCAGCCGCCAGGACCAGGGTTTGGCTTGCACCCCCCGTCGGTCCAGACCTGCACAACTTTTTCAGGATCAGGCGGGAGCGACACAACGATCTCGTCAGAGCCCATAATCCCGCCCATCATTGGCCGACAGGTGAAAACGCAGACGCCGAAGATAGGCCACTGGATCTTTTGGCATCACCAGCGCGCGCGCCGGCGTGTTCAGCCAGTCGTACAACCGTGTCAGCAGGAAGCGTACCGCCGCCCCTTGGCACAGCACTGGCAAAGACGCCTGCTCCTCCGGCGATAATCGGCGGACCTCTTGGTATGCGCCCAGCAGCGCGCGGCTTTTGGTGACATTGAAGGAAAAATCAGCCTCAAAGCACCACGCGTTCAGGCAGACAGCGATGTCGTAAGCCAACAGATCAGTGGCAGCGAAATAAAAATCGATGACGCCCGATAGCCGATTATCCAGGAAGAAGACGTTGTCTGGGAAGAGATCGGCGTGGATGTGTCCGACCGGCAACTGCTTTGGCCAACGCGACAGGATCGTGGTCAGCACCAGTTCCAGTTCACCTGCCAAGCCCGCCTGAACCTCATCGGCCCGCAGGCGACACCGCTCAAGCAGAGGCGTCCAACTTTGTGGCCCTAACCCGTTGCAGCGTGTCGGCAGGTAATCAGCACCAGCCAGATGCAGTTGCGCCAGAGCCGCACCGACCGGAGCACAGTGCAACTGCCGCACCCGCCGCGGCCAAACGCCTGGAAGAAATGTGGTTATCGTGGCGTACCGGTTGCATAACTGCCGCAATGCCGAGCAGTCGCGCCCGCGGACAGGTTGCGGGCAGACCACGCCGCGCTGCGCCAGATGCTCCATCAATCCCAGGAACCAGGGCAGATCATCAGGATCAACCCGCTTCTCATACAGGGTGAGGATAAAGTCGCCACTTGTGGTGCGCAGCGAGAAGTTGGAGTTCTCGACTCCCTCGGTAATGCCACGGAAGGCCACCATCGTGCCGATGTCGTAGCTCAGCAGAAAGTCTGCCAGCGCCTCGTCGGTGACCTCCGTGTACACAGCCATTACCGTGGCTCAGCCGCTTGCGGCGTGATCCTTGACAACACCGTGCGGTCTACCAACCGCTTACCGCTGGGCATTCTGGGGTGTCGGTCCAACCGCTTGCGAGATGGCGACGGCGACTTCCCAGCCGGCCGCGCCCATCAGTGCGTCCAGTTCTCGACGCGGCCGTACTTGAAATTGTCGGCATAGGCCTTCGGCTTGATCCGGCGGACAGCAGGCAGCTCAACCTCATATTCGATGCCTGCGCGTTCAGCGTAGGCAACAGCTTCCTCGCGAGTCTCGAAAGTCAGCCTCACCTGCGTTTGGGTGTCGCCACCGCCGGTCCAGCCCATCAGCGGGTCTGCGCGGCGGGCATGCGTTGGCACGAACTCCAAAGCCCAGCCGTGAGCCTTTGCCCAGCCCGATTGGGTCGCTGTCTTCGGCGGCTGGAAAATGCGGGCCCGCATCGTACTCCTATCCGTTCAATCAAGGTAAAGCGCGTCAATGCGCCTTTGGCGTATCATGATGCCGAACTGGTCGGGGCGGCGGGACTCGAACCCACGACCTCCTGTACCCAAAACAGGCGCGCTACCAGGCTGCGCCACACCCCGACGGTTCGGACCGGGCGGACCCTATGGGTGACGGCGTTACGATGCAAGGATCAATGCTTGGGGATGTCATCGAAGATCCGCTGTTCCACCGTGTCGCCGACACGAATATCCAGCTTGGCCGTCGTGCCGGCGGCCAGTTCCAGAGTCGCCCGCACCGGACCCTGACTGTCGATGACCGCAAGACTGCGTGGTACTGTGTTCTCTGCGATCGACCGGATTTTGCCGTCCGAATTGATGAACACCATGTCCAACGGCACCAGCGTGTTTCGCATCCACATCTGCGACTCACGCGGAAACCTCCAGTCGAACAACATGCCGCCATCGGCCGGAACAGTTGTACGGAACATTTCGCCCGTGGTCTGCTGATCTTCCGTCGTCGCCATTTCGACGTTGAAGACGTGCTTGGCGCCCTGACGGGTGAGAATAGTCAGCTTTTCCTTTGGCAGGTCGGGCTGCGGCTTGGTCGGCTCAGGCAGTTGCGCCCCGGCAGAGAGCGAATACAGCGTTGCGAACATTACCAGAATCGACCGTTTCATGCAGATGTGCTCTCCTTGATCATCACCCTGATGTCGTCGCGCACGATCCCCTCGCGCGGTCTGTCAAGCAGCGTGGTAAACCAATGCAGCGGCGGATTTCGTCCTGCGGCCCGGTCGAAGCGCAAGGCCCGCAGAATTGCTTCGGCTTCGGCCGGCAGACGTTCGGGAATAGGAAAACGGTTCAAAACGCCCCAGATCAGCGCCCAGCATCGGCCGACCGTCCAAGGATTGTATCCACCGCCACCCAGAACAACCAAGCGCGGTGCGCGCCCCATGATCGCTTCGACGACAGTTCGGTAGCAGTTGTTCGACAGTGACAACCTTGCCAGCGGATCTTCCTCCAGCGCATCCGCGCCTGCCTGCAGCATGATCGCCTGGGGCCGGCGCTGTTCGATCAGTGGCAACACCGCGTGGTCGAAGATCAGCCGGAATTCCGAGTCGTTGCATCCCGCAGGCAAGGGAAAGTTTCGCGCCGCCCCGCCCGCGTGATCGTCCGCCGCTCCGCTGAACGGCCATCGCCTGGCCTCATGCAGGCTGATTGTCAGAACGCGCGGGTCATCGTGGAATGCATCCTGCACTCCGTCGCCATGGTGGGCGTCGATATCGAGGTAGACGATGTTGTCCAGGCCCAGATCCAGCCACTTCAGCAGCCCTAGAACCGGATCGTTCAGGAAGCAGAAGCCGGATGCTCGATCACGCCGACCATGATGCGTTCCGCCGCCAGGGCAGTGCACCACGGTCCCTGCAAATGCCAGCTCAGCCGCCAGAATGACACCGCCGGCAGAGATCGCGGGCCGCCGAAACACCTCCGCGTATATCGGGTTGCCGTCGGCGCCAATGCGAAACCGTGTCCGCACAGCCTCGGAAACTGCTTGATCCCGCTCTGCACTACGCAAGGCTGCGACGTAGGCGGCATCATGAAACCGGATCAGTTGGGCTTCGGTGGCCATCGGCGCTTCGACATAGACATGGTCGGGCAGCCAGCCGAGGGCCCTGCACAAGTCGGTGCACACCGACACACGTGGCACCGCGAGTGGATGCTTCGGCCCATAGCTTGAGTGGCGATAGATCTCGCTGCCAACGTATCGCGGGGTCATTGCGGCACACGGCTAGGTTTGTTTAGGCAGGGCTGACGTGTGACGATGACGGCGCCTCTCAACGCCTTACCACCGGCTGATAGATATGGATGCCGGCAGGGCAGGATGCCTGAAGCCGGACCATTCCTTCAAGGCGCGTTACCACAGGATCATGCCCGCTGCGGCATTCCTGCGGGAATAATCGTCGTTACGATGGATGCATCCAGAGCCTCATAGTCGTGATACCCGATGGTAGCGTAAAGTTCCGCGCGGCTCTGCATCTGATCGATCATGTTCTGCGTGCCGCCGTCCTTCTTGATGGCAGCGTAAAGCCGAGCCTGGGCCTTGTTTGCGACTCGCAGGCTGCTGACCGGCCAGATCACCATCTTGTAGCCCATCGCCTCAAATTCGCCGGCAGTGAAGAACGGTGTCCGGCCAAACTCGGTCATGTTCGCCAGCAGATTGACACCGGGCAGCCGGGCCGCCACTTCGTTGAACATGTCCGGTGTTGTCAGCGCTTCCGGAAATATTGCGTCTGCCCCCGCGTTAAGGAAAAGCTTGGCTCGGCCGACCGCACCGTCGATGCCCTCGCTCGCCGCGGCGTCGGTGCGTGCGATGATATACAAGTGCCTGCGTGCCTTTCGCGCGGCGGCAATTTTGGCCGCCATGTCATGCGGATCCGCCAGCTTCTTGTCGTTGAGGTGGCCGCACTTCTTCGGCAGCAACTGATCCTCGATGTGCACGGCTGCCGCGCCCGCATCTTCGAAGCTTCGAACCATGTGCATGACGTTCAATGCTTCGCCGTAGCCGGTGTCACCATCCACCAGCAGCGGCAGCGCGGTCGCCCTGACGATCTGGCGTATGAAGAACCCGACCTCATCCACCGTTATCATGCCAAGGTCCGGAATGCCCATCGAGGCCGTCATCGCAGCGCCAGACAGATACAGCGCCTCAAAGCCAACAGCCTTCGCCTGCAGGCCAGCCTGGCCGTTATGGGCGCCGGGAAGTTGCAGAATGCCCGGACGTGCCAGCAGAGCGCGGAACCGCTCTCCAGCCGAAGCAGAGGGAAGATCATCGGCGACGAGGTAAGTCATGGTCTACTCCTTATTCATTCGGAGATACTGGAAAGCGGTGCTCAGGAACAGGGCAGGGGACCATGGCCGTGGCCGCGGTTTCCTGCCAATCCGCTTCGCTTTGTCGGAACAGAGGCAGTGCCGCAGCTCACGCCACCCAGTGGCAGATCTTTCGTTACTTGTCGGCGTATAGACAGCGTGCGCTGCAAGCTCTTTCGCTTCGAGCGACATAGACCATACTGCCGACGCTCGACATGCGCTTGTTGTGATTCAGGTTGCCAAAGTCGCGGTGCCGGTTATCCGCGGCACCGCCTCATCAGGTTAAAGTGCCGAGCCTACATTCTCTCTATTCCAGGTTTGAGACCAGGATGGTGGCTCCGCCCGATGCAAAGTTTGGCACGTCCTCGACAATTTTTTGCCATTCCGGATGAGACGTGACGGCTTGCATTTGGGCAGGGCTCTCAAACCATAATTCAGTTATACGATAGTAAGGAGCCGTCTTTCCATCCGGTCCAGCTATCGGTCTGGAAAGCTCGACCCGCGCGATCCCCTCACGGTCATAGACCATCGGCATGTGGGTCTGGGCGTAATGCTTCTCGAACGCCGCCGGATCCGCTGGCTGGCCGTAGAGCACCGTTATCTTGGCCATGCCCTTGCCATGTGGGCCGCCGCTTTTCCCCGTCGTCATTCCCATACCATCCTCCTTCGCTTCTTGTCGCATCATGATTCAAGGCAACGTTGTCTTGCTCAGACACCCGGCAGCCGCGAGTTTACTAAATTGATTTGGTGCAGCATCGGGCATCTGCAGGGAGTCTTGCTGCTTTGCCCGCGCTTGCCAAGACGACGAGCGCCAGACGCTACTCAGGCTGCGTCCGCTTCGTCATTCAATGGGCCTTGGGACACGGCTGCTAGGGTATGGATTGACCATGCCGGCCCCGGCCGTTCCTGCCTCAGCCGTGTCGTTCCTTCACGACCAGCGCCTGCAGCTCCTGCAGGCCAACAGCGCCAGGGACCAGATCGCGCCCGACAACCAGCGCCGGCGTGCCCTGGATACCGAGGTCATGCGCAAGGCTTAAATTGGCGTCGATGCGAGCCTGAACTGCTGGGCTATTCATGTCCTGCATCAGCCGGGGCGTATCCAGTCCTAGAGTCTTCGCGGCTGATTCAATCTGCGCCAGTGTTGTATCGGGCGGCAACTTCATCACGGCGTCCCGCATTTGGCTGTATGCGCCCTGCATCTGCGCCGCAAGCAGTGCCCGCGTACCCAACACGCTCGCCGGTCCTAGAATTGGCAGATCCTTGTATACCAGGCGGACCTTCCCGTCCTTGGCCAGGAAAGAGTCCATCACCGGCTCCATCTTGCGGCAGTAGGGGCAGCGCGTATCGAAGAACTCCACGATGGTCACATCGCCGTGCGGGTCACCGGCAACCGGATCGGCGGGCGTCACGAGTTTCGGGCCAGCCTGGGCGATTGCCGCTCGGGTAGCCGATTGCGACCGTTCGCCTTCGTCGGCTTGCAGTGCCACGATCGCCTCCCGCAGAATCGAGGGATCCTGCTTCAGGGCAGTGCGCACGATGCTGACGATCTCGGCACGCTGGGCCGACGTGAACTCATCAGCGCGCGCATTGGTGTGACCGCCCGCAACGCTCCAGGCCATGGACAGGAACAAGACAGGTCGCAAACCAGACGGCAGACGGATCATTCGGAATCCTCTCGCAGCGCTGGAACCGGTTAAGCCTGCTTCCATCCGCTCTGGCAAGACAAAGTGCCTAGTGGTGGAATCAGACGGAGAGAACCGTCCGATTTCCCCACTAGCCTTTGTCTGGTGGGCCGATTCACCCGACCGCATGGGATGCGAGTGTCGGGATCGGTCCACTAGCGTGGTTGCCGGTCGTGCCGAAGCCGTCTATGGCACCGTCCCTCAAGAGGAGGCTCGGTCTCCAGCATCTGGCACACCCCAAGAACCGGTGAGACCAACAGGATGGACGGCATGCGTCGCGGCGGGATGATCAGCTTCACGGCGGCTTCCGCCAGTCCGTCCACAAGCCGACGCATGCCGTCCCGACTGTTCCTGGCCTTGCTGACCTTGCTTTCCAGTTGCTCCACCGTCGATACGGTCACCAATTCGCTGATTGGTCCCGACGGACCGGCGCGCGGGCAGCCGGGTTTTGTCGCCGGCTTCCTGGGCGGAGTTGTCGCCGACGAGCCCCGAGCTGTACTGGCCGGCCGGGAGGTTCTGTCCGCCGGTGGCACTGCTGCAGACGCAGCGGTTGCCGTGGGCCTGACGCTGACGGTTACCTTGCCGTCGCGTGCCGGCTTGGGCGGCGGCGGGGCTTGTCTGGCGTATACGCCAGACGCCAAATCACCAAGTCACGGCCAACCGGAGGCTGTGATGTTTACCCCTGTTGCACCAGCCGGCCCTGTCACAGGGGCGGATCGGCCAGCGGCTGTACCGACCATGGCCCGTGGTCTGTTTCTGCTGCATGCCCGCTATGGTGCGACACCGTTCGAGTCGATGGTCTCATCCGCCGAACAGCTTGCCCGCTTCGGGGTTCCGGTATCACGCGCGCTGGCAAAGGACATCGCGCTCGTTGCCGCCCCTTTGTTGGCTGACCCGGGCTCGCGCGCTGTCTTCAGCCAGGACGGCCTGCCGCTGACCGAGGGCCAGATGCTACGACAGCCCGACCTGGGGGGCACCCTCGCACAGATACGCGTTGCGGGTGTCGGGGACATGTATCAAGGCACGTTGGCGCGCCGCATTGAGCAAGCCTCGGCAATGGCAGGCGGCCCGATCCGCTTCTCGGACCTGCAAACGGCCTTGCCGAAATTAGCGTCGCCGCTGACGCGCCGTTTCCATAACGACAGCGTGGCATTCCTGCCGCCGCCGGCGGATGGCGGACTGGCGGCGCTGGCTGCCTTCAACGCGTTGGCCGACAACCCGAACGACACCGCCGCTGCCGCCGCCCGCTATCTGGCTGTCATCGCTCGGTTTCGCGAAGGTGGCATCACACCCGCCGCAGCACTTGCCGCGAAAGACCTTCCGTCCGTGGGGGCCTCGCCATTTCCTGCCTCGACCAGTTTTGCGACGATGGATCGCACCGGCAATGCGGTGGTGTGTGCTGTCACCATGGACAACCTGTTTGGCACTGGGCGAATCCTGCCCGGCCTGGGATTTCTGGCCGCTGCTTCCCCAGCGGCAGTGCCGCCACCGCTGCTGTCAGCGGGGCTAGTCTGGAATGACAACCTGAAGGCGTTCAGAGCTGCCGCTGGTGGATCAGGCCAAGCCGGAGCCCCACTGGCAGTTGCTGTCGCTCTGATCAACACACTGAAAACACGCCGGCCGCTCGACGTGCCGGTGCCTGATCCGGGGCGGGCGAACGTCATCGCCTGCGCCCGATATTTACCTGGGGAGAACACGGAGTGCGGTTGGGCAAACGATCCACGCGAAGCCGGCCTTGCCATGGGAGCCAACTGACCCGACGAAGCATTGGGCTGATCATGGCGGTCATGAGCATGCAGGGGGCGCCGGCGTTGGCGCGAACGACGGTGGGACCAGGCCGCATCGTCTGCAATGCCTCGTTCTGCGAGCTGGGCAGCGGCGCGAAACCGAAAGAGCGGGTTCGGGTCATCATATCCGAGTTGCCCCATGAAGAGGTCCAGCGGCTGCGCAAGTGCACCGGCGTGTCGAAGCCGTGCATCGTGACAGTCTCAGGAACCGAGCAGGACAGCCCGTTGAGGATCCTGGCTGAAACGATTGACTGGCAGGACTGAGGACATGGTGTTGAAAGTCGGCAAGGGGGCCGCGGCACCCCCGTTCCTGGTGATGGACGTCATCACCGCTGCGAATGCCCGGCAAGCAGCACTGCGCCGGCACGACCCGCATGTTATCCGCATGGAGGTTGGCCAACCCGGAACCGGCGCACCCGCTGGCGCCGCCGCCGCCGCCCAGGCAGCCCTACGGTCTGGCCACCCGATGGGCTATACCGAGGCGTTTGGCTTGCGCTCACTGCGCCAGCGGATCGCAGCCCACATGCAGGCATGGTATGGAGTAGAAATCCCCATCGAGCGCATCGCCGTTACCGTCGGTGCGTCTGGCGCATTTCCCATGGCATTCCTCACCGCGTTCGATCCTGGCGACCGCATCGCGATGGCGGCGCCTTTCTATCCGCCATATGTCAACATACTGATGGCCCTGGGCATGAACCCGGTCATCCTTGAGGCGGGTCCACAGACGCGGTTTCAACCCGATGTCGCGATGCTTGATGCGATTGACCCGCCGCTTGACGGGCTGATCGTCGCCAGTCCGTGCAATCCGGCCGGCACCATGCTGCATCGCGATGACCTTGCGGCGATCGCCGAGTGGTGTGATCGGCGCGGCGTGCGGCTGATCAGCGACGAAATCTACCACGGCCTGAACTATGACAGTCCCATCGCCTGCGCTGCCGAGTTCAGCCGCAGCGCAATCGTCATCAACAGCTTCTCAAAATACTTCTCCATGACCGGCTGGCGGATTGGCTGGATGGTCCTGCCGCCTGACCTGGCGCGTCCGATCGAGCGGCTGGCGCAGAATATGTTCATCAGCGCGCCGTATATCTCTCAGGTTGCGGCAGAGGCGGCTTTTGACTGCCAGACGGAGTTGCAGGCGAACGTCTCTCGATATCGTCGCGCGCGTGATCATCTGCTGGCTGCCTTGCCTGCTGCCGGCTTCGACCGCCTCTCTCCGGCTGAAGGGGCGTTCTATTTATACGCGGACATTGCCAACCGCTCCAACGACAGCGTGGCTTTTTGCGACCGGATGCTGCGGGAAGCCGGCATCGCTGCCAGCCCCGGCGTAGACTTCGACCGCAGCCGCGGCAGCCACTTCATTCGCTTCAGCTACTGTGGGCCCGAGGAGGATATGCGGGCAGCGGCAGAGCGGCTGCTCAAGTGGCGTTAAGACCCACAATTCTGTCAGATTGACCGGCCGCTGGCATCGCGCATGACGATGGGACTGCGCTGGAAATCAAAGATGGTCCAGTTCATGGATCGACTCGGTGTGGTGCCAAATGTTTGGCTGTAAAATGACGCCGAAGATGCTCTGAGGTTTTCGTATGTCCAGCCGCACGCGGCCTCGGTCGCAGAAACCCTTACCGATCGGGCGGGATGGTTCTGGCCTATGGAGAGTGGGAGTCGCGCGCTTTGATCTGCGTGATCCGTATCACTTGGCAGTGAGCCTATCGTGGCCTGGTTTCCTGGTGGCGATGATCGGCTGCTGGCTGACGATCAACCTTGTCTTCGGGCTGCTCTACGTCATTAGCCCAGGTGACATCATCAACGCCCGTGCTGGTTCATTCAGTGACGCCTTTTTCTTCAGCATTGAGACGCTTGCGACCGTTGGATACGGTGTCATGGCTCCTGCGACATCCTATGGCCACGTGATTTCGGCAACAGAAATTGTGACCGGAACGGCCTTCACAGCGATTGTCACCGGCCTGCTGTTTGTCCGGTTCTCCCGGCCGAAAGCCAAGATTATCTATGCCGACAACGCCGTGATCACGACTCGTAACGGGCAGCCAACATTAATGGCGCGGCTGGCTAACGGACGACTGTCGATGATGAGCAGCGCAAACGTCCGGGTTTTTGTGCTGCTGGCGGAGAACACCGCTGAAGGCGTGTTCTTTCGTCGTATCCATGATCTGCGTTTGGTTCAGTCGCATCTGCCGATATTCGTCATGCCTTGGACGCTGCTGCACGTCATTGACGAGACCAGCCCATTGTTCGGCCACGACGCAGAAAGCCTGGTTGCCAGCAAAGCCAGACTTTTCCTGACGATTGAGGCACGCGACCATGCGCTTGCGGCCGTTGTGCAGGATATGGCCGACTACCCCGCCGAGCACATCCGTTTCGGCATGCGTTACGCAGACGCAGTCGCGCTTGACGAAACCGGAGCAGCCACCGCTGACCTTTCGCGCATCAGCTTGCTGGAGCCCGAGTAGCGAGAGTTTGCCGCGGTTCAGCCCGTGGTATTTAGTTGCAGCGCAACCCACTTCGGCCCCGGAATGTCGCGCGTCTTCGGCAATACCAGCAACAACAGGAAGCGCCGGTTCTTAGCGCGCGCCATGTCGATGGCGGCCTGTACGTCTGCTGGGGTGGCAACCGCCTTGTCCTGCGCACGCAGGATGACGTCTCCAGCCGTCATGCCGCGGTGCGCCGGATCAGATTCGGTCCCGACATTGGTGACAAGCACACCTTCAAGCCCGTCCTCCAGCCCCAGGTGCGCTCTCTGCTGGCTGTCGATTGTCGACAGCGTCAAACCGAGGTCGGGGGGGATAACGATTTTAGGCGCCTTGACGGACATGGGTGCGTCGCGGGCATCCCACTGATTGCGCGGCCATTCCTTGACAGCCACCGGCACTTCCCGCTCGACACCCTCATGCCGAACAGTCAGTGTTACCGTATTACCGACCGATGTTGAGGCAATCTCACGCAGCAGCGCACGTTCATCGGTGGGCGCATGCCCATCGTAGCGCAATATGACGTCGCCGATCTCCAGGCCAGCCTGCTTCGCGGGACCGCTTGGCAGGACCCACGCCACGATAGAGCCCTGCGATTGCTCCATCCCCAAAGCCGCCGCCATGTCAGGCGTCACCTGCTGCAGCTTTACACCGATCCAGCCCGGGCGCACCCAGCCATAGGTGCGTAGCCGGTCAATAACAAACCGTGCGCCGTTCGCAGGAATGGCGAAGCCCACACCGGAGGAGCCACTGGTCGGCGAAATGATCGTCGAGTCTACCCCGACAACATTGCCCTGCATGTCAAACAGCGGGCCGCCGGAATTGCCATGGTTGATCGTGGCATCTGTCTGGATCAGGTCATCATAGGGTGAGTTCTGGATGTCGCGATTCAGGCCGCTGACGATGCCTGCAGAAATCGACAGGCCGAGCCCAAAGGGATTGCCGGCAGCGAACACCTGGTCGCCAACCTGGATGAGATCGCTGTTGCCCCAGTGCGCCGCCGTCAGCGGGTGATCGGCCGCGACTTTCAGCAATGCCAAGTCGGCAAGCCTTGATGCGCTCAGTGTCTTGCCTGGCAGGCGCGAACCGTCCGAGAACATGACGGTAATCTCGAACGCATCTTCAACCACGTGGTAATTTGTAACGATCAGCCCTGACGGATCGATGACGAATCCTGATCCCACATAGGTCTTGATGTTCGGATTGGCGTCTGCCCCTGGCACTGCCGCATTGACGGTGGCGGTGGAAGTGCTGGCGGCTTCCTCTTTCTTGATGGTGATGTTAACCACAGTCGGCAGCAGGCCACGGATCAACTCGGACTTGTTAGCTCCCAGATCGTCAGCGAAGGCGGACGAAGCGGCTGGCGCCATCAAAAGGGCCGTCATCATGACGAGCAGGATGGAATTTCGTAAATGCACTTGGCACAGACCCATCTTCATTATACGAAGCAGTTGGCAGACTAAATCACAAGCGTCGCGGCCGCGAAAGAACAGACTTGCCGCCAGGTGCCCCCTGCAAGATATCAGCAAGCTGCTTCGGGTATCCGGCCGTGCTGGCGAGATCAATGGATAAAGACCACGGCTTGCGCTCAGCGGTTTTCACCACCGGAGGCCGGTTACTGGATCGCTGCAAAACGTGCTTGTAACTGAGTTATGTCTGACTATCTCCTACGTCTAAATCTTCTGACTGACGGCAAGTATTTTCCGGCGCTTTTGGCATTGCGCCGGCTAACCTCTAACCGGAGTGTAAAATGAATACTCTCAAGCTATCAGCCGGTCTTCTGGCAGCGGGACTGCTCGTGGGCGCGCCGGCTTTCGCTCAGTCCGATACTGACAGCAGCAAGCCAAAGCCGACGACGGCACAGAAACAGAAAACTGACGGCAACTCTCCAACCGAGGTTGGACCGGGAAGTGCGGCCTATAAGCAGCGTACTCAGGGTTTGCCAGCCGGCACCAGCCCGCCCGTTTACGGGTCTGACTGGGCAAAGAAGCACGAATAAGCGAGGCTGCCACGCGGCTGTTTCGGTAGAAGAAGCTATTCGTTGACCTGTGAAACCCCTTTGGGATCTTGCCCATAGGGGTTTTTTGTTTGCAGTCTCGATACCGAGCTACGGGTATCAGGGCCTGATGGAGCGCAGCAAACGCCATAAGCGATCGTGGCTGAGTGACTGGATCATCAAGTAGTAGTTTGATCAACTTTCTGTGTATAATGCCTGAAATATTTGGTGGCAGAAATTAGCGAACTGCGTGTCGCTGCGAAGCGACCCTTGCAAACGTTGCAAGAATTCTGCTGCCCGCCTGAAGCGTCCCGCGCAGGGAGCCGGCAACCTTCGACTGTCCCCCCGCTCGACACCGATAAGGAACGGGCACTTCCAATATCCGCAACCTGGCCTGCGCGGCCTTCATCTGCATCTCTATGTTCCAGCCGTACGTCATCTCAGCCATGTTCAGTGCGAGAAGCGTGTCCCGTCTGATCGCCCGGTAGGCGCACATGTCGCTGTAGCGTATGCCGTACAGCGCACCCATTGCAAAACCAGCAAGACGGCCCGCCAGCACCTGATGCCAGGCCATCGCGCCCGTCTCGCGTTGGCCGCGCGTGCGGGAGGCAACGACAAAGTCATGCGTTCCCGCCAGGACTGGGCCGGCGATCATTGCCAACAGGTCGCCTCGATCCGCTCCGTCGCCGTCCAGGAAGACGACGACGGCGCTCATTGCGGCGTCGGCTCCAGCCTTGCAGGCGCGGCCATAGCCCCGTCCGGCATCCAGCACCTTCGCACCATGGCCCTGTGCGATGCTCTGTGTGCCATCGGTGCTGCCGCCGTCCGCGACAATGACCTCGTGCACCAGAGGACGGGGAAGTTCCTGAATCACATCGCCAATTGCGGCGGCTTCGTTGTATGTCGGGATGACGACGCTGACGCGTTGGGCCTCTAAAGGCTCCATCGCAGGCCGCAATTCTGGCAGGGCAGGGGCGGGACATCGCTGAGCAGTGAGGAGCGGAAATCCTGGTACTCCGGGCTGTTCCACATCTCGCGCAATGTCTGCTGTGTTGCATCACCCAAGGTGTAGTTTTCATACCCGCGGGCGGAGAACGGCGCGATGCAGCACGGCAGCGCCCGGCCATGCGCCGTGAAGTACATCAGCGACCAGGGCCGCCGGCAGGTCGCCCATGGCTTTTCATCCGCCGCTCGTTTCAGGCTCAAGCCAGGTTCCGTGGCACCGGACGCATCCAGAGTGACCCCCAGCGCGCGGCCTATCACAGTCGCCGCCTCGATGGACTGCTGCTCCTCATCACGTGTCTGTTCAAACAGGGAATGCTCTGCCCGCGCCTTGCCGAACCCGCTTTCGTCAAACACCAAGCGCTGCAGATGCACTTCAGTCACCCCCATGGCGGCTGACAGCTTTACGAACGCCGGAAGCTGATCCACCGTCTCCTTCAAGCCAGTCAGCCACAACGACACCCGTGGATGCGTCACACCCATCTGCTGCTGGTAGGCAGTGAACTTTCCAACGTCGCGAACAATCCTGGGGAAGAAATCCTTACCCCGAATAGCGGCGTAGCTCTTGCGGTCAGCCGCATCCAAGGAGACACGGAGCTCGTCCAATCCCGTATCTATGATGTCCTGGAACTTCTTTTGACCAAGTAACGTACCATTAGTGTTGAACAATACATAAGTGCCTCGATCCTTGAGATAACGGATCATCTTCGGCAGGTTCTTCACCAGCATCGGCTCGCCAACCCCATGCAGCACCACGCGCGCCACGTTGGGCACCTGATCGACAATTCTGGTAAACAGCTCCCAGCTCATATCGGCTGGCGGTTCCAGGTCCTCAAACGTGCGCGGGCAGGTCTCGCACAGCAGATTGCAGCGATTGGTGACCTCAAGATATAGGCACACCGGCAGCGCCTCGGCGGTGTCATTCCTCTCGGCCGCGACTGTTTCGAAGTAACGCCGTGGGTCCTGTAGTGTTGTTGTGGACGTCATTGGGTTCCTTTGAGTGAGACAACAGCATAGGATGCGCGTAGGTCAGCCAGAACAAAGACGATCGCCGGCAGGTAGACGACCGAGGGCCACACCAGGCGGTCGGCAAACGTATCGAGGTAAAGCAGCACCGGCGAGACCGAAAGCCAGACCACTGCCGGCGCCGGCCACAGAACACATGGGACCGCCAGCCACGCGAAATACCATGGATAGTGCGGACTTATGGCAAAAGTGAGCACAGACATCATCGTCGCAGATGCGCCACAGACGGCTACTGGATCGTCCGGACGGCGGATGAATGCGAACCAGCAGGCAAGTCCTGCCAACACCAGAGCGACAAAAGCCTTATAGAGGCTGGGAGCGATGTCTGGCATCTGAACAACCCGGGCGAGACCGGCAAGTACCCAGAACCCGCCACCCGTGTCATATTCTTCCTCAGACCCATAACCCAGCAGGAAGCCAAAAACCTGTCGTCCAGCGCTGCTGTAGAGCGTGTACAAAGCGATGACCGTGATGAACACCCCAGCGATCGCGAACCAGCCTGCGCGGCGTCGCCACAGCACCGGCGTCACCACCGCGGGCAAGAACTTAACCAGGATTGCCAGTCCCAGCGCCACCCCAGCCCATCCGTCCAGCCGCCGGACCCGCAGCAGCAATGCCGTGGCCAGCAGGCCAACAACCGCGGCATCGATGTGCCCGTTGCCAGCAAACGCCCAGATTGGCAGTGGATTCCACGCGTAGATCAGCACGCGTTCCGCGGGCAGCCGGGCAGCCGCCAGCATCCGCAGCAGGCAGACGACCGCTATGGCCTCGAAGCCGACCATGGCTGCTTTGACCGCAGTGACGCTCGACCAAAGATAACCGATCGCTGCGAATACAAGCTGAGCAGCCGGCGGATAGATCGTCGGCGCATACCCCGCACGGTTGATGCGCGGGAACACAACTGTGTCGCGTAAGACCGCCAGCGCCGGATCAGCGGGCAGGTAACGATACGGGTTGATGCCCAAAGCCTGGACCCGCCCGTCCCAGACGTAACGGTAAACGTCGGTCGACAGAAACGGCGGTGACATGATCAACGGCAGCCGCTCGGCTGCCGCGATCAGCAGGACGACCCATATTCCATAGCGTGTGCTGACCCCTCGGGTCACTGTTGACACAGCCAGCACATACACCGCGGCACTTACCCCAAGGATCGCGACAAACCAGGATTTAAGCGTGAGCGACCCGACACCCAGCGCGCCTGGAACATGCAGCGAGAGCGCCGCCATGGTCAGGCCGAACAGTGCAACCCCCAGAACCCAAAGCCATTTCATTCGGCGGCTTGGTCCAGGCCCCGCACCTGCAGATCCATCTGCGTCAACGTCGATGTGGTGAATGGAGCGGCATAGGGGATCATGCCGCAGACATCCGTGTTGGGCGTCGACGCAGTATCGGTCAGCAGCCGGGACAGAGAGGCAGTGTCATCCACATCATACCAGGACGGCAGCTCGACGATCTCGAGACCCAGTTCCATTGCCCGGCTGCGGGTGGCCGCAGCCACCTGATCCGTGCTCCAGGCAATGTCGGCGAAAAGATGCGCGTGCGCCGCCTTCATTCCCAGCAGGTAGTATCCGCCGTCCACGGCAGGCCCAAGCACCACGCGATCGCCCTCTGCCGCGAGTGCCCGCGCCGCCTGAACCAGCAGCCCCGTCGGCAAGGTCGGGCTGTCGGAATTGACGACTGCCGCCGCCCTATGGCCCCTGGCCAGCATTGCCAGGATCGCATGCAGCAGGCAGCGGCCGAACCCTTGCACATTCGGCGGCATCAGCGGTGATCCGTCCGCCAGCAACAGCCCGGTGTCTGCCGCGAGGTGGCCGTCGAACATCGCCTCCTGCCCAGCCGGCGCATAGGCAACATAACCGGCGATTGGCACCTGCCGAGCAGCCGCCGCGATGTTCTCGGAAATGTCCCGTAAAAATGCCGCGCTGAGAGCGGCCGCCTGATCGGGCTGCAGCGGCGGGCAAAGCCGCGTCTTGCAGAATCCCGCACGCGGTGCCTTTGCCATGACGCCGATTGCACAGCCCGGCCCGCAGTCTACCGGCATTCAAACCCCCAGCCTACAGCCATCGGTAACGATCTAGAGCACGGCAGGTTCCGCGTCCAAGGCACGCTCAATCACCGGAGCGGCGCAGTGACAACGTTGGTTGCGATGCATGGCTTTAAAGGCTGACTGTGTGATGTCGGTAATATGTCATCTGACAGGGCATGCAAGACTGGCCGGTGCCGACACCCTGCAGTAGGCAAGGTAATGTCTTCCACGCCGGCATCCGGATCCGCTGGCGCGCAGCTTTTCCGCCCTGTGTCGATGACGGTCAGTTAACGGGCGCGGATGTTCCGCTACTTTCCTGGCCTGTTCATCGCCCAGCCCACTGACGATTGCCCCTTCCGGCGTCGCCAGATAGCGTCAGCGGCACGTAAAAGGGGATCACGTCATGCCGCAGAGCCTGCCTGCCATCAGCCTGGTCGCGGTCCCTGGCCGCCGCCGCCGCACCATCGAGATCGCTCAGGAAATCGAGCGGCGCGGCTTTGCCGGCATCTACTCACCCAGCATGTTCGGCAACATGTCGCTCTGTGAAGCCTTGGCCTGGAATACGGACAGCATTTGCTTCGGTACGGCGATCGCGCCGATCTACCAGCGCACCATCGGTGACTTCGCGCAGAGTGCGGCGGCCATGCACGAAGTCTCTGGCGGCCGCTTCCGCCTGGGCATCGGCGTCGCGCACGCGCCATCGCACATTCGCATGGGGATATCCCCCGGGAAGCCTCTGGCTGATATCCGCGGCTTCGTCGAGAAGTTCCGTGCCCAGGACGGTTTAGGGCCGCTACCACCGATCATCGTTGCCGCGTTGCGCCGCAAGATGGTGGCTTTGGCGGGGGAGATCGCCGAGGGCGTGGTGTTCGCCAATGCGTCATGTTCGCACATGGCGGCGTCGCTGGACGCTCTGCCGGCCGAAAAGCGCAGCGACCCCGCCTTCTTTATCGGCAACATGGTCCCGACCTGCATCAGTGAGGATGTTGAGGCAGCCAAGGCAGTGAACCGCCGTACCCTGACCAGCTACGGTTTCCTGGCAAACTACCGCAATTACTGGCGCGAGGCCGGTTACGGCGAGGAGATGGACGCGATCGAGGCTGCCATCGCCGAAGGACGTAAGGATGACGTGCCGCGATACTTCTCTGACAAATGGCTGGCGGACCATACGCTGTTTGGCCCGCCAAACCAGATCCGCGATGGGGTCGAAGCCTGGCGGGCAGCCGGCGTCCGCGACCTGATCATCGTTCCCTCATCGGCCGCCGGCAACCAGATGACGGCGCTGCAGGAGGTATTTGCCGCCTTCGCCTGATCAACGGTCAGGAACGCCTAATATCGCCCATCAGTGAAGGGCGATACGTCGGTTTGGCTTGAAGTGGCCGATTCACGCGGCGAAGCGCGTGCAGCACTTCTCTGCGATCGGACACTAGGCGACCGCCGCATCTTGACCATCCTGGCCGCGTTGGCCACCGTCGTATGACAATCTGAAAGGACATCCGCATGGCGACCCATGACGGTCTGCGCTTCGGCATATTTCTCGCCCCCTTTCATCGTGTCGGCGACAACCCGACGCTCGCCCTGGGCCGCGACCTCGAACTGATCCAGTGGCTTGATCACCTCGGCTATGACGAAGCCTGGATCGGCGAACACCATTCCGCGGGCTGGGAGATCATTGCCGCGCCGGAGATTTTCATCGGCGTGGCGGCGGAGAAGACCCGCCACATCATGCTGGGTTCAGGGGTCACCAGTCTGCCCTATCATCATCCCTTGATGGTGGCGCAGCGCTTCGTTCAACTGGATCACATGACACGTGGCCGAGCGATGCTGGGTTGCGGGCCAGGCGCGCTGGTTTCGGACGCCTATATGATGGGTATCGATGCCGACCGCCAGCGCAAGATGATGGACGAGTCGCTGGGCGCCATTACGGCGCTGCTGGCATGCCGTGAGCCCGTCAACATGAAGACCGATTGGTTCGAACTGCGGGACGCTCGGCTTCACCTGAAACCGTATACCAAGGGCGGCTTTCCAATCGCCGTCGCCAGCGCGACCACCCCTTCGGGTGCATTGGCCGCGGGCAAGTATGGCGTGGGGCTGCTGTCACTGGGCGCGGGGTTGCCCGGCGGATCGGCGAAGCTGGCCGATTACTGGAAGATGGGCGAAACCGAAGCGGCCAAGCACGGCAAGACCCTGAACCGCGACGATTGGCGGCTGGTGATCAACATGCACTGCGCTGAAAGCGATGAGCTGGCGATGGAAGAGGTGCGCCGTGGTGAGCGCATCGAGACCCTGACCTATTTCAGCGAAACGCTGGGCCGTCCGCCGATGCGCAGCGAGAACCCTCTAGCCGAGGGGCTTGCCGCCGGATCGACGCTGGTTGGTTCACCTGAAACAATTATCGCCGGGATCGAGCGGCTGCTGGGCTTTACCGGCGGCGGGGCCGGCGCGGTGCTGTTCCGATCGCACGAATGGGCAAACCGGGAGCAGACCTTGCGCAGTTACGAGCTGTTTGCCCGGTGGGTGATGCCTCGCTTCCAAGGCAGTGTGGACACGACCATTGGCTCGCGTGAGTGGTGCAGCGAGAACCGCGGCGGCATCTTCGGCCCCTCGTTGGGCGCGCTGCGAAAGGCGTTCATCGACGCGGGACAAGAGGTCCCTGACCACATGCGGCTGACGCATCTGCACACCGGGAAGTCCGAAGTCTCATGATCCGATGTGCCGAGGCCGCCTGAAGGCCGATCAACGAGAACCACGTCCCCAGGGAAGAGCCGCGGTCTGTTTTCGTCCGGAGGCTGAGCCGGCGACCGCGCCGGCTCAGTTCAGGATGTGGCCGGCAGTGCTATTCAGCCGCCACCCGTCGCTGCTGCAGATCCGTCGAGTAACGCAGATGCACTGGCGCATCTGCTTCCCACGGATCCTTAAGTCCCAGCCCGGCACCGAACTCGCGGATCGCCGGCATTACCTCGCCGCACAGCAACTGAATGCAGCGGCGGCGGTCTCCCTTGCTGACCGTTCCGTCGTTCGCCCAAATGCCCATGATGCCGGGGCGGGTCTCCTTGACGAGGTACTTCAGCCGCTCAATCACCTGATCCGGGGTGCCGGCAATGATCATCGTGTCGGCGACCTGCTGCTCAAAGGTCGGGTTGCCGCGTGGATTCTTGGCCCGCCCGGTCGAGAACTCAACGAACGCCCGCCGTCCGGACGGGGAGAAGTAGCCCGCCGGATTGGCCCAGACCGGATTGGCGAGTCCGGTGAACTCACCCTGCATCCACATGAACTGCCGAGCGTTCTGCATCGCCTTTTCTTCCGTGTCCTGCACGTGCACACGGATCAGATAGCCGAAGTTCTCCGGTCCAGCCGTATAGCCGACCTCCGCGGCAGCCTTGTCGTAGGTCTCATGGATGGTCTTGGTCGCCTCGATCGAGGTGTTCAGCGCGATGTAGGGATACCGCTGCTGCGCCGTCCAGATCACCGTCTCCTTCGACAGCACGCCGGGGATCCATACCCGCGGGTATGGCTTCTGCATCGGGATGGCCCATGGGTTGACCACCCGCTGCTGGTAATGCGTGCCCTCCCATCGGAACGGCCCGGGCTGCGTCCAGGTCTTCTGCACCAAGTCATGCGCCTCGATGAAACGCTCACGGTTGAAGGCCGGGTTGACACCGTTTGCCAGTTGTTCCTGACCGCCGCCGCGCACAAATCCAGAGACCAGGCGCCCCTTCGAGATCATGTCGATCATCGCCAATTCTTCGGCGAGCTGGACCGGGTTCTCCGTCAGCGGCAGCGGATTGCCGAGGATGACAATCTTCACCCGCTTCGTCACCGCCGCCAGGATCGAGGCAAACATGTTGGTGCGTGCCTGCATGCAGAACGGGGCGTTATGATGCTCGTTCAGCATGATGCCGTCCGCACCACACTCTTCGGCCATGATGTATTCTTCAAGGTATTCGTTGTACAGCCGGCTGCCTTCGTTCGGATCGAAATGGCTGTTAGAGAACGTCAGGGCAGTCGCCCCGTAGTCCAGTCCAGCCTGGGCGTCATAGGCGGCCATCGGCTGTTCGGTGAAATACATCATATGCATGGTTGAATCCTCCTTCAGTTCGCCGACAGGAAATCAGTGGCCAGTCTTGCGACGGCCTCCGGTTTTTCCATCTCGGCAAAGTGCCCACACGCCGGGATGGTGGTCAGGGTTGCGCCGGGCAGCGCCCTGGCATAGGCGTGACCAGCGCTCAACGGGACGATCCTGTCGTCGTCACCCCAGATGATCAGTGCCGGGCAACGCACGCCGCCCAGCAGATGCGGCAAGGTCTGGCTGTACATGTAGGGTTTCCAGGCGGTGCGGAAACTCATCTCCCTGGCGATGTCCCAGGCTTCCAACTGATCGGTCGTGACGTCGCCATACGTCGCCGCGAAAGCCGCCTGATCATGAAAGCCCGAACGCGGATAGTCGATGTAGGAGACGATGGCCTGGTCGGCGATTTCCCCCTCGGGCGGCTTGATGCCCATCGCCCCGACCAGCACCAGCTTCCGGTAGGCCTGTGGCGACTGGCTGACCATCTCGGCGGCAATCCAGCCGCCAAATCCCAAGCCTAGCAGCGATACGCCAGCCACCCCGAGATCGGCCAGCAGCCAGCTATAGATTGCCGAGATGTCACGTGGATGACGCATCCATTGCGGACGTTCGGACTTTCCCCAGCCCGGATGATGCGGGATGACGACGTCGTGTTTTTCCGCCAGCGCATCATAGAACGGCAGTCGGCCAACCGTGCCGATGTCATGGTGAAGCACAAGCACCGGAGGACCGCTGCCCGCCCGCGAGACATGCAGTTTAAGTCCGGCGATCTCATTGATCCCCTCGGTCCAGACCACGCTCATTCCTGACTTCCTCTTTTACACCTGTTGATAGTCAGAATACTCGCCAGTAACCCTGCTTGTCTAATTGGGGGCAACCGCGTCGTTTCCGTTCGGCAATCTGTTATGAGATCGTTATGACGAACAGGTGATTGAGGGCTATTGGCTTCGAAGCTTATCTGCGATGTTCTATATCCATCTGCAGGAAGGCTTTAGCCGAACGCCATGCTGGCTGGTTCGATCACGTCCTTGCTGGCCTTAGCCGGCCACTCCGCATGGTTTCAGGCCTGCGCGATCATTCTTGGAACCTTCATCCTTGAGGATGCGGCAACCGTCGCGGCCGCGATGCAGACCGAGGATGGATCCTTGCCGATGTGGCTGGCTCTGCTGTCCCTATACATCGGTATTGTCCTCGGCGACCTTGGCCTGTATGGGCTAGGCGCGCTATCCGCCCGGGTGCCGTGGGTTGCCCGGCAGCTTCCGCCGCACCGGCAGGAGACGATCAAGGCCTGGATCTCCGGGCGGATCTTTCAGGTCGTGCTAATCAGCCGTTTCCTGCCTGGGCTGCGGCTGCCAACCTACACCACATGCGGCTTCGTCGGTGCCGATCTGCGCCAGTTCACCCTGGCCGCGGTGGTTGCAACCGCGGCCTGGACAAGTCTGCTGTTCGCAACGTCCATGAGAGTGGGACATTTCCTGATGGATCATCTGGGCGCCTGGCGCTGGGCCGGAGCGGCCGGCTTTGTCGTGTTCATCATCCTGGCTGGGCGGGCAGCGGCGGCCGGAATGCAAGGGGCACGCCGATGAGCATGGGCAGCGCCGTCTCCGCCCGCCATGCCGTGAAGCCGAAAACAGGCAATCCGCTGTCGTTCTTTGAGTTCTGGCCAGGCTGGATGTTCTACACGCCGGTGGTGATCCATTGGCTGATGCTGGGCCTTCGACATGGGGACTTCAGTTTGCCCACCGCGGCCAATCCGCGCATCACCACTGGCGGCTTGTGCGGTGAATCCAAGCTGTCAATTCTCGATCAGGTGGGATCTGCCGCGAAAGATCTGGTGGCACCGGCCTTTGGAATTCCAGCCCGGCCAGACGGTGCAGCGGATGCCGAGGCGCTGATGGATGCAAGCGGGATGACCTATCCGGTGGTGGCCAAGCCGGATATTGGCTGCAACGGCACCGGCGTCAGGCTGATTCATAACCGCGAAGAGCTGGATGCATACTTCAAGGCGTTCCCGTCCAACGAAACGATCATGCTGCAGCACTACGTCCGCAAGTCGAATGAAGCCGGCATCTTTTACGTGCGCCATCCGAATGAGCCGGTTGGCAAGATCACTTCGCTGACAATCAAGCAGCCACCGATCGTGGTCGGCGACGGGCGTTCCACCTTGCGTAACCTGATCCTAGCTGATGAGCGGGCGCGCCTGGTGCCGCATCTTTACCTTGATCGGCTGGCCGGCCGGCTGGACCTCATCCCGTCTCAAGGTGAGACCATACAGCTTGTCTTCGTCGGCAATCATTGCAAAGGCTCGATTTTCGAAGACGGAGGTGACCTGATCACGCCAGCGCTGACGCAGGCAATCCAGGTGCTGGCCGATGCGATTCCAGAGTTCTACTTCGGCCGCATCGACGTCCGGTTTGATTCGATCGCCGCGCTGCGCCTCGGTGTTGGCTTTCAGGTGATCGAGATCAATGGCGCAGGCTCTGAGGCTACGCATATCTGGGATCCCCGCACCAAGCTGATGCACGCCTGGCGCACCCAGTTCTATCACTACGGCATGGCGTTCCGCATAGGGGCGGCGAACCGTCGTCGGGGATTCTCGGCATCCGGTGTTATGGAAATGTATCGCCATTGGATGAACCAGCGCCGGCTGATGGCGATCTACCCGCTGAACGACTGAGAGGACCTTGCCTCCTGCTTCCACCAGCCTTGGGATTCGCGGGACGGGTTCAACCCGACCATCGGTGCAATGGTAATCCCGTTCCGCGACATGCCGATATGCAGTAGGCTTCGACGGCGAATCGGCCGGAGCCCGAAATGGATACGTTACAAGCCCTCGTGATCGCCATTCTGCAGGGGGCAACCGAGCTCTTTCCTGTCAGCAGCCTTGGACACGCGGTTGTATTGCCGGCACTGCTGCACTGGGGGACCGATCAACGGTCTGCGGAGTTCCTGCCGTTCCTCGTCATGCTGCATCTTGGCACAGCGGCCGCCTTGCTCGGTTATTTCTGGCGTGACTGGTGGGCGATCCTGACCGGCGTTCTGGGCATCGGAAACCAGCACCAGGTCGGGGAAAGCCGGCGCGTGTTTCTGCTCGTGATCATAGCCACCATCCCTGCGGTGGTCTTGGGGTTTGTGCTGGAGAAGCTGGTTCGGGGCTTGTTCGGCTCACCCGTTGTCGCTGCTGGGTTCCTGATCGTCAACGGCCTGCTGCTGCTGTTTGGTGAGCGGCTGCGCGGACGAGGCAGTGCTCAGCGTGCGCTGTCCACCTTGACTCAGAGAGATGCACTGGCCATCGGCTGCTGGCAGTGCACCGCGTTGATTCCCGGGATCTCGCGTTCGGGCGCTACGATCGTCGGCGGCCTTTTGCGTGGCATCAACCATGAGGCGGCGGCGCACTTCTCATTCTTGATAGCCACGCCGATCATCCTGGGCGCCACGGTGCTTGAGGTACCCAAGTTGCTGCACGAACAGGTGCCTCAAGGCGTGCTGACGCTGTCCGCGTTCGCCGCGGTCGTGGCCGGCATCACAGCGCTGCTGAGCACCACCTTCCTCATGCGGTATTTCCGCCAGCACGACGCGTGGGCCCTGAATCCGTTCGCCTACTACTGCATCCTTGTTGGTGCGGTCAGCCTGGGCGTGCTGTTCATGCTGTAGTGGTGGGCGTCGCCTGGCTGATCGTCTGCTACGTTTTCCTCTACGCGCCGATCGCTTTTCTCGTTGTCTTCAGTTTCAATGCATCACGCCTGGTAACGGCTTGGTCAGGCTTCTCAACCCGGTGGTATGGCGTCCTGTGGCACGATCAGGCTCTGATCAACGCCGCGTTGCTGTCGCTGCGCATTGCCACCGTCTCCGCAACGATTGCCTGTGTTGTCGGGGGTACCGCCGGCTTTGTTCTGGCCCGGTTTGGCCGGTTCCATGGCCGAGCGCTGTTTGAGGCAGGGGTGGCCGCGCCGCTCGTAATGCCGGAGGTGATCACCGGTCTCTCGTTGCTGCTGCTGTTTGTGGCAACCGAACAATTGACTGGATGGCCCGCTGGCCGAGGAGCCGGTACGGTGACACTGGCCCACGCCTCGGTTGCGGTTGCGTATGTTGCCGTGGTGGTTCGGGCGCGGCTGGCGGATGCCGACGTCGAGCTGGAGCAGGCGGCGATGGATCTCTATGCGCCCCCCTGGAAGGCGTTCGCCGTGGTCACATTGCCGCTGATGGTGCCCGCGCTGGTCGCCGGCTGGCTGCTGGCATTCACCTTGTCGATGGACGATGTCGTCGTCGCCAGCTTCACGTCTGGCCCTGGTGCCTCAACCTTGCCCATGGTCGTGTTCTCCGCAACCCGACTGGGTGTCACGCCTGAGATCTACGCCGTGGCAACGATCATCGTCGCCGTCATCGCTGCCATCTTGTTGCTCGTCGCTGTAGCCGGCAGACGACGCCGCTGATCAAGGAGCAAACATGGTCCATGATACTGCTGCTTATAACGGGCTCGCGAAGGGACTGCATTGGCTGGTTCTGCTGCTGGTCGTTGGCCAGTTCTCGGTTGCCTGGACGATGCCTGACATCCATCACGGAACGCAGCCTGTCGGACTGATAGCCTGGCATCTTTCGATTGGGCTTTGCATCCTATTGGTCATGCTCGTCCGGTTGGGTTGGCGGATGGTCAGCCAGGTCCCACCCCCTCCTGCGGACCTTCCGGCTTCCCTCAGGCTGTTGTCGCGCGTGACGCATTTTGTGCTGTATGCGCTGTTGATCATCCTGCCGTTGCTTGGCTGGATCAATGCCAGTGCGAGAGGATGGCCAGTCATGTTCTTCGGTGTCGTCCCGCTGCCTCAACTGGTCTCCTCCGGTTCGGCATCGGGTATGCAAATGGGCGACGTGCACAGGGCCGTCGCCCTCGTTCTACTGGGAGTCGCCGGTCTGCACATCGCCGGCACGCTCTATCATCTGTTGGTTCTGCGAGACGGTGTTGTTCGCCGCATGCTTCCTGAACGTTGAGGCGTGTGAGCAGCTAAAACCGCACCTGATAAGCCATTCCGTCGGTCAAACAGCAGCGGCATATGCTTACGTCCATGGCTGTCAGCGTCCGTTTATCGTCAGCCTGTCCTGCCCTTTGGTTTCGGTGCCTTCGCCGTAACGATGGTCGCCTTGACCGACGAGCGTGGTGCCGGTTCCCTCCGGGACTGCGGCTTCGGTGCGGCTGGCAGCTTCCGCCGAGCCTCCTCGAATCCGGCCCATGGGTCGGATCGCAGTCGGGTCAGCCGCGCCGGCACGGTCTTCATCGTGAAAGTCGTGAGGTCCAGCTTCGGCGTCACCTCTTTCCATGCCAGCGGTGTTGCAACGCCCGCGCCTTGGCGCGCACGGGGGCAGAATGACGCGACGGCAGTTGAACCCAGGCCGTTTCTCAGCCAATCGATCAAAATGCGGCCGTGCCGGTCGGCGATTTTGACATGCGCGAGATACTTGTCCGGCTTCTTCTGGCTCAGGCTCTCGGCAAAGCTCTTGCAAAACGCCCGCACCTCATCCCAACCCGGTCCTGGAACCAGCGGCACGACAACATGCAATCCCTTACCGCCGCTGGTGCGGCAGAAGCCCTGCAGCCCGATGTGCTGCAGGTGGTCGTGCACATCCAACGCCGCTGCCACAATATCCGCCACCGCCACGCCCTCGCCGGGATCAAGGTCGAACACGAGCTGATCAGCATGCAACGGGTCAGCTTCGGTGGCACCCCATACATGCAGCTCCACAGCGGACATCTGTGCCATCCCCACTAGTCCCTGCAGCCCGTCCACCAACAGAAAAGGGGCCTTGTCGGCGCTGTCCTCCCGAATTCCGGGCGGCATGGCGCCGTGGCTGTGCTTCTGAAAGAAATGTTCGCCCGCCACACCTTCCGGACAACGCAGAATGGCTAGTGGGCGATGCGCCAGCCCCGGCAGGGCAGCGGCCGCAATTGTCTGCCAGTAGTTCGCAAGGTCGTGCTTGGTGATGCCGGGCCACAACTCGCGGTCGGGGTGTGTCAGCGTCACCCCCTCGATTGTCTCGGTGCGCGCCCTCGGCGCCCGAGCGGTGACAATGGCGCCGCTTTGCCGTGCGGCGGCAGCGCGCCTAGAGCCTGATGGCTTCAGGTTGAAGTCATCAGGCTCTGGCTTTCCCTGTCTGAGAGGGCGATTCGCGTCTGACGTTGGACCGCCCTCAGACGATCGCGCTCTAGGCGCGGCAGGCTGCGGTGCACGCTTCGGCGGCATCGCGATAATGGGGCCGCTGCGCTTCGACGACGCTGCGTGGGCACGTGGCTTGATGGTGCGACGGTCTGCTTCGGGATCGGCGGGTTCTCGGATCACCTCTTGCGGTGACTTGTCGTCGCGCAGACCCAAGAAGACGGCATGCCGCACCCGGCCGGCACCGGACCAGGAGGTGAAGTTCGTCTCCGCCACCAGGTCCGGCTTGACCCAGTGGACGGTTGGCTCCAGGTCCTCGCCAGCCAGAATGAGCTGCGGCGGCGGTGCACTTCCAAGCCCGTTCAATCGCTCGCGCAGCATGCCCAGGAGCTCATCGGAAAAGCCTGAGCCGCAGCCGCCGGCATAGTGCAGTCCGCCGCCCTCGTCGTAGTAGCCGAGATGCAGCGAGCCCAGCCCGGTCCGGCTGCCGGCTGGTTCGGTCCAGCCAAGCACCAGAAACTCCTCGCGGCCCTGGCACTTGACTTTCAGCCAGTCGTGGCCGCGGCCGGCGTGATATGGCGCATCCGCCTTCTTGCAGATAATCCCCTCCAGCTTCATCTGGCACGCGGCTTTTCGCATGCGGGCCGCGTCACCCTCATGATGGTCGCTGTAGCGCAGCATCCCCTGCCAGTTCCTGAGTGAATGCAGAAGCTGTTTCCGGTCCCGCAGCGCACAGGGGCGAAGGTCCCAGCCGTCGAGATGCAGCAGGTCGAACACATAGAACACCAAGGTCTCGTCGCGTCCGCCCGACAATGCGGCCTGCAGGGCTGGGAAGCTGGAGAGGCCTTGCTTGTCCAGTGCCACCAGCTCGCCGTCGATGCGGACCGAGTCTACCGAAAGCTGGGCCATGGCGCTTACCACGGCAGGCAAGCGGTCTGTCCAGTCATTGCCGTTACGCGTCAGCAAGCGGACCGTGCCCTGCTCCACCGATGCGAGCAAGCGATAGCCGTCGAACTTTATCTCGGTCAGCCAGTCGTCTTCCTCCGGCGGTCCATCTGCGGTTGTGGCCAACTGGGGTGCCTGCTTGTCAGGCAGCCGGCCATGTATCGCCCCGGCAATGGGCGGCGAGTCGGCAGTCTTCTTCACGGAGTCCGACAGCTTCACCGAAACTTCAAGCGACTCGGCATCCATCCCGGGCTGTTCGTGCCCATCGTGGCCCTTGATCAGCAGCCAGTTGTCTTGCCGGCCGCGCTGGTTGGGCTTCGGCCTCAGGCGGACCAGGGTGAATTTGCCATGCAGGCGCTGACCAGACAGCACGAACTTTATTTCGCCATCGCGCAGACCCGCATCGGGATCAACCAGCGGTTCCCAGGTGCCGCGATCCCAGGTCTCCACCTTGCCTGCGCCATACTGCCCGTCGGGGATGGTGCCCTGATACATGGCATAGTCCAGGGGGTGGTCCTCGACATGAACGGCGATCCGCTTGTCGGTCGGATCCAGCGAGGGGCCTTTGCGCACAGCCCAGCTCAAGAGCACATTGTTGTGCTCCAGCCTGAAGTCCCAGTGCAGGCCCGCCCTGTGGGCATGGTGTTTCTGCACCACAAAGATCGGCGACGGCTGCTTGCGCTTCTTGTGACGTGCCGCCGGTTGCGGTTCAGGCGTAGCTTTGAAGTCGCGCTTCGCCCGATAGGTTTCGATGGAAGTCTCGTTATGCGAAGCGGTTGACCGAGCCATGCGAATGCTTCCGCCTGTGTGGTGAACCGGAACGAAAGCGGCCGCCGCACGGTTCCGCCGGGATGGGAGATTGCGCGCCATTCGATGTGTCGCTAACTTGCCCAAATCATGAGCAACTGTCGTTCACACATCACACCTACCGCTCTTGAAGCGATCGATCTCGGGCAGAATATCCGCATTGAGACGCCGGTAATCCTCGCGCCAATGTCTGGCGTTACCGATTTGCCGTTCCGGCAGGTGGCAAAACGCCTCGGCGCGGGGATGGTTGTCTCAGAAATGATCGCCTCCTGGGCCATGATCCGGGAGAATCGCAAGACGCTCGAGATGGCGCAGATCGACGGCTTCGGTGGCGTATCAGCCGTCCAGTTGGCTGGCTGCGACCCTGCGGCAATGGCGGATGCGGCACGGCTGGCTGTCGACAGGGGCGCGCATCTGATAGACATCAATTTCGGCTGTCCGGTCAAGAAGGTTGCTGTCGGCCAGGCGGCAGGCTCAGCGCTGATGCGGGACGAGCAGGCGGCTGCGGCCATCCTGTCGGCCACCGTTAAGGCCGTGCCGGTGCCGGTCACGTTGAAGATGCGCATGGGCTGGGACCATGGCAGCCTGAATGCTCCCAGAATGGCCAGTATCGCGCAGGACGCCGGCATCCGCATGGTCACGGTGCATGGTCGCACGCGGCAGCAATTCTACACCGGAACAGCCGACTGGGTCTTCGTCCGGCAGGTCAAGCAGGCGGTGGACATTCCTGTCATCGTTAACGGCGACATCCTGACCGAGGAGGACGCTGCAGCAGCGCTTAGCCTGTCCGGTGCCGACGGCATCATGATCGGTCGCGGCTGCTATGGAAGGCCGTGGTTCCTCGCGCAGGCGGCGCATTATTTGCTGACCGGCATGCGCCTGCCGGATCCATCTCTGCAGCAACAGAAAGGCATTCTACTGGACCATTATCAGGCAATGCTCTGTCAGTTCGGCCGGGGACCAGGTGTTCGGCTCGCCCGCAAGCACCTCTCGTGGTATTCTAGAGGCCTGCCGGGGTCAGCCGATTTCCGCGCTACGATGAACCGGCTGTCCGAGGCCGAGGCGGTACTGGCGCTGATTGACCGGTTCTATGACCCGTTGATTGCCCGCGGTGTCGCGCCGGTCGATCTGGGCCGCAATGACGCCTTGTCGGCCGAAGCTGCATGAGCGCTGTCGTGGCGCGGGCGACGCGGCTGCTCGCGGGACGGGGACGATTAGGTGATGCCGCAGCGATCCTGAGCGCGCTGCCGGTGCCAGTCGTGCTGCTGGATCCAGAAAACCGCTTCCGACATGTCAATCATTCGGCCGAACAGTTTTTGGGCATCTCGGCGGCGGGTCTGGCCCAGCTTCGGCTTGACGACCTGCTGCCACAGGACAATCCGCTGTTCCGGCTGATCGAGCAGGTGCGGTCCACCGAAGCGACCATTTCGGATCATGATTTGACCCTCGACAGCCCGCGTCTGCACAAGCGCGGTATTACTGTTCAGGGCTCGCCTTTGCCGGAAGAACCCGGCGCCGTGCTCCTGGTCATGCAGGACGCCTCCGCTGCTCGGACATTGGACCGGCAACTGGCGTTTCGCGGTGCGGCCCGAAGCGTCACCGGCATGGCGGCGATCCTGGCACACGAAGTGAAGAATCCGCTCTCGGGCATTCGCGGCGCCGCTCAGTTGCTGGAGACAAGCGTAGGGCCTGCCGATCGTGAGCTGGCCGAGCTTATCCGTGATGAGGCTGACCGGATCCGGGCTTTGGTGGATCGGATGGAAGCGTTTGGTGAAAAGCCGATTGCACGCACCGCGGTGAACATCCATCGTGTGCTGGAGCATGTGCGCAAGCTGGCGCAGACTGGCTTCGCCGCGCATATCCGCTTTCACGAGAACTACGATCCATCCCTGCCGCCGGTCTGGGCGAATCGTGATCAGCTTATCCAGGTTGTGCTCAACCTGGTGAAAAATGCCGCCGAAGCAGCCACACAGGAGGGCGTGCATCATCCCGAGATTACGCTCGCCACTGGCTTTCAGCACGGCATGCGCGTTGCCATTCCCGGCAGCATGGAACGGATGGATCTGCCGCTGTTTGTTGCTGTACGCGATAATGGTCATGGCATCCCGGAAGACATTCGCCCCCACCTGTTCGAGCCTTTCGTCACCTCGAAGTCGTCTGGCAGCGGCTTGGGTTTGTCCCTGGTCGCAAAGATCGTTGGCGACCATGGGGGCCTGATCGAGGTCGACAGCCGTCCCGGCCGCACTGAATTTCGACTTCATCTGCCGGTCGTGACAGAGAAAGATGCCGATCTATGACTTTGCCCACCGTATTGATCGCGGATGATGATCGTTCTATCCGCACCGTTCTGACGCAGGCGCTTGGCCGCTCTGGTTACCAGGTGCGCAGCACTGGCAACGCCGCCACCTTATGGCGCTGGGTCGAGGACGGAGAGGGCGACCTGATCATTACCGACGTGGTGATGCCCGATGAAAATGGCCTGGACCTGATCCCACGCATCAAGCGCATCCGGCCAGAGCTGCGGGTGGTGGTCATGAGCGCGCAATCCACCTTGATGACTGCGGTTAAGGCAACCCAGCGCGGTGCTTTCGAGTATCTTCCCAAGCCATTCGACCTGCGAGAGCTGCTGTCGGTCGTCGGCCGTGCGCTGGCCGCACCCTCGGAACCTACCTTCAGTCCTGCTGAGGCAAAGGATACCGAGGAGCGTCTGCCGCTGATCGGCCGCAGCCCGTCTATGCAGGAGATCTACCGCACCATCGCCCGGCTGACGACGGCTGACCTGACGGTGATGATCAACGGTGAATCGGGCACTGGCAAGGAGCTCGTCGCGCGCGCCCTGCACGACTACGGCAAAAGGCGCGGCGGATCGTTTGTCGCCATCAACATGGCCGCAATCCCGCGAGAGCTGATCGAGAGCGAGCTGTTCGGCCATGAACGGGGTGCGTTCACCGGTGCGACGAATCGCTCTCAGGGTCGGTTCGAGCAGGCCAATGGAGGCACGCTGTTCCTGGATGAGATCGGCGATATGCCGCCCGAGGCGCAGACCCGCCTGCTGCGGGTGCTGCAGGAGGGCGAGTTTACCAGCGTGGGCGGCCGTCAGCCGATCAAGGCGAACGTTCGTATCATCGCCGCTACCCACCGCGACCTGCGCACTGCCATCCGCCAGGGTCAGTTCCGTGAGGACCTGTTCTACCGCCTGAACGTCGTGCCGATCCGCCTGCCGCCGCTGCGCGAGCGAGTCGAAGACACTGCCCTGCTCGCCCGCCATTTCCTTGAACGTGCCCGCGAAGACGGCCTGCCGGCGAAGAGCCTCGATCAGGGCGCGGTTGACCGGCTGAAGCAGCATGGCTGGCCTGGGAACGTGCGCGAGCTGGAGAACCTGATGCGCCGGCTCGCTGCCTTGTGTCCCGAGGAAGTCATTCATGCCGCGGTGATCGATGCAGAGCTTGCCGATCCACTTCCGCCGCCGGGGCCGGCCTCATCAAACCAGCAGGGCAATGGAGCGGAAACACTGGCCAATGCCGTGGAGCGTCACATCAAGGAATTTTTGGCCGCTCATAACGATGGGCTGGGAGTGACGGACGTTTACGACAAGATTATTGCCGAGGTGGAGCGGCCATTGATCCGGCTGACCCTGGCCGCGACCCGGGGCAACCAGATCAAGGCCGCCTCCATGCTGGGTCTTAATCGCAATACTCTGCGCAAGAAGATACGCGACCTGGAGATCCCTGTCGTCCGCGGACTGATGTGACGATGATGCGTGCCCACGTGCGCTGGACACCAGCGTCTCTCGGGGACTCACCCTGCTCCTCCAGCGTGGTCGCTTTCGGAGCGAGGTGCCACTATGCGACGGACGCCGGAGGCGGCCCACGCAATGGCAGATAAGATAACTGTGTCGGCAGGAATGTCCGCCGGGAGGACCGTGCCCCCGCGTGATGTGATCTCCGAACCGCGGTCCTCGCCGGCCGGCCAGTTGGGCGACGTCCTCTTGGGGAAGGGCGTTACCTTGGCGTTGACGACGTTGGCCTTCATGGTCGGGTTGGCGACCTTCATCATCCTGGCCCGCGGCTCGCCACTCGGCTGGCGGCCGGGCGTCAGCGTCGGCCTGGTCCTTGCCAACCTCTCCGTGCTGCTGCTGCTGGGGGCAGTCCTGGGGGGACGGCTGACCCGGGTATGGGTCGAGCGCCGGCGCGGATCGGCCGGCTCGCGGCTGCACGTCCGCCTGGTGTTCCTGTTCAGCGGCGTTGCCGTGGCACCAACCATCGTTGTGGCCTGCTTTGCCGTGGCGTTCTTCCATTTCGGCATCCAGTCCTGGTTCAACGATCCGGTTCGCGAGTCGCTGACCGAGTCGCTGCAGGTCTCGCGCGGGTACTTGGAAGAGCATCGCAACAACATCCGGGCTGTCGCCCTGGAGATGGCCAACGATCTCGCACGTGCGGGGCGGTTCCTGTCGGCCGATCCGACTGTCTTCGCCGAAGTGCTGGATACTCAGACGACGTTGCGCGGCCTGACTGAGGCAGTGATCTATGAGCCCACAACAGGTCAGGTGCTGGCTGCTGCCGGGATCTTCGTAGGCCTTGGCGTTGAAGCGCCGTCGCAGGCTGTCACCCAGCAGGCGATGAACGGTGACGTGGCGATCCTAAACGCCGGCGATGGCACGCGGGTCAGGGCGGTCGTGCGGCTGGAGTCGACGCCCGCCCTGATGCTGATGATCGGCCGGCCGATCGACCCGACCATCCTGGGCTATATGAAGCGCACGGAACAGGCGGTGTCGGAGTATGACCGGCTGGACGAAAACCGTTCCTGGTTGCAGATCGCCTTCGCCTGGATCTTTGCCATTGTCGCACTTCTGGTGCTTCTGGCCGCCGGCTTGATCGGGCTGATCATCGCGAACCAGATTGCCCGTCCGGTCGGCATGCTGATCAGCGCCGCCGAACGAGTACGCAGCGGCGACCTTGCCGTCCGCGTCCAGGAAGCGGCGACTGGCGACGAGTTGGCCGGCCTGTCGCGCGCCTTCAATCGCATGACCGGCCAACTGGCTGCCCAGCGAAGCGAGTTGATGGATGCCTATAGCCAGATCGATGAGCGCCGACGGTTCACCGAGACGGTGCTAGCCGGCGTATCCGCCGGCGTTATTGGCCTGGACGCACAGGGCCGGATCGAGCTGCCAAACCGCACTGCCGACGAGTTGCTGGGTCTCGATCTGCTGGCAGCGACAGGTCACACGCTGGCCGAGATCGTGCCGGAGTTCGCCCCCTTGTTCAACGAGGTCGCGGCTTTCCCCGATCGTGCCAGGACGGCGGAGATCCAGACCGGACCGCAGAACCATCGGCGGATCCTGTTGGTGCGCATCGGCGCTGAGCTCTCGGGCGGCCGTACGGATGGCTTTGTCGTCACCTTCGATGACATCACCGAACTGCAATCGGCGCAGCGCAAGGCCGCCTGGGCCGACGTCGCCCGCCGGATCGCCCATGAGATCAAGAACCCGCTGACCCCAATTCAGTTGTCGGCGGAGCGACTGAAGCGCCGCTTCGCCAAGGAAATCCAGTCCGACCCCGATACCTTTGCCCAGTGCGCTGACACCATCATTCGTCACGTCGGTGACATCGGGCGCATGGTCGACGAATTCTCGGCCTTCGCCCGCATGCCTCAGCCGGTGATCAAGCCAGAGGACATCGGCCGCATTGCCCGCGAGGCCCTGGTGCTGCAGAAGACCGCGCGTCCTGGCATTGAGTGGACCAGCGATATACCCGAGCGTGGGCCGGTCGTGCCGTGTGACCGGCGGATGCTGCGCCAAGCGCTGACCAACCTGCTGCAGAATGCCGCCGATGCGGTAGCCATGCGCCCTGGTGCCGGTCACATCACATTGATAGTGCAGGATCTGGCGACAGAGGCGCGCATCATCGTTGGCGATGATGGGATTGGCTTGCCACGTGAGGAACGCGGGCGTTTGACCGAGCCGTACGTGACGCACAAGCCGAAGGGAACCGGATTGGGACTGGCGATAGTGAAGAAGATCATGGAAGACCATGGGGGGGTGGTGACACTTGCGGATCAGCCTAACGGACCCGGAACCCTTGCCAGCCTGGTGCTGCCCAGCGCGTTGTCCCTCACTGCACCAAGCAGCGAGATGACGCATGGCGCATGAAATCCTGATCGTTGATGACGAACCCGACATCCGGCTGCTGATCGAGGGCATCTTGCGTGATGAGGGCTATGACACCCGCGGTGCTGGTGACGCCGAGGCGGCAATCAGCGCTTTCCGTCTCCGCCGGCCATCCCTTGTCATCCTCGACGTCTGGCTGCAGGGCTCGCGTATGGACGGCATTGGCATACTGGACACCTTGCATGGTGAGGAACCGCAGGTGCCGGTGGTCATGATCTCCGGCCATGGCACGATTGAGATGGCGGTCGGCGCCATCCAGCACGGCGCGTATGATTTTATTGAGAAGCCGTTCCAATCCGACCGCCTGCTGCTGGTGGTCCGCCGCGCCCTGGAAGCGGCCGCCCTGGCGCGCGAGAATATGGAGCTGCGCCTGCGCGCCGGGCCGGAAGCCACCCTGATCGGCGAGTCCGCGCTGATCGGCCAGCTACGGACGCAGGTCGAGCGGGTGGCGCCCACCGGCTCCCGCGTCATGATCTTCGGGCCCGCAGGCTCCGGCAAGGAGGTTGTCGCCCGCATGATCCATGCCCGGTCCCGGCGCTCAAACGGGCCGTTTGTTGTCATGAACTGCGCCACGCTCAATCCCGGGCGCTTCGAAGAAGAACTCTTCGGCATGGAGGCCGGCAGCGATCCGCTTGCTCATCCGCGGCGGGCGGGGGTGCTGGAACGGGCTCATGGCGGCACATTGCTGCTGGACGAGGTATCCGACATGCCTCTGGAAACCCAGGGCAAGATCGTCCGCGCCCTGCAAGACCAGACCTTTGAACGCCTGGGTGGTTCGGCTCGGGTGAAGGTCGACGTCAGGGTGTTGTCCACCACAAACCGTGACCTGCAGGCCGAGATCGCCGCCGGCCGGTTCCGCGAAGACCTTTACTACCGGCTGGCGGTCGTTCCGGTGAAAGTCCCGGCCCTGCGCGAGCGGCGTGAAGATGTGCCAGTTCTGGCGCTGCACTTCATTCAAAGGTCGGCAGAAAGCTCCGGCATCCCAGTGCGGGCATTGTCAGCCGATACGCTGGCCGCACTGCAAGCCTATGACTGGCCTGGCAATGTGCGGCAGTTGCGCAACCTTATGGACTGGCTGCTGATCATGGCACCAGGTCATGCCGGCGATCCAATCCGTGCCGACATGCTGCCGCCGGAGATCGGCTCCAGGGCACCCGCCCTGCTGAACATCGATCCAACGGCCGACATCATGTCGCTGCCGTTGCGAGAGGCGCGGGACCTGTTCGAGACACAGTATCTGCATGCCCAGTTGCTTCGCTTTGGCGGCAATATCTCCCGCACGGCGCAGTTCGTGGGAATGGAGCGGTCGGCCTTGCACCGCAAACTGAAGCAGCTAGGTGTAAACTCGGACGAAAGGGTTGGCGGGTAGCTCCCTCTGCCGCCCAGTCGAGCAGACCCAAACCCTTCCACTCCGGCGTCCACGACAGGATGCAAGCGAAAAGCCGAGGCATCAGGGCGCCAATGATGCGTGGCGCTAATCGCGAGAACAATCCGGGCTGAGGGCTGGGCGTTCTACGATCAGCCGCCGCTTGCAACCGCCCAAACCGGAAAGATTGTAACCTGCCCTGGATCATCGCCCTGTTCGCGGTTGCCCTGCTGCTTGTGGTCATGCAGGATGCGTTCGAGGTCATGCTGCTGCCGCGGCGGGTCCATCGCCGGGTGCGCCTTACCCGTTTCTACTTCGACAACGCCTGGACCGGGTGGTGCTGGATTGCCGGCCGAATCCCCGCAGGTATGCGGCGAGAGCGTTTCCTGAGCGTGTTCGGCGCCTTGTCCATGGTCGTGCTGTTCGCGCTCTGGGCCGGCGCCCTGGTCATCGCCTTTGGTCTGCTGGAGTGGGTGCTGCAGGGGCAACTAGAGAATTCCCCCATTGGTGAGCAGGTCTACATGAGCGGCGTGACTTTCTTCACCCTGGGCTACGGCGACGTCGTGCCCCACAGTGGGGCCGCACGCGCCATTACGGTTGTTGAGGCTGGCACCGGCATCGGCTTCATCGCCGTCGTCATCGGCTATCTGCCGGTGCTGTATCAGCTATTTTCCCGCCGCGAGGCGCACGTCATACAGCTTGATGCCCGCGCCGGATCACCCCCAACCGCCGCAACCATGCTTAGCCGGCATGCCGAGAGTGAGGGTCTCGACAAACTGGAGGAGCTGCTGCGAGAATGGGAGATCTGGTGCTCTGACCTGCTCGAGAGCCACCTTTCCTACCCGATGCTGGTCTACTACCGCTCACAGCACGACAACCAGTCCTGGCTGGCGGCATTGACCGCGGTTATGGATAGCTGTGCGCTGATCCTGGTTGGGGTAGAGGACCTACGCCCGCTTCAGGCCCGGATGACCTTCGCCATGGCACGTCAAGTCATCGTCGAGATGGCGCGATCGTTTGGTGTGCTTCCCTCCCGCTATACCGGCGGCGATCGTTTGCCGTCCGCCGAATTCAAGCGTCTAGAAGTCATCCTGACCGAGGCCGGGCTGAATTGGACCGGCGGCCCGAACGGTGAGGAGACGCTGGCGGCACTTCGGGCGACCTATGAGCCTCTACTGGACGGACTGGCGAAAGCGCTGCTGCTGCCGTTGCCGGACTGGATCGCCGCAACCGGAGCGGTAGATCATTGGCAACGCGGCCATCGCGGCCTAATCGCCAGCCGGTTGATCGAACAACTATCCGACCGGGCCGGAGACGAACCAAGCCCGCATCCCCTCGGAACGCGCTTTTCTCAGCGGCTTCGTTTGCGCCTGCGAAAGCCGTGATCCGTGTATGCGGCAGTCAGACGAGCGTGTCCGCGCCCACCAGCCCGCGTGCGAACTCCCCGGCATCGAACGGCCGCAGGTCGCCGGCTTGTTCGCCTACGCCGACGGCATGCACCGGCAGTCCGAATATTTCCGCCAGCGCCACTACGATACCGCCGCGGGCACTGCCGTCCAGCTTGGTGACCACCAAACCGGTCACGGCGACCATTTCCCTGAAGACCTTGACCTGCTGGACGGCGTTTTGACCCGTCGTGGCATCCAGCACCAGCAGCACAGAATGCGGTGCCGTCGGCTCCTGCTTGCGCAGCACGCGGATGATCTTCGCCAGCTCATCCATCAACGCCGCCTTGTTGTGCAACCGCCCGGCGGTGTCGATCAGCAACACGTCAGCACCATCAGCCTTGGCTTTGGTCAGCGCATCATACGCCAGGCCGGCTGAATCCGCGTTCTGACCGCCGGCGACGACAGGTGTGCCGGTCCGTTCACCCCAAATCTGCAACTGCTCCACCGCAGCGGCACGAAATGTGTCGCCCGCGGCCAGAACCGCACGCTTGCCTTGTTCCTTGTAGCCTTGCGCCAACTTACCGATGGTCGTGGTCTTCCCAGTGCCGTTGACGCCGACCACCAGGACGACATGCGGTTTCAGCATCGGGTCAAGCTCCAGCGGCTTGGCGACCGGGGTCAGGATCTCCGCAATCTCGTCAGCGAGCGCCTGCTTGATCTCGGCATCGGTGACCTCCTTGCCGAAGCGGCTGCGGCGAAAGGCGGCAATCACCTTGCGCGAAGCCTCGGTGCCGAGGTCAGCCGAAATCAGCAGCTCCTCCAGCTCCTCCAGGGCATCGTCATCCAGTCGGCGCTTGCGGAAGACGGTGGTGATGCCGCCGGACAGTTTCTGTGAGCTGCGCGACAGTCCCTCTTTCAAGCGGGAAAAGAAAGTTCCCAGCGCCATCAGGCCGCCTCCGCCAGCAAAGCCTCGTTGGTGGAACCTGTGACCCGCGCCTGCAGAAGCTTCCCCGGCATGACGGGCGCCACCAACCTGACCGGGGCAAAGTGTTCCGAGTGGCCGGATTGATCGGCCTCGGTCAGCAGGGAAACGACCTTGCCGACCTGTTGGCGGAAAAAGTCTGCGGCCTGCGATGCACCGGCTGCACGCAGCAGGGCGGCGCGTTCCTTGCGAACTGAGACGGCAACCGGCGGCATCCGCGCGGCAGGCGTGCCAAGCCGTTCGCTGTAAGGAAAGACGTGCAGGTAGGGCAGGGCGGCCTCCGTCACGAAGCGCAGCGTCTCGTCGAACAGTGCGTCCGTTTCAGTGGGAAAACCGGCGATCAGGTCGGCGCCGATGGCGATGCCGGGGCGCAGGTCGCGGGCGCGCCTTATGACATGCAGCGCATTCTGGCGCAGATGGCGGCGGCGCATGCGCTTCAAGATCAGGTCGCTGCCGGCTTGCAAGGACAGATGCAGATGCGGCATCAGCCTGGGTTCTTCGGCCAGCAGCCGCCACAGGTCGGCATCGATCGCCGCCGGATCAATCGAGGACAGGCGCAGCCTCGGCAGCTCTGGCACCGCCATCAGCAGGCGACGGATCATCTGTCCCAAGGTGGGCGCTCCTGGCAGGTCTGGCCCGAATGAGGCGATATCGACGCCGGTCAGCACGACTTCCTGGTAGCCGCCGGCGACAAGGGTGCGCACCTGCTCGACGATCGCGCCGAGTGGAACCGAGCGGTTGCGTCCGCGACCATACGGAATGATGCAAAAGGTGCAGCGGTGGTCGCAGCCCTGCTGCACCTGGACGAAGGCACGGGACCGGCTGGCGAACTCGGTGACCAGATGCGCGGCATTCTCTCGCGCCGTCATGATGTCTGAAACCATCGAACCGGCGCCGGGCTGCCAGCTCTCCGGTCTCAGCTTGTCGTCGTTTCCCAGCACCCGCTCGACGTGAGGAAGTGCCGACCAGGCCTCGGGGCTGATCTGTGCCGCACAGCCGGTGACGACGATGCGCGCGCCGGGTCGATCACGCGCGATGCGCCGGATCGTTTGACGCGCCTGCCGCTCAGCCTCTGCCGTCACCGCACAGGTGTTGATAATGACGGTATTCTCGACATCCGCCGACAGCCCGCGCATCACCTCGCTCTCGTACGTGTTCAGACGACATCCGAAGGTAATGATGTCCGCGCTCATGAAAACTCGATCTCGCCGTGGAACACGGTTGCGGCTGGGCCTGCCATCATGACATGGCCGTCGTCCCGCCATGTGATGTCGAGGACGCCGCCATCGACAACCACGCAAGCTCGGCGATGGGTCAGGCCGCGCCGATGCGCGTTTACCAAGGCGGCACAAGCGCCGGAACCGCAGGCCAGCGTCAGTCCAGCCCCCCGCTCCCACACACGCAGCCGGATTGTTGCGGGATCCAGCACCTGAGCGAAACCAATGTTGGCGCGCTGTGGGAACAAGGGGTGGTGCTCGAACCTGGGACCGGCTTCGTCAACGGCGACCGCAGCCAGATCGGCGACAAAAAACGTTGCGTGCGGATTGCCCATGCTGGCTGCCGCCGGTTCGCCTGGCAGGTTCAGCTTCACGGTGTCCATTGGCTGGGCCAGCGGGATCGCCATCCACTCCAGGCTTGGTGGTCCCATGTCCACCTCGATCAGTCCGTCGACGCGACGTGCAACCGGTAGAAGCCCCGTTGTCGTACGGACGCTGACCACGTCGCGGTGATCTTCCTGCATCAGGCGAGCAGCCACACAGCGTGTTGCGTTGCCGCATGCACCGGATTCCGAACCGTCGGGATTGTAGATGCGCATGAATGCGTCTGCGGTGTGGTCGGCGCCGATGACGATGACCTGGTCGCAGCCAACCCCGGTATGGCGATCCGCAAGTGCTATCGTATGCGCTTTTGTCAGCCGAAGCGGGTGCCTACGTTCGTCCACCACGACGAAGTCGTTGCCGCAGCCGTGCATCTTGACGAAATGAATGAGCATGACGCGGATATAGCCGCAGGACCTGGCTTATACCATGTCCCGGCTTCGTGCGCGGTGGTTATTCAGGGATCTGCGGGCGTTTTGCCCGCGGCGGAAGCAACGGAGCAGACTCCTCCGGGCTTTCTGAGGCAGAAGCTGTTCAGGCGGCAGGGGACAGGCGCGGGATGGTCAGCGGTTCGAACGCAGGCGTGAACACTTCCTGCGCCGCAGGCTCACGGATCATGTAGCCGCGGCCCCAGATGGTGCCGATAATGCCATCCGCCCCGGCGCGCGCGAGCTTCTTTCGCAGCTTGCAGACGAAGACGTCGATGATCTTGACTTCTGGCTCATCCATTCCGCCATACAGGTGGTTCAGGAACGCCTCCTTCGTCAGGACCATGCCCTTGCGCAGGACCAGCAGCTCCAGGATCGAATACTCCTTGCCTGTCAAGTGCACATCGCGGCCATCGACGCTCACTTCGCGGCTGTCGAGGTTCAGCTCAAGTCGGCCCAACCGCACGGTCGGCTGGCTGAAGCCCTTGCTGCGGCGTACCACCGCCTGCATGCGCGCCAGCAGTTCCGCCTTGTCATAGGGCTTCGTAATGAAATCGTCCGCACCCAGGCTCAGCGCCTTCACCCGCGCCTGTGGCAGGGTGATGCCCGACAGAATCAGCACCGGGGTGTCATTGCGGGCAATGCGCATGCGGCGGACCACCTCGAAACCTTCAATATCCGGCAGAGCGAGGTCCAGCAGCACAACGTCATAGTCGTAGTGACGGAGCAGTTCCAGTGCGTCTTCACCGCTGTCAGTCTGATCGACAACCGCTCCGGCAGCTTTCAGCATCAGCGTGATGCCGCGGGCGGCAATCAGGTCTTCTTCAACGAGCAGGACGCGCATCCGGCCTCTCCTTAACGAAACATGAAGAAACGTATACCACCATAGCGTGTTTTTGGCTATCAGTTTTTCAACGATATAGTGTATTTTTTGCGAAATGAGCTTTCACAGGTCAATTTAGTTACGAATGTATGCTAAATATGCACAAGATTGAGACGATGCCGTCCCAATGACACATACAGTTTTCCTTAATCGGATTCAGGCCTGCAACGCGCGCCTTAGGCGCGTGCAGTCAGCGCGCATCAGCGGTACCGTTACCAACATGCTTGGTCTTGTTGTAGAAGTGCAAGGATTAACCGGCCTTGCCGCGGTGGGAGACAGGCTGGAACTACAGACACGTGACCATCGTGGCATTCCTGCCGAAGTGATCGGCTTCCGCGACACTGCGCTGCAGGCCATGGCCTACGGCTCGCTGGAGGGTTTGGCGCACGGCGCCCCGGCTCACCTCTACGACGGGCGTCATGGCATGCTGGACGTCAGTGCAAATTGGTTGGGCCGGGTCATCGATCCGCTCGGCGTCCCGCTGGATGAGAAAGGCCTGCTTCTGGGGGGTGCACACTCTCGCGCAACCCGGGTCGCCCCGCCGGACGCCACTGCGCGCGCCCGGCTTGGGCCAAGGATCGACCTCGGCGTGCGCGCTCTCAACTGCTTTACCACCTGCCGGGAGGGGCAGCGCCTCGGCCTCTTCGCCGGCTCCGGCGTCGGGAAATCGACGCTGCTGTCAATGTTGACCCTGGGCACACAGTGCGACGTCGTGGTCCTGGCACTGGTTGGCGAACGTGGCCGAGAGGTGCGCGAATTCATCGAAACCGACCTTGGCGCGGCGGGCCTGGCCAGATCGGTCGTTGTGGTCGCAACCTCCGACTCGCCGCCGCTGATGCGCCGCCAGTGTGCCTATACCGCCATGACGGTAGCGGAGCATTTCCGTGAGCAGGGTAAGTCGGTGCTGTTGCTGATGGACAGCGTGACGCGCTTCTGCCTCGCGTTACGCGAGATTGGCCTCTCGCTCGGGGAACCACCGGCTACCCGAGGCTACCCACCCAGCGTCTTTGCCGAACTGCCGCGTCTGCTGGAACGTGCCGGCCCTGGCCTGCTGCAGCCCGACGGTTCGGCGGGACAGATTACCGGACTGTTCACCGTGCTGGTTGAGGGTGATGACCACAATGAACCGGTTGCTGACGCGGTGCGCGGCATTCTCGACGGGCACGTTGTCATGGATCGCAGGATCGCTGAAGCTGGCCGCTATCCCGCGATCGACGTCCTGCGCTCACTCTCACGCGTTGCTTCCGGTTGCCTTGATGCCGGGCAGGCAGCGACGGTGAAACGCGCCCGGGCCATCCTGGCGCTGCACGGCGAAATGGCCGACATGGTGCGGCTGGGCGCCTATCGTCCTGGCACCGATCCCCTGGTGGATGAGGCACTGCGGCTGACCCCGTTGATTGAGGCGGTCCTGAGCCAGGCAAAGGGTGATTGCTGCGGTTTTGCAGACTCATTCATCCAGTTGAACCAGGCGCTGGAGGGTTCTCGTGCCGCATGACCGGCTGCATATTCTCGGCACCGTCCGGCAGCGTGAGGTCGAGCATGCCCGGCAGGCGCTTGCCGCCTGTCTGCAAGCAGAGGCGGACGCAGTCGAACGCATCCGGGCGATCGATATCGCGGGACTCAAGGACCAGGACGCACATCAGGGCATTGCGGATGGCTTCCGGTTTCAGGAGATGTTCTCCCGCCGCGTGCAGGCGCGCACCGCGGACCGACGCTCGGCCCAAGCTGCTCTGGCCGCGGCGCAGGATCGCTCTGCAGAGGCGCGTGCCATCGTCGTGGCTGCACAGACATCGCTTGAGGCCGTTGAAACGCTCATGAATGAGCGTGCGGCAGCTTCTGCCCACGAAGCCGAGCAACGCCTGCAGCACGCGCTCGATGACATGGCGCGCTCGCGCCGTCCGCTTGCGGAACGGTTTCCCGGTAGTAAAGGACTGGAAGCGAATTGAGCTCACGACAATTTGCCGCTGTGCAAGCAGTATTTCGACCACGGTGATATTACATTCCTCGGCATGGATACGATGGCAATAGAACCCAACTCCGCCGTGCAGCGCGTCGCACATACCGTTTTGGTGGTCGATGATGACCCGATGGTGCGTGTGCCGATCGCTGAGCATCTGCGTGACTGCGGTTATAACGTGGTAGAGGCTGGCGACGCCGCCGAGGCAATCGCAACGATGGATGCAGAGGATGGTATCGGCCTGGTTTTTAGTGACGTGCGGATGCCAGGCCAAATGGACGGGTTTGGGTTGGCTGATTGGATGAGCGGGCATTACCCTGATGTCCCAGTGCTGCTGACATCCGGCTACAACGGCAGGCGCAATCTCTCGACCGGTCACTTGAGCGGACGGTTCATCGAGAAGCCCTACTCACAGCATCTCGTGGAACAACGGATTGCATCGCTTCTCGATTTCGGCCGCATCAGAACGCGGCCATAATGACGTAGCGCGCCGCCTACTCTTATCGCTGTGCGAGACGCCAGGGCCTGATAGCGTCAGGTTGAAGCCATCAGGCTCTGGCTTTCTGTATTTGAAAGGGGCGATTCACGTCATAGGCTGGTGCAACCTCACACGATCGCACTTTCACGATGCCGCGGCATGATTTGGTTCGTCTTCATCGCAATAATGATCACACTCCAATAGACCCTCAGGACGATATATTGGCGGTCGCCGTGATCAGGCGCCTGATAATAGCTACAGCAGACTTACCCCGGCACGGTTGAGGCGTGTTCATAAGCATAGCCAGATGCAGGCCAGCGACGCGGCATTTGCCTAATTTACAGGAAACCGACCGACAGCCACGGCACCGCTGCGACGATCACCAGTGCAACCAGCAAAGCGAAAATATATGGCCAGATCCTCCATAACGCATCATCCGGGGAGATCTTGCCGATCGCGCAAGCGCCATAGAACCCCACGCCCAAGGGCGGCGCGAACAGCCCGATCCCCATCGCCAAGATTACCACGATAGAATAATGCACCTCGTGTACACCCATTGATCGCGCAACCGGCAGCAGCAATGGTCCAAATAACAGGATGGCTGGAATGCCTTCGAGCACACTGCCCAAGAAGATAAAGGTTACGACGGTGACCGCCATAAAGCCGGTCCTTCCGCCCGGCACGCTGGCCATTACGTCAACCAACCAATTGGAGAACCCGGATTGTGTTAGCGCCCAGGCCATTGCCGTTGCGGTGCCGACAATCAGCATGACTGCCCCGGTCAGCGCTACCGTCTCCACCAGCAGCGGATAGATCCGTCGCCAGTCGAACTGCCGGTAGATCAGTAACCCCAGCAAGGCCGTATAGACCACGCCAACGGTTGAGACCTCCGTCGCCGTTGCCACCCCCCGCACCACGGCAGCGCGGATAACGAATGGCAGCGTCAGTCCGGGCAAGGCGATCAGAAACGTCCGCATGATGACCGACCCAGGTGCCCGCGTGCGGCCGGCAGTGTCCTCCTTGCGCGATCGCCACCACGCCACGATCACCAGCGCGATTGCCGCCACCAGCGCCGGCAGCAATCCGCCGGTGAACAGCGCCGAGATCGACACGTTGGTCACCGAACCGATCGTGATCAGCACCAGGGACGGTGGAATGGTCTCCGACATAGCGCTAGAGGTTGCCAGCAACGACGCCAGTTCGCCCGGATGCTGGCCGCGGCGTCGCATTTCCGGGAAAAGCACCGGCGCGACAGCCGCCATGTCAGCCGCCTTCGATCCCGATATACCCGAAACAAGATACATCGCACCCAGCAGCACATAGGACAGGCCGCCACGCACATGTCCCACCAGCGCGACCAGGAAGTTGACCATTACCCGCGCTATACCCGTCATTTCCATCAGTAGGCCAAGGAAGACGAACATCGGCACCGACAGCAGCAGCATGTTCGACATGCCGTCGTCCATCCGGTTGACCACCACCGACAGCGGCAGGTCGGTGGTGGTGGAAAGGTATGACATCGTGGCGATGCCGAAGGCGAAGGCAATCGGCACGCCAATGGCAACACACACGGCAACCAGTATAACGAAGAATACGAACAGGCTGCCGAACACCATTGCCGTTAATTGCGGCTGAAACAGGCGCAGCAGCAGGCTGGCGGCGGCCACCGTCACCATGGCCAGGATGAAGTCGCGCCAGGTCGTCGCCTCGATCAGCCGCAGGACGGCAATGATCGCCGCAAGGCTCATGCCGACCAGGATCGAGATGGCGCGATAGCCTTCGGAAATACCCAAGGTTGTCAGTTCGGTGTATTGCTGCTCATCGACATAGGTCAGCGCCGGCAGCAGTATCTGTAGCACGAACGCGACCACCACCAATGCGGCGACATCGTTGAACCAGCGGCCCAGGCTGGGACGCACCCAGGTGACCAACGTCGTCAGCCGCATGTGTCCATCCGCCCGCAGGGCAACCACCGCACCTAGCATGGAGAGCCAAAGGAACAGAAAGTTCGCCAGCTCATCCGTCCAGATGATCGGACTGTTGAAGACATAACGCGAGACGACGCCGGCGAACAGGATCACCGTCTCTGCCACGACAATGACAGCGCCAATGCTCTGGGCAACCAGTCCGATACCTTGATCCAGCAGGAACGCAGCGTGACGGAGGCCCGATCGGTCAGTGGCTGCAAGCGATACGGTCGAGATGGCTGTGGTCATGGCGATGCCTCAGACCAGGGGACCTGAATATTTCTGCAGCAGCGTCCAGGCTTCATCGCCCATCCGCTTCTTCATGTCAGTGTAGAAACCGTTTTTCGCCGCCAAGCTTCGGAACGGGCCAATGTCGGGCGTGTTGAACACCATGCCATGCGCCTGCAAGGTTTTGGTCACGGTCTCGTCATTGCGGATCCAGTCAGCACGCTGCAGGGTCGCGGCCTCGCTCAGGTGCTGGCCAATAATGTCCTGGACGTCGGCCGGAAGCTTCTTCCAGGCGGCAAGGTTGAAGGAACAGTGCAAGCCCGTCCAAACGTGGCCAGTGAGGCTTACATACTTCTGTACTTCATAGAACTTTGCCTCGTCGATCAACTGCAGCGGATTCTCCTGCCCATCGACCACACCGGTCTGCAGCGCGCTGTACACCTCGCCGAAGTTGAGTGCCGTGGGCGAGGCACCCAGGCTCTTGAACAGCGAGATCAACGTCGGAGCCACTGGCAGTCGGATCTTCATACCGCGCAGATCATCAGGCGTGTTGATCGGCTTGTTGCGGGTGGTGATGTTGCGGAAGCCATGGTCAAAGGCTTTTTCAAGGGCGAACAGGCCCAGCTTCTCGACCATGGCGCGATACCACGCACCAAGCTCGCCATCCATCGCCGCCCAGTTCGGGCCATAGCCGGGGAAAGCGAACCCGACGCCCAGTATTCCGGCGGAGGGATTCCGCGGCGCCAGGATGTCGCCAGACAGCGAGTACATCTGTAATGCGCCAGAAATGGCCTGAGCCACCATCGCCGTGTCACCACCAAGTGCACTGCTGGCGTAGACCGTGTACTCGAACCGGCCACCAGTGGCTTCCTTGATCTTCGGCGCAGCCTCGGCGATACGGGCGTTCATTGGATGTGTGATCGGCAGCACACTGCCGTATTTCCACGAATACTGCGCCGCCGATGCTGGCCAGTGAAGAATACCCGCTGCAGCAACACCCGTAGCCCCGGCCATCATGCGCCGGCGAGACAGCTTCTTCCGTCGCATGGTCGCTTTCCCTGCTTGTCGGCCTTATAGGCGGCCTGTCGGAAAAAACTGCAGCCTCAACCGATGGCTGTCAATCGGGCTCCATGGGGGTTGCCGGGTCCAGGCCAGCCAGACTACCGTGGCGTCAACAAAGAACATGGGGGGATGGTCATGGCCAATCGCAGGCGCTTCCTGCAGGGGTCGCTCGCGGGCATGGGAACGGCCTTGGCGGCATTCGGGATTGATCCTGCGCTGGCGCAGGAAACCGCGAAGCTCGCTGGGCGCTCCGACAAGCCGCTGAAGGCGGCGTTTTCGAACGCGGGCTTGCAAGCGACTTGGTGCGCCCAGGGCAAGCAGGCGGCGGAGTATTGGGGCAAGCTGTTCAACGTCGAGGTCACCTGGTTCGACGGTGAACTCGCCGCACAAAAACAGCGGGCGGCGATCGACAACCTGGCCTCGCAGAAATGGGACTTCGTGGCAATCCAGGCTTTCGGCATTGGCACGTTGACGGCACCGGTCAACCGGCTGATCGATGCCGGCACGCCGGTGATCGACATGGACACCCTGATCGCGCCGCTCGACACCATCAACGTCCACAGCTTTCTTGCTCCCGACAATGAGTTCATGGGGGCATCGGTCACCCAGGCCCTGGTCGACTCGATCGGCGGCGAAGGCAGCATGATTATGACCCAGGGCGCGCTGGGTCATACCGGCGCACAGGGACGTGCGCGCGGCTTTCAGTCAGTCGTGAAGAAATATCCGAAGATCGAGGTCCTGGACACGCAGCCCGCCGACTGGGACGTCACCAAGGTCGCGCGGCTTTGGGAGACGCTGCTGACCAAGTATCCCAAGATCAGCGCCGCCTACTTTCACAACGACGACATGGCTCTAGCCGCCTACAACGTGATGAAGGCACATAACCGCACGGAGATCAAAATCGGCGGCTGCGACGCGATGCCCCCAGCCTTGGCCGCAGTCAGTGACGGACGGATGCTGGCGACCGTGCGCAATCCCTCCTGCCGGATCCACGGTGGCGCGATCGTCGCCGGTGTCGCCGCCGTGGCGGCGGGTGAAAAGACCGGCCAGGCCGGCATCCCAAAGCACGTCATCGTCGATGGTCCCGTGGTGACCAAAGCCAACGCGCCTGGGATGATGTGGATGGAGTCGCATTTCCTGATCTGACGGCATCCGATGGCCATGAGTATTCCTGACGACCCCGCGCCGCCCTTGCTGCAGCTATCCGGCATTACCAAGACGTTTGGCGGGGTCGCTGCGCTGCAAGCCGTGGATTTCTCACTTGCTGCCGGAGAGATCCATGGACTTGTCGGCGAAAATGGCGCTGGAAAGTCCACGCTGATGAAGATCATCGCCGGCGTACACGCAGCCTATCAGGGGCAGATGCGGCTCGATGGACAGATCGTGCGGTTTGCTTCGCCGCGCGACGCCCGCGCCGGTGGTATCGGCATGGTGCACCAGGAACTTTCGGTCGTCCCTGGCCTCAGCGTCGCCGAGAACGTCCACCTCGGCGCGCAGCCGACTAATCGGGTCGGGCTCATGCAGTGGCGTAGTATGCGGCGCACCGCCGTGCAGCAACTCGTCAGCCTGGGGATCGACGTCGACCCACGCCGAGCTATGGGCGGTTTGCCGCTGGGTCTGCAGCAGCTCGTCGAGCTTGCCCGGGTGCTGTTCTCCGGCGCACGCATCATCATTCTTGATGAGCCGACCTCCGCCCTGGCACCGCCGGAAGTCGAGCGGCTGTTCGGCGTGCTGCGCCGGCTACGTGATGCTGGACGCAGCATCGTCTTCATTTCGCATTTCCTCGACGACGTGCTGACGATTTGCGACCGCGTCACTGTGTTTCGCAATGGCCAGACGGTGGCCACGGCAGAGTGTACCGCCGTGGATAAGCGATGGATTATCGATAGGATGATCGGCGCTGGCCATGAGGAACTGGAAGAGAGCTACCTCGCTGATATCCCGCTGCATAGTCCGGTAGATGCCAAGGTGGTGCTGCAAGCTGAAGATCTGACGCGCAGTGGCGTCTACCAGAACGTCTCGTTTCAAGTGCATGCCGGCGAGGTGCTGGGGATCTACGGCTTCCTGGGCGCCGGTCAGCTTGAACTAGCCCGCACTCTGTTTGGCCTGGCACCGCCGCAAAGCGGCCGGGTCACCGTGGATGAGCGCGTTGTGCGGCTGTCCTCGGCGCCCCGGGCACGTCGAGCGGGAATGGCGTTCCTGCCAGAGAGCCGCCGGCTGATGCTGTTCGCTGCCGAACCGGTCTACAAGAACGTCAGCATCGCGATTCTCGGCCGCATCCACCGCCTGTGGCTGCGACCAAATGCAGAGCGCGGCATTGCCGAACAGCACGTCCGCAGCTTGCGAATCCGCCCGGCCAGCGTTGCGCCCAGGCTGGGCACGCTGTCGGGCGGCAACCAGCAAAAGGTTGCATTGGCCAAATGGCTGACCCATGTGCCCCGCGTTCTGGTGCTGAGTGAGCCGACGCGCGGCATGGACGTCGGTGCCAAGGACGACGTGGTGAAGATCGTGCGTGGTCTGCGCCAACAGGGGATCGCCATCGTGGTTGTCTCCACCGAACCCGAGACGGTGCTGTCAATGGCCGATCGGATCCTGGTGATGAAGAAAGGCAGCCTGGTTCGGGAATTCGCCGACGAGCCGGTCAGCAAGGACCGATTGCTAGAGGCTGCATGAGCGAAGCCAGCAAGACCCGCGTCTCCGGGATCAGCGGGCCACGTTGGGTGCGCGGACACCTGCGCAACATTGCGCCCTTCGTGACGCTGCTTCTCTTGGTCGCCTTCTTCTCCATCACCGGCGGCTCGTTTGCCACGCTCGGTAATCTTGAAAACATCCTGACGCAGATTTCGGTAACGGGCATCATCGCGGTTGGCCTGACCTTCGTCATCCTGTGCGCCGAGATTGACCTGTCGGTTGCCAGCATCGCCAACGCGACCGGCATCGTCGTGGCCTATTTCACCTTGCAGGATCCCAGCGTGACGATTGCCAACCTGCCGTTGCCGGGCTGGGCTGCGATCGTGATTGCGCTGGCGGCCTGTTTCATGTTGGGCGCGGTGAATGCCTTAGGTTTGACGCGCATCGGCATCCCCAGCTTTATCATGACCTTGGCGATGCTGCAGATTGCCGCGGGTATATGCGCACTGCTGGTGCGTGGACAGATCGCCTACGCCGTGCCCCCGCTGATAATGACGCTGGGATCAAAGGCGCTGGGCCCAGTGCCGTGGATCGTCATCGTGGCGGCCATCTTCCTGCTGATCGGCCACATCGTGCTGACCTACACGCGGTTCGGCCGCTACGTCTACATGACCGGCGGCAACCGCGAGGCTGCCGCCTACTCCGGCGTGAACGTCCCGGCCATCCTGTCCACGGTGATGATCATCTCGGCCGTCTGCTCCGGTGTCGCAGGCATGCTGGGTGTGGCCTATTTCGGCAGTGCACAGCAGAACGAGTTCGATACCTACCTGCTGGACAGCATCTCGGCCGTGGTGGTGGGGGGTACCAGCCTGTTCGGCGGCCAGGGTGGCATTGGCAACACGATCATCGGCCTGTTTGTGCTGGGAATACTGAATAATGGCCTGGATCATATCAATATCGACAGCTTCCTGAAGATCCTGATCCGTGGGCTGGTGCTGCTGGTTGCTCTGGCGGTCAACGTCTACGCCCAGCGCATGCGCACGGCTTCGGACTGACTGTCCGCTCGACGGCGGCTGCCGCCCTCAGATCGTCTGCCATGTTGCGCGTGTGTCATGGTCGTATCGGGACAACTGTCAATGTTGCTTAAGTGGGTGAATTGCGCCAGCGCCCCTCAATGCTGGAGTGGCGTTGGTGTTCGTGGTGCTTCTCCGTGACTTCTTTGCGTCTGTCCCCACCACCGCGGTGCAGCCCAGCAACGTGACGATGTTCTCAGGGCAGCGCCCATGCGCTACGGCTCTTCGCCTAAAAATATCGCCGATGGGCTATGCAACTTTGATACGGCACGCTTGACAAAACTTTGGCTGGGACGCGACAGTTTCTCTTCCAGTGGAAGGTGCGCCCGATATGCTTGCAACTGATATCTGCACCCAAGAGTCGACCCTGTCATCGACTCTATTGCAAATTGACTACTTGACAAGTAATTATACCTGTTGTCCCGAAAAAGAGATTTCGGACATATTGGCGATCATTTCGTTGGATCCTTTCCTGTTGGAGGGAATCGAGCTTGAATATTCGCGCCAGATGTATACACGACATCATATTTATAGCGGAAGAAACTATTCGTTCTTGGCTATTTCCTGGTTGCCGAAGCAAGGATCACCGATCCACAGTCATAAGACATGGTGTGCGTTTTCCGTCTACCGGGGATATTTAACCGAGACGTTGTACTGTCAGGACGAAATAGGAATCGACATGGTCTCAGAGAAGCATCTATTTGCCGGACAGGTCAGTCATTCCCCAGACAACAGACCCATTGCGCACAGACTTCGAAACAATGGCACCAGGCCAGCCATTTCGCTTCATGTCTATGGAGCAGCTTTTGATCGTCTGGGTAGCGATGTTAATTATATCTGGAATGATGACCTTGAGCCGTGCCGTGCCCTGACGGCTGCTCGGTAGACTGTCCTGTCTACACGGGTTTTCTGTCGTGTGGAGCCGCCTTGATCAAACTGGCTAGATACTCCGCCAATTTCTCCGTTTGGCGGCGGATATCGGGTACTGCCGTCATTTCCCAAAACGTACCTTTGGTTACTGGTCCTACTGCGAACAGCCGACGAGAGATGGCACCATGGCGGTTGCGCAGCGCGCAGTTGCCTGTGACATCCAAACCAAGCCTCAAAGGATCCGGCCGCACGACGCCATCGGCCAGAAGGTCGCGGATCAGAGGTTCCTGAATCCTGTCGTAGTCGGCGCCTGGACCGGCGCAATTTATCACGCGCGCGGTCTCGATCGTCGCGAGCGCATCCTGTCGTCGCGGCCGGTATTGCACTTCGACAAAATTGTCTTTGATTGCATAGTTACGCACACGGCCAACCAAGATACGTAGCTGCCCACAGGCGCGCCCGGCGTCGATCCGGTCGGCCACCTGCGCCGCCATGCGATGTCGATGCACATCCCACCACGGCCGCAAATGGCGCAGGAACCGCTTCCGGTCTGGCAGAGGCATCCCCTGCCAGACGTCCACCGTGAAAGGCCGCAATTCGTCAATGATCGGCTGCCAGCCGCTGCCCTGGACGGTCGCCCGCTCGGTTTCCTTGCGCAGGAACCGCGTCAGGGCATTCACCGCGGTAGGGAATGCTTCATGCTCCGGCGCGGGCAGGGGTACGGCAGCATGCCGACGGGGTAGCAGGCCTCGGCGCGAAATTGCCGTAATCGGGCCCTTATGGCCTTGATCCAGCAGCGAGATGACTGCATCCATCGCGGTAAGACCGGTCCCCAGAAGCAGCACCGGCGCGTCCGGCTCCAGGTCGGTCAGAGCATCGGCTGCCCAAGGGTCCGAGCGGTAAAATGCTGTGTCGTAGAACGCTGGATTGGCAACCGGCATTGGCTCAGGGGGGAAATTACCCATCGCGAGCACGACAAAATCAGCATGCAGCGTGCGATCCCGATCCAGGGTCAGGACAAGATTTTGGTCTAATCCTTTCACATCGCCTTTCACCAGCTCCAGCCGGCCGCGGCCGCTGCGTTTGATCTCATCGTTAAGCAACGCCCGGATGTACGCGCCGAACTGGCGCCGGGGCGCAAAGGTTCCCGCATCGACCACGATGCCGATCTCGCTGTCCGGGTGGTTGGTTAACCATTCCAGGAAATCGTTTGGACGGTCATGGAATGCACTCATGCGGCCGGCAGGAACATTCAGGATGTGGCTGGCATTGCCGGTGGCATAGGCAAGGCCACGGCCGAATTGGCTGTTGCGCTCAATCAGGACCAGCCGGGTGGGCGGCGGGCAATGGCGCAGAAGGTGCAGAGTGAGCAGGGTGCCGCTGAATCCGGCACCGATCACCGCAATCGTAGTCATCGGCGATCCACGCCGTCCAGAGAGCGGCGGATTGTCGCCTTCACCATGATTGATCTCTCCGGTGCGTCCAGGTTCATCTACTCGTAATACTGTTGAAAGTGCCCACTATATTCCTTCAGCCGTCAACTGCATTAAGTCGCTTCCGCTGACATACTGGAAGGACGCCACAGGAAGCGTTCCGAAGTCCTCCCATAGCAGCGATGGCGGTGCCGACGCAAAGGTCTGGTCCTCGGGACCTTCGGTCCAGCCCGGATGACATCGTCGTCGCGACGATCGAGAAGGCGCCCGGCTGCGTGATGGTTCAACCGAATAACTGCTGGAACAGCCGCCTGGATCGGCGTGGTCTTGGCGCTGTGATAATTGATGCTCTACCGTTGAGGCATTCAGCAGGGAGGATGGAATGGGCAGTCTGGACGGCAAGGTCATCCTCGTGACAGGTGCAAGCCGCGGTATCGGTGCAGCCGCCGCGGCCGCTCTGGCGGATGCCGGCGCGACAGTTGTGCTGACCGCTCGCGATGGGCGGCTGCTGGAAGACGTTGTGCAGGCCATTGGCAAGACTGCCTCGGCGCGTGTCTGCGACGTCTCGGACTACGTCGCATTCCACGCTCTTGTGGCTGACACCAGGGCGAGGTTTGGCAGGCTCGACGCCCTAATCAATAATGCCGGTGTGATCGAGCCGATCGTGTCCATCGCCGACAGCGACCCGGCGGCCTGGGCGCGCAATATCCACATCAACCTGACCGGAGCATATCACGCGATCCGGGCCGTGCTGCCGTCGATGCTCGAAGACGGCGGCGGGACGATCGTGAACGTATCCTCGGGGGCAGCAATCCGGCCGCTGCAGGGATGGAGTGCCTACTGCAGCGCCAAGGCCGGGCTGCACATGCTTACGCGGGCTGTGGCATTGGAAACCGCGGGCCAAGGCATCCGGGTGTTTGGCTTTCAGCCGGGCACCACGGATACGGACATGCAGGTTTTGATCCGCGCCTCTGGTGTCAATCCCGTCAGTCAGATCCCTCGGGCGGATCTAACGCCAGTGGCGCATCCCGCGGCGGCGATCGCCTATCTGTGCACTGCGGCTGCGGACGACTTGAACGGCCAGGAGTTCAGCCTGAAGGATCCGGCGTTCCTGACGCGGCTGGGCATCGCCTGATGGCCGCGCCATTGACCGGGATCCGGGTCGTCGAGATCGGCCAGGCCTTGGCTGGTCCCCTGGCGGGTGTAATCCTCGCGGACATGGGAGCAGACGTCATCAAGGTGGAGAAACCGGATGGCGGCGACGACGCTCGGCTGTGGGGACCACCATTCGTCGCCGGCGATTCCATCAGTTTCCACAGCAACAACCGCGGCAAGCGGTCGGTGACGCTCGACATCAAGGCTCCGCGGGACGTCGAGAGGTTGAAAGGCCTGGTGCAGCAGGCGGACATCCTGATCCAGAACCTGCGTCCTGGCATCGTTGACGATCTTGGGATCGGACCGGACGTGATGACGGCGGTGAATCCACGGCTGATCTACTGCTCGATCTGGGCATTCGGGCATGCCGGACCGTTGAAGCTGGCGCCGGGTTTTGATCCGCTGATGCAGTGTTATGGCGCGGTTGTCACGCTGACAGGACGGCCGGACGACCCTCCGACCTTTTGTGCGCCGGCGATCAACGATACCGCGACCGGGATGTGGTGCGTGATTGGCGCGCTGGCGGCCTTGCAGCAGCGTGCCACAACCGGGGTGGGGTGCGTGGTTGACACGTCCTTGTTCGAGAGCGCGGTAGCGTGGGTGCAGGGGCCGCTTAACACATACAACGTGACAGGCGTTTTGCCACAGCGGCATGGCGCGGCGAGTGCAACCTTGGCACCTTACCAGATTTTTGAGACCGCAGACCGGCCGATCTGCATTGCCGCGGGGAACGACCGGTTGTTCGTCAAGCTGGCCAAGGCGATGGGCCATCCGGAGTGGTCGGACCACCCACTGCTGTCAGACGGGCGTAAACGGGCAGCCAACCGCCAGGCGCTGGTGGATCTAATGCAGCCAACCTTGTTGACACGCTCGCGCCAGGAGTGGATGGGCCGAATTGGCGAAGCCGGCGTGCCATGTGCTCCGGTCAATGACCTGGCTGAGTTGGCGGAAACCGAACAACTCCGGGCGATGGAACTGATGCAGACGCTGCCAGGAAGCGGCTTGAGTGTCGTCGGGCTGCCGATCACGTTCGACCGTTCCAGGCCATCGCCCCGGGCGGGGTCGCCGAGGCTGGGGCAGCACAACGACGTAGTGCTCCCGGCTAGTGATCCCTCCTAAGTCAGCTTGCAATGAAACGGTAACCCGGCCGCGACTGGTCGCTTAAAGCGTATCGAGAAACAGGTTCAGGGCCTGGATGAAACCCTTGGTATTCTGGCCGTGGACATTGTGGCCGCAGTCCGGGACCGTCACCAAATGACCGCGCGGCAGAGCGGCAGCGAAGCGCTCCGCGGCGTCGGCTGCAAGAATGTTGGAGTTGGCGCCGCGAACGAGCAGAACCGGCAGCTTGAAGGTTGCCGCTTCCTGCAGCGTGACGTTCTCCTGCGGCCCATCTGGGCGCGCAATGCCCAGCCGCCGAGGCGTGGGGTCACATTTGCTGATGTATTTTCCGTCTGCCCGCTCCAGCATGTTGTACTTGACCGTTCGCTCGATGTGTTCCTGTGGGCGATAGGGATCATACTGACGGACGTTACGCACGAAGTGCTCGAGGTTGTCGAACTCCTGATTGCCGCGGACGAAGCCGGCTATGGCCGTTTTGCCTTGGTCCGACAATTCCGGACCGACATCGACGATGACTGCCGCGCGCAGCGGCGCCTGCCCACGCCGGATCAGCAGCATCGCGTTGCGTCCACCCATGGAATGGCCGACGAGTATCGGTTGCTCAAGATGCATGGCTGCAATGAACGCCTCTGCATCCAGCGACATCTCGTGGTTGGAATAGGTGACATCACGCGCCCACTCGCTGTCGCCATGGCCGCGCTGGTCGAGTGCGAGGACGCGGTAGTTTTGCGCCAGATGCAGGCTGACCAGGTCCCAGGAGTGTGCGGACTGGTGTCCGCCGTGCAGCAGAACAATCGGCCGGGCGTCCGGGCAACCCCATTCCAGGAAGTGAAAGCGCATCTGCCGCAGCACGATGTTGCATGATGTGTATGGCACGTCGCGGCTGTGGGGGATGCCGAGGTCGGCGGCGCTGGACAGCAGGCTTCGGAACTCATCTGAATCCGCCATGTCCAGGGGAGTGGATCCCTGGGCGAACATGTTCAGGTACATCCGGCTGTCCTTTCGATCTCGGGCAGGCAACAACATCCTGGCCGACCTGGCATGGCAAGATGGGTATGCTATCGTTGTCGTTGAATTTCAGGATCAGGATCCGCCAATGACCGATTCCCTTCAAGCCGCGTCTGCCCACCCTGCGCTCGACCGCGTCCGAGCATATCACGACGAACTGGTGAGCATACGCCGCGACATACACGCCCATCCGGAATTGGGCTTGGAGGAGTATCGGACCGCGGACTTGGTGGCCGAAAAGCTGACGGAATGGGGCATCGAGGTGCACCGGGGCGTCGGCAAGACCGGCATTGTCGGCGTGCTGCGCAACGGCAACGGCCAGGCTTCGGTGGGATTGCGGGCGGACATGGATGCGTTGCCGATCCACGAGGCCACCGGCCTGACCTATGCCAGCCGGAACCCGGGCCGCATGCACGCCTGCGGACACGATGGGCACACCACGATGCTGTTGGGGGCAGCAAAGTATCTTGCGGAAACACGCAACTTCAACGGCACCGTCAACTTCATCTTCCAGCCGGCCGAGGAAGGTGTAGGGGGTGCCTTGGAGATGCTGAAGGAAGGGTTGTTCGAGCGGTTCCCCTGCAACGCGGTCTACGGTATGCACAACCGTCCTGGCTTACCGGTCGGGTGTTTCATGACGGGGCCAGCGGCCCGTGCCGCCGGCGGGGCGTTCTTCGACATCGTCATTACCGGCAAAGGCGCCCACGGCGCGCATCCCAACCAAAGCATCGATCCGGTTCTGGTCGCATGCCATCTGGGTACGGCACTGCAATCCATCGTCTCACGCAACGTATCAGCGATGGACACGGCTGTGCTGAGCATCACGCGCATCCAGTCAGGTGACGCCTACAACGTGATACCGCAGTCGGCTGTCCTGGCCGGTACGGTTCGAACGCTGAAGCCGGAGCTGATGGCGCTGATCGAACAGAACATGAAGCGGCTCTCTTCCAGTCTCGCGGCCGGCTTCGGCGCCGAAGCCAGCGTCGATTTCAGGGTCATTTTTGCCTCGATGATCAACGACCAGGATGAGTTCGTCGCGTACAGCGAAGCCGCGGCAGAACTGGTGGGCGACGAGAACGTGCGCCGTGACGCGCCGCCGGGGATGGGATCCGAGGATTTCAGCTTTATGATGGAGCAGGTCCCTGGCGCGCACATCAACTTGGGTAATGGCGACACTGCAGCCTTGCACAACCACCTGTATGACTTCAATGACGAGGCGATTCCCTACGGGGTGGCGTTATATGCCGCCATCACCGAGAAGAAGCTGCCCAAGTTCCCGTCCGATCAATGTTGACCTGACGGCCTGGAAAAGACTTAACGATCGCGTTTTAGGGGTGTGCAAGTCAGCCGGATCGACGAAAGCGTTGCTGTGGCTCTGGTCACCGCTGTCCTTGGCATACTGCGAAGGCCATCCTGTCTGGCGTATCTGCTTAAGGTTCCTGCCAGTTGTGGATGCGCCATACGTGGTGCCCACCCGTTAAAACGCGGTATGGAATGGAATGCGGATCGAGTGCGGAGACAGCGCCGTGATGTATGGGGGCTGACAAACCGGGCCTTGCAGCCCACCAGGTGTAATCAATCGTTATTGCATTCTGAGTGAATCCGTGGTTCAAGCCCGCGCTTCCCTGCCGGGTGCGATGGCATTGCACCCGGCTATGCCCGCTTCCATTGTGGAAGAATGACCCACTGGGTTTGGGGCAGAGACAAGCCATAGGGGGTTGAGCATGCCGCTTTATGAGACCGTGCTGATCGCACGGAATGATATCACGCAGCAGCAGGTCGAGCAGATCGCCGACGATATCGGCAGCGAACTTGAATCCGATGGCGGCGTGGTCAAGAAACGCGAGTATTGGGGACTGCGTGGCCTGGCCTACAGGATCAAGAAGAACCGCAAGGGCCACTACATGCTGCTTGGTCTTGATGCCAAGCCGACATTTGTTACCGAGATGGAGCGCAAGCTGGGGCTGAACGAAGACGTGCTGCGTTTCATGACAATCCGCGCCGATGAGATCGATGAGGCGCCATCCGCCATCCTGTCACGCAAATCCGATGACCGTGAACGCGGCTTCCGGGGCCCCAAGCCTGCAGGACGCTTTGAAAGCGGCCGTCGTCGCGGCTTTGACGACCGTGAGGAATTTCGCGCCCGCGATTCCTTCGGCGGCGACGACTTTCGCGGCGGCATCGAGGAGTAGCCACACATGTCCGACACTGAGGTTAATCCCGCCGCCCGGCGTACCGCTGTCGGGGCCCGCCGGCCGTTCTATCGCCGGCGCAAGTCCTGCCCCTTCTCGGGTCCAAATGCGCCGAAAATCGACTACAAGGATGTTCGGCTGTTGTCACGGTTCCTGTCCGAGCGCGGCAAGATCGTGCCGAGCCGTATCACGGCTGTCTCTGCCAAGAAGCAGCGGGAACTTGCGGTCGCAATCAAGCGGGCGCGGTTCCTGGCACTGCTGCCCTATATTGTTGCTTGAGGAGCGGGTTGCATGGCCGCCGTTGAACTAATCCTGCTGCAGCGCATCGAGAAGCTGGGGCAGATGGGCGATGTTGTTAAGGTAAAACCGGGTTATGCCCGCAACTTTCTGCTGCCGCAAAGGAAGGCGCTGCGTGCCAGCAAGGACAACCGGGCGAAATTTGAGCAGCAGCGTGCCCAGTTAGAGGCGCAGAACATCCGTCGCCGTGAGGAAGCCGAGCGACTGGCAGAACGCGTTGGTGGACTGTCGGTTGTAATCATTCGCCAGGCCGGCGAGTCGGGCAGTCTGTACGGCTCCGTTTCGGCTCGCGACGTTGCGGAAGCTTCGAGTGCGGCTGGGCTGACCATCAATCGCAGTCAGGTTGTTCTGGAACAGCCGATCAAAACGCTGGGCCTGTCGCAGGTGCGGGTTTCGCTGCACCCGGAAGTTTCGATTCCCGTGACTGTTAATGTTGCCCGCAGCCCGGAAGAAGCGGAGCGTCAGGCCCGGGGCGAACGCGCTCAGAGTGAGGCTGACGATGAGGAGCAGGCGCCGACTGCCGAGAATATCTTTGCAGGCGATACGCCGCAGCCGGGCTGATTGAAGCACTTCCCCTGTTCGTGAAGAATTGGGGAAGCATTTCCACGGTGTCTTGAACACGAATTAAGTGTACGCGCTTTGACGGGACAGCAGCATCTGTTCCATGCTTAGCACGTCATTCGGTCTAGACATTGGATTGGAAAGCGATGCGGTCTGTCCTCGATGCTATCCTGAGGCGAATGATCACAGTTGGCCAGCTAACCGTCATATGGCCAGATGGATCGCGAACAACCTATGCGGGAGCCCACGGTCCAAAGGCTGTCATGCGGTTGCGCGATCAGCGAACAATCCGGCGGCTGGTGCTCAGCCCCTCGCTCGGCGCAGGTGAAGCCTACATGTCGGGTGACTTGTCTGTCGAGGAAGGTAGTATATACGATCTGCTAGATACACTGCTGCTCAACCTGGAGGTCGAGGCCAGTGGCCATCCGATCTTTCGGCTGAGGGAACATCTTGCCAATCTCAGCCGGCGTTTCGCGCAATACAATCCGGCCCGGCGGGCACGGCTTAATGTCGCGCATCATTATGATCTGAACGGGCGCCTCTACAGCCTTTTTCTGGATAGGGATCGGCAGTACTCCTGCGGTTATTTCCCGCGCGGCGACGAAACTCTGGAAGAAGCGCAAGTGGCAAAGAAGCGGCATATCGCTGCCAAGCTTTGTCTTGATCGGCCCAATCTTCGGGTTCTGGATATTGGGTGCGGCTGGGGTGGTATGGCGCTTACGCTGGCGCGTGACTTCGGTGCCCACGTGACCGGCGTGACGTTGTCGCAGGAGCAACTGACCGAAGCGCGCGCACGGGCCGTTGCCGAAGGTTTGGAACATCAGGTTAAGTTTGAGCTTCAAGATTATCGGTCGGTCAAAGAAACATTCGATCGTATCGTCTCAGTCGGTATGTTCGAGCATGTCGGGATCGGACACTACGAGGAGTTCTTCGGAACCGTTGCTAAGTGCCTGAAGCCGGATGGAGTTGCACTGGTGCATGCGATTGGCCGCAGTGACGGACCCGGCAGCACCAATGCGTGGCTGCGCAAGTATATCTTTCCAGGTGGCTATTCGCCGGCCTTGTCCGAAGTCTTGCCACCCGTGGAACGATCCGGGCTGCTGGCCACTGATATCGAAATCCTGCGGCTGCATTATGCCGAAACCTTGCGCCACTGGCGCCGACGGTTCGCTGCGAACCGAGACGCCATCGCCGCGCTGTATGACGACCGGTTCTGCCGTATGTTCGAGTTCTATCTTGCCGGATCAGAGATCACGTTCCGCCGCTCCGGACACATGGTCTGGCAGTTGCAATTGGCGCACATCCCAGACGCGGTGCCGCTGACGCGCGATTACATTGCCGCGGTTGAGGCCGGCAATGCGGTCGAGATCAAGGTGGAAGCCAGCAATCCACTTCGCCGTTAGATTGTGGAGGTTGCACCTGGGTCGACTGATCGCCCAAAAATGCTCTCTGCAAACAAAAGCGAGTAAGCATCTGTTGTTGCATAAAGTCAGCCTTTGTGCTTTAGGCCGTGGCGAAAGACCGACCAGTATAGGGGCTCAGGGGGTGTGGCTTACCTATAGGCTCGGCGAAGGTTGCGACTGACCTTTTCGGCGAGATCCTCTTCGCGGAACGGCTTCTGCACGATCTGCTCGTCACTCACGTCCTTCAGCGCAGTCAAGTCCGCATAACCGGTAATAAAAACAACCGGCAGGCCCGGCCGGCGCTTATGCACCTCCTGTGCAACATCAACGCCGCTCATGCCCGGCATGGCGTAATCCAGAATCGAAAGGGAGATCTGCGGCTCGCGGGCCAAAATGTCCAGGGCAGCGCCGCCGCTGCCGGCCTCCAAGACCTGATAACCAAGATCACGCAACATCTTGGCTGTCACCTCGCGAACATCCCCGTCGTCATCCACCAGAAGTATCAACGTATTCCGATTATCACGTGAGCGATTGGCCATGATCCGCCGTTCCGCCTGCTCTTCGCTGCTTTCAATGATGGGCTGGGCACGTGGCAGGAAGACATGGATCGACGTGCCGCGGCCGAAGACGGTATCGATGCGGACGCCGCCGCCAGACTGCTTGGCAAAGCCAAACACCTGCGCAAGACCAAGGCCTGATCCCTTGCCAACGTCCTTCGTGGTAAAGAACGGTTCAAAGGCCCGCTGCAGCACCTCGTCTGTCATGCCCGTGCCGTTATCGGTGACAGACAGCACCACATAGTCGCCCTGCGGCGGCTCCTCCGGTCTAGACGGCGGCACAGACAGCATCGCGTTGCCGGTGCTGACAATGAGTTCGCCGCCAACCTCCATCGCGTCGCGAGCGTTGATCGCAAGGTTGAGGATAATCAGCTCGATTTGCGTCGGATCGACCAAAGCTGGCCACAGAGCCTGTTCGAGTAGTGTCTTGATATGGACGGAGCCACCCATCGTGCTCTGCAGCAAGTCGCGCATGCCCATGACGGTGTCGTTCAGATCAAGTGGTTTTGGCTCCAATCTTTGGCGGCGCGAGAACGCCAGCAACTGTGTTGTTAGTTTCGCCCCGCGTTCCGCCGCCCTGTTCATCTGGTGCAGCCGGCCGAGCAAGCGCGGGCCCGCATCCTTCATTTCGCGTTGCAGGAATGCGACGTTGCCCAGAACAACCGTCAGCAGATTGTTGAAGTCATGGGCAACCCCGGAGGTCAGTTGACCTACCGCCTCCAGGCGCTGCATCTGCCGCAACGTCGTCTCGACCTTCTCACGCTCTTCGATCTGGCGCACCAACTGGCGGTTCGCAGCCGCCACTTCTTCGTTTGCCGCTCTCGTTTCCGTTACGTCGCGGCCAATCGCGTAGATCAGGTTGTCCTGCGCCACAGCGGTCCACGCTATCCATCGATAGCCTCCGTTCTTGCGGCGGATGCGGCAGTCAATAGCAAGCATACTGCCTTCATCTGCCCCTGCCGTCCGGCGCAGTTGGTTGCGGTCTTCGGGGTGGAATAGTTCGATCATCGGCCGATCGAGCAATTCGGCCTCGTTCCACCCCAGGAGGTGCGTCCAGGCCGGGTTGACCGCCACCGGACGAGTTGTGAAATCGCAGACGATCATCAGGTCGCGGGAAAGCTGCCAGATGCGGTCGCGCTCTCGCGTCCTATCGCGGACTTCACGTGCCAGCAACCGGTTTTGCTGACGAAGTGTGCTCTCTGCCAGTTTCCGCTCAGTGATATCCTGGATTACCCCGACGAAACGCGAGCAGTTCCCGTTCTGAAAGAAGCTTTGGCCGCGGGCGGCCATCCAGCGGATTGAGCCGTCTTTCGGTTGAAGACGATACTCAGCGGTGAAGTAGCCGGTGCTGCCCTCGGTCATGGCAAGCCGCATCGCGGGCTCCATCCGCGCCCGATCAACCGGATGCACACCTGCCATAAAAACCTCAAGCGTCGAACGCTGTTCCTTGGCGTCCCCAACGCCGCCGGTGCGCCAGACCACCTCGTCAAGGTCAGGTGTGTAATCCCAAGTGCCAAGCTGCGCGGCCGATACCGCCAAGCGAAGCCGGACGTCGCTTTCCATCAATGCGGTTTCAGCTCGCCGCCGTTGCCGCCGTTCCCGCGCCTCGGCCAGTGCCCGATCCACCGCTGAGGGCAGACGCATCAGGTTCCGCTTCAGGACGTAATCCACCGCACCTTGCTTCAGTGCCTCGGTGGCAAACTCCTCTCCCACCACGCCAGAGACGAAGATGAATGGGACGTCCGGATAGCGGGCCTTGGCAATGCTCAGGGCGGTCAAGCCGTCGAAGTCTGGCAGGGAATAATCAGCGAGTATGATGTCGAAACCGCCGTCCGCGATCGCGGCTAAATAGCTTTGGCGGCCGTTCGCCTGCTTGATGGCAAAGTGAAGGCCGGAGCGCTTAAGGTTGCTTTGCAGCAGGTCGGCGTCAATTGCGCTGTCTTCCAGCAGCAGCACGCGGACAGGCGACTGATCACGGCTCATCGTCGCCTCGGGGTTCGGGGGCAGGTTCGTTCAGAACCGCCCAAAACATCCCAAGATCCCGGATCGCTTCGAAAAAGCTGCCAAAGTCAACAGGTTTGACGACAAATGCATTGACGCCAAGATCGTAGCTACGGACCAGATCCCTTTCTTCACGCGAGGAGGTCAACATCACAACCGGAATATGTCGTCTGGCCGAATCCGACTTTATGCGTTCCAGAACCTCTAACCCGTCGACCTTCGGTAGTTTCAAATCTAACAACACAACCGCCGGCACTAATGCGCGGTTGTGGCTGGCGCCGCGGCCCAAGAGCAGATCAAGCGCCTCGGCGCCATCGCGAGCCACGATGATCTCGTTCGCCAATTGGCATTTGGCCAAGGCGGTCATCGTCAACTCAATGTCACGCGGACTGTCTTCAACAAGCAGGATTGGGCGGAGGTCAGCCACTTGAAATCTCCGGGATGGGACGTGAGGGTCCTCGGGGCAAGGCAAAGGTAAATGTCGCGCCCTCGTTCTCCACCGCTTCGGCTTTGATCCAGCCACCGTGCCGATCCACGATCCGCTTGGTCAGGGCAAGTCCAATGCCAGTGCCCTCAAAGTCCTCAGCTCGGTGCAGACGCTGGAACACGCCGAACAACTTGCCGACGTATCTCATATCAAAGCCGATCCCATTGTCCCGAACAACGTAGACCGTTTCGGCTTCGTTCACTGAGCCTTCAAGGCTGATTTCCGCGTTCTGCCGCCCCCCCGTGTACTTGACCGCATTGGATAACAGGTTCAGCACAGCTTGGCGGATCATCGTTCCGTCACCCCACGCTTCCGGCAAATTGCCGATGTGCCAGGCAATCTGGCGGTCTTTGACACCCTGCAGAACTGCCATCCGGGCTTCAGCGATCAGCTTGTTCATATCGACGCGCGTCATACTCAGCGATAAGCGGTTCAACTGCGAAAACGCCAGCAGATCGTCGACCAGTTGTCCCGCTGACAGCGCCGCATCACGGATCGTGTCGAGGAAACGCCGCGATGTCGTATCCAGAGTAGTCTCGCGGTCACGCAACAACTCGGTGTACCCAACGATGTGACGAAACGGGGCGCGCAGATCATGTGATATCGAGTAGGAGAACGCCTCCAGCTCTTTGTTGCTGAGCTGCAGGCGCTCGGTCATGGCGGCGCGCTCTTCTGCTCGCCGGAGCACGAAGTTGATGATTGAGCTGCGGAAATCAATTGCCGCCTCGATATGGGACGGCTTCCACGCCGCCGCCTTGTTACGAACAAGCTCCTTCCATTGATCGAATGATGTTCTCGGGCTCAGGGTTCCTGGATCTGTCGGTTTGCGCGGATCCCCTGCCCAGGTGACGGTGTGGATCAACTCCGGTCGGAACCACATGATGTAGCTGGGATGCAGTTGAGAGATGGAGATGGCGATCAGGCCGCTGGCGACGATGGCAAATCCTGCTGCAGCAGGATAGATCGAACTCAGTAAGTCAGTGGCAAAGACCGGTTGGTCTGGCACAGCATGCAGCCAGGCCGCTAGCTCCCTGATCTGCTCGGCGCTCGGTGTGCTGCCGGCAACCTGCATTTGATTGGCAAAAACCACTGCGGCGCCGGTCGCATCTGTCAACGCAAGCCAGGTGTCGGGATTTGCTGCCAGGCCCGCCTGGAACGTTTCGGTATGTGCAAGCTCGACGAGCAGCCCGGATTCGATTCGCTTGAGGGTGATGTGCTCAGCGATTTCGGCGGTACGCTCCCGGGCTTGGATCTGCTGGGCGACGAGCTGACCCAGGAACTCGCAAGCCGATCGCACGCGCGGGCTGACCCAACGGGGCGTTCCGTGATGACATGAGACAAGTCCCCACAGCCGGCCGTTGATTATCAGAGAGATCGACATCGATGCACAAGTTGCCATGTTTCGCATGTACCGCAGATGCACGGGCGATACGCTTCGCAACGACACCGGTGTCAGATCCAATGGCTTTCCATCCAGCGGACTGGTCGATGGAGTGACGGGAACGGCTTCGTAGTCAGCATCCGGGATCAGCCGCAGGCGGTTTTGCAGGTAAAGGGCACGTGCCTGGCTGGGGATGTCGGAGGCGGGAAAGCGCAGGCCGAGGTAGGATGGCAGGACGCCGTCGCCATCTTCGGCCACGACAGTGCCGTGGCCGTCGGCATCAAACCGATACAATAGCGTTCGATTAAATCCCGTCATGGCGCGGATCTGCTGCGCCACCACTGCGCCGACGGCCTGAACATCGGACAGCGGCTCAATCCGACTCATAAAATGCCGCAAATCCTCATATGCATGATCGTCCGAGGGTTCGTCACTGCTTGATAGCGGCTCGAATTCCAGCAGCAGGCCTTGGTCCGAGCGGCTCCCAACAATATGGAAGCGGTTGGTGTCACGCACGATGTGGCGCTGGAGGCTAAGCTGATCACTCGCCGTCCACGATGCGATGACGGAAGCGAGCGACGGCGTGATCGGCGCCATGAGAGGAAGCTTATGGCCCAAGATCGCCTCAGCATTGGCGCTCAGATGCAACACCCGCAAGTCGTCAGGCGCGACGCACACCAGTGCACCGTGCGGCTGGATTGCGCCAGGAATGTGAATTGGTTCCCGCGCGCACAGCTCTGGTGCCGAAAGGTCCTGAGGCGTGGGCGGTTTGCGATGGTGTTCCGTCATTGCCTGCTCTGCTTAGGGACTTTCATAACCGTTTTCGGCTGCTTGATGAAGCGTATCGAGATGGCGGCGCTGGCATTGAGGTGACAGCCTGTGCCAAGCCTGCTTAACAGCAGGAGACGGGGGATGCATTGCACCGCAAGGTGCAGCACGACGTCCTGCTTTGGATGCCAGCGTCGACGGAAACGAAGCACGCTCGTGAATTGCACCCGCTATCCACAGGTCAACACGTCTGCAACCCCATGCGCGGCTGAGAGAGGTGCGTTAAGCTGAACGGGTGAACACGGTCGATCCACCGCTTTTTGGCCTCTCGCAAAGGTTGCCGCCTGCTAACGTTCAGGCGGAGCAAGCTCTGCTCGGCGCGCTTCTCGCCAACAACAAGGCATACGAACGCGTTTCGGAGTTTCTGGCGGCCGAGCATTTCGCCGACCCGATTCATGGCCGCATCTACCAGGCGATTGCCCGGCGGGTGGAAGCGGGTCAACTGGCCGACGCCGTCACGCTGAAGGCGGAATTCGAACACGCAGGTATCCTGGACGAAGTTGGCGGTACCTCATACCTGACCCAACTGCTGACCGCGATGGTCGGTATTATCAATGCCGGCGACTATGGCCGTGCCGTTCTGGACACCTGGTTGCGCCGGCAGTTGATCGATATCGGCGAGACGGTCGTGAACAACGCCTTCGGCGCTGATGCCGACTTGGACGGACCACTGCAGATCGAGGCGGCCGAGCAATCGCTGTTCGAGCTTGCGTCCGATGGCGGGAGCAGCGGCGGCTTCATCACATTCGAGCGGGCGCTTACCGACGCGATTCTAGGGGCTGAGCGGGCATTCCGGCGATCTGGAAGTGTTTCCGGTTTGACAACCGGCCTGCGCGACCTGGACAGCAAGATGGGCGGCTTGCATCCCTCAGACTTGCTGATCCTGGCCGGCCGCCCTGGGATGGGGAAAACCGCACTCGCCACCAAGATCGCCTTCGGCGCGGCGAAGGCGTTGCTCAGCGAAACCCGTGCACGCGACCCGAACGGGATCCCCAAGGCAAGCATTGCAATCTTTTCGCTGGAGATGAGCTCCGAGCAACTGGCGACCCGCCTGCTGAGCGAGGAGGCACGGATCTCCAGCGATCGTATCCGCCGCGGTGATATCGGACAGAAGGATTTCGACAAGTTCGTCCAGGTCTCGCGGGAGATTGCGGGGCTGCCAATCCAGATCGACGATACGCCAGCGATTACCATGTCCGCGTTGCGGACGCGCTGCCGGCGATTGAAGCGTACTAAGGGCCTGGCCCTGGTGATTGTGGATTATCTGCAGTTGATGCGCCCGGCGGTGGGAACTAAGCCAGACAACCGCGTGCTGGAGATCAGCATGATCACGCAGGGCCTGAAGGCGCTGGCGAAGGAACTCGCAGTGCCGGTGCTGGCATTGTCCCAGTTGTCTCGGCAGGTGGAAAACCGCGACGACAAGCGGCCGCAGCTTTCGGACCTGCGTGAGTCGGGATCGATCGAGCAGGATGCGGATGCGGTGATGTTCGTCTACCGCGACGAGTACTACCTTGAACAGAAGATGCCGAAGGAGATCGCCTTCGAGGGCAGCGGCGACAAGTTCAATGCGGCAATGGACGAGTGGCAGCAGCGTATGGCAAAAGCGCACAACCGTGCCGACCTTATCATCGCCAAGCAGCGGCATGGCCCAACCGGATCCATCCCCTTACTGTTCGAAGGGGAATTCACCCGCTTCGGCGATTTGGATCTCGCGCATTCAGACTATGTCGAATGATCACGCACATGCCGTTCTTGAAGTTGACCTGAAGGCCGTCGCTGGAAACTGGCAGGCGTTGCGTCGGCTGCATCCGTCAGGCGCCGTTGCAGGCGTTGTGAAAGCCGACGGTTATGGCCTGGGTGCGGAGCATATAGTGGCCGCGTTGCGCGACGCCGGATGCCGCCACTTTTTTGTAGCTTATGTTCAAGAGGCTCTGGCGATACGGGACCTCGTTCCTGACGCAATGGTGGGCGTCCTGAGCGGCTTGATCCCCGGCACGGAGGCTCTGTATGCCCAGCATGATGTGACACCGGTACTGGGCTCTTTGGATGAGGTTGCGCGCTGGCAAGCTTTTGGCCGCCCTGCAATCCTGCACGTCGACACGGGGATGTCGCGGCTTGGTCTTTCCCCGCGGGAGGTGACGGTGCTTGCGGCGGATCACAGCCTGCTCGAGGGCATAAAGATCCGCTACGTCATGTCGCATCTGTCCGCGTCGGACGTGCCGCAGGATCCGAACAACGCGCGCCAGTTGCGGCGTTTCGCAGCCGCCCGTGCCGTTCTACCGGCCGCGCCTTGCAGCCTAGCCAATTCATCTGGGATCTTTCTGGGCAAAGCCTTTCTGTCGGATCTGGCTCGGCCAGGGGCAGCGCTCTACGGCATCAATCCCACGCCAGGGCAGCCGAACCCGATGCAGAGGGTCGTTCGCCTCTCCGTTCAGGTGCTGGCGGTGCGTGAGGTTCCGGCTGGCACGGCTGTTGGCTATAACGCTACCTGGAAGGCGGCCAGACCAAGCCGCATCGCAACGGTGGCGCTGGGCTACGCTGACGGTCTGCACAGGAGTCTGTCGGGGCTTGGGTCCGCGACTTTTGACGGCCACCCGGTTCCGCTGGTAGGCCGCATATCCATGGACCTAACGACATTGGACGTGACCGATCAACCCATGGTGCAACCCGGAAGCTGGCTGGAGGTTCTTGGCCCGCACCTGTCTCTGGACGACGTGGCGGCGGCGGCAGGCACCAATGGCTATGAGGTACTAACCTCTCTGGGCCGTCGATTTCATCGGGTATATCGAACAGCGTGAACATGTTTTTGGACTTCCTGACATCGATCGGCAGAGCAGCGACCGGCGTATGCCGCGGCGCGGGCACATTGGCGCTGTTCGGCCTGCAGGGCCTGTCACATCTGTTGCGTCCGCCGTTCTACTGGCGGTTGTTCGCCCGGGCATTCATGGACATCGGCTATTTCAGTCTGCCAGTGGTTGCGCTGACCGCTGTCTTCACTGGCATGGTACTGGCGCTGCAGTCTTACACCGGGTTTGCCCGTTTCTCCGCCCAGGGAGCCGTGGCAAACCTGGTGGTATTATCAGTCACGCGTGAACTCGGACCTGTTTTGGCCGGGCTGATGGTTGCCGGGCGGGTTGGCGCGGCGATGGCGGCGGAACTCGGCACAATGCGAGTCACTGACCAGATCGACGCGCTCTCGACGTTGTCGACCAATCCAATGAAATACCTGGTGGCGCCGCGTTTACTGGCTGGCGTACTCGCGCTGCCGCTTCTCGTGGTTGTTGCTGACGTCCTGGGGGTGATGGGGGGCTTTATCGTCTCGACGCTGAAGCTTGGATTCAACACGAGCAGCTACCTGACCAACACGATCAACTTCGTGCAGTTCGACGACGTCGTATCCGGTTTGGCCAAGGCAGCAGTGTTCGGCTTGTTGATCGCGCTGATGGGCTGCTATCAGGGGTATCGAAGCAGAGGCGGCGCTCAAGGCGTTGGGACTGCGACAACCCTGGCGGTGGTCAGTGCCTCAATCCTGATTCTGGCGTTCGATTACGTGCTGACAGAGATGTTCTTCGCGCAGTAGTCGGAGGTCATGGATCCGCAAGGCCATCCGGTCGGTCAGCGCAGAAGCCAGGTAAACTGTATTTGAGCCAGTCTATTTGAGGCGGGAGCCGAGGTTGCCAGCTACTCGATGACATGCGACATATCCGTTTGGATATAGCGCAAGCGAACGTATTGTAATTAGTGTCGTTTCACGGGTGATTTGAATGCATCGGGTCTTCATTCCAGTGGCGGTGATGCTTGCCGGTTTAGGATCTATTGCCGTGGCCCAGGCAGCAGGTCCGCAGGATGCGCCGCTCCAGGTGTCCTTTCCACCCTCGCCTGCCGATGATAGTTCAGCAAATGTGCTACTGGCGCAAAACACCAGTGGCCGGCTGGACGCGTCCGCCCCAGCGCCCGTCCCGAGTTCAGGTTTCAGCAGTTTTTTCTCCTACTACTTCAAGCGGGTCGAGCAAGCTCAGGCCAGCCAGCCGCACTGGATGACGCCTATCGCCACCGTTACGCCGCGCCTCGAACAAGAAATACGTTACGATCAGTATTGGCAGAACCTGGGCAATGGCGCATCGCTGGATACTTTTGGCAGCGGCAGAGGTCTGGAGCTTATCCCGACAACCACGAATGAAGTCCTGATCAATCCCCCAGCGTATCAGGAGCGGTATAACAAAAGGCCTGCGTCAGGCTGGGCCGACGATCAGTTCCTTGTCATCAAGCAGCGCCTGCTGAGCGCCAACGAGGAAAGTGGAAATTACATCGTCACCGCCTTCCTGGGTTTTACGGCACCCACCGGCACGACGGCTTTTACCAATCATGCCTGGATCGTGACACCAACCATCGCCGCCGGCAAAGGCTGGGGTGATTTTGACGTTCAGGCTACCGTTGGCGTGCCCATACCATTGGCCCATGAAAATACCATTGGCACGTCAATCCTGACGAACGTGACGTTGCAATATCACGTGCTGAGATATTTGTGGCCCGAATTCGAAATGAATTACACGTACTGGGCGGACGGACTGCGCGGCGGCAAGAACCAGATATTCCTGACGCCGGGCCTTATTTTGGGGCGGTTCCAGATCTACGATCGCCTGCGCTTCATTATTGGCGTAGGATATCAGTTCGCGGTCTCACCGAAATTGACTTTAGACCCAGAGCTTACTCCGACCTACGACCGGGCCTGGATCATCACCACGCGCCTGACGTTCTGACCAGCCGGGCACATCGGCGCTCAAGAAGGATCAATCAGGCTGTCACAAATCCTTCGTAGCCTTTTTGCGCAATCTCGGCACAAAGCTTTCGATACGCTCCCACGCCTCCGGCATAGGGCAGGAAGACGCGTGGCTTGCCGGGCATGTTCGCTCCCATGTACCAGGAATCAGCCTGCGGGAACAACGTGGCCTCGGCAACCTCATTGACGTGGGCAACCCAGTTCTGCTGCGCGGCCTCTGTCGCCTCAATAGAAGCGAGATCATGGTCGCGCAGATACTGGATGCAGTCAGCGATCCATTCCACGTGCTGTTCGATCGAAACGGGCATGTTGCTGAGCACGGATGGGCTGCCAGGGCCGGTAATCATAAAAAGGTTGGGGAAGCCGGCGGTTGCGACCCCCAGGTAAGTGTGCGGCCCGTCGGCCCATCTTGCCGGAAGCGAGACCTCATTCCGCCCGGTTATGCCAAGCTTGAATAGTGATCCGGTCATTGCGTCGAACCCTGTGGCGAGGACGATGCAGTCCAATGTGTATTCTGCGTCGCCGGTGCGGATCCCGCTATTGGTGATGGCTTGGAGCGGTGACGTTCTGATATCGACCAGGGTCACGTTGTCGCGGTTGAAGGTTTCGAAGTAGTCAGTGTCGATGGGTGGCCGCTTAGTTCCAATCGGATAGCTGCGTGGTGAAAGCAATTCGGCTGTTGCCGGATCCTTGACAATTTCACGAATGCGCGCTCGCACGTAGTCGGCGGCGGTGTCATTGGCGTCCTTGTTCAGGATCAGGTCATTGTAGCTGCAAAACAGAAAACCAAATCCGCCGATATCCCACAATTCACCATACCGACGTTGCCGTTCTTCCGAGGTAACCTCCAGAGCTGACTTCTCCGCCAAGTCGAAAGGCATGCCCGTGGCGGATTCGCGGGTTTTTCGCGTAATCTCCGCATAGTTTGCCTTCACCTCGCGTTGGAAAGTCTCTGACATTGGTCCATTCCGAGCCGGCACCGTGAAGTTCGGCGTTCTTTGGAAGACCGTCAGGTGGGCGGCCTGTGCGGCGATGACAGGAATACTCTGGATGCCGCTTGATCCAGTGCCGATGATGCCGACCCGTTTGCCTGCGAAGTCCACCCCCTCATGCGGCCATTCGCCGGTGTGATACATCGGGCCCTGGAAGGTGTGCATTCCGGGGAGGTCAGGAACCTGCGCCTTCGACAGGCAGCCGACCGCGGTGATCAGGAACCTGGCGGAGGCGCGCGCGCCGCCGCTTGTATCGATATCCCAGCGATTGGTCCGCTGATTGAACCGCGCCGCCCTCACGCTAGTGCCAAACTCGATGTCCCGTCGCAGGTCGAGCTTGTCTGCTACGTAATTGAGATATCGCAAGATCTCCGGCTGCTCGGGATAGCGGCACGTCCAGTTCCACTCCTGCTGAATTTCGGAAGAGAAGGAATAGGAGTAGTAATAGCTCTCTGAGTCGCATCGGGCGCCTGGGTAGCGGTTCCAGTACCAGGTTCCGCCGACCCCGTCGGCCGTCTCAAAGACGCGCACGGAAAGCCCAAGTGCTCGTAGCCGATGAAGCATGTACAGGCCGGAAAATCCCGCGCCGACAACAACGGCATCAAAGTCAAATTTGTTTTTGCTGCCGCTTTCAGCGAGGGGCACCTCTATGGCGTCCATTTCGACCTCCTGTCACCATTATCGCCACTTTTCGCGGCTTTGCTTATCCGGTCTAGCGTCATATCTTGCTTTGCTTGCGTAGCTCCTCGCCGATTTCACGAATCAGCTCCCTGCCGCGATCGACGGCGCCGGCCATCCATAAGAAGCCATGTGTCATGTCGTCGTAATGCGACGACTTGACGCTGACGCCGGCTTCGCGAAGCCGGTGGGCATAGGCGCGTCCCTCATCGCGCAGCGGGTCAAACTCCGCTGTGATCACCATCGCAGGTGGCAATCCGCCGAGGTCGGGGGCGTGCAGTGGTGAAGCGTAGGGGTTCTTGTCGTCATCTGGCGAAGCCAGATAATGGTCCCAGAACCACTCCATGCTTGCCCGAGTCAGAAGATACCCCTCGGCATTGTCGCGATAGGAGGCAAAGGTGGTTCCGGCCGCCGGGGCAGTGACCGGATAGACCAGCACTTGGTAGGAAAGCGTAGGTCCGCCACGGTCGCGGGCCATTAAGCTGACAGCCGCGGCCAGGTTGCCACCCGCGCTGTCACCTGCCACCGCGATGAACTGACCATCGGCGCCAGCAGCCCCGGCATTGTCGGCAAGCCAGCGCGTGGCGGCGTAGCAGTCTTCAACCGGCCCGGGGAATTTCGTTTCGGGGCTAAGGCGATAGTTCACCGATGCCACGATGCATCCTGCGGCATTGGCCAAGGTGCGACACGGCTTGTCGACAACTTCGATATCGCCGATGACCCAGCCGCCCCCATGAAAATACACGACTAAGGGCAGTCTCGACCCTGGCGAGGGATGATACAGCCGCACCGGCAGACTCCCAGCCGGACCGGGTACCAGTATGTCCCTTACTTCCGCGACATCCTGAGGCTCACCTTGAAGATCGCGAAAACCAAGGGTGACGACGCGGGCCAGCGGCACGCTCATCTGGTCGAACGGCGGCAAGCCCTGTTTATCGAACTCGTCAAGCAATGCCTGAACTTGTGGATTGATCGGCAACGTGTCCTCCTGTCAAACGGAAGGCGAGACCTTTGCAAGCCATCGCCACGGTGGCGAAGCAGCGGCAAGACAGTCTTCAGGCTACAGGGGGAACAGGCTGGCATACGATGTCTTAGAAGTAGCAAAGACTTGCCGCCCGCAACCAGGCTTCCTGCAGGCCTGACCGCCTGGAACGGACGTGCGGGTATTAGTAAGACTTTGCTGCTGCACCTGAACCGATGGCCACGACGCGGTTCTTTGACCGGTTCATAACCAATCTCCCGTTTTTACAGCCAAGACGACATTGCTGCGCACGTCAAGCGCGGTAGATGGCCGCACGTTGATCCACGTGACCAGGGTGGCTCGGACTTCGCAACCTCGACGTGCTCAGCGTAGAGTCGAGCGGATCGCTTCCAGTGCCTGGTCCGCGCGAGTACCGTCAGGGCCGCCCGCCTGCGCCAGGTCTGGCCGACCACCACCCCCCTTGCCACCAACAGCCGCAGCGGCGGCGCGAACCAGATCAATGGCGCTGATCCGGGAAGTCAGGTCGGGCGATACCGCAACCACAATGCTCGCCTTGCCCTCGGCTGTCGATACAAGTGCCACGACGCCAGAGCCCTGCTGCTTGCCGATCGCATCAGCCAGGCTTTTCAGGTCGCGTGGAGGCACTTCGCCGAGGTTGCGCGCCGCGAGACGGATGCCCGCAATATCCTCAGCCACCGCCGCCTCGCCGCCAGTGGCCAGCTTCCTCTGTAACTCAGCGTTCTGCCGCTCCAGCTTGCGTCTCTCTTCAACCAATGCCGCGATACGCTCATTCACCTCGGCCGGCGCGGTTCGCAACAGGCCGGCGGCCTCATGCAGTCTGGCTTGGGTCTCAGCGACCAGTGCCTCGGCGGCTGCACCGGTCACCGCTTCGATCCGGCGCACACCGGCAGCCACGGCTGCTTCACCGACAATACGGAAGTAGCCGATGTCGCCGGTTCGACGCACGTGCGTCCCGCCGCAAAGCTCGATTGACCAGGCGGGTCTGTTGCCGTCCGGATCGCCCATGGCAACAACACGCACCTCGTCGCCGTATTTCTCGCCGAACAGCGCCATGGCGCCCAGTTCGACGGCGGCGTCGGGCGTCATCAGCCGGGTCGTTACCTCAGAGTTCTCACGTATCTTCGCATTGACCTCGGCCTCGACCCAGTGCAGCTCATCTGCCGTGATCGGCCGCGGCTGGGACACATCGAAGCGCAGCCGGTCCGGCGCGTTGAGGCTGCCTTTCTGCTGGACATGCGTCCCAAGTTTGCGTCGCAGCGCCTCGTGCAGCAAATGAGTTGCCGAGTGATGGGCGCGAATACTTGCGCGTCTGGCGTGGGCGACGGCTGCCACGACAGGGACGCCTGCCTTCGCCACCCCGCCTTCAACCCTGCCAAGATGGACGAACAAGTCGCCCAGTTTTTTCTGGGTGTCAGTGATGCGCACACGCAGGCCGCCTGCACCGGTGATGCTGCCCGCGTCGCCGACCTGACCGCCGCTTTCCGCGTAGAACGGCGTCTGGTTCAGCACCAGCGCGACGTCATCCCCCGCCGTGGCGCGATCAACGACGGCGCCGTCAACCACAACAGCAGCGATCTCTCCCTCAGCGGTTTCAGTCGCGTAGCCCAGGAACTCTGAAGCACCGAACTTTTCCTTGATTTCGAACCACACACGTTCCGTGGCGGCATCACCCGACCCTGCCCATGCCGCCCGGGCTCGGGCACGCTGTTCCTGCATCGCCGCTTCGAAGCCGGCCAAGTCGACGGAGCGGCCCTGCTCGCGCAGCGCGTCCTGTGTCAGGTCGAGAGGAAATCCATAGGTGTCGTACAACCGGAAGGCGATTTCACCGGGCAGAGAGACCAGGGCGCTGCCTGGCTGGCTCTGCGCGCTCACCTCGACAGGCCGATCAGTGGGCAGACCGAGTCGCACCGGTGCGTCCGGAAGTTTGGCGATTTCCTCATCCAGCAGGTGCAGGCCACGCTCCAGCAAATTCTTGAAACGGGTTTCCTCAAGCAGCAGGGTCTCCGCGATCAGCGCCTCGGCGCGGGCCAGTTCAGGATATGCCGCGCCCATCTGGCGGATCAGCGCCGGAACCAGACGGTACATCAGCGGCTCCTTGGCGCCCAGGATGGTGGCGTGGCGCATGGCGCGTCGCATGATCCGACGCAGCACGTAACCACGACCTTCGTTCGATGGCAGTACCCCGTCGGCCATCAGGAACGAGGTGCTGCGCAGATGGTCGGCGATGACCCGGTGGCTGACCTTGAATGGGCCATCCGGCTCCTGGTTCGTCAGCTCGGCACTGGCCATGATCAGTGCGCGAAATACGTCGATGTCGTAATTGTCGTGCTTGCCTTGCAGGATCGCTGCGATGCGTTCCAGTCCCATGCCGGTGTCGATGGACGGACGCGGCAGCGGCACGCGCGTGCCGGGTGGCCCTTCCTCAAACTGCATGAACACCAGGTTCCAGATCTCAATAAAGCGATCGCCGTCTTCATTGGGACTGCCAGGTGGACCGCCGGGAATGTGGTCGCCGTGGTCATAGAAGATCTCGCTGCACGGACCGCAGGGGCCGGTATCGCCCATACGCCAGAAATTGTCCGAAGTCGGAATGCGGATAATCCTGTCATCCGACAGGCCGGCAACCCGCTTCCAGAGTGCCGCGGCGTCGTCGTCCTCAGAGAAAACGGTCACCAGCAGACGATCCTTGGGCAGACCATACTCTTTGGTGACAAGTTCCCAGGCGAAGGGGATCGCCATTTCCTTGAAATAGTCACCGAAGCTGAAATTCCCCAGCATCTCGAAGAAAGTGTGGTGCCGGGCGGTGTAGCCGACGTTATCGAGGTCGTTGTGCTTGCCGCCAGCACGAACACACTTCTGCGCGGTGGTGGCGCGGACATACGGCCGGGTCTCCTGGCCGGTGAAGACGCTCTTGAACTGCACCATGCCCGCGTTGGTGAACATCAATGTTGGGTCATTGCGCGGGACCAGGGACGAGCTTGCGACCGGCGCATGGCCATTGCGGACGAAATAATCCTGGAATGCGGCGCGAATGTCATTGCTGCTGGCCATGATGGGCGTAGGTTCCCAGTTTGTCAGGCGAAAGCTGTCGACGTAGCGCAGGGACGGCGGTCTGTCACGGCCGGATGAGCTGGCCGGAACCCTGATCGACCTCCCAGTCTAGGTGTCCGCCGCTTTGACGGCGAACCTGCCGGCTGCGCGTCTTTGATCAGTCAGTCACAGGCACGCTTCATTATGCGTTTACGTGCCGCTCATGAACGACACGACGCCATGACGCGTTACCAGATTGACGAACGGCGCCGCGTAGTGTGGCGAGAGGTTCGTGTCACGAAATCATAGGGGCGTCGAATGGCTGCAAAGTTAAAGTCCGAGAATCTCAAACCTGCTCAGATGGCGGACGCGAAGATCATGCGCGGTGAAGGCGGGGAAACCCATCAGGTCGCTGGCGGTGATGTCCCCGTGCTCACCACCCAGCAGGGAATACCCGTCTCCGACGATCAGAACTCCCTGAAGGTTGGCGTCCGCGGCCCGACCCTGCTGGAGGATTTCCATTTTCGCGAGAAGATCTTCCACTTTGACCATGAGCGCATCCCTGAGCGTGTTGTGCATGCCCGCGGCGTTGGCGCGCACGGGTTTTTTGAGCTGACGGATTCGATGGCCGATGTTTCAAAGGCCGACATCTTCCAGCGGGTGGGTGAAAAGACACCGGCATTCGTTCGCTTTTCGACGGTCGCTGGTAACCAGGGCTCGCCGGACCTTGCGCGCGATGTCCGCGGATTTGCAGTTAAACTTTACACCAAAGAGGGCAACTGGGACATCGTCGGCAACAACATCCCGGTGTTCTTTATCCAGGACGCCATTAAATTCCCGGATCTGATCCACGCCGCCAAGCAGGAGCCTGATCGTGGCTTTCCGCAGGCGCAGACGGCGCATGACAACTTCTGGGACTTCGTCTCCATGACGCCGGAATCAGCGCATATGCTGATGTGGATCATGTCCGATCGCACCATCCCACGGTCGCTGCGGTTCATGGAGGGCTTTGGTGTCCACACGTTCCGTCTGGTGAACGCAGCGGGGAAATCGACCTATGTCAAGTTTCACTGGAAGCCAAAGCTGGGCATGCAATCGGTCGTCTGGAACGAGGCGGTCAAGGTGAACGGGGCTGACCCCGACTTCCATCGCCGCGATCTGTGGAGCGCAATTCAGACCGGTGATTATCCGGAATGGGAGCTCGGGCTGCAGTTGTTCGATGATGACTTCGCCGACAAGTTCGCTTTCGACGTGCTGGATGCCACGAAGATCATTCCCGAGGAGATGGTTCCCATACGTCGGGTCGGTCGGCTTGTGCTCGATCGCGTCGTCGACAACTTCTTTGCCGAAACCGAGCAGGTGGCGTTCTGCACCCAGAACATCGTGCCGGGGGTGGATTTCACCAACGACCCACTGCTGCAAGGGCGCAACTTCTCCTACCTTGACACCCAGTTGAAGCGGCTTGGCGGCCCGAACTTCACCCACATTCCGATCAACGCGCCGAAGTGTCCATTCCATCACTTCCAGCAGGATGGCCATATGGCGATGGTCAATCCGAAAGGCCGGGTGAATTATGAGCCCAACTCCTGGGGTGGCGCTGCGGGTGGCCCGCGTGAGTCGCCGGAGCGCGGCTTTGTCACCACGCCGGTGGTTGAAAGCGGCGAGAAGCGGCGGGCGCGAAGCGAATTGTTTGGCGACCATTACAGCCAGGCGCGCCAGTTCTACCGCAGCCAGACGAAGATCGAGCAGACGCACATCAAGGACGCCTTTGTTTTCGAGCTGAGCAAAGTTGAAACGCCAGCCATTCGTGCACGGGTGGTTTCACATCTGATAAATGTCGATGAGGCTTTGGCGCGGCATGTCGCCGACGGCCTGGGTCTGCAGCCAATGCCAACTGCGGCGGAACCTGCCCGTGCCGTCGTCCAGACGCAGGAGTCGCCAGCCCTGAGCATTATTGCCAACGCCAAGAACACGTTCCGGGGACGCAAGATCGGCGTGCTGGTAACCGATGGCACTGACGACGCGGTGCTGAAAGGACTAGCCGCAGCCGTAAAGGCCGAAGGCGCGATGATGGAGCTGATTGGACCCAAGGTCGGAGGGTTCACCTGCAGTGCTGGCGAGCGGCATGCGGTGCAACAGAAGATCAATGGCGGACCATCTGTGCTGTATGACGCTGTGGTGGTGATGCCTTCCGCCGAAGGCGCCAAGATGTTGATGAACGAGGCAACGGCGAAGGATTTCCTCAACGACGCCTATGCCCATGCCAAGTTCATTGGTTATGTGGACACAGCAATGCCGCTGATGGAAAAAGCTGGGCTGACCGATCTGGATGAGGGATTCATTGCCCTGAAGAGCCAAGCGGATGCCAAAAGCTTCATCCAGGCATGCCGCACGCTGCGCTTCTGGGACCGTGAAGCCAAGGTGCACGCGGTTTAGGGACGACGTCTGACGAACCCGGCATGTATCTGCCGGGTTCGTCGGCTCGACTCACAACTTGAATCTGACACCGGCAAAGACTGTCGGGCCGGGGATCTGATACCCGTTCACCGGCTCGAACTTCGAGTAGAACAGGTTCCATACATTGCCGTACAACTCGAGCTTCGGCGTTACCTTGTAGTTTACCGCCAGGTTCGTCACCAATCCATGTTGTCCGACACCATAGCCAGCGGCATTGCCCGTGCTGTCATATAGGAAATCGTAGTCGGCTCCTGTATACAGCACTGTCGTGACTATCTGCAGGGCAGGGGTGGGCTTAAGGGTAACTCCGATTGAACCCTCGTTCTGGGGTCGGCGCAGTAGTTGTGACGGTTCGCCAGCCGGCTGCCCGTCGGCAGCGGTATTCAGCAAGGTATAGGTTAGGTGCAGATCCAGCCAAGGCGACGGCCGCAGGCGGAATTCGCTTTCCACGCCATGGATGTGGGCAGAGCCGACGTTCTCCGCTGTATCAACGGGCGTAAACACATCTACAATCAGGTCGCGGACGCGTTCATCGAAGTATGTCGCGCCGAACGTGGCAAAGTCGGTGCGGTTTGCGGCGGCCAGGTCTGTGGTAAAGCCAGCTTCCCACCCTTGAGCGTATTCGGGCCGTAATGCGGGGTTACCGACATAGCCGCTGGTATCAACTCCGATCCGGTCAAACAATGATGGCGCCCGGAACGCAGTCCCGTAAGAGGCCTTGATGTGAGTGGCGACCTCTTTCAGGTCGTAAACTCCCCCCAGCCGCCATGTTGTAGCCGACTCATTCGCGACTGAGTCGTAGCGGACCTGGCCGGTCAGCGCCAGGCGCTGCAAGGCCGTGGTCTGCACGCCGACATAGCCTGCATTGTCGGTCATCGAGCCGCTGGAAGATTGGCCGAAGGGAAAGCCGGCGAAGTTTTCGTTCACCCTGACCTTGGCCTGATCGCCGGTGTATTCATAGCCGAAGGTGAAGGCGCTGGCCGTAAGCCCCGGTATCTTCAGCAACTGGTCCAGGTGCAGCGTGTTGTTCCACTGCACATCCGTCCGATAGGAATGATAACGCGAGTCCGAGGATGTCAGATTGGGATCAGCGGGCGCCAAAGGCTCCAGGTAGCGCCGGTCGTCCTGCAACTGGCCAACGAACAGGCCACTGTTCAACTTGCCGTCGAATAGCGTCGTCGTCCCGCCGATGCGGCCCAGCAAGGAAGTTGTGTGGCCATTGGAGTTGGCATTGTCAAAGGTCGGACTGCCAAGTGTGTCGTAGCCGAAGTAGGCAGTCTGCGCACGCAGGAACAGCGACAGGCGGGTGCCTTCCACCGGGGTATAGCCTAGGTTCAAGGTGGCGATGCGGTCGCGGAACCCCTGCGGAACGCCACTATAGACACTTTGCCGCTGTGGTATCGAGTCGTAGCCGCGCTGTGACTGCGATTCGACGGTCAATGCATAGTCGATTGGACCCTCGATTCCGCTTGCAGCAACGCTGCCGCGGATCAGTGCGGGATAGCCGCCTGCCAGATCGCCGCTCCAGTGCACGCCTGGTTCACTGCCGCGGCGGGAGATCAGGTTGATGACGCCACCGATGGCGCCGGAGCCATACAGTGCCGCCATCGGACCGCGGATGATCTCGATGCGCTCAATATCAGACAGCGTATCGATACCGAAGTTATAGGCTGCCGTTGGGTCCGAGGCGTCGGTGATCGGCATGCCGTCGCGCAGAACCAGAACATGATCGGAGTTCGTACCACGAATGAAGACGCTGGCCACGCCGCCCTGTGGGCCGGACGGGCTGACATGCAGGCCCGGGACGTCCTCCAGTGCCTGGGTCAGGCTGTTGTAGCCATGTGTCAGGATTGTTGCCTGGTCGATGACGGTGACACCGGCTGGGATGTCCTCGGCCGGGGTTGGTATGCGGGTGGCCGTCACCACGGTTTCCGGCATGCTGAGGTTCTGATCCTGGGCTTCGGCCAGGGTGGTGGACAACAAACTCAAGCCTGCCAAAGAAATGCTGGTTGCGCGGAACCGGCGCATGCGTTCTCTCCATCGACCTACTGTCGATTGCTCGCATACGGGTTTCTCCCCGCCGCGCCGGTGCACCTCGCCCGAACGCCCGCGTGCAGTCTCGATGCCGGCCGGTCTCCTGGCTTGCGGGTCAATGCACAGGGTCCGCCTTCTCGCCCAACAGGGGCAATGGCATACGGATCCGGCTCACCGCATACAGTTGCGAGGGCAGCCGCCTTTCGGCAGTTCCCGTTTCAGCCCTTGCGGGCCACCGTCATCTGCGATGAACGATAGCGGGGCATCGAGGGCAAGCCAATTCAGCCGCCGAAATAACGTCTCAGCCGTCTGATGGCTTCATCCAGCACCTCGGCCCGCTTGCAGAAGGCAAACCGAGCATAGTGCTGCGGCGCATGTGGCAGGTCGTAGAAGGCGGAGACGGGAATGGCCGTGACACCGGCATGCTTGGTGATTTCGCGACAGAACGCGACATCGTCGCCATCGAAGCCAAGGGGCGTAAAGTCGGCCGTGATGAAGTATGTGCCATGGCTCGGCAGAACCGACATTCCCACGGCAGTGAGCCCAGCCGCGAGTTGATCGCGCCGTTCCTGCAGACGGGCGGCCAGCGAAGCGAAGTAGTCTTGGTCCTTTGCAAGACCCGCCGCAACGGCGCGTTGCAGATTGGGCGCGGTGGTGAAGGTCAGGTTCTGATGCGCCTTCTGCACCAGGGGCGTCACGCCAACGCCGGAGGTGATGTAGCCGACCTTCCAGCCGGTCAAGGAAAACGTCTTGCCCGCGCTGCCGATGCGAAGCGTACGCTCCTGCATGCCGGGGAATGTCATCAGTGGGATATGTTTGGCATCGCCGAAGACGAGGTGTTCGTAGACCTCGTCGCAGATCGCGTAAGTGTCGTGCTGCCGAACAAGGCTGGCGATAAAGCCAAGCTCCTCAAAGGAAAACACCTTGCCGCAAGGATTCATCGGGGAGTTCAGCAAAATTGCCTTGGTCTTCGGGCCGAAGGCATCGGCAAGCTCTGCGTGCGGCAGGTCCCAATACGGCGGTGACAGACGCACGATGCGTGGGATCGCACCCAACATGCGAACGACGGGAACGTAGGTGTCATAGAGCGGTTCGATCAGCACGACTTCGTCGCCCGGATCCAGCACCGCCATCAGACTGGCAGTGACTGCCTCCGTCGCACCCGAGGTCACCGTCACCTGGGTCGACCAGTCGACGTCAAGGCCGTAGCAGCGATGGTTGGCAGAGGCGACGGCCTGACGCAGTTCCGGCAGCCCCGGCATCGGAGGGTACTGGTTCCGACCATCTCTGAGCGCATCGACAGCGGCCTGAACAACATCGTCGGGCCCGTCGGCGTCCGGAAACCCCTGTCCCAGATTGATGGAATCGTACGCGGTGGCGAGCGCGGACATGGTGGTAAAGATGGTCGTGCCAATTGACCCCAGGTAGGTATTCGTGCCGCGCATTGCTGGCTCTCCGCCGTCCTCAACATCAAAACAGGGAATATAGCCATGCCAAAGCATTGAAAAGGCCAGCCACTGCCGATAAGACCGGCGTCAATTTGCTCCACGCCATGCTTAAAAAACGGGCGCGATGCATCGGTGTCAACTGTGCAGGCAGCGGGCAAGTGACGCTGGTATCGTCAACTCCAAGCACGGCTGCCTTCTGATACCGGCGGATGGCAGCTCCCGTAGGGGCGTTTGCTGCAGACCATCCCCAAGCCAGGACACGTTTCTTTCGTTGCCGCTTGGCACGGCGCATGCAAATCTACGGTGCTGTTCATGCCGCTATCGGAGCGAAACGGGCAGCCTGAACTTTGTGGGAGGCCCGGCCAAACCGGGCTTGATGGACATGAAAAAGATTGAAGCTGTCATCAAGCCGTTCAAACTCGATGAGGTAAAAGAGGCGCTGCACGAGGTTGGACTGCAAGGCATCACCGTCGTTGAAGCCAAAGGGTTCGGCCGCCAGAAGGGACACACGGAACTGTATCGGGGCGCCGAGTACGTCGTCGACTTCCTGCCGAAGGTAAAAATTGAGGTCATCTGTGATGACGCGGTGGCGGAGCGGGCAGTCGAGGCGATCGTGAACTCAGCGCGAACGGGACGGATTGGCGACGGCAAGATCTTTATCTCGTCGATCGAGGAAGTCATTCGCATCCGGACTGGCGAACGAGGGGAGGACGCTATCTAGCAGACGCTAACCGGCGAACCGAGTTCTGGCATCCGCCCAGTCCAGGGCGTTCGCCCGGTTGAGGGCGTGTGCCACTCATCAGATTCATCTGCTTACGGGCCGCTGTTTGTCCACCTGCAGCGGGCTGGTTCATTCGGTCCTGCGCCTTGCGGGGCTTCCACCTGCCGCATCCTGTCACGTCAGCCGACGGGTAGGAGGCATGCGGCGATAGGCAAACACTGGGGAACATAAATGGCAAAAAGGCCGGCAGCAACAGCAACAGCGGGTACAGGCAGCGACGTGAGCAGGGTGCTGAAGATGCTCAGCGACAACTCCGTCGAATATGTCGACTTGCGCTTTACCGATCCGCGCGGCAAATGGCAGCATACCGCGCAGCATATCTCCACCATGACCGAGGACGCCTTCCGCGACGGGATCATGTTTGACGGTTCGTCCATTGCCGGCTGGAAGGCGATCAACGAGAGCGACATGATCCTGATGCCGGATACCGCAACGGCGACGATGGATCCCTTCTCCGCCAAGCCCAGCCTGGTTGTCTTCTGCGACATCATTGAGCCTTCAACCGGCCAGTTCTACAGCCGCGACCCACGCGCCACGGCCAAGCTGTGCGAGGCCTACGTCAAGTCCAGCGGCGTCGGCGACACTGTGTCGATTGGCGCGGAGGCGGAGTTCTTCATCTTCGACAGCGTCAGGTTCGGTACCGGTGGCAATTACGCCAGCTTCCAGGTCGACAGCCTCGAAGGTCCGGGATCAAACCTGAAGGAGTATCCGGAAGGCAATATGGGGCACCGCCCTTCGGTCAAGGGGGGATATTTCCCCGTACCACCAGTCGACGGCGACAGCGACCTGCGCGCCGAGATGCTGTCCACCATGGGTGAGATGGGGCTGCCGATCGAAAAGCATCACCATGAGGTGGCGCAATCGCAACATGAACTCGGTTATCAGTTTGGCACGCTGACGATGGCTGCCGACCGGATGCAGATCTACAAATACTGCGTCCACAACGTTGCGCACAGCTATGGCAAGACCGCCACCTTCATGCCAAAGCCGATTTATGGCGACAACGGATCGGGGATGCACACCCATATCTCCATCTGGAAGGCTGGCAAACCCTTGTTTGCCGGCAATGGCTATGCCGACCTGTCCGAGACCTGCCTTTATGCCATCGGCGGCATCATCAAGCATGCCAAGGCGATCAACGCGTTTTCCAATCCGTTGACCAATAGCTACAAGCGGCTGATCCCTGGTTTCGAGGCGCCTGTGCTGCTGGCCTATTCAGCCCGCAACCGGTCGGCGTCATGCCGCATCCCCTACACGACAAACCCAAAGGCCAAGCGGGTCGAGGTTCGCTTTCCGGATCCGGGCTGCAACCCCTACCTGTCCTATTCCGCAATCACCATGGCTGCACTTGACGGCATCCGGAACAAGATCCATCCCGGCGATCCGATGGACAAGGATCTATATGACCTGCCTCCGGAAGAGCTGCATGGCATCCCGACGGTCTGCGGCAGTTTGCGTGAAGCGCTCGGCGCCTTGGCTGCGGATCATGACTTCCTGATGGAAGGTGGCGTTTTCAGCCAGGATCAGATCGAGAGCTATATCGAGCTGAAATGGAGCGAGGTTTACCGCTTCGAACACACGCCACATCCGGTCGAATTTGAGATGTATTACTCGGTCTGACGACCTAGACCGAAAACGCTGCCCCGTCGGACACGGCGGGGCAAGTATTTTCAGCCATTAGTACGCTGCGCAATCTGCTGGTACCTTTGTAATCGGCGTGGCCAGCGATCTGTCGCTGCAACGAATGCTAGCCCCTTGATGATTTTAAAGTGCAATGACAGGGTTGGCCTAAATCGCTCAAGTAAAGTGATGGAAGACTTCCCGCTTGTCGATCTGGCTCAGTTCCGCTGTAGCCTACGGCCGTTCACACTTGTTTTCGCCTCCACACACCTGTGCACTTGCCTCAATTATGGGCACAGAAAAGGCAGCGGTCCAACGGTGAGGGCGAACAAAACCTGCCAGTACCAAAAGTCGCCTTAGTTGGCACGATTATTGGACATCTCCCTTCCATCTCTGCGCTTGCTCCGCTTTCTCTCTGGCGAACGTGCCGCAGGGAAAAGAAGATGCAGGCTTTCCCTAACCCAAACCAAAGACCGGAGGACCGGCCAATATGAAACTAATCATGGCCATCATCAAGCCGTTCAAGCTTGACGACGTCCGAGAAGCGCTGACGCCGCTGGGTGTTCAAGGGCTGACTGTGTCCGAAGTGAAGGGATTCGGCCGCCAGAAGGGTCAGACCGAGATCTACCGCGGCGCAGAATACCACGTGAGCTTCCTGCCCAAAATCAAGATCGAGGTGGTGGTTCCAGTCGATCTCGCAGATCAAGTTATCGAAGCGATTACCAAAGCGGCCCACACGGGCAAAATCGGTGACGGGAAGATATTTGTCCTCGATATTGAACGTGCCGTGCGGATCCGGACAGGTGAGATCGACACGGAAGCATTGTAACCAGTAGACAAAGGGAACAAGACTATGAAGAAACCCCGTTACTATTGGGGACTGAGCCTGCTGTTGTTCGCTCTACTGCTGGCCCTGCCGACGTTCGCGGATAACGCGGCGCCTCCGGCCACGGCGGCGACAGCAGCCGCGGCAGCCGCCCCGCCCAAGGTTGATACCGGCGATACCGCGTGGATGCTGTCCAGCACGGCATTGGTGCTGCTGATGACGATACCCGGCCTGGCGCTGTTCTATGCCGGCATGGTGCGCAAGAAGAACGTGCTGGCGACCATGATGCAGTCCTTTGTGATTTGCTGCCTTGTCACGCTGGTCTGGGTTGTAGCGGGTTACAGCATCGCCTTCACCAACGGCAACGCCTATATGGGCGACTTCTCGCGGCTGCTGCTGAGCGGGATCGGCGCCCACATCTCCAAGGGCGCAGACACAGCCTTCGTGCTTGGTGCCGGTACCGATGCGGCGGCCCCGCAGACGATTCCGGAAACCGTCTACATGATGTTCCAGATGACCTTCGCGATCATCACACCAGCGCTGATTGCCGGCGCCTTCGCCGATCGTATGAAGTTCTCGGCACTATGCATCTTCATGATCCTGTGGTCTCTGCTGGTCTACTCCCCGATCGCCCACTGGGTGTGGGCACCTACCGGCTGGATTTCGCAGCTTGGTGTACTCGACTTTGCCGGGGGCACCGTCGTGCATATCAATGCAGGCATCGCCGGCCTGATGTGTGCGCTGGTGCTGGGCAAGCGTGTCGGTTACGGCAGCGACAACATGGCGCCCTTCAACCTGTCTTACGCTGTCATCGGGGCGTCGCTGCTGTGGGTCGGTTGGTTCGGCTTCAATGCGGGTTCCGCGGTCGGCGCCAATGGACGTGCCGGAATGGCCATGGCGGTCACGCAGATCGCCACCGCCGCGGCTGCGATGGGATGGATGTTTGCCGAGTGGATCACCAAGGGCAAGCCGTCGGTGCTTGGTGCCATTTCTGGCGCAGTAGCCGGACTCGTTGCAATTACGCCAGCCTCAGGCTTCGTCCTGCCAGGCGGGTCGATCATCATCGGTATAGCCGCGGGTGTGATCTGCTTCTGGTCCGCAACCAGCCTGAAGCACATGCTTGGGTATGACGACAGCCTTGATGCGTTTGGCGTCCACTGCATCGGTGGCATCGTCGGCGCTTTGCTGACCGGCGTCTTCTCCTATGGGCCGCTTTCCGCCACCGACGCGAACGCCGACGGCAGCCCGGGCGGTCTGGCGCAGCTCAAGCTGCAGGCGATCGGTGTGATCTCGACACTGGTTTACAGCAGCATCATGACCCTCATCTTGCTGATGGTCACCAAGGCACTCGTGGGCCTGCGGGTCGATCAGGAGGAGGAGCGTGAGGGGCTAGATATCGTCCTGCACGGCGAACAAATCTTCTGAAGCTGCGGAAAGGGCGTCGTGACTTCCGTCAAGACGCCCTTTTTTTGTTCGCGCGGCCGGCTGAACGCTTAATTGGGGCAAGTTGCCGCCATAAGCGGCTGCGCGGACCAGGAAACGTCCCGAAAATAACGGAATAAAATAGCATGACCGTATTAACTCGTTGCCATCGCATATTTCTTGTCGCCACGATGGCTTCGTCAACTCTTCCGCTTTTTGCACAGACGCCGCCGCCTGCTGCGTCATCGCAAGGCAGCCCGGCAGCCAGTAATCCGGCGGCGACAACAGAGACGGAAAAGCCGGCCGTCGCCCCGGCTGCCGAGGCGCCCCCGCCGGGCTACTGGATCAACGGCATCCACCTATCGGCGCAGATCGACGCTGGCGTGACCGGCAATCCGGCCGGCCCGAAGACGAATTTTGGGCAACTGTTCACGGACAAGCCGAATACTGTGCTGTTGAACCAGATACTGTTGACCGCGAACAAGCCCCTGGATCCGAAAGCAACCGGGTTCGACTGGGGCTTCAAGCTGCAGGGCATGTACGGCTCCGATACCCGCTATACGCACTTCCTGGGAGAGCTTGACCGGGTCAATCCGAACGACCGGAATCAGCTTGACGTGGTCGAAGCAAACGTCCTGCTGCATCTGCCCGTGCTGTTTAGTGGCGGCATCGATGTCAAGGCTGGACAGTATTCTACCCCGCTCGGGTACGAAACGATCGACCCGTCTACCAATCCGTTCTACTCGCACTCCTACATCTTCGACTTTGGTTTACCTTTCAAGCACACCGGCGTGCTGACCACCAGCCACGTCAATACCCTGCTCGACGTGTATCTAGGCGTCGACACAGGCGTCAACACCAGCTTTGGACCGTTGGGTGACGACAATGGCGCCGTTGCTTTCCTGGGTGGCGTCAACCTGACCCTGCTGGACGGCAACCTCACCGTCCTGGCTCTGACACATCTCGGTCCGGAGAACGCGACCCGCGCCCTGTCGCCGGTCGGCTTCAACGCCAACGGCTACTATCGTTACCTCAATGACGTCGTGGTGACATACAAGGCTACCCCCAAACTGACCCTGGTGACGGAAGCCAACCTGATCCGTGACGATTACGATGGTATCGGCCGCTCCGGAATACCGCAGTCGGCCAACGCCTTCGGCGTCGCGCAGTACGCTTCCTATACATACAGCGATACAATCACTCTGAACGGACGGGCTGAGATCTACCGTGACGACAACAACTTCTTCGTTGCCGGCTACGGCGCCAATAACGGCTTCGTGCAGGCCGAGAGCGGTTTCGCCACACCCCTCGCCACCGCCCTGCACGCCACGGCGAGATTACGCTTGGCATAACCTTTAAGCCGGCAAACACGCCAAAGGCAGTGACCGGTCTGCTGATCCGCCCCGAGGTGCGTTACGATCGCGATCTGGGCAGCACCCGGGCATTCAACAGCAACAAAGACAATGGCTCGTTCACTATCGCATCCGACGTCGTCCTGACATTCTAGACCATAGACAATTGCCTCACTGCGGATATCGTTCATCATTATAGTAGAAGGACTTGCTTTCCTGTTCCACCCCGGTCGTCTTCCGCGCCTGCGGCATTATTCAGCAGCTACTGCATTGCTGGCGAGGTTCGCATGTGCCTGGTCTGAGCGATGCCACCAGCCGCCCCCCAGCGCCTGAAACAGGGCCGCTGTGTCCGCCAACCGAGCCGCTTGGGCTTGAACCAATGCAAGCCGCGCCTGCGCATACGTATTCTCGGCATTCAACAGAAACAGATAGCCGACCTGGCCAACCTGTAGCTGCTTGCGGGTGATGTCCAGACTGCGTGCAGCAGCACGTTCTGAGGCGGCTGCGGCCTTGATTGCGTCCGCATCCGACTGCAGCGCCTTCATCGCGTCCGCCACATTTTGGAAAGCCGTTAGGACGGTGCCACGGTACTGAGCAGCGGCCTGGTCAAAGGCAGCCCGTGCGGCCCGCTGCTTATGCATCAGGGTAAATCCCTGAAACAGCGGCTGGGTAATGCCGCTGGCGAGCATCCAGAAATTTGTGCCCGGTGTAAACAACTTGCTGACACTGTCTGCGCTGTTTCCAACCTGCGCGCTCAGCGTGATCTGCGGCAAACGAGCGGCAATCGCCTGGCCAATATTGGCGCTGGCGGCATGCAGGGTTTCCTCAGCCTGTCTCACATCGGGACGTTGCCTGACCAGGTCTGCCGGCAGGCTGACTGGCAGATCGACCGGCAACTGCAGCGAGTCAATCTCAAAGGTCTGCGTGATCTCCTCGCTGGGGAACTTCCCGGCCAGCGCTGTCAGCAGGTCACGCTGCAAAATCAGTTGGCGTTGCAGTGGCGGAAGGTTGATCTGCGCCTGCGCCAGGACGGCCTGCTGGGCGGCAACATCGGCACCTGCCGCCTGACCGAACGTCTGCTGCGTATTGAGGATTTTCAAGAGACCTGTAGCCACCCGGATCGTCTCCTGGATGGCCTGGATCTGCCCGCGTAGCGAAGCTTCCTGAATTGCCCCGGCAACGACGTTGGAGGTCAGTGTGACCCAAGTGGCCTGCAGCATGAACGCCTGGTTGTCAGCTTGCGCCTGCAAGGATTCAACCGCCCGCTGGTTCGCGCCAAACACGTCTGGAACGAAAGAAACGCTCAACTGAGGGGTGATGAGGCTGTAGTAGGGACTGCCATTACCGGAAGCCGGTGACACCGTCGCCGTTGGCGTCAAGTTGCGACTGGCGTCAAAGCTGGCCGACAGCGACGGGTAGTAGCTGCCGCGCTGCGCGGCAACGTTTTCATTGGCCTGGCGCAAGGCGGCTTGCGCGGCAGGCAGGTTAGGATTGGCCGCCAATGCCTCCTGAACAAGTGCATTCAGTGCATCAGAGTGAAATAGCCTCCACCAATCCGCGGCGATGTCGCCGCCAGGCACGAAACGCTGAGCGTTGCCGATGGCCACCGCGGCGGATGCGGTTTTCGTGGGCAAGGGACGGGCGGTATAGCCGTGCACGGCGGGCGCCGACGGTGTCTTGAAGTCGGGGCCCACTGCGCAGCCGGCAAGGATGGTCGCGCTGAGGCATAACAGCGGCCGTGGGGTCATTCAGCGGGTTCTCCCACCGCCTGCAGCGGATCCCGCACAGATGCTCGTTTGGAGAAGACGTCGATCAGGACAGGAAGGATGATCAGAATCAGGATCGGGGCGAGTAGCACACCGCCAACGACAACCAGAGCCAGCGGCTTCTGCACCTGCGAACCGATGCCATTCGAGAATGCCGCAGGCAACAGCCCAACACAGGCAACGATACACGTCATCAATACCGGCCGCATCTGCACGTGGCAGGTGCGCAAGATGGCAGTGGTGCGGTCTGCCCCGCTGTCGATGGCCGCGTTGTAGAATGTAAGCACGATGATGCCGTCCATAGCTGAGATGCCGAAAAGTGCGACAAAGCCAATCGCCGCGGAGACGCTGAATGGCGTGCCAGTCGCATACAATGCGAAAATACCCCCAATCAGTGCCATCGGGATCACGCTTGCAGACAGCAGCATGTCACTCAGCGAGCCAAAGTTGATGAACAACAGCATGCAAATCAGCCCGATGGCGATTGGCACAACGACTTCAAGCCGCGCTATGGCTTCCTCCAGGCTACCAAACTCACCCACCCATTCGAGATGGTAGCCGCCAGGTATGGTGACTGCTTCCTCAACTTTCCTCTGTGCGTCCAACACGGAGGTTCCAAGATCACGCCCGCGCACGCTGAACTTGATGGGAATGTAGCGTTCCTGACCTTCGCGATAGATAAACGAGGCACCTGACGCGAGTTTCACGGTCGCCACGTCCGTCAGCGGGATGGGCACGACGCCGTTGCCACTCAGAGTGGTTGCGCCAATCATGATGTGGCGGATGGCATCCAGGCTCTTGCGATATTCTGGCGCCAGACGGACAACAATTGGGAAGTTCCGATCCGATCCATCTTCGTAGAGGTTGCCGGCGGCCTGACCGCCAATCGCCGCCTGCACCGTCGTGTTGATGTCGCCCGGCGCTAGCCCATACCGAGCAGCACGGTCGCGATCAACGTCGATACGTACGGTCGGTTGTCCTAGTTCCGCAAAGACTCCCAGATCGGCTATGCCAGGCACCGTGCTCATGACATCCTTGATCTTGTTGGCGGTCGTCTCGAGAGTTTGCAGGTCACCGCCAAACAGCTTGATCGAGTTTTCGCCCTTAACGCCGGACGCAGCCTCCTCGACGTTGTCCTCAATATACTGGGAGAAGTTGAAGTCCACGCCAGGAAACTCTGCGTTCAACTGCGCGGTCATGGCAGCGACGAGCGCCTCCTTGTCAACGTCCTTCGGCCATGTATCGAACGGCTTCAGCGGAACGAAGAACTCGGCGTTGAAGAACCCGGTCGCATCGGTGCCGTCATCGGGCCGGCCGTCCTGTGAGACCACGGTTACGACCTCTGGATATGACTTTATGATTTGACGCATCTTGTTGACGTAGCCGTTGCCGGCATCAAGCGAGATCGAGGTCGGCATGGTCGCGCGGATCCACAGGTTGCCTTCTTCGAGCTTTGGCAGGAACTCCAATCCCAGCGTACGTACGGCAAAGCCGGCGAAGACCAGCAGCACGGCCAGACCGCCCAGCGTCAGAACCCGGTTGGCAAGTGCGAAGCTGACCGCCGGCTGATAGACCTTGTGCATCATCCGGACCGGCCACGTATCGGTTTCGCGTTCCGGATCGCGCAGAAACAGCGCCGATAGGGCTGGGGTGACGGTGAACGTCGCAATCAGACCGCCAGCGATTGCATAGGCATATGTCTTGGCCATTGGGCCAAAGATGTGGCCCTCGATCCCGCTCATGGTAAACAACGGAACGAAGCCAGCAATGATGATGGCAGCCGAGAAAAAGATGCCTTTGTTCACTTCGGTCGCAGCGTTGGCGATGACCGCCAGCTTCCCGCGCAACCGCAGTGAAATGTTGCTTTGCTGCACCACGGCGGCGCGCTGGAAGCGCTGACTGGGGGGTTGCGACAGACGGCGAAGGATGTTTTCCACCATGATGACAGTGGCGTCCACCACAAGGCCGAAGTCGATTGCGCCGACGGACAGCAGGTTGGCCGACTCACCCAGCAGCAGCAGCAACCCGATGGCAAAGGCAAGGGCAAACGGAATGGTGGCCGAGGTGATCAAGGCTGCACGCAGGTTGCCAAGAAAGATGTATTGGAGGATGAAGATCAGTACCATGCCTTCAGCCATATTGTGCAGCACGGTGTGCGTCGTCACGTTGATCAGGTCGGAACGGTCATAGATCCGCTCGATATGCACGCCAGGTGGCAGGATGCTGGAGGTGTTGATTTGCTCGATCAGCGCCTCTACGCGCTTGATGGTCGGCAGGCTTTCAGCGCCGCGCCGCATCAGCACGATGCCCTGTACAATGTCACTGTCGTCGTCCTGTCCCGCGATCCCCAGGCGAGGCTGATTGCCGACTGAGACCGTCGCGATGTCGCGCACCATGATCGGCAGGCTGCTGTTCTGTGTGATCATGGTATTGCGAATGTCGTCGAGGGAATGGATTAGCCCGATCCCCCGCACCACCGCCGCCTGGGCGCCGAAATCGACCGTCTGACCGCCAACGTTGATGTTGGCGTTGTTCAGCGCAGTGATGACCTGGGGAACGGTCAGGCCATAGTGAACTAGTTTGTTCTGATCGATCGAAACCTGATATGTTTTCGTCTTGCCGCCCCAGCCATTAACATCGACGACACCCGGCACTGCCTTGAAGCGGCGTTCTAACATCCAGTCTTCGATCGTTTTCAGATCCATCACCGAGTAGCCAGGTGGCCCTACAACACGGTAGCGCATGATTTCGCCAATGGGACTTTCAGGGGAAATCTGCGGTGTCACACCACCCGGCAGCGGCGGCAGTTGCGATAAGCGGTTGATGACCCATTGCTCCGCCTGCTGATAGGTGAAGTCGTAGGTAAACTGGATCTTGATGTCGGATAGCCCAAACAGCGAGACGGTGCGTATCGCAGCGACGTTTGGAATGCCGGCCATCTGAACCTCGACCGGGATGGTCATGTAGCGTTCCATCTCCTCTGCCGAGGAGCCGTTGCTCTGGACGATGATATCGACCAGCGGCGGGACAGGATCCGGATAGGCTTCGATGTTCAGCTTCATGAACGCAACGGCGCCCCCTGCGAACACCGCAAGCATCATGATGAAAACCAGGACACGTTGCTTCAGGACCGTGACGATCAGGCTGGTCATATCAGTCTTCTATAATTCGACGGGCAGGGACCATGCACTGGGCATAGGCCACCTTGCACAGGGCGTGTAGCTGCCCCGGCATCTGGGCGCAGGAAGCAAGCAATCTAAAAACCGTCCGTATGCCAGTTGCACCGCACCGCGGGATCCGACCCTGTTCATCAGCTACCTCAACATGGCTTTGCCACCACTCATACACGACCGCGATAAAGCCGGCATCCATGAAGCGAGCTGCCCGCTTGCTGATCTGAGGCAAGCCGAAGGGGTTCTGCCTTCCTGCCAGCTTAGTTGACCTGGCGTCGGCACAATCGGCGCAGCGCGGTTTCATTTTTCGTCAGGTGCATACCGCTTTTAGGCCAGAGGGCATTGCTGCCGATCCGCACTGACAGTCGTATCAGCTTCGGCTGTATCAGCCATTGAAAAGAATGACGCGGCAGGTCCTGCCGCGTCACCAGAAGTTCAAAGCTTGCTAGAAATGCCAGATGATGTCCGACGCACCGATGACCGTGTAGTTCTTTCTGCCGACGTTGAAGGCGTTCGCACCATCCGAGTGATAGTACCCAAGTTCGGGGCGCACCTCGATCTGAGGTGAAAACCAGTGCTGCCAGCCAACCGTGAATTCATAGTACGTTGCCGGCGTTCCGGTGCGCTGTCCCTGCGGATCATAGTAGATCTCTGGCCTGAGGGAGAAGTTGTTCAGGGCGTCCGGTGAGTAGTTGATATAGGCGACGGCACCCACCGCATATGCATTGCACCGGATGGCTGAGGCTGAGGAACAATGAGCAAGGCCCGGCTGATTATACTTCAACTGGGAGAATGGCGTCGCGATGGTCCCATTGGCCAAGCCGGTAGTGATCACCGGGTTATTGGCATTCGGCACCCCATCCTCATACTCGTAGTATGACTCGAGCGAGACGTGCCAATGGTCATCAAACTTGTGGTAATAGGTAAAGCCGTACCATTGTAGATTATTATAACCCCATTGGCCGTTATTGATGCCGTTCAAGCAAGGCTGCAGGTTGTCATTGCCTTGATTCCAGTCGTAACGAATGCATGCCGTGAAGGAAGGAAGCTGTGCACCAGGATCCTTGGGAATCCGGCCGGCTGGGTAAAGCACGTTGCCGGGGGCTGGATTAATGATTGTCTGACCAACGTTGCTGATCGCCGCTTCCGTGCCGTCGTTGATCCCGAACTGAACGATCAAGTGGGGCGTGACTGCGAGAGACGCCTGAATCCCTTCATTGGTGTAGTTGTCGAACCCATAGGTCAACGAGTGCGTGTACATGTAATTGTTCGGTGCCAACTGCGCTTCAATGTCCGGCAACGAAATATAGCGGCCGACGCGGAGCATGAGCCCCTCAGCGACTTGCGGAATGAACAGCTCGCCGTAGAGCATGGGAAAATCATATCCGTTCTGATTGTTATACTTCAAGTACTGATAGCTGGCGATGCCGTAGGCAGTGGTGTAACGATAGTTCTCGCCGTAGATCGCTGCAACACGAAAGCCCCAGTCGACATGATCCTTTTGCACAGTATCCGGAGTCCGCTCGATGTAGACGACAGCCTGGTCCAGTTGAACTGTGTTCGGATACGCAGCATAGGCGATTGGTGCATTGCCGAGCTTCCTGACGTTGTTCGTGCTGACATTGAAGCCAGGATCAACCCAGCCATAGATCTGAATCCCGGTGTCCTGCAGAAACTTCCCGACAGACGTATTGGCGATCGACATCATCAACGGGCTGTCGGCTGAACCCGTTCGGTTTCCTCCCAGGACAGTGGTTCCCCCATAAGGCCAGTCGGTGAATGGCATCGGCGGCGTGGTCTCGGGCGCCGGTTCCCAATTCGCCCTTCGTCCAGGCGGCGCATTCGGATCAACCGGCGGTCCGGATTCGCCCCACTCAAGCCGATAGTAGTTGTAGAACCGGTCGAACACATTATCGCCCAGATAGGTGTCCAGGCAGGCGTAGTTTTTATACGGATCGGGCGTGCCGGTGCAGGTGGCGGCAGACGGAGGAGCCGCCTGATCAGGGGAAGCCGGCGCCGTGGAAGGAGCAGGCAGAGCACGCTGTGCCATGGCGAGGGTCGAACTGAGCGCAAGCAGACTGCAGAACGAACCAGTCGCGAGTACAAGAGAACGCAATGAACACCTCAGTCATTTGCTGGGAACGCGTCTGGCATAAGCCTGATCGCATCCCTCCAGTCTTTGTTAACCTCACCCGTCTCCGAACAGCACGATCCGCTCGGAGTTATTCCCGCCCAATTTACGACCGGTCTAGGTCGTCCAGATCATTGCCCATCCCCAGCAACCACGTCGAATACGGCTGTCTTGCCCGCAGCAAACACTTCCGCCAGAACCGAAATCGATGTCCTTTTGAGCTTAGCCTTACCACGATCTTCGATCGAAAGAATGTCCATGCAGCGTATTACACGATCCACTACAGCGTTCGGTCTGAACAGGGATGCATGAAAGTGCCAAGCGGCTTTTACCGAGCAGCCTGCCGCATACTCTGACTTCGTTTGCCTCCACTCAAGTAGATTACAGTCTCGTCAGGCAAACATATAAAATCCATGTGGTATCGACGCTGACATAGTAAATTCATAATCTATTCTGATGCCGTCATGACGGACACCGACTCTCATCTTCCAGGTTGCCTAAGAGAGCAAACAGAAAAGCCGTTCTGTAGTGATTTTGTCCCGGCTGATCATCGCGCCGATGCTTCGCCACTGGTACACGTAGCCAGCGGGCAGCACTTGTCGACGCGACGCTTCGCCTAGTAATAGCGTTGGCAAGCGAAGCGGACAGATTCTCCAGATCGCATCAAAGCGGCCAAACCGCCGGCGCTCAACTGCCCGACGCAGCCTGGTCAATGAAAACCGCGCCGGAGGTGACGATCATCTCGCCGGCCTTCAATCCGTCCAGCATCTCAACAATACCTTGTCGATTGCGGCCGGTTTTGACGGGGCGGATTTCGAGTGTCTTGGCACCTGCATTGCCAACCCAGACATGGGCGTTTTCGCCCTCATAGACCACGGCGCTTTCAGGTACCCCCGGGGCAACCCCATCCTCCCCAATCAGAATGCGGAAGCCTGCAAACATCTCTGGCTTCAGGTCGCCGGTCCGGTTGTCTACCTCGGCGCGAACCGAAAGACGGTGAGTGCTGGGATCGATGGAAGCGGCCACATAAGTCACCTTGGCGTGGAAGACCCGGCTGGGAAAGGCAAGTACATGAACCTCAACCTTGTCACCAATGTGCAGGAATGGCGTGGTTTCCTCGCGTGCGTTCGCGATCAGCCAGACCTTTGACAGGTCACCGATCATAAAGACCGGATTAGAGCTTCCACCACCGTTCGAAGTGCTGACGATGTTCTGACCCAGCCCGATCTGCCGCTGAACCACCGTGCCGTCGATGGGGGCGTTTACCATGGTCGCTGCATCGAGATGCAGAATGTCAGGGGTGTTCTCGACCTGATCGATATACTGGTCCGCCTTTCCCAGAATTCGGAGCCGGCTGCGCACGGACGACAGGGTAATTGCCGCCGTACTCAGTCCGCCTTGGGCCGTCGCGAGATCGACCTGCGCCTGCTGCCAGTCTTTCAACGCCGCGCCTTGCGCCGAGTAAAGTTCATGCTGACGCTTTTCGTTGGTGGTGGCGAGATTGAGCTGGGCTTTGGCTGTCTTCAAGCCAGCCACCGCAGTGATCAGATCGTTCTGTGCCTGCGCCAGCTCAGTTGCGCGAATCTCGAAAAGCGGATCACCCTTCCTGACGCTATCGCCAGCCTTGGCAATCAGTCGGGTGACCTGACCCGTATAGGGTGAAAAGACCGGCGTCACCAGGTCTTCGTCAGTCGCGATCTTGCCGTCTGTTTCGGATGCATCCTGGAAAACGTGCTCTTCGACCGGCTGGATTTTGAGCGTCGCCCACTGTTTGTCGGTGACCTTGAAAGCCTGTCCGTTGCCCTGCACCGCCGATGCCTCTTCAGGTTTATCGGCGGGTCTTGCACCACCCAGAACGTGCAACGCCGCCGGCACGGCGACGAATGCCAGAACGATTGCCGCGACCGCCAGACCAAGAACCGCGAACTGGGTCTTCCGGGACAGCCGCTTGGCTGGCATGTCCAGAGCGGGTTTAGCTTCCTGAGCGGGCAATCGATCGTCGCGATCCACTACAGCCTCTTTCAATAATGCCGTTTGATATGTTCCGCCGCATAGTCATAGCAGTCCCGCTTGCCGGGCATTGACTGCCGCTTCAACCTCCTCCCAAAAGGCGGCAATAATGCAATGGGCAATGCGCGATTGAGGATATAAATTCAATATATCTTCATCAGAATAGACAGACGGGTCATGATCCGGCCACGTAGGCTCCCGTGACGAGAGGCAACGCCGGCAACCCCCGACAGCTAGGCTGGATAGCGGATTAACGCTTTGGGTTGGTGGTTTGGCGAACCGGTCTCCGCGTGTCTGCACCGGCTCTGGTCACAGCGTCAGCCCGCCATCGACCGTAACTGTCTGTCCCGTCACCATCGCCGCGCCAAAACCCAAGAACAGGATGACTTCGGCCAGATCCTCCGGCCGACACCGCCGCTTCAGCAGAGCATGTTCGATGGACTGCTGCCGCTCCTCATTCGTCCACTCCACCATCCACGAACTGTCGACGGCGCCGGGCGCAATGGCATTCACTCGCACCTCCGGCGCCAGCGCCCGCGCGAGGTTTTGTGTCAGGCTGACGACGCCAGCCTTCGTCGCGCCATACGCCAGGCTGCTGCCCGCGCGGCCGAGCCCTGCGATAGACGCCGTATTGACAATCGCACCTCCAGCCGCCTTCAGCGCTGGTGCAGCGGCCTTGGCACAGCGGAACACGCCCAGCAGGTTGACCTCCAGCAGCGTTTTCCATAGCGCTTCGGTGATCAGATCGAGTTCCGTGGGCGCGATCCGCCGCCGGGTTCCTGGTGTACCGGCATTGTTCACCAGCAAGTCGAGCCGTCCCAACGCCTGAACTGCCGAACCGACCATGGCTTCGGCCTCGCCTGCGTCACCCACGCTGCCCGGCGCCATGATGGCTCTGCCGCCAGATGCAAGGATTTTATCAACAGCCTCCGGACCGCGTGCGTCATCGGCAAGGAAATTGATTGCGACGGTCGCACCAAAGCCAGCCAGCATCCTTGCCGTGGCAAAGCCGATGCCCGATGCCCCGCCCGTCACCAAGGCGGTTTTGCCTGTCAGGTCATAGGTGATCATTTGCCCTCCATCGGGCCAATTGCCCGCAGTGCCTGCTTCAACGCCAACAGCTTTCTGTCACGCTCGCTTAACAACGCCTCGGCGCTGCGTCCGCCCCAGTCGAAGTAGCCTTTGCCGGACATCACGCCGGTGCGGCCGGCTGCGATCAGAGCATCGAGGGTCTCGCTACGCTCGCGCGGCTGCGGCGGCGTATAGCTGCCGTTCTTCAATCCCTGCTGCATCAGCAAAAGCCCGGTGAAATCGGCTTTGGCTATGATCCCTAGGATCGGAATCCGCAAGGCCAGACCATGCAGCACCGAGTCATCGATGTCCTTCGCGGTCACCAGCCCTTCGTCGAGCAGGCGATAGACCTCTAGCTGCATCGCCGCCTGCAGCCGGTTGGCGACATAGCCTTGCACCATCTGCTTGAACACTACTGGCGACTTGCCCATGGCGGCGACGATGTTGCGCACCTGGGTCAGTGCGGCGGGATTGGTGTGCGGTCCGGGACAGAGATCCACCAGGTCGCACAGATAGGGCGGCGTATACCAGTGCGCGATCACCGTACGCGGCTGCAGCGCTTCCGGTACCAGCGGAAAAATGTCCAGATTGGAGGTGTTGCTGGCCAGGATTGCATCCGGCGCCATCAGCGGCACCAACTGCTCATACAGCGTCCGCTTCACGTCGGGCCGTTCAACGACCGCCTCGACAACCAGTGAAGCGCCTTCGACCGTCTCAGCCAATGACGGCAGGCAGCGCACCGCAGCAGAAAGACGTTGCCGATCCCACGAGGATTCAACCTCTCCCGCTTCGGCGAGAGTGGCCAGTGCCGTCGCCATCAGTCCTGGTGCGCGCGCCAGCGTGTCCGGATTGTTGTCGGTCAGTCGAACCCGATGGCCACCAATCGCGAATACCAGCGCCAGCGCATGACCCATTAGGCCTGCGCCGACGACCGCAACGTCTGTCATTCACCTACCCTCCGGCAGCCAGGGTTCGGGAGCTCGGCAATCAATGTCGGTTGCCACATCCACCACGACGGTCTCCTCCGATGCCAGTGCCTCGCGCAACGCGGGTCCGACCAGGGAGGGATCCTCCACGCGGATGCCGCGCAGGCCAAAAACCTTGGCGACCTCGGCGAAGTTCGTCGGCCCGAAGCGAACCAGTTCGGCGACATCACCCGGCCGGTTGCCCTGCTGCCGCTGGATGTTCGGCCAGCCCTGGCCGAAGCCGGAATTGTTGTTCACCACCAGCACGATTGCGATCCCACGCCGGCGCGCTGTTTCAAGCTCCGTCAGGTGATAATACAGCGCGCCATCACCCGACCAGCAGATCACCTTGCGATGCGGCGCCGCGCATTTTGCCCCGATCGCGGCTGGAAAAGCCCAGCCTAAGGAGCCCGCGGCGCGAAGATAGGTTTGCCCCTCACCGTTCAACTCGATCAAGGAGCTGCTCCAAATGCTGGAGTATCCTGTATCGGCGACGAGGATACCGTCCGCGGGAAGGGCACGCGTGATCTCCTCGCACAGCCTGTCCGGCCAGATCGGCGTGGCATTGCTGGCAAGCGCCCGGGCACGCTGCTGCCGCCAGGTTGTCATGATGCCTTCTGCCCACCTGGCAAAGCCGGCGTCCCGGGTCGGTCGGCCCAGTGCCGTGATCAGCGCCGTCAGGGTCGCCTTCGGGTCGCCCAGGAGCCCCAGCGTGTGCCGATAGGAGCGACCGATGTCAGCGGGGTCGAGATCAATCTGGATGCAGGTGGTGTTGGCCGCCGGTATCCGCCAGCCATGCGTCACCTGGTCGCCGGTCTCGCAGCCAACGAAGACAACCAGGTCAGCCGCGTGAACAATCTGGTTCGCCGGCGGGGCGGCGTAGCTGCCGGCGCAGCCGACAGACAGGCGATGGCGCGTCGGCACCAGGCCGCGACCGCCCAGCGATGTGGCGACCGGCACCTGTAACAGTTCGCCGAGGTTAAGAAGTTCACGACCGGCGCCGGACGCCGTCGCTCCCTCACCGGCCACGATGATAATCTTGTCAGAGCGCAGGATCTGTTCCGCCGCGCGCTCGATGTCGAAGGCCGCAGCCACCGGGCGATGTGGCGGCACGGTTAGCTGGAAAGCCGGTTCCTTAATGGGGGGTTCATCCACAGCGCCGGCTTCAATCACCTCGCCCATCAAACCGTTCAGGTCCAGATGCGCTGGACGAGGCGTTCCGGTCATCGCCTCTCGCCAGGCCTGCCGCATTAAACGCGGCAGATCCGCGGCATCATTCACACGCGCGGCAAACTTGGTGACCGGCGCGAACAGCGGTGCATGCGGAATCTCTTGATAGGCATTGCGGTGTTGCATGGACGGCTGCTTGTGGCCGGTCATCGCAATCACCGGCGAGCGCCCGAGGTACGCGTCCTGCAGCCCGGCCGCCAGGTTGGCCGCGCCGACCGACTGCGCGAAGCAGATGCCAGGCCGGCCGGCGATGCGGGCATAGCCATCAGCCATATACGCGACCGCTTTCTCACTGTGTCCAAGCACCCGTTGGACGCCCAGGGCTCCCAATTCGATCAGGGTGCGGCGCAGCACCGCATCAATGAAGAAGACATGCGTCGTGCCGTTTGCCGCCAGGCTGCCGGCCAAGAAGTCAGCGCCGCTGATCGGTTCAGTGGGTGCCATGAAAGCTTCCCCTGTTGTTCAGAGGAAGCTTAGTTCAACCAGGCGCAGTGTAAAATCCGGCTTGGGGCGAAGTCACGAGTATCACCCTCACCAGGGGAAGCCTCACTTCGCGCGTGATCTCCGCAACAAGTCATAGCGCAGTCGGGCGTCGCGCATCGCCTTCGCATAAGCCAGAAAGTCCTGGTTGTGGCGCATCCGCTGCGGGGCCGTCGTGCCCTTCTTCTCCCGCATGACCAGACTGTGTACCGCGAAACATTGATTCATCGCTACGTCGGCAGCCTGCAGCCACTCCTGCTGATCGCGCGGCTTCAGAGACACGGTGAAGTGCCATGCGTCCAGCCAATCGCGAACCTGATCAACGAAGGTCTCATCAGACACAGCGGAAAGGTTCCGGCACATCGCGGAGAACAGGGATTCCAGGAATGGGTCGTCCTGGGGATCCTGGCTGGGGCGGCTCGCTGGCTTTTTGTTGCGCAATACACACTCAAAGAGAACACTCAATCGGAACGCATATAGAACAAAACCAGGCCGATGTCAAGCGTCCAGATCAAGCCCTCCGGGTCAGGCTGACAGATCAAGCCGCCAGCCTGCGGGACACCGGCGACATCCATAGCGGCCGCCAGGGCTAGCCGTTCGTGCGGATCTCGGCAACGCTGATGCGGTCAAACCAGAAGGGCTAGTCAATGCCGCATAAGGAATCCGGGCACTCCGGCAGCCAGAGCTCCATGATTGAAGCCGCGCTCGCCAACATCGGCGAGCCTATCATTGAGGCCGAGGCACGACAGATTGCCGAGCTGACGGACTGCCCGTGTCAGGATGGCATGTTCGCCCTATCGGCCGGCCGCCGGCACCTTTTCGCCCGGACCGGGCTGGTCGCAGCGGTCGGCCTGACCGCCATGCTGCCGCATTCTTCACAGGCGAAAGTACCGCCGGGTTCCGCCGATTATCCGGCGCCCTCCGACGCGACGAAAACGCCTGGCCGCAAGATAAGCGAAGATGGCGGCTACGGCCTGCGGTCGCAGTTCGAGACAGAGGTGCGATGGTCCGCCCCAACCCAGGCGAATGCCTACACCCCGCTGCAGAACAGCTACGGAACGATCACGCCATCAGGCTTGCACTATGAACGTTGCCACGCCGGCATCGCCGACTTGGATCCGGCCAGGCACCGGCTCATCATTCATGGCTTGGTCGACCGGCCAATCAAGTATTCGCTCGCCGACCTCAAACGTTTTCCAACCGTCTCGCGAACGTATTTCCTTGAATGCTCCGGGAATTCCGGCACCGAAATCATGAAGCCGAACCAGCCGACCGTCCAGCGCACGCATGGGTTGGTCTCGACGTCCGAGTGGACCGGGGTCCCATTGTCGCTGCTGCTGAAGCAAACCGGGCTTCGGGCCGGCGCTGCCTGGGTGCTGGCAGAAGGCGCCGACGGCGCGGTGATGACCCGCAGCGTGCCGGTCCACAAATGCCTCTCCGACGCGCTGATCGTCTTTGCCCAGAACGGCGAGGCGATCCGGCCGGAGCAAGGCTACCCCATGCGGCTGTTCCTGCCAGGGTGGGAGGGCAACATCTCGATCAAATGGCTGCGGCGGCTGGAGGTGAGCGACAAACCCTATTTCACCCGGGAAGAGACATCAAAATACACGGATATCATCACCACGACGGGCAAGGCTCGGCAGTTTGCCTTCACCATGGAAGCCAAGTCTGTCATCACCTTTCCGTCGGGCGAAATGAAGCTGCCTGGACCAGGATTCTACGAGGTCACCGGCCTGGCCTGGAGCGGGCGAGGCAAGATCGCTCGTGTGGAGGTGTCGACCGACGGCGGCGGGAGCTGGAGCTTGGCGTCGCTGCAGGATCCGGTGCTGCCGATCAGCCAGACGCGCTTTCGGTATCCCTGGATCTGGGACGGCACGCCGGCGGTGCTGCAAAGCCGAACCACGGACGAGACCGGCTACACTCAACCAACCCATCAGCAGTTGATCGCAGTGCGTGGACCGCTGGAGAGCGGTTCTTCGTTCTACCATATGAACGCGATCCAAAGCTGGGGTGTCGCTGTTGACGGGAGCGTCATGAATGTCCACTCGGCTGTTTGAGCGCACATGCGCCTGCCTGATGGGTTTCGCTCTGGCTGCGGCGGGCGCACCTCAAGCTGTCCGGGCACAGGGTTATCCGACCCAGTTCGAATTTGGCAGCGCGGCAAGCGCAGCCGATATCGCGGCGGTTGACACGGCCATCGCACCTGACGGCAAAGGCCTGCCGGCGGGAACAGGCAGCTACGCAGCGGGAAAAATCCTGTTCCAGGCCGTGTGCAGCGCCTGTCACGGCGCCAACCTGCAGGGCGTGGCTGGCTTGCCCAATATGCCATCCGGGGCTGCATTGCGGCTGATCGGTGGCCGGGGCACGCTTGCGACCCCCAACCCGGTCATGACTGTCGAGAGCTACTGGCCCTACGCAACGACGCTGTTCGACTATATCCGGCGTGCCATGCCCTACTCGGCACCCGGTTCATTGACCTCCGACCAAGTCTACGCGGTGTCCGCCTATATACTGGCCGAAGGCCATGTTATCGACCCGGCGATGGTGCTGGACGCCAAAACCCTGCCGACGGTGCAGATGCCGAATCGGGCGGGCTTTATCCCTGATGCCAGACCAGAGTTGTTCCACTAGTCTCCGATCGCAGAGCAGCGCTGCACGCGCTTCGCCGCGTGAATCGGCCACTTCAAGCCAAACCGACTTATCGCCCTTCATTGATGGGCGATACTAGTACCCTGCGTCGTTCATATTGCGGTAGCCTGAGGCAAGAACTCTCACCGTTGGAGCGGCTACAAGCAGACCGCCAGATCACCGCAGAATCGATGACGCGAGGTACTAGGTCAGATGACAGGCTGCATCTCGACCCGTGGGCTTCAATCGCCGTTAGGTGACAGGGAGACAGCTCATAAAGGGCGCCTAAGACCGAAGTTTTACTTGCCTGCTCATGGACGACCCGCGGGCGGGCCATTATGCTGCCGACTCGAGTCGTGCTGCATCAAGCGGTTGACCAACGGGGGAACGTCGTGCTGTCAAGCCGCATCCGGACCATAGTCCTGTGTACGTTCGCTATCGCCGCAGCATTCAACGCGCCGCAGGCAAGCGCCGCCGACGTCAGGCATTACAGCCTGGGTTACGATCAACCGCATACCACGGCCTATGGCATCGGCGCGGACCTGTTCGCCGCAAAGCTTGCCGAGTTGAGCAGGGGGGCAATGGTAATCGACCAGTTCCCGGGCGGCCAACTGGGCCAAGAACCGCAGATGCTGCAAAAGATCCGTACCGGAGACATCGATTTCATCTTCAGCGCGACAGCCAACGCAGCGACCTTGTCGCCGCAGTCCGGCGTGCTCTCGATCCACTACCTGTTTCGCTCCGAGGATCACCTGGTGCGCGCCGTTGCCGACCCCAAGCTGGTGACCGCGATGCGCGAACTGTTTGCCGAAACGGTGAAGGACGCGCACGTCCTGACATTGCTGACCCTGGGGCTGCGGAACCTGTATGGCAAGAAGGAGATCCACGCGATCGCCGACGTGAAAAACCTGAAGATCCGCGTCCAGGCGACGCCGACCGAGGATGCCATGTTTCCAGCCTATGGCGCGCAGACAGTGCATATGCCTTTCGGCAGCGTCTATACCAGCTTGCAGACGGGTGTCGTCGACATGGCTGAAAATGGTATCAACGTCTACGACACCAACAAGCACTATGAGGTTGCGCCAATCATGTCGCTGACCGGTCATGAGGCAAACGCCAATCTGCTGTGGGTCAGCGGCAAGCTGTGGGATTCACTGACGCCTGAACAGAAAGCCTGGGTCGAGGCCGCGGCTAACGAAGTCGCCACGAAAGAGCCCGCGCAGGCAGTCGCTCTGGAAGCAAAATCCCGCGCCAGGCTGACGAAGCTAGGGGTCAAGTTCGTGACTGACGTCGACAAGTCGGGTTTCATTGCCGCGGCACAGCCGCTGCAGGACAAGATCGCTGCCGACCTGGGCCCGCATGCAACCAGGATTCTGGCGATCTGCCGCTCGATCCAGTAGATCATCATGGCCGTACCGATCGTCCTTGCAACGGACCGACATCTCAAATGGTCCGCTTTCGACGTGCTGGAGCAATGGTTGATGGTCCTCTGCGGCATATGTCTCGCCGCATTCAGCGTCTCCACGCTGGTTGACGTCATCACCCGGGAGACCGGGCACCCCTTGCTGTGGCTGCAGGAGGTTACGTCGGCCTTCTTCACCTACGGTGTGTTCGTAGGCTCCGCGGTGGCAACCCGGCGCAACGATCATCTCGTCTTGTCCGCGTTGACCGAGAAGATGTCCGGCGGCATCCGCCGCTTCTTTGAAGTGTTCAACCGAGCGGTCGTGCTGCTGGTCGGCCTTGGCATGGTGTGGTTCGGCTGGCAGAACGTGCTGACCGGACTCGGCAGCTTTCGCATGCCCTCAATGTTGCCGATGTCCTATCTCTATCTCGGCATTCCACTCTGTGGAGTTCTGGTCGCACTTTTCGCGCTGGAGCAGATCGTCAACGGTTGGCGAAACGGATTCGTTGCGCCGGTTGGTGACGGTGTCGTGCGGGACACCGGCGTATGATCGTGTCCAATGCCTTGCTGCTGGGTCTGATGACCGCGCTGTTCCTGATCCTCGGCTATTTGGGTGTTCCGGTTGCATTCGCGCTGATCGCCGGCGTGCTGGTCGGCACCGCCTTCACGCCGATCACGCTGCAGTCGATGATGGCGCAACTGTTCAACGGCATCGACTCAGAAGCCTTGATGGCGATCCCGTTCTTCCTCCTGGTTGGCGAATTGATGACGTCCGCAAACGTGGTCATCCGTATCGCCGAACTGTCACAGGCGCTGGTGGGCCATGTGCGTGGCGGGTTGGCTCAGGTGACCACGGTCTTCTCGATGTTCTTCTCCGGCATGTCGGGTTCGTCCTCCGCCGACGTCGCCGTGCTGTCGCGCACCATGGCCGGCCCGATGGCGCACGAAGGCTATCGGCCGGAGTTCACCGCCGCCCTGATCGCCGCCGCCTCAACCATCGCTGCGTTGGTACCGCCCTCAATCATGGCGGTGGTCTATGGTGCGATCGGCAATGTCTCGATCGCCGGACTGTTCCTGGGCGGCATTGCGCCGGGATTGTTCATCGGCCTTGGGCTGATGATTTACTGCTACTTCTTTGGACCAAGGGGCTTCCGGCGCCCACGCGCGACATTCGGACAGCTTGCGACGGCGGGACGCGCGGCCGCCTTGCCGATGATGATCCCGGTGATCCTGCTTGGCGGCATCCTGACCGGCTGGTTCACCCCCACCGAGGCGGGTGTGATTGCCATCACCTATATCCTGCTCGTCGTTATCCCGCTCCTGAACCCTGGTCATCTCAAGAATGTGCCGCGCGATTTCATGCTCGCCGGTCTGATCTATTCATTACCGCTGATCACGATCGCCGCCGCCTCGGCCTTCGGTTGGGTGCTGGCCTATCTTCGCGGACCAATCGTCGTGGCCGGATGGATCGGCGCCGTGGCCGGCGACAGCGCCATCCTGACGATGTTCGCCCTGGTCGCGGTATTCGTCATCGTCGGCGATTTCATCGAGCCGGTGCCGGCAATCATCATCTTTATGCCGGTGGTGAACGCTCTGACCGACCAGGCCTCGATCAACCCGGTTCACATGGGCGTCGTGCTGATCGTCACCCTGGCGTTCGGCCTGATCACACCGCCCTATGGGCTTGCCCTGCTGATGGCATCCAAGTTTCTGAACGTAAGGTTTTCATTCGCGCTCCGGGCGAGCCTGCCGATCTACATTATCTTCTTTGCCGCGATCGCCTTCACGATCTTTCTGCCCGAAATCGTCTTGTGGTTGCCGCGTCATGCGTTTCCGGAGTCGGTCGGTTGCTTTAAGTCGCCGTCGGGACCGGGCTACATCTGCCCGTAGAGCGCGATCGTCTGAGGTTGGTGCAACCTCAGACGTGAATCGCTTTCTCAAACAAAATAGACGTTTGCGCCCGCTGGACCTACTCCTCAGATTCTCGTTCACTCAGTTCCGGCACAGTAAACCAGACCCAGACCAGATTGGCCGCCAACAGGACCGTCGTGACGGCGAACACCCAGCGAATGCCCAGCCCCGCCGCGATGCCGCCGCCGGTCAGCGGTCCGAGTGAATTGCCCAAAAATGTCGCCGAGGACGTCATGCCGTAGATCGTGCCGCGGTTGCTACGCGAAACGCTGCGGCCAACCAGTGCATTTGCCGTTGGCAGAATGCCGCCGATGAACAAGCCAACAGCAAAACGCTCAGCCACGAAAGCCCAATAGCTGCGGACAAACATCTGCGGCGCACTGGTCAGCGTGGCCCCCAGCAGGCAGATCAGCAGGACCTTGCGGTAGCCAATCACGTCGCTGCGCTTGCCCAGAAAGGGGGAGGACAACAGGTCAGCCAGCCCGGTGATGGAGAAGGCAACGCCAGCCAGGGTAGCAAGTTGCGGTGGCGACCCGATTAGCTGCTGCACGAACAGCGTTACGACAGGCTGGACGGTGCGGGTGCTGAACTGCGCCATCAGCAGCACCACAAAAAGGGCGCTCAATCCGGCGGACTTCGTCAGCAGCCCGATGCCGAAGAACAGGGACCGACGCCTTCCGCCGGATGCAGCGGGGATGAAGTCCTCATGCACCACCGCCCAGACGAGCGCCAACCCGGCGCAGGTAATCCCGGCGCACCAGAAGAACGGTGCGCGATAGCTGCCAGAGAGGTCCGCCAGCAGGCCGCCAATCACCGGACCGACCAGGGAGCCAACCAGTTGTCCCGATGCCAGCCACCCCAATGCGTAACCCAGCCGTCGCTCGGGAACCTGGCTGGCTACCAGCGCGATTGCGGCGGACGAGAACCCGGCAAATGCCCCCATCACAGCCCTGGCACCGAAAAACTGCCAGACATTGGTCGAGAGGCCCATCAGGCCGGTAAACACGGCAATGGCAAAGCTGGAGCGCAGAAGCGACAGCTTGCGTCCGTGCCGGTCTGCGACACGGCCCCAAACCGGCGATGCGAAAGCAGCAACGAACGATGTTGCGCCGGTGATGAGGCCGGACCAGATATCGATGGCTTTTGTTGTTTCGACACCCAACTGCGGCAGCATCAGCGGGATGATTGGACTGAGGAAGTTGATCGCCGCGGTCATGACGAACTGGATCCCAACCATCGCCCATAACGTCCGCTGCCAATCCTGCTCCTCGGGTCGTCCCTGCGGGCCGGACGCACTGTGCCGCGCATATTTCATCATATACGGTCATCCTGGTGTCCTGTCGCCGGCATCCGCCGCATTGTTGGCACCCCGAAGGGCCAGCAGGCGCCTACAGGCGAAGGGTCGGAAATCAGTTTAGGGACGGTAACGGAATAGCCACTGACAATATGGCCAGTTTGACTCCTGATAGAGTGTTTGGGAAGCTGCGGAACAAATAACAGAGGAAACGAACATCATGTCATCGCGCCAGATCCGCAGGCGGATCGGCCTGCTGCTTCCCTCATCCAACACGACACAGGAGCCTGAGTTCGTCCGCGTCATGCCTGATGGTGTGACACTCCATGTCGCGCGCCTGCCGTTGCAGAACGTGGATGCCGCCTCGACTGCCAGGCTTGTCGAGGATATCGAGACCGAAAGCCGTAAACTTGCCGACGCCGCAGTCGATGCAATCGTGCTGGCGGCCACTGCACCCAGTTCACGTAATGGCATCGGATACGATCAAGAACTGATCGGGCGAATAGAAACCGCTTCCGGTAAGCGGGCCACCACCGCCGCCACTGCGCTGGTCGAAGCCTTGCAACTGCTGAACGTGCGGCGCCTGGTGATCGCGGCGCCCTGGACCGAAGCCACGAATGCGACAGCGGCCGCCTTCATCACCGCCAGCGGCTTCAGTGTGGTCACACAGGTTGCGATGGGCCTTGCCAGCAATTTGGACATCGGCTTGCTGGATGAGCAGACCGCCTATGAAACAGGACTGTCGGTCAACCAGCCCGCGGCGCAGGCGGTCATGCTGGCCTGTGGGAACTGGCCGACACTGGGCATCGTCGACCGGCTGGAAGCCGCGATTGCCAAGCCGGTGCTGACAACAAACCAAGTAAGTCTCTGGGCCGTGCTCCGCCTCGCAGGCTATCATGCGCCGGTGTTCGGCTGGGGCGCGCTGATGCGGGAGCATATGGCCGCGGCGGAGCAGACAGGCAGGGCGTGCGCCTGAGCCACCGCATCCGGAGCCGCCGTGCCATCGCCGCCGCACCGTAACGCTTCATGGCTTGAGCCGGCCATGTCCGTCGCGCAAACTGACGCAAGACGGGAGAGACAGCCCATGTCCAGCGTGCTTGAAATTCGCATCGACGATACCCGGGCCTTTGCTGAAGGATACAGCTTTGGCAACAGCGGCGCATATGAGCGTCTTCAGGGGCGCGTGCTGTTCGTGGCCGATCCGCTGGCGCCTGCGCAGGAAGATGTCGTGGACCTCGACAAGGCGCCTCGCGACGCTGGTGGCAAGGTTAGGTTCGAAGCGGATTTCATGCTGCTGCGGCCGGTCGAGGGTGGCAACGGCCGGGTGTTCTTCGACTATGGCAACCGTGGCAACAAGCGCGCCCTGCAATTCTTCAACGATGCGCCGCACAGCAACGATCCGCTGTCGCTAAAGCATGCCGGGAACGGCTTTCTCATGCGCCGGGGCTATGCCATCGTCTGGCTCGCCTGGGAGGGCGACATCCTGCCTGGCGATGGCCGAATGGTACTGGATGTTCCCGTGGCCACAGATAACGGCAAAGCGATCACCGGGCGAGTCCGATCCGAATTCATCATCGATGGACCACCGGTCACCACGATGCCGCTGAGCGGTCGGATTGCCGCGCACTCCTATCCCATCGCCGACCATCCCGCTGCCACGCTGACGCGCCGGCGCTATCCATACGACACGCCGCAGCCGATACCGGACGCGGACTGGCGCTTCGCGTCGCTGATCACCGGTTCGGCCGCGGAGGCCGCTGGGGTCGAACAGGCGCTGCTGCCGTCGGACCGTTTCATCCACTATCCAGCCGGCTTCCAGCCGGGCTCGATCTATGAACTGACCTACACTGCCCGCGATCCAAAGGTCTTGGGTCTGGGTCATGTCGCCGTGCGCGATTTCGTCAGCTTCCTGAGGTATGACGACAGCAACGGCAATCCGTTGCGAGGCACGCAGAAGGTCTACGGCTGGGGGCGATCACAGACCGGTCGCTGCCTGCGTGATTTCGCCTATCGGGGCTACAATGCCGATGCCGCCGGACGACGGGTGTTTGACGGCATCATGCCGCATGTGGCCGGGGCAGGGCGGAAGTGGCTAAACCACCGCTTTGCCAGCCCGATCGTCTCCGGTGGCCAGCAGTATGAGGACCATTTCAACATCGCTGATTCGTTTCCGTTCTCTTACGCTTGGTCGATCGACCACCTGACCGGCAAGGAGGACGCAATCCTGAAACGGCCAGCAACCGATCCCCTGGTGTTCCACACGCAGACGGCAACCGAATATTGGGTTCGGCGCGGTTCGCTGGTGCATACCGACACGCAGGGCAATGACCTGCCGCAGCCCGAGTCCGTCCGCATCTATTTTTGGGCGAGTTCACAGCATTCAGCCAATCCTCTGCTGCAAGCGCCAACAAAGGGGATCGGGCAAAACCTGTCCAATACTGTTGCCACGTCCATGCTGTTCAGGGCGTTGCTGGACGCCATGGACAACTGGGCGACCAACGGCACCGCGCCGCCGGCCAGCCGGATGCCGAACCGAGCGGACGGCACGTTGTTGACCTATGGGAGATGGCGGCGGCAGTTTCCGGCAATCCCCGGTGTCATGCTCCTGGCGGAGCCGAACGCGCTGCCGCTGCTGGATTTCGGTCCCCACGCAGCCGAAGGCATACTGCGCGAGCCACCAGTTGTGCTGCCTGCCCGCAACGATCCAGGCAGCGGACTGGCCTCGAGATACACGATCCTGGTGCCGTCCGTCGATCAGGATGGCAATGACATCCCCGGCGTGCGCGCCCCTATGGTTGCCGCACCATTGGGGACGTATACCGGCTGGAATCCCAGGACACGCGGCTTTGGCCATGGCCTGCAATGGAAGTTCGAAGGCAGCTATATTCCGTTTCCGGACACTCCGTCGGAACGTACTGCCACAGGTGACCCGCGGCTGTCGGTGCTGGACCGATACCCGGACTGGCACGCCTATGTTGTCGCCATAACCCAGGCGGCTGAGGAACTGGTTGCAGCAGGCCTGATGTTACAGGAAGACGTCGCCCGATGTGCAGCGGCGGCGCGCTACTGGAACCCGTCGCGGCACGTCATCAGTCCGTGATCCCATCCGGCCATAGAGTGCGACCGTCTGAGGTTGGTGCAACCTCAGACGTGAGTCGCCGGCCGCCTATTCAGCCGCTTGGCTGACCGTCACGGCCTCATAAGGAAAGCGCTTTACTTTGGCCATGTTCAGCCCCTCGATCCGCAACAGGCGGGTGTCGCCCCTGCGCTCAGGAGAGTGCAGCACACCAACGTCGTAGAGATAGACGTCGCCCGGCCGCATGACGTAATCATGGTTGGCGGCGGCTTTGCCCGGCGCGCTGTCGGTCGGCCGCGCCACGCAATCCCAATCCGTCATGATGGTCTCGCCTGCGGCCTGACCGTAGATTGCCCAGGACGGGCCGTGGTCGTGCGGCTTGCTGCCTTTCGGCCCGACGTAGCCATGCGCCAGAATGGCGAAGCCCAGCTCCGGGTCCTCATAAAGCAGGTGCCGTTCCGGCGTCCCGGGTGGAATATAGGTTGCAACGAACTCCGGATCGTTCAGCACCTGCTTGACCAGGTCGCATACCTTTTCTCGCCCCGGCGTTCCGGGATGCGCTTTCAACGCGTCATGGCAGTCAGCCGCGAATTGTTCCAACGTCAGGTTCATGGCGGTTCCTCTCATGCGGTTCAACGGCGATAAGGATAGCAACTGCCGCGGTCCAGAGTGATGCCGAAGTGCTTGGCAAGCGCCGCTATCGCATCACCATGCTCAGGATAGGGATCGGCATTGCCCGGCCCGACGATGATACAGCCGCTGTTCGGTCTGCCCTTCGGCGGCAGCATGGCCGTCACCAGGGCCTTGCCATCCTGATCACGCAGCGTCAGGAACTGCGGCATGGACCGTCTGATATGAGCTTCCTTGTTGATGTCCTGTTCGATGAACACTGTTGTCGTCGGATGGAAGGCATCGGCCGCACGTTCACGCTCACGCCGATAGTGCTTTTCCACCGCATGCTTCATTTCCAGCGATTCACCGACAGCTTCGCCTTCCGTAACAAGACGAAACCATGTGCGATTGTGCGGAGCGTCGCAGACATACTCCATGCGCGGACCTCGTGGCTTGGACTGGTCTGAGGCCCAAGCTTAGAGTGGATTTGGCCGGTGGGCAAACCGCCGGCGGTCAGGGAGACGTGGATGGCGGACACATTCGACTATGTGATCGTGGGCAGCGGCGCTGCCGGATCGGTGCTGGCACGCCGATTGACCGAGGATCCGAATGTCACCGTCTGCGTGCTTGAGTGCGGACCGTCGGACCGCCACCCATACATCCATATCCCCGCTGGCTTCATCAAGATGCTGTTCAATCCGAACTACACTTGGCAGTTCCACACGGAACCCGGGCAGGGCATCAACGGCCGGCGCATTCCCACGACACAAGGCCGGACACTGGGCGGCTCAAGCTCCATCAACGGCATGATCTACAACCGTGGCCAGCGAGAGGACTTTGACAACTGGGCGCAGCGCGGCAACCGCGGCTGGGGCTACGTCGACATCTTGCCCTACTTCAAGCGTGGGGAGCGGCGCCTGGGCCTCGGCGATGACCGTATCCACGGCCGAGCGGGCAGCCTTCCGGTGACCGACAACGACTGGCTGCATCCTGCCATGGAGGCCTTCATCGAAGGTGCCCAGGAGCTGGGGATGCCCCGCTGCGTCGACTACAACAGCGGCGACAACCAGATGGGCGTCGGCTACTTCCAGCGTCTGATCCACCGGGGCTATCGCCGGTCAGCCGCGCGCGTATTCCTGCATCCGGCTCGCGCCACAGGCCGGCTGGAGGTGCGGACTGACGCACGGGCTGCAGGCATTTTGTTCGACGCTACAAGAGCCACGGGCATACGTTACATCAACGATCACGACCGCACGCAGCGTCACGAGGTGTTTGCCCGCAAGGAAGTGATCATCTCCTGCGGCACGGCCAATACCGCCAAGCTGCTGCAGATCTCCGGCGTGGGACCCGGCTGGCTGCTGCAGGAACTCGGCGTCCCGGTCATCGCCGACCTGCCGGTTGGCGAGAACTTCCGCGACCACTATTCCACCCGCATCGTCGCCCGCGTCAAAAACCTTCGCACCATCAATGAACTGTCGCGTGGCGTCGGCCTGATGGCAGAGGTGGCACGTTGGGCGACCGGCAAACCCAGCATCCTGGCCGTGGCGCCATCGATCGTGCATTGGTTCTGGCGCACGGAGGATACCATGCGTCAGCCTGACATCCAGGGCGTTTTCAGTCCCGCGAGTTATAAGCAGGGCTTCGTGGGGCTGCTGGACGACTATCCAGGCATGACATGCGGCGTCTGGCAGCATCGGCCGGAGAGCACCGGCCATGTCCGGGCCCGCAGCACCGATCCGTTCATTGATCCGGCTATCCAGCCGAACTATCTGGCAGACCCGATGGACCAGCGCGTGCTGATCAAAGGCATGCACTGGGCGCGCAAGCTTCTGCACACGAACGCGCTTGCGGCCTATTTTGACTCTGACGCCCTGCCCGGGCCGGATGTGCACGCCGATGACGAGTGGCTGGACTACGCCCGACAGTACGGCTCCACAGCTTATCACTTGATCGGCACCGCGCGGATGGGTCCCGCCTCGGACCGAAGCTCGGTAGTGGACGACCAGCTTCGGATCCATGGGCTGCAAGGCATTCGCGTCGTGGACGCCTCGATCATGCCCAACATGCCGTCGGCCAACACCTACAGCTCCACCATGATGATCGCCGAGAAGGCATCCGACATGATCCGCGGTCGTCCGCCGCTGGCACCGGTGGAGGGGATTGCAGCCTAACAGCAATGCCTCAACACTGTAGCACATTTCGCGAGGGAGCCGACTGTGGCTGGGTTCAAGAGTACCGAGAAATACATCGCCACGCGCGATCTGGAGGTCGCGGTCAATGCTGCCGTGACGCTGGAACGGCCCCTGCTGGTTAAGGGCGAACCCGGCACCGGCAAGACCGTTCTCGCTTACGAGGTCGCAGCCGCGCTCGGCCGTCCGCTGATCGAGTGGCACATCAAGTCCACCACCAAGGCGCAGCAAGGCCTCTACGAATACGATGCAGTCTCCCGCCTGCGCGACGGCCAGCTCGGCGATCCCCGCGTGCATGACATCGGCAACTACATCGTGCGCGGCAAGTTGTGGGACGCCTTCGAGGCTGACGAGCAAACCGTCGTGCTGATCGACGAAGTGGACAAAGCCGACATCGAATTTCCCAATGATCTGCTGCTGGAACTCGACCGGATGCAGTTCTTTGTCTACGAGACCCGCAAGACGATCGTCGCAAGAAATCGGCCGGTGGTGATCATCACCTCGAACAATGAAAAGGAACTGCCGGACGCCTTCCTGCGCCGCTGTTTCTTCCACTACATCCGCTTTCCGGATCGCGCCACAATGGAACGAATTGTGCAGGCGCATTACCCCGACATCCGCAAGGATCTGGCGAAAGAGGCATTGAACGTATTCTTCCAGGTCCGCGAGGTGCCAGGCCTGAAGAAGAAGCCAGCGACGTCCGAACTGCTCGACTGGCTGAAACTGCTGATGGTCGAGGACTTGCCGGTCGAAGCCCTGCGCACCAACGAGAAGCAATTGGTCATTCCGCCGCTTTACGGCGCACTGCTGAAAAATGAGCAGGATGTGCACCTGTTCGAGCGGCTGGCCTTCCTGGCGCGCCGGGGCGGCTGATGTTCGCCCATCTCGTCCTTAGCCTGCGCTCCGCCGGACTGCCGACGTCCATTACAGAGTACCTGACCTTGATGGCGGCGATGCAGGCCGGCGTCGCGGACTACAGCATCGACGACTTCTATTTCCTGGCGCGCGCGACCCTAGTCAAGGACGAGCGGCACCTGGACAGGTTCGACCGCGTCTTCGCCCAGTGCTTCAAGGGGCTGGAGCCGCCTGAGGGTGTGAAGGTCGAGGACCTGCCAGAGGAATGGCTGCGCAAGCTGGCTGAAAAACTGCTGACACCGGAGGAGATGGAGAAGATCCAGTCGCTGGGTGGCTTCGATGCCATCATGAACCGGCTGCGGGAACTTCTCGCCGAACAGAAGGGGCGCCACCAAGGGGGATCGAAATGGATCGGCACCGCCGGCACCTCGCCGTTTGGCGCGTACGGTTATAACCCGGAGGGCGTGCGCATCGGCCAGGAGGAATCCCGTCATCGCCGCGCCGTCAAGGTGTGGGACAGGCGAGACTACCGGGATCTGGACGACACAGTGGAGCTTGGCACACGCGGGATGAAAATGGCGCTGCGTCGGCTGCGCCGGTTCGCCCGGCAAGGGGCCGCCACCGAACTCGACATAGCCGACACAATTCGCTCAACCGCGAACAACGCCGGGTCGCTGGACCTCAAGATGGTGCCGGAGCGGCACAACACCGTAAAGGTGCTGCTGTTTCTGGACGTCGGCGGTTCCATGGACGACCACGTCAAGCTGACCGAGGAGTTGTTCTCCGCCGCGCGAACAGAGTTCAAGCATCTGGAATACTATTACTTCCACAACTTTCCCTATGAAAAGGTCTGGAAGAACAACCGCCGCCGGTTCGAGGAGATCGTCCCGACCTGGCAGGTCTTGCGAACCTACGGCCCCGACTACAAGTTGATCATTGTTGGCGATGCTGCCATGAGCCCTTATGAGATCAGCATGCAAGGCGGCTCGGTAGAACATTACAATGGGGAACCAGGTACGGTTTGGCTCGATCGCCTTGCCTCGCACTACCGGCGCAGCGCCTGGCTCAACCCGACGCCACGCCAAAGCTGGGAGCATGTCCGATCGATCAGCATGGTCAACGACCTTATGGAGGGCAGGATGTATCCGCTGACGGTGAATGGCATCGACGAGATGACGCGGGAACTGAGCCGGTAGCCGCGCGGTCAGGTACAGCCGTTAAGCCGCCGGCACGGCCTCGTCGACCAGCAGACGCAGCACCGCCATCCACGGAAAGCGGGTGTCCATCACAACACCCTCGGGCGCGGCGAGCTTCCCGGCTGCCGTAACCGGCACGTAGTTCATGGTTACTGAATCCTGCACGTTCCCGCCAATAACCGCGATACGTCCCGGCACGGACGTGTCGACGACGATGTCGCAGTGGGAGGCGAACAGGCCCGGCGTTGGCAGATCTGTAAAGCGCAAGCCGCTAGCCGCGCCTCGTCCGAAGCAGATCAGGTCGCCCGGCAGCGGCGCGTAGTCTTCGATCCGCTCAGCCGAAACCAGCCAATCGTGTGACTGCCCAAGCGAGACCCGCCGAGCCGCGTTGATGTAGTCGGCATGGTCAGCGGAATAGGGAAACTGGCGACCCGCCCCGGCAATCCGCATTACATAAGAAACGAACGCGGCCGACCAGGCATAGTCTCCATCGTCCTCGGCTGCGAACTCGGCGCCGTTTCCGTCATGCCTGCCGGTCCAGCCGCTTTCCGCCGTCCCCGCGTTCAGGCCCAGCCACCAGTATTCGCCGACCCTTTGCCAAAGACCTGGTTCGCGCTCCGGCTTGATCATTCGGGTTGGCTCACCCTCCGGATCTGCAACGATCTTGCCGAACAGCCGCCACTCCCGCAACGCCACCGCGACGACGGCCTGGCGGGAGAACGCTTCAAAAGGCACCTTTGCGAAAGGCGGAACATGAGCGTCTGGCATCGGCCCCCCGAGGCAACCGGAAATAAGCAGTGTAGGCAGAATCAACGGCCAGCGCATCGCGCCTTTGTCTCTGTTTTAGCTCTCAAGTAGCCCTGTTGCCGCTAGCGGGCACAGGGTTCCTCTTCCCGTCGCGTTGTGGCATCCACGCCGGCAAACCTGGCGCTGGCAAGTCGCTGCGGAACAGAAAAGCCGCGTATCATCGCCGCTCAGGATATAAGCCCAACAGCCCGGCCTCAGATGCCGCACAGCGTCCGCGCTCGGTAATCAATCCGGTTACCAGCCGGGCAGGGGTCACATCGAACGCCGGATTGGCCGCGCTGCTTTCGCGCGCAACGACCCGGACCGAGGCAATGGTGCCATCGGCCAACTGGCCAGTCATCTCAGTGACCTCCGCGGCGGGGCGCTCCTCAATCGGAATATCCGCAACACCGTCCGACAACGTCCAGTCAATCGTCGAGGACGGCATCGCTACCCAGAACGGCACGTTGTTGTCATGCGCCGCGAGCGCCTTGAGGTAGGTCCCAATCTTGTTGGCGGCGTCGCCCTGACGCGAAACCCGGTCGGCGCCGACCACGACCAGGTCGACCATCCCGTGCTGCATGAAGTGACCGCCTGCATTGTCCGCCACCACCGTGTGCGGCACGCCATGCTTACCCAGTTCCCAGGCGGTTAGCGCAGCACCTTGGTTCCGGGGGCGTGTCTCGTCCACCCAAACATGCAGATCGATGCCGGCATCGAAGGCTGTGTAGATTGGCGCCAAAGCCGTGCCCCAGTCGACCGTCGCCAGCCAGCCGGCGTTGCAGTGCGTCAGCACGTTGACCGGCCGGCCCGGACATACCGCAGCCTCGATCAGCGGCAATCCATGCTGGCCGATCGCCGCGTTCTGCGCGACATCCTCATCCGCGATCAGCGCCGCTTCGGCATAGGCAACCGCCACCCGCTCCGCTTCGGCCGTGTTCCGCAGCCGGGTCAGCATCCGCTGCAGCGCCCATCGAAGGTTCACCGCGGTCGGCCGCGTCGCGCTCAGCGTCGCCGCGTTCCGCTCCATCGCCTCGGTACAGGCATCCGCTCGCAGCCCCAGGCATAGTCCATAAGCCGCCACCGCACCGATCAGCGGGGCACCACGCGCCTGCATGGCCCGGATCGCATGTGCCGCGTCGTCGCAGCTTGTCAGGCGCACCACCTCCAGTGCCCAGGGCAGTTTCGTCTGGTCGAGGATATGCACCGACCAGCCGTCATCCGGATCCAGCCAGACGCTGCGATAGGCCGTGCCATCAATCTTCATCGCGAGGACACCCTCTGGTGCAACACACAGACCAAAGTGAACAGTCGGCGCGCGGTGTCGAAGTCAATATCGATCTTTCCCGCGAGCCTCTGCGTCATGAGCTCCGCGCCCTCGTTGTGCAAGCCGCGGCGGCCCATGTCGATCGCCTGAATCTTCTGCTCACGGCCTTCCTCAACCGCCTTGATGTGGCTGTCGACCAGCAACTGGTAGTCCTTCACCAGGCGGCGGAAGGGCCCGAGCGCAAGGCCGATCGCCGTCAGCGGCGTCCCGCCCGCGGTGCGGATGTCGAAGATCAGCCGGCCTTCCAGTATCAACAGATGCAACGCATAGGGACCGGGCACGTCCGTCCCTATCAGCGGCGCGAAGTGATTGGCTGCCGCTAGGTCGGCGACTGCCTGTTCCCGGTCCGCTTCAATGAAGGGAGACAGGTTGTTCGGCGACTCCCCATCCAGAATCACCCGATCCAGACGAGAGGCAGTGACGGCGGTATCGGTCATGTCCCGGCGGTGTCGGTTTTCAGAAGGTTTGGGGTCAGCATCAGCCCAACCGTATCACCCTTGATCGGCCGCAACAGACCAACTGCCAGCAACAGTCTCGGTCGCAGGAAGATGGCCGACATGACCCAGAGCGGCGGCTCGCGCATCCGGCCAATGACGAACATCAGAGGCATAACGACGTGCGTCCTGACCAGAATGGTGAAATAGGGCGGCGCATCATCCGCCGCAGCCAAGCCAACTGGGGCGCCGCAGGCCTGGCAGGCCACAACAATCCGCAGGAAGCCGTTGAACAGGTGGGACTTGACGCAGGCTTGACAGTGGCGCAGCAGGCCGCAGCCGCCGCTGTCACAAGCGGTCGATGCGGCCCGGAGTTGGATGCGGCAGACCGGTTTGGCTGCCATTGAACAAGCTTCATTCTCAAATCCTTCCGTCGGCCGTGCGGCATCTGACGATAACGTACGGGCGACCGTTTGGCTCAGGATAAGCATTGGCGCGCCGCAAAGCCACACCGGTTCTTTTGATGTCTCTCAGGCCGGACGCCTAACGCTTACTTGGCCTTTGCCAGGCTGTCGGGGCAACGGCACCCACTTGTTCGGTGATCCGGCGATAGGCCTCGGGCCGCCGATGCTGATCGAACGCGAAGATGGTGGTCCGGCCCAACGTGCACATCTGCAGGTCGCATTCCGCGGTTATCAGCTCGTCATCCCAGCTTGATGCCATCGCCACGATCTCGCCCTGTGGATTGACGATGATGGAATGGCCGAACAGCTCCGCTCCATCCTCTGTTCCTGCCTTCGCGGTGGCGACGGCAAAGCAGGCGTTCTGATAGCAACCAGCCTGGATCGACAGATGCGAATGGAATACCCGCAGATGGTGTGCCTCGAACCCGGCACCGTCGGTGTTCAGGCTGGGCGTGTTGTAGCCAAGTGCCACCAGCTCCACGCCCTGCAGCCCCAGTACGCGCCATGCCTCGGGCCATCGGCGATCATTGCAGATCAGCATGCCCATGTTGATTCCGGTCAGCTTGCCCATCGGCGCCTGGATCACCGGGAATCCGAGGTTTCCGACTTCGAAGTAGCGCTTCTCCAGGTGCTGTACGCGCCGCTTCGGATCAAATTCCGCATGCCCGGGCAGGTGCACCTTGCGATACTTCAGCAACACGTCGCCCTCGGGTCCAACTAGGATCGACGTGTTGAACCGCCGCTTGCGCATCACTCCGGTGTCATCCGCTTCCTGCGCCATTTCCGCGTAACCAAGATGAAAGCCGATGCCGTAGCGACGCGCTGCGTCGAACAACGGCATGGTCTCGGGCGACGGCATCGCTGTCTCGAACCACGCGTCTGCCTCATCGACATGGTGATGGTAGTGACGCGGGAAGAACGTCGTCAAGGCAAGCTCCGGGAAGACGACGAGTTCGACTCCCCGCTGATGTGCCCGCTCCAGCAACCCGACCATGCGGGCGACCGAGATAGAGCGTGGCTCAGCTTTTTGAATCGGCCCAAGCTGGGCGGCGGCGACGGTGATGATGCGCGACAACGGGACACTCCCTTCATACCGCTGCCAGGATGGCATGCCGGCGCAGCGAAGTAACTACCCCGAACTTGCCGTTCCGCAGGCGCGACACTACGAAGCACAACAAGCGGTCTGACTGGCGGACCAACGCGGACTGGAGGAAGTGAATGATCGACTACGACGTGAAGGTCAGCCCGTCGAAGGCCGGCCTGAAACGAGAAGACCAGCTTGCCTGGAAGATCGCCGGCGTTGCCACGGACCGGGTCGCGGTTGCCAAAGACGTGGCTGGCATGATCGTCAACCGCATCATCGATAATGCTTCCGTTGCCATCGCCTCAGCCAACCGCCGCGCTATCGTATCGGCTCGCGACATGGCACTGGCGCGTCCCAACAAGAATGGTGCGACAGTCTTTGGCATGCCCGCCAGCAAGCGTGTCAGCCCGGAGTGGGCGGCCTGGGCGAACGGCGTGGCGGTGCGGGAACTCGACATGCACGACACCTTCCTGGCCGCCGATTACTCGCATCCCGGCGACAACATCCCGCCTATCCTTGCAGTCGCACAGACAGTCGGAAAATCAGGCCGCGACCTGATCCGCGGCATCGCAACGGGCTACGAGATCCAGATCGACCTCGTTCGCGCCATCTGCCTGCACGAGCACAAAATCGACCACATCGCCCATCTTTGTCCGGCCCAGGCCGCCGGGATCGGCACCCTGCTGGGACTGAAGCAGGATATTATCTACCAGGCAGTGCAGCAGGCGGTGCATGTCAGCTTCAGCACCCGCCAGTCCCGCAAGGGCGAAATCAGCTCCTGGAAGGCCTATGCCCCGGCCCATTCAGGCAAGCTCGCGGTCGAGGCCGTGGACCGCGTCATGCGCGGCGAGGGGGCGCCCAGCCCGATCTATGAAGGTGAGGACAGCGTCATCGCCTGGATGCTGAATGGCCCCGAGGCCCACTACGTTGTTCCTCTGCCCGCCCCTGGCGAGGCCAAGCGCGCGATCCTTGATAGCTATACCAAGGAACACAGTGCCGAGTATCAGTCCCAAGCGCTGATCGACCTTGCCTTCCGCATGCGCGAGAAGATCGAGGACTTCGACGCGATTGAGAAAATCGTCATTCACACCAGCCATCATACCCACTACGTCATCGGCACTGGCGCGAATGATCCGCAGAAGATGGATCCGAAAGCCAGCCGCGAAACCCTGGATCATTCGATCATGTACATCTTCGCGGCAGCCCTGCAGGATGGCACCTGGCACCACGTTGATAGTTACACGCCAAAGCGGGCGGCGCGGTCCGACACCGTGCGCTTATGGCACAAGATCGAAACGACCGAGGATCCCGAGTGGACCCGTCGCTACCGCGCGACCGATCCGAACGAGCTGTCCTTTGGTGGCCGCGTCGAAATCTTCCTGCGTGACGGCACCCGGCTGGAAGACCAGATGGCCGTCGCCAATGCTCATCCCCTCGGCGCTCGGCCATTTGGCCGCGATGATTACATACGCAAGTTCCAGGTCCTGACTGAAGGCATCATCTCCAACCGCGAATGCAACCGCTTTCTGGAAGCGGTGCAGGATCTGCCTCGGCTGCCAGCCGGTGAACTGCATCAGCTCAATGTCGCCCTTCCCGCCGGCACGCTGACTATCGGCAAGCCCGGCATCTTTTAAGTCAAAGGAATACACCATGAGCGAGACAACGTCCCCGCCTAACCGAACGAAGAAGGGCGTCGGGCTGTCCGGCGTTACTGCAGGCAATACCGCGCTATGCACCGTCGGACGCTCCGGCAACGACCTGCACTATCGCGGCTACGACATTCTTGACGTCGCGGACACCTGCGAGTTTGAGGAGATCGCTTATCTGCTCGTTCATGGCAGCCTGCCGACGCGCGCAGAGCTGGCGGGATACAAGGCCAAGCTGAAGATGCTGCGCGGCGTGCCGGCAAGCGTGAAGCAAGTCCTGGAAGCCTTGCCCGCCGCTTCGCACCCGATGGACGTCATGCGCACGGCGGTGTCAGCTCTGGGCAGCGTGCTGCCGGAAAAGGAAGACCAGAACCCTGCTGGCGCGCGCGACATCGCTGACCGTCTGATGGCGTGCCTGGGACCAATGCTGCTTTACTGGTTCCATTTCGCCCACAACGGCCGGCGGATTGATCCGGACACCGAGGACGACTCCATCGGTGGTCATTTCCTTCATCTGCTGCACGGCAAGCCGCCGTCGGAACTGTTCGTCCGCGCCATGCACACGTCGCTGATCCTCTACGCCGAACACGAATTCAACGCTTCGACTTTCACTTGCCGCGTCGTCGCGGGCACCGGTGCCGACATGTATTCGGCTATCACCGCCGGCATCGGTGCCCTGCGCGGACCCAAGCATGGCGGTGCCAATGAAGTTTCCTACGAGATCCAGAATCGCTATGGGTCAACGGACGAGGCCGAAGCAGACATCCGGCGGCGGCTTGAGGCCAAACAGGTGATTATCGGCTTCGGCCACGCGGTTTATACACTCGCCGATCCGCGCAATAAGGTGATCAAGGAGGTTGCGCGACGGCTGTCGCAAAACGCCGGCTCAATGAAGATGTTCGACGTCGCCGATCGCATTGAAACAACGATGTGGGACGCGAAGAAGATGTTCGCCAATCTCGATTGGTTCAGTGCTGTCAGCTACCACATGCTGGGTGTGCCGATGTCGATGTTCACCCCGTTGTTTGTCATCGCGCGAACCTCGGGTTGGGCAGCGCACGTGATGGAACAACGCATCGACAACAAGCTTATCCGGCCCACGGCGAATTACGTCGGCCCGGAAAATCTGCGGTTCATCCCCATCGATCAACGCGGCTGAACGACTGCTTCAATTCTGCTGACACCGCCGCGGCAGCCCAGTCGCGGCGGTTTTGTTTTTCCGTTCGCCTCTGAAACGCTACGCACGGAATTTTTTTCAGCAAAATTGCGATATGGCCGTTGCTTTTCATTGACATATATACCTGTCGCGATGAATAGCGGAATCCGTCTTCGCGAATCGATACGCTCCAACTTGATTTGCCTATCGATGCGCAGGGACGGTCAGCAGAAGGACGGTCGATGGACCGCGGCCTTGGGATGCCGAATATGGGTCAAAGCCTACATTGTTATGTGCCGCATCGGCGCACGTGCCAGCCGATTTGTTAACCAGACAAATCTGCCGACGCCTGCACGGCATAGGACTCCAACAGCGGCTTCGTCCAAAGCGCACGACATTACGGCACGTTCAAAAAGGAGTTTTACAGGTGAGCACTAACGATACGATAATGAAAGCGCCTCGCGCGCAGGCGATGGCGATGAAAGCTGCAACCAAGAAGGCTGCACAGGCAAAGCCCGCAGCGAAAAAAGCCGCTTCAAAGAGCGAAGTTGGCAAGGTTACGATGAAGGCGTCCGCCGCCAAGGCCGCGCCTAAGAAGGCAGCAGTCAAGAAAGCTCCGGCCACTAAGGCTCCGGCTGCCAAGGCCGCAGCGAAGAAGGCGACACCGGCGCCGACGGCTGCCAAGACATCGACGGCGAAGTCGGCACCTGCCAAAGCTGCTTCTGGCAAGCAGGCGGAAGCAAAAGCCGCGGCAAAGAAGCCTGCAGCAACGAAGCCTGCAGCAACGAAGCCTGCAGCAACGAAGCCTGCAGCAACGAAGCCTGCGCCCGCTACATCCACGGGCAAAATCGTCAAGGCCTCGGCAAAGCAGGCAGCGTCGGCATCGGCAGTGCCCGCGAAGAAAGCGGCCAAGCCTGTCACTAAGGCAACAACGGACAAGGTAGCCGCGGCGAAAGCACCGGTCGCGAAGGCATCGCCTGCCAAGAAGTCTGCGGCGAAGACTTCACGCAAGCCGAAGACTACGGCCGCTTCTGCACCAGCCGCGGAAGCTTCACCTGTCGCTGCGAGTGAAACTAAGAACTAGCGCTCGATGTCTGAAGTTCATGACGGAGCCTCGGACTCGAACGTCGACAGCTCAAGGACGTGATGATTGCCTGCTCATCCCAGAAATTCACCGGCGAATTTCTGGGGTAGGATGAGTGCACATGATGACATTCATCAGCAGCGCAATCACCCGCTCAGACAAGCGCTTAGCTTCCTTTGCGACTTGGCCCTGAGCATAACCAAGCACCGCTCGCGGACGAGATGGTGCCCTGATTTTACTCCCGCTCACCCCTTCGGCTAGGGCGTCGTTCAGGCAGCGCACCTGATTGATGGACTGGAGACACCTGCTCTATCGGAACGTGTCCAGCAGATCGTGAACTTGAGCCGGGATCAGCACGCGGGGCCGCTTCTCCCGCAGCAGCAAAAACATCTTGGCGGCCTCTTCAAGTTCCTCGGCCGCGTAGACTGCATCCGTCAGCGTGCTGCCTGATACCACCGGCCCGTGATTCGCCAGCAGCACCGCGCTGGCGGTTGACGCGGCTTGGTTGATCGCCGGCTCCATCGATGGGTCACCCGGCCGATAGTATGGGATAACTGGCAATTTGGCGCCGATGCGCATGACGAAATAGGGCGTCAATGGCGGTATTGGGTTGGCCTGATCGACATCCGCAAGACACGATACCGCTGTAGCCTGTGTAGAATGCAGATGCACGACGGCCCCGGCGCTCTCGCGGGCGGCATAAAACGCCCTGTGCATGAACACCTCTTTCGACGGCTTGTCACCGCCGATGTGAACAAACTCCAGGTTCAGTTTGGACAGGCGCGCCGGATCAAGTCTGCCCAGACTGGAGTTGGTCGGCGTCATCAGATAGCCGTCCGGCAGACGCACACTGATGTTGCCTGCGCTGCCGACTGAGAAGCCGCGCGCAAATAGACTGGCTGCGAGCTCGACCATCAGGATGCGAGTGTCATGTTCGTTCATTGATCAGCCTTCCAATATTCGGAACGCCTTCAGTATGAAATCCGTTCCGCCGAAGTTGCCCGATTTCAGTGCCAGCATCAGATCCTGGCCTTTGCCTAAAGCAAGCGTCCATGGCACGCCTGGATCGATCTCCGGACCAATGCGCAGCGACCGGACATCAAGCCGCCCGACCACAGCCCCCGATGTCTCGCCTCCGGCCACGACCATCTTGCGGACGCCACGGGCAACAAGTCCGTCGGCAATCTGCGATAGTGCGTCCTCGACCAGGGCGCCCGCCGCTTCCCGACCTAGCCGGGCCTGCAACGCTGCAACCTTTTCCGGGGGTGCCGAGGCGGCGATGACGACCGGCAGGTCGCCGATTTTCTCAGCCGCCCAGGCCAGTGCTGCCTCAGTCAGCGCCGCCGCCTGCGGCGTCTTCAAAGGATCGAGCTCGAACACCGGCAGGTGGGCGCGCGCATAGCCAATCTGGGCCAACGTGGCACGCGAGCAGGACCCTGCAACCACTGCACTGGCGCCAGCAACCTTGGGCAGTCCTGCCGCATCGGATGTCACCGGTAGCAATCCGGCACGTTGGAAATTGAGCGGCAGACCCATGGCAACACCGGATCCGCCGGTGATCAGGGAATGGGCGGCCGCCGCCTCGCCTATTGCCAGCAGGTGACTGTCGCTGACAGCATCAATAATCGCGTAACGGCGTCCGCGTTCCTTGAGCTGCGTCATCGCATCGCGGATGGCCGCCGGACCTTTTTCAACGGTAACGAACGGCACCAGGCCAACCGTGCCCTCGGTTTGTCGCGACAGCACCCGCACCAGGTTCGCGTCTGTCATCGGCGTCAGCGGATGGCTCTCCATGCCGCTCTCGTTCAGCAGGCTGTCGCCAACGAACAGGTGGCCCAAATAAACCGTGCGGGCGTTTGTGGGAAACGCTGGACAGGCCAGCGCGAAGCCGCAATCCAGCGCCCTGACCAGGGCATCCGCCACGGGACCAATGTTGCCCTGCTCGGTGCTGTCGAAGGTCGAGCAGTACTTGAAGAAGAATTGCCTTGCGCCGGCAGCTTGCAGCCATTGCAGCGCCGCCACCGACGCCTTTACCGCCTGCTGCACTGGGGCAGTACGTGACTTCAGCGCTATAACCACCGCATCCGCCTCCGGCACCTCGAAGTCGGCTGGTGGGACACCGATTAGCTGCACCGTGCGCATGCCGCCCCGGACCAGCATGGAGCAGAGATCAGTCGCCCCGGTGAAATCATCCGCGATCGCGCCTAGCAGCATTGTCCGCTCCCTCGTGTTCAACCAGCCGCCGGATGTCGGCGTGACAAAAATGCGAGGTGCCATAGCCGTCCTGTGCGTCGCGTTTGCCGACCTGGCCAGCACCCTGAATTGCGTCCCCTAGCCTAGCAAGCTGCGCTATTGGACCAATGTCGATGCCATGCGGGCTGCCTGCTCATCCCAGGATGGCAAAAGTTGCCCGGCCTGCCACGCGCTCTCCCCCATGTCATGCGCCAAGGCACGATCAAAGATCAGCCGGCGCAAAGCCTTTGAATATTGATCCACATCACCCGGCGCGCACACCACGCCTGCTTGCGGACCCACCAGGTTGGCAACCGCACCCACTTCGGTCACGGCAACTGGCAGGCCGCGCCTCATCGCTTCAGCAATCGCCAGACCATAGCCTTCAAAGTGGGACGTCAGCGCGAATACGTCCGACCTGGACCACAACATGTCCGTGACGTCTGCGACGAAGCGGACCCGGCGCCCGACTTGCAGCTTTTCCGCTAGTGCGTGTAGGCCATTAGCATGCACAGGATCGCGCTCCGCCGAACCCGCGACCGTCAGCTCCCACTCGAGATCGAACAACCGGCTTAGCGCACGCAATAGCACGTCGTGGCCCTTGCGAGGGATTAGCGCACCCACCGAGAGGACTTGGCAGGCCGGCCCATCCGAACCTTGGCTGCGCGGCAAAACGTCGACACCAGGGATTACCACCTCGATGTGCTCTACCGGCGCATCAAATTGTTTGACCAGCCGCTCCGCTGTCTGATCGCTTGTCACCACCAGTCGAGAGACCTCGCGGAACATCGCGGCCTCGGTTGACTGTAGACGCTGACGCGTCTTGTCCTGCAATCCGGTCTCAAGGCCCGCGGGGTGGTGGATCAGCGCGGTCACATGACCCAGCGGCAGGCCCTCAAAGGCCGGCAGCGCCAATCCGTCGATCAGCATTGCACAATCAGTTGGAAGCGCCGCCCAGGCCGTCCGAGCGGCATAGATGGCAGCCTGGTCTGGATCGGGCAGGCGCCCACCCAATTCGACCACCTGCACATCCCAGCCCAAAGTGCGCAGGCTTGCGGCCATGCGCCGATCGTACGTATGGCCGCCAGAGATCGTCACGAGCGGCCCAGGAACGATCAGGCAAACTTGCATCAGCGAATCTTAGCAGGTTCAGCCGGTGAGTCATCCGACCGGTGACGTCTCCGGGCTTCTGCAGTACACAGGTCGCCTCGATCACGGAGATTTCCATGCCGGCTTCAGATCAGTCGACCATCGCTGCCGTGCTGGATTACGTCGATGCCAACCTGCCGGCCTCCCGCGCAACTCTGTTCGAGCTGTTGCGCATCAAGTCGATCAGCGCCCAGCCGGCCCATGCAGCCGATTGTCGGAAGGCGGCGGAGTGGTGGAGGGACCAGCTAGCCGGTCTGGGCTTCTCGGCTGCCGTACAGGCAACGCCGGGACATCCCGTGGTTGTTGGCCACATTGCTGGCCCAACGGATTATCGCGGCCCGCACATCCTGTTCTACGGTCACTACGACGTTCAGCCAGTCGATCCGGTCGCGCTTTGGCAAAGCGACCCGTTCGATCCGCAATGCGTCGATGGCCTCCGCGGCAAGCGCTACGTCGCCCGCGGCGCAGTGGACGACAAGGGCCAGACACTGATGTTCCTGGAAGCTTTGCGGGCCTGGGTCCGCGCCGGCGGTGGCATCCCTGCCCGCATTACGGTGCTGATCGAAGGTGAAGAAGAGACTGGGTCGGTCAACCTCGAGGCGTTCCTGCGTGAGCACCGTTCGGCTTTGGCCGCGGACGTTGCCCTGATCAGCGACACCGGCATGTGGGATGTTGAGACCCCGGCGATCACGACCCGGCTGCGCGGGATGGTCTATGCCGAGGTCACCGTGAAAGCCGCCAGCCGCGACCTGCACTCGGGCCTTTACGGCGGCTCCGCGTTGAACCCGATCAATGCGCTGACGAAAATCCTCGGCGACCTGCAGGACCAGAATGGCCGCGTCCAGATTGAGGGCTTTTATGACAAGGTCGTCCCGGTCAGCAACGCGCAGCGCAGCCAGTGGGACGCCCTGGGCTTTGACGAGGCAGCCTTCCTGTCCGGAATCGGCCTGAGCATGCCGTCAGGCGAGCGCGGCTACGCGGCGCTGGAGCGGTTGTGGGCGCGTCCCACTGCTGACATCAACGGGATCTGGGGCGGCTATACTGGCGCCGGCAGCAAAACCGTGATTGCTTCGGAGGCCTCGGCCAAGGTTTCGTTCCGCTTGGTGCCGAAACAGGACCCGGATGAGGTGATGGCGCAATTCAAGCGCTTTGTCCTCGATCGCCTGCCGCCTGACGCCGCCGCTAGCTTTGCCGACTTCGCCCGCTCTCCTGGCATCGAGGTCAACGTGGAGAGCCCGCACGTTCATGCCGCGCTGGCCGCGCTGGAGGAGGAGTATGGCAAGTCGGCCCTGATGACGGGCAGCGGCGGGTCGATCCCTGTGGTGACAGCCTTGCGCTCAATCCTGGGTTTGGACTCGCTGCTGATGGGCTTTGGGCTGGATGACGATCAGGTGCACAGCCCGAACGAGAAGTTTGAGGAGGTTTGTTTTCATCACGGCATCCGCTCGCACGTACGCCTGCTGGCAAAGTTCGCCGGTCAATAACATCCGGTATATTCCCTGATCCTGGTGTGCTTGGTCACGCTGTTCATGTTATCTGAATCGGAACGCTGACGGCGATAACGCGCCGTCCTTTACGCCGCAGTGCACAATTTACTTGCATCTCCAACTCTCCACAGGTATATACGATACTTCCGTGTTCGCGTGATTAACGGGCGGTTTTTCGTTCGTTGTTCCGGAAATCCTCCTCCGAAAACCGTTCGTCCCCAATTAATCGCGCGGGCGGCGAACCTAAGGTGCTTGTCGTGAATTGAACGCGCGGGCGCTGGAGCATATTCTCGTCTTGACCCAAACTACCTTTACGGCCCTCGGACTGTCCGAGCCGTTGCTACGCGCGCTTGCGGCGCGCAAGTTTCAGATTCCGACACCCATTCAGGCCGACTCGATCCCACCCTTGCTGGCAAACAAGGATCTGCTGGGTGTCGCACAGACCGGCAGCGGCAAGACCGCGGCCTTTACACTTCCCATCCTGCAGCACCTCGCCGCCCAATCTGTCCGTCCGGCGCCCTTCGTGACCCGCGCCCTGATCCTGGCCCCCACCCGGGAGCTGGCACTGCAGATCGACGAAACGGTGCGCGCGCTCTCAGCCAACCTGCGCCTACGCACTGTTGTGATCATCGGCGGCGCCAGCCGGTTCAAACAGGTTGAGGCCATGCGCCGTGGTGCAGATATTGTCGTTGGAACGCCCGGCCGCGTCTGTGACCTGTTGCAGACGCGAGAACTCCATCTCGGCATTGTCAGCCGTTTCGTGCTGGATGAGGCTGACCGGATGCTCGACCTGGGCTTCATCAAGGACATTCGCCGCATCGTCGCGGCCCTTCCGTCACAGCGCCAGTCCTGCTTGTTTTCCGCCACAATGCCCAATGAGGTCGCCAGTTTGGCGAACAGCCTGCTGCACGACCCGATCCGCATAGAGATCGCCCGCACGGTGGAAGATTCCCCTAAAATCGAGCAATTTGTCCACCACCTGGCGCAGAGCGGCAAACAGTCTTTGCTGCTGTCCATGTTGCAGGATGAGTCACTGTCACGGGTGATCGTTTTTACCCGCACCAAGCACGGAGCGAACAAGGTCTCTGGCGTACTAGAAAACGCCGGCGTCCAGGTAAACGCGATCCACGGCAACAAGAGCCAGCCACAGCGCGAGAAGGCCCTGCGGGAGTTTCGCACCGGCCGGGCCCGCGTTCTCGTTGCCACTGACATCGCTGCCCGTGGCATCGATGTGACCGGCATCTCGCATGTTATCAACTTTGATCTTCCCGCCGAACCTGAGAGCTACGTGCATCGGATCGGCCGTACCGCCCGCGCCGGCGCGGCTGGCATTGCCATATCCTTCTGTGATCCCTCAGAGCGGGGGATTCTGCGTCAGATTGAACGTCAGATGAACCAGATGATTACCATCGTTGGCGATCCACCGCCGCCGCAGTCCCATCAGCACAACCGGCCTGTTGCCCCGGGTCAGGTAAAGCGGCGCCGCTTTACCGAACGCGGCAATCGCGGCATGCGCTCGGCAGCCTGATCGGTGCCGGCTGAGGCTCGCGCCGCGGCAATGCTTAATCCGCGGCCCGTCTTGGCTTAACGATGACGACGCTTTTCGTCGACGGCGATGCCTGCCCGGTTCGCGATGAAGTTTATCGTGTCGCCGACCGGGTGGGCCTGCCCGTTTTTGTCGTAGCGAATGGTTCCCGCCCGATCCGTCCGACCGGGCGGCCAAATGTCACCATGATCACAGTCGATGCCGGCGCGGATGTAGCCGATGACTGGATTGCGGAACGCGTGACAGCGGTGGATATCTGTATCACTAGCGACATTCCGTTGGCTTCTCGGTGTCTTGCCAAGAACGCGCGTGCCGTTTCGCCCAACGGTAAGATCTGGACCCAGGACAACATCGGCAACGCCCTTGCCGGCCGCGAGATCGGGCGGTACCTGCGTGAAACCGGCTTGAACACCGGCGGTCCGCCGCCACTCACCAGACAGGATCGGTCGCGGTTTCTTAGCGCGCTTGATACGCTGGTGCAGGCGGCACAGAAGGCGCGGCAAGCATGAGCGACAGGGTCCTCGGCGTGTTGGGCGGTATGGGGCCGCTGGCGAGCGCACACTTCATGGTCCGACTGACGGAACTGACCCCTGCGGCGCAGGATCAGGATCACATTCCGGTCGTCCTCTGGTCCGACCCCCGTGTTCCCGATCGCACGGCTGCTCGTCTGGGAACCGGGCCGGACCCCCTGGCGTGGTTGCTGCACGGGATCGAGGGGCTAAGGGCGGCTGGCTGCGGCGCTATCGCCATCCCGTGCAACACGGCCCACGGCTGGTATCAGGCGCTGGCGCATGCGGCCGGCGTTCCAATCCTGCATATTGTCGACGCCACCGCGCAGGAACTTCGCCGCGTCGGCATCACCAGCGGCACCATCGGGATCATGGCAACCGAGGGAACTTTGGCCATGCGGCTTTTCCAGGATCACCTCGGCCGTGACGGCTGGAACACCATCGAGCCAACCCGGGCGCAGATGCAACGCCTTGTCAGTCCCGCCATCGCAGCCGTAAAGGCTAATCAACCGGCGCAGGCTTATCGGTCGTTGGTTGAGGTGGCAAACGACTTGGCTAACCGTGGTGCCGTTGCGGTCATCTTGGGATGCACTGAAATTCCCCTCGGTATCAAGGCAGGCCCGGCCGAGGCACTGCAGGTTCCACCCATCGACACAATCGATTCCTTGGCGCGTGCCGCAATCACCTGGGCAGGTGCCTGAAGGAACCAATCGCCGCGCTGTCTTTGCGCAAACGCGCTTCGTCAGGCGGCGCGGATTACGATCATGACCCTCTGATGCCGCGGAAACATCCGGAACGACACGTCCAGCATCTGCTTCCATGGCCAGTATTTGCGATCGAGCAGTCGCATGCCGCAATCGTAGTCCTCGCCCGCCACCAGGGCCGCCTGCGCTTCAATCCAGCTTCCTGTCACCCGGCCCCGGGCATCACAGGGTGCAATCCTGACCGCGCCTGTCCGGCGGATGCGCTTTGCCTTCTCGGAGTCCGCAGTGGTGTAGACGTAGAGCTTGGGCAGCTCAGGCTCTGCCGTTGCTGCAGCGAACCAGACAGGCGTTCGGACACCCTGACCGCTTCGACGAAAGGTCTCCAGGTTCAGGTATTTGCGGCCGGCAAAGATTTCCAGTCCTGTCACTACATCCCTCGTTCATCCTGCAGCGAAGACGAATGCAACGCCTTGCTTTGGCCGGCAGGAAACGGTTAGCGCCCGCGTCAGCGCAAGTCGTCGAAGCCAGCACGCGCTCGATACGCCGGCCTCTCAGGCTGCAGGCAGCGACAGGCTGACCGTCATCCCCAATTCGGGATGTTTGCGCGCGGTCAGCCGCCCGTTCATCGTCCGTGCTAACCGGTTGCTTAACTCAAGCCCGGTGCCCCCAATGATGTGCCAAGCGCTCGTTTCGGTCAGCGATGCGTCTCTGCATGGCTCCTGTGCCAACGGTTGCGGCAGACTCATCCCAGTGTCGCTGACAGATGTGGTCACGGTATCGGCCGAGCGATCAACCGACACCGAAACCGTGCCGCCCAAAGGCGTCAACCTGATGGCGTTGGTCACCAGATTGTCAAGAATGCGTCGGACGGCCCATGAGTCGCCGATAACAGAGGTGGTGCAAGGATCGCTGTCGGCCTTCAGCGCAACCGTAACGCGTCTGATCAACGCCGACTCACCTGCGCAGGCAGCCGCCTGTCGGGCCACACTTGCGACGTCGATCGTTTGCTGCCGCAACGGACGAGCTTCGAATTGCGACAGATCGATCAGGTTGTCGATGGTCGAAAGAAGCTGGCGGCCATCCGCCTGGATCCGGCTGAGTGAATCGCGCTGCCCCGGCTTGCTGTCCGCCATCGCCAGGGTCAGCACACCCATCAGCGTGTGCAGCGGCGTCCGTATCTCCTCGCTCAGGTCCGACAACAGGTCACTCTTGATACGCTCCGCCTCCTCGGCGCGTCGGGTTTCACGCACAAGACGTTCCTGAATGTCCCGGGCATGCCGCACGAACGCCGCCGTGGCCAGAATTGCCAGAACCGACAGGATGCGGTTTCCAATCATGTCCGGCAGATCCGGATCTACTGTTGGCAACGCCGCTCCAATGATAACAAGGACGCAGGCAAGGCCACCCAGAACCCACACGCCCGAGCGGCGCTTGTGGAACACCGCAGTGGCCACCAGCGGCGTGTAGATGATGCCATACGCCAGGGTGTTATCCCGTTGCAGATCAAGTATGAACGCAACCGCGCTGACAACGTAGATGACCGGCACCAGCCACTGACCGGATCGACCAGCCGCAAGCCAATCATTGATGATATCGAGCGTTCTGCCGGGCTCGGTCTTAGCCATCTGTATTTCCGATAGTTCTACGTAGCACTACATTCCAGGCTATCGACTATCCACTGTAGCAAAATCGCCGCACCGTCAAGAAAGTCCTCAATCGTCATTGATTCGCGTGGATTGTGGCTGCCGTGTTCATTGCGGACAAAGATCATACCCATCGGTATGCCAGCCGCGGCGAACGCCGCTGCATCGTGTGAGGCGGGACTGCCCAGCGACAGGACAGCCACCTTTTGGGTTGCCGCTGACCTCTCCAGCGCCACCCTGATTTCCGGGTCCACCGCTCCAACCGCCGCGCGGCGCTGCTGGCCCAGGTCGAACCGCACGCCACGCTTCTGCTCGATACCAGCCACAATCCAGCCCACCTCGGCTTCCAACTCGGACAGCACGACTTCGTCATATGCCCGCACATCCAGGCTGAAGTGGAAGGCACCGGGTACGATCGTCAGACCGTGCAAGGCCGGATCGGTATGGAAGCGCCCGAGAGTACATGCCATCGGAATGCCGCGTTCGTCATGGCTGGCCCACAGGGCGTCTAGCGCCATCGCAAATTCAGCCCCGGCCATTGCCGCATCCCGCCGGAACCGTCGTGGCAGGCCAACATGGTCGTGACTGCCCTCGATCCGGGCATTGGGATAGCGGAAGTTGCCCGGGATGCCCGTGCAAATTCCTACTGATCGTTCCGCGGCCACCAGGCTTGGCGCCTGCTCGATGTGCAGCTCGAGATATGTCCGGATCCGGGAGTGATGATCGAAGCGGCGGCTGCCTGTGCGCAGCGCCTCCGGGTTGCCGCCGCAAGAGCGCATGTGGTCAGCCAATGTTCGGCCAGTATCAACCCGGCGCACGTCCAAAGCATTGGAAGGCAATGTTCCAAGGCTGCTGCGGCTGCCGATGTAGGATACCTGGAACCAGACGCTCTCCTCTGCTCGTATCCCCATGACAATGACATCGCAAGCCGGCGTCAGCCGCATCTCGCGCAGCGCGCCAACCACTGCAAGCCCGGCTAGCACACCCGCCGCGCCATCGTAATTCCCGCCATGCGGCACAGAATCAAGATGCGAGCCGATCACCACGCTTGGCAATCCTCGGTCTCGGCCTGGCAGGGTCATGTAGAGATTGGCGGCGTCGTCATGGCTGATTTCCAGCTCCAGCGCCTCGGCAGCCTGCCGCACCGTCATGTGGGCCCGTTGCTCACCTGGACCATAGGGGTCGCGCGAAATCCCCGGTTCGTCCAATCCGTCCAATCGCAACTGGCCAAACAACGCCACCATTCGGTCGCGCTGCGCTCGCATCGCCCGCGAGATCGTCTGCGCGTCAGTCTGTGCCATTGGTCAAACCTCGCTCGCCAAAATTCTTACCTCATGGACTGGCAGACTGTGCCGTAGCAACGGGTGCGGCGAACAGCATCACCGATGCGAAGCTATGCGCGGACATGCCATACCGTAGCCTTCCACAAGTCCAGGGCGCCGTCTCGTCGGCGTTCTGTCTGGTGTATGGGCGAAGGTAACGACAAGGTAACGCCGGCATATCGCCCGTGGGACATGCTTCAGGCGAATGCCTCGTCCGGTTCGGAATAGGCCCGGAGCTTGGCGATATCGTGTAAAATGACCCGCGCGCCATGGGTCTCGACGCCGAAGCCGCGCAACGCCGCAAAGGCTCGGGAAAGGTTTTCCTGCCTGCAGCCCAGCCGAGCGGCCAGCAGACGCTTGTCGAACGGCAACCGCATCGCAGTGGCATTGCCCTTGCGCTCGGTGGACAGGGAAAGCAGGTAGCAGCCCAGGCGCTGTGCAGTCGTCCGCAGCTTCAGATCGCACACCTGTCTTACAAGGGCGTGGAACTCGCTCGCCTCAGCCCGCAACAACGCTGTCACCAGCGACGGTTCCTGCTCCACCAGCGTCAGCAGACCTTCCGCGTCGATCGCAAGCAGCCGGCTGGGCGTCACGGTGCGAACACCCATCAGTCGAGGCAGCCGTGCCAGCAGCGTCGCCAGACCCAAGGTTTCCCCCGACCTGATCACCTCCACCACCGCCGTCGTGCCGTTGGCGGCGGTGCTGAACCCGGCCAGTTGTCCATCCAACACGATCAGCAGTTGGTCGGCGACGTCACCCTGATGGCAGATTTCGGTATCTTCAGCCGCCTCAACAATTTTCGAAATGGCCGCCAGCCGGTGCAGAACCGGATCACCCAAGTCACGCAGCAGCGGCACGTCTTGGAAAGCCTGCAGGATGTGGGCCTCATCGGCAGGCTCGACCAGACCCGGAGCGGTTCGTGCTGCTGTGGTGGACATTAAAGCCTCAACGTCATGGTTACGGACGAACTACTTGATGAATGTACTATCGAAGGAATTTCATCACAATCAAGCCGGAGGGTGGGACAATTGTTTTCGGACAAACAGACGCTACAATCCTCTCGTGATCAGGGGGTTTCACCGTGAAAGCGATAATTTGCGAGCGATTTGGCGGTCCGGAAGTGCTGGCGATGCACCAGATAGTGGATCCCCCACCCCCTGAGGCGGGCGAACTTCAACTCCGTCTTGAAGCGCGCGGTGTGCAATATGTCGATGTTTTAATGCTGGCGGGCAAATACCAATTCCGTCCTGAACCACCCTTCATCCCAGGCAGCGAGGCCGCCGGGCGCGTTGTCGCGATAGGTCCGGGCGTCACCGATTTCGCCGTTGGCGATGCAGTCATGTCCCGCCATACCCTGGGGGCAATGGCGGAGCAGGCCAACACCAAGGCCAGCCTGTGCGACAAGGTTCCCGCGACGCTGACGATGGCACAGGCCGGCGTCTTTCGCAGTGCCTACATGACCGCCTACCACGCCCTGCTGCAGCGCGGCCGGCTGGTGGCCAATGAATGGGTTTTGGTGCACGGCGCCGCCGGCGGCATCGGCATCGCCGCCATCCAGGTTGCCAAGGCATTCGGTGCCAACGTTATCGCCACTGCCGGCAGCGACGAAAAACGTAGTGCCTGTCTGCAGGAAGGGGCCGATCATGCGATCGGCTACCGCGAGGGCTTCGTTGATGTCGTGAAGCAACTGACCGGTGGGCGAGGGGTCGATATCGTCTACGACCCGATCGGCGACAAGGTGGCTGAGGAGTCGCTCCGCTGTCTGGCATGGGGGGGACGCCTGCTGATCCTCGGCTTCCTCGGCGGCGGCCCAACCAGTATCAGGAGCAACTATCTTCTGATCAAGGGCATAGAGGCCGTTGGCGTGCGGATCGGCGGTCTGGCGGAGGCCGATCCCGATCTTGCCGATGCCAACATGAAGGCGCTGATCCGGCTGGCTGAGCAAGGCAAGTTGCGGCCACGCATTTCCCATAGCTTCCGGCTGGATCAGGCTCCCGAGGCATTGCAGGCGGTCATCGACCGCGCTGTGATCGGCAAGGCTGTCCTGTTGGGCTGACCCGCGCTGGCGGCCGGCGAATCCGGCCAGCCGGCGACCTGCCCGCGTAAGCTGTTGCACAAGCATGCCGGGCAATTTGCCCCCTCGGGTCGCCTGGCCTAACGTTCCGCCGACGACGACGGAGGAGAACGTATCATGGCAACCCCCGGCCGCGCCCTGCCGCAGCCCACCCCGGAAACCCAGCACTTTTGGGACGGCACCAAGGCCAACGAGCTTCTGCTGCAGCGCTGCGACACCTGCAGCAAGGTCTACTTTCCGCCTCGGCCGTTCTGCCCCGCCTGCGCCTCCCGCAACGTCTCGATCGCCAAGGCCAGCGGCAAGGCCCGGCTCTACAGCTACGTCATCCACCATCGTCCGGTGCCCGGCTTTACACCGCCTTACGCCATTGCTGTGGTCGAACTCGACGAAGGGCCCCGCATGATGACCAACATCGTGGATTGCCCGCAGACCCCGGAGGCACTGGTCCTGGACATGCCGGTGGAGGTTGTGTTCGAGCCGCAGACCGACGCGATCACGCTGCCGCTATTCCGCCCCGTCTCAACCGCCTCGGCGAAAGGCTGATCTGATGCCGCACAACACTGTCGCCGTTGTCGGCGCCGCCGAAACCACCCGTCTCGGCGTGATCCCGGAGCTGTCCCAGATCGGTCTGCATGCGGATGCCGCGATCAACGCCATGGCTGACTGCGGCCTGAAGCCCAAGGACATCGACGGCATCGCCACCGCCGGCGAGACCCCGGTACAGCTCGCACATTATCTCGGCATCACCCCGACATGGGTCGATGGCACATCGGTCGGCGGCTGCAGCTTCATGATCCACGTCCGCCACGCCGCCGCCGCCATCGAATCCGGTTTGGCGAAGACGATCCTTGTTACCCATGGCGAATCCGGCAAGTCCCGTGTCGGCAACCCACCCCGCGCGGTGCATCCACAGTCGCTGAACGGCCAGTTTGAGCAGCCGTTCGGCCCGATGGGACCGCCCAGCATGTTCACCATCCCGGTGCTGCGCTACATGAAGACCTACGGCGTCACCGAAGAGCAGATCGCCCAGGTCTGCGTTGTTCAGCGCGAGTGGGCGTCGAAGAACCCGCGCGCGACGTTCCGCAATCCCATCACCACCGACGACGTATTGAACAGTCGCATGATCGCCTGGCCGTTCCGCCTGCTGATGTGCTGCCTGGTGACCGACGGCGGCGGCGCGCTGATCCTGACATCGGCCGATCGCGCGCGGGATTTCCCGACTAAGCCGGTCTACATCCTGGGCACCGGCGAAAGTGCCGAAACCCCCATGGTCAGCCAGATGGAGGATTTCACCTCCTCGCGCGCCTTCCGCGTCGCCGGGCCGACCGCGTTCAAGGAAGCCGGGATCACCCACAAGGACGTCGATCACCTGATGATCTACGACGCCTTCGCCCATCTGCCGCTGTATGGCCTGGAAGACCTCGGCTTCCTGCCGCGCGGTGAGGCAGCCGGCTTCATCGCCGGGCGCAACACGGCTCCCGGGGGCGGCCTGCCGCTCAACACCAATGGCGGCGGACTTTCCTACATGCACTCTGGCATGTATGGCATGTACGCCCTGCAGGAAAGCCTGCGGCAGATGCGCGGCATCGCACCAGCCCAGATCCCGGGTGCCAAGATCTCCGTCTGCCACGGCGTTGGCGGGATGTTCGCGGCTTCCGGCACAATTATCTTCAGCAACCAGGCACCCTGACGTGCTCCCCGCGGCGGCGGAGGCCGGCCCGCGCGGGCGGTCTCGGCCGGCACCGCCGTTTCATGACATCCGCGCGCCAGGAGAAGCTTTGTCATGACCGACAGCCTGTTCACCGGCCTGAAAGTGATCGACTGCGCCAGTTGGATTGCCGGGCCGGCCGCGGCAACGATGTTGTCGGACTTCGGTGCCGACGTGATCAAGATCGAGCCTCCAGACGCCGGCGATCCGTGGCGGGCATCCAGCCCCATTCCAGGCAAGCCGGTCGACTACTATTGGCAACTGACCTCACGCAACAAGCGCAGCCTTGCACTCGACCTGAAACAACCTGACGGCCAGGAAGTGCTGCATCGCCTGGCAGCCGGTGCGGACGTTTTCATAACCAACTTCCCACTGCCGGTGCGCGAGAGGCTTCACCTGGCGCCGGCGCACCTCACGCCGTTGAACCCGCGTCTGATCTATGCCTCATTCACTGCCTATGGCGAAGCAGGCGAGGAAGCCGCCAAGACCGGATTCGACTCCACCGCTTACTGGGCACGCACCGGCCTCATGGACATGGTCCGCGCCGATGCCGACACCGAGCCGGCCCGCTCGATGCCGGGAATGGGTGACCATCCCAGCGCCACCGGGCTATACGCAGCCATCGTCACCGCACTGTACCAGCGGGAGAAGACCGGCCGTGGCGGCGTGGTCAGGTCGTCTCTGCTGCAAAACGGGCTTTGGGCGAACGGCTGCGCTGTGCAGACCCGCCTGTTCAATGAGCATGTCCCGCTGCGCCCGGCTCGCGATCAGCCGGTGAACGCTTTGGCGAACCATTACCGCTCCCGCGATGGGCGGTGGTTCATCATGGCGCTGTTTAATGAGCAGCGCCAGCTACGTTCATTTCTGTCGGCAATCGGCCGCGAGGAACTGACCGACGACACTCGGTTCGCGACGCCACAGGCGCGCAAGCAGCACGCCCGCGAACTGATGCTGATCCTCGACGAGGTCTTCTCGCGGCGCGACCTTGCGGAGTGGCGGATGAGCCTGGACGGTGTCGGAGTCACCTTCGGCATTGTCGCCACGGTAAACGAGGCGCGAGACGACCCGCAGATGCGCCACTGCGGGGCCCTGGCACCCTTCGCCGACGGCGGGCACCTGACCGTTATGACGCCATTCCACATCGACGGCGTGGACAAGGTGGCCGCCCAGCGCGCCCCGTCGGTTGGTCAACATAACGAGGTTGTTCTGCAGGAGGCCGGCTACAGCCGCGAGGCGATCGAGCGTCTGCGTGGCCTTGGCGTGTTCGGCTAATGTCCGACCGCAGAGAAGCATGAAACGCGCTCCGCCGCGTCAATCGGCCACTGCAAGCCAAATCGATGTATCGCCCTTGATCGATGGGCGATACTAGTCTGGCATGCTCACAGTCGCCGTCTGGGTTCTGTCCATCGCCGTTGCTGCCGGCACGATCCTGGCGCTGTGGCACCTGCGCGCGACTGATGCAGCCTCGCGGCCGCCGCTTGCCGCCGGCGTCGCGCATGGCGTTGTCGGCACTGCCGGGTTGCTTGCGCTGCTGCTGACTCTGGGTGGGCCGCCGCGGGCTGTCTATGCCGGCGCCGGCTCGTTTGGTACGATGGCGGCCGTCCTGCTTGCCGGTGCGGTGCTTAGCGGTCTAGGCGTGCTGCTGCTGCGCCAGAAGGCCATGATGATCACGGTTCATGCTGGCCTCGCGGTCATCGGCTACGTGCTGTTCCTGGCCTGGGACTCGCTGGGCTAGAGCAACATCAGCCTGACTGGAACAGTGGGGCTGATGTTGCTCGTGAACAATGAGCTTCGCACAGGCTGAAGTCGCGCAAAAGCGCGTTCTGCGCGATCAGCCGCGTGAATTGGCCAGTTCAAGCCAAACCGACGTAGCCCCCCGTCACCGATGGGCGATACTGGGCGGACCTAACCGACAGCGACTGAATAGGTGTCCTTCACCCCTGGCGGCAGTGGCAGCGCATTCCATGTCGATCCGCCGTCCTCGGTGCCGAATATCTCGCCATCATACCGCGCCCCCAGATACACCTGGTCCGGATCATGCGGGTGCAGCGCAACCGACATGATGGTCCCATGCACCTGCACCTTGTCGAAGCGCTGCCAGGTCGCGCCCTTGTCGGTGCTGCGGTAGACAGCGCCGTCCTTGCTCGCGGCGGCCACGCTCAGGGCTGCATAGATCGTGTTGCCGTCCTGCGGCGATACCTTGATGTCGCGCGCATACGTCTTTGGTGAAAACCGCCCCATCTCCTTGTCGTGCCAAGTCTGCCCGCCGTCAGCGGTCTCGAACAGCCCCATCCGCACCGCCACAATCGCCTTGTCGGGGTCGGCCGGGCTGATGGCGATTGCGTGACCGTCCAGCATGCCCTCGTTGAAGGTGTCGCTGACGATCTTGCTCTTTAAATGCGGCAACTGCGCCAGACGGATCAGGTCCTCGCTGCAGTCGTTCCAGCTTTCCCCACCGTTAGTCGTGCGCATCACCCCGTTGACCTCAAGGGCCGCAAAGATCGTGCCCGGCGTGGCCGGATGCTGCGCCATCCGCATTACCCGGCAGGCGAACGGCATCACCGCCCGGTTTGGCATGCCAGGATCCGGCAACGCTCGCCACGTCTCTCCATGATCCTCGCTGCGATATACGCTGACCGGCGAGCCGCCTGCGTAGACGAGGCTCGGATTCCCCGCATCGACCAGGAATGACCAGATTTGCACGGCCTTGTCTGGGAAGTTTGTTCGCTGGAATGAACGCCCGCGGTCCGTGCTGCGGTAGACGCCGTCGGCGGTGCCAGCGAATACGATGTCCGGGTTGGTCGGGTGAACATGCACCGTGTAGGTCTCGTGCTCGCTCAGCACATGCTGCCATCGGCCGGTCTCTGCCGGCCGCACGAATACCCCGACCGCGCCCTTCTGCTCGGCCCGGCCCACGTATCCGGCCACGCCCGCGTAAACATTCGACTTGCTTGCCATCGCGCCCTCCCTGTCGGCTGCTTCCCGCTCATCACGCTACCCGGGTTCTCCCGTTCTGGCCAATACTCAAGCCCTGGGCTAGCCTTCTGGCAGGACAGTCCGGGAGAGAGTTCATGCCCAACGTGTCAGCGGCAAAACTGATCGAGGTCGCCCAAGGCCTGCTGGTCGCCGCCGGCGCCTCGCAGGAGGAAGCCGCAGTCATCGCCCGCTACAACATCGGCGCTAATCTGGTTGGCCACGACAGCCACGGCATCATCCTGATCCCGACCTACATCGACCGCATCAAGGCCGGCCATATCGTGCCCCAGGCCGCGTGGCAGATCACCCAGGAAACGGCCACCACCACGGTCATCGATGGCAACTGGGGCTTCGGCTACTACGTCACCGACCGGGCAATGCGCCACACCATCGACAAGGCAAGAACTCAGAACGTCGCCGCCGCCACGGTCTTCCGCCAGAGTCATATCGGCCGTCTCGCGAGCTACCCGCTGCTTGCCGCCGGGGAAGGCATGATCGCCATGATCACCGCGGATTCCGGCCGCAGCCCCAAGCATGTCGCCCCGTTCGGTGGCGCCAAGGCCCGCCTCGGCACCAACCCGATCTGCTTCGCCGTGCCGTCCAATCTCGAAGGCCCCTTGGTGTTCGACATGGCGACCTCCGCCGCCGCCGCCGGCAAGATCAACGTCGCGACCGCCCGCGGCGACCAGGTGCCGAGCGGCTGGCTGATCGATAACGAAGGCAGACCCTCCACCGACCCGCGCGTCTTGAAGTCCGGCGGCGCGCTGCTGCCATTGGGCGGCACTGAGGGCTACAAGGGTACTGGCCTCGCCGCAATCGTGGAGATCCTGTCCGGCCTGCTCACCGGCCTCGGCTTCGGCATCGAGCCAACCGGTCGCCACAATGACGGCTGCTTCATCGCCGTCTTCAATGTCGCCGCCTTCCGCTCGCTCGAGACTTTCAAGCAGGAGGTGACGGATTTTGCCCACTACCTGAAGGACACGCCCCCCGCCCAAGGCTACACCGAAGTCTACTACCCCGGTGAAATCGAGTTCCGTAAGGAGCAGGACCGCAGGAGAAATGGCGTGCCGGTCGAAGACGCAACCTGGAACAGGATCCGCGACCTGGCGCAGGGCTACGGCCTGACCGAAAAACTCGGCCTCTGAATGGCGCCCTTCATCGGGCAGTCGACCAGACGCCTGGAGGACGCACGCTTCCTGACAGGCCAGGGCCGCTACGTCGATGATGTGAATGAGGCAGGGCAGGCCTGGGCATGCGTGGTCCGCTCGCCGCATGCCCATGCCACGATCGACCGCATCGACGCAGGCGTCGCGCGCGCCATGCCGGGTGTGCTGGCGCTCTACACCTATCCGGACATCGCCAGCCTCGGTCCGCTGCCTTGCGCCACCCAGGTCGCCAGCGTCGCACCCATGATCGTGCCGCCCCGACCGGCGCTGGCACGCGACAAGGTGCGGTTCTCCGGCGACCCGATTGCCTTCGTCGTCGCCGAAACCGCGGCCTGTGCACGCGACGCCGCGGAGCAGATCACCGTGGACTACACCCCGCTGCCCAGCGTCATCGATGCCGCCGCGGCACTGCAGCCCAACGCCCCGCACATCTGGGACACCGGCAACCTGTCCTATCGCTTCCAACGCGGCGACCAGATCGCGGTGCAGGCCGCCTTCGCCACCGCTGCCCACATCGTCGAGATCGAGGTCGTCAACAACCGCCTGGTGATCGCGCCTATGGAAACCAGAGGCGCGATCGGGCGATGGGCTGACGGCCAATTCGAGCTGTTTGTTAGTGCCGCCAGCGTGCATGCCATCCGCGACCAGTTGGCTGACGCCGTGTTCCGCTGCCCGTGCGGGCAGATCCGCGTCGTCGCCCCTGACGTGGGCGGCGGCTTCGGCATTAAGAACTGCCTGTATCCTGAGTGGGTCCTGCTGCTGTGGGCTGCCCGCGAATTGCGACGGCCAGTCAAGTGGATCGAGGACCGGACGGAGGATTTCCTCTCCGCCGCCCAGGGACGCGACAACATCTCGCGCGCACGGCTGGCCCTGGATGCGGCCGGGAATTTCCTCGCCCTGGACGTCAGTACGATCGCCGGCCTGGGCGCCTATATGTCTGCGGGCGGCCCTGGCAGTTCGACCAATGCTCCGGCTGCGGCCATGGGCGGCGGCTACGTCATCCCCGCGATCTTCATGGACGTCCGCGCTGCGTTCACCAACACCGCGCCGATCGATGCCTATCGCGGCGCCGGCAAGCCCGAGGCGAACTACCTGATCGAGCGTCTGATCGACAAGGCCGCCCGTCAATGCGGCTTCGACCGGATCAAACTGCGCCGGGCCAACCTGATCGCCGAATTCCCCTACCGCAAGGCTTTGGGCACATTGGTCGATTGCGGCCGCTTCGCCGCCAACATTGACGACGTTCTCGCATTCGCCGACTACGCGGGCTACGCGCGCCGTGCCGCCGCAAGTGCGGCCGGAAACCGGTTGCGCGGCCTCGGTATCGCCTGCTTCTTGGAAACCGCGCGCGGCGCCCCGAACGAAGGGGCGGAAATTCGATTCGGCAAGGACGACACGGTCACCCTGCTGTTCGGCACCCAGAGCAACGGCCAGGGCCACGAAACCAGCTTCCCGCAAATCGCCGCGGACCTGCTGGGTCTGCCGCTGGAGCAGTTCCGTTACTGCCAGGCGGATACCGCCGCAATTCCGGATGGCAACGGCCACGGCGGTGCACGCTCCATGCACATGGGCGGTGCGGCATTGTTCAGCGCCGTCCAGCAGGTCATCGAGAAGGCTAAACCCGTGGCGGCCCGGCTGCTGCAGGCCCGGCTGGACCAGATAGTCTTCGCCGCCGGCCAATTCAGTGCGGGCGACCGCTCCGTCGATCTTCTGACGGTCGCCCGCGACACGTCTCTCGACACCTACGTCTGGAACCTGCTGGACATCATCACCATCCCCAACGGCTGTCACGTTGCCGAGGTCGAAGTTGATCCGGAGACCGGGCAGGTAACCCTCGACCGCTACACCGCCGTTGATGACTACGGCACCCTGATCAACCCGCTGCTGACCGTCGGCCAGGTTCAGGGCGGCCTTGTCCAGGGTATCGGTCAGTCGTTGACCGAACAAACCGTCTACGACCCCGCCTCTGGTCAACTGCTCAGTGCGTCGTTCATGGACTATCAGATTCCCCGTGCCGCCGATCTGCCGGACCTCGATGTCACGCTGATCGGCACTCCCACCAAGGCCAATCCGCTTGGCGTCAAGGGCTCCGGTCAGGCCGGCGCGATTGCCGCGCCACAAACCATCGTCAGTGCCGTGCTCGACGCCCTCGCACCACTCGGCGTCACCCACCTCGACATGCCGGCCACTCCCCAGCGCGTCTGGCAGGCCATCCGTACCGCGGGGCACCGGACGTGAACCCGCCGCCACACCTCGTCGCTCTGCCTTTGCTGAACCACTGCCTGCTTGCGATTGTCGGCGGCCACGGCGATAAGGTCGCCAGGCCGTTCGACCCCTCATCTGCCCTGCGGCGTGCCGCCAAGGCGGTCCGTTCGGGCCGGCAACCACTGCTGAACGGGGTCTGCCAATGAGCAGCACGATCTATGAAGCGCCGCGCGTCGCCGCCAGGCCAGGAGAGACGGTGGTCACCAGTACCTGTGGCCACAACTGCGGCGGCCGCTGCGTTGTCAACGCCCATGTCCGCGACGGCCGGATCGTCCACATCTCGACCGACGCCCGCCGCTGGAACCCGCAACACCCGCCGCTGCCCGCCTGTGCCAGGGGCGTCGGTCAAATCGAGCGCACCTATCATCCCGACCGGCTGCAATACCCGATGCGCCGGACCGGGCCACGCGGCAGCGGCCAGTTTGAACGGATCACCTGGGATGAGGCGCTTGACAGCGTCGCCGGCGAAATGCTGCGTGTCCGGAACACCTACGGCAACGCGTCGATTCTTGACGCCTCCCGCACTGGCAGCCAGTCGATGCTGCACGGTCGCGTGGCTGCTCAGCGTTTCCTCTACATGTTTGGCGGCTGCACCGATCTGTGGTCCAATATGTCCGCTGAAGCCGAGGTGTTCTCCGTCCGCGTCACCTACGGCGAGAAGGACTACAAATCCGCCGGCCGGGAGCTGACCGACTTCGTCAACTCCAGGCTGATCCTGATGTGGGGCTGGAGCCCGGGGGACGGCACCTTCGGCACCGGCACGATGCAGTATCTGAAGCACGCGAAGCAGAACGGCACGCGCATCATCTGCGTCGACCCGCGGGTCACCATGACCAGCCGCCAGCTTGCCGACGAGCACGTCTTTATCCGCCCATCGACCGACGCGGCGGCCCTGATCGCGATGGCCTACGTCATCGTGACGGAAAACCTGCACGACCAGGCCTATTGCGACCGTCATGTCCTCGGTCTGGACGAAGGGCTGGTGCCACCCGGCGCCTCCTACAAGGCCTATCTGCTCGGCGCGGCCGACGGCCAGCCGAAAACCCCAGAGTGGGCCAGCGCCATCACCGGCATCCCGGCCGAGACAATCTGCCGGCTGGCAATCGAATTTGCCGCTGCCAAACCCGCCGCGATCCAGGCTGGTTACGCCGCCGGCCGAACCGCCTACGGCGAGCAGTTCCACCGCGCCGCCTATGCCTTGGCCGCGATCACCGGCAATGTCGGCATCAGCGGCGGCAACTCCGGCGTCAGCAACGGCGCCACCGGGCGCGCCGGCATCAAAAGCCTGCCCATCGGCAAGAACCCGATCGACGCAAAGGTCGCCTCACCCTTGCTCGCCGACCTGCTGGCACGCGGCAAGGCCGGTGGTTACCCGGCGGATATCCGCCTGATCTACTCATCCGGTGGCGATTTGTTCAACCAGTGCCCGAACGCCGGCAAGATCGCCGCCTCGCTGGACAAGGTGGAGTTCATCGTCGCCCAGGACCATTTCCTCACCCCGACTGCCCGCTTGGCTGACATCGTGCTGCCCGCGACGACTTTTTGGGAGCGTAATGACGTCCACACCCCATGGGCCGGCGCCGGTCATTACGCGATCTATATGCGCCAGGCGATCGAGCCGATGTACGAATGCCGCAATGACATCGACATCTTCAATGATCTTGCCCGTCGGGTCGGCATCAGCGGTTACAACGACAAGTCTGAGAGCCAGTGGCTGCAGGACCTCACCGCCGACGCGGTGGACGACTTCCAGGCCTTCACAGCCCGGGGCGTTGCGCGGTTCCCGCAGCCTGCGGACGCCGTTGCTTTCGCCAGACAGATCCGCGATCCAGCCCGTCATGCGTTCTCCACCCCATCCGGCAAGATCGAGGTCTACTCGCTGACGCTGGCTGCCAATCCCAACCCTTACGGCCTGGGCGTCATTCCCCCGATCCCGACCTGGCTGGCGCCGGACGACGACACGCAGCGCTTTCCGCTCAGCCTCTGCACGCCGAAATCCCGCGCCCGTACCCACAGCATTCACGGCAATCAGCCAGGACTCGCCCGCGTCGATCCCGACACGGTCTGGATGCACCCGCTCGACGCGGCATCGCGTGGCATCACGGACGGCCAGCGCGTGCACGTCTTCAACCACATCGGCTCGACCTTCCTGCCGGCCCAGGTGACCGACCGCATTGCCTCCGGCGTCGTCTCGATCAAGGAAGGCGCGTGGTACACGCCCGGACCTGACGGTGCCGACCGTCAGGGCTGCGCCAACGCCCTTACCACCGACCGCGCGGCCCCAAGTGGCGCCACGACCTACAACACCAACCAAGTGCAGATCGAGCCAGCGTAGGCCTCGTTTTAAGGAGAAGACGCGGCAACCGCAGCCGCCGCGTCCCTAGCCCGCTGGAGCGGTCGTGAAGCCGGCCGCTGCCGATCTAGCGCTTCGCCTCCGCCGTGCCGTCATCATCGTCGCTCGACGACGGCAGATAGACCGCAATGCAGCCTTTCGTCGGGCAAGGGTTCGTCGCGTCCGTTCCGGCTGGGCTGCCCGGCGGCACGAACCCGATCGGCACGAAGACATGGTGAGAGCGGCTGTCGGCCGCCACCGAGTGCGCTGTCGTCGAGGTTTTCACCCCGCCGTCGTAAGCGTTGGTCTTGGCGTCGACCGTGCCAAGGATGGGCGTGACCGTGCCGTCCGGCTTTTCCGTTCCGCGCGCAGCCAGGTAGTAGTGCTGCGTCCCCTTGTCGTACCAGACTTCGTCATTGCCGCCGACATGATGGATCGCGGCGCGAACGTCGCCGTTGTCGAGGTTGATCACCAATGACTGGGTAATCACATTCGGCGGGCTGCCGAATGCTGCGCTGCAGCCGATCAACGCATTGTGGTCCGGGCCAAGCGTCAGGCCGGCGGGCGAGCAGTTCGTCACCGGATAGACGGCGGTCACGCTCATGGTGGCAGGGTCAATGACCGCTACGCCGCCCTGCGTCGAGTCGGTTGGCGAGATTTGCGGGATGGAGACATAGAACAGGCCGGTCTTCGGCGACCACTGCGACTGTTCGATGCCGGTCAGGGTGGCATCCGGCGTGCCGTTCTTGCCGTTAAAGACGATTTGTCCGAGAACTTGGTGCGTGTCCGTGTTGATCATCGTGATGAACGGCGGCGTGTTGGCGTTGTTCGCAGCAGCCAGAATATGGTCTGTCGAATCCCAAGCCATCTCATCAACACGCATCTTCACCGACGGGTTGGTTGGATCGATGATCGGGATTGTGTCGCTGATCGCGAAATGCGCGATGTCGATCACCTTTAATGTGCTGTCGCCGTCCCCCGCCCAGACCTCCTTGTGCCCGATGATGACGACGCCGTCCGGTCCCGAAACCGCATTGTTTGCGGCACCGGACGCAGTCAATACAGCTCCCTGGAATCCGCCGACGCGTCCCTTGAACGTGTCGTCGCTGGCGTCGAAGAAGTCGATCGACGCGTTGGTTCGGTCCGACAGAACATAAAGATCGATCGTCGGATCGACGAAGCTGATGTCGAACGCGCCGAGGCCCGCACCCCCGACGTCGATCTTGTCCACCAGCACCATATGCTCGTCAGCGCGCGCCGGACAGCTTCCGGCAACAAGCGGGGCCGCCGCCGTTAGCATCATGAGTGCTACGCGATACCTCTCCAGGCACGATCTGGCCGGATGATGGCGTTCCATGGATTTCCCCCAACTGGTTTCTTAAGATATTGCAACGTTCGCCCATCATCAGGGCAGCCCGTCGCCTGCCCATACTGGCCGCATCGAACGGAACTCAGCATCAACTTTTTTTGACATTCCCATGTCGTAACTGAGATGACACGCAGTTTCTCATTAGGATTCCGGACGATGTTGAAGTCATCAGCATGTGTTATTGTCTAGCTATGCGCCTCGGTCGACACACAGCCGACCTACCGCCTTGGCCGCACCACCCAGCCATAGGCCGCCCCCGCCGCCATCAGCACGGAGGTCCCTAAAAACACCGCCCGCATGCCGAAATGCCCACCGACAAACCCGCCCAGCAACGGCCCTGTCACCTGGCCGACATACTGCGAGGAAGTCGAGTAGCCCAGAATGCTGCCCGCGCTGCGCTCCGGCACGTGATGCCGGATCACTGTCGCCACACACGGCAGTAGCCCACCCAGCGCCACTCCCATCAGGAAGCGCAGCCCGATCAACTGCCACCCGGCGGTCACGAACGCCTGGGGCAACAGCAGTAGCGCACACACCAGCAGGCAGCCGACGATCACCGTCCAGTGCCCGATGCGGTCCGCCAATTTGCCCAGACGCGACGCCGACAGGATGCTGCCCAAAGCCGCCGCGGCCATTACGAACCCCGCAACCACCGTCACCCGTGCCGGGTCGGCCACTAGCTGCGCCACATACACCGTGATGATCGGCTCGATCGACATGTTGGCAAACATCAGCAGCATGCCGGTAATCAACATCGCCACCACCGGGCGCTTGTCCGGCACCGAAGCCCATCCGCCGGATTTGCCACCCGCGGCGGATCTTCGCGGCCGGGGCGCTTCGCGGATCAGCAACAGCGTCGCCAGAAAGGCCACGAAGATGATCGCACCCGCCGCGGCGAACGTCATCCGGATGCCGATAACCGGCGGCAGCGCCCCGCCGATCAGCGGCCCCGCCAGGTTGCCCGCCATCACGCCCGAGGACATCACGCCCAGCGCCCAGGCGGTCTGCGCCCGCGGCGTCTGCGTCGCCACCAGCACCGTCGATCCCGATGAATATCCGCCCAGTAGACCCGCCAGCAGCCGCAGCCCGACCAGTTGCCACACGTTCTGCGACAGCCCGATCAGCGACATCGCCACCGCCATGCCAAGACTGGCTCGGATCAGCATCAGCTTGCGGCCATAAAGGTCGCCCAGCCGGCCCCATAGCGGGGCAAAGAACGCCGCCGTCAGGAATGTCGCGCCATAGGCCGCACCCGACCACTGCACGATCGCCGCGTGATCGCTCACCCCAAGCTGCTGCACATACAACGGCAGAAACGGCAGCAGCAGGGTCATCGCAATGATCGTGGTGAACGAGCCGAACACGCACACCCACAGATTCTGCTTCCAGTGCGCGGTGCCGCTCTCGTCGGTCACAGTGCGGGAATGACCTTGTCGTGGAACAAGCTCAGGCTGGCCGCAGTCTGCTCATGGCTCATCGGCCCCAGCCGGAACTGCATGATAAGGCCGCCCACGCCAGTGGCCTTCAGCGGTGCCAGCTTCTCCGCCACCGTCGCAGGTGACCCGAAGACCAGCCCATTCTCGACCGAGGCATGCGCTGGCGGCGCGGCGCCTGGTTGCGGCATCGGCAGGATCGACGCGTTCTGTTCCGCGTAGATCCGGTTGCGCATCGCCACTCTGTGCTCATGCATCGCGGTGAATGCCGGCACCGCGATCCGTTCAGCCTCGGCATCGGTCTCAGCGACGAAGACGTTCCGCCAGACCCAGCAGGCATCGACCGTCGCCGCCACCGCTGCCTCATCCAATCCGCTTTCCCTCAGCCCGCGCCGGTACAGCTCCATCCGCTGTGCCGTCACCACATTGTTCTGCACATTCATCATGAAAGGCTGGCCGCGGGCGGCGATCTCCAGCATGCCATGCTCAGTCGCCGCTGCCCGGATCACATAGGGGTGCGGCTTGGTGTAGGTCGACGGCCGCAGCTCCGGCAGTTGCAGATCGAAGAACCGGCCGTGATGCACCAGCGCCTCGCCTTTCCAGGCCTCGAACATGACCGCCTCGGCTTCCTCGAACCGGGCCTGCGCCTCTGTGTGGTCGATGCCATACCCCTGGTAGTCATAGATGTTATAGGCAGTGCCCCGTCCCAGCCCGACGACCAGCCGCCCACCGCTCAAGTGGTCGATCAGCGCCACCTGCTCGGCCAGCCGCACCGGATGGTGCAGCGCCATCTGCGCCACCGCGAAGCCGATCCGTGCATGCGTCGTCGCTACGGCCAGTGCGGCGGCAAACGCCACCGGATCGACATAGGCAACGATGCCGTCGAAATGATGTTCCGCCAGCCAGATAGTGTCGAAGCCCAGCGCGTCGGTCAGCCGAGCCTCCTGCAGCGTCTCGGCAATCACCCGCCCGTCATCCGCGGCCGACATGCTGTCCGGAAACAGGAAATTGGAGAATTTCATCCGGCATCTTCCTTGATGGATCAGCAGCATCCGACAGCGCGTCTTTGCAGGCAATGCCCCTTCTGGTACGACGCCCGCACCGCCGATGGAGCCCGTCGCCATGAGCCAGGAATCCAGCATGAGCTACGAACCGAAACGCGCCGACTTCACCCGGCCCGTCCGCATCAACCTATACTCCGACACCCAGACCCGGCCCTCCGCCGCCATGAAGCAGGCCATGCTGGAAGCCGAGGTCGGGGACGAACAGGGCGGTTCGGACCCATCCGTCTGGGCGCTTTGCGACCGCGCCGCCGCGCTGCTGGGCAAGGAGGCAGCGATGTTCCTGCCCTCCGGCACCATGTGCAACCAGGTGGCAATCGCCACTCATTGTCGTCCCGGCGATGAGATCCTGGCCCACCAGGACGCTCATATCCAGTCCAGCGAGGCCGGCGGACCTGGGGCGATCAGCGGCGTGATGATCCGCGGCCTGCAGGGCGCCCGCGGCATCTTCTCCGCCGAGACGCTGCAGGCGGCGATCCGGCCGGTGAACCGCTACTCCCCGCCGCAGACCCTGGTCGAGGTCGAGCAGACCGCCAACCGGGGCGGCGGCGCCTGCTGGCAGGTGAACGAATTGCGGGCCGTCGCCGACGTCGCTCACCGGCATGCGATGCAGGTCCACATGGATGGCGCCCGCCTGCTGAATGCCGCCGTCGCGCTCGGCGTCGCAGCCAGCGATATGGTCGTTGCATGCGATACGGTCTGGCTGGATTTCACCAAGGGCCTTGGTGCCCCTTTGGGCGCCGTGCTGGCCGGCTCCCGCGACTTCATTGGCCAGGCCTGGCGCTGGAAGCAGCGGCTCGGTGGCTCGTTGCGCCAGGGCGGCATGAATGCCGCCGCCTGTAGCTACGCCCTGCAGTACAATATCGATCGCCTCGCCGAGGACCACGCCAACGCCGCCCTGCTGGCACGCGGCATGCGCCAGATCCCCGGCATCACCGTGGAGACGCCGGAAACCAATCTGGTGTTCTTCGACACCAGCGGCACCGGCCTGACCGCCAGCGAGTTCGCTAGCCGGTTGCGCCCGCACGGCGTCACGGTGTCGGTCTCGGACACCTTTCGTGGCCGCGCCTGCACCCATCTCGACGTCACCGCCGCCGACATCGAGGAAGCCGTCGCCATCATGCGCCAGGTCGTCGCCGAATAATCAACCGCATTGTAGGCATGATCGCGATACGTGCTGGTCTGTCACAGCCTGCTCGGCGTTACGGCCTGGTCAGCCGTCGCACCTGATGATGCTCGCTGTCGCCCACAAGCACGCTGCCGTCCGGCGCCACCAGCGCCCCGTGCGGCCGAGCCAGCCCGGACGCGATGGTGCTAACCATCCAGGTCTTGGCGTCGATCAGCCGGATCGCGTGATTCTCCGTGTCGACGACAAAGATGTTGCCGCCGGCATCGATCGCCATCTCCTTGGGCGCGTTGAAGACCGCCGCACGCGCATCCCCGCCGTCACCAGAGTAGCCGCGTGCGCCGGTGCCCGCCACCGTCTCGATCATTCCGTGCCGGATACGCCGGATGCAGCTCCCCTGTCGCTCCATCACATACAAGCAGCCGTCCGGCGCGCAGGCGACTGCGCGTGCGCCGAACAGCGCGGCCTGCGTCGCCTTGCCGCCATCGCCGCCGTGCCGTGCGTCGCCGGTGCCGGCGAAAGTCCCGATCGTCCCGTCCCGCAATGAAACCACGCGTACCTGGTGGCCGGCCACGTCAGCGATGAACAGCCGGCTCTGGTCGGCATCGAGCGCGAGGCCATTCGGCTCCGCCAGCCCGGCCCGATCCGCCGCAGCGCTATCGCCACCGGGTTGCTCTGAGCCGGTGCCAGCGATGGTGCGCACCCGGCCCGCGGTATCGATTATCCGCACGCGCCGGTTCAGCCGGTCGGCAAAGAATACCTGACCCTGGCGATCGACGACGACTCCGTAAGGTTCGTTGAGCTGTGCCTTCATCGCCGGCCCGCCATCGCCATCACAGCCGCGAACGCCCGTGCCACAGATCGTTGAGATCACGCCGCTCAAGGCATCGATCCGCCGCAGGCGGTGGTTGAACGTGTCGGAGAACACCAGGCTGCCGTCTGGCGCCCACGCCAGGTCGAACGGGTTGTTGAGCCGGGCCTGCAGCGCCGGGGCGCCATCCCCGGCATAGCCCGGCTCACCAGTCCCGGCGATGACGCTGACGGTCCATTCGCCCTCAGGTTGCGTCTTGTTCATGCCATTTTCCCCTTCCACGATCTCCGGGCGGTTGTCGCCGCTTTCATCTCAAGCGTAGGATACCCACAGCGGATGCCAGGTTGGATGCCCAGACGGAATACAATGTCGGAGGAAAGCAGTATGGATGTTAACACGGCTTCGGCGCAGCACGGCAGCGTCGTGCGCGGTCTTTACGACAAGCTTGAGGACCGCTGCCTGATGCGCGACCAGAAGGGCGCCAGCGACGTCTACTATGAGCTTGTCCGGGCCGGCCGCCCATTGGCCGAGATTATCGCCGAGGGTGTCCGCATCCACGCCCCATACACCCACGTTCCGTACCATGAGCGGATCGACGACGGCTACCCGAACTTCGTCAACAACGACCATTGCCTGCTCAGTGCCCGGGCGACCGTCAACCTCAACCGGATGCTGCCTGCACATCTGGCGATGCTGCCGATGGCGCAGACCATCTGGTACATCCCCACCGGTCTGGACATCTGGAACCAGAAGATCGACAAGGCGCCCGGTCATTACACCCGCCACCGTGGCAACCAGCAAGAGATCGAGGCGCCCCCGGCGCCGGTCGTCTACTGGCCCGATCAGGATGCGATCATCCAGACCGGTCCGTTGAACGAACGGCTGAATAACTGGATGACCCAGGTGCACCGCGGCCAGGTCGTGGACGCCTACCGCATCTTCCTCGGCCTGATGCAGAACACGTCAGAGCGCAAGGAAGTCCTGGCCGAGATGTGCTTCGCCGGGCTGATCGACGTGCAGGATCGGCTGCTGCACAACCGTTCCTACACGACCGGCCATAAGGCTTACCGCGCCCGCGCCACCGTTGAGATCGGCAACGCGCTGGGATGGGAGAACGCGCACTACGTGATCTACGCCGGCGCGCTGGATATCGCGGTCGGCCCGCGCTGGTACTCGACCTACGAAGTTGCCTGCAACTACATCAAGATGATGATTGAGGGCGAAACCTTGCGCGCCGTTCCCTACGGCGGGGTTAGCGAGGCAGAACTCGCGGTGCTGCGCAACCATCAGCCGGTAAACCAGCAGGAGGCCGCCGAACTCAGCACCGCCGTGCTGCGCCAGGGCGAGATGGAGACGCTTGAAGCGCTGACTCGCCTGCTGAAAGCCGGCAAGGATCCGCGCCGCATCCTCGACGTGCTGCAGATCGCCGTCGGGCAGATCGTGCTGGAAACCCGCGATCCCAACGCCTTCAACATGCCGCACCACTGCTACGAGTACCACAACACCTTGGCCTGGTTCTACGACACCTTCGACCATCCGCGCCGCCTGCGGCTGCTGTATGTCGCGGCACTGTTCGCCAACCGCGTGGCCTACAACCAGCAGGGTCTGGGAGAGGTGCATGCGGTCTCGCTGCAGGTTCCCTCCGGCGCCGGGTCGCTCAGTTCGAATGCGCTGCTGGATCGTGTCGAGACCGCGATCCTTGCGCTGGACGGCGAAGCGGCGATTGCCTGGACCCAGGCCTACTGCGACCATGTTGCCGACCGCGACAAGTTGGTGCAGCGCATCGCCCTGGCTGCCTGCAAGCTGGGCAACGATCCGCACAACCAGGAAATCGCCCAGTGCATGTTGATGGATTTCGGCACCAACCGGCAGCCCGACCGTGACACCCTGCTGCTGGCTGCCGCGTTCCACACCGCCATGCACCGCAAATACGGCGACGCGCAGGAACCCTCACGCCGCTTCGGTCATGCCATGGGTCTCGCCGAACTGCATTAGGTGCGCGGTTGCAAAGAACCTCGTCCGAGCGCTTCGGCGCGTGAAGTGGCCACTGCAATGCTGGGTGCCCGATTACCCGCGGGCGCGCCGGCGTTTCTAGGCGATCTTGCCTCGGGACTTCGCCGGCGTGCCGTGATCGCCAGGGCTACGGGGGCAATCCGCCTTGCTTAATCCACGCGACCCGCTATCCATCCACCAACCGCCAAAAGAACAGGAGGCAATCATGCGCGCGTGGGCCGTGGTCGAGAATGGACAGCCGCTGAAGGAAATCGAACTTCCGACCCCAGAGCCGACCGGCACCCAGGTTCTGCTGGAAGTCACCCACTGTGGCGTGTGCCATTCCGACCTGCACATCTGGGACGGCTACTACGATGTCGGCGGTGGCCAGAAGATGTCACTGAAGGACCGCGGCGTCGTCCTGCCCCTGGCCATGGGCCACGAAGTCGTCGGCCGTGTGGTCGGCACGGGTCCCGGTGCCACCGGCGTCAAATCCGGCGACCTGCGTATCGTCTTCCCCTGGCTCGGCTGCGGCAGTTGCGAGAAATGCTTGTCCGAGGACGACAACATGTGCACCGTCGCCGCCCGCAGCCTCGGTGTTTTTGCCAACGGCGGTTATGCTACCCACGTCATCGCCCCGCATCCCCGCCATCTGGTCGATCCCGGCAGCCTTGATCCCGCGGTCGCCGCCACCTATGCGTGCTCCGGCATCACAGTCTATTCGGCCATCAAGAAGGTCATGCCGCTGAAGCCAACTCAGCCGATCGTGCTGGTCGGGGCAGGGGGCCTGGGCCTGAACGCCATCGCCGTGCTGAAGGCGCTGAAGCACCAGAACATCGTCTCCGTCGACATCAGCGCCGAAAAGCGCGAAACGGCGCTGAACGCCGGCGCCACCAAGGCTGTTGATGGCAGCGGCGACGCCGCCATCGTGACCAAGCGGATCATCGAGGCCGCCGGCGGCCCGGTTCCCGCCGTCATCGACCTGGTGAACGGCACCACCACCGCCCGGTTCGCATACGGCGCGCTGGACAAGGGCGGCAAGCTGATCCAGGTCGGCCTGTTCGGCGGCGAACTGACCCTGGCCCTGCCGATCATGGCCATGCGGGCGCTGACCGTTCAGGGCAGCTACGTCGGCAACCCAAAGGAACTGCGAGAGCTGGTGAAGCTGGCGCAGGACGGCGACCTGCAGGCCCTGCCGGTTGCAACGATCCCCCAGAACCAAGCCAATGAGGCTCTCATGCGTCTGCGCGACGGCAAGGTCACCGGCCGGCTGATCTTGAAAGCCGAGGCCGCCTGATGAGCAACAGCAACCTCCGCCGCTCGGTCGTGCTGAAGCGCCGGCCCCGCGGCGAGCCGACCTCGGATGACTTTGCCATCCAGGAGGACGCGATCCCCACCCCCGGCGAGGGTCAGGTGGTCACCCGCACCTTGTGGCTGTCGATCGATCCGTATATGCGCGGCCGCCTGCGGGAGGAGCAGACCTACGCCGTCGCCATACAGATCGGCGAGGTCATGACCGGCGAGACGGTCGGCGAGGTCGTCGCCTCGGCTGATCCGGGGTTCGCCCCCGGCGACATGGTCTCCGGTGCCCGTGGCTGGCAGACCCATTCCGTCAGTCCGGGCAGCCAACTGCACAAGATCCCCAAGGGTGCGGCACCGCTGTCGGCCTACCTCGGTGTGCTGGGCATGCCTGGGGCAACCGCCTATGCCGGCGTCAGCGAAATCTGCAAACCCAAGTCTGGCGAAACCTTTGTCGTCTCCGCGGCGTCGGGTGCCGTGGGCTCAGTCGCCGGTCAGATCGCCAAACGCGCCGGCGCCCGCGTCGTCGGCATCGCTGGGGGCGCCGAGAAATGCCTCTGGGTGCAGGACAGCCTCGGCTTTGACGACTGCGTCGATCACCGCGCCATGGATCTGCACCGCGAACTGCAGGCAGCCTGCCCGAACGGGATCGACGGCTACTTTGAGAATGTTGGGGGTGCCGTGCAGGCCGCCGTGTTCGACCTGCTGAACCCGTTCGCCCGCATCGCCATGTGCGGCATGGTCTCGCAATACAACGAGCACACGATGCCGCCGGGTCCGAACCTCGGTTTCGTCGTGGGCAAGCGCATTCTGATACAGGGCTTCATCGTTTCTGATCGGCTGGAGCGGATAGCCGAGTGGCGCACCATGGCTGCACCCTTGGTTGCTGACGGCAGTCTGGTCTATCGGGAGGATGTGGTTGACGGGCTGGAAAATGCGCCGGAAGCCCTAACCGGCATTCTGAGCGGCCGGAACTTTGGCAAGCTGCTGGTCCGGGTCGCTGCAGAACACAATTGAGCCGAACGCGCCCCGGGTCTGGTTGACGTTGGTCAGCCCTGATCCGCCGGAAGCCATGACCGGCCGACGATCACGGCAGGAAACCTCATTGCTAGATCCGTTCGGCATGCCCCTTGTCGCCGGCCGGCAGGGTCTTCAGCCGCTCTAGCACCGCCGGCACGCCTTCGACCACCTCGAACAGGCCGCGACAGCCCGGATCAGCAAACCCTTGCTCGATCGCATGCTCGATCGTCGCGACCAGCGGCAGCACCCAGCCGGCGACGTTGCACAGAATGATCGGCTTGTCGTGCAGCCGAAGCTGGCGCCAGGTGATGATCTCGAACGCCTCGTCGAACGTGCCCAGGCCGCCCGGCATGATCAGGAACGCGTCGGACTCCTCATACAGCCGACGCTTGCGCGAGTGCATTGTGTCCGTCACCACCATCTCCGTGACGCCTTCGTGCGCCACTTCCCACTGCGTCAGGAACTCGGGGATGACACCCAGCACCGTTCCACCCGCATGCAGCACGGCGTCAGCGACCACGCCCATGATGCCGATTCTGCCGCCGCCGAATACCAGTCGTATACCCGCCTGGCCAAGGCCATGACCCAGGGCCCGGCCGGCCTGGGCATAGGCCGGGTTGCCACCGACACGGGAGCCGCAGAAAACCGCGAGCGAACGTATGGCCTTCATGAGTATCCTTCTGGCAATGTCCGCCCAGTCTGTCGGTTCGTGAGGAAATCTGCTAGCGAATCATCGTATCATCCTGGAGGTTATTGGATTTCCAGGCGATCTGCGATCGGAAAGGCGGCTTGGGATGACAACACGCGGCACTGCTCGTGCAACGATATGGCTGGTTGTGGCTGGGTTGATGTCGACCGGTGTGGCCAGCGCCGATGGCCTCGACTTGATCGCCGTCCGTCAGGCGGGTTTTGCCATGCAGGGCGGCGACTTCGCCTTCATCCGCTCCGTCGTCAAGGCAAAGGGCGACGTCAAACCGCTGGAGGAGCCTGCCAAGGCTGTCGGCAAGTGGGCAGCAGTCATTCCAACCTTGTTTCCGAAGGGCACCGAAACCGGTGAGGACACCAAAGCCCTGCCACAAATCTGGTCAGATCCAGCGGGCTTTCAGAAAATCGCCGTTTCGCTGAATCAGGCGGCAAACAAGCTGGCGACCGATGCCAAGGCCGCAGATGCAGACGCCGTCGCGGCTGACACAAAGTTATTGGGCGAGCAATGCAGCGCATGCCATAAAGCCTACCGAGCGAAGTAAGCGGCGCGCCCTTGGCTTTCGGGATTCGCACTGAACCCGTTGCTGGCTCTGCGGCGGCCAAACGAACAGAAGGGGATCTATGTCCGAATCATCGCCCGTTGTCGCCCAGAAGGGTTCTTACAAGATCGAGGTCGAGGCAGGAAAATCATATTGGTGGTGCTCCTGCGGCAAGAGCAGCAAGCAGCCATTCTGCGACGGTTCCCATAAGGGTTCGGCGTTCGCGCCGATGCGGTTCGATGCTGAGCAATCCACCACCGTCTCGTTCTGTGGTTGCAAGGCTTCGGGCAACGTGCCGCGTTGCGATGGTTCGCACAAGAACCTGCCGTAGCGCCGCCGTCCGGGATCAAGCCTGCCACATTGCTGGATGGCCTCACCCGGACGCATCTGGACGTCGCAAATGCACAGCTTGGGGTTGCCGTGTCCATGCGGATCAACGCCTCCGCCTGGACAGCCACAAGCTGCATTGCATAATCGTGTCACACTGCGTGCGGCCGAACCTTCGGAAACGCCGCTTGGGCAAGGGAAAATGCGATGACCAGATCCGACTTGACGGAGAAAATACTCGATATCAAGCGTGAAAAAAACTGGTCCTGGCAGTCGATCTGCGAACAGATTGGTGGGGTGTCGCCGGTCCTGATCGTGGGCGCGCTGCTTGGCCAGATGAAGCTCGTGAAACCGCTGGCCAGGAAAGCCGCGGACCTGTTCGGTCTTGGCGCCGCTGAGGAGCGTATGTTGAACGAGGTTCCCTACCGCGGCTCGCCCATGCCACCGACTGACCCGCTGCTTTACCGCTTTTACGAACTGGTCATGGTGAATGGGCCGGCCTGGAAAGCCCTGATCGAGGAGGAGTTCGGCGACGGCATCATGTCAGCGATCGACTTTGACATGCAGATCGAGCGCGAGCCGAGCCCGAAAGGCGATCGGGTCAGGATGACGATGTCAGGCAAGTTCCTGCCATACAAGTATTATGGCAATGAGCAAGGCCTCCCCGAAGTCGGTTATAAAGAGGAGCCTTAGCAAACTCAGTCTCCACCCCGGATCATATTGGGTCGCTTATCGTCAATTGCGGTATGCCTGGCTTTGCCCAGCCGTAAGGACGTGTACCGACAACATTTGCGTTCGTGGCGGAGAGGGAGGGATTCGAACCCTCGGTACCCATAAGGGTACAACGGTTTTCGAGACCGCCCCGATCGACCGCTCCGGCACCTCTCCAGCGACATGCCAACGCAGCTTCCATGCCGTGGGCGTGACCTAGCGGGAACCTCCCTCGGACGCAAGGTCCATGAACCCTGGGTTATCCAGCTACCTCGCGCTGGCCCGGGACGTCGGCTGCCTGGCAACTGGCGCGCCCGGTGCAGTCGGATGGGACACGTCAAAGATCGGCCGGACCAAGGCTGTTCCTTCTGGTCCTAAAACAGTAACCCCTTCGTCGGCAATGCTTTGTACCTGATAGGCGCCCACACGTGCACCGGTCTCCACAATAACCGGATGCTGGCCAGAAGCCGCCGCGAAGATGGCAACGCGTTGGGTTCCCGTCACGATAATCCCGGTCAGTCTCGGCAGGCCGCGTGCGCCGACCTGAACTTCCACAGGCCGGCGATCGGGACTGAACAGCGGTCGCCCCAGGATCTGGTCCAGCCATTCCTTGTATCGGTTGTGGACGTCGTCCGCATCGTCTTCCGGAACATGTCCGCCGCTTGAGGCCATCCTTCTTGTATCAGGTGCGACGGAGCTCGCGCCGTGCCAGACGGAAACTTCGTATGCGATGACGCCGCACAGCATCAGTGACAGCAGAAAAAGACCGCCTACTTCGGTCCTGCCACTGGCCATCATGTCCCCGCACCCGACGGTGAGGACCTGAAGCCATACAGGATCATGGAAGCCTGCACCGGCATCACCGTGGGGTGGGCAACCACGGATGCACTGTGGAAATGCGCGTCATCGATCAGAATCTTGGCTGGCGATTGCTCCACTGAACGTACCAGTTCCATCAGGACCGGCCAGGGCGCATTCAGGCTGATCCGCAGAGAGATTTTATGCCAGCTCCCCACTGGCGTCGCCGGAAGGGTTTCAACTGCCGTCAGGCTGGCCCCGGCCAGGACAGCCATTTTTTGAATACGCTCCTGCAGGTCCGCCGCGGCGATCGCGTCGCTCGCTCCGGGCAGCATCAGCATCCCCGGTGCGTCTCCGTGGCCAGACTTCGCAGCAGCAGCCGCCTGCACAGCGGGCAGCGTCGCCGCGACTTCACGCATACGGTGCAGCAACGACTGCCGCTGTTCCAGCAACCGGTTCCGGTCGCCGAACCACGCCCACACCGGATCAACCACCGCGAACCAAACGGCAAGCAAGGCAACCACGGCACAGCCGACCGCTAGCGCTTGCCCGCGTCGGCCGACAAGCCGGTCGCCCACCATCACTTTGCAATTCCCGCCTTGATCGAGAACACATCCGATGTCGCACCTTCCACCCGAGTCACAGGGGCGGCGAAGGCGGTGTCCTGGATCGCCGGATCAGCCGATAATCCGGTAATCAAGCGTGGCGCCGAGGCTGATCGGCCACTGATCGACATCTGTCTCTCGCGCAGTGAAAAGTCGGTCAAATAGGTATCGTCCGGCAGAATCCGGGTTACGGTCGCCAGGATCTGCAGCAGGTCGCCCGTACGCTCCATTTCCTTCGTCAGGACCTCTCGTCCCGCGTCGCCGGTCGCAATCCCTTGCCGGATCGCATTGACCTTCGCAATCGCCGGCTGCAGGTCCTCAATCGCTCCATTCACTCTATAAAGGGCCACGGCCTGCAGCGCGAACGGCAGAATGACAGTAGCGGCCAGCAGGCCAACGCAGCCGGCAGCCGCAACGCGGATCATTGCCCTGCGCCCAGACCGGTCAATGTCACCGACCGGAAGCAGACGCGCTTGCCCGGTAACGTTTGCCTCAACGAGATCCGCCCGCATCCCGGCCTGCTCAAGGGTGTTCAGGGCACCCACAACGGCGGCCCGTGGAACCATTGTCAGCACGACATCGGTGCGCGTGCCGTTGCCTGACTTTCCGACACTGTCCCAGCGCCAGAACAGGTCTTCGGCTGCAAACGGCGTGATTCGCGCCAGCTCATGGCGCAGCATCTGCTCAAGCTGGCGCCGCGGTACGGTCGGCACCGTGTGGTTTTTGACCAGGACAGCCTGCGCCGGCGGGCGTACCAGAACCGTCTTGCGTCCCGCCTGCCGGGCGGCGGCCCCTAGGTTCGAAGCACTCAGTTTCCCGCCGCGGCGGATGGAAACCACGATGTTCTGCTGTGTGTCGGTGTCGACCACGTAGCCGTCTGGCAGCCTGGCAGAGGCACTGACCCATGATGACGGCAACAGCTCGCTGATCCGAGCAAGCCACCAAGACAGAAAGTTGGCTAACATGGGCGGCACCCCCGACCGCGTCTATCAACTGAGCCTGCAGGGATTATCAATCCCGAGTCCGAGAGCGATCACGTACAGTGATTTGTCATGGTCAATCGCCCGTTCCCAGAACTACAAAGCCGCCGGGTTGCTCCGTGTCAAGCAACCCGGCGTTACAACTGCAGTATGTTGTGCGGCCGATTAGGTGTTGGCTCATGCAGGGTCGCTTATCCGCGCGCTCCTGCATAATCAAGCAAAGTCGAAACCAAATCCACGCGCCGGCCTGAGGTGCGACTACGCGATCGTGCCGTTCAGACCCTGCGGGAAGAAGCCGTAATTGCCGCTGGCTCCGCCGAGGTAGACGATATTCAACACCTGCGTCGTGGTCCGGCTGAACGCCAGGGCATTGAAGTTCGTCGGCGTGATGTTGGACTGCCCGTTCATCACGACGCCCTGGTCGTCAGCCGCGCCGGAGGCGGCCGCCCGCAGTGCCGAGATCTTCGCCGTCGCATCACCCTGGCCCAGTTGAAACAGCAGGGTCCGGATGCTGCCCGCATGATAGGCTTCAACCGCCAGAATGCTGGCCGCCGCCGCTAGATAGGCCTTCGACTGGATCAACGGCGCCGCACCGTTATACGCGGTCACCCCGACATCCTCGAAGATGTACGCCCCCAGCAGGAAGCTGACCTCGTCGGCAAACGGATTGAACGTCTGGCCAGGCTGTATCAGGCCGGCCGCGACGGCAGCCGTGTTGAAGCTGTTGTACAGATCAATCCCCGGACGCGCGACGGCCGCACTGCCAAGCGCTGACCGCAGGAACTCGACATGCGCCAGCTCGTCAGTAGCAATGGCCTTTGCATACTGCTGAATCGCCGGTGTAACAAATGGCACCGGGGCGCCGCCGACAACGTTTCCAGTTGCCCCCACGCCACTAATATCGGAGGCCGGCAACCCAGTGCCGTTCACCGCAAAAAGGTAGTATTCCGCCTCAAGATACTCAAGATTGAGGGCAAAATTCAGGATGTCGGCGTCGGTTGGCGCCGTGGCGGCTTGCGCCCGGCTTGAGCTGAACAGACCCAATCCCGAGGCCGCGGCAAACGCTGTTCCCAAACCAGCATTACGAAGAAGTTTTCGGCGGTTCGACTTGATTGGCAGCGTACGCACTTCGTCAAACTCTGACATTTTGTCAACTACTCCCGAGTATTTCTCTAATCTCTGTGCTTCCAGTCGGCGCCATCGATCCAGGCCGCGAGGTCACATCGAGAATACGGGGGCAAATCAACGGTGGATCAGACCACACACTGCTAAAGTTGTCACGAACTCGTTAGACAAAGCGCAGCCAGAACGCGGTTTTACTGGTTAGTTAATTCATGGGAACGTACAGCACCTGTCATCCAATTGACGTCAACGGCAACTCGTCTCTCGCCAGAACCAAGACGGACGGAGCCGCCGGTTGATCCGCCATCCGGCAGAAAGATGATCCTCGACGGCGTCATCGCCGCCGCCGCAGGCAGCACCCACGCCGAACCGCCATCGACCGAAAACCCGTTCGCTGCCGTCACGACCGCAACATCGCGATCCTGCGCGATCGCCCGGGATCGGGCCAGTCGCAGCGCGTCGGTGAAAGCCCGAAGCGTGGCGTCCAGATCGAACGACGTGCTGTGCCAGGGCTGCCTTACCAGGACTAAGCCTGCGATCAACGACATGATCACCATTACCACGATCATCTCGATCAGGGTAAAGCCCCGCTCGGTACGGGGACCTCTCACCTCAGCGCAGATCGCGCACAACAAAGCCGCTGGTCAGGATCTTTACTTCAAACCCATGCGCCACGCACCGATCAACGGAGTGTCTGCCGAACAGCGTATTATCATATGGCTCCGACAGGACGCAGACTTGGCAGTTTACCACTCGTGGGTCAGCAGTTGGCTGCTCGGTGACAAGTCGTGGGTCGACGTCGCCATAGTAGTTGCGAGCGCGGACCTCCAGCGTGATTTCATCGATCACCGAGGGCTCTCTGCACACCGGCCCGCGGCCATCCGCGCGCGCCGGACTCAAGGCGCCTGACGAAAGCGCAACCAGGCAGACTACGGCCAGGGACACCGCCGCAGAAGACTTCACGCCCCATGTCAGCCCCATCAAGCGTCGCATCAGCCTCCTCCTAGCATCTCGATTATTCCTGCCAGCAGCGTCCCATGGATCCATGCCAGCCAAAAAGCCAGCGCGATGCACGGCCCGAAAGGTAACTTCGTCGTGCCAGTCACCGCCTGCCCAGCCACCGCCATGCTGCCGATCACCAGCAAGCCAATGACCGCGCTGCACAGAATAATGAACGGCAACGCCGCCAGGCCGCACCACGCACCAGCCGCCGCCAGCAGCTTTGCATCACCGCTCCCCAGGCCCTCACGCCCACTCAGCCGGCGGTAGGCCAGCGCGATCGCAGCCAATGACAGATAGCCGAAACAGGCGGCCAGACAGTGATCCGTCAGAACTTCCGGGTCCATCAGCAGGGTCAAGGCCAGCCCGGCCAGCAGCAGCGGCAGCGTCAGCACATCGGGCAGCAGATACGTGTTCCAGTCGATCCAGCCCAGCGTCAGCAACGTCCAGCCCACACCACAGTCGATCCAAACCCAACCGGAGACTGGTTCAGCCAGCACCGCCCACAGCGCAACGGCACTTGCAGCCAACTCCACCATGGGATGGAACAGCTTGATGGGCGCCCGGCAATGCCGGCAGCGCCCGCGCAACAGCAGAAAGCTGACCAGCGGCACCAGGTCGATCGCGCTCAACCTCGCCCCACATTCTTCGCAGCAGGATCGCGCCACGACAACTGGCCTGTCGCGCGGCAGACGGCGAATCAGCACGCCGATGAAGCTGCCGGCGAATGGCGCACTCAGCAGTGGCCACAGCCACGTTGAACCGGACAGGTCGACCACGCGTATCATCTAATGATCAGTCCGATCGCTGACCTGTCATTTGCGCGCGATCTCGTCCCCGACCTATTCGAACGCGGGTATGCTAAAGGCGGCCACGATGGGAACGACCGTCATCGGAACAACCGCCATGGGAACCACCGTCACCGACGACCAGATCGACGCGCTCGGCGACATCTTGCTTTCGCAGGGCCATTGCGATCAAAGAACGCTGGAGCGTGCGCGTCGCGTCGCCGCGGACTCCGATCAGCGGTTCGATGCCGTCCTGATCCAGCTCGGGCTGGTGTCTGAGCGGGGGCTTGCCTCTGCCTATGCCAGCCTGCTGTCGATTCCAGTCGCCGCGGCTGACCGCTATCCGCCGCTGGAACCCGTCCTGCCCGATCGCCTCGGCGCCAGGTTCCTCCGCCATGCCCGGGCAGTCCCGGTCGCTGCCGATGATGTCACGGTGGTTCTGGCCGTGGCCGATCCGCTGGATCCGTTCACCCAGTCCGCCGTCGCGGTGGCAACCGGCCGCGCTGTCAGGCTGGAGGTCGCGGTGCCGATCGAGCTGGAGACCGCCTTGAACCGGCTCTATCCGGACCAGGATCAGGCCGCGTCCAATGCTGAGGCCGACGCCCCGCTGGAGGAGGATGCTGAGCGGCTGAAGGACCTCGCCAGCGAGGCACCCGTCATCCGGCTGGTCAATCTGCTGATCACTCGCGCGGTGGAGACCCAGGCCTCCGACATCCACATCGAACCGTTCGAGGACCGCCTGCGCGTCCGCTACCGCTATGACGGCGTCCTGCATGAGGCTGAGCCGCCCCCCAGGCACCTCGCCGCCGCGATAACCTCACGCATCAAGATCATGGCCCGGCTGGACATCGCAGAGCGGCGGATGCCCCAGGACGGCCGCATCAAGATGGCCGTACGGGGACAGGACGTCGACTTCCGCGTCTCCACCATCCCTTCCCTGCATGGAGAGACGGTGGTGCTGCGCATTCTCGACCGCTCGGCGGTGGTGTTCGATTACGCCCGCCTCGGCCTGGCGCCGGCGGTGATCAGCAAGCTGGGCACCGCGCTGGAGCTGCCGAATGGCATTGTGCTGGTCACCGGGCCGACCGGCAGCGGCAAGACCACGACCTTGTACACCGGCTTGCTCGCGCTGAACGCGATCACTCGCAAGATCGTCACCGTCGAGGACCCGATCGAATACCAGCTTCAAGGCATTAACCAGATCCAGGTCCGCGCCCAGATCGGGCTGACCTTCGCCAGCCTGCTGCGATCCATCCTGCGGCAGGATCCCGACGTCATCATGGTGGGCGAAATCCGCGACGGCGAAACCGCGCAGATTGCCGTGCAGGCAGCCCTGACCGGCCACCTCGTGCTCTCGACCTTGCACACCAACTCCGCCGCCGCCGCGGTGACCCGGCTGCGCGACATGGGCGTCGAGGACTATCTGCTGACCGCCGTGCTGCGCGGCATCATGGCCCAGCGGCTGGTTCGGCGCCTGTGCCAGGACTGCTGCCGGCCAGAGCCCGCCCCTCCCGAACTGGTCAAGCGCTTTGCCTTGGATCAGCGGACAGCCGCCAGGCCGATCATGCTGTCGCGCGCCGTCGGCTGCCCGGCCTGCCGACAGACCGGCTATCGCGGCCGCACCGCAATCGCCGAATTCCTGCAGCTCGGGCCGGAAATTGAGCGTCTGATCTTCGCCCGCGCCGATCATGCAACCATCGAGCGGGCCGCTGTCGCTGAGGGCATGCAGGTCATGTTCGACGCCGGCCTTGCAGCCGCACTTGCGGGTGAAACGACGATAGAGGAGCTGACCCGTAGCATAAGGGCGGATGCATGACGATGTTCCGCTACACCGCAATCGGCCCGGCGGGTGAGAAGCTTGCCGGGCTGATGGACGCATCCAGTGAAGCCGAGGTCATCACCCGGTTGCAGCGTCAGGGCACTATGCCGGTGCGCGCCGAACCGGCCGAAACCGCCTCACGCTGGGGCGGCCTGCTGCAGATGGATCTTGGCGGCTCCCGCGGCCTGCGTAAGCAGGACGTTGCCGACCTGATCCGGGAGCTGGCGACGATGCTCAGCGCCGGCCAGGATCTGGACCGCGCACTGCGCTACATGCAGGAAACCGCGGCCAAGCGCATCATGCCGACCATTACCGGCCTGCGCGACGCGGTGCGCGATGGCAGCCCGCTGTCAGTCGCGATGGCACAGTATCCGCAAACCTTTCCACCGATGCACATCGGGCTGGTCCGCGCCGGTGAGGCGGGCGGCAACCTGGGTCCGACGCTGGCACGAATCGCCGAACTGCTGGATCGCCAGCGTGCCCTCGCGTCCACCGTGACGTCGGCGTTGATCTATCCAGCCGTCCTGTTCATCGCGATGATCGGCGCCGTTACCTTGCTGCTGACTGAGGTCTTGCCCCAGTTCGTGCCGATGTTCGAGCAAAGCGGCGTCGCGCTGCCCGCCTCGACCCAGTTCCTGATGACAGCCGGCGACGTTGTTCAGCGGGATGGCTTGCTGATGCTGCTCATGTTGGCGGGTCTGGGGGTCGCCGCGCGCATCGCCCTGCGGCAGAACCCGGTGCGGCTGGCAGTGGACCGAACGACGCTGCGGCTGCCGCTGATCGGCGCGCTGACCCGGGAAGTGCTCGCCGCCCGCTTCACCCGCGTCCTGGGCACGCTGCTGCAGAACGGCGTTGCCTTGATCCCGGCGCTGGCCATCGTGCGCGACGCCATGGGCAATCGGGCCGCCCGACTAGCCGTGGAGCAGGCCAGCGTGACCGCCCGCGGCGGCGGCTCGCTGACCCGGGAACTTGAGGCCGCCGCGGTGTTCCCCTCGCGCACCATCCACCTGTTGCGGCTCGGCGAGGAAACCGCCCAGCTTGGCGGCATGTCGTTGCGCGCGGCCGATATCCATGAGGAGCGGACCCGTCTTGCCACCCAAAGACTCACCGCCCTGCTGGTTCCGGCGATGACGATCCTGATGGGGGTCGCCGTCGGCGGCATCGTCGCATCCTTGATGACAGCCATGCTCAGTCTGAACAACCTGGCGTCGGGATGAGAGGATTTACCCTGCTGGAGGTGATTGTCGCGCTGATCATCGCCGGCGTGGCAGCCGCCGTGCTGTTCCAGGCCGCGGGCACTAGTCTGCACGCGACGCAGAACGCAGCCCTGTATGATCAGGCCGTTGCCCGCGCGCGCTCGCGTCTTGCGGCTTCCATGCACGGTACGAAACTCGCGCCAGGCGAACACCGCGGCGACGACGGCGGCGGCTTTCGCTGGCAGCTTCGGGTTAGTCCCGTCGCCAGCGCATCGCTGCGTCCGGTCGGCCTGGTCGGACCGCGGGCAGCCACCTCCTTCTCGGTGACCCTGTACAACGTCACCGTGTGGATAAGCTGGAACGACGGCGGAACACCGCGCGACGTCCGGCTGGACACGCAACAGGTCAGCGGATGAAGTCCAGGACGCAGGCCGGCTTTACCCTGCTGGAGATCGTCGTCGCCTTGGCGGTGTTCGGCTTCCTCCTTGTCGGCCTGAGCCAGACGGTTCGCTTCGGCCTGATTGCCTGGGGAAACAGCGCGCGGATCTCCAGCAGCGAGACCGACCTCGAAGCTGTGGATCGCAGCCTGCGCTCGATTGCGGAGAATTTTGCTCCCGCGGATGATGCCGCAAGCTTCTCCATCGATGGATCGGCCAGCACCCTAAGCGGGATCACCCGACTGCGCCTGCCGGGACGAGGACCAACACCGGTTCGCGCCGAAGCGGGCCTGGCTGTCTCAGGCGGCCGTCTGGTGCTGCGCTGGCGACCATACCGGCACGCGCTTCAGCTAGGGTCACCGCCGCCCCCGGCCGAGACGGAACTGATGAACGGTGTCGGCCGCCTCGCCATCGAATACTGGCAACCCCCTGGGGTCTGGGTGTCCCGCTGGCATGAGCCCGATCTTCCCTTGCTGATCCGTTTCCGCCTGACGCTTGCTGGGTCACAGCCCCGACACTGGCCTGATATCGTCGTTGCCCCGCTGCTGTCCCGGCCATGAAGTCCACTCAGCGTGGATTCGCCCTGCTGATCGTGCTCTGGACCGTGGGCTTCCTGGCGCTGCTCGGCACCCAGCTTGTCGCCGCTGGCCGCTCGGACGCGCAACTGGCGGACAACCTGAAGCAGGACGCCGTATTGCAGGCGGCCGCCGACGGCGCCGTCATCAACGTCACTTTCCGGATAATGGCGCTCAAGGATCCCGCCCTGCAGCCGGACGGTATCGTCCGCTCTGTACAGATCGGCCAGACCGCCGTGCTGGTGCTCGTGCAGAATGAGGCCGACCGCATCAACCTCAACACCGCGTCGGGCATCTTGTTGCAGCATCTGATTCTGGACGTGGGTGGAACTCCTGCGGTTGCCGACCGCGTGACCAATGCCATCCTGGATTGGCGGACATCCGGCACCACGCCCAGGCGCGGGGGGGCGAAGGCGGCCGACTATCTTGCCGCCGGAAGGAACTACGGACCGCCAGGAACACCGTTTGAGGACGTGACCGAACTGCAGGACGTTCTGGGTATGACGCCGGAGCTGTTCGCACGACTGGCGCCACACCTCACCGTCCTGACGGACGGTGACCCGGATCTATCAACACGCGACCCGGTGGTGGCGCGGGCCCTGACGGACGCCGCCGGCGTGGCAGACGACACCGGCCTTGGACAGCCTGGAAGTGACGACCTGCTGCGGATCCGGGTCACTGCCATCGGGCGCGGCGCCGCGCGCTATTCCGAGGTGGTCGTGGCCTCCGCGGACTTCCAGAACGCCGCACCAAGATTGAATATCTTGCTGCGGGAGCGGGACGACCCGATCCGTCTCGACTCCATCTCAAGTGTTGCAAACTGAACACTTCAGTCAGCAAAGTAGATGTTGGAACTCCAGCGTCTATCGTCTGTAGCCTGATTGAAACACAGCGCGTTTGATTGCTCCGGACTTCATATACAGACATGTGCAGGATCATTTATGTTGCGAATTGTGCCGCTACCGGCTGTATTGGCGCGGCATCATCAAGCTGTAATGGTTGCCGCAGCCGCCGTTCAAGTCTCAGCCGGACGGCCCGCGCCCCTCGCCGGCACCTAGCGCCGCCAATGTCTGTTACAAATTTGGCGGAGACATCGACCCCAGACGACTGGATCATCTGCAAAAACTGTCGATTTCTCCAGGTATGAAACGTTAATTGCAGCAATTGGTCCCGTGATCACAAGGGATTGCGTCGCCTGCACTGGTCCGCCAGTCCATCAGTGGGCGTAACTGGGACGATGGAATGGGACCAAAGAATGCGACAACACATCGTTCGCACACAGCGTTCGCGACGATCTCTGGCTCTTCTGCTCGGCGTCATACAGTTATCAGGATGCAACTATCCATCCCCCCCAGCCGTCCCGGCTCTGGCCCCGCTGCCGAACGGCGGCACCGCTGCCCCGCCACGCATCAATGGTTCCGTCGGCTCGACCGAGTCTTTGCCGCCTGCACAAACCATCTACGGCCGCGACAATCAGCCGTCAGAGGGGGCGCCGGCGGCAGAGACCAGCCCCGGCAACATCAGCCTGGACTTCGCCGACACCGACATACGCGAGGTTGCCGCCCAGATCCTTGGATCGATCCTGAAGGTCAACTACACCATCGATCCAGCGATCCATGGCACTGCAACGCTGCACACCGTCCGACCGCTTAATCGCTCCGAACTTGTGCCCACCTTGGAGTCGCTGCTGGCGCAGAATGCCGCTGCGCTGGTGACCAACGGCGGCTTGTATCGCGTGGTTCCGATCGCCCAGGCCGTCTCCACCGCCGCCAACGGTGCCGGCACGGCAGGCGCGCTCGTGGTGCCGCTGCAATATGCATCCGCCGAAAGCCTGGCCAAGGTGCTGCAGCCTTATGTCGGCGAAGGCGGCAAGATCGCGGCCGATCCGGGCAGGAACGCCCTGCTGATCTCCGGCGAACCCGCCGCACGCGACGGCCTGATCGGGCTGGTCAGGGCGTTCGACGTCGACGTGCTCGCCAACCAATCCTACGCATTGCTTCCGGTCAGCAGCGGTGACGCGAAGGACTTCGCCACCGCGTTGCAGGATGCATTTCGCGGACAAAGCGGCGGCGCATTGGCCGGTTTGGTGCGAGTCATCCCACTCGCCCGGATCAATTCCGTCCTGGTTGTATCGTCCCAACAACGATATATCGAGGATGCACGGCGGGTCTATGCCCTAATTGACCGCGCCCGCAGGCTGACGTTGCGAAGTTGGCACGTGTTCTATCTGCAGAACAGCCATTCCGAGGACGTGGCGTACGTGCTGCAGCAGGCTTTCACCCCAGGTAACGTCACCGCCCAGCCAACCGGCAACACCCGTTCGCAAGGCGGCCAATCCACCCTCGGCGGCTCCAGCGGCTCCGGCGGGTTCGGCAGCAGTGGCGGTGGCGGCCTGGGCAGCGGATCAGCCGGCTCGCTCGGCCGCTCAAGCCTCTCCAGTGGCATCACCGGCAGTGGCAGCAGCGGCGGCCTGGGCGGTGGCGGTGGCGGTGGCTTGGGCGGCGGCGGACTGGGCGGGTCGTCGCAGTCTGGCGGTGCAACCGCACCGTCCTCCGCGCAGCCCCCGGCCTCCGGCGCCAACCCATTGTTGGGCGGCCTGGGCGGCGGCGGCGAGCAGGAGGCGGATACGTTACGCGTGATACCCGACGATCAAAACAATTCGATCCTGGTCTACGGCACAGAGCGCGAAATCGGCACCATGGATGCCATGCTGAGAAAGATCGACATCCTGCCGCTGCAGGTCCGTATCGATGCTGTCATCGCCGAGGTAACATTGAACGATGCCTTGCAATACGGCACGCAGTTCTTCTTCAAGTCAGGCGGAATCAACGGCATCCTGAACACTGGTTCAGCCACCACAACGCCCGCCAACCCGGCCGCCGCAACGCTCAACCTTAGCTTTCCGGGCTTCTTTCTTGGCGGCACCGGCACCGGTGGGGCGCCATTCGCCATCCAGGCGCTGCAGCAAGTTACCACGGTGCATGTGCTGGACTCGCCCCAACTTCTGGTCCTGGACAATCAGCCCGCACGTCTGCAGGTCGGCAGCGTCGTCCCCTACCTGAGCCAGACGTCCCAAAGCACCATTACCTCCAACGCACCCGTGGTCAGCTCCATCAACTATCAGCAGACCGGTGTGATCCTGGAGGTGACACCGCGGGTCAACAGCGGCGGCCTGGTCACTTTGGACGTCATGCAGGACGTCAGTTCCGTCGCGACGGCGATTACAACGCCAGGCATCAATTCGCCGACGTTCGACGAACGCAATGTATCATCGCGCGTGGTGGTTCAGGATGGCCAGACCATCGGCCTGGCGGGCCTGATCACCGATACCGCCTCGATCGGCAATCAGGGCATCCCCTGGCTGAAGGACGTGCCGCTGCTCGGGCTGCTGGCCGGCAACCAGAACAACACCCGCGCACGAACCGAGCTGCTGATCCTGATCACACCCCACGTGATCCACGACCAGCGGGACGCTCGCGCGCTGACCGAGGATCTGCGCGATCAGCTTATCAACGCCGCCGCGGTTCCTGGCCTGTTGAACTCCCTGCGCCCCTCCGGCCAGTCTGACCCTTCGGAGCGGCTGAGGAAGCAGCTCAATCTGCAGCAGTAGTCATACCGGCGCGCTGGCCAGCCATTGAGGGATCAGCGCGTCGTTCGTTCTATCACTGGTTGCAGATTTCTTGGTCCCCCCCTGATCCGGTTGGACCCTCGGAGCACAGGTCGAAGTCGTGCCCCGCCCGGGTCGCCGGATCGCGATAGACATAGGCGTGGTTCCATGGATCAATCGGCACGTCGCCCTTCACATAGGGTCCGTTCCAGTTGCTGACGTCCGCGGGTTTCTCAACCAGCGCGCGCAGGCCCTGGTCCGTCGTTGGATAGCTGCCGACATCCAGCTTGTACATGTCCAGTACCGAGGCAATCCGCTCGATCGACTGCTTGGCAATCGACGTCCGGGCGTTCCCTAGCTGACGCAGGACGGCCGGCGCCACCAGCCCGATCAGCAAGCCAAGGATGGCAATGACAACCAGCAGCTCAAGCAGCGTGAAACCGCGTTCATCACGGCGGGATGGTTGACTCATGGGTGGATGTCCAGTTCGGGGATGTCGGATGACTCAGCGACCGCTATGCCGCTTCCTGGAGAACAGCAGTTCCGCCGCACCCAGCACCTGTCGCTGGTATGCCGAACTGAGCGCTGGTGTGTGGGAGTGGTAATATCCGATCGCGACCATCAGATCATTCTGAGCTTCGTTCAGATAAAGCCGCATAATCGCAGCCGCCGCGGCAACATTGAAGCAGGAGTCCTCACGCAATCGGACAGCAACGACACGCGGCTCAGTGTGAACCACGCGCGCCAAGGGCACCAGCCAAATGGTGTTGATCTGCATCAGCCCCAGGTCGGCTGAGCCGTCGGCGTTGTAGTGGATCGTCCCCGGCCTGCCGCCCTCGACGGCCTGAATGGCAGGCAGCACGCGCGGGGGCAGGTGATAGAACGCCGCGGCCGCGGCCATGCACGCGAGGAACGGGATGCTCAAGCCGACACTCCGACCCGCGCAGGGAACGCGGTCGTTGCCGAAAAACAGATACTGGCGCCTAATGTCAAGGCAACAACCTGGCCAGCGCAACATGATCCAGTTCACTTGGGAACACGTTCACCTTCGCTCCATCGACCCCGAAGCGACCGCCGAGTGGTAACGGGACAAGTTGGGCGCCGAGTTGATCAGATCGCCGCAGGGCGACGGCTCTGTCCGGGTCGACCTGAACCTGGGCAGGCAGAAGATCTTCATCGCCCGGGCCGTGCCGGAAAAGACCGCCGCGGCGCCGTCGTCGCCCTATCTCGGCCTGGACCATTTCGGTCTGACCGTCAACGAAATCCACAGCGCGGTCGCCGCCCTGAAAGAAAAAAATGTGACGTTCACCATGGACGTCACCACTGCTCGGCCCTGTAGACTTCACCGATCACGAGCGTGCTGCGTGCCGCCTCGACCACATCCTCAGCGATGACGGTCAGCTCATTGAGGCGCAGGATGCGCTCGATCTGAACAAACAGGCGGCTTTTACCTAGAAGTGCTCGCCGAGCGAGCGCCGTGAGAAAGGCGGCATCCCGAACGGGGTGATGATCGCCGCGACCAGCCATATGATCGGCCCGCTCACGGTGGGTACGTTCAGCGCGATGATCCCCGACGTCATCTGCAGAAACGTGAAGCTCACATCGCTGATCCCGACCAGGAACACGCCCAGGAGATAAGCGGTCCACGACGCTCGCTTGTAGATCAGCCACGCCGCGAAGATGCCGAGCATGCCATAGCCGGCCACATCGATGCAGAAGTTGAGGATCAGATTTGCGTGGACGTGGATCGTTGTCGGATCGGTCGGGAAGGTGAAAGCGCTGAACGGCGCCTTGCTCCCGCCAATGAACATTTTCCATTGCCCCTCCGCCGGGCTGGAAAGGTACTGATGCAGGCCTTCGAAGCCTACCCAGAGGTGGAGGACGCCCCACAGCGCGAACAGCGCCGCGCCGATCTTCCCGGCCGCCCGAAGTCCCGATGATTGATGGTGGTCGTTCGTCATAACTCACTTTCTTCGTCTGATCGTTGTGACGCAGGCTTTCAGGCCTGCCATTGCGCGAGTGTCTCGGCCGCGAAGGCGGCGTAAGAGCGGGGCGGGCGGCCGAGCAGGCCGGTGATTTCCTCAATATCCCGCGACGACGCGCGCATCCCGTCCTGCTGGAATCGGTCCAGCATCAGGCGCAGGTCCATCGCCGCCCAGCCCGGCTCGTGCTGTCCGATCAGCTTTTCGAACGGCGCCGTGTCGCTGCCTGCGAATCGAACAGGTTTGCCCAGCAGATCGGACCAGATGGCTGCGTTGATGTTCCCGGTCAGGGCATCCGGCCCGACAAGGTTGATGATCTGGTGGGGCAATGGGTCGGAAGCGCGCTCACGCTCGATCAGGGCGTGCGCCGCAGCCTCTGCCACGTCGCGCGCATCGACCATGGAAACGCCCTTGTCGCCAATCGGGAAAGGATAGACGTCCGCGCCAGGCAGCGCGCCCTTGAACATCGCATCGTTTTGCATGAAGCAGTTGGGCCGCAGGATCGTCGCCGGCAAGTCGAACTGCTCGATCATCTGCTCGACTGCATACTTGGCCGCGAAGTGGGGCACGTTGGTGAACTCCCGGCCCCTGAAGACCGAGAAATAAACCACCCGCTGGATCCCCCGCTTCGTGCGCCAGATTGAGCGTCAGCATCGCCTGCGTCAGCTCATCCGGCGTGACGGCGTTGAGCAGGAACAGCGTGCTCGCCTCGGCGAGCGCTGCCCGCATGGATTCGATGTCGAGCATGTCGCCATAGATCGGAACGACGCCGGCCGGAAACTTCGCCTTGCGCGGATCACGCGTTAGGGCGCGGACCGCAACGTCCCCACCGGAGAGATGCTGAAGAAGGTGGGAGCCGATCATGCTGGTGCCGCCGGTAACGAGTATCGTCATGCGAAGTTGTCCTCGAAATGCCGGGACAGGGCGGCAGTTTCTGTCGTGACTAAGATGGACCTTGCAAATGAAGGTGCGAGCCATTTATTTGAGCCCTCTCGTCCCAGGATTGGAACGATCATGGATCTTGAAGCCTTGTCGGACTTCGTCCTCGTTGCCGCGAACGGGGGTATCGCGCAGGCCAGTAGGGCAAGTCGACGGCCCAAGGCCAGCTTGTCGCGCAAGGTAATGGAGCTCGAGGCGAGTCTCGGCGTGCGCCTCTTCGAACGAGGCTCGCGGTCGGTCCACCTCACCGAGGAAGGAGAGCTGCTCTACGCGCGCACCGCAGGGCCGCTGGGCGAGATCGCGGAGGCCGCCGAGCTGCTGCGCGAAGGTCGTGCGACGCCCCGAGGCCGATTGCGCGTCAACGTGCCGTTAGTGTTCGGGCGGCTGCTGATGGGTCGGCTCGCCGCCGAATTCACTTTGGCATATCCGGAGGTGGCGCTTGAGGTGACACTGGAGGATCGCGCGGTCGATCTGGTTGCCGAAGGCTACGACATCGTCATCCGGCTCAACCCCAAGCCTGATGCAGCCCTAGTTGGGCGCTGCTTCGTCAAGGATCAGGTTCTGATCGTGGCGGCGCCGTCCCTCGCGCGACCGCTTTCCACGTCGGGAGCATCGAGCGAGGCGCCCATCCCCGTCGTTGTCCGAAGCGCCATGGCCTATGCCGACGTCTGGCAGGTACCGGACGAGAACGAGCAGGAGTTCCGCACGCGGCAGGTTTTGGAGCTGCCATCTTTGGAAATGGTTCGGGACGCCGTACTCACCGGGATCGGCGCCGCCAAGCTGCCTCGCGTGCTGGTCGCCGAGGATCTGGCGGCCGGCCGGCTCGTCTGCTGGGGTCCCGCATCCGGACGATCCGCCGAGCTGTGGGCTCTCCACGCATCGAGCCGCCTCGCAAGTGCAAAGGTAAAAGCCTTCATTCGATTTGTCGAAGCAGCATTTCCTGGCGAGTGGCTGTGACCATAGATATTAGGACTCCGGAACCAACTATCGGTTCCGGGTCTAGGCGGTCCAAAAGTCTGAATAACGGTGTATGGGCGCAGAGCTGCCGAGTGCCGTGATGGAGCGAATCTCCGGTTCTGCCGGTCCGCTTGCCAAAAAGCTGACCGGCAAGAGACCACCCACTCTTGGCCACTCCGAGGTGCCATTCAGCGCTGACAGGCCATGCCAACCAGCGCTAAAGTCTACACGGCCCGGCGTGCAGATCGCTTTCCTGACTGCTCCGGAAAACGTCTCGATCGAGCTCATTCAGCGCGGCTGAGCAAGACTACCCTGCCGGCTGAGCGTCCGGCTGCATCAAGCCGCGGATCGCCGTCAGATCCTTGACAAAGGCGTCATACTCGCGGGCCTTCGCCGCGGCGTCCGGGATGCGCAACAGGTATGACGGGTGCACCGTGACGAACACGGTCTGTCCGTCCTCCATCTGCATTGGCCGGCCGCGCTCCCGGCTGATTGTCACCGCCCGACCCAGCACGGCGCGCGCCGCCGAACCTCCCATCAGAACCAGCAGGCGCGGGCGCAGATGCTGCCGCTCCACCCCCAGCCACGCATTGCATGCCTGAATCTCAGGCACTTCGGGCGTCTGATGGATCCGTCGCTTGCCCCGCAGGGTGAACTTGAAATGCTTCACCGCGTTGGTGACGTACACCGCCCGCCGGTCGATCCCGGCTTCCTCCATGGCCCGGTCCATCATCTGCCCAGCCGGCCCGACGAACGGCCGCCCAATCGTGTCCTCCTGGTCGCCGGGCTGTTCGCCGACGAACATCACAGACGCGTCTGCCGGTCCCTCGCCAAATATCGTCTGCGTCGCCGGCGCGAACAGCGGGCAGCGCTCGCAATCAGCCGCCTCCTGCACCGCCTGCGCCAGCAGTGGATCGGCGCGCGTGTGCCAGACGACAGGCCCAAGCGGCGCGCGGTCCGGCGGGCGAGGGGCCTCGTCCAGCGGTTCGGCTTCCGGCACCGATACATCGGATGTCGCGCTGTTAAGCAGCGTCGTGTGACTGGCATCCCACCAACTGCGCAATCCATCGTCATTCTCAATATGGCCCGAGCCAGCAGCGAACAGCAGCGAAGCTCCATTCCAGTGCGCCATCCCGTCCGGCGTGACGACGGAGAACATCACGCCGGGAAAACGGTGGGCCATCAACTGCGCATTCGCCGGCAGCACAAAATGCGCCGGAGCGAACCAGCCGACGTAGCGCGTTGCCTCGCCGTCACCAACCGGCAGGAAGCGGATATTCGTCCGCATCCGGTGGGCATCGGTACGCACCGCCAGAGCGATGCGCCGAAGCTGCGCCATGTCCGCGTCAGCGTCGTCGTCCAGCACCTTCTCGCCGCTATGTGCCCGCCAGACCAAGCCGTAGAGCAAATCGAAACGCCCGGGATCCCGAGCCTGGATCGCGCTTGATGCGAGGGAAACGAGTGCGCGTGGGACGTGGAACGTGCCAGTTGCATCCGGCAGTGCGGCGGGTGTTTCGCCCACCACCCATTCCAGCGATCCCGGCTCAATTCCAGCCAGCACAAGGGCACGTGTGGCAAGCCGCCAGCCGTCCCAGTCGGTCTCGTTCTTCAGTGCTATCCGTCGCATCAGTCGGATCATTCCCCCCTGCAACCGGCTTTTCAACTTCGCCGCTCCGGCTATGTTGGCTGGCATATGGTTCGATCAATATGGCATTCGGCCTGGGGGCTGCTGGCGGCCGCCAACCTTATATGGGCCGGGAATATCGTGCTGGCGCGCGGGCTCGCCGGGCAGGTGCCGCCCATTGCGCTGGCTTACTGGCGATGGACCGGCGCATTCCTGATCGCTGTGGGGTTCGCCTGGCCCCGGCTGAAGGCGGACCTGCCCCGGATGCGCCGGCATTGGAGGATGATGCTCGTGCTGTCCGCCACCGGCGTCGCCTGCTACAACACGATGTCGTACATCGGCCTGACCACCACAACGGCGCTGAACGTGCTGCTGCTGCAGTCCGCCTCACCGCTGATCATCACCATCTGGGTGTTCCTCTTGTTCCGGGAGGTGCCGGCGCCGCGCCAGATTATTGGTGTGCTGGTCTCGCTTGCCGGGGTCGGCGTCATTGCCGGGCATGGCTCGCTGTCGGTTCTGACCCACCTTAGGCTGAACCCCGGCGATCTCTGGGTGCTGACCGCGTTGGCCATCTACGGCTTCTACTGCGCGATGCTGCGCCGCCGCCCAGCCGTCGATCCGGTGGCCTTCCTGGTCGCGGCCATGGGGCTCGGTTCGCTCATGATGCTGCCGTTCATGCTGATGGAGCTTGCTTCGGGCGCGCGGATTTCCGGCGGGTGGGCCTGCTACGCGGCCATCGCCTACACTGCCGTCCTGCCGTCCCTGGTCGCCTACCTCTTTTTCAATCGCGGCGTCGAGTTGATCGGTGCCGCCGCAGCCGGCCAGTCCATGCACCTGATGCCGTTGTTCGGTAGCCTCCTGGCCATGCTGTTCCTCAACGAGCAGTTCCAGGCCTACCATGCCGTCGGCATCACCCTGATCGCCGTCGGAGTCGTCTTCGCCTCGTTCAGGGCGACACGATCCCGACGCATCGTTGTCAACCCCAACACAACGTGATCGCGGCATCTGCGCCTTTTGCTTGATCGGCTTGCTGGCGGTATCGACCAGTGTCGCCTTCTCCGGGGGTTTGAATGCAACGATCGGCCGTCTTTGGTGGAGTTCTTGCGGTCTGTCTGCTCGGTCCGCTCGCGCAGGCGGATGAAAAGCCGGCACAGAGCGCCGTCCAGTCCGTGCCACCCGAGGATGCGGAGGCTATTCTTGGTCAACGGGTCACCGATCAGGAGGGCAAGGAAATCGGCCGCCTGGTCGACGTGCTGGTGGACGTCAATGGACAGCCGCAAGCCGCGGTGATCGATTTCGGTGGATTTATGGGCGTCGGCAACCGCAAGATCGCGGTGCATTGGAGCGCCTTGCACTTCAGCCCCAGCGACGCCAAGCACAAGGTCACGCTGGAAATGACGCCAGATCAGATCAAGGCGGCGCCGGAGTTTCGCAATCCGGACAAGGCCGCGCCGGTTGTCACCCCGGCCGAACCTACTCCCTCGTCTCCTTGAAGCGGCCATGCAGCGCCTTGCATCCTTTCGGATCGGCGGCGACCGGGCGCTCGATCTGGTCAATTTTTTCGTCGCCGACGTGCAAACCGGTTTCGGTCCGTTCGTCGCAGTCTACCTGACGACCTACAAATGGACGCAGGTCGAGATCGGCTTCGCGCTGACCCTGGGCACCATGACCTCGCTGATCAGCCAGTTGCCCGCCGGCGTGCTGGTCGATGCGATGCGCAACAAGCGCATGGCCGCATCAGGCGCCCTGATTGCCATCATCATCGCCGCGTTGCTGCTGGCGATCGAACCGGCCCAACTGCCGGTGCTTGCCGCCCAGATGCTGCACGGCTTCGCCAGTTGCGTAATCACCCCGTCCATCGCCGCCATCAGCCTGCATCTCGTGGGCCATGCCGCCCTCGGTGAGCGGCTTGGTCGCAACGCTCGCTATGCCTCGATAGGCAATGGCATGGCAGCCGCGGTCATGGGCGCAACCGGTGCTTACCTGTCGTCCCGGTTCGTGTTCATCCTGACCGCCGGCCTGTGCATGCCCGCCTTGATCGCCCTGTGGATGATCGGCACCGGCCCGCATGCCCGGTCACAGACGACCAGCCGGATGATGGACGTAGCCGGGCTGCGGCGCCTACTGGCCGATCGCAGGCTGCTGATCTTCGGCATCTGCGTGATGTTGTTCCACCTGTCCAATGCCGCGATGCTGCCGCTGGCCGGCGCGGCGGTGACGATGCGTGCCGGCCAACTGGCCAATGTCATCATCGCCGCCTGCATCGTCGTACCCCAGGCGGTCGTGGCGCTGCTGTCACCCTGGGTCGGACGCGCGGCGCAGAAGCTGGGGCGCAAGCGGCTGCTTCTGCTGGGCTGGGGGGCGCTGCCGCTGCGCGGCCTGCTGCTGGCCATCCTGCCAGGGGCCTGGCCGCTGGTCATGGGCCAGGCGATCAGCGGCATCAGTGCCGCCGTGTTCGGCGTCATGCTGCCGTTGCTGGCCGCTGACCTCACGCTGGGAACGTCCCATTTCAACCTCTGCATGGGCATCCTGGGACTGGCGATGTATGTCGGCGCCGCCATCAGCACCACGATGTCCGGCGGCATCGCCGACGTCGCGGGCATGCCCATCGCTTTTCTCGTGCTGGCTGCGGTCGGCCTGCTCGGGCTGGCCACCGTCTGGCTGATCATGCCGGAAACCCGGCCCGTCAGGTCTTGATCAGGACCGCAGCTCCGGAATGATCCACAGCGGTCGTTCACCCCGGATAATCCGCTGACAGTTGTCGAAGGCATTGCGGAAGCGGGTATACTGATTATCCCATGTCGGACCCGCCAGATGCGCCGTCAGCACGACGTTCTCCAGCGCAAACAGCGGATTGTTCGGTGGCGGCGGTTCCTGGTCAAACACGTCAAGCCCCGCCCCAGCAATCGTGCCGCTCTGCAGCGCTTCCACCAATGCCGGTTCATCAATCACCGGCCCGCGGCAGGTGTTGATCAGATAGGCTTCAGGCTTCATCATCCTTAGCTGTTTCGCGCCGATCATATGCCGGGTCTGCTGGCTTAGCGGCGTATGCAGCGAAACAACATCAGACGTCCGCAACACTTCCTCGAACAGCGCGAAGCGCACGCCCAGGTCATCGGCCTGGTCCTCGCTCAGCCGGACGATGTCATAATACTGCACCGCCATCCCAAACGCCTGCGCCAGCCGAGCGGTCTTCTTGCCGATGGTGCCCAGGCCGATGATCCCCAGCGTCCGGCCCTTCAACTCGTGCAGCCTGATGTCGCCCACGTTGTTGCCACGCCAGCGCCCGGCGGCGACATTGTCGTGCTGCCAGACGATGCGGCGGCAGACCGCCAGCATCAGCAGGATGGCGTGTTCGGCAACGGCCGTGGAGTTGGCGCCACCGTTGTTGCAGATGGGAACCCCGGCTCGGCGTGCGGCCTCAATGTCGCAGCGGTCATAGCCGGCTGAAAGCAACTGAACCAGCTTCAGCTTCGGCGCTGCCCGATAGAACGCGTCGTCCATCTGGCCATCGCCGAAGCCCACCAGGCACACGGCCTCGCCCAGCGCCGCGGCGAATTCGGCGGTGCCGTGGCGGGCGATCACCGCCTCCAAGCTGGCCGGAAGCAGCTCCCTGGCCACGCTGATCTCGTTCAGGGGATTGTCCACTATGATGATCTTTGCCACCGCAAACCTCACGCTGCATCCGCATGGGAGCGTAGACCGCTTTCCCGCCGGCGCCAAAAATTCAAAGTGACCTGCCCCGAGCCGCTAAAATAAGCATCCGCCAGCCGGACCGGGCGTGGCAGAAAGTGCATAAATTGTGGGCAATTGCGATGTTCGCATCGTCAACCGCACGCGCGGAGCTAACAGGATCTCGATAATGCTATGTCAAGCCGATGGCATAACGGTTGCATCGACCCGCCCAACTTTGTGTGGGGGATCGCAGCCACCGTCACGGGGCACCGGCCAGCAACACGCACTCATCAACAACAGCCACTTAATCATCAACAGACCCGGGGATAACGCACTGATGTCAGCCGACGCACCCACTCTGTCCCGTCGCGGCCTGGGCCGCCTTGGCCTTGCCGCGGCCACCATCGCGGCGGCCAACGGCATACGCGCCCAGGCTTCCAAGGCCACCGCCCAGCCGGCCGCGGGAACGATCAAGATCGGCATCCTGCACTCCCTTTCCGGCACCATGGCAATCAGTGAGACCACGCTGAAGGACGTCATGCTGCTGCTGATCCAGCAGCAGAATGCCCAGGGCGGCGTGCTGGGCCGCAAGCTGGAGGCTGTGGTCGTCGATCCCGCCTCGAACTGGCCGCTGTTCGCCGAGAAGGCCCGTCAGCTTATCTCGGTCGACAAGTGCGCCGCCACCTTCGGCTGCTGGACATCGGTGTCGCGCAAGTCCGTGCTGCCGGTGTTCGAGGAACTCAACAGCCTGCTGTTCTACCCGGTCCAGTATGAAGGCCAGGAGTGCAGCCGCAACGTCATCTATACCGGCGCGGCGCCGAACCAGCAGGCCATCCCCGCGGTCGATTACCTGATGTCGGAAAACAAGGTGAAGCGCTGGGTGCTGGCCGGGACGGACTACGTCTACCCGCGCACCACCAACCAGATCCTTGAAGCCTACCTCAAGGCCAAGGGAGTCGCGCAGAACGACATCATGATCAACTACACGCCGTTCGGACACTCCGACTGGCAGAACATCGTGGCCTCGATCAAGCAGTTCGGCTCCGCCGGCAAGAAAACCGCCGTCGTCTCCACCATCAACGGCGATGCCAATGTCCCCTTCTACAAGGAGCTGGGAAACCAGGGCATCAAGGCCACCGACATCCCGGTGGTAGCCTTCAGCGTCGGCGAGGAGGAACTGGCCGGCATCGACACCAAGCCGCTGGTCGGTCACCTCGCTGCCTGGAACTACTTCGAAAGCGTCGATACGCCCGAAAACAAGCAGTTCATCGCCGACTGGAAGAAGTTCACCAAGAACCCCAAGCGCACCACCAACGACCCGATGGAGGCGCACTACATCGGCTTCAACATGTGGGTGAAGGCGGTCGAGAAGGCCGGCACGATCAACGCCGACGAAGTGATCGACGCATTGATCGGCGTCTCGGTGCCCAACCTGTCCGGCGGCTACGCATCCCTGATGCCGAACCACCACATCACCAAGCCGGTCCTGATCGGTGAGATCCAGTCCGACGGGCAGTTCAACATCGTCTCCCAGACGCCCGGCCTGGTCGTCGCTCAGGAATGGTCACCGTACGTCGCCGATACCAAGGATCTGATCGGCGACTGGCGCTCGCCCATGCGATGCGGCGCCTTCAACGTGAAGACTGGCACCTGCACCGCGGGCAAGAAGGCCTGAGGCACGCTAGTGGTCCGATCCCGACACTGCATCCCATGCGGTCGGGTGAATCGGCCCACCAAACAACCAGTGTCCGATCGCTGGGGAAGTGCCGCACGCGCTTCGCTGCTGAATCGGCCGGTTCGAGCCAAACCGACGTATCGCCCATCACTGATGTGCGATGCTAGTGTCCCGGTTCAGAAGTTCGTCGTGCTCAGACCAGCCGCCTTACGAACTTCTGAACCGATAAGGACACTAGCAAAGCATTGTTTTCTAGTGTGGTTTATAGTTCCGAAGTCCGCTCAGGCGGCTAATCCACACTATGGCGGACTTCGGAACCACCACACTAGAATGCGATCGTCTGAGGTTGGTACAACCTCAGACGTGAACCGCCCTCTCAAACAAGGACAGCCAGAGCCTGGCGGCTTCAACCTGAAGCCGCCAGGCTCTGGACCGGCTGGCATGGCGAAAACACGAAGGATCAAGCCGTGTCGCGGGTGATCGTCCCCCTGCTGCTGCTGCTTCTTGCTGGTTGGCCGATATCGGCCAATGCCGATGACCCGATCGCGGAACTGGCCTCCGGCAGTTTCAACACCGTCCGCCAGGGCGTCGAAGACCTCGCCGTGTCCGGCAGTCCGCGGGCGGCAGACATCATCTCCGCCCTGCGCGACGGGCGCCTGTTCTTCACCCCCGATCATACCCTGCTGATCAAAGCACCCGACGATCGCTATCTGGGTGCCGCAACCGGCCAGCCCATCGCTGACCCCGGCTTCGGCGTCAAACCGGTCCGGCTGAACAATTCGATCCGCAGCGCCATCGATGAGGCGATGGGCAGCCTGCAACTGCTCGACCCCAGTCCATCGGTGCGCCAGGACGCCGCCGAGGCGGTGTTCCAGTCCCACAACCCCCAGGCGATCCCGGCACTTCAGCGCGCCCTGGCGAAGGAAACCGACCCCGCCGTCCACCGCCGCATGGAACAGGCGGTGGCCGCCGCGACCTTATCCGATCCCGACGCCAAACCGGACCAGCAACTGGCCGCGGTTTCTGTGCTGCGCGCCCGCGGCGACCAGGACGCGCGCAGCCTGCTGACCAGCCTCGCCGGGCAAAGCGGCCCGGTCGGCCAGGCCGCCAGCGCCGCCGTCGCCTCGATCGACCGTATCCTGCAGCTCTGGAGCATCGCCGAAAGCGTCTACTACGGCATCAGCCTCGGCTCGGTCCTGCTGCTGGCCGCGGCCGGGCTGGCGATCACCTTCGGCGTCATGGGCGTGATCAACATGGCGCACGGCGAAATGGTCATGATCGGCGCCTATGTCACCTTCGCCGTGCAGCAGTTCATGCACGCCTACCTGCCATCGCTGTATAGCATCAGCCTGCTGATTGCGGTGCCGATGGCCTTCCTGACCTCCGGCCTCGCCGGAGTCGTCATCGAGCGCAGCCTGATCCGCTGGCTGTATGGGCGCCCGCTGGAGACCTTGCTTGCCACCTGGGGCCTGTCGCTCGTCCTGCAGCAGGCCGTCCGCTCGATCTTCGGCGCCAACAACCGCGACGTCGACAGCCCCGGCTGGATGAGCGGCGCATTCCACCTCGGTGGCCTGACCCTGACGTGGAACCGCATCTACATCATTCTGTTCGCCTTCTGCGTCGTTGCCGTCCTAATGGCCGCATTGCGTTACACGCCGCTCGGCCTGCGCATGCGGGCGGTAACGCAGAACCGGCGCATGGCCGCGGCCATGGGCATCCGCACCCCGTGGATCGACGCGCTGACATTTGGGCTGGGATCCGGCGTGGCCGGCATCGCCGGCGTCGCCCTGTCGCAGATCGACAACGTCTCGCCGAATCTGGGGCAGGGCTACATCATCGACAGCTTCATGGTCGTGGTCTTCGGCGGCGTCGGCAACCTGTGGGGGACTACCGTGGGCGCGCTGACCTTGGGTATCGTCAACAAGTTCCTGGAGCCGATTGCCGGCGCCGTGCTGGGCAAGATCGTCGTGCTGGTCCTGCTGATCCTGTTCGTCCAGCGCAATCCGCGCGGCATGTTCCCGTTGAAGGGGCGGGCGGTGGAGGCATGACTCTCGACCGGGCAAGCATCCTGATCATCTGCGCCGTCCTCGGCCTCGCCCTGGGCCTGGCGATTCTCAACCAGATGACGGCCGTGGGATCGGCGGTGCATGTACCGACCTACGTCGTCGGACTGGCCGGGAAGTATCTGTGCTTCGCCATGCTGGCCCTGGCGGTTGACCTCGTCTGGGGCTTCGCCGGCATCCTGTCGCTGGGCCACGCCGCGTTCTTCGCCCTCGGCGGCTATGCCATGGGCATGTACCTGATGCGCCAGATCGGCACGCGAGGCGTCTACGGCAATCCCATGCTGCCGGACTTCATGGTCTTCCTCGGCTGGAAGGCACTGCCCTGGTACTGGTACGGCTTCGACTGGTTCGGCTTCGCCATCCTGATGGCGATCCTCGTCCCCGCCCTGCTGGCCTGCGTCTTCGGCTGGCTGGCTTTTCGCTCACGCGTCACCGGCGTCTATCTGTCGATCATCACCCAGGCGCTGACCTACGCCCTGCTGCTGGCCTTCTTCCGCAACGACATGGGCTTCGGCGGCAACAACGGGCTGACCGACTTCAAGGACATCCTGGGCTTCAACGTCCAGTCCGACGCCACCCGCTCCGCCCTGCTGGTCATCTCCGCGCTGTTCCTGTGCGCCCAGTTGCTGACGGCTCGCTTCGTCGTCGATTCGCGCTTCGGCAAGATCCTGATAGCGGTCCGCGACACCGAAAGCCGCACCCGCTTCCTGGGCTACCGCCCGGAGTCCTACAAGCTGGTTGTCTGGGTCCTGTCCGCCGCCATGGCCGGCATCGGCGGCGCGCTGTACGTGCCGCAGGTCGGCATCATCAACCCCAGCGAGTTCACCCCCGGCAACTCCATCGAGGCGGTCATCTGGGTCGCCGTCGGCGGCCGGGGCACATTGGTCGGACCCATCCTGGGCGCGATCATTGTTAACTTCGGCAAGACCTGGTTCACCGGCGCGCTGCCGGAGGTCTGGCTTTACGCGCTGGGGGCGATGTTCATCTTTGTCACCCTGTTCCTGCCGCGCGGCGTCATCGGCCTGTTCCGCCGCCGCACCGCCAAGGAACCCGAACCCGAAGCCCCCGCCGTTGCCGCGGCGCATGAGGTGACGGGATGAGCCAGGGCGACACGCTGCTCTACCTTGATGGCGTCACCGTCAGCTTCGACGGCTTCCGCGCGCTGAACGCCCTGTCGCTGACCCTGACCGAGGGGGAGATGCGCGCCGTCATCGGCCCCAACGGCGCCGGCAAGACCACCATGATGGACGTCATCACCGGCAAGACCCGCCCCAACACCGGCAAGGTCGTGTTCGCCAGCAACACCGACCTGACCCGGCTGGATGAGCCTGCGATCGCCTCGCTGGGCATCGGCCGCAAGTTCCAGAAGCCCACGGTGTTCGAGCCGCACACCGTGTGGGACAACCTGCTGCTGGCCCTGGCCGGCGACCGCGGCACCCGGTTCACCCTGTTCGCCCGCCAGACTTCAGAGGAAAAGCGCCGGATCGAGGCCATCCTGCAGACCACCCGCCTGACCGACCGCCGCCATCGTCGGGCGGCGGATCTGTCGCACGGGCAGAAGCAGTGGCTGGAGATCGGCATGCTGCTGGCGCAGGAGCCGCGGTTGCTGCTGGTCGATGAGCCGGTGGCCGGCATGACCGACGCGGAAACCGAACAGACCGCGGTCCTGCTGCGTGAGATCAACAAGACCCGCAGTGTCGTCGTGGTGGAGCACGACATGGCCTTCGTCCGCGCGCTGGGCGTGCGGGTGACGGTCCTGCATGAGGGCTCTGTCCTGTCCGAGGGCTCGATCGACTTCGTCAGCGATGACCCCAGGGTCATCGAAGTCTACCTCGGCCGCTGATGCTGGACGTCGAGAACGTCAACCTGCACTACGGCGCCGCCATCGCGCTGCGCCAGGTCTCCGTTAAGGTGGACGTCGGCGCGGTGACCTGCGTCATGGGCCGCAACGGCGTCGGCAAGACCTCGCTGCTGCGGGCGATCGTCGGCGCGCACCCGATCTCCGCCGGCTCGATCCGCTGGCAGGGCGAGGAAATCTCTCGCCTGCCGATGTATGAGCGGGCGCGGCGCGGGATCGCCTGGGTGCCGCAGGGGCGCGACATCTTCCCGCTGCTGACGGTCCGGGAGAACCTGGAGACCGGGTTCGCCGTCCTGCCGCGCGCCAGCCGCAAGCTGCCGGATGAGATCTTCGAGCTGTTCCCAATCCTGAAGACGATGCTGCGCCGGCGTGGCGGCGATCTGTCCGGCGGCCAGCAGCAGCAGCTTTCCATCGCCCGCGCGCTGGTGATGCAGCCCCGGCTGATCGTCCTCGACGAACCGACCGAGGGCATCCAGCCCAGCATCATCAAGGATATCGGCCGGGTGATCGCGCTGCTGCGCGCCCGCGGCGACATGGCCATCCTGCTGGTCGAGCAGTACTTCGACTTCGCCCAGGAGCTGGCACAAACGATGGTCATCATGGACCGGGGCGACATCGTGCTGTCCGGCCGGCGTGGCGAGATCGATGAGGCCGACGTGCGCCGGCGGCTGTCGGTCTAATGTCCGATCGCCGCGACACGCGCCGCATGAATCTGTGCATGGTCACGCCCGGCGGCGCCTGCAACCCCTGCGAACCATGCCGTCAGACCAGGCTCTAGACCGGCTTCGGCCGGTCCATGCCCCTGCCGACAGGCCAGCGCCGGACCCGCTGCAGCGCGCCCAGGGCAGGCTGCACGTCGCCGTCAAGCGATCCGGCGCCGAGACCGTCCTGCGGGACCTGCATCAGGCCGGCTGCCTCAAGGCGCGGTTTCCGCGCCGCACCGCGCCCGGCTGGATGGACATCGTCACGCTGAACACCGGCGGCGGGGTGGCCGGCGGCGACCGGCTGGACATCTCCGTAGCCGTCGGCACCGGCGCCCAGGCGTCGGTTGCCACCCAGGCGGCGGAGCGGTTCTACCGCGCCCGTGCGGCGGATCGCCCGTCACAGGTGCGCACCCGGCTGACCGTGGGCAGTGGCGGCGCTCTGGAATGGCTGCCGCAGGAGACCATCCTGTTCGACCAAAGCGCCCTAGACCGCTCGCTGCAGGTCGACGTGGCGGCGGATGGACGGTTCCTCGGCGTCGAAACCCTGGTGTTCGGCCGCGGCGCAATGGGTGAGCAGGTGCGGCAAGGCGCGCTGCGCGACCTGATCCGGGTGCGCCATGCCGGCCGGCTGCTGCTGCATGAGTCGATCCGGATGGCCGGGGACCTGCACGCGGCCCTGCAGCGCCCCGCCGTCGCCGCCGGTGCCGGTGTTGCCGCGACCATGCTCTACCTCGCCCCCGACGCCGTTACCAAGCTGGAACCGGTCCGCGCCGTCATGGGTCCGGCTCAGGCCGGTGCCAGCGTCTGGAACGGCTTGATGGTGGTGCGCCTGCTGGGCACCACCAGCGCCCAGGTCAGGACGACCATGGTTGCGGTCCTCGACATACTGCGGGAAGCTCGTTCCCTGCCGCGAGTATGGCTATGTTGATCGGATGATGGAACGGCCGCAATGCTTCTGACACCGCGCGAGAAGGACAAGCTGCTGGTCAGCATGGCCGCCATCGTCGCCCGCCGCCGGCTGGAACGTGGGGTGAAGCTGAACCACCCGGAGGCGGTTGCCCTGATCACCGATTTCGTCATCGAGGGCGCGCGCGACGGCCGCACCGTCGCCGACCTGATGGACGCCGGTGCGACAGTCCTGACCCGCGACCAGGTGATGCCGGGCATCGCCGAGATGATCCATGATGTCCAGGTCGAGGCAACGTTCCCGGATGGAACCAAGCTGGTCACCGTGCATGAGCCGATACGCTGATTTTGTGGTTCCCGATGTCGACCGAACCGAAGCCGTCCCCTTTCTGATGGCCGATACCAGGAGACAGCCATGATCCCCGGCGAACTGCTCCCCGAACCCGGCGACATCGAACTCAACGCCGGCCTGCCCCGCTCGGTGCTGACCGTGGCCAACACCGGCGATCGCCCGATCCAGGTCGGCAGCCACTACCACTTCGCCGAAACCAACCCGGCGCTGTCCTTCGACCGCGCCGCCGCCAGGGGCCAGCGGCTGGACATCGCCGCCGGCACTGCCGTCCGTTTCGAACCCGGCCAGACTCGCGACGTCACGCTGATCCCCTACCGCGGCGGCCGTGCCGTCTATGGCTTCCGCGGCGACGTGATGGGCACGCTCTGATGGCCCGCATCACCCGCGCGGCCTACGCCGACATGTTCGGCCCCACCACCGGCGACCGCGTCCGTCTCGCCGATACCGACCTGATCATCGAGGTGGAAAAGGATTTCACCAGCTACGGCGAGGAAGTGAAGTTCGGCGGCGGCAAGGTGATCCGCGACGGCATGGGCCAGTCGCAGCGCAGCCAGGCGGAAGGTGCGGTCGACACCGTCATCACCAACGCCCTGATCGTCGACCACTGGGGCATCGTCAAGGCCGACGTCGCCATCACCAACGGACGCATCGCGCGCATCGGCAAGGCCGGCAATCCCGACGTGCAGCCCAGCGTCGACATCGTCATAGGCCCCGGCACCGAGGTGATCGCCGGCGAGGGCAAGCTGCTGACCGCGGGCGGCATCGACAGCCACATCCACTTCATCTGTCCCCAGCAGGTGGACGAGGCGATCGCCGCCGGCATCACCACCCTGGTCGGCGGCGGCACCGGCCCGGCCACCGGCACGGCCGCAACCACCTGCACGCCTGGCCCATGGCACCTCGCGCGCATGCTGCAGGCGGCGGAAGGCCTGCCGGTCAACATCGCCTTCGCCGGCAAGGGCAACGCCTCTCAGCCGCAGGCACTGGAGGAGATGGTCCGCGCCGGCGCCAGTTGCCTCAAGCTGCATGAGGATTGGGGCACCACCCCCGCCGCCATCGACACCTGCCTGGCCGTGGCGGACCGCTTCGACGTCCAGGTGATGATCCATACCGACACGCTGAACGAATCCGGCTTCGTCGAGGACACCATCGCCGCCTTCAAGGGTCGCACCATTCACGCCTTCCACACCGAAGGCGCGGGCGGCGGCCATGCGCCAGACATCATCAAGGTCGCCGGCCTGCCCAACGTGCTGCCCAGCTCCACCAACCCGACGCGTCCCTACACCGCCAACACGCTGGATGAGCATCTGGACATGCTGATGGTCTGCCATCACCTGGACAGCACCATCCCCGAGGACGTCGCCTTCGCGGAAAGCCGTATCCGCAAAGAAACGATAGCGGCGGAGGACATCCTGCACGACCTCGGCGCCCTGTCGATGATGTCGTCGGACAGCCAGGCCATGGGCCGCGTCGGCGAAGTCATCATCCGCACCTGGCAGACCGCGCACAAGATGAAGACCCAGCGCGGCGCGCTGCCCGGCGACACCCAGCGCAACGACAACGTCCGGGTAAAACGTTACATCGCCAAGTATACGATCAACCCCGCCATCGCCCAGGGTTTCGCCAATGAGATCGGCTCGGTCGAGCCGAACAAGCTGGCCGACCTGGTGCTGTGGTCGCCCGCGTTCTTCGGCGTGAAACCCGATCTGGTCATCAAGGCCGGCTCGATCGTCTGCGCGCCGATGGGCGATCCCAACGCCTCGATCCCGACACCCCAGCCGGTGCACTACCGGCCGATGTTCGCCGCCTTCGGGCGCGCCATGGCGGCAAGCTGCATCACCTTCGTCTCCGCCGCGGCGATCGAGGCCGAAATCGGCAAGGCGCTGGGGCTGCAGCGCCGCCTCGCGGCCGTCTCGAACACCAGGGGCGGCATCGGCAAGAAGGCCATGATCCACAACGACGCCACGCCACTGATCGAGGTCGACGCCGAAACCTATGAGGTGCGCGCCGACGGCACGCTGCTGACCTGCGAGCCGGCGACGATCCTGCCCATGGCCCAGCGCTACTTCCTGTTCTGATGCAGCCCGCGAAAGTCCTGGCCGCCGAAATCCTGCCAGCCGGAAGCTGGGACAACGATCAACAGGTCGACAGTGTCCTGATCGACTATGACGGCCGCTTCCGCCGCCGCATCGTGCTGACGACCGTCGGCGGCGCCGAGGTCATGATCGACCGGCCGCAGGCCGTGCGCCTGCGCGACGGCGACGGGCTGCGGACATCCACCGGCGTCGTCCGCGTCTGCGCCCAGCCAGAAGCGTTGATGGAGATCCACGCCCACCATGACGATCGGCTAATTCGCATCGCCTGGCACCTCGGCAACCGCCACCTGCCGGTCCAGCTCCTCCACGGCCGCATCCGCATCCGCGCCGACCACGTGATCGCGGCGATGGTCGAGGGACTGGGCGGCCACGTCGCCTTGATCCAGGCACCGTTTGATCCGGAAGCCGGCGCCTATGCCGGCGGCGGCCATCACCATCATCATGACGATGAACCACACGACCATCACCACCTCTGAGGCGGCGGATGCCGTGCCGGCCAAGCATCGCGCCTTGCTGCGGCTGATGACGTGGCTGTCGCCGGCCTTCCCCACCGGCGCCTTCGCCTACTCGCACGGCCTGGAGTGGGCGGTCGAAGCCGGCGACGTTGCGGATGAAACAACCCTGCGGATCTGGCTGGCGGATGTCGTCGGTCACGGCACCGGCCGCTCCGACGTCATCCTGCTGCGCCATGCCTGCCGTGCCGGCAACGATGCGGCTGCCCTGCGCGGGGTCACCGAGCTGGCGCTGGCCACAGCCTCTGGTTATGAGCGGCGGGCGGAGTCGGTCAGCCAGGGGCAGGCGTTCATGCTGGCCGCCGCACCCTGGGGGGTGCCCGACGTCCCCGATCCCGTCAGCTACCCCATCGCCGTCGGCGCCACCGCGGGCTTCCACGGCATCCCCGAGGACAACACGGCCGCCGCCTATCTGCAGGCCTTCACCACCAACCTGGTCTCCGCCGCCGTCCGCCTCGTCCCGCTGGGTCAGACCGCCGGCCTGCGGGTCCTCGCCGCCCTCGAACCGCTCATCCTGCAAACCGCCGACGCCTCGCGCAGCGCCAGCCTCGACGACCTCGGCGGCTGCGCCTTCCGATCCGACCTCGCCGCCATCCGCCACGAAACCCAGTACACAAGGTTGTTCCGCTCATGATCGCATCCCCGCATGGTCCGCTGCGCGTCGGCATCGGCGGCCCGGTCGGCACCGGCAAGACCGCATTGATGGACGCCCTGTGCCGGCACCTGCGCGACCGATGCCATATCGCCGCGATCACCAACGACATCTACACCAAGGAGGACGCCGAGTTCCTGACCCGCGCCGGCTCGCTGCCACCGGAGCGCATCCTGGGGATCGAGACCGGCGGCTGCCCGCACACCGCCATCCGCGAGGATGCCTCGATCAACCTCGCCGGTGTCGCCGACCTGCGCCGGCGGTTTCCCGATCTGGACCTGATCCTGATCGAATCCGGCGGCGACAACCTCGCCGCGACCTTCAGCCCAGAGCTTGCCGACCTGACGATCTACGTGATCGACGTGTCGGCCGGCGACAAGATCCCCCGCAAGGGCGGCCCGGGCATCACCCGCAGTGATCTTCTCGTCATCAACAAGATCGACCTCGCCCCCTTCGTCGGCGCCAGCCTGGAGGTGATGGACCGCGACGCGCGGAAAATGCGCGGCGACCGCCCGTTCGTGTTCGCCAACATCCGCGCCGGCCAGGGCGTCGCCGCCATCGCCGCCTTCATCGAAAAGCGCGGCGGCCTGCTGCGGGCCTGACGCCTCAAACCGAAGCCATCAGGCCCTAGCCAGGCCCCTGGCTTTGCCCGACACTTCCCCCCAATCAGCAAGCAGGAAAAAAAGACATGGCCGATGACCGACGTGCCGAAGGCAAGGCGATGCGGCGGAAGCTGATGGGCGAGGCCTACGCCGACAAGCTCGACAACGGGGTCTACCGCCATCCCATCATGGAAAAGTTCGCCGCCTATACGCAGGAGGCCGTGTTCGGCACGCTGTGGACCCGCCCGGGACTCGACCTGAAGACGCGCGCCTTGATCTGCGTGGTGTCCGACGCCGCGCAGGGCCGGGAGCCGGAACTGAAGCTGCACCTGCGCTTCGCCCTCAACCAGGGCTGGACCGAGGACGAACTCTCCGAAGCCCTGCTGCACATGGCCGGATATGTCGGCGCCCCGCTGGTGCGTGAGGCGCTGCTGACAGCGATCAGGACATTCGCCGAAATCGCCGCCGAGTAGCCATCCATCCGCATCCCAGTCACAGGTCAAGCTTCGGCTGCTGCGGCGCGGCCCGCACGCGCTCCGACCCGCTCCGCACGGACGCGCCCCGCTCCGTCCCACCCTGCACGACGGCATCCACCTCGCCATCGCCGAAGTGCAGCCGCAGCCTGCCGCCCGGCCTGACCGAGGCGGCACTGGTGACCGGCTTGCCCGCCACGTTCGTCACCAGCACATAGCCGCGTTCCAGCAGCGCCAGCGGTGAGGCCGCATCCAGCCGGTGACCCAGCCCCACCAGGTGCGCCCGCGCCTCGCGGCAGGCCGTCCGCAGCGGCGCCTCGGACAGCCGCCCCGTCACCCGGTCCGCCCTGCCACGCAGCAACGTCATCGCTCGGTGTGCCGCCCCCTGCAGCCGCTGGCCGCTCATGCTCAGTCCAGCGGCGCGGGCGACCAGCAGACCGGGTGCTGCAAGCCGCAGCCGCAGGTCGCGGTCCCGCAGCGCCTCGCGCGCCGGGGTGGTCAGCCGGTGCGGGTCCGGCAGCCGCCGTTCGACCGAGGTCAGCAGCACCCGGCGCCGGCTGACCAGCGCCGGCAGCGCCAGCAGCGCCCGTTCCGCTCGGTCGTCCAGCCGCTGGCGGGCCGAACCCAGCAGCGCCGGCAGATCGGGAATGCCACGCTCCACCCGCGACAGCAGCAGCCGGCTCTCCTGCGCCCGGCGGTTCAGCGCGCCGACCAGCCTGGCACCCTTCTGCGACAGGTCGGCCACCAGGTCGGCACGCGCCGGGATCGCCATCTCTGCCGCCGCGGTTGGTGTCGGCGCCCGCCGGTCAGAGACGTAGTCGATCAGCGTCGTGTCCGTCTCATGCCCGACCGCCGAGATCAGCGGAATGCGACACGCCGCCGCCGCGCGCACCACGGCCTCGTCGTTGAACGCCATCAGGTCTTCCAGGCTGCCGCCGCCGCGGGCCACGATCAGCACGTCCGGCCGGGGCAGCGGACCATCGGCCGGCATGGCGTCAAAGCCGGTGATGGCGGCGGCGATGCGCTCACCCGCACCCTCGCCCTGCACCGGAACCGGCCAGACCAGGATGGCGCGGGGGAAGCGGCGCGCAATGGTGATCCGGATGTCCTGTATTACCGCACCCTGCTCGCTGGTCACCACGCCGATCACCTTCGGCAGGCCGGGCAGGGGGCGCTTGCGGACCGCGTCGAACAGGCCCTCCGCCGTCAGCCGCTGGCGGATCATCTCGATCCGCGCCAGCAACGCGCCGACGCCGGCATACTCCATCCGCTCGATGATGAGCTGATACGACGACCGCTCGCCAAACGCCGAGATGCGGCCGGTGGCGATCACCTCGGTGCCGTTCTCCGGCACCAGCCCCAGGCGCGCCACTGCGCTCTTCCAGACGATGCCGGAAATCTTGCAGTTCTCGTCCTTCAGCGACAGGTAGATGTGGCCCGAGGCATAGCGCTTCACGTCGGTCAGCTCGCCGCGGATGCGAAGCCGTCCGAACGTGGTCTCCAGCGTGCGCTTCACCGCACCGGAGATCTCCGAGACCGTGTACTCCGGCATGTTCGAGGCGGCGAGGGGGCGGGAATCGTCCATGCCGCCAGCCTATGCTACAGCGAAGGCGGGTGGAACCTGATGCGGTTGGCGGGAGAGAGACGGATGAAGGTGCTGGTCGTCGGCTCTGGTGGGCGGGAGCATGCGCTGTGCTGGGCGATTGCCGGCAGCCCGATGCTGACGAAGCTGTACTGCGCGCCGGGAAATCCCGGCATCGCCGCTGTCGCCGAATGCGTCAGCATCGATGCGATGGAGATCCCGACCCTGGTCGGCTTCGCCCAGGACAACGCCATCGATCTGGTCTTGCCCGGGCCCGAGGCGCCGCTGGTCGCCGGCATCACCGACGCCATGCAGGCGGTGGGTATCGCCTGCTGTGGCCCGACCCGGGCAGCCGCCCAGCTAGAGGGCAGCAAGACCTTCGCCAAGGAACTGGCCGACGACGCCAGCATCCCGACCGCGCTGTGGGAGAGGTTCGAGGATGCCGACGCAGCCATCGCTTTCGTCCGCAAGCGCGGCGGCCCGATCGTCATCAAGGCGGACGGGCTGGCGTCCGGAAAAGGTGTGGTCGTCGCCGCCACCGTGGACGAGGCGGTGGCCGCCATCGATGCGATGATGATCCAGAAGGCCTTTGGCGAGGCCGGGGCCGCCGTGCTGATCGAGGAATGCCTGTCCGGCGAGGAGGTCTCCCTGTTTGCCCTCTGCGACGGCGAGGACGCACTCCTGCTGGGCTCCGCGCAGGATTACAAGCGCGCCGGCGACGGCGACACCGGACCCAACACCGGCGGCATGGGTGCATGCTCGCCGCTGCCCAGCTTCCCGCCCAGGCTCGAGGAAGCCTGCCTTGAGCAGATCATCCGTCCCGCCCTGAAGGAGATGGTGCGCAGGGGCACACCCTTCCGCGGCATCCTGTTCGCCGGCCTGATGCTGACCGAGGAGGGCGCCAAGCTGATCGAGTTCAACGTCCGCTTCGGCGACCCCGAATGCCAGGCCCTGCTGTCCCGCCTCAAGTCCGACCTGTTGCCCGCGCTGCTTGCGGCCTGCGACGGTGAGCTGCGCGAATTCGCCCTGCGATGGAGCGACCAGGCCGTACTCGCCGTCGTCATCGCAGCCAACGGCTATCCCGACGCTCCGCGTCTCGGTTCAGCCATCCAGGGACTGGACGCGGCCGCGGCGATGCCAGGCATCACCGTCTTCCATGCCGGCACGCAGGCTGGCCCCGATGGCAGCGTCGTGGCCGCCGGCGGCCGTGTCCTGACCATCTGCGCCACCGCGCCCGACCTGCGGCAGGCCCGAGCCCTGGCTTACGCCGGCGTCGACACAATCGTCTGGGCAGACGGGTTCTGCCGCCGTGACATCGGCGCCCGGGCGTCATGAGCGGCGCTGACCAGACGCGCGGCGACCGCATCGCCAAGTGGCTGTCCCGCGCCGGGGTGGCCAGCCGGCGCGACGCCGAACGTTTGCTGACCGACGGCCTGGTCAGCTTGAACGGCCGGACCGTGACGCACCCCGCCACATTCATCTCGCAAGGTGACATCGTCCAGGTCGGCGGCAAGGTGGTGGATCAGCCCGATCGCACCCGCGTCTGGCGCTACCACAAGCCCGAGGGGCTGGTGACGACGCACAAGGACCCCGAAGGCCGGCCGACCGTGTTCGACAAGCTGCGCCACCAGTTGCCGCGGGTGGTCAGCGTGGGCCGGCTTGACCTGACCAGTGAGGGGCTGCTGCTGCTGACCAACGATGGCGGCCTGGCCCGCACGCTGGAACTGCCCTCCACCGAGTGGCTGCGGCGCTACCGCGTCCGCGTGTTCGGCATGCCAGCCGAATCCGCCTTGAAGTCGCTCAGTCGCGGCGTGGTGATCGAAGGCATGCGCTACGGGCCTATCGAGGCCGAGCTGGACAGCCGGAGTGGCGACAACACGTGGCTGACGGTCAGCCTGAAGGAAGGCCGGAACCGCGAAATCCGCCGCGTCATGGCGCATCTGGGGCTGGCTGTCTCCCGCCTCATCCGCATCGCCTATGGCCCGTTTCAGCTCGGTCTGCTGGAACGCGGCGGTATTGAGGAGATCGCTCCCCGCATCCTGCGGGAGCAGTTGCCGGCGGCTGCGGGGGCGCCCCAGCCGGCCAAGCGGCATCGATAGCATGCGGATCGTCGGCGGAGCGTGGCGCGGGCGGCGGCTGGTGGCGCCGGCGGGTGAGGCGACGCGGCCCACCGCTGACCGGGTGCGGCAGGCGCTGTTCGACATGCTGATGCACGCAGGGTGGGGCGGGCGCGCGGTGATTGAGGATGCGGTTGTGCTGGACGCGTTCGCCGGCACCGGCGCGCTGGGACTGGAGGCGCTGTCGCATGGCGCCGCCTGCGCCTGCTTTGTTGAAGCCGATCTTCTGGCGCTGAGGGCGCTGCGGGCCAACGTCGCCGCTTGCCGGGCGGAAGCGCACGTCAGCATCCTGCCAACGGATCTGTTCGCGCTGCAGCGTGACCCGCGCCTTGCGCCTGCTTCTCTCGTCTTCCTTGACCCGCCTTATGGCGACGACCGCGTTCCCCAAGCCCTCGCCCACCTGACGGCAATCGGCTGCGTGTGCCCGGGTGCGCTCATCGTCGCGGAGACCGCTCGCGCCGACCCCTGGCGTCCCGATCACGCCGTTCTCGCCGAACGCAGCCACGGCGCCGCCCGGCTTCTGGTGTTTCGCCTCCTCTAGGATCCAAGCTGAGGTCGCAGGCACCCGAAGCGCGCGACCCTGCCGAACGCGTTTCCCAAACCGGCTCTCAGTAGCTGCGCGGCAACTCCAGCACGTGCTCGGCGATATACGACAGGATCAGGTTCGTGCTGATCGGCGCCACCTGATACAGCCGCGTCTCGCGGAACTTCCGCTCCACGTCATACTCCTCGGCGAAGCCAAAGCCGCCATGCGTCTGGATGCACGCCTCGCCCGCCGCCCAGGATGCCTCCGCCGCCAGCATCTTCGCCATGTTGGCTTCCTCGCCCGGGGTCTGCCCAGCGGCGAACTTCTCGCAGCCCGCATGCACCATCAGCTCGGCGGCACGCATCTGCGCATAGGCCCGCGCCAGCGGAAACTGGATCCCCTGGTTCTGCCCGATCGGCCGACCGAACACCTGACGCTCCCGCGCATAGTCCGCCGCCTTGCGCAGGAACCACTTGGCATCCCCGATGCATTCGGCGGCGATCAGCAGCCGTTCCGCATTCATGCCGTCCAGGATGTAGCGGAACCCGCGCCCCTCGGCGCCAACCAGGCTCTCCGCCGGAATGACCATGTTGTCGAAGAAGATCTCGGTTGAGTTGTGGTTCATCATGGTGCGGATCGGCCGGATCGTCAGACCGTTGCCCAGTGCCTGCCGCATGTCGACGATGAATGTCGACAGTCCCTCGGTTCGCTTGGCCGTCTGCTCCCGCGGCGTCGTCCTGGCCAGCAGCAGCATCAGGTCAGAGTGTTCTGCGCGGCTGGTCCAAACTTTCTGACCGTTGACAACGTACGTATCGCCCTCCTTGCGGGCGAAGGTCCGCAGCGATGTCGTGTCGGTGCCGCTGGTCGGCTCGGTGACGCCGAACGCCTGCAGCCGCAACGCGCCCGTGGCGATCTTCGGCAGGTAGGTCTGCTTCTGCCGCTCCGTGCCGTGCCGCAGGATCGTGCCCATGATATACATCTGCGCGTGGCAGGCAGCGCCGCTGCAGCCCTCCGCCTGGATGGTTTCCAGGATCGCTGCCGCCGCCGCAAGCGGCAGGCCAGCCCCGCCGAACTCTTCGGGAATGAGCGCCGCCAGATACCCCGCCTCGGTCAGCGCGTTGACGAACTCCGTCGGATAACTCCGCTCTTGGTCAAGCTTGCGCCAATACTCCCCGGGGAAGTGGCTGCACAGCTTGCGGACTTCCTCGCGGATCTCCGCGTGGGGATCGTGATCTGGCGTCTCTTTCATGGCGGTCTCCGCGAACAGCTTTCCTGCCAAGGGTTTGTGCCAGCGATCCGGGAAACTTCAAGGGGTCGGCACGCATGCCCTGGTATCATCATCCGGTGGTCTCGCCGGGGAATTGACGCAAAATGGTCTTCCCCAACCTATCTACCCTCCAGTCAGAGGATGCTTGCATGCCCGATCAAGACGCGACGACGGCTTCTCCGTTCGAACAGTTCCACGCCTGGATGGCCGAAGCGGTCAGGTCCGAACCCAAGGACCCCAACGCCATGGCGCTGGCCACCACCACGCCAGAGGGCCGCCCATCGGTGCGTGCCGTCCTCCTCAAGGGGGTCGATGACCGGGGCTTCGTGTTCTACACCAACACCGAAAGTCGCAAGGGCGAGGAACTCGCGGCCAATCCGCACGTCGCCCTGTTGTTCTACTGGAAGTCGCTCGGCCGGCAGGTCCGCATCGAGGGCACGGTCGAACGTGTGACCGACACCGAAGCCGACGCCTACTACGTTACCCGGCCACGCAACTCCCGCCTCGGCGCCTGGGCTTCGCAGCAGTCGCGGCCGCTGGCCTCACGCGCACTGCTGGAGGAACGGCTGGCGGAGGCTGAGCGCCGCTTCCAGCAGGATATCCCCCGGCCCGCCTACTGGTCCGGCTTCCGGGTGCTGCCCACCGCCTTCGAATTCTGGCAGGACATGCCGTTCCGGCTGCACGACAGGACCGTGTATCGCCAAGCCGCCGCGGGCGCCTGGCAGCAGACGAAACTGTTTCCCTGACACCCTCGCTCGATCATCAAAAGTTCTTGGTTGAGCCGAACGCACTTGCAACGAACATGCAAACCTGCACTGCTCAGGCTGCAATTCTCTCGCGCAAGGAGATGACCATGGCGATACGCAAGCTGCTGCTGCCATTGACCGGGACCGCGGCGGGGGAGGCCGCGCTGCTCACCGCATTGAGCATTGCCCGCCGATGGAACGCCCATGTCACCGCGCTGCACGTACGCGTGGACAGCCGCGATGTCGCGCCGCTGGCCGGGGAGGGCCTGTCCGGCGCCATGATCGAGGAGATGATGTCGGCCACCGAAAGGGAAAGCAACGATCGCGCCCACGCGGTCCGTTTGATGTTTGAGCGGTTCGTCGCCCGTCACGAAGTCAAGGTGCAGGAGGCTCATGCGGCCGCGGATCATGCGACCGCCAGCTTCGCCGCGGTAACCGGGCGGGAGGAGGACATCGTCGCACAGCAGGCACGCCTGGCCGACCTTACCGTCGTGCCGCACCCGGACGCCGGAGAGGATGTCTCCTCCTCGGATGCGCTCCATGCAGTGCTGTTCGATTCGGGGCGCCCGGTGCTGATCTCACCCCAGGTGACGCCGGCGACCATCGGCACTCGCGTCTGTGTGGCTTGGAACGGCACCTCCGAGTCGGCGTCTTCGGTCCTGGCCGCCATGCCTTGGATGCAGCGCGCGGATGCCGTTGCCGTGCTCTCCGCCGACGGCTATCAGCGGCGGGGTCCAGGGGCGCCTGACCTCGCAGCCTATCTGTCCCTGCACGGCGTCCACGCCGAGATTATCACGTTCAAGTCGGTCAGCGGCTCCGTCGGCGCCGGCTTGCTGGCCGCTGCCGCCAGCTTCGGCTGTGACCTGCTCTCCATGGGTGCTTACTCGCACTCGCGGCTGCGGCAGTTGATCCTGGGCGGCGTCACCCGCCACGTCCTGGAGCATTCGACCCTGCCGGTGATGATGAACCGCTAAAGCGGCCTCGCGCAGGCTGGAACCGCGCAAAGGCGCGATTGTCCGCGCGTAGCCGCGTGACGATCACCCTTTACCGATGGGCGGTAGTAGTGCCCGATCGCAGAGAAGCGCGCTTCGCCGCGTGAATCGGCCACTTCAAGCCAAACCGACGTATCGCCCTTTACCGATGGGCGATACTAGAACAGCTTCTCCGGCCCGGCGAGCTTGACGATCACCTCGTCCGGATCCGACAGGTTCAGCATCGCGCGGGCGCGCTCATCCAACGTATCGGGGTTCAGGTGACGCGCCCGCAAACCGGCCACGCGAACCTCCCAGCCGTCCCGCTCGGCCTTGGCTGCGGTCTGATCGGCAACGACCTCGTGCAGCAGCAGTTGTCGTTGCGTATAAGCAACAAGTCCGCGGTCGCCCTGGGTTGCATTCCAGCTAAAATAGGTAGTAATCGCCAGGAAAATGACTGGCATCGTCATGACTTGGCTGCGACGCTTCAATTCCTCATTGAATGACATCAAAGTCTCCAAAAAATCGAGCGTTTTACTTCTAGCGCTTCATCCGCGACACTTGGAAGGTAAAGTTGATAAACAACCGATTTTTGCTACACGTTTTCGGTCAACCTGATGCCGCGCCGATACACAATCTCTAGGCGCGTTGACAGCGATCGATGCCAACCGCATCGTCCGCTCAATTCCGCAACTCCAGCCTGCCCACATGACGCCTCTCCATGTCACGCCCGTCCCATGACGAACGCCTTTAAACGACTGCCCAGATCAGGACCGCCCACACGATGTCTCAGCATCCCCTGCAACAGCCAATCGAGACCCTGTGGGAGCAACGCGAAAGCCTCTCCGCCGCCACCCAGGGTGAAGCCCGTGATGCCGTCGAGTCTGCGCTTGAGGCGCTGGACAACGGGGAGCTGCGGATTGCCGAGAAGGAAGCTGCAGGTTGGCAGGTCAACCAGTGGCTGAAGAAGGCGGTGCTGCTGTCCTTCCGGCTGACCGACGCGGCCCTGATGCAGGCCGCGGCCGACGCGCCCGTCTGGGACAAGGTGCCGTTGAAGTTCGCCGGCTGGGGTGAGAACCGCTTCAAGGCAGCCGGTTTCCGAGTGGTGCCAGGCGCGGTGGTCCGGCGGTCGGCGTTCATCGCGCCGGGGGCCGTTTTGATGCCCAGCTTCGTCAACGTCGGCGCCCGGGTCGGGCGCAACACCATGGTGGACACCTGGGCAACCGTCGGCAGTTGCGCCCAGATCGGCGGCAACTGCCATCTGTCGGGTGGTGTCGGTATCGGCGGCGTGCTGGAACCGCTGCAGGCCAACCCGGTGATCGTCGAAGACGACTGCTTCATCGGTGCCAGGTCCGAGGTCGCCGAGGGCGTCGTCGTCGAGCAGGGCAGCGTGCTGTCGATGGGCGTGTTCATCGGCGCATCCACCAAGGTCATCGACCGCGGCACGGGCGAGATCTTCATCGGCCGTGTGCCCGCCTATTCGGTGGTCGTTCCGGGCTCATTGCCGGGCCGCCCGCTGCCGGACGGATCCGCCGGCCCGTCGCTCTACTGCGCCGTGATCGTCAAGACCGTTGACGCGCAGACCCGGGCCAAGACCTCGATCAACGAGCTGCTGCGCGATTGATGGCTGGCACCGATCTGCACGACCCGCTGCCCCTGGCACAGACACTGATCCGCTGCGCCTCTGTCACGCCCGCCGACGCCGGCGCGCAGCAGGCCCTCGCCGAGACGCTCGGCCAGCTTGGCTTCACCGTCCACCGCCTGCGCTACGGTGAGACAGAGAACCTGTTCGCCCGCCTGGGCAGCGGCGGCCCGCATCTTTGCTTCGCCGGCCATACCGACGTCGTGCCCGCCGGCGCCGGCCGCTGGAGCAGCGACCCCTTTGCCGCCGCCGTTCGCGACGGCGTCCTGTACGGCCGCGGCGCCTGCGACATGAAGGGCGCGATCGCCGCCTTCACCGCCGCCGCCGCCCAGTTCCTGCAGCACCGCGAACCGCGTGGCTCCATCAGCCTGTTGATCACCGGCGATGAGGAAGGGCCCGCGACCGACGGCACCGTGAAGGTGCTGGACTGGATGCGGACCAACGGCCACATCCCGGACTTCTGCCTGGTCGGCGAGCCGACGTGCCAGGCGGACCTGGGCGATATGGTCAAGATCGGCCGGCGCGGCAGCGTCAACCTCAGGATCACCCTGCACGGCGTCCAGGGCCATGTCGCCTATCCACACCGGGCGGACAATCCCGTGCATCGTCTGGTGTTGGCGCTGGCGGCGTTGACCGCGGCCCCGCTGGACGCCGGCAGCGCTGGGTTCGAGCCGTCATCGCTGCAGCTCACCAGCATCGACGTCGGCAACAGCGCAACCAATGTCATTCCCGCCTCGGCCCAGGCCGCGCTGAACATCCGCTTTAACGACGGCCACGACGGCGCCTCGCTGATCGCCTGGGTACGCGCAACCCTGGCCCGTTACGCACCGCAATTCGATCTGCAGGCCTCGATCAGCGGCGAGGCTTTTCGCACCCAGCCGGGCCCGCACCTCAGCGCGCTGCAGCACGCGATCACCCGGGCCACCGGCGTCGAGCCGACGCTGGACACCGGCGGCGGCACGTCGGATGCCCGCTTCATCGCCCGGTATTGCGACGTCGCCGAGTTTGGCCTGGTGGGTGCCACCATGCATCAGGTCGATGAAGCCGTGCCGGTGGCGCAACTGCGTCAACTCGCCGGCACCTACCATGAGATCATAGCGGCGTTCCTGGCATGAGGCCGGACCCGCTGGCCTGGCGCAGGATCGTGGTTGGGATGTGGCGGGTGGCGCGCGGACGTCCAGACGGCATCGCCTGCTTCGGCTCTACCGCACAGTCATATCTCTCCAGCCTGGCACCCCTGGTCGCGTTCCCGCTCGTTGGTGCTGGTCTCGCGATCACCTCCGAAGGGCCGCGGCAGGCGCTGACCGGTCTTGCCATGACGCTGTGCGCGCTGCTGACCCCGGCCATCGTCTCCTACGAACTCGCCCGGCTCTGGAAGCGTACCGAAGCCTGGACGCGCTTCGCCACGGCGTTCAACTGGTGCGAGTGGATCCTGCCGTTCCTCGCCTGCCTGATCATGCTGCCGCTGAGTATCGCGGTCAGCGCCGGCTTCAATGAGGCGACGGCCAGCATCGTTCTGCTTGCATGCCTGGGCTGCTACGGCCTGTGGCTGCACTGGTTTCTGGCCCGCAACGCCCTGCGCCTGTCCGGCTTCCGCGCAATGCTGCTGGTCTTGCTGGTCAATGTCGGCACGATCGTCGCCGTGATGGGTCCGCGTTTCCTGATCCACGACATCGGCTGACTCACCTCAGGCTGCTGCCGCTGACCTTGGCCGCCCTGCCACGAGGTTGCAGTCCGCGTGTTGCCAATCCGCCGTGTTGCCAGTCCGCCGGCTTTGCGGCATGCAAGCTGTCCTCGTCCGGGCGCGTCCGCCACGCTCTGTGACCCAATTGTGCATGGAGACGCCACGATGTCCTTCCTGACCGAACCGGAGCCGACGCGTGGCGCCAGGCTGCCTGTGTTGCCGGGCATCAGCCGGATCGTCGCCGACAACCCCGGGCCGATGACCTATTTCGGCACCAACACCTATCTGATCGACACGCCGCGGGGGCTGGTCGTCCTGGACCCCGGCCCCGAGGATCATCCCAGCCACATCGAGGCGATCCTGCGCCACACCAGCAGCAAGGTCGCCTTCATCCTGGTCAGCCACACCCACCACGACCATGTCGGCGCTGTCCCCGCCCTGCAGGCCGTCACCGGCGCGCCGACGGCAGGCTTCCGCGCCAGCGCGCTGCCCGGCTTCCAGCCTGACATCAAGCTGGACCACATGGGCAGTTTCGCCGGCATGCTGGCGTTGCACACCCCCGGCCATGCCGCCGACCACCTGTGCTTCGCGCTGCCGCTGCCCACCGGCGAGAAGGTGCTGTTCAGCGCCGACCACGTGATGTCCTGGTCCACCAGCGTCGTCAGCCCCCCCGGTGGCAACATGCGCGACTACTTCGCCAGCCTGAACCTGCTGCTGGGCCGTAACGACGACGTCTACCTGCCCGGCCACGGGCCGCCGCTTTATCAGCCCAGGGAACTGGCCCGCGCCATGCTGACCCACCGTATGCTCCGCGAGCAGGCCATCGTCCGCAAGCTCGCCGACGGACCCGCTGACAGCCAGGCCATCATGCACGCCCTGTACGCCCAGCTCGACCCCAGGCTGCGCCGAGCCGCGGAGCGCAACGTCATGGCCCACCTGTTGAAGCTGGAGGCCGAGGGCAAGGCGGTCCATGAAGGCGAGCTTTGGCGCCCCCTCTGAGCCCGCCATCTGACCGCGCCGCCCAGTGATGGCCTCACCTCCATCCGACACCGGCATCGCCGCCCGCTACCGCTGCTTCGCGCGCGAGGAAGCCCACGGCCAGTCGCCTTCCTATGAAGCGCTGGCCTTGCAGATCGCCGCCGATGCCGATGTGATCGGCTTCCTCACGACCTTGCCGCCGGCCAAACAGCAACCCAACCTGCTGCTGGCCGCCATGCGCCACCTGTTCGGCGTTGCGCCGCATGGGACACCCGACTGGCCGCGCTTTCGCCACTCCCTGCTTGCCAACCCCGAAGCCGTCCGCTCCGTCATGCTGAGCCATGCGACGCAGACCAATGAACCTGCCCGATGCGCCACCCTGCTGCCTGTGCTGGCCCAACTGCCGCAGCCGCTGGCGCTGATCGAGGTGGGCGCCTCGGCCGGGTTGTGCCTGCTGCCGGATTTCTACGGCTACGACTACGGCGGCCACCGCATCGCTCCGTTGCATACCAGTCCCGGCCATCCGGTGTTCACCTGCCAGCCCAGCCGCACCACGCCGCTGCCGCGCAGCATGCCGCGGATCGTCTGGCGCGCCGGGCTGGACCTCGATCCCGTCGACGCAGCCGATCCGCTGCAAGCCGCTTGGCTGCAGACCTTGGTCTGGCCGGAGCAGACGCAGCGGCGCGCCAACCTGCAGGCCGCCCTGGCGATCGCCGCCCGCGAGAAGCCCCCCTTCGTCAAACCCCCAACCGTCACGCCCCACGTCGCAACACCCTGGATCGTCCGCGGCGATCTGCGCGGCGAGGCGCTTGGCCAACTCTGCCGCCAGGCGCCGAAGCACGCCACCCTGGTGATCTTCCACACCGCCGTGGTTGCCTATCTTGAACAGCAGGCGGAATGCCAGGCCTTTGCCGAACGCATGGCCACGCTGTGCGACTTCTGGCTCAGCAATGAATCGCCGCGCGTGTTCCCACGGATCGCCCGCGATCTCGATCCAGCGCCCGCCCCTGGATGCTTCCTGCTCGCCGTGAACAACATCCCCGTTGCCTGGACCGGGCCGCATGGCCAGACCATCGACTGGATCGCAGGCCCCACGCTGGCCATCCCGCCCAATCCACGTCCACCCGATCCACGTCCACCCGATCCGGGCCCACCCGCATCGCGGGGCCTCGACAGCATGGCCTGATCAGCCACACTGCACCCTGAACAACAATGGGGGCCGACAATGGCAGGTGGCGATGCAACAACCCGGCGCAGCGTGTTGACCGGCCTCGCCGCCTTTGGCGCCAGCAGAACCGCCCCCGCCCGCGCCCTCCCCCTCCGCCCCACGCCCTCCCGCCCCACGCCCTCCCACTCGGTGTTCGCCTATGTCGGCAGCTACACCGACGCCTCCAAGCCCGCCGGCAACGGCCAGGGCATCACCCTGCTGCGGCTGGACACCACCAGCGGCAGCCTGACCCCGCTGAAAGTCTTCCCGCTCGCCAGCCCGTCCTGGCTGACCATCGATCCCCAGCGCCGGTTTCTCTATGCCGTCAGCGAAATCGACAGCTTCGGCCCGGACAAGACCGGCGCCGTCACCACCTTCGGCCTCGACCGCGGCAGCGGTGAGCTCCGGCAGATGAATACTGTTAGCTCACGCGGCCGGGGTGCGACGCACGGCAGCGTGCACCCGTCGGGCAGGTTCGTCTTCGTCGCCAATTATGGCGCGGGCAATGTCGCGGTGCTGCCGGTCGGCGCCGACGGCTCCTTGAACCAGGCGGTGGACGTACAGCAGGACCAGGGTCCGCCGGGTGCCGGCCGAGCCGCTGAGGGGCCGCCAGGCAACTTCTCCATCAGCGACCATGATGGGCCGCACGCCCACATGATCGCAGCCGACCCGACGGGGCGCTTTGTCATCGTCAACGACCTCGGCCTCGACCGCACCTTCGTCTTCCGGTTCGATCCCGCCAGCGGCAAGCTGGCAGCCAGCGACCCGGCCTTCATCCCGGCGGCCTCCGCCGGCGCCGGACCACGCCACTTCGCCTTCCACCCGAACGGGCGGGTCTTCTACAACCTGTATGAGGAAGCCTCGCAGCTCGCGGTCTACGACTGGGACCCGCGGACCGCCGCGGCCACGTTGAAGCAGAAGGTGACCACTGTCCCGGGCTATGCCGGCACCAACTTCACCTCTGAGATCCTGGTCACCCCGGACGGCCGCTTCGTCTATGTCGGCAACCGGCTGCACAACACCATCGGCATCTTCGCCGTCGCGGCCGACGGCCGGGTGCGATGGATCGGCGAGGAATGGACCCGTGGCGACTACACCCGCAACATCGCCCTCGACCCGACCGGGACCTTCATCACCGCCTGCAACCATCGCAGCGACCAGGTGACGGTCTTCCGCGTCGAGCGTGCGACCGGCCGGCTGCGCTTCACCAACCAGTACGTGGCCATCGGCAGCCCCTCGATGCTGACCTTCCTGTCATAGGTGGCCTCGCCGGTAGGAGCGAACTTCTGGCAAACGCTAGCACCCCGTGCGTCCTTGGTGTTGGCCGCAACAATCGACCCTGAGCGCATCAGTAGCTAGAGCAACATCAGCCTGACTGGAACAGCCGGGCTGATAAAGTTGCTCGTGAAAACAACGGGCTAGACCGCGCTGACGTAACAGTGGCAAAGGTCCGGGCGGTGCACGACGATTTTGCTTTCGCTGAGGCAGTTTGTCTGACGCTATGATGGCATGTCGCCGCCAGCCGATCTTGAGGATTTGCCGCCTGCTGAGCTGAAGGCCCTGGTGCTTGCGCTGGTGGCGCAGGTGTCGCGGTTGGAGCAGACGGTTTCGGCGCAACGCGACGAGATTGCCCGGTTGAAGGGGATGCCGCCGCGCCCGACGCTCAAGCCGAGCGGCATGGAGAACGCGACGCCGACCACGCCGGCGGGGGTGGGCACACCACGCCGAGGCGGTGGCAAGAAGACTGCGCGACGGGTCATTCACGAGGATCGGGTGATCAAGGCAGCGCCGCCGCCTGGGTCGCGGTTCAAGGGCTACGCGGATTTCGTGGTGCAGGACCTGGTGCTGCGCCCGCATGTCATGCGCTACCGGCGCGAGCGCTGGCTGACACCGGACGGCCGGACCCTGATCGCGGCCTTGCCGGCAAGCGTCACCGGCCATTTTGGCGCTGAGCTGCGGCGTTTCGTGCTGGCCCAACACCATCAGGGGCAGGTCACGGTGCGGCGGCTGGCGACGCAACTGCGTGACATTGGGATCGACATCTCCCGCCGTCAGGTGATGCGGTTGCTGATCGGCGGCCAGGACAGCTTCCTTGACGAAGCCCGCGACGTGCTGCGCGCCGGCCTGACGGAAGCCGCCTGGGTGAGCGTGGACGATACCGGTGCGCGGCATCAGGCGGCCAACGGGGTGTGCACGCAGATCGGCAACGATCACTTTGCCTGGTTCGCCAGCACCGCCCGCAAAAGCCGGCTGAACTTCCTGGAACTGCTGCGCGCCGGCCACACCGACTATGTGGTCAATGCCGAGGCGCTGGCCTACATGGGCGACCGGGGACTGCCTCGCCCGCTGGTCGCCAAGCTGGCTGGGGCGGCGGACAAACACTTCGCCGATGGTAAGCGATGGCACGCGCATCTGGCCAGGATGGGTGTGCAAGCACCGCCTGATGCCACTGTGCCGCTGGTTCTGAACCCTGTGCATCTGGCCACCGAAGGCGCCTTGTGGGGCAGCGTCAAAGCGCATGGCTTCCTGCCCAATACGGTGATCCTCAGCGACAATGCCGGCCAGTTCGCCATCGGCCGGCACGCCTTGTGCTGGGCGACACTGCCCAAGGTTCCATGCGCATCGCGCATGGAATGGCAGGCGAGGGTCATGCCGAACGCCTGGTGCACAAGCTAGACACCTTCACCGACCACCATCGTCTCGCACAGAGCCGCATGCGAGGACTAATTTGGCCGTTCTACCAAGCCTTGAAGGCCTATCGCGCGACGCCATCATCCCGCCGCCGCACAATACTGCGCGCGCGCTTTGACCGCATCTTCAGGCGACGCACCGGCTTCGTCACGCTGGACCGCCTGCTCGCCAGGCTACACGCCAACAAGCCTGAGCTGCTGATGGTCCTCGACCGCCCGGAGATCCCGCTGCACACCAACGGCTCGGAGAATGACATCCGCTGCCAGGTGGCCAAGAGAAAGGTCAGCGGCGGCACAAGAAGCGACACCGGACGTGACTGCCGCAACGCCTTCCTCGGCCTGGCAAAAACCTGCGCCAAGCTCGGCATTACCTTCTGGGACTACCTGGGCGACAGGCTTGCCATCACAGGCTGCCAACCGGTGGCTTTTCTGCCAGACCTCGTCACTGTGCGCTGCAGGTCACCATAGAGCGCCCGAACTTTTGCCGCTGTTACGTCAGCGCGTAACAGGGGCAAAACCCCGGGCGGGCTGTGGTATGAGGCGTGCTGAGGCCCGCAGCGGACGAGTTGCTGTAATGGCGGGATCAGCGGCTGGCTGGGGACACCGAGGCGGCTGCTCAGGTAATCCCAGAACGTCACGCCATTCTTGACGCAGGTCTTGGCAAGACCGAGCAACGCGTCGCGATAATCGCGCCCGAGGTCGCTGCGTGTTCCGGCACTGACCTTGCGGCGGGTCACCTGACAGCGGATATCGTTCTCGGAGCCGTTGGTATGCAGCGGGATCTCCGGCCGCTCCCATCAGCAACTCGGTCTTGTTGGCAAATGTGGGGGTGTGTCCGATTGTCTGTGTAAATAGTTCCATGGCCATGGACCGTATCGCTCGGTCAGCTCGCTGACCGAGCGATACGGTGGCCAAACAAAATCATGAACTGCAGTTTCGCCTCCGGCCAGGTGATCGCGGGCTTCCAACGCATCCCGGCGTGTTGGATGGCCAAGTATAGCAACTTCAATGCCGCCTCATCAGAGGGGAAGCTGCCGCGCGTCTTGATCACCTTGCGCAGGCTTCGGTTCAGGCTCTCCACCGCGTTCGTGGTGTAGATCATCTTGCGGATCGCCGGCGGGAAGGCAAAGAACGGCACCACATACGCCCAGGCGCGACGCCACATGGGCGCGATCATCGGGTAGCGCTGGCCCCAGGGACCCGCCTCGAAGGCGTCCAGCGCCGCCTCGGCGGCGCGCCGACCGCCGGTGCCTGGTAGATCGCCTTCAGCGACGGCATCAAGGCTTTGCGGTCCTTCCATGACACCGCCTCCAGCGAGTTGCGGATCAGGTGCACGATGCCGGTCTGCGTCATCGTCCGCGGGAACACCGTCCCGATCGCCTCGGGGAACCCCTTCAGCCCATCGACCACCGCGATCAGGATGTCCTCGACGCCGCGGGTCTTCAGTTCGTTCAGCACGCCGAGCCCAGAACCGGGCCCCCTCGGTCTGCTCGACCCACAGCCCCAGCACCGCCTTCTCGCCCGACAGCGTCAAGGCCAGCGCCACATAGATCGCCTTGTTCTTCACCACCCCGTCGTGGCGGATCTTCACCCGCAAGGCGTCCAAGAACACCACCGGATAGACCGGCTCCAGCGGGCGGTTGCGCCAAGCCAGCACGTCCTCGTGCACCGCGTCCGTCACCCGGCCGATCAGGTCGGGCGAGACCTCGATCTGATACATCTGGCGCAGATGCGCCTGCACCTCCCGCACCGAAAGCCCGCGTGCATACAAGCTGATGATCTGGCCGTCGAAGCCGGCCAGGCGGGTGACGCCCTTGGGCACAAGGGCCGGTTCGAACGTGCCGTCGCGGTCGCGTGGCACCGCCAGGCCCACCGAGCCTTCGTCCGTCAGCACCTCTTCGCGGTATGCCCGTTGCGGTTGTTGGCGCCGGGGCGCCCGGAGCGCCGGCTCTTCTCGTAGCCGAGGTGCCCGGACAGCTCCGCGTCCAAGGCCCGTTCCAGCAGCCGCTTCTTCAGCGCGCGGAATATGCCATCCTCGCCCAGCAGGTCAGACGGCTTCTCGTAGCCAGACAGCAACTCGTCCAGCAATTCGGGTCGAATGTCGCGCATCGCGTGTCTCCCTTCGGTTAAGGAAGCCACGGAAACCTAATTACACAAAAAACCTGACACTCTCGCATGCAGCCGCTTCAGCAACCGATCCAGCGTGACGAAGCCGGTGCGGCGGCGGAAGATGCGATCGAACCGCGCACGCAGCACCAGACGGCGGCTTTTGCCGGGGTTGGCCTGATCGGCCTTGAGATCGGCGTAGAAGTCCCAAATCAGCTTTCGCATGTGCTGTTGAGCAGCCCGATGCAAATCCGTGAAGGTGTCCAGCTTGTGCACCAGCCGTTCCGCATGGCCCTCGCCTGCCATTCCATGCACGATGCGCATGGAACCTTGGGCAGTGTCGCCCAGCACAGGGCATGCCGTCCGACCGCGAACTGCCCGGCATCGTCGCTCAGCAGCACGGCATCGCGCAGCAAGCCGTGCGCATGGATGCTGCCCCACAGAGCCGCTTCGGTGGCGATCTGCACCGGGTCCTGGATGACCGCCAAACCCGGTCGCCGAGGATGGGACGATCCCGAGCCCCTCAAGATACACCTGCCATGCCGCGCGATCAGCCAAGCGCGTCTCACCGGTCCCTGCCAAGCGTGCGATCAACGGGCCATCCAGTCCGCGGCTGCGCATATAGCCAAACGCCGCCTCGTTCAGCACGTAATCGGTATGTCCGGCGCGCAGCAGATCGAGGAAGTTCAGCCGGGTCTTCGTTGCGCGCGTGCCGAACCAAGTGAAGCGGTCATGGCCGATCTGCGTGCAAAAGCCGTTCTGGGCCTGGTGCCGCGCGCCGGTATCATCGACCGACACCCAAGGCGACGCCGCCAGCCCAGTGCGCAGCACGTCGCGCGCCTCCGCAAGAAAGCCGTCGTGCCCCTCGGTCAATAGCCGCTGGACCTCGCGTTTGGAGATCGACAGACCCGTCGCCTGCAAAAGCGCCGTCAGACGCGGCAACGTGGTCTGCCCCTGGTGATACTGCATCAATACGGAACGGCGTAGATCAGGGCCAAAATGCCCTTGGATACCCGCGGGCAGAGGCGCCACGATGCTCTGGCCCTCCGGTGTGACCCAGCGTTCGCGCCGGTAGCGGATCGCCCGCACCGACAGCACAAGGTCCTGCACCAGATACGGCTTGTAGCCCTTGAACCGCGATCCCTCCCGGGGCCGCGGCTTTCAGCACACGCGCCTCAATGCTGACGCGGGGGCGGACCTTGCCGCGTCGTGACCGGCCCGCCGGCCGATCCGGCTTTGCCGGTTCCGTGGCCTTGTCCATGCCACTGAGTTTGAGGCTGGGCGGGCCTTTCAAGCCTTTCAGCCGGACGATCTCGTCACGCTGTTCGGCGACGAGCTGCTTCAGGACCGCAATCTCGCCGTACAGTTCGACCAGCAGAGCTTCAAGCTCGGCACGGCTCAGATCGGACAGGGACAATGGCAGCGGCACATGACGCAAAGCGTCCATGCAGCCGAAGCGGGCAAGGGGAAATGCGCTCCCACCTCCACTTTTGCCCTCTTATCGATTTCCCCATTAGCCGTTGGTTGGTGGGCCGATTCACCCGACCGCATCGGATGCGAGTGTCGGGATCAGACCACTCTCATGTTCGCCATTTCAAGTAGCAGGCGCGACAACTCCTTGCTTGTCGAGCAAGCGGTTCAGCATGGCTGCCACTGAGCAAGGCAGGAGGCACGATCATCGAAACGACGGTTGATCATGCTCTGATACGCGGGTTGGTTACCGCCTGACCGGATGCGTCGCGGAGCTTCCTCGGTCTAGGCGCCAGCATCGGATGAGATCCGGCTGATAGTGGTTACGAGGGTTCTCCTGGCCGTGACCGTGCCCCCAGCCCTGCTCAGTTTTGGCATCTGTTGATGCGGCTGTTGTCCTGCTTGGCGTTGGTTTCGTACGCGTCAGCCGTTTGCCTGCTGCACCAATTGGGCAATGGCCCAGACGAAGCCTGCCAGTTCGCGCGCGATCGCGGCAGTCACCACGGTCGGCAGCTTCCCAGCCTGGGACAGCCTGCGGTAGCGGCGACATAGCCGTTCCTGAGCCTTCCACGCCGTATCGCGGACTGCCTTGGGTAGCCCCTCCTGGCGCAACACAAGGTCACGGCTGATCCGGGGTGGAAAGCGATAACGCCAGGCTGCCTCGATCAGCATACGCCGTGCCGCGCCGTTGCCAGCCTTGGTGATCCCGCCCTGGCGTCGCGTTCCGCCACTGGAATGCTCTGATGGGACCAGGCCCAGATACGCCATGAGCTGGCGCGGATTGGTGAAACGGGTGATGTCACCGAGTTCCGCGATCAATGTGGCCGCCGCCACCAGGGCCATCCCACGCAACGCCTGCACAGCACGCACCACGGGTGCCAGTGACCAATCCGGCAACGCTGCTTCGATATGCGCTTGCAGGCGGTCACGCCGTGCCGTCGCGGCCTCGACGGCCGCGATACAATCTTGCAGCACGATGTGGTGCACGGGCTGTCCGAACTGCAATCCACCCAGCCAGCGACGGTGCATCTGCGTCCAGGCCGGCCGGTGGTAGTGATGGCCATGACGCAGCAGGAAACCGGATCGTTGCGGGCGTGCTTGGCGCAGGGTACGCACCGCCGCCAACCGAGCTCGAACCAGATCGCGGATCGCCTCATGCGTCTGATCCGGAACCCAGACGGCGGTCAGCTCACCCGCCCGGTGCAGCTTGGCGAGATTGATGGCGTCCCGCCGGTCGGTCTTGATCCGCTCACCGGGCCGGCGGGGGATCAGCGACGAAGCTACCACCACGCATCCGTGTCCGCAGGCAACCAATTGCCGCTGGATCCCGTAGCCACAAGGCCCGGCTTCGTAACAGAACCGCAGGTCGCCGCCGTCGCGAGCCAGCTTTGCAGCCGCTACCCTCAACGCAGCCGGCATGTTCGCAATCTTGCCATACTCGCGCACCTCCCCTCGCTTATCGGACGCAGCCAGTGCAATCGCGATCGTATCCTTGTGAACATCAAGACCGACGTAGGTGATAAGCTTGTCCATGACCCGTCTCCTATGCATGAGGCTCGGCGCCAGACCTTCCAGCGCAATCCTCGAAAGCCTGCATACTGCGAGACGGGTCGCCCCTATCTCAGGCGAACATGTGGTCTAGCCCGGCGGCTCACGTCGGTTAGATAGGTCGCCACCGGACCCCCAGAGTCGTAATCGGCCCGAGGGGTCAACTCACACGGCTCGCAGGTCCGCTCAAGGATCGAAGTCGGACATGTCCGAGGTTGATCAGGAGATATCCTGATCGGCGTGAGCGTCCCGAACCTCTTTGATGAGGTCTGAGATCATGGCGCGACAGACCTTCACCTCCTCAATGTGAGCGTCCAGCTCGGCGAGCTTCGCCTCCAGCCGAGCCTGCAGCCGTGCCTTGCGTCCGTCGCCCTTGGGCGAGCGCAGATGGATGGCGACCTCCCGCAGGGTAAAGCCGAGGCCCTGCGCCCGGTCGATGAACTGCAGAACCTTCAGGGCGTAATCGTTGTAATCGCGATAGCGGTTTGCCAGGCGCGCCGCTGGGGGCAGGAGGCCGCGGGCTTCGTAGAACCGTATCTTCGACGTGCTGACGCCGGCTCGCTTGGCCACTTCCCCGATGCGCATGGTCTTGACCTTAAACCATGCTTGAAGGTGTAGACCTCGAGGTTCCTGGTCAAGTCGGTTCAAATGGCAATTCAAACTCTCGTTCTGGTTCCCGGGCTCGGCAGCGATGCCGCGGTTTGGCGGCGGACGATGGCGGCGCTGGGCAACGAGGTTCACTGCATCATCGGCGATACGCTCAGCGACGACACCCTGCCCGGGATGGCGCGCCGTATCCTCGGCCAGGCGCCGCATAGTTTTGCCCTGGCCGGCGTCTCGATGGGCGGGATGGTAGCACTGGAGCTGATGATGATCGCGCCCGAGCGCGTGACGCAGCTTGCCCTGGTCGACACGAATGCACGGCCCGACACGCTTCGGCAGAAGGCGTTTCGCCGCGTCGCTAACCTGGTCGTCGGGATGACAGGCGACTTCAAACGGACGGCGGAGCGGAGCCTCGGCTCGCTTGTTCATCCTTCGACGTCGACGGAGGTCGGCGCCGAGCTGTTGGAGATGAGCGTTCGGGTCGGACCCGAGACCTATATCCGACAGAACCGCGCCGTGACCGTGCGGGGTGATCTGCGCAAGGTCCTGCCAGGCATCGCCGTTCCCACCGCGTTGATCGTCGGTCAGGACGATCGGATCACGCCGATGGCGTTGTCTCGCGAGATGCACGGCCTCGTGCCGGGATCGACGCTTCACGTCATCCCTGACTGCGGCCACCTGCCGCCCATAGAGAAGCCAGAGGTCTTGGCCGCCTTGTTGAAGCAGCTTCTTGCAAGGCGCTAGTGTCCCGGTTCGAAAGTTCGTCACACTATGGATCGGCACCGAACGAACTTTCGAACTGATCAGGACACTAGCAAAGCGTTGTTTTCTAGTGTGGTTTATGGTTCCGAAGTCCGCTAAGGCGGCTGATCCACAGTAGGGCGAACTTCGGAACGACCACACTAGAGGCATTTAGCTGTTGAATGGTGCGAAGCACCGCGAGAGTCCTGGTCAGGGTCCGCGCCGTCTCGCTCGACTTCCGCGACATCCCTGGGGTCCCTGACCGCGATGTGTCGGACGCCAAGCCGGGCCTTGTTCCGCGCCGTATCGCGGCCCGCGGTATCATCGAGGCTGGCAAGAGCGTGAATGCCTGCAAGCCCAACGATCGGGTGATCAGCGCCTTCTACCCAAGCTCCAGCCGGACCGCCACCGCGGCCTTGGCGATCACCGCGTTGTCGCCGCGCTCCGGGTCGATGACATCCAGCCCGCCCTTGACCGCCTGCACCGTCACGATGCCGTGCGGCAATGATGCGCGCACCGCCTCGGTGTCGACCTGCTCCGGCCGCTGCACGCCGATCGTCACCGCCACGAACATCTGCGTCTTCGCGTCAATGCCCAAGGACCGCAGCATCGTCAGCGAGGAATGATGGATTGCGTCCTGCACCGCCCGCAGCGCCGCCTTGGTGTAATCGCCGCCATGCAGGTCGTTGCCGCTGCCCAGTTCCAGGATCACCCGTTTGCGCGCCATCGTCCCGCTCCCTTACGTCACGTCCAGCCAGACCACCGCCGCGGCACTGGCAACCAGAGTGGAGCCGGTGCCCTCGTCGTTCGGGATCTCCAGCCCGCCGTCGACCACCGCGACAGTGCCGGTGCCATGAGGCAGGACCGCCAGCACCTGATCCTTGTCCACCTGCTCCGGATGCGGCACGCCGACCGTCACCTCCACCTGCATCGAGTCCGTCTCCATCCCCAGCGCCTTGGTGATGGTCAGGGCATTATGCCACAGCGCATCCCGCAGCGCCCGCACCGCCGCCTTCGTCGGGTCCGCCCCGCGGATGTCGGTCCCCATGCCGATCTCCAGCACCATGCGCCGCAACGTCATCGCCACATCCTTTCCGCCATGCTGCCAGCCTACCCGCGGCTTGCCGCCCCCGCCAGGTTCGCCCCTCAGATTTGCCCCGGCGCCAGGACCGTGAAACGATAGTGGCAGAAACGAACCCAGGAGGACGCAATGGACGTCGGACTGCAGATGGTCTTCGCCAGCTACGGCTGGAGCGGCGTGTCGGACGAACAGGTCTGGGACGAGGAGATCAGGCTCGCCCGCCTAGCCGCCGACAGCGGCTTCGATGCGCTGTGGTCGGTGGAGCACCACTTCAACGACTACTCGTTCTGCCCGGACAACCTGCAGCTTATGGCCTACCTGGCCGCTGCCTGTCCGGACATCGATCTGGGAACCGCGGCGGTGATCCTGCCGTGGAACGACCCGCTGCGGGTGGCCGAACGCGCTATTGTCGTCGACCTGCTCAGCAAGGGGCGACTGCGCCTCGGCATGGGCCGCGGCCTGGCGCGCCGCGAGTTCCACGGCTTCCGCGGCACCATGGACGAATCCCGGGAACGCTTCGATGAGGCGGCGGCGATGATCGTCAACGCCCTGCGCACCGGCTTTATTGAAGGGGAAGGCAAGTTCTATCCCCAGCCGCGGACCGAACTGCGGCCCCGTCCCTACAAGCCAATTGACGGGCGTGTCTACGCGGTTGCCTCGTCGGACGATTCGGTGGTGTCGGCGGCAAAGCTGAATGCCAGGATGGTGATGTTCGCCGACCGCCCATGGACGATGCGCATGCCGGCGATCCGCAAGCACCGCGAGCTGACCCGCCAGTTGCATGGCACCCCCGCGCTGCCCCCGCTGCTGGCGGACTTCTGCATCTGCACGCCGACGATGGACGGCGCCGAGGACAAGGCCCGCCAGTACATGGGCAAGTTCGTTGAAAGCAACTTCTACCACTATGAATTGCTGGGGGAACACTTCGCCCAGGTGAAGGGCTATGACTCCTATGCCCAGAAGATCGCGCTGGCGAAGGACATCGGCATGGACGGGATCGTCTCCGCCTTCATGCAGGCCGCCGTCTGGGGCACGCCCGACCACATCCTGCGGATGTTCGAGGAACGCCGCGGCATTGTCGGCAGCTTCGAGCTGGCAACCTCGTTCCGCTTCGGCGGCACGCCGTTCGAGCTGGCCAAGAGCGGCCTGAAGCTCTACGCCAAGGAGGTTCTGCCGGTGCTGCACGGATGGAACGAAGCAGCGGTTGCCCAGGCGGCAGAGTAACGATCCGCCAGCCCTCGGCGTGTTGGTCTGGCGAGATGCGCCCTGTACGCCTTGGTGGCTTCCGCCATCGCATGGGCTTTCTTGCTGGCCCGGTTGTCTTCTGGATCCTGCCTGCACTGACTAGGCGATTATAGTGTTGCAAACTATAGTCCGGGACATTATGTTACTGAAGCGTTATGATTAGAGCAGTGTTCGACGGTGGCAGAGATATTGTCGCGGCCTTATTCGCCGAACGGCTTTGGCAGCGACGAGGTAAAGCATGCTGGTGATGTGGGTTGCAGCTTTGGCCGTGATGACGCTGTCAACGCTGCTGCATGCGCGCGAGGCGTGGCTCGCGGACCGGCGTAGGTCTGCCTTCGGATGGCTAATTGCTAGTCTACCGTTTGGCCTGACCACCTTTATCGCCGCTTGGTTTTTTATTGGCAAACCAACACTGCTGTGGTGGATACCCCCTACAGGGCTTGGGCCTACTTGGGACTGCCCTAACGAAAACGTATCGCCGTTTGCCGCGCGAGTCTGCTTCCGCCATTAAGTTCAGAATTCTGCTGACGATGCGGTTCAACTCCGTTATTTCGTGTTCTGAAACAAGATAGTGTTGCTCTTCCCAGCGTCAGGGGATTTGCAGCCCAGCCTAAGTCACTGTTACTGGATTAATTAACTTGGTCAGCCGAGTAAATCCATAGCAATTGCTCCATCATGCCGCGTATTTACGGGGTCACCACTGGCAAACCAGCCAGTCTCCGTAGTGAACCGGTTGAAGATAATTGTTAGCCGAGACCGTTAGGCACGTTTGCCTGCGAGTTATGCGATAAACGATCGCTGGATCGTTTCCAAATTACGCAGCCAGGCTGAAAACGGCTTAACGCCCCTGCAGTCGCTGCTGCTGGAAATACTGCCACGTCGCCTCACGTTGCGCCGGGCTGAGTTGCGGCACTCCGTGCTGGATCAGAAACGTGTCGAACTGCGCCTGCATCATTGCGTCTGTTGCCGGCGGCGGTGGGGCAGGGGACCGGTGCTGCGCCAGCCACGCCTCGGCGGCCGGAAACCGCGTCCATCCGGGCAGGGCCGCTGACAGATTGACGTTGTGCCACGCCGGATGGTGCGGCGGCTTCAAGAGTTCGGGGAACCTGCTGAAGAACGCGTTGACGAACACCACCAGATTGCGAAACCGAGCCGTGTTCGGTGTCCAGCCGAAAACCGCAAGGGCAACGCCGACGCCGATTGTCTCGACCGTATCCCCCGGCGCAATCAGGTTCGGGTAGTCAGCATGCGTTAATTCACCCCCTGGCAGATAGGTCTTCTCCAGCGTCTCGTTCGAGGTCACCGGGATGAAATGCACGCCGCTGCCAGCCGGCGTGTTGCTGAACAGGCGGATCGGCTTGCCGCCCATGTAGATGTTGGCGGCGATCTCGCCACGCAGCAGCTTCTCCTGCGCCACCGTCGGCTCCTCAGAACGCAGGTCCGGTGTTATGCCCAGCGCGCTGAAGATGGCCCGCGCCGTCAGGTTGGTGCCCGCGCCGGCAACATCGATGTTGACCGGCTTGCCCTGCAGGTCAGTCAGCGCATGGATATCCGGCCGGGCGCAGACATGCACGTCGTTGTCGTATAGCTTGCAGATATACTGCACCTTCCCCAGCTCGCGCGGATGCAGATGCGACGACCGGGCGTAGGCCAGCGCATCCGCGGCGACCAAGGCCAGGTCGACGCCGGGCAGATGCAGCAGGTCATCCAGGTTCTGCAACGAGCCTTTGCCGACAATCGGCACCACCCGTAACTCGCTGCTGTTGAGCACCGAAGTCATGTCGGTCGCGATCCGCATGAAGGTGCCGTCGATCTCACCCCCCATGATCCCCACCGTGACCGGCTGCGGCATCGCGCGGGCGGCGGGAACCCCTGAGGCGGCCGCGGTGGCCGACAACGCCGAAAGCAGTCTGCGGCGCCGCATCATCATCGCTCGGACAGCGCTTCAAGCAGGGGACCAGCCGAGGCATTGCCCATGGCTGCCGCCCGCTCATACCAGCGCCGGGCCAGGTCGGGATCAGCATCAATGCCGCCCAGCGCTGTCTGTCGCAGATAGGCTGGGTCATAAAGTCGACCAAGACGCAGCGCCGCCACCGGCTCGCCTTGCTGAACAGAACTCGCATATAACCGCCGCGCCGCCGACACATCCCCCAGTCGCTCAGCCTGTTCCCCACGCGTCAGCAGCTCTTCGGCTCGGGCGCTCGGATGCGCGTCGGGACGCGGTGAGGCCGGCTTGGCCGCACCGTGCTTCGTCTCAGACCCAGAAGCCGGCGCCGGGGTTCCCGCGGTCGTCGAGTCCGGCGGAAACAACAACCGCCCTACGTCCGGCGCCGGGGCGGTCGGCGCCCGCGGCTGATCGCCCACCCACGCACCCATCGCCAACTTTTCGGGCGCCGACTTAACGGCTGCCGCGCTCAGGGCCGGTGATTTCTCGGGGGGAGATTTGTCAGGGATTGGGGTCTGGGAAGCCGATTCCCCCGCATGGCTCGTCGCGGTCTCCGCCACGACGGTGCCAGGCACGAACGGCGCGGTCACAGAAGCCGCGGCTGCCCCGTCGTCTGCTTGAATCCGATCCGCCGCACCCGGTGCGGGTGGCACCGGGCCCGCGGCAACCGGACCAGGGGCAACCGGACCAGCAACAGCAGGGGCAGCCGTGCTCAGCGCAGCCGCATCAGGGATGACGGCAACCGGATCAGCCGGGACCGCACTGTCGCGCGGTGGATCCTTTACCGATCCAGCCGGCGGCGATTGCAGCAGCGCGGCAAGCTGGTTGAGCTGCTCCGGCGTCGCACTCGAGATCTGGTCCATCATGGTGGCGACGGTCTCGGTCATATTGTCGCCCGCCGGTCCCCACCGGTGTCCCGCCGCTGCCTGCATCTCCGCCCGGGTCAGCAGGGCCGCGAAGCTTTGCTGCTCGGCCCGCGCCGTTCCCATCACTATGCCGGCAGCACAACAACAGATCACAGCATGTCGGATCGCAGACCACATCTGACAGCACTCGCGTGAAACGTTCTGTTTGGACTCTCGCTTCCCGCTTCAGGCAAGGCAGCGTTGCCTGGGCAGGCATGCCGCTTGCCGCGTCGGCAAGCGCTTGTCTTCCAAATAACACATTTCACGCCGATGTAAGCAAAACTGGCCTAACATTTACTTGAACAACTCTTGCCATCCAACAAAGCAGCCAGTTCACAGCCGCATTTTTGCTTACCGACGACGAAAGCTTCTAGTCCATCACAGCCGCGTGCTCGACACTCACCCCCACCGACCGCTTCGGTCCGCGCATCAGCAAAAGCAACAGCAGCATCGGCAGCGACATCAGCATCATCAGCTTCCAGTCGTCGTTGTAGGCAATAATCTCGGCTTGCCGGCTGACCACGACATCCAGCGCCTGTGCCCCATGCGCCGTGACCGGTGACAGCGCCGAGGCCGCGCCCTGAAACGCTCGGTTCAGCGGCGTGACGTAGCCCGACAGGATGGAGTGCTCCACCTGCTCATTACGGGTCACCAGCGCACCGGTAACGGAGATGCCGATCGCGCTGCCGACGTTGCGCAGCAGGCTCAGCAACGCCGTCCCCTCCGTGCGCAGCAGCGGATCCAACGTTGCGAACGCGATCACCTGCAGCGGAATGAACACGAAACCCAGCCCGGCCCCCTGTAGGATGGTGTTCACCACCATCGTCGTCTCCGACACCGCCGGGGTCCAGCCGGTCATCCGGTACAGGCTCCAGGACAGCAGGATGATGCCGAACGCCATCAGCAGCCTGGCATCCACCCGGTTGGACAGCCGCCCGGCGATAAGCATCGCCCCCATGGTGCCGAAGCCGCGTGGCGCCATCACCAGGCCCGCCGTCTCCACCGGATAGTTGCCCAGATCCTGCAGCCAGGGCGCCAGCAGTGCGGAGACCGCCAGCAGCACCATCCCGACGGCGAACATCACCAGCAGCCCGGCTGAAAGGTTGCGGTCCTTGAACACCGCTGGCGTGATGAACGGCTTGGCGCTGGCTGTGAACATGTGCACCAGGAACAGGTACAGGCCCAGCGCCGCCAGCACCGCCTCGATGATGATCTCCCGCGAGCTGAACCAGTCCTGCGTCTCGCCGCGGTCCAGCATCAACTGGAAGGCGCCGATGCCCATGGCGAACACGCCGAAGCCAAACCAGTCGAACTTCATCCCGGTCAGCGGGTTGGTCTTCGGCAGGAACACCGCCATCCCGACGGTTGCCAGCACGCCGAACGGCAAGTTGACGAAGAACACCCAGCGCCAGTTGTACAGCTCCGTCAGATAGCCGCCCAGCGTCGGTCCCAGGATCGGTCCCACCATCACGCCCATGCCCCAGATCGCCATGGCCGAACCGCGTTTTTCCGGCGGGTAGATGTTCAGCATGGTGGACTGCGACAGCGGCACCAGCGCCGCACCGAAAACCCCCTGCAGCAGCCGGAACAGCACCATCTCCGGCAACGACCCAGCCGCCCCACACAGCATGGAAGCGACAGTGAACCCAACCATCGAGATCAGGTACAGCCGCTTCAGCCCGAACCGTGCCGACAGCCAGCCCACCGGTGCGGTCATGATCGCCGCGGCCGTGATATAGGACGTCAGCACCCAGGTGATCTCGTCGGAACTCGCCGACAGGCTGCCCTGCATATACGGCAGGGCAACGTTGGCGATGGTCGAGTCGAGCGACTGCATCAGCGTCGCCAGCATCGCGCATACCGTGATCAGGCCGCGGTGCGGCACCACCGTTTCCTGCTGCTGCATGGCAGCAGCCTAAAACAGGTCTGCCAGGGTGCGGACGTGGCCGGTATCGATGTCGATGTCGGCACTCATGCCCGCTCGCAGCGGCGGATCGCCCGGCTGCAGATCGACGCGAACGCGCACCGGAATGCGCTGCACCACCTTGACCCAGTTGCCTGATGAGTTCTCCGCCGGCAGCAGCGCGAAGTTCTGGTCGGTCGCCGGCGCGATGCTCTGCACCGCTGCCTTCCAACTGCGCCCCGGATAGATGTCGAAGCTGACCTGCGCCGGATCGCCGTTCTTCGCATAGGTCAGTTGCGTCTCCTTCGGCTCCGCCTCTACCCAGACATGATCGGTGGAAACCAGGCCGAACGCCGCCGTGCTGGCGCCCAGATACATGCCCGGCTGCAGCTTGTTCACCTGCGTGACGATGCCGTCATACGGTGCCCGAACCACCGCATGGTTCATCTCACGTTCGGCTTCCGCCACCCGCGCCTGTGCCTGCTTGAACGCCGGCGTATCCTCCACCGCGATGTCCGGGTTGTTCGACAGCTTGGCCAGCAGCCCGCGCGCCTGGCTTTGCGCCGAACCCAACGCCTGCTGATCCGCCGCCAGCTTGAATCGGGCGTTATCCGTTTCCTGCTGCGTCACCGCGCGTTGCTTGACCAGCAACTCATAGCGGTCATACGTCGCCTGATCAGATCCGACCTGCTGCTGCTTCGCCCCCGCGTCGCGCAACGCTGCCTGATAGTCGGCCTTGGCCGCCTCCACGTTCAGCCGCACCTGCGCCAGATCCGCCCGCGCGCTGTCCAGCGCGATCTGGAACTTCTGCGGATCAAGGCTGAACAGCACCTCGTTCTTGCGGACGGACTGGCCCTCATGCACCGGGATGGAGGCGACAATACCGGACACATCGGTCGACATCGTCATGCTGTCGGCCTGGACATACGCATCGTCTGTATCCACCCAGCGCCCGCTGGACAGCCAGTATGCACAGCCGCCGATGATCACAGCCACTACGCCGCCGCCCATCAGCCCAAGCCGCAGCAACCTGCGCCATTGCCGCCGGCTCAGGCTCGCGCGGGGTGACACAGTGTCGCGGAGGGCGGCCGTCGCTTGAGACATTGCTGGGGAGTCCGATCGTATAGAAAGCTGATCGTAAGCTGGCTTTCTATTTCCCTGGCGCAAGCGATGCCGCTATGCAGCAAACAGTTGGCTCAGATGCTGTTTGGGCGCAGCTTCGGGGCTGATCGTCCGGGCGTGTCTCTTAAGGTTGGCCTAAACCACCTTGGCCGCGCGCAGGGCGGCAATCTCCGCCGTGTCATACCCCAGCTCTGAAAGCACGGCATCGGTGTGCTCGCCCAGCTCCGGCGTGGCGCTGCGAACGCTCCAGGGCGTGCGGCTCAGCTCGATCGGCTGGCCGACAACCTCGACATCCCCCAGCACCTTGTGCGGCACGGTTCGCGTCATGCCCAGATGGCGCACCTGCGCATCGGCGAACACCTGATCCATCGTATAGATCGGCCCGCACGGCACCCCCGCCCGGTTCAGCGCCTCGATCCATTCGGCGGAGCTGCGGTTGCGGGTGACCGCGGTGATCGCCTCATTCAGCGTATCGCGGTTCTCCAGCCGAGCGCGGCCGGAGGCATACATCGGGTTCGCCGCCATGTCCTCGGCCGCCAACGCCTTGCACAGCCGGCGATAGATGTCGTCGCCCGCGGCGGCAATGTTGATGTAGCCGTCGGATGTCTGGAACACGCCGGTCGGAATGCTGGTGGGGTGGTTGTTGCCGGCCTGGCCCGGCACCTCCTTGGCGACGGTCCAGCGCGCCGCCTGGAAGTCCAGCATCGAAATCTGCGCTGCCAGCAAGGAGCTTTGCACCCACTGCCCGGTACCGGACTGTTCACGCTCCAGCAGGGCAATCAGGATGCCCATTGCCGCGAACACGCCCGCCGTCAGGTCGGCTACCGGAATGCCGACCCGCATCGGCCCGCGCCCCGGCTCACCGGTGATCGACATCAGCCCGCCCATGCCCTGGGCGATCTGGTCGAAGCCAGGACGGTCGCGATACGGCCCGTCCTGCCCGAAGCCGGAGATGCTGGCATAGACGATCCGCGGGTTGATCGCCCGCAGGCTCTCATAATCGACGCCAAGGCGGAATTTGACGTCCGGGCGGTAGTTCTCCACCACCACGTCGGCCTGGGCGACCAGCCGCCGCATCACCGCCAGGCCCTCCGGCGCCTTCAGGTTCAGGGTCAGGCTGCGCTTGTTGCGGTGCAGGTTCTGGAAGTCTGGCCCATGCCGCTCCCCGCCCAGCCCAGCGTCACCCTCCGGCGCCTCGATCTTGATCACGTCGGCACCCCAGTCCGCCAGTTGCCGGACCGCGGTCGGCCCGGCGCGCACACGGGACAGGTCGATGACCTTGAAGCGGGCGAGGGGACCATCAGTCATGGGGCAGTTCCTTGCAGCCGGCACGTTGCACGACGACTGTGGCACGGACGCATCCAGCGGTCGAGCCGAAGCGCCATCCGGCAATCCGCCGCTTCCCGTCAGCCGCCGCCCGCCTTACCGTGGGCGTATGCATTTTCACGGTTCCAGCCCGAGGTTTCAGCCGGAACAGCCCGCCGTCGGCGAGGCCGCTTGAAGACCGTGACCTTCACCGCCGACGACTTCGGCATGACGGAAGCCGTGAACGAGGCGATTGAGCGAGCGCATCGTGATGGCGTGTTGCAAGCCGCCAGCCTGATGGTTGCCGGACCGGCTGCCCAGGATGCGGTCCGCCGCGCGCGGGCAAATCCGTCGCTGCGCGTCGGCCTGCACCTGGTGGTCATTGAGGGCCAGGCGACGATGCTGCCACGCCATGTCCCCGGCCTGGTGGACGCCGACGGCTACTTTCCCTCCAGCCAGCTTGGCCTCGGCATCAACTACTTTGCCCGCCCCCGCATCAGGCGCCAGTTGCTGGCGGAAATCCGCGCCCAGTTCGCCGCGTTCAGCGTCACCGGCCTGCCGCTTGATCACGCCAACGCCCACAAGCACATGCACCTGCACCCCACTGTCGGCGCCATGATGCTGCAAGCCGGCCGCGAGTTCGGCCTGCCGCGCATCCGCGTTCCCGCCGAACCGCCCGCGGTTCTTGCCAGGTGCGGCACGCCGGCTGGCTGGGGCGGCAGGGCACTGTACCGATGGACCCGCGTCCTGCGCCGCCAGGCCCGGGATGCCCGCGTCGAGACGAACGACCATTGCTTCGGCCTGGCGTGGACCGGCCACATGACCAGTGAGCGGATCCGCCGCCTGCTGGCCAACCTGCCAGACGGGCACAGCGAGATCTACTTCCATCCCGCCACCCGGCAGGACGCGTTGCTGCAACGGCTGATGCCGGATTACCAGCACGAGGCGGAACTGGAGGCCCTGCTGGATCCGGCGGTGCGCCACGCGGCGCGGCAACTGGCATGAAGACGATGGTCAGCGACCGCGACGGATTTGGCGGCGATCCGGCTTCGCGACGCCTTGATAGACTGCAGCCTGGTCGTGGACGTATGCCTTCCATGTCAATCGACGGGTGGCCCAAGGGACGCCATCAGTGACCAACTCAAGGACAGATCCGGTTTCCCGATATGGGCCGGCGGATGGATGGGGAACCCGCCGGATCTGGATCGCTTGCGGGTTCGGCGCGATGCTTGCCGGTAGCAATTGGATTCTGGATTTCTGGCCGCTCGGTGCCGGCGGTTCGCTTGGACATGCCATTCGGGCGCTTTTCGACTTGTCGCGAGTGCTTTTCCTTCTGCCGCTTGCGGGCTTCGTCGTGGGTTTGTTGATCGCTGCAGGGATCGCCCTGTGGCGCCGTCGCTTGCGGCGGGTGGCAAGCAGCATTTTTGCGATCGCGGCGATCCCTGTTTGCTTCGTGGTGGTGGCCAAGGTGCCGTTATTTGACCCGTGGTTATGGTACGCGATGGCCAATAGCACCCGTTTCAAAGCGCTCGCTGCAAGCAGTCCATCCTCGAACGGTTTGAAATACGCGGTTATTGAAGGCAGGGACGTGTCAACCGGTTTGGCTGGCCTCAACCCGAGTCATTTCGTAGTTCTTATCTACGATGAGAGCGACGCTGTCGGTCTTGAGCCGTCTAAACGGCCAAGCATTTGGCGAACCAGAACTATGAACCCTGAGATCGACCCCAAGCCTCCCATCCCTAGGGGTAGGCAGTTGTACGGCCATTTTTTCAGGGTGGACAATTTTAGATAGCGCGGATGCTCACCTTCCCGCCTCCGTCAGGCAGCTATACAGGCTTCCACGACCGCCGGCGGCCAGATGCGTCGTAGCATACAATTTTGGGCAAACCGGCTGGTAATTCTATGTTATTTCATCGCAACAACGACGCTTGTTGAACACCGCCTGCAGGCACGTGCACCCAGCCGAGGAAGTCGCGGCTCAGCCCGGCGATCAACGCACCTTGCGTCTCCAGCGCGAAATGGCCCGCCTCCAGCAGGTGCACCTCGGCACCGGGATTGTCACGACGATACGCCTCCGCGCCCGCCGGAACAAAGAACGGATCGTGCCTGCCCCAAACCGCCAGCAGCGGCGGCTGGTTGGCTCGGAAGTACCCCTGGAAGTCAGGGTAAAGTGCCACATTCGACTGGTAGTCGAGCAGCAGGTCCAACTGCATCGCCATGTTGCCCGGTCGCTCCAGCAGCGCCTGGTCCAGCGTATGGGTTTCCGGCGCGATCAGGCTTTCGTCGTGCGCACCCTGGGTGTACTGCCAGCGCGTCGTCGCGGGTTGCAGGAAGCTGTCCAGGGCAGCGCGATTTGCCGCGGACGGTTCCCGCCAGTACGCCTGGACAGGGTTCCAGCCCTCGCTCAGTCCTTCCAGATAGGCGTTGCCATTCTGCGAGTGACGGCGGAGGCACAGCGGGCAGGAAGGCAAGCGGTCGGGACTATGCCGTGCAGGCACACCCTATCGTTCTGGACCACAATGATTCGTCAGGACCGATGGCTTTCATGGACGAAAGGCTTGCAACTGGCACGCTGGGGGGCAAACCCATGTGGCGCTCGCCTATGGAAAAAGAACTAGACGACTGGTCTGTTCCATGCTCTAAAGTGCCCATGAGCAGGTTAGCCCCCCAGGACACGCCCGATGTCCGCGGGAGCATCCTTGAAACCGGCCAACGCATCATGGCCGGCAAGGGCTTTTCTGCGGTCGGCCTCAACGAGATCCTGGCGGAGGCCGGGGTACCGAAAGGATCATTCTACCACTACTTCGGCTCCAAGGAGACATTCGGCGAGGCGATGCTTGCGGCCTACTTCGAGGATTATCTGGCCGACCTCGACGAGATACTGCGCCGGTCTGGCCTGACCATGGCGCAGCGCCTGATGGCCTACCTGCAGCAATGGCAGGAGACCCAGTCATTCTTCGATTGCCAGGGCAAATGTCTTGCCGTGAAACTGGGCGCCGAGGTCGCGGATCTCTCCGAGGCCATGCGTGCTGCCCTGAAGCACGGCACGTCCGGGATCATCCACCGCCTGAAGCACGCCATCGAGAGCGGCGTTGCGGAAGGATCCCTGTCGATTGACGGGGAGCCGGGCAGCGTCGCCCAGAGCCTCTACCAGCTTTGGCTCGGTGCGAGCGTGATGGTGAAGATCGTCCGCAACACCCAGCCTTTCGAGTCGGCCATGATGACGACTCGCCAGATCCTCCACCTCCCCCTCTAAACGGGACGGTGTTGGCTGCACTTCGATCCGAGGTGCCTTTCGTGCCCAAGAAGTAGGCGACCGGTCTACTCCTTTAGTTCACCTCAAACCTAGTCACAGGACAAGCAACATGAGAATTCTGATGGTTCTGACCTCCCACGACCAGCTCGGCGACACCGGGCGCAAGACGGGCTTCTGGCTCGAAGAGCTTGCTGCGCCCTATTACGCGTTTCGCGACGCCGGTGCGGCGGTCGTGCTGGCCTCGCCGAAGGGCGGTCAGGCACCGGTCGACCCCAAGAGCAACGAGCCGTCCTTCCAGACCGACCTGACCCGGCGCTTCGAGGCTGACACAGCCGCAAAGGCGCAACTTGCCGCAACGCTGCGCCTCGACAGCGTCTCGCAGACGGAGTTCGACACGGTGTTCTATCCCGGCGGCCATGGCCCACTCTGGGACCTCGCCGAGGACAAGGCGTCCATTGGCCTGATCGAGTCCTTCGTCGCCGCCCGCAAGCCGGTCGCCCTCGTCTGTCACGCGCCGGGTGTTCTTCGCCATGTCAGGGCGCTGGACGGCAAGCCGCTGGTCGAGGGAAAGAAGGTCACGGGGTTCACCAACACCGAGGAAGAGGGCATGGGCTTGACCAAGGTCGTGCCCTTCCTGGTCGAGGACGAGCTCCTGGCCAAGGGCGGCCTTTATTTCAAGGGACCCGACCTCGAACCCTATGTCGTCAGCGACGGTCTCCTGATCACCGGACAAAACCCCAAGTCCTCAGGCCCGGCCGCGAAGGTCCTGATCGATCACCTCACCATGTCAGCAGCGGCCTAAACGAGTCTACGTCGTGGGAGGCAATGCTCGCCTCCCACGACGTACGCCCCATAGCCGGAAAGGACTCGGGCAGAAATGGACAAAACGGCATCCCTCCGAGATCAACGATTGGATGGTGACCACGGCAAGGCCATTTGCAGGTCACTGAACCGCCACGAAAGCTGAGCAACCCAACGGACATCCCAACCGACACGTTTCCGTTTCACCCCGCCTACCGTGCCATCCTGCCCGTTCTATGGCGTCACCTCGTACTGCGCCAGCAGCCGAACCAGCCGCCCCAAGGCGACATGCGGTGCCGCCTGATAGGAGACGATCATGGTGATGCCCAGGCCGGCAACAGCCGCATCCACCGCCGCCTCCGTCGTGTTGACCACCAGCCGGGGCCGGACCGCGACTGGACCCACGCTGGCAAAGCTCCAGCGGTCGGCGACCGGCGTTACCGTGCTGCAGGCGATGATACTGTGCTGCAAAAGCTCACGCGGCGACTGCGGGGTGCCGTGCGCCGCAAGATAACCAGGGCTGGCGAAAACACTTTCCTGCACCGTTCCAACCCACTTCGCCCGCAGGGAGCTGTCCGGCAGGTTGCCGATGCGTATGGCAAGATCAATCCCCTCATCAACCAGCGACACGACGCGGTCGAGCAACAGGAAGCGGACCGCGACACCTGGATGACTGACAAGAAACGATTGCAGCAACGGCAGCACGTGCATGCGACCGAACATCGTCGGCGCGGTGATCGTGATCGCGCCACGCAGTGCGCTGCTGTCTTCAGTGCTGGTGTCCAGTTCTTGCAGGTTCTCCAGCATCCGGCGAGCGATCTCAAGCGCCCTGGCGCCGGCTTCGGTCAGCGAAACGGACCGGGTCGTCCAGTTCAGCAGCCGGGTCCGAAGCCGTTCTTCAAGCGCCGCCGCCGTGTGGGTAACCGCGGACGCCGAGCGGTTGAGCTGACGCGCCGCCGCGGCAAACTTTCGTTTTCAGCGACCGCGATAAAGGCCGTCAGACTCTCCAGCCGGTCCATTGAACCCCATACCACCCAATCCACAGACCTCGAATGATACGGGTCACAACATCCCCGGTTCAATCCGGCAGGCGTTGCAACAGCAAGCCGGAGGAAGGCGTCACGTCCTGACGGTGTTGCGTCTGCAACGTGATCCTGGGTTCACGCAATGCGGATGTCACACTCGGCCGTCACAACCCGGTCCCGTTCCACGGGCCCCTCTGGAAATCACCGGGCAAGGAACACCGGCCGTGTCCCAACCTGGCCACAGGTCGCAGCCGTCCGAACCCGCGGACCCGATCGGCTTGACCCCGATACCAGACGACAGAGGATCGAACAGACATGAGACTCTTACCATTCCGCCGTGTTGTTGCCACGCTATCGACCGTGGCGGCTGTCCTCATGCCGGGTATCGGCCACGCCCAGCCAGCTCAACAGGCGGGCGACGTCGTAGTCCGCGGCGACCGGCTGCTGCGGGACGGCCGCCCCTGGATCCCGCACGGCTTTTACCAGATTGCCTTCGAGGCGCCCCCCGACTTTCACAACCCCAAGCCGTTCTGGGCTGTCGCCTCCCGCAACTACTCGCCCGAAGAGTATGTAGAAATGCGGCGCGCCGGTGCGGACTCCGTGCGGATACAGGTGTCGCAGCCGGGGATGGATCCGCAGAATCCGCTGTTCAGGCCGCGGTTCCGGGACCGCATGATCGGCGCCGTCCGCGCCGCCCGCGCCGCAGGCCTGACCGTCATCATCAGCGTGCAGGACGAACAGCAAAGCGGCGAAGCCGTCCCCACCGATCTGCCAAACGATGCCACAAGCCGCGTCTGGCAAGAGCTCGCGCCGGTGTTCGGCCAGGACCGCGGCGTGCTGTTTGAGCTGCTCAACGAACCACGCCCGCCGCCGTCACCACGGAACTGGCAAGCCTGGGCCGAGGCAATGAACCAGACGATCCGCACCGTCCGGGAAGCCGGCGCCGTCAACGTCGTCGTGGCGGACGGCCTGCTGTTCGCGGAGCGGCTGGCACATGCCCCCCGGCTGTCCGATCCCCTGGCCCAGGTCGCCTACGCGGCCCATCCATACGCCCACCACGCGATCGATCAGGACCCGGCCACCTGGGACACCAAGTTCGGCAACTTCTCGCGCTCTGCCCCGGTCATCGTGACGGAATGGGAAACCGGGTACTACTGCGATGCCAACACACCTGCGTCGGTGGTCTCGTTCCTGCAGTATCTGCAGCAGCACGGGATCGGGCTGGAGGTGGGAACATGGGACTGGGCGCCCGCGCACTTCGGCAGTGCGGTCTACAACTTCCCCCAGGGCATGTTTTCCAGCTTCGTCGGACCGTCCGGCCCGCTGACATGCAAGGACACCGGCTTCGGCCTCGGCAAAACGGTTGAAGACTGGTATCGCACTAGCGTGCCGCCCACTTCGATACGATAGAGCAGCTTCGCGCAGACTGGATCGCGCACAAGCGCGATTCTGCGCGAGTAGCCGCGTGGAACAATGAGTTAGATCGGTTCCACTGAAGGTAGAACCTATCTAGAAATAGCCGCTACAGCGGCTCGGTGTCCAGCGCATAGCCCGCGGTCCGCACCGTCCGCACCACGTCCAGCTCGTCCGCGCCGTTGATCGACTTGCGCAACCGGCGGATATGCACGTCAACGGTTCGCGGCTCGACATGGATGTCCGGCCCCCACACCGCGTCCAGCAGCTCCTCGCGTGAGAAGACCCGCCGTGGATGCTGCATGAAGAACTCCAGCAGCCTGAACTCGGTCGGCCCCAGATGCACCCGGCGATCGTTGCGCGTCACCCGGTGGGAGGCCAGGTCCATCTGGATGTCATGGAACGTCAGCAGACCCTTGACCGGCACCGCGTTCGACCGCCGCAACAACGCCCGCATCCGCGCCAGCAACGCCTCGATGTTGAACGGTTTGGTAATGTAATCATCGGCGCCGGTGTTCAGCCCACGCACCGCGTCCTGGTCCTCCGTCCGCGCCGTCACCATGATCACCGGCAGGTCCCGCGTCGAGGCCTTGCGGCGGATCTGCCGGCAGACCTCGATGCCGGACATGATCGGCAGCATCCAGTCCAGCAGCACCAGGTCCGGCTGCGCCTCGGCAATGCGCGTTAATGCTTCCTGCCCGTCCACCGCTTCCTCAACCCGGAACCCCTGCTTCTCAAGATTATAGCGCAGCATCGTGGCCAGGGCCGCCTCGTCCTCGACCACCAGCACAAGCGGCTTGGGCAGGCTGGATACTCCGTCAAGCATCAAAATCTCCCGCATATCGCTCAGCACCTGTTTGCACGGCCCCAGACCTCCGGGCGGTGGCGTTACCCACCGCATCCAGCCGGCCGCCGGATCGGCGGTCCGTCACTGCAGCAGAACATGCCGTGACTTCACCGGAACGACCGCGCCGCGCGCGTTCCGCCGTCATGGGCTGTCCTTGCCCCGCACGACGGTATAGGCGGACATGTCGCCCTTGGGACGCACATCGGGGATCACCTCGCCCTCGACCGCGTAATAGACCGTCTCGGCAATGTTGGTGGTGTGGTCGCCGATCCGCTCCAGGTTCTTAGCGATGAACAGCAGATGCGTGCACGGGGTAATGTTGCGCGGATCTTCCATCATATAGGTGATCAGCTCGCGGAACAGCGCGTTGTAGATATCATCCACCACCCGGTCGGACCGCCAGACCTCGATCGCCTTGGTGGTGTCGTTGGCGCCCAGCGCGTCGATGATCGACTTTAGCTGCTCCTGCACCAGGGTGGCCATGTGCGACAGGCCGCCCAGGGAATAGGGCAGGTTGTACTGGCCCAGAACCACGCTGCGCTTGGCGACGTTGGCGGCATAGTCGCCGATGCGCTCCAGATCGCCCGTCACCTTCAGTGCCGCGACCACCCGCCGCAGATCACCCGCCATCGGCTGGCGCAGCGCCAGCATGCGGATGACGAACTGCTCCACCGCGTGCTCCAGCGCATCGACCTTCGGATCCTCCTCCACCGCGCGCATCGCAATCGCGCTGTCGCGGTTCAGGATCGCCTCCGCCGCCATCGCCACCTGGCTTTCCACGATGCCGCCCATCTCGGTCAGCATGTCGCGCAGGTGCTGCAGATCCAGATCGAAGCTCTTGACCAGATGTTGCGTCGAGTTGGACATGTCCGCGCTGCCTTTCTACCCGAACCGGCCCTACCCGAACCGGCCAGTGACGTATTCCTGCGTGCGCTTCTGCTTCGGCGAGGTGAACAACTGCGCCGCCGGCGCACACTCCACCATCTCGCCCAGGTAGAAGAATGCCACCTGATCGGCGCAGCGCGCCGCCTGCTGCATGTTGTGCGTCACGATGGCAATGGTGAAGTCGTGCTTCAGCTCATCGATCAGCTCCTCGATCTTCAGCGTGCTGATCGGATCAAGCGCGCTGGTCGGCTCGTCCAGCAGGATCACCTCGGGCCGCACCGCGATCGTGCGGGCAATGCAAAGCCGCTGCTGCTGGCCGCCCGACAACCCCATCGCCGAGCTGCGCAACCGGTCCTTGACTTCACCCCACAGCGCGGCGCGGGTCAGCGACCATTCCACCCGCTCCTCCATCGCCGATTTCGACAGCCGCTCATGCAGCTTCACGCCGAAGGCGATGTTGTCGTAGATCGTCATCGGAAACGGCGTCGGCTTCTGGAACACCATGCCGATGCGCGCGCGCAGGGTGTTCAGGTCGACCTTCGGGTCGATGATGTTGGTGTCGTCCATCATCACCCTTCCCGTGGCACGCTGGCCCGGATACAGGTCGTACATCCGGTTCAGCACCCGCAGCAGCGTGGACTTGCCGCAACCCGACGGGCCGATCATCCCGGTCACCTGCCGCTCCGGCAGGTCCAGCCGGATTTGCTTCAGCGCCCGGTGCGTGCCGTAAAAAAAGTCCAGGTTGTCGATCGACAGCCGGGCAGGGTTGATCACCGTGTTGGCGCGCGCCTGCAGACCGCCGGGGCCGGCCGTCTGAGTGCGAGAGGGCTGCGTCGTCATGCTCATGTCTGCCTCAATTTCTCCGGCGAAGCACCAGGCGGGCCGCGATGTTGATCGCCAGCACGCCAAAGGTGATCAGCAGCGCGCCCACCCAGGCAAGCTGCACCCAGTCCTCGAACGCTGATCCGGCATACTGATAGATGGTCACCGGCAGGCTGGCCATGGGCTGGCGCAGGCTGACCGACCAGTTGAGGTTGCCCAGGCTGGTGAACAGTAGCGGCGCCGTCTCCCCGGCAATGCGCGCCACCGCCAGCAGCACGCCGGTCATGATCCCCTCGCGGGCGGAGCGGTAGCAGATCTGCACGATCACCTTCCACTTCGGCGCGCCCAGCCCGATCGCCGCCTCACGCAGCGCCGGCGTGATCAGCCGCAGCATGTCCTCGGTAGTACGTACGACGATCGGAATGACGATGATCGCCAGCGCGATGCAGCCCGCGGTGCCGGAGAAGCCGCCCCACGGATCCACCGCGAACTGGTAGACGAACAGCCCGATCAGGATCGAAGGCGCGGACAACAGCACGTCAGAGACGAAGCGGACGGCGTTGGCCAGCGGCGAGTTGTGCCCATACTCGGCCAGATAGGTGCCGACCATCAGGCCGATCGGCGTGCCCACCGCGGTGCCGATCGCCGTCTGGATCAGCGTGCCGACGATCGCGTTCAGCAAACCGCCATCCGAACCGGGCGGCCTGGTGCTGTGGGTGAACACCGTCAGCGACAGCCCGCCCGCACCGCGCCAGACCAGCGTGAACAGGATGGAGCCCAGCAGCAGCATCCCCAGCAGCATCGCCGCCATGCAGGCGACCTTGACCAGGATGTTGACCCAATGCCGCCGCCGCCCCAGCCGAACGGCGATCCTGGGGTCCTTCGCCGGCCCCGGGATCGCACGCGGCGATGCTATGCTGGCGCTCATCCTAAACCTTCAGCCGCGGTCGCAGCAGCGTGCGAGAGATTGCCAGCACGATGAACGAGATGACGAACAGGATGAACCCCAGCGCCAGCAGCGATGAAAGCTTCAGGCTGCCCGCCAGACTCTCCGGGAACTCCAGCGCAACGATCGAGGCGATGGTGTTGCCCGAGGCAAACAGGCTGGGCGACAGATGGTCCGAATTGCCGATCACGAACGTCACCGCCATCGTCTCGCCCAGCGCTCGGCCCAGCCCCAGCATGATGCCGCCGACCACCGAGACCCGGGTGTAGGGAATGACGATCGAGCGCATCACCTCCCACGTCGTGCAGCCGACGCCATAGGCGGATTCCTTGAACACCGGCGGCACCGTTTCGAACACGTCGCGCATGGTGGCGGCGATGAACGGCACGATCATCACCGTCAGCACCAGCGCGGCGGTGAAGATGCCGGTGCCGAATGGCGGCCCGTCGAACATGTCCTGCAGCACCGGAATCCCGTCGAACGTGTTGATCAGCGCCGGCTCGACGTACTGCGACATGATCGGGACGATGACGAAGAAACCCCACATGCCGTAGATGATGGAAGGAACCGCCGCCAGCAGCTCGACCGCGATGCCGACCGGACGGCGCAGCCACGCCGGCGCCAGCTCGGTCAGGTAAAACGCGATGCCGAATGCCAGCGGCACCGCCAGCACCAGCGCCAGCACCGACGTCGTCACCGTGCCATAGACCGATACGGCCGACCCAAACACCTCATGCACCGGGTCCCAGGTCGTCGAAATCAGGAACCCGGCGCCGAACTTGCGGAACGCCGGCAGTCCGCCAATAAACAACGAGACGATCAGGCTGCCTAGCAGAAGCAGCACCAGCACGCCGGCCGAGCGTGCGAGGCCGGCAAAGATCAGGTCACCAGGATGCGGCCGGTGGCGCGACGCGGAAGAAGCATTCAAAGCGACCGCTTGCTGCACGCTCTTACCGTCCCTGTTCAGACGTCCGTCTCACTCTTGCCCGGCACGTGCTTCGTCACATCGTGCCGGGCACGTTCTTCCAGGCAGCGCGGATCGAATCCTGCACGCTGGCGGGCAGCGGGATGTAGAGCAGCGCCCTGGCAATCTCACTGCCGTGGGAGAAGCCCCAGTCGAAGAACTTCTTCACCGCGGCATTCTTCTTCTCATCCTTCGGATCCACCGGCACCAGCACGAACGTCGCCGACTCGATCGGCCAACTGGCCTCGCCCGGCTGGTTGTTTAGGTCGATGGCAAAATGCTGCACCTTCGACCAGTCCGCGCTCGCCGCCGCCGCCTCGAATGCCGCCATCACCGGCGCCACGAACTTGCCGGCGGCGTTCTTCAACATCACCGTGGTCAGCTTGTTCTGTGCCGCATAGGCACTCTCGTCGTAGCCGATGCCGCCCGGGATCTGGCGCACCGTGCCGGCGACGCCATCGCTGCCCTTCGCCCCCGCGCCCACCGGCCAACTGACGCTGGTCGAGGCGCCGACCTTGCTCTTCCACTCCGGGCTCTGGGTGCCGAGGTAGTCGGTGAACACGAACGTCGTGCCCGATCCGTCGGCGCGGTGAACCGGCGCGATCGCCGTGCGGGGCAGTGTGATGCCCGGGTTGAGCGAGGCGATCGCCGCGTCATTCCACTTGGTGATCTTGCCCAGGTAGATGTCGGCCAGGACCGCCCCGGTCAGCTTCACCTCGTCCGGCTTGATGCCCGGCACGTTTATGATGATGTCCACGCCGCCGATCACCGTGGGGAACTGCATCAGCTTGTTGGCGGACAGCTTGTCGCCGGCCACCGGCATGTCAGAGGCGCCGAAGTCGACCGTGCGGTTGTCGATCTGGTTGATGCCGGCGCCGGAGCCCACCGCCTGATAGTTGAGCTGGACGCCCGTGGCGCTCGCCGACGCCTCGCCCCACTTGGAGTAGATCGGCGCGGCGAAGCTGGAACCAGCCCCGGTGATCTGCTGCGCCCGCGCCTGTGCGGTGAATCCGGCGACACTCAACCCGGCCAGGCCAATGGCCACGGCCGCTGCTGCAAACCTCATGCTGAAGCCCCCTTCGGCGTCGGCGCGGAAGCGCCCTATGCGAACCTAAGAGATGAGCGTGAAGTCGATATTGCAGAAATATGACAGTTCAATGACAGCGACGGGCCCCGCCACCGCACCGTCAGCCGCCGCACCGCCAAAGGCCTGATGCGCGGCACGAACGCATCGGATCACGTTCCCATAGACCGAACATGCCACCCGCCGGTCAGCGCCGGCTGCCGCTTCCCAACCACAGGGCGGCGCGGCAAACTCCGGCGATGTCGATCCCCATCCTCGTCTGCCGCCTGCCGCACGCCCAGGATCTGCCGCTGCCCTCATACGCCACCGCCGGGGCTGCCGGCATGGACCTGCGCGCCGCCGTTCAGCACCCGGTCACCGTCGCGCCGAACCAGCGCGCGTTGATCCCGACCGGCCTGACCATCGCCCTGCCGCCTGGCTTTGAGTTGCAGATCCGCCCCAGGTCGGGCCTCGCCCTGCGTCACGGCATCACCCTGCCCAACACGCCAGGCACCATCGACGAGGACTACCGGGGTGAGATCAGTGTCATCCTGCTCAATACCGGCGCCGACAGCTTCGTCGTCGATCGGGGCGACCGGATCGCCCAGGCGATCTTGGCGCCGGTCAGCCGCGCCGTCTGGCAGGAAGTTGCAGATCTGGACGTCACAACCCGAAATGCAGCGGGCTTTGGCAGCACCGGGGTCGGCAGGTTGTAATCAGGCGGTAACACTACCATCTGCGGTTTCACAGGAAAATGACAATTTAGGGTTGTATCACAGGGCAGATATTTCTATATAGTAAGTATACCGGACCCGAAAGGACGGCGTTCCGGATCTTGGGGAAACGCGAGAATGTCCATGTTGGCCGCAGAACTCAACGCGAACAGCCGCCGCAGAGCTGAATTCGCCACCTCGACCTCGCAAACTTACTACAACCCTCAGTTGTTAAGCAACGAGGCGCCAAGCCTCCCCGCCCGCGGCATCATCTTTGCCGTCATGCTAGCGATCCCGTTCTGGGCGCTGTTCGGCTTCGCCATCTACCTGCTGGCCTGAACCGCCGATCCATCCTCGGCTGAAACCGGTCCGCTGTTGATCATCCGTCCGCCTCCGCTGGGAAGCAGGCGGTAATCCTATCAGGGCGCGGCCAATCCGCCGTCTAGTGCCCGATCGCAGAGAAGCGCTGCACGCGCTTCGCCGCGTGAATCGGCCACTTCAAGCCAAACCGACGTATCGCCCTTCACTGATGGGCGATACAAGGATGGTTTTTGATTGACCGAAGCCCCGGCTCCGGGCTTCTGAACACCGATGCGCTACACCCTGTGCCTGACAGCGATTCTGCTGCTCGGTCTGCCGGCCGCCCAAGCCGTGGCCCAACCCCCGACGCTCAGCGCCCCAACGCTCAGCGCCCCGACACTCAGCGCAGATGTCACCGACCACTTCTTCCTGTCCTCCGACGGTGTGCGGCTGCACTATCTGGAAGCCGGACCGTCCGGCGCCCATACTTTGGTCTTCGTGCCGGGATGGACCATGCCGGCCTGGATCTGGATGCCGCAGATCCATGGCTTCTCCCGCACCTACCACGTCATCGCCTTCGACCCGCGTGGCCAAGGCGACTCCGCCACCCCATCCGCTGGTTATGAGCCAGTTCGCCGCGGTCGCGACGTCGCCGAACTGATCGCCCGCCTCGCTTCCCCACCCGTCGTCGTCATCGGCTGGTCGCTCGGCGTCCTCGATACCCTGGCTGCGATCCAGGTCGCCGGCGACCGCCGCATCGCCGGCCTCGTCCTGGTTGACAACTCGGTGGGCGAGGAGCCGCCGCCGGCACCCAGCCCAGTGCCGCGCCGCACCGGACCACCGCCCAGCCACGCCGAGGCCATGGGGGCGTTCGTCCGCGCTATGTTCCACCGGCCGCAGCCGCCGGTTTATCTGGCCCGTCTGACCGAGGCCGCGTTGCGCACCCCGGAAGCCGCCAGCCGGCTGCTGCTGGCCTACCCGGTCCCACGCTCCTACTGGAAGCAGGCCGTCTATGCGACCAAGGTGCCGCTGCTCTATGCCATCCGGCCACGCTGGGTGGGACAGGGAGAGAACCTCGTGCGCAAGCGCCCGGAAACCGAGGTGGAAGTGTTCAAGGACGCCGGCCATGCCCTGTTCGTTGACGACGCGGCTCGCTTCAACAGCGTGACGCAGGGCTTCCTGCAGCATCACGTCTGGCCATGAACCTGGCCTCGCTCTTCCTCGTCTCGCTCGCCGCGGTCGGCTACGAGACCGCGCTGACCCGCTACTTCGCCGTGGCGAAATGGTCCGAGTATGGCTACTGGGTGATCTCCATCGTCATGGTCGGCTTCGCCCTCAGCGGCGTCGTGCTGGCCTTGTGGCGCGACGCCTTCTTCCGTCGCGCCGGCGTCTTGATGGCATTGCTGCCCGCCGCGCTGGTCGTGACTGCCGCCGCGGGCTACCGGCTGACCACCACAAACCCGTTCAACCCGCTCCAATTGCAGAATCCCGTCACCTGGCAGCCGCAGCTATGGAACATCGCCGGATACTACGCCGCGCTGCTGCCGTTCTTCTTCCTCGCCGGCCTGTTCATCAGCCTGAGTTTCGTGCGCAACGCCAGCCGCATCGGCCAGGTCTACGCGTTCGATCTGACCGGCGCCGGGGCAGGGGCCGCTTGTGTCCTTGCCGCGATGTATGTGGTCCACGCCTTCAGCCTGGTGCCGCTGCTGCTGCTTCCGCTGGCCGCGGCCGCCTGCTTCGTCGCTACACCCTACCGCCTGCGCGCAATTGCCGCCGCACTGCTGGCGTTGATCGCCGCCGAAGCTGTCCTGCTGCTGGACAATCATGCGGCATATAACGATTTCAAGGCGATCTACGCCCCACTTCACACGCCGGATGCGAAAGTCCTGGCCTCCGTCAACTCGCCTCGCGGCGACTACGCGCTGCTGGACGACTTCACCGAGCGGTTGGACACCGACATCTCCAACAACGCCGGGATGCTGGGGGTCGAGGGGCCGCCCCGCAGCTTCGGCCTGTACCGCGACGGCAACCGCATCGCCGCCTTGCCAAGGCAGCAGCCCATCGCCTCTGGCTATGCCGCCGCCGCGCTCGACGCCCTGCCTTACCAATTGCTGCCGCACCCCAGGGTGCTGCTGGCCGGCGCCTCAGGCGGTTTCCGCGCCGCTGAGGCGGTCCAGCTCGGCGCCGCCTCAGTCCGCGTGCAGGAGCCGGAGCCGGAACTGCTGCGGATCATGCGCGACGGCCTGGGACCCGTCGCCCCAATCACCGGCGCCGCTGGTGTCCACGTGTTGGCCGGCAGCCCCCTGGCAGCCAGCCAAGCCGCCGCCTTCGATCTGGTCGATCTGTCGGCCGATTTCCTCGACGCCGCGGAGACCAACGTCACCGCCTTCACCCAGCACGCCATCGTCGGCTACCTGCGGGGGTTGGCACCGGGCGGTATCGTCTCCATCCCCGTCTCGATCCGCGACTTCCCGGTCTACGCCCTGCGCATGCTGGCCACCGTCCGCGCGTCGCTGCTGACCGCGGGTGTTGTTGATCCATCCGCCCACGTCATCGTTTACCGCTCCGCCTGGAGCGTGCGAATCCTGCTCTCCCGCGACGGCTGGACGGCCGCCCAGATCGCCGCGGCGCGGAAGTTCTGCGACGACCGCTCGTTCGACCTGTCCTGGTATCCCGGCATCGACGTCGTCAAGGCCCGCGAGTCGCTCTACAACGACCTGCCGGCCGTTTCCTTCGACAAGGGTGAGGTCGAAGCCGGTGGCCCCGACGATGCCATCGCCGATGAGGCCCAGGCGGTGCTGACCGGCCAGCCCACCGCCTCGCGCGACCAGTTCAACCTTGCGCCGATCACCCTGGACAAGCCCTTCTTCTACGCCGTCTTGCGGCTCGACCGGATCGGCACCATCCTGAAGCGGCTGGAGATCCTGCCGCAGAATGAAGTCGGGGCGCTGGTCAATCTGGCGGTGCTGGCGCAGGCCGTGATCATTGCAGCCCTGGTGCTGCTGGTGCCGCTGGCCGCCCCCCGTCGCATCCAGGCGCCACGTGCCGGCCTGCTGCGCGCGGTGCTGTATTTCCCCGCCCTGGCGCTGGGTTTCCTGTTCATTGAAATCTACCTGATCGAGAAGGCCAGCTTCTGGCTGGGCGACCGCACCAGCGGCTTTGCCCTGGTGCTGACCGGCATGCTGGTGTTCTCCGGCCTCGGCAGCCTGCAGACCAGCCGCTTCGACGCGTCCCCTCGCCGCGGCATGACATGGGTTGCCGCGGTCGTGCTGACCTGGTGTGGCGCCGCGCTGCTGGGTCTGCAGCCGGCGATCCTGAACACCCTGGACTGGCCCTTCCTGATACGTGCGATGCTGTTGCTGCTCGTGCTGGCGCCGGTCTCGGTCGCCCTTGGCCTGCCGTTTCCGCTGGGGCTGAACCGAGCCGGCACCGGCGGATTCCTGCCGTGGGCGTGGGGTCTGAACGGCGCGTTCTCCGTCGTCGCCACGCCGCTGGCCAACCTGATCGCCCGCGAAGCCGGCTTCAGCAGGGTTCTTTTGTGCGCCGCGATCCTTTATGGCATCGCTGTCATCTCATTTCCCGCGACGAGAAAGAGTTCGGTTTGGCACGACATCCCAGCACCATCACCCGCCGTGCAGTGATCGCCGCCGCCGCGGCCGCACCTCTGCTGCCCCGGCCGTCCAGTGCGTCACCCGCCTGGAACCTTGCCGCCTATGAGCAGGCGATGCGCGCCTCCGGCCGCCCTGTCAGCCTGACGGAGGCGCAGTTCGAGGCGATCCAGCAGCGCAAGCCCGCCGCCATGGCGCGGATCGAGGCCTACCTGAAGGACCATCTGGGCAGCGCCGATCCCGCCGTGATGGCCGCGTTTGCCGCGGTGCCGCGCGAGTATTACCACTACGACTATCCCGATCGCCGCGCCACGCCGGGCGACGCCTATGAGGAGAACCCGAAGCCGTGGGCGCTGGGCTACGGCTCCGCGCTGTCCGACTACCTGGGCCAGGCCTACATGACGCAGATCTGCAGGCCGCGGCCGCATGAGGTCACGCTGGAGGTCGGCACCGGCAGCGGCTTCCAGAGCAGCCTGCTCTCCCGCATCGTTCGCACGGCCTACTCGATCGAGATCATCGAGCCGCTGGGCAGGGCCGTCGGCCGCCTCTTTGCCCCGATCGGTTATGACAACGTGCACACTCGGGTCGGTGACGGCTACTATGGTTGGCCCGAGGTCGAGGGCGGGTTCGACATCATTATCGTCACCTGCGCCGCCACCTTCGCCCCACCCGACCTGTTCAAGCAGCTAAAACCTGGCGGCCGGATGATCATCCCCATCGGCCAGCCGTTCAAGCGCGGCCAGGTGCTGTACATCTACACCAAGGACAGCGAGGGGAAGATACACTCCCGCCGCGACATCGGCGTGTTCTTCATCCCGATGACCGGGGCGATCGCCAAGACCCAGCCCACGCCGGCCCAGCCGCATCCGACCTCCGATCAGGTTGCACCCGCTCATCCCGCCGACGAAGCCCCCGCATCGGACACTCCGAAACCCGCATTGGAGTAATGCCATTAGCCCGACTGCCGAGGATTAGTGTTCAGCGTCCCGCGGTCTCCCCCACTGAATCGAACTATCGGTTCCGTTGCTACCAGACCCCCTTTTTACGGAAGCAAGCGCACGTGTTGGACCAATGTCATTGGCTTAACGAGCCTGCGTGCTGGAACCTCGGACCGGATGGGTTGAAGGTGGTTACCGACCAGGGCACCGACTTCTGGCGAGAGACGCACTACGGCTTCGTCCGGCACACTGGCCATCTGTTTGCCACGCAGGTGGCGGGCGGCTTCACTGCGACCCTGCGGGTCCGCGGGCGATATCAGAGTCTGTACGATCAGGCCGGGCTTATGATCCTCATCGACGAGCAGACTTGGATCAAGGCTGGTATTGAGCTGTCCGATGGCCAGGCTATGCTGAGCAGTGTCCTCACAATCGGCCGCTCCGACTGGGCGACGGGCCCATTCCATGGCGATGCGTCCGATGTTTGGATCAGGGCGACCGTCGACCGCGCGACGCTCCGCCTCCAGGCCTCCGCTGACGGGCAGCGTTGGCTTCTGCTTCGTCTGTGCCCATTCCCATTGTCGGAATCTTATATTGTAGGCCCGATGTGCTGCACGCCAGAACGGGCAGGCCTGGAGGTTCTGTTCCCCGCGCTCAGCATAACGCCGCCGACAAGCAAGCCACTCCACGACCTCTCCTAATCCTTACCCCGGCTCTGGGTCCCCACAAACACACCACCACGCAGCAGGCGCCGGCTCAGGAGCGGCCCCGGGGCGCAACGAAGGCCGCCTCTCGAGGGCATGCACGGTGTATTGAACTTTCGGTTCAATTCCGTCCGCCGCCCTTGCCGTTGATACCGGGAGTGCTTATGCTATCGCCATATGCGAATGATTCGCAGTTAACGGCTGCAATTAAGGAGCGTGTCCATCGATGGGGCAGGAGAGGCAGCTCGGCCGGCGCTGTGAAAGCGCCGTGATCACCGCCTACAGCGAATTGCGCCAGATCGGTTCCGACGATTTGTCAGCATTCCAGGCCTGCACGACGCTGTATCGCATCCATCACCCGGAGTCCTCAATCAATGAGGCACGCCGCCTTGTTGCCGAATGGATCGACCATCATCTGGTCCGCAACGCCACTGGCCCGACCAACGGCTGCGCCTGCGATTGAAGCTCTGCAAACCCGCAAAATCAAGCCTGTAGCAGGCTTATTCACCACGCGACATCAGACGTCTGAGCGTGGCCGGCCACCCGCCGCCTGACGGGCCGCCGCAACAAAACCGTGAATCCGAGCGGCATCCTTCACCCCTTTGGCACGCTCTACGCCCGAGGAGACATCGACTGCCGCGGCCCCAGTCGCCTCGATCGCCGCCGCGACGTTCTGCGGCGTCAGCCCGCCCGCCACCATCCAGGCCACCGGCGCCCGCCAGCCGCGCAGCACCGACCAGTCGAACGCCCGCGCATGACCGCCCGGCCGGTCAGCACCCAAGGGCGCTTTGGCTTCCACGACCAGCCTGTCCACACCATCCGGCGCTCGGACTGGCAGATCCGTCGTGTCGGCAACCCCGATTGCTCGCCACACCGGCAGTCCAAATCGGCCGCGAAACGCGGCCAGCCGATCCGCCGCGCCGTAAACCTGTAGTGCGTCCAGCCTGACCGCTTCCACTACGCTCTCGATTATCGCCTCCGTCGGCTCGACGAACAACCCAACCCGTAGCGGCCCGCCCGGATGACGTGCCAACAGGCTGGCAGCGCCCTCTGGCGTGACAAATCGCGGTGAGGGCGGAAAGAACACGAACCCCACCCAGTCCGCCCCAGCCGCGACGGAGCTGTCGAGTCCCTCAGAATCCTTGATGCCGCAGATCTTGACCTGGATCATGGCACAGCCGCTGCGATACGCGCCGCCGCCGCGGCAGGGTCTGCCGCGCCGGTGATCGGCCGGCCCACCACAACCCAGTCGGCTCCCAGCGCCACCGCCTGCGCCGGGGTCATAGTCCGAACCTGATCCCCGGCAGCTTCATTCTCGGGCCGAATGCCCGGCACCACCAGACGCACCGAGGCGCCCAGAGCCTGGCGCAGCATCGCCACCTCCTGCGGGCTGCACACCAGCCCATCCACGCCCGCCTCGACCGACAGGCGGCCCAGCCGCAGCACCTGCTCCGCGGGCGAACCAGCCACCCCGGTGGAGAGCAGGTCCGCACGGTCCAGGCTCGTCAGCACCGTCACCCCCAGGATCAGCGGCGGTTCCGCCGCCGCATTCGCCGCCCCGCAGGCTGCCCGGATCATCGCGCCGCCGCCGGCTGCATGCACCGTCAGCATCTTCGGCCGCAATGCCAGCACCGCCCGCACCGCGCCGGCCACCGTGTTCGGTATGTCGTGCAGCTTGAGGTCGAGGAACACCGGCGCACCGTCGATCTGCCGATAGCCTGCCGCCCCGTTCGCCAGGAAAAACTCCAGACCCAGCTTGAACAACCCGGCCGATTCGCTGACCGCGCGCGCCCATGCCTGAGCCTGCACCACATCCGCCGTATCCAGCGCAACGATCAACCGGCCGGCCGGCTGCATCAGGCTATGGTCATCGGCTCGGCGCCTTCAGCGCGCGGCCGGCAGTGACAATGAGGGCGAACTGCGCGCCTTCAGGTCCTCGATCTGCGCTTCCAGCATCCGCACCATGCGTTCCGCCCGCCGCGCCCGCCGCCGCTGCCCAAGCTCTGCCAGCCAGACCACCAGCGCCCCCAGCAGAAAAGCAATCGCCATCGCCGACAGGATCGCCAGCGACAGGTGCATATCCAGCGCGTAGTCCGTCGGCCAGAGTCCCAGCCGCACCATCTCCGTGTTCGACAGGGCGAACAGCACCAGGGGCAGACACAGGATGAACGTCACGATCAGAAACAACATGGCTGGCGCGACCTCCCGTTAAACATGATCAAGGCACCCTCAGGCCTGCTTCCGCTCGGCGACCCGCGGGATCTTGCCGGCGTTGACGCGCAGCCGCAACTCCTTGCCCGCCTTGAAGAACGGCACCGACTTCTCGTCGACGGAAACAGAGGCGCCAGTGCGTGGGTTGCGGCCAGTGCGGGCGTCGCGTCGCTTGACGGTAAAGGCGCCGAAGCCGCGCAGCTCCACCCGCTCCCCACGGGACAGGGCGAAGGTGATCTCCTCAAAAATCGTTGCAACGATGGTTTCCACATCCTGCGCACGCAAATGAGGGTTGGCGATCGCCAACTCCGCGATCAGCTCCGATTTGGTCAATGCATCCCCCCGGGAATCAGCGCCCCGAACGCTGCCAGACCGCCCACGCCCCGTCAAGACTAAGGCTTTGTGAAATCAGTGTTTTCCACACATCCTGCAGCATCAGGCCAAGCTCGCCGGACAGCGCCTGGCGGGCGAATCCGCTGCTACCCAGATCCTCGACCGGCAGTCCCGCCGGCACACCCTTTTCCGACGCCAGCCACGCCCGCGCTTCCTTTTCGCCGCCGATCGCATCGACCAGCCCCAGCCCCAGCGCCTGGCGGCCGGTATAGGCTCGGCCGTCACCCAGGCTGCGTACCTTCGAAGCGTCCATGTGCCGTCCGGACGCCACCATCTCGACGAACTGGGCGTACATGTCGTCGACCAGCCCCTGCAGCACCTGCTTGCCCTCAGGGGATAGCGGCCGCACCAGGCTGGGCTCATCCTTTAGCGGGCCAGAGCGCACCACCTCGGCGCCGATGCCGATCTTCTCCAGCAGCCCGGACACCTCGCCGGTTTCCAGCAGCACGCCGATGGAGCCGGTCAGCGTGGCCTCACGGGCAAAGATCCGCGCCGCGGGCACCGCAATCATGTAGCCCGCCGACGCAGCAAGCCCACCCATGGTGACAACCACCGGCTTCTTCGCCGCCACCCGGGCGATCGCATCGTGCAGCGTCTCACCGCCGGCCACGCTGCCGCCGGGGCTGTCGATCGCCAGGATCAGCGCCTTCACTTGGTTGTTGTCGGCCAGACCGTCGATCGCCTCGGTCACCCGGCGGTCCTCGGTGATCAGCCCCTGGACAGAAACCCGCGCGATGTGCGCACCGGCCGGCACCAGGCCCGCACCACGCAACCCCACCAGCAGCGCCACCACCAGGGCCACAACGGCAAGCACGCGCCAGAAGGACAGGCGGCGCTTCAGACGCCGCCTGTCCAACAGCAGATCAGTCTCCAGCGACATGCGCTGATGGCCTTGATGTCAGGCCTAGCTGTCCTGCGTCAACTGATTGCGGCGACGGATCGCCGCCCCCAGGATGTCGCCCAGCGAGGCGCCCGAGTCGGAAGACCCGAATTCGGCCATCGCCTGCTTCTCTTCCTCGACTTCCTTGCCCTTGATGGTCAGGGTCAGTTTCCGGGATTGACGATCGACCGCGGTGATCTTGGCATCGACCTTCTCACCCACCGCGAATCGGTCGGGCCGCTGATCGCCCTTGTCGCGCGCCAATTCCGCCCGGCGGATGAAGCCGGTCAACACGTCGTTGACCTTCACCTCGATGCCGTTGGCCTGCACCGCGCTGACCACGCAGGTCACCACGTCGCCCTTGTGGACGGTGTCGAGGATCGTCGCCGCCGGGTCGTCGCGCAGTTGCTTGATGCCCAGGCTGATGCGCTCCTTCTCGACATCGACGTCCAGCACCTTGGCCTTGACCGTCTGGCCCTTCTCGTAGCCGGCCATCGCCGTCTCACCCGCATCGTCCCACGACAGGTCGGACATGTGGATCATGCCGTCGATGTCCGGCGACAGCCCGATGAACAGGCCGAACTCGGTGATGTTGCGGATTTCGCCCTCGACCTCGCTGCCGATCGGATGATCGTCCTGGAACTGCTCCCACGGGTTGCGCTGCACCTGCTTCAGCCCCAGCGAAATCCGCCGCTTGGAGCTGTCCACGTCCAGCACCATCACATCCACCTCCTGGCTGGTGGAGACGATCTTGCCAGGATGGACGTTCTTCTTCGTCCAGGACATTTCGGACACGTGCACCAGACCCTCGACCCCCGGCTCCAGCTCCACGAAGGCGCCGTAGTCGGTGATGTTGGTGACGCGGCCAGAGTATTTCGCACCCGGCGGATATTTCGCCGCCACACCCTCCCACGGGTCGGCTTCCAACTGCTTCATGCCCAGGCTGATGCGCTGGGTGTCGGAGTTGAAGCGGATCACCTGCACCTTGACCTGCTGGCCGATGGTCAGCGCCTCGGATGGGTGGTTGATCCGCCGCCAGGCGATGTCGGTCACGTGCAGCAGGCCATCGACGCCGCCCAGGTCCACGAAGGCGCCGTAGTCGGTGATGTTCTTCACCACGCCGTCCAGGATCATACCCTCCTTCAGGCCCTGGATCAGCTCGCTGCGCTGCTCCGCCCGCGTCTCTTCAAGCACCGCACGGCGAGAGACGACGATGTTGCCGCGCGCGCGGTCCATCTTCAGGATCTGGAACGGCTGCGGCGACCCCATCAGCGGCCCCACATCGCGCACCGGACGAATATCGACCTGGCTGCCAGGCAAAAACGCGACCGCGCCGCCCAGATCAACGGTAAAGCCGCCCTTTACCCGGCCGTAGATCGTGCCGTCGACCCGCTTCTGCGCCTCGAACGCCTTTTCCAGGTTGGTCCACGCTTCCTCGCGGCGGGCCTTCTCGCGCGACAGAATAATCGCGCCGTCGCGGTCTTCATACCGCTCGACATACAGCTCGATCATGTCGCCGGGCTTGACGTCAGGCTTCGCGCCCGGCGGCCCGAACTCCTTCAGGGCAACGCGGCCCTCGGACTTCAGGCCGACATCGACCACGGCAAATTCTTCGGTCAGGCGGATGACCCGGCCGGTGACGACGGAGCCGTCAAAGCCAGTGTCAGTGCCAAGTGTCTCATCGAGTAGTGAGGCGAAATCCTCGCCCTTGAAGTGATCTTGCGCGGAGTCTTGGACACGCGCGGTGGCGGATGCTGCCATGAGGTCGGTTTGTTCCGTTACGGATGGTCGGGCTGTGCCCGATGATTGCCGTGGTATGCGCGTTCCAGTTCAAGGAACACGTCTTGCCCGCGTGCTGAAGCCGCGGGCCGAGTGAACGCCAATATACGGCTCTAAAACCTTGCAGCCGCAGGGCAGAAATAGCGGTTTCGTGAGCGGAGTCAAGGTCCTTGGGACGAAGCCCAGCGGATAACCGGTTACGGGATCCGGATGTCGAGCAGCGGTGCATGCTGCTGGGCGCCGAACGTGTCGCGTTCACCCACGCTGCCTTGGGCCCACCGTCGGCGCAGCGTCAGCTTGAACGCTCGTGCCGGATCGAAGAACATGCAGGTGATCACGTCTTCGGCGGGCACGTTGTAAATCCGCGCCAGCTTGATTTGCTCCAGTGCTCCACTGCCTTTCACCCGCTGATAGATGTCCTCGTCGTCGAACACCACGTCGAACGTGATCTCGAACGGGCCGGCGTTCTTGCTGCGGACAACCTTTGCAAGATCCTTCAGGGTGGCATTGGACAGGGTGGCATTGGACATTTCAAACCTCCGCATAGCTGACCGTGAACAGTTCCTCGGGCGAGTCCAGCTCCATCAGGTGATAGACGCTGAACTTGCACACCGGCCCGATCGGATTCTCGGGCGGGTTCAGCGGGATGGCGAAATTGCCCGCGGTGGCAAGCTGGCCTGGATACGGCATATGCAGAACGGTGATGCGCGCCGCGCTGCAGATTGCGTTGGCCAGGTCCTGGGTGGCGGCGGTGATCTCTCCTAGCAATCCCACCTCATGCGGGACCACGTGCCGCAGCGGCTCTTGCGCGCCCATGACCCCGTCGCGCCCATAGACGTGGAACACCATCGTTGCCTCGCCCGCGGCCAGTTCCGGGAACAGCGCGCCGGTACGCTTGCGCACGCCGTCAAGGAAGCTGTCCAACTGGCCGATCAGGATCGGATCGCGGATGCCGCCGATGAAGATCGTCCGATGGCCGACCACCGACGCCCCTTCCAATTTAATGCTGTAGCGTTCCGAGGCATGAAACGTGCTGCCGCGCACGCGGACCCTGCGCGCGTCCAATGCCTCATAGCTGGACTCTCGCAAATCCAGCAGGCCGCCGGGACCGGCAAGCAGGTCCGGGCGGCTCTTTTCATACAGCGTGTGCGCGGCGACCGAAGCCGGTGTGCAACGTTCCTCCGGGTTCATCGGCTCCAGGTCGAAACTGTCCCGCCGTACGGTCGACAGGATGACGCGCCCCTTCGGTTCCGCGCAGACGGCGCCGCACTCGACGATCTTCCCCATGTGCCAGTACACGCCCGGATCGATGCCATGGCGCATGCAAAGCGCTGCGTACGGGGCGGGATCATAAGCTCGCCCGGTGACGATAATGTCGATGTCCGGGCGGTCCCTCAGCACCCGCGCGATCGGTTCGGCGCCCATCTGCGCCACGATCTCGGTGGCACCTCGCACGTCGGCGGCGCTCAGCACGCCGGAAGGTCCGCATTCGGTGACCTGGCCGGCTTCCAGACGGCGGCAGACGAGTTCCGGATCGACTGAGGCATAGATCGCGGCGATCTTCAGGTGGAAGCCCTTTTTCGCGGCGATTTCGCGGATCATCTCCACCATGTCATCGACATGCCGATCGATCCCGGGCCCGCCGGCTGAACTTATGATCGACAGGATTCCGCGCTCGGCGCAGGCCTGAACGATCAGCCCAAGATCGCGCATATAGGCTCGCCGGCTGACCAGCATGGTGCCCAGGCCGAGCTGATAGGGGCCGGGGTCGGTCGAGCCGGAATCGATCACGATGGCATCGGGGCCACGGTCCACACCGCGCCAGAAATGTTCCTCCGGTATGCCGTAGCCCAAGATGCCGGCGGGCGTAAGAATCTTCAGTTCGTCCTTCATCGCTGTCATGGCGGCGGCCCACCCGTTCGTTGTTGTCTTTGCGCAAATGGCGGCGCGCAGGCTGCCGCCTGTCTGTCAGTCTGCATCGGACCGGGTAACGTGGAAATGGATAGACGCTAACCGGCTATAGCCCGGGCCAATGAATGGCGGCTTTTCCCACGCGGTCATTCACCGCGGCAACAGGCCCATAGCGGGAATCGAATTGCCCCAGCACCTGCCTTCAAGTGTCTATCGCCGTCGCGAGACCGACAGAAAAGGGCCAGCCATGTCCAGGACATCATCACGCGGCGGGATAGCGATGATCGCCTTCCTGCAGGCGCAGAACTGCAGCAATTACCCGGGATCGTGGCGCCATCCCGCGGCGCCGCCGGACTTTCTGACAGCTCAGCATTATCAGCGCATCGCCCGCACCCTGGAGGAAAGCAAGTTCCATCTGGCATTCTTCGACGACCGGCTGGCGATGCCGGACAGCCTTGGCGACAGCTACGACGAGACCGTTCGCCATGGCATCCGCGCCGTGAAGATGGACCTGATACCGATTCTCACGGCGATGGGCATGGCAACCAGCCGCATCGGCCTGGGCGGCACATGCTCCACCACCTACTATGAGCCGTTTCACGTCGCCCGCGCCTTCGCCACCCTGGATCTCATGATCGGCGGCCGGGCGGCGTGGAATGTGGTTACCTCGCTGAACGACTCCGAGGCGGCGAATTTCGGCCAGGGCCAACACCTGGAGCACGACCTGCGCTATGACCGCGCCGACGAATTCATCGAGGTCGTGCTGGGCCACTGGTCGAGCTGGGCGGACGACGCCCTCATCGTCGACCAGGCCAGGCGCATTTTCGCCGATCCAGCCAAGGTCCGGCGACTGAATCACGAGGGAAAATGGTTCCGCTCACGTGGCCCGTTCACGGTGCCCCGCTCGCCGCAGGGTCATCCGGTGATCATGCAGGCTGGCCAGAGCGGCCGGGGCCTTGCGTTCGCGGCGCGCTGGGGGGAGTTGATCTTCGGGTCCGTGAAGACGGCGGAGGCGGGCCGCGCGAGCTATCGTATGTTGAAGGACGCCGTCTCCGACGCTGGCCGTGACCCGGCGAAGGTCAAGCTCGCGCCCCCGGTCTACACCGTGGTGGGCGAAACCCGCTCGATCGCGCAAGAAAAGCGCGCATTTATCGAATCGCTGGCGGAACCCGAGGACAGTCTGACCTTGATCGCGGAGGTGACGAACTACGACTTCAGCAAGGTCGGACTGGACGACCCGCTGGATGACCAGCAGATGGCGCTGGTGGGCATCAACCTTGGGTTGAAGGCTCGCGTCATCGAGCGCAGCGGCAAGTCCAACCCGACACCGCGCGACTTCATCGAGTTCAGCAAGCGGGGCACGATCAACGAGAGCCCGGTGTTCTGCGGCACCGCTGGCGATGTCGCTGATCAGATGGAGGACTGGTTCAGCACCGGGGTTTGCGACGGCTTCGTGCTGTCGGCCACGCATCGGCCCGGCGCCTATGAGGATTTCGGACGCCTGGTGGTGCCGGAGCTGCAGCGGCGAGGGCTTTTCCACACGGACTATGCCGGCCCGACGCTGCGCGAGAACCTGGGTCTCGACCGGCCAACCGTGCGCTGATCCTCCACGTCCCGGCTCAATTGCCATCCCTGGCTGGCGGCGCGATAACTCGCCGCAACGAGCAAATGGGGACAGAGGCGAATGACCGACGAGATCCGCACTCGGCCGGCTGGCGGGGCGAAGGCCCGCATCAGCATCGGCCCGGCGGAACTCGAAACGTTCATCGCCATCGCCGAACTGGGCAGCTTCAGCAAGGCGGCCGAACGTCTTTCACTCGCGCAGCCATCCGTCAGCAATCGCGTCCAGCGGCTGGAGCGAGTGGTGAAGGCAAGGCTCTTTGAACGGACCACGCGCGCCGTCATTCTCACCCAGGCAGGCGAGCGGCTGCGTGCCCGTGTGGAGCCGATCATCCGCGATCTGCATGCGGTTCTGGATGAATTCAGCGATGAGGCCGACACAAGAAGTCATTCCGTGATCGTCGCCACCACGCCGACCCTGGCGGCCGTACTGCTGCCCCCGATCCTGAAGCGCTTTTCGAAGTCGCACCCGTCGCTGCGGGTGGAAGTCCTGGATCAGATCCCAGCTCGGCTCGCTTCCGACATCAGCGCCGGCCATGTCGATTTCGCCGTGCTTGCTTACCAGATGCCGATCGAAGGGGTAGTATTCGACCAGATCGCCACAAGCAGCTTCATGGCTGTTGGACCGGCTGGGCACCCGGTGCTTGCCGGGTCCTCCGTCACGGTCGAGGCTCTTGTAGCCTGTCCGTTCCTGCTGCTCGATTCCTACAAGCTGGCGACCGCCGGCTTATTTACCGGTGCCAAGACCGCTTTCGCGCCGGTGCGGACAGCCAGGAATGTCTCCACCTTGTTCGGTTACCTGGCAGCCGGCCTGGGTTTGACCGTGCTGCCTGACCTGGTCATTCGCCTGTCGGGCGCGGCATCGGACCGGCGGTTCCGCGTGGTGCCGATCAGCGGCGCTGACCTGGTCCGGCCCTACGGCATCGGCCATCTGCCGGGCCAGGAGTTCAGTTCGGCCGCAAAGGCATTCTCCGCCGCCGTGCGCACCGAACTGATCGCATCGTTCGCACCTGTCGCCGGGTCGCGGCAGTGAACCTCACGGAACTGGAGAAACCGTGCCCGGAGAAACTGTGCAAAGCCGCATCAGCTCGTCCAATGACGGGGTGGATTCCAGCTCAAGCACGATTTCGGCGATGCGGGCGGCATCCGCTGCACTGATCGCCCGCGTGGCGTTCGCCATGAATTTGTCGACGATCGCCTGACGTGACAGCGGGACATCCGGCGTGCCAAGGCTCGCCGGTTTGCGGCACCGCTCGGTGCGTCCGTCCCGCAGATGGACGACGACCTCGCCGGGAAAATGCGCGGGATAGTCGCTTTCGGGATCGTCGATGCAGACCGTACGTTCGGTCAGCATCATCAGGTCGGGCGCGTCGAGCGGTTCGTCGTAAAAGGCCGTGAGGTCCACCCGGCCGCGCGCCAGCGCGGTCGCCACGACAAACGGCACGCTGAACAGAGCTTGGTAGGGCGTGGCTGGACGGATGCGGATCGGCCTGGGAAGCGCCACGATCTTGTGCAGCGGCGCCGACAGCTTGCATTCGATCCGCTCTATGTCCGCCAGGTTGATCCGGTCGCGCAGTTCCAGGGCCGCGTCGGCGAAAGCGTGGATGAAGTGGCAGCATGGATACGGCTTGATCGCGATGCCCAGGGTTTCCCAGGTCTCGCCCAAGCCGCGGCTGGGCAGCAGCTCGCCCGATGGGATGCGCTGCAGGTGGGCGGCGTAGAAACCTCGCCGGCCCTCTAGAACAGTGGCCGGTCCTGTGAAGCCGGCTTGGCCGAGCGCCGCGGCGGACAACCCGCAGTGCGCGGCCCAGCCAGGATGCAGCCGCTTCAACCAGGAATTGTCTTGCTCCAGGATGCCGGCGGCCATGCTGCCGCAAAGCCCCAGCGCCCAGACCAGCGACTGCCGATCGGCTCGGGACAGCCGGCCGGCCGCGACGGCGGAGGCAAAGGTGCCGCACATTGACGTGGGATGCAGGCCCCGGTCATGGAACGCGCCAGCGCCGACGGCGGCCAGCCGGCAGCCGACTTCCAGGGCGGCGATGAAGGCGGTCAATACCGCGCGCCCATCCGACCGGTTGGCGTTTCCCGCGGCCAGGCATGCTGCCATCGCCTGCGCGCTGGCGTGATAGATGGCGCCGATATGGGTGTCGTCGAAATCCAGCCCATGTGCCAGGACCCCGTTCACCAAAGCCGCCGACGTTGGCGGCAGCATCGCGCCGCTGCCGATCGCCGTGGCAGGTCCGCCGCCACCCATCGCCTGCGCCGCCTTCAGCACGGCCCGTCCGAAGTCGAACGTCGAGGAGGCGAGTGCGATGCCGACCACATCCAGGAAATGCTCCTGCGCGAGCGTGACGACCGCGGGCGGTATGGCTGCCAGGTCCAGGCCGAGGGCAAAGTCGGCAATGGCCTCCGCCTCGGTCCGCGTCGCCGCGGTGTGCGGCACCGGAATGGCGCCTTCAATGCGGCTTGAATCGACTTTTAACTGCGCTGGCATGGCTGCTAACTGCGCTGGCATGGCTGCGGCTCCCTTTCGCGATGACACGCTAGAGCCAGTCTGGCGACAGCGAAAGCGGTTTGCGCCTATTGGTGCATAGCACCAGGCTATGCGCGCCGCTGATCCGGTCCCGACATCCGGGCAAGCTCGCTTACGCGAAAAGGTTGGCGCCAGAGCCGTACCGCGGCGATCAGGTCGTCGCCAGCACCGCCCGGCAGATCCGGTCGACGTCCTGATCGGTCAGGTCCGGATGGATCGGCAGTGCCAGGATGCGCCGCGCCAGGTCGTCGGAGACCGGTAGCACCACGCCGTCATGAGACTCGCTGTAGGCCGGCTGGCGATGCAGCGGCCGCGGATAGTAGATCGCCGTCGGCACGCCGTCCGCCCGCAGCGCCGCCTGCGTCCGCTCCCGCGCTGCCTCGTCGGGCAGCAGGATCGCATAGATCGCCCAGGCGCTGGTGCTGTCGGCCACCCGCCGCGGCGTCGCCACGGCATTGCCCAGCCGCTGGTCATAGACCCGCGCGATCCGCTCCCGTGCCCGCAGCTCCTCGGGGAACACCGCCAGCTTCGCCAGCAGCACCGCCGCCTGGATGGTGTCCAGCCGGCCGTTCATCCCGGTCCGCAGCACCTCATACCGCGTCTTGCCCTCGCCATGCGTCCGCAGGCTGCGGTACAGCTCCGCCCGGTCCGCGCTTTCGGTGAAAAGCGCCCCGCCGTCGCCATACGCACCCAGCGGCTTGGAGGGAAAGAAGCTGGTCGCTGTCGCATCCGCCTGCGCACCCAGCATCCGCCCGTGCAATGAGGCACCGAAGCTCTGCGCCAGGTCGTCCAGCAGGAACAGCCCGTGCACGCGGGCGATCTCCGTCAGCGCCGGCCAGTCGGCCGGCTGACCGAACAGGTCCACCCCGATGATGGCCCGCGGCCGCAGCCGGCCGGCCGCCGTGACCGTCTCGATCCGCTGCGCCAGGTGCGCCGGATCGATCTGGAAGGTGCGCGGGTCGACGTCGACGAACACCGGCGTTGCCCCCAGCACCAGCGGCACCTCGGCGGTCGCGGTATAGGTGAACGACGGCAGGAACACCGCGTCACCACGGCCGACCCCTTCCGCCATCATGGCGATCTGCAGTGCGTCGGTGCCGGAGCTGACGCCGACGCAATGGCTGGCGCCGCAGAACTCCGCCAGTGCCGCCTCCAGCTCATGCACCTCGGGCCCCAGCACGAACTGGCAATGCGCCAGCACCGCATCCAGCCGCCGGCGCAGATCCGTAGCGATCCGCGCCTGCTGCGCCTTCAGGTCCAGGAACGGCACCGGCTTCTTCTCAGACATACAACCTCATGATCAGGCTCGGATTTCTCCGCTGGAGCCGGCAATGTTGTGTTCGAACTCGGGGATCAGCCGCCCCAGCAGGGTCAGCGCCAGCTTCACCTGGCCGCCGCGGCAGGCATGGCTGATCTCCTCGATGGCGCGGGCGACGATGGCCGGGTCCGCGGTGCGCGGCGAGGCCATCAGCAGCCCGGCATAGCCGGTCGGCACCGGCGGCTCCTTGCCGTGGAACAGCTCCTCATACAGCTTCTCGCCTGGACGCAGGCCGGTAAAGCGGATCTCGATGTCCTGCTCCGGCTGCAGCCCCGCCAGGCGGATCATCTGCCGCGCCAGGTCGACGATCTTCACCGGCTCGCCCATGTCCAGCACGAAGATGCCGCCATTGGCACCGGATGGCAGGGCGGCCCCGCTGACGCTCAGCACGCTGGCCTGCAGCACCAGCCCGACCGCCTCGCGCACCGTCATGAAATAGCGCTGCATGTCCGGATGGGTCACCGTCAACGGCCCGCCCCGCGCCAACTGGCGCTGGAACAGCGGCACGACAGAGCCGGTGGACCCCAGCACGTTGCCGAACCGCACGGTGACGCAGCGCATGCCCTGCTGCGCCCCACCAGGGTTCACCTGTCGCGCGGAGATGTCCAGCGCCTGGCAGTACATCTCCGCCAGCCGCTTCGACGCGCCCATCACGCTGGTCGGGTTCACCGCCTTGTCGGTGGAGATCAGCACCATCGCCAGCGCCCCCGCCGCCCGAGCCGCATCGGCGACATGGCGGGTGCCGGCAGCGTTCGTCGCCATGCCCTCCAGCGGGTTCGCCTCCACCATCGGCACATGCTTCAGCGCGGCGGCGTGGAACACCAGCTCCGGCCGGTGCTCCTCAAAAACCGTGCGGATGCGGGCTTCGTCGCGGATGTCGGCGATCAGCGCCCGGCGGTTGACCTGCGGATGGCTCTCCGCCAGCTCCAGGTCGATCTGCCACAGCGCGTACTCGCCGTTGTCCAGCAGCACTAGCGTGCCGGGGCCGAAGGCTGCCACCTGCCGCGCCAGCTCGCTGCCGATGGTGCCGCCGGCGCCGGTGACGATCACCCGACGGCCCTGGATCAGCCGCGCCATGCCGTCGCGGTCCAGCGGCACCTGCGGCCGGTTCAGCAGGTCCTCGATCGCCACCGGACGAAGCTCCACCGGACGCGGCTTGTCGGGGTCCGCCAGCGCGGTGGGCCGCGGCGCCTGACGCACCTGCAGGCCAAACCGGTCGGCCTGCGCCACCACCTGCGCCAGCCTGGCACCCGCCAGTTCCGGGGTGACGAACACCAGCGTGCCGGGCAGCCGGTCCTCGGCCTGCAACTGCTGCAGCACGGCAGCGGCGTTGCTCAGGGAACCAAGGATGCGGTGACCCTGGATCCGCCGCCCGGTCTGCCGTTCCGACGACGCCAGCAGCCCCTCGACGCGGAAGGCCCGCCGGCGGTCCTGCGACAAGGCGCGGATGAACAGGTCGGCGTCCTCGATGCTGCCGACCAGCAGGATAGAGGCGGCATCCAGATGGGCCGGTCGTGGCGCCGGCCGACCCCGCCGCCAGCGGTAGAACACCCTCGGCGCACCCAGCAGCAGCAGCAGGGTCAGCCCATAGATGACCGGGAACGCAGGATTGGCCGGGTCCCCGCCAGCCAGCGCCAACGCGCCGGCGAACAGCGCCGCCCCCGCCGCCGCACTGGCCGCCACCGTCAGCAGGTCGCCAAGTGCGGCGAACCGCCAGTATTGCAGCGACAGCCGGAACGGCACGCCGGCTGCCAGCAGGCAGATGGCGCCCAGCGGAATCGTCCACAGCGGCTGCCAGGCGGGAACGCCCGGGTCGGCGAGCCAGCGCGCCGCCGGCACCGATAAAGCCGCCATGCCGCCATCCAGGGCGACGTTGACGGCGATGCGAATCCAGGAACGCGCCGCGGCCATGCGGCGGGGTATAGCGCGGCCGGGGCAGGGGGGATAGCGGGGCTTTTATCCGACCATCCATCGCCGGGCGCATATCATGAGAGGCGGATTTTTATTGTAACGACGCGCCGCCGAGACAGTGTCGCGCGGGCTGAGTCAACCAGGGTCCGCGGGTTGCGGCCTGTCCGGTTGAAGCGATAGCTTTGACGGCGGCGGAACGGCCGGCGGCGGCTGCCGGCTGGTCGACGGGACGCGCCGCGGATGTTGGCGCGTCAACATGAGGGGCAAACACACCATGCCAGACACCCAAGTCGTGGCGGAACGGCCCGCCGGGGATCAGGTCGCGATCTACGATGCGATTGTCATCGGCGCCGGCATTTCCGGCATGTTCATGCTGTATCGCCTGCGCGAACTGGGCATGACCGCGCGGGTGTTCGAAGCCGGCAGCGATGTCGGCGGCACCTGGTACTGGAACCGCTATCCCGGCGCACGCTTCGATTCCGAAAGCTGGACCTATGGCTTCTCGTTTTCCAAGGAGCTGATGCAGGACTGGGACTGGAAGGAGCATTTCTCCCCGCAGCCCGACACGCTGGAGTACCTGAATCACGTCGCCGACCGGTTCGACCTGCGCCGGGACATGCAGTTCGGCAGCACGGTCACGGCGGCGCACTGGGATGACGCGGCAAACCGGTGGACCGTGACCCTGGAAAGCGGCCAGCGGGCGAGGTCGCGCTTCCTGTGCACCGCCATCGGCATCCTGTCCGCCCACACGCTGCCGGCGATTCCCGGCCGGGACAGCTTCCGCGGCCCCGCCTACCACCCCGCGCGCTGGCCGCACACGCCGGTGGACTTCACCGGCCAGCGCGTCGGCATCATCGGCACCGGAGCCACCGCCATCCAGGCGATCCCCGAGATCGCCAGGCAGGCGAAGCAACTGACCGTCTTCCAGCGCCGCCCGAATTGGGCCGCGCCGCTGCACAATGCCAGGATCAGCAAGCAGGAGATGGCGCAAATCAAGTCCCGCTATGAGGCGATCTACGCCCACTGCGCCACGACCCCGATGTGGTTCATCCATCAGGCGGACCGCCGCAAGACGCTGGAGGTGCCGCCGGAGGAGCGCGAGGCGTTTTGGGAGAAGCTGTACGCCGAACCCGGGTTCGGCATCTGGCTGGGCAATTTCCGCGATATCGGGGTGAACGAGAAAGCCAACGCCGCGATCAGCGATTTCATCGCCAGGAAGATCCGCCAGCGGGTGAAGGACCCCAAGGTGGCGGAGAAGCTGATCCCGAGGGACCACGGCTTCGGCGCCCGCCGGGTGCCGCTGGAGAGCGGCTATTTCGAGGCCTATAACCGCGACAACGTGACGCTGGTCGATACGCTGGATGACGAGCCGATCGCGTGCATCACGCCGCGGGGCATCAGGACGACGAAGCAAGACTACGAATTCAATGTCCTGATCTATGCCACGGGGTTCGACGGCGTGACCGGTGCGTTCGACCGCATCGACATCCGGGGCACCAATGGCATGCGGCTGAAGGACGCCTGGGCAGACAGCCCGCGCACCTATCTCGGGATGCTGGCGGAAGGCTTTCCGAACATGCTGATGGTGCTGGGTCCGCACACCGCGCGCGGCAATATCCCACAGGCGGTCGAACACAGCGTGGAATTCCAGGCCGGCATGCTGCGGTTCATGCGGGAGAACGGCCATACCCGCGTGGAAACGCGGCCGGAGCAGGTGGAGGATTGGACGCGGACGGTGATCGAGGCGGCCGAACCGTTGCTCGCCTCAAGGGTTGATTCCTGGCAGACCGGCGTCAACCGCAACGTCGAGGGCCGGACCGTACGGCGCGTCCTGGGCTACAACGGCAACGGCGTGCATTTCCGCCGGAAGACCGACGAGGTCGCCAGGGGCGGCTATCGGGAGTTCATGTTCCGGTAACACACGTGCCAATACCTTGTCCCACCGTGCGATAACGTTGCTGAAACGTCGCTTCTGGTGTATGACATCCGGTGTCGAAAAAGGTGGACCGGCGTGGTGAGCCCCGGTCAGCTATCCCGCAACGGGTAGCCAGTTTCCAGCCCCTTGCGGGCCGCGGACCATGACGAAGGCGGACGTGTGCCGTTTCTCGTCGAGGGTCTGAATCAGCGACAGCGCCTGTTCATTCGAAACAGCGCCAAGGCTGCTGCCAGCCGACACGTGATCAAGCGCGTCCTTTTTGCCGTGCCTGCGGCATGACCCGAAGGACGACCTCTCATGCAAACCGAAGCTCACCACCAAACCCAGGTCATCATCGTCGGCGGCAGTCTTGTCGGGCTGTCCGCTGCCGTCTTTCTCGCTTGGCGCGGGGTCCAGACGATCGTCGTCGAAAAGCACGGCGGCAGTTCTCTTCACCCGCGCGCCATCGGTTTCACCGAACTCACACTTGAACATTATCGCGCTGCGGGAATCGCCGATCGGATTCCGCAGATGGCAGCCGACGTTCGTCTTCGCCGCGTCCGCGTGGAGAGCCTCGCCGGCAAGTGGCACGAGGAAGTGCCATGGACGCCGGGCAAAGCGGAGCATGACAAGGGTGTCGCCTCACCCTGCACCGGCGCCGCGATCGCGCAGGATCTGCTCGAACCGATCCTCAGGACCGCCGCCGTCGAATCGGGCGCGGATCTGCGGCAAGGCACGGAGATGATGTCCTTCACCCACGCGCCGGACGGCGTCACCGCGCGCATAAGGGACCGTGAAAGCGGACAGGTCTACACGATTAAGGCCAACTACATGATCGCCGCCGACGGCGCGGACAGCCCGATCCGCGAACGGCTCGGTATCGGGCGCACGGGCATCGGTCACATCCGCACGATCCGGAGCGTGCTGTTCCGCTGCGATGCGGCCGCGCAGTATCTCAACGGTGAGGTGCAGCAGTTCGAAATCGAGCAGCCCGGCTTCAAGGCGTTCCTCACCCGCTATCCAGACGGTCGGTGGGTGCTGATGTTTGGCGACGACATCGAACGCGGCGAAGAAGCGCTACGCGACGCCATCGGCCGCGCGTTGGGCCGCGAGATGGCGGTGGAGGTCATCACCACGGGAAGCTGGGAGATGGCCGGGCGGATCGCCGAGCGGTATGGCAGGGGGCGCGTGTTTCTGGCGGGCGACGCCGCCCACCAGTTGCCGCCGACACGCGGCGGCTTCGGGGCCAATACCGGCATCGACGACGTCTACAATCTGGCCTGGAAGCTCTGCATGGTGCTGGCGGGCGAGGCAAGCCCGGCCCTGCTCGACACCTACAGCGCAGAGCGCCAGCCGATTGGCTGGCTGCGGCACCAGCAAACCTTTGCCCGGCCCGACTATCGTCGCTTCGTGGGTTACTCGCTTGCCAATGAGCCGCTTTATGGCGCCGAAGCGTTGGAGCTGGGACAGCGGGTTTCGTCGACTGCCGTGGTTGGTAACAACGGCAACCTGCCGGCGGCGGCGGAGCCGAAGCTGTGGGCAGGCCAACCGGGCAGGCGGGTGCCGCACGTCTGGATCGAGAGGGACGGTCAGCGCATCTCCACGATCGACCTGTTCACGCGGCATTTGACGGTTGTCAGCCGCGACCAACGCTGGCTGGCGGCGGCGGCGCGCACCTCGGAAGCGACCTGTGTTCCTGTTAGTGCCGTGCTTGTCGGAACCGACGTTGTCTTTCCCGGTAACGCCGATTTCGAATCAACCTTTGGGGTATCGGCGGCCGGTGCCAGTCTGGTTCGGCCCGACGCGATCGTTGCCTGGCGATCGCACGGCCTGGAAGCCAGTCCGGAAGACGTCCTGCATCGGGTCATCGTCCAGATCGCGGCATTGCCAGCCTGATCCTGAAGCCAGCACGAACCTTGTGGTCCGGGCTGCTGCTGGTCTGACGCTGCATGACCATAAAGCGGCTTCGCACAGGCTGGAATCGCGCAAAAGCGCGATCCTGCGCGAGTAGCCGCGTGAAAAGATGAGTTATACCGGGCGACGCTTGCGTTGACTGGTATCGCGCGCGGGGTTGGCGGGGCGGCCGCGCGCAAAATCAATAAGATACCAGCCGACCACCAGCAGACAAAACAGTCAGTTCATCGGTCGGCTGTTGGGGTGGACGGCCCGACGGCATCTCGTGCCAAAGTTGAGTTGTCACACACCAACCAAGGGCCGTCCGCATGAAGTTTAAGCGCATTGCGATCGACACGTCCAAGCACGTGTTCACCCTCCATGGGGTTGACGAGCAGGAGCGCCCGGTGCTGCGGCGCGAACTCAAGCGCGCCCAGGTGGAAGCCTTCTTTGCCAAACAGGAGGCCACCGAGGTGGTTCTGGAGGCCTGCGGTGGCTCGCATCACTGGGGTCGGCTGCTGAACAAGCTGGGTCATCGCGTGCGCCTCATCCCGCCGCAATACGTCAAGCCCTTCGTCAAGCGGGCCAAGAATGACCGCAACGATGCCGAAGCCATTAGCGAGGCCGCTTCGCGGCCCACCATGCGCTCGGTGGTGGTCAAGACGCTCGATCAACAGGCCGACGGCATCATTCTCAAACATCGCGAGATGCTGGTGGGCCAGCGCACCCAGGCGATCAACGCCTTGCGCGGCCATGCGGCGGAGTTTGGCGTGGTGGCGGCCAAAGGCATCGTCAAGGTCACGCCGCTGCTGGCGGTGCTGGCCGCTGACAGCGCCATCCCCGCCACCGCTCGGGCGATGTTCGCGCGGATGGGCGACCGAGCACGCGAGGGAGGGGCGCATATCGCGGCGCTGGATCAGCAAGTGGCGGCGGTGGATGAGCAACTGGCCGCCCTGCACAAGGCCAACCCGGTCAGCCAGTTGCTGGGCGAGATCCTAGGTGTCGGTCCGCTGGGCGCGATCACCATGGCTTTGACCGTCGAGCCTGAAAACTTCGCCTCTGGGCGACACTTTGCTGCCTGGCTGGGGCTGACGCCGAAGGAACATTCCACCGGCGGCAAGCAGCGCCTGGGCAAGATCAGCAAGGCCGGCAATGAAAGGTTGCGCCAGTTGCTGTTCGTCGGCGCCATGTCCGTCATCCGTTTCGCCAAGCCGGGCAGCAAATCCGCCTCGGCGTGGCTGCTGCAACTGCTGGCGCGCAAGCCGCGCAAGCTCGCCGCGGTCGCTCTGGCCAACAAGATGGCCAGGATCATCTGGTCGATGATGTCACGCGGAGAGGCGTATCGGCGTCAGCCAAGCGCCGCCTGAACCACGCGTCGACGCCGAGGGTTCAAGGGCAAGCAAGAGATGGCAATCGGTCGAACCGACGAGCGACACACGCCGTTAATACCAGTGGCAAACAAAAGCCGCCCGCTTGTTTGGCAGCCGCTCGCGGATCCCATCTGGGCGAGACTGGCCAAGGCTCCAGCCAGTCGCTGGCGACTGGTTGGAAGGCCAGACAAGGGCAGCGGGCGTGTCCTGCAACAAAAGGCCGGACACATGACCGCATTCGAACCAAAGCCACACTCATGCCAAACCTACTTGAACCCCACGGGCCGTCCACACATGGTATTAGAACCTATCCCTCGCTGGCTCTTCCGCACCTTCGCTTCGCCTGTCAAATGCCGCACGCCGGAGCCACGCCTCGTCATCGTTCGGCGGCTACACATAGCCACCGTCAGCGTGGCCAACTGTGCTGGATGAGGTAGTAAAGCTGGGTGCGGACGATCAGGCTGAAGCCTGTGAAGCATCCATTAGCAGCTCATGAAGCATGGGCGGCTTGGTATGGATGGGCAGGGAGCGACGCCATCAATCGCGCCGGGAAAAGCCTGTCGGGCTGCTTGCCACTCAGATCAGAGAATGTCGCTGTCGAAGTCGACCATCAACGTCCTGTCGCTGGCCATCATCACCTGCTGCCGTCAGGCCTGAGCCTGTAGGTTATATGCAGCCGAAATCTTAGAAACAGGCGGCTGCATAAAAGACTGTACACTCATGAATTTCTCGGGCCGCCCAACATGAGCGGGGCAGTCTCTGTCTCAGGTGAAGTGCGAATAAGCCGCGCTTCACCTGAGATCAGCAGCTATTAGTAACCGTACGGGGTCGGCGCGTAGCCAGGCTGCGGGGCGTAAGCAGCCGGTGGCGGCGCATAGTAGACAGGCGGCGGCGCATAAGCCGGCTGTGGCGGGTAGTAGACCGGTGGCGGTGCGGGATACGCCTGGGAGGCGATCACCCCGCCGACCACAGCGGCCGCTCCCAGCCCAAGGATCGCGCCGGCGATACCAGGGCCGCGATGATAGCCGCCATGCCATCCACGATCGCCATGCCAGCCGCCACGGCCATGCCAATCGGCATAGGCGGACGGAGCGGCGAGAAGGCCGGCGGCAATCGGCGCCGCCATCAGAACTGCTTTGAAGCGTGACATCAGCGATCACTCCTGAACGTGGGGGTCATGAGTTGTCCGAACGGCATGAGCACCATGTGGGCCTCCACTATGACCGATTTGCGGCAAACCGGCCCGGATTTGATGATTTATTGTTCACATCTGCCGGCGAACACGGAGCCTCATGTGCTCCCATCACGCCGTCAGTAGCGGCAGATTGTATGCCATGATCCACACAAGGCTGGCCGGCGGGAGACGGGACCGCGGTTCCGGCCAGGAGCGTGGCCCTCTCGACCATACGAGTTGCATCGCTTAACGTTATCGCGACTGCCCGCGGGTGACGGAGCGAAGTCGCCGCGACGGCAAGCAGAACGCGTTGAACGGAGCGATAATGTCAGGTCTAAGCTATGCCGCCCCCACCTCGGTGGATGACGCGGTCAAACTTCTCGCCGGCGCGTCCGGTGTGGCGAAGGTTCTGTCGGGCGGGACAGACCTTCTGGTGCAGCTTCGCTCCGGCCGGGTCAAGCCGGCGCTGATCGTCGATACCAAGAAGATTCCCGGGATGATCGGGATCCGCGAGGAAGCCGGCGGGTTTGTGATTGGCGCGGCGACGCCGGGCGCGGTGATCGAGGCGCATCCCGGGCTGAACGCTGCCTGGCCAGGCGTGGTGGAGGCGCTGGATCTGATTGGCTCGACGCAGATACAGGGCCGTTGTTCGCTGGCAGGCAACCTGTGCAACGCTTCGCCGGCCGCGGACAGCGTTCCCGCACTGTATGCTGCCGGTGCGACCGCGGTGATCGCCGGCAGCAGTGGGCGGCGTGAGGTGCCGGTCGAGCAGGTGCCAACCGGGCCGGGAAGAAACTCGCTTGCCCGGGACGAATTCATCGTCGAATTCCGGCTGCCGCCACGCCCCGCCCGCTCGGGCGATGCCTATCTGCGGTTCATTCCACGCACCGAGATGGACATTGCCGTCGTCGGCTGCGGCATCAGCGTGACATTGGACGAAGCCGGTGTCTGCACCGCGGCCAGGGTGTCGCTTGGCGCGGTGTCACCAACGGTGATTCTGGTACCAGCAGCGGCCGAGGTGTTGGTCGGGCATAGACTGGATGCCGACACGCTGGTTCGGCTGGATGCGGCGGCGCAGGCGGCCGCCAAGCCGATCAGCGACAAGCGTGGTACGGTCGAGTACCGGACCAAGGTGGCGGGTGTGCTGGCCCGCCGGACGGCGGCGCTGGCGTTCGACCGCGCCAACGGGATCAAGATCAGTCCTGATAAGGGAAAGGCTCATTGAAGATGGCCAAGACTTACGTATCGACCACGATCAACGACGAACCGATGGAGTTTCTGTGTGAACCCCAGCAAACCATGCTGGACGTGCTGCGCGATGTCGTCGGCCTGACCGGCAGCAAGGAGGGCTGCGGTTCAGGGGACTGTGGCGCCTGCTCGATCATCGTCGATGGCAGGCTGGTATGCTCCTGCCTGATGCTGGGCGCGGAGGCTGAAGGCACTGCAATTACCACGATCGAGGGTATTGCCCAGGGTGACAAGCTGCATCCGGTGCAGCAGAAATTCCTTGAGCACGCCGCGCTGCAGTGCGGGTTCTGCACGCCGGGGCTGATCGTTGCGAGCAAGGCGCTGCTGGACGAGAACCCAAACCCGACCGAGACCGAGGCGCGCTACTGGCTGGCGGGAAACCTGTGCCGCTGCACCGGTTATGACAAGATAATCCGAGCCGTGATGGACGCCGCTGCTGAAATGCGTGGGGAGACCGTGCGATGAACTACATTGATTCCAGCCTGAAGGTTGTCGGCACCCGCCCGGTTCGCCCGGACGGTGTGGACAAGGTCACCGGACGGGCGGTGTTTGCCGCCGATACGCGCGCCTCGGGGATGTTGTGGGGCAAGATCCTGCGCTCTCCGCATGCGCACGCCAGGATCGTGTCGATCGACACCAGGAAGGCGCAGGCGCTGAAGGGCGTGTTCGCCGTGGTCACGGCGGCGGACTTTCCGGACATTACCTCCGAGGAGGCATTCGTCGGCGAAGGCCCGATGAATTTCCGCGACCTGGCGCTGAACTGCATGGCCCGCACCAAGGTGCTGTACGAGGGTCATGCGCTGGCGGCGGTGGCGGCCTCGACGCAGGCGATAGCCGACGAGGCACTGGCGCTGATCGACGTCGACTACGAGGTGCTGCCGCACGTGATCGATGTGGAAGCGGCCATGGCGGACGATGCACCGGTGCTGCATGAGGACATGTTCACCACCGGGATTGAGCCGAAGCCCAGCAAGCCGTCGAACATCGCCAAGGTGGTGACCTTCCGCAAGGGCGACGCCGAAGCGGGTTTTGCCGAGGCGGATGTCATCGTCGAGGGACGTTACACCACGCAGCCGGTGCACCAGGGCTACATCGAGCCGCACGCCTGCATGGCAACTTATGCGCCGGACGGCCAGGTGCAGATCCACAGCTCCAGCCAGGGCCATTTCATGGTGCGTGCCTATACCGCCAAGCTGTTGGACATGAACATGTCGAACATCCGGGTCAATCCGGCGGAGATCGGCGGCGGCTTCGGCGGCAAGACGCTGGTGTACCTTGAGCCGGTGGCTGTCGCGCTGTCGAAGAAGGCCGGCCGGACGGTGAAGATGCAGATGACGCGTGAGGACGTGTTCCGCGCCTCTGGGCCGACCTCGGGTGCGACCATGGACGTGAAGATCGGCGCCAAGAAGGACGGCACCATCGTTGCGGCCAAGCAGGTGCTGAAGTACCAGGCGGGCGCGTTTGCCGGCTCACCGATCGGGCCGGGCTGCATGTGCGGGTTCGCGATGTATGACCTGCCTAACGTGGACGTGGTGGGCTACGACGTCGTCAGCAACCGGCCGAAGGTGGCGGCGTACCGAGCGCCGGGCGCGCCGATCACCTCGTTCGCGGTTGAGAGCCTGATAGACGAGCTGGCGATCAAGCTGGGGATCGACGCGCTGACCCTGCGGGAGAAGAACGCCGCGACCAACGGCACAAGGACGCATTACGGGCCGACCCACCAGAACATCGGCTTTACGGCGGTGCTGGATGCGGTGAAGTCGCACCCGCACTGGAAGTCGCCGCTGAAGGAGGGCCAGGGCCGGGGCTTGGCCACCGGGTTCTGGTTCAACATTGGCGGCGAGTCGACCGCTCAGGTGCATGTCAATGAGGACGGTTCGGTGACCGCGGCGACCGGAAGCCCGGACATCGGCGGCTCGCGGGCGTCGATCGGCATGATGGTCGCCGAGGTTCTGGGCGTGCCGGCGGCCACGGTGCGCACCATTGTGGCCGACACCGCCTCGATTGGCTTTACGCATGTCACCGGCGGCTCACGTGTCACCTTCGCGACCGGCATGGCGGCGACCCAGGCGGCGGAGAAGGTGGTCGAGGATCTGAAGAGGCGCGCCGCGCAGACCTGGGAAATCCCGGTCGAGGCGGTGGAGTGGAAGGACGGCAAGGCCCATCCGGCCGGTTCCAATGCCGGGGCGTTCGAGCCGCTGGACCTGGCGGCGCTGGCACTGAAGGCGCCGCGCACCGGCGGTCCGATCCAGGCCGAGGTGTCGATCAACGCCCAAGGTGCCGGCCCCGGGTTTGGCGCCCATATCTGCGACGTGTCGGTGGACAAGGAAACCGGCCATGTGACGATCGAGCGCTATACCGCGTTCCAGGACGTCGGCAAGGCGATCCATCCCAGCTACGTTGAAGGACAGATCCAGGGTGGTGCCGCGCAAGGCATCGGCTGGGCGCTGAACGAGGAATACATCTACAACGGCAAGGGCCAGATGGAGAATCCCGGGTTCCTGGACTACCGGGTGCCGGTGGCATCCGACGTGCCGATGATCGAAGCGGTGCTGGTGGAAGTGCCGAACCCCCGGCATCCATTCGGCGCGCGCGGCGTGGGCGAGGTGCCGATCATCCCGCCGATGGCAGCGATCGCCAATGCGATCCGCGGTGCCACGGGGCAGCGCATGCCGGACTTGCCGATGTCGCCCCCCAAGGTGCGGGCGGCGATTGACGCCGCCGGCTGATGCCGAAGGTCGTGCTCTCCTCGGGTTCCGTCAGCCAGCAGTTCGCCGCGGGTCAGACAGAATTCGAGGTGGAGGCGACGACCTTTCGCCGGCTGGTGCTGGAGCTGGAAGAGCGGTTCCCTGGCCTTGGGCGGCAGGTTGAGGAAAGCATGGCCGTGGCGATCGACGGCGAGATTTTCCAGGACGCGTATGCCGCGGAACTGCGGCCGGGAAGCGAGATCTATCTGATACCGAAGATCGGCGGCGGCTGAGCGTGGTGGGTTTGCACGTCTGCGTGGCCTACAGCGTGCCGATCGAGATCGTAGGTCAGGGTTTTGCTACGCACCGGGCGTATGCAACGAGAAAGTGGAAGGTTGCTTATACTCTTACTGATAATTTTGATAGTTGCGTTGGAATTTGGGGGGCCAGGCCCCGCATAGGTGCCAAGCGCCTTGGTGGTATCGATTCGGTAGAACCGAATTTGCAGGCAAGCAAGCTTATGGCCGCTAAGAAGTTGCTGCTGCGCGCTTTGGCGGGGGAACGGACTGAGCGCCCGCCAGTTTGGCTGATGAGGCAGGCTGGGCGTTATTTGCCGGAATACCTTCTCACCCGCCAAGCGGCGGGGGGCATGCTCGCGCTTTGTAACTCTCCAGAACATGCAGCCGAGGTGACCCTCCAACCGATCAGGCGCTTCCACCTTGATGGTGCAATCCTGTTCGCTGATCTGCCACAGATAGCAGCCGCACTCGGTCAGGTTCTTGAGTATCGGGAGGGGGACGGTCCTGTTCTGGCGCCGCCAATCCGTTCAACTCAGGATGTCCAACAACACCTCAGCCTGGCACGCTTTCACCAAGAGCTGGCACCAGTCTATGAAACGGTGAGATTGCTATCGAGAGCGCTGCCGCCAGAGGTGACGCTGGTTGGGTATTCGGGCGCACCCTGGACAGTCGCCACCTATATGGTTGAAGGCCGCGGCGGCGGAGCGTCAGAGCACGCGATCGTCAAGCAATGGGCGATGAGTAATCCGGACAGTTTCCAACCTCTGATTGACCTGCTGACGCGGGCGGCAATTGAGTATCTCGACCGACAAATTGAGGCCGGGGCAGAGGCCGTCCAGTTGTTTGATAGCTGGGCAGGCATCCTGCCTGAGCCGTTCTTCCGCCGCTGGTGCGTTCAGCCGGTTGCGGCAATCATTAAGGCGATCAAGGCCCGACACCCTTCAATCCCGATCATTGCCTTTCCTCGCGCGGCGGGGCTTCTTTACAATGGCTATGTCGAAGCGACACAGGCTGACTGTATTGGTCTCGATACGACTGTCCCCCTTGGATGGGCCGTGGAGAACGTGCAGCACAAAGCGAAACGTTGCATTCAAGGCAATCTCGACCCTCTCTTGCTCGTCGCTGGAGGCAAGCCGATGGGGGATGAGATCGAGCGCATTCTTCATGTTGCCAGCCGTGGCCCATTCGTCTTCAATTTAGGCCATGGCATTCTGAAGGCGACACCTCCTGAGCACGTCGGAACGCTTGTTGAGCAGGTGCGGGCTTGGTGCGCGTAGCACAGGATATTTCCTGTTACTTCCAGATTTTGTAGGAAACGATTGTGATTTTCCGTGGCGTAAATTCTTGATTTCTGCGTCGCGAGCCAATTTGACAGACCGAAAAAATTTGCAGCCATAGTCCCGTCCTCAACGCCGCGAGGGCAATATGACTATCTCCGATTATTATAGTTCCCACAGCGTATGGTCGGACCCCGGCCAATTCAGCCTGCCACCGTGGTCCAACGATCTGCATGTTCTGTCTCGGGCCATCGATGCGATAATTCGTCATCCGGTAGGGCGTAGCCCCGTGCCATTCACTGAGGCGCAGAGGCAAAACCTTCTTCTCCGGACAGCTAATGAATTGATGGCGAAGGCGGCGGAGCGCGGCATTCTAGGAGTGGCCAAACATGATGAAATGCGTAAGGTCGGCGGCGTCTGTCGCGATTTTGCGCTCCTTGCCGTCTCGGCGTTGAGGCAGGCCAATATTCCAGCTCGGCTGCGTGTCGGTTTTGCGGACTACTTCATGCCTGACTTCTATGAGGACCATTGGGTGTGCCAATGGCATGATGGGACAAGATGGCACCTGCTGGACGTCGAGTGTGCTGCTCGTGCGGTTGAGACATGGGAACACGACTTTGCCCCGATTGATGTTCCTCGAAGCAGGTTTCTATTCGCTTCCGATGCATGGGCGGCAACGAAGGACGGTTCTCTAGATGCGTCGCGGTTCGGGGTCTCCGCTATCGACATCGCGGGCCAGCGGTTTATTGCTGCCAGCCTAATGCGAGATCAGGCAGCGATGCTCAAAATTGAACTGAAGCCATGGGACATCTGGGGTCCCGCTCTTCTTGCCAGAGACATATCAGACAAGAATGTGCTGGCGTCGCGAGAGCTGGAAGCCGTTGCCAAGCGTCTGGACACTGCTTCCGATACAGAGAGCGCCGAGCCTCCGAGCGGCTATGAAAGTTGGGATCGCCCGATATCCGTGGTCAGTTTTCCTTTTGGGAAACCAATAGAAATCAAGATCACGTAGCTGCTGCGAATTTCTCTTGAGATTCGAAACGGACGAACCGCGCAGAGACTTCTTGCTCTTAAGCAGTGCAAACGAGATTGTTCTCTCTGGCCGCATTGCGGCTAACAGAAAGAGAAAAGAGAGGGATGCTATCGCGAGCGCGCACCGGCCCGGAGGAGACGGGAGGAAACATCATGCCGAAGAAGCACGCTGTAGCTGTATCATTGAGCCTGCGACTTCCCGCGCAGCACGCGCCCACAAGGCGCATCTGGCCAACCTGAAAGCTGGGACGATGCGTAATCGCAAAATTGTTGACCGTGGGAGTGTGTAATGTCAGGCAAAGGACGTGACATCGTCGTTATCGGGGCTTCGGCGGGAGGTCTGGAAGCTCTCGACCAACTGATTGGCCAATTGCCCACCGATCTTCCCGCCGCGATATTCATCGTGCAACACATGGCGCCTGAGAATTCCGGCGGCGCGCTGTTGCATGTCCTGGGAAAGCATAAAGCTTTTGCTTGCAAGTTGGCGAGCGACGGAGAGGCTTTTGAGGAAGGGCGGATATACATCGCGCCGCCGGATTACCATCTGCTGGTAAAACGAAGAACCTTGCTTGTTACGAAAGGTGCCCGGGAAAATCGGTACAGACCGGCAATAGACCCGCTTTTCCGCTCAGCGGCGGTTACGCATGGGCCGCGGGTTATCGGCGTGGTGCTGACCGGCATGCTCGACGATGGGACGACTGGCCTGACTGCGATCAAGAAATGCGGTGGCATTGCGGTTGTCCAAGACCCCAAGGATGCCGCTTATCCCGATATGCCGCAGAGCGCCCTGAACAACTCGGAAAATGTGGATCACTGTGTTCCGGTTGCTGAGATGGGCCGATTGCTCGAGAGGCTCACGCGGGAGCCTTCCGGCGAAGTCACATCCATCCCGAAAGACATTCGCAGTGAGGCGGTGATCGCCGAGCGCGTTTTGAGTGATGTTGCACAAGTCAACGGCCTGGGTAGCCAAGTTCCCTACAATTGCCCCAATTGCGGCGGCGTTCTATGGGAAGTGAACGATCCCGATATTACACGATACCGGTGCCACACCGGCCATTCATTCACTGCTGCTTCGCTGCTTACCAGCCAGTCGGAAAAGATTGAAGAGACCCTTTGGACCTCTCTCAGGATGTTTGAAGAACGCAAGAACCTGCTTAATAACATGGCCCAAAAGGAAAGTCGCCCACGGGGGAAAGACTCCTATGCCCAACGCGCAAGAGAAACCGAAGTCCATATCGAACGCATCAGGGAGATGTTGCTGTCCCCGGAAAGTGCGCCCAAAGCGTAGGCACAAGTCGAAAGCCGACTGTTGTTTGTTTCCCAGTCCCGGTACCAGAGCCCGCTATCTTCGAAGTGCGAGATGCAAAAGGGGCTTATTGATCCTTTGGAAGCGAACAGCATGAGACAGGCATGTGCCGCGCTTTCCTGGTTTTGGATGCCAGAGCGGTTCCATCGAGGGTGGAACCGCCCTCGCTCATCGTTTCATGCGGCTATTCGCGCACAATCGCGCTCTGGCGCGATTCCAGTCTGCGCGAAGCCGCTCTATCGCGGCGGGATGCGGGAAAACAGGCCGCCCAGGCCTTCGGCCATCGTGGGATGAGCGATGATCGCATCGCGCAGGCCTGTATAAGGCATGTCTGCCAGCATGGCTGTCTGCACTGTGGCCATGACCTCACCCGCCTCGGCGCCAAACATGGTGAAGCCAAGGATGCGGTCGCTGTCAGCCGCTACAACGGCCTGCATGAAGCCCCGCGTCTCCGACATCGTGCGTGAGCGAAGCACCGCCTCCAGCGGCAGTTGTGCCGTGCGGACGGCGATCCCTTGGCGTGCGGCCTGCTGGGCGCTGAGGCCGACGCGCGCCAGCGGCGGTTCGGTGAACATGCAGTATGGGACCAGCCTTCCTCGCGTGCTGCGTTCGCCGCCGGCCAAATTGTCGCGTATGATGCGGAAGTCGTCGAACGAGACATGGGTGAACTGTGGACTGCCGGCACATTCGCCGATGGCCCAAGTACTGGCGGCCGTGGCTTCCAGCCGGTCATTGACCACGATGTAGCCGCGCCCGTCGCACGCCACGCCCGCGCACTCCAGACCGAGGCCGGACGTGTTTGGGGTACGCCCGGCTGCCACCAGGATGTGGCTGCCGCCGATGCTGACAGCGCCGGCCGCGGTGTCGAGCTGCAATGCGACCTGTTCGCCCGAGCGGCCCTGGACCTGGCATAAGCGGGCGCCAAGGTGCACCTGGATGCCCTCCGCCGTCAGCGCATCAAGGATGGCGGCGGTAACGTCGGGGTCCTCGCGGCTGGCGAGCTGCGGCCCGGACTCGATGATGCTGACCCGGGCACCGAAGCGGCGATAAGCCTGAGCGAGTTCCAATCCGACATAGCCGCCGCCGATGACGATCAGATGGTCTGGCAGCCGGTCAAGCTCCAGCGCCTCGACATTGGTCAGCGGTCCGGCAGCCTGGAGGCCGGGAATATCCGGGACGGTCGCATGCGTGCCCACGTTGAGGAAAAGCCGCTCGGTGGTCAGTCGGCGGGTGCCGCCGTCATTCAGGCGTACCTCCACGGCCCCGGGTCCGACCAAGGTCGCGTTGCCCATGATCAAGCTGGCGCCGCTGGCCTTGAACAGGTCCAGATGCATGGCGATCAGCCCGTCGACCATAGCGCGTTTGCGGGCCAGCACCTGCTTCATGTCGATGCTGACCGGTCCGGTGGAGATGCCGTAGTCGCCGGCATGCCGCGCTAGCTCCGCGACCCTCGCGCTCCAGATTTCGTTCTTGCTGGGCAGGCAGTTGGTGTTCGGGCAGGAGCCGCCGATCAGCTTGCGTTCAATCACGGCCGTGCGCCGGCCGGTGCGTGCAAGATGCCAGGCCAGGTACTTGCCGCCTTCGCCGCTGCCGATGATCAGGTCATCGAAATGCTCGTTGGTTGACATTCTGTGGATCCCCCACGGCATGGACCGGATCTAGCGTCCGCGACCGGACGTCCCGGTGCTGTTGAAGCAAGGAGACCCTAATGCAGCGGGCACGTCGCAGCCCTAGCCGTGGCGCGCAAGATGCTAGCATCGCGGATCAAAGTATAAACCTGCCACGGATTCGAGCAGTCGAGGAGGTTGGTCATGCAGGAAACGGTGGGCTTGCTGTCGCGTCTGGCGCCGCTGCTGCGTGTGCGTCCGCAGCTTCAGCAAATATGCCGGTTTGGCGCGCAGTGGGCGTCGGCGCACGGGCCGGAGACCGAGGGCTGGGCGCCGTTCCATATCGTGACCCATGGCGCCTGTCTGCTGGACACGACGGAGCGCACGGCCATCCTGCTGCGAAAGGGAGATGTCGCCGTGCTGCCGCATGGCGGACCACACGTTGTCCGAGCGTTGCCGAACGCCACCGGCCAATCCCGCGGCATGCATATTCATACCCGCCAACACGACGATCTTGTGGTGAAGAGCAACGTCGACGGCGAACCCGACACCAAGCTGATCTGTGGCCGGATGCGCTTCAGTGATGTGCACGGCAACATGGTGCTGGCGGCGCTGCCTGCCATCGTCGTCTTGGCGGCCGAGGGGCGTGACGCTCTCAGCCTGCGGCGGATCGTGGAGTTGATGCAGACTGAGCTTGAGGATGACCGCCTGGGTTCCGCGGACGTTGCGGGCGCTCTGGCGACGACGTTGATGATGGTCGTGCTGCGGGCCTACGTCGAAACCTCTGACAAGGTGCCGGGCATTCTGGCGCTGCTTGGGCAACGGCAAACGGCGAAGGCGTTGACCGCCATGCTGGCCGACCCATCGCGCGCCTGGACTTTGGATGAACTTGCGGCGCAGGGGGATACTTCGCGGGCGACGCTGGTGCGGCTGTTTCGCAAGGCGGCCGGCAGCACGCCGCTGGCCTTGCTGTCGGAGCTGCGGCTGACTTTGGCCAGAAGCAGGCTGCGGGCAGCGAACAGCCCTTTGGCGGTGATCGCGGAGGAGGTTGGCTATCAGTCCGAAACGGCGTTCAGCCGAGCCTATTCAAGGCGCTTCGCAATAGCGCCGGGGGCCGACCGGCGCGGTGTTTCCGGATAGCGCCGCCGGCGTAGTACTAGTGGGAAAATCGGACGGAAAGAACCGTCCGATTTTCCCACTAGCCGTTGTTTGGTGGGCCGATTCACCCGACCGCATGGGATGCGAGTGTCGGGATCGGACCACTACTACCTCCACACAGTGATTTTGACCGGTTGGATCAAGCAAAGCTGAAAGGGGCGGCGACGCACTTTACGGAGCAGCCAGCCTGCACAAAACTGGGGAGACCGGGCAGACTGGTCTGCCAGCGTGTTGCCGAGAGGGAGTGCTATGCCGTTTTACGAGAAAGGTGATATCCGAATCCGTTACGAGGAAGCCGGGAACGGCTTTCCTCTGCTCCTCGTCCCCGGCGGCGGCCTGAACTCGCGCGTAAGCAATTGGCCCACCGCGGTGTTCAACTCGATGGAGATATTCAAGGACGAGTTTCGTTGCATCACGATGGATCAGCGCAACGCGAACGGCGGCGAGTCGAGCGGCCCAATCCCTGCCAGCGACCCATGGAACGCATTCGCTGACGATCAGCTAGGACTGATGGACCATCTCGGGATAAAGCAATTCCTTTTCATGGGCTACTGTATCGGCGGTTGCTTCGCGCTCAAGCTGATGGAGCGGGCGCCAGAACGTGTGGTGGCCGGCGTGCTGGTTCAGACGGTCGGGCATCACCCTGAGCACCCGGATTACATGTTCAATTCCGGCCGGGACGTCTGGGCGCCGGAGTTGCTACCCCGGCGGCCCGATCTCAATATGGGGCAGGTCGAGCGTTATCTTCATGACCTTTACCGCGTGCGCCCTGAGTTCGTTTACAGCGTGTCGCGGGACTTCGCGCGTTCCTGCCAAACACCAATTCTAGTCCTGCCAGATGAAACGCCCGCTCATCCGCTCGTATCCTCCGTCGAGGTCGCTTCACTCTGTCCGAACGCCGAGACAACCGTCTTTCCGTGGCGTGAGCCGCCGGAGCTGAAGGCCAGGACGATCAACCGGGTTCGAAGCTTCCTTCGGGCGCATCGGCCCCCCGGCTGACAGCCCCGTCCACTGGCATCGATCCTTGCGTAGACGCAACCGGAGCCGTCGGGACGGTGTTAGATCGGCGACATTTCAGTGTCCGTTGCCCAGCCATCCCGCGACCGCATCAACCATACAGAGCGGTCAGTTGCGACGGTGTCATCTCAAAGAGCTCGGTCTTGGTGTATGCCGCCAACTGGGTCAGCCGGCCGGCGGCAAGCTGGGCCGTGGTGACCGCGGCAATCTGTTGCGCGGACAAGGCTTGCAGCGCCGAGCTGCCAAGGGCGGTGAACGCCGCGGTTCCCAAGGACGCGATTTCGTCTGTGGAAAGGCTTGGTATCTGGCTGGACGTCAGTCCAGCGGCGTCACCGCCAAGCCCGGCAATCTGGGACGTCGACAGGGCGGCGATCTGGACAGGCGCAAGATTCGACACCTGTGCCGAGCTCAGCGCGCCGATCTGCGTCGGGGACAAGGCCGCAATCTGGCCAGTTTCCAGCGCCAGCAACTGTATCGTTGTAAAAGCGGCAACCTGCGTCATGGACAATGCGGCAATCTGGGCCGTGCCCAGCCCCAAGGTGCCCGAGTACGAGAACGCGGCGATCTGCTGTGATGACAAGGCGGCGAGGGCCGGGGTGGAAAGCGCGGCAATCTGGCTTGATGTCAAAGCCTTCAGCGTTGCCGTCGCCAAGTCGGCCGCCTGCGTGCCCAGGGCAGCAATGGTTTCCGTGGCAAGTCCTGGAATCGCCGTGGGCGAGAGCGCCCCAAGCTGGCTGTTCGTCAGAGCCGTTATCGTCTGGTCGGGAAGGGCTGCCAGTTGCGGGGCGCCTAGTCCGGCGATCTGGGCCGGCCTTAACAGGCCGATCCGGTTGATTGCCGCGGTCACGTCGAGCCCGGCGATACCCGCGGCAGAAACAGATGTCAGTTGAGCATCCGTCAAGGCATTGACTTGGTCGGAACCCAGCGCCGCAATCTGGGAGGAGCCAAAGGCGCCGATCTGGCTGGTGGTCAATGCCGCGAGTTGCGCGGCGCCCAGTCCAGCCACGGCGTTGCTGGACAGGCCGCTGATACCGGCCGTGGACAACGAACCGAACTGGGCGGGCGTCAGAGCCGCAAGGGTGCTGGCCGGCAGGATGCCGCCCTGCAGTTTGGACAGGGCCGCAAGCTGTTGTGTCGTCAGGGCACCGAACTGGTCCGTGCTCAACGCCGCCAGCGCGCCGGTGGCAAGCCCGCTGATGCCCGATGGCGACAGCGACACGAGCTGGGTTGGGGTCAGGCCAGCGACCAGGCCGGGCGAAAACGCTGCGACCTGTGCCTTCGTTAGGGCCGCGAGCTGCGTGGTGGTGAAGGCGTTGATCTGGTCACTGCTCAGGGTGCCGACCGCCTGGCTGCTCAGCGAGCCGATCTGCGCTGCGGTCAGCACGGCGATCTGCGCGGTGTTCCACGCACTTGCCGCCAGCGGACTCAGGCCCGCGACCGCGGCTGGCGAGAGGGAGGCCAACTGGGCGGATGTGTAGGATGCGATGGCTTCTGTCGGCAAAGCCGCGGCCTGCGCCGATCCAAGGCTGTGGAGTTGCGCTGTCGTAAGCGCGCCTGCCTGTGTCGCTGTCAGTGCCTGGATCTGCTTACTGGTGAGCGCGGCGACGGCAGCGGCGGACACAGCCTGCATTTGATCGGTGGACAACCCGGCCAGTGCGCCCGGGTTGACCGCCGCGACCTGCGGCGGGCGAAGCGCCGCAATCTGGCTGGTGGACAGCGCGGCCAGCGCGGCGCTGGACAACCCGGCCACACCTTGGATTGACAGCGCCGCAACCTGGCCTGTCGTGAGCGCAAGGAGTTTGGCGGCGGGAAGTGCCGCAACCTGGGCGGAGCCGAGAGTGGCAATCTGTGGCGTCTTCAGCGCCGCGATCTGGTCGGTGCCCAAAGCGGCGATTGCGATGCTGGAGAGGCCGGCGACGGCACCAGGGGTGATGGCCGCGAGTTGGTCAGTGCTCAGGCTGGCACCCGGCAACGCCGCGATCTGGGCGGAGCCGAGGGCGCCGATCTGCGCGGTTGTCAGGCCACTGACCTGGGTCGAGCTGAAAGCGGCGAGCTGCACCGCGGTGAGTGCGGCAATATCGGCGGCGGGCAGTGCCGCGATCTGAGCCGAACTGAGGGCGGCCATTGTCGCCGTCGGCAAGGCCGCGACCTGCGCCGCGCGGAGGGTGGCCAATTGGGCGCGGCCCAGGCCGGCGACCTGGTCGGCGGATAACAGATTGAGGTCGGCGCTGCCCAGCCCGGCGATGGCAGCCGGCGAGAGCGCACCCATCTGGCTGGAGGTCAGCGCCGAGACAGCGCCGGTGGACAGGGCGGCCACCTGGGCAGCGCTGAACGCGCCGATCTGGCCCGACGTCAGGCTGGACGCCTGATCCGAGGTGAGCGCCGCGAGTTGACCTGTTCTCAGGGCAATGATCTGTCTTGGAGACAGGGCAGCGAGTTGATCCGTGCCTAATGCAGCAATCTGCGTCGGGGACAGGGCGGCCACCTGGCCTGTCGTCAACGCCTGCATCTGCGAGCCCGTGAGCATGGCGAGTTGATCGGTGCCCAGTCCAGCGAGGCTCGCCGTCGCGAGGGTGGCAACCTGGGCGGTGTTCAGCGTGGCCAGCGCCGCGGCGGGAAGGGCGGCAAGCTGGGCGGGTTGCAGGGCAGCCGTCTGTGCCGGCGTGAAGCCGGCGATCTGCGCAGTCGAGAGCGCACCGAAAGCCGCGGTCTTGAGGGCCGGAATGGTGGCAGGAGGAAAGGCGCCAAGCTGCTGCGGCGTCAAAACCGCGATCTCCTGGGTGCTCAGTCTGGCAACCAGTGCGCTGCCGAAGCTGGCGATCTGCCGCGTGGTGAACGTGCAATGCGTAAGGGCCGCTGGCGAAGCTGCGATACCCGATGTGAGGCTGCTAACCTGCATAAGGATGCGGACCGGGAGGGTTTCCTTGGTCCGTCGAATGCCTCAGGCAAAAACAGGCAGTTCCTCTCACCCCATTATCCCGCTCGTCGAAAATGTCACGACAGGGCCAGACAGGGAAAGCCAAGGTGAAAGCAGGATATGACAAATCAATTTCCTGACTCTGGCGAAATCCAATCAACGAACGCACCATGCCCGCAACATCTTAATGCTTCGTTAATGCTGCTGAACCCGTGACATGCTATACCGAGGGTCCGAAGTATTGACCGTTCTTCAAACGGTCGGGCCGTCGGTGTCATATTGATTTCGCGGGCAGCCGCACGACACGTCCGCTTGGCAACCCTACCCGCATACCGGTCATCCCTGCGTGCTGCCGGTATAAGGCGTGGCAAGCATTCCCAGATCAAGCGCGGCTGGTTTTCCATGACAGAGCTGGCCACAGGCGCCGATGCCAGTTTCGCCCATCAGTGAAGGCGGTACGCCGGTTGGGCCTGAAGTGGGCGGTTCACGCCGCGAAGCGCACGTGCGGCACTTCGCTGCTATCGGGCACTAGGCGGTGCGGTAGGTCCGCAGAAACATCTCAATCGCAGCCTCGACCACGTCGTCGACGTCACGCTCTCGCGGATCGGGCAGCAGGCCCAGCCGGCGGCGCAGCACCAGGTGCGTCTGACACAGGTTGAAAAACTGTTCGGCGGCAAAGTCGGGGTCGGGAACGGACAGGCGGCCGCGGTGGTTTTCCTCCGCCAGCCAGCGCGACATGAAGCCGGTGGCGCGGGCTGGCCCTGCCTCGAAGAAGCCCTGTGCCAGTTCCGGAAACTTGGCGGCCTCGGCAATGATGACCCGATGGATCTCTAACCCGACCTCCGAAAGCATCATCCGCAGCATGCGCCTGCCGATGCCGCGCAGGACCTGCGCCGGGTCGCCGTCGTGGTTAGCACTGTCGAAGACGTGGGCCAGGGTTTGGTCGCATTTCTCGCGGACATAGGCGGTGAACAGCGCCGCCTTGCTGTCGAAATGGTTGTAGAGCGTACCCTTGGAGACACCGGCGACGGCAGCAATGCGGGCCATGCTGGCACCCTCATAGCCGTCCGCGGCGAACACGGTGCCAGCACCAGCCAGGATCTGCGTCCGCTTTTCCGAACCAAGGATGATATTATGATCCACTGGGTGATCCACTGGGTGATCCACTGGGTGATCCATTGGGTGATCCATCCGCGACAGCATCCCCCCAGGTAATCGTTGACAACCCCGACAGATTGACTAGTTCTGCTTGTAGCTGACCGAACGGTTCGGTCAATAGGGCGGCAGTCGTTTACCGCGACCTGCGCAAGGCCAGAGCGGGATGTTTCCAGGTTGAAGCTTGCATCCCGCTTTACGTCTGCGTTTGCACGCGTGATTCAGACCTCCGGCGATGCCGCCTTCGGTCTTCACGTAGATCAGGAGCGTTGTCGATGGACGACATGAGCCGGGAGCTGGAGCCGGAGGTTGAGGCGCCGCGATCGCGTCGCACGGCAAGGCCTGGCCGGCTCAAGCGGCTGATAGGACTGTCGCTTGGCGTCCTCGCGCTGGTCGGGATGATCGTAGGCGGCATCGTCTACTGGCTGCAGGCACGGCATTTCGAAACCACGGACGACGCGTTCGTCGATGCCTACACGACCCAGGTGGCGCCTCGCGTGGCCGGGCAGGTGACGCAACTGTTATTCTCCGACAACCAGCACGTCGCCGTCGGACAGGTATTGCTGCGGATCGACCCGCGCGACTACGAGGCTCGGCTAGACCAGGCGCGGGCGCAGCAGGCCAGTGCCGAAGCCAGCCTGCAGCAGGCACAGGCGCAGGTTCTGGTGCAGCAGGCAAACGTCGATCAGACCACAGCCAACGGACACGTGTCGGACGCGGACCTGCTGCAGGCCAGGCAGGATTACGACCGTTTCCAGGCGATCCATTCGGGTGCTGTCTCCCGCCAGCAGATCGAGGCCGCGACGGCGACATTCCATTCCGCCCAGGCGAAGCTGGAGGCCAGCCGGCAGATGGTCACCGGCGCGCAGGCGCAGACGCGGGCGGCGCGGGCGCAGGTCCTGGCGGCGCAGGCGTCGCTGAAGCAGGCGGCGGCCAATGTGCAGGCGGCGGAACTGCAACTGTCATACTGCACGATCGTTGCCCCGGTGGCCGGGCTGGTCACGCACCGGACCGTCAGCGCCGGCAACTATGTCAACCCTGGCCAGGCGATGTTCGCGCTGGTGCAGGACGATCGGTGGGTGACGGCAAACTTCAAGGAAACCCAGTTGGCGTCGATGCGCCCAGGGCAGGACGTGGAGCTGTCGATCGACGCCGCGCCTTCGGTTACGTTCCACGGCAAGGTGGACAGCTTCCAGGGCGGCACCGGGACAGCATTCAGTGTGCTGCCGGCGGAGAATGCGACCGGCAACTACGTCAAGATTGTGCAGCGCGTGCCGGTGAAGATCGTCTTCGATGACACCCGGCTGAAGGATGTCCCGCTGACGCCTGGGATGTCGGTCACGCCATCTGTCCGGGTGCAATAGCGGTGGCCAACCCGGCGCTTCCCCGCTCGGCCGCTGGCGACCGCAACCCGTGGATGATCGCGGTGGTGGTTTCGATCGCCACCTTCATGGAGGTGCTGGACACGACGATTGCCAACGTCGCGCTTCGGCATATCGGTGGCAGTCTGGCGGCCGACCAGGATGAGACGACCTGGATCCTGACAAGCTATCTGGTCTCCAACGCCATCGTGCTGCCGGTCAGCGGCTGGCTGGCCAACGTGATCGGACGCAAGCGCTTCTACATGATCTGCGTGGCGCTGTTCACCGTCAGCTCCTTGTTGTGCGCGATGTCGACGACGCTGGGCATGATGCTGGTTGCCCGCGTGCTGCAGGGCATCGGCGGCGGCGGCATGGCACCCACGGAGCAGTCGATGTTCGCCGACACGTTCCCGCCGGAGAAGCGGGCGCAGGCCTTCGCGCTGTACGGACTGACCGTGGTCAGCGCGCCGGCCATCGGCCCCGTGCTGGGCGGATGGCTGACCGACAACCTGTCCTGGCACTGGGTGTTCCTGATCAACCTGCCGGTGGGCCTGCTGTCGCTGACCCTGGTCGGGCTACTGGTGGTGGAGCCGGACGTGTTGCAGCAGGAGCGGCGGCAGAGGCTCGCCAAGGGGCTCAAGATCGACGTCCTTGGCCTGATGCTGGTGGTGCTGGGGTTCGGGGCGCTGCAGATCATGCTGGACCGCTATGAGCTGGATGACGGGTTCTCGTCGGACTTCATCTGCGGCATGGGCCTGGCCAGCCTGCTGTGCCTTGGCAGCCTGGTGGTGTGGGAGCTGTTTCATCCTCAGCCGGTGGTGAACGTCCGCCTGCTGGGCTACCGCAGCTTCGGCATCTGCTGCGGGCTGATGTTCCTGGTCGGTTTCCTGCTGATCAGCACGACGCAGTTGCTGCCACAGTTGGCACAGAGCCTGTTGGGCTACAGCGCGACTGCGGCGGGGATGACGCTGGGGGTGGGTGGGGTTGCCAGCCTGGTGCTGATGCCGGTTGCCGGCATCGTGACCGGGCGGCTGATCCAGCCAAAATGGCTGATCCTGATAGCCGTGGCTGGCATCGGCTGGTCGATGCTGAGCGCATCGCATCTCGACCTCGATATCAGCTTCTGGAGCATCTCCTCAGCGCGGATCTTCCAGGTGGTATGGCTGCCGTTCCTGTTCATTCCGATCAGCTCCGTATCCTATGTCGGTCTGCCGCCGACGCGGTTCAACGAGGCGTCGGCGCTGAGCAACCTGATGCGCAACCTGGGTGGCAGCGTCGGTGTCTCGTTCGTCACCACCATGCTGCAGGAACGCTCGCAATTCCATCATGCGCGCCTGGCCGAGCACATCACGGCCTATAACGGCTTTGGCTGGAATACGTCGTTGCCGCCGATCGATGCGATGGTGCAAACGCAGGCAACGGTGATGAGCTATCTTGATATCTTCTGGCTGCTGGGGCTTCTGGCGCTGGTTGCGGCGCCGGCCGTGCTTTTCCTGCCGCGGGTGTCGAAAGGTGCTGCGATGGGGCATTAGAGCGATGTCCGTTCGCCTTGGCTCACGGACCCCTCTCTAACGCGTTGTTTGATCGCTTGATTCACCGCTCCGTGTGATGCCACCTCCGCGGATCACGCTTTAGCATCCCTTGAAAGGGCCATTGACACCAGTTGGACAGACGCAGCCGCGTCGGCGCAACGGTTGAGGCAGGGCCGCGCTCGGCGCCTCAGGGGTCGCCGGGTGGCGGCAACGACTGCAACTCATCGAGCAGCAAGCGAAGCGCCGCCGACCGCGTAACCGCGCGCGGGTACAGCGCGGTGGCGGGCGAGCGCGGCAGCGCGGCTTCGGGCAGTATCCTGAGAAGGGCGCCACTCGCCAGCTCATCGGCAATCATAAAGGTCGGCAGGCGCGCGATGCCGAGCCCGGTGAGCGCGGCAAGCCTCGCTGCAGTGAGGGAGCGGGTACTCATGCGCCAGCGGACGCGCACCTCCTCATCGCCGACCTGCCAGCGATCGGCCGACGGCGGCACGGCAATGGCGTCGTGGCGAGCCAGCTCGGCCGGGGTCGCGGGCGTGCCGGCCCGAGCGCAATAGGCAGGGGAGACGACGAGCGCGACCGGAACATCGGCGAGGCGGCGGCTCATCAACTCGCTATCCTCGACCGGCCCCATACGCACAACAAGGTCATAACGGTCGGCGATGACATTCACCCGCTCGTCGCTGAGATCGAGCTCGACACGCAGCTTCGGATGGCGTGCGGCGAAAGCGATGACGCGCGGCGCGATTACGAGCCGGCCGTAGGAGGCGGACGCCGAGACGCGCAGAAGGCCGCTGGGTTCGGTATTGCCGGCCAGGAGTTCGGCTTGCGCCGCGCGCGCTTCGTATACCAAGTCGCGCACCCGCTGATAATGCCGCCGGCCCGCGTCGGTAAGCGCCAGCGCACGGGTTGAGCGCGCGAGGAGCGGCGCGCCCGCCTGTCGCTCGAGCTCAGCAAGGCGGCGGCTAATGGTCGCCTTGGGGATGCCCAGCGCGCGCCCGGCAGCACTGAGCGATCCCTCCTCGACAACGCTGACGAACAGCGCCATGCCGGACAGGTCGACGCGCTGCGATCGTTCCATCATCCGGGTCCTATCCTTTCGCTGGTTAGCGAAATCATCAAACGCGTATGGGCGGCGCGTGTTGCGCCAATGGAACGGCGGAGTTTCAGGCAGGCGGCTAATCCAGCCGCGGCGGCCATATATATCTGGGAGGCGACCATGAACCCGTCAGGCGACCGGGAGCCCGCCATATGCCGCCGAGGAATGCCTGATGACCGAAGCTTTCGCGACGATTGCGGCCAACAATATCTGCGCGCTGCTGACTAGCTGGTCGAACGGCGGCGCCCGCAAGCAGCCGCCGGGCATCCGCGACCTCATTGGCCTGCCTGGGCCGGCCCTAGTATCGCCCTTCAGTGAAGGGCGATACGTCGGTTTGGCTTGAAGTGGCCGATTCACGCGGCGAAGCGCGTGCAGCACTTCTCTGCGATCGGGCACTAGCGTTGATCCAGAACAGCGATAATCCCGAAATGGAGAGGAAGTGATATGCCTGGACGGACCTTCTCAACCGCCCCTCGCGGCTACATCCAGACGCCGGACGACGCGCCGGGCTTCTGGCAGCTTGGAAACCTGTGGCGGTTGATGGCCACTGGCTACCAGACCGGCAACAGCCTTTGCCTGATCGACCAATTAGTGACGCCCAAGGGCGGCGGTCCGAACGCGCACCTGCACCCGAGCGATGAGGGGCTGTATGTCGTCTCTGGTCACTGCACATTCCACGCCGGCGGCGAGACGGTGTCGGCTGGCGCCGGAAGCCTGGTCTTCGTGCCCCGCTTCACCGAGCACGCATTTTCCGTGGACGCCCCCGGCACGCAACTGCTGAACTTCTACCTGCCCTCCGGCTTCGAGTTGTTTATCATGGGTTTCTCTCATCCGGCCGAGCGCAACGAGCTGCCGCGCGAGGGCGAAGTTCCCATGCCCCCGGCGCGCCTGGTCGAGCAGTTGTCGCGCGAATACGGCCAGATCGGGGCGACAGGCGCACCGCTGCCCGGCACCAGTCCGCCGACGCCGGACCAGATGGCGACCAGGCCCAACCCTGACGCGGCGGTCCAGCCCTATCTCGCGACCGCCGACGCCTCACCTCGCTGGTGGCATGACGGCCAGCTTTGGTCAGTGCTCGCCGATGGCGCGCGCACCGATGGAAGCTTCTCGATGTTCGAAATACTGGCCCCACGCGGGGCTGGCGTGCCGCCACATCTGGCAGTGGAGACGGATGCCTTCTATTATATGCTGGACGGCGCGGTGGACATGCTACTTGGAGACGAAGTCCGCACCGCCGGCAAGGGCGACTTCGTGTTCGTGCCAAAGGGTACGCCGCACGCGCGCCGGGTGGTGAGTGACAACGCGCGGCTGTTGCACCTGCGCGCGCAAGCCGGTTTTGAGCGCGTACTGGAACTGTTTGGCAAGCGGACGGAAGCGAGCACGCTGCCGGCCGGCTGGCGCGCCGGCGAGGTTGACCAGACCCGGGCGCGGCGGCTGCTGGACGACCTGGGGCTGCGGCCCGTCGCCATGCCCTGGTGAACGCGGTGCTCGTCCGTTCCACGCGGCTTTCGCATCAGCCGCGTGGAACGGATCACCAGGGCCTTGGTGAAGGCGGCGGTCGATCAGCCGCATCGCCCGCGCCGGGACGCTGAAGCCACGTTGTAACGTCGATCATTGCTGACGGATTGACGTCAGTCCGCCGCAGGCGGTTACGCCGGCGATCTTGCGACGGACGGGGCTGTCAGGCGGTTGCGCTTTTCGTGCCTGCCTGCTCGATTAGCCGTCATGACGAACAAGACGAAACGAAATCAGGTGGTGCGGAAACGAGCGATCCTGGCCCTGCTGGTCGGTGCGGTGGCCCTTGGCGGCTGCACCGTCGGCCCGAATTTCAAGCGTCCAGCATGGTCTTCGCCGGCGTCCTGGTTTGCCGGACCAAAAGAGACGGTCAAGCCGCCACCCAGCGTTCCGGTGGCGGCGCCGGTCGATCCGAACTGGTGGACGTTGTTCAGAGATCCGGTTCTGACCGGGCTGGAGCGGCGCGTGGCGGGGGAAAACCTTGATGTCAAGGTCGCCGCTATCCGATTCAGCGAGTCGCGGGCACAGCTTGGCTTCGCTCGGGCCTCGGAATTTCCGACCTTCAACGCCAATGGCTCCTATGTCCGGGAACAGGCATCGAACAACGGCCTGTTCGCGCTGATTCCCAGTGCGGCCGGTGCGACCGGTGCGAACGGCGCGTTCGGCAACTCCACCGGCGGCACCACCGGCCGGCAGCAGCCGTTCGACATCTTCCAGGGCGGCTTTGACGCATCGTGGGAGATCGACCTGTGGGGCGGCGTGCGGCGGTCGGTCGAATCGTCGACCGCAACGTCCCAGGCGGCGGACGAGGCGAAGCGCTCCACGCTTCTGTCCAGTCTGGCAGAGGTCGCGCGCGACTACATCCAGTTGCGCGGCGTTCAGGCACAGCTTGCCATTGCCCGGCAGAACGTCGGCACCTCGCGGCAAAGCCTGGGCCTGACGCAGCAGCGGGCTGCCGGCGGGGTCACGACCGATCTGGACGTTGCCAACGCCTCGGCCCAGTTGCGCACCACACTGGCGCAAATCCCCAGCCTGGAGCAGCAGGAGGCGCAGTTGATCAACGCCTTGAGCCTGCTGCTGGCGCAGCCGCCGAACGCATTGCGTGCGCAGTTGGCGACGGCCAAGCCGATTCCGCCCGTGCCACCGCATGTGCCGGTGGGCTTCCCGTCCGAGCTGGCTCAGCGGCGGCCGGACATCCGCCAGGCGGAGGCGCAGTTGCATGCCGCGACGGCGGATGTCGGCGCCGCCCAGGCGAACTTCTATCCGTCGTTCAGCCTGCAGGGCAGCCTGGGGCTGCAGTCATTGCAATTCGGCAAATTGTTTGACATCAACTCAAAGCAGTATGCCGTGGGGCCGGGGCTGACCATACCAATTTTCCAGGGCGGCCAACTGCGCTCCACGTTGCAGTTGCGCAAGGCGCAGCAGCAGGAGGCAGCGGTCAACTTCCAGAAGACTGTGCTGCAGGCCTGGCACGACGTCGACAATGCGCTGACGGCCTACAAGGCGGAGCAGACGCGGCGAGACGAGTTGATCCAGGGCGTGTCGGACTACCAGCGCGCGCTGAACCTGGCGCAGAGCCGCTACCAGCAGGGGGTGGCGGACTTCCTGACGGTGCTGGTGGCGCAAAGCAGCCTGCTGGGTGCGCAGTTGCAACTGGCCAGCAGCACGACGGCAGTCTCCTCGGATCTGGTTGCGCTGTACAAAGCGCTGGGCGGCGGCTGGGAAATGGATATGCCGGAGCAGCAGAAGTCGGCAGCCCGATAGCGCGGCGATGGCGGCACTGCCGCGGAGGACCTAATGTCCGCGGTCTGGTCAGGGTTGAATGGTCGACAGCAGGCGGTCGTAGGATGATGGGGGTGGAACGGCGCTGTCCGTCACCTCCCATCCGCCGCCGAGGGCGCGGTACAGCATGACCAGGTCCGTGGCGATGCGGGTGTCGCTCGTGGCCAGGTCGTTCTCCGATTGCAGCACCTGGGCATTGGCCGAGATGACGTTGAGGAAGTCGGCAGCTCCCTCGGTGTAGCGCTGCCGCGCGGCGCGCAGGGCGATCGCGTTCTGCCGAGCTGATTCCGAGATGTCGACCCGTTGCCGCTGTGCCTCGGCGTATGCGGTGAGGGCGTCATCGACTTCCTGCCAAGCCCGCAGCACGGTCTGCTGGAAGTTGATCGCGGCCTCCCGCTGCTGGGACTCGCGAAGCCTCAATTCGCCGGTCAGCCGGCCGCCCTGGAACAGAGGAACCGAAAACGTGGGACCAAGCTCGAAGGCGCGGGAGGGCAGGCTGAATGCGTCAGTGAGGCGCCGTCCGTCCAGGTTGGCGTTCGCGGTCAGAGAAATGTCCGGGTAGAAGTTCGCGGTTGCGACGCCTGTCTGGGCGGTGGCGGCGTGCAGTCTGGCCTCGGCTTCACGCACGTCGGGGCGCCGGCGCACCAGCGTACTCGGCAATCCGACGGGCACTACGGGCGGAACGGGCGGCAAGTTGGCGCGTGGCGTCAACTCGGTTGCCAATGCGCGAGGCGGCTGCGCCAGCAGAAGGCCGATCGCGTTGATCAAAGTCGCCTCCTGGGTACGAAGCGGCGACAGCGTGCTGGCGAACGTGGCCTGCTGCGACTGCGCCAGTGCCATATCCAGCGTCGTGGCGACGCCGTTGCCGAAACGGTCCCGCACCAGTTTGGAGTTCTGCTGTGCAAGCCGCAGGTTGCGCTCCGCGATCACTCGTTGCGCCTGCACGCCGCGCAGTTGCAGATAGTCCTGTGCCAGCTCCGCCAGGACCGACAACGCGATGCCACGCCGGTTCTCGACCGATGCCAGTGTCTCCGCATCCGCGGCCTCCACGCCACGGCGGACCCTGCCGAACAGATCCAGGTCCCAGGACGAGTTCAAGGCGTTCTGCCAGATGTCGTAGTTGAATGGCGCGCCGGGTGCCGGCTGGATCAGCGAGAGGAAGCCGGTGGGACTGCCGCGGTTGTGCCTGAAGGAGGACTGCTCGCTGATCTGCGGCAACCCCTGCGCCGCGGTGGCCTGGCGCTGCGCGCGTCCCTGCAGCACACGCTCCGCGGCGGATCTGAGATCCAGGTTCTGCGCCACCAGCCGATCGACCAGCGAGACCAGCAGCGGGTCGTGGAAGGAGCGCCACCATTGCGGATTGACGTCCTGTACCACGGTGCGGCTGCGCACGTCGGTGCGCTCCGGTCCCCACAGCGGCGGCGCCTTGACCACCGGCGGATGAAAATCGGGACCGACGGTGCAGCCGCCGACCAGCGTGATGGCAAGCGTGCCGGCCTGGAGGAGCTTCCGGGCAACAGCCAGGAGCCGCGTGCTCAATGCGCGGTGATCCGGCCGGATGAACCCTGCTGTTCGCGCACGACATCCTCCAGTCCGGTATGGATCGTCGTCTCCACCGAGAAGCCGACGCGCAGCAGCCTGGCTTGCGCCTGGTTCGGGGAAAGCACGATCTTCACCGGCAGGCGCTGGACGATCTTGGTGAAGTTGCCCGTCGCGTTGCTGGGTGAAATCGGTGCGAACGCGGCGCCGGAAGCGGGGGGAACGCTGTCGACGACGCCGTCGAGATCGATATTGTAGGCGTCGACGTGGACGGTGACGTGCTGGCCGCTGCGAACGTGGCGCAAATCCTCCTCACGATAGTTCGCCTCGACGTAGACCCGGTCGAGCGGCACCAAGGTCATCAGCGTGGCCCCGGGTGCTACGTAGTTTCCCACCTCGACGCTGCGCTGACCGACCATGCCGTCCACAGAAGCGACAATCCTGGTGTAGGACAGGTTGAGCCGAGCCTGGTCAAGCTGTGCCTGGTCGCCTTGCACCGTGCCTTCGCGGGCGGATTTCTGCGCCTGCAGGACCGCCATCTGCTGGCGTGTGGCTTGCAGGGCGGCCTGGGCACTCTTCAGGGAAGCGGCATCCTGCTTGACCGTGGTGTCCGCCTGCTGCTGTTGCTGGGCGGTGCCTGCGCCGGTGCTGGCAAGGTTGCCGTAGCGGCGCTGATCGCGCTGCGAGAACGCCAGACGCGCCTGTGCGGAGGCCACGGCAGCCTCCTGCTCGGTGATCAACGAGGGCTGGCGGACGACGCTGGCTGTCGCGTCACCGACCTGGGCGGTATCCCGGGCGATGGCAGCCTCTGCCATCTTCACCGATGTCTGATAGTCGCGGGGATCGAGCGTCACCAGAACCTGCCCGGCCTTAACGACCTGGTTGTCGTCCACCTCGACGCTGGCCACCTGGCCGGAGATGCGTGGTGCCACAGTCTCATAGTGGACGGTGACATACGCGTCATCCGTCCACACGTCGGGGCGCGGTGCAAAGACAATATACAGGACGATACCGATGAACCCTGCCACGACGACGGCAGTCAGCGCGAACGGCCAGCGCGGCAGGCGTCTTGCAGGACGCTTATCCTGATCCGGGCGAAGGCTGGAATCCTGCGGTTTTGTGCTGCGGGACGCGTCATCAGGCATGGCGGTTCCTAATGCTTCGCAAGCTGGATGCGTGGCGGCAGGGTGCGCACCGGCAAGACCACCAGCACGACCATCAGCAGGATCGTGATGGCCGCCATCACGAGGAACATGTCGCTGGTGGTGAGGACCCGGACCTGCTGCTGCACCGCCTGCTGCAACATCTGCAGGCTGGGATAGGCACCTGGCGTCCGGTGCGGGATCAGCGGCGGCGGGCTGTGCGGCATACTGCCCTGGATCACCGGGAACCTGTCCTGCCCGACCTGGTCCACGATGCGGGTAGAGTGCAGCGCACCGCGCCAGCGCTGCACCAGGCCCAGCAGCCACGCGCCGACCGCTTCGGCAAGGGCCCGCGGCATGTTGACGGTGGCAGAGGCGAAGGGTGCTTCGTCAGGACCGCGCACGTCGTTGGTTGCAATCATCAGCAGCGGCATGACGACCATTGGCTGCCCGACCGCCTGGCAGACCTGCCAAAGGTAGAACTGGTCGCGGTTCCAGAAGATGGTGATGAACGAATTGCCGATGCAGGCGGCCAGGATAAGCAGCAGGCCGATGAAGCTGACCACCCGTGCATCGACGCGCGGGAAGTCGAGCACAAAGGCCAGCAGTGGCAGCATGACCAGTTGCAGCAACGCGATCTCCAGCGTGATCAGATGCGACTGGATGGGTCGATAAAGCTGAACCTCCTGCAGGTAGCGCAACGGGATCGTCGAGGCGGAGGTCGCGATGATCAGGAAGGTGAACAGCGCGATCGCGGCGTAGCCGAAGTTCCGCCGTTCCAGCATCTGCAGCTTGAGGAACGGCAGGGGATGGAACCACTCGTTCACCAGCGTCAGCGGGATCGCGACGATGCTGATCAGGGCCAGCACGCAGATGAAGTCGGAGTTGAACCAGTCCATGCGGTCGCCCTGCTGCAGCATGGTGCTGAACGCGCCAAAGCCGATTACCAGGCCCAGTGCGCCGGGCCAGTCGAAGATACGAAAGCGGTCATAGTCAGGCTGTTCCGGCTGCATGCATGACCAGACGAGGACGAAGGCGATGGCGCAGATCGGCACCGTCTCATAGAAGACGAATTGCCAGCCGACCACGTCCGTCCATAGCGCTGCCATGCTGGCGGCGAGTTCTGGGGTGAAGGTTGCGGTCAGGGCGTAGACGGCCAACCCGTAGAGGCGGATCGGCGGCGGCAGCACACGCAAGGCCGTGGTCATCAGCAGCGGGATGGTCAAGCCACCGGCCAGGCCCTGCAGCAGGCGCAACAGGTAAACGCTATGGGCATCCGGGCTGAGCGGGATCAGGACGGTGGAGACGCAGTTCAATCCGATGACGAACAATGTCCAGCGGCGCAGCGTCAACGTCACCAGGAACCACGGAGACAGCGCCATGCCGACGATCTCGGCGGAGATGTACAGGCTGCTGATCCAGGTGCCTGGATCGTGGCTCAGCGCCAGACCGCCCTGGACGTCAACCAGGGCGATCGATGTCACTTGATCATTGAACTCGGCCGCGACGGCAGCCAGAAGGACACCGAGCAGGCCGAGCAGGGGTCGGATTTCCAACGCGATACGGCTTTCAGGGGTGTTGGCGAAGGCGAGGTTGACGGGCTGGGGACGATTAGCCCGTCTGTGGGAACTTGTCTTCGGGCAAACCGTTCGCGGCGGCACCTACAAAGCCGAATGAGCGGGCATTCTGCTGTCGCGCCGGCTGGGCAGCGTCCAACAAAAGACCTGGCAATCCAGGGCGCGACCGCTTGAGAGGAAGCCGGTCGCGGAATAGCGGACCCGAGCCAGCACTTGAGCCGATTGCCTTGCCAGGAGCTTGCTGGCCGCCCAGTCGCACGCCGGTATTACTCTGTCTCTAGCGTCCCGCTATCAACTGCGCGAACTTCCGCTATGTCTAAACAGATACATCGGGCGATGTGTAGGCGGCAGATAGAGGAGACCGAGGTGAAATGGACGCGAAATAGCGCCAACCAGAGCAAGCGGGGCCGTGGGCAGTATAGTCCGTTGGTGTGGCCCGTGGTGACGGTTTCGCTCGGATTGCTCATCGACTGTCGCGCCGGGACAGCGCAGGCTCAAACAGCACAGAGTCCGTCCCCGCAGCCGTCAAGCGGCCCGACGGTCGACTTGGGCAACATTCCGGTGACCGCGCCGACGCTCAATCCCGATGGCTCCACCGCGGCCAGCGGCGGGTTTGCCGTGCCAAACCAGTCATTTGGTCCATTCGGCAACGCGCCAGTACGGGACATTCCATTCAGTACGACTTCCATTCCGCGCACGGTGATTCAGGATCAGCAAGCCCACAACGCGTATGACATTCTGAGGAACGATCCGTCTTTGGGCCTGCTGTTCAGTCCCAGGTTCTCACCCAATGGCGGGGCTTTCAACATTCGCGGCTTTACCGTCGCCAATACGGATACGCGGCTCGATGGCCTGACCACGAATGCATATGATCCGGCACCCGAAGGCGTTGAGCGAGTCGATGTGCTAACTGGGGGCGCCGCGGCGCTCTATGGTTTTGCCGCTCCGGCAGGTGTCATCAACTTCATCACCAAACGGCCTTTAGATACGCCGCTTACGGATGTCGGCGTGCAATACAACAGCAGGCTCAACGCCGAGGAAACGCTTGACGTCAGCCGGCGTTTCGGGCGCGACGACCAATTCGGCATCCGGATCAACATCGCGCAGCAGGACGGCGAGGGTGCCGTGGACAAAACCTCCCTGGACCGGAATTTCCAGGCGCTGGCACTGGACTGGAAGCCGATGGAGGGTCTTCGCCTATGGACCAATTTCCAGCATGAATATTACAACTATCGCGGTATCGACATCGGGTATCTTACCACCCGGCTGCGCTCGATTCCCGCCGCGCCGAACCTGTTTCAACTGTTCGGCCAGCCGTGGAACTATACGCGCGCGAATGTCCTGGTCGCCACGACCGGAGCCGAGTTCGACCGTGACGACTGGCACTTGTCCGCCAAGGCCGGTTTCGTTCAGAAACAGGGTGACCTGGTCACGCCGATCAATGGCTTCTCGTTTCTCAATCAAGCCGGCCAGTATCCGGTCACCGCGGTCTTCGTGCCGGACCAGGACGCTTATGGCAAAAGCTTTGCCCTTGAGGGCGGCCGCACCATCAAGATCGGCCCCATCAAGCAATATATCAGTGTGGTGTATCTACAAGATTACCTGCGGAATACGCAGCCGGCGCAGACCCTGCTCAATAATCTCGACATTTCTAATCTTGCCGCGCCGCGCTACATCGCTGAACCGAACCTGCCGCTAAACCTGGCCGGCGACACCCTGTCCAGGACCGTTGATCGCACGCTGCTGGCAACCGACCGGATCAGCATCGGCGATCGCGTCACCGTGCTCGCGGGCGTTGACCGGTCGTCAGTCGAACAATTCAGCTCCAGCGCCGGGCTGCTCACCCCCGCCAATCAGCAGCAATCCAAGGTCACGCCCATCGCGGCATTGCAGATCGAGCCGATCTCCTGGGCGACGGCTTACTTCAGTTATGTCCAAGCACTGCAGCCGGGGCGGACGTCCCCAATCGGCGCACAGAACGCCAACCAGTTGCTGCCGCCGTTCGTCGGCACGCAGTATGAAGTGGGCATCAAGGCCGACGTCACGCCAGGGCTGCAGGTCGGCTCGGCGCTGTTCCAAATCGATCAGGCCTTCGCTTTCCTGGATCCTGCCGACAACACCTTCAAAGCCAGCGGAACGGAGCGCCACCTTGGCCTGGAGTTAAGCGCGGCCGGTAAGCTGACCGCCGATTTGTCCTTGTTGGGCGGTGTGACCTTCATTAACGCCCGGATCAACGAAGTGCCGCAGGATACAACCGGCAACGCCAACAAGGTATCCGGCGTGCCAGGGCAGCGTCTTACGCTGTTTGCGGAGTATGCCGTTCCGCCTGTTGCCGGGCTAACCCTGATCGGCGGCGTCTATTACACCAGCTCGCAATACGCGTCCCAAGCCGGCGCGGTCGTTAAAAACCTCACGATACCCGGGTACGTCACGCTCGACCTGGGGGCACGCTATGAAACCTTTATATCCAAAACCCCCGTCACTGCCCGTCTGTACGTTTCCAATTCGCTGAATGAACGCTACTGGGCGAGCAGCTATAACGTGCTGAGCATGGGTTCGCTACTGAGCGCGAGCGCGTCGCTCACCGCCCATTTCTAGGAGGCAGCGTGCATGACCCTTCCCGAACAGTATCGCGAAGACGGTTACGTCGTCCTGCCGCAAGCGCTGCCGGAGAATCTGATCGACGAGCATGTCGCCATGATGGACGCGCTCTACGAAGAGTTCGGACTGCGCAGCAAAAACGACCTCGTGCGTCAGACCAGCGAGGTTGCATTCCGCAACCGGTTTGGGCAGGCGATGGCCGCCGTGCATGCGCGGCCGGATAGTTTGCGCCTGGCGCTCTGGCCGAAGTTGCGCAACACCGTTATCGACCTGCTTGGCGAAGACGTTGTCCTGAGCAGTGCCAGCACCGTGCAATGGGGAAGCGAGGCCCGCGCGCACAGCGATACGATCGTGATGTTCCGGGGACCGCCAGAAAGAGTGTGCCGGGCTTGGGTAGCGCTCGAAGACTTGGACCCGGACAGCGGCCTGCTCTACATGATTGCGGGAACGCACCGCACGGTTCGCCCAACGCTGTGCGATGAGGTATTGGCCGCGCACCCCGAGTTTACAGCGATTTTGCATGATTTGGCAGGCGGCGGCTACGACGAAGCCACCTTCGGCAGCAAGGTAAAGCCGATCGCGGAGGCGGCCTTGCATTCAATCGCTGACAAGGTTGCCGATGCGCCGCGCGTGCCGATGGCCTTGCAGAAAGGCGATGCCGTCATCTTTAATCTCAGTACGATACACGGCGCGTTGCCCCGGATCGATCCGGGGCTCACGCGCAAGGCGATGATCCTGGAATGGCACGGGCGCTCGGCTCGCTCCTTCTCGCTTGCAGCGTATTTTGGTTCAGAATACGACCACCGCCGGGATGAGAACGCACTGCCACCGGATCCGATCCTCTCCTCGCCCTGGGGTGATTACGCTGTGCCTGACCCCGGCCTGCGCGAGGCCCGATACCGGCAGCGCATGGTCCTCGCGTGATCCACAGCCTGTGGGTCGCATTGTCAGCCGTCGCCGTCGCCGCGGCTATGGCCCTTGGGTTGGTGCGGTCGCTCCCGCAGCACGTCGACGCGGGGCCTCACAGGCAGATCGTGGATGGGCGTGGCAAGACAGTGATCCTCTCTGAGCCGCTGCGTCGGGTGGCGTTGTTCTGGGGTGGTGGATTCGGCGAGTATCTTCTCGTCGCACGCGATCCCGCCCGTACGCAGGCGACCACCGATCCCTGGGACGAGGCGATGGAGGAAAACCCGCTGCTCAACCGGGCTTTTCCGAATTTGCATGAACTGCCGATTAACCTTTCGATCTTCACGCAGCGTGGTGCCAACCTTGAAAGGCTCTTGCTTGATCCGCCCACAGCCATCATCACCATTCCCTGGGCTGCGGCGCTGCTCGAACCCGTTAGGCTTCCGGCTGTAGTGATTCCCACACAAGGGGGCGAACCGGGCCTGTTCTCAAACACGCGGCTGCTCGCCGCGGTGGCTGGGCAGGACAGCCGCGGCGATGATCTCCTAGCGCAGTACGCCAGCAGCATGACTTCGCTGCATGACGAACTCCTTCGTACTCCCCTGCACGATCGCCCGCATGTCCTGATGCTCGGCGTTGAAGGTCCTGGGCGATTCTGGACGGTCAGCGTCCCGATGTGGGACCGCATTCTCGATCAAGCGGGTGGCCGCCCCGCGGTATCGGGTGCCGGATTACGCCACCTGGACGTGGAACGGGTGGTGGCTCTCAATCCAGATGTGATCGTTCTGCGCCCGAATGGGACAGCACTTGCGCCATCCGCTGCCAGCTTCATGGCGAATAGCTTCGCGCCGGCGCTGCGGGCCGCCCGGGAACGACGCGTCTATGCCTGGCCGCCTGGCGTGACGCAGATCACCAACAACATCGTGGAGTATCCGCTGATCGCACGTTGGTTTGCCGAACTGCTGCACCCCGACCGGCTCACGCCTCGGCTGCGGAATTTGATGATAACTACCTACGGTCGTGAGCTGCACGCGGAGCCCACGGCTGGTGATATCGACCGCGCATTGTACTTGTCCGGGAATGCCGGAACCGTGAACTATGACCGCTTCGACGCCGGTCATTCTTGAAGATATTGAACCACTGGGGCTTCTACGGGATCGGTTTGCTCCTGTTTGGGGCGGCGCTGTTTGGATCGTTGTGTTTGGGCGTTTACCCGATCCCGACAAGGACCGTTTTACGGATCGTGCTCGCCCTCATCTGGCCCGGTCCGTTGCCGGAACATCCGCCCTGGTCCGATACAGAGATCATGGTCGTGCAGATTGTCCGCCTTCCGCGAATCCTCCTTGCCACGTTGGCCGGCGCTGGGTTGGGCTTATCCGGTGCCGCTCTGCAGGGCCTGTTTCGTAATCCGCTCGTCGGGCCTGACATCATCGGCGTATCAGCGGGCGCGGCATGCGGCGGCGTCGGTGCAATGCTGCTTGGCTGGACGGCCTACGAGATTGTTGGCCCGGCGCTGCTAGGCGGCCTTATGGCAGTGCTGCTCGCTTCTGGCCTAGCGCGGCTGGCCAAAGGAGGAATGCTCGCTCTGGTGCTGGCAGGCATCATCGTTGCGGCGTTCTTCTCAGCGACGCTCACGTTGCTGGAATATCTGGCTGATCCCCTGACCAGCTTGCCACGGATCATCTACTGGCTAATGGGAAGCTTTGCTGGTGCCAACACACAGGCCGTTGCAGTGGCCGGCGCAGGCACTTTGGGAGCGGGCGCGGTTCTGCTTGGTTTGCGATGGCGTCTCAACCTGCTCTCACTTGGTGACACCGATGCGGCTGCTCTTGGGCTAAACATCGCCCGTTTCCGATGGGCGGTGGTGGCATTGTCCGCACTGATCGTCGCGACCCAGGTCTCCGTGAGCGGCATCGTCGGTTGGATTGGGCTGATCATACCTCACTTCGCACGCATGCTGGTCGGGCCTGACCATCGGCGGCTGATGCCAGCCGCGGGCCTGCTCGGCGGTGTGTTCATGCTCGGCGTGGACGACATCGCGCGGAGCATAGCTAGCCAGGAGCTGCCAGTTGGGCTGCTCACCGCGTTCATCGGGACACCAGTGTTCGCCGTTCTATTCTGGCGCACTCAAGGTCGCGGCTGGGGCCGTAACTGAGCCGGCACTTGCCTTCGAGGATTTTGCGTTCGCTGATCGACCAGGTGAAATAGGTTCTGCGTGGCTTTAGTATTGCCCGTCAGTGACGGGTGATACATCGGTTTGGCTTGAAGTGGCTGTTTCACGCGCCGAAGCGCGTGCGGCATTTCTCTACGAGCGAACATTAGGCAGCAAGGCAGGGTTACGATGGCGCGGGGAACATTCCCGGCATTAACTGAAAGTTAGCGCTTTACCGCCATCATCCCGGCGGGATGTCATCGCGATCAACCCTGCTTCGGGGCTTTCTGGTTCTCGTCGTGGCGGTCGGCGCGGCCGGGCGGGCGGTGGCGGAACTGATGACGGCGCTGTTTCCGGACGGCGTGCCAGGCTATGACGCCGACGACGGGGTGACGGTGGAAACCCGGCTGCATCCGGAGCAGATGCCGCTTGGGCTGAGAGAGGGTGCCTTCGTGGTGTCCCCGAGGCTGGACGAGAGTTTTGGCTATACCAGCAACGCCCTGCCAGGCCCCTATCGGCGAGGCAGTTGGCAACTGGTGACAGCGCCGACGCTGGGCATCCTGTCGGACTGGTCGCAAAACAGTTTTGGCGCGCTGTTCTCATTGCAGGACACGCGCTATCTGGCGCTTCCCAGCCAGGACCGGCTGGACGGGTCGGTGTCGCTGGGCGGGCGTATCGACAATGGCGGCGACAATCTGACACTGGCCGCGGCGCATCTTTCGCAGCACGAGGACCGCAGCCAGGTCGATACGATCGTCAGCGACCGGCCGGTTGGCTTCCAGGTGGACGATGTGCGGGCCTCGTATGACGTGAACGATGGCCGGTGGCACATCGAGCCGAGCCTTGATCTGGCCAACTGGACCTATGACAACACGACGATCCTGGCCGTGCCGGTCAGTCAGGCCTACCGCGACCGGGTGGTGCTGCAGGGTGGTCTGACAACACGCTATGAGTTCGCCCCGCTGCGCAGCGTGGTGTTCGTGATGCGGGCGATCGGGCAGGACTACACGCGCACGCCTTCGAACCAGCCAAGCCCGAACTCGGTCAGCTATCAGCTTCTGGGTGGCCTGGATTACAATGAGGACTCGATCTGGCGCTGGCGGGTGCTGGCGGGCGGCGAGATGCGGCAGTTCGCCAGCCCGGTCTACCAGCAGCAGAATACGCTGATCGCCGAGGCTGGTGTCGACTGGGCGCCCAGCGGCCTGACCAACGTCAACCTGACACTCAGCCGAGAGACGGGTGATGCCGCGCAGGCTGGAACGTCGGGCCTGGTTTATTCCTCTGCTCGGCTGACCATCGACCATGAATATCTGCGGGATGTCCTGTTCAAGGCGTCGATCGGATTGCAGCGGGCGGACTTCTTCCAGGGCGGGCACCAGACCGGAACGGTGGCGGAGGTGGGTGTGACATGGGTCATGAACCGCTCCATGCGGCTATCATTCACCTATGACCAGACCGACGTGCGCGGCTCCAGCGCTGTGGGCGCGGTGCCGGTGGAGGGATACAGCCGGGGTGCGGCGCTGGTGACGCTGCACCTTGCCCTGTAGCGCCGATTATCTTGGCGTCCTGATCTGATCATTCGCGCTTGGGCGTGAGCCAATGCGCGGCGTAGGCTTCAGCGAAGAGCCGGTCGGCGAAGACGGATGCCGCGGGCGCCGTATTCTGCAGCAGATGGTCCACCGGCTGGTAGCGGTTGTCATGCACCCAGGGGCGGCGCGCCATTTCCCGGTCGTTCAACCAGTAGCGGCTCCAGCCAGTTGTCGTCTCGATCAGCTCCTTGGCGTAGTCGGTGCCGTACTCCAGGGCGCCCTCAAGGACGACATCGATATAGGACTGCAGGATCGGGAAGTCGGCGTCGGCTTCGGGCAGGTCGGTACCGGGATTGCCGCCTTGCCGCGCGGGCACATAGACCCAGACGTGGCCGCCCGGGGGAAGCTGCTGCCAGGAGACGGCTGCCACGTCCATGCGCGGAATCTCCACCCGCACGTAGCCTTGTTCCCGTTCGTCGAACCGCGATCCATTGGCCTTGCTCTCGGGATACAGGACGCCGTTGATGGTGCTGGCTTGCTCACCGGGGTTCGCCTTGCGCAGGCCCAGGGCGGTGAAGCCTGAAGGCGAGCGGTCGTTCCATGCCCGCAGGTAGCCGAATGCGGCTGAAATCCTGACCGGGATTGCCGCGACAGCGCCGCCGGCCGTGGCGTTGCGTGAGGCGGTGTTGATCAGGGAGCCGTAGCCAAACGTAAAGTCGGTTGGCGTGTCGCTCAGTTTGCGGCCCCACCAGTCCTCTGCCCGCGCGGCGGAGACAGCAAAGACGGTACCTGACAATACGATGAGGGCAAGGCAGCTTCGTTTCATGCAATCCTCATCAAGCCCTGGCATGGCTGGCAAACTGCACCGGCCGCCGGCTGGTGTTAAGTCTTTGGCTGTCTTGCAGTCGGCGAGACGGTTTCATAACAAATCATCGTGAACAAACACGAAACAGCGGGTAGATTGCGTTGCCGGCACAGGCATTATCCACAAGATGCTAGATATCCAGCCGCATTGAGCAGGATATAAACGTATATCAAAACGATCTTCTTACCGTCTGAAAAAGATGGGTATTTCCTTGCCCGTCTAGAAATTTAATGGTGGTTCCCTCAAACATCATGGGGCTGCCACCTGTCTCCTCCACCGCGATCCCTCCGCCGACACCAGGCCCAGGTTGCGGCGATCGTCGAGGCCGTGGCGGATGGGCAGGCGACTGACGTCAGCGACATCCTGGCCGCGGTGACGCCTGGCGGCGGCAAGTCGCTGTTGCCGGTCATCGCGGCAGCACGGCTTATTGCCGCCGGTGTGGTCGACAGGGTCTGCTGGGTCGTGCCACGTGACAGTCTGCGCCTGCAGGCCGAGGAGGCATTCGCCGACACCGCCTGGCGCGCGGCGCTGGGCCATACGACATCAGTCCGTGCCGCGGACAACACTGGCGATCTTTGCCGCGGGCTGGCCGGGTATGTCACCACCTATCAGGGAATTGCAGCAGCTCCGGCATTGCATCTGGCGGCGTTCCGGGCGCACCGCTACCTGCTGGTGGTCGACGAGATCCACCATCTGCCGGCACTGGCGGATATGGAGGCCGATCCGGTGGTGGCACCGCGGGAGGACGATGCATCCGGCTGGAGCCGCGCCATTGCCCCGCTGCTGGAGATCGCCCGGCTGCGGCTGCTGCTGTCCGGCACGCTGGAGCGGGCGGACGGCCGTGGCATCCTGTGGCTGCCGTATCGAACAGGATCGCGCGCCAGCCTGCGGGAGGTCGATCTGGCGGCACCTGGTTGGGCCGTGGTGGGCTACAGCCGGGCGCAGGCGCTGGCCGACCGCGCGGTGCTTCCGGTGATGTTCGGGGCACTGGACGGCGAGGCGCGGTGGCGGGATGAGGACGGGCTGGACTGCGGCCCGCACCGGCTGTTCAACCATTGGCCGACCGAGACCACCAGGCCTGCCTTGTTCACCGCCCTGCGCACCGGTTTCGCCGACGAACTGCTGCGCCGGGCATTCGAGGCCATCCGCACGATCCGGGCGCGGCGGCGCAGCGAACGTCGGCTGCCGGCGGACGCCCGGGCGCGTGGCTTGGGCAAGCTGCTTGTTGTCGCGCCGGACCAGTCTGTTGCCCGGCGCTACATGGCGTTGCTGCGCCAATGGGTACCGCCCGCCCAAAGCGAGACGGTACGCCTGGCGACGTCAAGCGAGGGGGATGCCCACCAGGTGCTCGCCGGCTTCCGGCTGAACGCCGAACCCAGCATCCTGGTGACGGTGGCCATGGCCTATGAAGGGCTGGATGCGCCGGAGGTGGCGGTGGTTGCGGCGCTTACGCACATCCGCAGCCGCCCGTGGCTGGAGCAGATGGTCGCGCGGGCCACGCGCATCGACCCGAATGCCGGCGATTATCATGACCAGCAGGCAGTGGTGTTTCACCCGGACGATCCGTTGTTCGCCCGCTTCCGCCTGCGCCTGGAAACGGAGCAGGGGACGTCGGCGAAGCGTCCAGCACCACGGCGGCAGCACACCCTGCCGTTGTGGCTGCAGGAGCAGATGGGCGAACAGGACAGGGATGTGGGCATCACACCGCTGGAGAGCAACGCGCTTGCCATGCGCTATGCCTTGCTGAAGCCGGGTCCGGACCTGGCGATGCGGCGGCCTGAGCATGAGTCCGCACAGACCGAGCTGCTGGATCCGCCCTCGGTGGTCGAGCGTCGGCTGCGCCTGCGGGTGGGCGAGATGGTGGCGATGCAGGCGGTCGAGGATGAGGGAGCGATGCGGGCACCGCGCGGTGCCGGCCTGTATCACAGCTACAACGCCGTGCTGAAGCGGGTGATGGGTAATCGCAGCCGCAGTGAGATGACGACCGCAGAGCTGGAGGCGTCGCTGGGATGGCTGGAGCGGCATCGGCTGGCGGATCATGTAGAGCTGCTTGAAGGCGATCCCAAATATGCCTGGACGGCCCGCCAGCGCCGCAACTGGACGCCGCCGGCGGGTCGGGCTGATGGCAAGCCGAGGGGCGCGCCCCGACGAGCGCGCGGGACTAAACAGCTACTAAAGACTTAAGTGGTTTGAACTGCGTACTTTGAAATAGTTTTGCTGCACCGTAATGAGACCGATCAGTCCGAGAGCAAAGACAGCCAACGTTGACGGTTCTGGCACCGATGTCGTCGGTGGGACCGTCTGGGGTGCGACCCATTCAACACTGGTAATATAAAAATTTACATAGCTGCCATCAGGCAGCTCAGCCCCTGAGCCAGAGTCGGCCATAATGCTCGGGATGGTGCTCGTGAATGATCCGTCCAAAGATGCACCTTGGAAAGCATCAAGGGCAGATGGTGTATCGATGACCGAGATGTATTCGTTCTGCAATGTATTCTCTAAATTCCACGCATCCCCGCTTCCCGTAGGATTTGTATAAACGCGTTCGCTGTCTGAGTTGGAACCAGTAAATGTATATAATGGACTGTTGTTGACTGAAAGAGTTACTGTAACCGGAACGGTAGCAGTTTGCTGAATGCCCGCTCCATTCGCTTTCTGGGTTGTGATATCCGACGGATCAATTGTATAGGCGAAGGTCCCACTGACCGGCAGGGCAATAGTGCATCCAAATTGCTGATTGCATGTCTTGTTCAGCCCAAAGTCATTGTTAGAATCGAACTCCCCCCAAGACGTACCGGTGAATGAGCCTGTGATTGTCATCGGGTCCGCTTTCGCCTGATTGGCGAAAAAGGGTATCATCATCGTTCCCAATAACATCAAACGTCGCACTTTGCGTTATCCTTTTTACCGCACAATAGGCAGATCATAAATTTATCTAAAATGTAACGAAACGCACAAAATGGAGAGACCAAGCTTTGTGTTGGCATATGGTTGTGTTCAAGTAATATCTAGTCTATTGTCTGGCGGAAGGCAGAGATTGGCCAACAGGACAGAAACTGACTGCTATTAGCCGGGCTGCGGGTGCCAAAATTCCTGCGTAGTCATACGAACCAAGTCTGGAACCTGTCACACGCCGCCGAAGCTCTGAGGCAGGACAAGCGTTCAGGGCAACAGCGGATTGAAGGTCCTGATGGTTGCCGGCAGGTCGCCGGTGGTCCATCCGCCGCCCAATGCCTCGATCAGCCCAACGCTGTCCACCAGCCGGCTTTGCTGCACCGACAGTGCCGATTGCTGATCACCCAGCAGCAGGGTCTGCTCTGTTATGACGCTTGTATAGGCAACCGTGCCGGCGCGGTAAGCGTTCAGTGTCGCGTCCACGGCGCGACGGGTGGAGTTCACCGCGATGGCCTCGGCCCGCGCCTGTTGCTCCAGAATGCGGAGGTTCGACAATTCGTCCTCGACCTGCTGGAACGCGCTCAAAACCGTCTCACGGTATTGGGCGACGGAGGCTTCGTAGTTCGTCCGCGCCGCTTGGACCGACGCTGTGCGGAGGCCGCCTTCGAACACGGTCTGGGCACCGGATGCCGCGAGCGACCAGATCTGGTTGCCAGCGTCAAACAAGTGCCCGAGCGGGGAGCCGGCGTATTCGCCCAGGGTCGACAGCGAGAGGGTGGGGTAGTACGCGGCAATCTGCACGCCGATCAACGCATTCTGCTGCTGCATCGTGCGTTCCGCCGCAGAGATGTCCGGCCGGCGTTCCAGCAGCGCAGAGGGCAGACCCGGCGGCAGGATCGGCACGTCCGCTGCCAGGCGCCCGGGAGAGATCGTCAGATCCGCCGGCGGATGCCCTGTCAGGGTAGCGATGGCATGCTCGTACTGCTGCCGCTGCACCCCAACCGCGACCAGTTGTGCCTGCGTCGACTGCAACTGGGCCAGCGCGGTGACATAATCGATGCTGGATTGCGTCCCTGCCCGATACTGGTTTTCAGTTATCTTCAAGGCCTGCCGATAAGCCTCGACCGTGTCGCGCAGAAGTTGCGCCAGAGCGTCCTCGGCGCGGAGGTCGAAGTAATCGACGGCCAATGTCGCCTGTGCCGATAGCTGAGCATTGGCGAGGTCGGCGGCGCTGAACTGAGCGCCCGCGACGCTGCTTTCCACGTCCCGGCGAATGCGGCCCCACAGGTCGGGATCCCACGACACCGTCCCGCTGATCGAGTACTGCGTGCTGGTGGGCCCGCCGCCGCCACTGCCGCCGTGGGTCACGCCGGCGCTGGCGCCGATGGTGGGGAACAGCCCAGCCCGCGCCTCCGCCACCAGGGCGACTGCATTGCGATACTGCGCCTCCGCCGACTTGACGGTCTGGTTCGAGACGTTGACCAGACTTTCCAGACGGTTGAGTTCCGGATCGTGATAGACCGTCCACCAGGATCCCTTGTCCACGGCATCGGCCGGATGACTGATATGCCAGCCGGCAAGTTCCTTGAACGCCACCGGCGTCGGCGCGTCAGGACGCCTATAGTCTGGCCCGACCATGCAGCCGGCCAGCAAAAGACACACCCACACCAGACGCATCAGTCGGCCGCCTCCGGCGCTGGAGTGCCGGAGAACATCCTGTCCCATTGCCGCTTTGCCGTCAGGCGGAAACGATCGAGGTAAAGGTAGACGACTGGCGTGGTGTACAGGGTCAGCACCTGGCTGACCATAAGGCCGCCGACAATGGAGATGCCCAGCGGCCGGCGCAGCTCGCCGCCGTCACCGATGCTGATTGCCAGCGGCAGCGCACCGAGCGCGGCGGCGGCCGTTGTCATCATGATCGGGCGGAAGCGCATCATGCAGGCCTGGAAGATCGCCTCGCGCGGGTCGAGGCCCCGGCTGCGCTCCGCCTCCAGCGCGAAGTCGATCATCAGGATGGCGTTCTTCTTGACTATGCCGATCAGCAGAATGACACCGATCAGGGCGATGATGCTGAACTCGGTGTTGAACAGCATCAGTGCGAGGACGGCGCCGATGCCGGCCGACGGCAGCGTGGAAAGGATGGTGATGGGATGGATGTAGCTTTCATATAGAACGCCGAGCGTGATGTAGATCGCGATCAGCGCGGCGGCGATCAGGATTGGTTCGTTGCTTAGCGACTGCTGGAACATCTGCGCGGTGCCGGCGAAGGAACCATGGATCGAGGCCGGCATGCGGATGTCCCGCATGGCCTGCTCGATTGCCGGCGCTGCGTCGCTGAGTGACTTGCCAGGCGCCAGGTTGAAAGAGATGGTACTGGCGACAAAGGATCCCTGGTGGTTGACCGCCAGGGCGGTGTCGCCGGGTCCGTATTTCGCGAAGGTGGCCAGCGGGATCATCGTCTCCTTGCTGGTGCTGACCGCGGCGGCCGAGGAGGCGCTGCCTTTGCCCGTACTGGCCAACGAATTGGTCGCCGCGTTACGGGAGGAGCTTGCCGCGATACTGGCGGCGGTGGCCGTGCTGCCGGACGTCGCGTTGCTGACTGTGCTGGCTGATCCGGTGGTTGATCCTGCTGCTACGGTACTTGTGCTGGCGGCCGTCGTGGCCGTGCTGCTGGCGGTGCCGGTGCCGGTGCCGGAGGCGGCGGTTGTCTTCGTCGATTTCGCCACGGTGCCAACCACCGCGTTGGTCGTCTCTGTCCCAGCAGCCGTGCCGCCTGTCGTGCTGACATACAGATCCTGCAGCGTCTGCGGGCTTTGCCAGTAGTCCGGGGCAACCTCCATCACCACATGGTATTGGTTCTGCGCGCTGTAGATGGTCGATACCTGGCGCTGGCCGAAGGCGTCGTACAAGGTGTTGTCGATCTCGCTGACGTTCACGCCGAGGCGCGCCGCGGTTTCGCGGTCAATGGCAACGTCGGTCTCCAGGCCTTTCTGCTGTTGGTCGGAGTTGACGTCGCGCAGCACCGGACTGCGTTCCAGCGCCGTAACCAGCTTCGGCGCCCAGGCATAGAGATCTGTCGTGCTGTCAGCCTGCAGCGTGTATTGATAGGCCGCGTTGCTCTGCCGGCCGCCGGCGCGGAAGTCCTGTATCGGGAACAGGAACAGCCTGGCGCCGGGCACGACGGACAGCTTGCCGCGAAGCCTGTTCATCACCGTATCGATGTTGTCACGCTGATTGAGCGGCTTCAGGGCGACGTAGACGGAGCCGGTGTTGGTCGTGCCCGCGCCGCCACCGCCACCCGCGCCGGTGAACCCAACCACAGTCTGCACCGCGGGATCATGCTGGACGATGCTAGAGAGCTGGGTCAGCTTCTGCTGCATCGACTGGAATGAGATGCTTTGATCGGCCTGCAGGCCGCCGATCATCCGCCCGGTGTCCTGTTCGGGAAAGAAGCCTTTCGGCACGGCGGCAAACAGGACGAAGTTCATTACAATTGTCAGCAGCAGGACGAGAACCACCAGCCTTGAGTGCCGCAGTGACCAGACCAGGGAACGTCCGTAAAGTGCCTGCGCCCGGTCGAACAGGGTGCGCTTCTTCGGCTTGCCGCGGCTGGTCGGCTTCAGGAACAACGCGCACAGCATCGGCGTTGTCGTCAGCGAGATGGCCAGCGACACCAGGATCGCCAGCGAAAGGGTGTTGGCAAACTCGCGGAAGAAGCGGCCGACGATGCCGCCCATCAGCAGGATCGGCAGGAACACCGCGATCAGCGAGATGCTGATCGAGATGACGGTGAAGGTGACTTCCCGCGCGCCAATCAAGGCGGCCTGGACGCGCGGCATGCCTTCTTCCAAATGGCGGGAGATGTTCTCCAGCACCACGATCGCGTCGTCGACGACGAAGCCGGTGGCCACGGTCAGCGCCATCAGCGACAGGGTGTCCAGGCTGTAGCCGAGGAGATACATCGTGCCGAAGGTGCCGATGATGGAAACCGGCACGGCGACCGCCGGGATCAACGTGGCTCGGGCGTTGCGCAGGAACATGAACACGACCAGGGTGACCAACCCGACGGAAATCACCAAGGTCACTTCCGTATCGCGCAGGCTCAGCCGGATCGTGGTGGTGCGGTCGTTGGCGATCAGCAGGTCCATGTCCCGCGGCAGGGCCGCCATCAACTGCGGGATGGCTGCCTTCACGCTGTCAACCGTGGAGATGATGTTGGCCCCCGGCTGACGGAACAGAATGATCAGCACCGCCGGCTTGCCCTGCGACAGGCCAGCGTTGCGCAGGTTTTCGACTGAATCCTGCACATCGGCCATATCGGACAGCCGCACCGCCGCGCCGTTGCGGTATGCGATCACCAGCGGTTTGTAGTCAGCGGCGTGCGTTGCCTGATCGTTGGTATACAACTGGTAATGCAGCACGTCGGTATCGAGTGATCCCTTCGGGCTGTTGGCATTGGCCGAGGCCAGCGAGGCGCGGATGTCCTCAAGACCAATGCCGTATTTGAACAGGGCGGTCGGATTCAGCTCGACCCGTACCGCCGGCAGCGCCGCGCCGCCGATGATGACCTGCCCGACACCGTTGATCTGCGACAGCTTCTGCGAAAGTATGTTGGTCGCTGCGTCGTACATCTGTCCGCGCGTCAGCGTCTGCGACGTCAAGGCCAGGATTAGCACGGGGGCGTCGGCGGGATTGACCTTGCGGTAGGTCGGGTTGGCCCGAAGGCTGGTCGGCAGGTCAGCCCTGGCTGCGTTGATGGCTGCTTCCACGTCGCGGGCAGCGCCGTTGATATCACGGCTCAGGCCGAACTGCAGAACGATCCTCACCTGGCCAACCGAACTGGTGGACGTCATCTCCGACACGTCGGCGATCTGGCCGAGGTGGCGTTCCAGCGGTGCCGCGACGCTGGTGGCAACGGTGTCCGGGCTGGCGCCTGGTAGCTGCGCCTGCACCGAGATGGTGGGAAAATCCACCTGCGGCAGCGGCGACACGGGCAGCCTGAAGAAGGCGAAGATCCCGGCCAGGGCGATGCCGATCGTCAGCAGGGTGGTGGCAACCGGCCGGGCGATAAAGACGGCGGAGATGTTCATTCCGCCGGACTCGGCTGCGGTTTGCCACCGGCCGACGGCCCACGCAGGCGCCAGGCGAGACGGTCGAACATCAGATAGATGACGGGCGTGGTGAACAGCGTCAGCACCTGGCTGACGATCAGTCCGCCAACGATTGCCACGCCCAGGGGACGACGCAGTTCCGATCCCGTGCCATTGCCCAGCATCAGTGGCAGCGCCCCCAGCAGGGCAGCCATGGTGGTCATCAGGATAGGCCGGAAGCGCAGCAGACAGGCCTGATAGATCGCCTCGGCTGGCGCCTTATGCTCCTCGCGCTCTGCCACCAATGCAAAGTCGATCATCATGATGGCATTCTTCTTGACGATGCCGATCAGCAGGATGATGCCGATGATCGAGATGACGTCGATGTTGTCGCCGGCGATCAGCAGCGCCACCAACGCGCCCGCGCCGGCCGACGGCAAGGTCGAGAGGATCGTGACCGGGTGGATGAAGCTCTCATACAACACGCCCAGCACGATGTACATCGTCACGATCGCGGCCAGAACCAACAGCAGTTCATTGGACAGCGAGGTCTCCAGCGCCGCGGACGCGCCCTGGAAGGCGGTGACAAAACTCTCCGGCAGGTTGATGTCGGCCTCGGCCTGACGCACCGCGGCAACCGCGGCGCCCAACGAGGAACCGGGTGTAGTGTCAAACGAGATGGTTGTCGCCGGGAACTGCGCGAGGTGGCTGATCTGCAACGGGCCAGGCTTCTGCACCATGCTGACGATGGCACTGAGCGGCACCTGACCGGTGGTGGAGGCGGACGAGGGCAAGTAGATCGCCGACAGCCCTGCCAACGAAGTCTGCAGCGCCGGGTCGGCTTCCATGATCACGCGATACTGGTTCGACTGCGTGTATATCGTCGAGATGATGCGTTGGCCGAACAGATCATACAGGGCGTTGTCGACAGTTGCCGGGGTGATGCCGAAGCGCGCCGCGGTCGCCCGGTCGATCACCAGATCCAGCGTCAGACCCTGCTGCTGCAGGTCGGTGGCGACGTTGATCAGGTCGGGCGACTGCTCCAGCCTCGCCATCAGCTTGGGCACCCACTCATTGAACGCGGACAGATTCGGGTTTTCCAGGACGAACTGATACTGCGTGCGGCTGATGGAGGCATCGATCGTCAGGTCCTGCACCGGCTGCAGATACAAGGTCACCCCTTGCACGCCCGCCGTCTCCTGCTGCAGCCGGTGGCCGATCCCCGTTGCATCCAGGGTGCGCTGGGCCTTGGGCTTCAGGTTGATCAGAAAGCGGCCGGTGTTCAACGTGGTGTTGCTACCGTCCACGCCGATGAATGAACTCAGGCTGGCGACATCGGGATCCTTCAGGATGACGTCCGCCAGTGCCTGCTGGTGCTGCGCCATGGCGCCATAAGATGTCGTCTGGGCGGCGACGGAAATGCCCTGCAGCACGCCGGTGTCCTGCACCGGGAAAAAGCCTTTTGGCACCACGGTGTAGAGCAGCACGGTAACGCCGACGGTCAAGGCCGCGATCAGCAGCGTCAGGTACTGGTGGTTCAGCACGACGCTCAAGGCCCGGCCGTAGCGGCCGATCAGCCAGTTGAAGCCGCGCTCAGCCCGCAGGTCGAGGCGGCTGCGCGCCGCATCGGGTCGGTGGCGCAACAGCCGAGCGCACAGCATCGGCACCAGCGTCAATGAGACGACTGCCGAGATGACGATGGTGACGGCCAGGGTGATGGCGAACTCGTGGAACAGCCGCCCGACGACGTCGCCCATGAACAGCAGCGGGATCAGCACCGCGATCAGCGAGACGGTCAGCGAGATGATGGTAAAGCCGATCTGCTCGCTGCCCTTCAGAGCCGCAGCCAGAGGCGTTTCGCCGGCTTCGACGTAGCGGGCGATATTCTCGATCATCACGATGGCATCGTCGACGACGAACCCGGTGGAGATCGTCAACGCCATCAGCGACAGATTGTCGAGGCTGAAGCCAAGCAGGTACATGATTGCCAGCGTGCCGACCAGGGACAGCGGCACCGACAGGCTGGGAATGATGGTCGCCGGCAGGTTGCGCAGAAACAGGAATATCACCGCCACGACCAACGCCACAGCCAGCCCAAGCTCAAACTCGACGTCTGAGACGGACGCCCGGATGGTGGCGGTGCGGTCGGTCAGCACGGCGACGTCAACGGCGGTGGGCAGGGTGGCCTGCAACTGCGGCAGCAGCGCCTTGATGCCGTTGACCACCTGGATGACGTTGGCACCCGGCTGGCGCTGCACGTTCAGGATGACCGCCGGCGTGGCATTGGCCCAGGCCTGCAGCTTGGTGTTCTCCGCCCCATTGACGACCTTGGCAACTTCACGCAGGCGCACCGGGTTGCCGTTGCGGTAGGCGACAACGAGGTTCAGGTATTGCGCGGGATCGCTGATCTGGTCGTTGGCATTGATGGTCGTCGACTGCGCCGGGCCATCAAAGTTGCCTTTGGGCGTGTTGACGTTGGCATTGCCCAGTGTCGTGCGCAGGTCGTCGATGTTCAGCCCATACGCGGCCAGCGCGCGGGGATTGATCTGCACGCGCACGGCCGGGCGCTGGCCGCCGCTTATGCTGACCAGCCCAACGCCCGGCTGTTGGGAAATCTTCTGCGCCAACCGGGTGTTTGCCAGATCCTGGATCTGGGTCAGCGGCAACGTCTTTGACGTCAGCGCCAGGGTCAGGATCGGCGCGTCCGCGGGATTCACCTTGGCGTAGATGGGCGGCGCCGGCAGATCGGTCGGCAGCAGGTTGCCAGCCGCGTTGATCGCCGCCTGGACCTCCTGCTCGGCCACGTCCAGGCTGACGTCCAGGCTGAACTGCAAGGTAATGAGGGACGCCCCGGCTGAACTGGTAGAGAACATCTGGTTCAGGCTTGGCATCTGGCCAAACTGCACCTCCAGTGGAGAGGTGACGGAGGAGGTCATGACCTCCGGGCTGGCACCGGGATAGAAGGTCTGCACCTGGATCGTCGGGTAGTCGACCTCAGGCAACGCGGAGACCGGTAGAAACCGGTAGGCAACGAAACCGACCAGCAGGATGGCCGCCATCAGCAGGGTGGTCGCAACCGGACGCAGGATAAAGGGGCGGGACGGGCTCATGGTGCTGCCACGCCTGTTACCGGGCTGCGATCAACCTTGCCGGCGGATGACATCACTTGTCAGCGTGCTTGTGGTGCTGTGCATTGGGTTCACGCGCCGCGCCGCTTGTGCCATCCGCGGGCGCATTCTTCTGCATGTCCGGCAGCGTAACCTTGGCCCCGTCGCGCAGCCGGTCCGTGCCGTCGGTCACCACGCGGTCACCTTGGGTCAAGCCGGAGGTCACCGCCTCATAGTTGCCGTCCACGGGGCCAACCTTGACCGGCCGCACTGTTACGGTGTTGTTGGCGTTGATCAGATACACAAAGGTTCCCGGTTCGCCGTGTTGCACGGCGGGAACCGGAACACGAACCGCATCCTGCATGGTGTTGACCAACAAGCGGGCGTTGACGAACTGATTGGGGTACAGCAGCTCGTCGGGGTTAGCGAAAATCGCCCGCAGCTTGAGTGTACCTGTGGTGACGTCGATCAGGTTGTCGAGGTTGCTGAGCTGGCCGGTTGCCAGCAGCCGGGTGTTGGCGCGGTCATAGGCTTCCACGGTCAGCGTCGCACCTGCGCGGACACGCTCAACGATGTCGGGCAGATTATCCTCCGGCACCGAGAACAGCACGGAAATCGGCTGCATCTGGGTGATCACCACCAGGCCGGTGGTCGACGATGTCTGCACATAATTTCCGACGTCGACCTGCCGCAGGCCAACCTGGCCGTCGATCGGCGACACGATGTGGCAGTAGGCCAGGTTGACCTTGGCAGCGTCGACAGATCCCTGATCCGTCTGTACGGTACCGGTATACTGCTGCACCAGATAACGTTGATCATCCAGTTGCTGCTGCGCAATGGAGTCTTGCCGGCCCAGGGTCTGGTAGCGTTTCAAGTCGGCCTGCGCCTGGGCCAGCAGGCCCTGGTCCTTCGCCAGGGTGCCCTGCGCCTGCTCCAGTGCCGCAATGTAGGGACGCGGGTCGATCTGGGCGAGGAAGTCGCCCTTCTTGACCATCTGGCCTTCCTGGAAACCAATCTGCTGGAACTGGCCGTTGATCTGCGTCTGAAGGGTGACGGTGTCGAGCGATGTGACAGTGCCGAGCTCGTTCAACATGATGCGGACGTTGCCCTTGTCGACTGTTGCGAAGCCGACAGGCTGCGGCGCGCCCTCTGCGCTGCGGGAGACCGTCTTGGGTGGCTGCTGGGACTGATGGTGTGTCCACAGATACCAGCCGCCGCCGACTATCCCAATGGCGATCAGGCTGGCCCACAGCCACGCGCGGCTGCGTGAACGGGGGGCAACCGTGGTCTCTCGCAGCACAGGATCGGGCGCGATGCGCGGGTCCGACCGGTCAACACGTTCGTCCATCAGCGATCAGGTCCTATGGTCGGTCGGGTGCATGCTGACATCCGTCATCGGAATAAGCACCGGAGAGGTGGTCAACAAGCCGAAGCGACTGCAAGTTACGCTTCTCGTTCGTTTGTTACACGAGGACATCCCGGTCGTGGGACTGTCTTCAGGCCTTATATCAGGTCGCCGGAAGGCTTTGCGAGGTTCCTCACCGTGCTGGATTCCGAGCGCGCCTTCGCTCTGCCGCAGGCCGCCCCGCGCCAAGCTCGAACCAGTTGGGCAGGGAGGCGGCCGGCTCGCTCAATCCAACCACCTATCTGCCGGCGGCTGGTCTTCCTCATGGCTGCCGCGCTGGTCGACCTGAATCAGACCTGAAGGCTCTGCAACGCCGTGTTCAGACCTGTCGTGGCGCTCGCAGTATAAGCGGCCACGCCGAGGAGCTGCCGCGATGATCCGCCGGCGTTGCCCTGGTCACCGGCCTGTCCGCCTTGTTGCAGACCTGGTGGCGAGGCGGCCTGTCCATTCGTGCTCATGACCTGCGACAGCATGCTGAGAAGGCCTCCACCTGCGTTGCCGGCTTGGGTGACACCATCCGTGGTTGTCGACGTTGTAGAGGTGGCGCCGATGGCTGGGCCGCCACCGCCAGTCAGGGTTGCCATCAGCGATTGCAGCTCTGACATCATTTGTGCGCCAAAGCCGGCTGAACCCGGCGAAGTCCCGGTGCCGGCCGTCTGGCTGCCCTGGCTGGTTGCCTGAGTCGAGGTGTCAGATCCCGAACCACTTCCCAACATCGTCAACATGAAGTTCATGCCGCTTGTAGATGCTTGGGTGGCGGTGCTGGCAGACGAAGTGGCTGGAGATGTGGCAGACAACGCGGCAAGCGCGTTGGTGAAATCCGATGACTGAGTGCCCGCGCCGAACGGCGAGACGGGCGGGCTCTGCGGCGGGCTGCTTTGCCCCCAGACCTCGTTTTGCCCAGATACTGAACGCACCACGAATCATTCTCCTTCAATCAGGTCAGCCTGGGGTGCAACAAGCATATTCCGCGCCAGCCCAAGACATATTGAAAACAAACAGTTTCCTGAGCAGCGCTGGGCATTTTTGGCCGCCCGGCGAACAGCGACCGGCAACGGTTGCCCATGAGGCAGCACGGGCCGAGCTGGCCGAGGGAACGCCAGCTTGCGGCAGGCGTTGAGTCGCCTTGCCGGCAATCGGCGGACCTCCCGGCGGCGAATGCACATGGCTTGGTTGCATACCCCCGACCCTGCCAGTAACCTTCACTGCGCTTAGAAGGGGTGGTTTTCGAATGGATATGACGGGCGAGCGGCGGATTCCGGCACCGCGCCAAACCGTATGGGAAGCACTCAACAACCCGGCTGTGCTGAAGGCAAGCATTCCCGGCTGCGAGAGCCTTGAGAAACTCGCTGACGACCAGATGAAGGCGACGGCGGCTGTGAAGGTAGGGCCGATCTCGGCGCGCTTCAGCGGCAAAGTGCAATTGACGGATATTGACGCCCCGAACGGCTACCGGATCAGCGGTGAAGGGCAGGGTGGTGTGGCCGGCTTCGCAAAAGGTGGCGCTGACGTGGCACTGGCGGATGAAGGCGCCGAGACGCTGTTGAAGTATAAGGTGAACGCTCAGGTTGGGGGCAAGCTGGCGCAACTCGGCGGCCGCCTGATCGACGCAACGGCCAAGCAGATGGCGGATGCCTTCTTTGACCGCTTCAGCAAGCAAGTGCAGGCGATGACGCCCGTCGAACCTGTAGCGGCGACTGCAGGCGCGGCAGATGCGGATCCGGCGGATGCGGCCGCAAGCGAAGCCGCCTCAGCGGGACGGGTTACCGTGGTCAAGCCTGCGACGCGCCCGGCCCAGGCGGAGGCAGCCACCCATGCGGTGGCCGAAGCGAATGCCCGTGACACCATGGCAGAGCCGGTCGCGGCGGTAATCGGGGCGACCGAGCCGACACCCGGCATCTCAATCTGGTCGCTGATCCCAAGGGAGCCTTTCGGGCTGCCACTGGCCGCGTGGCTGGGCGGTGGAGTATTTGCCCTGATGGTGCTGCTCATGCTGGTGAGCATGCTTTGACAATGGCGGATTTCTCCCACGCTCTGCCTGCCAGCGTGACGGATACTGAAGCGTTGCTTGCCGAGAACGGCTATATCGCTGATCTGGAGCTGGCAACAACCGTGCACCTGGCGCTGAACATGCAGCGTCCCTTGTTCCTGGAGGGTGAGCCGGGCACCGGGAAGACCGAGATCTCAAAGGTGCTGGCTGCTGGTCTCAACCGCCGTCTGGTCCGGCTGCAGTGCTACGACGGGATGGACCTGTCCGCCGCTGCTTATGAGTGGGACCACGCGCGACAGTTGATGGCAATACGGTTGGCCGAAGCCGCGGGTCAAACCGATCGGAATGAACTCGCCCGCAACATCTATACCCGGGAATTCCTGCAGGCTCGGCCGCTGTTGTCGGCGATCGATCCCGACCAGCCGCCTGCGGTGCTGCTGATCGATGAGCTGGACCGGGCGGATGAGCCGTTCGAAGCATTCCTGCTGGAGCTGTTGGCCGACTTCCAGATCACGGTGCCAGAGTTCGGCACAGTGAAGGCCACGATCCGGCCGGTGGTGATCCTGACGTCAAACCGCACACGCGAGGTGCATGACGCGATCCGCCGCCGCTGTCTGTATCACTGGGTCGATTATCCTGATGCCACGCGGGAGCGAGCCATCCTGGCGAGCAAGGCGCCCAATGTCCCGGACCAGTTGGCGCGGCAGGTCGTGGCGTTTGTACAGCGGCTGCGCAACGAGGAGCTTTTCAAGCTGCCTGGTGTCGCGGAGACCATAGACTGGGCGCAGGCGCTGGCTTACCTCGACAAGACAGAACTGACGGCGGGTGACGTGGACGAAACGTTGGGCGTGTTGTTGAAGTATCAGGACGACATCGCCAAGGTCCGGGGTGCCGAGGCCGCCCGGTTGGTGAACGAGGTCGCAGCGGGAGCAGCAAGCCGTCAATCGCAGGAGGTTGCGGCGCGGTTCTTATAGGTCAATTGCGCATCTGGCGCTGGTTTGAAACACTTCATTAATTCCTTGCCGTTCTATATGTTCGGCTTATGCCCTTCGATCTTCTCGATTTTCCGCATGCTTCCCGGATGGATCGCGCGGCGACCCGGCGAAGCCGGCATCTTGTTGCGGTGTGGCTGTTCGTGGTCGCAGCGATGATCATGGTAATGATCGTGTTGGGCGGGGCGACAAGGCTGACTGGCTCCGGCCTGTCGATCATGGAATGGGCGCCACTGATGGGGACCTTGCCCCCAACCACCGATGCCGAGTGGCATCGACTGTTTGCCTTGTATCAGAAGATTCCGCAGTACACGCTGATGCATGAAGGCTTTGGGCTGTCCGGCTTCAAGCAGATCTTCTGGCTGGAGTGGACGCACAGGCTGTGGGGCAGGCTGATCGGCGTGGTATTCCTTGGCCCGCTGCTATGGCTGGGTTTGGCCGGGCGGATTGAGCGGCGGTTGCTGCCACGGCTGGCCCTGCTATTCGTCCTTGGCGGTCTTCAAGGGGCGGTTGGCTGGTTCATGGTTGCATCGGGCTTCATGCCGGACGCGACGGCTGTCTCACCGTACCGCCTGGTGATCCATCTTGCTCTTGCGCTGCTGTTGTATGCGGCGATTGTCTGGACAGGGCTATCGGCCTTGAACCCGGTCCGCGACCGGTTGGCGGCTAGCCCGCTGCTGCGTGGACTGGCGCTTACGGCCTTGATCATGATCAGTCTGACGATCGTTGCGGGCGGCTTCACGGCCGGACTGCATGCTGGCCTGACGTACAATACCTTTCCGTTGATGGACGGTCGGTTGATCCCCGATGGGTATGCCGCCCTGCAGCCTTGGAGTCGTAACCTGACTGAAAACGTCGCGGCGGTGCAGTTCGATCACCGCCTGTTGGCGACGCTCAGTCTGATGATCGTCTGTTGCCTGGCGCTTGCCGGCTGGCGTGCCGGCCTGTCACGCAAGCTGATCCTGTGCCTAGCAGCCGCCGTGCTTGCACAATACGTGCTGGGTGTAGCCACGCTTTTGCTTGCGGTCCCGGTTCCTGTCGCCGCGCTGCATCAGTGCGGGGCGGTGTTGCTGTTGACCACCGTCCTGGTGCTGCTCCATCGGCTGTCAAATACGCCTAGCCGACGGTTGCAACCACAGCCTTTCGCGGAAACGGCAGCGCCGGCATCCGGCGGCTGAACAGACATTTTCTCTGTTTGGTGAGTGGCGGGCGGAGCCGCCGCGCCCCCCTCCAGGCGCAGGAACAAGCGAGGTTTGTCGCTAACCCGGCGTCTGGTGGGCAAATCGCGGCCGAGGCACCATGTGTTTTCTGATAACTCTGAAGGGATCATCGCCATGAGTGCCATTTCCGCGACTGACCAACTGTTTTTTGAGCGGGCGGACGCAGCGCTCGGTCAAGCCGAGGCGGCGAGTATTCTGCAACAGGCGCTCAGCGGCAGCGACGATGGCGAGCTGTTTCTGGAGTATCGCGAGAGCGAGTCGATCAGCCTGGATGACGGCAATATCCGCGCCGCGAACTTCGATTCGGGGATGGGATTTGGGCTGCGGGCCGTGGCGGGCGAAGCAACCGGGTATGCCCATTCTGGCGAAGTGTCCGAACAGGCGTTGCGTCGGGCGGCTGCGACCGTTTCCACCGTGAACGCGGGTTATTCCGGCACCATGGCCGAGCCGCCGCGGGCGACCAACTCGCGTTTGTATTCGGATGCGAACCCGCTGCGGATGATGGACTTCTCCGCCAGGACATCCTTGCTGGGCGAGATCGATGGGTATGCGCGCGGCAAGGATTCGCGGGTGAAGCAGGTCATGGCCTCGATAAGCGGGGAATGGCAGGCCGTGCAGATCCTGCGGCCGGATGGCACCCGTGTTGCGGACCTTCGGCCGCTCGTGCGGCTGAACGTCTCCTTGGTGGTTGAGCAGGCTGGTCGACGTGAGACCGGCAGCCATGGCACTGGGGGACGCTTTGCCTATGACTTCCTGACGCAAGAAAGCACCTGGCGTGGTGCGGTGGATGAGGCGTTGCGCCAGGCGCTGGTCAATCTGGACAGCCGGCCGGCACCAGCCGGCGAGATGCCAGTCGTGTTAGGCGCGGGATGGCCGGGCATTCTGCTGCATGAGGCAATTGGCCACGGGCTGGAAGGCGACTTCAACCGGAAGAAGACTTCGGCTTTTGCCGACCTGATGGGCAAGCGGATCGCTTCGCCAGGCGTGACGGTCGTCGATGACGGCACAATGCCCGACCGTCGCGGCAGTCTTACGGTGGATGATGAAGGCACGCCGACGAGCCGGACAGTATTGATCGAGGACGGGATTCTGGTTGGCTATCTGCAGGACCGCCTGAATGCGCGTCTGATGCAGATGCGTGCGACCGGCAACGGACGCCGGCAGTCATATGCGCACGCCCCCATGCCGCGGATGACCAACACAGTGATGCTTGGCGGGTCGCATACGCCGGCTGAGATGATCGCTTCAGTCAAGCGCGGGCTGTATGCGGTCAACTTTGGTGGCGGCCAGGTCGACATCACTTCGGGCAAGTTCGTCTTTTCGGCCAGTGAGGCTTACATGATCGAGGACGGTAAGGTTACCGCTCCGGTCAAGGGAGCCACGCTGATCGGCAATGGGCCGGATTCGCTGACCAAGGTTGAGATGATCGGCGACGATATGGCTTTGGACCCTGGTATCGGCACTTGCGGCAAAAGTGGTCAGGGTGTGCCGGTTGGCGTCGGGCAGCCGACGTTGAAGCTTTCCGGTCTGACCATAGGCGGCACTGCCGCGTGAATTAACGTTACAGGGTATTATTTTTGGGATCAGGCCGCCTTCGGGCGGCCATTTTTTTTTCATGAGAGAAGTCTCAAAATCATTAACAGTTTTTGTTAAAAATATAATTCCATTTGAGTGAAATGATACGGAAGCTGATTAATTAAGTAATGCGCCTTAGATTACAGAATTTAAGGATTCTTTAACGCATTGGATTATTTTCGACTCAATACCCGAAACGCTGCCGATTTGACGTCAGAATAACGTCAAAACGACGATAATAAATTCCCTTTTGGCGAAAATGTTTTCATCAACGGATCGCTAAACAACGTTCAAGGCGATCCGTGATCTGAAGCAGTTTCACAGAAAGGTCACGAAAATGTCCACTTTTTCTTACGCATTTGCCATGAGCGTTACCACCGATGCGGGCAAGGTTCGGTTGGGTGGCTATGCCCCGACGCTGGCGACGGCTGATGGCTCGAAAGTCCGGTTGGGTGGCTACGCGCCGACGCTGGCGACGGCCGATGGCTCCAAGGTCCGGCTGGGTGGGTATGCGCCGACGCTGGCGACGGCCGATGGCTCGAAGGTCCGGCTGGGTGGGTATGCGCCGACCTTGGCGACGGCCGATGGTTCGAAGGTCCGGTTGGGCGGGTATGCCCCGACGCTGGCGACGGCCGATGGCTCGAAGGTCCGGTTGGGCGGCTACGCGCCGACCTTGGCGACGGCCGACAACTCCAAGGTCCGGCTGGGTGGGTATGCCCCGACGCTGGCGACGGCCGATGGTTCGAAGGTCCGGTTGGGCGGGTATGCGCCGACGCTGGCGACGGCCGATGGCTCGAAGGTCCGGCTGGGTGGGTATGCGCCGACCTTGGCGACGGCCGATGGCTCGAAGGTCCGGTTGGGCGGGTATGCGCCGACCTTGGCGACGGCCGATGGCTCCAAGGTCCGGCTGGGTGGGTATGCGCCGACGCTGGCGACGGCCGATGGTTCGAAGGTCCGGTTGGGCGGGTATGCGCCGACCTTGGCGACGGCCGATGGCTCCAAGGTCCGGCTGGGTGGGTATGCGCCGACGCTGGCGACGGCCGATGGTTCGAAGGTCCGGTTGGGCGGGTATGCGCCGACGCTGGCGACGGCCGATGGCTCGAAGGTCCGGCTGGGTGGCTACGCCCCGACGCTGGCGACAGCCGATGCCTCTAAGGTCCGGTTGGGCGGGTATGCCCCGACGCTGGCGACGGCCGATGCCTCGAAGGTCCGGCTCGGCGGCTATACCCCGGCATTGGCGACGGCCGATGGCTCGAAGGTCCGGTTGGGCGGGTATGCCCCGACGCTGGCGACGGCCGATGCCTCTAAGGTCCGGATGGGTGGGTATGCGCCCACGCTGGGGACGGCCGATGCCGCCAAGGTCCGGCTGGGTGGGTATGCCCCGACGCTGGCGACGGCTGATGGCTCGAAAGTCCGGTTGGGCGGTTAAGCCTACGCCTTCCGCAATGCTCGCCGATTGTGTTTCGACGCGCCTCGATGCACTTTGTTGCCGCAGACCTCAGGGCTTCCCCGGCAAGAAGCCCTTATGGTCTGGCTGTTCCCATCTTCGAAAAGGATGCTCCGTGGTGAATACACCAAGCCCGATCGAAGTCACGGCCGACCAGGCAGCAGCCAAAGCAAAGCTCGTGACGTTCCATCGGATGATTCAATCCGCCAGGATGCCGCAACGGGCGGACCGTTCAGCCGCCGGTTCCTTGCCTACACGGGCATTCCGCTACTGCGAAGCAGCCACCTCTGCTGCAGCCTTTGGCTACTACTTGTTTCCGCCGATCGGATTTTCCGTACAATGGGACGGCCACGACATCATCTGGACCTTTGAGGGTGCAGGGGAGTGGTTGCCGCTAAACTCCTCAGCCCAGTTCCCGGGATTTCGCGATCATTTCGACTCTGTCGCACCGCGTGAAATCACAGAGTTTTCCCCGCCTTTCCTCAGCGCGCTGCAGGAGCCTGGACTGATCCAGGTCTGGACGGGGCTCATTGTCCGAACTGCCCCCGGTATCAGTTTGCTGGTGCGGGCACCGGCGAATCTGCCCCGAGCGGGGGGATGGGACGCTTTCGAAGGTATTGTGGAAACCGACCACTGGTTCGGCCCTCTTATCACCAATCTACGGCTGACCAAGACCAACGTTCCGATTGACTTCAAGCCGGACTACCCGCTGCTGCAGGTGCAGCCGATCCCGCGCCATGTGTACGAGGAGTCGACCCTAAACAACTACGAAATCGTCCCGGAGCTGACGCAATTGACCCCCGAGGACTGGGACGACTACTACGATACCGTGGTGCGTCCGCACGTCCAGGAGGTCCGCCCTAGGGGTCAATATGCCGCGGCTGCCCGCAAGCGACGTAATTCCGAGCAAAAAACGTATTAAAGCTCGGCAGGGATTTGATAGGCTCTAGACAGATCGTTCGGTTTGCACCATCAAGTCATAATGAAAAAATATTGGCGTTTTGGCCGCATTCTGGCGCTAGCCAGTTGCGCGATCGGGTTGGCGTACGGGTCCAGCAGGGCAGATTCGGTGTGTCCCGCTGATCCGGCCATGTCGGCGCTGCATCTGGCGCACCTGCAATCCGCCATCGCCAGCCGGTCTGAGGGACTGATCGTCGCCATCGGCTCCTCCTCCACGGAAGGTATCATGGCGTCTGACAGCGCACACACCTATCCCGCGATCCTTCAGATGAGCCTCAACAGGTCGTTGCCGGGTGCGCACATCGCTGTGATCAACCGTGGAATTGGTGGCCAGGACGCGCCAGAAGAACTGGCCCGTCTCGACACTGATGCGATCGCAGTTCGTCCACAGGTTGTGATCTGGCAGGTCGGTGCTAATGGCGCAATGCGTCATGCCAATCCAGCCGAATTCCAACATATGGTTGAGGAAGGCGTTGAGCGCCTGACGAGAAATGGTATCGACGTCATCCTGATGGACAATCAGCGCTCACCGCGGGTGATGGCGGCGACCGACCACATCATTCTTGAGGATGAACTGGCCAGCGTCGCGAAGAAAACCAACGTCAACATGTTCTCCCGCAGCCGTCTCATGGACGGGTGGTCGGATGAGGGATCAAAGCCAGCACTCTTCATCGCTTCGGACAACTTGCATCACAACGATCTTGGGTATTTGTGCGTGACCCAGGTCCTGTCGCGGCTGATCACAGCCGCTGTCAATGCCCCTATCGCTGTGTCGGCCAGCCGCTGAACCAGATGCCTGATGGCGGTTGTCACCAGCGGTGGGGGCAGCGAGGCCGATCAGCCCACTGCCGGGCGGAATGCAATTGGAGCATTGGCAACAGGCGGATCGCGTTCGCGGATGCCAGCGAGTCGAAGGCCCTCGGCATAGTGTAGCCTGTCAGTCTCCCGCTCCATCGGACTGATCTTGAGGAACCGCTCGATGGTGAAGTCGGGTTCAAGAGTTAGCAGCCGGCGGCGGGTTGTCGTTGCTTCCTGATCCCAACGAAGATGCCCGAGTGCTGCCAGATACGGTCGATACGTGGCAGAGAATGACGGGTTTAGCTGGCTGATGGTACGCCCGACCTCGACCGCTTTCTCGTAGTCACGCTTCATGACGTGAATCACGCCCCAGAAACCGTCAAAGATGAAAGCGTGTGGATCCAGCGGCGAAAGGCTCTTATAGCGCCGGATACGGCGTTCCGCCTCATCCAGATTGCCAATGTAGGCGTGTGTCATCGCCGACAGGGCCCAGGCCATTGCCAAATTTGGGTTGAGCGACAGGGCGCGTTCGTGCAGCGCGGCTGCTTCTCTTAACCGCTGGTGCAGGAACGCGCGGACATGACCACTGATGCACAGGCCCCGCGCATCGAACGGGTCCAATACGATGGTGCGTTCGGCCAGTTCGCCAGCCCGCTCCATCACGGCTTGGGGGTCGTCCGCCCAATCCTGCCCAACCAGAAAGATATGCCAATAGGCATACCAAGCGTGAGCGGCGGCATAGTCCGGTTCCAGCTTGATAGCGTCGGCAAGGAAGCGGCCGGCCTGCATATAGTCTTCTCGCTCCATCCGCCCAATCAGCGGAATCGCGCGCAACATGTAGTCATAGGCGGTCGCATCAACGTGGGACCGGCTGCTGCTCCGCTGGGCCTCGATGAACAGGATTTCGGGATCGATCTGCGCCACCACCGCGGCGGCAATCTCGTCCTGCAGTGAAAGCAGGTCATTCGTCTCGCGGTCGAAGCGCCGAGCCCAGACGATCTGGTTGTTGGCGCGCAGGTCCAACAGCCGCAGGCTGATGCGGATCTTGCTGCCTGCGCGCTGCACCGATCCGTCCAGCAGGAAGTCGAGCCCGAACTCCTGGCGGATGGCTGCCTCGTCGCGGTTTTCAGCGGCGAACCGACCCAGCGAATTGGACGATACGATAAACATCCAGCGGAACCGGGACAGGGCATTGGTAATCTCATCCGCCAAGCCAGGTGCCAGATGCGCATCATCGTCGGGCATGCCGATCAGCCGGAACGGCATGACGCCCACATGCGCGCCCCCGCGGGTCACCGCGGCCTCGCGTTTCCGCGGTAGCGGAGGAGGGTCAACCGGCGGCGGCGGTTCAATATCCGCCACCTTCGGTGGAACAGGCGGCGTGACGGCGGGCGCGGCGGTGGGTGATGGACGCGGCGGTCGCGCCGGCACATCGTTATGCGACGGCCCACGGATCTGATTGAGCAAACGTTGCGTCTCGATCGATGGCGTCGCGTCGAGCATGTCGGCCAGCACGGCCCGGCAGCGGTCATAAGCCTGTACGGCGAGACCACGCTCCCCACGCGCGGCATGGGCCTTCATCAACGAGCGCCAGGCGCCCTCATGTGACCGGTCTATCGTCAACAACCGCTGGGCTGCGGCGATAGCGGCGTCTGGCTCCAGATCCTCCTTCAGCAACGCCTCGGCGATGCCGCGGGCGCGGTCGCGCAACCTTTCACGTTCGGTATTCAACCAAGCATCAAAGTTCGGATCGACACCGTCGAGATCTTCCAGAAGATCGCCGTCAAGCAACGCCAATGACGCGGGCTGCGTAACCGTCGCGCGCATCACCTCCTCGACGTCAATCCAGACCGCACCAGGCCGCAAGGTAAGCTGATCCCGCGTGACAACAAGAATATCGGCCTCGGCCGGCGTCAGAGCTTCCAGTAACCGGTGGATTTCCTGTCGAAGCGAAGCTCTGGCCTGCTCCTCTGGCCGACGAGACCAAAGCTGCTCAGCCAGCCGTCCGCGCAGAACAGGACGCGGCGCCGCCATCGCCACACTTGCCAGCAGGGCGCGCGTTTTCCGCCCGGGCGGCAGCACGCTTTCGCTTCGTATCGTCCAGGCTTCCATCTGGCCGATTAACCGCAACCGCACAACCACATGATCAAGGCCGATCGGGGGTGTTGAGGGTATCGGAAGTCGGGTTGGAAAATCCGCCATCATCCCCTCTGACAATAGCTATGATTGTAAAACTTTGTGTTGGCTCGCGCCAGACTGGCTGCGTTCCAACTAGCACTAGATGTATGGCGGACTCAGCCGCAGCGACATGAAAAAATTGCAATAAGACAGAATCTTGCGTCACACCCTTTCAGGGTATTGGAAAAATCCTCTGGAACGAGCTTGACTAAATCTTTATTGCTTTAGGACTAAGCGGTTTCGCACAAGCTGCAGCGTGCCGCTAAGCGATCCCCTTGCCGCGCAGGAACGCCATCGCGGCCTGGAACACCGCTTCCGCGGTCATCTGGCTGGTGTCAAGCCGGAGAGCATCCTCAGCCTGCCGTAGCGGTGCGGCAGAGCGCTCGGCATCCATGGCATCCCGTCTGCGCATGTCCGCCTCGACCGAGGAGAGGTCAACGTTCATGCCCTTGGCTTGCATCTCCAACCATCGCCGGTGCGCGCGTTCCGCAATGCCGGCGGTGATGAAGAACTTTGCCGTGGCCCCGGGAAAGATCGTCGTACCGATGTCGCGGCCATCGAGCACCGCGCCATGGCTGGCAGCAAAATTTCGTTGAAAGGCCAGCAGTGCCGCCCGCACCCCGGGCAACACGGCCACCGAGGCTGCGGCCGCGTCCGCCTGTGGGCCACGCAGATCGGGACGCTCAAGATCCGCTGGCCTTAGTGACTCCGCCGCACGTTCGGCCGCCCACGGATCAGCAGGATCATCATTGTTGTCCAACATACGGCGTCCAACGGCACGGTACAGCAGCCCGGTGTCGAGGTAGGGCAGGCCAAGTTCAGTGGCAATGCGCCGCGCCAGGGTGCCTTTGCCGGCAGCCGCGGGACCATCGATCGCGATCACCGGTTTCATCGTCAGGCGGTTGCGCTGATTGCTGCGCCGATCGCGTTCATCCGATCAGCAAATGCCGGGAAACTGGTGTCGATGAACCCTGCGTCGTTTGCAACCACCGGGGCGGCGGTGGCCATGCCCAGGACCAGCGCCGCCATCGCAATGCGATGGTCCATGTGCGTCTCGACGACGCCCCCGCCGGCCGGCGCCGGGCCAGCACCGTGTATGATCAGGTCGTCGACCTCGATTTCGACCTTAATACTGTTTGTAGTCAGCATGGCGGCTGTGGCAGCCAGGCGGTCACTCTCCTTGACGCGCAGCTCCCGCAAACCACGCAACCGCGTTGTGCCCTTGGCGCAAGCGGCAGCGACCGCCAGGGCAGGATATTCGTCGATCATGCTGGGCGCCCGTTCGCCTGGCACATCAACAGCCCGCAGATCGCTTGACGCGACCTCCAGATCGCCAACCGGCTCACCGGCCTCGGTCCGGCGGTCGCGCACGACGATCGTGGCCCCCATTTCCTCCAGGCACCGGAACAGCCCGGTGCGCAGCGGATTAAGACCCACACCGGGCAGCGTGATGCGGCTTCCGGGAACCAGCAGCGCCGCGACCAGCGGGAAGGCGGCCGAGGAGGGATCCGCCGGCACCAGCACATCCGCAGCCAGCAGTTCCGGCTGACCCTGCAGCGTGATGATGCGGCCAGACCCGTTGCGTTCCACTGCAACGGCCGCGCCGAAATGGCGCAGCATGTTCTCGCTATGGTCGCGCGTTGCCTCGGGCTCCTCGACGCGGGTGATGCCCGGCGCGTTCAAACCGGCCAGCAACACCGCGGACTTGACCTGGGCCGAGGGCACCGGAACGCGGTAGTCCAGCGGCAAAGGGTCGCCCGCGCCCTGGATCGCCAACGGCAGGCGACCGCCCGTCCGAGCGGCGAAGCGGGCCCCGGTCGCGCTCAGCGGATCGATCACCCGGCGCATGGGCCGGGTTCGCAAGCTGGCATCGCCCGTCATCACCGCGAACACCGGGTGGGTGGCCAGTATGCCGCACAGCAGGCGGGCCGCGGTCCCTGAATTGCCCATGTCCAGAACGTCCGCAGGCTCACCCAGGCCGCCGACGCCGCGGCCGGCGACCCGCCAGGTGCCGTCAGGGTCATGCAGGATCTCAGCGCCAAGGGTCCGCATGGCGGCAGCGGTGCGCAGGACGTCCTCGCCCGTCAACAGGCCTGTGATGCGCGTTTCACCGACTGCCAGCGCGCCGAACATCAGCGCCCGGTGGCTGATCGACTTGTCGCCGGGTACGGCGAAACGTCCGGACAGCGGCGTCTTTGGTCGCGTAGAGATCAACTTGCGGGGGGCGGCTTCGGCCATGAAGTCAGTTCCGTGCGTGGCGGGATGGGGATTGCCCTGTACGTAGTTACAGACTTTCCCTAGCGACGGATACCGCTTCAGTCTGCAACAACGTATTTGACAGCGCGGCGCCGTGGTGGCATGGGCGCCCGCTCTTGTGTAAGCCCCGTCCGCTGCGCTTTCCGGCGAGGCGGACTCCCTGCCACGAAGGGCTCTTGATACGCATGGCTAAGCCAGAACTTGGCATGAAGCGCGTCTGCGTCGCGTGCAGCACGCGCTTCTATGACCTTACCAAATCACCCGCCGTTTGTCCCAAATGCGGGACCGAGCAGCCGGTTGACCAGCCGCGTCCACGGCGCGCCGGCGGCAATGTGGTTGAGGACAAGCGTCCGAAGAAAGTCACCCCCGCGCCTGAGGATGTGGATGTCGAAGTCGAAGGTGTCGAGGATGTCGAAGAGGAAGACGTGCTGGAGGCGGCCGATGACCTTGAGGATGATGCCGACGTGATCGGCGGCGACATCGAGGTCGAGTCGGACACCGACGAGAACGAGCGCTGACCGCCGCGCCACCGGGTGCCAGCAGGCCGAGACGTCACCTTAACTGCCGCGTCGCCCGCAGCCATAGCATGAGCAGCACGTCGTATGGCAGCGCCGGAGCTTCGCGCAGACGCCAGTACCATTGCCGTAACCGGTCCGCCGCGGCCGGCGGAGGCGGGCAGGGGCGCGCAGTCACGCCGCCCAGCCGCAGCAGGATCAGGCAGCGCGGCAGGTGATAGGCACTGGTGCAGGCGTAGACGGCCGCCTGCCCACGCACCAAGCGCAAGACTGCCCGCACCGAGGACAGCGTATCGGTTCCGGTCTCCTCCTTGAGGATCGCAGGTTCAGCGATCCCGGCTTGCACCAGCAGGTCCGCCATAACGGTTGCCTCCGACGCACCATATCGACCTCTGGCTCCTGTAGGGATGAACAGTGGCCGCTCGAATCTTGTGGCGAACCGCGCTGCCGCTGCAACACGCTGGCGCAAGGTCTCGCTTGGGGCGCCGTCCGGTCTGACCGCGGCACCGAAGATGACGATGACGGCATCATGGGCCGACAGATTGACTTTCATCGGCAGCGTTTCTCATGCTCGCTAACAAGACGGAAGGTAGAGGAACCACGAAGCCGCTGACCACGCTGGCGGCTCGCCGGTGACAGGGACATGACGCGCTGCTGCGGTTGGTAGCCGCGCGTAAGGCCGCACGCTTCTGATGGCGCGCCTGACCCCGTTGGCCAGGCAAGGTAGAGAAGGAGCAGAACGATGGGAAAACGAATCGCGGTCGTCGGTGCAGGCGCGGTCGGCGGCTACGCGGGGGCGCATATGACCGCGGCAGGCCACGACGTGACGCTGATCGATCCATGGCCCCAGCACGTCGAGCACATGAAGGTCTCCGGCCTGGAGATCTTTGGCATGACCGCGGCAGAGCGCCTGTCGGTAAGGGTCAATGCAATGCATGTCACCGAAGTGCAGTCACTGGCGAAACAGGCGCCCATCGACATCGCGTTCGTCGCTGTGAAATCCTATGACACGGTTTGGGCAACTCGCCTGATCCAGCCATACCTGTCCAGCTCGGGCTGTGTGGTTTCGATGCAAAATTGCATCAATGAGGAGCGGGTGGCCGGGGTTGTCGGCTGGGGCCGGACCCTGGGTTGCATCGTCACCGGCGGGGTGGGGGTTGATCTGTACCAGCCCGGCCATATCCGGCGTGGCTATGCCAAACGGCCCGACATCACCTCGTTCTATATTGGCGAACCCAGCGGCCGCATCACCCGGCGGTCCGAGGAGATCGCCGCCATCCTGGCAAGCGTGGATGCGGCCAGCCCAACCGACAACCTTTGGGGTGAGCGTTGGACCAAGCTGTGCGTGAACGGGATGCGCAACGGTGTCTCGGCGGCAACCGGTATGGGCGGAAACGCGCGCGACCAGCATCCCGCCGTACGCCGAATCTGCATCCAGTTAGGCGGTGAAGCCGTTCGTGTTGGCCAGAAGCTGGGCTACCGGCTTGGGAAAGTTGGTGCTTTGCCGCACGAGGCACTGGCACGGGCCATGGAAGGCGAGCAGGCGGCATACGCCGAGGTCGAGCGGTTGATGACGCAGGGTGGTGCGGGCCAGGCCGAGCGCAGCGACTACCAGCGCCCATCAATGGCGCAGGACATGGAGAAGGGCCGGCGGACCGAAATCGAGGCCATGAACGGGTTTATCGCCGCATCCGCCACGCGTGCCGGTGTCAGCGCGCCGACGCATGAGATGCTGACCCGACAGGTTCTGCGGGTTGAGCGCGGAGAGATTCAACCAAGACCGGAAAACGTTCTGGTGAACAGCTAAAGCGGCTTCGCGCAGGCTGGAATCGCGCAACAGCGCGATGCTGCGCGAGTAGCCGCGTGAAACGATGTGCTAGAGTGGTTCCACCCTCGGTGGAACCACTCTAGCCACAACCCGGCACAGCTTCAACGTCGCCTCTCAACAAGGAGAAAACGCTGGTAACCTGCCAAGCGGCAAGGCCGACGTGGCCAAAGCGGAACAGGTCAGCGACACGCTGAACGCCTGCTACCCATCCCACGGCTACCCGGTCACACTGCGTGTGTCTGTCTGGTGCAAGAGATTCCTGCAGCGAATCGGCCACATGGCCTAAATGATCTACGTCAAGTAAGCTCGGATGCCGCAACATGCGCACACCCTCTTGAAGCGCTCTTACATAACCCACACCTGCGGTCGAGAAGACAATAGGAGACAAGATATGAGAATAACTTACCTGACTGCAGCGCTTGCTGCGGCCGGCCTTTTGCTGACGGCGCCGACCTTCGCACAGTCGACGTCGACGACAAATACGACAACCAAGCCCGCGCATCACGCCACTCATGTTGCCAAGAAGCAGCACACGGACGGTGAAGACGTGACCGGCAACAACAACTTTCCCTCCGCCACCAGCGGTGCCCGTAAGCAGCGCACGGACGGTGAGGACGTTACCGGCAACAACAACTTCCCGGCTGCCTCCAAGTAAGGTCATGACATTCGTCATGACTTGGTGTTGGTTGGCCTAAGTTGATGCCCCTGACACGCTTGCGCAGCGTGCCAGGGGCGTCTCACTCTGCTACCGGCGGGGGCCTCGAGGGGGGTTCGTTCGCATTGGTTCACGGACTCCCCCTCCAACGCGTAGTTTGATCGCGTGATTCACCGCTCCGTGTGATGCCACTTCCGCGGATCACGCTCTAAGACTAGGCAGCGACCTGTAAATCCGCTGCAAGGCTGAAAGGCGCCTCTGTCTTGTCGTGCAGTTCCGCCAGGGTCACGCCAGGGGCAATGTTGACCAGGACTAGACCGTCGTCGTGACCCCTTGCCGTGACCTCGAAGACCCCAAGGTCGGTGACGATCAGGTCAACCACGGCCGCGCCGGTCAGCGGCAAAGTGCACCGCTTCAGCAGCTTCGGCTTGCCGCCCGCGGTATGTTCCATCAGCACCACGACACGCTTGACGCCGGCGACCAGATCCATCGCTCCACCCATGCCCTTGACCATCTTGCCGGGGATCATCCAGTTGGCCAGATCGCCGTTTTCGGCCACCTGCAGCGCGCCCAAGATCGAGATGTTGATGTGGCCGCCGCGCACCATTGCGAAGCTGGCGGCGCTGTCGAAGAAGCTGGTCGTCGGCAGTTGAGTCACGGTCTGCTTGCCGGCGTTGATCAGGTCCGCGTCTTCCTCGCCCTCGAACGGGAAGGCGCCGGTACCAAGCATACCGTTCTCTGAATGGAGCTGGATCGACATCCCTGGCGGGATGTGGTTGGCCACCAGGGTCGGAATGCCGATCCCCAGATTCACGTAGAACCCATCATGCAGTTCTTGCGCCGCCCGAGCGGCCATCTGATCGCGGGTCCAGGGCATGAAGGGGGCCTCCTCAGGCGCGCTTGCGCACGGTGCGTTGCTCGATCCGCTTGTCCACCGTCTCCAGCTTGACGATGCGGTCGACGAAGATGCCGGCGGTGACGATGTGGTCCGCATCGATCTGCCCCGGTTCGACGATATGCTCAACCTCGGCAACCACCATTTCCCCAGCGGTCGCCATGATCGGATTGAAGTTCCGGGCAGTCTTTCGGTAGATCAGGTTGCCTTCCGGATCGGCCTTCCAAGCATGGATAATCGACAGATCGGCGCGCAGCCCACGTTCCTGCACATAAAGCCGTCCGTCGAACTCCTGCTGCGGCTTGCCCTCAGCGATCTGTGTGCCGGCGCCGGTGGCAGTGAAAAACGCCGGGATGCCGGCACCACCCGCCCGGATGCGTTCCGCCAATGTGCCTTGCGGGTTGAACTCGATCTCTAGTTCGCCAGCCAGGTACTGCCGGGCGAAGGTGGCGTTCTCGCCAACGTAGCTGCTGATCATCTTGCGCACCTGCCGGGTCTGCAGCAGCAACCCAAGGCCCGCGTCGTCGATGCCCGCATTGTTGGAGATGATCGTCAGGTTCTTCACGCCGCTGTCGCGCACGGCTTCAATCAGCGCGGATGGGATGCCGCACAGCCCGAAGCCGCCCGACATGATCGTCATGCCGTCGTGCAGCAGGTCGGCGAGGACCGCCTTCGCATCCGGGAAGATCTTATTGACCGCCATGCACGTCCCTCAAACGCTCCTTGCCGGCATCTAGACCAATTTCCGCCCCGATGGACAGTCAGAAAATAGCGGCCGCTGTTGGTGGGCCGCTTCTGAGCCGGCGGCCACTCAGGTCGCCCGCCACAGGAACGTCAGCTCGTGCTTGTTGTTGAACAGGTGAACGACCTCGCCGCCCTTGATGGCGGCAAACGCCTCGGCTGCCGCGTGGTCGGTCGCGCCCTGGAACTTGATCGTGCAGATGATATGGCGCGGCGCACCTGCGTCGATCCAGCGGTGGATCAGCGCCAGCAGACGATCGGGATAGGCGACGACGTCGCTGCACAGCCAGTCAACCGGTTCGGGCGACAGGCCGAACGCGCTGTCACGCCGGATGGTGACGCGGGGATTGTCTGCTACGGCAGAACCAAGCGGCGCCTTGTCGACTGCTGTGACCTGCGCGCCCAATGCCGCGAGAGCCCAAGTCCAGCCGCCAGGCGCTGCGCCGAGATCCAGGCAGCGTTCACCCGGCTGCGGCCATTGCCCGAATCGCACCAAAGCCTCCCACAGCTTCAGATAGGCTCGGCTGGGCGGCGCGACGTGATCTTCGACGAAGCGGCATTCCCCGTTGACGAAGGGGCTGGACTTTGTCGGGCTGGCCATCAGCCGGTCGGCTGCGAGTAACGTCCATGCGCCGAGATGCGCTTGTGGGGCCGGTTCGGGAAACGTCAGCGGCCGGCCCTTGACTGGCGGCAGCCGCGCCTGGATCAGCGCCATGCGCCTGTGATGTGCCGCGCCGAAACCCGCCCAGTTGCGTTGAATCGCCCGCAACGTGTCCGCCGCCGCCTTGACGGAAGGTGCAGCGAGGTCGCGCGGATCCGTCCAGATGTCCAGGGCCCAGGCGGCGCGCACCGGGGCATCGGCCGACAGCGCCAGCCGGCCGTGCCAGGTGGAGATGCCGACCGCGGCCCGGGTCAATTCCTCGGCCAGCACCGCTTCATACCCCTCGGCGGCCAGATAGGCAGCCCGGATCATCGCCTACGGAGTGCCGATGCCGCCAGCAGCAGCCAGCCGATCATCAGGAGTATGCCACCGGTCGGCGCCAGGATACCCCAGGAGACGGCGGCGAGGGCCAGGGAATAGACGGCGCCGCAGAACAGCAGCATGCCCACCGCAAACGCGGCCCCAGCGGCATGTGCCCACCCTCCGCCCCGCGGCACCCACAGGCCGGTGGCGAGCAATGCCAGCGCGTGCCAGCCCTGCATCTGCACGCCACTGGCAACGATCCGTGCCGTCGCCGGATCGCTGATCCCGTGGGCCTGGAAGGCCGCCATTGCAACGGCACCGAAACCGGCCAGGCCGCCCAGACCGACCCAGATGCGTTGCATGCGGCCTTCCCCCGATTTCGTCAGGGCATTTTCCGGTTGGCCGCGAGGAAGTCCAGGGTCTACCAGACCGGAATCCGCCACATGGGCGCAGGCTCAGTGTCGTCCGTTCGGCTGTTCCGTAAGCGGTGGCTGCAATCTATAGACCGGTTCAGGACTGTGCTTCGGGCGACAGAACGATGCAGGAGGCGTGGGTACGGCTCATTTTCTCGCAGGCCTGAACCGCGGTTTCCCGCGACATGCCGGTCATCCGCGCGCGCCATAGCAGCATGCGCCCTTGCCGCATGCTGCTGACGAACGGGTGCGCGATGGCGAGTTCGACGTGCGCATGCTCCTGCGCCGCGTGAATTGCGCCGTGAGCCAGTCCGGAATTGGCAAAAGCACCGATCTGGATGGCCCATTGGCCGGGTCCGACAGGGCCGCGCCGGGCCGGCGCAGAATCGGCGGCGTTCGCGGTGGCGATCAGGTGAAAGCCGCCACGCGGAGCGGGTTGCGGCGGCGCAGAGGGAACCGGCGGCGGAACAATCATGGCATACCGCTGAGCACCCAGCGGGCCGATCCGATGTGGCGGCGTGGGCAGTGGTGCGGCGGCAAGCTGAACAGGCTGCGGCGCCCGTCCGCTGCCCAAATGCCTGCCGCTGGCCAGCATGAAGGGATGGCCGTAGCGCCGGCCAGGAGGAATGTCGATCGGCAGCGCGTTCATTGCCAATCCATCAGCCGCCGAACGGCTGGCCGGGTAGCTGCCACGCAGGTACGGCCCGATCATCGCGACGTAGTGCCGCGTCTCATCAGGCAGCGGCCTCAGGTTCGCGAGATAGTCATCAAGTCGAGCGGGCCCAGCGTTATAGGCAGCCAGGAACCCGGGTGAACCGTAGATCTCATACATCTCCCGCATGTACGCCACACCCGCCATGATGTTGTCATGCGGGTCGAACGGGTCATCACCAAGGTTGTGACGGTCGCGCAGCTCATCATAGGTTTCCGGCATGACCTGCATCAGCCCCATGGCACCCACACCAGAGGTGATCAACTGCCCGTCCTGGTACTCATTGCCGCCCGATTCCACCCGCATCAGCGAGCGGATCCAAATCTCCGGCATGTCGAACTTGCCGGACGCCTCCCGGATATAGGGGCCCCATGGATCTTCCGGCGGCCCCGGCGGGGTGTAGTTGTGCTTCGCATGCGCGACGTAGCGGGCGGTTTCCTGGACGGCATCCTGATGTGGAGTTCCACTACAGGCGGCGACGAGGCCAAGTACGGCAACAGTGCTGAGGGCACGGAGGCGGCGAAGCGTGACAACTCGATCCGGCAGGTTCATAAAGGAACGTCTCCGTGGCGGCGCAGCGAACAAAATACGAGTCGGCCAACCAGCGGTTGCCGTTTATCTGATTACTCAGCAATGCTTGCTAAGCCATTAACCGAGTTCCATCTTTCAAGCAAGTCATCTCGGATGGAGTCAATACGATTCGACTCCGGCTGGGTTTGATCGGTTTGCCGACGCAATTAAGTCGCCGAATAAGTTGAAAACATTGCGGTGCCGTTTCATATGACGGCCGGAACGGCTTTGGTGCGGCCCAATGCATCTGTTGTGCCGCCTCGCTGAATCAGGTAAGCGCCCCGCGACATGAGCAGCGCAGTGACAACGATCGCCCCCGCTACCGAATTGAACCTGCGGGCGGACATGACGCTGGCCACGCGCAACCAGTGGGCGCTGGCCGACATCGCTGGTGGCATGCGGCTGTGGCGGTTGGCCTGGGCGCTAGGTTGGCTGGACATCCGCCTGCGTTACCGCGGATCGATGCTGGGCCCATTCTGGCTGACCATCTCGACGGGCGTGATGGTCGCCTCGCTGGGCTTCCTCTATTCGGCGTTGTTCAAGATCAACCTGCGCGACTACCTGCCTTTCCTGGCGTTGTCGCAGGTGCTGTGGGGCTTCCTTGCCGCATTGGTGTCCGAAGCATGCACGGTCTTCACCGATGCCGAGGGTGTGATACGATCCGTGCGGATGCCCTTTTTCGTGTTCTCGATACGGGCACTGATCCGCAATGCCATCGCTTTGGCGCACAACATCGTCGTGATTGTGGTGGTCTTCGTCGTGTTCTCGATCTGGCCGCGTGAGAGCTTCGTGCTGGCGCTTCCCGGCCTGTTGGTCTGGGCGGTCGACGCTTTGGCACTGACCCTGTTGCTGGGCGCGTTTTGCGCGCGTTTTCGGGATATTCAGCCAATCGTCAACAGCGTGATGCAGATTGCCTTCTTCATGACGCCGGTGATCTGGAAGCCTGATCAGCTTGGTCCGGGCGGCATTGAGAAGCTGGCGCTGAATCCCTTCTTCGACCTGCTGGAAATCGTGCGCGGCCCAATCCTGGGGTCCGAGATCGCCATGACGACTTGGCTTGGAGCAATCGGCTACAGCCTGCTGCTGTGCGGGCTATCTTGGGCATTCTTTATTAAGGCACGCGGTCGCGTCACGTTCTGGATCTAAGTCATGGGCATCAACGCGCTGGTCGAGGTGGAAAACGTCTCGGTCTTGTTTCCGCTGTATCACGGTAGCTCCCGCAGCCTGAAGAAGATGGTCGTGGCCGCAGCGTCTGGCCGGCTGGCACAGGACCAGCAGCAGCGTGTTGTCGTTCGGGCCCTAAGCAACATCAATCTGCGTTTGCGCAGCGGCGACCGGTTGGGATTGGTCGGCGGCAATGGAGCAGGAAAAACCACGCTGTTGCGCGTGCTGGCCGGCATCTATGAGCCCGTGGTGGGTCATCTGCGGGTCCGCGGCAGCCTGAACGCGATGCTGGATCCCAGCCTGGGCATGAATTTGGAGCTGACCGGGCGCGAGAACATCCTGTTGCGCGGCCTGTACAACGGGCTGCCACGGTCGTCATTGCCGCGGCTAGAGGAGGATGTGGCGGAATTTGCCGAGCTGTCGGACTTCCTGGACCTGCCGGTGCGCATTTACTCCGCCGGCATGGTGGTCCGGCTAGGCTTTGCCCTGGCAACCGCGATCAAGCCGCAGATCCTGCTGATGGACGAATGGTTCCTGGCAGGTGATGCGGCGTTCCTGGAACGGGCGCGTCACCGGCTTGAGGAGATGGTGCGCGGCGCTGACATCCTTGTGCTGTCGAGCCATCAGTCGGAGATCATCCGCGACTGGTGCACCAGGGTGCTATGGCTGGACCAGGGAAACGTCATGGCTGATGGGCCGGCGGGCGCAGTCCTGGATCGGTATCTATGCACAGTTCCGGAGCAGCCGGTGGAGGCGTTGGCTTAGAGCGGAATGCCTGATTGCGCAGTGTTTCAGGCAGCCAGTCGGCTTCTTAACTCCTGCTCCACGGCCGCGGTGATCTGAAACAGGCGCGCGTCCCCCATCGTCTCGCCCATCAGCATGAGCCCGACAGGCGCATTGCCGGGTTGATGACAGGGTATCGAGATCGCACACCGGTCGAAGAAGTTGCCTATGGCGGTGTTGCGCAGGATCAGCATGTTCAGACTGTTGTAGGCACGTTCATCATCCAGCTCAGCAATGCGGGGGGCGATGACCGGAACGCTTGGCATCAGGACGCAGTCGTAAGGGGCGGTCGCATGGTTAAAGCTGGCGATCAGCCGGGTGCGGGCCTGGACCAGGTCCAGATAGTCCGCCGCACTCATGTGTTCGCCACGCGCTATCCGCACGCGGATGCGCGGATCGTAGAAGCTGCCCTTGGCGGCCAGCAGGCGGCGATGCCAGGCGAAAGCCTCCGATGCGGCGAACCCACCCGTGGCGTTGATTGCAGGCAGCTCAGAGAACTCAGTGAAGTGCGTGGCCAGGATATGGGCACCGGCAGCCTGCAACATCGACAAAGCGGCTTCGAACGCCGCGGCGACCGTGCTGTCCATGTCGGCGAGCACCAGGTTTTCCGGCACCGCCAGACGAAGGTCATGCAGCCTGGCCGGCGCCGGAGCGGTTGGGGTTTCACCCGCGAGAATGGCGTCGACCTTGGCGCAGCAGGCGACACTGGGTGCCACCGGCCCAACTGAGTCGAGAGATGGGGCGAGGGGCAGAACACCGGTGATCGGTATCCGCCGGGCAGTCGGCTTGTAACCAACGATGCCGCAGAAGGCGGCGGGGATGCGGCATGATCCGCCGGTGTCGGTGCCAAGGCCGGCCGCGGCCATCCCGTCGGCAACCGCGACAGCGGTGCCGGAGGAGCTGCCGCCCGGGATCCGCCTTGACGCCCGGTCCCAAGGACTGGTTGGGGTGCCATGATGAGGATTGATGCCAAGGCCCGAGAAGGCGAACTCGGTCATGTTCACGCGACCAACCGGGATGAAGCCCGCCGCCAGCATCCGGCTGACCACCGGGGCATTGCAAGGCGCGGGCGGGGCATCGGCTAGCACAACCGAACCAGCCGGGGTTGGTTCTCCGGCAACGTCGAACAGGTCCTTCAATGCGATAGGAATACCGGTGTAGGGACCCGGTGCGCGATTGGCCTTGCGCAGCAGGTCCGCCGCGTCAGCCATAGCACGCGCCTGCCGGGCGTGAACCTTGACAAAGGTTCGGCCGCCCTCGCCGGCGGGGTCGGCGATGCGTGCGAGGGCGTCCTCGATCAGGGCCCGGCTGGTCGTGGTTCCCTCCGCCAGGGCCTGGGCGAGTTCGTCGATCCTGCGCATGATGCCTCCGATTGAACACAGGGAGCATGCCATGACTGAGACGCCTGCCAAGCCCATCCTGCTGACTGGCGCCTCCGGCGCACTCGGTCGCGTCCTGGCAAAATCGCTGGGTGCTCTGGGATGGCGGCTGGTCATGACCGACATTGCGCCGTTCGCCGATCCCTTGCCCGCAACCGCGAGCTTCACGCGCGCCGACCTTTCTGACGGGGTCGCAATCCTGCGCCTCGCGGAGGGTTGCGGCACGATCATCCACCTCGGCGGCGTATCGGTCGAGCGGCCGTTCGAAGAGGTGCTTGGACCCAACATCCGCGGCCTGTATCATATCTATGAAGCGGCCCGGCGGGAGAAGGCGCGGGTCATCTTCGCCTCATCCAACCACGCGGTCGGCTTTCACGAACGAAGCGAAAGCCTGCCCGGGGATACCCAGTTTCTGCCCGATGGCTACTACGGCCTGTCGAAGGCTTATGGCGAACTGATGGGCCGGCTGTACTGGTTCAAGCATGGGGTGGAGAGCGTCAATGTGCGCATCGGTTCGGCCACACCAGAGCCGGTCAACGCGCGGATGCTGGCGTCATGGCTGTCCTACGAGGATTTCTCAAGGATGATGCAGCGCTGCGTCCTGGCCGCTGCCGCGAGCCACATCGTCATATGGGGCGCATCGAACAACGCTCGGATGACCTGGTGGCGGCAAGATGCGCGTGAGGCCGTTGGCTGGGTGCCGGTCGACAGTGCCGATCCGTTTGCCGAACAGTTGGCCAACGTTGTCAGCGGCGATCCGATCGAGGAACGGTATATGGGCGGCGCATTCTGTTCGATGGAGTATACCCGGAGCGAACCGGCACCGGCTGGCCTGTTTGGCGGCCGCGATGGCTGAAGGTGTGCTGTATATCGGCAACCGGCGTTACTCGTCGTGGTCGTTGAGGGGCTGGCTCGCCGTGAAGCTCGCCGGGCTGGATGTGGATGTCGAAGTGCTGAGGTTCATCCGCCCAGGACCGACAGCATCGATCGCGCAGGTGTCGCCGAACGGGCTTGTGCCGTTCCTGCACCACCGGGGCGCGCGGGTCTGGGAGTCACTGGCGCTCTGCGACTACTGCGCCGAGTTCCAGCCGGCATTGTGGCCCGCGAACCGTGTCGCCAGGGCGCATGCGCGGTCGATCGCAGCGGAGATGCATGCCGGGTTTCGTGGCTTGCGGACGGCGATGTGGATGAACCTGGGGCGGGAGTTTCACGGGCTGGGACGCACTATCGACGCGTTGCAGGACATTGCCCGGATTGAAGCGATCTGGGCGGATAGCAGGGCGCGCTTCGCAGCCGATGGCCCGTTCCTGTTTGGGGCGGTGTTCGGTGCCGCCGATGCGATGTTCGCACCGGTGGTTGCACGGTTTATCGCCTGGCAGCCCAAGATCGGGCCTGACACGTTGGCGTATTGTACAGCCGTACGCGCCCATCCGCTGGTGGCACAGTGGTATGACGAGGCTGCGGCTGAACCGCGAGAATGGCTGATCGACGAGTATGAGACCGCGCCGGAATGATTACTGTTTGTGGTCAGCTTCGAACAAGGCGGTCAGTTCCTCGGTTGCCTGCTGCGTGCTTTGGATAAGCTGCTTCTCGTCCCGATAGATGGCGTGGGCTTCGCGCAACGCCCGCTCATCATGCGCGCGGAACAGAGAGACGGAGCGAACGGCTTCCTTCGATGAGATGCCAAGGGAGACAAGCGCATTCTCGGCGATCTTCAGGCTGGAGTAGAAGGTCTCTCGGATCGGAGATTCGATTCCCCGGTCCATCAGCAGATAGGCATGCCGGCGGTTGCGCGCGCGGGCGATGATCTTGAGGTGGGGAAAGCTTTGCTTGGCCACCTCGACGATGCGAAGCACATCCTCCATGTTGTCCTGCACGACGACCAGCAGTTTGGCATCATCCGCGCCCGCCGCGCGCAGCATGTCGCTACGGCTCGGGTCGCCGAAATACACCTTGTTACCGAAGCGCCGTACTACGTCGACCTGACCCGGATCACGCTCCAGCGCAGTGAACGGGATGCCATGCATGCGCAGCACGCGGCCGATGATCTGGCCCATGCGTCCGAAGCCGCAGATGATGACCTCGACGTCGTCGGCGCGGATCTTGTCGTAGTCCGGGGGCGCCCTGGTCTGCAGGTGCGGGATGATGAACCGCTCTGACACGGCGAACAGCACCGGGGTCATGGCCATTGAAAGCGCGGCGACCAGGGTGGCGATGGCTGCGTCATCCGGCGCCAGCGCCCCGACGGCCACCGCGGCGGTGAACAGCACGAAGCTGAACTCGCTGGCCTGCGGCAGTGCCAGGCTGAAGCGGATCGCCGTCGGCAGGCGGTGACGCGAGATCAACGCGAGCGCAAAGCAAATCACCACCTTCGTCAGCAGCAAAGCCGCGGCGGCGGTAACGATCAGGACCGGATGAAGACCTGCCAGCGCCAGGTTGGCGGACATGCCGACGGAGATAAAAAAGAAACCCAGCAGCAGACCCTCGAACGGGGCAATGTCGGCCTGCAGCTCATGACGATATTCGGAGTCGGACAGCAGGACGCCAGCCATAAACGCGCCCAGTGACATCGACAGTCCAGCCAGGTTGGCGATGAACGCGGTGCCGGCGACGATCAGCAGCGCGGCGGTGGTGAACAGTTCCGGGGTGCGCGTGCCGCCGATTGCCCGCATCAGGGGTGGAATGGCGAAGCGGCCGCCGATCAGGATCACGGCAGCGGCGGTGGCCGCCTGGACAACGTCTTGCCAGGGCACGTGATCCGGCAGCGTCTTTTGCGCCAGCAGTGGAACCAGTGCGACCAGGGGAATGAACGCCAGATCCTGGAACAGCAGCACGGCAAATCCGTCGCGGCCGGCACGGCTTTTCAGCAGATCAGCCTCGGCCAGCATCGGCAGCACGATCGCGGTCGACGACATTGCCAGTCCGGCCCCCAGCACGATGGCGCCCGTCCAGGGGACGCCGGCCAGAACGGCGAGCAGCGCCAGCGTCACGCCGCTGAAAAACACCTGCGCTGACCCAAGGGCGAACACCGCCTGACGCATCACCCAAAGCCGCCGTGGGCGCAGTTCCAGGCCGATCAGAAACAGCAGCATTACGACGCCCAGCGACGCAATGTCGGCGATCTGGCCCACGTCGTTGACCAGGCGCAAGCCCGAGGGACCAATGGCGACGCCGGCGAGCAGGTAGCCGAGCACGCTGCCCAGGCCGAACCGCCGGGTGAACGGAACAGCGACAGTAGCGGCAGCCAGCAGGGCGACGAGCGTGGCCAGCATCAGTAGCCGCGTGCAATGTCGAAGCGGTTTGGCAGCGGCCGCCCGTCGTTCCAGGCGCGCAGGTTGTCCAGGAAGATATCCAGGCTGTGCAGATTATAGGTGGCCGGATCGTCGGCAGACGTGTGCGGGCTGACGATCAGATTCGGTGTCGACCAGAGACGATGGAGGCGCGGGATCGGCTCCGGCGTGAAGACGTCCAGCACCGCGCCGGACAAATGACCGTTATCCAGCAGGTCGCACAAGGCGTCCTGATCCACCAGTTCGCCGCGCCCGATGTTCACCAATCCGGCGCCGGACGGCAGCGCTTCCAGCCGGTCGCGGTTGATCAACCCGCGCGTAGCAGCGGTCAGCGGACACGCCAGCAGCAGGAACTCTGCCTCCGCAAGGACCTCATCCAAGGCATCCATGCCGACGACACGCTCGCAGGCCGGATGCGGCGCCGGATGCGCCCGCACGCCGGTAACGCGCATACCGAACCGGGAAGCCTGCTCTGCCGCGGCACCACCCAGGGTACCGAGGCCGATGACAATCAGGGCGCGTTTAGCGAGAACCGAGCCCCACAGCTTCCGCCAGGCCCCACGGCGCTGGTTGGTCACCATGGCGGGAACCCGATTGGCCAGCATCAGGATGGACATGATGGCGAACTCACCGGACTTGGCAGCATGGGTGCCGCGGTTGTTCAGCAATATGACGTCGGCCGGCAGCCATGCGAAAGGAGCCAGGCGATCAAGCCCCGCGTTGGTCAGGAAGATCAGTTTCAGCCTTGGGCACTCGCACGGGAACAGCGCCTTGATGACGCTGATGTCGGTGACCAGTGCCTCTGCCTCGCGCATCGCGGCGGCAAAGTCCGACGGGGTGACACCGATGCTGACGGTGTGTCCCTTGCCGATGTCGGCCGCACGGGCCGCGGCCTGATCCCACATCGCCCGCGAGAATTCGAACAATGGATCATTGTCGGGGTTCTGCAGATGGATGCGCATAGCCGCTAGTGTCCCGGTTCGGAAGTTCGTCACATCTGGATCAGCCGCCTTACGAACTTCCGAACCGATGAGGACACTAGCCTGCCACGCGGGTTACAAGTTGGACAGTCTACATGATGTTGCGCCCGGCCAGCGCACGCACGGCTGTTTCCACGCTCGCCAGGTCGTTGGGGAGGACCGTGAACCGTTCTTCCCGCTCAAACAGATCAGCCATATGCGGTGGCAGCGCTGGGCGATGGCCGGTGGCCTGTTCCATCGCCTCGGGGAATTTCGCCGGATGGGCGGTCGCCATCGCCACCGTTGGCAGGCCGCCATTGCACGGCAGCGCTCGTGCGGCTGCGATGCCGATGGCGGTATGAGGATCTGCGAGGTAGCCGGTTGCGGCGTGCAGTCGACGGATTTCGGCGGCGGTTCCCGGGTCGTCCAGCCGAAAACCATGCAGCAGGCCACGGGTCCGGTGCCAGACCGGATCAGCGATCGCCATGCGCCCGCTCTGGCGGAAGTCCAGCATGGTCTGCTGCGTTGCAGTGGGATCGCGATCCAGCAGTTCGAACAGCAGACGCTCAAAGTTGGAGCTGACCTGGATGTCCATGCTGGGCGACAACGAAGGTTCGACCGGTACGATGGACATGTCGTTGGACGCAAGGAAGCGCGCCAGGATGTCGTTGCGGTTCGACCCGACAATCAGGCGGGCGATTGGCAGACCCATCCGCCGAGCGGCCCAGGCCGCCAATACGTTGCCGAAGTTGCCGGTGGGCACGCTGAACGCAACCTCTCGGTCCGGCGCACCAAGCGCGAGCGCGGCTGCGACATAATAGGGAATCTGCGCCGCGATCCGCGCCCAGTTGATCGAGTTCACCGCCGACAGCCGCATCTCGTTGCGAAAGCCGTTATCGGCGAACATCGCCTTGACCAGGTCCTGGCAGTCGTCGAACGTGCCTTTCACCGCTAGATTGCCGACATTCGCCGCGCGCACCGTCGTCATCTGCCGGCGCTGCACCTGGCTGGTTCGTCCATGCGGATGCAGGATCATGATGTCGATCCGCCCTCGATCGGCACAGGCCTCGATCGCGGCCGATCCGGTATCGCCGGATGTGGCGCCCACGATGGTGATCCGTTGATCGCGCTGGGTCAGCACGTAGTCGAACAGGCGGCCCAGCACCTGCATGGCGATGTCCTTGAACGCCAGCGTCGGGCCGTGGAACAGTTCCTGCGCGAACAAGCCGGTCTCGAGCTGGATCAGCGGCACGATTGCCGTGTGGCTGAACCCGGCGTAGGCGTCGTGGCAGATCGTCCGCAGCACCTCGAACGGCACCGACATGCCCAGGAATGGCTGCATGACCCTGGCTGCCAAATCTGGATACCGCAGGCCGCGCATCGCCCGCCAATCGGATGGGCTGAAATGCGGCCAGGTCTGCGGCATGAACAAGCCGCCGTCTTCGGCGAGGCCAGCAAGCAGGATATCAGCGAAATCGCGAGCCGGCGCCTGTCCGCGGGTTGAAATGTAGAGCATGGCGGATCTTCTACGCCATCAGCGGCGCTGCGCCCAAACGGTTACCGCATGGGCCATCGCCTGAACCGGGTCATCCGCGCGGCCCAATGCCAGAAGTGCCAGGGCGATCGTAGCCTGGATGGTCGCCACTGGCGTCTCTGGCTGGCTGTCGCCGTGCCAGACCGCGGCAAACGCAGCCGCCGTGTCAGCAGAGGCGAGATGTGGGCGCAATCCTTCCACCGCCGGCAACACAAGCTGATGCCGGCCAGTCCGCAGGTCCCACAGGCTTGCCGACGCGGCTTTGAGCGGCACGCGCTCGGCTTCCCCACCGCCGCCTTTCAGCACCAGAAGCCGGTGGCGCCGCATGCGTTCCGCAACCCCGAGATGCACGTCGATGTAGGGCGGATGAAAGACCCCATCCACGCCGCAGGGCGCGTCCGCAGGGTTGAGCAGACGGGCGGCGGTATTGACTGGTGAGCGCAGGCCGAACAGGCGGCGCATATCAAGCAGGCGGTCAACCGCCGGAGAAAGGTTGCGCAACGGCAGATAGGCGAAGCGGGTCATCCTCAGGGTTGCCGCGGCCGAAGCCAGGCCGCTGTCCGCATGCAGACCAATCGCCGCCAACGCATCCTCGACAGCAATGCCGGCGGTGAAGTCGTTCGAGCCATGCATCAGAATCCGGATGCCGGACCGGGCAAGCGCCAAAGCCGACAGCAGGAACCAAGGCGCGCCGCGGGTTCGCCCGGCACCATAGGACGGCCAGTCGAGATCGGGCTGAAGGTCGACGCCACCCATCGCAGCCTGCATCCGTGCGGCCTGCACCAGCCCGGTGATTTCCTCCGCGTCCTCCCCGCGGAAGCGCAGCAGCATCAGGAATGCCCCAACCTGATGCGGGTCCGCCTCGCCCCGCAGGACCATGCCGAAGGCAGTGCAGGCTTCCTCGCGGGTCAAAGCCCGTGACCGCCCGGGGCCGCGGCCCAGCGTTGCGACGAAGTTTGCGAACAGGCTGACGGATGATGCGGTCATGGCATGGCATTATACGCATCGGGTTGGAAGAGTATGCGGTCAGGGCCATAAATCGCGCTCACGTTGCCCTGCTGCTGCCAGCCGCTTCAGCGAATGCAATATTTCACGCGTTGCTACGGCCGTTTAACGGTTTTCTGACTGTGTTCACACGGTCATAGCGTATCGATTGAGATCCTCACCGGTTTCGGATGACGCAGGTGAGGCCGCGGGTGATGCAGACAATCAGCAAGAGGATGCAGACAGTTTGACGGCAGCGGTCCCGGCACAGACGATGGGTGAACTGTTGCGGACATGGCGCCGCCGCCGCGGTGCCAGCCAACTTGATCTGGCCTGCGATGCGGAGATCAATCCCAGGCAGCTCAGCATGTTTGAGACCGGCCGGCTGCAGCCCAGCCGGCAGGTCATCCTGCATCTGGCCGCCTGTCTTGACATACCATTGAGCGAGCGGAATACCCTGCTGGCCGCGGCCGGATACACACCGGCTTTTGCAGCGCGGGCGTTCAACGAGCCGGCGCTCAGCATGGTTCGGCGTAATGTCGAGACCGTATTGGCGGCACATGATCCAAATCCTGCATGGGCGGTGGATCGCCATTGGATCTTGCTGGGTGCCAACCGTGCGGTGGCCAGTCTTGTTGCCGGGGCAGAGCTTACGTTGCTGCGTCCGCCGGTCAATGTCCTGCGGTTGTTGCTGCACCCCGCCGGGCTGGCTTCCCGGATCGTCAATCTGACGCAATGGCGGACGCACGTGATGGCCAAGCTGCGGCAACAGATCGTTGCGACTGACGATCCTGTGCTGGCTGACCTGCTGGATGAAATACGCGACTATCCGGATGCAAGCGCCGGGTCGATCGACGGGGAACAAGAGCCCGAAATGGTTGCAGTGCCGCTCTGCCTGGCAACAATCAGCGGTGTACTGTCGTTCTTCAACACCACGACGCTGTTCTCAACGTCCGTCGACATCACGGTTTCCGGATTGGCCATCGAGGCGTTTCTTCCAGCCGATGACCAAACCGCCGAGGCGATGCGGCGGATCGCTCAGCCAACTGACGCTCACTCAGGTGACGCAGCGGGTGCTGTTGAACACCAGGCTGGTGCGCTGGCTGTCTGACTGCTGCCCTCGTGCATCTAGGCCGGGGCCGCAAGCAGCAGGCGGTTGATGCTTTCCAGTGCATGGAACGTCTGCAGCCAGGCTGGCATGAACAGGTCCGGTTTCACCCCGCGTGCTGCCAGGGTTGCGGCGATCTCCGCAACACTGCGCCGGCCGTCAACCAAAGGCAGGATTGCCGTGGCAAGCGGTGGAAGCGCTACGCGCGAGCGCAGGCCATCGAAGGTCACCGCAAGCGTGCCATCGGGACGGATGTTGCGGGCAAGCGCCTCACCGCTGATTTCCCGGCTGACCGGAACGGCCGTGGCAGCGCCGGGGTCAGGCCGTGGAACAAGGTTGCCGCTGCGCACGCAATAGGCGATGTGCACGGCGATGTTGCCCGCCAAGGCTTCGGCCACCGCCGCCTGCTGCATAGGGTCCAGCCTCTCAAGCCGTGCGCGCAACCTTGGGTCGGGCAGCAGGGGGAAGGGATCGTATCGCCTGGGCTCGATCCAAGCCGCAACGCGCAGCCCGGCGGCCTGCAACAGGCTGCTGAACCCTGTCACCGTGTAGGCCTGGTCCCGGGGGTTGAGCAGCAGGTCATACAACCCGGCGTCACCGCCGTTGATGTGGTCGTCAAACGCCTGGTTGCGCTGTAGCCACTGGGTCTCGGGCATATGCTTCATCACCCGGCGCGCGACATCCAGCCGCTGTTGCGGCGCTTCATCCGGAGGCGCCAGTTGGCGAAGGACATCCTGCATCATGTAGACGCCGGTGCGGCCATGCGGCGCGTACACCATCAGGCCGATACCGCCGCCATCCGCCAAGACCGAGAGCAGGGCGCGGAGACCTTCGGCCGGGTCGGGCAGATGGTGCAGCACCCCGCAGCAGTCGATGTAGTCGTAGTGGCCAAGCCCTGAACCGGGCAATTCGAGCAGAGATCGTTGTTCCCAACGAACATTGCTCAGCGCCCTTGCCTGGGCGCGTTGCCGCGCGATGCGAAGCGCAGCGGCGGAGCGGTCGAGCCAGGTTACCGTGCCAGGCCGCCCGAGCGTGGTCATCTGCTGGGCCAGCATGATGGTGGCGTCGCCAGTGCCGCCGCCGGCGATCAGGGCGCGGAGTGGGCGGCTTGCCGCCCGAGCGGCACCGAACACCCAATAGTCGATCTCCCGTACATGGCTCGGGCTGCCGACGACCAGACGCTTGGCCTCGTCGCGCGGATCGCGCTTGGGATAAGGATACGCTTCATATTGGTCAGCGAGGCGCTGATCGGTTGCGTCAGTCATGCCGCCGGCATAGACCGCCTGGATGGTTGCAACCAGGGCCAGAAGATGTTTCGGCATTGGCGTCGAGTGCGTCCCGCAACCGGATCGGCTTCACGCCGACGCGAAGAAGCGATGATCGCGTTGTGCTTGTTCGCTACAGGTCGCCGCCCTATTGCTGCGCCATGATTGCTCGATTCTCCCGATCCCTGTGCTTGTTCGCTGGCGCGTTGCTGTTGGCTGTGCCCGCTTCTGCCGAGTCCAAGAAGACTGCGACCCCTGTCCATCCTGCGGCCGCCGGCGGTGCGCCTCGGTCGATCGGCAAGTTCGACGACTGGACAGCCGCAATCCATCAGGAAAGCGGCCAGACCGTCTGCTATGCCTTCACCCGTGTCCAAAGCTCCGCGCCCTCTCTGCCCGGGCGTGGATCGGTTGTGCTGACGGTGACGGAACGTCCCGCCGGCCGTGACGCGGTCGCCATCGACGCCGGGTTTTCCTACGCACCCAATGCCGCGGTCACGGTGCAGGTCGATCAAACCGGCCTTGAATTCTACACCGCGGGTCAAGACGCATTCGCGCGCGACGGCAAGGCAGCCGTCACCGCCTTTGGCAAGGGCAGCCGGGCCATTGCCCGTTCACCAAGCCCAAAGGAGGTGACGGATACATTCAGCCTGAAAGGCTTTGGCCAGGCTTACGCGGCCGTGGTGAAGGCGTGTCCCGGGAAATGAGCGAGCTTTCCGATCTTGACCGGGTCAGGGTGCTGGCGAAATCAGCGCTGTTCAACCCGCCGGCTGCCGTGCTGCCCGATGGAAGACGGGATCTGATTGGCATGGACCGTGCCGAACTGGTGGCCGAAATGGAGGCGATCGGCCAGCCGGCCTTTCGCGTCAAGCAATTATGGCACTGGATCTATCATCAAGGCGTTACGGACTTCGCGCGGATGTCTTCGATCGCCAAGCCGCTTCAGGCAATTCTGATGGAGAAGTTCGTGGTCGGCCGGCCCGAGGCGGCCGTGGTGCAGACGAGCGTGGATGAGACCCGCAAGTGGCTGTTCCGCTTTCGAGACGGCCAGGAGGCGGAGACGGTCTATATCCCCGACCCGATTGAGGATCGCGGCGCGGTCTGCATTTCTTCCCAGGTCGGATGCACGTTGTCTTGCCGGTTCTGCCATACCGGCACCCAGACCCTGGTGCGAAACCTGGGTGCGCCAGAGATTATTGGGCAATTCATGGCAGCCCGGGACAGCTATGGCGAATGGCCGTCGCCGAAGGGCGAGACCCCACGGCTGTTGTCCACCATCGTTCTGATGGGCATGGGTGAGCCGCTGTACAATTATGAGAACGTTGCCAAGGCAATGAAGATCGCCATGGATGGCGAAGGCATTGGGCTGTCGCGACGGCGGATCACCTTGTCCACCTCCGGCGTTGTGCCGATGATGGACCGGGCTGGCGCAGAGCTTGGAGTGAATCTGGCTGTCTCGCTTCATGCCGTCCGTGACGATCTGCGTGACGAGCTGGTGCCGTTGAACCGCAAGTATCCGATCCGAGAGCTGATCGCTGCCTGTCGCCGCTATCCCGGCGCATCGAACGCCCGCCGCATCACCTTTGAGTATATCATGCTGAAGGGTATCAACGATTCTGAGGCCGAGGCGCGGGAACTGGTGCGTCTGATCGCCGGCATGCCTGCGAAGGTGAACCTGATCCCGTTCAACCCGTGGCCCGGCTCCAGCTACGAGCCGAGCGGCAAGGCGGCACTTGATCGGTTCGCAACCATTGTGAACGCAGCGGGATTTGCTTCACCGATCCGGACGCCACGGGGGCAGGACATTCTGGCGGCATGTGGGCAGTTGCGGACAGCAAGCCGCCAGGGGACGTCAGCCGCGCGCTAGCCGTTGGCAGTCAGCGATTCCGCCATCAAATCGCGATGTCGTTGACCAGCCGAACCCTCAGACCCCCGCGGCGATATGCCACTTTCTAATCAGCAGGCCGTCACCACAGTGACACGTGGTGACGGCATACGTGATCAAGACTAGGCCGCAATCTGCTGATGCGGGGGCACCGCAAGCTTGAAGAAACGCGCTGCATTGAGGCCAAGGATCTTCGCGCGCTGGACGTCATCCAAGTCCGGCATGGTGCGCTCAATCGCCTCGGCTGAATGCGGCCAGGTTCCCTCATGATGCGGGTAGTCGTTGGCCCAGGCGAAGTTGTCGACCAGGTCGAAACGCTGCGCCAGATACAAGCCGACCGGATCCTCCTGGAACGTTGCCAGGCCATGGGCGCGGAAGTAGTCGCTGGGCAGACCCTGCAGCTTGGGACGTACCCACATGTGGTGCTTGCGATAGGCCTCATCCATCGCGGTCAACAGCCAGGCGACCCAGCCGATGCCGGCCTCGACGGTGGCGAAGCGCAGGCTCTTGAAGCGTTCCAGCACGCCAGAGGCGCACAGATTGGCCACCGGCTCAATCGTCGGCGCCAGCGAGTGGGTGACATAGTTCACCACCGCGCCGCCATTGCCACGCGACGCCCGTGGGTCGCGACCGGTGGAGACATGGAAGGTGATCGGCAGGTCGGTCTCCTCGATCAGCCGCCACATCGGATCAAAGTGCGGCAGATTATAGTTGACGTGATCGACGTCATGGCCGCCCCAGATCGGCTTGCAGGGCAGCGAAAGGGCACGGAAGCCGATCTTGGCAACACGTTCGATCTCCGCCATTGCGCCTGGCAGGTCGCCGGTGGCGATCGAAGCGACCGGCAGCATCGCGTCCGGATGGCTGCCGAACTGCTCCCACGCCCAGTCGTTCCACACCCGGCACTGCGCGTTGGCGAAGACCGGGTCCGGCGTGGCCCACATCGCCAGGCCCTTGTTGGGGAAGATGATCTCCACGTCCACGCCATCAGCGCGGTTATCCCGGATACGCTCCTGCACGTCGGCACCGGCCTTCGACCGCACCCAGTCCTCGCCTTCGAAGCTCATGACCCGCACCCGGTCGGGGCGGTAGCCTTCGCAGTAGCGCCATTGCACGCCCTGGTCGTCGGTGATGATGCGGGGCACGCGCTCTCGGTATTTCGGGTCGATCCGCTTCTCCCACAGGTCCGGCGGTTCGTTGGCGTGGCTGTCGGTCGACACCATGAAGTATTTCTTCGGATCGCCGACCCGGGCCGTGCGGCCCCAGCCGGAATGGCCTGGCGTGTCCAGGCGCCACAGGTTCGGGGCGTTGATCGGCATCTCGTTCATGGCGTCTCTCCCTATCATGGAACCTATCGGTATCCGTTACCTTTCAGTATACCGAGCTTACCAGCGAGTATTGGCTTTTGGAAGGGCGCGGCTTTGTGCCAGCTTGCGCCGCCGTGTCCGCCATGCGATCCACGCCCACGGGCTAACTAAGCAAGAGGACACGTTCATGCAGCGCGAGGTCTACGTCGTTTCCGGCGTCCGCACCGCCATTGGCGACTTTGGCGGCAGCCTGAAGGATATTCCGCCAAGTGAACTTGGCGCCCAGGTGGCCCGTGAGGCGCTGTCCCGGGCGGATGTCGGCGGCAATGAGGTCCAGCATGTCGTCTTTGGCAATGTCATCCATACCGAGGCCAGCGACATGTATCTGTCGCGGGTGGCGGCGGTGAATGCCGGCATCACGCAGGATGCGCCCGCTCTGACCTTGAACCGCCTGTGCGGCTCCGGCCTGCAGGCCATCGTTTCAGCCGCCCAGGCGGTCACACTGGGTGATGCCGACATCGCGGTCGCCGGTGGCGCGGAAAGCATGAGCAGAGCCGGCTATCTGGCCTCGGGCATGCGTTGGGGCGCGCGGATGGGTGATACCGCCATGATCGACATGATGACCGCCGCGCTGCATGATCCGTTTGAGCACATCCACATGGGGATGACAGCGGAGAACCTGGCCGAAAGCCACCAGGTGACGCGGCGTCAGCAGGACGAGCTTGCCCTGCTCTCGCACCAGCGAGCGGCTGCGGCCATCAAGGAAGGCCGCTTCAAGGGCCAAATTCTTCCGATCACGCTGAAGTCCCGCAAGGGCGAAATCGTCTTCGACCAGGACGAGCACGTCCGGACGGATGCCAAGGCGGAAGATTTCTCCAAGCTACGTGCGGTCTTCAAGAAGGATGGCACGGTGACTGCTGGCAATGCCTCCGGCATCAACGACGGCGCCGCGGCGGTCGTACTGATGGATGGCGAAACGATGTCACGACGAGGTGCCAAGCCGATGGGGCGCCTGGTCGCCTATGCGCATGCGGGCGTGGATCCGAAGGTGATGGGCATCGGTCCGGTGCCGGCGACCCGGGCGGCGCTGAAGCGGGCTGGCCTGACGCTGGAGCAGATGGATGTGGTTGAATCCAACGAAGCGTTTGCCGCCCAGGCCTGCGCGGTTGCCAAGGACCTCGGCTTCGATGCGGAGAAGACCAACCCGAACGGGTCTGGCATCTCGCTTGGCCATCCCGTTGGCGCCACAGGCGCGATCCTGACGGTAAAAGCCTTGTATGAGTTGGCGCGGATCGAGGGCCGCTATGCACTGGTCACGATGTGCATCGGCGGCGGCCAGGGCATTGCAGCGATTTACGAGCGCGTTGCCTGAAAGCTGGGGCGAGGTATCCGGTTCCTCCGGACCTTGCCCCGAAATGCCTCAGGTGGTTTCCAGCACGTTGACCTGCGGCGTGAAGAAATAGCCGCCGTAGCGAACCGTCTTAATGAACGACGGATCCTTGAGGTTGGTCTCAATCTTGCGCCGCAGCCGGCTGATCTGCACGTCGATGCTGCGGTCAAACACCGCCGCGGCGCGCCCGTGCAGAAGTTCCAGCAGGTCGTCGCGTGACAGCACCTTGCGCGGATGCTGGCAGAAGACGGACAGAATGTTGAACTCCCCGCTGGTCAATGAGCGGGACTCGCCGTTCGGGGCAAACAACTGCCTCCGGGCCATGTCGAGCCGCCAGCCTTCGAACAGCAGGGTCTGCGGTGCCTGTGCCGCCGGTTCATCAATCCCGGCGCTGCGACGAATCACGGCCCGTACCCGAGCGACGAGCTCTCTGGGGTTGAAGGGCTTGGGCAAATAGTCGTCCGCACCCAGCTCCAGGCCAACGATGCGGTCCGTCTCGGTGCCCCGCCCAGTGACCATGATGATCGGCACTGCGGATTTGCCGCGCAACCGGCGGCAGATGCTCAGACCGTCCTCGCCGGGCAGACCGACATCAAGGATAACGCAATCAATCTTGCCGCCGGACATCACCCGATCAAGGTCCCGGCCGCTGCGCGCGGCTGTCACCTCGAACCCGTGGTCAGTCATGTAGGCTGTGACCATCCGGCTGATCTCCGGATCGTCTTCGACAACGGCGATGCGCGATAAGGAATCCATGGCCCAACCTTTCATCGCAACTCTGGCACTGCCGGGCGCTCACAAACAAGTGTATCCTGCATATTGCAACAAATTGACACGTTAAAAAATAGGAACGAACGCCTCGCGCTGTGGGACAGTGCAGCCGGCGATCCTTGGGCGGGGTAGCCGTGTGTCTACCGATCAGTATAATCCTTGCCGGCAAACTGGATCGCTGGAAAGCGGCGTTCCGATGACTGATCCGCCGGGGGAGTGAAGCATGAGTCTAAAAGGTGCGGCTTATATTGCAGGGGCGTGGGAACATCCCACGCGTAAGGCGCCGGACAAGTCCATCGCCTTGTTGCATGCCGAGTGCGCCAAGGGTGCATTGGAGGATGCCGGCCTGACCAAGGACGACGTCGACGGCTATTTCTGCGCCGGCGATGCACCCGGCGCGCTGGGCCCGCTGTCGATGGTCGACTACATGAACCTCAAGTGCCGGCACGTGGACAGCACCGACGTTGGCGGCTCGTCCTATCAGGTCGCGGTCGGCCATGCGATGGAGGCCATTGCCGCCGGCCGCTGCAACGTGGCCCTGATCACATTGTCCGGCCGGCCGCGCAGCGAGGGACAGGCAACGGGCACCGCACCGCGCCCTGGCAATCCGGCCGTGCCGGAGATGCAGTTCGAGTACCCTTATGGCCCGGCCACCGCCAACCTGTACGGCATGTGCGCGCAGCGCCACATGCACGAGTATGGCACCACCAGCGAACAACTCGCTTGGATCAAGGTCGCGGCCTCGCACCATGCGCAGCACAACCCGCATGCCATGTTGCGCGACGTGGTGACGGTGGATGATGTGGTGAACTCACCGATGGTCTCCACACCGCTGCACCGGCTGGACTGCTGCGTCATCAGCGACGGCGGCGGCGCGCTGATTCTGACCAAGCCGGAGATCGCCAAGAGCCTCAAGCGGCCCCTGGTGAAGGTCATCGGCGTCGGCGAGTCGCCAAAGCATCAGGGGGGAGGCGAGATGGATCTGACCTTCACCGCGGCACGCTGGTCAGGACCGCCGGCGTGGGAAATGGCGGGGATCAAGCCCTCTGACATCAAGTACGCCTCGATCTATGACAGCTTTACCATCACCGTATTGATGCAACTAGAGGATCTTGGCTTTTGTGAGAAAGGCCAGGGCGGCCGGTTCGTCTCGGACGGCAACCTGATTGCGGGCGTGGGCAAGCTGCCGTTCAACACCGATGGCGGCGGACTATGCTCCAACCATCCGGCCAACCGCGGCGGCATTACCAAGATCATCGAGGCTGTGCGCCAACTGCGCGGTGAGGCGCACCCCAAGCTGCAGGTTCCCAACTGCGACCTTGCCATCGCGCATGGAACCGGCGGCGCCCTGGGGACGCGTCACTGCGGCAGCACCGTGATCCTGGAACGGGAGTAATCGACATGGCTTACACTGAAAGAAAGATCCCGTTCGTCGGCACGCCGGAGACCAATCCTGAGACCAAGCCGTTCTTCGACGGCACCGCGTCTGGCAAGCTGATGGTCCGCCGGTGCACAAGTTGCAAAAAGGTGCACTGGTATCCGCGTGAGCTGTGCCCGTTCTGCTTCGGCGCCTGCGCGTGGGAGCAGGCGTCCGGCAAAGGCAAGATCTACACCTTCAGCGTGATGGAACGTGCCAATCCGCCCTATGCGATCGGCTACGTCTCACTTGAGGAGGGTCCGAACGTGCTGACCAACTTCGTCGAGTGCGACTTCAAGGCGCTGAAGATCGGCCAGGACGTAAAGGTCACGTTCATCAAGACCGAGGGTGAAGGACCATCGTTGCCGTTCTTCACCCCTTCTTGATCGGCACGTTCTAATCGACGCCGGCGCCGGCTGCGCATGGCCGGCGCCGCCGCACCCGCAAAGGACGCCCTGTATCATGATCTTCACTCGCCGCGCCTTGCTGGGTGCATCGGCTGCGGCCGCTTTGCCGCGTCCTGGCTTTGCTCAGAAGCCGGTCCTTCGCGTCGGCGTGCTGAATGACCAGTCGGGCCCGTATCGCGACGACGGCGGCCCGACCGGTGTCGTCTGCACCCGGCAGGCACTGGTTGATTTCGGCGTTACCGGCAAGGACTGGACCGTGGAGGTGCTGTCGGCCGATCATCAAAACAAGCCGGATGTTGGCGTCTCGATTGCCAAGCAGTGGTTCGACCGCGACGGTGTCGACGCCATCGTGGATGTGCCGACGTCGTCGGTCGGGTTGGCGGTGAATACGGTTTGCCGAGAAAAGAACAAGGTCTACTTGAATTCGGGCACCGGATCCTCGGATCTGACCGGTCCTCAGTGCAGTCCGAACACGGTGCACTGGACCTATGACACCTACATGCTGGCCAGGTCCACCGGCGGCAATATCGTCAGACAGGGCGGCGACAGTTGGTTCTTCATTACGGCCGACTATGCGTTCGGCCAGACCCTGCAACGCGATACTTCCGGGATCGTGACCAAGGCAGGCGGGAAGGTGCTGGGCAGCGTCGCCTATCCGTTTCCGGAAACCACCGACTTTTCGACGCATCTGCTGCGTGCTCAGTCCTCTGGCGCCAAGGTGCTGGGCCTGTGCATGGCCGGCGCAGATACCGAGAACTGCATCAAGCAGGCTCGGGAGTTCGGCATCTCAGGGACGATGAAGCTGGCGGCGATGCTGATCCAGTTGCGCGGCGTGCGTGCTTTGGGCCTGGAGGTCGCCGAAGGACTGCGCTGGAGCGAGTCCTATTACTGGAACCTGAATGATCGAACGCGCGCCTGGAACGACCGGGTTAAAAGCAAGACGCCAAACGGGGTGTGGCCGAACATGACCCAGGCCGGTGACTACGCGGTCACGCTGCATTACCTGAAGGCCGTCGCCGACATGGGGGTGGCCGCGGCAAAGGCCGATGGTCGTGCGGTTATTGATCGGATGAAGGCGATGCCGACAGATGACGACTGCTTTGGCCCGGGCCGCATCCGAGCGGACGGCCGCGCACTGCATCCGGTCTATCTGCTGGAGGCGAAGCAGCCAGCCGAGAGCAAGCAGTCATGGGACGTTGCCAATGTCGTTGCGACAACACCGATGGATGAAGCATGGCGGCCCTTGGATGAAGGTCATTGTCCATTGATCAAAGGCTGAGCGTTTAAGACAAGTATGAGAACCGCCAGCCCATCCGGTTCAAGCACATGCATGTGTCTGCAAGCTCACGATCGGGCTGGCTGATTGGCTGAATCAATTTCAGCTGACATTTTGCTCGGCGCAGAAACGCTCTATAGTGTTGGAAACAACTAGTCGGGCAAAAGCTCGTCGGCACTTCGGGCTGCTTTAATAACAGCCTGGCGGAGGAAAAGGAGTTCGACTTGCAACCAACTGACATTCATGATCCCGACTACTTCCACAAGGTGGTCGACTGTCAGTGGGCGTGTCCGGCGCATACGCCGGTGCCGGAATACATCAGGCTGATCGCCGCCGGGCGTTACGACGATGCCTTCATGGTCAACTGGAAGTCGAACGTATTCCCGGGTATTCTGGGACGGACCTGTGACCGCCCCTGCGAGCCGGCGTGCCGCCGTGGCCGGGTTGAAGAAGAACCGGTTGCGATCTGCCGATTGAAGCGCGTCGCGGCGGACTTCAAGGGCGACGTGCGCAGCCGGATGCCCACAGGCCCATTCGCCGGCAACGGCAAGCGGATTGCGCTCGTCGGCGCAGGCCCGGCCTCCCTGACGGTAGCCCGTGATCTCGCGCCTCTTGGCTACCAAATCACCGTCTATGATAGCGATACCCGGGCCGGCGGCATGATCCGCAGCCAGATACCGAAGTTCCGCTTGCCGGAGCAGGTGATCGACGAGGAAGTGGGCTATATCGCCGCGATGGGCCTGGAGATGCGCCTGGGGGAGCGCGTTGGCAGCCTGAAGGCTCTGTTGGACACTGGCTACGACGCCGTCTTCATCGGCTCCGGCGCGCCGCGGGGCCGGGATCTCGACCTGCCTGGACGGCAGGAGGCCGCGGCCAACATCCACATCGGCATTGACTGGCTGTCCTCGGTATCATTCGGCCACGTCGGCAAGGTTGGCCAGCGGGTGATCGTGCTGGGCGGCGGCAACACGGCGATGGACTGCTGCCGGTCTTCGCGCCGGCTTGGCGGCGCCGACGTCAAGGTCATCGTCCGCTCCGGTTTTGAGGAAATGAAGGCCTCCGCCTGGGAGAAGGAGGATGCGATCGCCGAGGACATCCCCATCCTGAACTACCTCGTCCCGAAGGAGTTCAAGCACGAGCAGGGCCGGCTGTACGGCATGACGTTCGATCCGGTGAAGCCCGAACACGACGCCAAGGGGCGGCGTAAGCTCGTCCCCACAGGCGAGCCGCCGGTGTTCGTTGAGTGCGATGACGTGCTGGTTGCGGTGGGACAGGAGAATGCGTTTCCCTGGATCGAGCGCGACATCGGGCTGCAGTTCAACGACTGGGATATGCCGGTTGTCGATCAGGTCACCTTCCAGTCAACCGAACCCCGCGTTTTCTTGGGCGGGGACGCGGCGTTCGGCCCGAAGAACATCATCTGGGCCGTAGCGCATGGCCATCAGGCAGCGATTTCCATCCACCAGTTCTGCCAGGGGATGGATGTCCGCGACCGTCCGCCGCCGACCGTGACCTTGGCCAGCCAGAAGATGGGGATCCATGAATGGAGCTATGACAACGGCGTGTCGCTCGACCTGCGCTTCAAGGTGCCGCACCGCGAGAAGCTGACGGTCCTGAAGGACATCAAGGCCGAGGTCGAGCTGGGGTTCGATGATCACCTGGCCTTCGCCGAAGCGCAGCGGTGCCTGAACTGCGACGTGCAGACCGTGTTCGACGACAAGCTTTGCATCGAATGCGACGCCTGCGTCGATATCTGCCCGGTCGATGCCATCAGCTTTACCGGCAACGGCCCGGAGGCCGAGTTGCGGACACGCCTGATGGCGCCTGCCGATGATCTTGAACAGGCTTTGTATATCTCCCGGACGCTGAAGACCGGCCGGATCATGGCGAAGGATGAAGATGTCTGCCTGCACTGCGGTCTGTGCGCTGAGCGGTGTCCGACCGGCGCATGGGATATGCAGCGTTTTCTGATTGATGTGGCGATGGCGGAGCACTCATGCTGCAAGTAATACGTCAGGTCGAGCATATCCGGCGGGTCAACGACTTCGTCGTCAAGTTTGCCAATGTCAACGGCTCTGGATCGGCGAGCGCCAACGCGCTGTTTGCCAAGGCCGTCCTGCGCATGGGAATCGCCGCGACGCCCCGCAACGTGTTCCCGTCCAATATCCAGGGACTGCCAACCTGGTATGAGGTGCGGATCTCGGGTGCAGGCCATCTGGCCTCACGCGGCGGCGGCCCGGATCTGATGGTGGCGTTGAACCCGCAGACCTTCGCCGACGACATCAGGTCGATCCAGCCTGGCGGCTATCTGTTCTATGATGACACCAAACCAATGGCGGCGGAAAAACTGCGGGAGGACGTTGCCGTCATTGGCGTTCCGCTGACCGAGATCACCAACAAGGCCTATAGCGATTCGCGACAGCGGCAGTTGTTCAAGAACATTGTCGGGCTCGGGGCGCTGGCGACGCTACTGGACATGGATGTGACGGTCATCGAGCGGTTGTTGGCTGAGCAGTTCAAGGGCCGCGACAAGCTGATCGATGCGAATATCCAGGCACTGCAGATGGGCTGCGGATGGGTTCGGGAGAACCTGGATTATCCCATCGGCCTGACCTTGAAGCACGCTGACACCGTCGGCGACCGCATTTTCATCGACGGCAACAGCGCAGCGGCCTTGGGCGCGATCTATGGCGGCGCCACGGTATGCGCCTGGTATCCGATCACGCCGTCCTCGTCCCTGGCCGAGGCGTTCATCAAGTACTGTGGCCGGATGCGGGTCGACAAGGCGACGGGCAAGAACAACTTTGCCATCGTCCAGGCGGAGGACGAACTGGCTTCGATCGGCATGGTTATCGGTGCGGCCTGGAACGGCGCCCGTGCTTTCACCGCGACCTCCGGTCCCGGCATTTCGTTGATGCAAGAATTCGTCGGGCTCGCCTACTTCGCCGAAATCCCGGCGGTGATCTTCGACGTGCAGCGGGCTGGCCCGTCGACGGGCATGCCAACCCGCACGCAGCAAGCTGATATCGCCGCCTGCGCCTATGCCTCGCACGGCGATACCAAGCATGTCCTGCTGATTCCGGAAGACCCGTACGAGTGCTTTGAGTTCGCCGCACTGGCCTTCGACCTCGCCGACCGTCTGCAGACGCCGATCTTCGTCATGCTGGATCTGGAAATTGGCATGAACGAGCGGCTGACCCGGCCCTTCACCTGGGACGACAACCGGCGCATGGATCGCGGCAAGGTCATGACCGCGGAGGAGCTGGAATCCGGCCGGCTGTTCGGCCGCTATCTTGATGTGGATAACGACGGCATTGCCTATCGCACTTTGCCGGGCACGCACCCGACCAAAGGGGCCTTCTTCACCCGCGGCACCTCCAAGGACCGCATGGCGCGCTATTCCGAGGAAGGGCCGGATTATCGTGAGAACATGGAGCGCCTGCTGCACAAGCACGCAACCGCGTGTGCGCTGGTTCCCGCCGCCGAGCAGCGCAATGCCGAGGCTGCGACACGGCTGGGTGTGATCTACTACGGCTCAACCACGCCCGCGATGATCGAGGCGCATGAGCTTCTGGCAAAGCAGGACGTCCACCTCGATCTTCTGCGCATCCGCGGCTTCCCCTTTGGACATGAGGTTGAGGCGTTTGCCGAGGCGCATGACGCAGTCTTCGTAGTCGAGCAGAACCGTGACGGGCAGTTGCGTTCGCTGCTGATCAACGAGCTGGAGATCGATCCGAGAAAACTGCGCAAGGTGGTGCACTATGATGGCACGCCGATCAGCGCCGGATTCATCGTCACTGCCATTGCCGAGAAAATGGAACGGACCGCGCCATGACCTTCCTGCCAAAGCCCAAGCTGCACCATCCGGGACTGCACAAGAACAGCCTGGGCTATACAAGGCGGGACTATGAGGGCGCGGTCTCGACCTTGTGCGCCGGTTGCGGGCACGACTCGATCAGTGCTGCGATCGTGCGCGCCTGCTTTGAGCTTGACTTGCCGCCGCACCGGATCGCCAAGCTGTCCGGGATCGGCTGCTCCTCCAAGACGCCGACCTACTTCCTTGGCGCTTCGCACGGGTTCAACTCGGTGCACGGACGCATGCCGTCGGTGCTGACAGGGGCCAACCTGGCCAACCGAGACCTGATCTACCTTGGGGTATCTGGCGACGGCGACAGCGCCTCCATCGGGCTGGGCCAGTTCGCCCATGCCATGCGCCGCGGCGTCAACATGGTCTACATCGTGGAGAACAACGGAGTTTATGGTCTGACCAAGGGCCAGTTCTCCGCTACGTCCGACAAGGGCGCACAATCCAAACGCGGCATGGTCAACAGCGACGAGGCGGTGGATCTGGTGGCCGTCGCGCTGCAGTTGGGTGCGACGTTCGTGGCACGCAGCTTTTCGGGTGACAAGGCGCAGCTCGTGCCGCTGATCGAGGCTGCGCTGCAGCACGAGGGCGCGGCGTTCATCGACTGCATCTCGCCGTGCGTAGCCTTCAACAACCATGTCGGATCAACCAAGAGCTTCGACTACGTCCGGGAGCACAATGCAGCCGTGAACTACCTGGACGTGATCACAGGGCGGCAGGAAATCACCGTCGACTACGCCCCTGGCTCTGTCGAAACGATTACGCAGCACGACGGTTCAGTGCTGCGCCTGCGCAAGCTGCAGGCAGGTTACGAACTGACTGATCGGACCGCTGCAATGCACTATATGCAGCAGCAACACGCGCTCGGTGAAATCGTCACTGGGCTGCTTTTCGTCGACTCGCAGCCTCGCGATCTGCACAGCCACCTCAAGACGGCCACAATGCCCCTCAACTCACTTAATGAGGATGTGTTGGTCCCAGGCGCGGCCGCACTGCAGAGGATCAACGCGGGATTGCGGTAGAGCCTATCGCGGCACGTCCCCCTGCAGCATGACGCGATAGAGGTACCGGGTCTGGTTCATGTCGTAGTCGCCATTAGCCTTGTGCAGCAGGCAGCGGTTGTCCCACAGCACCAGGTCACCGTCACGCCATTTGTGGCGGTATTGAAACGTATCCTGGGTGGAATGGGCCAGTAGTTCGTCCATCAGCGGCAGCGCCTGCTTGTGGTCCATCCCGACAATGCCTTCAATCCGGATCGGATTCAGGTAGATCGATTTCCGCATCGTCTCGGGATGCGTGCGGACCAGCGGATGCAGCATGGCACTGGACACTCGCTCGTTGCCGGAGTCTGGCAGTGCCATCAGTTTGCGGGCGCTGTGGCTGCTCTGATAAACGTGGATTGCCACGCAGCCGGCAATCCGAGCCTGCGTTGCCGCCGGCAGTGCCGCATAAGCCGCCGCCATGTTGGCGAACTGCGTATCGCCGCCCCGCTCGGGCAGCGTGACCGCATGCAAAATCGTGGCTTTCGGCGGCCTGGCGTCGTTCGAATGATCGGTGTGCCAGCCCTCGCCGGGAATGTACCGCGTGCCGTCGGAGAAACGATCCTGGTTGGAGATGTAGTGGATTTGGGGGCAGTCTGGTATGGCGAACCGTGGGTTGTGCTGATCGAACAGCGGGCCAAACATCGTCGCGGCAGACAGCAAATGCGCTGGTGTCAGCCTCTGGCCACGGATCACCAGGACGCTGTGGGCGGTGAACGCCTGCGTAAGGACGTGCTGGATCTCTGGCGTCACAGGCCGCGTAAGGTCGAGGTCTAGCACCTCGGCACCCGTATGCTCACTCAGCCGTTTGATCCGCATTGCTTCCCTTCCGGTCCCTGTCTAGCCCGAATCCCAGTCGGTTCACGTCGCGGTTGGCGGACTTGTAGAGCGTGCATCTGTCCCCTCATGCATCCGTCGGAGGCAGAACGATGGAATGGACTAACGACGACGTGACATGGATGCGGCGGGCGATCAAGCTGGCCCGGGATGGTGAGCATGCGGAAGGGAAGAATCCGATCGGCTGTCTTATCGTCCTTGACGGCGAGTTGATCGGTGAAGCCAGTAACGAAGTGGCCCTGCGTCATGATGCCACAGCCCACGCTGAAATCGTCGCGATGCGGCGGGCAGGTGAACGCTTGCAGTGTGAGGAACTGCAGCGTGCAGTTCTCTACACGACGTTGCAGCCGTGTGGGATGTGCACAATGGCCTCCATCTGGGCCAAGGTCGGCCGGATCGTCTTCGGTGCCGGGCGCGAGGACGTGCATTCGATGTACTTTGAGGACCGGCATCTCGACGCGGCCGACTTCATACGCGACGCGTTCAGCGATGACCTGTCGATCGAAGGTGGGCTTATGGCGGCGGAGTGTGCCGCGCTTTATGTTCCGCCGGATGCCGAAGTGCCGAAGCAGGAGGCATTCAATCAGTAGCGGCCGCATCGGGATGATTGGAGGAATTTCTTGTAAGGCTTGACCCTCCGTGCGCCTGCATCTTCACCCGGTCGCGCGCAGCACTGCCAGGTCGCACCCTTCATCCGCCTGCAGCACCTGATCGGCAACCAACCGGTCCCAACCCCGCTTCGGCTTCGTGGGGGGCGTCCACGACGTCCGCCGCCGCCCCAGCTCGTCGGCGGGCACCAGCAGGTCCAGCGATCGATCCTTCACGGACAGCCGGATGCGGTCACCGCTCTCGACGAGACCCAGCGGGCCACCAGCCGCTGCCTCTGGTGTGATATGCAGCACGATCGTGCCGAACGCGGTGCCGGACATCCGGCAGTCGCTCATGCGCACCATGTCCTTGATCCCAGCACGCGCAAGGCGAGAGGGGATCGGCAGATAGCCTGCCTCTGGCATACCGGCCGGTGTCAGGGATCCGGCATTCTTCAGCACCAGGATGTCATCGGCCGTCACGTCCAGCCCGGGATCGTCGATCCTGTTGGCCAGGTCCTCCAGTCCGTCGAACACCACGGCGCGGGCTTCCTTTTCAAACAGCGTCTCGGTTGCCGCGCTGCGCTTGAGAATGGCGCCACGCGGTGCCAGCGAGCCGAACAGCGCGACGATCCCGCCAACCGGGGAAACCGGCGTCGAACGTGCGCGGATGTAGCGCCGGTCGACGAACGTGGGTTCCGCCAGCCGCTCGCCCAACGCCACTCCGGTCACATCGATCGGGTCCAGATGCAGCAGGTCCCGCAGCTCCCACAGCAGCGCGGGCATACCGCCGGCAGCATGGAAATCTTCCATGTAGCCTTCGCCGGTCGGTTTCAGGTCCACCAACACAGGTGTCGAGTCCGACAGCGCGTTCAGCTTGCGCAGATCGATCTTCACGCCAAGCCGCCCGGCGATGGCGGTCAGATGGATCAGCGCGTTGGTTGAGCCACCCAATGACAGCAGGACCCGCAGCGCGTTTTCAATGGCCGGTTCGGTCATGATCTGTGTCGGCCTGATCGGCTGCCTGATCAGCCGCATCGCCAGGGCACCGGCTTCCTCGGCTGCACGCAGACGGTCAGCGTGCACGGCGGGGATGGATCCGTGCCCAAGCGGCACCATGCCAAGTGCTTCGGCCAGGCAGGCCATGGTAGAGGCGGTGCCCATGACGCCACAGGTCCCGGCGGTGGTCGCCAGGCGGCCTTCAATCAGATTGATACGCTCCTCGCTGACCGACCCTGCGCGATACTGCGCCCAATAGCGGCGGCAGTCGGTGCAGGCCGACAACCGCTCACCCTGGAAAGGCGTTGCCAGCATCGGTCCGGTGACCAGTTGCACCGCGGGCACGTCAGCCGAGGCAGCAGCCATCAACTGCGCGGGCACGGTCTTATCGCAGCCGCCGACCAGCACCGCCGCATCCATCGGCTGGGCGGTCAGCATCGCTTCGGTATCAAGCGCCGCCAGATTGCGGTAGTGCATCGATGTTGGGAACAACGACGGCTCGCACAGCGATACGGTCGGGAACGGCATAGGCAGTCCCCCGGCGGCCAGTACGCCACGCTTCACCGCTTCGAGCAGTTCCGGCACCGTGCGGTGGCAGTTGTTGTAGGCCGAGCCCGTGTCGACGATCCCCACCACCGGACGATCCAGCATCGCCGGCGAGTAACCCATCGACTTGGCGAATGACCGTCGCAGGTAGAGAGCAAAATCCTTGTCGCCGTAATTGGCGGTGTTGCGCGCCAAGCCACGGTTGTTATGTGGGTCGGGCTTCGAAGGGGTTTTTGTCATGTGCTGCATGCTAGCCCTGGCAAGCCCATGGGTGAAGACGCGCCTGCAAATCTGCTCAAAGTTCTGTGACTTTGCCGACATGATTCGCTATCACGTGCCCGCAACGATCGGAGCGTCATGTCTTGGTCTGGCTTATCTCAATGGGCTTGCTGCTTGCTATGGCTCTGTCCGGGTGCGGACCGAGCTACTCGCCTGATATTTATGCGACCAATGCTGCGCAGCAGGCGAACAAGGTCGATCCTGGCGTGGTCGTTGGCGTCCGCAAGATCGGCATCAGTGCTGCAGGCACTATCGGCGCGGTAACGGGCGCCGCCGCCGGCGGCATAGCCGGCTCCCGGGTTACCACCGGGCCGGTGACCGCGTTCACCGCCCTCGGTGGATCGCTGGTTGGTGGGCTCGCCGGTTCGGCGGCTGAGCATGTCACCGCCGATACGCCGGCCTTCGAGTACATCATTCGCAAGCCAAACGGCGATCTCGTCAGCGTGACCCAAAAGGACAAGACGCCGCTTGCCATAGGTCAGAAGGTCCTGGTCATTGCCGGGACACAAGCTCGCGTCGTTGCCGACTATACAGTTCCGCTGCCGGTCAGCGTGGACAAGCTGGAAACTGGTCCGCAGACGGCAACAGCCGAACCGCCGACGGCTGCAGTAAAGCCAGCATCATCCGATGGTGATGCAAAAGTGACTGAGCTAAGGCCAGCGTCCACGCAGACGGTGGATGGTAAACCGGCTGAACCAAAACGAGCTGATACATTTTCGCAATATGAGTTACAGCCTGCGGCAGTGGCCAGGTCTGACGTCAAGCCGTTTCCGGCGACGTCCGCCTCAGATGACATGAAAGTGGTTCTGCCACCGGCCGCTGCAGCAACACCTTAACGGGGCTTTGTATCCTGCCGCCCATGACGCTGTAGCGCGCGACGATGTGGCGGTCCCGCGAAGCTAAAGCAACTTTTGTCAAGCATGTTTGGCAGGATTCGTTAATTTCTCTGCATCCGGTCGTCATCATTCGCTACAGACTCGGCCAATTTTCGACTGTTCCAAGATCTGATCGCCGTATCGTGCGGGGGAGCCAGCAGCTTCACCGCAACCCGACGACTGCTGCCAGTGTTATCAGCCACGAGATCAGGACAGTGTGTTCAATCCGGCTGCAATGCATAAGGCCGGGCATCGCGGAGCATAAGGCCGGGCATCGCGTATGCTGATCGGCGGTGCGTTGTGAGGAAATCCCGTCATACCCATGGGTTGTTGATCACGGCGTCCTGCTTTCAACGCGACAACCTCCAGGAGAGCAAAATGAAGCACTTAGTCCTCGGGATCGCCGTGACGGCGGTGCTGACCAGTTGGGCTTGTTTCGCAGAAAGCGCGCAAAGCAACACGGCAGCTTCGGGGAGTGACAATCAGGCGGTTGCCACGACAAGCGCCAATGCGGCAATGCCTGCGAAGGGCGCCAACAGTTTTACCGCTGGCCAGGCCAGGACCCGCATCGAGAAAGCCGGTTTCGCCAACGTGACCGATCTTCGCAAGGACAACGACGGGGTATGGCACGGCCAGGCCCAGAAGGATGGCAGTAACACAACAGTCTGGCTTGACTACAAAGGCAATGTTGGTCAGGCGCAATAGGAGTTGAAGACGATGGCACAGCGTACGATCGCTCATTTGTACGACCGCTATGAAGATGCGGAGAAGGTCGTGTCTGACCTTGAAGCGTCTGGCGTTCCCCATGGCAACATCAGCCTGGTGGCAAACGCCGACGCACGCGGTCAAACCACGACCTCGACAGCCTCGGACACCAAGGCGGGCACTGCCGGCGGCACCGGCGCATTGCTGGGCACGGCCGTCGGCGGCGGTGTTGGTCTGTTGGCCGGGCTTGGCGCCCTGGCGATCCCTGGAGTCGGCCCGGTTGTGGCGGCTGGTTGGCTGGTCGCGACCTTGACCGGTGCCGGCATTGGTGCCGCCGGCGGTGGCCTGGTCGGCTCATTGACGGGGGCCGGCTTCAGCAAGGAACAGGCCGACGTTTATGCACAGCACGTCCACGGCGGCGGTTCTCTGGTATCCGTCCGTGCAGACGAAGTCGACGTCCCCAAGGTCGAAGACATCATGAAGCGGTTCAGCCCGGTCGATTGGCAGCAACGGCGTGCTTCTTACGGGTCGAATTGGACTGGCTTCGACGAGACCGCCGCGCGCAGGCCAACGACCAGCGAGCCCGGCGGCACCACGAATGTGCGCGCGCCGAACGTTGACGCGACGACCGCTTCGACGATGGACCCGGCGTCGGACCCCAGCCGTCGCTTGTAAGCGGCGGATAGGCAAGCGACCCGTCGCAGCCGCCATGAGGTGGTTGTAACGTGTCGCTCCGCCTGACCTGCTCAGGCCTATACAGGCTGCCGCGCGGGTGCAGCACAAAAGCGCTTTGGTGCTTTCAATCCGCCGCCTTGCGCCGCACTATCGGACCATGTCCAGACGTTCAGTGGAAGTTACGACTGATCTTGTACTGCGCGCCTACCGCCATGGCCTGTTTCCGATGGCCGAGGGCAGGGCGGGTGACAAGCTGTTTTGGCTGGATCCCATCAAGCGAGGCATCCTGCCGCTTGATGGATTTCACCTCTCGCGTCGTCTTCTGCGGACGGCGTCGTCAGGCGATTTTGTTGTCACGGCAGACCGTAATTTTTCCGGAACGATCGCCGGGTGCGCCACCCCGATGCCGGACCGTACCGATACCTGGATCAACCCGCAGATCGAGCGCCTGTTTATCGAGTTGTTCCGGATGGGTTATGCCCACTCGGTTGAGACGTGGCAACAAGGCGTGCTGGTCGGTGGTCTGTATGGCGTCGCCCTGGGTGGCGTTTTTTTTGGCGAGAGCATGTTCAGCTTCGTCCGGGACGCTTCAAAGGTGGCTCTCGTGCACTTGGTCGCTCGCTTGCGCCTGGGCGGGTTTCGCCTGTTGGACACACAGTTCGTGACTGAGCATCTGGCCCAGTTTGGGGCTGAGGAGATTTCCCGGGACAACTACAAGCTGCTGCTTGCCGCAGCGGTGGATGAGCCGGCTGTCTGGTTGCCGGACCCGGAGCCGGAAACGTTGCATGAGGAATTTCGTCGTTTGGCCGGTCGAGCCTAGCGGTTATTTCTGACCACTGAGGAAATCCGCGGGATGGGCGAGGGTTGGTCTACGGCGATATGGCCGGTCAACCAAGCCGATCATTCAGATGCCCTGCAAAGAAGCCGTACGACGTCAACTCGCCGGCGCAAACGCTGCCTTGGCGCGATGCGCCGGGGGCGGCTCCTCGCAAGCGCCGAGATAGAGTGCAAACGCCGCACACAACAGCATCATGCCATCCGCTACATCGATTACCGCCAGGGATCGGAACTGCAGCAAGCGAGCCATCAGCATCAGCAATGAGACCGCCCGGTGCGGCTGCATGGTCTGCCGCAGCGGATTGGTGCGCCGGCTGGCCGACCGTCGGAAGACCATTCGCAGGCTGATCATCGCGATCAGGCCAAGCAGCAGGAACGCCAGGTCGGTGAATGCGGCACTGACGTCCCAGTCAACAACGGCCGCAGACAGAATGTGCGAACGCGAAACGATCCACGCCAGTGAAGCCGCGTCGATACAGCAGCAGGCGAGATCGGCTCGGCTCAGCCCAACTTGATGGGTGATCAGGTCTGACAGCGGCTGGAAGACCCGCTCGATCAGCATGTCGTCCAGCGCTGAAAATGCCTTCCGCATGCCACAGCTCGCCTTCACAATCGCGTGACTGTTAAGGCGAGATTCTCGTATAGAAGTCAAGGAATCAAAATAAATTCGTACTTATACCGAACGCCGCCGCTGCGGCCAATGCGCCGATGCCGGCGGCCGCATAGGTCAGCCCGCGAATCCTCGTGACGACGGAAACTGAAGCCAGCACAATGGCAATTTCCAGCGCGCCCACAGCATATTCATAGCTATGATACCGGTGCTCGGCCGCATCACGCCGGGCTTCCTCATCCTGGGCAGCCACGGCAAGCTGCTTCATCCCTTCACCGCCTTGCGGGTCGTCGCGCATGCGTTCGCTGTAGGTCTGAGCTTCTCGCATCCGAGCCTGGATCGCCGGATCTTGCGCATTCGGCAGGCTTGCCAGCAAATCGGCCTCTGACGTGCGCATGACCGCGCGCAGGTTCTTTGCCTGATAGAAACTCCAGTCGTTCGACAGCGTGATGTGATGCGCCAGATAGGCGTTCTGCGCCGTCTTGCCGCCAATTTCGGTCATCGCCAGAATTGCGGCGAGAACCGAGACCAGTATCGCGACGCGGCGGGCCCACGGGTCCGCATGTGTGGCATGCTCCTCGATGGCTTCGTGGGCTCGTTCCAGCGACTCGCTCACCTTAACGTCTCCTGCTGCGGCACAGCCGGCACATAACGACAAGCGCTGTCTTGATGAAAGATCCCGATAGGCGCAGCGGCCGGCATCGAGCAGCATAGACCCGTCCGGGACAGGCTTGACCTTTTAAGCGATATAAAGACATCCTTATGTGTCACCGGTCCCGTGCGAGCGGGTGAAAAGGGAACATCGTGCGCCTCGGCAGGATCGCGGTCCGGGGGCAAGTCGATGGCTGCCCCCGCAACTGTTAGCGGTGAGCCGCTGGGCCGCATGGTCAAGGCCATGAACAGCCACTGGATCGACAGATCCGGGAAGGCAGGACCAGAGGTGTTGACCCGTAAGCCAGGAGACCTGCCGGTGTCGCGCTTGACCAATGCTTCCGGGCGGGGTGCTTCGGAAGTTGGAGAGAATAAATGCTTCATCTGCCAGCTCAGCCGCCGACTCGCGATCCCGCGATGGCGGCACGCGATTCCAACGCCCGAAGGACCAACCCGGTCCTGAAAATGCGCTCTATCCGTCTTCGGCGACATGAGGTGGCGGCATGACCATCGCCAGCAACCTTGGCTTTCCCCGTATCGGGCTGCGGCGGGAACTGAAGTCCGCGCTCGAGGGCTACTGGGGCGGCAACATGACTGACGCGGCTTTGCTGACCGAGGCCGCGCGGCTGCGGGCGGTGCACTGGCGCCAGCAGCAGGTGCTGAGCGATGGTCACGTACCGTCAGGCGATTTCTCGCTGTACGACCATGTCTTGGATACCGCCTGCATGCTTGGCGCCATTCCGTCGGGATACGGCTGGACGGGCGGACCCGTCAGCCTTGCGACATACTGCGCTCTCGCTCGGGGAACGCGCGGCGGCGACACCGGACCAGCGGCCAGCATGCAGCCTGATTTGCCGGCGCTGGAAATGACCAAATGGTTTGACACCAACTACCACTACCTGGTGCCACGCCTCCGCGTGGACCAACCGTTCCAACTGACAGACAACCGCCCCCTGGCGCTTTTTCAGGAGGCACGTGAGCTGGGCACAGCCACCCGGCCGGTACTGCTTGGTCCCGTCTCATTCCTGCTGTTGTGCAAGACCCTGGACAGCTCTGATCCGCTGGATCGCCTGGACGCGGTGGTGCCGGTCTACGCGCAGGTTCTTCGTGAACTGGCCGATGCCGGTTGCCCGTGGGTGCAGATGGACGAACCCTGCCTCGCGCTCGACCTGTCTGAAAAGGCTCGCAGCGCATTCGACCGGGCATATTCTGGTCTAGCGCGCGGCCCAGCGCCGCGGATCATGCTGGCGAGCTACTTCGGCCCAATGGGTGACAACCTCGCCACCACACTGCGCCTGCCTGTGGCTGGCCTGCATGTTGACCTGGTGCGCGGCGGTGATGACTTCGACACCATTCTGACGTCTGCAAGAGCCGGTCAGTTTCTGTCACTTGGCCTGATCGATGGACGCAACGTTTGGCGAAGCGACTTGCGGTCGGCGCTGGCAACCGCCCAATGCGCGGCGAGCCGTCGCGGCGGCACGGAGCGGCTGATGATTACGCCGTCCTGCAGCCTGCTGCACGTGCCTGTCGATGTCACGCAGGAAGCGAAGCTCGACCCGCAGATCAAGCGCTGGCTTGCCTTCGCGGTGCAGAAACTCGATGAGGTGGCGACACTCGTCGCCGCGCTTGACCAGGGTGAGGCCGCGGTGCAGGCGAAACTGGAGGAAAGTGACGCCGCGCTGCGGTCGCGCCAGAGCAGTGCTGATGTGCATCGCCCAGCAGTGGCCGACCGCCTGACCGCGGTTACTCCAGCGATGGAGCGAAGGCCCAGTTCGTTTCCCCTGCGGCGCGCGCAGCAGCAGGCACGGCTGCAACTGCCCGTCTTCCCAACAACAACCATAGGCTCGTTTCCCCAGACCGGGGAGGTCCGCAAGGCACGTGCCGCATTCGGGCGCGGCGAGATCACCAGTGAGGCCTACACCCGAACCTTGCAGGATTGGGTCAGGGCTGCGGTACAGTGGCAGGAGTCGCTCGGCATCGACGTGCTGGTGCATGGTGAATTTGAACGCAACGACATGGTCAAGTACTTTGGCGAACAACTGGAAGGCTTTGCCTTCACTCAGCACGGCTGGGTGCAGAGCTACGGCAGCCGATGCGTTGCCCCACCGATCATCTGGGGCGACGTCTCCCGTCCAGCGCCGATGACCGTGCAATGGTCTGCCTACGCGCAGTCCCTGACCAGCCGGCCGATGAAGGGCATGCTGACCGGACCGGTGACCATGCTGCAATGGTCGTTTGTACGCGATGACCTGCCGCGCGAGCAGGTGTGCCGGCAGATCGCCCTGGCGATCCGTGATGAGGTCAACGATCTGGAAAGCGCCGGCATCGGCATCATCCAGGTCGACGAACCGGCATTCCGGGAAGGTCTGCCGCTGCGCCGAGCAGCCTGGCACGACTATCTGCGCTGGGCGGTGGCAAGCTTTCAGTTGGCCACCGCGGGCGTGACGGACGCGACCGCGATCCATACCCACATGTGCTACTCCGAGTTTAACGACATTATTGAGTCGATTGCGGCCATGGATGCCGATGCGATCTCGATTGAGACGACCCGCAGCCAGATGGAACTGCTCGATGCCTTCGCCCCTGGCAACGGCGGCAGCAGGCATATCTATCCCGCGGAGATCGGGCCGGGGGTTTGGGACATCCACAGCCCGCGCGTGCCCGCCGTTGCCGAAATGCTCGGGCTGCTCCGTCTCGCCCGTCAGCGGCTCGACGATTGGCAGATCTGGGTCAACCCCGACTGCGGCCTGAAGACTCGTGGCTGGGAGGAGGTCCGGCCAGCTCTGGAAAACCTGGTGGCCGCGGCGCGCCAGCTTCGTCAGGAGGTCGGAACTCCAGCGCCATCATCGTGAATCCGATGAATTGGTAGAAAAATGCCAGCCGGTTGAGCACCGGCTGGCAGCGCCAACCGGTCGCAGATGCAACCCGCACCGATCCAGGCTGGTTCTTGTCAGACAGAAGCGGAGGATCGACAGTTATGGACGACATCAAGACCACGGCCGCTGCGCACCACAACGATGCGGCTCGGCACCTGGAGATCGCCGCCAACATGCATCGGGATGCGGCCAAGCAGTGCGAGTCCGGCAACTTTGAGAAGGCCCAACTTCTGGCCACTGAAGCGGCTGAGACCGACACCGCGGCGAATCAGCACGCCATGCAGGCGCTGGACCTGTATCGCAATCACGCCGAACAGGTGGAGGCTCGCAAGGCCGAAGCGGCAGCCGAAGAAGCTGCTCGTGCGGCAAAGAAGGCCGCCAAGGCTTAGTGCCAGATTGCGGAAAAGCGTGGCCTATAACTCATCCCATAGACTGTAATCTGACGAACTTCTGACCCAGGAGACTAGAGGAGGACAACGCACGCGAGCCGTGGCAAGATGGCTGCGATCATGCGCCAACTGATGCTCCTGCGGCATGCGAAGTCCACCTGGGACGACGCCTCGATGCCTGACCGGGACCGCCCGCTGAACGCGCGCGGACGTCGGGCAGCGGCGGCGATGCGCCAGGCGATGCGTGAGCTGGGGCTGGCGCCGGACGTGGTTTTGGTGTCAACGGCACGGCGGACGATGGAGACGCTGGAGGCGTTGGAGCCTTGGGACGACTCGCCCCTGGTCGAGCCGATGGACAGCCTGTACCTCGCCGACCCGATCGCGCTGACCTCGGCGCTTCATGGGGTGGCGGAAACCGTGCGCAGCGTGCTGATGATCGGTCACAATCCCGGGCTGCATGACCTTGCCCTGACCCTGGCAGGACCCGCCGCACTCGCTGGCGGCAGTCCGGCCGTTCTGGCGATGGCGTCGGGTTTTCCGACCGGAGCGCTGGCCGAGTTTGTGGTTGCCGGATCGTGGTGGGACCTGCGCGAGGGGGGTGGGCGGCTGGTGCGCTTCCTGACGCCCCGGATGCTGGAGTCGGCGGATCCATCCTGATGAGGCTAGCCTGATGGAACTGGAGCTTGCCGCTGACAGCGACGCTGTCGCCGGCCTGGGACGGCTGAAGATCCTTGCCGCCAACCGCGACGGCCGCGCCCGCAGCCAGGCTGTCAAGATCGTGTGGCACGATACGCCGGAGCATGTGTTGCTGGCTGATGGGCTAACGTTGACCGAGCAGCGGGGGGTGCTGCGGCTGGACCGGATCGCGCCGGGGGCAGCCACGTGGCTGCCGGCGCAGCCGGTGCCAGTCGTCGCTGAGGCGCCCGATCCGGCGGAATTGCCAGGCCCGCTGGCGCCGCTCGCAGCCTTCGAGGGGCGGCGCACCACCAGCCTGCACCGGTTCGGTGACGAAGCCGTGACGCTGACGATCGAGAAGGGCATCCTGCGCGCGGTCACTGCAGAGCGGCCGGTGGCCCGCATCCTGTTGAGCGGAGATGCCGCGGCCACGTGGACCGCGGCGGAGATGATCGCCGCGGCGATCCCGGCTGTGGTGCCGCTGGCGTCGCTGCCGGCTGAGGGGATTGCACTGGCGACCGGACAGCAGCCTCTGCCGCGGCATCTGGGGCCGCCGGTGCTGCCGCCCGCGGTGCCCTGTCCGGCGGATGCGCTGGCGCACATCCTCGGCCACTTGACCGATGTCATCCTGACGCATGCCCAGGCGGCGACGGGCTTGGACGCGGCTGGCGTGAACGCGGTGCACCAGATGCGTGTGGCGGTGCGCCGCGCGCGATCCGCGGTGTCGGTGTTCCGCACGGCCGTGCAGCCTGGGGCGCTGGACGATATCAGTGCCGCCCTGCGTGCGCTGGGGCGCCAGCTCGGCCCTTGCCGGGACTGGGATGTGTTCTTCGAGGAGACGCTGCCGGCTATCGGCGCCGCATTTCCTGGCGATCCGCGGCTGGAGAAATTGGCAGCCGCGGCGGCGAGACGGCGAAAGGCGCATCGCGCCGCCCTGGTAGCCTATTTGCACAGTCCCGGGTTTCGCAGGTTGGCGATCGAACTGGCCTGGTTCACCGCCTCTGGGTTCTGGCGGACGCTCCCGGCGGCCGAAATGGATGCAGATGCTTCGGTGCAGGCATTCAGCGCCGCAGTCATGCAGCAGCGCTGGAAGCGGCTGATTTCTGCAGGCAAGCGGATGGAGGCGTTGGACATTCCCGGCCTGCACGGGGTGCGGCTGCGGGCGAAGCGAGCGCGGTACGCGGCGGAGATGTTTGTCAGCCTGTACCCCGGCAAGGCGGCGCAGCGCTTTATCAACCGGTTGAGCGTGCTGCAGCAGCGGCTGGGTGTGCTGAACGACGGCGCGGTGGCGGCGCATCTGCTGGAGGAGCTTGGCGGCGATAGCGGCAGGCATGCCTATGCGGTTGGCTTGGTGCGCGGCTTCATGGCCGCCCGCGCCGGAAAGATGCGGCCACGGATCATCGACGCGTTCGACAGGTTCCGCCGCCAGCCGGCCTACTGGGTCTGAGCTGCTCGGGTCGCTGCACACCAGTGCCGCGGTGGAATCGGCAGCCGGCCAGGCTGCGCACGTGCAAGACCGTGGATATGACCAGTTTGCCCAGTTGGTGATCAGCGCGGTTCGCATTTCACCGCCACGCCTATAGAAGCGCGGATGCCAATCCGGACGGAGGACCGACATGAACCTGTATCGCCTGCTGCAACGCCGCGCCGATGCGGGGCGTCCTGTGCGAGTCGGGCTGATCGGTGCCGGCAAGTTCGGCTCGATGTTCCTTGCGCAGGTGCCGACGACACCGGGGCTGCAGGTCGCCGCCATCGCTGATCTGTCACCAGATCGGGCGCGGCACGCGTGCCGAACGGTGGGATGGAACGAGGAACGGATCGCCGCCACGCGGTTCGTCGAGGATGCTACCGCGATGATCGGCTTTCCCGAGGTTGAGGTGGTGGTGGAAGCCACTGGCCACGCACCGGCAGGGATCGTGCACGCGCGCCGGGCGATACGCGAGGGCAAGCACATCGTGATGGTGAACGTGGAGGCCGACGTCCTGGCCGGCCCGCTGCTGGCGCGCGAGGCGGAGGCGGCCGGCATCGTCTACAGCCTGGCGTATGGCGACCAGCCGGCGCTGATCTGCGAGCTGGTCGACTGGGCTCGGTCCTGCGGCTTTCCAGTGATCGCCGCCGGCAAGGGCACCAAGTACATGCAGGAGTATCATGCCTCCACGCCGGAAACGGTATGGGGCTATTACGGCCTGACGCCGGAGCAGGCGCGGATCGGCGGGATGAATCCACAGATGTTCAATTCGTTCCTTGACGGCACGAAGTCGGCGATCGAGATGGCGGCGGTGGCCAACGCCTCTGGCCTGACGCCGGCGCCCGACGGGCTGGAGTTCCCGCCCATCGGGACGCACGATATGGCGGAACGGCTGCGCGCAGGCAATGCCGGCACGCTGCATCACAGCGGCCAAGTGGAGGTGATCTCCTCTGTGCACCGCGACGGCAGCCCGGTGGCCAACGACCTGCGCTGGGGCGTGTTCGTAGTGTTCGAGGCGCCCAACGAGTATGCCAAGCGGTGCTTCCAGGAATATGGCGTGGTGACCGACAGCTCCGGCCGGGTTTCGGCGCTGTACCGACCGTTCCACCTGATCGGGCTGGAGCTGAACGTGTCGATCCTGTCCGCGGCACTTCGCCGTGAAGCGACCGGTGCGGCATCCGGATTTCGCGGCGACGTGGTCTCGACCGCCAAGCGGGATCTGCGGGCGGGTGAGGTTCTGGATGGTGAAGGGGGGGCATGCGTGTGGGGCAAGCTGATGACGGCGACGGACAGCCTGCGGCACGGTGGCCTGCCGATCGGGTTGGCGAACCGGGTGCCGCTAGTGCGGGACGTGCCGGCGGGTAAGCCGGTGACGTGGGACGATGTACGAATCGACACGGCCGACGAAGCTTATCGGTATCGGCGTGCGATGGAGGCAGCCTTTCCGGCGGGCTGATAAACGACGATCAACCGGTGATGCGGCCCGCTTCTCGAATTGGCAAGGTATGGCTATGGCCAATCTCAAAGCTGTACAATCGTTCCCTACCCAACAAAAATACCCGGCCGCCGCGGGGGAACAGGCCGCGGATGGCGGCATCGCGGACATCCAGGCCGCCGGTATAGGCACCGAATGCGGGCATCATCAGCCGACTGCCGTCGAAGACGAAGCAGGGGCGGCAGACAGATCCGGCACGCGCCTGAACGGTGGCCTTCGGGTGGTGGTGGCCGACGACCTCACCCGGGTCAGCCGGTGTGATGGCCTGATGACGGAACATCATGGTGCCGGTGCGGAAGGTCTCCACCCAGTTGCCGCCCAGGCCGTGGGGCGGCGTGGGATCGTGGTTCCCCTGCACCCAGATGAAGCGGTGCGCCTCGGTCATCGCCTGCAGCCGGTGCTGCTCCGTCGGCGGCAGACGACTGGAGCCAAGCTTATCGTGGAATGAATCGCCCAGGGCGACGACGGTGTGCGGCGACCAGCGGCGCAGCAGCAGGGTCAGCCGGTCGAGGGTGGCGTGGGTATCCCATGGCGGCAGCAGCATGCCACGGCGGGCGAAGGACGAGCCCTTCTCCAGGTGCAGGTCAGAGACCGCCAGCAGCCGTTGTCCGGGCCAAAACACCGCACCCATGGGGTCAAGCATCAGCCGCTCGCCGGCCAAGTGGATGGGTGCCGCGGTCATGGCAGCAGGCTCTTCTGGCGGGCGGGTGGGCGGCGCGGGATCAGCGTCTTCTGTGCTCCGGAGGAGCGGCGAGCGAAGTTGGCGCGGTGTACTGCCGGAACCCAGGCCGGTTCGGTGCCATCGGTGGCTTCGGCAATTATGGCTTCGGCTTCGGCCAGCAGGGCTTCCTCGTCGGTGTGGGTGCGCACGCTCTCGCGGCCGATGTCGAGCAGCACTGGCACCGCCAGGGGCGAGACGCGCGACAGCACCATGTGCACGATATGTCCTTGCACCCGAGCCAGCATCGCGGCGATGCGGCCTACGTCCGTCAGGCCGGTGGCGGCATCGGCGCGGGTAGCGCGCAGCAGGATGTGGTCCGGCTGATGACGGCGCAGCACTTCATAGATCAGGTCGCTGTTGATGGTGACCTGACGGCGGTTCTTCTCCGCCCCCGGCTGGTTGCGCATAATCAGCCCGGCGATCACCGCGACGTTGCGGAAGGTCCGCTTCAGCATCGAGCTGTCGGCCATCCACGCCTCGAGGTCGTCGCCCAGCATGTCCTGCTGGAACAACTGCGCGACATCGCGCGGCGGATTGGCCGACCAGATCCCCAGCACGTAGTCGGTGGCGACGAAGCCCAAGGGGGCAAAGCCGGCCCGCTCCATCCGCTTGGTGACCAGCATCCCTAAGGTCTGGTGAGCGTTGCGGCCCTCAAAGCAATAGGCCACCAGATACCAGCGGTCGCCGCGGGGAAAGGTCTCGATCAGCAGGTCGTCGCGGCCGGGCAGGCGGGAGACGCCGCGCTGCAGCCGCAGCCAGTCGCGCACCTGGTCGGGGAACAGGTCCCACTTGGCAGGGTCCTGCAGCAAGGTCCGGACGCGGTCGGCGAGGTTGGTGGTCAGCGGCAAGCGGCCGCCGGCGTATGCGGGGACCATCGGATCGCCGTCGCCGCCTTCCATGCACTCCACCGCTGTCTCGTGCACGCGGATGAAGCGCAGCAGGCGGCCGGCGAACATGAAGGTGTCGCCGGGGCGCAGCATGTTGACGAAGTATTCCTCGATCTCACCGAGCGGGGCGCCGAAACCGCGCTTGCCGACAAGGCGGACCTTCAGGACGGGCGCTTCGACGATGGTGCCGATGTTCATGCGGTGGACCACGGCCGTGCGGGTGCTGCGGACATGCACCCGGCCCTCGCTGTCGCGGAACAGTTTCTTCCATTGGTCGTAGGCGCGCAGGGCATAGCCGCCGTCCTCGACGAAGCGCAGCACGTCGTCGAAGTCGGCGCGGGAGAGCCGGGCATAGGGGGCCGCGGCCGTCACCTCCTGGTAGACCTCGTCGGGCAGGAACGGTGCGCTGCAGGCCAGTCCCAGCAGGTGCTGCGCCAGTACGTCCAGGCCGCCGGGCCGCGGCGGGTCGCCGTCGAGTTCCCGCGCGCCGATGCCCAGGATGGCGGCCTCACACTCCAGCACCTCGAAGCGATTCGCGGGGACCAGGACGGCCCGGGAGGCCTCATCCATGCGGTGGTTGGCGCGGCCGATGCGCTGCAGCAGGCGAGAGACCCCCTTTGGCGCGCCGACCTGGATGACCTGGTCGACGCCGCCCCAGTCGATGCCGAGATCCAGCGACGAAGTCGCCACGACAGCGCGCAGGCTACCGGCGGCCATCGCCGCTTCCACCTTGCGGCGCTGCTCAACCTCCAGCGAGCCATGATGCAGGGCGATCGGCAGAGTGGGATCGTTCAGCTTCCACAATGCCTGGAAGATCAGCTCTGCCTGGGCGCGGGTGTTGACGAAGACGATGGTCATGCCGGCATCGCGGATCCGCTGCATGATCTGTGGTGCGGCTTCCAAGCCCATGTGGCCGGACCAGGACAACCGGCCTTCGGGCAGGGTCATCTGCAATTGCGGAGGGGCGCCGTCGGTAACCTCGATGCGGCGGGTGGCGCCGGTGTAGGCCTGGATGGCGTCGGGATGGGCGACGGTGGCCGACAGGCCGACGCGCCGGGCGCTGGGGGCGAGCGTGGCGAGACGGGCAACGCCGAGGGCAAGCTGGTCGCCTCGCTTAGTACCGGCCAGGGCATGCACCTCATCGAGCACGATGCAGGACAGCGAGGCGAAGAAGTCCGGCGCATCGGGCAGCGAGAGCAGCACGGCAAGGCTTTCGGGCGTGGTCAGCAGCAGATGCGGTGGGGTTGCGCGCTGGCGGGCACGGCGGTTGGAAGGGGTGTCGCCGGTGCGGGCCTCAATGGTGATCGGCAGCCGCATCTCCTGCACCGGGCGGGTCAGGTTGCGGGCGATGTCGGTGGCGAGAGCCTTCAGCGGGCTGAGGTAGATCGTGTGCAGGCCTGGACGGGGGTTGGCGGCGAGATCGACCAGGCTGGGCAGGAAGCCGGCCAACGTCTTGCCGCCGCCGGTGGGGGCGATCAGCAGGATGCTTTCGCGGTGCTGGGCGGCTTCCAGCATGGCCATCTGATGGGGCCGGGGAGCCCAACTCTGGGCAGTGAACCAGGCAGCGAATGGTTCCGGTAATGTTCCTGGCATGGATAGAGATAAGCACGCAATCGTCGTAGACGACAACCCGGAAGCACAGGCAGCGACAGGGTTTATCAGCCGGAGCTACGATTTGGTGCTAAGTCTCGTCGCCGCTGCGGGACAGCCGCATGGCGGCATCGCTGTAGCGCCAGGCGGGCTGTGCAGACGTGATGCGAACGCCGCCGACCCAGCGATGCGGCGGATCGAGTGACAGGAAGTCAATGGCGCCGCGCAGGACGTCGTGTCCGGTCGGGGTTATCGTGGCCAGCCGCCGGAACGGCGCCTCGCCTTGTTCAATGGTGAGCACAGCCGGTCGGGTCAACGCCATCTGCTGGATGACGTGCAGGAACATCAGGTCGCCCAGGAAAGGAAGCGGTTCAAGGTGCTGCATCAGCCTGGCGTAGACGCGTCCGACTGAACTTGGTTGCTCGGACAGGACCTGCAGTGTCAGGCGTTGGGTCAGCGAAAGCCCGTCGTGTGCGGCAGGCAGCTCCTGCAGGTGCCGGCGCAAGGCGGCCGATGCGAACGGCATCGCCGGGGTCGCGGTGGCGGCAATGGCCAGCAGCGCTGACGGGTCGGGCTGGCGCAGCGCCGTCCAGACCGTCTGTCCAAATCCGATCTGCGCCGGAGTGACCGCGGTGCGCGAGGGCCATAGGGCGGTCAGTGCAGCCGGCGACAGTTGTCCCAAGCCGATAAAGCGCGGGATGTCGGGCTGGCGGTCGATGCAGATCAGCTCCAGGCAGGCGGGAAGCGGACCATCGGCGAGGCGGGCGAGGCAGCGTGCGAGGACAAGCTGGTCGTAGCTGTCATGCTCGAACCAGAGGACGACGCGCGAATACCGGTGGGCTGTGGTCACGCGGGCGTCCGCCTCCTGCAAGCGGGCAGCCAACTGGTCCTGGGTCTGCTGCATGAAGCCGCCATAGGCGTCGGCCAGAAACCCCGCGCGGATGGCGGTAAGATCGGCACTATCGGGGACCGGGCCCTGGCAGAGGGGATCGGAATACTCCAGGAAATCACCGCCGAAGCCGGCCGTCTGCAGGGAGTCGCGAATGTCCGAACCACAGCGGACGTGCAAGGTCTGCCGGTCTGCGTCCAGCATTGGATCCTCTCTTGACGCTGCTGACCAGTCTGGCATGCCTGCATCCGGCGGGTCGGTCAACCACGCTTGTTTCAGGCTGGTCGAGCCCCGCGCCGATGCCAACATGGTGGACATGCCGCATCCAGAGACCTGGCTGAGAGTGCTGCCCGAGGGCCTGTTCTGCGAACCCGGGGGCTTCTACATCGATCCGCTGCGTCCGGTCGAGCGGGCGGTGATCACCCATGGGCATGCCGATCATGCGCGGCCGGGGCATCGGGCAGTGCTGGCAACCGCCGATACCTTGGCGGTGATGCGGGTTCGGTTGGGCGAGGGCAATGCCGGCATCCGTCAACAGGCCCTGGCGTGGCACCAGCCGATCACCTGCGGTGACGTGCGGGTCTGGCTTGCTCCGGCTGGTCATGTGCTGGGCAGTGCGCAGGTGGCGATGGAGTATCAGGGATCCCGAGCGGTGGTCAGCGGCGACTACAAACGGGTGAGTGACCCGACCTGCGCGGGGTTCGAGCCGGTATCCTGCGATGTGTTCGTCACCGAGGCGACATTTGCGCTGCCGGTCTTCGTGCACCCGCCGCCAGGTCAGGAGATCCTGCGGTTGCTGGACAGCGTGGCGCTGTTTCCTGAGCGGACGCATGTCGTTGGCTGCTATGCGCTGGGCAAGTGCCAGCGGGTGATTGCGCTGCTGCGGCAGGCAGGCTGGGACAAGCCGATCTGGCTGCATGGCGCGCTGGCATCAATGTGCGAGGTCTACCGCCAGCTTGGTGTGGAGCTGGGCGATCTGCGCCCGGCGACGGTTGCGGCGAAGGCGGCGCTGGTGGGTGCGATCGTGCTGGCGCCACCTGGGGCAATTGCCGACCGCTGGGCAAGGCGGCTGGAAGATCCGGTCGTCGCCCTGGCCTCGGGCTGGATGCGGGTTAGGCAGCGGGCCAAGTCACGCGGTGTGGAGCTGCCGCTGGTGATCTCGGATCATGCCGACTGGAACGAGCTGAACGCGACGCTGGACGAGGTTGGTGCGCCGGAGGTTTGGGTGACGCATGGTCGCGAGGAAGCGCTGATCCATGCCGCCGCGGCGCGGGGGATACGCGGGCGAGCGTTGCGCCTGCTGGGCTATGGCGATGAGGATGAAGCGGAAGCGACGGAGGCAGCCTGAGATGACTGAACCATTGGCATTCACCTTCAACGACGACGGGGCGATCCCGAACTCGCAGCTTCCACTGCTGGTCTACCGGGACGCGGTGCCGTCGGACGCGGCGGCGATCGAGCGGGTGTTCGCGGAGAATCACTGGCCGCCGGCGTGGCGAAACGGGGTCTATCGGTTCCATCACTTCCACAGCCGGGCGCATGAGGTGCTGGGTGTGGCGCGGGGCGAGGTCTCCGTGCTGTTCGGTGGCTCGAACGGCAAGGTTCTGACGGTGCGGGCAGGCGATGTGGTGGTGGTGCCGGCCGGGGTGGCGCACTTCAACCACGGCCAGTCGGACGACCTGCTGATCGTCGGCGCTTATCCGGATAATGGACCAGACCCCGACCTGTGCCGCGGCAAGCCACAGGAGCATGATGACGCGGTTCGCCGGATCGCCGCTGTGCCGCTTCCGGCAGGGGATCCTGTCGGTGGTGCGGATGGCGCGCTGCCGCGGCTTTGGGCGCGCACGGGCGTTGCGTGATGGGAGCGTGCGGAGGCTGGTGCTGCTGCGGACAGAAGAGTTGACTATCAGATTATTACTGCTTCTGACGCTGGCGATGATCCCAGTAGCCGCTCGGCCGGCCGGCGCTGCGGAGCAGGACGCCGGGCCTTGCGGCGACCAGGTCAGCACCGTGGGGATCGTCGATTGCCTGGCCGCCAAGACCAAGACCTGGGACCAGCGGCTGAACAAGGCGTACAAGACGTTATTGCAGCATGTCGCGCCGCCGCAGCGGGACCCGCTGAAGGCGGCACAGCGGCTGTGGGTACAGTATCGGAACGTCAACTGCGGGTTCTATGCCGCACATGAGGGCACGATCCGTGAGGTTGAGGCGGCGGATTGCCTGCGGTCGATGACGACGCAACGGGCGCTTGAGCTGGAGGAGGCGATAAAGTCCGAATGAGCCGGCGGTTGGATTGCCGGCCGTTCCGTCTGTTTGCCCGCAGTCAGGGCTTCAAGTGGGCATAACGACGGCCGCCAGCCAGCCGGGTGCAATGATCCTGACCGGGAGGGTCGGGTCGCCCGGTGGTAGCGGGTGAAGATTTCCCTTGTTCTGCCAGATGACGACGCCGTCGGACTGGTCGGGACCAAAGCCCATTTCAGCGGCGTCGTAAGGAAGCTGTGCGGCAAACCGCCTTTCAAGGGCAGATGAGGCGTCCAGCACGTCGGCCCAGACCGGGTTGTAGCAAACGATGTACAGATTGCGCGGCTTTGTCCGCAACGAAGCTTCGACGCTGTCGAGCAGGCGCTGGGTTCCGGCCTGGTCGAATGGACGGTAGAGAAAGATGACAAGGTTGTCGTCGGGCAATGGGTAGGCGAAGGCGTCACCGACGATGATCTCGACCCGCGTGCGTTGTGGATAGGTGCTCTCGAATACGGCAGCGTTGCGCCGCGCGATCGAGCAGAGGGCCGCGGAAAACTCCACGCCGGTGATGGCGCGGAAGCCAAATTCAGTTGCGAGCAGAAGGGGTCGTCCCTTGCCGCAGCCGAGATCGACGAAGTGGCAGAGCTGCGGTTCGGGAATGGCGGCGAGTGCTTGACGAATGATGCTGGGCTGAGCGGCGCCGTATGGTGGCATGTCGGGACCGAGGACGTAGCCCGGGCTGGCGCCACTGGTCTGGACGCCGTGCAGGCGGTCATAGGGATGTTCGCGGTTCCAGCCGGGAAAAACCTGCCTTCGATCATAGAAGCCGATGACGGACCGCCCGATCACAGGCGTCCGCATTGCCAGCCGGATTGTGCGCTGGACGAATGCCTTGGCTCCCATCGGTGGCTCCTGACGGACGTTCAAGGTGGAGATCCTTATCAGCATCGACGATCGTGCCGCAGCGTGGGCAAGCATTACCTTATCTCAAGCATGCTGTCACAATGACTGCTTTTAGTCTGCTCAATAAATCTTGTGTATCTCCAACTAAAGCATGAGTCGCTGACTATACAAACAGCCAATTTGTTGCACGGGCTACCTAGGGGCGGCCTGGATGTCTTGCAGTAACTTATCTCGTATCGTCCCGCTTCTGCTTGTCTTGCTGCAACGCCGTAAACCGGTTGCCGCAGAGAACTTAGAAACCATGACCCGGGAAGCAATGCTTTGCTGGTGTCATGGTCGGTTGGGAGGTTTGCGAATGGCTGGTCCAGTACGACGAGGTCTGAACCGGAACACCAGCGGCTTGCCGCGTTGCAGCACAGGCGTTCACTGGCTGCTGCGGCAGGATAGGGCACGCTGTTGGCGTTCTGCCGGCGTGGCCCGAGTCTGAGGGCTACTCCGGCAGCGTTTCGCCAGAACCACCGAACTCGGTCGGGAAATCCTTCAGTTTCGGCAGCCCGTCGTGCATGCGCAGGACGGTCTCGGCGTAATTGACGTGTAACTGCGGTTGAAACGGCATGTCAGGCAGCGTTGCGGAAAACACATCGATCATGTTCAGCGGTGGGTGCACGGTCATCAGGTGGCCGCCGCACAGCTTGCAATACTGCCGATGGCTCATGTCGGTCTTGTGGTAGGTCGCGACGTTCTCCCCGCCTTTCTTCACCTTCACTGCTTCTGTCGGCCAAAGCGAGAATGCATTGACCGGCCCACCTGACCATGAGCGGCACGACTGGCAATGGCAGTAACCCATGGCATTGGGCTGACCTTGGGTTTCCAGTTCGACAGCGCCGCAGAAACAGGCGCCCTGGTATGTGCCGCTCATTGATTATCCTCCCCTTGCCGATTTTACCGAGCCGAGTATCGCGGGATTTCCGGTGGAGACAAGGGGCGGTCCGGTCGGGACCATGTTGGGATATACCAGAACGAGTATCGACAGCCGCATTGACACGGAGTGGTCAATCCGGCGGATCATGGTGACGGCGTTGCGTTTGTCCCGACCGGTTCGTAGCATCATTGGCAAGATGTGTTGGAGATTGAGAGCATGAACGGCGCTGAAAGCCTTGTACATTCCCTGCTGAACAGCGGTGTCACAACGTGCTTTTCCAATCCTGGCACGTCGGAGATGCACTTTGTCGCCGCACTCGACCGTATCGCGGGCATGCACTGCGTGCTCGGGCTGTTCGAGGGTGTGGTGACTGGTGCGGCCGATGGCTATGCGCGTATGGCGGGCAAGCCGGCGGCGACCTTGCTGCACTGCGGTCCTGGCCTGGCAAACGGCTTGGCCAACCTGCACAATGCGCGTCGGGCGGCGACGCCGGTCGTCAACATTGTCGGCGACCAAGCAACGTATCATCGCCCACTCGATCCGCCGCTGACCGCCGATACCGAAGGCTTTGCCCGTGGCGTCTCTGGCTGGGTGCGCACCTCAACGGATGTACGCACGGTAGGGGCGGACGCCGCTGCAGCAGTGCAGGCGTCGATGCTGGCGCCGGGTCAGGTGGCGACGCTGATCCTGCCATCCGATACCTCCTGGAATGAAGGTGGAGTGGTAGCCGAGGCGCTGGCGCACGTCCCGACGCCGTTGGCAGCGCCGACCCAAGTTGAATCGGCGGTGCGTGCGTTGCGCCGGGGCGGCGAGGGAATTGTCCTGCTGCTGGGCGGCGTGGCACTACACGCCGAGGGGCTGGCTCTGGCGCATCGCATCCAGATGGCTACCGGATGCCGGGTGCTGGCACAAGGTTCGAACGCCAGGATGGCGCGTGGGCAAGGGCGGCTGGCGATCGAGCGGGTGCCCTATGTTGTCGATGTTGCAGTCGCGGCGATGGCGGGAACCCGGCAGTTGATCCTGGCCGGGACGCGCAAGCCGGTGACGTTTTTTGCCTATCCGAACAAGGTGCAGTCGTCGGTTCCCGAGGACGCAGAAGTTCATGTGCTGGCGCGCCCCGAGCAAGACGTGGTGGAGGCGCTGGCGCGGCTGGCGGATGCGCTGGGATGTCCGCCAGTTGACGCGCCGCATAACGGCGAGAGGCCGTCCATGGGACGCGGAAATTTGACGCCAGAGGCGGTGGCGGCAACGCTGGGGGCGCTGATGCCGGAAGCTGCGGTGATAGCGGACGAATCCGTCAGTTTCGGACGCGGTTTCTTTGCCAATACCAAGGCTGCCCCGCCGCATGACTGGCTGAACGTCACGGGCGGGGCAATCGGCGGCGGCATGCCGATGGCAACAGGGGCCGCACTTGGTGCGCCAGGCCGGCGGGTGATCAATCTGCAGGCGGACGGATCGGCGATGTATACGGTTCAAGCGCTGTGGACACAGGCACGGGAGAAGCTGGATGTCACGACAGTGCTGCTGTCCAACCGGAAGTATCAGATCCTGCTAGGCGAGCTGGCGAATGTCGGCGCCAACCCCGGGCGGGTCGCGCTTGACATGATGGATATCGGTAATCCTGACATCAACTGGCCGGCTCTAGCGGGTTCGATGGGTGTGGAGGCCGCGCGGACAGACACCGCGGAAGGCTTTGCCAATCTTCTGGCACACGGACTGAAGCGGTCTGGCCCGTTTTTGATCGAATTGATGATCTGACCGCCATGTTCTGTTGCGGGAAAGTCACGGCTGATTGACCTGCCGCTTGACCGTAATCACACGCGTGCCTACATGACGTTAGTGCAGGTGAGCAAGGCCTGCGGAAATGGTGATTGGGACGGAACCAACCGAGCCTGACCATAAGGGAGGATAAGATGCCGAAGCCAAGTCGTGGCGGAAACGCTTCGTCGAAATCCAGGACTACAGCGGCCGGGAAGGCACGGCCGACTGCTACAGCGCTGCGTCCCAACGGGGCTAAAGGAGGCACCGGTAGCCGGGCAGCGGAGCCGGTTCAGGCTGGCTGGGCAACTGATCTGGTGTTCGATGTCCGTGAGCCAAAGCTGGCTGTGAGCCTGCGCCTGGATGCCGACGTGCTGCGGTTCTTCCGCGGCTTCGGTGCAGGATATCAAACCCGGATCAACGAGGTCTTGAAGGCGTTCATGATGGCCAGGGGCGGTGCGGATCCTGTAGGCCGTGCCGTCGTCAGTTCCCGAAGCAACCGTAGTTCCAGTAGCAACGGCAAGCGTGCGCGTTAACTGTCGGCAACCAATGGCCGACGGTTGATTAGTGCCAGTTGTTTAATCGACGGGGAACCCGGCACAGGCTAGGGGTATCGCCACCTTTCCCGGGACTAGTGCTTTTGAGCCTCGCTCAGGGGACGGCGGTTCGGTTGACCGCCGTTCCTCGAGTTAAGAACTGGATTGATCGATGGGCGGATAGCTGTCCACGGTCGGGGGCTTGAGTTGCCCTTCGCAGGTGATAATCGACATTGCTGGCCGCGCGACCAACAAGTTGGTTGAAGTCGACCTTTTCTTCAGCATCCAACCGCGTAGGACAAGGCAGATCTGGTCCCGCCAGTCCGGGTACTGTGCCTGAAACCAGGCAACTGTCGTTGCGTCAATCTCGATTCCCGTCGCCTGAGCACAGGATGCAGGCCAGTCGGAAATGGTGTCCGCGGCGGGTCTGGCAGAGCCGGAACCCACCGCGGACGGGCCTATTACGCTTTCAAAAACGCCGTCGTCATCAAGTTCGTCGGCGTCCTCATCCTGATCATCTGAAATCATCGTTCATCAATACAGTTGGTCTTATATTCGTCTTGAAGCAGCCGCGCTTGCTAAAATACGCTTTCTGGCAACGCTGGAGAGGACGCCTGATCGAAAACTACCCGAAATTAATTAACAAACGATTAACGACTTGGGTTGGTGGCACACGGCGATAGGTCTCGCGCTGGACGAGGTGTTGGCGCGAAGCGGCCGAAGCAGCGGGTATGGACGCGGGATCTGTCCAGAGGAAGGCTGGCACCCCTCAGCGGCCCGGCCAGACCGGCGGGCGTTTGTCGATGAACGCGGCCCGACCCTCGGCGGCATCCTCGGTTAACGCCAATGTGCCGATCTGCGCTTCCATGAACACCGCCGCCTGATCGAAAGTCAGTTGTTCGGTGACCCGCATGGCGTATTTGCCGCGGCGGATGGCGGTCGGGCTCTTGTCCAGCAGACGCGCCAGCAGCCAGTCGAGCTTTGCATCAAGCTCCGAGGAAGGGACGACGTAGTTCAGCAGGCCGATTTCCTGGGCTTCGGCTGCGGTGATGGGCTCTCCGGTCAGCGCCATCTCATACAGCTTGCGGGCGGGGATCAGGCGCTGCAGCACCGCCATGATCTGCATCGGGAAAATGCCGATCTTGACCTCTGGCATGCCGAAGCGGGCGTTGTCGACCCCGATTGCCATATCGCACATCCCTATCAGGCCCATGCCGCCGGCCATGGCGTGGCCGTTGACCCGGGCGATCAATGGCAGAGTCAGGTCTCGCGCCAGCTTCATCAGCTTGACGAAGGAAAGTCCGACCTTGCTGTAGTCGTATTTGAACGACCCGGATCCGGCCGACAGATCAGCCCCGGCGCAGAACGCCTTGTCTCCGGCGCCGGTCAGCACGACGGCCCGCACCTCTGGGTCGGCCGAGGCGGCGGTCAGGCCAGCGGCGATCATGTCGGTCACCGTGTCGTTCATCGCGTTGCGGCGAGCCTCGCGGTTGATGGTGATCCATTGCACCAGGCCACGTCTTTCGATCAGCACCTCGTTCATCCGCGTGCTCCCTGTCGGTACTGAGTTAGGCTGCCGCCGTGCATGACCTTGCCCGGCAGGGTGTGGCCGACGATTTCCTCGGCCATGCGAGCACAGCCGATCAGTGCGTCGAGGTCGATGCCGGTGGCGATGCCCATCTCCTCACACATGAATACCAGGTCTTCGGTGCAGATGTTGCCGGCTGCACCCTTGTGACCGGCGAACGGGCAGCCGCCCAGCCCTGCACACGAGCTGTCAAAGCTGTCGATGCCCATCTGCAGGCCCATCAGTGCGTTGGCCAGACCAGTGCCGCGTGTGTCGTGCAGGTGCAGGCCAAGGCGCAGCGAGGGCCACGTCTCGCGCACCAGACCGATGACGCGCTGGATCGAGGCGGGGGAGGCCCAGCCAACGGTATCGGCCAGCCGAACCCGGTCAAGGGTAATCTCGAACTCCTGCGCCAGCGCCAGCAGCGAGCCGACGCAGTCGCGCACGGTTTGCGGCGCGACCGCGCCTTCAAAGTTGCAACCGAAACAGGTCATGACGATGGCCGAGTCGACCGTGACGCCGCGGTCGCGAAAGAACTCCAACTGCCGTCGCTGTTCAGCCAAGGTTTCCGCGTTATTCTTGTTTGTGTTGCGCAGTGAGAATATGTTGGATGCGCTCATCTGCAGGATGCCGGTGATGTGAAGCGGCGTCTGAATTGCCCGCTCGTAGCCCCGCAGATTCAACGCGATTGCGGTGTATTGGACCTCCGGGCGCTGACGGATCGAATTCGCCACCTCAACTGCATCGGCCATGCCGGGAACCCGGCGGGGATCGACGAAGGAAACGCACTGCACATCGTGCAGCCCGGTGCCGGCGAGGGCTTCGCAAAAACGGACCTTGTCTGTGGTCGGGATGGGCCCAGTCTCGATCTGAAAGCCCTCGCGGGGACCTTCCTCATGGATGTCAACGTATTTCGGCAGGTCGGTCATCGCTTCCTCCTACGTCCCGGGTTGTGCGGCGGCTTAACGAAACCGAGGGCGGGTGCCAAGCCAGCAGTCCTACCGGAAGCCGGCATCGGCATCTGATTACGTGACAGAAAAAATTCTCTATTCAGATCTTGTGTAGGAATTCAGTCATTACGATTTACGCGCCATGAACCTGATCGAATCACGCGCCATGCATCACCAGGGACTTGAGCTGCATCGGCAAAACCGCATTGCGGAGGCAGAGGGCTGCTATCGCCGGGCCATCGGCCTAGATCCGGACTTCTCAGAGGCCTGGGTGAATCTGGGTCTGGTGGCGCTGTCGCAGCGACGCCCGGATGAGGCCTTGGCGTGCGAACGCGCGGCGTTGCGGCTGGATCCGGAAAGTCCTGATGCGCACCTCAACCTGGGGATGGCACATTTTACCCTGGGGCATATCGTGGAGGCGGAGAACTGCTTCCGTGCCGCGCTGCGGCTGCGGCCGGATCATCCCAATGCCATGCTGAACCTCGGCTGCACCCGGCAGTTGCTGAACCATGTGGAGGAGGCGGAGGCCCTGTTCCGGCGTGCGCAGCACCTTGGCGTGGAACCAAGCCGGGCGAGAAGCAACCTAGCGCTGGCGTTGATGGAGCAGGTCAGACCGGCGGAAGCCGAGCTGTGCTGCCGTGAAGCCTTGGCAGTGCGACCTGATGCCGCCGAGGCTCGGGCCAATCTGGCACTGGCCCTGTTGATGATGGGCCGGTTGGAGGAGGGTTGGCGCGAGTACGAATGGCGCTGGGCGGTTGAGGCCGCGACTGGTGGGGCTTTGCCGGTGTTGCCACAGCCACGCTGGATCGGGCAGGTGCTGGCAGGTGAAACCGTGCTGCTGTACGCCGAACAGGGATACGGCGACACGCTGCAGTTCTGCCGCTATGCCCCGATGGTCGCGGCCGCGGGCGGGCGGGTTGTGCTGGTGGTGCCACGGGCGCTGCGGCGAGTGATGGAGACCCTTGAAGGGGTCGCGGAGGTGCTGAGCGAGGAGGACGACGTCCTGCCGCAGTTCGACTACCACTGCCCGTTGCTCAGCCTGCCCTATGCCTTCGGTACCCGCATGGAGACGATCCCGGCGCCGGTTGGCTATCTGCGCGCCAATGCTTCGCCTTGGGCGGCATTTCTGGGCGGACTGCAGGGATTGAAGGTTGGGTTGGTCTGGGCGGGCAAGTCACGTGCCGAGCAGCCGCATGCGGTGGCGATCGACCGACGGCGGTCGATGCGACTGGCCGACATGGCGCCGTTGCTGGAGGTTCCTGGCTGCAGCTTCGTCTCCTTGCAGTTGGGGCCGCCAGCAGGGCAGATACAGGCGCTGTCAGGCGCTGCACTGCATGATGTCTCCGCCCGCATGACGGACTGGGCCGCGACGGCGGATCTGGTGGCCGGGCTGGACCTGGTGATCACGGTGGATACGGCGGTTGCGCATCTGGCCGGTGCGCTTGGCCGGCCGGTGTGGATGCTGAGCCGGTTCGACTCCTGTTGGCGGTGGTTTCTGGATCGCGAGGATAGCCCTTGGTATCCGACAATGCGGCTGTTCCGCCAACGCAGGCGAGGCGACTGGGCCGAGGTAATCGAGCGGGTCGGCGAAGCGCTGCGGCGCGCGGCCGCGGGATAGCACCGCAGCCTGTTGGCCGCGTCGGCCGGGGCGTCAGGTCCGGATCTCGACCTTGACGTCCATGCCGAGGAAATCGGTTCGCTTGCCGATAAAGCTGCCCTTCAGCGGCACCGCCTGTGAGGGATCGCGGGTGACCGCCACGCGGATCAGGTTGCGGTCACTGACCAGCCCATTGGTGGGATCGAAAGGCACCCAGCCGGCACCGGGCAGGTAGATCTGCAGCCAAGCATGAGTCACGCCGCCGCCGATCAGCGTGTCGACACCGCCGGCGAGCTTGCTGTCGTCGTAGAGGTAGCCAGAGACGAAGCGGGCGGCGAAGCCCAGCGTGCGGGCAGCCTCCATCATCAGCAGTGTGAAGTCGCGGCAGGTGCCTCGGCCGGTCCTCAACGTCGTCGCGGGATCCTGCGTGCCCATCTCATCACGAGGGTTGTAGACAAACTCCCGCTGGATGGTCCGTGTCATCGCCGAGAGGATGGTCATGGTGTCGTGTTCCTCGGCACCCTCGACAAAACGCCGGGCCCAACTGTCGACGAGATGATCGGCGTCAGCATAGTGGCGTTCGGCGGTGCGGCCGATGTCCGGCACCTCGGCGGCGTCGTAGCTGAACGGGTGGCGGCGGGCATAGGGCTCGATTTCGACGTTGGCCTCGGCCAGCGGATAGTGTTCGGCACGGAAGTGTGAAACGACGTGCAGCTCCATCGCCGGCTTGCTGAAGCGGGCGATGGCGACCGAGTTGCCAAACACATCGTGGATCCAACGGACCTTGCCGGGCGGGCGCAGCAGCAGCGACGTCTCAAGCAGCCGCAGGTCGTGGCTGTCGCGCGGACGCATCATCATCCGGTGCTCGCCAAAGGTCACCGGAACGGCGTATCGATAGGTCGTTGTGTGGACGACGGTCAAGGCGGGCACGGAGAGTCCTTTGCGGGGCGCAGCCCGCTAACGGTTCGGCTTCCGATCAGATCCCCGCGCACCGAGAGTTGCGGTTCGCTTCAGGCCGGCTGCAGCTCGCTGCGGCGCAATCGCGGAAAACGCCAGGAACGCGGGAACTCGGTCGCTTGCTCTGGCTGCCAAATGCTCGTCATGCGGTGGCACCCTCATTCAGCGGTTCAAGATCAACGCCGACCGAGACGCCGTGGTCGCCGCCGCCCAAGATGACGCCGCGGACCGGGCTGACATCGCTGAAGTCCCGGCCCCAACCCAGCAGCACGTGCTCATTCCTGATGATAATGCCATTGGTTGGGTCGACGTTGATCCAACCGTCCCTGGGGCCGAGCCAGCAGCCGACCCAGGCATGGGACTGGTCGGCACCCTGGCGTTTGACCTGGCCCGCCGGCGGACGCGTGCGGATATAGCCTGAGGTGTAGCGTGCGGGCAGCCCGATGCCGCGCAGGCCGCTGATCATGGCGTGGGAGAAATCCTGACAAACACCTTCACGACGAGCCATGACCTGTGACACCGGGGTGGAGATGGTGGTGACGCCGGAGCGGAACCGGAAGTCGTTGTAGAAGCGGTCGTTCAGCTCCAGCAAGGCTTCCAGCACCGACCGTCCTGGGGTGAAGGATTGGCTGACATATGTTTTCGCTGCCTGATCCACCGGCGCCATACTGGTGCCGAAGCAGAATTCAACCACCGGCCAGCCTTCGGGACCGCGGGTGGCCTGCGCCACGTCTTCCCATGACGGTGTCTGGGCCGCGGCGGGTGGCGGCGGGCAGTCGACGTCCACCACCGCCTGTGAAGTGACCTCGAAGTCGGCGTGGGGCAGGTCCATGAACAGCCAAGTGACGTGGTTGCCGAAATGGTCCAAGCCGTCACAACGGCGAGCTGGCGTCGGGTCAGTGGTGATCTGCTCCGTGATGACGGTCTGCCAAGGCTGCGGGCGAGGGCGCAGGTGCACCATGTGGGCGGCAAGCTCGACGGGGCTGCCGTACGCGTAGCGGGTGACGTGCTTGACGCGGTAACGCATGACACCTGTTTATCTCGTGCCGCCTCGCTTGTCTTGATCGGCTCGTTGTGCTTTGGCGGCCGAGCAGCAGTGGTTCGTGGTCACAACCCCGCGTGAGGCTGAACGCAAGAGGCATCCGGTTCGTCAGTGACAGGACGAACGCGAAAGGATGCCGATCATGCCGCAGCACGATGTCGCCGCATTGAATGATATGATCGAGGGTGAAGTCCACCCGGTAGAGGTCGACGGCACCAGCGTGCTGCTGACCCGCGCGGGAGACACGGTCTACGCGGTGGGCGGCGAGTGTCCGCACGCCGGGGCGCCGCTGGCCGAAGGCGTGCGTGACGGTAACAGGATCATCTGCCCGTGGCATAAGGCAACATTCTGTCTGCATACCGGTGCCCTGCTGGAGCCGCCCGCGCTCGATGACCTGCCACGGTATGAGGTGCAACTGATCGGCCAGCGCGTCCATGTGACGTTGCCGGAGCTGCCGGCTGAACAGCCGGTCTGCGGCCAGGATTCAAGGCTGTTCGTGATCATAGGCGCTGGCGCGGCAGGCGCTGTGGCAGCGCAGACGTTGCGTCAAAACGGCTTTGGTGGCCGGGTGGTGCTGCTCGATCGAGAGAACCGAGTTCCCTATGACCGCACCCTGCTGAGCAAATACCACCTGTCAGGGGAGCTGGGTGCGGAGAAGACGCCGCTGCAGTCCCAGGCGTTCTATCGCCAGCACGACATCGAGCGGCGTACGGCTGCCGTCGACAGCGTCGATACCGTCAGCCGGACGATCCGTTTCGCCGACGGTGAAAGCCTGGCGTATGACGTGGCGCTGCTTGCCACCGGAAGCACACCGCATCTGCCTAACCTGCCGGGCGCCCATCTGCGCAACGTCTTCCTGCTGCGGTCGCGGGCGGATGCGGATCAGATCCTGGCGCAGGCGGAGCGCAGCACCCGAGCCGTAATCCTGGGGGCGAGCTTCATCGGCATGGAGGTCGCTGCCAGTCTGCGGGAGCGGGGCCTGGAAATAACAGTGGTCGGTCAGGAAAATGCGCCATTCGAGAAGCAACTGGGGCCGCGGATCGGCAATGCATTTGTTGGGTTGCACAGCGAGCACGGCGTCGTGTTCCGATTAGGGTCTGAGATCAAGAGCCTGGACGGTGAGCATGCGGTGCAGAGCGTCAGTCTAGGCAACGGTGAGCGTCTGGCGGCCGACCTGGTTGTCATCGGCTTCGGCGTCAAGCCTGAGACGTCTTATCTGCAAGACCTGAAGCTGAACGACGACGGCAGCGTCTGCGTCGATGCAACCCTGAAAGCAAGCGAGGGCTTGTACGCTGCCGGGGATATCGTACGTTTTCCGTATCAGGGCACGGCTATTCGGGTCGAGCATTGGCGTGTGGCGCAGCAGCACGGACGGGTTGCCGCGCTGAACATGATGGGCCACAGCGCCCGCTTTGAGTCGGTGCCGGTGTTCTGGACGATCCAGTATCTCAAGCGCCTGGACTATATCGGGCATGCCGAGGCATGGGATGACGTCGTCGTCCATGGCGACCTGGAAAAGCCAGAATTTCTGGCGTATTACGTGAAGGGCGGCAAGGTTGTCGCCGCGGTTGGGCTGGATCGAGACTCGGACACTGCCGCGCTGATCGTGCTGCTGCAGCAACGCCAGGATTGGACGGCGAGTGAACTGGGTCAGGCACCGTCGCGGCTGTTGCAAGAGCCAGCCGGCGGGTCTGGCGCAGGATGACCCGCGCTAAAACCATTCTCCGCCGGATGGGCAGGCAGAAAATGGTCTAAAGCTGCGACAGTGCCTGTTCAAGATCGTGCAACTGAACGACTTGGTCAGCACGGGCCTAGCGTCGAAATGTGCCTCGATCCTGGCGATCCCAGAACTGATAGCGGAAATGAACAGCACCGTTCCCGTGGTCAGCGCCCCGGCGGTTGCAGCCGCTCGGTCCTCAACCGCGCGGCAAGCACCATGGTGACGTCTCCGCCTTCCTGTATGGTGGCGCTGATGGTCCCGACGGCTTCGACAGCCCACCTAAATTGACGTGTAGACGGCGACACCGTCCTTCTTTGGAATCGGCGTGTAGACCAGGACGTCGCGGAGTTTCTCAAGCAAGTAATCCGCATCGTTCGGGTCGATCGCCTCGACCATGGTCAGCACCCGGCTGATGACCCGGGCGCGAAACCGCTCGAGGTCGCGTGGATGACCGTCAAAGCCGGTTTCATCGACGATATCAAGTGCCGCACGGACAACATCATACAGTGACTTAGGCATCGATGCCTTGCGATACAGCGCTTCCAGCCCCTTGCGGCTGAGCTCGTGGATCAGGATCTGCGCATTCTCCAACTGCACGTCGGCCTTCACCGCCATCGCCGCCTCGAAGAACGCAATGTCGCCGGTGCACAACGCACGCAGGACAAGCGACGGCGTCAGGCGATCGTTGCGGTGCATCTGCAGCACCATCTGGTGCAGGTCCTCGTCGGATGCGCCGGCGCTCAGGTGCAGAATCGCGTGCTCGCGCGAGGTCAGGGCGATATCCGCGGCGGTGGCCGGCGAAAGGTCGTGCGCCGTCACCAGGTGTGCCTGCAGTGCCTTCGACACCAAGGTGACCAGCCGCTCCGCCACCGTGGTCGGCAGCTTGTCGCGCAGCACCATGGCTTCCTTGACGCGGTCACTATGGGCGAAGCGGGTAACAGCGCGGTTTAGGCTGGCTTCGGCAATCGCGGCGGTCTTGTTGCCCATCAGCACGATCACCGCTGGCTCCTCGCCATGGTCGATTAGGGCTTCGGTCACGTTTTCCGTCAGATTTGCGCGGCTGGCGATCGCCTGCTGCTTGGAGGGCGAGCCATTGCGGACGATCTCGATCAAGTCCTCATCGGTTAGAACCAGCGAGTCTGCCAGAATTGGCAGGGCGATATACTCGACATCTTGCGCCAGCCTGCACGCCACGTCGTGCGGCAGGTTGGCAGAATGGCGCAACCCGCGCGAGAGCGAGGCACGGACATTGTCTTCGACGTCGCGTGCCAGGATGCGAACGATGTCGTGGCCGAGCTTCACCTCGGATTCTGTCAAAGATGAACCCGAGAGGTCGGAAGCGACTTTCCCTGCCAACTCGGCGCGTAGTTCGGCCGATGGTTCGGCCAGCAGGCGGGCGACGTCGTGGGACGAGAGGGAGGCAGCCATCAGGACCTCGCAGACGAAAGCGGACCGCGTAAGTTTCTCATGGACTGCTGAACAGCCGGTTAATTTTCCCGCTGCAATACCCGTCTCAGGAGGTCTGTAGTAGCCGCAGGACAGAGCTTTCTGTCAGGATCTGCGGCAGCACCTGCGCCGGGCCGCCGCCGGCGGGGAAGAAGACATACAGCGGCACGCCATCGCGACCGTTCTGCCTCAGGAAGGCGGTGATGGCCGGGTCCTGACGGGTCCAGTCGCCGCGCAGATAGGCGACGTCATCGGCGGCGAAAGCCTTCTCGACCGCGACTGCGCGAAGTGCCACCCGCTCATTCACCAAGCAGGTGACGCACCACGCCGCCGTCATGTTTACGAACACCGGCCGCCCCTGGGCACGCAGCGTAGCCAACCGATCGGGGGTGAACGCTTCGGCTGCGTCATTGGCCTTGGCGCCGAGGGGTTCGGTGGTAATGCCGCTCAGCATCACAAGAGCGGCCAGCACCGCGATCGCTGCCGCCGCCTGGCCGAGGCGGCGGGGCTGCGTTGCTGCCGCCTGGCTGATGCCGAATACCCAGGCGGCGAAGGCGACAAGTACAAGTCCAGCGGCGGTTGTCAGTACGCCTGCCGGCCCGGCCTCCTGGCTGGTCACCCATAGCAGCCAAGCGGCGGCAGCGTACATCGGGAACGCCAGTGCCTGTTTCAGCACCTCCAGCCACTGGCCCGGCCGGGGCATGAGCCGGGCGAGCCCGGGCATTGAGGCGAGCGCCATATAGGGCGCCGCCAACCCAAGGCCCATCATCGTGAACACCAGGACAGTGACCGCCGGTGGCGCCGCCAGCCCAGCCGCCACGGCCACACCCATGAACGGCGCGGTACAGGGAGTGGCGACCAGCACAGCAAGCAGACCCGTGAAGAAGCTTCCGGCGGTCCCATGCCGGCCGGCCAGGCTGCTGCCAGTACCGGCAAGACCAGCGCCGATCTGGAAGACGCCGGAGAGGTTGAGCCCGACGGCAAACAGCAGCCAGGTCATTGCTGCAACGAACATCGGCGAGGAGAACTGGAATCCCCAGCCGGCGGCGGTGCCTGCGGCCCTTGCCGCAAGCAGGATCATGGCCAATGCGACAAACGTCAGCAGCACGCCGGCGGTATATGCAATGGCATGAGCCTGGCCGCGGCCGGCACGGCGTCCCAACGCTACCGCCTTCATCGCCAGAATTGGGAAAACGCATGGCATCAGGTTCAGGATCAGGCCGCCGAGGAAGGCGAAGACCAGGATCTGCCCCAGCGGCGGCATCGCCGGCGACAGCGGCGGACCTGGGCTTGCCTCTACCACCACATCGGTCTGCATACCTGCGCGATCCCGTACCGACAACACACCGGTAAGGTGGTGCGCCGGGTCAAAATCCTTGGCGGGCTTCAGCGCAAGGGCAAAGCCACCGGTGCGTACAGATAAAGGCTGAGCAGCGTCGTCCTGGATCCGGCCGGGCTGTTCGGGAATGAACCACGCGTCCGTCACCGTCGCGGCAGTCAGTTCCGGCCCCTGCACGAACAAGGTGCCATCGGGGGAGATCCGGGCGGACCAGGGCGAAGCACGCGGCGTGGTTCGGTCATGCGCAGCGAACAGAGCCGCCTGCGCTGACGGCCTGGAGGCACCGGACGGCAGGTCAAGGTCGAAGTCGCCCGATTCGGGCACGCAGATGTCCCTGCAGACGAGCCAATCGGCATGTGCCGTAAGCTTATCGGCGGAGGCGGTGACGGTGATCGGCAACAGCACCTCGCCGGTGTAGGCATAGGTCATCACCGACCCCTCGGCGACGCGGCTGGGTGTAGGCCAGTCGATGGCAGACTGGGATTTTACACCCTGGACTGACAGCTCTGGTGCGACGCCGGCATCGCCTGGATTTTTCCAGTAGGTGTGCCAGCCCTGCGCCATGCGCAGGCGCAGGGCGATGCGGAACGGCTTGTCAGGCTGCACCGAATCCGTATCGGTCACGATGGTCGCCACGGTACGCGGGCTGCTGACCGCCGCACTTTCCAGACCGTGCGCCGGGATCGCCGCCGCCAGCAACAGCATTGCCAACACAAGCTGCTTCATACCCATCCCTGCCTGTCGCCACCGCGCTGCATATGCACCTGCAAAGGTGCAAGCACCAGCCGAGGGGCTTACCACTGCGAATATTTCGTCCTAGCGTGACCTCAACACGAACCGACATGGGAGAACGACGGATGACAGCCAACGGTTCTGGCGGCCTCGGCAGCTTTGCGGGTGACTGCCTGTCCGGCGTGCGTGTCCTCGACATGACCCAGTTCGAGGCCGGGCCGTCCTGCACCGAAACCCTCGCGTGGCTTGGTGCCGAGGTGGTGAAGGTGGAGAACCCGAAGGGCGGCGATCCGGGCCGTTCTCTGGGCGGACGACCTGGGGTGGACGACCCCTATTTCCTTAATTTCAACGCCAACAAGAAATCAATCACCGTCAACCTGAAGGATCAGCAGGGGCTGCAACTGGTCAAGGACCTGGCTGCCAAGGCCGACGTTCTGGTGGAGAATTTTGCCCCCGGAGCAATCGAGCGGCTGGGGTTGGGGGCCGAGGTAATCCGGGCGCTGAACCCGTCGATCATCTATTGTCAGGTCAAGGGCTTCGGTGAAGGAAGTCCATTCGAGAAGAACCTGGCGTTCGACATGATCGCGCAGGCCTGCAGCGGGATCATGAGCACGACGGGTGAGCTTGACGGCCGCCCGCTGAAGCCGGGGCCTTCGCTGGGCGACACTGGGACGGGGATGCTGCTGTCGATATCAATCCTGGGTGCGCTGTATCGGCGCAAGACGACAGGGCAGGGGGATCACCTGCAGGTGGCGATGCAGGATGCGATGCTGCACTACATGCGGATCGCGTTCTCCTATCAGGCACGAAGCGGCAAGGCGGCGCCGCGTGCCGCGGACGGCTCCGTCTCCGGCGGCAATCCGCCGATGGGGACGTTTCCCAGCAAGGGCGGCGGCCCGAACGACTATGTCTATGTCTATACGTCGCGGGCTAATCCGGAGCATTGGCGGCGGCTGCTGGGGGTGATCGGGCGGGAGGATCTGATTGGCGACCCGCGCTATGACACGCCCGCCGCCAGGGCGGAGCGTGCCGACGAAGTGAACGCGATGGTCACCGACTGGACGCGCCAGCACACCAAGCACGAGGCGATGGAGATCATCGGAGGCGCCGGAATTCCCGCCGGTGCGGTGCTGGACACGCTGGAGCTGACCAACGACCCCACCTTCGAACAACGCGGCATCATGCAGACGATCGACCATCCGACCGCGGGCCGGTTCAAGATGGTTGGCTGGCCGGTGCGGTTCTCTGGCAGTGCCCCGGCGGTGCGGCCGGCGCCTCTGCTGGGCGCGGACAACGCCGAGGTGCTGGGGGCATGGCTTGGCCTGGAGGCGGACAAGGTTGCGGGTCTGCGCACCGGCGGAATCATCGGCTGAACCATCATCGGCAGATTGGAAGAGAGCAAGAACATGGCGGAAATTACCGGCTCGGAGATCATTGCCCGTTGTCTGCAGAAGGAAGGGATCAAGGACCTTTTCTACATTATGGGCGGCCCGATGCTGCTGGCGGAGGCAACCTGCATCAAGGAAGGCATCCGCATGATCGACGTCCGGCATGAGCAAGCCGCCGCCTTCATGTGCCAAGCCTATAGCCGCCTGAAGCAGGTCCCTTCGGTCTGCATGGCAGCCTCGGGCCCGGGGGTCACCAACCTGATCACCGGCATGGCCAACGCGCTGGTTGATTGCTGCCCGGTTGTCGCGCTGGGCGGCAGCAGCCCGCTGTCGCAGTTCGGCCGGCAGGTGTTCCAGGAGATCGACCAAGTCGAGCTGATGCGCGGCTGCTGCAAGCACGTCGACCGGCTGATTAACCTCAAGCGCATTCCGCAGCAGATCAACTTTGGCCTGCAGAAGGCGATTACCGGCAAGCCGGGTCCGGTCTATCTCGATTGCCCTGGCGACATGCTGTATCAGAAAATCGACGAAAACCTGGTGGACTGGTCGTTCGCCGGCCGGCCCATCCTTGACAGCCGTCCGATGGGTGATCCGCGGCAGATCGACGCGCTTGTTGGCGCGCTGGCGGAGGCGAAGAACCCGCTGATCGTATCGGGGTCTGGCGTGATCTGGTCGCGCGCCTGGGCCGAGATGCAGGCCTTTGTCGAAGCAGCCGGGATCCCTTTCTACACCACCCCGCAAGGCCGAGGCGTGGTGCCGGACGACCATCCCTACTCGTTCTTGTCGATGCGGTCGGGGGCGTTCCGTGACGCTGACCTGATCATCGTGCTGGGAACGCGGATGAACTACATCATCGGCCATGCCAGCCCGCCGCGCTTCGGGCCGGCGGCGAAGATCGCCCGCATCGACATCGACCCGGCGGAAATCGGCACTGCCGCGCGCTATGTCGACATCCCCATTGTCGGTGACTGCAAGGCGGTGCTGGGCCAGCTTCTGCAGGGTATCCGCAGCCGCATCAATCCTGACCAGTATGCTGGCTGGCGCAAGCAACTGGCCGATGGCGAGGCGGCGAAACGCTCCTCCGCCGGTGCCAACAAGTTGCAGGAGGACGGTGATATCCATCCGGTGCGGATGCTGGAAGCGGTGCGCGACTTTGCCAGGCGTGACGCGATCCTGTGCGTCGATGGCCAGGAGACGCTGAACTACGGGCGCCAGACTATGCCCACGTTCGCGCCCGGGCACCGGCTGAATTCAGGCCCGTTCGGCACCATGGGGGTCGGATTGCCGTTCGGCGTCGGGGCAAAGGTCGCTTGTCCGGACAAGCAGGTGATCGTCGTGCATGGCGACGGGTCGATGGGCCTGAACGCGATGGAGCTGGATACCGCCATCCGCCACAAGATCCCGATCCTGGTCGTGATCAGCCTGAACGGCGGTTGGACCGGCGACCCGAAGCGGGAGAAGCCAGGTCGCGACCTCGGTTACACGCGCTACGACAAGATCTGCGAGGCGCTGGGCGGATACGGTGAATACATCACACAGGTGGAAGATATCCGGCCGGCGCTGGAACGGGCGCAGAAGAAGGTGGATGAGGGAATGGTGGCGCTGGTGAACGTGCGCACGGATTACCGGGCGCGGTTCGCCGGTGTGGCGTTCTCGGACTACTCGACCTGAGCCCGGACTGAACTAAGCCTGGACCGACCTGAGCAAGGGTCAACCCGGCGCGCGATCCTTTAGTGCTGGATCTAGCGTGGGCGTGTGGCTTTGGCTGCAGCGGCGCGCTGCGCTGCAGGGGCTGGTCTGGTCGGCCTACCGGACGCGTCGGCGGCGTTGGCTGGACCCGGGTGGGGTGATGCGTCAGGTGCCTGCCCGATGCTTTCTGGCTTGGGAGCCCCGACTGGGACCTTCGACCTGGCCATTCTGGGTTTGGCCATTCCAGGTTTGGCCATTCCAGATTTGGCCTGGGCGGCAACCAGCGCCGCAGCGGTAGCATGGCGCGCCCAAGCCTGCAGCGCCTCGGCGTCGTCCAGCAGATCTGGGGGGCAACGCCAGTACGACTGGATGGTGTGCGTGCCCTGGCTGGTCTGGTAGCTGAACGGCGCCTCTCCGGCGGCTTGAAAAGCGTGCCGGTTGCTGTCACCCACCTTGAGGAACAACTCCTCACGGGCAATCAGGCCGAACATCACGCCATGGTGGAACAGGCCGATGCCGCCAAACATCCGGCGCGCGGCGATCGGGCCGAGCGGGGCTAGCACTTCCAGCAGAAAGATGGTCAGTCCGTCAGGGTTCCGCACGATTTTCTCTGCCTGCTACGGGGCCGCGGCACAAGTGTAACGTCAACGCTCAGCCCGCGTGATGCGATATTGCCTGCCGCCCGACATAGCGCAAAGTAACGGCTAGTGTCCCGGTTCAGAGGTTCGTCGTGCTCGAACCAGCCGCCTTACGAACTTCGGAACCACCACCCTAGATTGCTGGGCCGTTGGAGCCAGAGTGCGCCATGTTGCAAAGGCGGTCTCGCTGCCTGCGGAAGAGAGTGTCACGCCATTGTCTGAGTTTTCCAAGCTCGTTCCAGTGTTTGATGCGACGCTGGCTTCCCGACTGGGCACGCGGCGCAGCTTGCTGACACCTGCCCAAATGGCGGAAGCAGATCAGCGTGCTGCCAGCCGACGCATTGCAGGCTCCACCCTGATGGAAGCGGCGGGGCGCGCCGTGGCGCGTACGATCAGCCGGCGTATCGGCCGCAGCCGCACATTAGTACTGGCGGGCCCCGGCAACAACGGCGGCGACGGCTATGTCGTGGCTCGGTTGCTGGCGCAGGAGGGATGGCCGGTGCGCCTCGCGCCCCTGGCCCAGCCGCACGCGGGGACGGACGCTGCCACTGCCGCAAGCCGATGGGCCGGACCGATAGTTCCATTCACGCCGGAGGAAGCCCGTCGCGCAGACATTGTGGTTGATGCAGTCTTCGGTGCCGGGCTGGGCCGGCCGGTGAGCGGAACCGTCGCTGACACCCTGGCGGCGGCCAAGCGGATCGTTGCCGTCGATGTGCCCTCGGGCCTGGATGGTGCCACCGGTCGGCCACTTGGCTATGCGCCGGCGGCGGAACTAACGGTGACGTTCTTCCGCCTCAAGCCCGGTCATCTACTGCTGCCCGGGCGCGACCTGTGCGGACACACCGTGCTGGCTGACATCGGAATCCCCAACGGGGTGCTGGCGGACATGCCGGTGAATACGTTTGCGAACCTGCCGTGTCTATGGCGGCTGCCGGAACTGACGGCCGACTCACACAAGTACAGCCGCGGCCACGTCACGGTAGTAGGCGGCGCGACGATGACCGGGGCAGCTCGGCTTGCGGCCGAAGCCGCCAGGCGGGTCGGTGCTGGCATGGTGACAATCGCCGCGCGCGGTGCGGCGGAAACCTACCGGTCGGGGGAGCCGGGCCTGCTGGTCAATGAGGCTGCCGTCGCGACGCTGCTGCAGGACGACCGGCGCAAGGTCTGGGTCTGCGGTCCTGGCCTTGGGCCCGAGGAAGCAGCGCGGGCGTTCCCCGCCCTGATTGCAGCAAATCGCCAAGTGGTCGGCGATGCGGATGTGTTCTCCGCCTTCTCGGGCGCGCCGGACCGGTTGCGCGGCGCTGCTGTGCTGACCCCACACGCCGGAGAGTTCGCCCGCGTGTTTGGCGCGCCGGCGGAGGACCGGCTGTCGGCGGCTAGGGCGGCGGCGGCGCACACCGGGGCGGTGCTGCTGCTGAAAGGTGCGGATACGATCATCGCGGCCCCGGACGGGCGGGCGGCGATCAATCTTTCCGCGCCGCCCTGGCTGGCGACCGCCGGTGCCGGCGATGTGCTGTCCGGGATCATTGCCGGGCTGCTTGCGCAGGGGATGTCGGCCTGGGAGGCGGCGTCGGCTGGCGCCTATCTGCATGGCCGAGCGGCGACGTTCGCGGGCCCAGGCATGGTCGTCGAGGACCTGCTGCCAGCACTTATTCGTGCGCTGGCGCTGGAAACTTGAGACGCGACTTCTCCGCCACAGCGGTTATGATCGGTCCGTCGTCGTTCGTATGAGGCTTGCATGAGCGAAGCTGTTTCGACTGGGCTGCTGGATCGAGCGATCCGACGGATTACCGAAGTCTGGCGTGACATGGCCTCCAGCGTCTCCGGCGAGGGCGACGAGACGCTTGAAGAACAGATGCGGGCCTGCCTGGTAGGACGCGGCGGCGAGGTCAGCGCGCGCAACCGCGCGGCCAAGCTGGCGCAGACGTATCTGACGCAGGATGAAGCCGGGCGCACGGAGTTCCTGCGGACGCTGGCCGGGTTCGACTCCGATCCTGATGGCGTGGCCAGCGCATATACCAAGGTACAGAGTGCTGCGGACGTGGCGGAACGGGCGACCGCCAAAGCGGCGCTGCGCCGAGCGCTGGAGCCGCCGCGGCTGAAGCTGCTGACGCAGTTCACTTCGATTCCGGACGGCCGGAAATTCCTGGTCGACCTGCGTGGGTCGCTGCTGAAAGTGCGTGGCTCCGACAAGCTGCTGACGGCGCTGGATGCCGACCTGCGGGGGTTGCTGGCGGCTTGGTTCGACATCGGTTTCCTCGAACTGCAGCGGATCGACTGGAACAGTCCGGCCGCGCTGCTGGAGAAGCTGGTCACCTATGAGGCAGTGCATGCCATCCGCTCCTGGCGCGACCTGAAGAACCGGCTTGATTCCGACCGGAGGTGCTATGCGTTCTTCCACCCGCGCATGCCGGGCGAGCCGCTGATCTTCGTCGAGGTCGCGCTGGTGAAGGGCCTGTCTGGCAGCGTGCAGGATCTGCTGGACGAAAAGGCGCCGGTGCAGGATCCGGCGCAGGCGGACACGGCGATCTTCTACTCGATCAGCAACTGCCAAAGCGGCCTTGCTGGCATCAGCTTCGGCAACTTCCTGATTAAGCGCGTCGTCGAGGAGCTGTCGGCGGAATTTCGCAACCTGAAGACCTTCGCCACGCTGTCGCCGCTTCCGGGCTTCCGCCGCTGGCTAGACCCGCTGCTGGCGCAGGCAGGGTCCGGGTTGCTGAGCGATGAAGAAATCGCCAGCCTGACTGCGGCCTTGCCTGCAAGTAACGGCTGTGCAGCGATGGTGGGTATCCTGGGTAAAAGGCACTGGTGGCGCGACAGCGGCTTGCGCAAGGCGGCAGAGCCGGTGCTGACCCGGCTGGCGGCACGTTACCTTCTGGTTGAAGCCAGCGGCAAGCGTGCCAAGGATCCGGTGGCGCACTTCCATCTATCAAATGGCGCGCGGGTGGAACGGCTGAACATGGCGGGTGACACGTCGGACAAGGGGACAAAGGAAAGCGCGACCTTCATGGTCAACTACCTGTACGATCCGGCGAAAATCGAGGACTGGCACGAGGATTATGCCGGCGAGGGCAAGCGCAACGCGTCAACCGCGGTCAGGAAGCTGGCGCGCGGCTGGAGCTGAGGCCTGTCGCAACGCTCCAGGATGTCGTGCCTTCAACGTAACGGCGGAGCGTACTGGAGGCCGCCCTTGGTCCAAATGTTGTTGATCCCCCGCGGCACGCCCATCGGGGTGATGTTCCGGTCCCACATCTCGCCCAGGTTGCCCACCTGCTTGATGACGTTGTAGGCCCACTTGTTATCCAACCCCAGCGCCTTTCCCATGTCTCCCTCCAGCCCGAGCAGGCGGCGGATGTCAGGGTCGGTGCTGTTCATGAAGCTGTCGACGTTGGCGCTGGTGATGCCCTTCTCCTCCGCGCTGATCATCGCGATGAACGTCCAGCGGGCAATGTCGAACCACTTGTCGTCGCCCTTACGGACCATAACGCCCAACGGTTCCTTGCTGATGATGTCAGGCAGTAGCACCAGGTCGTCGGCCTTGGGCCCCTGACTGAAGCGGAAAGTGGCCAGGGCGGATGCGTCAGTCGAGTAGGCGTCACACCGGCCGTTGATGAAGGCACCCTGGATTTCGGCCAGATCGGCAATCAGGATCGGTGTGAACTTCATGTTGTTCAACCGGAAGTAGTCGTTGATCGCAAGCTCTGTGCTGGTGCCGGGCTGCACGCAGATCGTCGCACCGTCCATCTCCTTGGCCGACTTCACGCCGGCGGATTTCTTCACCAGGAAGCCGGTGCCGTCATAATAATTTACCCACGCGAACTCGAGCCCCAGATTGCCCTCGCGGCCGAGGGTCCAGGTGGTGCTGCGGGAGAGCAGGTCGACCTCGCCGGACTGCAGGGCAGTGAAGCGGTTCTGGGTTGTGGTGGCAACGAATTTGACCTTGCCGGCATCGCCCAGCGCCGCCGCGGTGATCGCCCGGCAGGTGTCCGCGTCCAGGCCTTTCATTACCCCCTTGCTGTCCGGCAGAGAGAACCCCGGCACCTGGCCGGCAAGACCGCATAACATCTGACCGCGGCCCTTGACGGCGTCCAGCGTTGCCGATCCTGAACCTTGGGCGGCGGCAGGCTGGGTATAGCCAAAAGCTGCCAGCAGTCCGGTCAGCAAGCCGAGCGCAGCAACCCTGCCGTGTCGCGTCATCCGCGTTCTCCTGATCATTCCGTATCGAAGGCCGGACTGTGCGGTGCCTCGGGAACAAGATCAATAAGGGTATGCGGCAGCGTCAGCGCCGGGCGCGGCTTCATCGCAGCGCCGGCATCCTCCGGCAGACCGGCACGCCGCAGTCCCTCGGCATAGCGCGCCAGATCCTCCGGCCGGGACAACGGCGAACGGTCGACCGCCTCGCGGACCGAAAACCCCGGCTCAAGCGTCAACAGCCGGTGCCGCACCTCGGCTGCTTCTCGCGGCCGGTCCAGTTGCCCCAGTGCCGAGAGATAACCTTTGTAGGCCGACGAGAAGTATGGATTAATCTCGATCGCCCGGCGTCCTGCTTCCACTGCGCTGGTGTAATCGGCGCGCAGCAGATGCGGCATGATCAAGGCCATGTCGAAGAAGAAGCCATGCGGATCGGACGGTGAGAGCCTCAGCGCAATGCTGATCCGGCGTAAGGCCTCGTCGTGCCGCCCAAGATAAGAATGGGCGAGGCCGGAGAAGCACCAGGCAAGCGCCAGGTTGGGATTGAGTGCTATGGCACGTTCGTGCAGAGCGCTGCCTTCCTCGGGATGCTTGCTCAGGAATCCGCGTACATGTCCGGCCAAGGTCAGGGCGCGCGCATCACCCGGATCGAGGTTCACCGCTCTTTCCGCCAGGCGGGCAGCCTCATTGGTGGAGGCGCGCGGGTCGTCAGCCCATCCCTGTCCGACGTACAGCAGGTCCCAGTAGGCAAGCCAGCCGTGCGCGACGGAACTGCCGGAGTCGGCCTGCAGCGACAGCTCAAGCAGGCGGCGGGCGTTGAGGAAGCTCTCCCGCTCCAGCCGGTACATTGCTGGCAGGGCCTGCAGCAGCAGATCCTGAGCGGTCAAATCGTGGGACCGGCTGGCGGCGGTGCGGCGGGCTTCGTGCTGCATCAGTTCGGGATCGACCTGCGCGACGATCGCGGCGCCAAGCTCATCCTGAAGGGCCAGCGCATCGGTCAGCTCCCGGTCGAACCGACCCGCCCAGACGATCTCACCGCCGGCGCGCATGTCTACCAGGCGGACGATGATGCGCACCCGCCCCGGGCCACGTTGGATCGTTCCATCCAGGACCAGATCTGCCTCGATCCCTGCCCACGATCCACCGCTTGTCTCGCCAAGGCCCGAGCCGGTGTGGGCCGAATTGGTCGCGGACGGCCAGAGTGATGCCGGTAGACAGGAGATCCAGCGGAAGCGCGAGATGGCTGCTGAAATCTCCTCGGCCAGACCCACGCCGAAACCGTCATCGTGCCCGCTTCCGAGAGTGCGCAACGGCACCACGCGCAAGCGCAGCGTTGAGCGCTCGCGCCGGCGGCCGTTGCGTTCCGGCGTCACGGTCGTAACAGAGTGCTCGGTTGTAACTGGCTTAATCAGGCGTTCCGGCGCCGCTGTTGCGGCAGGTGGCGTTGGTGGACTGACCAGTACCCCCTGGGCACGGATGCGTTGAATCAGCTCTTCGGTTTCCGGTGAAGGGCGGGCATTGCCGGTATCTGCCAGTGTGCCGCGGCAGCGGTCGTAGGAGCCCAGAGCGGCGGCAACGTCCCCTCGTTCGGCATGACAGCGGATGAGTGTTCGCCAGGCGCCTTCATGGCGGCGGTCGATGGCAATCAATTGTTCAGCTACTTCGATTGCCGCCAGCGGGTCGGTGCAGTGGGCCAGCAGGTTCTCGCCGATTGTCCGTGCGATGCGTGCGAAGCGGCCTCGTTCATCCTCTAGCCATCGGTCGAAGGCGGGATCCAGGCCGGTCAGGTCCTCGAGCAGGACATCCTCATAACGGTCTAGCAGGTCGACCGACATTCGCTCCGGCTGGGCGAGGAGGAGCGCGTCGATGTCCAACCCCGCGCCGCGCAGGGATAAGTGATGCCTATCGGTAACAAAAAGATGGCTCCAGTTAATGCCAAGTGTATCCTGCAGTTCATGCACACTCTGCCGGAGCGATGCCCGCGCCTGCTCGGTTTCCCGCCGGCTCCAGAGCAAGGCGGCAAGTTGCAGGCGCAGCACAGGCTTGGGGCTAGCCATTGCCAGGATCGCGAGCAAGGCGCGTGTTTTGCGGGTGCGTGGAAGGTAACTTCGGCCCTTTCCGTCATCGACTGCCATATGGCCGAACAGCCGCAGGTGCAGGCGTGCGCCCGGCACGGGGGCGGGAGCGGTATTCTTTGGATGTACAGCTTGCCGGAGGATGGCGCCCCCCATTTCAAGCAACGGCTGACGTCATGACAGTCCACAACCTTGGCAAGTGCAACATTCCGGTTTGTATCCAAAATGGTCGGCGACAGCAATAAGCTTGATGGGATGGGCGACAACGTCTTCTAGCCCGGGGCTAAGCGTCCATTACAGGACCGAGGTAGAACTTTTTCCGCCGCTTTATCTGGCAGCAAAATTCTTTTGCATTCAGGCGCCTTGGTGACAAGCGTTCGCCACTGCCGCTATATCCTGACCGACGACGACGGAGGATGACGTGGCGGTGCAGGGCGTGACAATGCCAATCCAATCGCGCATGGCGACGCAGTTCGGCTTCAGCCGCGGTTTGGGTCTGATCCTGTGCATCGGCATTGCGCTGCTGGCTGAAGTTGCCGGCGCCTATGCACCGTTGATCGGCGCCCCGCTGTTCGCGATTGCCATCGGCGTGCTGATTGCAAATGGATTTCCGGCGCTCCTCCGGCAGAAGGCGTTGCGCATTGGCGATACCAGCAAACTGTGTCTGAAGAGCGGGATCGTGCTGCTTGGCGCCAGCCTGGATCTGGGCGACATCGTTCACACCGGCCTCGGTTCGCTGCCCTTGCTGGCGGTAACCATGGTCGCGGGACTGGTCTGCTCGCTCTGGCTGGGCAGATCGCTGGATATCGACTGGCGCATGCGGTGCCTGATCGGGATTGGCACCACAATCTGCGGTGCCTCGGCGATTGCAGCGCTGGCGCCGGTGATCCGCGCGAAGGCGGAGGAGATCGCCTACTCCATCACGGTGGTATTCTTTTTCAACATGGTCGCGGTCTTCACCTTCCCAGCACTGGGGCATTTGCTGGGCCTGAGCGACAACGGCTTTGGGGTGTGGGCGGGAACCGCGGTCAACGACACGTCTGCTGTGGTTGCCGCCGGGTTTGCTTTCAGCCAAGTTGCCGGCACCACGGCGACGATTGTGAAACTGACGCGGACGACGTTGATCATTCCGCTGGTCCTGGGTTTCGGGCTGGCGCTGCCGTTCATGGTGAAGCAGGACAATGACGCCGCGCCGCAGTCTCTGGCCAAACGGGTCTATGCGGCCGTACCCACCTTCATCATCCTGTTCGTTCTTGCCGCGGCGGCAAATACTGCGGGTCTGATCGGTCCGCATGCCGGACAGGTTCAGATGTTTGGACGTTTCGTGATGGTCATTGCCCTTGCGGCCGTGGGCCTGCAAGGGCACTGGCGTGCCTTTGTCGGCGCCGGCAGTCGCCCGCTGATGCTGGGTATGGCAACATGGTTCGTTGTCGCGGTGTCCAGCCTGGCTGTGCAGAGTTGGACTCAGGCGCTTTAGCCGGTCCTCTGCGCCGTAAGACATTTTTGTCTGACTAGGAACTTTATCTTGACGAAGGCTTTTAATCCGGATAAATCTCGTTCTGTCAACGGGACAAGTATGTCTAGTGGACAATAAGGACTAAAAGCTTAGGAATTATTATTTGCTAAACCGGCTCAATCGACGCCAGATCCGGCCCGATTGTCATTTCGTCAGTTGAGTTTGACTGGTTGCACGGGTGGTTCGCTGGCGCGGGCCGCCTTTTTTGTTGCGAATCTTCCACTTCAGGAGCTGAAATGCTGTTCTCATCAAAGTCCTATCCAGCCTCCAGCCCGGCAGCCGCTGCCGAGCAAGGCCATCCTGATGCCAACCCTGACCAGCTTCAGGCTTGTACTGCCAGCAAAATCAGCCTGGGCGGCGGCTTTCGTCTGCCAATCGCGGCGGAGGTCAGCAAGATCCGCCTCGGTGGCGGCTTCCGGCTGGTAGAGCATACCGCGGATGCCGGCACGATCCGCATAGGCGGCGGGTTTCGCTTGCCGGTTGACCAATACTGAAGGTTCTCAGCCTGGGGCTGAGACTGCGACCAACGTCCCCGACGCAGCGATTCCGAGCGGCCTGAGACACATCCTGTCACGTTTTGATCCACCGACCAGCCGCCTGTTGCCGGTTCTGCCGGCGGACGGGCGGATGTGAGGCATCGTTTCTTCGATGTGACGGCGGTCGGCGTCATGCGTGGCTTCAACTGAGCTAAAGAGGTGCTTTGTCATGACGAAGAGCAGCGACCCGATTGTCCGCTTCCACCAAATTACCCGGCGGGGGCGGGCGCCGATGCGGGCAGATCGATCGGCCTGTGGTACGCTGCCGATGCGGGCGGTGCGCTACTGCGAAGCGCTGACCAGTGCCACGGCTTTCGGCTGGTGGCTGTTCTCGCCAATCGATATCGAAATGTTATGGGACGGCACTGAGATATTTTGGCGCTGCGATGAGGCGCCTGACTGGATGCCGCTGCTGCCATCGGCACAAATGCCAGATTATTCTGCGGAATTTGATGCCGTGGCACCCGAGGCGCTGAAGGGCTGTTCGCCGCCCTTCCTGACGGCGCTGCCGGAGCCGGGAACTGTTCAGTTGTGGACCGGGCTGATTGCGGAGACCGCACCGGACTGGCACTTGCTGATCCGCTCTCCGGCAAACATGCCGCAAGCCGGTGGCATCTGCCTGTTCGAAGGCATTGTCGAGACCGACAACTGGTTCGGCCCGTTGTTCACTAATATGCGGTTCACCCGCAGCCACATGCCGGTTCGGCTGCGAGCCGATTATCCGCTTGCGCAGGTTCAGCCAGTAGCCCGTCTCAGCTACAGCAACGATCTGCTTGACCGCATGGCCGTGACGCCGGATCCGTCAGACCTGACGCCAGCGCACTGGGATGCGTATGAAGCCTCCATCGTCGAGCCGAACAGTCGACCCAATCGCGCGTTTGGCGGCTATGCAACGGCGGCCCGAAAGCGAAAGCACCAGTGTATGCGCGAGGATGCGATCGCAGGTTGATCCGGTGAAAATCAAACCGGCACCAGACGCATAGCGCCGGCTTTGCGCCCGGCGCTGAACAGGAAGGCGACAAGCTGTCCGGCAAGAGGAAATTCGCTTGTCCGCGTCACCGATGTCAGGCCCCAAAGATCCTGAACCGCATCCGCGGCGCCCATCATCGCGGCATCGCCGTCAGTGAGCAGAAGGATCGGCAGGTCGCGATTGTAGTAGGCGACCTGCTTCATGACGTGAAAGCCGTCCTGGTCACCAGCATCCACGTCAGTGATCACCGCCATCGGACGTTGCTGCTGCAGCACCTGGGCAAGCTCGATGCCTGGAGAGACGACTTCCACCCGCAGATCCAAAAAATCGCATACGGGCACCAAGTGGGCAACGGTCTCCTCATTGCCGCTGACGATCGCCACAACGCCTTGGCCGGTCGCGGTTGAAGTTCCGGCGAAATCGCGGTTGTGGAACACTGTGCGGCTGGCAATCATGTTCATGGCTTTCTGCCCTGTGCAAAACCCGCCCGGCTCTGCCCGGACAACGATCACATTCTGGTGAAAGTACATCTGCAGGTGTAGCCTTCCTAGGCGTAACTCTGCGTTGGCAGTCGGGATTTTTCCGTGAATAATCGTTAAACGCCGGTAGACGTTCGTCTCAAAATTTGGTTCTGACGGTCAGGGATTGATAATCTCGCCGGGAAACAAGCCCCAGATTTGTGTGCGGCGTAGAAAGCCGCGATAGGAACCAGTCTGCACGCTGCACCAATCTGACGATGCTTCGCAGAAGCGAATCCGGCCGATTACACCTGGTTTAAGCGTGGCGACGGTCGCGGCGGCATCATTGGCCTCTGATCGCAGCGCCGCTTCGGTCTTCTGCACGATGAAACTGCGGCGTCCCATCAGGGTGGCCTGGTGTACCCATCCCTGTATTCCGTCTGGATCACGCACCCAGCGCCAGACGTCGAACTCGCGTTCAATCTCCACAGGAAGGTCGCGTCGCCGATAAACCCAGTCGATCCGATAGCGCGTTCCCGGTCCGGCCCGCATGTTGACGTCATCGGAGCGAAGGGAGGCGAAGCGCGGCAGATGGGAAGGGGTGCCGTCGGTTTTTTCAGGATCGGCAAGCTTGTCCACGACCGGCGGCACGGTCGGGGTTTCCGCCTCGGATGGGGCTACGGCAGGCGGCGGTGTTGGTGTCGGCTGTGCTGGCTTGGTCGCGGCGGAGGATGGTTTGCGCGCGCGGGCGGGACCGTTCGGCGGGACCACCGGCGGCATCGTTGGCTTCGCTGAGGCCGCCTTCCGCGAAGCACCGTGTGGCGCCGGTGGTGGGGACTTTGCCGGCTGATCCTGCGACGGATGCACCGGTGCCTGGACCGTATTGGGTGACCCGGCCGGTTGCCCCCAAGTCGCCCCGGTGCTCGTTGCCAGGATCGCAGCCGTCAACCAGAACGCCCAACCATGGAAACGCATGCGGCATCCCTGCCAAGCCAGGTCGATCCAGGTCAAGCATATGCCGTCCGCCGGCTCAAATTGTGATGAGCTGACCAGTGCCGACGGCGGCAAGGAAGGTGGCGACGCCGACGACTTCAACACCTTGGATCAACTGCTGGGGATCTATTGCTTCCGCCCGCAGTCCGGCTTCGCAGGCGATCAGGCGCACGTTCAGCTCGCCGCAAGCGTCGCGCAATGTCTCAATTCCGGCAACCCCGCGAGTCTGGATCCGGCTGTCGCGGTCACTGTCCGATAGTGCCGTCCAATCCTGGCACAGCCCGAGACACCCGCCGTTCGTGGCAAAGAGGACAACCTGCCGCCCGAGCGCGGCGGCGGCGGCGGCCATCACGAACGCATAATGCGCCCGTTCATGCGATCCCGACATCAGCAAGATTCCCAGCGCACCTTCAGACGGCACAGGCGGCTGTCGCAGGCCCATGATGGGCACGAAGATCCTTGATCGTCGGATGCGGGCCGCATAGGCAGCAGGCGGGATCGGGTCGCAGGCGGATATCGCGGAAGCGACTGGCCAGGGCGTCCCAGATCAGCAGGCGGCCCGACAGTGATTCACCGATGCCCATGATCTCCTTCAGGACCTCGGTTGCCTGCAGGGTGCCCATGACGCCGGTCACTGCCCCCAGCACGCCCGCCTCGCCGCAGCTCAGTACCGTGCCGGCTGGCGGCGGTTCGGGATACAGGCAACGATAACAGGGGCCGCCGGCATGCGGCTTGAAGACCGAAAGCTGACCCTCGAACCGCAACACCGCGGCAGAGACCAATGTGCGCCGAGCCAAGACGCTGGCGTCGGCGACCAGGAAGCGCGTGTCGAAGTTGTCGGTGCCGTCGCAGACGATGTCATAGCGGCTGATCAGATCCATCGCGCTGGCAGCGTTGAAACGACCATCATGGGCCTCGATCCGCACGGATGGATTGATCGCGGCAGCGGCTTGCGCGGCCGACGCCACCTTGGCGACGCCAACGCGGTCTGTGGTGTGGGCGACTTGCCGCTGCAGGTTTGACAGCTCCACATGGTCGTCGTCGACAACGCCGATTGTCCCGATGCCGGCGGCAGCAAGATACAGCATCAGCGGCGAGCCCAGGCCGCCGGCGCCGATCACCAGCACGCGTGCGGCTTTCAGCTTTGCCTGACCGGTGCCGCCGACTTCCCGCAACAGGATATGCCGGGAGTAGCGCTGGATTTCGTCTTCCGTGAAATCGATGTCCATGGTTGAGATGATAGGACGCGGTGACCGAACTGGACAGGGATCGATGACGCAACACAGCCAGACCCAGGACAGCGCCCTGGTGCTATTTTCCGGCGGCCAGGATTCGGCCACGTGCCTGGCGTGGGCGCTGGCGCGCTATCGCAGGGTCGAGACAATCGGCTTCCGCTACGGTCAGCGCCATGTGATCGAAATGGACTGCCGGATGCCGATGCGGGAGGCATTGGCCTGCGAGGCGCTGGGAACGGATCATGTCATTGATCTGACAAGTGCGATCGCAGGATTGGGACAGACGGCGATGACCGGTGAGATCGAGATCGAGATCAACCGTGACGGGCTGCCGAACACATTTGTTCCAGGACGGAACCTGCTGTTCCTGACCTGTGCCGCCGCCATCGCCTATCGCCGTGGCTTGCGCCGCATCGTGGTGGGGGTGTGCGAGACCGACTACTCCGGCTATCCGGACTGTCGTGATGACACGATCAAGGCGATGCAACTGGCGCTTAATTTGGGCATGCAGCGGCGCTTCGTTCTGGAAACGCCGTTGATGTGGCTGGACAAGGCGGCAACCTGGGCGCTGGCATCAAGCCTGGGCGGCTCGTCTCTTGTAGATGTCATCTGCGAACGAACCCACACCTGCTATCTGGGCAATCGCACTAATCGCCACGCCTGGGGATACGGCTGTGGAACATGTCCAGCTTGCAGGCTGCGTGCCGAGGGGTGGCAACGCTGGTCTGCTAGTGTCGGATCGCAGAGAACCGCGAACCGCGCTACGCCGCGTGAATCGGCCACTTCAAGCGAAACCGACGTATCGCCCTTCACTGATGGGCGATACTAGCGATCAGACGTTGAGGGAGATACAACAATGAGCCGCGTTCTTTTACTCATGGTCCTTGCGTCGGCCGTTTTGTCTCTTGAGGCGATGGCTGCGCAGCCCATCGCGCTGCGGGCCGATACCGCGGGCGATCTGGCGGAAGACTGTGGCGCCAATCCACGTCAGCCTGGGGCGGATGCGAAAATGAACTTCTGCGTCGGCTTCGCGCAAGGTGCGATCGATGTCGAGCTGCATTACGCCGGCGACAAAAAACCGTTCTGCATCCCGCATCCTGGTCCCAGCCGGGAAGCGACCATGGGCGAGTTCGCCGCCTGGGTGCGTGCCATACCGGATCGGCGGAGCATTCCGGCCGCACCGGGGCTGGTGAAGTTCATGACTGAGCGCTTTCCGTGCAAGTGAGGCCAGCGGGCGCAGGCGGGGACCGATGTAGGTAGCGCGACCGGCCGCGGGCGTGTAGCTAGATATGTATGACAGATATACTGGCCGTCACCTTCCAGGTTCGCCCTCCGGAACGCGCGGTAATTGCCGAGGCCGTCGGAACCGCGGCGGAGGTGATCTACCTGACGGATCTGGACGATGCCGGACGCGTCCAGGTGCTGCGTCAGGCGACGGCGATCCTTGCCCGTGACACGGGCAAGGACCTGAACGAAGACGAGGTTCGGCAGATTGGTTCAGCACGCCTGATCCAGTTCATGACGGCGGGCATCGACTTTGTCGAGCTGAGTGCATTGCCGGAAGGATTGATCGTCGCCAGCAACGGGGGCGCCTATGCCGAACCGATGGCAGAGCATGGATTGGCGATGACCCTCGCCGCTGTCAAGCGGCTGATACCTGAACACGCCGCAATGGCCAAAGGCGAGTTCAACCAGCAGCGACCGACGCGAACTTTGGCGGGTCAGGTCTGTGGCATCCTTGGTTTCGGCGGCATTGGCGTGGCCACTGCCCGCCTGATGCGAGCCCTCGGCATGAGTATTCATGCTGTCAACAGAAGCGGCCGCTCCGACCATCAGGCCGACTGGCTAGGCTCCATGGATGTATTGGAAACGCTGCTGCGGACGGCGGATGTGTTGATCATCAGCGTTCCGCTGACACCGGCGACGAAACACCTGATCGCGGCGCGGGAGCTTCAGATGATGAAGCCCGATGCGATCCTGGTAAACCTGGCGCGTGGAGAGATCATCGACGAGGCTGCGCTGTTTGCGCATCTTCAGGCACATCCGGGGTTCTATGCCTGCCTTGACGCCTGGTGGGTGGAGCCGATCCGACACGGCGTCTTCCGCATGGATTTTCCCTTCCTGTCGCTGCCCAACGTTGTGGCATCGCCGCATAACTCGGCGTCAGTGCCGGGCATGACAGCAGCAGCGATGCGGCGCGCAGTCGCAAATATCAGGCGAGCGCTGGAAGGCGAAGCGCCGCATTATGTGCTTGCACCCCAGGAGCGGATGCGGTGAGAGCGACGCTAACCCTACTATTATAAAGACTGCCTGCCGTTCAATGCGCCGCTGCGGCAGAACCAGCCGCCGTCAACCGTTTGATGAATGCGGAAATCCGGTGCCGGCGCAGCTCGCTGCGGGCCTTGTCATCTGTCGTCATGTAATTGAGCTGGATGCTGTAGCGGCGCCCGACAAACGACCGGTGGCCGTGCCAAGTTGTTGGACCATTTGGGAACACCAGCAGAGTCCCATTCACAGGGGGCACCTCGACCGCATAGTCCTCCAGGTCGCTCGGACCGCGGAGCAGGCGCAGACACCCGTCTTGGCGGCTCCACGCATTAGTCGCGCGGTTCAGGTACAGCAGGACAGTGATCCGCTTGGCCAGCGAATCGCAGTGGATGCGGCCATCACGCTCGCTTGTCCAGCCACGCAAAGTCACCATCGTTGGCGCGTCTTGCAGATCGAGCCCGAACAGCCGCTCGATGGCCTCACGCAGCTCGGGACCCTCCATCGCGGCCATCAAGGCTTTCGCCCCCGCGCCCAGTCGGACGGCGTCAGCCGGGAACGAGCCCCGTTTATCAAGCTGTGGCAGGTCGGCAAGAACGGTATCCAAGTTGTGTGGCGGCACGAAGAAGGGCACCACGACGTGCGGGAACGGCTCGGTCGCGACCGGTGTGGCGTTCAGCTTCGGGTAGTCTAGTTCGATCATCACGCGGCGCGGCTTAGCAGCAAAGCCTCGGTCAGGTCGAGCAGGTCATCCGGCCAGTACTCGTCAGGCCTGGGACGCGCCGCGTGCAACGCTGCATCAGGGCGGCAGGTCAGCACGGGCATGATCCAGCGCTCTGGGATCGAGGTTCTGCCGTCCGCGGCCCCCAGCAGGGCGCCAGCAATGGCAGCGTTGGTATCGGTGTCACCGCCGGATCCGACCGTGGCGATCAGCGCCTGCTCGATGGTCACGCCACTGGCCAGATGCATAAAGGCGTTCTGTAGCGCGATCACGACCCAGCCCATGTGCTGCTGAAAATCGGCTGGCGCCACACCTGCCGCGGCCTGGCGGAGGGCGGTGGCAACTGACGCGGCGTCAGGGCCTGCCGCCTCGGCTATGTCCCGGGCAGCCCGAATCATCTCGTCCCGGTCGGCGCCTGCCAGCGCGGCAGCGATTGCCGCGGCGAAGGCAGCACACGCGGCGCGGCAAACCGGGTGCGGATGGGACAGCGACGAGTCTTCATCAGCAACGTGGGCTGCTTCATCAGGATCGCGCGCCCATACACCGATGGGGCCAACGCGCATCAACGACCCGTTACTCTGGCTTTTGATGTCGGCGCTGTGGCGAGCTGCATGCGCCTGGTCAAGCGAGGCTCCTGCTGCAGCTTGAAATGCCAGAGCGGTCGTATGGCCGCAGTCGAACGGATTGCTGGTGTACCATCGTCCATAAGCGGCCGCAGCGTCCTGTGGATCGTAGCGGCCGGAGCGCACCAGGCTGCGGGCCAGAACCAGAGCTAGTTCCGAGTCGTCGGTCGGCTGTCCGGCCAACGTTTGCCATACCTTGCTGTCGGCCAGGTCGCGCACGCCGATGGGATATGCAGCGGCTATGGTTTCGGCGGTCTGGAACTCGACCTGGGAGCCCAGACTATCGCCGATGACCAGCCCCAGCATGCAGCCCAAGGCGCGGTCGAACCGACGGCCTTCCGCCACGCGGGGCCAGCTCAGCGTCACCCGGGCAGGCCGTCGCAGCTCTGTGCTGCCGCCCCATTGATGCTGCCGCAGCCGCTCCGCAGCCAGCGGTGCGCCGCCGAAGCAGGCTGCCGGATGGCTTTCGCCATTCTCGTTGTAGCTTATTGGCTGGCCGTCCCTGCCGAGTAGAACCCCTCCGGAGGCGATCAGAAGGGCATGCCCGGCAACGATGTCGTGCGCGTTGACTGGCCGCAGCGTTATCGTAGCGAGTGCATCGCCCGCCGCCACCCGGGCCAGTCGGTAGGCGATGGAGGGGAGTGGCATGAACCGAGCGGGTGCACATGCCCTGCTGTTCCAGATCGGGCGCTGACCAGCGCCGTGGTTCAGCAGCACAACGTCATTCGCAGTGAGGCCGCGGCGGCTCAAATCGACACGGACAGGCTGGCCATTGCGGATCAGGTCGCCACCCTCGGCCCAGGCGATCATGTCTGGTCCGCGGTCGGCGCTGAGTGGTGCGTAGACTACCCCCAGGATCGGGTGACCGTGGTGTAGCAGCCCGACTGAAACGGCACTTCCGCGTTTGCCCTCCAGAAAGGCACGGGTGCCATCGTGCGGATCGACCACCCAGCAGAAACCGTTCGCCTCGGCCGCCAGCACACCGGCTTCCTCGCCGACGAAGCGGGCTGGCAGCAAGGCGGTCAGGCGGGAACGCAGGAACAGCTCGATCTCGGTGTCGACGGGCGCCGTGTTGCTGTCGGTGAACCGCGGACCGTTCGGCCGGCTGAACTCGGCGGCAAGTCGGTCCCCGGCCTGACGCACAAGGTCGATGACGGCTGGAAGCATGGCAGGCAGAGCGGGTCGGGGCATGAGCTGAATACGCTAGCCGTTTGACGCAGGAGACGCTATCTGCAGGCAGCAGCCGCCATGGATCAACCAACACTTCCTTCCCAGCAGGCCGGACCCCAGACGGTCTATGACACGATGGTCGCCGCCGGCTCGCTGGCGGAGGATCCGGCGCAGGCCATGGCGGTGGACCGTCTGCAGGATCTTTGGGAGCGGCTGCGCGGCTATGATCCGAAGCCCGCCATGATCAGTGGCGGCGGCTGGCTGTCACGCGTGATGCGCCGCCGTCATGCCGAAGAGTATGTTCCGACCGGGCTGTATCTTGTGGGCGAGGTGGGGCGCGGGAAGTCCATGCTGATGGACCTGTTCTTCGAGGCCGCGCAGGTTCCCCGCAAGCGCCGGGTGCATTTCCACCGGTTCATTCAAGACATACACGGCCGCGTCCATGCCTGGAAACGGGCAAACCCCGACGTCTCCGACCCGATCCCGCCACTGGCCGATCAGGTCGCGGCAGAGGCTGCGTTGCTTTGCTTCGACGAGTTCCAGATCAATGACATTGCGGATGCGATGATCCTCGGCCGGCTGTTCCAGGCGCTGTTCGACCGGGGTGTCGTCGTCGTCACGACCTCGAACACGGCACCGGACGACCTGTTCAAGGGCCAGCCGGGCCGGGATGCGTTTCTGCCGTTCATCATCCTGATCAAGCAGCGGCTGGAACTGCTGGTGATGTCGGGGGCAAAGGATTACCGGCGGGAGCGGCTGCGGGGATTGCGGACCTGGCAGGTGCCGCTGGACGCGATGTCGCGGCAGGAGCTGGACAAGGCGTTCCTGCGCCTGACCGGCGGTGCCGCGGTCAGGCCGGTGACCCTGACGGTCATGGGCCGTGAACTGGTCGTGCCGGTGGCGGCCGATGGCGTTGCGCGGTTCGACTTCGACAGGCTGTGCAACACGGCGCTGGGCGCGGGCGACTACCTGGCGATCGCGACGCATTTCCACACCTTGATCATTGATGGCATTCCCCGCCTGTCGCCCGACAACTACGACCAGGCTCGGCGGTTCATTGTGCTGGTCGACACGCTTTACGACCAGCACGTGAAGCTGATCGGATCGGCTGATGCGCCGCCGGATCAACTCTATCAGCAGGGTGAGAACGCCAGGATGTTTGAGCGCACAGCCTCGCGGCTGGACGAGATGCAGAGCGAGGCTTGGCTGGGCCAGGTGTAGCGGGGCAGCGTCTGACGCGCGGAGCTGATTACGTCTGCGCCGGGTCAGGCGCGGCCGATGGTGCCGGTCTGAAGCCGGAAGGACCGCACAGCGGCAGGTCGGGGCTTGTTGCAGTGCAACGCCTTGCCGGGCTTCGATCAATACGCTAGCAAGCCTGCACCTTTCGGGCAGCCATGTCCCGGCCCAGGCTTCGGATGGCGTCTCGGCAGGATGTTTCATACCACCGGGCGTCAGGCTGGCGCCCTTGGAAGGATACGCCCATGGCCCGCAACAAAATTGCCTTGATTGGCGCTGGAAACATCGGCGGCACGCTCGCTCACCTGATCGGCCTGAAGGAACTTGGCGACGTCGTGATGTTCGACGTGTTCGGTGGGGTCGCGGCAGGCAAGGCGCTGGACATCATGCAGTCCGGCCCGGTCGAAGGCTTTGACGCGGCCATGTCGGGCGGGTCCGACTACGCCGCCATCAAGGACGCCGACGTGGTGATCGTGACCGCCGGGTTCCCGCGCACGCCAGGCATGTCGCGGGATGACCTGATCGGCAAGAACGCCGGCGTCATCGCTCAGGTGGCGGAGGGCATTAAGACCAACTGTCCCAATGCCTTCGTGATCTGCATCACCAATCCGCTGGACGCAATGGTTTGGGTGATGAAGGAGAAGTCCGGCCTGCCTGCCAACAAGGTGGTTGGCATGGCCGGTGTACTCGACAGCTCCCGCTTTCAACTGTTTCTGGCGCAGGAGTTCGGCGTTTCGGTGCAGGACGTGACGGCCTTCGTGCTGGGCGGCCACGGCGATACCATGGTGCCGCTGACGCGTTACTCGACTGTTGCCGGCATCCCGGTGCCCGACCTGATCAAGATGGGCTGGAGTACACAGGACAAGATCGACGCGATCGTTGCACGGACCGCCAACGGCGGCGGCGAGATCGTCAAGCTGCTGGAGCGTGGCAGCGCCTTCTATGCGCCCGCGGCCTCGGCGATCGCCATGGCCGAGGCCTTCCTGAAGGACAAGAAGCGCGTGCTCCCCTGCGCTGCCTACCTGACCGGCCAGTATGGCATCCAGGACATGTATGTCGGCGTGCCCGTCGTCATTGGTGCCGGCGGTGTCGAGAAGATCGTCGAGATTGCACTGGATCCCGCTGAGAAGGCCGCGTTCGAGAAGTCCTGCGCCGCGGTGAAGGAACTGGTCGAGGCCTCTCGCAAGCTGATCGGCTGAGCATGATCGTGCGGGGCCGAATGCCCTGCGCACGTGAATCATCCGATCAAAGGTAAGGAGCCAGAGATGAACATCCACGAATACCAGGGCAAGGAACTGCTCAAGCGCTACGGCGTGGCGGTGCTGGACGGCCATGTTGCATGGACGCCGCAGGAGGCCGAAGCCGCAGCCGCCAAGCTTCCGGGCCCGGTATATGTGGTCAAGTCGCAGATCCACGCTGGCGGCCGTGGCGCGGGGCGCTTTGCCGATGATCCCGGGGGCAAGGGCGGGGTGCGTCTGGCGCGGTCACCAGCGGAGGTAAAGGCGGCAGCCGAGGCGATGATCGGCCACACCCTTATTACCAAGCAGACTGGCGAGGCCGGGCGGCCGGTTCACCGGGTCTACGTCGAGGCGGGCTGCGACATTGCCCGCGAGCTCTACCTCTCGCTGCTGGTAGACCGGGTGACCGGCCGGGTGATGATCATTGCATCGACCGAGGGTGGGATGGAAATTGAGGAGGTCGGCATCGCGCATCCGGAAAAGATCCTGCGGGTTGCCGTCGACCCGGCTTCGGGCCTGTGCGGCTTCCACGGCCGGAAGCTGGCCGCGGGCCTGGGGTTGAGCGGCAAGCAGGCAACCGCCTTCGGCAAGTTCCTGGCTGGAATGTACAGCGCCTTCATCGGGCTGGATTGTGCGGTGGTGGAGATCAATCCGCTTGTGGTCACCACTGCCGGCGCGGTCGTGGCGCTGGATGCCAAGGTCAGCTTCGACGACAACGCGTTGTTTCGGCACCCGGAACTGGAAAAGCTGCGCGATGAGGCGGAAGAGGACCCGAAAGAACTGGAGGCGGCGAAGTTTGAGCTGAACTATGTCGCGCTGGACGGCAACATCGGCTGCATGGTCAACGGCGCTGGCCTGGCGATGGCGACGATGGACATCATCAAGCTGTTTGGCATGTCACCCGCGAACTTCCTGGACGTCGGCGGTGGCGCGACGAAGGAACGGGTCACCGCGGCGTTCAAGATCATTTTGTCGGATCCGAATGTCGAGGGCATCCTGGTCAATATCTTCGGCGGGATCATGCGCTGCGACGTAATTGCCGAAGGCGTCGTCTCGGCGGCGCGGGAAGTGCAGCTTTCCGTTCCCCTGGTTGTCCGGCTGGCCGGCACGAACGTGGAACTGGGGAAAGAGATCCTTGCCAAGTCCAATCTGCCGATTGTCGCGGCGGACAACCTTGCTGACGCGGCCGAGAAGATCGTGGCGGCGGTGAAGGAGGCTACGTAGATGTCGGTCCTGGTCAACAGCAACACCAAGGTCATCTGTCAGGGTTTCACCGGCGCCCAGGGCACCTATCACTCAGAGCAGGCGATCGCCTACGGCACCAAGATGGTCGGCGGCGTGACGCCGGGGAAGGGCGGAAGCACCCATCTCAACCTGCCGGTATTCGATACCGTGTGGGAGTGCCGCGAGAAGACGGGTGCGGACGCGAGCGTCATTTATGTGCCCCCGCCGTTCGCCGCCGACGCAATCCTGGAGGCGATCGACGCCGAGTTCCCGCTGATCATCTGTATTACCGAGGGCATCCCGGTGCTCGACATGGTGCGCGTCAAGCGCGCCCTGACCGCATCCAAATCCCGTCTGATTGGTCCGAACTGCCCAGGCGTTATCACGCCAGACGAGTGCAAGATCGGCATCATGCCGGGGCACATCCATCGGCGCGGCACCGTCGGAATCGTTTCGCGCTCCGGGACGTTGACTTATGAGGCGGTGGCGCAGACGACGGCGGCCGGGCTGGGGCAGACCAGTTGCGTCGGCATCGGCGGCGATCCGGTCAAAGGCACTGATTTCATCGAAGTGCTAGAGATGTTCCTTGCGGACCCGGAAACCAAGCAGATCATCATGATTGGTGAGATCGGCGGCAGCAGCGAAACCGAGGCGGCGGAGTTCCTGGCCACGAACCCTGTCAAGAAGCCGACCGTCGGGTTCATCGCCGGGGCCGCGGCACCACCGGGGCGCCGCATGGGACATGCTGGCGCGGTGATCAGTGGCGGCAAGGATACCGCGGCGGCAAAGATGGATGCCATGCGGCATGCCGGAATTCATGTGGCTGACAGCCCGGCCGCGCTTGGCAGCACGATGGTCGAGGTGCTGAAGGGCCGGCTTTGATTCGGGCAGCCTGATCCTGCCCGCCTGGGACTTACCCTCCTGCGCTTGCCGGCGGCTGCGCATTGATTCCGTTTTAATATTAACCTGGGCTTAACCGGTCTTGGCATAGCGTCCTTGCGTCGCTTCCCGTGACGCGCGTCTGGCCTAAGCTACGGTGGTGATGCCGAGACATGGGCCTGCAGCCCGACCAGGCGACCATACGCGTTGACAGCCAGCGATCAGGACAGGAGTAGCACGCGATGCCGCACATGATCTCTCGCCGAACCGCAGCCGCTGGTCTGACCGCGGCCGGTTTGACCGCAGTCCTGGGATGCCCGAGGATTGCGCGCGCCGCGCGCCGGGTCGTTCGGTTCGGCCATAACCAGGTTGCGGACTCGCACTACGGCCGTGGTGCCATCGCATTCGCCGACGCCGTGGCCGCGGATCCCGTCATCGGCAGCGTCATCAAGATCGAAATTCATGGCAACGCCGAACTTGGCGATGAGCTTGGCATGCTGAAAAGCTGCGCCAGCGGCGCGCTTGACATGATGCTGTGCTCCAATGCGGTCATGGGCAACCTGGTCCCGGACGTTGGCCTGCTGAACGCCCCGTTCCTATTTCCCGGCGCCGAACAGGCGCGTGCCGTCCTTGACGGCGGGGTTGGGCAAGAGCTGGCGCAGGCAACCCAGGGCAAAGGAATCACCATCCTGGCATGGGGCGAAAACGGGTTGCGCCACATCACCGCCAACCAGCCGATCCGCCGCCCGGCTGACCTGCAAGGCCTGAAGCTGCGAGTGCCGCAGTCAGAGATCATGCTGCAGGGCATGCGCGCGCTGGGCGTCGACGCCGCTCCGCTGAACTTCAACCTGCTGCATGAAGCGCTGCGCACCGGCCAGTTCCAAGGGCAGGAAAATCCGATCGTGGTGATCAAGGCGAACAAACTCTATGAGGTCCAGAAGGTCGTCAGCCTGACCGGCCATATCTACGACGCCGCCTGCTTCATCACCTGCGACGATCTGATGGAGGATCTGACGGAACCACAGCGGGCCGCGCTGAGCGCCTGCGCGAAAAAGGGCGCCGAGATCACCCGCCAGATATCCAGTGAGGCACAGCGCACCGGCATCGCCGAACTGCAAGAATTGGGAATGACGGTCGTTGCCGACGTGGATACCGCTGCTTTCCGCACCGCCGCCATGCCCTATCTGAATGGCCTGACGGCAAAACACGACGCCGCGCGCGTCAATCGACTGATTCACGCTAGTTCCTGATGGACCCCGGCACCTGACAACCCAGCGCCTGACAGCCTGGTTACAAATCCGCACGCTGACGCATCGACACCAGAAGGCTGCCATGAAGCGCGTCCAATCAATCCGAATGCGTATTCTCGGCGGCTTTCTGACAGTGCTTCTATTGCAGGTTGGGGCCGCTGCGGCGGTGTGGCAGGCAGAAAACCGGGTTGACCAAGCCACCGTGGCGGACCTCGCCGCCGAGGCCGCCGCCCAGCACGTCAGCTCCATCGGCACCGCGCTGCGCGAAGTCCAGTTGCGTCTCGGCAGCTACCTGCGCACCAGTTCCGCCGACGATCGAAGCGCGGTGGACCAGGCCCTGCGGGAACTGGCCGCCGGGACCAGACAGACTGCGGAAGAAGACCTCGCCGCGGCAAATTTGGTTCAGGCGATCAAGGCCGTGCCGCCGGCGCTGGATGCCGTGATGGCGGCGGCCCGCCTGCGGATCGATACCTCGGTTGCGCTGGTGCAGGCGGCCAACGGCGGCCAGAACGGCCTATTCGCCCTGTCTCAGGCCGCCAGCCACATACCCGAGCGGACGACGCTTGAAGCCTTGGCGGGCGTGGCATCCGCCGCGATCGCACCTTTTTCCGCCGCGTCACGCTATGCCTTCAATGGCGACGCGCGCGACGCCGAGATCGTTCTGGCGGCGTCGGTTCAGGTTAAGGAAACGCTGCAGGGCCTGCTGCACGACAACCCGGCCTTGCCGCCACGAATCCTGCGCGTGGCCGACGTCATCACCACGGCACTTGACGCGCTCCCACCCGCGGCCCGTGCACTCGATAAAGCCCGTGGCGAGGACAGCGCCGCCTTGGCTCAGGTCGACAAGGCGGTGCGGAACGCCAACGCCGAGGCGGCGCAACTAACAGCCCACAACGCCGCGCAACGCCTGCAGCGACACGCGGAGGCCGAGGCCGCTCGGCATGCGGTAAGGATCACTGTGGTGACCGCGGCCGGTGTGGCCTGTCTGCTGGGTCTGGGCCTTGCGGCCGTCGTCGGCTTGTCAATCACCCGTCCAGTTGGCCGCCTGGCTGATGCCATGCGCCAGATCGCCCGTGGCGACTTGGATCGAGCCGTTCCCGACATTGGCCGCCGCGATGAGATCGGCGGGATGGCCGCCGCGGTTGAGGTGTTCCGGGAAAACATGATCAGGGGCGCCCAACTCTCCGCCGAACAAGAGCAAGCCAAGGCCGCCGCCGCCGCCGCTCGCGCTCAGGTCCTGGGAGGCACCGCGGACGCGTTTGAGGCAAAGGTCGGAACCCTGGCCTCCACATTGTTCGCCTCAGCCACAGCGCTGCAGGGAACCGCACAATCCATGTCGTCGTGCGCGACACAAGCCAATAAGCAGGCCGTCACCGTCGCCGCGGCCGCCGACCATGCCAGCGTCGGCGTGCAGACCGTGGCGGCGGCAGCCGAACAACTGGCCGTCTCGATTAGCGAGATCGGCCGGCAGGTCACCCGCTCATCGGAGATTTCGGGCAAGGCGGTTGAGGATGTGCGCCGCACCCGTGACGTCGTCCGCGACCTGGCATCCGGTGCCGAGAAGATCGGTCAGGTCATCAGCCTGATCAACACCATCGCCGCACGTACCAATCTCTTGGCATTGAATGCAACGATCGAGGCCGCCCGAGCGGGTGAGGCCGGGAAGGGGTTTGCGGTGGTGGCGAGCGAGGTGAAGGCCCTTGCCCAGCAGACCTCCACCGCGACCAGCGATATCGGCGGCCATATCGCCCAGATTCAGCATGCAACCTCGGTCGTGGTCGAGGCGATCCGCGGCATCAGCGGCACCATTGAGGATGTCGGAACGATTGCCGCGGCAATTGCCGCCGCTGTCGTGCAGCAGGGTTCCGCCACCGCCGAGATCGCCCGCAACGTGCAGGCCACGGCGGCCAGCACCCAGCAGGTGACCGCCAACATCGCGGGCGTCAGCCAGGCCGCGCATGACACCGGCGGGGCCGCCGATCTGGTGCTGGGCGCGGCACGTGATCTGTCGAGCCAGGCTGAGAACCTGACACTGGAAATGAACCGGTTCATCGCTGGCGTCCGCGCCGCCTGAGCCTCCCGGGCATGATTGCCGCGGCTCGGCCGACAGGCCTATCGTCCGGTTGACCGGAGGCGAAATGGACAAAACGCTGCGCGACAGGCTGACGGATTGGCGGCGTCACCTGCACGCCCATCCGGAACTCACCCTGCACGAACGCAACACCGCCGCCTTCGTGCAGGCCCGTTTGGCCGAATTTGGCATCCCGTTCGTCGGCGGGATTGGCGGTCATGGCGTTGTCGCGACTCTGAGCCGCGGCCAGCCCAACCGCTCCGTGGGCCTGCGCGCCGACATGGACGCGCTGCCAATTCATGAGACCGGCGCCGTGCCATATGCCTCGACCAACCCCGGTGTCATGCACGCATGCGGGCATGACGGCCATACCACCTCGTTGCTGGGGGCCGCGGCGCTGCTGGCCTCCGACACAAGCTGGAGCGGCACCATCCGTCTCGTGTTTCAGCCGGCAGAGGAAGGTGGCGGCGGCGCGAAGAGCATGATTGCCGACGGGTTGTTCGAGCGCTTCCCCATGGAGCGTATCTTCGCCTACCACAACTGGCCTGGTCTGGCGGCAGGCGAGGTGGCGGTTCACGATGGACCCGTCATGGCCTCCGGCAACCGCCTGCTGTTTTCCATCCAAGGTCGATCGGGACATGCTGCGCTGCCGCATCTGGCACGCGATCCGATGGTCGCCTCCGCTCATCTGCTGCTGGCGTTGCAGACAATCGTCTCCCGCTCTGTCGATCCACTGGACAGCGTGGTGATAACGATCGCAACGATGGAGGCGGGTTCCGCCGCCAATCAGATACCGGACTCAGCGGTGATGCGCGGGACAATGCGCACCTTGCGCAACGCCGTTCGCGATGAGGTGGAGCAAGCCATCCGCCGTGTGGCGCAGGGCATCGCGTACAGCTTCGGGGTGACGATCGATGTGCAGATGCCGCGGGGTAATCCGGTGACAGAGAATGCTGCGGTGGAGCGTGACCTGGCCATCGAAGCTGTGATGGCCGCTGGGCTGAACTTACGACGGGATCTTGCGCCGGCGATGACCGGTGAGGACTTCTCCTGGTATCTGGCGCAGCGTCCCGGCGCGCTGGTGTGGATCGGCAACGGCATCCCGGAGGACGGAGCCGGGTTACACAATGCCCAGTATGATTTCAACGATGCGATACTTCCCGCCGCCGTAGGTTTTCTGACAGAGGTGGCGAAACGGGCGTTGTCGGTTCAGCAGACCGCCGCGCCGGACGATACTGCGGTCGGCTAGACGGCATGATCATGCTCTGGTGTGCATATGCCTGGATGCTTGCCTAACCACCTGTCCATCCCAAGGTACATTGCCGCAGACCTTTACAGGAGGACCTCTCGTGGCTGAAATCCCCTCGGCTTTCCTTGACATCATGACTGAGAAAAAAGCTCTGGCGCATGTTGCGACGCTGCAGCCCGATGGCTCACCGCAAGTAACGCCAGTCTGGTTCGACTACACGGCTGGCGTGGTTCGGATCAACACCGCGAAAAATCGTGTCAAGGCACGCAACCTGTCCGAAGGGTCAAAGGTGGCGATGTCTATCGTCGATCCGGATAATGACTATCGTTATATCCAAATCCGCGGCACTGTCAGCAAGGAGACAACGGATGGTGCTGTTGCCCACATCGATAGTCTGACCAAGAAGTATATGAACAAGGATGTCTATCCCTTCCACAATGAAAAGGAAGAACGCGTGATCTATGAAATCACGCCGAGTGCTACGCAAACAATGGGATAGGTCCGACTTCTAGTGGTCCGGATCCCGACACTCGCATCCATGCGGTCGGGTGAATCGGCCCACCAAACAACGGCTAGTGGGAAAGTCAGACGGTCTCTCCGTCTGATTTAACCACTCTCATGTTCGCCATTTCAAGTAGCAGGCGCGACAACTCCTTGCTTGTCGAGCAAGCGGTTCAGCATGGCTGCCACTGAGCAAGGCAGGAGGCACGATCATCGAAACGACGGTTGATCATGCTCTGATACGCGGGTTGGTTACCGCCTGACCGGATGCGTCGCGGAGCTTCCTCGATCTAGGCGCCAGCATCGGATGAGATCCGGCTGATAGTGGTTACGAGGGTTCTCCTGGCCGTGACCGTGCCCCCAGCCCTGCTCAGTTTTGGCATCTGTTGATGCGGCTGTTGTCCTGCTTGGCGTTGGTTTCGTACGCGTCAGCCGTTTGCCTGCTGCACCAATTGGGCAATGGCCCAGACGAAGCCTGCCAGTTCGCGCGCGATCGCGGCAGTCACCACGGTCGGCAGCTTCCCAGCCTGGGACAGCCTGCGGTAGCGGCGACATAGCCGTTCCTGAGCCTTCCACGCCGTATCGCGGACTGCCTTGGGTAGCCCCTCCTGGCGCAACACAAGGTCACGGCTGATCCGGGGTGGAAAGCGATAACGCCAGGCTGCCTCGATCAGCATACGCCGTGCCGCGCCGTTGCCAGCCTTGGTGATCCCGCCCTGGCGTCGCGTTCCGCCACTGGAATGCTCTGATGGGACCAGGCCCAGATACGCCATGAGCTGGCGCGGATTGGTGAAACGGGTGATGTCACCGAGTTCCGCGATCAATGTGGCCGCCGCCACCAGGGCCATCCCACGCAACGCCTGCACAGCACGCACCACGGGTGCCAGTGACCAATCCGGCAACGCTGCTTCGATATGCGCTTGCAGGCGGTCACGCCGTGCCGTCGTGGCCTCGACGGCCGCGATACAATCTTGCAGCACGATGTGGTGCACGGGCTGTCCGAACTGCAATCCACCCAGCCAGCGACGGTGCATCTGCGTCCAGGCCGGCCGGTGGTAGTGATGGCCATGACGCAGCAGGAAACCGGATCGTTGCGGGCGTGCTTGGCGCAGGGTACGCACCGCCGCCAACCGAGCTCGAACCAGATCGCGGATCGCCTCATGCGTCTGATCCGGAACCCAGACGGCGGTCAGCTCACCCGCCCGGTGCAGCTTGGCGAGATTGATGGCGTCCCGCCGGTCGGTCTTGATCCGCTCACCGGGCCGGCGGGGGATCAGCGACGAAGCTACCACCACGCATCCGTGTCCGCAGGCAACCAATTGCCGCTGGATCCCGTAGCCACAAGGCCCGGCTTCGTAACAGAACCGCAGGTCGCCGCCGTCGCGAGCCAGCTTTGCAGCCGCTACCCTCAACGCAGCCGGCGTGTTCGCAATCTTGCCATACTCGCGCACCTCCCCTCGCTTATCGGACGCAGCCAGTGCAATCGCGATCGTATCCTTGTGAACATCAAGACCGACGTAGGTGATAAGCTTGTCCATGACCCGTCTCCTATGCATGAGGCTCGGCGCCAGACCTTCCAGCGCAATCCTCGAAAGCCTGCATACTGCGAGACGGGTCGCCCCTATCTCAGGCGAACATGTGGTCTAGAACGACCGCGGACGCGAGGCGGAGCGGCAACGCGAAGACCCGTATGCCAAGGGTGCGCCCGAAGAGGGCAAAGACGATCCAGCTTGGAAAGACTGCATGCAAGGCCGGAAGCGATGGAACGGCCGCTTCCCTGCCACCGGATCTAAACAGTGAACTGCTCGGCGATGATGCGCTCCGACAGGCCCTGATCGGGATCGAACAGCACCGGCACCGTCACCGTGCGGTCCTCACTGACGGCAACGGAGACGACGTCGCGCACCTCGGTGAAGTCGGCGACGGCGGCGGTGGGCCGCTTGTCGGCCTCCAGCACCTCGAACAGCACGTCGGCGGTGCTGGGCAGCAGCGCGCCCCGCCAGCGGCGCGGGCGGAAGGCGCTGATCGGCGTCAGCGGCAGCAGGTTGGCCGACAGCGGCACGATCGGGCCGTGCGCGGACAGGTTATAGGCGGTGGAGCCGGCGGGGGTGGAGATCAGCACGCCGTCGCATGACAGCTCCTCCAGCCGCACCCGCCCATCGACCGAGATGCGGATCTTCGAGGCCTGGCGCAGTTGGCGCAGCAGGCTGACCTCGTTGAAGGCGACCGCTTCCTCCACCGCGCCGGTGGCGGTGACCGCGTGCATGCGCAGCGGGTGCAGTTCGGCCGCCTGGGCGCGGGACAGCCGGCCCGGCAGGTCATCCTCATTGTAGATGTTCATCAGGAAGCCGACGGAGCCGCGGTTCATGCCGTAGACGGGGACGTTCAGTGCCAGGACCTGGTGGATCGTCTCCAGCATGAAGCCGTCGCCGCCGAGGGCGACCACGACGGCGGCCTGCGGGATCGGGCAGACGCCGTAGCGGGCGACCAGACTGTCCCGCGCCTGAGCGGCGATCGGCGTGGGGGCGGCGACGAAGGCGATCTGCCCGGCGAGAAATCCCCGGTCCTCACCAACCGGAGGTCCGGGAAGGTCGCTCAAAGACGCTTCCTGTGTTCCAGGACCGGCATGTCGCGGCGAACGCGCGCGGTCAGCCCCTGGTCGATGCGCGCGGTGGCCCAGCCGATGCCGTCGGAGACCTGCGCCACCAGATGACCCCAGGGGTTGACGACCATGGAATGGCCGTAGGTGAAGCGCGTCTCACCCTTGCCTTCGAGGTGCTTGCCCCAGGTGGCGGGGGCGGCGAACCAGCACTGGGTCTCGATGGCGCGGCCACGAATCAGCGCCTCCCAGTGGTCCTTGCCGGTGGCCAGGGTGAAGGCGCTGGGCAGGAAGATGACCTCCGCGCCGCGTTCGCGAAGCTGCCAGAACAGGTCGGGGAAGCGTACGTCGTAGCAGATCGCGCAGCCGACGGTGACGCCATCGGCTTCATAGGTCACCACCTCGTCGCCGGCGCCATAGCTGTTGCTCTCGCGGTAGCCGGTGCCGTCAGGGGCGACGATGTCGAACAGGTGCATCTTGCGGTAGCGTGCCAGCTCGGTGCCGTCGGGATTGAACACCACGGTGGTGTTGAACAGCTTTTCCGGCCCCTGCTCGATGATCGAGCCGCCGTGGACGTGAACCTTCGCTTGGCGGGCGATGTCGCGCATGAAGCTGTAGGCCTCGCCGCCCGGCTGGTTGCTGCCTCTGGCGGGCAGGGCTTCCGCGTTGGCGGTGCGGGTGGCGCGGTCGCCACCCAGGGAATCCCACACCTCTGGCAGGCTGACGATGTGGGGGCGGTCCTGCTCGACCGCGTCCTGGATCAGGCGGCGCGCCTGGGCAATGTTGTCGGACTTGTTCGCCCCGGGATTCATCTGCATCACGCTGATGCGCATCTTCTGCCTCCGGTTGGAATACGCTGGAGAGAAGCGTATCCGCCGGCTGGACGCAACAGGGCGGTGAACTGGTATGGTGGGCGGCGGGATGCGGGGCGGGCTGTGCAGAAAGCCGCCAATCAACCGGGCCTGCCCGCCGATCCTGAGCCCGCTGCTAGATTTGAATGCCGCCAGCGACCTCGATCCGCTGGGCGTTGACCCAGCCGAAGTCATCGGAGAGCAGCCCGGCGATCACCGGCCCAACGTCCTGCGGCAGCCCGGCGCGACCCAGCGCCGTATGCGCGGCGATCGCCTTGTTGACCTCGGGGTTGTCGCGGACGATGCCGCCACTGAAGTCGGTGGCGATCGGCCCTGGTGCCACGACGTTGACCGCGATCCGGCGCGGCGCCAGCTCAAAGGCCATGTTGCGGCTCAATGACTCCACGGCGGCCTTGATCGGCCCATAGCCGATGCGGTTCGCCGCAGCGAAGCGGGCGAGCCCCGAGGAAATGTTCACGATGCGGCCACCATCGTTGATAAGCGGCAACAGCTTCTGGGTAAGGAACAACACGCCTTTGAAGTGAACGTTGTAAAGCCCATCCATCTCTGCCTCGGTGATTGTTTCCAGGCTGCTGTTGGATGACGTGCCGGCATTGTTGACCAGGTAGTCGAAGCGCTCCACGCCCATCCTGGCCAGCGCGCCCCGGACCTCTTCCACGAACCGATCGAATGAGGCCGTGTCGCCGATGTCGAGTTGAAGGGCGATCGCCGGTGCGTCCGCCTCGGCGGCCAGGGCCGCGACAGTCTCGGATTCTGTGCGATTTGCGTTATAGGTGAATATCGAGCGGACGCCGCGCCTGGCGAGGCAAAGCACCGTGTTTCGTCCAATGCCCCGGCTGCCACCGGTGACCAGAGCTATCTTACTGTCTGACATAGCTGCACCTTTCGGTTGAAATGGATGGATCGGTTGGAACTCGTGTGACCGATGATGCAAGAGCGGCGGCTTCACTTGAATGCCAGAACGTGCTGTTTTCTTGCCTATTCCTGCTCGGTGTCATATCATCAGATGACACCGATGAAGCGAAAGGCCCTGATCGAGCATGGATCAGTTGGTGCAAGCTATTCTGCGCTACACGGAGCGCCGGCACGGAGAGAGCCCGTTCACGACAGCCATCGATGGCATGGCGATCATGCGGTCGGATCATCCCAAGCCGCCGAACCACATGATGTTCAGGCCGTCGATGTGCATCGTGGCGCAAGGCGCCAAGTGGGCGATGTTCGGTGGCGATCGGTTGGAATACCGGGCGGGGCAAGCGCTTGTGGTCGGCGTCGAAACCCCCTCGATCGGACGGGTGGTCGAGGCCAGTCCCGGCGAGCCCTGCCTGGTTCTTGCCTTCGAGCTGGACCTCGCGATCATGCGGAGTCTGGCGGAGGAGTTGGACCCGCCGCCGAGGTCGAGCGGCGAGCCGGGTCGTGGCGTCCTCGTCACGGATTTCCAGGGCCCGCTTGCCGATTGCGCGCTGCGCCTGGTACGCCTGCTTGATACACCCAGGGCGATCCCCGCGCTGTATTCCGTCATCATGCGGGAGATCTGCTATTGGCTCCTGACCGGTCCGCATGGCGGCGACATCGCCAGGCTGACCCTGGCGAACAGCCCGTCAAGGCCGGTGATGAACGCCTTGCATAGCCTGCGTGATCGCTTCCGGGACACTGTTCGGGTCGAGGAACTTGCCGCGACTGCCCGGTTAAGCGCGTCGGCGTTCCATCGCCAATTCAAGGCACTCACGGCTATAACGCCACTGCAATATCAAAAGCAGCTTCGCCTGCTGGAGGCTCGAAGGCTCATGGTGTCGAATGCGGTCAACGTCGAAACGGCCTGCTTCCAGGTCGGCTATGAAAGCCCCTCCCAGTTCAGTCGCGACTATAGCCGCATGTTCGGCACATCACCCAAGCGCGATGCGAAAGCCATGCAGATGGCTCTCCGGGAGGATCGCGCCAGTGCCGTAACGAGATTGATCGCCGAGGAGGTCGCGTAGCTTTTTTCGACGCGGAAAGGCGACGGACTGGACGGCGGCGGTTAGGCCTGGGAGTCTTGGCAGAGCCTGGGGGGTGATCGAGCGGATGCGGCCGATGAAGGTGTGGGATTTGCCGGTGCGTCTGTTCCACTGGGGGATCGTGCTGCTGATCCTGGCGGCCTGGGTGACGCAGGAATACAACTGGATGGATTGGCATGTGCGGATTGGCTGCACGATCCTGACACTGCTGGTGTTCCGCATCGTATGGGGCTTCGTCGGCAGCGACACCGCGCGGTTCGGCCGGTTCCTGCGCAGCCCGCTGGCCGCGCTGCGGCATCTGGCGAGGCTGCACCGGCGCGAGGCGGACGCCGAGATCGGCCACAACGCCGCCGGCGGCTGGATGGTGATGCTGATGCTGGCGCTGATCGCGGTGCAGGCCGGCACCGGGCTGTTCAGCAACGACGACGGCGACACCGAAGGGCCGCTGATGCACCTGGTCAGCAAGGACCGTAGCGACTGGCTGAGCCACATCCACGTGCTGAACTTCAAGCTGCTGGAGGCGGCGATCCTGCTGCACGTGCTGGCGATCGGCCTGTATGGCGTGCTGAAGCGGCAGAACCTGCTGCGGCCGATGCTGACGGGAACGAAGTTGATGCCTAATGGAGCGTCGGCGCCTCGGTTGGTGCGTCCGATCTGGGGGCTGCTGACGCTGGCGGTGGCGGCTTGTGCGGTGGCGTGGGTGGTGCGGCAGTAGGGCGCCGCGTTGCGCCGCGAGGGTCGGCGGCGCACGCGTCGCACCGAACGCGGGAAGCGGGCGCGCTCAATCTCGCGGCGAAGGCGGCCAATCCAGCTTCAGGATCTTGGGGATGGGGTCAAGCCGCGGTTCCGGGCGCAGCCAAAAGTTGTCGTTGGAGAACCGGTCGAACAGGTCGGGCGGCAGAATGCTGCGGCGGGGACGCCATTGCACGGGACCGCTCACGGTGTGCAGCCCCGGCGCACCCAGCGCCGCGTCGAATGCGTCCGCCGCGTAATTCACGTGCTGGAAGTCGTGCTCGAAACGGGGCAAACCCAACCATTCATAGAGCGCCTCGATTGCCTGCTTCGGCGCGCGCGCGAGTGTCTCGTAATCGAGCAGGATCAACCGGTCCGAATGGGGACCGAAGCATGCCTCGCGCAGCGCATCCAGGGCGTAGCCGACCATGCCGTCGCTGCCCGCGACCCGTGCCGTGCGGGTATAGACGGTGCCGCCCGCCTCGTAGCCGAACAGGCCCGATAGCTCGAACGGATTGCGCTTTGCCTGGCGTTCAACGCTGTCGATGATCCAGGACATGGGGCGGACGCAGCAGATGATCTTCGCTGCCGGGAACAACTCGGCCAGCGCCGGCAGACGGGCGCACCAGAGGCGGTTGGTATCGAAGATCACCGTCGCCGCGTCGGCCGCGTGGTAGTAGCCCCTAAATACGCCCCGCAGCAGGGCTCGGCGCTGACCGCCGTCCAGGAATACCGAGGTCTCGTTGCGCCTGCTCATAGCTGTCTCCATCGCCATGTAAAGCGAGCCGACCGGGCTTGTCATGGCGGCATGGAAGGCTGGGTTCTGGCACAGAATGGCGGAGAGCAGGGTGGAGCCGGCGCGCGGCAAGCCCGAAACGAAATGGATTCGCATATCCATGGTGAGGCTGTTCGCTATCCCAGTGTTTGAGGAGTGCGACGGCGCACAGGTCATTTTATACGGACGCGTCGCTTTCAGGCGAGGGTCGCGCCCCGAGTATCGCCCATCAGTGAAGGGCGATCCGTCGGTTTGGCTTGAAGTGGCCGATTCACGCGGCGAAGCGCGTGCAGCGCTTCTCTGCGATCGGGCACTATCCGGTCTGCAGCGCGTGGTGGCTTTGCAGGTCGGCGAGGCCGTAGCTGACGCCGTTCAATGTCGCAATTGCCGTGCCCGCGCCGCTGCCCGATGCGGCGACGGCAAGGTTGGTGTTGCCGCCGCTGTCGGTGACCTTCAGGTAGTTGCCGAGCGTTGAGGCCTGGTGGTTCCAGCTCGTCGCACCCAGGGCGGCGGTCAGGTCGAGACTGTCGCCGTTGGTCTCGCTGAACGCGCTGATCGCATCAAAGCCCTGGCCGGCCTTCGGCAGCACGAAGGTATCCTGCCCGCTGCCGCCGGTGATGGTGTTGGTCCCCGCCCCGGCGTCGATGTGGTTGCCCGATCCGCCGACGCTGATGGTGTCGTTGCCGGCGCCGGTGGTGATGAAGGCCATGCCCTGGGTGCCGCTGACCGTGTTGGTGCCGGTGCCGAGCGCGATCAGGTCGTGGAGGCCGCCGATTTTGATGGTGTCGTTGCCGTCGCCCAGCTTGACCGCCGTGTAGCCGTTGGGTGCGCCGGTGACGGTGGTGTTGCCGGTGCCGCCGGTCACCGCGTTGAAGCCGCCGCCCAGGGTGACGGTGGCGTTGCCGTTGCCCAGCACCACGGCCGCGCCGCCGTCGCCGGCATTGATGACGTCGTTGCCGCCGCCGCCGAAGATCGCGTTGAGTTGGCCGGAAGCGACGATGATGTCGGCGCCCGAAGTCCCGTTGATCACGCCGTGCCCGCCGGTCGGGCCATAGATGGTCGGGGCCTGCACGATGTCGAGCACGCTCGTGCTGGCAGTCGCGGTCTGGCCGGCCGAGTTGATGTCGGTGAGGGTGAATCCGGTGGTAATCGTCTGCCCCGCGGCCACCGTGCCGGTGTTGGGCGTGAAGATGAGCGCGTCGAGGTCCGCGGTGACCGCGCTGGCGCTGCCCGAGACGGTATAGACACCGTTGCTGCCGACCGTGCCGCCCGTCGCGTCCGACAGCGTGCCGTTGGCGGTGCTGGAGGGCGTGACCGTCACCGTCTCGGTCGGGCTGCCGGCGTTGGGGTCGGTGATGCTGACCGAGCCGAACGGCTTGATTGCCGCCTGGTTCGTGGTCTGCTGGCTTATGGCCGTGCCGGCGATGCTGGAGGGGTGGGCGGGGTTGGTGGCCAATACGCTGGCGGTGGTGTTCGTGCTGGTGACGCCGGCCGAGTTCGTGTCGGTGATGGTGAATGCGGTGGTGACCGTCTGCCCAGCCGCCACCAGGGGGGTGTAGGTGAGCGCGTCGAGATCCGCCGTGACCGTGCTGGCGCTGCCGGAGACGGTGTAGGTGCCGCTGTTGACCATGCCGCCGACGAGGTCGGCGAGCGTCCCGTTGGCGGTGTGCGAGAGCGTGCCGTCGGGGTTGGTGGTGATGCTGGAGGCGGTGACCGTCACCGTGTCGGTCGGACTGCCGGTGTTGGGGTCGGTGATGCTGACCTTGGTGAAAGGCGCGAGCGCCGTGCCGCTGGTAGCCGGCTGCTTGGCGACCGTGCCGGCGATGCTGGAAGGCTGGCCAGGGCTGGTGGCCACCACGCTGGCCGTTGTGTTCGTGCTGGTCACGCCGGCCGCGTTCATATCGGTGATGGTGAACGCGGTGGTGACTGTCTGCCCAGCCGCCACCGTGGGAGTGTAGGTGAGCGCGTCGAGGTCCGCCGTGACCGTGCTGGCGCTGCCTGAGACGGTGTAGGTGCCGTTGCTGACCAAGCCTCCGGCGGTGTCGGCGAACGTGCCGTTGGCGGTGTCCGAGAGCGTGCCGTTGGGATTGGTGGTGATGCTGGACGCCGTGACTGTCACCGTCTCGGTCGGGCTGCCGCTGTTCGGGTCGGTGATGCTGACCGTGGAGAAGGCCGCGACCGGCGTTCCGCTCGTATCCTGCTGCTTGGCGACCGCGCCGACGATGGTGGAGCCAAGGCTGACCGGCGTGATCACGACCAAACCATTGCCGCTGTTCTCGCTTGCTGTCTCTACCGTGTTGGCCGTTCCCGCCGCCAGGAACGAGCCGCCACCGCCGCCGCTGCCGTAGCTGCTGCCGCCGCCGCCGCCGCTGTAGCCGCCGCCGCCGCCGGCCCCCCCGATTCCGCCGGGACTGGCGGGGCTGCCGCCGCCGCCGCCGCCGCCGAAGCCACCATTGCCCGCATTCCGGTTTGCGCCGGCGCCCCCGGCGAGACCGCCCGCAAACGACTGGCCGCCGGTGCCGAAGCCTGGCGCGCCGGCGCCTTTGAAGCCGCCGCCGCCGCTGCCGTATGCGCCGACGGCGGCAGCGCCGGCACTGCCGCCGCCGCCAGCGGTGCCGCCGCTGCCGCCAGGGTCGCCGCCACCGCCGGCGCTGCCGGTCTGTCCACCGCCGCCACCGTTAACGGTGGTGGAGCCACCGCCGCCGCCAGCGACCACCAGAGGCGTGTCGTTCGGCCCGACCACAAAGCTGCCGCCGCCGCCGCCGCCGCCGTTCGGGGCGGCACTCCCCACGCCGCCCGCGGCGATGCTTAGTACCTCACCCTGGGTCAGTGTGACGTCGCCGCCGATCTCGGCGCCCTGGCCGCCCGCAATAGGCCCGGCGCTACTGGCGGCGTCGGCGCCGCCCTGCGCCCCAGACGCGACGATGTCGTAAGTCCCGGTGGCCGGAACGGTATAGGTGATGATCTTGCCGGTGTAGTTGAAGGTGGTCGAGCCGGACATGGTGTTTCTCCCCTGAGACTATCCCCCGCCTTCGGTGGCGCGCTCCGCTACGATGGAGACGCAGCGGGCCACCAAAAAAGGCGGAACAAATTGCGCGATTGTCAGGTCAGCAGCGCGTGATGGCTTTGCAGATCGGCGAGGCCGTAGCTGACGCCGTTCAATGTCGCAATTGCCGTGCCCGCGCCGCTGCCCGAGGCGGCGACGGCAAGGTTGGTGTTGCCGCTGCTGTCGGTGACCTTGAGGTAGTTGCCGAGCGTCGTGGCCTGGTGGTTCCAGTTCGTCGCCGCCAGCGCGGCGGTCAGGTCGAGCAGGTCGCCGTTGGTCTCGCTGAAGCCGCTGATACCATCGAACCCCTGGCCGGCCTTCGGCAGCACGAAGGTGTCGCTGCCGCTGCCGCCGGTGATGGTGTTGGTCCCCGCCCCGGCGTCGATGTGGTTGCCTGAGCCGCCGACGCTGATGGTGTCGTTGCCGGCGCCGGTGGTGATGAAGGCCATGCCCTGGGTGCCGCTGACCGTGTCGGTGCCGGTGCCGAGCGCGATCAGGTCGTGGCTGCCGCCGATCCTGATGGTGTCGTTGCCGTCGCCCAGCTTGACCGCCGTGTAGCCGTTGGGTGCGCCGGTGACGGTGGTGTTGCCGGTGCCGCCGGTCACCGCGTTGAAGCCGCCGCCCAGGGTGACGGTGGCGTTGCCGTTGCCCAGCACCACGGCCGCGCCGCCGTCGCCGGCATTGATGACGTCGTTGCCGCCGTCGCCGAAGATCGCGTTGAGTTGGCCGGAGGCGACGATGGTGTCGGTGCCCGGCGTGCCCTTGATCACCGCGTGGCCGCCCGGTGGGCCGTTGATGGTCGGGGCCTGCGCGGTCGCGACCACACTGGTCGTGCTGTCGGTCGCGGTCAGGCCGGCCGAGTTGGTGTCCTTGATGGTGAAGCTGGTGGTGACCGTCTGGCCGGCCGGCACCTCGCCCTTGGTGGGGGTGAACACCAGCGCGTCCAGCTCGGAACTCAGGGTCGTTGGGCTGGTGGCGGCGAGCGTGTAGGTGCCCGCCGCCGTCTTGCTCAGCCCGGTGCCGGAGAGCGTGCCGTTGGCGTCGGTCGGGCTACCGCCGCTGCCGGTCAGGGTGATCGTCACCGCGTCGGTCGGGCTGCCGCCATTGGGGTCGGTGATGCTGACCCGGGCGAAGGGCGAGATTGCCGCCTGGTCCGTGGCCGGCTGGTTGGCGACCGTGCCGCTGATCCTGGAGGCCGCGGCGGCAGCGGTGGCCACCACGCTGGTCGTCGTGTTGGTGCTGGTGATGCCAACCGAGTTCAGGTCGGTGATGGTGAACCCGGTGGTGACCGTCTGCCCAGCCGCCACCGCGGGTGTGAAGTCGAGCCCCTCCAGGTCCGTCGTGACCGTGGCCGCGCTGCCTGACACGGTATAGACCCCGTTGCTGACCGTTCCGCCGACCGTGTCCGAGAGCGTTCCGTTGGCGGTGTTGCTCGGCGTGACAGTCACCGTCTCGGTTGGGCTGCCGGTGTTGGGGTCGGTGATGTCGACCTTGGCGAAAGCCGCGAGCGCCGTCCCGCCCGTGCCCGGCTGGTTGGCGACCGTGCCGGTGATGGTTGACGCCTGCGGGATGCTTACTGGCGTGATGACCACAGAGCCGTTGCCGCTGTTCTCGCCTGCGACCTGCACGAAATCCGCGTTGCCCGTGGCGCCACCGTCGAACGAGCCGCCGCCACCGCCGCCGCCGGTGAGACCGGACCGACCCGCGCCGCCGCCGCCGCTATAGCCACCGCCACCGCCACCACCATTGCCCGCCCCACCGCCGCCGCCGCCGAAGCCGCCAGCCCCACCGTAGCCGCCGCCGCCGCCGCCGCCGGCCAAGCCGTTCGCGAAGGAGGCGCCACCGCCGCCGCCAGCGGAAGCGCCGGCGCCGTTGCCAAGAAAGCCGCCGCCGCCGCCGGCGCCGCCGCTGTAATTGCCGCCGGCGTAGCCTCCGTTTCCATTGCTGCCACCGGCGCCTCCGTTCACGCTCGCGCCGCCCGATAATCCGGCCTGTCCGGGTCCGCCCGCGGAAGCGATACGTGCGCCGCCGCCGCCGCCCGCAATCATCAGCTTCGTGTTGCCGGGCCCGACCACGAAGCTGCCGCCGCCGCCACCGCTGCCATAGACATACCTACTGCCACTACCCGTGCCGCCCACCGCGATGCGCAGCGTCTCGCCTGCCGTGAGGGTGACGTCGCCGCCGATTTTGGCGCCCAGGCCGCCACCGGCGTACCCGGGATTTCCCCCACCCTGCGCGCCGTAGGCGACGATGTCGTAAATGCCGGTCGCCGGCACCGTGTAGGTGACAATGCTGCCGGTGTTGGTGAAGGTCGTTGACCCAGACATGACGCTTTCCCTCCGAAGATTGCAGCAGCGATAGGAGTCCCTGACCAAGCCGCACGGCACTAGCCGGGCGGGGCGCCGCACGGTGCTCACGCCTCCACAGTCCGGAAGCCTGAAACACTCGTTTTCCTCAGGCACAACAGCGGGGACAAAACCGCGTCACTTTGCGCCGTCATGTGTCCATGCCCGTCGCAATCTGTCCTATGCTAAATTTTGCCGTCGGGGACGCGGCAGGACCAAGGGAGGCAGGAGTTGATCACCCCGCCGTCGCCGTTGCTTTCGGGCTTAACGGTCGTGGAGGTCAAAGACCCGGCCGAGATGGATGAGCAGTCGCGCCTGTCGCGGCGCCTGCCCGGGCGCCACAACGTGTATACCTACACGTTGCGTGACCGCTCGTTGCGTCGTTCCGGCGCGGGAAAACTGCTCGCCCGGCACGTGGGCCGACAGGCCGGGGATCTGCTGCTAGTCACCGTGGCGGAGCGGTTCGGCAGAGAGATCGGGATCGTCGAGCCCGGCATGCCCGCCTATTGCTTCACCCTGATCCGCTCGGGCCACATGGCGTCGTCCACGCCAGTCACAAGAGGGACGATCGAGGCCGGGCCAGGCCAGGGAAGCATCCAAGGCGGCCGGGCTGGCATGCAGGCGCTGACGGCGGACGGCACCGCACGCACCAACTTCTTCATCGCGGCAGCCAGGTTCGAGTCGGCACTTCAGGCGTGCCTCGACGAGCGGCTCCGGGAACCGCTTATCTTCGCACCCGCGCTCGATTGGATGAGCGGCACCGGCGCCGGGCTGCGCCGCCTGGTTATGCACCTGGCGACCGAGCTGTCGCAGCCCGACGGGCTGGCCGCGAATGCCCCAGCCCTTTCTGCTTTCACGGACCTGTTCGTGCACACGGCGTTGCGCGGCCTGCCGCACAACTATACCGAGCGCCTGGCTCAGCAACGCGACGGTGCGGCGCCGGCCTGCGTGCGCCGCGTCGAGGCCTATTTCCGCGATCACGCCGAACAGGGCGTGCTGATGGAGGATGCAGCACAGGCCGCAGGCTGCAGCGTGCGGGCACTGCAGCGGGCCTTCCGCCGGTTCCGCGACACATCGCCCCACGCGGCGCTCCAGCGCGTGCGGCTGGAGTTGGCGCGGACGGCGCTGGCGCACGATGAGGGCACTGTAGCGTCGGTCGCTCAGCGCTATGGATTCAGCAACGCCGGCCGGTTCGGTGTGGCCTACGCAATCCGGTTCGGCGAGAGCCCCGCCGAGACGCGGCGTCGGTCGGCGGCAACACGGCCCGACACCGCCTCGTGATCGGCCCGCGCATGAGCGGGATTAGCCTGCGCAGTGTGATACACGTCCCGCAACTTTCAATCGTGCTGGGCGACGATCAATCCAACCAGCCGGTCGAACTCTGCCACCGACAGGGTCTCGGCGCGGCGTTGCGGCGCGATGCCGGCTCGGGCCAGCAACGCCTCACCGCCGAGTTCGCGCAGCGATCCGCGCAGCATCTTGCGCCGCTGGCCGAAGGCGGCGGCAGTCAGCGCCTCCATCTGGCGGAAAATCGCGGGGCCGGGCTGCTGGACGAGCGGGGTCAGGCTGACGACTGCGGACCAGACCTTGGGCGCTGGGGTGAAGGCGGCCGGCGGCAGGCGCATCACGATCCGAGCGTCGCACGTCCATTGCGTCAGGACCGACAGCCTTCCATAGGCCGCGGTGTCGGGCGCGGCGCAGATGCGCTCGGCGACCTCCTGCTGGAACATCAGGGTCAGCCGTTGATAGGCGGCGGCCTGGCGCAGCCAGCCGACCAGCAACGGCGAGGCGACGTTGTAGGGCAGGTTGGCGATCACCTGGCGCGGCGGCGGGACCAGGGCGGCGCAGTCCATCGCCACGGCGTCGCCCTCGATGATCCGCAGCCGGCCATCGGCGTTGGCGGCAAGTTCGCTGGCCGCTGCGATGGCGCGGCGGTCGAGCTCGATCGCGGTGATGCTGGCCGCGGGTGAGGCGAGCAGGGCGCGGGTCAGGCCGCCGGGTCCGGGCCCGACCTCGATGACGTGGCGCTCCGCGAGGTCGCCGGCCTCGCGGACGATGCGGGCGGTCAGGTTGGCGTCGAGCAGGAAGTGCTGGCCTAGGGTGTGGCGGGCGGCCAAGCCATGACGGGCGATAACCTCACGCAGGGGCGGCAGTTGGGGCGGCAGTTGGCGCGGCGGTTCGGCCGGGGGCGGTTCGGGTGGCGTGGTCACGGGGTTATGGCAGGGGGTCATGGCAGGGGGGTCGTGCCAGGGGATACATACCAGCGGGTCATGCCAGGGATCATGGCGGCGGCACCCACCCGCCGCGCGGTCCATGCAGCCGGGGATCAGACGCGGTGGTCGCGCAGGTCGATCGAGGCCTTGCGGTGCAGGTCGCGCATGGTCTGGCGCGACATCATCTCGACACGCTCATTCACCAGGCGGTTCTGAATTTCCGCCGATGTGATCTCGCCGAGGTTCTTCTGTTCGCGTGAGCAGACGGTGATGACGGCGATGCCGTCGCGGGAGATCAGCGGTTCGGTGGCCTTGCCGATGGGGATGGACTGCAGCAATTGGCGGAACGCCGGCGGGTTGACGCCCTCGACGCGGATCTCTCCGGGGTCATAGGGGTGGTTCGACGGATTGTTGCCCTTGGCGTAGTTTTCCATCTGCTCGCAGCTCTTGACGGTGGTGCCGGCGGAGCGGGCCTTGGCGAGTGCCTGGCGCTGCTGATCGGTGGGGTTCTGCGGGTCGGTCAGCGGCACGGTGAACGGGAAGAAGGCCTGGCGCAGGGTGACGAGGTTGGCGATGTCGTGGCCGATCTCCCGCTTGGCCTGCAGGGCGACGATGGAGATGCCGCCCGGCACGCGGACCGGGTTGCTGATTGCGCCCACCGGCATCTGGCTGACGATTTGGGCCACCGCGGGATCAAGCTGGTTGGTCTGCACCCAGCCGACTTCACCGCCTTGCAGCGCGGTCTGGGTCTGGCTGAACTGGGCGGCGACCAGGGCGAACGCCGCGCCGGCATGCAGTTCGGTGATCACCGTCTCGGCGAAGTGCTGGGCCTCGGCGCCGTTGGCCGGATCCTCGACCGGGATGAAGATCTCGCCTAGGCGATATTCGGTCTGGCCCATCTGCTGGGCGGCGAGCTTCTGCTGTTCGGCGACCTGGGTAGGGGTGACGTTCAGCTTCTCGCCGACCGCGTCGCGCAGCATCTGTGTCCAGGCCAACTGGGCGCGGATCTGGTCGACCAAGGTACGGGTGCTGACGCCGTCCGAGGCCAGCTTGGCGCGCAGGGCACCGGGCTGCATGTTGTTGCGGCCTTCGATCTCCTTGATGGCGGCGGCGATCTGTGCGTCCTGGATGACGATCTTGCGGCGCTGCGATTCCTGCACGCGCAGACGCTCATCGATCAGTTGCTGCAGGATCTGCGGCTTCAGGTGGTCGATCACTTCCGAGGACAGCGGCAGACCGGTGGAGATGGCGAACAACCGGGCGCGGTTGGCGATGTCGGCCTGGCTGATGACGTCGCCGTTGACCACGGCGGCGATCCTGCCGCCGCCGGTCAGCGGCTGCTCCGCCGCGGCGCTGGACCGAGCGGCGCGGTCCGCCGCCTGTCCGGTGCCGGGCAGTGCGAGCAGGGGCAGGGCGAGGATCGGCAGGGCGAGCAAGGAAAATGCGAACGAGGGCAAGGGCGGCAGCAGCGCGAGCGAACCGCGGAGGCAGCCCTGGAGGACAGCGGGCCGGGGGCCGCGGCGTCGGTTTGGCATCAAGGCTTCTCCTGGCTTCATGGCACCCGCGGTTGGGGCGAAGATCTCACAGCGCACGGTAGCCGAACTGGCCAATTGTCTTGAACGTCAGCAGGAATAGTATGGTTGTTGCGCCGTGATCCCCGTTGATGCTGGTATAGCGACGGTAGAATTTTAAGTCAAAGATGAAGCACTCGTCTTCATAGATGGCGTCCGCGCCAGCGTCCACCATTTGATTGGTGGCAAGATCCCTGCGGCCAAAGCCGTTGAATCGATAGCTGCCCCAGCGGGACGAGAGGTTAAGCGAGACCTCGTTGCGGGGAAAGTAGTAGCTGCTGTTGGCGGGCGGCGGAGCCGGCTGGTCGTAGTAAAAGTACGGATTGAAATTGGTGTAGATATAGCCGCCGGACAACCGGAACCTGTCCACGCCGATCGAGGACAGGGCCTCGGCGAAATGCGTGTTCAGCGTGCTCTTGTCCAGCCGGGTGCGGTAGGTGACGTTGAACCATGACGTCGGCGCCAAGGTGCCGCGGGCGACGATGTCGGAAATCTCGTCGTGCAGGCCAGAGGCGACTGGAAACAGGTTGTCCTGGGTGGTGCGGTAGGACTGGCCAACCAGCCCGTCGAAGGTGACGCCGCCCAGATACCAGGCGCCGTGCATGGCGACGTCGGCGCGCACCCCGCCGTCCAGCCGGTCGGTGCCGGTGAAGCGGTTGACGCTGAACAGGTTCGCGTCGGTGAACTCGAAATCCAGGCTGTCCTCGTTCGGGTAACGCCGGATCTGGCTATCGCCGGCCTGCGGCGAGACTACCAACTGGGCGATCGGCTCGATCAACTGGGTGCCCCAGGCGCCCCCGTCGCGGGCGAACGGCCACTGCACGTTCACCACGCCATAAGGCAACGCGCGCGCCGCATCGACATTGCCGTAGGGGCCGTAGTTCGGCAGTTGGTTGAACTCCGAGGCGTTGTACGCCTCGGTTATGCCATGCAGCGAAACGGTCCACTTGTCGCCCAGCAGGCCATAGAACGGGCGTTCATAGTCCACCGCCAGCTCTGCCCGGCGGGTGTTGGTGCCGGTGCTGCGGATGACGTTGAAGTCGTTGGTGGAGACTGAAAGACGGCCGCCCAGCGCATCGGGTGTGCCAAAATAGCTGTACTGGTAGCGCGGCAGGACGATCGGCAAAGCGCTAGAGTTGATCGCCGTGTTCAGCCCCTGGTACAGCCTGGTGTCAAGGCGGCTGTAGGAGCCCTCGCCGAAGCCCTCAATATAGGCCTGGCTGGTCAGCACGTTCTGGTCGCCGGTCAGCGCCTCGACCAGGCTGTAGTCGCGGACATAATCGGTGGAACTGGCGCGGTTGACGTTGAAGCCCCAGCGCCAGGTGTCGTCGTAGTCGAACTGCGCCTGAGAGCTGAACGAGCCCTGCAGGCTGTGATCGACGTAGCCGCCCGAGGCGTTCACCGCCAGGCTGCCGGCGTTGAAGCGGCGGCGGTACTGGATGTCCAGGTCCGGTCCCTGCTCAGTGGTGATCATCGGCAGCAGCGTCATGTCGGACTGGCCGTCAAGGACGATGTAGTATGGCTGGCCGTAGAAGGCGCCGAGGTTGGAGGACGTGCCGATCACCGGCGGTAGCAGGCCCGACTCGCGCTTCACCGAGGGATCCGCGTGCCAGAAATACGGGAACCAGGCGACCGGGATGCCGAACATCTCCAGCGTGGCGTTGCGGTACTCGATCTTCTTGTGTTCAGCGTCCTGCACCGCGGAGGAGGCACGGATCTGCCACAGCGGCGGCCGACTGGGATCCTTCGCGCAAAGGTTGCAGGTGGTGTAGACGACCTTCGACAGCTCGTTGACCTGGCCGCCGGTGCGCTGCGCCCCGTTCGCCGCCAGCTTGCCGTTCTGCTGCAGCAGCGCGCGCATGTCCTTCAGGATGCCGTCGTTCAGGTTGTTCTGCATCTCGGCGTAGTCGGCGAACAGCACCTCGCCGTCGGGTTCCAGCAGCACGACGTGGCCGGTGGCGGCGGCGACACCGGTGTTGCGGTCGAAGGTGATCTTGTCGGCACGCAGCACATGGCCGTTCTGCCAGGCCTCGACGTGGCCGGTGGCGGTGACGAAGGACTTGTCCTTGTCGTAGTCGACCTCATCGGCGGTGAAGGTCACCGGGTCGTTGCGGTTGATCTCGTGGCCTGGCTGGCGGTTGGTCAGGGTGTTCAACTGGGCCGCGGCAGGGGCGATGCAGGCGAACAACAGCAGCAGCGTCAGGGTGGCAAGGGCGGCAACTTGGCGGTACAAGCGGCGGAACCGCCCGGCTTCCGGATGATCCGGTTGTGGCCGATGCACGCGCCGAAGCGCGTTCCGCGCTTCTCTGCGATCGGGCACTAGCCGTCTTCCGTGTGCAGCAGCAGGGCGACGGCCAGCATGCAGCCGGAGGCCGCCGGTGCCCAGGCGGCCAGCACCACGGGCAGGGCGCCGGATTGGCCGATCTCCGCGGCGATCTTGGAGACGACGAACAGCACGAATCCCGCCGCGACGCCGCTGCCGATCATCTTCGCCACGCCGCCGCGCCGCGCCGGGCGCATCGAGAAGCCGGCCGAAACCAGGGTCATGGTGGCGGCCAGCAGCGGCAGCGCCAGCAGCTCCTGAAAGTGCAGCCGATGGCGGATCGAGGAGAAGCCCGAGCGGTCGAGCAGGGCGATGAAGCCGGGCAGCGCCCAGAACGACAGGGTATCGGGCGAGGCGAAGCTTTCCTGCACACGTGAGACGGTCAGGTCGGTCGGCAGGTTCATTGGCTGCGGCGGCTGCGGCAACTGGTCGGGCCGGATGGTCCGCGCGTCCTCCAGCATCCAGTTTCCCTTGCCCAGGGTTGCCTGCACGGCCTCGATGCGCGACAGCAGCTTGTCCGCGCCGTCCAGCCGGAACACGCTGACCTGGTGGCCGACGAGCTGCTTGCCGTGCAGCTCTACCTGCTGGGCATGAATGATGGCAACACCTTGCGGCGAGGTCACGCGGTCGGACTGGCGCAGCCAAAGCTGCCCGCCATCCAGCGACAGCGGGCCGTTGCCGCTGCGCAGATAGGCGTTGTCCATCGCCTCGGCGCGGGCCAGCATCACCGAGGAGACCGGGCTGATCAATGCAGTGGCGATGACGCCGAACAGCAGGGCGCACATGGTCGGCGCGGTGAGGAACTCCCATGCCGAGACGCCGGCGGCGCGGGCGACGATCAGCTCTGACGAGCGGGTCAGCCGCCAGAAGCACAGGATGCCGCCCAGCAGGATGGCGAACGGCAGGATCTGCATAGCGACGTAGGGCAGGCGCAGCGCGGCGATCTGGCTGACCAGGCCGAAGCTGACCTCGGGGTGGCTGGCGGAACGGCGCAGCAGCTCGATGAAGTCGAACATCGCCACCAGCCCGGACAGCGCCATCAGCATGGCGGTGACGGACAGGGCAAACTGGCGGACAATGTAGAAGGAGAGGGTCAACGCCGGGGTCATCTTGCTAGGCCTCCGCCGGCTGGAGGCCAGAGACCCGCAGTGACGGTGCGAACAGCAGCCAAGCGCAGACCAGGCCCGGCACCACGGCCTGCAGCCACATCAAAACCAGCAGGCTGCTGTTGCGGGCGGCCAGGGTGCCGAACGCCAGGCCCAGCGCCAGCAGCCCGACCATGACGCCGACGGTGACCAACGGGCGCAGGATGCCGCCGTGGCGGCGGAAGATCCCGCCCAGGGCGGAGAGCAGCCCGACCATGGCGTAGGAGACGGTGGTCAGCGGCGTGGTCAGCCGCTTGTGGCCCTCGGCCTTCCACTTGGCCCGGTCGCGTTCGAAGGCGGGGTGCGGGTTCAGCAGGGCGGTCAGCGGCAGCTCCGACATGTCGATCGGCCGAGCCACCTCATCCTTGGTGGCGTCGGCCAGGTCGATTTCGTTCTGCTTGAACGTCAGGATGTCCAGTCGTCCGTTCTGGTGGTCGATCTGCTGGCGGCTGCCATCCAGCAGCAGCACCCGTGGGCCGTTCGGCCCGTCCAGCAGACGGCCCCGCTCCGCCAGGATGGTGGCATGCGCGGCGGGATCGCGGGCGTCGTCCACCAGGATGCCCTGCAGGGTGCCGTCCTGATCACGGCTGCGCACGTAGACGGTCAGCTTGTCCGACAGCGGGGTGAACACGCCATCCTGCAGCAGGAAGGCGGCCAGGCGGTTGCGGATCTCCCACTGGAATTCCTTGAAGTCGGCCATGGCGGCGGGGACGCCGTACAGGCTGAGGCCGTAGCCGGTCAGCATGGCTAGCAGCGCCACCGTCAGCGCCGGGCGGGCCAGCGCCCAGGGCGACAGGCCGGCGGCGCGCATCACCGTCAACTCCCGGTCGGTGGACATCCGCTGGTAGACGAACTGGATGACGACATAGGTGGTGATCGGCAGCATCACCTCGACGAAGCTGGGGATCAGCAATGAGGTCAGGTGGATGAAGACGCCGAAGGACAGGCCGCGGTTGACCACCAGGTCGACGAAGCGCAGCGACTGGGTCAGCCAGATCAGCGCGGTCAGTCCGCCGGTGGCGACGACCAGGGCGAACAGCACCTGACGAAAGACGTAAATGTCCAGCCGGGTAATCATCTTGCGGGCACGCATGCCGCTTTCTGCGGCAGGCTCGGCTTCGATGCAACGGTACATTTGTATCGCCCCATGGATGGCATCCCTAGCCGTTCCGGGCGCGATGGCGGCACGTCCAGGGGGTTATTGTAGCGGCGTGGCGGAAAAACTCCGTGGCAGCGTGGCTGCGCGGAGGTAAAGCAATCCGCTGGATATCCCAGTGGCTAAAGGCAGAGGGAAGAGTCCTCTGATTTCAGCATCTGTCCTTTGATTTGGTAGGCCGATTCACCTGACGCTCGGGTAGTGAGCGTCAGGATCGGACTACTAGGGCCGCCGGCACTCCCGCCGGGTAACGATCGGGCCCGGGGTTGCAGGAGACGGCAGCGGATGGCGGGGACGACAGATGCGACACAGCGGTCCCGGTTCCTGATGTGGCGGCGGGCCAGCAGCGGATTTCTCGCCACTGTGGCGGTTTGGACAACCTGGCTGCTGCCGCTGGCGCTGCTGTATGCCCGCGCGATCGGCGATGTGATGCTGACGGTGATCACGGTGCTGTTCCTGGTGGTGCAGATCGGGCGGCGGGACTTCGGCTGGCTGAGAACGCCATGGACCTGGCTGGGGCTGTTGTTGTGCGGCTGGGTGGTGCTGTCCTCGCTTCTGGCCGGGTGGATGGCCGGGGCACTGCCTGAGCCGCTGCCTGGTGCCGGGGCGCCGGCCGGCGAGGCCGCGGTTCAGTGGGCGGCGAGGCTTCACTGGGCAGCGGTTGAACAGGCCGTGGCGGCGCTGCGCTTCTTTATCTTCATTCCGGCGTTGGAATACTGGGTGCTGGTTCAGAAGCGCGCGCGCCGGGTGCTGGGGTGCGTGTTCCTGGCCGCCGCGGTGTGGATCCTGGTTGAGTGCTGGCAGCAGTATCTGCTGGGGCTGAACCTGTTCGGCTATCCGCGCTGGGCGGATGGCGCGCTGACCGGGCCGTTCCGTGGGCCGACGGCGGGACCGACCTACCTGCAGTTGTTCTTCCCGGCGTTCCTGCCGCTTTGTTTTGGTGTCATGAGAAAAAACCATTGGTCGGGCTGGATGCTGGGGATCCTGATCCCCGCGGTTGCGGCGGCGACGATGATCCTGATCGGGCAACGGATGCCGACGTTGCTGATGGCGCTGGGGCTGTTCGCCAGCGGGCTGTTGTTCCGCCAGTTCCGGTTGCCGGTGATCGTCACCGCGCTGGTGGGTGTGGCGGTGCTGGCGCTGCTGCCGGTGCTGTCGCCGCCGGCGTTCGCCAAGCTGGTGGTGCATTTCACTGACCAGATGCAGCATTTCTGGGCGACGCAGTACGGGCTGGTGTTCGGCCGAGCGATGACGATGATCGCGGCGCATCCGTGGATCGGGCTGGGATGGGATGGCTATCGCGACAACTGCATGCAGCCGGCGTATCTGCACGGGGTAGCGTGGCTGCCGATCACCGATCCGGCGAACCCGCTGGGCTGCACCATCCACCCGCACAATTACTGGCTGCAGGTTGGCACCAGCGCCGGGGTGTTCGGCCTGCTGCTGTTCGGCGCGCTGGTCGGGTTGTGGCTGTGGCGCATCCGTGGTGGTGCCGCGTATCAGGCGAACGACTGGCGGGCGGCGCTGCTGGTGGCGCTGTTCGTAATGTTCTGGCCGATTGCCTCTGACACCTCATTGTTCACCGTGCCGAACGCGGCATGGATCTTCCTGATGGTGGGGTGGGGGCTGGCCGAGGCGCGCTGGGCCGAGGACCGGAGAGATCAGGGGGCGTCGAACCCTTGATGTTGTCGGGGTCGCCTCGCGCGCTGCCCTGTAGCTGGCGTTTACAAGTGTCAGGCGGCGGCTGCCTTGAACCCGGTCGCTGCCTCCGTGGCGCGGGCCAGCATGACCGGATCGGACACCCCCTGGTTGTCCCGACGGGGGGTGTAGGGCGCCTCCAGCCTGGCGGCCTCATCATCCGTCAGGGTGATCGAAAGTGCGGCGATCGCGTCGTCGATGTGCCTGGTCTTGAGCGCGCCGACGATCGGCGCGGCAACGACGGGGTTGTGATGCAGCCAGGCCAAGGCGATCTGCGCCTGGCCGACGCCACGTTCCGCCGCGACGGCGCCCACGGCCTCGACGATTTCCTGGTCGCTTCCCGCAGTGGCCTTGTCGGCGTAGGGCCACTCGGATGCGGAGCGGGCAGTGGTCTCGCCCCACGGCCGGGTCAGGCGGCCGCGCGCCAGCGGACTATAGACGATGGTCTGCACGCCCTCGTCGGCACAGAGCGGCAGCATTTCGCGTTCTTCCTCGCGCGCAAGCAGGTTGTAGGTGTCCTGCATCGATACGAAGCGCGCCCAGCCGTTTGCCTTCTGCAGATGCAGCGCCTTGCCGAATTCCCAGGCCATCATCGAAGAGGCGCCGAGGTAGCGGACCTTGCCGATCTTCACCAGGTCATGCAGCGCCTGCAGCGTCTCTTCCCAAGGCGTCCTCTGATCGCGGCGATGGATCTGGTAGAGGTCGATATAGTCGGTGCCGAGCCGCCGCAAGCTATGGTCGATCTCGGTCATGATTGCCTTGCGTGACAGGCCGAGGGCGTTGGGACCATTGCGTGTTGGGGCGCTCAGCTTGGTGGCGATGACCACAGCGTCGCGATTGGTGAAATCCTTCAGCGCCCGGCCCAGGATCTGCTCACTCGACCCGTTCGAGTACATGTTGGCGGTGTCGAAGAAGTTGATGCCGGCTTCGATGGCGTGGCGGATCAGCGGGCGGCTGGCCGCTTCGTCCAGCGACCAGGGAGGGTAGGCACGGGAGGGGTCGCCAAAGCCCATGCAGCCGATGCAGACAGGGGAGACGTCGAGACCGGTGTGACCGAGCTTTACGTATTGCATGTAAACATCCTTGCCGACATACAATCGGACAGATGTCCGTTTGCCAGCATCAGCCAATAGCGGACAGTCGTCCGCTTAGTCAAGAGGTTCGATGAACGACGACGAGCAAAGGCTGCGCGCCGATGCGCGGGCCAACCGGGATATAATCCTGGAGGTGGCGCGCGCTGCCCTGGCGGCTGATCCGCAGGTCTCCCTCAGCTCCATCGCCAGGACAGCCGGCGTCGGCCAGGGCACGCTCTATCGTCACTTTGCAAGCCGCGAGGCCCTGGTGCTGGGCGTCTACCGCAAGGAGATGGAGGCGCTGGTCAACCTTGCGCCGAGGCTGCTGGTTGAGCACCGGCCACTCCAGGCCTTCCGGCTTTGGTGCGACCGGCTGGCGCAATTTGGCAGGGTGAAGCACGGGGTGGCTGACATGCTCCATGCGGTGATATCAGATCAGGATTTCCAGGAAACCTACGGGCCGATGGTGGGTGCGGTCCGCCAGTTGATGGAGGCCTGCGAGGGCGCAGGCGCCATCCGTCCCGGCGCCGACGCCGAAGACTTCCTGATGCTGTTGGGATTCTTGTGGCAAATCCCGCCGACGCCAGCCGGCGAAGCGCGGGTGAGGAAACTTCTTGCACTTGTCTTCCGTGGCTTAGGCGCCGAAGACGCGCCGGCACAGGAGGGCTTACCGTCGTGAGGCGCCGCGGCGACGGGTTGGGACGCTGGACGCCTTCAACCGGCTGATTGGCTTTAAAGCCTAGCTTAGCGCAAGGTCCGACGGATCGGGCAGCGGTTGCAGGCCAGGCAGGCGGGTGCGGATGGCGGCCTGGCGCAGCAGACCGGGGAACAGGCCGGCAAGCTGGACCGCCATGCCCTGCGACAGGACGCTGATACCGGTGCGGTGCAGCAGACCGGCCAGGTGCATCTGCCCGGCAAGCTGCCGCGCCAGGGTTGCCTGGAAGCTGGCAGCGTCGGCGCCGGCCAGCCACGCCTCGGCGGCGGCCTGGCCGCTGTGCAGGGCGATGGCCATGCCGTCCCCGGTCAATGAGGCGATCACGGCGGCCTGGTCACCGAGGCGGAACAGGCCCGGGGCGGCGTCCCACGGCTGCGCCTGATAGCCGTAGGGGATGCCGGCGATAGCCAGCGGACGGGCCAAAAGCGGAGTCGCGCCGGCCAGTTGGGCGGCGAACCGCGGGCTGGCGCGGCCGACGACGGCGAGAAGGCCGGTCCAGTTGCCGCCACAGTCCCGGAACGCCTGGCGGCGGACGGCAATGCAGACGACGGCGCGGTCCTGCTCGACGAACTGCATGCCGGCGTAGCCGCCGGGAAACACGGTCAGTTCGGTGGCGCCCTGCAGCGACCGCGCGGCCCCAGGCGCCAGCGTGAAATACATCTTCATGCCGACGGAGCCGCGGTTGGCGCTGGCTTTGCCGAACCGGCGCGGCATGGCGCGCAGGTCGTGCTTGCCGGTGGCCAGGAAGACGGCCTCGGCGTCCAGAGCGGCTGCGTCGGTGCGCGCATGCCAGCCGGCGGCGTCGCGGGTCAGGTGGCGGACGGTGTGGCCAGCCATCAGCACCGCGCCGCTGTGTTCGGCGGCCCGCAGCAGCGCAGTGTCAAGCTGGCGGCGGGACAGGCCGAGGGCGGGGAAGGGCAGGCTTGCCTCGGCGACCCGGCAGTGGTGGATCAGCCGGACGTGGCGGATCGGCGCGGCCCCCAGTCCGGCCGGATCGACACCCAACGCCCGGGCACGCCGGATGGCGTCGATGCTGAGGAAGTCGCCGCAGACCTTGTCGGCCGGGCCGGTTGCGCTCTCGACCAGCAGCGGACGGCAGCCGGCGCGGGCCAGGCTAATGGCGGCGGCGGCACCGGCCGGGCCGCCGCCGATGATCAGCGGCTGCCGACGCACAGGCGGAACGGCAGGTACCAGGCGACGAACGCCTGTTGTTGATTGATCCCGGCCTGGCGCAGCAGCGCCAGCCACTCGGCCGCGACGAAGGCCCGCGCGATGGAAATCTGGCCGTCCTGGCGGACGAAGCGGTGCCAGCGCGCCAGGCGGGCGAGGATGGGGAAGCCGTAGTAGGGGATGACGTGGCGGTGCAGGTCGCTGATGAACCAGCCCTGGACGGCGTTGGCCTGCAGCCAGCGCAGGAACGCCACGACCTGGGGGTCGGGAAGATGATGGGTGAACTGCGAGGTGACGATGAAGTCGAACCTGGCCGTGGGGCGATAGGCGAAGGCATCGTCGTTGACGTAGTCGATCCGGTCGGCGGGGTCGGTCGCCTCTCGCGCGGCGCGGGTGGCCCAGGGATTAAGGTCGATGCCGGTCAGCGCGGCGGCGGGAAAGCGGCGGCGGATCCGGCGCAGCGCGTCGCCGTGGCCGCAGGCGATGTCCAGCAGGGAGAACTCGCCGCGGCCCTGGCGGGCGAGCCAGGACAGCATGGGGCGGTGGGTCAGGGTGACGACGTTGACGCGCGAGAGGTCGCGCAGGCAGGTTTGGTAGTCGGCGAAGTCCGCGCAGTCGGTATCCATGCGCTCATTTTCGGTGCTTCTGACTGACAGGTTCATCTGACTGGCAGGTTCAGGGCCGGCGGAAGGCGAAGGTCTCGACGGTCAGGCCGGGTCCGAAGGCCATCGCCATGCCGGGCCCGCGGGCGTCCGCATCGCCCAGGATACTGTTGAGCACGAACATCAGCGTGGCGGAGGACATGTTGCCGTAGTTGCGCAGGATCTCACGCGAGTAGCGCAGCGCGTCGGGGGCGAGGCGCAGGGCCTGCTGCACCGCATCGAGGATCGACCGGCCGCCGGCGTGGACGGCCCACAGCCTGGGTGTCTCCGGCGGCAGCAGGGCGGCCGCGTGCTCCGGCAGCCAGCGGCGGATGCGGCCCGGCACCTGGCCGGAGAGGTGCATCTGGAAGCCGGTGTCGCCGATGTGCCAAGTGATCAGGTGGTGGCTTTGCGGGATCACGGTGGCCTGGAAGCGGCCCAGCGCGATGCCGGCGGGATCGGCGGTGACCAGGGCGGCGGCGGCGCCGTCGGCGAACAGCAGGAAGCTGAGCATCTTCGGCACGTCCTGGAAATCCTCCTGCAAATGCAGGCTGGACAGCTCAAGATTAACCACCAGCACGCGCGCGGCGGGTTCGGCGCGGACGATCTGGTCGGCCATTTTCAGCCCGTTGACGGCGGCGAAGCAACCCATGAAGCCGATGATGGTGCGCTGGGTGCTGGCCGGCAGCCCGGCGGCCTGCATGATCTGGAAGTCGAGGCCGGGGGCGGAGAAGCCGGTGCAACTGGCGACGATCAGGTGGGTGACGCCATCAGGCTCCAGCGTGCGGACCGCCTGCATCGCCAGTTGCAGGGCGTGCGGCTCATACAGGGCCATGCGCGCGGCGGTGGAAGGGAAGGCGCCGCGGCGATAGAACCCGGCGCGGTCGAGGACCTTGTCGCGCGGCTTCGGCCCTGGCTCGATGATCGCGTAGCGATGCTCGATCTCGGCCATCTTCGCCATGCGGTCGAACAGCATGCGCTTGTGCCAGTCGGCCAGGGTGTCGCTGCCGAAGTCGATGAAGGCGGCATGGATGTCGTGTGGCGGTACGGCGGTGCCGATCCGGTTGAGCCAAGCTTGAGTCACACAAGATCCCTTGCCGTTGACAGCCGATGTGGGAGGCGCGGGGCGGTTGCCCAGAGGCAGGCGTGGTGGCGGAGGCCATGGTGATGGAATGCTTCGTTGCTGGAACGGGTAGCAGTGACAAACCGGGTGGCGGGAAACGTGCAATCTATCTGCTAATGACGGTTTGCCGAGCGGGCCGCAAGGTGACTGGCAAGGATTGGCACTCATCAAATACGGCGCCGCCGCAGGTGCCGGGGGTTCTCTGCCCTGAGCTTCCGGCGATCGCCTAGTATCGCCCATTAACGAATGGCGAGACGTCGGTTTGGCTTGAAGTGGCCGATTCATGCGGCGAAGCGCGTGCAGCACTTCCCTGCGATCGGGCCCTAGGATGCCGTCAGGTGCGAGGTGAGTCTCGGTTGAAGATCTCGATGTTGTCCTAGGGCCGTTACAGCGGATCAAGGTTCCAACGTGTAATGCAAGGCCATTGTTACAGTGATCTCAGCCTGCGGCATGGCGGCGGGAAACGGCGGAACATGCGCATTGCGCAGCATGGCAAACGCCGCGCTGTCCAGCAACTCGATCCCACTGCCACGCGCCAACGCAACATCGACGACCCGGCCATCGCGTGCGACGACGAAGCGAAGTGCCACGACACCTTCCTCGTGGCGCATCCTGGCTACCTCGGGATAGGATTTATGCGCTTGCAGCCAGGCCGCGAGCGAGCCTTGCCAGGTTGCCGTCGTGGCGGCGGATGCGGCTGTCGCGGCTTCCGAGACCGGTGGGGCGGCGGATGGCTGTTCTTCCTCCGGCTGGGATTTGGCTAGTGTCCGCGACGCGGCATCCTTAAGCGGTCTGGAAACATGGCGCAGGTCCGACCGATGCGGTATCGGCCTGATATCGGGCTTGACCTGTGCCTGCACGATGGCGGATTGCGGTGAAGGTGATGCCGGAAGCGCCGTGTCCGCCGGGGGCGCCGGCGAAACCGGCAGCGGCGGGATCACCGTGGATAGCGACAAGTCGCTGGGTGCCTCGGCAAGGGGGGCAGTGGACATCCCTGGCGCGGACGGCGCCACCGCTGGCGGGGAAGGGACCATTGGCGCGGGCGTCAGCGGCGGCGGGTCCGGCTCCGTTGGAACGGCGGCCGCTTCAGGCGGCGGCGGACCTGGTGGTGCATCGGCATCAGTAACCGGCGTTGGCGGCGTCACGGAGGCCACGCTGTCCGGCGCTGTCGGGGCGGCGGGCGTCGGCGTGGGCAACGTCTCCAGCACGACCGTCATCTCCGGGGGCGGTGCGATCGGCTGATCCGTGGCATGACTGGCCCATAGAAGAAGGCCAATGACGCCGCCGTGGATCGCCAGCGCCGCGAGCAATGGCCGCGCATCGACGTGGCGCCGGCGTTGCGTTGATTTCGACCGCGCGGAGACCGCCGACATCGGTTCCTGAGGCTGCCTGGCGGGCGCAGCCAAGGAAGGTTCATGGTTCTCGTTCCGCTCGCGGACCCGTGACGACAGCAACGCTATGTTTCTCCGGATATCCCGGTAAGGTTTGCAATATTCTGCAACACACGTCCAACCAGGCAACTGGCGGCCGGTGAGGCAGGCCAGCAATCGCCGGGCCGACAAAATGGAACGAACGCCCGGCTGGCAGGGTGACTGCCCGCAAGGAATAGTTGCGCCCAATGATGTTCTGGCGGGGGCAGGGCCGAGGCTGGCAACGCGATTGAGGATGATGCGACGAGTGTTATGCCCAGCGGGATACAATGGCAGTAGCATTTGGACAACACTGCGCGGCGCAAGCATTCAAGCCATGGCTGGATAGACCTTTGCCTGATTGACAGGCCGCTATTCCCAAATGACTATCGCGATACATTGTGTAATATGTCGCGCCACCAGCCCAGGCTGTGGGGTTCACCGACGCCGCGGCATTGGCTGGATGGGGTGGGACTTGATGGGTTGCCGTGACGGTAGGGTCGTATTTACAGCCGAAGAGCAGCGTCTGAAGCCTTGCCATCTGCCATTGGCTGCGGCGTTGCCCTTGATCTACACGCTGATTGCTGGGCCATCGGGCGCGCAGGTTGCGCCGCCGCCTGCGCCTGGCCCATCGTCGTCTGCCGGCACCTCGGTCGATATCGGCACGGTGCCGGTGACGGCCTCGCCCACGGGTCCGGTGATCGGTCAGCAACCGGACGCCGAGGGTTTCAAGAACTATGTCACCACCGGCAACCGCACCGGCGGCAAGGCGGACCTGCCTGTTTCATCCGTGGCGCAGGACGTGGTGGTGGTGCCGCAGAAGGTGATCCAGGATCAGGGGGCTACCAGCACGATGCAGGCGCTGGAGAACGTCGCCGGCGTCTCCAAGAGCGGCTATACCCGCATCGGCCAATATGACGGTTTCACTCTCATCCGCGGCTTTCCGGCTAGTAGCTTTCTTCGCAACGGCTATTATGACGAAAACGCGGGCATCACCACACAACTCCCTTGGATCGGCGACGCGGAGCGGGTCGAAGTGCTGAAGGGCCCGTCGGCCCTGCTGTATGGCCAATCCATCGGCGGCATTGGCGGGATCGTCAATCTGGTGACCAAGAAACCCCTGCTCGATCCGAGCTACACCATTGGAGGGTCGGTCAACAGTTTCGGCGGCTGGTCCACGGGCGTTGACTTGTCGCAGCCGTTGACCGCCGACAAGACTTGGCTGAGTCGGTTCACTGGCGAGATCAACGACAACAAAACGTGGATTGACAATTTTCAAGTTCGGCAGAAAGCCGCTGACCTGACGGTCCAGGGCCTGATCGGCCCTAATACCTCGATCACCTTGATAACGGAGTGGGTGCATCAGGAGAATGGCCAGTATTATGGCCTGCCAGCCTACGGCACGGTTCTGCCAGCGCCGCGGGCCTCCCCGTTTCAGCAATTTTCCACGAGCTACAATCCGAACGACCCAAGAAGCCTCGAATCATATGATGGCGGCCGACTCCAAGCGATCATTGACCACCACTTCAACGATGATTGGACGTTACGGGTTGGCTTTGGCTACGACTATGGCAATCGCGATAACAACCAGTACTACATCTCGCCAAACGGTAACTATGCTATCTCTGGACTTTGGAGCGAGCAGTTCAATCACACCCATTTCCGGTCGCAGACCTACTCCACCGACACGACATTGGGGGGCAAATTCGGTACTGGACCGATCAATCATGATCTTGTCTTTGGCCTAGCCTATTTGGCGGATGATACCGTCATCACCAATCGCCGTGGCTTTAATGCGGGCAACTCACTGAATCCGGAAGCCTTATGGGGCACCTCATCGCTGCCTGAGCAGGTATTCAACCATGACCGCCAGGACAACGGGCTGCTCACGCTTTATGCCAATGACGTTGTCAGCGTGACGGATCGTTTGAAACTATCAGGCGGCGTCAGCTTCGTGATGGTTAACCAACATCAAACCAATCAGGTTCCTGTGACCACGCCGCCGCTCAGCCAGACGCAATCCGGTATCGCTACTCGCGCGGGGCCGATTTACAAGGTTGTACCCAACCTTTTCCTGTTCGCCGACTTCGCGACCACCTTCGTGCCGAACTATCCGGTGCTGGAGTCGAACGGCGCTATCTTCAATAAATTCAATCCGCTGACGGGCCGCCAGTTCGAGGCCGGGGCGAAGTACGTGGTTCCGAACTTCGCCACCATAACGGTTGCGGCCTATCAGATCACCGAACAGAACGTCCAAACGCCCGACCCCGTTGACCCCAACATCACCCTGCAGAGCGGCGAGCAGCGCAGCCGTGGCCTGGAGCTCGACGGCGCCTATCATCTCCAGCCGGGCTGGGACCTGCTGACCGCTGCCGCTTACACGGAAGCCGTGGTAACGAGGGACAACAGCTTTCTGGTCGGCAGCACGCTGGCCGACATGCCGCGCTACAGCGGCCGGATCTTCAGCACCTATGAGGTTCAGGATGGTCGCTATGCCGGTCTGGGCGTCGGCGGCGGCCTGACCGTCGCCAGCCAGCGCACGGTTGATGTGCCAACCACGGCAGCCCCAACCGTGGGCCGGATGCCTGGCTATGCCACGGTCGATGCGCTGATCTACTACAAAGCGCACGGCACGTTGAAAGGCTGGGTCGCCTCGGTCAACTTCACGAATTTGTTCGACGAGCGGTATTACGAATCAGCCCAGAACCTCTCCCGAGTCTATCCAGGTGAGCCGTTCAACGCCCTGTTCCGCGTGGCGAAGACGTTCTGAAGCAGGAGGCCGTGACGATGCCCCAGGATTTCACCGACCTGGCCGAGAGGCTTGATCGCGACGGGTTCGTGGTCTGGCGTGGGCTGCTGCCGCACGCGGCGATCGATCATCATCTTGACGCCTATGAAGGCCTGGCGGCGGAACTTGGCATCGACAGGCCGGACACCCAAGTGCCATCCGACATGCAGCGCCGAGCGGAGGTAAATGCCCGGCAGGAAAGGTTTCATTACCAGAGTAATGATGCAGCGTCATTGTGGTGCCATCCCGAGCTGATGGCGTTCGCGCGGTGGCGGTTCGGCGCGGAACCGGTGCTGCGGATCCCAAGCACGCATCTGTTCTCGGTCGGCAGCCACCTGCACAGCGATTTCCTCGCCACTGCCGCGCCCGACCCATGGGAACGCGAATTCCGCGCCTGGGCGGCGCTGGAGGACATCGATCCGGCGTCCGGCCCGCTTTACCTGCTGCCCGGCAGCCACCGCCTGATCATGGCAACCATCCGTGAGGAGCTGCTGGAGAGCCGGCCAGAGATGACGGCCATGCTGCGATCGGTCATGCAGCCGGTCACCCAGCAACGGCAGATCGACTTGCTGAAGGGCTGGCATGAGATCGTGGCCGAAGCCCTGCAGGACCGCGTCGACAGGGTCGGCATTGCGCGCGTGGCGCCGGCACTGGCGAAGGGCGACGTCGTCCTCTTCAATCCGGGCATCGCGCACGGCACGATGCCGCGCGAAAACCCGGCGTTGACCCGAAAGGCGATGATCTGGAACCTGGGTGCCGCCGCGGAAACCACCTATTACATGCCGCGTGCTTACTGGGGTGCGCTGCACGACCACCGCCGGCCGGAAAATGGCGTGCGCTTCAAGATTGAGGCCGCGCCCGCCGGCCTGCGCGTCAGGGACTACATGGAAATCTGGAACGCCGCGCTGGCGCAACCGATCCTGGCGTGCTGAAGCTGCTTCCGGCGCTGCTGCTGGCCGGCTCCGCCTGGGCGGCGCTACTACTGGCTGGTCTGGCATGGGCGGCGCTGCGCGGCGCCCCCGCGCCTGCCGCCATGGACCGCTGCGCGCCAGACAAGATCGCATCGGTCGTGCGGTCCGCTGGCCTGGTGTTCGTCGGACCGCCCTGGCTGGCCGAGTACCTGCTGGTCGGGCAGGCGCCGGACAGCGTCGTGGGCATGAGCAACCCGGTGCGGATCGGCCTGCGGCGCAGCCTGGAAGCCCGGATCGATCCGGCGGTGCTGGACCGGCCGGACATGACGGTGGGCAACGCCTATCAGGTCAATGCGGAGAACCTGCTGCGCCGGGGCGTCGTCGTCGCGATCCAGGCGCAGTTTGCCGACCGCCTGGCGGCAACGGGGCTGTGCACGGCGCCGGTCGGAAAGATCTACGCGACGCCGGCGGCGATTGCGCAGCAGACGCGCCTGTATGCCGGCCTGGTGGGCGATCCAGCGCAGGCGGACCGGCTGCTGAGGTACTACCAGGCCAGGATGGATGCGCTCGCGGCCGATCTGTCCAAGATGCGCGCGCCGCCGGTTCCGCGGGTGGCGATCATCGGCATGTCCAAGTACGGCCAGATCTTTGCCGAGGCGGGGCGGCATCCGGCCTCGGGCTTCATGGCCGCCGCGGGCGGCGTCAACGCGCTGAAGGACATTCCCTCCTTGGGTGCGCAGCTGGATGAGGAGCGGCTGCTGAGGCTGGATCCGGACAGTCTCTTTCTGGTCCAGGCATTGGCCGGCGAGACGCCGTCGCCGGAAGCGCTTCGCCATACGCCGCTCGGCAGCCTGCGTGCCGTCCGCGCGGGCCGCGTCTATGCCCTGCCACCGACCTGGACGCTGGCGGATTCAGTCGTGGAGACGCCTGCCTATGAGCGGTGGATGGCCGAGCGGCTGCATCCCGGATTGAAGGGGAGTGCGAGGGAAAGCCTGAAGGACGCATATGCCGCCGATCTTGGCGTGGAGCTGCCGGATCGTTGGGTGGATGCCGCGCTGGCGGCGAACGGTTCTTGAGCGGCCTGCTATTGTCACGAGACTTACGCCGTGGGCTGGGCCGTGGCGTTGTAATCGCGCTGCTGCTGGTCGTCCTTGCAGCCGAGTTCATGCTGTCGCTGATGCTGGGTGCCTATCCGGTTCCGCCAGCGCGCGTATTGCGTATCCTGGCGACGCTGGCGCTGCCCTGGCCGCTGCCGGATCACCCAAGCTGGAGCGTGACGGAACAGACCGTGGTGCAGACCATCCGCCTGCCGCGCATCCTGCTTGCCGCATTCGCCGGCGGCGGTCTGGGGCTTGCCGGCGCCGCGCTGCAAGGCCTGTTCCGCAATCCGCTTGTCGGCCCGGACATCCTTGGCGTCTCGGGCGGCGCCGCCTGCGGCGGCGTGCTGGCGATCGTGCTGGGCCTGCCCGGCATCGTGATCGTGGCCTTCGCCTTCGCCGGTGGCCTGGCGGCTATTGGCCTGGCCGGCGGGATCGCGGGGGCAATTGGCGGACGCAGTGTACTGGTCATTACCCTCAGCGGAATCATTGTCGGTGGGTTCTTCTCCGCGCTGCTGACGTTGGCGGAATACGTCGCCGATCCGCAGTCAACGCTGCCGGCGATCGTCTACTGGCTGCTGGGCAGTTTTGCCGGCGCCGACCGCACGAAGCTGGGGATCATGCTGGTGATCACACTGGCCGGCGGGCTGGGCATTCTTGTGTTACGATGGCGCATCAACCTGCTGTCCCTGGGCGACACGGACGCGGCGGCGCTGGGGCTGCGGCCAGGTCGGCTGCGCTGGGTGATCCTGGCGCTTGTCGCATTGATTGTCGCCGCGCAGGTGTCGGTCAGCGGCATCATCGGCTGGGTGGGGCTGGTGGTGCCGCATATGACGCGCATGCTTGTGGGGCCGGATCACCGGCTGCTGCTGCCGGCTTCGGCGGTGGTCGGCGCCGGGTTCCTGCTGGCCGTCGACGATCTGGCGCGCAGCGCCATGAGCCAGGAATTGCCGATTGGGCTGATCACGGCGCTGATCGGCACTCCGGCGTTCGCGTTGCTGCTGTGGCGGACACAACGACATGGGTGGAAAGATGAATGAAGCATGGATCAATCGATACAGACGCAACGGGTTCTGTGTTCTGCCGGCGCCGTTGCCGCTGGATATGATGACCATGATGCTGTTGCGTGATCCGCCGGAGCGGGTGTGCCGGTGTGGTGCGCGCTTGGATGGCATGCGGCCGGCTGGCGGGCGCCATGAATGACGCGATCACGTTCGAAGGTCTCGGCTACGCCTATCGCCCTGGCCACTGGGTGCTGCGCAACTATACCGGGGGCATCCGCCGCGGCTCGATCTTTGCCCTGCTGGGACCGAACGGACGTGGCAAGACGACCCTGCTGAAGCTGCTGCTGGGTTTGCTTCGGCCGCATGAAGGCCGGGTCACCAGCCACGGTTCCACGGCATTCGTGCCGCAGATTTTCCAGGTCGGCTTCGATTACTCGGTTCTCGACATGGTGCTGATGGGACGTGCCCGGCGGATCGGCCTGTTTGCCCAGCCCTCGAAACACGACGAAGCAGCGGCCCGAGCGGCATTGGGGCGGTTTGGCATTGCCGGTTTGGCGGAGCGTGGGTTTCATGAGCTGTCAGGCGGGGAGCGGCAGCTTGTGATCTTCGCGCGCGCCCTGGTGGCCGAGGCGGATGTGTTGATTTTGGATGAACCAACCTCGGCGTTGGACCTGCGCAACCAGAAGCTGATCCTGGATTGGATGATTCGTCTGGCGCATGACGACGGGATGACGCTGATGTTCGCGACGCATCACCCGCATCATGCGCTGGCCGTAGCGGATGATGCGATGCTGATGCTGGGGGAGTCGGATTACGTCATTGGCCCGACGGGTGCCGTGCTGAGTGAGTTGAACTTGTGTGCCATGTATGGCGTCGATCTGCGTCGGCTGAGCTTTGAGCACAACGGACGTTTGGTTGAGACACTGGTCCCTGTTCTGGTCTCACAGCAGCAGTCTGGCGATTTGCAAGAGGCTTGCGGACCGTGAGGATAGTTTTTGGGAACAATTGCCGGTGCCGCGTTTGCTTGATCGAATCTGGCATATCCGCGCCCGTCAAGGCTGTGACTTGACGGATAAACCACGCGTCAGCACATCCTGGCCATGACCTTTCCATTTGTCCTGCCCGAGGAACCGACGGCTGCAGCGGCGATCGACGCGATTGCAGACGAGTTGTCGCTGTTCGACGACTGGATGGAGCGGTATGAGTTTATCATCGGCATGGGCCGGAAGCTGCCTGCGTTTCCGCCGGATTGGGCGGACGATTCGCATCGCGTCCCCGGCTGCCAGAGCCGCGTCTGGATGGAAGCGGTCGTCAAGGACGAAAAGCTGTATTTTGCTGGCCAGTCTGACGCCGCAATCGTCTCTGGTCTGGTTGCCTTGCTGCTGCGGGTCTATTCAGGCCGAGAAGCTGATGAGATCCTGGCGACGGACCCTGTATTCCTGAAAGATCTTGGTTTGCTGGAGGCGCTTTCGACCAACCGGGGGAATGGAATTGCCGCCATGGCCCGCAAAGTGCGCGAGGTCGCAGCGATGCAAAGCCGGAAGTAGAACGTCACGCGCTAGACCGCTTTCAGGCTGACTGGAACAGTCAGCGCGGTCTAGCCCATTGTTTTCGCGAGCAACTTTATCAGCCCGACTATTCCAGTCAGGCTGATGTTGCTCTAGCCTTCACAGCAATTGATATAAGATGGTCGATGCGATCGTCTCTCGTGCCAGGCCTTGGACGAGGTCCGGTCTCGATCGCGGGCGTTGCAAGAAGATCTGGCGTTGCAAGAAGATGGAGAAAGCGTGATGCGTCCGGAAGAGGTCATAGCTGATCGAAGGCGCCCCTATACAGGGGCGGAGTACCTCCAGAGCCTTCGGGACGGCCGTGAGGTGTATATTGATGGAGAGCGGGTGACCGACGTGACCGCTCATCCAGCCTTCCGCAATGCAACGCGTTCGATTGCGCGCCTTTATGACGCTCTGCACGATCCGGCGCGACGGGATGCCCTGACCTGCGAGACGGACACCGGGTCCGGCGGGTACACGCACAAGTACTTTCGGGTGCAGCGTTCCCGCCAGGACCTGATCGGGGCGCAAGCGGCCATCGCCGAATGGTCGCGTCTGTCATATGGCTGGATGGGGCGCACGCCTGACTATAAGGCCGCGTATACCAACACCCTGGGTGCGAACTCTGCGTTTTACGGACCCTTCGCCGGCAATGCCGAAGCTTGGTATCGGCGCGCGCAGGAAACGGTGCCGTTCATGAACCATGCGATCGTTAATCCACCCGTGGACCGGCATAAACCAGCCGAGGCGAGCAAAGACGTCTTTGTCTGCGTCCAGAAGGAGGTGGACGGCGGCATCATCGTTTCTGGGGCAAAAGTCGTCGCCACCTCGGCGGCAATCACACATTACAATTTCATGGGCCAGTCCTCGAAGACCGCGACGGAGGACCTGGACATGTCGCTGATGTTTCTGGTTCCAATCGACGCCCCAGGCCTGAAGTTGTTCTGCCGCACGTCCTATGAGCAAGCGGCTCGGCACAGCAGCCCGTTCGACTATCCGCTGTCGTCCCGCTTCGATGAAAACGACGCGATATTTGTTTTGGACAAAGTCTTTATTCCTTGGGAGGACATATTCATTTATCGCGACCCAGCGCGTGTGCTGAGCTTCTATCCAAGGTCTGGCTTTACCAACGGCTTTCAGTTCCAGGGCTGCACTCGTTTCGCCGTGAAGCTTGACTTCATCGTCGGGCTGCTCGCCAAAGCCCTGCGCTGCACCGGCGGTGATGATCTGCGCAGCAACCAGGTGCTGTTGGGTGAGGCTGTGGCCTGGCGCAACCTGTTCTGGTCGCTGTCAAATGCCATGGCACATAATCCCAATCCCTGGAATGGTGATGCGGTGCTTCCCGACCTGAAGGCCGGGCAGGCTTATCGCGTCTTCGCGCCGGATGCCTATCCCCGTATCAAAGACATTATTGAACGCACCGTGACTTCGGCTTTGATTTACTTGCCGTCATCTGCAAAGGATTTTGCCAATCCGGCGATTGATCCGTATTTGCGGCAGTATGTCCGCGGCTCCCATGGTATCGAGTACAAGGAGCGCATCAAGATCATGAAGCTCTTATGGGACTGTATAGGGACGGAGTTCGGCGGTCGGCACGAGCTGTATGAGCGTAACTATGCGGGCGGCTGGGACGACATCCGCGCACAGGCACTGACGTCAGCGGAAAAGGGCGGCGATTTGGCAAGGATGGAGGCGTTGGTCGACCAATGCATGGCAGATTACGACGAAAACGGCTGGGTTGACGATACCTGGACGTAATCCCCAAGTAACGGCATCCAACATCGGCCGGAGCCGCTTCCTTCCCGTTCGATGCTGCAGGATGCAGGGCTCTGCCGCTTCGCCAAGCTTGTTGGTTGACTGCCATTTACGCCCCTTTTGAGACGCGCGTCGTTGACCTGAGCTGCTTCCGGCCTGAACAAGTTGGACGTAACTTAGAGGGGTGTCCGTTCGCATTGGCTCACGGACACCCCTCTAAGTCGTTGTTTGATCGCGTGATTCACCGCTCCGTGTGATGCCACCTCCGCGGATCACGCTCTAGCCAATCACCCCTGCCGTGCGATGATCTTGTTTGCAACGCCCTTGTAGATGTTCGGCGGCAAGATATGACGGCTGAGTAGATCGTCCTTACCCTTATAGGGCCGGTTCTTGATGATGGCGCTGGCTCGTGCACTCCCGATGCCTGGAAGCGCGTCCAGGTCGGCCTGCGACGCACTGTTGATATCGACCAACGTCGAAGAGGCACGAGCCGAGGGAGCCGCCGTGCCTCGGGCTGCAGGCGCGCCGGTGGCGGCGCCAGGGGTTGTCGGCAGTGTCGAGGAACTCGGGCTTGTGGGTGTTGCTTGCAGTGTCTGCGCCACGCCGGGCGTGGTGATGATTGCGCTGAGCACCATTATCTGGATCAACCGCCCCAAGGTCATCTTCAGCCTCCCTATTTGACTTAATGTTATGAGTGTTAATGCACTATCCCTGATCTCCGGGCCTGATGCTGTCCCACGATGGGCGGCCAAAGATCAAGGATTCCAGATGACCAGATCTACTCAATGTCCTCCAGACTGAACTGTTCAGCCTCTTCATCATAGCTGAAAAGTTCCGCGTAGCGACCCCATCCAATCACTGTCCGCAAGGTGTCGGCCGCGTAGTCAGGCGACATGTGATCCTCCAGCTCGTCACGGAACCGAACCGCCGACGCCCGATGGTTCCACCGTTCATCCAGCACCTGGCGGATCATGTTCACCAGCGGGACATGTTGTCTCAATGCCTCGGCAAAAATGTTCTTCCGCTCATCGGTGTCTGCATCGACAAACGTTCGCCCGATGTCAGTGAGCAGGATATCGCCTTCCTCGAGGACCGCAAACCGGAAAAGTTGCAAGGTCTCGCCCAGCGGCAACAGGTCGTCGACCTCATACTGCAACGAAGCGGCCAAGGCTGGAAGATCGGCCCGGCCGTCATACGGCTCGTTGGCCAAAGTCTCCATCAGTCCGGACATGATGTTGGTGCCGACGCGCGGCAGGGGCATTGCCAAAGGAGAGACTGCCGTAGCGGTCGCTGTCTTTGGTCCAACCGGCGCTCGTCTGGTCATGATGCCATAGATGTCGTCGACCAGTTGGCGGAATTGCGCGTCCAGGCGGTTGCGGGGGTGGGGAAACGGCACCTGCAGCTCATTGGCCACGCGTCCCGGATTGGACGAGAAGACCAGGATGCGGTCGCACATCAAGACAGCTTCCTCGATGTTGTGGGTCACCATCAAGACCGACTTGACCGGCAACTTGCCCTCGACCCAGAGGTCGATCAGATCGGTGCGCAGCGTTTCCGCCGTCAGCACATCCAGGGCGCTGAACGGCTCATCCATCAGAAGAAGGTCCGGGTGCACGACCAGGGCCCGCGCCAGACCAACCCGTTGGCGCATTCCCCCCGACAGTTCCTTGGGATAGGCGTTCTCGAAGCCGCCAAGCCCGATCATGTCGATTGCCGCCTCGGCCCGCTGCTCTCGTTCGGACCGTGCCACGCGCCGTGCCTGAAGCCCGATCTCCACGTTCTCCTGCACGGTCAACCACGGAAACAAGGCGAAGCTTTGGAAGACCATCGCGACGCCGTCCGTTGGTCCGCTGACCGCCTTGCCCCGCCAGGTAACCTCACCGGAGGTCGGCTTCAGCAAGCCGGACACGATCCGCAGGAGAGTAGACTTCCCCGATCCGGAGCGACCCAGCAAGGCGACGATCTCTCCCTCTCGCAAAGTCAGGTTGACGTCGTCCAGTACGACCAGATCTGCGCTGGCATCCTTGTGATAAGCCTGTCGGCACGCCCTGACGGCGACCAGGCAGGGATGGTCGGTGACCAGAGTGTCCATGACGCATATTCCTAGGCCAGAGTGAGCCGGCGTTGCGCGTAGACGTACATCGGACGCCACAGCAAGCGGTTGAACAGCACGACAAAGGCGGACATGACCACCACACCCAGCACCACCTTGGCGATATCGCCTCGATCGGTCGCCTCGGCGATGTAGGCGCCCAGCCCATGCGCCCGTAGCTTGGTGGAACCCCAGGACGCGACCTCAGCCACGATCGCGGCATTCCATGAGCCGCCTGAGGCGGTGATTGCCCCCGTGATGTAGTAGGGAAAGATCCCGGGGATGATGACCTTCCGCCACCACAGCCATCCGCCGATGCGAAAGTTGCTTGCGGCTTCCTTGAGATCCCCGGGGAATGCAGCGGCGCCGGCGACAACGTTGAACAGGATATACCATTGCGTTCCCAACACCATAAGCGGCGTAAGCCAGATGTCGGGCGTCAGGTGGAAGTAGACAATGAACAATACGAATGGCGGGAACAGCAGGTTGGCTGGGAACGCCGCCAGAAACTGGGCAAGGGGTTGTGCTCGGCGCGCCCATACGGGCCGTAATCCCAGCCAAACGCCGATCGGAACCCAGACCAGGCTGGCCAGGATCATAAGAACGACGACACGCAGCAGCGTAATCAAACCGAGGCCAACAGCCTGCCCGACATCTCGCCAGGTCAGCGCGAGGGCGGCAAAGTGAACGACCCGAGCAGTCGCCAAGGCGACCAACACCAGCAGGACGGCGATCCAAAGCGCATCCACCGTCCGGGAAGGTTTCGACGCGATCGTCGAGCGTCCGCGCCCGGCGAATGACAGTGGCAGGCTGGCCAGACCAGCGGCCGCCTCGCCAATCAGGTGGCCAAAAAAATGCATCAGCCGGGTGCGTCGGATCAGCCGCAGCATCCATGGATCGGAAGCCGTTGCACCGGCAGTCGTCTCGAACCTGAACTTTGCCGACCACGCGACCAAAGGGCGGAACAGCAGTTGGTCATACGCCAGTATGACAAACAGCATCGCCAGAATGGCCCAGCAGACGGCGACGATATCCTGTTTCTCCAGCGCCAATGCGACATAGGACCCAATGCCCGGCAGCTTCCAGGTGTTGTTGCCGACCGAGACCGCTTCGGAGGCGACGACAAAAAACCAGCCGCCCGACATGGACATCATTGTGTTCCAGACCAGGCCCGGCGTGGCGAACGGCACTTCCAGCTTCCAGAAGCGCTGCCAAGCGGTCAGATGGAAGCTTATCGAAGCCTCCTGCAGATCCGCAGGAACTGTCTTCAGCGATTGGTACATGCTGAACGCCATGTTCCAGGCCTGGCTGGTGAAGATGGCGAAGATTGCCGCCAGCTCCAGCCCCAGAACCTGGCCCGGAAACAGGTTCATGAAGAACACGACGGTGAATGTGAGAAACCCCAGGATCGGCACCGATTGCAGCACGTCCAGGACCGGCACCAGCACCAGGGCAGCGCGCCGGCTTTTTGCCGCGGCCGTGCCATAGGTAAACGTGAACAGCAGCGATGCGGCCAATGCGGCGAACATCCGCAGCGTCGTGCGTACTGCGTATTCCGGCAGGTGCATCGGATCCAGCGTAATTTCCGTTGCACCGGGTGCATCTATGCGGGTCATGGTGCCCTCGGCGACATGCCCGACGCCGATCAGCGCGCCAATGACGCATACAAATGCTACTGCGTCCCACAGATTGGGCAGGCGCCATCCTGCAGCCATCGAAGGGTTTGTCGGGGCCGGCATGCTGTGGTGTTTTGATCTTTCGTCACGGGCGGCGGGGCAGCGTCCTGTTAGCCGTCCGGTCTCAGCCTGTCACCTGCGAATGGCGTTGCAGCGGCGTGACATCATGGCTGACCGCGGGTCACAAGGCGGCCAGCTCGGGCATCGGTGGCGCCCTCACCCAATACATAGGCGGACTGGCCGTTGATCCAGGTCTCGAGAATGCCATCCGCGGGACGTGTCGGCGCATCGTATGTTGAGGCGTCGCGCACGGTAGCGGGGTCGAACAACACCAGATCGGCATAAGCCCCGGCACGAACAACCCCGCGATCGACCAGGCCGAACACGGAGGCGGTATGCCCGGTCATCTTGCGTACGGCTTCCTCCAGGCTGAACAGCCCGAGGTCGCGGGCATAGTGCCCCAGTACACGCGGAAATGTTCCCCAAAGGCGAGGATGGGGATAGCTGTCGTGCGGCAATCCGTCGCTGCCGATCATCGCCAACCGATGTGTCATGATCCGCCGCACGTCGGCCTCATCCATCTGAAAATAGATGGCGCCGGCCGGAACCAGCCGCTCCGCGGCCATTTTGGGGTCCAGGTTCCATTCCCTGGCGATGTCGTCCAGCATCCGGCCGGCCAGCTCCGGGTGCGGCACCGACCAGGTTATCTGCACGGGCACATCCTGGCGCAGCCGGTGTGGCATCAACACCGTTGATCCCGCTGCATACGGATAGACGTCGAAGTCGACCTTTTGTCCGGCCGCGGCCTGGTCGATCATCGGCAGCGTCTGGACACTGCGGCCAAAATTTTCCGGCACAGAACATTTGTGATGGCTGATCACGACGGGTACGTCGACCGCCTTGCCGATCTTCAAAGTCTCCTCGATCGACAGCAGCACATCGCTGGCCTCATCGCGCATATGCGTGACATAGAGGCCGCCGGTGCTGCGCAACGCTTCGGCGACCGCGATGACTTCATCCGTCGGCGCCATCATGTTCGGCGGGTAGTACAGTCCGGTGGACAAACCCGAGGCGCCCTGGGCAAGGGCTTCTGTCAGCCGCGCCTGCATCCGGGCAGCTTCGCCCGCCGTTGCTGCACGCTGTGTGTCGCCGTTCATGGCCTCGATCCGCAGCGACATGTGCCCGACAAGCCCACATGTGTTGACCGGCGCGGGCTCCCGAACCAGCCGTTCGGCATAAGCGGCGAAGCTGTCATAGCTGAACCAGCTCTCATCGCCCAGCAGGTCCAGCGGCGGGGGAGGGCGCGACTTCATCCGAACCGGTGAGAGCGAGATCCCGCAGTTGCCGACGACAACGGTGGTGACGCCCTGGGACATCTTGCACAGCATGCACAACGGCCCGCAAAGCACCGCGCGGTCGTCGTGCGTGTGCGCATCGATGAAGCCGGGCGCCAGCGCCAGCCCATCGGCATCGACCTCACGATCGGCTTGTGCCGCGCCCATGTCGCCCACGGCGACGATGCGGTCACCTGTCACAGCGACATCGGTGCGGACGCGTGGCGAACCGAGGCCGTCGAAGACGGTGGCGTCACGGATAATCAGATCACAGTGAAGGGCCATATTGCGTCCATCGATCCAGAGACAAATCAGCTATCGTGTTACGTTGTGGCTCGTGCCGCGAGACATTGTTTTCGCCGCCCACCCGTTGCGGCGTGCGGGTGCTACTCTGCCAGCCTGGACCGCACAGGGGCCGCATCTGGAAGATGCCGCGCCGCGGCGGTATCCGGAAGATCAAGAAAGCATGCAGTGATCGCGGCAGCGGCAAAGCCGAACAAGGCGAGCCCGTATAGGCCGCCGGCATAGGTGCCTGTCGCGTCCTTCATGAAGCCAACATACCAGGGTCCGAAGAACCCACCCAGGTTGCCGATCGAGTTGATCCAGGCGATGCCGGCAGCCGCCGCCCGCCCGGTCAGAAACATTCCGGGCATAGCCCAGAACGGACCTTTTGAGCCGTAGAACCCGCAGGCGGCGACCGTCATGCCAGCCATCGCCCACCATGTTCCCATCGTCATGCCGGCAATCACCAATCCAACCGCCGACAGCATACACCCGGTGAACAGGTTCCAGCGACGCTCGTTCATCCGGTCGGAAACCTGTCCCCATACAAGTTCGGCGACCGCCGCAACCCCGTATGGGATCATCGTCAGCCAGCCCACCGTCATGTTGTTTGTCACGCCCAGCGACTTCACGATCTGTGGAATGAAGATCAGCATGCCTAGGCTTGCGGTCACAACGCCCAGGTAGTTCAGGGAAAGAAACAGCACCTTTGGATTGATCATGGCCTGCCAGATGCTCAGGCGGCCGTTCGCTTCCTTGGCGACACGCTCTGCCTCAAGTGTGCGGTTCAACCAATCCTTCTCCGGCTGCGTCAGAAACCGCGCTTGATTCGGCCTGTCGGTCAGGATGAACAGCACCAGGAAGCCGACGGCGACGGTGGGGATGCCCTCAAAAAGATACATATGCTGCCAGCCACGCAGCCCCAGCCAGCCGTCAAGCGCCAGCAGTGCGGTCGAAAGCGGTGAGCCAAGCGCCACGGCAATCGGCAGCCCTACGAGAAACCCCGACACCACGCGAGCATGATGGTAAGCCGGCAGCCAATAGGTGAAATACAAGATCAAGCCGGGCAGGAAGCCTGCCTCAGCCAGACCAAGCAGGAAGCGCAGGACAGCGAAGCTTGTGGTGCCGGTGACGAATGCCGTAGCCGCGGCAAGCAGACCCCATGAGATCATGATCCGTGCGATCCACAGCCGCGCGCCGACCTTCTCCATGATCAGGTTGCTGGGGACCTCGAACAGAAAGTAGCCCCAGAAGAAGATGCCGGACGCGAAGCCGAAGGCCGTGGCGCTCATGTGCAGGTCGCCGCGCATGGTCAGTGCCGCGAAGCCGACATTGATGCGGTCGATATAGGCCAGGAAGTAGGTCAGAATGGCAATCGGCAGCAGGCGTAGATAGATCTTCCGGATCGCCGACCGTTCAACCGCTGCACTCACGTTTCGTCTCCCCGTCGCAACTCCACCACGCCTTCTGACAGGGCGGGGTGGAGTTGCAGAGGCTTTAACGGATCAGCGTCGATTGTAAATCTTGCAGGGCTGGACCTGATGTGATTCGCCTGTGCCGTCACGATGCCGATCGCAGCCGCAGGGTTGCGTCCTCATCGACGCGAAACGTTTCGGTGAGCGCGACCTTGTAGAGCTCGCGCGCCTTGCCTGGTGAAACCAGGCCGTCCCGCACATCGCGGGCGACCCGCACCGGATCACGGTCGATCGGACGACCAAGGCCCGCGCCGCCGGGCAGTTCCAGGATCAGCCGTCCGCCATCGGGGATGACCTGAAGACCCTTCGTGCGCAATGCCTCGCCTGACTTCAGAGCAACCCTGCCGTGGGCGCCGTTCAGCCCTTCTTCACGGCCTTTTGGCGGGTTGGCGATACGGTCGAAACTGGCATTGACGGCAAATTCCAGATCACCCTTGGTGGCGATTTCCATGATCTGTCCAGCACCGCCGCGGTTGCGGCCCGCACCCGCTGAATCGGCCTTGAGCTCCTTGCGCCACAGGATCACCGGTGCGACGTTTTCTGTCGCCTCCACCGGCATGGTGCGGACCCCTGAGGGGAAGGCGGTGGCGTCCAGGCCATCCCGGGTAGGCCGCGCACCAGTGCCCCCCGAATTGAACGTAATGATCTCGAAGTCCGCGACAACCGGCTTGTTGGCACGGGCCTGCCCAGAGATTGCGCCGCCGCCCCGCAAGGGCGGGTTCCACAAGGCCGAAGCGCCCTCCGCGGTCACCCGCTCCGGCACCGCCTGATGCAGGCAGCCCATCATCAGGTCCGGCAGCAGATGGCCGATCACGTGACGAACCGAGACGGGGTAGGGGTGCGGTGCATTCAGAATGCAGCCCTCCGGGATCTTCATCCGGAACGGCGCCAGCGACGCCCAGTTGTTGGGGATACCGGGTGCCACGACACATTTCAGTCCAAAGCAGGAATAGGCTCGGCAATAGGCCGGCGGCACGTTGATCCCCCTGGAAGACAGGCCGGACGTGCCGGCAAAGTCGACCTCAATGCCGTCATCGAGGATCGTCATCGAGGCTGCCAGCCGCACTGGTTCCTCATAGCCGTCCGAGTAGATCTCGCCGCTGTAGGTTCCCCGAGGCAGTTGGGCGATCTCAGACAGGGTTGCCCGCCGGGAACTGTCGAAGATGAACGCGGCCAGCGGATCGAGGCTGGTCATGTCGAATTCGTCCATCATCTCGACCAGCCGTCTTGCCCCCGCATCGTTGCAGGCACACAGCGAATAGATGTCGCCTTCCAGTTCCACCGGCAAGCGCGAGCCCGCGTGCATGAAGTCGAAGAAGGTCTCATTTGGTCGTCCAGCGGCGAAGCACCTGACGATCGGGATGTACATCCCTTCCTCGTACACCGAACGGCCCTCCGGACCCATGCCGAGACCGCCGATGTCGATGACATGCGCTGTGTTGGCGAACAGACCGACGATCATCCCGCGATGGAATGCTGGAGTAACGACTGTCAGGTCATGCAGATGGCCGGTTCCCAGCCAGGGATCGTTGGTAATGTAATGATCGCCCGGACGCATCGACGCGGGCGGGAACTTGGCCAGGAAGTGACCGACGGACTCGGCCATGGAGTTCACATGACCGGGCGTCCCAGTGACCGCTTGAGCCATCATGCGGCCTTGCAGATCGAATATGCCGGCAGACAAATCGCCTGCTTCCCGCACGGTGGTGGAGAAGGCGGTGCGGATCATGATCTGCGCCTGCTCCTCAACCACGGCGATCAGGCGGTTCCACATGATCTGCCGGCGTATCTGGACGAGCGCGTCAGCCTGGACGGACATCAACACAACCTTCGGGAGAAGAAGAACACGATGAGCGCTGATCATGCCGATCCGCGCATCTGAAGCAACTGGCACATCAGGCTGAACGGGCTGATCCGGCTGCAGCTTGTCTTGTCAGGTTGATGAACCCGAAGATGTCGATCTTCGCGGACCAGCCTGGTCCAACCAAGGTAGATGTCTCATCTTCAAGAATGATCGCCGGGCCCTGCAAAGCGGAGCCGGGCGCCAGATTTGTCCGATCGTACAGCGCCCAGGGCGATACTTCTCCGGTGGCCGGATCGCGGACCAGACGGGTCTGGACGGAGGTTGCGACGCTGTCGGCCGGTTGGCCGGAGGCAGAGGCTGCCGTTGCCGCAGTCACAGTGCTGATCACGACCGAGTAGCTCATGATCTCTACGTCCGACCCTGGCACGGGCCGATCAAACAAGCGGGCATATTCCTGATCGTAGCGCTCACGGATCAGCCCGATGTCGGCCGCGGCCAACACGTGTTCCGGCAGCGGCACCGGGATCTCATGGCCTTGACCGACGTAGCGCATATAGGCGGTGCGCATCTGATGGGTTGCCGCGCCGAAGCTGCCCTTCCTTACCGCTGCCTCAGCCTCCCGCTGCATGGAATCGAGCAGGGCGTTTACCGAGTCGACGTCGAATGTGGAGAACCGCTGGTACAGGCTGCGTACCACCTCATACCCAACCGGGGCGCGCAGGAAGCCAATTGCGCTGCCCACGCCGGCGCCGGACGGCACCAGCACGTGGTTGATCCCGACCTTCTCCGCCACGCGACAGGCATGCACCGGGCCACCGCCGCCGAACGCAATCAGCGTCCTGCCCTCATAGGCCTTGCCAGATTCAATCGCGTGGACGCGCGCGGCATTGGCCATGTTCTCATCGACGATTTCGACCACGCCGAGGGCAGCCAGTTCCGCCGACAGCGCCAATTTGCCTCCGACGTCCGTCATCAACGCATTGGCGGCTGCGGCGGCATCCAAAACAATGGAGCCGCCGGCAAACCGGTTCGGATCGTAGCGGCCGAGCGAGAGGTTGGCATCCGTTACTGCCGGGTGTTTGCCGCCGCGTGCATAGCAAGCCGGTCCCGGGTCCGCGCCCGCACTCTCCGGCCCGACTTCGATACGGCCCAGGATGTCGACATGCGCGAGTGAGCCGCCGCCGGCGCCGATCTCGACCATCTCGATGACCGGAATCCGGAGCGGCAATCCCGAGCCTTTGCGAAAGCGCCCAACCCGTGCGACCTCAAAGGTGCGGGCAGTTTGCGGCTTGTAGTCGTCGATCAGACAGATCTTCGCGGTCGTGCCGCCCATGTCGAAGGACAGCACGCTGTTCAGGCCACGTTCGCGTGCGACATCGGCGGAGAAGATCGCTCCCCCCGCTGGGCCGCTTTCGACAAGACGAATCGGGAAACGGCATGCGGTTTCGACGGTCGTCAAGCCGCCGCCGGACATCATCAGGAACAACGGCGCGGTCATCCCCGCACCCTCCAGCTCTGTTTCCAGCCGCCGCAGATAGCGCGCCATCATCGGCTGCACGTAGGCATTCGCTACGGTGGTGGAAAACCGCTCCCACTCCCGCATCTCCGGAGAGACCTCGCACGACAGCGATACCGGAATATCGGGCAGTTCCTGCTGCAGTTTCACCTTGATACGCTGCTCGTGGGCCGGATTGACAAACGAATGCAGCAGCCCGACCGCGACACTCTCCACCTGTTCCCGCTTCAGCACGGGAATCAGCGCCTGCAACGCCTGCTCGTCCAACGGACGCAGGATCTGTCCGGTGTTGTCCAGCCGCTCCGGCACGGTCAGGCGCAGATACCGCGGGACCAGAGGCTCTGGCAGTACAATGTTGAGATCATACTGATCGTACCGGCTTTCATTGCCCATCGCGATGACGTCGCGAAAGCCTTCGGTGGTAACCAGTGCGGTCCGAGCGCCCTTGCGCTCGATGATGGCATTGGTTGCCAGGGTTGTGCCGTGGATGACCAGCCCGACGTCGCCCGCCGTTACCCCCGCGGCCTGAAGGATGGCTCGAAATCCATCCATTACACCTTTTTCGGGCGCCATCGGGGTTGTCAGGATCTTGGCGGTGGTGCGTTTCCCGTCGGCTTCCAAGGCGAGGTCGGTAAAGGTTCCGCCAATATCGATGGCAAGACGGACAGACGTCATCCGATTCCTCGGGTGGTCAACGATACAGGATACTGAAAGAGACGAAAGCTAGACCGCGCTGACTGGAACAGTCAGCGCGGTCTAGCCCATTGTTTTCGCGAGCAACTTTATCAGCCCGACTATTCCAGTCAGGCTGATGTTGCTCTAGCGTGACACGGCCGCCTGCCATCCGCGGGTTGATCTTCATACGGCCTCAGCATCAAACTGGAAGACGCTGGCCGGCTCGCTCGTGAAGCCCCACGACCGGTCCAGATGGCCGACCATCCCTTCCACATAGGGCGCGGTTGCGCATAGCTGCTCAAAGTGCTGCTCCGGCAGCACCAGCCCGCGGCGCTTGCACAGCAGTGCTATTTCATCTCGGCGATGCGGCTCGATGCTCGCGATCGCCGGGGGCGGAACCGCAGGCGAAGGCAGCGGCTGTGCGCCGGGGTCCAGCGGCGGCCGCCTGTGCCGCCATGGCGTGGCGTCCTCATAAGCCTTTGCCACGCGCATCACCATATCATCGCGGAACGGTTGTCCGACCACTTGCATCGACAGCGGCAGACCGTCGTCGGTGAAGCCGATGCATTGCACCAGGGCCGGCCCACCCGTCACGTTGAACGGCGTGGTCACGGAGTTGCGCTGCCAGAAATTGATGGTCCGCCAGGCGTCCAACGGCGCCGCTGGTCCAGGGCCGGCCGTCACCAGTACGTCATACCTGGAATACAGTTCCGCCATCTCCGCGATCATCGCCCGGCGCTGCCGGGACGCCTGCATATAGTCCGGGCCGCTGATCAGCAGGGCGCCCAGCGCCCGACCCAGGAAGTCGGCGCCGAAATCCCCCAGCCGCTGCCGCAGGACAGGCTCGTGGACCGCGAAAAGCTCAGTTTCCGCCCCGGTGATCTTCACCGCATGATAATCCGAGGCTGGTCTGATCCGGGCATCCTCAATCGTGGCGCCGAGACCACGCAACACGCCGTAGGCTTGCTCCAGGGCAGCTTTCACCGAAGGCTGCACCGGCACGTCTTGCTCATAAAGATGCCGCAGGACGCCGATCCGCAGACCCTTCAGGCCGCCTGACAGCGTGGCTCGATAGTCAGGCACGGCCTGCCTGGAACTGGCAGGATCCTTGGCATCGTGGCCAGCGATGGACTGCAGCATGATCGCGCAGTCCTCGACCGTCCAGGTCATCGGTCCGGCATGGTCGTAGCTGAAGCTGTTCGTGTAGACGCCGAAGCGGCTGACCAGCCCGTAGGTAGGCTTCAGGCCCACCAGCCCGCAGAGGGCGGCGGGATTGCGGATCGAGCCGCCCGTGTCAGAGCCGAGCGACCCCGGTGCAAGGCCTGCGGCAACGGCAGCACCTGAACCACTGGATGACCCGCCGGTGAAGTAAGCCTGGTTCCAGGGATTGCGCGCAGCCGGCCATGGCAGGTCAAACGACGGGCCGCCATGCGCAAACTCATGAGTCGACAGCTTGCCGAGGAGGATCGCGCCTGCCTGATAGAGCTTCGCAACCGTGGTCGCATCGAAGCCTGGGACATACTGCGCCCGCGTGCGCGAGTGACACGTCGTCCGGATTCCGGCGGTGCAATAGATGTCCTTCAGGGCGACCGGGATGCCGTGCATCGGCCCGCGGTAATTCCCTGCGATGATTTCCGCCTCGGCGACCCGCGCCCGCGCCAGGGCCTGATCGGCGGTAACCAGAAGGTAGGCATGCAGTTGCGGATCGAAGACCGAAATCCGGTCCAGGTAAGCCTGCGTCAGTTCGACCGGCGACAATTGCCGCCGCGAGAGCAGCCGGGCGGCATCGGCAATCGAGATCTCGTGCAGATGGACGGGTAACGGGCTCGCGTCGTCGGGCAAGGCAACTGTCTCCTTTTCGACATACAGGACGTCTCCTCGGCCGCGATCGCCGTCGCGTCGGGAAAGAGTTTCCCTGATCGCGCTGTAAGCGCAAGGGGCGTGATCACGATCCTGTCGGCCTCTGGAGAATAGGATCGGCGTTGATCACGTGATAGATCCTGTACCGCAACTCTCAACCAAGGCGGCGTCGTGCGGCGAGAACATGTGCTGTTGATCTGGGTCGGCGGGTTTCTGTTGGCTGTCGCGCTGTATCTGATCGGTCCGGACCAGTTCTTCGATGCCTGCTGGGCTCTGATCGACCAGATCGACACGACTTTCCGCAATTTGGTTGCCGTGCTGGGCGCCAAGACCTATGGCGTAATCAGGGCGTTCGCGATTGCCATGTATGTTGTCTTTGCGGTGTTGGCAGTAATCGCCGCGCAGCGAGGCCAGGGCGGATTCTGGATCCTGCTTGTTGTGTCCATTCTGTTCATGACCCTGATCTGGCGGCCGTTCGGCATCTATCCGCCACCCCTCAGCCGTTGGTTGGCTGCGTTGATCCTGGCCGTTGCAGCGGCGTTGATCATGACGCGGCGCGCTATTGCCACGCCGCCGCGACGAGACGCCCCGGTTCCGCCGTATCCCCCGGGGCGCGCGCTGTGACCCAGGACACTTTTGCTGCGCAAGGCTCATCGCGTCCGCAACAGGCGGCAAAAGCGGTTCTGGTCCTGTTGCTGATCGTCGCCGGGCTATGGACGCTGCGGCGATATCTTCCGGCGCTGGTTTGGGCGGCAATCCTGGCGATTGCCGTGTGGCCCTTGTATCAACGGGCGATCCGCCGGTGGCCCCCTGGCCGGCACAACATTCTGCTGCCTTCGCTGTTCACCGCGGTGATCGGCTTGATTTTCATCGTTCCGCTGGTGCTTGTCGGCGTTCAGGCAGGCAAGGAAGCACGAGGCATCTATCATACCATCGATACGGCGCGAACCGACGGCATCCCTCCACCAGCCTGGCTGGATCATTTGCCAGTCGGCGGCCAGCAGGCGACGCAGTGGTGGCAACAGAACCTTGCCAGCCCAGAGGCTGCCGCGGCGTTGATGCAGAAAGCGCGACAATCGCAACTCGCAACCGACTCGCGTGAGATTGGCAGTGAGATCTTGCGCCGCGTGATCCTGTTCGGCTTTACGTTGTTGACGCTGTTCTTCCTGTTCAAGGATGGCGACCGTGTGAACGACCAGTTGCTGCACGCAAGTTCCCGAGCCTTCGGACCTGCGGGGGAGCGGATCGGGCGACAGATGGTCGCGTCCGTTCATGGCACGGTCGATGGGCTGGTGCTGGTCGGTCTGGGTGAGGGGTTCATCCTTGGCATCGCCTATCTGTTTACCGGCGTGCCGCATCCAACCTTGCTGGGCCTGCTGACGGCGGTGGCGGCGATGGTCCCTTTCGGCGCGCCGATAGCGATCGGCATCGCAGCACTCATCCTGCTGACGCAGGGGTCAATAGGGTCGGCAATCTTCATTGGCGTTCTGGGCATGGTCGTCAGCTTTGCCGCCGACCATTTCGTGCGGCCAACCCTGATCGGCAGCGCCACAAGGCTGCCCTTCCTCTGGGTTCTGCTTGGCATCCTAGGTGGCGTGGAAACGTGGGGCCTTCTGGGCCTGTTTCTGGGTCCAGCTCTGATGGCGGCATTGATGCTGCTGTGGAGAGAGTGGGCAGACCAGGATGTGGAGAGATAGCCGAGACGTCTTGCGTCGGGCGGCGGTCAGCAAGCCAGAATCCAGAATGAGGACAGCCGACACATCTTTATGATGCAGCCATGATCAACATGCGTGCGTTGAGGTCGGATAGACAACTACCTGCGCATGCAGGCAACCGGCAGTGCAGAAAGCCCGGCTAAAGGATACGCCAATGTCGCAAAGTTCAGCGCTTCCCACTTACAGCACCGTCTATGCGTTCGGGGACAGCCTGTCGGACGCCGGCAACCTATCGATCACGACCGGCGCCACCGGCGGCACCGAGCCGGTGTCGCCGCCCTACTTCCAGCAGAAGTATGGCGCGCTCAACGGTAACGTGTTCAGCAATGGACCAACCTGGGTGCAGGATTTGTCGATCGCCCTGGGCCTGGGCACCCTGGCACCCAGCTTGGCAGGGGGCACGAATTTCGCCTACGGCGGCGCGGAGACCGGTCCGACCCCGCAGAACCTGACCGACCCGACGATCCAGGCGATCTCGCTGCCGGCGCAACTCAAGGAGCTTCAGACGGGTGTGCCGACACCCTCGGCAACCGCCCTGTATACGTTGTCGATCGGCTCAAACGATTTGCTGGACATTCTGAGCACGAATGGGCTCAGCGCCCAGCAGCAAACCACCGATGTCACGGATGCCGTCGCCAACGAGATCAGCTTCGTCAAGCAACTGGCTTCCGGGGGTGCAAAGAACCTGCTCGTGCTGGATATCCCCGACCTCGGGAAGACGCCAGACGTGATGCAGGGACTGGTAAACACCAGCAACATGCCGTCGGCGACGCTTGATGCTGAGGCGTCTCAACTGGCGAGCGAGTACAACACCGATTTGATAGGCCAGCTTGCCACCACGGATGTGGGCACCCTGAGCATTCATGTCATTGACGCTTACGGCCTGATCGACAACGCCGTGGCCAATCCGGCGCTCTACGGCCTGACCAACGTTACCTCCCCGGTCTGGAGCGGCAGCTTCACGAGCGCCAGCAGCGGCACGCTGGCTGCCGTTGGTGCAGCGGCACAGGATCAGTATCTGTTCTGGGATCACCTGCATCCAACCGAGACGGGCCATCAGGCCATTGCAGCGGCCGGGGAGACATTGCTCAGCGGCACAACCCCGTTGAGTGTGACCGACATAAGCAATGGCCAATCCCTGACTGTCGCCGGACAGCCCTATACCGGCCCGGTCATCGGCCCGCTGCAGCAGTATATCGCCAGCTCGAACGACAATTTGGACATTACCGCATCAACCCCTGACTGGTTCATCCTGGCAGGCAACGGACAGGATGCGATCGCGGCCAGCAGCGGCACCAACGTGCTTGACGGCGGAGCAGGCTCCAATTTCCTGACAGGCGGCACAGGCACCGACACGTTCTTTGTCGATGCCCGCGCTTCGACGACCAGCATCTGGAGCACGGTGGCGAATTTTCACGCCGGTGACGCCGCGACCCTTTGGGGTATATCACCCAGTGATTTTGCGCTGAGCTGGTCTGATGGCCTTGGTGCGGCGGGTCACACTGGCCTGACCCTGACTGCCACGCAGACCGGAAAGCCGACCACATCCGTCACCCTGGCGGGGTTTACTCAGACCGATCTGACAGACGGCCGGCTGTCCGTGGCCTATGGCACCGACACTGCCAGCGGCAGTGCATACACCTACATTCACGCCAACAGTTGAAGCGTCTGACTTGGACTGTCAGATCAGCACGTCCTCGACCCGGATCGGGACCTTCCTGACGCGCACGCCCGTCGCGTGGTAGACCGCGTTGGCGATTGCGGCAGCCACGCCGACCATCGGCAGTTCGCCGATACCCTTGACGCCCAAGGGATTGGAGTGCTTGTCGTCGCTCGGCACCAAGATTGTCTGGATGTCCGGGACATCGGCATTCACTGGCATTAGATACTCGGCAACATTGGCATTGACGATGCGACCGGTCTCCGCGTCCACCAGCGTTTCCTCCAGCAGCGCCATGCCGATGCCGTAAGTGATGCCGCCAATAAGCTGACTGCGTGCGGTCTTCGCGTTCAGCACATGTCCGGCATCGAAGGCGCCGACAAAGCGACTGACACGAATTTCCCCCAAATCGGGATCGACGCGCACCTCGGCGAACTGAGCCCCGAATGCGTGCATGGAAAAGTCCTGCTTCTCCTTGCCGGGCTGGGTCTTTGCTTCGGCTTCCACAAACGGCTGGTGACTGCGCCCGACCAAAGATCCTATCGGAAGGCTGCGGCCATTCCCGGTAATCAGGCCATCATGAAGCTGCAGCGCATCGCGCGACTGACCGCGCCACCCGGCCTTTGCGTCCGCCAAGGCCAGATCCTTGATCTTGTCGGCCAGAGCCTGACAGGCTGCTTGAACAGTCGGCGCCACGCTTGCGGCTGTCATGGATCCGCCGGAGACAGGAGCCGGCGGCAGGTCGGAATCCCCAAGCTCAAACCGTATGTGGTGGATCGGCACACCTAGGGCGTCGGACGCGACCTGAGACATGACCGTGTAGGTGCCCGTGCCGATATCCTGCGTCGCGCACTGCACGACCACGTGCCCTGTGGCATCCACCCGAACCTTGACTGCCGACGGCATGCGATTGGTTGGGTAGGTGCTGGTGGCGAACCCCCAGCCTATCAATGTGTTTCCATCTCGCATTGATCTTGGCGCGGCCGATCGCCCGCTCCAGCCAAATGCATTGGCTCCTTGCTCATAGCAGGCGCGCAACGCCTTGCTGGCAAACGGTTTGTCCTCATGCGGATCTACCTCCGCGTAGTTCTTGAGGCGGAATTCAATTGGATCCATCTTCAGGGCAAGGGCCATCTCGTCCATCGCGGATTCGAGGGCATACACGCCGGCGGCTTCACCCGGCGCCCGCATGTACGTCGGCAACGCGGCGTTCAACGCCACCAGACGATGAGAAACCGCCACATTCGGGCAGGCGTAAAGCATCTCGGTCGCCAGCGCCACAGGCTCCGCAAACTCGCCAAGCGAGGGTTGCGACATCGACGTGATTCCATCGTGCCGAACCAAGGCCAGCGAGCCTTGCGTGTCCGCCGCAATCTTCAGGTTCTGCACGGTCCGCGGCCGATAACCGTTCGAGGTGTACATCTGCGCCCGGCTGAGGACGAGCTTGACCGGCCGCTGAATCTTGCGTGCCGCCAAAGCCGCCAATGTGGCAGGTGGCCAGGTGTTGCCCTTGGACCCGAAGCCAGCCCCGAGATAAGGGCAGATCACGCGAACATTCGCCTTATCGATTCCGAACTGGCCCGCCAGGGTTGCCTGGGCACCGCCAATCCCCTGCGTAGCGGTCCAGACGGTCAGCTTATCGCCATTCCAGGCAGCAATAGTTGCGTGCGGCTCCATCGGATTATGGTGTTCGATCGGCGTGATGTAGGTCGCCTGGAGCTTTACCGGGCTGTCATTGAACGTTTCCGCGGGGTTGCCTCGACTTGAATCGGGCTTGCGCTGACCGTTGCGGAAGTTCTTCGGCGTGTAGGCCTGGCCGAGCATGGCATCCATGGAGGTCGCAGCTTCGCCGCGATGATAGGTGACATGCACCATGGCAGCAGCTTCCTGGGCCTGTTCCAGGGTTTCAGCCACCACCACCGCAACATGCTGGCCGTTGAACAGGATGTCCTTATCCTGCAGCAACGGACCTTTCACCGCTTGTTGAACCTTATCAGGATGTTCCAGCTTCCCGGCATTGTCCGGGGTGATGATTGCAAGCACGCCGGGCATGCCCTGGGCTTGCTGCAAATCAAAACCGACGATCGAACCCGCGGCGATCGTGCTTTGCACCAGCACGGCGTGAACAGTTCCAGGAAGCCGGAATTCGGCGGCGTACTTGGCTGCGCCGGTCACTTTCAATCGGCCGTCGACGCGATCGATGGGTTTGCCGATCATTGCCATGGCGCCCTCCTCAGGCTGAGACGGTTTGCAGGGCACGCAGCACAGTCCGCTGCAGAAGCACGACCTTGAACCTGTTCTTGTCGGTCGTCTTGGCATCGGCACCTGCCTTGGCGGATGCCGTCTGCAACAGCGCATGGTCAAGCCGCTTACCTTGTAATGCGGCCTCGACTTCAGGCAGCCGCCAGGGCTTGGTGCCGACGCCCCCTGCAGCAACGCGGGCAGTTCGGACCACGCCAGCATCAACGTCGAGTGCCACGGCCGCGGAAACCAGGGCAAACTCAAAACTCGCGCGGTCGCGGACCTTGAGGTAGTGCGAACGGCGGGCGGCTGCCGATGCGGGGATCTCGATGCCGGTGATCAAGTCCCCAGCCGTAAGCACCGTCTCGACATCAGGGGTATTGCCAGGGGTTTTATGGAAGTCAGCGATCGGCACCATGCGCTTGCCGCTGCGTCCGGTTACCTCCACCCGCGCGTCCAGGACATTCAATGCGACCGCCATATCGCCGGGATATGTTGCGATGCAGTGCTCGCTACCCCCGAGGATCGCGTGCATCCGGTTCTCGCCGTTGATGGCAGGACAGCCTGACCCCGGTGCGCGCTTGTTGCAGGCGAAACCGGTATCGCGGAAGTAGCCGCAGCGGGTCCGCTGCAACAGGTTACCGCCCATCGTGCCCATGTTGCGAATTTGCGGCGAGGCAGAAGCCAGCAGCGCCTGGGACAGGACGGGCCAGCGCGCAACCACGTCTGGATGCGCTGCTACATCGCTCATCCTTGCCAACGGTTCCAGCCGGAGCCCACTTTGTCCAGAATGTATGTGCGTCAGATGAAGACCTTCGAGGTCGACAAGCTGCGTCGGCGTCTCAACGTTGTCCTTCGTCAGTTGCAGCAGGTCGGTGCCGCCGGCGACGAATTTTGTCCGGGCTGCCGAAGCGGCACTGATTGCGGCATCCGTGTTGGAGGGAGTGGTCAGCGTGAATGCCTGCATCGCTCAGACCCCCTGCGCAGCTTGGCGGACGGCCGCAACGATGTTCGGATAGGCGCCGCAGCGGCAGATGTTGCCGCTCATCCACTCGCGGATTTCCGACTCACTGCCTGCGTGCCCTTCTTTTATCAGAGCGGCCGCGGACATGATCTGACCGGGCGTGCAGTAACCACACTGAAGCGCATCATGTTCGACGAATGCCGCCTGGACGGGGTGCAGGTGCTCACCGTCAGCCAGACCTTCGATGGTGGTTATTTCCTTGCCTTGGCACCGTGTGGCCAATGTCAGACAGGACACCACCCGCCGGCCCTCCAGATGAACCGTGCACGCCCCGCATGCCCCGCGATCGCAGCCCTTCTTGGTGCCGGTCAGGCCAGCATATTCACGCAGCGCGTCGAGCAGCGATGTCCGTTGGTCGACATGAAGCTGCAGCGCTGTACCGTTGATCTTCAGTGTGACCGGAACAGTCGCACTGTTGGACATTTGGTTGTTGAACGTGTGGGGCGCACCCGTCCGCGCCGGTTCGTCGGCCCGCGCGCCGGTGGTTGCCAAGGCCGCTCCGCCGGCGCCAACCATGACGTCACGTCGAGAGATTAATCCGTCCACTGCACACCTCCGCGTTCTCGATCATCAGGTAGGAATGATGCTGCGGACGCTGCCCGATAAACACGCGGTGCAGCATTAAATCCCTGTTAGCACTTCGAATGCTGTCGCGGCGGTTCTGACTTTTCGCAGGTTTGCCACAACGTCCGCGTCCCGAAACCGGCGTGAAATGGCTGCCAGCGCGGCGACGTGCTGCGTCGCGCCCGCTGATGGGATCAGCATCGCGAATACCAACACAACCGGCTTGGAATCGATGGCATCAAACTCGATCGGCTTGGCAAGCCTTATAAACAGGCCGCAATAAACTTCCACCTGCTCGACACGCGCATGCGGCAGGGCAAACCCAGAACCCAGACCGGTCGAGCCAAGCTGTTCACGCGCTGAAAGGGCTGCTTCGATCGGCTGTGGGTCGGGCGCCACCTTCGAGCGAACAAAGTTCCGTGCGATCTCCGTGATCAGTTGGCCCTTGTCCCGGACTCGAACATCAAGCGCGACCCTGTCCAACGTCAGAAAGTCGGAGATTTCCATCCAGCTCGGGTATCCTAATCGTTGATGCGAAGACGGTAGCCAACACCTGTCTCGGTGAGAATATGGGCTGGACGTTCTGGATCGGGTTCTATCTTCTGACGTAAGGCGCGGATGTAGATACGCAAGTACTGTACGTCCGTATCGCCGCCCCAGACTTCCCGCAAGATCATCTTATGCGTCAACACCTTGCCGGCATGCTGTACAAGCAGCCTGAGCACCGCGTATTCCCGCGGTGAAAACTTCACCTCCTCACCCCGCACCGTCACGATGCGTCTCACCAAATCGACCGTCAGAGCGCCGCTGCGAAAAACTGGCGTCTCACCTTCACGCTGCAGCCGGTGCCGCTGCGCCGCTCTGATACGGGCAAGAAGCTCGTCGATGCCAAAAGGTTTCGTCACGTAGTCGTCTGCGCCGATATCCAGTGCATCGACCTTGGCAGCCTCATCGCTGCGACTGGACAAGACGATAATCGGCACTGAAGACCCGCTGGTGCGGATCCTGCCAATCACCTCAGTGCCGTCAATATCCGGCAAGCCGAGGTCCAGGACAATCAGGTCCGTGCCTTTGCGGCGAGCGACATCGACTGCGGGCAAACCAAATTCAAGCTCCGTGATCACATAGCCCTGGCTCGTCAGGCCGGCGCGCAGAAAGCGGCGGATCGCCGGCTCATCATCGACAACAAGGACGCGTAGCGGTCCGGACCCGGTGGTCAATAGGTAGCTTCCTCCTCTGGTCGCAGCGCGTTGACCGGAACGGGCAAAACGATCTCAAACATGGCGCCGGACCGGTCAGGGCGGTTCCTTGCGGTGATGGTGCCGTCCATGGCCTCAACGAAGCCCCGGCAGATCGCCAGACCTAATCCGGTTCCGGCCCGTCGTCGATCCGGCCCGCCCGCGCGATGAAACTTCTCAAAAATGCGATCGACATCACCTTCAGGAATGCCTTCGCCTTCATCCATTATCCGCAATGATACGGTGGCAGCATCATGGCTGGCCTCAATCGTGATCAGGCTACCTGCCGCGGCATGCTTGGCGGCGTTATCCAATAAATTAAACAGCACTTGCTCGAACAGCACCATGTCCAAAGCCAGCATTGGCAGGTCCGGCGGCAGACGTACCTCGACCCGATGGTCGGCAAGAAATTTTGACGCGCGCTGAAGTGCCGCGCCAATGACGTCTGATAACTCTGCCAGGCCGGTCCGCGGCTTCAGCGCGCCCGACTCAAGCCGGGTCATGTCCAGCAAGTTGCCAATGAAGCGGTTCAGGCGGTCCGACTCCTCAATGATCGTGCCGAGCAGGGCTTGTTTCGTGCCGGCGTCGAGGATCGCGTCCTGCGAGCGCAGGCTGGTGGCTGATCCGAGGATAGAGGCTAGCGGCGTGCGCAGGTCATGCGAGATCGACGTAAGCAGAGCGGACCGCAGGCGGTCGGTTTCGACCTGCAGGCGCGCAAGGTGAAGGTCCCGGGCCAGGCTGATCCGCTCGATAGCCAGCGCGGCCTGATCCGAGAGGGCATTCAGCAGCCGCTGCTGGTCCGGCGTCAGCAACGCTCCAGGCTCATCGCGAATGATCCCGACGACACCCAGCGGACCACGTCCGGTGTGAAGCGGTTGAAACAGCCATTTGCCGCCTGGCAACGTGTCGGATCCCCGCCCGGCTATCCGGTTTTTCTCCCAGGACCATTTCGCCGCGGCAAGATCGGCTTCATCCAGCATGTCCTCGGGCGGGAAGCCGGCTCGAACGCCCAGCGTTCCATCCTCTGGCAGCAGCAATACGACGCGGACCTTCAGCATCATCGCGATCTGGTGGGCGGTTGCCCACAACAGGTCGTCCAGCGTGACAGCGACGGCCAGCTTGCGGCTGAACTGATACAACTCGTCGGTTTGTCGCGCACGCAGCCGCGCCGATAGGGCTTGCCCGCGCACCCGCGCCGCCAGATTGCTGGCAACAATCGCTACGACAGCGAAAAAGAACAATGCCACCACATTGTCCGGATCCGCGATTGTGAAAGTATAAAGCGGCGGCAAGAAGAAGAAGTTGTACGCCATCATCGCCAGGAAGCAGGCTAGCAATGAGGGTCCCAGGCCATGCAGGACGGCCCCCATCAGGATGGCAGTCAGAAACACCAAGGTGACGTTGGTGATCCTGAATAAGTCGTGCAGGCCCATTGCCACCGGGATCGCCAGCGCCACCAAAAGGGTCGAGACGGCGTAAGGCCGCAAGTCTAATTCCGGCGCTGCGTCACCCCCCGGTTTGGCCGGTTTGGCGTCGACACGCTCGGGCGGGACCTCAATGACATGGATGTTGATGCCGCCGGCCCGGTTGATCAGTCGCTGCGTAATCGAGCCCAGCAACAACTGTTGCCAGCGCGACCGCTCCGACTTGCCGACGATCAGGTGTGTGACGTTGTTGCCGCGCGCGTAGTCAATAACCGTGTCAGCCACGTCCTGGCCGGGAATCAGCACCGGTTCGGCACCCAGCAGTTGAGCCAGCCGCAGCGCTTCCACGACGCTATCCTGTTCCCCAGTCCGCCGAACCGAGCCTCGTGTCTCGACACTGATGGCGGTCCACGGCGCATGCAACTGGTCGGCAAGCCGCTTGGCGTGGCGAACCGTCGCCGTCGCCTTTCGTCCGCCCTGAATGCAGACCAGCACGCGTTCCCCGGCAGCCCAGGGGCCGTCAATCGCGTGGCTGCGCATGTAGTCAACCATCTGGTTGTCGACACGCTGCGCTGTTCGGCGCAGCGCGAGTTCTCGCAGCGCCGTCAGATTGCCCGGGAGAAAATAGTGCTTCACCGCCCGTTCAGCCTGATGCGGCACGTAGACCTTGCCGTCCTTCAGACGCTGAATCAGGTCTTCAGGTGTCAGATCGATAAGCTCGATGTCGTCGGCCCGCTCGATCACCGAATCAGGCACCGTCTCACGCACGCGGATGCGAGTGATCTTGGCGACGACGTCGTTCAGGCTCTCGACGTGCTGGATGTTCAATGTGGTATATACGTCGATGCCCGCGGCGAGCAGCTCCTCCACATCAAGATAGCGCTTGGGATGACGGCTGCCGGGGGCATTGCTGTGCGCCAGTTCATCCACCAGCACGAGCCTGGGGTGTCGGGCCAGGATCGCGTCCAGATCCATCTCCGTCAGCGACCGATCGCGATAGGACACCGCCCGTCGCGGGATCATCTCCAGCCCGGAGATTAACGCCTCGGTTTCCGCCCGCGCGTGCGTTTCGACCACGCCGATGACGACATCGACGTTTTCCCGCTTTCGCATCTGCGCGGCGGACAGCATCTCATAGGTCTTGCCCACGCCAGGAGCGGCACCGAGAAAGATCTTCAGACGCCCGCGTTGAGCCTTCTCCGCCTCTCGCAGCAAGGCGTCGGGTGATGGGCGTCGATCGATGTGCGCGCTTTCACCCATACGTCAGCCTGTTCAGGAGTGATGCAGTGCGTCCAGTGCGAGGTTGAGTTCTAGCACATTCACATGCGGTTCGCCGATCACTCCGGCAAGCCGGCTGGTCGTGTGATCCTGAACCAGCTTCTGCACGTCCGGTTCAGGCAGACCTCTCGCCTTGGCGATGCGAGGCACCTGGAACATCGCCGCGGCCGGAGAGATGTCGGGATCAAGGCCGCTGGCCGAGGTGGTGACCAGATCCATCGGCACCGGGGTGCCCGGGTTCTCAGCGGCAAGTTTGGCCGTATCGGCGTTGATTCGATCAGACAGAGCCTTCGACGTCGGTCCGAGGTTCGATCCGCCCGAGTTAGCGGCATTGTACGGTGCCGGAACCGTCTTGCTTGCGTCATTGGGATCCGGGGCGGTGGTCGCGGACGGCCGGCCTTGGAAGTAGTTGGCGCCGGTGAAATTCTGCCCGATCAGGCTGGAGCCGATGACCTTGCCGTCGTGCTCGATCAGGCTGCCGTTGGCCTGGTGCGGAAACAGGGCCTGCGCGATGCCTGTCATCGCCAGAGGGTAGGCCAGGCCGGTCAGGATCGTCATGCAGACGATCATCATGATGGCCGGTCTAATATGCTGCAGCATCTTTCAATCCTCAAACAAGGTTCAAGCGCCGATTGCCGGCAAGGTAAGATCGGGCAGACGCAGCCATGTCCGCGACCTCCTGAGCGTTACGCTAGACCCAGGGCGGTGACGGCCATATCGATAAGCTTGATGCCGACGAACGGGGCGACGATCCCGCCCAGGCCGTAGATCAGCAGGTTGCGCCGAAGCAAAGCAGCCGCACCGATCGCCCGATAAGGAATGCCGCGCAGCGCCAGCGGGATCAGGACAACAATGATCAGCGCATTGAAGATGATCGCCGACAGGATCGCACTTTGTGGATTTCCCAATCGCATGACGTTCAGCGCCTGCAACTGGGGATAGAAGGCAATGAACATCGCGGGGATCATGGCGAAGTACTTCGCCACGTCATTGGCAATGCTGAACGTGGTAAGCGCACCGCGTGTCATCAGCAACTGCTTGCCGATTTCCACAATCTCAATCAGCTTCGTCGGATCGCTGTCGAGATCGACCATATTGCCGGCCTCTCGCGCGGCCATCGTGCCGGTGTTCATCGCAACACCGACATCGGCCTGTGCCAGGGCAGGGGCGTCGTTGGTGCCGTCGCCGCACATTGCCACCAGCTTGCCCTGGGCCTGCTCGTCGCGGATCAACTTCAGTTTCGCCTCGGGCGTCGCCTGGGCGAGGAAGTCATCCACCCCCGCCTCGGCGGCGATGGCGGCGGCGGTCAGCGGGTTGTCGCCGGTGATCATCACCGTGCGGATCCCCATCCGGCGAAGCTCGTTGAAGCGCTCACGGATACCGCCCTTGACGATATCCTTCAGATAGATAACCCCCAGCAGCTTGCCATCCTTGGCGACCGCCAGAGGGGTGCCCCCAGCCTTGGCGATCTCTTCAGACTTCGCCGTCAGCTCTCTCACCGCCGCATCCGGACGCACAGCCGTTGCCAGACCACCGCGCTGCTCGGTGCCGTTAGGCGAGCGCACCCAGTTCAACACGGCTTCCACTGCACCCTTGCGGATCGAGGAGCCCTCATAGTCGATGCCGGACAGCCTGGTCTGCGCGGAGAACGGCAGAAACTGTGCATCCATTGGCGCCATGTCGCGCCCGCGGATGTCGTATTTTTCCTTTGCCAGAACGACGATGGACCGGCCTTCCGGGGTTTCGTCCGGCAACGACGATAACTGCGCCGCGTCGGCCAGCTCACGGGCGGTGACGCCGGTGAGCGGGACGAACTCGGTCGCCTGTCGATTACCTAAAGTAATGGTCCCGGTCTTGTCCAACAGCAGCGTGTCCACATCGCCGGCTGCCTCGACCGCACGCCCCGACATCGCCAGCACATTGAACCGTACCAGCCGGTCCATGCCGGCGATGCCGATTGCCGACAGCAGCGCACCGATCGTTGTCGGGATCAGCGCGATGAACAACGCCACCAGGATCACGATCGAAATCGATCCGCCGGCGTAGGTGGCGAAACTAGGGATTGTGGCGACCGCGAATACAAAGATGATCGTCAGTCCCGCCAGCAGGATGTTCAGCGCGATCTCGTTCGGCGTCTTCTGCCGCTCGGCACCTTCCACCAGAGAGATCATCCGGTCGAGGAACGTCGATCCCTGGGCCGCGGTGATCCGTACCTTGATCCAGTCCGACAGCACCCGCGTGCCGCCGGTGACCGCGGATCGGTCGCCGCCGCTTTCGCGTATCACAGGGGCGGACTCGCCAGTAATGGCTGACTCATCAATGGAGGCGATACCTTCGATGACCTCGCCATCGCTGGGAATGAGCTCCCCCGCCGCCACCAGCACCAGATCGCCCTGCTTCAGCTCCGGAGCAGAGACCGTCTCGGTGCCGTTGTCGGTAATCCTGTTGGCCATCGTATCGGTGCGCGCCCGCCGCAACGACGCTGCCTGCGCCTTGCCCCGGCCCTCTGCCACCGCTTCCGCGAAATTGGCGAACAGCACGGTTACCCAAAGCCACAGGATGATCTGGAAGGTGAAGCCCAGATGGGCCCCACCGGTTACCAGGTCACGCAGGAAGATCACAGTGGTCAGGGTGGCGACGACCTCCACCACAAACATCACAGGATTGCGGACCATCAGCCGCGGATCCAGCTTCTTGAGCGCCTGGCCTGCCGCCGGCACCAGGATGGCCGGGTCGAACAGGTTCGACTTCATGTCGCGTGTACGGGTTTCCATGACAGGATACCTTAGAAGGTTGTGCCAGAGAGCATGGACAGGTGTTCGACAACCGGTCCAAGCGCGATTGCAGGCAGGAAGGTCAGGCCGCCGGTGATCAGGATGACGCCGATCACCAGGCCGACAAACAATGCGCCGTCGGTCGGGAACGTGCCAACTGAGACCGGAACGATCTTTTTCGCAGCCAGCGACCCGGCGATTGCCAGCATCGGCACGATCATCAGAAAGCGGCCGATGAACATTGCCAGCCCAAGGGTCGAGTTCCAGAACGGCGTGTTTGCCGACAGGCCGGCAAAGGCACTGCCGTTGTTGCCGGTCGCCGAGACAAACGCGTAAAGCGCCTCGGAAAACCCGTGCGGCCCGGCGTTCGCCAATGCATCGAGGCCCGGCTTGATCACGACCGCCAGCGCGGTAAAGCCGAGGATGGAGAGCGGCAGGATCAGGATGGCCAACATCGCCATCTTGACCTCCTTCGCCTCCAGCTTCTTTCCCAGGTACTCTGGCGTCCGGCCGACCATCAGGCCGGCTACGAACATCGCCACCACGACGAACAGCAGCATCCCGTAAAGGCCTGAACCGACACCGCCAAAGATGATCTCACCCAGCATGATGTTGATCATCGGGATCATGCCAGCCAGCGGGGTCAGGCTGTCATGCATATTGTTGACGGCGCCGCAGGACGCATCTGTCGTGATCGTGGTGAACAAGGACGAGTTGGCAATGCCGAACCGCACCTCCTTGCCTTCCATATTGCCGGCAAGATGATCGAGCGGCAGGTGAGCAAACAATGGATTCCCCGCACCTTCAGTCGCATAGACCACAAGGGTTCCGGCCAGGAACAACAGCCCCATAACGGCAAAAATCGCCCAGCCCTGGCGCTGATTGCCCACCATCCGGCCAAACACATTGGTCAGGGCCGCGCCAATCGAGAAGATCAGCAGTATCTGGATCAGGTTGGTCAATCCCGTTGGGTTTTCAAACGGATGGGCGGAGTTGGCGTTGAAGAAGCCGCCACCGTTGGTGCCAAGCATCTTGATCACCTCCTGCGAGGCGACCGGCCCTTGAGCGATGACCTGCTTGGCTCCCTCCAGTGTGGTGACGTCGGTATATGCCGACAGGTTCTGCGGCACACCCTGCCAGACCATCACAAGGCCAAAGACAATGCAGATCGGCATCAGAACGTAAAAGACGCAACGGGTCATATCGACCCAGAAATTACCGACGGTCTGCGCGGAGCGGCGGGCGAAGCCACGGATCAATGCCAGAGCCAGGGCGATACCGGTGGCGGCGCTGACGAAGTTATGCACCGTCAGGCCAGCCATCTGCACGAGGTAGCTCATGGTGGTTTCCGGGACGTAAGACTGCCAGTTCGTATTGGTGACGAAACTGACCGAGGTATTGAACGCCAGGTCCGGCGAGACGGCGTCCAGGTGCTGCGGGTTCAGCGGCAACAGCGCCTGCAGCCGCTGCAATCCATACAGGACGACAAAGCCCGCAAAGCTGAACGCCAGCATGGCGATCGCATAGCTGATCCAATGCTGTTCCTGCGTGTCGTCCACGCCGGACAGCCGGTACAGCAGTTTCTCCAGCGGTCTCAGAACCGGGGACAGCAGGGTATTCTCGCCGGAGAAGACCCTGGTCATGTAGCCGCCAAGCGGCTTGGTAAGGAGCATAAGCAGGACGCAGTAAATTGCGATCTGCAGCCAGCCGTTGATTGTCATGTGGATTGTTTCCGCTAACGGAGGGCCAGCTTAGAACCGTTCGGGCTTGATGAGTGCCACAACCAGATAGGCCAGAAGGAAGACCGTCACGAGGCCGCCCAGCGCATAGTCAAGGATCATCGGAGTTGTCCTCTACAGGTGATCGCAAGCAAGGACGTACAATCCGCAAACAGCCAAGCAGGCCGCCCCGATCGCCAGAAAAACCAGATCAAGCATGGCAACGCTCCCAGGGCCCGCTGCTCGGGCATCGGGCCAATAATCATTCAGCAATAGAGCGGAGATAGAACCACCGGCATAAAGAAGCCATGCGGTTTGTCCGGTTGCAGAATATCAAAACCATATAGGGGGCGTGATTGCGGGCTCTGGCACAACTGCCGAACTCAAGCCGAACGCTAGAGCGTTTCCACGGAGGGTGGAACCGCTCTCGCTCATCGTTTCACGCGGATACTCGCGCAGAATCGCGCTTTTGCGCGATTCCAGCCTGCGCGAAGCCGCTCTAGCAACAGGTCTGCCATGGCAGCCGGCGGCTGACTTATGGCCTGCGAATATGCTTATCCGTCGCGCCGGTTAGCCGATTGAGGTCAGAAGTGGATGGCCTGCTTGTACGCGTCGAGCACGGCTTCATGCATCGTCTCGCTGACCGTCGGATGCGGAAAGACCGTGTGCATCAAATCGGTCTCCGTCGTCTCAAGAGTTCGCGCGATGGTGTAGCCCTGGATCATCTCGGTGACTTCCGCGCCCACCATGTGCGCGCCGAGCAATTCACCGGTTGTGGCATCGAAAACAGTCTTCACCATGCCTTCCGGCTCACCCATGGCGATCGCCTTGCCATTACCAATAAAGGGGAAACGGCCGACCTTGACGTCATGACCTGCCTCCTTGGCCTTGGCCTCGGTCAGACCGACGGAGGCAACCTGCGGCCGGCAGTAGGTGCACCCGGGGATGTTGCCAACGTCAACCGGGTGGACGTCGTTTCTTCCAGCAATCTTTTCAACACAGATTACGCCTTCATGGCTTGCCTTATGCGCCAGCCACGGCGGCCCGGTCAGATCGCCGATGGCGTAGACCCCAGGCTCGCCGGTCCGGGAGAATCCATCAACGACGACATGCGTTCGCTCGATCTTTACCTTGGTCCCTTCCAAGCCAATGTCTTCGACATTGCCGACAATGCCAACGGCTGAAATCACACGGTCGACAACGATCTCCTGCAACTTGCCGTCTGCTTCAATCTTCACCGTGACACTGTCGGCCGACTTGCTGACGCTCTTGACGGCCGCCGCGGTGATGATCTTCATGCCCTGTTTCTCGAACGCCTTATGCGCAAACGCGGCGATCTCCTCGTCCTCCACAGCCAGAATGCGCGGCAACACCTCAACCACCGTGACCTGCGCGCCCATGTTCAAATAAAAGCTGGCGAATTCGATGCCGATTGCTCCTGATCCGATGACCAGGATCGACTTCGGGAAGCTGGTTGGTACCATGGCCTCACGATAGGTCCAGATCAGCTTGCCGTCAGCCTCAATGCCAGGAAGCTGCCGAGCCCGGGCACCGGTCGCAAGAATGATGTGAGGGGCCTTCAACGTCACAACATCCTTCCCGTCTTTGCTGACTGCCACGGTGTGGGGCCCGGCCAGTTTGCCTGAGCCGTCGAACGCGGCAACCTTGTTCTTGCGCAGCAAGTGACCCACGCCGGAGGAAAGCTGCTTGGCGACGCTGCGGGACCGTTTCACGACCTTGCCGATATCGAACTTCGGCGTCACCGCTTCGAAGCCGAACTCGGGAAGATGGTGCAGCAGGTGATTGAGTTCACTCGTCCGCAGCAGCGCCTTGGTTGGGATGCAGCCCCAGTTCAGGCAGATCCCACCCAGATGCTCCCGCTCCACCACCGCTGTCTTCATTCCAAGTTGCGCCGCGCGGATCGCCGCCACGTAACCGCCGGGGCCGCCGCCCAAAACGACAAGATCGAAAGCCTGTTCAGCCATGGAAACGTCCTTTTGCCAGCGCGACGAGTGGCTCGCCGCCCAGTTGCCGTGTGTGCCAGTCGTCGATCGCCTGGGCACCGAGCCGCTGGTAAAAGTCTATAGCGGGTTGGTTCCAGTCCAGCACCCGCCACTCCAGCCGGCGGCAGTTCTTCGCTATAGCCAGTTGGGCCAATCGGCGCATGAGAGCCAAGCCGATGCCCTGGCCTCGACAGGCAGGGTCGACGAACAGATCCTCAAGAAAAATGTTTGTCTGTGCCTTGAAGGTGCTGAACGTATAGTAGAACAGTGCAAGTCCTACCGCTTTCCCATTGCTATCGGCGAGGAAGGCATGCGTGCATGGCTCTGGACCGAACAGCATGGCCGCAAGTTGTACCTCGGTCGCAGTGACCTCATCGGCCAAGCCCTCGTAGGCGGCCAGGGCTCGGATCAGCCGCATGATGTCCGATATATCGGGTGGTCCCGCGAAGCGTAACGAAGCTGTCGGATCAAATGCCATGATACCCCGCTTCCAAAGCGATGCTCGAACCTCGGAAGCGCCGTGGCGGCACGAAAGCGCTGCGGTCTCGAAACATCTAAAGCAGCAGGCTGAGCGGATCCTCGACGACCTGCTTGAAAGCGCGCAGCCAGTTCGCCCCAAGCGCTCCATCGACCACCCTGTGATCGACGGACAAAGTACAGGTCATCACTGTCGCCACGGCGAGTTCACCGTCCTTCGTGACGACAGGCCGTTTCCGTCCCGCCGCGACCGCCAGTATCGCCGCCTGTGGCGGATTGATGATGGCGGAAAACTCAGAGACCCCGAACATTCCCATGTTGGAGATCGAGAAGCCGCCGCCCTGGAACTCCTCCGGCTTCAGTTTGCCGGAGCGAGCGCGCCCAGCCAGATCCTTCATCTCCCGGCTGATAGTCGACAGTCCCTTGGTGTCTGCCTTGCGGATAATGGGCGTGATCAGGCCATCCGAAATTGAGACAGCGACGCTGATGTCGACGTCGTCGAAGAAGACCATGCCTTCGTCCGTCCAGCTTGCATTGACCGTCGGAACTTTGCGAAGCGTCGCTGCCGTCGCCTTGATCACCATGTCATTGATTGTGATGACATACGCGCCCGGACCTTCTTTCGGCGCTTTCGCATTCAGTTCCGCAAGCAACCGGTTCATCGCGTCGATCTCGATGTCCATCGACACGTAGAAATGCGGGATTGTCGACTTCGCCTCTGTCAGCCGCCGGGCGATGACCTTCCGCATGCTGCTGTGTGCGATCACCTTGTGCGGTGCCGAGATGACCGGGACGGTTGCCTTGCCGAGCGGAGCCTCCGGTGGCGGTGCGACGGCTGGTGCAGGTGCCGAGACACCGGCGGATTGGGCGGCTGGAGGAGCCGATGCCGCCGCAGCGCCGCCTTTCTGGGCAGATTCGATATCCGCCCGAACGATGCGGCCGTTTGGTCCGCTGCCCTTCAGGCCGGACAGGTCGATCCCGGCCTGCATGGCCATGCGTCTTGCCAGCGGCGAGGCGAATATCCGCTGATTGGCGGGGGCATGGCCATTGGCGGCGGTTACCGGCCGCGCCGCCGTCTGATCGGTCTCCACCGATTTTGGCGTTGGGGCTGCTGTCGAGGGCGGCGCTGGCGCAGGGGCCTCCGGCATCGGTTTTGCCGCCGCCGTTTCGGGCTTCGCAGTCCCGGATGAGAGATTTGGGACCGCTTCACCAGGCTCGACCAGGACGGCGATCGGCGCATTCACCTTTACATTTTCCACACCATCTTCGACCAGAATCTTGCCCAGTACGCCCTCATCGACTGCTTCGACCTCCATCGTGGCCTTGTCGGTCTCGATCTCGGCGATCACGTCGCCCGCCTTGATCTCGTCGCCCTCCTTCTTCAACCATCGCGCCAATGTGCCCTCGGTCATGGTCGGGCTCAGCGCCGGCATCAGGATGTTTGTTGCCATGGGTGCGCTCCCGGGTCAGACAATTTTCTTCACTGCGGCAACCACCCAATCGGGTTGCGGCAGCGCGAGCTTTTCCAGATTGGCGGCGTACGGCAGCGGGACATCCACGCCATGGACCCGTACCGGTGGTGCATCGAGCCAGTCGAAGGCATGTTCGACGACCTGCATGGCGATCTCGGAGCCGATGCCGGCATAGGGCCAACCCTCCTCCACAGTGACCAGACGGTTGGTCTTCTTGACGCTTTCCACGATGGCCGCGGTGTCCAGCGGCCGCAATGACCGCAGGTTGATCACCTCAGCCTCGATTCCCTGCGCCGCGAGTGCCTCGGCTGCCTTCATCGCAATGCCGACCATCATGCTGAACGCAACCAGCGTGACGTCCTTGCCCACACGCTCAATCTTCGCCTTGCCGATCGGCACGATGAAGTCTTCGTCCACGGGGCATTCGAACGTCTGGCCATACAGGATTTCATTCTCCAGCATGACTACCGGATTGGGGTCCCTTACCGCCGAGCGCAGCAGTCCCTTGGCGTCGGCTGAGGACCAGGGCGAGACGACCTTCAGGCCCGGTACGTGAGCATACCAACTGGCATAGCACTGCGAGTGCTGCGCCGCCACGCGAGAGGCCGCGCCATTGGGTCCACGGAAGACAATCGGGCATCCCATCTGGCCGCCCGACATATAAAGGGTCTTGGCGGCGGAGTTGATGATCTGGTCCATCGCCTGCATGGCGAAGTTGAACGTCATAAACTCGACGATCGGCCGTAGTCCGGACAGCGCCGCCCCGACGGCCATACCCGTGAAGCCATGTTCAGTGATCGGCGTGTCGATCACACGCTTCGGTCCAAACTCGTCAAGCAGTCCCTGACTAATCTTGTAAGCGCCCTGATACTGGGCGACTTCCTCGCCCATCAGGAAGACATCGCCGTCACGCCGCATCTCCAGCGCCATCGCATCGCGCAGCGCCTCACGCACCGTAGTCGGCTTTGTCGGTCCCCAATCTTTCTCCGGCGCGGGCTCGGTGTCCAAACCATCCTTGCGCTGACCTTGCGCACCTTGCTCGGCGATGGCTGCCGGATCCGCCGCCTCGGCGGCGACCTTCGGCAGGGCAGGGGCCTCCGTCTTGGCTGGCGGCTCGGAGGAGACATCCTCGCCATTCATGCCCAGCACCGCGATCGGCGTGTTGACCGCTACCCCTTCGGTGCCCTCTTCAACAAGAATGCGGGCCAAGGTGCCTTCATCGACCGCCTCGACCTCCATGGTCGCCTTGTCCGTCTCGATTTCGGCGATCACATCACCGGCCCGCACGTCATCGCCGATGCCCTTCAGCCAGCGGGCCAGCTTGCCCTCGGTCATGGTCGGCGACAGCGCTGGCATCAGGATCTGCGTTGCCATCGGTCAGCCCTCCAGCAACACGTCGGTGTAGAGTTCAGCCACTTCCGGCTCCGGACTGCCCTGCGCGAAGTCGGCGGCGTCCTGGATGATGGCCTTGACCTCGTCGTCGATCGACTTGATCACCCTGTCCTCGACATCCAGTTCCTCCAGCCGATGGCGCACGCTCCCGATGCAATCATGCTGGGTGCGCATCATCTGCACCTCTTCGCGGGTCCTATACTTTGCCGGATCCGACATCGAATGTCCGCGATAGCGGTAGGTCTTGACCTCAAGCAGGAAGGGTCCCTTACCCGCGCGGCAGAACGCAACCGCCTGTTCCGCGGCATCTTTCACCGCCAGGACGTCCATGCCATCGACCTGCAGTCCGGGGATGTTCCAGGGCACCCCGTTTTGCGAAAGATCGCGGCTCGCCGACGCACGCTCCACCGAGGTCCCCATGCCGTACTTGTTGTTCTCTATCACATAAACCACCGGCAGCTTCAGCAGCGCGGCAAGATTGAAGCTCTCAAACACCTGACCCTGGTTTGACGCACCTTCGCCAAAATAGGTGATCGAGACCCGGTCGTTGCCACGATACATGTTGCTGAAGGCCAGGCCGGTGCCGATGCTGACCTGAGCACCGACAATGCCATGTCCACCAAAGAACTTCTTCTCCTTGCTGAACATGTGCATTGAGCCGCCCTTGCCCCGGGAATAACCGCCGGAGCGCCCAGTCAGCTCTGCCATCACGCCGCGCGCTTCCATACCGGTGGCCAGCATGTGGCCGTGGTCCCGATAGGAGGTGATGACCTGGTCGCCATCGCTGAGCGCGAGCTGCATCCCGACGACAACGGCTTCCTGGCCGATATACAGGTGGCAGAAGCCGCCGATCAGACCCATGCCATAGAGCTGACCCGCCTTCTCCTCAAACCGCCGGATCAGCAGCATCGATCGATAGGCCTTCAGCAACGCCTCGTGGTCCGCAGCTTTGTCCTTTGTCTTGCCGCGCTTCTTGACTTCAGCCGCCTGCGCCATGTCAGCCCCCCGCCTTGGTTGCAGTGTACCTTAGGTTCAGTAACGGCATATCGGCGCATCCGACAAGCGCGCCAGAGCAGAAAACCCTGATGATGCAACGCAATAACAAGGTTAACCAGATTCTGGTTAACTTGTTGCGCGGATAATCTCGATGGCTGGTCTGGCGGCTAGGAAATTGCGCGATGAACGCTGTCGGCGAAAGCTAGTTCCAAGGGACATGGAGAATTCGCACTTGTACTGCCCGAGCCGAGCGTTGTTATCGACGATAATAGCCGGCTTGATAAGGCCAGCCGGCTTGGCGAACGTAATCACGACGCGGCACGCAACGAAGGTTTCCGCGATCGCTATTCAGCAACAGGTGAGCGGCCGAACCGGACCCTCCTAAGTTCGTTTCAGGATGACACTAAGACGTGATAAGCGCGGCGATGGCTTCGACCATGGCGCCATGATCCATTCGCGTTCGTTATGCGTAACAGGTGATGTGAATGCAGCTCTTGCCTCTCCCCGAAACATCTCGACTGTCCACATGTCTCGCATGGGGGGAGTGGTCCTTCCGTTCCGCCGCTGCATCTCCGCTGGAGGCATGACGCAAGCAAACCCACCATCTAGCGGTTCCGACCACGCCGCGTTGATTGGGACGATCGCCGAACGGCGAGATCGCGCCGCTTTCTCTGAGCTGTTCGCCTACTTCGCCCCACGCGTCAAAGCCTGGATGCTGCGAGCTGGCCTCAATCCAACCGCAGCGGAGGAGTTGGCGCAGGAAACGATGCTGATGGTCTGGCAGAAGGCCCATCTATTCGATCCGGGCCGCGCCGGCGCCTCCGCCTGGATCTTCACGATAGCGCGAAACCTTCGGATCGACGCCCAGCGTCGAGAACGTCATCCATCCGATCTGATGCCCGATCCATCAGATGATCTTGATCCGCCACCGCAGGCAGACCGTATTCTTGCGATGGCGCAACAGGAAACTCGCATCCGGACCGCGCTGGGCCTGTTGCCGCCGGAACAGGCTGATGTCATTCGCAAGGCATTTTTTGAAGACAAAGTTCATGCCGAAATCGAGAAAGAGCTCGGCATTCCCCTTGGCACGGTGAAATCCCGCCTTCGTCTGGCAGTTGGCCGCCTTCGTGCGATGCTAGGGGACCTGCGTTGATCAGCCATCACCTTAGCGAGCCGACAATCGCAGCATACGCCGCGGGCAGCTTGCCAGAAGCGCTTGCCCTGGTCGCCGCAACTCATTTGGGCCTGTGCCAGACCTGCAGGGCATCACTGCAGACGTTGGAAGCAACGGGTGGCACGCTGCTGCAGGAACTTCTTCCCGCACCGCTGGCAGATGACGCATTTGAGCGTCTGCTGGGGCGGCTCGATGAGCCTGCGCCCCTGCCGCCGCCGCTGTTGAATCCGGATCTACCGGCGCCGCTGAACCGTGTGCCTTTAGGCCGATGGTGGCCAATCGGCGTCGGTATCCGCTATCGGCCGCTTGCGACATCTGGCCCTGGGTGGAGTGGACTGATCCATGCGCAACCGGGACGCTCTTTCCCGCGGCACGGGCACAGCGGGCTTGAACTGACCTGCATCCTGTCCGGGGCTTATGCCGATGGTCATGGCACGTATGCCGCTGGTGATCTGGCTGAGCCGGCCACCGATCACGATCAGCCCCCTGTTGTCGTCAGCTCGGAACCCTGTCTATGCGTCATCGCTTCGGAAGGCATGATGCTGAGGGGCGTTCTGGGTTGGATGCAGCGCCAGATCTGGAATTAGACCGGTTTCCGTTCGCCTTGGCTCACGGACCCCGCTCTAACTCATTGTTTGATCGCGTAACTCACCGTTCCGGTGATGCCACCTGCTCGGATCACGCTCTAAGGCCAAATCTGCGCAAGCTGATGGGCGTGTTGATGTTGATGCTGCCCTCCGCTTGCTCTCCCGTGTCCGTCCTGAATCTATTGGCACCATCGCACGGCATCATGGCAACTCACGACGTTCGGTACGCCGACGGTGACCGCCATGGTCTTGATATCTATGCGCCTGACGGGCCAGGGCCCTTTCCAGTGGTCGTCTTCGTCTATGGCGGTGGGTGGCGCACCGGCAGCAAGGCCAACTATCGGTTTGTCGCCGCAGCGCTCGCTGCGCGCGGGTTCCTGACCGTGGTTCCGGACTACCGGCTGTTTCCACCAGTAACATTTCCGGGGTTTCTGCAGGATAACGCTGCCGCTATCGCGTGGACGAAGGCAAACATCTGCGCGTTCAAAGGTGATCCGCAGCGATTATTCCTCATTGGCCACTCCGCCGGGGCCTACAACGTCTTGATGCTGACCTTGGACAAGCAGTGGCTGCGAAGCGTTGGACTGCGCCCCGATCGCGATATTATTGCTACGGTTGGACTTGCCGGCCCATATGACTTTCTACCCCTGCACGATCCTGAACTTGATGCGATCTTTGCCCCAGCCGGTGATCTTCGGCTCACGCAGCCTGTAACCTTTGCACGCGGGGATGCCCCGCCAATCCTGTTGACGGCAGGAGCCAGTGACCAGACCGTTCAGCCGCGCAACACCGAGACCTTGGCCGCCGCGATTCGCCACGACGGTGGAGATGTGCAGGAACAAATATACCCGGGCGTCAGCCATACCGAAATCATTGGCGCCTTTGCCTGGGTGCTGCGGTGGCTTGCCCCTAGCTTCAATGATGTGACGAGCTTTCTTCGTCAGCATGACAGTCCGCATGAGCCGCAGATCGCCTGCTCAGTGCCTGCCACGATTGTCGCGAGACCCGCGAATTAACACGATCAGTCGTTCAACCGCACAGCGATACTCTTCGCATGCGCCTGTAAGCCTTCGGCTTCAGCCAAGGCAACCCCCGCGGGTCCAACCGCCGACAAGGCTGCCTGGGTTGCAGACACAAAAGTCGTGCGTTTGAGGAAGTCATAAACCGAAAGTCCGGATGCAAACCGCGCTGTCCGTCCTGTCGGCAGCACGTGATTAGGACCCGCGACATAGTCGCCCACCGCTTCGGGACAGAAGCCGCCCAGGAACACGGCCCCGGCGTGCCTGATCCGGGCGAACAGAGCCTCGGGATCACGGACCATGAGCTGCAGGTGCTCCGGTGCCAGCCGATCAACCAGCTCGATCCCTTGCGTCCACTCCTGGACGACGATGATCGCTCCATGAGCTTGCCAACTTGCCCCGGCAATCGCCGCTCGCGGAAGGGTCGGCAGCTCGGCTATCACCGCTGCCGCCACAGCATCCGCGAACGGTGCATCGTCGGTGATCAGGATCGACTGGGCTGCCTCGTCATGTTCAGCCTGTGCCAACAGATCGATGGCGATTTTCCGCGGATCATTGTCGGCGTCAGCCAAGACAACGACCTCTGAAGGACCGGCAATGTTGTCTATCCCAACACGGCCGAAAACCTGCCGCTTGGCCTCGGCGACATAAGCGTTGCCGGGACCCACAATGCGATCGACCGCAGCAATGCTGGCCGTGCCGTAGGCCAGCGCGGCGATGGCTTGCGCCCCGCCAATGCGATAGATCTCCTGGACACCGGCCCGCCTTGCGGCAGCCAGCACCAGCGGATTCAGCACCCCATCAGGGGTGGGCACACACATGGCAATTCTTTGAACACCGGCGGCTCGGGCTGGGATGGCGTTCATCAGGACCGAGGACGGATAGGCTGCCTTGCCACCTGGAACATACAGCCCGACCGCGTCCAACGCGCCCCAGCGCATTCCCATGGTCACCCCGGCCGCGTCGGTCATCCGCAGGTCCTGTGGCAACTGCGCGCGATGGAACATTTCGATCCGGGTGGCGGCCAGATCAAGCGCAGCAGCCAGGGCGGCGGTGATGGATGCCGTTGCGGCATCGATTTCCGCAATCGAGATCCTCAGCCTGTCAGCGGTCAACCTATGCCGGTCGAACCGCGCAGTATAGTCGATGATGGCTGCGTCACCGCGGCCTCTGACATCCGCTATGATATCGGCAACCGCGTCATCCACGGTCTCGGTCTTCTCCCGGCCCTGCGCCAGAAGGGCGGCAAACCGGCTCTCGAAGTCGGGATCGCTGATGCGAAGACGTATCATAGTGCCTCCATGGCGGCCTGGAAGCGGGCAATCCACGCGCCAACGGCCTCAGGCTGGGTTTTCAGCGCGGTGCGACTGACGATCAGCCGGCTGGTGACCTGCGCGATGACCTCGGTCTCGACCAGCCCATTTGCCTTCAATGTCGATCCAGTCTGCACCAGATCAACAATAACCCGGCACAAGCCAAGGCTCGGCGCCAGCTCCATGGCGCCGTTCAGGTGTACGACCTCCGCATGGATGCCTCGGCTGGCGTAGTGACGCCGAGCGATGTTCGGGTATTTTGAGGCCACGCGAACCTCGCTCCAACGCGAAGGGTCGTCGGTCCCGGCGGTTTCCCCCGGTTCCGCCACTGAAACACGGCAGCGGCCAATGCCCAGGTCCAACGGTGCATAGACTTCGGGATAATCAAACTCCAGCAACACGTCGGCACCGCAAATGCCGATTTGTGCGGCCCCGAACGCCACAAAGGTCGCGACGTCGAAAGGACGCACCCGAACCACGTCCAATGTCGGATCGTCCGTCGGAAACCGCAGGCGTCGGCTGTCCTCGTCCGTGTAGTCTGCTGCTGGCACGATACCGGCAAGGGCCAGCAGCGGCCCGCACTCCGACAGGATCCGTCCCTTGGGCAGCGCCAGAACCAGCGGCGTCGTCACATCAGGCGCGAGAGCGGAGGCGGCAAACGGCGCGGTCATGAAAGCTCCGACTGAGAGTGGCGGGGCGTTTACATCACCCGGATCGCAATCGGAAGCCTGTCATACCGAGGCGCTGGAACGTCGGTGCGTAATCGGATCGACCGTGAGGCTTTTCGCAGCGCAGGATTGGCGCGCGGCACCCCGCACACCGCAGCCTTCACGCAATGATTGACTGGCAGCCCCGCGTCGCCATAGACCGTACCGGCAACCGTAACGAGGCGGCGATGGCAAGTCATGTGCTGATCCTGCGTTGGGGTGGCAGTGCCTACGACTCCCTCGGCGGCCTCTTGGAATTGATCGGGCAGGAGTTCAGAGGACTCGGCTTGAACGTTGCAATGTTCACCGCCGATGGTGCGGATTGGCCGCAGCGGCTGATCCAGATTCTTCTCAAGGGCGATATTGCCTTCGCCCTCACCATGTCCGGAATCGGCACTGATCTGCAGGTCGAGGGCAAGCTGATCTGGGACACCGCACAGATTCCGCTGTTTAACTGGAGTTGCGACCACCCCTGCTACTTTCCAGCCCGCCACGCCATCCGCAGCCGCTACCTGATTCACGGCTATGTTTTTCCGGACCACGCACGCTACAACATCCGTCATCTGCGACCGAATGGTGTTGCCTTTGCCGTTCACCTCGGCATGCCGCCACGCAGTGTGTTCGCGGGCGCCCCATTGCCGCTTCCCAGCCGGAACGGTCGCATCATGTTTACCAAAAGTGGCTACGATATCAACAGGATTGAGGCGACCTGGCGCGGCTATGACCCGACTCTGCAGAGGATTATCTTTCCCGCCGCCGAAACCCTGTACACGTGCTCAACTGCTGATTTCCTGCCGACACTGCAGCGGATCAGCGAGCCGTACGGCATGTTCCTCGACGGTGACAGCCGGTTGACCTTGCTGCTGGTCCGGGAGATTGACAACTACGTCCGCTTCAAGCGCGCAGCATTCGTGATGCAAACGCTGCGGCGCTATCCGGTTGATGTGTTCGGCGCCGGCTGGGATCACGTCGATCGGACGAACGAGACAGGCTCGTTCAACAGCCTCGCGTTCCACGGACCTATCGGCTGGCAAGAAACGACGCAGAGACTGCCGCATTACATGGCTTGTGTGTCGACCAATCCGTTGATTGAGGAATCCACTCACGACCGGGTGTTCTTCGCCCTGGCGGCGGCTGTCGTACCGGTCAGCGACGGCAACGGGTTCGCGCGCAGATCGATGCCGAGCTTGCAGCCATACACTTTTACCTTCAGCCGCGAACGGATCGAGCAGGCGGTTGAAGCCGTGCTGACCAGGCCGGCTGAGGCGCTAGGCCAGACCGAGGAAGCATGGAACGCCCTGGCTCAGGCCTTCAGCATGCGCCACGCCGCAGGCCAGATTCTGCAGTTCGTAAAGCTGCACAATCTCAATGCGCCGTGCGAAGGATGATAGGCGTCCAAAAAACAATGCAACAAGTTACTTCGGCCTAACAGACTATCGTCTGCAAACTCCGTGTTGCAGCACAAGCACGCAGCCGCTGAAGACCACGGCGCAAATCCCCACCGGTGAAGCGGTTAAGGGTGACGTGGTAAGCCGGGCATTCCTGCTCGACTAACCGCTGCGGTAGCGAGTCCGCCCAGTGGCAGCCGCTTACCTGTGTCCTGATGGCAACATACGCCACACAGGTGGAGTGTATCTCCGTCAAGCCACAGTTTGTCGCACTTTCCCAGATTGACGGTTCTGTATGATTGCGGTCACATATTAGCAAGAAAGCGCATCATTCGTTATGGAAGTGCGTAATAACCGTGGCGCGCTGCGGTATGGGGAGTGAAATATGGTAATTTCAGCCACCGACAGGTTTGGCCTGCAGTCCTGTGGTCAGGCGGCTGCAGGCCTTCGCAGTATGGTGAAGCTTGCTGTTTGCCGCGAGGTTGCCTCACCGAACCGAGGCAGGCGTGGCATCATCGCCTCTGTCGGCAGCCAGGCGATCGTCGCCGCTGTCGCAGCCCTGGCTCTTTCAGCCTGTTCCAATCCCGGCAAGACCGCACTCGACACCAATGAACCCCTCAAGACCGCTCCAGATCTTCGAGGGACCGCAGCTCCAGGTACTGTTGTCTGGCGCTCGGCGGATCTTGCGGAGCATGAACGAGCAGCGTCGTCATATCTCATCCCGATGGCAGAAGTTTATCGCGGCAAGGGATCCAACTTTGGGAATCTGCCGCCAGACCAAGTCGAGAAGGTCGCCGAGGACCTGACCCGCGCCGTTCGAACCGCCATCGGGCGGCATTTCAAGATTGTCAGCGCTCCTGGACCTGGCGTGTTCACCTTGCAATTGATCGTCGTGAAGATCGAACCGCCGCATGACGTCTACATAGCCAATGGCCCGTATGACTTCTCCAGTTCGGTCATTGGCATGCCGAATTCGCAGCCCGTCAGTTCCGGAGAGCTGGTCGTCTCCGGAAAGTTCACCGATGCGGCAAGCGGCAAGCTGCTCGTGGGCTTTGTCTCGCCGGTCCATCCCGAGGGTATGGACGTGGGTGCTTCCGCCGGTGCGAACGACATCTCGCGCTTTACGACATTGGCGACACAGCAGTTTGCCTCGGATCTTGCCGCGTCGATTGTCCGCACCAGGCAGAACAATAAGGTCAGCAGCTTGCAATAAGCTCGTTATGCGATCCGGTAACGAGGCCTCGCTTGACGGTTCGGATCGAGACAAGGGGACTACGTCGAAACATAAAAGCCGGTAGCGGCCGAAACGGAGTATGGAGATGAAGGACTTTCGAAAGCGCCTCGGCCTGGGCGTAGTGGTGGCTTGTGTCCTTTTGGGCGTTACCGTGCCGGCGAATGCGCAGTCCCCCAACCCACCCGGCGCGCTTCCAGCACCCTTGCCGAATGCGCAGCCAAACCCTCCGCCGCAGGCGGCGCCCTCGCCGTCGGTGACGAGCAACTCGCCCTTCGCTGGAATTACTGCGCTTGGGCAGCAACTCAAGAATGACGGCATCTACCTTTCGTTAAGCTACGACTACAAGTTCAACGCCCTTGTAAATGGTGGGTTCAAGACCGGTATCGTGCCAAACGGGGAACTGTCATTTGGCACTGTTCTTGATCTTCAGACTATACTGGGTATTCCCGAGGCCTCTTTCCACGTCACCTTCGACGAACGTAGCGGCTACGGTCTGGCCGCCAATGTCGGGACAAGTACTGGGGTGGAAAACAACGTCGGCCCGACACGATCAACGCGATTGTCTGAATTCTTCTGGGAGCAGGGCTTCTATCAGGATCGCATTGACGTCAGGGTGGGCCGCACCAACCCTACGCTTGACTTTGCCGTATCTGAGCTGTCCTGCGAGTTCGTCATCGGCATATTCTGCGCGCAGCCAAACACTTGGTATGCCAGCAACAACAACGAAGCCTTCCCAGCTTCAACTTGGGGTGGCTTCTTGAACGTGGCCGCAACGCCAAATGTCTATTTCCGCACCGGCGTGTTCGACGACGACCAAACTCAGCTTGCCAACAATGAGCACGGCTTCAACTGGAACGTGCGTGGTTCGTCCGGGTTGTTCATTCCTGCGGAGGTGGGTTACCAGACGAGCTTCAGTAATGCCCGTTACCCCTCAAAATACGACGTCGGTGGTTATTGGGACGCAGCCAGCTATGACACCCCTGCGGGTGTACCGCTGCAAGGACGGACTGCCTGGTATCTGCAGGGTCAGCAGACGATATGGCGGCCTGACCCCGCCACGCAGCAGAGCCTGACGGTCTTCGCCGGCGGTATAACCTACACCGGGGGTGCTCCCTACTGGTCTCAATACTACGCCGGCCTATACGACCGTGCGCCGTTCCTGTCGCGTCCGCGTGATACCGTCGGGGTAGTCGGTAGCTATTACGCGAACGCGACCAACCAACGCCCTAATAAGCCGCATCAATGGCAGTTCGAGTTGAACTATGGCATCAATATTGTTCCAGGACTAACATTGAAGCCTTACACCGAGTATGTTGTATCACCCAATAACCTGCTTGCGCCGCCAGGACTCGGAGAACCCGCAAACGCCTGGATAGTCGGCTTTGAAGTTTCCATCAATCTTGGACAGTTCTTTGGCTTCCCGCAGTTCGTTGCCTATTGATCAGCCGCTGCATAACCATTCTGGGTCGAACCCGATCCAGGGTGGTTATGACCAATCACAGGATCCGGTCGGAACGGCACAGCCCTTTCAATGCTTACGCTTGCCGGATTGATTTCCTGAATGCTTGAGTTCCGTCTCCTTTGCAGGTCAACTTTCAACCAAGTCCAGTACGGTTCCGAGCAACAGTCTTCGTTATTGGGTGGTCGGGACCAAGTTCTTTAGTATAGATCGACAGTGACCAGTCCAAAGCCTGCCGGGCAGAGAACCCATCGCCCAAATCCCGCAATACACCCGCCAGGTTGTTGGCGTCGCGCGCTACGTTGCGATGATCCGCGCCCAGCGTAATCTCATCGATTGCCAAAGCGCGCTCGAATGCCGCCTGGGCACCCTCAAGGTCGCCTAGATCATGCAGAATCAGGCCGAGATGGTTCATGTCGGTTGCCGCTTCCGGATGCTCAGGTCCGCAAGCCTCGGTATGCAAGGCAAGGGCCCGACGCAGTTGCACCTGTGCGTCCTCCATGTCACCCAGTTCGTGCGAAAGCCGGCCCAGTTCACGCAGGTCATCGGCCAGCTTTACAGGCTCAGTTTCGGGCTGACGTTGAAGCACCTCGATGTTCCGCTCCAGATCATCCCGCTGCCGACGAAGATCGATCAGGCTGGCCATAAAAGCGGCGCCTCGCGGTTAAACAAGAAAACGATTGGCATGCAGCCGGCTGCCGCGGCAAAGCGGCAACTCGGCCAGCGCACCGGGCGCAGCAACGCTGCGCCCAAGCATGTATGAACTAAAGCTGTGCCTCGGCGTATTCATAATTCGCCAGGTTATCCAGCCAGTTTTGCAGGTAGTCCGGGCGCCGGTTACGGAAATCGAGGTAGTAGCTATGCTCCCAGACATCGCAGCCCAGCAGCACCTTGCCCTCATTTGTGGCGAGCGGATTTGAACCATTCGGCGTCTTGGTGACCTTCAGCTTGCCATCCGTGCCCAGAACCAGCCACGCCCAGCCAGAGCCAAACTGGCCAACGCCTGCTGTCTTGAAGGCATCCTTGAACTGCTGAACGCCGCCGAGATCCTGCCCAATCTTGCTTTCAAGCTTCGACGGGATCTTGCCACCACTCGGGCTCATGCACTGCCAAAACACGATGTGGTTCCAGTGTTGGCCGGCATTGTTAAACACCGGGCCGCCAGCGCCGGCACTGGATTTGACGATTTCGTCCAGCGACTTGCCCTGCAGCGACGGGTCCTTTTCTACGAAACCGTTCAGCGCCGTGACATACGCCTGGTGATGCTTGCCGTGATGCAGATCGAGAGTCTCCTCGCACATACCTTTCGCCCCGAGGGCGCTCTTCGAGTAGGGCAAGGTCGGCAGTTCGAAAGCCATGATAATCCTCCTGAGTTCGATCAAGCGGCGTGGAAGCGGCCGAAACGCCCAGCTAGCTATGGCTAGCCCGACAGGGGCGTCAACCCTCGGTGATCATCCGGATGCCGCCTCCGCGGTCTTGCGCTGCTGCACGTGCGACGCCACCACGTTGCTATGAACGACGCGATTGCGGCCCTGGTTCGCCGCCATGATCCAGACCGCTTCCTGAGTGCCCTGTTCGCACCACCCGAGCACCGGCCGACGTTGCTGATCCTGTACGCGCTCAACCACGAGCTGGCCAGGGCGCGGGAAGTCGCCAGTCAGCCGGTCTTGGCGCTTATGCGTCTGCAATGGTGGCGGGAAGTCATCGAGGGCACGGAAAAGCGCCACCCCGTTGCTTCGCCACTTTCGCAGGCAATCCGCGCCGGCAAGCTGCAGGCTGCCGCTTTGCTGCCGCTTGTTGAAGCGCGTGAGACCGAAGCGTATGGCGAACTCGCAACCTTGGGGGAATGGCGAGGATGGCTAATGGCTGGGGCAGGTGGCCTGGCTGTCGCAGCCGCTTCAGTCCTTGAAGCACCGGATTCGGAAGCGGCTCGATCATTCGGCGCGGGCTACGGCGTGTCTGGGTTGTTGCGGTCTACTGGTGTATTGGCAGCGCAAGGCACATGTCTCCTGCCGCACGACCTGTTGGCTCGGCACGATCTATCCCCTGAAGGGTTTGTCGCCGATCCGGGAAGCACTGCCGCCAGAGCCGTGCTTGCTTGTGTGATACAAGAGGGGCAGCTCCTGCTCACCGGTGCCAGCGGTCTGGTGATGCCGCGGGCGGCCATTGCGTCTGTGCTGCCCGCGGTCCTCGCCCGCCGAGATCTCGCAGCTTTTCCTGACGTTGCGATTCCTCGCCGGCTTGGCGATCGCCTCGCAGTATTCCGGGCTGCCATCACGGGGCGGATATAAGGGATCCGACCATCCCGGCGTTTGCAATGCACGCGCCTGCATGGTGACCTTGCAGCGGAGTTGGCGGAGGATCAGACCGTGCAAGAGACGCTGACCTATCAGGCAGACGGGCTGGCCATGCGCAGCCAGTTGTTCTTTGAGCCCTCGGCAAGCTTTCGCACGGGCATGCTGGTCTTTGCAAAGGCCTTTGGTCTTGAGGAGGATGCAATCCGTCGGGCCAAATGTCTCGCCGCATTGGGATATGCTGCCTTGGCTTGTGATCTTCAGGGTTATGGACGTGTAGTTGATAATCCGCGGAAGGCTGTCGGGGTGCTGCAGCCGTTGTTCGCTGATCCACAACGCAGCCCATGACCGGACAACAAGAACGACATGTCAGCGTCCTCGCATCCAACGACGTCGGCTGACGAATATTCCTCCTCCTCTGGCATCGCTTCGCTGTTCTTTCAGCGCGCGGCCTCTGAGGTGGCGCCCGATCTCATCGGCGCAACGCTGCTCGTCGACGGGGTCGGCGGCATCATTGTTGAAGCCGAGGCCTATGAGCTGACAGACCCGGCCTCTCATAGCTTTCGCGGCCGGACAGCGCGGAATGCGGCAATGTTCGGTCCTGCCGGTTGTGCCTATGTCTACCGGTCCTACGGGTTGCACTGGTGTCTAAACGCCGTTTGCGGTTCGGAACCATCGGGGGCGGCGGTCCTGATCCGCGCCCTTCAGCCGACTGTCGGCATCGAAACCATGCAGCAGCGACGCGGGCTGCAGGATGTTCGTCAGCTTTGCAGCGGACCCGGCCGTCTGTGCCAAGCGCTTGGTGTCACTGGCGCCCTGGATGGACGGCCGCTTGACCGGCCGCCGTTTGCGGTCACGACAAGGGCCGCGGCCGCCAAGGTCGTGAGCGGGCGGCGTATCGGCCTCACCCGCGGTGTGGAAACGCTTTGGCGCTTTGGGCTTTCCGGTTCGCCCTTTCTCAGTCGGAGTATGTCGTAACGCCCCCGTAGCGTCCCGGTTCAGGAGTTCGTTGTGCTCACATCAGCCGCATTATGGCGGACTTCGGAATTATAACAGCCGACCGATGAACTGACGGTTTTGTTTGCTGGCGGTCGGCTGGTATCTTATTGATTTCGCTCGCGGCCGCTCCACCAACCCCGCGCGCAATACCAATCAGCGCAAGCGTCGCCTGTTGGGGTGGACGGCCCAACGGCATCTCGTGCCAAAGTTGAGTTGTCACACACCAACCAAGGGCCGTCCGCATGAAGTTTAAGCGCATTGCGATCGACACGTCCAAGCACGTGTTCACCCTCCCCAGGGTTGACGAGCAGGAGCGCCCGGTGCTGCGGCGCGAACTCAAGCGCGCCCAGGTGGAAGCCTTCTTTGCCAAACAGGAGGCCACCGAGGTGGTTCTGGAGGCCTGCGGTGGCTCGCATCACTGGGGTCGGCTGCTGAACAAGCTGGGTCATCGCGTGCGCCTCATCCCGCCGCAATACGTCAAGCCCTTCGTCAAGCGGGCCAAGAATGACCGCAACGATGCCGAAGCCATTAGCGAGGCCGCTTCGCGGCCCACCATGCGCTCGGTGGTGGTCAAGACGCTCGATCAACAGGCCGACGGCATCATTCTCAAACATCGCGAGATGCTGGTGGGCCAGCGCACCCAGGCGATCAACGCCTTGCGCGGCCATGCGGCGGAGTTTGGCGTGGTGGCGGCCAAAGGCATCGTCAAGGTCACGCCGCTGCTGGCGGTGCTGGCCGCTGACAGCGCCATCCCCGCCACCGCTCGGGCGATGTTCGCGCGGATGGGCGACCGAGCACGCGAGGGAGGGGCGCATATCGCGGCGCTGGATCAGCAAGTGGCGGCGGTGGATGAGCAACTGGCCGCCCTGCACAAGGCCAACCCGGTCAGCCAGTTGCTGGGCGAGATCCCAGGTGTCGGTCCGCTGGGCGCGATCACCATGGCTTTGACCGTCGAGCCTGAAAACTTCGCCTCTGGGCGACACTTTGCTGCCTGGCTGGGGCTGACGCCGAAGGAACATTCCACCGGCGGCAAGCAGCGCCTGGGCAAGATCAGCAAGGCCGGCAATGAAAGGTTGCGCCAGTTGCTGTTCGTCGGCGCCATGTCCGTCATCCGTTTCGCCAAGCCGGGCAGCAAATCCGCCTCGGCGTGGCTGCTGCAACTGCTGGCGCGCAAGCCGCGCAAGCTCGCCGCGGTCGCTCTGGCCAACAAGATGGCCAGGATCATCTGGTCGATGATGTCACGCGGAGAGGCGTATCGGCGTCAGCCAAGCGCCGCCTGAACCACGCGTCGACGCCGAGGGTTCAAGGGCAAGCAAGAGATGGCAATCGGTCGAACCGACGAGCGACACACGCCGTTAATGCCAGTGGCAAACAAAAGCCGCTCGGTTGTTCGGCAGCCGCTCGCGGATCCCATCTGGGCGAGACTGGCCAAGGCTCCAGCCAGTCGCTGGCGACTGGTTGGAAGGCCAGACAAGGGCAGCGGGCGTGTCCTGCAACAAAAGGCCGGACACATGACCGCATTCGAACCAAAGCCACACTCATGCCAAACCTACTTGAACCCCACGGGCCGTCCACACATGGTATTACCACACTAAATGTTCGGCCTGGAACTGCCGGCAGAACACCCTGCAGGTGTTCACCACCAGCTATGTGGTTTGCTGGCCCACTCTGCAGGAAGCGCTGGAATACTACAAGTATTAGGCAAACGAGAAGGCAGAGGATTGAATTTGGCCTACGCTGCCTGTTTGATCTTCAGATCAGACCAAACCTGCGCCAGCGCTGCCACCAGGTGATTCACGTCTGCTTCCGTGTGCAGCGGCGATGGTGTAATCCGCAGCCGCTCCGTACCACGGCGTACGGTGGGATGATTGATCGGCTGAACGTAGATTGCGAAGTCGTTCAACAGCCGCGCGCTGATCTGACTACAGTATACTGGATCGCCAACCATCACGGGTACGATGTGGCTGGGATTATGCAGGTGTGGCAAGCCAGCAAGATCCAGATGCCGACGCAGCATGGCCACGCGGGACCGCTGCGCCACCCGCTCGACTGAACTGGTCTTGAGGTGGCGAATACTGGCCAGCGCCCCTGCCGCGACAGCCGGCGGCAGAGCGGTGGTAAAAATGAAGCCGGACGCAAAGCTGCGGATGAAATCGCACAGCGCGGCCGAACCGGCGATGTAGCCCCCCACCACCCCGAAGGCCTTAGCAAGCGTCCCCTCGATGACCGTCAGTCGATGCGCAACGCCCTGTTGCTGACTGATGCCGCCGCCGCTTGGCCCATACAATCCAACCGCGTGCACCTCATCAAGGTAGGTCATCGCCCCATGGGCATCGGCCACATCACAAAGTTCCTTGATGGGCGCAATATCGCCATCCATCGAATAGACTGATTCAAACGCCACCAGCTTAGGTCTCTCCGGCGCAACGGACGCCATTTGCCGCGCCAAGTCGGCAGCATCATTGTGGCGGAAGATGTGCTTCTCCGCGCGGCTGTGCCTGATCCCTTCAATCATCGACGCGTGGTTCGCCTCGTCGGAAAAAACCATACAATTCGGCAACATGGCCAACAGTGTGCTCAAGGTCGCCCAGTTCGACATATAGCCAGAGTTGAACAATAAGGCCGCTTCCGTGCCATGAAGATCCGCCAGCTCCCGCTCAAGCAGCCCGTGGTAGTGATTGGTGCCGCCGATGTTGCGTGTTCCACCGGCGCCAGCCCCGCAACTGTCCAGTGCTTGGTGCATTGCCTGGATAACCTCGGGATGCTGGCCCATGCCCAGATAATCGTTTGAGCACCAAACCGTCACGGGCTTACACGCCCGCCCCGCTCGAAACGTGGCTTGCGGAAAGCAACCGGCATGTCGTTGCAGGTCAGCGAAGACACGATAGTTTCCCGCCCGGCGAAGGCTGTCGAGGTGGTTTTGGAAGAAAGCTTCGTAGTTCATGGCCGCTCCCAAATTGGTCTTGTATTCAGGAAGATCGGAAGGCCGCGGCAAGGTCGCTAGGGTTGCAGCGTTGCTTGGGGATGGATCCCCTGCACGCCGCGGCGCATCCCATGAGGCGGCGTGATCTAACGCTTGCGCAAAGTCGCTACGGAAATATGCGGCCAGTGAATGCCGATGAAGTCCAGGATGACCCTCTGCACGTATTGTAGCTGCAAATATTCTCCGTGGACTGGGTCCTTCACCGTTTCGATCCAGAAAATGGCATCCATTTGCACCGCGTTGGCATTGACATCAATGAACGCCGTGTTGACGATCCCAAGGCCCGGAAGGGACAGTTGTGGTGTGGTAGAAATAGCAAGAACAACAGTATTCGTGATGTTCTGCCCTTTGATATCATCAAGCAGCACCAAGGCCGGGTTTTTGATTGTGGCAGCAGCGTTCAGATCCGGCTCCAGAAATAGCGGCAGGGGATCGGTCAGATAGGGCTTCAGGTAGTCGGCGTTGGTAATGGGCGTGGCCGGTGAAGTATTGAGCGCAGGTATTGTTCCAGTAAAGGGTGTCGAATCAACCGGATTGATCACCGGACCGCCTGCAACGGAAGTGGCAAACGTGGCCTGTGCCACCAAAGAGTCGCCATGTGGAATCGTCGCCTGCCGGACATAGGTGTCGGTCTTCACGGCCGGATTGGACGTTGCAGGAACATGCAGCCACAGGCCGGGCTCGATGTGGATCCCCGACTTGTCGCTTCGATCCGTTACCTGCTGCAGGTAATGAACGCCATGGATGTTGATATCGCCTTGTAAAGAGCCGCGATTAGGGATGTCGCCGCCGATGGCGGTGAAGTCGATCGTCTCGGTCGTCGAGTTCAGCTCCAGAAAGAACGGCAGATTGTTCTGCTTGTCAGGCCGGGCAATCAAGTTGAAGCCGTGACCGACCCATAGGCCAGGAAGCTGCTTCAGCAGCCCTAGATCCTCATTGCCTCGAGCTTCGGGACGACCAAAATACAGGTCGAGGTCCATTGGGTTGTTTCCTTTTCCAGAACTACGATTGGCTGACTTGTCCGATGATTTGGAACAAGTGCTGCGGTTACTAGGCTGAGTTCTAAAGCAGAGATGTGATGCAGCTCACACCTGGATACTCGAGCTGGTATGGAAGTAGGATCCGTCGCAACCAGATGTCTGCATACGTCACAGGAATGACAGCGGTAGTCGTAAAGAAAGCCGCAAGCTTGTGATCGCTGATTGCGATTTGTTGCAATAAGGTCTAAGCGTGCCTGTGACTGATCGCGACATACCCGCGATCTCCGTCAAGCTCCCGCAATCCGCTATCGTGCGCATGGGGATCCAGATGTCGACGAGAGCCGCGCCTGGGCAGGATCGACCGTCCCTCCCGCCGATGACAGAAAAGTTCGGCCCCGTCATCCGGTCGTTGAAGGATGCGACGCTTGATAAGCTGCGCAGGCTGCCGCTTCTGGACGGCCTCTCGGAACCGGCGATGCTTCAGCTTGTCGCCAGAGCCCATGTCAGGGAATACGGCGCGGGTGAGATCGTGGTTGATCTGGGCGATACCTCGAATGAGGTCTTTCTCATAATCGAGGGAGCCGTCCGCGTCGTTGCGCGCACGGCTTTCGGCTACGAGGCCATCCTGAACGAGTTGACCGCGGGGGAATTCTTCGGTGAGCTGGCAGCAATCGATGGAAGTCAGCGGTCGGCCAACGTAACCGCCCTTCAGCGGACGCGTCTCTGCCTCGTGCCGGCCGAAGCCTTCATCGAGCTTGTGCTCTCTTCGCGTGACGTCGGTCTGCGTCTCATGCGTATGCTCACGGCTCGGCTTCGCGCCAAAGATGAACGCCTTATCGAATTCAGCGTGCTTTCGGTACGGCAACGCCTGATATCTGAACTGCTTCGGCTGTCGCGTGACCGCGGCGGTGGAGAGCGTGTGCTGAGTCCGCCGCCCCCACAACATGTGCTTGCCGCCTGGATCGGAACACGGCGCGAGAGTGTTTCGCGGGAATTGGCGGACATGTCACGCGCTGGCCTGCTGACAATCCGGCGGCAGTCGATCGTGCTGCATTCGCCGGATCGTCTGCGGTCAGAGGTCGAAGCGCGAACCGGCAAGACGACAAATCCGGCCTTAGGCAGGCAGCCTGGATAAGCAGCAAGGTTCGGCGACGGGATCTGGCCTCAGCCAGAGGCGCCTGCCGGTATGCATCCTGTGACTGGTATCACAGACGGCCACGATATTCATTCGTATTGCTCTCCCTCCAGTATCGCCCATCAGTGAAGAGCGATACTTCGGTTTGGCTTGAAATGGCCGATTCACAGGGAGTTCTTGGGATGGATGCGTTCGAGCAGAGCTTTAACTACGTTGTTGGACATGAGGGTGGCTATAGTTCCAGTCCAACGGATCCTGGCAACTGGACGAGCGGCCATTGCGGCTCCGGCGAGTGCCGCGGAACGAACTGGGGCATCAGTGCCGCTGCCTATCCGCAACTGGACATTCATGGCCTGAGCCTGACGGATGCCCAGGACATCTACAGGCGCGACTATTGGAACGCCGCCCAGTGCGACAAGCTTCCCCCACCGCTGGCCCTGCTTGTCTTCGACGCCGCCGTCAACAACGGCGTAGGCCAATCGGTTCGATGGCTGCAAGGCGCCCTGCACGTCCTGCAGGACGGCATTGTCGGCCGAGACACCATCCAGGCCGCTGAAGCGCAAGCTGACCGCCTACAGGACGTCTGCGCCGCGTTCCAGTCCAACCGACTGATCTTCATGACCGGTCTGTCGGAGTGGAAGACTTTTGGCAGTGGTTGGGCCCGCAGGATCTGCTCGCTTCCATTCCAAGCCGTACAACTGGGAGTCGTGAAATGAACGTCTTGGACACATTGACAAACGTCGCTAAGGACGCGGCCGCAGGGGCCGTTGCCGGTCCGGTCGGTGCCGCCATCGGTGGATTGAGCGGGATCGTCCTTAATGCCGCACCGGAAGTTGGTCGCTGGCTGTTCGGCAACTCGGGCGAAAAGACAGCAGGCTTGGTGGCCCAGGCGGTCGAGGCGGTCACCGGCACCAACGATGCTGATGAGGCCCAAACAAAGCTTGGTCAGGATCCGGCTGCGGTTCTGCAGTTACGCGTACAGCTCGCAATGATTGCATCGCAACAGCAGGCTGAGGCAGACCGCGCTGCAGAGGCGCAGCATGCTGCGGATCTTGCCAGGATACAGTCAGCAGCGGCAGACCGCTCCAGTGCCAGGAGCCAGACGCAGGCCCTTGCGCAGATGCACAACGGCATGGCTTGGGCACCGGCGACCTTGAGTGCCATCATCCTGATTGCCTTCGGTGGCCTCATCTTCGTGGTGCTGACGAAGAGCAACCTGTCAGCCGAGGCGATGCCTTTGGCCAACGTATTGCTGGGTTCATTGGCGGCCATGGCAACGCAGGTTGCCAACTACTGGCTGGGATCATCGTCAGGCTCCGCAGTAAAGAATGATCAGATCACCGCCCTGACCGCGGATGCGCAGTCGCTTGTACCAAGCGATATTGTGCATCGGCTGCTGCCAGCGCTGCCCAGCCAGGCGCCAGGATAAGCATTGTCTCCGCAGCGGACGGCCTGACCCGCATCAAGGCCGTTCGCAGGAAGCATCGGCACGATGCCTATTGCTGATACTCGATCGGTGTAGCGTGCCAACCCTCAGTTCGGCGGGTCCAGTACCGCTCGCGCAACCTAGCGGAGATCGGGCCAGGGCGATCGTTTCCCATGATGCGGTCGTCGATGCGGGAGACGGGCATGACGCCACCGGCTGTGGTGCAGATGAAGATTTCGTCGGCATCCCGCAATTCGGCGATCGGAACCGGACGGACTTCACAAGGCAAGGCCAGTTCGGCGCACAGTTCGATGACGGACTTGCGGGTGATGCCCTCCAGGGCACCGCGTTCCGGCGTGGCGATGACGCCGTCGCGGATGCTGAAGAGGTTGAAGCCGGGACCCTCGGTGACCATGCCGGCCTCGTCGAGCAGGATCGCGGTGTCGGCGCCTTTGTCATGCGCCTGGAACAGCGCCTGCGTCAGGTCGCCCCAGTGGAAGTTCTTGACAGTAGGGTCGATCGAGGCTTCTGGAATGCGTGGGACGTCCGCGGTGATCAGATGGATACCGCGCGCCTGCACCTCTGGGGCCATCACCCACACGTAAGGCCGCGCGAATGCCGCCAGGTAGTTGCGGCAATTCAGCGGATGCGGCGGCAGGCCGGGCTTCGGCGCACCGCGCAGACAGTCCATTGCGACATAAGCTTCCCTCAGGCTGGACAGTCGCACCAACTGCATCAGGATAGACCGGATGTCGTCATTGCTCAGGCCGGGATCGAGCCGCAAAGCCTGCATCGAGGCGCGGAAGCGGGCGATGTGGTCGTCCAGCCGGAAGAACGCGCCGTGCCAGACACTGACGACGTCATAGGTTACGTCGGAGCGGCGGTAGCCATAGTCGGTTAGCGGAATGGCCGCCTCGGCCAACGGCGTGATACGGCCGTCGACATAGGCGGCGCCGGCGGAATAGGGATTAGGAACCGTCAATGGCCTCTGGCTCCAGCTTCAGTAGGACGCGGCTCTGGCATGATCCGCTGGGGGACGCCGCGACTGCGCATCCACCGGCGCGGCCAACCCAGGTCGCGCCCGGCGGCGATGCCGGAGGGGCGGAAAATCATGATCAGCGCCAGCACCAGGCCCAATCCAAGCTCCTGGCTGCCGGGCGGCAGGACCAAGGTGGTTGAGCCGAGCGGAACCCCCTGCTCCAGCCGGCGCAGCACCTCGACGACGATCGTGACCAGGACGACACCAAGGACTGCGCCGCTGAGGCTGCCGAGACCGCCGACGACCAGCATGGCAAGGGTGATGAAGGACAGGCTGAGGTAGAAGGTATCGGCGGTCAGGATGCCGAGAAAGTGGCCCCAGAGCGCGCCGCCGGTGCCGACGATTGCCGCACTCAGGACAAAGGCGAGCAGCCGGACGCGGACGATGTTCACCGCCGAGGCCTTGGCGGCAACTTCGTCGTCGCGTGAGGCGCGCAGCATCAGACCGATGCGGGAGATGCCGAAAGCATGCGCCAGCAGGATGGCGGCGGCGGCGAAGGCAAAAGCCAGCCAAGGCCCGACTACGCTCGGGATACCGATGATTGAGCTGGTGCCCGCGGTGACCGACTCCCAGTTCGAGTAGACACTGTTGACGATCATCAGAAAGGCGAAGGTGGCGATCGAGGCGGCGATGCCGGATAGCCGCATGATCGCGACGCCGAGCAGCAGGGCAACGATAGCGGCCAGGGTGGTGGCGCCGGCGATGGCAAGCGGGATCGGATACTGGTTGTTCTGCAACGCGTCAGGCAGGCCGGTCAGCATAATGCTCTTCCAACTCGGGTCGACAGTGGCCCAGGCGGCGGCGTAGGCGCCGACGCACATAAAGCCGACGTGTCCGAAAGAGATGACGCCGGAGTTGCCGATGAAGACCCACATGCCGACGACGACAACCATGCGGATCAGCATTTCGGTCAATGAGGTCTGGATCTGGTCGCCACCCAGGACACCCAGGAGGGTGACGATGGCGACAGCGGCGATCAGCAGCAGCGGCGTGACCAGGCCGTGCAGCAGACGCATGAGGGCTTTCATACCCGCTCCTGTATCGTGCGGGAGGGTATCAGGCCGGAGGGGCGAACCAGCAGGACCAGGATGACAAAAGCGAAAGCGAACGCGTCACGGAACACCCGAAGCTCCGGCGGCAGATAGGCCTGCAGCATGATGATGATGAAACCGACCAGGAAGCCGCCGGCCACCGCGCCCGGCAGGCTGCCCATGCCGCCCACGACCACGGCGACGAAGGCGAACAGGGCAAGCGGAACGCCCATCACGTTGCTGAGCGATCCAGTCTGCGCGAGAAACAGCAACGAGACCGCTGCGGCCAGCACACCGCTGACGGCGAACGCCAGCCCAATGACAAAATTTCCCCGTACACCCAGATACTGGGCCATGCGGAAGTCCTCGGCCGCGGCGCGCATCTGCACGCCCCAACGGGTGCGGAACAGGAACAGGGTCAGCAGGCCCATCAGCACCAGGGTTGTGGCAATGGTGACGACCTGCAGAAGCGGGACGCGCAATCCGCCCAGCATGATCTGGGTGGTCAGCGATGGCCACAGGTTGGCCGATTTTGGCCGCGCGCCATAGGCCATCAGCACGCCGTTCTGGATCATGTAGCTGACGGCGAACGAGGCGATCATCAGGGTGGGCGCGCTGGTGCTGCGCAGCGGGCGGAACACCAGTGCGTCGGTAGCCAGCGCGACAAGAACGACGATGACGCAGACCGTTGGAATCATCAGCGCCCAGTTCCACGAGCCGATGAACATCCTGGCGACGACATCGGCCGAAGGTATGATCAGCGCATAGGCCCCGAGCGTGATGAAGTCGCCATGGGCGAAGTTGACCAGGCGCAGAATGCCGAACAGCAGGCCGATACCGAGTGCAACCAGCGCATACAGGCTGCCCAGGCTGAGGGCGTCGATCAGGTTCTGGACGAAGTCGGTCAAGCCGCAGCTTCCTCTCCACTGGCCCCCAGCGGCGTCGGTGCGACGCCGAAGCCGAAATAGGCAGCCTTGATGGCCTCTCCATCCTGTAGTGACGCGGCGTCGCCGTGCAGCTTGATGCCGCCGTTGCGGATCACATAGATGCGATCAGCAAAGCGCAAGATGCGGTGTGAGCTCTGCTCGTTGATCAACAGGGTCAGACCCTCGTGCTGGCGCAGGTCAAGCAGGATGTCATAGACGCTGTCGACGATCTTCGGGGCGAGGCCGAGGGATGGCTCGTCCACCATCACCAGCTTCGGTCCGGTCATCAGTGCCCGGCCGATCGACAGCATCTGCTGCTCTCCGCCAGACAGACGCCCCGCGGGGGAGCGCCAGCGTTCCTTCAGGAGCGGAAAATAATTGGCGACCCGTTCCAGTGCGGTGGCGGCGTCGCGGCCGTTGGGACGCATGTAGCCGCCGATCCGCAGATTCTCTTCCACGCTCAGGGTGCCGAAGATGTGGCGCCCCTCGGGAACCAGCGACAGTCCAAGGCGCGCGATACGTTCCGGCTTGCGGGCGGGAAGCTCCGTGCCCTGAAAGCGGATCGAGCCGGTGGTGCGGGCGACGCCGCCGGCAACAGCGGCCAGAGTGGTGGACTTGCCGGCGCCATTCGGACCGATCAGGCAGACCACTTCGCCCTGGCGCACCTCCATGCTCAGGCCGCGCAGGGCGATCAGGCGCCCATAGCGCACCTCGACGTCGCGCAGTTCAAGCATGGCGGTCATGGCTCCATGCCCAGATAGGCGGCAATGACCTCCGGATTGTCCTGGATTGCAGCGGGTTTGCCCTCAGCCAGGGTGCGGCCGCCGTCAAGCACATGAATACGGTCGCAGACGCCCATGATGACGTGCATGTTGTGCTCGATCAGCAGCACGCCGCAGTCGAAGCGATGGGGGATGGTGGCGACCCATTCGGCGAGTCCCTCGCATTCGGCGTCCGACATTCCGGCGGCAGGCTCGTCAAGCAGGATGAAGGCCGGCGAGAGGATCAGGGCGCGGGCGATGCCGACGCGGCGCTCGTCGGTATAGGCCAATGTGCCGGCGACGCGATGGGCCTGTTCGGCAAGGCCAATCCAGTCGAGCATGGCCATGGCGCGTTCCTGCGCGGTGTGCCGGCCGAGGCCGAGGCCGACAGCGGTGACCTCGATGTTCTCCAGCACGGTCATGTCACGGAACAGGCGGCCGGCCTGGAAGGTGCGGGCGACGCCCTGCTTGCGGAACTTGTCCGGCGACCATCCCTCGGTCGGATCGCCGCCCAGCAGGACCCGACCCGAGGTTGGACGCTGAAAACCGGTCAGGCAATTGACCAATGTGGTCTTGCCGGCACCGTTCGGACCGATCAGCCCAAACACCTCATGCCGACGGACGGTCAGGGACACATTGGACACCGCGGCTACGCCGCCGAAGCGGACTTCAAGCTTGTCCGCGGTGAGTTCCGATGCCTGCGGCTGACTGACCGCGGCCGGGCGCTCGGTCAGCAGATTCGAGTCAGGCGGCATTGTCGGGTCGCACGTCGCCTATGACGGCTTCTTCAGGCGGTAGAGCACGGCCGGGGGAATGTCTTCCTTGATGCGCCAGTCTTCCACCGGAAACTGCTTGCCGCCGGCGGTATCGGTGATCGTCAGCGGGATGTGGGTCTGGATGTGCAGCTTGGGCGTGAAGCTGCGGGGACCGAGCACGGTGGACTCGTCGGCAAACTTTTCCATGATTGCCACCACGGGTTTGGCGTCGGTTGTCTTCGCCTCCGTCACTGCCTTGGCCCAGAGCTGCAGCCAGGCGTAGATAGGGAACGCATACTGCGTGGTCGGCGGCTTGCCGTATTTGGCAGCGTAGTCCTTTGCTAACTGCGCCACAGCCGGGCGCGGGTCACCATTGGCCAGCGCCTGCACCGGCACATAGAACTCGTCGAGGCCGGGCACTGCGCTGATCCAGTAGGTTCCATCCATCGAGGAGCCGTTCAGAATTGGCAGCTTGATGCCGGCGGCGCGGATCTGGCGGATCGCGCTGGAGCCCCCGGGCTGATAGGTGCACAGCATGATCGCGTCGACCTTGCTGTCGCGGATGGCATTGGCGAGGCGGGTGACCTGCGAGCCGATCGATGGATCGGCGTTCTTGAACGTGTCGCGGCCGACGATCTTGCCGCCCTCTTTCTCGAACGCCCAGTCAAAGCCGGCGCAGACCGACTTGTCATACTCGATGGCGTCATCCAGCAGCACGTAGCCGGTGCGGTAGCCCTTCTTCTCGTAGCCCCATTCGGCGACCGTAGCGCCCTCAAGCTGGCCGGCCTTCTCCGCGGTAAAGGAATAAGGACCGACACCGACAACGCCGGCCTTCGGGTCGGAGGCACCGAGGAAGACGGAAATGATGCCGGCTTTCTGCGCCTGCAGGGCGGCGGGGGCACCGTAGTCGTAGTCGGCGGTGACGAACACCACCTTGGCGCCGTCGCGCACCATTTCCTGGCCGGCTTTGGTACCCTCAACCCGATCACTCTTGGTGTCGGCGTAGACTGCCCGCAGCTTCTTGCCCAGCAGGCCGCCCTTGGCGTTGGTCTGCTCGATCCAGAGTGCCGCCATGCGGGTAGCGTCACCGTCATACGCCTCCATGCCGCCGGACTGGGCGACGGAGAACCCCATGACGATATCGTCGTCGGCCGCATGAACACGGGCGACAGGATACGCAAGCAGCGAACCCGCAATCACTGCGGCCATCAAGCCGATTCGAGAAATGGTCACGCTAGCCTCCTGCAACACGTCTTTGCGAAGTTGCGCTGCGCGCGAGCCGCGGCCACTTCCTCACCGCCGGTGCTGCAATCGGCGTGCCATGATCCGAGATGCACACCCCGGTTATCCCCGCGAGGTGCCCAGCCCGCGTTGTTGCTGTACCATGCCCACGCGCGGGGCATGTCTCGCTTGCCGCTGCAGCATGTGGCGACGTCCTGGGCACAGAAGCCGACGACGTGCACCTCTTGCGCGTTGTCCTGACAAATGCATGGTAACCGTGTGGGCATATAAAAGGGGGCAGCAGCGTGGGCAGCGTACGTGTGGCGATCGACATCGGCGGCACCTTCACTGATGTCTGCGCACTGGATGAAGCCAGCGGCCGTATCCAGGTCGCAAAGACGCCGACGACACCGGATCCGATTGACGGCTTCATGAACGGGCTGGGTGCCGCGGGCGTGTCGCTGCCGGACATCGCGCTGCTGTCGCATGGCACGACCGTAGCGACGAACGCGCTGATCACGCGTCGTCTGCCCCGCGTGGCCATGGTGTGCACGCGTGGATTTCGCGATGTGATCGAGATCCGCCGCGCGAACAAGGAGGATCTGTGGGACGCCTATAAAGATGTGGCGCGGCCCTACATCCCACGCCGTGACCGTCTGCCGGTCACCGAGCGGGTTGATGCGGCGGGTGTGGTGGTGACACCGCTGGACCAGGCAGAGGCCCTGGAGCTGGCGCGCATCCTGCGCCGGCGAGAGGTTGCGGCGGTTGCCGTGTGCTTCATGAACGCGTTCATCAACGGCGAGAACGAGCGGGCGATGCGCGACATCCTGGTGCGGGAGCTGCCGGGAGTGCCGATTTCGATCTCCTCGGAGGTGCTGCCGGAGATCTTCGAGCACGAGCGGTTTTCCACCACGGTGGTGAACGCCGTGCTCAGTCCGGTTGCGGGGGCTTACGTCCACCGGCTGAGTGAGCGGCTGCGATCCGGCGGCTATCGCTCAGACCTGTTGCTGCTGCACAGCGGCGGCGGCGTGATGACGCCAGCCAGCGTGCAGGACTTCGCCGCGCGTCTGGCGGGATCGGGCATCGCGGCGGGCGCGATCGCCTCACGTTTCATCGCCGGGTTGTGCGGCTTTCCCAATTCGATCGGGCTGGACATGGGTGGCACCAGCTGTGACGTGTCGCTCGCCTATGAGGGCCAGTCGAGGGTGACCAAGGACTGGGGAATCGAATTCGGCTACCCAATCCGGTTTCCCAGCATCGAGGTGCTGACGATTGGCGCCGGCGGCGGCTCTCTGGCGCGGATCGAGGACGGTGCACTGAAGAACGGGCCGCAGTCGGCCGGTGCGCATCCGGGTCCGGCTTGCTATGGCGGTGGCAACACGGTGCCCACCAACACCGACGCCAACATTGTGCTGGGAAGGCTGGGCACCGGACTGGCTGGCGGCAGCATCACGTTGGATCCACAGCTGGCGGAACAGGCGGTGCAAGCTGGCGTGGCAGAGCCGCTGGGGGTTGGGGTGCCGGAAGCGGCGGAGGCGATCATTCGGGTGGCCAATGCGAACATGGCCGACGCGGTGCGCTTGATCTCGATTTCCCGCGGCTACGATCCCCGGGATTTTGCCCTCGTGGCGTTTGGCGGTGCCGGCGCGCTCCATGGCGCGGCGCTGGCTCGGGAACTGGCGATACCGGTGGTGATCGTGCCGCCTAATCCGGGCATCACCTCGGCACTGGGCTGCCTGCTGGTGGATCTGCAGCATGACTTTGCTGAAAGCTACCTGATGCCAACCTCTTCGGCCGATCCGGCAGAGCTGCAGCGCCGATTCGAGGCCATGGAGGCAATCGCGGCGGAGAGGCTTTCGCATGAGGGCGTGGCGGTCGCCGACATGGTCATGCAGCGCAGCGTCGACATGATGTACCAGGGGCAGTGGCGGTCGCTGACAGTCTCGGTGCCGAACCGGATCACCGCGATGCAGGCGCTGGTGCAGTCGTTCCACGAGGAGCATCAGCGCGAGTATAATTTCCGGCGGGATGATACGCCGGTCAGCCTGTTCCGGCTCAATCTCAAGGCTACGGGCGTGGTGCCGAAGGCGGCGCTGGCGACCAGTGAGACAGGCGGGCAGATGCCGGCGCCAGCGAGCCGCCGCCCCGTCTATTTTAATGCGGTCGCGCATGACACACCGGTGTACTGGCGGACAGAGCTGCCAACTGGCGCGTCGCTTGAGGGACCAGCAATTATCGATCAGCTTGATGCCACGACCGTTCTGCCGCCTGGGGCGAGCATGACCGTGGATCGCTGGGGCAACATCGTGATGCGGGTGGGGGGTTGAGCAGCATGGCCGACATTTCGACGCAGGACGGCATCACGCTCGATCCGGTGACGTTCGAGGTGCTGAAGAACTCGTTCATCACCGCGGTCGACCAGATGGCCGAGCAGATGATCCGGACATGCTATTCGTTCGTGATCTACAACCGGGATTTTTCGAACGCGCTGAATGACGCGAACGGCGATTCGATCGCGCAGGGGAACCAGGACATCGCCGTGCACGTCGGCACCTTGCACTGGACGTGCAAGGACGTAATTCGTTTCTTCGGCGACGATATGCATCCAGGCGACGTCTTCGCCATCAACGATCCCTACGCCGGAGGCACGCATTTTCCCGATGTGCGGCTGATCCGGCCGATTTTTTCCGCTGGCAAGGTGATCGCGTACAGCCAGTCCAACGGGCACTGGTCGGACGTCGGCGGCAGCGTGCCGGGGTCCTTCGACGTTCGGGCGACGGAGATGTTTCGTGAAGGCCTGCGCATCACCCCGGTGCGGCTGTGGGACAAGGGGGTATTCCGCCGCGACGTGGCGCATCTGATTGCCAGCAACACGCGCGATCCCGCATCGATCATCGGCGACATGCAGTCGCAGGCGGCGGCAACAGCGGTTTGTGAGCGCGAGATCCTGCGGCTGGTCAGCAAATACGGCCAGGAGACCGTTGTCGCAGGGTTTGCCGACGTGCAGTCCTATGTCGAGCGCATCCTGCGGCAACGGCTGGCCGCGTTGCCTGACGGCACGTGGGAGACGCAGGACTTCATCGATCGCGATCCTTCAGCCGGCGAGGGCATGATCCCGATCAAGGTCAAGATGACCATTACCGGTGACCGGGTGATCTATGACCTGAGCGGCAGTCATCCATGCATCGGGTCGCTGTACAACTCGGCATTCGGGGCAACGTTCTCCGCCGTCGCCGCGGGAATGAAGACCTTCTTTCCCGACCTGCCGCTGAACTCCGGCTTCTATAGGCCGATTGAAGTAATCGCGCCGGAGGACACCATCGTGAACGCGCGCTGGCCGGTGGCGGTGACGGGATTCCTGATGCCGTTCGAGAAGATCATGAACTCGATCTATGAGATCTGGTCCAGGATCATGCCGGAGCGGGCGATCGCCTGTGCCTTCAACCTGGAATACCTGCTGACCGGCGGCAGGGACCTGCGGTCACCTGGCAAGCCCATTTTTATGTTCTACGACTGGCTGCCGGGCGGTTGGGGCGGGCGCAACGGCAAGGATGGCGCGAACGTCACCACCGCGTGCTTCGGCACCGGCCTGATGTCCCAGCCGGTGGAGGGACAGGAACGCAATTGCCCGATGCTGACGACCGAATTCGAGGTGCTGACCGACAGTCCCGGCCCCGGCCAATGGAGGGGCGGTGCCGGCGTCCGCAAGAGCTCTGTCCTGCGGGAGGCGGATAGCACCGTCATCTCCTACATTTGCGACCGGGAACGGGCGATCGTCTGGGGGATCGAGGGCGGCTTGCCGTCGATGCCGCACGGCCTGACGCTGATCCGCGCGGGCGCTGAGCGGCCGGAGTGGCTCGGCTCGGTATTCTCAGACGTGAAGATCGGCTCGGGCGACGCGTTCAGCCGGCCGACTGCGGGCGGCGGCGGCTTTGGCGATCCGTTGCTGCGCAAGCCCACACTGGTGTGCGAGGACGTCGCGGACGGCTACGTTTCCATCGAACGGGCAGCGAAGGACTATGGCGTGGTCATTCGCACGATCGATGCGGAGCTGGCAGCGTATGAGGTGGACGAAGCAGCCACGGAGGCGGCGCGGGCGCGCACACGTGCCGCCCGGCATGACTGGCTGGCAGAGGACCCGCGGAAGGTTGCGCAGCGGTTTCGTGCCGGCGAACTGGACGCAATGGACGTGATCCGCCAGCACGGCGTTGTGCTGGACTGGGATACCGGGGAGCTGCTGGCGAAATCGACCGACCAGTTCCGGGAGATGATGCGGCGCCGGTCGGCTGACTTCTGGGGCTCAGGGTCCGTGTGACGATGTGAACCCAGTCGGCGACGGACTGGCATGACGGCCGGGGTTTACTAAACCGGAATTGCGCAAGAGCAGCGGTGCTGCGCAAGTAGCCTTGTGAAACGATGAGCGAGAGCGGTTCCACCCTGGGTGGAACCGCTCTAACGGGCTGGCATCCGCATGCCGGAAATCCTCGCCAGACGCTGAGGCGTATCGACGCAGTTCGGGCGGTCGTTAGTCGGACGATCGCCCGAACTGCGTCGCGTCGAGGCGGTACGCCGCACGTCGAGAGCTTTCCCAAAGCATGTCGGAACCCCAGTCTGGCTGCCTGAATCACACCGGCCCCTGAGGCGCCGGCACCGCCGCAGATTGAGGAACGTCAATATATTACTATAAAGCATCAATATGCTTTGTGATGAGTCGCACAGTAACGAACCGTAGTCTCAGCCAATGATCTGCTGTGGCCAGCAGGCCATAAAGAAATAGAGGAATATACTATGGTAAATTACGTTGAGCACTTCCGGCTCACGCTCAAACCGCTGCGATCCGCTCTGCCCATCGCAGGGCCAGCGTTCGCCTTCGTCCTGATGTTGATGATCAATCATTTCACTTGATTGGCTGCGATCTGGGTCAGACGCCGGACAACTGACCTTGAAGTATGCACGCGCGCGACGTCGCGGTGACGAAGCATGAGGGTTCGCCATGAAAGATCCGCTCTTATCTACCTGGAGTCGGCGGTGCCGCGTGTTGCAGCGCCAGCCTCTGCCATCCCAACAGTCTCAACAACGGCAGCCTTACTACAACAGGCGATTGCGTGGCGGGTTTTTGCTGCCGATGGCAGTGGCTCTGTCGGTTGCCCTCGCGCTTCTGCCAGAGCAGGCCTCGGCGCATATTAAATGGTTTGAACCATTCGATGTCGCCGCGGTGCCGATACCAGCCGCCAGTGTCATGTCGACGCACTTCGTCCTGGTCGCCGCAGGCTTCGTAGGTCTGGTCTTTGGCGGCTTCCTGCTGGATAGGCTATTGGTCAACCGCGGCATTCACATGCCGACGACAGGAATCTACTACATTGCAGAAGAAAAACTGCTGCGTGCAGGTATGGGCGGCTTCTTCATGGCGCTGTTTGCCACTGGAGGCGTCATCCTTACGCCCGAGCTCAAAACCGCGGCGGACTGGCCGGCCTGGTTGCAACTTGGCATCGCTATCAGCCTGCTTTCAGGCCGGACCTGCGTCCTGGGCGGGATTGGAATATTGATACTCTATAGTTACGCAGTCACGCTCAATGGCCTATTCCATCTGTGCGACTATCCGATGTTCCTTGGTATCGCCATTTATCTTGCCCTGACATCCAGCGGCTCGGCACGACTGCGGCGCTTGCGCATGCCTGTCCTTAGCGCGACGGTCTGCGTTGGCCTAATGTGGGGTGCCATCGAAAAATGGGCCTATCCGCAGTGGACCCTGCTGCTGCTGCAATCGCGTCCCTACCTCACGCTCGGCGTCCCCCCGGGCGACGTCATGATCATTGCCGGCTTCGTGGAATTTTCGCTGGCCTTCTATATCATGACGGGACTGACGCTAGTCAGGCCGGCTATCCTGGCACTGGTGTTGATATTCTCCGCGGCAGTTCCGGAATTCGGCAAGATCGACGCTATCGGGCACCTGCCGATCGTCGTGCCGTTGCTTGCTATGTTGCTGCACGGACCTAATCAGATCCAACGCTGGTTCCATGACGCCTCAGCCGGACTTTGCACCGAAGCACACAAGGCAAGCGTCGCGTTTGCCACATCCATCTTCCTGATGTTTGCTGCCTATTATGGAATCCAGTCGGTCGAGTATGGACCTGCCACGCACCGTGTGGCTTCCGTACACTGGACAAGCGCGCACGACACCAACGCGGCTTTCAGGCCGAACGGAACGCCCCCTGGATAGCGGCTGCAAAATCCGGCGCGAAGCGCAACGCCACGTACGTCTCGCTTCGCCTGCCGGTCTGAAGGCTTCCCGGCTTCGCCGACTTTCGCCTTACGATGCCTTCACACTGGTCGCAGCGCTGCCAAATACTTCAGCGCCGGTAGACTGGGCATGAAGAAATACTCACCGCCCGCCATCCGGACATAGGTCTGCACCTGCGCCCGCAGCCGTAGCGGGCAGGCTGGGATCGTCATCAATCCAGGTGGACCCAGCAGCGGATCAGTCTCTCCATCCAACACAGCGAAGCCAGGATTGAGCAACCAGGTCTGCTGCACGAACTCGAACTGCCGCGAGAGGTCGGTGTTCAGACATATGAACAGCAGGCCGCGATTCGCATGATCGTCCATACGCCGGTCCTTGATTGGGACACCGTATTTCCGCCCTCTTCGCATCAGGCGATGGTTATTGGCGGCATGCAGCAAACCATCCGCGGCATTGAGTGTCGGCGCCAGGCCATCCCGCGGATTAGATCGGCGCATATGTGACCCGATCGGGCAGGTCATGCCATACCGGTCGTGCCGCATGAAGGCAAAGTCGTTTGCAGGGTCGCCATCATCTGGATCTGGAAGAGCCGCCTGCGGCACCAGTGCGTTGCCATCCAGGTCGCGGCCAACGATCCGCGCGGCTAGCGATTCGGCGTCGATTCCCGGGTTCGCAAGCGCCGCCGCCGCCGCGTCCAGCGAGTTCCAGAATGCCGCGACGTCCTGCTGTAATTCTCGCACCACAAGATAGCTGCCATTGCGTCCGAAGTCGCGCATGCCATGCGCTACACCGTCATTTGGCAGCACCTGTTCAGGGGCGCCGGCAGCTTTCGTATCCGGCACCAGCGGCCCTGGCGCCGGCTCGTCATGAGCGTTGATATGGCCAATCAGCAGATCGCCAGCGGCGATGCCATGCAGCGGGTCGACGGGATAGGGCGCATTCGTTTTGCTGACAATCGCCTCACCATAAGGCACCGGCTGTGAGATGCCATCGGCAAAGCCAAAATGCTCCCGGGGATTGCCGCCGCTCGTCGGATCGGCGTGCAGCGAAAGCCGTATCTCGTGGACGATCCTGACGCCCGATGCATCGAAGGTTGCCCGAGCGTCGTCGGTGATTGCCTGCAGCGCTGCGTCGTCGGCCTCATACAGCAGCAGCACGCCATGCACGGTCACTGGAGTCGGCAATGCAGCCTGCGCGGTATCTGACCCTGAGGGAGCCGGGGCATTGCCGCTCCATCGCGGCCCCCCCTGGATCACCATGGCCTCGTCATCATCGCCAAGACGGCGCTGGCGTTCCCGTTCATGCATGCCTTCGACAAATTGCGATGAAAACCCCGCCATCACCTGCGGCGGCAGCCCCATGGCTGCCAGACCGGTTGCGGTGAAGGCAATGGCTGACGATTGGCATTCCCGGCCGGTTTCGTCGGTTGCCTTGCCAGTGGCATCGGTAATCGGGATGCGTGCCAGCAAAGCATGCAACCAGCCGCCACTGGCCTGTTTCGGCAATTCGAAGAAGAGTGCCACTGCCTCCGGCAGATGAGGGAAAGCGCTGACGATTAGCCCCTGCGTCTGGGCCGCGACATCGGCTGCCAGCACCCACGACGACCCTGCTTGCTTTTCCGCTGATCGAGCGGATGATAGAGATGCCGTAGAACGAGCTACAGATCCAGCGCCCATGCTTCTGCTTCCTGTTGCGTGAGATTGCTTTTGCGCAGACCCTCAGCGAGGCGCCGCTGACGGTCGATCTGATTGACTGGCAATTCGTGGTAGGCGCTGAACCAGAACAGGCTCGCTGCCATCGAGTGGCGGGCCCAGCTCTTGAAACGGCGCCCTTGCGTCGCGCCGTCCAGAACAAGGAAGCGCGTCGGCGGAAAGCCCACGCCGCAGCACCAGGCCAGCGTCAGGCCGGCATGCGCCTTCTCGATGAAGTCGTCCAGATAGCTCTCCCATGTGCCATCGAAGTTGCTGTGGAACATCAATCGGCTGCCATTGCTCAGGATTGCCCAGTGGGCAAAGTGGATCGTGCGCATGCTCGCAAGATATCCCTGGCGTGAAGCCGGCAGCACGCGCAGAACCAGATTAAGTGCACAAAGCGCAAGGCGAATCAGGGTTGCTCGCAATGCGCCTGGCTTGAGGTGAACGATGCTGATCATGTGATTCTGGTTGACCTGGTCCTCGTGCTTCGCGAGTTCCTGGACAACACGTTCGTCCTGCACGGGGGCATCCAGGCTGGTGTCGCGCTTCTCCAGCAGCCGCAGCCAGAACAGAAGCAACAAGATGACCGGGATGATGCCACTGACCCCGCTGAGCGCCAGTCTCAGAAGCTGCCAGGGTTCGTGGGACGGCAAAATCGAGATCAGCATGAAGCTGACCACGGGAATCAGAAGGGTTGCGGCCAGCCATTGCGAAACCGGCTGGCCGGTGTGCCGGTCAAGTTCTCGCAGCCAGTCCAGCTTCATGGCGGCCCATGCCATGGCGATGGTCAGCAGCGAGCCGCTGACCCAGATCGGCATCATCAGGCTCAGAACGATGCCAGGAACCGTGAGCGCCACGCCCAGCATCAGCAGAAAGCCGACGAGCCGGCACTTGTCCGCCAGGTCTTCAGTATTTGGGATCAGTGCCGGTTCCGCAGTATTCAGCCAGTCAAAGCGCTGGACCATGCGTGCTTGGAGTGTCTGATGGATGGCCATGATGTCCTGGCCGCGGTAAGTTGCGTCTGTATCGAGCTCACGGCAGACGGCCTTGAAAAGTGCATGCTCCCGCTCAATCCGTTCGCGCCGCATGCCTCGGTTGCCCTGATGTGAAACCGCGGGCCAGACTGTCAGCGCTTCCAGCATCGGGGCGACGGGCGCGCGCGAGCCTGCAGCCACGACGTTGGCAAACATGTCTGACATCGGGTTGGGTGGCACCTTGCAGCAGCGCAGCATGTCTCGCAGCAGTGGACCGTAAGCTTCTTCCAGTTGAGCGAAAAACGGGCCTGCCGCGCCGTCGAAGTTACATTCGATGACCAGCAATGGCTCATATTGCGCGTCCGGAAAGATAGTGATCGACATGAAGTGCAAACTGGGAATGGCTGATCTCAGGCGGTCGTACATGACAGGAAACTGAGGTGAGAACGCTTCTTCATCGCGACGCAATACCGCAATCAGGTCTTGCAACACGTCGCGGCTTGCCGGCGCGACATCAGCAACGACGCTCAGGATCGTTTGTGCCACGACAACAATGCCTCCCGTGCATGATATAAATGATAGGCAGACGCTGACCCGACGGTCCTGTGCCTTGCGAGGGTGCAGTCGCCTTAAGGCATTATGCATTCGGGCCGCTGTGACCTTGATCACACTCGGATACGGCCGATCGGCTGGAATTATGTGTCGAATTCGACAGCAAGGTGCGCAGGGAAGGGCCCCAGTCGCTGCATGCGGCCATCCCGGCCGGCCGCACGGCGCAGATTGCCACGCACGAGCAGGCACTTGAACATCTGGGTGATCTGGGCTTCGGCAATATATGCGCCGATGCACCAATGCCGGCCATAACCGAACAGCATGTAGTCCAGAGCGGGCCGGGAAGGATTGAATTTATTCGGGTCTTCGACCCTGCGCGGGTCAAACATGGCCGACTGGGTAGAGGCAAGCATCTTCGTGCCCGCCTTGATCAGCGTGGCGCGCTTTGTACCCTTCGCGATTGTGTAGTCCTGGGCACAGACGCGAAAAGGGCCTGGATTAAGCGGCATGAAGCGCATGGCTTCAAACAGGCAGCGCTTGAGAAGATCGTCGTTGCTTGCCAGCGCCGCGGCACGCGCTGCCGCCAGAGAATCCCTTCTTCTAAGCAGCACCTCCAGCATGTTACCGGCTGCCATGGTATTCGTCGGGACGAAACCAGTGATCATGCCGATCAAGAACGCCCTGATGACATCGTTGGACAGTCCCGCCGCGCCGTCGGCCTGCATGTCCAGAAGGCGCCTTAGCACGGTCACGCCCCTGCCGGACGAAGCCCGCTTTTCTGTTTCGATCGCATTGTCCACCAGAAATCGGACCTGCTCGCCGGCCGCCCTTGCCACGCGATGAAGCTTCGGATTATTGCCAGGATCGCCGAACATGTAACTGCTCATCGCGATCGTCCACTGAGCGAATTCAACTTCGGTCCCTCGGGGTATTCGTACTCCATAGTAACGTTCACAGATAATCACCGGCACGCGCGTGATCAGGTCCTGCACCGCGTCCAGCCGGCCGCCGCTGCTCGCGACAATCTCCTCGGAGATTATGCGTGCCATTGGTGTCACGATAGAGGCGACGTCTTCTCGCCTGAAGGCTTGAACAACCTGCGACTTGTATCGCCGGTAGTCCTTGCAGTCCTGCATTCCGAGGAGAAAGTTCGGCCCGTCATTGAGTTCCTTGATCTTGTCACCAAACGGAACCTGAAAGACGGAATCTTGCGTTAGAACTTCCCGCACATCATCAAAACGGGTCACCCCAGCCCACCCGCCGAAACGTGGAATCGGCCAAATGGCGCGGAGCAGGCTTAAGATCCATCGCGGATGAGCCAGAAGTCCCGCAACCAACGGATTGGAAGACGGCAGGTCGGTTGGGTTGAAGTTGTTGGTCGGCGTTACCTGAACATTCAGACCCCTGGTGGGTTCTGTATCAAGTATATCCATGGATATTAACTCCCCCGCTGAGCGTTACTGAAGGTTCGCAAGTACTGCCCTGGCGTGCTGCAGGTCCACCATGTCCAGATGGCTGGGGAAGCGCTTGCAGGCGGATGCGAGTAGTGCCGTGGCTTCGGCCGGCCGGTGGCGGCGGTGCAATTGCACGATGGAAGTGGCGGCGCGCAGTTCCCAAAGCCTCGCCTCCTGGTCCACCGCCGTTGCGTGCGCCATCCGGAATGCGACCTCCGCTCCATCGTGGTCACCGGCGGCAAGCAAGAGGTCGCCCTTGACGCGATAAATTTCCGCCTTGTCCCAGAACGCCTTTGTTTCGTCCATAAGGCGGATGGCCTCATTGATCTGATCATGCGCCTCGGCCAGGCGGCCTTTCTGTCCATGCACCTCGGCCGACATCCGTAGCAGCGAGGGCATATAGAGGATGGTGCCCGTGCTGCGGTAACCCTGCAAACCGCTCTGCAGCAGTTCCAGGCTTTCATCTGGCTCACCGATCGCGTGCAGGCACCAGCCTTTGAGGATAGTTGCTGTAGCATAATAGTATGCTACGCCATGCTCCTTCGCCAACGACAACAGCCGAGCCAGCAGCCCCAGCGCCACGTCAGGCGCGCCTGCGGTCAGTTCGACAAAGGCGGCGCCGATGAGTGCATGGGCAAGAGTGTACGGTTGCCCAAGCACCTCTGCCTCGCACAGCGCGGCATGACACCGTTGTCGGGCATCATCGATCTCACCGAGGCACAGCAGGGCCCATGACAGATACATCAGCATAACCACCTTCGTGTCATCGACCGTATACCCTGCGTACAGACCGCGCTGTGATGCATCGAACAGTCGAAGACCACGTTCCAGGTATTCCCGCGCCCGCCGGAAGGCGCCAAGCGGTTGGCAAGTAACGCCAAGGAACCGGCAACCCATCAGCACCCAGATCTGGTCGTGGTTCGCTTCGCCGTCCGTCAGCAGGTCTTGAGCCTGCTTCCGTGCCGCTGCCAGATCGCCGCGCATCAGGGCATGCGTCCAAAGCCCGTGCATGACGGACAGCATCTCTGGCGGACGAAGCAACCGTTCGCAAAGGTCACGCGCACGGGCGAAGTTTTCGCCTATGCTTGCCACCGCATAACCTTGGGTTGCGATCAACGCCTTTCCGAGGGTGATGCACAAATCAAGCTCACGTCTGGCCCGCCAATCGGTGTCAGGCAGCCCGGCCAGAAGCTCCAGTCCCCGCCGCACCTGTGCGATGGCCTCGGCCATGGCGGAGCGGGCCAGTGCCTGCCGGCCTGCTTGCAACCAGTAGCCGACCGCCGCTTCGACGGGGCCGCCGATGGTATAGTGATAAGCCAGAATCTGCGGCTGAGCGACCTTGGTATCGGGAAAGCATTCTTCAAGCGTCCGCGCAATCTGTCTGTGCAGATCCCGCCGCCGTTGACGAAGCATGGTGCTGTAGGCCGCGTCCTGTACCAGCGCATGCTTGAACCGATAGCTTCCTGACGAGGCAGCACCCTGTGGGAACACCAGCCCCGCTTCGACAAGGCGGTCCAGCGTCCGGGCGATGACAGTGTCGTCCAGATCCAGCAGAAGCCTGAGAAGTTGCTGACTGAAGTCCCGGCCGATGGTCGCGGCGACCTGTGCCACTTCCTTTGCCAAGCCCAATCGGTCCAGGCGGGCGAGCAGCGAAGCATGTAAGGTCGCCGGCACGGTCTGCGAGAAGTACGAGACATTTTTGCCGGACGTCGATGCCGGTGTCGTTATTGCAGTGGTCTCCAGCGTCGCCTTCGTCAGTTCCTCGATGAACAGCGGAATACCGTCAGTCCGCTCAACGATGTGTTCCATAAGCGCAGCCGGCAGCGAGCTGCTTCCCGCAACCGAGCGTACCAGGGCCGCGCTGTCCTGTCGCAGCAGGGACTCAAGCCGGATGACACCGACATGTGGCAGATGCTCAGCCCATCCCGGCTGGAATTCCGGCCGGGACGTCACAACCACCATGATGGGCAGGACAGCGACGCGTTCGATCGTCAGGTGGAGCAGTTCCCGCGTTGTCGGATCACTCCAATGCGCATCCTCCAGCACCATGAGCACCGGCTTATGCCGCGACATCCGTTCAAGCAGGTTGAGCAGCGCCTGCATCGTGCCGTCGCGCCGTCGCTGTGGCGTCAGTTTCGGCAGATCGCCGTGAAGGCTCGTAGCGGAGGGCAGCATCAGCAGTTCGGCAAGCAGTGCCAGATCCTCACCTGCTACCTGATCGAGGGCAATCCTGAGCTTGCCGAGCCGGCGTTCCGGGCTGTCAATGTGCGAGAAGCCGGCCGCATGTTCTAGTTGTTGAATATATGGGTATAGTGGCGAGCCTTGCTGATGCGGTGAGCAGGCGTACTGGATGCAGGCGTTTTGCGCTTCGCCTATTACAGCCAGCAGTTCGGCTACCAGGCGGGATTTTCCAATCCCAGCCTCGCCGCAGATAAGCACCGCCTGTCCATGCCCCTCAATCGTCTTGCGCCACAGCGCGCACAACCGCGACAAGGCAGCGTCCCGGCCAACGATAGGGGCGACATTGTCGAGTGTCTGTCGTGCTTGAAACCGGCTTGCGGAAATATTTGGGCGGATAATCTGCCAGGCAGGAACTGGCCTCGACACGCCTTTAATAAGAAGATTCCCGAGGTAACGATCTTCAAACAGGCTGCCGACCATCCGGTGGGTGTTGTAGTCGATGACCATCGTATCCGGTTCGGCAACGCCCTGCAGCCGCGCCGCCAGGTTGGGGGTCTCGCCCAACGCCCCGAGTGCCCGCGGATGGCCGTGGCCAGAGATGTCGCCAACCACGACAACGCCCGTGGCGATGCCAACCCGTGCTCGCAGTTTCCGACCGATAGACAGCGATGACAGGCTGGAAACCGCCTGCAGCGCTTCAAGGCCGGCGTAGACCGCGCCTTCGGCGGCAAATTCACTGGCTTCCGGGTAGCCAAAATAAAGCATGGTCCCATCGCCCATGTAATCGGCAACAAAACCCCCGAAGGCCGTCGCAGCCTGCGTGACGCAACGTTGATAGGCGCCGATAATTTCACTCAGGTCTTCCGGATCAAGGTAGATGGATAGCTCTGTCGAGCCGACCAGGTCACAGAAAACGATTGTCAGCACTCGTCGTTCTGCCACCGCAGGAACTACGAGCGCTGATGGCGTAGGTCTGGGCAAGAGCCTGTTGTCTGGCTGGCCTTCCGGGCTGTCTGCCGCAAATGGCAAGCCGCAGACGAAGCAATACCTTGCGCGCGGCATCGCTTCGGCGTGGCAGTTGCGGCAATTCGCCATAAGTTCTTCCCTGCGGTCGTTCGTTTGGGCGGCAGCGTGATCATCATGATAGACGAGCCCAGGGTTGGGGTGGGATCGTTCATGCCCAAAAGTGTTGAGTAGTTAACTGCACATTGGTCGCTTCCCGCCATCTACATGATGCAAGTATCAAGCTGGACCATTGACATGATGGAATGTTTGGGACCAGTAGCAGTGATTGACGAAGCGACTGAGATTTACAGTAAAGTTGCAGTCTGCGTCGGCGGCTAGCAACCAAAAAACAGATTGTATACGAAACAACCCTAGCTCAACGATCCACCAGCCTTGAGGCAGTCCCTTATTTGAACCCGCGCTTAATGCCTGCGGATTATTCCACCGACCAGCGCAACTTTTATCTTATGATAAGCTTTAATCGACGAGCGTCAACACAGCCACAGCCGAAGCCAGAGAGCCGCTTGCGTGCCACAACGCGTCACTTGATGGTGCCGGTATTCTTGGACAGGCAGGCCAGCGGCAATCCAGCCGTGCCACCCAACCAAAGTATCCCGGTCGGTGTTTTTCGACAGTCGAGGTTCTACAGGCCCCGACAAGGTCGCCAGATAAGCTGTCAGATGGCGCCCTTGGCAAGCCAGTCCACGTGACGCCGCACCGATCGCCTGAGCGCGGCCATCGCGTCATCCCTTATCACACCATTCCAGAACGCGCCGTAGATCGTGTTGAAAGTCCACGGCTGAAGCTTGGCAGCAATTGCCTGAACGGCCGCGGCACCCAGCGGAATATAGTTGGGGTAGGACCGCATGAAGCCGAGGTGGGCGCGATCGGCCACAACCTGAAGGATATCGCCGCTGAGCAGGGCGCCCCGGCCGTCGCTGCCTGCTTCGTCATGCAAAACCGTACCGCCTTCAAAATGGCCGCCGCATCGTATCAGGGTCATGCCGGGCGCGATGACCTTGCTGTCGCCGTCCCAGAACTCGATCTCTGGTCCGTTTCGCATTACCCACTCCCGATCGGCAGCATGCAAATAAATCGGGATTCCGCCGAACGCTCGGCTCCATTCCAGCATCGTCGTGTAATAATGTGGATGGGAAATGGCGATGGCCGCTAATCCGCCGAGGCCCTTGATCAGCTCGACCGCCGCCGGCTCGACTAGGCTGACGCAGTCCCACAGCACATTCCCCGCAGGTCGGCGTATAAGCAGGGCGCGCTGACCGATCCCTATGTTGGGCGTCGTGCCGATGCCGATCAGTTCGGCTTCGTTGCGAAATGTCGTCAGGTGGCTGCGGCACAGAAGGGGCAGGGTGGTCCATGTCTGGCCCAGCGGCCCGATATATTGACGCTCATCCAGGCAGATAGGACAGCACGGCGGCGGCCCGTCAGTCGGCTCAAACTGTGTTCCACATGTTGTGCAGATGAATGCGTCCAAGTCTGCTCTCCTCGTCAGGCTGCCGCCGAGGGCGACACGTCGCTGCCGCGCAGGTATGGCAGCACATGTTTGGCGAATGACTGCAAATCGCGGACGTAGTCCGGAAAGGTCATTAGCAGGCCGGCGATCCTGGCGTGCTGCTGAAGCCCAAGGATCTGCCTGGCGACGGACTCGTGGGAGCCGCGAATGACCGGGATGCCCATGAAGGCAAGATTACCCTCCTCCACCGAGGCGGTCAGGCCGTCGCGGAGATGCCTGCTGGTGCCTTCCGGATTGGTGTCTTCCGAGGCACTTTGCAGGATATGTTGGATCGCGTCGGTGTCTGCCGCTGCGACGATTTCGCTGCAGTGTTCTTCGGCCTCGGCGTCGGTGTCGGCGGCAATGATGGTGACCAGCGCCAACGTGCCGACACGCCGGCCGAAGTTGCCCGCTTGTTGCTGCAAAGGCTGGACGATGCCGCGCAGCTTCTCCATGCCGCCAAACGCGAAGTTATACTCGGCAAACTCCGCGGTGAAGCGGATTCCCTTTGGCGACTGCCCGGCGCTGACGATGGGAATTTCACGGCCAGTAGTTGGGAAACACGTGCAGTCATCCAGTTGATAGAACGCGCCGTGGTGGGTCATCCGGCCGTCTCGCCAAAGCGTGCGCATGATGCGGACGTATTCCTCCGTCATCTCATACCGTCGGTCGTGGTAGTCGGCGCTCGGCCACAACCCCATCTGGCTGTATTCGGGCTTATTCCAGCCTGTGATAATATTCACCCCAGCGCGGCCGCCGCTGACATCGTCCAGGGTCGCAATCATGCGTGCGGCAACGGCTGGATGAACACCCAGAACCGGCACTGTTGCATACAGCTCTATCCGCTGCGTTGCCGCAGCCAATGCATTGGTCAGCCCGATGGAATCAAGACAGGAATCCCAATACCCTGTTGCTCCGCCGAAGCCGCGGTATTTTATCATCGACAGCAAAAAGTCCAGCCCCATCGACTCGGCCTGGTGGGCGATGGCAAGCATGTGGGCGAATGTGGGGACATACTGCGGGCTTGCCCTGGATACGATATAGCCGTTCTGACCATTTGGAAGAAAGATGCCCAGTTTCATCATGCGGTCCCTCAATTCAATCGAAAGCAGACTTCCATGGATAACCGAAACCGCAAAGCCCGTTGTTGCTGCCGGCAAAAAGCCGTTGGCGGACAGGCGGCGGCTGCGGTCTTTCATGATCCTATGATAGATTTATCTTCGGCAGCAGGATGGAATACTTGACCATGAGTAATGCGGATGATGTCTACTTCTACGAGCCGTCACAGGGGCATGGCCTGCCGCACGATCCGTTCAACGCCATTGTCGGACCGCGGCCGATCGGCTGGGTCTCGACCCGGGGGCGCACCGGCGGGCTTAATTTGGCGCCCTACAGCTTCTTCAACGCGTTCTGCTACACCCCACCCATCATCGGGTTCTCCAGCACGGGTGCGAAGGACAGCTTAAAGAACGCAGAAGAAACTGGTGAATTCGTGTGGAACTTGTCGACACGTGAACTGGCCGAGCAGATGAATGCCACGTCAGCCAGCGTGCCTTATGGGTCAGATGAATTTGCCCTGGCCGGCCTGACGCCGGTGGCGTCGCGAGTTGTCTCCGTGCCGCGGGTCGGCGAAAGCCCGGTGAACTTTGAGTGTAAGGTCACGCAGATCGTGCAGCACCGCAGCCATACCGGCGGCCTGGCGAAAGCATGGCTGGTGCTTGGCGAGGTGGTTGCGGTGCATATCCGGCGCTCCTTGCTGCACGACGGCGTGTTCGATACCTTCGGCGCCGGCATCATCCTGCGCGCCGGCGGGCCAAGCGGCTACGCGGACGTCAAACCAGAGAATCGTTTTGATATGCAACGTCCGAACTGAGGCCGCAACCAGGCTTATCGGCTAGGCTTTTGCCTGGGGATTGATTAACGTCTCGCCTGCTGTCGGCTAAGTCGGGCGAGACGATGTGTCGTGCTGGATGGCACAGATCGTGCACCGCTCGATTTGCCGTTGCCGGTCACCTGTGCTGCAACGGGCACATAAGTGCGGGCGGTTTTAATGGAACGAAGAGGGAGTGCTGCATGAACCGCATGAAGGGTCGGAAATGCGTTGTCACAGGTGGCGCCAGGGGGATTGGCCGAGCGATCAGCCTTGCGTTCGCGCGGGAAGGTGCGGATGTCGCGATACTGGACCGCAACGAACAGTTGGCGGCACAGACGGCGCAGGACGTCCGTTCAATCGGAGTCGCGGCGGTCGCGATCACGGCTGATGTGTCCGATGAAGCCGCGGTCGCTTCGGCCTTCGAGAAGATCGAGCAGGAGTTTGGCTCAGTTGACGTCCTGGTCAACAATGCGGGGATAGGCGATAGCGCGCTCCTGGTCGATATGTCAGTCGCGGCTTGGGACCGGATGATCGCGGTCAACCTGCGCAGCGTATTCCTGTGCACCCGGCGGGTCATTCCCGGCATGATTCAACGCCGCTGGGGCCGCATCATCAGCACCAGTTCTCAGCTCGCCCATAAAGGCGGTGTGGAACTGGTGCATTACTGCGCTGCCAAAGCAGGCATCCTAGGATTTACCCGCTCCCTGGCCTATGAGGTTGCGCCGTTTGGCATCACGGTGAACGCCATCTGCCCAGGTCCGATCGATACGGACATGTCTGCCGGATTGTCCGAGGAATGGCGAGCCCGCAAACGCGCTGAACTGCCGCTCGGGCGGTTCGGAACAGTGGATGAGATTGCTCCCACCGCTGTGCTTCTCGCCTCGGACGAGGGGTCGTACTACACCGGTGTCTCGCTCAACCCGAACGGCGGCGATGTGATGATCTGATCGGATGCCATGGCGTCCCGCCGGCGTACGATCGACTCCATGAACTCTTGAAATGAGGCTGCCATGCTATCTCATCCCCTCGAACGCCGCGTCTTCATTAAAGCAGCGACGGCGGCGGCCATCGGCGCTGGCTCATATAATCAGGCGCATGCAGCAGATGTCAGCAAGACCTTGGTCATTGCGTGCCCATCAACGCCGCAGGGACTTGATGGGGAGTATGATGTCAGCCTGGGCACTGTCGATTCGACTGGTGCCCTGTACGACAACCTGATTGCCTATAAGAAGATCCCCGATCCGGCCTCGCCCGACGTTCTGCGCGAGGACATCGGGGTTCACCCCGAGCTGCCGTACGGCTTGGCCCTGGAGGGGCGTTTGGCGGAGAAGTGGGAGCTTTCACCGGATGGCAAGCGGGTCACCTTCACGCTTCGCCAAGGCGTCAAGAGCGCCTGGGGCAACCCGCTGACAGCCGAGGATGTGCGCTACTCATGGGCGCGGCGCTTCAACAGCAAGGGCAACGGCACATTCATGGCCCGCATGCTGGGGGTCAGTGATCTGGCGCAGATCACCGTGGAGTCGCCGCAGGTTGTCTCGTTCTACCTGCCAAAGCCGACGCCGCTGATACTCAAGCTGCACTGCAATCTGGGTTCGCCCATCTACGACCAGGCCAAGATGAAGCAGGTGTCGACCGCCGACGATCCATGGGGCAACAACTTCCTGAAGAACAACGCGGCCGGCTTCGGACCGTATCAACTGGGTGAGATCGTGCGCGGCCAGCAGGCCGTATTTCGTGCCAGAAGCGATTACTACGGCGGCAAGCCGTTCTTCGATACGGTGGTGATGCGCGAGGTGCCATCCTCGGCCAGCCGCCTGTCACTGTTGCAAGGCGGTGCGGTCGACATTGCGCAGTTCCTGGCGCCAAGGGAGTATCTGTCGTTGAAATCGTCGCCTGTGGCGACATTCGACGCGGTCGCCGCATCATATGGGTTGTGGCTGGAACTGAACGCCAAGATCCCACCGTTTGATAATCTGATGGTTCGCCAGGCGATGAACTATTTGCTGCCGCGGGATGAGATCATCAAGACTGTCTACTACGATCTGGCATCAAAGCAGACGGCCTGCATCCCACAAGGCTATCCCATGGTCGACTACAGCTTCTTTGACTACGACGAGAACGTCGACAAGGCGCGAGAGCTTTTGAAGCAGGCAGGTTTTGCCAACGGCTTCAAGACCACGATCAGCTACGACGCCGGCAATCCGGTGCAGGAGCCGATTGCCTTGATCTTCCAGACTTCGTTGCGGCGCGTTGGGGTAGACGCGGTGCTCGACAAGCTGCCGGCCGGCGTCTTCTATGAAAACGTCAGCCGCCGGCAGAAGCCGATCATTTTCTACTTTGATTCGCCCTGGACCCCGGACCCTGGCTACTCCACCGCGCTGTATTTCTCCTCCAAGAGTTTTGTTGACTACAGCAACTATGTAAATCCGTCGGTTGACACGCTCATCCAGCAGGGGATGGAAACCCTGGATGATGCGCGTCGCAAGGTCATCTATACCGAAGTGCAGAAGACGGTCATGCATGACGCGCCGTGGGGCTTCATGGTCTATCCGAAATACGCGCTCGGCCGGAAGAAAGGCCTGAAGGGCTTCACCTATTACACATCGAACAACTTGCGGTTCCAGGATTTCAGCCGGGCTTGAGCGGCATAGTACATAAGGGAGAGAAGCATGGGCCGGCTTGAGGGCAAGAAGTGCGTTGTCACCGGCGCGGGGCGCGGCATCGGCCGCGGGATCGCGCTTGCCTTCGCCAAGGAAGGTGCCGATGTCGCCGTCATCGACCGGATGGCTGACAACGCGCAACGCGTCGCGACCGAGATCCGCGCGGCCGGTGTAAAGGGGCTGGCGTTCGCTGCGGATGTTTCGGATGAAACGTCCATCACCACCGCGCTGCATGATGCCGAAGCGCAGCTTGGCCGTATCGATGTGCTGATGAACAACGCCGGGATCAACACGCATGTGCAACTAGTTGACATGACGGTGGCGACATGGGACGAGATGATCGCGGTCAACCTGCGAAGCGTGTTCCTGTGCACGCGTGTTGTGCTGCCCGGTATGATGGACCGGCGCTGGGGACGCGTGATCAGCACCAGCTCACAGCTCGCCCACAAAGGCGGCCGCCAGCTCACGCATTACGCCGCGGCAAAAGCCGGCGTGCTCGGCTTCACCCGCGCCCTGGCCTATGAAGTTGCGCCCTACAACATCACGGTCAATGCCATCTGCCCCGGCCCGATCAACACCGACATGTCCCTGGTCGGGTCAGCCGAGTGGAAGGCGCAGAAGCTGTCCGAGCTTCCGCTTGGCCGATATGGCGATGTGGACGAGGTGGCACCGACCGTCGTTCTGATCGCTTCGGATGAGGGCTCTTACTACACAGGTGCGTCGTTCAACATGAACGGTGGCGACGTGATGGTCTGATCTCATCAGATGCAGCCCTCCCGCTCCGCAACCGGACGTTCCTGGCTTCATCTGGCGCTGCGCATCGCCGCGGCGCGGCCCAGCTTTGCCGTCGGCTACCTCATTGTCGTGACCGCCGTGCTGGCCGGTGTGCTGGCGCCGCTGGTGGCGCCCTATAACCCGGTACAGGCTGATCCCGCGCAGTTTCTGCAACCACCGAACCGGCTGCACTGGCTCGGCACTGACGCCGTCGGGATGGATATTTTTTCACGGGTTCTGTACGGGCCGCGGATCGACATCACGATCGCTGTTCTGGGCACATTGATCTCGGCGGCCGTCGGCTGCCTCATCGGCGCCTGGGTCGGCTACTACAGCCGGGCAGGAACCTTCCGTTCCCACATCGCCTTTCTGGTCATGCGCGTGGCTGACGTGCTTCAGGCGTTCCCGGTCTTCGTCTTTGCCATCGCCATGGTTGCCAGCCTGGGGCAGAGCATCCAGACCGTCATATTCGCGATCGCCTTCGTCAACATTCCCATCTACCTACGCCTGATGCGCTCGCAGGTGATGGCAATCCGGGAGATGCGGTATGTCGAAGCCTCATTGGTCGCCGGCATGTCGGACCTGCGGACCATCCTGCGCCACGTGATGCCCAACGCCATGGGGCCGGCACTGGCCCAGTTGTCCGTCAATGTCGGCTGGTCGATCCTGCTGACCGCGGGCCTGAGTTTCGTCGGTGCGGGCGTACGCGCCCCAAGCCCGGAATGGGGCAGCATGATCGCCACCGGGTTCCAGAATGTCGTGACGGGCGAGTGGTGGCCCTCGGTCTTTCCCGGCCTAGCGCTGGCCATCACCGTCTTCGGGTTCTCACTGGTGGGCAACAGCGTCGAGGTGTTCGGCGATCCGGTAAAGGTGCGCCGCCTGATCCGCGACATCACGCTGCGCGAGCGCGCGGCAGCTTCCCGGCGCGCGTGATGCGGATCGCCATCTTCCTGGGGCACCGTCTGCTGTTCCTGGCCCCTCAGTTGCTGGGCATCCTGCTGGTCAGCTTCTTCCTGATCAAATCGGTGCCCGGCGATCCGGCGGTGCTGATGCTGGGGCCGATGGCATCAGCGGATTCAATCGCGGGGCTGCGGTCGAAGCTGGGCCTTGATCATTCGCTGCCGGTTCAGTTCTGGCACTTCCTCGTGGCGTTGGTGCATGGCGACCTCGGAACCTCCTGGCAGACGACACGGCCGGTGCTGGAGGATCTGCTGCAGCGTTTTCCAGCCACACTGGAACTGGTGACATTGGGATTGCTCGGTGCCATCGTCATCGGCGTGCCGCTGGGCGTGGCGTCGGCATTCAATGAAAAAGGCATCCTTGCGCGAGTGGCGGGACTGTACGGGCTGACGGCGGGCTCGCTGCCGGATTTCTGGCTGGCGCTGGTGCTGATCTTTGTCTTCTACACGGTACTTCAGGTTGTTCCTGCCCCCCTGGGCCGCATCGACTTCGCCGTGCTGCCGCCGCCGACGATCACCGGCTTCCTGCTGATCGACAGCCTGGCTGCGGGCGATTGGGACGCATTCCGCTCCGCATTCAGCCACCTTTGCCTGCCCGTGCTGACCTTAAGCCTGATCAACGCCGGGCCGATCCTGAAGATGACACAGTCGACCATGGACCGGATGCTGCAATCGGACTTCAGCCGCTATGAAGTCCTGTCCGGGCTGCCGCATCGCATGGTTGTCCGCCATGCCCTGCGCAATGCCTTGCCGTCCGTGGTGACCATTATCAGCGTCCTGTACGGTTACCTTCTCGGCGGCGCGGTGCTGGTGGAGATCGTGTTCAGTTGGGGCGGGGCCGGACAGTATGCGGTGCAGGGTGTGCTGAATTCCGATATCTATCCCGTGCTGGGCTTCGTGCTGTTCTCGGCGGTCTTCTCGCTGATCGTGTATCTGCTGGTGGACCTGATCTACGTCGCGATCGATCCCAGGATTGGCCGATGACATGCTGAAGCTGCACGATCCGATCCAGGCGAACGCAACGTCCAACGACACCACGCCCGCCTTTGACATCCGTGGCCTGACCGTCGAGTTCCCCACCATCACAGGCAACCCGACGGTGGCAATCAGGGACTTCGACCTGAGCATCGGCCGCGGTGAGATCTTTGGCTTGGTCGGTGAATCAGGCGCCGGCAAGACCACATTGGCACGCAGCCTGCTGCGTCTGCCGCCCGAGCCGGGCCGCATCGCATCGGGCGGACTGGTGTTCGACGGCCGGGACATTACGAAGCTGCCCGAGGTCGAACTGCAACGAATGCGCGGTCGTGACATCTCGATGATCGTGCCGAACCCGCGCGGCGAGCTTAACCCGCTGCTGACGGTGGGCGAGCAGATCGCCACCATGGCGCGGGTGCATCTGCGCGTGTCGAAGCGCGAGGCGCATAGCCTTGCCCTGGAAATGTTGCGCGCGGTGCAGATCCCGGATCCGGAGCGGCGGATGAAGGCGTTCCCGCATGAAATGAGCGGCGGGATGGCGCAGCGCATCGTCATTGCGATTGCGCTGATCTGCTCACCGAAGTTCATCGTTTCCGACGACGCCACCAGCGGGCTTGATGTCACGGTGCAGGCGCAGATCCTGCAGTTGCTTCGCCGCCTGGCGCAGGACCGCGGCAGCGCCATGCTGTTCATCACGCGCGACATCGGCATTACCGCGCATTTCTGCGATCGGGTCGCAGTGATCTACAACGGCGAAATCATGGAGATTGCCCGCCGCGAGGACTTCTTCTTCCGCCCGGCGCACCCCTACACGATCATGCTGATGGCTGCCTTTTCCTATAATCAACGGTTGCGCCAGCTCTGGGCGCGGCCAGAACCACTGCCGGGTGCGACAACAGAAGCCACCGCGTGCCCATACACGCTGCGCTGCCCGCTGGCGCAGAAACGCTGCCATGTCGAGCGTCCGCCGCTGCGTGAACTGGCAGACGGCCATCAGGCGCGCTGTCATTTTCCGGTCGTGCGGTAATGTCGCTTCTGGAGGTCAATCAGCTCGTTAAGCATTTCGCCATTCCTGGATCACGTAGCGTGGTGCAGGCGGTCAACAACGTGTCCTTCGCGCTGGAACCCGGTGAAACGCTGGGAATCGTCGGTGAGAGCGGATCGGGCAAGACAACCGTCGGGCGTTGTATCCTGGGCCTGACCGACATCTCCAGCGGCAGCATCGGGTTCAACGGCAGCGACCTGCTGACCACCCGCAAGCGTGATCCGGCTTCGCTACGCGGACAGATCCAGATCGTCTTTCAGGAGCCAGCAGACGCGCTGGACCCAAGGATGCGGATTGGTTCGTGCATCGCCGAACCGCTGGTGGCACTTGGCGTCGGGGCTGAAGAACGATCCAGGCGAGTGGCGGAGGCGCTGGATCTGGTGGGGCTGGCACGGCGGACGCTGCCTCTGTATCCAGCCGAACTCAGCGGCGGTCAGCAGCAGCGGGTTGGCATCGCACGGGCGATGATCACCCGGCCCAAGCTGGTTATTCTGGATGAACCGACCTCGGCCCTGGATCCCACCGCCCGGGCGGAAATCATCGAACTTCTGGTCGGCATCCAGAAGCAGCTTGGGACCGCCTACCTGTTCATATCCCACGACCTCAGCACCGTGCGGTTCGTCAGCCACCGGATCGCGGTGATGTATCTCGGCATGATCGTGGAGCAGGGCGAGGCAGCTAGCTTGTTCGCTCAGCCACGTCACCCGTACAGCGTGGGTCTGCTATCGTCGGTGCTGCTGCCGAACCCGGACCTGCGGCAGCCCTTCGACGTCAGCCTGTCCGGGGAGATCCCCAGCCCGATCAACCTGCCGACTGGCTGCTTCCTCGCCTCCCGCTGCCCATTCGTCGTCGACGCCTGCCGCACCCGCGTGCCGCCTTCGATCGATCTGGGAAACACGCACCGGGTGCATTGCATCCGTCATGACGAGCTGAAGGACATGCAGCGCAGCACCGACCTGTTCGATCGTTTCCAGGCAGAGTCGGAGCGGATCCTGACCGTCGGCGCACCGGTGCCGCGGTGAATTATGACGCACCGGTGCCGCGGTGAACTGTTCAGATCGTCCTTAGAGTCCATTTCGAATCGAATGTTCAACGGGCCAAGCGTCGTAAGAGCAACACGCTGGAAGCGGCGTAGAGGAAGGCTTCGACTGATTCGATGGTGGCTTCAAAGTCCTTTGCCAGCCGCCGGTTTCGGTTGATCCATGCAAAGAAGCGTTCGACCACCCAGCGGCGGGCGATGACGGCAAAGCCGACCTGGTTGTCGGATTTGCGCACCACCTCGATGCGAATTGCACTGGCGTTGGCCACGCGCGGACCGGCATAGCCGCCATCGGCGTAGCCCAGCGCCACGAACGGCCAGCGTGCCCGCGAGGCCCGCAGCAGCGGCCCTGCCCCGTCGCGGTCCTGAATGGCCGCGGAGTGAGCTTGCAGCTTGAGTGCGCGGCCGTCGGTGTCCACCATGGCGTGGCGCTTGCGGCCCTTGATCTTCTTGCCGCCGTCGTAGCCACGGATGCCGCCGCTCTCGGTCGTCTTCACGCTCTGGCTGTCGATCACCGCCGCTGTCGGACTGGCCTTGCGCCCGGCGCGTTCGCGATCAAGCATCACCAGGTGATGGTTGATCGTCTCCCAGGTGCCATCGTCACGAAACCGCGCGAACCAGCGATAGACCGTCGGCGATGGCGGGAAATCTTTCGGCAGTAGGCTCCAGGCGATGCCGCCGCGCAGGACGTAGACCATCACGTTGACGATCTCGCGCATCGCCCACTTGCGATGACGGCCGCAGCGGCTTGGCGCTGGCAGGAATGGCGAAAGGATAAGCCACTCCGCGTCGGTCAGGTCACTTCCATAGCGTAGTCCAGCGCGGCTATGCTGCGCACGGGTGGTCGGGGTCCACATGATGTCTCCGGCCAGGCTTCGAACACCTGTCCGGAACCACATCTGTCCCGACCATCCAACCCCTCAAGGCGAACATTCCGACTTGATTCCGAAATGGCCTCTTAGTGTCAAGCGAGACCTTGCAATGGATATCGGCGTTTTCATTCCGATCGGCAACAACGGCTGGCTGATCTCAACAACATCGCCGCAGTACCGGCCCAGCTTCGACCTCAATCGCCGGATCGTGCAGAAGGCGGAGCGCTACAACCTCGATTTCGTGCTTTCAATGATCAAGCTGCGGGGGTTCGGCGGCCCCAGCGAGTTCTGGGACCATAACCTCGAATCCTTCACGCTGATGGCCGGGCTTGCGGCGGTTACCACACGCATCCGGCTGTTTGCCTCCGTGCCGGTGCTGGCGATGCCGCCTGCCATCGTCGCGCGCATGGCCACGACGATCGACAGCATCGCCCCGGGCCGCTTCGGCGTGAACCTGGTGACCGGCTGGCAAAAGGCTGAATACGATCAGATGGGCATCTGGCCCGGCGACGAGCACTACACCCGCCGGTACGACCACTTGAGCGAGTACGTCACCGTCATGCGGCAGTTGTGGCAGACCGGCCGCTCGAACTTCAAAGGCCGGTTCTTCACCATGAACGACTGCCGGCTGAGCCCGCGCCCCGCTGATCCCATCAAGTTGGTCGCCGCGGGACAAAGCGGGCGGGGCTGTCAGTTCGCGGCGGAGTATGCCGACTTCAATTTTGTCATCGGCCCTGGCCGCAACACGCCTGACGGTCATGCCCAGGTCGCCGCCCGACTGGCGGCGGAAACCGTGAAAACCGGCCGCGATGTCGGCAGTTACGTGCTGACGATGGTCATCGCCGACGAAACCGACGAAGCAGCGTGGGCGAAGTGGGAGCATTACCGCGCCGGCGTCGACACCACGGCGCTGGCCTGGATGGCTGGTCAGGCGGCGGCGGACAGCAAGGCCGATGCAACCGCCCATACAAACGCCATCGCCCGGCCCGAGGGCGCGGTGAATTTCAACATGGGCACGTTCATTGGCAGCTACGAATCGGTGGCCAGGATGCTGGATGCGGCGGCCGAGGTTCCAGGCACGAAGGGCATCCTGCTGACCTTTGACGACTTCCTGATCGGGCTTGAACAGTTCGGCCATCGCATCCAGCCACTGATGAAAACCCGCGCCTCGGCAAGCCTGCATTGATCAAAGGAATGATGTCATGACGCAACGCACTGTCCTGATCACCGGGGCCGGCATCGGCATCGGCCGAGCCACCGCGTTCGCCTTCGCCCGCGGCGGCGATCATGTTGTTGTCACTGACGTGCTGGAGACCGAGGGGCGCGGCGTTGCGGCAGAAATCGAACGCGCCGGAGACAGCGCCGAGTTCCATCATCTGGACGTCACCAGCACGGAAGCGGTCGATGCCGTTGTGGCGGCGGTCGAGGCTGCGCGTGGGGCGGTCGACGTTGTCATCGCCAACGCCGGCATCGCCCACAAGGTCCCGCTGGACGCGATGACGGACGAATTATGGGATCACACGCTGAACGTGGACCTGAAGGGCATCATGCGCGTGGTGCGGCGTGCGGCGCCCGAAATGCGCAAGCGCCGACAGGGCGCGGTAGTGGCGCTGTCATCCATCATGGGCGTCGCCTATGGCTGGGATGAGCATGTGCACTACTCCGCGGCAAAGTCCGGCGTAATCGGACTGGTGCGCGGCCTGGCCGTGGAACTGGCGCGCGATGGGGTGCGGGTGAACGCGGTGGCTCCTGGCTACATTCGCACGGCGCAGGCGCTGTCGACGCAGCACTCGCTGGGTGAAGCGGGCCTGCAGGCGGCGGCTTCGTTCATTCCATTGGGCCGGGCCGGTGAGCCGGAGGACATCGCCGACGTAATCGTCTTCCTTGCCTCCAACGCCGCACGTTACATTACCGGCCAGTGCATCACCATTGACGGCGGTTTGCTGGTCGGGCGCTACTGACGCCAAAGCAGGAGGATCAGGCATGACGACGTTGAACTGCGACATGGGCGAGTCGTTCGGCCTTTATCGGATTGGCGACGACGCCGCGCTGATGCCGCTGATCGACGTGGCGAACGTCGCCTGCGGCTTCCATGCGTCCGACTTCAACCACATGCGCGAGACGGTGCGCCTCGCCAAGCGGCATGGCGTTGCTGTCGGCGCACATCCCTCGTTGCCGGACCTGCAGGGTTTTGGCCGCCGTGAAATGGCAATGAAGCGGGAGGAGATGGCGAACTGCCTGATCTACCAGATCGGCGCGTTGAAAGGCTTTCTCGATGCCGAGGGCATGGAGCTGTCGCACATCAAGCCGCATGGCTCGCTATACGGCATGGCGGCACGGATGGAACATATCGCCCACGCGGTTTGCGATGCCGCGGACGTGTTCCGCGTGCCGCTGTTCGGCATGCGCGGTACGCTGCACGAGACGGTCTATCCCGCCCGCGGCCATCGCTTTGTGGCCGAATACTACGCCGATCTGGAATATACCGACCAGGGCGGGCTGATCGTGACCCAGGTTCATGATCCGGTGGACGCCGCCGAAGCCGCATCACGGTGTGTCCGCGCGATCCGCGAGGGCAAGACGCGTTCGACCGGTGGTGTTGACGTGCTGACCGGGGCGAATTCCATTTGCATTCACTCTGACACGCCAAATGCGGTGGAGATCACTCAGGCCGTACGCGCCGCCATCCGCCCGCTTGCGGCCTGATGCGTACGCTGCTGGTCGCTAACCGAGGAGAGATCGCTGTCCGCGTGCTGCGCACCGCCAAGCTACTGGGGCTGCGCACCGTCGCTGTCCACTCTGAAGCCGATGCCGGATCGCTGCATGTCACGGAAGCCGACACGGCAATCGCAATCGGGCCGGCGAAGGCGGCGGAGAGCTACTTGCGCATCGGGGCCCTGCTTGATGCGGCGCGGCTGACTGAGGCCGACGCGGTGCACCCCGGCTATGGCTTCCTGGCGGAGAGTGCCAACTTCGCCCGGGCCGTGGAGGCGGCGGGTCTGGCGTTTGTCGGGCCGCGTCCCGAACAGATCGATGCCATGGGCGACAAGGAGCGGGCGCGCCATGCCGCCCAGGCGGCCGGCGTGCCGGTGCTGCCAGCCAGTGAGCGGCTGGAACCGGGAACGTCGATCAACCTTGCCACAGCGGCGGAGGCTGTCGGGTATCCGCTTCTGGTCAAGGCCGCGGCGGGCGGCGGCGGGATTGGCATGCGCCTGGTGGAAGACCCATCGGCGCTGGCGGCGACCGTGGCGGCGACACAGGGCATGGCGCAGCGAGTGTTCGGTAACGGGGCCGTCTATCTGGAGCATTATGTCCGCCACGCCCGGCATGTCGAAGTGCAGGTGTTCGGGTTCGGCGACGGGCGTGCCGTGAACCTGTTCGAGCGTGAATGTTCGATCCAGCGGCGATTTCAGAAGATCATCGAGGAAAGTCCGTCGCCAGGCGTGGACCAGGCGACGCGGGCGGCGATGTGCGCGGCGGCGGTCGCGCTGGCCAAGGCGGTGTTGTACCGCTCTGCCGGGACGGTCGAGTTCGTGGTCGACGCGGATACCGGCCGGTTCTTTTTTCTGGAGATGAACACCCGCATTCAGGTTGAGCATCCGGTTACCGAGATGCGCACCGGTGTCGACCTGGTAGGTCTGCAGTTGCGGCTGGCGAGCGGCGAGGATGTCTGGCCGGCATTGCAGGCGGTTCAAGCCCGCGGTCACGCGATCGAATGCCGGCTGTGCGCGGAGAACCCGGACCGGATGTTCCTTCCCTCGCCCGGACGGATCACCCACCTGGCGCTGCCGTCGGGCGAGGGGGTGCGCGTCGATACCGGCGTGCGTCCAGATGATACAGTGACCGCGTTCTATGACTCGCTGCTGGCCAAGCTGATCGTTCATGCGCCAACTCGGACTGCGGCCATCGCCAAGATGCAGGTAGCGCTGGCGGAGACCGCCATCGGTGGCATCGCCAGCAACGTCGGGTTTCTGCGCCGCATCCTGGCGCACGACGACTTCGCTGCCGGCCAGACCCTGACCAGCTTCATCGACACACATCGCGCGGCCTTGGCAGCGCCGTCCGAAGGGACAACCGCATGATCTACACGGAGCCGCGTTTCCTGCCCGGCGGCGACCGCTACATCCTGGTCGAGTTCGGCAACGAGATGAACCTGGAACTGAACTTCCTTGCCCAGGGCCTGGCGGCAGCCATCGTCACCGATCGAACGAAGGGCGTGATCGAGACCGCCCCGTGCTTTGCCTCGATACTGGTGCATTACGAGCCCGACCTGGTGTCGTTCGACGATTTGGTGCGCGAGCTGCGACGCTTGATCCAGGGGCTGGGTCCGTCAGACGCACTGGAGCTGGAAAGCCGGCTGTTCTACCTGCCCGCGACCTATCTTGATCCTTGGACGCGGGAGTGTGTGTCGGACTACTGCGACAAGATCACACCGAAGACGCCCGACCCGGAGTACATGGTTGAACTGAACGGTCTGCGCGATGTCGATCACTTCGTCCGCGTGCATTCCGGAACCGAATACTGGATCGCCTCGCTGGGTTTCTGGCCAGGGTTGCCGTTCATGATGGCGCTTGACCCGCGAGCCAAGCTGACAGCCCCGAAATACAACCCGCCGCGCACCTGGACCCCCGGTGGTGCCATCGGTCTGGGTGGCGCGTCGACTGCGATCTATCCTGAACAGTTGCCAGGCGGCTATCAGATCTTCGGACGGACGCCGGTGCCAATCTGGGACCGGTCGCGCCGCTTCAAGGTGTTTGAGGGATCGATCTGTCTGTTCAGGCCGGGCGACCGGGTGCGCTTCGTGCCATGCCCGGTGGCCGAGTTCGAGCAGATCGAGCATGAGGTTGCCGACGGCTCCTACGCTTTCAACGTGGTCGAATACGGCAAGTTCTCGGTGGCGCAATACAAGAACTGGACGGCCAAGCTGGCACCGCTGGCGGGAGAGGTCTGATGCTGGAGATCATCAAGCCCGGGCTGGAGACCTCGGTGCAGGACTGGCCGGGGCGCATCGGGTTCTGGAACCAGGGTTTTCCACCCTCTGGCCCGATGGATAGTTGGTCGTTCCGTATGGCGAACCTGCTGGTCGGCAACCCGGTCGATGCCGCAGCGCTGGAGTGCCAGTACATGGGCCCGACGTTGCACTTCACGGCAGACACGGTATTCGCCGTAACCGGTGCCGACATGCAGCCCAAGCTGGATGGCGAGACCGTGCCGTTGTGGGAAAGCGTGGCTGCCCGTGCCGGCCAGACCCTGGCGCTGGCATTTGCCCGCACTGGCACCCGCGGCTATGTCGCCATCGCTGGTGGCATCACAACGGAGCCGTGGCTCGGCGCGCGTGCCACTTTCCACAAAGCCGGCATCGGCGGGATGCAGGGTCAGGCGGTGAAAGCTGGGCAGCATGTGCCGACCGGCGAAGGCCAAGGCCTTCCAGGCCGCACGGTTCGGGTTGAGGCGCGACCGCCGATCTCGACCACCCGGACCTGGGAGATCGAGGTGGTGGCCGGGCCGAATGACGACTGGATCGATGCCGAAGGCCACGCGCGGTTCCTGTCGTCGGACTGGAAGCTGTCGGCCAAGTCCGACCGCACCGGGTTTCGCCTGGAAGGGCCGGAATGGAGCTTCACGGCCAAAGCCACCAACAAGGCACCGGAGCATGGCATGCTGCCGTCAAACATCCTCGATCAGGGGTATCCGCTGGGTGCGATCAATCTGGCCGGGCAGACGCCCATCATCCTGGTCAACGACGGCCCGTCCATGGGCGGCTTCATCAATCCCTACACCGTGCCGCAGGCGGCTTTCTGGAAGCTGGGGCAATCTAAGCCCGGGGAAATCTATCGGTTTCGGGCCATCTCCGTGTCCGATGCGCAGGACGCCGCGCGACGGATCACCGCGCTGTGCACCGACGCGTCGATTTCCTGATTTGAGGCGAATGATGAGCACCGAGATACGCACCATGACCGCGGGAAACATGTGGAAGATCCTGGTTAAGCCGGGTGACACCGTGGCGGCGGGCGATACCTTGTTCATCATGGAAGTGATGAAGACGGAAATTCCACATACCGCTTCCGAATCCGGCACTGTCACCGCGGTGCCGATCGCCGAGGGCGACAGCGTCGATGCCGATGCGGTCGCCGTAGTCATCGAATAACATGGAGCGTCTTGGCTAAAGTGTGAACACACCGGGAAGGGAACCAGCCATGGGTCGACTGAAAGCAGCGATCGAGCGGGACATTGAACGTGGCCTGTATGACGGCGCCGTCACCATCGTCTCGGTTGGCGGCAGGATCGCGTTCGACGAAGCGATCGGTTATGCCGACCGGCAGGGCGGCGTCCGGCTGCACCGGGACAGCGTCTTCCCGGTCTTCTCGATCTCGAAGTCACTCACGTCCGTGCTGATGCTGCAACGGGTGGAACGCGGTGAGGTCCGGTTGGACACGCCCGTGTGCGAGATCTTGCCCGCATTTGGCACCAAGGGTAAGCAGCGGGCGACGATCGGACAACTGCTGTGTCACTGCGCGGGGCTGCCATCGAGTTTTCCACCGGTGGCGCCGGAACAGCAGGGCAATCTTGATGTGGTGGTGCCGGCGATCTGCGACGTCGGCGTCAATACCGTGCCGGGGGAGGAAGTCAGTTACGCGCCGATCATGGCGCACGCCGTCATCGCGCAGTGCGTGCGCATCCTGGAGGGAGGCCATCCGCGCTTCCGTGATTTGGCTCGGCGGGACCTGCTGGAGCCACTGGGGATGCGTGACACCTCACTAGGGATGCGGCCTGATCTGGCCCGGCGGGCGATCGTGCCGTGCAAGACGGATGACAGCCCAGGACTGTTCGATTTGTCGGCGCTGGTCGAGCTGGCGCGGATGATCCTTGATCCGGAACTGGATGTGGAAATCCCTTCCGGCGGGTTCGTGTCGACCGCTGCGGATATATTTCGCTTTGCCGAGGCCCTTCGGCAAGGCGGCAGGCTGGATGAACGCCAGGTCTTGTCACCGGCGATGGTGCGGTTCGCGACCCGCAACCACACCGGAGCCAAGCACAACAACCTGTGGAACTACGCCCGTGAGATGCTGAACTGGCCGCTGTTCCCGGCCAACCTGGGCCTGGGTTTCTTTCTGCGTGGCGAAGGCATGATTCCGACATACTGCGGACAACTGGCCAGCCCGTCTGCCTATGGGGCAATGGGCGCCGGCACAACGAACTATTGGGTCGATCCTGAGCGCGACATGACGATGGTCTGCCTGACGACCGGATTTCTTGAGGAAGCCAACAGCGCCATGCGCTTCCAGCGGCTGTCGGACGTAGCGATCGCAGAGTTCAGCCGGTAAGCGCTCGCATTGGGACAGAGCGGCGGGAGCGTCGAATTTCCTGCCGCTATCCCACCAGATCAGGCACGCTGTTTTGCGTCTTGGTGAACAGCCGGCGCAAATGCTCGCCGGAAGTCGTTGGCTCGTATCTTGGCTCCGTCCCCGCTGCCAGGCAGGTCGGGATGCACGACACGTCGGCGTCGTAATTCGGGTTATGGAAAAAGACCAGGGACTGACGACGGCTTTCCGCACCTGACGTCAAGGGCGGATTGGCGACGCGATGGAGGGTGGAAACCCAAACATCGTTCGTCCAGCGCGCCATCAGGTCTCCAATGTTGATGACGAATGTACCGTCGATGATCGGAACGTCGACCCAGCGTCCAGCCTTGTTGAATACCTGAAGTCCGCCCGGCCTGTCTTCCGTGTTGAGGATCGTCAGGCTGCCGTAATCGGAATGGGCACCTGCACGCAGTTGCCCTGGCTTAGGCGCAGACAGTAGGGCAGGGTAGTTGCGCACGCGCAGCCTGCTGATGTGACGGTTAATCTTGTCGTCGAAGAATGCCTCATTCAGATCCAGCGCAAGCGCGAATATCCGCATCAGGGTCGCGGCCAGATCGCTCATCGCGCGAAAGTATGCGGACCAGACAGCCTGGAGATCGGCCGGCTGCTCCGGCCATAAGTTCGGGGCAAAATGCTTGCCTGCTGCCGGCGCGTTAGCATAGGCCGGATCCACCGGATCGACAGGCCCGATCATCAGACTTTCGTTCAGGTCACCTGCTGTCTCGCCGGCGCTTCGGGACCGTCCTACCGACTCCGCCTCCAGGCCGATGTAGCCTCGGGCGACATCCGGCGCAGGCCGAGCGACCTTCATTTTCTCGGCCAACGGCAGGTCAAAGAAAGTTCGCCCGGTCCGTCGGACCGCCTCAACCAGTCCTGACTGAACACCGTGACCAATGATGACAAGAAACCCGATGTCGCGGCAGGCCTCTGCCACTTGCCGCGCAACCCGGTTGTTGCCGCTGCCATCAAGGTAGGGCGCGATGTTGATTACCGGTACAGTCTGCAAGGGCTCGGCGGCAGGCATCTTCGGATGTCCCTCCTGGCACGATTTGAAACAGCCGGCTCAAAAAATTGCCCTGGACCGAGCCTCGATCCAGGGCAACAACTGCTTTAAGGCCGAATGGTGAGCAAGCTTACTTGCCTGGGGAACGGCTCTCACCGGTTATCGGGTCGTCGCTGCCGCCACCACCACCGCCACCGCCAGACACGTGCTGCTTCATCGCAACACCGCCCGTCGCCGGGTTGTCGGTGCCGCCACCGCCGCCGCCACCAGTCTTCTGCTTATGTGGAGCCGTCTGCTGAGCAGATGCGGTCTTTTGCTGCGTTGTCGTCTGGGCAAGTGCCGGCCCGGCAATCATCAAGCCTGCCACTGCCAGAGCCACGATTTGCTTCGAATATTTCATATTATTTCCTCATGCCACGAATCCGTGTTTACCTGTCCGCCCTGACGGCAATCTTCAATCCATCTGTCTGGTTGCTCTCTACACGTTGCCGTGAAAACGGCAACCGATCGACCTGCCTACCGGCTTTACGCACAGCAACTGGACGTATTACGGGTCTGTGGCAGATCAATGACCGGATTTTGGTCGAAAAAGCCGGACGGCATCAGCTTGAAGCCGCACGTCACACAAGGCTGAACCGGATGATCCTCCGGCCGTGGCAGATGATGCAGACCAAAGCTGTGCCATACGACAACATTGGTATCCGCCACGTTCCGGTTGGCCCGTGTCCAGCTCGGTAATCCTTCCTCGCCTTTCGACTGATTGACGAAGTCGCCTGCCGGGAAGCGCTCCTCCGCGGCAAACGGCGTGACCCAGAGCTGATGTTCGATGAAACGCCCGCGCCGTCCGGAGGGACTGTCGGGGTGGGTAAACGGCTGAACAGCCGATCCCGCCTCCAGCTTGTACCCGGTCGGCCGCCCGACCCAGTTCCGCCTCTGCGGATTGATAATACGCCAATACCGCATCTTGCCGAAATCGACGTTTCGCTGCGCCTCAAGCTCCCACAGCAAAGGTCGCTCCTCGACCAGAAACGCATTGCCGTGTGGATTGTCCGGACCGATCGGCAAGGCCCGGGTGTCGCACTCCACCACTGTGTTGTTCGGCCCGTCCACCTCCATATCCAGCCGCGCGCAAAAGATGTGCTGATGAATGTGACCGACCAGGCCGGGTGCCACCTCGGTCCCGAACGGACCCGGCTGGCCTGGGTGACACGCTGAGGTGTTGATGATCCCGGTCGCCTTCATCTCATATTCGATGCGTCCATCCTGATGCAGATACCAATAGGAGGCATATTCATAGTTCCCGATGGTCGATATCGAGGAGATCACCAGCCGTCGCGCCCGACGAACGTCAACACGCTGTGTCCGCACATCCGTATGCTTCCACGACAGGCCGGCGTCTTCCTCGTGTAGACAGATGCAGTTCTCGATCGTCCGAGGCGCGCCGAACACGTCCGGCACATCGGCATCAAAGTAGTGGATCGCCCCCAAGCAGTCGCAGCCTAAGGTCAAGGAGTTCGCCATCCGGCCGAAGCCGATCTCGCCGCTGTCGAAGACGTTCTTGCGATAGTGGCTGCGTTCCGGCGTGCCGTACGGCACCACCATCTCGGCAATCGAGGCACGGTAGACGATCGGCCGGCGCTGCCCATCGTGGGTGTAGCCTATGGTATACAGCACCAGCCCTTCGCGGCCGTTGAAGCCGACGCGGAAATCCCAGTTTTCCCAGGTGACCTTGTTGCCCTCGACGCGAAATCCCGGGCCTGCCGGCTGCACCACGTCCAGCGGCGCCGAAGCGGGCCTGAACAACGTCAGCAGGTCCGCATCATAGTTCAGCGGGGTGCGCGGCACCGGGATGTAGTCGCCGGTCTTCTCGAAATGATCCTCGACCTTCAGGACCTCGAGCGTGCTGACGTCGATCAGCGCATGCAGCCCCTCGACCGGGTGGGCATAATAGTTGTCCAGCGGACAGGTGCGCATCCAGATGAAGCAGTTCAGCACACGCCGCCCTTGCTCGATGACATGCCCGAAGTCGCCGACCGTCCACGGATCGACGCACATCATGTCAACCTCCGCCAGTAAGCCCCGCCGGCGCAGCGCCTCGCGGAACCGCGGATCCGCCTTGACCGTCTTCTCGATCTGCAGGACTTCCTCGATGGCGACCATCGCGCGGGCATCCTCGCGGAACACCTGCGACAGCAACTCCCCGCTGCCCAGATCCAGCTTGCCAGAGACGACACCCATCACGCCGCGCCGATAGATGTTGAAACGGACAATGCGCCGGATTGGCGCGCCATCGACATAACCGCGCACCACGTCCTTGGCCGGCTCGTCCAGATCGATGGTCTCGACCCGCAGATCCTCGCCCCAAGGAAACAACTCCCGTATCAACTGCGCCGCCCGTTGCAGCTCCAGCGCCGACAGCGGATCCAGCGGATGCGCAAAGTTCATGCGGGCTTTCCCTGTCGGCCTGGCGTTCCCTGTCGGCGCATGACCGGTCTTCATGTCCATGTGTATGCCGTCCTGTTGCCTGTGTTGGCCGCGTCAGCCGAACGGTCGTTCGTTCATGAAGCGGCGCAGCGTGTTGAGTGTGACGCGAGAGACGTTGTTCTCATAGCCCCGGCAGGGCAATGCGCCGCACCAGGCGATCGAGCCGGTCGAAAAGATCGCCCCGCCCGACGTGGTCTCAATGAACGTCATATCCGCGCGCACACGCTCATTCTGATCACCGCCCAGATTTGGCAGCGTCGAGGTGAACTCCTCATTCACCAGCAGCATCAGCGCACTATGGTCTTCTGACGAGGCAAGCCGCAGGATGTTCGGCGGCGAGCCCAGCAACGGATTGATGCAGTCCAGTTCGATTCCCGCAGCACCACCGCCGATCAGCCCGAAGTCGCCGATGATCTCATCCGGCACACCCTCGAAGATAAAGCTGGCGCGAGGATTGTCCGCGTCCGGCGCCCGCCGGTAGTAGGACGATACGTCGAACCCCTGGGCGACGAAGCCGATACCCGTCATCATGTTCGGCGGCCGTCCACAGCGGCGCCACAGCCCGCCATACTCGCCGTTGAACGATTGATAGTACTCCCCAGGCTCAGCTTCCCACGACCGGATCCCATCCTCCGCCCGCCGCACCTCAATCACCCCCGGCAGCTCGTCATGAAAAGCGACGCGCCAGTACCAGCCGTTGCCGCCCAGATACATCAGACGGCCGCCGCGATCGAGCCACGCCTTCATGGCGTCCCACATCGCGGTGGAATGATACTCTGGATGCGAGCCGGTCAGGATGACGCGGTAATCCCTGATCAGCTCATAGCCTTCACGATGCAGATCCTCATCAGTTATGATATCATATTCAATGTTGTGGTGGGCCAGCCAGCCGAACAGGTGCGTATCGGCGTTGTATTGATACAGGCTGGACCCATCCCCGCCGAGCCAGGAGTGATAGCGCGGTGCGTAGTTGATCACGGGCCGAAGCCGGCTCGAGTAGCAGATCCCCGATCCGTCGGCGTGCTTGTCATACAATGAATAGCCGATCTCCGGATGGTCGTAGAGATAGACGTCCTGATGACCGAAGTGCAGCAGGCGCCCCATCATCGCCTCCACACCCGGCGTAATGATATGGGCGGCATGGTTGGCATACGCGATGTAGGAGCAGACGGGTGCGAGGAACGCGACCTTGGGTCGGTTCCGGCGCGCGGCTGGATCACGCGGCGGCCGAATGAAGAAGGGGATGTAGCTTTCCCGCATTGCCGTGGCATCGTTCTCGCCGCAGCGGATATGCAGTGCGTAGGCGCCGCTTAGGATCTCTGTTGGCACCGTCCAGACGATATCGGCCGGCCAGCCGGCGTCGTAGAGGTCATCGTCGTGGAAGTGCACGGCTGCATACTGCGTCGGCGCAGACTGCCAGCTTTGATGCTCGCCTGTCCAACTGGCACCCTTCATGCCGCGCGCGGGCAGATTGACGAGGTGCCCATCCCGCCGCGATGGGCCGATATCGGCGACCCGCGCCGTTCGAATGGCTGCCGAGAAGTCCCACGCGGCGATCACTCGGGGCGCCAGGGCGGCAGGAAGCGGGTGCAGCGTCATCGCCACCAGCGTCGGCTGATCGGGCTGGCCTTCGATAAAAACCGGCGCTTCGATCTTGCCGTTGAAGTGTGCGCCAATGCTGCCGTCCGCCATCAGCGTGCCTGCCAGATGCAGTCCCCCTCCGGCGTCACCCATGGCCAGCGGCAAGGTCCCTTCCAGAACCCCGATGTCCTCGAAGCCGAAATCCGCTTGCAGTGACGTCTGACCCAGACAAAAATGTTGCTTTTTCATGTCCAGTGAAAGCGTCACAACATACCATTTACGCTCCAACATCCGGAGCAGGAGGTCCTGCCGAGCCGTCTTTCCGGACCCGTTGCCGACGATGACCGACAACCGCCCGTCGCCCATCAGCAGCTTGAAGCCAGTCTGTGTCGTCGCATTCCACTGCGCGACCAGCACCTGATCCGCCCGATCCGGCAGCGTCGGCCAGATCAGCGCGCGGAATGTGAACACCGGATAGGCTGCCAAGTCTGGAAACGCCGGAGCAGCCATAAAGGACCCGGCGTCAACCCGGCGTGGCACACCGATGTAACGACCATCCACCGCGCTGGGGACATGCGGCAGATCCAGCCCCGGGCCCTGGGGATTGCAGTCGCCGTTGACCACTTCGACGATGCGGGCCTCGTACTGATCACCCTCTTCCAGCGAGATATGAAATGAAATCCCCTCGCCAGGCGCCACGCTGTAGCGATCGGGGTATCCCAGGATCTTCAGCACTGACGTCTCTTTCTTCGGGCATACGCCTGGTGCAAACGCTCAATGCTCATCGCTTGACCGTATCTGTTCCCCAGTGGCCGCATGCCAGCGACGACGGAACACCGCCCACTCGGCGTCGTTACGGTTTGCGAAGACAGCATTATCCTCAAACATCAGCGCTCCGCAGCGGTCTGCGGGCATTTCCGCGACCTGCCACTCCGCGAATGGCTTGCGGCAGAATAGCACGATTTGTCGCCCGCTCGGGTCGTGCCGCAACGTGCTCAGGATACGGGTCAGCCCGGGGCTGTGTTTGCCAACCGGATTCCTGCGAAACTCCGCAATGAAAATCTCGTCCGCAACCGGATCAATACGATATCGGCCCATTTATCGTCCTTGAAGTATTGCGCAAGCCAAACCGCGTCGCTGCTCGGCCGCCGATCGTCAATCATGCAGCAAATTCCATGCCGGTAGCCTGAGCAATTGCATCTTCGGGCTTTTGATCGGGCGTCAACTGCGACGCAACACGTCGTGCTGATCGATATCAGTCGCCCGATCCCCGCTCAGGGGGCAGCACCCACCACAATATAGCAATCGATGAAGTAACGGATACGCAAGTATTTACCAACCGTTCATGTAAATACCCCGACGCAAGTTGCACGCTTTGCATAACTTTGCCTCTGAAACAGGCGCAAAAAAATCACTTGCAAAGAATACGGGCCGGGCTACCGTAAGTTCTGTTTATTTTCGCATCAGCTTCGTGCGGACAACCTGCTACATGAGCCCTCGATGAGCCAATCAGCCATTCGCAGATCCGTGACTAAAATGATGGCAGCCGCTCCTTTGCAGACGTAGATCCGGACTCGATGACTTGAAGCAGCGTGCGAATCCTGCCGCTCCTGTAGCGGTGTTCTATTGTCTATTGCGGCTGCGTGTATGGCGTCTGTTTGCCTTGGCTTCACTGCGCGACTGCCGCTTCGTCACTTGCAATTCAACTTCCACTGCCGCACGGATACTTGCTTCATGATCATTACCTTCGGGTTGGTTGCCATCTTCTGCATCGCCGTGATCGTCGTGCTGCAGCGCGCCCATGTCACCGACAAGTCGTTCACCGACTATGCTGTGGCTGACCGGTCCTTTGGTCCCGCCTATCAGATGATGTCGTTCCTCAATACCTGGTGGCCTGGCAGCATCTTCCTCGCGTTGACCGGCCTGGCCGCCAGTGGCGGCGTGGTCGGCTTCTACATGCCGATCTACAGCCTGCTGACCGTCGTGCTTATGTACGTGATGGCAGAGCGGGTTTGGCTCTGGGGCAAGCTGTTCGACCTCAAGACCCAGCCTGACCTGTTTGCGTTGCGCTATAACTCCCGCGGCTTCGCGGTCATTGGCTCGCTGGTCGGCATTATCTCCGGCATCCCCTGGCTGGTCCTTGGCTTCAAGGGTCTGGGCGAGCTGTTCGAGTCGCTCTCGCTCGGCGCGCTGGGTGCCACGTCGGCCGTATTGATCGGCGTGGTCCTGATGGTCATCCGGCAGTTCTGGACCATCCGCATGGGCATGCGCGGTGTCGTGATCTCCGACATGCTGCAGGGGGTCGTCGCTTATATCGGCGGCACGCTGATCGTGTTCGGCCTGATCGTCTGGTTGATCTGGGGCCGCGGCTTCAGCCTCACTGACCTGCATGCCGCGATGCTGCAGGCACCAGGCCTCGGGTCGGCAACCGGCCCACTGTATCTGTTCGCCATCATCTTCAGCGGCGCCATCGGCGGCTGGTGCTGGCCTTCCATATTCATTCGTATCTACACCGCCGACAGTGTGCGCAGCGTGCAGCGGGCAGGCGCCATGGGTGCTCCCATTTCGTTCTTCTATGCCATGGCTCTGGTGGTCCTCGGGCTGCTGGCCAGCTTCCTGCCAGAGGTGGCAAAGGCTCCGGATTCGATGTGGTTCACGATCTGCCGGCTGGCCGGCGGTCCGCTGCTGCTTGGCCTCGGTGGCGTGGCCGTGCTGGCCGGAACGATGGGCAGCGTCGATGGCGGCATCCAGGCCACCGGCGCGCAGGTCGCCAATGATATCGTCGGCAATTACCGTCCGCTGGATCACAAGCAGTCCGTGGTGATCGCCAAGATCGCCATGCTGGTGGTCACCTTGGTGTCCGCCCTGCTGGCGACCCGGTCGATCCCGCATCTGTTCACCCTGGCCATCCTGTCGTACCAGGGCATCATCCAGCTCGCGGTGCCGCAATACCTCGGCATTTTCTGGAAGCGTGGCAACGCCGCTGGTGCCATTGCCGGCACCGTCGTCGGCTTCGTCCTCGCGATCATCCTGCAGAACGCCTATCCAACCAGCATCGGCTGGGCCTGGGGGCTTACCTCCGGCATCATCGCGCTGATCGTGAACGCGGCGATCTATGTCGGCTGCGCGGTGCTGATGCCCAGCAGCGCCGCGGAGCGCAGGCGTGTCGACGGATTGTTCGCCCTGACCGGAAGCCGGTTGCCGACACCCGGCGCGGTCGGCGACCTCGCCCTGCAGCCACGCCTCAGCACCCAATCGCGCCGCGCCTGAGCCAGCCACCTGTCACCATCGATCTGGAACCCGCAACCATGGCCACGCTTGTTCCCGCCACCCGCCCCCGGTCAGGCTTCATCTCCATCTGGTTCATTCTGGACGCGGTGCTGGCCTTGTTCCCACCAGTTTACTGGATCGCCGGAGGGCCCGCACCGCTGATCTTCGGGCTGCCATGTTCGATGGCGTATTTTATCACCCTGGCGCTGTTCATCGCCGCGAGCATTGTCGCCGCCTACTGGGATGATGAGAAGCGCGGCGCCTTTGGCCAGGCCTCTGACCAGCTCGCACCCGGCGACAGCGGCGTTGCCCATTGACCTACGACACCATCATCGTCGGCGGCGGCAGTGCCGGCTGCGTGCTGGCGAACCGGCTGTCGGCCGATCCGGCGCGCCGCGTGCTGTTGCTCGAAGCTGGCCACGCGGCGCCGCTTGACTCCGATATCCCCGCCAACTGGCCGATGATGTTCAACACCCGCGTCGACTGGGGCTATCACACCGAACCGCAGGCAGGCTGCCGTGGCCGGCGCATCTACTGGCCACGCGGGCGCATGATCGGCGGCTCCGGCGCATTGAACGCCATGATCTATATCCGCGGCCTGCCGTCCGACTACGACGGCTGGGCAGCGTCCGGCTGCACCGGATGGTCGTGGCAGAATGTCCTGCCGGCATTTCTCCGCTCGGAGAACAACACCCGTCTGGGTGACGCCGAACTGCATGCCGCAGGCGGCGAGCTGACCGTTTCCGACGTCGCCCATGTCGATCCGATGGAGCGGCTCTGGCACCAGGCCGCACAGGCTGCCGGCGTCCCCGACAACGCCGACTTCAACGGTCCGGTGCAGGAAGGCGTCGGCTGGTTCCAGTTGACGGTCAAGGAGGGTGAGCGCTTCGGCACCGCGAAGGGCTTCCTCCGTCCGGCCCTGAGTCGTCCCAACCTGACCGTCCGCAGCGGCATTCTGACCACCCGCATCATTGTCCAGCACGGCAGGGCAGCCGGCGTCGCCTTCCTTGAGCGCGGTCAGCCTGAAACCGTGGACGCACCGCAGGTCGTGCTGTGCGCCGGCTCCATCGGCTCCGCCCAGTTGCTGCTGCTGTCCGGCATCGGCCCCGCGGCGGAACTACGGGCAGTCGACATCGCGCCGGTGCATGATCTGCCCGGCGTCGGCAAGAATCTGCAGGACCACATCAACGTCCCGATCACCTTCCCAACCCGCGGGAAGGCCGGCATCGGCGGCATGACCGAGGGGGAGCTGAACACCGCCATGGCGCAGTGGCAGCAGGACCGCTCCGGGCCAATGACGTCATGCTGGGTAGCCGCCGGCGGCTTTGCCCGCAGCAGTGCGGATGTCGGCGAACCCGACCTGCAGCTCTACGGCGTCGTCTCCGGCCATCGCGACCATGCCCGTTACTTCGCCGCCGGTCCCGGCATGACGCTGCACGCCACGTTGCAGCGCCCGCGCAGCCGTGGGGAGCTCAAGCTGCGCTCCGCTGATCCGCTGGAGCACCCATCGCTCGATCCACGCTATTTCAGCTCCGACGCGACAGGTCAGGATCTGGCCACCCTCGTGGCCGGCGTGCGCCTCAACCGTCGTATCGCAGCCTCTTCGCCATTGGCTGAGCAGCTTGGGCCGGAGATCACCCCCAGCGCGGAGGCGCGGACCGACGAGCAAATTAGCCAGTTCATCCGCGGCCACTGCACAACGCTGTACCACCCGACCAGCACCTGCCGGATGGGTACCGATCCGCAGGCCGTGGTCGATCCGCAGCTTCGCGTCCGTGGGCTGCAGGGCCTGATGGTGGCCGACGCCAGTGTCATACCGATCATGGTTTCAGGCAACACCAATGCGCCCACCATCATGATCGCGGAGCGCGCCGCCGAATTCATCCGGTCATGACCGCACGATCAGCGCGTCCACCGCGGTAATCCGCTCACCGAGGCAGATCAGCGGATTGACATCAAGCTCCGCCACCGTGTCCCGGTGGTCGGCGCAGAACCGCGAAACGTCGCTGATGACCTGTGACAGCCGGTTGATGTCCACACCCGGCAAGCCGCGGAAGCCCTCCAGCAGCCTGACCCCCTTCAACTGACGCAGCAGGCCTTCCGCCTGCCGCGGTGTGATCGGCGCGGGTGCCAGCGCGGTATCCTTAAGCACCTCCACCAGGATGCCGCCCAGGCCGACGACGACCATCGGACCGAACAGCGGATCGTTCCGCGCCCCGACAACCAGCTCGATGCCCTGCGGCAGCATCGGCTGCGCCAGCACGCCGTAGATCCGCGGCGGCGGCGAAACCTTGCCGGCGTTCGCCATCACCACGGCGTAGCCCGCTCGCACCTCATCGGCGTCCCGCAGGTTCAGGCGGATCACCCCGGCTTCGGTCTTATGCGGCAGATCCGGCGACTCCACCTTCAGCACAATCGGGTAGCCCAGAGCGGCCGCCGCGTTGACCGCTTCCTCCGCCGACTGGCACAGGCTCTCGCCCACCACCGGGACGCCATACAGGCGCAACACGTCCTTCGCCTGCCGCTCTGTCAGGGTCCGGCCATCCGCGCCCGCCAGCAGTGCCTTTGTCCGCGCCAACGTCTCCCGGTCGGTCTCCGTCACTGCTTGCATTCCAGCGGCCCGCTTGTCGGCGCGCCAGTGCCATGCCGCCAGCGCGGCAAAGCAGGCGTTCATCGAGCGGAACAGAGCCAGCCGCTCGCACTCGTTTGCCTCCACCACGCCCGGCCCATCCTGCCACTCGGTCTGCCAGACCACGCAGGCCATCTTGCCGTGCTGTTCCGCCAGCGCGCTGTAGACCTGCGGCCGTTTCGCCGACGGCGCGTAGCCATAGGTCAGCGGCGAGACCAGCACGCCATACTGCGGATCACTCAGCAGCGCATTGGCACAGATCCCCAGCGACTCGGGATCGCCCAGCACCTGCGCGGTCACATCACAGGGATTGCGTGAGGATCCGAACTCTGGAATGCGTGTCTCCAGGATGGCCTTCACCTCCGGCGTCGGCTGCGGCATCGAGACGTTGTGCTGTTCCGCCCGGTCGGTTGCCATGATCGCGGCCCCGCCAGAGGCCGCCACCACGGCCGCCCCGCGTGCCTTTGGCTGTGGCGCCTTGGCGAAGAACGCGGCCGTCTCCATCAGCGCCTCGAAGTCATCCACCACGATCGCCCCGGCGCGCTGGAACACCGCTCGGTAGGAGGCATGGGACCCGGCCAGCGAGCCGGTGTGCGACATCGCCGCCTGGGCACCCTGTTCGCCCGTCGCCATCTTGAAGATGACCAGCGGCTTGTCGGCCCGCCACGCGTTTTCCGCCGCCAGCAGCAGGCGCTCAGGCGTGGCCATTCCCTCGAACACGCAGGCGATGGCGCCGCAGGACGGCTCCGTCGCCAGGTAGTTGACGAAGTCCGCCATGTCCACGTCGCACGAATTGCCCGATGTCAGCACGTGGCTGACCGACAGCCCGCGCACCACACCCTGGGCCAATGCCATCCCAAGCGCCCCGGACTGGCTGATGATTCCGACCGCGTTCCGCCGCGGCTGCGGGATCGGCGTTATGTCCATGAACGTCACTCGGCTATCCAGCAGCGCGTTCACGACACCGATGCAATTGGGGCCGACAATTCGTAAACCGGTTTCCCGCGCGATAGCCGCCAGACGCTCCTGCTGGACGGCGCGGTCCTCCTTGCCGGTCTCGGCATAGCCGGAGGCGAAGATGATCGCCCCACCGACGCCGGCCTTGGCGCAGTCCACCACGATCTCCTCCACCGCCTCGCGCGGCACGGTGATGACCGCGCAGTCCGGCACCTCCGGCAGGTCGGCGACGTTGGCGTAGCACGTCTGCGCGCCGATGCTCTGATACCGCCCGTTCACTGGGTAGAACCGCCCGGCATAGTGCTGCATGTTGAACAGCACCCGCTCGCCGAACGCCCCTGTCCGGGTGGAGGCACCGATCACGGCGATGCTTTGCGGATGCAGCAGACGGGTCAGTTGGTCCCGGCTGTAGACACCGGTGCGCCTGTTTTGCATTGCTCTTGCCTGATTGACGTTCCCAGAAGCCGCAGCATACTCCCTGGCAGCCGCGCGGCAACCCGCAGCAAATCCAGCGCAAACTCAACGGGAGGCTAAGATGTCGTCACTGTTCGACCTGACCGGGAAGGTCGCCATCGTGACCGGCTCCACCAGAGGGATCGGCCTGGCCATCGCCACCCGCATGGCCGAACACGGCGCCATTGTCGTCATTTCCAGCCGCAAGCCCGATGCGTGTGAGGCGGTCGCCGCCGGGATCCGCGAGAAGGGCGGCAAGACCCTCGTCATCCCCTGCCATATTGCCCGCAAGGACGAGCTGCAGAACCTGGTCGAGCAGACCGTCGCGCAATGCGGCGGCATCGACATCCTGGTCGAGAATGCCGCGGTCAACCCGTATCTGGGGCCGTCCGCCGGCATGTCTGATGAGGCCTTCGACCGCGTCATGGGCTCGAACGTGCGCAGCAACATGTGGCTGGCCAACATGGCGATCCCGCACATGGTCGAGCGTGGCGGCGGGGCCGTCATCATCATCTCCTCGATTGGCGGTCTGCGCGGGTCCGCCCAGCTTGGCGCCTATGCCATCTCGAAGGCCGCCGACATGCAGTTGGCGCGCAACATCGCCGTTGAGTGGGGGCCGAAGAACATCCGTGCCAACGCAATCGCCCCCGGCCTTGTCCGCACCGACTTTGCCCGCGCCCTGTGGGAGGACCCCACGCTGTACCGCAAACGGACCAAGGACACGCCGCTGCAGCGAATCGGTGAGCCTGATGAGATCGCCGGCGCCGCAGTCTTTTTGGCTTCGGCCGCCGGCAGCTTCACCACCGGCCAGACCATCGTGATCGACGGCGGCACGACGGCAGGCGCCGTTGTCTCACATGATGATTGAAAACCTTCGAGCGCGCCGAATGTCTGACTGTAGAGAAGCGCGAGATGCGCGCCGCCGCGCAAATACGGAGGGCGGCAGGGCCCGTTTTCCTGAACGCCAGTAAGCCAACGCCATGCACCCGCTGTTTGATCCGGCTGACTTCCACCTGCCGCCCGGCGTTGCCCATGTCTGCGCCGGCGGCGAAACCGCTTCCCTGCGGGTCCATGAGACAGCCATGCGGCGCTACCTGGCCGACAAGAGCGCTGGTTCCCTCGGCCGCGACTCCCAAGACGCCGAGGTCGCGACCGCCCGCGCCGCTATCGCTCGGCTGTGGAACGTCGATGCAGGCGATATCGGCTTCGTCTCAAACGTGGCTGAGGGCGTCTCGATCATCACCGAAAGCATGGATTGGCACGATGGCGACTCGATCGCAGTCGATGCCATCGAATATCCCTCGGTCGTCGCCCCGTTTGCCATGCGCAGCCAGCCCGCCGTCGCGTTGCGCCTGGCCCACGGCATGGGCGCGGACCGGCTGGCTGCCTGTGTCGACAGCAGCACCCGCCTGATCGCTGTCAGCTATGTCTCCTACCTGACTGGTGAGCGGACCGATCTGCGGGCCTTGCGCACCTTGGCCGACAACGTCGGCGCATTGTTGCTGGTCGATTTTACCCAGGCGTCTGGCTATCTGCCAATCGAGGCTGCCATTGCCGACTTCGCCTTCTCCGCCTGCTACAAGTGGATGCTGGGCATCACCGGCGTGGCCGTCGCGTTCTGGAACCGCAGGCGACAGCCGAACTGGAGCCCGGCCTCAGCAGGTTGGTACTCCCTCGCCGCCGGATCCGGCGGCTTTGACAAGCCGCCGGTGCTGAAGTCCGACGCCATGCGCTTCACCCGCGGCAATCCGGCCCACTGCTCGATCTACGTGCTGAACGGCGCTCTGCGATACTTGTCGCGCTTCGACATGATGGACGTGCAAAAGCACGTCCAGACGTTGACCGTAGCCCTGCTACAGGAGCTCGCCCGCTTGCCAGCGACGGTGACTACGCCAGCCGATCCAGTCAGGCATGGCGCCAGCGTCTGCATCGCCTCTCCGCGGGCACAGGCGATCGTGGCAGGATTGCACCGACACAATGTGCTGGCCTGGAACGGCCACGGCCGCATTCGGATCAGCTTCCACGGCTACAACACCATGCGCGACCTGGAGCAGACCGTCAGGGCGCTGCGTACCTGCCTTCAGGACGACGCCCTCGGTTGAGCTACCCCCGGACCCGTCCCGGGTTGCCGACGACCATCGCGCCTGCCGGAACATCCCGTGTCACCACGCTGCCCGCACCGATGACGGCGTCATCGCCGACACGCACGCCGGGCAGGATGATGGCTCCGCCGCCAATCCATACATTCTCGCCGATCGTCACCGGCCGCCCCAGTTCTCGCCCACTGCGGCGCATCACCGGATCCCGCGGATGGTCGGCGGCATAGATCTGCACCGCCGGGCCGATCTGTGTGCCCGCACCGATCACCACGCTTGCCACGTCCAGGATGACGCAGTTGAAGTTGAGGTAGGCGCCAGCACCCAGCCGGATGTTCCAGCCATAGTCACAGTAGAACGGCGGCCTGACCTCTACACCGTCGCCCGCCGCCGCCAGCCGCTCGCGCAGCAGGATCAGCCGGTCAGCAACCGGCGCGGCCGCTGCGGCATTGTATCGAACCATCCAGGCCGCCGCGGCGGCCCGTTCCGCAACCAGCTCCGGATCCACGGCGTCATACAGCGCGCCGGACAGCATCCTTTGCTTTTCGCTCATACCGTCGCTCATTCCTGCTGCCTCCTGACCCCCAGCACCGTTCGGTAGACGTCCAGCGTCGCCATCTGCATCGCACACACTGTGGGCACCGAGGCGCGCGCCCGCTGGCCCAACGCATCCCGGCTCGGCGGATCGAGATCCAGCGCCATGCGGATCGCTGCCGCCAATGCGTCAGGGTCGTTCGGCCGCACCCGCCAGCCGGTGTCACCGTGCCGCACCGTCTCCACTGGTCCTCCGAGGTCAGACGCGATCACCGGCCGGCCCATCGCCTGCGCCTCGATCACAACGCGACCGAACGCCTCCGGCTTGACCGAGGCATGCACCACCACGTCCGCCAGCGCCAGCGCCGCCGGCATGTCGTCGTTCGATCCCACCAGCCGAAGCCGCTCGGCAATCCCCAGGCGCCTCGCCTGGTCTTCCAGCTCATGGGCGTAGCCATACCGGCCCTGGTGAGAGCCCACAAGCACACACACGACATCCTGGCGTGGCAGCTTCGCCATGGCCTGCAGCAGCACCGCATGGCCCTTCCACGTGGTCAACCGTCCCGGCAGCATGATGACAGGCGCGCCCGCCGGCAGGCGCCACTCTGCGGCGAGCCTGCTTCTGCGTGCTTCGGACACCGTCGCGGGATCAAATACTCCCGGATCGACACCGCGGGGAATCACCCTGATGCGCGCTGGGTCGACCTTGTGCCGGCTGACCACCAGCTCGGCAATGAACCGGCTGGCGGCAATCACCACGCATCCGCGCGCCATGACACCGTTGTACAGGCGCTTGAAGGGTACGCCCTCACCATACGTCCCATGATACGTGGTGACGAAAGGCACGCCCGTCCGCCGGCACGCGAGCCACGCCGACCATGCCGGCGCCCGCGACCGTGCATGCACCACTGAGACCTTGTGCTCGCGGATCAGACGTTCCAGCGCCGCCGCATTGTGCCACAGTTCCAGCGGATGTTTCGTCGTCAGGTTCAGGGTGATGTGGCCGCCGCCGGCAGCCTCGATCTGACGCACCATCGGTCCCCCGGCGCTGGCGACCAGCGCGCCGCACCCCGTTTCGGCGATCGCCTGGGTGATTTCGACGGTTCCGCGCTCAACGCCACCTGTAATAAGCGAGGGCAGGACCTGCAGCACAACCGATGACGCCAGCAGTGAAGACATGGCCTGATCATATCACGCCTTCAGGGTTCGGGATGCGCCGGTAATCCCGAAACCCTGGCAACGCCATAGAGCCGGATCATGTGTGGTTCTGACCCGGCTTCAGCGTCATACCACTCAAGCCAGTGTAACTCGATACACGAGTTCCACCGCCGCCGGTCAGCGTACCGGCTTGAACGAGAACAATCCCGTCGGCACCGAGGCGGGTGCTTCAGGCTTGAACCAGTAAGTGTCCTGGATATGCGAGGCGGTGATATACATCGTGCCGTCCGGTCCTTCGGACAACGTGTCCGGCCAGCGCAGCCGATCGTCCGCGACAACCGTCTCCAGCGCCGTGCCAGTCCAATACTTTACCGAATTGTCCGACGGCGAAGTAACGTAGAGCACGTTCGTGCTGCTGATCCACAGACCGTCAGCGACCGCTGTTGTTCCCACTTTCACCACCGCCGCGTCGATCTCCGACTTCGTCTTGCCGGAAACGAGTGTCGCCGTGTCGATCGAATACAGCGTGCGCCCGGTCAGCGCCTGCCAGTACAGCGTGCGTCCATCGTTCGACAGCGCGATGCCATCAGAGGCGAAGACTGGTTGCCGTCCATCCGGCCGGCGCAGCGGCGCACCATCGACCTCGACCACGACATTGCTTTCAATCTGCGTGCTGGGGTGGCTGTCGAGCGCCCGAAAGGCATGCCCGGACGCCAGGTCAACGACGATGATGGCGCCCCTGGTGCCGGAGTCCGTGATGTAGGCGGTCGTTCCATCCGGACTGAAGCGAACGTCATTCAGATACGTGCCTTGCAACGCCACGTCCTCGGCGACGGCCACGACCTGTGTCACCGTATCCGTGGCAAGATCAACGCGCACAAGCTTTGGGCCGCCCGGCAAGATCTTTTCGTTACCGGGTGCCGCTGCGTCCAATACCCACAGCGAACCATGGGTATCTGCGACGATGGACTGCACGCACACGAAGTGTGTCTCGACTGGCATTTCATTGGCCCGAGCGTTGCGCCAACTGTTCCAGCGCTCGTCTGGATACGGTTTCAGTGTGCCATCCGGCCGCACTTCGGCCACTGAAACCGGCGCATCATCGGTACAACGCGGAAAATTGACAAAGATGCGTCCATCAGGTGTGGCGCTGACGCCGGTTACCTGATGATCGAAGCTGGCAACTTCGCGAAGGCCGCTGCCGTCTCGGGGCGTTGGCGTGTCGGTCATCAATACCTCTGCCTCATGATGTCGGAGTCGCTGCTCGCGGCTGGCTGGTTCGTGCGACCGCCAAGCATCACTGCAGCGCGATCGCCGCGTCCGCGCCGCCGATGCGGTATGCACATCGGCTGGGCTGTCCACGGGCAGTCGTTTCACGTCTTGGTCCGGTTTGACCATGCCTTGCCGAATATCCAGCAGGGTGTTTTCACCAGAAACTTCATCAGCCCGGTTGATGTCGCTGCAGCCCGGTATCCACTGACATTCTGTCTATACAATTTGTCTTCAGGCCGCCGGCTTCAACACGACCTTGGTCCAGCCTTCGTCACGCGCATCAAAATGCCGGTATGCGTCAGGCGCCTCGTCTAACCCCAATCTGTGGGAGATGATGCGGGACGGTGTTGCCTTGCCAACGTGGATCAGATCGCGCAGGCGGCGGTTATAGGCCTTCACGTTCGCCTGTCCGGTGCGGATCTGCTGGCCCTTGAACCAGAATGTGCCGAAATCGAACGCCATCTGGCCCTTCTTTGCCAATTCGTCCGGGCCGTTCGGGTCCTGTGGCACGAACACGCCCACCACGCCGATGCCCCCCGTTGCCCTGGTCGAGTTGACCAGCATGTTCATCGTCAGGTTGTTTGATTCGCGCCCGTGCTTGTCGCAGCATTGATAGCCGACGCATTCGCAGCCGCGGTCGGTGCCACGGCCGTCGGTCTGGTGCAGAATCTCTTCCACCGGATCGCATCGCCGCATGTCGACCGGGATCGCCCCAAACGCCGCCGCGAGCTTCAGGCGATCATCATGGCTGTCGACCACGAAGATCTGAGCTGCTCCCTGGACCGCCGCGGCATGCGCCGCCATCAGGCCCACCGGTCCGGCGCCGTAGATGGCCACGCTCTCTCCAGGCCGCAGCCCAGCCAGTTCGGTGCTGTGCCAACCGGTCGGGAAGATGTCGGACAACATCACATAATCGTCCTCCTTCTCTTCCGCGTCCGTGGGCAGCTTCAGGCAGTTGAAATCGGCGTACGGCACCCGCAGCAATTCGGCCTGCCCACCCTCGTATGGACCCATTTCGGCGAAGCCATAGGCCGCGCCAGCATTGCCCGGGTTGCAGGTCAGGCAAAAGCCCGTCAGGCCACGCTCGCAATTCTCGCAAAAGCCGCAGCCGACGTTGAACGGCAAGCAGACCCGGTCGCCCTTCCTGATCCGGTCAATGCCGGTCCCAACCTCGGTAACCACGCCAAGATTTTCGTGGCCAAAGATCCGGCCTTTCTCGAAGCTCGTGCGACCTTCGTACATGTGCAGATCGGAGCCGCAGATGTTGGTGGTCGTCAGCCGGACAAGGACATCGGTCGGCTTCTCAATCTTTGCGTCTGCTACACTGCTGACACTTACATCCCTTGGACCGTTATAAATGACAGCTTTCATTTCGGCTTCTCCAGTGTGTGCATAGAACACTCCGCCGCCTAACGTGCCCACTCGTCCCAAGTAGCGTGGGCCTTGAACACATACGTGTGCATAATAGGCATAATCGAGCGTGGCCTTCCTTGCCCGGCCAGAAGCAGAACCCCCAAGGCAGGCCTATCCAGCCGTCAATGCACGTGCACCGTGGAATAATAATCTATGAACCAGACAACCGGCCGCCTCGACCGCGGCGATGGCACCGAGCTTGCGTGGATCCGGCTGGACGGCAGCGGACCCACCGTCGTCTTCCTGCCTGGCTTTCGCAGCGACATGACCGGGGACAAGGCCACGGCACTGGCAGCCTTTTGCGAACAGCACGGCATCGGCATGCTGCGCTTCGACTACTCGGGGCATGGCGCCAGCAGCGGGGACTTCCTGGCCGGCACCATCGGCATCTGGGCAGCCGACGCACTGGCCGTGATCGACCGCCTGACCGTGGGCAAGCTTATCCTAGTTGGTTCCTCCATGGGCGGCTGGATCGCCTTGCTGACCGCCCTCGCTCGGCCCGACGGTATCGCCGCACTGGTTGGGATTGCTGCGGCACCGGACTTCACCCAGCGCCTGATGTGGCCAGCGATGACAGCGTCCGAACAGGCAACTTTACAGCGCGACGGAGTGCTGCAGGTGCCCAGTCAGTACGGCGAGCCAACCCCGATCACCCTGAAGCTGATCGAGGACGGCACTAGCCATCTGGTGCTGACGGCGCCGATCCCGATCCGCTGTCCGGTGCGCCTGCTGCATGGCCAGGCCGATCCTGACGTGCCATGGGAACTCGCCCTGGAGATTGCCCAGCGCCTGGAGACTCCCGACGTGCGGGTTACCCTGGTCAAGGACGGCGACCACCGCCTGTCGCGGACGGCGGACTTGGCGCTGCTACACCAGACCCTCGCCGCTCTCCTCGGCCAGGATGGCACGTAGTCCCTCCCGATAGGTCGCGTAACGCCAGGAAATTCCCAGGGCAGCCTTCGTCTTCTCGCTGCAGACCTTGCGGTTCTCATTCCAGAAGCTGCGCGCCATCGGGCTCATGCCGGGAAGCGCATCCTCGAAGGCCATTTCGTCCGGTGGCCTGACACCGAGCAAAGCAGCCGCTTCAGTGACCACCGCCGCACTCTCGGATGGTTCGTCATCTGCCAGGTTCAGCACCCGTCGCCCGGCTGAGCGCTCCTGCCGCATGGCGGCGAGCACCGCCTGCGCGATGTCATCCCGATGTATTCGCCCAAACTGATGTCCGGGTTTCTTCATCCGCCGCGCCCGGCCTGACCGCAGGTCGTCCAGCGCCGAACGTCCGGGCCCATAGATGCCGGCGAGGCGGAAGATGTCCACCGCCCGCCGGTCAGCCAACCGGCCCCACGCCTCTTCAACCTCCAGCCGCCGCTGCCCGCGCGCCTGGCTCGGTGCGGCTTTGGTGTCCTCATCGACCCAGCCGCCATCGCGGTTGCCGTAGACCGCGGTGCTCGACAAATAGCCGATCCAGCGCAGCACCGGCGCGGCGGCAATTGCCGCTGCATACAGATGTAGCACCGGGTCACCGTTCTCTCCCGGTCCAGCCGTCGTCAGCAGGTGCGTGGATTCGCGGATCGCCGCCTGGGCGGCATCGAAGCGGATGCTGCCGCCGTTTCCGTCCCGGGTCGTCCCGGTCACGCCAAACCCGGCCGCCCGTGCCGCCTGGGCAATGGCCGAGCCGCTGTAGCCAAGCCCGAACACCAGCAACCGGTTCATGCCAGCCCCCGCCGCCGCAGAATCGCCTGACCCAGCCCACCCAGGCCGAAGTTCAGCAGGATGCCGGCCAGGGCCAGCAGAACCAGGGCAGCGAACATGCGCGGCATCTCCAGACGAAAGCTGGCCTCTAGAATGCGGTACGCCAGACCCGAGGCAAAACCACCGGACCCCGCCACCAGTTCCGCCACCACCGCGCCGACCAGCGCCAGGCCGCCGGAAATCCGCAGGCCGGTCAGGAAGTAGGGCAGGGCGGCCGGCAGCCGTAGCAGCGTCATCGTCTGCCAGCGCCCCGCGCCGTACAGCCGGAACAGATCGTTCAGCTCTGTCGGTGCCGACGCCAGACCCGAGGCAGTGTTGGCGAACATCGGAAAGAACGCGATGATCGTGGCACAGACAACCAGGGCGGCGAATGGCTGGCCGACCCAGATGATGATCAGCGGCGCGATTGCCGGCAGCGGCGTCACCTGGAACGCCACTGCCCACGGCTGGATCGCCGCCTGCGCCAGCCGGCTGGCCGACATCGCCACCGCCATCGTCACCCCCAGCACCGCCGCCACCGCCAGGGCCGCGAAGGTCACGAACAAGGTCGATCCCAGCGCCTGCAGCAGCCCGACGGGGTCGGCCACGAACGCGCCAATGATGGCGACCGGGCCGGGCAGTTGGTAGACCGGCACTTCGAAGAATCGTACCGCCGCCTCCCACAGCGCCAGCGCCAGCAGCCCAAACATCAGCGGCGCCCACTTCATCCCAGCGCGTCCTCCATGCCGCGGGAAACCTCGGCGACCAGCGCCGCATACGCCGGCTCCAGCCGGGTCTGCGGTCCGGCGGTCAGCCGCGAGGCGATCTCGCGGTCGATCCGTCCGGGCCTCGGCGTCATCAGCACGATCCGCCGCGCCAGGAAGGCCGCCTCGTAGATCGAGTGAGTCACGAACACCACCGTGCAGCCGGCGGCACGCCAGACATCCAGCAGATCCGCCTGCAGCCGATGCCGGGTAAACTCATCCAACGCCGCGAAAGGTTCGTCCATCAGCAGCAGCCGCGGTTGGGTTACCAGGGCGCGCGCGATGGACACGCGCATCCGCATCCCGCCAGAGAGCGCCCGTGGCCGAGCGCGTTCGAAGCCCTGCAGGCCGACGCGTTGCAGGGCAGCCTGCACCTGCTTCATGCCGATGTTCCGCGACACGCCCCGCAGCCGCAGCGGCAAAAACACGTTGTCCTCCGCCGTGCCCCAGGGCAGCAGCGTCGCGTCCTGGAACACATAGCCGATGTCGCCCGGCGCCGGTGGGCGCCCGTCCCAGCTCAAGCGCCCCTCATCCGGCTGATCCAGACCGGCGATCAGCCGCAGCAACGTCGACTTGCCGCAGCCGCTCGGCCCCAGCAGGGCGACAAAATCGGCTTCATCCAGCCGCAGAGAGGTGTCACGCAGAGCCTCGGTGCCGCCAGGAAAGCGGCGCCCGACATGGCTGATGGTCAGCAACGCAGGCTCAATGCTTCAGATCCATCCCCACCTTGTGGTCAACGAACTGCAGTGTGTAGGCCTTTGTCACGTCCAGGTCCTTCGGATAGATACCTTCGTCGGACACCGACTTGTAGAACTCCGACCAGCGCGCTGCCGTCATCGCGCCGATCCCCATCGTTGCGGCATCGCCAGAGTCCAGGATGCCGTGCGACTTCATCGAGCTGATCCCATAGGCGATCAACGCGTCCGTCATCTCAGGATTGGCCTTCTTGATCAGCGCGTTGCCGGGGGCCGGATCGCCATACAGATAGGAATACCAGCCCTCGATCGACGCATCGATGAAGCGCTTCACCAGATCCGGCTGCTGCTGGATCTTCTTGTCCGACGTTGCGATCAGGCTGGCATAGCCCTGGAAGCCCGCATCAGCCATCAGCAGCACGACCGGCTTGAAATGCGCCTCCTGCTCGATCGAGAACGGCTCAGACCCAAGATAACCCTGCTGGATGGCGCTCTTGTTGGTTAGGAATGGTGCCAGATTGAAGGTGTAGGGCCGGATCTGGCTATCGGAATAATCGAACTTCGCCCGTAGGAACGCCCACCAACTGGCGCGCGAGTCGGCACCGATCATGATCGGCTTGCCCTTCAGCGCCGGGAAGCTGTCGTTCCCCACCCCAGGATGCGCGATCAATACGCTCGGGTCCTTCTGGAACATGCCGGCGATGGCGCGAAACGGAATGTTCTCCTTGACGAAATTCAGCGCCAGAAAGGCGTTGCCGGCGATGTTGAAGTCCAGCCGCCCGGCCAGCAGCAGTTGCGTGTGGTTGACCTGCGGACCACCCTCCTCAACGGTCACGTCCAGGCCGTGCTTAGCATAGATGCCGGTGGCCACGGCCTGGTAGTAGCCGCCGTACTCAGCCTCTGCCTTCCAGTCCAGCCCGAAATTGACCTTGTCGTTCGCGCATGCGACGCCAGGCGCCAGCAAGATGCCAGAGATCAGCAAAAGGCGCAGTATCGCGGCAATCCGATGCATCGAAGGGGTTCCTTCCCGGAGTGTTGCGGCAAGAATGGCATCAATTCGGCTGGAGGCAATATGGGTGCGGAACTGAGCTACGGTCTCGCAGGACGGCGTGCAATCGTCACCGGACATCGCGGCGGCATCGGCGGCGCGATCTTTGATACGCTGACCCGCGACGGCGTCGAGGTGATCGGCCTGGACCTGCCGGATTTCGACCTGTCGGACACCGCGACGCTGGAACCCCGGCTTGACGCCTTGGTCGCCCAGCATGGCCCGATCGATATCCTGGTGAACAACGCCGGCGTCACCGTCCTGGGTACCGTACTGGAGACCTCGCTGGCGGAGACTCAGGAGGTGTTCCGGGTCAATTTTCTCGCCGCCTACGCGCTGATGCGGGCGGTGCTGCCGGGCATGATGCAGCGCCGGCGAGGGGCGATCGTCAACATCGCCTCGGATCAGGCGCTGATCGGCAAGCAGGTCAGCGCCGCCTATGGCGCGTCGAAGGCGGCCATCGCCCAGTTGTCCCGCTCCGCCGCGCTGGACTGGGCACGGTTCGGCATCCGGGTGAACTGCGTCGCCCCGGGCAGCACCGAGACCGCCATGCTGGCCACCGTCATCACCGACCTCGCGGCGAAATACCCCGACCGCTTTGCTGTCGCATCCGCCGAGGCCTATCAATCCAGCGTTCCCCTTGGCCGCTTCGCCGCGCCGGCGGAAATTGCCGCAGCGGTGGCCTTTCTCGCCTCCGATGCGGCCTCGTTCGTCACCGGTGTGGTGCTGCCCGTCGACGGCGGTGGCACCGCGCAATGAAGCTGGCCGTCGTCACCGGTGGCACGCGCGGCATCGGCGCGGCAGTCGCCGACCGGCTGGCCGCGGATGGCTACGACGTGCTGGTGCTGGCCCGCCAGCCGGCTGCCTCGCCGCACCGCTTCGCTGCCTGCGACGTCGCCGACGCCGCTGCGGTGCAGGTCCTGTTCGCCGGCCTGCAGCAGGTCGACGTTTTGGTGAACTGCGCCGGGCTTGCCGGCAGCAACCGGCTGGATGGCGACGACGCGGTTTGGCACGCGATCATCGGGGCAAACCTGCACGGCACCTACCATTGCTGCAAGGCGGCGCTGGCGCTGTTGCCACAGCAGACCGGGCGCATCGTCAACATCGCCTCGGTTCTGGGTTTGCGGGGCGTGCCGGACCAGACCGCCTATTGCGCGGCCAAACACGCCGTCGTAGGCTTCACCCGCGCCCTGGCTCTGGCCGTGGCGCCGCGCGGCATCACCGTCAATGCCCTCTGCCCCGGCTGGGTGGACACTGAGATGGCCGCCCAGCGCTACGTCGAACTCGGCATCACCGCGCAGCAGGCCGCGGCAGGGGTTCCCACTGGCCGTGTCGCCTCGCCCGCCGAGGTCGCCGACGCGGTCGCCTGGCTGCTGCGGCCGGAGGCCCGCGGCATCACCGGCCATGCGCTTCCCATCGACGGCGGCGGCCTGGCCCTGCCTTAGGCTTCAACCGGACCATGGCTGAACACTGCCCGACGGCTGCTCTGGATGAACCCAGCATCACATGCCAAGCTCACTGCCCTTCAACCAGACAGGGAAAGCGCACATGATCACCCTGGGCAGCGGCGACTATCAGTATGAGCCGGTGGAAGACTGGGCCAAACTTCCCCCCGGCTGGTCGTTCAAGGAAATCGGCGGCGTCGGCGTGGACAGCAAGGACAATGTCTACGTCTTCAACCGCGGCGAGCACCCGATGATCGTCTTCGACCGCGACGGCAACTTCCTGCGCTCCTGGGGCGAGGGCCTGTTTCCCCGCGCGCACGGCATCTTTGTCGCCCCCGACGACACCCTGTGGCTGACCGACGACGGCGACCATACCGTCCGCCGGTGCACCCTCGACGGCAGGGTGATGCTTACCCTTGGCACCTCTGGCGAACCCGCCCCCTACATGAGCGGCGAGCCCTTTCATCGTTGCACCCACACCGCCCTCTCGCCGCAAGGCGAGGTCTATGTCTCCGACGGCTACGGCAACGCCCGTGTGCACAAATACATGCCTGACGGACGCCTGCTGCTGTCGTGGGGCGGTCCCGGCTCTGACCCCGGCGAATTCAACATCGTCCACAACATCACCTGTGATGCCGACGGCTGGGTCTACGTCGCCGACCGCGAGAACCACCGTGTGCAGGTGTTCGACGGCTCTGGTCGGTATGAGACCCAGTGGAACAACCTGCACCGCCCCTGCGGGCTGTTCATGCCGCCTGGAAAATGCCCGGTCTGCTACATCGGCGAACTCGGGCCGGTGCAGCCGGTGAATCGGCACGTGCCGAACCTCGGGCCGCGCCTGTCGATCGTCGACCACACCGGCAAGCGTCTGGCCCGCTTCGGTGGTCCAGGTGCGGGCCTGCGGCCGGATCAGTTCATGGCGCCGCACGGGCTGACGGTGGACAGCCGCGGCGACATCTACGTGGGCGAGGTCTCCTGGACCAACTGGCCGCAGAGCTTTCCCGACCAGCCCAGGCCGGAGAACCTGCGATCGTTGCAGAAGTTCAGAAAGCTCGCTTAGCCGCATGCGCACCGCGCGCTGAAACCGATATGCGGATCAGGCACTGACATGCGGATCAGGCCGGCCGAACCGGACGACGCCGCCGCGGCCTGCCAGGTGCTGCGCCGCTCGATCACCGAACTGTGCCAGGCGGACCACCGCGACGACCCTGCCATCCTGGACCGCTGGCTGGCCAACAAGACGCCCGCCATCGTCGCCACATGGATCACCAACCCGAACAACGCCATGCTGCTCGCGGTCGATGGCACCGACATCCTCGCGGTCGGTGCGGTCACCTGCTCGGGTGAGATCATCCTCAACTATGTCTCGCCGGACGCCAGGTTCCGCGGTGTCAGCCGCGGCCTGATGGCAGCACTCGAGGCTCAGGCGAGGCAGTGGGGCAACAGCCGCTGCAGCCTGCTCAGCACGCAGACCGCCCGCCGCTTCTACCAGGCTTCCGGCTATGTCCAGACCGGCCCCGCCGTCGGCAAGTTCGGCTCGGACGTCAGCTATCCGATGTCAAAACTGCTGCCACCTCAGGACCCCGCAGAGGCAACCGCGAGCGGATAGCCGCCGCACCACCGGCGCTCAGGCCGCCGCCTTGCGCTGCTTGGGCCACCGTGCGGCTACCATCGGCAGGACTTCCTCCACCAGCCGCCGGGTCTGCGCCAGCATGTCCGCGTCGCCCGCCGCGACTGGGCGCAGGATGAACTTTGATGCGCCCGCATCGACATAGTCGCTCAGGCGCCGGACGATCACCTCCGCGTCGCCGATGGCGAACGTGTCCCGCGGATCACGCCCGGTCCGAGCACGATATTGTTCCATGAACTTGGCGACCGCGGCATCCTCCGAGCCGCCAAAGCGGAACGCGAACGCCGCGCCATAGTGATCCTCGTCGATCACCCGCCCGGTCTCGGCCAGCGCCGCCTTGATCCCAGCGATCACCGGACCCACCGCCTCCGCCGTTTCCGGGCCGGCCTGCCAGCCGGTGCCGATCCTGGCCGTGCGCTTGATCGCCGCCTCGGAGGAACCGCCGATCCACATCGGCAGGTCCGGCTGCACCGGCAGCGGCGCGATGGAGGCCTTGGTCAGCTTGAAATGCCGCCCTTGAAAGTCCAACGCCTCGCCTGACCAAAGCCGGCTGATGATCTCCAGCGCCTCATCCGTCCGCCGGCCGCGCGTCGTGGTGTCCAGGTGCATCGCCGTCCATTCGGCGCCGCGTGGGCTGCCGATGCCGAAGCCCGGCAACAGCCGGCCGCCCGAAAGAACATCGATGGTCGCACACTGCTTGGCCAGCAGCACCGGCTCTCGCAATGCCACGGAAACGACGTTCACGCCGAACTTGATCCGCCGGGTCCGCCCGGCGATCGCCGCCAGCGCGGTCATGGATTCCAGGATCGGCGTTCGGCTGACGATCCGGTCGGTCTGCCAGATCGAATCCAGACCGCCTTGCTCGCAGAGGTCGACCCAGCGCCAGAATCCGTCCGACGTGTTGAACGGGTATTCCATGATCCCGACGCCGACCGCGATGTTGCGTGCCATCTGTGGCCTCCTGAAAACTAGAGCGCGATCGTCTGAGGTTGGTCCAACCTCAGACGTGAATCGCCCTCTCAAACAACGACAGCTAGAGCCTGATGGCTTCAACCTGTAGCCATCAGGCTCTAGCCCCCGATCGTCTCCTGTTTCCAGCCCACAGGCAATGCACGCGCGCGCGCCGCGCGGGGAACCCGGGTCCAGGCTGCATAAAGTGCGGGAACAAAGAACAGCGTCAGCACCGTGGCACTGACCAGGCCGCCCATGATGGCGATCGCCATCGGGCCCCAGAAGATCGAGAACGCCAGCGGCACCAGCGCCAGGATCGCCGCCGCCGCCGTCAGCAGAATCGGCCGCGTCCGACGCACCACCGCGTTGGCGATCGCCGCCGCGGGATCCTGCCCCTCCGTCCGTTCCCGCTCAATCTGGTCGACCAGGATCACCGAGTTGCGCATGATAATGCCAGCCAGCGCGATGAACCCCAGCGTCGCCACGAAGCCGAACGGCGCCCCGGTCACCAGCAGCGCGGCGGAAACACCGATCAGCCCCAGCGGTGCGGTCAGGATCACCATCGCCATGCGGCTGAAGCTCTGCATCTGCAGCATCAGCAAGGAGAGCATGGCCAGCACCATCAGCGGCATGATCGCGTTGATCGAGGTCTGGCCTTTCGCCGCCTCCTCCGACGCGCCTGCGGTCTCGATCGCGTAGCCCGCCGGCAGGAAGGCTTTGACCGGGGCAAGCCGCGGCACGATCTCGTTGGTCACTTCGGGGGCCTGGGCATTGTCGACGATGTCGCCGCGCACGGTCAGCGCCGGAAGGCGGCCGCGGCGCTCGAAGAACGCCTCCTCCATCAACGGACGGATCGTCGCCACCTGCGACAGCGGCACCATGCGCCCGTTGCTGCCGCGAATTGTCACGTTCGACAGGTCGCCAAGGTCATGCCGCTCGCTCTCGACCGCCCGCAGCACCACCGGGATCAGGTCCAGGTTCTCCCGGTACTGCGTCACCGTCACCCCCTGCAGCAGGGTCTGCAGCGTCTGCGACACGTCCTGGCTGGACAGCCCAAGCAGTCGCGCCTTGTCCTGGTCGATGTCGACCTCCACCGACTTTCCCAGATTGCCCCAGTTGTCGCTGACATTGCCGATGTGCGGATCGTCCCGCATGGTCTGGCCGACCACGCTGGCGATGCGGCGCAGCACCGCCGGGTCCGGCCCGGTTACACGGAACTGCACCGGATAGCCGACCGGTGGCCCAAGCTCCAGCCGCGACGGCCGCATCCGCACATCGGCGAAGTCTCCCGCCTGAATGGCGCTGTGCAGCCGGTCCAGCAAAGCCTCCCGCGCCTTGACGGTGTCGGTGTTGATCACGAACTGGGCGAAGTTCGGCGTCGGCAGTTGCGGTGAAAACGCCAGGAAGAACCGCGGCGTGCCCGTCCCGGTATAGGCTGCCCACGATCGTATGCCGGGTTGCTTGCGCAGAATGTCCTCCACCTGCGCGACCGAGGCGGCGGTGGCGGCGAAAGAGCCACCTTCAGGCAGCCGCATCTCGATCAGCACCTCCAGCCGGTCGGATGATGGAAAGAACTGCTGTGGCACCTTGGTAAATCCGGCCAGCGAGATGGCGAACACCACCACCGTCAGCCCGATCACCCACCACCGCGCGCCGATGCACCAGCCGACCGCCGAGCGCATCAGCCGGTAAAATCGCTTGTCGTATGCAGCATGTTCCGGATCCGCGGCGGTGCGCTTGACCTCCGGCAGCAGCAGCGCCCCCAGGTAGGGAACGAACAGCACGGCGACGAGCCAGGACAGCACCAAGGCCAGCCCGACGACGCGGAAGATGTCGCGTGTGTATTCGCCGGTGGAGGACTGCGCCAGCCCGACCGGCAAATAGCCCGCCGCGGTCACCAGGGTTCCGGTCAACATCGGAAACGCCGTGGAGGTATAGGCAAAACTGCCGGCCCGCACACGGTCCCAGCCTTGTTCCAGCTTCACCAACATTGTCTCGACGGCGATGATCGCGTCGTCGACCAGCAGGCCAAGTGCTATGATCATCGCCCCCAGGGAGATCCGCTGCAGGTCGATCCCCAGCAGCTTCATCCCAACCAGGGTGCCGGCCAGCACCAGCGGCACGCTGATCGCGACCACCAGCCCGGTGCGCCAGCCAAGCGACAGGAAGCTGACCACCAGCACGATCGCCAGTGCTTCCAGGAAGCTCTCCTGGAATTCGGCCACGTCCTTGGCCACCACCTCCGATTGGTCGTTCAGCCGGATGGCGTTCACCCCCAGCGGCAGGGTCGGCGCGATGACCTGCATCCGCGCGGCTATCCGCCGGCCGAGATCGAGGATGTTGCCGCCCTGTGCCATGGAGATCGTCAGCGCCAGCGCCGGCCTGCCGTTGACCCGCACCGTCGCCGACGGCGGGTCAATCGTGCCCCGGCTGATGGTTGCGATGTCGCCCAGCCTGACCCGCCGTCCGCCGGCCGCGATAGGAATCCCCCGCAACGCCGTCTCCCCGTCCACCGCGTTGCGAGTGCGGACATAGACACGGTCCTGCACGGTTTCGACAAACCCCGCGGCGGCCATGATGTTCTCATTGCTGACCACCGCCATCACATCCGGCACCGACAGCCCGAGTTCAGCCAGTTTGCGGTGCGAGAAGTCGATGTAGAGCCGTTCCTCCTGATCACCCGCTAGGCTGATCTTGCCCACCTCCGGCACCGTCAGAAGGCTCTCGCGGACATCCTCCACGACATGGCGCAGCGCCGGCAGATCGAAGCCATCCCCGGTGAAGGCGTAGATGATGCCAAAGACGTCGCCGAATTCGTCATTGAAGTACGGACCCTGCACGCCCTGCGGCAAGGTCGGCGCGATGTCCCCGACCTTCTTGCGCACCTGATACCAAAGATCCGGCACATTGGCCGGGGGCGTATCATCCCGCAGCGACACCGTCAGCACGGTATGGCCCGGCTGCACGTTGCTTTCGACATAATCCAGTGATGGAACCTCCTCCAGCTTGCGCTCGATCCGGTCCACCACCGACTGCGACATCTGCTGCGCCGACGCGCCGGGCCAATCGACCTGGATGACCATCTGCTTGATGGTGAACGGCGGGTCCTCTGCCCGTCCCAATGAGACATAGGCCCACACGCCCGCCGCGGCGATCGCCAGGATCAGATACAGCGTCAGCGCGCGATGCCGCAGCGCCCAGGCGGAAAGGTTCATCGGATGGCTCCAGCCCAGGCGGTCACCGGCATGGCGGCATCCAGTTGTGCGGCACCGGCTGTGACAACCTGCGTGCCGGCCGCGAGGCCATCGGTGATCACCACCTCGCCGTCACCCAGCCATGCCGCCACCCGCACCGGGTGGGCCACCGCCCGGTGGATGTCCGGATCCAGCACCCACACCGTGGATCTTCCGTCGGCCGACACCACGGCCGAGGCGGGCAGGCGGGCCACCATCTTTCCCGTGTCGCGGCCAAAGCGCACGGCCGCAGTCATTCCCAGACCTGCTGTCGCGCCTCCCGCCCCGCCTGAAGCCGCATCAAGAATCGTGACCTTGACGGCGAACGTGCGGCTGACCGGGTCGGCCAGCGCGCCGATTTCTCTTACCCGTCCCGCCAGCACCTTATCCGGCTGCCACCATAGCCGAACCTCGACCGATTGCGCCGCGCTGATCTCCGCCAGCCGGTTTTCCGGAACATCGACGACGATCTCGCTCTCCGCCGTATGGGCCAGCACCAGCACCGTCTGCCCGGCTGCCACCACCTGACCCACTTCCAGCTTCAGGTCGGTGATCACCCCTGCCGCATCGGCCTTCAGCGTCGTGTAATCCAATTGATCCCGCGCCAGCGCCAGTTGCCGCTGGGCCTGCGCCAGACGCGCCTCGGCCCCGTCCAGAGCAGCCTGCCGGCGATCGAATTCCGACGGCAGCCACACCGGCGAGTTGCGGCCTAGGCGCTCATACCGCATAAAATCCGCGCGCGCATTGACCGCCTCGGCTTCGGCCGCGCGCACCGTCTGCGCGGAGGCTTCCAGATTCAACCGCGCATCGATCGGGTCGAGCCGCGCCAACGGCTGGCCCGGCACGACGCGGTCGCCGATGTTCACAAGCCGTTCGGTGACCTGGCCGATCACGCGGAAACTCAGGCTGGCCTGCACCCGGGCTTGCACTGTGCCTGGATAGGTGACGGCCTGCTGCTCAGGAACCAACTGGACGGTCTGCACCCGCACCGGGCGCGGCGGCTGCTCAGCTCGCGCCGGATGAACGAAGTGCGCGGCAAGACTGAACATGGCAATGCCGCAGATGAAGAAGCGAAGCATGGCATGGCGCTCCTAGGGTCCTGCCCCCGGAACGCGTCACCTTCAGCGACGGATGTAGAGGATCAGCAGACCACCGAAACAAAGCCTTAGCGTCGCGGACCAGGTCTTGGATCCATGTGTTGAACTTCTGGTTCGCGATACTACGGCATGCGCCAAGCTAGCTTACCAATGATCGGTTATCAATGATAATGTTCAGATGGACAGCCCGCGCACGACGATGTCAATGACCCGCTCGATTAGCGCATCTGGCTCCGCTTCAAGATGATCCCGCTGATCCAGCAGCAGTGCGGTCGCGCCGTGCAGACTGGCCCAAACAGCCTCGGCGGTCAGCACCGGGTCCGCCGGCTGGAAGATGCCCAGGTGCATCAGGCGGGTGATGCCATTGAGCAGGATATCAAATGACCGGTCAGCCGCCGCGACATCGGCACAGGGATCCGCCGATCGGCCCGGACCGCTGGGCAGCATCAGCTTCGCCAGGAACGTTAATCGATACTCGTCCGGATGTGCCAGGCCGAACCCGACATAGGCACGCAGGCCGGCACGCAACTGTTCCAGGTCTGTGTCGGCATGCTGCTGTGACTCCTGAAGTCGGAACAGCAGGGCGTCGAACGTCGACTCGGCAATCGCCCGCAGGATCGCGTCCTTGTCAGGAAAATAGAGGTAAAGCGCAGCCGAGGACACGCCCACGCTTGCGGCAATCTTGCGGATCGTCGCGTTCTCGAACCCCTCAGTCAGGAACAGCCGCTTGGCGGCGTCCAGAATCTCACCGCGGCGGGACGCGCCCTGGCCGCGTGGTTTCCGCTCAGATTTTGCAACATGGGTAATGTCCATCCCCATGTTATAAACGCTATTCTGACTGAATGCATGGGCCAGCCGCAATCAAGCGCGTGGAATGTCCCGCTCGACCCAAACGTCCCACCAGACCGGCACCGCCGCCACCGGCAGCGGCCGAGCGGCAAGGAAGCCCTGGACCTCGTCGACACCAAGGCCAGCCATTTGGTCCCAGATGCTCTCCGTCTCCACCCCCTCGGCAACAACGCTCAGGCCACGCGCCTTTGCTGCGGCGATTGTCGCCACCAGGAACGCCCGCATTGTGTCCGACGTGGCGACCTGCTGAACCATCTCCCTGTCAAGCTTCAGGCTGGTAAACGGCAGTTCCAGCAACGGGGCCAGCCGCGGCACCGCCGGCCCAACATCATCGATGGCCACGCCATAGCCCAAACCCCGCAGCCGCTCCATGGACCGCCCCAGCAGCACGGTGTCTTCCACCGGCTGGCTCTCGGTCAGCTCAATGGTGATTGCTTCGGCTGCCAGGCCCGCGGCCCGTCGCTGTTCCTCCAGCCTGTCCAGCGCCGCGGGCTGCAGCATTACATCAAGCGGGAAGTTCACCGACACCCGCAAGCCTCGACCAGCGAGGATCGGACCAGCAAGATCTGAAAAAGCCCGTGCCGAGACAAGACTGGTCAGCTCCGCCGCCAGGCCAGCATCCTCGATCTGTGGAATGAACAGATCTGGCAGCAGAGTGCCTTGCTCCGGATGATTGAGCCTGACCAGCGCCTCCAGCCCGATTGGGCGCCGATCAGCCACACGGACGATCGGCTGATACCGTGTCTCGATCATCGCGCCCGTAAGTGCAGTCCGCAGTTCAGAGTAGTCCATCGCGGTCCGCCGCCGAACCGGGGCACCCGTCATCAAAGCCTCCAGCACCGATTGTGAGGTCGCCGTCGGTATGACGCGCACCAGCGGGCGCCCGTGATCGGCTGCACCCAGCACCAACATGCTGGTGTCGAAGGGACTCGCCTCGGTGGCAAGGTCGGCCAGTTCATCCAGCAGGCCGTCCGCAGCGTTGCGGTCAACCAGAAGATGCGAACACCGCGGCGCTGCCCCAGCCAGCCTTGCTACGGCATCCTTGGCGCCACACGTCAGTAAGTTCCCATGACCCAGCGCCTTCGTGGCAGCTTGGACCGCATGAAACCAGTCTGCGCTACGGCTGACCAGCAGAAGATTCAGGCCCGGCGATAGATCGATCCGCGACGCACTGGCGTGGGCCGATGGAAGCATCCTTTTGTCCATCGTGCCGATGTAGCTGACCCGATGGATTTACGCGAGAGAAATCCCGGTAATGAGATGTGAAACCAGCGCAAACGTGTAATAGTGCCAAAATAAACACGGCAACTTTAGCGTTACAAATGCGTCTTACTGCCGACTTGGTTATTTGCCTGTCGCGGGTTTCGCCGTCCGAGGTGTCCTGCCGCCACAGGCTCGCTGTCGGAGGACCATCAGCATGCGCAGGCTCCGGCCGAGGCAGATGGATCCTGTCTACCCGAGGTTGAAGTCCGGCTTCCGCTTCTCGACGAACGCAGCCATGCCTTCTTTTTGATCCGGAGTGCCGAATAAAGATAGAAACAGCGCCCGCTCATGCCGCACGCCCTCAACCAAGGTCGTCTCAAAGGCACGGTTGACCGCCTGCTTGGCTAACTGCACCGCCACCGGTGATTGCGTGGCGATCCGCTCGGCGATCTTCATGACTTCCGGCAGCATTTGGTCCGCGGGAAAAACACGTGACACCAGATTGGCCTGCTCCGCCTCGGCTGCATCCATCATGCGGGCAGTTAGCACCAAGTCCATCGCCTTCGACTTGCCGACCGCCCGGGTCAGCCGTTGTGTGCCGCCAGCACCGGGTATAACGCCCAGGTTGATCTCCGGCTGACCAAACTTCGCGGTGTCGGCGGCAAAGATCATGTCGCACATCATCGCCAGCTCACAGCCGCCGCCCAGCGCAAAGCCGGCCACTGCCGCGATCACCGGCTTCTTCACCCGCAGCACGCTTTCCCAGCCGGCACCGATGAAGTCCTCCACCATCGCCGAAGGGTTGGTGCGCTCGCGCATCTCCTTGATGTCCGCACCCGCCGCGAATGCCCGGTCACTGCCGGTGATCACGATGGCCCCGATCGACTTGTCGGTATCGAGTGCCATCAGTTGCTCACCCAGTTCGCGAACCAAGGCGTCGCACAGGGCGTTCAAGGCGGATGGCCGGTTAAGCCGGATCAGACCAACACGGCCCTGGGTCTCCACGATGATGTTCTCATAAGTCGGCATGCTGGCGTGCTCCAGAAAACAGGTTGGCAGGTAGCGCCGGGGATCAACGGCGCTTGGGGCGGCACGATAACCAAAGGCCGGTTAATCGACAAAACCCGGTCAGGCTGCGCGCCAGCAGCGCTGGGGCGTCAGATCAACGCTGGGTGCGCGGGCAGTAGAACGTGCTGCGGCCCGACTGGACAATCCGCCGCACACCGCGGCATGTCGGCATACCTGGACAGCCGGGGCAGGGGGCGCCTTCGCGGCCGTATACCTTCCAGGCCTGCTGGAAGTAGCCCAGCTCGCCATCAGGCTGGACGTAGTCGCGCAATGAGGATCCGCCGGCGGCGATCGCCTCCGTCAACGTCTGCTTGATTGCCGGAACCAGGCGCGTGGCCCGCAGGCCCGGCACGCTCAGCGCCAGCCGCTGCGGCGAGATCCCGGCGCGGAACAGCGCCTCGCTGACGTAGATGTTGCCCAGGCCAGCGACAATCTTCTGGTCCAGCAGGGCGGCCTTGATCGGCGTCTTCTTGCCGGCTAGCGCGTGGTCCAGCACTGGAACGGAAAATGCTTCGTCCAGCGGTTCCGGACCCAGCTCGGCCAGCAGACGGTGGCTGTCCTCACGGTCAGTCTCGATCAGATCGACAGAGCCGAACCGGCGCGGATCGACGAACCCGACGCGCCAGCCGTCGTCCGTCTCCAGCTCCACATGCTCGTGCAGCGTGATGTCGTTGCGCCCAACCGGCTCCACGACCATCCGCCCCGACATGCCCAGGTGGATCAGCATCGACCAGCCCCGATCGAGGCGCATCAGAATGTATTTCGCGCGGCGGCGGAAACCGGTGACCCGCGCACCGGTCACCCGATCGACCAGGCCGGCAGGCAGCGGCCAGCGCAGATCCGGCCGCCGAGCCACCGCCCGCAGCAGAATCCGACCCTCCAGCCGAACTTGAAGGCCTCGCATCACGGTCTCGACTTCGGGGAGTTCCGGCATAGTTGGCTTCACGCTATAGATGCAGGTCATGACCGACAATCCGGGAACGACAGTCGACTTCGGCTTCCGCAAGGTGGCCCGCGGCGAGAAGGCCGGCATGGTGCGCGCGGTCTTCGACAGCGTGGCGCCGCGCTATGATCTGATGAACGACCTGATGTCGCTGGGAATCCATCGTGTATGGAAGCAGATCTTCGTCGGCGACCTGCAGCCATCGCCGCGGCTGGCCCTGCTGGACCTCGCCGGGGGCACTGGAGATATCACCTTCGGCTGGCTGCGCCGCGGCGGCGGCCCGGTGCTGCTGACCGACATCAACAACGCCATGTTGACGGTCGGCCGCGACCGCGCCTTGAACCATGGCTTTGGGCATGAGGTCAGCCTGCTGGTCGCCGATGCCGAACACCTGCCGCTGCCGGACCGCTGCGTCGACCGGGTGTCGATCGCCTTCGGCCTGCGCAACTGCACCGACAAGGCTGCCGTCCTGCGGCAAGCCCGCCGGGTGCTGAAGCCTGGCGGCCGCTTTCTCTGCCTGGAGTTCTCACGGCTCAACGTCCACGCGCTGACGCCGCTGTATGACGCCTGGTCATTCAACCTGCTGCCGAGGCTCGGCCGCCTGGTCGCCGGCGACGCCGACAGCTACCGCTACCTGGCCGAAAGCATCCGAACCTTCCCCGACCAGGACAGTCTGGCGGCGATGATGCGTGAGGCCGGGTTCGCCCGCGTCACCGTCCGCAACCTTTCCGGCGGCATTGCCGCAATCCATGCGGGATGGCGGCTGTGAGCCTGGACGGCAAGCGCGTCCTGCTGATCATCTCCGGCGGCATCGCCGCGTATAAGGCACTGGAACTGATCCGCCTGCTGCGCCGCCAAGCATGCGGCGTCACCTGCGTATTGACCGACAATGGCGGGCACTTCGTCACCCCGCTGTCGTTGCAGGCGCTCAGCGAGTCGAAGGTCTACACCGACCTGTTCTCGCTGACCGATGAATCGGAGATGGGGCACATCCAGCTCTCCCGCGCCGCCGACCTGCTGGTGGTGGCACCCGCCTCAGCCAACATCCTGGCCAAGATGGCGGCCGGCCTGACCGACGACTTGGCCTCCACCGTCCTGCTCGCGACCGATAAGCCGGTGCTGGTGGCCCCGGCGATGAACGTGCGGATGTGGGTGCACCCGGCGACCCAGGCCAACATGGCGACCCTCGCGGCACGCGGCGTGTACGTGGTCGAGCCGAATGAGGGGCCGATGGCCTGCAACGAATATGGTCGTGGCCGGCTTGCCGAACCGCCGGAGATATTGGCAGCCATCGTGGCGATGCTGGCGCATGACAACTTTTCCCCAGCAGAAGCGTTCGCGGCCGATCACATCGTGGCCGATCGTCCGCTGTCCGGCCGGCACGCCCTGGTCACCAGCGGCCCGACGCATGAGCCGATCGACCCCGTCCGCTACATTGCCAACCGCTCTTCTGGGCGGCAGGGCCACGCGATCGCCGCCGCGCTGGCCGGTCTCGGCGCCCGGGTCACTCTGGTTGCCGGACCGGTGACCGTGCCTGACCCGCCCGGCGTCATCATCCGTCACGTGGAAACTGCACAGCAGATGCTGGACGCTTGCCGCTTCGCCCTGCCGGCGGATGTTGCGGTGTTCGCTGCCGCTGTCGCCGACTGGCGCGTCGACCAGGCGCAAAGCGGCAAGATCAAGAAGCAGCCAGGTGCCGCACCGCCCAGCCTGACCCTGGTGCCAAATCCCGACATCCTGGCTACCATCGCCGCCGCCGGACCCGCGCGGCCGCGCCTGGTGGTCGGCTTCGCCGCCGAAACGGACGACCTGCTGGCCAACGCGCAGAGCAAACTGCAGCGCAAGAACGCCGATTGGATCCTGGCCAACGACGTCTCGCCGCAGAGCGGCATCATGGGGGGAGGGGAGAACGCCGTGCACCTTGTCTCCGCCGCCGGCATTGAGACTTGGCCACGCCTCGCCAAGCAGGACGTCGCCCGCCGCCTTGCGCAGCGCATTGCCACGGCTTTGGCCGACGGTAATTGCTTGTGAAGTCAAAGCTGCGTCGATTCGCTGGCTTCAACCTCGAAACGATTCTCGAAGCCGTGACAAAGACGGCGAGCTTGGGCAAAGCCCGGGTATGGAAAAGCGGACGTATTGCCAGTCCGTCGACAGTTTGGTACGGCAGTGGCTGATATAGAGAAAGCCCATTTCCATGGCGTTTGGACTGGCTCCCATCACCGATTTCTGCTTTTTGGTCGAGGATATTGAACGTTCAGTTCGCTTCTACCAGGAGAAGCTGGGGTTCGGCCTGCGCACCCGAGCCGAGGGATTCGCCGATTTCACGACGCATAATGTCGCGCTTGCGTTATGGGAGCTCAAACATATCGCTGCTCATGTCGGTATCTCCGACAAGGTGGCGGGTCCTGGGGTCCATAAGGCCGTTGCCGCGATTGAGCTCGCCACACCTGCCGAGATTGATGCCGTGTATGAAGAATTGCAGGTTAGGGGCGTAGTGTTCGTGGCACCCCCGAAAGATTACCCCTGGGAGGCGCGCTGCATTTACTTCACCGATCCGGACGACAACTTGTGGGAGATCTACGCCTGGACAACGGGAAAGCGTTTCGGGGCCATCGAGCAGTGAACCGCCCGTAGCGCCAGTCAGTGCGGCAGTTCCAGCGTCGCAACCGTCCCGTCAGTCCCGTCCAGCTCCAGCGAGCCGCCTTGCTGGCAAGCGAAGTGGTGCGCCAGAGACAGGCCTTCGCCGGACCGCGGGCTGCCGTTGAAGCCCCAGCCATTGTCGACGATTGTCAGGATCGTGCGATCGGCCTCCGAAACCAGCCGCACCGTGATCCGCCCGCTCGGACGGTTCTTCATGCCATGCTTGACCGCGTTGCTCAGCAGCTCGTGCGCACTGCGCAGCACCGCCTCCCGCAGGTCGCCAGGACAGGTGCCCCGGACCGAAACGCCCACCCGGATCATCTGGTCGCCATCCCGCATCATCTCGACAACGGCGCCGGCAAGTTGGCGCAGCCTGTCCGCCATTGAGCCTGGTGCTCCGGTCAGTCCAAACAGCGCGTTTGATATGGTGGCCGACAGGTTGATCCGGTACTCCAGCTCCTGCGCGATCTTCTCGCCAGCCGGCGTGCTGCTCAGGCCAGGCGCGTCCGCGATCAGCCCGAGAATGCGCTGCAGTGTGTTCTTGGTATGATGCCGCAGTTGCCGGAGATCAATTGTCTCATCGCTTGCACCCTGACAGGTGCCAGTGTCATCCAGCAGCGGCATCTCCCGACCATAGGCTGGGGAATGGCCGCGGCTGACCAGCGGGCGGTTCGTAACAACTGAGGAGGCGGTGACGTACGACATCAGAAACCTCGTTGCGTCGTTGAGTTCACTGACCGTAACTGCCTAATAAGAACAGGATCATGATGAGCATTGCTGCTTAACGGACTGGACATGAACCGAACCGTAAGTGGGAAAATTTCCCACGTCAATCGATTTTGCATATTGTGGGTATTTTTCCCACAGTAACTTGTGCTATGTAATTGTCGTAAACCAATTATTACGATAATGTTTATTTTATCATGACCGCCCTTGACCCGCCGCAGCCACTGCCGCCCGCGCCGCTGCTGAAAGCAGCGCTCCGCCTTATGCGGCCTTTGGTCAGGCTCATGATGCGCAGCGGATTGACGTTCCCGATCCTGGCCGACTCCCTGCGTCATTTATTTGTCGAGATCGCGGTCACCGACATCTTGACCGACCCGAAATCCCGCACCGACAGCCGCATCAGCCTGCTGACCGGGGTGCACCGCAAGGAAATCAGGCGTCTGCGGCAGCATCCGGTCGTCGCTGCCGACACACCCGACGTGGTGACCCTGGTCAGCCAGATCATCGGTCGCTGGCTTGGTTCAGCTCCATTCACCGATCAACAGGGTCGGCCAAGGCCGCTGCGGCGCCTCGGTCATCCAGCATACCCCGAGGAACCGTCGTTTGAGGCGCTGGTCGCCTCTGTCACGTCAGACGTCCGGCCCCGCGCGATTCTCGACGATCTGCTCGATCATGGTGTCGTTTACATGGACTCCGAGGATCGCGTTCGGCTAAGGGCTGACGCGTTTATTCCCCGCCACGGCGGTGAGGAGCAATTGTTCTACTTCGCCCGTAACCTGCATGACCATATTGCTTCGGCCGTGGCAAATATCAGCACCGTCGGGGCGCCACCCTTTCTTGACCGAAGCGTTCATTACGACGGCCTGACCGCCCTGCAGGCCAGGGCACTTGATGAATACGCTCGCGCCGCAGCCATGCGCGCGCTGCTTGACGTCAACCGCCGAGCGATCGAACTGGTGGAAGAGACGGCTTCAGGGGCGCCCGCTGCCGTGCGCCGGATAAACTTTGGCGTCTACGTTTTCGAAGCAGACGAATATCCGCCGCTTGATGGTGCGTCATGAAACGCCTCGCCGCCGCTTTCACCCTGAGTTTGCTGACTGCTTGCACGCTTCACCAGCAGGGCGCGCTTGACGCCGCGCAGCCGAAGCCGGTGCAGGTCGCTTCCGGCGACACCACAGCCCATCCGGTCTGCCGCGTGGCACCTGGCGGCGGCCCGGTTGTGGCCGAACGCGGCATTGGCGGCACCGGCGCCCCGTTACTCGGTACGCCCACACTGGTTGCCGAACGCGGGATCGGCGGCACTGGCATTGGCGACACCAGCACCGGCGCCACCAGCTTCACGACTGTCAGCCCCAGAACCGCCGGCTCTGGTAGCACGGGCATCGTCGGCATCATCACCGGCTTCGCCTCCGTCTGCGTTGATGGTCTGGAGGTGCACTACGACGCGTCAGCCGAAGTCAACGACGAAGGCAAAATAGCCTCCGTGACGGCCTTACGTGCCGGTCAGGTGGTGATGATCCAGGCCCATGACGAGGCAGCCGGCTTGCAGGCTGAAATGATCGCCATCCGCCGAGAGGTTGCCGGCCGGGTCGATGCAGTCGACGACGCAACGGGCTCTTGGTCCGTCGCCGGCCAGTCCGTCCAGGTGCCGTCTGACGCCTGGGGTGCCGGGCGCTTCCGGCAGGGTGACTGGGTCGCGATCAGCGGCCTCCGACGCGCCGATGGCACAATCCTCGCCACCCGCGTCGAGGCTGCACCGGCCAACAGGTTCAGCCTGCACGGACAGCTTATTCGCGATACCGGCGGCGCCCGGGTCGGCCTGCTGGCGTTGGACAGCGATCGTACCGCCAGCCTGCGCGACGGCCAGTCGATCACGGTCGCTGGCAATTACAAGGCTGGTGAGCCGCACCCTCGCGCCCTAAAGGTCGACCTCTCTCCGGCTGATCCTGCTTCTCCTTTCAGGCCTTTGGTGGACCACCTGATCATCCAGGCCTTCGTTCGGTTGACCGATGGTGTGGTTATGTTCAACGGACAGCGGGTTCCAGCGTCATCGACCCTCGCGTTGCGGCCTGGATACGACGGCATGGCATTCGTCTCGCTCGACCGGGGGGCGGATGGCCACTACAGCGTCAGCAGCCTGCATCCCACAACCGACCACCCCAGCACGTCCGCCTCTAGAGCGCGATCCTCTGAGGAGGATGCGATCCCAGACGTGAATCGCCCTCTCAGGCAAACAAAGCTAGAGCCTGATGGCTTGAACCTGAAGCTATCAGGCTCTAGCGTCCAAATTGCTGACCCGCCAATCATGTCCCGGAATCGTTCGCTGAAGAATATCCCCGCCAGCACGGGCACAGAGGCTGTCCTGCCAGCGGTTGAGTTCAGCAGCCCACCGCCTGCGGCAGCAGACTTGTCGGTCCGGGCACCCGCCCAACCAGCAGGCGCACAGGCGTCACCAGCGCCGGCCTCAGCACAGGTGCCAGAGCCGATATCGCCGCCTGCCGCCGCCGTTCCTGCCGCTATTGGTCCATCAGCCCTGATCCCCTCGGCACCAGCGGCGCCCCCCATACCGGCAGCGACGGCGGCAACTCCCGCCTCGGCGGTGCTTGACGGTCCGTCGGCTACTCAGGGCAACGCGGCAGAACATCCCGCGGCGCCATCGCCCGATGCGGACAAGTCCTCCACCAACCATTTGATGAGCAGCAACACCTCATCCCAACCTTCCACCATCACCACCACTGCCGCCGCTCGGCTGGCCACACGGCCGCATTTCTCCCGGGCGGCGCACAAGGTGGCGATCGCCGCACCGAAGCTGCCGCCGACGATCAGCCTTGCGACTGAGACTGCAGTCCCAGCCTCGGCACTATCAACATTGTCCACGCCAACGCCTTTCAGCGTGACCTCTGCACCCCGACACGCCAACTCAAGCAGTCAGGCTGCGGCGAGCAACTGGTCAGGCGCCCCGCTTCACCCGGATACCCGTTGACGGCGGCGTCTGCCAGCCAGGCGGCCGTCTGGATGACACTGAGCTGGACCCTGCGCTTCGCCGCATCCCAGCAGGCGGCAGTTGCCCAGCCTGCATCCAGACCACCCGCTCACTGCTGCGACGATGCGGGCTGCAACGCCAGTGACCCAAAAACGCCTGCACAGGCCAAGCCGCCGCGCCGATGATTTACGGCCCCAGCCAGCAACGATCGTCCCGCCGCCGGCTGATCGTCTCATGCCTGCTCTATGCCCTGCTGATGCTCTACGCCAGCACGCTGATCGGGCCGGCCGGCGTCAACTTTGTCTACCGCGACCCGATCATCGCGCTCCGGGCTTTCTTTGCCACCTCGTATGTCATTCACGGGTCTGACCAACGAGCCGACTGGGTCGGCAACCTGCTGATGCTGGTTCCCCTAGGCGTCATAGCGGTTGGCGCCGTTTGGCCGGACCAGGCGAGGTGGCGGCCGGTCGCCGCGGTCGGCGCGATGCTGTTCTGTGTCGTGATCATCCTGCTGATCAAGTATCTGCAGCTATTCTTCCCACCGCGCACCGTGACCTTGAACTACATCATCGCTCAGTCGGCTGGGGCTCTCATCGGCTGCACCGCCGGCGTGATCTGGAAATGGCGCATCACCCCGGCGATTGAGCAACCTGATCCGAAGATCCTCCTGATTGTTGCGCTGCGCCTGTATACAGCGGCCTTGTTCTTGTTCGTCCTGATGCCGCTCGACTTCGCTTTGGACGCGGCCGACCTGCAAACACAGTTGCATCGGTTGCCGCAGACGCTGTGGACGTGGCCGGGGATGGACCGGCCGCCGCTTGTCCAAGCGATCCTGATCGTCGTCTCGTCGGCGGCTTTCATCCCGGTTGGCATGCTGCTGACCTTTGTCCGCCGCCGCGGCTATCAAGCTGCCCGCGGCCTGCCCGCGATCGCGGGACTAGGGCTGCTGCTGACCACCGGGCTTTATGCTCTGACGGCGCTGGTGATCAGTGCTACGCCCGTGCTCGGTGCGATCCTTTATCGCACGTTTGGCATGATAGCGGGTGCGGCTGCCCTGCGATGGCTTGTCCGTCAGGATACGGAGGCACTGCGCCGCAGCTTGCGCAACGTCGTGCCCTGGGTCCTGTTGCCTTATCTGATGGCCGTTCTGTTGCTGAACCGTCTGCTGTCGACCCACTGGCTCTCTCTGAAACAGGCTGCCGCTCAGGCCTATCCGCTCGGTTTCCTGCCGCTGTTCGACTACTACATCGTGACAAAGGCCGAGGCGGCCAAGAATATTGTCGGCCACTTCGTCCTCTACATGCCGGTCGGCGCCATGCTCTGGCTGCGCTGCTCCAGGCCTGTCTTCTGGCGCGCCTTCCTCTCCGCCGCGGCACTGTCCTTCGTCGTCGAGGGCGCGCGATACCTGCGGCCGGGGTTGGAAGGCGATATCAACGCGGTTGTCGTCGCCGGTCTCGCCGCGGGGCTGACGGTTCGTTTCATGCCGCCATTATGGATAATACTTGTTTCGCTGCGGACGTGCCCAGAACGACCAGGTTGTCCGATGAGCCCCGCAACCAGACAAACCTAGCGGACTCAACATCTCAGACTGGTTGCGGACTTATTGCATATAGTTTATGTACGCCCACGTGTAATTCCTTCTCTTTGGAGATTCAGCGGTGAGCCGGATCACTCTCGTGGTCGCGATGGCCGCGATCGGCAGCGCGGGTCCGGCCGTCGCGCAATCCTGCGGTCCCGCTTCCGGCGTGCCGCTGACCGCCCAGGAAATCCGCCAGTTGCTCAGCGGCCGGTGGGCCTGCGCGGGCCGCTCAGAAAAAGAGCACTGGAATGAACTGCACAGCGGCCCGTTCGTGCTGGACTACAAGCAGGGGCCGGCCGCGCCCGGCAACGTCGATCCCTCCGACACACCGGCGCATCCCACCGGCCGCTACATTGTCACCGGGCTCAACGCGTCTGCCGGGATGGTGACCTACATCACCGGATCGGCGCCCTATGCCTATACCGTCGTCAACAATCTTGGCGGCACCATCCCCTGGACGTCCCCCTCGGCATACTCGTTCTGCTCCGCCGGAGGTGGCATGAACCTCGCCGTCACCATCTCGGCCAACCACTGTTGAAAATGCTGCTGGACCACCCCGGGTCGGCCCAATGAACGCGATCGGGGCCCCGCGGTCTCCAACCGCGGGAACGCCTGCCCAATCCACCTGGATCGCTCCGACCACCACGGCGAGGCAAGGCATCACTTGGCGCACCCTGCGGCACTGCGTGGCGGGATGCTGCCTGATACCGGTCGGCTGGACCCTCGTCTGCTACCCGCTTGCTCCGTTGCCCTTGCTGTTCAGCCTTTTGCTCCACGCCGTGCTCCTGGTGCGATGGCCGGGGCTCTTCCCGCTGTTGCTGGCCGTGATCATCCCCGCGGTTGATCTGGGGCTTTGGACCGGATGGATGATGGTCAGCGAAGCTGACCTGTTCATTCTGACAACGATCGCCGTGCTGCTGGTCCGTGACCCGCCGGCCTGGAACGATCTACGGTTGGCCAGAACGCCGGCTCTGGTGCTGCTGATCCTCATCGTCTGCTGGCTGCTTGCCGCCTCGGTCGGGCTGAACTCAACATTGGGCGCAAGCCGTTCTGACAACGTGTTCCTGCGTCCCGACAATGCCGTCCGCCTGGCCAAGAGTCTGTTTCAGGCCGCCGCCTTGCTGCCGTTCCTGCAGCACCGCCAACGATGCTATGACGATGCGATCCGGATGCTGGCGTCTGGCTTCGCCGCAGGCCTCGCCGTCGTCGCCGTGACCGTACTAGCCGAACGTTTGTTGTTCATAAGTATCTTCGACATGAGCGCCGGCTATCGGGTCGCCGGGCCATTTTCCAGCATGCGCGTCGGCGGCGGCCATATCGGCGCGTATGCCGCTCTGGCGGTTCCGTTCGGTCTCAGCCTGGTGCAGACCAGACCACGCTGGCTGGGCGCCGCCCTAACACTCAGCAGTTGCCTGCTCGGCGGCTATGCGATCATCGTCACGTTTGCTCGCACCGCTTACGCTTCCGGTCTGGTGGCGATGCTGGTCACCGCTGCGGCTTGGCGGCTGGCCAGCGTCCGCTCAGCATACGCACGGCAGGCCGGCTCATTACAGCCGCCCATTGCCCAGTTGTCGCGTCGCTGCCCGCGGGCTTGGGTTGCCACCGTGCTGCCGGCCATGCTCCTGCCGGCCGCACTTGCGGCAACCGTATTATGCAGTGGAATGCAGGCCCGCTTTGCCGCCAGCCTGAATGACCTGGCAACCCGGCAGGACAATTGGCGTGCCGGCCTGGCAGTCCGCGACACGACGCTGTTTACAGATGCGTTCGGCATGGGTCTTGGCACCTACCAGCGCGCCATGTTCACCCGATCGACCGTCAACCGTCCTACCGACCTGGTCATCCGCCAGGATGCGGCAGGCAGCTACGCCTCGATGGACGTGCAGACGCCGTTCTTCCTTGGCCAGAAGATCACCGTACCGGCAGTTGGCGGCCTGCACCTGGTCATGCAGGCGCGCTCCCTTGACGGATCGGCCACCGGCACAGCAGGCGCGGCTGGCATCGCAATATGCGACAAGCTGCTGCTCTACTCAGACAACTGCCGTGGATCTGAACATCGGCTGCCCGGCGGCACCGGATGGACGACCATGCGGGCCAGCTTCGCCACCGACGGTCTCGGTCGTAGTGCCCTGGCAGGCTGGCTGCACCGCCCGGTCGAGTTCTCGGTCTACGGGACGCCTGGACGCACCTTGCAACTCCGCGACCTCCGCCTGACCGACGATGCCGGTCAATCGCGGCTTGAGAACGGCGCCTTCGCCAATGGACTGAATCACTGGATCTTCACCGACGACAGCCACATCGCCTGGCGCATGCTGAACCAGTATCTGATGCTGTTATTCGAGACTGGGGTAATCGGCCTTGCCGCCTTTTGCGCCCTCGCCAGCGTCGCCTTTGCCGGTAGCCTGCGCGCTTGCCGCCGCGGCGACCGTATGGGTGCCCCCGTCGCGGGCGCAATCGCCGGCTTCATGGTCTCATGCCTGTTCGACAACCTGCTGGAAGCGCCTCGTCTGGCGTTGCTGTTCTTCCTGCTTTGCGGCTGCGGACTGATGATGTGGCAGGCTGCATCCACCCGCCCGTCGACCGGATCGACGACGCCGAGCCTGGCTTAATCGGCCAGCAGTTCCGCCACCAGCCCTTGCCACTCCTGCTCCAGGTTCCCGCTTATAGGGGGACGGCCGGCGCGGCTGTACCAGTAGCGTGCGTTTGCCAGATCAGGCTCCTTACGATGCAGATAGGCATGCACCGCAGCCGCGCTCGGGCCCTTGTCAGCTTGGGCACACATGTGCGCCTTGTCCCAGTCACCCTTGCCGTCCCACCACAGCGCCTGCAATGCCAGGCTCAGTTCGGCTGCCGGGGCATCCCCCTGTAGCGAATCCTGAAATGATTCCGCGTCCATTGGCTAAACAACCTCCACCGGCATCAGCAGATGCTGCAACCTGCGCACTGCACTGTCCGGTGTGGTCAGCACCGTCTTGCCGGTTGCCGCCGCTACGGAGGCCGCCGCCTGCGACAGGCTGACTTGCGCCAGAGCGATAACGTCGCAGTCACCAAGCACCGCCGCGGCACGTACCGCCGCGGCGTCATGTCCATTCGCATCACCGGCGTTCAGCGCGGCCAGTGCACCCTCTGCCAGCACCGGAACCAGGGTCACGTCCGCTGCCATCGCCGCGAACTCTGCCGGCATGGTCGCCAGAGTTGGGGGGAACGTCGCCATCAGCCCAATCCGTCCACCCGGCCCAGCCAATGCCACGGCTTCCTCAATCATCGCCTGGTTGGGTTTCAACACCGGAATCCCTGGCAGGGCACGCGCACAGGCCTCGATGCAAGGACCGAACGCTGAGCAGGTGAACAGGATCGCATCTACCCTAGTTGAGAATGCATACCGGCTTAGGGCCAGGAACCGCTCGGTCATCGCCGGCGTCAGTTCACCGTCGTGCGCCAGATCAGCCGCCAGCGACGCATCCAGAAGGTTCATCAGCACCGGCTCCGGCCACAGCCGACGAAAGGCCGTCTCGATCGGCGGTATGGAGGCTGCCATAGCGTGGATCAGCGCGATACGCATGAATCCAAATCTGTGGCAGCGTTGTCCCCAAGGCAAGAGGTCTTGGTTTCATCCGTCCCACGCTCTGAGCACCCTGCAGCAAGATGCCAACGACGATGTTGTCCTTCGCAACGACATCCTCGCGTCGGCAGATCGTCCGCCTGAACCCCTAGACCGATCCTCCGGCCCATACCACACGGCCAATGACGGCGACGTCGTCGGCCGTGGACTTGTCAATACTGTCCGGCTGATAGGCAACATTGTCGCTGATCAGGACCAGGCTGCCGTCATGCTTGCGCTGCACCCGCTTGACTAGCCGCTCGCCATTGATCTCCAGCACATAGATGCCGAAGTTCCGGAAGGTGCGATCGGTCGTGTCAATCAGCAGCGTGTTGCCGTTGCGGATCGTCGGCGTCATCGACTCCCCGGTTGCAATCTCCAGAAGCAGTTCACTCGGCTCCACCTTGCAGACGCTGCGGATCCAGTCGTGGTGCAGCGCCAACCATTCAGTCCCGGACGACGGCGGTGGTGGCGTCGCCGTCCCCGCGGCTGCTGCTTCTGGCCGGCTGGGCAACAGTGTGTACTGGCTCCAGTCGATCTCGCCGCTGGGCTCGCGGCCGCCCAAACGGTGTCGGCCGGTCTGTGCGCTCTCGAACGTCGGCGCCGGACCCTCGCCCTCGGCAAGCCACCCGATCCCCACGCCAGCGGCGTGCGCCAGCGCGACCAGGCGCTCGCGGCTTGGCTCAGCCTCCCCCTTCAGCCATTTGCGGAATGCTGAAGGCGACACCCCCATCGCCCGCGCCAGACGGTCGGCGCTGGGCCAGTGACTGAGTATCGTCTGCAGCCGCTCGACAAAGGCGGATTTGTCGGAACTCCTGGAACGCGGAATTTCCGGCGCGTGATCCCGCCGATGGCTTAGGCTATGGTTTGGCAACAAGCCTACGGAGTCGTTGAAGCGTGACATTTACGTCTATGTCCAGTATAAAAGTCGCGTTTCAGTCCGAATGTCGCTGCTTTTCGATGATGTCGCCGCACTCGCGCAACTTTAGCTCAGATCTCTGCTGAGCATTTAAGGTGCACTCTGAACGAGTCGCGTACGGCGAGGCAAGGGGATATCGTACCTGAGTTGCCCCAACCCAACCGTTAGACCTCCGCTGCGCGTGAGCAACACTGGTGTTCACACTCTTAATGCACAACCGCGTCTCGTGCTGCCACAGACGGATGCAAAGCGCTACATCCTCAGGATTGCTCTGAAAGTGCCGTGATGCCGTCGACAGGTGCACGGTGTATCGCCCGTCATCTGAAGCCGAACATCCGAAGCAATATCGCCTCAGCAGAACGAGCCACTATCAGGAAAAAGTGATCAGTCGTCTGCGATTCTGCAGCAACCGGATCAGGAAGGCGAACGGTCACCTTCCATGACCTTAACAACCTTGTCCAGCAGGCTGGACAAGGTGAAGGGCTTCAACACGAACGGGCGCGGCTGGTCGGTCAGTTTGGCAACACGCGCAGGATCTCCGGACATCAGCACAACTGCCGTGCCAACCCGGTCCGCTTGTGGCAACAGCTCCGCATCGATGCCTCCGGGCAAGGTGCAATCCAGCAGCATCAGCTTTACGTTTCTATGTCGCAACAATTCCAAGGCCTCCACTGCAGTCTCAACAATGGTGATCACATATTTGTCGTCCAGCGCGGCGGCTATAACCTCGGATACAAGCGGATCATCCTCGACAACCAGGATGGCAGTCTTTTCCGTCATGGGGGTCGCCTCTGTTTCAAGGCTGAGCAGATGAACGCCCAAGCCAATGGCATAGTCGATGACCTAGAGCGTGATGACCGGAGGCGGGACCGCCGAAGGCCTGAATCACGCGATCAAACAAAGTGCTGCAGCGAGATGAGTGAACGAATGTGAACTCATCTCGCTGCAGAGCAATCCCGGACCTAACCGGCACATAGCGCCCAGTCACCAGACCCATTTCTTCGCTCAACTCACACTAAAGCATGATCATGCCGGGCGAAACGCTTAATCCACGCTGATTGTGCCTTCGGACACGCACTTGAAGCACATTCAGCCGGTACGAAACGTTCGGCACCGCAGACAAGCCGGAACCGGCCCACCCGTCGAAGCCCGGCTTGGGTTCAGCCGCGAATATCCTCACCCAGCGCCGTTTCGTAAACCCGTACCATCGACGTGGAATCCGCTCCGCCAAGCCCCATCCCACGCGCCATGCGCATCAGGGTCATGACCTGCGGCGCGATCAGCCCCGGCACACCAAGCTGGTCCGCCATCTCCAGCGCCAGACGAAGGTCCTTGTGCGCCAGATCCAGCGCGAACGTCGCCTTGAAGTCGCCCGCCAGCGTCTTGCTGGCAAGGTTGGCGTAGCCGGCCGACATGCCGCTGGCATTGCGGATCACCGCGTCCAGCTTTCGTAGGTCGATGCCGGAGCGCTTGCCGATCATCAACGCCTCGGCCGCCGCCGCGGAATTGCAGAACGCCAGCATGTTGTTGATCAGCTTCGCGGTGGACCCATAGCCGATACCGCCCAGGTGGATGACCTCCGCGCTGAAGGACCTTAGCAGCGGCAGGTTCTTCTCGAACACGTCGTCCCCGCCGCCAACCATGATCACGATGGTGCCGTCGGTTGCCCGTGCCGTGCCGCCCGACACCGGCGCTTCCAGCATCGAGATGCCTTTGCCCCGCATCCCGGCATCGACCCGCCGGGCGGTTGCCGGGTCGTTGGTCGACAAATCGATGAACACGGTTCCCGCGCGGGCACTGTCGCCGATGCCACCGGAACCCAAGGCAACCTCCTCCACAATGCGCGGTAGCGGCAACGAGGTCATGACCACGTCGCAGCCTGATGCCAGGTCGGCGATCGAGGCGGCCGAGGCGGCGCCAAGATCGGTGCAGGCCTTCACCGCTTCCGGGCTGAGGTCGAACACCACAACTTCATGATTGGTGTTGCGTATGATGTTCCGGCACATCGGGCCACCCATGTTGCCCACGCCGATGAAGCCTACCTTCATGTCACATTTCCCCGCTGCAACCGGACTGTCCGGCCTGATCGCCAGCATGCCGGAACCCGGCGCCGCTGTCAGCGGCCGGCCGCGTCCTCCACCTCGGCGGAAAAGCGGATCAGATACCCGTCCGGATCCTGCACCAGGAACTGCTGCACCACCGTGTCCGTCGCCCCGGTGTGATATGCCTTGCGCTCGGCGGCCATGAACAGGGGCCAGCCGGCCGCACCCAGCGCCGCCAGGACCGGCCGGATTGAACGAACGCTGACCTGCAGGTTCATCCCGCGGCCCAGCGGTGGCTGCAAATCCGCGGTGACCCAGTCGCGGCCTCGGCCTCGCTCGTCTAGCATCACCTGCGCGCCATCCAGATCAAGATAGGCAAAGCCCTCCTCCATGCGCTCGAAGGCAACGGTAAAGCCGCACAGGTCGCGCCAGAACCGCAAGCTCACCTGAATGTCGGATACCAGCAACTCGGGCACCAGGCGTGCCCTGAAGCCCTTTTCCGCCGGCTGATGCTCGGGCATCACGCACCCTCACCCGTTATGGGATCGCTGTCCGTCAGCAGTCCCGGCAGCGGCAGACAGTTGCCTGACCGCAGCGCCATCACTTTGAAAAGATGCCCCATTACCTCGGGTTCCGCCAGCCTGCGCGCACCCTGCAGCAGCGCTGCCGCCTGGTCCAGCCGGCTTTCGCCCAGCCGCGCCGTGCGCTCATACAGTCCAAGCCGGCTGAGGAACGCGCCTTGTGGCTCCGGTCCCTGCACCAGCGCCCCATTAGCCCTGGCCACCAGGGCCAGATCGGCAAAATCGACATGCGCCGTCAGGTCCGCCGACCCCGCCACCGTCAGCGGACTGACCGGACGCTTGCTCGCCAGCGCCTGAAGACTGTCGCCCGCGGCGCTGTGCGCAGGCCCATAATCCGCGAACAAGCCGACGCCGCCGTCCCGCTGCAACCTGTCGGCCAGTGCTGCGACAAAACCCCGTGCGGCTTCGTTGACTTCTACCACCTCGCTTTCGGCCGCTACGCGGCCTGCAGGCACCTCCGCCGCTGCCACCGCTTGCTCGACCCACCTGCCATCATCCACAAAACGTTCGGTCCAGCCATCGCCGCGGCGGACAAACTGACGGATCGGCAGCGCATCAAGGAACTCGTTGGCCAGCAGGATGATCGGCCCGCTGGGCACTGTCGCCAGGCTGTCGTGCCACCGTACGCTGTGGAAGTGTGCACGCTGCAGGCGCGAAGCCTGCGCTGCCCGCAGGCGCGGCGAGGTCTCGATCAAGTGCACCCGCAGGCTGGCCTGAAAGGCCGGCGCGCATTGACCGATTGCCCGCAGTGCATCCGCCATCAGGCTGCCGCGTCCAGGCCCGGCCTCAACCAATAGGACCGTCTTCGGGCTGCCGAGGCACTGCCAGCTTATCGCCGCCCAAAGCCCCAGCAGCTCACCGAACACCTGGCTGATTTCCGGCGCGGTGGTGAAGTCGGCGAACGGATCATGCGTCGCGTAGTAGATTGCGTTGGCCCGAGCCATGAACCGGTCCAGTCGCTCAGGGCCGGTCACGGATGCGCCCTCTCATTGGCGTGGTGGCCACTGCCACATCGGCAAGCCCTACCTGCGGGCCGGTTCGAACGGCCGGGACCGCGTGATCAGCCAGATCCCGGCAAGCAGCATCGGCACCGACAGGATCTGACCCATCGTCGTGCCGAACGCGAGAAAGCCCAGGAACGCATCCGGCTCACGGAAGTATTCGCCGATGATGCGCGCGACGGCATAGCCACACAGGAACACCCCGGTCAGCAGGCCGAACCGATCCCGCAAGTTCTGCCGTCTGGCCAAGACCAGCATGACCGTGAACAGCACCGCGCCTTCCAGGATCGCCTCGTACAACTGGCTGGGATGACGCGCCACGCACAGGTCGGGGAAGTTCGGACAGTCCGGCGCACGTGGAAACTCCATAGCCCACGGCAGCCATCCTGGCGCCGGCCGCCCCCACAGTTCGCCGTTAATGAAGTTCGCCACACGGCCTAGCCCCAGGCCCAATGGTGCGACGATCGCGATGCGGTCGGCAAATCCCAGCAGGTTCATGCCGTTCTGGCGGCAGAACATCACGATGGCGGCCGCCACGCCCAGCATGCCGCCATGAAAGCTCATGCCGCCTTCCCACACCGCCAGTACCGAGGCCGGATGTGTCAGGTAAACGCCGGGTTGATAGAACAGCACATAGCCCAGCCGTCCGCCCAGCACGACGCCAAGGGTCGCCCAGGTCAGGAAGTCGTCCACCTGCAGCGGTGTCGCCACCACGGGCGGGATTTGGACGAGGCGGCGCACCAGCCGCCAGCCGATCACTAGGCTGGTGATGTACGCGAGCGCATACCAGCGGATGCTTAACGGCCCCAACTGGACAATGACCGGATCAAACTGCGGAAACAGCAGGATCGGTATCATAGGTAGATGTCTGCCGTCGCCAGATGATCCTGCACGTAGTGACGCACGCCTTCCTCCAGCGGCGTGAATGGCCTTGCGTAGCCAGCCTCCCGCAGCCGCCGCATCGGCGCCTCGGTGAATGACTGATACTGGCCGTGCAGACCCGCCGGCATTTCGATAAATTCAACCTCACGCGGACGCCCGGCTGCGTCCGCCACCGCATGCGCCAAGTCCAGGTAGGTCCGGGCCTGCCCGGTACCCAGGTTGAACAAACCGCTGACCAACGGTGTTTCCATTAGCCAGACCATCACGTCGACAACATCGCCGACCCAGATGAAGTCACGCGCTTGGGCACCGTCCGCCAATCCCGGCTGATCCGACTTGAACAGTCTGGCCGCGCCGCCGCCAGCGATCTCGTCATGTTTGACCTTCACCACCGAGATCATGCGGCCCTTGTGGTACTCGTTTGGTCCGTAGACGTTGAAGAACTTCAGCCCCACCCACTGTGGCGGATGCTCCCGCCGCGGCAGCAGCGTGCGGGCCACCAGAAGGTCGAACGCATGCTTGGTCCAGGCATACAGGCTTAGCGGGTGCAGCCGTTCCAGATCGGCCACCGACGCCGCGTCATCGAACCCCTGCGCGCCATCCCCGTAGGTCGCCGCTGACGACGCGTAGACCAGGCGCACCCCGCGTGCAGTACACCATGTCCAGAGCCGCCGGCTCAGCTCGACATTGGTCGCCCAGGTTGCGTCCCCGTCCACCGCCATCGTCTCGCTGACGGCGCCCAGGTGGAACACCATTTCCAGAGGCGGATAGCTGGCCAGGAACCCTTCTAGCTGATCCGGTGGTACGATCCGCGCCGGCGGATGCTTGGCCAGGTTGCGCCACTTGCCCTCCCGCCCCAGACTGTCCGCCACCACCGTCTCATGCCCAAGCCGCACCAGCATAGCTTGCAGATTGGAGCCGATGAAGCCGGCGCCGCCAGTTATCAGTATCATGCGAACCCTATATACGAGCCCTGTGCGGTGACGGAAGCCGCTTGAGCAAGCAGGAGCATTCCCGCGATGAGCGATCGGCCCCGATTCTTCGACGACCTCGCCGGTGTGGCAGGCGGCGCGATTTCCGCCCTCGCCGGACTGCGTGAGGAAGCCGAGGCCATGATGCGCGCCCGCCTCGACGACCTGATCCAGCGCCTGGACCTGGTGCGGCGGGAGGAACTGGCCGCGATGCAGGAAATGGCCGCGAATGCCCGCACCGGCCAGGAGAACGCCGAGGCAAAGCTGGGTACCCTCGAAACCCGGCTCGCGGCCCTGGAGGCCCGTGTCGCGGCGCTGGAGGCCCCCAATCCTGATACCGTCGCCCCCGAAGGAATTTAGCCGGCAATCGAGACGCGGGATTGCAGGCGAACCAACATCACCAACAGGCGGCAGCTTTGGCATAAAGCCGCCTGTTCGCCCCATATTGTAACCTGATCGCCACGGCCTGCTCTGGCCGCGCCAGGGTTGTGGAAAAAAAGTCACCCAATGTTTGCGCAAAATTGCATTCATGGCTCTTGCGGCAGGTGCGAACACGTGGATAGGCTTCACGCGTGGCCAACTCCGGGCGACTCCGAAAAATATTTCGGTGCCGGCACTGTCCGGGGGTGAAGGCCACGCTCGGCCTTCCTTTTGATGGGAGACCCCGCATGTCAGCATCGCTGACCACGTCGTTGGACAACGCAGCCAATCCCCTTGATATGATGGAGCAGATCGTCGCCGCGAATGATTGGGAATTCGACCGCCGCAGCGATTCTGAAATGGCGGCGGAAGCACCAGGACACTGGTGCGACTACGGCCTGTTCTTTAACTGGTCGCACGAAATCAGCGTCATGCACTTCACCTGCGCCTTCGACCTGAAAGTGCCGGAAAAGCAGCGGCCCGTGCTGTACGAACTCCTGGCGCTGGCCAATGAGAAACTCTGGCTGGGCCATTTCGGCCTTGAATGTGGTGACGGCACGCCGGTCTTCCGACACGCGATCCTGCTGCGTGGCGCTGCCGGCGCATCGGCGGAAAGCCTGGAAGACCTGGTCGACATCGCTATGACCGAATGCGAACGCTTCTTTCCCGCCTTCCAGTTCGTCCTTTGGGGCGGCAAGACACCAAGCGAGGCCCTGGCCGCCGCCATGCTGGATTGCGCCGGGGAAGCGTGAACGGTTGGTCGTGGCCCAGCCCCGCGTCCCGCTCGGCCCGTGACACGGGGCATCTTCCTTCAACCTAATCCGGCCGCTAGTCTGGCCATACGTCAGGAAACGCCACCTAATCCGGCCGCTAGTCTAAACATAGCATCAGGAAACGCCTCCGCCGCATGTCGTTTGTATTCCTCCCGGGACGCACCGTTGTCTGAACCAACCAGATGACCGAGTTGAGACAATCCGCGACAGGCAAGATACCGCCAATCCTGCTGGTGGGTTGCGGCCGCATGGGCAGCGCGATGCTGACTGGCTGGCGAGAGCAGGGATTGGCCCCGTCCGTCGCCGTCGATCCAGACGTCTCGGCTGCGAGCTTTGCCGGCACCGACTTCGCCGTCGTCGCTGGCCCGGCTGACATCCCGGATGGCTTTGCCCCCGCCGCCGTGGTGCTCGCGGTCAAGCCGCAGAATGCCGCTGCCACCTTGCCCGCCTACGCCCGGTTCGCCGCCAACGCAGTATTTCTTTCGATCATGGCCGGCCGCACCATCGCCGGCATTGCCGCCAACCTTGGCGTCCCCGCCGCCATCGTCCGCGCCATGCCGAACACCCCCGCCGCCGTCCGCCAGGGCATCACCGTGGGCTGCCCCAGCCCCAGCGTCTCCCCGCAGCAGCGGGCGCTTTGCAACCGGTTGCTGCAGGCGATCGGCAGCGTCGCCTGGGTTGCGGATGAGGCGCTGCTCGACCCGGTCACCGCGGTTTCCGGCAGCGGCCCGGCTTACGTCTTCCTGCTGGCTGAGCTGATGCAGCAGGCTGCCATCGAGCAGGGCATCCCGCCTGACCTCGCCTGCCAACTGGCCCGTCAAACGGTTGCCGGTTCTGGCGCCCTGCTCGCCGCCAGCCCGGACGATGCTGCCAGTCTGCGCAAGGCGGTTACCAGTCCCGGCGGCACCACCGCCGAAGCGCTTTCCGTTCTGATGGACCCCGACGCCTGGCCGGTCGCGATCTCACAGGCGATCGCGGCGGCCACCCGACGCTCTCGCGAACTCGCCGGTTGAGCCGGTGGCGCAGCACCCTATGTCTGCCGCATGAGCGACACGGATTTCGACAAAGCCCTGGTGAATGCGGCGTTCCGCTTGGCCGGGGAACAAGGCTGGGCTGCCGTCAACGTCACCACCGCCGCGCGGGCTGCTGACCTATCCCTGGTCGAGGCGCGGGAACGGTTCCCGTCGCGTGCGGCGATCTTGCTGCGGTTCGGTCGGTTGGCCGACCAAGCCGCTCTGGAGGATGCGCCGGCCGAGGGCCCGGTTCGTGATCGCCTGTTCGATCTGCTGATGCGCCGCTTCGATGTCCTGCAGAACCATCGCGAAGGCGTTAAAGCCTTGCTACGCAGCCTGCCAGCCGATCCGTCCACCGCGCTGATGCTGGCTTCGGCAACGCAGCGCAGCATGCGCTGGATGTTGCAGGCCGCGGGCGAGCCCGCCACCGGCCCGCGCGGCGAGCTGCAGGTGCGCGGCCTGATGGCGGTGTGGCTCTGGGCAATGCGGGCATGGGATCGCGACGACTCCCCTGACTTGTCCGGCACCATGGCAGCAATCGATACGGCGCTGCAGCGGGCGGAACGCGTCGCTTCCTGGCTGCACGGCCGCCGCCCCGATCCGCCGCCACCGCCGCCAATGTCCGAGGGGGCAGGGGAGATGGATCCCTCCGCACCGCCATCCGCTTCATCCGAGGCACCGCCTTTGCCCCTGTCGATGCCACCTGCCTCCACGCCGCCCGATGCTGTCCCGCCTGCCGCAATGCCGCCCACCTCTGCTCCGTCTGATCCGCCATCACCCACGCCACCATCTGTTTCCACCCCGCCCCTGGTTCCCCCGCCGCCGCCCGACGACACGCCGACGCTGCCTGACCTAAAGGTGTGACCGATCCGCTTCAGGCACGTTTCGATCTCGCCTTGGCGCTGGCGAAGCAGGCCGGCCAGATGGCCATCGCTCTGCGTCCGTCGCCTGGTGCGGCTAAGGCCGGCCTGAAAGGTCCGCAGGACTGGGTCACCGATGCGGACCGGTCGATCGAGCAATTCCTTTCATGTGAACTCGCTGCCCGATATCCGACGGATGGCTTCCAGGGTGAGGAGGGTGGCATCGCCCGCACCGGGGCCTATCGTTGGGTCGTTGATCCAATCGACGGCACCGCCAACTTCGCCCGTGGTGCATCCCGTTTCTGCATTTCGCTTGCCTGTCTTGAGGCCGATACCCCGCTTCTCGGTGTCATCGTCGCCCCCGCCCTGCAGGAGACGATCAGCGCTCGGGCGGGACAGGGGGCATTGCTGAACGGCATACCGATCCGCGCTGCGGGAACCTCTGCCGCTGATCAGGCGATCGTCGAGGTCGGCTGGTCCCGCCGTCGCCCCAATTCCGAGTACCTCAAGGTCTGCGCGCGTTTCCTGCAGGACGGCGCCAGCCTGCGCCACGGCGGCTCCGGCGCGCTTGGCCTGGCGGACGTCGCTATCGGCCGGCTTGACGCTTATGCTGAGCTGCACATCAACCTATGGGATGTCGCCGCCGCGCTGGTCATCTTGCGTGAGGCCGGCGCCAGCGTCAGCGACTTCCTTGCTGGTTCCGGCGCGCGGCAAGGCAACGCCATCGTTGCCTGCTCCCCGGCGCTGGCGAGGGTCTGGGCAGACCTTCCGGGCCTGCCGCCGCCGGTCTGATGCGGGTAGACTATGCTGCCAAAGCTGTCAGGGAGGCCGCCATGCCCGCTTACGAATTCACCATCGTTAACGTCTTCACCGACGCCGGCCGCGGCGGCAACCCGCTGGCGGTGCTGCCGGATGCGGCCGGCCTGACCGAGGCACAGATGCAGACCATCGCCACCGGCTTCGACCTGTCTGAAACAACCTTCGTCCTGCCGCCCGCCGACCCGCGTAACCACGCCCAGGTGCGGATCTTCAACCGCCGACGGGAGATGCCCTTCGCCGGTCACCCCAATGTCGGCACCGGCTATGTTCTGGCAAACATGGCCGGCGATCCGCCGGAGCACTTTACCTTTGAGCAGCCCGCCGGCCTGGTCCGCGTCCATATCCTCCGCGACGCCGATCAGACCATCTCCGGCGCCCGGGTCGCCGCGCCAAGGTCGCTGACAATCGACATTGCCATTCCCGAGAACGTGGTCGCGGCCTGCGCCGGACTGGATGCCGCCGACATCGTCACCCGCTCCCATACGCCGCTGGTCGCCTCTGTCGGCACGCCGTTCGTCATCGCCGAGGTCGCCGGCCTGCAGGCTTTGGCCCGCGCGCGGCCGGACATCGACGCCTTCGAAGCTGCCGTATCGCGCTTCTCGGAACTTGATGGGCACTTCGCCTTGCACCTATATGCATGGGGCGACGAGCCGGCCGACGACACCCAGCAGCGGCGCATCCGCTGTCGTATGTTTGCCCCGCTCGACGGCACGGCCGAAGATCCGGCGACCGGCAGTGCCAATGCCGCGCTGGCCGCGCTGCTGACATCGCTGGCACCGGGCGACAACGTCGATCTGATGTACCCGATCGAGCAGGGCGTCGAGATGGGCAGCCCCAGCCTGATCATCGCCTCGGCGGTCAAGACCGCCGAAGGTCCGGTTTCTGCCAGCGTCGCCGGTAGTTGCACGACGATGCGGCAGGGCACGCTGCAGGTTTAGCGCGGCTGGGAACAGCGCAGGTTCCTGCCGCTAACCGCCTGGTTCTGACATTGCCCGTTAAGCGATCGGCGTGCCGATGACGTGCTGACGATAATCCGGCCGTTCAGACAACCGGTCATACCATTCCCGCACCGCTGGAAGCTCCGGGCGGCTCAGGCCAAGGTAATCCATGTTGAACCAGCGATGCGCATGCACCCCCCAGGGGATGTCGCACAGCGTGAAGTCAGTCCCGGCGATATGGGCATGCTGCTCCAGTTGCGCCTCGATCATGCGCCAGGCCGGTGTCACCGCCCTGATCGCTTCGGCGACTGCCGGCAGGTCCCGCTGCGTCGACGGTGTGCGTACCAGCCCCCAGAACACCGCGGACATCGGCCGGTTGAGCACCGTCTGCTGGGCTTCCATCCACTGGTCGATTTTCGCCCGCGCCCTGGAATCCGCCGGCCACAGCGTGCGATCGGCAGCGTGCTGTTGCGCCAGGTAGCGCAGGATCACGTTGCTCTCCCATAAGCTGAAGTCGCCTTCCTGCAAGGTCGGTACCAGACCGGTCGGGTTCATGGCGCGATACGTAGCGGTATCGGTCTGACCGAACGCGCCGCCGACATCGATCCGCTCGAACGGCAAACCAAGTTCGCTCAGCAGCCATAATACCTTCATCACATTGCTGGAGCTGGCGCGCCCCCACACGATCCGCTTCCGTGCTTCTGCCATCCCCGACTCTCCCGCTTCTCCTGATCCAACCCACTACCCGAAGGCACCCCCCGGATGCCTGAAGCTACCGCGTGCCGCCGCCAGGCGAAACGCCCAGGCCGCCAACCAACATGCCAGCCGAACCACTGCATGCGCTTCCATGCCAACTTGCGTCCCACCAGCAGCCGAGGCAAATCACGGTCATGCCGACGATCTCATCGCGAAGCCTTGGCCTGCTGGCCGCCCTGGCCGCCGCCGCGGCACTGAGCATCGCTTGGGGAACGGAGATCTGGGGCGGCCTTGTGCCCTGCGCCCTCTGCCTGCTCGAGCGCTGGCCCTATCGGTTGGTCATCGTCCTGGGCCTGCTCGCCTCCTTCACCCCCGCACGTCTCAGCCGAGCGCTGTTGCTGCTGGCGATCCTCTGCCTGCTCTTGGGTGTCGTCGCCGGGGCTGTCCATCTGGGCGTGGAGATTGGCTGGTGGCCAAGCCCGCTGCCGGAATGCGCCGCGCCCCACATCAGCGGTGCTTCGATCACCCAGCGACTCGCCTCCATGCCGGCTCGTCCGTCCAAGCCCTGTGATGATCCGACCTACCTGATCCCCGGTCTGCCTCTGTCCATGGCGGCGATGAACCTGCTCTATGCCCTGGCAATTTCCGCGCTTCTGGCCATCTTGCTGTCAAACCGGAGTATCAGGCGATGACACGAGAGCTTCCAGGCGACCTGCCGGCGCGGCAACGGACGGAACGGATGATCCGTGTTGATCACGCCGGCGAGTATGGCGCGACGCGGATCTACGCCGGACAGCTCGCGATCATGGGCCGCGGCCAGAAGGCGGCACTGCTGCGCCACATGCAGGCCCAGGAGCAACACCATCTGTCCACCTTCGACAACCTGATTGTCGAGCGCCGGGTGCGCCCAACGGTTTTGCTTCCGGTCTGGCATCTGGCGGGCTTTGCTTTGGGCGCCGTCACCGCGGCCCTTGGCGAAAAAGCCGCCATGGCCTGCACCGTCGCCGTCGAGGAAGCCATCGACGAACATTACAGCGAACAGTTGCAGCACTTGGACAGCGACGACCACAAATTGCGTGAAACCGTCGAGCAGTTCCGTGCCGAGGAACTGGAACATCGCGACATCGGGCTGGAGCACGGTGCTGAGCAGGCAGTCGGCTACCGGCTGATGTCGCGCTTCATCAAGGCAGGATGCCGCGCCGCTATTGCCATAAGCGAACGGGTCTGATAAGAAATACAACAAGTTGAGCTGATTGGCGTTCAACTGCGCAGAAGCAGGACAGTCGCTTCGCCGCATGGGTACGCCATCTCAGTCAGCCCGCCGTATCAACCCTCAGGGATGGGCGATATCACGGAAAGTGCCCTGTACGATGCGTCTCCATCGCCGTATCGGGTTGGCCGCTCATCTCCTCGTTGGATACGGCGATGCAGAATATCCTGATTTAGCCACATTTCCGGCCGGGTTTAGACGTGAAGCTGTGAGCAACTTGTGGTTATGACCGTCTCCTTGACACCACCTGAAGTTGGTTGTTCATGTTAGCCGCCTTGGCCCGGGCGCGGCCCTTCCGTCAGCAGGCCGACATTCCACCCAGCCTGCTCGACTATGCAGCCAGCGCTTTGACGGACCTGATCGACAGCACTCGCCAGCAGACGATCGCCGACGGGGTGCGGCCAATCCCATCCGTCATCGGCCGCAGCCTGCTCGGCTACTTCCCTGCGGCTCTTCTGCAAAAATGCCGCTTTGCCACTGGCACAGTCGCCACCCTGACGCTGCCGGGCCTGCGTTTCACCTACGGCGATGTTACTGCGGTCACCCTGGGCGACATCGTGCTGTTCAAGTTGGAACGGAGCGCGGAGACCGACCTCCGTTTGTGGGCGCATGAATTGACGCACGTCGTGCAGTTCCAACGCTGGGGCGTCGACGGCTTCGCCGACCATTACGTGCGCGACCGTGCGGCATTGGAGCGTGAGGCGAACGACAATGCTGCCCGCTTCGTCGCGTGGAACAACGAGCAGAAGGGCTGCTGAAACAGGACTCTCCGCGGCTCGCAGGAACACAGGTTAACGTGCGGAACCTCCTCCGCAACCTTTCAGCGCCTAACCCGTTTCTTCTACGCGACCCCATGGTCGCCCGAAAATCAGGAGCGAAAAATGGACAAGGATCGGGTCGAAGGCGCCGGACACCAGATGAAGGGCAGCGTCGAGGAAGCTGCCGGAAAAGTGGTGGGCGACAAGAAGACTCAGGCCGAGGGTGCCGCGGAAAAAGCCGGAGGCAAGGTGCAGAGCACCGCTGGCGGCGCCAAGGATGCGGTCAAGGACTGGACTAACCGCTGATTTGATGTTGACAGGGTGCGTGCTGACGCACCCTGTCGCGAGAGCATGATCGCGCCTGACGCTGCTCGCCGTGCGATTGTGTATCTGGACTTGGAGCGTGATCCGAGCAGGTGGCATCACCGGAATGGTGAATCACGCGACCAAACAACGAGCGCGGCGGGGTATGTGAGCCAAGGCCAACGGAACCCGGTCTAGAAGAACCTGCCTCCAGCCAGATCAATTGGGTTAGACCCACCAGCGAAGCAAGGCCAGGATCTCTTCACGCTTGCTGCAGAAACCGCGCGACATCCGCATTGGTCCGCATGACTTCCAGATCAGCAATCTCCGGAAGCTGAGGCTTGTCCCGCAGCACGTTGACCATGCAAAGAAAACCGAACGTCTCTCCGGCGGAACCGCGAAACTGGTGCCACGACCAGGCAGGAATCGATACCAAGTCGAACGCTGCTACCTGTCTCACCTCATCACCGACCAGACATTGTCCGCGCCCCCGCAGGATCATGACAGCGTGGGCGTGCTCATGCCGTTCAAGCGTCGAGTAGCCCCCGGCTTGCATCTCGAAATACCGCAATTCGCAGTTCAGCGCGTCCTCATGGAACAACACCTGCCGTGAGATGTCCTTGAACGGCACATCACCGTCCTGTTTATACGGCAAATGCTGCACATGCTCCCATCGGTAGTTCACGCTGGCAGGCCTGAACCGGGGCGATTGCTCGATAGTCAAGCGTCCACTCCTTCACGCATTTGCGCCGGAATACCGGGACTAACCTTTGGTCGTCCGGGGTGTGATGTGATCGGCGACCTGGCGGACAAACCTCTCTGTCTCGGCGGTAATCTGCTCACCCGCCATCAGCAGGCTGCCGCCGATCAGCAACATCGTATCCGGCCCATAGAAATCAAGAAATTCTCCGATTCGCTGTAAGCTCAACCCGCCCGCGGGCACCGGCAGCGCCGCCTTCATTCCGTCAGTCGAACATCGAGCCCGCTGGATGAGGTCGCGGCAAGTCGCCATCGAGTAGCCAAAGCGACCGCCGAAGCTGGGGAAGATCACTGCATCCGCACCGATCAGCCGGAACAGCCTCCCGATCAGCAGAGCCGGGCTGATCCGCGCGGCCCCCGCCATGCTCGGATGGGCAAAAAAGGTCACCTGCGGATAGCTCCGCCGCAGCGTCTGCATCGTCGGAAACCCGCAGATCATTGGCGCAATCATCACACAATCCACCCCGACCTCCTGCGCCATTTCAATCTGCCGGCGCATTTGCGTCAGGTCCCCGGTGATGCTGGGAATGTAGCGAGTCGGGTGCCCCGTTGATTGGGCGCCGCGTGTCACACCCGCGGCACAGGCTGTCAGCCGGTCAGTAAACCGACCATAGCCCTGGTCGCCCAGGCCATGGTCATCCTTGACAAAGTCCAGGCCGCCCTGTGCCATCCGTTCCGCCAGCAGCGCCAACTGCTCCAGCGGCAGTCCCTGTGGTTTCAGTGCTGAACCGGTTAGCGCCCGGTTTGGCAGACCAAGCCGCCGGCGCAGCGCCGCCACATCATGCCGCGGACCGCCGAAAACGGCCGTTAGACTCTCTGGCGGCACCACGTCCACCAGCATTACCTCGTCGTACAACGATGTATTGCCGAACACCATGTTCAGCAGTTGGCCTGCGTCACCACCGACCGTGGCGGTCGCTAGGCCGATCTGCACCGCGAACAAGCCGCTGCCCATGTCCGCGATATCCTCGACCGAACCGACGATATCGGACAAAATCCATGGGTCACGAATGGCTGCCAGCGGCATCTCGACGCTCTGCTCGACAGCAATGGCTTGCGCCCGCGCTTCGACGTCGGTTGCCGGACAGCGGAGGTGGTAGGTGACCGTAAACCGATTGCTCATGCATGGACTTCCGGTGGGCGCCTACGAAAGCGGCGAGAGCAGCTTCGCGCAGACTGGAATCGCGCAAAAGCCCGACTCTGCGCGAGTAGCCGCGTGAGACGATCAGCGAGAGCGGTTCCACCCTCGGTGGAACCGCTCTCGTGGGGAGCATCCGCCCACCCGAAGACCCGCGGTCAAGGCCCCATCTTGCTTGCCTCGAAACGGCCCCTGTCAGACCCGCTGCACGGCGTTGTCAAATGACTTGCGCAGACCACAAGACGTTGCGCTGAAGCCTGCCAGCCAAAGCGCTAGGCGATGAGCAGTCGGCACGATTGTTCGCCAAATCCACTGCGGTCATACTGAGAGTGGATCGGTCGGGTCGCTTGCCGGGCTACGCCATCTTGCCATCCCGACTGAGCCGCCCATCGCCGCCTAACGGCTCTGCGGCCTCATCGGTGACCCTTGCTGGCTGCCGGCAATGACGTGGTTGACCCAGAGCGTGTCATGACCGCAGCAGGGTCTGGGCAGCGAGAACATCGTTTTGGTGATGGCTCAATAAGGCATCGCGGGGTCAGGCGAAAGACGAATGGGCCTGACCTGACCCCGGATACGTCAGTCGGCGGCGAGGGCCATCTGCTTACGGGCGATTGCCTTGCCACAGAAGTCGTCGATTGCCTCGGCGACGATGTCGGCATGGCTCGCGAAGACGTGATCCGCGCCGTTCAGGACCCGGTAATCGACGTGGACATTTTTCTGCGTGTTCAGTTTGTCCACCAGCTTGCGGACGGCGGGTTCGGGAACGAGTTCGTCGGCTTCACCGTGTAGCATCAGGCCACCGCAGGGGCAGGGCGCGAGAAATCCGAAGTCATAGTGGTTGGCCGGTGGTGCGACGCTGACCCAGCCGGAGATTTCTGGCCGGCGCATCAGCAACTGCATGCCAATGAAGGCGCCGAACGAGTATCCGGCGATCCACAGGCCGCCGTGCCCCGGATTGACGGTCTGCATCCAGTCAAGGGCGGATGCAGCGTCGCCAATCTCACCGATGCCGCCGTCGTAACGACCCTGGCTGCGGCCAACGCCACGGAAATTAAAGCGCATCACCGAGCAGCCAAGCTTCTGAAAGGCCTGATACATTGAATAAGTGATACGGTTATTCATGGTTCCGCCATGCAGCGGATGTGGGTGCAGGATCAGTGCGACGGGCGCACCGGTTTCCTTCGAATGGTGATAGCGACCTTCTAGCCGTCCATCAGGACCGGCAAACATTACTTCGGGCATGGCTCTTCGTAACCTGTTTCCTGTCCCACCGGCAGCGCACGTCGTGAAACCACCGCAGTTTCAGACATCGTGCCAGACTTAACTAAACGATTGGATCACCAACTCCTTGGGCTGGGAGTTCCCCTGGATGACCCGCTGCAACAACCTAAGATAGGAACGCAATCTCCAGACTTCAGTTCCGTGTCAACCGAGACCCACAAATGTTATCCGCCCCAGGGTCAAATGGTCACGCCAGAACGATCGGGGAGCCCTTCGAGGCTTCCACGTGAAGACTGCTGGTATGTGTGCTGTTTGTTCGCCTCCTGCCATTGTATTGACCGGGTGGTAGTGGTTCACAAGTTCCGACCGTAACGGCCACCGGAAGAATAGTATACGACAAATGCAGCGGGCTTTCATAATAGAATATTTGCTTGCCTTTCCTGTTGCTGAGAATGATGCTGGTCCGGCGTCTCCCCATGATCGCGGCCATACTTCAAGTCATCAGCGCGGGCTACAATTTTAGCGTGTCTTGACTAACTTGTGTTATACTTATGCATGTATTTCTCGTCACGCGGTCGCGCTTTGAGAACGATTTCAGCGCGAGACCGTGCCAAAATATATGATCTCTATCAGCGATATGCCTGCCAGCCGCATCTGTTTCACCCGACGCTATGTCAGTTGCACATACAACCAACCGCCTATAACCCGTCAGCACAACAGCCACCCATAATCAGCACCATGACCAGACATGGGCCAGTCATGCTCTTGGACCCTTAGGGCAGTAACAGAACAAAATAAGAACTCTTCTTGGGGTGAATGGTAATCTCACCCGCACTAGGCTGTCGCCCGGCTGGACAGCGTGTCACCGCAGCTCTGTTCCAGTCCACGTTGCGGCATTGACAGCCGAGACATGCTGCCGGACAGACGGCGGCATATGAACCGATTTGTCATCTGCGTTTCAACAAAAAGCTGCCTGAGCGTCGCCGGGTGCTGCGGCGAGCGCTTCCCCGCGCGGCCGCATCCGGGCTCGGCTGTCAGGCTGTTGCAGCGCGGCTTTGCCGACCGGTCCCCGGGATACGGTTGGGTCGCCGGCGCATGAAGACGATGCACTATCTCGACGCCAACGCGACGCAGCCGATGCGCCCATTGGCCCGGGATGCGGTGCTGGCGACGATGGGTGTCGTCGGCAACCCGTCCTCGATCCACGCGGCCGGCCGAGCGGCGCGGCGCGTTGTGGAAGATGCGCGGGAGGCCCTGGCGGCGTTCCTCGGCGGACGCGCGCAGGATCTGGTGTTCACCTCGGGTGGCACCGAGGCCGATGCGCTGGCGATCCATGCCTTTGCGTTGCAGCACTCGGAGACAAGGCGCTGCGTGCTGCAAAGTGCTATCGAGCATGACGCCGTGCGCGCCGCGGCGGAGCAGGCGGTGGTGCTGCCGGTCGATCGGGCCGGGGTGGTGGACCTGCAGGCGCTGGCGCTGCGGCTGCGCGACGGCGCCGGCTCTATCGTGTGCCTGATGCTGGCGAACAATGAGACCGGCGTGATCCAGCCGGTGCGGGAAGCCGCGGCGCTGTGCCGGCACCACGGCGCGCTGCTGCACGTCGATGCGGTGCAGGCGGCGGGACGTCTGCCGGTGCGGCTGGATCAGTTGGGCGCGCACAGCCTGGCGGTGTCCTCGCACAAGCTGGGCGGCCCGGCCGGCGTCGGTGCGCTGCTGCTGGCGCCCGATGCGCCATTCTCCAGGGCATTGATCGGCGGCGGCGGGCAGGAGCGTGGGCGGCGTGGGGGCACCCAGGCGGCAGCCCTGATCGCTGGGTTTGCCGCTGCCGCGGCAGCCAGCGTCTCGGACGATCTGGCCCGCACCGCCCGGCTGCGCGATGCGGCGGAACAGGCGGCGGCGGACTGCGGGGCGGTGGTCTGCGGCGATCCGCGGCGGCGGCTGGTCAACACCACCTGCCTGGCACTGCCCGGTGCGCCCGCCGCGGTGCAGGTGATGGCGCTGGACCTGGAGAACGTCGCCGTAAGCGCTGGCGCGGCCTGCAGCTCTGGCAAGGTGGAGACGAGCCACGTGCTGCGGGCGATGCACCTGGGCGCGCTGGCCGGGCAGGCGATCCGGGTGTCGTTGCCGTGGAACGTGCAGGAGGCGGACATCGCCGCATTCGCCGCAGCCTATCAGCGTATGGCCGCCCGGCTGGCCCAGACCGGCGCTGGCCGCGTGGGGCCCGCCGCCGGGTGAAGCCGTAACGTCAGCAGGGCCGGCTGGAGCCGGGCATGTCAGGGCGGTATGGTCATTCACTGACGCGGTGCGTCGTCTATATGTATGGGCATGAGTGATTTTCCCGCGCCCCCCAATCAGCCGGTCTATCTCGATAACCAGGCTACCACGCGATGCGACCCGCGTGTGGTGCAGGCGATGCTGCCGTATTTCACCGAGGAGTACGGCAACGCGCACAGCACGGAACACACGATGGGCCAGCGGGCGGACGCCGCCGTGCAGACCGCGCGGGCGCACGTGGCGGCGCTGCTGGGCGCGGAGGTGAGGGAGATCGTCTTCACCTCGGGCGCCACCGAGTCGAACAACATCGCCATCAAGGGCGCCGCGCGCTTCGCCGCCAGCATGGGCGAAGCTCGGCGGCGGATCGTCACCGTCGCAACGGAGCACAAGTGCGTCCTGGAAGCGGTGGCGGACCTGGAGCAGGAAGGTTTCGAGCCGGTGGTCCTGCCGGTGGACGCCGACGGGTTGCTGAACCCCGAGGCGCTGCGTTCGGCCCTGGCGGTGCCGACCTTGCTGGTCAGCGTGATGGCGGTGAACAATGAGACCGGGGTGATCCAGGACATCGCCGGGCTGGCCGGGATCGCCAAGCAGGCCGGCGCGCTGTTCCACACTGACGCCGCGCAGGCGGTGGGAAAGATCCCGCTGGACCTGGCCGGCTGGCGGGTCGACCTCGCCTCGGTCAGTGGCCACAAGCTGTATGGACCGAAAGGGATCGGCGCGTTGTTCGTCCGCCGCCGGCCGCGGGTGCGGCTGTTGCCGCTGCTGTCCGGTGGCGGGCAGGAGCGGGGGCTGCGTTCCGGCACGCTGCCGGTTCCGCTGATCGTCGGCCTGGGCGAGGCCTGCCGGCTGGCCGGCGAGGAGAGGGCGGCGGAGGCGGCGCGCCTGGGCGATCTGCGGCAGAGTCTGCTGCGGCGTCTGCGGGCGACGATCCCCGGCATCCGGCTGAACGGCAGCCCGACGCAGCGGATCGCCGGCAACCTGAACCTGACGTTTCCGGCGGCGGAGGCGTCGCAACTGATGGCGGCGGCGCCGGCGCTGTGCGTCTCGACCGGGTCGGCATGCTCCTCGGCGGCGGTCGAGCCGTCCTATGTGCTGCGGGCGCTGGGTTTGTCGGAGGCGGCAGCCTCACGCACCTTGCGGATCGGCCTGGGACGCTTTACCTCGGCGGCGGAAATCGACTACGCCGCGGCAGCGCTTGCGGCCGCGCATGCCGGCGTGCGGCATGACGCGGCGGACGCGGCGAACCAAGAGATGTTGGGCAAGGCCGGATCCTGATGCCACGAATGACTTTCATCGAACGCGACGGCACCCGCCGCGAGGTTGAGGCGCCGCTTGGCCTGTCGGTGCTGGAGATCGCGCACAAGCACGGTGTCGACATCGAGGGGGCATGCGAGGGATCGCTGGCCTGCTCGACCTGTCACGTTATTGTCGCCGCCGCCTGGTTCGGCCGCCTTGAGACGCCGACCGAGGACGAGGAGGACATGCTGGACCTGGCGTTCGGGCTGACCAAGACCTCACGGCTGGGGTGCCAGATCGTCATGACAGCGGCGCTGGATGGGCTGGAGGTGAAGCTGCCGGCGACGACGCGTAACGCCCAGAAGTAGCTCCCGGGGGTTTGATACCAAGCAGCGCTTGCGCTGATTGGTATTGCGCGCGGGGTTGCCAAACGGGCGTGTCATGCGGCCGCACGCCAAATCAATAAGATACCAGCGGACCGCCAGCAGACAAAACGGTCAGTTCATCGGTCGGCTGGTATAGACTGGTTCAAGGGTCGGGCCCCTCTTGGGGCTGCGGGCTGCGGGCGGCCGGGCGACAGGCGGAAAGGTTTGGCCAATGCGGGTGGTGGTGGCGATGTCCGGCGGCGTGGACAGCAGCGTCGTTGCGGCGCTGCTGCACGAGGCCGGGCATGATGTGATCGGCGTCACCTTGCAACTGTATGACCATGGTGCGGCGTCCGGGCGGAAGGGCGCCTGCTGCGCGGGGCAGGATATCCATGACGCGCGCCGGGTGGCCGACAGCCTGGGCATCCCACACTATACTATGGATGCCGAGGCGCGGTTTGCCGATGCGGTTATCACCCCGTTCGCCGACGGTTACGCGCGTGGCGAGACGCCGGTACCGTGCATTAGCTGCAACCAGACGGTGAAGTTTGCCGACCTGACAGCGCTGGCCCGTCACCTGGGTGCCGAGCGGCTGGCGACAGGGCATTATGTGCGGCGGATCGACGGGTGCCAGGGGGCGGAACTGCATCGAGCGGTGGACCCGGCTCGGGACCAGAGCTGGTTTCTGTTCGCGACCACGCAACAGCAACTGGAACTGTGCCTGTTCCCGCTGGGCGGCATGTCGGACAAGCAGGCGGTGCGGGCGGTGGCGCAGCGGCTGGGGCTTGCGGTGGCGGGCAAGCCGGACAGCCAGGACATCTGCTTCGTGCCGGCCGGCGCCTATACGGATGTCGTAGCCCGGCTGCGGCCGGAGGCATTGCAGCCGGGTACGATCGTCACCCGCGACGGGGTCGTGGTGGGCCAGCATGACGGCATCGCCCACTATACCGTGGGACAGGGCAAGCGGCTGGGCGAGGCAGCCGTGCTGCAGGGTGAGCGGCAGGTGGTGCTGGCAACCGATCCCGGGCGTCGGCGCGTGGTGGTGGGACCGCGTGGGACGGCGGTGCGGCAGGTCAAGCTGCGCGAGGTGAACTGGCTGCTGCCGCGGCCCACGGCGATGCTGCGCTGCTTGGTCAAGCTGCGGGCGCGCGAAACACCCCATTTCGCGACGGTCCGATTCGGGGCTGGTGAAATTGAGACCGGCGAAGCGATAGTGGAGCTGGACGAGCCGGCGCTGCCGGCGCCCGGGCAGGCATGCGTGTTCTATAATGGTGAGCGGGTGCTGGGCGGCGGGATCATCACGCGCTAGTGCCCGATCGCCGAGAAGTGCTGCACGCGCTTCGCCGCGTGAATCGGCCACTTCAAGCCAAACCGACGTATCGCCCTTGTCTTATGACGTTACCCGGACTGCGGGGAATATGGTTCACCATCGGCCGGTGGCCACCGGCCGATGGTGAAGGGGGACGGATCGGGATCGCCGTGGTCGAACAGGACCGTAGTTGAAGTTCGATCGCCCCCTTCTTTTCCTTGCGGCCCGAACGGATACCCGGGGATCGACGCCCCGGATGACAAGGATGGGACAGGAAAAGATGAGCACGCCATTATCACCAACGCCAGAGCAGGTCACCATCGGCATCGACATCTCGAAAGATCATCTCGATGTCCATGCCTACCCCAAAGGCGGCATCCAGCAGTTCCCCAACACGCCTCCAGGCCACGCCAGGCTGATCGCCTGGATCACGCCCCAGCAGCCAACCCGCATCATTTTCGAGGCCACCGGGGCTTACCATCGGGCTTTGCAACAAGCCCTGGCCAAGGGCGGTCTGCCAGCCGTCAAGATCAACCCATGGCAGGCCCGCCGCTTTGCCGAGGCCACCGGTCGGCGGGTCAAGACTGACCCGATCGACGCCGCCATGCTGGCCCGCTTCGGTGCCACCCTGCAACCCGCTATCCCCATCGCCAGGGACGCGGTCAGCGACAGTCTGGCGGAATTGCTGGCCCCCTCCTTCGCGTGCTCAGTCGCCCGCAGAGCCCTGATCAAAGACCGTGTCGCCGCGCTTAACCGCGGCAAAAACCTGACATTGCCGCTGCTGAAACGTCAGAACCAGCAGCAGCTCGAACAGATCGAGGCACAGATCAAGGCGATCGATGGCGAACAGGCCGCTCAGCTGGCTAAACAGCACAGCCTCAAAGCCCGCTTCGACACGCTGCTCAGCATCCCAGGCCTCGGCGCCGTCTCCGTCCTCGCCTTGCTGACCGACATGCCGGAACTGGGCAGCCTGTCGGCCAAGCAGGTCGCCAGCCTGGCTGGACTGGCACCGATCACCCGACAGTCCGGTAACTGGCGGGGCAAAAGCCTGATCCAAGGCGGACGCGCCCCGCTGCGCCAGGCGCTTTATATGCCCGCGCTCGTCGCCATCCGCTTCAATCCACCGCTGCAGGCGACATACCTGGCCCTGCGCAAGGCCGGCAAACCCGCTAAGGTGGCGATCGTCGCCGTCATGCGCAAACTGCTCATCCTCGCCAACGCCCTGCTGCGCGATAACCGCAGCTGGACAGCCAGCGACCTAGCGCATGAAGCGGCAATCCGCACCAGCCCCCTTCATGGCGTTTCCTGGTTCGGTTGAGCCGGCGTTTCCTCGTCCCGGCCATATCCTTCACCAGCGTCGTGCGCAGCCGCCGTCAGGGCTGGCCGACGGCCACCGCACCGCGGCGCGAAGCGGCCTTGACGGCAGCAAGCACGGCGCCAGCGTGGCAGGATGGGGCACCTCGATTGTCGCTGAAAATGAGCTTGACCAAGACGGATACTTCACTGATGGGCAATACTAGACCGCTGTCCTGTAGCCGGCCGCGACTTGGTGGCCAAGGCGACCTGACGGGGCGGCTGGAGACATCGTCTGGACGAGGGGCCGGATCTGCTGCGAATCGGGCAGCAGCGCGAATGGATGGCGGGACTGAATTCGGCGCAGATCTGCAAGCAACAGCGACATCACAGCAAGTCCAGCCTGATCGGAACGCCAATCAAAGGCGGCCGGATGAACTGCTGGCGAAACGTGATTCGGCATGCCAAGACTGGCACTCGTCCCGCTGCCTATTCGCCCGTCGATGCTAGAAGGCGAAAGGACAACAGGTCAACCGGGGGTCAATCCGCCCTGCGGCGGGCGAGCCGCATGACGCCGGCTTGACCGGCGGGTCCTGCAGGCGCACATCCGCCGGGCCAGACAGTTGGACGGCCGCTGCCGACGGTTGACCCCGTGGGTGGAGGAAAGTCCGGGCTCCATGGGAACACGGTGCCGGCTAACGGCCGGCGGGGGCGACCCCAGGGACAGTGCCACAGAAAACAAACCGCCCGTGCAAGACCGCTGTGCGTGAGCGTCAGGGTCCCGCGGGCAAGGGCGAAACGGTGCGGCAAGAGCGCACCGCGTTCCTGGCAACAGGGACGGCAGGGCAAACCCCACCGGGAGCAAGACCGAATAGAGGCGGCTGTGATGATGACGGAATGAAGTTCCGTAATTATTGCAGGAGTGTTCCTGCTCCGCCGCCCGGGTTGGTCGCGTGAGGCGCGTTGCAAGACGCGTCCCAGAGGAATGGTCGTCCCGCCCGCTCTTGGGCGGACAGAACCCGGCTTACAGGCTGTCTGGCAATCTTTCGAGTTGCAGCCTGCAATATTTCGCGACGTTCCCGACCGGCGTGTTCGTTGCGGTATCGGCGGCCGGCGAATCCTCCACAAACTTGTCCACAGGGAACGGATAAGGAACGTTCATCTGTAGAGGAAATGGCTTGGGGTGAATCGGGCCTTGGCCAGTAAGTGTCTGACGAAGCCAGGAAATTTTCGGTCGAATCCCGCAGTAAAAGGGGCAATTCCTTTGACCTCCCAATTCTACCCATGCTATCCCATGCCTGCCCATGATGGACCATCATCCACAAGGGCACCGCGACAGGATACGGCCGATCAACTTTCTATCCATGCCCTGTCGTTACTGCGTCTGCGTCCTGGTTCACCTCAACGGAACGGTTCGACAGGAAAGGCACATGGGTCCGGATGGCGCTGTTCATCGGCACACACCAGAACAAGCTGGACGCCAAAGGGCGTGTGTCGATTCCCGCGCCATTTCGTTCCGTACTCAAAAAAATGAGCCGCGCGGGCGAGGCTGCGGCGACGGCGTCGATGTATCTGCGGCCCTCGCATCAAAATCCCTGCATCGAAGGCTGGACCGAGCAGGGATTCGAGGCATTGAGCGCGCCGGTGGAGCAGGGCTACAGCCTGTTCAGCCCGGAGCACGAAGACTTCGTGATGGCGCTGTTCAGCGAGGCGTGCGCGATGGAGACCGACCGCGAGGGCCGGATCATGCTGCCGGCGGAGCTTGTCCAGCACGCTGGCATCACCGACAACGTGGTCTTCATCGGCACCCGCAACACCTTCCAGATCTGGGAGCCGGCGGCCGGCCAGCGGCGCCTGACCGAGGCGAAGGAGAAGGCCAAGGCGGCCGGCTTCACCCTGCGGCCAGCCTCACCCGCCGCGCCCGTAACCCCCTCCTCCACACCGGGAGCCCCGGCATGAGCGGGCATGTGCCGGTGATGCTGCGGGACGTCCTGGCCTGCCTGGCGCCGCGTGAAGGCGGGATCTACCTGGACGGTACGTTTGGCGGCGGCGGCTATGCCGCGGCCATCCTGCGGCAGGCGCAGTGCACGCTGTGGGCGATCGACCGCGATCCGCAGGCGATTACCCGCGGTGCGGCCCTGGTGGCGCAGTTCCCTGGCCGGCTGCACCTGCTGCACGGCCAGTTCGCCGACATGGTGGCGCTGCTGGACCAGGCCGGCGTGCAGGCCCTGGACGGGGTGGTGCTGGACCTCGGCGTCTCCTCATTCCAGTTGGACGACCCGGCGCGAGGGTTTTCCTTCCGCCATGACGGCCCGCTGGATATGCGCATGGGACAGCATGGGACGAGTGCCGCCGATCTGGTGAACACGCTGCCGGAGCGGGCGCTGGCCGACGTGTTGTTCGAGTTGGGCGAGGAGCGGGCGTCGCGGCGAATCGCGCACGCCATCGTCGCGGCCCGGCAACTGGCACCGATCGAGACCACTGGGCGGCTGGCCGATGTCATCCGCTCTGTCCTGCCGCCGGACCGGTCGGGCAATCACCCCGCGACCCGCAGTTTCCAGGCGCTGCGGATCAAGGTGAACGACGAGCTGCGGCAGATCGAGGATGCTTTGCAGCAGGCGGCTGGTCTACTGTCGCCAGCGGGCAGGCTGGTTGTCGTCGCATTCCATAGCCTGGAGGACCGCATCGTGAAGCGGTTCATGCTGCAGGCGGCGGGACGCGGCGGTGCACCGTCGCGCCATGATCCCGCCGGATTAATAACACGTGACTCCAGCAATTTCAGTCTGCTAACGCCTCGGGCTCTCCGTCCCGGTGCCGACGAAGTCAACCACAACCCGCGCTCGCGCAGCGCTCGGCTGCGTGCGCTCGAACGTCTCTCCAAAGGCCGCGCTCCATGATTCGACCGCTCACCATTGCCACCTTCCTCATGGCCTGCGGCTCGGGCCTTTACCTCTACCAATCCAAGCACGAGGTGCAGGTGCTGGACCACACGATCGAGCGGACCGTGCACGAGACCAGCGGGATGCGCGAGCAGAGCCGGTTGCTGGCGGCGGAGTGGACGATGCTGACCAACCCTGAGCGGTTGCGGCAGTTCTCCGACATGTATCTGAAGTTGAAGACCAGCGATCCGAAGCAGTTCACCAGTCTGGCTGGGCTGGATGAGCGGCTGCCCGCGGTGCAGCCGGCGGTGCAACAGGGCAGTGAGGCAGAGCCAGTGGCCGGGTTGACGGCGCCGGTGGTGAAGGAGCCAGCGGCGGTTGCGTTGGTCGGCAAGGGGATGCTGACGGCGCCACCGGTGCCTGCCGCCAGGCCGGCGCCGGTGGTGGTGACGATGGCCCGCCCCGCTGAGATGCGGGCTGCTGAAGTGCGGGGTGCGGAGACCAGGATGGTGCTGGGGCGGCCGCTGAGCGCGGAGACGCTGGCGCGTCCGGCGATTGCCACCGACCTTCACCCGCTGACACAGCGGCTGCTGGAGGCGCGTGCTGGTGAAGTCAGGGCGGCTGAGGCGCATGGCATGGTGCGGGGCGATGCACACGCGCCGGGTCATGAGGTGCGGCCGGCGGTGCTGGCTGCGGCGCGGCCGGTGAATCAGGCGGCTACGCCGGCTGAGGCCAAGCCGCTGCCGGCGGCGGCACCAGCCAGTCCGCCCGGCCGTTCGCTGTCGAGTGGTTCGATGTTGGGGATGGCGCGCGGGGCAATGGCTTCCTCACCGCGGCCGGTGCCGATGAACGCCGCCTACGACGCCAACTGAGGCGCTGCGATGAGCGATCCGACCAACCCCGCTGCGCTGCCTGACCAGCCTGGCGGCTTCCGCCCGGGCCCGCTGGCGCCGCGACGTGGGGTGGCCCGGTTCGAGGGGCTGCCGCGATTCGAGGATGTGCGGGTGACCGCGCCGGACCTGGCGCGGCGGGCGGCGTTGGAGAAGATGCGCTCGCGGCTGGTGATTGCCGCCGGTGGCTTTACTGTGCTGTTCTCGGCTGTGCTTGCGAAACTGGCGGTGGCAACGATCCTGGCGCCGCTGGCGCCACACCGGATCGACCGCCCTGTGGCTGAGATCGTCGCCGCCGCGCCGCGCCTGCCGATCGAGGCGACTTTGCCCGGCCAGCGGGCGATGATCACCGACCGCAATGGCCAGCCGATGGCGATCTCGTTGAACACGGTGTCGCTGTTCGCCGATCCAAGGCAGATTGGTGATCCGGCGGACGCGGCGCGGAAGCTGAAGCAGGTGCTGCCGCGGCTGGACCTGGCGGAGACGACGGACCGCCTGCAGCGCGACAAGAAGTTCATCTATCTGGCGCGCGAGATCACGCCGCGCGAAGAAGAGGCGGTGCTTAATCTTGGCATTCCGGGCGTCGACTTCCGCCCGACGCAGCACCGGCAGTATCCGCTGGGGCGCACCGCGGCACAGGTGCTGGGCGGCGTCGATGTCGAGCAGAACGGCTTCGCCGGGGTCGAGAAGTATTTCGACCAGCGCCTTCGCAACGACACCGAACCGCTGCGGCTGTCGATCGATCTGCAGGTGCAGACCGCGGTGCGCGAGGAGCTGATGTCCGCGATGGGCACATTCGGCGCGATCGGCGGCTGTGGCATCGTGATGGACGTGCACACCGGCGAGGTGCTGGCGATGGTCAGCCTGCCGGACTACGACGCCAACCTGGTGCGCACCGCCCCGGCCGAGGACCGCTTCAACCGCGCCGTCGAGGGCACCTATGAGCCAGGCAGCACGTTCAAGCTGCAGACCGCCTCGATGGCACTGGACAGCGGGCTGGTGCACATCTGGGACCAGTTCGACGCCTCGCACAACATCTCGGTCGGGCGCTTCACCATCTCGGACTTCGAGGGCAAGCACCGCTGGCTGTACCTGCCGGAGGTGCTGGCCTACTCCTCCAACCTGGGGGCGGCGCACATCGCGCTGACGGTGGGCGGCGAGCGGCAGCGCAACTGGCTGCGCTCGATGGGCATGTTCCAGCGCACCGGCATCGAGCTGCCGGAGTCGGCACGCCCGGTAATCCAGCCGGCGGCCGCCTGGAAGGAGCTGGTGACCATGACGGTGGGGTTCGGTCACGGCATCTCGGTGACGCCGCTGCACGTGGTGCGCGGGACGGCGGCGGTCGCCAACGGCGGAACCCTGCTGCAGCCGACCATCCTGGCAAAGGACTCGGGCGCGCCGGTGGACGGGGTGCGGATCATGCAGCCCTCCACCTCCGACGTGATGCGCAAGCTGATGCGCCTGGTGGTGACGGACGGGTTCGGCAAGTCGGCTGAGGTGCCGGGCTACTACCCCGGCGGCAAGACCGGCACCGCCGAGAAGGTTGGCGCGCATGGCGGCTACAAGAAGCACGCCAACGTGGCGGCGTTCATGAGCGTGTTTCCGATGAATGCGCCGCGCTACGCGGTCTACATGATGCTGGATGAGCCGCATGCGACCAAGGCGACGTTCGGCTATGCCACGGCGGGTTGGGTGGTGGCGCCGGCGGCCGGCAAGGTGATCGCGCGGATCGGGCCGATGCTGGGCATGCTGCCGGACCTGCAGGACATGCCGGCGATCAACCAGGCGCTGGCGATCCCGCTGGAGCCGTCGCGGCCGTCGGGGGCACTGGTGCGCGCCCACGCCGGACCATCGGCGGCCGGATCGGGGACAGCGGCGTCATCGACAGCGGCGACATCGACATCGGCTTCTGGGCCATCGGGTTCATTGCCGGGGGGTTCATCACCAGCGGAGCCGTCAACGGTGCGGGCACTGGGTGGGCAGAGCCGGCCCAACCTGACGGTGCCGGCGACGGTGCTGCCGCCAGCGCTGAGCCAGCCGGCCCCGGATGTCCGCCGGCAGACCGAGGCCGCACCGCCCCCCGCCCATGATCGGACCGCCTCGGCCGGGGCCGTCGCGGCGGCGGTCGAGACTGTCCGCACCGCCTCGGCGGGTGTCGCCGTTGCTGTTCGCTGAGATCATGCGGCAGCTCTCGCCCTCCGACGCGGCGGCACGTGCCTGGGAGGCGGTGCCGCATCTGGATATCGCCGGGGTGACCGCCGATAGCCGCCACGTCGTGCCAGGTGACCTATTCGCCGCGGTGCCGGGGTCGCGCGCTGACGGGCGGGCATTCATCGCTGATGCGGTGGAGCGCGGCGCGGTGGCGGTGCTGGCGCCGCCGGGCACGGTATGGCCTCCAGGGGTGCCGCCGCGGCCGATCATCTTCGACCCGGAGCCGCGGCAGTCGCTGGCGCGGATCGCCGCGGTGCTGGCCGGGCCCCAGCCGGCGGTGGTGGCGGCGGTGACCGGCACCAACGGCAAGACCAGCACGGCGGAGTTCACCCGCCAACTGTGGGCGGCGGCCGGGCTGCAAGCGGCCAGCCTGGGCACCTTGGGGGTGATCGCGCCGGGGATCGATCCAGGTGGCGGGCTGACCACGCCCGATCCTGTCAGCCTGGCGGAAATCCTCGCCGGGCTGGCCCGCATCGGCGTCGGGCGGGCGGCGATCGAGGCGTCCTCGCACGGGCTGGACCAGTTCCGGCTGGACGGGCTGCGGCTGGCGGCTGGGGCGTTCACCAACCTGACGCGCGATCATCTGGACTATCACGGCAGTCTGGACGACTACCGCCGGGCCAAGCTGCGGCTGTTCGAGGTGCTGCTGCCGGCCGCGGCGCCGGCGGTGGCGCATGCCGACATGGACCCTGCCACGCTGCAGGCGCTCCGGGAGATCGCGGCGCGGCGGCGGCTGGATCTGCGCACGGTGGGTGAGCAGGGCGAGCGGTTCCGTCTGCTGGCGGTGCATCCGCGTGCCGACGGGCAGGATCTGACGGTGCTGGTGCTGGGCCGGCAGCTTCAGGTGGGGCTGAACCTGCCGGGCCGCTTCCAGGCCGACAATGCGCTGCTGGCGGCGGCGCTGACCGAGGCGTTGGGGCTGGCCGACGTGCTGGCCCTGCTGCCGGCCTTGCGGGGCGTGCGGGGCCGGATGGAACGGGCGGCGATGCTGGCGAACGGCGCGGCGGCGTATGTCGATTATGCGCACACGCCGGACGCGCTGGAGCGGTTGCTGACCGCGCTGCGCCCGCACACTGCCGGGCGGCTGCACGTGGTGTTCGGCGCCGGCGGCGACCGCGACCGCGGCAAGCGGCCGTTGATGGGGGCCGCCGCGGCCGCACGGGCGGACCAGGTGATCGTCACTGATGACAATCCGCGCGGCGAGGATCCGGCGGCGATCCGCGCGTCGATTCTGGCCGCGTGTCCCGGCGCGCGGGAGATCGGCGACCGGGCGAAGGCCATCGAGGCTGGGCTGAATGGCCTGGCCGCCGGGGACGTGCTGGTGGTTGCCGGCAAGGGCCATGAGCAGGGGCAGACCGTCGGTCAGACCGTGCTGCCGTTCGACGACGCCGCGGTGATCCGCGGCTTGGCCGGCGCTTCGGGAACACCGGCATGAGTGCCAGTCCGCTGCGCAGCCTGTGGAACAGCACGGAATTGGTAGAAGCGACAGGCGGGCGGCTTTCCCGTCCGCTCGACAGCACCGGGGTCTCGATCGATACCCGCACCTTGATATCAGGCGATTTGTTCGTCGCGTTGCGCGGCGAGGGGCGGGATGGTCATGACTTTGTCCCGCAGGCGCTGGCACAGGGCGCCGCCGGGGTGATGGTGCATCAGGACGTGCCGCTGCGCGCCGCGCCGCACCAGGGTTTGGGATCGGCCGCCGCGGTGCTGCGGGTGGACGACACGCTGTCGGGGCTGACCCGGCTGGGTGGATTTGCCCGCTTGCGGCTGGACGAATCGGGCGGGCGGGTGGTGGCGGTCACTGGCAGCGTCGGCAAGACCACGGTCAAGGAGATGCTGCGCGGGGCGTTGGCGGTGTTCGGCCCTGCGCATGCGGCGGTGGCGTCCTACAACAACCACTGGGGGGTGCCGCTGACCCTGGCGCGCACCCCGCGAGGGGCGGCGTTCTGCGTTGCCGAGGTGGGCATGAACCATGCCGGCGAGATCGCCCCGCTGGCTCGGCTGGTGCGGCCTGACGTCGCCGTCGTCACCACGGTTGCCAAGGCGCATGTCGGCCACCTGGGCAGCATTGAGGCGATCGCCGACGAGAAGGCCAGCATCGCGCAGGGACTGCCGCCCGGCGGGATTGCCGTGCTGCCGGCGGATTCACCTTTGCTGGGGCGGTTGCTTGCCGCGGTGGGCGGTGCGGTGGTGCTGACCTTCGGCCAGGACGCGGCGGCGGATGTGCGGTTGGTGCACCAGGAGGCGGACGCCGACGGCAGCCTGCTGCATGTCGACGTCGTCGGCTATACCGCCTCATTGCGGCTGAACGCGCCGGGGACGCACATGGCGGCGAACGCGCTTGCGGTGCTTGCGGCGGTGGCGGCGCTGGGACTTGATCCGAAGCAGGCGATCGACGCCTTGGAGGCGTTCGTGCCGCTGGCCGGCCGCGGCGCTCGGCGGCAGGTCCCGGTGGGCGGCGGCAGCGCGATGTTGCTGGACGAAAGTTACAATGGTAACGGTGCATCGATGCGGGCGGCACTGGACGTGTTGCGCCTGCAGCCGGCGCGCCGCCGGATCGCGGTGCTGGGCGACATGCTGGAACTGGGTGCCGAGGGCCCGTCGGAGCATGCGGCGCTGGCCGAGGCGGTGGCCGGTTCGGTCGACTGCCTGTTCACCTGCGGGAGCCTGATGCGCAATCTGTTCGACGCGGTGCCGGCTGATCGGCGCGGGATGCACGAGGCGGACAGCGCCGCCCTGGCGCTGGTGGTGGCCGCCGCGCTGCGTCCTGGCGACGTTGTTCTGGTCAAGGGCAGCCTGGGCAGCGGCATGCGCCGGGTGGTCGAGGCGATCGAGCGGCCGGCTGGCGGCTCTGTCGACGGGATCGCTGGCGGGAAGGCCGCGGCGACGGCCACCGTCAGCGCCGGGGCCGGCTGATGCTGTATGTCATCTTCCGGCCGCTGTCGGACCAGTTCATCCTGTTCAACCTGTTCCGCTACATCACCTTCCGCGCGGGGGCTGCATGCCTGACGGCGCTGGTCGTCAGCTTCCTGCTGGGTCCCTCGGTGATCCGCTGGCTGAAGTCGGTGCAGAAGCAGGGCCAGCCGATCCGCCTGGACGGGCCAGAGCGTCACCTGGTGGAGAAGAAGGGCACGCCGACCATGGGCGGGCTGCTGATCCTGGGCAGTCTGACCGCCGCCACGTTGCTTTGGGTCGACCTGTACGACGGCTATGTCTGGCCGGTGCTGTTCGTTACCGTGGGTTATGGCGCGCTGGGGTTCTGCGACGACTACCTGAAGGTGACCCGGCGCAACACGCGCGGCGTCTCGGGCCGGCTGAAGCTGTTTATCCAGGCCGCCGTCGGGCTGATCGCCGCGGTCTGGATCACCGCCCTGGCGCGCGGGCCGCTGGCCACGGCGCTGACCTTCCCGGTGTTCAAGGAGGTGGTGCTGCCGCTGGGCTACGGCTTCCCGGTGTTCGGCATGCTGGTAATGATGGGTGCGTCCAATGCCGTGAACCTGACCGACGGGCTGGACGGCCTGGCTATCGTGCCGACGATGATCGTGGCGGCGGTGTTTGCGCTGATCGCCTACCTGGTCGGCAACCGGATCTTCGCCGACTACCTGCAGTTGAACCCAGTGGTCGGTTCGGGTGAGTTGGCGGTGTTCTGCTCCGCCCTGGTTGGCGCCGGGATGGGCTTCCTGTGGTTCAACGCGCCGCCGGCGGCCGTGTTCATGGGCGACATCGGCAGCCTGTCGATGGGCGGGGCGCTGGGTGCTGTGGCGATGGTCGCCAAGCATGAGATCGTGCTGATGATCGTCGGCGGCCTGTTCGTGGTGGAGACGCTGTCGGTCATCGTGCAGGTGTTCTGGTTCAAGCGGACTGGGCGGCGGGTGTTCCTGATGGCGCCACTGCACCACCATTTCGAGAAGAAGGGCTGGGCGGAGCCGACCATTGTCATCCGTTTCTGGATCATCTCGATGATCCTGGCTTTGGTCGGTCTGGCGACCTTGAAGATCCGATGAGCCCTTTCTCCCCCGACCTGTTCAGCGGCCAGCGCTTTGCCGTCGTCGGTCTGGGCCGCAACGGCCTGGCGGCGGCGCATGCGCTGCAGGCGATGGGGGCCAGCGTGCTGGCATGGGATGACGATCCGGCTCGTCGCGCGGCGGCCTCTGGCCTGCCGGTGGGTGATCCGGCGGGGGATTCGCTAAAGGATTTAGCAAAGGGTTTGGCGGCGTTCGAGGCGTTGGTGCTGTCGCCCGGTATTCCGCACCGGCTGCCGCAGCCGCATCCGGCTGCCGTGCTGGCACGGGAACGGGGTGTGCCGATCCTGTCGGATGTGGAATTGCTGTTCCGCGCGGTACGTGCGTCGGGGTCGCGGGCTCGGTTCGTCGGCATCACCGGCACCAACGGCAAGTCAACCACGACGGCGCTCCTGGCGCACATCCTGGCGCGGGCCGGCGTGGCTGTCGCGGCCGGGGCGAATCTGGGTCCACCGGCGCTGGGGCTGGGGCTGCTGCCACATGATGGAGTGTATGTGCTGGAAATGTCCTCCTATATGTTGGAGCGACTCGCGACTATGCGGTTTGATGCGGCTGCCATGCTGAACCTGAGCGCCGATCACCTCGACCGGCATGGCGACATGGTCGGGTATGCAATGGCCAAGCGGGCGATCTTTGACAGGCAGACGGCGGCGGACCTGGCGGTGATCGGGGTGGATGATCCCGCCTCGCGGGCGATGGCGGATTGGCTGGCGCAGCGGCCGGCCCCGGTGGTGCGCGTTTCTGGCCAGGCGGCGCCGCTGGCCGGGGGGCCAGCGCTGCCAGGCGTGCACAACGCACAGAACGCGGCGGCGGCAACGGCACTGGCGCGTTTCCTTGGTGTAACGGATGAGAATATTGCGGCGGGGCTGCGCAGCTATCCTGGGCTGCCGCACCGCCAGCAGTCCGTCGCCACCGTCGATGGGATCAGCTTCGTCAACGACAGCAAGGCGACCAATGCCGACGCGGCGGCGCGGGCGCTGGTCTGCTACGACCGGCTGGTCTGGATCGCCGGCGGCATGGCCAAGGCCGGCGGCATCGAGCCGCTGCTGCCGCTGTTCCCGCGCATCGCCCGGGCGCTGCTGATCGGGCGCGATGCGGGCCTGCTGGCCGACACGCTGGGCCGCCATGGCGTAGCCCACGACATCGCCGGCACGCTGCAGACGGCGGTGCCGGCGGCGCTGGCGGCGGCCAAGGCGAGCGGTGTTGGTGTCGTGCTGCTGTCACCGGCCTGCGCCAGTTGGGACCAGTTCACCGGCTATGACCAGCGCGGTGATCGCTTCGCCCAGCTTGTCCGCAGTCTGCCTGGTTGTCGTCTGCTTGGCCACAGCCTTCAGCCGGGAGACGCCTGATGCCCCCCTTGTCACACGCTGACAATTCCTTGCTGGGCCGCTGGTGGTGGGGCATCGACCGTTGGACCCTCGGGGCCATCGGCGTGCTGATCGGCTTCGGCTATGTCATGATGCTGGCGGCTAGCCCAGCGGTGGCGGAGCGCATCGGCACTTCACGTGAGACGTTCATCTTCAAGCAGGTGCTGTTCCTGGCGCTGGCCGGAATGATCGTCGTGCTGATCTCGATGCTGTCGCCGCGCGACATCAAGCGACTGGCCGTGGCGGGTTGCGTGGTGGCACTGGCGCTGACGGCGGCGACAATGGTGGTGGGGATGGAGATCAAGGGCGCGCGGCGCTGGATTTCCCTGCCGGGAATGTCGGTGCAGCCCAGCGAGTTCCTCAAGCCGTGCTTTGCGGTCACCGCGGCGTGGCTGCTGAGCGAGAGCCGCAAGCTGCGGCGGTTTCCCGGCACGCTGCTGGCCTGCGCCATCTGCGGCGTGATCCTGCTGCTGCTGAAGTCACAGCCGGACATCGGCATGCTGGCGGTGATCACTGTGGTGTTCCTGGCGCAGCTCTACATCAACGGACTGCCGCTGGTGCTGGTGGGGGCGGCGATGGGGCTGATCGGTGCCGGCGGCGTGCTGGCCTATACCGTGCTGCCGCACGTGCAGCGGCGGTTCAACGAGTTCTGGAAGGGCGAGGGCGACCAATACCAGATCAACACCGCCCTGGAGGCGTTCGGCAACGGCGGGTTCATCGGCCGCGGTGCCGGCGAGGGGCATGTGAAGGACATCCTGCCCGACGCGCATGCCGATTTCGTCTACGCCGTCGCCGGCGAGGAGTTCGGCATGCTGCTGTGTGTCGTGATCCTGTCGATCTTCGCCTTCATCGTGCTGCGCGGGCTGCTGCGGCTGCTGCGCGAGCAGGATCTGTTCATCGTGCTGTCCTGCACCGGGCTGGCGACCGGCTTCGGCCTGCAGGCGTTCGTCAACATGGCTTCCACGCTCGGGCTGATTCCGACCAAGGGAATGACGCTGCCGTTCATCTCCTATGGCGGGTCATCGGCGCTGGCGGTGGCGGTGGGCATGGGGATGCTGCTGGCGCTGACCCGCCGGCGCAGCCGGGAGGAACCGCGATGAGGGGCCCGGCGGTGCGCCCGGTGGTGATCGCGGCGGGCGGCACGGGCGGCCATTTTTTCCCGGCCGAGGCGTTGGCGGCGGCGCTGATCGGGCGCGGACATCGGGTGGTGCTGATGACGGACGCACGCTCTGGCGGCCTGTCCAGCGCGACATTCGCTGGGCATGAACGGCATGTGCTGCATGGCGCGGGGATTGCCGGGCGGGGGATCTGGCGCGGCGCCAAGGCGGTGGCCGGGATGACGGCGGGGCTGGCGCAGGCGCGCGGCATCCTGGCGGGACTGGGGGCCGGCTGCGTGGTGGGCTTCGGCGGCTATCCGTGCGTCGCTCCGGTTGTGGCTTCACGGCTGCTGCGGCGGCGGCCGGCGGTCATTCTGCACGAGCAGAACGCGGTGCTGGGCCGGGCCAACCGGCTGCTGGCCGGATCAGCGGATGTGCTGGCGCTGGGATTTGCCGGCACCAAGGCCATACCGGCACGGGCGTTGACCGAGGTGACGGGCAATCCGGTGCGCCCGGCGATCGCCGCGCTGGCCGGAATGCCGTACGCGGCGCCGGGTTGTGCGGCCGGTCAGCGGATTCGTCTGCTGGTGCTGGGCGGCTCATTGGGGGCCAGGGTGTTCAGCGACGTGGTGCCAGCGGCGATCGGCCTGCTGCCGGCGGGGCTGCGAGCGCGCCTGAGCGTGGTGCAGCAGACCCGGCCGGAGGATCTGGCCCGCGTCGAGGCGGCCTATGCCGCGTTTGGCATGACAGCGGAGCTGTCGCCGTTCTTCGCCGACGTGGCCGACCGCTTGGAAGCAGCGCACCTGGTGATCGGGCGCGCCGGCGCCTCGACGGTGGCGGAGCTGTCGGTGGTGGGACGGCCGGCGATCCTGGTGCCGTTGCCTGGGGCGATCGACGACCATCAGTGGGCCAATGCGCGTGCGTTGGGCGAGGCCGGGGGCGCCTTCGTGATCCCGCAACCGGCGTTCAGCCAGACCTTGCTGGCCCGGCGGCTGGCGGAGCTGCTGACCGATTCGGCCGCGTTGCAGCGCATGGCGGAAGCGGCCGGGTCGCAGGCGTCAGCGGAAGCGGCTGACCACCTGGCGGATCTGGTGGAGGCGCAAATGGCCGCGGCCGAGACGGGAGCGCAGGCATGAGGGCGCTGCCACTGTCGATCGGGCCCATCCATTTCGTCGGTATCGGCGGCATCGGCATGTCCGGCATCGCGGAGGTTCTGCACACCCTGGGCTATTCGGTGCAGGGCAGCGACATCGCCGAATCCGCCAACGTGCTGCGCCTGCGTGAGGCTGGCATCCCGGTGGCGATCGGCCACGCGGCTGACAACCTTGGTGCCGCACAGGTCGTGGTGGTTTCGACCGCGGTCAGGCGCGACAACCCAGAGGTCGCGGCCGCCCGCGCGCAACTGATCCCGGTGGTGCGGCGGGCGGAGATGCTGGCCGAGCTGATGCGCCTGAAGTGGTCGGTGGCGGTGGGCGGAACGCATGGCAAGACCACCACCACCAGCCTGATCGCCTGCGTGCTGGAGGCAGCCCACCTGGACCCGACGGTGATCAACGGCGGCATCATCAACGCCTATGGCACCAACACGCGTATGGGCAGCGGCGACTGGATGGTGGTGGAGGCGGACGAAAGCGATGGGTCGTTCCTGCGGCTGCCGGCGATCATTGCGATCGTGACCAACATGGATCCCGAGCACCTGGACCACTGGGGCAGCGGGGAGGCGATGATCGCGGGCTATGACCAGTTCGTCGCCAACACCCCGTTCTACGGCTTCGCCGTGCTGTGCATCGACCATCCGGAGGTGCAGCAGATGATTCCCCGGCTGTCGGACCACCGCATCGTCACCTATGGCTTCTCGCCGCAGGCCGATGTGCGGGCAGAGCGGGTGGTGCCGGACAAGCTGGGCTCGACGTTTGAGGTGGTGGTGACCGACCGGGCGCGCAACCGGGCGCGGCGAATGGGTCCGTTCCGGCTGCCGATGCTGGGCTCCCACAACGTGCAGAACGCGCTGGCGGCGATTGCCGTGGGCATCGAGATGGAGATCGACGACGCCACCCTGCGCAGCGCGTTCCTGAGCTTCAAGGGGGTGAAGCGGCGGTTCACCAAGACCGGCGAGGCAGGCGGCATCACCGTGATCGACGATTACGGCCACCATCCGGTGGAGATCGCCGCGGTGCTGAAAGCAGCGCGCCAGGCCGGGGCGCGGGACGTGGTGGCGGTGGTGCAGCCGCATCGCTACAGCCGGCTGGCATCGCTGTTCGGCGAGTTCTGCACGTGCATGAACGATGCCGGCACGGTGATCGTGGCGGACGTCTATGCCGCGGGCGAGCAGCCGATCGCCGGCGTGACGCGCGACGCGCTGGTCGAGGGGCTGCGGGCGCGAGGGCACCGCAGCGTGGTGGCGCTGCCGCATCCCGGCCGGCTTGCCGAAATGGTGCATGCGATCGCGCGTTCGGGCGACTTCGTCGTCTGCCTTGGCGCGGGCTCGATCACGCAATGGGCGGCGGTGCTGCCGGAGGATTTGGCGGCGCTGCAGGGTGGCGCGAAACGGGCGGTGGCGTCATGATGGCGACGGCAGGCCTGCGGGAGGCTGTGGCGGCAATGCCGGCCTCATTGACCGTGGCGGCGCTGCCGCCAGTTCGTGGGCGCATACAATCGTCTGTGCCGCTGGCGCCGCTGACCTGGTTCCGCGCCGGCGGCGCGGCGGAAATCCTGCTGCGCCCGGCGGATGCGGCGGATTTGGCTGATCTGCTGGGCCATCTGCCGCACGAGGTGCCGGTGCACGTCATCGGTGCATGCTCCAACTTGATCGTGCGTGACGGCGGGCTGCCGGGGGTGACGATCCGGCTGGCGCGGGGATTCTCCAGCATCATGGCGGAGCCCGACGGCATCGTCGCGGGTGCCGCGGCGCTGGACGTGACGGTGGCCGAGCACGCCGCCGCGGCCGGACTGAGCGGGCTGGAGTTCCTGTCGGGCATTCCCGGTTCGATCGGCGGGGCGGTGGCGATGAACGCCGGTGCCTATAGCGGTGACATGGCCGGCGCGCTGGACTGGGCGGAAGTGGTGACACGCTCAGGCCAGGCCATGCGGCTGACGCCGGCGCATCTGGCGTTTGCCTACCGCCATGCGAGCCTGCCAGCGGGCGCAGTGGTGACACGGGTGCGGCTGCGGGCGGCGCCCGGTGCCCCCGCACTGATCGCCGCTCGGATGGCGGAGATCCGCACTACGCGGGAGGCGTCGCAGCCGGTGCGGGCGCGCACCGGGGGTTCGACGTTCCGCAATCCGGACGGGATGAAGGCGTGGGAGCTGATCGACGGCGCCGGCTGCCGCGGCCTGCGCCTGGGCGGCGCAATGGTCTCGGAGAAGCATTGCAACTTCCTGATCAACACCGGTGCGGCGACGGCGGCCGACATCGAGGGGCTGGGCGAGGCGGTCCGCCACCGGGTGCTGACGGCGACCGGCGTGACGCTGGAGTGGGAAATCCGCCGCATCGGTCAGCCGGTTGACCGGCCGATGGGGCTGATGGCCGGTGCCGGAGGGAATCAGCCATGACGCGAGTGGCAGTGCTGTACGGCGGGATCTCGGCGGAACGCGAGGTCAGCCTGTCGACTGGGCTGCAGGTGACCTCGGCGCTGCGCCAGGCCGGTTTCGCGGTTGACGCGGTCGAGGTCGGGCAGGACCTGGGTGCAGTGATTGCCGCGCTGTCGCCGAAGCCGGATGCGGTGTTCAACGCGCTGCATGGCCGCTTCGGCGAGGATGGCGCCATCCAGGGCGTGCTGGACTGGCTGGGCATTCCCTATACGCATTCGGGCGTGCGGGCCTCGGCGCTGGCGATGGACAAGCAGGTGGCCAAGGCGGTGTTTGCCTCCGCCGGGCTGCCGGTGGCGAACGGCCGGGTGGTGGCGATCGAGGAGCTGGAAGCGGCTGACCCGCTGCCGGTGCCCTATGTCGTCAAGCCGGTGAACGAGGGGTCCTCGGTCGGCGTCAGCGTGGTGCGTCAGGGCGACAACCGCCGGGCCTCGATCGCTCGCGGCTGGGCGTTCGGGCCGACGGCGCTGGTTGAGGAGTACATCCCCGGGCGGGAGCTGACGGTTGCGGTGCTGGACGACCGGGCGCTGGCGGTCACCGAGATCCGCGCCGTGGCGGGGTCGTTTTACGACTACGAATCGAAGTATGCCGATGGCGGCTCGCGCCACATCATCCCCGCCGGCGTGCATCCCAACGCCTATGCGCAGGCGATGACGGTGGCGGTGGCCGCGCACCGGGCCCTGGGCTGCCGCGGCGCGACGCGCAGCGACTTCCGCTACGACGACACGGCTGGTGAGCCGGGCCGTCTCGTGCTGCTGGAGATCAACACCCAGCCCGGCCTGACGCCGACCTCGCTGCTGCCGGAACAGGCGGCGCATCTGGGCATCAGCTTTCCGCGGCTGTGCGCGTGGATGGTGGAGAATGCCGCATGCCGCGGGTAAAACGCACATCGCCCCCGGCGGCGCCGCGCACCTCGGTCAAGGATCGGCCGTCGGCCTGGCGGCTGGCGCTGCGCCGTCAGCGGCGCCTGCTGCGCCCCGCCGCCTGGGTTGGCGCGGCGGCCGGGGTGGTGCTGGTGCTGGCGGTGATGCTGCACCACGCCGGAGTACGCAACCTGTCGGGCGACACGCTGTCAATGCTGCGTGAACGGCTTGGCGCGGCAACCGCGGCCTCTGGCCTGCGGGTGACCGATGTGGTCGTCGAGGGCCGCGCCAACACGCCGGAACCGCTGCTGCGTGCGGCGATCGGCGTGAGCAAGGGCGATCCAATCCTGGGCTTCTCGCTGGAGCAGACACGGGCGCGGATCGAGACCATTCCCTGGGTGGAAAAGGCGACGGTGGAGCGGCGCCTGCCGGGCATGGTGGTGATCAACCTGCAGGAGCGGCGGCCGTTCGCAATCTGGCAGAGCCAGGGCCGGCATGTGCTGGTGGACCGCAGCGGCCAGGTGGTGGCGGACCAGGACGTGCAGCAGTTCGGCCACCTGCCGCTGATCGTCGGTCAGGGCGCGCCGACTGCGGCGGCCGATCTGCTGGACGCACTGCGCGAGCGGCCGGCGCTGACAGAGAAGGTGGCCGCCAGCGTGCGGGTGGGCGAGCGGCGGTGGAACCTGCGGATGAACAACGGCACCGATGTGATGCTGCCGGAAGGCCATGAGGTGGCGGCGCTGGACCGGCTGATGCAGCTTCAGCAGCAGCATGCGGTGCTGGACCGTCCGCTGCTGGCGATCGACCTGCGGCTGCCCGACCGGCTGGTGTTCCGCCCGAAGCCGGAGGCGAAGGACGATGAGGTGGTGCCTCCGCTGCCGCCTGGATCGGTATCGCCTGGCCCCGCGCCGGTCCCCGTTATTGCCAAGAAACCGACCTAGGAGCGGCACGAATGGCAGATAATCCTCGTCGCGTGCTTCCCCCTGCCGAAACCGGTCCGCCGGACGCGGAGCCGCCGCGGCATCATCGTTCCGGCCCGTTCGGTGTGGTGGACATCGGCACCACCAAGGTGGCCTGTCTGATCGGGCGGGTGGAGAACGACGGCGCCCTGCGGGTCACGGGTTTTGGCTGGCAGAAGGGCCGGGGCCTGAGCAGCGGCGATGTAACCGACCTGGAGGCGGCGGAGCGGGCGATCCGGGCCTGCGTCGGCCAGGCCGAGGACATGGCCGACACCAGGCTGCGGGCGGTGACCGTCAATCTGACCTGTGGGCAACCGGAATCGCGGCTGTTCAATGTGCAGTGGCCGGTCGGCGGCCGGGCGGTGACCGAGGCGGACATCCGTGGCGTGCTGAACGAGGGCCGCGGCCGGGCGGAGATGGATGGCCGCGAACCGATCCATGTGCTGCCGCTGAGCTTTGCGGTCGACGCCACCGACGGGGTGATGGAGCCGCGCGGCCTGTTCTGCTCGACGCTGAACGCCAGGCTGCACGTGATCGACACCGCGGCGACGGCGCTGCAGACGCTGGAGGCCTGCATCAACCGGTGTGACCTGGAGATCGAGGATCTGGTTGCCGCGCCGTTGGCGGCCGGGCTGTCCAGCCTGGTGCCGGAGGAGCGCGAGCTGGGGGCGACGGTCATCGACATGGGCGGCGGGACCACCAGCATGGCGATCTACTCGGATCGGCAGATGATCCACACGGTGCAACTGCCGATCGGTGGGCTGCACGTGACCAAGGACCTGGCGATCGGTCTGTCGACGACGCTGGTGCACGCCGAACGGCTGAAGACGCTGTACGGCAACGTGGAGGCGAGCCCAGACGACGAACGTGAGCTGCTGCCGGTGCAGTTGATGGGCGAGGAGGACCACCAGATGGCGAAGGTGCCGCGCAGCATGGTGGTGAAGATCATCCGTCCGCGGATCGAGGAGACCTTCGAGCACATCAAGGACCGGCTGGACAACTCTGGCATGAGCCGCGCCGCGGGCAACCGGGTGGTGCTGACCGGCGGGGCGTGCCTGCTGCCGGGCGTGCGCGAGCTGGCGGCTCGGATGCTGGGCCGACAGGTACGCCTTGGGCGCCCGGCGGCGCTGCGTGGGCTGCCCGATCTTGCCTCTGGTCCAGCATTTTCCACCGCGGCCGGTCTGCTGTCTTGGGCAGCCGGCGAGGGTCGGACGTTTCAGGACATAGATCTTGCCGAAGAACCGCCAGCCGGTCTGTTCCGCCGGTTGGTCAATTTTTTAAAGGAACGTGTTTAACTTAACCCGACTCGACGCATTCGTCGTAACAGCAATCCCGCAGCCGTCCCGCTAAACCCGGGGGAGAACATGAAATGGTCCTTAACCTGACAATACCTCAGACCAACCACACTGACTTCTCGCCGCGCATCACTGTCATCGGTGTCGGCGGCGGCGGCACAAATGCCGTCGACAACATGATTGCCGCGAACCTGCAGGGGGTGGAGTTCGTGGTGGCGAACACCGATGCGCAGCAGTTGATGCACAGCCGCGCGGATCGCCGCATCCAACTGGGTCCGCACATTACCCAGGGACTGGGAGCGGGTGCCAAGCCGGAGATTGGCAAGGCCGCGGCAGAGGAGGCGGCGGACGAGCTTTACCGCCATCTGGATGGCGCGCACATGGTGTTCATCACCGCCGGCATGGGCGGCGGAACTGGCACCGGCGCCGCCCCGGTGATCGCGCGCATGGCACGAGAGCGCAACATCCTGACGGTGGGCGTGGTCACAAAGCCGTTCGGCTTCGAAGGGATGCGCCGATCGCGTTCCGCCGACCAGGGCATCGAGGAACTGCAGCAGTATGTCGACACGCTGATCGTCATCCCCAATCAGAACCTGTTCCGGATGGCAAATGAGCGTACGACGTGGCGCGATGCCTTCAAGATGGCCGACCAGGTGCTTTACATGGGCGTTCGTGGTGTCACCGACCTGATGATGGTGCACGGCCTGGTGAACCTGGACTTTGCCGACATCCGCACGGTGATGGCGGAGATGGGCAAGGCGATGATGGGCACCGGCGAGGCGGAGGGCGAGAACCGCGCCATCCGCGCGGCGGAGGCTGCGATCAATAACCCGCTGCTGGAGGACACCAGCATGTCGGGCGCGCGCGGGCTGCTGATCAACATCACCGGTGGCGAGGACCTGACCCTGTTCGAGGTCGACCAGGCGGCCAACCGCATCCGCGAGGAAGTCGACGAGGAAGCCAACGTGATCTTTGGCTCCGCGGTCGACCAGACGTTGGAAGGCCGCATCCGGGTGTCGGTGGTGGCCACCGGCATCGACTCCTACAAGTCGTCGGAGCAGTCGCGGCCAAAGCTGGTTGCAGTGGGCGGCGGGTCGGCGCCGGCGCCGGCGCCGATTGTGGTGCGTCCGCCTGGGGCGGGTGCCGGCGCGGCGGCATCGGAACCCAGCGGGACGGGCCAAAGCGGCGCGCAGGCGGCGCCGTCCGTGCTGCGGCAGGTGTCTCCGCAGCAGGATGCGATGCTTCCGGCGGCTGCGGTGATGGAGGCGCAAGGTGTGCCGGCCGGCTTACGGTCAAGGCCGGTGACACAGCAGTCTACCCGGATGCAGCCGCAGCCGGTGGTGCCGCTGAACAACAAGGCCAGCCTGTTTGCTGATGCGCAACGTCCCACCGCGATGCCGGGGGCGCTGAATGGTGCCCAATCCGGCTTGGGGCAGGCGGGCGCCGGGCAACCTGGTGGCGGGCAATTCGGGCCCGGACAGCCTGGGGGTCAGCCGCCGTTGGCGGATCCGGGGCGGCACAGCCTGTTCAACACAGTCACGGGCGCGTTTCGCCGGCGGGGTGCGCCGCCAGTGCCGGCGGCGGCCTCAATGCGCCGAGAACCGGCGATCGAGGAGTATCAGCAGCAGCAGCCACGGCCGCAGGTGTCGGTGCAGCAGACCGCGACCGCTGAACCCAGCGGGATCGAGATCCCGGCGTTTCTGCGGCGGCAGCACTCGAACTGAGCAGCCAGCCTGACGGTGGTGCTGGGTAACAGCGCCGCCGTCAGAGGCGGCTGGACGGGTGCAGCGGCGCGGCCCAGCCTGCCGTGCGTCATTTAGAGCAACATCAGCCTGACTGGAACAGCCGGGCTGATAAAGTTGCTCGTGAAAACAACGGGCTAGACCGCGCTGACGTAACAGTGGCAAAGGTCCGGGCGGTGCACGACGATTTTGCTTTCGCTGAGGCAGTTTGTCTGACGCTATGATGGCATGTCGCCGCCAGCCGATCTTGAGGATTTGCCGCCTGCTGAGCTGAAGGCCCTGGTGCTTGCGCTGGTGGCGCAGGTGTCGCGGTTGGAGCAGACGGTTTCGGCGCAACGCGACGAGATTGCCCGGTTGAAGGGGATGCCGCCGCGCCCGACGCTCAAGCCGAGCGGCATGGAGAACGCGACGCCGACCACGCCGGCGGGGGTGGGCACACCACGCCGAGGCGGTGGCAAGAAGACTGCGCGACGGGTCATTCACGAGGATCGGGTGATCAAGGCAGCGCCGCCGCCTGGGTCGCGGTTCAAGGGCTACGCGGATTTCGTGGTGCAGGACCTGGTGCTGCGCCCGCATGTCATGCGCTACCGGCGCGAGCGCTGGCTGACACCGGACGGCCGGACCCTGATCGCGGCCTTGCCGGCAAGCGTCACCGGCCATTTTGGCGCTGAGCTGCGGCGTTTCGTGCTGGCCCAACACCATCAGGGGCAGGTCACGGTGCGGCGGCTGGCGACGCAACTGCGTGACATTGGGATCGACATCTCCCGCCGTCAGGTGATGCGGTTGCTGATCGGCGGCCAGGACAGCTTCCTTGACGAAGCCCGCGACGTGCTGCGCGCCGGCCTGACGGAAGCCGCCTGGGTGAGCGTGGACGATACCGGTGCGCGGCATCAGGCGGCCAACGGGGTGTGCACGCAGATCGGCAACGATCACTTTGCCTGGTTCGCCAGCACCGCCCGCAAAAGCCGGCTGAACTTCCTGGAACTGCTGCGCGCCGGCCACACCGACTATGTGGTCAATGCCGAGGCGCTGGCCTACATGGGCGACCGGGGACTGCCTCGCCCGCTGGTCGCCAAGCTGGCTGGGGCGGCGGACAAACACTTCGCCGATGGTAAGCGATGGCACGCGCATCTGGCCAGGATGGGTGTGCAAGCACCGCCTGATGCCACTGTGCCGCTGGTTCTGAACCCTGTGCATCTGGCCACCGAAGGCGCCTTGTGGGGCAGCGTCAAAGCGCATGGCTTCCTGCCCAATACGGTGATCCTCAGCGACAATGCCGGCCAGTTCGCCATCGGCCGGCACGCCTTGTGCTGGGCGACACTGCCCAAGGTTCCATGCGCATCGCGCATGGAATGGCAGGCGAGGGTCATGCCGAACGCCTGGTGCACAAGCTAGACACCTTCACCGACCACCATCGTCTCGCACAGAGCCGCATGCGAGGACTAATTTGGCCGTTCTACCAAGCCTTGAAGGCCTATCGCGCGACGCCATCATCCCGCCGCCGCACAATACTGCGCGCGCGCTTTGACCGCATCTTCAGGCGACGCACCGGCTTCGTCACGCTGGACCGCCTGCTCGCCAGGCTACACGCCAACAAGCCTGAGCTGCTGATGGTCCTCGACCGCCCGGAGATCCCGCTGCACACCAACGGCTCGGAGAATGACATCCGCTGCCAGGTGGCCAAGAGAAAGGTCAGCGGCGGCACAAGAAGCGACACCGGACGTGACTGCCGCAACGCCTTCCTCGGCCTGGCAAAAACCTGCGCCAAGCTCGGCATTACCTTCTGGGACTACCTGGGCGACAGGCTTGCCATCACAGGCTGCCAACCGGTGGCTTTTCTGCCAGACCTCGTCACTGTGCGCTGCAGGTCACCATAGAGCGCCCGAACTTTTGCCGCTGTTACGCGCTGACTGTTCCAGTCAGCCTGAAAGCGGTCTAGTATCGCCCTTCACTGACGAGCGATACTAAATTGGTCCGGTCATGGCCGATCACCTCAGCCCGTTGCCGTCCGTCGATGCCTTGCTGCGTACGCCCGAAAGCGCGGTGCTGCTCAGCCGCTTCGGGCGGTCGGCGGTCACCTTGGCGTTGCGTGACATCCTGTCCGCCAGGCGGCAGTCGCGCATGTTTGGCGCCGGCACCGGCGCGCTGATCGACGAGGCGGCGGATCATCTGGCGCGGCGCTTCGCGCGCTCTCAACGCCTGGTATTCAACATGACCGGGACGGTGCTGCACACCAACCTGGGCCGCGCGCCCATCCCATCGGAAGCGGCGGCGGCGGCGGCGGCGGCGATGGCGGGGGCGACCAACCTGGAATACGACCTGGTGGCGGGCCAGCGCGGCGAGCGCGACAGCCATGTCAGCCGGTTGCTGTGCGAACTGACCGGGGCGGAGGCGGCGACCGTCGTCAACAATAACGCCGCCGCGGTGATGCTGGTGCTGAATACGCTGGCGCTTGGCCGTGAAGTGCCGGTGTCTCGTGGCGAGCTGATCGAGATCGGCGGGGCGTTCCGCGTTCCCGACATCATGCACCGCTCCGGGGCGATCCTGAAGGAGGTGGGAACCACCAACCGGACGCATCCAAGAGACTATGCCCAGGCAATCGGACCGGCGACGGCAGCGCTGATGCGGGTGCATCAGGCAAATTACGCCATCGTTGGCTTCACCGCGGCGGTGGGGACGGAAGCCTTGAGCGCGATCGCGGGCGAGGCCGGACTGCCACTGATCGAGGACCTGGGCAGCGGCAGCCTGGTCGCGCTGGAGCGCTGGGGACTGCCGCATGAGCCAACACCACGGGAGTCGCTGCGGGCCGGTGCCAGCGTAGTGACGTTCTCCGGCGACAAGCTGCTGGGCGGGCCGCAGGCGGGACTCATCGTTGGTCACAAGGCAGTGATAGAAGAAATCAACCACAATCCGCTGAAACGGGCGATGCGGCTGGACAAGGGACGGCTGGCGGCGCTTGAGGTCGTTCTGCGACTGTATCTTGATCCGGATCGACTGGCTGAACGACTGCCGGCACTGCGTCTGCTGACACGTCCGGAAGCAGACATCCGCGACACGGCGGAACGCGTCAGCGGCTGCATCGCAGCCCGCTGGCCGCAGCGTGATGTCGCCATCGAGGTGTGCCGCAGCCAGATCGGCTCCGGTGCGCTGCCGGTCGACCTGCTGACGTCCTGGGCGGTTTCGATATCCGGCAAATCCTTGGAATCCGTGGCAAAATGCCTGCGCGCGCTGCCCCGGCCGGTGCTTGGGCGGGTGACGCAAGGCAAGCTGCTGCTGGACTGCCGGTGTCTGGAGCGCGCGGACGAAGACGCTTTCATTGCCCAGGTCCGGCAAGCCGGGGATATTGCCTGACGGAGGAGAAGCGGCCCCGGTGGGTCGGCCGGACTTCAAACCCGGTTGGGGCTGCCAAGCGGTCCTGGGCAGGTTCGACTCCTGCTCTCTTCCGCCGTTGCTGTTCGTCAAGCCTGAAGTGGAAGCTGTTGCTGTCCAGCAACAGTGTGGCTTGATCGATGCGACACCTCTCGCTATCGGGAATTTGTGCCGCTATGGTTGTCGCAGCGAAAAGGCGGGCCGTTGGAGACATCTCGGACCTCCGTCGCCTGGTCTGTCGAATTAAGGAGAAGTCTGATGAGTTTCCGCAAAGCCTTGGTGGCGGCCACGATGCTGGCGCTGCCGCTGGCCGCGAATGCCCAGCCGGTCACCGGCCTATATGTCGGCGGCAGTGGCGGTGTTGACATCATGCAGAGCGAGCATGCGCAGGTGTTCAGCCCGACAGGTCGCGCGAGCGGCAACCTGAACACCCGGGTCGGACCAGCGGGTGCGCTGGAATTCGGCTATGGCCTGGGCAACGGGCTGCGCGTTGAGATTGAAGGTAACTATCTGCGAAACAATTTCGGCAATTCCTCAGGCCTGACGAACTCGGGCGGGCTGGAGCAGAAGTTCGGCGGCACGCTGAACGTGCTGTATGATTTCGTCGGCTTGGTGCCATACGTACAGCCGTATGTTGGCGTCGGCGCCGGCTATGAGTGGGCGAAGGACAGCAACCTGCATGCTGCTGGCCCCGGCTTCACTGCTGCGGCGTCGACAAAGACGATCGGCAAGTTCGCCTATCAGGGCATCGTCGGTGTGGCGTATCCGATCGCCAGCGTGCCGAACCTGGCGCTGACAGCGGACTATCACTTCCTGGGCATGTTGGGCGACCGCGACTACAGCGGCGTGATCAATGGCACGCCCGGCACGTTGCGGCTGAACCGCGACTACAACCACATCATCATGGTGGGCCTCCGCTGGAACTTCGGTGCCCCGCCGCCGCCGTCCCCAGCACCCGCACCGGCCGCGGTGGCGCCTTCGCCGGTCTCACGCTCCTACCTCGTGTTCTTTGACTGGGACAAGGCGACGCTGACCGAGCGGGCTCGGCAGATCGTGTCAGAGGCGGCGGCGAACAGCACCAAGGTGCAGTACACGCGGCTCGAGGTGAACGGCTATACGGACACCTCCGGCACGGCGCGATACAACCAGCGTCTGTCAGTACGCCGGGCTGAGGCGGTTGCCGCGGAACTGGTAAAGGACGGGGTGCCGAAGTCGGCGATCGCGATCCAGGGCTTTGGCGAGACACATCTGCTGGTGCCAACCGGCCAGGGTGTGCGCGAGCCGCAGAACCGGCGCGTGGAAATCATCATCCAGTAGTCTCCGGCTGCCGGGTTGATCGGGCAGGGGCGCTCTTGGGCGCCCCTTTTTCGTTCAAGCGGCACCTTTCCGTAGCCCCGGGTGACGACGATCAGAACACCGCACACGCCTGCTGGACGGTCATCCCGACGAGTTGCTGGTGGAACTTGGACTGATACTCGGCGCGGATGCGGTTGACCGCCGCCAGGCTGGCGGGAACCTGCGGCAGGGCGACGATCAGCAGCTTGGTCGGCTCCTTGATGGTCTTGCGGCTGATCGGGTTCATCCAGGCGCCGCTTGCATCAACGACCGTATAGCCGTTCGGCAGATCCGTGGTCACGGTATTGTCCAGAAACGACTGCCACTCCTTGTCCGTCAGGTCACCGCGGCCGGGGATCGACTCGCCCATGTACAGACTGAAGATCACCACCGGTGAACCGACGCCGGGTGCGCAGGTCTGTTCGGGCGCGGTGCAGCCGGCAAGCCCGGCGAGCAGCGCGGTGATGACGGCGGGCTTCAGCAATTGGAGCATGCGCAATCCGCCTCAGCCGAACACGCGCCGGCCGAGCTTCCAGGTACCCAGCACCACACCCTCAAGCGCGCGGCCGTCGAAGGGGGTGTTCTGCGCCTTCCCAGGCAGCCGGCCAGCCTCCACCTGCCAGATCCGGTCGGGGTCGAACAGGCACAGGTCGGCCGGGGCGCCGCGGGCGATCCGCCCGGTTGGCAGATCCAGCAGCCTGGCAGGCCGGGCAGTCAGCAGGTTGACAGCCTGAGGCAGCAACAGCGCCCCGTTGTGGACGTGCGCCAGAGTCACCGCCAGCAACGTGGCCAGGCCGCAGCCACCGGGCGAGGCCAGCGCAAACGGCAGGCGCTTGTCGTCGGCGTCGCGCGGCTGATGGTCAGAGGCGATGGCATCGATAGTACCGTCGGCCAGCCCGGCGATCACCGCCTGACGGTCATCCTCCTTGCGCAAGGGCGGGGAAAGCTTGGCATAGGTACGGAAGTCGCCGATCGAGGTCTCGTTCAGGTCGAAATAGGGCGGGGCGGTGTCGCAGGTCACCGCCAGTCCCGCCGCCCGGGCATCGCGGATCAGCGACAGCGCCTGACGGGTTGAGATATGGGCGAAATGGACGGCGCCCCCGGTCAGCTCCGCCAGGCGGATGTCGCGTGCCACCATGATTGCCTCGGCCGCCGCGGGGATGCCGGGCAGACCCAGACGAGTGGCCTGTTCGCTTTCGGTGGCACTGCCGCCCTGCGCCAGGCTGGGTTCCTCGGGGTGCTGGATGATCCTTGCCGCAAAGCCGCTGGCGTAGGACAGCGCGAGCCGCATCAGCCGGGCGGAGCCGATGGCGCGGCAGCCGTCGGTGAAGGCGACCGCGCCGGCCTCACGCAGCAGGCCGAACTCGGCCAGCTCCTCGCCACGACAGCCGCTTGTGACGGCGCCATAAGGCAGGATGGTCAGGCTGCCGGTCTCAGTACCCCTGGTGCGCAGCAGTTGCACCAGGGCGGGGTCGTCGATCGCCGGCTGGGTGTCCGGGAGTGCGGCCAGCGTTGTGATGCCGCCGGCAGCCGCGGCCAGCGCGGCGGAGGCGATGGTCTCACGGTATTCAAAGCCCGGTTCACCGAGTGCTGCGCGCATGTCGATCAGGCCGGGGCACAGCACCGCGCCCTGCACGCTGATCACCGCGGCGCCGTCAGGGCGGCCGAGGGTGGGGCCGAAATCGGCGATCAGGCCATCGCGCATCAGCAGGTCGCCGATGATGTCCACCCCGTCAGCCAGGATGCGGACACCGGAAAACAGCGTGTCAGGGTGCATTCCGCAAACTGTTCGATGCACGGTTGTCGCGGGACAGGATATCCAGCACGGCCATCCGCACCGCGACCCCCATCTCCACCTGTTCCTTGATCACGCTGCGCAGCGGATCGTCGGCGATGGCGCTGTCGATCTCCACGCCGCGATTCATCGGACCGGGGTGCATGACGATCGCATCAGGCCGAGCATAGGCCAGCTTGTCGGCATCCAGGCCGTAGAAGCGGAAATACTCCCGCGCGCTAGGCACTTGACCACGGGCCATCCGCTCCCGCTGCAGACGCAGCATCATCACTACATCGGCGCCATCCAGGCCGGATTTCATGTCGTGGAACACAGTGACGCCGAGTGCCTGCACGTCCGTGGGGATCAGCGTGGGTGGGCCGATGACGCGGACCTGGCAGCCCATGGTGGTGAGCAGATGGATGTTGGAGCGGGCGACACGGGAATGGGCGATGTCGCCGCAGATCGCCACCACCAGGCCGGCGATGCGGTGCTTGTGTCGCTTGATGGTCAGCGCGTCCAGCAGCGCCTGGGTGGGATGCTCGTGGGTGCCGTCTCCGGCGTTGATCACCGCGGCATCGACGATCTGCGCCAGCAGGTTGGGCGCTCCGGACTGGTCGTGGCGCACCACCAGCAGGTCGCAGTGCATCGCGTTCAGGGTGGCGGCAGTGTCGATCAACGTCTCACCCTTGTTCACCGAGGAGGTGGAGACGGACATGTTGATCACGTCCGCGCCCAGGCGCTTGCCGGCGAGCTCGAAGCTGGTGCGGGTGCGGGTGCTGTCCTCAAAGAACAGGTTGATCAGGGTGCGCCCGCGCAGCAGGTCGCGCTGGGTCTTGCCGGAACGGTTGAGCAGGACGTAGCTCTCGGCAAGGTCGAGCAACTGGGCGATCGCAGGCGGCTGCAGCCCTTCGATCGCCAGGAGATGTTTGTGGCGATAGTACACGACGTGTCGTTGCCGCAACCGCAGCGGGGCGTCAACAGGCGGGTGTTCAGGTTCTGCCGGCGGTTTGGTGCTGGAGTGACGGTCATGCGCATTGCCGCTTGCCTGGGTGAGCGGCGCTCCGGTGAAAAGCGTTGAGCGGACATGAAAAAGCCGGCTGCACCTGTGATGCAGCCGGCTTGCTCGAAGCAGCTTCAGGTCAGCCCGGTTGCGGTGCCGGGGCAGCGCCACCTGTCGGCGGCGGCATCGGTGAGGGCCGCCCGGCGGTGGGCACCGAGGCGCGCCGGTTCTCCGGCGCGGGCTCGTCGACCACCTTGCGGATGACCGGCTCACCGCGCAACACGGTGCGGATCTCGTCACCCGAGAGCGTCTCGTGCTCCAGCAGGCCGCGCGCCAGGCGGTGCAGTTCCTCGACGTTCTCGGTCAGCAAGCGACGCGCCTTATTGTACGCGCGGTCGATGATGTCCTTGATCTCGCTGTCGATCTCCCGCGCCGTGGCTTCGGAGACGTTCTTGTTCTGGGTCACCGAATGGCCCAGGAACACCTCCTGGCTGTTGTCGCCGTAGGCGATCATGCCAAGCTTGTCGGACATGCCCCATTCGGTGATCATCCGGCGCGCCTGGTCGGTGGCCATCTTGATGTCACCGGCCGCGCCGTTGGAGACCTTGTCAGGGCCGAAGATGATCTCCTCCGCGGCGCGTCCGCCCATCGCCATCGTCAGTTCCGAAAGCAGCTTGGACTTCGACTTGGAGTAGCGGTCGCCCTCCGGCAGGCTCATGACCAGGCCAAGGGCTCGGCCGCGCGGAATGATCGTGGCCTTGTGCACCGGGTCGCATTCCGGTTCGTGCATAGCACAAAGGGCGTGGCCGGACTCGTGGTAGGCGGTCATCCGCTTCTCCGCCTCGGACATCACCAGTGACCGGCGCTCCGTGCCCATCATCACCTTGTCCTTGGCAGCCTCGAACTCCGCCATCGCCACAACGCGCTTCCCAAGACGAGCCGCCAGCAGCGCACCCTCGTTCACCAGGTTTGCAAGATCGGCGCCCGAGAACCCAGGCGTGCCGCGCGCGATGACCTTCGGATCGACGTCGGAGGCCAGCGGCACCTTGCGCATGTGCACGCGCAGGATCTTCTCGCGTCCGTTCACGTCCGGGTTCGGCACGACGACCTGGCGGTCGAAGCGGCCGGGACGCAGCAGCGCCGGGTCGAGCACGTCGGGGCGGTTGGTGGCGGCGATCAGGATGACACCCTCGTTGGACTCGAAGCCGTCCATCTCCACCAGCATCTGGTTCAGGGTCTGCTCACGCTCATCATTGCCACCGCCCAGGCCGGCGCCGCGGTGCCGGCCGACAGCATCGATTTCGTCAATGAAGATGATGCAGGGAGCGTTCTTCTTGCCCTGTTCGAACATGTCGCGCACGCGGGACGCGCCGACGCCGACGAACATCTCGACGAAGTCGGAACCAGAGATGGTGAAGAACGGCACGTTTGCCTCACCGGCGATCGCGCGGGCCAGCAAGGTCTTGCCTGTGCCGGGCGGCCCGACCAGCAGTACGCCCTTGGGGATCTTGCCGCCCAGGCGCTGGAACTTCTGCGGGTCCTTCAGGAACTCGACGATTTCCTGCAGCTCGCCCTTGGCTTCATCGATGCCAGCGACGTCTTCAAAGGTCACGCGGCCCTGCTTTTCCGTCAGCATCCGCGCGCGCGACTTGCCGAAGCCCATGGCACGGCCGCCGCCTGACTGCATCTGGCGCATGAAGAAAACCCAGACGCCGATCAGCAGCAGCATCGGGAACCAGGATAGCAGGTAATGCAGCAGCGGATTGACATCGCTGTCCTCCGGCTTCGCGATCACCCGCACGTTCTTGTCCGTGAGCGTCTTCACCAGAGCCGGGTCTTCTGGCGTGTAGGTCTGGAAGGTCCGCCCGTCATTGAGCTGACCGGAGACGGTGCGTCCCTGGATGACCACGTCACGCACGCGACCCGAGTTCACTTCGGTGATGAAGTCGGAGTAAGCGATCTGCGTGGAACTGGTGTGGTTCGCCCCGGGCTGGAACAGGTTGAAGAGTACCACGAGCAGCAGGGCGATGATCACCCACAGCGCGAGGTTCCGGCCGAAATTGCTCATATGACTTTGCTCACGTTCTCAGTCCGTTAAGTACGCCAAGGGGTCGTGCCGCATGACCAGCTAAGCGAACAGCGTTAACATAGTGTGGAGGTGCCACCCCTACATCCCCATCTGGGTGGATCGTCCACCAAGCAAGCGGCAATGACAACCAAATTCAAGGTTGACAGCTTCTGCCGGGGCGCGTGACGCGCGCGGGCTGGTTTGAGGCAGTTGCGCCAACTGCTTGTTTTTTCAACAGATCCGCCTTCTGTCGGCGCTTTGTCCAGAGTCATCTTGCCATCGGCGTCGGGGCGAATGGCGCGCCGGCAAGTGGGCGGGGCGGACTGAACAACAGCGTTACCCGTATGTTAACTTTGTCTGCTGCATATCCCAGATGCGGCACGGCAGCCAGCATTTTGCCGACTCGCAAGGCGGGCAATGTGCGCAGAACCGCCTGCGGCAGGCCAGAGCGGGTCCGCCAGCTTCTGGCCTCAATGCCGAGCCTGCCGATCATCGTGCCATTGGGCAGGCCATCGCATGCGACGAGGCGGAACCGGCCATCCCAGACGGACCCGGGCACCGCGACAACATCCGGCCCGATGGCGGCTGCCTCGCGCACCACCAGCAGGCCGTCGCCGATTCGTCCCGCCGGCAGCAGGCGCACGCCGCCCAGGGTTGCCGGTTCAGGCTGCGCGGCAAGCGGGGCGACCTGGGCGACCCCCGGGGCGTAAGCAGAACCGGCGATTGTCTGGATCAGGGCGCGCAGTGCGGCGACGCCGATGCGGCCGGGTGAGAGCAGGGCGAAGCCCTCCGGCCGGATGGTTACGCGGGCAGCCAGTTCGGCGGCGGCAGCGGTTTCCTCGCGCAGGCGGCCAGCCCCAGCGGCGGCGATGGCCTGGGGCAGCCGGGTCAGGCTGGCGCGGGATGCCGTCAGTCCCTGGCGCAGCCGCGGGCGCAGTGCCCGAAGGTCCTGGTTCGAGGGGTCTTCGATCCAATCGAGCCGCTGGGAGGTCAGCACAAGCCGCAGCGAGGCAGGATCGAAGCCCAGCAACGGCCGCAACAGGCGCAGCGTGTTGGTTTCGCGCAAGGCGGGCATGCCGGCGAGGCCGTTTGTATGGCTGCCACGCAGAACCCGCATCGCCACCGTCTCCAGTTGGTCGGCGGCGTGGTGACCGAGCAGAAGGTGCAGGATGGCAGCGTCGTCGCAGGCCCGGGTCAGTAGCTCGTAGCGCCTGATCCTCGCGCGTTCGGCCAGTGCGGGACCGTGCGGCAGATCGGTGAGCGTCAGCAGGCGCGCGGGAATGCCGATCTGGCTCAGGCGCTGAATGGTTAGCCCAGCCTCCTGCGCCGAGGTGGGGCGCAGGCCGTGGTCGACGACCAGCGCAAGGACGGAGCCGCCGTGGTGGCCGGTCCAGGCCAGGGTGAGGACGGCCAACGCCATGCTGTCGGCGCCGCCGGAGACCGCGACGGCAAGCGCGGGGTCATGCTCGAAGGGACCCAGGCAGGCCATTGCCTGAGCAAAGCGGGCGTTCAACTCCGCCGACATGCAGGCGGGTTGATCGGAACTAATGACAGCCGGCTTTCTGACCGGTTGCCGCCATGCCGGAGGCAACCTCTGGACGGGGCTGCGGAAACTCGGTCCGCATGCGCGCCAGCACATCGCAGGCGGCCTTCTTTTCGTTGATGGCGGTCAGCGCGGAGGCCAGGCCCAGACGAGCATCCTGTGCGTGGAATCCGGTGCGGGCGCGGTTGTAGACGTCGTCATAGGCGACCGCGGCCTGGGGATACTGACGCTCACAGGCCAGCGCCTGGGCCAGCAGAAACTGTGCGTCATAGGCTCGTGGCGAGGTGCGGTTTGACAGCACCTCCCGCGCGGCGGTTTCGGCGGCGGCGTAGTCACGCCGAGCGAGTGCGGCGTTGCCTTCACGCAACGTCGCCTCTGGTGTGCGCGGGCCGGAGGGTGGCCGGGGCGGTGGCGGCGGTGCCGGGTCGCGGTTGGCGGTGGGGGACGATGGCGGGATAGCCAGTGATGGCGGGCCCGGCGGCAGGGTGCCGCGCTGGGTTCCGCTGGGTTGGGTACCATCCGGCTGGGAGGCACCGGGTTGCGAGCCCTGCGGATTGATCTGGAAGGCGAGATCGTCGATGCGCTTGCTCAGGTCCTGGGTCTCGCGGTCAACCTGGTTCTGCAGCTCGTCGGTGCGGCCGCGTAGCTGGCGCACCTGATCCTCCAGCGCATCGACGCGGGCGAGCAACTGGGGCACCAACTCACCATTGCCATACTGCTGGGGCGGTGGCGGCGCATAGGAAGGTGCGCGGTTGCCACCGCCGCGGCCTTGCTGGTCCTGGACCGCCTTCAGCTCCTGGCGCAACTGGTAGATCTGGTTCTGCAGGGCGATGCCTTCGCGGCTATCCACTTGCGCATGCGCCGTCGGGGACGCTGACACCAGGGCAGGGACAACAAGGCAGACGACGAGAAGACGGGCAACGACACACCGCATGCGGACTTTTCCTACAGCCTGATTGCTTCAGGTCGAAGCCATCAGGCTGTAGCTCTTTTTGTTTGAGAGGGCGATTCACGTCTGAACTGAATCAGGCTCAGATGATCGCGCTTTGTGATGGATCTTCCTCGTTACATCCGCCGACCAGCGAGACCAATCCGCCAATGTTGCAGATGCGGCAACAGTTTAGTCCGATGCAAGGTGGCGGGCGATATAGGGCGGCAGGTTGAAGGCGCCGACATGGATCTCCGGCGTCCAGTAGCTGGTCCTGCCGTTGATGCCCGATTGGTCGGCGCGGGTGCGAATGGTTTCCACCGGCATGGCGGCGAGGCTGCTATCCTTGGCGGCCCAACCCAACGCCATGAAGCCGCCGACATATGTCGGCACGGCAGCGACGTAGGCGGTGACGTGGGGGAAGAACCGCCGCCGCCGGGCGCTGGTTTGGCGCAATTCGTCGGCCTGCATGAACGGCACGCCGCACTGGTTCACCACCAGTCCACTGTGGGTCAGGATGCGGGCGCAGTTGCGGTAGAACTCGTCGGTGAACAGCACCTCGCCGACGCCGATGGGGTCGGTGGAGTCGACGATGATGACGTCGAAGCACGCATCGGGGGTGCGCCTGACGTAGTCGATGCCGTCGCCGACGATGACCTCGGCGCGCTGGTCATTCCAGGCGTCTCCGGCGATGGCGGGCAGGAACTGCTTTGACAGGCGGATGACCTCGCCGTCGATCTCGACCATCACGGCCCGGCGGACGGTGCTGTGCTGCAGGGCGCGGCGAAGCACACCGCCGTCGCCGGCGCCGATAATCAGCACATTGGCGGCCGAGCCATGCGCCAGCAGCGGCACGTGGGTCAGCATCTCCTGGTAGACGAACTCATCTGCCTCGGTGATCTGGATAATGCCATCCAGCGCCATGACGCGACCATGCGTGGCGGTCTCAAAGATCGCGATGTCCTGGAACTCGCTCTTGCAGCGGGTCAGTTCGCGGGTAACGCGGAAACGCTGACCCCAATCTGGATACAAGGTCTCGTTGATCCAGCTATCGGTCGGCATGGCCTACGCCTCCAATGCGCGGGAAGCCGGCGGCCGTGGTTGCTGCCGGGTCGCCATGGTGCTGTGATGACGGATGGGGGCCTTAAGCGGGCAGCCTGGGCTGGTCAGCCGACCAGCCCGCGCCGCTGCTCATCAAGGATGACCGACTGCGGCGTGAACGCCACCTTCAGCGCGGGAATCCCCTGATAAGGATTGCAGGCGCCGCACATGAAGATGTCGATAGCGGCGAAGTCCCGCTCTGGCCATGTGTGGATCGAGATATGGCTTTCCGCCAGCACCAGCACGCCGCTTACCCCACCGTTGGGCGAAAAGTGGTGGAAATGGCCGTGCAGGATCGTTGCCCCGGCAGCCTCGGCCGCATCGCGCAGCGCCCGGTCGATATGATCCGGGTCGCACAGGTTGGCAGCACCCCAAAGGTCGACCAGCAAATGCATGCCGGCGAACTTCTGACCATCCTTTTCGACGAAATAGTCCTTCTGGACTTCCGTGGCGTTGGTATCCACACCTGTCCGCTCAGCGTCGGACTGCATCTGGTTGCTGCTCGGAAGTTCCGAGACCATCCCCAGTGGGCTGAGTGCGTTCATCGCGTACCCCTTCCTACCAGTAGACGGCCTGTTGGAGCGTACGCGCGAAAGCGCCCACGCTCCCCTGGGGCCAAGGCGGCGGAACATGGCCACAAGGGGGGCACGACGCAAGCCCATTTTTGCGCCTTTCGAGTGAAAAGCGCATCATGTCCAATCGCCGTTAGGGCCGCCGCAGCGGTCAGTGGGTCGGCGTGCCCTGGATGGCCTTGAGGTCGGCGGGGATCGAGGCGGCCAGACTGACTTCCTGCTGCGAGCGCTTAATATCGGCGATCGAGCGCACCGGCTCTGCGGTCAGCAGGCGAAACATGTCCGCCAGCGGGCCGGCCAGGATGCGGTCGCTGTAGGCGCTGCGCAACCGGGCAAGGCCCTGTTCGTCACCGGCCCGCGCGGTGGAGGTGGCCAGACGCAGCACGACGTGGGCCTGATGTTCGTCAAGCGGGCCGGCGGCGGGGACTGCCCGCGCCGCGAACTCCCCCCAGGCGCGTTGGGCGCCGGCCCAGTCGGCGGCGGCTTCTAGGATCCTGGCCCGCGCCTCCATGGTGGGGCCGGTGGGTGCGGCGGCCAGGAGTGCGGCGGCGGCGGCGGCTTCGCCGTGATGGGCCATTGCCTCGGCCTGCAGGATCAGGCGCTGTTCGGCCAGCGGCGCCGGCAGGTCAGGGGCGTCGGACAGCTTGAGCAGGCCAAGTACCGCGGCGTCGTCGCCTTCGTGCTTGGCGAGAATGGCCAGGCTGGTGGCGAAGCGGGCCTTGGCCGTAGGGGCCTTCGTCTGGTGCATCAGCTTGTCGAGCACAGGCTTGGCGCGGCCCGGCAGATCCAGCGCCAGCAACCGCTCCGACAACGGTTGTTCCACCAGCTCATCGTTGCCGGCGTCGGGCAGCAGGTCGGTGTTCTCATCGACGGTGGCGACAAACTCCAGCGGCGGCATCTGCTGGGCGGCCTTGTCGTGCACCATGCGGGCGAACACGTCCTTCATTCGCTCCCGCACCAGCCCGGCCTGCTGGGGAAAGTCGGTCTCGGCCTGGCGCAGCACGGACAGGGCAACACGCCAGTTGTCCGACTGCTCCCGCAGTTCGGCAAGGCGCTCTCGCAACGCCAGCTCTCGGGTGTCGCCGCGCCAGGCGTAGAGCAGCTTGTCGAGCGCGTCGGCGGCCTGAACCTTGGTAAGTTGACCGGCGGCCAGGCGCAATTCCACCGCGCGGACGGCGGCACGGGCGCGGTCGAACTGGTCGTGGCCGGCGGCGATGGCATCCAGCATGCTGAGCGCCTGGGTGCTGTCGCCGTTGGCCTGACGCAGCATGGCGCGTGCGTAGGCCAGCTTGGGGTCGCCCTTGCGCTGATCCAGCAAGCGGGCCGCCGCGGCGGGCTGGCCGCCCTGGATCATCGTCTCGATCATCAGCGGCAGGATGTGGTCGCGCACTGGTGCGGGGTATTGGAACACCAGCGGGGCGGTGGCGGCGAACACGCTGGCCGCGGCGGGTGAGCCTTCTTCCTGCATGGCTTGGCGGACGCCGCGCCACAAGGCGATCTCATCCGTGCCGTCCAGCCTAGGATCGAGCAATGCGCCGGATTCTTCGGGACGGCCGGCGAGCAGGGCCGCGATCGCCGCAAGGGCGGCATTGTCTGGCGAGGCGGCTGCCTTCGGATCCTGTTCGGCGGTCATCTGCAGCAGGCTTTCCGCCTCGGCGCCAAGGCCGAGGGCAACCATGCTCTCAGCGGCGGCGCGATGCCGGCCCGCGCGGGCCAACGACGGGGTGCGGGCGGCGTCGCCGATCTGGCGAATGGACAGGCGCAGCAGCGCGTCGGTTGGCATGCTGGAGAAGTTGAGGCGGCGGGTCAGGTGCGCCGCCTCCATCAGCGCCGGCGTCATGCTGGTAACCGGGGACAGTGCCAGGCCGCCGGGGTTGCCGGATAGGCTGAAACCGTTGGGCACCTGCTTCATCGCCACGGCGTCCGACAGCGGCTCGACCACCACGCCTTGGGAGGTGGGGCGCAGCACGAACTCGGTGCTGCGGCGGCTGGCGGCGACGGCCTGGCCTGGCCGGTGCTGGGTGCCGACCAGCAAGGTGGCACCGGTGTCGGGATCGGCCATGCTGACGACGTCCCCCGGCTGGTCAGCGGCCACGGCAAGATGGCCGTCGGCAAGGCTGGAGGCGATCGGTTGATGCTTCGGCGTTGCCGAGACAGCAGCGATTCGCCAGCCCAGCGGCATCGGTGTCAGGGTGATCGAGACGGAAGGCGGATGCGGCAGGTGGACCGCTGTGCCGTTGGCCAGCAGCCGGATAGAGGCGTGGCTGAACACGGGATCGGCGGCTAGGCCAGCCATGTCCACCGGCCGGCGTTCGTCGAACACGACGGTATCGCCGTCGCCGCTGGCGAAGGCGGCGGCGCCGGTGGTGCTGTCGAACGGCAGCAGGATGGCGGTGCCGTCGGCGCCCTTCGGCAGCTTCATCCGCCGGGCGCGCAAGCCAAGGGGGCTGTCGTTCTCCGGCAGGACGTCGCGGCCGGGTGGGGTCTGCTGGATATTTTCCAGCGCCGAGGCCGCCGCGGGTTGGGCAGCCGGGACGGTCGGCATGGAAGGCTGGGAGATGGCGGTCTGGGAGGTAGCTGCCGGCGGCGACGGCACATCCAGTGGCCGCGCGGCGACCGCCACGCGTTCAGCAGTGGCAGGGGCGCCGGATGCGTTGGCAGCCGGGGGTGCGGGCCGGCCGGCGAGCGGTGCGCTCAGGGTCGACTGGCCGGCGCCATGAGGCAGGGCGGCGGGCCGGCCGTCGGCTGCCGCGGCCGGCGGTTCGGCCGGCGTGCTGGCGGAGGCAACGACGGTGTCCCGGCCGGCCAGCTCTGGTGACATGGCCATCAGCGACTGGGCCGTCAGCGAGGCGGCGTTTAGCCGCCGGGTCAGGACCTTTTCCTGTCGGCGTGTCAGCCCAAGCCGGCTGAACGGGTCAAAGCGGCGGGCGACTGTCGTGGCCGCCGGACGTGCTGGTGCCGCTGCGTGATCGGCTGTGGTTCGGCGGTCTGAGGCTGGCGGTTGGTCCGCGGCGGTGGGTTCGCCGGCAGGTCGGCCGGCGGCTTCTTTTTCAACGCTGCGTCCATCCGGGACTTGTTCCTGCTGGACACCGTCGCCCGCGGCGGCGGGCTCGGCCGAATGTCCCGCTGGTGGCGATTCATCCGCGGCATGGCGGCTGGCAGCGGCTGGTGGTTCGGGCCGGCTGGCGGTGGCTGGCGGTGGTGCGTCCAGGATATCGAGCACGATGCGCCCGTTGGCCTGCACCGGATGCAGCCTGGCACCGTGGCTGAGCACCAGTTCGAGCTTGCCGCCATCGGTTTTGATGGCAGTGACGTTGCGCGGCGGGCTGGGGACGGTGCCCAGCGCAGCGTCGCCGGGCAGGCGCAGGACCACATGGTCGCCATCCTGGCGAATGTGATAGCGCGGCCTGCCATTCGTGTCGAGTACGATACGTCCAAAGCCCGGGTGGTCGCCGGAACGAATGGCCGTCCGGGCGGTCGTTGCTTCGGCGTCACTGGCTGGGCTGTTGGCAATCCCGGTGGTGGCAGTCTGGCTGCGGGCGGCAAACCCTGGGGTGGCGGCGGCCACGCCGGCCAGTGAAACCAGGACAGCAGCGGTAAAGGCCGGCGGTGTCCTGGTTTCAGTCATTCAAAGCTCGCCAGCAGTTTGTCGATATCCGATTGGTCCATGGCGTTGGCCGGAAGCTGTGGTCCGTTCAACAGGTCGGCCTCGGCATTGTCAGCGCTGTCCTTCGAGCGGCGGACGACGTCGATCGACGGTCCAAAGGTGCTGACGATATGCGCCACCTTTGCCTCGATCGCCTTTAGGGTAGTTACGATTTTTGTGATCCGCTGTCCAGTAATGTCCTGAAAGCTGCAGGCCTCGTAGATGCGGGTCACGGCAGCCTGCAGCTTGACCGCGGGCTCGCCGCTGACGGTGGCGGAGACCTCGTCCAGCATCTCGCAACTTTCCAGGATTTCGTTCGTTGCTTGTGCAGTATGGTCGACGATGGCGTCGAGCTCATCGGTGGCGAACGGGATGTCGTGATCGGTGATATCGTCGACGCGCAAGGCGGCGATTTCCGTTTTCGCGGCGGAGATGGTGCGGCCGAGTTCCTCTACTTCCCGCAGCAGGGATGCTTCCTTAGCGGTCAGCTCATCGCTTAGTGTGGTCAGCACGGCGCGCACTACCTCTGTTACCATTTCGGGATCGACGCCGGGCTGCCTGGCCCGGATCGCCGCCAGCTTGTCTTTCAGCGCGTCAAGCCCGCGCTGGCTGTGATCAAGCATGGCCCAGGACTTTCTCGATCTTGTCCTTCAGTGTCTCGGCATTGAAGGGCTTGACGATGTAGTTCGACACGCCCGCGGCCTTGGCGGCGACGACGTTCTCGGTCTTGCTCTCGGCGGTGATCATGATGAACGGGGTGGTTTTCAGACGGCCGTCGGCGCGCACTTCCTGCAGCAGTTGCAGGCCGGTCATTGGCGCCATGTTCCAGTCGCTGATGACGAGGCCGAAATTGCCGGCCCGCAGCTTCGACAGCGCCTCGGTGCCGTCGGCGGCTTCCTCGACGTTGTTGAACTCGATCTGCTTGAGCAAGTTGCGGATGATCCGCAGCATTGTCTTGTAGTCGTCAACGATCAGTACATTCATCGACTTGTCGATGGCCATTGTATTCTCCTGTAATGTCTGAGCTAGCCGCCGGTGAGGTGGGCCCCTGGCGGAGTCGTCCCGGTGGGGGTTGTCCCCAGGGGATTTGCGCCAACGGGATTTGCTAAGGCCGCGCCGGCGTTTTGCCTGGCTGGATCGTGTCCGGTACGCAACTGTGCCAGTTCCGCGGTGACGTCGCGTGCCTTGTCGGGGTTCATGCTGGCCATGATGGCGGCGGCCTTGGCGTCCTTCATCCGGTCCAGCACCTGCAGCAGCACGGGCATGGTCAGGTCGTTGAAGATCGTCGCGGCGTCTTTCGGCTTCATTGCTTCATAGACCTTCACCAGGCCCTGCCAGCCGGCATCCTCTTTCTGCTTCTTCTGTGCATCAAGATATTCGAGGCTCTTCTGTAACGTCTGCAGTTCGGCGACGCGGCCTTCCAGCTTCTTCTCCGTGGCGGCAAGTATCGATTCCTGTGTCGCCATCGCGTCGGCCCGCGCGTCCAGTTCCTTGCGGCGCTGGCGCAGGTCCTGCAGCAGGGTGCGCTCGCTCTCGCTGACCGGCGGCGGCCCCTCGGGCACCGGCGGGGAGGCCGGCGGTTTAGCTTGGGCCTGGCCGGGTGCCTGACCGGGGGCAACCAGGCCGGGCGCCTCGGCTTTGCCAGCGGGCGGCTTGACCTGCTCTCCCGCGGGCTCCGGGCCACGTTCGGTGCTGGCAGCCTGGGCGACGGCGACCATGCCGCTTTCCGGGCGGGTGCCATCGCTGAAGACCGCCTGCAGCAGGATGCCACACTTGAGCAGCAGCAGCACCGCCAGCGCCAGGATGGTGGCGGGAAGCAGCCGCGGGGCAGGCACCCTGAGCATCAGCGCGCCATCCGCAGGGCTTGCAGCAGGTCGTGCTCGGTCTGGCTGGATTTGCCCGCACGTGGTTCGGCAGCGGCCGTCCGGGAGGGTGGCGTCCATGCGGCGGTGGAGCGTTCCGGCGCCAGTGGACGCGCAGTGCGCACCGCAGTCTCCAGCCGGTCGGCCAGCCGGTCGCCGCGCTCTGTCAGGAAGGTCAGATCCTCTTTCAGCGACTCGGCCTTGGTGACCTGGGTCTCGATCTGCCGTCCCGCGCCGTCGACCGCCGTGCGCAGCCGCTGGATGCCGTTCTCCGCTTGATTGGTGCTGGCGTTGAAGCCGGCAACCAGCGATTCAAGTGAGCCACGGTCGCGCTTCAGCACGCCCAGCGCACGCTCAAGCCGCAGCGCCTGGAACAGAGTGGCCGCCAGCAAAACGACAAGAACGATCTCGAGTGTCCATTCCATATCGACCATCGTGCCTGTTAAAAGTTAATGAAAACTTGAGTGCACTTAGTTTTCCGGGTCGCGGGCCTGTGGCGACTCAGAAACGATCATTTGTTGTGGCCGAGCGTAGCAGTTCGCGTTCGATTTTGACGGCGACGTTGTTGTTCTTCTGGCCCATGCGCCCCTCGAACAGCTCGACCGAGCCGCAGCGGACGGAAACGATGCCGCCGGGAGCGGTGTTAAGCAGCAACTGCTGGCCGGGGCGCAGGGCGATGACGTCGGACAGGCGCATCACCTGTTCGTCCAACACCACGGACAGATCGACGTCGGTGCCCCATAGCTGTTCGGCCAGATGCGTCTCCCAGATGGAATCGCGGCCGAACTTCTCACCCATGAACTGCTGCAGCAGCAGTTCGCGCACAGGTTCCAGAGTTGCGTAGGGCAGCAGCAGCTCGACCCGGCCGCCGCGATCTTCCATGTCGATGCGCAGGCGGGCCAGGATGGCGGCGTTGGACAGCCGGCTGATGGTGGCGAAGCGTGGGTTGACCTCCAGCCGCTCGAACCGGAAGGTCACCGGGCAAATTGGATCGAAGCTGGCGGACAGGTCGGCCAGGACGACCTGGATCAGCCGCTCGACCAGGGTGCGCTCGATGGTGGTATAGGGACGGCCCTCGATGCGCATAGCCGAAGTGCCGCGCCGGCCGCCCAGCAGCACGTCAACGATCGAGTAGATCATCGGCGAATCGATGACCATCAGGCCGTGGTTGTCCCACTCCTCGGCCTTGAAGACGGCCAGCATGGCGGGCAGCGGGATCGAGTTAAGGTAGTCGCCGAAGCGCAGCGACAGAATATTGTCGATGCCGACCTCGACGTTGTCAGAGGTGAAGTTTCGCAGGCTGGTGGACATGATGCGGACCAGCCGGTCGAAGACGATCTCAAGCATCGGCAGCCGCTCATAGGATACGAGGCCGGAGCTGATGATCTTCTGCATGCCGGTGCGGGCTTCGTCACCGGTCGACCCCTGGTCGAAGCCCAGCAGGCTGTCGATTTCCGCCTGGTTCAGCACGCGCGCGGCCTGCGTGCCGTCGATCGAGGCGTCGGCCTCGGTCTCGGCCCCCCAGGCGGCGGCCAGGTCCTCGTCGGACTGCTCGCTGCTGCCGCTGTTAGCCTCCGAGCCGCTGCCGCTCATTGGATCAGCATCTGGGTGAACAGCACGTCGCTGACCTTGGCAGGGGCCACGGCGGCATTGGCGCGCACCAGCAGTTCCTCACGCAGGCGGTAGGTGCCGGCGGAGCCGCGAAGTTCCTCGGGCCGCATCTCGCGCAGGTAGGTCTGCATCATGTCCTGCAGGCGCGGCATTGCCGCCTTGACCTTGTCGACGTCCTCGGGCTTCAGCACCTCTACCCGGGCGGTCAGCTTGACGTAGCTGGGCTTGTGGCCGGTGCTGTTAAGGTTGGCGATCATTTCGGGAACGTCAAGGTAGCTGGGCAGCACCGGCTTGACCGGTTCGGCGGCCAGTTCCTGTGCCTTGCCCATGCCCAGCATGTTCGGCAGGATTCCGGTGAACCACAGACCGGCGCCGAGCAGCAGCAGGACGACCGGGGCGCCGATCATGATCAGTTTGCCCTTGCCGGCTTTTTTTGCCGGCTTCTCCTCGGTCTCGTCATTTTTGGCGGGGGGCGGAGAACTCATGCACGGCAAGATGGCAGACAAGAGTTAACAAAAAGTTGATGACCTTAGAAGGCGGCAGCGTGTGCCCGGCGGCAGTTTCTGCCGAGAGACCTGCTGCCGACGGTGAATTGATTAGGCAGCTATATCAAGTGTTTGGCGGAACTGAATGAATGCTCGGGATTGGCATAACGTTTGCGTGATGCCGAGCGAGATTTCTCGGATGACGCCTTATGGACATTTCGATAGCGCTGGCCGCGTCGCGTCTGGTTGCCCAGCAGCGGGCGATGGACATCACGGCGAACAACATCGCCAACGCCAACACGCCTGGTTTCCGGACCGAGCGGGTGCAGTTCAGCGACTGGATCGACAAGCAGAGCGGGACGGCGAAGGTGCCTGGCGTGCCCGGCGTCAGCTATACACAGGACCGGGCAACATATCGTGAATCGCAGGCTGGTTCGATCACCCATACCGGCAATCCGTTCGATCTGGCGCTGACCAGTGACGGCTATTTCACGGTCAATACCAAGAATGGCCCGCGGCTGACGCGCGACGGCCGGTTCGGGCCGATGCCGGATGGCACGCTGGCTGACAGCAGCGGCAACGCGGTGCTGGATACCAACGGCAAGCCGATCCAGATCCCGCCGACGGAGACACATGTGACGGTCGCCGGCGACGGGTCGGTTTCCACCGACAGCGGGCCTATTGGCAAGATCGGTGTGGTGCAGCCGACCGACCCGATGAAGATGCAGGCCGAAGGTGCCACTAACTTTGTCGCCAACGGGCCGACGACGGCGATGGCCGCGCCGGGGATCGTGCAGGGCGGCATTGAGGAATCCAACGTCCAGCCGGTGCTGGAGGTGACGCGGATGATGAATGACGTACGGCAATTCCAATTCGTCACCCAGTTTGTGCAGGCCGAAGGCGACCGCCAGCAAAGCGCGATCGACAAGCTGCTGCCGACGGGGGCCACCGGATAGTCCGGCTGCCCGCCGGACGGGATAGGCCGGCCGCCGATGGCCGCTTGGCCGTCGGATAGTGACAAAACGCCACAGGAGACGAAGTCAGATGCGCTCACTTGATATCGCCGGCACCGGGATGCAGGCCCAGCAGACCAACGTCGAAGTCATTTCCAACAACATGGCGAACATGACGACGACCGGGTTCAAGCGGCGCCGGGCAGAGTTCCAGGACCTGATCTACCAGAACCTGCGCCGCGTCGGGGCCAACAGTTCCGACAGCGGCACGGTGGTGCCGTCCGGCGCGCAGGTCGGCCTGGGGGTGAAGACGGCGGCGATCTACCGGATCAATGAGCAGGGCAACCTGCAGCAGACCTCCAACACCCTGGACATGGCGATCCAGGGAAACGGTTACTTTCAGGTGACGACACCGACCGGCGAGACCGCCTATACCCGCGACGGCACCTTTGCGCTGGCCGCCGACGGCACCCTGGTGACCGCCGACGGCTACACCGTGCAGCCGGGCCTGCAGATCCCTTCCGCGGCGACGGCGGTGACGATCAACACCTCGGGCCAGGTGCAGGTAACGCTGGCCGGGCAGACCGCGCCGCAGACAGTGGGCCAACTGCAGCTCGCGACCTTCCCGAACGAAGCGGGGCTGGATGCGCAAGGCGGCAACCTGTTCGCCCAGACAGCAGCGTCCGGCGCGCCGGTCACTGGAAATCCCGGCACCGCTGGCTTCGGTTCGGTGGAGCAGGGCTTCATCGAGACCTCCAACGTCAACGTGGTCACCGAGATCACCAACCTGATCACCGCCCAGCGAGCCTATGAGATGAACAGTAAGGTCATCACCTCGAGCGACGAGATGCTGTCCACCCTGACCAACCTGCACTGAGCCGATGCGCATCCTGATCTGTGCCATGGCACTGCTGGCCGGGATGGCCACGGCGCAGGCGTCCTCGCTGCGGACGATGACGACGCTGCACGGGCCCAACGTCTACCTGCGCGATCTGTTCGACGACGCCGGGGTGAATGCCGACCGGGTGCTGGGGCCGGGGCCGGAGCCGGGGGGGCGGATCATCGTCGAGGCGGCCCAGCTAAACGCCATCGCCCGCGAATACAGCGTTTCCTGGCGGTCGGTGTCACGCGCCGACCGCGCGGTATTGGAGTGGCCGGGGCGGCCGATGAACAAGCAGGACGCGGTCGATGCCGTGCGACTGGCAATCACTGCGGCAGGTGCCTCGGACACCCTGGAGATCGACCTTCCAGGGTTCAACCCGCCGCTGATCCCGGCGGACGCGACGCCATCGGCGACCGTTTCGCAGTTGGAGTACGACAGCAACACCGGTCGCTTCACTGCCGCCCTGACGGTGACGGCAGAGGGGATGAACCCGATCGACACGCGAATCAGCGGACGGGTGGACGAGATGCTGGAGGCGCCGGTGGCGGCGACGCGACTGCTGCCGGAGACGGTGCTGCGGGAGGAGGATGTCCGCCCCGCTCGGGTGCGCGCGTCGCTGCTGCGTGAGGAGGTTGCCCGCTCGTCCGACCAGATCGTCGGCATGCAACTGCGCCGACCGGTCGCGGCCGGACAGCCGCTGCGGCTGTCCGATCTGATCCGCCCCCCGCTGGTGCAGCGCGGGGCAACGGTGCAGATCGAGCTGTCATCCTCTGGCCTGTCAGTCACCGGCCAGGCAGTGGCGCTGGATGCGGGTGCCGAGGGCGAGCAGATCCGGGTGCAGAACATGACTTCGCACGCCTTCCTGTTTGCCCAGGTGGTGGGTCCGGGGCAGGTGCGGGTGACGCCTGACGCGCCTTCTGCCCTGCAGACGGTGCCGGCGCGGTTCAACCGGCGGATCGGCCAATGACCTTTCCGGCTTGGAGGCTGCGGCGGATGGCGTTTCGAGGGGCGGTCTGCCTGGCTGTAGCCGCAGCGCTGGCCGGCTGCGGCACGCTGGACCGGCTGTCTGAAGTCGGTCGTGATCCAAAGATGACGCCGACCGAGGATCCGACCAAGGATCCGAAATGGCGGCCATTGAGCTTGCCGATGCCCAACGCGCGGCCTTCGCCGAACGAGGCGAATGCGCTGTGGCGGTCAGGCTCTCGGGCGTTCTTCAAGGATCAGCGGGCGGCGCAGGTGGGCGACATCGTCACCGTACTGGTCAACATGAACGACGCGGCGAACCTGAAGAACGTGACCTCGGCAGCGCGCACCAGCGCCGAGTCAGGCGGGATACCGAACTTCTTCGGGCTGGAGACAATCCTGCCGAAGGCGATCAATCCAGCGACGCTAATCTCGGCCAGCAGCTCCAACAACAACACCGGCACCGGGCAGATCCAGCGCACCGAGGCGGTGACGCTGCGGCTGGCCGGGATCGTGACGCAGGTGCTGCCGAACGGCAACCTGGTAGTGGCTGCGTCGCAGGAGTTCATGGTCAACAGCGAGCTGCGCGAGCTTCGGGTGACCGGGGTAATTCGACCGCAGGACATTGCCTCAGACAACACGGTGCTGCATGACCGGATGGCCGAGGCGCGCATTGCCTATGGTGGCAAGGGCCAGCTTACCGACCTGCAGCGGGCGCGCTGGGGCCAGCAGATGATGGATATTCTGATGCCGTTCTAGAGCGTGATGGCCGGAGGCGAGACCGCCGGAGGTCTGAATCACGCGATCAAACAAACTGTTGCAGCGAGATGGGTGAACGTATGTGAACTCATCACGCTGTAGCCTATTCTGGCGTGCGAGCCGGCTGCGGTGCCTATACTCGTGCGGCACAGAGACCCAGAGCTCATGCCGCGCGGTCATGCCCTTGTGTTGGTGGACCGCTGTTCAGCCCGGCGGATAGTAGCCTGGTGGGTAGTAGGCCGGCGGATAATACCCTGGCTGATAGTATGGCGGCGGATAATAGGCCGGCGGCGGAGCGTAGTAAGGCGACGCCAACAGTGCACCGCCGAGAACGCCGAGTCCCAGGCCCAGGCCAATCCCGGGTCCCCACCCACCGTAGCCGCCGTGCCAGCCACCGTAACCTCCGCGGTAGCCTCCATACCCGCCACGATACCCGCCACCATGCCAACCGCCGCCGCCGCCCCGCCATGCATAGGCGGGCGAGGCAGCTGTACCGGCCAGCAACAGCATCCCCAGGCTCAGCGCGAACAACCGTCTCATTTTATTAGCTCCATAATGAACCGATCTGATGCCGGTCGGAGCTCGTTACAATTCAGGCCAGCGTGACATTGGGTGTCGGTTTCGTCACGAGCGGAGCCCTGGCCGTGCGAGACTTCAAAGATGACGGGTTTTGCGGTTCCTCGATGATTGCGCGAGCAACACAGATGACCGTGGCAGAAGGCGCGCTTGCTCTCGGAGTTTCAGGCAGTCGGCTTCAGGGTGCCGCTTTTCGGGGTCTGTCTGCCTCACACATACTTAGGTATGTGTACTCAAGGCGTGCAGGCTTGCCCAATAATGGTAGGCATGCACAAGGCGGAAGTGGCTGAGTCTTCGCGATGGCCGATCGCAGGATTCACAGATGAACGGCCATGTCAGGTTGCTTCAGGCGGTCAGACGCCAGCGGACGATATGGTACCTGCTTCTCTACCAACTTCGGCGGCAGCTTCATGCGGATGCTGCGCCGTCACGCGCCCGCGCACCAGCGTGATCGACAGCAGCGCACCGGTCAGCAGCAGGCCGGCGGCAATGCGGAAGGCCCAATCGAAGCCGCCCGTGGCGCTGACAACATACCCGGTGATGATCGGCGCCAGCAGGCCGCAACTGTTGCCGCCGAACACCACCAAGCTCATGACCCGCGCGGCGTCGCGGGGATTTTCGGCCAGGTCGTTGACCATGGTCAGGTTGAAGCCGCTGGCACCATTGACCGCGGTCAGCACCACGGTCATGACCGCCAGCAGCAGCACGGCGTTGTGCACGGCGGGTGCCGCCAGCACGGTGGTGCCGATGACCATCATCGCCGCCACGAAGTAGCGCCGGGCGCCGCTGCGCACCCCGGCGGGCGGCAGCAGGCGGTCGCTGGCCCAGCCGACCAGCAGCCCCAGCACAACGGTCAGCGCGTAGGGGATCGCGGTGAACAGCCCGGTCCCCAGCGCAGTCAGGTGCAGGGTGCTCTGCAGGTAGGTCGGCAGCCAGGTCAGAAAGAGGTATAGGGTGTAGACGATGCAGGCCTGGCTGAGCATCAACCCATACATCGCCGGGCAGGACATGATGTGCAGCAGCGAGGACTGGGTCGCGCCCTCATGCACGGTGTCGAGGTCGCGGCCATGGCGCTCCTGCAGGATCTTGGTCCGCTCACGTTCCGACAGCCACGAAACCCGTTCCGGTGGGCCGAACCAGATCAGCCACGCGACCAGCCACAGCAGGCCCAAGCATCCCAGGCTCACAAAGGCGGTGCGCCAGTCGAACGTGCTGACCAGCCAGCCGACCAGCAGGGCACCGATTGCTGGTCCGGCGACTGCGCCGCCGTTGAACAGGGTGGTGACCATGCCGCGCTCGCCCTCGGGGATCCAGTCGCGGATCACCCGGCCGCCGCTGGGATAGCTGGTTGCCTCGCCGACCCCCATCAGCAGCCGCCCGGTCAAGATGGAGGCGTAGCTCCATCCCATGCCAGTGAAGGCGGTGGCGGCGGACCACAGCAGCAGTCCGCCGCCGATGACGGTCTTGGTGCCGATGCGGTCGACCATCAGGCCGATCGGGATCAGGCAGATGACGTAGGTCCACAGGAAGGAGGAGAACAGGTAGCCCATGGCCACCGGGGAAAGTCCGAAGGTCGCCGCAATCGGCTTGGCAGCGACGGACAGGGCGACCCGGTCCATGTAGTTGATGATGACGACGCAAAACAGCAGCACCGCCACCCATAACCGTCGGTTGCCCATGCGTTGCTCTCTCCCCTTTTCTCAGTCAGGCGGTGTGTTCTGGGGTGAACGGCCCCAGGTTAGCCGGTCCTATCCTTGTGTATGGCCAGGGCGTGTGGCTGGTCGACCATTTTTGGCGCGGTGGGGCAGACCGAATATGGTCCGGCTGTGTTGCGGCGCTGGAGGACCGCGGCCTGGAAGTGCCGTAGCGCCCCAACGCGGCGGCTTTAAAGCGCCGCCTGGCGGATGCGGCCGCTGCTGGTGCTGGGTCCAGCCGACTTCTTTTCACGAACATGGATGACCTGGCCGCGGATCTCACCGCCGGGGTTGGCCGCGGTGTGCACGTTGACGTAGAGCTTGTTGGACTGCAGCATCTTCACCTGATCGTCGGTCAGGGTGATCGAACCGGTCACTGGGCTGGCGGGGTTTTTGTCGCCCAGCGGCGCCACCACGCCGGCGCTCTGCGCCCGGGTGGCCGGGCCATGAATATGGACGGCGGTGGCGTCACCGCTGAGGCCGGCGAAATTCAGGGTGTAGTTAAAAACCTTGCTTTGGGTATCGAAGGTCGCATCCATCTTGCCCTTTCCCTTGCTGGTGGTCTTCGGAATTTCCGAACGGGCGGACAGGTGGGCCACATACGTGACCGTGGCAGCCGAAGCGGCGGAAACGAATGCAGCGCTCAATAGCGTAGCGAGCAGAACTCTACGAAACATCATGATCCCCCGTATGCGGGTCGCGCCGGGCGGACTGGCGCGATCTCAGGTTGCGTCCATCTCAGGTTATGTGCCGGGTGCGTGGCCCGGTTCGACGGCTGCGTGTCGATTCGCGCCGCCGAGGCCAGCGTATCTCACGAAATAAAGGATATCACCATGTTACCGACTGCAGGGCCACCGACCACAGGGCCGCTGTCCGCTCGGCCTCCGTCCGCCAGGCCAATGCGAGCCGTATCCTGTCCTGCCGACGCGGGTACTGCCGCCTTGGTTACTGGCGGGCTGACGTCCGCCGAAACGGCGGTGATCGGACCGGAGGTGGATGCCACGCCGCGGCCGTTACCGGCGCGGGTTGCGCTGCGCGGGCGTTACGTGACGCTGGAGCCGTTGCATCGCCGCCATGCGCCAGAGCTGTGGCAGGCCTCTGCCGGGGCGGAGGTAAGCTGGGCCTATATGGGCTATGGTCCGTTCGCCTCGGCTGCGGCGTTGTCCCAGTGGGTGATGGAGTCCGCCAGTCTGCATGACCCAATGTTCTGGGCAGTACGTCCGGTCAGCACCGGCGTAGCCTGCGGTTGGATCGCGCTGATGGACATCCAGCCGAAGCACGCCGCGATTGAACTGGGGAATATCTGGTTCAACCCTGGCATGCAGCGGACCCGGGCAGCGAGCGAGGCCATCTTCTTGCTGCTGAAGCTGGCGGCGGACGATCTGGGCTACCGGCGGCTGGTGTGGAAGTGCAACGCGCTGAACGCGGCGTCTCGCCGCGCGGCGGAGCGCCTGGGGTTCAACTATGAGGGCCGCCACCGGATGCACATGGTGGTCAAGGGCCGCCAGCGTGACACCGACTGGTACAGCATTGTCGGCGAGGAGTGGCCGCGCTGCCGTGACGCGCTGCTGGCCTGGCTTGATCCGGCAAACTTCGGCCATGACGGCACCGCTCTGCACGGGCTGGCGGAGCTGCGGAGCATGGCTGGCGCAGGCGGACCAGCCACAGCAGGGGACGCGCGGGCATGAGCGGGACGAGCCTGCTGCCATGGCGCCGACCGCGGCTGAACGTGATTGTGCTGCACGGCATCATTGCCGCGAGGGCTGGCATGCTGAACTCCGACTCGGCCCGACCGCTGATCGAGAAGGGCTTCGCCGGCAACGGACGCCGGCCAGTGCTTCTGGACATCGAAAGCCCCGGCGGCTCTCCGGTACAGTCCGACCTGATTGCCGCGATGATCCGCCGCCAGGCTGATCGTGCGGGCGTGCGGGTGCATGCGGTGATCCGCGAGGTGGGTGCCTCCGGCGGCTACTGGCTTGCCTGTGCAGCGGACGAGATCCATGCCAACCCGATGAGCATTGTCGGCTCCATCGGCGTGGTTGGCGGCGGCTTCGGCTTCCCGGAATTGCTGGGGCGGCTGGGCGTCGAGCGCCGCATCTACACCTCGGGCACCAACAAGGCGCGGCTGGACCCGTTCAGTCCGGAGAAGCCGGAGGACGTGGCGTTCGCCAAGGACCTGATGGACAAGCTGCACGTGCGGTTCAAGGACTGGGTGCGCAGCCGGCGCGGACGGCGGCTGAAGGCGCCGGACGATACGCTGTTCGACGGCGGCTACATGCTGGGGGAGCAGGCGCTGGCGGCCGGACTGATCGACGGGCTGTCCACGGTGGAGGATCTGGTACGCGACCTGGGCGGTGAGCGCGCTCGGGCGAGGCGGATCGCACCCCGCCGGCCGCGGCTTTCGCTGCGGCTGCCGCGGCTGGCACTGGACACAGCGCTTGATGCGTTGGAAGACAGGGCCTGGCGTCTCAATCTGAAATAAAACAACTGGAGGAAAGCACCATGCGCGCCGCCGTCTTTCGTCAGGGGTCAATTGTCGTCGATACGCTGCCGGATCCGGTGCCGGGCCAGGGGCAGGTGCTGGTGCGCACCCGCGCCTGCGGCATCTGCGGCTCTGATCTGCATGCCGCGAAGCATACGCATCAGTTCGTCAGCCTGGCGAAGCGCGCCGGCGACCGCTGGGCGATGGATGCCGACCGTGACGTGGTGTTTGGGCACGAGTTCTGCTGCGAGGTCGTCGACTATGGCCCGGACACGCCCACGCGGCTGGCGCCTGGCACGCTGGTCTGCTCGATGCCGCTGACCCTGGCGGGGAACATCGTGCAAGGCATTGGCTACTCCAACAATGTCGCCGGTGGGTTCGCCCAGTACATGCCGCTGGCTGACCGGATGCTGCTGCCGGTGCCGAACGGTCTGTCGGCGGCCAATGCGTCGTTGACCGAACCGATCGCGGTCGGCTGGCATGCCGTGCAGTGCGCGCGGCTGACCGCGGAGGACGTGCCGCTGGTGGTCGGATGTGGGCCGGTCGGGCTGGCGGTCATTGCCGGGCTGGTGGTTAAGAACGTCCATCCAATTGTTGCCGCGGATTTCTCCCCGGCCCGGCGTGCGCTTGCGCTGAAGATGGGGGCGGACATCGTGATCGATCCCGCCGATGCCTCACCATACGAGACGTGGCGGCAGACGGCGACGCCGCCGGGCTATGACGGCAGCCGCTATGCCCAACTGTTCGGGCTGAGTCCAAAGCTGCGGCCGGCCGTGATCTTTGAGTGCGTTGGGGTGCCCGGCGTGATCGAGCAGGTGATTGAGGGTGCGCCGCCGGGGGCGCGGATTGTCGTCGTCGGCGTGTGCATGGAGACTGACCGGATCGAGCCGTTCTTCGGCATCGTCAAGCAGTTGAACGTCCAGTTCGTGCTGGCCTACACCGCGCAGGAGTTTGCCGAGAGCCTGCACCTTATTGCTGAAGGCAAGGTGGACGTCTCGCCGCTGATCACCGGAACGGTGGGACTAGAGGGTGTCAGCGGCGCCTTTGCCGAGCTGGCCAATCCGGAGCGTCATGCGAAGGTGGTGGTCGATCCCTGGGCCTGACGGATTGGTAACGCCGCGTCATCCGTTGCTTGGTGCGACCTCGGCGATGAACATCACGTCGCCGGTGGCGATATCAGGATCGCCAGGGCCGTCCATGGCAACGATGTGGCCATTGCCCTGCCGCGCGATCCAGACCGGGCTGTCCTTGGCGGCGTGCTCCGCCTCAGTGATGACGTCCTTGGGCACCTGCGGCCACAGTGCCTCGTCGAGAATCTTGATCCGGTCCATTCGATCACCTGATGATTTTGGTAATGCGGTGGAACGTGCGGCGGCTCAGGCGGGTTCCCCGGATGATTGCCTGTAGAGCGGGATGATTCTAGGCCGCAGTGGATATCTACGCGGCGAAGCGCGTTTGGCGCTTCTCCGCAATTGGATGTTAGAGCAACATCAGCCTGACTGGAACAGTCGAGCTGATAAAGTTGCTCGCGAAAACAAAGAGCTAGACCGCGCTGACTGTGCCAGTCAGCCTGAACGCGGTCTAGCCGCGGCCGATCCAGGGCATCTTGGTGGCCATGATGGTGACGAACTGGACGTTGGATTCCAGCGGCAGGCTAGCCATGAACGCCACCTGCTTGCCGACGTGGTCGGCGTCCATCCGCGGCTCGACCGCCATCTGCCCGTGCGGCTGCATCTGGCCGTTGGTGGACCGCGCGGTCATCGGCGTGGCGGCATTGCCGATGTCGATCTGGCTGCAGCAGATGTCGTAGGGCCGGCCGTCCAGCGCGATCGACTTGGTCAGGCCGGTGATTGCGTGCTTGGTCGATGTGTAGGCAACTGACCCGGGCCGCGGATTATGCGCCGAGATCGAACCGTTGTTGATGATGCGCCCACCCTGCGGCGCCTGGTCGCGCATCATGCGGAAGGCGGCGTTGGCGCACAGGAACATCGCGTCCAGATTCACCGAGCAGACGTGGCGCCACATCTCGAAGGTGAAGTCGCCGAAGTTCGTTGTCGGCACGTTGCCGCCGGCATTGTTGAACAGCGTGTCCAAGCGGCCAAAGCCGGACCGAACCTTGGCGAACAGCGCATCCACCTGGGCGGGATCGGTGACGTCGGTCGGGACCATCATCGGCTTGCCGCCGGTGGCCATCGAGGCGGTTTCCTCCAGCGCTTCCGGGCGCCGGCCCGCCAGGACCACCGACCAGCCGTCGGCCAGCAGATTAAGCGCCGAGGCGCGGCCGATCCCGCTGCCTGCGCCGGTGATGACGGCAACTTTGCCTGCCATGAATGTTTTCTCCGTACTGGGTAACTCAGGTGCCTATTCTGAACCGTGACCGGCTGGTGGGAAAGGTACCGGGGGCGCATCAGGTCGTCACCAGGATTTCGGTCAGGCCGGCTGAGAGGATCCGCAGCAGGCTGTTCAGCGCCAGGGCGATGCAGCCCTCGGTGGGTGCGAAGTCCGGCCGAGCGACATGCAGGAAGATGGCCGAACCGCGGTCGGGTGCCACCGGATCGTCGTTCCAGCCCAGGACGCCGATCACGTCGTAGACCAGGTCGTCTCGCCACAGGGTTTCCGCGCTGGCTTGGACCGGCAGCTCGACGGGCTGATTGTAGGCTGAACTGGCAGTGTCGTCGCACCAGCCATCCCGCGGCGTGAGCGGCCGCGTGGCGACGCGGCAGACAGGCTGGTTGAGGCGGTCCGGCCGGTACAGCACCTGGCGCAGCGGCAGCCTGCCGGCTGGGGTGGCACCGTCACCCTCCTGCTTGTCGGTGCGGATGCCGCCGTAGCCGATGGCGGCCCGATAGGTGCTTGGCCCGAAGGTCAGACGGCCGTCCGGCGTAACGATGGCACGCATGGTTTCGTCCGCTGTGGCGGCTGATCCGCGTTATGGCGGAGTTCGGAACCGCGACGCCAGCGTTTCCTTAGCAGCGGGGCGGATGTTCACACAGCCGCTGCGGCGGTATCCTGACACACGCACGCACTTTATGGACCGTGCATCGTCCGCATGATGGACCGTGCATCGTCCGCATGGCACGGCCGGCGCCTGTACAGGAGGAAACTGATGGCCCGTGTTCCGTATCTCGACGTCAGCGACTTGTCGCCGGCGGACCAGGAGCTGCTGAAGCGGCCGATCGCGCTGCACAGGGCGCTGGTACACTCGCCCAATGCGGCGCGGGCGTTCTCTGGCCTCGGAACCTATGTCCGCTATGGCAGCAAGCTGAACCCGCGGTTGCGGGAGCTGGCGATCCTGCAGGTCGGCTGGCTGGCGCGGTCGGCCTATGAATGGTCGCACCACGTCAAGCTCGGGCACGACTTCGGCGTCAGCGACGGCGACATCCAGGCCCTGATCGACGAGACGGCGGGCAAGCCGACGGCGCTGGAACCGCTCGCAAGGCACGTGCTGCTGGCGGCGCGGGAGATGACCACCGAAGGAGCGATGACCACGACGACGTTCACCGCGCTGCAGGACGCACTGGGCAACGAGCAGGTGGTGGACCTGACGTTGGCGATTGGGTTCTACAACGCGGTGGTGCGGGTGCTGGCAACTCTGCAGATCGATGTGGAGCCGGACTACATGCGGTACCTGGAGCAGTTTCCGTTTCCGGCCTGACAGTCCGGGAACAGCGCGCCGGATGCGCTACAGGGTGCGGTTGGCGCGGGCGACGACGGCTTCGAACAGGACCTGGCAGCCGGCCTCGGCTTCTTCTGGCATGATGCTCTCGGCCTCGTTGTGCGACAGCCCGTCCTTGCACGGCGTGAAGATCATCGCCGTGGGGACGTGACGGGCGACGTAGACCGCGTCATGGCCGGCACCGGAGACGATATCGCGGGTGGTGTAGCCCAGCCGGGCCGCCCCCTGGCGGACCAGCCCGACGCAGCCGCTGTCGAACGGCTGGGCCGGAATCTTGAACAGCGTCGTCAACTGCAGGTCCACGCCGGCCGCCTGAGCAATGGCCTGCGCCGCTTGGGGGAAGTCCCGGTGCAGGACCTCCACCTCGGCGTCGCTGGGGTGGCGGAACTCGACCGAGAACCGCACTTCGCCGGGGATGACATTGCGGCTGTTGGGAAACACCAGAAGCTGGCCCACGGTGCCGCGCCCGTCATCGCCACGCTGACGCATCAGGCGGTCGACCAGGTCGATGATCCGCGCCGCGCAGACCAGGGCGTCCCTGCGGGCTGAGGGCGGGGTGGTTCCGGCGTGGCTGTCCTGGCCGGTGACCGCGGCGTCATACCAGACCTGGCCCTGGGCGCCGGTGACGATGCCGATCTGCTTCTCCTCACGCTCCAGGATCGGGCCTTGCTCAATGTGCAGCTCGAAATAGGCATCGGCTGGGAACGGTGCCGCGGGTTCCGGGCCACGGTAGCCGATACCATCCAGCGCGGTGGCGACGGCCACGCCCTCGGTGTCGGTCAGGGAAAGCATCTTCTGCTGGTCGAACACCCCGGCCCAGACGCCGGAGCCCATCAGGCTGTGGCCGAAGCGGCTGCCTTCCTCGTCGGTCCAGTTGATCAGCTCCAGCGGCGCGTCGGTGACAATACCGAGGTCGTTCAGGCTGCGCACTACCTCAAGGCCGGCGAGCACGCCGAGGGCACCGTCGAACTTGCCGCCCGAGGGCTGGCTGTCGAGGTGGCTGCCGAACAGAACCGGTGCGCGGGCCGGGTCACGCCCGGCGCGGCGAGCAAACATGTTGCCGATCGCATCAACCCGGACGGTCAGGCCCAGCGCCTCGGCCTCCGCACGGAACCGGTCGCGGGCACGCTTGTCGACGTCGGTCAGGGTCAGGCGGCGGACGCCGCCCTTGGCGGTGGCACCGATTTCGGCAAAGCCCATCAGGCTGTCCCACAGGCGCCTGCCGTCGATGCGCTGGTTGGTGTGTGGCTGATTGGTTAGCGGCTGATTTGTCTGGTTCATGCCTGTCTGATCCTTGATGGGGCATCTTGCCCAGAGACGGGCTTCCTGCAAGCCTGCGACGCATGAACAGCCCTTCGATCATGCGCAACAACGACCTCGGCAGCCCGGATGTATGGCAGGCTCGGGTGGACCTCGCGGCGTGCTTCCGCGCCGCCGCCCGGATGGGTCTGCACGAGGGGGTCTGCAACCACCTGTCCTGCATGGTGCCGGGGCGCGACGACCTGTTCCTGGTCAATCCGGACGGCTGGTCGTTTGCGGAGATCACCGCCTCCCGCCTGCTGGTTTGCGACTTTAACCGCCGTGTAGTGGCCGGTGACGGCGTGCCGGAGGACACTGCGTTCTACATCCATGCCCGGCTGCATGCGCGTCTGCCGCGGGCGCGGGTGGCGTTCCACACCCACATGCCGAATGCCACCGCGCTGACCATGGTGGAAGGCGAGCCGCTGGTCTGGGCTGGGCAGACGGCGCTGAAGTTCTACGGCCGGGTGGCGGTGGACGAGGCCTATAACGGGCTTGCGCTGGACGAATCAGAGGGCGACCGCATCGCCGCGGCGGTGGGTGAGGCGGACATCGTCTTCATGAAGCACCACGGGGTGCTGGTGCTGGCGCCGACGATCCCCCAGGCGTGGGACGACCTGTACTACCTGGAACGCGCTTGCGAAGTGCAGCGGCTGGCGCAGTCGACCGGGCGGCTGGTGGTGCCGGTGCCGAAGCCGATCGCCGAGGCTACGGCGCGGCAGATGCGGGAGGAAGGCGGAAGAGACTCGCCCCGGCTGCATCTGGACAGTATCAAGCGGCAACTCGATCGTGATGCGCCGGAGTATCGCCAGTGACCCGACTTGTGCCTGTTGTCTTGGCATTGCTTAGTTTCACCGGCTGCACCTTGATAGACCAGCGTACGTTTGCCCCGGCGCCAGAGGCGAAGGCGCAGCCTGCCCCGCCGCCGCCGCCGGTCGTGCTGGATGGGCGGGTGCCGCTGGTGACCATCGACTATACCGTGCCGTCGCCGAACTACGCCGAACTGCTGCACTACGCGGTACGGGCGGCGGAGAACCGTGATGCCGAGGTGGAGTATGACGTGGTGTCGGTGCTGAAGGATACTGCGGAGAGTGCCGCCGGGCAGGAGCATGCGGCTGGGGTCATGCGGGCGATCATGCGCGACCGGGTGCCACCGTCGCGAATTCATCTGGCGCTTCGCACAGATCCGGCGTTGGAAGCCAGTCAGGTGCGGGTCTACGTGCGCTGAAGCCCCCGCCGGGCGGCCGCCGGAGAGGACAGGGCGTTTCGGCTGTAGCTTAGATCTTTCGTCGATAGTCAATATCGGACGATCGCCCAGGTTTTCCACGTTCCGCCGCACGTGATGTTGCTTTAGGTTCACGCCACGCCGCGCCGGGCGCGCGGCATCAACCTGGTCGCGCCGATACGCGCGGCATCGGCAAGAAACGGGGATGCTTGATGCTCAGACAATCCATGCAGGTGGGGCAGTCGAAGCAGGTGGGGCTTCGGTCCCGTCTGTTCGGCGCTGCGATCATCGTGACCACGGCGATGACCGCGATGGCGACGCCTGTGCTGGCGCAGACCCATATCGGCATGGCCGGACCGCTGACCGGTGAGTATGCGGCGTTCGGCACGCAGATGAAGGAAGGCGCGGAGCAGGCGGTGGCCGACATCAACAAGGCGGGCGGGGTGCTGGGCAAACCGCTGGTGCTGGACGTGGGTGACGACGCATGCGACCCGAAGCAGGCGGTGTCGGTGGCCAACCAGTTCGCCGCGAAGGGCGTGAAGCTGGTGGCCGGGCACTTCTGTTCGGGCAGCTCGATCCCAGCCAGCAAGGTTTATGCTGAGGAAGGCATCCTGGAGATCTCGCCCGCTTCGACCAATCCCGATTACACCGATAAAGGCGACTGGAACACGATGCGCGTCTGCGGCCGCGACGACGAGCAGGGCAAGGTGGCCGGCGACTATCTGGCCAAGCACTTCAAGGCCGACAAGATCGCGATCCTGAACGACAACTCGGCCTATGGCAAAGGCCTGGCCGATCAGACGGCGAAGGCGCTGCATGCCGCAGGTGGTAAGGAAGCGCTGGACCTGGCCTATACGCCCGGTGAGAAGGATTATTCATCCCTGGTCAGCCGGCTGAAGGAGGCCGGGATCTCGGTGATCTATATCGGCGGCTACCACACCGAGGCCGGTCTGATCATCCGCCAGGCGAAAGAGCAGGGGATGAACGCGACGCTGGTGGGTGGCGACGCGCTGGTGACCAACGAGTTCTGGCAGATCGCCGGCGACTCGGGGGCCGGCACGCTGATGACCTTCCCGCCCGACCCGCGGCTGATGAAGTCGGCGGCCGACGTGGTGAAGGAGTTCAAGGCCAAGAGCATCGATCCCGAGGGATACGTGCTGTACACCTATGCTGCCATCCAGGTCTGGGTGGACGGCGTGAAGAAGGCCGGCTCGACGGATCCCAAGAAGGTGGCGACGGCGCTAAAGGCCTCCGGCAACTGGCCGTCGGTATTGGGCCCGATCAGCTTCGACAAGAAGGGCGACACGACGGGCGGCGGCTATGTCTTCTATGTCTGGAAGAACGGCGCCTACGCGCAGATGTAAGTAGATGCGGCGCGGGGCTGGCCGCCGCGCGCCGCGTGGCTGTTTGGAATGCTGCTCAGGTGGTATCTTGGTCAGGCCTGGGCGATGACCTTGTGGTAGCCGCGGCCGTAGTAGATCAGGCCTTCGTGCGCTGACCCCGCGCGCACTGCCTCGACCGAGCAGAAGAACACGTCATGCGTGCCGACTTCAACCACCTGGGTGATGCGGCAGTCGAAAACCACCACGGCGTCGTCCAGCACCGGGGCACCTGTCTGTAGCGTGTGCCAGGCATGGCCGTCGAACCGTTCATCCATCCGGTGCTCGGTCATGCCGGCGAACACTGGTGATAGACCTTCCTGAGCCGGAGTCAGGGTATTGACGCACAGCACGCCGTTTTCACGCATGGCCGGATAGGAGTCGTTAGTGCGGTTGGCGCAGACTAGCAGCGTCGGCGGCGAGTCGGTGACGCTGGTGACGGCACTGGCGGTGAAGCCGGCCCGGCCACCCGGCCCATCCGTGGTGATGACATTCACCGCCGCACCGAGGCGGGCCATCGCCTCACGGTAGGCTTGCTTCTCCACAGGCACGGCTGGCTTCCTTGTGTTTCGGTGACCGATCAGCAGGTCGCGGCTGTCGGCCCGATGTGACCATTCTTGCCGCTGCAGTATGCAGCAGGTTCCGGCGCGAGACCAGCCGATCCCGGACGAAGGGCGGACCTGTCGAAACCGCAACCGTTTTTCCCGCCGGGTGCGCTACATTCGGGTCCTGGAGTGGTGGCGGAAGGAAGTCGGCGGATGGCAAACAGACTGGTGCGCGGGCGGATCAAGGCCGCCGGTTGCCGCCGCTGGCGCAGGGGATGCGGCTGATGCCGTTGCCGACAGCGCTGGTTCCGTTGCGCAACCCCACCTTCTGCCGGCTGTGGATTGCCAGCGTCATCGGCTGGCTGGGCACCTGGATGCAGAACACCGGGGCCGGCTGGCTGATGACCTCGCTTGCGCCGGAGCCGCTGATCGTCGCCGCGGTGCAGGCCGCGACGATCATGCCGGTGTTCCTGCTGGCATTGCCGGGCGGGGCGCTGGCCGACATCATCGACCGCCGGCTGTTTCTGCTGGGCACCCAGGCCTGGACGATCGCCGCGGCGACGCTGCTGGCGATCCTGACGCTGTGCCACGTGATGACTGCCGGCTGGCTGCTGGTGCTGACGTTTGCCATCGGCATCGGATCGGCGCTGACCGCGCCGGCCTGGAGTGCGATCGTGCCGGAGTTGGTGCCCCGCGAGGACATGGTGCAGGCCATCGCGCTGAACGGCATCGGCTTCAACCTGACGCGGGCGGTCGGGCCGGCGCTGGCTGGTTTCCTGATCCTGCTGGGCGGCTCCAGCCTGGCGTTCTCGATCTACGCAGTCTCTATCCTGGCGGTGATCAGCGCGCTGTTCGTCTGGCGGCGGGAGCGGCGGTTCACCGGGCTGCCGCGGGAGCATTTCGTCTCTGCGATGCGGGCCGGGATGCGCTTCGTGCGCAACACGCCAGCGATCCAGGCGGCAATGGTGCGAACCGCGTCCTATTCCATTCCCGCCTCGGCGCCGTGGGCGTTGCTGCCGCTGTTCGTCCGGCGCGACCTGCTGCTGGGGCCGGGGATGTATGGGGTGATCCTGGGGATGATGGGGATAGGCGGCGTCACCTCTGGCATGCTGCTGCCGATCGTGCGGGGCAGGCTGTCGCGCGGCGCCACCGTGGTTGGCTGCACGCTGCTGTCATGCGTGGGGATGGCGGTGGTCGGCGTCTCGCGCGACTGGCTGCCGGCATCCTGCGGGATGTTCCTGTTCGGGTTGGGCTGGACCTCGGCGTTTGCCACCATCCAGGCGGCGGCACAACTGGTCTGTCCGCCGTGGGTGCGCGCGCGGGCGCTGTCGATCTATCAACTGGCACAGAACGGCGCGCTGACGGTGGGTTCGTTCGGCTGGGGCTGGTTGGGCGACCGGATCGGCATTCCGCACACCTTCCTGACGGCGGCCGGCGTGGGGCTGGGGCTGATGGTGATCGCGCGGTTCTTCAGCATTGAGACGGTGGTCCGCACGTCGTCCCTGCCGGAGGAACAGCCGGCACCGCTGCCCGAGGCGCCGGCGCCAGAGTTGATGCCGCTGCTGCGCAATGCTCGCGGCCGGATCATGGAGATGGCGTACTACCAGGTTGAACCGGCGCAACGTGCCAGCTTCATGAAGCTGATGAACGAGGTGCAGCATGTCCGCCGCCGCGCTGGGGCGGTGTTCTGGCAGGTCTATGAGGACGTCGCCCATCCAGACGGCTGGGTCGAGGTCTGGTCGATGGAAAGCTGGACCGAGCACCTGCGGGAGGCAATCCGGCTGTCGGAGGACGACAGGTGTCTGCTGGCGGCAGCGGCGGTGTTCCAGCACAAGGCGCACCGACCCTCGCGCTATCTGGCGGTTGATCCGCATGAATATCTGCATGGCAAGCCGGCTGCCGGGCAGGGCCGGGGGAGGCTGCCGGTCGCGGGGATCGCGCCCAGCTGATAGCTCACGCCAGCAGACGGGGCTGACAGGCTGTTAAACTCACTGTGAGGCTTTGGCGACCGTACGAAGGTACCCACCATATCGGCGAGACGCCGCGGTACGCCCTTGTTCCCCAGGATGTCCTGCGGAACAGTGGCGTGCGTGGAGCCTGTGGCAGTGGAGAATGGCATGAAGAATCACCCGACGGCGAACAACCTGAAGTCCAACGCGAAGTCGGTCTCGATCGAGCTGCTGAATGGGCGCGTGGCGGACTGCATCGACCTGGCGTTGCTGACCAAGCAGGCGCACTGGAACCTGAAGGGACGGCAGTTCATCGGCGTGCATGAGATGCTGGATGGGTTCCGCACCCAGGTAGATGACTTCGTTGACACGATGGCGGAGCGGGTAGTCCAGTTGGGCGGCACGGCGCTGGGCACCACGCAGACCACTGCGAAGGCAACGACGCTGTCGCCATACCCGCTGGATGTTTACGCGGTTCCGGACCATCTGAAGGCGTTGATCGACCGTTATGGTAAGGCGGCGAACAATGTTCGCGAGAGCATCGATCAGGCGGATGAGGCGGGCGACGCCGATACCGCGGACATCTTCACCGAAGTGTCTCGCGGGCTGGACAAAGCGCTGTGGTTCTTGGAAGCGCATCTTCAGGAGTAACGATCTGCCACAGGCAGTTGGATGCCGAGGTGACCGGCGCGTTGAGGGGGATTTTGGGCTTGATCGCGCGCTAGCCCCTGATGCTGTGGAGTTGACTTTTATGCAACGAACTCCCTGCCGCCGGGGCGCCTCCAGCGCCGCAGCGACTGGTTGAGATACCCGCACGACGCAATCCGATAAGGATGACGGAGTCACAACAGATTTGAAGTCAACCTAAGATGCTGGGTGTCGTTGTGATTCTGTCGGGCCTGAGGACGCGGGGTTTCAACAGCAGGAAAGAGGAAACCAATGGCTGAACATCGGCGTTTCGCTAATCCAGGAAACTTTGCCGAGGACCGCGAGCGGGCCGCAAGGGCCGGCCATGTCGGCGGGCAGCACAGCTCCGGCAACTTTGCCAACGATCGCGGGCGTGCAGCCGAGGCGGGGCGCAAGGGCGGACAGAAGAGCCATGGATCGACGAACCAGTCCCAGGCAAGCCCTGTGGATGAAGCCGGTACAGTGCCTGCCAGAAGCAGCGGCGCGGAGCATCGTGCGGGCAGCTTCGCCGAGGATGGCGAAAAGGCATCCGCAGCCGGAAGGAAAGGCGGACGAGCCTCGCACTGAAACAATTGAAAGGTAATTGAAATGAGCAATTCGGCAGACGGCGTTGCAACGCTGCGGGAGGTTCGCGCGACGTTCGCGCATTCCGATCAGATGCAGGATGCGGTCAGCAAGTTGTCCATGTCCGGCTTTGACCGCGCTGACCTAAGCCTTCCGTCGCCCGGCCCTGCCGAGACGACGGAAACGCCGGAATCCGCGACAAAGCCGGCCTCCACCGAAGAAGATTCGCGTCAGGCCCGCACTTTGGGTGCGAGCACCGCCGCAACGGCCGCAGCCATGGCGGCGGCTGGCATCACTGTGGCGACCGGTGGAGCGGCATTGCCGGCAGTAGCTGCGGCAATCTTGGCCGGTGGTGCAGCCGGCGGCTCGGTATTCGCGATCGGCAAATCTGCCAGCAATTCGGAGCAGGTCGACCGTGACGACAAGGCAGCAAGCGGTGAGCTTGTTCTGACGGTGCGCACGCCCACGGAGGCGAAGCGATCCGAGGCTGAGGGTATCCTGCGCGCCTCAGGTGCAACGAATATCGAAATGGTCGCCTAGTATCGCCCATGGTTGACAGGACGATCCGTCAGTTTGGCTTGAAATAGCCAATTTTTCCGGCGAAGCGCGTTTCGATCGGATACCAGCGGTTAGGCTGGCGTGGCCCGGTCCTCATGGATCATGGCAGCGCCTTTTTCCCCGATCATGATGGTCGGTGCATTGGTGTTGCCGGTGGTCAATGTCGGCATCACCGAGGCATCTATCACACGCAGCCCGTGCACGCCGTGCACCCGAAGGCGGCTGTCAACAACGGTTGCCGGGCCTTCGCCCATCCGGCAGGTGCCCACCGGGTGATAGAGCGTCGTGCCGAAATGTCGGGCATAATCCAAAAGCGCCTCATCAGACGTGACATTTCGGCCAGGGAAGGTTTCGACCACGCTGTGGCCGGCAATGGCCGGGGCGGCGAAGATGTCTCGCGTCAGCCGTATGCCGGTTGTCAGCACGCGGATGTCCGCTGGATCGGACAAGTAGTTCGGCGTGATTAGCGGCTTTTCGACGGGATCGGCGCTGCGCGCCATGATGGTGCCGCGGCTGTCGGGACGCACCGGACAGACCGCCACCGTCATTCCGTCCTCCTGCTCCAGTTCGCCGAACCGGGCGGCGTCGTAGCTGGCCGGAGTGAACAGCAACTGCAGGTCGGGACTGGCTTTCTCTGCTGATGAACGGCAGAACACCTGGGCGGTGGTGACGCCGAAGGTCAGCGCGCCGCGGCCGGTAACGGCAAAGCGCAGCGCCTCACGCGCCAGCCGGGCGCCGCGAGACAGCTTGTTGATCGATATTGAGTCCTTCACCCGGTGCGATACGCGGGCGACATAATGATCCTGCAGATTGGCGCCGACGCCGCGCAGGTCGTGCAGCACCGGCACACCGATGGACTGCAGGTGTTCGGCAGGTCCGATGCCGGAGATCTGCAACAGATGCGGTGAGTTGACCGCCCCGCCGCACAGGATGACCTCGTTATGCGCCGTCGCCTCGATCGTCTTGCCATGCTGGCGGAAGGCGACGCCGGTGCAGCGGGTTCCCTGGAACAGCAGCTTTGACGCCAGAGCGTTCGTCTCCACCCGCAGGTTCGCCCGGCTGCGCACCTCCTTCAGGTAGGTCTGCGCGGTGGAGCCGCGCCAGCGGCCCTTGCGGGTCATCTGCGAGTAGCCGACGCCTTCCTGCTGACGGCCGTTGAGGTCCTTGCTGAAGCGGTAGCCGGCCTGCTGCGCCGCTTCGATGAACCTGTGGGTCAGCGGCAGGATGGTGCGGTAGTCCTCGACCTTCAGCGGGCCTTGCTTGCCGCGATATTCGGGATCGGCACCCTGCTTGTAGGTCTCGGACTGGCGGAAGTAGGGCAGCACGTCATCGAAGCTCCAGCCGCGGCAGCCCATCTGCGCCCAGCCGTCGAAGTCGGCCGGGTTGCCGCGCACGTACAGCATGCCGTTGATCGAGCTGGAGCCGCCGAGGGTTCTGCCGCGCGGCCAGTGGATGCGCCGGCCGCCGCTGCCCTCGGTGGCCTCGGCGCTGTAGTTCCAGTTGACGACGGGGTGGTTGAGCAGCTTCAGGATGCCGGCGGGGATGTGGATCCATGGCAGCGTGTCCCTGGGTCCGGCCTCCAGCAGGATGACCTTTGCTCCAGTCTCACTCAGCCTTGCGGCGACGACGCAGCCGGCCGAACCAGCGCCGACGATGATGTAGTCCGCGTCCATGCGCTCAGGACCGGTTGAGCAGCGGCAGGGCCTCGCCGGCGAAGAAGCGCCTGGGGTTGTCCTCCAGCATGAAGGCCACATCGTGCTCCGTCAGGCCGCGGGCCTTCAGCATCGGCACGAAATCAGTGAATAGATAGGTGTAGGGCGGCGGCCACTGTTCGTGGGCGCGCAACGTCTCGATCCGCGCTAGTTCTTCAGGCGAGAGCTGACGGGGGAACTTTCCCAGCCAGCCGCAGTGGCGGTCCTGGCTCATCATGACCTGGGCGCGGTGGCCGTTCTGCACGAGTTTGGCCAGGTTGTCGGCGCGGACCTCGTCCGGCTGGAAGCGCAGCAGGCCGATGCGGTCAAAGCCGATATATGACCTACCATCGACGACGCGTTGATGATAGGCGGGATTGGCATTGCCGCAGCAATGGCCGATCAGGCAGCGGTGGGCGGGCACGCCGCCGGCGGCGAAGGCCTGCTGCTGTTCCGGTCCGGCGTGTCCATCCTGGGTGTGGGTGATGATCGGCACGCCGGTAGCCTGCTGGGCGAGACAGGCGGCCTGCAGGAACTTGTGCTCCTGCGCGGTGATCGCGGGTGCGCCGGTGGCGACCTTGATGGCACCGGCCTTCACCCCGGTGGTGCCGATACCCTGGGTAATCTCGCGGATGTACAGCTCGGCGATCTCCTCCACGGTGCGGGCACGCCAGTAGACCGGCAGGCCCATCTCCTCGAAATAGAAGCCGGTGGTGCAGATGACGTTCATCTCCGACCTGTCGGCAATCTCGCGCATCATGGCCGCGTCGCGTCCAAGCTCGATCGGACATGGGTCGACAAAGCTGCGCACGCCATGGTCGGTGCGCAACTGGCGCAGCCGGCGAACGGCTTCAGCAATGAAGCCGGCGCGGTCAAAGCGGGCGGAGGGGTCAAATTCGGCCCCGGGAAAGGCGATGAACAGATGCTCGTGCATCAGTGTGCGTCCGAGCTGATGCAGCCCGATAGGGCCGGTGACGGTTTGGACGTGCATGGGGGTTTTCCTTCAAGGCGTGCCGGTCATGAAGGGGCACCGGTGGTTGTCAATGCCGTGGCTATGCATGCCGGCAATTACGAAGTGCCGGTGATGTCCTGCCACAGGCGGCGTTGCTCGCCGCTTGGGTCGTGCTGGATGCGGCAAACCGTGTCGAAGACCAGGGTGGCGCGGTCCTGTGGGTCATAGCTGGGCCAGGCTGGGATTGCGGGATGATCAGGCCGGCCACGGCGCGCGAAGGCGGCCCAGACGCCAGACATCGTTTCGGCCAGTGCCTGTGTTGCCGGGCTGCCGCCGGTAGCGTTGGTCAGGTCCAGCGTGTTGAAGACGAACGGGACGTCCATGGCGTGCGGGGCTTTCAGCCGGCCGCCGAGGACCGGCGTCTCCCAGTCGAACGAGTACATCCAGACCGGGCCGCGCCGCAGGGCCGCTCGGCGCTGCGCCAGCACCAGCGAGCGGATGCGGAAGTTGCAATCCGTTGTTATGGCGATCAGCCGCTCAGCCGGGTTCAGGTTGGGATACAGTTGTCCATACAACTCAAGGATGCGGCCGGTGTGGGCACCGGCAATCGCCTCGGTGCGCCGGCGCAGTTCGGCTTCGCTCAGCGAGCGGTCCCAGACAGGGTCGACGACAGCCAGGAAGTTGGCGGTCTCCGTCTTCATGTCGCCGATCAGCAGCGGCACTTCAGGGACGATGTCGGAGGCGACAGGGTCGAACGGCTGCGCCGGCAGCACGTCACCATCCACCACCGGACCGAACGGATAGCGGTCGAACAACGGTGTCGGTGAGGCGCCCAGGGCTGCCTCCGCCGGTTTGATGGCAGCCAGCAGGGTTGACGCGGGCAGGGTCTGCAGCGCCTGGATGGAGGGCGACCCGAGGTGGCGCAGCACGCACTGGGTCAGCGCCAGAGCACGGTCTCGGGTTCGCAGGCGGACGGCCGCACCGCTCTGGATGATGGCGCGGTGGAACAGGCCCTTGGCGGCGGGCATCGACAGCAGAGTGCTGACCTTGGCACCGCCACCCGATTCGCCGAACACCGTGACGATGGCTGGGTCGCCACCAAACGCGGTGATGTTGTCGCGCACCCACTGCAGCGCGGCGATCATGTCCAGCGTGCCAGCGTTGCCGGAGTGGCGGAACTGCTCGCCGCCGGTTTCAGACAGGTCCAGATGGCCGAAGATGTTCAGCCGCTGGTTGACGCTGACCACCACGACGTCGTTCTGCAATGCCAGCCGACTGCCACGGGTGCGGGGGGAGTTAGCGTTGCCATAGGCGAAGGCGCCGCCATGGAACCAGACCATGACGGGGCGTCCGGCGGTGGGCTGGCAGCCCGGGGTCCAGACGTTCAGGGTCAGGCAATCCTCGGTTTCCGGCGAGGGGTCAGAGGCGCCGGAGAAATCCTCGAGTTCCGGCCGGGTCGCGGGGCGCAGGCCGATCTGGGGGGCGTGGCCCATGAACTGCGTGCAGTCGCGGACTGCAGTCCATGGCGGGGGCGGCTGCGGCGGGCGGAAGCGGTTGGCGCCGGCGGTGGAGGCGGCATATGGCACGGTCTTGAACGCGAGGGTGCCTTCGACTTCAGCACCGCGGATCTTGCCTGACGTTGTCTCGACCACGCTCTCCATCGTCGTTTCTCCCATCTGGTGGGCCAAGCATGCCGGAGGTTGGTGGGAAAAGGAAAGTCCGGGCCGGGCCGGCGCATGGGGCGCGCCAGAGTGGGCGGCAGCGGAAAATTCCAGGCGATGATGAAAACAACCTGAAAATCGCTGACAGAACCGGCATGATGGCGCCAGGCAGCAGGGGATGTGGCAGGCGGATGATCAAGCAGCCGGAAAAGTATCAGGACTTCAGGGACCCGCAGGCGCTGCCGCGTTACACCGGGATTGCCAGCTTCTTCCGCACGCCGGCGACGCAGGACACGGCCGACGTCGATATCGGCATCATCGGTGTGCCGTTCGACGGCGGGGTGACCAACCGAAGCGGCACCCGGCACGGCCCGCGCGCGGTGCGCGAGCAGTCGACGCTGCTGCGGCGGATCAACTCGGTAACGCGGGTGACGCCGTTTGCCGCGGCCAGGGTGCGGGACTTGGGGGACTGTTGGCTGGAGCAGCCGTATGAGCTGCAGGGCGCGCTGAAGGAGATCGAGGGTTTCTACCACACTGTTACCACGGCGGGCATCGTGCCCTTATCGGTGGGCGGCGACCACGCCATCAGCCTGCCGATCCTGCGCGCTGTGGCGGTGCCCGGTCCGGTCGGGATGATCCATATCGACGCGCATTGCGACACCGGCGATGACTACATGGGCTCGCGCTTCCATCACGGTGCGCCGTTCCGCCGGGCGGTGGAGGAGGGGCTGCTGGATCCGAAGCGGGTCATTCAGATCGGCATCCGCGGCACCACCAATGATCCCGACCTGTGGGGCTTCAGCCAGCGGAGCGGCATGCGGGTCCTGCCGATGGAGGAGTTCGACGACAAGGGCTGGCGCTATGTGGCCGAGGAGGCGCACCGGGTGGCCGGTAAAGGCCCGACCTATCTGACGTTCGACATCGACAGCCTGGATCCCAGCCAGGCGCCAGGCACCGGCACGCCAGAGGCCGGCGGCATGACCGTGCTGCAGGCGATGCGGCTGTTGCGGGCGCTGCGCGGCATCGATTTCATCGGCGGCGACCTGGTGGAGGTGGCGCCGCCGTTCGACGTCGGCACGCTGACAGCGTTCAATGCCGCCTCGCTACTGTTCGAGATCCTGTGCCTGCTGACCGAGGCGTTCACCTCCCGTAGAACCGTACGGTGAAGCAACGAACGTGGCTGGAACAGGGTGATCAACATCCGAAAAGGCTTTGCATACGCAAGGAACTTTAGATTGAGACAAATTCTCTACGCTACAAGCCGGCTGAGCGCTCTTCGTCACCGACAGTTCAGCTTGTTTCCCGCCAGCCAAACGACCTCATCGGTTTGAGGTGGCAACCGTCATTTAATCTCATATCCACGGCTGCCCATCCTGGTGAAGATCGTAGTGCAACTGCGGAGCAACACGATGGAACGGCCATTTTGGATTATTAACAGTATCGACCAGACCCTGACGCTCAAACTGGGTCGGCGAGTGGGTTCAGGTGATCCCGATTTCGAATCCCTTCGGAGGGCAGCCCAACTTGTCATTCGTGACAAGTTGAACCCATCCGCCGCAATCAAAAAAGCGACTGGGAAAAATGATGGGGAAGTCCGCTATTATTTGGACCTATGGCGAAAGTACGGCCCTGCTCTATGTGCAGGCGCCGACTGCTACAGCGACATCTCTTCCTACGATCCCAAGGTCCACGCAAAGGCTGAAGTTGGTACCCGGGCCTGGGTGAATTCCAGGACCGTGCGATGGCGTGAGGCATGCCAGGCCGGTTGGAACCCGGTGCACGGGTTTGGGCACGGTGAAATGCTGATCCGCAGAGATCTGGCGGTCAGTATCGCCAAAAAGGAGAAGAAGCCTGAGCACGTCCACGACTTGATCGGGCATTTCCGAGAGATCGGCTACCTCCCTCATAAGGAGACGCGGTGATGTGCCCCGACATAGAACCCGCTCCTGCGGAGCGCATTCTGCCGCTTGACGTTATGCCGGACTGGGCAGGCCTCATCCCCCTCCGTAAAGCAGAGAAGTCGCTGTGGGCGCGACTGCGGAAAGCGCATTTCGCTGAACATCCGCCGGTCTGCGAGATCTGCCGTGCTGCCCATGAGACGCATTGCATCGACGCACATGAGGTGTGTTCGTTTGCCGATCCAGCCTGTATTTGGTTGGAGCGCATCGCCTTCATCTGCTACTGCTGCCATCGCGCGATCCACTTCGAACGCACGACAAGGTTTGCCCAGCCGGCGCACCTGCAAGAGATCGTCGCGCATTACTGCCAGGTTAACGGTGGCATTTCCGCACAGGACTTTGAACAAGACCGCGTGGATGCTCGCAGCCGTAGCCGGGAGATCCACCATTTCTATAAAGGTCCACGTCCTTCTGTCCCGCCCCCGCAGAAAAGTTGCAAGCGACTGGTCAAAGATAGCCTGTGGGAAGAGTTTATGGCGTCAGCCAGGGAGTGGGGGACTGCACCTCCTATTCATTATGGGCCGTTTGAGGAGGCGGTGGAGACATCGCGCCAGTGCAGGCAACGCAGGCGTCAGGCCCCCGCCACGCAGATGCGCGTCATCCGGACCTTCCTTGGCCGCTATGCCCGCCAGTTCTATGAGGCGCGGGCTGGAGTGGAGGACTTCCACCCGGATTACGCAGACAATATTGAGGAAGCCGCGGCTGTGGATGCCGCATTTCGCGAAAAACTCGCTGACCACCTCCAGCGCGAAGACTATCAGGCAGCGCGGTCCTCGATCGGAGAATTCCTTGATGAACATTTCGACGATGACAGAGAGAACTTACCCGACCACGAGGCGCCATGGGCGACGGCAATGTGGCGGGACTCTTTTGCTTAAGGCATGCCGCCGGGTGCCTAGCCCCGCTGGTCCACCGGCCGGGTCACGCTGGCCAGCAGGGCCGGGATGAACACCAGGCTGGCCAGCAGGGTACAACCCAGGCTTATCAGCAGTAGCATGCCCATGCTGGCGGTGCCGGGATGCGCCGACAGTGCCAGCGAGCCAAACGCGGTGCCGGTCGTGAGCGCGGAGAACAGGATGGCCCGGGCGGTGGCGCTGCCCAGCGGGTTGTGCTGACCGTCGCGCCAGTTCATCACAAAGTAGATGTTGAACGAAACGCCGACGCCCAGCAGCAGCGGCAGGGCAATGATGTTGGCGAAGTTGAGCGGCAGCGGCAGCAGCACCGCGATCAACAAGGTCAACAGCGCCGACATCAGCAACGGTGCCAGCACCAACGCCGTGTCCAGCAGCCGGCGCAGCAGACCCAGCAGGATGATGGCGATGGCGATCACGGCATAGATGGCGGCTTGGCGGAACGCGCCCACAATTGTGTCGGCCGTCGCGGTTATCGTCACGGCCGAGCCGCCGGCGCTGGGGGCAATGCCGGTGACCTGGCGGACGAACTCACGCAGGCCCGCGGGGCTTTGCGCGGCGGGTTTGGGATTGACCTGCACCCGCGCCCGCCCGTCGGGCAGCATCCAGTCGCGGGCGAAGTCCGACGGAATCGCACTCAGCGTCACCGGCTCAGCGTCCAGGGCCAGGCGCAAATGGGCAAGCTGCGTCGGCAGGAAACGGATCAGGGCGTTGTTCATCGCCATCAGCACGTCGTCGGGCGTGTTCTGCATCCGTCGCAGGTCCTGGGCGAGCTGGCCGAGGGGATGGTCTTTCGGCAGCTTCTCGAGGGCTGGGTCGATCTGCGCCACCGCGGCTTTGGCCGCCATGCGGATCTCCTCGCCAGTCACCGGCGTGGCCGATCCGTGCGGCGTCAGCGTCGGGGCAAGGATGGTGTTGGCGTCGGCGATCACCGCCAGCTTCTGTGGCTGGTCGGCGGGCACAAAGCTGTTGATGCTGATGACGCCCGCGACACTCGGCAGTGCCTGCAGCTTGTCGGCGAGCGTGGCGGCGTCTGCGGGGTTTGGGGTCAGCACGTCGATCGTGTAGGGATTGGTGACCGGGTTGTTGATCAGGTCGCGCAGGGTGCGCATCGCCTCGGTGCCGGGGTTCTTGGTGTCGAGCGGATCGGCGTCGAACTGCAGGCCGGGCGAGGCGGCCATCGCGGCAAGGGCAATGATGCCGAATATCGCCAGCACGATCCAGCGGCCGCGGGCGATCACGAGGTCTACCCGGGCGGCGAAGGCGAAGCCGACCTCGGCCGCCTCGCCGCGTGGGCGGAACACGGTGATTGCTGCTGGCAGGAAGCCCAGGGTGCAGATGAACGCCATGATCATCCCCGCTCCCGCGATCAGGCCAAGCTCCGCCACGCCGGAGAAGGCGGTTGGCACGAAGGCCAGGAAGCCCGCGGCGGTGGCCAGGGCGGCGATCAGGATCTGCACGCCGACGCGCCGGGCGGTCTGTGTCATTGCCGCGGCAAGATTGCCGGTTTCGAAGCGGAACTCGCGGTAGCGGACTGAAAACTGGATGGCGAAGTCGACGGCGATACCGACGAACAGCACGCCAAAGCCGACCGAGACCAGGTTCAGCGTGCCGACGGCCAACGCCGCGAACAGCACCGTCAGCATCAGCCCGAGGACCAAAGTCAGCAGGATGGGGACGATCAGCCGCCAGGAGCGGACGGCCAGGAACAGCCACAGCGTGATCAATACCAGGCTGCCGACCAGGCCTTTGACGGCGCCCTCGGCGACGGTGGCGAATTCCTCGTCGGCCAGCGCCACCTGGCCGGTGATGCGCACGCGCGCTCCACCGGCTTGGACATAGGGCAGGCTGGCAATGACGGCGCGCATCGCTTCGGTGGCAGCGCCGCCAGGTTGCAGGTCGCCGAAGTTCTGCTGCGGCTGGACCAGGACAAAACGGTAGGGACCAGCCAGGTCGCTGAGGCCGCCGCCCAGTAGGGCCTGCCAGGACAGCGGCTGGGGGTGGCCGTCCAGCGCGGTGGCAATGGCGTTTTGGAACCCCTTGATCGCCGGCAGATAAGGTGAGAGGTCGGCGTCGGCCTGGGTGACGCCCATGCCCAGCAGCGACAGGGCGGAGAACAGGCCACGCGCCGAGGGATCGGCGACAAGCTGCCCGAGGAACGGCTGTGCGTCGATGGTTTGGTCCATCAGCGCCGACAGCTTCTTGGGCTGCAGGAAGAGCAGCCCCTCCTTTTCCAGGAACGGACTAGCGTCGGGCCGCCGCACGGTGCGGAAATGGGTCTTGTCCCGGCTCAGTCGGGCGGCCAGATCATCGGCGGTGGCGTCGGCTTCCTCCGGGATGCGGGCATCGACGACGGCGACCAGCAGATCACGGAACTGCGGGAAGTCCTTGGCCATCTCGCTGGCCTGCTGGCGCCACGGCAATGAGGGCTTGAAAAGCAGGTCGGTGTCGGTGCTGACGCCAAGGCGCGTTGAGGCGACCCAAGCGGCAAAAAGCGCCAGCAGGATTCCCCCGCAGAAGACCAGGATCGCTCGGCGGCGGCTAAAATCAACTAGATGAACAAGTAAGCGGATCAGCATGCGGAGCGAAGGCCTGTCGAGATGAAGGCGCCCCTGATAGTCGGTCCGTCCGGGTCGGTCCATTGGAATGGTGATCATTCTGGCCCTGGCAGCGACCAACCCCGCCCGTGCTGGCGAACAGGATAGCGGTATCAGCTCGGCGGCCCATATCGCGGCTTGAGCGGGCGGTACGGCGCGGTTATATCTGCCGGCTTGTGCTGCCGGTCGGGATCGGCGGCGCCAACAGGAGCGACTTCATTATGAAAACGGGCATTCACCCCGAGTACCACGAGATCAACATCGTCATGACCGACGGCACGCAGTTCAAGACGCGGTCCTGCATGGGCAAGGCCGGAGACACGTTGCGTCTGGATATTGACCCGAAGTCGCATCCGGCCTGGACGGGCGTGCAGCGGATGCTGGACACTGGTGGTCAGGTTGCTAAGTTCAACAAGAAGTTCGCCGGCCTCGGGATCAAGAAATAACTCCAGGATTGGTATGTGACCGGCGGCTCGGCGGATGCTTGTCGGGTCACAGGACGTGTCGACGCAGTCGTATGCAGTGAACTAAAATCTGTTGAGCCGGTTGGAAAGCCGCTTGAACCACCGGCTCGCCTATCCCAAGTTTTGCAGCGTCGGGGATGCCCAATGGGGTTCTCGGGTGTGCAAGAGGTCGGCCCGAACCGGGCGGCCTGGAATCAATGACCTTGCTTCTTGAGGAGGTTTTTAATGACGACCGTTGACTTTGCTCCGCTGTTCCGTACTGCGATCGGCTTTGACCGTTTGGCTCGCTTGGTTGATACCGCAGCCGCTGGTCAGGATGCGCAGTCTTATCCCCCCTATAACATTGAAAAGACCGGTGAAGACACCTACCGGTTGACCATGGCTGTCGCCGGCTTTCGCCCGGAAGACCTGGATATGGTTGTGAAGGACAACACGCTTTTTGTCTCTGGTCGTGTTGCCACCGATGCGCCGAAGACTGAGATTCTTTATCGGGGAATCGCAGGCCGCGCGTTTGAGCGTCGGTTCGTGCTTGCCGATCACATCGTCGTTGAGGGCGCGGATGTTCAGCATGGCCTGCTGCATGTTGGCCTGAAGCGGGTGGTGCCTGAGGCACTGAAGCCGCGGAAGATCACCATCGGCAGCGCTGCACCAGCAGCGATTGCGATTGATGCGCAAAAGGCTGCTTAATCGGCAGTCAATAAGAAAGGTTGAATGACCGGTTTCGGCATTCTCGGGGGGCTGGGTTTCCAGCCCCCTTTTCTCAACGGAACAGCGGGCCGTTGGCGATCTTGTGAAACGCTGGTTGTGTGCAGAACCCGTTCGCCGGCGTGAATGGCCCTTTAAAATCAAGGGCGTCTGAAGAAGCTGTCTGCGGTGGTCCGATGTGACTGCTTGCGTCCGATATCAGCCTCCACGCGGATGATTTCTGTCTTTAACTCATCGATGTAGAGACGCAACTCGTCGACGCTCAGGCTGTCGAGCACAAGTGGGTCAAGTCGGCGTTGTTTTCGCGGCGGTGCATCGTCTTCCAGAGCCACATTGACCTCCTCTACCGAGCGATAGTTGCACAGTGACACAGCCATGCGTCTTGGATAGGTCATAATACCGCCAATGCGGCTTGACCCACCCAGGCTGGCTTGTCATATCCGGCGTCTGGCTGCGGTTACGCCTCGTCAAGTGCCTGGGTTACCGCATCATTACGCCATTTTGACTGTTTCATGCGCGTGGATCATGCGGTAGGACAAAAACTGACGCTTCCTTCGCCTGTACAGCCGGGTTTAGGGCTGGTCGGCGTTGAAGCGACGTCACCGCAAAAGCAATTCGCCGGAAAGAACAGACGCCGACGACCCTGAGAGTATAATGCAATGACCCTTCCGCTGATGCCCAAAGCCACTGCCGTGTGGCTGATTGAGAAAACCGCGCTGACCTTCACGCAGATCGCGGATTTCTGCGGCATGCACCCGCTGGAGGTGCAGGCGATTGCCGATGGTGAGGTGGCGCAGGGCATTGTCGGCTATGACCCCGTGGCGAACGCGCAGACCACGCTTGCCAATATCCGTCAGTGCGAAGCCGACCCCAACGCCAGGCTGAAGCTTATCATTAACGCCCTGCCCATGCCCAAGCGGCTGCGTGGCTCCCGATACACTCCGGTTGCCAAGCGCAACGACCGGCCTGACGCGATTGCATTTGTGTTGCGCAATTTTCCCCAACTGTCGGAAGCGCAGGTGGGCAAGCTGCTCGGCACCACGAAGGACACCATTCAGAAGGTAAGGGAGCGAACGCACTGGAATAGTGCCAATATCAAGCCGCGAGATCCGGTGATTCTTGGCCTGTGCAGCCAAACCGATCTGAATGCGGCGGTAAACCAGGCGAATGAGCGGCTGGAGCGGGAAGGCCGAGCCGTGCCGGTGCCGCCGCCACCGGAGGCGGACGAAGCCGCCTGACCGGCGCGACGGGGTAGGTTTAGCTGTGTCCTGTCAGTTGACCTGGGTTCGTAACCTTTCCATCTCTTCTTTCAATCGCAGCTTTTCTATCTTAAGTCGCATGAGGGCTTCCGTATCGGGGCGCGGGCGATTGTCTTCATCGAAGATACGCATTTCGAGAGACGCGTGCCGTTCCTTCAGTGCGTCGAGACGGGTATTCAGACTCATGGACTGGGTACCTCCGTGTCTAACCGGTTGGCTGCCACCGGCCACCGCAGCGGCCGCGGCAAGCGACGGTAACGCGACTGCCATGGATCTGGCTAGAGTGAAACTAACAGTAGCTCATCGTTTTGACATTTCTATCTTAGGTTGTAGGTATGTTGAACGATAGGGATGCATTGCTGCGCAAGCTGCATGGGCTGCGCAGCGAGCATCGTGATCTGGATACCGTCATCGCGCGCCTGGCCGACCAGGGTGCGTCCGACCAGTTGCATCTTCAGCGGCTGAAGAAGCGCAAGCTGATGTTGCGGGATGAGATCGCCTGGCTGGAAAGCCGGCTGATCCCCGACAGCATTGCCTGACATGGCGGGGCCGGTGCAAGCGCCGCCGCTGGTCGGCCTGATCATGGGCAGCCAGTCGGACTGGCCGATCCTGTCCCACGCCGCAGAGATGCTGCAGCGGCTTGCGGTCGATTACGAAGTACGCATCGTCTCCGCTCACCGGACGCCAGATCGCTTGCGGCAGTATGCGATGACCGCGAGAGAGCGCGGGCTGAAGGTGATTATTGCGGCGGCCGGCGGGGCGGCACATCTGCCTGGCATGTGTGCCGCCTGGACGGCTTTGCCGGTGCTGGGGATACCGATAGAGAGCCAGGCTTTGAAAGGCATGGACAGTATGCTGTCGATCGTGCAGATGCCGGCAGGGGTGCCGGTTGGTACCATGGCGATCGGCCGGCCCGGTGCGGTCAATGCGGCGTTGCTTGCAGCGGCGATGCTGGCTACGCAGGATGCGACGCTGGCTGGACGGCTGGACGCGTTCAGGGATGCCCAGAGCAAAGCGGTGCCGGATGCACCGGTGCCGACTGCCGGGATGCCGCACGGCATGGATCAGGACGGCGCCGACCCGTCATGAGCCGGTTTCCGCTGCCGCCCAACGCAACGATCGGGCTGGTGGGGGGCGGACAACTGGGCCGCATGTCGGCTCTGGCTGCCGCTCGTCTCGGCTATCGCTGCCATATCCTGACGCGCGAGACGGATAGCCCGGCGGCCCAGGTCTCGCACGCCGTCACCATCAGCAACTACAGCGATCCGGTTTCTTTACGGGCGTTCGCAGGGGCGGTCGATGTGATCAGCTTCGAGTTCGAAAATGTCAGCGCGGAGGGGCTGGATCTGCTGGCTGCCATCCGCCCGGTGCGCCCGGCGCCGTCGGTGCTGCGGATCAGTCAGGACCGGATCGAGGAAAAGAGCTTCCTCAATGCCGCCGGTGTTGCCACGGCACCCTGGCTGCCGGTGACCTCGCGGGCCGAACTGGAGGCAGCGGTAGGGCAACTCGGGCTTCCGGCGGTGCTGAAGACCACGCGGCTGGGTTATGACGGCAAGGGTCAGGCGACGCTGCGCACGGCCCAGGAGCTGGCTGCGGCCTGGGAGCGGTTGCACCCCAAGCCCCTGGTGCTGGAAGGCTTCGTCGATTTCGCGCAGGAGATCAGCGTTATTGTCGCGCGAGGGGCGGATGGGGCGATGGCCGTATTCGACACCGTGGAGAACCGCCATCGCGACCACATCCTGAATCTGACCCTGGCGCCGGCCCGCATTGCCGAACCGGTCGGGCAGGCGGCCCAGACGATTGCCCGACGTGTGGCGGAAGCGCTGGACCTGATCGGGCTGCTGGCGGTCGAGATGTTCGTCGATGCCACTGGGCGCGTGCTGGTCAATGAAATCGCGCCGCGGCCGCACAACTCCGGGCATTGGACGATTGATGCATGCCCGGTCAGCCAGTTCGAGCTGCATATCAGAGCCATTGCCGGGTTGACGCTGCCGCAAGCCGTCCGTCACAGCGATGCGGTGATGAAGAACCTGATCGGTCCCGAGGGCATGGCGCTGTGGCCGCGGGCGGTGGCCTCACCAGGGCTGATCCCGCACCTGTACGGCAAGAGCGAGGCCCTGCCGGGCCGCAAAATGGGGCACGTGACGCGGCTGTTCCCGCGCGGGGCGCTGCCTGGTGACTTCGGCGTGTCGGCGGCATTCGGCGGGTTGGCGGAAGACGCCTGAGTCTCTGCGAAGCTGAGCTTGGGTGCGATCTGAGCCTGAAACATCCTGGTCTACCGCCGCCGTGGCATGACGCCGCGACGAAGACGGCCTATGATCAAGTGCTCTACCCTGACCTTGCCGGATCATGCACGGGTTTGCGGGATGATATTGGCCGGGCAAGGGTGGTCATGCGGGTCTGGCAGAAGGGGTTGGCTGGCTGAGGTCAGCCGGCTGGGGGTTGCCGCAACAACCGCCGCTGATTATAGCGCCGCTTTAAGGAGATCGCATGGGGCGCCGCATCAGACATGTTTGCTGAAAATCCCGTTCTCGCGCGCCAGGCAGAGCTGCTGGGACGACCTAGCAGTGCTGCGCGCCGGATGGCGGATGCGGTTCGTGTCCTGGCGATCGACGCCATCGAGCGCTCGCAATCCGGACATCCCGGTCTGCCGATGGGCATGGCGGATGCCGCCACGACACTGTGGACGCGCTCGCTGAAGTTCGACGCCGCCGACCCGCGCTGGCCGGACCGCGACCGGTTCGTGCTGTCGGCCGGTCACGGGTCCATGCTGCTGTACGCGCTGCTTTTCCTGACCGGTCACGACGGTATGTCGATCGACGACATCATGAACTTCCGCCAGTTGCATTCGCCGGCGGCCGGTCATCCCGAGTACGGCGAGCATCCAGCAATCGAGACCACCACGGGCCCGCTGGGACAGGGGCTGGCCACCGCGGTGGGACTGGCGATTGGTGAGCGGAACATGGCGGCGCGCTTCGGCAAGTCGCTGGTCGACCACCGGGCCTGGGTGATCGCCTCGGACGGCGACCTGATGCAGGGCGTCAGCCACGAGGCGGCCGCACTGGCCGGGCATCTGGCGTTGTCGAAGCTGACGGTGATGTACGACGACAATCAGACCTCGTTCGATGGTGACCTGGCGCTGACCAGTTCGGAGGACGTGCTGAAGCGCTTTGCCGCCTATGGTTGGGCGACGAAGCGGGTCGATGGGCATGATCCCACCCAGATCGCTGCGGCGTTGTCGTTTGCCATGCGGTCGAAGAAGCCGACGCTGATCGCCTGCCGCACCATCATTGGCCTGGGGGCGCCAACAAAGGCGGGCACCAGCCGTGCGCATGGCCGCCCGCTGGGTGCCGAGGAAGCCGCCCAGGCCAGGCAGTCGCTTGGCTGGCAGGCTGCGCCCTTCGTCATGCCGGACGACATCCTTGAGCGCTGGCACGCGGTCGGCAGCCGCGGCGCGGCAGCACGCCGGTCCTGGCTGAAGCGGCTGGCTCGGCACAACCACCGGGCGGAGTTCGAACGGGTCATGGCCGGCCGTCTGCCGGATACCTGGCACGAGGCGGTGACGGAGTTGAAGCAGCAGATCCGCGATACCAGGCCGAAACGCGCCACCCGTGTTGCGAGTCACACATGTCTCGAGTCGCTGGTGCCGGCCACCCCGGAACTGCTGGGCGGATCGGCCGACCTGACGTCATCAAACCTGACCCTGATCAAGGGGATGCCCTCGATCTCCGCTGGCAACTACAGCGGGCGCTACATCCACTATGGCATCCGCGAGCATGGGATGGCCGCAGTTGCCAACGGCTTGGCGCTGCACGGCGGCATCATCCCCTATGTCGGCACGTTTTTCGTCTTCAGCGACTATCTTCGTCCGGCTTTGCGGCTGAGTGCGATGATGCGCCAGCGGGTAATCTACGTCCTGACGCATGATTCGATCGGGCTGGGCGAGGACGGGGCCACGCATCAGCCGGTCGAGCATCTGGCCGCCCTGCGGGCGATGCCCAACCTGCACGTCTTCCGCCCTTGCGACACGATGGAGACAGCAGAGTGCTGGGAGTTGGCGATCCGCCGCGCTGACGGACCCAGCGTGCTGGTTCTGTCGCGCCAGACCCTGCCGGCCTGGCGAACCGAGGTCAGCGAGAATCGCTGCGCCCGCGGCGGATATGTGCTGGCCGAGGCGGAGGGTCCACGCCAAGCGACAATCATTGCGACCGGCTCGGAGATCCCGATCGCCATGGCGTCACGGGAGCGGCTGGCGGGTGAGAACATAGCCGTCGCAGTGGTTTCATTGCCGTGCTGGGAGCTGTTCGCAGCGCAGGAGCACGCCTATCGCACGCAGGTGTTGGGCGGCGCGCCGCGCGTCGGCATCGAGGCCGCCGGCGGCTTCGGCTGGCAGCAATGGCTAGGGGACGATGGCACGTTCATCGGCATGAGCGGGTTCGGTGCCTCGGCACGCGCGGATGATCTGTACGCGCATTTCGGCATCACCACCGATGCGGTGGTCACAGCGGTCAACCGGCAGTTGGGTTAGATGCTCCCGCAGCCTTACTCCACCGGCCGATAACCGCCCCCGCAGGCTTTGATGCTGCACCAGCGCGGCGCGGGTGTGAATTGTATATGATGCTTAGGTAATCTATCTGAGGACGCACAGACGGCGAGGGATCGGTCTGACGCCGGGTGCAAGCGGAAAGGATAGGAAACATGGCCGTCAAGGTCGCGATCAACGGTTTTGGACGGATTGGGCGCCTGGTGCTGCGTGCCATTGTCGAGAGCGGGCGGGACGACGTGATTCCGGTTGCCATCAACGATCTGGGCAGCGTTGAGGCGAATGCGCACCTGTTTGCCTATGACAGCGTCCACGGCCGGTTTCCCGGCCAGGTGGAGGTCTCCGGCGACAGCATCACCATCCGCCACAATGGCAGGGTCTACGGGCCGCTGAAGGTCTCGGCCGAGCGCGACCCCAACAAGGTGCCATACGCTGGTGTCGACGTGGCGCTGGAATGCACCGGCATCTTTGCCAGCAAGTCGAAAGCCTCGGCGCTGCTGAACGCGGGCGCGCGCAAGGTGCTGATCTCTGCCCCGGCGGACGAGGTTGACGCAACGATCGTCTACGGCGTCAATCACCAGACGCTAACCAACGAGATGACCGTCGTCTCCAACGCGTCGTGCACCACCAATTGTTTGGCGCCGATGGCCAAGATCCTGCATGAGCGGTTCGGCATCCTGCGCGGCTACATGGTGACGATCCACGCCTATACTGGCGACCAGAACACGGTCGACACATTGCACAAGGATTTGCACCGGGCGCGTGCGGCGGGCGTTTCGGCGATTCCAACCTCAACCGGGGCGGCGCGCGCGGTGGGGCTGGTGCTGCCGGAGCTGAAGGGCAAGCTGGACGGCACCGCAATCCGCATTCCGACACCGAACGTCTCGCTGGTATCATTGGATGTGAACCTGTCCAAGCAGGCGACCAAGGAGGAGATCAACGCGGCGATGCAGGATGCCTCTAAGGGTGAGCTGGCCGGCATCATGGACTACAACACCGCACCACTGGTCAGCATCGACTTCAACCACAATCCGGCTTCCTGCACCTTTGACTCAACGCAGACCGCGGTGGTGGATGGTGCACTGGCGCGGGTGATGGGATGGTACGACAACGAGTGGGGCTTCTCCAACCGGATGTCGGACACCGCGGCGCTGTTCGGCAAACTCTAGACTAGCCGACGCCGCCGCGTTCCGGGCGTGCGGGCGGGCCTATCGGACGGGTCGGGCGGCGCGACGGCGATCCGGCTTAGTACGCTCGCGGATTCACGCCGTTGCTACGACTGCCGCCGATGGCCAAGTGGCTCGATCGCTGGGTGTCGGATAGCCCACCGCCGCCGTCGCTTGTACTGTATCCCGGCTTGAACAGGGACTGAAGATCATGGCCTACCGCACCCTTGATGACGCGGATGTCGACGGCAAGCGCGTCCTGCTGCGCGCCGATCTGAACGTTCCGGTGCGCGACGGCCGGATCAGCGACCTGACGCGGATTGAGCGGCTATCGCCCACTATCCGTGAGCTGTCGGATCGCGGTGCGAAGGTCATCGTATGCAGCCACTTCGACCGGCCGAAGGGCCGGCGGGTGGCGGAGATGTCTCTGGCGCCGATGGCCGCGGCGCTGGGCGAGGTGCTGGGCCGGCATGTGCGTTTCGTCGAGGACTGCACCGGCGTCGCCGCGGAACAGGCGGTCGGGTTGCTGATGCCAGGCGGGGTGCTGGTGCTGGAGAACACCCGTTTTCATGCTGGTGAGGAGAGCAATGACCCGGCGTTTGCCGCCGAGCTGGCGAAGCTGGCCGAGATCTTCGTCAACGATGCGTTCTCTGCCGCCCACCGCGCCCACGCCAGCACCGAGGGTGTGGCGCATCTGCTGCCGTCCTACGCCGGGCGGCTGATGCAGGCGGAGCTGGAGGCGCTGGACGCAGCTCTGGGCCATCCGAAACGCCCGGTGGCAGCGATCGTCGGCGGCGCGAAAGTCTCTACCAAGCTGGAGCTGTTGGGTAATCTGGTGGGAAAGGTCGACGTGCTGGTGATCGGCGGTGCGATGGCTAATACTTTTCTGGCCGCACAAGGCAGGGCGGTCGGCAGGTCGCTGCAGGAAAGCGAGATGCATGCGACTGCGCGGATGATCATGGACAAGGCGCATGCCGCGGGCTGCCGGATCGAGCTACCGACCGATGCGGTCGTTGCACGCACGTTTGCCGCCAACCCACCGACGCTGATCGTCCCGGTCGATGCCGTGCCGGCGGACACGATGATCCTGGATGTCGGACCGGCGTCGGTCGATGCGCTGATCCGTCAGCTTCCGGCACTGAACACTGTTGTATGGAACGGCCCGTTAGGCGCCTTTGAGACACCGCCGTTCGATGCCGCCACTGTGGCGCTGGCCCGCGCAGTGGCGGATGCCACCCGAACGGCGGAATTGCGCAGCGTCGCCGGCGGCGGGGATACCGTCGCCGCGCTGCGTCACGCCGGCGTGCTCGAGCAGATGAGCTACATCTCCTCGGCAGGGGGCGCGTTCCTGGAGTGGCTGGAAGGCAAGACGCTACCGGGGGTCGCAGCGTTGGAGCATTGATCCTGCACGGCGACTCGGCGAAGCCTGTATGGTCGGTCGCTGGATTGCAGGATCATGCTCACTGATTGTGCTGCACGGCGTGATCATGCCCTGACGGAGCGACGCGGCATGAGCAGAGTCTACCTTGCTGGACCAGATGTGTTCTTTCCCGACGCCCTGGCCTGGATGGAGCGGAAGAAGGCGATCTGCGCGGATCTGCAACTGATCGGCGTCTCGCCGCTGGACCGGCTGGCGGACGAGCCGGCCTGCTGGGCGGCACTGCCGGAATGGCAGCGTATTGCCTTGCGCAACGAGGCGCATATTCGCAGTTGTTCTGCCGTGGTCGCCAACCTGACGCCGTTTCGCGGCCCCAGTGCGGACGTGGGCACGGTTTACGAGGTCGGGTTCGCCCGCGGGCTGGGGCTGCGGCTGTTCGGCTACGCCACGGTGACGGCGGCATTCCTGGACCGCACCCTGCAGTCAGTAGGGGGTGGGCAATGCAGCCTGGATGGCAACTGGCGTGATCCGGACGGTCTGCTGGTCGAGCAGTTTGGCCTGTTCGACAACCTGATGATCGAGGGCGGGATTGTTGCCTCTGGCGGATCGTTCCTGTGCGCCGCGCCGGACTGCCGCGATGACCTGTCGGTGTTCGAGCGCTGCCTGCGGCTGGCGGCTGTCGCCGTGCGTGCAGGCTAAGCGGGCGGTGCCGGCTTACAGGGTTGATGCGGTGCCCAGGATCGTCGTCGCCTGAGCCGAAAGCACACCACCGTTGCCATGGACCAGGGCAAGATCGGCATCCTGAACCTGGCGCGGTCCACATTCGCCGCGTAATTGACGCACGGCTTCAATGAGCAGGAACAGGCCGTACATGCCGGGATGGCAATATGACAGGCCGCCACCGTTGGTGTTGACCGCCAGTGCGCCGTTTGGGGCGATTCGGCCGCCTTGGACGAAGCGGCCGCCCTCGCCCTTGGGGCAGAAGCCCAGGTCCTCCAGAAACAGGATGGTGTTGATGGTGAACGCGTCGTACAGCGCCAGCAGCTTGATCTCGGCGGCGCTGACCTGTGCGGCGCGATAGGCTTGGGCGCCTGACTCGATCGCTCCGGTGTGGGTCAAGTTCGGCATCGAGGTGATCGAGGCGTGGGTGATAGATTGGCCGCTGCCCAGCACGTACACCGGCTTCTGCTTCATGGCGCGGGCGCGGTCGGCTCGGACCAGGACGATCGCCCCACCGCCGTCGGTGACCAGGCAGATGTCGCGCACGGTAAACGGATCACTGATCGGACGGGCATTCAGCACGTCCTGGATAGTCAATGGCTTTTTTTCCCACGCCGTGGGATTCAGCAGGGCCCACTGGCGCGCGGCGACGGCGACTTCAGCCATCTGCTCCCGCGTCGTGCCGTATTCGTGCATGTGCCGGCTGGCCGCCATGGCATAGGCGCTGGCGGGCAGAAACGGCTTGTACGGCGTCTCGTACGGATTGAACTCACGTGTGCTGGCGGCGCGCCGCCCGATGGTGCGCTGCGTGCTGCCATAGGCAACGACGGCGACGGAGCACAGGCCGGCCTGCAGTGCGGCGTGGGCGTGGGCGACGTGCACCTCGAACGAGGCGCCCCCGACGATCGTGCTGTCGGTATAAGCGTTGGGCAGACCAAGATACTCCGCCAGCGACATCACTGAGGTCCGAGCCTGGGTGGTGGCGCAGAACAGGCCGTCAACGTCGGACAGAGCAAGGCCGGCATCGGCCAGCGCGCGGGCGGTGCCCTGAGCCATCAGGTCAATCGGGCTGATCAGGGCAGCGACCGCGCCGAGATCGGATTCCGCGGCGCCGACGATGGCGACACTGCCGCGCACGACGTCGCTCACTGCGCCACATCCATCGGCGTGAAGACAGGGTAGGGGTCTTCGTCGCCCTCTGGCGTGTGAACACGGAAGCGGACCCGCATGCCGATCCGGACGCGTGTGGGATCGATGTCCTCGACGCGGCTCATGATCCGGAAGCCTTCGTCCACGTCGACCAGGCAGACATTATACGGCTCGCCTTGCTGGGGGCGCACGACGGTGGTGGCATGCACGGTGCCGAGGCCCTGGCTGACCTGCCACCGCAGATCGGCCGCGCCGGTGCCGGGTGCGATGACCCGCGGATAGAACACGGCCTGGTTGGCCGAGGGACTGAACTGATAGCCGAGCTCGCCACGCCTGAGATGGGCGATATAGGTCGCAAGCGGCGATTCAGTTGTCTGCGGCACGGCAGCCCCCTTGTTGTCGGACCGCAAGCTAGCAACTGCGCCGTCCACGGACAAACCGTTGGGAACTGCTATTGAAGCGCTTGCGCAGCATCGGCTGCGAGACCAGATTTGTCGCATGGCCAGCCCAAAAAACAAACCTGATGCGCCTAAAGCGGATGGCTTCCTGAAGTCAGAGGTCTCTTTGAAAGAAGAAGGCTTCCTGACCGGACAGTTGCTGATCGCCATGCCGGCCATGGCCGATCCACGCTTTCAGCAGAGCGTGATCTACCTGTGTGCGCACACGCATGAGGGCGCGATGGGCTTGGTGCTGAACCGCCCGATCGTCAAGCCGACCTTCGATGACCTGCTGAAGCAGTTGAGTGTCGAGCCGCTGCCGCCGGTGCGCCAGATCAAGCTGTGCGCTGGCGGTCCGGTGGAGAATGCCCGAGGGTTCGTGCTGCATACCAGCGACTGGACCGGCGAAGGCAGCCTGAAGGTCGATGACGACATGGCGCTGACCGGCAGCCTGGACGTCCTGAAGGTGATCGCGGAGGGCGGCGGCCCGCGTGAGTGCGTGCTAGCTTTGGGCTACGCCGGCTGGGGAGCCGGCCAGCTTGACCAGGAAATCCAGCAGAATGCCTGGCTCTCGGCACCGGCCGATGAGACCCTGCTGTTCGATGGAGACCATGACACCAAGTGGCGCCGGGCGTTCGCCAAATTGCGGGTTGATCCGCTGCTGCTGTCCGGCACCGCAGGGCACGCCTGACGGTCTGGCGATGGTTGCGGGCCTTGCGGCTGGGTTGAAGCGGTCAATCCGCCGCATCTCCACCTATCCGGCTTCCGCGGCGCTTCTCGTTAACCCCTCATTATGGTTTTGCCGCTAGCCTGGGCGAACCGATGATCGGCGTCGCAGGAGAGGTCGTGGCCGCGTCTTTGAACGAACTCTCCACCATCGTGCGGGAGGTGCTGCAGGACAATGGCTTGGTAATTGAAGCCGCGACGCGGTTCGAGGACCTTCCGACCTGGAACCCGATGGACCTGCTGGCGGTGGTGGTCGAAGCCGAGTGCCGCTATGACCTGCAGTTTGAGCTTACGGAAATCGATCGCCTGGTGACCGCCGGGGATCTGCTGCAGATGATCATGGCCAAGCAGGCACTCGCCGCGGCCTGATCCGTGAGCTTCAGCGGCTTTCCTTTCTTGCTGGGTTTCCTGCCGCTGACGCTGTGCGGATTTGCCGTGATCAGCCGGCTGGGGCAGGCGTGGGCTAAACTCTGGTTGATTGGCGCCTCGCTGTTGTTCTATGCGGCCGGCGCCTGGGTCTTCCTGCCGCTGCTGATCGCATCTGTGGCGCTGAACTTCGTGCTGCTGCACGCAATCCATGGTTCCGCGCGGGCGGGATGGCTGGTCGGGCTGGGCGTGGCGCTGAACCTGGCGGTGCTGGGGTGGTTCAAATACCTCGGCGGGGATGCAATGCCGCCGCTGGGGCTAAGCTTCTTTACCTTCACCCAGATCGGCTGCCTGTTGCAGCATGCCGGCGGTGACCAGCCACCACCGAAAGCGCTGGATTATGCGCTGTTCGCGGCATTCTTTCCGACCCTGCTGGCCGGCCCGATCCTGAACCCGCGGGAGATGCTGCCGCAATTCGCCCGCACCGCTGGCTGGCGGTTGACGGAGGACAACCTGTCGGTCGGCAGCGGGTTTTTCCTGATTGGACTGCTGAAAAAGACGCTGCTGGCGGATCCATTGGCGTCGGTCGTTGCCGCGGGGTTTGCCGATCCGGCCCATCTGACCGTGTTGCCAGCGTGGCAGGCGGCGCTGTCCTACTCGCTGCAGCTTTATTTCGATTTTTCCGGCTATACCGACATGGCGATCGGGCTGGGCTGGATGGTCGGCCTGCGGTTGCCGGACAACTTCGACCGGCCATATTGCGCGCCTTCGTTGATCGACTACTGGCAGCGCTGGCACATGTCGCTGACCCGGTTCCTGATGAGCAGCGTCCATGCTCCACTGACCTTGGCCATCCTGCGCCGGCGCCGGCTGCACCGTCGGCCGATCGACGCCGCTGCCCAGTGTTCCGTCGCCGGCTTCCTTGGGATGATCGGGCTGCCGGTGGTGGTGACGATGCTGCTGGTCTCACTGTGGCATGGCGCGACCCTGCCGTTCTTGCTGTTCGGGCTGCTGCACGCAGCGTTTCTGCTGGTCAACCATGCCTGGCGTTTGGCGCAGCGGCCGGCGCTGCCCCAGCCGCTGAGCGTTGGGCTGACCTATCTGTGCGTGCTGGTCGGGTCGGTGGTGTTCTGCGCCGCGACAGGGGCCGATGCGGGATCGATGCTGGCCGGCATGGCCGGGCTGCATGGGCTGGGCGTGCTGCAGCCGGATGCCTGGGCGCTGGTCGACGTCGTCTGGCTTGGATCATTGTATGCTGTCGTCTGGTTTGCGCCGACGACGCGGCAATGGATGCAAGACGGGCCCAAGTCGCGCTTTGCCTGGGCGCCCACTCCCGGCTGGGCGGCGGTGATGGGATGCGGCACGACCCTTGGGCTGCTGGCGGCCGGGGGCACCGGCGAATTCCTGTATTTCCGCTTCTGATGGCCTATCTGCGCATCCTGGCTCTATCGGCCAGCGTGTCGCTTGCGCTGACCTGGGTATGGGTTGCCGCCATGCCGATGGCTTTCATGGATGCCGAATATCCGTCCTGGCACGCCAAGGAGCTGATGCTGGACCGCTGCGACCTTGGTGAGGCGCTTGTGCTGGGGGACTCGCGGGCAGCGGCGGACATCCTGCCCAACCGGTTGCCGCTGCGCACGACCAATCTTGCCGTCGGCGGCGGCGAGGCGATAGAGGCCCTTGCTGCCCTGAACCGGGCGCTGCGGTGTGTGAAGCCACCGCGTATCGTGATCATTTCGCTGGATCCCGGCCATTTCGCTCATCCCGATCTGTTCTGGGAGCGGAGCGTGCGCTTTGGCTTCCTGTCGCCCGCGGACATCACGGCGCTGCGGCAGGCCTCGTTCCAGACCGGTGACTTTTCGGTCTATCAGGCTCGCCATTCCGGCGGTCTGCCAGCAACGATCCGCGACTGGCTGTACCGGTTGCGCTTTCCGCCGCTGTATTTCTCCAATCTGATACATGGCGGCGGCGTGCTGCGCTGGAGCCGGAACCGGGAAGCCGAGAGGGCAACGCTGGATGCGCGTGGGCAATACTACTTCGGTACCGGGGCCGGATCACACAGCGTCGCCGTCGACGGTCACATGGACGCGTTCACGCCGCTGCCGGTCCTGGACTTCTACTTCAATCAACTGCTCGCGCAGCTCGACCGACGGGGGATCGACACGCGGTTCATCGCCATGCCGGTGAACGAGGCAACGTGGCGCGAGGTTCGCCCAGCCGTCCTGGATGGGTTTGCCGCGTATCTGGCGACCTATGAACGTCGCTACCGGCACTTCCAGGTGGTTTCGGACGTCATGCCGCACTGGCCGGATGGTTTGTTCGGCGATCAGTTCTGCCACCTGAACCCGGCAGGGGCGGAACGCTTCAGTGCCGAGCTGGCTCAGCGGCTGCAGGACGCTCCGCCGAGGACGCAGAATGAGGCGCAGAACGGATGGTTGAGCGATACCGGCGTGGACGCCTCCGCCAAGGTGGTCCCCATCTCGAAGCGCGGGTCGTAAGCCAGCAAGGTGCAAGCCAGCACCACGGGAGCGGAAGCATGTTTCCGCTTCACCACCATCCTGGCACCTGCGCACATAACGTCGTTTGGCGACTTGTGCAGGATGCCCCAGCAGGCGGTAGTGATTTCCGGCACGTCCCGTTCGGGCTCCATCTCCGGGAACAGCATCAGCCGGACCGGATCGCGGGCATCGACTGGGATGCCAGCGGCGGCGAACAGGGCGGCGAAGCCGTCGCGCAACGATTGTTCCGTCTGGCCGGTGAAACGCCGGCCGGCAATATCCAGCCGGAAGCCATGCCGGGCCAGCCAAGCCAAGCCGTCCAGGGCGGGGGCCCAACTGCGCCGGCCACGCTCCTGCTCATGGACCGCGGGATCGTAATGGTCAAGCGAGACGCGGATCGTCAGCCGGTCGCCATACTGTTCACGCAAGGCCAGCAACTCGGTGCGCCGCTTGCGCAGCGGCTTCATTGCGTTGGTCAGCACCAGTGCGTCCAGCCCGCGTGACAGCACCGCACGCAGCATTTCGATGATGTCGGGGTTCATGAACGGCTCCCCGCCGGTAAAGCCGATCAGCCGGGTCGGAAGCTGAACCTGGTCGATCTCTTGCAGGTAGGTCTCGACGTCCGCAAGGCTCAGGTAGGCTAGCTGGTCGTTGCGCGGCGAGGACTCGATGTAGCAGTTGCGACAGGTCAGGTTGCACAGGGTGCCGGTGTTGAACCACAGCGTTTCCAGCGCGCGCAGGGCTACGGTAGCGCGGCGCTCACCCTTGACGGTGGTCTGCGGATCACGGAACTTTGTCGGATCCAGTGTCCGCGTCATCTGATCCATAGCGGCTCTCCTGCCCTTTGGTCGTGCTGATATGGCGTAAATCGCGCGCTGTGGCATCATCCCCGCGCCGACGAAATTTAATCGTAGAAATTAAGGAAACTTCATGCCGGGTGCGCTTGATCATCTGCTGGTGCTGGATCTGACAAGCCATTTATCGGGACCGTACAGCGCCATGCTGCTGGCCGACCATGGCGCCGACGTGATCAAGGTTGAGCCGCCGAAGGGCGATTCGGCGCGCGGCATGCCGCCATTCGTCAACGGTGAGAGCGCGCCGTTCATGACGTGGAACCGCAACAAGCGTTCTATCGTGCTGGATCTGAAGCAGCCGGAGGACAAGCAGGCGCTGCTGGGGCTGATAGACCAGGCCGATGTGCTGATCGAGAACTACCGGCCTGGTGTGTTGGACCGTCTGGGGCTGGGCTGGCCGGTTCTGCATGCGCGCAACAAGCGGCTGATCCTGGCGTCGATCTCTGGCTTCGGCCAGACCGGACCGTATCGTAAGCGCGGCGGGTTCGACCTGATCACTCAGGCGATGTCGGGGCTGATGAGCACCAACGGCCCGGCCGACGGACCGCCGCATCGGCTGCCGATCGCAATATCAGACGTCACCGCAGGCATGTTCCTGGCCTTCGGCGTGCTGGCCGCGGTTGAGGCTCGGCACCGCAGCGGCGAAGGTCAGCGGGTGGAGACCTCGCTGCTGGAGGCGGCGACGTCGCTGGCGGTCTATGAATCCGCACACTACTTTGCCACCGGCACCCGGCCAGAGCGGATCGGCCAGGCGCATCGGGGCAGCTCGCCATACCAGTGGTTCCGAACGACGGATGGCGACATCACCGTCGGCGCCTCGCAGCAGGCGTTCTTCGTCCAGCTCTGCGGGCTGCTGGATGTGCCGGAGCTGGTGGATGATCCCCGCTTCGCCAGCACTGCCGACCGGGTGCGGCACAACGACGCACTGGTGGCGCTGCTGGCCGAGCGGTTTCGGCTGCAATCCTCGGCGCATTGGCTGGAGGCGCTGGAGGCGGTCGGCATTCCGGCTGGTCCCGTGCTGCACTACGACGAAGTGTTCACCGACCCGCAGATCCAGGCGCGGGAGATGGTGGTGGAGACGCGTCATCCGGTCACTGGCCCGTTCAGCACCCTTGGGGTCAGCGTCAAACTGTCCGCCACCCCGGGGTCAGTGGCGCGTCCGGCACCGAGGCTGGGCGAGCATGATGCGGAAATCCTGAACCGTCAGAAGCGGGGCGAATGATGGCGACCCAGATTGAGGAGGCGTACCGCTTTCGCGCGCTGCATCAGGCAGCAGGCCTTTTCGTGATCGCCAACGCCTGGGATGCCGGCTCCGCGCGGATGCTCTCGGGGTTGGGTTTCAAGGCGCTCGCCAGCTCCAGCGGCGCCTGTGCCGGGGTGCTGGGCCGCCGCGACGGGATGGTAAGCTGCGAGGAAGCCCTGGTGCATTGCCGGGCGATTGTCGAGGCCACTGATCTGCCAGTGTCGGCAGACCTGGAGAAGGGCTTTGCCGACGCGCCGGAAGCGGTGGCTGGGACCATCCGTCTGGCCGCGGATATCGGCCTGGTCGGTTGCTCGATCGAGGATGCCACCGGCGATCCGACACATCCGCTGTTCAATGCGGATGTGGCGCAAGCCAGGATCGCCGCTGCAGCCTCGGCAGCACGCGCTCTCGGATTTCCATTTACCCTGACGGCGCGGACCGAGAACTACCTGCGGGGAAACCCCGACCTCGGTGACACAATCCGCCGCCTGCAGTCGTTCGAGGCAGCGGGTGCGGATGTGCTGATGGCCCCGGGCCTGCCGGACCTGGAGACAGTGCGGGCGATCTGCGCCGCAGTCGGCAAGCCGGTGAACTTCATGGCCGGGATCAAGGGCAAGTCGTTTGACCTTGTCAGCCTGTCGGCCGCTGGGGTCAGGCGCGTCAGTCTGGCAACATCGTTATATCGCGCCGCGATGACCGGGGTACTGAACGCGGCGCAGGAAGTGAGTGAGCACGGCACGTTCGGTTATCTTGAGACGACAATCACAACGCCGTCGTTCAACGGCTTCATGCAGGGCTGAACCCCGGCTGAGCCTCCACGCGTCGGTGTCAGGTTGGCATGCGGCTGACCCTTGACCGGGGCTGGGTGCTGCTTGTCAGACGAAGGTAACCTGCAACTGAGCGGTGACGGCCAACAGATCAATGGGAAATGCTGAAGAGGATTGCAGTAAAAGATCTGCATAACAGACAAATGTTGAATCGAATCTTGACTTTCCTAAGCAAGTAAATGCTAACGCTTTGAGTTGATCTCTGTTATTTACATTCACAGCCGCCCGAAGCAGCCATGGGGCGGCAACGGGCGCAGCGAAGCAACGAATGATGCACGGATCCGCCTGGCGATGATGGCTGTTAAGCAAAGCTGCCGGGTGGCAAAAAGCAGATCAATGCTTCCAACAACAGATCTACTATTGCTTCACAACACTGCGGCCGCCTGAACAGGGCGGCCTGCCGAGCAACGTATCTGCATTGAGATGGTTTGCCTGGTGCTACAGCGCACCAGAAGACTCAGCTCGGCGTGACCATCAATCTGGAGTTAATATGACGTCGCTTAACCGCTATGATTGTCGGCCTTTCCGCCGGCTTGCAGCTCCGTCGGTCAGGATTGGTGCCGCTGCCCTGCTAGTGTGGGGCAGCCTTCCGGCCGCAGTCGGTCTGGCCCAGCAGCAAAACTGTCCTGCCGCGCCGAACCATCCGCTCGCCGCCAATCTCGTCCCGCTTGTCGTTGGTGACTACTGGATCTACACGATTTCGGGCACTCTCACACCGCCGGCATCCGGTTCAATCGCCGGCGCACCGGGTATCGCTCCACCAAGTCCCCCTTCCACGGGCGCTACTTCAGGCCCCGCCACTCCGGCGCCGGTTAGCGGGACAATGGTCGAAGACATCGAGACACTGACCTTTCAGGGACAGCCCACGCTGGCGATCGTCAGCACCCAGAACCTGACGGTGGGCGGGGTGTCGATCACCGGTTCCGCGCCGCCACCGAAAGGGATATTTTACATTCAACAGGATCCGGCGACGAACAACGTCCTGGTCATTGGCGACAACATGGGGCCGAACGGTTCGGACCGCGTCGCACTGCAGCCGGAGGTGTTCTATCCTGGGCAGTGGTCCGCCAGTACGTCCTATGACAACACCCTGGCCTGGGCCTCTGGCGGCAGCACCGAGGTCTACCTCAACGTCAGCGGCACCCAAACCGTCAGCACGCCGATCGGCAACTTTGAGGCATGGGTGGCGCCGAACGGTGCCGTCGAATCTGTATCCGGCGCGACTGACACTGGCACTGACTACTGGTCGCCGCAGTTGGGTGCGCCGGTTCAGTATGAGCTGACGGCCAATCTGCCAAACGGCGCGGTGAACCACCTTGTTGGGACGTTAGCCAAGACCAACCGGGTCGACTCGCTATATCCGGTGCTGGCGAACAAACTCAATCACCCGCGCGGGCTGGCGTTTGATCCGGCCGGATCGCTGTGGCTGACAGAGGCGGGCGTCGGCGGCAGCGGCCCCTGCATTCCGTTAATGGGCAATACCAACTGCTTTGGCAATTCAGGACGGGTTTCGCGTATTGTCGGCGGCAAGCCGCAAACGGTTGTCGACGGACTGGCCTCGCTGGCGACGCCGCTGGTGGATCAGGCGACTGGAGCCAACGGCATCGCCTTCGCCGACGGCAAACCCTATGTCATCATTGGCAACGGTGGACCTCAATCCGCGGTGGATGTTCTGGGCTCATTGGCGGATCAAACCGGCGTTCTGCTTGGTCTGACCGAAAGCGGATCAGGCACCTACAGCACGGCAACCGCTGGCCCGATCAGCCAGTATGAGTATGTCAACGACCCTGACCACCAGCCAAACCCGGATGGCACCCTGACGCCAGAGAGCAACCCGTATGGAGTGACAGCCATCGGACGGAACGTCTTCGTGGCTGATGGGGGCGCCCATACGGCACTGAGGGTCCAGCCGAACGGCAATATTTCCGTCATCGGGGTGATTCCCGCGCAGTCTGTCAACCAGCCTGCCTTTCCTGGCGCGCCTGTACCAACCCAGGTTGATTCGGTACCGACAGGGATCATCCCGGCGCCGGATGGCAAGGGCCTGCTGGTTGCCGATTTCACTGGCTATCCGTACTTCCCGGGAACTGCGAGCATCTGGCGGGTGCGCGGCGGACGGCAGCCCAAGGTGTATGCCTCGGGCTTTACCAACCTGATCGGCCTGTCGCCCGCGGAAGATGGCGGTGTCTACGCGTTGGAAATGGCTGCCAACGGCTTTCTTTCGGGCGATCCCACCGGAGCGATCGTCCATGTTTCCCCCGCCGGCCAGCAGCAGGTTGTTGCGTGTCATGGCCTGGTTTACCCGACTGGAATAGCCACCGGTCCGGATGGCGCGCTGTTCGTCTCGAACTACGGCGTGATCCCAGGATATGGAGAGGTTGTGAAAGTCCCGTCCGTGGTCGCTGGTGCATATGCCAATCAGTAGGCGATGGTGCGCGGACCGCGGATGTTCAATTCTTTAGCCAGGCGCCTGCGTCCGGCGACCAATCGGAGGTCAGGCGCTGCTAATTTGGAATAAGCAAGAGAACTCCTGTTTGTTGGCCGCGCTCCTGACGGGTGATCTATATTATTATAATTAAAGATATAGTTTATATACGTAATAGAGACCCAATATAAATTATAGAATCGATAAAACGTCATTGTGTACTTTGGCAATAGGCCTAATACCGAAGAAGCCCCTGGAGGACAAGCCGACCGGGAGAGTAGTCTACAACAGAATGGAGCATCTCGTGTCAGATACAGTGAGCCTGCCATTTGTTACTTTGCAGATTGACCCTTCAACTGGCGCTGTTGCGCAGGTGTCCGGAAGCTTCGATCCCTCGAGCTTCCTGCCGTCCTCCGCCAGCGGTTCCTCGATGTCGTCAAGCCTATCGACTCCGGCCGATCTGAGCAGCCTGATCTCAGAGTTTGTCGGCTCGATCCCCAGCAATGTGGCGGTCAACTTCCCTATGACTTCCGGCTCGACCGGCTCCAGCGCCTCATCTGTCCCGGTTCCGCCGGGTGTTACCCAGTTCTACACCAACCTGGAAAGCTACGTCTCCAGTGTGTCTCCGGCGGCGGCGGCGATCCTGCCCAAGTTGCCGTAAGCAGCGGCGGCGTCACTTTTATTTCCGGGTCGACGGCGAGAGCGTGCAACATCAATCTGACTTTGCTTTGCCGCTCCGTCGTCTTCGCCTCCCCTGGTCTCCAGTGGTTGCGGCTGTCGGACTTGCTCAGTTTCATGACGGCATCCCGATGGATCAGCCACATGTACAGGCAACAGGGCGCCTGAGCCCACATCAGGTGTGCACGAACTGCTCGGTAACCTCGGCGGCAATGAAGCCAAGCTTGCTGATGGTCGTGCGGATGGTCACCGTGCCGTCCTGCATCCGGTACATCCATTGTTTCACCGTCACGTTCATCAGCGGGTTGCCGGGGGAATTCGCCAACGTCCATTGCCAGTGAAACATTCCGCCCTCGGCGTCACCGGTCGTGATCCCGACCATGTCGTTGGCCGTCGCCTGGAACCGGTTGTCGCCGGTGCGCCAAAGGGTCCACACCCGCTCCTGTGCCTTGCCATCCTGGAAGTAGAGGTGCTGCACCATTCGTAGCCGGTCTGGACCGATCTGCTCACCCAGGCTTTCGGTGACCACCGACTGGATCGGCGCGCCAGAGCGGTTTTCCATCACGCCCCAGGAGTGGGTATGGCCGGCAAAGAATGCCAGCGGGTTAAAGGCCTGGGTTGGGCTGATGGCTGCAGACCGATCGGTGGTTGGCGCGCAACTGGCTGTCAGACTTGCCACCAGACAGATGATTATCATGGAAAGACGCACGTTCTGCCTCGCTTCGCTCGCCGCCAAGGATGGCCGCTTCACCATCGATACGAGTCTAACGTGCAAGTTGGTTCAGTCGTGGGGAAGAGCATTTGCGTGAAGAGCGCTTAATATACCAAGTCGGGGTGGCTGTTGGCATAGTACTAGGATCATGAACCCGCGCATGGAGTATGGCCCTGGCGGATTGCCGGCATCGGCGCAACCTGTGCGTCTCAAACGGTGATCCGGTGGACAAAGATCCAGTCTGCAGCGCAAACTGGCCGTCATGCGAATGCTTCTCGTGCTTTGTCTGTCCGGCTTGCTGGCGGCTTGCTCCGGCGATCCACGTTCCTACGGGATAACCGGGCCCGGCACGCAGCCGATCGCCGGGCCGCCGCCGGTTAGCACGCCGCAGGACGCGCCGGAGTCGGCTCCGGCGCCTGGTGTGACGACCAGCGGTCCGTTCTACGGCCCGACCAACGGACCGACGAACGGCGGCAGCGCATTCTGGGGCTATAACTAGAGTATCCGTCTTGGTCAAGCCACTTCTGGCGTCCATGTGCGCGTATCGCGCAGCAGCGCGTTGGCGATAATGACCAGCTTGCGCATGATGGCGACGATGGCGACCTTGGCGGGTTTACCGGCCTGACGCAGCGCCAGGTATTTGGCTTTGAGCGGCGGGTTGAAGCGGATGGCGACGAGGGCTGGCATGTAGATGGCCTGCCTAAGGTTGGCTCTGCCGCCCTGTATGAAGCTTTTCCCCTGCCAGGTGCCCGATTGCCGGGTGACGGGCGCCAGTCCGGCGAGACTGGCGGCCTGTTTGGCATCCATGGTGCCGAGTTCGGGCATGTCGATGAGCAGGGCGAGGCCGCTGGCGGCGCCCAGGCCAGGAATGCTGACAAGGATGTCGAAGCGGGCCTTGAGCCTCTTATGGGCGGCCAGAATGGTTGTCCGCTGGCGATCGATGGCCTGGATCTGGGTTTCGATCTGCTTGAGGTGTTGCTGGCTTTGGCGCTTGAGCAGGGCCAGCGTGAGGGTCTTGCTGCGGTTGAGCGCGGTGGTTCGGTCCTTCACCAAAGCCTGCCGTGCGGCCAGCAGTTCGCCCAGCGTGTCAATGGTTTCGTCCTTGGCGGGTGGGATGTCGGGCTGCAGGATGGCGCCGAAGCGGGCCAGCATGGCGGCATCGACCGTATCGGTCTTGACGCGTTTGCCGGTGGCCTCGGCGAAGCGGCGGGCCTGCAGCGGGTTGACCTTGACGGCGGGCAGCGCGGCGCGGCCCAGCGCCAATTCCAGAGCACGGTGATAGGCGCCGGTGGCCTCGAAGACGATGCGTGTCGGCTGCCTGGGGGTGATCCAGGCGATCAGCTTGCTGTGGCCTTTAGGGTCGTTGGTGAATTGCTGGGCGATGCCCTGCGGGTGGAGGTGGACATCGAGGGTATCTTTCGAGACATCGACGCCGAGGGTGACTTGATCCGCTGTGGGTGCTATGGCGTGGCTCATCTTTTCCTGTCCCATGTCTTTTCCTGTCCCATGCTTGTCATCCGGGGCATCACACCCCCGGTATCCGTTCGGGCCTTGTGGAAAAGAAGGGGGCGATCCCACTCTAATTCGGTCCTACCCGACCGGCGTGATCTCGATCCATCCCCCTTCACCAGCGGCGGGTTGCAACCCGCCGCTGGTGAACCATTGTTCCGCAAACCCGGGGGAAGTCATAAGACAAGCGTGATCCGCGCAGGTGGCATCACCCGGAGCGGTGAATCACGCGATCAAACAACGAGTTAAAGAGGGGTCCGTGAGCCAAGGCGAACGGACACCGCTCTAAGGCTGATCCGGCGACGGCCGCCGCCGGATCAGGATGCGCCGATCAGGCAGAAAGAGCCGCCGGCTCGGTCCGCAGCCGCTTGACCATCAGCTTGTTGAGCGCGTGAACGTAAGCGCGCGCGGAGGCGACGATCGTATCGGCATCAGAACCCTGGCCGTCGACCATCTTGCCGTTCTCCTCCAGGCGGACGGTGGTCCTGGCCTGCGCGTCGGTGCCCTCGGTAACGGCGCCGACCGAGAACAGCACAAGGTTCGCTGTATGGGGAAAAATTGCCTGGATGGCGTTGAAGGTCGCGTCTACCGGCCCGTTGCCTGCCGAGGTTGCGGTCTGCATCGTGCCGTCCACCTCCAGTTCCAGCTCAGCCCGCGCCGGACCTTTCGAGCCGGCATGCAGATCAAGCGAGACGAAGCGGATGCGCTCGTGGTCGCGCATCACCTCATCATCCACCAGGGCGACGATATCCTCATCGAACACCACCTTCTTGCGGTCGGCCAGATCCTTGAAGCGGCGAAAGGCGTCGTTCAGCTTGTTGTCGCCAACGCTGTAGCCCATGGTCTTCAGCTTGTCGCGGAAAGCAGCTCGGCCGGAATGCTTGCCCATCACCAGGCTGGACTTCTGCCAGCCGACACTTTCCGGCAGCATGATCTCGTAAGTGCCGGCGTGTTTCAGCACGCCGTCCTGGTGGATGCCAGCCTCGTGGGCGAAGGCATTGCGCCCGACAATCGCCTTGTTCGGCTGCACATCGAAACCGGTAATCGCCGCCAGCATCTTTGAGACGCGCAGGATGTTGGGTGTGACGATGTTGTTCTTGAACGGCACCGCGTCCTGGCGGGTGCGGATCGCCATGACGGCCTCCTCCAGCGAGGCGTTGCCGGCACGCTCACCAATGCCGTTTATCGTTGCCTCTACCTGGCGAACGCCGGCGCGGATTGCCGCCAGCGTGTTGGCCACCGCCAGTCCCAGGTCGTTGTGGTTGTGCGTGGACAGGATGATCTGGTCGGCGCCCGGCACACGGGTGCGGATCATCGTGAAGATACGCTCAATGTCCTCCGGCAGCGCATAGCCAACAGTGTCGGGAACGTTGATCGTCGTGGCACCGGCCTTGATCGCTGCCTCGACGCAGCGGCACAGGAAGTCGGGATCGGTGCGGGTGCCATCCTCGGCCGACCATTCGACGTCATCAGTGAAGGAACGAGCCAGCTCAACGCTGTCAGATACCGCCTGCAGCACCTCCTCGGGCTCCATCCGCAGCTTGTACTTCATGTGCAGCGGGCTGGTGGAGATGAAGCTATGGATGCGCTTTCGCCTGGCGGATCGCACTGCATCCCCAGCCCGCGTGATGTCCTCTCGGCCAGAGCGGGCGAGGCCGCAAATAACCGGGGCGTCGTCACGCTGGCCGACTGTCTCGGCGATGGCCTTAACGCTTTCATAGTCACCGGGGGATGCGATCGGGAACCCGGCCTCCATTACATCGATGCCAAGCTCGGTCAGCGCCTCGGCCATGCGGATCTTCTCCTGCAGGTTCATGGAGAAGCCGGGCGACTGCTCGCCGTCGCGCAGCGTGGTGTCGAAGATGATGACGCGGTCATCGTCCAGCTTGCCGAAGCTGGGGTGGGTAATGCTCATTGGGGCGGGTCCTCGGACTTGATTGACACGACGTTAGCCTCAGGGCTTCCCCTGAGCGAAGCCGGCACTCAGCAGCCCGGCAGGACGCTCAGGGGCGGCTAAGTCGAAGGAGGAGCAGGTCGAACGCAATGGCGGGAAGAACGCACGAGGCGACCAGCGCAATTGCAGCGTCGGATACAGCCGGCGCGGGCGCATCCTGGGATAGGCTCACGCAGGGTGCGCCGTTGCTCATGCCTCTGTTTAGCGGCAACGACTGACCGCTGCAACCGGAAGTCCGGCTGCCGGGCGCGCCAATGTGGCGCACAGTGCCGGTCCGGTGGATTTTTGGCCTTTCGCAGACATCCGTGTAGAAGCGCCAGATGGCCAAATCCGCTCACACCGCCTTTCCGCCCCCGGTCCTGATTACCACAACCGATGCGCTGGAGGCGCTGTGCCAGCGCATGCGGACCGAGAGCTTCGTAACAGTGGATACCGAGTTCATGCGCGAGCGCACCTACTGGCCGGAGCTTTGCCTGGTGCAGATCGCCGGAGAGGGTGAGGTCGCGGTAATCGACACCGTGGCGGAAGGGCTCAACCTCGCCCCGCTGGGGGGACTGCTGGCGGATCAGACAGTCACCAAGGTATTTCATGCCGCCCGCCAGGACGTCGAAATCTTCGTATCGCGGTTCGGTGACGTGCCGCGGCCGATGTTCGACACCCAGGTGGCCGCGATGGTGGCAGGGTTTGGCGACCAAGTCGGTTATGACGCCCTGGTCGCCAACCTGACCGGCGGCAGCATCGACAAGGCCCACCGGTTCAGCGACTGGTCGGCGCGCCCACTATCCCAGGCACAGGTAACCTATGCGGCGGCCGACGTGACGCATCTGCGCGAGGTCTATCTTCGGCTCAGCAACCGGCTGGAGCAGGACAACCGGTTAAGCTGGGTCGCCGAGGAAATGGCGATCCTGAACAATCCCGCGACCTATCGCGTCGACCCGGAGAGCGCGTGGGAGCGGCTGCGCCCGCGCACCGGCAACCGTCGCCTGCTGTATTGCTTGAAGGAAGTCGCCGCATGGCGAGAGCGCGAGGCGCAGCGGATCAACATCCCACGGCAGAGATTGATCAAAGACGAGGCGCTGCTGGAAATTGCCGCAACCGCCCCATCGAGCGCCGAGGCGCTGGCGCGGGTGCGTGGCGTGACGCGAGGCTTTGCCGAGGGGCGGTCGGGCACCGCGCTGCTGGAGGTGCTGTCGGCTGCCCGCCAGGTGCCTGATGCCGAACTGCCGCTGGCTGTTCAGTTGCGGGAGAATGCCCGTCCGTCGGCTGCCCTGGTGTCGCTGCTGAAGGTTCTGCTGGCGGCCAAGGCGGAGCAGCACCATGTCGCCGCGCGGCTGGTCGCCAGCTCCGACGACATTGACCAACTAGCGCTGGAGGAGAATCCCGAGGTTGCGGCGCTGCAGGGCTGGCGGCGCGAGGTGTTCGGCAACGACGCGCTGCTGCTGAAGCAGGGGCGGATGGCGCTAGGTGTTGATGGGCGGCGGATAAAGCTGATCTCGGTAGCAGGCGCTGTTCCGCCGTGACAGGTTGTGATGATGGCTGGGCATGAACCGCCATGCGACTTGCAAACATGCAGATATCTTTATATAGCGCCGCGACCATCCCAGGAGCTTTCGCCATGGCCGATCCCGCGCTGCAGGACTTCAAAGTCAAAGATCTTTCCCTCGCTGACTGGGGCCGCAAGGAGATCAGCATGGCCGAGGACGAAATGCCCGGCCTGATGGCGATCCGTGAGGAGTTCGGCAACGCGCAGCCGCTGAAAGGCGCCAGGATCGCCGGCTGCCTGCACATGACGATCCAGACCGCCGTCCTGATCGAGACGCTGACCGTGCTCGGCGCCACCGTCCGCTGGTCGTCGTGCAACATTTTCTCAACGCAGGACCATGCCGCCGCCGCCGTTGCAGCCGCCGGGACGCCGGTGTTTGCCTGGAAGGGGTTGAGCGAGGAGGAATTCTGGTGGTGCATCGACCAGACGGTGCGCGGCCCGGACGGCTGGACGCCGAACATGATCCTGGATGATGGCGGCGACCTGACGACACTGATGCACCAGAAGCATCCCGAGATGCTGGCCGACGTGCGCGGCATCTCGGAGGAGACGACAACTGGCGTGCATCGGCTGTGGGACATGGCGAAGGCGGGCACCCTGCTGACACCGGCGTTCAACGTCAACGACAGTGTCACCAAGTCGAAGTTCGACAATTTGTATGGCTGCCGTGAGTCGCTGGTGGACGGCATCCGCCGCGGCACCGACGTGATGATGGCTGGCAAGGTGGCGGTGGTGAACGGCTTCGGCGATGTCGGGAAAGGCTCCGCGGCATCTCTGCGCAATGCTGGATGCCGGGTAATGGTGACAGAGATCGATCCGATCTGCGCGCTGCAGGCGGCGATGGAAGGCTACCAGGTTGTCACGATGGAGGATGCGGCGCCAATGGGTGACATCTTCGTCACGGCGACTGGCAATGTTGACGTGATCACCCTGGACCACATGCGCGCAATGAAGCACCGCGCCATCGTCTGCAACATCGGCCATTTCGATTCCGAGATCCAGATCGAATCGCTGCGCAACTACAAGTGGGAAAACGTCAAGCCCCAGGTCGACGAGGTTGTATTCCCCGACGGCAAGCGGCTGATCGTGCTGTCCGAAGGACGCCTGGTCAATCTGGGCAACGCCACGGGCCATCCGAGCTTCGTCATGAGTGCGAGCTTCAGCAACCAGGTGTTGGCGCAGATCGAGCTGTATGGCGCCCCTGCTGGAAGATATGAGCGGACAGTCTACACGTTGCCGAAGCATCTTGATGAGAAGGTTGCCGCGCTGCATCTGGCGAAGGTTGGCGCGAAGCTGACAACGATGACTGACAAGCAGGCGAGCTATTTGGGTATCGCTTCGCAGGGGCCGTTCAAGCACGAGCTGTATCGTTACTGATGGAACCGCCTGTTGCCCTGGCTGCGCCTTTTGCACCGGTTGCCAGGCATAGGGATGGTTCAGGTCAAACTATCGCGCTGGACGATCCGGATAGGGTTTCACTGTCACGCAGGTGCAGATGGGGCTGAGCGGATCTGGCGGGGAAGCGCGTATGCGTTATGGCTGTGTAAGCGTTCTCCTGGTCTGACGGCGTGACCGCCTCGAATGGCCGGTACGCGGGCTTTCGCGAAGGCGTAGCTGTCGCTGATGCCACATCCAATCCGGTAGATCCGGCGTAAAGTGCATGTAATGTAACAACCGCTTCAATTCTTGGGCTTTAGTCGCACGATTTGCTCAGCGTCTAACTTGTCTTGGTCTAGTTACTAGCAGAAGTTAATTCACTGCCTTGTCATGCTCATGTGGTGGTGAAGGGCGATGATCGAACCCATGTGGCGACACATCGCTTGTGCTGATGCGGCCTTCCGCCCGAGGCCTGAGGACGGAAGCCGGGGCACGGCGCCTGACCCCCTTAGGATCTCGTTGATGTTGCCGACAGAGCCTGCCCTGAAACCTCCGTTCACGCTTGCCGTGCGCCGGGCGCTGCAGAATGTAAACAACTCCCAGGTCGAAGCCGACCTGTTGTTCCTCGAAGCGTGGGAGATGTGGCCAACATCGCATTTGGGCGCCACGCTGCGTGCTGGGCAAATCAGGCGGGCGAACCCGGAACTAGCGGCTGCGATTGATGCCGAGCTGAAGGCGTTCGTTGCCGCGCATCGCAGCGTTCCCGGGTTGGTCCGAACACCTCATGGACAACGTTGATAGAAGCCGCGGTGTTAGTTGTATGGGACCGACCGATGTGGTGGCATCGCTCGGATCAGCTCTACTGAGGGATCCGAATGACCACACATCGTATTGCATCTACCCCGCAGACCGTCCGGTGGGGAGTTTTCGACGCGGAGTTCCCGCCGCTGCTGACCGTCGCGTCCGGCGATACCGTCGTGCTGGAGTGCGTCTCGGGTGGCCCCGAGGTCATGCCGCCGGCCAACAGTGGCCTGCGGATCCCGCCGGCGCTGGCTGCAATTCATGCAGCCGACATTCCGCGCGCGCCGGGCCATCTGATCACCGGCCCGGTTGCGGTCTCCGGTGCTCAACCCGGTGACATGCTGGAGGTGCATATCGACAGCATCGCGTTGGGTTGTGACTGGGGCTACTGCGGCTTTCGCCCACTGGCAGGCACGTTGCCGGAGGATTTTCCAGAAAAGTTTCTCTCACACATACCGGTCGATAAGGAGCGCAGAGTCTGCCGGCTGCCGTGGGGCACTGAGCTGAATCTTGCGCCATTCTTCGGGGTGATGGGGGTTGCGCCGCGTCCGGCGTATGGCTCCATCTCAACAGTGCAGCCGCGCGAGCACGGTGGCAACCTGGACAACAAGGAGCTGGGTGAGGGGTCCACGTTGTTCCTGCCGGTATGGGCGGAAGGGGCGTTGTTTTCCGCTGGTGACGGTCACGGCGTCCAGGGCGATGGCGAGGTCTGCATCAACGCGCTGGAGATTTGCCTAACCGGCAGCTTCACCCTGACGCTGCACAAGGGCGGCGGCGCGCGCGACCCGCTACTGTCCTATCCACGCGCGGAAACTGCCAGCCACTTCATCTCGATGGGGATGCATGAGGACCTGGACGTCGCGATGAAGACAGCGCTACGTCAGATGATAGCGTTCATCACCAGCCGGACCAACTTGTCGCGTCAGGAGGCTTATCAATTTTGTTCTCTGGCCGTCGATTTTCATGTGACGCAGACCGTAAACGGAGAGAAGGGTGTTCACGGCCTGCTGAAGAAGGGCCTGTTGTTCTAGTACGCGACCGAACCGGTTGTCAGTTGCAGGCGCTCGGTCCCGCAGGCCGGGGACAAAAGTTCAGGGCGTAAAGAAGTTGGCCGAAACGGAGGTGCGGGCGATCAGCGCACGCAAGGCAGGGTTTTCTTCACAGTTCTCCTCGGTCAGTGTTTCCATTGGTACGAAGAACTCGTGGGCGTGGGGCAGTTGGTGGCGAGCGAAGCCTTTGTAGTGGTCGTTCTTCAGCCCGTACAGCACCCGCATCTCCCGAACCGGGATGACGACGTCGGTGTAAGGTTCGTGCATGATCACGCCGGTAGTGCGCCACCTTGGGGTGGGGTCGTCCGGGCTGATTGGCGACAGCAACCATTCGATCGGGCACAGACACATCATTGAATGGGTGCTGGGCGCAAATCGCGACCGCTTGTCCAGCAGGTTCTGGATCGTGCTGCACGCCTCGATGGCGAGGATGTCGACGAAAGGTTCGCTAAAGGTTCCACCAAAATTCAGCCACAGCCCATCGGGCAGGGTGCGCAGGCGACTGCTGCCTGGGATCTTCAGGAACGGGCTGCAGATTCTCGTTTCATCTTCCGAGGGACGGCCGCGTAGCCAGGCTTCTTTGCCACGTCGTGGTTTGACACCGGGTGGGCGCTGTCCCCAACGCTTGAGCCGATGTTTTACAAGTAGATCCAAGGAAGTTTTTCCCCGCATACGCCCCGTCCTGAACAGCTTCGCTCGAATACAACTGTGCGGTGTGTTAACAAATTTGCTGCCTTAGTCATAAAACTTCGATCGCGAATTCGTGTACTGACCATCCGGTCTAATTCGTGTTGCGTATCTTGACGAACCCGACGTGCAGGATGCACGCGACTGAAAGCGCTTTTCGCGGAGTTGGATGTCTGGCCGAGATGATTTGCAGAGGCTCATGACCTTCGATCAGTGCATTGTCACTGATTGTTAAAGTGGAACCACATTATCGTCCGGGCCGGGGGCTGCATCGTCACCCGATGACTGAATTTCATCTAGTAAAATTGAGATTAGGCGCCAAGAGCGGTTCGTTGGACAGCAAAAACCGGCAGCTCAAGGCGCCCCCGGTCGAAGGTTTGAGGATTAATTTCGTCGAGACACTAGGGTTCAGCAAGCGGGTTGCCAAACCAACGCCAACTCAAGATAGGGACCTTTTGCTGCGGATGTTCGCCGCCGAAGACCGGATTCTGCGCACAAGATCAGGTTCGAAGGGGAGATCACATCCCGCCAGCGTGCAGTCCGCCGGGGCGCGCCGCCAAGCCAGCTACGGCCTGACTGCACAGGCCGAGGCGGTCGATCGATCTGTTGCCCTATCTCATGCCCTACCCATGCCGCAGGGCATGAAGGAGGCCTATCCGCGTTGGGTAGCAGGTAGATAATCCCGCTGCGGCGCGCCGGTGTAGACCTGCCGCGGGCGACCGATCCGTTGCTGCGGATCCTCAATCATCTCTTTCCACTGGCTGACCCAGCCGACGGTGCGAGAGACTGCAAACAGCGCGGTGAACATGCTGGTCGGGAAGCCCATCGCCTTGAGAATGATGCCCGAGTAGAAATCGACGTTCGGATAGAGCTTCCGGTCAACGAAATAGCGGTCGCTGAGGGCAATCTTCTCGAGCTCCATTGCCAGGTCCAGCAGCGGGTCGTCTTTGATTCCTAGTTCCTGCAGGACATCGTGGCAGGCCTTCTGGATGATCTTGGCGCGCGGGTCATAGTTTTTGTACACCCGGTGGCCGAAGCCCATCAGCTTGGTGTGGTTATCCTTGTCCTTAACATCGGCCAGAAACTGCTTGATATTGTTGACGTGACCGATTTCGGCCAGCATTTTCAGCACAGCTTCGTTGGCGCCGCCGTGGGCCGGGCCCCACAGGCTGGCAATGCCCGCCGCGATACAGGCGAATGGATTGGCGCCGGTGGAGCCGGCTAACCGCACGGTGCTGGTCGATGCGTTCTGCTCATGGTCCGCGTGCAGGATCATGATCAGGTCCATTGCCTTCGACAGGATGGGATTGACCTTGTATTCCTCGGCCGGAACGGCGTGGAACATGTATAGAAAATTCTCGGCATACGACAGGTCGTTGCGGGGATAGATGAACGGCTGCCCGACAGCGTATTTGTGGGCCCAGGCAGCGATGGTCGGCACCTTGGCAATCAGCCGGAAGGCGCTGATGGAGCGGCTTTCCTCGTTATGGATGTCCAGGCTGTCGTGGTAGAACGCAGACAGCGCACCGACCACCCCGCACATCACCGCCATAGGATGGGCATCACGGCGAAAGCCGTTGTAGAACGTGCGCAGTTGTTCATGCAGCATTGTGTGCCGCATCACGCCAAGTTCGAACTCTTTGGTCTGCGTCTCGGTCGGCAGATCGCCGTTCAGCAGCAGGTAGCAGACCTCCAGGAAGTTCGACTTCTCGGCCAATTGCTCGATTGGGTAGCCGCGGTACAGCAGAACGCCTTCATCACCGTCGATGTAGGTGATTTTGCTGTCGCAGGATGCGGTTACGCCGTAGCCAGGGTCGAAGGTGAAGACGCCCAGATCACCGTAAAGCCTGCGGATGTCGAACACATCCGGACCGATGGTGCCGGACAACAGCGGCAGATTTGTGGATTTGTTCGTCCCGTCCAGGGTGACTGTGACAGACCGTTTGGCTGGGGCGCTCATGCGCGATGTCCTTACTTGAGGTGCGGGTAGCACACCACCGGCCGGCAGGCGAACGCCGTCCCGTCGGATAGGGTGGTCCAGGGCAAAATTATGGCGCTCTGCACTGCGGTGCAATATGGCGGCTTTCGCCGCGTTGCAATACAGGGGCATCCGCTCCTGCCAATATCGCTGTCCGCGCCGGACTGGCCTATGGCAGCGGTCGCTGCGTCACGGGTAGGACAGCTTTGGGTGTGAGCGCGCTATGGCAATCCGAATTGCGGGAGGGTCTAACTCAGCGCAAACTACGCCTGCCAAGCTCAAGGTTCAGACGGTCGTGTGATCTACAAAAGCCGCGCGTCTAGTGTGGCCGCCTTCTGAGAACAGGGGAGAGAAACCCGCCTCAACTCCTTGCCTGATCGCATGATTAACGCTGTCTGAACGTTTCGAGTGAGGCAGGCGGGCTTCAGTGCAGCACAAGGTGACGGCGAGGACGCAGCGACGGGATTGGCCGCGCCTGCTCCGCCTGGCAGGCTCGGATAGCTTTGCGCAACGCCAGCATGGTGCGTGGCAGATTGAGGTTCACCGCTTCCTCGGCCAGCATGGTGAGGCATTGCAACACATTAGCGGCTGTTGCGTGCCTTGAGGCGTCGGGCAATTCGTCGTCGATCATGGGCCGGGTGATCTCTGCAGGCTGTCCCACCTGAGCGTGAGATAGGTTGAAGTTCTATGCAAAAAATTCAGTGCTGGAAGCAAGAAAAGAGTAGGCATGACGGAAAGTGCAACAAAAAACCAGGCAGAAATGCCACGCCGATTGGGCATCATCGCCGGCGGAGGCACGCTGCCAGGCAAAGTTGCAGCGGCGGCGCGCGCAGCGGGGCGGCACGTCTACATTGTTGGACTGGAGGGTTTCGCCAGCCCCGCGGTCCTGAAGCCCTGGCCGCACGAGTTCCTGCGTCTGGGTGCCGCGGCGCGCATCGTCGCCGCGTTGCGGGCGCGGGGATGCCAGGACCTGGTGATGATCGGTCCAGTACAACGGCCGTCATTGCTCGATCTGCGACCCGACGCCGACGGGGCCAAGCTGCTGGCGCGGATCGGACGAGCGGTCTTTGCCGGGGATGACGGGCTGCTCGCGGCGGTGATCCGTGTGTTGACCGAGGAGGGTTTCCGCGTCCTGGGCGCGCACCAGATCCTGCAGGAGAGCGTCGCGCCATCGGGCGTGCTGACGCGGGCGCAGCCCGACGATCAGGCGATGGCGGATATTGCCCGGGGCGTCGAGGTTGTCCGGCTGCTGGGCACAGCCGATGTTGGGCAGGGCTGTGTCGTGCAGCAGGGGCTGGTGCTGGCTGTCGAAGCGATCGAGGGCACAGATGCAATGATTGCTCGGGCCGGCACGCTGCGCCGAGAAGGGGTGGGCGGGGTGCTGGTGAAGCTGCCCAAGCCGGGACAGGACCGGCGGGCGGACCTGCCGACGATCGGCCTCGCCACCGTGCGCCACGCCGAGGCGGCAGGGCTGAGGGGGCTTGCTTTCGAGGCCGAGGCCACCATTCTGGCGGAGCGTGAGGCCTGCCTTGCCGCTGCAGATGCGGCCGGGTTGTTTCTGCTGGGCCTCGACCCTGCAACCCTGTCCTGAAGGAAATTTCCCATGAGCCGCTTTCTGCATACCATGCTGCGCGTCGGCGACCTGCAACGCAGTGTCGACTTTTACACCAAAGGCTTTGGCATGACGGAGCTTCGTCGCCGCGATGTTCCGGACGGAAAATACACGTTGGCGTTCGTCGGCTATGGCGATGAGGAAAGCAACAGCGTGATCGAGCTGACCTACAACTACGGCACTGAGCACTATGATATGGGCAGCGCCTTTGGCCATTTGGCGATTGGGGTGCCGGATGTCGCGGCCACGACGGAGAAGCTGCGTAGCGTCGGGGCAAAGGTGACGCGTGAGCCAGGGCCGGTTAAGTTCGGCACGACTGTTATTGCGTTTGTCGAGGATCCCGACGGCTACAAGATCGAGCTTGTGCAGCGCGACTAGTCTCGCTCTGACTACTAGTCTCGCTCTGACTAAGGGCGGCAGACCAACATTAGCCAGTCCAGCTTTGTGCCTAAATTCGTCCTCCGCCGGCCCGACATTGTTCGAGCCGGTCGCCACCTCCGCAGACCTAACCGTTTGCATTGCTGATCCTTGGCATCGCCGACCGCTGGTTGCGGGCTGCCCGCGCTTGCGGGTTACCCGGCGCGAGATCAGCATGCATCGCGGATGACCTGGCGATGAACCGCCGGTCGGTGGCGAGAGGGAAGCAGGCATGGGACCCTTGGCGGGAATAAAGATTGTCGAGTTCACCGGCATCGGGCCGGCGCCGATGGCGGCGATGCTGCTGGCCGACATGGGCGCCACGGTGCTGCGGATCGATCGGCAGGCTGCCACCGGCCTGGGGGTGCCAGTGGCCGCGCAGCATGAGTTCACCCACCGCAGCCGGGCGGTGTTGCGGCTTGATCTGAAGCAGCCTGAAGCGGTGCGGACGGCACTGCGGCTGATCGACGGTGCGGACGGACTGATCGAAGGCTTCCGTCCGGGTGTGATGGAGCGTCTTGGTCTGGGTCCGGAGGTGTGTCTGCGTCGCAACCCCAGACTGGCTTATGGTCGCGTCACCGGTTGGGGGCAGGCCGGCCCGCTGGCGCAAGCAGCCGGCCATGACCTGAATTACATTGCGCTTTCGGGTGCGCTGCACGCCATTGGACGCGCCGGCCAGAAACCGACCCCGCCGCTGAACCTGGTCGGCGACTATGGCGGCGGCGCGTTGTACCTGGTGACCGGTCTGCTCGCCGCGATCATCGCGGCTCGCACCACTGGCCAAGGGCAGGTGGTGGATGCGGCCATGGTTGATGGCGCGCTGTCGCTGATGACGCCGATCTACGCGATGCAGGCCGGCGGGCGTTTTGTCGGCGGCCGCGGCGAGAACCAGCTCGATTCGGGCTCCTATTACTACGAAGTGTATGAGTGCGCGGACGGGCAGTTTATCTCAATCGCGCCAATTGAGGAGAAGTTTCACTCCGAGCTTTTGCATCTGCTGGAGATCGATCCTGCTGGCATGCCGGCGCAGCGCGACCGTGGTGGCTGGGCGCAGTGGAAAGCCGTTCTGAGCGAGCGCTTCCTGACCCGGAGCCGCGACGAATGGTGCCGGATGCTAGAGGGCAGCGATGCCTGCTTCGCACCGGTGCTGTCGATGACGGAGGCGCACACCCATCCGCACAACCAGGCGCGTGGAGCGTTCGTTGAGGTTGACGGCCAACGTCAGCCGGCGCCGGCGCCACGTTTCAGCGCAACGCCGCTGGATCGACCGCGTGCACCCGAGGCGGTCGGCCTGGCCGAAGCGCTGGCAGCTTGGCAGCTTTCGGTGGACGACATCGCCGACAAAGATACAATGAGATAATGGTTTCCTATTAGCTACAGCCGTTGGACGATTCCGGTCATCACGCAGTCGTCATCATCGGGGTGCTACCGTCGAACTCTCGAAATGAAATATCCACTCCGCGCTTGCAAAGTTGTTTCGTCACTGCAAAAAGGAAGATCGTATGCTTACACGAGCCGAATTTCTGGGCGGGGCCGTGGTATCCGCGGGGATGCTGTTCTCACCGCTGGCGCGGGCACAGTCGGATGAAGTATCGGTCATCCAGGGCGCGGAAAAAGTGCTGCACGACCTGCGCCGCGATAACGCGTTTGGCAATGCGCAGCGGCTGCTGCGCACCGCACGCGGCGTGATGATCGTGCCGAACCTGCTGAAGGGTGGCTTCTTCGTGGGTGGCGAGGGCGGCCAAGGGGTGATCATGGCCCGCACGCAGTCGGGCTGGGGGCAGCCGGCGTTCTACGTGATCGGCGCTGCCTCGTTCGGCTTGCAGATCGGCGCGGAGGCAGCCGAGGTCATTTTGTTCTTCATGACGGAGAAGGGGCTGAGCGGTGTCCTGAACAACGACTTCAAGATTGGCGCCCAAGCTGGACTCACGGTCGTCACGCTTGGCTCGAACGTTGAAGGGGCATTAAGCGGGCCGAACCTGCCGGACATCGTGGCGTGGTCCTCTGCCAGCGGGCTGTATGGCGGGCTGACCGTCGATGGTTCAGTGATCCGCGCTGAGCCGAACAAGGACTCGGCTTTCTACAACCGGACCGTGACCTCGAAGGAGGTGCTGTTCGGCCATCTTGAGAACCGCCGGACTGAGCGGCTGCGCAAACAGTTGTCTGAGTTGGCATAATCGGCAACACGTGTTGCCGGGGCCGGATGGGCGTGGTAATGCGCCCGCCCGCGCCCGATTGGGGGATAGTTTAGCGGTAAAACTCCCGGCTCTGACCCGGGCATCCTTGGTTCGAATCCAGGTCCCCCAGCCAGCGGCCATCGGACGAATACGGATTGTGCCCGTGGCGGCTGACCGCTGCCGCACGTGCCTACACGCCAAGCCGATGGGCGGGGCCAGGGGCATGCTTCCCAATCCGGCGTATTCTGCAATGGGCACGTGATTGACAGGCCGGGCAAACCCAGTTTCCGTGCCGGCCTTCGTCGAACAGCAGAGTCCTGCATTTTCACCAGGAGTACGCCGATGACCGAACTCACCGCCTCGTCTTCGTGGCAAGAGCTGAGCGCGCATCATGCTGAGATCAAGGATCTGCACCTGCGCACCCTGTTCGCCGAAGACCCGGGTCGGGCGGATCGCTTCGCGGTCCAGGGCGGCGGCCTGTTCCTGGACTATTCAAAGAACCGCATTACCGATGCGACGCTGCGGTTGCTGCTGCAATTGGCGGAAGACCGTGGCGTGACACAGCGGCGCGATGCGATGTTCCGCGGTGAGGCGATCAACACGACGGAACGGCGGGCCGTGCTGCACGTTGCGCTGCGCGCGCCACGTGGCAGCCGTATCGACGTGGATGGCGCGGATGTTGTCGCCGATGTACATGGCGTCCTGGACCGGATGGCGGCGTTCGCACAGCGTGTGCGCAGCGGCAGTTTCACCGGGCATACCGGCAAGCGCCTGCGAAATGTGGTGAACATTGGCATCGGCGGCTCTTATCTGGGGCCGGAAATGGCTTATCGCGCGCTGCGGCCATACAGCGACCGGTCGATGACCTTCCGCTTTGTCGCCAATGTCGACGGCGCGGACTTCCATGAGGCGACGCAGGACCTGGATGCGGCGGAAACGCTGTTCATCGTGTCGTCAAAGACCTTCACCACTTTGGAAACGATGACCAACGCCTCGACCGCTCGGGCGTGGCTGGTCGGCAAGCTGGGATCCGACGACGCGGTCGCGAAGCATTTCGCCGCGGTCTCGACAAATATCCCGGGTGTCACGCAGTTCGGCATCGACCCGGCCAACACGTTCGGTTTTTGGGACTGGGTCGGCGGCCGCTACTCGATGGACAGCGCGATCGGCCTGTCGACGATGATCGCGATCGGGCCGGCCAACTTCGAGGCGATGCTGGCCGGTTTCCACGCCATGGACCAGCATTTCCGCACTGCCGAACCGGCCAAGAACCTGCCGCTGCTGATGGGGCTGCTGACGGTCTGGTATAACAACTTCTTTGACGCCCAGACCATCGGCATCATGCCCTATTCCGCCCATCTGGCACGCTTTCCCGCCTATCTGCAGCAGTTGCAGATGGAGAGCAACGGCAAGCATGTCACGCTGGACAGCAAGCCGGTGGATTATCAGACGGGGCCGATCGTCTGGGGCGAACCGGGCACCGACGGGCAGCACTCATTTTATCAATTGCTGCACCAGGGCACCAAGCTGGTCCCCTGTGACATGATCGGCTTCTGCAAGCCGCTCAGCCCGCTTGCCGGCCAGCACGACCTGCTGATGGCCAATCTTTTCGCCCAGGCCGAGGCGTTGGGGTTCGGCAAGACCGAGCAAGAGCTGAAGGCGGAGGGTTCACCGGACTTCCAGACGCCGTTCCGCGTCACCGAAGGCAACCGTCCGACAAACATGATCCTGGCTGAACAGCTCGATCCTGGCACGCTGGGCAGCCTGGTGGCGCTCTATGAGCACAGCGTCTTTACCCAAGGAGCGATCTGGGCCATCGACAGCTTCGACCAATGGGGGGTGGAACTTGGAAAGGTCCTGGCCAGCCGCATCATTCCGGAGCTGGAGCGTGGGGCTGAGCCGAAGCTGGCACATGATAGCTCCACCAACGCGCTGATCAGCCGCTATCGTCGCCTGCGGGGGTAACCGGATGATCAGTCGACAAGCCAGCGCAGCGATCGTCGCAGCCTGGCGGTGCCGTCCTGGGCGAACCATTGGCCGTGTGCGAAGATCACTCGCTTTGGCTGCAACGCCAGCAGCGTCCGTGCCGCGTCCCTGGCCTGGTTTCGGCGAAGCTTGATGATGGCCCGCAAATAGGGCGGCGGCATGCCATCCGGCGCCGCGCTGCCGAACAGCTTGACCACCGGGCGCAGCGCAGCGGGCAGTTTCGCAGGCTCCAGGTTCAGCACGAGGTCCGTCAGGACCAATGTCGTGGTGGGTTGATGGAACAGCGCGACTTCCTGGAAGCCGAAGCCGCCCGGGACGGTGACCAAGCGGATTTCGCCGTTCCATTCAGCCGGCGTACCTTGCGGCAAATCCCGATCCAGCCGCACCCCACTGCTGCGAACCTGACGGCGGCGGCGCAAGCCCGGCGCTGCCCAGGTTGTCGCGTGCGGACAAGCACGTTGCTAATCCTGCAGGAACATCCAGTGCGCAAAGTTGGGCGCAACCAGATGGCGGATCGGTCCAATGGCCTCCAGCGCCCGCTGCAATGCCGGCTTGAAACCAGTCGGCGAGTGCAGCAGCAGGTCCCCGTTTGACAGGCGCACAACGGTCATGCGCACCGGCAGGAATGAACCCAATCGGCCCGGGAGAAGACTGTCGACAATGAAAACGCCATCAGCGACAGGCTTCGGCATGTCGAGGGGCGGATAACCGACCCCCTCTGCATGCGCCGCTTTGCCGGTTCGGCACATGTCGGGGGTGGTTGCAGTCCGAGACGAAGGTCCGGCGCTGCTGAACGCGAGAGCGCCTAACTTCATTGCGGCAGTGCCAATCAGCAGGGCGCGCACCGCCGGGTTGGCATTTCGCATCAGGAAGGCGGCACCACCAAACGCCAGCGCCCCAGCCGTATCGAGTGCACGATGCTGTCGTGTGCTGACAGCGGGCAGCAGGCCGCCCGCATGATCAGTGACTGCGGCAGAGCCGGCGTAATAGCAGGCTGCGGCGCCCAGCAGACGACGCTGCTGCAGCGGCACCGGCGCAACGGCTGCCGTCCCGCCCAGCAACGCAGCCACGCCGTAATCCAGTGCGGCATATGCCCGGGTGGAAATCATAGCCTTGCCAGCGTGGCGTCGTCTGGCGCGCCCTTGAAGTATCTGTCCAGGGCCTGCCGGCAGGGCGTATCGCCGGGCGCTACGGCATCAAACAGCGTCATGCTGGAATGAAACTTCATGTCGTCCGGGCTGCCGAAGATCTCGAGCGCTGAGCGGTTCTTTTGATGGTTGACCAAGGCCGTGCACTGCAGCAGGCGTGGGCCGAGCACGGGATGGCTCAGGAATGCCTGCGCTTCGTCTCCGGAGGCGATGGCGAAGCGCCGGCTTGTCTCGCTGCTGGCGAGGCCCTGGATCTGCGGGAAGACGAACCATATCCAGTGACTGCGCTTGCGTCCCTCACGCAGCTCTGAAAGTACTCGGCTGTAGACTGGTTCCTGCGCATCGACGAAGCGCTGCAGGTTGTGCGGGTCGTCCATCGGGTGACCACCTTATCAGAAGCGGCATCAGGACCTGGAGAATACCGGTCTCGCGCGGCAGCAACGCCAGACTCACGCCCGGGTTCTGCCGCGACGGCCTGATCCGTGATCAGTCGAGCGGTGCAAGCGCCTGCGGCTTCATCACCAGCAACCGGCCAGCATCCTTGCCGACGATGCCGTCCTGTTCCCATTGCCTTAGCTGCTTGTTCACCTTCTCCCGCGAGGCGCCGGCCAGGCTGCTGAGATCCTTCTGCGACAGCTTGACCTCGATGCGGATACCGCGCGGGGAGGACACGCCATAGTCCTTGCTCAGCCGCAGCAAAAGCCGCCCAAGGCGGGTTGGCAGATCGAGCAGCGCCATGTCCTCCAGCGCTGCGTTGGTCTGGCGCAGCCGCCGGCTGAGCATTGCCATCAACTGCAGGCAAAGCTCGCCGTTGGAGCGCAGCAGGCGAAGGAACTGCGTCCGCTCCAGGCTCAGCAGGACAGAGTCTTCCTGGGCGGACGCATCGGCGCTGCAGGCGCCGCCGTCGAGCAATGTCATCTCGCCCAGCACCTCGCCAGGCCCCAGCACCGCGAGGGTGACCTCGCGCCCGTCTTCGGACAGCAGGCTAACGCGCACCCGGCCGGTAACAATGACCACCATACCGGTGCCAGGATCACCGCGGCGGCGGATGACCTCGCTGCGGCGCACCCGGCGCACCGCCGCACGTGCCAGCACGGCGTCCAGTTCCGCCGGCGGCAGCGCCTGGAACAGTTGGGTCTTCCTCATCGCCTCGCGTCGCGCAGCCGCATCCATTGCTTCAGTCTCTTTGTCCGTTTCCCCGGCGGCGTCCGTTAAAGCATTTCAGGGTCCGCTGGACAGGCTGAAATGGCTTGATCGGCCTGGGCAGTGCCGGCGAACGTTCCGCTACGCGTGATCATGCTCTGGAACACTATGGACCGAGGCGGTCGTGTGGACACGGAGCGGGGCGGCACGGCCTCGGATCGTCAGCTCATGCGGCTCATAGCCTGTGGTCGGATAGCCGCTCAAAGTCAGGACGGTGTCCGAGACGACGGCTTGGCAACCAAACTCCTTGCAGGCAGCCTCTAGCCGGGCGGCGACGTTTGGCGCATCACCCAGGGTGGTGAAGACGCGGCTGTCGGCATAGCCGATCTCGCCGACCACCGCCGCGCTGCCGTGAACGCCAATCCCGAACCGGATCGGCTCCGCCAGCTCAGTCAGCAGAACGTTATTCAACGCATCAAGATTGCGGCCAATCAGACTCAGCGCATCGATGGCCTCACGGCACGCCTGCTCCGGATCACAGACCAGGCCAAACGTCGCCATCAATCCGTCGCCGGTGAAGTGGCTGGGCAGGCCGCCCGCGGCCGTCACCGCGGCGGCGAGCGCATTGATAAAGCGCTCAATGATGAACACAGCGTCAAATGGCAGCCTGGTTTCTGCCAGTCGGGTTGAGTTGCGCATGTCGGCCATCAGCACGACGATGAAACGCTCTTCCCCCGGCCGGGGCATGGTCTTCGACCGCAAGGAGGCGGCGGTCCACTGCGGCGGCAGCAACGGCACGACCGCGATGTCGCACGCCGGCCTCAACTGGCAGGCCAGTCGCACTAGGGCGCCGGCGCCGACGCGAGTGAGTACGGCCTGTTCGGTCAGCGAAGGCGGCGGCAGCCTGCCTGTGTCGGAGATCACGCGGACCCGGCAGGTGGAACAGCGTCCGCGTCCGCCGCAGACGTTGGCGTGCGGAATACGAGCCGCGCGGCTGGCATCCAGGACGCTGAAGCCTGTGGGAATGCGCGCGATCCGCCCATCGGGATAGCTGACCCGGATCACGCCGCCGTAACGCTCCCGCAGCGCACGCATTGTGCGGGCGAACAGCACCAGCAGGACCAGTCCCAGGGCGATCTGCAGGCAGGTGTCGCGTTCGAAGCGCAGCGAGGCATTCTCCGCCGGTCTTCCGACTTGCTCGGCGGCCAGGTTGGCGGCGCGCCAAGCTGGGTCATGCGCCAGTGCCAGCACCGTTTTGCCGCCCTGGTAGAAGCCCAGCAGCGCCAGCATCGGCAGCACGACGGCGGCGCACAGAAGAAACGGCTTCAGCGGCTCAAAAACGCGTTTCAGCCGCAGCCAGAAGTAGACGCCGATGCAGCCGTGGATCCAAGCGACGATCAGGACAGCGACCTGCTGCACGCCAAGGTGCGGCGCGGCGACCCAGAAGGAGTACAGCTCTTGCACGTAACCTTTTTGCATACCGAACTGGACCAGCGCCATCCGGGTGACGAACAGATGGTTCATTAAAAGGAATGGGATGCATAACCCCAGCACAAGCTGGACGATCTCCGAGCGGGTCCAGCCGAAATGCCGGCGCTGATAGAACGCCCACAGGCCCAGGCAGAAATGCGTGGACAACGCGAGATACAACGCGGCTGTGCCCAGGACGCCTTGCCAGATCCATTTCTGCACCAGCAGCCCGGCCTCCATAGCCGGCACCGAAACGTTGCCCAGAGCATGATTGAGCAGATGGCTGCTGACATAGGTGAACAAAGTCAGTCCGGTGATGAGGCGCAGCGTGCGCAAGCTGAAGCTGCCACCCGGCGGGGCCGGCCGATAGGGCCGAGCCCGAGTCGGCGCTGTCCCTGGCAGAGGGGCACTCGCGGTGTCGATCTCCCGCACATCCATCCGGCAATCCTTGTTGAGCCGACGCTGATGCGTGGATGATGAACCCAGACAGGCACAACGCATAGAAGCTGTCTGAGGGCGGCCTTGATGCAGCGCGCGGTCTGCCGGCCCCTGTGGTACGACCACACGACGTTCGACGACCCTCAGGTCGCTACGCTTTACCACCGCTCATTGATGGGCTTGCCTCCACCTGGTCGCCGGACACTCATCCGGGGCTGTTCGCGATGGACCCGATGTTGATCGCCGGCGTGCTGTACCGCGACCATTCGCGCGGCCGGGATGATGCGTCGGTGGTGGTCTGGAAGGGCTGAACCAATGGAATGGCCGCTTCCGACCATCGCCCTGGAACAACCTGAGGACATCGTGGTGGCTCGGCGCCGCGCGCGTCAGGTTGCCGCCCTCGCCGGGCTTGACGCACCCTCTCAGACGCGCCTGGCCGCTTCAGTATCCGAAATCGTCCGCAACACGCTGACCTATGCCGGCGGCGGCCGTGTTCTCTTCGCACTTGTTCGCGTAGCGCCAACGCTGCTGTGGGTCCGGGTGGTCGACCGCGGGCCGGGCATAGCCGGCCTGGATGCCGTGCTTGATGGCGGCGGCGGGCAGGGCATCGCCAACGCCCGCTGTCTGGTCGACGACTTCACCATCGTCAGCAGCCGACGCGGCACGACGGTGACGCTGTCGCGGCGGCTGCCGCAGGGTGCCGTCACATCGGCGGCCGATGCCGCGCGGATCGTGGATGGGTTGGGCGGTGGCACCGTGCCGGGTGCGCTGACTGAACTGCAGATTCAGAACACCGAACTGGTTGCAAGCCTGACGGAACTGCGCGTCCGCCAAGATGAACTTGTCCGGCTGAATGCCGAGCTTGAGGACACCAACCGCGGCGTCGTGGCGCTGTATGCGGAGCTGGACGAGCGGGCAGAGCAGTTGCGCCAGGCCAGCGAGCTGAAGTCACGCTTCCTGTCGAACATGAGCCACGAGTTTCGCACCCCGCTCAACTTCATCCTGGCGCTGGCGCGGCTGCTGCTGGACCGTGCCGACGGGCCGCTGACCCAGGAGCAGGAGCGTCAGGTCAGCTATATCAGCGGATCGGCTGGAATCCTGACGGATCTGGTGAACGATCTGCTGGATCTGGCGAAGGTGGAAGCCGGCAAGCTGGAAATGCGGCAGCGTCGCTTCACCATTGGTGAACTGTTCGGCGCGCTTCGGGGCGTGATGAAGCCGTTGCAGCAGAACGGCGACGTCGAGCTGGTTTTTGAGGAGCAGGCTGACTTGCCGGCGCTGTTCACCGACGATGCAAAGGTGGCACAGGTTCTGCGCAACCTGATCTCCAACGCGCTCAAGTTCACCATGCGAGGAGAGGTCAGGGTCAGAGCGACGTTCGACCTCAGCAGCCTTCAATTTAGGCTGGAGGTAGCGGACACCGGCATCGGCATCGCGCCGGAAGACCACCAGATGGTGTTCCAGGAGTTCTCTCAGGTGGCCGCAAGTTCACGTCAAAGGCACCGGTCTGGGTCTGCCGTTGTCGCGCCGGTTGGCCGAGCTGCTGGGAGGGACCCTGACGCTGTATAGTACCCCTGGGGCCGGCTCGGTCTTCACATTGTGCATTCCGGGGCGGCTGGAACAGGCGCGGACGCATGCTCCAGCGCTCGTGTGTCAACCCGATCAATGGCGTTGCGTTCTGCTCATCGATGACGAAGAAGCCTCACGCTATGTCTTGCGGCAAATGCTCGCGGGCTGGGGAAACCTGCAGATCAAGGAGGCCGCGACAGGTGTCGAGGGGCTGCAATCAGCTCGCAGCGTGCGTCCGGATCTCGTGGTGCTGGATCTGCAGTTGCCGGATCTTGGGGGATGCGAGGTGATGGAACGCTTGCGTGCTGACCCGGCTACCGCCAGCATCCCCGTCGTGATCTGCACGTCGGCAAGCCTGACCAGCCAGCAAGCTAGGTGGCTTGGTTCGGCCGCAGCAGTTCTGTCCAAGACCGGACTGACGCAGGAGGTCTTGCGGCGTGTCCTGAGTGACGTGCTGCCAGGCCGTCAGCCGCTTGAGCTGCAGGAGCCATGGGAATGAACATCATCCCGATCACCCAAGCTCGGCCGCTGGTCCTGAATGTCGACGATGATCCTGCGAGCCGCTACGTCAAGACGCGCTCGCTGCTGATGGGCCAGATGGAGGTGATCGAGGCTGAAACCGGCGCGGCCGCCTTAGCCCTGATCGCGGAACGGCAGCCGTTGCTGGTTCTGCTGGATGTGCACCTGCCCGACGTAGGCGGCCTGGAAGTCTGCCGGCGCATCAAGGCCGATTGGCCCGAGGTCGTGGTGATACAGATCTCCGCCACCGCCATCTCCTCGGCGGAAAAGGTGATCGGGCTGGAGAGCGGGGCGGACTGCTACCTGACGACACCGGTTGAGCCGATGGAGCTGATTGCCGTTACGCGGGCGATGCTGCGGCTGCGTCATGCAGAAGCGCAAGCGCAGGAAGCCGGTGAGCGCTACCGCATGATTGTGGAGAGCGCGGTGGACTATGCCATCTTCACCTGCGGCCTGGATGGTCGCATTACTGGCTGGAACTCCGGCGCGCAGGCTGTTCTGGGCTATCTGCTGGAGGACATTGTCGGACAGTCCTGCGCTTGCATCTTCATGTCGGAGGATGTTGCCGCCGGCGTTCCAGAGGCAGAGATGCGCGCGGCGCATGAAGGCAACAGCGTGCGGGCCGAACGCTGGCACCGCCGCGCCGATGGTTCTTGCTTTTGGTCCAGCGGCCGGACGGTGGCGTTGCGCGACTACCGCGGCGCTGTCGCCGGATACCTGAAGATCCTGTACGACCGCTCGGTCGAGAAGCAGGCTCGTGATTCGCTGGAAGCGCTGAATGCGGAACTGGAACATCGCGTCGCTGAGCGGACCCGCGCGCTGGAGGAGGCGAACGAAAAGCTGCGGACTGAGCACCTCGAACGAGAGCGTGTGCTGGAGCAAGTGCGCCAGTTGCAAAAGATGGAGGCGCTGGGGCAGCTCACCGGCGGCATCGCGCATGATTTTAACAACTTGCTGACCGCCATTCTGGGCGGCCTGGAGGTCACCCGCCGGAGGATCGAGGATCCGCGCAGCCTGCGGCTGATCGACAGCTCGATCAACGCGGCGCGTCGCGGCGCAAAACTGATCGCCCAGCTTATGGCATTCGCGCGCAAGCAGCACCTGAAGGTCGAGCGGCTGCCGCTGAACACGCTTGTGCAGGACATGCAAGATTTGCTGGAGCGCAGCGTCGGCTCGCTGATACGTTTGACCTATGACTTTGCCAGCGACCTGTGGCCAGTCATGGCCGACGCCAACCAGTTGCAGACAAGCTTGCTGAACCTGGCAATCAATGCCCGCGACGCGATGCCGGATGGCGGAGCCTTGCGCGTCGCCACGCGCAACGTCACGCTTGTGCAGGCCGATGCGGACCTTGAGGCGGGCGAGTATGCGACGTTGATCGTTGAGGACACCGGCACCGGCATGTCGGAAGAGGTGCTGGCGCGCATCTTCGAGCCGTTTTTCACCACAAAGGATGTGGGCAAGGGCACCGGCCTAGGCTTGGCACAAGTCTACGGGTTCGTCTGCCAGTCCGGCGGCAGCGTGCGCGTCAGTAGCACTGTGGGGCAGGGGACCACCTTCACCGTTCTGCTGCCCCGGGCAGAGCCGGCGGACGAGGACACGCAGATCGCCGCCGACTGATACCAAGCCGCGAAGACATTAACCCTTTCAATGTTTTCGCGGCTTGGTATGCGCGCCGGTTGGCGGGTGGCGGCGCGCTACATCAAAACGCATACCAGTCGGCAGACCCGTGTGCATTCTGCAAGCTTGCGTCGCCAGGACCGGATCAATCCTGCCGGTAGTTTGGCGCCTCGCGGTCGATGGCCACGTCGTGAACATGGCTTTCCCGCAATCCAGCGCCTGTCACCCGACGAAAGCGGGTGTTGGTCTGCAGTGTGGCGATGTCGTTGCTGCCGGTGTATCCCATGCCGGCCTTCAGACCGCCAACCAGTTGATGGACGACGTTGCCAACGGAACCCTTGTAGCCCACGCGACCCTCGACGCCTTCGGGCACCAGCTTCAACTGATCGCGGATGTCCTGCTGGAAGTATCGGTCGGCCGAGCCGCGCGCCATCGCGCCCAAGCTGCCCATGCCGCGGTAGGACTTGTAGGAACGGCCCTGGTAGAGAAACACCTCGCCCGGCGCTTCGTCGGTGCCGGCAAGCAGGCTGCCGATCATGCAGCAGTCCGCCCCGGCGGCGATGGCCTTGACCACATCGCCGCTGGTCCGCATGCCACCATCGGCAATAGCGGGTACGTCACGCTCTCGGCAGGCAGAAGCTGTTTCCATCACCGCGGTAAACTGCGGCATGCCGACACCGGCGACAATCCGGGTGGTGCAGATGCTGCCCGGGCCGATGCCGATCTTGACCGCGTCGACTCCAGCCTCGATCAGTGCCTGGGCGCCTTCGGGGGTGGCGACATTGCCGGCGATGACCTGCGCGGTGTTGGAGGCTTTCTTGATCGCCTCCACGGCGCGCAGCACGCCCTCGGAATGGCCATGCGCGGTATCGACAACAATGACATCCGCCTCGGCAGCGATCAGGCTGCGGGCTCGGGCCTCTCCATCAGGGCCGACACCGGTTGCCGCGGCGACGCGCAGCCGACCGAGTTCATCCTTGTTGGCCAGCGGGTGCGACTCGGCCTTGTCCATGTCCTTGACGGTGATCAGACCGATGCAGCGAAAAGCGTCATCCACCACAATCAGCTTCTCGATGCGATGCCTGTGCAGCAGATGCCGCGCCCGGTCAGCGCCGACGTCGGCGGAGACGGTGACCAGATTCTCCCGCGTCATCAACTCGTAGACCTTCAGGCTGGGTTCGGTCGCGAACCGGACGTCACGGTTGGTGACAATCCCGACCAGCCGGTTGGTCTCGCGCTCGACCACCGGGATGCCGCTGATCCGATGGGTGGCCATCAGCAGCTTGACATCTGCCAGCGTCTGGTCGGGATGGATGGTGAGCGGGTTGACCACCATGCCGGACTCAAACTTCTTGACCCGGCGGACCTGCGCGGCTTGCTCCTGCGGTGTCATATTCTTGTGGATCACACCCATCCCGCCGAGCTGTGACATAGCGATCGCCATCTCTGCCTCCGTGACGGTGTCCATGGCGGCGGATATCAGCGGTATGTTCAGCGTAATACGGCGTGTGACCCGGGTTACTGTCGTGGTTGCGGACGGCAGTACCTGAGAATAGGCCGGGACGATAAGCACGTCGTCGAAGGCCAGAGCCTCTTCTACCCGGGACATTGCCCGGATCGGCGTTGGTGAGGTCAGTGACTGCTGGGGGAGGTCGAACGCCATGGGCGGGTAAGCCTTTCCGCTACCTTGGCGCCCCCACATAGGCGGGTGCCGCCTGCTCTGCAAGCTTCCGCTTGCGTAGACCCGCAAACGTCACGACCGGGAACGTCGTTGGAGTATTGATGTTTGTATGAGCGTGCCGCTGGTCGGCAGCGTGCAGCGGCTGCAATGGGTCTGCCGGCTGATATCGTTGCATAACAGTCTCGCCGCTGTTGGCGCAGCCCATCGTCCGCCTGATGGTGACTTGTAGAGTCGGAAACGCAACATCCTGACAGTATGAACTGCGTCCCGGTATGAACTGGATTGACGACAGTGGCGCACCGTCGGCTTGCTTTTATGTTGCGGTGCACAATATGAAAATTATACGCATGTTCGCGAAATTGTGATCTAAGGCGACCTGGCCATGAAAATTCCCGACCCGCACGACCGTAGCCGCAAAACGCCGTCACAGCAGGCTCCTTTGGCAGCGTGGCTGCCTGTTGTGGCCGCTATGGCGATCATGCTGACCGGCTGCCTAAGCACGTTCCTGGTCCTGCAACTCGATGAGTTCCGCCCAAGGGTCGGCGACATCGTAACCTTCAAGCCGGGATCCCAGGATAGTGACGTATGGGAGATGGACATTCTCGCCACCGTTGTCTCGCCGGCGGCCGCGCTGCCCAAGAGATGCTCGCTGGACCCGAACGTGATGGCGGAACACGGCGGAAGTTTGGTGGTCGAGAGCCGTAGCGAAACGCCCGGCACGTCCTATCGGGTTCACTGGGCAGGATCGCAGACGGCGGTTACATCGGCAAGCTGCGGCTCATCAGCGAACCTGCTGGTGTCGCGAACTGACTTGCAACGGTTGGCGAACGCCGCTGGTGGCTTCGGCGTGGGTGACAAGGGAATGCGGCCGTAACGTCATGGCGCGCTGGGGTCTGGGATCAACTAGCCCGCCCGCCCAGCATGATCATCAAACAGCGATATCGGGGTGACGGGCCTGGATGCGCCTGATCAGTCTGATACCATGACGGGAATGTCTTCCACCCTCACGCCGGTTTTCGAGGCGCTGATTGTGCCGCACCGCAGCCTCTCGTCCCGGGGGCTCAGGACCATCGTATGCGTGCTGATGGGCCTGAGCATCGCCGTAGCGGTCCGCTTCTGGTTATTGGGTGCATGGCCGGTAGTGGTGTTCAGCCTTTTCGACGTTCCGTTGCTGGCCCTGCTGCTTACCATCAATCAGCGGCGGGCGAGGGCGAGTGAATTGATCATGCTGGATAATCAGGCGCTAACGGTGATCCGTACGGATTCCGCCGGGCGACGGCAGCAGCAGTCAATGCCCGCAGCCTGGCTGCGTGTAGAGCTGGAAGGTGGCCGCGGAATCCCGCGGATCTTGCTGAGTAGCCGTGGCCGTGCTTGCGAAGTTGGTGGCTTTCTTCACGAGCCCGACAGGCTGTCGCTGTTCACCGCGTTGAAGGATGCGCTGTATCGGATGAACAATCCGCATTTCGACAATCCCCAACTGCAGGACCCTTGAGGCGGCGCGATTGTTCTTTGGGACGATCAGGCTTCGCTTGGACCCATCGACTTGATCAGGTCAAACACGCGTTTGCGGATCGACGGATCGGTGATCCGATAGTAAGCGCGCACCAGTTCCAGGGTTTCGCGGCGGCTCAATGTATCGTCACCGAACGGATCTTGCGAGTCGCCATGGATGCCGGGGCGGCGGCCTGGCAGGCCGCCGAAATTGGCTGCCAGACTATCTGGCATATCGTCGAAGAAAAAGCTGATCGGCACATCCAGCACGCGTGACAAGTCGAACAAGCGGGATGCGCCCACGCGGTTGACGCCACGCTCATACTTCTGCACCTGTTGGAAGGTCAGCCCCAGAGACTCGCCCAGACGTTCTTGGCTCATGCCCAGCAGGGTGCGGCGGAGCCGGATGCGCGTGCCGACATGGACATCGATCGGGCTGGGGCGACTTTCTCGTTCGCTGCTCAATGCTTGCTCAGCCCCTGCCATCCTTCTTGTCCTTCCTGCGGGCTAACCCATGTGTCGCGGTTTACTGGATCATCGGCGATTTCACACCAGAAACCATGATGCCTTTTAGTGCAAGTCAACAAATAATGCAACCAAAAATTGTCAATTCGCAGGAATTTTTACGCTTAGAAGTAGCAGAAGTTTCAAATTGTATAAAAATTAGCACGTTGCATAAGCCGGCTTGGCCATTTCTCGGCCAAGCCGGTTATCAACAGCAAAATCGCAACGACCCCAGGTAGCAGAAGGCCGAGTCGCGCGTATAGCGGTGCAGACAACGGTGACGGCAAATGTAGCGGTAAAATGCCAGTAATTCGTGTTCCAAGGCGGCCCAATTCATGTCCTTTCGCATCAAATCCTGCGGATATGCCGGTATTGGCCGCCCGCATCAATGGCAAGCCCTCTTCCACTGCGCGCAAACGAGCGGCGGCCAAGTGTTGGCGAGGGCCGGCAGAGTTGCCAAACCAGGCGTCATTGGTGATGTTGACCATCCAATCCGGTCGGTTGTGTGGGTCGATCACTTGGTCGGAGAAGATCGCTTCGTAACAAATCAGCGCACCAACCGGCGGAAGGCCAGGGACGCGCAAGGTCAGGGGACCGGTGCCGCGCGCGAAGCCGCCGCCCGGAACCACCTGGATTCCCAGCGGCAGCCAGTCGGGCTGATACTCCCCGAAAGGCACAAGATGCCACTTGTCGTAGATACCTTCGATGAGACCACCTGCGGCCAGAGCAAACAGGCTGTTGCGCGGACGTTCGGCCTGGTCGAACCGGACTGATCCGGCCAGGACAGGTGCACCTCCGGCCGCTTGGGCAATCAAGATACGGGCCTCCGCGTCAGTCTCTAGCTCGGCGGGGCTTGCGGTCTCTGGCCAGATCACCACGGCAGGCTGCCCGGCCTCCGCCGTGACCGCGTCGCGGGTCAGGTCAAGGTAGCGGTGGAAAATCGAGACCATCAGCGCCTGGTCCCATTTTTGGCCCTGAGCAACATTGCCTTGGATCAGCAATACCGTCAGATCAGGAGAGGGCGGCATCGGCTGACCAATCCGCAGCACCCCAAAGCCGATCCACAGGCCCAGCACGACCAAGGCTCCGACGCGCCATGCCCATCCCAGCAGCGGCATCGCAGCAAACATGATTGTCGCCAAGGTCAGCCCGTGAACGCCCAGCAGACTGGCTGGCTGGATCATCACATCGCCTAGGCGACCAGGGAACTCCCAGACGCTGCCAAGCGGGTTCCATGGAAAGCCGGTGGCAACGAACTGGCGTGCGATATCCGCCAGCACCCAGCCGCCCGCAAGTGTGCAGGCCGCAGGCCAGCCGGGTCGGGCAAATCGTGCCACCGCGGCGGGTGTAGCGATGAACAACGCGAGGACGGCGGAAAGTGCAGGCACAGCAAAAGGCACTAGCCACCAGAACCGCGCTGCCTCGATCATGATCGCTTCAGTAATCCAGTAGAGCCCGACAAGGTGCAGACCAAGGCCGAACCACCACCCCCGCCGAGCCGCCACCCATGGTCCCGGCGCACCCTGGATCAGGCACAGCAGCACGGGTATTCCAATCAGGATCGCCGGCAAAACATAAAGTGGAGGAAATGCCAGCGCGGTCAGCCCACCGCTGATCATCGCCAGCAGATCGGCGCGCCAGCCGCGAAACGCGGACAACCGGCGGGTCAGCGATCCCAGCATGACAGCTTGTTCAGTCCTGCGTCTCGCGGGTCTGCCGCTCGTAATGCCTGTAATACTTTTCGGTGATCAAATCAGTCTGTACCACCACAGCAACATCCGTGGTGTTGAACTGTGGGTCGATCACCGCGCCGTCGCCGACAAATCCACCCAACCGCAGGTAGCCTTTGACCAGTGGCGGCAGTGCAGTCAACGCCATCCGGCTGTCGATGTCGTCGGGTTGCATGCGGCGCATGTCGACGAAGCGGCCAGGCAGGGCGCGTGGCCGGATTGCCGGTGGTGCGAGATGGTGCGCGTACAAGTAAGTCAGTTCCAGCGCCACCGCATCCGGATCGGTTCCCGGCAGGCTGGCACAACCGAACATCAGATCGATTTTGTTCTGGAACACATAAGCCGCAATTCCGCGCCACAGCAGTTGCATGACCGCTCGGTTACGGTAGCCATTGTCAACACATGACCGGCCCAGCTCCAGAATCCGGCCCTTGCAGGCCTCGATGCGAGTGATGTCGTACTCGTCGGACGAATAGAAGTGGCCAATACGTGCCGCAGCCTCCCGCTGGATAAGCCGATAGGTTCCAACAACCCCTGCCGCGCCTGCGCCCCGACTGTGATCCACAACCAGAAGGTGGTCGGCTACCGTGTCGTAGATATCGCGGTCGCGCCGGGTGGCCGTCGTCATCGCGTCAGGCCGCGCCCCCATTTCCTCATAGAAGACCCGGTAGCGTAGGGCCTGCACTGCGTCGATCTCGGCGGTCTTGGCGGCGATGCGTACCCCAAGGTTGCCGCTTCGGATCTCCGTGAAACCACCGCCGGATGCTATTGGGTCGGTCACGACTTGGCTCTCGCTCATCGGCTCGCTCCTTTGGTCGTAGCGCCGTCCAGCAGCTCGCGGCTTCCGGTGTTGGCATCCGCGACACGACGATCAGCGGCAGAGACCCCATCGCGAGATATTTCGGGACCGCGGTGGCGAGCGAACATCTCCAGCCGGAGAGAGACCACATCGAAGCCGAGACGGGCGGCAATGGCATGCATCAGCCGTTCATGCTCGGGGTCCTGAAATTCAATGACCTTACCGGTTTCGACGTCGATCAGGTGATAGTGCGGGCCATCCTCGCTTGGCTCATAACGCGCGCGGCCGCCGCCGAAATCGCGACGTTCAAGGATGCCCTGTTCTTCAAACAGCCGAACTGTACGGTAGACCGTGGCAATTGAGATATGCTGATCCAGCGCGGATGCGCGACGATAAAGCTCCTCCACGTCCGGATGATCGCCGGCCTCGGAAAGCACCCGCGCGATGACCCTGCGCTGACCGGTCATCTTCAGCCCACGTTCGATGCATAGACGCTCGATGCGCGATTCCATGCGGTTCCTTGCGGTCAGTCAGCAAGCACTGTCCGTTCATCCGGACTGGCCCGAATGCCTCCGCATACAATGTCCTGGTATCCCCAGGGAAGAGCCGCCCCTGACGCGAGCCATGCTTTCCAAGCCGTCGCGACGGGCGTGCTGTTGCCGACTTGCACTCTCCACCATTGACACCGCTTGCACCAGACCAGACCGATGCAAGGAAGCAACAAGATTCCCTCAGGACTGCTGCCGCGTCCGAATCCTCAGCGACCGGCGTTACGATGGGTGCCCAAGCCGATCTGTTTCGCCAGCGTGGAACGCCGCTCAGCATAGTTCGGTGCGACCATGGGATAACTTATATCGAGTCCCCAGCGCTCACGGTATTGCTCCGGCGTCAGATTATAGGACGTGGCCAAATGCCGCTTCAGCATTTTCAGCCGCTTTCCATCCTCCAGACAGATGATGTAGTCCGGAAACACCGACTTACGGATGGGCACCGCGGGCTGCGGCTTCTCCGCTGGTGCCGCAGGTGCCTCCTCAATACGTGAAAGAGTATCATAGACCACGCGGATCGCAGCCGGCAGCGCGCCAGCGGCGAGTTCATTGTTCGCGACGTGCGCAGAGACAATTTGCGCCGTCAGCCCAAGGAGAGCAGGATCAACCTGGTTTTCAGCCATTTTTCAGACCTTCCTGTTGGTTTTTCTGAAGCTATATATGAAGGCACTACCGCGGTCCGCAACTGGGACTGGAAAAAATGCAATAGTTTGGAATCGTGTCACTGATGCAAGATGTAGTCCATGAGATCGATATTACACACGACGTCTGCCCGATGACCTTCGTAAGGACTCGCTTGGCTTTGGACCGATTGGCACCAGGCGATCTACTTGCTGTGAAGTTAACAGGAGATGAGCCATTACGCAACGTTCCGAATACGGCAGAACAGCAAGGTCATCAGGTGCTGTCGCTGGAAACCGATGCAGACGGGATCAGCACCTTATTAATTCGCCGCGGTGGCTGAAGCGGCCGCCGGGGCTTTCGTCGTGCGCGGGTCAACGGCCCTTGGAGCTCCCGAACCTACAAACAGGGGATCATTTTTTTAGTATAGTCTAAGAACTCCACTGCGTCGGCCGCATTATATTAGTTAATACGTCTAAAATCATCAAGACGTGGCCCGTCAACAAGTTCAGACAAATGCAGCAAGATCTAGACGCAGTACCAAGGCGTCTGACCTGTCGGAATAGTAATGCCGGCGACAGCCAGCCTGGATGAAGCCGACTTTCCGATAAAGCTGCTGCGCTGCAATATTGACTGCGGAAACCTCAAGAAACACCATCGTGGCCCCTACAGCGGCAACCAGTTTCGTTGCTTCGTTCAATAGGATTGAGGCCACGCCACGGCGCCTGATCTCTGGCCTGACCGCCAGGGTGAGGATCTCGGCCTCGTCGGCGACGACACGCGTCAAGATGAACCCGCCCTGCCGGTGCAACAGGCCGAACACGTTAGGCATCATCAACTGCAGGTCGAATATATTTTCGCTCCATGCATCCACGAGCGGGAATGCGGAAGCATGGATTGAGGCAAGTATGGCTGTATCGGCCGCCGTGGCTTGCTCCAGTAAGAGCGACGACATTATTGCCCCTGCGACAGTGGTGCCTGCGGCAGTTTTGCCTCCGGCGGATCGACGTACAGCGGCTGAGCAGACAATGGGCGCACGAGCCGATGCCAACGTCTTTCTGCCATCTGCGCAACTGAAAGTCCGGCAGGCAGGCGAGCGTCTGTCAGCATGACGTCGAAGCCCCGGGCAGCCAGTCGGCTGGCAACGTCCGCGGCTGCGCTACCAGCGATTGCCACTGGCCCATCGGGTGCCGGCAGGTCGGACACTGCCAGCGAGAGGATATCGTCATCCTGCTCCAGGAAGATCCGACCGCGCCGGCTGACAATCGCACACCAGAGCTTGCGTCCGCCGAGCTGGGGCAGCGACTGGGCAAGAGCCTCGCCGACGGTAACCCCGACTAAAGGGCGGTCGGCAGCAAATGCGATGCCTTGTGCCAGCGCAATGCCACCGCGGATGCCAGTAAAGCTGCCAGGACCGACGGTGACGGCGATCAAATCCAAATCGACCGCACGAAGCCCCGCACCGTTCAAAGAGTCATTGGCCATCACCGGCAGGACCGACGCATGACCGCGATCCAGGTCCTGCTGATAACCTGCAATCAACGCGCCGTCTGCAACAATCGATGCAGAACATCGTCCGGCCGCGGAATCGAGCGCAAGAATTCTCATGTCATCGCCACGCTACGGCGGCCGGACAAGAACATCCATGCTTTGTGGCCCGGGCACGTCTTCAGCAGCTTGGACGCGAGATGAATGCCGGGGCTGAGCGGATGCTTAATTGCCGCGGTTCAGGCCAGGATACAGGCCTCATCGAATGACAGCCGCGGTGACCGGTTGAACAGCCCGGCGGGATCGCCGTAACCGAGATTGACCAGAAAGTTCGACCGCCAGCCGTTCTGGGAAAAGAAAGCTTCATCCACCTTGGCATTATCGAAACCGGACATCGCACCGACATCAAGGCCCACGGAGCGGGCCGCTATCAACAGATAAGCGCCCTGCAGGGTGCCGTTGCGGAATGCAGTCGTCGCGGCCAGCGAGTCATTGCTGGTAAACCAGGAGATGGCATCCGGATTGTGCGGAAACAGTTGCGGCAGCTTCTCGAAGAACTTCGGATCATAGGCCACAATGGCCGTGACCGGCGCGCTCATGGTCTTGTCCATGTTACCCGAGGACAATGCGGGCGCAAGTTTGTCCTTACCCTCCTTGGTTCGGATCAACACCAGTCGGGCCGGTGAGCAGTTGGCGGAGGTTGGGCCGTACTTCATCAGATCGTAGAGTTCGCGTAAAGTTTCGTCTGATACTGGCTTGTCCTGCCACTTGTTGTGACTCCGAGCTTCCTTGAACAGCAAATCGAGACCCGCAACGTCGATATTCATCAGCAACTCCTGATCATGTGCGGCGCAACGTGAGAGATCACGCTGCAGGCGTCAACCTGTGCCGCTTACAGCTCGACCTGCTCGACCGCGACGACCTCCGGCACGTAATGCTTCAGCATATTCTCGATTCCGTGCTTCAGCGTGGCACTGGATGATGGGCAGCCAGAGCACGCCCCCTGCATATGCAGCCGCACCACCCCCTGGCGATAGCCGCGGAAGACGATGTCGCCGCCGTCGCCGGCAACGGCGGGGCGGACCCGCGTGTCAAGCAGCTCCTTGATCTGGTCGACGACCTCGCGGTCGGCCTCATCCACGTCTTCCTGGTCAAGATCGCCGCCCTCGCTGTCGATTACCGGCAGCCCAGAGACAAAGTGGTCCATGATCACGCCCAGCACTTGCGGCTTCAGCGACTGCCAGGAGATCTCGTCGGTCTTGGTGACGGTGACAAAATCTCCGCCAAGGAAGACACGCGCAACGCCGGGCAGGGCGAAAAGCCCGGTTGCCAGGGGACTGCGGGTGGCACTGGTGGCAGAGGCGAAGTCGGCGGTCGAGAGGCCCATCACCTCCTGCCCCGGCAGGAACTTCAAGGTTGCGGGGTTCGGGGTGCCTTCGGTTTCGATGAACATGGCAGGAACCTGTGATGCTATAGGTTAATCCGGACCGATCCGGTCCTGTCTTATGAATCGATACATCGGCCGAAAACGGCGTCATGACAAGGGGCTGACCAGCGAGGAAAACGAGTCGTTGCCGACCTGATGGTGAACCGGCCGGATGGTCAGTCGGCGGCGATGGAGACACCACCCAACCTGGCCGCATCGGCATAGGCTCGCACGACCGTGCCAAACTGCTCGAAGATCGCGCGCGACAGCGGATCGGTCTGCCAATCGTATTCGGGATGCCATTGCACACCCACGGCATATCCAACCGCCGGTCCGGTCTCAGTGGCGATCACCCGTACCGCTTCGATTGTACCATCCGGCGCCACGCCCTCGGCGACCAACCCGGGGGCGAGGGTGTTGATGCCCTGGTTGTGCAGCGAGTTAACCGCGATTTCGGTCATTCCGGCAAGCCGGTGCAACCAGCCTCCGGATGCAATGCGGACAGCGTGGGCTTTCGCCTGCCTGACCTTGGCTGAGGGCTGCATCGGCGTGGAGTGATCCATCCGGTCGGGCAGGTCCTGCAGCCGCTGGTGCAGCGAGCCGCCCAACGCCACGTTCAACTCCTGAAAGCCGCGGCAGATGGCCAGTAGCGGCACACCCCGGATTATTGCAGCGCGGATCAGCGGCAGGGTAATCCCATCGCGGCCGGGATCCTCCGGCGTACCCTCGGCATGCGGCGGACCATCATACAATGTCGGATGCACGTTTGACCGGCTGCCGGTCAGCACGATCCCGTCGAGCCGATCAAGCAGCGTCTCAATGTCCGCGGTGGGCCCGTTCGCTGGCAGCAACACCGGCACCCCCCCAATCACCTCATCCGTCGCTCGGACATAGGTATCGGATGCTGCGTGGTTCGGCATGCCGAAGACGCCAAACTGCTTGGTACAGCAACTGATGCCAATCAACGGCTTGACAACGCGGGGAGACCTCATTTCGCGCGGATCATCTCTTAAATTCGCCGGGAACAGAAGTCTTTTTCATCTTGATTAGCCCGCACATGACAGTCATGCCGTCGGCCAGCCTTCATCACGCGGCCGATAGCAGCCCATTTCATCCTTGCTTGGCCGCAGGCGGACTGAGCTGCTCGAACAGTTGCGGGTCGAAGTTGCCCCCGGTCTGGACGTTGTACAACGTGACATGGGTCTCGCGCCGCTGTGCATCAACCACTGTCCATTGCCGCAAGGCCATTGGCGGATCGGCGAAAATCAGCGTCAAGGACCCGTCGCCGGGTGTTGCCGTGCGCACCAGAGTCAATTGGACTTGGCCAGGTTGCCGCTGGACGGAGGTTACCGTGACAGCGCCCGACAGCACCACGTGCTCCGCCAGCAGGATGCCCAGCGGGGTCCGTCCAAGACCAACATTGGTGGTCTGTTGCAGCGCCGAATCGTGAAACGTTAGCACGCCATGCGCCGCGATCAGCAGAAACGGCGCCGGCGGGTCATATTGAAAGCGCATCCGGCCGGGCCGTTGCAGCCAGGCTGTTCCCTGCGAGACGCCGCCATCCTGTGCCACTTGCATAAAGTGGGCCTTCAGTGACGTCAGGCTGTTCAAGTATTCTTCGACCCTGGCAATGATCGCCTGATCCTGGGCTGACGGCGCTGCCGCCAGCCCCGCCTGAGCGAAAGCGGGAAATGCGGCGGCGGATAAAAGCAGGCCACGTCGATGCAACATTCTTCAGATGTGGCGTTCTGCAGCCGGGTTTGCAAACCCTGGTGCCGGCCATGATGCCGATGCCGTCAGGGGAAGCCGCGGCAGACTCATGGCACAGCTTCCCGACTATTCGGCCGGCACCGAAGCTGCCTGCACCCACTGATCAGGCGCGAGTTCCTCCGGTCGGTTCGGGAAGAAGAGGGCGCATCCCAGGGTCACCAGCGAAAAGGCGGCGAGAACCATCGTGACGGTGGTCACGCTGCCGGTGCGGTCGTGCAGGATGGAGACGACTGGCGCAGCCGCCGCGGCGCCGAGGAAGCCAACAAAGAACCGCACGGAGTAGATCCGCGCCCGCAGGGCAGGGGAGATGTAGCGAGCTGCCATTGTCTCGTTCACCGTCACCTGGCCGAAGATCGAGGCGGCAACCATTCCGGCCAGCGGCAGGATCAGCCAGCCTTGCACGACTGAAAGCGCCAGCATCGCCGGCGCCAGCACCAGGCTGACAGGCAGGAAAACCGCCTTCAAGGTGTTGCGATCGATCATCCGGCCGACCGAGAACTGCGTCAGCGCACCGCACAACGTAACCAGGAAGGCAGCGGCGCCGACCAGGGGCAGCAGTGACGCATTGCCGGCCAGCTTCTCCTGCATCAGCTTCGGCAGCAGCAGGGTGAAGGCGTTGAACACCAGGCCGGACGAGGCGGCGATCAGCATCAGCACCAGCACGGCGCGACGGACCAGCGGGCGAGGAATCGGCGGGAAGGTGCGGCTGGCCGTGTGGCTTGTAGTCTGCGCCAGCGGCATCCGCATCCAGGCTAGGCCCGCAAGCGCGCAGAGCAGGCCAGGGGCGATGAAGGCGGCACGCCAGCTCAGCATGTTGGCCAGGAAAGCGGTGACCACCGGTGCGAGGGCCACGCCAAGGTTGCCGAACACGCCGTTGACGCCGATCGACCGGCCTAGCCTGTCACCTGCGGCCTCTACCAGCATTGTCGTACCAATCGGATGATAGATCGCGGCAAATGCCCCGGCGATGGCCAGTGACACCGCAAGCATGGTGGGCGTGTTGGCGAAACCCGCGCTGATCAGGCCGCCCCCAGTGCCCATAAAGAACGCGGTCATCAAGGCTTTGCGCCCTAAGCGCTGTGCCAGCCATCCTTGCGGCAGCGACAACAGGCCATAAAGGACGAACATGCCGGTGGCCAGCGCCAGTATCGGTCCGTAAGAAGCACCGAACGGGCTGTTGGGAGCAGCCATCGCCAGCACCGCGGTCGGCAGGATCAGCAGGCTGTAGTGGGTGAACGTGTGCGCGGTGTTGATGAAAAAGATTTGCCGACCAAAGCGCGGCGCGTCCAATGGGGTCATATCGCTGGTTCCGTCTGGTTGCCAATCAGCATAGGCTGTCGCAATGGCGATGTCGGGCCAATTCCTGTCGCGTATCGGCCAGAACCGGCTGCAGCCATTTGAGCAGGCGCCGCGGCCGATGGTTGGCTATGCACACGATTACCCACCTGGTCATGAAACGCTGCAGCACCGTCATCCGCGGGCCCAGTTGCTGTTCGCGACTGCTGGCGTGATGCGTGTCAGCACCCAGGAAGCCTATTTCACTGTGCCGCCAGGAACCGGATTATGGGTCCCCGCCGACACGCAGCACGGCGTCCGGATGGACGGTGCGGTCTCCATGCGGGCCTTGTTCCTGCGCGCGGATGCCGCTGCGTCGGGTCCGGCCGTGACCACCGTTATCGCGGTGTCGCCGCTGCTGCGGGAACTGATCCTGACGGTCTGCGCGGAGCCTGTGGTGTGGGACCGGGCCGGCCCGATCCGGCTGGTGGCGAAGCTGGTGCTGCACGAGATCCGTCGCGCTGAAAGCCGGCCGTTGTCTTTGCCGGCGTCTCATGATCCGAGGCTGGTTCGGATTATCGCGATGATGATGACGGATCCTGCTGATCAGCGTGACCTTAATGAGTTTGCCGCTCTGGCTGGGGCGTCCATACGGACACTGGCGCGGTTGTTCCGCGCGGACACCGGCATGAGCTTCCAGCAGTGGCGACGGCAGTTGCGCATGACTGAAGCCCTGGCCCTGATCGCCCAGGGCGTTAGCCCCGCGCGGGCGGCGGCGGCCGTTGGGTATGCCAGCGTGTCGGCTTTTGGTGCAGCGTTCCGCCAGACATTTGGCATCACGCCGGCCAGGGTAGGTGTGCCGCAACTTCCGCTTTGTTCGGCTGGGGCTGACGAGAGCTGTGAGTCCCGATCTTCACAAGGCCACGCCGATGCTGCGATGACCTGACAGTCGGACCTGCAAAGAAACAGTCTTGGTGTTCACCCCGAACCGCGAACTTCCAGGCAGCGTGGCCGATCATCCTACTGATCGCTCATCGCGCGGCGCAAGGCCGACAGCAGCGCCACGATCGAGGGGGCACCTCGCGGCGGGCGAAGTGCTGCTGCCCGCTGCGGCGTCTGATAGAACCAGCGCAATGGACGAAGATCCGCATCCGCCTGCGTCACGGTAAAGGTCCCACAGGGTGTGTCGATCACCAGCCCAGTGTCGCCCGCGGTGATTTTACCCTCGACCTGCCACAGCCTCAGGCAATCCAGCAGCAGGGCACGAACTTGCGCATCCGTCATGTGCCACTGCCTGGCATGTGCTACAGTCTGGGCGCTGTCAGCATCTCGTCGGCCACCCTGCGGTGCTGCCATTTGCCGTCGTTCAGGTTGCCGGCAAATATGCCGTTTTCCACCACCACCTTGCCGCGCAGAACGGTCAGACACGGCCAGGCGTCCATCGTGCGGCCCTCCCACGGCGTGTAATCGGCCTCATGCAGCTCCTCGGCTCGTATCACCCGCCGGTCAGCCGGATCAAGCACGCAGACATCGGCATCCGAACCCGCTGCCAGAGCCCCTTTGCGGGGATAAAGTCCCATGATTTTGGCAGCGTTGGCCGATACCAGATCAACAAAACGCTGCAACGAGTAGCCGCGCTTACCGACCATTTCCGTATACATCAGCGCCACGCGTGGCTCGACGCCTGCGTTGCCGCCGGTGGTGTCGTCGATGCGGACACCCTGCAGCTTCTGCTTCAGGGTGCAGCAGATCTCATCCGTGGCGACGCAGTTGATCGACCCGTCCAAGGTGCCCTGCCACAGCGCTGCATGATCCTCCTGGCCCTTCAGCGACGGATAGGTGTGGTAGATCTGACCATTCGGCCGGCGGTAATCCGCGCTGGTGTACAGCATGTATTGATGCAGCGACTCGCCATAGATCGGCACGCCGCGGCGCCTGGCCTCCTGGATCGCCGAAACACCCGTGGCAGCCGAGACGTGCATCATGTAAAGGGCTGTGCCCGGCACCTTCTCGGCCAGCCGGATGACGCGGCGGAACGAGACGTCCTCCGACAGGGTGTTGTGCACCTCGGCCATGTTCTGGAAGCCTGTGCGGCCCTCGCGGATCAATTTGCCATACATGTGCATGACAATGTCGTTGTCTTCCGAGTGGATCACACCCAACCCTTTGTTGGCGGCAAGGATCTGGAAGATCTCCCAGATGTCGCCGAAGTCGACCATCCGGCCCTTGCGGTTCGGGGTGATGTCGGTGGTGAAGATTTTTACTGTCGGAAAGCCGGCCTGAATCGCTTCTCCAACCTGCCCCGGCAGATCGACAGGCAGCGCACCTTCCACCATCAGGTGCTGGGCGTAGTCGCACGCGCAGTGTCCCTTCCAGTCCTGCTCGCGCCGCTCGATCGCGTCACGCACATCACTGCCTTGCGAGGTCCGGGTGAAGTCGATCATGGTCGTGGTGCCGCCATGCACCGCGGCCTTGCTGACGACGTCGGGCGGCGCGGTCTCGGTCGCGCCGCCGTCGGGGGCGGGCAGGTGCCATTTGCAATGCACGTGTGGATCGATCCCGCCCGGCATGACGATCTTGCCCGTGGCGTCGATCAGCCGGATACCTTCGGCCAGCGGGATGCTGCCGGGTGAGGCGACCGCTGCGATGGTACCGCCAGAGACCAGTATGTCGTGCGCACCGACGCCTTGCGGCGTGACCACCATATCGCCTCGGATCACCAGATCGATCATCGTCTCCCCCTTCGTCTTGGCGCCCGATCGTCGCCCGTCCTGCCTACATCGGCAAGACGGTTCCGCAAGACGCCAGCACCTCGGAATGCTATCCTGTCCTTCGGGTTCAAACGGCGCCGCCGCTGCGTCGGCCCGCACCAACCGGCCCGGAGGCTCGATGACCACCCAGGACTACGATATTGCCGTCATCGGCGCCGGGATGGCTGGCGCGACCGCGGCGGCCTTCCTGTCGCAGGACAAGCGCGTGGCGTTAATCGAGGCCGAGGATGTCGCCGGCTATCATACCACGGGCCGGTCAGCGGCGATCTGGATCCAGAACTACGGCCCGGCGGACGTCCGCGCCCTGACCCGCCTGTCCCGGCAGTTCTACGAAACACCGCCGCCCGGCTTCTGCGATACCAGCCTGATCCGGCGACGCTCTGTGCTGACGCTGGCAACCGAGGCTCAGCGTCCGCATCTGGAAGCCACCCTCGCCAACGGCCATGGCATGCGTCCAGCCTCGGTACAACGGGCGCTGGATCTGGTTCCTGCGTTGCGGCCTGGCTATCTGGCCGCCGCCATATTGGAGGAAGACGCCTTCGACATGGACGTGGCCGCGATTCATCAGGGGTTCCTGCGCACCCTGCGGGCCAGCGGCGGCGTGCTGGGCCTGCGCCACCGGGCAGGGAGGATCGAGAGACTGGGCGGCATGTGGGAGATCGAGGCAGCGACGGGCGAGCTGTTTCGAGCCCCGGTTGTAGTCAACGCCGCGGGCGCTTGGGGCGATCATGTCGCCAGCATAGCCGGGGCCACGCCGCTTGGGCTGCAGCCGTGCCGGCGAACGGCGGCTATCATTAATCCTGAACCGTTCGACGCGTCGGACTGGCCGATGATCGTCGATGTGGATGAACAATGGTATGCTCGGCCAGAGGCCCGCACCCGATTGATGGTATCGCCCGCTGACGCCACGCCGACACACGCGCACGACGTTCAGCCCGAGGAAATCGACGTCGCCATCGGCATCGACCGCATGCAGCAGGCGCTGGACATCGAAGTCCGCCGGATCGAGCACACCTGGGCCGGCCTGCGCACCTTCACCCCGGATGGCAGCCTGGCATTCGGCTGGGACCCTCGAACCGAGGGCTTCTTCTGGTGTGTCGGGCAAGGCGGCTATGGCATCCAGACCGCCCCTGCCGCCGGACGGCTGGTGGCCGACCTGGTGCTTGGCCGCGACCCCGGGCCGGCCGGCACGTTGCTGGCGGCCATCTCGCCAGTACGTTTCTCGACAGTTACCGCACGGTAATGTGAACATTCCGCCACTGCTTCAATCGCGTATGATTTCTGTCGGTAATACCGGCAGCCCGCAGGGATGACCGGTATGCGGGCAGGGTTGGCGTCGCGGCTGCCCGCGAAATCAATACGATACCGACGGCCCGACCGTTTGACGAACGGTCAATGCTTCGGGCCGTTGGTATAAGACGTTGCGCACCCGGCGGAAGCCTGGCTGGAGTTTAGGACCTGATGCGGCTAAGGTTGGTAAGCGTGCTGTCGATGGTTGCCGTGGCCGGCTGTTCATCGCCGGAAAGTCAGAACTTCAGCGTCTACTTTCCGACCTCTTCAGCCAAGCTTGATACCCAGGCAACCGACACGATTGCGGCGGCCGCGAACTTTGCCCAGTCGCACTCTCGCCTGCCGGTCGAGGTCACCGGCTATGCGGCACCGGCGGATCGCAAGCCGGACGGTGACGTCCTGTCCGTACAACGGGCGGCTGCGGTCAAACATGCCCTGTCGGACGATGGCGTCGTTGCCGACCGGATCACCACCGCCGCAACCGGCTTGATCGACCCGAAGCCGCTGCCCAGCCTTGCTGTGCGACGTGTGGATATCAGCGTCGGCCCGGTTCAGGCCAAGAACGCGCCGGCGGATAGCGGCGGGTTCAAATAACCGCCTCCTGCCGCAAGGCGGCGATGGCCGCCGCATCATAACCCAGCTCAGACAGCACAGCGTCGGTGTCCGCCCCGGGCAGCGGCGCCAAACTGTCCAACTGGCCGCCGCCGTGCGCGAGTTGAAACCCTGATCCCATCAGCCGCAGCGGCCCATAGGGAGTTTCAACCGTCTGCATCACACCCCTCGCCGCGATCTGGGGATGGTCGATGATCTCCTCCAGCCGCCAGATGCTGGCACAGGGCGCACCCGCATCGTTCAACCGGCGTTCCCAGATCCTGGCATCGTCGCCAGCCAGCGCCGCTTCGATCAGTTCCCTCAGGGCTGATTCGCTTGCCTTGCGGCTGAACCAGTCAGCGAAGCGCGGATCGTCCAATGCATCTGCCCGGCCGATGGTTGTCATCAAGGCGCGATACTGACGTTCATCGTTGACAGCCAGCAGCAGGTAGCTGTCCTTAGCGCGGAACAGGTTGGCGGTGACCTTGCGGCTGACGGCCTGGTTGCCCTCCTGCTGCTGATGATGACCCGCCACCGTATAGTCGGCGACCTGGGTGGTCAGGAACGCCAGACTGGCTTCAAGCATCGAAACGTCGATGAATTGTCCCATACCGGTGTGCGTCCGCTGGAACAAGGCAGACGCAATGGCAAACGCGCCGGTTGCACCTGAAAGGATGTCGCAGACGGCAAACCCGGCTCGGGTTGGTCCTGATTCAGGATGGCCGGTGATGGCCATGATGCCTGACATCGCCTGGATCTTGCCGTCATAGCCGGCTTCGTTGCTGGACGGTCCGGTCTGCCCGAAGCCGGAGATCGCGCAGTAGATCAGGCCGGGATTGACCGCCGACAGGGCGTCATACCCCAGCCCCAGACGGTCCATCACGCCAGCCCGGAAGTTCTCCATCACCACGTCCGCCTTTGCCGCCAGTTGCAGCACGATCTGTCGCGCCTGCGGTTTCTGCAGGTCCAAGGTCAGGCTTTTCTTGTTGCCGTTCACCGCGATGAAGGCGGAGGCCATGTTGCGCTCCGCCCACTCCTTCGACAGCGGCGTCCTTCGCATGTCCTCGCCGCCGCGCCGCTCCACCTTGATCACCTCGGCCCCCAGCAGCGCCAACTGATAGCTGGCATAGGGTCCGGCCAGAACCTGGGTGAAGTCCAGGATGCGCACGCCGGCGAACGGCCGCGCCGTCATGCCGCCTTGACCTCGCGGTTCGGGCGGGCGAGCGCCTTCTGCCGGTCGAACTCGGCACGCCGGCGCTGCAGTTCCTCCTCGCCCATCTGCTCAAGGTTCAGGTAGTCGCGCTTCCATTCTCCGTCCGCCGCCCAGCGCAGCGGCGACTGCATGCTGATCTGCGGGCCCGGCGCTGCCTCCAGCAGCCGTAACGCCAGTGCCAGCGTGTCGTCCTGCGAAGATACGTCGTGCGGTTTGCCGGCGCTGTTGCCCAGCGGAAAGTCGCTGAACAAGAATCGTGGCGCGGCGGCATGCTCGACAATGTCCTTGGCGCATCCCATCACCACAGTCGGAATGCCATTGGCCTCCAGATGTCGCGCGACCAGGGTGCTGGTCTGGTGGCAGACCGGACAGTTCGGCACGATCACCGCGACGTCGGCGGCATCCTGTTGCAGCCGGTGCAGGATCTCCGGTGCGTCGGTCTCGATCGTCACGCGGTGGCTGCGGTTGGTGGGGGCGCCATGGAAGCGCGGTGCAACAGCCCCGATCCGCCCCGCTGCGGCGGCTCGGCGCAACGCAGGCAGCGGGAACCATGTGCCGCTGTCGGTCGCCGTCGTGTGGATGCGGTCGTAGCCGATGTGGGAGATGCGCAAATCGTGATCGATTGCCGTGTCGCCGGAATAGACCTGATAGAACTTCGCACTGCCGTTGTAGGCTGCGCCCGGTCCCTGATCGCCCTTGTCCGGCTGATACGGGGCGGCGGTGGTGATGATCGCGACCTTCGACTGGCTGAGTGGCTTGCGTAGCGGCGTAAACGGCGCCGACAGATAATGCGCCCAGCGATACGGCGTGGTGTAGCCGATCGCCGCGTAGTATGCCCTCGTCCGCTGCATGTAGGGGATCGGCGAGTCGTCGTCGGGGGCAAAGCCCAGCGCGGCATCAAGGGTTCGGTCCATTGCGTCCTCCCTGGTCAGGCACCCGTGGTGCCACGTGCCAGCGGCGCGGGCAAGCCGGCGGCAGGGCAGGTTTGACGCCGGCCAGCCGCGCCTATATCGAACCACACAAGAAAAGGGAGCCGTCCATGGACCTGAACTTCACCCCAGAGGAAATCGCCTTCCGTGACGAGGCGCGTGCGTTCTTCCGCAGCGCCATCCCGGAGTCCATTCGAGCGAAGGTTGCCGAAGGGGAGGGGTTGACCCGCGATGACATGATCGGCGCGCAGCGCATCCTGAACGCCCGCGGCTGGGCCACTGTGAACTGGCCGGTGGAATGGGGCGGTCAGGACTGGACGCCGATCCAGGTCTACCTTTACCAGGACGAGATGCAACTGGCGAACTGTCCGGCGCCGATCGCCTTCAACGTTTCCATGGTCGGCCCGGTCATCGCCCAGTTCGGCAGTCAGGCGATCAAGCAGCGCTTCCTGCCCGCCACCGCCAACGCCGACATCTTCTGGTGCCAGGGCTTTTCGGAACCCGGCTCCGGCTCTGATCTCGCATCCTTGCGCACCAAGGCGGAAAAGCAGGGAGACAAGTATATCGTCAATGGGCAGAAGATCTGGACCACGCTGGCACAGTATGCCGACTGGATCTTCTGCCTGGTGCGTACCGATCCCGCCGCCAAGGCGCAGGAGGGTATCTCGTTCCTGCTGATTGACATGAAGACCCCCGGCATCACTGTCCGCCCGATCGTTACCATCGACGGCGGCCGCGAGGTCAATGAAGTGTTCTTCGACAATGTAGAGGTCCCGGCCGAGAACCTGGTCGGCCAGGAGAACAAGGGTTGGGATTATGCCAAGTTCCTGCTGGGCAACGAGCGCACTGGCATCGCGCGCGTCGGCGCGTCCAAGGCGAAGGTGGCACGGATCAAGCAGATCGCCGGCCTGGAGTTTGCCGGCGAACGCCCGCTGATCGAAAGTCCCCGTTTCCTGGAGAAGTTGGCCGCGGTCGAAGTCGAACTGAAGGCGCTGGAGATGACCCAGCTTCGCGTCGTCTCAGACGAGCGCAAGCTGGCCAAGGGCCGGCAGAACCCGGCATCTTCGATACTGAAGCTGAAAGGCTCCGTCATTCAGCAGCAACTGACCGAGCTGGTGATGGAGGTGGTCGGCCCGTATGTCATGCCCTATCAACGCGACTTCGAGGGCAACAATGAGCCGGTGATCGGCCCCGAGTATGCCACCGAGGCGGCGCCGATGTACTTCAACTACCGCAAGACGTCGATCTATGGCGGGTCGAATGAGATCCAGCGCAATATTATCGCGAAAGCAATTCTTGGCCTGTAGCGCGACAACAAATCCGAGGAAACAATGGATTTCGATCTGTCCGAAGACCAGCGCCTGCTGAAGGAAAGCGTCGACCGCCTGGTTGCCGACCAGTACCAGTTTGAACAGCGCAAGAAATACCTTCGCGAACCCGCTGGGTACAGCGCCGCGATGTGGGACCAGATCACCGAGATGGGTCTGTTGGGTCTGCCGTTCGAGGAGACGCTTGGCGGATTTGGCGGTGGCGCGGTGGAGACGGCGATCGTCATGGATGCGTTCGGCCGCGGCCTGGTGCTGGAACCCTACTATGCCACTGTGATCCTCGGCGGCGGCCTGCTACGCCGGGCGGCGTCTGCCTCGGTGCTGGGTGCGTTGGCGCCAAAGGTGTCCGCCGGTAAGCTGAAGCTGGCGTTCGGCCATGTCGAGCGCCACTCCCGCTATGACCTAGCCGATGTGACCACCGTAGCACGGCGGGACGGCGGCGGCTACATCCTGGATGGCACCAAGAGCGTCGTGATCCATGGCGACAGCGCCGACAAGGTCTTCGTCACCGCTCGGCTCTCCGGCGAGCGGCGGGCCCGCGACGGCCTCGGGCTGTTCCTGATCGACCCCGCCGCGCAGGGCGTCAGCAGGCGCGGCTATCCCACGCAGGACGGTCAGCGTGCAGCCGAACTGACTCTGACAAATGTCCGCGTCACCGCCGACGACCTCATCAACGACAACGCCTTGCCAGCGATCGAGCACGTTATTGATGAGGCCATTGCCGCGCTGTGCGCCGAGGCAGTCGGGGCGATGCAGGCGATGCAGAACCTGACACTCGAGTATCTGAAGACTCGCAAGCAGTTCGGCCGTGCCATCGGCTCCTTCCAGGTGCTGCAGCATCGCTCGGTGGACATGCTGGTGGCGGTTGAGCAGGCCCGCAGCATGGCGCTGTTCGCCGCTGTCATGGCCGGTGAGGAAAATCCGCTGGAGCGCCGCAAGGCCATCTCGGCCGCCAAGGTGCAGGTCGGCCGCTCCGCCCGCCATGTCGGGCAGGAGGCGATCCAGTTGCATGGCGGCATCGGCATGACAAACGAATATGCGGTCGGACATTACTTCAAGCGGGTGACGATGATCGACCAGCTTTATGGCGACGCCGACAGCCATCTGTCCTATCTCGCCTCGCATGGCGGCCTGTTCGGCAAGGCGGCGTGAGTTCTGCTGCCGCCCCGGCGGTTCTGCTGGATCTGGATGGAACGCTGGCCGACTCCCGCCCCGGCATCGAGGCCTGTTTTCGCCATATGCTGGCTGAACTTGGCCACGACCCCGGGTTGGCCGGCGAGCTGAAGTGGGCAGTGGGACCGCCAATAGCGGCGTCAATCCGCATGATGCTGGAGAAATACGGCGACGATCGGGTCGATCTTGGCGTCGCCACCTACCGCGAGCGCTACACGACCGTCGGGTTGTATGACTGCGCCGCCTTTCCCGGCATCCAGGACATGTTGGCCGCGCTGACGCAGGCAGGAAGGCGGCTATGCGTCGCCACCTCCAAGCGGCGCGACTTCGCTGAGCGCGTGGTCGACTTCCTTGGCTTGCGGCCGTTTCTGCCACGGGTCTACGGGGCGTTGCCGGGCGGTGGGCTCGACCAGAAGACCGACCTGCTGGCCGAGATCCTGCGCACCGAGGGCTATCAGCCAAACCAGACGACGATGGTTGGCGACCGGCTGCACGACATCCATGCCGCGAAGGCAAATGACCTGCGTTCGATCGGCGTGCTGTGGGGCTATGGTGGCAAGGCGGAGCTGGAAGCCGCCGGAGCTGATCGGCTGGCGGCCACAACGCATGAATTGACCGAACTGCTGTAGCGGATTGAACGGATCAGGACCATGGCAAGGACTGTGCGGGATGCTCGGACGAATCCTTGCCCCCGCTCATCAGGTTCACCGTCCTGCGCACTTAGAAGTTTCGGCTGTCTGGACTGCCTAGAGCGTGATCCGAGCAGGTGGCATCACCGGAACGATGAATCACGCAATCAAACAATGAGTAAGAGCGGGGTCCGTGAGCCAAGGCGAACGGAAACCGGTCTAAGTACGTGCCGATAGCAGTCCAGCTATAAGGTTCTGATTGTTTTCGCCGGGCTGCTTCCTTACTTCATCGCTGTTTGGCCCGCCGAGGACACCCGCCAAACCGTATTCCCTGCATCGTCTGCGATCAGCAGAGCCCCATTCTTGTCGAGCGCTAACCCAACGGGACGACCTTGCGCCTGGTCCTGTGCGTTCAGAAAGCCAGTGACTACGTCTTCGGCGGTGCCGTTCGGCTTGCCATTGGCGAAGGGGACGAAGACCACCTTGTATCCGGTCAGCTCCGGGCGGTCCCAACTTCCGTGCTCGCCTACGAAGGCACCGCCGTTGAAGTGGGGCGGCAAACCCTGGGCGGTGCCGAACGCGATACCCAGGGGCGCAACATGGGAGCTGAGCGCGTAATCGGGGGGAATGGCTTTTGCCACCAGGTCCGGCCGTTGCGGATTCACGCGCGGATCAAGGTGCTGGCCGTAATAGCTGTAGGGCCACCCGTAGAATGCGCCGTCCTTGACCGACGTGAGATAGTCCGGGACCAGGTTGGGACCGAGCTCGTCACGCTCGTTGACCACAGCCCAAAGGGCGTGGGTCTGCGGCTCCCAGGCCAGGCCCGTGGCGTTGCGCAGCCCATCGGCGAATACACGATGGGCACCGGTGGCGCGATCGATTTCCCAGATATCTGCACGGCCCATTTCCGCGTCGATGCCATTTTCCGTAATGTTGCTGTTCGAGCCAATACCCACATAGAGTTTGGTGCCATCAGGGCTGGCGACCATGCTTTTTGTCCAGTGATGGTCGATGGGGCCGCCAGGTAGGTCGGTCACAACCGTGGGGGCTGCCGTAATGGTGGTCTGGCCGAGCGTATAGGGGAAGCGCAGCAACGCGTCGGTATCGGCGACGTAGAAATCGTTGCCGATCAGCGCCATGCCGAACGGTGAGTGCAGATGGTCGATAAGGACTGTGCGCACCGCGGGTTGGCCGTTTGCCGCGTCGCGCACCAGGGTGATGCGGTTGCTGTGCTGGGGATGGCCGGCGGAGGTGACCCAGGCCTCCACCTGCTTCATGACGATGGTCTTGGGGCGGGAGATTGGCTCCAGGTCCGGACTGACGGATTCGGCAATCAGCACGTCGCCGTTAGGCAAGGTATAGACCGATCTCGGGTGCTGCAGGTCGGCGGCGAGCGCGGTGATGCGCAGGCCAGTGGAGACCTTTGGCATCTCGCCCGGTTTCCATCCCACCACTTTTGCCAAGTGCATGGGCGGAACAAGATACTCGTTGGGCTCCGGCAATGCTGGATTGGGGCCGATCTGCGTCTTGATGTCGAAAGGGGCGGTATCGGCCGCTGCCAGGACTAGGATGGCGGTCCCAGCCAAAGCCAGCCGTTTGAAGGCGATGTGCATCAGCGAATCTCCACCGGGCTTGCGGTCGCGGATTGTTTTCGGGTGGCGAGCCAGCCTGTAGCCAGAGCGAGTAGAACGGTGACAGCGGACAGGACAAGGCCCTGTGGCACGACCGAGGTCCAGGCGTCGCGGCTGTGAACCAGGTTGTTGAGGAAGGCGACGATCAGGACAGCCAGGCTGCCCAGGATAAAGGGCCAGGTGGGACGGGCGGCTCGTACGTGGCGATTCGCGATCATGTTGACGAGCGCCACGATGAAGCCGATGACGCCAAGCGCCATGCCCACGGCCAGCAGCCAGTCCGAGAAATTGGACCACATGATGTTGGCGCTGGACGCATAGGCGATGTCGGTCAGCAGGGCACCGGCAAAGCAGACCACCGGGGCAGCCACAAGCATTGGGTGGACAGGGCGCACGGGCCTGACGATCGGTATGGATGTTTCGGGCGGCATGGCTTGACTCTTGATGGCGCGTGCTGGCCTGTAAGGTTCGGCGTAGGCAAAGGTTGCTTCAATTTCTTGTCGATGGGGCGAGAAATGGTGGCCGCTGCTGACCGGGCGCACCGCCCGCGACGCCGTGCCCGCTGAGGTGGACCGGTGCTACTTCGATATGTGTTTGTTCACGCAGGTGGTCAACGAACTGAAGTCGGGCGACCTCTGCATCCCGGGCAGCGAGGACGATGGCGACTACCGCACCCAGCTCGTCTCCTGAGACGAGTATGAGCGCGACATAGCGCCTACGCCGAGCAGGTCGGCATTCCGGTCGGCCCGGCTGCGTTCGTCATCGCCTTGTAAGCTCGTCTCATGTGGGCCGCCGAAGCTACCGACAGTGCCCTCCCGGAAACGAACATGTCGCCATCGTGGACGGAGATTCTGTGGTGAAGCGGCTGCTCAAGTACAACCACCTCGTCGCCAACTGCTCATCTTCCAAACCGTCGTCGGCATGATCCGGGCACTCGACAGCCTCGCCGCCGACGGGCACGGCGCCGTTGCCGTTCGACCTGCTCGCCTATGCTGTCCGCCAAGCTAAGACCTACGTCAGGGCTTTTGTGTAAGGATACCGCACGAATCCTTCATCGTCCACACGGACAACGCCGGCAGCCCCTGGGCGGAGTCATGCCGCGGCCGACGATCGCCGGGCAACGGCGGGAACCGTCCAGCGTTGCCATGTAAAGGAGGATCCGATGCTGTCTTACTTTTTCCCCGCTCTTGGCGCCGCGGTGGCCCTGGCTGGTGGCGACAAGCTGGTTGGTGTGCGCGGCTACCAGGGGATGTTCCAGCATCTCGGCTGGTCGCGCGCCAACATGCAAACCGCGGCTTTGGCCGAATGTGCCGGCGGCTTGCTGATGGTACCACGAGGTACTCGCCAGCTTGGCGGCGCGCTGGTGGCCGCGGCGTCCGCCGTGGTGCTTGCCAGTGAGATCGACCATGGCGACACCAGACTGGCGTTGCCGCGTAGTCTCATTCTGTTGCTTGCCCTGACCGCGGCGACCACGCGCCCAACGCCCGCTCGCGGCGTCGTCTAACGCCGCATCGTCAGGCAGGCGGCAGCGGAACCTGACCGTCGACGCGTCCTGGCGGTTGATCATCGTCGCCGGGATTAGCTCGCCGGACCTGGGGGTCTATTGGCTGCAACTGAATATTCTCAGCAGGTACCTCCGCTTCCGGCGGTTCACGCAGCAGCCAATCGGCCTGTTCGCGCAATTCAAGCATGATGCGCTTCAGCAGCTCCATCCGGCGGTCCTCCCGGTCTGCCTGTGTAGCGAACTGCAGCCGGCCGCGGGCCAGGCGAACATAGAATTCCATGCCCCAGCACGGCAGCAGCCACTCGACATGCCAGTCGGTCAGTTCCAGCGCGTTGATCTCCAGTATCAGAAGCTCGAAGCTTGCCGGGGTCATGGCCCACCCATGCGAATCGACATAGGGTGTGGCAGGATCGGGGCTCCAGTTCTGGAACTGCGAGTAGGCGTTCTCCAGGGTGTCGGCCAGCTTCAAGCCGGGCAGCCGTTCCCGCCCCCAGGCGCCGCGACCATTGTCGAACGCAATGTAGGCCGAGTGGTCGAAGCGAGCGATCAGGCTGTGACGCTGTGAACCCATCCGATGCGCGGCCAGAAATTGGCCTGTGGAGCTGACCTGCTTCAGGCAGTCAAAGCACCAGCGCTTGTCCGGTACCGCCAGCACGATGGCGCCATGCCGGGGATGGAGCAGGCGGGACGCCGACTGCAGGAAGCCGATCGGGTCCGGAAGGTGCTCAATGACGTGGCTGGCGATCAGAACGTCGAAAGTGCCATGCATAGGTTCCGGAACGACATCGTGCATGGCGCCGCGACGCCAGACAAAGTCGACGCTCTCTATGTTGTCCGTGTTGACGTTCGGGTCGATCCGGTATTTTTCCACAAGCTCTTCCTGCGTTCCGTGGTCGACAACCGTTACATCCCAACCGGCTGACCGAGGCACGCAAGGCGCCACGCTGGCACCGAGCTCAAGGATCTTGGCGCTACGATCGATACCCTCCAGCAGTGTTGCAGCCCGTTCATCCATGCCTGGTTTCCCCTGTGGCGAGTCTTCTACCGCACCTTCGGCCTGAACAGCCGGAAAACGCTCCGGCGGTGCCAGACGTGGTCCCACGGGACGTATGTCCAGACACGCGTTATTCTCGCCGTCAAACAGTCCCGGCTCAAACTGATGTGAGACTACCGCGGTGGCATCCGCAGCGCCCCGTCAAGCCGGATCACTTCGCCGTTCAAGAACCGGTTGCGCACGATGTGCTCCACCAGTTCGGCATATTCCGCCGGTCGGCCCAGCCGCGAGGGAAACGGGATGCTGGCGCCCAGGCCCGCCTGTACCTCGGCTGGCAGACCATCCACCATCGGCGTGTGGAACAGCCCGGGCGCAATCGTGACCACCCGCACCCCGATGCGCGCCAGCTCCCGCGCCGCCGGCAGCGTCATCCCAACAATGCCGCCTTTGGAGGCTGCATAGGCCGGCTGCCCGACCTGCCCCTCATAGGCCGCGATCGAGGCGGTGTTGACGATCACGCCGCGCTCGTTTTCCGCCAACGGATCGGCCTCCGCCATCTCCGCCGCAGCCAGCCGCAGCATGTTGAAGCTGCCGATCAGGTTCACCCGCACGACACGCTCGAATGCCTCCAGCTTCAGCGGGCCGTCCCGACCGACGATGCGTCCTGCAGTGCCGATGCCAGCGCAGTTGACCAGGATGCGCACTGGCCCATGCGCTGCTCGGGCAGCCGTGAAGGCGGCTTCGCCAGAGGCTGCGTCGGCCACGTCGCAGCCCAGGCCGATGCCGCCGATTGCCGCTGCCTGCTGCTGTGCCGCCGCCTGGTTGATATCCAGCACCGCAACTCGGGCACCAAGCTTGGCCAGATGCGCCGCTGTTGCCGCACCCAACCCAGAACCGCCGCCCGTTACGATTGCCGCCAAACCGTCGATCTGCATCCTGCATCCTCCGCCACCGCGGAAATCATCGGCAGTGGCGGTTCGCAAGTCCAGGCTGGCGGCGTGGAATTCAGGGTGTATCGCTCAGCACGACGCCTGATGCTGTCGCCATCGGGATGTGGACGGGCATATTGAAATGCCATGGCGTTGTCATGGTTTCGCCAGGCAACGTGGCAGCGGCGAAACCTGTCACAGTCAGGAATGAGGCGGCGAAGGCGGCCGTCACGCCTGGGGGGGCGCCAAGGTCCGCGGCGATATCCCATCCCGCTGGCGGCGTGACCTGGGACAGGTTGTCGGTCACGGCATTGCCGCGGCCGATGGTCGTTGTGCCATAAGGATAGAACAGCCGGCATGCTTCGCTGGGATTGACCAGCGCCTCCCCCAACGTGATCTGCAACTGCGTGGCACTCAGCCGTACGCAGGCGGTTGCGGTGACGATCGGGCCGGGCGAGGCCACCGATCCGCCATCCATCACCGCCCATCCGATGCCGGAGCTGGCCAGCGTGGGGGGAACAATCAGGTCAGTGCCACAATCGTGCTGGACGGTAACCACCAGGCTGGTGCTGGACTGGCGGTAGACGTGGGTCACAACCGGGCCGCCCATGTTGGGCATCCCGGCCGGGATCGCGGCGATGGTGTCGCCTCCCTCCGAGGCCAGGATCGCGCGCGCCACCAGCGGGGCCGCCAGCATGCCAAAGCGCTGATTGTCCAGAATGTCGCGATGATCAATATCGCCGCCGGTCCACTGGCCCGTCGCCGGATCATAGGCCAGTGCTGTTCCGCCGATGCAGCGCGGCAGGCTGTCGGCGGTTTGCGGCAGCACGACCGCCACGTTCTGCGTTGGATCAGCCGCCATGTCGGCCACGACCTCGCGATGCATTTGTGTGCCGGCATCGCTGGGGGTTGGGTTCCAATAGAACGGCAGCGCTGACCACCAGACCTGCGGCAGACTGGCGGCGGAGCGGGATACCATGCCGCGCTCAAGCGCCAGGAACCGGCGCGCGGCGGCTTCGTACGTTGGCTTCTCGCTGTAGGCCCGGCAACTGTCGTTCTCGGACCAGGGCCAGAGGATTGCGGCGATGTCGGCGGCATCCTCGCTTGCCGTGTTGGACTGAATCCAGGTTTGCACCGCCTGGCCGTCCGCGCCAAGCTGCCAGCCCGCCGGATTGCTGCCATCGCCCGGATTGTTCAGGAACGTTCCCGGCAAGCCCTGGGCCGGGACGGGGTACAGGCCATGGCCGGAGATACAGGTGGCGGCCGGTGCGCCGCCCCAGAACCCAACGACGCCGTAGGCCAAGGCACCCAGATGCCAGGCCACGCCTTGGGCTAGCAGGTGCCAGGCGCCGTCGTTCAGAGCCTTGCCGGCATTGGACTGGCCGGTGACCAGGATCTGAATGCCCTTGCGCGGCCCCAGCCTCCAGCGCGACTCGTAAGACAGGATGGCGGCAATGCCGCTCGCGTTCACGGCGGTGTTCCAGACCGCGGCCTCATGGAACCAGCATTCCGCCCCGCCGGCCGCACCGCCGCCATGCAGGAACAGCAGCGGCGCACTGAGCGCGGCCGTCAGCGGATTGGGTGCGGCGCTGCCGACCTGGGCTGCGTCGAGCCAGACATCGACGCCGACCCCCGGCGTGTTGCGCAGGATCAGCGCATGGCTGTGCCGGCGCGTCAGCGTGCTGGACAGCACCGTCTGCTGGGCGCCGGGGAACAGCACCAGCCGCTGGCCGCCGTTGTTGTCGACGCTGACTACCGGCGTGCCGGCAATGCTGAGCAGGACGCTGGCCGCGGTGGAGCTTTGCCGCCAGTTGGGGCGCGACCAGACCAGGAAGACCGTCCACGCGGCGCCCGAACCCAGGTTGAGCGGGGCACTAATCAGGCCCTGGTCTGGGTCCATCAGCGGAAGCTGCTGGCCGGCGCCCGGCAGGTTCGGCGGGATGATCGTGTTCAGCCCGATCCCGCCCAGCAGCCCGTTCAAGCGTGGCGTCGCCATCGGCGCCGTTGCGCCGGAGGCCGCATGCCAAACCGCCAAGGCCGTGCCGACGCCCGACTTGTTCGCCACCGAGGCAGCCGGCGCACCGAAAGTGCCCAGCGGTGAGCCGTTGCTGTCGAGGATCCCAGAGGCAACGCCGGCATCCCACCAGCCCGTCAGCCCGGCACTGCTGGCGAAGATCTGCGTGCTGGCCGGCACCGATCCTGGCAGCGGCCCGACCAGCATCGGTCGTCCGGGCGCGGCCATGACGATCTGATTGCCGACTCCGGTCAGGATCACGCTCATTGGGCAGCGCCCAACCAGGCGGTCGCGTCGCAGACGGTGATGGAGCAGCGGAGGAGCATCCGGTGGTTTCCTTCGATCTCGGCGCGACGAAGCTGGACGCCGCTGATGTTCGTGCAACGTTCTAGTATTCCCTAACAAAATTTGCAAGCAAAACTAACAAATCTGATAATCCCCCGACGATCCCCCGACAATCCTTGGATTCAGGTCGTTCCGACCCGTCGCTTGACCCTGGGCAAATCCCGCCTGACAACAGCGGAAACGGCTGGACAGGGAGCGAAGCCAGATGACCGCCGCCACGACGTATGCAGATGCCTATCGGACCTGGATGCGGGACCCATACGCCTACTGGGCGGCGGAGGCGGACGGCATTAGCTGGCAAAAGCCATGGGACAAGGTTTTCGACGCGGCCATGGGCGCGTTCGGCCAGTGGTTCCCCGGTGCGGAGCTGAACACCTGCTACAACTGTCTCGACCGTCACGTCGAAGCCGGCCGCGCCGATCAGCCCGCACTGATCCACGACAGCCCGATGACAGCCGCCGTGACGACCTACACCTACCAGGACCTGCTGACCCGCACTGCGAAACTTGCCGGCGCTCTGGCGTCCCTTGGTGTCGCCAGGGGTGACCGCGTCGTTATCTACATGCCGATGGTGCCCGAGGCAGCCATCGCGATGCTGGCCACCGCTCGGCTGGGCGCGATCCACTCCGTCGTCTTCGGCGGCTTTGCCGCGGCGGAACTGGCGGCGCGCATCGCCGACGCCAAGCCCAAGGTGATCATCTCCGCCTCCTGCGGTCTGGAGCCGGGCAGGGTGGTCCGATACAAGCCGCTGCTGGATGCGGCCATCGCGCAGTCGCCGCACAAGCCCGGGGCGTGCCTGATTCTGCAGCGCCCGCAAGCGGACGCGGATCTTGTCGCTGGCCGGGATTATGACTTCAACGCGGCTGTTGAGGCCGCCACGCCGCACGGCTGCGTTCCGGTGCTGGCAACCGAGCCGCTCTACATCCTGTATACCTCGGGCACCACGGGGCGGCCCAAGGGCGTGGTCCGCGACAATGGCGGCCATGCCGTCGTGCTGTGGAATTCGATGCGCATGATCTACGGCCTGGGGCCGGGCGACGTGTTCTGGACCGCCTCCGATGTCGGCTGGGTGGTGGGCCACAGCTACATTGTCTACGCACCGTTGCTGCGCGGCTGCACCTCGGTGATGTATGAGGGCAAACCTGTCGGCACCCCGGATGCCGGCGCGTTCTGGCGGGTGATCGCCCAGCATCGGGTCAAGGTGCTGTTCACCGCGCCGACGGCAATGCGCGCGATCAAGCAGCAGGATCCAAAGGGCAAGCTGGCGCGCGCGCACGACCTGACCTGCCTGCAGGCGCTGTACCTGGCGGGCGAACGCTGCGATCCGCCCACCGCGGTCTGGGCACACGAACTGCTGGGCAAGCCCGTCGTCGACCATTGGTGGCAGACCGAGACCGGCTGGCCGATCACCGCCGGCTTCCGCCAGTTCGGCCTGTTTGCGTTCAAGCCCGGCTCTGGCGGGCGGCCATGTCCCGGCTACGATCTGCATGCGCTGGACGACGAGGGCCAGATGTTGCCAGCCGGAGAGACCGGCAACCTCTCGCTGCGGCTGCCGCTGCCGCCCGGCTGCGGCCCCACCCTGTGGCAGAACGATGAGGGCTACCGCTCAGCCTACCTGTCCGACTTCCCTGGCTGGTACCGCACCGGCGACGCTGGCATGGTGGACGCCGACGGCGATGTCTGGGTCATGGGCCGAACCGATGACATCATCAACGTCGCCGGCCACCGCCTGTCCACCGGATCGATGGAGGAAGTCCTCGCCTCGCACCCGGATGTCGCCGAATGCGCCGTCATCGGTGCCCGGGATGAGTTGAAAGGCCAGACGCCGATCGGGCTTGTGGTGCTGAAGTCGGGGGTGGACCGCAAGGAGGCGGACGTCGCCGCCGAACTCGTCGCCCTGGTCAGGGAGCGGATCGGCCCCGTCGCCGCGTTCAGACACGCTCGTGTGGTCTCCAGGCTGCCAAAGACGCGCTCGGGCAAGATCTTGCGCGCCAGCATCCGCCGCATCGCCGATGGGGAGGACGCGCCGGTGCCGCCGACGATCGAGGACCCGGCGGCGCTGGAGGAGCTTCGACTGGTGTTGGATCCGGATCGCTCGGCTAGAGCAACATCAGCCTGACTGGAACAGTCTGGCTGATAAAGTTGCTCGCGAAAACAACGGGCTAGACCACGCTGACTGTTCCAGTCAGCCTGAAAGCGGTCTAGATGTCGAATCCAAGAACGTTGTTCAGTCTGGCGAAGGGCGTCATGTGCTTGATGCCGCTGTGGGTTCGGATGGTGTTGTAATCTGTCATGAAGGGTCTGAGCGCCTGGGTCCGCTGTAGTGATGTTTCGTAGGCCTTGGCATAAGCCCATTCGCGCAGGCTGGTTTGGATGAAACGCTCGGCCTTGCCGTTGGTGCGCGGGGTGTAGGGCCGGGTTCGCTTATGGTGGATGTCTGTCTCTGCCAACAGGTCGCGGAAGGCGAAGCTGTTATAGGCCAATCCGTTGTCGGTCATGATCCGCTCGACGCTGACGCCGAAGCGCTTGAACCAGGCCAGTGCGCGGCGGGTGAAAGCGACGGCGCACTCGGCTTTTTCGTTGGCCAGGACTTCGCTGTAGGCCAGGCGGCAGGCATCGTCGATGGCGACATGGAGATATTCCCAGCCGGTGCCCCGTTTGTTGCTTTGGCCGGTGCGGTCGCCGGTGATGCGGTGGCCGACCCCGTTGATGCGGCCGAGTTTCTTGATGTCGATGTGGATGAGTTCGCCGGGTTTCTCGCGCTCGTAGCGGATGATTTCGGGTTTGGCCTCGAGCGCCCTGAGCCTTCCAAGGCCAAGACGGCGCAGCACCGCGCCAACTGTCGAGCGCGGCAGGCCAAGCTCACGGGCGATCTGCGGGCCGGTGCGCCGTTCGCGACGCAGCCGCTCGATGGCGGCCAGAGTGTCGGCGTCGGTGCGGTGCGGGCATCGGGCGGGCGCCGAACTCCTGTCCTGCAGGGCAAGTTCGCCCCCCGCCCGATGCCGCGCCAGCCAGCGAAACGCTTGTCGTTGAGAGAGACCGGCGGCGGCGGCGGCATCTCCCACCCGCCACCCATCGGTGCGGACACGGTGCACCAGCAAGGCTCGACCTTGCGGCGTCAGGCGCGCATTCTTGTGGACGTTCATCTGGGGCTCCTGGGGCGTGCGGTTGATGGGTGTGGCAACCACAGCTTCACCCCTCCGCCCCGGATGAACAACCTTCGTAGCTTCGACAGCTAGTGCTCGATCGCAGAGAAGCGCGAGACGCGCTTCGCCGCGTGAATCGGCCACTTCAAGCCAAACCGACGTATCGCCCTTCACTGATGGGCGATACTAGAAGCGGCTGAGCCGGCGCGAATGCCCTGGTTCCGTCGCCAGAACCAAGGCATTTCGTATGTTGCGGAGGCGACGGCCAGTACCGCCAAGTGCGGCGGCAGCCGGCCGTGCTTCGCGGTTGTTACTTGCTCAGCACCTGGGTGCCCTCGGCCCGCACGCCCTTCAGCTTCAGCGGGTCGAGGCCCAGCGCCGTCAGGATCGTCGGGGCGATCTGTGTCGTATAGGTCAGCGCCTCGACGATTTCCGGCTTTAGCTTCGGTGAGGAAAGCAGCAGCAGCACGTTGCGGTCGTCGTCCGAGAAGCCGCCGTGCTCCGCCAGCTTGGTGCCACTGGTGCAGATCACCCCGTGGTCGGTGACGGCGACAAAGTCCGGCACCCGGCTGTTCTCGAACGGGTCGCCATACAACGGGGTTAGCGACGTGCGGTCCAGCAGTTGCAGGATATGCAGCTTGGCCGCGTTGGCCTGCAGATAGGCTTTCGCCGCGTCATAATTGTCCTTCTGCATATCAGGCTCCAGCCAGATCAGGCCAGCGTCGTCGCAAATCTCGAAGCCGGTGGTACCGAAGCCAGGGGCTTGCTGGAATGGCTTGTCCGACTGCGTGATCCGATCCTTCGGGTCGATCGGTGACTGCCCATGCTTGGCGCTGACGATGACCAGGGTCGAGCCGGCCAGACCCTGCTTGGTCAGCTCCGCCTCGAACTGGCCCAGCGCTGCATCGACGAACTGAAACTCCTGCGTCAGCGCATTCCCGGGGGTGGCATTGCTGTCCAGATAGCCGCCGGTCAGGCTGGGATCGTCGTTGAAGCCTGCCGTGGCCAGCTTCTGGCCGACGCTGACGGCCTGGAAGTTCATGCCAAAGATCGACGGCACGCCGGGGTGTGCCGTCGCCGTGCTGTTCAGCCCGTCGATCCAGTTCAGCACCGCCTTGACCTTGATCGAGTCATAGGTCTGCACGGCGTTGTAGCTGGTGGTGTAGTCGTCGCCAGCCGGGGCGCCGGGAACCTGCGAATTGATCTCCGGCGCGAACAGGTCATCCAAACCCTTGCCCGAAGGACCGCTGAGGTTCTCATACGCCGGGTGCTTGTCCGACCACGCAGTGAGGCCGCCGGCGGCCTTGATGACCTCAAAGACCGTGTTCGCGCGCATGTACTGGTGCGGATAGACCGGCTCGCATTTGCCATCCACCACTTTCCGCTGCATGTGCGTCGGATCCAATTGAGTATAGACCTTGCCCAGAGTACCCCCGCCGGCAATGTCGGCCACCACGCCAGTGTCATAGCTGTAGCTGTGATCCAGTTCCTCGAAGTTCGTCACTTCCGTCCCCACGGTGCCGGTGCAGCCCGGATCAGGCATGTTCTGGCTGGTGTAGGACGCCGCCGAGGGATATTCGGTCCGGTCGTAGCTATCGTCATAGAACAGGCCGGCCGTCCTCGGGGAGGCACCTGTCACTTGCGCGATCATCCCCGGATAGCTGTCCGAGGGCGCTGTGGTGAAGGCGTTTGGATAAATGATGCCGCTGCCGGCCAGCTTGGCGAACGTGCTGTTCGGATTGTTCTGTATCCAGTTGGCCAGATCGACCGCATGCATGCCGTCGACGCTGATCAGCAGCACATGCTCATAGCCGGAGGTGACCGCCGGGGCGGCTTCGGCTGCCGGACTCAGGGACAGTGACGCCAAGGCGATCGCTGCCGCGGATGACAGCAGGTTGTTGCGAAACAGGCGCATTTTACTCGGGTTCCCTCATGCAGACGCCCGCTTCTAGGGCTGTGGATGCGTAACCCGGATGACACGCGCATGACGTACACATTGCATTCGTGAAAGCGGCGCCATGGACGGCGCACAACGCCGTGTACGGTTCTGTGGGACCCGCCTTGATCAGCGGACGGGCTTGCTACTGGGTCCGGTCGCCGACAACCCGGTCAGATCTCTGCCGTTTAGGGTTGACCCAACAGGCCGAAATCCGTACCACACCGCTCAGTTAGCTGCTGTAGCTCAGTGGTAGAGCACTCCCTTGGTAAGGGAGAGGTCGAGAGTTCAATCCCCTCCAGCAGCACCATGATTTCACAGGGCTTCCCGGAAACGATTTTCGGGTTTCCTATGCCAACTGGCATAGACAACGCCTGCGCCGGCCGAGAAAACCCCCTAATCCGTCTCAAAGCTGAAGCTGCCGTCGACCGCAAGGTCAAGCCGTACCTGAGAGACCGGAAGACGCTCCGCCAGACGCGACAGCAGGCGGGTGGAAAGCTGCGGCAGCACGTTCTGCGAAAGAAATGTCTCGATGCTGCGAGCGCCGGACGCCGCGTGTTGCGAGTGCTCCACGATGTTCTGCCGTGCCGCGTCCCCCACAGTCAGCCTGGCGCCGTAGCTTGCCTGCAGCCGCCGGGCGACCCGGGCCAACTGCAGATCGACGATCCGATGCAGTGTGGAAGGATCCAGCGGCAGGTAGGGCACCAGGGTGACGCGCCCAAGAAAGGCCGGCTTGAAGTGGTTGCCCATCTCCCCGCGCAGCGCCTCGGTCAGGCCCGCGGCGTCGGGCGCCGTCTCGCGGTCGGCGAACAGCTTGTTGATGAACGGCGTGCCGGCGTTCGACGTCATGATGATGACGGTGTTGCGGAAGTCGATGTCGCGGCCCTCGCCGTCCTTCATCGTTCCCTTGTCGAACACCTGGTAGAAGACGTCCTGCACGCCAGGATGCGCCTTCTCGATCTCATCCAGCAGCAGCACCGAATGCGGGCGGCGGCGCACCGCCTCGGTCAGCACGCCGCCCTCGCCGTAGCCGACATAACCCGGCGGGCTGCCCATCAGCAACGAGACCTTATGCTCCTCCTTGAACTCGCTCATGTTGATGACTGTCAGGTTTTGCTCGCCGCCGTACAGGATGTCGGCCAGCGCCAGCGCGGTCTCCGTCTTGCCGACGCCGGAGGTTCCCACCATCAGGAACACGCCGACCGGCTTGCGCGGATCGGTTAGCCCGGCGCGCGAAGTCCAGATCGCCTGCGCCACCGCCTCCAGCGCGTGATCCTGACCGACAATCCGCCGGCCCAGCGAGTCGCGCAGGCGCAGCACCGCATCGATCTGATCCACCCGCATGCGCCCGGCGGGGATGCCGGTCCAGTCCTCAACGATCGCCGCGACAGCCTGCGCGTCGACCACCGGGAACACCATTGGGACCTCGCCCTGCAATGTCCGCAGCGTCGTCGTCGCACTGGCGAGTTCCCCCCGCGCGTCGGGATCGTCACCCTGATTCTCCGCCCGCTCGCGCAACCGGTTGACCTCCGCGGCCTGAGTCCTTTCAGCAGCCCAGCGATGCTCGAGATCTGCCAGTTCCGCCTCGATCGTGTCGCTCTCCTGGCGCAGCCGCGTCAGCCGCTCGCCATGATCGGCGCCGGAAATCTCCTCACGAACCAGAATGCGCGACTCTGATGCAATCGCCGCCAGACGCCGGCGCCGGTCCTCGACCGCGGGCGGTGTCGCGGCCTGGCTCATCGCCACCCGAGCGCAGGCGGTGTCGATCAGGCTGACCGCCTTGTCGGGAAGCTGGCGGCCCTGGATATACCGGGCTGACAGCCGAACGGCAGCCTCGGCTGCCTCATCCAGGATGCGGACCTTATGGTGCTTCTCCAGCGAAGCGATCAGCCCACGGACCATGTCGGTCGCCACCGGCAGGGACGGTTCGTCGATCTTCACCGGCTGGAAGCGCCGCGTCAGCGCCGCGTCCTTCTCGAAGTATTTCTTGTATTCGCCCCAGGTGGTGGCCGCGATCATCCGCAGCTCCCCCCGCGCCAGAGGCGGCTTCAGCAGGTTCGCCGCATCGGCCTGCCCGGATGCGCCGCCGGCGCCGATCAGCGTGTGCGCCTCGTCGACGAACAGGATCACGGGGGTCGGGCTTGACTGTACCTCGTCGATGATCGAGCGCAACCGGTTCTCGAATTCCCCCTTAATGCCGGCACCCGCTTGCAGCAGACCCAGATCAAGCGTGCGGATCGACACCTTGGCCAGCGGCTCCGGCACATCCTGCTGGGCAATCCGCAGCGCCAGTCCCACGACGACAGCGGTCTTGCCGACGCCCGCTTCGCCAGTCATGATTGGATTGTTCTGGCGTCGGCGGGTCAGGATGTCGATCACCTGACGGATCTCGACGTCGCGTCCCAGTATCGGGTCGATCCGGCCGGCCCGCGCGCGCTCCGTCAGATCTGTCGTGTAACGATCAAGCGCGGGCGTCCCCGACCGTGCGAAACCTCCGGCCCCCGCAGCAGCTACGGCGGCGGTTTCGGGCTGCGGCACTTCAACGCTGCCTGCCAGCAGTTGATCGAAGTCGCGCTTCAACACATCGGGCAGGATACGGCGCAACGCCGGCAGCGCGCTGGCCAGGCGCATCGCGATGGGCTCGACCAACAACGCCGCCCACAACAGGTGGCCGGAGCGGATGGTGGTCTGCTTCTGCTCGACCGAAGCGAGCAGCCAGGCACTTTTCATCACGCCCACGAGTTCCGGCGCCAGGGCAGGCGCGCGTCCGTTGCCGCTCTGCTGCTGGTCCAGCGAGGCGTTCAAGCCGGCCTCGGCACGTGCCCGGTCCATCTCGAACGCCTCGGCCAGCACGGCCACGTCGCAGCGCGGCGTCGCCAGCATCTGCAGCAGCCAGTGTTCAAGCTCGACATTGTAGTGCGTGCGGGACAGCGCGCTGCCGGCTGCCCCCTCCAGCGCGCGCCTTGTCGTTCCGTTCAGGCGCTCAACCAGCATCTTGAGATCGATCGGCGGCAACATTGCGTCCTCCTGCCCGGCATGACCGAACGGTCGGCGGACCCTATGAGCGCCCCATCGGCGCTGTCTATCGCGGTTGCGTTTCGGTTGTAACGCTGTGGACGGCGTTTGAAATGCTTCGGTAAGCCGCAATGCGCATCACTGTCACAGGGCGTCGAATGGATCGGCGCGCCTGGGCGGAGTGCGCGACGAGATGGCTGAGGCAGCCGAGGTTGACCTGCAAGAGCTTCTTCTGCAGCCCATCCGAGGCGCGTCCCCGGCTGGCGAGGATCTGCGCCTGGATGCCTCGCCACAGTCGCTGTATTTCCGGTTGCGCGACGCCAGGGCCGAGGCCCGCGCGGCGGAGCGGCTGGCCGACAACGATCCCTCTCTCAGCGGCGCCGTGCCGGCCCAATGGTCGACCGTCCATGCGTTGACCATGGAGGCTCTGACCAGCCGGTCGAAGGATATCGAGATCGCCTGCTGGCTGACCGAAGGCCTCACGCGCCGTCATGGTCTGGCAGGCCTGGCCGACGGCACGGAATGCCTGGTCGGGCTGATCTCCCGCTATTGGGACAGCGGCCTGTTCCCTTCGGCCGATGACGAGGATCAGGCAAGCCGGCTGTTTGCCATCACTGGCATGAGCGGGGAAGAGCGGGACGGTTCGCTGCTGCAACCGCTGCGCAAGATCCAACTGTTTACCCGCCAGGACGGCATGCCGGTGACGTTCTGGGAGTTTGAGCGTTCGCGGGAAGTCGCCGCCTTGGGCATCCCGAAGGACAAGGCGCCACGTGCCGCCGCCGCCGCATTCTCTTTCAGTGACCTGGAGGTTGATGCCCTCGGTCAAGCGCAGGCCTCGCTGGTGGCAGTGGGCCGCGATGTCGCCCGCGCACAGGCCGCCTGGCACGCCCTGGAACAGGCGATCGGGCAGGTTGCGGCCGGCGGCGAGAGTCCGTCCACGGGGCGGGTCCGCGGCCTGCTGGAAAGCCTGTCCCGCCTGGTCGAGCGCTATGCGCCGGCCGCGGCACCGGCCGCTGCCGAACCGCAGGAGGCAGCAGCGGTCGGGCCTGCCGACGCCGAGGAAAGCGCAACCGACGCCGCTGCTCATCGCGGGCCAAAATCACTGCCGGTGTCACGTGACGCGATGCTGGACGAGATCCTGCGCATCGCCAGCGCCTTTCGCCAGAACGAACCCAACTCGCCGCTCAGCTTCACGCTGGAGGAGGCTGTCCGCCGCGCTCGGTTGTCGTGGCCGGAGCTGTTGCGGGAGCTGATGCCCGACTTGGCTGCCCGAGCCGCCGTGATGAACGGGGCCGGCGTCAAGGCCCTGCCGGAGTAGCCGGCGTCAAGCCCCTGCCGGAGTAGCCGGCGTCAAGCCCTTCCGGAGTAGCCAGAGTTCCGGACCTTTCACCCGTGTCACAGGAGAAGTCATGAGCGCCAGTATCCACCAGAAGCTTGCCAGGGTTCGCCGCCCCCGCGTGCACATCACCTATGAAGTGGAAACCGAGGGTGCCGAGGTCATCCGCGAGCTGCCGTTCGTCGTCGGCGTGATCGGCGACTTCTCCGGCGATCCGACGCAGCCGCTGCGCCCGTTCGGCGAGCGCAAGTTTGTCCAGATCGACCGTGACAATTTTGACGACGTGATGCAGCGGTTGGCCCCTGGCCTGCAACTGCGCGTCGAGAACAAGCTGACTGGCGATGGCAGCGACATGGCTGTCGACCTGCGCTTCAACAGCATCGAGGATTTCGAGCCCGGCCGCGTCCTGGACCAGGTGCCGGCCCTGCGCACCCTGCTCGAGACCCGCAACCGCCTCCGCGATCTCATGAGCAAGGCAGACCGCTCGGAAAACCTTGAGCTGCTGCTGGAAAAAATCCTCAAGAACAAGGACGACCTCGCCACCATCTCCGGCGAGCTCGGTCTGGAGAAGGGTGAATAGTCATGTCCGACAGCCAGAACCTGGGCAACTCATCGCCTGAATTCGCCTCCGCCGAAACCGGCCTGCTTGACCAGGTCGTATCGGCAACAAAACAGACGGAGCCAGACCGGGCACAGCAACTTGTCCGCACGCTTATCGAGCAGGCCAACAAGGGCACCGTCGCATTCGACCGCAACCTGACCCTGACCATCGAAGCCGCGGTGAAGGCCATCGACGCTCGGCTGTCGCTGCAGATGAATCAGATCCTGCACAACGAGCGCTTCCTGAAGCTGGAGGGCAGTTGGCGCGGCCTGCACTTCCTGGTCATGAACAGTGAGACCAGCACCAACCTGAAGATCCGGGTCGTCAACGCGTCCAAGCGGGAACTGCACCGTGACCTGACCCGGGCGGTCGAGTTCGACCAAAGCCTGCTGTTCCGCAAGATTTACGAAAACGAGTTCGGCACCCCCGGCGGTGAGCCCTATGGCGCGCTGATCGGCGACTATGAGTGGACCAACCACCCAGAGGACATCGAGGCGCTGCGCCTTATCTCCAACGTCAGTGCTGCCGCCTTTGCTCCGTTCATCTCTGCCGCCAGCGCCTCGCTGATGGGCTTCGAGCAATGGAGCGACCTGTCCCGCCCGCGCGACCTGGCGAAGATCTTCGACACCGTCGAATACGTGAAATGGCGCGGCTTCCGCGACAGCGAGGACAGCCGGTTCGTCTCCCTGGTCATGCCGCGCGTGCTGGCTCGGCTGCCCTACGGCGAGAACACCAAGCCGATCGATGAATTCACTTATGAGGAGGCGCTTCCCGCCGACCGCAACGGTATCTCGCAGGTCATGCAGCATGATCATTACTGCTGGATGAACGCGGCCTTCGTCATGGGCACGCGGCTGACCGACGCTTTTGCCAAGCACGGCTTCTGCACCGCCATCCGTGGCGCCGAGAACGGCGGCAAGGTGGACAACCTGCCGCAGCACGTCTTCCAATCAGACGACGGCGATCTGGACATCAAGTGCCCGACCGAGGTCGGCATCACCGACCGCCGCGAGTACGAGTTGTCCAACCTCGGCTTCCTGCCGCTGTGTCACTACAAGAACCAGGACTATGCGGTGTTCTTCGGCGCCCAGACCGCACAGAAGGCAAAGGAGTACGACAAGCCGGAAGCAACCGCCAACGCTCGCATCTCTGCCAGGTTGCCATACATCATGGCGACCAGCCGGTTCGCCCATTACCTGAAAGTAATGGCACGGGACAAGATCGGCAGCTTCATGGAAGTGGAGGACTGCGAGCGCTGGCTGAACAACTGGATCCGCCGCTACGTGAACACCAACGAAGGCGCCGGTCCCGACAGCAAGGCGAAGTTCCCGCTGCGCGAGGCCCGCGTCGAGGTTCAGGAAGTGCCTGGCCGCCCCGGCGCCTACAACGCGGTTGCCTACATGCGCCCGTGGCTGCAGTTGGAAGAGCTGACCAGCAGCCTGCGCATGGTCGCCCGCATCCCTGAGCGCGCCTGAGCAGGCTTGTGGTTGACGTGGCATCCTCCTGTCTGCGCGACGTGGTGGTCTCCGGGCGGTACAGCCGTCCGGAGGTCGCCGAGATCGGCGCCGAGCTGACCGCCTTCCTGGGCGAAACCCGCGGCGCGCTGACGCGGTGGCTTGGTGCTGAACGGGCGGTCAGCCTCGACTGCGAGAAACTGCGTGGCCTGATCGACCGCGACATTGCTGCCATCGACGAAATGCTGTCGGTCCAGCTTGACGAAATCCTGCACCATCCGCGGCTGCAGCGGCTGGAGGGATCCTGGCGCGGCCTCGCCTGGTTGGTTCGCGGATTTGATCCCGGTCAGGCGCTCAAGTTCGTGGTGCTGTCGGCAAGCTGGCGGGAGCTGGATCGCGACCTGGCTCGGACCATCGAGTTCGACCAGTCCAACGTCTTTCGCATGGTCTACGAGAACGAGTTCGGCCGCGCCGGCGGTGAGCCGCTTGGCCTGATCGTGGTGGATCAAGAGATCATGCACCGCCCGAAGCCGCGCCAGGCAGGTGCGATGGCGCCACTGGACGATGTGTCGGTCCTCAGCCTGCTGGCCTCGGTCGCGGCGGCGGCCTTCGTGCCGATCGTCATCGCCGCCGCGCCGGAGTTGCTGGGGGTCGACCGGTTCGAGGAACTGACGCTGTCGAACAATGTCGCAACCCTGCTGAACGGCGTCGAATACGCCCGCTGGCGGGCACTGGCAGGCAGGGAGGAGGCGCGTTTCCTCTGTGTCACCATGCCGCGGGTGTTGGCCCGTCCGCGCTGGACGGAGCAGCCGGAGTGCCTGTGGTACGAGGAGCAGGCGCCGTCATCGCAGCAGCGCACCTGGTTCGTGGCGGGCTACGCCTTCGCCGCCGCGGTCGGACGTTCCTACCTCGCCTTTAGCTGGCCCGCCGACATTCGCGGCGTGGGCGCGGACCGCATCGGCGGCGGCCTCGTGCTTGGGTTGCCGGAGGAGAACTTCGTCTTCGGCGCAACCACGGCCTGGCCGCGTGCCTCGCTGGACCTGGCGCTGACCGACCGGCAGGAGCGCGACCTGGTGCTGGCCGGTCTGATGCCGCTGAACACGCTGCCGTTTGAAGACGCCGCCTTCGCCGCGGTGCACAGCCTGCAGACCCAGCTACCCGACACGCCGGGACAGGAACCGTCACCGTATCAGGCCAATCGGCGCATCTCGGCGCAGATCAGCGCCATGCTCTGCGTGTCGCGCTTTGCCCACTATATCAAAGTCATGGGCCGCGAACTTACCGGCTCATTTAACGATGCGGATGCCATTGAACGCCGGCTGCAGAAGTGGCTGCTGACCTACACCAACGCCAGCCAGAGCCCGACCTCCGAAAGCCGCGCCCGACATCCGCTCGCCTCCAGCGCGGTCCAGGTGCACGAAATTGCTGGCCGGCCGGGATCATTCGGCTGCGTCGTACACCTGCAGCCACATTACCAGTTGGATGACGTCTCGACGACGTTCCGTCTGGTCACCGGCTTCGGCAGCCCGGCGCTAGTCGGGTGACGCAATGACCTTCGCCCGCCCCTGCAAATATTTTTACCGGGAGACATGCTGATGACAGCCTCGCAATCCGGCCAGTTGTTCCGTCAAGGCAAGCTGACCGAGACGGTCACCGCCGCCCAACAATTCGTCCGGCAGCATCCGACAGACGTCAGTGCGCGGGTCTTGCTCGCGGAATACCTGCTGTTCGCCGGCGACTTCGAGCGTGCCGACGCGGTGCTGGTCGCCGCCGAGGCGGCGGAACCGGAGGCAGCCCTGGTTGTCGCTGAGTTCCGCCAATTGCTGCGTGCCGCCTCGGCCCGCCAGCAGCTATCCAGTGCCGGGCGGCTGCCGGAGTTCCTGGGTGGCCCGACCACGGCGCAGACCGAGATCATGCGGGCGATCGTCGCTCTGCGCGCCGAAGACCATGCCGAGGCGGCGCGGGCGGTGGCGGACGCGGAGGCCGCCCGTCCGGCCGTCAGTGGCACCGCCGACGGCGCGCCGTTCACCGACCTGCGTGACGCGGACGACCTGTGCGGCGGCAGCTTCGAAGTCCTGACCACCACCGGCAAATACTACTGGATCCCCACTGAACGTGTGGTCAGCATGGACTTCCATCCGCCCAGGCGCCCACGCGACCTGTTCTGGCGCCGCTGCACCATGAGCGTGCGTGAGGGTCCGGAGGGTGACGTCTACCTCGCGGCTCTCTATGAGACGCCAGCCGGTTCCACCGACGGCCTTCGCCTGGGCCGCTGCACCGAATGGTCGGAAACGACGCCCATCCGGGGCTATGGTCAGCGCGTCTTCTTGGTTGGCGAGGAGGGTGTTCCGGTCACCCAGTTGCAGACCATTGCATTCACATGACCGGTCCCGAACTTTTCGCCGCGGCGTCGCTACTGGACCGGCTGATCGACGATCGACCTGATCAGCAGCAGGATCGTCCGCAGACCGCCAGCGAGTCGGTGTCGCGGCTGCGCGCCTCGGTGCAGCGCGACGTTGAGGCGTTGCTCAACGCCAGGCGTCCCTGGCGGTCGGTATCCACGGCCTGGCCGCTGCTGCGCAACTCGCCGCTGCACTACGGGATCGCTGACTTCACCGCCGGGGCCTTCAACGACAGCGCGGAGCGTGAGGTGCTGCGGGCGGACATCGAAGAAGCCATCCGCCGATTCGAGCCGCGGCTGACGCAGATCGAGGTGCAACTGGGCGAAAACGTGTCGCCGCTGCGGGCAACGCTGCTGCTGCGCATCGACGCCTTGCTGCTGATGAATCCACAGCCGCAGGCCATCAGCTTCGACACGCTGATCGACACCACCACTGCCGACGTAGCACTGCGCCCGGTCCAGCGGGGCTCCGCGCAATGAGTGGCAATCTGCTTCCGTTTTATAACCGCGAGCTGGACGCATTGCGGGTGCTGGCGAAGGAGTTCGCCGAAGCCCACCCGAAGATCGCCGGCCGGCTGCGGCTGACCGGCGACGTCGTGGACGACCCGCATGTCGAGCGGCTGCTTGAAGGCGTGGCCTTTCTCTCCGCGCGGGCCCAGCAGCGCCTGGACGACGAGTTCCCGGAGATCAGCGACGCGCTGCTGGGGGTGCTGTACCCGCATTATCTGGCACCTGTGCCGGCTGCCGCCATCGTGCAGTTCACCTGCAAACCGGATCTGCGCGTTCCGGTCACCATTGCGTCCGGCACTTTGCTCGACACCGACCCGGTGCGCGGCGACGCGGTCCGCTTCCGCACCGCCTACCGCAACACGCTGTGGCCGGTCGAGATCGAGTCCGTCCGCCTGACTGGCCTGCCGCTGACCGCACCGGTCAACTCGGCAGCCCAGGGCGCCCGCAGCAGCCTGCGCATCGTGCTGCGCCTGACGGATCCGGAAGCGACCTTTGCTGAACTGGAAATCGACGAACTGCGCTGCTTCCTGCGCGGCCCGACGGAGCAGACGCTGCTGCTGCACGAACTGATCTGCGCCCACACCCTTGGGATTGCCCTGGCCAGCGGGCCGAACGATGACCGCCCGACGCTTCTGCCGGCCACCAGCATTGAGCCGGTCGGCTTCGCGCCGGAGGAGGCGTTGTATCCCTGGTCAGCCCGTTCGTTCTCCGGCTTCCGCCTGCTGACTGAATACTTCGCGCTGCCGGAGAAGTTCCTGTTCGTGGACCTGAAGGGCCTGGCCGCGCGGACGATGCTCCATGCCTCCAACCGGCTGGAGCTGTTCCTGTATTTCGACCGCGCGGTGCCGGAGCTGGAGCGCAGGCTGCAGCCGAACTGTCTCGCACTCGGCTGCACACCGGTCGTCAACCTGTTTCCGCACCAATGTGAGCCGATCCGGCTGGACCACACCCGCACGGAATATCCCATCGTGGCGGACTACCGCCGGCCAAAGGCGCTTGAGGTCTGGAGTGTGGAACGGGTCCGTGAGATCAGCGACGATGGATCGAACCGGCCGTGGCGTCCGTTCTATCGGCAGCCTGCCGTCAAGGCCGCCGACGATCCCATTGCCGGATTCTACAACCTGATCCGGCGGCAGAGCGTCAGCGCCATCGGCGGCACCGACCTGCTGCTGGCGCCGTTCGATCCGGCGCTCGCCGTCGACCGTCCAGCGGACAAGGTGCTGTCGGTCGACGCGCTGTGTACCAACCGCGACCTGCCCGGTCAGCTTCCCTTTGGAGGCGACCAGCCGCGCCTGCAGCCGGCCGACGGCCTCAGCTCGGTCGCCCGCATCCACTGTCTGACCGCGCCGACCCCCACTTGGCGCCCCTCGCTGCGGGAACAGCGTAGCTGGCGGCTGATCGCCCACCTGTCGCTCGGTCACCTTTCGATCGTCGGCGGTCCAGGTGCGCTGGAGCATCTGCGCGACATGCTGCGGCTTTACGACATCCGTGACACCGCCGACACGCGCGCAACGATCGCCGGCGTGGTCGGCGTGCACTCAAACCCAGCGACAGCACGAGTCCCGGGCGCCCGCCTGGGCAGCTTCTGCCGCGGTCTGGACGTGACCCTGACGTTCGAGCAGCGCACGTGGGAGTCCGGCGGATCCTATCTGCTGGCCTCCGTTCTTGCCCGGTTCTTCGCGCTGCATGCGACCGTCAACGCCTTCGTTCGGACAACGGCTACGCTGCACGGCCGGCAGGAGACGGTGGCCCGCTTCGCGCCGCGGGCGGGTGCGAGGATGCTGCTGTGAGCGACCCTGCCGTTGCCGAACTGCCGCCTGCACAGGCTGTGTCGCCAGTCTCCGCATCGGCTGTCTCCGCATCGGCTGTCTCCGCATCGGCTGTCTCCGCATCCGTCTCTGGGCGGCAGGCGGATCAGGCCCCAGGCCGCCGCCAGTCGTTGTTGCAGCGGCTGCTGAACCAGCCGGCAAGCTTCAGCTTTGATGCGGCAGTGGCGATCCTGCTGCGGGCCGGCAAACAGGCAGCTAAAGCAGCAGCCGGCGGAGCGGGCAGGGGGGCTGGTGCGGTCCGGTTTCAGGCGACATCGGGCATGGGCTTTGTTCCGGCCGATGTGCTCGCCGTCAAGCCATCTGCCGCCGGGTTTTCGCTGACCACCGGGCTGCTGGGGCTGACCGGCCCGGCCGGCGCACTGCCGCGCCCTTACACCGAGGCGGTGAACGCTGCGCAGCGCCACCGCTCGCCGGCGCTTGCCGCCTTCCTGGACCTGTTGGCTCAGCGCTTGCTCGGGGCATTCGCCGGGGCTGCCATCAAGTACCGGCCGCACCGTGCGGCCGACGTCGCCGCGCTCGGCACGGCGGAACCGGCAGAGCAACCTCAGGACGGGCTGCGGAATAGCCTGCTTGCACTGACCGGCTACAAGCCGGAGCACCTGCTCGATCAACTGACCCTAGAGCGACATCAGCCTGACTGGAACAGTCGGGCTGATAAAGTTGCTCGCGAAAACAATGGGCTAGACCGCGCTGACTGTTCCAATCAACCTGAAAGCGGTCTAGGCGCCGATCCGCTGCTGTTCTACGCCGGTGCCTTTGCTGCGCGGCCGCGTTCGGCCGACCGGCTGGCCGCGATGCTGTCGGACTGGCTGGGCCAGCCGGTCGAGGTTGAGCAGTTCGTCGGCACCTGGCTGGAACTTGGCCGCGATCAGATGACGGCGCTGCCGACCGCCGGCCGAGCCGGCCAGTTCAATCAGCTTGGCGTGGACGCTGCAATCGGTGCACGGGCTTGGGACATCCAATCGCGGATCATCCTGCGAATCGGTCCGGTCGGGTTCGACGAGTTCCAGGCATTGCTGCCGGGCCGGGAGCTTCTGCGGCGCCTCGCTTCGCTGGCGGCCGCCTATCTGGAAGGCGAGGTCGCTTTCGCGATCAATCCGGTGCTGGCCGCCGACGCGGTGCCACAACCGTCGCTGGGGGTCGCCGCCCCTTGCCTTCTGGGCTGGACCGGCTGGCTGCCGGTAACCAAAGGCCGCCGCGAGGACGCACGCGATGCAGTATTCCCCGTCCGCCACGATGAAACCAACACGGGAGGACCGTGATGCGAAAGCGCCGCTCATGGCCGGCAACTCGAGCGCGATCGTCTGAGGTTGGTCCAACCTCAGACGTGAATCGCCCTCTCAAACAACCACAGCTAGATCCTGATAGCTTCAACCTGAAGCTTTCAGGAACTAGCCTGCTGCTGTGCCTTGCAACGGTGCTGGCCGCTCTGCCGGTCAGGCCGTCGGCCGCGCAACATCCTGGAACCGCGCTGGTTGTCGGTATAGACGACCAGCATGGCGATGCCAAAAGCACCTGTACCCAGGCCGCCGGCAGTGTCGGCACGCGGCTGCGGGAGCAAAACATCCTCGTCCAGTCGCTGATCAATCCGTCTGGCGTTGCGCTTCGCAGCGCTATCGACGACCTGGCTGCCGCGCTGGACGGTGCCGCGCCGGCGATCACAGTCATTTACATCTGCGCCCCCGCTGTCGCGGACACGTCCCGCCTGTTCGTCATGCCGTCGGACTTCGGACCGCAGGATGAAGCAAACCCCGCTGCCCAGGGTGTGGTTGTCCAAGCGTTCCTCAACGCAGTGGCTGGCACCGGTGGATCCGTCTTCGCTGATCTGGGCCTGCGGGATCCAGCCGGGGTGAACGAACTGGTGCAGGCGCAAGGCAGCCGCATACCAGCCGGTCTTCACCTCGCGGTCAGCCTTTCGCGCCGTGACGGCGAGGCTCTCATTGGACGCGGCCTTGCCAGCAAGCAAGTGTCGGTTGGGCAGGGCTGGAACGCCATCGCCGGAACCCTGGTGGGCGGTTTTGCACCACAGGGTGTGTTCCTGCCCAAGCCGCTTCCTGGCGGCGCGGCCGACCTTCAACCGACGGCTGGCGCGCCACCGGCTTCGCCTCCACCCACGGTGCCGTCGCCACCCGCCGCCCCGCCGCCGCAATCCCCGCCAGCGCCGGTGGCGGCCCAGCCGACAAATCCCGCCGCGCCGGCAGGGCAGCCGCCGGCCCAGGCGCCGCAAGCGCTCGCCCTTCCACCACCCGCACAGGAATCGCCGGCCCATAATGACGTCCGATCCACCCCTCCGGCCCCGGACGTTCTCAGGCTTCCGCCCCCACCACCGCCCGAGGGAGCACCTGAACCCGCCGTTCGACCAAAATCGCCGAGTGTCGCCAGTTTGAGTCATCCGCCGCAGCCGCCCGGGGTTCGACCTTCAGCTCCGGCTGAGGCACGGCCGATCAGGCCACCGCCCGCGGAACACGACGTCCCGCCAGCCGAACAGGCGCCTGATCCCCGGATCGGACGGCTGCAGGTCGCCCTGACCCGCCGGCACCTCTACTCCGGTCCGATCGATGGTCGCGTTAATGCGACCATGCAACAGAGTATCCGGCTCTTCCAACACAGCTTGCAGGCGCCGGAGACGGGGGCGCTGACACACGCCCAGATTGTCTGGCTGCTGAATGAGTGATGGGACGCATAATGAGCCTGAGACTGAAGTTCAACCTGGTGATGATCGCGTCCTTCGTGACAGGCTTGGCGCTGGCTGGCCTATTCGTCAACACTCTCAGCCGCGGCATCGCGCGCGACTCCGTGTTGTCGGAAGCCGGCGTCATGATGTCGGCGGTGAACGCCACCATCCACTATACGGAGAACCAGGTAACGCCCTTGCTGGTCCGGCCCATGAAGGTTCAGTTCCTGCCCGAGGCCATCCCGTTCTTCGCCGCGCAGAAGAGCTTCGACCTGTTGGCCAAGGAGCGTCCTAAATACACCTTCCGTCAGCCCGCGACGAACCCGACCAACCCGGCCGACCGTCCGGCGAGCTGGGAGGCGGACATCATCAAGTCCTTCCAGGTCAATCCTGACCTGCAGACGCTGACGACGGAGCGGTCGACACCGATCGGCGATGTGATCTCTTACTCGCAACCAGTCCGGGTCAGCGACCAAAGCTGCCTCGTCTGCCACTCCACGCCGCAGGCGGCACCGCCCTCAATGATCGACGCCTACGGCAGCATGAACGGCTTCGGCTGGAAGCTGGGTCAGACGATTGGCGCGCAGATCGTCTCTGTGCCCGAGGAGGTGCCGCTCGCCCGTGCCCGTAAGAGCCTCTATAACATCATGGCAGCGCTCTCGGTGGTGTTCGTGGTCATGCTGATCGTGCTGAACCTGCTGCTGCATCGTCTTATCATCGGCCCGGTGCGGCGCATCTCTCATACCGCTGATGAGGTCAGCTTGGGCAATCTGATGGTGCCGGAGTTTGCTATGTCATCCAGGGATGAAATCGGCTCCCTCGCTTTGTCGTTCAACCGGATGCGGCGAAGCCTTGTTGCCGCCTTCGGCCTGCTGGAAGATCAGGGTCCTTAGAACGTGATCCGCGGAGGTGGCATCACACGGAGCGGTGAATCACGTGATCAAACAACGAGTTAGAGCGGTGTCCGTGCGCCAGTGCGAACGGACACCGTTCTAATGGCGGCGTTGCCGCAATTTGTCGGCAAATACCGCGTCGAGGATGTGCTCGGTCGCGGCGCGATGGGGGTCGTGCTCCGGGCGCACGATCCGGACATTGACCGCACGGTGGCCATCAAGCTGGTGCGCACGGACCTGCTGGAAGGCGACGACCGCGCGCATTACATCGCACGGTTTCGCAACGAGGCCAAGATGGTCGGCCGTTGCGTCCACCCCAACATCGTCGGCATCCACGACTTCGCCCTGCATGAGGGCAGCCCGTTCTTGGTGCTGGAGTATGTCGACGGCAAGGATCTCGGCCGCACATTCCCCCGCGGCAAGCCACTTGACCTGAAGATCGCCGTCAGTGTCACGCTGAAGGTGCTGGAGGCACTTTCGTATGCGCACAGTTTTGGCATCATCCATCGCGACATCAAACCGGCGAATATCCTCTGCACTGCCTCATCCGCCATCAAGGTGACGGACTTCGGCATCTCGCGGGCGTTGGCTTCCAGCATCACCCTCAGCTCCGTCCTGGTCGGCACGCCGTGCTACATGTCGCCGGAGCAATGCCTTGGCGGGATGATCGACGCGCGCTCTGACCTGTTTTCGCTGGGCTGCGTGTTGTACGAGATGCTGTCCGGCGAACAGGCCTTTGCCGGCCCGAACTACGTGGCGACCACACACCGCATCCTAAACGAGCAGCCAAGACCCCTCGGCGACCTTCGGCCGGACCTGCCGGCGCCGATCCTGCGCGCGGTGGATCGGGCGCTCGCCAAGCGTGCCGAGGATCGCTTCGGCTCCGCGGCTGATATGGCCCACTGGCTTCAGCCCGCTTTGGGTGCCGAAGGCAATTTGGCGCATGAGGATGGCGCCACCGTCATACTCCGATCCAGCGACGCGTCCTTGGCTTCGCCGCAAGCCACCTTCCAGGCCGACAAGCTTCCGGCCGCGTCGCTCGCGACGCTGGAGCGGCGGCTCGCCCACCATCTGGGACCGATCGCACGCATCCACCTGCGCCGAGCCATGATGACCGCGCGAACTCCGGACGAGTTGGGCGAGTCCTTGGCTGGCTTGCTTCCGCCGTCCGCGGAGCGTGACAAGCTGCGCGGCGAGCTGCTGAAGATCATGCAGGCAGGGGGTGGCCAGCCCGCCATAAGCATGGATGGCGGCGCTGCACCGCCAACCAGAACCCAGCAGTCGTCGACCGAGTTGGACACCATTGGCCGGGCGCTGACGCAGGTAATCGGGCCGATTGGGCCTCGTCTGCTTAGGCATGCGCTGAAGACGGCAACGACGCCGGAAGAACTGGAGGCGGCCTGCCTTAAGCTGATCGACAGCACCCTGGGCCGGGAGGAGTTCCGCAGGCTGATCGGCCGCTTACCACGCAAGTAGCCTGTGCCGGAACACAGCCCGTTCCGCAAGAACATCTCCCGCCGAATTGCCCGATCGTTCAAAGCCCATCGGTTCGCCTTGCGTCGCTCAACACCCAGGACCGCTTTCTCTCGCAACGTCCCCGGCCGTGGATGAACAAGCGTCAATCTTTGCCGCCACGGCAAAATGCGCAGTAAATATCCTGATATGTATAGCCGGCCTTGGCGAGCTCGTTGATAACGTCAGAAAACAATATGCCGGAAACCTTTGACTTCAGGCCGCTGACCGGTGTGTATCTTGATCTAATTGTAACTACGTCGTAATCCTCGAAGCCAGCCGAGTATTTGACCGTATTGTAATCCTCGTGTCCCTCGTTGTGCTTGCTCCAGCCATGACCGACGGTAAACCCGTTGGTATATTTGTAAAGATGATAATCCGGGCAGAGATAGTAATCGTCCGATGCGGCCTGCTGGATTGTTTCAACAGGCGTCGTGTTCCTGAACACGTTTACTCCCTCCCCGGGCGTGACGTGGCCATGGCGTGAGTAAAAATGCAGGTTCGGCCGCTGCAGCAGTCCTTTCATTGGCTTTTCGCTGCGGAAAGTCTTTTCTCTGCCATGCGCCGTGATGATGCACTTGGTCTTTCTGGGGCCGCGTTGATCTCTCCAGAGATAGATGTAACTTCCAATCTCAATTGGCCTGACATCTGTATTGGCCATCGCATTCACTCTCTGGGCTGATGGTTCTGACGAAACTTCATCATCACTAGCAGGACTGTATGACCAGGCTGTTTCAGGCTTGCTGACACGTATTACCGCTGTCGCACGCCAGACATGCTGGCATCCAGCCCCTGGGCAAATCGCCCACAAACTTCACTCCTGCGCGCTTGTTCCTTATGTAACTAACACGCGCAGGAGCGTGCGATGTGATACCTCACCTTTGATCTCAGGCGTGGATCTTCAATCGGTTACAGCCGAAACACATCAAAGCGGTTTCGTCGCCGGACGGTAATTTGCTGGGGCTAGCTGTCTGCCGGTTAATGTAGCAGCAGAATGCAGGAGAGACTTGCGGCAACCGCTATTGCACAACACAAATCCCCGCCAAGAACCCAATTATGTAACCTCCGTCACAGCACAGACCGAATGGAGGATTTAGGATAGCCAGGGTCAACGCAAACACAGCGGCTGACCATAGCCACGTCATTCGGGCAACTACCCAAATTTACAGAGTTGGGCCGTCCCACATAATCAGGACGAAGTGCCGTCGTGACGTGAACGGCGGTGTCTGAGCCTGAAGCCTTGAGGAGAGCACGATGAATATCATTGCTGAGTCCAATGTTTAGCTCAAATCCGATGTTCGCCGGAGGGCAAGATCCCGACAGCGCGGTGCGCGGCGAGAACGACACGTGCGTTCTTGTCGTCGAGGACGACGTCAGCCTGAGAGGGTTGATTGCCGACTTCCTCGAGCAGAACGGGATCTCGGTCATCGAGGCCAGCAGTGCAGCCGACGTGTCACGCCGGCTGAGGAGCACGCCGGTCGACCTGATCCTGCTTGATCTGCTGCTCGGCCGCGATGACGGGCTGAACATCCTGCGTACCGTCCGTGCCAGCCACGACACGCCGGTTATCATCATGACTGCCCACCGGTCCGACGAGGTCGATCGCGTGGTCGGGCTGGAACTGGGCGCCGACGACTACATCCTGAAGCCGCTGAGCCTGCGGGAACTGCTGGCGCGCATCCGGGTCGTCCTGCGCCGCGGGACTATCGCCGCAAACGCCATCCGGCGAGAGCGGGAGCAGGGACAGTCCCGGTTCGGCAAATGGATCCTCAACCGCAAGACCCGGCAATTGCAGAGCGACGACGGGCAGCCCGTGCCGCTGACGAAAAGCGAATACGCGTTGCTGACGGCCTTCACCGAGCATCCAAGGCAGATTCTGTCGCGGGAGCAGTTGCTGCAGGCGACCCGGGTTCACGAGGACATCCTGGATCGTAGTATCGACGTGCAGATCTTGCGCCTGCGCCGCAAGCTGGAAATCGACGCGAGCGAACCCAAGATCATCCGTACGGAACGCGGGGCCGGTTACATCTTTGACATTGATGTCGAGCGGGTGCGGCGCAGGTAGCTACAAGATGACAAAGTCCTGGTAGAGGGATGAGGATGTTGAAAACGACCCTCCCGAGTCGATCCGGGCTGCTTGCGGCGACAGCCGCGTGCTGCCTGCTCGGGATCGTCGCCATACGCTCAAACACCCGGGCCGACCAATCGGCCGGGTTCCAACCGGCTGCGCCCGGGCTGGCACTGGCGTCCGAGCCGATCCGCCCGGTGCCAGACCCGCCGGCGCAGGATCCCGGGCTTGTCGCCCTTGGCAAGCAGCTTTTCCAGGATCGACGCTTGTCGGCCAACAACACGATGTCCTGCCTGAGTTGCCACGACACCACGACGAACGGCGCGACATCGCAACGGTTTGACTCGCTGCCGGAAGGCGGTTTCGGCATCCACAACACGCCAACGGTATTTAACGCCGCACTCAACTTCCGGCTTGACTGGACCGGCAACGCTCGGACTCTGCAAGATCAGGCGGAGGAGTCCATGCACGAAGGAATGCAGCAGGATGTCGCGGCAGCGGTCACTAAACTTGGCACGGACACCAACACGGTGGATGCCTTCCGAAAGGCAGTCGGCCACGGGCCTGATCCAGAAACGGTACTCGAGGCTATCGCGGCCTACGAAAAGACTCTGCTGACTCCCAGGAGTCCATTCGACCGGTGGCTGAGCGGCGAGCCGGACGCCATCTCGCCAGAGGCACAGCAGGGCTATGCGCTGTTCAAGTCCCTGGGCTGCGTTTCCTGCCACCAGGGCGTCAACGTCGGCGGCAACCTGTTCCAGCAAAGCGGCGTCTATAACGTGCTGTCCGATCCCGCGCGTCCGGTTCTGCGTGTGCCCAGCCTTCGCAACGTCGCCACCACCGCGCCATATTTCCATGACGGCAGCACCGCCACCCTGCCGGCCGCGGTCGGCAAGATGGCCGGCGCACAGTTGGACCGGCAGGTGACAGCCGAGGAGGTTCGCCTGATCGTGGCTTTCCTTCAGTCGCTGACAGGTCAGTATGCGGGTCATCAGGTCACTGCCGGGGACAGCGTACATTAAGGCATTTTTGGCACTGGGTATCGGCTTCCTCTGCCTGGGGTTGATTGTCGGGCTGCAGATGCAGCGGCAGAACGCGCAGGAACTCGGGCTGGGAAAAGCTTTGGTCTCACTTGATCACTTTGTTGCAAGTGAGACGGCGCTGCGCCAGAACGTCGCCGCGGCCCGGGTGGGCATCGTCCAGGACTACGATGAAACGGTGCAGTTGACCAACCAGACGGCAGGGACGCTATCGCAGCTACAGACCGACTTCCGCCTGCTGCCCGATCAGGCGGAGCGCGTCAGCCGTGTCGCTGACCAGGTCAACAGACAACTCAGCCTGATCGAGGAGTTCAAATCCCGTAACGCCATCCTGCGCAACGCAATGGCTGCGTTCAGCCTGATGAGCGATCAGCTCGACCCCGCCAGTATGTCGCCGGACCAGAAGCTGGCCGCGACGCAACTCGGCATGGCCATACTGGACCTGACGCTGAATACCACTCCCTCGGTGGTCCGCCACGTCGACCAGCAGATCCAGGTCATGAGCCAGATTGCCGATGCGGATCGGCGCGACTTGCGCTCGCTGATCCGCCAGGCGGCGAAGATCAGAACCGGCCTTCCGGCGATGGATGGCGCTTTGCGGGTTTTGTCCTCCACCCCGGCCGAGGCAGACATGCGCGAACTCCGTCAGGCGGTTCTGGCCCGCCAGGCCGCGGCACAGGCCATTGCGCGACGGTACCGCTACGTGCTCAGCGGCATCTCGGGGATTCTGCTGCTGCTGCTCATCCGCCTGGGCTACATGGTGCGGGCCAGGGCACGCGCTTTGGGGCGGCGAACCCGCTTTGAAAGATTTCTCGCTGAGATCTCCGCGCGCCTGTCCGAACCCATCGGCATCGACGATGAGCGGCAGATCAGCCACGCTTTGGCCATGCTGGCGGAAACCGCCGAGGCGGACTGTGCATGCGCAGCACTCGGCCCCGACCTGTCGGCCCGCTATGCCTGGTCACGGCAGGACCAGGTCAACCGGTTTGGCTGGATCCGTGAGGTAGAGGCCATCATGCGGCGCAACGCCGGGTCGGCGGCTTCCTATCTGCACCTGCAGGAAGCCGGGCGCGCGCAATCCGCAGCCGAAAACGCATTGCTGAAAACCGCCTCATTGCAGGGTCTGGTTGCCGCGCGGCGGGCGGGCGTGGGGTTGCTGGTCGTCGGCTGGTCGGATCGGCCGCCGCGGCTGGCCAGCACCGAAACCAGCGTCCTGAGTGTCAGCCTGGAGTTGCTGATCCAGGCTCATGCCCAGTTCAGCCTCGCCAAGGAGTATAAGCGCCTGGAGGTAAGCCTTCGCCAGGCGCGGCGGATGGAGACACTGGGCGCCTTCGCTTCAGGCATCGCGCACAACTTCAACAACATTCTTGCGGCTATGCTCGGGCATGCCGAAGTCGAGGAGTTCAACCGGCAGGAAGTTGGCGAGCTTAGTCCAAACCTTGGGGCCTTGCGGGCGGCCGGACAGCGCGGTCAGGATCTCGTCGCCTCCATCCTTGCGTTCGGCCGGCGCGATCTGAGCGGGCCGAAGCGGCTTGACGGTCAGGCAATCCTGAACGAGACGCTGACACTGCTGAAGGCCGGCTGGCCGGCGGAGGTCCAGCTTCACGTCAATAAGTGCGCGGACCCGGTGCCGCTCGCCGGCAACGCCACCCAGCTCCAACAGGTGCTGATGAACGTCTGCCGCAATGCCGCCCAGGCCGTCATCGGCGACGGTGAGGTCTTCGTCGGTCTTGACGTCATCGATATTGCCGAACCCATGAACCTCAGCCACGGCGTCCTGCAGTCTGGTCGGTTCGCCCGGTTCCGGGTGCGCGACACCGGGCGCGGGATGGATCGCGAAACGCTGGAGATGATCTTCGAGCCGTTCTTCACCGCCCGCGTCGGCGGCAACGGCCTCGGCCTTGCGACAGCGTGGGAAATCGTACGGGATCATCATGGATTTTGGCATGTATCGTCTTCGCCCGGCATGGGCAGCACCTTTGAAGTGTTCCTGCCGCTTGATCAGGTGATACCCGCCAATGAACCCCCGCCGGCCGCGTCGCCCGTCTCCGGTCAGGGTGAGGCGGTGCTGCTGTTCAATCCAGAACAACTTGCTCTTTTGCGCGACGAAGAGGTGATCGCGGCCTTCGGCTTTGAACCGACAGGATTTCATGATCCGGCTGCGGCCGTGGCAGCATGCAGAAGCAGCCCGGACCGCTTCAGCGCCGTCGTCATCGCCGGCACGCGTCAGGTTCCCGATCTGGCACAGTTCGTTGGCAAGCTGCATGCCTGTGCCCCAGCCGTCCCGATCCTGCTTGCAGCCAGTGTCTCTGCCGAACTCGATCTTGAGGCACTCAGCAAAGCCGGACTGTCCGACATCGTTGCGTATGGCGCTTCGGCGGGCAACCTGTGCCGCTCCCTTGTCAAATGGGTCGGCCGCCAGCACGCCGCCCGGCTTTCATCGGCGGCCTGACGGAAACATCTTCCGAACCCGCCGTAAGCTAGTCGCCACGGGCAACCGGCAGATTACCACCGTAAGAAATTAGCCGGCCGCCGAAATACCGCTGTAGCCGTGCTGGGCGAACTTCTGACCCGAACTCGCAGGCCAGTCGTGGCCGGCCGAGAGCAGTCGGGAGTAGGCCTTGATGCGCACACTCGGTGTTCTGTTCATAACGAGCTTCGTGCTCGGCGCATGCAGCAACTTCGACAGCAACGGTACGGTGCTGGCACCGCACCTCGAGGTTTCATTCGACTGCGCCCCGGAAGGCAATGGCGGGGCGGGCGCGCATCGCCTGGCGAAACTGGGACCTGCACGCAACCTCCAGGGCCTTATCCTGACGCCTGACCAAGGACCGCGGCAACTTCTCAAAGCCGTCAAGGGCAGCTCCGACTCGCTGTATGCCTCGGCGCTGTATGCCTGGCGAGGCAACAGCCAAGCCGGCGTGCTGACCGACATCGAAGAGGTCCAGTCGTACCAATGCCGCCGCCTGGGTGTCGGCCAGCCAGCGGCCTTTCCGCTCAACTCAGGAACGCGCCTATGAACAAGGCTGGAATTATATTTCTGTAAAATAATAAATTTCTCCGGATCGGAGCGCCGGTTGGCTGGAAAGGTTAAGCTCTCATGTCTTCACATTCGCGATCACCGCTGCTGCTGCTGACCTCACCCCTCGGTGACGACACATTGCCGTTTCAAACCGGCACCCTGCATGCCATCAGCCTGACCGCCAACGAGCGTCTGAGCACACCGTTCGAGATCGATCTGACCGCGGTTTCAACAGAGCGGTCCATCGACCCGAATGAGCTGCTGTACCATCCTGTTGCCGTCACCATGCGTCGACATGAAGGCATCGACCGCCACTTCCACGGCATTGTCCGCCGGATGGACGCCGTCGGGCAACCTCAGCGCGGTCGCTGGGAATATCGGCTGCAGGTCGTCCCACGCCTGTGGTTCATGCAGCAGACGACCGACTGCCGCATCTTCCAGCAGCGCACAGCCATGCAGATCCTGCAGCAACTGTTCTCGGAGCATCAGGTCGACCCTGTGGAGTTCCGCATCTTCGGCGAGCAGCCGGTTCGCGAGTACACCACCCAGTTCAACGAGACCGACCTCGTGTTCGCCAGCCGCATCATGCAGGAGGCTGGTTACTTCTATTACTTCGAACACAGCGTCTCCAGCCACACGCTGGTCATCACCGACGGCAACCAGGCATTCAAAACCATTGAAAGTCCGCTGCATCGGGTGATCCACCAGGGCAACAACGTCGACATCCTCGACGCTTGGTCGCAGACCGCGGAGACAGCGGTCGGACGTGTGCAACTGCAGGACTACGACCCGACGAAGCCGCAGACGCCAGTGTTCGGCCAGCAAACGACGAAGCTGTCGACCGCCGGCGCATCGGAACGCGACGTGTTTCGCTGGCCGGCGATGACATCCGAGAACAGCATCGCTGCCGACCGCGCACGTTTTCGTATCGAGGCCGCCGAGGCGATCGCTTCGCTGCGCAGCGGCCATGGCTTTGATCCGACGCTCTGCCCCGGGTTCCGCTTCACACTGGAACGCGACCCATTTACCGGCGCCGAGAACCTCGACCACGCCATCCACGGCTGCCGGCATGCCGCCGTCGACGAAACCTGGATCGGCGGCACCAGCCCGCCTGCGTTCGACTGCGCGTTTACCTGCTTCCTGCAGTCCTCGCCATGGCGCGATGAGCTGTTGATCCCGCGTCCGTCAATGCCAGGCATCTTCTCCGCGATCGTGCTGGGTGAAACGGGCGAGGAGATCCACGCCGATTCGCTGGCCAGGGTGAAGGTCCGTCCGTTGTTCGATCACCGCAAGGACACCGTCGCCAGCATGGCAATCTGGATCCGCATCCTGCATGCCTGGTCGGGCAACCACTGGGGGTGGCAGCACCTGCCGCGCGTCGGCACCGAGGTCGGCATCTCGTTCATGAGTGGCGATCCAGACAACCCGGTCGTCGTTGGCTGCTTCTACCATCAGGAGATGCCGCCGGTGTTCCCGGTGCCCTCCCAGCAGACCAAGCAGGGCTTCCGCAGCCGGTCCACCCTGGGCGGTGGCACCCAGGAATACAACGAACTGTCGTTCGACGACAGACGTGGCCAGGAGGTGGTGCTGATGCATGCGCAGAAGGACCACAAGGTCGAGGTGGAACATAACGAACAAGTCACGATAGGCAACGATCAGACAGTCAATGTCGGGGATACCCGGACGGTGGTGACCAGGCTCAACGACAGTCTGACCAGCACGCTAGGCGAAATCTCGATCACCGCTGAAGCCGGCGTCGTGACCGTCACGGGCGCGATCTCGATCATCCTGCGGTCCGAGGAAAGCACGGTCACCATCACCCCAGCCGACATCAACATCAATACACCCGTCTTCACCGTGGAGGCCGGCGAAGTAAACATCTCGGCCGGCGCCTTCACGGTCGAGGCGGCGGACGTGACCATGACGGCGGCAGAGATAACTCTGGCAACGCCGCTGCTGCTTGCACCCCCACCGATCCCGCCGGTCGCATGACCCAGACGCTGACAACCGTATCCCCGTGCAGGAAGCTGCGCCCGTTCCCCGCCGATCTGTTGCGCTACTGGCTGCAACTGCCGCGGCAGCATCAGGGATTGCCGGACGAGTTTGATGACCCGCAGGCCCTGCTGGCGCGCCTGTGTCAGCTCGATCTGCTGATCGAGGCATCCCGGATGTTGGCCTACGCACTACCGGAACGCGAGGCGGTCTGGTGGAGCTGCATGTGTGTGCGCCATACCATGCCGCGTTCCGCCGAAGCCGAATCTGCCGCGGTCGAGGCCGCGGAGGCCTGGGTCCGCCAGCCCGACAAGCTGACCCGGCATGAGGCGGGGCTCGCCGCCACGGCGCCAGGCTATGCCGCGCCAGGTGCCTGGTCTGCTCTCGGCGCGTCCTGGGGCCAGCGGCAGAAGCTGCTGCGCGACCTCTGCGCCGGCCGCGGCGCCGCGATGGCAGTCTACCGCTCAGCCATCCGCCGCGACCCGGACCGCCGGGTGGAGCGGCTGCGGCGCTTCATCAGCAGCGGCATCGACATCGGCAATGGGGGCGCCGGCCGCTTGCCAGAGGAAGCGGCGACGCGTGAGGCAAGCGTATGACCCTTGTCCTGAACGTCATCCGTGCCCCGTCCGGTCTCGCCCCCGAACGCCGGGAGGTAAGCGGCCAATCATTCAGCATTGGCCGCGGCCGGGAGAACGACTGGGTGCTGGCCGATCCTGATCGGGTGCTGTCCAAACAGCACTGCCAGATCACCACTCGCGGCAACGGATGGGACATCGTCGATCGCAGCAGCAACGGCACTGCTCTCAACGGCGACAGCCTGGATCCCGATCAGCCGCACGCACTGCAGGACGGCGACCGGCTGACCGTCGGCGCCTATGAGATCGAGGTGCGGTTGCGGAACGGCGCGCCACACGCGGCGCCACAGCCGACCGAGGATCGCATCTGGCAAGGCATCACGGCCGATGATCTGAATGACCGGCGGCTGACCAGTGACCCGTTTTCCACGCCGGGCAACGATCTGCTGGAGAGTGCACAGCCGGGCGTCGGATTGCCATCCGACTTTGATCCGCTCTCGGATGACGAGGGTGTCGGTGGTCAGGGCTATACCGCGCCAAACCACGTGTCCGACCTGCGCGAGAACTTCCAGCCACCGCGCCCCAGCCTGGAGTTGCTGCCGGCGGACTGGGATGCCGACGAACCGCCGCCCGTCAACCAGCCTGTTCCGCCCGTCGCACCGGCGATACCGCCACTCGATACACCCACCGCGCCGCCGCCGGCCGCGCCCACGCAGCCATCGGACGATGGCCCTGGTCAATCCGGCCTCGCCGCATTCACCGCCGGAGCCGGGATATCGGGCATGCCACCCGGCGACCCGGACACCGTGTTGCGCAGCCTTGGCGCCGCCTTCCGTGCCGTCGTCAGCGGCCTGCGCCGGATGATGATCGCACGTAGCGCGATCAAGGGCGAGTTCCGCATCGAGCAGACGATGATCCGCGCCGCCGGCAACAACCCGTTGAAATTCTCCGCCGACGATGACGACGCCCTCTGCGGCCTGCTGGGCATTGGCCGCAAACTTGGCATGAGCCCGGATCGTGCCCTGGCAGAGGCGCTGCGGGACATGCGCCTGCACGAGCTTGCGGTCGCCACTGCCATGCAGCAGGCGGTCCGTGACCTGCTAGCCGAGCTGGGACCGGAACGAATCGGCGGCGATGTTCCCAACCACGGGCTGGGCAGCTTTGCAGGCCGCCTGCTTGGACAGCGCCAGCGTACCGGCTGGGACGCCTATTGCCGCCGCCACGCAGCGATGATGCGTGCCCTCTCGGACGACTTCGACAGCGTATTCGGCAAGTCGTTCGTACGTGCCTACGAGGCTGCGTTGGCCTCCATCGCCGCTCAGGACGCCGAGGACCCGTCATGAAACCAATCCGACAGGTGCGCCGGCCCACGCTCGGCACCACGCCGTCGCACGCCATCGCCAGGAGCGCCGCATGACCTGGCATAGCCGAGTCGCCTGGCAGGAAGGCATGTTCCTGCGCGCCCAGCATTTTCAGCAGCAGGACCGCTGGGCGCTCGCCCAGGTGCGCCGCAGCATCGCCGGCCTGCGGCCGTTCCCCTGGGGCTTCACCGAATGTGCGGTCTCCCGCGATCTGCTGGGCAGCGGCCGCTTCGCGCTGATCTCCGCCGCTGGTCTGTTCGACGACGGCACGCCGTTCTCCATCCCTGATGAGGCGCCGTTGCCGCAGCCGCTGCTGGTGCCCGAGACCGCCAGGAACGTGCTGGTCTACCTGGCCGTCCCACTGCAGCAACCCGGCGCGCACGAGGTCAGCAGCAACGGTCACGACGGCCGCTACCAGCCGGAGTCCTTCGAGGCATTCGACACCCACTCGGGCGCCACCGAGACGGCGCAGTTGCAGGTCGGCAAGCTGCGTCTGCGCTTCCTGCTGCAGACTGACGACCGCGAAGGCTACGTCTGTCTGCCGGTAGCCCGGATCGTAGAGGTCGCTGCGGATCAGCGGGTCAATCTCGACCCGCGCTTCATTCCCCCGGTGCTGTGCTGCTCAGCTACGCCACCGCTGGCCAACCTGATCGTCGAGCTGGCGGGCATGCTGAACCAGCGCGGCGAGGCAATCGCCGCCCGGCTGACCGCGGTCGGCACCAAGAGCAACACGGAAGTCGCCGACTTCCTGCTGCTGCAGGCGATGAACGGCTGGCAGACGCAGTTCGCCCACCTCGCGGAGGCCGCCAACATCCACCCTGAGTCGCTGTTCCGCCTGCTGCTGCTGATGGTCGGCCAGCTTGCCACCTTCACCGATCCCAAGCGCCGTCCCGGGCGCTACCCATCCTATCGCCACGACGACCTGCAGCGCAGTTTCACGCCCGTGGTCGACGATATCCGCCGCTCGTTGTCCGCGGTGCTGGAACAAACTGCAATCCAGATCCCGCTGCAGGAACGCAAGCATGGTGTCCGCGTCGGGCCGATCCAGGACCGCACGCTGCTGACCGGCACCAGCGTCGTATTGGTGGTGAAGGCCGACGTGCCGATCGAGACCCTGCGCCGCGTCTTCCCCAGCACGGCAAAGGTCGGCGCCGTCGAGCATATCCGCGAACTGGTCAACGTTGCCGTGCCTGGCATCGAACTGCGTGCCTTGCCGGTTGCGCCGCGGCAGATGCCGTTCATACCGGGCGCGCAATACTTTGAGCTGGATCGCAATTCCCGGCACTGGCAGCAGATGCAGAACTCGGGCGGCTTCGCCATCCACGTCTCCGGCGACTACCCGAACCTCGCGCTAGAGCTGTGGGCCATTCGCGCATGAGCCCGCTCGCGTGGTGGTTCCAAGCGCCGCCGGGGCACACGCCGAAACCATGAACCACATGAAAACGCTAGGCTTTGCCGGTCTGGTTTACGGCGCGCGCGCTGCCAAGGCGGCCGCTCCAGTCACGGCAGACCTGCGCATCGGGACACCAGCATGAGCGACAATCCATTCGCCGAACCCGACGACAACGACGGCACGGTCATCGTCCCCCGGGCGGCATCACAATACGTCGCCGCCGGTCCCGACCCCACGGAGAATTTCCCGCCGCTCGGGCCCGACAGCTTGGCCAGCCTCTCCAGCGTCGGCCGCCACCCCATCATCGGCCCCGCTGCGTCACTGCTGTCGCTGCTGTCCGGCCTGCGCAACCTGTCGACGGTTCCTGATCCGGCCCGCCTGCGGGAGCGTACGGTGAACGAGGTCCGGCGCTACGAGCAGTTGCTGCGCAACGCCAGGCTGTCGCTGGAGACCATTCGCACCAGCCACTATGCGTTGTGTGCCAGCATCGACGACGTCGTGCAGAACACCCCCTGGGGCAGTCGCGGCGCTTGGGCCAACGCCTCGCTGGTCGCGACCTTCCACCAGGAAGCGCGCAGCGGCGACCGCTTCTTCGACCTGCTTGGCCGGCTGTGCCAGACGCCGGGCAAGTTCCTGCCTGTCATCGAGTTGATGTACCTCTGCATGTCGCTCGGCATGCAAGGGCGCTACCGGCTGTCGCAGCGCGGCCCGGCGGAACTCGACCGGGTGCGCGAGGAGACCTACCTGATCATCCTGCGCCAGCGCGGCGCGGCTGAGCCTTCGCTGTCGCCGCACTGGCAGGGCGTGCTGGCGCCATACCGCGCTCGCCGGGCCGTCCTGCCGGTCTGGCTGACCGCGCTGGTCTGCCTCGGCGTAATCAGCGCTGCCTACGTGCTGCTGTCGCTCAGCCTGAACAGCGACTCCGACCGCACCTTTGCCGCCGGCCTCGCCCTGCCGCCAATTACCATGCCGACGATCGTGCGGCAGCCGCCGCCGCAGCCCGTAGCACCCGCACCACAGCCAGCCGCCCCGCAGCCACCAGGTATCCGTGCGCAACTCGCTGGCCTGCTGCAGCCGGAAATCGCCGCCGGACAGGTCAGCATCGCCGGCACCGATCAGGCCCCGATCATGCGGATCCAGAGCGCAGGTATGTTCGCCTCTGGCAGCGCCGTAATCGAGCCTCGCTTCCTGCCGTTGCTGTCGCGCGTCGCCGACGTGCTGCGAGGCCGCCCCGGGCCGATCCGGGTGGTTGGCTACACCGACAACCAGCCGATTCATACCATCGCATTTCCCTCCAACTTCCAACTGTCGTTGGCCCGCGCCCAGTCGGCCGCGACGGTGCTGGGCAAGACGTTGGGCTCAACGCGCCTCACCGCAGAGGGCCGCGCCGATGCCGACCCAATCGACACTGAAGCCACGCCGGAAGGACGCCAGAAGAACCGCCGGATTGAGATTGTCGCGGTTCAGGAGCAATCGCCATGAACCAGTTGCCAATCCTGATCATGTCGTTCGCCCGCGGCTGGGGCGTCAGCTTGACCGGCTGGGCGGTCACCAGCTCGTTGATCTGGATGCTGTTTCCGCTGGTGCCGGCGCTGCAATCCCCAATCCGGCGGCTGTTGGCAATTCTGCTGGCCATGGCAGTCTTCCTGGGCATCAACGGCGTGCTGGTCTGGCGCCGCCGCCGCCGCCAGCGAGCGCTGGCTGGCGCTATGGTCGGCGATGGCCAGCACGACGCGAAGGACAGCAACGCCGAGGCCACCGAAGAAGTGGCAAAGCTCAAGGAGCGGATGAAGCAGGCCCTGGCGCGTCTGAAGAAAGGGCGCCAGGGGTTCCACCTTTACGATCAGCCCTGGTACGTCCTGATCGGGCCGCCGGGCTCCGGCAAGACCACGGCGTTGCGGAATTCCGGGCTGCATTTCCCGCTGGAGCAGGATGCCGAGGCCGCGCCGCTGGGCGGTGTCGGCGGCACCCGCTTGTGCGACTGGTGGTTCGCCGACGAGGCGGTGCTGATCGACACCGCCGGCCGCTACACCACGCAGGATTCCGACGCGGTGGTGGATCAGGCCGGTTGGCGCGGCTTCCTCGACCTGCTGCGCAGCAACCGCCCCCGCCAGCCGATCAACGGTGTCGTCGTCGTCCTGTCGCTGATGGATCTGGCAACCGCCGATCAGGCCGAACGCGCGGCGCACGCACGCTCTGTTCGGCTGCGCATCAATGAGATCTCTGAACGGCTGCAGTTGCGGGTGCCGGTCTACGTGGTGCTGAGCAAGGCTGACCAGATGCGCGGGTTCGATGCCTATTTCGATGATCTGGACGCGACGGGGCGGGCACAGGTATGGGGCATGACCTTTCCGCTCAAGGGCGGCGTCGGTGACTTCCAGCGTGAGTTCCGGCTGCTGCTGGGCCGCTTGGAGGAGCGTCAGGTGGAACGGCTGCAGGCCGAACGGGCCAGTGAACGCCGGGCGCTGATCGGCACGTTCCCTTTGCAGGTGGCAAGCCTGGAGCAGCCGCTGACGGAGTTCCTGACCCAGGCTTTTTCCGGCGGCAGGCTCGATCCAGCCCCCTTCCTGCGTGGCGTCTACCTGACCTCCGCCACGCAGCAGGGCACACCCATAGATCGTCTCACCAGCCTGCTGGCGCAGACCTTCGGCGTCGACCAGAAGCGCGTGCCAAGCCTGCGCCCCGTCACCGGCCGCGGCTACTTCATCACCCGCCTGCTGCGGGAGGTCCTGCTGAACGAGGCGCTGCTGGTCTCCCAGCCCCCCGCCCGGGTCAGGCGCCGCAGGATCCTGCGCGCGGCCGGCTTTACCGCTGTGGGTCTCGGCACCGTCGCGGCCGCGCTGCTGCTGTGGCGCATCAGTGTCGAGAACCGCATCGCCATTGAGCAGACAGATGAGAACGTCGCCGCCTACAATCAGCTTCTGTCAGGCGTCAAGCTTGATCCGATATCCGACGACGACCTCGGCCATGTCGGCCCGCTGCTGGACGCGGCGAACAGGTTGCGCAGCGTCGACGTGGGTTGGGCACCGCGGTTGTATGGGTTGTCCCAGCAGGGCAAGCTGAAGCAAAGCACCCGTGTCGTCTACGACCGCGAACTGCAGCGGGTCCTGCTGCCACGCCTGCTGTGGCGCCTGGAACAGCAGATGCGCGCCCATCTCGATGACCCTAACTTTCTCTATGAAGCGACCCGGGTCTATCTGATGCTGGGCGGCAAGGGTCCGCTTGATGCCGGGCTGGTGCAGGCCTGGATGACGGGGGATTGGTCAACCCGCTTTCCGGGGGAGCTGAACGCTGGCCTGCGTCAGCATCTGCTGTCGCACCTGAACGCGTTGCTCAGCACGCCGCTGCCCGCGGTGGCTCTCGATGGTAGCCTGATGGAGTCTGCTCAGGCGGCATTGAGCCGCGTGTCGCTGGCCCAGCGGGTGTATGGCCGCGTGAAGCTCGGCGCGGTGGCGCGCGTAACGCCGGACTGGGCGCCGGCATCCGCGCTGGGCATGACCGGCCAGCAGATGTTTACCCGCAAATCTGGCAAGCCGCTGACTGACGGCATTCCCGGCTTCTACACGAAGGCTGGGTTTCAGGACGCGCTGCTGCACAACCTTGCCGTGACCACCCGCGCGACCGCTGGCGAGAGCTGGGTACTCGGTCACACGGAGCAGATCCCGACAGACGGACCGCAGGTTGCAGCGCTTGAGCAGGCGGTGATTTCCCTCTACCTGACGGAGGCGCAGCGGCAATGGGATGCGCTGCTGGCGGACCTGGTGCTCAGCGCCGGCAGTAGCCGCGACGTGACGATACAGAACCTGTACGTCCTTTCTTCGCCGCAATCGCCGATGCGCGACCTGGTCACCGCCATCGTTCAGCAGTTGCCACTGGAAAGTGCGCCGAAGCCGAAGGACGCAGCCAAGCCAGCGGATGCCGCAGGCAACGCGGGTTCGGCTACGGCCGTCTTGGGTGTGACGCCTGCCAGCGCGGAGCCGGCACCCTCGCCGGCGCTGCAGGCGTTCCAGAGGCATTTCCAGCCGCTGATCGACCTGCTTGGATCGGGTGGCGCAGTGCCGCTCGACAACGTCCTGCGGCTGATCAATGCCCTGCAGCAGGAACTCGCCGCCCTGGCGCCCGACGCGGCCAACCCCTCCGGGACGTTGCAGGGCAGCGGGCAACCGGTTCAACTGCTGCTGGCCGAGGCCGATCGGCAGCCGGTTCCGGTCGGGGTGTGGCTGCGTCAGATCGCGACCTCCGGCAGCGTTATGCTGGGCACGGCTTCCCGCGCCGCGGCGACCGCGGCGTTTACCGGCGGCGACGGCCCGCAAGCGCTGTGCAAGACCGTGGTTGACGGCCGTTTTCCGTTCTCCGCACACGCCACCAGGGATGCCCCGATCGACGACTTCGCCCGGCTGTTCGCCCCAGGCGGCGTGCTGGACAAGTATTTCAAGTCGCAGATCAAGCCGTTCGTCGACACGCGCGGATCGGTTTGGCGTGCCCAGGCAGTAGGCGGTGTTGCCGCTCCGGTTGACCCGGCGTCGCTCGCCAGTTTCCAGCGTGCCGCCGCCATCCGCGATGCGTTCTTTCCCGCCGGCGGGCCGCCGCAGATCCACTTTACCTTGACCCTCAAGCCGGATGCGAGCGAGGCGGCGACCCTGACGCTGGGTGCAGCGTCAGTCAGTCCCGACGCGGACCACGCCACCGCATTCTCCTGGCCCGGCGGTGATGCCGCGAGCACGGCAAGCTTGCAATTCGGTAAGACGTCATCCGATGGACCGGCCTTGCAGGCAAGCGGACCCTGGGCCTTGTTCCGTCTCCTCGCCCAGGGGCGTCTAGTGGCAGAGGGCGCGGGGTCAAGCGACCTGACATTTGAGAGCGGCACCCACCGGGCAGCCTTCACGCTGCAGGCCAGCTCCTTCAGCATGCCGTTCCAGCCGAACCTGCTGACCGGATTCACCTGCCCGGTGATCCGATGAGGCCCGCCGTTACCGATCAGCCGATTCGCGTCGGCTTCTTCGGCAAGCTTCCTTCCCGCGGCGACTTTGTCCGGTCCGGGCTGTCACGCGCCACTGTCGAGGCCTGGGATCAGTGGCTGCAGACGGTCGTGCCGCTCGCCGCGGATACCCTGGCTGATCGCTGGTGGGACATGCGTAGCTGGCGGTTCGCGTTCGGCGCGAACATCTGCGGACCGTGGCCGATGACCGGCCTGTTCCTGCCAAGCGCTGATCGGGTAGGGCGGCTGTTCCCGCTGCTGATCGCCGTTGAGGGCGGCGGCATTAGAGCGCGATCGTCTGAGGTTGGTGCAACCTCAGACGTGAATCGCCCTCTCAATCAAACAAAGCTAGGGCCTGATGGCTTCAACCTGAAGCTATCAGGCCCTGGAGCGCGATCGTCTGATGTTGGTGCAACGTCAGACGTGAATCGCCCTCTCAAACAAAGCAGCGCGTTCCTCGACGAGATGGAAAGCATTGCCACCGTGGCCACGCGGTCCATCATGCCGCCCGAGACCTTGGCGCGGCGTCTGGACGCGGTCACCTGGCCACCTCAGCACACGCCAACCGATGAGCCGTCACACGCCCGCTGGTGGCGCCACGCAGTCGCTGGGAAGATCGAGGCAGTGTGGGCATCCACGTTGCCCTCCGCCGATACGTTTCTGTCGATGGTGACACCGTGATGCATCCTCTTCGCCACTGGGTGGCCACGCACACCGGCATGGTCCGCGCCAGCAACCAGGATGCCCATCTCTGCCGGCCTGAGATCGGACTGTTCGTTGTCGCCGACGGCGTTGGCGGCCAGGGAAGCGGCGAGCTGGCCTCGGCCGAGGTCGTTCGGGAGCTTGAGTTGGTGCCTTCGGGACTCGCACCGCTCGACCTGCTCGAAGCGGTGCGGGTGGGGCTGGGGGCGGCTCATCACAGACTGCTGAGCAGCGCTTTAAAGCAGCAGAAGATCAGCAATGCGACGACGGTTGTCGTGCTTCTGCTGCACGGCGAACATCTCGCCTGCCTGTGGGCTGGCGACTCCCGCGCCTATCTGTTTCGTGACGGCAATATCATCCGGTTGACCTTCGATCACAGCCTGGTTGGCGAGATGCAGCGCGCCGGCAACTTGACCCAGGCCGAAGCCATGACCCACCCGAACGGCAACGTCATAACCCGGGCGATCGGCGTGGATTGCGAAGTCGCCTTGGTCGACAAGGTCATCGCCACCACCCAGCTCGGCGACCAGTTCCTGCTGTGCAGCGACGGTCTGATCAAGGCGGTGCCAGAGGCCGAGCTTGTGGGTTCGCTAGGGGCTGAAGACCCCGCGCAGGCGCTTGTGGCCGCGGCCATCGCCCGCGGTGCAAGGGACAATGTGACGGCATTGGTTGTGCGGATCTAGCTTTATAGCACGCGACTATCTCTCGAATCGCTGATGCGCCGGCCGCGGACAGGTGATCTCTTGATCCAGTCTTCCCGCCTCTGAACCCAGCCTCGGGAAGCTCAACGCGGTCGCGGCTGACCGCCGCGATCCCACGACGCAATGATCCCAACTAATAAAGAAAACAGGCGGCCTGACTGGCATCCGCCCTTGGCCGCTGATCGAAACGGCCAAGGTCAATGGCATCGGTCTGCGGACGGGTCAGCTTGTCTGGGCAAGGGTCAAATCATAGGTGACCGTGGAGTTCCCCGCGCCGCTGCCTGCGGTCGCCTCCGCGGTGTCGGTGATTGCAATGTTGGTAAAGTTCAGCGTCAGGATTTCCGTCGGCCGATTGCTGCCTTCGCCATGGTTGGTCAGTCCGCTGATAATGGCGTCCTGCAGCTTGATGGAGCGGAACACCGCTTCCTGCCCCTTGTCGACACGGGTGAAATCCAGCGTGCACGCTTGCGCCTCACCCACGAACGCGTTCTGCGCGATGTTGGAACTGGCTGAATCTATAAGCTTCTCAACCGTCAGCTCGCTGACATAGGCTGAGGTCGATTCGCGGTTCTTGCCGATCCCCACCGCGCTGCGGACCGTGCGCGACATGCTCCATCGCGCGTTGACCAGCTCAATCCACTGAGTATGGCCCTGCTCTGTCACGTCGCCCTTCGCGCTTCCAAGCTGCATGTAAATCGCCATGACCTGACACCTCTCGATCGGTTTGGTGGACGTCTTTCCCGCTGTTACGGGCTCGTCCAGATGCGATGGATAGGCCGATGCGGTTACCGGCTGATTGCCGTGCCCGCCGTCTAGGTTACCACTGTAACCGCAAGAGCGAATCCGCATTGTATAATGAAGTATACTTGGCGACCGGCAACCATGATCTTGCAGTCCAAAACGCCGCGCCGAGCCATTGACGGGACCCTATTCTATTACGTTAAAATCATGAGACGCCATCGAGGAAATGTAAAGTCGTTATACTGCTTTTTGGTTTGGCCCGTTAGTCGCCGGCGGGACCGGCGACTTGCCCGCAGCAGAACAATCACTTGGCCTTAACCTGGCAGAATCAGGCTGGATCGGTCGGATTTGTCTACCTGACCGACCTGCCGCCACAGAGACAACCGGTGGCATTGGACACGCTGATGACCGGGGGTTGGCGCCTGATAGCGGACGGGAAGACATCGCCGGGCCCTTGGCGCACCTTGGCAGGCTTCCCCATCAAGAATCCGTCCATTGCTTGACCAAATCATACAGCCGCTGCGCAGCTCGATGCCATTCTACCCAGCCTGCGTATCGGCCGGCGTTGGAATACAACGTACAACTTCATGTTCGTCAATAGCAACGTACAAGAACATAAAAAACACTGTCCCTGCGCTGCCTGCATGCGCAGGCTGCACAGGGTCCAGCGGGGCGGCCGCTGACGCCGCCCACAGATGGCCGCTGACGCCGCCCACAGATACATCGGCCTGCAAACGGCCGCCGCATCTAACGCCGCATTAGAGTATCCGTCTTGGTCAAGCCACTTCTGGCGTCCATGTGCGCGTATCGCGCAGCAGCGCGTTGGCGATAATGACCAGCTTGCGCATGATGGCGACGATGGCGACCTTGGCGGGTTTACCGGCCTGACGCAGCGCCAGGTATTTGGCTTTGAGCGGCGGGTTGAAGCGGATGGCGACGAGGGCTGGCATGTAGATGGCCTGCCTAAGGTTGGCTCTGCCGCCCTGTATGAAGCTTTTCCCCTGCCAGGTGCCCGATTGCCGGGTGACGGGCGCCAGTCCGGCGAGACTGGCGGCCTGTTTGGCATCCATGGTGCCGAGTTCGGGCATGTCGATGAGCAGGGCGAGGCCGCTGGCGGCGCCCAGGCCAGGAATGCTGACAAGGATGTCGAAGCGGGCCTTGAGCCTCTTATGGGCGGCCAGAATGGTTGTCCGCTGGCGATCGATGGCCTGGATCTGGGTTTCGATCTGCTTGAGGTGTTGCTGGCTTTGGCGCTTGAGCAGGGCCAGCGTGAGGGTCTTGCTGCGGTTGAGCGCGGTGGTTCGGTCCTTCACCAAAGCCTGCCGTGCGGCCAGCAGTTCGCCCAGCGTGTCAATGGTTTCGTCCTTGGCGGGTGGGATGTCGGGCTGCAGGATGGCGCCGAAGCGGGCCAGCATGGCGGCATCGACCGTATCGGTCTTGACGCGTTTGCCGGTGGCCTCGGCGAAGCGGCGGGCCTGCAGCGGGTTGACCTTGACGGCGGGCAGCGCGGCGCGGCCCAGCGCCAATTCCAGAGCACGGTGATAGGCGCCGGTGGCCTCGAAGACGATGCGTGTCGGCTGCCTGGGGGTGATCCAGGCGATCAGCTTGCTGTGGCCTTTAGGGTCGTTGGTGAATTGCTGGGCGATGCCCTGCGGGTGGAGGTGGACATCGAGGGTATCTTTCGAGACATCGACGCCGAGGGTGACTTGATCCGCTGTGGGTGCTATGGCGTGGCTCATCTTTTCCTGTCCCATGTCTTTTCCTGTCCCATGCTTGTCATCCGGGGCATCACACCCCCGGTATCCGTTCGGGCCTTGTGGAAAAGAAGGGGGCGATCCCACTCTAATTCGGTCCTACCCGACCGGCGTGATCTCGATCCATCCCCCTTCACCAGCGGCGGGTTGCAACCCGCCGCTGGTGAACCATTGTTCCGCAAACCCGGGGGAAGTCATAAGACAAGCGTGATCCGAGCAGGGGGCTTCACCGGAACGGTGAATCACGCGATCAAACACTGAGTGAGAGCGGGGTCCGTGAGCCAAGGCGAACGGAAACCAGTCTAGTGGATAAGCGGCGTCAGCCATCCGACCAAGTCCGTGCTGGAGGTTCCCGCAACCGTGGCACCCGCAGGAATCGCGACCTGAAGCGGCACAAACAATGGCCGCCTGTGGTCTGGCTTAAAGTCGCCGGAAGGCGCTTTTGTCGGCGCGTCTGATGGGGCATACCCGGCGAAGTATAGCAGCCAGCCGCCATTCCCGTCACTGACGATCGATGGAACACCCGGCGCCAATACTTGCGAGAAGACATAGTTTGGCCAGTCGCTTATCTGCGCCTGCAGCAAATACTGCACTTCCAGGTGGTTCGGTTGCCCCCAAACGCCCGCGGTATCTTCCTTCAAGACCTTTTTGTAGTTCGATCCCGCCGGCGGCAGCAACGTATCGGACCATGCAACCCCGGTTTTGTAGTTTGGCTGATCAAATGCGCCTGTCGAGTAGGCCATGACATACTTGCCATCAATCACTGTTATGTTGCCGGTCTCTATCAGCTTGAACTGGCTGTCAGGTTGCAGATAGTTGAAGAATTCAGAGTTGAAGCCGCCGTCGGCAATGTCAGGTTGCAGCAGCACGTTTGGCTGTTCAGGCGCGGCTTGCGTCGGCGACACCATCAGTTGCGCGACGATTCCATCGTGCGGTTCGGTCGTGGGCAGCCTCTTGCTGTACAGCAGATACAACTTGCCCGAATCTTCGAAATACTTGCCATCATAGTTGGCTTTCTCCGGTTCCGCAAACGAGCCGATCAACAGCGTGTCGGCCACCCAGTCGGTGGGAATGGTCTCGGCGGACGGGGTCGTCGGGTGCGCATGCACGATCACGGTCCACGGCCCGGCATTCGGAAACGCCGGATTCTGGATGTTCACCGTCGTGGCCATCTGCCAGTTGCCGGCGTCATCCTGAAAGATGTTGTTGTTCTCGAACACACCCAGCTTTGATCCGTGCGTCTGCGCCTGCTGTTCCAACACCCCGCCAGTGACTGTAAGCGGCGTTGGCTTGAAGCATCCCGCCTTGATCTTGCCAGGGCAGCTCAGGATCTGCGGGGTGGTTCCTGAAAGAGATTGTGGAATGCCGGCGTTGATTCCAGCCGGGCCGAGATGGATGGGGTAGGGGTCCGAAAAGTAGCCGGATACATTAGGCACGACATGCGTCAGCGGCTGGATGGCAATCTGCGGCGTAACTTCCGCAACTTCGCTCGCGGCCGACTGCGCCAGTGTGGGCGTGCCGCAGGCCGTCGCAAGCGCGGTGGCCGCGGAAGCCGCCATCAGCATGCGTTGCACAGCAGGTAGTCGAGACATCAGCTTCTCCTTGACGAGCATAATCACGCTGAGCCGAACACTCAGACTGACGGATTATGCGGGGCAACAACCAGCCATGCAGTGCCCCAGGTCACAAGCACGCGGTTAGCCGTGCGCTTCCGGCCGCGACAGGGCTACGTTGTCTGCAGACGCCAGAGGTCACTGCGACTGCTGCGCCTGGCGCCGCACCTCGGCTGCCTCGTCGTGGAAGAACGTCAGCAGCACATAGCGGCTGCCGCGGGTCACCGGTGCGGCCTCATGCAGCACGGAGGCGGAAAATATCACCCCGCCACCGGCCGGCGGAGCATACCGGTGGTCATTGTATTCAGGGAACAGCAACTGGCCGCCGTCATAGTCCCCGGTGTTCAGGTTCAACGACAATGCGAACTGCCGGAACGCCACGTTATCCGCCACGTTGTCGCGGTGGCGGCGGAACCAGCCGCCGGTGTCGTCATAGCGGGCAATCAGAATCCGATCGGTATAGCCAACGCCAACCTGGAACGCTCGGCCAATTTCCGGGGCGCAGCGGCCCAGCAGGGCGTGGCGCAGCGTACGGTGCAGGCCGGTGCCCGGCTCGATCAGCATATCGCGTCGCTGCTTTTTGCTGTGGTCAACCACACTGCATCGGTTCCCGGCCGCATCGATCCGCGCGACCGCGCCATCTATGCTCGGGCTGGCCTCAAACAGCGCGATCAGCTCACGGCACAGCTCCGCACTGACCAGGTTCGGCAAGACAATGACCGGTGCAGGTGTTGCCACATCGCGCCCAGCTTCAGCCGGCAGCCGGTCCAGGCACGCCAGGCACATCTCCACGATGTCGGTTCGGGGCGGCGATTGCCACGCCACCCTCAGGTTGCGGTCCAGCAGCAGAACCATTGCGTCTGAGCCGCCAACCCCGCACCGCGTCAGGAAACTGCCGCAATCCATGGTCCGGATGGCGAATGAGGACACCTCCGCCCCCAGCACGAAGGCTGGATTGTCATCGACAATGAAGTAGACATTGGTGCCGCGCGCGTTGAACGCGCCCAGGCTGGCCAGAAGGTCGTTTACAACCGGCTTTGCCACAGCCTGCGCCTGCGCGCCGATCAGCACCAGCAGGACCGGCCGCCCGTACTGTTCCTCAAATGAATAGAATATTCGGCCCGGCGAGACGCCAAAGCAGGACGGCGCCTTGTCGCCGACCGCGATCGGGCTGACGGCCTCATGCATCGATCCCAGCCTCCAGTAGTGCGTCCGGACAGCCCGTCTGGAACCGCAGGTCCCAACAGCCGTCGCCGCGGTCGCTGAAACCATGATCCCGGTAGAGATGCCGTACCGGCAGGTTGCGGTCGGTAGGCACGATCCGCCCGCTCAGGACACCTCCGCCTTGGCCCGCGTCGTCGATCACCGCCTCTAGCAGCGCCCGTTCGCCGCCCAGCCCGATGACCCGGCAACTCAGCACGAAGTTCAGGATTTCTCCGGCCGCCACGATCGCCACGCCCACCAGGCCATGGTCCGCCAGCCGGTCCCGCATGCGCAGGATAAACACCCGACCGTCGTCGCGCCCAGCGACACTGTTCAGGACCTCGGTCGTATAGCAGGCACCGGTCGCGTTGAACTGCGTCGTCCGTGCCACCAGCTCCCGCACCCGTTCCAGCACGCCAGGGTTTGGATCCTCCGGACTCAGGCGTTCAACCGTGCAGACGACCTGCAGGGAGGCGACGAATGCGGCGTCATCGCCGCTCTCAGCCCGCAACCGGGCGCGATCGAGCTGCGCCTTGACCAGTGTGCTGCGGCGGCCGGCTTCCTCGGTCAGCCGCAGCGGCTGCAACCGAGGATCGGTCAGCAAGGTGCGCCGCAGCGAGAACAGGTCCTCGCCCAGCACGGTGACATCCGCCAGGCTCTGGCGCACCCGCTCGCGTTCCCGGGCGGTATCGTCGATAAACATGAAGGCGCTTAGCGGAAAACCCAGTTCCGCTGCGATCGAGCGGATGTTGCCGGCCTTGTCGTCCCAATTGATGCGCGTGGTGACGAAATGGTCGAACGACAGCAGCCGGTGCCGCGGATAAGGCTGCCCGTAGCGCCACAGCGCCCGCACCGTCGCCTCATCGTTCTTGCTGACGCAGGCCAGCAGGATGCCGCGCCGGCGCAACGACAGCAGGGCTTCGTGGATGCCGAAATACAGCCCGACGAACGAGTTTGCGCCGCCGATCTCCGGCGACCAGGCAAACGGACTTCCGGTCTCCGCCAGCACGCCGGGCCACAGCACCCCATCCAGATCGACGATGACGCACTTCTTCTTGTCCAGCCCCAGCACGACGCTGACGACATCCATGTGCGCCCGCGCCATGACCGTCTCGCGACCATAGGGATCGCCGCCGACATGGTCAGCCAGGGGCTGCCGGTCGGGAAACTGGTTGTGCACCGCCGCCAGCTCGCTGTCTGGCCGCTGCAGCATCCATCCCATCGAGCCGAAGTGCGTGTAAGAAACCAGGCCGTCGTCCAGCAGCGCGGCGCTGCCGGCGGCAGCCAGTGCAGCCGCCACGTCCACCATGTGCACGTCGGGGTACGTTTCGGCCAGTTGCGCCAGCGCCAGGTTCGTCCGGCGGAAGCGATTGCGGTGACTGTGCACGCCGCGGTCGGCGAAGCCCAACGGCTGGACCGTCGGCTCCGGCAATCCGTCGATCAGGATCGGCGCGCTGCTGTGGACGCGCAGCTTCTTCAGCATCGCCTCCACCGCCTCGACATAAACGCGCGACGGATCGCCAGCGTGGTGCTCCGGATCACCAATTACGATTGCATGCCGAGCCTGGAGGGCGCCGATCAGGATGGCGTCGTGGGGGCGTTCGGCGGCAAGGGCGGTGTCGGCGGCGAACGAGGCGGCGGCCCGCAGGTCGATACCACGCCGCGCGGCCTCTTGTCGCAGGAAGTCGCTCTCCATCTGCACGTCGCAGTCGCCCAGCAGCAGGATGTCCACCCGTCGGCGCAGATCCTGCGCCTCGTGCAAGGACCGCGGCGCCTCGACCGCCCAGTATGGGTCAGAGCCTTGCATGCGGCCGCGGCGGTACTGATCCAGCAGGGCGGCGGGATCGCGCCCATGGGTCGGTGCCAGTTGCGCCGCGGTTTCGGTCGCCTCCGCTTCGGCCGGGCTTGCCGTCAGGATGCCCTGGTCGACCAGCATGTTTACGCACGCCCGCACCGCGGCCTGATCGGAACCCAGCGCCGCCGCCAGATCGGGCAGCGTGCGGTCCAGGGCTTGGGGAACGTCGAACCAGCGGATCAGCGTCGCCACCTGCGGCGTCACCGTCACCCGCATCTGACTGATGGCATGCAACACCAGCACCATGCCGGGCAGATCCACCAGATGAACGTAACCGGAGCGGCGAAGGGTCGAGTCCTGCATCAGATCATCCGGTCAGTGGGCCATCCGCATTTCCGCCGACGACAGGCACGAGCTTGCCCCGCCATGACGGCGTTGTGTCGTTCAGCACACTATTGCAGCGTTCCGTTAACAACAGGTTAAGCCAACCCAATGTAAGAGGGGCAAAACCGTGGGCGGGATTGGCGTGGCTCAGGCTGGGCGGAAGCGCCCTCTGACGTAGTGATCGAGTAGCTGCACCACGATGTGGCCTGCCACCCTGAACCGGCTGCCCAGATAGTCCCAAAGCGCGACGCCCAGCTTGTCGCAGGTCTTGGCGAGACTGAGAAACGCGTTGCGGCAATCGCGGCCGACTTCGCTGCGTGTTCCGGCGCTGACCTTGCGGCGTGTCACGTAGCAACGGATGTCGTTCTCCGAAGCATTGGTGTGCAGCGGCGTCTGCGGCCGGTCCAGCACCATCAGCAACTCGGCTTTGTTGGCATGCAGCCGCTTGAGCAGGCGGTCCGGCGTTGCAAAGCCGGTGCGGCGCAGGAAGATGCGGTTGAATTGCTTGCGCAAGGCGCCGGCCCGACGCGGGCAGGGCTTGAGCCGGTAGGCCTTGAGATCTGCGTAGTAGTCCCAGATCAATCTCCGCATCTGGGCCTGGGCGGTGCGGTGCTTGTCGGTGAACGTGTCCAGCTTATGCACCAGCCGTTCCGCGTGGACCCAACACAGCGCATGGTGCCCGACGTTGAACTGTCCGGCGTCGTCGCTCAGCACCACGCTGTCGCACAGAAATTGGTGCGACTGGACGCTGCCCCACAAGGCGCCCTCGGTGGCAACCCGCACCGGGTCAGGGGTGATCTCCAACCCGGTGAAGCCGAGTTGGTCGAGATGCGCCTGCCAGGTCGCCTGATCGGCAAAGTGTTGCTGGGTTGCGGCCCTCAGGCGAGCGATCAGCGGCGCCGACAAGTCATGCTTTCGCATGTAACCGTAGGCCGCGTCATTGAGCACGTAATCGCCATGACCGGCGCGCAACAGGTCGAGGAAGTTCAGCCGGCTCTTGGACGAGCGCGTGCCGAACCAGGTGAACCAGTCATTGCCGATCTGCGTGCAGAAACCGTTCTTGCCGGCATGGCGTGCGCCGGTATCGTCAACCGAGACATAGGGCGATGTCTCCAGCCCGGCGCGCAGGACATCCTTGGCCTCAGCGACAAAATCCACCTGCCTGTGGGTCAGCAGGCGCTGCAGCTGGCGCTTGGAGATCACCACGCCGACCGAGCGCAGGAACGCCCTCAGCCGGGGCAGTGTGGTCTGACCCTGGTGGTATTGCATCAACACGAAGCGGCGCAGTTCGGGGCCGAAATGGCCATCAACGCCGTCCGGCAGCGGCGCCAGAATGGTGCGTCCATCTGGTGCTGCCCAGCATTCTCGCCGGTAACAGGTGGCCGCCGCCGCGATCACCAGGTCCTGCACCAGGAACGACCGATACCCCTTGAAGCGGGATCCCTCGGGAACCGCCGCCTTCACCATCTGGTCCTCGATGCCGACCCGTGGCGTGACCTTGCCACGGAACCGCCGCTTGCCCTCCTTGGCTGGCTTGGACGGCTCCGTCGCGTTGTCCATGCCGCTCGGCGTGATGACAGGACGGCCCTTCAGGCCTTTCAGCCGGGCGATCTCTTCGCGTTGCTCACCCACGATCTTTTCTAGCTCAGCCACTTTGCCGAACAGTTCAATCAGCAGAGCCTCAAGCTCTGGACGGCTTAGGCCGGAAAGGCGCGTTGGCGGCAGCACAGGATGTTAAAAATCCATCACGCCAAATGGCGCAAGGGGAGAAATGCGCGGGATGCCCACGGTTTTGCCCGTCTTACAACCCAACCCGGACCTGGAGGAAACACGGCCCCGGTTCCCGCCAAGGTCAGCGTTCCGCCGGCCACAACCATGCTGTAGGCTGATGAACGGGAGAGGGAAGCCCTTACCAGCAATCCTCCACAGCAAGCCCAGGAGCAGCGCATGACCAGCCGGTCCTTTGACTACACCGTCGCCGACTTCAACTACGTCGAGCACCCTGACGGGCCGCAGCGGCTGCGTCTGTTCATGCCCGTCGCTACTGGGCCTGTTTCCCTGGTGGTCGACGTGCACGGCGGCGCCTGGTGCAACATGGACCTCAAGGACTGCGAGCCACGCGACCTTGCCCTGGTGCGCGCCGGGTTTGCCGTCGCAGCGCTGAACTTCCGTCACGCCGGCGCGGGTTATCCGTCCTCCCTGATCGACATCAACTTTGCCATCCGCTGGCTCAAGGCGCATGCCGGCAAGCTGGCCCTGCGCGCTGACGCCGTCGGCCTGTCGGGTCAGAGCAGCGGCGGCCACCTCGCCATGCTCGCGGCCATGCGGCCGGCCGATCCGCGCTACGCGTCACTGCCGGCACCAGAAGGCGCCGCTGTTGACGCGTCGGTGAAAGCGATCGTCATGCAGTGGCCGGTGATCAACCCGCTGTCGCGCTACCGCAACGCTGTCCGCCTGCAGCGCGGCGGCAATCCGCCCACCTGGGTAGGCGACATCCCCAGCCGCCACGATCTCTACTGGAAGACCGAGGCAGCCATGCAGGAAGGCAACCCAATGCTGATCCTGGAACGCGGGGAACCAGCCAGTCTGCCGCCCGCGCTCTGGATCCAAGGCCAGCCGGACCCGACCCATGACTACCGCGACCCCGCTGGGACGTTCGACGGCAACGAGCCAGAGCGCTTCGCCCTCAATTACCGCAAGGCTGGCGGCTCAATTGAACTCTGCTATATTGACAACGCCATCCGCGCCGGCGCGGCCTCCATCGACCCCACCATCGCCTTCTTCCAGCGCCACCTGACCTGACGCCTTCAAGCGGTTTCGCGCGGACCAGAGCCTGATGGCTTCAACCTGAAGCTGTCAGGCTCTGGCCAGAGGGGTTCCACCTTCATGGAACCCTTCTGGGGCTGCTATCGCCGCAACCCGCGCACAAGGTCCAGCAGCACCAGCCCAACCGGTATCGCCGCGGCCAGACGGAACGTCGCTCGGAACCCGGCGATGAAGCCGTCGGGGACCGCTGGCTGGGCCGCCTGGAAGACCAGCATCAGCACCGTCGCCCCGGTGACCAGGCCAATCGTGCGCGTTGCCATACCCAGCGCACCCGCAACACCCCGGCTGTGCGCCGGTATTGCCGCCGTCACGATGTCCAGATAGGCCACCTGGAACAGCCCCGCCCCAACACCCTGGATCAGCATCGACAGCAGCAGTACCGGCAGGCTGGGGGTCGATCCGCATAATGAGATCCCGAACAGTCCAACGCCGCTCAGGCCCGCGCCCCAGAGCGCGATCAGCCGGGAAGCATACGACTCGGCCAGCTTCCCCGCCACCGGGGCGGCGATCAACGATCCAAGCGGCGACACCGCCAGCAGCAGCCCCGCCTGTGACAGCGCCAGGCCTGGAATGCGGCTCAGGTAGAACGGCACCAGCAGCATGATTGAGAACGCCGACAGGTTGATCAGCACGTTGCTGACGTTGATGATCGCGAAGCCGGCATCCCCGAACAGGCCGAAATCAATGATCGGGTTGGGCGCCCTGCGTTCCTGCCGGTAGAACAGCCCGAAGCCAGCCGCCGCGACCAGGGCGAACAAGGCGGCAATGGGGCTGGGCGGCCGCAGGCGGTTCAGTGCAAGCAGCATGAAACTCAGGGCCATGGCCAGCCAGGCGCCCCCGGCAACGTCGAACGTCTCGCGTGCTCCACGTCCGGGGGATGGCAGCGTCCACGCCAGCGCGAACGCAACTGCCGCGACCGGAACCCGGAAGCTGAACACGGCGCTCCAGCCGAAATGCGCGACCAGCAGGCCGAACAGCGATGGCCCCAGCGCGCTGCCGACACCGAACATCAGCATATAGCGGGCCAGGACCAGCGTGCGCATGGATTCGGGGAACAGGCTGGTTGCCAGGGCCGGGCCGCACGACAGGATCAGCCCGGCACCGATCCCCTGGGCCATCCGGCCGGCCAGCAGGGCGGGATAATTCGGCGCGGCTGCGCACGCGATGAACGCCAACGCGCTGGTGGCCGTGCCGCATAGGAACACCGGCCGATACCCCAGCCTGTCGCCCACCCGGCCGAAGCTGAGCATCAATGAGGTCTGTGTCAGCACATACGCGATCACCACCCATTGGATCATTGGGATCGGCAGGCCGAAATGTGACACGATGGCGGAGAAGCCGATGTTCACCGCCGAATCCAGCGGCACAACCAGCGTGCCAAGCCCGACGATCAGCAGTTGCCAGACAGCGACGGCGGACTCTCCGGACCGTCCACGGCTCATGTGCCGCTGTCCCGCCGGCGCGGATGCATCGCGTTCCCCACTCTTCCGGTGTCGAATGACCCGAGCAACCGGCGGCCGCCCGGTTACCGTTCCCCGTCGCAGCTTCGTTTCGGTTGTTGAGACGCTAAAGGATCACCGGCCGCCAGACAAATGCCGCAGCTCCACACGCAGCCGCGGCACGCTTCCCGGAAGACCGGGCGTGCCGCCAGCTACCCTCGCTTGCGTCCGAGCCCGATCTTCTCGCCCGCCGGCTGATGCTCAAGCTGATGCGCAAGAAATCCCGCCACGGCCGCTTCCTCCGCCGTCAGGCCGCTACCGGGATCAGCCAGCTTTTCCTCGGTTCGGGTCTTCAAGGCTTCCAGCAACTGGCCATCCAGGTAGCCGTCGAAGATGGCCGGATGAATGTAGCACTTGCGGCAGATCGCCGGGGTGTTTCCCAACATTTTTGAGACCGACTCGACGGCCTGCAGCACGTTCTTCTTGGCCTTCGCCTGGGTATCGAATACCTCGAACTGCTGCAGCGCCAGCGCGGCCAGATTGGTCGCCGCCCAGGTGCGAAAATCCTTCGCCGTCACCGACTCGCCGGTAATCTCCTGCAGGTAGTCGTTGACGTCGTCGGAGCCTACGCCATGCGGCTCCTGGTTTTCGTCCAGGTACTGGAAAAGTTCCTGGCCCGGCAGGTCCTGGCACCGGCGCACGACGTTCGCCAGCTTCTTGTTCCGCAGATCGATGTGATGCTCGGTGCCGCTCTTGCCACGAAAATCAAAGCGGATGCGCGCCCCGTTCTCGACGCGGACATGCCGGTTGCGCATTGTCGTCAACCCGAAGCTCTTGTTGGTCTTGGCATACTCCTCGTTGCCGACCCGGATCAGAGTGCTCTCCAGCAGCCTGACGATGGCGGCCAGCACCTTTTCACGCGGCAGGCCCTGCTTTGCCAGATCCCGCTCCACCCGCGCCCGGATCGTCGGCAGCACCTTGCCGAACAACAGCATCCGGCCGTACTTCCGCTCGTCGCGAATTTCCCGCCAGCGTGGATGATAGCGGTACTGCTTCCGGCCGCGTGCATCACGTCCGGTGGCCTGCAGATGGCCGTTCGCATACGGGCAGATCCAGACATCGGTGTAAGCCGGTGGGATCGCCAGCTTGCGGATGCGGGCGATTTCGTCCTCGTCGGTGATCTTGCTGCCATTTGCGGCGAAGAAGTCAAAGCCGTCCTGCTTCAGTTCGCGCCGGACCCCCTTCGTGCCATCCGTGACATACCGCAGTTTGGCTGCCTTTGCCGCCGCCTTCAGCACCTCCGGCGACAGCGCGTGGGAGGATGGCTCTTCGGTGACTGCTTGTGACATTGCTTGACAATGCGGCCAGGCGAGTTTGGTTCGGATTGTGTCCAAACTGTGATCGATAAGTTCCGATCAAGAACGCGCAGAACCGGGCGCTGAAGCCAATCGTGCCGTTTCGCCGCTCGAAACCTGCGTTACTTGCGCCTCCGCATGGCCTGCCAGACGCGGTAGGCAACGGCCGGCCCATCCAGCGAGTCGATGCCGACAGCATCGGCGACGGCATTGGCTATGGCTGGGAACAAAGCGATTGCACCAGCCTCCCCACAGCCCTTCACGCCCACCGGGTTGGTCGTGCAGCGCGTTCCCGAGAACGACAGGTCAAAGCTGGGAAGATCGGCCGCCCGGGGCATCGCGTAATCCATGAAGCTGCCGCTGACCGGCTGACCCGACGTCGGGTCATAGACCGCCTGCTCCATCAAGGCCTGTCCCGCACCTTGCGCCATGGCGCCGTGGGCCTGCCCGGCCGCGATCATCGGGTTCACAATGACCCCGTAGTCATCCACCGCGGTCAGCCGCTCCAGGCTGACCGACCCGGTCTCTGGATCCACCTCCACCTCGGCGACATGCGTGCCATTGGGGAACGTCATCGCCTCACGCGTCCACCGATGGTAGGTGTCCAACTGTCCCGGCGCTGCCGCGGCCAGTTGCAGCAGGGCGACCATCCGGTCAGTCCCGGCAACCCGGAACACCCCGGCCTGGAAGACGATGTCGGCTTCGGCTGCCTCCAGCGCCTGCGCCGCCAGCACCTTGCCTTTGGCCACAATGATCTCCGACGCGCGCCAGATCGCCGTGCCGCCCATATACGTGGCGCGGGAGCTGCCATGGCCGCCGCCCATCGGGATCAGGTCGGTATCACCCTGTTTCAGTTGGATAAGAGCATTGCTCAGCCCCAGCCGGTCGGCCAGGATTTGCGGCATGGTGGTCTCGTGCCCCTGGCCGATGGTCTGCGTGCCGGTGATCAACGAGACGCTGCCGTCGGTCTCGAACCGGATTTCGACATTCTCGGTGGGCAAGCCGCCGGTCGCCTTGATATGGCATGCCAGTCCAAAGCCACGCCGCCGGCCGCGTGCCTCGCTGTCCTGCCGCCGAGTTGCAAATCCAGCCAGATCCGCCCGCGCCACGGCAAGGTCGAAGCATGCTTGGAAGTCGCCGCTGTCGACGACAAAATCGAACGCGTTGGTCATCGGCGTGGGCTCGACAAAGTTGCGCCGGCGCAGCGTCAGCCGGTCGAAACCGCACTGCCGCGCCGCGGCGTCGATCAGCCGCTCCATGATGTTCACCGCTTCACCGAAGCCGGGACCGCGTGTAACCCCGATCGGCGTGGTGTTGGTCAGCACCGCCCGCACCCGCAAGGCGATTGCCGGCAGGCCATAGACCGTGCCCTGCAGGTGCGGGTACTGGTTGGTTTGCACGCCGCCTGACCCGCCGGCCATATAGGCGCCGAGGTTCGCCAGGCTGTCGACGTGCAGCGCCTGGAACCGCCCATCCGCATCCAGCGCCAACGTCGCCAGCGCCCGGTGGTCGCGGGCCTGATGATCGGCCAGAAACGTCTCGGAGCGTGTGGCGATCCACTTCACCGCCCGTCCGGTGCGCCGGGCCGCCCACAGGATCAACGCGTGTTCGGCATAGGCAAAGTTCTTCGCCCCGAAACCGCCGCCAACGTCGGGTGCGACGAAACGCACCGCGGACGGATCAACGCCTAGCGTGCGGGCGGCCACGTCGCGGTTGCCATGCAGGTTCTGGCTGGACAGGTAAAGCGTGAACCGGCCATCGTACAGCCCGACCGCGCCACGGTTCTCCATCGGGTTGGTGACAACGCGGTGGTTCGTCAGGTCCAGCTTCACGACATGCGGCGCCGTCCGGATGGCGTCGGCCACCGCTTCCGCCTGTCCCCAATGCCAGTCCAGGCAGATATTCCCCGGAACCGCCTCGGTTAGCTGTGGCGAATCCGGTCTGACCGCCTCCTCAGCCAGGGTGACCGTAGGCAAAGGCTCGAAGTCGATGGCGATCCGCTCCGCCGCGTCCAGTGCCAGGTTTCGCGTCCCCGCCACCACCAGGACCACCGGCTCGCCGACATGGCGCACCTTGTCCACCGCCAGCAGCGGCTGCGGCAGGAAGCGGAACGGCTCGTTTGTCTGCACGTTCGCCTCGACTGTTGGCCGCAGCGGCTGCAAGCCGTCGGCCGCCACGTCTTCGGCCGTCAGGATGGCGATGACACCCGGCCGCTGCCGTGCCTCGCTCAGATCAATGCCATTGATCCGGGCATGTGCATGTGGCGAGCGCACGAAAACGGCGTGGGTTACGCCGGCGAACGGCAGATCATCCAGATAGGCGCCGCCGCCGGTGATGAAGCGGGCATCCTCCCGCCGCGGCGGAGCATCGCCAATCACCGCATGGTCGTTCACGTCCGGCATCTCTCCCGCTCCCTCAAATTCGCCGCGGACCGCCGCTGTCGGGATGACGAACGACTGCGCCCGGCCCGGGCATGCCCTTCCACTCTGCCACAATCTTACCTCGCCGCCTCCCTGCCGCCGCCATGTGCCGCGCCCATAAGTCGTTGTGCCGCAGGTCACAGCACCGGCGCGCCGCCCTTGGCATGTTCTCGGCCATAGTCAACGGAGGCTTTCCATGCGTGTCTATATTGAGGCTGTTGTGATCATCATTGGCCTGCTGGGCGCCTACGTCGCACTGCTGCCGCTGGTGACCTGATCGCCGCATACCCCGCTCCGCCATAACCTCAAGCCGTCAGTCTGGATTACGGCAGTCTGCCCGACTGACGCATCTGCCACCCTATGACGTCGCGGTCGAACCGGTCGCGATTGAACATCTTCCGCCGATGCCTCCTGACGCTCCCCGCCTTCGCCGGCCGCATCGACAGGTTCGGCTGCATCCGCCACCATCATCCCTGCCGGCCGTCAGCATCGATGGGCGATACAGGAGGCGCCGTTGTGACCCGCCCAGGAAGCCAATCCGCCACCAACGATGAAGCCATCGCCTTCACCAGGCTTCAGGCCCGGTTGCCGGCGCTGTTCGACCGTATCGTTCCCGACCGCGCCGCGCCGCGCACCATCCTGGTGGTGCCCAGCCTGAGCGTCGACCAGGACGTCATGGCCGGCATCTCCGGCATCCACCATTATGAGGAGCGGATGCTGGGCATGCTGATGCTTCTCCGCCTGCCGCGGACCCGCCTGGTCTATGTCACCAGCCAGCCGGTAGCGGAGACGATCATCGACTACTACCTGCATCTGCTGCAGGGCGTTCCCTCCCAGCATGCCCGGGCACGCCTGACATTGCTGTCCTGCTTCGACAGCTCACCCCAGCCGCTGAGTGAGAAGATCCTCTCCCGCCCCCGCCTGCTGGATCGGCTGACCCAGGCCATCGGGCCGCCCGAGGACGCCTATATGGCAGCCTACACTGTATCCCCGGCGGAGCGGACGCTGGCCGTGCGCCTCGGCATACCGATCTACGGCTGCGATCCCGCGCTGCAGGCATTAGGCTCCAAGAGCGGCGGCCGACAGTTGATGCGTGAGGCCGGCGTCCTGATATCGGAGGGTGCCGAGGACCTGACCGACGAGACAGGCATTCTCAATGCGCTCGTCGACCTTAAGCACCGCAATCCCAGCCTGCGCCGAGCGGTGGTGAAACTGAACGAGGGTCTGTCAGGGGAAGGCAATGCCGCCTTCGACTTTACGGATGCGCCGCAAGGCAACGCCCTGGATCGCTGGATTCGCGATCGCCTGCCGCATCTGAACATCGCTGCCAAAAGCCTGACGTGGGACGGCTTCCTGCAGAAGGCGCGGCAGATGGGCGCGATCGTGGAAGCCTTCATCGAAGGCGAGGACAAGCGCTCGCCCTCGGCGCAGTTCCGCATCGATCCATTCGGCAACGTCGAAGCCGTCTCGACCCATGATCAGGTGCTAAGCGGACAGGTCTATCTGGGCTGCCTGTTTCCCGCCAATGAGGAATATCGCCTGCAGATCCAGCAGGAGGGCGCCAAGGTCGCGGCACTGCTGGCACGGCGCGGGGTGCTGGGACGCTTTGCCGTCGACTTCATCTCGGTCCGCCGCGATGACGGCTGGCATCACTACGGCATCGAGCTGAACCTGCGCAAAGGCGGCACGACCCATCCGTTCCTGATGCTGGAGTTCCTGACCGGGGGTGTCTACGACCCGGTGTCTGGCCTGTTCCGCACCCCAGCGGGCCAGCTACGGTTCTACTACGCATCCGATAACGTGGAGGCGCCCCACTACAAAGGCCTGACACCGCCCGATCTGGTGGATGTCGCCGTGCTGAACGGCCTGCATTACGATGGCACAGTGCACGAAGGCGTCGTCTTCCACCTGATCGGCGCCCTCTCGGAATTCGGCAAGCTCGGCGTCGTCTGTGTCGCCGCGTCACCCGAACGGGCAGAGGAACTCTACCGCCGCACCGTGGCAATCCTTGATCACGAGCAGTCCGTTGCCGGGTAGCGCGTGATCCGCGGAGGTGGCATCACACGGAGCGGTGAATCACGCGATCGAACAACCAGTTGGAGAGGGGTCCGTGAGCCAAGGCGCACGGACCCCTCTCCAACCGGCGCCCCCGCTCAGGCGACGAACTTCTTGCCCTTCAATGAGGCCTCGGAGCGGCGCTGCCACAGCGCCATGTCGGCATCCTTGCTGAACATCACCCGCACGCCCTTGCCACCTCGGCTCACCCGGATCTTACCGCCGTTACGCGCCTTGTGGTCGGCCATCCATTCCAGGAACTCCGGATCCTCGGCGCTGACCCCATCAAACTCCAGGATGCCGGCGATATCTTCCTCTTTTCGACGTTTGACCACAGGTGCCTCCGGGACGCGCGATGCCACGTCCGGTTATAGGGTAGGGAAACTCAGATAAAACTTTGCTCAACAACCAACTGACATGGGGCTACGTGTCCAGTAGCCAAATGATCTCAAGTTTACTTGCGCGCCTTTCTGGCGGCATACCGTGCGTCGCGCGCAGCTTTGCGTTCCGCCTCCAGCGCAACGGCACGGGCTTTCGCGGCGGCGGTCTCCGCTTGTTCCGCTGCCCGCTTGGCCGCCTGTTCCGCCGCCTGCCGAGCGGCTTCGGCGTCCTTGGCCGCCTTGCGTTCGGCCGTCCGCGCCTCCCTGGCATCGGCGATCGCCTTCAGCGCCGCCTGCTGCGCAAGCCGGGCCGGGTCGTCAGCCGCCGGCAATGCGCGGAAACGGTCCAGCAAGGCCTGCTTGGCCGCGGCGGCAGCGCTCAGCCGGTCATCAAAATTCGTGCGGGCATGGGCAGGTTTGGACGAAGGGGAGCGTTTGGCATTGGGCATGGCGAGCATTTACGCCGGACAACTGCCGTGGGCAACCTGTTCCCTGTGCATGCCTTGCGCGCCGCTGCGGCACGTTGATACAAGTGCCTCTCCGCCGAACGCCATTTGGATAAGCCGATAGAGGCAATTCGCGTCAGCCGGCTCGCCGCGCCGCGGCAACTTCCCGCCCACGACCGCCCGCTGTCATCAGCCGCGCCAGTTCAGGCCGCCTGGTAAGCTGTTCGCGATACAGCTCCGTCACCGCCGCTACCAGCGTCCCGTGGCGTTGCAGCGCCGCGTCGCCGAACTCGATGATGCGCAAATTGGGCCACGCCTGCGGCCTGACCCGAAGCACCTCCTGCGCAATGGACAGCGGGGCCTGCACGGGCTGCGCCTGGGCGAGCATCAGGATGATAGAGGCCGTGGATCGCGACACGCCGGCGTGGCAGTGCACCAGAAGATGCACATCGGACGCGGGCTCGCTCGACATCTCGCGCCCGAACGCCAGCAACTGGTCAACATGCCCCGGCTGCGGCGCCACCGTGTCGGGCAGATCCTCGATCACGTCGTTGAAACGCAGCTCCAGCCTTTCATGCTCACCGAACGAGCCGAACGCATCGGGCACCGGCCAGCCTGGATCCAGGATCGACAGGACGTGGCTGACACCCACCGCGTTGTGATCGGGCAGTTCATCCAGGCCGCAAACGGTGATCTTGAAGGGAAGTGCCGCCGTCATCGCCAGGCTTCCTTCTGTTTGCTCAAACCATCGCAGGAGCTGGACCCCAAGGGAGCAGCCAACCGCCCGCACGGCACCGCGACACAGTCACATCCCCAGCGCGCGCCTGACCTCAACCCAGCGGTCCAGGATGGGCAATATTACGTCAGAATTATCCGCCGGCAGGCTGAACACCACTCTGTCGATACCGATCTCTTGACAGAAGCCCAGCTTGGCCAGGTCGTCCGGCACCCGGAAGATCGTGATCGGCAAGCCGGCGGGGTCGCGTCCCGCCTCGGTGGCCAGATCACGGAACGCCTTGATCACCACGCCGATCCCGTCATGCTCCAGCCGGTCCGCCCGCGGAATCCAGCCGTTGCCATAACGGATTGCCCGCTTGGCGGCGTGCGGAAACGCGCCACCCACGATGATCGGCGGATACGGCTTCTGCAATGGTTTGGGCCACTGGCTCATCGGCCCGAACCTCACGAACTCGCCCTCAAAGGATGGCTCGTCCTGCGTCCAGATTGCCTGCATCGCCTCGATCCGCTCCCGAGCCAGCTTGTGGCGCGTGGCGAACACGGTGCCATGGTTCTCGATCTCGTCGCGGTTCCAGCCATTGCCGACACCGAACAGGAAGCGGCCCTGCGACAATTGGTCGATCGAGGACACCAGCTTCGCCGTAACGATCGGGTCCCGCTGCACCACCAGCGCAATGCCCGTGCCGATCCGCAGATGCGAGGTCGCCGCCGCCGCGCTGTTTAGTGCCAGAAACGGATCATAGATCTCGTAATATGGGCGGGGCAGGGGACCGCCGCCCGGATAGGCTGACACCCGGCTGGAAGGCACGTGCGTGTGTTCCGGTACCCACAGCGACTCGAACCCGCGTTCCTCCAGCGCCCGGCCCAGCGCCGCCGGCTGCATGGAGTCCGCCGTGAAGAACATGACCGCGCCAATCTTCATCCCACCTCTCCTCTCTCTACCCTGCGGAGCCCGTTTGAGAATGCGCTACGCCGCGCCAGAGGCGCCTTGCCAGGGCGCCGCCCGGCTTGGGGCTTTTCCGACCCGGCGCGCACGGGTCCCCAACGCGCGAGCGCGTTGGGAGCCCGATGCGGCCGTAATAGGCCGTGAGCACCGGAAGCGGAAAAACCCAAGTCGGATGGCCGGCGTAGTAGCGTTCTCCTGACTGTACGGAGCCCGTTTGAGAATGCGCTACGCCGAGCCAGAGGCGCCTTACCGGGGCGCCGCCCGGCTTGGGGCTTTTCCGACCCGGCGCGCAGCGGCCGTAATAGGCCGTGAGCACCGGAAGCGGAAAAACCCAAGTCGGATGGCCGGCGTAGTAGCGTTCTCAAATGGGCTCCAAGGCGGGAAACACCTCCTCGGCGATTAGCTGCATCTGTTCCATCGCCAGACTGGCGGGCATCCCCACCCAGTGGATGCCCAGGATCAGCGTGTTCACGCCGAAACGCCTCCGCAGCACCAGGATCTGCTCCACCACTTCGGCCGGCGAGCCGAACAGGAACCGGTCGTTCATCAGATCCTCGAAGTCGACGCTGAACGCATCGCCTTGGGGCATCACCTTGTCCTGGCCCCAGTCCTTGTAGGCTTTGTACTTCGCCTCCAGCGACGGTCTCGCCAGCCGGATCGCCTCTGCCCGGGTCGGTGCGACGAACACCTCTCTCGCCATCGGCAGCTCGTCGGGAAATGGTTTGCCGCACGCCTCCAGCGCCCGCTTGTAGACCTCCATCTGTGCCGCGATGGTGTCCAGCTTGTTGTGCGGATTGATGAACCAGGCATCCGCCATGCGCGCCGCCCGGCGGATCCCGACATCGGCGTTGGCGCCGATCCACACCGGCGGCATCGGCTTCTGCACCGGCATCGTCGTGCAGTTCGCATGGTCCAGCTTGAAGTAGCTGGCCTCCATGCTGACGAACTCTTCCGTCCACAGCCGCTTGACCGCGGTCAGACACTCCTCGAACCGCTGGCCGGACTGCTTCTGCGTCGAGCCGAAGGCGTTGAACTCGACCTCCCGGTAGCCGATGCCCGCGCCAAAGATCAGCTTGCCGTCGCACATCACATCCAGTGAGCCGAGTTCCTCAGCCACGTGCAGCGGGCTGTGCAGCGGCAGCAGCACCACGCCCGGACACAGCCGCAGCTTCGGCGCCACCAGCGCCACCTGGCACAGGTACGGGATCTGCTGAATATACTGGAAGGGATACGAGCTGTAGTGCGAGCCCTTCGCGACCACGTCGTAGCCTAGCTCCTCCGCCCGCCGAGCCGCGGCCAGATCCTCCTGCAGACGGATCCGCATGTCGTCGCCCTGCGGGTACTGCCCGCGGATGATCAGCCCAAACCGCATGTTTGCTGCTCCCCTCGCCTGAGCAAACCCTGGCAGGCGGTTCACGGCTGTCAAGCGCGCGCCGGATTTGGCATCCTGGGCCGATGCGTCTGCCTCATTCCACCATCCGTCCCGCCGGTCAGGCGATCTCGTTCCAGTTTAACGGCCAAAGGATCGAAGCCCTGGCGGGGGAGAACGTCGCCGCCGCCCTCTCCGCCGCTGGCATCACCACCTTCCGCCGCACTGCCTCTGGTGCGCCACGCGGCCTGTTCTGCGGCATGGGCGCCTGCTTCGACTGTCTGGTCACCGTCGACGGCCGCATCGGCCAGCGCGCCTGCCTGACCCAGGCGATGGACGGGATCACCGTCAGCAGCGGCTTTCCCGCCGAACCCGCGTCCGCGCCGGCACCGGCGCCGCAGGAGCGCAACTGCGACATCCTGGTGGTCGGCGGCGGGGTCGCCGGGCTGGCCGCCTCCATCGCCGCCGCCGAAGCGGGCGCCGCCGTCACCCTGCTGGACGAACGCCACGCGCTCGGCGGCCAGTATGCCAAGCCGCTCGCCGCCAGCCACGCCGACAACGCACCCGATCCGCAGTTCCGTCTGGGCGCCGACCTACGGCAACGCGCGGCACAGGCCGGTGTGCATATGGAGGCCGGGGCCATCGTCTGGGGCGCCTTCGATCCCACGGAAATCGCCGCCTTGGTGCGCGGCCAATCGATTACCTACCGCCCGCGCCGCCTGATCCTTGCCCCCGGTGCGCATGAGGCGCCAGTGCCGGTCCAAGGCTGGACGCTGCCCGGCGTGATGACAACCGGTGGCCTGCAGACCCTGGTCCGGACCCAGCGCGTTTTCCCTGGCCAGCGCGTGCTGATCGCCGGCAGCGGGCCGCTCAACCTGCAGCTTGCATGCGAACTGCTGGCCGGCGGCATCCGTCCCGTCGCGGTGCTGGAGGCCGCGGCCAGACCAGGCCCCGCCGCCCTGCCGGACCTGCTGCGCATGGCCCGCTCGGCACCCGATCTGGTGCGCGACGGCTGGGCCATGCTGCGCCGGTTGCGGCGACAGGGCGTGCCGGTGCTGTGGAACACTACGCTCGACCGGTTGGACGGCACCGACCGCGTGCAGACCGCTTATGCCGCCGCCCGCCGCTTCGCCGTCGACACCGTCGCCCTGAACATGGGCTTCCAGCCCGAGGTCAACCTGGCACGCGCCCTCGGCGTCGCCCACCGCTTCGTCGACCGCGGCGCCGGCTACCTGGCCACGGAAACCGACACCGAGGGCCGCACCTCCCGCGACGGCGTCTATGCCGTCGGCGACGGGGCGACCCTCGGTGGCGCCCGCATCGCCCAAGCCCGCGGCCGCCTCGCCGGCCTTGCCGCCGCCAGGGATCTCGGCCTGACCGCCCCACCGGATCCCGCCGCACTGGCCGCGCTGTCCCGTGCCGAGGTCTTCCAGGACGCCCTCTGGCGGGTGTTTGCCGCGCGGCCGGTGCCGGTCGCCGACGCCGCCGTCGTCTGCCGCTGCGAGGAAGTCACCGCCGCCCGCCTGCGCCGCGAGATCGCCGCCGGCCTGACCTCCCTGCCGGCGCTGAAGAAGGCCACCCGCGCCGGCATGGGCCGGTGCCAGGGGCGCTTCTGCGCGGCGACGATCGCCCGCCTGTGCCCGGTCGTCCCGGACGCGGAGGGATTCGCCGCCCCCCGAGCGCCGCTTCGCCCGGTTCCGGTGGCCCCGCTGATGCAGGAGGCACCGGAGTTTGTTGCCCCGCTGTTGCCGGACGCCGCCCCGCCAGCCCGGCTGCATGCACTGCCCAGCCTGCCGGTCGAGACGCGACAGGCCGATGTCGTCGTTATCGGCGGCGGCGCCGTCGGCCTCTCCACTGCCTACTACCTCGCCAAGGGCGGCGCCGACGTGCTGCTGGTCGACCGCGATGAGGCCGGCATGGCCGCCAGCACCGCCAATGCCGGCAGCCTGCACGTGCAACTGCTGTCCTATGACTTCAACGAGCACACGCCGCCGGACGGCGGCCCGGCCGCGCACACCTTGCCGCTGGGGCCGCGCAGCATCGCGCTGTGGAAAGCCATCGCCGCAGCCGCCGGCGAAGACCTGGATCTGCGCACCGAAGGCGGCCTGATGCTGGCCGAGGACGCAGTGGGTCTGGACTGGCTGCGGCGGAAGTCGGCGATGGAACGGCGCTGGGGCATCGAAAGCCACATCCTCGGCAGTAATGAGCTTCGCACGCTGGCTCCCGCGCTGTCCGACCGCATGCTGGGGGCCGACTTCGTCCCCGCCGAGGGCTACGGCGACCCGCTGCGCGGCATCATGGCGCTGCTGAAGCTGACCCAGGCACAGGGCGCCAGGCTGCTGCGCGGCGCCGAGGTCCAGGCCATTGAGCGCAGCGGATCAGGCTGGACCGTGACCACCAGCAAAGGCGTCATCACCGCGGGGAAGCTGGTCAACGCCACCGGGCCCTGGGCTGCCAGGACCGGCCGTCTGGTGGGACTGGAGCTGCCCGTCACCGGCACGGTGCAGCAGGTGATCGTCACCGAACCGGTGCCGCCGATGACCCGCCATCTGGTGGCGGTCGCCAACCGGCATCTGTCGCTGAAGCAGCAGGCCAGCGGCGGCTTTCTGATCGGCGGCGGCTGGTTCGGCGGCTTCGACGCCGCCACCGGCCGCAGCCACAGCCTGCGGCAGAACATCCAGGGCAACCTGTGGGTCTGTGAGCGTGCGCTGCCGGCGGTAAAGGCGATGTCGATCGTGCGCGCCTGGACCGGGATAAACACCGCGATCGACCGCGCCCCGCTGCTGGGCGAAGTCCCCCGCCTGCCCGGCTTCTACAACGCGGTCACGGCCAACGGCTACACCCTGGGCCCGATCGCGGGGCAGATCACCGCCGCTTCCATTCTGCATGGTGAGACGGTCGACCCGCACTACCGGATCGAGCGCTTCGGGTAGGGCATTGTCTGAGCACCCACAGCGACCATTCCGCCCCGCATGCTCATGCCGCAAAAGCCCAGTCGGCAACGGCCCAGTCTGCAACGGACAGCATCCGCTCACACTCGATCCCACTTAGGCCTTTTACCCGGCAGCGCCCGCGCCATCTAAGGCTTTCACTCGCTGGCTTACGGAGCAACGCATGCCAATGACCACGCAGGCCCATTGGGAATTTCACTGTCCGGAGTGCGGTTTCGGTCATCAGGAACTCGGCCGGCTGGCCCGGGACCACGACCTGGTCTGCGAAATCTGCGACCACGAGACCGGCCGTGTCGTCGCTTTGCACCGCTGGCTGGCAGAGCCTGCGTTGGCCACCGGCTCGACGGACTGATCCCCCCGCCGACTCAGGCCCGCTTGCGCGCCGGCTTCGCCGGCTGGGCCCGACCCGCCGCCGGCTTTTTCGCCGGCGACTTCCGCGTGGCCTGCTTGGCCGCAGGCTTCTCCGCCGTCTGACCCAGGCTCTTTTTCAGCGCCGCCATCAGGTCGACGACGTTGCCCCGCTCCGGCTCTGCCGCTTCGTCCTCCTCCTCGACGCCCTCACCCTTCAGCTTGGCGTCGATCATCGCCCGCAGCCGGGTCTCGTAACGGTCCTCCAGGTCCTTCGCGTCATAGCGGCCGCTCTGGCGCTCGATCAGTTGCCTGGCCAACTGCACCATCGCCGGATCGACCTTGCCTTCCGCCGCGTCCTGGAAGATCGCCGTGGCATCGTTGATGTCGCGCTGCTCATACAGCGTCTGCGCCACCAGGCCGCCCTCGGTCGGCCGCAGCGCAATCGTCCGCTCCCGCTGGGCAATCACCACGCGTGACAGGGCAACCTGCCCGCTCTCCTCAATCGCCTCCCGCAGCACGGCATACACATCCTGTCCGCCCTCGCCGTCCGGGGCAAGATAGTAGCTGGCGTCATAGTAGATCGGATCGATCGATCCGGTGTCGACGAACTTCTCGATCGTCATCAGTGACGAGCTCTCGACCTTTACGCTGTCAAAGTCCTCGTCCGTCAGCAGCACATATGTGTCCTTCTTGAACTCATAGCCCTTGACCAGGTCCGACCGGGTCAGCGGCTGTGCGGTCTCCGCATCCTGGGTGATCATGCGGATCCGGTGCCCGGTGGTGGGATTGATCAGGTGAAAGCGGATGTTGCCGCGGTCATGCTTGGCGCTGAACAGCGCCACGGGGCAAGACACCAGGGCCAGACGCAGGTGGCCTCGCCAGATTGGACGTTGCGGCATGACTGACAGCTTCCCCAACACGTTCGACTTTCAGATCGGCACGATGCAGGGGCAGGGGAAGTGGCCGGAAGGGCACCATGATCGCCGGAATCGAGTTCAGGTTCAGGCAGCGGATGAAGTTCGCGCGCTAGCCAGCGCCACCGGCGCATAATCAGTCCTGCGGACAGCCCCGCCTGGGCCGAGGTTCACCGCTACACAAGGAAGCGAGGCCCCGCCGCATCCCACCTTTCGGTGGTCGGGCGGTGCCAATAATCTCCCTGCCGCACCGGCGCCGGCGAACAGCGGCATTTCCGCGACAACAGTGATTATATTTGCCTTCGGACGGAAACAATTCACCAGGAACGACGTTCAGCCTTCCTCTCTCATCGGAGGATTTATGCGCAAGATCATTTTGGCCGCCACGCTGATCGGTTTCACCGTCGGCGCGCACGCCGACGACAGCAAGCCCGCCGGAACGGCAAAAGGCGCCGCGGTCGGTGCCGTCGCGGGCCATGAAGTCGGCAGCGGCCACGCCGCCGCCGGTGCGGCAACCGGTGCTGCCATCGGGCACCACCAGTCGAAGAAGGCGCAGCAGAGCAAGCCGCAGTAGCCAACGCGGCGTAACCAGCAACCGGACCCTTCGCTGGCGCCTGACCGCACCGAAGAAGGGTCCTTCACCGATCCCACAGCCAACCGCCGCGATATAGGCCAACCTCGGCTACCTTTTTGCGCTTCCCCGGAACTGGGCACGCGGCTTGCACGCCGCAATCTGCACCAGTCTCCGGCTGAGTAGGATCGCGAAGGGATTCCACGATGCGTCACATGCTCGGCGTCGATGTCGGCGGCACGTTCACCGACTTCGTCGCCTATGACCGAAGCACCCGGCAGGTGAAGGTCTGGAAGTCGCTCTCCACACCGAAAAACCCGATCGACGGCATCATCGCCGGGTTGCAGCAATTCGATCAGAAAGCCGACATCGCCAACATCCGCCTCGGCACCACCGTCGCGACCAACGCGCTGCTGGAGCGTACCGGGGCAACGGTTGCCTACGTCACGACCACAGGACAGCGCGATGTGCTGTTCATCCAGCGCGGCAATCGCAAATTCCATTACGACATGAGCTGGGTGAAGCCCAAGCCATTGGTCAATCGCCGCCATTGCTTCGAAGTCAATGAGCGGCTGAGTGCCGACGGCGAGGTCGTCACCCCACTCGATGAGGCGCAGGCCCGGGCACTCGCCCGCCAAATCGCCGCCCTGCCGGATGTCAGTGCGGTCGCGATCATGCTGCTGTTCTCCTACATCAACCCCACGCATGAGCTGCGCCTGAAGCAGATCTTCGCCGAGGAAGCGCCCCGCCTGGCGGTGTCGGTGTCCTTCGAGGTACTGCCGAAATGGAAGGAATATGAGCGCGCCTCCACAACCGTGGCCGATGCCTACATCAAGCCCATCGTCAGCGATCAGCTTCGCCACATGCGCCAGCGCTTCACCGATGAGGGCGTGACCGACCATGTCGTCGTCATCAAGTCGAACGGCGGTGAGATGACGCTGGAGGCAGCAGCCGACCGGCCGATCGAGATGACGGTGTCCGGCCCGACCGGTGGCGTCGTCGCCGGCCGACACATCGCCCGCCTACTGGGTGTCGGCTCTCTGGTGACGCTCGACATGGGCGGCACATCGACTGATGTCTCGACGATCGTCGATGGCCAGGAGAATTTCACCACCAACTTCGAGATCGACTGGGGCGTGCCAATCCAGATCCCGATGATCGACATCCGCTCGATCGGCGCGGGCGGCGGCTCGATCGCCTGGATCGACAAGGGCGGCATGCTGCGCGTCGGCCCGCAGAGCGCGGGCGCCAACCCCGGCCCTGCCTGCTACGGCGCCGGCGGCACCGCTGCGACCGTCACCGACGCCAACCTGGTGATGGGCCGCATCAGCGCGGAAAACTTCCTCGGCGGCTCGATGCGGCTGGATGTCGCGGCGGCACAGGACGCGGTCGGACGCGTTGCCGCCCAGGTCGGCATGACCCGGGATGCCGCCGCCATGGCAATCGCGCGGATCGCCAACAACAACATGGTCGGTGCCTTGCGCAGCGTGCTGATTGAGCGGGGGCTTGATCCGCGCGACTTCACCCTGATGGGTTTCGGCGGTGCCGGGCCGCTGCATACCTGCGACCTGATGCTGGACACCGGCATCCCGAACGGCATCATCCCCAACCATCCCGGCCAGTTCTCCGCCTATGGCTTTACCCTGGCGGACGCTCGGGTCGACCGCCATCGCACCATGCAGCTAACCTCCAAGCGCTTCGATCCGGAACGCGCGACCCAGGTGATGGCGGACCTCGTGGCAGCCGGCATTTCAGAACTCAAGGACCAGGGCTACGTCCAGGACGTCCAGGCCTTCCGCAGCCTGGAGATGCGCTACCTCGGCCAGAATTATGAGCTGGAACTGCCGGTCGCCTTCGACATCTTCGATGACGCAACCACGATCCAGCTTTGGCAAAAGTTCCACGAGGCACACGAAACCCGCTTCGGCTTCCACATTCCCGGCGAAATCATCGAGATCGTGAACTTCTCGGCCACCGTCGTCTCCCTCACGCAGAAGCCGGAGTTTCAGCGGCTGACGGCCGCGTCCGGCGAAGCCACCCCAGCCGCCCGGCGCTCCGTCATGTTTCCCGACGGGCGGCTGGAGACCCCGGTGTTCCGGCGCGACGCCCTGCTGGCCGGTCATCACATCGCCGGTCCGGCGGTGATCGAGGAAGCCGCCTCGGTCACCATCCTGAACCCGAACCAGACTCTGACCGTCGATCCCTACGGCAACCTGCTGCTGGCCACCCAGCACTAGCCACTCAGCACTAGCCACGGAGCACATCATGCGATTTTCCAACAACGGCTACTACGTCGAGAAATACGTCAAGTGCGACAACTGCGGCATGCTGGTCTACGGCCCCGGGATCAAGGGCACAAAGCTCGACAAGCCCGCGCTGTTCTGCTCCGGCTGGTGTGTCGAGTGGTCGGCCCTGAAAGCCACCGGGCGCAGCGACATCCGCCTGAAGATCGTGCAGCCCAAGCTGCCGGTGGAACTCGCCCGTCCGCCCGCACCCCCGCGCAGCGGCCCGGTCGACATGGTGATGGCCAATATCCTCGACTCGACGATGGTCTCCGTCTGCCGGGAAATGGGCATCCTGCTGATGAAGACGTCGTATTCGACGATCTTCAATGAGGGGCTGGACTTCACCTGCGCCCTGGCGGACGCCAAGGGCGACATGATCGCCTGTGCGGAGTTCTGCCCGACGATGATCGGCGGCATGCCGCTGCTGATCAAGACCTGCGCGCAGGAGATTCCGTTTGAGACGCTGAAGGAAGGCGATGTGCTGCTGCACAATGATCCCTACCGCGGCGGCCTGCACTGCCCGGAGCATACCTTCTTCAAGCCGTTCTTCATCGACGGTGAGCTGCTGGGATTCGCCGTCTGCATCGGTCACATCGCCGAAATCGGCGGCACCGTGCCAGGGGCGTTCTGCGGCGAGGCCACCGAGATTTTCCACGAGGGCCTGCGCGTCCCGCCGGTGAAGATCAAGAAGCAGGGTGAGGACGTCGAGGAGGTCTGGAAGCTGCTGCTGGCCAACGTGCGCACCCCGCGCCAGAACTATGGCGATCTGCGCGCCATGATCGGCTGCGTCGACCTGGGCGTGAACCGGATCACCCAGGTGATCCGGAAATACGGCCGCGAGGTGTTCCGTCAGACCTGCGAAGACCTGATGGACTACTCGGAGCGCCGGATGCGCGCCGAGATCGCCGCCTTCCCCGACGGTGTGTATTCGTTCCACGACGTGATCGAGAACGACGGCATTACCCGCACCCAATACACTGTTGCCGTCGACGTCCACGTGCAGGGCGATGAGGTCGTCGCGGACTTCGGCCGCACCTCGAAGCAGGCCCGAGGCCCGATCAACGCCACACTGGGTGTGACCACCGGTGCCACCTATAACGGCATGCTGCATCTGACCGATGCATCGATCCCCAAGAACTCCGGCTGCTTCCGCCCGATCCGCGTCGTCGCCACCCCAAACACCGTCGCCAACGTCGACTACCCGGGTCCGCTGGTCGCCGGCAACACGGAAACCCACCCCAGGCTCGCCAACATCGTCATCGGTGCGATGTCGGCCTGCGTGCCGCGGCGGGCGATGGCCTCCGAAAGCTGCACCGGCACCAACTTCGTGTTCGGCGGCGTGCACCCTGAATATGACGAGTACTTCGCCTGCTATGACCTGATGTCCGGCGGCTGGGGCGGTCGCTATGGCGAGGACGGCAATAACTGCGTCATCGCGATCAACGGCAACTGCCGCTTCAACCCAACCGAGGTGTTCGAGACGCGCTTCCCGCTGCGCGTCGAGTGCAGCGAGCTGGTCCCCGATTCCGGCGGCGCCGGTCAGTGGCGCGGCGGCCTGGGATATCGCCGCACGCTGCTGATCACTCAGGTGCCGATTACCGGCAGCCAGTGCAGCGATCGTCACGAGGTCAAGCCGTGGGCGCTGTTCGGCGGAGAACCCGGCGGCAATGGCGGCACCTTGATCACCAAGGCGGGCGACACCCAGGCGCAGACGGTGCGGGAGTTGTACGGCAAGGTATCCAGCAGCAAGTATGCCAACGTGACTTTCGATCCGGGCGACCGCATCACCCTGATCACCCCGGGCGGCGGCGGCTACGGGGACCCAAAAGACCGCGACCCCGCCCGCCTCGCCGAGGACGTAAGCGAGGGCTACGTGTCAGAAGCGGCAGCCAACGCCCTCTACCGCACGCCGCTTGCCGCTGAATGATTTCTACGCCGGCTGCCAGTCGCGGGCGGCCGACAAGACCGCGATGGCCGCCTGCGATCCCGCGGCGAACAGCACCAGCCGTTCCGGTCGCAGCGTCAGCCAGGTCTTCGCACCGGGCGTGAAGCTTTCGTTGGAGGTGACGACTGCGATCAACGGGTCCGCATCCACCGTCGCCGTCTCGACCCCCTCCAGCCGCAGCACGATGTTGTTCACCGATCCCATCGGCTCGACGATGTCGATCGCCGCCGGCACCGCGTTCGCTGAAGCCACCGGGGCCAGCGCAATCGCCTCCGGCCGCACCCCCAGGATGGCGCGGCCGCCTGCCTGCGCCAGTCTCTGAACCACCGCCTCGGGCGCCCGCAGCGCCGCCCCACCCAGGATTTGTCCGGTCTCCGCCAGCCGCGGCACCAGCAGGCCGTCGTTGACCTCGGCCGTCACGCTCAGCAGGTTGATCGAGGGCGTGCCGACGAATTTCGCCACGAACACGCTCGACGGGTGGTCATAGATCGCCTGCGGCGTGCCCACTTGGATCAGGTCGCCGCCATTCATGATGCCGATCCGGTCCGACAGCACCAGCGCTTCCGCCTGATCGTGCGTGACATACACCGTCGTCACCCGCATCGTCTCGTGCAGCTTCTTCAGCTCGGTGCGCGTCCGCTCCCGCAGCTTCAGGTCCAGGTTGCTCAGCGGCTCATCCATCAGGAAGATGTTCGGCCGGCGGATCAGCGCTCGGCCCAGCGCCACGCGCTGCCGCTGGCCGCCCGACAACTGGCCGGGCTTCTTGTCCAGCAGCGGTTCGATCGCCAGCATCCGCGAGACGTCCTGCAGCCGCTGCGCGATCTGCGCTGCCGGAACCCCGCGGACCCGCAGGTTCAGCGCCAGGTTGTTGCGCACCGTCATGTGCGGATACAGCGCATAGCTCTGGAACACCATCGCTACGTCGCGGTCGCGCGGATGGGTGTTGGTGAAGTCGCGCCCGCCGATGAAGATGCGCCCGGCCGACGGTGTCTCCAGCCCCGCGATCATCCGCAGGGTGGTCGTCTTGCCGCAGCCCGACGGGCCCAGCAGCGTGAAGAACTCGCCGTCGTTCACATCCAGGTCGATGCCGTTCACCGCCTGATAGCCGTTGTCATAGACCTTCTGCACGCTTTGCAGGTTCAGCGTCATGCCACGCTCCGTCCGGCTATTTCACCGCGCCCAGCGACATACCCCGCACGATGTGCCGCTGCAGCAGGAACACCACAATCAGCATCGGCACCACCTGGATCACCACCGCCGCGCTCAGGTCGCCCCACAGCACCGTGTACGGCATCACGAACTTGGCGATCGTCACCGGCACCGTCACGGCATGGATCGAGGTCAGCATCAGCGCCATCAGGTATTCGTTCCAGGTGAAGACGAAGGTGAAGATCGCGGTGGAGGCGATGCCGGGCAGGATCACCGGCACGACGATGCGCCAGATGATATGCAGGCGTGACAACCCGTCCAGCAGCGCGGCCTCCTCCAGTTCCGGGGGAACATCGGCCAGGAAGCCGCGCAGCAGCCAGATCGCAAACGGCAGGCCGAAGGCGACGTAGACGATGATCAGCCCGGGATAGGTGTCCAGCAGATGCATGTCCTGCCACTGGATGTAGAACGGGATCACCACCGCGATCGGCGGCATGAACCGCAACGACAGGATCCACAGGGCGATGTGCTTCTCGCCTGGCACCTTCATGCGCCCCAGCGCATAGGCCGCCATGATCCCCAGCACCACGACCACCACGCAGGTCGTGAAGGTGACGACGATGCTGTTCGTCAGCACCTGGCCGAAATCGAACTTCGCGAACAGGTCGCTGTAGTTCTCGGTCGTCGGCGTGAACACGAAGACCGGCACCTTGCTGTTGATCTCGCGGATCGGCTTGAACGAGGTCAGCAGGATCCAGTACACCGGAAACAGCCACATCGCCACGACGAACGCCGCGGCGAAGCTCATCGGCCTCGGCCATCGCAGCCGAGCGGGGCGGGGCCTAGTCGACACTTTTGGCCAACGATCGCAGGAAGATCGCCACCAGCACATTGACCAGAACCACCGTCACCCAGGCGATCGTCGCCGCCGATCCCATGTCGCCCTCGACGAACCCGGTGATGTAGCTCAGCACGCTCAGCACCTCGGTGGTGGAGCCCGGTCCGCCGCGGGTGACGACATACACCAGGTCGAACATGCGGATGCTGTCGATCAGGCGGATCAGCACGATCACCATCACCACCGGGCGGATCAGCGGCATCACGATGCGCCACAGCTTCTGCCACTCGCTCAGCCCATCCAGTTCCGCCGCCTCGGTCACTTCCACCGACACGGACTGCATGCCCGACAGCAGGATCAGGGCGACGAACGGCGTCCATTGCCAGACATCGATGAAGATCACCACCGGCAGCGCCCACACCGTGCTGACCGTCCAGTCAGGGCTGGGGATGCCAACGCATTGCAGCAGATAAGTCGCCAGACCATAGGTGGGCGCGAAAATGTAGCGGAAGGTCAGCCCCATGCCGACCGGGGAGATCATCACCGGGACGATCAGCAGGGTGCGCAGCACGTTGGCGCCACGCATCTTGCGGTCCAGCAGCACGGCGATCGCCAACCCCAGCGCGCACTCGATCGACACGGCGATGGCGGCGAACACCAGCGTTACCCGGAAGCTCTGGCCGAACGCCTCCGAATCCAGCAGATCGGTGAAGTTGTCGAAGCCGGCGAAGGATACGTTGTCGCGCCGGTAGATCATGTAGTTGTGGAACGCCAGCCACAGCGAATAGAACGTCGGATAGACCGACATCACCAGCAGATACAGCACCGCCGGCGCCAGCAGCAGCAGTGCCACCCTGTTGTCCTGCCGCTGCCAGCCGGGCGCAGCCGGCCGGACCGGTCGCGCGCGGGTGCCAATGGTGGAAGCGCTGCTCAGTTGCACATCCATGCCGCGGCGTGCTCGCCTAGTGGCCCGATGCCGACGGGCACTTCAGCCCGTCGACTGAATCGGCCCACCAAATCAAGCTAAAGCGGCTTCGCGCAGATTGGAATCGCGCAAAAGCGCGATCTGCGCGAGTAGCCGCGTGAACCGATGAACTGGAGCGGTTCACCCTCGGTGGAACCGCTCTAGTGCTCTGACACATGCTGCACCTTCAGATTGGGTCAGAGCACTAGGCCTTGTAGTAGCCAGCCTTGGTCATGATCCGCTTTGCCTGCGTCTGCATCTCCTTCAGCGCCTCGTCCGGCTTCTTCTGGCCGATGATCACCGCCGCAACCTGTGTGCCCACCGTTTCGTATAGCGTGTTCGACTCCGGGATCGGCAGGAACCGGTCGGCCAGCGGCAACGACTCCATCATGCCCGCGAAATACGGACGGATATTGGTGTATTGCTTCAGCAGCGACAGCCGCGCCGGCTGCCCGGCGTTCTCTACCCAGGCCTTGCCGATCGCCGGGTCCTGCTTGTCGCCGCTGCAGCAGAACTTGATCCATTCCCACGCCGCATCCTTGTTGTGCGAGTAGACCGGCATGATCAGCCCCAGCCCGCCCATGTGCGGGGCATGCCTGGCCTTGTCGCCAATGCCCTTGGCCACCACGCCAACCTTCCACTGGTCGGCGAACTTGGTGAACTTGGGGTCGTTCATCGTCGAACCGCCCCACTCGAACGGCGCATAAACCCAGGTGCCGTTCAGCATGGCGGTATTGGCTTCGTCGTCGGACGCGTTCAATGAGGTCGGCTCCAGGAACGGCACCAGCCGCAGCAGCACGTCAAACGCCTTGTGGCCGTACTCGGTGTCCAGCGTCGGGTGCCAGCCGCCCGGCTCCATCTTGTCGAACCAGTTGCCGCCATAGCAGCGCAGCAGGGTGATGAAGCCGCCGCCCGCCCAGAAGCCGCGCTTGAGCGTGGAGCCGACGACCCGTGTTTTGCCGCCCTGGGACAGTTCCTGCGCGATCATGATGACGTCTTCCCACGTCTCCGCGGGTTTCAGACCGGCCTTTTCAAACACGTCCGCCCGATAATACTGCATCTGGCAGTTGCTGTCCGGCGGCAGCCCATACAGCTTGCCGCCTTGCGCCGCCGGCTTGTCGCGATACAGGTCCAGCACATTTTCCGGGATGTCGGCCAGGATGTCCGCCTTGAACGCCGGGTCCTTGTCAAGATAAGGCTCAAGCGACTCCAGCGCGCCCTCGGCGATGAACTGCGGCGAGTAGTTGTAGTCGTCGAAGATCACGTCATAGCGGTCCGACTTGGACGCCATCGCGATCGCGGTTTTCGGCAACATGTCCGCAATCGGTTCGGCGACGATCTCCACCTTGATGTCGGGGAACTTCTTCTGGAACAGCGGATAGACGCCCTTTTCCGGGTACTCCCAGCGTTGCCCCGCCGACGCCCAGGACACCACGGTGCTTGGCGCGGCACTTGCCGGGCGGATCAGGCTTGAACGGCCGAGCGTACCGGCAAGGCCAGCGGCTCCCGCCGCCCGCAACGCTGAACGGCGTGTGATCATGTGTGTTGTTCCTTGATCCCGTCGTGCTCCAGACATGGTCGTTCAACCTGTTCATGAGCCTGCCACCGACCCAGCATGAAGCGTGCCAGCCGCTTCCCGGGTGCTTTGAGCGGCTTCGCGCATACGGGAATCGCGCAAAAGCGCGACCTTGCGCGAGCAGCCGCATGGAACGATGAGCGAGCGCGGTTCCACTTTCGGTGAAACGCCATAGCATCAATCAAACCGAGCTGTCGTTCCGGCGCCTGCCTGATTCATGTACACTTGCTGTAAACATAAGCATGACCATGATCCTGGCCCATCCGGGGAACCAGATCAGCACATCGCAAATCAGGGCCACCGTAGTATCCCGATATATTTACTTTAAAGTAATGAAAACCGTGGCGTAACAGCCTCCGGCCGGGATCGCCGAATCCAGGCATTCAGCCCGCCGTCACCTCGCCGCTGACCTGCGGCACCGGCAGCTCGGCCGCCAGCAGCGCTCTTGTATAGGCTTCGGCGGGCCGCGCAAAGATCGCTTCCGTCTCACCCCGTTCCACCACCTTGCCGCGGTTCATCACCACCACATGGTGCGCCAGCGACCGGACCGAGTTCAGGTCATGTGTGATGAACAGCGCCGTCAGCCCGGCCCGCATCTGCAGGCCGCGGATCAGATCGATGATCTGCGCCCGCACCGTGATGTCCAGCGCCGTCGTCGGCTCGTCGAACACCACGAACGCCGGGTCGGTCGCCAGCGCACGGGCAATGCCGATGCGCTTCAGCTCGCCCGCCGTCAGGTGCTGCGGCGTTGCACCCGCCAGCGACGCCGGCAGTTGCACAATTTCCAGCAGCCTGGCCACCCGCCGGGTCCGTTCCGCCTGGGTCATCGGCGGCAGCAGCGCAAACGGCTCGCCGATCAGGTCGGCAACCCGCCAGCGCGGGTTCAGCGCGACATAGGGTTCCTGAAAAACCATCTGCATGTGCCGCCGGAACGGGCGGAATTGCCGGGGCGTCAGCCCGGTGATGTCGCTGCCGTCGAACAGCACCTGCCCCTCCGTCGCCGGCAACAGGTGCAGCAGGCACTGGCCGATCGTCGTCTTGCCAGAGCCGCTTTCACCCACCACCGCCAGCGTCTGGCCGCGGCCGATGACCAGATCGACCCCGTCCACCGCCCGCACCTCACCGCGTTCGCCGGTGGCGGGAAAGATCTTCCGCAGTTGCCTGACCTGCAGCAGTGGCCGCTCGGCCTGGCGTTCCGCTGAAAGCTGGTCCGCCGGCGTCGGGCGCACCCGCGCGGCGGTCAGCAGGCGAACGCTGTAGGGCAGGGCAGGGCGCCGCAGGAAATCGTCCACCGAACCGATCTCGATCAGCCGCCCGCTCTGCATCACCCCGACCCGGTGGCAGTATTTCGCCACGATGCCCAGGTCGTGGGTAATCAGGATGACCGCACAGCCGCGCCGGCGACATTGCTCCAGCAGCAGATCCAGCACCTGCACCTGCACCGTCGCATCCAGCCCCAGCGTTGCGTCATCGGCCAGGATCAGCTCCGGCTCGCCGGCCAGCGCCATCGCGATCACCACCCGCTGCGCCATGCCGCCCGACAGCTCGTGCGGATACGCCTTCGCCCGCTGCTCCGGCTGGTCGATGCCGACGCTGCGCAGCAGCCCGGCCGCCGCACGCTCCGCCGCCCGGCGGGAGCCGCCCAGATGCGCCCGCACCACACGCGCGATCTGCCGCCCCACCGGTGCGACCGGGTCCAGCAGCGCCTTCGCGTTGGTGCCGATCAAGGATATGCGTCCGCCGCGCAGCCGCCTGTAGTGACGCTCCGGCATCGTCCGCAATGATCGTCCGTCGAACAGCACCTCGCCGCCGGTGATCCGCCCAGCCCCAGGCAGCAGGCCGATGATCGAGCGCGCCAGCACTGACTTGCCCGCCCCCGTCTCACCCACCAGGCCCAGCACCTCGCTGCGCCCCAGGGTCAAGCTGATGGCCTGCAGCACATCGGCCGCGTCCCCCAATCCGGCGAACCCAACGCTCAGATCCCGCACATCCAGCAGCGGTTCCCGGGCGCTCATCTGCGCCAACTGGCGTTGGGATCGGCATGGGCCTGGATGGCATCGCCGATCAGGCCGAAGCTCAGCACCGACAGCACGATGGCGCAGCCCGGAAACAGCGCCACCCACCAGACCCCCAGGATCATCTGCTGCGCCCCGGTCGCCACCATCAGACCCCACTCCGGCGTCGGCATGCGCACACCCGCACCAATGAAGGACAGGCCCGCGGTCAGCAGGATCGCCATGCCGATCGCGATTGAGACCTGCACGATCGCCGGTGTCAGCGCGTTCGGCAGGATGTGGCGGAACATGATGCCAAAGTCGGTGGCGCCGCTGCAGCGCGCCGCACTGATGAACGGCCGCTCGCGCAGCGACAGCACCTCCGCCCGCAGCACCCGGGCGAACATCGGGATGAACAGCGCCGCCAGCACGATCGCCACGTTCCAGATCTCCTGCCCCAGCACGGAGACCAGCGCCATCCCCAGCACGAACACCGGAAACGACTGAATGAAGTCGAACAGCCGCATTGTCAGGCTGGACAGTGGGCCGCGGTAGAAGCCGATCAGCACCCCCACCGGCACACCAACCAGCAACGATCCCACCACGGCGGTGACCGCGATCAACAGGTTGATGCGGGTGGCGTAGAGAATGCGCGCGAACACATCCAGGCCGGATTCGTCGGTGCCCAGCAGGTGCTCCCACCCCGGCGGCTGCAGGGACGCGGCCGGGTCCGCCGCCGTCGGCGCGTAGTGGGTAATCCAGGGCGCGAAGATCATCGCCACCGCCTGCAGCAGCAGCAGCGTGCCGCCGATCACCGCCCCCGGCCGCAGCCAGGCGCGCCGCCAAACAGCCGGGGCGGCCAGCGCGGCCGTGCTCAAACCCGGATCCGCGGGTCAGCGAGTTCGTACAGGATATCCACCACCAGGTAGACCAGCAGAATGAACGCCGAGGCCACCAGAACGAACCCCTGCAGCGCCGCATAGTCGCTGTTGACCACTGCTTGCACCGCGTACTGGCCAAGCCCGCCCCAGGCAAACAGCGTCTCCACCAGCACCGCGGCACCCAGCAGGAACCCGGTCAGGAAGCCGGCCAGGCTGATGATCGGGCCAAGGCTGTTGCGCAGGGCAATCATCACCACCCGCCGCTCCGCCAGCCCGCAGGCCCGAGCGTGCACCACGAACTGCGACCGCCACGCCTCGGCGAACACCGCTCGGGTCAGCTTCATCACCGCGCCGGCATTGACCACGGTGATCGTCAGCACCGGAAGCGCCAGGTGACCAACCGCGGAGCCGAACACCGGCCAGTCGCCAGCCAGCAGGCTGTCTATGGTATAGAACCCGGTTCGGGCCGGCGGCGGCGACAGCATGGCGTCGATCCGCCCGAACGGCGCCGGTGCCCACCCCAGGATATGGAACAGGAAGAAGATCAGCAGCAGCCCGACCCAGAAGTCCGGCAGCGCCCCCGCCGCCATGCCATAGGCCGTGCTGCCCACGTCAACCGCCCCGCCCGGCCGCACGACACTGATGACCGCGATGGTCACCCCGACCAGCAGCGTCAGCATCATCGCGAAGGCGATCAGCTCCAGCGTCGCCGGCGCCCGCTGCAGCAGGTCCACCGCCACCGGATTAGAGGTGAACGGTGAAAGTCCCAGATCGCCGTGCAGGATGGTGCCGACATAGTGGACGAATTGCTGCAACAGGCTGGCATCCAGCCCCAGCTTGTGGCGCAGCGCCCGCACCGCATCCGGCGTCGCCAGGTTGCCCAGCAGCAGCAGCGCCGGATCGCCCGGCAGCAGCCGCACCAGCAGGAACGTCACCAGCGTGACGCCGAACATCTGCGGCACCAGCAGCGCCAGCCGCCCCACCACCACGCGAACCAGGCGCGGAAGCTGCCGCCAGACCCGCAACCAGCGCATTCCCGGCCCCCGCCCTCAGCGCTTGGAGAAGTCGTACCAGGCGTTGCCGTTCGGCGTGTACCAGGAGAAACCCTGCACGTCCGTCCGCGTGGCAAGCTGATAGCCGGGGTTGAACAGGAAGATCCACGGCGCCTCGTCGACAACCTTGTGCTGGGCGCTCTGCATGTCCGCAACACGCTTCGCCTCGTCGGTCGAGGTCAGCGCGCTGTTGATCAACTGATCGACCGCCGGGTCCTTGAACCGCGAATAGTCAACCATCGAGGCACTGTTCAGCCACAGGTTCACCACATATGCCGCGTCCGGCACGATCGCCATGTCGCGCAGGAAATACATCGGCAGCTCCGCCTTGGTGTATTTCGACACCAGGGTCGAGCTGGGCATCTTCTCCAGCTCCAGGTCGATGCCGGCCTTGGCGAAGTTGGTCCTCAGGATGACGGCGATCTGCTCCTCGATCTCGTCGCCGGTGCGGTAGCCAAGCTGGGTCTTGAAGCCGTTCGCCAGCCCCGCCTCGGCCAGCAGCTTCTTCGCCTTGTCCGGATCGTAGCTGTACGGGAAGCCGGCATCGGTAAAGCCGGGATAGATCTCCGACACCGCGCTGTGCGTCGGCCGCGCCGTGCCGTAATACACGCTCTTGGCGATGTCGTCCCGCGGCACCAGGTAGTTCACCGCCTGGCGCACCCGCACGTCGTTGAACGGCGCGGCCGCGTTGTTCAGGTCGATGCGGTGGATGTAGTTGCCGTAGACCTTCCACACCTTCACCCCGGATGCCTTCTGCAGCAGCGACAGCTCCCGCGGCAGCAGCCATTCCGCCACATCGACCGCACCGCCCTCCAGCGCCGCCACCCGGTTCGACGACGTCGGCATCTCGCGGAACACGATCCGCTTCAGCTTCGGCGCGCCGCGGAAGTAGTTCTCGTTCGCCGCGTATACCACCTGCTGGCCGTTGGTGTAGGTCAGGATGTCATACGGCGCGAACGAGGCGGAGTGCGTCGCCAGCCAGCGTGACCCCCAGGGATCGTCATCCGTCAGGTGCTTCTTCGCTTCGGTGCTGTCGATGATGCCAAGGTCGTTGTTCACCCACAGCCGGGCGATCAGCGGCGAGGGGTTTGGCAGCGTCACCTGCACGGTGTGGTCGTCCAGCTTGTGGAACGAAGCGGCGAAGTCGGTGATCTTCAGCACCTGCGTCATGTACCAGTAGAACGTCGCCTTCAGGTGCCAGCCGCGGTCGAACGTCCACATCACGTCGTCTGCGGTGAACGCATCGCCGTTGCCCGCCTTGGCCTGGCGCAGGTGCAGCGTGATGGACTTGCTGTCCGGCGAGACATCCCAGCTTTCCGCCAGCGCACCGGTCAGCTTGTCGAAGTTCTCGACCCGCACCCCGTCCTTGTTGGTGGTCATCTCATAGGCCAGCAGCCGCTCATAGATGTTGCGCCGCATCTCGTGCACCGCCTCGGTGGCGGGATAGTCCAGATCGGCCGACTCGGGGGTTCGCGGTCCGGCGACGATCAGGGTCTCGGTCTTGCCCTGGGCAAACGTCGCGGCAGGGCAGGCCAGCAAGGCCAGGCCGGCGGCAAGCAGATATCGGTATCTCACTTCGGTCATCCCCTGTTTGAAGCAGCTTGCCCATCGCGTTCGGCCGGGTCGGGCGCGCCATAGCCTCCGCCGCCGCCGGTCTCGATGATCAGAACGTCGCCCGCGCTCAACTTGACGCTGTAGAACTTCGACGGGCTTTGCAGTTCAAACACCTCGCCCAGCGTCCGTGTGACGCCGTCGCGGCGCAGCGACCACCGGTTTGCCGCCCCATCCCCGCCGCCCTCGATCCCCCACGGCGCCACCAGATGGCGGTCGCCCAGGCCGGACAGGTTATGATCCACCAGCAGCCGGTATTCGTGCACGCTGCCCAGGCCGCCGCGGTGCCGCCCGGCTCCACCGGAGCCGTCGCGCAGCGCATACCGCTCGACCAGCACCGGATATTTGTGCTCCCACACCTCGATCGGCTGGTTGTGTGATGTTTCGCCCCAGAAATAGACAGCGTCGTTGCCCGCCGCGCCGGCTGTCGCACCCTGGCCGCCTTCGTAATAATTGTACCAGGCCGATTCCTCGCCGGTCCGCGGATCGATGAACCGCCCGGCGATGTTGTTGCCAGAGGCGTGGCTGCCCGCGGCGATGCGATGCGGGATTTTCTCGCCGAACGCCTTCAGGATCGTCTCCGGGATCCGTTTGGCCAGTTCGAAGGTGCAGCCATAGACCGGCGCCGGCCAGCGCGCGTTGACGATGCAGCCCTCTGGCGCGGCCAGGTCGATCAGGTCGAAGATCCCGGCATTGACCGGGATCGATGGATCGACCAGCGCGATGATGGCGGTGAAGACGCCGGCCCGGGCTGAGCTGAGTGCTGCATTCACCGGCGTCGGCGCCTGCGCCGCCGTCCCCGCGAAATCAACCGCAAAACGCTCGGCCGACTTGGTGATGGTGACCGTGATCGGATACCGCCGGTCGGACACGCCGTCGTCCTCGATGCAGTCGCTGGCATGGTAGACGCCGTCAGGAATGTCCCGCATCCGCGCCTTGAAACGTGTCGCGGAGTAGTTGATCGCCGCCTCCATCCCGGCCAGCACCGCCTGCAGGCCATAGCGCGACGCCAGCTCCAGCATGCGCGTTTCCGCCAGCGCGGTGGCGGCGATCTGGCTCATCAGGTCGCCCCAGTCGTCGTCCGGCAGGCGCACGTTGTGCAGGATGAAATCCAGGATCGGCTCCACCAGCGTGCCACGGTCGTACAGCTTGCACAGCGGAATGATCAGCCCGTCCTGCACCACATGCGTCGAGGTGCCGGAGCAGCCGCCCGCGCTCATGCCGCCGATGTCTGTCCAGTGGCCGATGTTGACGGAGAAGCCAACATGCGTGCCGTCGCAGAACATCGGCCGGCACACCACGACATCCGACTGGTGGGTGGCGAGATACGGATGGTTGGTGATGTAGACGTCGCCCGGCGCGGGCAGGGGGTACTTGCCCACCACCGTCGCCATCGTCTTCACCAGCGACCCCAGGTGCACGCCGATGCCGCGCGACTGGATCACCATCCGCCCGGCGCGGTCGAACAGTGCGCAGGAGAAGTCGTAGCCCTCGGCGAAGGTCGGCGAATACGCCGTCCGCACCGTCGTCTGGATCATCTCCTCGGTCGTCGAATACAGGTGGTTGCGGATGATCTGCAGGGTGAACGGGTCTGGCTGGCTCATGACCGCGCCTGCTTCAGCCGAACGATCAGGTTGCCGTAGGCATCAAGATGTCCGATCGCCCCCGGCGGCAGGTAGAACGAGGTATCGCGTTCCTCGACCAGGCAAGGCCCCTCCAGCGCCACCTCGGCGGCCAGCGCCGCTCGGTCATACACCGGCACCTGCGTGCCGACGCCGGCCAGCACCGCCAGCCGCACCGGTTTCGCCGCAACCGCTCCAGGTTGCCGCCGCGCCGGCTGCAGCGGCGCCGCCGCGGCCACCGCCGTCAGCCGGGCGGTCACCGTCATCAACTGATGACCCAGCGCGGTACCGTACAGCGCATGATGCCGCTGCTCGAACGCCGCGGCGATCTCGGCCGCGGTCCAGTCCGGCTGTACCGCCACCGCGATCTCATGCGCCTGCTTCAGGTAGCGCAGGTCCAGGCCGTGTTCCAGGCGGCACTCGCGCCCGCCCAGCCGCTCGCGCACCTCGCTCTCCAGCCGCGCGAACACCGCGCGCAGGGCAGCTTCATCCAACTGGTGCAGCGGCCGCATCAGGCTGATGGCGCGGGAGATCTTCAGCGGCGCGTTGACCATGCCGAAGGCGGAGAAGACGCTGGCCATCGCTGGTGCCAGCACCTCCGGTATGCCCACCTCCTCGGCCAGGACCGCGGCGTGCTGGCCGCCGGCGCCGCCAAACGCCAGCAGGGTGAAGCTGCGCGGATCGATCCCCTTCTCCACCGTCATCTGCCGGATCGCCGCGGCCATGTTTGCGTTGACCACGCGGTAGATCCCCGCCGCCGTCTCCGCGATCGGCAGGCCGAAGTGCCGGGCGATCGGTTCCACCGACCGTTCGGCCTTGTCGACATCCATCGGCAGCAGTCCGTCCGGGTTGATCAGGCCCAGCACCAGGTTGGCATCCGTCACCGTGCAGTCCGTGCCGCCCTGGCCATAGCAGGCCGGCCCCGGCACCGCCCCCGCGCTGTGCGGCCCGACCCGCAGCGCGCCGCCCTCGTCGATCCAGACGATGCTGCCGCCGCCGGCGCCGATCGTCTTGATGTCGATCGTCGGCGCCTTCACCGGCAGGCCCCAGTCCACCTCAAACGTCGTCCGCAGTTCCAGCCGGTCGTCACGGATCACCGCGACGTCGAAGCTGGTGCCGCCCATATCGACGGTGATCAGGTTGCGCCGCCCGGTCAGCCGGCCGACGAACTGGCTGCCCAGCACGCCCCCCGCCGGTCCCGAAACACACAATGAGACGGGTCGCGCCGCCGCCTCCGCGCCGGGCTGCAGCCCACCCTCGGAGCTGAGGTAGCGCACCAGACCCGGCCGCTCGACCCGGCGGTCCAGCGCGGCGACATACCGTTCCACCCGCGGCATCGCGTAGGCGTTCACCACTGTGGTGTTGGCCCGCTCATACTCGCGGATTTCCCGGCAAACCTCGGCCGAGGTCGACAGCGACAGGTCCGCCCGCTGCTCCCGCAGGATCTGTGCCACCAGCCGCTCATGGCTGTCGTTCAGGTAGGCGTGCAGCAGGCAGACCGCGACGCTCTCGACACCGGTCGCCAGCACCGTCCGCACCACCTGCCGCACCGCGTCCGCGTCGATCGGCCGCACCACCTCGCCGGCGGCGTTGATCCGCTCGTCCACCTCAAAGCACAGCGGCCGCGGCACCAGGGGCTTCGGCTTGCGCCATGCCAGGTCATAAGGCAGCGGCCGGGTCGCCCGCATGATCTCCAGCACGTCGCGGAAACCCTTCGTGGTGATCAGCGCGACGCGGGCGCCCTTGCGCTCCAGGATCAGGTTGGTGACGATCGTGGTGCCGTGCACCAGGCTGCTCAGCGCCTCCACCGGCGCGCCGATCGCGGCCAGCGCCTGCATGAAGCCCGCTTCCGGTTCCGCCGGCGTCGACAAAGTCTTGGCGTGGGACAACTGGCCAGAGCGGGGGTCGAACATCACGATGTCGGTGAAGGTGCCGCCGATGTCGATGCCCACCTGCATCAACCGGCCCTCTGCGCGCCGCGTCCGGCACACCAGTCGTCCACCAGTTCCACCGTGCGGTCGATGTCGGCCTCGCTGTGCGCGGCACTGATGGCAAAGCGCAGCACCTTGCGCGGCTTCAGGTACACGCCATTGGCGAACAGGTGCGCCATCAGCGGCGGCGAGATCGACATGTCGTGGTGCCGCATCACGTCGCCGAAGCTGTTCAGCCGCCGCTCGCTGCAGTGGATCGCCACCATCGAGCCGCACGCCCTTGCGTGCGCCGCGATACCGCGTGCACCGAACACCGCGTCCAGACCCGTCCGCAGCCGTTCCCCAAGGCCGCCGATGTGGCGGAACACGCTGCCGTCGCGCAGCCGGCCGATGGTCGCCAGCGCGGCGGCAACCGACGGCACGTTGCCGTTATAGGTGCCGGAGAAGAACGCCCGCCCGGATGGGCTGAGATGGCGCAGCAGGTCGGCCCGTCCGCACAGCGCGGCAATCGGCAAACCATTCGACAGGGCTTTGCCGAACGCCGCCAGATCGGGGGTCACGCCCAGCATCGCCTGGCCGCCGCCCAGCGCGTGGCGGAAACCGGTCAGGATCTCGTCGAAGATCAGCACCGACCCGTGCGTGTCGCAGAGCTTGCGCAAGGTTTCCAGAAAGCCGGGCAGCGGGTCGATGCTGCCGGTCGTCGGCCCATGCATCACCGGTTCCACCACCACCGCGGCGATCCTGTCGCCCTCGGCGGCAAACAGCGCCTCGACCGCCGCCGTATCGTTGTAGTCCAGCACCCGCACGTTCTGTGCCGCCCCAGCCGGCAGCCCAGTCGATTCCGCCAGCGGCCGATATAGCCCGCCATTCGCCGGCGGCCCGTCATAGGACGACACGTTGAACAGGAAGTCGTCATACCACCCGTGGTAGGAGCCTGCGAACTTCACCAGCAGCGGCCGCCCTGTCGCCGTGCGCGCCACCCGCAGCGCCATGCACAGGATGTCGGACCCGGCATTCAGCAGCGCGCTCATCTCCGCGCACGGAATGATCCGCGCCAGCGTCTCGCATAGCTCGGTTTCCAGCTCATGCGGCGCGCTGTACAGCACACCGCGCTCGGTCGCGGCCTGCGCCACCGCCTGGTTCACCGCCGTGTCGCCATGGCCAAGCACGCACGGGCCGGCGCCGTTCCAGTAGTCGGTGAACACCTGGCCGTCCGCATCCCACAGCCGGGCGCCATCCGCCTTGGCGATGAAATGCGGATACGGCGCGTAGTACTTGCCGTCCCCCTGCGCGCCCATCGGCGAGACAGCCCGCGCCCTCTCCCACAGCGCTGCCGAATTGCGCGAGCCCGCGGCAGGGTCATAGGCGCCGGTGGCCATCTGCATCCTCCCTGGTGCTGGTCATGATTACCTGGCCACGCCTGTCGGTTGATTGTGGTGCGGCTCGCAAGCCATGTGCCACGAAGCAGTCAGCCGGAACATGACCCCGTTATCACCGGGCGCGACTGCGTTCAGGGCTGGAAATCGATGATTGCATCAACAGAATGCATGACACCGCGCTCCATTCCTAGGCGGTTGCATATCGCATGATCATCGCCGGCACCCGCAGCCGCCGCTGAGCCGCCGCCTGCTCAGCCAACTCCGCGAAACGTATCCCAATGCGACGCGGCTGGTGCAACGGCATCCGGGCTTCTAACCTGGCGGCTCAACCACAAGGGGGAACGATCCGCATGACCACCGCCACCGTCCTGTATTCGGAAAACAACTATCCCGACGACAGCGTCGAGCGGCGGATCTACGGTCCAGATGTCCGGGTGATCTTCCCCCACTCTTCAGCCAGTCCGGCATCGGCCAGTCTTGCCGACCTGTCGGATGCGGACTGCGCCGCCGCCGAGGGCCTGATGATCCTTCGCCTCAAGGTGCGCGCCGAGGACCTGACGCGCTTTCCCCGCCTGCGCGCGGTCTGCCGCATGGGCGTCGGCTACGACGGCATCGACCGTGTTGCCGCGGCGCAGCGGCAGATCATGGTGCTGAACGTGCCCGACTACGGCACGACCGAGGTCGCCGACCACGCCCTCGCCCTGGCGCTGTCGCTGCGTCGCGGCTTGCTGCTGCACCATGAGGCCCAGCGCGCCGCCCCGCCGGCGGCATGGCGCTACATCAACCACCCGCTGGTCCGCCGTTCCTCGGTGCAGACCTTCGGCATTGTCGGCATGGGCCGGATCGCCACCGCCGTCGCCTTGCGCGCCAAGGCCTTCGGCTTCCGTGTCATCTTCTACGATCCGCACCTGCCGAACGGCACCGAGCTGGGCCTGGGCGTCGGGCGCGCGGCGACGCTGGAAGAACTGCTGACGCAGACCGACACGCTCTCGGTCCACACGCCGCTGACCCGCGAGACCCGCGGCATGCTGGGGCTGCAGCAGCTCAGCCTGCTGCCCAGGGGCGCCGTCGTCGTCAACACCGCCCGTGGTCCGATCATCGACATCGGCGCGCTGGCCACCTTGCTGAAGAACGGCCATCTGGCCGGCGTCGGGCTCGACGTCGTGCCCGTCGAGCCGCCGGTCGAGCCGGTTCCCGAGCTGCTCAGGGCCTACCGCGCGCGAGAGGAATGGACGCTCGGCCGGCTGATCATCACCCCGCATTCGGCCTTCTACACGCCGCAGGCGTGGGAGGACATCCGCGTCAAGTCGGCCGAGACCATGCGCGCCGCCCTGCTCGGCCCCCGGCCGCAGAACGTGATCCCACCCGAAAGCGACTAGAGCGTGATCCGCGGAGGTGGCATCACACGGAGCGGTGAATCACGCGATCAAACAATGAGTGAGAGAGGGGTCCGTGAGCCAATGCGAACGGACACCGCTCTAAGCCGAGGACCCGGTCGTGCTGCGGCAGGCCGTCTATCTTGGCGCCGTGCCGCTGCCGCCCGGGCCGACAAGGCCGGTCACCGGGCCGGTGCTCCGGTTGCCGTCCACCACCGCCGCCACCCCGGTCCGGTTGCGGACAAACGCGGTCGTCTCGGGCATGTCGTTGCGGAACCGGTTGTCCCGGATCGTCATCACCACCGTCGGGTTCTTCAGACCTTCCTCACCCAATGAGATTGCCGCCTCGCGGTTGCTGCTGTGCACACCCTTCTGCAGGCTGTTGCCCGCGATCACCAGGTTGCCGCCGTCCGGCACGTCGATCAGGTAGCTAGACGTCCCGTTCGCTCCATCCTCGATACGGCTGTCCAGGACGACGGTGGTGCGCGCACGCGACTTGATATGGTGCGCGACCCGTGTATCGAGGAAGACGCAGCGCTCGATCTCCATCAAGCGGATCGGACCACCGGCATAAACGCCGTGCGCGCACGCAGCGATGCACGCTCCGTTGCCGATGAACACGCTGTCGACGATGCGCAGCGCGCTGTCTGGGCTGCCGCCGGCCAGGATGCCGTTCTCATTGCGGATAAAGCGGCTCCGCTCGACCGTCAGGTTGTCCCCCTCGGCTCGGATACCAGCGCCGTTGTGCTCATCGACATGCGCATCGGCAAACGTGATGCCGCGGACCGTGATGCCGGAGCCCTGGGTGATGAAGATGCCCTTGCCGGCGCAGCTTCTGCCAGCCAGCTTCACCTCGCCGCCCGCGGCTTCGATCCGAAGATGCGAGGCTTTCCAAACCGCACAGTCGGCATAGGTGCCGGGATCAATGAGCACCACGTCACCATCCCCGGCAACCGCCGCCGCCTCGCTGGGCAACTTCAGCGTCCGCTTCGGTCCGACTGTCAACTGCCGGGCCTGCGCCGGCATCCCGCCCGACATGAACGTCCAGCAAAGCATTGCGGTGGCGAAAGAGATTGCGCTATGGCACAGCCGGCCCATGGCCGTCCGTCTCGGCGCAACGCTGGAGCGAAGTCAAGGTGAAACCAGCCGACCCTCAGCCGAACAGCCGCATAGAGCAACATCAGCCTGACTGGCACCGTCAGGCTAATAAAGTTGCTCGTGAAAACAATGGGCTAGACCGCGCTGACTGTTCCAGTCACTGTGAAAGCGGTCTAGCGCAACGTCAGCCTGACTGGCACGGTCGGGTTGACAAAGTTGCTTGGGAAAACAATGAGGTGGACGGCGCTGACTGTTCCAGTCAGCCTGCGGGCGGTCCAGCCGCATCGCCGGTCATGTCCCGCGGCCGCCCGGACGCGCCGCTGGTGCTTCATGTGTTCCCGACCTTTGCCGTCGGCGGCGCGCAGGTGCGCTTTGCCGCCATCGCCAACCATTTCGGCCGCGCCTTCCGCCACATCGTCGTTGCCCTGGACGGCAACCTGGCGTGCCAGGAGCGGCTGAACCCTGACCTCGACATCACGTTCCCCGCCGTCGCGGCCAGCCGGAACGCCATGCTCGCCAGCGCCTGGCGCTATCGCCGCCTGCTGCGCCGCTGGCGCCCCGACGTGCTGGTTACCTGCAACTGGGGGGCGATCGAGTTCGCCCTGGCCAACATCGTCCCCGTCACCCGCCACCTGCACGTCGTCGACGGTTTTGGTCCGGAGGAACGCACCACCCAGATCCCCCGCCGCGTCCTGCTGCGCCGCCTCGCACTGGCCCGCTCGCCGGTTGTGCTGCCGTCGCGCAACCTGGTGCGCATTGCCACCGAGGTCTGGAAGCTGCCGCCGACCGTGATCCGCTACGTCCCAAACGGCATCGACCTGACGCGCTTCACCCCGGTCGGCCGGCCGCCGGCCGCCGGATCGATCGCTGCTGGTCCCGTCATCGGCACCGTCGCCGCGCTGCGGCCGGAAAAGAACATCGCCCGCCTGCTGCGCGCCTTCGCCACCCTGACAGCCGGGCGCCTGGTCATCGTCGGCGACGGGCCGGAGCGTGCTGCGCTGCGGACCCTCGCCGCCGCGTTGGGCATCGCCGCCAAGGTGGACTTCGCCGGCCATCACCCGGACCCCGCGCCCTTCTACGCCGGGTTCGACATCTTCGCCCTGTCGTCGGATACGGAGCAGATGCCGCTGTCGGTCATCGAGGCCATGGCCAGCGGGCTGCCGGTCGCAGCCACCGCCGTCGGTGACGTGCCGGCGATGGTATCCGCCGACAACACTCCCTTCATTACCTTCCTGGACGACCTGGCGCTGAGCCAGTCGCTCGCCACCCTGGTGGCCGACCCCGAACGCCGCCGCCGCATTGGCCAGGCCAACCGCGACAAGGCCAGCCGGGACTTCGACCAGGGCGCGATGTTTGCCGCCCACGGCGCGCTGTGGCGTGGTTGAGGTTCGCGTCACCACCGGGGTGGATTTCACCGCCCTGGGCCCGCGCTGGCGCGAACTGGAGCTGCGTGCCAACGGCTCGTTCTTCCAGAGCTGGACCTGGGTCGGCTGCCTGTTTGCTGAGCGTTGTCGCGACCCGCTGCTGGTCGAGGCGACCGAGGCCGGACGCACCGTTGCCCTCGGACTGTTCAACCGCTCCCGCCGCCGCCTCGGCCCCTCGCGCCTGTATCTTTCGGAAGCCGGTTCACCCCGGCTCGATTGCCCTTATGTCGAGCAGAACGGCATCCTGACGGCGGCGGGCCGCGAGGTGGAACTGGCCGCGCTGTGCCTGCAGCCGCTGCTGGCCTGGCATGAGCTGGTCCTGTCCGGCGTCGGCCCCTCGACGCTGACCGCCATCGGGCGCATCCGGGGCAGGGTGGTGATCACCCGCAGCCAGGCCTCGCCGTTCGTCGACCTCGCCGCGATCCGCCGGAACCAGACCGACTATCTGTCCGGCCGCAGCGCCAACACCCGCCAGCAATTGCGCCGGTCCGACCGGTTCTATCAGCGCCAGGCGCCCATCCGGCTGCAGCAAGCCGACACTCTGGCAGCCGCGCATGCCATGCTGGATCGTCTGGCCGAGCTGCATCAGGCCAGTTGGCAGGCGCGCGGCAAGCCAGGCAGTTTCGCCGAACCGTTCTTCCACCGGTTCCACCACGCGCTGATCGAGGACGGCTTGCCCCAGGGCCAGATCGCCCTGCTGCAGGTTTCCTGCGGTGAAACCCTGATCGGCCTACTGTACAACTTCATCCACCGGGGGCGGATGTCAGCCTATCAGAGCGGGTTCGCTTACGACGGTCAGCAAGCCCAGGCCAGACCCGGCCTGACCTGCCACCACCAGGCGATCCGGCACGCCCAGGCGCTTGGTCTCGAGGTCTACGATTTTCTCGCCGGCGACGACCGCTATAAGCGAAGCCTGGCGGATCAGGCGCATCAGCAGGCCTGGGTGATTGCCGGTCCAGTCTGGTCACCGCGGCTGTTGCTGCGGTCATGGCTGGGCCGCTGAGGCCGACCAGCAGAAAACTGACGTTCCTGACTTAGAGTATCCGTCTTGGTCAAGCCACTTCTGGCGTCCATGTGCGCGTATCGCGCAGCAGCGCGTTGGCGATAATGACCAGCTTGCGCATGATGGCGACGATGGCGACCTTGGCGGGTTTACCGGCCTGACGCAGCGCCAGGTATTTGGCTTTGAGCGGCGGGTTGAAGCGGATGGCGACGAGGGCTGGCATGTAGATGGCCTGCCTAAGGTTGGCTCTGCCGCCCTGTATGAAGCTTTTCCCCTGCCAGGTGCCCGATTGCCGGGTGACGGGCGCCAGTCCGGCGAGACTGGCGGCCTGTTTGGCATCCATGGTGCCGAGTTCGGGCATGTCGATGAGCAGGGCGAGGCCGCTGGCGGCGCCCAGGCCAGGAATGCTGACAAGGATGTCGAAGCGGGCCTTGAGCCTCTTATGGGCGGCCAGAATGGTTGTCCGCTGGCGATCGATGGCCTGGATCTGGGTTTCGATCTGCTTGAGGTGTTGCTGGCTTTGGCGCTTGAGCAGGGCCAGCGTGAGGGTCTTGCTGCGGTTGAGCGCGGTGGTTCGGTCCTTCACCAAAGCCTGCCGTGCGGCCAGCAGTTCGCCCAGCGTGTCAATGGTTTCGTCCTTGGCGGGTGGGATGTCGGGCTGCAGGATGGCGCCGAAGCGGGCCAGCATGGCGGCATCGACCGTATCGGTCTTGACGCGTTTGCCGGTGGCCTCGGCGAAGCGGCGGGCCTGCAGCGGGTTGACCTTGACGGCGGGCAGCGCGGCGCGGCCCAGCGCCAATTCCAGAGCACGGTGATAGGCGCCGGTGGCCTCGAAGACGATGCGTGTCGGCTGCCTGGGGGTGATCCAGGCGATCAGCTTGCTGTGGCCTTTAGGGTCGTTGGTGAATTGCTGGGCGATGCCCTGCGGGTGGAGGTGGACATCGAGGGTATCTTTCGAGACATCGACGCCGAGGGTGACTTGATCCGCTGTGGGTGCTATGGCGTGGCTCATCTTTTCCTGTCCCATGTCTTTTCCTGTCCCATGCTTGTCATCCGGGGCATCACACCCCCGGTATCCGTTCGGGCCTTGTGGAAAAGAAGGGGGCGATCCCACTCTAATTCGGTCCTACCCGACCGGCGTGATCTCGATCCATCCCCCTTCACCAGCGGCGGGTTGCAACCCGCCGCTGGTGAACCATTGTTCCGCAAACCCGGGGGAAGTCATAAGACAAGCGTGATCCGCGGAGGTGGCATCACACGGAGCGGTGAATCACGCGATCAAACAACGAGTTAGAGGGGGGTCCTTAAGCCAATGCGAACGGACACCGCTCTAGAAACCGACTGCATGCGGTTGCCGCCAGGTTTGCCGCGCCATGCAACGTCCTGTTGCTCCCGACAATCCCGCGCCTTCGCCCTAGAGCAACATCAGCCTGACTGGCAGTCAGGCTGATAAAGTTGCTCGCGAAAACAATGCGCTAGACCGCGCTGACTGTTCCTGTCAGCCTGAAAGCGGTCTAGTCACTCATCCCCGCCGGCCGTTTGGACCCCCTGGCCAACACCCCATCTCCGCCGCAGCGTCCCCACCCGGTGCCGCGCAATCGCCGCCACCCCGGCCCCCGTGAACGGGTCCGCCAGCAGCAGGCCCACCCGCTGGCGCCGCTGCTTCGCCCAGCCCTGCTTGTACGCATCATCGCCACGGCCGAAGTCGATCTGCACCACCTGCTCCTGCTCCAGCAGATGCCGCAGCATCAGCGCCGTCAGCACGGTCCCCGGCGAGTGCACCTTGAACGCCTCGTCATGCGCCAGCTTCAGCACCACGGCACAACCCGCCTCGACCGCCCAGAACTGCACCGCCACCGGCTGCGCCCCGATCGACCAGACGCCAAGCCGCAACCGGCTGCCCGCCGCCATCGCCCGCATCAACGCCACGTTGAAGCTGGGAAACGGCTCGGTCTCCTTCCAGCTTCGCGCATACACCGATTCGAACATGGCCCCGGCTTCCACCAACTGGTCCGGCCGGGTGTAGACGGTGAATCGCGCATCGGTCAGCTTCTCCGCCCGCCGCAGCCGCCGCCTGATGGTTTCCCGCAACGCGCCGGGCCGCGCCGCCAGATAGCCCGCCCAGTTGGCGCCGCCGACATCCTCATACCAGTTGCCGAAATGGTCGAACCGCATCGGCACCAGCCCGGCCGTCCGCGCCCCGGCCTGCAGATCCGCATGACCCTCCCACTCGGCCGGCAACGCATCCAGCCGCAGCACGCGCGCGCGCCGCGCAAATCCGGCAAACGCGGCCATCACGGCGGTCCGGCCCGACCGGTCCATCCCCGCCGCCAGCACCGGCCGATAGACGCAGGTATACGGCGTGGTCAGGCTCTCCATCCGCCGGCCGGTCCGCAGCAGCGGCACCACCGCCACCACCCGCCCGGACGATCGCACCGTGACGAACAACCCCTCCGCCCCGGCTGGCAGCGCGTGCCGCAGCACGACCTCCCACCATGCCGTGCCCAGGAACAGGCCGGCCTCGTCCAGCAGCGCCCGAGCCTCGGGCGGCAGCGCGGCCGGCGAGGCGGATGTCTCGATCACCAGGTCAGCGCCCCCCAGGTCAGCGCCCCCCAGTTCAGCGCGCAGGTCAGCGCAGCCCATACCACCCGTAACCGATCCACTCGTGCAGCGCCCAGTAGCTGGTCTGCCAGCCCGCCACCCGCGGCAGGAAGTCGCCGCGGTCAGGCGCCAAAGGACTGTCCAGCGAGACCGGAGCCGCCGTCACCGTCAGTCCGGTGCCGCGGAACGCCAGCATCGCCCGCCGCTCATGCCACGCATGGGTCACGACATAGACCGAGTCGATGCCCGCCGCATGCAGGATATCCGAGCTCAGCCTGGCGTTCGCCCAGGTATCGGCGGATTTCGACTCGACCCAGCGCACCGGCACCCGGAAGTCGTCCTGCAGGCTCTGCGCCATCACGATGCCGACCGCCGCGGTGTCGGGCTGAGTTGTCCCGCCGGTGACCAGGATCGGCAGCCCCGTCCGCCGCTGCAGCGCCGCCGCCGTGCGCAGCCGGTCCAAGGTCAGCAACCCTGGCCGCACCCCCAGCTTCTCGTCCTCCGCTCGGATCACCTCCGCACCCAGTACCACGATCGCCTGCGGCGGATGCTGCGGCGACGCCGCCGTCGGCAGGTCCTCCTCCAGGCCGCGCAGCAGGCTGTCGGACACCACCGGCATCCCCAGCAGGATCAGCAGCAGCACGGCGATCAGCCCCAGTCCGCGTCCGCGCCGGCCGATCAGCAGGCCCAGCAGGATCAGCAGCACCAGCCCGGTCGGCGGCAGCGCCAGGTTGACCAGAAGGTTGCGCATGCCGGCCTATCCGGCCATGCCGCGCATCCACGTCAGAACGTCACCCAGGCCAGAGCGCAACGGCACCCGCCCGCCGATGCCCAGCACCGTGTCCGCCAGCGCCGCTGCGCCCAGCGAGTGCCGGATCTCACCGGAACGCGGCGGATGCGGTTCGGCGGCCAGTCTCTGCCCGGCCAGTTCGGCGACCAAACCGGCCAGCGCGTTGACCGAGGTCGGCACGCCGGTGCAGACGTTGAACACCGGCGCATCGGCCGGCCGCAGCGCCATCCCGCCCAGCAATGCGCGCACCACGTCGGCGACGTAGACGAAGTCCCGCGTCTGCTCGCCGTCGCCGAACACCTTGACCGGCAGCCCGGCGGCAATCCGCTCGCAGAAGATCGAGATGACGCCGGAGTAAGGCGACTTCGGATCCTGCCGCGGACCATAGACGTTGAAGAACCGCAGCCCCACCGTCGGGATCCCGTGCACATGGCTGGCGACGCGGGCATGCAGCTCGCACCCCAGCTTGTCCGCGCCATAGGCCGACAGCGGCCGGCACCGCTGGCTCTCCGTCACCGCCCCGGCTGTAGCGCTGCCATCCGCGGCCCCACCTTCAGTCACGTCGCCATACACCGCCGCCGAGGAGGCGTACACCACCGGAACCGCTCGCCCCTGCCGGCGGATCGCGTCGAACACGGTGATCGTGCCGGTGATGTTGGCCCGGTGCGTGCCCAGCCAGTCGGTCACCCCTTTCTCCACCGAGGCAATCGCCGCCAGATGAAAGCAGCCGTCGACGCCCGCGATCGCCTGGTTCACCAACCCAGCATCGGCGACGTCGCCCTCGATCAGCTCCGCCCCCGGCGGCACGTTCCGCCGCCGGCCGGTCGACAGATCGTCCAGCACCCGCACCGCATCCCCACGCGCCAGCAGCGCCTCGCACAGGTGGGAGCCGATGAAGCCCGCGCCGCCGGTGACCAGATAGCGGCTCATCGCGCGCATCTGTATACCGGCGCCCAGCCTGCAACCTCAGGCGTGCGGCTGCAGGATCTGCCGCGGCACGGCGCCATCCGACAAACGGTCGAAGCCCTCGTTGATCTGCTCAAGCGTAATGGTCCCTGTGCGTAATTTTTGCACCGGCAGTTTGCCACGTTGATATAGCGAGATGAAGCGCGGAATGTCGCGTTTCGGCACGCAACTGCCCATATAACTGCCCAGTATGCTCTTGCCGTCACTCACCAGGGCGGAATGAAGGTAGGAGAACGTTGCATCTGACGCAGGCAGACCGGCGCTCACCACCGCCCCGCCGCGCGCCGCGATCGCATACGCCAGGTTCATCGCCGGGATCGAGCCGGCGGTCTCGATCACATAGTCCAGGCCGCCGCCGGTCGCCTGGCGGATTTCCTCGATCACGTCGGCATTGCCGGCCAGGAAGGTGTCTGTTGCCCCCAGCTCGCGCGCCAGCCGCAGCTTGTCGGCATTCAGATCGACCGCGACGATCCGCTCCGCCCCCGCCACCACGCCGCCCAGCAGGGCATTCATGCCAACCCCGCCCAGCCCCACCACCGCCATCTGCCCGCCCGGCGGCACCTGTGCGGTGTTCAGCACGGCGCCCACGCCGGTCACCACGGCACAACCGAAGATGCTGGCGTCCTCCAGCGGCACATCGGGCGGGATCCTGATCAGCGCGTTCTGCGACACCACGGCATACTGCGCGAACACCGACAGGCCGCTGTAGTGGTGGATCGGCTCGCCGTTCAGCGACAGCCGCCGGCCGCCTGAAATCAAGGTCCCGGCACTGCGTGAGGCATTGGCGCTCTGGCACAGGTTGGGGCGCCCGCCGTTGCAGTAGCGGCAGTCGTTGCAGCTCGTGACAAAAACGCTGATGACATGGTCGCCCGGCTTCAGCCCGGTGACGCCGGGCCCAACGTCCTCAACGATGCCGGCGGCCTCATGGCCGGGGATGGTCGGCAGCTTGCGCGGGCGCAGGTTCTCGATGGTCGACAGGTCCGAGTGGCACAAGCCTGCTCCGACAATCCGGTACAGCACCTCACCCGGGCCGGGCGGATCCAGGTCGACCGTCTCGATCGTCATCGGCTTGCTCGCGGCATACGGACGCGGCTTGCCCTGCGTCCGCAGTACGGCTGCTTTCATCTTCATCTCTTGATTTCTTTCGGTAGAGCAACATCAGCCTGATTGGAACACTTGGGCTGATAAAGTTGCTCGGGAGAACAATGAGCCAGACCGCGCTGAGCGTTCACGGTCAGCCTGAAAGCGGTCTGGTGCCCGATCGCAGACAAGCGGTCGGCTATCTCGGCCGCTCGCCATGCACCGCCAGGCTAGAGGCCACGTCGCCGGATGAGCCGGAAGGGAGCGCCCCAGAAGGCGACGCTCCTGGTGCAACTGCATTCATCTTGCTGGCGGTGAACAGCCGGCAGTCCGCCGGCAGCCGGCCGGGATAGCGCGTCCAGGTCTGCGTGCGGCCCAGCAACGGGACGCCGAAGAAGCCGCGCAGCGCCAGGTTGTTGTGCGGGTCCAGATGCATCTGCACCCCCCAGACGTTGCCGTTGCGCGGATCGACGATGTGGCCCCGCCAAAGACCGGGACGCACCTGCCTCGCATCCGTCACCAGCGGCCAGTGACATTGCGACATGCCACGGTAATCCACCGGCGTCGGGTCGCTTGGCCGGTCGACATAGACCCCGGCGATCTCCAGGCACAAAGCGCCGTCGCAGTTGCTGATCCTGACCACACCGCCACGTTCCTCGGTCCACCACAGGCCGGTGATCGAGGCGGCGTGCCCCGCGCCGACCGACAGCAGCAACAACCCAACTGCCAGAACACCCCGCATGGCTGCCTAGATCGCACTGCTGGCGATAAAACGCACGCCCAGCTCGCTGAGCCGTCGCCGCGAGGTATCGATTGTCGTGGATCCGCCCGCGTCTGGCATCCCGATGCCGCGGCAGGCATCCTCTATGACGAACACCGCAAACCCCAGCCTGGCAGCATCTTCGGCCGACCAGGCGACGCAGAAGTCGGCGGCCAGGCCGCACAGGAACAGCCGGCAGAACCCACGCTGCCGCAGCCAGCCCTCCAGTCCGGTCGGCGTGCGCCGGTCGTTCTCGAAAAACGCCGAGTAGCTGTCCAGGCTGCGGCGGAACCCCTTGCGGATGATCACCTCGATCCGCGTCTGCTCGATCGCCGGATGAAGTGCCGCGTTGGCCGACCCGGCCACTGCATGGTCCGGCCACAGCACCTGGCTGCCATGCGGAGTGTCGATGCTGTCATACGGGCGGCGGCCTTCGTGCATGCTGGCGAAAGACGCGTGATCCACCGGATGCCAATCCTGCGTAGCAAAGGCATGTTCAAAGCATCGCAGCAGCCGGTTGACGACCGGGATGATCTTGTCGCCCTCGGCCACCGCCAGTTCGCCGCCCGGCATAAAGGTTGGTTGTATATCGATCAGACCTAGAATATCAGCATGCGAATCGATTTGCATCTGCACACTCTCTGTTCTTCACCGCCCCCTGCGGCTACCTTCGCCCGGTTGCATTGAAGGAGCAAGCAAATCAGCCTGCACCATACGCCGCATCTGGCCCATCTCACGCTGGCCCTCGCCGTCATCCTGATCCCGGCCCAGGGTCACGCGGTGACCTTCCGCTGGGCCAACGACGGCGACGTCAGCGCCATGGATCCGGCCACCCGGCAGGAGACCGTTCAAACCAGCTTCCTGTCCAACATCTACGAACCCCTGGTTCGCCGCAACCGCGACCTGGCGCTGGAGCCGGCGCTGGCCATCTCGTGGCAGCAGACCGCGCCCACCGTCTGGCGCTTCCACCTGCGCCCGGGCGTCAAGTGGCAGGACGGCTCGCCGTTCACCGCCGACGACGTGGTGTTCACCCTCAAGCGCATCCTCGCCCCGGCCTCGTCACTGCGCGCCCCCATGGCCACCGTCAAGGAGGCGCGGCGCATCGACGACCTGACGGTGGACTTTGAAACCTTCGAGCCCGACCCGATCTTCCTGCAGCAGCAGACCAGCATGCTGATCATGTCGAAGGCCTGGGCCGAGGCCCACGACGCCACTGAACCGGTGATCATCGGCAAGCAGGACAATTACGCGCTGCACAACGCCATGGGCACCGGGCCGTTCCGCCTCGTCTCGCGGGAGCCGGACCGCAAGACCGTCGTCGAGCGGAACCCGCTGTGGTGGGACAAACCCCAGCACAACCTCGATCAGGTGGAGTTCGACGTCATCGCCTCCGCACCCACCCGCGTCGCCGCGCTGCTGTCCGGCGAGGTCGACATGATCTACAGCGTGCCGCCGCAGGACATCGCCCGCATCCGCCAGACCGATGGCCTGAAGCTGCTGGAGACGCCAGAGCTGCGGACCATCTACCTCGGTTTCAACCTCCGCCGCGATGAGCTGCCGACGTCCGACATCAAGGGCAGGAACCCGCTGCGCGATGTCCGGGTGCGCCAGGCCTTCGCGCTGGCGATCAACGAACCTGCCATCGCCAGCCGGGTCATGCTGAACCTGGCGCATCCAACGTGGGAGATGTGGGGGCAGGGGATCAACGGTTACGATCCCAGCCTGGATGTCCGGCCGGCCCCCGACCCGGCGAAGGCCAGGCAACTGCTGGCGGAAGCCGGCTATCCGTCGGGCTTCCGCCTCGGCCTTGACTGTCCGAACGACCGATACGTGATGGATGAGCAGATCTGCACCGCGCTCGTCTCGATGCTAGCACGTGTCGGCATCCGCATCGACCTCAACGCGCAGACAAAATCGAAATACTTCAACAAGATCATGCCGCCCAACTACGACACCGACTTCTATCTGCTGGGCTGGACGCCCGCCACCTATGACGCGCAAAACGTCCTGTACACGCTGCTGGGCACACGCGACGGCAAGCGCGGCGAGATCGACATCGGCGGCTACAGCAACCCGACCCTGGATGCGCTGATCGAGAAGATCGGCACCGAGACGGACCGCGGCCGCCGCGACGAAATGCTGCGCCAATCGATCGGCATCCTGCAGCAGGATCTGCCGACAATCCCGTTGCACCAGCAGGTCATCGTCTGGGCCGCAAGGCAGAACGTCGAACTGGCGCAGCCGGCCGACGACACGCTGCCTTACCGGCTGATCCAGATGCACTGATACCAAGCAGCGCTTGCGCTGATTGGTATAGCGCGTGGGGTTGGTGGGGCGGCCGCGCGCTAAATCAATAAGATACCAGCCGACCGCCAGCAGACAAAACAGTCAGTTCATCGGTCGGGTGGTATGACAAATTGGCGACCGGCCGCGTGAAATCGGCGCAACGGCCACATTCAGCCCGCTAAAGATGCGTCCGCCAACGCTCCGTCATCCCACCGCCTCGACCTCCACCGGAAACAACCGCTCCGCGTCGTCTACCCGCAACAGGTGATAGACGTTGAACCGGTATGCCGGCCCCAGGGAAACCTCTGGCGGGGTAAATGGAAAGGCGATGTTCCCCGCCGTCGACAGCCGCCCGGGATAGCCGAAATGCAGCAGGAACTGCTTGCAGGTCCGCACCACCTCCGAAGCCCGCTCCCGCGTCGGCGCGATGCATTCGGCCATGATGAAGACCTCGCCCGGCAGCGCCTCATCCGCCGGAACCACCATGCGCACCCCGTCGATGCCATAGACACGGAACTGTAACGTATAGTCCTTTGTCCTCTCCTCGCACACCAGGCTTTCCACCAGTTCGGCTGCCTTCGGCAGCAGCGCCTTGCACTGGCCGATGAACCGTGGATCGGCCGAACCGCACAGCAGCACCGCCCGCTCGCCGATCCGGCAGGCGCCTTCCAGCTTGATCGTCGGCTGCGTCGTCTCTCGCCAGCGCGCGCCGCTGACCCGCGTGCGCCTGTCATCCACCGCCTCGTACCGCGCGTCGGCCAGATCCAGCGTCCCGTCCGGCTCCTGCATGGTGAACGGATCCGCCTGTTCATACAGGCTGTGCGCGGCGACGGAGACGGGAGTCGCCCGCCGCTCTGGATGCATGCTCTCCAGCACGAACCCGCTCTGGTCCAGTTCCGCCAGGATCGGATCACGCCCCCCCGGCACGCAGCACAGCGATCCGCACTCGATGATCTTGGCCATATGCATCGCCAATCCAAGCGGAAACCCCAGCACCGCCGGCAGGGCGGCAAAGATCGCGGTGTCGCAGGCCCGCCCCGCGACGATGACATCCACATCGGCTTCCAGCGCCCGGCGGAATGGACCCAGGCCCATCTGGCCGACGATCTGCTCCGCTGCGGTCACGTCATCCTCGGTCAGCGCCGGCATGCCGTCGAAGCCCGCGACCGCGCCGGCCCGCACCGCATCCCGCAGCACCGCGCGGGGTATATCGGCCCGCATCACCGCCATGCGGAAGCGCAGGCCGTCCGCTTGGGCGATGTCGCGCAGCAGCGCCAGCGTTGCGTCCAGATGTGGTCCGGCGCCGGCCGATCCGGCCGACCCGATTACCAGCGGCACATCCAGCCGCCGAGCCGCCAGCAGCACCCGGCGCAGGTCTCGCCGTGTTGCCTCTGGCGCAGTCGCCATCTCGCCCTTGCCCAGATAGGTCGGGCCGATGTCGATCGAGCCCATGTCGCAGCCGATCAGGTCCGGCTGGCGCGCGATCCCCGCCTCAAAGGACGCCGCCGGAATGCCGTAGCCAAGCTGGCCCGACGCGCCGAGCAGGCGCAACGGCCGCGCCCGCTGCCGCATCAGGGCGATCACCCGGCCCGATGCGCTCATGGCCCAGCCCTCAAGGTCCACCGCTCACGGCTGGGCGCGCATGGCAAGGTGCTCACACCTCGATGCCCAGCAGCGGCGCGTGCTGCTGCGCACCATAGACATCATAGTCCCCTGGATCGCCAGCCATGATGCCGCGCGGCATCACGACCTTGATTGCCCGCCCGACAGGATAGGGGATGACCCGCACCTGGTCCGCCGGCACCCGATACAGCCCGGCGATCGCCGCCGCACCCAGCGCCGGCGACTGCGCCACGCGCTGGTAATCCGCCTCCGAGGCGAACATGATGTCCAGCGTCAGCCGCCGCGGCCCGGCATTCTTGCTGCGGATCACCTGCGCGATCTCCGCCAGCCTCATGGCCGGTGCAGCTCGGCCCGCGGCCGCGTCACCGTGCGCAGGCCGTGCTTGAACACCACCAGCGGCGCCTTCACCTCCGCCACCGCTTCCTCCGGCGTCGTCGCGTCGAACACCACCACGTCGGCCGGGTTGCCGACCTTGATCCCATAGTCCGGCAGGTTCATCAGCCGGGCAGAGCGTTCCGTCAGCATCGCGAAGCACTCGCGCAGCCGCCGCCTCTCGCCGATCTGGCAGACGTTCGCCTGCATGTTGGCGATGCGGATCAGGTTGCCGTCGCCCAGCGGTGTGAACGGATTGAGGATGTTGTTGCTGGAGATGGAGCAGTTGACCCCATGCTCTGTCAGTACGTTGGCGTTGGCCACGCCGCGCTGGATGCTGTGCTCCTGGTTGCGCCCCATCATGTAAAGGTCGGTGGCCGGCAGCACCGTCACCGCAACCCCGGCATCGGCGATCTGCGCGGCCAGCCGGGTCAGGTCGGTCGGCGGCAAGGTCGAGTATTTGCAGCCATGCCCGACCGCCACGCGCCCCTGCATGCCGTACTGCTTGGTCAGCTCGCAGACCAGGTAGATGTCCATGTCGGCCGGGTCGTTGCCCGAATCGAGGTGCATGTCGATGTCGGTATTGTATTCGCGCGCCAGCGCGAAGATGCGGTGGATCTGCCCGGCCTTGTCCGGGTCGTAGTTGGGCGCCGCGCCGATCACCTTCGCACCGCGCTGCAGCGCCTGCACCAGCAGCGCGTCCGACTTTGGGTTGTTGGTCAGCCCCTCCTGCGGGAATACGCACAGCTCGATATCGATCGCCCAGGCATAGTCGCGGCGTAGCTTCTCCAGCGCCTCGAAGCTGCGCATCTCCACGCCGCCATCCAGCTCGACATGCGTGCGCATCCGCGTCGTGCCATGCTTGATGCAGTTCTCCAGCGTGATGCTGGCGCGTTCGTAGACATCGGCCTCGGTGAAGCTGGCCTTGACCGCGGCGACCCGCGGCACCGCGTTGGCGTTGCGCCCATCCTCCGGCGGGCAGCGGTCGATGATGCGGGTCTTGTCCAGGTGGATGTGCGTCTCTACCAGCCCGGCACAGACCAGGTGGCCGCCCGCGTCCAACCCTGGCCCGTCCAACCCGGTTCCGTCGAACCCCGGGGCCGCCGACGCCAGATGCGGGTCGACCGCGGCAATCCGGCCAGCCTTGATGCCGATGTCGACCACCACCCCGTCCGGCAGGCGCGCGTTGCGGATGACCAGGTCCATGTCGTCTCCCCTTAGAGCGTGATCCGAGCAGGTGGCATCACCGGAACGGTGAATCACGCGATCAAACAATGAGTTAGAGCGGGGTCCGTGAGGCAAGGCGAACGGAAACCGGTCTAATGGCCCCCTTGATAGCCGCGCCAGCCTGCCAGCGCCGTCGCCCCACCGTCAAACCTGGCCCACCTTAGGCCTGGCCCAGCAGCCAGCCGCCCAGCGTGGCGGCCACGCACAGCACCACGGAGCCCATCGCGTAGCCCAGGGCAGGGACCACATCGCCGCTCTGCAGCAGTTCCAGCGTCTGCAGGCTGAAGGCAGAGAACGTGGTGAACCCGCCGCATACCCCAGTCATCAAGAAAATGCGCAGGTCCGGATGCAACCCGATCCGCTCCGGGGTCAATGTCAGCCCGGCGACCAGGCCGATGACAAATGAGCCGGCCACGTTGATCAGCAGCGTGCCCCAGGGAAAGCGCGGCCCGGTCAGGCCCAGCATCACGCCCGTCAGCCAGAACCGGCCCAGGCTGCCCAATGCCCCGCCAACGGCCACTGTCACCCAAGCCCCCATGCCGCCGTTCCTTCGTGTCTGCCAGCCAAAAAGCCGGCCAACAGTGGCAGCACACCGCCCAAGCTGCCCAGCCCGGTCTGCCCAGCCCGATCTGCCCAGCCTGCTTGTTCCCGCCGCCCCCGGCTATAAGACCCCGGTCCGGCACGGAAAAGCGCACCGCTTGGCCGTATTGCGTTGAACGCATGGCAATCGCCCTGGTATCATTATGATAACGCCGCTTATCATCACCTCTCAAACAGGGAAGACGCCCAGGCCATGCCCGTGACCGACTTCCAGCGCGACCTGCTGTTCCTGCTGCACGACGTCGCCCGCCTGCTGCGCGTCGATGCCGACAAGCGTGCGCGCCAGCACGGCATGACCCGGGCCCAGTGGGGCATCCTGATCTGGCTGCAGCGTCAGCCCGGCATCTCCCAGAAGGAACTGTCGGAACTGCTGGAGGTCGAACCCATCACCGTCGCCCGCCTGATCGACCGGCTGCAGGCCCGTGGCATGGTGGAACGGCGGCCCGACCCGCGCGACCGGCGGATCTGGCGGCTGCATCTGCTGCGCCCCGCCCTGGATGTGCTGCATGAGATCGACGACCAGCGCGCCGACATGACGCGCATGGTCAGCGCCGGTATCGACGAGGAAGCCATTAACGTGATGACCGAGGCCCTGATGCGGATGAAAGCCACCCTGACGCAAGACGCCCACCCCGCCCGCAAAAGCGCCGAACCAGCGGTGGCCGACGCTCGGGAGCCGGCTTGATGTCGCAGGCCACCTTGTCCGCCACCGCGCCCCGAGTCGCTGACCAACGCGTCGCCGACCACATCGCTGACACTCCCGCCCGCCGGCGCATCGCCCGCGGCCTGCTGCGGCCATTGCTGATGCTGGGCGGCATCGCCTGCGTCATCGCCGGCGCCGGCTACTACTGGCTGACCGGCGGCCGCATCGTCTCGATCGACGACGCCTATGTCCGCGCCGCGAAGGAGGTCGTCTCCACCGACGTCTCGGGAATCGTTGCCAGCGTGCCGGTGCATGAGGGCCAGCAGGTGAAGACCGGCGACGTGCTGCTGCGCCTGGACCGCCGCCCGTTCGAGATCGCGCTCGCCGGCGCCGTCGCCAGCCGCGACAGCATGGTCTCCAACCTGAACGCGATGAAGCTCGACTACCAGCGTATGCTGCGGGAGGTTGACGTCAGGCAGGCGCACCTGGAGTCTGACCAGGCCAACTTCGACCGCTTTGCCAACCTGGTCAAAACCGGCGGCGTCACCCGCGTCGACTACGACAATGCCCGCTACACGCTGATGGCCGACAAGCAGGCGCTGGAGGCGCTGAAGGTCACTGCCACCGTACAGCTCGCCCGCCTCGGCGGCAGCCCCACCGTCGACGTCACCACCATGGCGGAATACCAGCAGGCCCAGGCAAGGGTGGATGAAGCCAAGCGCCAGTTGGACCACACCGTGATCTACGCCCCATTCACCGGCGTGGTTACCCAGGTGGAGACGGTGCAGCCCGGCATGTACCTCTCCGCCGCTACCGCCGCCTTTGGCCTGGTCTCCACCGACAACGTCTGGATCGAGGCCAACCCGAAGGAAACCGAGCTGACGCATGTGAAACCAGGTGATCCGGTGGACGTGACGGTGGACACCTATCCCGGCCGCACCTGGAAGGCGCAGGTCGAAGCCATCGCGCCCAACAGCGGATCAGAGTTCTCCGTGCTGCCGGCGCAGAATACCTCCGGCAACTGGGTCAAGGTCGTCCAGCGCATCCCAGTCCGCATCAAGGTCGAGCACAACCCCGGCGATCCCGCCCTGCGCGCGGGCATGAGCGTGGTGGCCGACATCGACACCGGCCACCAGCGCAGTTGGCATGACTTGTTCTAGCAGAACACTGATGCGTGCCGCCCGCTCAGCCTCGCTCAACCACCCCTGCCGCAAGAACAATGCCGCATGAGCGGGGTCGTCCAGGACCGTGTGCCGCACCGCACGATCATCACCCTGTGCACCGTCGGGGCGACGCTGATGCAGGCGCTCGACCAGACCATCGCCAACGTCGCATTGCCCTACATGCAGGGCAGCCTGTCGGCGACCTATGACGAGATCACCTGGGTCCTGACCTCCTACATCACCGCGGCAGCCATCATGACCGCGCCGGTCGGCTGGCTGGCCGCGCGCTTCGGCCGCAAATACCTGTTCATCACCTGCCTGGTCGGCTTCACCGTCACTTCCATGATGTGCGGCGCGGCGCAGTCGCTGGCGCAGATGGTGGTTTTCCGTCTGCTGCAGGGGGTCTTCGGCGCCGCGCTGGTGCCGCTGTCGCAGTCCACCATGATGGACATCTACCCGGTCGAGCAGCGCGGCAAGGCGATGGCGATCTGGGGCGTCGGCGTCATGGTCGGCCCGATCCTCGGCCCCACCCTCGGCGGCTACCTGACGGAGATGTACAACTGGCGCTACGTCTTCTACATCAACCTGCCATTCGGCGTGCTCGCCACCCTGGGCCTGGCGTTCTTCATGCCGCGCTCGTTCGGCAACTTTAACCTGCGCTTCGACTGGATCGGCTTCGGCGTGCTGTCCCTGGGCATCGGCGGCCTGCAGATGATGCTCGACCGCGGCCAGGATCAGGACTGGTTCAACGCCACCGAGGTGATCACCGAGGCTGTCATCGGCTGCCTGGGCGTCTACCTGTTCGTCGTCCACATGCTGACGGCAAGGAAGCCGTTCATCCCGGTGGTCCTGTTCAAGGACCGCAACTTCACTGCCGGGCTGGTGCTGATGGCCGCGACGGGCACCATCCTGGTGTCAAGCTCCTCGCTGATGGCGCCCTGGCTGCAGAACCTCGGCAACTATCCGGTGGAGACCGCCGGCCTGATCATGGCGCCGCGCGGCATCGGCACCATGACCGCGACGCTGACCGGCGGGCGGCTGTCCAACCGGATGGACCCCAGATTGCTGATGGCCTGCGGCATCCTCGCCCTGGCCTGGTCGATGTGGGAGATGACCGGCTGGACCCCCGACGTCTCGCAGTGGACCATCATCCTGACGATCATGGTCCAGGGCGCGGGGCTGGGTTTCGTCTTCCTGCCGCTGCAGGTCCTGGCCTTCGCCACCCTGCCGCCGCAGTACCGCACCGACGGCGCCTCATTGTTCAGCCTGTTCCGCAACATCGGTGCCGCCGTCGGCGTGTCCGTCACCTCGGCGCTGCTGGCGCACAACACCCAGGTCCTGCACGAGTCGATCGGCGCCGCCGTCACCCCGTTCAACCGCGCGCTGCAGAGCGGTGCCCTGGCGCAGGCATGGAACCCGATGCACCCGCACGGCGCGGCGGCACTGGACCAGATCGTCAATCAACAGTCGCAGATCGTCGCCTATATTGACGATTACTGGATGATGATCTTCACCACCCTGCCGTCGCTGGTGCTGTTGCTGCTGATGCGCCGCCCCCGCCTCGGCGCCTCGGCCCCGGTGGAAGCCCATGCGGCGATGGACTAACCTGCAATTAGGTAGCTTGCCCGGGCCGAAACCTGTTGGATTGCAACGTTATAACTTGCAAAGCCGTTACCACACGCCTAAGTCCACGGTTCCCCGCAATTCAACCATCGGAGGCTGAGCGCATGGCGCGTGTCACCGTCGAAGACTGCGTTCAACGAGTTCCCAATCGGTTCGAGCTTGTGCTGCTTGCAGCCCAGCGCGCCCGCAACATCAGCCGTGGCGAGGAACTGACCCTGGATCGCGACAACGACAAGAACCCTGTCGTCGCCCTGCGCGAAATCGCTGATGAGACGATCGAGCTGCCGCGCATCGAACAGGACCTGATCAAGTCGCTGTCCCGCTCGCCGGAACCGGAACCGGCCGACGAGGAGGTTCTGGACCTCATCCCCACCGACCAGAATATCTTCGGCCTGCAGGATGTCGCCGCCGAGGAGGAAGCTGCCGGCCTGCCGGGCGAAGGCGCCGAGGACATCTCCCCCGAAGACATGGAAGCCGCCATCGAGGCCGAGCTCGGCGGCCGAGCCGCGCGCTGACGCAATGGGCACCGGGGGCTTCGGCGGTGAGATGAACAGCTCCGCCCCAGCCCCCGCGCGCCCGGCGGCTCGCGCTGCCGTCAACCTGATGCCGCACACCGACGTGGTCGAGCTGCCGAAGCCGCCAGGGCCCGAAGTCATCGGCCAGTGCGCGCTGATCCGCAAGATCCTTGAATACGATCCCAAGGCAGATACCAGCGTCATCGATGCGGCGTATCGTCTGGCCGAGCAGGCCCACGCCACGCAGCGGCGGGAAAACGGCGACCCCTACTTCAGCCATCCCGTCGCGGTCGCCGACATCCTGGCCGGCTACCGTCTCGACATCGCCTCCATCGCCACCGCGCTGCTGCACGACGTCGTCGAGGATACCTCCTGCCGGCTGACCGAGATCGAGGCCCGCTTCGGCAAGGAAATCGCCGGCCTGGTCGACGGCGTGACCAAGCTGACGCGGCTGGAGCTGCAGTCCGACCGCACCAAGCAGGCGGAGAACTTCCGCAAGCTGGTCCTGGCCATGAGCCGGGACATCCGCGTGCTGCTGGTCAAGCTGGCCGACCGGCTGCACAACATGCGCACCCTGCACTTCGTCCGCGACCCGGAGCGCCGCAAGCGCATCTCCCGCGAGACGATGGAGATCTACGCCCCGCTGGCCGAACGCATCGGCATGGACGCGCTGAAAACCGAGCTGCAAACCCTGTCTTTCACCCAACTGGAGCCGGAGGCCTACGCCACCATCCTGGCTCGGCTCAACTTCCTGCGCGGCCAGGGCGCCGACGTCATCGACGACGTACGGCTGGAGCTGATCCAGGTCTGCCGCGGCGCCGGCGTCGAGCCGATGGAGATCACAGGACGGGAGAAGTCGCCGTTCTCGATCTGGGAGAAGATGCACCGGCGCAACGTGGCGTTTGAGCAGCTCTCCGACATCATGGCGTTCCGCATCGTCGTGCAGACCAAGGCCGACTGCTACGCCGCGCTTGGTGCCGTGCACTCCGCCTATCCGGTCATCGCCGGCCGCTTCAAGGACTATATCTCCACCCCCAAGTCGAACGGCTACCAGTCTGTCCACACCGGGGTGACGCTGCGCCAGCCGCGCAACCAGAAGATCGAGGTGCAGATCCGCACCGCCGAGATGAACGACGTGGCGGAGAATGGCGTCGCCTCTCACTGGGTCTACAAGACGCCGGACAAGAAGGTCGACGGCACCGACGTACAGCGCTTCCGCTGGGTGCAGGACCTGCTGGACATCCTGGACGATTCGGCGGCCCCCGATGACTTCCTGGAGAACACCAAGCTCGAGCTCTACGCCGACCAGGTGTTCTGCTTCACCCCGAAGGGTCAGTTGATCCAGTTGCCGCGCGGCGCCACGCCGGTGGACTTCGCCTACGCCGTGCATAGCCAGGTTGGCGACACCTGCGTCGGCGCCAAGGTCAACGGCCGGCTGATGCCGCTGCGCCACCACCTGGAGAACGGCGACCAGGTGGAGATCATGACCGCCCGTGGCGGCACGCCCAGCCCGCAGTGGGACCGCTTCGTCGTCACCGGCAAGGCCCGCGCCCGCATCCGCCGCTTCATCCATCAGGAGCAACGCCAGCAAAACCGCGACAGCGGCCGCGTGGAGCTGACCAAAGCGTTCCGTCAGGCCGGTGTCGATGGCTCCGAAAAGGCGCTGGAGCCGGCGTTGAAGGCGCTGAAGGTCGCCACCGCCGAGGATCTATACATCGCCGTCGGCAACGGCAACCTGATCGCCCGCGACGTCGTCCACGCTGCATACCCGGAGCTGCGGCAGGCGCCGAGGGCGCTGCGGATGATCCCGCCGATGCTGCCGCGCGGCAAGGCGCCGGCCCGCCACGACCACGACATGCCCATCACCGGCCTGGTGCCGGGCATGTCCTTCAGCTTCGCCGGCTGCTGCCATCCGGTTCCCGGCGACGACATCGTGGGTATTGTCACCACCGGCAAGGGTGTCACCATCCACGGCCGCGACTGCCAGACCCTGACCGGGTTCGCCGCCACGCCAGAGCGTTTCATCGATGTTGAGTGGAACTATGAGGTCGTCGGCAAGGCCCCCGGGAGCAACGGCGCGGGCAATGGCGCCGGCACCGGCGCCAACAAGGGCTTCGTCCACACCGCCAGGATCAGCGCCCTTGCCGCCAATGAGCAAGGCGCGTTGGCCGACATCTCCAACGCCATCGCCAAGCAGGACGGCGCCATCGCCAACCTCAAGATCGTCAACCGCCAGCAGGACTTCATGGAGGTGCTTGTCGACGTCGACGTGCGCGACCTGAATCACCTGTCGAAGGTAATTGTCGGCCTGCGCGCGCTGAAGGCGATCAAGGGCGCCGAACGGGCCACCGGCGGATGAGGCCCTGGCTAGAGCAACATCAGCCTGAAAGCAGTCTAAATCTACAGGCGGGCCCATGATCCTCGGCATCGGCTCTGACATCTGCGACATCCGCCGGATCGAAAAGGCGATCGAACGTCACGGTGCCCGCTTCCTGGAGCGGATCTTCACCGAAACGGAGCGTGCCAAGGCGATGCGGCGGACCGAAAAGATCCAGGCCTCGACCTTCGCCAAGCGCTTCGCCGCCAAGGAGGCCGCCGCCAAGGCGTTGGGCACAGGTTTCCGCGGCGGCGTCTTCTTCGCCGACCTCGGCGTGGTCAACCTGCGCAGCGGCCAGCCGACCCTGGTGATGACCGGCGGATCAGCCGACCGGCTGCGCACCATCACCCCGGCGGGCATGCAGCCCCAGGTCCACCTGACGATGACCGACGAATACCCCTATGCGTACGCCCAGGTCATCATCTCCGCCGTCGCCGCCGCCTGACGGGCTTCCTTGACAGGGCAGGGGGCCATGGGCTTCATCCCTGCGTTGCGCGCGGCTGTTGCCGCCCTATGACGTTTCCCGGCGACCGCTGCCCCTGAACCGGTGCGGCGCTCGCTGCCACATGACGATTGAAAGTCCGTTGCCCCCATGGCGACCACCAAGGCCAAACCCAGGCGGCAATCCAATGCCTGGGTCGAGAACATCAAGACCATCGTCTATGCCGGACTGATCGCCGTCGGCGTGCGCACCATTGCGTTTGAGCCGTTCAACATCCCCTCCGGCAGCATGATCCCGACCCTGCTGGTCGGCGACTACCTGTTCGTGTCGAAATACAGCTACGGCTACTCGGACTACTCGCTGCCGTTCGCGCCGCCGCTGTTCAACGGCCGCATCTTCGGCTCGCTGCCCAGGCGCGGCGACGTGGTGGTGTTCAAATACCCGCGCGACACCTCGGTCGACTACATCAAGCGCATTGTCGGCCTGCCGGGCGACCGCATCCAGGTCCGCCAGGGTCAGTTGTACATCAACGGTGAGCTGTGTCCCCGTCAGGCGGAAGGCGACTACCTGACCGACGAGAACGGCATCAAGATGATGAGCAAGCTCTACGTTGAGACGCTGCCAAGTGGCGTCAAGCACGAGATCCTGAAGGAGCGTGACGACGGCTGGGTCAACAACACCCAGGAATACGTCGTGCCCGCCGACCACGTCTTCGCCATGGGCGACAACCGCGACAATAGCGCCGACAGCCGCTTCATGGACGGCGTCGGCTTCGTGCCGATGGAAAACCTGGTCGGCAAGGCGCGGATCCTGTTCTTCTCGATCGACGCCCAATATCCGTGGTGGGAGTTCTGGGAGTGGCCGGTCGAAATCCGCTGGGGCCGGCTGCTGCAACCTGTGCGTTGAATGAGCCAGGGTTGAATGAGCCAGAGCTTCGAGGCCATCCTCGGCCACGCGTTCCAGCGTCCCCAGTTGCTGGCCGAGGCCTTGACTCACCGCTCCGCCGCCCAGCACGGCAAAGGCCAGGGAAAGAACCATCAGGGCAAAGCAGAACCTGGACAGGGGCAGCAGGGCAGGGGCCGGCCGCGCGCATCGAATGAGCGGCTGGAGTTCTTAGGCGACCGCGTCCTCGGCCTAACCATGGCCGAGTGGCTGGCGGAACGCTTCCCCAGCGAGCAGGAGGGCGACCTGGGCCGCCGCCTGGCCTACCTCGTCTCCCAACCCGTCCTGGCCGGCGTGGCCGAGGCAACCGGCCTGGCCGCGGCGCTCTCGGTCTCGCCCGGCGAGGCCCGCGCCGGCATCACCCGCCGCGCCACCGTGCTGGCCGACGCGCTGGAGGCGGCGCTGGGTGCCCTGTACATGGACGGTGGCCTGGACGCGGCCCGCGACTTCGTTCGCCGCGCCTGGCATGAGGCCATGATCCTGCAGGCCGATCCGCCGAAGGACCCCAAGACCACGCTGCAGGAGTGGGCGCAGAAGCGCGGCCTTGATCTGCCGTGCTACAGCATCACCGCCCGGTCCGGCCCGCCGCATGCCCCGGAGTTCACCGTCACCGTGACCGTCGGGGTCACCGAGGCCAGCGGCACCGCCGGCAACCGCCGTGCCGCCGAGCAGCGCGCCGCGGAGGCATTGCTGCAGCGGTTGGCCCCATCAATGGCACCATGACCGCACCGCCCCTCGCCCGTTGCGGATATGTCGCCATCGTCGGCGCACCGAACGCCGGCAAGTCCACGTTGATGAACCGGCTGACCGGCGCCAAGCTGTCGATCGTCTCGCCAAAGGCGCAGACCACCCGCTTCCGCGTCCTCGGCATCCTGATGCGTGCCGAGTCGCAGGTGTTGCTGGTTGACACCCCGGGGATCTTCCGCCCAAAGCGCAAGCTGGACCGGGCCATGGTCGCCGCCGCCTGGACCGGCGCCGCCGATGCCGACCTGGCCATCCTGCTGGTCGACGCCCGCTCCGGCCTGCGCGACGACGTCCGCGAGATCGCTGGCCGCCTCGGCGCCTCTGGCCGGCGCTGCTGGCTGGTGCTGAACAAGACCGACCTGGTCACCCCGCCGCAGTTGCTGCCGCTGACGGCCGAGCTGTCGGCGCTGGCCCGGTTCCAGGAGGCCTTCATGGTCAGCGCCCAGACCGGTGACGGGGTGCGCGAACTGGCCGACGCGCTGGCCGCCGTGGTGCCCGAAGGCCCCTGGTTGTATCCCGAGGACGACCTGACCGACCTGCCGGACCGCCTGCTGGCGGCTGAGACGGTGCGCGAACAGATCTTCCTGCAGACGCACGAGGAAGTGCCCTACGCCGCCACCGTCGAGACCGAATCATTCAAGGACCGCAAGGACGGCTCGGTGCGCATCGAGGTGACGATCTACGTCGCCCGCCCTGGCCACAAGGCCATCCTGATCGGTGACAAGGGCAGCAAGATCAAGGCCATCGGCGCCCGCGCCCGGCAGGACCTGATCGCGCTGCTGGACCGCCCGGTGCACCTGTTCCTCAACGTCAAGGAACGCAAGGGCTGGGACGAGGAAGGTGCCAGGCTGCGCGCCATCGGCCTGGAGGATCCAGGAGCGGCTTGATGGCCTGCGCTCTTGAGGTCTCTGCGCCGCTTGAGGGCCGTTCGCCTGCTGCCGACGCCCGGGTTGCGCCGCGGCCACCCCGGCACCTAGCTGCAAGACTCTGGCGTCTTTGGCGGGACCGGGCCTAAAGCGGCTTCGCGCAGGCTGGAATCGCGCGAAGCGCGATGCTGTGCGAGTAGCCGCGTGAAACGATGAGCTGGAGCGGTTCCGCCCTCGGTGGAACCGTTCTAGAACTCCCCGATGGAGTGGACTGCCCCCGCGATCATCCTCGACACCCGCCCGTACGGCGAAGGCGACGCCCTGGTCACCGTGATGACGCAGCAGCACGGCCCGCATCGCGGCCTGGCCCGCGGCGGCGCTTCCCGCGCCAAGGCCGGGACCTGGCAGCCCGGCAACATGGTCCAGATCCACTGGATCGCCCGCCTGTCCGACCAGCTCGGCAGTTTCACCGGCGAACTGATCCACGCTGGCGCCGCCCAGGCCATGACCGAGGCCCTGCCGCTCGCCATGCTGACCGCCCTGTGCGCCACCACCCAGGGCGCGGTGCCCGAGCGGGAGCCGCACCCCCGGATCTTCGACGGCCTGCTGCACCTGATCCCCCACCTGCCGCTGGGCCCGCCCACGCTGACCGACCTGATCCAGTGGGAGCTGGTCGTGCTGGCCGACCTCGGCTACGGCCTCGACCTCTCCGCCTGCGCGGTGACCGGCTGCACCGGTGACCTTGCCTACGTCTCGCCGCGCACCGGGCGGGCCGTCAGCCGCGACGGGGCAGGGGCTTGGGCATCCCGCCTGCTGCCGCTGCCCGGCTTCCTGACTGGGGCGGCGGAACCGGGCCCGCTGGCCTGGCAGGCGGGCTTGCGCCTGACCGGCCATTTCCTGGCGCGCGATGCCTTCGGCCATCAGCATCGTCCTCTGCCCCTGGCCCGCACCATGCTATACGACCGGGTCGCGGCCATGGCCGCGCGGGACAACAACCCGGCAATGGCCGCGCGGGATAGCAACCCAGCCCTCGCGGCGCAGCAGAAGGACGACGTGTCGAACAATGCCTGATGATCTGACCGGCCTGATCCAGGAAACCCACCTGAAGGACGCGCTGTCAGAGCGTTACCTCGCCTACGCCCTGTCCACCATCATGTCCCGCTCGCTGCCCGACGTGCGCGACGGGCTGAAACCGGTGCACCGCCGGCTGATCTACGCCATGCACCAGTTGCGCCTCGACCCCACCGCCGGGTTCAAGAAATGCGCCCGCGTCGTCGGCGACGTGATGGGCAAGTACCACCCGCACGGCGACGCCTCCATCTACGACGCCATGGTGCGCATGGCGCAGGAGTTTGCCGCCCGCTATCCACTCGTTGAGGGCCAGGGCAACTTCGGCAACATCGACGGCGACAACCCCGCCGCCATGCGGTACACCGAGGCTCGGTTGACCCTGGTCGCCCAGGCCATGCTGGCCGGCATCGATGAGGACGCCGTCGACTTCCGCCCCACCTACGACGGCGAGGAAGCCGAACCCGTCGTCCTGCCCGGCGCCTTCCCCAACCTGCTGGCCAACGGCGCGGCCGGCATCGCCGTCGGCATGGCCACCTCGATCCCGCCGCACAACGCCGGCGAGGTCTGCGCCGCCGCCATCCACCTGATCCAGCACCCCGACGCCACCACCGCCGACCTGCTGCGCCATATGCCCGGCCCCGACTTCCCCACCGGCGGCGTGCTGGTGGAGGACCAGGCCGCAGTCCTCGCCGCCTACGAAACCGGCCGCGGCGGCTTCCGCCTGCGCGCCAAGTGGGAAGTGGAAAAGGGCAAGCACGGCACCTGGCAGATCGTCGTGACACAGATCCCCTACCAGGTGCAGAAATCCCGGCTGATCGAGCAGATCGCCCAGTTGATGGAGGACAAGAAGCTGCCCCTGCTGGGCGATGTCCGCGACGAAAGCAGCGACATCATCCGCCTGGTGCTGGAACCCAAGACCCGCGGCGTCGAGCCCGAGGTGCTGATGGAGACGGTCTTCCGCGCCACCGCGCTGGAGACTCGGTTCCCGCTAAACATGAACGTGCTCGACGCCACCCGCACCCCGCGCGTCATGCCGCTGCGCGACGTCCTGCGCCACTGGCTCGACCACCGGCACCAGGTGCTGGTCCGCCGCTCCAACCACCGACTGGCTGCCATCGAGCGCCGGCTGGAGATCCTGGATGGCTACCTGCTGGTCTACCTCAACCTCGATGAGGTCATCCGCATCATCCGCGAGGAGGAGCAGCCCAAGCCGCGCCTGATCGAGCGCTTCAGCCTGACCGACGTGCAGGCCGAGGCGATCCTGAACATGCGCCTGCGCAGCCTGCGCCGGCTGGAGGAGATGGAGATCCGCAAGGAGCACAAGTCCCTGACCAGGGAGCTGAAGGACCTGCGCACCCTGCTGGCCGACGACCGGCTGCGCTGGGTGCGCATCACCGAGGAACTGGGTGAGACCATCCGTAAGTTCGGCAGCGGCCCGCTTGGCGATCGCCGCACCGAACTCGGCACCGCGCCCGCGACGGTCGAGGTCAACACCGACGCCTATGTCGAACGCGAGCCGATCACCGTCATCCTGTCGGAAAAGGGCTGGATCCGCGCCGTCAAGGGAGCGGTCGCGGACCCCGCCGAGCTGAAGTTCAAGGAGGGCGACCGGCTGCGCTTGCTGCTGCCGTGCCAGACCACCGACCGGCTGACCCTGCTGGCGACCAACGGCAAGGCGTTCACCCTGAAGGCCGCCGACCTGCCGCGCGGCCGGGGCGACGGCCAGCCGGTGCGCCTGCTGGCGGAACTGACCAATGAGGACGATGTCGCCGCATTGTTCGTCGCCGCGGACGGGACCAGGTACCTGATCGCCTCCAACGCCGGCCGCGGCTTCATCGTCCCGGCCAGTGAACTGTTGGCCGAACGGCGGACCGGCAAGCAGATCATCAACCTCAAGCCGAACGAGGAGGCGGCGCTGTGCGTGCCGGCCGAAGGCGACCACGTCGCCATCATCGGCGAGAACCGCAAGCTGCTGGTGTTCCCGCTGGACCAGGTGCCCGAGTTGGCACGCGGTGCCGGCGTGATGCTGCAGCGCTATAAGGACGGCAATGTGTCGGACATCAAGGTCTTCCGCCTCGCCGACGGCCTGACCTGGCGGCTGGGTGACCGGGTGCGCACCGAGACCGATCTGCGCCCCTGGCTGGCTGAACGCGGCACCGCCGGCCGCCTGCCGCCGAACGGTTTCCCGCGCTCGCCAAAATTCGGCAACTGATACCTGCTGCGCGGCTCAGGCGACCAGACTGTACACGCGTTGCAAAAGCGCTCTACGCTGCCTGGCAGAGGAAGACAGGAAGCGCAACGATGCCATGCGATGACAAGCCGCTACGCCCAAACGGGCCAGACACGCCGGCAACCCCCGACGCCACCCGGAACGATCGCGAGCGGCGTCATGCTGCCCGCCAGTTCTTCCACCTCGCGCCGCCCTACTGCATCGAGTTCGACGCCGATGGCTCGGCGATGCTGTGTCAGAAGGTCTACGAGTACTGGCCCGACCGCGAACCGGAGGCCGCAACCACATGGCGTGTCATGTCACGCCACCAAAACCTTGAGGAAGCTGAACGCCGTCTGCGGCTGATCTGCGGCGGCCCGGTTTACTACGACGCTGATGGGAACGCCCTCGCTCGCACACGGCGCCACCAGTCACCCTGGGACATGCCGCCGACAGACGATGAGTGATCGGACTTCCCTGTCATCTGCACGTCGCGCTCACCTGCACGTGGCCCCAGACGCCGATGCTAGGAACATCAACGCCCGGCTACGCAGCACAGCGAAACCCGTTATCGAACCGTCTTGCGCAACGGGCTTTCGCCGACTGCCGCGTTCGCCGGTGCGTTCAAATGCGCTCTCATTTCATCAGGGTCACGCATGCCCGCGGTGGTTCCAGCCATCGGGTCGTTCGGGCCACCCATGCCAGACGAATTGTTCGAGGGATCCTGATTCCGTTTCACCGACATGCGGTTCCAGATCAGGAAGGCGATCACGAGCGCAAATGTCACGATCGCCAGCAAGAGAATCCAGTCCATGCGCCAGCTCCAGAAGGTAGTTGGACATAGAACGTCGCAGGACGTGATCACGTTGCCTGCCCGTCTTCCGCCACAGCCACAAGGCAAGTTAAATTATTGCAAGAAATTTATGGGCAGCGCCCGCAGGATCCGGATCTCCCGCAAAACCCGTGTCTTCCTCAGGACAAGTCATTGCTTGCGTGTCACGCCAAATGCCCAGGCAAAGCCGATCACGCCCCCTTTGGCATACGGCAGCAACGCCAGGGTCGCCACCAGGAAGATCGGGATCGCCAGTGCCGATTCAAACAACACTGACATGGTCCATGTCCGGTCTGCCACGAACAGCAGCGGCACCATCAGGTGCAGTACCAGGAAGATGGTAACGTAGGGCGCGAAGTCGTCAGACGGGTACTGCTCGTTGTCATTGCCGCACGCTGGGCACGTCGGCTGGACCGCCAGGTAGCCGGTGAACAGGCTGGCCTGCCCGCACGCCGGGCACTTCCGGGTGATGCCGCGCCTCAGCCCAAGCAGCAACGCGGGCGAGGAGCGTTCTACAAATCCGGGCCGTCTGATGGTTTGATCAAGCGGCACGGCATCTCTCTCCCGGGAACGGTCTGGATCATCTTTGCAGCCAGGGCCCGGCTCGGCCATTCCGCCGCCTGCTGCATTACAACCAGCGGCGACCGCCGTGGTTCCTGTTCCCGCCAAAGCGCCAGACCATCCCGGCGGTTATGTGCTCACTTCGTGTAGCTGATCGGCTCGATCAATGCCTGCTTCAGGAAGTTCAGCACCGCGGCGTTCAGCGATGGTCCGTCCCTGGCCGAGATATAGTTGGCTGGCGACGACGCGCAGGCCTGCAACTGATAGCTGATCGAGATCGAACTGGTGCCCTCGACCAATGGGATCCAGGCATTGAGGTAGTCCCACAGCATCAACGGGTAGTACGGCGTATAGACCACGTACACCGTGTAGCCCATGTTCTTGAACTGCTGACAGACCGAGGCCTGCATCGCCTGCCGCGCGGAGTCGTCCTCAAACCCGTCGGTGATCAGGAACAGCGCCTTCCTCGGTGCGGTGGCACTGATCCCGTTGCCGGCCGGCGTCAGGTACGTCGTAGCCAGCTTGTTCATCGACGCCGCAAAGTATGAGTTGTTGTTGAAGACATTGGACAGCTTTCCGACCACCGGCTGGATGCCGGTTTCCGTCAGCGCGCCGTTGCTGGGCGGCTGGCCGACAGCCGCCAGGGCAGCAGTCCAGTTGTTGCCGGCCTCACCCGCCCCTGGGCTTGGGCTGGCCGGATACACCGGGTTCAGCGCATCGTTGAAGGTGAAGATGCCGACGCCCAGGTTGTTGATGTTAACGTTGTTCTTCGACTGCATCTCCTGGATCACCGCGTTGGTCGCGTTCTTCACCAGGTCGAACCGCAAGGTCACGCCGTTGCGCCGGGCCATTGCCCACAGGTCGTTGCCCTGCCCGGCCGGCTTCGTCCCGTCCCAGTGACAGGCAAAAGCGCATGGTGGACCGGCATTCGGATAGCTGCCGTTGGCTTGCTTGGGCAACTGGCCTTTGCAGCTCGGTCCATAGTGGGTGGAGCTGGTGTGAGAGATCGGTGTATAAGTCACGCCCCCTGCCACGATCGGGCATGCAGGCGGCGGCGTCCCATCATACGTCCCGCCACTCGCGCCGCCAGGGACCACGCACTGATAGCTGTTATAGTTGTCCAGCGACTGCTGCCCGGAGGTGTAGAACGCGTTCGAGGGATCACACGGCGAATTGGCCATTAAAGTGGCGATATCAGCGGTCGTCGCCCCAATCGCCATGCTGCTGGAATTGTCCAGCAGGATCTCGACATTCAGGTATGGCGCGGTCACGCTGATCGCCGCCGCCTGGTATGTGACAGGATAGCTACCGACACCGAAGATCGACCCGAAGATCGAACTCATGCGGCTGCTGTAGGCGACGTTGGCGGTGATCGTGGTGGTGCCAGTCAAGCTGACCGTCGGCGTCGAGGCCGCCAGCCTGCCGGCATAGGTGCTCAACTGGACGTTGAACCACTGCTGGCCCGCGATGACGCCCTCTTTGAGGTAGTTCGAATCGTTGGCCGCCTCGCCGGCCGCGGCGATCTTCACCGCGTTGATCGCCGCGGTGCTGGCCGCAAGGGTCATGCTGGAATAGGTCTGGTTCCACATCGCATAATCGATCGCTAGGCCAACCACGCCGACCATCGGGAACGCCATGATGGCGAACAGCACGGCTGCCCCGCCGCTGCGGTCGCGCAGCCAGCCGGCGATCGGCGCCAGCCGCTTGCCCTTCCTGCTCATGCCCTTCCTGTTCATGCCCGTCTTGCTCATGCCCGGCCTGATCATGATGGCAGCGGGCAGGAGACGACGTTGCCGGTGGGCGGGGTGGTGTCGAACGTCGTCGTCATGTTCGTGCCCCCCAGCGGTGTCGGCACCACGGCCGAGGCCCAGAACGTGATCGGATTGAGGAACATCGAGAACGTCGGCGTGAAGGTATAATGCACGTCGGCCACGATCTGCGGCGTCAGGGTCATCGGCACGGCCCCAATCGCCTTTGTCGGGTCCACCATCTTCGTCAACTGCGTGGCGTCGTTGGGAAAGTTGCTGACCGCGGTCAGAGCGCCGCAGGCGCGCAGCAGCGCCCCCGACCCCAGCGTCTTGGTAATCAACTGGCCGCCGCCCTCCGCGAAGTAGGAGCTCCAGGCCGTATATGGCGTCTGCGCCGCGCAGCCGCTGGTGTTCTGGCACAACGGCAGGTACTCGATGCTGGACAGCGTCACCGCGAACAACCCGGGCAGGCTGCCGCCGCCGTGGCCCAGGTTCAGCCCCGGCATCTGCGCATAGATCGTCGACATCGCATTCTGCATCTGCGTCGCGTTCAGGGTTGGCTGGCCCAGGTTCGCCGGCACCGACAGCTTCTCCGCCGCCTGCGCGATCGCCTGCGCGGCGTTGCAGGTCTCCTCCCAGGCAGTCATCGCGCGAGAGATGTCGAAAACCCCGACCAGCAGCACCGCCGTGACCGGCGCGATCAGGGCAAACTCCAGCGCCGCCACCGCCCGCCGGTTGCGCATCGCGCGCCGGACGGCGCTGCCCCGGTGCATCGGCGTCAACATCCGCTGCCCGTGGTCTGGCCGCCGCTGAAGTATTCGTTCACGAACCCAGCCGAGGCGACGGTGAAATGCACCAGCTCCCCGTTATAGGTCGTGGCAAAATTGGGGATCAGCCGGCCCAGGAAGGTTGGCCCCAGGTACCACGCCTGCAGCAGGATCAACTGCCCGCCCGTACCGGTGCAGATGTCGCCCGTGGAGGACACCGCCTTGGCCAGCGTCACCGCGGGCGGCGCGGTATAGTAGTCATACCCCTTCGGGATCGGCGCCACCCCGACGATCAGATTGTTGCATGTCATCAGCGTCAGCAGTTGCGGACAGACCGCGGCGGCGGCAAACTGAGCGCTTGATTCACCGTTGCTGCCTTTGATCGAACCGGTCTGCACGGACCGCGCGGCGACATCGACGGCATAGTCCAGCGCTGTCTGGACATACAGGTCAAAGCCGACCTCCATCACCCCCAGCAGCAAGGCCATCAGCGGAAACGCGGTCAAGGCGAACTCCAGCGCAACCACGCCACGCCGATGACCCGGCAGCGCACGCCACCGGCGCCGAACCGCAAGCGGATCAGCCTGTTTCAATCCGCTTCGTCTGAAAAAAGAAAACCGCATAGGGCGCACCACAAGGACGTTCTGTAAACGCAATGCATTGTGGTTTGCAATGAATTTCTCGGCCGCCCGGATGCCTGGGCGCGCACCGGAACAAACGCGCACTGCCGTCGGCACGGGTCGCATTCAGCAGGAACACGGCGCTGCCCTGCACTGACAGGGCAACGCCAACCCCCGCAAGCGACAGCCGCATCTTCCGCCATGACCGTCTTTTCGTCCGATATGATTGCGTTACTGTGACGTAATCCGCGACAACCAGCCTTTTTGGCCCCCCTTGAGCCCGCGCCAAAGTTCGCGCCATAACCCGGTCCAACGACTCGAAGCAGCCGCGGCGAACGTCCCAGGGAGAGTGAACAGATGACCACGACACGCCGTGCCGTTCTCACCGGCGCCCCCATGCTAGGCGCCGCCACACTGGGCGGCAGCCTGACACGCGCTGTCCCGGCCCGCGCCCAGGGCCGCACCAAACTGGTGATCGGCGTGTTGACCGACCTCTCGGGAACCTACCGCGACAACACCGGCCCTACCTCGGTCGCCGCCACCCAGCTTGCCGTCGATGAGATGAAGTCGCACGTCGACTGCGATGTCGAGGTGATCAGCGCCGACCACCAGAACAAGCCCGACGTCGCCGCCTCCATCGCGCGGCAGTGGTTCGACAGCGGCGTCGACGTCGCCGCCGACGTCCCCACGTCCTCGGTCGCCCTCGCCGTCGCCCAGGTGGCGCGGCAAAAAGACAAGATCATGCTGAACGCCTCGGCCACCGTCTCCTCGCTGACCGACGACCAGTGCAGCCCCAACACCATCGTCTGGAGCTTCGATACCTACGAGAATGCCCACTCCACCGGCGGCTCGCTGGTCAGCCAGGGCTTCAAGTCCTGGTACTTCATCACCGCCAACTACGCCTTCGGCCAGTCGCTGGAGACTCTGACTACCGACGTCGTCAAACAGGGCGGCGGCGTCATCAAGGGTGCCTCGCGCTACCCGTTTCCCGACACCACCGACTTCTCCTCCTACCTGGCCCAGGCGCAGGCCAGCGGCGCCACCGTCGTCGGCTTCGCCAATGCCGGCCTCGATACCGAGAACTGCATCAAGCAGGCCGCGGAGTTCGGCTTGAACAAGACCATGAAGCTGGCACCGCTGCTGATGTTCATCCAGAACCCGCATGCCCTGGGCACCCAGATCTGCGGCGGCCTGCTGACCACCGAGACCTTCTACTGGGACCTCAACGACCGCACCCGCGGCTTCACCAAGCGCTTGCTGGCGCGCACCAAGGCCAACAACTACCCGAACCAGGCACACGCCAGTTCCTACGGGTCCATCATCCACTACATGAAGGCGGTTGCCGCCCTGGGTGGAGCGGCCGCGAAGCAAAGCGGCCGCAATGTCGTGACGCGGATGAAGGCGATGCCGACCGACGACGATGCCTTCGGTCCCGGCCGGGTCCGCGCCGACGGCCGAGGCGAGTTTCCCGCCTACCTGTTCCAGGTGAAGTCACCCGAGGAAAGCAAGGGCGAGTGGGACCTGTACAAGCTGGTCAGCACCGCCCCGGTCGATTCGGTGATGCATCCGCTGAACCCGAAGTGCAACTTCCCGGTCGGCTGAGCTAGACAGCCTTCGCGGAACCAGCGTGGAGATCGATGAGCGACGGGTTGCACCCGCTCAGGCGGCATGAACCGCCTGAGCCTGCGTACCTGCGCCAGGCAACAAACCGTCCATTTCGCGGCGGCGGAGCCTACGCTTCAGATTATGTTAACTATACAGCATGATAATGCGGGGTGCCTTTAGACTGTACAAGACGGGAAGTTCATGATTGCCCTGGTCCACCGCATTTCGATCCGCACCAAGATCGCGGGTTCCTTCAGCCTTGTCACGCTGCTGGTGGTCGGGCTTGGCGTGATGACCATCGATCGGCTGGCGAGGATCGACAGCATCGTGGCGGATGTTCGCGACAATTGGATGCCCAGCGTCCACGCATTGGGGAAGCTGCTGGATGCGGTCGACGAGTTCCGGATCGAGGAAGCCCGCTACGCGCAGACCGAGGCAAGCCAGTAGCGTCAGCAGATCAGCGGCGAGATCGCCAGGAGCCTGGAGAGCATCGGCCGCCTGCGGGCGGAGTATGAACCGTTGATCACACGCAACACCGATGATGAGCGGTTGATGAATGAGTTTGACGCCGCCTGGGCGGATCATAAGGTGGTGGCGCAGAAGTTCATCGGCGACGGACAGGTCGACCCGCACGGCCTGTTCGTTGACGTCAACCGCAAAAGCTTTCTGACGGCGGTCGCCGCGCTGCGCCAGGACCTGGATTTCAATGCGGTTGAAGGCAAGAAATCCGGCGATCAGAGCATCATCGTCTATGCCAACGCGAAGATGGCGGTGATCGGCGGCACGGCGATCGTGATGGTACTCTGCCTGCTGATGACCTACGTCATCGTCTCCAGCATCTCCAGCCCGATCCGCCGGCTGACCACGATCATGACGCGGCTTGCGGGGCATGACCTGGCGGCTCAGGTGGAAGGCCGGGAGCGTGCTGACGAGCTTGGCGCAATGGCGGGCGCCGTGCAGGTGTTCAAGGACAACATGCTCAAGGCTGACCGGCTCTCTGCTGAACAGGCCGCGGAGCAGGCGGCGAAGCAGCAGCGTGTGGCGCGGCTGGACCGCTCGGTCGCACAGTTCGAAACAACCGCGCAGCAGATGGTCGGCCTGCTGTCAGCCGGCTCCACCGAGCTGGAGGCGACGGCACGGGCCATGACCGGCAGTGCGGACAGCACCAATCAGCGCGCCGGCGCCGTCGCTGCCGCCGCCGAACAGGCCGGCGCCGGCGTGCAGACGGTCGCCGCGGCCGCCGAACAGCTTTCCAGCTCGATCAGCGAAATCAGCCGCCAGGTGGCGCAGTCCGCAACCATGGCCGCCCGTGCGGTGAATGAGGCTCAGCGCACCAACGCCATCGTTAGTGCTCTGGCTGAAGGGGCTGACAAGATCGGCAGCGTTGTCAGTCTGATCACCAGCATCGCTTCGCAGACCAACCTGCTGGCGCTGAACGCCACCATCGAAGCCGCACGTGCCGGCGACGCGGGAAAAGGCTTCGCCGTCGTCGCCTCGGAGGTGAAAAGCCTCGCCAGCCAGACCGGCCGCGCCACCGAGGAGATCGGCGCCCAGATTACGCAGATCCAGGCTGCCACGGCCGAGGCCGTGTCGGCCATCCGCGGCATCGCCTCCAGCATCGAGGAAGTCAGCACGATCGCCACCACGATTGCCTCGGCGGTCGAGGAACAGGGCGCGGCAACCAGCGAGATCGCCCGCAACGTGCAGCAGACCGCGGCCGCGGCCCAGGACGTCAGCAGCAACATTGGCGGTGTCGGGCAGGCGGCGACCGACAGCGCCGCCGCCTCGGCGCAGGTATTGCACGCGGCCGGAGACCTGTCCAAGCAGGCGGAGCGGTTGTCGAGCGCGGTGAACATCTTCGTTGCCGACGTGCGGGCCGCCTGAACCCGCGCGGTCGTCGCTGTTCCAACCGCCTGCCCACCAGCCGCTGCAGCGGCTCGGCTACTCGGCTGCCGCCACCGCCGGCCGGCGCCCGCGGGCGATCCGCAGCACCAGGATAGCCGCCATCAGACACGCAACACCGCTCGCCACGAATGCCGGCACGTAACTGCCTGTCAGATACCGCGTCTCCCCCGCGCCCAGTGCCGCCAGCGCGCCGCCGATCTGATGCCCGGCGACGATCCACGACACGATCACCGGCGCGTCCGTCTTGCCGAACACCTCGTTGGTCAGCGTCACCGTCGGCGGCACCGTCGCTACCCAGTCCAGACCATAGAACGCGGCGAAGATCGTCAGGCTGACGATGTCGAAGCTGGTGAACGGCAGCACCACCAGCGACAGCCCCCGCAGGCCATAATACCAGAACAGCAGCACCCGCGAATCGTATCGGTCGGTCAGGTAGCCGGACACCGTGGTGCCGATCAGGTCGAACACGCCCATCGCGGCCAGCAGGCTCGCCGCACTCACCTCCGCTATGCCGTGGTCCACGCAGAACGGGATCAGGTGGGTTCCAACCAGCCCGTTGGTCGAGAAGCCGCAGACCGCGAACGTGGTGAACAGCAGCCAGAAATCCACCGATTTCGCACCGCGCGCCAAGCCGGCGATGGCAATGGCGAACGGGTTGCCCGATGGCCGCGGCAACGCCACGACCTCGTTCGACCCGAACGGCCCCAGCCCGACCGCCGCCGGGCTTTCCGGCAGCACCAGCAGTACCAGCGGTATCAGCGCCAGGATCACCCCGGCCACCACCAGCGGCACCACGTGCCAACTGTGCGTCACCACCAGGCTGGCCAGCAGCGGCAGGAATACCAACTGGCCTGAGGCGTTGCTGGCGGTCAGCAGCCCGACCACCAGGCCGCGCCGAGCGGTGAACCAGCGGTTGGCGATCGCCGTCGCCAGACCGACCATCCCGGCGCCAGACCCCAGCCCGACCAGCACGCCCCAGGTCAGGTACAGTTGCCAGATCTGGCTGACAAACGCGCTGCTGCCCGCGCCCGCCACCAGCAGCAGCATGGAGGCCACGATGGTCCGCTTTAGCCCGATCACCTGGATCAGCCCGGCGGCGAACGGCCCGACCAGCCCGAACAGCAGGATGTTCAGCGACACTGCCCCCGAAATCACCGCCGTGTTCCAGCCGAACGCCGCGCGCAGCGGCACGATCAGCACGCTGGGCGTCGCCCGCACCCCGACCGAAGCCAGGATGACGACGAACATGACCGCCACCACAACCCAGGCATAATGCAGCCGCCCCGCCAGCAGGCGCGCAATCACCCTCGGTCCCATGCTGATGCTCCCGAAACACTTGCACCGACCATGACGACCGTCATATGGAAGTCAAGCGTAAATGACGAATGTCAGCAATCACGTGCCACCACCCGCCAGACCACCACACGCCAGACAGCCACCAGCCAAACCCAGGGAGACGCACGCCATGGCCACGTTGACGAACCGACGGGCGGAAACCCGCCAGCGCATCCTGGATGCCGCCAGCAACTTGTTCCGCCAGCACGGCGTCGATGGCGTCGGTGTCGACGCGGTGATGAAGCAGGCGGGCCTGACGCATGGCGGCTTCTACCTGCACTTCCCATCGAAGGAGGCGCTGGCCGCCGAGGTCTCGCAGTCCCTGCTGCAGCAGGCGGCTCTGCGCTGGCAGGACATCAGCCGCGGCAACGATCCGGCTGTGGCCCGGCAGCGCATCGTCGGCAACTACCTCGACCCGGCCCACGCCGCCGCCGACTCTTGCCCGCTGACTACCCTGGGACCCGAGATCGCCCGCCGCCCCGCCTCTCGCACGGCGATCGCCGCGGCCCTGCGCGACATGCTGCAGGCGCTGACCGCATGCCTGCCGGGGCGCCGGCGCAACGATGCGCTGGTTGGGCTCTCGACAATGGTCGGCGCCGTCGTGCTGGCCCGCCTCGCCGATGATCCGGAGCTTTCGCGGGCCTTCCTGACTGCCGCGGCCGACCGCCTGCTGCCAGGCCAGCCGGTCAACAATACGGCACCAGCGGTCGCGGACTGATCGCAAGCGTTCCTTTCCGCCGTCGGGCGCCAATGTCCTGATCCCAGTGTTCAGCACGGCCAGGGCGGAAAGCGATCATGCGCGTTGCAAACGGATTTGTTCTTCTGACCGGCCTGCTGACTGCCTGCGCCACGTTGCCAGCCACCGAGGACACGCCGTTCCTGCCGCCCGGCGTCTTCGGCGTCTATCTCGACAACGACGTGGGCGCCATCAACTACTCCAGTTGGGCATTCGCCTCGCCCGTCAACACGCGCGGCAACCCGGTCGGCGCGGCCAGGGCAATCATCGCACTGGAGTACCTGGCGGGCGAGCTGAGGGAAAACCCGCGCTGGATCAAGATCGACGCGGCGATTCCCATCCACCTCAACCGCGCCAGGGAAGACATCCGCGGGTTCCTGGGCATCCGGCCCGACGCCACGCCCCAGTTGGTGGTGAACACGCTGCTGGCGCTGTCGTTTGACCTGCAGACCGGCAACCAGCCGGCGGCAATGCAGCTCCTGTCAGCCCCGCTGTTCACCCAGCCGCCAGCCCAGACGCTGCAGCGCCTGTCCAACCTGCCATACGTGCAGGAGGCTAACCTCGCCACTCAGCGCGTCGACAGTGAGATGCTGGCTGATGGCGGCAGCCAGTCCTAAAACGCCCCCGCGTCACGATCCGGATCTTCGCCGGCTGGAGCAGTCAGCGGTCAGCGCGATCTAGCTCATTATTTTCGCGAGCAACTTTATCAGCCCGACTGTTCCAGTCCGGCTGATGTTGCTCTATCCCAGGACCCATCGCCTGAAGAGCGCAAGGTCGATGTTCCCGCCGCACAGCGGGACCGCTACCCTCCGCCCAGCCATCATCTCGCGTTCCCGCATCAAGGCAGCCAAAGGGGCGGCGCCGGCGCCCTCGGCCAGGTTGTGCGTATCGGTCCAATAGGTTCGCACTGCCTCGGCGATTTCGTCGTCTGTCACGGTGACGATCCGCGATGCGCCCGTCCGGATGATCTCAAAGGCATCGGGGTCGGGGACGCGGACCGCAAGACCATCCGCTTTGGTCTCGGCCTTCCGCAGCTCGACGATCTGCCCGGCCGCAATCGACCGGGCATAGTGGTCTGCCCCTGTGCTCTGCACCCCCACGATCTCGGTCCGCAAACCCAGCAGGTCACGGGCATGGATCGCGCCGCAGATGCCGGAACCGAGACCTATCGGCACGTAGAGAGCATCGATCGCGGCGACGGCGCGAAACAGTTCCAGCGCCCAGGTCGCGACGCCCAGAACGAGATCGCGATGGAACGACGGCGCGAATGTCAGCCCGTCGCTGCTGGCGATCCGCATTGCCTCTGTCCGTGCCGCGTCGAAATCCTCGCCGTGTTCGACCAGCCGGGCGCCCAGCGCCTGCATCGCCGCGTTCTTCTCGGCGCTGTTGCCGTGTGGCACCACGATCGTGACCGGGATCCCGACCCGCTGGCCTGCAAACGCCAGCGACTGGCCATGATTGCCGCGGGTCGCCGAGATGATGCCACGCGGTGCGGACGCATCACGAGCCAGGCGCTCCAGGTGGATCAGCCCGCCCCTGACCTTGAAGGCGCCGGTCGGACAATGGTTCTCATGCTTGACCCACAGGTCGCAGCCGGTCCGCTCAATGAGGAGTGGCCATTGATATTGCGCGGTTCCGGGAAAGACCCGACGCACCTGGGTTTGTGCGTGTTCCAGCTCGTCGAGGGAGAACATTCCGGCCCGCCTGTTCGTCTGTGCCCTGAGGCAAAAGCAGGGATAGCCGATTGCTGCAAGCGCCGGTAGCGGCCGGAGCCATGGCTGAAGCCCGGGACGCCGCCAGTGCCTGCATCAGACCGTCGAATGGCTCTGATCCGTTTCTACTGTGGGCTTCGAGGCTGATTGGCACGGTTCTGTCAGCGCTAGTGCCCGATCGCAGAGAAGTGCTGCACGCGCTTTGCCGCGTGAATCGGCCACTTCAAGCCAAATCGACGTATCGTCCTTCATTGATAGGCGATACGAAAGCGGCTTCGCGCAGGCTGGATCGCGCAACAGCGCGATGCTGCGCGAGTAGCCGCGTGAAACGATGAGCGAGAGCAGTTCTACCCAGGGTGGAACCGCTCCAAAGGACGGGGGTGGCTGGTTCTCGATCCGCTTTTGGCAATTGGATCCAAGCCACTCGTCATCCGGATCAGCCGGCGCCTGCGAGGCCGCGCGCTGTGTGGCAAGCTTACCAGGGTGTCTCGCCGCTCGCCTCCACGAACCGGCCGGAAACAGCATCCTCTCCAAGCAACGCATACTCTACCGGCAATTTCGCCCCCTCTTCGGGCGTCATGAACCCGTTGTGGCCGGTCAGGTCGGTCTTCACGAAGCCTGGGCTGACCGAGTTCACGACGATCGGCGTATCGCGCAGCTCCTCACTGAGCTGAACGGTCAGCATGTTGAGCGCCGCCTTGGAGGCGTTGTAGCCAATCAATCGTGCAGAGTAATACGGCGATGTGGGGTCGCCGTTGAGCGTCAGCGAGCCCAGGGAGCTGGACAGGTTGACAATCCGCGCCGCCTGCGACTGACGGAGAAGCGGCAGCATCGCCTGCGTCACCGCCAGGGTGCCGACGAAGTTCGTGTCCAGTATGCGGCGAGCGGCCTCAGGCGACGACGCTGTCGGTGGACCGTCCGCCGCATCCACGATGCCGGCATTGTTGACGAGAATGTCGAGCCTGCCATGGTGCGCCCTGATCGTTTCGGCAGCCGCCGCGATGCTCGCGTGGTCGTTGAGGTCGATCGCAACGGATTGTGCCGCCAATCCCTGTGCGGAAAGATCTTCGACCGCGGCACTGGCTCGTGCGGGGTTGCGGGCGCCGATGATGACAAACACGCCCGCTTGCGCGAGCTGACGGGCGATTTCCAGCCCAATGCCCTTGTTCGCGCCGGTAACGAGCGCGATGCGGTTGGTATCGGCCATGTGCGAATCCTTCAGATGTTGGCCTCGTGCTCCGATCTAAAATACGAAGGATCATTCAGTTTGAGGATTCGCTTATGGCGTCGAGCCCGCCCGCGCACCTAACCCCCCGGAAAAAGCCGCGTCAGGCACGTGCGACGGCGACGCTGGACGCCATTTTCGAGGCGACCATTCAGGTTTTGCTGGTCACTGGCCCCCGTCGCCTGACGACGACCCGGGTGGCGGAGCGAGCGGGCGTCTCCATCGGCACCATGTACCAGTATTTTCCCCACAAGCAGGCGCTATTCTACGCCCTGAACGAGCGCTACCTGGATGATCTGGCCGAAAAGGTTGAGAACGCCTGCCGGGCACGACAGGGCGCTTCGATTGACCAGATGGTCGAAGCGCTCGTGACGACGTACTGGAACGCCAAGACGGAACGGCCCGATGTGACCCGTGCCCTGTACAGGTCGGTCGTGGAGCTCGATAATGAGCCGCTGATCGCGGCGTTCGGCCGCCGCGTCGATGCCGCGGCCGCCGCGATGTTCGCCACCGCATCCGATGCCGTCTTCGGCGATCTGCCCACCGTCAACCTGACGCTCCTGACCTCGATCTTCGGCACGGTCCGCGGCGTGTTCGAGCGTAATCTGCCTGCCGCGGAAGCCAGCGCCGTGCACAGGCAACTGATTCTCATGTGTAGCGCCTACCTGGAGGCTGTCAAAACGACATCGCGCAACACGGCTGCGCCGTCGAAACATGATCGTACGACTGGTTTCAGGCAACCTGTCGCATAATGCAGCTCGACCTTCTTTAAGAAGCGTTGGTTGCTCCGGTGCGTTCGAGCATCCGATGCGGACGTTCACGCACTGCCGTTCCATGTAAATCGTGCTGAAGTTACTCTTGTCGGGCGCTTGACCTCGGCATCAGTCGCGTTCTCCATCGCCTCCGCTATATTAGGCTAGTTCACGTGCTCTGGAAGCGTCCCCAGATTGCGCGTAAGCTTCCGCATTGACGTTCTCGCGAACTCAGTCTTCGACAAATCTTTTCACGTCGCAAATCATGGCTGTCCCCTCATGCTTTCGGCTGAGCATGATAGACGCAGCACAGCTAGCAAGGAAATCCAGTTCTTGGGAATATCAAATGAAGCATTACTGCGTTCCACCCAGGCTGGTGAAGACTGTCTTGCTAGCTGAAAGCGCCCTAAAATAGCTGTGGGCTGAATCGTGACAGGTCGTGCAATGCAGTTGGGTGGATGCCGATGCGGTGCAATTCGTTTTGCAAGCAAAGGAACGGCGCGCGCTTTGTACGTCTGCCACTGTCGGGAATGCCAGAAGCAATCGGCTTCGGCATTCGGCATGTCACTCCAGGTCTCCCGGGCCGGGCTCACACTCCTCTCCGGCAAACCTGCAATCTGGTCGCGGGCAACGGATAGTGGCCGCCGCCTCAATTGCCTCTTCTGCGGAACCTGCGGGTCACGGCTTTGGCACGAGACATCTGCCAAGTCTGAAACCGTCACGATCAAAGCCGGTTGTTTGGACGAGCCGGTCGACCTGTCTGACGCCATACACATCTGGACGGACCGTAAAGTGCCCGGCGCCGTAATCCCAAAGGGGGCCGTTCAATTTCCTGGCGAGCCGCCAGGCTGAGCTGATGCTAGAGCGGCTTCGCGCAGACTGGAATCGCGCAACGGCGCGATTCTGCGCGAGTAGCCGCGTGAAACGATGAGCCAGAGTGGTTTCACCCTCAGTGGAACCGCTCTGGTCCTCGAAGTTCGTCAAATCGAGCCTTGGACATAACGAATCCGCAAACCGCTGAAACAATTCCTTTTTCGCGAACCAAGACGTGCATCAATGTGATGACTCCTGGTTCGCGACATCCTAGGACAGCCGCACCTTGACATAGCTCCCGGGCGCATCCTCCAGCGGCTGCAGCCTACCGTCGCCCGGCTGCCGCGCCGCCACCTGCGTCTTGTCGGACGCCAGGATCCACCGCTGCCAGTCCGGCCACCAGGACCCCGCCATCTCCGTCGCGCCCTCGAACCAGCTATCCGGGTCGGGCGGCAGCTCCGTGCTGATCCAGTGGCCATACTTGCCGCCGTCCGGTGGGTTCACCACCCCGGCGATGTGGCCCGAGGCGGCCAGCACGAACCGTTTCGGCCCGCCCAGCAGTTGCGTGCCGCGATAGGTCGACTTCCACGGCGCGATGTGGTCCTCGCGCGTCGACAGGAAATACGCCGGCGTCCTGATCTGCCCCAGGTCGATCGGCACCCCTTCCAACGTGATGCCGTCCGGCCTGGCCAGCAGGTTCTGCTGGTACATCTTGCGCAGGTAGAAGCTGTGCATGCGCGCCGGCATCCGCGTCGAGTCGGCGTTCCAGTAAAGCAGGTCGAACGGGAAGGGGTCGTTGCCCATCAGGTAGTTGTTGACAACAAACGACCAGATCAGGTCGTTGGCCCGCAGCATGTTGAACGTCGTGGCCATCTCGCTGCCTTCCAGATAGCCCCGCTTGTTCATCTTGTCTTCCAGCGACTGCAACTGCTCCTCGTCGATGAACACCCCCAGCTCACCGGCTTCCTGGAAGTCCATCATGGTGACGAAGAACGTCGCCGTCTTGATCCGGTCGTCGCCCTTCGCCGCCATCCAGGCCAGGGTAGAGGCCAGCAGCGTGCCACCCAGGCAGTAGCCGATGGCGTTGACTTCGCGCTGCCCGGTGGCCGCCTCGATCGCGTCAAGCGCGTCCAGGTAGCCCTGCTTCATGTAGTCCTCGAAACCCTTCTCCGACAGTTTCTCGTCCGGATTGACCCAGGAGATGACGAAGACCGTGTGGCCCTGCGAAACCGCCCAGCGAACGAAGCTGTTCCGCGGCCGCAGGTCCAGGATGTAGAACTTGTTGATCCACGGCGGGCAGATCAGCAACGGCCGGCGCAGCACCTGCTCGGTCGAGGGCGTGTACTGGATCAACTGCATCAGGTCGTTCTGCCACACCACCTTGCCTGGCGAGACGCCGATGTTCTCGCCGACCTTGAACGCCTCGGTGTCGATCATCTTGATGCGCAGCCGGCCGCGCCCCCGCTCCAGGTCGCCCAGCAGGTTGTTCAGCCCCTTCAGCAGGTTCTCTCCGCCCGTCTCGGCGGTCTTGCGCAGCACCTCGGGGTTGGTCATCAGGAAGTTGGACGGACTCATCGCATCGATGAACTGGCGCGAGTAGAAGTCGACCTTCTGCGCGGTCTTGTTGTCCAGCCCGTCGACATGCGTCACCACGTCCTGCACGAACCGTGCCGACAGCAGGTACGACTGCTTGATGAAGTCGAAGACCTCGTTCTCCTTCCACGCCTCATCCTTGAACCGACGGTCGGTGGTGAGCGGACCGATCACCGGCTCCGCCTCCATCCCCATGATGCGGCGCGTCGTGTTCTGCCAAAGCGTGACGTAATCCTGCCAGAAGCCCAACTGCGCCTGCATCAGCCTGGCCGGATTGGCCATCAGCCGAGCCGTCATCTCCATGAAGGCGCGCCCGATGTTGAGCGGATCAGCCGCATGGTCCTGCTGCGGCTGGCGCTTCAGCCATTCCGCCACCAGCCGTTGAGAGCGTTCGGCGATGTCGGCCATCGACCTGCCGACCGCCGAGGGATCCGGCATCTTGAACCCCGCCGCATCCAACTGGCCGGACGCGGAGACAGACGGCGCTGCGGCGGCTTTGTCCTTCCCGGTCGCAACCGAGGCACCAGCGGAAGACACGCCGGGGGAAGCAGAGGCAGCGCCAGCGGCAGGCTCAATGGCACGCTCATTGGCGGCCCGCTTGGCAGCCCCCTTGGCAGGACTGGTCGAAACCCCTGCGGTTTTGTCGTTTGAAGCCATTGCAGACATCCTTTGCGTCGGCGACACCAGCGGCTACACAGACCGCGATAGCGGAAAGCGGAACCAGCATATGGCGGTCAGCGAAACAGGGGCGCAAGCTAGGGACGTGACAAAAACGCGGCAAGTCGCGGTCCGCGGCTCTGCCATGCTGCTGACGGCGGCCTGGCTGCTGGCGGGCTGCTCGGCCGACTCCTCGATCAATCCGATCAACTGGTGGCATCGGCAGGAGGGCGGCGTCATCGCCAGGCAGCGTCCTGTACCGCCGGGGGCGGACCAACCCTATCCGAACCTTTCGACCATCCCCGCCAAACCGACCGCGCCGGACCCCGAGGCGCTGAAGAAGCTGACCGACTCGCTGGTGGCCGACCGTACCAACGCGCAGCATGCGGCGCAGGCCGAACCGCTGGCGGACCCATCCTCGCCCAGTGCTTCGCCCGCGCTGTTCGGTGCCAACACCGCCCCACCGCCGCCGCCCGCCGCCAGCGCTGCCGCGTCATCCGCCCCCGCTTCATCTTCAGGCGCAGCCGCCGGCCCACCCGTCGCCAGCGCCTCGATGCCGGCAGTGAACGCACCGCCACCGCCACCCACCCCGGCTGCGCCCACCGCGCCGCCGGTGCAGGCGACGGCCCCCACACCCGCGCCGCGCAAGGCGGTGCAGAGCACGCCGCTGGCGGCACCGCCGCAAGCTGCCGCCGCCAATACGGCAGCCGCGAATACGGAAGCCGCCAGTACGCAACCAGCCAGCGCTGCATCCGCGGGCGCCCGGACAGACGCTGCACCTGCGGACACTGCACCGGCGGTCGCCGCGGCGTCCGTCCCGCCGCCCTCTGCCTCGGCGGCAGCCAACCCGGCACAGCCCGCCCTGCCGGCCGCCCCACCGGCGCGCCCGCTTGCCGCGGGCCCCGCGCCGGCACCGCCGGTGCAGCCCTCGCCGATGCCGCCAGCGTCCAGCGCACCCTCGGCCACCATCGTCTTCGTCGGCAACGCCTCCAGCCTGTCATCGCCGGCCAGTGATGAGGTGAAGGCCTTCGCTGCCAAGCGCACCAAGGGCACCATCGTCGTGACCGGCTATGGCGACGCCGCCGCCAACGACCCCGAAACCCAGTCCTCCGCCCTGACCCTGGGGCTCTCCCGCGCGCAGTCCATCGTCGACGCACTGAAGGCCGACGGCGTCCCGGGCAACGCCATCCGCGTCACCGCCGAAGCGTCCGGTCGCGGCGCCGCGATGCAGTTGCTACAGTGATCCGTTATCATGTCCGACCGCCGAGGAGCGCAGTACGCCCTTTGCCGCGTGATTCCGCCACTTCAAGCCAAACCGACCTATCACCCTTCAGTGACTAGCACCCCGAAAGGCCTGTCATGAGTTCCGATCCCTCCGGCGAATTCCATCGCATCCGCCGCCTGCCGCCCTACGTTTTCGCCGAGGTGAACACGGCCAAGGCGAAGGCACGCGGCGCCGGAGAGGACATCATCGACCTCGGGATGGGCAACCCCGACAGCCCGACGCCGCCGCACATCGTCGCCAAGCTGATCGAGACGGTGCAGGACCCGCGCGCCCACCGCTACTCCGTCAGCAAGGGAATCCCTGGCCTGCGCCGCGCCCTGGCGGGATACTATGAGCGCCGCTTCGGCGTCGGCCTGAACCCGGAGACCGAGGTCGTCGCCACCCTCGGCTCCAAGGAGGGCCTGGCCAACCTCGCCGCGGCGATCACCAGCCCCGGCGACACCATCCTGGTGCCCAACCCGTCCTATCCGATCCACCAGTTCGGCTTCATCATCGCCGGTGCCGCCGTTCGCAGCATTCCCGCCACCCCGGATGACGACATGCTGCGCGCGCTCGACCGCGCCGTGCGCCACTCGGTGCCCAAGCCGACCGCGCTGATCGTCAACTTTCCCTCTAACCCGACCGCCTATCTGGCCGACCTTGCGTTTTATCAGGAACTCGTGGCCTTCGCCCGCCGGCACGAGATCTGGATCATGTCCGACCTGGCCTATGCCGAGATCTACTTCGGTGATCAGGTTCCCCCCTCGATCCTGCAGGTGCCGGGGGCGAAGGACATCGCGGTGGAGTTCACCAGCCTGTCCAAGACCTACTCGATGCCCGGCTGGCGGATGGGCTTCGCCGCCGGCAACCCGCGCCTGATCAACGCGCTGACGCGGATGAAGTCCTACCTCGACTACGGCGCCTTCACGCCGATCCAGGTCGCCGCCGCCACCGCGCTGAACGGCCCGCAGGACTGTGTGGAGCAGATGCGCGGCCTGTACCGTGAACGGCGTGACGTGCTGATCAAGGGCCTCGCCGCCGCGGGGTGGCAGGTGCCCAGCCCGGAAGGCTCGATGTTCGCCTGGGCGCCGGTGCCGCCGCGCTACGCCGCGCTGGGCAGCGTCGAATTCTCCAAGCTGCTGCTGCAGCGCGCCAAGGTCGCCGTCGCCCCCGGCCTGGGCTTCGGCGAGCACGGTGAGGGCCACGTCCGCATCGCGCTGGTGGAGAACACCCACCGCCTGCGCCAGGCGATCCGCAACATCCGCGGCTTCCTGCAGGCCGGTTCGAACGTCGCCGAACCGGTGCTGGCTGACGTGCCGGTACAATAGGCGCCTCTGCTCGGCTGACGGATTACTGACCAGCCAAGCATCGGTTTCCTCCCGGCAGCGTTACGCCTTCCGGTTCAACCGCTTTCTGCAAGGGCCGCAAGCCGCGCTCTTGCCCGCCGGAGGCTTGCAGATCTCACCGGGGCACGACTGGGATCCCATCGCATTGCGATGAAGTCCGTCAAACGGTTATTGTAGTTGACCCCTCGGGAGCTTTGGCTTCCGGGCGCAGGGCAGATATCAAGGCGCACGTCTCTGGGGGCTTTCCGGGCTAAACCAACCAGCGCGGCCTTTGGATCAGCCACCTCGTCCGGAGTGGACGGCAGATCCTTGGCCACGCGCGGGCCAAGCAGAAAGGCCATGGCTTCGTGATCCGCCAACAGCCATGCTTCGATCTCCCGGACAACGACTCTGAAGATCATCCCCGGCGGGCACTTCAAATTTGCCATCCAGTCACCAATCAGCGCGGAAGGACATGCTGACCTGTCCAGGTCAGTGAGGATCAGGAGGGGCCGGGTAAAGGCCATCTGGCGGAACGCCGCCATGCGCTGTCGAAGGTATCCATTGCCTCTTTCTCCCAGCGTATAGCCGATGCTGAAGCCTGGTATCTCCGCCACCAGTCGCTTTGCCACCGCGGTGCTGGGCGCATCTTCCGTCGCAACGTCAATCCATCGCATCAGATGGCCAGCCGCAGTTGCTCCACACCGGCTGGTCGTGTTTGTGGCATGATAACTTCGGCGGGCGTTAAACCCGCTTTAAGCAATCTAAGGTCGTTGTCGTTTGGCGAGTGGATTTCCGATCCTTCCGCGGCGGGCGCCACACGCAAAATCGAGATCGGATCGATGCCCTTGTTCTCAAGCAGCGCGTCGCTATGCGTGGTAAGCAGCACCTGCCGCCTGCGGCGGCTGTTGCGTTGCAATTGATCGAGCATAGCGGGTATCTGCCGGACTATGTCGAGGTTCAGCGACAACTCTGGCTCTTCCATCAGCAGCAGGCTGGTCGTATCGAGCAGCGACCAGAATAAGCCAAAAAGGCGCAGCGTGCCGTCGGACCATTGATCCTCCCGCTGCCAACCGGCGTGGGGCCTGTGATGTTGATACTGCACCTCGAGATGCGGGCGGCCGGTTACCTTGTCGCGATCGAACCTTAGTTCCTTGAATTGGGGGATCGCTCTGGTCAGGGCCTGTTCGATGCGTTGCAGGCGCGATTTTCTGGTTCGCTCCGTCGTGGCTGCCACTCGTTCCAGCAACGCCTGCCCAAACGGATCGCTATCGAGCCGGTTGCCGCCGATCTGATCGCCGAATCTTACAAGTTGAGGTACTAGATGAAGGTACGTGACATCGGCAAAAAACTCGGCGATTTCACGGAATGCTGCGTTGTTCTGGACATCCTCTAGCCATGTGCGTGTCAGTCGAGCCTTGTCCTCGTTGTCCTTTTCTGTGGGGCGTTGGAAAAGCGGCAAAGGTTGGTCAGCCAACCATACCTGCTCATCGCTGACGATTGTACGCTGCGCGCCGCGCCCCTCATACTTGAAGCCAAGAACATATCTCCATTTCGGCGCTGCGGCCGTCTCGCTATCGGCAAGATGAACTTCGATTCGAACTCCAGGACCGCCACGCCCATGAAGGCAGCGGATTTGCGAGGTGCCTCCTCGCGCCGCCACCGCCGCTTGCAGCCCTCCACCGGTCGGCTTGCAGACATCGCGCAGGAACCGGAAGACATCCAGCAGGTTCGATTTGCCTGACGCGTTTGGTCCAACAATGTACGAAATCTCTCGAAGCCCGACATCGACCGATCGGAAGTTTCTCCAGTTCTTCAGTATGAGACGCTGAGCGATCATGTACGAGTGGGCTTCAAGTTCGGACACCTCGACGGTGAAGGTTGAGTCTGGGAGGAATGTTGCCTTTCGTCACATAAGCATTGTTGCATGGCAAACCGAAGGACACCGCATTGAGCCTCTCACGTGGCAATCATTGAGCCTACAGGCGGAATGTCACGCAACTGCCTACGCAACCCTTGACCCACTCCCCCGGATTGTCGATGACACCGCCTTTTCTAACATGTCGTGGCGGAGCCGCATCCATGATTCAACCCCTCTCTGTCGCCCTCGCCGGCCTCGGCACGGTGGGCGGGGGTGTGCTGAAGATGCTGCGCGACAACGCCGACATCGTCGCCGCCCGCGCCGGCCGGCCGATCGCGGTCACCGCTGTCTCCGCCCGCGACCGCGGCCGCGACCGCGGCTTCCCGCTGACCGGGCTGCACTGGTATGACGATCCCGTCGCCCTGGCCGCCGACCCCGGCGTCGATGTCATCGTCGAGTTGATCGGCGGTTCCGAGGGCCCCGCTCGGGCCCTGGCCGAGGCTGCAATCAGCGCCGGCAAACCGCTGGTGACCGCCAACAAGGCGCTGCTGGCCGTGCATGGCGCCGCCCTGGCCAGCGCGGCGGAGGAACGCGGCACCGCGCTGGCATTCGAGGCCGCGGTCGCCGGCGGCATCCCTGCGATCAAGGCGCTGCGCGAGGGCCTGTCCGGCAACCGCATCCACGCCGTCGCTGGCATCCTCAACGGCACCTGCAACTACATCCTGACGCAGATGCGCGAACGGGGCCGCGAGTTCGCCGAGGTTCTGGCGGATGCGCAGAAGCTGGGCTACGCCGAGGCCGACCCCAGCTTCGACATCGACGGCATCGACGCCGCCCACAAGCTGGCCATTCTGGCGGCCCTGGCGTTCGGCCGCCCGGTCGCCTTCGACCAGGTGCATATCGAGGGCATCCGCCACATCTCCGCCGTCGACATCGCCTTCGCCACGGAGCTTGGGTATCGCATCAAGCTGCTGGGCATCGCTCGGCAGACGCCGGCGGGGATCGAGACCCGGGTGCATCCGTGCATGGTGCCACAAAGCGTGCCCATCGCCCGCGTTGACGGCGTGTTCAACGCCGTGGTGGCCGAGGGCGACTTCGTCGGCCGGGTGATGCTGGAAGGCCGCGGGGCAGGGGCGGGGCCAACCGCCTCGGCCGTCGTCGCCGATCTGATCGACATCGCCCGCAACCGCGTCACCCCGGTATGGGGTGCGGCCGGCGCCGCATTGTCCAGCGCCCCCTCGGTGCCGATTGGCAACCATGTCGGCGCCTACTACCTGCGGCTGATGGTGGTCGATCGGCCCGGCGTCATCGCCGACGTCACCGCCATCCTGCGCGACATGGGGGTGTCGCTGGAATCGATGCTGCAGCGCGGCCGCAGCCCCGGTGAGGCGGTGCCGGTGGTGCTGGTGACCCATGAGACGAGGGAAAGCGCCATGCGCGCCGCGCTGGACCGCATCGCCGCGCTGCCCTCGGTGATGGAACCGCCGGCGCTGATCCGGATCGAGGCGGGATAGGGCGCGATCGTCTGAGGTTGATCCAACCTCAGACCTGAATCGCCCTCTCAAATAAAGCAAGCCATAGCCTGATGGCTTCAACCTGAAGCGATCAGGCTGTAGGCCCGCGTCAGTCCGGACCCTTCGCGGCCAGCCGGGTTCCGCGGTACAGCGCGCTCAAAGCGACAGTGAACCCGATGCTGTGCAGATCCACCGGTCCGTCCAGGATCCCTAAGGGCCGTTCCGGCCATTCCCCCGCCATGTCGCGGCGTAGCAGATCAGCCCGTATTGCCGTGCTGTGGACGATCAGGATTTCCCGGACTGATGGGATGGTGGCATAGGCCCAGACGTTGCGCCACGTTTCGGCCTGGTTGCTGGGGGACAGAATTTCGACGATCAGCAGCGGATCCGTCAGCGTGTATTCCTCTTCCCGATACGGCGAACAGGTGACCGCCAGGTCGGGAATGCGCAGATTGCTGTCACTGCGAACCCGGGGCACCACACCTGGCCCCGGCAGTACGGAACACGACCCTCCGCGCTCCAGCAGGTGGTTGCCAATCAGGCGGCCAAGCTCGCTTTGTATCGTGTTGTGGGTCCGGCTTGCCGGCGCCATCGCCCGCGGCTCACTATCCAGCAATTGCCACGCCACCCCGGCGGGAGCGTCCCAGGCCAGAAATTCCTGCACCGTCATGACAGACGGGATCTGTCGTGCTGCATCCATTACAGAAACCTACCACAGTCTTTGCAGGCTGACGAGATTTGCGCTGTTTCACGGTCCATTTACACTGTCTCTCGGCCGGCAGGGAAACAGCACATGGACTTCCAGATCAACCCGCAGCAGCGCGACATGATCGCCTCGGTCCGGTCGCTCGCGCAGACCGACTTCAAGCCGCGCGCCATGCGCTGGATGGACGGCACCTTCCCCTGGGAAAACATGAAGCAGTTGGCCCAACTGGGCGTTCTGGGCATGTCGGTGCCGGAGGAGTACGGCGGCCTTGGCCTGTCGATCCTCGACACCGCCCTGATCCTGGAGGAGATCGCCAAGGTCGACTACGTCACCGCCATGGCCGTCCTCGGCGAAGCCGGCGTGCAGACCCGCGTCATCGCCCGCTACGCCCCCGCCTCGGTCCGCGAGCGCATCCTGCCCCAGGTGGTCAGCGGCGACTGCATCCTAGCGGTCTGCATGACCGAACCGCACGCCGGCACCGACGTCGCCAGCTACCGCACCAACGCCCGCATCCTGGGCGACCGTATCGTGCTGAAGGGCACCAAAACCCTGATCAGCCGCGCCCGCGAAGCCGGCATGTTCGTCGTCTTCACCCGCGTCGACGGCAAGCCGGGTCGCGAGGGCATCGGCTGCATCCTGGTCGAACCCGACACCAAAGGCTTCGAAGTCACCGCCACCTATCACACCATGGGCGGCGAGAACCTGCACGAGATCCAGTTCAACGACTGCGAGCTGCCGCTGGATAACCTGGTGATCCGCGAGGACGGCTTCCGCCGGCTGCTGTCGGCCTTCAACACCCAGCGCTGCCTGAACCCCTCGATCTCATTGGGCCTGGCGGAAGGCGCATTCGACGAGGCGGTAAGCTACGTCCGTGAGCGCACCGTGTTCAACCATCCGGTCGCCGACTTCCAGGGCATCCGCTGGAAACTCGCAGACATGTTCAAGGACATCGAGGCAGCGCGCGGCCTGCTCTATCGCGCCTGCCTGACCGCCAACCCGTTTCCCGACCCGTTCATGGCCGCCGCGGCCAAGATCTTCTGCAATGAGATGTCGCTGCGCGTGACCTCCGAGGCGGTGCAGGTGCATGGCGGCTTTGGCTTCACCGACGAATACCCGGTCTCCCGCCTATATCGCGGTGCCCGCTACGGCTCGATCGGTGGCGGCGCGTCGGAGACCCTGCGCGACCTGATCGGCAAGAAAATCGTCGGCGACTTCGACGCCGCCGACGGCATTATGGGAATGGGCATGTTCTGACGCGGTTCCCAGGCGCGATATCAGCCTGGCCGGAATTGCGCCGGCACGGTCGGCGTCGGTCTGCCGGCTTTGGCCGTCACCCATGCCTCACTTCTCACCGCCGCCGTGTCGCGAACAGGCGGCAAACCGAACATTCGGCCATACTCCCGGGTGAACTGGGGCACGCTCTCGTAGCCAACCGCGAACGCTGCCCCGCTCGCGGACACGCCTTCCGACAGCATCAGCCGCCGTGCCTCGATCAAGCGCAATTGCTTCTGGAATTGCAGCGGCGACAGTGAGGTCACGGCCTGGAAGTGCCGGTGGAACGAGGATGGGCTCATCCCGGCCACGGCCGCCAGGCGCTCGACCGGCAACCGCCGCGCGAACTCGGCCCGAAGCACCGCGACCGCCCGCGCCACCCGCCATGCTCGGCCTTCCGGCCAGCCAAGGCGGCGTATCGCGGCGCCGTGCCGGCCGGCCAGAACCCAGTAATGCAACTGGCGCACCAGCAGCGGATGCAGCACCGGCTCCGCTGCCGGGCGGTCAAGCAGCCGCATCAGTTGCAGCGCCGTGTCGGCAACCTCGGCGTCGGTCGGCGCGATCCGCACCGGCGCGTCCTCAGTGGCTTGCCCGGCCGTCATCTGCACCGCCAGGTCCGCAATAACCGCCGGGTCAAGCTCCAGCACAAGCGAGAGGTAGGGCGCGGCGGCGCTTGCGTGCGTGATCTGGCTAACGGTTGGCACGTCTGCCGTGATCAGCAACGAATCGCCGGCGGTAAACCCAACAGCCTGCGTACCCATTGTGACCTGCTTGGCCCCCTGCAGAACAAGGCACACAAGCGGTCGGGAAATCGCGTGGATCAGGCCGCTGGGCGAGGTGGCGCGGACTGTCGCCAAGCCAGGGATCGGGGTCTGCGCAACTCCTGCCGAGTCGGCATGAGCCTCAGTGTAATGGCGGACGGTGTGGAGCAGAGTGTCTTTCACACGGCCACTCTAGAGCCTGATAGCTTCAGGTTGAAGCCATCAGGCTCTAGCTTTGTTTGTCTGAGAGGGCGATTCACGTCTGAGGTTGCACCAACCTCAGACGATCGCGCTCTAGCGAATCGCCACATATCGCGCACGCCGCTTGGCAGGATCAGGCAAGGAATGGCGAGATTTCGGCAAGGACGGCTGGCGCTTCGGCCCAACGTAGGCGAGGCAGTCCACTGACCGCACAAACGATCGACCCATCGGTCGGCTGGCGTACCACTTCAGGAGTCGGACCATGACCAAGATCACCCTCGTCACTGGTGCCAGTCGCGGCCTCGGCCGCAACACCGCGCTCAGCATCGCCCGCCATGGCGGTGACGTCGTCCTCACTTACCAGAGCCGTGCCGAAGATGCACAGGAAGCTGTCGCGCAGATCGCCGCCATGGGCCGCAAGGCCGTCGCTTTCCAACTCGACACCGGGGACATCGCCGCCTTCACACCGTTCGCCGGTCGGCTGCGGACGGCATTGCATGAAATGTGGCAGCGCGACACGTTCGATCACCTTGTGAACAACGCCGGCCACGGCACATATGCAATGATTGGTGAGACCACCGAGGCCCAGTTCGACGACTTGGTCAACGTCCACTTCAAGGGCGTCTACTTCCTGACCCAGACGCTGCTGCCGCTGATCGCAGACGGCGGCCGCATCGTCAACTTGTCCTCCGGCCTGACGCGGACGTCGTTTCCCGGCTATGCCGTCTACGCGGCCGTCAAGGGCGCGGTCGAGGTCCTAACCCGCTACATGGCCAAGGAACTGGGCGGACGCAGCATCGCGGTCAACACGGTGGCACCCGGCGCCATCGAGACCGACTTCGGCGGCGGCGCCGTCCGCGACAACCCGAACATCAACAAGCTGTTCGCTGACATGACCGCGCTTGGCCGCGCTGGCCGCCCGGACGACATCGGGCCGATGATCGCGAGGCTGCTGTCGGAGGATAATCGCTGGGTCAATGCGCAGCGGATCGAGGTGTCCGGCGGCCAGGGCATCTAAGCCGCATATGCGTCCATCAGGATCGGCATCGCCTGATCGGGCACGGCAGGTGGATCACGTACTCTGATCCACCTCCTAGTGACCCGGACAATCAACTCTCCTGCGATATCAACCCGATTCGATACCGAAGGAAAGACTAAGGCCGTCCCGACTGTGCCGCGTTAAGCCGCCGCCTTCTCCGCCCGCTGCGCCAGCTCGCTGGTGAACTGGTCGGCTTGGTAGATGTCCTTGACGATCGACTTCAGCTTCGTCGCGTCGTCCTTCAATCCCAGCGCCTCGGCATACGCCGCGGCCGTGCCGAAACCGGCCAGCCCATAGTGCGACATCCGCTGGTACTGCGAAATAATGACCAGGTCGCGCAGGCTGCCTTCAATATCCTCCTCTACGGCATGCTTCTTGGCCTCCTCGACCAAACCTTCCATGCCCTTGCAATGCTCTTTCTGTATCCGGCCACCCTGCGCCTCCAGCACCGATTTCAGCGCCTGCGTGTGCTTCTCGATCCCGGAGACGGACTTGTCGAGCAACGCCTTCAGCTTGCTGTCCGAAGCCTTCTGGCTCAGGGTCTTCATCACCCGCTGCATCTGGTCGTTCGCCGACCACAGGTCCCGCATCTCGTCAATGTAAACGTCCTTAAGGCTTGCTGTCGCAGGCATACTGTCTCTCCCGTAGCTCACGGCCCTGTACTGATCCGCGCAATGCGGCGGACCGTGCTGCACGCCAAACGCAGGCTTTGGCCGCGGGTTTCAGCCGCCGCGATGACGCCTCCGCTACAGCTTCATCGCCTTGACAAACCGCGCGCGTTGCCCACACGCGTCCAGCAGGAAGGCCAGATCGGTTCCGGTTGAAACGAACCGCGCGCCCAGCCCGACGAACCGGGTCATCAGGTCGTCGCGTGACGCCAGCCCGCCGATGCCGACGTGCTTGCCCACCGCCGATGCCGCTCGGATGCAGCGTTCAAACGCCTGGTGCAGCCTGGGATCGTCGAACTGCCCGGGAATGCCCATCTCGGCGCACAGGTCGTTACTACCAATCAACAACATGTCCACGCCCTCGGTGCCGATGATCGCCTCGGCATTCTCCAGCGCCGCCAGCGTCTCCATCATCACCACCAGTGACATCGCCTCGTTCATCGCTGCGTTCGTCTCCGCGACGGGGAAGCTGCGATACCGGTAGTGCGACAGCGCCCCGCCAGCCGACCGCTGGCCAAGCGGTGGAAACTTCACCAGCTCCACCATCGCCCGCGCCTCCGCGGCAGAGCGCACATGCGGCGTGATGACACCCATCGCCCCGCCGTCCAGCACCCGGCCGATATACTCGGGCGTGTTCGCCGGCACGCGGACCAGCGGCGTGATGCCGATCTGCTGGGCGGCGATGCAGATTTGGCAACAGGCGTCGATCGACAGCGTGTTGTGCTCCAGGTCAACGTACAGCGTGTCGAAACCGGCGGTTTTCGCGATCTGGGCAATTTCGATGGAGCGGGCGAACCGCACCGTCATCGAGGCGACGACACCGCCCGCCGCCAGCGTCTCCTTCATCCCGTTCCGCAGCATCGCGCGCAGTTCGTCCATGCCCCACCCCCGGAAAATCGGGCTGGAGCCTGCGGAGAAGTCGCCTGCTGTGCAAGTCGGCGGCAGGCCCATCCGCCCGCCACATCCGGCCAAGCCTCACGTCCGGCCACGCCAGGATCAGGCTACTCGGCTCAATCCCCCCGGATCGGATCCCGGGCTCGGCCGCCCAGGATCAACCATTCGGGATCAGGCCGGCAGGATCATTCCGCCGCCTGGTGGGCCGGGCTGTATTTCTCCACCCAGGACTGCCCCAGCCGCAACGCCTCTTCCGGCGTCAGCCACGACCAGTCCGCACCGCGCGACCGCACGGCAACCCAAACCGTATCGCCATGCACGTGCTCTTCAACCGCCAGGGGCAGGGACTGCGACATGATTTTTCCCTCATTGTCATGAATGATCCGAACGGCAGTTAACCACCGTGGAGTCAGCAGCGCTGTGACCCGTGTCGCACTTTCAATCTCGCGATATCGTGATCAGCACGCCGCATTCTTGCCGTATTCCCCGCGCGCGCCGCAACAGGAAAATGACCACGCAATCGTCTTCTCAGCAAAATCGGAAAGCTTGCAAACGATCGCGTGATTTCTGTCACAGCGTGCGATCCGCGACCATCAAGCCAGACCAGCAAGCCCTCGCCAGCCCGCAAAGGCAACCGCCGTCAAAACCCGAACATGTGGTCCAGCGAGAACCCGCCAGCCTGGTCCATCAGCCCGTGATAGCCGAACAGCCGGCAGGTCGCATCCCGCACCAGCACATAGCCGTTCGGTCCCGCCGCCGCCAGCCCCGCCGCATCGAACATCTGATACGGCCACACCATGGCCGACCCGCGGCAGGCGATCGACAGCGCCTGCTCCGTCACCTTTACCCCGTCGCCGTCATAAAGCTGCAGCACGGTCGAGGACCGCGCATGCCACGGCCCCGACGCTGGATAGATCAGCGCGGCAAAGCTGCGCCGGATCTGGTCGCCCAGCTTCAGGAACAACGTCGTCGTCAGCCCGGGCGGCGGCCCGGCGTAGGACTGCGGCTCGTCCCGATAGGTCATCGCGGTGTTGAAGATGTGCGCGCCGAAGCTCGACTCGGCGGCATGGCCCGAGGCGCGGTCCTCATAGCGGAACAGCGCATGCAGCCAGCCATCCGCCTCTCCGCCGTCGCGGAAGTCATACACCAGCTCCGCATGCCCCACCTCGACGTCGAACTCGTCCAGGTCCATCGCCAGGTCATGGTCCCGCCGCAGGCAGCCCAAAAACCGCTCACCCCGCTTCGTGCCGTCCGCGGCGAACACGTCCAGCCGGATCGGCAGCCCGGCCTGCGCCGTCGACATCGGCGTCGGCTGGAAGATCGAGCGGAAGCGGGCGCGCGGCAGGATCGGGAAGGGCAGCAGATAGCCGCGGCCCAGTGCGGCCGGCAGCGCCGGTAACCCCGGATCAGGCCGCAGGTTGTCGCGTTCCACATTCACATGCGCGATCCGCACGCGGTCGTTCCGCGTCACCTCATAGCGCGGGCGCACCACGTGCCGCCCGGTCCGCACCTCGATCTGCGCCGGCCACCGCAGCTCGGGCAGGAAGTCCGCGACGTTCATCGCCACCGTGGCGAACGGCCCGACCGCCTGGTCCAGCGCCACCGGCGCCTCCGCGCCCATCCGGTCCAAGGCGATCGTCCCAGCCGGGATCGGCACCGCATGGCTGTTCTGCAGCCACAGCACCACCGTCTCGTCCGGCCGCGGCGCCGGCAGCCCGGCGAACCGGTCCGACGGCCAGGCATTGGCGTCATGCGTGCATGACAATGAGGCACCGTTGTTGGAGGCATAGGTATCCAGCGCATACTTCACCACGTCGTGCCCGGCGACCCCGATGGCATGGATGAACAGTTGGCCGGTGAACGCCGCGAGACCGAAGCGCTCACGCACCTGCAAGCTGTCGATGGCGAACCCGCCCGCTCCTTCAGGCAGCGCCTGCTGCCACGTCGCCAGCTCGGTGCCGTCGGCATCGAACAGCCGCAGCCACAGCCGCACCGCCGCGGCGCCATAGCGCGCCCAGTAGTTGGCCGAGACCAGCCGCGTGTGCAGCCCGTCCGCATCGCGGAAAAACGCGAAGTTCGTTGCGAAGTTCAGCTTGTCGAGGTACCGCGACCGGTTGGTCAGCAGGTCTTCCGGCAGGCGCGCGTCGTCCAGCGTCAGCACCCGCGCGCCGGGCGGCAGCATGTGCGCGATCCGCGCCACCACCCGAGCGGCATCGAACGCCGCGACCAGCACGGTGCGCGCGCCGCTGCCGCCGATCTCGGTCAACGGCTTGGCCGCCAGTTCGCCGCGCTTCTGTCCCACCGCCTCGGTGTCATGCACGAACACCGCCTCGAACGCCGCGGGATACATCGCCGTCAGTGCGTCGGCGATGCCGTCCGGGTCATACAGCACGACGGGATCTTGCAGCCCGGCATACAGCCGGCGGATCGCCACCGCGGCCAGCGGATGCGCCAGCGCCTTATAGATGACGTTGCCGCCGGCGCGGGCGTCGAACGTCTGGATCCGCAGCATGCGCTAAAACCCTAACCGCCGGCGCATCTCGGCCGCGGCGGCTTCGGTGTCGTTCAGTGGCGAGACCTTCCAACTGGCGAACCGCCCCTGGAACGGCCGCACCCGGTCCTCATCCAGCAATGGCTGCATGAACAGCCCCTGCCGCTGCCAGCGGCCGGGCAGCGCGGCCACCATCACCGGCGCCCCGGTCGCCGCCGCCTCGGAAATCATCGATACACTGTCCTGGGTCACGATAATCAGATCCGCCAAAGCCAACATCCCGAAATAAGGGTTCTCACCCGTCAGATCCCAGACCCATCCGCCGTGCGGGCGCAACGCCGAGGCGATCACCGCGCTGACCGCCGGGTCGGTGCGCCGCGACGGCGTCACCACCACGCCCACCCCGTCGCGCGCGGCCATCGCCGCCAGTTCGCCCGCTAACCGGGCACCAGCCGCGGCATCCAGCCGGTAGCGGCCGTTGCTGCCGCCCAGCAGCACCGCAACCAGCGGCCGCCGATAGGGCGCCAGCCGCTGCCGCCAGATATCCGCTTCCGCCGCCAGTCTGGCCTGGGTCACCCGATGCAGCGCGGTGCGGGTGACGAACACGTTCGGCCCAGTCAGCTCGTCATGGCGGTTGGCGACGATCAGGTCGAACCGGCCGATCTCCATGCGCGGGTTCTGCACCTGCACCACCCGCATCGACCGTCGCCGCAGCGCCGCCAGCACCGCCGCCGCCATGCCGCCGCAGCCGATCGCCAGGGCAGGGCAGGGGGCCCGCACCGCCTCGCCCACCGCACCCAGCGGATCAGGCCAGAACTTCGCCGCCACCCACTTCCACGGCGCCCCCGGCTTTAGCTCCCGCAGCTCGGGCGCCAGGCCGGCGGCTTCCGCCAGCCCCAGCGCCTGCGTCCGCAACCCGGCCAGGCCCTCGCTGATCACCCATGGCGCGGCAACGTCCGACATGCGCGGGCTTTTCGGCGTCCTGTCATAAAACGTCAATGCACCGGTTCAGGGCACCCTGGAATCGCCGTTGACGACCGCTTGGCCCCACCCTCATAACAGTTCACGCTCATGCCAGCCGACGCTCATACCACACAGCCGTCCGCGGCGGACGGCGCGAGCGAACGGAATCAGCCTGCGATGGACATGTCGGTGAACACGGATCGGCCCGTTGCACGCCGCGGCAACGCCACCGTCGCCCGCCGGCTGCTCAGCGCATGGCTGCGCGACCGCCGCCAGTTCGCCACCCCCCGCCTGGCCCGCATTTGCCCGATCTGCCAGCATCACGGGGTAATGGTCAGCGTCGGCCATCCGCCCCGCTGGGATGCCCGCTGTGCCAACTGCGGCAGCCGGGAGAGGCACCGGCTGCTGTGGCTGTGGGCCACGCACACTGGCCTGAACCGCCTGGCGGGCAAGCGCATCCTGCACTTCGCGCCAGAGAAATCCTTGCGCCGGGCGCTGGCCGACAACCCGGGATACCAGACCGCGGATCGCTTCCAGCGCGGCGTCACCCATCAGGTCGACATCACCGACCTGCCGATGCCGGACGGCAGCTACGACATCGTCATTGCCAACCATGTGCTGGAGCATATCGACGACGACCATGCGGCCATCCGCCAGTTGTTCCGCGTCCTTATGCCCGGCGGAACCGCCCTGCTGACCGTGCCTGTCAACCCGTCGCGCCAAACGACCTATGAGAACCCGGCCATCGTAGACCCGGCGCAGCGCCAGGCGCATTTTAACGCCCCGGACCACCGCCGCTTCTACGGACTGGACTTCGCCGATCGCCTGGCCCAGCCCGGCTTCCAGGTCGAGACCTTCCGCCTGACCCCGGCACAGGAGGTCACCTTCGGCCTGCTGCCAATGGAGTGGCTGTACGTCGCCGTCAAGCCCCGTGTTATTTAGCAAACATACCAAGTGATTAGCTAGGAGTGAATGCTTGCTAAGTCACAGAATGCCTGATGCACGAGCAGAGGTATCCTAATGACAGATGTCGCTGTTTCCGGCCTTATCAAATGCTGCGCCGAAGTTGTCGCAGAAGCGCAGACCGCCAATCAAATGCTTTGCAACAGCCTTATCAAATTGGCACACCTAGACGCCACCATTCAACAGGTTGATCCAGCTCACCGGCCGACGCCATCGTCGCGCAGCGGCAAACGCAGGGAATTTAGAAAGCGGTTTTGACGGTTCTGCGGCTATCGACGAAGTCAATGTCGTTGCCTGAGATCGCGGGCAAGATCATGACGGCGCAGGGTGAAAACTTACTGCACGGTAAGGCGTTAAACCGATCGGTGGTATGCATCCGGCTTAGGATAATGCGGCAGCAAGAGCTTGGGATCGCGATAAGCGAAACCGGGCAAGATCAGCGGCAGTTTGGTCGGGATGTGGGCGAATGTTCCCGTAATGTTCTTAGTGCGAGCCTACAAATGAGCGACCGGTAATAAACGTCCTGCAGAATCTAAAATTGAAGCTAGGTCTAGAATTTCGTAGACCACTGGACTACGAGTGGAAGCTGGTTTGTGATAAGGGGCTGATTATGAGCGGCGGCAATTCTGTTAGCGAGTTTCCAATTAATCCCCTTCCACTTACCATGAGTAGTGTTTCCTCATTCGTTCCGCAAATGCAGCATACAGTTCCATTACAGCAGCAGTCTCCCTTGCCTCATTACGTTTCTCAGGTAGCTGTCTCAGTATCTATCACTGACGTCGCAATTACATTCGGCCGAATTCGCCAAGTTATTGAGCTTTCTACCGGCGTGCCTGCCGCTCAACCGACGCTCGAATGGATGTTTACAACAACGCTTTCTTTGCCTTGCGCGGTTTTGCTCCGAGATTCCCTTTCGGAGGCTATAAAGGTTTACGAAGAAAAGTACGGGGCGGTTCCTGCAGATCCAAACGTTCGCGCTGGGACCTAAATTTGCAGGCCTTCCCAGTCCGCCTTTTGACGGTTAGGACGCCATATTCAGGAGTCCCAAGCGTATCCCTGCACGTCCACGTCTGGAAACAGCATATTCTGCCAAATCGGCCTTATCTGGAAGGTCGGCAGCAATGGATTATTGACACACTAACACGCCCAAGCGTGATTTGCGCGGGCACAACAAATCCACAACATGTTGTCTTTGTTAACCAAAGCCTGACTAGTCCAGGTAGAGGAAGCCCTATAGCGGTTTTTGTTCATCCCATTAATCAGATGGTTGTATCCGCAGGTTATAGGCGAGACTTTAAGGACTTATCGACGCATCGGGTTTTATGGACTTCCAACAGAGGCAGCGACTAATGTCTCAAAAATTGCGAGCAACTTATGATGACGTTTCAGATGTCCTTTACATATCGCTTGGCGACCCCGTGCCAAGTGAAGGCGATGGTGTGCCTAACGGAGTCGAATTAGATTTCGCCATTGATAGTGGATTGCCAACTGGTGCTACAGTAATTGGTTTTCGCCAATACGAATGGTTTCAACATCTAGATCAACTTAGCGCTATTCTTGGCAAACACCTACAATTACCTGCTTCGTTAATTGAGCATACGCTCATTTTGGCTACTAAATCGCGTTAGACCAACTATTCCTCAACAATCGCGAGCGCGCTGGCAATACCAGCCCAAATTCAGCTGACTGGATGCTTCAGCTCACAACCCGTCGCCACCTCACGCTGCATCCCATTGGCCACTTGCCGAAGTATCGGGCCCTAGCCAGTTAGTTCCATCTCCAATTGCTCAGGACCCTTCTTGAACTTACGTTTGTAGTTACGCCAGAATTCTTCTTTGTTGTCAGACACCTCGAAAAGTGTTGTTACCACGGCAACTAGCTTTTCTACGTGTGGGTGCCCTTTACCCTCAGTTAGAAGCTGACCCATACGGCTCTTGCGCTGCCATTTCTCATTCGGCGGGTTAAGTCGATCCAGTTCCTCAAGTACGCCTGTCGGCAAATTCTCAAAGATAAGCTGCCGGAGCAGCTTCCCGGCATAGCGGGGCCCGACGGGGCCCGGGTATCGGTCGCCTTTCTGCACCGGCCATTGCCAGCCAAAAACGCGAAACATTTCCTGGAAAAAGTCCCTAGGAAACCGTTCTGCCCAAGGTAACAACGATGGAGATATGTAGGCCGAGAGAATTTTCTGTAACTCGTCCTTATCCCGTTCTTGCGTATAGCCGGTTGCATCGTCAACGAGGCTGATAATGCCAACATCTGCGAGCCCTCGGATCAGCAACTCAGCTTTGTAAGCCCGGTCTAATTGCTGATCCTGTAATTTTTTTTCACGTCGGGCATTTAGCCACACCTCGCAGATAGCCGGAAGAACACGCGCGTCGTATCCAATGAACACCTGTTTGCCGTAGCGGTAGATGATAGGTTTGAGCAGACCATTCCAGAGTTCGTCCGTGATGAATTCCTGAACGTTCTGCGGCGCAATGAAGATTGGAACGGCAGGTCCCTCTTCAGCACTGGCCTTCTTTAGTCGTTTTGATGCGCCGCTGCGGGAACCCAGTGCTGTCGTTATGCCATGCTCCGTCAAAACCCGCGTGCCGTCGTTCAAACGGGCGCATGGTATTTCAACTACTCCGATTTTCACCTTGCCGATATGCGTGGCTTCGGGAAGTTGGTCAGTCGCTGACCACCGGACCCTTGCCGCCTCGGATGCTATCCGCTGGCGATCCTCCTTGCTTAATTTTTCGGCGCGGGCGTAGCCTCCCTTACTCTGTATGGTTTTCATTTACGTACCCAAAAGCGCAAGCATGTTGCGACGTAGCACGTTTCAATGCATGCAAGCAAGCATAACTGACTTGATGTGCTTGCTACATAATACCGGTCGAGTAGGCCTGAACCGGCTGCCACTCAGCGGCGCGTCGCCCAACCCTCATTCGCACTGCCCTCACGCCACGCCGCCTGTCCGCTTCGCCGCCTCGATCCGCGCCGCCGCACCTGGAAACAGCGTCAGCGCATTCCGCCCGATCGCCTGGATCTGTTCGTCCGTCAGCCCGCGATAGGTCAGCAGCGCCTCGATGTTCCGGTTCATCGTCTCATCGGTCGTGCACGGCACCCCGCAGTCGGAGCCATAGACGATGTGATCCGGCGTGGTCATCAGCAGCGCCGGGGCCAGCCCGGTCGGCATCGTCGCCGCGGTGTCCAGGAACAGCCGCCGCATCTGCGTGCTCATCTCCTCCCGGGTCACCCGGTGCGGATTCGGCACCCACCGCTCGTTGCCCAGCAGCAGCAGCCGTCCCGACAGCCCCGGCAGCGCGCCGCCGCAATGGGCGACCACGAACCGGATGTCCGGATACCGCCGGAACAGCCCCGCATACATCATGTCGACGAAGGTGCGCGCGGTCTGGAACGCCACCTCCAGCAGCGCTTCCGGCCGCCCCATGAAGCCGTTGTACGCATTGGGATGGGCGAACACCACCGCCTGGCGCCGGTTCAGCTCTGCCCACACCGGCTCCAGCCGGGCATCGCTCAGGTAGACGTCGTTGTAGTGGCAGGTCACCGCGAAGCCGTCCGCGGCCAGCGACCCCGGCACGCGGTCGATCTCCGCCAGGCAGGCTTCGGCGTTGTCGGTCGGCAGCGCCGCCAGAAAGCCGAACCGGTCCGGATGCCGCCGCGCCAACGATGCACCGTAGCCGTTCGAGTCGCGCAGCGCGTCCAGCCCCCGCGGTATGTTGCTCAGCATCTGCATCTGGATGCCGGTGCGGTCCATGTAGGCCAACTGTGCGGCTGGGTTCCACACCGGCAGTTCGTCGATGTTCCAGCAGTTTTGCTGCATGCCGCGCACCCGCTCCTCGCGCACCGCCTGCGTCTCCGGCGGATAGAAATGCGCATGGACGTCAACCCAGCGATCGACCAGCATACGGTCATCCTTTCCATGAAATGCCGGTTCCAGTCCCGGCACCCACAGCGCTGGCACCCCGGCCACCTTCGCGCTGGCCGCCGTCCCAAAGCCGGAAAAACCGCATCCGGCGCGGCAAACCGTTGCCGCGTCCCCGGCACGCTGATACGGAGGTTCATGCTCCGGCGTGAACAGCCAACACAAAACGCATCGACCCGTGCAGCTACAGATCGGCAGAACATCCTGATCGTCAAGCTCGGCGCTTTCGGCAACATCATCCTCTCGCTCGGCGCCTTCGCCGCCATCCGCCAACACCACGCCGGCGCCCGCATCACCGTGCTGACCAGCGCGGCCTACGCCGGCTGGCTGCGCGGCTGCCCCTGCTTCGACGACGTCATGGTCGACCCCCGCCCGGCCTGGTGGGACCTTGCCAAGGCCCGCCGCCTCGGCCGCATGCTCGCCGATGGACGCTTCAACCGGGTCTACGACCTGCAGACCTCGTCCCGCTCGTCGCGCTATTTCTTCCTGTTCCCGCCCCGGAAGCGCCCGGAGTGGTCCGGCATCGCCCTTGGCGCCTCGCATCCAGACCGCGACCCCAGGCGCAACCATCTGCACGACGCCGAGCGCCAGCAGGGCCAGTTGCGCCAGGCCGGGATCACCGGGTTCCCGCCGCCCGACCTGTCCTGGTGCCACGGCGACATCGCCCGGTTCAGCCTGCCGCCCGACTTCGCCCTGCTGGTGCCCGGCAGTTCCGCCCAGCGGTTAGCCAAGCGCTGGCCGGCCGCGTCCTACCGCGCACTGGCCCAGCACCTGACCGCCCGCGGCATCACCCCGGTGGTCGTCGGCGCGGCGGCGGAGCGCGGGCTTGCGGCTGACATCACGCCCGCCACCGACCTGACCGGCCAGACCAGCTTCGGCGACCTCGCCTCGCTCGCCCGCGCCGCCCGCTTCGCCGTCGGCAACGACACCGGCCCGATGCACCTGATCGCCACCGCCGGATGTCCCGCCATCACCCTGTTCTCCAACGACTCCGACCCGTCGCTGTGCGCCCCGGTCGGACGCTGGACCCGCGTCCTGCAACGCCCAAACCTCAGCCAGTTGCCCCTCCAGGCCGTCTTGCAGGAGCTGCCCGGCTGATGCCCGAGATCTCGCTCCCGCCCAGGGTCGCCGCCCCGCCACTCGATGGGGTGCCGATGCCGCAGCGGCTGTGGGCGATCCTGACCATCGCCCTCGGCCTGACGCTCGCGGTGCTGGACGGCGGCATCGCCAACGTCGCCCTGCCCACCATCGCGCGGGAGGTGCACACCTCGGCGGCCAATTCCATCTGGGTGGTGAACGCCTATCAGCTTGCGGTGACGGTCTCGCTGCTGCCGCTGTCCTCACTGGGCGAGATCTATGGCTACCGCCGCATCTACCAGGCCGGGCTGATCCTGTTCACCATCTCCTCGCTGGCCTGCGCGCTGTCCTCCTCGCTGACCACCCTGATCCTGGCGCGCATGCTGCAAGGCCTGGGTGCCGCCGGCATCATGAGCGTCAACAGCGCGCTGATCCGCTTCATCTATCCCCGCCGCTGGCTGGGCCGCGGCGTCGGGCTGAACGCCACCGTGGGCTCCATCGCCTCGGCTTTGGGACCGTCGGTCGCCTCCGTCATCCTCGCCGTCGCGCCGTGGCCCTGGCTGTTCGCGGTGAACGTGCCGCTGGGCATCCTTGGCGCCTTCATCGCCCTGCGCGCCCTGCCGCTGACGCCGCGGTCCGGTGCCAGGTTCGACTTGACCAGCGCCGGTCTGCAGGCCGTCGCCTTCGGCACCCTGCTGTTCGGCGTCTCGGAATTGGGTCATGGCGACTCATGGGTACATGTCGCGGTGGAGCTGGTCATCGCCGCCATCTCCGGCTTCGTCCTGGTGGTCCGCCAGCTCAGCCGCAGCGCCCCGCTGCTGCCGGTCGACCTGATGCGCATCCCGCTGTTCGCCCTGTCCATCGCCACCTCTGTCTGCTCGTTCATCGCCCAGTCCATCGCCTATGTCTCGCTGCCCTTCCTGTTCGAGCATCGCTTCGGCCTGGACCAGGTCAGGACCGGCCTGCTGATGACGCCGTGGCCGCTGATCGTCGCGGTGATCGCCCCATTCGCCGGGCGCCTGGCGGACAAATACGCCGCCGGCCTGCTGGGCGGGTGCGGCATGGCGGTGATGGCGGCGGGGCTGCTGGCCGCCAGCCTGCTGCCGGACCATCCGTCGATGCTGGACATCGCCTGGCGGATGACCCTGTGCGGCATCGGCTTCGGCTTCTTCAACACCCCCAACAACCGAGCCATTATCACCTCCGCGCCGCCCATCCGGACCGGCGGCGCCAGCGGCATGCAGGCCACCGCCCGCCTGCTGGGTCAGTCCATGGGCGCGGCACTGGTCGCCCTGATCTTCACCGCCTTCCCCCTGACCGGCCCCACCGTGGCCCTGTTCATCGCCGCCATTGTCGCCGCCGTCGCTGCCTGCGTCAGCTTCAGCCGCCTGGCCGCCGACTGATGCCAGCGGCCATTAATGCCGATCCTTTCATCAATGAGGGCCGCTGGTATCGTCCGCCGGGCTATGGGTCGGCGCGCCAATCTCAGATCCGGTCCACAGCATGACCCAGCCAACCCATCCGGACCTGCCTTTGTCGCACCAGCGGCTGGAGGCGATCGCCGACCGCCTGCATCAGGACGTCGCGGCAGGCAGGATCGCTGGCGCCACGGTCGTCGTCGGCCAGCGCGACGCCATCGCCTATCAGTGTTCCGTCGGCTTTCGCGACGCCGCCACCCAAGACAGGCTGCAGCCGGACGCGATCTGGCGCATCTACTCCATGACCAAGCCGGTCGTCACCGTCGCCGCCATGGTCCTGGTCGAACGCGGCGATCTGCGCCTCGACCAGGCCGTCGCCGAACACCTGCCGGCGTTCGCCCGCCTGCACGTCGCACAACCCGACGGCACCACCAGGCCCGCGGCGCGGCCGCCGACCATCCAGGACCTGATGCGCCACACCGCCGGCCTCGCCTACGGCTACCTCGGCGACAGCTCGGCCAACCGCGCCCTGCGGGCCGATGGCTTCCTGACCCAGGACCTGCCGCTCGCGCAGTTCGTCGCCCGCCTCGCCGCCCTGCCGCTGGAGCACCAGCCGGGCACCGTCTGGCACTACAGCCACGCCACCGAAGTGCTGGGCCGCATCCTGGAGGTTGTGGTCGGCAAGGACCTCGGCACCGCCCTGCATGAGCTGGTCTTCTCGCCCCTCGGCATGATCGACACCGGCTTTCTGCTGCCGGCGCCGGAACGGCACCGGGTCGCGCAGCCGCTGCCCCAGCCGCCAGGGGCGCGGCCGCGCTTCTTCGACCCCACCGTGCCGCGCCGCCACCAAAGTGCCGGCGGCGGCCTGGTCTCCACCGCCGCCGACTACGCCCGCTTCGCACGCATGCTGTTGGGCAAGGGGCGCGTTGAGGACCGCCGCCTGCTCGCCCCCGCCACCATTGCGCTGATGACCACAGATCATCTTGGGCAAACCCTTGCTCGCGCTGCCTACTATCCGCCCGGCCCGGGCTACGGCTTTGGCCTCGGCCTGGCCGTCCGCACCGCCGCGGGTGAGGCACCCTTCCCGGGTTCGGTTGGCGATTGTTTCTGGAGCGGAGTCGGGGGCACCTATTTCTGGGTGGACCCGGCGCTCGATCTGTTCGCGCTGTTCATGCTGCAGTCATCCGCGCCGCAGCAGCGCCTGCACTACCGCACGCTGCTGCGCAACATGGTGTACGCCGCGATCGGCTGAGGCCGCGGCACGCCCGCCGGCCTATTTCGGCACCACCGACCGATTGCCGCCCGGCGAGCCCGGCGGCGGAATCACCGGCGTGGTCGCGGTGCCATTGGCCGGCGGCGCCACCGTCATCCCGGGATCGACGTTGGGCGGCTTGATCATGCCGCGCTGCTGCGACAGCTTGCTGCTCATGTCGCCACTCGACGGCGCCACTTGCTCCGGCGGCGGCGTCGGCGCGCTGGGCGGGGCAACCGGCACCGTCGGGTTGGTCGGCGCCGTCGGCTGTGGGTTCTGCGCCAATGCCGTGCCGGTAGTCGCCAGCTCGGTAGTCGGCAAGACCGGCGCCGTCACCAGCACCCCAGTCAGGAAAGCGGAAATGCGAAGCATCATGATTGTTCCTTGTCAGGTCCGGCGCCCGGGACGATCAGGAGCGCATAGAGCGTGATCCGCGGAGGTGGCATCACACGGAGCGGTGAATCACGCGATCAAACAACGAGCTAGAGAGGGGTCCGTAAGCCAATGCGAACGGACACCGCTCTAGCCGGCCCAGGATCGCGATGTCCCATGATCACCCTGCGGGCGCCGCGGGAAGATCACCGCCACCAAGCAGCGGCTGCAGGCGACAACCCTGGTCAGTGCCGCACCAGCCGAACTGAAAGGAATGCGCCTGCTGCGGCGTCTACTGCCAATCCGTCCGGTGCCCGCCCTTCCAGTGCCCGTCCATCCAAAACGGCCGGGCGTCTGGCTGATTAACGCAGGAAGCCATGCGGCGTTCCCGCCTTCGCAGGATAGGCATACTCGCTCGCCACCAGTTCCGCCTGGTCGAAGAACGCTGTCACCGCCTCCTGCAGCAACGCGGGATCTCGCTGCCCCTGCTGGGCAATCGCGCTCACCGCCAGCGACTTGCGGGTCTGCACCCATTGCGGCGGGTCGTCCGCGCGCACCGCCATGTGGGTAATCAACTGCCGCATCACGGTTTCAAGCACGGTCAGTCGCGCAGAGATTACGTCGATCTCCGTCATCCTCGGCTCCCAGTTTTCGCTGATGGGCGGATGCATAGCACCGCTGCGCCGCGCCATGGGACAACCAACCGCTCGCCTGACGGAATCGTGAGCCCATCCCGCTGGTGCAGCGAAACCGGCCTTTCCCATAACTTATTGGTAATGAAAATGGCCCGTTCGGGAAATCACGCAGGCACCGTCCGGGCACGGCAAAGCATCCTCAGCCGCCCACGCCTAACCCCAACGTGATCCGCCGGTCTCGCCCAGGCCCTTCGACCTATCTGGAGAATTTATGCCCTCGCCCCGCACCTGTCTCGCCGGATGGTTGCACCGCGAGGGAGAGAACACCGTGCAGCAGGCTCGTGGTTGCGGCTGTCACAAGGACACGCCCTGATGCCGAACACCGGTCATTCAGGCCTCCGCGGGCCGGTGCTGATCGACCGGTTCGTCGTGCCGGCGACGGTGATGCTGGCCTTCGTCTCGTTCTGGCGCGCGTCCGCCATCGTGCTGAGCGACCTGGGATCGTCGGCCTATTATGTCGGCGGCATCGCGGAGCAGAAGATCGGCAAGTCGGCACCCTGGTTCGTGCTGGCCATCATGCTGTTTTCCTACGCCGTGCGCGCGGTGTACATCGAAAGCTGCAGCATGTTCACCCGCGGCGGCGTCTACAAGGTCGTGCGCGAGTCGATGGGCAGCACGGCAGCGAAGTTCTCCGTCGCCGCCTTGATGTTCGACTACGTGCTGACCGGCCCGATCAGCGCCGTCAGCGCCGGACTCTACCTCGCCAGCCTGCTGAACCAACTGGCCGGCGCGTTCGGCCTGCCGCAACTGCCGCTGCCGCCGCCGTTGATTGCCGCGGCCTTCGCCTGTGTGGTGATCTGCTACTTCTGGTGGACCAACACCGTCGGCATCCCGTTCTCCAGCACCCGCGCGCTGCGGGTGATGCAGATCACCACCACGATGGTCGTCATCCTGGTGTCCTGGTGCCTGCTGACGATCCTGACCAAGGGCTACCAGCCGGTCCCGCTGCCCACGCCTGCCCACCTGCATCTCAGCGATGACGCGCTGGGCTGGCTGCGCGGCACCGCGCTGCCCGGTGTCACAGTGATCGCCATCGCCATCGGCCTGGGCCACTCGCTGCTGGCCATGAGCGGCGAGGAAAGCCTGGCCCAGGTCTACCGCGAGATCGAAGCGCCGAAGCGCCGCAATCTGATCCGCACCGGCCTGATCATCTTCGGCTACAGCCTGGTATTCACCGCCTTGGTTTCGTTCTTCGCCGTCATGCTGATCCCCGACGACCAGCGTCAGAAGGTGCAGGACAACCTGATCAGCGGCATCGCCATGGTCCTGGTCGGGCCGGAGTGGCTGCGGCTGGCGTTCCAGGCCTTCGTCGTCCTGGTCGGCGTGCTGATCCTGTCCGCCGCCGTCAACACCTCCATCATCGGCTCCAACGGCGTGCTCAACCGGGTGGCGGAGGACGGCGTCTTCCCCGACTGGTGCCGCCAGCCGCACCACAAGTACGGCACCAGCTACCGGCTGATCGCCATCGTCGCCCTGCTGCAGCTTGCCACCGTCGTCATCAGCCGCGGCGACGTCACCCTGCTGGGCGAGGCCTACGCCTTCGGCGTCGCCTGGAGCTTCGCGATGAAGGCGCTGGGCGTCACCGTGCTGCGCTTCACCCGCCCGAACGCACCGCGTTGGCGGGTGCCGCCGAACCTGAAGCTTGGGCGCCTGGAACTGCCGGTCGGGTTGATCCTGATCACCACGATGCTGTTCGCGCTGGCCGGCATCAACCTGCTGACCAAGCAGGCCGCGACCATCGGCGGCGTCAGCTTCACCATCGTGTTCTTCGTCATCTTCACGCTGTCCGAACGGTATCACAAACGCCGCCAGAACCCCGGCGACAAGCAGCCCAACGCCGACCGCTTCCGCCTCGAACCCCGCCACAACCTCTCGCCCGAGGCATTGGGCGTCCGACCGGGCGGCATTCTGGTGGCGGTGCACGCCACCGACCGTCTGGCGCATCTGGAAAAGGTCCTGGCCGGCAGCACCACCGACGTCATCGCCGTCTCGGCGAACACCGAATGCTCGACCCACCAAATGTCGGACGACGATGCCGCGGCTCGGATCGTCGATGGCTGGAATACCGGCGTCTTCACCAGGGCGGTGGCGGTCGCCGAGACGGCGGGCAAGCCGATCGCGCTGGTGGGGTTGCCGGCGGACGACCGTTACGCGACCATCCTGCAGGCGGCGCAATGCTTGCGGGCTTCGTGCCTGGTGCTCGCCGTCTCCTCCCGCGACAGCATCCGCCGGCAATCCGACGACATCCGCCATGCCTGGGACGCTCTGCAGACAACGACGGGCCCGCTGCGCGTCGAGATCATGGCGGAGGACGACACCCCGCCAACCTGCTTCACCCTCGGCCGCGCCGCTGCTTGATCCGCGTGCGTTAACACCACAACTTTTGCAACCGGACCGTGCAAGAAAAGATCGGCAGAAAAACATTGACCCACCGGTGCGGCAGGCCTAAACGCCGGCGCGGGTCACGTCCCCCCACCGGGACGCTTCTCTTCTGAAAGGGAGAGCCGCAAATGGCAACCACCGCCGCCCCGGACGTGCGTCCGGCGACCAATGCGCCGCCGAACCTCCGTCCGGCCAATCCCAACTTCTCCTCCGGCCCCTGCGCCAAGCGCCCCGGCTTCACGCTGGATGCCCTGTCCGGCGCCTGCCTCGGCCGCAGCCATCGCGCCAATGGGCCGAAGGCCCGCCTCCATGAGGTCATCACCCGCTCCCGCGACATCCTGGGCATGCCGGACGACTGGCGCCTGGGCATCGTCCCTGCCTCCGACACCGGCGCGGTGGAGATCGCCTTGTGGTCGCTGCTGGGCGCCCGCCCGGTCGACATCGTCAGCTTCGAAAGCTTCGGCGAAGGCTGGGCCACTGACGTCGTCAAGCACCTGAAGCTGGCTGACGCGCGCGTGCTGTCCGCCGGCTACGGCGCGCTGCCCGACCTGGGCGCGGTCCAGCCGGACCACGACGTCGTCTTCCCCTGGAACGGCACCACCTCTGGCGTGCGGGTGCCCAACGCCGACTGGATCACCGCCGGCCGCCAGGGCCTGGCAATCTGCGACGCCACCTCCGCCGCCTTCGCCATGGCGCTGCCGTGGCCGAAGCTCGATGTCGTCACCTGGTCCTGGCAGAAGGTCCTGGGCGGCGAGGCGGCGCACGGCATGCTGGCGCTGTCGCCCCGCGCCGTGCAGCGGCTGCAGACCTACACCCCGGCCTGGCCGCTGCCGAAGCTGTTCCGCCTGACCGCCAAGGGCAAGCTGAATGAGGGCATCTTCAAGGGTGAGACCATCAACACCCCCTCCATGCTGTGCGTCGAGGACGCCCTCGATGGCCTGCGCTGGGCGGAGGGCATCGGCGGCCTGCCCGCGCTGATCGCCCGTTCAGAGGCCAACCTGGCCGCCGTCGCCGCCTGGGTCGCCGGCAGCGACTGGGCGGATTTCCTGGCACAGGACCCGGCCAGCCGCTCCTGCACCTCGATCTGCCTCAGGATCACCGCCGCCTGGTTCACCGGGCTGCCCGTTGAGGCGCAGGCCAAGGCGGCCAAACAGCTTGCCGGCCTGCTGGAGCAGCAGGGCGTCGCCTACGACATCGCCGGCTACCGCGACGCGCCGCCCGGCTTGCGCATCTGGGCCGGTGCGACCGTGGAAACCGCCGACATCCAGGCGCTGCTGCCCTGGCTGGACTGGGCCGCCGCGGCAACCGCCGCATCGTTCGCCGCGGCCTGACCCGCACCGGCCCAGCACCCCGCACTGCCACCTCGCGTCCAAACCGCGCCATAAATACCGGCCAAGTAACGATAGGACCCCCATGCCCAAAGTCCTGATCAGCGACAAGCTCTCCCCCGCCGCCGTCGAGATCTTCCGCAACCGCGGCATCGACGTCGACCTGCGGCCCGGCCTTTCACCGGCGGAGCTGCGCACCATCATCGGCGAGTACGACGGCCTCGCCATCCGCTCCGCCACCAAGGTCACTAAGGAGCTGCTGCAGGTCGCCGGCCGGCTGAAAGTGGTCGGCCGCGCCGGCATCGGCGTCGACAACGTCGATGTCCGCTCCGCCACCGCCCGCGGCGTCGTCGTCATGAACACACCCCTCGGTAACACCATCACCACCGCCGAACACGCCATCGCCATGATGTTCGCCCTCGCCCGCCAGATCCCGGAGGCCACCACCTCCACCAAGGCCGGCAAGTGGGAGAAGAACCGCTTCATGGGCGTGGAGCTGACCGCGAAGACCTTGGGCCTGATCGGCTGCGGCAACATCGGCTCCATCGTCGCCGACCGCGCCGTCGGCCTGAAGATGCGCGTCCTGGCCTACGATCCCTATCTGTCGGAGAAAAAGGCCCTCGACCTCGGCGTCGAGAAGGTGGAGCTGGAGACGTTGCTTGGCCGGGCCGATTTCATCACCCTGCACACCCCGCTGACCGACGCGACGAAGAACATCCTCTCGCGCCAGGCGCTGGCGAAGACCAAGAAGGGTGTGCGCATCATCAACTGCGCCCGCGGCGGCCTGCTCGACGAAGCCGCCCTGGCCGACGGCATCCGCTCCGGCCACATCGCCGGCGCCGCGCTGGACGTGTTTGAGACCGAGCCTGCCACCGATTCACCGTTGTTCGGGTTGGAAAACGTGGTCTGCACCCCGCATCTGGGGGCCGCCACCGCCGAGGCGCAGGAAAACGTCGCCCTGCAGGTCGCCGAGCAAATGAGCGACTTTTTGCTGACCGGGGCGGTGACGAACGCGATCAACATGGCCTCGGTCTCCGCCGAGGACGCGCCGCGGCTGAAGCCCTACCTTGAACTGACCCGCCTGCTGGGTGCCTTTGCCGGCCAGTTGACCCAGGCGCGCGAGGGGGCGATCCGCCGGGTGGCCATCGAGTATGAGGGCCAGGCCGCGGTGCTGAACCACCGCCCGCTGACCGCGGCCATGCTGGCCGGCCTGATGTCGCCGCTGATGGAGGGCGTGAACATGGTCAACGCCGCCGTCAACGCCCGCGACCATGGCATCGACGTCGCCGAGGTCGCCCATGACCGGCCGACCGAATACCTGACCCTGGTCCGCGTGACGGTGGAGACCGACGGGCTGACCCGGTCGGTCGCCGGCACGCTGTTCGCCGGTTCACGCCCGCGCATCGTCGAAATCAAGGGCATCAAGGTGGAGGCCGATTTCGCCCGCTACATGCTGTATGTCACCAACCAGGACAAACCGGGCTTCATCGGCCGCTTCGGCGCCACCCTGGCCGGTGCGGGGATCAACATCGCCACCTTCCATCTGGGCCGGGCAGAGCAGGGCGGCGATGCCATCTGCCTGGTTTCGGTGGACGAACCGGTGCCCGAACCGGTGCTGGAGATGGTCCGCACCCTGCCGCTGGTGATGCAGGCAACCGGCCTGGCGTTCTGAACAACACGTTCCGAGGCCGCCGCGCCGTCTCATTGTCCTGGCAGCAGATGGTGCCCGCGCAACACCGTCACCGTCATCAGCACCCGCCCATCCAGCCGTACCGCGGCCGGCGCCAGCGCCTCCACCGACTGGAACCACCGCTGTGCCGCCGCCGGCTCAACGCCGCCAGCCGCCAGCAGCAGCACGTCCTGCCCGGCATGGTCACTTAACGGGTCGGCAAAGCCGAACTGGCGGGCATCGCCGCACAGGCACAGCATCGGCACCGCCGGCCCCAGCGCGTGGCCAAGCTTCCCCGCATCCCGCCAGTTCAGCGCCGCGGCGACCGTGCCCGGCGCCAGCAGCCCCCGCCCCCGCAGGTCGTCCCGCACCGAGGTCCAGTCCAGTCCGGCCGCCGTCGGATCCTTCGCCCCCATGGCGGCCAGTGGCCCACTCAGCCAGCCGAACTGCATCTGCGCAACCAGCACCGCCACCGCGGCCAGCTCCAGCACCGCCGAACCCGCCAGCACCCACCGCACCGGCCGCCGCCCGATCTTCCCGGCGATCAGCCCGCCCAGCGGCGGAAACAGCATCAGGTATCCCGGCGCCGCCCAATGATACAGCACCCGCTGCGACGACCAGGCGGAGACCGCGGCGAAGCCCACCACCGCCGGCGCCGCCAGCCAGGCGCACAGGCGCTGGTCCCAAGGCGCTCGGCGGCGGAAGCCCCGGATCAGCACGGCCATCATCGGCAGCCACAGCCATGGCAGCACGAACAGCGCCTCGCCGCCCAGCGTCTGCACCGCCAGCCACGGCCGCACCCGCCCACCCAGCGCTCGGTCGCCCTGGAAGGCGAACGAGGCAAAGCCATGCCCGGCATTCCACAGCAACACCGGACAGAACACCGCCGCCGCCGCCAGCAGCCCCAGGTAGGGCTGCGGCCGCAGCAGCCAGCGCCGGTGCACAGGGCTTGCCAGCAGGTAAAGGAACGCCCCGCCGACGACCAGCACCGCGGAGTATTTGGAGAACAGCGCCAGGCCCGCGCACAGCCCGGCGCCGATCCACCATCCCACCGCACCCGGCTTGTCGGCCGGCGCCGGCAGCGCATGCAGCAGGCACAGCAACGCCCCCAGCAGGGCGGCGTCCAGCGGGCCGTCCGGCAGCACCCAGGTGCCCGTCGTCACGCCGAACACCGGCGACAGGTTCAGCGCCACCGCCGCCCACAGACCCGCGGCCGGGGAGACCATCCGCCAGCCGATCCGCCAGACCAGCCATTGCGACACGGCGAACAGCGCGATGAACGGCAGCCGCACGGCCCACGGCGCCTCGGTCCGCAGCAGGTGCGCCGCCCCCCAGGACAGCCACCAACTGGCCGGCGGATGGTCGAAGTAGCCCAGGCGCAGCACCCGCCCGGCAGTGACCATGTAGCTTTCGTCGACGCCCAGCCCGGTGCCGGCGGCAAACCCCAGGCGCAGCAGGCTGCTCACACCGATCAGCCAGACGATGGCCGGCAGCCGGTGCGGCCACGGCCGCCGCTCTCCGCCAGGGTCCGCTCGATCCGGTGACGCCACCGCTGCCTGCCTGTTCCGCACCCTGCGTGGTTACCTCGCCCGCGCCGCCGCGTCGCGTGGTTTTGTGGGGTCCGGTCAATGCCGTTCTTTGATCGCGCGCGGAATCGTCACCCTAGCTTAGGGGCTGGTTGAGGATATCCGCGAAAAGAGTCGCTCGTTGGACACGAGACTTAGCGGGCGACTCTGCCCATAAATCCGGCTCAAAAAGAGTCCGCACGCCGGCTGGTCGAAGACGCTCCTCCCTGCACCGGTCTTGGCAGGTTTTCGGCGTTGCCGGCGGCTCGCCTTATGTCAGCACATCTACGTTGCTTTTGATGGCGGCCTGCTTGCTGGATGCGGGGCTCTCCAGATAAGCAAGCCCATTCTGCAAGTATGACACCGGCCAGGAATGGCCACTTGCTGCGGCGCCGGTTGCCAGACGTGATAAGTCTTGAGCGGTCACATCACCTGTCAAGGTGCCTGTTTTCCTGGCGTTTGATATCTGTAGCAACAAATCAGGTGGCCGGACCATTTTCTCTCCTGGAAGTGGCTGCCCACTGATATCTCCATTCGGTTGAGCCGTGAGACCGGTTGCCGCGAAGATGAAAGCTCTATCCGATTGGGTTAGATCGAGAGTCGCCCCTGAGTTGGCAGCCAGATTGCCGGAAGTATAGCTAATCTCCGGATTTACTGAAAGACTACTTGTGGTAGATGACGGCAACACGCCCGTTGACTCAGTAGACCGTTGCTTCAACGTCAATGGGTTTATCTGATCTTCAAAGGTATATTTACCTTCCAAGGTTTGACTGGAAGCGGAAGGTGCAGCGGATATACCTCTGGTTAACAGGGCGACAGGGTTTTGACCGACGCTTGAAATGCTCATGATCTTGGCGCCTATGGCAAGGATGATTCACTCTACGGAACATCTGCGAAAATTAGGCCATATTGATACGAGGAAAAACAGACTTTGCTTCGCGCCTGGGGGCGGCGATATTGCCCACCTCGATGGGCGCAACGGCACAATCTGTCCATGCGTCATCCTGAATGTGGCCATGCGGATGCGACGCAGATTTAGTCAAATAGCTCGGCACCACTGCCGTCCCCTGCTTCCGTTAAGCTTACGTTACAGGCGGACAATCCCCTTGATATTTGCCTGCTGGTTGCATGCATCTCATCGTTGCAATACTTACAATCGTTTCTTTGTTCGGTCAAAGCGCCGTTTCTCCATCCCGGCCTGCAACATCTCAGCGCGCCGCGCACAGCTTCCGTCAACGGAAGCGCGCAGCCGCGCGGAGCCACGCGCAGCCGCCCTCCGCGGCGAGCATGGCGAGCACGGCGAGCACTGGACCTTGATGGCCGCGAGCACGGTGCGACGCTCGATCAGGTTGGGGGCTAAAGTCCCGCCGGGTCATGCTGTCCGTCGTCACGACCAGATGCGGTACGGATAACGAATGGGCCTAAGTCCAACGTCGGCCGCCTCCCGTTGCCGAAGCCGGATTCCCACGCTCTGCAAGGTTTGCCCGAACATCAACCCTGGGCCACGATCCTCAAAGCCTCGCTCACGCCCGGTGTCGCGACTTCCTGCCGGAAGGCCGCCAGGGACATCCTGGCAAAGGCATAAGCCGCCTCAGGCGTGCCCGACCCAAGCTGACCCTCTGCTACCGCCCTTCTGAACCCGGCAGGTGTGAACGTAGGAAGGCCCAAGGCCGCAATTGATCGGGCCGCAGGACCCAGCCCATCGAGCACGACGCAGCCGTAAAACAGCCTTGTGAGCAGCCGGATCACGCCGAGGCGCGCATGCACAGCCCGGTCGGGCACAGCACCAAGGGCGGCACGCAAAAGCACCTCCTGCAAATCAGGCGCCTCGACAAGATCAGTGGTCAGGATCGCGACATCGACCAACGGGTCGTTCAGGAAGGCGAGTTCCCAATCCACCAGCCACACGCGCTGGCCGTCAAACAGGATATTCCGCGGGTTGGGATCGTTGTGGGTGGACACCATCAGCGACGCGTTCCAGGGCAGGGCAGCGCGGATGCGGGCAAGACCCTGAGCCAGCGGCTCCACCTCTTCCGCCGCAACAAGTCCTGACTCACGAAGGCCGGCCAGCATGTCCACCAGGACGTCCGGATAGTCGCCGGCCCCGGGAGATGGCGCGGGAAACGGCGGCGTCGCCTGAATACGAGCAATGAGTTCGCCCAGCGCCTGCGCTGCCCCGGTCGGTCCGCCCGGATGGGTCGCGAGTGGACGCCCGGCCACGAAATCCATGATGGCGACCCCAGCTCCAGGGTCGCCATAATGCAGTCGTGGCGCGGCGCCGACGGCAGCGGCGGCGGTCATGCAGGCATAGCCTCGCTCCCGGTCGTGCAGGGCAGTGCGCTCCGGCTCAACGCGCAGCACATAGCGCCGGCCTTGAACGGAACATCGACAAATCAGCGCGCCCGATACGCCGCCGCGCAGCGGTTGCAGGTCGTGCGCTATATCCGTTCCGAAAGCAGCCTTGAACGCGTCGCGCACGGCATCGCGACGCGCGCCTGGAATGAGTTCCTGGGTTGACATGGATCGTCCACAGCAAGGGTTCAGGCGGTCCGCTCAACAGCGGTCAGCCAATCCGGCCCTGGGCTAAAGCCCCAGACCAACATGCTATCAGGACGAAATCTTCACCGGCCCGCGATCCCCGACGAGAAGAACACGATAGATGCCAGAACGACTCCCGGTCAAGCTGGCCCGCTCATTCCAGCGTCCGGTAAGCTGCAAGCCCCCGGCGCACCACCCGGTGACATCGGCAAGTTGCTGACTGCATTGAAAAATTCGCGGTTGACAGCAGCGCCCGCGCCGCTATAACGCGCCCCTTCCGCCGGCCGCACCGCAACAGGCGCGCGCCGGACCAACACGCTATCGCACTGCGCCCCGTCGCGCACTGCCCAGACCTTGGAAAGTTCGCCCCCATGTTCGCTGTCATCCGCACCGGCGGAAAACAGTACCGCGTCACGCCAAACGCCGTGCTGAAGGTCGAGAAACTGGACGCCGAGGCCGGCGGAACCGTCACCTTCAACGATGTTCTGGCGGTTGGCGTCAACGGCAGCCTGACCATCGGCGCCCCCATCGTCGCCGACGCCTCGGTCACCGCCACCGTGATCGCGCAGGACCGGCTGGACAAGGTCATCATCTTCAAGAAGCGCCGCCGGCAGAACAGCCGCCGCCGCAACGGCCATCGCCAGCACGTCACCGTGCTGCGCATCGGCGGCATCAATGCCAACGGCCAGACCTACCACGCCGAGACCGCAGCCGCTCCGCCTGCCGTCGAACCCGCAGGCCAGGAGATCCCAGACCAGGAGATCCCAGACCAGGAGCCCGTGGCCCCATCCGCCCCAGCGGAAACCGAAGCCACCGAACCCGAAGCCCTCGCCACCCCCGTCATCGTCTCCGCCGAATCTCTCGGCGGCACCGAACCCACGCAGGAGTAATCCGCCATGGCACATAAAAAGGCAGGCGGCTCGTCACGCAACGGCCGCGACACCGAAGGCCGCCGCCTCGGCATCAAGAAGTTCGGCGGCGAGGCCGTGATCGCCGGCAACATCCTGGTCCGCCAGCGCGGCACCAAGTGGTATCCCGGCAGCAACGTCGGCCTCGGCCGCGACCACACCATCTTCGCCCTGGTCGACGGGCGGGTGAAGTTCACCCGCAAGTCCGAGGGCAAGGTGCACATCTCGGTCGAGCCGAACGCCGCCGCCGAGGCGCCGCCGCTGGCTGCCGAGTAGCACCGCCGCACCGCGCCGATATCCGGGGGCCGGTGCACAACCGGCCCCTTTCGCATGGCCGGACCCAACGATGAAGTTCCCCCAGCCATGAAATTCCCCCAGCCATGAAGTTCCTCGACCAAGCCAAGATCTATCTGCGCTCCGGCGACGGCGGCGACGGCGTGGTCGCCTTCCGGCGGGAGAAGTTCATCGAGTTCGGCGGCCCCGACGGCGGCAACGGCGGCAAGGGTGGGGACATCGTCTTCGTCGCCGAACACAACCTCAACACCCTGATCGACTTCCGCTACACCCAGCACTTCCGGGCACCGAAGGGCGGCAACGGCGCAGGGTCCGACCGCACCGGCGCCGGCGCCGAGGCCATCACCATCACCGTGCCCGTCGGCACCCAGATCCTCGCCGACGACCAACAGACCCTGCTGGCCGACATGACCCGCCCCGGCCAGCGCGTCCACCTGCTGCGCGGCGGCGACGGCGGCTTCGGCAACACCCACTACAAGACCTCCACCAACCGCGCGCCCCGCCAGGTGACCAAGGGCTGGCCGGGCGAGGAGCGCTGGGTCTGGCTGCGCCTGAAGCTGATCGCCGACGCCGGCCTGATCGGCCTGCCCAACGCCGGCAAGTCCACCTTCCTCTCCGTCGTCTCCGCCGCCCGCCCGAAGATCGCCGACTACCCCTTCACCACCCTGCACCCCCAGCTCGGTGTCATACGGTTGTCCAGCGCGGAGGAATTCGTCCTGGCCGACATTCCCGGCCTGATCGAGGGCGCGCACGAAGGTGCCGGCCTCGGCGACCGCTTCCTCGGCCATGTCGAGCGCTGCGCCGTCCTGCTGCACCTGGTCGACGGCGCCGCCGGCGACGTGGTCAAGGCCTGGCGCACCGTGCGGGCCGAGATGGCGGCCTATGGCGGCGGCCTGGCCGGCAAGCCGGAGATCATCGGCCTGAACAAGGCCGACGCGATGACCCCGCGGGAAACGTCATCCCGCCTCGCCGCCCTGCGCAAGGCCTCTGGCCGGCCGGTGCACCTGCTGGCCGGCGCCACCGGCCAAGGCGTGCCCGAGCTGCTGCGGGTGCTGCGGAACGCCATCCATGCCGGCCGGCAGCAGGCAGCGGCGTGACCCGGGCGAACCGGCGGCCGCCACCGCGAACGCCGCTCGCCCCCACCGCATGATCCCCAGCCTCATGATCCCAAACCTTGAGGCCGCCCAGCGCCTGGTCGTCAAGATCGGCAGCGCCCTGGTCGTCGACCCGCAGCAGGCCGCCCCCCGCGCCGCCTGGCTTGACAGCGTCGCCGCCGACATCCACGCCCTGCGGGCGCGCGGCACCGACGTCATCGTCGTCTCCTCCGGTGCCATCGCCCTGGCCCGCCGCACCCTGGCGTTGACGCAGAAGCGGCTGAAGCTGGAGGAGAAGCAGGCCGCCGCCGCGGTCGGCCAGATCCGCCTGGCGCAGGCCTGGGCGCAGGCCTTGTCGGCCCGCGGCCTGACCGCCGCCCAATTGCTGCTGACCCTGGACGACACCGAGGACCGCCGCCGCTACCTCAACGCCCGCGCCACGCTGAACACCCTGCTGTCGCTGCGCTGCATCCCGGTGATCAACGAGAACGACACCGTCGCCACCGCCGAGATCCGCTTCGGCGACAACGACCGCCTCGCCGCTCGGGTGGCGGAGATGGTGCAGGCCGACCAGTTGATCCTGCTGTCGGACATCGACGGCCTGTACACCGCCGACCCGCGTCGTGACCCCGCTGCCAGCCACATCCCCCTGGTCGAGGCGATCACCCCAGAGATTGAGGCGATGGGTGGCGAACCGCCGCCGGGCTACTCCTCGGGTGGCATGCGCACCAAGCTGGCCGCCGCCCGCATCGCCACCCAGGCCGGCTGCGCCATGGCAATCGCCGTGGGCGGTGTCGAGCGGCCGTTGCAGGCGCTGCAGCGCGGCGCCCGCTGCACTTGGTTCCTGCCGGTGCCAGAGGGCCGCACCGCCCGCAAACGCTGGATCGCCGGCTCGCTGTCGGCTTTGGGGGCATTGACCGTCGATGCCGGCGCCGCCCGCGCCCTGGCAGCCGGGCGGTCGCTGCTGCCGGCCGGGGTGCGCGCGGTGGCGGGCAGCTTCGACCGCGGCGACCCGGTCAGCATCCTCGGCCCCGGCGAAACGCCGCTGGGCCGCGGCCTGTCCGCCTATGCCAGCACCGACGCCCAGCGTATCGCCGGCCACCGCTCGGACGAGATCGAGGCGATCCTGGGCTGGCGCGGCCGCGATGAGATGGTCCACCGCGACGACCTGGTGCTGGATTAGCGGGTCCCTTTGCCCAACGTAACATCCAGATGCACCGGGTTGTGCAGCGTGTTGGCGATGGGCGACCATAGCGTGGCGTGTTTGATCAGGGCTGCCAGCACGTCATCGGAAGCGTCCGCCTGCAAATGCACCGACACGCGGATGGCTTCAAACCCGATCGGCTTCGGATCGGTGTCGCCGGCGCCCCAGACCGCCGTGGTGTTGACGTCGGCCTCCAGTTCCAGTTCCAGCGATCGCAGCAGAATCCGCCGAGCGACGGCATTCGCGTGGATGCCGATGGCAAGACAGGACCCGAACGCGGCAAGCAGCGCCTCCGACGCATTCGGCGCGACATCTTCGCCCAGCAAGCCCTCCGGCTCGTCTTCCATGACCGGATGCGGCGGCAGGTGCCGGATGTAGTTGAGCTGCTGGAAGCGGCCCTGTGCCACCGTGCGGCAGCGCAGCGTCCGGATCGCCGTCGGGTCCGCATGGCCCTGGGCGATCAACGCATCGAGCGCCGGCTTGGCGATCGGTGCCTGTGGCGGGCCGCTCATCGAAATTGGCCGCTTGCTCATCCTGCATATCCTTATTCTTAGAGTATCCGTCTTGGTCAAGCCACTTCTGGCGTCCATGTGCGCGTATCGCGCAGCAGCGCGTTGGCGATAATGACCAGCTTGCGCATGATGGCGACGATGGCGACCTTGGCGGGTTTACCGGCCTGACGCAGCGCCAGGTATTTGGCTTTGAGCGGCGGGTTGAAGCGGATGGCGACGAGGGCTGGCATGTAGATGGCCTGCCTAAGGTTGGCTCTGCCGCCCTGTATGAAGCTTTTCCCCTGCCAGGTGCCCGATTGCCGGGTGACGGGCGCCAGTCCGGCGAGACTGGCGGCCTGTTTGGCATCCATGGTGCCGAGTTCGGGCATGTCGATGAGCAGGGCGAGGCCGCTGGCGGCGCCCAGGCCAGGAATGCTGACAAGGATGTCGAAGCGGGCCTTGAGCCTCTTATGGGCGGCCAGAATGGTTGTCCGCTGGCGATCGATGGCCTGGATCTGGGTTTCGATCTGCTTGAGGTGTTGCTGGCTTTGGCGCTTGAGCAGGGCCAGCGTGAGGGTCTTGCTGCGGTTGAGCGCGGTGGTTCGGTCCTTCACCAAAGCCTGCCGTGCGGCCAGCAGTTCGCCCAGCGTGTCAATGGTTTCGTCCTTGGCGGGTGGGATGTCGGGCTGCAGGATGGCGCCGAAGCGGGCCAGCATGGCGGCATCGACCGTATCGGTCTTGACGCGTTTGCCGGTGGCCTCGGCGAAGCGGCGGGCCTGCAGCGGGTTGACCTTGACGGCGGGCAGCGCGGCGCGGCCCAGCGCCAATTCCAGAGCACGGTGATAGGCGCCGGTGGCCTCGAAGACGATGCGTGTCGGCTGCCTGGGGGTGATCCAGGCGATCAGCTTGCTGTGGCCTTTAGGGTCGTTGGTGAATTGCTGGGCGATGCCCTGCGGGTGGAGGTGGACATCGAGGGTATCTTTCGAGACATCGACGCCGAGGGTGACTTGATCCGCTGTGGGTGCTATGGCGTGGCTCATCTTTTCCTGTCCCATGTCTTTTCCTGTCCCATGCTTGTCATCCGGGGCATCACACCCCCGGTATCCGTTCGGGCCTTGTGGAAAAGAAGGGGGCGATCCCACTCTAATTCGGTCCTACCCGACCGGCGTGATCTCGATCCATCCCCCTTCACCAGCGGCGGGTTGCAACCCGCCGCTGGTGAACCATTGTTCCGCAAACCCGGGGGAAGTCATAAGACAAGCGTGATCCGAGCAGGGGGCTTCACCGGAACGGTGAATCACGCGATCAAACAATGAGTTGGAGAGGGGTCCGTGAGCCAAGGCGATCGGACACCGCTCTAGTCGGGCGCCGCTCTGGTGCCCGATCGCAGAGAAGTGCTGCACGCGCTTCGCCGCGTGAATCGGCCACTTCAAGCCAAACCGACGTATCGCCCTTCACTGATGGGCGATACTAGGCAGGCGATCAGATTCCCCAGGACCAACGACCTGTGTCTTCAACCGTCCTGACCGCGAGAGTCGGATTGCTCGGCGGACGCGCTTCTTGTAGCAACCGCCTGGCCGGATGGTCGGCACACATATTTTAAGCCTCCTGCCCGGCAAACCAGACAACCAAAGCCGGCGAGTGGGAATGCGAAAACGCGGGGCAGCCCTTTATGCTCGATTGGGATGACCTCCGGTTCTTTCTTGCCATCGCTCGCCACGGCAGCCTGTCGGTTGCCGCCAAGGAATTGCGCGTCGCCCAATCCACCGTCGGGCGCCGGCTCGCGTCACTGGAAGCCAGCCTTGGCGTGCGCCTGCTGAACCGTACCCCGGACGGCTATGTGCCGACCCTGGCCGGCGAGAGTGTCCGCGAACAGGCGGAGCGTCTGGAAGCCGAAGCCCTGTCCCTGGAACGCAATGTCGCCGGCCGCGACACGCGGCTGTCTGGCCTGGTCCGCGTCACCTGCGCGCAGACGGTTGCCAATCACATCCTCGCACCCTGCCTCGCCGCACTGCACGTCCAGCACCCCGACATCGTGATCGAGCTGATCCCCGATCCGCGGGACCTCAGTCTTTCGATGCGTGAGGCAGATGTCTCGGTCCGGCTCGCACAGCCGCATCAGCACGATCTCGTCGTCCGCCGCATCGGCACCGTGGCTTTCGGCCTGTATGCCTCTCCTGCCTACCTGGAACAGCATGATGAACCGGACTTCGAGGGTGGCTGCCCCGGGCATCGCCTGATCACCCAGCTTGATGATATCGAGGATGCGACGCAGACGGGCTGGTTGGCGGACCTGGCGCCGCGCGCGCGTATCGCCTTGCAGACCAGCAGTCATGAAGCTGCGGTCGCCGCCGCGGTCCACGGCGGCGGCCTGGCCTGCCTCGCCCGTTTCCGCGCGGACCGGGAGCCTGGGCTGGTACGGTTGGTTGCTCCCTCTCCGGTTCCCAGCACCGGCATCTGGCTGCTCGTGCATCGCGACAACCGCGCCACGGCTCGGATCAGGGCTGTCCTGACCCACATCACCGAATGCATCCGTCAGCGTGCCGATGAGCTTCATCCAAACAACGTTGAAGCGCACCCCACGCACCGGCTCGCCGAATAATACGTGTGCCCGATCGCCAGCTTAATGGTTCCCGGTCCGGGGCTTGCGTAATCGCATAGTCACTCGCCGATATCGGGCGGCTGATCCAGACAACGCAAACCTGCGGCGCGCGTTCAATACATGCAGATCACGGAGGCTCGCCAGTCGTCTGGGGTTTTGTCCCGCCGAAGTCATTCGGCCGTTACTTTCAGGGATATCCCATCATGACGTCCGCCAGTATGCCTTTACCGGGCAGTACGTCCTCCGCGGACAATCTGCCGGCGCCTAATCGCTCGGCGGAAAATCTCACGCTGCCGCTGCACGCCGAACAGCTCTCGGTGACGCGGCGTCAGGTCGCTGGCGACACCGTACGCGTCGCGACCGTTACTCGGCAGCAAGAACATCTGGTCGAGGAGACGCTGACCCATGAGCGGGTCGAGATCGAACGGGTGCCGATAGATCGAGCAGTCGATCGGGTTCCCCCCGTTCGCGAGGAAGGCGACACCACGGTCATCTCGGTCGTGGAAGAGGTCGTCGTTGTCGAGCGCCGCCTGATCCTCAAGGAGGAGGTTCGGATAAAGCGCGTGCGCGTCACGGAAAACCACCGAGAGACCGTGATGCTGCGTGAACAGGACGCCGTGATTACCCGCACCGAGGCGGGATCGTCCGCGATACCGGAAGGATCGCCCGCCCTCGGAATGAAACCCACTGAACTTGCCTAGGAGCATCAAACATGACTGAACAAACCCTCGTCGCCGTTTACGACACCGTCGCCCACGCGGAAGCCGCCGTACTCGACCTGAAATCCGCCAATGTCCCCGCTGCTGCGATCAGCCAGCACGCCAAGGATACGGCCCTGTCCGGCACCTCGACGTCCGGCACCACGGCGTCCGGCACCTCGACGTCCGCCGAACAACCGAAGGCAAGCTTCTGGTCCAAGATGATCGGCACTGCCCCGGAACACGAAACCACGGTTTATGACCGCAGCATGGCAAGCGGCTCGACCGTGGTCACCGTCAAGGTCCCTGACGAACACGTCGACCGCGTCAGCGCCGTGCTTGAGAAGCACAACCCGATCGACCTCGATGAGCGTGCCGCCTCCTATGGCGCCACCGAGACCACCACGACGCGCACCACGACCGCGCCAGCAATGGGGGCGCCCGCAATGGGGACGCCTGCGGTGGGTATGCAAGGCACGGCGCCCGCCACGGGCATGCAGGGCACGGCGACCGACGGCGGCACCATCCAGCTCGCCGAGGAGACCTTGTCGGTCGGCAAGCGGGCGGTCAGCGGCGGCACCACCCGCATCCGGCGCTATGTCGTCGAAACACCGGTGGAGGAGCAGGTCTCCCTGCACAGCGAGAAGGTGACTCTGGAACGCCATGCGGTGACCGATGGTCGGCCGATGACGACGGACTTCACCGACAAGACGATCGAGATGACCGAGACCAGTGAGGAAGCCGTTGTCGCCAAGACGGCGCGGGTCACGGAAGAGGTCAACTTGCGCAAGGAAGCCAGCGACCGCATGGAGACGGTGAAGGACACCGTGCGTCGCGATGAGGTCGAGATCGAGAAGGTTCCTGGCGGCCAGACCGCCACGAGCCGCACGACAGAGGCGGTTCCGGTTATGCCGGCAGAGCCGGCCCAGGCTGGCAGCAAGATCTGATCGTTCAACAACCTGATCCGGGGCGCGCGTAGTGGTCCGATCCCGACACTCGCATCGCATGCGGTCGGGTGAATCGGCCCACCAAACCACAGCTAGTGGGAAAGTCAGACGGTTCTGTCCGTCTGACTTTCACTACTAGTGGTCCGATCCCGACACCCGCATCGCATGCGGTCGGGTGAATCGGCCCACCAAACCACAGCTAGTGGGAAAGTCAGACGGTTCTATCGGTCTGATTTTCGCCACTAGCACCCCGGACCCGAGGAGGAAACCTTGTCCACAAGCACCATTGATCCCCGGCGATCGGCGACGATCACGCCCGGATCGACCACCGTCGATACCACCACCTCCCTTGGGGGCGCCTCACATACGCATCGGCGGATATCCTGGGCAGCGATCTTCGGCGGCGTCATACTCGTCGTCACCGTCCAGCTCCTGCTCAGCCTGCTGGGTGCCGGCATCGGTCTTGGCACCGTCGACACCAACGCCGGCAGCACGCCCAACGCCGGCAACCTCGGCATCGGCGCCGGTCTGTGGTGGGTCATCAGCAGTTGCATCTCGTTGTTCGTCGGCGGCTACGTTTCGGCCTGGATGGCCGGGATTGAGGTCCGCTTCGACGGCTTGCTGCACGGCATCGTCACCTGGGGCATCGCGACCCTGCTGACATTCTGGCTGCTGACCTCCGCGATTGGCGGCATTATCGGCGGCGGCTTCTCTGCCCTCGGCAGTGTCACCTCGGCGGCGGGCAGCGGCATAAGCGACGCGGTGAAACCGGCTGCGCAGGCCGCAGGCGTGTCGCCCGACATGCTGCAGCAGCAGGCCCAGTCCTATCTGCAGCCGACCAATCCTGACCCGGCCACGATGTCGCCGCAGGACGCGCAGAAGGCGATCGCCACGAACCTCGCGACCTATGCCCGCGGCGGCGCTGGTGCCCCGGCAGCCAAGGACCAGGTCATCAACATCATCGCCGCGCAGCGGAAGATCAGCCACGACGACGCCGCCAAGCAGTTCGACGACGCCCAGGCGAAGATTCAGCAGACCCGTGACCAGGCAATCCAAACCGCCAAGAACACGGCTGATGCCAGTTCCGCGGCAGCGTCCAAGACGGCCTTCGCCGGCTTTGGCGTGCTGTTGCTGGGTTTGCTCGCGGCAGGTATCGGCGGCTCGCTCGCGGTTCAGCGGCGGCTCCTCGTCAGCCACCGGACAGTGGACGGCAGGACTGGTGGCGTCTGACCAATGACGCCCTGGGAACTGGATCAGTAACGACGGGCCTGACTGTAAGGGCAGTAATGCCGGCCGTGACGAAATCAAAAGCAGCCGGACACCGCGCACGGCAGCGACTCGTCACGGTACGGCGGGTCCGGGTGGAAGTGCCTTGATCAGTTCCAACACTCGATCAAGGCGGTGTCTCGCGGCATCTGCCAGGCCGCCCTCCGCCCGGCTGCCGCGCGCATCAGTGGCTTGGCAAGATTACGAACAGCGACGCATGACAAGGAAACGCGATGTCGATCATTGGCTGGCTTATTCTCGGACTGATTGCCGGCTTTATTGCCAGCAAGCTCATCAACAAAACTGGTGAAGGCCTGATGCTCGACATCGTGCTCGGCGTTGTCGGCGCCTTCGTCGGCGGCTTCCTGTTCTCCTTGGTTGGGGCGACCCCGGTCACCGGCCTGAACATCTACAGCATGGTTGTCGCCGTCGTCGGCGCGATCGTCGTGCTGTTCGTCTACCACGCCATCATCGGCCGCAGCCGCACCGCCTGAACGGCGATCGCGCTTCACCACCAGTAAGGAACACAGACAATGGGTATCCTCGACACAATCATGTCCAGTATCGGCGGCGGAACCGGCGGCGCATCACCCATTCAGGGCATCCTCGGCAGCCTGCTTGGCGGCGGCCAAACCAATCAGGGCGGCACCCAGGGAACGATGGCTGGACCAGCCTCGTCTGGCGGTATGGGTGGCATGGCGGGCGGCCTGCAGGGCTTGATGGCCAAGTTTGAGGGTGCCGGTCTCGACGGCGTCGCGCAATCCTGGGTCGGCAACGGTGCCAATCAGCCGGTTTCCCCGGAACAGCTTCATGGCGTCCTCGGCAACGATCAGGTTCAGGCGATGTCGTCGCAATCTGGCATGGCGCCGCACGACTTCCTGTCGCAACTCAGCCAGCATCTGCCGAATGCCGTTAACGCCGCGACGCCAGATGGCCACTTGCCGGATGAAGGTTCCGTATCGGTATAGTAATATATCTTCACCACCGGCAGGGTGACCAACTGCCGGTGGTGAAGCGGCCGGATCGGGAAGCATGCCGGTCCGAAGGTGAGCGCCGGATACGGACCGTCGCTTTCCTGTGCGAAGCAACCACTTAGCGGTGCGTTCATCGTCGCCCGCGCTTGCATATACGGCGGTGGTGGCTGCCACAGCGTTGAAAAGCCGCGGCGCGGGCGCAGTCCCCGGACGCAGCATTGATCTGCCAGCGGTCCTGGTCAGGAACTGCCGGTCGGCCAGGCGCCTGTGACCAGTCGCCCGGTTCCCACCCGCAGCGAACGCCTCTATTCTGCTGGCACCGTCGAAGGGAACCACCCATGCCGCTCAGCTTTCAGCACGTCCACATCAAGACCAGCGACATCGCCGCGACCATGCGCTACTACATCGACAACTTTGGCGCCACCAGGAAGGCGGAGATCCCTGGCCGAGGCTGGCAGCTCGACCTGCACGGCACCCAGCTCAACATCACCGGCATCATCGCCGAACAGCAGCACGCCCAGGCCTACGGTATCGAGCACATGGCCGTCGTCACCGACGACTTCCCCGCTACGCTGGAAACCCTGCGCCGCAACGGTGTGCGGGTGCTGGAGGAACTGACCGGCGAGAAAGGCAACCGCATTGCCTTCGCCGCCGGGCCCGAGGGCTCGCAGATGGAGATCATCGAGCAGCTATAGACTTCAGGAAGTAGCGGTCTCGGCACGCTTAAGACTGCGTCACTGCTTTCCGGCAACCCGGAGCTTTCCTCGGTATTCCGCACTTCAACAAATATGCGGCGGACTCGTCCAATGCTCCTGCTCCGTATCTGTCCATGCCGAACCTGGCGGCTGTAATGACAACCATGTCTCAACCAGCTTGCCCTCCTCGATCCGATAGGACTGCATGCCAGCACGGCTCCGTGCCTCACCTGTTTTGCTGTCAATCCACTTAAAGGCAAATCGAAACCACGCTCGGTTGCCCTTGAAAGAGTGGTCATAGACGATGACCCGAATGTCGGGCCGCTCCTGCCGGACGTTTGCGATTTCGGCAGCATAGGCTTCCCGAGTCACCGTCCGGTCGCCGCTTTCGTCATGGCGGATGTAGTGGTCGCCAACGCAACCCGGCACCAGGTCAAATTGACCCTCGTGCCAAACTCGTTCCCACCGGTCGAACAGGTCGCTCAAAACAGGTTCGTCTGTCATCACCAACTCCCGCGGCTCGCTGACCACCTTGCATCACCCACCGGTGGGGGAAAAGAACGTATTATGAATCCAAGCGCTTTTGAGTGGTGCGGGAACGTGTTCCGGAAGAAGGCGGGCGATGCGGCCGCCAAGCGCCCGCGTCGCCAAAGTTGGTCAGGCGACGATCTCATGGCTGACGCGGTCGGCTTAGGCCAGCGTGGCAAAGGGATGGGAGACGCAAATGACCAACCTCATTGCAACGGCGCTGGTCGAGCGAGGCCGCCCGCGGAACCGCCTCCTATCCGGTTCAAATGGCAGCGCCTGAAACCCAAGATGCCGGACTGAAACAGCATCGTGCTCTCCACACCATGTGCACCGCGCGCTGATCCACCAAACGACCCAAAAAGCGCATTTACAATGCTTTTGTGTTCAGCTTGCCGTATGTTTCGGCGCCGAGGCACTATCATCAGGCGTGGACGAACATTTAGTGGCGGACGGTTCTCAAACTGACGGTTATCGTGGGACATTTCTCGCAAACGGTGGCGAGATGGGCGCGCTTATCCGCGCCCACGATTGGAACCGGTCCATCCTCGGGCCGCCGTCGACCTGGCCCCAGGCGCTGAGGACGGCGGTTCGGCTGATGCTCAATACTGGTCATCCCATGTATATCTTCTGGGGGACCACCGGCGCCTGCCTCTACAATGACGCCTATCGGCAATCCATTGGCCCGGAGCGTCACCCCGGCTCCCTTGGCAAACCAGCCCGAGAAGTCTGGTCGGAAATCTGGGGCATCATCGGGCCGCAGATCGAACAGGTGATGACCGGCGGCGGCGCGACCTGGAATGAAAACCACCTGGTGCCGATCACCCGCAACGGCAGGCACGAGGATGTCTACTGGACCTATAGCTACGGCCCGATCGACGACGAGACTGCCGCCAACGGCGTCGGCGGGGTGCTTGTCGTCTGCACTGAAACCACCGAGCAGGTGTTGTCGGCCCAACGCTCCGCCAAGGAGCTGGAAAGGTTCGCGGCGCTGTTCGATCAGGCGCCCGCCTTCATGGCAACGCTGCACGGCCCGAACCACCGCATTGAGCTGGTCAATCCAGGCTATCAGCGGTTGATCGGGCACCGGGATACCGTGGGACGGACTGTTGCCGAGGCTCTGCCTGACGCCGCGCAGCAGGGCTACGTCAATCTGCTGAACCGGGTTTATCGAAGTGGCGAACCCTATACGGCGCACGATGCGAAATTCGTCGTGCAATCCACGCCCGATGGCCCGATGGACGAGCGGTACATGGATTTCGTCTATCAGCCGATCAGGGATGCCATTGGCAATGTGACAGGCATCTTCGTCGTGGGCGTTGACGTCACCAGCCGCGCCTCGGCCCACGCGGCATTGCGCCAAAGCGAAGCCCTGCTTCGAGAGGCGAACGAAACGCTGGAAGCCAAGGTCGAGGCGCGCACAGGCGAATTGATGGCCGCGGAGGAGGCGCTGCGGCAGTCGCAGAAGATGGAGGCGGTCGGTCAACTGACCGGCGGACTGGCGCACGACTTCAACAACCTGCTCACCGGCATCTCCGGCAGCTTGGAGTTGCTCAAGACCCGGATCACGCAGGGACGCATGAGCGACGTCGAACGCTACCTGGTGGCGGCCCAAGGTGCCGCCAACCGCGCCGCCGCGCTGACGCACCGGTTGCTGGCGTTTTCCCGCCGCCAGACACTCGATCCCAAGCCAACCAGCATCAACCAGCTTATCGCCGGGATGGAGGACCTGATCAGACGCACGGTGGGGCCGGAGATCAAGGTCGAGGCCGTCCGTTCCGGGGGATTGTGGAACACCCTGGTTGATCCGCCGCAACTGGAGAATGCGTTGCTCAACCTCTGTATAAATGCGCGCGATGCCATGCCCAACGGGGGCAACCTGACCGTCGAAACCGCCAACATCTGGCTGGATGAACGGGCGGCGCGTGAGCGTGATCTGCCCAAGGGACAATACGTCTCGCTCTGCGTCAGCGATACCGGCATGGGCATGCTGCCTGACGTCATCGAGAAGGCTTTCGATCCGTTCTTCACCACCAAGCCTGTCGGGATGGGCACCGGGCTTGGGTTGTCGATGACCTATGGCTTCGTCCGCCAGTCGGGCGGCCAGGTCCGCATCTATTCTGAGGTCGGCCAGGGCACGATGGTCTGCCTTTACCTGCCTCGCCATCATGGCGACGAAATCCATGTCGAGGCCTCGGCCGCGCCGGGCGAGGTGCCACGCGCCGAGCAAGGTGAAACCGTGCTGGTGGTGGACGATGAGCCGACCGTGCGCATGCTGGTCGCCGATGTTCTGGCGGAGCTTGGCTACATCGCGCTGGAGGCAGCCGATGGAGCAGCCGGCTTGCACCTTCTGCAGTCGCATGCACGCATCGACCTTCTCATCACCGATCTTGGTCTGCCGAACGGGATGAACGGGCGGCAGGTGGCTGATGCCGCCCGAGAGTTACGACCAGACCTCAAGATACTGTTTATCACCGGGTATGCGGAGAATGCGGCGCTGAACCACGGCCACCTGCAGCCGGGCATGCATGTATTGACCAAGCCGTTTGCCATGGACGCCCTCGCCAACCGCATCAAGGAGCTGATTTCGGAGTAATGGCATCAAGCCCGCTGCCGGCATGAGCCGGCGATGATCGGGACCGGGAAGTGCCTCTCGCGCAGCGACAAGGGCTGATGCGGCGGGGTGATCGCGGCAGAACGCGGCGAGCCTTGCGATTGTCGGCGCCGGAATCGCGTTACGCAGCAGGCAGTACCGCTCCCGTGCAAACGCTTCGGGATTTACGTCTTCCACCAAGACGCTCGACATCGGCTAGAAGTTGGCCGTAAGAGACAACTTTCCTGTAATGGGGGCTCCAAAGCCCACCGCTGAGCCGCCGGGCGCATTGATAAAGTAGTAGTGGTTATTCAGAGAGTTCTCCACGTAAGCCCGAATGACGACGGGCGTAGCATTGATAGTCGTCCTGTAGGTCGCACCGACGTCCAAGGTTGCGTAGCCCGGACTGCTGATTGTGTAATTCCCAAGCGAAGCGGAGTTGTTGATTTGCACGAGCGAGGCCGCCGTCCAGTACGCGCCGGCGAGCAATGTCAGACTGGGTAAAGGTGGGATGGAGTACTCGGCGTAGACGGTAACCCGTCCTTTTGGAACGCCAAATGGCCGCTGGCCGTTCTGCGGATCGGTTGGCTTCGAATGTACCGCTGCATCTAACGCGGTTCCGCCACCGATGACTGAAAGATTGGGCGTTATCCGCCCCGTGTAGGTCAGCTCTACCCCGTTCACTTCTTGCGTGCCGCTTGCCCGAAAAACATTGTCCGCGCCAAGAACGGCGTTTGCTTGCTCGATTTTGAACAATGCGCCGTTCATTTCAAGTCCACTTGTAATCTGATACTTCAATCCAACTTCATATTGATTGCCAACAAAAGCGGGCAGCGTCTGGTTTGCATTAACGGCTGTTGACGGCGCGGTTGCGCCCTGCTGTAAAGCCGATATATAGCTGAAGTAGCCAGTAAGCTGGTCTGTTGGATGTACTAGAGCCGACACGATCGGCGTAAACTTGTTCTGATAAAGATAGCTGCCGGTGTTGCGACCTTCTGGTATGGAATTGCTGGCGCTGTCAAATGTCGAATAAACGGCTCCGCCAAGAAAAGTGAAGGGTCCGAAGTCTACCCGGTCGGACAATACCACCGAATTCTGACGCAAGTCCTGCTGTGAGGTTTCCGGTGGAAGAGCGACGTTGGGCTGCGGGAAAATGACCGGCGCATAAATGCTCGACAAACCGAGAATCGCGTTGGGGGCAAAGCCGGCGGGCGCCGTCTGCAGCCCGGCAATCTTGAATAGATTGTCACTACCTGTGTAGTTGACCAGAAAGGTCTGCTTGACTGGACCGATCACTATCTCCCGGCTAACCGAAGCCGTCGCCGCCCGGTTTATATAGGCGTAGTCCTGATAGGTCCCGCGTACGCCAAAGGTGCCGTTTTGTTGCAGATCGGCAGCTTGAATTTGACCGGTTCCTTGAACAACATTTTTAAGCGTATTCGTCGAGTAGCCAATCGCGCCGTGAATCGCCCAGCCATTATGCAACCAGTCGAGCCCCGCCTCGGTGAGGAGTGCATCCTGATGTCCATACATCCAGGGCTGTCCCAGGTAGTTACTTGAATCAGGCACTTTCGGAAAGGTTACTAAGCTTGTCGGCAAGAAGAATGGAGGCTGTTCACCATTCTGTCGAAGCTCGTTGTGCTCCAGGCGGGTCCAAACCCGCAGTTCGCTCGTGACTTTCCAATCCAGCGCAACGGATTGTGTGTTCCGGTCTATCGAGGTTCCCGGAACCGGGGCTGAGCCGTTGTCCTGGTAGATGTTAACACGGATGCCAAACTGATTATCACTGCCAAAACGTCGGCTTACATCAATCGCTTCGTTGACCTGCCCCCGACTGATATAGCCTACGCCGATCTGCGTAAGAGGTTGGTCAAGCGGCATTTTGGAATGGAAGTTCACGATGCCAGCCGGTGCGGCAAATCCATACAGCGCGGAGGCCGCGCCCTTGAGGACATCAATGCTTGTGTCATTCTCAATGGCTGGCGAGAAGCCATTAAGGATGTTCAACCCATCCTGCCGAATGTAGTTACCGGTTATGTTAAAGCCGCGTATTTGATAGAATTCCGCGAATTGATCCGGGTTGAAAGCTATAGTGGAAGGATCGTTCTTCAGCGCTTCTGCGGTTGTATGAACTTGCTGGTCTTGTAGAACCCGCTGTGGAATAGAGAACGTACTGAATGGCGTGTCTTTCTCGGAAGTGTTCCCAAAAGGTCCGAACGAAGGTTTGGCGATGGCCATACCGCCGCTTTCAGATGTTGAACCATCCGAGTTCAGCGCTGATGCGGTCACCGGAACCGTTCCAACGTCGATAGCCCCACCGGAGGACTGCGGCGCTGTTGCTTGCGCCCGGGCGTGCCCCACACTCAGACTGCCAGAGCCTAGCAGCGCGGCGCTCAGCAGCAGCAGCACCTGACGCTGCATGAGATCCTTCTGGCGCGCAGTTGTTCCATGCCGGTAGCAATCCTGCCGGCTGTGCGTTCGTTTCATTATTATAGGCCCCGCCAGTTGCCGGCCTGCGCCACCGACCGCCAGTTGCCGAGTTGGACATGCGTTGCAGACTGCTGCAAACCTTATCGCTCTATCCGGAGAAATATAGCGCTGTCGTCATCACGGGTCCGCGAGTAAAACGAGAACCTTGTTCCTACCGCCGCCATGTCTGGCAACCCGCGGCGGCAGCCAATGTTGGCAGTGCCCGTGCGGTCGAAGCCGGTGCCGCGGCGGCCCTTCGATCCACGGCTGCATCCGCCGCCGCAACGGCAACCTGGCAAAGCGAACTTGCCGCCTAGCTTCAGGCACCCAGGGAAAGCCGCGAGGAACGCACTGTCTCGCTTCGCTTCGTCGTTGCACGCGACAGGCGTGTTACCAACGTTGCGCTTACCCACGGCAGCGGGATCGAGGTGTTGGACAGTGCTGCCTTCGCCATGCTGCGCGATGCTCATGTGCCGCCGCTTCCCACTGCCACGCCAAAACTCCTGGTCGATCTGGCGGCCACGGCCACCCGGCGATAGGCTGCTCGCCAGCCGACAAAGGACCCGCCCAGGATGAACGACGCGCCCACCGACCACCCCCAAACCATCCTGGACCGCCTGCAGCATCAGGCCAGCCGCCACGAAACACCCTGCGGCGCGGGCAACATGGTCTGGCACCTGTGGGACCAGTCCGCCGGGCGCGCGCCTGTCGTGGCGCTGTTCCATGGCGGCGCCGGCTCATGGCGGCATTGGGTCCGCACCATCCCCGCCTTGCTGCCGGACTGGCGCGTGCTGGCCGCCGACCTGCCCGGCCTGGGCGAGTCCGACATGCCGCCCAACGACCAGGACGCCTTCGCCATCGCCGCCATCGTCGCCGACGGCATCGACCAGATCATCGGTCCGGCCACACCCTTCGACGCCGTCGGCTTCTCCTTCGGCGCCACCATCGCCGCCTGCGTCGGCGCCCTCCGCGGCCCAGAGAGCGGCCCGCGCGTCCGCTCGGTCACCATCATCGGCTCCTCCGGCGTCGGCCCGCCCGGCTCGATGGTCAAGCTGGAGAAGGTCCGCCACCTGCAGGGGCAGGACAGGCTGGACACCCACCGCATCAACCTCGGCCGGCTGATGATCTACGACCCCGCCAGGATCGACGACCTGGCGATCCGCATCCAGGACTGGAACACCATCCGCTCGCGCCTGCGCACCCCCGCCCTGTCGCGCAGCGGCGCCATCATGCAGGCGATCGATCAGTTGCAGTCGCCGCTGAACGCCATGTGGGGGGAGTTCGACGCGCCGGCCAACCCGCAGGGACCCCGCCGTGTCGAGGTCCTGCGCGCCCACCGGCCGGACGCCGACATCCGCCTGTTGCCCGGCACCGGCCACTGGGCGGCCTATGAATCCGCCGACATCGTCAACCCGATCCTGCGGCAGATGCTCGCCCGCACCCGCCCCTGAGGCTGGCGTGTGCCGAGGCGGGCGTGCGTCGGCTTGCCAAGCGTTATCCGCCAGCAGACAGACCAACCCACTGCCATGACCACGACCGACACGAAGCAGACGATCCTGGCCGCCGCCCGCCGCATGGTGCAGGCACGCGGCTACAACGCCCTGAGTTTCCGCGACCTGGCCGCGGCGGTCGGCATCAAGAGCGCCAGCATCCACTATCACTTCCCGACCAAGGCCGACCTTGGCGCCGCACTGGCTCGGCGTTACGCCGAGGACATGGCGGTGCATCTGCAGGGCCTGCTCGCCGCCGCGCCGGACCCGCAAGCCCGCATGCGAAGCTACACCGACACGTTCCGCCGGACGCTGCTGAACGACAACCGGATGTGCCTGTACGGGATCATGACGGCGGAACGCGACGACCTGCCGCCCGAGGTCCGCACCGAGGTCGACCTGTTCACCCAGGTCAACATCGGGTGGTTGGTCGAGGTGCTCGGCGGGGACCAGCCAGACGCCGACACCGCGGTGCTGCGGCAGCGCGCGTTGGCGATCCTCGCCGCCATCGAGGGCGCGCAACTGGTGGCCCGCGGGCGCGGCGACGTCGCCGTCTATGACCAGACCATCGCGGCCTACCGGACCGCCGGGCTGCTGCCCTAACCTTAGCGCCTGGCGAGGGACGGCGGGTTCCGACGTCATTTCCGCAGGTACTTCGCCATCAGCGACTGCAGCTTGGCGACCCCGTCGGGATAGCCCGCGGCGCGCAGCAGCTTATCGGCCATCACCATCACATCGGCCGGCCGCGGCGGGGTGGTGGCGGTGACCGGGTTGGCCACCTGAGTTGGTCCCGCCGCGCGCAGCCGTTGCAGCGCGGCCCGGGTGCCGGACAGCGGCAGCGACTTCTGCTGCACCGGCAGCGTCTTCAGGCCGCTGACCGACAGCGACACCTGCACGCTGACCTCGGCCGCGGTGGGCAGCCCGGCGGCCAGGGCGCGGCCGGCGGCCTGGTTCGGAGCACAGACATAGGCCATGGCAGTGGCGGCGCAATCCAGCGGCTGCGCCGGACCGCCGGGAAACCGGATCGACGCGGTGGGTCTGCCGGCCATCGCGGCGGCCAGCAGAAGGTCCTGCGGCAGGCCGCGCACGGTGATCACCGGCACCAGCGCCTCACCCTGGGCCTGCACCTCCAGATCACCGGTGATGCCGCCCTTGTCCAGGAAGCGCGTGCCGGCGCGCATCAGGCAGCCGTCGGCCGGTGGACCGGGCGGGCAGGTGATGACCCAACTGCCGATCTGCTCCGGTGCCGCCGCGCGTGCCGCGATGCCCAGGATGAGTAGCAGGGCGATGCCAAGCAGGACCGCCAACACCGGCCGGCAGGGGTGTGGGTTGGTCATTTTCTGCCTCCGAAGCTCTTCCGCCTGGCGCGGTAATCTGTAAGCGTGTCGGCATGAACGACGCCATGCAGCCAGACGCGCTCTCGATCCATCGGGGCCTGATGACCCTGGATACCCACATCGACATTCCCTGGCCGACCGGCCCCGATCCGTTTCAGGAGGGGGCAAGGCGGGTCGACCTGCCGAAGATGCTGCGCGGCGGCCTGACGGCGGGGTGCTTCGCCGCCTATGTGCCGCAGACCGTGCGCTCCCCGGCGTCGGAGGATGCCGCGTTCCGCCGGGCGCTGGCAATGCTGGAGCAGATCAACGCCATGACCAACGTGGCCTCGGCCATCCCGATGCGCATCGCCAACCACGCCGATGCGATCGCGGCGGCCAAGCGCGACGACGTGCTGGCCATCGTGCCGTGCGTCGAGAACGGCTTTGCCATTGGCGCCGACCTGGGCCGCATCGCCGCGTTCCGCCGGCTGGGCGCAATTTACATGACGCTGACCCACAACGGCCACAACGCGCTGGCCGACAGTTGCAACCCCAGGCGCGACCTGGGTGACCGGGAGACCGAGCACGGCGGGCTGTCGAGCTTGGGACGTGCGGCGGTGGCGGCGATGAACCGAGCCGGGATGCTGGTCGACGTGGCGCATACCTCGCGCGACACGATGGTGCAGGCGGCGGAGGCGTCGCGCTCGCCGATCGTCTCGACCCATTCCTGCATCAGTGCGCTGTGCGATCATTCCCGTAACATGACGGATTGGCAGCTTGACGTCATCCGCGATGTGCGGGGGGTGATCCAGATCACCGCGGTCTCGGCGTTCCTGCGGCCGAACGCCAAGCCCGATGAGGTGACGGTGGCCGACTTCGCCGATCATGTTGATTACGCGGTGCGGCGGGCGGGCATTGACCATGTCGGCATCTCGTCCGACTTCGACGGCGGCGGCGGGTTCAGCGGCTGGCACGACGCCAGCGAGACCGCCAACGTCACCGTCGAGCTGGTGCGCCGCGGCTATGACCGGGGCGCCTTGGAGAAGCTGTGGGGTGGCAATTTCCTGCGGGTGATGCGAACGGCGGAGAGGTTGGCGGCATGATGCGGACAGTGACGTTGCCGGGCGGCGAAACGGTGCCGGCGATCGGGCAGGGCACCTGGTATATGGGCGAGAAGCGCGGCGAGGCGGCGCGCGAGGTCGCCGCGCTGCGGCTTGGGATCGAGCTGGGCCTGACCTTGATCGACACCGCCGAGATGTATGCCAGCGGCGGGGCGGAACAGGTGGTCGGCCAGGCCGTGGCCGACATCCGCGACCAGGTCTTCATCGTCAGCAAGGTGCTGCCGCAGAACGCCTCCCGCGCCGGCATCCCAGAGGCCTGCGAGCGCAGCCTGCGGCGGCTGCGCACCGACCGGATCGACCTGTACCTGCTGCACTGGCGCGGCGGCCATCCGCTGGCCGAAACGGTGACGGCGTTCGAGGCGCTGAAGGCGGCGGGCAAGATCCGCCACTGGGGGGTCTCCAACCTCGACACCGACGACATGGAGGAACTGTTCGCGGTGCCCGGCGGGTCCCACTGCGCGGCCGACCAGGTGCTGTATCATCCGGACAGCCGCGGCATCGAGTTCGACCTGCTGCCGTGGTGCAGTCAGCACAAGGTCCCGGTGATGGCATACTCGCCGCTGGGCCATCACACGCGCCGCCTGCTGGCCTCGCCGGCGCTGCAGGCGGTGGCTCGGCGGCACGGCGTCAGCCCCGCCGCCGCGGCGATCGCCTGGGGGTTGCGCGGCGGCAACGTGATCTCGATTCCGAAGGCGGCCGATCCCGCGCATGTGCGGGAGAATGCGGCGGCGGGCGCGGTCGAGCTGTCCGAGGATGCCCTGCGCACGATCGACCAGGCGCACCGGCCGCCGACGCGCAAGGTGGGGCTGGACCTGTTGTGAGCGGGTGAGCGCCCGGGCAGAGAATTCGGAAAGAACTGAAGGACTTACGCGGGCCCGAGGGTAAGACTCGCGGGTCTGGTCATGGCTGGGCCGCGAACGCGGCGAGCAATGCAGGAAAATCCTCCGCGGTGGGAAACCTCGCGAAACTATGGACGGCGGGTGTTGCGGCCCATGGCAACATCTCGCTGGTGTAGGTCTCGATGAATGGCCGAAACGTGCCGGCATTCCGCAGCAGCATCGCACGCACGTTGACGAGCGCGTCCGTTCCCGGGGGGTGGGTAAACAGCCAGCTCATGCAGTGCGGACAGAAGAAGTGCCGGGTGGCACCATGCAGTCCACCCACGACAGGCTTGCCATCAAGTATCTCAAAGTTGCTGGCCGGGTAGAGGACACTGAGACTGAAGGCACTTGCGGTCATGTGTTGGCAGCCGGTGCAGTGACAGGCCATCGTGATCAGCGGTTGTCCGCTGACTCTGAACCGCAGTTGGCCACATCGGCATGCACCTTCCTGGAAAGTTTCCTGCTCTGTCATCGTCCTCTCCGGCGCATGTCGGTCAGGTACAGATTACGGACCGCGCTGGGTGATGTGAACAGGGCAGGATGGTCGTCCGCGTTCAACCGCCCGGAGGCGACGTTACCTGGCGCGCGGCGGCTGGTTCAGCAGGTGGGCCGGGAAGCCGGTGCCGCCAGTCATCAGCGTGGTGCGCAGTAGGTCGGATTTGCGCAGCCCGGCGGGCAGCGGGCACTGGCCGGGCTGACGCAGCTCCGCCGCGACCGTGGTCAGCGCCTCGATCCACAGCCCGTTGGTCTGGCGCGTGGCCGGCGAGACAATGGCGGCGCTGGTGCGCAGCTCGGTCGCCGCTTTCTGCATGGCGTCGGCCCAGAGCAGGCGGTTTTGCGCCGCAATGGTGCCGGCGGGGATGCCCGCAGGGGTGCCAGAAGGGGCGGTGCCAGAAGAGGCGGTGGGGATGCCGCGGCCGGTGCTGACCTCGGCTGGAGTTGTTGCGGCTGGGGTTGTTGCGGCTGGCGGCTGCTGGCCGGTTGGCTGCGGACTGTCTGGTGACAGGGCAGGCAGCCCTGGTGCGGAGGCGTCGGGTTGCGCGGCCTGCGGCCCCGCGTCTTCGGCCATGGTTGGGTGCCAGACGGAGGCTTGCCGCATCTGGTCAAGCGCCTTGCCGCTGTCGCGGCCAGCCCGGCTGAGCGTGCCGGCATTGCCGCGCAGCCGCAACTGCATCGAAGGTGACAGCAGCGGCGCCATCGACAGGCGCAGGCTGTCCAGCGCGACGACCGCAAAGGCGATGATCTGCGCGATCGTGACCAGGCAGCCATCCCGCGTATCCGAGTAAGCGGCGATGGCTTGGCTGGCGGCGGCTCGGGCCATCGCCGTGTCGGTGCGGTCGCCAGCCAGCATCAGCGGCGTCAGCAGGTTCAGGATGACATCATGCAGCGGCGAGATGGGCTGGGGCGAGATGGGCTGATCCGAGGGCGGGTTCATGCGGTGTTTTCCATAGGGTGCGGTCTGGAGCGTGCAGGCTGGGCACCGGACCGGTTCAGGGAACCCGGTCGCCGGTGCGCAGCGGCCGGAGCTTCGGGTAGCCCTTGATGCCCTTGCGCAGGTTCTCGGCGTGCTCCCGCCGGTACATCAGGGCCAGGCGGCGGGCGATGTAGGCGTCCTGCTGCGGTGTCGGGTTCTCCGGCATGATCATGCCGCCATCGGGCAGGATGCCGTCGGTGTTGGCGAGGTCGAGGCCTTCGTTCTCCCGCGACAGGCGTTCCTGCTCACCCAGCGCCTCGGTGTCGGCGACGTCCTGGTCGCTCCAGCACTCCGCCGGCGGCTCTGGGTCCGGTTCGGCTTCGCCTTGCCGGCAACGCGTCTCCAGCGCTTGGACCAGCCCCGGTGCCTCGGTGTCTGGCCAGGTGCGTGGGGCAGGGCGGCCGGGCGGCACCGCCAGCGGCTTGGCCTGCCGACGCTCCAGCCCGCGCAGCAGCGAATCGAAGGTGCGGGCGGCGGAGGCGGCGGTGGTTATATGGCGGGTGCTGTCGCCGTTCGGTTGGCGCAGGTTCATGCCGATGCGCCAGCAGGCGGCAGCGGCCTGGTAGGCTGAAAGGGCCTGGACACCGAGCATTACCTCGATCTCGTCGCGAGGGTGCATTGCGGCGAGGGCGCGGATGGCGCTGTCCATGCGCCGCCGCGCCCAGGCTTGAGGTTCCCGCGGGTCGATCGGCAGGGTGCGCATCAGGGTGCGGATGGACTCGTCGATGAAGCGGGGATGGATCGGGCCGTCCGGCTGGAAGATCGCATCCGGGTCGTAGGGTGGGGCGGCGGAAACTGTCATTCTTGAGATGCGGTCTCGAGACGCTTTGCTGGAGATGAGGTGTTTGATAAGCGGGTTTGGAGAAGCGGGTGTCGAAGAAAGTTTTTGAGACGAAAGTTCTTGATACGTTCCAATTAGCCGACAGATGGGGCAGGTCATTCCGAATGCAAGAGGTTTCTGCCGCGGGGCGGCAAGATCGTATAACGGTGGCGGAACAAACCACCGGTCCGCGGTCTGAGCCTGGATTGCCAGGCGGCCAGCTTTTTTTGATTTCGCGCGCAGCCGCCACCCTGACCCTGCGTGCTACCGGACCACCCGCACGCCCGTGATGCTCACATGGCGCAATGTTGCGGCAATTTTAGATTGAGATTGGTCGTCCTGATCCGGCATGCAGCGTTGTTCTCTATCAAACATCAAGATTCTCTATGGAAGATTTACATGATCGCTGTTTTGAGCAGCCCGGTGATGGCATTCGCCGGCGTGTGGTTTGGCCTTGCCGTGCTGGCTGGCGCGGGCTTCAGCGTGATCGTCACGCTGGGCAAACGACGGGAGCAGGCGATGATGCGCCGGCGCGTCACGGCCGCCGACACCCGAGGACTGGGCGCGCAGGCAGCGTATGAGCCAACCCTGCGGGATGGCGAAGACCGAGGCATCGAGCGCCTGGGTGCTGGCCGTCGGAGCGACGACCGTCGGAACATTGGCGATCGGGGCGCCGGCAAATCGGGCCGGGGCAATGCGGGCAAGGGCAACTTGGGCGTTGGCAATCGCGGTGCGGAACCGGGCGGGCGAGAAACGGCCGCACGATCGCCAATGCAGCTAGAGTGCTGACGCGGTCACACGTTCCGGTCAGCCAGTCGTCGAAAGGCGGGTCGAGGATGGCCGTGCCCGACCTTCATCTTGGGTATTTTCCATTCAGGTTGCGCCGGGATTCGCGAAGCTCTTCCAGCGCCGCCCTTTCAAGGCGAGATTTCCGCCAGCGCAAGCAAGGCGACAAAGACGCTGAGCGGCACAAGGTGTGAAAATCCGCGGTGAAGCAAGACGGTCAAAACCGCTGCCGCAACGATCACCGCACCAAGCACCAAGCCCGCCTCGCGACTGACAGGAACAGCTATGAGAACGGCGCTCACCACCTCGAGGGCGCCGGTTACACGGCACCACCACGAAGGATAGCCCCAGCGGACGAAGTCGCGTTGCGTCGCCGGCGTGCCGACCGCGTTGAACAGGCCTGCGCCGACAAACCCGGCGACGAGAAGCCAGATCGAGAAGGCATGCAGCATCTCAGGGCACCCCCACTACCAGGGGGATCGCTGCCAGGATCACCAGCAACGCCGTGAAACCATGGATGCCGAAAGCGCTTTTGGCCGAGCCTTTCGCGGCAAGAATAAGCAGCATGTCGCCGACCGGGATGATCGTTTCGATCAGCAGGACGATGCCGACCGCTCGGGGAACGCCCCATGCCATGAAAGCCAGTATGATCAATCCCGAAACGATGTCGCGCACCCCCTTGAGGCGAAGCCACCAGGCGATGTTCGTGCCCGGTTCGGGAAGCGGCAGGCCGAAGCTGCGTGTTGCGGTCAACGGGCTTACCAGATACTGGGCACCAATCGCGATGATCGCGAGCGCCAGCAGCAGCGCCAGTCCGATTACAAGCCAGTGCATTCGCGCCTCCATTTGGCAGAGCTATATAATCTAGTGTTGCTAGATTTTCTAGCTCCGCTATCATCAGGCGCGTCAACCGTCCGAAGCCGGGAGATCGAAGGTTGGTCATTGCCGAGCGAAAGGGCAGGCAGCGGGCTGAACGCGAGCACCGCATCACCGCGGCGGCGCGCCTGATCGCGGAAGCCGAGGGATGGCATGCCGTCACGATCCGCCGCCTGGCGGAGGAGATCGAATACAGTCAGCCGGTCCTCTATTCGCACTTCGAGAATAGGGAGGCGATCGTTGCGGCAGTCGCAGTCGAGGGTTTTCGGGAAATCACCACGACGCTTCAGAAGGCAGCGGAAGGATTGTCCGATCGTCGCGATGCGCTGGAGAACGTCGCCATGGCCTATCTGGCCTTCGCCCGGACGCATCCGGCTCTCTATGAGGCCATGTTCACCCTGCCGACCGGTTTGCGCTTTGCCGAAGCCGAAACCCGGTTGGAACTAAGGGCTGCCTTCGACGCGCTAGCGGCTGTCGTCAGGTCGCCAAACCGCGATGTCGGTATCGCGACCGAGACGTTCTGGGCAGCTCTACACGGGCTCGCCGAACTCGAGCGCTCGGGCCGGATCAGGCGCGGCGCGCGGGTCGAACGGCTAGCGTTGGTCGTGCACTGGCTACTCGGGTGTTGAACGCGGCTGCTTGAAGCCTGCGAGCCACGATCATCGCCTCGGTCAGGCAGCGTCCGGGTCAGGCGACGTGCCGGATGCGGACCCTGGCCCTGGACCGGCGTGATCTCACAGGCCCTGGTGGGCCTGCAGCAGATCCTGCATGTCGGTGGCATGCTCTTCCTCCACCGAGAGAATGCCCTCCAGCATCACCCGGGTGGTGGGATCCTCATCGGCGAAGAAGCGGATCAGCTCTCGATAGTGGTCGACGGCGATGCGCTCGGCGATCAGGTTCTCACGGATCATGTCGACCAGGTTCTCGCCCTCGGCGTACTGTGAGGCGGAGCGGGTGGCGAGGCCCTCGGGGTTGAAGTTCGGCGTGCCGCCCAATTGGTCGATGCGCTCGGCCACCGCCATCATGTGCTGCTGCTCCTCCTTGGCGTGTTCGGCGAACTCGGCCTTGATCGCCTCGCTGCTGATGCCGGTCGCGGTCACCGCATGCATCGTGTAGCGCAGCACGCAGACGATCTCCGTGGCCAGGACCGACTGCAGGATCTCGATGGTGCGGTTGACGTCGCCGCCATAGGTCTTGGTGACGACGCCCTGATCAAGGTTGCTGCGGGCGCGTTCCCGCAGGGTCTGGATGTCGGACAGGAACGGCTTGGCGCCGGTGCGGTTGTCTGGCGTTGCGGTGCTCATGCCGATTTCCTCTTTACCGTTCACTGATGAGAAGGTGGCCCGAATTGCAGGTAGCCGGAAGCGGGACGGGTTCCCAGCCGGGAAGTCGGAGCCGCATGGTGTTCAACTAGGCGTCGTTGTTTCACGACGATATACCGTTTTGTGGCAAGCTTGAAGTCCGGCAGGGCCGGCTGTCTGTGCTTTTTGGCGGTCAGGACAGCGCAAAGCGGATCGCGCTTTCAATCTGTTCGGCAAAGCGACCGCTGATGTCCGGGACGTCCAGTCCGATGGAAGCCTCCAGGTAGGCGTCGCCCAGCGCCAAGGTGACGAAGCCCGACGCACGGTGGGCGCGCTGCTGTTCCGATTTGCCGGTTGCACGGAGCAGGGCGTTCACCCGGGCTCTCAGCACGGCCATACCCGACTGCTTGAACATTTGTGCCAAGATGGGGTACCGCCAGCCGTCGGCCACGATGAGGCGGTACATCGCCAATGCCTGCGGCTGGATGAGCGCGGCCGTGAACGCCAGCGCTTCCGCGCGGAGGCGTTCCTCCACAGGCCGTTCCGCGCTTGCCAACGGCATCTGCTCGGCCGTGGCCTGCATCTGCCGGCACATGGCCGTGAGCAGGGCCTCGAACAGCTCCTCCTTGGACCGGAAGTGGCGATAGACGGTCATCTTGGAGATGCCGCTCTCAGCGGCCACGCGCTCCAGGCTCGCTCCCGCCCAGCCCGCGCGGAGGAAAATCGGGCGGGCTGCTTCCAGGATGGCCTCCCGCTTCTCGGCAATCCGCTGCCAGCGGGGATCATCGGGTTTCCAACTGCGCGAGGTTGAAGGCGAAGTCGTCTGTTGCATGCGATACGGATCCGTATTACATAAGTGACGTGATACGAGAACGTATCGCATGTTTTTCACATGGAGTCCGTTGATGCGCAAGCCCGAAGACTTGGCCCATCTGTTTGCAGAGATCATGAACAGTCACGACGCCCGCCGCTTCACCGAACTGGTCGCCGTGGATTACGTGAACCACAACCCGCATGTCGGACCGGGACGCGCGGGCCTGATCGGCTTCATGACGCACTGGTTCGACACCCTTTCCGACACGCGGGTGACCGTGGATGACGTGCTGGCCGCGGACGGATCGGTGGCCGGCCGCTACATCTACCACGCCCGCCATACCGGTCCGTTCATGGGCATCCCGCCAACCGGCGCGGACATCATGATGCGCTCGATCGACATCTGGCGCGTCCGCGACGGTGTGTTTACCGAACATTGGGACGAGCTGAACAGCCTTGAGGTGTTCCAGCAGATGGGTGCGATCGACATGCGTGGAGAACGGGCATGAACTCCCTGGCAATGATCCTGTCGATCATGACGGCGCTGGCGTTCACCGCCGCCGCGGCCGCGAACGCGTTCGACCTCGGCGGCACGGCCAAGAACTTCGACGATTGGGGCTACCCGCGCGCGTGGCGGTTCATCACCGCGATCCTGGAAGTCGCGGGCGCTGCCATGCTTATCGACCCACGGACTCGGGGAGCCGGGGTGGCCCTGCTGGGTTTGGTGATCGTCGGTGCAGTCCTGACGCTGCTGCGTGCCCGTGCCGGATGGCGCCATCTGGCGCCGGCGATCGGCTTTGGCCTGTTGTTGATCGCGGACAGCGTATCAATCGGATGACCGGCTAGCGTCCCGGTTCAGAAGTTCGTCGTGCTCAAACCAGCCGCCTTACGAACTTCTGAACCGATAAGGACACTAGTAAAGCAATGTTTTCTAGTGTGGTTCATGGTTCCGAAGTCCGCTAAGGCGGCTGATCCACAGTATGGCGGACTTCGGAACCACCACACTAGACCGCTTTCAGGCTGACTGGGACAGTCAGCGCGGTCCAGCCCGTGAGCAACTTTATCAGCCCGACTGTTCCAGTCAGGCTGATGTTGCTCTAGGCGGCGACGCTGCTGACGGCGGTTTCCTTCCATCGTTAGACCGGTTTCCGTTCGCCTTGGCTCACGGACCCCGCTCTAACTTATTGTTTGATCGCGTGATTCACCGTTCCGGTGATGCCACCTGCTCGGATCACGCTCTGAGGCGTGAGGGTAGAACACCGAGCCGCGGTTTGCCAGGGCACAGACAGGCAGCCGGGGTTATGCGATCGCCAGCGTAGACGCCGCCGCGCGTTGTCCGCCGGCGGTATCAGGTGCCGGCTGACGACCCGAGCAGCGGGGTCTGTTCGGCCACCAGGGCGGCGAGCACGGCGAGCACAGCGGGCGACAACGGGGGCTGGGTGCCGCTGGCCGGATACGGCGCGGCGGCAACCGGTGCCACAGGCTGCACCGTTGCGGCGAGGCGGTCCGGCTGGATCGGAGCAACTCCACTAACTGCTGAGACAGCGTCGATAGACATGGCTGCATTTCCCATGTGAAAGCGCTTAGACCGGTTTCCGTTCGCGTTGGCTCACGGACCCCGCTCTAACTCATTGTTTGATCGCGTGATTCACCGTTCCGGTGACACCACCTGCTCGGACCACGCTCTAGCGGAGAGTGAGAGAGCAAGCGGCGTGCCAAGTGGGTCGGAACCGTCGCCCATTGAGGCACGGCGGCCGGCTGTGGCTGTGCTGCATGAAGGTGTTGTGCCGAGGTCACACTGGGCGGACGCCGGTATGGCGGGCGGCAGAATCAGCCCATCGCACCGCCCGTGATCGACCCGGCAGAATCTGCCGGCCGGCAACCGCTACCGGGCAGATCCTGCCGGCAGGTGGGCGTTTTCGACCTGCCACAACGCATGCATCCGATCGAGAGCCGAACCGTCGGACAGCACCGCGGCCTGTTCCGCGGCTGTCAGCGTCGGCCAGACCGGGCGCAGCGCGGCGGCCTCGGCAAGTTTTGCCGCACCGGTCAGCAGTGGAACGTTAAGCGGGTCGACGCCGGGCCGCCGGCCGGGCGGCAGCATCTGCCGGTGTGCCGCCAGCAAGGCCGGATCGCGCAGCAGGGCGGAGAGTGGATCACCGGGCGCGGCGGAGGCGGGAGCGCCGGGCGCGGCGGTGTGCCCCGGACCGGACGCATCGGTCGCCTGATGATACAGGTTGGCGGCCCGGCGCAGCACCGCGGGCGGGTGGGTTTCCTCGGGGATGCGCAGCAGCCCGACGCGGCGCAGGCCCACGCCCAATGAGCGCCGGCCGGTCCAGGCGGCCAGCGGCACGGCCAGCGCCAGGCCCAGCACCACGGGCAGCATCCACAGCGCCAGGTAGGGCGAGACGGCCCAGGCGCCGGCACCCAGCAGCAGGCCCAGGATGGTGTGGCGGCGGTACAGGCGGATGATCGAGGCCAGCGGGATGCCGCCGTCGTCGCGGCGCTGGGCGTTCCAGCCGGAGTCGCGGCCGAGCAGGATGGCGGTGACGTCGATGGATTGGGTCAGCATGACGACGGGGGCCATCAGTCCGGCGATCAGGCTTTCCAGGAGCAGGCTGCCGACCAGGCCCAGGATGCCGCCGCAGCCGCGGCGTAGGTCCCGGCGCAGCAGCACGGTGACCATGCCCAGCAGCTTCGGCACCAGCAGCAGCCCCATGGTGCCGATGAACACCCACATGGCGCGCACCGGGTCTATCACCGGCCATTGCGGGAACAGCGCCTTGCCGGCGGCAGGGAAGTAGTCGGGCGGGATGAAGCGGGCCTGCAGCGCGATCAGGATGCCGCTGAGCAGGAACAGCAGCCACAGCGGGGCGGTGATGTAGGAGCCGATGCCGGTCAGCAGATGCAGCCGGCTGACCCAGTTCAGCCCGCGCGCCGGCAGGATCGCCATGTGCTGCAGGTTGCCCTGGCACCAGCGGCGGTCGCGGACGGCGAGGTCGATCAGGGACGGCGGGCTTTCCTCATAGCTGCCTTCCAGCCCCGGCATCATGTGGATCGCCCAGCCGGCGCGGCGCATCAGCGCGGCCTCGATGAAGTCGTGGCTGAGGATGTGGCCGCCGAACGGCTTGCGGCCGCGCAGTTCCGGCAGGCCGGCGGCCTCGGCGAAGGCCTGGGTGCGGATCAGCGCGTTGTGGCCCCAGTAGTTGCCCTCCGCGCCGTGCCACCAGGCGATGCCGTGGGCGATCACCGGGCCGTAGACGCGCCCGGCGAACTGCTGCATGCGGGCGAACAGGGTGGTGCCACCGGTGATGATCGGCAGGGTCTGGATCAGGCCGACATCTTGGTGTGCCTCGATGGCGGCGACCAGCGTCAGCAGGATGTCGGCCCGCATCACGCTGTCGGCGTCGAGGATCAGGAACTGCCTATAGGCGCCGCCGAAGCGGCTGACCCACTCGGCGATGTTGCCGGCCTTGCGGGCGGTGTTCCTGGCGCGGTGGCGGTAGAAGATCCGCCGTGCGCCGTCGGTGCGGGCGCGCAGGGCCAGGAAGGCCTGTTCTTCCTGCAGCCAGACCTCTGGGCTGGTGGTGTCGCTGAGGATGAAGATGTCGAACAGGGCTTCGGCGCCGGCGGCACGTAGCTCAGTGTCGATCGCCTCCAGCCCGGCGATGATGCGGGTGGGCGATTCGTTGTAGGTTGGCATCAGCAGCGCGGTGCGGCCGGCCGGGTGGGGGTGCGCGCCGGGGGTGGCCGAGGGGGCGGCCAGGGGGGAGGCCAAGCGCCGGCCGCCGTGGCCGATGACAGAGATGAAGCCGGCGATGGCACTGGTGAACGACAGCGCGATCCAGGCGAACAGGGCGACGAACAGCGCCAGCATGAAGATCGCCAGCGGGGTGGCGCCGTTGACGGCGAGGACGCGGTACATCTCACGCGCGCCGAAGCCGGTCAGCACGATGGCGCCGCCGATCACCAGCAGCCGGCGCAGCGCCATCGCCCGCGGCGCCGAGGTGAAGCGCCGGACGCGGTCCGGGGCAGCGCGCAGCGACTGGGTGGGCATCGCCAGCGGGGCTTCGTCGGGCAGCGCGCGGAAGGGGCCAGGCGGGAGGCGGGCGGACGGGATAGGGGCGGACGGGATGGGGGCGGACGGGATGGGGTCGGCCATCTCAGCCCTGGGTCCAGCGGTAGATCCAGGTCTCGGTCAGCGGCTGGTCGGCCTGCAGCAGGCGGGCATGCAGCTCAATCAGTTTGTTGTCCTGGGTGTCCAGCTCGATGCTGACCCGCCAGCCGCTGACGTCGGGGTTGGCCTGGACCACGGCGCTGACGATCTTGCCCTTGTCGCTGCCGACATCCAGCGCTGGCGGGGCGTCGGGCTTCAGGGTGTTCAGCGCGTCGCCGACGAAGTCGATGACGAACTGGCGGTGCTTCTGGTCGAACGACAGGCCGCAGCGGGTCTGCAGGGTCTGCGCCAGGGTGACCGCTCCGGGGGGCGCCCAGCACCAGTGCAGGCGGTAGTTCAGCAGGTACTCGCCCTTGGCGCGCAGCGGGTCGTGCGGCCGCCAGAAGGCGACCATGTTGTCGTTGACCTCGCGGTCGCTGGGGATCTCCACCAGTTCGACGACGCCGCGGCCCCAGTCGCCGATCGGTTCCACCCACAACGCCGGGCGCTTTTCGTAGCGGCTTTCCAGGTCCTGGTAGTCGACATAGGCGCGCTTGCGCTGGATCAGGCCGAAGCCGCGCGGGCCGGTGTCCTCGAAGGCGCTGATCTGCAGGTCGCGCGGGTTGGTCAGCGGGCGCCAGATCGCCTCATTATGGCCGGTGTGCAGCGCGAGGCCGCTGGAGTCGTGCACGGCGGCGCGCCAGTCGTCGAACCGGGTGCGGTCGTTGACGTCGAACAGGAACATGCTGGTCAGCGGGGCGAGGCCGGCCTGGGCGATGTCGGTGCGGGGATAGATTGCCGCCTCGGTGTCGAAGACGGTGTCCTGGCCGGGGCGGATGGTGAAGCGGAAGGCGGCGGTGGCGCTGGGGCTGTCGAGCAGGGCGTGGATCACCATGATTTCGGCGCCGATCGCCGGCCGCTCCAGCCAGAACGAGCGGAAGACGGGGAACTCCTCGCCGCTGGAATCGGCGGTCTTGATCGCCAGGCCGCGGGCGGAGATGCCGTAGCCCTGGCCCTTGGCGACGGCGCGGAAGTAGCTGGCGCCGAGGAAGGCGCAGACCTCGTCCTGAACGTTCGGGCGGTTCAGCGGATAGCGGATGCGGAAGCCGGCGAAGCCCAGGTCGCCGGTGCTGGGGGGCAGCTTGTCGAAGCTGAACAGGTCGGCGCTGTAGCGGACGGGGCCGGCCTTGCCGTCGGCGACCTCGAAGATGTCGACGCGGTCGTGATAGATGTAGCCGCGGTGGAAGAAGCCGGCGGTGAAGCCGCGGTTTTGGCCGCGCCACAGCGACTTGCCGTCGTCGAAGCGGATGCCCTGGAAGGCGGCGTAGTCCAGGTTCTTGAACGGGGCCGGCAGGCTGTTGTCGGGCGCCTTGTAAGGCTGCAGGGACAGTTGGCGAGCCAGGGTGCGCACGGTCGAGCCGTCGAACGGTTCGGCGGGCGCCGGCTGGCCGGGTTTCGGCGGATTGGCGGGTGAGGAAGGGTCAGCCGACCGGGCGGGACTGTTCGCCGCAAGCAGGGGCAGGGATGCGCTGGCACCCAGGAAGACACGACGCAGCAAATGGCAACTCCGGACAGGGTGCGGCGGGGATGCCAGAGTAACAGAGCCGGACTATGGCGGTGAGACTCACGTTTCTGTGAACAGGCTGGTTGTCCTGGCGGCGCGCCGGTCGGTCCCCCGGTTCAGCCGTCATCCGCCATCGACCAGATCAGGGCAAGAACCTCCTCGCGGGCCGCCACGAAGTCCTGGCGGCTTTTCACCGCCCGTATGCCTTCGCCCGCATGTTCGGCGGCGAACGGCATCGGCAGCCTCGCCACGATGCGGCCGGGCCGGGGCGACATCACGACCACCTCGGTGCCGAGGTAGACCGCTTCCTCCACGCTGTGGGTGATGAACACGACCGTCATGCCGGTGCGCCGCCAGACGGCATGCAGCTCCTCCTGCATGCGCTCGCGCGTCAACGCATCCAGCGCGCCGAACGGCTCGTCCATCAGCAGGACCTTCGGCTCGTTGCACAGCGCGCGGGCGATCGCCAGGCGCTGCTGCATGCCGCCGGACAGCTCATAGGGGTAGCGGTCGCGGAAGTCCCACAACCCGGTGGTGCGCAGCCATTGCTCCACCCGCGCGGGTGCACCGGGCGCGCCGGTCATGCGGGGACCGAAGCCGGCATTGGCGGCGACGGTCAGCCAGGGGAAAAGGGCCGGCTGCTGGAACACGACGCCGCGGTCCGGCCCTGGTCCGGTCACCGTCTGGCCGTCGACGCTGACGCTGCCCGAGGTTGGGTGCAGGAACCCGGCCAGGGTCTGCATCATCGTGGTCTTGCCGCAGCCGGACGGGCCGACGATGCAGATGAAGGCGCCGCGGGCGAACGCCAGATCGACACGTTCCAGCGCGCGGACGGCCGATGCGCCGGTGCCGTAGTGCATGCAGACTTCGTCGAACTGGACGAACGGCCTCATACCAGCGGCCCGAAGTATCGACCTATCGATCCCAGCCGGGCCGCTGGTATCCTATTGATTTCGCGCGCAGCCGCATGACACGTCCATTTGGCAACCCGGCGCGCATACCGGTCAGCCCTTCGGGCCGCCGGTATCACGCCACCGCCTTCTTCAGGTAGCTGACGTCGATGGCCTGCTGGAACGCGGCGACGGCGGGCGCCTTACGGATGCTTCTCTGCTCAACCAGGAAGTCGGCCGTGCCCTTCAGCACCTGGGCGAACTTGCCCGGATCCTGCGGCGTGCCGCCCAGCCAGGCCTGCGTCACCTGTTGTTCCGGCGGCACGAAGTCGTATTCCTTCATGTCCGCCAAGGCCACCGCCGGCGTGACGCCGGCCTGCTTCGCCACCATTTCGGCGGTGGCGTCCGGGTTCTGCCGGTACGTTGCCAGCGCGCGGCTGTAGGCCTTCAGGAAACCGGTCACCGCATCCGGGTATTGCTGGGCGAAGCCCTCACGCACGACGATCAGGTCGGCGATGACGTAGCCGGCCTGGTCCAGCGCCTGGTAGGTGGGGAACGGCGCCCCGCCGTCCGCCAGGATCTTGCTCTTGGCCGGCGCCCAGACATAGGCGGCGTCGATTTCACCCCGGCTCCAGGCGGCGACGATGGCGGCGGCCTTCATGTCCAGGACGGTGACATCGCGCTGGGTCAGGCCGTTCGTCTTCAGGAAGCCCAGCAGGCGGAAATGGCTGGTCGAGCCGAACGGGGTGGCGACCTTCTTGCCCTTGAAATCGGCCGGTGACCGGATTGCCGCCGCGGTACGGACGGTCATTTCCTCGGCGGGTCCGATGTTGTCGACCATGCCGACCAGCTTGAACGGCAGCCCCTGGGCGATCCCGGCCGCGGTTGCCGCGGAGCCGGTCGACAGGCCGATGTCACAGTTGCCGGCGGTGATGGCGGCGTTGATATCGGCGCCGCTGCCCATTTCCGTCCAATTCAGCTTGCCCCCCGTGCCGGCCTGGAACGAGCCGTCGCCCTTGGCCAGCATGGTCGGTTTCGTCTCGGTGAAGAAGCCGATGTTGACGGTTGCAGGGGCGGCGGCCCGGGACCTAGCGGGCCATGACATCGCCAGCGCGCCGGCGCCCGCGAGGACGGCGCGGCGTGGGATCGGACCATTCGACATGCTTGTTTTCCTTCAGTGCAGGATCACGCTTAGACCGGTTTCCGTTCGCCTTGGCTCACGAACCCCGCTCTCACTCATTGTTTGATCGCGTGATTCACCGTTCCGGTGATGCCACCTGCTCGGATCACGCTCAGCGTCCCGCCCAATGTACCACACGCCGCTCAATCAGCAGCAACACCTGGTCGATCAGGATGCCGGCAAGCCCGATCATGCCGATGCCGACGAACACGTAGTCCGAGCGCAGGAAGCGTCCGGCATCCAGGACCATCCAGCCGATGCCGCTGGACCCGGCGATGATTTCCGCGGCGATCAGCGTGCCGTAGACGATGCCGGCGGCCAGCCGGGCGCCGACCAGGATCTCTGGCAGGGCGGAGGGAACGATCACGTGCCGAAACACCTGCCACCGGCTGGCGCCCAACGCCATGGCGACGCGGATGCGATCCGCGGGCACGTTGGCGACCCCGTCGCGCGCGGCGATTGCCGAGACGGGCAGGGCGGCCAGAAACAGCATGGTGATCTTGCTGGTCTCGCCGATGCCGAGCCAGATGATCAGCAGGATCAGGTAGGCGAGTTGCGGCAGCGGGCGCAGGAACTCGATGAACGGCGCGGCGACGGCGTTCAGGCGCGGCATGTATCCCATGCCCAGGCCCAGCAGGGTGCCGGCCAGTGCGCCGGTGAGGAAGCCGGCGCCGACGCGGTAAAGGCTCATGCCCACATGCAGCAGCAGCGGGCGGCCCCTGTAGCCTTCATCGACCAGCTCCATCAGGCCGGACCAGACGTCGAGCGGGCCGGGCAGGAACAGGTCGCGCACCAGGCCGGTGCTGGTCACGCCAATCCAGCCGGCCAAGATGAGCAGCACGGACAGGATGGTGACCGACCAGGCGGGAAGCGTGCGCATCAATCGCGGCCCCGCCAGTGGATGGCCCATTTGTCCAGGGTGCGCAGCAGTCCGGCCAGGGTGACGCCCAGCAGGCCAAGGATGATGATGCAAAGAATGATGATGTCGTTGCGCAGGAAGGTGCTGGCGGAAATCACCATCCATCCCAGCCCGTCGGTTGCCGCGAGCAGTTCGGCCGACACCACGGTGGAGAATGCCGCGGCCAGCGCGATCTGCAGCCCGGTGAAGATCATCGGTGCGGCGGATGGCAGGATGACGTGCCGGAACACGGCGGCCGGGCTGGCGCCGAGGGTCTGGGCGGCCTGGATGCGCTGCTGCCTGACTCCGCGCACGCCGGCGGCCGAGGTGGCCACGATGATGGGAAACGCCGTCAGGAACAGCAGCATGCCCTTCGACCAGTCGCCGGTGCCAAGCCAGAGGATCAGCAGGATCATGTAGGACAGCGGTGGCAGCGGCCGCATGAACTGGATGATCCAGTTGATGGCCGCATTGGCCAAGCGGTTCGAGCCCATCCACAGACCGAGCGGCACGCCGGCCAATGTGGCGGCGAGGAAGCCGCCCAGCAGGCGGCCAAGCGTGGCACTGATGTTCTGCCACAGCGTGGTGCCACGGTAGCCGGTGGTGACCACTTCAACCGCCGCGTTCCAGACGTCTGCCGGCGAGGGCAGCAGATCCCGGCGGACGATGCCGATGGCCGCGATCAACCACCAACCGGCGATCATGATGGCGACGGAAAGCAGACCGAGCAGGACGTCCGTCCGGTGCCGCAGGCGGCTGCTGGAGGGAGGCCGAACAGGGGGTGGCTGGATGGCGGCTTGGGAGACGGAGGTGTCGCTGGCGGCGTGGATCGACATGGAACCATCCCAGCAATGCGTGTGCCACGTGGCAGCGATTGGCGGGCAGGCGGCACGGGGTCAAGACAAGCTGCACCCAGCCGGTTCCGTCGCCGCGCATCCCGCCGCTTTCGGCCCTGACCAGACGGCTCGGCCCATCGCCCGGCGACGGGACGGCTGAAGCGGTGGCCCGGCTGGCGTCCTGGTCGCGAACCTGGCCATACTGTGCGGCGGCCGATGCAGCGGACTGCGGAACCATGAACGACACCGTTGACACGATCTCGCCACTGGCGGTCACGGTTCGCCTGGCCCCCCGGCCGAGTAAGGTGGGAACCGGGCGCTGAGCATCGGACCATGCATCGGCCTGTCCATCATCCACCACCACAGGAGTCAACGACCATGTCCGTCAACGTTCTTTACAGCACCGAAGCCAAGGCGATCGGCGGCCGGGACGGCCGTGCCGCCACCACCGACGGCAGCCTTGAGGTCAAGCTTGCGACGCCGAAGGCGCTGGGCGGCGCCGGCGGCAGCGGCAACAACCCGGAGCAGTTGTTCGCCGCCGGCTATGCCGCCTGCTTCCTGGGGGCGATGAAGTTCGTGGCCTCGCAGGGCGGCCCGAAGGTGCCGGACGACACCACGGTGACGGCGACCGTCGGCATCGGCCCGCGCAGCGAGGGCGGGTTCGGGATCGAGGTGGCGCTGGCGGTCGCGACACCGGGGCTGGATCACGCCGAGGCCGAGGCGCTGGTTGAGAAGGCGCACCAGATCTGCCCGTATTCCAATGCCACGCGGGGCAACGTGGACGTCAAGCTGACGGTCGCCTGACTGGCCTGTCGCGGGAGGGCCGGTGCGCTGGCCGTTCTCGCGGCGGGTGAGGCGGGGCAGCCGTCGCCGGACTTTGGGCCGCCGCCCCTGGGATTGGCACCCCTGGGATTAGCCCCCTGGGATTAGCCCCCTGGGATTAGCCCCATAGGCGCGAACCTAAGGGACGCTCCGATCACTTCGGGCGACGATCCCATGGCGTGAACGGCAGCTTTCGACCCCCACAGCAGACTCTCGCCAAGATGTCAGTTTACGTGACACCATGCTGTTTGCGAGACTGCGGCGGAGATGTTCCGATCAAAGGATGATCATGGTCGCGCTCTCGATGGTTTTTTGCGTCGTGTGCGCAATAGTAGGTGGTTGGGGCTTTGTTTCCGTTCGGGCGGAGGTCGCCAGGCGAAATCCATTAAGGCCGTTTCACAGCCTCGAGAACAGCTTTGCGGTAGACCCGTTCATTTGGAGCAGGGAAGCACCACGTGGATTACGGCGACGCTACATACTTTGTTCAGCCTGTATGCCGCCGGGGATGCTTTGTGTGGCGTATGTGGGTTGGCATAGTCCGTCCCATCCGGAACAACCTCTCACTGGTGTTATTTTAGGCGTGTTGGGTGCTGCGATCACGGCAGTGTACCTGATCGTGAAGGTGATACGCCACGGCTTCTAGCGGCAAGGCCTGCCAGCCGCACACGCATACGAAATTTGCACCACACTGAATGCCCGCTACCCACCATACCCCGTCATGGCTTGCCGTCTCGCTTGTCGACCCGTAGTTGCTCAGGCGCGAGCGTCAACAGCCGTAGGGGATAAAGGTCCGCGCGGGCTGCAGCCGATCAGAGGCTGAGGCCGCGCAGGTCAGCCACCTCCGGCGAAGGCGGGACCGGCCCGGCCGGCGGCGTAGGGCTGACCTGTCGCGGAAGACAGCGACTGAACGCTCGGAGAGTTGGCACGACCCGTGGCCATCATACCCGGCCCGTCGCGGTCCAGCGGGCGACCGTGGGATGGCCGTTGCCGGCGGCCTGGCGAGCCGCCTTGTGCCAGTCATAGGCCACGGCGCGCAGGTCGACGGACCAGGTCTTGTCCGACCCGCGGGTGACCACGGCGTAACGGGCGTGTGGCGCGCCCGTTTCAATGGCGTGGGGCACGGCGCCGTGGTCGGTGTAGGCCGGCATGCCGATGCTGCCGGGATTGACGATCAGCACGTCGCCGAACTGCACCGCACGCGGCATGTGCGTATGGCCGCATAGAACCAGGCTGGCAGGACCGATGCCGCGCAGCCGCGGGCCGATCGCCTCCTCGGACGCAAGCACGGTGTGGCCAGAGGACACGTCATCCAGCAGATAATCCAGATCGCCGCCGGCCGGGCTGCCGTGGCAGGCGAACACCAGATTGCCCGCAAGCGAAAGGGTCTTCGGCATGGTTCCGATCCATTGCAGGTGGGCCGGCGACAGGAATGGCCGGGCAAACGCGACCGAGGGGCTTGCATCATTGCCTTCCAGCAGGTCGCGTTCATGATTGCCGGCCACCGTGGGGCAGCCCAGGGCCATCTGGATGTCGGCGCTACCGGCCGGGTCGAACGGGCCGGTCGCGACATCGCCAAGGTTGACCAGGAGATCGGGCGCGGCGGTCCGCAGGTCGTCAAGGACAGCCCGCAAGGCGAGGGTGTTGCCGTGGGCGTCGGCGAGGATGGCGATGCGCATGGCGGCAAATTGGCACCATGGTCGAGGACGCGCCACCGCCTGCCTGTGGGATGTCACCAGGCCGAGCAGTATCTCTTGCGCCACTCAGCCCTTGCTCCGGTGTGGCGAAAACCGCTGACGCGGCACGCTGATGCCGGTCCGGGACGGACTTGCGGCTGGTTACCCGGTGTCGCTGCCGGCGGCTGCCGGGGTGGCGGGCTGATCGCGGATGTGGCACGTGCGTCTGCCAGGGATGGGACCTAGTATCGCCCATCAGTGAAGGGCGATACATCGGTCTTGGCTTGAAGTGACCGATTCACGCGGCGAAGCGCGTTTCGCGATTGTCTGCGATCGGGCACTAGATCTTCAGGCCGCCTTCCACTGACGCGCGATTGGCACTGGCAAGGATGTGGCGTCTGGGTATCCTCTTCGGCCGGTGGCGCTGATCACGGCGCGACCGCTGGCGTGCCGAAGCCGCCGGGTCCGCGGCGGGCGCGTCTCGACGGGCGATAACGCGACAACGCGAGCGATGTTGTCCGTGCGGGATGAACACATCTGGCTGCGGAGGTGGTGCGATGAGGCTGTCGGACTTCGAGGTCATGAGCTTTGACTGCTACGGCACGCTGATCGACTGGGAGAGCGGGATCATCCAGGCGCTTGCGCCGCTGCTGCGCCGAGCCGGGGTTGACCTGTCGGCCGGTGGCGAAGTGTCGAGTGGCGGGGTGTCGAGGGCCGGGATGGGGTTGTCGCGCGGCGACACCGCTTTGACCCGCGATTCGGTGCTGGAAGCGTTCGCTCGGCTGGAGTCGCGCCAGCAGGAGAAGGCGCCGGAGATGCTGTACCCGGCCGTGCTGGCGGCGGTGCACACGCAACTGGCCGAGGAGTGGGCGGTGGCGCCGGACGCGGCGGAGGCGTCGGCGTTCGGCGCCTCGATCGGCGCGTGGCCGGCGTTCCCCGACACCGTGGCGGCCTTGCAGTCGCTGCAGCGGCACGTCCGTCTGGTGATCCTGTCGAACGTTGACAGGGCCAGCTTCCAGGCCACCGCTGCGCGCTTGGGGGTGACGTTCGACGCTGTTTATACCGCGCAGGACATCGGCTCCTACAAGCCGGACCAGGCCAACTTCCGCTATCTGATCGAGCGGCTGCGTGAGCGGGGGGGGGCGCAGGACAAGATCCTGCACGTGGCGCAGAGCCTGTTCCACGATCACGTGCCGGCGCAGGCGTTGGGGCTGGCGTCGGCGTGGATCGACCGGCGGCACGAGGCCGGCGGTGCCGGCGCGACGGCGCCGGTGGTGGGGCAGGTGCGGTATGATGTCCGGTTCGCCAGCCTGGCCGAACTGGCGCAGGCGGTGGCGGCCGAGCGGGGCTGATCGGGTGTGCTGGGGTTGCCGCAGGCGGACGCACCGGGCTGATCCGGCCGGCAGGCGAGGCGGCTAGGTTTCCGCTTCCTCCACCGCTATCCAATGACAGACCTTGGTTGGCTGCTGGGCCGCCGCGAAAAATTGTGGTTGGGTGTCGTGCGATCCGCTAACTGGTGTATATACAAGAAATTCATCATAGTAGGGTGTCGTTACGCCAAAGACGAGCCCTGAATTGATTTGCAGATTATGGTGGCCATAATGTTTCGCTGTCTTGCTCTATGCTTTTATCAGGATTGCCAATCGCACGATCAGAGCCCTGTCAGGCCCCAACCCACTTCAATTCTTGCCACCTTGGTCTCTGTCAGGTCGGGGTAGATGATAATCTTCCACTCAGCAGTCACAAACATTGAAGGAAATCCTCGGCCGCTCTTTTCGTAATAGCATCCAAAGAACGTTTCTTCTTTCAATCCCTTTCGTTCTACGCATTTTGCGCCCGCTTCAGTAAGTTCTTTCGTTACGCTCTCCACCGCAGACCCAGAAGGGAATTTTCTGTTCAGAAATTCCTTAGCCTTGGTCTCTATCTCGCTCTGGGGTAGCGAACCGAAATAACGGAAATCAAAGTGATCGGGTTCTTTATGTACGTTCTCTGCTCCTGCTTGTTGTCGCAATAAAACAACGGCGATGAGCCAGCCAGCAGATCCAACGGCAAACCGACGATTTACGATAAAGTTGATACTATGCCGTCGCTTGGTATTCGCCGCTTTTGTTAGCAACGGATATTCGCTGCGAACCTGGCTCATCGCTCCCTCATTCCTTCTTGCGCATACCGCCGCAGCGGCGACACGAAGTTCGAGATCACACTCCGTCTTCCCGTGCGGTGGTTCCGGAGTCCGCCATCAGCACGACACCGGAGGATCATGTCTGCCGAGCCTGGTGCGCCCTGGAAGCCATCCATCCCGACAGCGGGATCTTCTACGTCGTTCCTGGAACGCATCGCTCGGCGCGCCACCGTATCCTGGCTGAAGTCCTGGGCGAGCGGCCTGGATTCGTGCACCTGCTGACCCGGTTCTCGACCGACCGGCAGAGTGCCCAGGCCGCCTGGCGACAGGAGATCATGCCGATCCTGTTTGGAAAGATCAAAGCCGCTGTTGAAGGCGTGCCGCTTGCGACCTTCCCCGTGCGCAAGGGTGATGTGGTGCTGTTCAGTCCCAATGTGATCCATGGGACAATGCCCCGGGCCGATGCCAAGCCCAGCCGGAGGGTGATGATCTCGGAATGGCGCGCGCGCACCGCGATGATCTACCATCCGGGCGAGCACTTCGGTGCCCACTTTGATCGCAGGAACAGGCCCGGCGCCGGAATACGGGCCGACCGCGATGCGATGCGAAGTGGTCTGGGGCTTTACTGCGATCCCTACCGTCCGCCCTATCCCTGACACGGGAAGGCCTTCGTCCCAAGCCAAAAATATTGACGGTCGTCAGCGCCCAACGCACCCCGGGCCGACCTGCGCACCATTCCCATCAAGATATATCGTAAGTGGCGCCAACTGGATGGGTCCGCGTCCACTGCAACAAACCGAGCGTGGCAATCAGTGGAAGCGGCGGGCGGTCCTCACTCAAGACCCGCGAGCAAGGGCAGGGACCGGGTGTCCGACTCTGGCCGGCTGGAACGCCGACGCGGCGCCGGTTCGGGCGGGTTAGCTTTGGCCTGGGCAGCATGCGCCTGGGCAGCCTGGGCCTGGGCGGCGTCGGCCTGGGCCTGGCGCAGCCGCAGCAGTTCATCGAGCATCCGGTCCACCGTGGTCCAGATCGGCTCGTTGCCCTGGCGCTCTCGCATGATCAGCCGGTGCGCGGCCAGGGTGACATTCAAGGTGCCGCGCGTCGTCTCCGGCCTGGGCATGCGCATCTGCACCAGGACCTTCTCGATCTCATCAAGGGACTTGCCCATGGCCTCGGCAATGTCCGGCGGGGAGTCACCGGCTCGGCGCCGGCGGCGGGCTTCGGCGGCTTCCTTCGGCGTCAACAGGATCGCCGGACGCAGCGCCTCGGTGCGCTTGGAGATATCGCCGGCGCCGCTTCCTGGCGGCCTACCCTTAAAGGACATCTGCGCCTTCCATGGCTGCTGCGAACGGCTGTATAGTCGCGACTCGATGATCCAGATCCATCAGATCATGTCCAGGAACCGGCCGCTGCAATCATCCGGTCTGGCATTCTGACGATTTCGAGTACTGCTCGGCCGGCGCTGCGGTTCGTCGCCGGACGCCGGATGCAAAGCGGCGGCGCAATCAACATGTGAATGGGCGGCCAGGTGCGCAATGCTGAGCGTGAAGGCCGACCGGCTAGAATCAAGGGATGGAGGCAGTGATGAAGCGATTGTTCGGCGGACAGGAGGCGACGATGGAGCGCTTTCCGGTGCAGCACAGCGAGGAGGAATGGCAGCGGATGCTGGACCCGGCGCAGTTCCACGTGTTGCGCAAGCACGGGACGGAGCGGGCCGGCACCAGCAAGCTGAACGCGGAGAAGCGGCCCGGCGTGTTCGCGTGTGCCGGCTGCGGCAAGCCATTGTTCGACGCGCAGACGAAGTTCGAGAGCGGCACCGGCTGGCCCAGCTTCTACGCGCCCGTGGAAGGCGGCGTCGCGACCCAGGAGGACCGCAGCCTGTTCATGACGCGGACCGAGGTGCACTGCCGCGACTGCGGCGGTCATCTGGGGCACGTGTTCCCGGATGGGCCGAAACCCACCGGGCTGCGCTACTGCATGAACGGCGTGGCGATGGCGTTCAAGCCGGCGCAGAACTAATGGGGCGGCTTGCCGGGACGGACAGCCTGCCGTAGGGGATCATCGGCAGCCGGATGGCTCGATGCGATTCAGGTGACGTTGGCAGGGTTCTGGATCGCGGCTATTCCAATGACCTGGCTGATGCCCACATCCGACACGGCGCGAGGCTGGTCAGGGGCGGTTCCCGCCGGATCGGGCGTGATCGTTTGGCCGGAGACCTGCGTTTGACTTATTCTGAAGACTGGGAGGAATTCATGTTGCATCGTTCACTGCTGCTCGCCGGGGCGGCGATCCTGTTCACCGGCGTCGCCTCGGCGGCGACCGTCAAGTATCAGGCTGCACTCAGCCCGGCGAGCGAGGTGCCGCCGACCAAGTCAACCGGCACCGGCGAGGCGACGGTCATGCTGGACACGACGACGCATGAGATCACCTGGGACGTGACGTTCTCGGGCTTTTCCAGCCAGGCGACGGCGGCGCATATCCATGGCCCGGCGGCGGCGGGCAAGAATGCCGGCGTGCTGGTGCCGCTGGCGACGGCGCCCAAGAGCCCGATCCGCGGCAGTGCCAAGCTGACGCCGGAGCAGGAACAGCAGATGACGGCTGGGATGTACTACGTGAACGTCCACACCAAGAACAATCCCAGCGGCGCGATCCGCGGGCAGTTGATGGAAGCGAAGTAGCACATCGTCCGCGGCGGCCCTGCCCGGGGACCTTGCCGCCGCGGGTCTTGCGGGCCGTGCAGGCCGGCGTATGAGGAGATGGCCTGGCGTCCAGCAGGGGTAGCTGGGGCACGTGGTGCCGGCGGCCAGGGTTGAGGATAGCCACAGAGCTTTAAAAGTGGCGGCGCATTATGACGGGCGGCCAGAGGCGCAACAGGGCGCAGGCAACGCCGGCCGGTGCTTGATCGTTGCCAGAGTGGTTCCACTAACAATGGAACCACTCTGGCTGATGGTTTTGAGCGGCTGCTCGCGCAGAATCGCGCATTTGCGCGATTACAGTCTGCGCGAAGCCGCTCTAGCCCGTCAGGCCACATCGTCCGACAACCACCAGGTGATCAGTCCATGCTTGTCGAAGTAAACGGTGCCAAACTCTACGTCGATGTGGAGAACTGCGGCCTGATCCCCGATGGCGACCGGATGCGGGAAAAGCCGACCCTTTTGTTGCTGCATGGAGGTCCCGGATTCGACCACAGCGGCTTCAAACCCGAGTTTTCTGCCCTAAGCGATGTCGCGCAAGTCGTTTATTACGATCACCGCGGCAATGGCCGCAGCACCGGGACTGATCCTGCAACCTGGAACCTGACCCAATGGGGTGACGATGTAAAAGGGCTTTGCGACGCCCTCGGCATTGTTAAACCGATCGTCTGCGGCCTGTCATTCGGCGGTTTCGTGGCCCAGGCCTATGCAACACGGTATCCCGAACATCCGGGCAAGCTGATCCTGTTGAGCACTGTTGCAAAGATGGACTTCCCGCTTGTCTTCCAGACGTTCGCACGGCTTGGCGGCCCCGAAATCGGCGCCCTGGCGGAAAGCTATTGGACCAATCCTACCGCCGAGGGAGGGGCCGACTACATCGCCAAATGCCTGCCCTTCTACAATCAGCGCCATGATGCATCATCGAATGAGAAGCTGGTCCGAACCATCATAAGGACGGACGTTGCCGCTCACTTCAACGGTCCCGGCAACGAGCATGGCCGCATGGACTTTCGCCATGACCTGGCCAAGATCGTGTGTCCCGTGCTGATGATGGCTGGAGAGGAGGACCCCATCACGCCGATCTCTCTCAGCGAAATGACCGCGCAATGCATTCCGCCTCACCTGGTCCGCTTCGAGCGCCTGGAGCATTGCGGCCACAATGTCGTTGCCGATGATCCCGGCCGTGTCTTTGCCGCGGTCCGGGAGTTCATTCTTGCTGAATAAGGTCTTCGCTGAACCTGATCAGGCAAGAGTTGCGCACTTTTTCATGCGCAGCGCCCAACCTGGGGAGCAAGTGTCAGGTGCCGCGGAATGCTTCGAGACCCTGCCGCAAGACTTCCGGCGGTTGGCGGAGAAGTGGCGCCAGCTATGGGAAGCATGGTAAATGAGAACCGGCGAAAGCGGTCAGCGGCATCGGGTCGAGACCGTTACCAAGCAACGCTGAGAACACCCATGCGAACGTCGCTCGTGACCACCGCAGACCGGCCTGACCTTGTCGAGCTGACCACGCGCTGGAAATGGGCGGCATTCTCTCGCGATACGGAACAATTTGAGGACGTGCTCAGGCGGGCCCAGCTTGGATCCGCCATGGGCCTCATCATCCCGCAAACGCTGGTTTTGCTTGTCGATGATCAGCCTGTGGGCACCGCCAGCCTGACGGCGCAGGATTTGGATGAGCGGCCCGACCTGACGCCATGGCTGGCCGGCGTCTTTGTGGTCCCCCACGCTCGGGGTCGGGGCTATGCCGGCCAGTTGATTACCGCTGTCGAACAGCAGGCCCGTAAGGCGTCGGTTTCAACCCTGTGGCTATATACGAACACGGCAGAACGAATCTACGCCCGCGCGGGATGGCAAACGATTGAGACCGTTCAGCACGACGGTAAGCCGTTCGCGCTCATGCGGCGTGATCTTCCGCCTTCGCCATAGCTGTACTTCGGATCTCTGAAAGCAGGACCAAGTAAAGGCCGCTTCCAGTCAGGAATAGCCAGCCGGCCATGCGTCCCAATACTATACCCGACCGACGTTCGCTCAATCTTTGTTCCGGTCGATGCCATCATCGTCGCAACGAAGCGAAACTTCAACTGGGACAGCGCGAGCCGCGCTCTCAATACATGGCTCGTTCCCATCTATCCTGCCTGAAAGCGCTCTAACTGCCGCAGTGGACGCGACATTGCGAGGACTGGGTGCCGCAACTGGCGTAGCAAGCCGACGTGTTGTTCGTCGGTGGCGGAAGGGCCTGCGGATTGGAGGTCTGGTTGTTGCCGGTCGGCGGGTTGGCCGCGATACAGCTAAACTGGCAGTTAGATTCGACCTGCGTGCAGCTATCGTAACACTGACGAAGTTGCTCCTGCAGAGCATTTCCGTTCTGTACCAGTTGCAGCAAAGACGAACCGATCGGCGTGCGCGACGGTTGAGCGCGAAAATGACACATGTCGGCTGGGTCAGCCTGCACTGCGGATGCTGTGATGAAAAGCCAGGCGGCGAGCCAGAATGTTCTCATTGCTTCTTCCCAGTGAACGCGGGCCGCATTATGGGCCTTACCGCCGGAGTTAACCACCTGGCGCGGTTCCACAGGGTCGGATCGCTCTCGCTCATCGTTTTATGCGGCTACTCGTGCAGAATCGCGCTTGCGCGATTCCAGCCTGCGACTGTTGCTGGAACCGACGGAGTGACCGGCATCAACCGCCTTACCGGCGAAGGCGCAAGCCATTCCTTCTGTTCCGATGAGCCCGGTCCGCATGCGCGCCTCCATCCGGTTGCCCGAACGGTCGTCCGCACGCAGAAAGGGTCGGGGCTTAACTTATATTAATAACTTACTATTTGGTAAGTGTAAGCAATCGGAGATTTGCAATGTCGGTCGTGTCCTATACGTGCGGGGTGGAGGCCGTTCTCGATCTCCTCGGAGGGAAGTGGAAGATCCTCATTCTCTACCATCTCGTTGGTGGGCGGCGCCGCTTCAGCGAATTGAAGCGTCTCGTTGGCGATGTCAGCGAAAAGATGTTGAGCCAACAGCTCAAGGAAATGACGGCTGATGGCTTGGTGCGTCGTATCGATTTTCGGACGGTTCCACCTCACGTGGAGTACGAGTTGACGGCGTTTGGCAAGGATTTCTCGGGAGCGCTCAGGCCCATATGCGAATGGGGCAGCCACAATATGGAAGAGATCAGTGCGATCTCGGCTGCCCGCGCCATTCGCAACCTTTGATTTCGCCACTTGTCGCGGTGGGTGGCAACCGCCGTTCTTGACTTCGAACGGCGTGTGCTGTCACGCGCACTGAACGAACTCAGCGGCCAATACTTACTTAAAGGTATGTATTGGCGATCTAGTGGCCGCAACCTATGTTGGCGTCAGGAGCCGGATGCTGATGCACGAACTGATCGTCGACAACGGTCTCGTCGTCAGTTCGAAGCCAAGCAGCGAGCGAAGACGCCATCGCTTAACCGCCAATTTGTTCTGGAGATAGAATGAGCACTTCTACGGACACCTTCCTGAGCGTGGTCGGGACCTACAAGATCCACTCAGAGGACGCTGCGGCCTTCACCAAGAATGCGGTGGAATCCGTTGCCCGAACCGTCAAGGAGCCCGGCTGCCTGTACTATACCATTTCTGAAGACGTAACGGAGCCCGGCCGCTTTCACTTGTCGGAAGGTTGGGCGAGTAAGGAAGCGCTAGATGTGCATGCCGCCGATCCCGAATTCCAGGCGAGTGTAGAGCAGGCACGTAAACTGCGTATCCTGAGCCGCCAGATCCATGTGTCGGAGTCGAAGGGCCGTACTCTTGTTATCTCTGAAGGCGAAGGGAGCAACTCGGCGTCTGGCTGAGCGATGATTGCAAGAGCGCCGGTCGCGGACGGATGAATCCAGCTTGGAGCTTCATCGCCAGTCGTGTCACGGTCATGGCGACACTCTCGATAACCTCGGCGTGCGTCGTTGACGACATAGCCGGATATCTGGGCGGCGGATCCTTATGAAACACCCTCTCAAGAATAGAGTGGCTCTCGTGACTGGCGGCGCACGCGGTATCGGTCTGGAGACCAGTCGACTTCTGTGTGAGGCGGGCGCGCTTGTGATGATCGGCGCCCGTGACGGAGCCAAGGCCAATGCCGCCGCCGAACGGTTCAGGCGCAATGGATTCGAAGCCGAAGGCCTGAAGCTGGATGTCACGAGCGAGGATGATCGCGAGGCAGCGTCCGTGTTCCTTGAGCGGCGCCATGGTGTCCTCGACATCCTCATCAACAATGCGGGGATTTGGCTGGAAAGCGATCATGCAGCCACGCCGCCGCCTCGGCCGGGAAGTGAGCTTCCGCCGGATATCCTGCGCAGGACTTTCGAAACAAACTTCTTCGGGCCGATATTCCTGACCCAGCGACTATTGCCTCTGCTTCGGCGAGCCGAGGCGGCTCGTGTCGTGAACGTATCGAGTATCCGGGGCTCGCTCACTCATCAGTCGGATCCGGCATCCCCGTTCCAGTCGTTCAAGGCGCTAGCCTACGACACGTCGAAGACAGCCCTCAATGCCTTCACGGTCCAGCTCGCTGACGAGCTTCGTGGCACGCGGATGAAAGTCAACACAATCCATCCTGGCTGGGTGCGGACCGAGATGGGAAGCTCGCTGGCCCATCTCGACATCGGCGAGGGCGCCCGCACGACCCTGCTCTATGCGTCCCTGGCAGATGATGGACCGACGGGCGGATTCTTCTACCTTGATGAGCGCCTGCCTTGGTAACGCGCCGTCTGTTTCACCTTGCCGTTCCGTGTGCCCTAAGCCGCGGTTTACCGCGTAAGCTGCAAAAAAGAGAGCAAATCATCGCTCATCCAACGTCCCCCACCAGCTCGTATGCCGAGCGGGCAAAGTCGGAAACAGGCAGCCTCGGCCCCGGACATCCAGCCGGCCGGGCAGCCGCCCTTCCGCAGGCTCAGCCCGCTTCCGGCAGCATCGCCGTGTTCAGCGCAAGCACGGCCCCCATCCAGCAGGCATGCAGCGTGTGGTCGTCGCGCGGCCGGCCGGATTCCGGATGCAGCAGCACCGTCAGCCCCATCCGGTTGGTCATCACGAACGGCACGATGGTCGGGAACAGCGCCGGCATGAACGCCACCTGGTACATCGCCGTCGGATGCGGCCCGACCGGCACGTCGTGCCAGCGCCCCATCCGCACGGTGAAGCGCTCCTCCAGCCAGGTTCGCAACTGCGCCGCCCGTTCCCGGCTGTCCGCGTCATAGTAGACATGCATGTGATAGTCGGTGATCCGCGCCGGATCGATCATTGGCTCAGCCATCACAGGTCCTTCCGCAACAGGTGTTTCACGTCCCGCTTGGCAACCTTGCCATAGCCCGACTTCGGCAGCTCTGCCCAGAAGACGAAGCGTTGCGGCCACTTGTACTTCGCCAGCCGGCCGTCCAGATGCGCGGTCAGGTCCGCCGCCGACACCGAAGCGTCGGCATGCAGCACCAGCACCGCCACCCCGGCCTCGCCCCATTTCTCGTGCGGCATGCCGACGACACAGGCCTCGGCCACCGCCTCGTGCTGCAGCAGCACCTCCTCGACCTCGCGCGGATACACGTTCGACCCGCCGGAGATGTACATGTCCGACGCGCGCCCGGTGATGTAGACGAACCCCCGTTGGTCCATGTGACCCAGGTCGCCGGTATGGAACCAGCCGAACGCCATCGCCTTGGCGGTCGCTTCCGGGTCGCCATGATAGCCGGCGAACACCCCCGGGCCACGCACGCAGATCTCTCCGGTGGCATCCATCGGCAGCATCCGCCCGTCGGCGTCCAGTATTGCCACGTCCATCCCAGTGCGCGGGTAGCCGCAACTGCCCACCGGCATGGCGGCATCATCCGTGCTGTGCAGGGCAGGGGGCAGCACGGTGATGTTGCCGGTCACCTCGCCCAAGCCAAAATACTGCACCAGCACCGGACCCAGCTTGCGCAACGCCTGCACCTGGTCAGCCCGATACATCGGCGCGCCGGCATAGATCACATAACGCAAGGAGGTGTGGTCGCAGCGGTCCACCGCGTCATGCCGTGTCAGCATCGACAGGATCGTCGGCACGGTGAACATGTTCGTCACCCGGTGCCGCTCGACCAGCCGCCAAGCCTCCTCGCAGTCCAGCTTCTCGCCCGACAGCAGCACGGAGGCCGCGCCGCGCGCCACCTGCGGCAGCGCATGGATCCCGGCGCCATGCGACAACGGTGCGACCACCAGCGACACATCCTGTTCCGTCGTCGCCGGCATCAGGTCGCACAGATGGTTGCAGACGACGTATTGCATCTGCCCATGCGTCAGCACCCCCGCCTTCGGCCGCCCAGTGGTGCCGGAGGTATAGAAGAACCACGCCGGATGGTCCCGGTGCACGTCCGCCGGCCGGGTCACAGGCTGCGCCGAGCTGGCAAAGGCCTCCCAATCCGCGGGGGCGTCGCCGCCGATGGAGATTTCCAGCCGGCACGCCGGATTGTCCGCGCGCGCCTGGGCGGCATGCTCGGGAAACGCATGGTCGAAGATATGCACCGCGGCACCCGAGGACGCCGCCAGATAGCCAACCTCCGGCGGCGTCAGGCGGAAGTTCGTCGGCACCCAGACCGCGCCGATCATCCACGTGGCGAACATCGTCTCCAGCACGGCGTTGCTGTTGCGGGCATGCAGCAGCACCCGCTCGTTCGGCGCCACACCAGCAGCCGCCAGCGCGCCGGCAGCCGCCTCGACCCGGCCAAGAAATGACCGCCAGCTCCAGGTGCGCTCCCGCCAGACGATGGCCGGCCGGTCGGGAAACCGCCGCGCGCTGTGGATTAGCAGACACGCCAGGTTGGCGGTCGGGATCTGCGCCCCAGGGATCAGCGCTCCGGCAGGCAGCGCCCCAGGCATCTCCGCCCCAGGCATCTCCGCCCCGGGGATCTCCGCCCCGGGGATCAGCGCCCCAGGGATCAGCGCATCGGCTCCAGGATACTGACGTAGTTGGCCACCGCGGCGCCGCCCATGTTGAACACCGCCCCCAGGTCGGCCTTCGGCAACTGCATTCCGCCCGGCGCCTGGCCGGTCAACTGCATCGCCGTGATCGCGTGCATCGACACGCCGGTGGCGCCGATTGGATGGCCCTTGGCCTTCAGCCCGCCCGAGGGGTTGACCGGCAGCCGGCCGTCCTTCGCGGTCCATCCCTCCAGCACCGCCCTGGCACCCTGGCCCGGTGCGGTCAGACCCATCGCCTCATACTCCAGCAGTTCCGCGATGGTGAAGCAGTCGTGCGATTCCACGAACGACAGGTCGGCCAGCTTGGTATCGGAGGAGCGCAGCGCTTGGCTCCACGCCTGCGCGGCACCCTCGAAGCCGGTGATGTCGCGCTGGCTGATCGGCAGGAAGTCGTTGACCTGCACCGCCGCCTTGAAGCGCACCGCCTTGCCCAGCGCGCGCGCCGTCTCCTCGTCCGCCAGCACCAGCGCCGCCGCGCCGTCCGACACCAGCGAGCAATCCGTCCGCTTCAGCGGCGGTGCGACATACGGGTTCTTCTCGCTGACCGTGCGGCAGAAGTCGTAGCCCAGGTCCTTGCGCATCTGCGCGAACGGGTTGTCGACGCCGTTCTTGTGGTTTTTCGCGGCGATCGCCGCCAGCGCGTCCGACTGGTCGCCATAGCGCTGGAAATACCGTTCGGCGATGCGCCCGAACACCCCGGCGAACCCTGCTGGAATGTCCGCCTCCTGCTTCTGATAGGCCGCCTTCAGCAGGATGTCGCCGACCTCCTTGCCGGGGGTGGCGGTCATCTTCTCCACGCCGATCACCAGCGCGAACCGGCCCCGGCCCGACAGCAGGAAGTCCCGTGCGCCATGCACCGCCGCCGAACCGGAGGCGCAGGCATTCTCATAGCGGGTGATCGGCTTGAACCGCAGCTCCGGCACGTGCTGCAGCACCAATGAGGCGGGAAAGTCCTGCGCCGAGAAACCGTTGTTGAACAGGCTGACGAACGTGCCCTCGATCTCATGCGGCGCGATCCCGGCATCGGCGATCGCCGCGCCGGCGACACGGCCGATCAGCGATTCGATATCGGGATCATCCAGCTTGCCGAACGGCGAGTGCGCCCAGCCGACGATGCAGGCCTCGGTCATGAAAACCCTCCTGGGAAAGCCAATGACCATAACGCTAGCCGAGCCGGCGGCAAAAGGCGAGGCGGCCGCCCCATGTGGCGAGCGGTCCCGCCGCGTTGCTGTGTCGGGTGGTCGCAATAGCGTTACTGGTCAGCATCGCCACGAACGTTTCAACCTGATGTGATCCGCTCATCCGCTGCAACAGACACAAACAAACACAGATGGGGCTGCCCATGTCGATGGCGCAATATACCGGCCGGAAGTCGCTTGAGGCCATCGCCGCCAGCGGCGACGACCACGGCAAGGGCCTGTCGAAATCGCTGGGTCCGTTCTCGCTGGTCGGCCTTGGCATCGGCTGCATCATCGGTGCGGGCATCTTCGTGCTGACCGGCAAGGCCGCGGCCAGCTATGCCGGCCCGGCGATCTCATTGTCGTTCGTGCTGTCGGGCGTTGCCTGCGCCTTCGTCGGCCTGTGCTATGCAGAGCTTGCGGCAATGATCCCGGCTTCGGGCAGTGCGTATACCTATGCCTATGCAACCGTCGGTGAGATCTTTGCCTGGATCATCGGCTGGGACCTGATCCTGGAATACGGCATGGGTGCCGCCACCGTCGCGGTCGGCTGGTCCGGCTACTTCACCAGCCTGCTGGGCGGCTTCGGCATCCACATCCCGCCGGAATGGGCCGACGCCACCGGGCAGGCGGTGAAGCTGGCGGACGGCAGCAGCGGCACCGCCATCTGTAACCTGCCCGCCGTGCTGATCGTCCTGCTGCTGACCTCGCTGCTGATGTTCGGCACCAAGGAATCGACGCGCGTCAACAACATCATGGTCGGCTTCAAGCTGTTCGTCGTCGGCATCGTCATCGTCGTCGGCGCCTTCTACGTCAACCGCGCCAACTGGACGCCGTTCATCCCGCAGAACACCGGCAGCTTCGGCAACTTCGGCTACAGCGGCATCCTGCGCGGCGCCTCCGTCGTGTTCTTCGCCTATATCGGCTTCGACGCCGTCTCCACCGCCGCGCAGGAGGCGAAGCGGCCGCAGAGCGACATGCCTATCGGCATCCTGGGCTCGCTGGTCATCTGCACCATCCTGTATGTGCTGATGTCGCTGGTGATGACCGGCATGGTGCCGTACCAGAAGCTGGGCGTCGCCGACCCGGTGGCGGTGGCGATCGACGCCACCGGCATCGGCTGGCTGTCGGTGCTGGTGAAGTTCGCCGCCCTGGCCGGGCTGACCACGGTGATCTTCGTGCTGCTGTTCGGCCAGGCCAGGATCCTGTTCTCCATCGCCCAGGACCGCCTGCTGCCGGCCTTCTTCAGTGAGGTGCATCCCCGCTACCGCACGCCGTTCGCCAGCCAGGCCCTGATCGGCATCGTCGTGGCCCTGATCGCCGCTACCTTTCCGATCGGCCTGCTGGGCGAGATGGTCAGCATCGGCACCCTGTTCGCCTTCCTGCTGGTCTGCGTTGCCGTCATCCACCTGCGGCGCAGCGCGCCCCGCACCCAGCGGCCGTTCCGCACGCCGGCTGTGCCCTGGGTGCCGCTGTTCGGTGTCTTCTTCTCACTGCTGCTGATGCTGGGCCTGCCGCTTGGCACCTGGATCCGGCTGCTGGTGTGGCTGGCGGTCGGCCTGGTGATCTACTTTGGCTACGGCCACCGGCACAGCGTGGTGGCGGCGCCGCCGTAAGGCCTATTCCTGCATCAGCAATCCCGCCAGCGCCTTGGGTTCCGTCAGCATCGGGTAGTGACCGGTGTCAAGCTCATGCCAGCGCGCCCGCAATGTCTCCGCCGCCCGCCGCTGATGCGCCTGCGGCGGATTGACACTCTGCCGGCACCAGATCACCGAGGCGTTCCAGTCCTGCTGCCAGAACCGCTCCAGCTTCACCGGCTCGGTCATCGCCGCCACCGGATGCTGGGTATACCGCGACAGCGCCCAGGCCTTGGTCAGCTCATCCAATGAGGCGAACATACGGTCCTCGGCATCGGCCCGCGAGGGTCCGGTGCCCAGTTCGTCGGTCAGCGCGTTCGGCCGCTTGACATGGTCGGCCACCGTCTCGCCGTTGAACAGCGCCAGCGCGTCGGCCAGCACGATCCGCCCGATCCGCTCCCGCGCGGTTTCCGCCACCCGCGCCGCCACCATGCCGCCGCAACTGGTGCCGACCAGCACGACGTCTTGCAGATCCTCGAAGAACAGCATCTCCGCGATTTCCGTCGCCTGGCCCTCGGTCGTGATCCCGGGCCGCAGCGCATGACGCCGTTCGGCGCAGCCGTCCAGCGTCGGGGCGAACACGGTGTGCCCCGCTTCCCGCAGATGCGGCGTCACCCGCTGCCAGATCCAGCCGCCCTGATAGGCCCCGTGCAGCAGCACATAGGTTGCCATCGCCTTCGCCTCCCCCGCATTCTGCCGCAAGATCAGCACAGCATCCGGCCAATTGCCATCGGGGGACACGCCATGCCGAACCAGACGGTCAGTTTCTACAGCGAAGGCACCCGCCTGGCCGGCGACCTGTTCCTGCCTGAAGACCTTGCCCAAGGTGAATCCCGAGCGGGGATCGTGCTGTGTCACGGCTATACCGGAGTGCGCAGCCTGTATCTGCCGGACACCGCGCGTGCCCTGACCCAGGCGGGCTACGTGGTGCTGACCTTCGACTACAAGGGCTGGGGCGACAGCGACGGCCCGAAGTCCCGCCTGTCGCCCTATGGCCGGGTCATCGACTCGCAGGCGGCGCTGACCTTCCTCGGCGCTCAGCCGATGGTCGATGCCAGCCGCCTCGGCCTGTACGGCACCAGCTATGGCGGCGCCACCGTCGTCTGGACCGCGGCGTTCGATCCCCGGGCCAGGGTCGTCGTCTCCGTCGTCGGCATCGGCCACGGCGCCCGCTGGATGCGCAGCGTGCGCCGGCCGGACGAATACGCTGACCTGCTCGCCCGCGCCGAGGCCGACCGCATCCGCCGCGTCATCACCGGGCAATCGGAATTCGCCGACCGCAACAGCGTGCTGCTGCCGGACCGCCAGTCCGCCGACCTCGCCGCCGCCGCCCGCCGCGGCAATCCCGGCGCGGTGGGTGAGATCCCGCTGGAATACATCGACGACACGCTGGGGTTCCACCCCGAATGGGTGGTCGACAAGATCGCGCCGCGCCCGGTGCTGTTCATCACCAGCGACGACGACCGGCTGGTGCCGCCGGAGGAGAGCGAGCAACTGTTTGCCCGCGCCGGTGAGCCAAAGCAGTTGGTGGTGCTGAAGGGCTGGGGCCACTACGAGGTCTACGCCGGGGAGGCGTTCCGCCAGGTCATCGAGCCCACCCTGGCCTGGTATCAGTCCTGGCTGCCGCCGCGCTGACCGAGCTGTCCTGAGTGGACCTGCCGCCCGCATGGACAGCGCGGCCATGACCTTGTATCCGGCTGCGCTCGTCCGCCCAGAGGTGCCGCGATGCCCGACGTTCCGCCCGACCGCCTGTCCAACAACCCGCAAAGCCCGTTCTTTGATGAGGCCGCGCTGCGCCGCGGTGTCGGCATCCGCTTCAAGGGCCAGGAGAAGACCAACGTCGAGGAGTACTGCGTGAGCGAGGGCTGGGTCCGTGTCGCCGTCGGCAAGACCCTGGACCGGCGCGGCAACCCGCTGACGCTGAAAGCCTCGGGACCGGTTGAGCCGTATTTCCGCGATCTGCCGCCCGATCCGGCGTAGCTTCGCGCTGTTGCGGCCTGCCGGCGCGGCTCCGCAAACCGCGATACCAGCCTTCCATAAGCCGCGGATTGGCGGCCAGCATCACCGGTGTATGACAACGGCAACCATAATGTTCGGCTGCGAAACACGCCTGTAGGCGCGCCGGTCTACAAGATCGCCAGACGTTGGTGGACAACCGGTCCATCCCCTCGGCCGCTCTCACGACAGGAAAAAGACTTGATGAAATGGGCTCGGGAAAACAAAGGTGCAATGGGCAATGCCGCCCTCGGGCGCGTCCAGGCGCAGCTCGCCACCAAGTCTGATCTGAGCAAGGCCATCAAGACCAAAGACTCCAGCGCGGCAACCGATTCCTGCAACGCCACGGCCAATGTGGTCTGTGACATCGCCAGCAACAACAAGGTTCAGGCCGTTCAGAACATCTTTCCGATGAGCCAGAATGAGCGCGTGGAGCGGATTGGAAGATTGCTACGCCAGCCGAACCTGGTGGAAATCACGCTGTCGCAGCCTGATCATCACTTCACCATCATACCCGTGGGCCAACATAGGGTCGCGGTATTGCAGGCATACCAGGGGGTTTACGATCTGGTGGAATGGGAGACGCGACGGAACGGAAGCACACCGCTGAAGCAAGAGGTTATGAATACTTTGCGCCAACTGGTTGGACCAAACGAAAATCAGCGTGCGGACGCAGCAGAAAGCCTGTTTTCCTTCGCGCAATATGGCGATTCGTCGGTCAACGCACAAATAAGGGCGGACTTCAGGACAGGAACGCGAAAGCATCGAATGCCACACGGATTACCAACATCACTTACAAGTCACTTTGAGCCATTCTGCAATACTTCCCTCGCCGCTGTTCCGACCTGGTCACCTGCGCATCCGAGGCTCGACCAATTTGTCATTCCTTGACTGAATGCCCGCTACCCCGAGCCGGCCGGGATGGCACCCGATCAATATTTCTTGAAAGCAATAGACTTGTATCGTTCGCCGTGGAGGAGGGGACGGCCGCCGGTCCAATGAGCAGAACCCCCATCGACATCAGGTCGCGTTGCGTCAGCCACTCCATCTGGCCCGGAGCCGCCGACACCATCCTGCCGATGATCCCGGGCGGGACACCCAGCGTCGCGGCCTCCCGCGCCATGACAGTGGTCATCGCCATGCTGGTTTGCGTCTCGGCCCCCGCTTCGGAGGCGCTGTGCACGCCGATTAACGCGGTTGTCTCGGCCAGCCGCCTGCCGCCGGCGGCAAAAATCAGAAAACACGCCGAGGCGCATTTGGCCTGTCCCATCACCCCAACCGTCGCCTGCGCCAGACGGATGGCATCGGCGATCTTGCTGGCCTCGACGACATTGCCGCCTGGGCTGTCCAGGGCAAAGCCGACGATCCGGTCCGCCGCCGGCAGCGTGCCGACATAGGCCGCCAGACGGTCCAGGTCCCCTGGAACAATCTCCCCGACCGCGGCGATGAGCACCTTTCCCGAGTCATCAAGCGGGATGGCGGAGAACTGCATGGCGCCGGCTTGGCCGCAGTACATCCCGATCGCCGCCGTGACCCCAACGAGAATGGTCTTCAGCCCGCCGCAAACAGACATATCAGCACCTGAAATTATACTACCAGCATAACACCGGTGCCGATATAAGAAAGGAGCGTGCAGTCATCCGGCAAGGCGAAACAGACATCCGGCAACATTCGCGCGGTGTTTTGAACGCATGCCCGCGGACATGATCCGCCCCCGCCGCCACGGCCCATTGAACGAGGCCACGACAAAAGGGTTGCGGCAGACCGTCGTCCCACCGGTCGCCACTTCGGATCAGCCAATGGCGGCAATGCCGCGTGCATGCGCGTGCGACCGCTGAGAGCAGTTCCACCGAGGGTGGAACCGCTCTCGCTCATGGTTTCACGCGGCTACTCGCGCAGAATCGCGCCTTTGCGCGATTCCAGTCTGCGCGAAGCCGCGCTAGAGCGGTTCCATCAAGGCTGGAACCGCTCTCGCTCATCGTTTCACGCGGCTACTCGCGCAGAATCGCGCCTTTGCGCGATTCCAGTCTGCGCGAAGCCGCTTTAGGACGTGAGGTTGGTTTCGCGGCTGCTTGCCGGATTGTCGCGACCTGCCTTCGCCAGCGATCTTGCTCCGCGCTCCAAACCATGCACCGCTACAGACTCAGGGCGCCGGACTTTCACCCGGCGCCTTCAATAACGGGGGAAACGCAATGAGACGGATGACGATGGGAATGCTTGCCGCAATGGCAGGCATGGTGGCGGCGGCCATGTCGGCAGATGCGGCACGCGCCGCGCCGTATCAGGATGGGTTTGTCACCACCAACGACGGCGTCAGGCTGCACTATCTGGAAACCGGCTCAGGTCCGCCGCTGGTGCTGATTCCTGGTTGGTCCCAGACGGCGGAGGAATGGAAATTCCAGCTCGATGCGTTCGGCAGGCATTACCATGTCTACGCCATCGACATGCGGGGCCACGGCAAGAGCGAGAAGCCGGACCATGGCTACCGCATCGCCCGTTTCGCCGCGGACCTGCATGATTTCCTGCTCGCCAAGCAGATCGACAGCGTGGTGCTCGATGGCCACTCGATGGGCTGCTCGGTGATCTGGAGCTACCTGGAACAATACGGTCCACAACACGTCAAGAAGCTGGTGCTGACCGACCAGATGGCTGCGATCGTCACCAACCCAGCCTGGTCGGTTGAGGAACGCAAGGATGCCGGTTCGATCCTTGATGCCGATAAGGTGCTTCCGCTGACGAACGCATTGGCCGGGCCGGACGGGAACAAGACCAGCGAAGCGTTCCTGCATTCGATGTTCGCCAAGGACTATCCGCAGGCGGACTTCGACTGGGCCGTGGCGCAGAACCTGGAGCTGCCGCGGAAATATGCGGCCGAACTACTGTACGATCACGCGTTCAAGGACTGGCGCGACGTGATCCGGCGCATCGACTTGCCGACCCTGGTCATCGGTGCCAAGGGCAGCAATGTGCCCTGGACCTCGATGGTATGGATTGGCAGCGTCATCAAGGGTTCCCGCACCGAAATATTTGCCGAGGATGAGGGTGGCAACCATTTCATGTTTCTGGAGAACCCGAAGAAGTACAATGCCCTGGTGGAAAATTTTCTGGAGTAAAACCGGGCGGTAACGTGCGACCGCTGAAGCCTTCCGGCAGCAGCGGGCGATGGCAAAGCGGTCGGCAGGCTTGAAGGGCGGCCGGTGACACGGCTGTTGGGAACGGGCCAAAACTGTTCTAACCTAACCGACAAATGCCGGGAGCCTGCAGATGTCCACGACCGCTCAGCCGTCCTTCGACCCGCGCGATCCCGCGTTCCTGGCCAATCCCTATCCGGTGTTCCGGCAGGTGCGCGCCACCGCGCCCGTCTGGCAGGCGCCACACGGACGCTGGTTCCTGACCGGCTATGAAGACACCGTGATGCTGCTGCGCGACCCCCGCTTCAACAAGGGCTTCGACAGCGCCGACACGCTGGTCCGCCGCTTCGGCCCGACCGCCCTGCAGGAGCCCGCGGTGGTGGAGCTGTCGCATATGATGCTGATGCGCGACCCGCCGGACCACACCAGGCTGCGCGGCCTGGTGACCAAGGCCTTCACCGCCCGGCGGGTCGAGGCGCTGCGCGGCCGCATTCAGCAACTGACCGACCAGTTGCTGGACAAGGTCAGCCACCAGGGCCGGATGGATGCCATCCGCGACCTTGCGTTCCCGCTGCCCGTCCTGGTCATCTGCGAGTTGCTCGGCATCCCAGAGGCCGACCGCGGCTATTTCGTCAACCAGTCCAGTTCCGGCGCGGCCCTGCTGAACCCCACGCCGCCAACCCGCGAGGAGCTGGACACCGCCAACGCCGGCACCCTGGAATCCGGCGCCTATTTCGAGACGCTGTTCGAGCAGCGCCGGCGTCAGCCGCAGGACGACCTGATCACCCAGATGGTGCAGGCCGAGGAAGCCGGCGACCGCCTGACCACCGCCGAACTGCGCGCCAACGTCAACCTGCTGTTCGGCGCCGGACACGAGACCACCGTCAACCTGATCGGCAACGGCATCCTGTCGCTGCTGCAGCACCCCGACCAGTGGCGGAAGCTGTGCGCCGACCCGAAGCTGATTCCCAACGCGATCGAGGAAGTCCTGCGCTATGAGTCGCCGGTCCAGGCGGTCGGCCGCGTGGTCAGCCAGCCCTTCGCATGGCATGGCGTCGAACTGCCGCAGGGCGACGCGGTGGTCTCATTCCTCGGGGGCGCCAACCGCGATCCCGCCATTTTCGAGAATCCCGAGATGTTCGACATCACCCGTAAGGACCCACGCCCGTTGTCGTTCGGCGGCGGCATCCACTTCTGCCTCGGCGCCCAGCTCGCCCGCATCGAGGCCGCGGTGGTGTTCGAGGCGCTGATCCGCCGGATGCCCAGCTTGCGCCTGGCCGATGCCGGGCCGCCGAAATGGCGCATGAGCTTCACCCTGCGCGGCCTGACGGAGCTGCCGGTGGCTTGGACCTGAGCTTCGCGCTTCAGCCGCGCTGGAGCGGTTTCACTGAGGGTGCAACCGTTCCCGTTCATCGCTTCACGCGGCTACTCGCGCTGTTGCGCGATCCCAGTCTGCGCGAAGTCGCTTAGATCGGTTCCACTGAGGGTGGAACCGCTCCAGCTCATCGTTTCACGCGGCTACTCGCGCAGAATCGCGCTGTTGCGCGATCCTAGCCTGCGCGAAGCCGCTTGAGGTGCCGCCGGTTGTCGGCTGACGCTTACCGAGCGTCGGCTATCGTAACGGTTTTCGGCTGCAACACCCCGTCAAAACGCGACGCCTGCTGGTTCAGCACGTGCTGCAGGCTGGCATACGCCGCCGCCACGCTCAGCGGACGGCCGTTCCTGATGAACAGCCCGGCGTTCGGCGCCCCCACACTGCCCACCGTCGCAAGGCTGGAGGCGTCGGGATGTGCCGCCATTACCTTCAGGAAGTGGCTGGCGCCCGATGGGCCCAGCAGATGCAGGAAATAAAGGTCCGCCGCCTCGGCCCGGTGACCAAGCCGCGCCTCCAGCCCGCGACGCTCCCGCTCCAGACGCTCTGCCGTCATGACCGTCTCCAGCACCGGGTCATCGCGCAGCGCCAGGATCGCCCGCCGCAGCCGCGACTTCCTGACCGTCAGGCGGCCGTCCCGGTCGGTGTCGATCGCGGCCGCATACTGCGCCAGCCCATGCCGAGCGCCGAAGTCCCGCACCACCGTCAGCCAGGTGGCGTTGGTGAACTGCAGCAGGCCCTGTGCCGAGGAGTGCCGGTTGCGGGCATGGGTGTTGAAGCCGCTCTCGGTCGCCGCGATGCCCACCAGAAGATGCGGATCGATCGCCGAGGTCTGCTGTGCCACTGACAGCGCATGCAGAACATCCGCCGGCAGATGACCGGCGGCCGGAGTCGCGTCTGCCGGACGTACCACAGCAGCATCGGCCAAGTGGGCATGTAATGGCTGGACATGTGCTTGCTGGGCATGTGCCAGCCGGCTCCTGATCCGATCGGCGACGGCGCGCACCGCGTGCCCCGACCAGCTTGCCTTCCGCGCGCCGTGCACCGTCGCGGCACGCAATACCGGCTCATGTCTTGCCGCGGCGTGCCGAGATGGGTGATGCACGCTGGCCTCCGCGCTCTGTCCCGGCAGTGTCATCGCCAGGATCGACGCCGTCACGGACAATATCGCCGCAAACCGGCGGCGTTGTCGCATGCGACGCGACGGAACGGGCGTCCCGCTCGGTATCGTAACCAGTCGAATCATCAATACCTGCTGGATCTTCTTATTGCACGTGAGTAACCCGAGTAGATGATCCTGGTTCCGTCCGGTATAGGCGATATCTCCCAAGCCGATAAACTTAGCGTTGCACCAATCAAGGATCGGCTTGTTCTTCTTTTAATGGCGTAACCATCTTCGTGGCGCATCACAACCGACTCGGCCGGCCCGGCGCTGACATTGCGCGGGCATCACGGCTGCATACCCAGGCCGCTGGATCAAATGCCCTGTTGGGCATAGACACCCACCCTTGAACACACCCAAAGCGCCCCAGAAGGCCGCGCAACCGGGGCTGCACACGCAAGCCCGCGCACACGCCGAGACCCGGGGCCGCACAAGAGGAACGCCGATGAACCGCCGAACCACCCGCCTTCTCGCCACGCTGCTGCTCGGCGCCGTCTCCACCGCTCAGGCGCCACCGGCCGCATGGGCCCAATCAGCCGCATGGGCGCAGCCGGCCGCCAACGCCGCGGACGCCGCGCCAACCCCGCTCAAGCTCGGGATGATCCTGGACATGGGAGGCCTCTACGCCGACGTGACCGGCCCCGGCAGCGAGCTTGCCGCGCGCATGGCCGTCGCCGACTTCGGCGGCAAGGTTCTGGGCCGGCCCATCGAGGTCATGGTTGCCGACCACCAGACCAAGGCCGATATCGCCGCCGGCATCGCGACGAAATGGTTCGATACCGAAAATGTCACCGCCTTGCTGGACGTCGCCGCCTCCTCGCCCGCGCTGGCGGTGATGAACGTCGCCAAGCTGCGCAACCGCATCGTCCTGCTGAACGGTCCCGGCGCGGCCTCGATCACCAACGAGTCCTGCATCGCCACCGCTGTGCACTATACCTATAACACCTACGCCACCGCGCACGCGGTCACCCGCGCGGTGATGCAGCAGGGCGGCAGAAGCTGGTACTACCTCACCGCCGACTACACCTTCGGCCACCAGTTGGAGAGCGACAGCACCGCCGTCGTGCAGGCCAATGGCGGCCAGGTGCTGGGCGACGCCAAGGCGCCGATCAGCACCGCCGATTTCTCGTCGTTCTTGCTGCAGGCACAGCAGTCGGGCGCGCAGGTCATCGGCCTGGCCAACGCCGGCGCCGACCTGATCAACACCGTCAAGCAGGCCGCCGAGTTCGGCATCACCCGCGGCGGCACCAAGCTGGCCAGCCTGGCCGCCAACATCAACGACATCCATGGCATCGGCCTCGACGCCACCCAGGGCATGGTGCTGAGCGACGCCTTCTACTGGGACACCGACGACCAGACCCGAGCCTTCTCGCGGCGGTTCTATGAGCGGCTGAAGAAGATGCCGAACATGCTGCAGACCGGCGTTTATTCGTCGGCCACGCACTATCTGCAGGCGGTGCAGGCCGCCGGCACCACCGAAAGTGCCGCGGTGATGCAGAAGATGCGGGACATGCCGATCCACGACTTCTTTGCCCACGACGGCCATATCCGCGCCGATGGCCTGATGGTGCACGACATGTACCTGTTCCAGGTGAAGACGCCGGCGGAATCCAAGGGTCCCTGGGACCTCTACAAGCGCCTGGCCACCATTCCGGCTGACCAGGCGTTCCAGCCGCTGTCCGAATCCCGCTGCCCGCTGGTGAAAAAATAGCCTGGCTGCCTTCGCGGCGTCAGGCGTTTACCCGGGTGCGTTCCACCATCACGTCCGCCGTACCGGCTGCCTTGGCCAACACGAAGTCGAACGCGATGGTCGAGAACGGGCTGTTCAGCCCGTGCGCGCGGATCGCCTCCGGGTCTTCGATCCGCATCACCGGCGGGATCAGGTCGTCGCGCGTCGCCAGCGCCACGTCGTCGTGCAGGTAGGCGTCGCCGTCGATGTTGATCTGTGTCGTCAGATGCCGGTAGCCGGGCGCGCTGACGAAGAAATGGATGTGCGCCGGCCGGTTGCCGTGCCGGCCAAGCTGGCGCAGCAGCGCATCCGACCGGCTGCCCGGCGGAATCGCATACCCCACCGGCATGATGCTGCGGAAGCGGTACCGCCCGTCCGCCCCGGTGGTAATGCGCCGGCGCAGGTTGTACTCGCTCTGGCCGGCGTCGAAGTGGGAGTAGTTGCCACGGCTGTCGGCATGCCAGACATCCACCACCGCGCCTGCCAGCGGCCGGCCGTCCAGGTCGCGCACCTGGCCGGACATGAACAGTACCTCCGCCTGATCGGTGCCGTCATCCAGCCGTGCCTCGCCCGCGGCAACCGGCGCGCCCCCGACATACAGCGGCCCCTCGATAGTGCGCGGCGTGCCGCCCTCGTGTCCGGCCCGCGCCTCCTCGGCGTCCTGGCGCAGGTCGAGGTAGTGTTCCAGGCCGAGCACCGCCAGCACCAGACCGTACTCGCGGTTCTGCCCCGCCTGGGTCAGGTAGTCCGCCGCCGCCCAGATCTCGTTCGGCTGGATGTCGAGTTCATCCACCGCGGCGAACAGGTCGTGCGACAGCCGGGCGATGATCTGCTTCACCCGCTGGTTGCCGCCGGGCTGGTCCAGCCCCGCCACGGTATCGGCCAGGCTGCGGCGCTTCGCGGGATCGATCAGATGTGTGGTCATGCTGTTTCCTCCAGTTTCTTGGTTTCGTCGCATGTCACCTGGCGATGTCGGTGCGCATTGGCCCGACCCTGTCGGTGCCAGGCCCTGTCCGCCGGGGGTGTTCCCCATCATGCCGCCACCGCACCCTGGGTCGCAACTGCCGCCCCCGGATCCGGCGAGAGCAGATCGGGCACGGCAAGGCGCCTCAAGCACGCGATCAAATCCAACGACCGACCGCTGGCGAGTGAACATCCGTGCTATGGATGGCTGTTGGATCCGCGCGACGCGTGCCAGATGACGTTGCGTGTCGGCCCGACCGATTGGCGGGCGACCAGCATCGACAGATGGCCCACCTTGAGCCCGCGGCTTACGGCGAGCCTCGCTCAGGCACGTGAAGTCCTGCGCCGCAAGGCTGACCAAATGTACCGGCATCGAGAGCACGTCTATGTCCATACGGCTCTCTTGCGTGACGCGGACGACGTTATATATGTGCGTATGTAATTCCCGATCCGTACTGGCGTAGAGTGTTGCGAGGCTAACAAAGAGCGCAGAAGGGCATGGATTGCTGAACCGTCGCAGCACGACCAATCTTCCCCATCAAACAGCCCAACCGAGGAGCACATGATGCCGAACGAGCAAGTGACTATCCGGACACGCGACGGAGATTGCGCTACGCACGTCATGATCCCCGCAGGCACCGGGCCATGGCCTGGGGTGATCTTCTATATGGACGCCGGCGGCATCCGCCCGGCGGTGCTGGACATGGCGCAGCGGCTTGCCGACGCCGGCTATGTCGTGCTGTTGCCGGACCTGTTCTACCGCTACGGTCCCTACGGCCCATTCGTGCCCAAGGAGGTCTTCGCGGGCGACTTCCGGGCCATCCTGGGTCCATTGATGGCCACGACCGGCAACAACAAGGCGGCCGAGGATACGGAGGCCTTGCTTGCCTACCTCGACACGCGCAACGACGTGGCAGGCCGCAAGGTCGGCGCAGTGGGCTTCTGCATGGGCGGCGGGATGGCGATTGCCGCGGCGGGAACCTACCCCGATCGCTTCACGGCTGTCGCAAGCTTCCATGGCGGCAATCTTGCGATTGACGCGCCGACAAGCCCGCATCTGTTGGCGCCAAAGCTGAAGGCCGAGCTGTATATCGCCGCCGCCGAGAACGATGGCAGCTACCCGCCTGAGATGGCTGAGCGGCTTGAGAAGGCGCTGGCCCAGGCCAAGGTGCGCTACAGCACCGAAACCTATCCCGCCGCGCACGGCTGGATGAAGCCGGACTTCCCCGTGTACGATCATGCCGCCGCGGAGCGTGGCTGGGTCGAGATGCTGGCGCTGTTCGACCGGAACCTGCATCGCGGTGAGTGACGAACGGGCATAGCTGACCGAGCGTCCATTCTGGGCGGACGCTCCTGCCTTTCACTGGTAGCAACGGGTCGGGTCCGGACATACTGGCCGCGGCGAGGGCGCGGACCTGGCGGCTGACAGTCTGCCAGGCGTTGGCGTCATTCCACTGGAGCGGTTCCACCGGGGGCGGAACCGCTCCAGTTCATCGTTTCACGCGGCTACAGCGCGGTCTAGACCATTGTTTTCACGAACAACTTTATCAGCCCGACTGTTCCAGTCAGGCTGATGTTGCCCTAGAACTTCGAAACCCGGGTTTCCTTCGACGTGATGAACTCCAGCAGCGCCGGCTTGCCGGCTTGCGTCTGCTCGATGCCACGCTGGATCGCTGCCTTGATGTCGCCCGGCTGCGTCACGCGCTCGCCATAGCCGCCGAACGCTCGGGCCATCGCGGCGTAGTCGCCGGAGATGTCGGTGGAGCGGTATTTCTCGGTCGAGATCGGCATCACCTTCAGCTCGATCGCCATCGAGAAGTTGTTCAGCAGGATCGACAGGATGGGGATCCGCTCACGCACACAGGTCTCGAAGTCCATCCCGGTGAAGCCGATTGCCGCATCGCCCCACAGGTTGATGCAAAGCTTGTCCGGCTTGGCCAGCTTCGCCCCCATCGCCAGGCCAAGGCCCATGCCGAGCTGTGTCGTCTTGCCCCAGCCGATATAGGACATCGGTTCGGTTGACACCCAGAACGGCGAGATCTGGTCACGCGGACTGCCCGCGTCGTGGGTGATGATGGTGTTCTTCAGGTCGACCGTGTTCATCAGCTCCCAGATCACGCGGTAGGGGCTGAGCGGCGCGTCGTTGGAATGCAGGCGGGGACTCCATTCCGCCATCCACTCCTCACGCACCGCGGTGATTTCCGCCACCACGGCTGATGGGTCACGATTGCCCTTGATCGTCTGCCGCAGCTCTCCGATCAGTGCTGCCAAGGTCAGCTTGGCATCGCCGACCAGACCGACCGAGCTGACGATGTCCTTGTTGAGATGGGTGGGGTCGAGGGTGGCGTGGACGTAGGTCTTGCCCTTGGTGGGGAACTTGATGCCGAAGTTCGTCTCGGTGAACGAGCAGCCGATGCCGATGATTACGTCAGCCTTCTGCACGAAGTGGTGCACCGGCTTCGGCACCGCGTTGCCGCCGGAGCCCAGCGACAACGGATGGTTCTCCGGGAAGGCGCTCTTGCCGCCCAGGCTGGTGGTGACCGGCGCGCCCAGCAGCTCGGCGAACTCCTTCAATTCCGCCCAGGCTTCGGACCATTGCACGCCGGTGCCGGCATAGATCAGCGGGCACTTGGCACCCAGGATGGCCGCCGCCGCCTTGCGTACGTCGACCGGGTCGGGTCCGTACTTGTGAATGCCGACAGAGACGTAGTCGACGTCGCCAATTTCCTCGTTCCAGATGTCGGTGGGGATCTCCACGATCGACGGCCCGCTGCGTCCGTTGCGGATATTGCTGAACGCCCGGCGCATTGCGTTCGGCACCTCGTGCGGCATGAACACAGGTTCGGCCGATTTGGAGACGCCGCGCATCTCGCGTGACGCACTGTAGTTCGGGTCGATATGGGCGATGCGGCGCGGGTAGCCCTGTGGGATCACCAACATCGGAATGGATTCGGAATAAGCCTGGGCGACGCCGCCATAGGCGTTCTCGGTGCCCGGCCCATGCTGCATGCAGAAGGCGCCGATCTTCCGGCCGGATGTCACGCGTGAGATCGCGTCCGCCATGTGGATGCCGATCCGCTCCTGCCGCACGATGACCGGACGGATGTCAGCCGCGGCGGCGAACTCCAGCAGGTGGTTGACCGGATAGCCGCACAGGATCTCGATCCCTTCCCGCTTCATGATCTCGGCAACTGCTTGACCGACCTTCATACGTTCGTGCCCTTTCACCGCTGGTTGGACCGGCTGGCGCCCGCATCCTGGGCCGCCATCTGTCGTGCCGGACGGTAGGACCAGGATGCGCATCTGGCAACGTTGGCGATCCTTGCGGCTGCCACCACATCCTGTGGTGTGCAGCGATGACACAGATCAAGTTGGTGACGTGCACTATAAGTTGCGTCGCTGTGGTCGCAGACCCACAATGGATAGATTCAAGCGTGCGATCGATTCGTTGCGCGCGAGGCAGTTGAACCGAGAGGGCCAGTGAGTGATGGGTGGAATGACCAATACGGCGGACGAGCATCCGGTTCGCTTCGATCTTCTGACGGAGAACCCGGTCTACAAGCCGTTCCGCTACCCGTGGGCCTATGAGGCGTGGCTGACGCAGCAGCGAGTCCATTGGCTGCCCGAGGAAGTGCCGCTGGCTGACGACGTGAAGGACTGGCACCGCAACCTGACGGACGGCGAGAGGAACCTGCTGACGCAGATTTTCCGCTTCTTCACCCAGGCCGATGTCGAGGTGAACAACTGCTACATGAAGCATTACAGCCAGGTGTTCAAACCCACCGAGGTGCTGATGATGTTGTCGGCCTTCTCCAACATCGAGACCGTGCACATCGCCGCCTACAGCCACCTGCTGGACACCATCGGCATGCCGGAGCTGGAATATTCCGCCTTCCTCAAGTACAAGGAGATGAAGGACAAGTATGACTACATGCACGGTTTCTCGGTCGGTTCCCGCTTCGAGATCGCCAAGACTCTCGCCGCGTTCGGGGCCTTCACCGAAGGGCTGCAGTTGTTCGCCTCGTTCGCCATCCTGCTGAACTTTCCCCGCTTCGGGAAAATGAAGGGCATGGGCCAGATCGTTACCTGGTCGGTGCGCGATGAAAGCCTGCATTGTGCCTCGGTCATCAAGCTGTTCCGCACGTTCATCCAGGAGAATCCCGACCTTTGGACCGAGGAATTACGGCGGGAGATCTATCTGACCTGTGCCACGATTGTCTCGCATGAGGATGCGTTCATCAATCTGGCTTTCGAGCAGGGTCCTGTGCAGGGACTGACGCCGCGTGAGGTCAAGCAGTACATCCGCTTCATCGCCGACCGCCGGTTGATCGAACTCGGGTTGAACGAGCTGTTTCATGTGCCGAAGAACCCGCTGCCGTGGCTGGACGAGATGCTGAACGCCGTCGAGCACGCCAATTTCTTCGAGAACCGCGCGACAGAGTACAGCAAGGCCTCGACGGCCGGGACATGGAGCGAGGCGTTCGACGATCCGGTCCTGCCGCATCAGGCTTCGTTCGAACCCACAACCGCGGGCTGAGGCGGAAATTCATGCCGTCGCACTCGGCGGCGTGAGATTTGCGTTGCGACAGTTTATCCGCCTGGAACCCCCATCCAGAGCGATCACATTACTGATTTGATTTAAGCAAAGCGGCTTTTTCACGAAATTAGCGCGCCCGTTAACGATATTTTCACGAGTAACGTGTTCGATTGTGCATGACTTGCGTCGTCGCCGGTCAACCAGTTCCCGGCCAGAAACACGATGTTCAAGCAAGGAGCGTGCGAAGTTGCACCAATGGAGGCTTCGATGGTCAGTTCCATCCTGTCAGGCGTGGCGGTAAGCCAGACTGAAGACGATGTCGGCCGCGAATCCAACGTCATCGGCGCGCCGCGATACAGCCGGCGCCTATCGGACAAGATCCTGATCGCATTCCATCATGCTTGCGACCAGGCGGATTTTGAGGTGGCTGAGCAGCTTCTCCATATACTTGAGATGATGCTGACGCGTCGTCCGCTTACCCCGGACGGCACCCGACGTCGCAATATGGAAAGCCTCGTTGCTGCCCATGAGCGGTTGTGGCACCTGCGCCACCCCAGCGCCAACGACACCTGAGACTCTGCTGGGTGATCGTCTAGTATCGCCCATCAATGAAGGGCGATACGTCGGTTTGGCTTGAAGTGGCCGATTCACGCGGCGAAGCGCGTGCAGCGCTTCTCTGCGATTGGGCACTAGACCGCTTTCAGGCTGACTGGAACAGTCAGCGCGGTCTAGTCCGTTGTTTTCGCGAGCAACTTTATCAGCCCGACTGTTCCAGTCAGGCTGATATTGCTCTAGTCATCCGCGCCTGCGGCATCAGGCGTCCAGCCGCAGCGGTCCCGCGTCGCGCAGGATAGCCTGGGCGGCAGGGGTGAATGAACCATCCGGCTCGTGCAGCACCAGGCCGGATTGCAGTTGCATGGCTGCACGCCCATTCCGGATGCCGCGCAGCAGCACCAGTTTCGCCGGCCGGCCGGCCTTCGGCCACAGCGGAAAGACGGCAGAGCAGGGGCAGCGGCAGGCGGACATGGCGGTCAGGCAGACCGGCACACGGCCGGCTGGAACAATCAGTGTCAGGCTGCCGCGGTCATGCAGCAGGCGGCCGAGACGAAGCAGCCAATCCTCGATCAACCGATCGTCGCCTCGTTTGGCCGCCTCTTTCGTGCCATCCGGCGACAACGAGCCACCCTGAGGGTGATATGGCGGGTTGGCCAGGACGTGGTCGAACAGGTGCGGAAACACTGTGTTCTCCAACCGATCGGCGCGGACGTTCAGGTTTACGAACCTGTTGGCCACAGCATTCGCTGATGCCAGGCATGCCATCTCGGCCACAGCTTCCACACCTGTCGCCGCAATCCCCGGCACGCGGGCATGCAGGCACAGCAGCGCCGCCGCGGCACCGGTCCCGGCTTCCAGGACATGCTCGCCATCGCGGGCGGGGATGGACGCGGCCAGTAGTACCGGCTCGATCCCGCTGCGAAAGCCCGCGGCCGGCTGGCGGTAGATGACGCGCCCGCCCAGCAGGTGGCCGTCGGTGGTTACCATTCACCGGCATCACGCAGCAGGCGGTGCGCCTTGTCGAGATCATCGGTGCCAACCATGAGCCGACGCGGGATGGCGCCGGCACTTCCCTCCAGCACGCTGGTATGTCCATCGAGCACGACCGACTCGATACCGGCATCGGCCAAAAGCACGGTCAGGAAGGACAGACGTACTGGGTCGTTGGAGGTGAGAACAACACGCATGAATGGATCGTGAGCCGGATCGTGATGCCGCGCAATTGCCACGAAATCGCCGCGGCAGCGCAATCAGAAGGCATCCAATCGTTGATTTGCAACAATTTCGCTGCCCTCAACCGCTTCCGCTCACCTGCAGAATCGCCGGCCTTGGGCTTGGCGGGCGTGCCAATGCCGGCTTGACCCCCTTCGACGGCCACCGATATGAAGACATGCAATTTTTCGATGTTGGAGAACCCGTGGGCGGCGTCGCCAGTCCATTTGATCTAGGCGTGGCGCTCGTGACCGATTCACCGGTGCATCGAAGCGAGGACGCGCTGTCGGCTCTGGTCAATCTCGTCGAGACTGACCTCGAGGCGTGCAACCGCGTCATCGTCCAACGCATGGACAGCCCGGTCGCGCTGATACCGCAGCTTGCCGCCCACATCGTGGCGGCCGGAGGAAAACGGCTGCGGCCGTTGCTGACGCTCGCCGCCGCCCGACTTTGCGGCTATCCAGGCCCGGAGGGCGGTGCCCGCCACGTCGAGCTGGCGGCCTGCGTCGAGTTTATCCACACCGCCACCTTGCTGCATGACGATGTTGTCGACGAAAGCAAGCTGCGCCGCGGACTGGCTTCCGCGAACGCAGTGTTCGGCAACAAGGCCTCGGTTCTGGTCGGCGACTTCTTGTTCGCACGGTCGTTCCAGTTGATGGTCGGCGACGGCTCGCTGAAGGTGCTGGCGATCCTGTCGAAGGCGGCGGCGACGATAGCCGAAGGCGAGGTGCTGCAGTTGGTGACGCAGAACGACCTGTCGACGACAGAGGCACGCTATCTGGAAGTGATCCAGGGCAAGACAGCGGCGCTGTTCGCCGCAGCCTGTCAGATTGGTCCGGTGTTGGCCGATCGGCCACAGCGGGAAGAAACCGCGTTGTCGGAGTACGGCCTGAAGCTGGGCATCGCGTTCCAACTGGTCGATGACGCGCTGGATTATGTGGCTGATCAGGCGATGCTGGGAAAGACCGTCGGCGACGACTTCCGCGAGGGCAAGATCACGCTGCCCGTGCTGATCGCGTTCATGGCCGGCGATGAGCCGGAAAAGACTTTCTGGCGACGATGCATCGAAAACCTTGAACAGACCGATGCCGATCTGGATCATGCCATGCGCCTGATCGCGGGCCATGGCGCCATCAGCCTCACGCTGGATCGGGCGCAGCGCTTCGTGCAGGAAGCGAAGGCTGCGTTGCTGGTGTTCCCCGACAGCCCGATGCGGCGTGCGTTTGCCGACGTCGCCGACTACACCGTCCAACGGCTGCGCTAGTGTGGTGGTTCCGAAATCCGCCATGCTGTGGATCAACCGCCGTTGTGCGAGCAGCACGCCTGCGCGTGACGTGGGCATGAGCGATGACCACGACCGGTGAATCGTCAAGCGTCGGTCGTTCCTGAGGTGGCGCCGACGGAGTTCTGGTCTCGGCGTCAGTGGCAAGACCTGTAAGGCATCAGCGCAGCCACGGCAGCCGGGATCAACCGTCCTCGGGCCGCCCATCAACCCATGACCGGGCTAACCGCCTGCCGGAAACCCTGGTCGTGCAGGTCAGCGGCACCGACCGCGATGGAGACGCCCTGGCCCGCCCGGTGCAGTGGGAGCGTGAGGCTGGGCCGCCCCCGGTAATCCTGTTGCATCCTGAACGTCAGGGAGCGCCAGCCCTCGCACCCGGGCAGCGTGTTCTGGTCAGGCTTCGCTCCGTCGGCCCCGGGCGATACGAAGGCCATACCTTGCGCCGCGTCGACGACACTCCCGGCCGGATCCTGGGTGTCTTCCGATCGGGCCACGGCGAGAGCCGGATCGTGCCGACCGACCGCCGGTCGAAAGCCGAATGGCTGGTTCCGGCGGGTCAGGACGCAGGCGCGCAGGATGAGGAGATCGTGCTGGCCGAACCGCTGCCGCAGCATCGTCCGCTGGGCCTGAAGCCGGCGCGGATCGTGCAGCGGTTGGGGGTGCTGGGGGATGCGCGGTCGATCAGCCTGATTGCCATCCATACCCACGACATCCCGCAGGTCTTTCCGGAGGCGGCGGTCGCCGCGGCGAAACGGGCGCGTGCGGTCAGGCTGGGCCGGCGCACCGACCTGCGCGGGCTGCCGCTGATCACCATCGACGGCGCCGATGCGCGCGACTTCGATGACGCGGTGTTCGCCGAACCGGATGCCGATCAGCCAGGCGGCTTTCGCCTGCTGGTTGCCATCGCCGACGTCGCCCACTATGTGCGGCCGGATTCGGCACTCGATACCGAGGCCGGGATCCGTGGCAACAGCGTGTATTTTCCTGACCGCGTCGTGCCGATGCTGCCCGAGGCGCTGTCGAACGGCTGGTGCAGCCTGCGGCCGCAGGAGGATCGAGGCTGCCTGTTTGTCGACATGCGGATCGACCGGCAGGGGCACAAGACCAGCCACCGGTTCGGCCGTGGACTTATGCGCAGCGCCGCACGGCTGACCTATGAACAGGTGCAGGCGGCAGCGGATGCACGACAGGACATCAGCGGCGTCAGCCTGGCACATCTGTACGGCGCCTTCCAGGCATTGCTGGCGGCGCGGCAGCAACGCGGCACCCTTGACCTCGATCTGCCGGAGCAGAAGGTGGTGCTGGACGAGGCCGGGCGCGTTGCCAGCGTTGCGCCGCGGCCGCGTCTCGACAGCCACCGGCTGATCGAGGAGTTCATGGTGCTGGCTAACGTCGCGGCGGCCGAAGAGCTGGAGCGGTTGCACCAGCCGTGCATGTACCGGGTGCATGCGCCGCCTTCGGACGAGAAGCTGGAAGCCCTGCGAGGCTTCCTGTCGACCTTGGGAATCTCCATGCCGGCGGGTGGACAGGTGCATCCCCGCGACCTCGACCGCGTGCTGCGTCGCCACGCGGGGTCGCCGGAGTCGCGGCTCATCAGCGAGGTGATGCTGCGCAGCCTGTCGCAGGCGGCCTATAGCCCAGACAACATTGGCCATTTTGGCCTGGCGCTGCCGCGATATGGGCACTTTACCAGCCCGATCCGCCGCTATGCCGACCTGCTGGTGCACCGCGCGCTGGTGAAGGGGTTGCGGCTGGGGCCCGACGGGCTGACTGACGATCAGGCGCGGGCGTTTGTCGAGATCGGCGACCGGATCACCAGCACCGAGCGTCGGGCGCAGCAGGCAGAGCGAGACGCCATCGACCGATATCTGACGACGTACATGGCGGGGCGGATCGGCGAGCAGTTCGCCGCCCGGATATCAGGGGTAACGCGCTTCGGGCTTTTCGTTACTGTTCCAGATACGGGCGCCACCGGCTTGGTGCCGTTTGCAAGCCTGCCCGATGATTACTGGCAGTATGATGACAGGGAGCAGACCCTGACCGGACGGCGCACACGGCAAGTCTACCGGCTTGCCCAGGCGGTCGACGTGGTATTGTCGGAGGCCAACTTGGTGACCGGCGGCATGGTGTTCCACGTGCTGCAGCGCAATCCACGCGCATCGGCGGCGAAGCCGTCACACAAGGCACCACGAACGAAGGCGGGGAAGCGATCTGGCCGCCGGTGATCCGGGTCAGCTTGCGCCTGGTGCTTGTTGCCGTCGACCGGGCGGCCGTTGGTCGGCGGCGCCAGGGCGGCCTTGGGTACCGGCCCAAGCATCGAGCCGCTGCCCGACGGCGGTGAGCTGCCTGTGACCTGGAACCAGTTGCTCGCGCCGCGGGGCTGACATGGACGCCGCCCGCCAGCCTGTTGCCAACCCTGCGGCCTACGCCGCGGCGCTGCCGCCACCAATGACCGAGCGGTGAGCCTTCGGGATGGCGGCTACTGATTAGGTGAGATCGACGGCGAAGCGCGTGAGGTCCTCCAGGCGGCAGTGCCGCAGCGCGCCTTCTTCCGTGGCGTGCAGCATCACCTGCGGGGCGGCCCCTGCGTCCAGCGCCTCCTGCCAGCGTGGGGCGCACAGGCACCAACGATCACCCGGCTTCAGCCCGGCAAACCCGAACTCCGGCCTGGGGGTGGACAGGTCGTTGCCGCGCGCCTTGCTGAAGTCCAGGAACGCCGCGGTCACCACGGCACAGACCGTGTGGCTGCCCAGGTCTTCCGGACTGGTCTCGCAGCAGCCATTGCGGAAAAAGCCGGTCATCGGATCGTTGGAGCAGACGCCGATCGGACCACCCATCACGTTGCGGGAAGGCCGTCTTCCGGGCCGTTGGCCGGTCTCGTCGAATGGCATGCAAATACCTCAAATGGTTACGGGTTTGTTTACTATTGGGCTTGACAATGCAGGCATGACCAAACGCTTGCAATCCGCCTCCATGGCGATCGCAAATACCTTTGCGTTCTGCGGCATCGACACGGTGCCAGTCGAGGTGCAGGTGCAGATTGCCCCCGGTGCGCCGGCGCTGGTGCTGGTCGGCCTGCCGGACAAGGCGGTGGGCGAGGCGCGTGAACGGGTGCGGGCGGCGTTCGCGGCCATGGGCGTGTCGCTGCCGCTGAAGCGGGTGCTGATCAACCTGAAGCCGGCGGACCTGCTGAAGGAGGGCAGCCATTTCGACCTGCCGCTGGCGCTTGGCCTGCTCGCCGCCATGGATCTGCTGCCGCGCGAGGAGATCGCCGGCTATGCCGCGCTGGGGGAGCTATCGCTGGACGGCTCATTGAATGCCGTCGCCGGCGTGCTGCCGGCAGCAATCGGTGCCTCCAGCCGCGACCTTGGGTTGATCTGTCCAGCCGGGCAGGGGGGCGAGGCTGCCTGGGCCGGCCGCATCGAGGTGCTGGCGCCGAGCGACCTGCTGGCGCTGATCAACCACTTCCGCGGCACGCAGGTGTTGAGCCCGCCGGTCACTGCCGGCGTGGCCGCCGTGCAAGCGGACCTGGACATGAGCGACGTGAAGGGGATGGACACCGCCCGGCGCGCGCTGGAGATCGCCGCCGCGGGTGGTCACAACCTGCTGCTGATCGGGCCGCCTGGCGCCGGCAAGTCGATGCTGGCCGCGAGGCTGCCGGGGCTGCTGCCGGATCTGGATCCGCGCTCTGCCCTGGAGGTCAGCATGATCCACAGCGTCGCCGGCCTGCTGGACGGCGGGCGGCTGGTGATGCGGCCACCGTTCCGTGAGCCGCATCATTCGGCCTCTCAGGCGGCATTGGCCGGCGGCGGTCACCGCGCGCGGCCCGGTGAGGTCAGCCTGGCGCACCGCGGGGTGCTGTTCCTTGATGAACTGCCGGAATTTCCCCGACAGGCGCTGGAGGCGCTGCGCCAGCCGATGGAATCCGGCCGGACCACCGTGGCGCGGGCGGCGGCTCACATCACCTATCCGGCGCGCTTCCAACTGGTCGCGGCGATGAACCCCTGCCGCTGCGGCTACCTGAGCGACGCCGGGCGTGAATGCGGGCGGGCGCCACGCTGCGGTGACGACTACCGCAACCGCGTCAGCGGCCCGGTGCTGGACCGCATCGACCTGGCTGTCGACGTGCAGCCGGCAACCGCGGCCGAGTTGGCGCATGCCCCTCCGGGCGAGGCCAGCGCGCCGATCGCCGCCCGGGTCGCCCGCGCGCGCCAACTGCAGAGCCAGCGGTATGGCGGCGACGGACCGGTGTGCAATGCCGAGGCGGAGGCGAAGCTGATCCGGCTGATGCCGGAGGCGCAGACGCTGCTGGAACAGGCGATGGAGCGGCTGCACCTGTCGCCGCGCGGCTATATCCGCACCATGCGCGTTGCCCGAAGCATAGCCGACCTAGCCGGCGCGGAAGTCGTCGGCCGGGTTCATCTGGCGGAGGCGCTGGCCTACCGTCACCGTGGCTGACGGAATTTGCCTAGTGGTGGAAATCAGACGGAAAGAACCATCCGATTTTCCCACTAACCGTTGTTTGATGGGCCGATTGACCCGACCGCATGGGATGCGAGTGTCGGGATCGGACCACTAGACCGCTTTCAGGCTGACTGGAACAGTCAGCGCGGTCTAGCCCATTGTTTTCGCGAGCAACAGCCCGACTATTCCAGTCAGGCTGATGTTGCTCTAGTTGCCCGATCAGGTGTCGGCGACGGCGGGATACGCCTGCTGCCATTTGTCCAGGAACACGATGTCGGCCAGCTTGCCGCGGCCGACTTGACCAAACTTCCCCATCGGATAGCCGACCGGCAGGATGGCATAGGAATGCACGCCGGGCGGCAGCCCCAGTGCGGCCTCGGCCTCTCGCTCATGGATCAGGTGCCGCGTCGTCAGCGTCGACCCCAGGCCCAGCGCGCGGATTGCCAGCAGCATGTTCTGCACCGCCGGATAGATCGATGCCCCTGAAGCGCGGTTCGGGGTCGGTCCATCCTCCATGCAGGCAACGATCCACACCGGCGCCTCATGAAAATGCTCGGTCAGGTATTCCACCGCCCCATGCTGGCGATGATACCGCTCCGCCGTCACCCCTGGCGGCGGCGCGCTGCTGGCATAGCGGGGGCCGATCACCTCATCGAACGCCTTCTTGTACCAGACCTGCACCGCCCGCTTGATCGCCGGGTCCTTGATCACCAGGAACCGCCACTTCTGCGTGTTGCCGCCGTTGGCCGCCGAGGCGCCGGCCTCCAGGACCCGGCGGATCAGCTCGTCCGGCACCGGATCCGGTTTCAGCCGGCGCATTGAGCGTGTAGTGGCGATGATCTCGAACAGGTCGGGCATGGCGGTTCCCCTAGTATCGCCCATCAGTGAAGGGCGATACATTGGTTTGGCTTGAAGTGGCCGATTCACGCGGCGAAGCGCGTGCAGCACTTCTCTGCGATCGGGCACGAGAGCGGTGTCCGTTCGCCTTGGCTGACGGACCCCTGTCTAACTCGTTATTTGATCGCGTAATTCACTGCTCCGTGTGATGCCACCTCCGCGGATTACGCTCTAAGGCCGCTTCTGCGGCACCACGCCGCCGGAGGCCGAACGCCCGCCATCGACGACGATATGGATGCCGGTGACATCGCCCGACAGGTCGGAGCACAGGTACAGCACCGCGCCCGCGACCTCCTCCGGCGTGGCGTAGCGGCCGGTCGGAATGCCGGCGGAATAGGCGGCGTGGACCGCATCGGGATTGTCCGGGTTCCGCTGCGCCTCCAGCGAGCGCATCATCCGCGTCTCGACCGGGCCGGGACAGACCGCGTTTACCCGCACGCCCTGCGCCGCGACGTCGGTCGAGGCGACCTTGGTCAGCCCCAGGACGCCGTGCTTGGAGGCGACATAGGCGGGCATGCCCGGCGAGCCGAACAGCCCGGCGACCGAAGCGGTGTTGACGATCGCGCCGCCGCCCTGGCGCAGCATCACCGGCAGCACATGCCGCAGCCCCAGGAACACGCCCTTTAGGTTGACGGCGATGACCTTGTCGAACACCGCCTCGTCATAGTCCTGCGTCGGCACCACGACGCCCTCGATCCCGGCGTTGTTGAAGAAGCAGTCGATGCGGCCGTAAGCGGCCAGCGTCTTCTGCACATAGTCGGCGACCGAGGCGGAGCGGGTGACGTCGGCCTGAACGAAGGCCGAAGTTCCGCCGCGCTGGGCAATGATGTCGACGCTGCCCTGCCCGGTGTCGGCATCCGCGTCAACCACCATCACCTTCGCCCCGCGCAGGGCAAACCCAAGCGCTGCTGCGCGCCCTATGCCGCCGCCACCGCCGGTGATCAGGGCCACCTTGCCGGCAAAATCCATCTTCCATCCCCATCCGTGATGACTTGAGACCAACCCGCTGAGATGTTGACATATCTCAGCGGGTTGGTATCGCGTCTTGCTTTGGCGCGCCGCCGCCCGCCAACCCGGCGCTTGGTATAAGGCGGCTTCGGCACAGCCGGCCGCCTGGCACAGAGTTCTCCTGTCCGCCGCTGTTGTCCAGCCTGCAGCCTGGTCAGTGCGCGCTTTGTGCTAAAGGAACCCGATGCTGAACCATGGCACCGCCGCGACCACGAGCAGGCCCGCCAGCACCGCCAGCAGGTATGGCCAGATGCGGCGCATCGCGGCATCCGGCGAAACCCGGCCGATCGCGCAGGCGGCATAGTAGCCGACGCCAAACGGCGGCGCGAACAGCCCGATGCCCATCGCCAGGATTACCACCATGGCATAGTGCACCTCGTGGATGCCGACCAGCTTGGCGGACGGAAACAGCAGCGGGCCGAACAGCACGATCGCCGGGATGCCCTCCAGCACGCTGCCCAGCACGATGAAGGCGACGATCGAGACCGCCATGAAGCCGGCCGCTCCCCCGGGCATCTGCGCCATCGCCGCCGCCAACTGACGAGAGAAGCCGGATTGGGTCAGCGCCCAGGCCATCCCGGTTGCCGTGCCGATGATCAGCAGGATCGCGCCGGACAGCGCCGCGGTTTCGACCAGCATCGGATACAGCCGCCGCAGCGGGAACTGCCGGTAGACAAATACCCCCATCGCCACGGCATAGACGATGCCGATGGTGGAAACCTCGGTGGCGGTGGCGATGCCCTCGATCACCGCCGTGCGGATGACGAATGGCAGCACCAGCGCCGGCAGCGAGATGACGAACGCCTTGCCGATCATCCGCCACGACGGCCGCTTCACCCCGGCCATGTTCTCATGCCGCCCGCGCCAGCGCGCGATCACCGCCAGCGCCGCCGCCAGCACCAGCGCCGGCATCAGTCCGCCAGTGAACAGCGCGGCGATCGACACGCCGGTGACGGAGCCGATGGTGATCAGCACCAGCGACGGCGGGATGGTCTCGCTCATGGCGCCGGAGGCGGACAGCAGCGACACCAGTTCCCCCTCATTGGCGCCGCGGCGTTTCATGTCGGGGAACAGCACCGGAGCGACCGCGGCCATGTCGGCGGCCTTTGAGCCCGAAATACCGGACACCAGATACATCGCGCCCAGCAGCACATAAGACAGGCCGCCGCGTACGTGGCCCAGCAGCGCGGACAGGAAGTTGACCATGGCGCGGGCCATGCCGGTCATCTCAATCAGCAGGCCGAGGAAGACGAACAGCGGTACCGCCAGCAGGATCAGCGAGCTCATGCCCTCGTCCATGCGGGAGACGACCACCGTCAGCGGCGTGCGCGTCAGCGTCGCCAGGTAGGCCAGGGTCGCCAGCCCAAAGGCGAAGCCGATCGGCACCGACAGCAGCACGCCCGCCCCCAGCAGCAGCACGAAGAACAGCACCAGGTTCCAGTTGCCGAAGCCGCGCAGCCATGGCCCTGCGAAGTGCAGCACCGCCGCCAGCGCCACCACCACCACGACGCCGAACGCGGCGTCCGCCCAGGACAACCGCAGCAGCCGGGTGAGTGCGGTAATCACCATCAGCACGCTGCCGACCAGCAATGCGATTGAACGATAGGTGTCGTGGATGCCCAGGGCCGGCGTCTCGATGAACCACTGGTCAGAGGCATAGTCCCAGGCGGCCGGCACCACCATCAGCAGGAACACCGCCACCGCAGCCGAGGCCAGCGCCTCGGTCCTGGTTCGGCCGGTCGGCGACAGACCGCCAATGACCGCGGTCAGGCGCATATGCTCCATGCGCTGCAGCGCGATCACGCTGCCCAGCATGGCCAGCCACAGGAACAGGATCGAGGCAAGCTCATCCGTCCAGACCAGGGGGGCATGGAACACGTAGCGGGCCATCACGCCGGTGAACAGCACCACGACCTCGGCGACCACCAGCAAGGCCGCGGGGATTTCGGCGATCAGCCGCAGCAGCAGGTCCAAGCGCGCGGCAAGGCGGCTTGATGGCAGCGTCCGCGGGCCGGTGGTGGCGTGGGCCATCTCAGGCCAGCGACCCGACTTCAGCTTCCAGGATTGCCCAGGCCTGATCGCCGTATTTCTGCTTCCACTCGGCGTAGAAACCAGCGGTCTTCAGGGCGGCCCGGAACGCCGGCTTGTCCGGTTCGGCGAATGTCAGGCCCTTCGACTTCAGGTCGCCGGCCACCGACCCGTTCAGCGCAGCGATGTCCGCCCGCTCATCCACCGCCGAGCGGTTCAGCTCGCGAGCGATGATGGCCTGGGTGTCGGGCGGTAACGAAGCGAAGCCGCGCTTGTTGCCCAGCATCCAGAAGCCGTCCCACATGTGGTCGGTCATTGAGACGTATTTCTGCACCTCATACAGCTTGGCGATCTGGATCAGGCTCAGCGGGTTCTCTTCGCCCTCGGCGATGCGGGTCTGCAGCGCGGAGTAGACCTCGGCGAAGTTGATGCTGATCGGCGCGGCGCCCAGGGCCTTGAACATGCTGGTCCACAGCGGCGACACCGGCACGCGGATCTTGAAGCCGTGCAGGTCGTTCGGGTTCTGGATCGGGTGGGTCGAGCTGGTGATCTGACGGAAGCCGTTGTCCCACATGCGGTCCATCGCCACCAGGCCGCGCTTGTCGATTTCGGACCGCACATAGGCCCCCAGCTTGCCGTCCATCGCCTGCCAGACGGTGCCGTAGTCCTTGAAGGCGAAGCCGATGCCGTTGATGCTGGCCGCCGGCACCAGGGTCGACAGGATCAGCCCGGACAGCGTGAAGAAATCAATCGCGCCGGAGCGCAGTTGCGACAGCATGTCGGTGTCGGAGCCAAGCTGGTTGTTCGGGAACACCTGGATCTCGACGTCGCCGTTGGTCGCCGCCTTGATCCGGTCGGCCGCCTGCTGCTGACGGATGGTCTGCGGATGGGTGACCGGCGAGTTGTTCGCCAGCTTCAGGCTGACCGCCGCGGCGTGGGCCGGGCGGGTGCTGATGGCAAACAAAGGCAGCGCAGCCCCGGCGAGCAGGGTGCGGCGTTGAAGCGGCGGCATTGCGGATCCTTGGACGTCCTGGATGGTGGCAAGATACCGGCTGAAGCCGGGGCGGCAAGATACCGGCTGAAGCCGGGGTGGCAAGTGGGGCGGGAGATGGCTAGGCTGACGTCATGACCGATCCAAGTCCCTATCTGTTCCGTGCCGCGGAGCATCCGCTGCGGCAGGCCACGGAGCGCTTGAAGGTGCGCGAGGCGGTGTCCGGCTTTGGCATCGCGCTGCGCTACCAGGAACGTGCCCCGGATCCGCCGGGCGCGCCGGAGGCGGACTGGTGCGAGACCGGCCACTCCATCTTCATTCTGTCCGGCCGCATCCGCTACCGCTTTGATAATCACGTGGTGGAGGCCGGTCCCGGCGACATGCTTCACATCCCCGCCGGCCCGTCGCACCGCCACAAGCCCAGCGTGCCGGGTCCTGACGCAGCGCGCTACGTACTGACCGAGTTCGATTAGCCGACCACCCGGCCCCAAACCGGAGCAGCGGCCTTATACCAGCCGACCGATGAACTGACTGTTTTGTCTGCTGGCGGTCGGCTGGTATCTTATTGATTTAGCGCGCGGCCGCATGACACGCCCGTTTGGCAACCCCGCGCGCAATACCAATCAGCGCAAGCGCTGCTTGGTATTAAACCATTTGGTAACGATTGCGATTGTAGGGTCGGTCAACGGAGACCGAAGATGCTGTGCGCCGCCGCACGTCACCTGCTTGAACAGTTGTCACATCGTCCGCGGGCGGCTTCGGCGGCGATGGTCATGCCATCGGTGCCCAACTTGGGCATCGCTCCGTCGCAACCGGAGCCGCAGAGCGGCGGCGGCACGCCATGGCCGGCAGCGCGCCTGGCTCTGGTCGACCAGCTTTGGGGCCGCGGCTTCATCTTTCCTGGCGGCGAGGCGGAAACCCTGCGGTTGACCCGGCCGCTGGGCACGTCCGCGGCGACCAGCCTGCTGCTGGTCGGTGTGGGCAGCGGCGGACCGGCCAGCGCCGTGACCGGCAACCTGGGTGCCTGGGTCACCGGGATGGACAACGACCCTTCATTGCTGGCGGCGGCCCGCGGGCTGATCAGTCGGTCCCAGCTCAGCAAGAAGGTCAGCATCAAGGCGTGGGATCCGGCCAGCCCAGACTTTGGAATCAAGAGCCACCATCACTGCCTGGCCTTGGAGCCGCTGCATGACGAGCGTCCCGAGCCGATCCTGGCCGCCCTGACGCAGGCGTTGAAGCCGGGCGGCCACCTGGTGATGACGGAACTGACGGCGGAAACACCGCTCAGTATGGCTGACCCGACCGTGCGGCGCTGGGCCAGCCTGGAGCGGCGCGATCCGGCTTCGATGATGTCGAGTGTCGCCATCACCCGCATGTTGGGCCGGGTTGGTCTGGATATCCGTATCGCCGAGGACATTTCTGACCGGCATGTGGGTGATGTCATGGTGGGCTGGCGGGTGATGCTGCGGGAGCTGCAGGACCAGAAGCCCGGCCGGCAGCAGGCCGCGCTGCTGATCGCGGAAGCCGAGCTATGGCTGCTGCGCCGGCGGCTGATCAAGGATGGGCGGCTGAAGATGATGCGCTGGCACGCAATCAGCCGGGTGCCGATCGTCTGATCAACCCGGCCGGCCGTCAGTGTGAGGCTTCAACACGGCGTGCAGCACTTCGTGCACCGGGGTCGGCACCCCCAGCTCCCGGCCCAGTGCCACGACCTTGCCAGACAGCCACGGCAGCTCGATCCTATTGCCGCGGATCAGATCGTGCGCCATCGAAGCCATCATCGCCGGAGGCGCGCTGCGATTGGCGTTGGCGATACGTTCCTCGACATCCTGGGGCAGGCGGATGCCGCGGGCCCGCCCGACAGCGGCGACCTCGGCTGAGGCACGGGCGAACAGCGGGGCAATGTCTGGATCCTCGCGCAGCACGCCGATCGGCTGACGCGTTGCCGCGGTCAACGCCGCATTGGTCGCCAGCAGGATGAACTTCATCCACAGCTCGGTCTTGATCTGTTCACTGTGGGTGGCATCGAAGCCGGCCTTCTGGCACATCGCCAGGAAGGCTTCGCCGCGGGCGCTTTTGCCGCCTTCCAACTCGCCGAAGATCAGCCGCATGAAGGTGCCGACCTGACGGATGACGCCCGGTTCGGCAATGGTAGCGCTGATCTGCGCGACGCCGCCCATCACCGCCTGGGCGCCGAGGATGGGGATCAGCCGCTCCGCCGCGTCGATGCCGTTCTGCAGCGGGATGACCGCCGTGGTGGCGCCGATCAGCGGCCTGATGTGGGTTCCGGCGGTCTCGACGTCCCACAGCTTGACGCAGAACAGCACGAAGTCGACCGGGCCGATGGTGGCGGGATCATCGGTCGCCTGGGCCGGCTTGATCAGGGCCTCGCCGCGACCGCCCTCGATCCGCAGGCCTTGGCTGCGCATGGCGTGAAGGTGTGCGCCGCGGGCGACGAAGGTTACATCGGCGCCCGCCTTCGCCAGCGCCGCGCCGAACGCGCCGCCGACGCCGCCTGCTCCAATGACTGCTATACGCATGGATCACACTCCGCGTCATGCTCTGGGACCATACAGTCGTCTGGACCAGGCGGGCAGGCTTGTCCAGGGCGCTATTGCAACGGCGCTTCGCCGCGCCGGGCGACGTAGCGCATCACCAGGCGCCCGGCATACGGCACCTGATGCGTGGCGCGCAGACCGAGTTTTCCAGCGACCGCGAGGGAGGCCGCGTTGTCTGGATCGATGTCGGCGACGACCTGGGAAAGCCGCAGTGTCTCGAGGGCATGTTTCAGCACACAGCGTGCCGCCTCGGTCGCATAGCCCTTGCCGCGGGCCGCCTTGGTGATACGCCAGCCGATCTCGACCTCGGGTCCGGTCAGATCCAGCGGCGCCAGCAGGATCCAGCCGACGAACGCGCCGGCCAGAATGGACCAGTAGCCCATGCCGTCCGGATAGGCGTGGCGGATGCGTTGCTCGACAAAGGCCCGGTGCTGCCGCGGGTCGGACCAGGGGCCGTCGATGAAGCGGCTGACGGCAGGATCCCGATCCATCGTCAGGCAGGCCTCCAGATCAGCCATGGAGCGGGGGCGCAGGATCACGCGGGGGGTTTGGAAGGTCGGCTGCAGGGCGGCACCGGTACCGGGATTGGGATGATGTGGTGCCGGAACGCTAGGACAGATGACCGGCAGAGGCCAGACCACCCCCTCTGTCGTCTTGTCCGTGCTGCCACTATGCTCCGTCGTATTCCCAAGGCTCTTCGCGCGCGGATTAGAGAGGCGTTCCATGCCGGTGGCGGTGGTGACCGGTGCGACCAGTGGCATTGGCCGGTGGATTGCGCTGGGCCTGGCGCAAGCCGGCATGACCCTTGTGCTGACTGCCCGGGACGCCAGCCGCGGCCAGGCGGTGTCCGCCTGGATCAGCAGCCAGGAGCCATCCGCCCAGGTCGAGGTCATGGCCGTCGACCTCGCATTGCTGACGGCCACTTACCAGACCGGCCTGTCGATCCTGCAGCGGCATCCGGCAATCGACGTGCTGGTCAACAACGCCGGCGTCTTCCGCACCCGGCGTGAGGAGACCGAGGAAGGCCACGAGCGTGTCATCGCGGTCAACCATCTGTCGCCGTTCCTGCTGACCCGTACCCTGCTGCCCGCGCTGTGCGGCGCAGCGGCAAACGGCAACGGCGCGCGCATCGTCAACGTTGGTTCCTCCACGTCGGATCGTGCCCGGATCACGCCGGCGGACCTTGAGGGCAGGCGCCGCTGGGGCATGGTGCAGGCCTACAGCCAGTCTAAGCTGGCGCTGATGATGGCGACCCTGGGCTGGGCGCAGCGGCTGCAGGGCACCGGAGTGGTGGCGAACGTCGTGCATCCGGGCACGGTGGCGACCAATCTGGTGCGCGCGGGGGGGACTGTCGGTCTGGCCTGGCGAATGATGGCGCCGTTCCTGCTGACGGAGCAGCAGGGTGCCGACACTCCGCTGCATGTGGCGCTGTCGACCGAGTTCCGCGACCGGACCGGCACCTATGTCAAGCAACGCCGGATGGTGGCGCCCAACTCCCTGGCGCTGAACGGCATCCTGCGGGACCAGGTGTGGGCGGCTACCGAGACGCTTGTCGCCCGATGACCCACTGCCGGGCCAGACCGCTCAGCCGCTTCAGCCCCGGCAGGACCAAATTGCCCCGGCACAGCCAAAGCTGGATGCTGCGACGGCGCGCGTGGCGGCCGAACGGCCCGTGCACCGGTGAGGCCGTGGCGGACGGCGTGAACAGAGTGGGCACCAGCAGCTCCGCGGCCAGCGGATCGTTCGTGGTCTGGCCCTCTAGCCCAAGCCGCGTCATCAGGAACGCGACCAGCCGCGGCGACAGGCGGCTGATGATGGAGAAGGCGACGGCGGTGCCGCTGATCGTCAGTTCGGGCTGGCCGCGCAGGGCAACCAGGTAGATGCCAGCCGCCACCACCTCGGGCTGGTAGACCGGCGGGGCAGGACGTGCCGGCCAGCCCATGTGGCTGACCGCATGCGAGAAGAACGGCGTGTTGACCGCGGGTGGGAAGACGGTTGCGACACGGATGCGGCTGCGCTCGATCCGCAGCTCCGCCCGCAGCGCCTGGGCAAAACAGCGCACCGCCGCTTTCGCCCCGGCATAGGAGGTCATCATCGGCATGCCGTGGAAGGCGATCGCGGAGCAGACGTTGACGATCGTGCCGCGGCCCTGCCGGCGCATCAGATCCAGGGCGATGCGGCAGCCGTTGACCGTGCCGCCATAGGTCACCGCCGTGACGTGGTCGAACTGCGCTTCGGGCACGTTGGTGAACCGGCCATAGACGCCATTGCCGGCGCAGTTGATCCAGACATCGGGCTGCCCCAGTTCGGCGATGATCGCCTCCGCGGCCGCCCGCAGGCGCGGGCTAGATGTGACATCGGCGATGGCGACGGCGGCCTGACCGCCGGCCGTCCTGACATCGGCCGCGGCAGCAGCCAACCCGGCCTCGCCCCGGGCGATCAGCCCGACCTTCCATCCGCGGCGCGCGAACAGGATCGCGCTGCAGCGGCCCAGGCCGGAGGAGGCACCGGTGATAATGACGGTCCGCCGCGGCTTGGCCGTTGCCGCGCCTGATACCTGGGACCGACCAGACGCCGGCCGCAGGCCCACTGCCGGCAGCGACATCGATCGGCTCATTGGAGCAAAGCCAGGCTTATTGCCGTCGCCGATCGCAGCCGCCGAGCGCTGGTGGCGACAGCCGGGTCATGGCCCGGATTCTGCATCGCATGGCCTGCCCGGGCATGGACCACGGGAGACGGTCATCGCCTCGCCGTTTTCAGCAAGTAATGTCCGAAGGTCCGAGATCACTGGAAACACCTCCTGGTTCCAGTCAGAACCTTGCTGGTCATGCGCCGATTGTTCCATTTCGACAATCGCCCGATCCTCGGCAAAGATCCGTTCGGTGAACCAGACAAGCAGCGGCCACGCCATCTCCAGGATACCGGGGATCCTGGGCCGACGTACCGACAGCAGGCCGAAGGTGCGGTTGCTGCGCTGCGCCTCATCCAGCGGCACATAGATGATCCAAAGGTCCATCACCGGATCTTCGCCGTTGGTCCAGATCTTCAGGGTCTGGTACGGATACTGCGTCCGTATCGTCATCAGGTCACGCTGGCGGGTCGAGGCGCCGCGCCGGCGGCCGACGATGGCCGCCTCGCCCAATGGCTGACGCCCACCGGTGCGGGCAAAGCTGTAGTCGCATTCCAGCCAGCCCGGACCGATCCGACGGTCCAGGTAACGCGGCGCGATCTGCCCCATCTGCCGCCGGTGCAGGAACTGATGATTCATGTCCATCAGGTTTTCATGCATGAAGCTGTAATGGCAGGCCACCTGGCGGCCGAACCGCCTGGTCTTGAAGGCGGTATCCGCCGCCGAACCCAAGGGCGGCAGCGGGCCGGCGGCATCCGGGTCGCCCGGCCAGATGAAGATCATGCCGTCCTTTTCCAGGCACGGGTAAGACCGCACACCGTTCGGCAGCTTGCCCTTCCCAATATAAGGTACGTCAATGCAATGTCCGCCACGGTCGTAAGTCCAGCCATGATAGCAGCAGCGGATCGCGCAGCCGTCGACGATGCCTTTCGACAACGGGATCTGCCGGTGCGCGCAACGATCTTCCAGAGCGAAGACAGCGCCGGTCTTCGGGCGCACCAGCGCGATTGCCTCGCCAGCAAACCGGGCGGCATAGGTTTGGCCAGGCTTGACTTCCCACGACCAGGCGACGGGATACCAGTGCGCCGGATGAATACCAACCCGCCGCAAGTCATGCTTCAGGCCGGCGATGACGCTGGCCCTCAAAATCCGTGTCCGGAACGGATGTTCAAGCAGCGATCCAGCGGTGCACGGCGAACCCATGCATAGCAAGCCAAAGCGGTGCTTTCCATCTGCTGTAGCCTGGCGGACGATGGTTGATCCCGGATGTTCGGGTAAAATAGGCCGTACTGCATAATGTGCGGACTCTGAAGCCTTACTGTCACGATATAAGCGTGCATAGCATATCCATCTGCCTGGGTAAGAGCCCGATACGAAAAGTCACATAATTGATCAGCCGATCGCGCACCAATACGCGGCAGATGCCAGCAAATTCCATTGCAAACGAACCACAACACCAGTTTCATTGGACTTGGCAGCCAAGGGCCTTGCCGCCGCGCTCTATCAAACCGACCGTGACAAATACATCCGGCGAAAAGTGTTGATGACGCCAAACCCCGCGCTAGCCGCAACGGTTACCCAGGGCTGGACGCTGGATGCGGCCCCGCGCCTGGATGGCAAGGTGGCAATCGTCACAGGTGCCACCGGCGGCATCGGCTTTGAGACCGCGCTGGGCCTGGTTCGGCAGGGTGCCACAACGATCCTGGCAGGCCGGAGCGCCGAAAAGGGCCAGCAGGCGTTGTCGCGCATCCAGGGTCTCGTGCCGGGCGCCGCGGTGCGCTTCGAACGTGTCGACCTCGCCAGCCTTGCCGCGGTGGCGCGGTTCGCCAAGTCCGTCCCCGATCGCATCGACATCCTGGTCAACAACGCCGCGGTCATGGCCCTGCCGGTGCGAGAGCAGACCGAGGACGGCTTCGAGACGCAGATCGGCGTGAACTATCTTGCCCATTTCGCCTTGACCGCCCGGCTGAGGGCCGCGTTGTGCGCCGCCGCGGGCGGCGGACGGGTGGTCAGCGTAGCCAGCCTGGCACACCGCCGCGTCTCATTGGAACTGGAGGACCTGCAATCAGAGCGGTTCTATGGTCCGAGACGCGCGTATGCCAGGAGCAAGCTGGCGATGCTGATGTTTGCCCTGGAACTGCAGCGCCGGGCGGAACAGCAGCGGTGGCCGCTGCACAGCATCGCCGCCCATCCCGGATGGGCCCGCACCGGCATCATCCCGAACGGCATGGGCCGCGGCGCACCCCGGCTGCAAACGCGGCTGATCCAGGCCGCGTTTGGACTCGTCGCGCAGCCGGCCGGGCAGGGCGCGCTGCCGTCGCTGTTCGCCGCCATCGCACCGCAGGCCACAGGAGGCGTCTACTACGGCCCCACCGGGTGGGGCGAGACGCGTGGGCAGCCAGGCTTGGCGCGGATCTCTGCTCAGGCCGCCGATCCGGTCGCCGCACGGCGTCTATGGAACCTGTCTGAAAAGCTGACCGGCGTAACCTTCGGTTGAACAGTTCTCGCTCATCGTTTCACGCGGCTACTGCGCAAAATCGCGCTTTTCCGCGATTCCAGTCTGCGCGAAGCCGCTCTAGCCAGTCGGCAATGCGTTAACGCCGAAGATCCAGGGATGCGCCAACAGCAGCGCGGCCCATAGCACCACCGCCATGATCAGCGGCAACCAGCCGATCTCTGCCGGTACAAGCCGGTTGCGTCCGCCGATAATGGCCTGAAACGGCAAGATCGAGGTCAGGGCGGCAAATCGCGGCCAGTTCCGCGGATCACGCGCGGCAATCTTGGCGTCGATCGACGGCATGCCCGCCAGCGCGGTGATCAGGAACGCGCCAAAGAACACCAGCGAGGCTGCATCGCCGTTGCCCAGGATATGCAGCGCCGCCCATAAAGCGAAGGACCAGAGCATGGGATGGCGGGTGACCCGCAGCACGCCCCGTGGTTCCTGCGTCAGCATAGCATCGCCGCCGACGGCGGTTGGGCTGCGCGTGACGACAGCCGCGGTAAACAGCAGAAAGGCCGCAGCCATCAGCGCGACGATCAGCCAACGCAGCCAATCCGTCGCGATCCACAGCAGCCAGAACGGCGCCTGCCGGTAGGCGATGATCAGCCAGGTGATCGACAGGACGGACAGGATCGAGAAGCCGGCGCGGAAGCCTGCGTCACCCAGCCGTCCAGCCGCAGCAGACCGCAACCGAGTGCCGGCCAAGCCGACATGACACGCGATCCATACCAATGCCGCTACCGTCAGCCACCCCACGCTCCCCTGCTCCTTACAAGGCGCCAACCCCAACTCTGGCAGCAAGCCCGATGCCGGCAGCAGTATGCCAAGACAGGCCGCCCAAACTGCAAGGCCCACCGATGGCCGCAGCAGCTACCGACGCGGCAGCACCCCCTGCAACAACTGGGCCGCCGCAGCCCGCACCAGGGCCGGCGCAGCCAGCACAGAGCCCGTCAGCGGCCCAAGCGTCAAGGTGCGCTGGCGACCCAAAGCGGAAAGCGCCTGCCGAGCCACATAGGCCGGCTCCTGCGCGCCCGGCAGGTTCGCGCCAAATCCCGCTCGCTGGGCGAAGCGGCTGCGTGTTGCGGTCGGACACAGCGCGAGCACCGAAATCGGGCGCCCCGCCAGCTCCGCCGCCAGCGCTTCCGTCAAGGACAGGTCAAAGGCCTTGGTTGCCGCATAGACCGCCAGACGCGGCACCGGCAGAAAGGCCGCGCCGCTCGATACAACGATCAAGCCAGCCCGACGGCCGTCGCGCTCAGCCCGCGCCAGCATGCCCGGCAGCAACCCGCGCAACAGCACCAGCGTTGCCATCACATTGACCGATACCGTCTGCTTCAGGGCCGCTTCAGATGCGGACAGGAAGTCGCCAAACGGCCCCATGCCGGCGTTACAGATCAGCAGGTCGATGCCGAATTGTTCAGCAGCGGAACAGACTGCTTCCTGCCCCGTATCGGTGGCAAGATCGGCGGCCACGGTCTGCACACGGCGGCCCGTGCCGAGCTCGACTGCCAGCCGACTCAGCGCCGCCTCGTCCCGTCCAGTCATCAGCATTGCGCATGAGGCGGGCAGGGCGCGGACGAAGGCTTGCCCGATTCCACTGGTCGCTCCGGTGACCAGTGCGGCAGTGGGTTTGGTTTGCATCGCGGTCATGGCGAGGAAGTGGTAGCTTGTAAGACCACGTGAAGGGAATGATGCGTCCCGGTGCAGCCGGTAGCTGGAACGTGCGTGACGCGTCGTGACAGTTTTCCCCCGTGTCTGTGGATAAATCCGTGGACAGATCTCCGGCAGTCTTCCCAATTCAGCTTCCGGCCGCAGGTTTTGCGACCTGCCGAAACTTTAAGCATAGCTCTAAGGTGTTGATTTTTAACGATCGGCTCGGACTCACGCTAGCGTGTTGGAGGTGCGGATTCTTGCCCCGGCCGTTCTGTGGATGGCTTAATCGGGATTTGTTCCGAAGCGCCATGGTCCTTGGCCCGATGTAGTAAGACAGGCTAATTTGATTGGTATACTGCAATGATATCCCGACGGCGAAGCTGTTGGACGCATCCGGCCGCTGCGTCATGCAGTCGCCTGGTACTCGCTTCTCGATCCGACCACGAAGCTGTGACCGTGTGCCTATACCACAGTGCAGGAGCCGCCGATCTGGACGATGCCTGTCTGGCCTGTGTTCCGGGCACTGTGCATAGGGCCGCTTATCGGATCGGTTTCAGTAGCCCGACCGACCTGCAGAGAATCCAAGGCCACTCCGCCCTGTGGATAACTCAGTGGACAATACCTGGCGAAGCTGCGGAAAACTAATCGATCCAGATTGACCCGACGACTGACCAACCTTTGTGCAGACCTGCAAGTGACTGATATTATGGCAGATGTCAGTTATGTTAAGGTGCAGTCTTAACCCATTGTTATGTATTACATTGATCTGTGGATAGTCGGATCAATCCGAGGCGAAGTGAGGTATCAGGCCTCCACTCCTGTGAATGCGCGACGCTGGTCAGCCATCGATTCACAGCATCTGACTGTCGCCCATCGAGAAGCGTGGCTGTTCCTATTAGTGCCACATCATTGCAGCAACAGGGCCGCCGTCAGGTCGCCTAGCGGCGGCTGGTGGTTCGCTGCCAGCGCCTGGTCTCGTCGGCTGATGCCGGGCAGCTCCGGCAGCGCCCATCTATGCGTGATGAACCGCAGGATGGACGTCGTGTCGTAGAGCGTATGGTCGATCGTGCCCTTGCGTGCGAACGGCGAGACGATGATCGCGGGGATCCGCGTGCCGGGACCGAACCGGTCGGCCTTCGGTGGTGGAACATGGTCCCACCAGCCGCCGAACTCGTCATAGGTCACGACGATCAGCATGTGGTCCCATTGCGGGCTGGCCTGCAGCGCCGACAATACCGCCGCGATGTGTCGGTCGCCGTCGGTGACGTTGGCATAGGCGGCGTGCTCCGTAACCGAACCCTGCGGTTTATAGAACGTCACCGGCGGCAGCCGCCCGGCGCGGATGTCGGACAGGAAGCGTCCGTCCGGCAGCACCGTGGGATCGGTCACGACGCCAGCGTCCAGCAGATGCGCCGAGCGATTGGCTTTTCCAGCTTGTGTCGCCGGATCGAAGGCACTGAAGTAGTTGAACGGCTGATGATGGTACTGGAAGTTCGGGCTGGCCTTCGACTGCCCGGCGGCGAACGGCGCATGGGCTTGAGCAAAATCCCAGGCCCCGGCGTAGTAAGCCCAGTCGATTCCGGCGGCGCTCAAAAGGTCGCCGATGGTGGTCTCGGTCTGCGGCGGCAAGGTCGATGCCGACTTCAGGTTGACCGTCTGCTGCGCCAGGTCGGCGTTGCCGCTGGGCGGGTAGGGCGGCATCATCGTGTTCACCGCGAAGAAGTCCGGCGTCAGGTTGCCGGACTCGGCAAACACCGGCGGCCCGTCCAGCGCCGAACCCGTACCGCCGGGCGGCGGTGTCAGGGTGACGCCGTCCGCGTTGACGATCGACACTCTGGGGTCCTTGCCGCCGCTGGGGTTATGGCCGCCGTGGCCATAATACGGCGCGCAGGAGCAGATCAGGAAGAAGTGGTTGAGGAACGATCCGCCGAACGCCCCCTGGAAGAAATTGTCGGCCAACACGTATTGATGCGCCCAGTCCCAAAGGGGCATGTCCGCTTCTGGGTCCGGGGTAAAATAGCCCATCGTCATGCCGCCGGAGTCGGCCCAGGCGGCAAACATGTTGTTGGCGCCGCCGTTGATCTGCATCTGGTTCTCGTAGAACCGGTGCCACAGGTCGCGGTTGGTGTAGTGCAGCGGCGCCGAGTCGGCAGTGCCGCCGGTCCGGTAGAGCGCCGCGACGTCATATGGATGGTTGAAGCCGTTCAGAAAGACCGATGTCTGGCCCTGTGTCAGGCTGTCCGGGGCGGAAGGTGCGCCCTGCATCACCTTGCTGCCGATGCCGCCCCAAACCGCCGGCAGGCCGCTGAGCGGCTTGCCGTCGCGATCCAGTTGCGTGATAGAGGTCGGTGACGCGTTCGCCAGACCATTGGCGCCGGGAAATGTGCCATACAGGTTGTCGAAGCTGCGGTTCTCCGCATAGATCACGACAACCGTCCTGATCGCTTCATAGCCTGGTGGTGCGGCCATCGCCGGGGCGACGGTTAAGGCGGCGAGGGCGGCTAAGGTGATCCGTTTCAGCATGATCCATCCTTGGGCAGCATCAGACACGCCGGTTATAGTGCCTGCGGCAAATTCCCGATGATATTATGATGATCAAAGCAGCCGTGCTGCACGTCCCCTATCAGATGATCATGACGTTTGTCAGCGCCCGCATGCCGCCGAAGACCCAGTTGCCCTGCACCACCTCGAGGACGATGCAGGCGAGGCATATAATGCTGACGCTCGCTCCTGCCCGCCGCATCCTGGCTTGGGTCACGCTGGCATCGGTTCCGCTGGCATGGATCACACTGGCATCGATCGCTCCAGCCTGCGCGTCCGATGCGCCCGCGTTACCCTGGGCATCGCCGCCATCCCCCGCAACTGCCTATGCTCGGGCTGATGCGATCGCCGCGCTGGGCCGCAAGCTGTTCTTCGATCCCGCGCTGTCGGCGTCCGGCCAGACCGCCTGCGCAAGCTGCCACGACCCCGCGCATGCTTTCTCGGCCGCCAATCCGCAGCCAGTACAGCTCGGCGGCCCGCACCTGCGCCGACCTGGAATCCGGGCGGTGCCCAGCCTGATGTACGGGCAGGATGCACCGGCCTTCACGCAGCACTACTTTGAAGCCGAGGATGAAGGCGACGAAAGCATCGATCAGGGCCCAACCGGCGGCAGGGACTGGGACGGCCGCGTCGATCGGGCGCGCGACCAGGCCGCATTGCCGTTGCTGGACATCAACGAGATGGCCAACGCCACGCCAGCCTCTGTTGTCGCCGCCGTGGCAGCAGCGGCCTATGCGGAAGAGGTGCGCCAGCTATATGGGAAGGACGTGTTTGCCAAGCCCGCCGAGGCCTTCGGCGCGATCACCCAGGCGCTGGAATTCTATCAGGAAACGCCCGCCGTCTTCAGCCCGTTCACCAGCAAGTACGACGCGTTCCTGCGCGGCAACGTCCGTCTGTCGGCCGCTGAGGCGCGTGGCCTGGCGCTGTTCAATGACTCGCAGAAAGGCAACTGCGCGCAGTGTCACAAAAGCGCGGTTTCGGCTGACGGGCGCCCGCCGCTGTTTACCGACTTCGGTTACGCGGCGCTGGGTTTGCCGCGGAACCCGGCCATCCCGGCGAACGCCGATCCGGCGTATTTCGACCTTGGGCTATGCGGCCCGGCGCGGCATGATCTGGCGCGGCAAGCCCAGTATTGCGGGCTGTTCAAGGCGCCAAGCCTGCGCAACGCCGCGCTGAAGCAAAGCTTCTACCACAACGGCATCGTTCACACGTTGCGCCAGGCCGTCGCATTCTACGCCGAGCGCGACAGTGCGCCAGAGAAATGGTATCCGATGCGCCAGGACGGCACGCTGGCCAAGTTCAACGACCTGCCATCGGCTTTTGCTGCAAATGTCTCGCAAGAACCGCCGTTTGGCCGTCAGCGTGTGCTGTCAGAGGCCGAAGTGGACGATCTGACGGCCTTTTTGGGCACGCTGACCGACGGCTACCACCCCAAGCCGTGAGCGTTTCCGGCGGATGTCCGGTCTGGTGGCAACATGTCCCCCGTCATAGCAAGGCGTTTACTCACGCAGGAACGATTTGCGTTTGGCTGGCCGATTCAGGTCTGGTGGGCACGGAAGTCGATGGAGACGCAGCATGAAGCTCCCGTGCATACTGACCATCCTTGCAGGGATCGTGCCCGCCGGTGTGGGGCTGACCGGGCCGGCGGCGGCGCAGGGGCTGATCGCGCCGACACGGAACTATACCGTTCCCGCGCCGAGCTACTCTGATGGCGCACCCAGCAGCCTGGACAAGAATTACGGTTTGCCGACGTTCGGGATGCCGGGTTCGGAGCTGCCGCAGCAGCGCACGCTGGCGCCGGCGCGCCCGGTGCCGGAAAAGCCCGACGTTTTCAAAAGCGCCCCTGACCTGTCCTCACGCGACGACCAGTTGCCGGAGACGCCGGACTTCTTCCAGGCATCCCCAGGCCTGGCGTCGGCCAACAGCAACGGCTCCAGCACGCCCGACTTCTTTAAGGAGACGCCCGACACCGGGCTGCCGAAGACCGCCGCGTCGGGTGAGACGCCCTTGTTCACCACCAGCCAGACGCCCTCGACCAGTCCGGCGCCGGACAGTGCCTCAACCACGGGTGATACCACGACGGGAGACTCGACGTTGGACAGCACCACGTCCGACGGTGCTGCCGACAAGTAACGCCTGCATGCGGGTGGGGCTGGAGCGGGTGAAGGGAATCGAACCCTCGTGTGCAGCTTGGGAAGCTGCCGTTCTACCATTGAACTACACCCGCATGGCGATGTCGTTCTAAGCGATCCTGCCACACGATGCAATTAACCCGCGCGCCGTTGCCCGGCCCCATCGGCTGCCGCGGCGGCATTGACGCGACCGCAAATTTCGCCGTATCAGCGCGCACCGGGGTTTTCCTGGTCCTCGTGATTTGTCCGGCCGGCTTGCGGCGAGGTTAAACAAGTGCGCTAAAGAGGCCAGCGACGGGACGTGATCGACCCAACGCTGCTTCACGGTCGGGCCATTGCTTGCAAGGGCTTGACATGACACTTGATCCATCCCGCCTGCGTCCCGCCACCCGCCTCATTCACGGCGGCGTTCAGCGCTCGGTTCACGGCGAAACCGCCGAGGCGATGTTCCTGACCTCCGGCTACGTCTATGACGATGCCGAACAGGCCGAGGCGACCTTCGCCGGCGATATTGCGCACTACCAGTATTCCCGCTTCGCCAACCCGACGGTGGCGATGCTGGAACAGCGGCTATGCCTGCTGGAAGGCGCCGAAGACTGTCGCACCACCGCAACCGGCATGGCCGCGGTGAACGCCACCATGCTGTCGCACCTGCAGACCGGCGACCGCGTGGTCGCGTCGCGCGCGCTGTTCGGCTCCTGCCATTGGATCGTCTCGACCTTGCTGCCTCGCTTCGGCATCACCACGGAGTTCGTCGACGGAGCGGATCTTGGCCAGTGGCGCGCCGCGCTGGCGCGGCCGGCCAACCTTGTGCTGCTGGAGACGCCGTCCAACCCGATGCTGGAGCTGGTGGACCTGCCGGCGGTGGCGGAGATGGCGCACGCCGCCGGGGCGATCGTGGTGGTGGACAACGTCTTCGCCACCCCGCTGTTGCAGCAGCCGCTGCGGCTGGGTGCGGACGTCGTGGTCTACTCCTGCACGAAACACATGGATGGGCAGGGGCGGGTATTAGGCGGGGCGGTGCTGGGCCGGCGGGAGTGGATCGAGAAGACTCTGCAGCCGTTCATCCGCAACACGGGGCCGTCGCTGTCGCCGTTCAACGCATGGGTACTGCTCAAGGGCCTGGAGACGCTGCCGTTGCGGGTGGACGCTGCCGGCCGGTCCGCTGCCGCCATCGCCGATTTTCTGGCCGACCAGCCGCAGGTGGCGCGGGTCTGGTATCCGACGCGCGCGGATCATCCGCAGCACCGCCTGGCTCGCGACCAAATGAGCGGCGGCGGCACGATCGTCACGTTCGACGTTCATGGCGGCAAGCAGACCGCGTTCGCGGTGATGAACCGGCTCCGGCTGATCGCCATCTCCAACAACCTTGGCGACTCAAAATCACTGATCACGCATCCGGCGACGACGACGCACATGCGGATCGGCGAGCAGGAGAGGGCGCGTCTGGGCATCGGCGACGGAGTCATCCGGCTGTCGGTCGGGCTGGAGGACGTTCACGACCTGATCGAAGACCTGCGCGCCGCGCTGAATGGCGGTTGACCCGTTCGTTCGACGCTGTGCCGATGCGGCAACACCGCGATTCGACCTGGGCCTCCGGGCGCCAGACACCGTGACCATACGCCGCTCGGACTGATCCTGCAGAAAAGCTTTATCGTTTATTCCTGGTCACAGATATCCCAGGCCGTGGGCCGTACGCCCGTGCCGCCCGATCCGCCATCCTGGACAAGCCGATCGGATTGGTCCTTGATTCGGCGCCCCGGCGAGACAAGAAGGTAGGCTGTCATGTCGTCTGACGACCCGAAATCCGGCCGAACCAAGCGTTCGGCGCCTTCCGTCACTCAGCCGCAGCGGCCTGGCCGCACCGCCGGACATGCGCGCGCCGACTACAGCCGTACCACTCGCGACGTGCAGGTATCGGTGCGCTCGTTCTTCCTCGCCGATCAGTCACAGCCCGATGAGAACCATTTCGTCTGGGCGTATCGGGTCAAGATCGAGAACAACGGATCAGAGCCGATCCAATTGCTGCGGCGCACCTGGCAGATCACTGATGCACGCGGGCGTACGCAGCATGTCCACGGCGCGGGCGTGGTGGGCGAGCAGCCCCTGTTGGAACCGGGCGAGAGCTTCGAGTACACCTCCGGCACGCCACTCGATACGCCGTCCGGCTTTATGGTAGGTGCCTACCACATGGTAGTGCCCTCGTCGGGTGAAAATTTCGATGTCGCAATACCGGCGTTCAGCCTCGACAGCCCGCACCAAAGCGGACGGGTGCACTGATCTGAAACAAGATGAATTGCGGGGCTTGGTTTCGGGCCTATATCTGCGCGACTAGTGTTGTCCTTGAAGCGACCGGAGAAATCCTACGTTGAATATTGTCAGACAAGCCGCCCCGCGTGCCGACGGCTCGATTTCCCAGGATCAGCCGACGCGTGAGCAGGCCGAGGATGCCGTCCGGACGTTGCTGCGCTGGGCTGGCGACGATCCGGACCGCGAAGGGCTGCGCGACACACCCTCTCGCGTGACTCGCGCCTATCAGGAGTTCTTTGTTGGCTACACGATCGATCCGGTCGCGCTGCTGGAGCGCACGTTCGAGGAAACCGAGGGTTATGATGAGATCGTGCTGCTGCGCGACATCCGCCTGGAGAGCACGTGCGAGCACCACATGGCGCCGATCATCGGCCGGGTGCACGTCGCTTATCTGCCACATCGCCGCGTGGTCGGGATCAGCAAGCTGGCGCGTGTCGTGGATGCCTATTCCAAGCGGCTGCAGATCCAGGAGAAGCTGACAGCGCAGATCGCCAACACGATCCAGGACGTGCTGGAGCCGCGCGGCGTCGCCGTGGTGATCGAGGCGGCCCATCAGTGCATGACCACTCGAGGGGTGCACAAGTCTGGCGTAACGATGGTGACCAGCCGCATGCTGGGGGCCTTCCGCGACAACGCGGCGACAAGGCGCGAACTGCTGGCGATGATCGGCAACCGCGGCAGCAGCATCCAGAGCGAATAGCCGGACTGCGTGTCGCGTGGCCCTCCGGCAGTCTTACGCTGTGTTCCGCTGCCTTGGACAAGCTTCAGGCGAATGCGCTGAGTGGCCTCGGAAGGCGGGCCTGACTGAACCAGCCAGGCCCTGGATAGGGGTTCCCGCAGCAGACCGACCCGATTGACATCGCCATCAATTTCCACGCGGAAGGTCCACCGGCCGTCGGAGGGTGCAAATTGATTTGGGGGGTCGCTCAAAGCGCCGTATAGCCCCCGTCGGCCATGACCAGCGCTCCGGTCATAAAGCTCGACGCCGGCGATGCGAGGAACGCGATCACCTCGGCAATCTCAGACGCCTGCGCGACCCTTCCAATCGGGTGGGCGCTGCCATAGCTGGCAAGCGTTGCCCGGCTGTCATCGACGATGCCCTGAAGGATGTCGGTCTCCACCACCCCCGCGGCGATAGCATTGGCGCGCACGCCGCGGTCGCCGTACTCGACGGCGATGACCTTGGTGAGCTGGGCGATCGCTCCCTTGGAGGCGGCGTAGACGGCAGTGTCCTTCATGCCAACCACGCTCACGATCGAGGCCACGTTGACGATTGCACCGCCGCCCCGCTCGATCATCACCCGCAGCGCCTCGCGCGAGTGCAGGAAGTTGCCCCGCGCGTTCACCGCCATGATGCCATCCCAGTCAGCGACGCTCATCGCGACGAGCGGCTTGTTCATGGTCCGGCCGGCGTTGTTGACGAGGATATCGAGGCCGCCGAAGCGCTCCAGCGCCATCCCCACCGTGCGGCGCGCGGTGTCCTCCTCCGAGATGTCGCCCGTGACCGTGGCGACATCCTCCGCCGTCAGGTCTTGCACGGCCTCGTTCACGTCGCTTGCGACCACCCGCGCGCCGCGGGCGCGGAGAATGCCGGCCGTCGCGCGGCCGATCCCACGGGCGGCGCCCGTGACGACCGCAACCTTACCTTCCAAGCTCCAGCTTTCCGGTGTCGTCATCATGCCTACCTCACGCGTTTTGGGGGAAGTCGGTGCCACGGGAGACGTCCTCCCAGCGGTCCATCTCCTCGATGACGGCATCCGCCTTCTCGCGGGCACGGCGCAGCGCGTCCGAACCGAGAAGGAGGTGCAACGGCGGTGCCTCCGCATCGACGGCGGCCAGGATGGCGGCGGCGCCGCGGGCGGGGTCACCGATCTGCTTGCCCGCGATCTCGTCGAGATGGGCGAGCGCCTTGCCGACCGTCCCGGCATAGGCGTCGCTCACGCTTGCGCTTCTGCGGATCGAGTGGTGTGACAGGAAGTCGGTACGGAAGCCGCCGGGTGCGACCGCGGTGACTTTGATGCCAAGCGGTGCCACTTCCTGTGCCAGGCTTTGCGACAGGCCTTCCATAGCCGACTTCGCGGCGGCATAGGCGCCGGAACTGGCCATCGGCGCCCGGCCGGCGATCGAGGTGATGTTGACGATGTGGCCGCTCCCTTGCGCGCGCAGCCGAGGCAACGCCGCCCGGATCAGCCGGAACGGGCCGAACACGTTCACGTCGAACAACCGCTGGAGCTCGACATCGGTCGCCTCCTCAATGGCCCCAAGCAGGCCATACCCCGCGTTGTTGACAATCACGTCGATGCGTCCGCCCAACTCAAACGCTTGCGCCACTGCCGTCTCGACCGCGCCCTTGTCGGCGATATCGAGCTGAAGCAGGTGCAGCCTGCCGGTGCCTGCGTCCAGGTTGGCCGCGCCGCCGCGGACGGTGCCGATGACGGTGTCGCCGCGATTGAGCGCGGCCTGGGCGAGTGCCTGCCCGAGGCCGCGTGAGATGCCGGTGATGAGCCAGGTCTTCATGACAAACTCCCTTGGTTGGAAGCCCATCTCGGTTCGGCTGACGGCGAAAATAATGCCTCAATTGCTTAGGGCGCTTGTAAGTCGGGCTTCACAATGCTTTCTGCCTCTGATGCTCTCAACCAGCGATTTCGGCCAGCTTCGCGCATTCGTCGCCGTCGGTGAGGAACTGAGCTTTAGCCGTGCCGCCGCTGCCCTTGGCGTCTCCTCCTCGGCCCTCAGCCAGATGGTGCGTGGCTTCGAGGAGCGGGTCGGCCTGCGCCTGCTGAACCGCACCACCCGCAGCGTGTCCCTGACAGCCGCCGGCGAGGTCCTGCTGCAGCGTGTCCGCCCAGCCGTCGCCGATCTTGGTGCGGCCGTGGAGCAGGTCAGGCAGTCCCGGGAGCGGCCGGCTGGGCGTGTGCGGGTGCATGCCTTCCGGGTTGCGGCGAACCTGTTCCTGGCGCCGATGCTCCGGTCATTCGCGGACGCCTACCCGGATGTCGTGCTCGACATCACGCTTGATGACACCGTGGTGAACATGGTCGAGGGCGGCTACGACGCCGCCATCCGGGTGGGCGAGGTGATCGAGCGCGACATGATGGCGGTGCGCCTCGGCCCAGACCTTCGCCAGGTTGTCGTCGCCTCGCCCGACTACCTCTCGCGTCATGGCGCCCCGGCAAATCCCCGCGACCTGCGGGACCACCCATGCATCCGCTGGCAGTGGCCAGGCCACGCGACGCCCTACAATTGGGAGTTCTGGGAGGACGGACGCTGGTTCGATGTCGCGGTCGACGGGCCGCTGATCGTCAACAGCCGCGACCTGGAGCGGCAGGCGGCACTGGCAGGTGTTGGTCTTGCCTTCGTCGTGGAGCAGATAGTGGCGCCGCTGATCAGCGAAGGACAATTGGTGCCGCTGCTGCAGCAATGGTCCGCCCCGTTCCCCGGGTTCTTCCTATGCTACCCCGAGCAACGGCAAATGGCCCCCGCATTGCGGGCGTTCATCGACCAGGTCCGGGCGGTCGCCGTTGCCGGCGCGTTCCCATGATGCGGTGCGAGCTAGTATCGCCCATCAGCGAAGGGCGATACGTCGGCTTGGCTTGAGTGGCCGATTCACGCGGCGAAGCGCGTGCAGCACTTCTCTGCGATCGGGCACTAGTTCGGGTGTGGCGGGTCAAGGCATTCAGGGCTCGCCAGAAGGTTGTCCACCCGCGGGCTGTCCCACAGCAGGCGGCTCGTTCGGCGGCCGACCGCCAGAAGGCTGCACCCTGTCCGGCTGTGCCCCCGCGGGCTGTCCGCCAGCCGCGCCGGGCTGATCCAGCGGCGTCTGCTCAACCGAGGTGTCGGGCGCGGCACTGACCGTGATCCAGGGCTTCAGATGCTGCCGGATCTGATACTCGAACTCGATGTTCATATCCGCCATCATGTTCTTGGTCATGTCGTAGAGCACGGAGCGCAGGTCGTCGATCGGTCCGGTGTGCCGGCTTTGCACCCGGGCCTCGGCGAAGCCAAGCTGCGCGCCGCCATCGTCCAGGATCGTCAGCGATACCGCCATCGACCCGTTGATCACCCGATCTTGCCGGGTCAGCGAGCCGTCGAGGATGGCGAAGACCGCCTTGTTGCTGGTGCCGAATGCCTGCAGACGATCGTTTGCCATCGCAGTCAGCGCGGTGACGGGGGGAACCGGATCCTGGTTGCTGACGTCGGGCGGAACGCCGGCCGGCACGAAACGCTGCTCTGTCGTGATCAAGGTCACGTTCATCTGGATCGGCGGCAGGTCGTTGAACCGAAGCGGTTCGAACACCGGCTCTGGGCCACCGCAGGCGAGCAGGGCAAACGGCAGCAGCAGCGCGGAGCGACGGGTCATGGATCCGGTGGGCATGAAGGCGTGGCGTCCCGTGGGTATTCTTGCAGGTATGGGTTGGTCAGCCGGAGCTAGGCCCCGGCGGCCCGGAGGCTTGTCCTTGCACGCCCTGGCGCGGAAATCGGAAGTCATAGTTGCAGAATTCGCAGGTCATGACGATATCGTCGTCGACCGCCATATGATCCAGGTCGTCAGTGGGAAAGCCCTCCAGGATGCTGGCCAACCGGGCGCGTGAGCAGCGGCATCCGAAGGATAGAGCGCGGGCTCGGTCCACCGCCACCCCTTCGGTATGGAACAGCCGATACAGCAGCCGCTCGGCCGGCAGGTCGTCGTCCAGCAGCTCGCGGTCGGTCAGCGTGGCTGCCAGTGTGGTCGCCGTGCGCCAGCTTTCCTCCTGCGCCTCATCGGTAAGAGCGGGATCAATCCCACCGGCACCGGCGACCTTCTCCAGGATCAGGGCGCCCGACCGCCAGCCGGCGGCGGTCTGCTCACAGGCCAGGTGGACCTGGCAACGCAGTTGCTCACTGGTGGAGAAGTAGTGCAGCGCCATGTCCGCCAGGCTCGTCCCTTCGATCGAGACGATGCCCTGGTGCCTTTGCTGCTCGCCGCCCTGGTCGACGGTGAAAGCCAGGTAGCCGTTGCCCAGCATCATCTCGGCTGAAGGCGAGGCGTCCTGGCTGAGCAGTGCATCCAGCTTAGCCGCCTTGGTAATGGCATGGCCGCGCAATTCACCCGCATCGGTACAGTCGGCCAGCAGCATTGAGATCGGACCATCGCCTTTTGCCTGCAGACTGAATGAGCCGCGGAACTTCAGCGCCGTCGACAGCCCGGCCGCCAGCGCGAGCGCCTGGCCGACAAGGCGGGTAACCGCCGGCGGATTGTCGTGGCGGGTCAACAACGCATCGGTCAGCGGACCCGGCCGCACCAGCCGCCCCCGGATCGGGCGCCGCGGCAGGAAAAACGGCAGCACGCCGCGGGGCACAACAAGATCGGGGACCGGCGGACGGCCGGTGTCAAGAAAGGCTGGGGTATCGGACATGCGCGCAAGATAGGCACCCCGGCGCCGGTGTGCTACCTGTCTTGCGGCTTCGCCGATTTGAACGCCTGCGTTACAGATGCGCACTGCGTTATCGGCCATCGCGCGTGCTGTGAGTACCCGTGAACATCGGGTCACTATCGCCTCAGCGCGAAGATCCGATCCTCGGCATCTGCCCGCGGCATCTCCAGCACCCGCTCGGCGATATCGCGAGAGAACCCGGCCCTGGCCAGCGCGGCCATTTCCCTCACCCGCATCGCCGCGTCCGCAACCTCAGTCCTGCGATAGGGTCCAATCCGTCGCTTGCGCGCCAGCACCAGTGCCGCGGCCAGCTCGGTTTCCTTGTCGGTCGCCGACGCGCTCCGGGCAAGGTCCGGGGCAACCCCCTTGGCCACCAGCCGCATCTGCACCGCCCGGCTGGAGCGGCCGCTTTGTACAAGACTTCGTGCTCGATTTGCCGCGAACTGTTGATCACTCACGGCACCTGCATCGGTCAGCCGCGTGACAATCCCGTCCACTGCCGCCCGCGCCACCTGCACGGCATGATCCGCTGCTTCCGGATCGGGCTGCGCGCGCGCCCAGCGGTCGATCCGGCGTGCCAGCATGCGCCGCAAGCCCGCTTCTGTCGCCGCGTAGCGGGCAAGATAGTGCAGCGCGGCCTGGTACAGGCTGCCGCCATCCGGCGGGGCCGAGTCGCTTGACATGGCATAACGATGCCAACGGTGCTTCGGTATGCAAGCGGTTTCCGCCGGCAGCATCGGCCTGGCGCGGAACCGACCCTGGATCTTGCCGCAGCGCCTTGTTTGACAGGGACAATTCCATCGCCAATGATCCGCGCTTCCCTGGACCCGCCCCGAAAGGTCGCGGGCGGGCGATCCATTGGGAAGCTGTTGGTCAGGGGCTGAACCCGGATGATTCCTGCTTTGTTGCCGAACTACGCACGTGCCGACCTTGCTTTCGAGCGGGGCGAAGGCGCCTGGCTGTGGACGGCCGACGGGCGACGATTCCTCGACTTCGGCTCCGGCATCGCCACCGCCAGCATCGGGCACGCCAATCCGCATCTGGTCAAGGCAATCGCCGAGCAGGCCGGCAAGGTGATGCACACGTCCAACCTGTATCGCATTCCGCAGGCTGAGAAGCTTGCCAGGCGGCTGGTCGAGGCAACCTTTGCCGACAGCGTGTTCTTCTGCAACTCGGGCGCTGAGGCGAACGAGGGCATGATCAAGATGATGCGCCGCGCCATGTCGGACGCCGGCAAGCCGGAGCGGTTCCGCATCATCTGCTTTGAGGGCGCGTTCCACGGCCGCACCCTGGCAACGCTCGCGGCGACCGGGAACGCCCACTACATGGAGGGTTTCGGTCCGATCGTCGAAGGCTTCGACCACGTGCCGTTCAACAACATGAATGCGGTGCGTGATGCCATTGGGCCCGGCACCTGCGGCATTATCGTCGAGCCGGTGCAGGGGGAGGGCGGTGTACGGCCCGCCGACATGCAGTTCCTGCGTGACCTTCGGGCGGTGTGCGACGAGTACGGCATCATCCTGGGCATGGACGAGGTGCAGTCCGGGATGGGTCGGTCCGGCAAGCTGTTCGCCCATGAATGGGCAGGGATTGCGCCGGACGTGATGTCCTCGGCCAAGGGCATCGGCGGGGGCTTTCCGCTGGGCGCCGTCCTGGCGACGGAGCAATTTGCCAAGTCGTTGAAGCCCGGCACCCACGGCACCACGTTTGGCGGCAACCCGCTGGCCTGTGCCGCGGGCAACGCCGTGCTGGACGTGATGCTCGCACCCGGCTTCCTTGAGGACGTGCAGCGCAAGAGCAACAAGCTGCGCGGCGAACTGGACCGGATCGCCCAAGCATTCCCAACCGTGTTCGGCAGCGTGCGTGGCCTCGGGCTGCTGCTGGGCATCAAGTGTGCGGTACCTCAGGCCCAGGTGCAGGCGGCCTGTCTCGCCGAGGGCCTGCTGGCGATCACCGCCGGCGAGAACGTCCTGCGTCTGGCGCCCCCGTTGGTGGTGACGGACAACGACATCGAGCAGGCGGTCGGCATGCTGCGCGCCGCCGCCGCCAAGGTTGCCGGAAAGGCGGCACAATGAGCAGTGCCGCGCGGCTGCAGCGCGACGCCAGCGGTCGCTCCTCGGGGCAGCAGGCAGCACCCCGCCATTTCCTGGATCTGCGCGACTTCGACACGGCGACGCTGCGCCAGATGCTGGATGTGGCGTCGGGGTTCAAGCGGGCAGGGGGCGTGTCCTCGCGTCCCCTCGCCGGCAAGACCCTGGCGCTGATCTTCGAGAAGCCGTCGACGCGCACCCGCGTGTCGTTCGAGGTGGGGATGCGCCAGTTGGGCGGCGACGTCGTCGTCCTCTCCGGCAAGGAGACGCAGCTTGGCCGCGGCGAAACCGTCGCCGACACGGCCAGGGTGCTGTCGCGTTATGTGGATGCCATCATGCTGCGGACCGACAAGGTCGAGAAGCTGCAGGAACTGGCTGAATACGCCACCGTGCCAGTGATCAACGGGCTGACCGAGGCTTCTCATCCCTGCCAGCTCATGGCGGACGTGCTGACGTTCGAGGAACATCGCGGCCCGATCGCCGGCCAGATCGTTACCTGGTGCGGCGACGGCAACAATGTCGCCCGTACCTGGATAGAGGCCGCGGTACGGTTCGGCTTTACCCTGCGGATCGCCGCGCCGCCTGGCCTGCAGCCGCCGGAGTCGACCGTGGCCTGGGCGCGCGCCCAGGGTGGCCGGATTGAGCTGATCGGCGACCCGGCAGCCGCCGTGGCCGGCGCCCGCTGTGTTGTCGCCGACACCTGGGTGTCGATGTCGGATGATCCCAATGAAAGCCGCCATAATCTGCTGGCGCCGTACCGAGTCACCGAGTCGCTGATGTCGCACGCGGCCCAGGACGCGTTGTTCATGCATTGCCTGCCGGCACATCGCGGCGAAGAGGTCGAGGCTCAGGTGATCGATGGCCCGCAATCGGTCGTGTTCGATGAGGCGGAGAACCGGCTGCATGCGCAGAAAGGTGTGCTGGCCTGGGTGATGGGGGCAGCCCGGTAGAGGAACATCAGCCTGAAAGCGGTCTAGCAACTCGGGTTTGGAAACTCGTCGTGGCTAGATCAGGCGCCATACGAAATGCGGAACCGGGGCTGGCATTTCTATCGTGAAGGCCGCCATCAGCCGGGGCCGGTCTCGATTGACTCCGTCCATCATGATCAGCCTTGGGGTGACTGAGCAGCATGGGATGACGCGACCCAGTCCGCACTGCCGCGCCCTGGTCGACACGCAGATGCGAAAACTACGGCTCAACGCATTAACGGTTCGTCAACCTGTCGCTGACAGTATGATTCGCATGTCAACGCCACCCATCATTATCATCTCCGAACCCGACCCGATGATCAGCGGAGTGCTGCGGGTGGAGTTTAGCCGTTGGGAGTTCGCCGTCCTGCTGGCCCTAACCAGCCCGGAGGCTGACACCTTTGCCTTGCAGACCATTGCCAATTTGGTTGTGCTGGATGCCGACAAGGATCGGTTGAAGGCATTCGAGACCTGCGCGCGGATCCGCCGTCGTGCTGGGTATGCCGGCCGCCCGATCGTGCTGACCTGCAAGGAGATCTCGATCCGCACGAAGGCGGCCGCCGAGACAGCGGGAGCAACCGCGCTGCTGGCCAAGCCCTATTCGGTGATGGATCTGTTCCAGGCGATCTCGCCGCACCTGTCGGCCAACGATCCGCTGCTGCTGACAAATGTGCCACGTCCCGGCACCGCCGCACCGGCTGTGCACGAGTGGAAGCTCGGCGCCGCGCCCGAATGCCGCTCGGCTGAGGGCTCGGCATTATCACGAAATAAGATGCTGCTGCCGATCGTTCGTGGCACCGGCACGAAGATCCCGGTATATCGCATCAATTGACAGGCTGGGCTGGGACTATAACCAGGAAGCTCATTGTTGCGTACTTGACTCTGATAGCTGATACGTCACAATTCCAGGCACCTAACGGATAAGTGGTGCCTCACGCATGATAGCCGCCGCATGATCACCGCCGGACAGATGCGTGCCGCCCGAGCGCTGCTGGGCATGGATCAGCGGAGTTTGGCGGAACTGTCTGGGCTGTCCCTGCCGACCATACAGCGGATGGAAGCCAGTGACGGCGTGATCCGCGGCAACGTCGACTCGTTGATGAAACTGGTGAACGCGCTGGCCGCCGCTGGGATCGAGTTGATCAGTGACGATGCCGTCAGCCATAGCGGTGGCCGCGGCGTCCGTCTCACCACACCCTCATGATCGGCGTTGTCCCGACCATCCCGGGGTCTTGCTGATTATCCGCGCTCGGCCCGGTAGCGCCACGCAGCCCGTGATCTACACGACAAGCGGCATCCTGACTGACTTGTATTCCGGCCGTTACCTTAGGATCGTCCGGTTAGGCGTCGACGGTTCAGGCAGCGGCATGGTATTATTTAAGAGACGCCTCTTGAGGCCGGGTCAATCCGTTTCCTGCTGCCCCATCGGCCCCTTCATGGTCTAAGCCACGACACTTTCATCGCGATAACCGGTCAGCCAGCTTGCCATCCCGCCATCCCGATCCTGCCCAGGACACGCCGCGCCGGGTTCCCGTGCTGCTGCCGTATCCGTTTACCGGCCCGTTCGATTATCGTGTACCGCCGGGGCTTGAACCCAGGCCGGGCGACGTCGTGCTGGTTCCGCTCAACCGGCGTGAGGAAGTCGGCGTGGTCTGGGACAGACAGGCGGGCGACGAGGTGCCGGCGCACAAGCTGAAAGCCGTGGTCGGTATCCTGGACACCCCGCCGATGGGCGACAGCCTGCGCCGATTTATCGATTGGATCGCCGCCTACACGCTGTCCGCACCCGGCGACGTCATGGCGATGGCGCTGCGGGTCATCTCCGGCAGCATCCGCCCGGTGGCACTGTACTGCCTCGCCGATCCGCCGCCCGCGGTTCGCCTGACCCCAGCACGCCAGCGGATCCTGGATGTGCTGGCCCGCCAGCAGCCCCGCCTGGCCGCCGAGCTGCTGCGGGAGGCCGGGGCGAGCAGCGCGGTGTTGCGCGGCATGACCCAGGCCGGCCTGGTGGTCGTGCAATCCGCCTCACCCGCCTCGCCGTTCCAGCCGCCTGATCCCGACCACCAGCACCCGGGGCTGTCGGCGCAGCAGCACACCGTTGCCCTGGCGCTGCAGCAGGCGGTGGCCGAACGAAGCTTCGCCGTCACCCTGCTGGACGGCGTCACCGGCTCTGGCAAGACCGAAGTCTACCTGGAAGCCGTCGCCGCCTGCCTGCGCGCCGGCCGCCAGGCGCTGGTGATGCTGCCAGAGATCGCGCTGTCCTCGCAGTGGATCGAACGCTTTCAGCGCCGCTTTGGCGTAGCCCCCGCGGTCTGGCACTCCGACCTGCCCTCGCGCACCCGCAAGATCACTTGGCAGGCGGTGGCCGAGGGCGGTGCAACGGTCGTCGTCGGCGCCCGTTCGGCGCTGTTCCTGCCGTTCCCAGACCTCGGGCTGGTGGTGGTGGACGAGGAACACGAGGCCGCATTCAAGCAGCAGGACGGCGTCGTCTACAACGCCCGTGACATGGCCATCGTCCGCGCCCGGTTGTCCAATTGTCCGGCCATGCTGGTCTCCGCCACCCCAAGCCTGGAGACGGTGGCGAATGTCGAGGCCGGCCGGTATGCCCACCAGCGCCTGTCCAACCGGCACGCCGGCGCGTCAATGCCGCGGATCGAGCTGATCGACCTGCGTGAACACCCGCCGGAGCGTGGCCGCTTCCTCGCCCCGCCGCTGGTCGAGGCAGTCAGCCAGACCCTGCAGCGTGGTGAGCAGGTGATGCTGTTCCTCAACCGCCGCGGCTACGCGCCGCTGACCTTGTGCCGGCAATGCGGCTTTCGCATGCAGTGCCCCAACTGCACCGCCTGGCTGGTGGAGCACCGGATCCGCCAGCAACTGCTGTGCCACCATTGCGGCCACACCATCCCGATCCCAGCGGAATGTCCATCCTGTTCGGCCAAGGACAGCCTGACCCCAATCGGCCCCGGCATCGAGCGCATCACCGAGGAAGCCTCCCAGGTGTTTCCGGATGCCAGGCGCCTGATCATGGCCAGTGACACGATCTCTGGCCCGCATGCAGCGGCGGCCGCGGCACATGCGATCGAGGCCCGCGAGGTCGATCTGATCATCGGCACCCAGCTTGTCGCCAAGGGCTGGCATTTCCCGTACCTGACGTGCGTTGGCGTGGTCGACGCCGATCTTGGTCTCGCGGGCGGCGAACTGCGTGCCTCGGAGCGGACGGTGCAGTTGCTGCACCAGGTCGCCGGCCGCGCGGGGCGGGAGGCAGCGGCGGGTCGGGTGATGCTGCAGACCTTCGTGCCGGATCACCCGGTGATGCAGGCGCTGCTGCACGGCGACCTGGACGCCTTCATGGCCAGCGAGGCGGAGAGCCGCCGCGACGGCGAGTGGCCGCCCTATGGCCGGCTGGCCGCGTTGATCGTCAGCGCCGACACCGCCATGGTCGCGGACACCGTGGCCCGTGACCTCGGTTGGGCGGCGCCGCGAGGAGACGGGATCGTCGTGCTGGGGCCGGCACCGGCGCCAATGGCGCTGCTGCGCGGGCGCCACCGGCGGCGTCTGCTGCTGAAGGCGCGTCGCGACATGGCGGTCCAGCCCATCCTGCGCGCTTGGCTGGCATCAGTGCGCATACCGGCCGGCGGCCGGGTCGATGTCGACGTCGACCCGATCTCGTTCCTGTAGTCGGGCTTAATCCTTGGAGCCCGAGGTGCCTGCCGCGGTGCCGTTTGTCGCCGCCGGTTGGCCAGCCGGCGTCATGCCGGCGGCGAAGTGGCGCACCTCGTCGATTTCGGGGCGGCCGGGCGTGGCATCCACCACCAGGGCCGCCGCTTGGCGATAGAAGCCGTGCGCCTCATCCTGCCAACCCAGCGCGCGGGCTGATCGCGCCGCGCCCAGGAAACCGCGAAACCGGTTCGGCGCCAGTTGCTGGCTTGCCTGGAAAGCCGCCAGCGCTTCCTGCGGATGGCCAGCCGCCAGCAGCATTTCGCCATACAGCTCGCGCATCGGCAGCAGCTTGTTCTCCAGCAGAATGTGCTTAGCCCGTCCGTCGTCCCGCTGGGCCGCCGCCTGCATCAACCGCAGCCCGGCCGGCGCATCGCCCGCCGCATACACTCCCCAGCCTTCCGCCGCGTCGGCATACACATCCACCAGTCCAGCCCAGTAAGGGCCATCGTCGCGCAGCACCGGCTGGCGCAGCGCCCGCAGCGCCGCCGCCTCATCTCGCGCCGGGTCAGGCCGGCCGGACCGTGCGGCACCCAATGCGCGTACGAAGCGGACGGTGACTTCCTCCAGCGCCGTGTCGACGCCAGTGGGCATCTCGGCGGCTGCCGACCAGTCACCGCGTTCCAGAACATAGCGCGCTGCCACCAGCGTGCGCTCCTCCGACGGTTCGGCCAGGCGCAGCGCCTGCGCCACCGCCTGATCCTGACCGAGCTGCAGGTGCGCGTAGGCGATGAAGTCCATGCCATGCGGATCGGCGGCATCCTGCCATGCGGTATCATGCGTTGCGCCGTGCGCCCCCAGCAGCGCCGCCGCCCGATTGGCCGCGATCGAGTCCTGCCACATCCCCAGCATCGAGTAGATGTGCGAGGGCATGTGCTGGGCATGCATTGAAGCCGGGGCGATCGCCGCATAGCGGCGGGCGGCCGGCAGCGCCCCGACGGCCAGCGGCGGATAATCATAGGCGTGGATCAGGTAGTGTGGCGCGCCGGGATGGCCAGGATGCGCCGCCCAGACCCGCTGCAGGATGCGCCCCGCCTCGCGCTGACGGGCATAGGTCTTGTCGGTCAGGTCAACCGCCTCAAGGATCGCCAATGCAAGGAAGCTCTGCACCTCGGCGTCGTCGGGATAATCTTGTCCCATCCGACGCATCGCCGCCTCATAGGCTTGGGTGCGGACGGCATGGTCCTCGTCAGGATCGCGGTAGTAGACCCCCATCGCGGCAATGAAGCCCGCTTCGCGCGCGGTGACCGGCCCGGCCTGCAAAGCCTTGCGGACATAGGCCGCGCCTGCCCGCAATGCCGTCCGGCCCGGTGCGCCGGCCAGTGGGTTGCCCCGCACGCTCATTGCCGCGCCCCACCAAGCCATCGCGCAGTGCGGATCCGCCGCCGCCACGGTCCGGAACGCCGCTTCCGTGCCATCGAAATCATGCAGCCGGGCCACCGCCGTCTCGAAGGCTGGCTGCACGGCCGGCGCGCAGGAGGTGGGAAACGATACGGCGCCATAGCCCGGGATGTCGCGCGCGCCGGCGGGTGCGCCGGCGGGTGGGAGACCCGGCAGGCCCAGCACCAGCGCAAACGGGACAAGGGCAAAAAGGCTGCGGCGGTGATTGCGGGTCAAAGCCGAGGACATCCTGCGTGCTTGGTCCAGCCCGGCCATCGGGGGAATCAGCCGTTGGTTCCGGATATCTTGTCTCGGCAGCATGATGGTCAAGGCCGGCCGACGGACCCACATCGGCACCGGCCGTAGCAGACTGCCGCGGACACAACTGGCGACAAGCTATCGGTCAAGAAGCGCCCGGGTCGCCCGGCGAATTGGAACCCGGGCAGGGCCTTTTGTCGGTCGACAAGATCGAGGATTGCGCCGAAGACCACCACAAGCCACGTGCCAGGACATTCTCCCTCAGGATGCCTTCTGTCCGCATTCCAAGCTTGCTCATGATCCTGCGCGAGGCCTGGTTCTCCAGCCGGCACCGCGCATACAGCCGATGCAGATGCAGCGTGTCGAAACCAAGATGCAGCAAGGCCAGCCCGACCTCTGTCGCCAAGCCCTGGCCGGTGTGGCGGGAGCTGATCCCCCAGCCGATCTCGCCTTGCCGCCAGCGGGCGCTTCGTATGCGCAGGATGGCCTCGCCGATGACATCGTCAGACCGTTTGTCGGTGACCGCCAGAAGATACACGGCTCGGGGTTGCTGGTCCTGATCAACAAGACATCGATCTACCAGCGCAAGAACGGACGCAGCGGTCGGTGGGTCAATCGGCAGGTCGCGCCAGTAAGCCTCCTGCTGCATATAGGAGCAGAATGAATCCGCGTCTGAACGACAGACATCCCTGATGATCAAACGAGGGGTCTGAAGCCGCAGCATGGTTCGATGGCCTCCAGCCTGTCAGACGAGCCATAGACTTCGACGGACCCGCGTCCGTTGCTTTCACCCATTCCCATGGCACGCGACGTGTTGCGGCACGCGCGCCTGACTGGCACCAGCGTGCTCTCAGCACCTGCAAGCCGCTGTTCAGGCGGCCAGCCTGCTGCTAGAGCGATGTCCGTTCGCATTGCTCACGAACCCCTCTCCAACTCGTTGTTTGATCGCGTGATTCACCGCTCCGTGTGATGCCACCTCCGCGGATCACGCTCTTACCCGCCGATCAACCGGAGGACCATCATGCCTGTCAATCCCGCCGACAGCCCGATCCTTGGCACGCTCTACGGCAGCGACGCAATGCGGGCCCTGTTCGACGAGACCGCCTACTTCCAGCGCATGCTCGATGTCGAGGCCGCGCTTGCCCGCGTACAGGGCCGCATGGGGATCATCCCGGCCGAGGCCGCCGAGGCGATCGTTGCCGCCGCCCGCGTCGAGAACCTGCGCACCGAGGATCTCGCCGCGTCCGCCCGCAACGTCGGCTATCCGGTGGTCGGTCTGGTCAGCTTCCTGTCGAACGCCGCTGGCGCCCATGGCGGCTGGACCCATTGGGGCGCCACCACCCAGGACATCATGGATACCGCCACCGTCCTGCAGGTGCGCGCGGCATTCAACCTGATCGAGACGGAGCTGCGGGCGATCCTGAGCGCGCTCATCAGCCAGGCGGAGCGTCACCGTATGACGGTCATGGCCGGGCGGACGCATCTGCAACAGGCGCTGCCGGTCACCTTCGGGCTGAAATGCGCCATCTGGGCGATGCCGTTCCTGGCCCATCTGCAGCGGCTGCAGCAGCTTCGCCCACGCGTCCAGGTGGTCGAGTTCGCGGGCGCCGCCGGAACCCTGGCATCGCTGGGTGACCAGGGCATCGCGGTTATGCAGGCACTGGCAGCAGAGCTGGATCTGGGGGCACCGCTGGCACCATGGCATGCCTGCCGCGACGCGCTGGCCGAGGCCGTCAGCTTTTTGGGCCTGGTCTGCGGCTCGCTCGCGAAGATTGCCACCGACACGGTCCTGCTGGCGCAGACAGAAGTGGGCGAGGTGGCCGAACCCTATGTCGCAGGCCGCGGTCAGTCCTCGACCATGCCGCAGAAGCGCAATCCCATCGCCTCGGAGTATATCCTGGCGGCGTCGCGGATGGTGCACGGCCTGGTGCCGGTGATGCAGGCCGCCATGGCGCAGGATCACGAGCGGGCAACCGGTCCATGGCAGGCCGAAGCCCTGGCGCTGCCGCAGGCGTTCCTGCTGACCCATGGCGCCCTGATCCATGCACGAACGATTGCCGAGGGCATGGTCGTCGATGCGGAACGGATGCGGGCCAACCTTGGCATCACCCATGGCCTGATCGTGTCCGAGGCCGTAATGATGAGCCTGGCGCCGCTGCTGGGCCGAGAAGACGCACACCACGTCGTCAAGCAGGCCTGCGACGTCGCAATGCGCGATAACGTCTCATTGGCCGAGGCGCTCGGGCGCGACCGGACCATTGCCTCCCGTCTGGACCGCACGGCCATCGAGCGGCTGATCGACCCGGCCGGCTATCTCGGCAGCGCCCAGCAGTTCATCGACCGCGTCATCGCCGCAGCCGGCTCTCAGCAAGAAATAGGACCGCCTCCAGGCGGTGGATAAGCCTGAAGGCGATCTGCAACGCGCCTGAGCGGTACCGCGGCGTCAGCTAAAGTTGGAGCGTGTCAGGCTGCTGATGTTCTCGAACGTGATCTTGGTGCCGTCCGACAGTCCGATGGTGACTGAACCCCTCGCCACCGTCTGGCTTGCCAAAGCCGTCGCCGCCTCGTTGGGCGTGTAGCCCAGCAGCGAGATATTAACACTACTTGGATCCGTGAGCCCGCTCACGACCTCGGTGCCGCCGGCCTGGTGGTTGATGAAGGCAAAGACGTTGCTGCCCGAGCCCGCCGTCACGGTTGCGTGCCCGGAACCACCGACGAATGTGTCGGAGCCGCTACCACCCATCAGCTCATCACGGCCGGAGCCTGCCGCCAGCGTGTCATGCCCGCCCGCCAACACCGCCGACAGCGTCTCATTGCCGGCGCCGGCGGTCAGTAATTGGGCGGAAGAACCATAGGCGTAGAGCTGGTCCCCCGAACCGCCACCACTCAGTGTCGCAACGCCGTCGCCGGCATACAACAGGTTATCGCCGGCGGAGCCGCCGTGGATCACCTGCTTGCCAACCGGGCCCGCGGTGGACCCGAAATAGGTGTCGCTGCCGCTGCCGCCCAGGATGGTAGCACCGCCCGCGCCGCCAACGAACAGCAGGTGGCTGCTCTGGCCTCGCACGAAGTCACTGCTGGCGGCGGTGGCATCGACGGTGGCTGTGCTCGATCCCGCGGCAATGCTGTCGATACCGGTGGAGATGACCAGGTCGTTGCCGCTGCCAAGCTGGATGGAGTTATGGCCGCCGCCCGGGCTGATCGTTGCGTTCACTGCGCCCAGCGCTGAAATCGCGTCGTTGCCACCGCCGGCGCTGAGCGACCAGTTGTCGAGGCTGGTGCCGGTGACCACCAGCCGGTCAAAGGCACCGTCCGACACCACGGTTCCGGAGCCGCCATTGTTGATGAATGTCAGGTTTGTGCCGATGCCCGACAGGATCATTTCATTGGCGGCACCCGAGCCGAAGACCACCGCTGGTCCCGGCTTAGTAACGATATCGGTTGTGTAGCCTGCCGGCAGCTTCACTACCGGCGTGGTCGTCTGGATGAATGCACCGCTGACACCGGCCGGTAAGGTCGGCGCCGGGCCCGCGGTATCGACGGCTGTCTGTATAGTACCTGCACTGACCCCGGCGCTTAGCTGATTTGCGATCTGCTGTGCCATGATGAAATTCGACGTCGGGTCGAAGTTCAAAGTGACAGGGTTATTGCTGCTTCCCTGAATAGAAACTGAAGAGACCATGAATTTCGCCTTCCCATTCCGCCCGCGGGATGCGTGCTACCGCATGAGTGTCACGCAAACACGTGACATTCTACCCTTACAATATTTCGACATCTGAGCGGCCGAGTCTCATTTCTTGTCTGGTGATCAAATTCTCTTCACGGACAAAAAGTTCGAAGCGAAAAGGTTATGGTATAGAACGAAACCATACCTGATTTCTTACACTCCGACACAAAATAGCTTAGATCCCGGGATTTTCCACTCGCCGCGTCTCGTGGTATTTCATTCCGTCTCCAACCTGATACTCAAGTTTCAACGGTAGTCGATTTATTGAGACAAACCAGCAACATACTCACGAGATTGTGAACGGAACTCAACCCGTCGGGCAGGAGGTAAGGCGTCACCACACAAGCCGCACAGCTTGAACCACGCGCATCGGCCTATGCCGGACGCATCTGCAGCCTGCCGCGCGGGTTTCCACCTGCCGCGGATCATCTGCCGTCCCGGGGTCAAAGCTCAGGAGATGTGCGTATCTCGCAATGGGATCAGTTAAGCAACGTAATGTTGCTGTTCCATATCCGGATCGGTATCACCGAGCTGGATTGTCTAGTGCTCTGATCCAATCAGAACGTTCAGCATGTGTCAGAGCACCAGCTTGATTTGATGGGCCGATTCAGCCAACGGGCTGAAGTGCCCGTCGGCATCGGACCACTAGCGCCGGCGCCTCAGAACCATGTGGCCTGGCCGCCGATCAAGGCCAGGCCACGCGCCGCGGCTTCGCCGTCATGGCGTTCGGCGTAACCCCCGCAGGCGGTGATGGCTTTGGCATACAGCGCCGTCAGGTCGGGTGCGCCGATGACCTGCACCACAGCCCCAGGCGCCTGCGCCAGCGCGGCACGCACCTCGTGCCCGACCAGAATGCCGGACAGGTAGGCCGGTGCCTCCAGTTCCGCCAATCGCTCGGCCGTGGCCAGCGCATTGACACCGAACAAGTGGTGCAACAGGCCGCCAGAGTCGGCGGAGCGCGCCAGCCCAGCATCGAAGGGCGGACCATCCGTAGGCCCTTCACGCATCATCCGCGCCAGGCTGGTATGGCCCCTCAAGGCACCGAACGCCTCGCCGGTCATGTGGGTGGTGAAGCGCGTAATGCGGCCGCCTTCAACCAATACCCAGCGAGAGTGAAAGCCAGGCAGGCAGGCGATTCCGCCATTGCGCAGCAGCGGCGGCACGCCAAGCACCTGCGTTTCCTCGCCACGCATGTATTCGGCTACACCGGCCTCATCAGCGCCGCTCAGTCCAGGCACCAGCTTGACCCGGGCCCAGTCGAACCCGATGTCGATCAGCGCCGCCGCCAGTTCAGCGGGGCCAGCAGGGCAACGCAGATAGGGCGTCTCCTTCCATCCAAGCCGCCCCCCGATCATTCCCGACAACAGTACGCAGTCCTCGCCCGCCGCAAGCCACGGACCGATCTCTTCACGCAGCGTGTCGCCGAACCGTCCGTCCGGCACGTTCAGGATGCCCTTCTGCGCAATGCGCCGGTCACGCAGCGAGCCGTCGCGCCCGATGCGGAATGCGCGGAAACTCGTCGTGCCCCAATCGATCCCGATCATCGCCTCACCCCGATCATCGTCTCGTCCTTCCGGCTTTGTTGAAGCGAGGCCTGACGTCGCGGCTTTGGCAATCCGCCGTGCTGGGCCCAGCCACCCTCGGAACTTCTTAAATGATAAGGACATCCGGATCGGAAAGGGCACGGCAGACCGGTGCTTCAAGAATGGCCTACACGTCCGAGTCCGCTCCGTCGGTCGGCGCGCAGTATGGCGGACTTCTCGACAACTCCGCTAGCACCGCCTGACCGAGGACGGCACATTGTACAGGCTGTGGTTGCATCTTTTTCATCACTGCGGCTTTTTCGACCCTGCTTCCAGGAGACTTGCCTTGATGGCCGAGCCGCTGATCGCGGAGCTGATGCCCGCGCCGCATGGTTTCTTCACCCGCCGCGGCGGGGTGTCCGCCGGACCCTTCACCAGCCTCAACTGCAGCCTGTCGAGCCAGGACGATCCCGCCGCCGTGCTGGAAAACCGTGCCCGCGCCGCACGCCGCCTTGGCGTCGATCCCGCTCGGCTCGTAGGACTGACGCAGGTGCATGGCACCCATGTGGTTACCGTTACCGAAGCCTGGGCGCCAGGACAGGGTGAGGCAGCCGACGCCATGGTCACCAACCGTCCGGGCCTGGGCCTGGGCATCGTCACCGCGGACTGTGCCCCCGTCCTGTTCGCCGACTCGGACGGGGTTATCGTCGGCGCGGCCCATGCCGGTTGGCGTGGCGCGATGGCCGGCGTTCTGGAGGCGACCGTCGCCGCAATGGTCGCACTGGGCACATCGGCGGCGCGCATCTCGGTGGCGGTCGGTCCCTGCATCGCCCAGTCCTCCTACGAAGTCGGGCCCGATCTGCGTGATGCCGTTCTGGCCCGCGCCCCGGCCGATGCCGCGTTCTTCGCCGCAGGGCGCCAGCCGGACAAGTGGCAGTTCGACCTGGCTGGCTACTGCGCCGCCCGCCTGCGCGGCGCCGGAGTCGGCCGCATCGTGGTGACCGGACACGATACCTTGACCCAGGAAGAACGCTTCTTCAGCCACCGCCGCCGCACGCTGGCAAAGTCTGGGCCAATCGGCCACCAGATCTCGGTGATCAGGCCGGCTTGATCAAGCCTTCGCAACGAACCTGCTCGGTCCCCCTTCCGGTGCGGGTCGGCATCTGCTTCAAGCCGCAGCATGAGCGTTCGTCTTGGCCGGCTGGCCCTGTTCCTGTGTCTTCTGCTTTCCGCCTGCGGCGACCTGCCGGAGCCGTTCCTGGGCAATCCCGGCGCGACCGCCCGACGCCTGGCTCAGCCACTGACCCCGCTGCTGGCGGTGCCGCCGGGATCGGACACCCTGCTGCCCGATCTGGCCAACCAGCAGTTGGCCAAGCAGATCGCCACCGCACTGCAGGCCAGCGAGGTTCCGGCCCTGGTCCGCGCGCCAGCGCGGACCGACTGGCGCCTGATCACCCGCGCCCAGCGTGATGGCGACTTCGTCACGCCGATGTTCAGCGTGCAGGACCCGCAGGGCAAGGAGGAAGGCAACACCCAGGGTGAGAAGGTGCCGCTGAACGCGTGGGCGGATGCCCAACCGGCGCTGCTGACCCAGGTCGCGGACCAGGCCGCGCCGCGCATCGGCGCGCTGCTGACCGGGATCCGACTGGCGCACGACAAGGCGGATCCTGGCAGCCTTTACAACCGTCCGGCGAAGATTGTCGTCACCGACGTGACCGGCGCGCCCGGAGATGGCAACGACACCTTGACGCAGCAGATGCGCGCGCGCCTGGCGGTGCTGGGTCCGGTGGTGCAGACGACGCCGGCCGGAGCCGACTTCATCGTGCAGGGCCAGGTCAAAGTGGTGCCGATCCCTAAGCACCAGGAACGCGTGGAGATTCAATGGATCGTTAAGACGGCCGCCGGCTCTGAGCGGGGCCGTGTCGTCCAACTGAATGAAATCCCGGCCGGAACGCTGAACCACTATTGGGGAGATGTCGCCGTGGTCGTCGCCACCGAGGCTTCGAACGGCGTCAACGATGTGATTCTCCGCCAGTCCGGCCACGACCCGCATGAGACCCGGCAATCGGCGAGGTGACACCGGCTGGCGCCTGCGCCGGGGCGCCACGGTCCAGGTCAGCACCTCCCAGCCCTCGCTTGCCTGCACTGCGGACGCCACCGTCACGCTGCCAAGCACGATGAAGTCGTGCATCGCCTGCACGCGCACCCGCTTCTCCGGGCCATAGGCGGTGGTCGGCAGAGTGGTGCCGCCGATGAACCGCTACCAGTCTGTTGCTGCGCCGGAGGCACCTGCTACGTCAACAAGCCGACATGCCCTCGCTGTTAAGCGAGAATGGCGAGGCCTATCGCAATGATCACCAGCACGCAAAGTATATAAGTCACGAGCTGTTGCGGAGCGAGCCCCAGCGGACGCGCTGTCGTGGCCGCGAACTCGGGATCAATCCAATCCGTGCCGGGAAACAACGGTGCGAAAGCCATTGCGATGAAATAGCTTCCCGCGACCGCGGCGGCGATCAGGAACGATGGAAGCGTTAGCCGCTGCGAGCCGAACAGGATGACAAGCGACAACGTGCCGCCGATGATCCCCATGAGCATTGTCTGCCCATTGTGGAACTTCGCATGCGGAGGCCAAAGCGGATTCCATAGATGCTGTCTGGCGGTCGCTGGAACGATCGCATCCGCCACCACGCCGCCGAAGTTGAACACCGCAACGAATGCGATGATCCATTTTGAAATTTCCATAGGACACACCTTTCCTGTTAGTCGGAAAGGACGTGCCGGAGGCCGGCACCGCAGATGCGGGCGGCTCGTACGAGCGTAAATGCCACCCGGACTACCGACCGGGCTGTGACTTTTACACGTCCGCTCGGGTTATGGCGGCGGGCGGACCCTGCTGTCAATTCAACAAGGTTGGTTACAGGCTCAGTACCGCCCGCAAAGTAACGTTCCACAACGACCGAAGAACGTCAGCTTGCGGGATTGTTGCCCACGCCACGGCCGTCCTGGATGGGTCGGAACCAACCTTGGCGGGCAGCGGTTATGGGCAAGCCTGCGCACCAGACCAGCCCGACAAAACCTCCCTGCAGAGGTTTCGGCAGGCACAGATTAGGTGACGCGTCAGCACCTCTAGCCCGACGATCGCCACCGGCACGCCGCCGGTCAGCACCAGCGCAATGCTAGAAATGACTCCAGCCAGGCTTGTCGAAAGCAAAAACCTCTCCGCCCTCCCGCAGCACCATGACCTCCGCCTCGCCGGCGTGGAAGTGGCCGATCCGCGTGACAGCGATGCCCGCAGTGGCCGCCACTGCCTGCAGCGTGGCGGCGTGCCGTGGCGGCACCGCCAGCAGAACCTCATAGTCGTCGCCGCCGGTCAGGCAGGTCGCCAACCAGTCCGGGCCGGCCAGCCGCGCCGCCGTGGACAACGGCACCGCATCCGCCAGCAGCCGCGCCGCCAGCCCGCTGGCCCGACATAGGTGGCCAAGGTCCTGCACCAGCCCATCAGAGACATCCATGCCGGCCGAGGCAATCCCATTGATCGCCAGCCCCACCCGCGGCTGCGGCAGACGATAGCGGTCCAGCAGGAACCCGGTCGGATCATCCAGCCGGCCCTGCGCCGCCGCCAGGCCCAGCGCGCCGTCGCCGATTGTCCCGGTCACCCAGATCTCGTCACCCGCGGCGGCGCCAAACCGATGCACCGCCCAGCCAGGCGCGACATGCCCAATGATCGTCAGCGACAGCGAGACCGGGCCGGGCGTGGATGTCGTGTCGCCGCCCAGCAGGCTGACGCCGAACTGCGCCTGATCCTGCGCCAGCCCGGCGGCAAACCCTTTAAACCAGGCCTCCGGCGTTGCCTTTGGCGCGGACACCGTCATCAGGTAGCCCAACGGCACCGCGCCCTTCGCCGCCAGATCGGACAGGTTCACCCGCAGCAGCTTGCGCCCGACAAGATCGGCCGGGTCGTCCGGCAGGAAGTGCACGCCCGCGACCATGGCGTCCGTGGTCAGCACCAACTGCCGCCCTGGCGGCGGCGTCAGCAATGCGGCATCATCGCGCAGATCCAGTGCCCCCGGCCCGGCCAGGGGGCGGAAGAAGCGGGCAATCAGCGAGAACTCGGCTGGAAGAACCATGCGGTTGGGGTTCCCTGGACCGGCGCAGGCTACCGCCATGCGGTCCCGGTTGATACATTGATGGGTCAGCCACCCTTTGATCAAACGGGGTTTTGTTGTCCGGCCGGGGTGAAAGCTGACGATAACGCTGTGTCATAGACCTTGGCGAAGACGGCCTTGATCCCTGGCAGACGGCGTGCCCCTGTCGGACATGAAACAACACTTTCCGCCTGTCTGCGCATGAACATACGCGCTGGGCTACGGGTGACCTAAACAAAACGGATCAAAATCGTCTGTTCTGCCGCTGTTAGTGGTGTTCCGCAGACGCCAGTTTTCGCTATACTTGACAAATGCAGAACGTTCACGCCGACTCGATTTGTCGCGGCGGTCGGCTGCTGGAGGGCTTTTAGGTCGTGAGCATGGCAGGGCTGGAGCGTCAGCTTCAGGTGCAGATCGCCACCGTCAACGGCATTGCGGCGATCCCTACGATCCTGGAGGTAATCTGCCGCGCCACCGGCATGGGATTTGCCGCCGTTGCCCGAGTCACCGAAGATCGCTGGATCGCCTGCAGCGTCAAGGATGAGATCGGCTTCGGCCTGCAGCCAGGCGATGAGCTGAAGGTTGAGACCACGATCTGCCACGAGATCCGCCAGAACCTCAACCCGGTCGTCATCGACGACGTCGATCAGGACGACGGCTACCGTGGGCACCCCACGCCGCTTATGTACGGCTTCAAAAGCTATATCTCCTACCCGATCAGCCTGCCGGACGGCACCTTCTTCGGCACGCTTTGCGCCATCGACCCCAAGGCGGCCCGGCTTGAGAACACCGCCGTCGTCGGCATGTTCAAGCTGTTTGCCGAACTGATTGCCTTCCATATCGACGCCAACGACCGTGTCGCCTCCAGCGAGGCACGTCTGCTGGATGAACGTCAGACCTCGGAACTGCGGGAACAGTTCATCGCCGTGCTCGGTCACGACCTGCGCAACCCGCTGGCAGCGATCAGCGCGGGTGCCGAGTTGCTGGCCAAGGCACCGCTGGACGCGAAACCCGCCCGTATGGTTTCGGTGATCCAGAAAAGTGCCGCCCGCATGTCCGACCTGATCAATGACGTGCTGGATTTCGCCCGTGGCCGGCTGGGCGGCGGCCTTAATCTGGATTACGCGCCGGCAACGAATATCGAGCCGGTACTGCGGCAGGTCATTGCCGAACTGCAGGCGACCCGCCCGGATCGGACAATTGATGAACACCTATCGCTGACCCAGGCCTTTGCCTGCGACCACCAGCGCATCGGCCAGTTGTTTTCCAACCTGCTGGCCAACGCCCTGACCCATGGTGCCGCGGATCAACCGATCCAGGTGCACGCCACGACAAGCGGCGATACCTTCCAGCTTACGGTCGCCAACGCCGGCGACCCCATTCCTCCGGCGGTGCTGGGTCGGTTGTTCCAGCCGTTCGCCCGCGGCGCTGTTCAGCCCAGCCAGCAGGGCCTCGGGCTGGGGCTCTACATTGCAGCGGAAATCGCTCGCGTGCACGGCGGCACGCTGGAGGCGCAGTCTTCGCCGCAGGAAACCCGCTTCACCTTCAGGATGCCGCTCGCCGCGGCCACGCCGGGCACACAACTGAAAAGCTTACCTTAGAGCGGTGTCCGTTCGCATTGGCTCACGGACCCCTCTTTAACTCATTGTTTGATCGCGTGATTCACCGTTCCGGTGATGCCACCTGCTCGGATCACGCTCTAGCAGCCTGTCGGATAGGGCATCCCAGTTGTGGTCTGAGACGTGTTTAGCTTGAGGTTCAAGCAAACTGCAGGCGGTGAAGCCGCCTGCAGTTGTAAGCCAAGGTGATCAGGGTCCATTCGCTAGCGACCTTGGCAAGACCGCGCAGGTGGAAGCGGGTGAAACCGATGGCGCTTTTGATGATCCCGAACACCGGTTCGACGCTCTGTTTTCGCTTGCCGTAACGCTTGCGTCCATCGTCGGTCTCCAGCTTGGCCTTCATTGCGATCCGCCAGGGTTCGGTGATCACCCGCGGTGGCTTGGCTTCGGGTGGCGGGCGGAAGTCATACGGCCGGTGCGGCTGGGTCCGCCCGATCGCCACCAGCGGCTCGATCGCGCTGGCCTGCAGCGCGGCGACGGCGGAACCGCTGGCATGGCCGGTGTCGGCCAGCACGGTCTTCGGCAACCCAATGGTCTGTTCCATCGCCAGGATCGTGGCGGCGAAACTCGGTGCATCTGCGGTCGTGGCGACAAGGTTGGTGGCCAGCACCAGTTGCGATCCATCGGCGCAGACCACCGCCTGGGCATTGTAAGCCTGGCGATATTCATGCCGCTCGGAGCGGCGCATCAGGGCACTGTCGGGATCGGTCAGGTTGCACTGGCGTTCGCCCGGCGGACTGGGATCCGGCGGCACGGGCGGCGGTCCACGATGGCCTGTCTTGCTGTCATAGGCCGCCTGCTTGGCTTCGTAGGCCGGCCGTTCCGCCTCGGCTGCGGCCCTCGCCTGCGCCTCCAGCCGGGCACAGGCGGCATCCAGCTTGGCCTTCAGCGCGTCCCGCCGTGCCAGTTCCTCAGGCAACGCCTGGGGGTCGATGTCAGAGACATCGGCGGCTTCCGCCTTGGCGGTCATCTCGGCGATGTCGGCTTTTAGCTTGGCGCTCAGTTCTTTCGCCCGATCGTAGCGCACCGAACGGATCTTCGAGGCGTTGGCGTCGATCTTGGTGCCGTCGATCGAGACCGTGCCAAGCGCGAGCAAGCCGCTTTCCCGCGCAAGCAGCAGGACTTGTAGGAAAGCCGCCTCGAAAGCCGCTTTGTTGGTGCGCCGGAACACCGCGATCGTGTCGTGGTCGGGGTGCAGGTTGGCAGCCACGAAACGCACGCCGACGTCGCGGTGGCTCGCCCGCTCGATCCGCCGCGACGAGAACAGGCCGTTGGCATAGCAATAGATTAGCAGCGCCAGCATCAGCCGCGGATGGTATTGCTCCTTGCCGCCAGACCGCTTTGGCACCTGAAACGAGGCCAATGGCACGCGCTCGACCGCCGCGACGATGAAGTGGGCGACGTCGTCAGCTGGAAGCCAGTCCTTCAGATCAGGTGGCAGCAGAAAAGACTGGTCACGGTTGAAGGGCACGAAGTTTGGCATGGCTGGATTCTAGACAACCGCCGCCGATTTGGGGAATCCCCAATCCGACAGGCTGCTAGATCCGCATCGGAAGCGGCGGGATCGCCTCGGCTCGCCGATCAAATGCCCCGACCTCCCTCTCGGCAATCGATGGACGCAATCGTAGCCGCGCCTACATCGGTTGCCATGACCCATTCCTCCGACGCCCCGGTTCTCGTCTGGTTCCGCGACGACCTTCGCCTGACCGACCACGCTGCCCTGCTCGCCGCGGTTGATACCGGCCGGCCCGTGCTGCCGCTGTTCATCCTGGACGAGCAGTCACCGGGCCGTTGGGCGATGGGGGGCGCCTCGCGCTGGTGGCTGCATCACAGTCTGACCTCTCTGCAGCATGACCTGGCGCAGCGCGGCAGCACATTGATCCTGCGCCGCGGCGACGCGCTGGCGATCATCAAGGACATGGCCGAGCGTGCCGCTGTCGCGGAAATCTTTACCGGCGGGTCGGCTGATCCCTGGGCACGGCAGCTCGACCAGAGCGTGGCGGCCGCGCTGGACATCAGGCTGTACCGGATGCGCACCACGACGTTGTTTCATCCCGACGCGGTGCGCACCAAGGGCGGCGGCCCCTATGCCGTATACACCCCCTTCGCCAACGCCTGCCTGGCGCTGGGCGGCCCGAAACCGCCCGAACCGGCACCGCAGGCGATCACCGCAGCGCCTCGGGTCGAGTCCGACCGGCTGCAGGACTGGGACTTGCTGCCGCTGAAGCCGGACTGGGCAGCCGGCCTGCGCGACACCTGGACCCCCGGGGAGGCCGGCGCGCGGCAACGGGCCGAAGCCTTCCTGGCGCACGGCCTGACCGGCTACGCCACTGGTCGGGATCAGCCCGCTGGCGAGGGCACGTCAATGCTGTCACCGCACCTGCACTTTGGAGAGATCTCGGTCGCCCAACTGTGGCACATGGCCCAGAAGCCTGCGCCGTCGAAGGGGCGGGACATTTTCATCCGCGAGCTGCTGTGGCGGGAGTTCTGCGCCAACCTGCTGTGGCATAACCCGGCCCTGCCGGATGAACCCCTGAAACCGGAATTCGCCCGCATGCCGTGGCGCGACGACCAGCCGGCCCTGCGTGCCTGGCAACAGGGACGCACCGGTGTGCCGATCGTCGATGCCGGCATGCGCCAGCTCTGGCAGATCGGCTGGATGCACAACCGCATCCGCATGATCACTGCCAGCTTCCTGATCAAGCACCTGATGATCCCGTGGCAGATCGGCGAGGCCTGGTTCTGGAAAACCCTGGTCGATGCCGACCTGTCGAGCAACGCCGGCAACTGGCAGTGGGTCGCCGGCTGCGGCGCCGACGCAGCCCCTTACTTCCGCATCTTCAATCCGGTGCTGCAAGGCAGGAAGTTTGACGCCCAGGGCGATTATGTGCGCCGTTTCGTGCCGGAACTGGCCGGTCTGGACGCCCGCCATATCCATGCGCCGTGGGAGGCACCGCCGGAGGCACTGGCCAACGCCGGCGTAGCACTGGGTCAGACCTATCCGCACCCGGTCGTCGATCTGGCAATGGGCCGCAGCCGAGCACTCGACGCCTATGCACAGATCCGCGCTGCCTCGTGATGGATTGGCCTAGAGCAACATCAGCCTGACTGGAACAGTCGGGCTGATAAAGTTGCTCGCGAAAACAACGGGCTAGACCGCACTGACTGTTCCAGTCAGCGTGAAAGCGGTCTAGTATCGCCCATCAATGAGGGGCGATACATCGGTTGGGCTTGAAGTGGCCGATTCACCTGGCGAAGCGCGTGCAGCACTTCTCTGCGATCGGGCACTAGGCAGTGATCCGCCGGCTTACTCAGGACGTTACGCTATTTTGTGCTGCACCAGCGGTGTGGAAATGGTCTACATGATCGTTTGATGACGGCAGCCGCGATCCCTGCTGGTGCAAAGGTCCGCGTTGTCGGCGATGTGCACGGCGACGCCACGGGCTTTGCCTACGCCATCGCCACCGACCGGTTCATTGTCCAGCTCGGTGATCTGACCGATCACGGCCCCGACGGCGCGGGCACCCTGCGGATGATGTTTGACCTTGTTGAGAGCGGCCGCGGCCTGTTTATCCTGGGCAACCACGACCTCAAGCTGGCCCGGACGCTCGCCGGTGACAGCGTCCGGATCGACCCGGCGCTGCAGGCGACGCTCGACCAGCTCGATGATGCCTTGAAGGCCCGCACCACCCGCCTGGTCGCCGCCGCGCCGGCTTGGCTGCGCTTCGGGCCGGTCCTGTTCGTCCACGGCGGCTTCCATACCGCCATGCTGGAACAGCCCGCACCGGAACACGGTCTGCAGCGGCCAAACGGCGCAATTGCCCGCGCCCTGTTCGGCGAACCAACGGGGCGGATACAAACCGACGGCTTTCCGGAGCGTAGCCTGCGCTGGGTGGATCGGATTCCCTGCGGACTGACGGTCTATTGCGGCCACGACCGCCGCAGCACCGATGGACGACCCTACATCCGTCACGGTGCATTGGGTGGTACGGCGGTGTTCCTGGATACCGGAGCCGGCAAGGGCGGCCACTTATCCTGGATCGATCTGCCCTGATACCGCATTCACGGCCGGCGCCAGTGCGTGTGGCCGCGGCGAGATGCGTTCACATTCGTTCGCCCAGCTCGCCGCAGCAGTTTGTTTGATCGCGTGGTTCAGACCTTTGGCGGTCCCGCCTCCGGTCATCACGCTCTATTCCACCGTGACCGATTTCGCCAGGTTGCGTGGCTGGTCGACGTCGGTGCCCTTCAGCACCGCCACCTGGTAAGCCAGCATCTGCACCGGAATGGCATACAGGATCGGCGCCACGAACGGATCGACCGACGGCAGGATCACCGTCTCGGCCGCAATCCCCTTGAGTTTTGCCGCCCCCGCGCTGTCGCTGAACACGATCACCTGGCCGCCGCGTGCAGCGGCTTCCTGCAGATTGGAGGCAGTCTTTTCGAACAACGGCCCCGAGGGCGCGATAGCGATCACCGGCACGGCCGGGTCGATCAACGCGATCGGTCCATGCTTCATCTCACCGGCAGCATAACCCTCGGCGTGTATATAGCTGATCTCCTTCAGTTTCAGTGCGCCTTCCAGTGCAATAGGGAAACAATTTCCGCGGCCCAGGAACAGCACGTCACGCGCCTTGGACACCCGCATCGCGATCGACTGGATAGCCTCATCATTCTCCAGCACCTCCGCCGCGCGGCTTGGCACCTCCAGCAGCGCCGTGGTCATGGCTGCCTCCAGTTCCGCGCTGATTGCCCGCGTGGTCCGCGCCGCCGCCAGTGCCAGGCACGCCAGCACCGAAAGCTGCGCGGTGAATGCCTTGGTGCTCGCCACGCCGACCTCTGGCCCGGCCACGGTCTCCAGCACCGCGTTGCTCTCCCGCGCCATGGTGCTCTCGGGCACGTTCAACACCGACAGCACCTGCTGACCTTGTGCGCGCATATAGCGCAGGGCGGCCAGCGTGTCGGCCGTCTCTCCGGATTGAGAGACCAGCAGGCCCAGCCCATGCTTCGGCATCGGCGGCGAGCGGTAGCGGAACTCGCTGGCGACGTCGCCATCGGTCGGGATCCGGGCAATCGACTCGAACCACCAGCGCCCGACCAGCCCGGCATAGAACGCGCTGCCGCAGGCGCTCATGGTGATGCGCGAGACCTGGCAGAAGTCGATGCCCAACTCCGGCAGCGTCACCGCTCGGCTGCCCGGATTGATCATCTGGTGCAGCGTGTCGCCGATCACCGCCGGATGTTCGTGCAGTTCCTTTTCCATGAAGTGGCGGAAGTTGCCCTTGCCGATCGCCGCCCCGGTCAGCCGCGTCAGTTTCACCTCGCGCTCGACCTTGTTGCCGGCGCTGTCCAGGAACGTGGCACCCTGCCGGTCCACCACCGTCCAGTCGCCGTCGCGCAGATAGGCGATACGCCGGGTCAGTGGCGCCAGGGCCAGCGCGTCAGACCCCAGGAACATCTCGTCGTCGCCGAAACCGACTGCCAGCGGCGCACCATGCTGCGCACCGACGATCAGTTCTGGATGGCCGGCGAAGATCATCGCCAGCGCATAGGCGCCCTCCAGCCGGCGCAGCGCCGCACCCGCCGCCTCGATCGGCGCCATACCCCGCTTCAGGTTCAGGTCGACAAGCTGCGCTACCGTCTCGGTATCGGTCTCGGTGCTGAACACCTGGCCCTCGGCCTCCAGCTCCGCCCGCAGCTCGGCATGGTTCTCAATGATGCCGTTGTGCACCAGCGAGACGCGGTCGGTGCCGTGCGGGTGGGCGTTGCTCTCGGTGGGAGCGCCGTGCGTCGCCCAGCGCGTGTGGCCGATGCCAATGGACCCTGGCAGTGCCGTCCGGTCGAGCGAACTGGCCAGATTGCCCAACTTGCCCTCGGCGCGCCGGCGCTCGATGTGTCCGTTCACCAGGGTGGCGATGCCGGCGCTGTCGTAGCCGCGGTACTCCAGGCGCCGCAGCGCCTCCAGAATGATCGGCGCCGCTGTTCCGGCACCGATCACGCCAACAATGCCACACATTCAGTGCTTTCCCTTCGTTGCTGGCTTCGCCGCGGCGGAAGCGGCACGCATCTGGCTGGCTCGGCCTGGCTTCTGCACCTGCCGCCCACGCGCCAACGCCAGTGCGTCCGCCTCGACGTCTTCCGTGATCACGCTGCCGGCGCCGATCACCGCACCGTCGCCGACCGAGACCGGTGCCACCAGCGCCACGTCCGACCCCACGAAGACGTCGGCGCCGATTGTCGTGCGGTGCTTGCTGGCACCGTCGTAGTTGCAGGTGATCGTCCCGGCGCCAATATTGGTGCGGCTGCCGACCGAGGCGTCACCCAGGTAGCTCAAGTGGCTTGCCTTCACCCCGGCTGCGAGGTGAGAGGCCTTGATCTCCACGAAGTTGCCGACGTGGACGTCCTGCTCCAGCCGCGCCCCGGGACGCAGGCGTGCGAACGGGCCGATGATGCTGCCCGCACCGATCTCTGCCCCCTCCAGATGGCTGAACGCGCGGATCACCACGTTGCCGGCGATGCGGACGCCGGGCCCGAAGAACACGTTCGGCTCGATCGTCACGTCCGCCGCCAACTGCGTGTCGGCCGACAGGAACACCGAGGACGGATCGATCATCGTCACCCCGGCGTCCATCGCTGCCTCGCGCAGCCAACCCTGCAGCACCGCCTCGGCCCGCGCCAGTTCGCTGTGTGAGTTTACCCCGGCCAGTTCCTCCGCCGCGGCCTCAACCGCGGTGACCGCCCGCCCGTCGCGCCGAGCCAGGGCCACCACGTCGGTCAGGTAGTATTCGTGCTTGGCATTGTCGTTGCGCACCGCGCGCAGCCAGCCTGCCATCGCCCCTGATTCACCGCACAGCACGCCTGCGTTGCACAGATCCACCCGACGTTGAGCCTCCGACGCATCGGCATATTCGACGATGCGCTCGACGAGGCCGGCGGCATCAGTGAGAACACGGCCATAGCGCGCTGGATCGGCCGGCCGGAACGCCAGCAGCGACAGACCGTCCGCTGTCTGGCCCTGTCTCGCTTGCCCCTCAACCAGGCGCCGCAGCGTCGCGGTGCGGATCAGCGGATTGTCGGCGTACAGCACAGCAACCTGCCCGTCGCCGGAATGCTCGATCGCCTGCAATGCGGCGTGCGCCGTACCCAGACGCTGGTGCTGAACCACGCACCGATGCGGCGCCGCCTCTCTGCCTACCGCCTCCATATCGGGTCCCAGGACAACTACAATGCGATCGAAGACGGGCTCGCAACTGCTTAGCAGATGGCGCAGCATCGACCGCCCCGCCAGCCGGTGCAGGGTCTTCGGCAGCGCCGACTTCATCCGTGTCCCCAGGCCGGCGGCCAGGATGATCGCAGTTGCTTGCATACGTGGCCTTGTCTCACGTTCCCAACGTCCGTCCGCTGCTGCCTGAAAGTGGACTTGGCTGTATGCTTGGTCGCATATTTCGTGGACCGCTTGTCCACACGTCCCGTGTGAGACTGCCGCAAGCCCAAGGCCGGCGGCACGGGTCATCCGGGACAAAATCTTTAAAGCGTATAAAATATGCGATAAAACAATAAGCTAATGCATCTTCAGGCCAGACAGTTGGACGCTGTCTGCTCTAGCGGGAACGGCAGCGAAAAGTCAAAGGTCTCCGTTATGATGGTGGTTCAACTCTCGTTTCGTGGTGCAACATAATGGCCCGCACCCTGCTGCTTGATCTCGACGGAACCCTGGTTGACACCGTGCCGGATCTGGCGACGGCGGTGAACCGGCTGATGCGCACCCGCAACTTGCCTGAATTCACCCATACGCAGGTGGCCAGCATGGTTGGGGACGGGATCGCCAAGCTGACGGAACGCGCGTTTGCCGCCCACAACCAGCAGCCCGACCCTCAGGCTTTTGCGGATCTTGCAGCCATCTACACCGCGCATGTCGCTGTCGACAGCAAGCTGTATCCGGGCGTGCTGCCGGTGATGGCAGAACTTGTGCAGGGCGGTTGGCGCCTAGCGGTGTGCACCAACAAGCCTGAACAGGCGGCGCGGCACCTGCTGCAGGCCGTGGGCGTGCTGCCGCTGCTCTGCGCCGTGGGCGGCGGCGACAGCTTTCCGTGCCACAAACCCGATCCCGCTCATCTGCTGGGCACCCTGACCCGTGCTGCCGGGGAGGTGACCGCGGCCGTGATGCTGGGCGACAACCGCAACGACGTGCTGGCCGCGGCGGGTGCTGGGGTGCCCTGCATCTTCGCCGCCTGGGGCTACGGGCCGATCAGCATGGCGGACGGCGCCACCGAAGTCGCCACCGATTTTGCCCACGCCGCGGCCGTTGCCAGACGTCTGCTGCCCGATAAGCCCTGACCGCGCGCCGATTTTCAGTAACGAAATGAAACCTTGCACCTTGTATAAGCACTTGCCAGTTTACCTTCAAATGACCCGCTCCAACTGCGTGTACGTTTCGCCTCCCACCGGGATGACGCATATCCATCCCATGTTTTAGGGGAAACCGGTCGTGACCGCGACGCATCGGCCATCTGAAGACCCATCCGCCGTCTTTGCGTTCCCTGCCGCCGGGGGTGAGATGGCGGATCTCATCAACCGGACCGACTGGGCCGGCACCGCGTTGGGTCCGCACCAGAACTGGCCGCAAAGCCTGATGACCATTCTGCGCATCATGGTCACGTCCCGCTTCGCCATGTGGCTGGGCTGGGGGCCAGACCTGCTGTTCTTCTACAACGACGCTTATGCGCCCACGCTGGGTGTCAAGCATCCCACCGCGCTGGGACAACCCGCCCGCGAGGTCTGGGCCGAGATCTGGCAGGATATTAGTCCGCGCATCGACTTTGTGGTGCAGACCAGCCAGGCCACCTGGGATCAGGGACTGTTGCTGTTCCTTGATCGCAGCGGCTACCTGGAAGAAACCTATCACACCTTCTCCTACAGCCCGCTGCCGAACGACGATGGCTCGGTGGCGGGGATGTTCTGCGTAGTCACCGAGGAAACCCAGCGCGTCATCGGTGAACGAAGGCTAGCCACCCTGCGCGACCTCGGCAGCGCGCTCAGCGCCATCCACTCCGAACCGGACGTCATGCGCGTCACTGCCGCCTCCCTGGCACGCAACGACAAGGACCTGCCGTTCACCCTGATCTATCTGGAAGATGCCGCCACCGGCCACCTGACCCGCGCCTGCTGCACCACCGGCCTTGAGGACTCTGCCGCACCACTCCAGGTCGCCCGAGCAGACGAGCTGCCGTTCCCGGTCGGGGCCATCCTGTCGGGCGAAGACCGACGCCTGGTGCATGATGTCAGCCGGCAGACGATCTTGCCAACCGGCGCCTGGAACCAGCCGCCCCGCCAGTTGGTCATCGTCCCGATCGCGCAGCAGGGCCAGAGCCGCCCGGCCGGAGTCTTCATTGCCGGGCTCAATCCGTTCCGCTCATTCGATGAGGACTATGCCGGCTTCGTCGATCTGGTCGCTGCCCAGGTCGCCTCCGGCCTCGGCGCCGCTCGTGCCTATGAGGCAGAGCGCCAGCGCGCCGAGGCTCTGGCCGAGATTGACCAGGCAAAGACGGCGTTCTTCTCCAACGTCAGCCACGAGTTCCGCACCCCGCTGACCTTGATGCTGGGCCCGTTGGAGGAGGAGATCGCGGCACTTGGTCGCGACCAGCCGCAGGCGGCGGAGCGGCTCTCCATGGTCCAGCGTAACGGTCTGCGCCTGCTGCGGCTGGTCAACACACTGCTGGATTTCTCCCGCATCGAGGCCGGCCGGGTGAGGGCGCGCTATCAGGCCATCGAACTCGGCGCCTACACCGAGGAACTGGCCAGCAACTTCCGCTCTGCCTGCGAACGTGCCGGCCTGCGGCTGACGACCACCTGCAACCGGCTCGGCCGGTCGGTCTACGTTGATGCCGAAATGTGGGAGCGTATTGTCCTCAACCTCGTCTCCAATGCCTTTAAATACACTCTAGCGGGCGGCATCTCCGTGACGCTGCAGATCACGCCGGATGACCAGGGGGCGCTGCTGACGGTGCGGGACACCGGGATCGGCATTCCGGAAGCGGAGCTGCCGCATATCTTCGATCGCTTCCACCGCATCGAAGGCCAGCGTGGCCGCACGCTGGAGGGCACCGGTATCGGCCTCGCCCTGGTGCACGAACTGGTCAAGCTGCATGGCGGGGGGATCGAGGTCGACAGCCGTATCGGCGAGGGAACCACCGTCCGCGTGCGGATCCCCCTTGGCACCGCCCACCTGCCGCCGGAGCGGGTGGTTGAGGACGGCGGCCGCAGCCTGCCCGACGGCATCGCTGCCGCGGCGTTCGTCGAGGAAGCGCTGCGCTGGCTGCCCGACCAGGACAGTTCCAAACCCCGTGAGTTGCTTGAGACGACGAAGACCTTCGCCACCCTCGGCGCCGATGCCGTCAGCGCGGAGGCGGAGCGCCCGCGGATCCTGCTGGCCGACGACAACGCGGACATGCGCGACTACATCGTCCGCCTGCTGCGGCCCGCCTATGACGTTGTGGCGGTCGGCGACGGCCAGGCGGCCTTGCGGCTCGCGCAGGCCGAGCCGCCCGAACTGATCCTGTCGGACGTGATGATGCCGCGGATGGACGGGTTCGGCCTGCTCGCCGGGATACGTTCCGATCCCGCCCTGCGCGACCTGCCGGTGGTGCTGGTTTCCGCCCGCGCTGGCGAGGAAGCCCGCGTCGAGGGTCTGGATGCCGGCGCCGACGATTACCTGGTCAAGCCGTTCTCGGCGCGAGAGCTGCTCGCCCGCGTCCGCTCCAACCTTGAACTCGCCCGGCTGCGTCAGCAGGCGCGCGACGCCCTGCGCCAAGCTAACGAACTGCTGGAGCACCGTGTCGCCGAGGAGATCGCTCGCCGCGCGCATGCCGAGGAGTCGCTGCGTCAGTCGCAGAAGATGGAGGCGATCGGCCACCTGACCGGCGGCGTCGCGCACGACTTCAACAACCTGCTGACCGTGATCGGCGGCGGCGTGGAGACCTTGGAGCGCATGCTGGCAACAGTTCCCCTGGGTGCCAACGACGCCAGGATCAAGCGGGCGCTGGGCATGATTGCCCAGGGCGCGGACCGTGCCGCCACGCTGACCCATCGGTTGCTGGCGTTCGCCCGCCGTCAGACGCTGGATCCACGGCCGATCGATGCCAACAAGCTGGTGGCGGGCATGTCGGAGCTGCTGCGGCGCACCCTGGGTGAGGCGGTGGCGCTAGAGACGGTGCTGGCCGGCGGACTGTGGCGCACCATGGTCGACGCCAACCAGCTCGAGAACGCGCTGTTGAACCTGGCGGTCAATGCCCGCGACGCGATGCCACAGGGCGGCAAGCTGACCATCGAGACCGCCAACACCCATCTGGATGAGGCCTACGCCGCCGACCACGACGACGTGGCGGCCGGCCAGTACGTCATGATCGCCATCAGCGACACCGGCACTGGTATCGAGCGCGAGACGCTCGAACGGGTGTTCGAGCCGTTCTTCACCACCAAGGACATTGGCCAGGGCACCGGCCTGGGTCTCAGCCAGGTCTACGGTTTCATCAAGCAGTCCAACGGGCACATCAAGATCTACAGCGAGCTGGGCCAGGGCACGGCGGTCAAGTTGTACCTGCCGCGCCTGCTGAGCGACCGGCCCGACGTGCCCCAGGCGGCCGAGGATGCCACCGTGCCGTTTGGCCAGGGTGAAACAATCCTGGTGGTCGAGGACGAACCCGCCGTGCGCGAGCATTCGGTCGCCTCGTTGCGCGACCTGGGGTACCGCGTCCTTGCCGCCGGCGATGGCCACGCCGCACTGCGGATCCTGGCACGTGAGACGGAGATCGCCGTGATGTTCACCGACATCGGCCTGCCCAGCGGCATGACCGGCCAGCAGCTTGTGGAAGCGGCCCGCGCGCGTCAGCCCAACCTGAAGGTGGTCTACACCACCGGCTACGCGCGCAACGCCATCGTGCACGGCGGGGTTCTCGATCCGGGCACCGAGCTGCTGCCGAAACCGTTCAGCTACGCGGTACTGGCGGCCAAGATACGCGCGGTTCTCAATAACACGCCGTAGCGACCGATCAGGCACACGCCGTACCGACCGTTCGGGCCGCCGCACGCTTCAGCCAGGCCGCAGGCTCAGTTGAGGGACTGCATGCCTTCGGCGACGACCCCGCGCAGCTTTGCATGCAGATGTGTGTTGCCAGCAACGATGTTGGCGGTTGCAAGCGGGTCGCCCTCCGCGACATCCGTGGCATAGCCGCCGGCTTCCCGCACCAGGACGATCCCGGCCGCGATGTCCCACGGCTTCACCCCCAGCTCCCAGTAGCCGTCGAAGCGGCCATGGGCGACCCAGGCCATGTCCAGGGCCGCCGCACCGAACCGGCGGATGCCGGCCACCTGCGGCATCAGCGTCGACAAGGTGCGATTGAACGCCTGCCGCCGCACCGCGGAGACCGCGCCGAACGGAATACCGGTGGCGAACACCGACTCGCTGATCTCCCGCCGGGCGGAAACCCGTAGCCGCCGCTCGTTCATGAACGCGCCGGTGCCTTTCTCCGCCCAGAACATCTCGTCCGCTGCCGGTGCATAGATCAGGCCGGCATGGACCTCGGCACTGCCATCCGGCAGGCGGCGCTGCAGCCCGATGCTGATTGCCCAATGCGGCATGCCGTGCAGGAAGTTCGTCGTGCCGTCCAGCGGGTCGACGACCCAGCGCCAGGTCCAGTTGTCGGATCCAGAAGCGCCGGATTCCTCCATCAGGAAGGCATAGCCGGGGCGCGCCTTGTTCAGTTCCTCCTTCAAGGTCTGCTCAGCCCGCAGATCGGCCTGAGAGACGAAGTCGGACGGTCCCTTCAGGCTGACCTGCAGTTGCTCCACCTCCGCGAAGTCGCGCAGCAGCCGCTTCGCCGCCTTCTGTGCCGCGTTCGCCATGACCGTCAGGTGCGCTGAGAGACGGAAGGCCATCAGCCTTTCGAGCGCTCCACGTAGCTTGCGTCCTCGGTGCGCACGACGATGCGCTCACCGGCTTCGATGAACGGCGGCACGTTGGTCTTGACCCCGTTGGACAGCTTGGCGGGCTTATAGGACGAGGATGCCGTCTGCCCCTTTACCACTGGATCCGCCTCGACCACTTCCAGGGTGACGGTGGAGGGCAGGTGGATCGCCACCGGATCACCTTCCACCAGGTCGACCACCAACTGCATCTGATCCTGCAGGAAGGGCGCCGCATCGCCCATCAGGTCGGCTGGTACGTGCGCTTCCTCGAAAGTCTCCGGGTCCATCAGCACCAGGTTGATCCCGTCGCTGTAGGAGTAGGTGTACTCCTTCTCCTCGGTGGTCAGGCGCTCGACCGTGTCTGCGGTGCGCCAGCGTTCGTTCGTCTTGTTGCCAGACTTCAGGTCGCGCATCTCGACCTGGATGAAGGCGCCCCCCTTGCCGGGGGTGATGATCTGCTGCTTCAGCACCGTCCAGCGACGGCCCTCATGCTCGATCACCTGGCCGGCGCGTATCAGGTTCGCCTGCTGCTTCATCGCTTCGTCCATCGCATAGATTGGAAAGGGTGCGGGCTTCTAGACCCTGGTGGCGCCGGGGGCAAGGTTGGCGCCGCGGAGCGTACAGCACTGACGCCCCGGCTAGTGCGGCCCGAAACGGCCGATATAAGGCTGCTGGAGAGACCACGGCGCCAGACACCTGAACATACGCCTTCCGCCCCAAGCTTAGTCCTGGCGCCGAGAGGGCTTACACCTTGCGCAAAGTCCAGTGATAGGAACACAGGTGGCCGTGCACGCCATTGACGATGAAGTTCGCCTCCAGCAGGTCGTCGTGGATCTGACCCCTGATGCGCAGGCTCTGGCCGCCGCCGCGGTTGCCTTTTCGCTCCCGGCCGGCGAATTGGCCATTCGGCGCAACCTCAAGCTGCAACGCGAAGTCACCGAATGGCGCCTGTATCTCGCCGTCCCTGACCGTCACCGAGGTGTCGCCCGCGGATCCGCATACCGGCGCGGTGCCGAAGGTGACGGTTTTCGGCCCGCTGTAGGACCCGTCAAACACGCCGCCGGCAGACGCCGCGGCTGCCATGACCGGCGCAGCCAGGCAGGGTCCCCAGACCGCCAAACGGCGCCCGATGTTGCCCAGCCACCCGATGTCGCCCAGCCACCCGATGTCGTCTGTTCGAGAACGGCCCATCAGCGATCCTCCCATCGGTCGTACGCCGGATCTTGATCGCGCTACTTGTTGCAAGTCAATGCAGTCCCGGCCGCTGTACGGGGAACCGCACAGCCACCTGGGCCGCTGTTCGACCTCCTCGTGCGGTGAGGGCTAGTGCCCGATCGCGGAGAAGCGCTGCACGCGCTTCGCCGCGTGAAGCGGCCACTTCAAGCCAAACCGACGGATCGCCCTTGTCTGATGGGCGATACTAGGCCTCCGGTGGTTGGCATCGTCATCGTCAGAATGTGGCCAGTTGGGTGCCGGCTGCTATATGTCCCGGATGATCAGCCATGACGTTATCATCCTTGGTGCCGGCGCGGCGGGTCTGATGTGCGCGATCGCCGCGGGGCAGCGGGGGCGGCGCGTGCTGCTGCTGGATCATGCGCCGGCGGCCGGCGCGAAGATTCTGATCTCCGGCGGGGGACGCTGCAACTTCACCAACCTGAGCACCGCGCCGGAGCGTTTTCTGTCGGATAATCCGCATTTCTGCCGCTCCGCCCTCAGCCGTTACCAGCCGGCGGATTTCCTCGCCCTGGTGCGCAGGCACGCCATCGCCTTCCACGAGAAAGCCCCTGGCCAGTTGTTCTGCGACGGCTCGGCGCGGCAGATCGTGGCCATGCTGCTGGCCGAGTGCGCCACGGCAGGGGTGGAGTCGCGCCTGGGCCAGCGCGTGCAGGAGGTCAGCCGCCCCGATCGCTTCCGCGTGGACACCGAAGCCGGCTCGTTCTACGCCAGCAGCCTGGTGCTGGCCACCGGCGGCCTGTCGATCGCAAAGCTGGGTGCCAGCGGCCTGGCCTATGACCTCGCCCGCCGGTTTGGCCTGCGGCTGACGCCGATCCGCCCCGGGCTGGTGCCGCTGGCCTTCACCGAGGAGCCGCTGGCGCTGATGCGCCCGCTCAGCGGTGTCTCGCTGGACTGCACGGTGACCACCGGTCGCTACAGCTTCCATGAGCCGATGCTGTTCACCCATCGCGGGCTGTCCGGCCCGGCGGTGCTGCAGGCGTCCTCCTACTGGCAGCAGGGGCCGCTGACGCTGAACCTGCTGCCGCGCCATGACGCGGCTGCCTTCCTGCTGGCGCAGAAGCGGACGCGGCCCAAGGCCGGCCTGACCAGCGTGCTGGCCGAGGTGCTGCCGGCGCGGCTGGCGACAATCCTGGCGGAGACGATGCACAGCGGGCCATTGCGTCTGGCCGACATACCGGACCGGCGTCTGCTTGCGCTGGCGCAGCGTCTGGCCGCCTGGGTCGTGACCCCCGCCGGCACCGAGGGCTACGCCAAGGCCGAGGTCACCTGCGGCGGCATCGATACGCGTGACCTGTCTTCCCAAACGATGCAGGCGCAGGCGGTTCCCGGCCTGTTCGCCATCGGCGAAGCGGTGGATGTCACCGGCTGGCTCGGCGGCTATAACTTTCAGTGGGCCTGGGCCAGTGGGTGGTGCGCCGGGCAGGCGGTGTAAAACAGCTACTATTGAGCTTCCACCGGACCTTAACAGACCAACGGGCGGGGGGTCGGTATTGCCCGTCGAGCCAGGCGGTCCCTGACTTTACCATGAGCTGATTCCAGACAGCACTTGCCGCCGCCGGTATCTCCAGACAGATCTATGCGCGGTGTACTGCCCGTTTGGGCTCATATCGGGCAAGCCATTTGAAATCGATATCGTCCACCATCGTCAGGAACTCCCTTCCAACAACGCACGTCTGGCTCGGCCTTCATGAGACGGCCGAACAAGACGGCTCTGAGATATGCAAGGTGCTGCGTACGCCGCGACCTCACTCACCCACTTGTGCCAGTTCAGGAACGCTATCGGTCGAAACTGACAGATCCCGCCAATGGGTCAGTTCCTGCGCGACGAAGGCGTTCTTGGTCTCGATCCGTCGGATTGTGTCGCTGCCAAATGGCATCCGAAGGGGCGGCTCCGGCATGTCAGCGAGAACCATGAGAGCCTCCGCCAGCTTGGCGGGGTCACCAGGCTGGGCGTGGTTAGCGCCGGCTGCAAAGCTCCGCATGGCGCCCACGGTTTCTTTGTAGTCCTCGATCGTCGACGGACTGACTGACAGCGAACGCGCGTCCAGAAAGTCGGTCCGGAAGAACCCCGGTTCGACGATCGTCGCATGAATGCCAAGCGGCTTCAGTTCCAGGGCCAGCGCCTCGGTGATTCCCTCAACTGCGAACTTCGTCGAGCCATAGACCCCCCACCCCGCTGAAGCGGCGAAGCCGCCGATCGAGGACATGTTGAGGATGTGGCCGCTACGCTGACGGCGCATCTGCGGCAGCACGGCGCGCGTGACGGCAAGCAGGCCGAACACGTTGGTGGCATAGACCCGCTCCACCTCCTGCGCGGTGGCTTCTTCGACAGCGCCGAGCAGCCCGAAGCCGGCATTGTTGACCAGGATGTCGATGCCCCCGAAGCGCTCGACCGCGGACTGTACGGCCGCGACCGCCTGCTTCTCATCGGTGACGTCAAGCGCCACAGCCAGCAGATTAGGCCTCTCACCGAGGATCTTGGTGACGCTCTCCGGTGCGCGCGCCGTCGCTACCACGTTGTCGCCCCGCTCCAGGGCTTGTGCGGCAATAAGGGCACCAAAACCCCGGGACGCACCTGTGATGAACCATGTCTTTGCCATGAGCCTCTCCTTTCTCGACTCGGATGCGGCGCCCACTGCGGATGCCGATTTACAAGACGAAGCGTATCGTATAGAAATGCATCTCGTCAAGGAGAAAGCATGAGCACCGAAACACCATCATTCGTCCGGGGTCGGCCCCGCAGCGAGGCCAGTCGAGGCGCAATCATCGCCGCCGCAAACAAGCTGCTTCGCAGTGTTGGCTTGCGACGGATGACGGTGGAGGCTGTCGCGGAGCTTAGCGGGGTAGGCAAAGCAACAATCTATCGCTGGTGGTCCAGCAAGGGCACGCTCGCGCTGGACGCCTACCTGGAAGATATGCGGTCGAAGGTCATCGTTCCGGATACCGGAGATGGTTTTGAGGATCTTCGCCTGCATGCAGAGGCCGTCATCCAGTTCTACACGGGCGCCGAGGGTCGGATCTTCGCTGCGTTCGTGGCCGAGGCTCAAAGCGACCCACACCTGGCCGAAGAATTCCAGACCAGGTTCCTGAAGCATCGCCGGGCCGCGGTTAACTCGATCTTCCAACGCGGGGTCGTCCGTGGAGAGTTTCGGAACGACATAGATCCCGACGTTGCAATGGACTTGATCTTCGCACCAATCATTTACCGGATGCTGGCGGGTCATGCGCCCCTCTCGAAGCCGCTTGCTAAGGAGCTGGTAGATGCGGCGGTGAACGGACTGTCGAAACGGCCTGGTCTGGCGCATACCCGGACGCCCTCATAATGCGCCGGAGGTCCTTACATAACACGGCCACGAGATGTCCGCCGCGGTCGCCCGGTGCGATATTTCACTGAAGCAGTTCAGGTTCCGTCATGTGGCGAGACCCTCCAACAGACTCGCTTCTGGCACGGCCTTCTACATGCCCGGCGAAGCGAACAGACTGACAGAATGGCGGGGCGACGGCCGCTTCGCGTGCGAGACCCCAATCCTGCACAACGCCCCAGGCAAATTGGACACCACGTCGCATTGATCCGGCGGCCGGCGATGACACCAGCTTGCTATCAACCCCACCACCCGGGCAGCGCGCTGGCAGCAGACAGCCATGGACGCCCCGCCGCCCGCATGCTTGAGTGCCGGTCATGGAATTCGGTATCGCCCTCGCCACCGCAGCGGACAGTTGGAAAATCGTCAGGCGGGCCGAGGAGCTGGGCTTCTCGCACGCCTGGTTCTACGACACCCAGATGCTGTGCGCCGACTGCTTCGTCGCCATGGCCGCCGCCGCGGTGCAGACCACCCGTATCCGCCTTGGCACCGGCGTGCTGATCCCCACCAACCGCATCGCCCCGGTCACCGCCAACGCTTTCGCCTCGCTGAACCAGCTCGCGCCCGGGCGCATCGATTTCGGCGTCGGCACCGGCTTCACCGGCCGGCGCACCATGGGCCTCGGCGCCATGAAGCAGTCCGACATGGAGGAATACATCCGCGTCGTCGTGGCCCTGCTTGACGGTGAGACGCCGGAGTTCACGGTCGAGGGCAAGGCCCAGAAGATCCGCTTCCTCAACCCCGAACTGGGGCTGATAAATCTGCGCGACGAGGTAAAGCTGCACGTCTCCGCCTATGGCCCGCGTGGCCGGGCATTGACCTCCCGCCTCGGGGCAGGCTGGCTGAACTTCGTCGGCGATGTTTCCAGCGGCGCTGCTGCCATGGCGGAAATGCGCCAGAGCTGGGACCGCGCCGGCAACGACGCGTCCGACCTATCCGCCGTGGCCTTCGCCCTCGGGTGCATTCTGCAGCCGGGCGAGGCGGCAGACGGCGCCCGCGCCATGGCCCAGGCTGGCCCGCGTGCCGCCATCATGCTGCACCGCGCCGCGGACGAGGCGCTGGCCGGCCTGCCGAACACCACCCCGCTGCCGTCACACCTCGCCGAACCTGTCGCCGGCTACGTTGCCCTGGCGCGCACCTTCACCCCACAGGATGCCCGCTATCTGACCAATCACCAAAGTCACCTGATGGCGGTCAAGGACATTGAGCGCCCGTTCGTCACCGGCGAAATGATCCGCCAGACGACATTCACCGGCACCGAGCCCGATCTGCTTGCCCGCATTGCTGCCCTGCGGCATGCTGGCTACACCCAGTTCACCATCCAGCTCGTTCCCGGCCAGGAAGCCGCCATCGAAGACTGGGCTCGGTTGAAGTCCGCGCTGTGACCGCCGGCGCCACGTCCGGCCGACGAGAAGGGCGTGGAAACGATCCCGCCGGCTGAAGCGACTAGAGCGGCTTCGCGCAGGCTGGAATCGCGCAAAGCGCGATTCTGCGCGAGTAGCGGCGTGAAACGATGAGCGAGAGCGGTTCCACCCTCGGCTGAAGCGCCTAGTATCGCCCATCAGTGCAGGGCGATACGTCGGTTTGGCTTGAAGTGGCCGATTCACGCGGCGAAGCGCGTGCAGCACTTCTCTGCGATCGGACACTAGCGCGCAGGTCGTGGAACCTGCACAGCCATGCCACAGCGCTAGAGGAGCAGATGCACCCACGACGACAGCATAATGCAGACCAGTACTTAATCGTTATGGTGCATCAACCCGGCCGTGATCGAATGGATCTTTGGACGGGAGCAACCCCAGGGCAATAAGACCGGCGCAAGTAACCAAAAAAGCAATGTCGTCGGCGCGCATGTATTGTCATGCATCTATCACACTAAAACTGGAATTGCCGCCGTATGCAGCCCTCGATTTTGGGGGAAGACAATGTTTCCTGCACAGTGGGCTGACGGCCATGCACGCCGAAGCCATTCGTCTCATGCGCGCCGCACCGTCGCTTGCTTCGCCATCGCGGTCAGCGGGCTTTGTGTTGCTCAGGCGGCCCGCGCCGACGGCATCCTGTTCGTCACCGGCAGCCGCTATGTCGGCAACGCCGGCACCATCGCCGTGGGCCAGCCGCTGCCGAACAGCACCGGCGCCATCGCCGTCGCCGACGGCGCCTATCCGGGTGTCTTCGCCAACGACACGCCCGATGGCAATTTCGGCATCACCGCGCCGATCGAGCTTTCGGCCTACGATATCATCCTGCACCCCACCGGCGGTGACCGCGTCGTCTCCCTGCGCGACACGCTCAACCTCACCGCACTCAGCGGCATCAGCACCAGCTTCAGCTCGAAGTCGGAGCTTGCGGTGAACCGGTCAACCGACGGCACGGCACTGACGCTGATGGGCTATGCATCGAAGCCGAACGCCCTTGATGTGTCGAACGCCAACACGCCCGGCAACGTCGATCCCACCAACACCGATATCCAGACGCCGACCTATCGCGCCGTGCTTCAGGTCGACCTGACCCGCTGGCGCGGCGGCATCACCGCCACCAAGGTGAACGCCTACAGCGGCAATAACGGCCGAGCGGCGATCCTCGCCACCAATGTCGATGGTTCCGGTCAGGACGAGTACCTCATGGTCGGCAACGCCGGCAACGGTTCGGGGACGGAACCCGCCGACATCGTCGCCAACACCGGTGTGCAGAGCATCGTGCCGGGCAGCGCCAACGCGGATACCACCGTCATCGGTGCGCCTCAGGGCACGCCCGGCAGCGCCAACGGCTTCGAATATGGGTTCGCCGTCGCGCAATTGGGCTATCCCGCCGACAAGTCCGGCAAGGACGACAACTTCCGCGGCCTCACCGTCTTCAACAACACGCTGTATGTCAGCAAGGGCAGCGGCGGCAACGGTATCAACACCGTCTATCAGGCGAACCCTGGCCACGCCGGCCTGCCGCTCGCGTCGGATGGGCCGAACACACAGATTTCCGTCCTGCCCGGCTTGCCCACAGGCCTGGCCAGCGCCATCACGGAGACCACGCCGTCCACCGAGTTCTACCCGTTCGGCTTGTGGTTTGCCAACGCAACGACGTTGTATGTTGCCGATGAAGGCTCGCAGGACCTGAATGCCGATCCGAATGCCGGCCTGCAGAAATGGATCTTTGACGGCAGCAAGTGGACCCTGGCCTATACCATCCAGGCCGGCCTGAACCTCGACCAGCCTTACAGCGTGCCCGACTATCCGCAGCAGTACGACCCGTCCACCACCGGGTTGCGCAACCTGGACGGGGCGGTCGATGGCAACACCGTCCGGCTGTTCGCGACGACAGCCACGTACAGCAGCCTTGGCGATCCTGGTGCGGACCCGAACGCCGTCGTGCAGGTCACCGACCAGTTGGACGCGACCAGCCTGCCGACAGACGAAGCGTTCACCATCGTCGTCAAACCGCGTGCCCGTCACGTATTCCGCGGCGTTGCCTTCGTCCCCATCCAGGGGCGGTAACACGTCACTGGACGAACCTGTCCGATAAACACAGCCCACGCCCCGCCTGTGCAGGTTACGCACAGGCCAGCTCTACTCGTCGCATCAGGTCTTCAGCACCCGCGACACCCAGGCCTCAACCGGATCTCCGCTGCTCATGTCGGCCTGCACCAGCCCGTCGACCATGAATGTCGGCGTCACATGGATGCCGTTCTGGCGGGCATACCTTGCATGCCACTTGATCTCGCGATCGAGGTCAGGAATCGCGAAGGCTTGGGCAAGCTTCACGCCGATGTAGCCTTCGATCCGCGCCATGATGTCGTTGGGTGTGGCGTCGAGATTTGCGCCGCTGCAATGGGAGTCAAACTCGAATTCCTCACGATGCGCCGCCACTGCCGTCATGACAGCCTTGGCTGCTGCCTTCCCCTCTTCAAGCGTGGAAGCCGCGAGAATGCAGCGCACGATCACGCCCGAGTACATGTGCCAGGGCTGTGACTGCAGACGGATCTTGACCGTGATGCGGTCTTCCCCCGCCTGAGCGAGCAACTCATCGAGCTTGTTGAACGCCTTCACGGAAAACGGGCAGGTTGGTTCAACGAATACCTCCAACGCATGAGGCCCATGACCCCAGACCAGAGGATCAGCGCGCCATGTCGTCTGTTGCATCCCATCTTTCCTCTTCGCTCGGTGCGGTGGCGACGCAGCTTTCCAAGGCGTGAGACACCGGACGCCGCGGAAGACCTTGTCGCTCATCCTCGGACACTGCTTGCTGGCGTCGTCGTCTGGGAAAGGCCGGCTCGTGTCAAGCATGCCAGGGCGTTCAAGGTTGTGTATCCACATCGCGTCACGTGGAAACGCATCTGCACCGATCTTTGAACCGCTCTTCGGACGGGATTTGCCCTTGTTTGGTGGGCCGATTCACCCGATCGCATGGGATGCGAGTGTCGGGATCGGACCACTTGCGCGGTGTTGACTTATATGATGCCGCTGCAACCCTGGCCCTGAAGGAGACGGCAATGAAATACGGCATCCATCTGCCCCATGCGGGAGAACAGGCAACACCAGCCTTGATCCGGCGTCATGCCGAGCGCGCCGAGGCTTTGGGCCTGGAGGATGTCTGGGTCAGTGAGCACATCATTGTTCCTCGGGACAAGTTTCCTCGGTCACCCTTGTTCTTTGATCCCGTGCTGTCGCTCACCTGGGCTGCCGCCGTAACGAAACGGGTGAAGTTGGGAACGACCGTGCTGGTATTGCCCATGCGCCACCCGCTTCCCTTGGCGAAGGAACTCGCTACTTTGCAGAATTTCTCCGAGGGACGGTTGATCCTGGGCGCCGGCTCCGGCTGGCTGAAGGAAGAATTTGCCGCTTTGGGGGTGCCGTTCGAGGAACGCGGCCGCCGGTTGGACGAGGGGATTGCCATGATGCGCGCGGTCTGGTCGCAGGACCCGGTGACGTTCAGCAGCCGCTATATCCCGGCTGTCATCGAGGGGATGACGATGACCCCGATGCCGGTCAGCCCAATCCCGCTCTGGTTCGGCGGCAGCGCCGAAGCCGCGTTGAAGCGGACAATCCGGATAGGCGACGGGTGGCACGGCAGCGGGCATACCGCGGAGCAGGCAGCGCCGATCGTCAAGCGGCTGCGCGAGGCGCGGCCGGAGGCAGCCTTCACAATCTCCATGCGGGTGCAGTGGGACGGGACCGACCGTGGCGTGCTGCGGGCATTGGTCGATGACTACGCGGCGGTTGGGGTCGAACATCTACTGGTGGCGCCACGGGATCGGAATGTGGATGACTGGGAGAAGGTGACGGAAGGGGTTGGGGCTCTGGCGGCTTAGTGCCCGATCGCAGAGAAGTGCTGCACGCGCTTCGCCGCGTGATCGGCCACTTCAAGCCAAACCGACGTATCGCCCTTCACTGATGGGCGATACGAGCGGCGCATCGCTCTTTAGCCAACAGCTTGTTATACCGGCTGAGGTTCGAAGAGGTGCTCATGCCGTTCAGAACGGTCCCTTCCATTGGTCCACGCTACTGGACCGGCATCACGCTTGCCAGCGTGTTCGGTGCCAATATGGGGGATTTCGTCTCGCACGACCTTCACATGGGACATGTCCGTGGCTTACCCGCGCTTGCCTTGGTGTTCGCGGCCGTCATCGTCGGCAACCGGATGACCCCTCGTGGATCAGAGGTTTGGTACTGGCTCGCCATCGTCACGCTGCGGACGGCGGCCACCAACCTGGGTGATCTGGCCACCCATGACGGCGCATTGGGCTTCGGGCCGGTTTCGCTGGTGCTCGCTGCTGTTTTAGTGGCGGTCCTGTCGATGCGTCGTTTCGCTGCGCCCGAGTTCAACACCCAGGACGTTCCCCAAGCCGATGGCAGCTACTGGCTCGCCATGCTGATTGCCGGCACACTCGGAACAGCGCTTGGTGATGGCTTGGCCGACGTGTTGAGCCTGCCTGTCGCGACAGCCTTCACTGCCGCGGCGGTCATCTTCACTCTCGGTCTGCGTCGGTCTGGCAATTTGAGAGGCGCCGCAACCTACTGGCTGGCGATTGCGGCAATCCGAACTTTTGGTACTAACGCGGGGGACATGCTCGCTCACGCCTCCGGCTTGCCAACAAGCACTGCAGTCAGCGGTATGTTGTTGGTGAGTGTACTCGCCCTGTGGCCGGGACGGCAAACCAAAGCGCCGAGGTCAGCTCCGTCCGCGGCCTAGGAAGGGTTGCATCACATGTCGCCGGCCCCGTGTGTCCAGCACCGATCCGTCCGCCTGCCGGTAATCCGGCCCCACCGGCACCTTGCCGAAGCCGCCGGGGATATCCAGCACATAGGTCGGCCACGCCAGCCCGGTCACCCGCCCGCGCAGCTCCCGCAGCAGCGCCCGGCCTTGCTCGATCGGCACCTGGAACCGCGCCGTCCCGGGCGCCGGATCAAGCTGGTGCAGGTAGTATGGCTTTACCCGCTGCGCGATCATCGCCCGGAACAACCCCTCCAGCGCCGCCACGTTGTCGTTCACCCCGTGCAGCAGCACCGATTGGCCCAGCAGCGGCACGCCCTGCGCCCGCACCCGCCGCAGCGCCGCACCGGCCGCCGGGGTGAACTCCCGCGCATGGTTGGCGTGCACCACCAGCCACAGCGACCGCTCGGTTTCCATCGCCGCCGCCATCGCCGCATCAAGCCGCTCCGGCGCGGCCACCGGCACGCGGGAGTGGATGCGGATCGTCTGCACATGCGGGATCGCCGACAAGGTTTCGATGATCGCCCGCAGCCGCCGCGGCGACAGCATCAGCGGGTCGCCCCCCGTCAGGATGACCTCGCTTACCGCAGGATGGGCGCGGAACCAGTCGTATGCGGCTTGCAGCTCCGCCTCCGTCAGCACGCCGCCATCAGGCCCGACATGCTCCCGGCGGAAGCAGAACCGGCAATACACCGGGCAGATCAGCAGCGGCTTCAGCAGCGCTCGGTCGGCGTAGCGATGCACCACGCCCTTGACCGGAGACAACGCATCGTCGCCGATCGGGTCGGCGCGCTCGAAATCCGCCGTCATCAGCTCCGCCGGGTCGGGGATGAACTGCCGCCCGATCGGATCGTCCGCGTGCTCGATCAGCCGGCGCATCGCCGGCGACACCGCCACCGCATACTGCGCCCCGGTCGCCGCCACCCCGGCCGCCGCGTCCGCCGTGATCAGCCCCGCCGCCACCAGCCCGGCGGCATCCCGCAGCGTCAGGTCTTCACGAAGCCGCATCCCAGCACGTCCATTGGCTGGAACGCCTGCTCCTGCGGTATCGTCGCCAGCAGCTTGAACTGATCCCATTCGCCCTTCGATTCCGCCGGAGTCTTCGTCTGCCACACCCGGTTGGCATGGATGTGCTTGCCGTCCGCCCGCACATAACCGCTTCCATACAACGGATCCGACACCGGCAAAGCCTTCATCTGCGCCACCGCCGCCCGCCCGCTGGCTTTCGCCTTGTCCGGCCCCATCGCCGCCACTGCCTTCAGATAATGCCAGACCGCGGAGTAGCACCCGGCATGGAAGTAGTTCGGTCTGGCCCCGTGATAGCGCGGGGTGAAGCGGGCGGCGAATTCGCGGGTGCCATCGTTCATGTCCCAGTAGAACGGCATCGCGCCGACGATGCCCTGGGCCGACTCCAGCCCCACCGAGCGGGAAATGTAATCCTGGTAGACCAGCGCTGCGATCTTCACCCCCGACTGCGGCAGCCCGAACTCGTGCGCCTGCTTGATGCAGTTGGCGGTGTCGTCCCCAGCGTTAGCCAGGCACAGCACCTTCGCCTTGCTGCTCTGCGCCTGCAGGATGTACGACGAGAAATCCGTCGTCCCGGGGAACGGATACGCCACCATGCCGGCGACCGTGCCGCCCAGCTTGGCGACGATCGCCGCGGTGTCCTTCACCATCGTATGGCCCGAGATGTAGTCGGGCTTGATGAAGAACCAGGTGTCGCCGCCGGCCTGCACCAGCCCCCGCGTGATGGCGTTGGCGTTGCCCCACAGGTCATACGTCCACTGGATCTGGTTCGGCGTGCAGTACTTTCCGGTCAGGTCCGGCACACCGGCCGAGGTGAAGACGACGACCTTGTCCTTCTCCTTCGCCACCTGACCCACCGCGATCGCCACCGCCGACTGCGGGATATCGAAGATCGCATCCACTCCGTTCTGGTCATACCAACCCCGGGCGATCGCCGCACCCACATCGGGCTTCAGCAGCATGTCGCCCTGCAGCACCTCCACGGCGATTCCCGGCTGCCGTTTCATGAAGTCCTCCGCCGCCATCTGCGCGCCGAGGAAGTCGCCGGGCCCGGAGGCCTCGGCATACTGGCCGGACATATCGGACAGCACGCCGATCTTCACTGTGGCGGCAGCCTGCGGCCTGGCAATGGCCGGCAGCGACAAGGCGGCGGCACCGGACAGCACGATCCGGCGGCGAATCTTCATCGGGCGTCTCCTCTTGTTGTAACCGCTTTGGCGGCCGGCCAGGCGGCTGTCAACTTGGCCAGGGGCACCTCGGCTGGCGCGGCGCAGCATCGTCCTGCGACCATTCCGGCAATACCTAAAGGGTTCCCACCGCCCCGCGGCATCTCTGAGTGCTAACCGCTAGGCGCCCATCCGCTCGGCGATGTCGCCCAGCACCTTGTGCGCCGACCGCACCGCGCCCTCCTGCCAGCCGTTGATGAACGACATATGCTCGCCGGCGAACAGGTAAGGCCCGTCGCCCTTCAGCAGGATTGGGAACTGCGTCGCCCGGGCCGCGGTGTCCCACTCGGCCCATGCGGCACCTGAATAGGGCACGTTCTTCCACGCCACCGACACGCCCTGGCCCAGCAGCGGCGGCGCCTGGGGATGCAGGCACGCAACGTCGCGCAGCGTGTCATCCAGCCGCTGGGCTGGTGGTTTGGCGGCAAACGCGTTGCCGATCTCCTCGGACCAGATATAGGCGCCAACCAGGATGCCCTTGGGCTGTTGCAGGCCGGCGGAGGGATACCACACCTGGGTAGACGGGCGGCTGGTCCAGGAAATGCCGCCGTAGATCTGCTGATCTGTCTCCCAGAACCGCCGCGTCGCCTGGAACGCGACCTTGCCGGCCGGCACGTAGTCGACGGAGGCAATCGCGGAGCGGGTTGCCGGCGCGAAGTCCACATCAATGCCGCCCAAGGCCGAAAACGGCACGGTGATGATCACATACGGCGCTTCGATCCGGTTCTCCGCCCCGCTTGCTTCGTGCTTCCAGGTGATCCGGACGCCCGCCTCGGTGCGCCTCAGTTGCGTCACCACCGCGTCATAGGTGATCGCCTCGCCCAGTGCCCGGCCGAATGCCTCGCCGATGCGGCCCATGCCGCCGGCCGGCTGCATCATCGTCGCCGCCATGGTCGACAGCTCGCCGAACTGCATCGGCCCATACCAGAACTCGGACGCCAGGATCTGCCGCAAATCCAACGGCGGATGGGGCGTGCCGGGCTGCGCCGCGTCCGGTGGCGTCGCCCAGCCGGCCCGCCGCGAGCCTCGGTAGACCAGGTCCTTGTCCAACGCGCCGAAACTGCGCAGGAACGCGCGCAGCCGGTCCTTGTCCTCGGTGCTGACCGGCTGTGCCAGACGATCCTGGTCGATCGCCTTTGCCGCCAGTTCAGCAACGTAACCGCGCCCATCGTTCACCACCCGTCCATTGAGCTGCGGCTGGCCATCAAAGGCGCGGTCGTCCTGCATCAACGCCGCTCGGTTCTCATTGCTCATGACCTCGAGCTGCACGCCCAGCATCCGGCAATACGCCAGGATGCCCTCGTGCCCGTGCGGCAGCCGGGCCGGTCCTGGATTGAAGTAAAGCTGCTCCTCCCGGTCCCAGACGACCTGCTGCGTGCTGTTGACCTCGGCGACCGTATCACCGCCGCGCAGCGTCCAGTTCCGCCCGCCGGGCCGGCTGCGCGCCTCCAGCACCTGTGGCTGATAGCCGGCGCTGCGAAGCTCATACGCCAGCACCATGCCGGCGATGCCGGCGCCGATGATGACGACACGCCGGCCGCGTCCGGGTGGCAGGGCAGGGGGGCCGGCATAGGCTTCGGGCACCGCCAGAAGCCCCATCGCGGCCATGGTGTGATAGGCAGCCGCCGCCCCGCCGGCCTTGCCGACCAGGTGGATTAACGATCGGCGAGATAGGCTCATCCCCGCAGCCCGCGCATCGCCTGGTATCGCCCATCAGTGAAGGGCGATACGTCGGTCTTGGCTTTAAGCGGCCGATTCACGCGGCGAAGCGCGTTTCTCGCTTCTTTGCGACCGGGCACTAGGGCCGCATGCCGAACGCGCTCGGCCCCGGAGTGCGCAGCGGCGCGGCAAGCTCCGCGAAGTCGCACAGCAGGCGCCGCGTGTCGCGCGGGTCGATCACCTCGTCCACCCAGAACGCCTCAGCCGTCCGATAGGGAGAGCGCAGCCGGTTCAGCCGCGCCTCGATCTCCGCCAGCTTCGCCTCCGGATCAGGCGCGCCCTCGATGTCCGCGCGGTAGGCCGCCTCGATGCCGCCCTCCAGCGGCAACGAGCCCCAACTGGCCGACGGCCAGGCGTAGCGCAGGCACAGATGACCCACCGGCTGATGGCCCAGCCCGCCGACGCCGTAGCAGTTTCGCACGATGACGCTGCACCACGGCACCGTCGTCTGGTTGATCGCCGACAGTGCCCGCACGCCCCAGCGGATCACCGCGCTGCTCTCCGCCCGCAACCCAACCTGGAAGCCCGGGCAATCCACCAGGTGCACCACCGGCAGATGGAAGGTCTGCGCCATGTCGACGAAGCGGATGATCTTGCTGCACGCATCCGCGGTCCAGGCGCCGCCGTCGAACAGCGGGTCGCCCGCCATCACCGCCACCGGCCACCCGTCCAGCCGGGCCAGGCCGGTGATGATCGAGCGGCCGAACAGCGCACCCATCTCGAAGAAGCTGTCGCGGTCGAACACCGAGGCGATGATCCGACGCATGTGATAGGCCTGCAGCTTCACCTTCGGCACCGCGGAGATCAGCGCCTCATCGCGCCGCTGCTTGTCGTCCCATCCCCGCACCCGCGGCGGCGCATCGTGGATCGAGCTGGGCAGGTATGACAGGAAGCGCCGTGCCGCCTCGAACGCCTGTTCCTCGGTGTCGACCGCATGGTCCACCGCCCCGCACCGCAACTGGATTTGCCAGCCGCCCAGCTCCTGCTTGCTGCGCGGCTCGCCCAGCCGCTCCACCACCGGCGGACCGGCGACGAACACCGCCGCGATTTCCTTCACCATCACCGAGTAATGCGACGCCACCAGCCGAGCCGCGCCCAGCCCGGCGACCGAACCCAGGCCGAGGCCGACCACCGGCACCTGCGCCATCTGATTGGCCACCAGGTCGAATGACGTCGTCTCCGTCAGGCCGCCCGGCAGGTTTGCCCGCCCGGTGGTCTCGATCGTCTTGACCGACCCGCCGCCGCCGGAGCCCTCGATCAGCCGGATGATCGGCATGCGGAACTGGGTGGCGATCTCCTCCGACATCTTCGGCTTGCCCTTGATGCTGGCATCCGCCGAACCGCCGCGCAGGGTGAAGTCGTCACCCGCGACCACCACCGGGCGGCCATCCAGCGTGCCGCGGCCGAACACGCAGTTGCCGGGGATGAACCCGATGATCTCGCCATGCGCGTCATAGCTCGCTTTGCCGGCGATGCTGCCGATCTCCTGGAAGCTGTCAGGGTCGAGCAGCCGGTCGATCCGCTCGCGCACCGTAAGCCGGCCGCCGGCGTGCTGGCGCGCGACACGGTCAGCGCCGCCAAGTTCGCGGGCCAGGGCCTGACGCTGCCGCAGTTCAGCGAGTTCAGGTTCCCAGCCGACACCGGTATTGGGGTGCGAGACGTTGTCGTCAGCCATGCGCTTCCTGCCCGATGGGATGGGTGAAGGTTATGGGCGTTCCCGGGGCGGTGCAATGTTGTGCGGCGCGCACGCCGGCTCGTTTCAGGCCGTGCGGCGGCCGACCCAGGAAGTATATTGCAATGCCAGCCCGCAAATCGCGCCTCGGTCGCCTGCAGCGGCGGGCTCTGCTCACGCTCAAGCGCCGCCTGGACGGCCGCGCGCTGCAGCGTGGGGTTCTTGAAAGTGGTGGCGTGCCTCAGCACCTCGACCGGCATCACGGGCCAGAAGCGTAGACAGGATCAGCCGTCCTTCGTGCTGTAGAACCCCGCTCGGCGCCGGGTCAGCCGGCCGAAGCTGATGGTCATGGCAACCGCGGCGGCGGCAGCGCCGATGCCCATCGCGGTTATGGCGCCGAGTTTGACACCCTGCTGTCCAGTCCCGGTCAGCGCGAAGCTGATTGCCACCATCCCGGCGCCAATGCCCTGGCCCAGCAGGCGCGACGTCGTCATCATGCCCGCACAGGCGCCGCTACGCGCCGGCGGCGCAGAGACCATGAAGGCTCGGTTGTTCGATGACTGGAACAGGCCGAAGCCGATGCCGCAGAGCACCAGCGGCGTGATCGCGCTGCCCTGGGGCGAGGCCTGCATCAGCAACAACATTCCCGCCGTCAGGATCACCAGGCCGTTGCCGCACAGGACACCGGCCGAGTAGCGGTCCGACAGCCGCCCGGCGAGCGGCGCCACAACGGTCAGCGCAGCGGGCCAGGCCGTCAGGTGCAGACCGGTCTGGATCGCCGACTGGCCGCCCACGTACTGGAAGTAGAACGGCAGTGAAAGGAATGCCATGGTCTGGCAGGTATACGCCGCGATCGACGTCCCGACCGAGATGGCGAAGGGCGGCAGGCGCAGCAGATCGACCGGCAGCATCGGCGCAGCCAGGGATAGCTGCCGCCGGACGAACACGATGACCATCGCCATGCCGCAGCCAAGCTCAATCATCGACAGTGTGCGGCCGCCATGGTGCCCGAGCCCGTCAAAGCCTGTGAAGACAAGGCCGAGGGCCAGGGCGTTCAGCAGCGCGCTGAAGATGTCAAAGCGATGTCCTGAACCCGGCGTTACCGGCAGGGACCGCAGCGCCATGGCCAGCGCGACGAATCCGAACGGCACGTTGAACAGGAACAGGGCCTGCCAGGGTGCGACTGCCAGGATGGAAGCGGCGATCGACGGCCCCGCGGTCGCGGCCGCCGCCACCACCAACCCAATGAGTCCCATCCCTTGGCCCAGCCGGCCACGCGGATAGATGTAGCGCACCAGAGCCATGTTTACGCTGGTGATGCCGGCGGCGCCGATGCCCTGGAAGACGCGGGCGACCAGCAGGACGGGCAGGGTGTGGGCAAGCCCGCAGGCCAATGACGCCAGGGTGAACACAATCAAGCCGAACAGGTAGACTGGCCGGTAGCCGCGAATGTCGCCCAAGGCGGAAAATGGCAGCAGCGACACCGTCATTGCTGCCAAGTAAGAGTTGACCACCCAGACGGTCTGGTCCGGCGGGACAGCCAATTGCTGCGCCAGGGATGGCAGGGCGATGTTCGCGATCATCGAGTCCAGCACGGCGAGGAACATCGAAACCGACAGCGTGAGCATGGCGAGGTTTCGCTCGCGGACAGGAAGACCCTCGATCGCCGGCAGGACGCTTGCATTCATTGTTGTGGTCAGCCTTCCGGGTGGCCGCAGCGGGTGGGGGTGCTGCGGTCTTCGGCGGCAGTGCTCGCAGCTTCTGGCCGGGCCAGGAAGGTGCGGCGTTATCCTAGTATCAAGGCTCCCATGCTGGCATGGCCGCTGCCGCGCCCGGTAGGACCCGCCCGGCAACTGCCGACGTCAAGCCATAGGCGCCGATGCAGACCAGTCTACCGGCTGAAGCCAGCGCCGCGGCCGACCTCCTCAGCGGCGGCCGGTCGGCACCTGGTTGAACGGCTTGCCCTTGTCCGCCCGGATGTCGGACGGCAGGCCCAGCACCCGCTCAGCGATGATGTTGCGCAGGATCTCATCCGAGCCGCCGGCGATGCGGCCGCTGGGGGCGGACAGCAGGGCGGCCTGGAACATCGCGTGCGCCTCGGCCAGGTCTTCCTCCACCACCAGCCCGCCCTCGCCCATCAGGTCCAGGCCGTAGCTGGCGATGTCCTGCAGCTTCGTCGCGTTCACCAGCTTGTGGATGGAGTTCTCCGGGCCTGGCGTCTCACCCTTGGACAGCGCGGTCATGGTGCGGAAGCGGGTGAACTTCAGACCCTGAGAGCGGGCGTGCCACTCGGCGATGCGCTCGCGCACGGCGCCGTTGTGGATGGCGGGCTTGCCGTCGATGCGCAGCCTGCGGCTTAGCTCCACCAGGTCGTCGACGTCCGGGCGCTGCACGTCGCCGACAGCCAGGCGTTCGTTCATCAGGGTGGTCAGCGACACTTTCCATCCCTGTCCCACCGCGCCCAGGCGCTGGCTGTCGGGGACGCGGACGTCGGTGAAAAAGACCTCGTTGAAATGCCGGGCGCCGGACATCTGGTGGATCGGGCGGATCTCGATGCCGGCGGACTTCATGTCCAGGAAGAAGAAGGTCAGGCCCTCGTGCTTGGGCAGGTTGGGATCGGTGCGCACGACGATGATGCCGAAGTCCGACAGATGCGCGCCAGAGGTCCAGATCTTCTGGCCGTTGATGACCCAGTCGTCGCCGTCACGCTCCGCGCGGGTGCGCAGGGCGGCGAGGTCGGAGCCGCCGGCCGGCTCACTGAACAGTTGGCACCAGACCTCCTCACCACGCAGCGCGGGGCGGACGTAGCGGTCAAGCTGTTCAGGTCTGGCATAGGTCATCATGGTCGGGATGCACATGCCCAGGCCGATCTCGTACAGGCCGCGCGGCACGACGAAGCCGTCTTCCTCCTGGTTGTAGATCACCTGCAGGATAGGCGACGCCTCTCGGCCGCCGAAACGTTTGGGCCAGGTCAGGCCGGCGAAACCGGCGTCGGCCTTCTTTGCCTGCCAGGCCTTGCAGCGGGCGACGGCGGCGGCGTCCACGCCGCTTTGGCGCAGCACTGGCCTGGTGCCGGCCTTGGGTTCGGCATTGGCGCTGAGGAAGGCGCGGGCGTCGGCACGGAAGGCGGCTTCGTCCGGGGTGTCGTTGAAGTCCATCGCGGTGTCTCCGTTCAGGCGGCGTTGCGGGTTTCCAGCAGATCGACCAGGCGGTGCTTCCAGAACGGCGCCGACCCGATCGTCAACCCGAGGTACTTCGAGCGGCGGTAGAACAGGTGGCAGTCGACCGCCCAGGTGAAGCCGATGCCGCCATGGGTCTGGATGTTTTCCTTCGACGCCAGGTGGAACGCCTCGGTGGCGGAGACCCGGGCAGTAGCGGCGGCCAGGGCCAGGTCGGTGGCATCCGCGCTCAGCGCCCAGGCACCGTAATAGGCGTTGGAGCGGGCAAGCTCCAGCGCCACGTACATGTCCGCCAGCTTGTGCTTGATCGCCTGGAATGAGCCGATGGGCCGGCCGAAGGCAAAACGCTCCTGCGCGTAGTCCTTGGCCATCTGCAGGCAGGCGTCGGCACCGCCCACCTGCTCGAACGCGAACAGGATCGCCGCGCGGTCCAGCACGCGCTGCACCGCACCCCAGCCGCCGGAGCCGAGTTTCTGCACTGAAGTTCCCTCGAACGACAGGCGGGCATGATTGCGTGTGGGGTCGAGGGTCTGCAGGTCGCGGCGGCGGACATCGTCGTGCAGGTCAACCAGGAACATGCCAGGCTGACGGTGCTCATCGCAGGCGACGACTACGGCGATGTCGGCGATGCCGCCGTCGGCCACCGGCCATTTGCTGCCGGTCAGGCGGCCGCCGACGACGCGGGCGTGGATCCCGCCTGGCCCCGGGCTGCCGCTGCCCTCGGACAGCGCGAGGCAGCCGATCAATGAGCCGTCCGCCAGCTTCGGCAGGTATTCCTGCCGCTGCGCGTCGGACCCGGCGGTCAGGACCGCCTCGGCCGCCAGATACGCCGTCGAGGCGAACGGCACCGGCGCGACGGCTCGGCCGATCTCCTCAGCCAGCACACACAGGCCTTCATAGCCGAGGCCGGCGCCGCCGAACGCCTCCGGAATGGCGGCACCGATCCAGCCCATGCCGGCGATCTCCTGCCACAGGCCGGCGGCATAACGCTCCTGGCCGTCCAGGGAGCGGCGGACGACGACGGGGTTGCACTGGTCGGCGAGGAACCGCCGAGCCTGGTCGCGCAACTGCTTGAGGTCGTCGGAAAAGTCGAAGTTCATGGCGTTTCCCGTTCGTTGCTTCCACCCAGTGGTTATCCCAGGGGTATTTCTCATCTGGCGCCACGTTGCCAGCCCGCGGGCGGCCTGTGAAGCGTCAGGTCTGGTTGCTGCCCGGCAGGCCCTGGGGAAACAGGTTGGCGGCGAGCAGCCCGCCATCGACGTCCAGCGTCGTGCCGGTGATGTAGCGGGCCATGTCGGAAGCAAGAAACAGTGCTGCCCGGCCGATGTCGTCGGGCGTGCCGCGGTGGCGCATGGGCAGCAGGCTGTCGGCGTAACGCTCCTGCCGCTGGGGAGTGTCGTAAAGGCGGGGGGTGACGATGTGGCCAGGAGCGATGGCGTTGACGCGGATGCCGTGCGGCGCCCATTCCACCGCCATGGTCTGCACCAGGCTGATCAGGCCGGCCTTGGCTGCCCCATAGGCGCCGCGCATCGGGGCGGCGCGCTGGCCGTCGACCGAGGCGATGGCGACGATGGCGCCGGCCTGGCCTCGATCGATCAGCGACCGCGCGACCGCCTGGGCGAGCAGGAAGAAGTAGCGCAGGTTGAGACGCATCTGCTGGTCCCAGACCTCGGCGGTGGTGTCCAGCAGGGTGCCCCAGGTGGCGGCCCCGACGATGGAGACCATGATGTCGAGGCCGCCGAGTTCTGCCTCGGCCTGGGTGACGATGCCGGGGATCTGCGAATCGTCCAGCACGTCGGCCTGGATGGTGTGAGCCTGGCGGCCGAGTGCCGCGACCTGCCGGCCGACGCTGTCGGCGCGGTCGGGCATGAGGTCCACCAGGGCCAGGTCGCAGCCGGCGCGGGCGAGGAACAGGGCGGCGCTCTCGCCCATTCCCTGGCCGCCGCCGATGATCAGGGCTTTCTTGCCAGTGAGCGCGAAAAAGCTGGATTCGGTTTGCATGCGTCTGCCTCCTGCGGCGGCAGTGGATCAGCTTGCGGCCAAGTTGGCAAAAGAGCCGAGCCATTCATTGCTTTGAAGTATCTATTATACCTGCCTTCCGGTTTTTGCGGCCGAGCCTGGATTCAAGCGTGGGTTTCGTCAGGCCAGCTTGACTAGCATCTTGCCCAGGTTGCCGCCGGTGAACAGCTTAAGGAAGGCGTCGGGCGCACGCTCGATGCCGTGCTCCACGGTCTGGCGCCATTGCACCTGCCCCGCGGCGATCCACTCGGCCATTTCCCCAACGAATGTCGGCAGCAGATCGAAGTGGTTGGAAACGATGAAACCTTCGAGCCGCAGGCTGCGGATGATCGCCATGCCGATGTTGACCTTGCTCTCCGCCTCGTCCGCGTTGTAGCCGGAGATCATGCCGCACAGGGCAAAGCGGGCGAACCGCTTGGCGCATGCCAGGGCCGCTTCGAGATGCGCCCCGCCGACATTCTCAAAGCAGGCATCGATGCCGTCCGGGGCGGCACGTTCCAGGGCCGCGCGAAGGTCGGCCTCGGCCTTGTAGTCGATGACGTGATCGACGCCGATCTCGCGAAGGAAGGCGCATTTCTGCGCTCCGCCGGCGGAACCGATGACGGTGGCACCCTTGATCCGGGCGATCTGGCAGGCAACCGAGCCGACGGCGCCGGCGGCGGCGGAGACGAAGACGGTATCGCCGGGATTGACGCGGGCAATCTTCAGCAGCCCGACATAGGCAGTCAGGCCCGTCAACCCGGCAGCCCCCAGATAGGCTTCCGGCGGCAGCGGCAGATCCGGCAGCTTGCGCAAGGTGCCGGCACTGGCGTTGAAGGCTTCGCGCCAGCCAAGCATGGACTGGACCAGGTCGCCCGGCGCGAGGCCGTCGGCGTTGGATGCGATCACTTCGCCGATCGCGCCGCCCTGCAGAGGCTGGCCGATCTCGAACGGCGGGATATAGCTTTTCCGCGTCGTCATGCGTCCGCGCATGTAGGGATCAACCGACATCCAAAGGTTGCGCACCTGCACCTGATCGGGACCGGGCGGATCGAGAGTCACCTCGGCAAGCGTGAAGTTCTCGGGCAACGGCATGCCCTCCGGCCGGGATTGCAGGCGGATTTCACGGGAACGGACGAGATTGCTGGTCATGGCGTTTTCCTTAAGGCAACGTCAAAGTGGCGGCTTCGGGACGGTCCGCCTTCCCGATGCTGACCACAAATCCAGTCCCGCCGCCATACGGTAAGGTCCGGTGGGTGCCAGTGGCTGTCTGTGCAGGGGCCGGTCAGACCGGGGCCAGGGCGCGATGCGGTTCCTGCGGCAGAGAGGCATGGATCGGATCGCCGGGGCGGACCTCGCCACCGCTCAGGACGACGGCCATGATGCCGGCTTTGCGGATCAGGCGGCCGGCGGCATCGCGGTCCAGGGTGGCGGCCATCAAGCCAGGCCTGAAGCGGTTGAGCTGGGTGCACGGGTTGCGCAGGCCGGTGACCTGCAGCCGCACCTGCCGGCCGATGCGCAGGATCGTGTCCGTGGGCAAAGCCAGCAGGTCGATGTCGCGGGTCAGGATGTTCTCGCCAATCTCGCCAGGACCGATGATGAATCCTTGAGGCAGAAGTTCCTCCAACAACTCTCGATGCAGAAGGTGCACCTGGCGGAGATTGGGCTGGGTGGGATCGCGGGCGACGCGGGAGCGGTGCTTCACCGTCGTCCCCATGTGCGCATCGCCCTCGACACCGAGACCGGCCAGCAGCGTTATCCACATCCGGGGCTGCTTGCTGAAGCTGTGCGAACTGCGCTGGCTTACCGCGTCAACCACCCCTGGCATGTCGGTCCTGAGCATCCTGCGGTCCCGGCTGGCCGGCCAAGCCGACTGTGCCCGACGTTTGTAGCCCGCAGGCGGCCGGTTGCGCCAGTTCGCAGGGGGTTCAAGGAACAGCTACGATGGATCAGGTGGTGAAGCCGTGTTCCCCTCCCGCCTGGAGGCGGGAGGGGAGACGGAGGCAATCGGCTGAAAGCCGGAACTTAGAGCGGTTCCACCGAGGGTGGAACCGCTCTCGCTCATCGTTTCACGCGGCTACTCGCGCAGAATCGCGCTTTTGGGCGATTCTAGTCTGCGCGAAGCCGCTTTAGGCGTCGGTTTTATGCATCCCCTTCTCGCGGTTCTGCTTCAGCCGCCCGTCATGTTCGGGGTCCTTCACTGCACCCTGGGTGTGGGTGTCCTCCTGCTGTGCCTTGCCGGCAGAGGAGTGGCTGCCTGAAGAATGGCTGGCGGCCTTCTCATTGTCCTGTTCACGGTTCTGCTTCAGCCGCCCGTCGTGTTCCGGGTCCTTTACCGTGCCGCGGGTATGAGTGTTGTCGTCCGCCGATTTACTGCCTGAAGAATGGCTGGCGGCCTTCTCATGGTCCGGTTCGCGGTTCTGCTTCAGCCGCCCGTCGTGTTCCGGGTCCTTCACCGCGCCGCGGGTATGAGTGTTGTCATCGTTCGCCATCTCTTGGCTCCATGCTGCACGGCCGGCGAAGATGCGCCGGCCGCGTCCGAGGCAAACGCGCCATGGACCTGCGCGGTTGGTTGTTGGACAATGGTCTCACACGGGGTTCAAGCGAGGCGGCAAAAGCGACGAAGTCGGGCAGCCGGCGCAACGGCACTGCAACCAATGCCCCAATGGTTCACAGGTTACTCGCTTGACCGGATTTACTTCGTTGCGATGGCGCAGGTGTGGTCCTGCAGTTGCTCGCCCGAGGCACGGTCGCCGGCGACAAGATCGGCATGGTCGTCCAGCAGCACGAAGCCATCGCCGCCCGGGAAGGTTGCGCCGATGACGACAAGCGTATGGGCCGCCATCGCCTTGGCCGCCTGCGGATCGGCATCCGCCAGCAACCGGAAGGGATCCGCGCCGGCCAGCGTGTCCTGGCGGATGCGCCGCACGCGGTAGGTGTGGCCGGCCAGCGGCGTGGCGAACGTTGACCAGGTGTCGGTGATCTGGCCCAGGCTGGCGGCAATGATCTCGTGCACCTGTGGGCTGACGCAATCGATGTGGATGTGCAGTTGGTTCTGCGTGCGGCCATAGTACGAGTTGATGGCGAGCGACAGGGCGTCGCGCGGCAGGCTGGTGTGCAGCCGCTGCTCGACCAGGGTGCGGGCCTGCCAGGCGTCCTGCCAGTAGTTGGGCTCGTCCTTGGCCAGGATGATGGGATCCTCGATGCCGCCGGTGCGGGCGGTGGGGATCAGCAGGTACTGGGCGACGCCGTTGATGTCCTTCAGCACGGCATAGCCCTGCCGCTCCCCTTGGCTGATGTCGACCACGGCACAGGGTGCGGGATCGTGCGCGGCCTCCTGGTGCGGCACGCACTGGCCGTTGACGATCTCCCACAAGGCGGAGGGATTGGCGGCTCGGCCGCTGGCCGGCACAAGCAGCACAGCGAGCAGCGGCAGACCAGCCAGGCGGATCAGCCGGCGGGCAAGCGGAAGGCCGGCCGCAACGCTACTGGCCGGCCCTCTACGACTCATGCGGTTCCAGTTCCGACCCGGCGAGAAGCTCGCACAGCTTGGCCATCTCGGTGTGGTCGGCGTCGGAGCCGAACCGGGCGTGGGCGGAGACGATCATCTCGTTGACCAGGGCTGAGACCGGGGCGGCGGTCGCCGTCTCTCGCCCGACCTGCATGGCGATGGACAGGTCCTTGGCCAGCAGGCCCATGGCGAAGCCGGCATCGAATGTCCGCGACAGCACGAACTGCTTGAACTTCTTCTGCGTCGAGTTGTTCATCCCCGTCGCGGCATTCAGCACATCGGTCATCACCGCGGGGTCCAGGCCGAAGCGCTGGCCGATCAGCAGCGCCTCGATGCCAATCAGGAAGCCGCCGGTGCTGACCAGGTTGTTCAAGGCCTTCATCGCCTGGCCAGAGCCGACGGGCCCGGTCTTCAGCACGCTGGCACCCATGGCCGAGAGCACCGGCATCGCCCGGTCGATGGTGGCGGGGTCGCCGCCCACCATGATCGCCAACTGGCCGGTCCTGGCACGCGGCACACCGCCGGAAACCGGGGCGTCGATAAGCGTACCGCCGAGCGATGCGACCTGTTCAGCCAGGCGCTGGGTAACCGACGGGACGCCGGAGCTCATTTCGATGATGATGGTACCCGGCTTCATGCCGGCGAACAGGTTGTCGTCGCCGCCGGCCAGCACACGTTCGACAATGGCGCTGGTGGGCAGCATGGTGACCACCAGGTCAGAGGCTTCGGCCAGTTGGCGCAGCGTGTCCGGGGCATTGCCGCCGACCTGCTGGACGAAGTTGTTTGCGGTCTCACGCCGGGAGTCGTTGACGTTGACGGTGAAGCCGGCCTTGACCAGGCAGGCTGCCATCGGCCAGCCCATGTTGCCGACGCCGACGAAGCCGACTGTTGTGGTCACCGCGGCCTATCCTTTTGTTTCCGCATCGACGTCCTTGAACACCTCGGTGGCGATCTTGAAGGCCTCAAGGCAGGCGGGGATTCCGCAATAGGCGCCGACCTGCATCAGGATCTCCTTGATCTCATCGCGGGAGACGCCGTTGGTCAGCGCGGCCTTCAGGTGCAGCCGCAGCTCGGCGCCGCGGTTGAGGGCGGAGAGCATGGTCAGGTTGATCATGCTGCGGGTCTTGCGGTCCAGGCCAGGGCGAGTCCAGCACATGCCCCAGGCGATCTCGGTGGTCATCTGCTGGAAGGCCGCGTTGAAGTCGTCGGCACGAGCCAGCGAGGCGTCGACGTAGTCGCCACCCAGCACTTCACGGCGGACCTCCAGGCCCTTCTTGAACAGCTCGCTCTGGTACTCGGGGCGGTTGGGGACGTCGACCATGCGGTTGCCTCCTGCTCATTCCGATGGCCGGACCCTAGGCGCGGGCGGATAGGCCGGCAAGCCGGGGGCGGGGTGGCGACGAGGCGGTCAGGGGGCCGGCCGGTGAACTTTGACGGCAGCGTCCCGGGCCAACAAGCTGGCCCGTTCGGCGACGAAGAGACGGACGAGCGCCGGCGAACAGCTTTCACATGCTGCTGACAGGTGACACGGAACGGCAGCGCCCAGGGCGAGGCGACGGACCTTCTTGGTGCACGTTAAGCATGGCGGTGGGGGACGAAATGGGGGCGCACATGTCAGGGTTCCTGGATTTCACCGGGCAGGGGTGGTTGCAACTGACGGAGCTGACGCTGGCCTTCGTCCTATCGGCATTGGTGGGAGTAGAGCGGGAGATTCGGCAGAAGAGCGCGGGTCTGAGAACCCACACCCTTGTCGGCGTCTCCGCCGCCCTGATCATGCTGGTTTCGAAATACGGGTTTATGGACGTTCTTGCGAACGGGCGAGTTGTCCTCGATCCGTCGCGTGTCGCGGCGCAGGTCGTGTCGGGGATCGGTTTCATTGGCGGTGGCGTCATCTTCATGCGGCGGGACATTGTGCGCGGATTGACGACAGCCGCCTCAATCTGGTTCACCGCCGCACTCGGTATGGCTTGCGGGGCAGGGCTGCCGGTTCTTGCTGTGGCGACGACGGTCAGCCATTTCGTCATCATGCTTGGGTTTCCGAAACTGGTACGCCAACTGCCCCGGTCGCGCCGAATGGCGACGGAAATCAGAATTTCCTATGAGGATGGCCACGAACTGCTGCGCGCTATTTTGATCCGCTGCACCGAGCTTCGTTTTGCCATCAACCATGTGAGGTTGGATCGGGAGGACCGTTTTACGGACAGCCGCGAGGAAGCCATGGATATGGCCGATCACGAAGGTGTTGAGATGGGCTGGCGGCCCGACAAGGGCACCGTCACTCTCTGCATGCAGGTCAAGGGAAAGCAGCCAATTTCAAACCTCATTAGCGCTCTGAGCAACATTGAAGGCGTCCATGAAGTGGGCACGATGAACGAAGACTCGGAACTGGATTAGCCGGGCGCCTTAGCGGTAAACCGCGCACTGACTTGCCGGATTCGTTTAAACCGGGTTCTCCGCAACGGTTCGAGGCAGGGGCAGCATGGCTGAAATCAGTACGTGCCTGTGGTTCGGCAACGACGGAGAGGCGGCCGTCCGCTTCTACGTTTCGATCGTGCCGGATTCCAGGATCGGCCATATCCAGCGTTCGCCGGCTGCCTGGCCTGGCGGCAAGGCCGGAGACGTGATCCTGATCAGCTTCACGCTTGGGAACCAAAGGTTTCAAGCGCTCAACGGCGGGGCGCCCGCCGATTGCGGAAACGCCGCTTCGATCGCCGTGCAGTGCGCCGATCAAGCAGAGGTTGATCGCCTGTGGGCAGCACTGATTGCCGAGGGAGGATCGGAGATCATGTGCGGCTGGTTGCGCGACCGGTGGGGCGTCCCATGGCAGATTTTTCCGGAGGTTCTGCCGCGCCTGCTTGCCGACCCTGACCCGGCCGTATCCGCTCGCGTCTTCGCCGCGATGCGCGGCATGATAAAGCTGGATACAGCCGCCCTGCAGCGCGCAGCCGCAACGCCACCCGTCGGCTTTCGTCAAGAAGCGACGACAGGCTGAATGACTCTCAAGGACGCGAGAGCGGTTCCACTGAGGATGGAACCGCTCTCGCTCATCGTTTCCCGCGGCTACTCGCGCAGAATCGCGCTTTTGCGCGATTCCAGTCTGCGCGAAGCCGCTCTAGCGGCTCTGACATGGCTTTGGAAGTCGCGGCGGCGAGAACATTGCGGCGTCACTCCGCGGCGAGAGCCGGCTTTGCCGCGACCAGGGACTCAATGAGCCTTCGGTCGGCCGAGGTGGCCGGATTGTAGACGATCAAGCTGAGGTCCGGCCGCCCGTCCACGGCAAAGGCGGAGTATTCCATGGCGAGTGGTCCCACCTGGGGATGGCGCAGATGCTTGACCCCGTCACCATGTGTCTGCACGTCGTTGTCGCGCCACATGGCGGCGAACTCAGGGCTGGATCGACACAGCTCGTCGACAAGCGGCGCAACCTCGGCGTCAGCCCCCGCGCGTGCGGCATCGATCCGGAAGGCGCCCACCACGAAGCGGGCCACCGCTTCCCATTCCGGCTGCACGGCGCGGACGCTGGTATCGCAGAAGATCATGCGCAGGATGTTGCGCTGATCGGGCGGCAGGGAGCCATAGTCGGTGAGCACGGCAGCGGCCGCGCGGTTCCAGGCCACGACGTCCCACGTCGCTGTCCTGACGATGGCGGGGCTGTAGGTCAGCGCGTCGAGCAGGCGCTGCAGCCGCGGCGTGATCGTGTCGCTGCCGCGATAGCGGACCTCTGGCGGGCGACCAAGGCCGAGGAGAAACAGGTGTTCGCGCTCGACCTCCGTCAGTCTCAGTGCCCGCGCGATCCGGTCCAGCACGTCGGCTGACGGGCTGCCGCCGCGGCCCTGTTCCAGCCAGGTGTACCAGGTCGCGCTGATGTTGGCGTGCTGCGCAACCTCCTCGCGACGCAGTCCCGAGGTCCGCCGCCGCCCGCCGGAGACGCCGAACGACGCGGGATCCAGCTTGGTGCGCCGGTTCTTGAGGTAGGCACCGAGCGAAGTGCTGTTGGACAAGGGTGCATATCCTGTTGGCTATTATACCTGGATAATCTCACTACTTTAACAGCATGCGAAGTGTGCCCACAACGTGCCAAGTGCCCACGAAGCGGCAAGCACTTGGAGGATTGAAACATGCGCGTATTCGTAACCGGCGCCACCGGCTTTATCGGCTCACTTATCGTTCCAGAACTCATCAACGCTGGTCATCAGGTAATCGGACTGACGCGGTCCGACGCAGGCGCCCGGTCTCTCATCGCCGCCGGCGCCGAGGTGCACCGGGGAGATCTTGAAGACCTGGAGAGTCTACGCAGCAGCGCAGCCCAATCGGACGGCGTGATACACACCGCCTTTGACCACGACTTCTCGAACTTCGTGGCGAACTGCGAGAAGGACAAGCGTGCCATCGAGGCTCTCGGCGGCGCGCTCATCGGCTCTGACCGGCCTTTGGTCATCACCTCCGGCACCGGAATGGGGAACGCCGCGGCAGGTCAACCGGCGACCGAGGACATCTTCAATACCAGTCATCCGAATCCCCGCGTTGCCTCGGAAATGGCGGGAGCGTCGATGTCGGCGGCCGGGGTCAACGTCTCGGTGGTGCGTCTCCCCCAGGTTCACGACAGGGTCAAACAGGGCCTCATAACCCCTGTAGTGGCTATTGCCCGCGAGAAACGTGTCTCGGCGTATGTGGGGGATGGCCTCAACCGCTGGCCAGCGGCGCACGTGCTCGACGTCGCCCGTCTCTACCGGCTGGCACTGGAGAAGCGGCAATCCGGTGCTCGGTATCACGCCGTTGCCGAGGAAGGCATTCCGGTTCGTGACATCGCGGAGGTCATTGGCCAGGGCTTGAAGGTGCCGGTGGTTGCCCTGTCCGCGGAAGCGGCGGCAGGGCACTTTGGATGGCTTGCCGCGTTCGTGGGCCTGGATCTGCCGGCTTCAAGTGCGCAAACGCAGGAACGGCTGGGATGGCACCCCACTGGCCCCGGATTGATTGCCGACCTTCAGCAAATGCGCTTCAGCGCGTAAGTAGAGACCTGGCGTCGAAGCGAAACGTGGCTGAAGCACAGACAGGGCCACTATGATGCGCGCAGTGATGTCTGCTTCCGGGGTGCTGGCGACGGGTGTTGAATGACACGGGCTGCATGGGCGTGGCGTCAAGCCGATCTCCCGGCTCGCGGGATCCGGCGCCTGGCCAGGAAGATGTAGCGACAACGCCCGTCGCGGTGTTGTAGCATCCACGATCCGAAACTTCTGGTCGGGGCAAGGTTTTGAGCAGGGCGTGCATTGACGTGTCTTGGCGGCGGCGTTGGCCGGGAAACCGGCAGATGTGGTTCCTGGTGGCGATGGGTATCGGCATGCTGGGCAGCAGCATGGCAGGCACCTGGCCAGCCCTGGGCTGCCTGAAGGAGAATGCCGGTGCCCCGGTGCCGCTGCCGCAATGCATTGGCGAACGGCCGACGATCATCCTGAATCGGGCACTGCACGAGGCCGAACTGACGCCGCCGTTGCGGATCGAGGTGATCGACGACGGGGAACAGACCAACTTCGCACTGCAAGGCGTGCGCGAATGTGCCGGGTCAATGACTTCGTCCTCTGGCCGGCGCTATACCGGCACCTGGAGCTATTCGCGCGTCGGCAACAGCGGCATCAGGGTGCGCTTCTCGCTGCGCCCATTACCATGACGCGGCGGGCAAGAGACGCAACGGCGGATCCAACGATCGTCACGCCGGCCTGACCAGGCGGTGCTGCTTGCGTCCGGCGGACAGCTTGATGGCACCGTCGCGCAGATGCTCGCTGCTGACCGGCTGGGCTTCCTCGGCGACTGCAATGTCATTCACCCGGGCGCCCCCGCCACGGATCAGCCGCCGCGCCTCGGCGTTGCTGGCGGCCAGGCCAACCAGGGTGAACAGCCGGAAGGCCGGGATGCCGGCCTGCAGCTCCGCGGCCGGGACGGTGACAGTGGGCAGCGTCTCGGCGGCCTCACCCTGCTCGAAGGCGCGGCGGGCGGTCTCGGCGGCCTGTGTGGCCTGGTCGGGGCCATGCAACAGCGCGGTCGCCTCGGTGGCAAGGCGCTTCTTCGCCGCATTGATCTCGGCACCGCCGAGCGCTTCCAGCCGCGCGATCTCCGGCAGCGGCAGGTCGGTGAACAGGCGCAGGAACCGGCCGACATCGGCGTCCTCCGTGTTGCGCCAGAACTGCCAGTAATCGTAGGGCGACAGCCGGTCGGCGGTCAGCCAGATCGCCCCTTGGGCGGTCTTGCCCATCTTGCCGCCCGAGGCCGTGGTGATCAGCGGCGTGGTCAGGCCGTAGACCGCACGGGCGTCGGTGCGGCGGGTCAGCTCCATACCGGCGACGATGTTGCCCCACTGGTCAGAGCCGCCGATCTGCAGGCTGACGTTGTGGCGGCGGCTAAGCTCCCGGAAGTCGTAGCTCTGCAGGATCATGTAGTTGAATTCCAGGAACGTCAGCGGCTGCTCGCGGTCCAGGCGCAGCTTGACGGAATCGAAGCTGAGCATCCGGTTGATGGTGAAGTGGACGCCGACGTCGCGCAGCAACGGGATGTAGCCCAGCGGATCGAGCCAGTCGGCGTTGTTGGCCAGCATGGCCTCGGCGGGTCCGCCGCCGAAGCGCAGGAAGGGCGTGAAGCAGCGGCAGATGCCGGCCATGTTGGCGGCGATCGTCGCATCGGTCAGCAACTGGCGGGCTTCGTCCTTGCCAGAGGGATCGCCGATGCGGCTGGTGCCGCCGCCCAGCAGCACGATGGGCTTGTGGCCGTGCTTCTGCAGCAACCGCAGGATCATGATCTGCACCAGGCTGCCGACGTGCAGGCTGTCAGCGGTGCAGTCGAAGCCGATATAGGCGGTCAGCTTGCCGGCCTGCATCGCGGTGCGCAAAGCCTGGGTGTCGGTGCACTGGAAGACGAAGCCGCGGGCGGTCGCCTCGTCGAGAAAACAGTTGGTGGTCATTGCGGCGGACCCGTAGGTTGGGAGAGGCGGGTTAACACACGGCGAGACGGGGGCAAATGCCGCGGACGATCGGGCTGATGAGCGGGACGTCGCTGGACGGGGTGGACGCGGCGTGGCTGGAGACGGACGGCGTCAGCGTGGCGGCGTTCGGACCGGCGGTCACCGTGCCCTATGATTCTGCACTGCGGCGGCAGTTGCGCACGCTGCTGGACCGTGCGCCGGCATTGACGGGGCAGGATCCGGAGCTGTTGGCGGCCGAACGGCGGCTGACCGAGTATCACGTGCGGGCGGTTGAGGCGCTGGGCCGGCCAGCGGAGCTGATCGGCTTTCACGGCCAGACCATCCTGCACCAGCCACAGCGCCGGCGGACCTGGCAGATCGGTGATGCCGGCCTGCTGGCACGGTCGCTGGGTGTGCCTGTGGTGCATGACTTCCGCACAGCGGATGTGGCGGCGGGCGGGCAGGGGGCGCCGCTGGTTCCGGTGTATCATGCGGCGCTGGCGCAGGGCATGGGCAAGCCGCTGGCGGTGCTGAACATCGGCGGCGTGGCGAACGTCACCTGGATCGGCGGCGACCATACGATGGTGGCGTTCGACACTGGCCCGGGCAACGGCCCGCTGGACGACTGGGTGTTTCGCCACACCGGCCAGCCGTTCGACGCTGACGGCGCGCTGGCTCGGTCGGGCCAGGTGGACGCGGTGGTGCTGGCACGGCTGCTGGACGACAACTACTTCGCCGCGGCCGGGCCCAAGTCGCTGGACCGGCTGGATTTCGGCCGGCGCCTGGACGACAGCGGGCTGTTCGCGCTGTCGGCGGCGGACGGGGCGGCGACGCTGACCCAGTTCACGGCCGCATCGGTAGCCCGCGCCGTGCTGCCGCAGCCGCCGCGGCGCTGGCTGGTGTGCGGCGGCGGAAGGCTGAACATGGCATTGATGCAGGCGTTGCGGGACACGCTGGGCCAGCCGGTCGATCCGGTGGAGGAGGTGGGCTGGAACGGCGACGTACTGGAGGCACAGTGCTTCGGCTTCCTGGCCGCCCGCGTTCGGGCTGGGCTGCCGCTGACCTATCCCTCAACGACCGGTGTCGGCGCTCCGGCCACGGGCGGTATGATTGCGTATCCGTGATGGAATTGAAGGGGACTTTCGGTCAAAGCGGGGTGGGTGATCCTTGAACATGACCTCGCGCAACTGCCGGATGCTTCCGTCCCGCCGCGCGCGGAGGGGTGAAGGCCGCACGATCCTTGGCAGGCGTCGCGATCATGCCGCTGCGACCACCAGCGCATCAACCGCTGTCGCCCCGGCAGGACCCAGTATCACCGGATTTATGTCGATCGCCCGCAGTCGCTCACCCAGCGCCAGGGCGGCTGCCTGCAGGCTCATCAACAGGTCGATGAAGGTGCGATGGGCGTCGCGGTGCTTCCACCGCGGGCTTGCCAGCACCTGTCCCAGCGTGCCGTTCGCCACCCCCGCCTCGATCGCCGCGCGGCTGACCGGCAGCGGAAAACAGGCCACGTCGCGCAAGGCTTCGGCATAGATCCCGCCAAGGCCGGCAACCATCACCAACCCCACGCCGTCGCTTCGGCTGACCCCGGCGATCGCCTCCAGCTCGCCCGGGACCATCGCCTGCACCACCACGGCCGGGCAGCCCACTGCGGCGAAGGCCGCCGCCACCGCATCGGGACCAGCCAGCCCGACATGCACCAGGCCATGATCGCTCTTATGCGCCACCCCCTGCACCACACCTTTCAGCACCACTGGATAGCCCAGGCGCGTCGCCGCGCCGATGGCGTCCGCCGCGCAGTCGCACACCAGGCTTGCCACCACCGGAACGCCGAACCCCGCCAGCAACCGCAGACTCTCCGGTTCGGTCAGTGTCCGTGCGGGCAACACCGCAGCCGCCGGCGCCGCGGCCTCCTGCAGCGGTTCCGCCATCGCATCGGGCAGCCGGGTCAGCAAAGCGCCGATGCCCTCCAGCAGGATGTCGGTCTCGGTGAACACCTCGATGCCGCTCGCTGTATAGGTCTGCCGCTCCGCGGTGGGCAGCCCGCCGGGGGTTACCACCAGCAGCGGCTTCTGCGAACGCTGCCGCGCGGTCGCCATCGCCGCCCGGTACGGGTCGCCCTGCCACGGGTTCATCGCGTGCACCAGCGCCAGCCCGACCGACACGTCCGGGTCGTTCATCAGCAGCGCCGGCACCTCGGCGCAGCGGCGCATGCCGCCGAAGATGCCCATGTCCAGCGGGTTGCCGATGCGCGAGAACAGCTTCCGCGCGTCGATCGCCGCATGCGTCGCCGCACCCAGAACCGCCAGCTTCACACCCAGCGCCGCGCAGCGGTCGGCGATCAGCGACGCACCCGCGCCCGAGGTCGACAGCGCGCCCAACCGCCCCGGCCGGTGCCCATATCTGTCCAGCAACGCCGCCGCCGTCATCAGCCCTTCCAGCGTCTTCACCGTCGCCACGCCGCTGACGGCGAACAGCGCCCGATAGGCCGCGTCGTCGCCCGCCAGCCGCGAGGAATGCGCCACCGCCGCCGCCGCCCCAGCCTCTGACCCGCCGATCTTCAGCACCACCACCGGCTTGCCGGCAGCGTGCGCCGCCAGCGCCAGCCGGCGGAAGCGAGGCCCGTCCCGCAGGCTGTCGATCAACAGTGCGATGACCCGCGTCGGCGCATGACCGATGCCGTATTCCAGGAAGTCCAGCACCGACAGATCCGCCTCGTTGCCCACCGAGGCGAACAGCGACAACCCCGCGCCAAGCATGGCCAGCCGTCCCGCCATCGCATCGAACAAGGCGCCGCTGTGCGAGAAGATCGACACCCCACCCGGCGTCTGCCGCTTGCCGTGGGAGGTGTTGAAGCCGATCGACAGCGGCAGATGCGCATTATAGACGCCGTTGCAGTTCGGTCCGACCAGCCGGATGCCGGCCGCCTGTGCCGCCCGCTGCAGCGCATGTTGCCGCTCCGCGCCGTCGGCATCCAGGCTCTCGGCATAGCCGGCCGAACCGACGATGACCGTCTTCATCCCGGCCTGGGCGCAGTCGGCCACGGCCTGCACCGCTGCCTGCGCCGGGATGGCGAGAAAGGCGGTATCAACCGGCTCTGGCAGGTCAGCCAGATCAGCGTGGCATGGGATGCCGTCGACCTGCGCCAGCCGGCGGCTGATGCCATGGATCCCGCCGGCAAATCCGGTCTTGCGGATGTTGGTCAGCACCACGTAGCCATGCTTCGTGCTGTCGTCCGACGCGCCGATGACAGCCACTGCGCGCGGATGGAACAGCGTGTGCAATGCCTCCTGGGCAGGAACCAGGGCCTGGGCAGCACTGTGGGCTGGCATCTGGCAGGCACTCCTTTCCCCGCGGCCCTGTGCCGCGCACATCCCCATCATGTCCACCCGCCCCGCGCCATGTCCATGTGCCGGCGGCTCGGTTATCCTGCCGCCAACAAGTGTCCGATCGCAGAGAAGCGCAACGCGCTTCGCCGCGTGAATCGGCCGCTTCAAGCCAAACCGATGTGTCGCCTTTCACTGATGGGCGATGCAAGAAGGGAACACGCAATGACCGATGACATCCTGCTGTCGGAGCGGCGCGGCCATATCCTGCTGCTGACCATCAACCGCCCCTACCGGATGAACGCCCTGTCGCCGGAACTGTCCGAAGCGCTGATCGAGGCCTTCGTCGATGCCGGCGCCGATCCTGAGGTGCGCGCCGTCGTGCTGACCGCGGTCGGCGACCGGGCCTTCTGTGCCGGCGCCGACCTGAAGGCCCGAGCGCAGGAGGATGCCGAGGGCAAGCCGTTCCAGCCCCTGCTGTCGCGCGCGCAGCGCTACCTGTACGAGGTGGTGTATGAGACCATCAAGCCGACCATCGCCGCCCTGAACGGGGCTGCCGTTGCCGGCGGGCTAGAGCTTGCGCTGGCCTGCGACATGCGCGTCGCCGCCGAACACGTCATGCTGGGTCTGCCGGAGGCCAAGCGCGGCAAGGGTGCGCATTTCGCCAACGTCATGCTGCCGCGCATGATCCCCTCGGGCATCGCCTATGAAATGCTCTACCTCGGTGAGTACATCGGCACCGAGGAAGCCCGGCGCTGGGGCCTGGTCAACCGCGTGGTGCCGCGCGGCGAGGCCCTGGACGAGGCGATGCGCCTGGCCGCGGCAATCTGCGAGAATGCGCCGGTGTCGCTGCGGCGGATGAAGGAGGTCGCCATCCGCTCCAACGGCATGCCGGTGCCCGCGGCACTGCGGCTGAATGAGGGTATCAGCCCGTACAGCAGCGAAGACCGCGTCGAGGGGATCAAGGCATTCGTCGAAAAGCGCAAACCCGTCTGGCGAGGGCGCTGAGCTGGACCAAGCTGAGCCGCCATGGGAACGTTGATCGTCCACGAGAAACGTTGGTGGTCATTGTGGCGGACGGCCGTCTTTTGTCTTGGTATCAGCCGGCTCTGAAGAGCTGTGGCCCATGTCCATGTGGTCCATGTTCATGGATCCACCTCCGTGCATGTGGTGGCCCCCGGCCTGCACCGACGCCATCTCAAGCTTGCCGTAGTCCTGTTCGCTCATGCCTGGCAGCTTTTCCAGGAAGGCGACCGTGTTCCAGAGATCGTCATCGCCGTGGTCGCCCCAGGAGGGCATGCCTGACATTTTGATGCCGTTCTTCAAGATCCAGAACAGCTCGCCCGGCGTGTAGCGCTTCGCCGTGTCGGTGAGCACGGGCGGCTTCGGATACATGCCCTCGGCCAAGTCCTGCGCCTTAACACCAGGCGCGGAGTGACACATCGCGCAATGCTCGGCGAAGTGCGACGTGCCGTTCACGACCCGCGTCTGGCTGCCTAAATCGGGCGGCGGCTGGATCCCGGCCGCGTGCGCTTTGATCGAGCGCATGCGAAAGGTATCGAGGACGGCATAGACAAGATCGGAGTGGTGCTCTGTTGCCGCTATATTGAAAGCGCCGGAGTAGACGTACGCCGCGGCGCCTAGAACCACGATCGCGGCCAGCACGACGACAGTGACAAAGACCTTTAGCATGCAACGATCCTGGTCGAGCCAGCAAACGGGGCGCCGCGCCGTCTAATCGGGTGCAGCGCCTAGGCGGCGTTGGCCGATGTCAGCCGGCTCGCTGCGGCCAACGCGCCACGAAGGAGGATGGTTGAAACATCGGGCCTCTTTCCTACCGCGACCGCGTGGCGGCGGGAGCCGTGGAGCCCATGCCCGGCATGCTGCCCATACTGTGGTCCATTGCGTCGCACCGGGCCATCATCTGCTTCATGTCCGGCGTGCTCTGATGCGTTCCTTGGGCCATCTGCCGGCGCATGTCGGCGCACTTGTTCATCATCGTCTTCATGTCCATGCCCTGCATGTTGTGCCCTTGCGTCCCAGCCGTGCTTTGTCCCTGCATGCCGGACATGCCCTGCATCCCGCTTTGACTGGGCGGCTGCGCGCGGGCGGCCGGAAACAGGCCGATCACGCCGATGAAGGCAACGTGAAGAAGCGTCGCGGACCGAATCATGATGCTGTTCCTGTTGTAAAATTGGCTGAGATAGCGGGCATCACGGCATGCCGTGCCGTGCTGCGGATCGTGCATCTTGGTGTGGGCAGGGGAGGGACATACTGAGCTAGAACCAGGACCGGATGCCGAAGGTGAAGCTCACCCTTTGGGGGTCCTCGCCCTCGCGGCGGGCATATGACGCACTCTGGCCAAACAGCCCGCTGTAGGTGATGCCGACATAGGGTGCGAGCTTGCGACTGAACTCGTAGCGAAGCCGCAGGCCGGCATCTATGTCCGACAGGCCCGTGCCCGTGCGGCGACCCGGATCGGCCCTGGTATAGAAATTCAGCTCCGCTTCAGGCTGCAGGATCAGGCGGTTGGTGATAAGCAGGTCATAGCTGCCCTTAAGCCGGGCTGCATAATGCCCATCGTCACTCGCATAGGCCGTCGCTTCCACATCAAAGAAGTACAGCGAGAGGCCCTGGACGCCCAGCGCGCCCCAAGTCCGCGTTGTCGCGCTGTCAAGATCCACTCGAACGCCGGCTTGCACATCGAAGAACGTGCTGACGGCTCGGTCATAAAGAAATTCGTGCTGGCCGTCGGTGAAGCGGCCTTGGTTCGTGACGGTGCCTTCGGATTTGAGCCACAGCTTGTTGTAGTCGGTGCCAGTCCAGCCCTGACCGTCGTAGCGGAACTCCTGGTTGCGTCCGTTCCAACGGTCCTCGGCCTGCTCCAGCAGCACATGGGTGAAGACGGTGTTGTCCATCACCGGCTGCATTCCGCCTACGTTCTCGAACGGCGCGACACGTATCTGGTCGCTTACGCCCGACGGCGCTGTTTGCTGCGCCAGCGCCGGCGTGCTCGCGAGCAGTCCAGCCGCCACCGACAGGGCGGCGCCGTGGCCGCGGCTCACGCCACCACCACGGCGCGGAACATGCCCATCTCCATGTGGTAGAGCAGGTGACAGTGATAGGCCCAGGCGCCTTGCGTATCCGCGGTGACAAGATAGCTCAGCTTCTCACCGGGTTTGACGATAATGGTGTGCTTGTAAGGCCGGTGCTCGCCCTGTCCGTTCTCCAACTCGCTCCACAGCCCGTGCAGATGGATCGGGTGCTCCATCATCGTGTCGTTGATCAAGGTAAAGCGCACCCGCTCACCTAGCTTGAGGCGGATCGGCTCGGCCTGGGAGAACTTCTTGCCGTCGAAGCCCCACATGTAGCGCTGCATGTTGCCCGTCAGGTGCAGCGTGACCTCACGCGATGCAGGGCGTGGATCGGCACCCGGTTCACGGGCCCGCAGCATCGCATAGGTCAAGACGCGGCGCCCGTTGTTCTCCAACCCATCGCCGGGGTCGTCCAGGCGGCTGATCGGCATCATGGCCACGTTGTCCACGCCGACCAGTCCGTCCATCCTAGCCCCGGCTGGATCACCCTGCTTGCCAGTCATTCCTGGCCCGCTATGACCGCCCATGTTCATGCCTGGCATCGAGCCCTGATCCATTTTCATGCCGGACATGCCGCCTGAACCGCCCATGTTCATGCTGCCCATTCCCATGTCGGTCATGCTGCGCATCGGGCGCGGGTCCATGGGCGGGATCGGCCCGGCCAAGCCTTCGCGCGGGGCCAAAGTGCCACGGGCGTACCCGGTGCGATCCTCGCTCTGGGCGAAGATGGTGTAGGCGGCGTTCGCCGTCGGCTGCACGATCACGTCGTAAGTCTCGGCAACACCGATGCGGAACTCGTCCAAGGGCACCGGCTCCACGTCGTTGCCGTCCGCCGCTACCACGGTCATGGTCAAGCCTGGGATGCGCACGTCGAAGAATGTCATGGATGAACCGTTGATGAAGCGCAGCCGCACCCGCTCGCCGGGGTGGAACAGGCCGGTCCAGTTGGCGCCCGGCGCCGCGCCATTCAGCAGATAGGTGTAGGTCGCGCCCGTTACGTCCGCGATGTCGGTCGGGCTCATCCGCATCCGGCCCCAATCCAGCCGGTCGGCGACCGTTTTACCCAAACCTTCCCGGCTGGCGTCAGCGGCGAAGGTGCCGATCGTGCGCTGGTGGAAGTTGTAGTAGTCGCTCTGGAACTTGAGATTGCTGACGACCTGCTCCGGGTCCTGGTCCGTCCAGTCCGAGAGCAACACCACGTAATCGCGCTCGAAGCGATCCCGGTAGCCGTCCCGCGGCTCGACGACGATCGCGCCGTAGAGGCCGGTCTGCTCCTGGAACGCCGAGTGGCTGTGGTACCAGTAGGTGCCGGTCTGGTGCTCGGGCAGCGGGATGCGGTAGGTGAAGGTCTCGCCCGGCTCGATGCCCTTGAAGGACAGCCCCGGCACGCCGTCCATGTTCGCCGGCGAGCGGATGCCGTGCCAGTGTATTGAGGTCGGCAGGGCGAGCGTGTTGCGGACCCGCAGTGTCACGGTGTCACCCTGGCGCCAGTGCAGCACGGGGCCGGGCAGGAGCTGATTCACCAGCGTCGCTGGTCTCTGGCTCCCGGTGACGTTGACCGAGGTGCGGCCGATCGCGAGGTCGAACGTGCTGCCGCTCAGGTCAGGGTGGCCGAAGCTGGCCGCGTGAGCAGCACGGCGCGGCACGCCAAGGGTGGAGAGCGCGCCCGCGGCGGCCAGGCCCTGGACAAGCCTGCGGCGTGGAATCGAGAACGGGGACATTTGAAGAGCCTTCCTTACTGCCTGGCGACGCCACCTATAGGTCGAGGCGTGCATTGCTGAGCCTGGTCCGGCTTGGAGGATCGCGACGCCTGCTTCCGCACTATCGGGAGTGCAAGCTGCTGCTCTCGACAGAATACGTGCCTGCAACGCGCCCTGGCCCACGGCCGGACGCTTTAAGCGATGCGGGAAGGTCTAGGCGGGAAGGGATCTAAAGGGAGCGTTACGCCCGCCTTGGTGGCAGGCAGTTCCGGCGCAAACCGCATGGCATAAGCCAAGTGCGTGCCTAGCAAGGGCGGCGCTTCCAGGATCGCCAGACCGGCACTGCAAGCCATCTGGCAAACCATGCCGGTTTGGCACTTTCGATCATGATCCAGGCAGCAATGGCCCTGCCCATGATCGGCGATGGCATGGGCGAGGGGCGCGTCGCCGGTCGGCTGACCGAAATGCGCCGTTGCGGCATGCATAGGCATTCCGAGCGTGAACGCCAGAAGCAGCAAGGCGGCGATTAGGGCCCTAGACGCGCGCATGACTTAGATTTTTGGCTTCCCATATGGGAAGGTCAAGCGCCTCGTTGCTTATTATTCGACGGCCTCCAGTTCCATCTCGACCGCCACATATAGGCGTTCTTCACCAGGTGGCTCAGGTCTGCCCCGCCGCGCGGGCTGACACGCGCGCCAGGCAATGGACGACCGAGCGGAACGCCTCCTCGGTGCGCGTCTCGTGCTTGAGGCTTGAGCCGGCGGTCGCCAGGAACGCCGCAAACCCGTCTGCATCGTCGAACGCCGTCAGGTCCGCGCCCCGCTGCACCGCCTCGCGACCGCGTCTCGCGAGCAGCGCGGCAAACCCCGCATCCAGCCGCGCCACATGCGCGGCGGTCAGCTCGGCGTCGAGTTCCAGCAGTTCCGCGCCGTGTGGCGTCGCATTGAGTATGTGGAAGAAGCGGAGATCCTTGGCGAGCAGTGTCGCGGCGATGTTCTCCGATAGTGGCGCATCGGGCACCCAGGCCGCCTCCGCCTGCGCCAGCGCTTCATCGACCAACGATGCCGCCAGCGCTTCGAAAAGCGCGCCCTTGTCCGAAAAGCGCAGGTAGAGGGTCGCCCGTGCGATTCCTGCCTCACGCGCGATGTCGGCCATGCTTGTGCGCTGGAAGCCGTGACGACCGAACAGCGTCAGCGCCGCTACGAAAACACGTTTCAGGCTGGGATCGGACATACTGGACATTTATAGCCCAATATGTCTAAATTCGGACCCAGGCAAGGAGATCGTCATGGCTGAGTCTGAACGCGTGCTGGTGACTGGTGGATCAGGGTACATCGCGAGCTTCTGTATCGCACAGCTTCTTCGTGAAGGCACACGCGTGACCACGACCGTCCGCAGCCTCGCCCGGGAGGCGCAGGTCCGCGCCGCAATCGGCAAGCTCGTGAGGGCGGACGACAGCCTCAAGGTCGTGGCCGCCGATCTCAACGCTGATGCCGGCTGGCGGCAGGCCTGCTCCGACTGCTCGGGCGTGCTGCACGTCGCATCACCCTTCCCGACGCGCAATCCAAGGAACGACGACGAGTTGGTGCGGCCGGCACGCGACGGCGCGCTGCGGGTTCTCAAGGCGGCCCGCGACGCCGGCGTGCGGCGGGTGGTGATAACCTCGTCGACGGCCGCGGTGGCCTATGGCCATGGCGGACGATCGCAGCCGTTCACTGAGGCGGACTGGTCCGATCCGGGCAACCGGGCCGATAGCTCCGCCTATGAAAGGTCCAAGATGATCGCGGAGCGCGCTGCCTGGGACTGGCACTCCCGCGAGGGCGGCGCGCTGGAACTCGTCACCGTCTGCCCCGGCGCGGTGATTGGCCCGGTGCTCGCGGGCGACTTTTCGGCCTCACTCGACATCGTCAAGAAGCTGATCGACGGGTCGCTGCCCGGCCTGCCGAACTTCGGCTGGCCGCTGGCCGATGTGCGCGACATCGCCGACCTGCATGTCCGGGCATTGCGCACGCCGGACGCCGCCGGTCAGCGCTACATCGGGGCCGGACCTTTCTATTGGATGCAGGACGTTGCGCGAGTGCTGCGGGAACGCGTGCCGGAAGTAGCGGGCAAGGTGCCCCAGCGCCGCTTGCCGAACTGGCTGGTGCGTCTGTCGTCGGTGGTCGACCCGGTCGTGCGGGGCCGGCTGTACGAGCTCGACAAGCAAAGGCCGGTCTCCGCGGACAAGGCGAAACGTGAGCTCGGTTGGGCACCCAGGAGCAACGATGAGGCAATTGCCAGTACGGCACATAGCCTGCTCGCCGAAGGTGTCGTCAAGCGTGCTGCGGCCTGATCATCGGTGGTGCCGGTCAGAGCACAGACCTGACCTGACGGTCAGGTTTCCGCCGTGGCAGATGTCTCACGCAGTGGCCCACATCTGCCCCCAGCCGTCCCAGCCAACTCCGCCGGCGAACTGGCGCGGCTAGGCTTCGGGGGCAATGTCGAGCAGCGGCTTGCCGCCGGTCCTGCGTGCCTCGACATCGGCGTGTGCTTGGCGGACTTCGTCCATGGCGTAGCGTTTGCCCAGCGGCAACGACAGGCTGGCGTCGGCAATGCCACTGTAAAGCGCGTCAGCGCGCGCCTGTATGGTGTGGGCGTCGGACAGGTGGTCCTTCAAGCGCGGCCGTGTTAGGTAAAGTGATCCGGCTTCGCCCAGCTCGGCCGGGTTGAGGTCGTCGACGGCGCCGCCGGACGTTCCAAAGCTCACCACCAGCCCCTTCAGGCGCGTCACCTTGAAATCCTGGCGCAGCGTCGGCTTGCCGACCGAGTCGAATACCACGTCGACTCCGACACCGCCGGTCAGCTCAAGCAGTGGCGCGACAAAACCGCCATCGTTCGACAGGAACACGTCTCTCGCACCCCGTTCGCGCGCAAGCTGCTTCTGGCTTTCTACGCGCACGGTGCCATAGACGGTAGCCCCAAGACGCGCCGCAAAGCCGACGAGTAGTTGCCCCACGCCCCCAGCCGCCGCGTGAACCAGGCAGGACCGCCCGGGCCCAAGGCGGCCGACATCGGTCGCCAGGTAATGGGCGGTGAACCCCTGGAAGGTTGCGGCGGCGGCAAGCGCGAGCGGCACCGCCGGCGGCACGTGAACGAGTTGCCAGGCCGGCACAACGGCAAACTCGGCATGGCTGTTCCAAACCAGGCAATAGGCCACCCGGTCGCCGGGGTGGAACCCGGCGACGCCAGCACCGACCCGCTCCACCGTCCCCGCGCCCTCCATGCCAATGGTGGTCGGCAGGTGGACGGGATAGGTCTGCGAATTCGCAAATGCGCCCTGCCGCGTTCCCACGTCCATCACGTTGATGCCGGCATGGGCCAGCCGCACCAGCACTTCGCCTTCTCCGGGAACCGGCACGGGGATGTCCTGCAGCCGGAGCACCTCTGGGCCACCATACTGCTCGATGCGAATAGCTCTCATGCTGTCGCCTTCCACCCGGCACTTTTCCAACCCGACGCGCGTCCCCTGTTCGTTATGAACGTTTGACGACCTCCACAGAAGGGGATTCTATGCTCGCTCTGCTAAAACACACATCTGCGCGGCTACTCGCGTAGCATCGCGCTTTAGCGCGGTTCACTGTCTGCGCGAAGCCGTTCTAGTGGTGAAAATCAGATGGAAAGAACCGTCTGATTTCCCCATTAGCCGTTGGTTGGTGGGCCGATTCACCCGACCGCATCGGATGCGAGTGTCGGGATCAGACCACTCTCATGTTCGCCATTTCAAGTAGCAGGCGCGACAACTCCTTGCTTGTCGAGCAAGCGGTTCAGCATGGCTGCCACTGAGCAAGGCAGGAGGCACGATCATCGAAACGACGGTTGATCATGCTCTGATACGCGGGTTGGTTACCGCCTGACCGGATGCGTCGCGGAGCTTCCTCGATCTAGGCGCCAGCATCGGATGAGATCCGGCTGATAGTGGTTACGAGGGTTCTCCTGGCCGTGACCGTGCCCCCAGCCCTGCTCAGTTTTGGCATCTGTTGATGCGGCTGTTGTCCTGCTTGGCGTTGGTTTCGTACGCGTCAGCCGTTTGCCTGCTGCACCAATTGGGCAATGGCCCAGACGAAGCCTGCCAGTTCGCGCGCGATCGCGGCAGTCACCACGGTCGGCAGCTTCCCAGCCTGGGACAGCCTGCGGTAGCGGCGACATAGCCGTTCCTGAGCCTTCCACGCCGTATCGCGGACTGCCTTGGGTAGCCCCTCCTGGCGCAACACAAGGTCACGGCTGATCCGGGGTGGAAAGCGATAACGCCAGGCTGCCTCGATCAGCATACGCCGTGCCGCGCCGTTGCCAGCCTTGGTGATCCCGCCCTGGCGTCGCGTTCCGCCACTGGAATGCTCTGATGGGACCAGGCCCAGATACGCCATGAGCTGGCGCGGATTGGTGAAACGGGTGATGTCACCGAGTTCCGCGATCAATGTGGCCGCCGCCACCAGGGCCATCCCACGCAACGCCTGCACAGCACGCACCACGGGTGCCAGTGACCAATCCGGCAACGCTGCTTCGATATGCGCTTGCAGGCGGTCACGCCGTGCCGTCGTGGCCTCGACGGCCGCGATACAATCTTGCAGCACGATGTGGTGCACGGGCTGTCCGAACTGCAATCCACCCAGCCAGCGACGGTGCATCTGCGTCCAGGCCGGCCGGTGGTAGTGATGGCCATGACGCAGCAGGAAACCGGATCGTTGCGGGCGTGCTTGGCGCAGGGTACGCACCGCCGCCAACCGAGCTCGAACCAGATCGCGGATCGCCTCATGCGTCTGATCCGGAACCCAGACGGCGGTCAGCTCACCCGCCCGGTGCAGCTTGGCGAGATTGATGGCGTCCCGCCGGTCGGTCTTGATCCGCTCACCGGGCCGGCGGGGGATCAGCGACGAAGCTACCACCACGCATCCGTGTCCGCAGGCAACCAATTGCCGCTGGATCCCGTAGCCACAAGGCCCGGCTTCGTAACAGAACCGCAGGTCGCCGCCGTCGCGAGCCAGCTTTGCAGCCGCTACCCTCAACGCAGCCGGCGTGTTCGCAATCTTGCCATACTCGCGCACCTCCCCTCGCTTATCGGACGCAGCCAGTGCAATCGCGATCGTATCCTTGTGAACATCAAGACCGACGTAGGTGATAAGCTTGTCCATGACCCGTCTCCTATGCATGAGGCTCGGCGCCAGACCTTCCAGCGCAATCCTCGAAAGCCTGCATACTGCGAGACGGGTCGCCCCTATCTCAGGCGAACATGTGGTCTAGCCGGCTGCCTGAAGCGGCAGAGTCGGTTGCGGCGTCCCATAAACTAGATCTCGATTGCTTGTTATTTAGCAGAAACAGGCAATCGAGATCCGATTGTCTACCGTCAATTTAGGCAACTGACAGCAAGTATTTGTCGAGCGCCTTGCCGGCTGAGGGGCGAAGCGGCTGCGATCTGTCGCCTCTCGGTCCGGTGTCCTATGGGGTTGCACATAACACGCAATTAAGGCAACACTCAGCGAAACGGCGGTGAGCCCGGCATCGCGACCGAGCCGCCGACCAATCCGATAAACCGGAGCGGTTTGGAAGGGGGACGCGGGTCATGGGGCGCCGCAGCATTATTTGCTTAAACACTGCAATGCAGCAGCGGTTGCTTTTCCCGGCTAAGCAGGCTGGTGTTTCAAATATTATTATGTCCTGTCGAAGTCGGTTCGCCGATCAACGCCGAAGGCAGGGTGGCGGCCTGCACATGGGGACTTCGTTAACGCGCCTGAGCACGCGCACATCGCTTCTCTAAACACGGACAGGTGGCAGGATCATGATCAAGTTGACGGTTAATGGACAAGCCCAGAGCTGGGATGGCGATCCCTCGCTGCCTCTACTTTGGTACTTGCGTGACGAGGTGGGGCTGACGGGCACCAAATTTGGATGCGGCCGTGCACTGTGCGGCGCCTGCACAGTTCATGTCGGCGGTCAGGCTGCGCGAGCCTGCATTACCGCCATGTCGGATGTGGCCGACCAAAAGGTCGTCACCATCGAAGGTCTCGATGCCAAAGGGGATCATCCGGTGCAGAAGGCCTGGCGCGAGGCGAACGTGCCGCAGTGCGGTTACTGTCAGGCAGGGCAGATCATGCAGGCAGCGGCGTTGCTGCAGCAGAACCCGCATCCGTCCGACGGTGACATTCGGGACACGATGTCGGGCAACATCTGCCGATGCGGATGCTATCAGCGGATTGAAGCGGCTGTTCGTCTTGCTGCAACGGGGACCTGAGCCATGAGCAAGCAATTTGCCCCCCGCATCGAAAACGTCTCCCGCCGCTCCGTGCTGCGGGGCATGGGCATCACCGCTGGTCTTGTGCTGGCGACCCCGGTTCTGTCCCGCCGCGGCATGGCGGCATACTCCACCGGAGCCGGTGCGATGCCGCACGGCACGGTCAATGATCCGCGCGTATTCGTCTCGATTGCCGCAGACGGTACGGTAACGATCATTGCCGCGCGGGCGGAGATGGGCACCGGTGTGCGCACCAGCCTGCCGATGATCGTGGCGGACGAGATGGAGGCGGACTGGAACCGGGTGCTTGTTCGGGAGGCTCCCGGCAACGAGGAGAAGTACGGTAACCAGGATACGGATGGATCGCGCAGCACGCGCCACTTCCTGATCCCGATGCGCCAAGTAGGCGCCGCAGCGCGGATGATGCTGGAGGCGGCTGCCGCCAGGCGCTGGAATGTTCCGGTGACCCAGGTAAAGGCGGTCAACCATGAGGTTGTCAACAGCGCGACCGGGCAGAAGGTCAGCTTCGGTGATCTGGCGACCGATGCCGCTGCCCAGCCGGTTCCGGAAACGGCAAAACTCATCCTAAAGGACCCCAAGGACTTCCGCTACATTGGCAAAGGCCGGGTTGGCATTGTCGACCTGCACGACATTACGACGGGCAAGGCCACTTACGGTGCCGACGTCAGGCTGCCGGGGATGAAGTATGCGGTGATTGCACGCCCGCCGGTCACCGGCGGCAAGCTGGTTTCGTTTGACGGGACCGCCGCCATGAAAGTCTCCGGCGTGGAGAAGGTCATGGAGGTGCAAGGCTGGCCGTGGCCGTCGAAGTTCCAGCCGCTCGGTGGCGTGGCCGTCATTGCCCGCAACACCGGCGCGGCGATCATGGGACGCGATGCCTTGAAGGTCGTGTGGGATGATGGTCCGAACGCGAAGTATGACTCCGTCGCCTATCGGGCACAGTTGGAGGATGCGTCGCGCAAGCCAGGGTTGGTTGTACGCAACAACGGTGATCCGGAAGGCGCGCTGAAGAGCGCAAACAAGGTCGTCGTCGGCGAATACTATCTGCCGCATCTGGCGCATGTCAGCATGGAGCCGCCGGTGGCCACGGCCCATGTCGTCAACGGCAAGGCCGAGATCTGGGCACCGGTGCAAAGCCCAGGCGGCACGCGCGAAGATGTCGCCAAGACCCTGGGGATTTCGCCCGACAACGTCACGGTCAACGTGACATTGCTGGGTGGCGGCTTTGGCCGAAAGTCAAAGTGTGACTATGTCCTGGAAGCGGCGCTGCTATCCAAGGCGCTGAACGCGCCGGTGCGGGTACAGTGGACACGCGAGGATGACGTTCAGCATGACTTCGTCCACACCGTTTCCGCGGAACGGATTGAAGCGGGCCTGGACAAGAACGGCAAGGTTGTCGCCTGGCGGCATCGCAGCGTTGCGCCGACGATCTTCTCCACCTTCTCGGCCGGCGCGAAGCACGAGGCGCCGTTCGAACTGGGGATGGGGCTGGTCGACATGCCCTTCGATATCGCGAATATCCGCTGTGAAAACCCGGAGGCGGCGGCGTTCACCCGCATCGGCTGGTTCCGCTCGGTATCCAACATCCCGCATGCGTTCGCGGTGCAGACGATGGCGGCGGAAATTGCCCATGAGACCGGCCGTGATCCGAAGGAGATGCTGCTGGAGCTGATCGGCCCCGCCCGCCTGGTCGATGTTGGACCATCGGTGAAGACGCTATGGGACTACGGCGAGCCGATCGAGAGCTATCCCATCGATGTAGGGCGGCTGCGGCGTGTGGTCGAACTGGTGGCTGACAAGGGGCAATGGGGGCGCCAAGTGCCAAAGGGTCACGGGTTAGGTATTGCCGTGCACCGTAGCTTCGTCAGCTACATTGCAACCATTGTCGAGGTGGCGGTTGACGACAAGGGCAAGCTGACAGTGCCACGGGTGGATACGGCAATCGACTGCGGCACCTATGTCAATCCCGAGCGGATTGAGTCGCAGATCCAGGGGGCTGCGATCATGGGGCTGAGTCTGGCCAAGTATGGCGAGCTTACCTTCAAGAACGGCCGCGTCGTGCAGAGCAACTTTGACGACTTCCCGGTCGCACGGATCGACGAGGCCCCGCAGGTGACAAACGTGCACATCATGCCGGCTGGTCCGGACGTGCCGCCCAGCGGTGTTGGTGAGCCGGGCGTCCCGCCGTTTGCTCCGGCGCTTTGCAACGCGATCTTCGCCGCGACTGGTAAGCGCATACGCAGCTTGCCGATCGGCAAGCAACTGGAGTCAGCATGACCAGGGCACGGGGGGCAGACGCATGAGAATGGCGCGCACCACCTACGCGCTTGTCGGGGCGGTAACTGGCCTGCTGGTGATCGGTGCCGGCGCGGTCGCTCAGCAGTCAACGGCCAGTGCAAAGGCCCCGACAACCGCCACGACCAAGCCCAACCTGGGCAAAGGTCCGGCGGAGCAGACGTCAGCCCCGTCCAAGGCAGCGCCGGCGACAACGACTGCAAAGACGGGTGAAGGCGGTCAAGACACGACGGTCAAGGCGATGAACAACAACGCCAAAGCGAAGGTGGAGGCTGAAGGGAAGTAGCTTATCGAGACGTTCCGGCCGCTGCCTTCGGGCGGCGGCCTGCCAAGTCCGCAGGCTGCGTTGGCAGCCTGGGGATGAGCGAGAAATAAAACGGGTTGGGAACCAGAAATATGTCCAGAAGCACACGCTTAGCCGCAGCCGTAGCCCTTGTTCTGGGCAGTCAGAGTGCCGTTTTCGCAGCCGATGACGTAACCCCCGATCGGTTGCTGAACGCCGATGCGGACCCCGGAAACTGGCTGACCCATCACAAGGACTACTCCGGTCAACGCTTCTCGACGCTCAACCAGATCAACAAGGACACCGTCAAGAACCTGCACGTCGCCTGGACCTTGCAACTGGGTGGCATCGAGGGTGGCGGGATCTGGTCGCACGGCGGGCTGGAGGGAACACCGATCGTCGAGAACGGCATGATGTATGTCACCGACGGATGGGGAACGGTCTATAAGATCGACACCAGGGGTGGCCAGGCCAAGCTGCTTTGGAAGATGGATCCGAAGACAGACCATGACTGGGCCGGCGCGATCGCATGTTGCGGCGTCGACAACCGTGGGGTGGCTCTCACCGGCAATGTCGTTCTGTCGCATTCGCTGGATGGCCGTCTGTTGGCGACCAATAAGGACACGGGCGAGGTCGTCTGGCAGCGGCAGATCGCTGATCCCGACAAGAGCGAGGTGATCACCGCCGCGCCGCTTGTTGTCAAGAACCTGGCGATTACTGGTGTGGCGGGTGCGGAGTATGGGATCCGCGGGTGGATTGCTGCGACCGACCTGACGACCCACAAAGAGGTCTGGCGCACCTACACGATTCCCGCAAAAGGGGAAGCCGGCAGTGAGACGTGGAAGGACAGCTACAACGCAGAGGCGACAGGGGGCGGATCGACGTGGGTTACCGGCACGTATGATCCGAAGTCCAACACCCTGTTCTGGGGCGTCGGCAATCCCGGCCCGGACTGGGACTCGCAGTATCGACCTGGCGACAACCTGTACACCGATTGCACATTGGCGCTGGATCTGGATACCGGAAAGATCAAATGGCATTTCCAGCATACGCCGAACGACGCGTTTGACTATGACAGCGTGTCGGAGAACGTGCTGGTCGACGCCCCGGTGCATGGCCAGCCGATGCAACTGGATCTGGAGGCCGATCGCAACGGCTTTGCCTATGCGATTGACCGGGCAAACGGGTCATTCGTGTGGGGGCTGCCGTTCGTAAAGAAGGTCACCTGGACCAAAGGTCTGGATCCGGAGACTGGGAAGCCGGCGGAGTATGATCCGAAGGCCCAAGTGCAGAAGTATAACGCCTCGGTGACACCAAGCCGGGACAACACCGTGACGATGATTTGTCCGGGCAACATGGGTGGGAAGAACTGGCCGCCGACGGCCTATAACCCGGTACTGAAGGAGTGGTATATCCCGGTTATCGAGAGCTGCAACCGTGTCACGGTCAAGCCGGAGTCTCCGGACAAGCCCCTGAAGAAGCGGGACCTGTTCACCGGCGGTGGCCCGACGCAGCCGGAGCGGATCACTGGCAGCGTCACGGCGATTGATGTGACGACCGGCAAGGAAGTCGGCAAGCACGAGACGCCCTATCCGATGTTGGGCGGACTGCTGACGACACCGGATTTGGTCTTCTACGGCCAGCCGGACGGCAAGGTTGCTGCGCTGGATGCAAAGACATTGCAGGAACTCTGGAGCTTCAACACGGGCGGAGGTGTCAACGCACCGCCAATGACGTTCACCTCGGACGGCAAGCAGTATGTGGCAATCTTGGTCGGGCAGGGCGGTGCCTGGGACAAGTGGTTCGTCGATGCGACCCCTGAACTGAAGCAGATTCGTCCTAGCTCGGCGTTGTACGTCTTCGCGGTAAACTAACGAACCTGTGGCCGGCTTCAGCCGTGTCTCTCGCGACCATTGCTCGACCGATCGCGAGGCGATGGCCGCGAGAACGTTTTGGGTTTCAAATCGGGTTCGGTGTCGCCACCGGCCAGACTTCTGTGCGTGATGTCGAGGGAAGTTATCTGCGTGAAGAAGGGTGAGGGATATCGCGCGTGGCTGATGCCCGTCGTGATGATCGTAGGCTGCGGGCTAGTGTGGTCGAGCCGCGTCGGCGCTGAGCCTGCGTCGCCGGATGCAGGACAACAGATATTCAAATCAGCGAACTGCGTTGGGTGCCATAAGTGGACAGGTGAGGGTGGCGGCGGCTACGGCGGGGCCGCGGCCAATCTGCGTCAGACTAGTCTCACACTTGACCAGATCGAGGAGACGATCCGCTGCGGCCGGCCGATGACCGGGATGCCCCACTTTGAGGCCGATGCCTATACCGATGGTCGCTGCTATGGCCTGAAGATTGCCGATCTGCCTGACGGCAAGATGCCCCCCGAGCCGGACCATCCGCTGCGGCCGGCGGACATCAAGGCGGTTGCGATGTATGTGCAGACATCGGTCAAGGGCAAAGGTGAGCCGAACCTGGCGCAATGCCAAGCCTTCTTTGGCAGCGAGTCGCGCGTTTGCGATATCTATGGCAGCAACGGCGGTGCCTCAAAACAGTCTGCATCCGGTTCGCCGGTCCAGTCTGCGCATGGGCACATGAAGATTGAGGCAGCGTCAGACGCGAACAACGTTGGCGGCAAGTGACGACATGAGGCTCGCAAGCATTGTCATTGCCGCCGCCATTGGTTTACCCGCCTGTGCGGCGGCCACTACTGATGCCAATGATCTGCGAGAATTTCGCGTTGGTATGCCGGTTACCGCGCTTCCGGCCAGCGGATACAGCGGTTTCGCCTGCGCGGGCGATCCCTTGAAGAAGCTGGCTGCCTGGAATGCGTATCAGGCCTGCCCGGTCGGTCCCGACGGAATGCGTGCTGTCACCTTCCGGTATGGGGCACCGCCGGAGGACGACGACAAGACCCGGGTGGGTGGCCAGCCGGTGAACCTGGCGCTGCTGATAGACTACAAAGCGCAGGTTGGCGGCATCAGGATAGAGACCGACCCGACTGCCCGGCCGTACCTGCGGAAGCGGGCGTATCTTTTTGCATTGCAAGTAAAGGCACGCTTTGGCGAAGAGGGCTGGAGCTGCCAGAAGGCGGCGCCTACCCCGACAGAGCAGCCTGTCGGCGGCGTATTTATCCATGAGCACTGCGAGAAGACAACGCAGTCTCGGCACTTCCTGTTGGATCGCGAGTTGTTTCGGGACCCGGAGAAGGATCTGCGGGAACTGACAGACGCGACTCAACTGACGATTCTTCGAGCCGGCTAAAGGAACACGATAGCTTGGCCAACTGCTAAAGAGGTGTGCCTAGTGAAGGATTCGCGACCAACTTTGCCTACACATTGCCCGATGAACGAGACCAAGTCGTCCATAGGCACGCAGCGGCGGAGTTTCCTGAAGATCGGCGCGGCGGCGACGATCACGCTGTTGCCCGCTGCGGTGCATGCCGCGGACGATGACGATCCCAAGGCAAAGATGCGCCCGCAGGCTGGGGACATCCTTGTCCGTGCGGATAGCGATCCGCCGTCCACTGTCATAGCGGCGGCGGATGTGAAGATGGGAGATCCGCCACTGCTGGCTTGGGCGATGGATCCCGTACACAAAGTCGTGCGCGATGGATCTCGATTGAATCAAGTGCTTCTACTTCGCCTCGATCCGTCCATACTTGGGCCGCAAACGAAACCGCATGCGATCGAAGGACTCGTCGCATACTCGGCGATCTGCACGCATGCGCAATGTACTGTCACCGGTTGGCTGCCAGACAAACAGGTGCTTCACTGTCCTTGTCACCAGTCGGAATACGATCCGCGCCATGATGCCATTGTGGTATCAGGTCCGGCGCCGCGTTCTCTGGCCGCATTGCCGCTCGCGGTTGCAGATGGCAAGCTTGAAGTAGCGGGGCCCTTCATCGGCAAGGTGGGAATGACGCAACCAACGATGTGATAAAGTAATAACACTACGCGACAAGACCTCTGGGGATGACACAGCAAGCAACGGAGAATAACGATGGGCGGAAGCAGGAGAACAATACTGACAGGACTGGCAGCCGCGCTGCTGGGCCTGGGAAGTGGGGCAGGGGCGGTGGCGGGCGAGGTTGCGAACTACAGCCCGGTTACACAGCAAAGACTGAACAGCCCAGAGGCGGGTAACTGGCTGCTGTACAGGCAATCCTATAACGGCCAGGGCTTCAGCCCGTTGAAGCAGATCAACGCCGGTAACGTAAAATCCCTATCGCCGGTCTGGACCTTTTCAACCGGGGTGAACGAGGGGCATGAAGCGCCCCCAATGGTCAACAACGGCGTGATGTTCGTCGCAACGCCCTATGGCCAGATCCTGGCGCTGAACGCCAAGACGGGTGATCTGATTTGGCGCTATCAGCACAAGCTGCCGGAAGACCTGTTTCAACTGCACCCGACCAGCCGGGGTGTTGCACTTTGGGGCGACCGGCTGTTCCTCGCCGCGACTGATGACCACCTGATCGCGATCGATGCCAAGACCGGCAAGGAGGTGTGGAACACCAAGGTTCAGGATTACCAGAAGGGCCAGTATATGACCCTGGAGCCGTTGGTTGTGAACGGCAAGGTCATGGTTGGCGGCTCCGGCGGTGAATACGGTGTTCGCGGCTATGTCGCAGCCTTCGACGCCGACTCCGGCAAGGAGCTGTGGCGAACCTACACCGTTCCGGCACCTGGCGAACCAGGCAGCGATACCTGGTCGGGCGACGCCTGGAAGACCGGCGGCGGCTCGGTCTGGATTACCGGGACGTATGATTCGAAACGAAACATCGCTTACTGGGGAACCGGAAACGCGGCACCCTGGCCGGGCGACCAGCATCCAGGCGACAACCTGTACACAAGCTCTGTCCTGGCGCTAAATCCTGATACCGGAAAGATCGTCGGATCGCATCAGTATCATCCCAATGATTCCTGGGATTGGGATGAGATCGATTCGCCGATCCTGATCAACATGAGCGAGAAAGGTCATGCTTTCGACGGCTTGGTGCATCCCGGTCGGGACGGATACCTTTGGGTGCTTAGGCAGTCCGACGACGGCATACATTTCGTCTCCGGCAAGCCGTTTGTTGGCCAGAACGCATTCAAGGGTCTGGATGAGGATGGGCGCCCCATCGTCGACCCGGAGCATAAGCCGACGACAGGGAAGGACATGTCGTTCTGCCCGTCGCTTTGGGGCGGCAAGGACTGGCCGGCCGCGTCCTATAACCCCGAGACGAAGCTGCTATACATCCCAGCCAACAACAACATGTGTGAAACCCTGAAGGGCGAGAAGCAGCAACTTGTTGTTGGCCAGCTCTGGCTGGGGGCGGATGCCGACAACGCGAAGCTGCTCCCCAGCGACAACCACATCGGTGAGCTGCAGGCTTGGGACCCGGCGACCGGCAAGGAAGTCTGGATGCATCCTTTCCCGAAGTCACAGTTGTTTGGCTCAACCCTGACGACAGCCGGCGACCTGGTTTTCGTTGGTGGCACCAATGACCGGATGTTCCGCGCATTCGATGCCAAGACCGGCAAACTGCTTTGGGAGCAAAAGACCAACTCTGGCATCATGGGCATGCCGGTTGCCTATGAAGTGGATGGCAAAGAGTACATTGCAATCCAGTCGGGCTGGGGCGTTGATGCACAGCGCATCCAGAACATGCTGGCCAAGACTGATCTGAAACTCGATCCAGATGTGCCGCAGGGCGGTGTTGTCTGGGTGTTTGCTGTCGAACGCTAGATTGTCAGCGTCCCCACCCTGCGGCTGAACGCGCAGGGTGGGGACGTTTTTGCTACGACGTGCCAGTAACGACGCTGTCGATCTGGGCAACCAGATCTTTCGGCAGTGGGCCAGCCTGCGCTGCGGCAATGCAGCTTTCCAGTTCCCGGCGGTTCTTGATTCCGAGCACCAGCGTGTCAATGGGCATCCCAAGCGCGTATCGATGGGCAATTACCGCAGGATCCTGTCCAACTTCAGCACATAGCGTTCGGAAGCCCGCCGTCCGTTGGTAGTCCCTTACTTCGGGATGGTCCGCAGGCAATGGGCGATCAATGGCCGCTGTCAGCGCACCAGCCTGCACTGCCCGAATACCCATGACACCAACACCATTTTGCCGGGCCGCCGCAATGATGTCTCGCGGCCGAGCCGGCTCTGGATAGAATTTTAACCCTCCCGGCGAATCGAGCAGGTTGGCAATACATTGGACCGCCGCGGGCCTTGGATCCTCCGCAAGCACTGCGATGATCGCACTGGGATGTCCGATGCCGGTAATACCCCATGCGTTGATGAGGCCTTCCTGGATAAGTTTCTGCAGGGCTGGCCGAACGTGCGATCGGAACAGCGACAGCGAGGTAAAGCGGTTTGCGTCAGGCGCGCGCCACATAGGATGATCGTCCGGAACAATATTCGAATGTAGAAAGAAGATATCGAGATGGTCCCGCTGCAGCAGGCGCAGGCTATGTTCGATCGACTGCCGGAAGACGGCATACACCTGCTCAGGCGCCGGATTGCCAAGGTTGCATTTGCTGGTGACGTACAGATCGGCTGGAAAACGGCCGCCAAAAGCGTGCCCGACAACGCTTTCGGCTTTTCCATCACCATAACGCGGGGCGAGATCCAGCAGATTTATTCCCGCGGCGACGGCGGCCTGCACGGTGGCGACGCATTCCTCAAACGTCGTCTGTCCCCAGAGCATGCCAAGGCCACCGCCGCCCAAGGTTAGTGTTGAGACGGGAAACAGTGCACCGAACTGATGCAGCTTCATCGTTTACCTCCATATGGGTCGTGCTCAAGACGGAAGTTGGGTGATCGGCTGGGCACATCAAATCGAGCTGTGCCTGCAGGTGTTGCTGTCAGGCGCTTGCGTCCTGTGCAGGGGATGTTCAGTGTGTCTACATAATGGTCTTTTAGCCGGCGTCGGCCCAGGGAAGGTAACCTCCGGAATGTCTGCTGATGCAACACCGCTGCTGTCGGTCGAAGGTGTTACGCTGCGCTTTGGCGGCGTGGTTGCGTTAGACAACGTCACATTTGATGTCATGCCGGGTCAGATCGTCGGCTTGATCGGCCCCAACGGGGCGGGAAAGACCACACTGTTCAACTGTCTTAGCCGCCTTTATCAGCCCAGCGCCGGTGACATCCTGTTCCAGGGTCAGCCGATCCGGTCCGTTCCGCGGCATAAGATTGCCGAGCTGGGGATTGGCCGGACGTTCCAGAATGTCGCGCTGTTCGATCGCCTGACGGTCCTGGAGAACGTCATGGTCGGCCGACATAGCCGCACAAGGGCAGGTTTCGTTGAAACTGCGCTGCATTTGCCGGCAGTCGGGCGAGAGGCTGCGGCAATCCGCGAGAAGGCGATGGACCTGATAGGGTTCATGAACCTCTTGCCATTTGCCGATCGGATTGCCCATGGGTTGCCGTTCCCGATCCGCAAGCGCGTTGAACTTGCGCGCGCACTGGCCGCGGAGCCTAAACTGCTGCTGCTGGATGAACCGGCAGCCGGGCTGAACCACGAAGAGGTGCATACGCTTGAGGGGCAGATCCGACGCCTACGTGACGTGCAACACGTCACCGTTCTGCTGGTTGAGCATCATATGAGTCTGGTGATGTCGGTGTCCGACAAGGTCGTGGTGGTCAACTTTGGCCGGAAGATAGCCGATGGCAAGCCAGAGGAGGTTCGGAAGAACCCCGACGTGATCAGCGCCTATCTCGGCACAGCCGCATGAGCCGGTAATGGCTGCCCCTTTACCGAATCAATAAGGCTGATCACCGCAAATCGTGATCCGGTGCATGATCCGGGTTTCCGCGGGATAATCGTTCACCGCGAAGTGCTGGGTGCAGCGGTTGTCCCAGAAAGTCAGCGTTCCGGTTTGCCAGCGGACGCGGCAGGTGAACTCGGGGCGGATCGATTGTCGCATGAAGAAATCCATCAGCGGCTGACTCTCCTCCTCGGTCATTCCGTCGAACTGCTGGACGTGGCCGCCGATGTAGAGCGCCTTGCGCCCGGTCTCTGGATGGGTGCGAACCAGTGGATGGATGCTGGTGGTCTGCACATTACCGGGGTCCTTGACCTTCATCTCGCTCATTTGGCGGGCGTATCGGTCCTTTCGCGACAGCCCGTTGGCGGACTTGAAGTTGTCTCCGACGCAGACAGTATGCAGTTGCTCCGCGATTCGCTTCATCTGGTCAGAGAGGCTTTGGTAGACCGAGTACTGGTTGGTGAACATGGTGTCGCCACCGACCGACGGCACCTCCTTGGCATACAGCATCGTGCCCATGGCCGGGCTGGGCGAGAACATCTGGTCGGTGTGCCACGAACCACCGAAGTTTTTCGCGTCAGTCGGTCGCTTTATGATCGCCAGGATCTCAGGGTAGTCGGCCATGCCTTCCATGTAAGGATGAAGATGGATGTCGCCCCAACGACGGGCGAAGGCAAGTTGCTGCGCCGGTGTCAGATCCTGATCTCGGATGGCGATGACCAGGTTGTCCAGCAAGGCTGAGCGTATCTCGGAAAGAACGTCATCCGAAACGTCCTTTGCCAGATCGACGCCGTGTATTTCCGCCCCTAGGGAGCCGGCGATCTTCTGCACCTCGAGATGGCGATATTGCGTGTTGCGCGGCGCGTTCATTCGATGTGGTCCTCATGATCAAGATGTCGAACTCGGTTATCCAGTACAACCGGTGGAAGTTGCATCCGTCCAGTTGCGCTCGTCCGCCTCAATACATGTGCATCCCGCCGTTGATTGATAGTGTCGATCCAGTAACGAAATCAGCGTCGTCGGCGGTCAGGAAAGCGACACCGCGGGCAATGTCCTCAGCGTGTCCCAGCCGGCCCACTGGAATTTTCGCGACGATCTTTCGCAGCACCTCACCCGGCACCGCGCGGACCATTTCGGTGTCCACATAGCCTGGCGCAATGGCGTTCACCGTGATGCCATAGCGTGCACCCTCCTGCGCCAGCGCTTTGGTAAAACCGTGAATCCCGGATTTTGCAGCCGCATAATTGACCTGACCATACTGACCGGCCTGACCATTGACACTGCCGACGTTGACAATACGGCCGAACTTTCGCTCACGCATGCCCTCAAACGTCAACTTGCATAAATTGTAGCAGGAGCCGAGGTTTGTATCCAAAACGGCCTCCCACATGTCCCGGCGCATGCGCAGCAAAGTTCCGTCTCGGGTGATACCAGCGTTGTTGACTAACACCTCGATTGGTCCGTGGTCGGCAGCGACCTTTGCCATTCCCGCTTCGCACTCATCAAAGCTGCTGACATTAAATCTGATAACCGGAATGCCAGTTTCCGAGGAGAATGCCTCGGCTGCAGCCTCATTAGACGCGTAGTTTGCGATGACGCTACGTCCCTGGGCTTTCAGCGCCAGGCTGATTGCTGCGCCAATGCCTCGAGTGCCACCGGTTACCAGCGCGATGCGTGCCATCGGTTCCTCCATTGTTATTGCCGCGTGCTCGCTGAATCTAGCACTTCCGCGGTTCCTGAGAAGTCGTGCCGTCTTGGACGCCGCAGCCGACCGACTGTCTTTGCAGCAGGATCAGATCGACTTTGGCAGATCCTGATCCTGAGCCAGATGTGGCTGCCAAGGAATATTGACAGCCGCGAACCGGCTTATCGGTATTGGAAACAACGGACTGCCTTCCGGATGAAATGCGATCCGTTACGCGTTGATCTGCTCAACGTTCCACAGCCATGGCGACGCCCATGCCGCCGCCGATGCACAGCGTTGCCAGACCCCGCTTTGCATCTCGCTTCTGCATCTCGTGCAGCAGCGTGACCAAGATCCGGGCGCCTGACGCGCCGATCGGATGTCCGATTGCAATTGCCCCGCCGTTGACGTTGACCTTGCTGGTGTCCCAACCGATCTCCTTATTGACGGCAATCGCTTGCGCAGCGAAAGCCTCATTGGCCTCAATCAGGTCAAGGTCGTCGGCTTTCCATCCGGCCCGCTGCAACACCTTCCTGGAGGACGGTATCGGCCCGGTTCCCATGACAGCCGGATCGACCCCGGCGGTGGCGAACCCGGCGATTCGTGCCAACGGTGTCAAGCCGCGCCGGCTGGCTTCCGCGGCCGTCATGACGATCACAGCGGCGGCGCCATCGTTGATCCCGGAGGCATTCCCGGCTGTCACGGTTCCATCCTTGGAGAAGGCCGGCCGCAACCGGGCCATCGACTCGGCGCTTGAAACATGACGGATGTATTCGTCGTCGATAACCTCAACGTCACCTTTCCGCGTTTTGACCTTTACGGGGGCGATCTCCTGCTTGAAGCGTCCGGCTTTCTGCGCTGCAGAAGCCTTCTGCTGCGAAGCAAGGGCGAACGCATCCTGTTGCTCGCGGGTGATCTGGTATTTGCCGGCTACGTTTTCCGCGGTGTTGCCCATATGGTAGCCATGAAAGGCGTCCCATAAGCCGTCCTTCAGCATGGTGTCGATAAATTCGACACCGCCCATCTTGGTGCCGTTACGTAGATGTGCGGCATGTGCCGACATGCTCATGCTCTCCATGCCACCGGCGGCGACGATCGTGCTTTCGCCGGTGCGGATCTGCTGCGCTGCCAGGGCGACGGCGCGCAGGCCCGAGCCGCAGACCTGATTGATGCCGAAGGCCGTCTTTGAGTCAGGCAGCCCAGCGGCACGCCCCGCCTGGCGGGTCGGGTTTTGCCCTTCGCCAGCGGCAAGAACCTGGCCATAAATCAGCTCATCAATGTCGGCCGGGTCAACGCCGGCACGCTCCATGGCCGCCTGTAGCGCTACCGCGCCCAGGCTATGGGCCGGCATTGAACCAAGCGCTCCATTGAAGCTGCCGACGGCTGTTCTGGCCGCTGAGACAATGACGATGTCGTCCATGTTTCGTTCTCCCTCCACGGTCTTCGCCGCGAGTTGCAACAGATGATCCCTGGCTGGAAAAGTGCGCAAGGCGGCGGCGAAAAACAAGACCAACACCAGTGCCCGATCGCAGAGAAGCGCGAACGCGCTTCGCCGCGTGAATCGGCCACTTCAAGCCAAACCGACGTATCGCCCTTCACTGATGGGCGATACTAGGCGCCCAGTTGGCCAGCCATATCCTGAATGTCGGTGGCAACGATGTCCCAATCCTGCTCTGCAGTGTAGTCGCGCTTCTGCTGCGGACCGTATTCCCGCGGCCGCGGAAAGAACGCGGTCTGCAAGCCGCAATCCCGAGCGGCAGCCAGATCGCCGTTGTGCGCGGCAGCCATCATCACCTGGTGCGGCTGGAGATCCAGCAGGTGGGCGACCCCAAGATAGGTCTGCGGGTCAGGCTTAAAGTGCTTGAACAGGTCAGAGCCGAAAATCATGTCCCACGGCAGCCCGGCGAATTTGGCCATGTTCAGCAGCAGCGAGACGTTGCCGTTGGACAGCGGGCCGATAATGAATTGGCCCTTTAGACGAATTAGGCCAGGCACGCTGTCGGGCCATGGGTGGAGACGGTGCCATCCCAAGTTGATGTGCACGAGGTCGGCTTCCGACAGCCCTTTCACACCGAACTCGCAGATAAGTTGATCCAATGAGGCTCGATGCAGGTCGTCAAGCTTAGTCCATGGCAATGCGCCCTTGCGCACACGATCCATGGACGGATGGTATGCGGCACGCCATGCGTCCACCAGCGCAGTCCAGTCCGCTGTTATCCCTCGGGCGGTTGCGTATGTTGTCAGATCATCAATCAGGCTGGATCGCCAATCCACGACGCTGCCAAAAGTATCGAAGACGATCGCAACGGGATGTTTGCTGGCCATATGACCCTCCGCCGACAGCAAAGCGCCTTGGCTAATTGCAGGTCAAGCTGACGCTCGGATGGTCAGGGCCGCCGGCGGCGGACGGGCGAGGCGGCGTGATGCAGGTCATGCAACCAGCTCAGGAGTGGGCGCCACAGTGCGGTCTCGGCGCGAAAACCGGCGACCATACCGACGTGACCGGCGGCAGGCTGGTGCATGACCGCCTTCGGAATGAGGTTTGCCAGCGGTTGCGCAGACGCTGGCGGCACGATCCGGTCACGCCCTGGCACAGCAACGAAGGCAGGTGCGGTGATTGCCGCGGGATTGACCGGCAGGCCAGCGATCCGCCAGGTTCCTTGGGCCGGGGCGTTCTCGCCGTACCACTCAACCAGACAGGTCCGAGCGACGGGTGCCCCTAGCGGCATGCCGTCGTTGAGCCAATCCTCCATGGCAACGAAAAGCCTGGCCCGATCACCGTCCGCAGGCAGCCGGGCGAAGGCGCGATACTTCGCCGCCACGCTCCAGGGATCCAGCAGGGCGAACAGGGACTGCAGCACATCCACCGGCAAGGCCTGGCTTACGGCCATCGCGGGTTCCAGAAATGGCAATGTCTGCGCGGCTTGGACCGCGCGCCCGGGTTCCGGGGCATGGAAGTCCCAAGGCGCGGCTAGCAGTGCAAGTCCGCTTATCAGATCCGGTCGGCGCTGAGCCGCCGCCACGGCAAGGGTACCGCCCATGCAGTAGCCGACCAGTACGGGTGGCTTACCAACAAACTGATTTGCCGCGGTGATCGCCCGCTCCATTCGCCCTGCTACATAATCCGTCAGGCTGAACTTCCGCTCGGTCTCCTCCGGCCACCCCCAGTCGAGTAGGAAAGGCTGCGTGCCCTGACCCGCTAGCCAGCGTAACATGGATTTTTCCTGCATCAGGTCCAGGATGTACGCCCGGTTGATGAGGCTGGGGATGAACAGAACAGGCACACCCGGTTGGGAGCCATAAGCTAGCAAGCGGGAGCTGCCTTCGGTCCAGATGGTGGGCGGATCTTCCAAGCAGCGCCGGTAGCTGTGGCGTCGATAGGCCGCGATGCCCCCGATCAGGGCTGCATCCTGGCGCAGAGTTTCTGCCAGAACAGCGGCTGAACACTCATTTTTGTCGCTTCCGTCCTGCCGTGCGTCGCGGATCGACTGGAGGATCGCTGCTGCGCTCGAGGTCCGCGAGTCGCCGTTCCAAAGCGGCGACACGACCTGCGAGACGCTTGATCTCAGCATCGCGAGGGTCAGGTGCAGCAGCAACGGACGTGGACCGCGGCGCAACAGAGGGGCGGGCGTGTTCTGCCGCAGCGTCATGCGTCCGCTTGGGCGTAGGACGGATCACGCTGTTCATGGTCGCTGAGATAGTTCCCGCCCATAAGACTAAAAGGTTGCGCCAGGCTTCGTGCATTTCCGGATCGACGGCGATAGCCGACAACTCGCTCTGCCAAACGGTAATCCAGTCCTCTGCAAGCTTTTGTGGATTCGGCGAATCCGAAGCGGCTGCTTTTGCTCGCGGTGCTTCTGTCCGATGTTGATTTTCTGGGCTTCGTCCATCCCCTCCATCCCACGTGTTGTCGAAGCCGGTATCCATTGCCATAGGGCATTCATCCTCCTTGCAGACGTGACCCGGACATGAACGGCCGGCGACAAACGTCGATGCAGGACCGGCTGGCGGGAAACGGGAATGAATCACCCTATCGCAACTGCCGAATACACGGTAGGGAGACAAGTAGCACTTACGAGGTATGCATGTCTGTGCCAGTTCAGACCTTGGGGGAGGTAAAACCGGCTGAAAAGCCTCCGGTCGTGGTTAAGAAGTATGCTAACCGAAGGCTCTACAACACCGAGAGCTCGAGCTACATTACCCTGGACAACCTTGCGGAGATGGTCAGGCAGGGGCGCGATTTCATTGTGTATGATGCCAGAAGTGGCGATGACATTACCCGCAGCGTATTGACGCAGATCATCGTCGAGGAAGAGGGCAAGGGACAAAATCTGCTGCCTACCAACTTCCTGCGGCAGCTCATCGGGTTGTATGGTGGTTCGATGCAAGGCCTGGTGCCGAAGTATCTTGAACACGCCATGACATCATTCGCGCAGCAGCAAGAGCAGATGCGGACAGCCATGCAGAAGACGATGGGTACGCTGTTTCCATTCGGCAACATCGAGGAAGTTGGCCGGCAGAACATGGCAATGATGGAACGTGCGTTTAGCATGTTCACGCCGTTCTACCGCGGCACGGACCCGGCAAATCCCGCGCATCCGCCAACCTCCGAGATAGAAGCGCTGCGCGCCGAGGTCGAACGCCTCCGTCAGGAACTGGAAGCGGCAAGAAAGCAATAAACTTCGGGTCGAGTGGTTGTTGTTGGCCAACTACGCGTGTTGTTGCCACTCGGCACCAGATGTCTTGCTGGCGTGACAGTCAGTAGGAGTTCTTAACCAGACTAGTTTGACATGCCTCGCAGACTCTCCAGTCCAATTGGACGAAAGTTCCATACATCGACGCCGACATCTGTTTGTCGTGGCACAGGCTTCAGTCGGCCGTGACTGTGGCCGTGCAGGTTGAAAGCCCCTTTTGCCATCCCATTCCAGGTGCGGAAGGCATAATGACATAGCACGAGATGGCGGTTGCCAGGGGCAATCTCAGCATAAGCCTGCACGCCGGACCATTCGGGAAGGCTGGTGATTTCTGGTGGGTCGTTGTTGCCGACGATCAGGTACTTCCGGCCATTCAGTGCACGCAGCAGTTGAGCGGCCACTGCGGCGCTTGTTCTCAATGCAAAGTCGCCCAGATGCCAAACCTCATCATCCGGCTGCACAACGGTATTCCAGCGCTGCATCAGCACATCATTCATTGCAGACACAGATGGAAAAGGCCGCTTGTAAAGGCCCAATGCGCCGGCGTGGCCAAAATGCGTGTCGGCTGTAAACCAGACTTTCACGCAAGGCCATGCCTTGGCAGACGGATCGCTGAGCCTTCAACCATCAGGCAGTATTCACGCCTGTTAGTCCGCAACGTCCGCCACTTCGGCTGTAGGCTTGCTCCTGGCGCGGATGCGCCTTACCGCGGTTTCAACGTGGCGGCTGAACACGTACTCTGCAGGGCGCTGCCGGTCCAATGGAATGTCAGGTGCCGTTGGTCCGGTTGTGCGGATGCCACGAGCAAATTGCGCGGCCGCGCGCCAGGGCTTGCGTACCGTTTCACTGACCGCGCTGGCCTCATACCCGGAGTGGACCATGCAATCAGCACATTTCTCATAATTGCCCGTGCCGTATTTGTCCCAGTCGGTGGTTTCCATCAGTTCCTTGAACGTCTTGGCGTAACCCTCGCCCAACAAGTAGCAGGGACGCTGCCAGCCGAAGTAGGTCCGCGTCGGGTTGCCCCATGGCGTGCAGTGGAAGGTCTGGTTGCCAGCCAGGAAGTCCAGGAACATGGAGGATTGGTTGAAGGACCATTTTTTCTTCCAAGTGCCCTTGCCCTGCCGGCTGAAGATGCCGCGGAACAGTTCCTTGGTCTTCGCGCGATTTAGGAAATGCTGCTGATCGGGAGCCCGCTCATAGGCATAACCGGGAGAGACCGAGATGCCGTCGACCCCCATCGCCATCACGTCGTCAAAGAATGTGGCAACCTTCTCAGGTTCGGCGGTGTTAAACAGCGTTGCATTGATAATCGTGCGAAACCCCCGCCGCTTGGACTCCGCGATCGCTGCCACTGCGCGGTCATAGACACCCTCCTGACACACCGAGGCATCATGTTCGGTCTTGCTGCCATCAAGGTGCACTGACCAGGAAAACCATTTTGATGGCCGGAACATGTCCATCTTCTTTTCCAGCAGCAGCGCGTTGGTGCATACAATGACGAATTTCTTGCGCGCGATGATGCCCTCGACCAACTGGTCGATCTCCTTGTGCAGCAGCGGCTCGCCGCCCGCTATCACCACGACAGGAGCGCCACATTCATCGACCGCCTGCATACATTCCGCGACTGAAAGCCGCTGGTTAAGGATTTCTGCCGGATAGTCGATCTTGCCGCAGCCGGCACACGCGAGATTGCATCGGAACAAAGGCTCAAGCATCAGCACCAGCGGATAGCGCTTGCGGCCAATCAGGTGTTGCTTAACGACGTAGGCACCGACGCGCAGCGCCTGGTTCAAGGGGACGGTCATAACAGGATTCCTTATGCGTCCGCGAGCTGAGCGGGAAAACGGAACCGAACGTCTTCGGCCACTCCGTTCTGGGTGGAGATTTCAATGTCGGCAAGCTTGCGAAGGCCGTCGAGCACACCCTGCACCAGCGTCTCTGGTGCCGAGGCGCCAGCGGTTAATCCAACCGAAGTGATGCCCACCAGCCACTCCGCCTGCAATGCATCTGCGTCGTCAATCAGATACGACGGCTTGCCAAGTTCCTGGCCAATTTCACACAGCCGATTGGAATTGGAGGAGTTGCGGGAGCCGACGACCAGAATCATGTCCACTTGGTGCGCGAGATCACGGACAGCCTGCTGACGATTCTGTGTTGCGTAGCAGATGTCGCGGACATCCGGACCGACGATTGTGGGAAACCGATCTATCAGAGCCATGATAATTCCACGGGTGTCGTCCACCGATAGTGTCGTCTGGGTAATGTAGGCTAGTTTGCCTGGATCTTTCACTTGCAACAGCGCCACATCGTCAACTGTCTGTACTAGATGAACCTTTGCAGGCACTTGTCCGATCGTTCCTTCGACCTCGGCGTGGCCAGCGTGCCCAACCAACACGATCTCTCGGTCCTGGCGGGCATAGCGACGACCTTCATTGTGAACCTTGGCAACCAGGGGGCAGGTCGCGTCGATGACTGGCAAACCGCGCTCTGCGGCCGCTTCCTCAATCCGCTTGGCGACACCATGGGCGGAGAAAACGGTCATCGAGCCAGGCGGGATCTCATGGAGTTCATCGACGAACACCGCCCCACGAGTCCGGAGGTCCTCAACCACGTGACGGTTATGCACGATCTCATGACGGACGTAGATCGGCGGGCCATACTTCTTCAGGGCACGCTCGACGATCTCGATAGCCCGCTCCACACCGGCGCAAAAGCCGCGAGGCTGGGCAAGGACGACGCGTATCATGCAACAAGGACTCCGCGTTAAGACCGGCTGGCCGACCGCGATATGGCAGGCCTTGGCTTGAGCCGCAACGCCGTCTCATGGAGAGGCGGCTGCTACTTCCCAGATGTGTCCGACATAGGGGCAACGCAGACCGTCTGCCATCACCCAGCCAAATTCATTCACGCCGGACCGCCATCGATGTACACCTGAGTGACACTGCGTGGCAAATGTGCCACAATTACAGCGTTCATGCATGCCTTATCATGCGCGACGTGGTCTGACGTGCTATCGGCTCGAGAATCGCTCCCGCCTGGAGGAGCTGTTGGTTACGAGGATGCGCGTGCCGTCTCAAAGCACTCTTTTTCCGACCGATCTTTCAGATGAAATGACGCGGGCGGCACAGACGGTCGAGCTGGCGCTTGATTTGCTGCTTCCTTGTGTGGAGGGCGCCGAAGCCAGGCTTGCTGAAGCGATGCGTTATGCCACGCTGGGCGGGGGTAAGCGGCTTCGCGCATTCCTGGTAATGGAGACCGCAGCCCTTTTCAAAGTGAGCGAGACCTGCGCTGCGCGAGTGGCTGCCTCGGTGGAAATGCTGCATGCATATTCCCTGGTCCATGATGACCTTCCGGCCATGGACGATGACGACCTGCGGCGCGGAAAATTGAGCACACATAGGGCGTTTGATGAGGCGACGGCCATTCTCGCGGGTGACGCGCTGCAGTCTCGTGCATTCGAGTTACTGGGCGAACCTGAAACCCACTCCGACCCTGCCGTCCGCTGTGAGCTTATCATCGCGCTGGGGGCGGCGGCAGGCGCGCGAGGGATGGCTGGTGGACAGATGATCGACATCTTGGCCGAGGGCCAGACGCTGGACGGCCCAGCGGTGACGCGGCTACAGGCACTCAAGACTGGTCGCTTGATTCAATACAGCGCTGAAGCGGGTGCCATCTTGGGAAAAGCGGCGTCGCAGCAACGTCATTTGCTTGCAGCGTATGGTCGGGATCTTGGTGCGGCGTTTCAGATTGCCGACGATCTGCTGGACGTTGAGGGCGATGCCGCCGAGATTGGCAAGACTGCTGGGAAGGATGTCGCAGCCGGGAAGGCGACAATGGTGGCAGTTCTGGGTCTTGATATGGCTCGTGCCCACGCGGACATGCTTGCCCGCCAAGCTGCGGCCCACCTCGATGGCTTTGGTGTCCGTGCGGCGAACTTGCAGGCGCTGGCGACATTTGTCACAGCTCGGCGTAGCTGACCGAGAACAGGAGATTTGATGAGTCCAATCACGACCCCGTTGCTCGACCGCGTCAGCTTCCCGGCCGACCTGCGCAACTTCTCTGCCGAACAACTGCGGCAACTGGCTGACGAACTGCGGTCGGAGACGGTTGATACGGTATCAGTGACGGGTGGACACCTGGGCGCGTCTCTGGGCGTGGTCGAGTTGACGGTGGCGATCCACGCGGTGTTCGACACGCCACGTGACCGGCTGCTCTGGGACGTCGGCCATCAGACCTATCCGCACAAGATCTTGACCGGGCGGCGCGACCGCATCCGCACCTTGCGGCAGGGCGGCGGCCTTTCGGGGTTCACCAAACGATCGGAGAGCGAATACGACCCGTTCGGTGCGGCGCATTCGTCAACGTCGATATCGGCCGGGCTTGGAATGGCCGTGGCGCGCGACTTGAAGGACGCGCGCTTCGCTGCGGCCACGGAGCAGGAGAGTGTGGCAGAAGGCCTGCAACGCGATGGCCGCAACGTCATTTGCGTGATTGGTGACGGCGCGATGAGTGCTGGTATGGCCTATGAGGCGATGAACAACGCCGGGGCTTTGCATTCGCGGCTGATCGTCATCCTTAACGACAACGATATGTCGATCGCGCCGCCGGTGGGTGCGATGAGCGCCTATCTGTCGCGGCTGATGTCCTCGCGCAGCTTCCTGTCGTTACGGGAGCTGGCCGGTCGAATGGCCAAGCGCTTCCCCCGCGGGATCGAGCGCACCGCGCGCCGGGCCGAGGAATATGCTCGCGGGATCCTGACTGGCGGGACGTTGTTCGAGGAAATGGGCTTCTACTATGTCGGCCCAATCGATGGCCACAATCTGGATCACCTATTGCCGGTGCTGCGCAATGTACGGGAAGCTGAGGAAACCGGCCCCATCCTCGTGCACGCGATCACTCAGAAGGGCAAGGGTTATGAGCCAGCCGAACGGTCGGCTGACAAGTATCACGGTGTGTCGAAATTCAACGTCATCACAGGTGAACAGGCCAAAGCGCCGCCCGGGCCACCCAGCTACACGAAGGTCTTCTCTGACGCGTTGATCTCCGAGGCCACACGGGATCCGACTGTCGTGGCTATTACTGCTGCAATGCCCTCTGGTACTGGCCTAGATCGTTTCGCGAAGCTGTTTCCCGACCGCAGTTTTGACGTAGGCATCGCGGAGCAGCACGCAGTTACCTTCGCGGCCGGCATGGCGACAGAAGGGATGAAGCCGTTCTGCGCAATCTACTCGACGTTCCTGCAGCGGGCGTATGATCAAATTGTTCATGACGTGGCGCTGCAATCTCTGCCGGTGCGCTTTGCGATGGACCGAGCGGGTCTGGTGGGCGCTGACGGGGCGACCCATGCCGGAAGCTTTGATCTGTCTTATCTGGGTTGCCTACCCAACATGGTCATCATGGCGCCGGCTGATGAAGCGGAGCTGGTGCACGTTGTGGCTACCGCCGCGGCTATCAGCGACCGCCCCAGTGCGTTTCGCTATCCGCGTGGAGAGGGAACCGGTGTGGCATTGCCAACGGTCGGCCAAGTCTTGTCGCTCGGCAAGGGCCGATTACTGCGCGAGGGCAGCAACATCGCTATCGTTTCCCTGGGAACCAGGTTGGCTGATGCGATGAAGGCGGCGGATGAGCTCGCCGCCAACGGATTTCCAACGACAGTAGCTGACGCGCGTTTTGCCAAGCCGATCGACACTGCCCTGATCGAGCAACTGGCGCGGCACCATGAAGTTCTCATAACCGTCGAGGAAGCTGCAGTCGGTGGCTTCAGTGCCCAGGTTATGCAGCATCTGGCGTGGGGGGGCTTCTTGGACGCGGGATTGAAGGTGCGACCGATGGTGCTGCCCGACCGCTTCATCGACCACGACGCGCAGGCAAAGCAACTGTCCGAGGCAGGGCTGGCAGCGCGTGATATCGTCGCAACGGCGCTTGCGGCGGTAGGGGTCAAGACACCGAGCAGACGCTCATCGAAATCTGTGACCTTGAGATGAGCCGCGTGAGTGCAATTTGGCGTTGGGCTGCTCTTCAGCGGCATGGTGAAGTGTCAGATGCATCGAGCGACGTGTGTTAACCGCAACACTTGGTTGCCTGCGCCATCGGCCGGGATAGGCCGTCGCAGGCTGTTGCTTCTGGTGGCTGGGGCTGTGGCATTGCCAGCTTCCGCAGAGAGCGCTCCGGATCAGGCCGCTGCGCCACTGCAGGCCCTGTATACCGCGCTTGAATCCGGCATGCGTGATCGTCGCGGGATGCCGTTTCCTCAGCGATTCGACTTACTGGCGCCGGTGGTTGATCGGGTGTTCGACCTGGAGACTATTTTAAAAGTCTCGGTTGGGCTGCGCTGGGACACGATGAACAGTGACTCGCATGCCAGGCTCTTGAAAGTGTTCCGCCGCTTCACCATCGCCACCTATGTGGCAAATTTCGACAAATATGACGGTGAGCAATTTCAGGTCTTGCCGGGCTCACGGAGCTCGGGCCAAGATCGTATTGTTGCGACCGAGATCGTCGTCAACGGGCAGCGGACAAGGCTCGACTACGTCATGCATAGTGACAGGGGATCGTGGCGCATCGTGGACGTGCTGCTGGACGGCTCGATCAGCCGAGTTGCCGTGCAACGGTCAGATTTTCGGAAAACGCTTGCTCGGGGTGATGCCGACGCACTGATTGCGAGCCTACGTCAGAAGATTGCCGATCTTTCGGATGGCTCGCTGAATTCATGATCGCGCTGCTGACGGTCATCTTTGCGATCATGGCCGTCATTGGCATGGTCCAAGCAGTCTTGGCTTCTCGTCTTGTGGTGGGTTTCGCTCGCCAGCCAGTCGTGGTTGCGCCAGAACGGCCTCCTGTCACCATCCTCAAGCCGCTGCACGGCGACGAACCGTTGCTGGAGGCGGCGCTGACAACCGTATGCCAACAGAACTATCCACAATGGCAGATCGTGTTCGGCGTTCAATCGGCTGCCGATCCGGCGGCAGGGGTCGTCCGTCGGTTGCAGACGCGCTTTCCGGCAGCCGATATCGCGCTGGTGGTGGATGGCACGGTGCATGGAGCCAACCGCAAGATTGGCAACCTGATCAATATGATGTCCAGCGCTAAGCACGATATCCTGGTTATAGCGGATTCGGATATGCATGTCCGCCCGGACTACCTGGACCGATTGGTCACTGCGCTGCAGCAGCCTGGCGTTGGACTGGTCACGACGCTGTATGCGGGATTGCCGGTCAAAGGTCACGGCTTGGCCTCCAGACTTGGCGCCACGCAGATTACCCACGGCTTTTTGCCTGCCACTCTGCTGTCGCGCGCGATTGGACGGCAGGACTGTCTGGGCGCAACGATGTGCGTCCGGCGGATGGACCTGCAGCGCATCGGCGGCCTGCAGGCGCTGGTCAATCATCTTGCAGACGACAATATCATGGGGCGGCGGATCGCTGGCCTGGGCTTGCAGGTCATGCTCGCTAGAGCCGTGCCGCTGACGACGGTGCCCGAGGCCAGCTTTCGAGCCTTGTTCCGGCATGAGTTGCGGTGGACGCGGACTATCCGTGCCTTGGAGCCGCTGGGATTTGCAGCTTCGGCACTGCAGTATTCACTGGCCTGGAGCATGCTGACGGTGCCGCTGACAGGCGGGGCCGCCTGGTCGCTATGTCTGTTTGCACTTGCCTGGGGCAGTCGATGTTTTGCAGCCAAGGCGATCGATCGAGCGCTGGCGCCGCTTTGGCATACAGAACGCCGCGGCACGGAGCGGGCGGCTCTTGCGTTCTCGTGTCCAGTCTGGCTTCTACCGCTGCGAGACATCCTGTCTGTTGCGGTTATGGTCGTCAGTTACGGCGGACGTCGCGTGGATTGGCGCGGTCATGGACTGGAAGCCGATACACCACAGCGCCTGGGCAGAAAACCTGTCACATTCCGCCCGCTTGAGGAGATTCATACACGATGATGAAGACGCTGTTCCTTCACCCGCCTTCTTTTGATGGCTTCGATGGCGGTGCGGGCGCTCGTTATCAGGCGAAGCGTGAGATCAAATCGTTCTGGTTCCCAACATGGCTTGCGCAGCCCGCGGCGCTGGTACCTGGAAGCAAGTTGATTGATGCACCGCCAGCGCGAATCTCTCTCGACACGGTGATGGAACAGGCGAAGCAATATGAGCTGTGCGTGATGCACACCTCGACGCCGTCATTTACGTCCGACGTGAAGGTTGCCGATGCGCTGAAATCCGCCAATCCGGCCCTGAAGATCGGTTTCGTGGGTGCCAAGGTCGCGGTGCAGCCGGCCGAAAGCCTTGCCCAGGGTGGATCGATCGATTTCGTTGCTCGCAACGAGTTCGACTTCACCATCAAGGAGATCGCCGAGGGACGAGACTGGGACAGGGTCGATGGAATCTCCTACCGCAATGGCGGTGGCGTGATCATCCACAACAAGGACCGGCAGATCCTGGAAGATATGGATCAACTGCCGTTCGTGACCGAGGTCTACAAGCGGGATCTTCGCATCGAGGACTACTTCATTGGCTACCTGATGCACCCTTACGTGTCGCTATACACCGGCAGAGGCTGCAAATCCCACTGCACGTTCTGTCTTTGGCCGCAAACGGTCGGTGGTCATCGATATCGGGTGCGTTCGCCGGGGCATGTCGCCGCCGAGATACGCCAGGCCAAGCAGATGTTCCCGCAGGTCAGGGAGTTCTTTTTCGATGACGACACCTTCACCGACAATCTTCCTCGGGCTGAGGCGATCGCTAGGGAGCTTGGCAAAATGGGCGTCACGTGGTCCTGCAATGCCAAGGCTAATGTCCCCCGGGAGACGTTGAAGGTCTTGAAGGACAATGGTCTGCGGCTTCTGCTGGTAGGCTATGAAAGCGGCAATCAGAAGATCCTGTACAATATCAAGAAGGGCATGCGGATTGAAGTAGCCCGTCGGTTCACGCAGGACTGCCATGACCTTGGCATCAAAATCCACGGGACGTTCATACTTGGTCTTCCTGGTGAGACAAAGGACACAATCGAGGAAACAATCCGCTTCGCAACCGACATCAATCCGCATACTATTCAGGTTTCACTGGCTGCGCCATATCCGGGAACCTTCCTGTACGACCAAGCGGTCGAGAACGGTTGGTTGGATGCGAAGCACGCGGAACTGATCGATGAAAGCGGGGTGCAGATCGCGCCGCTGCATTACCCTCACCTGTCGCATACCGAAATATTCGATAATGTGGAGACGTTCTATAAGCGGTTTTACTTCCGGGCGCCGAAGATTGCTTCGATTGTCGGCGAGATGGTGCGCAGTCCGCAGATGATGAAGCGTCGTCTTCGCGAAGGTGTGGAGTTCTTCCAATTCCTGCGAGAGCGGCATCATGCCGCCTGATGGGCTAGACCTTGCGGGGGCACCCATCCGGACAACGCGACTGGTGTCGGTTGCCATTGGGTGACTGGCTGAAGGTTAGACGCGCGTCACACCGAAACAGCCTGATTGGCGATTAAATAAGGCGCTGGCAATGGTTCCGGTTCAAGATGACTATGCGGACCGCGGATACGGCGGTTTATCGGTTGGCTTTGGTAATCGCATCGGTATTGCGGTTGTCGACTTTCAATTAGCCTTTACCGACGCCAGATTTCCGCTCGGGGGCGCTGCTTTGACAGACCGGGCAGTGAATAATACAGCAGCGCTACTGAGGGTAGCGCGTGCGGCAGGCTTACCCGTAGTCACGTGCTACACGGCTTATCATGGCGGCGACGCGCCGCATTGGAAGGTGTTGCCCGTTCTGGATGGACTTCGGATCGGGTCGGAGCAGGCTCGGTTGGATCCCCGTATTCAGGATCTCGCATACGACTTTGTTCTGTGCAAATCCGCTCCGTCAATTTTCTTCCAAACGGCCGCTGCGCCAATATTTATTCGCAATAAGGTAGACACCGTTATCGTCACAGGTTGCACAACATCCGGGTGCGTGCGTGCAAGCGTGATCGATGCTTTCAGCTTCGGGTTCCGGGTGGTCGTGCCGGAAGATTGTGTGGGAGACGTGGCGGAAGGACCGCACCTTGCTAATCTTCAGGATGTCGGCCGGCGTTATGCAGACGTGGTGGATCTCGCTGTTTGCGTAGACCGGATCAGTTCGCTCCCCAAACCGAATGACTAAAAGGACCCGACCATGAACGATGGAAGCGACCACAGCAGCATGTGTTAGACCAACCCGAGGAGCATCGCTGGCTGAGGTTGTAGGCAAGGCTGCAAGCAAGCATGATGGCCAGCAACCGATCGCGATCCAGGGAGCAAATCGATGACCGAGCCCGCGCCCAGCTATATGCATGGCGCTTCAGACCGGCCAATGATTGGCGAAACGATTGGCGTTCACTTCGAAAAGACGGTGGCCAAATGGAGCGAAAGGCCGGCTCTTATTGTCCGTCAGCAGGGTATCAGTTGGACTTGGTCTGAACTAGCGAAGCAAGTCGAGTCGCTCGCTGCCGGACTTCTGGCACTTGGTCTTGTGCCAGGTGACCGGATCGGGATTTGGTCCCCCAATAACGCCGAATGGATCGTCGTGCAGTTTGCGACTGCGAAGGCCGGGCTTATCCTGGTCAACATCAATCCAGCCTACCGCTTGACCGAGGTGGAGTACGCCCTGAACAAGGTTGGCTGCAAGGCGTTGATCACCGCGACGGCGTTCAAAAGCAGTGACTACATTGGAATGCTCACGACGCTTGCGCCGGAACTGGCCACTTCGCAACCCGGCGCACTGCAAGCGGCACGCCTGCCGTCTCTGCGCTCCGTCATCCAGATCCGTGGCGCGTCCCCCGGCACGATCGCATTCGACGCCGTGGGCCTATATGCCACCGAAGCGGAACGGCAACGACTGAATGAGCTGGCGGCGGTTTTGCAGTTTGATGACCCGATAAACATTCAGTTTACTTCGGGTACTACGGGCCTGCCGAAGGGCGCGACGCTGACGCATCATAACATTCTCAACAATGGATTCTTTATTGGTGAGGTGCTGCATTATACTCAGCTTGACTCAGTCTGTATTCCGGTTCCAATGTATCATTGCTTCGGCATGGTGATTGGTGCCTTGGCTTGCATGACCCACGGGGCGGCCATCGTTTTTCCAGGCGAGGGTTTCGATCCGCTTGCGACCCTGCAGACCGTGGCTGAGTACCGTTGCACATCATTGTACGGCGTGCCGACGATGTTCATCGCGGAACTTGATCATCCGGAATTTTCCAGTTTTGACCTGAGCAGTCTACGCACCGGGATGATGGCCGGCTCGCCCTGTCCCGTCGAGGTGATGCGCCGATGCATTCGCGACATGCATCTGACAGAGATGACGATTGGCTACGGCATGACGGAAACCAGCCCGGTCAGTACCCAAACGCGGATCGGCGACACGCTGGAAAAGCAGGTGAGCACAGTCGGACGCCCGCACGCCCACGTCGAGATCAAGATCGTCGATACGGACGGCCGGGTTGTGCCGCGTGGCGCCACCGGCGAGCTTTGCACACGCGGATATCCAGTGATGCTGGGTTACTGGGACGAGCCGGAACGTACCGCCGAAGTCATCGATCGGGCAGGGTGGATGCATACCGGCGACCTGGCAACCATGGATGACGACGGCTACTGCGCCATCGTCGGTCGCATCAAGGACCTCGTTATCCGTGGTGGAGAAAACATCTATCCCCGTGAGATCGAGGAGTTTCTCTATCGCCATCCGGCGATCTTGGACGTGCAGGTGTTCGGCGTGCCAGATCAGCGTTTCGGCGAGGAACTGTGCGCATGGATCAAGCTGCGCGCCGGTGTGCAGCTAACCGAAGACGAGGTCAAAGCGTTCTGCAAAGATCAGATCGCCCATTATAAGGTGCCGCGTCATGTCCGGTTCGTGGAGGAGTTCCCTATGACGGTGACTGGAAAGATGCAGAAGTATCTTATGCGTGCGGCCATGGCTGAACAGTTGGGCATTGGTTGAACCGGGGGATAGGGCATGCGCTGGGCACGTATTGATCATTGCGGATCGGTAGGTTTCGCGATCGTCGAGGGTGACTTTGTTCTTCCCGTCCATGGTTCACCGTTTCAGCAATGGCAGCGAGCGGGGGATCGGCTGAATCTTTCGGATGTGCGACTGCTGGTTCCCGTCATCCCATCCACCTTTTACGCCGCTGGCATGAACTATCCCGAGCACGTCAGGGAAGTCGCGGCAAAGCTTGGCCAGACGCCGGCACTGCCGACGCAAGCCGACATCGGTTATCGCGCGAACAACGCCCTGACTGCGCATGGCGAAACAATCGTCATTCCGGCCGACGCAACTGAACAAGTTCAATATGAGGGCGAGCTTGTTGTCGTGATCGGCCGACAGTGCAAACACCTGACGGCGGAAAATGCACTTTCCGCAGTGCTGGGCTACACCATTGGCAATGACGTCAGTGAACGGACCTGGCAGAAGGCGGACCGGACAATGTGGCGGTCGAAGAACACGGACACGTTCAAACCGATGGGCCCCTGGATCGAGACCGAGTTAAAGCTGGATGATCTGATGACCCATATCCGTCTCAATGGTGAACAGAAGATTGCCTTCCCGACCAACCATATGATTTTTGGCGTCGTTGACTATCTCGTTAAGATGACAAAATATCTCACGCTTTATCCCGGTGACGTCATCTGGATGGGAACCGAGGGAGCAACAGCCAACATCAAGCACGGCGACCGGATTGAGATCGACATAAGCGGCATCGGCACATTGGGCAATCCGGTCGTTCGCGAAGGAAAGTAGTCACGACGCGCTCTCAAACAAGCCAAGCCAGAGCCTGACGGATTCAACCTGAAGCTGTCAGGCTCTAGCGGCTTTGCGCAGACTGGAATCGCGCAAAGCGCGATTCTGCGCGAGTAGCCGCGTGAAACGATGAGCGAGAGCGGTTCCACCCTCGGTGGAACCGCTCTAGCCGGTCTGGGCAGGTATCCGTTCATGGACTACGTCATGCACGAAGCCGATTTTCTTGACCACCATTGGCGATAGCACAAACGGATAGAGGTCAGGGCTTCCCATAGCGCGGTTGAGACTGTTCATCGCGAAGGTCAAAGGCAGCCAGGCTGCGATCAGTTGATCGATACTGGCGTCATCGGCATAAGGATCGAGGTCGATAACCGCGCTGAGTGTATCGTCCTGCGCCAACCTTGGCTGCACCTTGATCCCGAACGCACATGCCATCTCCAGCGTGTCGATGATGTGCAGGTAGTGGGCCCAAGTCTCTGCCCAGTCCTCCCATGGGTGGGTGCTGGCGTATTGACTGACGTAGTGCTGCTGCCAGTCTACCGGTGCGCCGTTCTGGTAGTGGGCCTGCAATGCCATGTTATAGTCCTGGCTGTCGTCGCCAAATACCTCTCGGCAAGCCGCAAGGCGGCCACCATCGCGAACCAGCACATCCCAGAAATAGTGGCCCACTTCATGGCGAAAGTGGCCGAGCAGGGAGCGATACGGCTCACGCATCTGGGCGCGGCGGCGTTCACGCTCTGCATCGTCAGCTTCAATCAGGGCAATGGTGATCAACCCGTTATCGTGGCCGGTCATGACTCTTGGGCCGATTGCATCCGGGTTGTCCGCAAGAAAGTCAAAGGCCAGTCCATGCTTCGGATTATCTATCCGGTTCTGCAGGGGCAGTTTTAACCGCAGCAGCGAGTAGAACAGGTGGTGCTTGGCTGCCTCCATCCGCTGCCATCGCTCCAGGTTCAGCGCATTCGACAGTTCGGGAATGACGCGATTATGACGGCAGGCAAGACAGAGCTTGGCAACACCACTCGAGTCAACGAGCCAGTTGCAGGCATTGTGCTGCGCGTTGTCGCACAGGCGAACCAGGCGTTCCGGCGCGGCAAGCGCGGTCAGAAGGTCGCCTTCAGCTTCGACCGCCGATAAAGCCATCTGCTCGGCCAAGTACCCCAATCCATGGCCGCACGATTCGCACTTTGTATTTTCAAAGTAGAGAACCTGGCCGCAACTCTGGCACTTGAACAACTTCACGCCTGAGTTCCTCTTTGGTCGATTCGATAAAGATATGAGCGTGCGGATCGCGCCTGCGCCGTTTCAATCCCCTGTAGCTTATCGAAATGACTGGGACGGTCGAAAATGATCCAACTTCGGCAAAGGAAGACCAAGGTTCTCGCGCAGCGTCGTGCCCGTATATTGAGTGCGGTATAAACCACGACGCTGCAGCTCTGGCACCACGAAGCGGACAAAATCCTCAAAACTGCCAGGCATATGGGTGCCAGCGATGACGAAGCCGTCGCAGGCCCGCTCGACAAACCACTGTTCCAGCCTGTCGGCAATATCCTTGCCGCTGCCGACGATAGCCTCTCGCGGACGACCACGACGGGTGATCTCCAGGAAGTCGCGAACGGTGGGGTTGCGACCAGACAGCCGCATGACTCGGTCACGCATGGCCTGCATCCCAGACATGCCCTCCAGCTCCTGAGCGGTGAAGGCTTCTTCCATCGCTTTGGTCTTGAAGTCGAAGTTCATCGCCTCGGACAACAGCGCCAGACCGTCGACCTCTCGATAGAGCGAGTCGACGAGGGCCATCTTGTCCTCGGCCTCAGAGCGTGTCTCGGCGACTACCGGATAGGCAATCGTATTGACTGTTGTAAGGTCGGGATCACGACCCAATCGGGCAACTTCGGCCTTGAAGGACGCGTACTGGTGCTTGCCTTCTTCAAGGTCGGCATATCCCACGAAGACAGTCTCGGCCCAGCGGGCGGAGAATGTCTTGCCGCGGGCGCTCGCACCCGCCTGGATGATGACCGGGTGACCCTGCGGGCTGCGCGGCACGGTGAAGGTGCCCGCAGAGCTCAAGAACCTGCCACGGTAGTCAAGCTTGTGTACCTTGGTCGGATCGGCGAAAAGTCCCGCCGCCTTGTCGACGACAAGCGCGCCGTCCTCCCAGCTATTCCAGCAACTCAGGACGATTTCCATAAACTCGTCGGCGCGGTCGTAACGCAGGTCGTGTTCCATATGCACCGAGCGGCCCATATTGCGGGCTTCGCCATCGTTGACTGAGGTGACGACGTTCCACGCTGCTCGCCCGCCGATCATGTGATCGACCGTCTGAAACCGGCGGGCAACGTCAAACGGCTCATAATAGGTGGTGGAAGCAGTTGAACCGATGCCCAGGAACTTGGTCCCGAAACCCATCGCCATCATTGTGGCAACGGGATCGATCTTGACCACGCGGATGCCGTTAGCCACAACTTCGGCGGGGTCGCCGCCATAGATGTCGGGCATTGCCAGTCGGTCGTCGAAGAAGGCGAGCTGGAATTTCCCTGCCTCCAGCACCTGACCGATATGTTGATAATATGCCGCCGAGGTAAAGTCGCTGCGGGCCTCCGGGTGGCGCCAAGCGCTTGCGAGCGTGGTGCAATTCTGCGCCTGGAGGAAGCCCACCATCACCATTTGACGCATTGCCTTCTCCTTGACTGAACGTCCGGCGGCCCCGAGGCATCCGAGATCGTAATCGGGCCGTGGCGCAGTTGGTCCGGCGGGAGGATGCCCTGCCGGATACGGTAGGCGATCAGTTTGATGGATTTGGTCGAGATGTCCAGCTAGGTTGAGGACGCTGTCTGCCGACCTTAGGGTATGTGCTGCTCAGCGATCATCCCGGGTGGTCGCCCCCAGGCGCTCCCTGCTTTCGTGGTCGGTTCCGACTGAGCCAGGTCAATGGAAAGGACCTTGTTGCGACCGGCACGCTTGGCCGCATACAGCGCTCGGTCCGCCGCCGCGGTCAGGCAAGACATGTTCTCTTCGTGGTTGGGTATCAGGCAAGCCGCGCCGATGCTGACGGTAATATTGCGGGTTGTGCTCCCTTCATGCAGCAACTGACGCTCGTCGACCGCAGATCGGATTGTTTCGGCCAAGTGTATTGCACCATCCAAGTGCGTGTTGGGCAGGATCACGGCGAATTCCTCTCCGCCATAGCGCGCCACCAGATCACCAGGCCGCTTGGCTGCCGAAGTGACGATAGCCGCAACCTGACGCAAGCACGCGTCGCCAGCCTGATGTCCATAAAGATCGTTGAACGCCTTGAAATAATCGACATCCAAGAGGAGTAGCGACAGAGGTAACTGCTCACGAACCGATCGGCGCCACTCGCGCTCACAGGTTCGGTCAAAGGATCGTCGATTGGCAACCGAGGTGAGGCTGTCAGTCGCGGCCAAAGCCTCTAGATGCAGGTTCATCACCTCCAGGTCCTGATTGACTGTCTGCAGTCGAATGATGGTCTGGCAATACTGACTCTCCCGCAGCAGCCGCTTCCGGATTGACTGACGGAGGCAAACGAGCAGTGACAGTGCAATTGTCATCTGCAGGACAATCAGGCAAGCGTTCAACCATAGCGGGTGATTCTCTGCAGCCACGCTGGCAACTACAATTGGCGTCATCAGAAGCAGGGCTTGGCCGTCCACGAGGCCGCGAAGGGCAACGTGACGCGCGGCCATGCTGAAGAGAGCGAATGCCAATAGACTGGCGATCATTGAGAACTGGGGTTGGTGCGACAACATCCAGGCTGTCATGCTCCAGATGCCTGCTTCAGCCGCGGTCAGGCGCCAGACCGTTACGTATGACTGTCTTTCAGGGTGTTCAGGATTAAGGCCATGTCGCAGTTGCCAGACAGCGCGGGCAGCAGAGCAAAGCATTGCTGCCAAGCACCAATAACACTCACTTGCTACGAAGCTAACTATGCCCAAAAGTGGAAGCTGAAGGCAATGAACGAGTTCCGCCAGTGTCGGAAAGCCTAGGCAGATTGATGGCTCTGTCTTCCCGTTATTCGGCAGCTTGTCACGTCTGAGAAGGCGCTGCAGCTTTGGTGACACCGCAAAACGTTCCTGTCTACAACGTTCTCGATTCCAGGCGCGATCGTTCTAACGAATAAATATATCACACCAGAAACCATGTTGTAACTAAAATGTCTGGCGGGCAGCGGGGGGACTTGATTGAGTGATCTTGATGATGTCGCTTCTAAAGCTTCCTGCTTCCCAAGGAATAGAACGGTTCAATTGAGGGTAGAACCACTCTGGTTCATGGTTTCACGCGGCCACTCTCGCGGAATCGCGCTTTAGCGCAATAGTCCTCTACGTGAATCCTAGGCCTGCAATGCCTGACAATCCACGTGCCGTTGTCAACGGTCGCCTTCCTGAGCAGGCCCACGCACAGTTGTCACGACCAAATTGCGGTCATTGACGGCGAACAACGTTTCACCTATGCGCATTTGTTAAACCGTCGCGACGTCTTGCCTCATCCTTATCAGGGGAGGGGTCAGAAAGAGCAACACATCAGAAACGATCGCGCCGAAATCGCAGCCGATGCTTGAGGTCCACTTTGCTGTGCCAATGTCGAGCGCCATGTTATGCTTAGTCAACATTCGTGCGACGCTTGATCCGACTTTGGCGGAGCGCGGCCTTCAATATCATGTATTCATCGCGTCAAAGAAGTCGTTGTTCGTTTTGCTATACTTCAGCTTATCCAACAGGAATTCCATTGCGTCGACGGTGCCCATGGGGTTCAGGATCCGGCGCAACACCCACATCTTCGACAGCGTGCTGCGTTCCACCAGAAGTTCTTCCTTACGAGTCCCGGATTTGGTGATATCGATTGCTGGAAACGAGCGCTTATCCGAGAGCTTACGGTCCAGGATGATCTCGGAGTTTCCAGTACCTTTAAACTCCTCGAATATGACCTCATCCATGCGGCTGCCGGTATCGATCAGGGCGGTCGCGATGATCGTCAGCGAACCACCTTCCTCGATGTTACGTGCCGCCCCAAAGAAGCGCTTTGGGCGCTGCAGCGCGTTGGCATCCACACCACCGGTCAGCACCTTGCCGGATGACGGGACAACAGTGTTGTAGGCGCGGGCAAGGCGAGTGATGCTGTCCAGCAGGATCACCACGTCACGCTTATGCTCAACCAGCCGCTTGGCCTTCTCCAGCACCATCTCGGTTACCTGGACATGGCGGGTTGCCGGCTCATCAAAGGTGGAGCTGATCACCTCGCCGTTTACGCTCCGCGCCATATCGGTCACCTCTTCCGGCCGCTCATCAATCAGCAGCACGATCAGGAAGACCTCTGGATGGTTAGCAGCAATGGCGCTGGCAATGTTCTGCAGCATGACCGTCTTACCGGTACGCGGCGGTGCAACGATCAGCGCCCGTTGTCCTTTGCCAACTGGAGAGATCAGGTCGATGACGCGCGGGGTGAAGTCCTTGACCGGACCCTTTGCGACAGACTGGAAGTTCTCCATCTCCATCTTCAAACGCTCTTCCGGATAGAGCGGTGTCAGATTGTCAAAGTTGACACGGTGGCGGACTGCATCGGGCGGCTCAAAGTTAACAGTGTCGACTTTCAGCAATGCGAAATAGCGCTCACCGTCACGCGGGGCGCGGATCTGACCATCAACGGAGTCGCCGGTGCGCAAGCCGAAGCGGCGGACTTGACTGGGGCTGACGTAGATATCGTCCGGACCCGGAAGGTAGTTGGCCTCTGGGCTCCGCAGGAAGCCAAACCCGTCGGACAGGATTTCGAGCGTACCCTCCCCGTGGATAGCCTGATCGTTGTCGGCAAGATTTTTCAGGATCGCAAACATGATGTCCTGCTTGCGCAATGACGATGCGTTCTCGACCTGCAGTGATTCAGCAAAATTCACCAGTTCGGCCGGCGTTTTCTTCTTGAGTTCAGCAAGGTGCATGAGGGAGTGCCTGGACGTGAGGATGTAATACGGGCGAAAGATGGCCCTAAGGATGCGCGAGCATAGTGTTCGGCAGCTCGAGGCAACAATTTCAAGGGCTTGAGTGTGGGTGCAGACGCACGGTCACTCAGTATTCAGAATGGACCTTATCTATAGGAAGGCGTTGCCGCCCCGTCAATGGTTGAGGCGACTTCTTTCTTATCGCAGCCGCTCAAGCGCCTTCTGGAGCCGCGCAATTTCAGCTTGAAGCGACTTCAGCCGGTCACGGTTTTCATCAACCACTTCGACAGGGGCCCGCGCAAGAAAATCCGCGTTATCAAGCTTTTGGGTAATCTTGCGTTGATCTGTCAGCAGCTTTTCACACACCTTGAGCAGACGGCTTCTCTCCGCGTCAAGGTCAATCAGGCCAGCCAGCGGCAACACCAAGGTTATCTCGTCCAGGACAGCCTGTGCGGACCCCCTGGGTATGTCGCCAGTCAAGCGTGCAACATCCGACGCACGAGCGAGACGGCGGATCGCCTCCATCCACCGCTCAAGCCGATCTATTGCTTCGTCTGACGCATCCTGCAGCAATACGACCGACGGCTTTGACGGAGGCACGTTCATCTCTGACCGGACCGAGCGAACCTGGGTTATCAGTCGGATGACCCAATCGAGCTCATCGCGTGCTTGGCGGCTCTCCGGCAACATTATTGCCTGAGGCCAAGCCGCGCCGATCAGGCTGGCAGGCTCACCATAGCCAAAACGGTCCCACAGTTCCTCGGTAACGAAGGGAATCGCGGGATGCAGCAGGCGCAGGATCTGGCCCAACACATGGCCGCCGACTTGGCGAATCTCGGCCGCATCGCGTTCATTCGCGTCTTCCAGCAGCAGTGGTTTGGCAAGTTCCACGAACCAGTCACAGAAGGTGTTCCAGACGAAGTGGTATACTTGCGTGGCATAGAGATCGAAGCGATAGGCGTCCAATGCCGTCGTCGCCTCGCGGATCGTGGCATTGGCCTCCGCCAGCAACCAGCGCGACAACGGCAGGCTTACGTCTGCGGGACTGAAGTCGAGATCCCGCTTCATACCGTTCATTTCGCAAAAGCGCGCCGCATTCCAAAGCTTTGTGATGAAGCCGCGATAGTCCTGCACACGCGCTGTGCTGAGCTTGACGTCGCGCCCCGGTCCGGTCAGCGCGCAGATGGTGAACCGCAAGGCGTCCGCGCCATAGCTGTCGACCAGTTCGAGGGGGTCAATGACGTTGCCGCGGGATTTCGACATTTTCTGGCCGCGTTCATCACGAACCAGGCCATGCATATAGACGGTGCGAAACGGAACATCGCCCATCATGTGCAGACCCATCATCATCATCCTGGCCACCCAGAAGAAGATGATGTCAAACCCGGTCACCAGCACGTCGGTAGGGTAATAGCGCGCCACCTCTTTCGTCGCTTCCGGCCAACCCAACGTCGAGAAAGGCCACAACGCAGAACTGAACCACGTGTCGAGCACGTCTTCGTCCTGAGTCAGACTCTCTTCGCGGCCGTAATGTTCTCGCGCCTTGGCTGCCGCGACGTCTGCTTCCTTTGCCACAAAAACGGCACCATCAGGCCCATACCAGGCAGGAATGCGATGCCCCCACCAGAGCTGGCGGGAGATGCACCAAGGCTGGATGTCACGCATCCACGCGAAGAACGTATTTTCCCACTGCTTTGGCACGAACACCGTGCGTCCGGACTCCACCGCCTCGATAGCCGGTTTGGCGAGAACGCCGGCGTTGCAATACCACTGCGTCGTTAGCCTCGGCTCAACGGGAACACCACCACGGTCGCCATACGGCACCTGATTTGTATGCGGCTCGATCCGATCGAGCAGGTCCAGCCGGTCCAGTTCCTCGACGATAGCGCCGCGGGCGGCAAAACGCGCCTCGCCGGCAAGACGGCGCACGAAGTCGGGATCGGCCACTCCGGGAATGGCGGTAAGGACGTCTTCGATCTCGGATACCACGATCATCGCCTGACTATCCAGCACCGATGGCATGGGCAGGTTGTGGCGCCTGCCGACCTCAAAGTCGTTGAAGTCATGTGCTGGCGTTATCTTCACCGCGCCGGTGCCTTTCTCTGGGTCGGCATGGGTGTCGCCCACAATCGGGATTGATCGTCCGATAATGGGCAGGATCGCGTTTTGCCCGATTAAAGGTCCATAGAGTGGATGCAGCGGATGAACAGCAACGGCCGTATCGGCCAGCATTGTCTCCGGTCGCGTCGTGGCGACGATGATGAACTGGCCCGGCCGTCCTTCAACCGGATAGCGCAGGTACCAAAGCGACCCTTTTGTTTCGCGGTTCTCCACCTCCAGGTCGGAAATCGCCGTCTGCAGCTTCGGATCCCAATTGACCAGCCGACGGTCGCGATAGATCAAGCCTTCGTCGTAAAGCTTGACGAATGTCTCTTTCACGGCGGCAACCAAGCCAGCGTCCATGGTGAAACGCTCTCGCGGCCAGTCGAGTGACGCGCCCAGGCGCCGCAACTGCTGGGTGATCGCGCCGCCTGATTCGGCCTTCCATTGCCAGACTCGATCAAGAAACGCCTCGCGGCCGATCGCCCGCCGGTCGGTGCCTTCAGCGGCCAGCAAGCGCTCCACCACCATCTGGGTTGCGATGCCGGCATGATCGGTTCCGGGTTGCCAAAGCGCGTCACGCCCTTGCATACGGCGCCAGCGGATCAGGACGTCCTGTATGGTGATGGTCAGGGCGTGACCCATGTGCAGGCTGCCAGTCACGTTTGGCGGCGGGATCATGATGGTGAAGGGGGTAGCCTCGGCGTCTGGCTTGCAGGCGAACGCCCCGCCTTGCTCCCAACCAGCGTAAATCCTGGGTTCAACGTCTCCCGGGGCGAACCTGCTATCAAGCGTCATTCTTGCCTCCCGCGCCCCGCGTCAGCGCAGACTATCGCGTCATCGTGGAGTTAACAGCCTAACCTGTTAGTGCTGCTAGTGTCCGATCGCAGAGAAGCGCGAAACGCGCTTCGCCGCGTGAATCGGCCACTTCAAGCCAAACCTACGTATCGCCCTTCCTTGATGGGCGATACTAGGGTACCGCCCGCCCGACGACGCGCTCAATTTCCGCTCTGACAAGTCGCTCTACCACAGGCGGCAGATTGTTGTTGAGCCAGTCCTTCAACAATGGTCGTAACTCGGTGCGAACAATGTCTTCAAGGGTTGGGCCACCGGAATAAACCTGCGCGGCTCGTTCTGCTGTCAGGGTACGGACCAGGCTGTCGACCGATGATGCCGCCGCTGCTGCGGCCTCCGGCGCGATCAGATCAGAGCTTGGCACGGCATGGTTCGTGCGCTCGGCTTGAAGCGGCGGCGATAGGACCTCTGTTTCCTGATCACGCGCCTCCGCGGCGGGCTTGACGGGTTCAGCCATTGCAATGGGTTTCACAGCCGACTCAACAGACGCCTCGGGTTCTGTTGTCGGCGGCGAGGCCGGTTCAGTCCCAGAGACCATCATTGAGCGATCGAGCACCAGAACATCCTCGTCGGCAGGAGAGTGATCGGAAGCCCCGGCGGCAGGCAGGGGCGTCTCATCTTCATTCAGAATCCGCCTGATCGAGGCGAGGATGTCCTCCATCGATGGTTCGGCGGCTCCGGTCGCGGGCGGGGTCTTATCTGTCATGGATCATCGGCCAGGCTGGCTGGTGGCATAGTCGGCAAGGCCAACCCAGCGGTTTCTGACTTCCTGGTAGTAGGCGGTCTCGTCATAGAGTGGAACCGGCAGGTGCAGGTCCCGCGCGGTCAGCCGGCCAATGGCGACCGCGACAGCGTAGGACGCGGTAATCACCTGCGCCAGGTTCTGGACCAGCGTTGTACGGGACTGAAGCAGAAGCTGAGTGGCATTCAACACATCCAAAGTGGTTCTACTACCGACAATGGCCTCTCGCTCAGTGCCCTCCAGGGCGATCTCGTTGGCGCGGATCTGCGCTCGTGTGCTGTCGGCGGCAGCCTTCGCTGCAACGAGAGTATCCCAGGCCTGCACGGCATTCTGCACTGCTGTCCGCTTGGCATCGTCGATCAGTCGATTGGTCTGCTGCTGGGACTGGCGTGCCTGCCGGACTGCGGCGTATTCGGAACCGCCCTGATAAAGTGGCACGTTAAGCTGCGCAACCACCTCATAACCGTTGCTGGTCGTGCTGCGTCCCGCGGAATTGTTCTGCTGGAACGTCTGACCTTGAACGCTGATCTGTGGCAGCAGTGCGGAAAATGCGACGTCAATCTGATCCTTTGCCGCAGCGTCGTTGAACAAGGCGGTGATGACATTGGGATTGTTATTGACAGCGAGGGATGATGCCTCCTGTTCACTCTTAACCGGCAGGTTCAGCGGTTGCGGCTCCACAAGGTTGTCGGGTGGGAACACGCCAATGATCTGCTGAAAGGTTCCCCGGGCGGTTTGCAGGTTGCCTACCGCCGTTTCGCGCGTCGCCCGAGCACCCTCAAGGGCTGCTTCAGCCTGAGCAACGTCGGTGCGGGTGATTTCACCGACCCGGAACCGATCGTTGGTGGCCTGAAGCTGTTTTGCCAGCACCTGTTCATTGTTGATCTGCAGCCCCAAAAGCTGCTGAGACTGGATGACGCCGACATAGGCGCTTACGGCGTTGTTAAAGCTGCTCTGCTCTTGCGCGATAAGGTTGGCACGCTCCGCCATGACCTGATTTTTGGAGCGGCTGATATTCGCGTGGACCCGGCCGCCGGTGTAGATGTTCTGGGTAATTGTAGCCTGAGCCGTTCCGATCAGGCGGTCGCTCTGAATGTTTTCGTAGCCGCCGATCAGCGGGCTGTAAGAGCGCGACACGCCGTCACCATAGCCAACGGTACCAGCCAGAACCACGGTCGGGCGCCAGCCGGCGATAGCAGTGGGAACATTCTCGTCGGTCGAGCGAAGCCGAGCACGCTCCGCCTGCAGCACAGGCTGATTAGAGTAGGTAGCTGCCAAGGCTTCCGCCAACGTATGCGGAACGCTTCTGGGAGGAGCAACCACTGAGTTGCCGACAGTTCTCGCCCTCGCGGCTGGTTGAGCAGGCTGCGCTTTCACATTGTCCAAGGCATGTGGCGTGGTCTGCGCAGTAGCCGAACCGGCAAGCGCAAGCAGACTGATGCCCGCAAGGCTAGTTAAGCGCAGACCCATTCGAACCCCTTTTCGTGACACGGCCAGCCTTAGAGGCAGGTTGCCTGATCCTGTTCTTCCGACAACACTACCACGGCATCTACATGATCCGCCATAAAATCACAGCCGCCGGGATACTTCTACACTCGCGCACCATCGACTTTGCTGTCACTCCCACCGGATCAGAAGGCAAAAGTCGCCGCCTGTCGCAGACTGGGGATCGGCGGCGTGCCGCAATCAAACAGCGATGTCATACCTGGGCCATAGGGCGTCGCTTCTGCAATAACGGCCTGGGTGATGCGCCCGGGTGCATGGAGGACGCCGAGGATGCGGCCAAGTTCATGATGCAACTGGGCGACCAGGGCAGCCGGGATCTCCGGAACGGCACCTTCGATCAGAATAAGATCGTAAGGCGCATTGGCGGGCCAGCCAGCGGCCAGCAGACCCGACACCTGCGTCACGTTCGGTGCCTGCTGTGGCAGCACGACACGAGCAATCGAAAGCAGTTCGGTATCTTCCTCCAACGCGGTCACCCGACAACCACAGGCGGCGAGGATGGCTGCGCTATACCCTGTTCCCGAACCAACAATCAGCACACGCTCCCGCTCTCGCAGGTTGGCAGCCTGCAGCAGCTTGGCGAACACCATTGGCTCCATCAGGAACCGCCCTCTGCCCAACGGTACGTCTTCATCGGCATAAGCCAAAGCTGAGACGGCGGCAGGCAAGAAATGCTCCCGTGGCGTGTTGCGTAGCGCCGATAACAGGCGAGGATCTGTCACACGGTTCGGCCGTATCTGGCTGTCCACCATGTGCTTACGAGCGTTGGCGAAAAACTCGGTTTGGGTTGCCATATCGTAACTCAGTTTCGGATGCGGCTTCTTATAGGCCTGCGGCATCACACCGCAAACCTTAGGAACCTCCACCGTCGTCGGGCAAAGGCCAGTCAGGCCGCGTCCTCCTTCCGGTCGCGGATTTTGACATAGGCAAGCTTCGCATGTTCGTCACAATAGGGCTTGCCAGCTAGCGAGATTTCGTCACAAAAACGGAATGTTTTCGTTCCAGGCTCGCCGATTGGCCAGCAGCAGGACGGGGCAACCCGTCGTGGCTGGGGGATGGAGGCGGTGATCCGGCGGGCTGAAGCGGACGGTGTGGCTGGCACTGCCGCGGCTTTTGGCGATTCGGACACCGGCGCAGGGCGCAGATGACGGATATTAGGCTGAGAGGGGGCAATGACTGCGATTCCGTCGCTGGCGAGAGGCGGCAGCGTTGGTCCTGCCGTGCGAGAAAATGCCGCGGGACGTTCAGTGGTGATCTTCACCGCATCGCGTCGAATCGGTGAGGGCCGAGCGTCAAGCTCAAGTCTGTGTGCCTTACCGACGATGGCATTCTTTGTCACGCCCAGGCGGCGCCCAATGTCGGCGGTAGACAGGCCTTGGTTCCAGAGATCCTTCAAGAGAGCGATGGTCTGTTCATCCCATACCATATGCTGACCCTTTCAAGACAATGCCTACTAAATACAGTATGGGGTGGTCGAGCCGGTGGCAACGCTTGATTTATGCGCGGGACCAGAATCCTGTGGATGAATTGGCTTTCAAGAGCCTCACTTGGCTGCACGCAGCGGCCTTGTAGGCTTTGCGGCTAAACCGCCCGGCTTGCTGCTAAAGAAGTCCAGGATTAGCCCTCGACAGGCAACCACAGGAATTCTTGGAAGAGCGTTCAGCTAGAGCAACATCAGCCTGACTGGAATAGTCGGGCTGATAAAGTTGCTCGCGGAACAATGGCCTAGGTGAAGCGCTTGCGGTGTCAAAGCGGCAATGTTGATTTCTCTTCGGCGCCGCTGCAGCCGCCACGTGAAACGCAACGCGCTGGCCTGAAGACTTCTTGAGGAAATCTCGCTGAATCGGCAAGACCTGGAGGTCCGGGCCGGAATCGAACCGGCATCCGCGGATTTGCAGTCCGATGCATCACCACTCTGCCACCGGACCTCCGTGGCGCCGCATCAGATATATGGTTCGCCTGTCCGGTCGCGGTCAAGGGTGCGGCAGGCGATCAATCATCGCCCTTGCGGAAAGGGGACTCCTCGGCGAGTGCCAGCATTTCAGCTTCGATGCCAGCCCGCTCATCCTCAAGAAAACTGGCTACCGCGCGACGCAGCCCGCTGTGGCTGATCCAGTGGGCGGAGTAGGTATGCTTTGGCATATAGCCGCGCTGTATCTTGTGGCGACCTTGGGCGCCCGCTTCCACCCGCTTAAGGCCGTGCTCAATGGCCCAGTCGATGGCGCGGTAATAGCAAAGCTCAAAGTGCAGGAATGGCCAGTCTCCACGGCAACCCCAGTTGCGTCCGTACAGAGCTTCATCACCGGCCATGTTCAGCGCACCGGCAACAGGCTTGCTCCCATTCTCGGCGTACATCAGCACCACCTTGTCGCCTAGCCGCTCACCAAGCAGGGAAAAAAACGAGCGTGTGAGGTAAGCCGAACCCCATTTTCGATCCACCGTCGATTCATAAAAGGAATAGAAGGCGTCCCAGTGACGCTCGGTTATGTCCGAACCTGAAAGCGCATGAAACGTAAGGCCGGCGGCATTGGCATCGCGGCGCTCCCGGCGCAGGACCTTGCGCTTGCGCGACGACAGCGCTCCGAGAAAGCCCTCAAAATCGGCGTAACCTTGGTTCTCCCAGTGGAATTGCATACCGATCCGGCGCAGCCAGCCGGCATCCCCCAACTCACTCCATTCGCTCTCGTTACAAAATGTCACGTGGACAGACGACAAGTCGTGCGACCTGCAGGCCTGTTCCATGGCATTGGCCATGGCGGAGATGGGTATCCCCGCATCAGGGCGACGCAGCAGCCGCGGACCAGGTACCGGGCTGAACGGAACTGCGGCCTGAAGTTTCGGGTAGTAGCGTTCACCAACGCGCTCAAGCGCGTTGGCCCAGCCGTGGTCGAATACATACTCGCCGTAGCTGTGCGACTTGGCGTACATCGGCACCACAGCAACGATAGTTCCACCGGCGCGGCGCAGCACGGCATGCTGCGGCAACCATCCAGTGCGTGAGTTGGCCGATCCGCTGTCCTCCATTGCGCTGAGGAACTCGTGGCTGACAAAGGGATTGCCTGTTCCCGCGCACGCATCCCAATCAGCGGCATCGATCTCCGCGATGCGGGCATGAAGCGTCAGGGTCAGCGTTGTAGGACCGTCTGGCATGGAAAGCCGCCTATTCGATTTCAAACAAGCCCTCTACTTCGACTGCTGCGTCCGCTGGTAAAGAGGGGACCCCGATCGTGGTTCGAGCATGACGTCCCGCCTCCCCGAATACAGCCACGGCGAGGTCGGACGCGCCATTCATGACCAGCGCGTGCTGGGTAAACTCGGACGGCGCCGCGACAAAACCACCAAGGCGGACAACACGTTTCACCCGGTCGAGGTCGCCACCGCAGGCTGCCTTCAAGTGCACCAGAACGTTGATAAAGCAAAGGCGCGCCGCCTGCTTGGCCTGATCGACCGAAACGCCCCAGCTCACTTTGCCCGTGATGGCGATCTTGCCGTCGACTGCAGGCACTTGCCCTGAAACCATCACAAGGTTGCCTGTCACGCTATAGGGAACATAGTTGGCAATGGGCTGCATGGCGCGGGGCAAGGTAATTCCCAGTTCAGCCAGCTTCACCTCGATTTTTCCCGCCATCAGGCTGCTCCGACGCTTGGTGCGACGCAGCGTAGCCGAATCCCTGGGAACTCAAAAGGGCGGATAGACTTGGTGCATCAGCCGGAAGAGACGCATTGGCTGACGTTTGGGCGGCTGTTTTTCAGCGGGAAATGACCCGAAGACTTCGACGCCTGGCTCGCGGTGAGGCCTCCGTCGGAAGCTCCAGCGGCAGAAGCGGCGATTGGTCACGGGCGCCACTGCCAATCGTGTCGCCTTCCTCGATCTCAGCCGGTGGGATGTCGCGCCGCCCAAGGTAGTTGGCCGCCAGGTTGCGGAACGCATAATCAAGCAGGGATGTCGCGGCTGGAACTGCGGGATCGCCTTCCACAACCCCGGCAGGCCCGAAGCGTGTGAAGGTGAAGGCCTCAACAAATGTCTCCAGCGGCACACCATTTTGCAGTCCCAAGCTCACGGCATGGGCGAAATTATCCATGAGTCCACGAAACGCAGGGCCTTCCTTATGCAACGCAATGACGATTTCGCCCAAGCCGCCGTCATCGTATTCGCCCGTGCGCAACAATACCTTGTGGCCGCCGACGGAGGCTTTTTGCGTATAGCCGCGGCGCCGGGTGGGTAATTCGCGAGTGGGACGCGAAGCCGGTGCCACAACCGATGGTGCTGGTCGCGGCGGCATCAACTGGATGGAAGGGGCGACGGCGGCGTGCATCGCCACATGGGCTGTGACGCTGTGCACCGGTATCGGGGCGCTACCGGCCAATGCGCCAGCAAGGGCCGCGTCCGCGCTCATCCCTGTTGCCCCAAGCCATGCCCGTGCCCCCCGGGTCAGACTGCCGGACGCGTCAATCGGTGAGAAGGCGGGCGCAATGCCACCCGTTTCACACCCAAGCAGTGCCTCGGTAAGTCCGGCGGGGGAAATAGCTGTGGTCACCTCATGGCGGCGTTGATGAAACTGGAGCGCGGCGGCATACGCCGCTTGCGCGGCCTCTGGTAAACCAATGACGGCAGCGTGATTGGGCGGTGTTGGCCATGCCAGCGAAGGATACCCACCGGTTCCCACGACGCGCGCCAACAGTCCCGAAGCGGCATCGGCTCGGCCGCGCAGGATCGCAGCCAGCCCTCGGGCGGTGTCACGGGCGCATTCACCGGCGTAATCGACGCCAAGCGCCAGCAGCAACCCCGAGAGGTCGGCGATGCCGACGCGAATGCGGGCGGCCGTTGGGGCGGCAAAGCTCAAGGCTATCACCGCTGCCTCAATGGCCACTTCAAAGGCCGCCAGGTCGAACTGAAGGTCGCCATCGATGAAAGCCGGTAGGTTAAGCACGAAGCCGGGCTCATCCTGCGCTTGAAGACGCCATATGTCGGACGACGGCGCGCCTTGCCGCAGGATCAGCATGCGGTGCAGCCGCTCAGCGAGCGGCAATTGCAAACCTGCCGCGGCTGCAGCGGCAGCTATAGGTCCGATCCAGGCTTGAGCGACAACCGGCAACATCGCTACCCCTCTGCCGGGCGCTAGTTCCGCCAAAGCCGCGGCTGAAACATTGTCCCAAGCAACTGGGACGCATACCAATCGCTGCGGAGTGTCAGCGTCGGGTGGAACCTGCACGCGGCGCAACCGCACACCATGCCAGCTCTTGTGGGTTGTTAACCGGCGGGGCTTCATGGCGGCGATCGTAAGATCAGAGTACGGCAGACCGGTAGCTTATTTTGTGGTCGCGCATGCAAGAAAGCCCAAAATGTTGTGGATAACTCCCGGGCATCTCACAAAACACGGAAATGCGGACTGCATCTGGCGCTGGATGTTGCGGCGGGTGGACCGAAGGGCAAGGTCTGCGTATATGTTCCGCCATGAATATCGGCACGTGGCTGTTCACCAAGTTCAGAGGTCGCCAGGTCGGCGGCGACGCGGAGGGCAACCTGTACTACGAGGAGAAGCGGCAGCGTTCTGGCAGCCTGCGCAACCGTCGTTGGGTCGCATACGCCGGTGCTGTTGAGGCGAGCGCGGTACCCCCGGAGTGGCATGCCTGGCTGCACTACACGACCGATGCGCCCCTGGCCGATACTGGTCGCAAGTTATGGCAGAAGCCCCATTTAGCTAATCTAACAGGGACGCCGGCAGGCTACCGGCCACCTGGACATGACTACGAAGGCGGCAACCGGGCCCGCGCAACGGGCGACTATGAAGCCTGGACACCGAGCTAGAACGGCATGTCGCGTCATAGTGTCGCCGAAATCCTGACTGGCGCCGCGGTGCTGGTTATCGCCCTGGGCTTTCTGGGCTACGCGCTGATCCACTCCGGCCGCGGAGGTGGAACGGGCTACTCATTGCGTGCGCAGTTCGATCACATTGATGGGCTGAACGTCGGGGGCGATGTGCGCATTGCCGGCGTCAAGGTCGGCAGCGTTACCGACGAACGGATCAACCCAAAAACATTTGCGGCGATCGTAACATTTACCGTGAGTGATGGCCTGCAGTTGTCGAAGGACACCGCGGCATCCATTACCAGCGAAAGCCTTCTGGGCGGGAAGTACATTTCGCTCTCGCCCGGTGGCGATGAGACTGACCTGAAGCCTGGACAGACGATCACCATCACCCAATCCTCGGTTAGTCTTGAGGAGTTGCTGGGCAAGTTCATCTTCAGTGTGACAAGTCTCAACAGTTCCAAGGATGGCAATTCCAGCGGTAAGAGCGGAAGCGGCAGCCAAGCGCCCGGCAACAGCACGCAGCTTGCGCCGCTGCCGAAATGATACCGCCGCCGCCATTGCATTGGCCCGGGTTGGATGGTCGAGCAGTCGGCTGCCAGGAGAAGCTTAAGATGCTGGCAGAGAACTACACCGAGGTTGCCCAGGTCTTGCAGGACGCCTTTGAGGATGCGGTATTAATGGGTGTCGAGGATGTTGCTATGCGGCAGATCCTGGTGAATATCGTGACTGGACTTGATTCGCCAAAGCGGCCTTTGAAGTGAGGTTGTTCTGGCCTGGCGCAGTTGCGTTTCTGTGGCTGGCGCCTGTCCACGCGCAACAAAATACCGATCAGGCCGAACCTCTTCCACCGCTGCAGCAACAGTGGCAGCAGAATGGCGTGCCGCCGACGCAAGGTTTCCCTGCTTCGCCCGATGCATCCGACCAGAGCGACGATGGATTAACACGCCCGCCCGAAGGCAGCTTGCCCGACAGCAATAAGCCGGCTCTATCGCCAGTTGAGCGGCCCAGCACCTGGCTTCCCGCGAAGGTCGTCAAGCTCAAGGCGCTGGACAAGGTGAATGCACAGGCTGCCGCCCTGACTATCAAGGTCGGCCAATCGGCTACGTTCGGGTCGCTGACGATAACTGCCAAGGCATGCCTCACCCGACCCGCCGACCAGCCTGCTGATGCTGCTGCTTATTTGGCAGTGGTTGATGGTCATCCCGACTCGCCCAGCTTTGACGGATGGATGCTGGCCGATGAACCATCCGTCTCCATGATGGAGCACCCAATCTATGATCTTCGCGTCATCGGGTGTGCCTGAGCATGGATCCGTTACCGCTCTTCAAACGTGCCAGTCTGATGCTGGACATGGATGGCACACTGGTTGACCTGGCGCCAACGCCCGATGCCGTCACCGTCGCACCGGGCCTGCGCGATGTCTTGGTGGCGTTGCGCGACGAATTGGGTGGAGCCTTGGCCATTGTTACAGGCCGGCCGCTCGAGACGGTTGACCGGCTGTTTGGTAAAATTCCAGGCGCGGTCGCAGGTGAGCATGGTGGGGTCATCCGTCACTACGACGGTGTACTCGACCGCCCAGATTTGCCGACGCCACCCGCCCATTGGCTCGTAGAGGCCGAGGCATTGGTCAAACTGTTTCCGGGGGCACTGCTGGAAACGAAGGCACACGGATTCGCCCTACATTATCGGCAAGCGCCGGAGGCCAAGGAGCCTTTCCGCCAAGCGCTTTCCCAATTGGTCAGTATGTCTTCAGAGTTCAGGCTGCTTCCCGCCCACATGCTGTGGGAGATCCGGCCAGATGGGGCCGACAAGGGCGGCGGGGTCAGGGCGTTGATGCAACGGCCACCGTTCCAAGGGCGTATACCAGTCTTTATCGGTGATGACGTGACTGATGAAGACGGAATGCGGGCAGCCCGACAATTTGGGGGCGCTGGCTATCGGGTTGATGCTGTGTTTCGCGATCCGGACGGGGTGCGTCTATGGTTGCAGCGTTCAGCCGCTGCCGGTAACTGGGCGCAGTTCCCTGGACGTTAGTCCTCGGTAGCCACACCTGACGTGGGCTGGCGGCCCGTCCAGCACCTAATCTGGTCCAGGGCGAGGGCCATGGCTTTCTGCATGCGTTGTCAGGTCGTCACTCGACACAGTTTGATCAGCCTGCGGGTTTTCCAGCTTTGCTTTCGCCTTGTCAGGCTGCCCTGGCTTTGTGCTCCGGGTGCCCCCCGGATCGACACCTTCCAGCGGCTCGTTTCCAACAGTGGTTGATGACGCCTGGGTGTGGGTAGGGGGATCATTGGCCATGAGGTGTCAACGATGTCGCTGCGGCTGTGTTGCCGCGGCCAGGTGCACTTGCACGTGAGGGTCAGGCGTCATCGGCATGAGCCCCTAGTTTGGCGGTTGATGTCGCCGGTCGCCACTTCCTCGCAAGCGTGATCCGCGGAGGTGGCATCACACGGAGCGGTGAATCACGCAATCAAACAACGAGTTGAGAGCGGTGTCCGTGAGCCACGGGGAACGGACACCGCTCTAAAGGAACTTCAAAGCCAGGAAACCACCGAAGATTCCCACAGCAAGCATACTGGTGACCAGTGTGAGCCGTTTGTCGATGAACGTGCGCACCCTGTCGCCAAGAAAATGCAGTAACGTAGCGACCAGGAAGAAGCGTGCGCCCCTTGTCAGCAGACTAGCCGCCATGAACATTGGAAAATTAAACCGTGCAGCCCCCGCGGCGATCGTGACGATCTTGTATGGGATTGGCGTTAATCCCTTTATCAGGATGATCCACAGGCCAAATTCCTGAAACTTGTTCTGGAAGGCAGTATAGGCAGGGCCGTAGCCATAGAGGTGCAGGATCGGGCGCGCGATCTGGTCGAATACAGCGTAGCCGATCAAGTAACCCAGCGCGCCCCCAGCAACGCTGGCGAGGGTGCAGATGGTCGCAAAGCGCCAGGCTGAGCGTGGTCTTGCCAGCGCCATCGGCACCAGCAATGCGTCAGGCGGAACCGGGAAGAAGCTACTTTCAGCAAAGGCAATCAACGCCAGCCACCACGCAGCATGCGGAGAGGCGGCCAGGGCCAGCACACGAAGATAAAGTCTTCTCAGCATGTGGTGTTCCTTAGCAGCCCGTGTCTGGCTGGTCACGCTTGCCGTGCCATCCTAGAACGCGGTCGTCTGAGGTTGGTGCAACCTCAGACGTGAATCTCCAACAACGAGAGCCAGAGCCTGATGGCTTCAACCGGAAGCGATCTGGCTCTAACGTGGTAACCATCGATGAGAGGGAGGCGCCGCGCCAATGACGACCACAACCGTTGCCCGCTTGCTGGCAGACAGTCTGGAAGCGCACGATGTCGATCAGATCTTCTGCGTCCCCGGCGAAAGCTATGTCGGCCTGACCAGCGTACTGACCGAGCGGAACTCGATCCGTATGATTGTATGCCGCCATGAGGGTGGTGCTGGCTTCATGGCGGTGGCGGACGGGCGGCTGCGAAACCGCGCCGGCGTATGCATCGTCTCCCGCGGGCCCGGTCTGTCGAATGCCATGGTGTCTCTGCATTCCGCGTTTCATGACGCCACACCGATGGTGATGCTTGTCGGGCAGGTTGAGCGAAAAGACTTCGGTCGGCTTGCGTTGCAGGAACAGAACTACTCGAAACTGCTGTCTGACATCACCAAGAGTGTGATTGAGGTCAATGAGCCGACACAGGCGTCCGAAGCGATTGCCCGAGCCTTCCATCTAGCGGAAAGCGGCACGCCCGGGCCGGTGGCCGTAATTCTGCCGGAGGATATCTTCGATGAGGCCACCGACGCCGCGCTTAACCGCCCCCGCCCCCGTGTGGTCGCCGGTCCGCGGGCGCAGGATCTCGACCGGTTGGCCGGCATGTTGGCCCAGGCGGAACGGCCGTTGATCCTCGTGGGCGGAGCACTGCAGGCGGCGAGTCTATACGAACCGGATGTTCACTCGGCGCTGAAGCGGCTATCTGAAGACTGGGTGCTGCCGATCTGCCCGACGCATCGGCGCCCGCAGTTGTTTGACGCTCGGCACCCGAACTATGGCGGCTACATGGGCATCCGCGTGCCTGCGGCGCTGATTGGCGAGATGAAGAAAGCTGATCTGGTGGTGGCCCTGGGTGAACGCCTGACAGACACAGTTTCTCAATCTTATACGTTTCCTGCCGCGCCGCAGCCGCAAACTCCTTTGGTGCATGTCTGGCCCGATGCCAATGAGGTCGGGCGCGTATGGCGTCCCGATCTGGGCATGCCTTGTGATCCGCATGAAGTCGTCCGCGCCCTGCTGGCGCGAACGCCGCCTGCCAATGCTGCCGCTCGAAGAGGATGGGTTGACGGGCTGCACAAGATCCACCTCTCGTTGCTTGAGAAGACCTGGCAGCCGACGACAGACGGTGTAAATTTCGCCGCTATTGTCTGCGCGGTGGACAGGCATCTGGCGGATGACGCGGTGATCACGTCAGACGCCGGGAACTTTGGCTCCTTCATTCACCGTTATATCGGCTTCAAGCCCGGCCAAACGTTCCTGTCCTCGATCGTCGGCGCCATGGGATCCGGTATGCCGATGGCCGTCGCCGGCACGCTGCGCCGGCCCGGCAAGCAGGTGGTTGCGTTCATGGGGGATGGCGGCGCGCTAATGATGGGCAACGAGATCGCCACCGCGTGCCAATATGGCGGCAATCCGATTGTCATCATCTCCGACAACTCGATGTACGGCACGATCGGCATGCACTCCTACGTTCGGTATCCGGAGCGAAAGTTCATGGACGCCACCCGTCTAACCAATCCCGATTTTGCCGCCTGGGGCCGCTCATTCGGCGCGGAGGGAATCACCATTCGTGATGAGTCCGAGGTTGCAGACGGGATCAGCCACGCATTCGCGGTGAAGACCAAGCCGGTTGTCGTCCATTGCCTGACCTCCGCCGTGCAGATGAGCGCGTGGCGGCGGTTCGACAGCGGCCCGACATTACCCTAGTGCCCGATCGCAGAGAAGCGCTGCACGCGCTTCGCCGCGTGAATCGGCCACTTCAAGCCAAACCGACGTATCGCCCTTCACTGATGGGCGATACTAGGCCGTGCCGCCGCTTGATCTCTCCGGATCCAAGCGTCTGCGGCTGACCGGGTCTCGCGAGCGGATTGTCAATATGGACCTGGTAATTTCGCGGGACTATACTGAATAGAACGTCAAAACCGCTACGGAGATCAGTGCCATGGACGCCGCAGTCATAACGCCCGTCTTCGACCGGACTCAGGAAGATCTGGGAAATATTGTAGAACTGGGCCACGTCAACGTTCGGGTGCCCGATCAAGGCAAGGCCGTCGCGTTCTACATCATGGGCCTGGGGTTGACGCGCGATCCCTACCTGATGGCTGGTCTCGACAATATGTGGGTGAATGTCGGCCGCGGCCAATTTCATCTGCCCACCCGCGGCACTGACGTCGTGCGCGGCACCACGGCCCTGGTGCTGCCGAGTCTGGAAGCGTTGCTGAAGCGGCTGCATAATGCGAAGAAGTATCTTGAAGGCACGAAATTCAGCTTCCGTGAGGTAGGCGACGTTGTCGAAACGACCTGCCCATGGGGCAACCGCATGCGGGTCCACGAACCTGACCTGACGCGCTTCGGCGCGATGCGTGTTGGCATGCCGTATGTGGAATTTGATGTGCCACCCGGCACTGATCTAGCGGCCATTGCAAAGTTTTATAAGGACATCCTCGGTGGCATCTCCGGCATGGGATCCGATGCTCGGGGAGCCTTCGCCTGGGCAAGCTGCTCTTCCGAAAGCAAGGTTGTTTACAGGGAAACTTCGGCGCCCATCCCCGAGTTCGATGGGCACCACATCCAGATCACGCTGGCGGACTTCTCCGGTCCGCATCGCAAACTGCTGGAGCGCGGGCTGATCAGTGAGGAAAGCGACCAGCACCAATACCGGTTCCTCGACATCGTTGACGTCGACACAAACAAGCCCTTGTTTCGTATAGAGCACGAAACCCGCAGCATGCGCCATCCGATGTTCGGCCGCACGTTCATCAACCGAAATCCGGACATGACCAATCGCAACTTCGTCCCAGGGTATGAGGTGGGCCTGTGGGCGCTGAACTGAAGGCAGCCTGAGCCTGTGGCAGCCGCAAGTCCTGCACCCTGCAACAGCGGACACTGATCATGTCGTTAGCCGCCTATCAGGTGGTTGCCCTGAACACGGCGACCGCATCTGAAAACAAGATTCATGACGACAGCACAGCGCAGCGGTTCGGCTTTAAGGGCGGCTTTGTCGGCGGGGTGAATGTCTACGGCTACATGTCACATCAGCCGCTGCAGCGGTGGGGCCGTGCCTGGCTTGAACGCGGCACCGGTGAAGCAAGGTTTGGCAAGCCGGTCTACAACGATGAGGTTGCCGAAGTCACTGCGGTTGAGGATGCAAATGGGCTGGAACTCACCGTACGCAGCCGGGACGTACTATGTGCGACCGGCCGCGCCGCTATGCCGGAGAAATCTCCCTCCGCGCCGCCATTGAGTGACTATAAGTCGGTTCCGCCAAGGCTCCATCGGGCTGCAGCCGATGAACACTCGCTGAAGGTAGGCGACTGGCTGGGTATGACGCCGATATCCATGACCGGACCTCGGCTGGTGCAGGATCTGCAAGACCTCGGCGAAACCAATCCGATCTATGCCGCCGATCAGATTGTCCATCCCGGGATGGTCCTGCGGTGCTGCAATTGGGCGCTGAGCCATAATGTTCTGCTGCCTGCCTGGATCCACATGGGAAGCACTGTGCAGAACCTTGGCATCGCGACTGTCGGCGACACGCTGAACATCCGCGCGCGTATCATCGGCAACTATGAACGCAAGGGCCATAAATGGGTTGAACTTGACGCCATGGTCGTTGCAAATGAAATCAAACCGATCATCCGCGCAGTGCATGTTGCAATCTATCAACCGCGGCAAGTGGCAGCGGCGGCCTGAACAGCCGCGAGACGTCGAATGCCGCGCCGCTCGTTCGACCGCCTCTTGTGCATTGCTGAGAACAGACGCCGTCGGAAGTTGTCCTGTTATCCTTCACGCCAAGACGTTGCCGAGAATCCAGTATTGCGGCAACTAAGCTAGCGACAGTTCCTGATAGCTGTTGGCGGCGACCTCATCGCAGCGCTGGCGATAGGCCGGGGCACTGCCGCTGTAGCGGGCGATGATGCGGGTCTGCTTGCCTGCGACGTTGGTGTTGATGCCGGTCATCCAGGAGTTGACCTCGTTCGACAACAGCCCGACGCCAAGCGCCTTGACATGATCGGTCCAGGCGGCGACGCCGGCCTGTGTGGCCTCCGCACGGGTAAGTTTGCGCTCATGCATGAAGCGGATCAGGCCGGTAACCCAGTCGACGTTGTACTCGATGCTGCGGGGGATGTTGCCCAGGGCAGTGTGCGGCCCCATCAGCATCATCATGTTGGGAAAGCCCTCGACCTGGACGCCGAGGTAAGTCTGCGGACCCTCGCCCCACTTGTGCTTCAGCGCCTGGCCGTCGCAGCCGCGGATGTCGATGCGGTCGAAGCTGCCGGTGATGGCGTCGAAGCCGGTGGCGTAGATGATCATGTCGAATTCATATTCATGGTCGCTGGTCTTGATGCCGGCGGGCGTGATCCGCTTGATCGGGGTCTCGTTGATGTCGACCAGGTTCACGTTGGGCTGGTTGTAGACCTCGTAATAATGGGTTTCCATCGGCACGCGGCGGGTGCCGAAGCCGTGGTTGCGCGGGATCAGCTTCTCCGCCGTGGCTGGGTCCTTGACCCGCTGGCGGATCTTCCTGGCGACGAAGGCGCTGACGACCTGATTGGCGCGCCGGTCGGTCAGCATGTCGCGGAAGTTGCCCTGCCAGATGCCGAAGCCAGGTTCGGAGTAAAGCTTCTCAAGGAACGCCTCACGTTCCTCGTCGCTGACTTCGAAGGTGCCGCGCGGGTCCTGGGTGTGCAGGAAGCAGGCGAAGGTCTCCTGGCAGCGGCGGAACATCTCCGTGTAGCCGGCTTTGATCCTGGCCATCGCCTCGGCGTCGATCTTGCTGTTATGCAAGGGGGTACACCAGTTCGGCGTGCGCTGGAACACGGTGAGGTGGCCGACGGTCTTGGCAACCTCCTGGATGGTCTGCACGCCAGTAGCGCCGGTGCCGATGACGGCGACACGCTTGCCCTCGAAGCGGACGGGTTCATGCGGCCAGCGGGCGGTGTGGCAGGATTCGCCGGTGAACGTGTCCACCCCCTCGATGTTGGGCAATGTGGGCGCTGACAGCGGGCCGATCGCAGTAATCAGGAAGCGGCTTTGGCAGTGCCTGCCGTCCTGCAGCGTGACGATCCAACTGCGCGTGGCTTCCTGATAGTGCGCGGCGGCCACCCGGCTGCGGAACCGGATGTCGCGGCGCAGGTCGAAACGGTCGGCGACGTGGTTCAGATAGCGCAGCGTCTCTGGCTGCGCGGCGAAATGCTCGCTCCAGTTCCATTCCGCCAGCAGCTCCGGCGAGAACGAATAGCTGTAGGAGTAGCTCTCGGAATCGAAGCGGGCGCCGGGATAGCGGTTCCAGTACCAGGTGCCGCCGACGCCGGTGCCGGCCTCGAAGACGATGACGCGCAGGCCGAGTTCCCGCAGCCGCAGCAACTGATACAGGCCGGAGATGCCGGCGCCGATGATCACGGCGTCGTAGCCGGCCTCGAGCCCCGAGGCGGCGGCCTGGGTGTCCTGCATGGCGTCCATTTGCTGTCTCTCCTGCCTTGAGCCTTTAGCGAACTCCGGCGCCCTGGCCACACGATCTTCCCGAGTTAGGCACCGGTGCTTGCGTCTGGCAACACGCCAAGGGGCAGGGGGGTCGTCAAGTTGACCGGCTTTCCGGCCGGGGCCTATCGTGGCGCAAACGAAGGAGAGATGAAGCGCATGACTGCCACGCTTGTCATTCGTGGAGGCACCATTGTCGACGGCACCGGCCGCGACGGCTACCAGGCCGATGTCGCAATCAAGGGCGATACGATCGTGGCGATCGGGCGCGGCCTGCCGAAGGGCGAGCAGGAAGTCGATGCGCGCGGCCGACTGGTGACACCTGGGTTCGTCGACATCCACACGCATTACGACGCGCAGGCGACATGGGCGAACCATATCAGCCCGTCATCCTGGAATGGCGTCACCACGGTGCTGATCGGCAATTGCGGCGTGGGGTTCGCCCCCTGCCTGCCGGACCAGCGGGACATGCTGGTCAAGCTGATGGAAGGCGTGGAGGACATCCCTGAGGTGGTGCTGACCGAGGGATTGCCGTGGAACTGGCAGACCTTCCCGCAGTTCCTCGATGCGCTGAGTGACCGGCAATATGACCTGGACGTGGCGACGCAGGTGCCGCATTCGGCGGTGCGCGTCTATGTGATGGGCAAGCGCGGGGCGGACCGCGAACCGGCTACCGAGGACGATCGCAACCAGATGGCGGCACTGGTGGCCGAAGGGCTGCGGGCCGGGGCGTTGGGGTTCGCCACCTCGCGCACGATCGCGCACCGCACGCTGGCCGGCGAGCACATCCCAACCTTGCATGCCGCGGAGGCGGAGCTGTCGGCCATCGGCGCGGCGATGGGCGAAGTGGGTGCGGGCTGGATGCAGGTGATCTCCGACTTCGATGAACCGGAGCAGGAGTTCGGCATCCTGCGGCGGGTGGCGGAACGGTCGAACCGGCCGATGACGTTCTCGCTGTTGCAGCGTGAGTCGAGGCCACAGTTGTGGCGTACGCTGCTGGATGAAGTCGCGGCGGTCAACCGGGCGGGATATGAGATGAAGGCGCAGGTGATGGGGCGCCCGATCGGGATCATGCTGGGGTTCGAAATCTCGCAGAACCCGTTCATCGGCCGGCCGAGCTGGCGGGAGGTGCAGGACCTGGGGTTTGCCGAGAAGCTGCTACGGCTGCGTGACCCGGCTTTCCGCCGCCGCCTGCTGTCGGAGGAGACGACCAATCCCGGCCTGCGGCAGCGGCTGAACGCGTGGGAGATGATTTTTCCGCTGCAGGACCCAGTGGACTACGAGCCGCCGCCGGAAGCCAGCGTGGCCGCCCGAGCCAGCCGTGAGGGACGGGATCCACAGGACGTGGTCTACGACATGCTGCTGGAGAACGACGGCCGGGCGATCCTGTATCGGCCAATTATCAACTATGCCGACGGCACCCTGGACACGGTCAAGCTGATGATGGAAGACCCGAACACGCTGCTTGGCCTGGGCGATGGCGGCGCGCATGTCAGCATCATCTGCGATGCCAGCACGATGACACATACACTGACGCACTGGGCGCGGGATCGGACCCGCGGGGCCAGGATGAAGCTGGAATGGGTGGTGCGCCGGCTGACGCGTGACAATGCCGCGGCGATCGGCCTGCGGGACCGCGGCGTGCTGGCGCCGGGCTACAAGGCGGACATCAACGTGATCGACTTCGACCGATTGGCGGTGCGTGCGCCGGAGGTGCTGTACGACCTGCCCAGCGGCGGGCGGCGGCTGGTGCAGCGGACCGAGGGGTATGACGCGACAATTGTCTCTGGCGTGCCGGTCTACCGGCATGGCGTGGCGACGCAGGCGCTGCCTGGGCGGCTGGTAAGGGGGGCGAGGACGGCCCGCGCGGTCGGCTGAGGCCAGCGCGGGGCTGGTGCGGTTTGGCTGACAGCAAGGGGTGGGCCGGACGCGCCCAACCCTCAGGCGCCGCAGTCACAGCCTTGTCATCCAGAAGCTGGAGTCGAGCGTGTGAAACTGGGAATCGTTTCTGACGTGCATTGCAACCTGCAAGGCCTGGATTTGGCCCTTGCCGCGATGGGCGAGGTCGATGAACTGCTTTGTCTGGGGGACTGCATCTTCGAATACAAGTTCTCAAACGAGGTTGTCGCTCGGCTGCGAGAGCGGGGGGCGCACATCATTCAGGGCAACCATGAGGAGGGATTTCTGTCGCCAAGCGGCGCGCGGGCTCGGGCAAGCGCCTCGATCGACCTGGAATTACTGGCGTTCCTGGCTGGCCAGCCGGCGCGGCGCTGCCTGACTCTGGCAGGCAAGCGGGTGCTGATGGTGCACTCGACACCATGGGAGCCGCGCGGCGAATACATCCACCCGCACAGCGCGAAGCTGGCGCGTTTCGGCGAGGCGGACGCGGAAGTCGTGCTGTATGGACATACGCACTGCCAATTGGTCGAGCGCATCAACGGCGTGCTGGTGATCAACCCCGGTTCGGCCGGAGACGCCCGCGACAGCCGCAACGGCCGGAAACTGAGCTGCGCGGTGCTGGAGCTGCCGTCCGAACAGGTGCGTATCATCGACTACGCCGACCCGCGCTATCCCACGAATTGACCCTACCGTAACGCTCCAGCTTCAGTAACGTGCAGCTTTAACCGGCGATAGGCCGCTTTACGCAGCAAGGCCCGCGTCGCGCTTCTCCCCACGCCGGCACTAAGCCATCTGCCACTGCACCAGCGTATACGGCGTTGCCGCGTCGTCATGCGGCTCGAACACCGCGGTGACCGGGGCGCCGATCTGCACCGGCTGATGCGGATCGCCCAGCAGGTTGCCCAGCATGCGGACATCGCCGGCATGCGGCAGCTCCACCAGCACGGCGATATACGGGCCGAAGCCCTTCAGCGCGGGATGCACCGGATGCCAGCAGCGCGTCCAGGTCCAGATGCGCCCATGACCCGCAACCTCGGTCCAGCGCATCTCCCAGGAGCGGCAGGCATGGCAGATCCACTCCGGTCCCCACTGCCAGGTGTTGCAGGCGCCGCAACGCTGCACCCGAAGTTTCCCCTCGCGCGTGCCCTGCCAATATGCCAGGTCCAGCTTGTCGGCCTCGGTGACGGGCTGCGGCAGCCCCTTCGGCAGATACGACATCACAGCGCCTCCTCGGAACCAAACACCATCGTCGAGACCGGCGTCACCATCGGTCCGGCGATCACACCCGCGACCTTCGCATTCGGCACCTGCGCGGTGGAGCTGCCTCGAAGCTGCCGCACCGCCTCGATCTGCAGCTCCAGTCCATGCATGTAGCATTCCGCCAGGTTGCCTCCGCTGGTGTTGAGCGGCAGCTTGCCCGACGGTGCCAGCAGGTTCTCCAGCTTCAGGAACTCATTGCATTCCTCCGGCTGGACAAACCCATGCTCGGTCAGGCTCATGAGCACGCCGCCGGTGAAGTTCTCATAGCTCTGCAGCACGTCGACATCCTTGGGGCCGAGTTTGGCCATGTCCCACAGATGCGGCGCGACGGGGCCGAAGCTGGCCGAGTGGAAGTCGGGGGCGTTGAAGGCGCGGGCGGCGTTGCGGTGGTCGGAGCCCTGGGCAACGGCCAGGACATAGGCCGGCTTGTGCCTGAAGTCCTTGGCCCGTTCGGCGGCAACCAGGACCACGGCCGCGGCGCCGTCATTCTCCTGACAGCAGTCGAACAGGTGATAGGGCTCGCTTATCCAGCGCGATGCCTCATAGGCTTCTTCGGTCAGCGGCCGGCCATACATTATCGCGCGGGGGTTCGACTGGGCGTGGTGGTAGGACGCAAGGGCCAGCGCGCGCAAGGCGTCCTGGCGGATGCCATGCTCATGCATGTAGCGCATGATCTTCAGCGCGAAGCGCTGGGCTGGGACGAAGATGCCGTATGGGTTGATCAGGGCGTTGTCGCCGGCGACGGTGCCGCCGGCCTGGGCCTGGCCATAGCGCTGGAACTGTCCCTGAGCCAAGGCGCGGTAGACCACCACGGTTTCCGCCTGGCCGGTGACGATGGCCGCCGCCGCATTGCCGATCGCCGCTGCCCCACCGCCGCCGCCGCCGCCCCACTGCATGTTGGACACCCGCAGCTCCCGGCAGCCAAGGGCCGCGGACAGACGCGAGGGATCGTTGCGGTCGTTGGCGTAGGAGGCGAAACTGTCGATGTCCTGCGGATTGATCCCGGCATCCTCGCAGGCCGCCAGGATCGCCTTCAGCGCCAGGACGAACTCCGGGTCCGGCGACTGGCTGTGCTTGTAATAGGTGGTCTCGCCGATGCCGACGACGGCCACCTTGCCGCGTAAAGTGTGTTCCGCCACGCATTCCCCCTTTCGAAGCCGTTGTTGCTGCATCGGCCTTTGGTCAGGCCTGGCATCCGGCCGGCTGTGCATGAGTCTTCGCTGGCCCGGCGGCGGCGTCAATAGGAACAGCGGCGGGGCAGGCTGACGGGTGCCGGAACTAGCGCGGCTTCGCGCAGGCTGGAATCGCGCAACAGCGCGATTCTGCGCGAGTAGCCGCGTGAAAAGATGAGCCTAGGGTGCGGCAGTCAGCGCTGGGCTGGCGGGTTGCCGCCCAGGTTCTCCAGCAACGCCACGGCGCCCGGCAGTTCGTGGCGCCGCTGCCGCAGCAGCTTCTCGCCGCCGACGGCATAGACGGCGACCGCCGACAAGAGGTCGCGCAGCCGGCCCGGCGCGCTGGCGTCGAACGGCAGGACGCAGCCTCCGGTGCGCTTGGCGAAGTCCCAGAAGACCTCAACGTCGCGCCGGGCGGACGGATCGGCGGTGTCGTGCAGCACGATCAGCCTTGTACCCTGACGGCCCATCACGTCGGCCAGCCCACGCGCTTCGGCAACGCTCTCCTCGAACACGTCGCCGACATAGACCACGACCCGCACCGATTGCTGCCGCAGGGTGGCGGACAGGATCGGCAGCAGGCGGGTCATGCCGGCTTCGCACGCAATCCCCGCGGCGCGGTCGCGCAACGTGGCGGCGTTGGCGGTGAATGCCGTGAAGGTGTGCACGCGCGATCCGCCATGCACGGCCAGCGCCACGTCAAGCTCTCCAGGCAGCGCCTTGACCAGTGCATCGGTCACCTGCCGGGCGGCGGTCCAGGCCGGCTCGCGTGACGCGGTGGCGTCGACCGCGAACACCAGGCGGGCGCGGTTCGCAAGGCCGCTATCCTGCGGCGGTTCGGCGTTGGGCAGGCCGGTGACCCGAACGCCGGCATTGGCGACGACATGGGTGATGGCGGCGCCCGCGATCGTCCGCAGCCGGGTCAGCATGCCGCCAGTCTGAATTGGCGAGGCATGCCGGGCAGGGGACGGCGCGGCTGCGTCCGGGACCAGTATGAAGTTTGGCTTGTCGTTCATGGCGTGCCCTTTGTGCACGGACGCCGCCGTGTCCGGGTTGGCTCAGCGGAACGGCGGCTCATCGAAACTGCGCAGCTTGCGAGAGTGCAGCGTGCCCAGGTCGCTGCGCAACAGGTGGAGTGCAGTCAGGCCGATGTTGAGGTGTTCGCCCACCGCACGCTGGTAGAAGGCGCTGGCGGAGCCTGGCAGCTTGATCTCGCCGTGCAGCGGCTTGTCGGAGATGCACAGCAACGTGCCGTATGGCACCCGCAGCCGGTAGCCCTGGGCGGCCAGGGTGCCGCTTTCCATGTCGACGGCGATGGCGCGGGACAGGTTGATGCGCCGGCGTTCCTGCGACCACCGCAGCTCCCAGTTCCGGTCGTCGTAGGAGACGACGGTGCCGGTGCGCAGGCGCTGCTTCAGGGCCTCGCCGCGCTCGCCGGTGACCTGACCGGCGGCTTCCTGCAGGGCGAGCTGCACCTCTGCCAGGGCCGGCACCGGGATTTCGGGCGGTACCAGGTCATCAAGGATGCGGTCGCGGCGCAGATAGCCATGGGCCAGGACGTAGTCGCCGATGGTCTGCGACTGACGCAGGCCGCCGCAGTGGCCAATCATCAGCCAGCAATGCGGGCGCAGCACCGCCAGATGGTCGGTAATGTTCTTGGCGTTGGCGGGACCGACACCGATGTTGACGATGCTGACACCGTCGCGCTGGTCTCGGCGCAGCAGGTGATAGGCGGGCATCTGGAACTGGTGCCATGGCGCGGCGGCAAGACGTGTCGCGGCCTCTGCCAGGTCCTTGCCACGCTGAACGACAGTGGGACCGGGGGCGACCATGCTGTCGTATGGGCTGGCAGGGTCGGCCAACTGGCTTAGGCCCCAGCGGACGAACTGATCGACGTAGCGGTGGTAGTTGGTCAGCAGGATCCAGGGCTGGATGCTGCGCCAGTCGGTGCCTGTGTAATGGCGCAGCCGGTGCAGCGAGTAATCGACGCGCAGGGCATCGAACAGGGCTAGCGGCCGCGGTTCTCCAGTCTCAAAGGTCCATAGGCCGTCAGCTACCTCGTCACCCACCGCGGAGAGCAGCGGGGTGGGAAAATGCCGAGCCAGCTCGGCTGGCGAGGCGCTGAACTGCGCGAGCTCATCGCCGCGGTCGAGGACGTAGGGATAGGGCATCTCCTGGTCGCTGGTACGCACCTCGATGGTGGCGCCATACTCGTCGACCAGGGGCTGTAGCTGCTCCAGCAGGTAGGGACGAAAGAAGGTGGGTTGGGTCACGGTGACAGCGTAGACACCTGGGGTCTGAAGCTTGCCCCAGGCGCGCCGTGTGGGCCGTGCCCGCTCTGACGACGCCCAGGTGACGCGCAGTTCGGGGTAGCGGAAGCAGGCGCGATGGGATGCGTCGGGCGCTGCGCCACCCTGGGCAAAGCGGCTCAGGGCGCTGCGCTGCAACTGCAAGGCCCGGGCGTGCATCGCCTGTAGCTCGTCGACTGCCTGGCTGGGTGACAGCTTGCTCTGGCCTCCATCTGACATGGCGTTCGCTGACCCTCTCGATTATCCGGGCCGGCGGCCAGCTCGGGCGGGTTGGCCGTCAATGTTCCCAGCGAGACGGCAGCCGGTGCGCAAGCTACTGGTTCTGGCCGTCGTTCGGTTGCAGCCGCTGCGGCTGAAGCTGCTGCTGAGGCTGCTGCTGCATCGGCTGGGGCTGCATCGGCTGGGGCGGCGGCCTGGCGGTGGTATCATGATGGGTGAAGCAGCCGGCGGCGTAGCACCCCAGCAGTGCCACGGCACCGGCACCGATTGCTACTTTCTCGGTGGTGGACATGCCAGAGCGTGCGGCGGGCTGGGCTGGCTGACCAGCCTGGCCAACCACCAGGCCAACCCGTTGCGCCTGCTGTGGCCCGCTGCCCACAGGCATGTAATCGACGATGCTCTTCGTCCCCGGCGGAAGGGAGCGGATGTAGGCTGCAAACACCGTCAAGGTGGGGAAGACGCGCCCATCGAGAGCGATGATCTCATCCCCCGGCTTCAGCCCGGCGCGAGCGGCGGCTGAATCACGCCGGACTTGCTTGATGCGGATGATGTCGAAGGTCATCCCGCCGTCAGTGAGCTGCTGACCCCTGTCGACGTCCAGGCCAACGGCGCCATTGCCGCGGGGCAGTGTCGATGCCTCCTGCGCGGTCAGCAGCCGGTAGCCCATCGGGTTGTCGGCATGGACCGGCACGCAGGGTGCGAGAGCGAGCGACGCGGCAAGGACTGCCGCGACACGAAGCGATGACATAGGAGCCGCCTTTGGCTGGACGGTGGCGCGTCAGACCGATACCGAGCCCTCATCGGGAAGCCTGCCGTGCGGGGTCAGGCCGTTGATGACGTTGGGAAGGTGCTGGCTGAGCTGCGAGAGGAAGTCCTGCGGCGGGATACCGGCCTGGTTCGACATGTTCTGCACCTGGTTGTCACCGAGGACCGAATGAAGCTGCTGCGGCGACACCGACTGGTTCGGACCGTTGCCGACCCAGGATTCGGCGATGTGGCCGAGGCCGGCTTGCTGGAAGCTGGCGAGCAGGCTGCCCAGATTGCCTGCCAGTCCCTGGTTCGGTGCACCTTGCAGATTCTGCTGCTGATTGTTGCCGCTCAGCATGCTCATGAGGATGTTCTGTACCGGGGAAGCGTTACCCTGACCGCCCATGAGGCTGCCTAGAACCTGCTCTAAAAGTCCCATCGTGATGCTCCTGTGTCAACTTGCTCTGCCTTCGGCAGCCGTCACCCGGTGGGCACAGGCGCTCTCTCCGGTCAATCATGGCCACTGGCGCGTGGCCGATGGATGACTGGCGCCGGAATCTCACCGCGGTCGCCGCCGCGCGGCAGCCTATGATGGAATGCAATGGAATGCCAGCGGGGCCGGAAACGCCCGGGCTGCCGGAACATGAGGTCGTTGTTCAGATGCGCGGACGGTTCGATGTCGTGCCTGTGGTGCCGGCCAGATCGGTGGTTCCGGTGCTCGCCGCGATACCGGTGGTTGTGCATCCCTGGTGATCTCCAAATCTTCCTGGCGGATGGTGTCGTGCCTCGTCTTGACGTCCGGACGTCTTGCTTTTGATGGCAGTCTGTCTTGGAAAGCCTGCTTCGTGTTAACCGGAGAGAGCGCCTGTTCGCGGTAGTAGACTAAGCGGCAAACTCCTGTCTGATGGCCGCGGTGTTTTCGCCGATGCCAGGCACCGCGCCCAGGACTGCCGCCTCGCCCACACTGACGACGGCGGGGGCGATGATGTGGGCCACGCCCCCGCCAGGCAGCGCCACCGGCGCCCGGCGCAGGGCGGGGTGGCGGCCTAGGGCAGCCAGGTCATTGACGAAGCCATAGGCGATGTTGGCCTGGCGCAGCTTCGCCGCCGCTGCCTCACGCGTCAGCGCTGCAAAGGCCTGGCCCACACGCTCGTCGACCTTCGCTCGGTTCGCCACGCGCAGGTTGTTGCTCTCGAAGCCCGGCTCGCGGGGCAGCCCGGGATCATCAAGAAATCCGGTGCAGAAGGTTGCCCACTCCCGTTCATTCTGGATCGAGATCAGCACCAGCGCGCCGTCGGCAGTGGCGAAGGCGCCATACGGACAGATCGATGGGTGCGCCAGACCCAGGCGCTGCGGTGCCTTGCCTGTGCCCTCGAAATACAGCAGCGGGACGTTCATCCAGTCCGCGACCGCATCGAACAGGCTGACCTTCAGCCCCTTGCCGCGGCCGGTGCGACCGCGCTCGATCACCGCCTCCAGCACGCCAGTATAGGCGTTCATGCCGCAGCCGATGTCGGCGATGGAGACACCGACGCGGCCCGGGCCGGCGGGATGGCCAGTCACCATGGCAAGGCCCGATTCCGCCTGCACCAGCAGATCGTAGGCCTTCATCGTGGCATACTCGCCGGTCTCGCCGTAGCCGGAGATATCGACGGTGATCAGCGTCGGATGGGCGGCGCGCAACGCGTCGGAGCCGAAGCCGGCGCGGGCGGCGGCACCGGGGGCAAGGTTCTGGATGAAGACGTCGGTGCGGGCCACAAGCCGGTGCAGCAGGGCGGCGTCCTGCGGCTGCTTGATGTCGGCGACCAGGCTTTGCTTGCCGCGGTTGAGCCAGACGAAATAGCTGGAGAGGCCTTGAACTGCGGCATCGTAGCCGCGAGCAAAGTCGCCCTCGGCGCGTTCGATCTTGATCACCCGCGCGCCGGCATCGGCAAGCCGGGCGGTGCAGTAGGGGGCGGCGACGGCTTGCTCCAGCGAGACGACGAGCAGGCCTTCCAGCGGCTTTGTCATGGTCCAGGTTCCCTTGCTGCAGGCCGACAGGATCATGACCGGACCCAAACGTGCAAGGTCCGGACCGGCAGGGTTGGGCGGTGTGAGGCTGCCCTGGATGCGGGAAGGAGTGGGCTTTCTGGCTGATCGGCCAATGCGGGACAACGGCATGAGTGGCCACGTCAGGGTCTGGGATGTCGGCCTGGGAGTGAAAGCAGCCGGCGAGGCGCGGCCGCTTCTGTTGCGCCGCGGCTGCGGGAGCTGCGCCAAGCGGCGGCCGTCTGAGTAGCGACTGTCTAAGTGGCGCGCGAATCGCCTGCGCATGTCGCCGCGGGTTCAGGTTTAGATACAATGCCGAACAGCATTGTTACATAGCCCGCGCTATATCCTCTGCCAGATGCAAATCAGGAGGTTCGCATGAGACGTACTGCCTCGATCCTGGCGGTTTCCGGTCTGGCGCTGGCGGGTATCGCGGCGGCGCCGCATGATGCGAAGGCCTGGTGGCGCGGCGGCTACGGCGTGGTGTTCCCGCCGGTGGTTGTCGCCCCGCCAGTGTATGCGCCGCCGCCCGTCTACGTCCCGCCACGGGTCGCCTACGCGCCGCCGCCATACTACTACGGCCCGCATCGGGTCTGGGTGGCGCCGCACTGGGACGGGCCTTACTGGGTGCGCGGCCATTGGGCTTGATCCACTGGCTCTGAGCCCTTGGCGTTGAGCCTTTGACATTGAGCCGGCCGGTTGACGATCCAGGGAGGCACAGTTGACGAAGCGGCCAACCGGGTCCACCGCTGGTAGTCATGTTGCGCCGCTTTGAAGCCCTTCTGGATCCCACCGCCGGTGTGCCGGCGCCTCCGCCACACGCCGGCCTGGGCCGGTTCTACTGCTTCTACATCAGGCAGGTCACCCGGCTGACCGTCGCCTTGTTCGTCTGCGGCGGGCTGATCGCCGTGCTGGACACGATGATCCCGGCGTTCATCGGCCGGCTGGTCAGCCTGGTTTCCAGCCACACGCCCGAAGCGCTGTTTCGCGACAACCGGCTGACCTTGCTGGGCATGGCGTTCGTGCTGCTGGTGCTGCGGCCGCTGGCGACCCTGGCGCACAATGTGCTGGTGAATCAGATCGTCAATCCCGGCCTGTCGAACATGATCAGGTGGCAGAATCACTGGCACGTGGTGCGGCAGAGCTGGACGTTCTTCCAGAATGATTTCGCTGGGCGCATCGCCAACCGCGTGCTGCAGACCGGGCCGGCGCTGCGCGAAAGCCTGGTGATGGCATTCGACGCCGCCTGGTACATCCTGGTCTACGGCTCCAGCGCATTGGTGCTGCTGGGCCGGCTGGACCTGCGGCTGATGCTGCCGATGCTGGTCTGGTTCGTCGCCTATGCCCTGATGCTCCGCGCCTTCGTCCCGCGTCTGCGCGACCGCTCTCGCCACGTGTCGGAGATGCGCTCGACGCTGACCGGGCGGGTGGTGGACAGCTACACCAACATCCTGACCGTCAAGCTGTTCGCCCGGGCGGCCGACGAGGATCAGTTCGTCCGCGACGCGATCGATGACCATACCGAGGCGTTTCGCGCCCAGACGCGGATGACCACGGCCTATACCTCGACGCTGATCATGATGAACGCGCTGCTGATCGTCTCCATGGCGGCGGTGGCACTGTGGCAATGGTCGGTTGGGCACATCGCGATCGGTGCGGTGGCCACGGCCATCCCGCTGGCGTGGCAGCTAAACAACATTGCCGGCTGGGTCGCCCGCAGCGTGACCTCCATCTTCGAGAATATCGGCACCGTGCAGGACGGCATGCGCTCGATCGACGTGCCGCGGCAAATGCCTGATCCGCCGGACGCTGCCGAGTTGCGCGTCAGCGGCGGAGCGATACGCATCCAGAACCTGCACTTCGATTATGGCCGGTTGCGCGACGCCGCCGGCACCCGAACGCCGGCGGTGCTGCACGGCATCGACCTGACGATTGCGCCTGGTGAGCGGGTCGGCCTGGTCGGGCCATCCGGCGCCGGCAAATCCACCTTGGTCAACCTGCTGCTGCATTTCTACGATCCTGCCGCCGGGCGGGTGCTGATCGACGGGCAGGACATCAGCGGCGTAACACAGGAAAGCCTGCGCCGGCACATCGCCATGGTGACGCAGGATACCTCGTTGCTGCACCGCTCAATTCGCGAGAACATCCGCTACGGTCAGCCGCAAGCGACCGAGGCGCAGATCGTCGCCGCGGCGAAGCAGGCTCAGGCGCATGAGTTCATCGTGGGGCTGGAGGACTGGCACGGCCGGCGGGGCTATGACGCCCATGTCGGCGAGCGCGGGGTGAAGCTGTCCGGGGGACAGCGGCAGCGCGTGGCGCTGGCCAGGGTGATCCTGAAGAACGCCCCGATCCTGATTCTGGATGAGGCGACCTCAGCTCTGGATTCAGAGGTCGAGGCGGCCATCCAGGAGCAACTGGACAGCCTGATGCAGGGGCGCACCGTCATCGCCATCGCGCACCGGCTGTCGACCATCGCGCGGATGAACCGGCTGATCGTGCTTGACGCCGGGCGAATCGTCGAATCCGGCTCGCATCTGGAGCTGCTGCGGCGGGATGGGGTTTATGCCCAGCTTTGGCGGCGCCAGTCAGGCGGCTTCGATCCCAGCAGCATCCGCGACGACGTCGCCGCCAAGTAGCTGGCCCAGGGCCTTGGTGCCGTCGGTACCGGCCGGGATGGCGTGGACGGTACCTGGTCGGCTGGCATTGAGGGCGGTGACAGCGCCTTTCGGACACAGGCCCAGGCAGCCGGTGTCGCAGACGCGTACGTCGCGGCGGTGGCCGGCCGCACGGGCGGATTGGCGCAGCACTGTACCCAAGCTCTCCTGCTGCTTGCGGCCGTAGCCGCCGTCAAGCTTCTTGCCGCACTTGCGGCAGACGATCAGCACGGTGCGCCAGGCGGTCGGACGGGAATGGATCTTTTCGGCCATGCCGGCAATGTAGGAACACGGCGGCCGATTGATAATCAGGAACCGGTGCGTGATGCTGACCGCCCGGACAAGATCGGAAACAATCAAGACTGGGAACAAGAGGGAGGAAGCACAATGACCGGTATGTTGGACAGCAAGGTGGCGTTGGTGACCGGCGGCGGCAACGGCATCGGCCGTGAAGCTGCGATGGTCTTTGCCCGTGAGGGTGCGAAGGTGGCGGTGGCCGACTATGAGGCCGAGGCGGCGCGAGAGACTGTGGCGCTGATCAACGGCAAGGGTGGTCAGGCAATCTCATTGTCTGGCGACGTGACGGTCACCGAACAGGTAAAGGCGATGCTGGACGGCGTCATTGCGGCGTATGGCAGGCTGGACTGCGCCTACAACAACGCCGGCATCGCGCCGCACCAGGTGGAATCCCAGGGGCAGTTGACGCATGAATGGTCGGAAGCGTCGTTCGACCGGATGATCGAGGTCAACCTCAAGAGCGTCTGGTTGTGCATGAAGCACGAAATCCCGTTGATGCGGGCGAACAAGAGCGGGGGCGCAGCCATCGTCAACACGGCCTCCATCGCCGGGCTGATCGGTCTGCGCACCTCCAGCGGCTATGTGGCGGCCAAGCATGCGGTGATCGGACTGACCAAGACCGCGGCGGTGGAATTCGCCGAGGAGGGGATCCGGGTGAACGCGGTCTGTCCCGGCTATATCAGCACGCGGATGACGGCGCCGACGCGGCCAACGCGCGGCGAGATAGTGATCGCGCGAACGCCCATGCGCCGCTACGGCGAGCCGCACGAGATCGCCGAGATGGTCGCCTGGCTCTGCTCGGATCGGGCGAGCTACGTCACCGGGGCGGCGTACGAGGTAGACGGCGGATTGACGGCGAGCTGATCCGGGCGTGGGGTAACGGGGCTTGGCATCCGGCTGCCCCGTGTGCCTGCCGGCTTCGCTTCAGGCTGCCGGTATCAGATTTGGCGGCTGAGCTTGCGGGCGAGCAGCCAGCCGGGCAGCGCGGCGGCCGGGGCGGCAGGCAGCAGCAGCAGCCACCCTAAGGGCTGGTTGTTGACGATCAGGTCCATGCCGACGCCCAGCATCAACCCGCCGATCAGGCTGCCGGTGACGCCGGCGGAGACGCCAAGCCAGATGATGTCGCTGCGGGTGACCATGCATCGGGTTGCTAGACAATTCCAGACTGGCTGTGCAGTGCGAAAACGTTCTGGCGGTCGATTTGATCGCTTGTTGCGGGCGCTTTGACCAATTGCTTGGCTTGATGCCGCCGCAGCCTTGCGTCGGATGTTTGACAAGAAGCCGACCGCGCGCCTATACGCGCCGCTCTTTAAGGCCGGGAACGTGGACGGGCCGCCGGGGTATGCCGGTGTGGCGCGCGCCCGTCCCTTGGGACGTTCGACCAAGGGGCCTACCGGTGCAACAACAAGACGAAAAGGCCAACGCGCCATGACCAAGCGCGCCGAGAGCAAGTACAAGATCAACCGCCGGCTGGGCATCAACTGTGGGGCCGGCCGAAGTCCCCCGTCAACAAGCGGGAATACGGGCCGGGCCAGCATGGCCAGCGCCGCAAGAAGCCGACCGACTTCGGCACCCAGTTGATGGCCAAGCAGAAGCTTAAGGGCTACTACGGCAACATCAGCGAGAAGCAGTTCCGCAAATACTATGAGGAAGCGGTGCGGCGGAAGGGTGACACGTCAGAGAACCTGATCGAGATTCTCGAGCGCCGGCTGGATGCGGTTACCTATCGGCTGAAATTTGCCGTGACCCCGTTTGCCGCCCGCCAGTTCGTCTCGCATGGGCATCTGCTGGTGAACGGCAAGCGGGTGAACATCCCCTCGTACCTGGTCAAGGACAACGACAGCATCGAGGTGAAGGAGAAGTCCAAGCAGCTCGCGGTGGTGCTGGACGCGACGCAGAGCAGCGAACGGGACGTGCCGGAGTATCTGGAGGTTGACCACCGGGCGATGAAGGGCCGTTTTGCGCGGGCGCCGAAGCTGTCTGACGTGCCATACCCGGTGCAGATGGAGCCGAACCTCGTGGTCGAGTTCTACTCACGCTAACAAGCCGAACCGCTACAGGGTCAGATTGAGCAAGGCCATCTGGCGGTGACCTGGCAGCGGTCTTGTCTGGCGGCAGTTCAGGCCGCCGCTGCGGTCGCCAGGTCGGCGCGCTGGCGTGGCAGGATGAGATGCACCGCGAGGGTCGCCACGGCATAGGCGCCGGCGCCGACGAAGAACACCAGCTCATAGTTGTTGTCCGTGGCATCCAGCACGCGGCCGACGACGGCGGCGGAAAATCCCCCGACGATGGAACTGATGCATCCGCCCAGGCCGATAGCGCCCGCCACCGCACTGCGCGGCATGGTGTCGGAGACCAAGGTGAACAGGTTGGCCGAGAAGCCCTGGTGCGCGGCCATCGCCAGGCCGATCAACAGCACCGAAAGCCACATTGTCTGCACCATCGGTGCAAGGAAGACCGGCAGGGTGCAGGCCGCGCAGGCCAGCAGCGCCAGCTTGCGGGCGTTGAAGACGCCGAAGCCCAGGCGGATCATCCAGCCGGACAGCCAGCCGCCACCGATCGAGCCGAGGTCGGTCAGCAGATAGATGACGACCAGCGGCAGACCCAGCGCCATCAGGTTCACGTGGTAGCGGGCGAACAGGAAGCTGGGGACCCAGTTGTTGTAGAACCACCAGACCGGGTTGGTCAGGATGGCGCCGACCAGATAGGTCCAGGTTCCAGCGTATCCCAGCAGGCTGCGCCACCGGACCGGCTGCACCGCGACCTCCGCATCGCTGCGGATATAGGCGAGTTCCTCGGGCGAGACCTTGGGGTGGTCTTCTGGCGCACGGTACATCACTAGCCAGAAGGCGATCCAGAAAAAGCCGATCAGGCCGGTGACGTAGAACGCGGTCTGCCAACCCCAGCGCGCCGTGACGAAGGCGGCGATCAGTGGCGCGAGCAGCCCGCCGACATTGCTGCCCGAGTTGAACACGCCGGTTGCCAGCGCTCGGTCGCGCACCGGAAACCAAGTGGCGACGGACTTGATGCAACTGGGGAAGTTGCCGCCCTCACCCAGGCCCAGGGCAATGCGGGCGAGGGTGAAGCCGGCGACCGAGGTGACCAGCCCGTGGGCGGCAGAGGCGGCGCACCAGATCATCGCCGCGACCGTAAGGCCGATCCGCACACCGACCTTGTCGGTAAACGCGCCCATGCTGGCGTAGCCTGCGGCGTAGGCCAGGCTGAAGGCGAAGACGATGTTGCCGTAATCGGTCTCGCTGAAGTGCAGACTGCCCTGGATGGTGGGCTTCAGCACGCCCAGCAGGTTGCGGTCCATGTAGTTGATGGTGGTGATGACGAAAAGCAGGCCGATGACAACCCATCGGTAGCGGCCGTGCCGCGGCGGACTCGTCCCGCGCGATGCAAGCACCTGTTCAGGCAGCATACGTTCCTCCGCCAGGCAGCCGCGGCATCTGCCGTTCGCCGCTCTTGCTCTTATGGTCGCGTCGCCTCTGTGACTGACGACGCAACGCAGCGGACCAGCATGGCGCATGATCGTGCCGTTGACCAGCGCAAGTCAGACCGGCGATCGTATTTTGTACGTCTACGCATCGATGCTGTGCGGAAACGCTGCCGGGATGTTCTCCACGCTCCGCGGCGGCCGAAGATTGCTGAAACCGACACGGTCGCCTAGAACGCCATACGATGCCGAGCTTCCGGCCGCGGGTCGGGTGAGGCGAAAGAGTCCGGTATCGCTTCATGGAAATGCGGCAGATGGCCTGCCTCTAGAGTGCGATCGTCTGAGGTTGGTGTAACCTCAGACGTGAATCGCCCTCTCAGACAAACAACGCTAGAGCCTGATGGCTTCGACCTGAAGCTATCAGGCTCTAAGTGGCCGATGCGCGCATCGGTTCGCGTTGCTGATTGCTCTAAATCGGACACGGGGAGGCCAACGATGTCAGCAACCGGACAGACAGATGAGATGAGGCGCGCTGGGCCAGCCGAATCGGGCGCCGAGCGGCAGACTCCGGCGATGCTGCTGGCCAGGCTGGACCGGCTGCCTGCAACGCGCCACATCTGGACGCTGGTCACCCTGCTGTCGCTGGGCGGCATGTTCGAGTTCTACGACCTGTTCATGACCGGATATGTCACACCGGGCCTGGTGAAGGCTGGGCTGCTGACCGGTGTCGCGGTGGGCATGTTCTCCGGACCGGCATTGTTCGTCGCCTCGACCTTCTTCGGGCTGTTCATCGGCACCTTCGTCTTCGGCTTCGCCGCCGACGCGTTCGGCAGGCGGTCGATCTTCACCTACTCGATGCTGGCCTATTGCGCGGCGACATTGATCATGTCGCTGCAGCACACCGGCTGGGGGGTGTGCCTGTGGCGGATGATCGCGGGGATCGGCATCGGCGTCGAACTGGTTACCATCGACACCTATGTCGCGGAGCTGGTGCCCAAGCACATGCGCGGGCGGGCATTTGCCTTCAACCAGTGCGTGCAATTCAGCGTCGTCCCGGTGGTGGCGCTGCTGGCCTACATCCTGGTGCCGCTTGCCCCGCTGGGCTGGGAGGGCTGGCGCTGGGTGGTGGCGATCGGGGCAATCGGCGCGCTGTTCGTCTGGTTCCTGCGACGGGCGATCCCGGAAAGTCCGCGCTGGCTGATCACGCATGGACGGATCACTGAGGCAGAACCCATCATCGCGCAGATCGAGGCTCGGGTGCTGGCTGACCAGCGTGGCGTGGCGCTGGCGACGCCGGCGACGCATGAGGTGGAGGACCTGTCGGCCCGCGGTGCGTTCAAGGAGATCTGGCAGCCGCCGTATCGCTCACGCACCATCATGCTGATGGTGTTCCAGTTCTTCCAGACCTTCGGCTTCTATGGCTTTGCTGCCTGGGTGCCGACGCTGATCGCCAAGCAGGTCGGCATCAACCTGGCAGGCAGCCTGCAGTATGCCTTCATCGTCGCCTGTGCGAACCCGTTCGGTCCGATGCTGGCGATGACCTTTGCCGACCGGTTCGAGCGCAAATGGCAGTTGGTGGGTTCGGCGGTATGCATCGGGGTATTCGGCGTGCTGTTCTCGCAGCAGTCGGTGATGCCGTTGCTGATCCTGTTCGGCGTGCTCATCACGCTGGCGAACAACGTGCTGTCCTACTCGTTCCACAGCTATCAGGCGGAATTGTTCCCGACACGCATCCGCGCCCGCGCGGTCGGCTTCACCTATGCGTTCAGCCGGATCAGCACGGTGTTCGCGAGTTTCATCATCGGCTTCTTCTTCTCGGCGTTCGATGGCACCACCGGGGTGTTCGGGCTGATTGCCTTCGCCATGCTGATGGTCGTGCTGTCGATCGGCATCTTTGGGCCGCGGACGAGCAACCTGGAGCTGGAGAAGATCTCGCACTAGAGAAACATCAGCCTGACTAGAATAGTCGGGCTGATGTTGCTCGCGAAACAATGGGTTTAGCCGGGGCGGCTGTGCTGGCGCAGCAAGCTGGTCAATGCCGCCATCGTCGGCCACCGGTCCACTCGGCCAACTGCCTGTTCGACCGCGAGCGTGCCCTCCGGGATCAGCAAGTCGCTGGCCAAGCGATGGAATTTTTCCTTGATCTCCGACTCCGCGAATGGCTGCAGATAATCACCGCGGTGGCTTTCCACCGCATGCTCGGCCTGCCGGCCATCCTTCAGGAGCACGCGAACCCTGGCCGGCCGGCTGGCGGGCAGGGCGGCGGTCATCGCCGGGTCCTCGGTGACATGCACGCGGGGCCGCAGTGCCATGATCGCCGGGTTGGTCAGCGCCGCATCGTTCAGCGCGTCGTGTCCGGCGCCCCCAGTGACGACCATGGCGGCGGCGGCATGCGGCAGGGAGTATTTTGAGGCAAAGTAGTTGGCCGGCTGCGGGTTCCGCATCACGGCGGCAAAGCGATAGGTTGCGATGTCGATCCGATCGACCTCATCCGCAGTGGCTTGCAGTTGGGACACGGCGGCGGCGAGTGCGTCAAGCGCGGGATGGATCGGGTTGCAGCAGGCATACAGGCGGAAATAGTTGCGGGTGATGTGCCAGACGGAACCGAGGTCCTGTGACAGCACCGCGGGATCGAAGCCGCTGCCGACCAGGTTGGAAAGCGCCTCCTCGATCGCCTCCGCCCGCGCGGTGAAGCCAGCCAGGCACAGTTCAGGGGCCAGGACCGCGGCAAAGCCGCTCATGCCGCCGGCGACGTTCAATGCGGTCGCGCCCTCGACGACGTTCATATAGCTGGGTGTCAGCACCAGCGTGACGGCGATGCGCATGGTTCGGCTGATGCCGTCAGCGTCCAGCCGGAGCAGCCGAGCGCCGGCCGCCGCGGCGGCAATCAGGCAGGCCTGGCCGTTCTGGTGCGCCAGCGGCCAGGGGCTGAAGGCGGCCGACAGCCGTGCCGCCGCGTCGTAACCCAGGACGAAGGCGGCCATGAGATCCTCACCGCAGGCCCCGGTCGCCTCTGCCGCGGCGAGCAGCCCGGGCAGGATCTGCACCGCGGCCTGGCCGGAGACCAGGCGAAGGCCCTCGCACAGCTCGATCGCGCGACCAGCGGTGCCATTCAGCAGGGCGGCGTTGCGTGGGTCGGTGGCCGGCCAACCGTGTGCGTACACCGTCGCGCCGCTGCCGTCGCTGCGGGTCAGACGGTGCCTCAAATCGCGCACCTCCGGCCGGCAGGAGCCGGCGAGGATCACCCCCAGCGTGTCCAGCAGCACCAGCCGGGCATGGTCCTGCACGGCGGCCGGGATGTCGGCCCAGGTGGTTGCGGCGACGAAGTGCGCCAGATCCTCGATCTGTTGGCCCATTTGGGTGCTGCCTCGGTGGTGATGTTGCCGATTTCAGCCCAATCGGCGCGGCGGGGCCAGTCCCGCCCGACTGGTCAGAAGCGGTAGCCGCATTGCTGCAGCGTGGGCAGCATGTGGGCCGGCGGCGGCGCGGTGGCTTGCAGCGGCGGCAACAAGGGCAGCCGGATGGCGCGTGACAGCAGGCACAGGGGACCGGCCTGTGGACCGTAATGGCCGTCGCCCAGAATTGGAGTGCCCAGCGTCGCACAGTGCACGCGCACCTGGTGGGTGCGGCCGGTCCTTGGGCGCAACTGCAGCCAGGTCAATTGGCCGGCGCGGCCAAGCACCTGCCAGTCGGTGACGGCGGCCTGGCCGGCGTGAGGATCGACGACCATGCGCCAGCCCCCACGGTCATTGTGGCGGCGCAGCGCGGCGACCACCGTGCCAGCGTCGGCGGCCGGCTTGCCCAGCACCACCGCCCAGTAGGTCTTGTGCGCCCGGCCGGAGGCGAACAGCGCCTGGGCCTCGATCAGGGGTGTCTTGCGCAGGGCAATCACCAGACAACCGGCCGTCTCAGCGTCCAGGCGGTGTGCCAGCCAGGGTCCGTCCCTGCGGCGTGACAGCAGGGGGAACCAGTCCTCCACGCTGGGGCCGCCGGAAGGCCCGGCATGCACCGGCAATCCCGCCGGCTTGTCGAGCACGACGAAGCGGGAATCCTGGAAGAGGATGGCAGGGTGCGACGGCGGCATCGAACGGCGTTACAGCAGTTCCGGTGTGACTGCGCAGGCTGAAAATGCGTCTGATCCCGGCGGCGGATTAGTGGTTGGGGTAGCGGCCGGAACCGGGCGAAGGCGCGGCATGCCTGGGCACGCCGTGCAAAAGGGTCAGGCGTCGGGGGCGCCTCAGGCGGCGGCTTTGGCTTCGCGCCGGCGGCGGTGCAGGATGAACTCGGTGTAGCCATTCGGCTGCGTACGGCCGTCGAAGATCAGGTCGCAGGCGGCCTTGAAGGCAACGCCATCGAAGTCGGGCGCCATCGGCTTGTACAGCGGGTCGCCGGCGTTCTGCCGGTCGACCACCTCGGCCATACGCTGCAGCGCCTCCGTCACCTGCTGCTTGCTGACCACGCCATGGTGCAGCCAGTTGGCGATGTGCTGGGAGGAGATCCGCAGCGTGGCGCGGTCCTCCATCAGCCCGACATCGTGAATGTCGGGCACCTTGGAGCAGCCGATGCCCTGGTCGATCCAGCGCACGACGTAGCCCAGGATGCCCTGGCAATTGTTGTCGAGCTCCTGACGGACGTCATCGGGTGACCAGTTCTGGCCCTCGGCCACCGGGATTGTCAGCAGATCCTGCAGTGGCGCGCGCTGGCGTGAAGCAAGTTCACTCTGCCGCACGCCGACATCGACCTGATGGTAGTGCAGCGCGTGCAGCGTCGCTGCGGTAGGGGACGGCACCCAGGCGGTATTGGCGCCGGCCATCGGGTGGCCGATCTTCTGCGCCAGCATGTCAGCCATGCGGTCCGGGGCGGCCCACATGCCCTTGCCGATCTGCGCCTTGCCGCGCAAGCCGCATTCCAGGCCGATGTCGACGTTCTGGTCCTCATAGGCCTTGATCCAGGCGGTGCCGCGCATGTCGTTCTTGCGGATCATCGGGCCAGCCTCGATCGAGGTGTGGATCTCATCGCCGGTGCGGTCCAGGAAGCCGGTATTGATGAACACCACGCGCTGCATTGCCGCGGCGATGCAGGCCATCAGGTTGGCCGAGGTGCGCCGTTCCTCATCCATGATGCCCATTTTCAGGGTGTTGGCGGGCAGGCCAAGGATGGCCTCGACGCGGGTGAACAGGTCAGCCGTCAACATGACCTCCTCCGGGCCGTGCATCTTCGGCTTGACGATGTAGACAGAGCCGGCGCGGCTGTTGCGGATCGCACCCTTGCTGTTGAGGTCGTGCATCGCGATCAGGGCGGTGACGGCGGCATCAAGGAAGCCCTCGGGCGTTTCGGCGCCGGCGGCGTCCAGGACGGCGTCGGTGTACATGTGGTGGCCGACGTTGCGGATCAGCATCAGGCTGCGGCCGGACAGCCACAGGCTGCCGCCGTCGGGCGCGTAGTAGTGCCGGTCGGGGTTCAGCTTGCGGGTCAGCATCCGGCCGGATTTCTCAAAGGTGTCCTGCAGTGTGCCCTGCATCAGCCCAAGCCAGTTGCGGTAGGCAAGTATCTTGTCCTCGGCATCGACGGCGGCGATGGAATCCTCGCAGTCCTGAATCGTGGTCAGCGCGGCTTCCATCATGATGTCGGCCACCCCGGCCGGATCATCCTTCCCGATGGGGTTGCTGCGGTCGATTACGATCTCAAGATGGATGCCGTTCTGCCGCAGCAGCACGGCGGAAGGGGCGGATGCGTCGCCGTTGTAGCCGACGAACTGCTGCGGCTGGCGCAGCCCGCTGGCTTCGCCCGGCTGCAGATGCACCACCAGCGCGCCGTCGTGGACGGCATAAGCCGTGGCCTGGGCGTGGCTGCCGCCGGCGAGCGGGACGGCCGCATCCAGGACTTCCCGCGCCCGGGCGACGACCTTGCCACCGCGAATTTTATTGTAGCCGCCGCCGCGGGTGGCGCCGCCGTCCTCGGGTATTGCGTCGGTGCCGTACAGCGCGTCATAGAGGCTGCCCCAGCGGGCGTTTGCAGCGTTCAGCGCATAGCGTGCGTTGGTTACCGGCACAACAAGCTGTGGGCCCGCCAGGGTGGCGATCTCGGGATCGACGTTGGCGGTGTGGACCGCGACAGAGGCGGGTTCCTCCACCAGATATCCAATACCGCGCAGGAAGCTCAGATAAACCTCGGTGTCCAAAGGCGTACCTTTATTGGCGCGGTGCCAGTCGTCGATCTGCTGCTGGATGCTGTCGCGCGCGCTCAGCAGCGCCTGGCAGCGCGGCGCCAGATCCTTCAGCAGGCCCGCATATCCGCCCCAGAAGGCGTCGCTGGTGATCGAGGTCCCCGGCAAGGCTTCGCTGTTGACGAAGGTGTAGAGGGGTGTGGCGATGCGTATGCCGGAATGCTCGACATAATCCATGCGGACTGGCTCCTGAATGCGGGCAAACGGTGGTGGTTGGATCAAACGCTGGTGGTTGGATATAGAACGGAAGGTCACGGGTGGGCCAGCCCGAGGGCGGCTGCGGGCATAACACCGTGGCGGAGGCACCGTTGCGGACACACCGTTACAGACACATGCGCGCGAAACCGTGAGCTTGAATTGGTTGGCTTGCGTCCAATGTCGGGGGTGCGGTTGGGGTTTTGCCCCGACCGCATGACGTTTCCCCCCCAAACTTGAGCGGCGCTTCCGGGCGCCGCTTTTTTGTTGAGCCGCCGACGGCAATGGGACTCTCGGCCAGCAAGCTTATCGGCGCGGTCGTCGGTTGCCGCCGGGTCGTCCGCTCAGCCGCGTGGGTGGGTCTTTCGCCACACTGCCAGCAGGGCGGTCGGGTCAACCGCGGTGTAACGCTGGGTTGTTGACAGGCTGGCGTGGCCAAGCAGCTCCTGGATCGCCCGCAGGTCGCAACCGCTGGCCAGCAGGTGAGAGGCGAACGAATGTCGCAGGGCATGCGGCGTGGCATGCTCTGGCAGACCGGCCTGTTGGCGGTAGGTGCGCATCACCTTCTGTGCGACCGCCGGATCTAGGCGCTTGCCGCGCGCGCCCAGGAACAGCGCCTGGTCGGGGGCAGCGCGAGGGTGGAATGCCAGATAGGCCTCGATGGCGTCGCGCACTGCCGGCAGCACCGGCACGAGGCGGGTCTTCGCACCCTTGCCGACAACTCGCAGTGAAAGGTCGGCGCGCAGCGCGACTGCGTCGCGGACGTTCAGGCCCAGCGCCTCGGCGATACGCAGGCCGCAGCCGTACAGCAGGGTGAACAGGGCGACGTCGCGGGCCTGAATGGCTGGGTCGTCGTCGACCTGATCCACCTGCCCGGTCAGATCCACCGCCTGATCGACAGACAACGGTCGGGGCAAGGCAGCGCGGACCCGGGCGGTGGCGATCAGCCGCAGGGCGGTGCCGTCGATGCCGTGGCGGCGGTCGAGGTAGCGAAAGAAGCTGCGCACCGCGGACAGGTGCTGCGCGCGGGAGGCAGCTACCAGTCGGTCGTGCGCCAGTGCGGCCTGCCAAGCTCGGATATCCGCGGCACGCAATGTCGCCAGAGCGGCAAGATCCGGCTCGCCGCCGAGGTGACGCGTCAGGAAACCGAGGAAGCCCGCCAGCGCGTGCCCGTATGCCTCGATGGTGTTGGGCGCGGCATGACGCTCCTGCTGCAGCCAGGCGAGGAAGGCATTGCGCAGCGTCTCGGCGGGAATGGACGCCGTTGCCGGTTCGGAGGCAGTGTTGGCTACGGGCGGCGAGGCTGCGGGTGATCGGGGCACGAGGGTCACCGGGTGATCAGACGGGCGTGTCGCCCGCCACCGTCACGCGGAAACCGGACCTTGTGTGCGGCCAGTAATCCCACATCGCGCGATGCTGCACACAGCGATTGTCCCAAAACGCGACCGAGCCAGCCTGCCAGCGGAAGCGGCACTGGAACAACGGGTTCTCCGCGTGGTCGAACAAATAGGCCAGCATCGCGGCACTTTCATCGCGCGGCACGCCCACCAGCCGGCGGGTAAAGCCGCGGTTTACATACAGCGCCTTGCGTCCGGTGACGGGGTGGGTGCGGACGACCGGATGCTCCGCCCGTGGATAAACCGGCTTGTCGGCGACGCCGAGGTTCCTGTACGTGCCGCGATAGGCTTCCTCGCCATCGTGCACGGCGACCATGCCGTCCAGATAAGCCTTCATGCGGTCGGACAGCGCCTCATAAGCGGCGTACATGCTGGCGAACAGGGTGTCGCCGCCGTGCGGCGGGCACTGGCTGATGTAAAGGATGCTGCCCATCGGCGGCTGCGGGTCGCAGGAGACGTCGCTGTGCCAGCCCTCGCCGTTGGCGCGTGGGCTGTCCTTGTCGGCGTGGATGATCATCAGTTCCGGATGGCCAAAGGCATGCGGCGCGGCGGGATGGATGTGCAGCGCACCGAAGTTGCGGCCGAATGCCAGATGCTGCTCCGGAGTCAGTTGCTGATCGCGGAAGAAGATCACGGCGTTGTCCGAGAACGCGCGGTGGACCTCGTCCATTTGCCGGTTGACCAGTGGCTGACCGAGGTTCACCCCGCCGATCTGGGCACCGATGATCGGCGTCAGCTTGTCGACCGTGATGGTCTCGTATGGGTCGGATGGTGCGGTCAGTTGACGGTAGCGCGGGCCGTTGTTGCCTCGCAGGACGCTCATGGCGGACTCCCCTATAGCTGCCGGCGTTCGCCAGCCTGATCAGTTGCCGGTGCGCGCGGCGGGTTTGCCGGCGGCGAACCGCACTGCTTCCTCGGCGGCGCGGATCAGGGCGCGGGCCTTCTGCCGGGTCTCCTCATACTCGGCCTCCGCGACCGAGTCGGCCACCACGCCCGCGCCGGCCTGGACATGCATGACGCCATCCTTGACCAGCGCGGTGCGCAGCCCGATGCAGGTGTCCATCGTGCCGTTGGCGGCGAAATAGCCGATGCAGCCGGCGTAGATGTTGCGCCGGTCAGGCTCCAGCTCCTCAATGATTTCCATCGCACGGACCTTCGGTGCGCCGGACAGGGTGCCGGCCGGGAAGCCGCCGGTCAGCGCATCCAGCGCGTCCAGGCCGCCGCGCAGCCGCCCCTCGACGTTGGAGGAGATGTGCATCACGTGGCTGAAGCGTTCAACGATGAAGCTCTCGGTCACCTTGACTGATCCGATCGCTGCAACCCGGCCGACATCGTTGCGGCCCAGGTCGAGCAACATCAGATGCTCCGCGCGCTCCTTCGGGTCGGCCAGCAGTTCGGCCTCCAGCGCCTGATCCTCCTCATGCGTGTCGCCGCGGCGGCGGGTGCCGGCCAGCGGGCGAACGGTGACGATGCCGTCGCGCAGCCGAACCAGGACCTCTGGCGAGGAGCCGACGATGGAGAACCCGCCGAACTCAAGATAGAACAGGAACGGAGCGGGATTGATCCGCCGTAGCGCGCGGTACAGGGCGAATGGCGGCAGCGCGAACGGGACCGAGAACCGCTGCGACAGCACGATCTGGAAGGCGTCACCGGCGGCGATGTACTCCTTGCACTGAGCCACCGCGGCGATGAAGTCGGCCTGGGTGAAGTTCGAGGACGGCGCCGGCGGCTCCGGCAGTGTCACCGGCGGGGGTTGATGCGGCAGCGGACGTTCCAGGGCCGCCTCGGCGGCATCCAGCCGGGTCTGCGCACGCTGCCAAGCGGTCTGTGATGAAATCGCTATGTCAGGATAGACCGGTGTGACCAGGCTGAGTTCGTCACGGACGTTGTCAAAGATGGCAAACAGGGTCGGGCGCATCATGATGCCCTCGGGCACGCCGATGACGTCGCGGTTCTTCGCCGGCAGCGTCTCCATCTGGCGGACCATGTCGTAGCCGAGGTAGCCGACCAAACCGCCCGCCATCGGCGGCAGATGGGCAGGCACCTGCAACTGGGTTTCCTTGATCAAGCGGCGCAGGCTTTGCAGCGGTGACTGCGGGTCGGCGACGAACGCATGCGGGGCGGACAGCGCGTGGCGGTTGACCGAGGCGCGGCCGTCCTGGCAGCGCCAGATCAGGTCCGGCTGCATGCCGATCACCGAATAGCGGCCGCGCGCCGCGCCGCCTTCGACGCTTTCCAGCAGGAACGCGTTCGGCTGGCCGTGCGCGAGCTTGAGGAAGGCGGCGACCGGGGTTTCGAGGTCGGCCACGGTCTGCCGCCACACCAGGCTGCCACGGCCTGCTTCATAAGCCATACGGAAGACGGCGAATCCCGGGGTTACCGACAGGTTCATGACACTCCAGTTCTCCGGCCAGTTCTCCGGCAAGCCATCCTTCGGGCTTACCGGTTATCAGGCCCAGTTGCTACAGCCGCGTAGGACACCTGCCTCTAGGCCCGGCTACGGGGTCTGGACGACGCTGTTGAACGCCTGCTGGTTGACCTGCGGATTGGTCCGCTGGCGCACCGCATCGATAAACACGGTGGCCATGTCGTTGCTGATCGATTTGGTCAGCGCGGCGCGCGTCTGATCATAGCCGGTCTTGTCCACGGCGGCATCCGGTTTCACGATCTCCGTCAGTTGTGCGACAATGAAGCTTTGCGCTGTCTCGACCATGGTGGTCTCGCCCTTCTTCAGGCCGAACATGACCCGCTGTAATTCCGGCGGCACCGCGGGATTGCTGTCGCTGCGCGTCACCAGCGGGCTCAGCTTCGGTGTCACCCCGGCCACGGTGGCGGCGTCGGAGAACGACTGTCCGCCCTGCACCGCTACCATCATCCCGGTGGCTGCCTGGTTCTGCGTGCGCCGCCGCTGCTCCTGCCGCCAGTCGTCCAGCACCTCGGCCTTGACCGCGTCGAACGGCTTCTGGCCAGGTGGGATGACGCTGTCGACGCTCAGCGCATAATAGGCCGATCCGCCGGTGGAGGGCGTCTGGACCTCGGTAAGCTGCGGCGGGTCGCCCGGATGCGCTTGGAACGCCGCCGTGACGATGGCCGCCCGCAGTTCGGCGGGACCCGGGATCGGCGCCGGGTCGCCGGACTGGGTGTTGCCCTTGGCATCCAGCGTTCCGGTCACCGCCGCGACACCCAGGTCGCCGGGCAGATTCTCCAGCGTGGTGCCGTTGGACAGCAGTTGGTCCAGCTTGTTCGCTCGGTCATACATCAGGTCCGCGGCCTTGCTTGCCAGCACCCGGGCACGCAGCGCGTCCTTGGCCTGGTCGAAGGTGGTGACGCTGCCGGCGGTGACCTTGGTAACCATGACCACGAACCAGCCCAACTGTCCCTTGATCGGCTCCGAGACCGCATCGGCTGGCGTGGCGAACACTGCCTTCGCCAGGTCAGGATCGGGAAACTGCACGCTGGTGGCATCGTCCTGCGTCAATGCGGATGCGCCGTCGGCCTTTGCCGCGGCCTGCATCGCCGCCCAGTCGGCTCCGCCGTGCCATTTCGCCGCGAGGTCCCTAACCTTGGCCTCGTTGGGGGCCGAGATCACCTCAGCCGATCGCTTCTCAGGGGCGACATAGTCGGACTTGCGCTCGTCATAGGCGGCGTGCAGGTCAGCGTCGCTGACATTGATGTCGGCCTGCAGCGACTGTGGCGACAGCTCGATCGCCTTGATGCGGCGGTACTCCGGGGTGGTGAAGGTATTCGGGTGATTGTCGTAGGCGCGCTGCAGCACGGCTTCGTCCGGCGCAGCCGCGTCGGCGGCCGCGGCCAGCGGGAAGCTGGCGGTGTCGGCGGAGCGTTTCTCGAACTCCGCATCATACAGCGGCCGCACCTCGGCGTCCGGCGCGCCGACTGAGCCGTTGATCGCCGCCAGCAACTGGCGCTGGGCGATGTCTTCGCGCAGTTCCTGCAGGAAGCGGGCCTCGGTATAGCCGTTGTTGCGCAGGGCGCTGTCGAAGACAGACCGGCTGAACTTGCCGTCCGGACCCTGGAAGCCTGGCATCGATCGAGCGACCGCGGCGACCGCGTCATCCGGGGTGACGATGTGCAGATCCTTCAGTTCCAGGCCAAGCGCGGCCTGTGCCACCATCCGCTGCAACGTCTCCTGACCGACGCGGCGGCGCAGTTCGGCCGGTGCCTCCTGTCCGGCGGGCAGGTTGCGGGTCTCGGCTGCCATGGCCCGCTGATACTCGGCCTGGAACGCCGGCACCTCGATGGCTTGGCCGCCGACCTTGGCGATCCAGGTGGGCGGACCCATCAGGCGAAAGATGTCGCCGCTGATGCCCCATCCGATGAAGGACACGGCCATCAGAATGAAGAAGACGCGGGCGATCCAGGAGTCGGTATAGCGGCGAAACTGCGAAATCATGAGACGCGACAGACCCGAAGTGGCAGGCAGCGGGCAGCATATACGGCGCACCGCCGGCTGTGGCCAGGGTTCGTCTGCCCTCGCCACAGCCGGCGGTAGACAGGTCAGTGAATGACGTAGCCGCCGTCCACCACCAGATCATGACCGTGAATGTAGCTGCCTCGGCTGGTCGCCAGGAAGACGATCGCCTCGGCGACTTCCTCCGCCAAGCCCATGCGTCCGGCTGGCACGCGGGCGGTCATCATCTCCAGCTTGCCGGGCTGGCGGCCCCAGGTGTCCAGATTATACTGGGTGGCAATCGGCCCGGGGCTGACGGTATTCACCTGGATCCCCTGCGGCGCGAGCTCATAGGCCATGTTGCGTGCGAGATGGATCAGCGCCGCCTTGGTCGTGCCATACAGCGCGTTCTCCTCCGAGGCGACGGAGCCATGCTGGCTGGCGACATGGATGATCCGTCCGCCGCCCTGGGCGCGCATCGCCGGCAGCACCGCCTGGCTGGCGAAGAACGCCGCGGCCAGGTTGACTTCAAGGACGGCGGCGAACTCGGCGCGGCAGAAGCTGCCAAAAGCCTTGCGGCAGCGGATGCCGGCGTTGTTCACCAGCACATCGATCCGACCCAGCGCGGCGAGCGCGGTCTCGACCATCGCCTCCGCCTGGCCCGGCACCGCGAGATCGACGATCGCACTGTGCGCCTCGGGCGCGCCGGCGTCGCGGCAGGCTGCGGCAGCGATGTCGAGTTCCTCCGGCGTGCCATCGGCCGCGAGGATCAGGCTGAAGCCCTTGGCGGCGAGGCCCAGCGCGGTCTCTCGCCCGATGCCGCGTGAGGCGCCGGTGATCAGGGCAACTTTCGTACTCATGCGGCGGCCATCCCCAGCTCAGCGGCTTGACGCAGCTCAAATGCGCGTCTCGTTTCATCATAAGCCTGGCCAATGATGCCGCCGCGCACCGCGCCGGCCCGGGTGGTTCGGTAGGCTGGCTGCCAGCTTCCCGGCAGGTTGACGCTGTTGGGCGGCGCGAGCCACAGGCGGAACAGGCAGCGTTTCAGCGCCGGATCATCGTGATCGGTGAACTCGGTCCGCGAATGCAGTGTAACGTGGCTGTTCAGGATCTGCATATCGCCGGGCTGCAGGTACATTGGATACATAACGGCTGGACGGCGCAGGACATCGTCGAGCAGGCGCAGCGCCTGATGCTGCCGGTCTGATAGCGGCGGCACGCCGTCGATCGCCTGGGCCGAGGTCAGCCGGTTGCGGTTCCATTTGCTGAACAGCAGGCCGTCAGCTACGTCATAGACAGGGTTGGGATAGGCCGGTGACTCGTCGGCGGCCTGTTCCTGTTGGCGGCTGAAGTAGTGCGGCAGACGCAGCAGCTCCGTAAGGTCCGGCCGTTCCGCCTGCATGATCTCGAACGCGGTGACGGAGCTGGACACCATGCTCATGCCGCCGGTGCGGGCGGCATTGTAGCAGGTTAGCAAGACGATGTCAGCGCTGTCGGTGTGGAAGTCGAGGTCGGCGTTCGACGAATAGCCGCGGCCCTTGCCGCTGCGATAGACCATGCCGGCGTCGCGCACCGGCGAGAGGTACTGGCTGGCCTTGCCCTGAGGCCGCGCCACCCCGGCATGCAGGCCGATGGCCCAGGTGAGGCGTTCAAATTCGTCCGCCGTCAGGTGCTCCCGCGGCAAGCCGCGCACGACAGCAAAGCCGGTGCCGTCGCGGACTTCAAGCAAGGCGGCGGTGATGACCGGCCAGGCGGAACCCAGGTCGAAGTCCTGCCTGGTGGTGTCGAAAATCGGCTTGGCCGGCTCCGCGGCGTTGCGTACGGCGTGGGTAAGGTCGCGGCGGGCGCGATCATCCAGCTCGAAGATCCAGCCGCGATCGTGCTGCAGGTCGTCGACCGTCCATGCGGCTTGTCTGTTGGCGTGTTGCATGCGAGACCCTCCTTGCTTATCCGCTCCATCATGCGCGGCTGGATGCGGCCGGCAAGGCGGTTGCCCTATTGACTGGGTGGTGGCGCGGCAAGGTGCAGGCTGCCGCGGCAAAGCAACCTTGCATTCGTCCCCGGCTTCCGCCATATCCCGCGCGCTGACAGATGAGCGACGGAATCGGTCAGTAATTCACACGCAGGGGACCTTTCCCGGCCAGTCATGGCCAGGGTCCGGTGCTGAAAAGCAGGCCCTGCGGAGGCAACAACCGGACGACAAGGAAAGATGCGCGCACATGGCGATGCCTGATTTCTCAATGCGTCAGCTTCTGGAAGCTGGCGTTCACTTCGGACACCACACCCGCCGCTGGAACCCGCGCATGGCGCCGTTCCTGTACGGCACGCGCAACCAGGTTCACATCATCGATCTGCAGCAGACCGTGCCGATGCTGGACCGGGCGCTGCGCGCGGTACGTGACGTGACTGCCGCCGGCGGGCGCGTGCTGTTCGTCGGCACCAAGCGTGCCGCGGCTGAGCATGTGGCGGACGCCGCGAAGCGGTGCGGGCAGTACTATATCAACCACCGCTGGCTGGGCGGCACACTGACCAACTGGAAGACCATTACCGGTTCGATCAAGCGGCTGCGGCAGATCGAGGACCTGGTGGCGGGCGACACCCAGGGACTGACCAAAAAGGAAGTCCTGGACATCACGCGCGACAAGGACAAGCTGGACCGGGCGCTGGGTGGCATCAAGGACATGGGCGGGCTGCCCGACATCCTGTTCATTATCGACACCAACAAGGAGAAGCTGGCGGTTGAGGAGGCCAACAAGCTGCACATCCCGGTGGTAGCCGTGCTGGACAGCAACTCCGACCCCACCGGCGTCACCTTTCCGATTCCTGGTAACGACGATGCGATCCGCGCCATCACCTTGTACTGCGATCTGATCGCCGGATCGGTGCTGGACGGCATCAGTGCCGAGATGGCCCATTCGGGCGCGGATATCGGCGCGCGCGAGGACCTGCCGGCGGAAGTGCTGGCGGATGTCGTTGAAGCCGAAGCTGCCCCGGCCACCGCCTGAACCCTTTTTTCAGGAGATTTGACTGATGGCCGCGATTACCGCCGCCCTGGTGAAGGACCTGCGCGATAAGACTGGCGCAGGCATGATGGACTGCAAGAAGGCGCTGACGGAGAGCGACGGCGACATCGAGGCGGCGATCGACTGGCTGCGCAAGAAGGGCCTGTCCGCTGCCGCGAAGAAGTCCGGTCGGGTCGCTGCCGAGGGTCTGGTGGGGGTTGCCTCTGCCGCCAACCGGGCGGCGATCGTCGAGGTCAACGCCGAGACGGATTTCGTGGCGCGCAACGAGACCTTTCAGGACTTCGTCGCCAAGGTGGCTGGGATCGCGCTGGAAATCGGCGACGACCTGGAAGCAATTGCCACGGCGAACTTTCCCGGTACCGGCCACAGCGTGGCAGAGCAGCTAACCCAGTTGGTGGCAACGATCGGCGAGAACATGACCCTGCGCCGTGCCAAGGTGCTTTCGGTCAGCCAGGGTGTGGTCGCGACCTATATGCACGCCGCGCTGAAACCCGGCCTTGGCAAGATCGGCGTGCTGGCCGCGGTCGAGGGACCGGGCGAATTCGAAACCCTGGAGACCCTCGGGCGGCAGGTCGGCATGCATGTCGCCGCGGCCAGTCCGGAGGCGCTGGACATCGATGCCGTTGATCCGGCGGCACTGGAGCGGGAACGCGCGGTGCTGACGGAACAGGCCCGCGCCTCTGGCAAGCCCGACAACATCATCGAGAAGATGGTGGAAGGCCGGGTGCGAAAGTATTACGAGGAAGTCGTGCTGCTGGAACAGGTGTGGGTGCATGACGGCGAGAGCCGCGTGCGCGCCGTGCTGAAGAAGGCCGGCGTCAAGCTGGTTGGTGTCGTCCGCTTCCAGTTGGGCGAGGGGATCGATAAGCCGCAGGGTCCTGACTTCGCTGCCGAGGTTGCTGCCACCGCCGGCGTTTGAGGCGACTAGCCTCGGTTCGGCAGCGGCCTTTCCGAGACCGATACGGGCTACCGCAAATCCGCCATGCGGTGGCCGCTGCAAATAAGCCACGCGGTCCGGCGCATCGCCGGCTGATTTTCAGGCTGCCCATGTGGCCTGGAAATGGTCTAGTTTGGCACTCGTTCTTCACAGCCTTGCAGGAACCGCATGATACAGCCAGCAGTCTACAAGCGCGTTCTGCTGAAGCTGTCCGGCGAGGCCCTGATGGGGCGGCGCGAATACGGCCTCGACAACGACATGGTCAGTGCCATCGCCGCCGACATCCGAGCAGTGGTGGCGATGAATGTGCAGGTCTCGGTGGTGATCGGCGGCGGCAACATCTTTCGCGGCGTGTCGGGTGCGGCGGCGGGCATGGATCGTGCACAGGCCGACTACATCGGGATGCTGGCTACGGTGATGAACGCGCTGGGTGTGCAGGCGGCGCTGGAAAAACTGGATTGTCCAACGCGGGTGCAGTCGGCAATTCCCATGGCTTCGGTCTGCGAGCCCTATATCCGGCGGCGGGCGGAGCGGCACATGGAGAAGGGCCGGGTTGTGATCTTTGCCGCTGGTACCGGCAACCCGTTCTTCACCACCGACACCGCCGCGGCATTGCGGGCGGCAGAGATGAAGTGTGACGCGCTGCTGAAGGGCACGCAGGTTGACGGCGTGTATTCCGCCGATCCGCGTAAGGTAAAAGATGCCAGGCGGTTCCAGGAGCTGACCTATCTCGACGTCCTTGCCAACGACCTCGCGGTCATGGATGCCGCGGCGATCAGCCTGGCTCGGGAAAATCACCTGCCGATCATCGTGTTCAATATCCACGCTCCTGGCGCGTTCGCTCAGGTCATGCGCGGCGAAGGCGCTTTTACGCGGATCATCGAGCACTGAGATCATATCGATGAAGAACTGTCCTGCCGGAGCAGCACGGCTGGCCAGAGACAGGCGATCAGCCTGTATTAGCCTGCATTACTGGGGCCTTCAGCACACCGGGCGTTGGCGCGTCGATCGCCGCGGGTCCGGGCGTTGCTTGACAAGCATGCGGCCGGCATGGACAGAGGCCACGCGCTGCGTCATTTCGCAACACCGGGTTGATCAGCGACCAGTATACGAACCTTATGAGAGTTGGAGGCATCATTATGGCCACCGCAGAGCTGAGCAGCCTGAAGCAGGACCTCAACCGTCGCATGGAAGGGGCGCTGGAAACGCTGCGCCGCGAGTTCGCCGGGCTGCGCACCGGGCGGGCGCATCCGGGACTGCTCGAACCTGTGAAAGTGGTTGCCTATGGGACTGAGATGCCGCTGAACCAGGTCGGCACGGTCGGCACGCCGGAGCCGCGGATGCTGACCGTGCAGGTGTGGGACAAGTCGATGATATCGGCAGTGGAGAAAGCCATCCGTGAATCCGGCCTGGGGCTGAATCCCGCCGCCGACGGCATGATGATCCGCGTGCCGATCCCGCAGTTGACCACCGAGCGGCGGAATGAGCTGGTAAAGATGGCGCACAAATATGCGGAAGGTGCAAAGATTTCGGTACGTGGCGTGCGCCGCGATGGCATGGAGCAGATCAAGGGACACGAAAAAAAGCATGACATCGGCGAAGACCTTGCAAAGAACTGGGCCGACGAAGTGCAGAAACTTACCGACCAATTTATTAAAAAGGTGGACGAAGTGCTCGCTGATAAGGAAAAGGACATCAGGCAGGTCTAAGGCGGGTTGAGGCACAGGATGGCTGTCATCGCCAGGCGGGCAGCCCGGGACTTCGTGTTGGAGGACGACGTGTCATCAGCTCTCGCGGCGGCCCCGGTCGCTGCCGCCACACCCACCGAGGTCAGCCCGCTGGCCTGCGCAGTGCCCGTTCACGTCGGGATCATCATGGATGGCAACGGCCGCTGGGCGAAGCTGCGCGGGCTACCCAGGATCGCGGGCCATCGCGAGGGATCGCGGGCGGTGCGCCGCGTCGTTGAGGCAGCGATCCGGGCGAACGTATCGTGGCTTACGATTTACGCCTTCAGCAGTGAGAATTGGCGCCGGCCGGCTGGTGAGGTGTCGGACCTGACCGGGCTGCTGCGGCGCTACCTGCGTTCGGAGATCGCCGAGTTGAAGCAGTCGGGCGTGCGCCTGCGCTTCATCGGCGACCGCGGGCGGTTCGATCCCGACATCCAGAAGGACCTGGAGGCCGCGGAGCACGACACTGCGGTGAACGCGCGGCTGAACCTGACCATTGCCCTGTCCTACGGCGCGCGGGCGGAGATCGCGGCGGCGGCGCGCGCCGCCCTGGCTGCCGTGCGGGAAGGCTGCCTTGACGTCCGCGATCTGAGCGAGGATGCGTTCGCGCGGTTTCTGGCCACGGCTGGGATGCCGGATCCTGACCTGATCATCCGCACGTCGGGCGAGCAGCGGCTGTCCAACTTCATGCTGTGGCAGGCGGCATATGCCGAGTTGGTGTTTCTTGACGTTCTCTGGCCGGATTTCGAGCAGTCGCATTTCAACGCGGCGCTGAGCGAGTTCGCACGGCGGGAGCGACGGTTTGGCGCCCGTAAGGACTAGGCAGCCGAACCCGCAAGCGCCAGCGGTCACCGCGGTGTCCGCATCCGGGCCCCCGGATCCTTCGACAGCGGCCGCAAGGCCTGCTGCTCCGCCGACGGGTTCCCCCGCTTCAGCTCCCCAGCCGCCGGCTGCCCGCTGGGGCGACCTGCGGCTCCGCGTGCTGTCCGCCGCAATCCTGATCCCGCTGGCTATCGGCTGCATCTGGATGGGGGGCGCGGCGTTCTCCGGTCTGGCGGCCCTGATCACCGCGGGTCTGGCCTATGAATGGCTCGGCTTGTGCAAGCAGCCGACGCGATCGCGCCAAGCGTTGCCGTTCGTTACTTTGCCGTCAGCGGTCGTGCTGACCGCGTTGGGGCAGACGATGGTGGCGTTGCTGCTTGTTCTGGCGGCGGCAGCGCTGGCCGCGTTGCTGAGCCGCGGCCGTCCGGCGCGGGCGTCGCTGGTCTTCGGGTTACCCTATCTGGGTCTGGGTGCTGTCGCACTGGTATGGCTGCGGCAAACCGATGGGACGGGTGGCACGAATGTGATGATACTGCTGTTGATTGTCTGGGCGAGTGACATCGGCGCCTATATGGTCGGTCGCACCGTCGGCGGCCCGCGTCTGGCGCCAGCGATTTCTCCGGGTAAGACCTGGTCAGGGGCGGTCGGCGGACTGGCCGCTGCGGCGGCGACAGGCTTCATGGCATCGGTCTGGCTAGGCGGTCCGCCGCCGTTCTGGCGCTCAGCGGGACTGGCCGTGCTAATCGGAGTCATCGGCCAAATCGGCGATCTTTTTGAGAGTCTGCTGAAGCGCCATTTCGGCGTCAAGGATTCCGGCAACATGATTCCCGGCCACGGCGGGCTGCTGGACCGGCTCGATGCAGTATTGACCGCTGCCCCGGCGGCGTCGCTACTGGCGCTGATCCTCGGGCGTGGAGTAGTTCTGTGGAAATGAGCGCCGGTCAATCTTCCTCCGCCATCACTCCAGCCGTGCGGTCCGTTACGGTCCTCGGCAGTACGGGCAGCGTTGGAACGCAGACGATCGAACTGCTGGCGGCAAATCCGACGCGATATCAGGTGCGTGCCCTGGTGGCCGGGCGCAACGCCGCTTTGCTGGCCGAACAGGCGGTAAATCTGCATGCCGAGCTGGCGGTGGTGGCGGACGACAGCGCCTATCGGGCACTGCGCGATGCGCTGGCAGGAACCGGCATCAAGGCGGCTGCGGGTGCGGAGGCGGTGAATCAGGCGGCTGCGCTGCAGAGTGACTGGACCATGGCCGCGATCACCGGGGCAGCCGGGTTGGCGCCGACGCTGGCGGCGATCCGACGCGGCGGCTTCGTCGGCTTGGCCAACAAGGAAGCCTTGGTCTGCGCCGGCGATGTGATGCTGCGGGCGGTGCGCGAGGCCGGTGCAACACTGCTGCCAGTGGACTCGGAGCATAATGCGATCTTCCAGTCGCTGGCGGATGGCAACCACGGCGGCATTGAAAAGATCGTGCTGACGGCCTCTGGCGGTCCGTTCCGCACTGTCAGCCTGGAGGAGATGGCCCGCGCAACGCCCGAAGCCGCGCTGCGTCATCCGGTATGGTCGATGGGGGCAAAGATCAGCATCGACTCGGCCACCATGATGAACAAAGGCCTGGAGCTGATTGAGGCAGCGCGGTTGTTCAACCTGAAGGAAACCGCGATCGACGTGCTGGTGCATCCGCAGTCGGTGGTCCATGGTCTGGTCTACTACCACGATGGTTCGGTGCTGGCTCAGTTGGGCTCGCCCGACATGCGCATTCCGATTGCCCATACCCTGGCATGGCCAAAGCGAATGGTGACGAATGCCCGGCGGCTGGATCTGGCGGCGGTCAGCCGGCTGGAGTTTGCGGCGCCGGATCTTGTGCGGTTCCCGGCCCTGCGGCTGGCGCGGGAAGTATTGCAAGCCGGGGGTGGCGCGCCCACCATTCTGAATGCGGCGAATGAGATCGCTGTCGAGGCCTTCCTGCGTCAGCGAATCGGCTTTCTGGCGATCGCAGAGACTGTCGATCGTGTCCTGCAGCAACTGGGTTCGGTCAAGGCTGATGCGCTGGATGAGGTAATGGCGCTGGACACGACCGCACGCCGCGCGGCGCGGGACTTACTGCCTATCCACGCCGTGTGATCATCGTATTCCGAAGGACAGAGTCGTGCTGACCATCTTCCCCGATTTCGTTCGCAGCGCGGCGGCCTTCATCGTCGTTCTGGGCGTGCTCGTCTTCGTGCATGAGCTTGGACACTATCTCGCGGCGCGCTGGCGTGGCGTACGGGTTGAGGCTTTCTCGATTGGCTTCGGGCGCGCCATCACCCAATGGACCGACAAGCGCGGCACGGTGTGGAAGCTGGCGTGGCTGCCGCTGGGCGGCTACGTGAAGCTGCACGGGCAGGAGCGGCCGCAGGATGTGGCCGAGGAGGTCCGCGCCGGCTGGATTCCGGGCCAGACATTTCATGACAAGTCGGTCCTGTCGCGGGCGATTGTTGTTGCCGCCGGGCCAATTGCCAACTTTCTGCTGGCAATGGTGCTGTTCGCCGGGCTGTTCATCGCGATCGGCCAGCCGGTGGCGCTGCCGGTGATCGGTGCGGTGCTGCCTGACAGCGCGGCCTCTCGCGCCGGGCTGATGGTGAACGACCGGGTGATGTCGATTGCCGGCCAGCCGATCAGCAAGTTTGAGGATCTGCAGCACGCCATTGCGATGCATCCGGGCGAGACGCTGGCGATGGTGGTCCAGCGCGGCGGTGTCGACCAACCCGTGCAAGTGACCACCGATTCCCGGGAAGTCGCCGGGCAGAAGGTCGGCCTTCTGGGGGTGCGGGGCGGCGCGGTTGAGTATCACAAGGTCAGTGCTCCGGCAGCGCTGCTGGCCGGGATCACGCAGACCTGGACGATCACCCGCGAGACCTTCAGCGGCCTGGCTCAGATGATCTCTGGCACACGCGGCACCGAGGAACTTGGGGGGCCGCTGCGGATCGCGCAGTTGTCCGGCCAAGTGGCGCAGCTTGGCATCGCCAGCCTGATTTCGTTCATTGCCGTGCTGTCAGTGAACCTAGGGCTGATCAACCTGTTTCCAGTGCCGGTGCTGGATGGTGGGCATCTGTTGTTCTACCTGGCCGAAGCATTGCGCGGCCGGCCGCTGCCGCAGCGGGCGCAGGAATATGGCTTTCGTGCCGGCCTGGCGTTTCTGGCCTGCCTGTTCGTATTTGCCACCTGGAACGATCTGACTCATCTTGGCCTGTTCCGCTGGGTTGCCAGCCTGATCGGATAGCGGCGCTTGCGTGGCGCGGGGCGTGACCTGTCCAGGTAGTGTATTTTCGGTAGATCGACCCCCGGACGGGATGTCTGCCCAAAGCCGCCCTGCCGCGGTTGCTCCGTCACCTCCTGCATGTGGTGAGGACCGAGCCTGAGCTGTCGATGGCAAGCTTCACGGACTTTGTGCCGGTGGAAGCAGGCTTGGTGCCGACCAAGTGTGCCTTCAGTGCACTCCGCATCGAAGAAATGTCCCGGCAGTCTCACGCCGCGCCCTGCGGCAGGCAACAGACAACTGGCAGTCCTGACGCGCGACGGCATCGTGTCTACCTTTCTACCTCTGATGTGGCGAACAGGCACGGCGGCCGGAAGCGTTGGGCTAATGACGCTTGCTGTGGCGTTTAGGTCAGCCTGGAAACATCTTTCGAATCATTGGGTTACAGAAGGCTGACCACCCACTCGCGGAGTTTGTCTGCTACTAGCGCGGGCGGAAACCCGTCGCTATGGTGCGCCGCCAACGCATCACGCGCCTGTTAAAGTGACACTCTAATACTCGGTATCTGCGCCTGGGGGGATCAGCCTTTTGTTAACGTTCCGTGCTATACGGTTTGCTGCCGCCTGCCTTGTTCTCTCGCCGGCTACCGGAACCGCCCTTGCCCAGACCAATCCCCCAACGCATCGGCCGGTTCAGCGTTCCGCACCCGCTTCCAGCACCGGCGTCATCGATGCCATTCAGGTTGAGGGCAACCAGCGAATCGAGGATGGGACCATCCGCTCGTACCTGCTGGTGCAGCCCGGCGACCAGTTTGACCCGGACCGCATCGACCGAAGCCTGAAGACCCTGTATGCCACAGGATTGTTCCAGGACGTCCGGCTCGGTCGCAGCGGCAACACGCTGGTGGTGCACGTCGTCGAGAATCCGATCGTCAACCGGGTGGCGTATGAAGGCAACCACAAGGTCACGGACGATCAGTTGAAGGCGGAGCTGCAGTTGCGTCCGCGTGCGGTTTTCACGCCAGCGCTGGCTGAATCCGACCGGCTGCATATCTTGAGCATGTATGCCAAACGCGGCAATTATGACGCGACGGTCGAACCCAAGATCATTCATCTGGATCAAAACCGCGTCGACGTCGTCTTCCAGATCAACGACGGGTCGGCGACGCTGATCAGCAAGATCGTCATCAACGGCAACAAGGCGTTCAGCGAAGACCGGCTGACCGAGGTCATCAACAGCCGGGAGTCGCGCTGGTGGCGCTTTCTGTCCAGTTCCGACCAGTATGAACCGGAACGGCTGGCATTCGACAAGGAGTTGCTGCGCCGGTTCTACCTGAAGAACGGCTATGCCGACTTCCAGATCACCGATGCCAGTGCGGAGCTATCGCCCGACCGCAAGGGGTTCTTCCTGTCGTTCACGGTCAATGAGGGCGCGCGTTACCGAGTTGGCAAAGTGGTAATAAATTCACAGTTGCGCAACCTGAGCGGGCAGGATTTGCGCCCTAGCCTGCAGCTCGCTTCGGGCGACTGGTACGACGGCGACGCTGTCGGCCGCACCTCCGACATGATCGAACAGGCGGTGCACAACCGTGGCTATGCGTTCGTCGACGTGAAGCCCCGGGTCACGCGCGATGCCGAGAAGCGCATCGTCGACCTGACGTTCGACGTCGGCGAGGGACCGCGCGTCTATGTCGAGCGCATCGACATCGTCGGCAACACCCGCACCGAGGACAAGGTGATCCGCCGCGAGTTCCGCCTCGCCGAGGGTGATCCGTTCAGTGCCGAGACAGTCCGCCAGTCACGCACCCGGCTGACCGATCTCGGTTACTTCCAGACCGTCGACATCAGCACGAACCCGGGGTCCGCGCCGGACAAAGCGGTGCTGGTGACAATGATCAACGAAAAGGCCACGGGCGAGTTGTCGTTCGGCGGCGGCTACTCGACGGATGCCGGCGCCTTGATCGATATTGGACTGGGCGAGCGCAACCTGGTCGGCACCGGCGTCAACGCGAACATCAATGGCGTGCTGGCGCAGCGGCGCAGCTCGATCAATGCGTCTATCACCGACCCGTATTTCCTCGACCGCAACCTGATCGCCGGCCTCGATCTGTTCCTGATCCAGACAAACTATCTGGGCACCGAACCGTATGATGAGCGGCGAGAGGGTTTTGCGGTTCGGCTGGGCTACGCCTTCAACGAGCACCTGCGCCAGGTCTGGAGCTATTCGCTGGTTGACCGGACGGTGTTCAACGTCGAGACCGGGGCGAGCCCGTTCATTCTGAACGAGGCGGGAACGACGCTGCTGTCGCAGATCAGCCAGGTGACCACGCTTGATCTGCGTGACAGCAAAATTTATCCGCATACCGGCTATATTCTGGAGGTCGGCACCGACTACGCCGGTCTCGGCGGGGAGGCGCGGTTTGTGCGCGGTAATGTGAATGCGGCCTATTACATTCCGCTGGAGCGCCAGTTGGGCAACCCCGACTGGGGTATCAAGCTGGCTGGCAGTGCTGGACTGATGGGCCTGCTGTCCGGCGGTCGCGAAGAAATCATCGACCGTTTCTTCCTTGGCGGCGACAATTTGCGCGGCTTCCAGACCGGTGGCGCGGGCCCGCATGACACCGTCTCGGGCGATCCGCTGGGTGGACGCTTTATCTGGACGCAAACGACCGAACTGCGGTTTCCGCTGCCGGTCTCGCCCGATCTTGGCTTGAATGGCCGGGCCTTTGTCGATGTGGGTGCGTTGACCGAGGCATCGTTCAGAACGCCGCTGGCCTGCGAGTCGTCGGCCACGGTTCCATGCCGCATCGAGGCCTCGGGCGCGCCTCGTGTCGGGGCTGGTGTCGGCATCTCCTGGCGTACCGCTTTCGGCCTGATAAATGTTGACTTGGCGCCGTTTGTGATCAAGCAACCGGGCGACCAGACGCAGATTTTCCGGTTTGGCTTTGGTACGAGGTTCTAGTGGTACAAAAATCTTCCAAGGTCGTCGGCGCGTTGTTCGCGTTGTCGGTGGCGATGTCTCCGCTGTCGGGGTTTGCCCAGCAGTCTCAGAACGGCGAGTGGTTCGTGCCGGGCCAGGGACGGCCTGCGCCACCAGCCCAGGCCTCCCGGCCGCAGCGGCCGCCGCCATCGGCTGCGCAGGCTGGCCCTGGCGCTTTGCCGCTGGGCGGTGAGGGCGGCGGAGAGACAGTCGGGGGGATCCCGCCGCTGCAGGTTCAACTGCCGCCGGCGCCAGAGATTCCCCCGGTGCCCAAGGGACCAGCGACACCGGCGGCGATCGTTGGCATCCTGTCGGTGCCCGATGTGCTGCGGGTCTCGACTGCCTATCAGGTGGCCTACAAGGAATTGAACGCGCGCGGCCAGAAGCTGAATGAGGACGCGCAGAAAGAACAGGGCGCGCTGCGCGACCTGGGTCAATCGTTTGCCGCGGAGCGCACCAAGCTGTCGCCGGAGCAGATCCGCGGCAAGGAAAAGGAGATTCAGGACCGAGCGACCGAGGCGCAGCGCCGGTTCGGCGAGCGGAACCGGATCATCCAGGAAGCCGGCCAATACGTAATGATGCAGATCAACCGGACGATGGAGCAGGTTGCCCAGCAGGTGGCGCTGTCGCGTGGCATCAATCTGGTGCTGAACCGGGCGCAGATCCTGGGCACGACAGCGGACTTCGACCTGACGCCGGCAGTGGCCGAGGTGCTGAACAAGGCGTTGCCCAGTGTCATTGTGCCGCCCGACGGTGTGTCGCCGCTGGCGATGGCCCCCCCTGCTGTCACACCGGCTGCGACCGGCGTCGCGGCTGCTACGCCGGCAACTGCGGCCGCAACGCCGGCCAAGCCGCTGCAGAAGCGTTAATCATGGCGCCCGGCGAGGTTCGCCCGGCACAGGCGGGGGATCCCCGCTTCTTCCAGCGCGCTGGGCCGCACAGCCTGGCCGCCGTCGTCGATGCGGCGGGGGCGGAGGCGCCCCCGCGCCGGTTGATGCTGCACGGCATCGCCCCCCTGGCAATCGCGACGGAGCTGGACGTCAGCTTCTGCCTGAACCATCGCAAGCATCTGGCCGCCCTGGCTGCAACAGGGGCAGCGGCGGTGATCGTTCATCCGGCGATGCAGGACAAGGTGCCGCAGACCGCCGTCGCTATTGTTGCAGCCGATCCGCTGGTTGCCTGGTCGAAAGTGGCGGCGCTGTTTCATCCGATGCCGCCGATGACGCCGGGTGTCCATTCCTCGGCCGTGATTGCTGCCTCCGCCAGGATCGCGCCGACCGCTGAAATAGGGCCGCTGGCGGTCATCGGCGCGGGTGTTGTCATTGGTCCGCGTTGCCGGATCGGTCCGCTGGCGGTCATCGGCGACGGTGTCGAGTTGGGCTGGGATGTGCGTGTCGGTCCGCACGCGTCGCTGTCGCACACGCTGGTCGGCAACCGTGTCTATGTCTATCCCGGCGCGCGGATTGGCCAGGACGGCTTTGGCTTCGCGATCACCCAGGAGGGCTTCCACACCGTGCCGCAGTTGGGCCGCGTGCTGATCGAGGACGACGTCGAGGTTGGCGCCAACAGCACGATCGATCGGGGCACGCTGGAAGACACCGTGATCGGTGCCGGTACGCGGATCGACAACCTGGTGCAAATCGGCCACAACGTGCGGGTCGGCCGCGCCTGTGTGCTGGTGGCGCAGTCGGGTGTCGCAGGATCCACGGTGCTGGAGGATCAGGTCGTGCTGGCGGCCCAGGCTGGCTTGGCGGACCATTTGCGGATCGGCGCCGGATCACGCATCGGCGCCAAGGCCGGCGTCATGGCCGACGTGCCGCCGCGCTCCGACCTGATCGGCGCGCCAGCTCAGCCGGTCAAGGCATTCTTCAAGGAAGTTGCAACGATCCGGCGCTGGGTCCGCAACGGCGGCATACCGGCCGCGGGCGCCTCCGGCGAGAAATCAAACTCCGACGTGGATTGAGATGATGGACGACCTCCGCAGCCAAGCGCCTGAAATGGGGAAAACAGTCGAGCTGATCGACATCCACCGTATCATGCACGACATCCCGCACCGCTACCCGTTCCTGCTGCTGGACCGGGTCGTCGATGTCGTGCTGAACAGCTCCGCTGTGGGGGTGAAGAATGTTTCGGTCAACGAAAGCTTCTTCGCCGGCCACTTTCCCAACCATCCGGTCATGCCGGGGGTGCTGATCATCGAAAGCATGGCGCAGACCGCGGCCGTGCTGGTGGTGGAGACGCTCGGGCCGGATGCGGTCGGCAAGGTGGTCTACTTCATGTCGATCGAGGGAGCGAAGTTCCGCCGTCCGGTCGTCCCCGGCGATCAGTTGCGCATCCACATCGTCAAGGAGCGCAGCCGCGGCAACGTCTGGAAGTTCCATGCGGTTGCCAAGGTGGACGATGTGGCTGTCGCCGAGGCAACCTATTCCGCGATGATCATGGACCGGCTGCCGCCGTCCTGACACACATCTGCCTTGGTAACGCCAAATTCATAGAAGAAACAAAGCGTTACAAGGCGTCATCGGAAACATCGGGCAACAATGATTGAGTTGGTGGTAAGCCTGCCTCCCCATAGCGTCGTGTCGATCGCTGCGCGAAAATTGTCACTGCGGAATGGACCTGATGGATTCGATGACTGACACCAGCTTGCGCGGTTCGACGCGCACGAGCATCCATCCAACGGCGATCGTGGCGCATGGTGCTGAGCTTGGGCCCGGTGTGCAGATCGGGCCATTCTGCACGGTTGGACCGAATGTTGTCATCGAACCCGGAGCAAAGCTGGTCTCGCACGTGGTGGTCGAGGGTCATACCCGGATCGGCGAGGACGCGCAGATGTATCCATTCTGCACCGTCGGGCTGGCGCCGCAGGACTTGAAGTACAAGGGCGAGCCGACACGATGTGAGATCGGTGCCCGCACGCTGATCCGCGAGCATTGCACGATCCACCGCGGCACGGCGACCGGCATCGGCGTGACCCGGATCGGCAGTGACTGCATGTTGATGGCAGTGGTGCATGTCGCCCACGACTGCCAGCTTGGCGACAACGTGATCGTCGCGAACAATGCGGTGATGGGCGGGCATGTCAGCATCGGCGAGCATGCGGTGATCGGCGGTGCGGCTGCGATCCACCAGTTCGTCCGCATCGGCCGTGCCGCGATGGTCGGCGGCGTGTCCGGCGTCGAAGCGGATGTGATCCCATTCGGCAGCGTCATCGGCAACCGCGCCCGTCTCGCCTCACTGAACATCATTGGGCTGCGCCGGCGTGGCTTCGACAGGGCGGCGATTCAGCGGCTGCACGTCGCGTTCAAGACGCTGTACGGCAAGAGTGGCGTGTTTGCGCAACGGCTGGATGCGACGCGGCAAAATTTCGGCAGCGATCCGCTCATCGCCGAGGTTTTGGCATTCATCGACGCGCCCAGCCACCGCGGCCTGATCCGCGCCGAGTAACACACCCGGCGTCACTGCAATCACGCGTTTGCCGCGGCGGCCTTTTCCCAGGGCACGCGTCGCCGTAAGAATCCACAGCGGGTGACTGAAGCAGCCTGCCAGGGATGACCTCAGCCGACGGGGAATCAGGATGTCTGACACGCTTCCAACAGCCGCGCGCATCCGCGACCCTGGCATACGTGCGCTGTATCGCCTGGAGAACCGATGGCAGGCTTGGCTGGATGTGGAGGCTGCGCTGGCCGGATCACAGGCCGATCTGGCGATCATTCCCAAGGCTGCCGCCGAGGCAATTGCCGCGAACGCCAGGCTGGAGATGTTGGACCATGCCCGCATTGAAGCCGGCTTCGCGCGCACCGGCCACACCATCGTTCCCCTGGTGTGGGAGCTTGGGCGCGTTGTCGGCGACCCGCATGGTGGCTGGGTGCACTGGGGCGCCACCACCCAGAACATCACCCAGACAGGCGATCTGCTGGTGCTGCGGCAGGCGCACCGCATCTTCCTGCGGCAGCTAAGTGAGGTCCTTGCGGCGATGGCCGAGCTCGCGGAGCAGGGTGCGGAGATGCCGATCGCCGGGCGCACGCATGGCCAGCACGCCTTGCCGGCCACCTTCGGCTACAAGGTCGCCGTCTGGATCGATGAGCTGCTGCGCCACACGCAGCGCTTCCGCGAGATCGCGCCCAGGCTGTTCGTCGCGATGCTGGGCGGCGGGGCAGGGACGTATGCCTCATTGGGCAAGAATGGGCCGCTCGTGCAGCAGGGAATGGCGCACCGGCTGGGGCTTGGATCGATGCAGGTGCCGTCACGCGCGCTGGGCGACCATCTGGCGGAGAACATCACCCTGCTGGGGCTGCTGGCGGCAACCACCGGCAAGATCGGCCGCGAGGTCTACACCCTGATGAAGACCGAATTTGGCGAGGTGGAGGAGCCGGTGCCGCCGGGAACCGTCGGCAGCTCCACAATGCCGCAGAAGCGGAACCCCAAGCTTTGCCAGGATATCATCGCCGCGGCCGCTGAGATCCGCGCGATGGTGCCGCTGGCGCTGGAGGCGATGACGACGGAGCATGAGGCGGACCGCACCACCAGCCTGATGATGGACACCGCCGAAGCACGTGCCTGCATTGCAACCGGCGACATGCTGGCGCGGCTGGGCGAGGTCATGCGCGGGCTGCATCTGAGGCCGGAGCGGATGCGCGCGAACCTGGACATGGACGGCGGGCTGATCATGGCAGAGGCGGTGATGCTGCGGATGGGCGTGCTGATTGGCCGGCAGCACGCGCACGATGCGGTTTATGATGCGGCACAGGGTGCGGCGGTTTCCGGCGCGGGGTTCGCCGCGAGCCTGTCCGCCGATCCGCGGGTAAGCGCGCACCTGACTGCCGCGCAGATCGAGGCGTTGCTAGATCCCGTAGGCTATACCGGATTGTGCACCGACATGGCGCGGCAGGGTGCGGCCAGGGCACGGACGGCGGCAAAGGCCTTGCTGACATGACAGAGCTAAGCATCGGCCATCTACAATCCTGGATCGGTCGGTAGGGGACTTTGCACCCTCAGGCGGCCTGGTTTCCGGTCGCGGAGTGTCAGCGGCGCAACACTGAATGGAGGGTGGCACCATTCCGTGGTCGGGCGGTCGGCCCGCTGTTCGGCATCGCCGCGTTCTTGGTTAACGATATGCCAGACTGCAAAGCCAACGCTGCGCTGTGGGCACTAGAGCAACATCAGCCTGACTGGAATAGTCGGGCTGATAAAGTTGCTCGCGAAAACAATGAGCTAGACCGCGCTGACTGTTCCAGTCAGCCTGAAAGCGGTCTAGAGCAACATCAGCCTGACTGGAACAGTCGGGTTGATAAAGTTGCTCATGAAAACAACAGGGTAGACCGCGCTGACTGTTCCAGTCAGCCTGAAAGCGGTCTAGTGCCCGACCGCAGAGAAGCACGATGCGCGCTTCACCGCGTGAATCGGCACTGCCGCGACAGGTGGGCGGCCGCCTGATCGAACGCGATCTGCCATTCAGTGTGGCCGACCACCGTCCCGCCAGCCGTGCCAATTCCCAAATCGATCATCGCATTTTGCAGGCAGCCTTGGGAGTGCACCAGGATGCCGTCAGGGTCACGCATGGTGCCAGACGTGCCGCCCGTGGCACCAGGCCCCGTGTCCACCAGCGGCAGGCCAAAGATCTGCTGGAAGTAACTGCGGACCTTGGCGGGATAGTCTCTCGGGTCGCGGCTCCAGCCGGCGATCGGCTTGCGCAGCGCACGCATGTAGCCGACCTCGAAGGCAGTGCCGGGGTCCATCTCAGGCGACCGGCGGAAGCCGTCGAGGCAGAACAGGCCGGCATCGACATTATCCATCAGCGCGATGTCGGCAGTCACGATCGCTTCCAGCAAGGCACGGTCCGGCGCGCGCCCCTCCAGCCCGATCTGGTTGTCCAGCGGCGATATGCCTTCCAGCCCGTGTCGGCGGCAGATCTCCTTCATTTGGGCGAAAACCGGCGCGGGATCGGCCAGGAACACCATCGGGCCGGCCAGATACACCAGCGCCCGGCGGCTGTGCGCCTTTGCCGAAGCTCCTGGCGAGGCCGCGGCCGGCGCGGTCATTCGGCGGCGATCCGGGCGGGGTCGACCAGGTCGGTGGCGCGGGCCAGGTCGACCGACAGCAGCCGCGAGATGCCGCGTTCCTGCATCGTCACCCCGTATAGGCGGTCCATCCGTGCCATGGTCAGCGGATGGTGGGTGACCACAAGGAAACGGGTGCCGGTTTCGCGAACCATGTCGTCCAGCAGGGTGCAGAACCGTTCCACGTTGGCGTCGTCCAGCGGGGCGTCGACCTCGTCCAGCACGCAGACCGGTGCGGGGTTGCAGCGGAACACTGCGAAGATCAGCGACAAGGCGGTCAGGGCCTGCTCACCGCCCGACAACAGCGACAGGGTCGCCAGCTTCTTGCCCGGCGGTTGAGCGTAGATCTCCACCCCGGCCTCCAGCGGGTCATCGGCGCCGACCAGCGCCAGATGTGCCCTGCCGCCGCCGAACATGCGGGTAAATAGCTGCTGGAAGTTGCGGTCGACCTGCTGGAACACGGCGGTCAGGCGCTCGCGGCCCTCCCGGTTAAGGTGACCGATCGAGCCGCGCAGCTTGGCAATCGCCGTCGTCAGTTCCTCTCGCTCGGTTGCGATCAGGCCGATCTGCCGTTCCACCTCATCCGCCTCATGCTCGGCGCGCAGGTTGACCGGGCCTATCTCCTCGCGTTCCTTCAACTGTCGGTCCAGACGCCGGCGCGCGCGATCCTCGCTTTCCGGCGACAGGTCCGCGGGCGGGTCGGGCAAGGCAGGGGCGGCACCAAGACGTTCCAGGATGCGTTCGGCCACGGTGCCCCAGGCGTGGCTGGCCTGCTGCAGCGCGCCCTCGGCGCGGATCGCCGCCTCACGACGGCTGGTGACCGCGGCTTCGGCGGTACGGGCGGCACGTTCTGCCTCGGTGTCTCGTGCCAGGGCTGCTGCCAGCGTATGCGCCGCGCGGCGATGGGTTGTCTCGGCATCCGACAGCGCGGACAGCGCTTCGGCCCGGCGGCTGGCGATCATCGCGGGCTGGGCTTCCAGGGCTTGCAGACTTGCCGTGGCTTCGCCTCGCCGCGCCGTAAGGTCGATGACACGCTCCGCGGCGTCCCTGGCGCGTTCAGACCAGCCGGCGCGTTCGGCGGCGATGATGCGGCGGCGGCTCAGGCGCGCGGCATGCTCGCGCGACAGCGTGTCACGCTGGCTGCGTGCGGCAGCCTCCGCGGCGTGGGCGGTCGACTGGGCGGCTCGGGTGGATGCGACGGCGGCGCGCAGGGATGCGATGTCGGGCAGCGCGCCGGCTGCCTGGCGTGCTTCGGTCAGGGCCGTGGCGGCGTCCTGGTGTTCGGCGGCGAGGTGGGCCAACTGATCCCGGACGGCTTCCAGGCGCGCGGCGGCGGTCGCTGCTTGGTTGCGCAGGGTACTGAGGCTGCTCCGCGCACGCTCCTGCCGGTGTTCCGCATCGCGGCGGTGGTGGCGCGCCATCTGCTCATGCGTCGCCGCGGTGGTCGCGGCGGTCTCGGCCGCGGTACGCACCTCCTTTGCCGCCGTGGCGTCGTGCTCAGCCTGCCGCAGCCGCTGGCGCACGCCCTGCAGCCGGTTGCGCTGTTGCAGCCGGACAGCAGCCTGGGACGGTGTGCCAGCGCGGATGGTGTAGCCGTCCCAGCGCCACACAGCGCCGGTTCGACAGACCAGCGACTGGCCCGGAAGCAGGTTGACCTGATGTTCGTGGCCATCCTGTTCGGTTTCGACCACTCCAATCTGCGACAGGACCCGGTTGAGCGCGACCGGGCCGCGAACAAAGCCGGTCAGCGGCAGCGCGCAGTCAGGAAGGCAAGGGGCCGAGGCCACCGCCGGCAGCTCGCGCCAGTGACGTGCCGCTCCCGGATCAAGCGCCGAGGTCAACTCATCGCCTAGAACCGCACCCAGGGCTGCCTCCAGCCCGTCGGCAACCTCCAGTGCGTCGATCATCGGCGGCCAGCGCTCGTTGTCGCGCACGGCAAGCACCTCGGCGATCGCTTGGGCCTCGGCTGCCAGCCTGGCACGGTCCGCATCGGCGGCGACCTGTTTCTCACGCGCCGCGGCTAGAGCCATCGCCGTAGCGGCCCGCGCCTGCTCAGCCTGCTCCAACGCGTTGTGGGCGCCGGCCATGGCGGCTTCAGCGTCGGTGGCCTCGTCGGTGGTCTGAATGATGGCCTCAGGGTTCACCTGTTGGGCCGTGATGCGTACAGCCTGCTCGCCAAGCGACCGCTGCTGCTCATGCAGGCGGTTGGCCCGCTGCTCCGCCTGCGCAAGACGCTGGGCGACGCCCTGGGCCTGGGCATTGGCTTCTGCTGCCGCCTCAGTGGCCCGATCGGCTTCGGCGACCGCCAGACCCGCCGCCTCGGCTGCAGCCAGGACCGTGGCTTCAGCCGCTGCAATGCGCTCATTGTAACCGGCTTCGGTGTTGGCGAGTGCGGCTTCCTCCGCGGTCAGGCGTTGTTCGGCGGTTGCCGCGTCGCCCTGCAACTGTCCGGCATGCGCCAGGTCGCCTTCGATCTGGCCGAACTGGGTGCGGGCTTGGCGGAGTGCAGCCTGGGCGGACTGCTCCTCTCCGGCAACCTGCTCCCGTGCCAGACGGCAGCGTTCGAGTGCGGTGCGGGCGTCTGCCTCTGTTTCGCGCAGCGGCGGCAAGGCTGCGGTGGCTTCGGCCGCCAGCGCGCGCGCGGCGGCGGCGGCATGGGTGGCGTCGGCCACGGCTACTTCAGCCTGGTGCGACGCCGCCGCGGCCTGGTCGCGAAGGGTTTCGGCACGCGCCCGCTGCAGCGACAGCAACTCGGCTTCGGCGGCGCGGATGGCGGCGGACAGGTTGCGGTAGCGGCTGGCCTGGCGGGCCTGGCGCCTGAGGTTGCCGAGCTGGCTTTCGAGCTGCGCGCGCAGCTCGTCGGCACGGGCGAGATTGGCCTCCGCCGCACGCAGCTTCAGCTCGGATTCGTGGCGGCGGGCGTGCAGCCCCGTGATGTTGGCGGCTTCCTCCAGCAGCGAGCGACGGTCTTCCGGCTTTGCACTGACCAGCGCGCCGACGCGGCCCTGGCTGACCATGGCGGAGGCACGTGCGCCGGAAGCGAGGTCAGCAAACAGGGTCTGCACGTCGCGGGCACGTGCCTCAATGCCGTTAATGCGGTAAACCGAGCCGCTGCCGCGCTCAATCCGGCGGACGATTTCCAGTTCGGGTTGCTCATGGAACGGCGGTGGCGCGCGGCCGATGGCTTCATCGAGGTACAGCGCCACCTCGGCAATGTTTCGTGAAGCCCGTCCGGCGGTCCCGGCGAAGATCACGTCGTCCATCTCGCCGCCGCGCAGGCTGCGGGCGCTGCTCTCGCCCATTGCCCAGCGCAGTGCCTCCACTACGTTGGACTTGCCGCAGCCGTTCGGTCCGACGACGCCTGTCAGGCCCGGCAGGATGTCCACGCTGGTCGGTTCGGCGAAGCTTTTGAACCCGGCGATGCGAAGGCGACGGAAACCGACCGGCAATGGGAACTCCTTAAGGGCTTCCCGACCCCGGGTCCGCAACCCGTGGCAGTGGGCAGCGGACTGGCAGGCCGTCAAAACCTAGAGCGACTTTCCCGGAACCTTAAACCCCCGCAACCTCGGCTGACTACCGATTCGTGAACGTTTTCAGGCCGGGATCAGCTTGCGGAACGTGTCGTAGCTCATTTCACCTGCATATTTCTGACCGTTGATGACAAAGCTGGGGGTGGAGTCGATCTTCCAGCGGTCGGTGTCCTCCTTCTGCTGCTGGATGATCCAGTCGCGTAACGCGGTGTCGCCGACAGCCTTATCGAAGGTGGTGCGGCTCATGCCAGCCAGGCCGGCGATCTTCCACAGCTCCTCGGTCGGATTGTCTGCGCGGCTGAACGCCCAGCGGTTCTGACTGGCGAACAGCGCGTTGATGAAGGGATCATAGCGATCGACCGGCAGATAGCGGGCAACCATCGAAGCGGTCAGCGCAACCTGGTCCAGCGGATAGTCGTGGAACACCCAGCGGACGGCGCCGGTGTCGATCAGGTTCTTTTTCACCTCGGGCAGCGTGCCCTGGGCGAAGGCGGCGCAATGGGTGCAGGTCAGGGAAAAATACTCACCAACCACGACCTTGGCATCCGGCTTGCCGATGAAGCGCTCAGCGCGCGGCAAGGCATCCTGCGCCGATGCGTCGTGCGGCGCCAGGGCATTCAGGGTCAGGCCGGCAGGCACCACGGCCAGTAGCGAGCGGCGGGAAAATGTCATTGCAACCTCTATGTCTTGAACTGCAGCTTCTTCGGGTGTCGTGTTGTTTGCCTGCTTCGCCCGATGACCAGGCTGCCCAAGGCCGCCAGCGCCGCTTTAAGCTCGCTGTCCGGCAGGTCGGCCACGGCTGCCTGGGCTTCCCGGGTCGCCTCCGGCGGCGGCCGTGGCACCGGGTTTGATTTCCGCGACATGCCAGCCTGGGTGAACTTCAGCGAGTGTACCGGCTGACCCCCCAGATGGGTGTTGATCCGGTTGATCACCTCAATGCCCATGTAGTGCATGTCCATCGCGGCGGGACCGGCGCAGGCGATGGTCAAAACGCCGCGGTCGAGCCGGCGAGGGGTCGTCATGGCCGCTACCCGGGGGCCAACGATCACCTCCCAGTCGGCGATGATCTGGGCGGATGCCGGATTGTGCCTGCGATAGGTCTGCCGGGTGACGATGGGCAGCAGGCTGCCGATCGGGCGTGGCCCGTGGACGAATCGCGCTGTTGCCGCCATACCATCAGGTGTGTCGTCGTCTGCCATCGCTCCCTCTTCCATCCAATCCGCCGATGCCGGCGACCTGCTGCGCTGGTACGGCCGCCACCGGCGACGACTGCCTTGGCGCGCCGAACCCGGACAGGTGCCGGATGCCTATCGAGTCTGGCTGAGCGAGATCATGCTACAGCAGACGACAGTCACCGCAGTCATACCCTACTATGAGCGGTTCGTAAGCCGGTTCCCCAGCGTCGAGGCGCTGGCCAAGGCGCCACTGCAGGCCGTGCTCTCCGCCTGGGCCGGGCTGGGCTACTATGCGCGGGCGCGTAATCTGCATGCTTGTGCCCAGGCGGTGGCCCGGCAGGGGGGATTCCCGAGCGACCTTGCCGGCTTGCAGACACTGCCAGGGATCGGCACCTACACCGCCGCCGCGGTCGCGGCAATTGCCTTCGGGGTACCGGCGGTGCCGGTCGACGGTAACGTGGAGCGCGTGGTGGTTCGGCTGTGCGCGATCGAGCAGCCCTTGCCGCAGGCGAAGATCGCGATCCGGAAGGCGGCGGCTATTCTGGGGGCGGATGCGGCGGCGCGCGAGCGGCCAAGCGATTTCGCCCAGGCGTTGTTCGACCTGGGCGCGGGCGTCTGCACGCCAACCGCACCGGCATGCGGGGTGTGTCCGTGGTTCAGTGCTTGCGCGGCGCGGCGGATGGGGATCCAGGCCTCGCTGCCGCGCAAGGCGCCGAAGAAGGTCCGTCCGGTGCGCTACGGCGTGCATTTCTGGCTGACCGATGACCGGGGCTGCGTGCTGCTGCAAACACGGCCGCACCAGGGGCTGCTGGGCGGCATGACCGAGTTACCGGGGACAGAGTGGCGCCCGCACCCGTGGACGACCTCGGAAGCCATCCTGTCGGCGCCCATGGTGGCGAACTGGCGGCCGGCTGGGCAGGTGCGCCATGGTTTTACCCACTTCGAGCTGATCATCGACCTGCTGGCGGCGCATGTGCCACTGATTCAAGTTGGGGAAAGTTCGATGGGGCAGCCCTCCGCCTTGCAGGCTATGGAGGATGCGGCTTTGCCCTCGGTCATGCGCAAATGTGTGCGAATGGTCCAGACCTGACTCGATTGGCCCGAGCTGGTTGCATCTTGAATAAGCGCGCCCAGGTTGGACCTCGCCAGCCGGCTGCCTAGAGCAACATCAGCCTGACTGAAATAGTCGGGCTGATAAAGTTGCTAGCGAAAACAATGGCCAGACCGCGCTGAGCCTTCACGGTCAGCCTGAAAGTGGCCTAGCGGGCGGAGAACTGCGTCTTGCCGAACATGATCTCACGCTCCTCGTCGGTCATCTGCCCCTTGCGTTGGCACTGCGCCAGAACCTCGACACCGCGCTGCACCGCTGGGCGCTCAGCAATGGCGTCGTGCCAGCGCTTGAGGTTGGGGTATGCAGCCAAGTCGATGGTCCGCCGCTCCGGATTGCGGATCCAGGGGAAGTTGATGATGTCGGCCATCGAGTATTCATCGCCCGCAAGGTACTCGGCTTCGCCCAGGCGCTTGTCCAGCACGCGGTGCAGCCGCCTTACCTCGTTGGTGTAGCGGTCAATGGCATAGGGGATCTTCTCGACGGCATAGTTCGCGAAGTGGTTGTACTGCCCGAACATCGGCCCGGTGCCCCCCATCTGGAACATCATCCACTGCAGGCAGATGTAACGGCCAGCCGGATCGGCGGGGATCAGCCTGCCGCCGGTCTTCTCCGACAGGTAGATCATGATGGCGGCGGATTCGAACAGCTTCAACGGCTTGCCATCGGGACCCTCGGGGTCAACGATTGCCGGGATGCGGTGATTCGGCGTGATCGCCAGGAACTCCGGCTTGAACTGGTCGCCCTTGGCGATGTTGATTGGGACAACCTTATACGGCAGCCCAAGCTCCTCCAGTGCGATGTGCACCTTGTGGCCATTCGGCGTTGGCCAGGTCCAGACCTCGATCATGGCATTGTCTCCCGCTTTCTTGTCGCCTCTGATCCAACATCACTTGTTCCCGCCCGAACGTCAAAGGGTCGGCCGCCCCGATGCAGGTCACGTTCTGTCGTTGCGCCGGACCCGGCAAACCCATATGCATGGAATCTTGTTGAAGAGAAGTTTCAAGCATGGATGACGCTATCCGACTGACGCGACTGCCCTCCGGCCTGGTGGTGGTGACCGAGCGGATGGAGCGTGTGGAGACCGTGTCGATTGGGGCGTATGTGGCGACCGGATCGCGAAACGAGGCCCCGCATGAGAACGGCGTGTCGCACTTCCTGGAGCACATGGCGTTCAAGGGAACCACGACGCGCAGTGCCGCCGCCATCGCCGAGGAGGTCGAGGCGGTTGGCGGTCACATCAACGCGTATACAGCGCGCGAGCAGACCGCCTATTACGTCAAGATGCTGAAGGAGGATACCGCGCTCGGATTCGACATCATCGGCGACATTCTTACCCATTCCGCCTTCGAGCCCGAGGAGCTGGAGCGTGAGCGGGGCGTCATCCTGCAGGAGATCGGCCAGGCCAACGACACGCCCGACGACATCATATTCGACCATTTCCAGTCGACCGCGTTCATTGATCAGGCTCTGGGGCGGCCTGTCCTGGGATCGGAAGACGGCATCCGCAACATGGCCCGATCCGTGCTGACCGGCTACATGGGCCGTAACTACACCAACGGCAACGTCGTGGTTGCCGCGACCGGCAAGCTGCATCACGAGGAGATCCTGGATCTGGTGCAGCGCTATTTCGGCGACCTGCCTGGCGCGCCGCCGCCGGCATTCGATGACGCCAGGTACACAGGCGGAGAGTTCCGTGATGAGCGGGACCTGGACCAGGTGCACGTGGTGCTTGGCTTCCCATCGGTCGGCTACGCTGATCCGGACTACTATCCGACCATCCTGCTGTCCACCCTGCTGGGCGGCGGCATGTCGTCACGCCTGTTCCAGGAAATCCGCGAGAAGCGGGGGCTGGTCTACTCGATCTACTCGTTCGCCTCGCCGTTCAAGGACGGCGGCCTGTTCGGGATCTATGCCGGCACCGGCGAAAGCGAGGCGGCGGAACTGATGCCGGTCGTGCTCGACGAACTCGGCAAGGTGCAGGCGCAGGTGAACGCCCCAGAGGTGAGCCGGGCGCGGGCGCAACTGAAGGCCAGCTTGCTGATGTCGCAGGAGAGCACGGGCAGCCGGTGCGAGCAGTTGGCCAGGCAGATCCAGACGTTTGGGCGGATCATTCCTACGGCAGAGGTGCTGGCAAAAATCAACGCGGTCACCGAAGCCGACATCAGGCGCGCGGCGAGGCGCCACTTCCGTGCGGCGCCGACGCTGGCAACGGTGGGGCCGTCGGCCCAGGTGCCGAGCCTGACGCGTATTACGGACATGCTGGCGGCTTAGAGCGTGATCCGCGGAGGTGGCATCACACGGAGCGGTGAATCACGCGATCAACAACGAGTTAGAGGGGGGTCCGTAAGCCAATGCGAACGGACACCGCTCTAGGCTGCGGGAGCTGCACAAGGCCTCCCCAATGCCTTCGGAGTGGAAAACTGTATCGTGTCTCAATGCACAAGCCTAATTTCCTGGGCCACCTCATTTAACAAACTGACCGGCCCGTCGGCCCTGGGCCTTTAGATGCTTACAAGCCGCGAGCGCATTCTGACGACGCACACCGGCAGCCTGCCCCGGCCGGTGGCGCTGACTGAGCTGTACGCGCGCCGCGCGGCAGGCGAAGCGATCGACGAGCCGGCGCTGGAGTCAGCAGGGAAGCTGGCGACGCGGCACGTGGTGCGCCAGCAGATCGCCGCTGGCATTGACATCGGCAACAATGGTGAACAGCAGCGGGAGGCGTTCTTCCTGTATGTTCGTCGCCGCATGAGTGGCTTCGGCGGCAGTTGGACCCGGCGCACCATGGCGGATGTGGCGAAATACCCCGGCTATCAGTCTTGGGCGGCGGAGCAGGACACGGCACGCCGGTCGGTCAGCAACCGCGGCGCCCTGCCGAAGGCGATCGGCCCGGTGCGTTACCTGGATCCGGCGCTGGTCAAGGCGGAGTGCGATGAGTTCCTGGCCGCCCTGGCGGAATTGGGACACGGTTTCGCCGAAGCGTTCATGACCGCGCCGTCGCCGGGCATTGTCGCGGCCGCGCTGCTGAACGAGCACTACGACACCGAGGACGCCTATCTGCACGCGCTGGGACAGGCGCTGCGGGTGGAGTATGAGGCGATTGTCGCAGCCGGCTTCCTGCTGCAGATCGATGCGCCGGACCTGGCGCTGGAGCGGCATGTTTCGTTCCAGGACCGCCCGCTGGCCGACTTCATCGGCTTCGCCGAGAAGGTGGTGGAGACGATCAATAAGGCGCTGGCGCAGGTGCCACGGGACCGGGTGCGCATCCATGTGTGCTGGGGCAACTACGAGGCGCCGCATGACTGCGACGTGGACTTGCAGGCGATCCTGCCGGTAATCGCGCGGGCCAACGTTGGTGGCTGGGTGCTGCCCTTTGCCAATCCCCGCCATGCCCATGAATACCGCTGCCTGCGGTCGCTGCCGCTGGATGACGGGCAGGTCGTGGTCGCCGGCGTTATCGACCCGCTGACCAACTTCATCGAACATCCACAGGTGGTGGCCGACCGGCTGGAACGCGTCGTGCGGGTGATCGGTGATCCAGCCCGGGTCATTGCTGGAACTGACTGTGGCTTCGACACATCCGCGGGCCGCGGCCGCGTGGCTGAGGACGTCGTCTGGGCGAAGCTGCGTGCGATGGCGGACGGTGCCCGGATCGCCTCGGCACGCTGCGGCATGACCGGTGCAGGAAGCGTAGCGGGCAAGGCTCTGGACCAGCAGGGCTGACTATTTCTTGCCGTGAAATACTCTGGTTCTTAACCCGATTTCGTTCTTGTCCATCCCCCGTGACCATGCCTTATCCAGCGGGGGCGAACAGCTCCTCAATATCGGCTTCGGTCAGGTTGAGCGTGCCGCCGTGCTCTGCCTCCATGACACTGGAGACGATCGTGCGCTTCTTCTCCTTCAGCACCTCCATCTTCTCCTCAATGGTGCCCAGGGTGACCAGCCGGTGCACGAACACCTTCTTTAACTGGCCAATCCTGTGCGCCCGGTCGGTGGCCTGATCCTCCACCGCCGGGTTCCACCACGGGTCGTAGTGGATGACGGTGTCGGCGGCGGTCAGGTTCAGCCCGACGCCGCCGGCCTTCAGGCTGATCAGGAACAACGGCACATCGCCCGCCTGGAACTTACGCACCGGCGTGGCGCGGTCCTTGGTCTCACCGGTCAGCCGGACGAACTCGACCTGGTCGTCCTCCAGCCGCGTCTGGATCAGACCCAGCATCTCGGTGAACTGGGAGAACAGCAGCACCCGCCGGCCCTCGGCCAGCATTATGGCAAGCATCTCCATCAACCTGTCGAGCTTGGCGGAGCCGGCTTTCGATCGGGTCACGGTCTTCAGTTTCAAAAGCCTGGGATCACAGCAGGCCTGTCGCATCTTCAGCAGCGCTTCCAGGATAATGATCCCGGACCGGGCGAGGCCCTTGGATGCGATCGCGGCCTGCACCTTGGCATGCATCGACAGCCGGATACCTTCATAGATCGCACGCTGGTTGCTCTCCATCTCAACCGACTCGACGATCTCGGTCTTCGACGGCAGCTCGGTGACGACCTCTTCCTTGGTCCGGCGCAGCATGAACGGGCGGATGCGGCGGCTGAGCAGCGCCTGGCGGTCCGCGTCGCCGTGCTTCTCGATCGGCGTGCGGTAACGCGACTTGAATGACCGTTGGTTGCCGAGGAAGCCGGGTGCGAGAAAGTCGAATAGCGACCACAGCTCGCCCAGGTGATTCTGCAACGGCGTGCCCGACAGGCACACACGCTGACGGGCCTTCAGGCGCAGGGCTTGGCGGGTGGTCTCGGCGTTCGGGTTCTTGATCGACTGGGCCTCATCCAGGATCACTGCATGCCAGTCCTGTTCCAGCAGCACGTCGTGGTCGCGGGTCAGCAGCGGATAGGTGGACAGGACCAGATCGTACTGCGGGATCGACCGGAATTTGGCTCGCCGGCCCAGGCCGTGCAGCGGCAGCACGCTGAGCGACGGGGCGAAGCGCTGGGCCTCGGCGGTCCAGTTGGGGATCAGGCTCGTCGGGCAGACGATCAGCGACGGCCGGTCCAGCCGGCCCGCGTCCTTCTCGATCATCAGATGCGCCAGGGTCTGCACGGTCTTGCCCAGGCCCATGTCGTCGGCAAGCACGCCGCCCAGCCCGGCCGAGGCCAGGAACTGCAGCCAGTCCACCCCCTGCGACTGATACGGCCGCAAGGTCGCCCGGAACGCGTCGGGTACAACGGCTTTCGGGATGCCACCGGCCTGGCGCAGGCTGCGACCAAGCTCCCGCAAGGCCTCGCCGCCGCGCCAGACCAGGCCGGTGCGCTGCTCCAGGGCAGCGAGGTCCGCGGCGTCCAGCCGGCTGAAGCCGATCCGGTCGGAGTTGCCGTCGATGCCGCCGCCGGCCGACAGTTCCAGAAGCGCCTGCACGGTCGGGCGGATGCGCGCCATTGGCAACGAGAGCAGCCTCCCGTCCGGCAACGGCACAACGAATGGCTTGTCGTCCGGGCCTTCGATCAGCGCGGCGGTCTCCGGGCGGCCGATCAGCCGGATCAGCGCCGGTACCAGATCGACCGTCTCCCCCTCGACGGTAACCCCCAGATGCAGCTCAAACCAGTCGATGCCGGCACCTTCGACCAGTTCCGCCGCAATCGGCTCGTCGGAAGAAAGCACCTGCATGGGGAAGTCGGCGTCGGTCTCGACCCCCCAGCCGGCCTGCCGCAGCCGCGGCACGTCCTGGGTGACGATCTGCAGCCAGCTCCGGCCGGATCCGGCTTCGCGAAGGGCGAAATCATCAGTGTGGGCGTGCTGATAATAGACCGGGACCACCTCATGCACCGAGGCAAAGCCCATCCCCGCCAGCTCCGCCAGTGCCGCGGTCTCTGCCGAACGGTCGCGCCGGACATCGTAGAGCGTGCCGTCACGCACGACGATGCGCGGCGGCGGCTTGACGCTGCGCGGCAGGGTAATCGGCCCGTATTCGTAGGACAGGCGTAGTAACGGAACGGAGAACAGGCCGCGGCCGATCACCTGCGTCAAGCCGCGGCCATAGCTCGGGTCGCTGGGCAGCGTGCCGTTGAGCAGCCGCAGGTGCGGGCGCATCGGCTCGCTGATCCGCTCCGGCGGTTTCAGCTCGGCCGGCACCGGCAGCTTCGCTGTTGGCATCCGCCGCGAAAGCTGGGCGCGGACCTCGGCGGCGGCTTCCGGCGGAATGGCAGGGGCATTCAGCAGACGGGTAACCACACGCTGCGGCAGATCAAGCGTGAGCGGACCGACCAGTCCGGCGCGGGCGTCAACATACCAGGGCGCGGGAATGCGTACCCCCGTCAGACCCTCATCCAGCGCCAGAGCGGCTTGTTGTGAGGCGTCTGAGCGGGTGATCCAGGTAATCTGCCCCTGTCGTTCCGGCCCCTCGACCAGGGCGGCGCCTTCGGCGCTGATCCAGCGGGCGCGGCCAGTGGCCAGGATGCGGCGCAGCGTGTCCGCCGCGTCGTCGTCGGCCTGCTGTACACCGTAGCCGACGCGGTGCGACAGCCGGGTCAGGATGATCCGGTCGGAGGGGCGGATGTAGCGGGCCGGCACGCGGATCTGATTGGGCGCATAGCGCTTGATGTTGCCCACGCCGTCGTCCTTGCGCAGGGTCACCGTCATCGGATCGATCCGCAACTGTGGCACGCCAGCGGCGCCGGCTGCGGCATCCAGCACGTAAAAAACCCGGGTCCGGATGGTTTTCGGATAGTCCTCGGTCTGCTCTTCCTCCTCCCGATCGAACTCGGCCAGCCAGCTTTCGATCTGCGCCGGCAACAGCGCGGCCTTCTCCGCCTTGCGCTGCGGCGCTTCCTGATGACGGGGGACCTGCACTTCTCGCCGTTGGACCGCGATCAGCACGGCGGCGAGATGCTTGCAGCTTCGCCCTACTGGACAGGAACAGGCGCCAGTGATGCGGATACCGTTGTGCGGCGCGCGGCTGACCTTCAGGTTTTGTAGATAGGGGTCGGGTTGGCTGCCCTGGGTGGTTGCCGTGATGGCGGCGCCGCGGGCGGCGATCTGCAGGTCCTGGACGCGGCCGCGCTGTTCATACGACCGCCCGGCGGTCAAGGTCGCAGGCGAAAAGATCCGCCGGATGTCGCCCTCGCGAATTGCCAGGGCTGGATCGATGTCAGGAGCAACAGGCACGATATGCATATACAGAGGATGCGGCCAGCGTTCGAGTCGTGACCAGTATCCCAGACCAGGGTGATCATCCAGCAGCCAGCGTGCGCATCGCCGCGTGACGCTCGAACAGCCGCAGCAGCAGGCGCACTGCCCGCCCGCGCGGGGTCTCCAGCCTGGGGTCGCGCGACAGCAGCACGGCTGCGTCTCGGCTGGCCATCAGCAGCAGCGGTTCGTGGTCCACTGCGTCGGCCAGGCGGTAGCCCGGCAGGCCGGCCTGGCGCGTGCCCAGCGCGTCGCCGCTGCCGCGCAGGCGGTAGTCCTCATCGGCAATCAGGAAGCCATCGTCAGTGTCACGCAGCAGGGTCAGGCGCCGGCGGGCAGTCTCATTCACCCAATCTTCATGCAGCAGCAGACAGAAACTGGCCTGATCGCCACGCCCAACCCGCCCGCGAAGCTGATGCAGTTGGGCCAGGCCGAAGCGTTCGGCATGCTCGATGACCATGATCGTGGCGTTGCGGACGTCAACCCCGACCTCAACCACCGTTGTGGCGACCAGCAGGCGGGTTGCGCCGGCGACGAAGCCAGCCAGTGCGGCGTCACGCACTTCCGGCGGCTGCTGCCCATGCACCAGCCCGACATGCTCGCCGAAACGGTGCCGCAGGTCGGCGAAGCGCGCCTCGGCGGCGGCCACATCCAGCGACTCGCTCTCCGCGACCAGCGGGCATACCCAATAGGCTTGCGCACCCTCATCCAGTTTCCGCGCGATGCCGTCCAGCACGGTCGGCAAGGTGCCGAGGGAGTGCAAGGTTGTGCGGATCGGCGCACGGCCTGGGGGTTTGTCGGTCAACCGGCTGACATCCATCTCGCCCCACTGGGTCAGCAGCAGCGTACGGGGGATCGGCGTGGCAGTCATGACCAGGACGTCCGTGCGCTCTCCCTTCGCGCCCAGCGTCAGCCGTTGGTTGACGCCAAAACGATGCTGCTCATCGATCACCGCCAGTGCCAGATCCTTGTACTCGACCGTCTCCTGGAACAGCGCGTGGGTGCCGACGATGATTTGGATGGTGCCATCCTTGATGCCGCGCAGCAGCCTGGATCGTTCCTTGCCCTTGACGGAGCCGGTAAGCAGCGCAACGGGCACCGGGCAAAGGCGGGAGAGGGTGCCATGGTGCTGCCGTGCCAGCACCTCGGTCGGCGCCATCATGGCTGCCTGCTTGCCCGCCTCCACCGCCCGCAGCATCGCCAGCATCGCGACCACGGTCTTGCCGGAGCCGACATCGCCCTGCAGCAACCGCAGCATCCGCCGCGGCGAAGCCAGGTCGGCGTCGATCTCCTGCAGCACACGGTCCTGCGACGGTGTAAGCCGGAAGCCGAAGCGCTGCATGGCAATTGTCCGCAGCCGCTGGTCGCCCATCAGCGGCTGGCCGGAACGAGCGCGGACCCGGCCGCGGATCAGCGCCTGTGCGACCTGGCCAGCGAGCAGCTCGTCATAGGCCAGCCGGGCACGCGGACGGTGGTCGGGGGCAGCGGACTGCGGCGCCTGCACCTGATGCAACGCTGCTGCGAACCCAGGCCATCCCTCGCGCTTCAGCAATGCCGGATCATGCCACTCGGGGAACGGCGGCAGCAGCGCCAGCGCCTGCGTCAGCCCGGCCGCGACCTGCCGCGGCCACAGTCCGGCGGTCAGTGGCCACACCGGCTCGATACCTGGCAGGCGCGCCGCCTGGTCTGCCGGCACCAGGTGGTCGGGATGGGCGATGGTCAGCCGGCCGTTGAACATGTCCAGCTTGCCGGACACCAGCATCATGGCACCCGGCGGGCTTTGTGCCTCACGGGTGAAGCGGAAGTATACCAACTCGGCAACGCCGGTCGCGTCCTTGACGATGATCCGCCAAGGCTGACGGGACGTTGCCGGCCGCTCATGCCGCACCACTTCAACCAGCAACGTCGCGACGGTGCCGGGTCTGGCGGTGCTGATCGTCGGGCGGGCCGTGCGGTCCAGGTACGACTCGGGCAGGTGGAACAGCAGGTCGATCACCCGTTCGCCGCCGGCGGCTTTGGCAATCAATGGGGCAACGGCTGCTCCAATCCCCCACAGGCTGGTGATCGGGGCAAACAGCGGGGCAAGCGGATCGTCGGTCAAGGGCTGACAGCTATCAGGGGCAGGACTATATGACGGCCAATCAATGAACGCACCAGATCATCCATGCCCCGACACCACGCCGCAGGCAGGCGTGTCAGCAGAAACGCCTCAGTCAGCCGCACAATCCGGAGCAGTGCCAGCCGAAGCCGTGCCAGAGCGCCGCCGCCGCCGCGTCCTGTTCCGCGCCACGCATCGCGGGACGTATGAGAACGATCTGATGATCGGTGGATTCGTCAGGGCGCACGTCAACAGCCTAACCGAAGAGGATCTCGATGCGTTAGAGGCGGTGATGGAGTTGCCGGACACCTGTCTTGCTGACTGGTTGACGGGGCGGGAGCCGATCCCGCCAGAGGAGGACACGCCCATGCTCCGCCGCATGCGGGATTTCCTGGCGCGATGAGCGACGCGGTCAAGGTTTGGGGTGCGCCTGAGGGGTGGGACGCCTTCCTGCTGGCACGCCGCCGCAAGGAGCATCCTGGCAGCATCCTGCACGTCACCCGCGACGATGCCCGCATGGCGCGTCTGGCAGAGGCGCTGGGCTTCGTCATGCCGGAAGCCGAGGTGCTGCGCTTCCCGGCCTGGGACTGCCTGCCATACGACCGTGTTTCGCCCAACCCTACCTTGGTCTCAGAGCGCATCGCCACCCTGGCCCGGCTGCTGGAAAAACCAGCCGCACCGCGCATCGTGCTGACCACCGTCAATGCGCTGGTGCAGTTGGTGCCGCCACGTTCAACGTTTGCCGGCGCCAGCATGAGCCTGGCGGTCAACGGCCAGGTCAAGCCAGAGGAACTCGCCGCGTTTCTGGAGGCCAACGGCTATGGCCGCGCCGGAACGGTGATGGAGCCGGGCGAGTACGCGATGCGCGGCGGCATCATCGACGTTTTCCCCGCCGGCGAGTCCGATCCGGTCCGGCTGGACCTGTTTGGCGACACCATCGAGTCGATCCGGGTGTTCGACCCCAGCTCGCAGCGCAGTGCGGGCAAGCGCGGCAGCCTGTCGCTGCGCCCGGTATCCGAGGTGCCGCTGGACAAGGCTTCGGTCGCTCGGTTCCGCACCAACTGGCGCGAACTGTTCGGCCCGGATGCGGCCAACGACCCGCTGTATCTGTCGATTTCGGATGGGCGGCGGCATCCTGGCATGGAGCACTGGGTGCCGCTGTTCCATCAGAAGATGGAAAACCTTCTGGACTACCTTCCGGACAGCGCGGTCAGTCTGGACCACCAGTCGAATGAGGTGCTGGAAGCGCGGCTGGAGATGATCGCCGACCATGCCCAGGCGCGCAAGGCGGTGCCGCGGGATGGCGAGGTGCCGTATCGGCCGGTTCCGCCCGCATGGCTATACCTCGGCCGTGACGGCTGGGATGAGATGCTGTCCTTCGGCCCCCTGCTGACCTTCGCGCCATTTGCCATGCCGGACGGTGCGGGCGGTGTCGATGGCGGTGGCCGGCCGGGGCCGGTGTTCGCGCAATCCAGCGGCGTCGGCGCGGTCAGCGGACCCGGGGTCACGGTATTCGACCAGTTGCGAGACCACACCGACCGATGGACGCGTGAGGGCAGGCGGGTCGTGATCGCGGCCTGGACGCGCGGCTCGCGGGAGCGGCTGACCAGCCTGCTGCGTGAGCACGGTTTCAAGGATGTCGCGCAGGAAGCCGACCTGGCCAGCATCCGCCGCAAGCCGGCCGGGTCGGTGTCGCTGGTCGTGCTGGGGGTGGAGCGCGGCTTCGTCGCCGAACGCATGGCGCTGGTGGGCGAGCAGGACCTGCTGGGCGAGCGGATCTCTCGCCCGCCGCGGCGGCGCAAGCGGGCCGACCAGTTCATCGCCGAGGCCACCGAGATCGCCGAGGGCGACCTCGTGGTGCACCAGGAATATGGCATCGGCCGCTATGACGGGCTGGCAACGCTGCAGGTCACCGGTGCGCCGCATGACTGCCTGCGGCTGATCTACGACAACAGCGAAAAGCTGTTCCTGCCGGTCGAGAACATCGAGGTGCTGTCGCGCTACGGCAGCGAGCATCAGGGCGTGGCGCTGGACAAGCTGGGCGGTGCCGGCTGGCAGACGCGCAAGGCCAAGATGAAGCAGCGCATCCGCGACATGGCGGGTGAGCTGATCCGTATTGCCGCCGCGCGAAAGGTCCGCGACGCCGAGACGATGGCGCCGCCGGAGGGCACCTGGGACGAGTTCTGCTCGCGCTTTCCGTTCGCCGAGACCGAGGATCAGTCGCGCGCCATTGCCGATGTGCTGGAGGACTTGGCGGCCGGCAAGCCGATGGACCGGCTGATCTGCGGTGACGTCGGCTTCGGCAAGACCGAGGTGGCGCTGCGGGCGGCGTTCGTCGCGGCGATGTCCGGCGCGCAAGTGGCGGTGGTGGTGCCGACGACGCTGTTGGCACGGCAGCATTACCGCACCTTCTCGGCGCGCTTTGCCGGACTGCCCCTCAAGGTGGCGCAGCTCTCGCGGATGGTCACCGTAAAGGAGGCTGCCGAGGTCCGTCGGGGTATCACCGCGGGCGACATCAACATCGTCGTCGGCACCCACGCCCTGCTGGCGAAGTCGGTCGAGTTCTCCAACCTCGAGCTGCTGATCGTCGACGAGGAGCAGCATTTCGGCGTTGCCCATAAGGAGCGGCTGAAGGCGCTGAAGGCCGGTGTGCACGTGCTGACGCTGACCGCAACGCCGATTCCGCGCACGCTGCAACTGGCGCTGACCGGCGTGCGGGAAATGTCGGTGATCGCCACCCCGCCGGTCGACCGGCTGGCGGTGCGGACGTTTATCATGCCGTTCGACTCGGTGGTGATCCGTGAGGCCTTGCAGCGGGAGCGGTTCCGCGGCGGCCAGGTGTTCTGCGTGGTCCCCAGGATCGAGGACCTGCAGCGCATGACCGACCGGCTGCGGGAGATCGTGCCGGAAGCCCGCACCATCCAAGCGCATGGGCGGCTGGCGCCGACCGAGCTGGAACGGGTGATGACCGAGTTCGGCGACGGCAAGTACGACATCCTGCTGTCGACCAACATCGTCGAGAGCGGGCTGGACATGCCGGCTGTCAACACGCTGCTGATCTACCGCGCGGACATGTTCGGACTGGGGCAACTGTATCAGCTCCGGGGCCGGGTGGGGCGCGGCAAGCAGCGCGGCTATGCCTATCTGACCTGGCCGCCCAGTCACCGGTTGTCCATCGCCGCGGAGAAGCGGCTGACGGTGATGCAGACGCTGGACGCACTAGGGGCGGGTTTCACCCTTGCCTCGCACGACCTCGATATTCGCGGAGCGGGCAACTTGCTGGGCGACGAGCAGTCTGGCCACATCCGCGAGGTCGGCATCGAGCTGTACCAGCAGATGCTGGAGGATGCGGTGGCCGACATCCGCGTCGGCGAAAGCGCGCGCGCGGGGCAGGAGCGGGACTGGACGCCGAACATCTCGCTGGGGCTGCCGGTGCTGATCCCAGAGGCCTATGTGCGCGACCTGCCGGTGCGGCTGGGGTTGTATCGGCGCATCGGCGCGCTGGCTTCGGACGGCGAAAGCGACGCGATGGCGGCCGAACTGGTCGATCGCTTCGGCCCGTTGCCGGAGGAGGTGGAGAACCTGCTGGGTGTGGTGGCGCTGAAGCGGGCCTGCCGCGAGGCCGGGGTGGAGAAGCTTGAGGCCGGGCCGAAGGGGATGGTGCTGACCTTCCGCGGCAATGCGTTCTCCAACCCTGCCGGGCTGGTGCGCTGGCTGTCGAGCAAGGGTGGGACGGTGCGGCTGCGGCCAGACCACAAGCTGGCAATTTCACGCGACATGGACATTGCGACCCGGCTGAAATTTGCGCGTGACACGCTGCGGTCGCTGGATCAGATCCTGCGGCAGGCGAAGGCAGCGTAGCGGTGGCGCTGCGGCTGGACAGTTTCCGCAATGCATTGGCCGCATTGCGTGCGGTGCAGGGGCGCAGCGAGGACGCGGCATTCATGGCCGGCCTGGACAGCGTGGCGCGCGACGCGATCCGCGCGGGGGTGATCCAGCATTTCGAATTTACCTATGAACTGGCCTGGAAATTCATCCGCCGGCAGCTAGAGCAACATCAGCCTGACTGGAACAGTCGGGTTGATAAAGGTGCTCGTGAAAACAATGGGCTAGACCGCGCTGACTGTTCCAGTCAGCCTGAAAGCGGTCTAAAGGATGATCTTGGCCGTTCGACCGTTGACGGGGTCCCGCGACGCGACTTGTTCCGGCTTGGCGCTGAAAACCACTTGATCGAGGATGTCGAGGCCTGGTTTGCCTATCATCTCGCGCGCAACGAGACGTCGCATACCTATGATCCGCCGGTCGCGGCGCGCGTCTATGCCCAAAGCCTGGCGTTCGCCCATGATGCCGGGCAGCTTCTGGCGGTGCTTGAGGCGAAAAATGCTTGATGTTTTGCCCCGGCATCTGGCGCTGGTGCAGGCGATCCTGCACCAGCGCGTGCCGGAGCATGAGGTCTGGGCGTTCGGCTCGCGCGCCAAGGGTTCGGCCTGGCGATACTCCGACCTGGATCTGGCGGTGATCACCGAGGCGCCGCTGTCATACCGAGTTCTTGGCGATCTGGCCGAGGATTTTTCCGAATCCGACTTGCCGTTCCGGGTCGATATCGTCGATTGGGCCAGAACCGACGAGGGATTTCGCCGGCTGATCGCGGAGGACCGAATCATCGTGCAAGCGAAACCGGCGGTGAGAGCGTGATCCGCGCAGGTGGCATCACACGGAGCGGTGAATCACGCGATCAAACAATGAGTTAGAGGGTCCGTGAGCCAAGGCGAACGGACACCGGTCTAGAGCGTGATCCGCGCAGGTGGCATCACACGGAGCGGTGAATCACGCGATCAAACAATGAGTTAGAGCGGGGTCCGTGAGCCAAGGCGAACGGACACCGGTCTAGAGCGTGATCCGCGCAGGTGGCATCACACGGAGCGGTGAATCACGCGATCAAACAATGAGTTAGAGCGGGGTCCGTGAGCCAAGGCGAACGGACACCGGTCTAGAGCGTGATCCGCGCAGGTGGCATCACACGGAGCGGTGAATCACGCGATCAAACAATGAGTTAGAGCGGGGTCCGTGAGCCAAGGCGAACGGACATCACTCTATCCTGCCACGGTGATGCCGAGGTCGGTGATCAGCCCGTTGCCCAGGGAATAGACCCAGCCGTGCACGCTGAGGTCCTGCCCACGCGCCCAGGCGTCCTGGACGAAGAGATCAGAGGCGACGTTGCGCACCTGGCGCATGACATTGAGCTCGCACAGCCGGTTCAGCCGCGCGTGTGGGTCGGCGATCGCCTCCAGTTGCTGGCGGTGGTCGGCAAACACCTCGCGGATCGGGTGCAGCCAGTGATCGACCAGGCCGCGGCGCTTGCCGTCGACCGCGGCGGCCACGCCCCCACAGCCGTAGTGACCCACCACGATGATGTGCCTGACCCGGAGCACGTCGACCGCGAACTGCAGCACCGACAGGTAGTTGGCGTCCTGCGGCGGGGCCAGGTTGGCGACGTTGCGGTGTACAAACAACTCACCCGGCTGCAGATCAATGATCTCGTTCGCCGGCACCCGGCTGTCGGCGCAGCCGATCCACAGATACTCCGGGGCCTGCTGGCCCTCCAGCCGGCGAAAGAAGCCCGCATCCGACGCGGTCTTGCGCACGGCCCAGGCTCGATTATTCGCCTTCAGGTGATCCAGCATCGCGGCAGTGGATGACAGGTTTTGGTGATGGTCAAGCCAAGGCTGCGTGGTTTGGCCGCGTGTCGCGCCTCAGCCGGCGATAGGGGTCTTGCCCGGCTGCGCGGTGACCAGGGCGTCGCGGATTTCTTGCAGCAGTTCCTCCGACCGCGTCGGCACCGGGGCAGGCGGCGTTGCCTTGCGCTGAAAGCGGCTGATGAGTTTCACCACCCAGAAGATGGCGAAGGCAACGATCAGGAACTGGATGATGGCGTTCAGGAACAGGCCCAGGTTCAGCGTCACGGCACCGGCTTTCTGTGCGGCGTCCAAGGTGGGCTGCGATGGGCCTTTCAGCGTCACGAACAGGTTGGTGAAATCGATGCCGCCGATCAGCAGGCCGATCACGGGGGTGAAGATATCTTTGACCAGACTCGAGACGATGGAGGTGAAGGCTGCGCCAATGATGATGCCGACCGCCAGGTCGACAACATTGCCGCGCATGATGAAGGCCTTGAACTCGCTGATCCAGCCGGGGGCGTGAACGTGGATGGGCGCCTGCATGGTGTCTGTTATCCTCCTATGTGGTGGCTCAGTCGGGCACGAAGCGGGCTGCCGCACAACCTACTTTAGACTGTGTCATCGATAGGTGGCCGCCGACGGCGGTGAACAATACGATGCTGGGGGTCCAGACCCTGATGATCACAATGTCGGCCGGAACTAATCAACTTGCCTTCTGGTACGCATGACAGAACGTAACCAGGACGGCCTAGCTGTGCACCCGCAAAAATCCGCTAGATTCGCGTCCCTCCCATCGACAAGCCCTTCGCCGGCGATAACGGAGAACAGTTGATTCCCGTCACACGGCGGGCAGCGTCCGAAGACGGAGATTTATCGGCCAAAAACTGCACGATAAACCTTGTCGGAATGGGAGACTGTGCGGAAACCACCCAGATATGGTTTCCGCACATGCTGGTCAGCTCAACACACGAGTTGTATAAAACTTATGCGGCGGGAAGCTCCTGCTAAGCAGCAGCCTGCGCCGGTTGGGCAAACAAATTGCTCACAAAATCCCAGGTTTCCGCGACGCCAACTTCCGCATCAAAATCGAATTGCACCGCCAATGTCGGAAGTAGCCCGGACATACCGATTACCGGATGAATCTTGATCTTGCCTTTGGCGATTTGCCGCAGGGTCATGATGACTGCCTTGATCATTGGCTCGCAAAGCCTGGCAACCCTTTTCAACAGGCGCCATACATGCCCCGCAGGCTTTTCTTGGGAGTCATCCGCTATCGGACGCTGTGGTTGCTGAAGCGCCATCGGGTTGATTTCCGTCAGCCCGATGGCGTTGTAGTGCTTTAGGATGCTCGAAAGACTATCGCCTTTTTTCAACGCTTCCAGCATGTTGGTAAGCACAAAGCGTTTGCGTTCGGTTTCAGAGAGCGCGGACATCAGCTTTTCCAGCACTTCCTCGGCAGTGGCGCCTTTGGAAGGCGAGAAGTTCAGCGTATTTTTGACGAGGTTGGTAGCCCATTCCCACATTGATTCTTCGAGGACGACTTCATACTGACTAACCGTCTTCGTGTCTGAGAAGTCCTGGGCCCGACTTTCCATTTCTGGTTTGACGGTTTGTTCGTACATGTCCCAGTATTGGCGATTGGTGGGCGGTATCATCGTCGGCATCGCATTCCCCTCTTTTCGTGCATATGGCTCATGTCGCCGTGGTGCAGTGTGGTGCAGTGGCACAAAGGCGGAAGCAGGGTTCCCTTAGCGGCCTTTGCGAAACAGCCACACGCTCATTCGGGCCAGCGATGACGAATTCATAGTGCGAGGATCGAGGCACCGGTGTGATCCGGATCACTGCCAAATTCACGTTCCCCAATGTAGCAGGCAAAACGTCACTCGACCGGCCAGGAGTTGAATAAGGGCGAGTCCCGCAATAGCTTGGCGCATCTCTCCCGGCTCGGCTATGAGCATGCCATCCTGACCGGTGATTACGTTTCAAGAGGCCAACACAGCATCTCGAAAACCACTAACGAATTGAGACCACTCCGCAAGCCCACGAGAGATTTGCCACTGCTCCGTAATGTTCTTGATATATTTGCTTACGCGTATCAGGAGGGGCGTTTCGTTAGTTAAGGCCGTGTCGGACTGACCGTGCGGGGGCCGGTGACAGCCTGCAGTTCCTCGGCAGAGATCGGCTCACCGCGGACGACCAGCAGATAGGCCGCGGCAGATACCAGCCCGATCGCGGTACTGGCCAGGAAAGCCGGGGTGAAACTGCCCGTCGACTGAACGATGAAGCCGGTCACCGTCGGCGCCAAGGCGCCCCCCAGATAGCCGCCAAAATTCTGGATCGCCCCCAGTGAAGCCGTGCAGTTGGCCGGCGCTGCCACCGAGGCCATCGCCCAGGACATGCCGCTGGCGGCGGCGCCGAACATCACGGCGGCGGAGACTGCTGTCACCGCCGCAAAATTGTCAGCGACTTCCGCGGCGACGACGGTGAAGGCCACCATGCCCAGCACTCCCGCGATCACCGGGATCTTGCGGCTACTGATCGGGGAGAAGCCACGCCGCATCAGCCAGTCGGCGATCCACCCGCCACCAATGCTGCCGACAACGCCGAAGCCGAAGGGGATCGCCGCGACAACGCCGGTCTTCATGATCGACATATGGCGCTCGATTTCCAGATAGCCCGGCAACCATGTCAGGTACAGCCAGTTCATGTAGACCACGCCGAAGAACCCCATCCCGAGGCCCCAGGTCGTGCGGAACCTGAACAGTCCCAGCCACTCCGCCAAACGCACGGGTGTGCCGCTGTCGGCGGCCTCCCCGTCAGCCAGGTACTGACGTTCGTCTGCGTTGAAATCAGCCTCGTCAGGATCGCGATACAGCAGATACCAGGCGGCCGCCACGGCCAGTCCAACCAGGCCCATGCTGACAAACATCCACCGCCATCCCAGCGCAATCATCAAGCCGGTCAGCACCGGTGGCGCAATCGCGGGTCCCAATGACGAGGCGCAGTTCCAGGTTCCGGTCGGCAGGCCTCGGTCGCGCACGTTGTACCAGTCCCGCACCACGCGGACCGCGGAGGAAAACATCGGCGCCTCGCCCAGCCCAAGCGCCACACGGGCGATGGAAAACTGCCAGAATGAGGTAACGAAGCCGGCGGCTGCCTGAGCCACCGACCACAGACCAAGGCCTGCGGACAGCAGACGATGTGGTCCGATCCGGTCGACCAGGGCGCCCCCGGGCAACTGAGCGAATGCATAGGCCCACAGGAACGCGGACAGCAGCAATCCCATGTCGCCGATCGACAGTCCTAGCTCGTTGCGTATCAGCGGATTGGCAATCGAGAGCGTGGAGCGGTCGAGGTAGTTCAGCGTGCCCGCGAGCACCAGCAGGATCAGCGCGCTGCGCTGTCTGCGGCGGATGCTGGCGGGCGGGGCTAATTTGGGCAAAGAACGTTCTCCTGCAGATCTTTTGCCGCTTCATCGCCGTAGGCAGATGGTTAAGGCATGTGATTCCGATGCGGATGGTGCGGTCGTGCCTTTGTCTGGAACATGCCGCCGTGCCGAGAACAGCAACCGTGTCGACAGCCGTAGATCAGCCCGCATCCATCTGTCTATGCCAACACCATGATGCACCGCGGGGGCTGGGTAGCCGCAAGGCTCTCAGGGCCTGCCCGCCGTTACGGTCCTGGATCAGCGACAGCGCGGCATGGGCGCCGGCGCGGCGGTGACGTATAAGGCGTTCGGCATTCAGACTTAGCGCGGGTTCCGTGGCCAAGCCGTCAGCCTGCCCACCTCGACAACCTTCGGCGGAATTCACCTCATGACCGAGATACCGACACCGTTCACGCTTACCGTCCCGGAACAGGCTGTCGCCGACCTCAAGGCTCGGTTGGCGATGACCCGCTTTCCCGACCAGGCGCCGGACGCGCCATGGGCCTATGGCACCGACCTGGCTTACATGAAGGACCTGGTGGCCTACTGGAAGGATGGGTTCGACTGGCGCGCGCAGGAAGCCGCGTTGAATGCCTATCCGCAGTTCAAGCTGCGGACGGCGGATGTCGACCTGCACTATCTGCACGTGCCCGGCAAAGGCCCGTCGCCGATGCCCCTGCTGTTGATGCATGGCTGGCCGGGGTCGGTCTTCGAGTTCCTGGACATCATTCCTCGCCTGACCGATCCGGCGCGGTTCGGCGGCGATCCGGCCGATGCCTTCACCGTGATCGCCCCCTCACTGCCCGGGTTCGGCCTGTCGTTCACGCCGGGACAGAAACGCTTCAACATCGAGGAGATCGCGGCCCGTTTCGCGTCCTTGATGACCGAGACCCTGGGCTACCGGCGCTATGGCGCCCAGGGCGGGGATTATGGCGCTTTCACCGCTTCGCGCCTGGGCCACGCGCACGCTGAGAGCCTGATTGGCATTCACATCAATCTGCTGACCATCCAGCGGGACCGTCCGCCGCCCGCGCAACCCACGGAGGCGGAGAGCCGCTATTTCTCTGAACTGGCGACGTGGCTGAAGGAGGAGACCGGCTACCAGTGGATCCAGGGGACGAAGCCGCAGACGCTGGCGTATGGGCTGACCGACTCGCCGGCGGGCCTGGCTGCCTGGATCACCGAGAAGTTCCGCACCTGGACCGACTGCGGCGGCGACCTGGAGTCTGCGGTCAGCCGTGATCACCTGCTGGCGAATATCTGCTTGTACTGGTTTACCGGGGCGATCGGATCGTCGTTCTGGCCATACTACGCGCGGCTGCATGGCGGCTGGCCGATTCCCGCCGGCGGGACGGTTGACGTGCCGATGGGCTATTGCGCCTTCCCGAAGGAGATCATCCGTCCGCCGCGGTCGCTGGCGCAGCCGATGTACACCAATATCCAGCGCTGGACAGAGATGAAGCGGGGCGGCCACTTCGCGGCGATGGAGCAGCCGGAGGCGCTGGCGGGCGAGATCAGGGCATTCTATCGTGCACTGCGCTAAACAGGGGCGGGGGTTGCCGTCTCCGTCACGGCCTGGACCGCGGATTCAGGGCATGGCAAAACACGCTGCGAGGAGCTGTTCGCCAAAAACATACCGGCGACCCCACCGCCGTGAGCTTCGGTCACGAGCCAGCAGCAGATCCCGCGCACGATCATCGACCCGCTTTGCCAAAATCGCCCACCTCGGCTGCGAGTTCAGCGGGCAGACCCAGGCGCTCGACCGCGTGCACCGTCGCGTAGTTGGAGCCGTCGAGCTTCCCCACTGGCCGCAGCCGTTCAGTGACGACGCGACCGCTGGCCATCAGCTCGTCTTCGACGTGGAAGCAGACGTGGAAGCAGACGATGTCACCGAACACCACGTGGCACTCGCCCATCGGGACCACGTCGCGCAGCCGGCACTCCATGGCGGCTTTCGCCTCCCGCAGGCGCGGCGGACGAACGAACTCGCTGTCGACGGCCGTCAGCCCGGCCTTGGCGATCTCATCGGCATCTACAGGCCAGATCGCGCCACTGATGCGCATCTGGTGGCGCACCTCATGGGTGACCGCGTTGATCACGAACTCGCCATTGTCCAGGATGTTGGCCAGCGTGTGCTTCACGCCGTTGGAGCAGAACAGCACGATCGGCGGATCGCTCGAGCAGTTGGTGAAATGGCTGTACGGCGCCAGGTTCCGGCAGCCGTCCTTGCCGAGCGTCGAGATCCAGGCGATCGGGCGGGGCACGACGAGCGACGTCATCATGAAGTAGACGTCGCGCGGGGACATCTCGCTGGGAATGGCGGTGATCATGTCTGGCTCCACATTTCAGGGGTGCGCAACGATGCGGCCGCATGCCGCCCCGCTGTCGAGCAGCGCGTGCGCGGCGGCCATCTCGCCAAGGGCGAAGGGCCGCGCGATCGCCGGCCTGATCTCGCCACGGGCGAGCAGCGCGATCATCTGTGTGAGAATGTCGCGCCGCCCGGGCGCGTCATCGTCGTAGCTGTGCATGGAGAAGCAGCGCAGCGACGGGCTCTTGCCGACATTGGCCCGCAGCGCCACGAACAGGTCTCCGCCTGGCTCGCCGGCCAGCGCACCGTAGGAGACAATCGTACCCCAGGGTGCCAGCAAGGCGGGATATTGCAGCAGCGTCGGCCCGCCGACGTGATCGAGCACCAGGTCGGCGCCGGCTCCGGCCGTCAACGCCATGACCTGCTCATGCAGCGCGCCGGCCTTCCAGTTGATCACATGATCGGCGCCCATCGATAAGGCGAACCGCGCCTTGGTGTCCGTGCTGACGGTGCCGATCACGGTCATGCCGTTGCGTTTGGCAAGCTGCACCAGGGCGCTGCCGACGCCGCCCGCCGCGCCGATCACCAGCGCTCTCCGCGGGATGCGGGGGCCGATCATGTCCCCAAGGATGGCGGCTGCCACCTCATAGTTGGCCAGGCAGACGGCATCCTCGAAGCTCACGCTTGCCGGCAGCGGATGGACCCGATCGGCCGCAACGCAGAGTTTCTCGGTGTAGCAGCCGCCGCGCCGCGGAAGGTCGCGCGCGCTGACCAGGACGCGTGCGCCAACCGCAAGTGCGGTGACGCCGGGACCGAGCTGTTCCACTGCACCGGCCAGGTGGTTGCCCGGGCTGAACGGCAGCGGCGGCGACCATTGATAGACGCCGCGGCGCATCAGCGCGTCCGGGCGGCCGACGCCGAACGCTTCGGCGCGGACCAGCACCTCGCCCGCTGCCGGTGTGGCCGGTGCTGTCTCCACCAGTTCAAGCACCTCCGGGCCGCCAAAGCGGCGTATGATGACGCTTTTCATCGCTGTCTGCTTCCCATGAACGCCAGGCTGCTATCCGCGGTCTGGCTCAGGTTGGGTTGCCCGCGGTCTCGCTCCGATAGGGTGCGCCCCAGTATGGCATCGCGTTCGTCCCGCTCGGCATTCTGGTGTGACCAGGCCAAGCCGAACGCGCTCGCGGCGAACAGCAGGGTCGGGACCACCGCAGCCACGAAGATGCCGTCGCCCGACACGCCATGCGCCAGGAAGAAGCCGACGCAGGCTGGCCCAGCCAGGCCGCCGACGCGCGACATCGAGACTGCCCAGCCCACGCCCAGGCCACGGTTGTAATTGGCGTAGAATGTCCCGGACAGGGCGTTCAGTGCGTTGAATCCGCCGCCGATACCCAAGCCGACCCCGAATAGCAAGGCCGCGAAGCTGAGGCCGGATGGGTTGAGCAGCCAAAGCAGGATGAACACCGGGCATGCGAACAGCGGGAAGATCGGCAGGATCACGGCGCCGTGCAGGTCCAGCAGCCGCATGCTCGCCAGCCCCGCAGTCATGGTGCCGAGCGAGAAGGCGGTGAGCGCAAGTGCCGCATAGACCGGGGACACGCCCTGCGCTTCGGCCAGGGTCGGCGTCCAGGACAGCACGGAGAACAGGACGAAGCCGACAAGAAAGAAGCAGGCCCACAGCAGCGGCGTGACCAGGCGCAGGCGGCCCTGAAACAGCGTGCCGATCAACGGCCCCGCGCCATGGATGCCGGGCAGGCTGTTGCTTCCGTCGACGAACCTCGCGCGGTCCGGCACGGCGCGGGCAGGCGCCATGGCCCGCAGGGCTCGGGCAATCTGATGCGGTGGCCTGTTCCGGCTGACCAGGAAGCGGGCCGACTCCGGCAACGCCGCCACCATCAGCGCCACGACGCCAAGCGGCGCCACGCCCGCGATCCAGTAGATGGCCGTCCAGCCGAAGCGCGGAATGAGCAGTGCCGCGACGGTGACGCTTGTCATGGCGCCGATGTTGAACGCCGCCATGACAAGCGTCACCGTCGTCGCCCGCAGGCGCTTGGGAACGAATTCGACGCACATGGTGAAGATCACCGGCAGGATCCCGCCGATCCCAAGGCCGGTGGCAAAGCGCAGGACCGCCGCCTCGCTCACGTTCGTCGCGGCCAGGGTGAGCAGACTGAATATGCCGTATGCGGCAACGCACGCGATGGCGGTGGGCTTGCGGCCATACCGGTCGTTCAGGAAGCCTACGGCGACGCAGCCGAGCAGCATGCCGATCAGCCCGGCAACGAGGACGGTGGCGAACGCGGCGCGGTCGATATGCCACTGGCCAATCAGCGACGGCGCCACCAGTGCAATGGCGTTCAGGTTGTAGCCATCAAAGAAGGTCATGCAGCCGGCGAGCAGGATGAACCTCAGGACAAAGCCACCGTGGCCTTGCGCTTCGATGTGATCGGCGACGTCCACGACAGTTGCTTCGGACATTGTTGCCTCCAGGGACAGCGTCTTTTTGATTCGTGTTCAGTCCGGGCGAGTGCGAGTGGATACGGACGTCGTCCGGTTCGGCCACGCTCCGCTTCAAGGCTGGGCGCGGCCGCTTCCGGTTCGCTAGCGCTCTCGCCGGTCAGTCATCCACGCCCGCGGTGAAGCGGCGGCCGATGCCCTCCAGACGCTTCACCATGTCGGGACCCCAACGGTCGGCCACGTATTGCGCGGCGGCCGGGCTATGCTGCGTGTCGCGGAACTTGGTCTTGTCGCCCTGGATGATGACCAGCAGCGCGCCGTCCTCGTCGCTCACATTCCTGAATGTGCGCATGACGCGGTTCGGCACCGGCAGGAAATCCCACGGTTCCATCGTCAGACTCTCTTCGCCGCTGTCGCCCCAGGTCAGCTCGAAGCGGCCCTTCAGGCAGAAGAAGCACTCCACGGTGTTCGCGTGCATATGCAGTTGCGGGCCGCTGCCAGGCTTGCAAACCGCGATGCTGACGGAGATCGCGTCACCCCAGTCGCCGCCACGGATGGCCGCGAGCTTGGTGATCGGGCTGTTGTCCGGCATCTCCGGCGCCATCAACGTATAGTTCTGGTCGGCGGCGAACCATTCATTCACCTCGGCCGGAATACCGGTCGTGCTGGTAAACGCCTTGCTGCGGGGCGTGAGCGAGCTGAAGCGGGCAAACCGAGCTTCCATCTCATTGTGGGACACGTGAACGGATCGCATAGGCGGTCTCCTTGTTAAGACGTTGAAGTATTGGTCAGACCCACCGAATCCTGGCCGACCGCTCGGTTGATTTCCGTGACCATTACGGTCGCGAGCGTGTCGGGGCGCAGGACCGAGGGGTAGTGGCCGCCGCCGCTGATCATGTGATGCGGCGACGCAGAGTAGCGCCGCCGCAGCTCGTTGCGTTGCTGCGACGAAATCACCGGATCGTCATCGCTGTCGACCACCACGACGCGTGCGGCCGGAAGCGGCACCCTGCGGACCGGCTTGGCCGAGAGCAGCGAGACGAGGCGCGCCTTCACCGAATCCGCGTCCTGCTGCGGTCCCACGATGGCGAGCAACGCGGCTTTCAGCTCAGCCTGCGCCGGCTCCTTGACGACCATTTCCGCCAGCTTGCGGCGGGCGCGTAGCAGAAGCGTTTCGCTTGGCTGTCCCTGGATGTCGGCCAGTGCCGGCCACTTGGCTTGCGACCGGAACGGGTCCCAGAAGCTGTTGCCGATGAACAACGTCGCCAACCGGTCAGGGTGGCGGCAGGCAAAAAGCTGCGCGAGGTAGCCGCCGATCGATGACCCGTACAGATGGATCTGCGGGAGCTGCAAGGTGTCCAGCAAATCTGCTAGCCCATCGACGAGGCGCGCGTTGTCGGACACCGCCGGCGGGGTTGCAACCAGCGTGCGCAGCCCGCGCCGAACCAGCCGGAGCGCCAGCCGGTAGTGGATGTCGCCGCTCCCTGGGCACCCGGCAGCAGCAGCACGGCTTGCCCACCACCCGCGCCCGTGTCTCGAAGCCGCCACACCCCGTGCCCCCCGTCGATGGCCTGCTCGGCATAGCAGGAGCGGAACTCTCGCAGCTCCGCCGGAACGGTAGCCTCAGGGATTGAGGCGTGATCGCCGGTCTCGGGGATACTGGTCGGTTGGCAACGCTGCGACCTGTCATGATCGGCCAAGCTTCCGTCGTGAGGGCGGGCCTCCATCGTCCTTGCTCCCGCTTGCTGTTCGTCCCACCCAGATGGATGACGGCCCCAGTGGTTGCCATGGCGAAGTCCTGATACTGACTATTCGCATGGCGAATACGTCAGAGATCGAGATCCGCCTGCTGCATGCGCTGCGCGCCTTGGTCGCGCAGCGCAGCATCACCCGCGCGGCGGAGCGGCTGAACATGAGCCAGCCTGCGATGAGCCATACCCTCTCCAGGCTAAGGCGGATCTTTAACGACCCAATCCTCACGCGTAGCCAAGGCGGCTTGGTGCCGACTGCACGCGCCCTCGAGGCCGACGAGGTCGCCTCCGAAATATTGGGCGGCGTCGCCCGACTGACGGCGCCCCCGCCGGTTTTCGAACCGCTCACAAGCGAGACGACGTTCGTCCTGACGGCGACCGAGTATATCGAATACGTCCTGGTCAGCAGCTTGCTCGCCGAATTGCGCATACAAGCGCCGCACATCCGGTTGGAGATCCGGCCACCCGACCGCTCCCTCGTCATGGGCTGGCTGGAGCGGCGGGAGGTCGATCTGCGCCTCGGCTGGGTCTACAAGCCGGATCCGGTGCTGAAGTCGACGACCCTGTTCGAGGAAAAGCTCATTGTCATCGCATGCTCGGATCACCCGAAGATCCAGGGCAGCCTGTCGATGGAGCAGTATCTGGACAGCGCACACGTGAACTCGGAAGTGGCCCAGCGCCGCACGACAGGCCGCACGATCGACGAGGTGATCGGCAACCTCAGCCACAGGCTTGTCCGGCAAGTACAGGTGCAGAGCGCGTTGACAATTCCCCAGGCCGTTGCGGGATCGGATTTGATCGCAACGGTCCCGCTGGGCTTGGCCGCCGCGTCGTCGGAGGCGCTCCGATTGCAGGTGCTTGAGCCGCCGATGAAGCTGCCGCTGTTCCGGTGTGTCGCCTATTGGCATGAGGCGGTGGACAGGGACCCACGGCACGGATGGTTTCGCCGGCTTCTCAGCCGGGTTGCCAAGCGGGCCCGTCCGAGAGCCTGACGCGCAACTGAAGACTTGCCGACAAAGCTGTATCGAAGCCGCGCCAGTGTCCGGTGGCCGACACCATCCTGGGCGCCCTTCGCACCGGCGTCATCAACACAGTGGCGATGAGTTCCACGAACGCCCACACCGTGCTGTGATTGCATAAAGCGACCTCAAAGCTATAAATGTTCGATTAAGTAACAACTTTTCCATCGGTCGCTTCCTGCTGGTGAGACGCGGTCAGCCTTGTTCGGCCATCGGTCACGAGAGACCGCAGTCGAGGCCAAGGCGGTGCAGAAAACCCGCCAACTTTGCCTGCAAAGCGCGCTCACTCGTCGACCGTGCCTGGAATTCATCGACCGTGGTCTACCCGTCGCAGCACACCGCGCTTGCGCGCAACGGGTTGGTTCGAGAAGGTCGTTAACGCCACTACAGCTCATCTAGACTAGTTGTGTGCCACAGCAATGCAGGTATACAGTCTGTTACAAATGAAGTAACATAATAGGCGCAGACTGGGCCCGAAGTGGCTAGGTTTGCTGCCGTTCGCAACGGCGGCCTGCTTGATTGCCGTGGCTTCCGCCGGTTGCTGCGCTGTTGCTTAGTTGATTGTTGGCAATAAGGACCAGCCTAGGTGCTTTGCCCAAGCACTGGTGGAGGTGGTGCTACGCCAGTGCATACACACGTTCTCGCGACATTGGATGAAAGTACTCTTTTCAGGATCTATTTCGAACAATATTGTCCTCCACAGCAGCGGTGAGTGAGAGGCTGATGCTCAAAACTATTGCTTCATATCAAAGCGTCGGCCTCGGCGCGCTGCGACTTCCGCGCCCTAATGGAAGCATGTATCGTCGTTTCCAGCATGAGCTGGCGTCTTCAGCTATACTTGTGCTGGGGTGTCCGCGGTCCGGAACGACTTGGCTGGCAAAGATCATCGACAGTCATCCGGACATCCTGTACCGGCACGAACCGGATGAAGTAAGGCTGCCGCGCCCGGGGATGGAGCCGTTCGACCAGGTCAACGAATGGATCGCGCAACGAAGCCTGCGTACCGCGGCCAAGCGGCCGGCGTTCCGCAAATCCTGGCGTCCCGCCCCGGTGGAGCTGGCGCGCACTGCGATCAGCATGACCCTGGCGGCGATCCACCGGCTGCCGGTCGGCGCGCGCTGTCTGCGCGGACTGTCATTGCCGGACCTCATCCCGGCCGGCAAGCGGGCGGGCGTGCGCGCGGCGATCAAGCTGGTGAACTGGGACGGCACCGCGGCGGCACGGACCATGCCCAACTGCCGCTGCTGCCTGATCATCCGCCATCCGTGCGGGCAGATCGCCTCGGTCAAGGCCGGCCTGACCAGCGGGCAGTTCCGCTTCGCCGGATTGGCGTCCGCGCCGGTGGACCTGGCCTCGACGGAGCTGTTCGCCGCCGGGCACGGTGTCGGCGCGATGGCATTCGCCGAACTGCCGGACGCTGCGAAGTTCGCCTGGAGCTGGCGGGCGTTCAATGAATCTGCGGTGGCGGGGCTGAGCGACCTGCCGAACGCCCGGATCGTCATCTACGAGGATCTGTGCCGGCGCACGGAGCAGGTGGCAAAGGACCTGTTCCAGTTCGCTGGCCTGGCCTGGAACAGCCAGACCGCCGACTTCATCAACCAAAGCACGCATCAGCAGGGCGCCGCGGGCTATTACGACGTCTACCGCGCCACGCCGGTGGTTCCCGATCAGTGGCGAAGCAAGCTGAGCCAGGTTGACCAGGACGCAGTGCGGTCAGTGGTCCGCCAGTCGCCACTGGCGCATTTCTGGCCCGATCTGGCCACGGCCTGAGCCCGACGCAGCCGCCGGCCAACTGGCGGCGCGGCCAGCGGGCGGCAAAATCAGGACGTGGCCGCGTGTGACAGGTTAGAGCGTGATCCGAGCAGGTGGCATCACCGGGACGGTGAATCACGCGATCAAACAATGAATTAGAGCGGGGTCCGTTAGGCATGGCGAACGGAAACCGGTCTAGTGTCCGATCGCAGAGAAGCGCGAAACGTGCTTCGCCGCGTGAATCGGCCACTTCAAGCCAAACCGACGTATCGCCCTTCGCTGATGGGCGATACTAGTCCGGCAGCACCTTTCCGGGGTTCATGATCCCGCCCGGATCGACCGCCGCCTTGATGCGCTGCATCAACGCCAGCTCCGCCCCGCCACGCCAGTCCGGCATCATGTACGGCTTCAACCGGCCGACGCCGTGTTCGGCGGAAAAACTGCCGTCGAACCGACGCACCACCGCGTTCACCGTGTCCATCACGGCGTGGTCCTGGGCGAGGAACCACGCGGCCGGCTGATCCTCGGGCTGCTGCAGGTTGAAGTGGATGTTGCCGTCGCCCATGTGGCCGAACGGCACCACGCGGATGCCGGGCATCAGCGCCTGACAGGCCGCGGTCGCCTCATTGATGAAGGCGGGCACCTTGGAAACCGGCACCGAGACGTCGTTCTTGATGCTGGCGCCCTCACGCTTCTGCGCCTCGGAATGCTCCTCACGCAGCCGCCACATCGCCGCGCGCTGCGCGTCGGACTGCGCCACCGCGGCGTCGAGGACGATGCCGTCCTCCAGCGCCTGGGCCAGGATCTGCTCCTGCACCGCCAGCAGCCCGGCATCGGGCCGGGGCGAGGCAAGCTCGACCAGCACGTAGAACGCGGCCGGGGTCTCCAGCGGCAGCGTCGCCTGCGGAATGTGCCTGAGCACAAACGACATCCCCAGGCCGGACATCAGCTCGAACGCCATGACGCAGGCGGGATCGTGCGCCTGGAAGCGGCTGAACAGCGCCAGCGCCTGCTCCGGCGACTCGACGCCGCACAGCGCGACCGCGACCTGTTTCGGCTGCGGCGCGAGCTTGAGCACGGCGGCGGTGATGATGCCCAAGGTGCCTTCGGAGCCGACGAAAAGCTGGCGCAGGCAGTAGCCGGTGTTGTCCTTGCGCAGCCGGCGCAGCCCGTTCCAGACCTGGCCGTCGGGCAGCACGACCTCCAGCCCCAGCACCAGATCGCGCGCGTTGCCATAGCGAACCGTGTTGTTGCCGCCGGCGTTGGCGGCCAGCACGCCGCCGATCTGCGCGGTGCCTTCCGAGGAGATCGACAGCGGCAGCAGGCAGCCCTGTTCGGCGGCGGCGAGCTGGGCGGCCTTCAGGGTGACGCCGGCCTCGACCGTCAGCGTCATGTCGATGGTGTCAAGGTCGCGGATGCGGTTGAGCCGAGCGGTGCTGAGCACCAGTTGCGAGCCGTCCTCATGCGGCACCGCGCCGCCGACCATGGAGGTGTTGCCGCCCTGGGGAACGACCGCGATGGCGGATTGGGCGCACAGCCGCACCACCGCGGCGAGTTCCGCCGTGCTGGCGGGGCGGATCACCGCTTGGGTGCGGCCTTGATACAGCCCGCGCCAGTCGCTGGCATAGGCCGCGGTGTCGGAGGCGTCGGTCAGCATGCCACGGTCGCCGACAACCGAGCGGATCGCTTGCAGCAGGCTGGTCCCAGGAGTTTCTGCAGACGTCCCAGGGGTTTCTGCAGAAGTCAGTTTGTCAGGCATCGCCGGTTCCTTTCGGGCGTGGCGAGCTCATCCCCGTGACGCCAGGCCGGCTACTGCACGCCGGCTGGATGCGGGCCGGCTGCGCCCCGGGACGACCGCGCCCAGACCGGGTTCCGCAAATCAGGCCGGGATGCGGACCGGCAACGATTTGATCCCGCGGATGAAGTTGGAGTAGACGCGCCTGGGCTCGCCGACCACCTCGATCTTCGGGAAGCGGGCCAGGATCTCCTGCCACAGGATCTTCAGTTGCAGCTCGGCCAGGCGGTTGCCGACGCAGCGGTGGATGCCGAAGCCGAACGACAGGTGCTGGCGCGGCCGCCGGCGATCGACGATGAACGTTTCGGGATCCTCGATCGCCTCGGGGTCGCGGTTGCCGGAGATGTACCACATCACCACCTTTTCCCCCGGCCCAATCGTCTGGCCGGCGACTTCGGTCTCATGCACGGTAGTGCGGCGCATGTGGATCACCGGGGTCTGCCAGCGGATGATCTCGGACACGGTATTGTCGACCAGGGCGGGGTTGGCCTGCAGCTTGTCGTATTCACTGGGGAAATGGCTCAGCGCCAGCAGCCCGCCGCTCATGGAGTTGCGCGTGGTGTCGTTGCCGCCGACAACCAGCAGCGCGAGGTTGCCCATGAATTCACGCAGCGGCATGTCGCGGGTGGCGGCGCCGTGCGCCAGCATCGACAGCAGGTCGAACCTGGGCGGGGCATCGCGGCGTTCGTTGAACAATTGCGCCATGTATTCCGCCATCCCCTTCAGCACCTCGAAGCGCTCGGCCTCGGAGTGCACCGGCGCGTCGGGGGCGTTGACGTTGCAAATGGCGACGTCGGACCAGTAGGTAAGCTTGGCGCGCTCCTCGAACGGAAAGTCGAACAGCGTGGCCAGCATCATCGTGGTCAGCTTGATGGAGACTTCCGGCACCCAGTCAAAGGTTTCGTTGCGTGGCAGGGCGTCGAGCACCAGGCGGGTGCGCTCACGGATCAGCGGCTCCATGTTGGCGAGATTGGCCGGGGCGACGATCGGGCTGGCGACCTTGCGCTGCTCATCATGGCGCGGCGGGTCCATGCGGATGAAGCTGGGGCGCTTGAGGTCTTTCGGCTGGTCCTCGATCTGGATGCCGCCGATCTCGCTGGAGAAAGTCTCGTGGTGCACCTCGCAGTGCATGATGTCCTTGTAGCGGGACACCGACCAGTATGGGCCATAGGGGCTGTCTGGGACGTAGTGCACCGGCGCCTCACGCCGCAGCCGGTCGAAATACGGGCGCCAGGCGTCGTCCTGGTACAAGCCCGGATCGGACACGTCGAACTGGTCGAGCGGCAGGTCGAAGGCTGAGGTGTGGGTGGCCGGCGAAGCGGCAGCCTGGACGGGTGCATTCATGGTTTTGCCTCCCTTTTGCCACACAGGCGAGCACAGACCGTGGCGATCGTCAAGAAATGGCCGTCATCCGCCCCGGGTAACGGCCGGCCCAGGCAGTGGCAACAGGCGGCCCCGCCGGCATTGGCCACTGGCACGCAGCCGCGGTCTTCGGCAGATTAGCCGGATGGACGCGACAGAACACCTTCGCTCGGCCGCCGTGGCAGCCAGGGCGGCGACACATGCGCTGGCCGAGAGCAGCCGATCCAGCCGCGACGAAGCGCTGCTGGGAATGGCCGGGGCGCTGCGCGACCGGCTGGGCGACATCCTGGCCGCCAACCGCATCGATGTGGATGCATCCCGCGGCACCACCGCGTTCGTCGACCGCCTGCGGCTGACCGAGGCGCGGGTGGAGGCGATGGCCCAGGGGCTGGAGGTGGTCGCCGCACTGCCAGACCCGCTGGGGCGAGCGGCGGCGGAGTGGACGCGGCCAAACGGGCTGCGCATCCAGCGGCTGACGACGCCGATCGGGGTGATCGGCATGATCTACGAAAGCCGGCCGAATGTCGGCGCGGACGCCGCGGCGTTGTGCCTGAAGTCCGGCAATGCGGTGATCCTGCGCGGCGGGTCGGAAAGCCTTCACAGCGGGCGGGCGATCCATGACGCGCTGCGGCACGGGCTGGCGGCGGCGGGGCTGCCGGCGGCCTGCATCCAGATCGCCCCGGACGGTGACCGGTCTTATGTCGCGGCGATGCTGGCGGCGGCGGGGCTGCTGGACCTGATCATCCCGCGCGGCGGCAAGTCGCTGGTGCAGCGGGTGCAGAATGAGGCGCGGGTGCCGGTGCTGGCGCACGCCGAGGGACTGAACCACACCTACGTGCATCAAGCCGCCGACCCGGCGATGGCTCGGCGCATTCTGGCGAACGCGAAGATGCGGCGCACCGGGGTGTGTGGTGCCACCGAGACGCTGCTGATCGACCGGGCGGTCGCGGGCCCGCTGCTGCCGCTGCTGGTAGCCGATCTGCGCGACCTGGGCTGCGACTTCCGGGCAGACGCCGCCGCGTGCGCGATCGTGCCGGAGCTGCCGGCCGCCAGCGCCGCCGACTTCGATACCGAGTGGCTGGATGCGGTGCTGTCCATCCGCGTGGTGTCCGGGCTGGACGACGCGCTGGCGCACATCCGGGCGCATGGCAGCGAGCACACCGATGCCATCGTGACCGAGGACCGGCTTGCGGCGGAGCGCTTCCTGCGCGGGGTCGGCAGCGCGGTGGCGTTGTGGAACGCCTCCACGCAGTTCTGCGACGGCGGTGAGTTCGGCTTCGGCGCGGAGATCGGCATTGCCACCGGCCATCTGCATGCCCGCGGCCCGGTCGGGCTGGAGCAGTTGACCAGCTACCGCTATCTGGTCTTCGGCAGCGGGCAAGTGCGCCCCTGAAGCCGGCGGCTGCCATGATCCGCGGCCTGCAGCGGGCAGGTGGGCAGGGGGCAGGTGGGCAGGCGGTGGCCGAGCCGCCCGGGCGGTCCTGGCGGGATCCGGTTCCCCGCTTCGGCGACCGCCGCAGGATGCGCATCGGGCTGCTGGGCGGCTCGTTCAATCCGGCGCACCAGGGCCATCTGCACGTCGCGCAACTGGCGTTGCGGCGGTTACGGCTGGATCAGGTCTGGCTGCTGGTCTCGCCCGGCAACCCGTTGAAGCCGCAAGCCGGCATGGCGCCGTTCGAGCAGCGGCTGCAGGGGGCTTCGTGCATCGGCCACGACCGCCGGGTGGTTGCCAGCGGGATCGAGGCGGCGCTGGGCACGCGCTATACCGTGGACACGATGCGGTTGCTGCTGCGGCGGTTTCCCGCCGCGCGCTTCATCTGGATCATGGGCGCGGACATCCTGGAGCAGCTACCGCGCTGGCGGCGCTGGACGGATATTGTGCGACGGCTGGCCTTCGTTGTGCTGCCACGGCCCGGCTATACGCAACGGGCGCTTGCAGGACAGGCAGCGCATCGGCTAGGGGCGCAGCGTCGTCCGGCCCGCGAGGCGCGGCTGCTGCCGGGGGCCGCGCCAGGATGGGTGTTTCTGCCGGGGCGACAGACCGCTATATCCGCCACCGAGATCCGCCAAGCCGCCAAAGGAACCGTGTTATAGTCAAGCCGCCTAAGACTGCTGCCTCACCTGCCCGTCATAAGCCGACGCCACGCAAAACCGTGGCCAAGCCGAAGTTGCCCGAGGCTGGGGTAGTGCCGGGCAGCCCGCGGAAGAAGACGATTGCCGCCGGCCCGAAGAAGGCGGCGGCTGGGGTGAAGCAGCCGACGGTCGAGACATCGGAGCTGGACCGGCTGCAGACGGTGATCGTCACCAGCCTGGAGGACGACAAGGCGGAGAACGTCGTCACGATGGAGCTGGCCGGCAAGGCGATGTTCTGTGACCGGATGATCATCGCCTCTGGCCTGGCGGACCGGCAGATCACCGCGATGGCACAGCATCTGAGCGAGAAGCTGAAAGACGCCGGCCTGAAGCGGGTGCAGGTAGAGGGTGCCGGCGGCTCCGACTGGGTGCTGATCGATGCCGGCGACATCATCGTACATCTGTTCAAGCCGGAAGCCCGGACGATGTACGCACTGGAGAAGATGTGGGGCGATGATCTGGACGAGGCGGTATAAGCGCCGGGCTGGCGGGTGGCGAAAATCAGACGGGAAGAACCGTCCGATTTCCCCTCTAGCCGTTGTTTGGGGGCCGATTCACCCGACCGCATGGGCTGCGAGTGTCGAGATTGGACCATTAGTAGCTCTGCACAGAAATTTTGATAGGTTGAATAGTGGGTGGTATCCCGGTCGGGGCGCAGACCCGGTATTGCCGCTGTCATATCTGCGCTGAGCCGCCATCCACGAACAGCTCGCTGCCGTTCACGAAGCTGCTCTCGTCAGAGGCGAGAAACAGTGCGGCACTGGCCGTCTCGTCTGGCGTGCCAAGACGGCCGAGCGGTGTCGCGGCCTTGGTCATCGCCAGCATCTGCTGGCGCTGTTCTTCCGAGGACGCCAGATCGTGCCATCCGGGCGTCGACGTGCCGCCGGGTACCAGCACATTGACCCGGATGCGCCGAGGGGCCAGGTCTATGATCCAGCTTCGCGCGAAGCTGCGGATCGCTCCCTTCGTCGCGCTGTAGACGCTGAAGGCCGGCAAGCCCGTGGTGGCAGCGGTGGAGCCCGTCAAAATGATCGAGCTTCCGTCACGCAGCAGCGGGAGTGCCTTCTGGACGGTGAACAGCGTGCCTTTCACGTTGGTGGCAAACGTATGCTCGTAATGATCTTCGGTGATCTCGCCCAACGGCATGAATGTTCCGCCACCGGCATTGGCGAACAGCACATCGATGGTTCCTGCCGCCTCACGGACGATATCATACAGCCGGTCGAGGTCGGCCAGGTTCGACACGTCGCCCTGCACGCCGCGGACAGTGCCGCCCACCTCGCGGACCGCGCTGTCGAGTTCCGCCACGCGGCGGCCGGTGATGAACAAACGCGCGCCCTCGCGAGCAAAGCGTTTCGCCGCCGCCAGACCGATGCCGCTGGTAGCACCGGTCACAACCGCGACCTTGCCTTCAAGCCTTGCCATGAGAATGTCCTTCCGCAGAGCCCCAACGGGGCCGATAGCAGGGACATAGGCAGGCGCTTACATGGCATGTAGAACCTACCCGAAGGTAAGTATGGGATGATGGCGGTAGCGGAGCATGATGTCACGTGCGGCCTTGACGTAGCGCTGGCGGTGATCGGCGGCAAATGGAAGCCGCTGATCCTGTTCCATCTCGGCAGCGGCCCCCGGCGCTTCGGTGAGCTACGCCGGCTTGTGCAGGGCATCAGTGAAAAGGTCCTGATCCAGCATCTTCGGGAGTTGGAGAGAGACGGCATCCTGAGCCGCACGGATCACCGTGAGGTCCCGCCGCGCGTGGATTACGCAATGACCGCGTTCGGGCGGACGCTGGCAACCGCGCTTACGCCGCTCTGTGCCTGGGGCGACGCGAACCGGGAACGCGTCGACGCAATCCAGCGCCTGCAGCCGGCGCAAGCTGCACTATAGATCCTCTCACCACCACAAGCCGTGCATCTGAAGAGGACCCCGAACCCTGCGACATCAAGCCTGAGCAGCCAGGATCGCTGCTCAAGCAATCCGTCAAAACCTCTACGCAGAGATACCAGTGTCGGCCATCAGTGAGGGGCGATACGACACTGCTGGGCCGGCTACATTCGAGCGGCCGCGGCAAAGGGATTGACGAACAGCGCTCCATGGCTCTCCACGCCCACCTCCAGCACACAATCGGTCATCGGCCGTGCGACGCACAGCAGCACGTATCCCGCCCGCGACTGCCGCCGGTTCAGTGCCGTGCCGTTCGGCTGCCGGACCTTGCCGGCCACCAGCTTTGCCGCACACGTGATGCAGCCGCCATATCGGCAGCCAACCGGCAGAACAAGGCCGGCAGCCTCGACCACGTCCAGTATCGCTTCGTCCGCCCCAACCTCGAACACCAGGCCGCGGTTGCGCAGTCGGACGAGGTGCTTGCGCATGGGCGGCCTTCCGGGTCGCTGGAGCGGCTTCGCACAGGCTGGAATCGCGTAAAAGCGCGCGTCCGCGCGAGTAGCCGCGTAAAATGATGAGCGAGAGTGGTTCCACCCTCGGTGGCACCACTCTAAAGCCAAATGTCCGACGAGCAGTCTCCTCCCGGATAGCGCGTTTCATGTGCTCGGGACGGGCCGTGCGGCTCCTGACCGAAATCGACGAGAAACCTGTCATTGATCGCCATGCCGCCGTTCTCTACATCGCAGTCGACGACCACCATCACGCCCCCGGCATCCTTCATCGCCGGATAGAACTGGTTGTCCCACGTCGAGAACAGCGACGTCGTGACATACAGGCGCCTACCGTCCAGCGAGAGCTGGATCATCTGCGGCGCCCCGGCTACGGCGCGCCCATTCACCACCGGCGCCTTCCCAAGCAGGCCGCCAATCCAGACCTGCCCCGTCAGGACCGGCTTCGACGGATCACTGATGTCGTATTGGCGCAAGTCGCCGTGCAGCCAGTTCGAGAAATAGAGATACTTGTCGTCCATCGACACCAGGATGTCCGTGATCAAGCCCGGCAGCGGCACCGGGAAATCCTTCACATCGACGGACTCGACATCGATGACCTTCTCGACCGTTATTTCGCCTTGTTCGTCCTTGTGCCAGTGGAACACGTTGGACGACAGAGCTGCGCCAACATATCCGTGCGTCGAGTCCGGATTATGGTGGAACCGGACCTCCAACGGGATCATCCCCTCGGCACCCAAATCGACGGAGCGCTCGATGCGCCTGTTGGCGAAATCCCAGAAATGCAGGTGCCTGCCGTATTTGCCCTTGCCAACATCCTCAAGATCGAAGCCCGGCATGAAGGTGTTCGGCGCAGCCCACTCCGACGAGACCATCATGTTGTGGCGGGGCTGATACCAGAAGTCGTAATTATACTGCATTCCCGAAATATCGTTCTCCCAGCGGCCAACGATCTCAAAGTCCTTGTCCAGGTGAAGAAACCCGCCCGGCGCGTTGCCGCCGGCGTCTCCCAGCATCGAAACAATGATGTCGGAGCCGAGGCAATGGACGGTGTGCGGCCCTGAAAGGTTGGTCTTCAGCTTGATCTCGTTGCCGTCGATCACCTTGTGCAATGTCGGGCTTCGCGGATCGGCCGCGGTGTCGACGATATAGAAGTTGTTCGACCGCACACCGGGAATGATCAGGTATCGCCGCGACATGCCGCAATCCCCGTGGCACGACGAGCAGGCGTTCCAACCCATGTGGTGCAGCTCGTCGCCGATGTTTGGCATCTCTAGCCGGCTTATCACCTGGCCGTAGGTTGGGCTCGTCTCATCCACGTCGATCGTCGCCAGATAGTCCGGCGCTTCGATCCCGGTCCCTGTGTAGATGCATAGCGTGTAGACGATTTTCTCCCGGGGCGCGGCGATGGCCTCTTGCGGCGAGGCATAGCCGGGTCCGCTGTGATGCTCCTGCTGTGCGGTCGTCGACATGGCGTGTTTCCTCATGTTGATGGAAGCCAGGCACGCCCGACCTGTCGAAATCACTGGCCGCGTGCGTGTAATTCTGAGTCTGGATTAGCACAGGCGTTTGCCAGAACCGATCAGATACGCTGCCGGAAGCCGTGGTTCTCGCATATCCGCATGAGCTGTGCGAGAGCGGCACAATATGTAACAAACAAACGCTGCCCGATCGTTTATCCCCTCAGCGGCGGTGGTGGTCGGCAAACCAGCGGCCCCGCGTGCTCAGGAAACCGGCGCATGTTAAGACAGGCGATTCCAAACCTTTTCGTCAAGGACTTCCAGGCCGCGCTCGCCTACTATACCGGCCCGCTCGGTTTTCATCCGCTGTTTGTCTACGGTGACACGCCATTTTACGCTCATGTGGCCCGTGACGAGGCGATTTTGGCCATCCGCCAAGTAACCAAGCCTGTTATCGACCATGCCGCAGGCGAGGATTTGCTGGAGCGGCTTCGCGCAGACTGGCATCGCGCAAAAGCGCGATTCTGCGCGAGTAGCCGCGTGAAACCATGAGCGAGAGCGGTTCCACCCTCGGTGGAATTGCTCTAAGCGCGTTTATCGAGGTATCGGACGTCAACGCCCTGCATCACGAATTGCAAACGGCAGGCGCTCGTATCCGGCAAGCACCTCGTGACGAGCCTTGGGCCATGCGCAGCCTGATCGTCTGCGACCTCGACGACAACCTGATCTGCTTTGCGTCTAATCTCACCCGTGCATCGTAGCGGCATGGCATGCAGCGTTCCCGGGTTGGGCTTGATGCAGGAACTTTGACTTGGACGAAAGCGCGGCAACTGGGCCTCTATGGCGGCCCGAAGCTGATGTGGGGCGTGCAGGTCACCGGAAAGTTGACCGAGTTGGCAATGAAGCATTTGCGGTGGGCCTGCTGATGCAGTTGTTCCGCCTTGGCGATGTCGTCGTCGGGGCGGATGACGATGCTGGGACGCAGGGCGACCTGGGTGAAGCGCCCGCCGCCATCGGCGTCTTCCTGCATCGTGCCTTCGGCCTGGTCGTGGTATTGTAGCACAGTGATGCCGGCGGCCGCGCAAAGGTGCAGGTACCACAGCTTGTGGCACGCGGCGATGGAGCCGATCAGCAGCGCCTCGGGGTTCCAGCGGGCAGGGTCGCCGCGGAACGCCGGGTCGGAGGAGCCCGCGATGGGCGGCTTGGCAGCGTCGCTGATGGTGTGGTCGCGGCTGTAGGCGTCATAGCCGGCGGTGCCGGGGCCGAGGTTGCCGGTCCACTCCAGGGTGATTCGGTAGGTGTGGCGGCGGCTGGCCATCGGCCCAGACTGCCGCGCGGTGTCCGGCAGGGCAATGCGTGGGGCGTCAGGGTTTGCTACGGGCGGCCGCATGGCGATGATGCGGTTGTATGGTATAACGCACGCGTGATGATGGAAACACGAATACTGTTGTATCCAGGTTACTGTCAGACGCAAGTATTCAAGCGCGTGCTTTGGGTGGGTGTTTCGGTTTTATTCGCCTAATCACAAAAACGCTCTTTACAAAGGTGCATAAGATACGATACTGGAAGGAGAGTTCTTCGAGAGGTTCCAGTCATGTCGGCAGCGAGACCAATTCTGATCGTCGAGGACGATGCCGCACTGCGGCAGGTTCTGGCGGACCAGGTGGCATCCAGTGGCGCTTTCCAGTCAATTGAGGCTGCTACGCTTGATGAGGCCAGCCGGCACCTGGGTGCGGCGGATTCGCGCTTCGACTCGATCATTCTGGACATCAATCTGCCGGACGGTGACGGACGCGATTTCTGCGCCCGTATCCGCAAGCAGGGCCACACCATGCCAATCATCATGCTGACCGGCGCCAGCGATGAGGGCGACGTCGTCAGCGGGCTGAACGCCGGGGCAAATGATTACATTGCAAAGCCGTTCCGGGTGAATGAGCTGCTGGCGCGGCTGCAGGCGCAGTTGCGGCTTTATGACACCAGTGAGGACGCGGTGTTCACCATTGGGCCGTACACGTTCCGCCCGTCGGCGAAGATGCTGATCGGCCCGGAAAAGAAGCGGCTGCGGCTGACGGCGAAGGAAGTCGACATCCTGAGGTTCCTGCTCAAGCACGCCAACCGTCTGGTGTCGCGCCAGGTGCTGCTGGATGAGGTCTGGGGCTACAATGCCGGTGTCACCACCCATACGCTGGAGACGCACATCTATCGCCTGCGGCAGAAGATCGAGGCGGATCCCGGCGATTGCCGCATTCTGCTGACGGCGCCGGGCGGCTACAAGCTGGACCCGACGCCGGCCTGACCGCTAGAGCGGCTTCACGCAGACTGGAATCGCGCAAAAGCGCTATTCCGCGCGATTAGAGCGTGATCCGAGCAGGTGGCATCACCGGAACGGTGAATCACGCGATCAAACAATGAGTTAGAGCGGGGTCCGTGAGCCAAGGCGAACGGAAACCGGTCTAGCCGCGTGAAACGATGCGTGAGAGCGGTTCCATCCTCGGTGGAACCGCTCCGGCTTCACGCCGCGACCCCCCTTGGCGCCGCCCGCTCCTCCGCCAGCCGCTGGACCGACGGGTAATCGACCTTTCCCGTCCCCAGCAGCGGCAACTGATCCACCACCAGCACCTCGCGCGGCATCTGCACCTCGGCGGTGCCACGCTCCTGCCCGGCGGCCAGCAAGCCCCGCGCATCGGCGTTCGCCTGGGTTGTCACCAGCAGCAGCTTCTCGCCCTTGCGCGCATCGGCCACCGCGATCACCGCATGCTGCGCCTCCTTCCACAGTTCCGCTGCCAAGGCCTCCGCTGCGGTCAGTGAAACCATCTCGCCGCCGATCTTGGCGAACCGCTTCAGCCGGCCTTCGATGGCGACAAACCCGTTGCTGTCGATGGTGACGACGTCGCCGGTGTCGTACCAGCCCTGCGGCGGCGGCTCCAGGACGCACGGCGCCTCCGGCCGCACATAGCCCAGCATCACGTTGGGCCCACGCACCAGCAGCCGCCCCCCCTTCGCGATGCCCGGCACCAGTTCCAGCCGAGCCTCGATGCCGGGCAGCAGCCGGCCAACCGAGCCTTCGCGCGCATGCCCCCAGGTTGAAAGCGCCAGCACCGGCGCCGTCTCGGTGGTGCCGTAGCCCTCGAAGATCGGCTTCTTGAAGTGCGCCATGTAAGCCGCCCGCGTCTCCGGCCGCACCTTCTCCGCACCGGCAAAGATATAGCGCAGCGACTGGAAATCCAGCGCGTTGCCCTGGCGCGCATAGCCGGTCAGGAACGTGTCGGTGCCGAACATGATGCTCGACTGCTCCGCATACACCATTTCCGGCACCAGCTTGTAGTGCAGCGGCGAAGGATACAGGAACGTCCGCACGCCATACATCAACGGCAGCAGCGTCGCGATCATGCCGAAGGCGTGGAACATCGGCAGCGCGTTGAACACCCTGTCCGCCGGATTGAAGTCCACCACCGAGCGCAGTTGGGCACAGTTTGCCAGCAATGAGCGGTGGCTGTGCACGACACCCTTGGGCGCGCCTTCCGATCCTGATGTGAACAGCACCACTGCCGGCGCCGAAGCGTCGACCCGCGCCCCCGCTGCACTGCTCGGCCGGCGAAGCAGGACCATTCCGCGCAGCTTGTCCAACAGGCTGATCGAAGCCCGCACATCCTCCAGGTAGATGAAGCGGACCTGCGCGGCGACCGCCTCGACCAGCCGCTCCAGCTTGCCCCGCTGCACGGCTCGGCGTGACGTTAGGATGGTGCGGACGCCGGCGGCGGTGCAGCAGGACAGCACGGTGTCGGCACCACTGGTGAAGTTCAGCACGGCCGGCACACGCGCCCGCGACTGCAGGGCAAAGAACGTCACCAGGGTGCCCACCGAGTTCGGCAGCAACACCCCAACGCGCTCGCCGTCGCGGGTGAACGCCGCCAGCTTCCGGCCCAGCACGATGCTGGCCAGGATCAGCCGCCGATAGGTCAATTGGGTGATGGTGTTGCCGCCGCCATCCTCGGGCACGATGTCGGCAGCGATCGGCAGGCCCCGGTCATATCGGTGCCAGGCCTGCTGCAGGGCGGCAAACAGGCTGTGCCGCAGCCGCTCCGGCCGGAATGAGGCTTCGGTCATGATGTCCTGCATCATCCGTCCCAGCGCCGCCCGCCGTGGCCGCCCGGTCAGCCCAACCGGGACAGCGGGGCGCGCCGGCGGCAGCACGGTCAGCGACAGGCGGGGAAACCACCGCAGCGGCAGCTTGCCCCGCATGCGTGAGGTTTTGTGGAACTGCGTTCCGTCTATGCGGACTGGAATGATCGCCGCATCGGCCCGGTCCGCGATCATGCCCGGCCCATCGTAGATCTTCATCAGCGCCCCCGTCAGGCTGATCCGGCCTTCGGGAAAGATCGCCAGCCGTTGGCCCTGCTGCACCGCCTTGACCATCGTCCGGATGGCCATCGGGCTGTTCGGGTCGACCGGCAGGACGTCGATCAGGTACCTCAGGAACCAGAACCGGCGAAGCTGCTCGCTATCGATTGCGAAGACCAGGTCGCCGGGCACGAAAGCCGCCACCAGGCAGCCATCAAGGAAGGACAGGTGGTTGATCACCAGGATCGACCGCATGCCGGCCGCACTCAGATGCTCCAGGCCATCGATCCGCACCCGATGGCACAGGCGGAAATACCACTGCATCAACCAGCGGAACACCGCGCGCGGCAGCAGCGGAATGATCCAGACTGCCACGCCCAGGTTCAGCACCGCCGCGATCTGCAGCACCCGCGGGGCCGCCAGCCCCGCCGCGGAGGCCGCCGCGACGAAGCCCGCCCCCAATACCATCATCACGGCGTTGACGACGTTGTTGGCGGCAATGGTGCGCGCCCGGTGCGAAGGCTGCGAACGCTCCTGCACCATGGCGTAAAGCGGCACGGAATAAAGCCCGCCGCAGACCGACAGCAGGATCAGGTCGGTCAGCATGCGCCATCCTGCCGGTGCGTGCAGGATCGCCTGGATGCTGGTCAACTGCCCGCCCACCGCACCTGACCCGCCCGCGCTCGGCCCGCTCGCGCCCAGTACCACCGAGGCAAAGTTCCAGGTGAACAGCGTGATGCCCACGGCCGCAAGCGGCACATAGCGGGCGCTGACCTCGCCGCGCAGCAGCCTGCCGCACAGCAGGGAACCAAGGCCGATGCCGACGGCAAACATCGTCAGCAGCAGGGTCACCACATGGCCGTCAGCCCGCAGAACGTCGCGGGTAATCGTCGGGAACTCCGCCAGCAAGGTGGCGCCGATCGCCCAGAACCAACTGATGCCCAGGATCGCCAGCCACACCGAGTGGTTGGCTGCCGCCTGACGGGTGACCGCTGCCGTCTCACGCAGGATGTTCCAGCCGATGTGCAGCGAACTGTCACCGCTTGGCGCGGCCGGAATGGCAAACGCTGCCGCCAGCCCGATCACCGAGACGCCGATTCCGGCTGCGCTGACGATCGCCGGACCTGCATCCAGCAGGATCAAAGCGCCGCCCGCGACGGTGCCGGCCAGGATGGCAAGGAAGGTGGAGGCCTCGACAACACCGTTGCCGGCGACCAGCTCCTGATCACGCAGGTGGTCCGGCAGGATGCCGTATTTCAGCGGTCCGAACATCGCCGCCTGGACGCCCAGCCCGAACAGCACCGTCAGCAGGGCAGGGACGCTGCTCTGCAGGAACGCGTAGCCGGCTGCCGCCATCAGCAGGATCTCGGCGGCCTTGGTCGCCTGGATCAGCCGGGCCTTGTCGAACCGGTCCGCCAGTTGCCCCGCGGTCGCCGACAGCAGCGCATAGGGCGCGACAAACAGCGCCCCGGCCAGCGCAGCCAGTCCGGCCCCGCCTGCGCCCAGCTTGAAGATGGCCAGGACCACCATGGCATTCTTGACCAGGTTGTCGTTGAAGGCGCCGCAGGTCTGCGCCAGGCACAGCGGCCCCAGACGCCTGGAGACCAGCAGGGAAAACGCGCTGACCGGCTTCATGACACGATCCTCAGCATGACACGATCCTCAGGCAGATGCCGACGATCTCGTCGGCCAGTTCATCCAAATCGACGTCCAGCCGTCCGTACAGCCTGAACGTGGCGGTCTGCACAATGACGCCGATCAACGCGGCGGCAAGCAGCGTAGCATTGCCTTTGGGGATTTCGCCCGCTTGCATTGCCGCGGCGACATGGCGGCAGATGATCTCGACCGGGTTGCGGTCGTCGCGCTGCACCCGGCGCAGCGCGCCATGCTGGGCCAGCAACAGGAAGTTGAACAGCACCGCATCCTGGGCCTGCAGTCCACAGATCAGCCTGACCATTGCCTCCAACTGCATCCGAAAGTCGCCGGTGCAGTGGCTGACATGCGCCAGTTTCTCGCCATAGGCGGCATAGCTGGCCTCGAACAGGTCGCCGATCAGGTCCTCGCGGCTGCGGAAGTGCGCATACAGGCTGGGTGCCTTCAGCCCTGAAGCGTCCGCGATGTCGCGCATGGACACGGCATCAACCCCATGTTCCACGAACAGGCGCATGGCTTCCCGCCTAATGCGGTCCTTCGGAGAAATCTCCACAACACTTATCCCTAACGAACGTTCGTTAGTATTCTGTCTGACTGTCGGCGTGGTGTCAAGCTGTCGCCTCACAGCGAATTGAGGCCCTTCCTTTTGAGAAAATCCACGCGATCTGCTGCGACATGCGTTGCCCTCGCGCCGACCCCTGGCGGGGAACGGTCATCGCACGGAGCGGGAATGGCAACGGCAATCCGGTTTGTCCTGGTGTTCGCAACTTTGGCCTGGCTCTCGGCCCCCTGCTTCGCGCAGCCCGCGCCATTGTTCCACGACCTGCTGGAGGCTGCGTGGATGCGCGCGCTGGACCGCCCGGCCATCGAAGCGCGCCGCCAGGAAGCCGCCATCCGCGCTCGGGCTGCCGGCGCTCTGTTCCCTGGCGCACCAGTCGCATCCGGAACGTTCGTCGATGACCGCGCCGGCAGCGCGGAGGGCTATACCACCTATCAGGGAGAGTTTGGCACGTCCGTCTGGCTGCCCGGCGAGGGCACCGCGACCCAGAACGTCGCCCGTTCGGACCTCGCCAAGGCGGTTGCGGACAGTGAGGCGGTGCATCTCGCGCTGGCCCAGCAGTTGCTGGACACCGTTCTGCAGGCCGCACAGGCGGTCAACGCCCGCGACGTCGCGCAACGCCGGCTGCAGACCGCCCAATCCCTGGCCGCCGACCTCAACCGCCGCCAACGGCTTGGCGAGAATGCCCGATCCGACGCACTGGCCGCCGATGCCGAGGCTGCCTCGGCTCGGCTGTCGCTGACCGACGCCGACATGCAGGTCGAGACCGCTCGCGCCGCGCTCGCTGCCCTGACCGGGCTTGAGACACTGCCACGGCTGACTGCCTCCCCGCGTGCCGCGGCTGGTCCGGAGAATCCCAGGATCGTGGCCGCCCGCCTGAATGTCGCCTCGGCCGAGGCCTCGCTGCGGCTGGCCCGCATTGCCGACCGTGACGACCCGGACGTCTCGTTGCAGGGGATCCATGAAAAGCAACTGGGCACGCCGTGGGACACCCGGTTCGGTGTCGTGGTGCGGTTCCCGTTCGGCTCCGCCGGTCGCAACGCCCCGCGCATCGCCGCCGCTCAGACCGCGCTGACGCAGGCGCAAAGCCAGCTTGTGTCGGTGCAGCGTCAGGTGGCGCTGGAACTGCGTCAGGCCCGCGCGGTGATGCAAGGCGCGCAGCGGTCCGCCGCCGCTGCCGACCAGGCGGCGGCACAGCTCAGGACCAGGGCTGGCGAGATCGACCGCGCCTGGCGGGCCGGCGAGATGCCGCTGATCGAGGTCATCCGCGCCCGGTCGTCGTCCTTCGATGCCGAGCTGGCGCGGGACAAGGCGCGCACGCTTCGCGAGGCCGCCCAGCTTCGCTTGCTGATCGCCACAGGGATCGTGCCATGAAGCGTTTGCTTCCGGGCCCGGTGATATTGGGCCTGCTGCTGCTCGGTCATGCGGCAATGGCCGCGGACCAGCCTAAGGACGCGCCGGGCATCGTGACCATGAGCCAGGACGCGCAGAAGGGCGTCAAGCTGGCCACGGCGCAGGCCCGCCAGCAGCGCATCGTGCAGATGCTGCAGGTGCCCGGTACGGCGATGTTCGATGAGCGGCGGGTTGCCCATCTGCATCCGTTCGGCCAGGGGCGCGTAATCACCTTGAACGTCGGCATGGGCGAGGCGGTCCACGTCGGTCAGCGCCTGGCAACGCTGGATTTCGCCGACCTGACCGACGCGCGCAACGGGCTGGCAGCCGCACAGGCCGCTCTGCGTCAAGCTAGGGCGGATGCCGTGGTGGCAGATGCCGCCCTGCACCGCGGCACGGCGCTGCAGCGGGATGGCTCGCTGTCCCAAGCCGAGGTCGAGCGCCGGCGGGGCGAGGCTGCCCGGGCACAGGCGGCGGTGGACACCGCGCAGGCGCAGGTCACCATGTACCAGACCCGCGCCCAACGGCTTGATCCAACCGGCACCGGCTCCGACGGCGGCATCGTCACCCCGATCGACGGCGTGGTCGCCGCCATCAACCTCTCGCCGGGTCAGGTCGTCGATGCCTCGATGGACGCATTCACCGTCGCCGACCTGTCGAAGATGCTTGTCGTCGCCACAGTGCCGGAAAATGCCCTGGCCCTGATCCACCCCGGCGACACGGCAACGATCAAGGCCAGCGCCTACCCAAACCAGGACTTTCATGGCCGCCTGCTCAGCCTGGGGGCCGAGGTCGATCCGCGCACCAACACCATTCCGGCGCGCCTGCAGATCGACAACCCCGACCTGTCCCTGAAGGCAGGGATGTATGTCACCCTGCAAATCCGCGCCGACCTGGGGCGCGACGGCGTGGTCGTGCCGGCCGCCGCGGTGCAGATGCTGAACGACAAGGCCATCGCCTTCACGCCGCTGGACAACGACCGCTTCCAGCGGCTGGACCTGACCCTGGGGGTGCAGCAGCCGGACTGGGTCGAGGTGAAATCCGGCGTGCAACCGGACCAGCGCGTGGTCACCGCCGGAAGCTTCCAGCTCAAGGCCCTTGTGCAAGCCGACCTGCTCGGTTCGACGGATTAAGAAATGCACCGTTTCTTCACCGCCATCGTCGGCCAGCGCTGGCTGGTTTTCGTCGCCGCCCTGGCGCTCATCGCCGGTGGCCTGACCAACCTGAGCGGACTGTCGATCGATGCGGTGCCCGACATCTCGCCCAAGCAGGTGATGATACTGACCCAGGCGCAGGGTCTGGGTCCGCTGGAAGTGGAGAAGCTCGTCAGCTTCCCGATCGAGAACGCCATGGCCGGACTGCCCGCGCTCAGCTCGGTCCGCTCATTGTCACGCTTCGGGCTGTCCGCGGTCTACGTGACCTTCGACGACGGTGCCGACCTGGGCCAGGCCCGCGCGCTGGTGAATGAACGGCTGCAGACCGCGCGCGAAACCATGCCGCCCAACGTCGGCTCGCCAGAGCTGGGTCCATTGGCCACCGGCCTGGGCGAGATCTTCCAGTTCGAGGTGCGCGGCCCCGGCCACACGCCGATGGAGCTGCGCCAGTTGCTGCAATGGACCATCACGCCCAAGCTGAAGCTGGTGCCCGGCGTGGTCGACGTGAACATCTACGGCGGCCAGATGCAGACCTATGAGGTGCGCATTGGCGCCGACGCGCTGCGCCGCTACGGCCTCAGCCTCACGCAGGTGTTCCAGGCGCTGTCGGACAACAACCAGACCCGCGGCGGCGCCTATCTGGACCATGGCGATGAGCAGGAGGTGATCCGCGGCCTGGCCCTGGCGACCGGCCCCGCCGACATCGGCAACATCGTCCTGGCCACCGGTCCCGACGGCACGCCGATCACCGTCTCCACCGTCGGCCAGGTGGTCACGGCGCCGAAGGTGCGGCTGGGCGCGGTCACCCACGACGGCCAGGGCGAAACCGTCGTCGGAGTGGTGCTGATGCTGTACGGCGAGAATGCCAGCAAGGTGGTCGGCGCGGTGAAGGCGGTGATCCCCGACATCCAGCGCCAACTGCCGCAGGGGGTCGAGATCCGGCCATACTACGACCGCTCCGACCTGGTGAACCGCACCATCGACACCGTCACCCGCAACCTGATTGAGGGCGCCGTCCTGGTGATCGCCGTCCTGCTGCTGCTGCTGGGCAACCTGCGGGCCGGGCTGATCGTCGCCTGCGCCATCCCGCTGTCCATGCTGCTCGCGTTCATGGGCATGCGCCTGCTGGGTGTCTCCGGCAACCTCATGAGCCTGGGCGCCATCGATTTCGGGCTGATCGTCGATGGCGCGGTGGTGATGGTCGAGAACGCGATGCGCCGCCGGGCGCAGGATTCCGGCGCCGACGCTGGGGCAGTCGTCCGGGACTCGTCCGCCGAGGTCGCCCGTCCGGTGGCGTTCTCCGTGCTGATCATCCTGATGGTCTACGTCCCGGTGCTGACCCTGAGCGGCGTTGAGGGCAAGATGTTCCGCCCGATGGCACTGACGGTGATGCTGGCGCTGGCCGGCTCCTTGCTGCTGACCATGACCGTCATCCCGGCGCTGACAGCGATGTTCCTGCCGCGGCACGTGTCGGACCAGGACACCAGGGTCATCCACTGGGCGCGGCGCGGCTATCGGCCGCTGCTGCGCCATGCGGAAGCGCATCCCGGCTGGACTTTCCTCATTGCGGCCGTGCTGTTCGGCGGCAGCGTGTTCCTGGCCACCGGCTTGGGCGGCGAGTTTATCCCGCAACTGGCGGAAGGCTCAATCGTGGTGACGTCGGAGAAGCTGCCCGGCATCAACCTGGACGCATCGCTGCGCACGGTTACCCAGATCGAGAAGGTGCTGCGTGGCTTCCCCGAGGTCACCCATGTCGTCTCCCTGACCGGCAGCGCCGAGGTGCCGACCGACCCGATGGGCGTGGAAAGCTCCGACAGCTTCATTTCCCTGAAGCCGAAGGGCCAGTGGAAAGGCGTGTCGTCCCAGTCCGAACTGGTCGCCCAGTTCGAGGCCAAGCTGAAGCAGCAGATCCCTGGGGTCGCTTTCACGTTTTCCCAGCCAATCCAGATGCGCGAGGAAGACCTGCTGCAGGGTGTGCGCTCGGACGTCGCGATCCAGATCTACGGCGATGATCTGAAAACGCTGACCGGCCTCGCCAACCAGGTGGCCGACACGGTGCGCGGCATTAACGGGGCGGCGGACGTCAAGCCGGAAGCGCAGGGCGGGATGCCGTACCTGACGGTGCAGATCGATCGACGGAAGGCCGCCCGCTTCGGCGTGAACGCATCCGACGTGCTCAATGTCGTCGAATCACTCGGCGGCCATACCGCCGGCCTGGTCTACGGCCAGGACAACAGCGAAACGCCGATCGTCTTCCGCCTGCCGCCCAAAGACCGTGCCAACATTGAGACCGTGCGCAACCTGCCGGTGGCAAACGGGCAGGGGCGCATGGTGGCGCTGTCCGATGTCGCCGATGTGCTTGTGTCCACCGGGCCAGCCGAGATCAACCGCGAAAAGCTGCAGCGGCGCATCTACGTCGAGGTGAACCTGCGTGGCCGCGATGCGCAGAGCTTCGTGACTGAGGCGCGGAAGGCGGTGCAGGACAAGGTGCACCTGCCGCCGCGCTATTCGATTGACTGGAACGGGCAGTTCAAGAACCTGCAATCGGCCACGGCTCGGCTCAGTCTGGTGGTGCCGATGGCGCTGGCCGGGATCCTGCTGCTGCTCTACCTGCATTTCAACAGCATGCGGCTGGCCCTGCTGATCCTGCTGAACGTGCCAATGGCCGCCACCGGCGGGATCGCCGCCCTGCTGCTGCGCGGGATGCCGTTCAGCATCTCGGCCGCCATCGGCTTCATCGCGACCTTCGGCATCGCCATCCTGAACGGTGTGGTGCTGACCAGCTACATCGAGCAGGAGCGCAAGGCCGGCAAGGCACCGCGTGCCGCTGCCCAAAGTGCGGCCGAGCGGCGCCTGCGGCCGGTGCTGATGACCGCCATGGTGGCAACCCTGGGCTTCGTGCCGATGGCGGTCTCCACCGGCGCCGGGGCTGAGGTGCAGCGTCCGCTGGCCACCGTCGTCATCGGCGGGCTGATCACCGCGACCTTGCTGACCCTGGTGGTTCTGCCCTCATCCTATGCCGCGGTGGTGGAGTTCCGCTTGGCCAAGCTGCGTCCGGCCTGGGCCGGCTTGCGCCGCCGCATGCCGTTAGAGCTTGATCCGCGGAGGTGGCATCACACGGAGCGGTGAATCATGCGATCAAACAGCGAGTTAGAGGGGTGTCCGTGAGCCAATGCGAACGGACACCGCTCTAAGCGGCGCCGAGCGACTTCATCGTTAGAGTGCGATCGTCTGAGGTTGGTGCAACCTCAGACGTGAATCGCCCTCTCAAAAAGCAAGCCAGAGCCTGATGGCTTCAACCTGAAGCGATTAGGCTCCAAGCGAGCGGGCGGACCAAGTGACCTTCGTCTGAAGGCATCATAGCGGATGCAGCATTCCATCCTGTTCGATCGTCTGCAGCGACTCATGCAGGCCAAGGCCGGTGTGCAGCCGCCACCAGCTTCCGGTGTGCCGCATCCAGTAGATGTCGAAGCGGTCACGCCCGACCCGGTCCAGCCGGGTGAACGGTGCGTCAAACTCCTCGCCCTCGTTGTGCGTCATGCCAGAGCGGTACCTCTGGATGAAACGGTACCGCCCGCCCCGCCAGTCACCGTGGATGTCGATCGGATAGTTGTTCTCGGTCGGCCGTATGACCGGCAGGAAGCGCGGCTTCAGCACCGTCGCGATGAAGCTCTCGCAGGCTAAGACGATTTCCAGCTTCTCGACCAACGGAACCGCACCGGGACGCGTACTGGGCATCCAGATCTTGCGCGGACGACGGGTCATCCTTTCCCTCCAGGCAAAGCCGCAAGATCATGCTGTCGACGCTGCGGCAACGGGCTCGGATTGTTTACATAACAGGCTTCATCGCCTAGCGTTTACAGCCGAAGCGAAGGCGAAAGCACCGCCCATGGACCATCCGGCTACCGACCATCCTTCTATCGGCGCACCTGTCATCGGCGCAATCGACTGCGACATCCATCCCGCCGTTCCCAGCACCCGCGTCCTGCTGCCGTATTTCGACGACTACTGGCGCGAGCACGTGCTGCGCCGGGGGCTGGAGCGGGAGAACCTGGAGGCCAGCTCCTTTCCAGCCAACGCGTCGATCAACGGCCGGCCCGACTGGCACCTGCCGTCCGGGCCGCCCGGCAGCAGCCTGACCGCGCTGCAGACCCATCTGCTGGATCGGCTGCGCCCCAGCCTGGCCATCTGCAACGTCCTGCACGGCGCGCAGGTCATGCTCAGTGAGGACATGTCCGCCGCCTTCTGCCGCGCCATCAACAACTGGGTCCGCGCCGAGTGGCTGGACCGCGACCCGCGCCTGCGCGCCTCCATCGTCGTGCCGCCGCACAGCGCTGATCTGGCTGCCGAGGAAATCGAGCGACTTGCCCCCGACCGCCGCTTCGTCCAGGTGCTACTGCTGGCGATGACCGAGCTGCCGTTGGGCCGGCGGCAGAATTGGCCGATCTACAAGGCGGCGCAGGCGCAAGGGCTGCCCGTCGGCATCCACGCCGGCAGCAGCTTCCGCCATCCGCCCAGCGCGCTGGGCTGGCCGTCGTACTACCTGGAGGATTATGTCTCTCAGGCGCAGGGCTTCGCCGCGGCATTGAACAGCCTGGTCACCGAGGGTGTGTTCGTGAAGTTCCCCGGCCTTCGGGTCGTACTGATCGAATCCGGCGTCACCTGGCTGCCAGCCTCGCTGTGGCGGCTGGACAAGACCTGGCGCGGCGTGCGGGCCGAGGTGCCGTGGCTGGAGCAGCGGCCGATGGAGACCGTCCGTGAGCATGTCCGCCTGACCGTCCAACCCTTCGACGCACCACCGGATGAAGGCCAACTGCACACATTGCTGCAGCAGCTTGGTTCCGATCGGATGCTGCTGTTCTCCTCGGACTATCCGCATTGGCATTTTGACGGCGACGCCGCGCTGCCGGCTGGCCTGCCGGCCGAGCTGGTCCAGAAGATCTGCGTCGACAACCCGCTGGAAACCTATCCTCGGCTGAAGGAGACCACGCCATGAACATGACCGTCCTCGACCGCAAGCCCGACCGCTCGGCCGCGAGCCATCTGGGCTTCATCGACTGCGACGTGCACCCCTATGTCAGGGGACCGAACGACTTCGACCCGTTCCTGTCGCAGCGCTGGCTGCAGCACAAGCGCACGATCGGCGGCCGCAGCCGCCAGGGGCTGGCGAAGACCTCGATGTATCCGCGCATGTCGCCTGGTTCCGGCATGCGGATGGACAGTTGGCCAAAGGACGGCGCGCATCCCGGCTCCGACCTGCCGCTGATGCAGGAGCAACTGCTGGATCTGTTCGATGTCGCCTATGGTCTGCTGGCGCCGCTGGTCGGCGGCGGCCCCGGGGAGCGCAACGTCGACTTCGGCGCCGCCATGGCCACTGCCGCCAACGAATGGCAACTGGCCCACTGGTGTGACCCCGACCCCCGCCTGCTCGGCGCCGTGCAGATCAACATCGAACATCAGGAAGCCGCCGTCGCGGAAATCGAGAAGCGCGCCGGCGACCGCCGCTTCGCCCAGGTCAACATCCCGCCGCGCGGGCTGGAGCCCTTGGGCCGGCGCCGCTACTGGCCGATCCTGCAGGCGTGCGCGGCCAACGGCTTCCCCGTCTCGCTGCATCTGGGGGGCACCAGCGGCCATGCCTCGACCGGCGGCGGCTGGCCCTCATTTTATCATGAGGAACATCCGTCCTACGTGCAGACCATGCAGACCCTGGTCACCAGCCTGGTCTGCGAGGGCGTATTCGAGCAGATCCCCAACCTGAAGATCGTCCTGGTCGAGGGTGGCTTCGCCTGGCTGCCGGCTTTGTGCTGGCGGCTGGACAAGCATTGGAAGCGCCTGAAGGCCGAGGTGCCGCACCTGACCCGCTCGCCGTCCGAATATGTCCACGAGCACATCTGGGTCACCACCCAGCCGATCGAGGAGCCGGAGCGGCCGCACGACATGCTCTCCATCTTGGAATGGATCGGGCCGGACCGGATCATGTTCTCCACCGACTATCCGCACTGGGACCAGGACGACCCGCGCTACGCCTTCAAGGTGCCGCTGCCGGACGACTGGAAGCGCAGGATTTACCGCGACAACGCCAAGGCCCTGTACAACCTGGACTGATGCATGAGCCGCCATGTCGTTGCCCGGGTGGACGAGATCCCCTCGGGTTCGCGGAAGATCGTCACGGTGAATGGCCGGCAGATCGGCATCTTCAACGTGGGCGACGCGTTCTACGGCCTGATCAACCGTTGCCCGCACCAAGGTGCCCCGTTGTGCCAGGGTGAGATCGTCAGTCGGCTGGTGGCGCCCAGCCCGGGCGACTACCGCCTGACCCGGACCGGGGAGATGATCCGTTGCCCCTGGCACTGCTGGGAATTCGATATCCGCACCGGCCAGTCGCTGTGTGATCCCGGCAGTGTCCAGGCGCGCGCCTTCGACGTCGCGGTGGCACCTGGCAAGACCGTGCTGGAAGGCCCGTTCATGGCCGAAGCGGTGCCGGTCAGTGTCGAGGAGACCTATGTCATCGTGACAATCTGACAGCCCGTGCGCGGGTCACAGCAGCGACTTGGCGTGCTGCAGGACCATGCCGCAGACTTTCTGCGTCACCTGCGCCTTCACCCCGCCGCCACCCAGGCTGTAGGTCTGGCCGCCACCGGTGTTCAGGATGCCCTTGTTGCCTGCCTGATAGTCGCCGCTCTGGCTGCCCTGGCTCGAGCCGCCGATCTTGCTTATCAGCGAGTTCTTCGCCGAGGCCGCGGCACCGTTGTCGACATAGTTGTTGCGCACGCAGTATTGCAGCACGCCGGCGGTGTTCCCGGCGCTCGCCTGCCCGACGGACGGCAGCCCGCCGCCCAGGCCGCCCAACCCGCCACCACCCGTCAAGCCTCCACCATTCTGGCTGGATTGCGCGCCGTTCTTCAACTGGTCCAGCAACTGCGCCTGCGCCGGAACAAATCCGTACGGCAGCAGCGTCATCATGGCAATGCCGGCCGCAAGCCGCGCTGCACGCTGTGTAATTTGGCCCATCTTGTTCATCCCCTCAACATCAGCAGGTGTAATACCGGCAGCCCGCAGGGATGACCGGTATGCGGGCAGGGTTGGTGTGGCGGCTGCCCGCGAAATCAATAGGATATCAACGGTCCGACCGTTTGAAGAACGGTCAATGCTTCGGACCGTTGGTATAATGCTATCCGGCGGCGAATGGTTGCCCTCTGTCGGCTGCGACATCCAACCGTCATGCGACGCAACCCCGTGCCCTCACGGCGAACCAACACTTTCCATCCCGCTGCCCGGCAGACCCGGCGCCATCGTGCATCCAGGTCCGCTTACCTGGATAGCGCCATTATTGGATCGCCCCATGATCGAGATTACCCAGTCAGGTCCGCAGGCGGCGGATCATCTCCAGCGCATTTGCCGGTGAGCGGACCTTCTTTTCGTTGTCAAAAAAAACGAACACGTCTCGGCGCTTCAGCCTCGCCTTGGTGCCGATCCTCTCGGCATTCGGGGGTTCGTCTCCCCTTGCCCAGGCTTTGAAGCGGTTGCCCCATTCGACCAGGCCGGCATGGTCATAGCCGTTGTCAAGGTGGTTCGCGCCCCCCAGCAACCGGCAATAGACGAAGTCCGAGGTCACGTCCATCAGCCGCGGCCAGTCCAGCGAGTCGGCACAGACCAGCGCCACGTCGTATGCCCGCAGCAGGTCGATGAACGCCTGGCAGCGGAAGCTTTCGTGACGGATCTCCAAGGCATGGCGCAACGGGCGGCGCGATTCGATCTCCAGCCAGGCGGGTCCCCGCAGCCGGCCATCATGCTTGCGGGCCAGGTCGGCAGCCGCGGCGGTGTCGTGCGGCAGCATGCCCAGGAACGGCTCCAGCCGCGTCGGATCAAAGCGAAAGTTCGCCGGCAATTGCCACAGGATCGGGCCCAGGTGGATGCCCAGACGCAGCAGGCCGGAGGCGATGAAGTTCGCCAGCGCCACTTGCGCGCCGTTCAGCCTAAGGATGTGGGTGATATAGCGCGGCGCCTTCACCGAGAAGACAAAGTCAGCCGGTACTTGATCAGCCCAACCGGCGAACGCTTCCGGCCGTTGCATGCCATAGAAGGTGCTGTTCACCTCCAACGTTCGGAACTGGCCGGCGGCAAATCCCAGCTCCTGCTCCCGCCTCAGGCCCTTGGGGTAGAACACGCCTCGCCAGGGTGCATAGGTCCAGCCCGATGTTCCGACCCGAATGACGCCGTCGGTCACTTTGGCTTGCCGTGGAAGTGCGACCTGTCGCCCATGACGATCGCCTATCTGCGCGAAACAGATCGCTGTCAGGGGAACGACGTGGCCCAAGGCAGCTAGTGGTCCGATGCCGACGGGCACTTCAGCCCGTTGGCTGAATCGGCCCACCAAATCAAGCTGGTGCTCTGATACCGGCAGCCCGACGGGATGACCGGTATGCGGGCAGGGTTGGCGTCGCGGCTGCCCGCGAAATCAATACGTACCGACGGCCCGACCGTTTGGACAACAGTCAATGCTTCGGGCCGTCGGTATGACACATGCTGCACGTTCAGATTGGGTCAGGGCACTAGTGGACGATGGACGGTGGCGAAAAGCCACGGTTAACGGGACGGCGGAGCAGGCGCGGGGTTTGCTACAACGCAACTGTGCCGCGAAACCAGCAACTTGGGCGCTTCTCGATACCGCCTGGCATTCAGCACCGCGACAAGCTGCCCTCAGCAACCCCTGTGCGGCGCCAAGGCTCCGGCGCGCCCGTGCCGCTGGCCTGATCCAGCAACCCGCGCTGCAGCGCGAACCGCAGGTCGAGCCGCCGCGGTGGAACCATGGCGGGCAAAGCCGGGAGCAGCCGATGTACTGGTGTCAGAATGATACGACCGTAAAAATATAATGGTATCATAACTAGACGCGGCTCTTCCGACAGCGCAAGCCAATTCATGCGCGCCCCCAGGTCACATGCTCCTGCCGCGCCATTTTGCACCGGTGCCCAGCCGTGGACCGCATGACCAGATTCGGCCCCGGGCATGCAGCAGCGCGCCTTAGAGTATCCGTCTTGGTCAAGCCACTTCTGGCGTCCATGTGCGCGTATCGCGCAGCAGCGCGTTGGCGATAATGACCAGCTTGCGCATGATGGCGACGATGGCGACCTTGGCGGGTTTACCGGCCTGACGCAGCGCCAGGTATTTGGCTTTGAGCGGCGGGTTGAAGCGGATGGCGACGAGGGCTGGCATGTAGATGGCCTGCCTAAGGTTGGCTCTGCCGCCCTGTATGAAGCTTTTCCCCTGCCAGGTGCCCGATTGCCGGGTGACGGGCGCCAGTCCGGCGAGACTGGCGGCCTGTTTGGCATCCATGGTGCCGAGTTCGGGCATGTCGATGAGCAGGGCGAGGCCGCTGGCGGCGCCCAGGCCAGGAATGCTGACAAGGATGTCGAAGCGGGCCTTGAGCCTCTTATGGGCGGCCAGAATGGTTGTCCGCTGGCGATCGATGGCCTGGATCTGGGTTTCGATCTGCTTGAGGTGTTGCTGGCTTTGGCGCTTGAGCAGGGCCAGCGTGAGGGTCTTGCTGCGGTTGAGCGCGGTGGTTCGGTCCTTCACCAAAGCCTGCCGTGCGGCCAGCAGTTCGCCCAGCGTGTCAATGGTTTCGTCCTTGGCGGGTGGGATGTCGGGCTGCAGGATGGCGCCGAAGCGGGCCAGCATGGCGGCATCGACCGTATCGGTCTTGACGCGTTTGCCGGTGGCCTCGGCGAAGCGGCGGGCCTGCAGCGGGTTGACCTTGACGGCGGGCAGCGCGGCGCGGCCCAGCGCCAATTCCAGAGCACGGTGATAGGCGCCGGTGGCCTCGAAGACGATGCGTGTCGGCTGCCTGGGGGTGATCCAGGCGATCAGCTTGCTGTGGCCTTTAGGGTCGTTGGTGAATTGCTGGGCGATGCCCTGCGGGTGGAGGTGGACATCGAGGGTATCTTTCGAGACATCGACGCCGAGGGTGACTTGATCCGCTGTGGGTGCTATGGCGTGGCTCATCTTTTCCTGTCCCATGTCTTTTCCTGTCCCATGCTTGTCATCCGGGGCATCACACCCCCGGTATCCGTTCGGGCCTTGTGGAAAAGAAGGGGGCGATCCCACTCTAATTCGGTCCTACCCGACCGGCGTGATCTCGATCCATCCCCCTTCACCAGCGGCGGGTTGCAACCCGCCGCTGGTGAACCATTGTTCCGCAAACCCGGGGGAAGTCATAAGACAAGCGTGATCCGAGCAGGGGGCTTCACCGGAACGGTGAACCACGCGATCAAACAATAAGTTAGAGCGGGGTCCGTGAGCCAAGGCGAGCGGAAACCGCTCTAGACCGGCTTGAGGTCGTCCAGCCGCACCAGGCCGTTCTGGCTGACGAAGGTCAGCTCCTGCCTGTCGCTCTGCTGCTGCGAAAACCCCGTGATCCTGTGATCGCCGGTATCGTACACGCGGACCTGCCCGTCACGCATCACCGCCAGGCGGCGCGCCTCTGGAAAGCAGGCGTAGCGCATCTCGTTCTGCGCGCCGGTCGCCGAGGCCGAACCAAGACCGTCAGGCCACCACTGGCTGCCTGGCCTCTTTTCCGTCTCTGGCGCTGCCGGCACCGGCCCTGGGGCCGCCACCAGATCCCGGCACAACGCGTCCACCCTGGCCTTCAGGTCGTTGTTGAACATGTCGCCGATCATCAGCATGCCGCCTGCCGCCCACTGGCCCATGCCGCCAAGCTCCGGATGGTTGAACTGCGCCATGCGGCCGCCGCCATGGCGTAACGCTTCAGCGACGTTGCGGACGGCGTCCGGACTAAAGCCATGCCGTTGAGCCAGGTCTGCTATGTTATCTGCCATTGCTGTCTCCATCCTGTGTGCGAACGGCCCGCGTCGTCGCGGCGGAGGCCTCCGCCGGCCCGGTGATGCTGACTTCGGGCTTGTCGAACGACATCTCGCCGAACTGGGTGCAGAATGCCACTTCGGCGGCATCCCTTCCGATCCCGATGCGCACGATGCCTTCCGGTGCGGCCATGCGGGTCGGGTCGAAGACATACCATCCCGGCCCCGACGGTCCCTGCAGGAAGGCTTCGAACACCGCATGGAAGTCCGGTGGTTCCAGCCGCCAGGCATAGGCGCTGACGTAACGGGCTGGAATGCCCAGCGCCCGGGTCAGCGCGATGCCAAGATGCGCGAAGTCGCGGCAGACACCGGCCCGCTGCGAGATGATGTCATAGGCCGAGGTCAGCGCATCAGACGCGCCGCTGACATAGTCCACGTTGTCGCGGATCCAGTTGCAGATTGCCGCGACACGCTGATAGCCGGGGGGCAGATTGCCAAAACTGCGCCGGGAGAACCGCTCCAGCCGGTCGGACTGGCAGTACCGGCTGGGGTAGATGTGGGTCAGCACGCTCATCGGCAGTTCGCCCGGCGGAATTTCCCGGATCTGCGTCGGATCTTCCAGCGGATGCGTCAGTCCCACCGTAGCGTGGTACACCAGCTTGAAGGTTCCGCCGGGGGCGATCAGCCGGACATAGCGGTTGCCGCTTTCCGGCATCGTCCAGCTCTGCACCGGCAGTTCCGGCTCGATCCGAAGCGCCTCGGCATGGATTGCCTGACCGGCAAACGCCTGCGCCTGCACGTTGAAGACGAACGGCACCGCCGTGCTGACGCGATAGCCCAAGGTCGCCGTCACCGAAAAGTCCATTCGCCCGCTCGCCGGTCCAAGGTGTTACACCAGTCGCAGCCTCTGGCATGTTCCGGCGAAAGTGCCGAGATCAGCACCACACAAAGCCGCAAACCTCTCGCGAACGTGTGAATTTTCGCAGTGGATGCAAGACAACTGTGCAGATACTAGAAGCGGGTTGCCGACTATCGTGGCGTCGTGACGGCAAGTGCGCCCCCGCTGCAGCGCTTCGCTTGATCCCATCCATCAGCCGCCAACCCCTCATTTCGCGGGAGAATTCATTCGTGCAGATCAGCGCCGGATTCGACATCACCTATCAGTGCCCGCAGCCGACCCCGATGCTGCTGGTGCTGACTGTTCATCCGTCGCGCATGTCCGACCTCGGCGGGCCGCACCAACTGCACTTCGACCCGCCGGTCGGCGCCAGCGAGTACCGCGACGGGTTTGGCAACATCTGTCACCGCATCGTCGCCCCTGCCGGCAACCTGCGGATCTCCACCCGGTTTCTGATCAGCGATCCCGGCACGCCGGACGCAGTGGTGCCGCACGCGGCGCAACACAGCATCCAGGATCTGCCCGACGACGTCCTGGTCTATCTTCTGGGCAGCCGCTACTGCGAGACCGACCGCCTGACCCGCCTCGCCTGGTCGTTGTTCGGCAACACGCCGGAAGGTTGGCCGCGAGTACAGGCGATCTGCGACTATGTGCACAACCGGATCGAATTCGGCTACCACCATGCCAATCCTGAGCGCGGCGCCTTCGCCGGCCATGACGAGGGGCGTGGCGTCTGCCGCGATTTTGCTCACCTGGCGATCACCCTCTGCCGCTGCATGAACATCCCAGCGCGCTACTGCACAGGATACTTGGGCGATATCGGCATTCCGCCGGTGGACGCGCCGATGGACTTCAGCGCCTGGTTCGAGGTCTTCCTCGGCGGCCACTGGCATACGTTCGATGCCCGCCACAACACCCCGCGCATCGGCCGGGTGCTGATGGCGCGCGGACGCGACGCGACGGATGTAGCCCTGTCGACCATCTTCGGCCCAAGCACGCTGACAGGTTTCCAGGTGGTGACCGACGAAATCAGGTAATACCAAGCTGAGAAGACATTGACGCTTTCAATGTTTTCGCGGCTTGGTGCGCGCCGGGTTGGCGGGCGGCGGCGCGCCTGAGTAAAACACGTACCAACCCGCTGAGATGTGTCAACATCTCAGCGGGTTGGTATAAGCCACCGCCATCGTCCGCCTCGCCTGCAGGAACCACCTGATGCTCGCCCTGGTAAACACCCCTGACGGTTCGGCACCGATCGAACTGCGTGAAGCACCGGAACCCACGCCAGCGCGGAACCAGGCATTGGTCGGGGTGCACGCGTTCTCGCTGAACCGCGGCGAACTCAGCTCGTTTGCCCGCAACCGGACCGGCTGGATCCCCGGCCAGGACATCGCCGGCATCGTGCTGCGGCAGGCTGCCAGCGGCGAAGGACCCCCGGCCGGGGCGCGTGTCGTGGCGCTGACCGATGACGCTGGATGGGCCGAACGGGTGGCCGTTGCCAGCCACCGGATGACGGTCCTACCGCCGAATGTCAGCTTCGCCCAGGCAGCGGCACTGCCGGTGGCCGGCCTGACGGCACTGCGCACGCTGCGTCATGGCGGCCCGCTGCTGGGGCGGCGCGTGCTGATCACCGGCGCGGCCGGCGGCGTCGGCACCATCGCCGTCCAGCTCGCCGCCCGATCCGGCGCACAGGTCACCGCCGTCGTCGGCCGCCCGGAACGCGCCGCCGGCCTGCGGCAGCTCGGGGCCGCCGCCGTGGTGGACGGCATCGGCAACGCCGAGGGCCGCTATGCCCTGATCCTGGAATCCGCCGGCGGCGAGTCGCTGGCCAAGGCTGTTCGGCTGCTTGAGCCGCGCGGCGTGATCGTGGTCTACGGCAACTCTTCCAGCCAGCCTACTCCCCTCGGCTTCGCCGACTTCCGTGGCGCGCCGAACGCCCGGCTGCAAAGCTTCAGCTACTTCACCTCCGAGGCCGAGGAGCGTTTCGCCCCCGACCTGGGCCTGCTGGTCTCGCTGGTCGCCGACGGTCAACTGAAGCCGCAGGTTGGCCTTGAGCAAAGCTGGCGCAGCATCCTGGCGGTCGCTGACCGGCTGCGCGACCGCCAGGTCGCCGGCAAGGCGGTACTGACGGTTGATGCCGTGCCCGCGTAGCCACCGCATCACCCGCATCCACCTAACCCGGGCCTGATGAAACCAGGTCGATCGCCCGGCAGAACGCCAGCAACCGCTGCCCCGGAAGGTAACCGGGGACGACTAAAGCGGCTTCGCGCAGGCTGGAATCGCGCAAAAGCGCGATTCTGCGCGAGTAGCCGCGTGAAACGATGAGCGAGAGCGATTCACCCTCGGTGGAACCGCTCTAGTGCCCGATCGCAGAGAAGTGCTGCACGCGCTTCTCTGCGTGCATCGGCCACTTCAAGCCAAACCGACGGGATCGCCCTTCACTGATGGGCGATACTAGAACCAGCTTCTGGCATGGGGTAGCAGCACGCCGTGAGCTGAACCGCATTCAGGGAGTGCACCTGATGGACCTGCAGAGCCTGCTGCCGCTGTTCCTGACCGCCGCGGTGGAGTGGGTGGAGGCGTTCACCATCATCCTCGCCGTCAGCCTGACGATCGGCTGGGCGTCGGCACTGTCGGCTGCCGCGGCCGGCCTTGCCACCCTGGCCGCGTTGACGCTGGCGACCGGCGGCGCGCTCACCTTGGGCTTCGGCCTGCACGACCTGCAATTCTTCATCGGCGTCTTCCTGCTGTTGTTCGGCATCCGCTGGCTGGCCAAGGCGATCGCTCGGCAGGCAGGCCTGAAAGCCCTGCACGATGAGGACGTGGCGTTCCGTCAGACCCAGGCCGAAGTCGGCCGCGGCGACCGCACCGCCGCCTGGCTGGTCGCCTATAAGGGCACCCTGCTGGAGGGGCTGGAGGTCTGGCTGGTCGTCGTCGCCTTCAGCCTGCGCAGCCAGGCCTGGATCGCCAACAGCCTTGCCGCGGTTGCCGCGCTGCTGCTGGTCTTCGCCGCCGGATCGGCGCTGCGCGCGCCCTTGCGGCTGGTGCCGGAGAACGCCATCAAATTCGTCGTCGGCGCCATGATCGTGGCCTTCGGCATGTTCTGGATACTGCAGGCCCTGGCCGGCGACATCTGGCCCGCCGGGGACTGGAGCGTGCTGGGCTTGGCCGCGTTCTTCCTTGCCGGCGGCCAGGCGCTGGTGCCGTTGGTCCGTCGCACGCGGCTGGCGCGGGCATGAGGGCGTTCCTCAAGACCCTGTTCGGCGACGCCGCGAACATCGCTGGTGCTGCCGTGATCGTCGCCGTCGCTGCCGGCCTGAGCCGCGTCGGACATCCAGGTTGGGCCGTGTTGCCATGCCCATTGCCGGCCTTGGGGTGGTCGCCTGGCTGGCGCGGCACTGATCCCTGGCTGGCCCGGCACTAGCGGCAAACTGCCTCTCGCTATTGGGGTCGAATCAGCTTATCTAGCGGCCGGCAAGTGCGCCTGGCGCCGGTCCTGGCGGCAAGGCGCAAGCAACCGATTGAGCATGATTTGAGCGACATACCCGACAACCCCGTCCAGCCCAGCGGCCCCGGCGGAGACATGCAGCCGGTCACCCTCGAAGAGGAAATGCGCCGCTCCTACCTCGATTACGCAATGAGCGTGATCGTCTCGCGGGCGCTGCCGGATGCCCGCGACGGGCTGAAGCCGGTGCACCGGCGCATCCTCTACGGCATGCATGAGGCCGGCTACACCCCCGACAAGGCCTATCGCAAGTCCGCCCGCGTGGTCGGTGACGTCATGGGTAAGTATCACCCGCACGGCGACGCCTCCATCTACGATGCCATGGTGCGCATGGCGCAAGGCTTCTCCATGCGGCTGCCGCTGATCGACGGCCAGGGCAACTTCGGCTCGGTCGACGGCGACAACCCGGCGGCGATGCGATACACCGAGGTTCGGCTGGCCAAGGCGGCGTCGCTGCTGCTGGAAGACATCGACAGGGACACGGTCAACTTCCAGCCGAACTACGACGAGTCGGAGAAAGAGCCGCTCGTCCTGCCGGCGAAGTTCCCCAACCTGCTGATCAACGGCGCCAACGGCATCGCCGTGGGCATGGCGACCAACATCCCGCCGCACAACCCGGGCGAGATCATCGACGCCACCCTGGCGCTGATCGCCGAACCGGACGTCTCGCTCGACGATCTGATGAAGATCGTCCCCGGTCCCGACTTCCCCACCGGCGGCATCATCATCGGCCGCTCCGGCATCCGCCAGGCCTTCGAAACCGGCCGCGACAGCATCACCATCCGCGCCAAGACCGAGTTCGAGGATCTGCGCAAGGACCGCACCGCCATCGTCGTCACCGAGATCCCATACCAGGTCAACAAGAAGACGCTGATCGAAAAGATCGCCGAACTGGTGCGCGCCAAGATCATCGAGGGCATCGGCGAGATGCGTGACGAGAGCGACCGCTCCGGCATGCGCATCGTCATGGAACTGAAGCGCGACGCCACGCCCGAGGTGGTGCTGAATCAGTTGTTCCGCTTTACCCAGTTGCAGACCAGCTTCGGCGTGAACATCCTGGCTCTCGACGACGGCCAGCCGAAGCAGATGGGCCTGCGTGAGGCCCTGCAGTGCTTCATCCGCTTCCGCGAGGAGGTAATCCTCCGCCGCTGCCGCTTCGAACTGGGCAAGGCGCGCGACCGGGCGCACAACCTGGTGGGCCTGGCGATCGCCGTTGCCAACATCGATGAGGTCATCCGGCTGATCCGCGCCAGTCCCGACGCCGCCGCCGCCCGTTTGGCCCTGATGGCGCGTGACTGGCCCGCCCAGGACATCGGTGCGCTGCTGGCGTTGATCGATGAACCGGGCAACATCATCGCCGCCGACGGCACGGTGCGGCTGACCGAGGAGCAGGCGCGCGGCATCCTGGAACTGCGGCTGCAGCGCCTGACCGGGCTGGAGCGGGAGAAGATCCAGGCGGAGATGACCGAGGTCGCGACGAAGATCCGCGAGCTGCTGGACATCCTGGGCTCGCACATCCGGCGCATGGAGGTGATGACCGAGGAGCTGTCGGCCGCGCGCAAGGAAATCGCCTCGCCGCGGCTGACGCTGATCGCCGAGGCGCTGGCGGATCAGGACGATGAAAGCCTGATCGAGCCGGGCCAGATGGTGGTGACGATCACCCGCGATGGCTTCATCAAGCGCACCACGTTGGAGACATTCCGGGCGCAGAACCGCGGCGGCCGCGGCCGGTCCGGCGCCGGGATGCGCGGTGACGACATCGTCACCAGAAGCTTCAACGGCCACACCCATCAGTGGGTGCTGTTCTTCTCCTCCGGCGGCAAGGCGTTCCGCGTCAAGGTGTGGAAGCTGCCAGAGGCCGGGCCGACGGCGAAAGGCCGGGCGCTGGTCAATCTGCTGCCCGAACTGGGCGCGGACACCATCACCACGGTGCTGCCGCTGCCGCAGGACGAGACGTTGTGGGAGAGCCTGCACCTGGTGTTCGCCACCGCGTCCGGCAACGTGCGGCGCAACCGGCTGTCGGACTTCAAGAATGTCCGCGCCGCCGGGCTGATCGCCATGAAGCTGGACGAGGGCGATCACCTGATCGGTGTGGCGACCTGCCGCGAGGGCGACGATGTCCTGCTCGCCACCCGCAAGGGCCGCTGCATCCGGTTCCAGTTGCTGGACGATCAGGTCCGTGTGTTCGCCGGGCGGGACAGTTCCGGCGTCCGCGGCATCAAGCTGCTGAACGGCGATGCGGTGATCAGCCTTTCGGTGCTGCGCCATGTCCAGGCCTCGCCCGAGGAGCGCATCGCCTACCTGAAGCAGGCCAGCGCCCGCCGCCGCGGCAACGGTGAGGCGGAACCGGAGGTTACCGCCGATGCGGACCTGGAGGACAACATCCCGGAGGTGACCCTGTCGGCCGAGCGCTTTGCCGAGATGGAAGCCGTGGAGGAGATGCTGCTGACGGTCACCGACATGGGCTTTGGCAAGCGCACCTCGGCCTATGAATACCGGGTGACCGGACGTGGCGGCCAGGGCATCGGCAACATCACCCTGGCACCGCGCAACGGCAAGACGGTGGTGGCGACGTTCCCGGTGCGCCACGGCGACGACATCATGATGGTCACCGATATCGGTCGGCTGATCCGCGTTCCGGTTGACCAGGTACGGTCCACCGGACGGCAGGCCATGGGTGTCACCTTGTTCCGCGTCGACAAGGGCGAGCATGTGACCAGCGTGTTCACCGTCCTGGAGGACGAAACCGAGGACAACGAGCCTGCCAGCGACGGTCCGCCTGTCCCCGGCAACCCGATAGACGCCGCATCCGATCCGGCCGACGACGCCGCGCCGGACGAGGAAAACGATGACTGAGGATTCCGCCAATCATCCGCGGCGCATCGGACTGTATCCTGGGACTTTCGATCCGATCACCAACGGGCACATCGACGTCATTGACCGCGCCGCCCGTCTGCTGGACAAGCTGGTGGTCGGGGTTGCGCTCAACACCGGCAAAGGCCCGTTGTTCTCCCTGGATGAGCGGGTAGAGCTGGTCCGGGCAGAGATCGCCTCGATCGCAGTCCGCAACGGCATGGTGATCGAGGTCATCCCGTTCGACACGCTGCTGATCGAGTTTGCCCGCAAGCTGGGTGCCAGCGTGGTCGTCCGCGGCCTGCGGGCGGTGTCGGATTTCGACGCTGAGTTTCAGATGGCGGGGATGAACTACCGCATGGCACCGGATGTCGAGACGGTGTTCCTGATGGCCAGCGAGACGCACCAGTTCATCGCCTCTCGCCTGGTGAAGGAGGTTGCCATGCTGGGCGGCGATATCTCGTCCTTCGTGCCGGCGCTGACGCTGGACCGCGTGCTGAAGCGGATCCGGGGCTGACCCGCTGGCCTTGATCTCCAATCTTTCGTAAACCAAGGGGGGCGTTCATGCATCGCCGTGCTTTGCTCGCGGCTACTGCCGCTTTGGCTGTGGCCGCGCCGGCTTTCGGGCAATCCAATGATCCCGAAAACACCATCGATCTTGACCTGAAGTATGGCAGGGTGGTCATTCAGTTGCTGCCGGACATCGCCCCACTGCATGTGGAGCGGATCAAGACGTTGGCCAACCAGGGTTTCTACGATGGCACTCCGTTCCATCGCGTCATCGAGGGCTTCATGGCACAGGGTGGCGACCCGACGGGCACCGGCACCGGCGGCAGCAAGCTGCCGAACCTGCCGCCTGAATTCAGCCAGCGGCACTTCGTCCGCGGCGTCTGCGGCATGGCACGCACCAGCGATCCCGCCAGTGCGAACAGCCAGTTCTTTATCATGTTCGCGCCGGCGCCTTCACTGGATGGAAAATACACGATCTGGGGCCAGGTGGTGCGGGGCATGGAGTACGTGGACCAGATCCGGCGTGGAACCGGCTCGAACGGTCAGGTGGTGGGCGACCCGGACCGCATCGTGCGGATGCGGGTGGCGGCGGACGTCAAACATTAACGACAGGAGAAACCAGACATGAGCGACTCGAAGCCGACGCTTGATCCCGAGAACACGCTTCACCTTGACCTGCGGCAGGGCCGCGTCGTCATCCAACTGTTTCCCGACATCGCGCCGATGCATGTCCAGCAGATCAAGACGCTGACGCGCCGCGGCTTTTACGATGGAACGGTGTTCCACCGCGTCATTGAGGGCTTCATGGCCCAGGGCGGCGATCCAACCGGCACCGGCACCGGCGGCAGCGATCTGGACAACATCCGAGCCGAGTTCAGCGATAAGGCCAAGTTTCAGCGCGGCACCTGCGGCATGGCCCGCTCGCAGAGTCCGAACAGCGCCAATAGCCAGTTCTTCATCATGTTCGAACCGGCATCGCACCTGAACGGCCAGTACACGATCTGGGGACAGGTGGTGGAAGGGATGGAGTTCGTCGACCAGATCAAGCGCGGCAGCGGTGGCGGCGGTACGGTCTCCAACCCCGACAAGATCGAGAAGCTTTCGGTCGCCGCCGACGCAGCCTGATCGGTCGCGTGCCAGCAGCGCGTGCGGCGGACGGGTCGATACAGCGACGCGGGTGAAAGCCCGTGGCTGGCTTGACCCGCACCCACGCATGGCGTTGATAGCGCGCCGGCGAGCCCGTAGCTCAGTTGGTAGAGCACGAGACTTTTAATCTTGGGGTCGTGGGTTCGAATCCCACCGGGCTCACCAAGCAACTCAATTGCTTAACCCCTAAGGATGTTGCGGTTAGGAGACTTGAGCGCTCCTGACCGGACGCTCCACCCCACGTGTCCCTTTGACAAAACTCCACCTTCCGTGACTGACCATATATGGCCCTGAACGGAGCCAACGGTTATGACAGGGCAACTGGCCTTGATCCGTGCCACTTGGCAGGGTCAGGAAACGCAAGGCGGTAGCCCGTGATGAGCGACTATGACACCGACATCCTCGAATGGTCAGAGCGCCAGGCAGCGCTGCTGCGTGGCCGCGCCGCCGGCAAGCTGATCAACGATGCGGATCTGGATTGGCCAAACATCGCCGAGGAGATCGAAAGCGTGGGTCGATCCGAACGTCTGGCCCTCGCGAGCCATATCGAGATGGTGATCGAGCACCTGGCCAAGCTCGAGCTGTCGCCGGCGCTTGAGCCGCGGCGGAGCTGGCAGGAAACCGTCCTGCGGACGCGGTCTGCGATCAGGAAACTGATCAAGGGTAGTCCGAGCCTGCTGCCCACGCTGGATACCGTCATCGCGGAGGAAATGCCGACAGCGGTCCAGCTCGCCATTGCGTCTTTGGCCACCCACGGCGAAACTTCGCTGCGGCCTGCGGAAGAAATCAGCTACACGCCAGAGCAAGTCCTGGGCCCGTGGCTTCCGTGACCCGCCTGCATCGGGTCCATCTGGCGATCGTCGAACCGTATGCCGACGGCGCACCTGGTGCTCGGCGCTCCGCCAACCGCAGCTTGTTGCAGGACTCCTTTCGGGATCGCGCGACGGCGAAGTTCGTCGCCGTCGTCCTCAAGACAAGCGATCAACACCCGGCGTCGGGTGAAGATATGTTCCACGGTCAGGCTGCGCCTGCAACAGCGTACGGATGTGGTCGTAACGACTGAATCAGAGCAGCATCAGCCTGACTGGAACAGTCGGGCTGATAAAGTTGCTCTTGAGACAATGGGCTAGACCGCGCTGACTGTTCCAGTCAGCCTGAAAGCGGTCTAGGCGTGGCGATATGGGCGCTGGCGCTGTTCCTCCATGCCAGCACCCCGCATCGTCACGGAGAACCAAAGCGTCCTAAGCTGTCTGCGGCGACCAACCGTAAGCCTTGGCGCAGGCACCCCCCATGAGCATGGCGCGCTCCGTGTCGCTCAGGTGGTCCGTATTAAGAAAAGGCTCGACGGCCTGCTCGTAGTTGACGACGGCAAACGCCCGCGTCCAGTCCGTGCCCCACAAGCACCGGTCGAAACCCCAGGCCTCGAAAACCCGGCGAAGCGGGTCCCAGATGTCCGCAAACGGATACGGCTCTCGGGACAGCGTGCAGGCGCCGCTGACCTTGATTACGGCGTTCGGGCGCTTGGCGAGTTCCAGCACCTTCGGCAGATCAGCCCACGGCTGCGGCGGCGCAGGCGGCACGCGCGGCTGCAGGATGCCCAGATGATCGATGATGAAGCGCGTGTCAGGATGGCGGTCGATCAGCGCCGCGCCGGTGTCCAGGTTGTCCCAGCACAGGACGTTGACCGGAAGATCAAGGCGAGCGGCCGCGCGCAGGATCCGGTCCAGGCCCGGGTCGCCGGCATCGCGCTTCACCTCTTTCGGCAGCATGATGCGCACGCCGACCGCGCCCGGCGTCTGCTTCCACTCGGCGATGACGTCGGCCACCGCCGGATCGTCCGGGTCGACCGGCTTGACGATGGCGAACCGGCCGGGATGGGCCTGCTGGACTTCCACCGCATAGCTGGCGTCATACTGGTAAAGGCCAAAGGCGGAGATGAAGATCGCACCGTCAACGCCGACCTTGTCCATCGCCGCCACCATCTCGTCACCGGTGACGTGAGCGGGCCAGTTCGGCACCGTGTGCCAGGGCCGCTTCGCCGTGTTCGCCTCATAGGCATGGACCTGGGAATCGATGATCGTCATCGGCAAACCTCCTCTGTTCCCCGTAAGCTTGGCGATCACCGCGGGTGTGTGTCCATGCCCCAGCGCCCGCCAAACTGTTTATGTCTCGGTGTCTCGACGTTCGCGATCGACGCGCGCGGCTCGCAGGATTTCATCCGACAAACCGGGATCACCGTCTCGCACCGCGCGCGACAGGATGATCGCGCCGACGAGCCTCGACAAGGTGGCAATCGCCGCCTCGCGCTTACGCTCGTTCGCAGGAAATACGTCCTCGATGAGCCCGATATAGCGCTCGAGCCCATCTGCAAACGCCCGCTGCGCGGCGGCTGATTGGCGTCCAACGTCAACCGGCAGGCTTCCAGTCGGACAACCGCCCGTGGGCTCATCGCGGTGTTCAGGTGAGAGGTAATTTGCCAGCCGCTCCGCCATGGGGATCAAATCCCCCGTCGTGGTGGCGCTCTCGCCCGTGATCTCGCTCAGGGCTTGCTCAAACGCGTATCGGATCGTCTCGGTCGCCAGGTCAGCCTTCGACTCGAAATGATTGTAGAAGCCGCCATGCGTGAAGCCGGCGGCCTTCGTCAGGTCGGCGACTGAGACGTTGTCGATCCCCCGCGTCTTGAAAAGCTGGGTGGCGGTCTCGAGGATCTTCCTCCTGTTCTGCGCCGCCACCTCCTTCGTCACTCGCATCGCGTGCTCTCGCAAGGCTTGACAATGATGTCGCCTATCATCATAGTATTGCTGTCAGGCATCATCAATAGACTGCAGGGCCGGCGTTGTGCAAGACACCGTGCGCTTCTCCGCGCCCCGGTCGCTCCCACTGGCCGCACGTCACGCCACCCGATGGTCCATCGACGTCAACAAAGTAGAGGAAGCAACATGCGATCGAGCGAGGAGGCATGATGAAGGTCGGGATCATTGGAGCCGCCACTGTCGGCACGACCCTGGGCGAGCATTTCGCAGCGGCAGGTCACAAGGTCCTGATCACGAATAGTCGCGGTCCGGAAACGCTCTCCGACAAGTTGGCGAAAATGCGCCAGCCTCTCGAACCGGTCACGTTCACAGAGCTACTCGATCAGGCTGAGATGATTGTCCTGGCCCTGCCTTGGCGTAAGGTCCGTGACGTTCTGCTCAGCGACACTGATTGGCGTGGCCGTATCGTTGTCGATGCAACTAACATCTTTCGAAGTTACACTCCCAAAATCGAAGTTGACGATCTCCAAGGAGAATCCGGCAGCGAGATCGTCGCACGCCTGGCATCATCTGCCCGCGTCGTCAAAGCCTTCAATACCCTCCCTTTTGAAACAATGTTCGCGCCGGCCCCAACGGGCTTCAGACGTGTCCTGTTCGTCGCTGGCGACGATCCAAACGCTGTCTCGAACGTGGCAGATCTCATCGACAAAATCGGCTTTCAATCCGTTGCGATCGGCGACCTGGCGACCGCGGGTCGGCAAATGGAGCTCGGTGGCGTGTTCAGCCGGCTCGAGCTGTTCGCCGCCGATGCCCGATAGTAAAGCCGCTGGTCCGCAATTCATCAAGGCCGGGGCGCGGAAGCAGCATGCAGCTTGAGCGGGCCCGCTGCCGGAGTCGGACCCGTAGCTGAAACTGCCCGGCCCGCCAACCAGACAGGTTCTGGGCCTGCAGACGGGCAGCCATTTCTCAACTTCGAATGCCGTCTTGTCCCTTTCTGTCATCCCAAGGAGTGACCCATGAAGGCTGTAGTTCAGAGTGCTCTCGGCGAGCCGGCGGATGCGCTCAAGCTCATCGACATCGAGGATCAGCGGCCGGCTCCAGCAGAAGTCTTGATCGACGTTAAGCTTGCGCCCGTTCATCATGGTGACCTGCACCTGACCCGTTCGCAGCCAAACATTCCCAAGGACGTCGGCTTCGTCCGGCGCGGCTCGGAGGCAGTTGGCATCGTCCGCGCGCTTGGCTCCGAAGTCGAAGGCCAAGGCAATCTCAAGGTCGGCGATCGGGTGGTCGGGTTTCCGGCTGTCGGATCGTGGGCACAGAGCGTCGCTATCCCGGCTCCTGCGGCGATCCCTGTTCCACCGCAGCTCAGCGATGAAGTCGCAGCGCAGCTTTTCATCAACTATGTCACCGCACGCATGATCCTGCGCGGATTGCGCAAATCGGCCTCCGACGAGGTGCTTCGCGAAGGCACGGTGCTCGTCACCGGAGCCAGCACGGTCGTGGCTCGTCTGCTGCTGCATTTCCTCAATGAGGCTGGCGTCAAGCCGATCGGTCTCGCACGCAGCACGGCGAGCGCGAAGCGCGTCGCGACCGAGCTGGCGGGCGTTCAGGTGCTCGTTACCGAAGACGCCGACTGGCAGACGCAGGTCAGCTCCAGCGCCGCCGGGAAGAAGATCGTCGGGGTTCTGGATTGCGTTTCCGGTTCCCTGATTAGGGATGTCGTGCCGCTGTTGGCCGCCGACGCAACCATCGTCACCTACGGTGCCCTTAGCGGCGAAAAATTCGGCATCAGCGGGTCTCAGCTTATTAGTAGTCAGTTCGTCGTCCGTGGCGTCGTGTTCACACGGTGGTTCGTCGAGCTCTCGCAGGATGAGCAGATCAACGACATTCGATCGGCGATCAAGCTCGCCGGCGAGCTGCCATCCCTCTTCAAGGTCGGCGGTGTTTATAGCCTCGCCGATTTCCAACAGGCGATCTCGGCCGTCGAGGCGCCGAACCGAGACGGCTTCGTCTTCATCAAGCCATAGCCGCAAGCATTCCGAGCTGGCCGGTCACGGGCACGAGCGTCGATCAGGACCAACAAGCCGGCCGGCCTGGAGGCGAACTGCCCACGACCCGGCGAGCAAATCGAGCCAGGACAAGCATGATGAAGGTTGGGGATGATTGAAGCCGCCACCCGACTTCAAAAGCCCGAAAACTGCGTCAGACCGGGAACGCCGCTCAAGACTGCCGTTTCCTTGGGTGCGAAACCTCACGCTCCATCAGTTGCCGGATGAACCGCGTGTACGGGATGCCGCGCAGGCGGGCGCGCTCTTTCACCGCATCGAGCAACGGTTGCGGAACGCGCATGTTGACGTGTGCTGTCTTGGCTTCGAATTCAAACTGCACAGGCGCTCCGCCGGACAGGTCATACTCCGCAAGGTTGGCGGTATCGACAAAATCCTGTGCCTGCCGATCGGTTTCAAAGATCGGGATTTTCTTCTTCATAGCTTTCAACCTCCTCGCGGTGCATATAGCGGACGCTGACGGGCCGGATATACCGGCTTCCGCCGCGCGCCCGGACAGTGAAGACAACGAACACGGCGCGCCCCTCGCTCGTTCGACCGATGGCCCTGAGCCGACGCTCGCTCTGGGAATGGCCGGGATCGGGCAGGACGATAACCGTGCCGGTGAACAATCCCTCGATCTCTGCGGGCGAAACGCCATGTTTCCGACAATGCTCAAGATTGCCGTCATCCCACTCGAATCCCGAAATCACCCCGCTCATGACATACGCTACATGTTTGTGCGCACAAAAGCAACGCCGTGTAGCCGGACTTTCAGCCGTTTCGATGTGTGAAATCGCAGCGGCTATAGCTCCCGGGGCCGCCTGCCTTGGGCCGTCGATGAAGTATCGGCGACAAGCGATACCAGTCCGGAAGCCGTCCGCCATCACGGCTCGCGCATGCCCTCCGTCAGCGTCGGCACGATCCGCGCCAGCAGATAGGCCAGCACCGTTCGCTTGCCGACCTTGATGTCGGCGGTCACCGGCATCCCCGCCGTCATGCGGAACCCCGCCGGCAGGTCGTGCAGCTTGATCTCGTCAAGCGACACCGCCGCGCGGAAGAATGCCGCCCCGCCATCGGCTTCCGGCTGGCCCATCGCCGGCCGCGCCGGCCGCTCCCGCCCACTATGCGCGCCAGGGAAACTGTCGGCGCTGACCGTCTGCAGCGTCCCGGTGGCATAGCCATGCGTGGAGTAGGGAAACGTGTCGAACTTGATCACCGCCTGGTTGCCGGGATGCACAAACCCCGCATCCCGCGCCGGAATGCTGGCCTCGATCTGCAACGGCGCATCCGTCGGCACCAGCGTCACCAGCTCGTCGCCGGACTGCACCACCGACCCCACCGAGACCTTGGCCACGTTCAGCACCACCGCATCCCGCTCGGCCCGCAGATCCACCAACTGCCGGCGCAGCGCCGCCTTGGCCTGCTGCTCCCGCGCATCCGCCAGCTTGCGGCCCTGTTCGGTCAGCAACTGGGAAGCCTGCGCCCGCAACTGCTGCACATATTCGTCCCGTTCGGCGACCAGCCCGTCCAGGTCGCTGTGCGCCGCGGCATGGCTGGCGAACGCCGCCTGCAGGGCGCGGTTGACCTCCGCCCGCTGCGCCCCGGCATCCAGCGTGCTCAGCTTGCTGCCGACCTGCATGTGCTCAAGCTCGCGGCGCATGTTCTCCTTGGTTTCCGCGACCCGATACTGCTCGGCGTAGCTGTTGATGTCGGAAGCCGTCTGCGCGACCTTAGCCCGAGCGCTCTCGATCCTTTGGCGATAGGATTCCAGCTTGGCGGCTTGCTCCGCATGGCGTTGCGCATAGACCATCCCCTGCAACTGGCTCGCCGGGCTGCCGCTGCCGACATACGGGCGGTTCTGCGTCTCAGCCTCCAGCCGGTCGACCTCCGCCTGCAGGCTGGCTACCTGCGCGTCGGTCGCACCCGCGTCGGCGGCGGCAAACGTCGGGTCCAGCATGGCCAGCCGGTCGCCGGCATGCACCACCTGGCCCTCCCGCACCGCGATCTGCCGCACGATCGCCGTCTCCAGCGGCTGCACCACGATGTTCGGCGTCTTCGCCACCACCTTGCCGGGCACCGCCACCACGCGGTCGACCGGGCAAAGGCCCATCGCCGCGATCGCCGACAGGATGGTCCCGGCGATCACCCAGATCGTTACCCGCCCGCCCAACGGCACCCGCCCGGCGATCACCGCGGCGGTCGGCGACTGGAACTCCAGCAGCGCCTGGCCGGTGACATGTTTCGTATCCAACGTTGTGACGGACATGACGGCATACTCCTGTGACTAGAGCGTGATCCGCGGAGGTGGAATCTAACGGAGCGGTGAATCGCGCGATTAAACAATGAGTTAGAGGGGGGTCCGTGAGCCAATGCGAACGGACGCCGTTCTAGGGTTCGTTCAGGCAGCGATCAGGTGACGGTTCTGCTGGTGCCACAGGTGCTGATAGGTGGCGCATCGCTCCAGCAGTTGAGCATGCGGCCCGATGTCCAGCACGCGCCCCTGATCCAGCACCAGGATCGCGTCGCAGTCCGCCAATGAGGACAGCCGGTGAGAGACGATGATCATTGTCCGTCCCTTCGCCATGCCGGCGATGTTGGCGTTCACCAGCGCCTCGCTTTCGGGGTCCAGCGCGCTGGTCGCCTCGTCCAGGATCAGGATGCGCGGGTCGTGCACCAGCGCCCGGGCGATCGCCAGCCGCTGGCGCTGCCCGCCCGACAGATTGGGGCAGCCTTCCTCGATCATCGTCTCATAGCCGCCCGGCAACCGCTCGATGAACTCCGCCGCCCCGGCCAGCCGCGCCGCGCGCACCGCATCGGTGTGGGTCAGACCGGGGCGCCCGGCCAGGATGTTGTCGGTGATGGTGCCGCGGAACAGGAAGTTCTCCTGCAGCACCACGCCCAGGCTGCGCCGCAGGTGACCCAGGTTGATGTCGCGCAGGTCGATCCCGTCGATGCTGACCTGGCCTTGGAAATCCCGCGTGATGCCCTGCAGCAGCCGCGTCAGCGTCGACTTGCCGGACCCGCTGCGGCCGACCACGCCCAGCACGGTGCCAGGGGCGATGCCGAAGCTGACCTGGTTCAGCGCCGGCGCCAGCGCGTTTGGATAGCTGAAGGTGACCTTGCTGAAGCTGATCGCTCCCTGCAGCCGCGGCCGGCTGCCCGCCGCCGGATTGGCCGACTCGGGGCGCTGGTTCAGCACCTGGGCTGCCAGCGCCGTCGCCGTGCGCACCTCGCCGATGTCCTCCATCAGCTTGGCCAGGCTGGCCAGCGGCTGGGCCACGCGCGCACTCAGCATCATGAAGGCGACCAGCCCGCCGACCGGCACCGTGCCCGGCGCGGTCAGCGCGAGATAGGCCCCCAGCAGCAGCACCCCGCGCTGCATGAACCCCTCGATCGGGTTGATCATCATCTGCGGCACGTTCGCCATCCGGCCGGCGGCGATCTTGGCCTGCGTCGCCTCGGCCACCCGCTCGTCCCAACGCTCACGCTGCTGCGGTTCCAGCGCCAGCGACTTCACCGTGCGGATGCCGTGCAGGGTCTCGACCATCACGCTGGATTTCGCCGTCTCGGCGTCGATGAACCGCTTCACCCGCCGGCTCATGGGCTTCATGAAGGCGGTGATGATGCCGGCGATCAGCCCGGCGGCCAGCAGCACCATCCACGACAGCACCGGCTGCAGGTAGAACAGGATCGGCAGCAGCACCACCAGCGTCACCAGGTCCAGCATCGTGGTCAGCAGCCGGCCGGTCAGGAAGTCGCGGATCTTGGTGATCTGCAGGCCGGTCATCGACCAGATGAAGCCGGCCTGGTTGCGCTCGAAATAATCCAGCGGCAGGCGCAGCAGCCGCTGGAACACGTGCAGGTTCAACTTCGCGTCGACCCGCGCGCCGACGATCAGGATCAACTGTCGCCTGGCGTGGCCCAGCAGCGTCTCCGCCAGCATCGCCGTGCCGATCAGCAGCCCCATCAGCACCAGCGTCGACAGGCTCTGGTGCGTCACCACCTGGTCGATCACCGTCATCACCATCAGCGGCGGCAGCACCGTGAGCACACTCAGCACCAGCGACGCCAGGCCCACGTCGCGCATCGCGTGCCGCTCCATCCACACCAGGGCGGCCACCCAGCCGAAACTGAACGGCGCCTCCTCGCTGGTGCCCGCCCGTCGCGGCCGCATCAGCACCGCCTCGCCCGCCCAGACCCGGCCAAGCTCGGCACGCCCGACCGCAAGGGACGGCGCCGTGGCCGCCAGAAGGGAGTGCCGGATCATCACCAGGTCACGCTTGCTGTCGTTCCCCACCACCAGGACGGCACTGCCGTCCGTCAGCAGCAGCACCACCGGCCGAGCGACCTCAAGACCCACCAACTGCTTCCACGACAGCCGCGCCGCCTTGGCCCACAGGCCGCTTGCCCGCACCCACTCGGCCAGCGCGGCCGGGCCGGGCGCCTGGCCGTCCGACAGCCGCAGATCGCTTCTGTCCAGCTCAGCACCGTGGAAGCGCGCGGCGGCGGCGATTGCCATCAGGCGGATCTGACAGGCCAGATGCCCGTCCTGCGATGCCAACCCAACCTGGTCCGCGACGGCCGTTTCGGTGATGCCCGTACCCTGCGGCCTGTCGGAAATCGCATCCATTGGCGTGCCCCCTGATTATTGCAGCACCGTCGCTGCGTCGGGGGCGTGCTTGCCATCGCCGGAACATCCTTGGCGTGACCTGGGGCACAACTTCTGTTGTTCTTGCCACCCCAACTGACATTCGGCTGATTTTCTGTCCGGTCTTGCAGGTCGGCCAACAACCGGCAGTAAGCCGGGCACGCACGACAGTAATACCGGCAGCCCGCAGGGATGACCGGTATGCGGGCAGGGTTGGCGTCGCGGCTGCCCGCGAAATCAATACAATACCAACGGCCCGACCGTTTAACAAACGGTCAATGCTTCGGGCCGTTGGTATAAGGCGATCGTCAAGCCTGCCACAGCCAGCGCCGCGTCACTCAGGAAAACGCCTGATCGATGCGCAAAGTGACCGTTGTCACCAAAATTGTAACCCGACTCTGCCAAAAGGCCCCCGCCGACTGGACTTGGCAGCAGCCAGTCCAGTCACCGGCACCACTTGGATGGACTTGCTCGCAGCAATCCATCCAATGGCACGCAACAACACGCAACAGGAGAACACAATGGAACTCGACATCGACTTCAAGACCCTGAACGACAACAAGGACCCGACCTTCAACCAACTGCTGGGTATCAACAACGAAGGAACGATCGCCGGATACTTCGGCAGCGGCGCGGCGGGGCATGCCAACAAGGGCTACACCCTCACCGGCGACCTCGACCAGGACAACTACCACAATGAGAACTTCCCGGGCTCCGTGCAGACCCAGGTCACCGGCATCAACAACAACGATCTGACGGTCGGCTTCTGGGCCGACAGCAACAACGCCAACATGGTCAACAACAACTTCGGCTTCGTCGAACACGACGGCGTCTTCACCAACGTGGTCGATCCGCTGGGCAAGGGCGCGGCCGGCGGCATGACCGTCGAGCAACTGCTGGGAGTCAACGACCACGACAAGGCCGTGGGCTTCTGGACCGACGCCAACGGCAACGCCCATGGCTTCACCTACGACGTCGGCTCCAAAAGCTTCGATGAAGTCGACATCAAGGGCTTTACCAGCACGACCACCACCGCGATCAACAACAAGGGCGACCTCGCCGGCTTCGTCTCCAACGGCGGCAGCGATACCGGATTCATCAAGGACGGCGACAAGACGGAGCTGCTGAAGGGTCCGCAGGGCGCGGTGTCGGTGATGGCGCTGGGGATCAACAACCAGGACCAGGTCGTCGGTTCCTTCACCGACGCATCCGGGCAGATGCACGGCTTCCTGTTCGATCGGGCCAGCAAGAGCTACACCACCATCGACGACCCCAACGGCGTCAAGGGCCCAACCGGCATGACCGTCGTCAACGGCATCAACGACAAGGGCCAGTTGGTCGGCTTCTACCTGGACAAGGCCGGCAACACCGATGGCATGCTGGTGACCGTCAGCGGCCACCACGGTTGATCGCCCACCTCAACCCAACCCGTCAAATCGCCCTTCACTGACGGGCGACGCGGCGGATGTGGCGTCCGCGCGCCGAAAACGCAGACGCCACATCAACCCGCCACCCACGCCGACACGCCGCTCAGGTCGGCCTCCCACACTTTGCCAGCCGTCCGCACTTTGACAGCCACCCGTACTTTGACACTCACTGGCCCGGGCGCTTTGCTGCGCACCCCGGAACCGGCAAAGGAAACGCCCGATGCGCCCCATGGAAGGCATGCGCGTGATCGCGCTGGAACACGCGGTCGCGGCCCCGCTGTGCACCCGCCACCTCGCCGACCTCGGTGCCGACGTGATCAAGATCGAGCGTCCCGGCGATGGCGACTTCGCCCGCGCGTACGATGACTACGTCGACGGCATCTGCAGCCACTTCATCTGGCTGAACCGCGGCAAGCGCAGCCTGACCCTGGACGTGAAGCAGCCGGATGCCCGTGCCGCGCTGGACAGCCTGATCGCCGGCGCCGACGTGCTGGTGCAGAACCTCGCCCCGGGTGCCGCCGCCCGCCTGGGTTTGACGCATGAGGCGCTGGCACCGGCCAATCCCGGGCTGGTCGTCTGCGACATCTCCGGCTACGGCGAAAGCGGCCCGTTCGTGCAGAAGAAGGCCTATGACCTGCTGATCCAGGCCGAGTCCGGGGTGATCAGCGTCACCGGATCGGCCGATGCACCCTCACGCGTCGGCATCTCCATCGCCGACATCGCCACCGGCATGTACGCCCTGACCGGCGTCCTCGGGGCGCTGCTGCGCCGCGGCCGCACGGGGCAGGGGGCCAACGTCAAGGTCGCCATGCTCGACGCGCTGGCCGAGTGGATGACCTACCCGATGCTGCGCCAGGCCTATACCGGCTCGGCGCCGCCGCGCCTGCCCACCAGCCATCCCGCCATCGCCCCCTACGGCGCCCACCGCACCAGGGACGGCCAGGTCATCCTGGGCCTGCAGAACGAACGCGAATGGGCGACGTTCTGCGACAAGGTGCTGCGCGACCCCGCCATCCGCACCGACCCGCGCTTCGCCACCATGGCCCTGCGGCGCGGCAACCGCGAGGCGCTGACCCAGTTGATCGAGGACGCCTTCCGCGACATGACCTCGTTGCAGGTCGCCGCCCTGCTGGACCAGGCCGGCATCGCCAACGGCCGGCTGAACCAGCCGATCGACGTCTGGAACCACGTGCAGTTTTCGGCGCGCGACCGCTGGCGCGACGTCGACACCCAGGTTGGCCCGGTGCGCGGCCTGCTGCCGCCGTTCACCTTCACCGATCAGGAGGCCGCGGTCGGCGGCGTCCCCTCGGTTGGCCAGCACACCGACCCGATCCTGGCCGAGTTGGGGTTTTCCCCGGAACGCATCGCCGCGATGCGCAGGGCCGGTGCGGTATGACCGATTTCGACCCCACCACCCACCGCCTGATCCCGCGGCAGCGCTGGTTCGACGATTTCCGCCTGGGTGAGCGCTTCGTGCTGCCCAGCCGGACGATGACCGAGGCGGTGTTCCTGGCTTTCCAGGCCGCCAGCGGCGACAACCATCCGGTGCACTACGACCGGGAGTACTGCCAGGCCCGCGGCTACCCGAACCTGCTGGCGCACGGCCTGCAGACGCTGGCGCAGACTGCGCCCGGCGCCGGCCTGTTTCCGTTCATGACCGAGGACTGCCTGGTCGGCTTCATCGAACAGTCCAGCCGCTTCCTCAAGCCGGTGTTCGCCGGCGACACGCTGTATCCGGCGCTGCAGGTCGACGAGCTGACCCCGAACCGCGGCACCGGCGTGCTGGGCTTCCACAGCACGGTCCACAACCAGCGCCGGGAGTGCGTGCTGGAGGGAAGGCAACGCTACCTGCTGAAGCGCCGCGCCATGGCCGATGGTAGAATCAATAAAAATACAGTAAAGTAACGATAAAATCGGAAGCTTGGCTCGCTGATAGGTCTATAAATTCGATAAAGTAATAATTAATCTATCACTGATTGCTTTTTGCGGTCGGTCCTCTGGTATCTTCTTGGTCTCGCGCGAAACCGCCCTACCAGCGCCTCTTGCAATACCGATCAACGCCCGCCTCGACTGGAACCGTCTGGCTGAAAGTTGTCCATAAAACAATGCGGCCGACCGCGCTAGCCGTTGACCCTCAACCCAAAATCCTTCTCGGGCGCAAGCGGGCGAACCGACAGAAACCAGAACGTCCAACCACCCGCGCAGCCTGCGACCGGCGCCCCCACAAACCCATAAACCCCCATCGGCGTGAAGCCACCAAGCAGCACGCCGGTCAGCAGGCCCGTGCTCACGTAGTAGGCTAAACTGTGAGCCCCAGTGACGCGCGCGACCCAGCGGATGGCGATAAAAGGCAATAGCACCACAAATGTCATGACAATACCGACCAGGATCGCCAGGGCAACCGCCAAGGCGAGCAAAGGCCACCCATGGGCCGTGGTCTGCCCCCACGTCGCAGTGCTGGGAAAGACGAAGTTAAGTAGAAGACTCAAACCCACCAGGATGCTCGCGGCAACGGCAACCGCAGCCAAGTATCCCTGACCAGAATCAACCGCCGGACGCATGATACATTTAACATAGCGTAACATTGTGCCCGATCAAGGAAGCGCCACCGCAGCCCCAGTCACTTGCCGCTGACCAACCCTCCCGTCACGGGCTTATCTCCGCCGCGTCACACCCCTGCGGCACCACGCTCTCCGCTCCGGCCTTGCCGGCGGCGAACGCATCCAGCCGGCTGCGCACAGCGCGGTATTCCGGGCTGTCCATCTGCTCGCGGCAACTGCGCGTCATCCCCGGCAGCCGCGCCGGCAGGCCGCCATTGTCCTCGATCAGCTTTGCCATCGCCTGGCTGGACTTCCGCCGCTGCAGCGCCGCGCGCGTCTGAAAGTGCTGTTTCGCCGCGTCCGGGAACGGGCACTGCTTCAGCCGGTCCACCAGGGCGCTGCGATAGGTCCGCCCGGCGATGCCGTCGCCGCAGGCGTCGAATTCATAGAACGCCGCCGCGTAGGCGTTCTCGAACGCCTCCGTACGATCTCCAGCCGCCACCTGTTCGGCCCCCGCCGACGCCGCGCCCAACAGCAGAAAAACCGGCAGCATCCGGCCAAGCGACCAGCCGCGCCTCGCCATCCTCAGGGCGTCGCCGGCGGCAGTGTCGCGACATAATAGGCCACCGCGGCAATCTCCTCGTCGCTCAGCTCCGCCGCCGCCTCATTCATCGCCGCCACCCCGGTGCTCGGCCGGGCCGCGGCGCGATAATCGGTCAGCGCCTTGACCAGATACTCCTCGCGCTGGTCGGCAATCGCCGCCGCCGCCCGGTTGCCGCGGAAATTGTCCATGTGGCAGCTCGCGCAGCGGTGCTGTGCCACCACCGTCTGCCCCTTCGCCACCCGGCCGGCATCCGGCGTGTCGCTCGCCGGCTTGGCGCTATACGGCAGGCTGGCAAAATAGGCGCCCAGGTTGCGCACGTCCGCATCGCTCAAACCGGCGACCAGCGGCCCCATCAGCGCGTTCTGCCGCCGGCCAGAGCGGAAGAACACCAACTGCCATTGCACGTACTGGTCCTGCTGTCCGGCCAGTGACGGGATGCCAGGCTGCGAGGAGACCCCGCTGACGCCATGGCAGCCCGCGCAGGCCTTGGCCTTCTCCTGCCCGGCCGCGAGATCCGCCGCCGCCTGGGCATAGCCTGCCGGCAGCGCAACCAGCGCCGCCAGCACAAATCCTCGCAAACGCATCAGCCCGAGTGGTCCTATTTTGCGTAGCTGATGCGGTAGATCGCACCCGCCCAATCGTCAGAGGTCAGCAATGAGCCGTCCGGCGCCTGCAGGATGTCGTCGGGCCGGCCGAAGTAGTCCCGCTGGCCAGTGATGAAGCCGTCGGCAAACACCTCCTGGTGGGCATTCTTGCCGTCGGCGTCGACGATCACCCGCTCGATCCGCCCACCCTGGTACTGGTGGCGGTTCCACGAGCCGTGTTCGGCAATGAAGATGTTGTTCTTGTACTCGGCGGGGAACTGGCTGCCGGTGTAGAACTTCATCCCCAGCGGTGCGACGTGCGCGCCCAGGTTCACCACCGGCGGCGTGAACTCCTTGCAGTCGTGCCCGCGGGCAAACTTCGGATCAGGCAGGTCGCCCTGGTGGCAGTACGGATAGCCGAAATGCTGGCCGATCCGGCTGATGTGGTTCAGCTTGTCGCTGGGCAGGTCGTCGCTGATCCAGTCCCGCGCGTTCTCGGTGAACCAGTAGTCGCCGCTGCGCGGGTCGATGTCGCCGCCGACGCTGTTGCGCACGCCCAACGCGGCGATCTCCGCCAGGCCGGTCTTCGGATCGACATGGCGGATCTGCGAGACGCTGGTGGGCGGAATGCCGATGTTGAACGGCGGCCCGAACGGGATGTACATCCAGCCGTTGTTGTCGGTTACCAGATACTTCCAGCCATGCGCGATGTACGGCGGCATGTCGTCATACACCACGACCGGCTCCGGCATCTTGTCCAGGCTGGCCTCGGCGTTGTCGTAGCGCATCAGCTTGTTGACCGCGACGACATACAGCGCGCCGTCACGGAAGGCGACGCCGGTGGGCATGTTCAGCCCCTTCAGCACCGTCTTGACGCTGCGCTCGCCCTCCTTGTCCGTCACCGCATAGACGTTGGTGGCGTTGAACGAGCCGACGAACAGCGTGCCGTTCGCCCCCCAGGCCATCTGCCGAGCCTCCGGGATGCCGCTGGCATACAGCTCGATCTTGAAGCCCGGCGGCAGCTTGATCTGCTTCAGATCAGTTTGCAGCTCATCGGCGGAGACGGGCGTCGCCGGGCCGACCGGTGGCGCCAGCCCCTTCTGCGCCTCGGTCTCGTCACCCAGGAACCAGTCCGGCGGCGGATGCGCCCAGAACGCCGGCGTCGCGGAATTGTAGTGCTTCAGATCGTCCGCGGCTCGGCTGTTGACCGGCAGCACCGCCGCCAGCGCCAAAGGCAGCGCACCAGCAAGGGCCACGCGCAGGAAGCGTTTGGGCATGTGTCTGTTTCCTCACCAACCGTCAGGCGTTGTTGTTCGTTGCGGCCAAACCTTGCCTATAATTCATGAATCAGATCAAGCCCCCACATGCGGCACGCTCAGGGCTATTGCATCCGGCCGATCACGGGGCAGGCGAATTCATCGGACCAGCCGGCGTGCCTTCTTTTGCGGCGGATGGAGGTGTCTCGCCGGGGAGCGCAAGACCGCGCTGCGCCCGCCCGCCGATCACCATGACGCTCCGCCTAAACGCTGTCCCGTGCGGCGTCGAGCAGCATCTGACGAAACAGACCGAGCAGCGTCATGTCGAGATGTGACGCCATTTCGTCCGTCATGATCTTGAGCGCCCTCTCGGGATCCATTGGTGGCTTGTAGACACGCCGGTCGGTCAGCGCGCTGAACACGTCGATGATGGATGCTATGCGGGCAAGCCGGTCCAGCTTGTTGCCCATCAGGTTGCCGGGATAACCGGTGCCGTCGAGCTTTTCGTGGTGCTGCGCGGCGATGGTCAGGATGCCCTTGGGCAGGTCGGAACAGCGCTCAAGATAGGCGATGGAGGCGTTTACATGGCCCTTCATCACGTCGAATTCCGCCGGGGTCAGACGGCCAGCCTTGTTCAGCACCGTGTTGGGGATCGACATCTTGCCGACGTCGTGCAGCAGCCCGCCGCTGGCCAGGATAACCTGCTCATCTTTCGACAGGCCAAGATTGCTGCCGAACAGGGCAAGCAAAGTGGCAACCCGCATCGAATGCGCATACGTGTAGTCGTCGTGGTTCCTGACGCCGCGCAGAATGCCCTTGAAGTCGTTGTTGCCGACCGCGTCGACAAGCGGCTTGCAGGCGTCGCTGATCGCTTCAAACAGGATCGGCTCACCGTTGCTGATCGCGTCCGACAGGCCAGTGAACAGCCCCAGCGTGCCCGTCAACGCTTTCCTTTGCAGTACAGGCAATGTCTGCCACTGGCGTTCGATGCAGGAATTTACCAAATTGGTAACCGCCGAAACCAGAACGGTATCCGGGCAGGATTCGACAACATAGCTTTGCGCCCGGCATTTGCCGACCGCGTTGCGTGTCACGGCGTTATCGTTCGAAACCACCATCATCACGGGGATCGCCGCCAGCGCGGGATCAAGCCGCAACATGTGCACAAGATCGTAACCATTGCTTGGCTGCAGGTTTTCGCCCACCACGGCAACCAAGGGAGGTCGCACCCGGCAACCGGCAAGGGCGCGCGGGATGTCCGGAAACATGTCAATGTCGTAAAAACACGCCAGAGCGGCCGCGACATCTGACTGCTGCTTGGCATTACCGATAGCGATGACTATGTGCGGCTTGCCGGACTTGTCCTTGCTTTGAGCGTTCATTCCTGCCAGGTCTATCCTATTTGATTCACGTCAACGAATGGAAGTAGTGGTCAATAAAAACGCCCTGCCGAAGAAACATAGTCATAAGCGCTTAATATTTGGTAAACGCAACGCTTTTCCGGTCTCCCAAGGCTACGCGTGCGACCCTTGCCGCGGCCTTGTGTCTGATGCCCCAAGCGGTCGAGCGGTCGCAACCACTTCTTAATAAACTGCCGCGGCACGCACGCCGACCTGCTGCAATCTTCGGCACCTGCTTCATTCACAGCCAGTCTTACCAAGCCCCAGGCCCGTCTCGGCGCCTGGGGAATCTTTTGCCCAAACTGGCCCATCTCTTGCTACAGATGTCCTGTTGTATCCGATTGTATGGAAGCCATGCAGAACAGGAGGCTATCATGATCAATCGCGCCATCACGCGCCGGAACGCCGCGCGTCTCGCCGCCGGTGTCGCCGCGGCCGCCGCCCTGCCCATCCAGCCGCTGTGGGCGGCCGACAAGACCGTCACCGTCGGCATCAACCTGTCGTTGACCGGTGCTGACGCCGAGTCCGCCAAGCGGATCCAGTACGGCGCGATGATGGCGTTCGACGAAGCCAACGCGAAAGGCGGCGTCAACGGCTACAAGGTCGTCGTCACCCCGTATGACGACGGCACCGCCACCGCCGGCCAGTACGACCCGGCGCAGGCGGCGACCAACGCCCGCCGCATGGTCTCCAACCGCGCCACCATCGCCGCCATCGGCCCGCAAATGAGCGGCGCGGGAAAGGCCATGTCGCCGATCCTCAGTGAAGGCGACCTGGCGATCATCACCCCGGCCTCGACCAACCCCGACATCACCGACCCGAAATACGCCGCCCAGTACCGCCCCGAGGGCAAGGCGATCTATTTCCGCACCGTCGCCACCGACGCCTTCCAGGGCCCCTACATGGCGAACTACTACGCCGACGTGCTGCACGTGAAGACGGTTTACATCCTCGACGACAGCGGCGCCTATGGCGTCGGCCTGGCGGACGCCTTCCAGGCCCAGGCGGTGAAGAAGGGCATCAAGCTGCTGGGCCGCGACCGGCTGGACCCCAAGGCGGCCGACTACTCGGCGGTGCTGACCAAGATCAAGTCGCTGAACCCCGAGGCGTTCTATTACGGCGGCGTGCTGCAGGCCGGGGTGAAGCTCGCCAAGCAGGCCTATGACATCGTTCCGAAGATGATCAAGGGCGGCGGCGACGGCGTCGATGGGCCAGAGATGCTGTCGGCGGTCGGCTATCCCGCCAATGAGGGCTGGTACGCCACCGTCGCCTCGCCGCACGTCACCGACGACGCCAGGATGGCCGGCTGGGTCAAGTCGTACACCGACAAGTACCACGTCTCGCCGGACGATTATTCGGTCACCGCCTTTGACGCCGCGACCGTCATCCTGACCGCGATCAAGCAGATCACCGATGCCGGCAAGGAGCCGACGCGCAGCGCCGTGCGCGACGCCATCCAGTCGGTCAAGGTCGACACCCTGCAAGGCCCGGTCGCCTTCGACGCCAACGGCGACCTGCAGGACAAGACCATCAGCGTGTTCCAGATCAAGCAGGACAAGTCCATCCCCGCCGACGACATGCGCCAGTACCACTACATCGGCGTCGCCCCCGCGGCCTGATCCAGCCCGATGGCGTTCAGCGACCTGCTGCTGCAACAGACCATCAACGGCCTGAGCCTGGGGGCGATGTACGCCCTGCTGGCACTGGGCTTCACCCTGGTCTACGGCATCCTGGAGCTGATCAACTTCGCCCACTTCAACGTCTTCATGGTGGGCAGCTTCATCGGCCTGTGGACCCTGCAGTTGATGGGCATCAACGGCCAGTCGGTGGTGATGACCGGCCTGCCGCTGGTCGGCGTAATGCTGGCCGCATTGGTCGTCACCATGCTGGCCTCCGGCACGCTGGGGGTCTTGATCGAGCGGCTGTCGCTGCGCCCGCTGCGCAACGTCAAGGGCCCGGCGGCGATGATCACCACCATCGGCGTGTCCTACGTGCTGTTCAACATCGTGCTGCTGACGGTGGGGGCGGACTCGAAGAACTACCCGAACCCGCTGCCGCCGATCCAGTTTGCCCTCGGCGACGCCGTGCTGCGCCTGCGTGAGATCCTGATCTGGGTCATCGCCATCCTGCTGATGCTGGGGCTGCACGTGTTCGTCCAACGCTCGAAGATGGGCAAGGCGATGCGCGCCACCGCCCAGGACCCGGAGGCCGCCCGCATGATGGGCGTGGAGGTCGACCGCATCATCGTCATCGCCTTCTTCCTGGGCTCCGCCCTGGCCGGCGCCAGCGGGCTGATCTTCGGCCTGTACTACAACTTCACCAGCTTCATCATCGGCTTCACCGCCGGCCTGCGCGCTTTCACCGCCGCGGTGCTGGGCGGCATCGGCAACGTGCCTGGTGCGATGCTGGGCGGCGTGATCATCGGCCTGATCGAGGCGATGGGCGGGCAGTTCATCGCCACCGCCTGGACCGATGTCATCATCTTCTCGATCCTGGTGCTGGTGCTGGTGTTCCGCCCCGCCGGGCTGCTGGGCCGCGTCGCCCCGAACAAGTCCTGAGGCACCGCCATGGACACCCATTCCAGCGACACCGGCGCCCCCGTTCCAGCCAGGCCGCGCATCCCGCTGGCCAGGCGCCAGCAGATCCTGACCGCGCTGGTGGCCGCCGCCGCCATTGCCTTTCCGCTGCTGCATGACAACGACGCCGACATAGACTCCGCCGCCAACGCCGCGGCCTATGCCACCCTGGCGCTGGGCCTGAACATCGTCGTCGGCTTCGCCGGGCTGCTGGACCTGGGTTACGCCGCGTTCTTCGCCATCGGCGCCTACGCCTACGGCATCCTGACCTCGTTCCAGCTCGCCCCGCCCTGGACCCCGTTCTGGCAGCCGTTCGGCTGGCTCGGCCTGGCGCAGCATATGCCCGGCGACACGGTGCATTTCACCGTCTCGTTCTGGATCATGCTGCCGGTGTCCGCGCTGATTGCAGCCGGCTTCGGCGTGCTGTTCGGCGCCCCCACCCTGCGGCTGCGCGGCGACTACCTGGCCATCGTCACCCTGGGCTTTGGCGAGATCGTGCCGATCATCGCCCGCAACGTCGATTCGGTGACCAACGGGGCGGCTGGGCTGAACGGCATCCAGGCGCCGAGGCTGTTCGGCCACAGCTTCGGCATCGCCGCCTGGCCGTACTACTATGTCGGCATCAGCCTGGTGGCGCTGCTGATCTTCGTCAGCATCCGCCTGCGCGACAGCCGCATCGGCCGAGCCTGGATGGCGATCCGGGAGGATGAGACGGCGGCCTCGGCGATGGGGGTGGACCGCACCCGCACCAAGCTGCTTGCGTTCGCCATCGGCGCCGCCTTTGCCGGCGCCACCGGCACCTTCTATGTGGCGAAGCTGCAGACCGCGACGCCGGAGATGTTCGGCTTCCCGGTCTCGGTCATGATCCTGGTGATGGTCGTCCTGGGCGGCATGGGCAGCGTCTGGGGCGTGGTGGTCGGCGCGGTGCTGCTGCAACTGCTGCAGTCCTGGTTCCTGGAGGACCTGTCCGGCTGGATCCACGACCTGGGCGAGGTGGTCCACCAGCCCTGGATGCAGCGCGTCGACCTGACCCAGTCGATCGAGCTGATCTTCGGCCTGATCCTGGTGTTCATGATGCTGTTCCGCCGCGACGGCCTGATCCCGGCCACCCGCAAGCAATCCGCGCTCAGTTACGACCAGCAGCACGCCGAGGTCCGCCGCGGCGGATTTTCGTCCCTCGCCGGACTGGGTGAATTTGCCCATGACGATCACCAGGGGCTGGAGGTCAAGGGCGTCACCGTGCGCTATGGCGGGCTGGTGGCGCTGAACCAGGTGGATCTGACGGTTCCGGCCGGCGGGGTGGTTGCCGTCATCGGCCCGAACGGGTCGGGCAAGTCGACGCTGTTCAACGTCATTACCGGCCTGACGCCGGCCGGCGGCGGGGTGATCCGCTTCGACGGCGCCGACCTTCTGGGCCTGCCGCCGCACCAGATCCTGCGCCGCGGCGTTGCTCGGACGTTCCAGAACATCCGCCTGTTCACCAACCTCTCGGTGCTCGACAACGTGCTGATCGGCCAGCACGCCCGCCTGAACACCGGCCCGATCGCAGCCGTGTTCCGCCCGCCCTCGACCAGGCGGGAGGAAGCCGCCGCCCGCGTCTGGGCCGGCGAGATCCTGGCGATCTTCGGCAACCGGCTGCTGCCGCGTGCCACCCAGGTCGTGGCCCACCTGTCCTACGCCAACCGCCGCCGCGTCGAAATCGCCCGCGCCCTGGCCTCGCGGCCGAACATCTTGCTGCTGGACGAGCCCACCGCCGGGATGAACCCCAACGAAACGCTGGAACTGGCGGAACAGATCAAGAGCCTGCACGCGCTGGGCCTGACCATCCTGCTGATCGAGCACAAGCTGGACGTGGTGACCCGGCTGGCCGACAAGGTCGTGGTGCTGGACCACGGCGAGAAGATCGCCGAGGGCACGCCGGACGAGGTGCGCCGCAACGAGGCGGTGCTGCAGGCCTATCTGGGCCGCGGCAGCCTGGCCAAGGGCATGATCGATGCCTGAGCCATTGCCGACGTTCCCCAACGCCTTGCTGACGTTCCCCAACGCCTTGCTGACGTTCAAGGACGTCAACACCCACTACGGCGACCTGCACGTGCTGAAGGACGTCAACTACACGATCGGCGAGGGCGAGATCGTCTCCCTGCTGGGCGGCAACGCCTGCGGCAAGTCGACGACGATGAAGACCATCATGGGCGTGGTGCGTCCCACCAGTGGCGCGGTGATCTTCAACGGCGTGCCGATCCAGCGGATGTCGACCGCCGAACGGGTGCGCCGCGGCATCGCCCCGGTGCTGGAAGCGCGACGCTTGTTCCCGCGCATGACGGTCTACGAGAACCTGGAGATGGGCGCCTATACCCGCAAGCGCGGCCCAGAGTTCCAGCAGGACCTGGAGCGCGTCTACGGGCTGTTCCCCCGGGTCAGCGAACGGCTGACCCAGATCTCTGGCACGCTGTCCGGCGGCGAGCAGCAGATGGTGGCGATCGGCCGGGCGCTGATGGCCCGGCCGCGGTTGATCTGCATGGACGAGCCCTCGATGGGGCTGTCGCCGCTGTTCGTGGAGCAGGTGTTCGAGATCATCCAGGCGATCAACCGCCAGGGCACGACGATCTTCATGGTCGAGCAGAACGCCAACATGGCGCTGTCGATCGCCCACCGGGCGTATGTGCTGCAGACCGGGCGCGTCGTGCTGTCGGGTTCGGCAGCCGAACTGCGGCGCGACCCGGCGATCCGCGAGGCGTACCTGGGGGAACTGCAGGTGACCTGAGAGGATGCCAGTCATCACACTGCCGTAAAAGAACAATAGGCATCCTAACAGACGGCTGCCGAAGCGGCGTGCCGACTTTTAACCTGGGATTAAGCTTATAACGGCAAATCGATCTCCTGTGCCGCGCATCGGAGGTCGAGACATATGCAAGCAAATTCCCGCGCTGAACTCGAGAAGTTCGCGGACCTCGTGCGTGCGGAAGACCCCAGCATTGACGCAACCTGGCTACCGGCCGACGGACGCCTGCAGCTACGCGACGTCCGGCTTGAGGAGGTATGCAAAGAGATCACCCTGCATCTTGCCAAGAGCTTCCGCGGGCTGCGCGAGGCCGACTTCCCGATGCACTACTGCGCGTGGGGCAAGGCTCGGGTCGGTTCCACCGCCTTGAACAACCTGTTCGGCCTGGCGGGATTTCCGTCGTATTATCAGCCGGTCAAGGCAATGCTGCGGAGCGCCTTTGCTGGTCAGCTTCCGGCGCCCTGGATACTGCCCGCCGCGGAAGAGCAGCCCGGGATTTTTACCAAGGAAACCCAGGGGCCATATACCATGGGCGAATGCCTCTTCATCCCGATGAAAATCCTGATTGAAGCCGGCTATCCGCCGAGCAAGTTGCATCTCATCGTGTTGGAGCGGGATCCGGAACGGTCGCTGGCGTCGTGGCTGAGCAAGCTGACGGCGCTGCAGCCGCCTGAAACGCTGATCCGGCATTACGTGATCTCGGCGCTCAACGCGAACAGGGTACGGCGTGTAGCCCATCGGTACGGTGTGCCGGTAACCCATTACGTCTACGAGGTCAGCAAGGAGCCGCTGATGGCAGCGCGCGCCCTGTTCACGCGCCTCGGCCTGGCGCAAATCTTTTCCAACCGGGCGGTGACGGATTGGGGCGACCGTGGGCAGCTCGACAGTTCGGCCTCCCACCAGATTATCTACCCGCCGCAGCCTGCCATCTATGACCTGCCGGGGCTGCACGGCTCCGACAGCGGATACCGGTATCGCAACAGCGGTGCACTCGTTTCTGACAGCCAGCGGGCTCTGCTCGACTTGACCGGGGTTTACACGCTGTATCAAGACGCGGTGGGGTTTTGCGTTCGCGATCTCGGCCTGGAGGCCACAACCGCCGCCCGGCTTTTCAACCGGGACGACCTGGACGGTTACGGGCCTTGGCGCCCAGCGTTGGCGCCGGTCAACGTGAACGCTCATATTAAGCATTTGGAAATCTATCAGCAATAACATGTCAAGCCCGGCGGATTGTTACGCGACGCTGACGGCCCTGGGGTCGGTTGATGCGGATGCCGCTGCCCCGCCCGCACAGGAGATGTCTTGATGAACCGACTCTCGATTTCCCAGCGGTCAATGCTGTTCATACCGCTACTGCTGCTCACGCTTGCGGCGGTGACCTGGCAGGGTCTTTCCGAGGTGCGGAGCGGCCTTATGCAAGACCGCAAGGAGGAGCTGAAAAATCTCGTCCAGGTCGCGATCGGGATCATCGACGGATGGCATCAGAAGGAAGTCTCGGGGCAGCTAACACAGGAACAGGCCCAGCAGGGCGCCCGTGACGAGCTTTGGCGCTTGCGTTTCGGGAACAACACGTATTTCTTCATCCAGGGCTATGACGGCACCACCGTGTTGCACATCGACCGCAGCCTGGAGGGGAAGAACCGCATCGGCACGACCGATCCGGATGGCGTGCCCACCGTTCGCCGCCAGATCGAGGCGGCGCAGCGCGGCGGCGACTACGTCTATTACCGCAATCCGCGCACGGGTGGGACGGCCACCAATGACGGCAGCGGCGCCATCCCGAAATTGTCTTACACCTTTCCATTCGCGGCATGGAACTGGGCCGTAGGCACCGGGATCTACATTGACGACGTGAACGCGATTTTCTACCGGACGGCTTTTGCATATGCCGCCCTCGCGGGTGTTGTACTGCTCATCGGCGTCGGCTTTTGCTACATCATCGGGCGCAGCATCGACCGCCCGCTGTCGGTGATCACCGAGCGGATGGGGATGCTCGCGACTGGCGACCTGAATGTCGAAGTGCCGTTCCTGCACGATAGGCATGAGATGGGACGTCTTGCTCAATCGCTCGAGGTCTTCAAGGTCAACCGGCGCAAGGCGGACGAGCTGGCGGCGGAGCAGAAGATCGAGCAGGCAGTGAAGCTGCGCCGCCAGGAGACGGTCGAGAGGGTAATCAAGGACTTCCAGGAGCGCACGACGCAGGTTGTCGGCGCGGTGGCCCAGGCGGCGCAGAGCGTGCAATCCCATGCCGGGAACTTGGCCACCCTGGCGCGGCAGAGCGGTGACCAGATCACAGTGGCGAACCAGGCGGCGAACGACACGAACGGCAACGTTCATACGATCGCCAGCGCCGCGGAAGAACTTTCAGCCGCGGTGAACGAGGTGACACAGCAGGTTACACGTTCCACCGACGTGGCGGAACGGTCGGTGGCCGAGGCCGCGCGAACCAGCGAGACGATGCGCGGCCTGGCGGATGCCTCGCAGAAGATCGGTGCCATCGTGCAGGTGATCCAAGACATCGCCAGCCAGACGAACTTGCTCGCGTTGAATGCCACGATCGAAGCAGCCCGCGCCGGTGAAGCCGGCAAAGGCTTCGCCGTGGTCGCGAGCGAGGTGAAGACGCTGGCCAACCAGACGACCAAGGCAACGGACGAAATCCAGCAGCAAATCAACGGCATTCAGGCCGAGACCAGCCGCCTGGCCGAGGCGATCACGGGTATCGGCAAGACCGTCGTCGACATGCGTGACATTGCCACCGGTATCGCTGCCGCCATGCAGCAGCAGGGGATGACCACGCAAGAGATCGCGCGCAACATCGGCGAGGCAGCGGGCAGCACCAGGGAAGTCTCCGCCAACATTGCCGGCGTCGCGACAGCGGCGGAGACGACCACACGGTCCGTGACCGAACTGCATGCGGCGTCAGACGCCTTGCTTCGCGAAGCGAGGCTGCTTAGCGAGGGGACGGTTAGCTTCTTCCAGCAACTGCGAGCGGCCTGAGCGGTCGGCGCTTGCCGCCAAGCGATTGCCGGCCCGTCAATCCAATCACGGTCCTGCCCCGCCGCGTCCGACGATGGGGCGCGGGTCGCTGACATGCCTGGATAAAATCTCAACAAGGCTGTCATTGCGGCAAGCGGGCGATCATCCAGCGGAGAGTGGGGCGCCGGGAGACGAGGGGTCTGCGGCGGGTCAATGTCATAGCGTCTTGACATCGGACGGCGCGGCGCGGCGCAGACGCGGCCTCGGCAGCGGTTTCGCGCTGTCCAGCACGGCATGCAACTGCGCGATCGCCTGCGGCGGCAGGCGGTGGATGGTCTGCGCGAGGCGGTTTGCCAGCGCGGTCTGCTGCGGCGTCAACCCGGCGGTCTTGACCGTCACCCGCGGGTTCGACAGCCGAGCCAACTGCGCCATCTCATCGGCCGCGTCCCAGATCAGGCCGAAATACTCATTGACCTGATGTACCAGCCCGGCACTGGGGGCGCCGCGATTGCCATGCTCCAGCGCCGAGAGATAGGCGGCGGAGACCTGCAACGCCTCGGCGAGCTGCTTCAGCGTCAGCCCGCGGTCGGCCCGCAGCGCGCGCAGGCGGGCGCCGAACGGGGTCATCGGATCCGCCGCAGGATCAGCCGGACCGAGCCGGGGTTCAGGGCATGGGGATGCGCCGCCCCCAGGATCAACGGGCGGATCTCCGGCAGGTTCAGCCAGTGCGGGAACTCGCGGCGGATGACGCCGCCGGTCTCGCCGCTGCCGCGTCCGGTCACCACCTCGACGCAGCGGGCCTGTTCGGCATGGGCGCTGCGCAGGAAGGCAACCAGGCTATGGAAGGCGCGCTGGGCGGTCATGCCGTGCAGATCCAGCCGGCGGGTGGCGACCAGCTTGCCGCTGCGGAAGCGCTGCCAGGTGGCGCTGTCGATGCCGCCGGGATGATCGCCGACGGTCAGCGGCGAGGCCATCCTGCGCGGCCCGGTCGCCTGGGCTGCGACCTTCGGGCGCGGCGGCGCCTCGGCTGCCGCCGGCGGCGGAGCGACCTGGCCGGCAGCCGGTTCGGCCGGCTTGCGGACCGCCCGGCCGCGCAGCGGTGCCAGGTGGCTGGCGTAGCTGGCCCACAGCGCCTGGTCGGCCTCGCTCAGACGGCGCGGGCGTGGCGGCATGGCGGCGATGGATGGCTATTTCGGCTCTCTGGATAGGCCACGCGTGGCGAGCGCTTCAAGGTAGCTGGGCCAGCGCTGATCCTGCTCGCGGCCCAGGGTCTGCAGGTAGTCCCAGGTAAAGATGCCGGTGTCATGCAGGTCATCGAACACCAGACGGACGGCATAATGGCCCACCGGCTCGATGCCGATGATGCCGACATGCCGGCGGCCGGCCACCGTCTGCTTCTGGCCGGGGTGGTGACCCTGGACCTCAGCGCTGGGGCTTTCGACGCGCAGGTACTCGGCGGGCAGTGCGTGTGCGGTTCCATCGTCGAACGAGACATGGAGCACCTTGGCCGCACGGTCCAGGCGGATTTCCGTGACCGTGGCCATCAGGCGGTCATTGTCCCGCAGGGGATCGGCAGGCGGCGTCTGAACATGTCGGCGGCGGTTCCAGGTCAGTCTTCCTGTGGGCGAGAGCAATTCCACCGATTGTGGAACCGCTCTCGCTCATCGTTTCACGCAGCTACTCGCGCAGAATCGCGCTCTTGCGCGATGCCAATCTGCGCGAAGCCACTTTAATCTTCCAGCGGGCGGGCTTCCTCGGGCAGCATGATCGGGATGCCGTCGCGGATCGGGTAGGCGAGGCCGGCCTTGCGGCTGATCAGCTCATTGGCCACCCGGTCGTATTCCAGCGGCGCCTTGGTCAGCGGGCAGACCAGAACCTCCAGCAGGCGCGGGTCGACCCCGGAGGCATCCGGGGACGGGGGAACGGATGCGGCGTCGGACATGGTCCAGTCTCCATTTTGCCAGTCAGCTTGCCCTGAAGTTACCAATTCACACGGACACTAGCTGACCGAGCGGCCCGGCGGCGAATCATCGCCAGCCGCGCCCATCTGCAGCAGCGCGAGCAACGTCGCCGCTCGGTCACTGTCGCTCGGCGCCTCCAGCAGCGCCTGTTTCTCGACGTCCTCAAACGGACAGGCCATGGTCAGGGTGATCACCAGCGCATCGTCCGACAGGCCGCGAATGGCTTCCCAGTTGGCATCCACGTAGCGGCGGGCGAAGTAGCCGCGCAGCGCGGTCAGGATCTTCTCGCGCTCGATCTCCAGCGGCGGCCGGTCGAGCAGCAGATCGTTGGTGTAGCGGCTGAAGTCGCCGCGCACGCGCCGGTAGCCGCGGTGCAGATCCTGCTCATGCTCGACGGTGAAGCGGATCAGGCCGGTCAGGGTGATCAGCAGCCGGCCTTCCTCGGTCTCGCTGAACGAGGACAGCCGGCCCAGGCAGCCGACGCGGTACAGGCCGCTGCCTTGGGAGATTTCCCGCGCGTTGGGATCCGGCTGGATCATGCCGAACATGCGGCCCTTTGCCAGCGAATCCTGGGTCATGTTCAGGTAACGTGGTTCGAAGATGTTCAGCGGCAGCCGGCCGCGCGGCAGCAGCAGCGCGCCGGACAGCGGGAAGACGGCGAACTCCTCCGGCAGATCCTGTGGCCTTGGGTGAAACGGCGCCATTCAGCTAAACAACAAGGCAGACAGCCGCCGGCGGGCGGCGCCGGTCGCCGGATCGTCGAAGCCCCATGCCTCGAAGAACTTCAACAGTTGCAGGCGGGCGGCGTCGTCGTTCCAGGTGCGGGCGCGGCGGACGATCTCCAGCAGGGCCTCGGCGGCCTGGTCGCGCTGGTCCATGGCGTTCAGCGCCGTAGCCAGGTCGTAGCGCGCCTGGTGATCGGCCGGGTCGGCAGCCAGCCTGGCCTGCAGCGACTGCAACTGGTCCTTTGCCGCGCGGCCCTCGCGTGCCAAGGTCAGGGCGCTGCGGGCACCGGCGACCTCGGCATGTTCGGCGATCTTCTCCGGCACCTGAGACAGCGCTTCCTCGGCCGCATCCTCCTGGCCCATGGCCATCAGCGCTCGGATCAGGCCGCCCCAGGCATCAGGATTCTCCGGTTCCTCCTGCAGCAGGGCGCTGAACAGCTCGCCGGCCTGCTGCGGGTCGCCCTGTTCCATTGCCGCTTTCGCCTCGGCCAGCAGGTCTGCCGCCGGCATCTGGGCGCCGGTGGACTTCAGCAGCGCCTCGACGAAGCGCTTGACCTCCGACTCGGGCTGCGCGCCTTGAAAGATGTCGGCGATCTGTCCCTGCCAGAAGGCGGCGACGGTGGGGACGGACTGCATCGGCAGGCCCAGTTGGGCGAGCTGGCGGACCAGCGCCTGGTTCTTGTCGATGTCGACCTTCACCAGCTTGATCCGTCCGCCGGCGGCCTTGGTGACTTTTTCCAATGTCGGCGTGAGCTGCTTGCACGGGCCGCACCAGGTGGCCCAGAAATCCACCAGCACGGGGATCGAGCGCGAGGCCTCGATGACATCCTGCATGAAGGTCTTCTGATCGCCGTTGACGATCATGTCGGCGCTGGCGCCGGCGGAGGACAGCGCGGCAGCGGCATTGCCGGAGGCTCGCGGTGTCTGGCCGATGATATGGTCCATAGATCGTGCTTCCTGCTATTCGTCGATCATTGGGGTGTACATGTATCCGGGCGGCAAACAAACAAGCGAGTGTTCGCGGCGGGTACTATGTGCCGTGACCATGCCGATTTGGCAGGCCGGCGTCCAGCGACGAGAGACCGGCAGGAAGCAGCGGTGGTTCGTGAGCGCTACAGCGTAATGAGTTCACATTCGTTCACCCATCTCACTGCAGCATGTTGTTTGATCGCGTGATTCAGACCTCCGGCGATGCCGCCTCCGATTATCACGCTCTAGCCGGGGATGTGGCTAGTGCTCTGACCCAATCTGAACGTGCAGCATGTGTCAGAGCACTAGCTTGATTTGGTGGGCCGATTCAGCCAACGGGCTGAAGTGCCCGTCGGCATCGGACCACTAGGCGGCGGATCAGAACCTTTGCAACTGCAGCATGGCGCCGACATCGCTGGGCCGGAGGCGCGGGATCGGCGGCCCGTTGAGCAGGTCGTGCGCGCAACTGCTGAGCATGGCGGCCTTGATCGTGGCGGCGCGCCGCTCCGCCGGCGGCAGGTCTGGCAGTTGCGCGGCGAACTCCGCTGCGATGCGCGCCGCGCCGGCGGCCCACATCGACTGGCGTTCGCTGTCGGAGATCGCCGCCGCCGGCTTGGCTGCCGTGCTGGCCGGCGGCGGTGGCTGCGGCACAGTGGCCGGCGGCTGGAGGTGATGCGGGATGGATGCGGCGCCGATCGGCGGGGCGTTGACTGGCGCGGTGTTGGTCGATGGGGTGTCGGTCGGTGTGGGGCTGGACGGCGAGGCTGGCGGCAGGGGTTGCAAGGTCGCCGCCTGGGCTGCTGCCACGCTGGCCAAGACAGCGGCCTCGTCCAGTGCGGCTTCGCCGGCCGGCGTCATCACGCATGGCTGGCCGCCGCGCAGCGCCTGGCGGTTCTGCCCGGCCGAGCGGTTGCAGGCGTTGGCGTTGGCGCGCAGCCGCAGGGTCATCGACAGCGAGAGGTCGTCGGCCATGGACAGGCTGAGCGAGCCGAGGGCGGCCAGGCCGAAGGCGATGATCTGGGCGACGATGATCAGATCGGCCTGCGCCTCGATCTGGTAGTCCCGCACCGTCTGCAGTGCCGCCTGCCGAGCAAAGCCCAGGTTGCCGCCGCTGGCGGGCAGGAACATCGGCGCCAGGAGGGTGACGACGAGGTTCAGCAGGATGTTGCCCGGATCGAGGCCCAGGTCGGCTGCGGTGTCGGTCCAGGTGGTTTGTCTGCTCATGCTGTCCAGCGTTGAAAAGGGGGTTTCGCGCCCTTACCTCAAGTTGTGGTTGTTTGTCAAGAATGATTTCCTAGTCAGGCGGCTGGTGCAGGGTTGATCTCCATGCCGTGACTTTCCGCCTAGTATCGCCCTTCAGTGTAGGGCGATACGTCGGTCTGCCTTGAAGTGGCCGATGCACGCGGCGAAGCGCGTTTCGCGCTGCTCTGCGATCGGGCACTACGTATCGTCTTATACGGAAACACGGCCCTTGATTGCGTTGGCGCGCGAGCCGAAGGTCAGGCGGTTCTGGCCGTCCGCCGGCAGGCGCAGGCGCACCCGTTGCTTCAGCCGGCCGGCTTCTTCCGGAGTCATCGCGGCGATGATCGGCTGCATGCTGCCCAGCATCGCGGTCTTGCTCCAGAAGTCCTCGAAGTCGGTGTAGGTCCGCTCCACCCTGATCTCTCTTGTCTCGACGTCCCGCAGGCCCGCGCCGGTCCACAGCTCACGCAGCGTGTCGATCCGTGAGGCATCGGGGCTGGGCGGCAGCGGCGGCGGAACGCCCATGGCGCGAAGCTCCGCATGGATCGGCTGGAACGGGAAGCCACCGCCCAGCATGTCCCAGGCATAGGCGGCGACGACGCCGCCCGGGCGGACGACGCGCAGCATCTCGGCAACACCGTGGGCCGGTTCGGGGACGAAGAAGATGACCAGCGCCATGACCGCGGCGTCGAACCGGTCGGCGGCGTATGGCAACGCCATGGCATCGCCTTGCTGAAACGCCGCCCCGGCCGCGTCGGGACGGCTGCGTGCGTAGGCCAACTGCGCGTCCGACGGGTCGATGCCATGCGCTTCGGCCGGCTGGCAGCGCTGGCATACCAACTCGGTGAAGGCGCCGCTGCCGCAACCGACATCCAGCCAGCGCAGGCCGGTTGGCGGCGCCAGCCAGTCGAGGAAGACGTCGCCGACGAGGCGGCTCCATCGGCCCATGCCTTCCTCGTAGCCGGCCCCGTCGTTGAATTGGATTGCCATGGGCGTCGTCCCTTGTTCGCGGCAGCGTGGCCGGTGTCCTGCCTGGGACAGTAGCAGGCTTTGCCGTCCGGGCCAGGGTGCGGCTATGGGCCGCAGCCGGCCGTCGGCACGGGGACGACGACCGGCCGGCGCACTCGGCGACGGCCAGGGACGCAGCCGCGCCTGTTCCGCCGCGTCAGCAGAGCCGGTAGATCAGGCCGACGCGGCCATCCGGCAGTTGCCGAAGGCTGGCGAGTTCGAGGCGCAGACAGCGGGCGCCCAGACGGCCGGCGCCCGGACGCATTACGTCGAAGATCGTGGTCGGGGGCATCGACAGGGTGGCGGTATGAGCGGACGCGAGCGTCCGCCAGGCCGGTGGTTCGTGACAGGGACAGATCGATCCTGTAGAACGTCGTGGATGAATCTCATCTGGACCTACAGGTCCGATGACTTTCACGAGCGGAGCCGCGGTTCACCGGTATGAAATACGAGACTTTGTCCATTGATGAACTATCGTTGCTCATACCCCGGGAAAGCGATGCGCTGGCGGCATTCCGCATCTTGTCAGAAGAAACGCTGGAGCATCTTGGGAAGGCTGGCCGCTGGTTTTATTTTGCACCTGATCCAGCGGGGGTGGGTAATATTTTAGCTTACCCAGAGAATTGCGAATTTCTGCCTGAAAGCATTATCTCAAGGTGGCGAGACTGGTATTCGCAATATCAGTCGATCGTAGATAGAAATCCGCAGGTCGCACTATACGGAATGCTTCAACATATCGCTGAGGTCGAGAGTTTTTCATCCTGGCCGAGTCCGTTCCTGGAGATCGACAGTCAGGATTGGGTAGACTCAGGCATTTTCAGACCGCTTCCCTTTGAAGAGCGTGGTGGCATCATTACACGCGAATTCTTCGACCAGCTTCGGGCAGTGCGAGCAAAATGCGGTGGCTGGCTTTACCACGATGGGCAGAATGTCCGTTTTGCGCCGGAGGCGGAGTGGCAACGTTTACGCTCTGCCCGGGACTGGAGGCCCAATAGTCCCACCCCAAGGTAGAATTTCCGGACTTCACAGAGCGGCTTCCGTTCTCCGCAGTTGCAAGTGTGTGCCAGACATCGCCGCTGCTGCCCCAGGCGAGCTGGAGCCGGCGGGGCGGATCAAGCTCGGTAATCCAGCGTTCTCCAGCATTGGCCGTGACGGATCAACGGGCGGCGGCTCGACGGAGGCCGTAGCTCGTTGTTTCAGCGACCTGCTGATACCCTTCGCCCGTCGCGCAATGCGACGAACTTAGGGGCAGGACCTCAGGTCACTTCGGCGGGGGCTGTAGGCCGATCGTGCCGGTCATGGTCGCGGCCTCAAAATCCGCCTGGTCGGTCCGCGCGCCGGTGAAGTCGGCGCCGTCGAGATACGCCCCGACGAAGTCCGCGCTGCGCAGGTCGGCGTTGCGGAAGTTCGCGTGGTGCAGCCGGGCAAAGCGGAACGCGACATGGCCGAGCCCGGCGTTGGCGAAGTTGGCGCCGTCGAGGTTGGCGCTGTTGAACTCGCTGCGCAGCAGGCCCATCGACTGGTTTGCCATGACAACCGTCATGTCGGCGCCGGACAAATCGGCGCCCCGCATGTCGTCGAAGCTGAAGTGGACGGTGGTGCGGGTGGCGGACAGGTTGGCGCCGACGAAGCTGGCCGCCTGGTCCGGGGTGTTGGCGAGGCCGGTGGAGGTGACGACGGTCTGCAGCGTGGCGCCGTGCAGGTTGGCGTGGTCGAAGTTCGCCCGGATGAACCAGGCGAAGGTCAGGTCGGCGTTGACCAGCCTGGCGGCGGTCAGGCTGGCGCCAACCAGCTTCACGCCGTGCAGGTTGGCGGCGGACAGGTCGGCCCCCGCAAGGTTGGCGCCGGTGAGGTCGGCGCCGGTGAGGTTCGAACCAGTGAGGTTGGCGCGGCTGAGGTCGAGGCCGGTGAGGTCGTCGGCGGACAGGTCCTGACCGGAAAGGTCGGCCGGCTGGCCGTGCGCGGCGGCAAGCCTGGCGCGGACCTGATCGGCGCTGAGGTGATCCGCCGCCAGGGCGGGGACGCTGCCGAGCAGGGCCAGCAGCACGACGCCGCGAAGGTTCGGCGCGTTGCGCGGCCGACGCATTGCCGTGGTCAGTCGAACAGCGAGCTGACGGAGCTTTCGTCGCTGATGCGGCGCATCGCCTCGGCCAGCAGCGGAGCGATGGTCAGTTCGCGGATGTTGCCGCAGCGGCGGACCTCATCGGTGGCAAGGATGGAATCGGTGATCGTCATCATCTCGATGGGCGAGGCGGCGATGCGGGCGACGGCGGCCCCCGACAGCACGCCGTGGGTGACGTAGGCGCTGGCCGAGCGGGCGCCGCGCTTCATCAGGGCGTCGGCAGCGTTGCAATGGGTGCCGCCGGAATCCACCAGGTCGTCGATCAGGATGCAGTCGCGGCCGGCAACGTCGCCGATAACGTTCATCACCTCGGAGTGGCCAGCGCGTTCACGGCGCTTGTCGATGATGGCGAGGTCGCAGTTCAGCCGGGTGGCGATGTCACGTGCGCGGACGACGCCGCCGACGTCGGGGGAGACGATCATCAGGTCGCGATCCTGGCACTTATCCTGGATGTCGTGGCTGAACAGCGGGGCGGCGATCAGGTTGTCAACCGGGATGTCGAAGAAGCCCTGGATCTGGCCGGCGTGCAGATCCATCGTCAGCACGCGGTTGGCGCCCGCCTCGGTGATCAGGTTGGCCACCAGCTTGGCCGAGATCGGCGTGCGCGGCGCGGATTTGCGGTCCTGCCGGGCATAGCCGAAGTAGGGGATGACGGCGGTGATGCGGCGGGCGGAGGAACGGCGGAGGGCGTCGATCGTGACCAGCAGCTCCATCAGGTTGTCGTTGGCGGGGTATGAGGTGGACTGGATGACGAAGACGTCCTCGCCGCGCACGTTCTCCTGGATTTCGACGAACACCTCCATGTCGGCGAAACGCCGGATGGAGGCCTTGGTCAGCGACAGTTCAAGGATTTTCGCGACGGCCTCCGCCAGGGGGCGGTTGCTGTTGCAGGCTACGATCTTCATGAGCAAGGCCGCTGAACGAGAAGCCGACCCGGTCGGGCGCCGGAAACGATTGGGCTTCTAGCAACCGGGTTGTCACATGTCCATGAGTGTGGCGTATCGAGACCGGTGCGTGGCCCTGGGGGCGGGCGGCGGGGGATCGGCGCGTCCAGCCGCGGCTATCCCTCGGCGGCCACGTGACGCTGGTACTCCGGCGTGCCGCGGCAGGCGGGGATGAACATCGCGGCGCGGAAGGCGGTGTGGCGGATGGCCGCCTCGGCCGGCAGGTGCATGCCATGGAACACGGCGGCGACGACGACGATCACGCCGATCAGCGGGGCGATCCGCAGCCGCGGCGGCGGCCCGCAGAAGCGCAGCAAGGCCGCGGCACCGGCCAGGCCGATCATGGCACCCAGGATGACCTCGGGCAGCGAGTGCATGCCCAGCACGAGGCGGGAGATGCCGATCACCACGGCGGCCAGCACCGCGGCGGGCAGGATGCTGGTGCGGTGGCGGGTCAGCATCGCGGCGAGACCGCCGGACACCACGGTCGCGGCGGCGACGTGGCCGCTTGGGCTGTGCACGTCCATCGGTCCGAATAACGGCGAGCAGGCGAGGAACATCAGCTTGGCGCTGAGCGTGGCGATGAACGTCGCCGCCACCACGAGCAGCCATACGGATGCCCCACGCCGCCAGCCCTGCACGGCGAGTGCGACGGCCACGGCCAGCACCAGTGGGATGATAACCGCCTGGTCGGCGAAATCGGTCAGGTATCTCACGCGGCTGGGTATACGCGAAGAATGTTGAGAAAAGGTTTAGAATCGCCCGAGCGGCCGATGAAAACGTGCTTGTGTAGATCAGGCGCCGCGCCACGCCGGCGGGCGCTTGGTCAAGAAGGCGTCCATGCCCTCCCTGAAGTCCTGACTGGTGTAGCACAGGCGGATCAGATCCTCGTCCGGCGGCAGGTTGCCGCGCAGCCGGCGCAGCGCCTCCCGCGTGGCGCGCATGGTCAGCGGCGCGTGGCCGGCCAGCAGGTGGGCGAGTTCAAGGGCGCGGGCGTGCAATGCGGGCGGGTCGGCGAGCACCTCGGTTACCAGGCCGGCGGAGCAGGCTTCGGCGGCGGAGAACAACCGAGCGGTGAAGATCATCTCGGTCACCCTGGCGGCGCCGACCAGGGCGGTGAGGCGGGCGATGTTGGACATCGACAGGCAGTTGCCAAGGGTGCGGGCGATCGGGAAGCCGAAGCGGGCATTCGCCGCGGCGATGCGCAGGTCGCAGGCGGCGGCGATGGCCGCGCCGCCGCCGGTGCAGGCGCCGGCGATGGCCGCGATGGTGGGCACCGCCGCGTGTTCCAGCGCGCCCAGGATGCGGTCGATGCGGGCCTCATAGGCAATGGCGTCGGCGGCGCCGTCGAAGGCGCGGAACTGGTTGATGTCGGTGCCGGCGGCAAACGCCTTCTCGCCGCTGCCGGTGATGATGAGGACGCGGACGTCGCCGGGGCTGGCGGCGATCTCGGCCAACCGCTCATACATCGGGAAGGTCAGCGCGTTGCGTGCCTGCGGGCGGTTGAAGGTGACGTGGCCGATGCCGTCGCGCTGGTCGTAGAGAAGGTCCTCGGTCATCCGGTGTCTCCTGCAGGTGGTTAGTGTCGTGGTAGGGCGGGCAGGGGCAGCGAGGCAAGCGGTGCGGCGGCGCCGTGGTCACCGTCTTGCGACCGTAATGGAGCTTGATCCGGCAGACGGAACCGCCTAAATGTGCGTCGTCAGCTTGCTGACTATGGCGATAAACGACGCGTGGAATAATCGTTGTGGACCCGGGGGCAGTGCCCGGCGCCTCCACCATTCATCTCCCTCGGTTGCGTGCGGCTTGGCAGGCGGGGGCTCGACGGGGGCGAAACAGGCTCGACACGCGTGGTAAAGACTCGTCTTTTGCCCGGCATGATACCGCCGTTATCGGGTCAAATCACAAGTGCCAACGATAACGAGGCGCTCGCCGTCGCTGCATAAGCGATAGGCGCGGTTCGGGGGGGCACCGGGCAACAGAAGCCCCCCCAATTATCCCACGACATCAGCGCAGGGGTTGTCCGCCACGCGGGTCCGTGGGTCTGGCAGTGCTCCCGCAACCCGCCATGACGCCGCCCAGCATCCGCCGGCCAGCGATGAACCCGCCGTTAACCGCGGATTAAGCCTGTCGTCGCATAATCCGTAGGGCGCGCAGACAAGAGGGCGGCGTAGCGGTGCAACAGTCGGGTGGTCTGCAGGCTCTTGGGCTGGCTCAGTCGGACCCGGTGGAGGTCGGCTGGCGTTGCCGGCCGTTCGCGCCGGAGCTGGAGGCCGAGTTCGTTAAAGCGACGGCGCCGACCACAATCCGCGGCATGCAGGCTGGCCTGATCAATGCGGCGATGGTCGGGATTCTTACGCTGTGGGGCGCTTCGCTGTCGGGGCCGGCGACGCTGCGGGCGACCCTGATCCTGGAGCTGCTGGTCAACCTGCCGATTGCCGCAGCCGGCGTGCTGTTCCTGCGCGGCGCCACGCTGACCCGTGGGCGGGAAAGGGTTTTCGTCGCATGCGTCATCGTCCGGGTGGTCTGCACCGTGGTGGAAGGACATTCGGCTTCCACCGCATTGGCCGACCGTTATGTCATGGCGGCTGGCCTCGCGTTGTTCTGCATGGCCGCGATGATACCGTGGCGGCTGTGCCGATGCATGGCTTTCATCGCCGTGGCCTATCCGATCTATTGTTTGCTGGTTCTGCTTCCATTCGATGCGATGGCGCGCAATGGGTGGGACATCCTGGCGTATGTTGGGCTGGTGATGCCAGCGGCATTGCGCGTTCGGGCGCGGACCGAACGGGAGGAGCGGATCAGCTTCCTGATGGGTGTGCGCGACCAGGCGCGGGTGCAGGAACTGGCACGCGCCAACGAGCGGCTACACGTCATGTCCGACACCGATCCGCTGACCGGCGTCGGCAATCGCCGCACGTTCGACCGCACACTGCGGCAGGGTGCCGAATCCGGTCTGGCGGTCGGCCTGTTGCTGATCGACGCGGACTACTTCAAGCGGTTCAACGACAGCCAGGGGCATCTGCGGGGTGACGAGTGCCTGCGTCAGGTCGCGCGGACGATCCAGAACCTGGTGCGGGCGCCGGACCACGTGGCGCGCTTTGGCGGCGAGGAATTTGCCGTCGTGCTGCACGGCGTCGATGCCGAAGAGGCGGTCGAAGTGGCCGAACGAATCCGCTCTGGGGTTGAGGCCCTGATGCTGTCGCATCATGCGCGGCCTGACGCACCGCGGGTGGTGACGGTGAGCATCGGGGTGACAGTCGTCGCCGGCAGGGTGGTCAAGAGCCAGGAGGAGATGACCGCTGAGGCTGATGAGGCGCTGTATGCGGCGAAGGATGCCGGCCGCAACTGCGTCCGCTGCTACGGCATCAGCGCGATGGCGGACGCCAGATTGCTTGTGGGCTGACCGGAGCCGCCGCGGGGCGAGTATGGCGAAGCCGGCGACCCGGCGGCGATGGTCTGCATCATGGCAGTTGGCGGAACGGGCGGACGGCGTGTGCGGTGCGGTCCACACTCGGGAAGCGGCATGAACGAGGTCAGTGTTTCAAGCCCAAAGGCTAGTTCTACTGTGTCATATTTCGTTCTATATGGAAGCGATGACAGAGTCCGATGCACATAGGCGGATCAACCCCCAAGTGCCGCACAACCCCGACGCGGCTTAGAGCGGTTTCCGTTCGCCTTGGCTCACGGACCCCCTCTAATTCGTTGTTTGATCGTGTGATTCACCGTTCCGGTGATGCCACCTGCTCGGATCACGCTTGTCTTATGACTTCCCCCGGGTTTGCGGAACAATGGTTCACCAGCGGCGGGTTGCAACCCGCCGCTGGTGAAGGGGGATGGATCGAGATCACGCCGGTCGGGTAGGACCGAATTAGAGTGGGATCGCCCCCTTCTTTTCCACAAGGCCCGAACGGATACCGGGGGTGTGATGCCCCGGATGACAAGCATGGGACAGGAAAAGACATGGGACAGGAAAAGATGAGCCACGCCATAGCACCCACAGCGGATCAAGTCACCCTCGGCGTCGATGTCTCGAAAGATACCCTCGATGTCCACCTCCACCCGCAGGGCATCGCCCAGCAATTCACCAACGACCCTAAAGGCCACAGCAAGCTGATCGCCTGGATCACCCCCAGGCAGCCGACACGCATCGTCTTCGAGGCCACCGGCGCCTATCACCGTGCTCTGGAATTGGCGCTGGGCCGCGCCGCGCTGCCCGCCGTCAAGGTCAACCCGCTGCAGGCCCGCCGCTTCGCCGAGGCCACCGGCAAACGCGTCAAGACCGATACGGTCGATGCCGCCATGCTGGCCCGCTTCGGCGCCATCCTGCAGCCCGACATCCCACCCGCCAAGGACGAAACCATTGACACGCTGGGCGAACTGCTGGCCGCACGGCAGGCTTTGGTGAAGGACCGAACCACCGCGCTCAACCGCAGCAAGACCCTCACGCTGGCCCTGCTCAAGCGCCAAAGCCAGCAACACCTCAAGCAGATCGAAACCCAGATCCAGGCCATCGATCGCCAGCGGACAACCATTCTGGCCGCCCATAAGAGGCTCAAGGCCCGCTTCGACATCCTTGTCAGCATTCCTGGCCTGGGCGCCGCCAGCGGCCTCGCCCTGCTCATCGACATGCCCGAACTCGGCACCATGGATGCCAAACAGGCCGCCAGTCTCGCCGGACTGGCGCCCGTCACCCGGCAATCGGGCACCTGGCAGGGGAAAAGCTTCATACAGGGCGGCAGAGCCAACCTTAGGCAGGCCATCTACATGCCAGCCCTCGTCGCCATCCGCTTCAACCCGCCGCTCAAAGCCAAATACCTGGCGCTGCGTCAGGCCGGTAAACCCGCCAAGGTCGCCATCGTCGCCATCATGCGCAAGCTGGTCATTATCGCCAACGCGCTGCTGCGCGATACGCGCACATGGACGCCAGAAGTGGCTTGACCAAGACGGATACTCTAGACTGAGGCCCGTGGCCGGACCTGCGGCGAACGTCAGCCTGGCCTGGTCTTGCCGTCGAAGGCTTGGCGTGCCTGCTCGACCGCGTCGAGGTTCTCCACGGCCCATACCCACACGCCGCAGAAGGCCGCGCCGAGGGTCAGGCCGAGCGTGGTGAGCCTGTACTCGACCTTTGGCGGCACGACGGGATGCACCGTCCGCACCAGCAGGCCGTCGCGTTCCATGTGGCGCAGGGTCTGGGTGAGCATCTTCTGGCTGATGCCCGGCACCAGCTCGCTCAAGCGGGTGAAGCGCAGCTCGCCGTGCTCGCCCAGGACTTCCAGGACCAGCATCGTCCACTTGTCGGCGACGCGCCCGATCAACTCGTGCACCAGCGCCTCGATCCGGGGATCGATGTCGTCCGGCGGCGTGGCCGCGGCATAGAGCTTCGCCATCGCGATCTGCTCGACCGTGAAGTGCGGCAACGCGGGCATGCATCCTCTCCTTCAGGTAAGTATAGAACTTTTTGGTGCCTTCTTTCAGAAGGAATGTGCCAGCACCTAGATGCAAGCGGCAAGCACCATCATTGGCGCGAGGAGCCCTGCATGAAGCTGGAACATAGGACCGTCCTGATCACCGGAGGAACGAGCGGCATCGGCCTTGAGCTGGCCCGGCAGCTATTGGGCCGCGGGAACACGGTGATCGTGACCGGCCGCGATCAGGACAGGCTGGCCGCGGCTGCGCGGGCCCTTCCCGGTGTCCACACCTTCAGCAGCGACGCCAGCGACCCAAAAGCCATTGCGGCTCTGCACGAGGCCGTGCTGTCGCGCTATCCGGCGTTGGACACCCTGGTCAACAACGCCGGGATCATGCGCAACCTCAAGCTGAACCAGGAGCGCGACCTCGAGGATGTGACGCGTGAAATCGAGGTCAACCTCAGCGGGCCGGTGCGGATGGTTCAGCAGTTCCTGCCGCATCTAAGGACCCAGCCCGACGCGCTGATCGTCAATGTCTCCTCGGGACTGGCCTTCATTCCATTCCCTGTGGCGCCGGTCTACTGCGCGGCCAAGGCGGGTATCCACTCATTCACGCAGTCCCTGCGGATCCAGCTCCGGGGCACGGGCGTGACCGTGGTCGAACTGGCTCCGCCGGGCGTCGAGACGCCGTTGTTCCGCGGCGAGTTCGCCGAGGAGACGCGGGGGCAGAAGCCGATGAGCGCACAGGTGCTGGCCAAACGAGCCATAGCCGGCATCGAGGCGGGCAAGCTGGAAATCCAGCCTGGCCTCGCCGCCGTGCTGAAGGCGATGAGCCGGGTCGCGCCAGGGGTCATGCTCAAGCAAATGGCGCGCATGGCGAAGCCAAAGTGAGGCCTGCCGCGACAACGGACACGAAGCGAACCGAACCGGGCCAACCGCGGCCGGTGCGAAACCTTCAAGTCATGTCCCGGCTTGCGCGACAGGCTGGTTGTCACGCACGGCACTGCGCGCTCAGCCCGCTTCGGCCCACGCCACCGCGTCCGCGCCGGCGGGCAGCCGCATCGGGCACGACGGATCGGTCGCCGCACGCCACACCGCTTGCGCCACATCCATCGGCCGCGTGACGTCCGCCGTCGACTGCTGCATGCCGGCGAAGACCTTTGCCGCCAGATCGGCGTAGGCTTCGGGGATCTGCATCCCCATGCGGGCCCGGGCATTGTCGCCGAACGAGGTCTGCGGCGCCCGGCCAGGAATGACCAGCCGTACGCGTACGCCGAACTGTTCCAGCTCCAGTGCGAGAGACTCGGTGAAGGCGTTCACCGCCGCCTTGCTCGCCGTGTAGACCGAGAGCAGGGGGAGCGGCCGCAGCGTCACGCTCGACGTCACGTTGACGACCACGCCCGAGTGCCGCTGCCTGAACTGTGGCAGAACGGCGTTGGTCATGGCGATGGTGCCGAGCGTGTTGGTTTCGAATACCTCGCGGGCCATGTCCATCGACACGCCTTCCAACGCGTTGAGCAGGCCGACGCCAGCGTTGTTCACCAGAACGTCGATCGGGCCGGCCGCGTCCATGGCATGCGCGATGCTGTCCGCGTCGGCGACGTCGAGCGGCAGGACCCGGAGCCGACCGGAGCGGGGCAGGACGTCCTCGCGCGGCGTGCGCATCGTGGCAATGACCGTCCAGTCGCGGTCGAGAAAATAGCGCGCCGTCTGCAGGCCAAAACCGGACGAGCACCCGGTGATGAGGATGGTATTCATGAAACCTCCTGTTGATAGGAAACAGGAGGTGGGCACGCTTGGTTGGACCTGCTATGAGTTGAAGTCCAGATAGCATTGGCGGAAGTCCGAAATTGTCCGACCCGCTCACCCAAGTCGTTGGCCTGCTGCAGCCGAACGCCTCGTTTTCGAAGCTCGTCATCGCGTCAGGTGCCTGGGCCGTGCGACGCTCGGATGACGGGCGTCCCTTCTACTGCGCGGTGCTTGACGGTTCGTGTCGCTTGTCGGTTTCCGGGCAGGAGCCGATCACGCTGGAAAGAGGCGATTTCGTCCTGGTGCCCGCGGCTTACGACTTCACCACGTCGAGCATGGAACTGCCGCCACATGGCGTTGAACCCGATAGGGTCGTCGAGATAAGCCCCGGCGTGTTCCGGCTTGGCAGCGCCGAGGCGCCCCCCGATGTCCGCGTGCTGGTGGGTCACTGCGCGTTCGGCTCAAACGACGCCAGGCTGCTGGTGTCGCTCCTCCCGCAGCTCGTGCATGTCCGGGGGCAAGGACGACTGACCACGATGGTTGAACTCGTGAACGAGGAATCGCGGGGCGATCGGCCAGGTCGCGACGTGGTGCTGGGCCGCCTGCTTGAGGTGCTGCTGATCGAGGCGCTGCGTTCGACCGCGGGACCTGCCGCGGCCCCGGGCCTGCTGCGCGGGCTCGCTGACGACCGGCTCGCCGTCGCGCTGCGGCAGATGCATGAGCGTCCGACCCAGGCTTGGACGGTGGTCGAGCTGGCGAGGCGGGCGGCCCTCTCGCGATCCACGTTCTTTGCACGGTTCAGACGCGAGGTGGGCGTGGCACCCATGGAGTACCTGCTGGGCTGGCGCATGGCGCTGGCGAAGGCGCTTCTGCGCCAACAGCGGGTTGGCGTGGCGCAAGTCGCCGAACGAGTCGGCTATGGCTCGGCGAGCACGTTCAGCGTCGCTTTTGCCCGCCACGTCGGGATGCCGCCGGTTCTCTACGCGCGTGAGCAGCGAACGGGATGAGGCGCGTTGTGCACGTGGACGGTGCGAATGGAATGACCAGGATGAACGAACGGCCGGTCCGGCCGGCACGCTGCCTTGTGGTCGTCTCCCGCCGAGCGACGCCTCGGTAGCGCTGACAATCACTGAGCCGATCAACCGACAGACGAAAGCCGGGGGTGCCACTCCACCACGCATGGTAAAGCGTGGGCCGCGTCTTCAGTAGAAGTGCCCCGAAAGCTTGGATCTAGCACGACCGCCTCGACGTCCTCAGCAACGCGGAGCACGCCATGGACATGGGCTTCGATGTAGTCGTCCAGCAGATCGAGCGCATGCCGGTTCTCGTTGGCTAACCTGATGAGTGACATGCGGTCCGCAACACCGAAGTGCTCCGGCTGCATGTAGCTGTCTGGGTAGCAGAAGGTTGTTCGGGCGAGCACGTGCGGGCGGAGGCGCAAGTGGCACGACCCAAACCGCGGCGATCCGCCCATGGGATCCGCACGGAAATTCAGGGCACCGTACTTAGGCCGCAGTGACGGGTCGGCTGCGTCGTAAGCGCCGCCAAAGATACGGCTTTCCCAGCCCCAACGATCCCCACCGGGATGGGCTGTCAGGCCCCCGTTGCTCGTTCGCGTTTCAAACTGGGATCGATAGACGCCTTCCTTGGCAAGCAACTGGATCGTGCTGACGCCGGAGACGGTGGTGTCGGGGTGAAAGTTGAGCGTGATCGGCAGACCAGGTGGAACCGGCCCACCTCTGGAACACTCCCGGACATGTCGAAGCGCTTGTTCGATCGGTTCTGTCATCGTCGATAGGCCAGATACTCTCGCCAACGAAGTATAACAGCATGGCGCAATTTTGGCTCAGGGAGAGTCCGCAAAGGGCGAAGCGCCAATCTTTCCCAAGTCCGCGTCCCTGGCGCACCATCCCCTCGGGACCACTCCCTCGGGCCCTACACCGCCCTCGCACCGTCGATCCGCCTCGTCGTCTGCGCGTCGAACAGGTGCAGCATCGGCAGCCGCACCGACAGGCCGATCCGCTCACCGGCGGCAACGCCATGCCGCCCCGGCAGCGCGGCAATCACGCGTTCGCCGGCCACCGTGCCGTGCACGTGGGTCTCCGCACCCGTCGGCTCCACCAGCCCCACCTCCAGCGTCAGCAGCCCCTGATCCTCGGCCAGGCCGAAATGCTCCGGACGCACTCCGGCCACCACAGCCTGGCCGTCACGCACCGGGCGTTCACCCGCCAGCGGCAGCACCGAACCGTCCGACAGCACCACCTGCGCCGCGCCTGCGGTTCGGCTGATCCGCCCGGGCAGGAAGCTCATGGACGGCAGACCCAAAAAGCCCGCGACAAAAATGTTGGCCGGCCGGTCATACAGCGCCTCCGGCGTGCCGACCTGCTCGATGTGGCCCGCGTTCATCACCACGATGCGGTCGGCCATCGTCATCGCTTCGACCTGGTCGTGCGTGACATAGACGATGGTCGATCCCAGCCGCCGGTGCAGCGTCTTGATCTCCGCCCGCATCTCCACCCGCAGCTTGGCATCCAGGTTGGACAGCGGCTCGTCGAACAGGAACACCGACGGTGAGCGCACGATCGCCCGCCCCATCGCCACCCGCTGCCGCTGACCGCCGGACAACTGCCGCGGCAGCCTTGCCAGGTAGTCGGACAGCCCCAGGATGCGCGCCGCCTTGTCGACCTTCCGCGTAATCTCCTGGCCGGGCTCCCGGCGCACCCGCGGTCCATAGGCGATGTTCCGCTGCGCCGTCAGATGCGGATACAGCGCGTAGGACTGGAACACCATGGCGATGTTGCGCTGCTGCACCGGCACCGCGTTGGCGCGAAGGCCGCCGATCAGCAGGTCCCCGGCGCTGATCGTCTCCAGCCCGGCGATCATCCGCAGCAACGTCGACTTGCCGCAGCCGGACGGCCCGACCAGCACGACGAACTCGCCATCGGCGACCGACAGGTTGATGCCATCCACCACCCGATGCTCGCCATAGCGCTTGCTGGCGTCGCTCAGCACGACTGTTGCCACCGAAACCCTCCTGCTCGGCACCGGCCTTGCCGGATCATTTCACCGCCCCGGCCGCCAGCCCGCCCACCAGATAGCGCTGCAGCCAGGCGAACACGATCACCACCGGCAAGGTGGCCAGGAACGTCGCCGCCATGACGTGATGCCACTCGATCTGATAACGTCCCGCCACCAATGAGAACACCTTCACCGGCAGCGTGTAGCTGCCCTCGCCGCGCAGGAACGTCAGCGCCAGGACAAACTCGTTCCACGCGTTGATGAAACTGAACAGCGCTGTCACCGCGATCGCCGGCAGCGCGATCGGCAGGAACACGCTCCAGACCGCGCGCAGCCGCGACGCCCCTTCCAGCCAAGCGGCTTCCTCCAGGTCGATCGGAATGGCGTTGAAATAGCTCTGCATCATCCAAACCGCGAAGGCGATCTGGAACGCCGCGTAGATGATCACCAGCGCGTTCAGCGAGTCGAGCAGGCCGAACCAGGCGACAACCCGGAACAGGCCAAGCACCAGCACGATCGGCGACAGCATCTGCGTGACCAGCAGGAAATCGCGGTACGGCCCGCGCAGCCGGAAGCGGTAGCGCGACAGCGCATAGGCGGCGGGAATGCTGATCAGCACAGCGGCCAGCGCCGAGGCGATGGCGACATAGAGGCTGTTGAACAGGGCCGAACCGAAGCCGCTGGTCTGCCACATCTCCTGGAAATTGTGCCAGGCGAAGCGGCTGGGCAGCCAGGCCGGTACACCCGACTCCACCTCGGTCACCGGCTTCACCGCCGTGGCGAACATCACCGCGAAGGGAAACAGGTTCAGCACGATCAGCGGCAGCAGCAGCAGCCACAGCAGCACGCTGCGCCGGATATGCGCCAAGGGCCCGCGCTCAGTCACCCGGCCGGCCACGCTTTGTTAGTGCGGCAGGCCGCCCCGGTCATCATGGCCTCAGTCATCATGCATGCCCTGCAGCGCCAGCCGCAGGTACAGCAGGATGAACACCAGCAGGATGGAGAACATCAGCAGCGACACCGCCGCTGCATCGCCCATCCGGCCGAACACGAACGCCAGCTTGTACAGGTAGGTCACCAGAATGTCGGTCGAGTTCGCCGGTCCGCCCTGCGTCATCACCCAGATGATGGGAAACGAGTTGAAGACATAGATGATGTTCAGCACCAGGGCGATGTTGATGAACGGGCGCATCAGCGGCAGGGTCAGGGTCACGAACTGCTGCCAGGCGCTTGCCCCCTCGATCGCCGCCGCCTCATAGATCTCTACCGGGATCGAGGCCAGGCCGCCCAGGAACACGGTGGTGCAGAACGGGATCGACACCAGGACGCCGATGATGATCTCCGCCGGGAACGCGGTGTCGGCCGCGGCCAGCCAGACGATCGGGTGGTCGGTCAGGCCGAGTTCCTGCAGGGTCAGGTTGAACAGCCCACTCTGCCCGTTCAGCGCCCAGCGCCAGACCACCGCCGTCATCGTCAGCGAGACCGCCCATGGCAGCATGATCAGCGCCCTGGCAAGCCCGCGGCCAATGAAGCGCGCATTCAGGATCAGCGCCACCGGTGCTGCGATCAGCACGGTTCCGCCGACCACACCCGCCGTCCATTCCCCCGTGCGGATCAGGCTTTCGGCGAACAGCGGGTCCGCCAGCACCGCTTGGAAGTTGGCCATACCGATGAAGCGGCGAATCTGGCCGAAGCGGTTGACCTGATGCACGGCGATGTTGCCAAGCTGGATCAGCGGATAGCAGATGATGAAGGCCGCCAGCAGGAAGCTGGGCAGCACCATCATCACCGGCGCCGGCAGGCGCGGCACCGCCCGTTCGCGGCCTACCTGCCGCGCGTGGCCGCAAGCCAGTGCGGCGCCGGTATCCGCGTCCAGCGGCGCGGCGCCCGGCCGCCTCACTTCGCCTGCCGCCTCACTTCGCCAGGATGGCGTCGATCTGCTTGGCCGCATCGGTCATCGCGGCCTGCGGTGTCGCCTGGTCCAGGTAGATTGTCTGCAACGCGCGCGTGGTGATGTCGGCATACTCCGCCCAGTTTGGCACCGTCGGGACGAAGCGCGCATACGCCAGGCCCGCGGCGAAGGTGCTCAGGTCCGGGTTCTTCTGGTAGTAGTCCTCCGCGACGATGTCCTTGGTGACCGGCAACAGTCCCTCCGCCCGGTCAAACACCGATCTGTACTTGTCCTGATAGGTGAATCTGGCGAAGTCCCAGGCCTGCTGCTTGGCCTTGGAAGCGGAGTATAGGATCATCACGTCGGTCACCCCCAAGGTGACGGGCTTGGTCTTCGTCGGGAACGGCAGCACGGCATAGTGCAGCTTCGGCGCCTCGGCCTTCAACTGCGGGATCAGCATGGGAAAGGTGAAGATCATGCCGATCTTGCCCTGCTTGAACATCTGGAAGACGTCCTCGCGGTTGTACGCGGTGGGCGACGGTTCGGTCAGCTTCTCGTCGACCAGCGTCTTGTAGAAGCTCGCCGCCTCGATCGCCCGCGGCCCGTCCAGCCCGCTCTTGCCGTCGCCGGTCATGATGTCGCCGCCGAAGCCCCACAGCGCGTAGTAGAAATACGTGTCGGTCTCGACCTCCTTGCCCTGCAGGCCGAAGCCGTAGACGTTCGGCAGCCGCGCCAGCTTCTTCGCCGCCAGGTGGAAGTCGTCCCAGGTCTTCGGCGGCTCCACGCCAGCCTGCTTCAGCAGGTCCAGGTTGACCATCATCGCCCGCGCCGACGCCGCGGCCGGCAGCCCCATCAGCTTGCCGTCGATCGTCGACGGCGAGAAGAACGTCGGAATGAACGTCGCCTTTTGCTCCGGCGTCAGATAGGGGTCGAGCGGCTCGATGATGCCCTGAGAAGCGAAGTCGGGCACCCAGATGGTGGCGACGATCGACAGGTCGGGCGGCGTGCCGCCGTTCACGTCGGTCGTCAGCTTCTGCAGGTAGCCGTCCCACGGCAGCACCTCCAGGTGGATGTGCACGTCGGGATGCAACGCCTCATAGTCCTTGATCACCTGCTCGAAGAACGGCCTTGTGTGGCTGGAGTATTCCCCCGCGGTAAAGCGGATATCGGTGGCCCGCGCCGCCGTGGTCATGCCGAACGCGGCTAAAGCGGCCGCCAGCAACGCGGCGGCCACCACCCGGCCGACTCTTGGACTCGCAGTCATCTAAGCCCCCCATTTATCTGGCTTGTCCCGCCGCGGCGCCTCACGCCGCCAGGGTCCGCGTCGTGGCGGACAGCGCGCGGAAATTGTCGCGGATGTGTTCCGCCGCCCGCAGCGCCAGCGCCGAGATGGTCGAGGTCGGATTGACCACGCCGCCGGTGGCCAGCACGCTGCCGTCCATGATGAACAGGTTCGCCACGTCCCAGCACTGGTGCCACTGGTTCACCACCGACGTCGCCGGGTCCGCGCCCATCCGGCAGGTGCCGATCATGTGCCAGGCCGGCGTGCGATAGACGCCATCGGCATCCAGGTAGTCCTGCAGCCGGTATTCATAGGCGCCGGCCGCATGGGCGATGTCCACCAGCCGATCCAGCATGAAGTTCATCATCCGCCGGTCGTTCTCGCCCGGCTGGTAGAACAGCCTGGCCACCGGCAGCCCGTCCGCATCGCGTTCCGTCTTGTCCAGGGTAACCCTGTTCTCCGGGTTCGGCAGGTCGTCGCCAATCGCGAACAGGCCGATGCCATGGCCAAAATGCCGCTCGAACCAGCGGTGGTGGCCGCGCCCCCAGGGCGCCTTGGTCTCGGTCAGCCATCCCGCCGCCACTTCGCCCGCCGCGGACGTGCTGGTCAGGCAGTTGAAGTTGAAGCCGTTGACGAAGCCGCGAGCGATGTCGGTCTCCGCGAACTCGCGGCTGATCAGTGACGCGGCATAGCCCATGTGCCCGTCGATCCGCCGGTCGAGCCACATCTCGGCGGCGACCAGCGTGTGGTGCAGCAGGTTGCGCCCCACCTGGTCAGAGCTGTTGGCCAGGTTGTCGCTGGCCAGCAGCAGCCGCGGCGTGCCGACGCCGTTGGCGGCGATGATGACCAGGCGGGCCGGCTGGAACAGCGTCTGGCCGGTGTTGCGGTCGACATAGACCGCGCCGGTCGCCCGCCCGTCGCGGCCCTTCTCGATGCGCAGCACGCGCGCATGGGTGCGCAGCCGCGCCCCCGCCGCCAGCGCCTTCGGCCAGACCGACAGCGAGTACTTGCTCATCGACCCCCGCGCGCAGCCGGTGCAGATGCCGCAGCCGTTGCAGCCTGGCCGCCCGTCATAGTCCTCTGAGATCACCGCCGCCTCTGCCGGCCACCAGTGCCAGCCCAGCGTGTCGAACGCCCCGGCCAGCGTGCGCGCCGACTCGGTCACCGGCAGCGGACCGGTCGGCGCCGGCGGCCGAGTGGGCATCGCCGGGTCACCGGCCAGGCCGCTGGTGCCGACCAGCCGGTCAGAGCGGTCGTAGAACGGCGCCAGGTCCTCGTAGCTGATCGGCCAGTTCGGCTGCAGCCCGTGCTCATCGCCCTTGCGGAAGTCGGACGGCCGGTAGCGCGGCCAGATCGCGCCATAGGTGTTGGTGGAGCCGCCGACGCCATTCCACATCAGCACCTGAGAGGAATTGGTCCGCACCGGGAAGTCGTCCGGATGGCTGCGCTTGTTGACGTCGGGGTTCCAGTTTGTCTTGCGCTGCCAGCTCCAGTCCGCGCTGTAGTGCGGGTGGTCGCCCGCCTCCACCCAGCCACCCTGCTCCAGGCAGACCACATCCAACCCCGCCTGCGCCAGCACCATGGCAGCCAGCGAACCGGTGGCCCCGGCACCCACGATCAGCACATCCGCAACCGGTATCGATGTCATTGCTTGCGTCCCCAGTTCACCGTCCGCTGATCCGCCAGGTCCAGCGTCTCGACCGCCACCGGCCTGACAGCCTCGGTCGGCAGCCAGCCGCCGCGGCGGTGCGTGGGCGTGTCGCGGTCAGGATCGAATTGCGGCAGCCGGTAGCCCGTGACATGCGGCACCAGCTTGTAGGTGTGCCCGCGCGCATTGATCGCCTGCACCACGAAGGGGCTCTCGTAGTACGCCAGGTAGACCGCATCACGCACCCAGCCGAACAGATCCTTGTCGCTCGCCTCCCACGCCGCCACCGTCGCCACACGCAGATCCTCATTATCCGAATTTGGTCCGACCTGAGACGTGAATCCCCCTCTCGAACGACGCGAACCTGAAGCTGATGGCTTCAACCCGAAGCTATCAGGATCCAGCGCGGCCGCCATGGGGTTCAGCGCGTCCACCACCTTGGCAAGCGCCTCCTCGCCGCGTTCCTGCAGCAGCCGCGCGGCCAGCACGCACTGCACCCCCACGACGGAGGCGGCCGGCCATTGGGCGTCCCCAGGCATCAGCGTGTCGACCAGCGCCGCCAGCAGACCGGCCGCCGTGACCGCATCCGCGCTCATCGCCGCCCGCCCGCTTCCGCGGCGTGCCACAGCCGGCCGCCCAGCACGACTCCCTGAGCCAGGATGCGCTGCTCGCCGGTCATCACCTCGCCCACCACATCCTCGTACTCGAACCGCCCCTCGGTCACCCGCAGCAGGGATGCGTCGCCGGCGCTGCCCGGCCGCAGGCTGCCCAGCTCCGGCCGGCCGAGGGCCGCGGCGGCATTCACTGTCGAGGCGGCAACTACCTCGGACAGCGTCATCCCCAGGCATAGGAACTTCGACATCGTCGTCACCTGGTCATACGCCGGGCCGTCGATGCACAGTTGGTGCACGTCGGAGGAGATCGTGTCGGGCTTGAACCCGGCCTTCAGCATCGGCCGAGCGGTGGCGTAGGCAAATGAGCCCTTGCCGTGGCCGATGTCGAACAGCACGCCGCGGTCGCGGGCGCGCAGCACCGCGTCCCGCACCCGGCCATCCGGATGCATCGGCGCGTTCGGGAACGGGCGGAAGCAATGTGTCAGCACGTCCCCCGGCCGCAACCGGTCCACCACCGCCTCATAGCTCGGTGGCGGCTCATCGATATGCACCATCAGCGGCACCCCGGTCTGCTCGGCCGCCTGCAGCGCCACATCCAGCGGCGCGATGCCGCTGTCGCCAGAGGCATGCCGGCCCAGCCGCACCTTCACGCCGACAATCAGGTCGCGGTTCGCCTCGATCACCGCCACCGCCTCCCGCGCCGCCATCAGCCGCATGTCGTGGCTTTCGCCCACCATGATGGTCTTGGAAAACGCATAGATGCCGGCGAACGAGATGTGCAGATACGCCAGGATGCGCACGTCGCCGCGCTCGATCACATGGCGGCGGAAGCCGGCGAAGTTGCCCGGACCGGCGCTGCCGGTATCGACGCATGTGGTGACGGCGCTGCGCCGGCCGTAGTCGTCGGCGTCGATGCCCAGCGACGTGCCGCCCCAGTACACGTGGGTGTGCAGGTCGATCAGGCCGGGTGTGACGATCAGCCCGCGAACGTCGCGCACCGTGGCCCCATCGCCGGCCAACTCGTCGCCGACGGCGGCAACCCGCCCATCGGCAAAGGCCACGTCGGTAATCCGGTCGATCTGTTGCCCGGGGTCAACCACGTGCCCGCCACGCAGGATCAGGTCATACGCCATGTGCCACCACCTCATTGTCTTGCCGGCTGGCCGACAACGGGCCGGCCTGCGCCAGCGCACCGGTGCGCACCCCGCTGGCCGCATCGAATACCGAAACCCGGTCGCGCGGCGCGGCCAGGACCAGCGTCTCGCCGGGCTGATAGTCGCGCGGATCGGGGCAGGTGGCCTTGACCAGGCTGCCGTCGGCCAGCGCCACATCCAGGAACGTCACCGGTCCGGCCGGCTCCACCAGGGCCAGGGTGCCCCTGATGATCAGGTCGTCGGCGGCGGGAAGCCGCGTCGGCGACAGGTCGTGCGGGCGCAGGCCGATCACGCTGGACGCATCGATGCCGCCGCCGGCCAGCGGGCCGGGCAGGAAGTTCATCTGCGGGCTGCCGATGAAGCTGGCGACGAACTGGTTCGCCGGCTCGCGGTATACCGTCATCGGTTCGGCGAACTGCTGCAGCACGCCGGCATGCATCACCGCGATGCGGTCGGACATCACCATCGCCTCCTCCTGGTCATGCGTGACGAAGATCACCGTCAGGCCAAGGTCCTTCTGCAGCCGCTTGATCTCGGTCCGCATCCGCACCCGCAGGCTGGCATCCAGGTTGGACAGCGGCTCGTCCATCAGCAGCGCCGCCGGGTTGCGCACGATCGCGCGGCCCACCGCCACGCGCTGCCGCTGCCCGCCGGATAGTTCCGCCGGAGAGCGATCCAGCAGCGCCTCCAGCCCCAGCAGTTCCGCCGCCCAGGCGACCTGCTGGCGCACCGTCTCCGCCCGCGCGCCCTGCTGCTGCAACGGAAAGCCGATGTTCTCCCGCACCCGCATGTGCGGGTACAGCGCGTAGTCCTGGAACACCAGGGCGATGTTGCGGTCCCGTGGGGCAATGCGTGCCATGTCCTGCGTCCCCAGCCGGATCGCCCCGGCGGTGACGTCCTCCAGCCCGGCAATGCAGAACAGCAGCGTGCTCTTGCCGCAGCCGGACGGCCCAAGGAACGAGACGAACTCGCCGTCGGCGATGTCGATGTCCAGGCCCTGCAGAACCGGAACGGCACCGAAGCTCTTGGATACGTTCTTGATCGAGATGGATGCCATGGGACCGCCTTCGGTGGTTGCCGGAAACCCGCTAGTGTCCCGGTTCGGACGTTCGTCACGCTTGGATCAGCCGCCGTCCGAACGTCCGAACCGATTAGGACACTAGCAAAGCATTGTTTTCTAGAGCGGTTCCACCGAGGGTGGAACCGCTCTCGCTCATCGTTTCACGCGGCTACTCGCGCAGAATCGCGCTTTGCGCGATTCCAGTCTGCGCGAAGCCGCTCTAGTGTGGTTTATGGTTCCGACGTTCGCAACGCAGCCGCCACAAACGGGTGGCGAACGTCGGAGCCACCACACTAGCCTAACCCTTGACCGAACCGGACAGCGCACCCTGCACCAGATAGCGCTGGAACAGGAACGCCACCGCCACCGGGGGTGCGATCGACAATACGGTGGCCGCGAACATCGGGCCATAGGTGTAGAACTGCGCCTGACTCAGGAACCCGGCCAGAATCACCGGAATGGTCTGCGCCCGTGGCGTCGAGGTCAGGATCAGCGCGAACAGGAACTCGTTCCAACTGGCCAGAAAGCAGAAGATGGCGGTGGCGACGATCCCCGGCCGCACCACCGGCAGCAGGATCTTCCACAGCATCTTCAGCCGCGAACAGCCGTCGATCAGCGCCGCGCGGTCCAGGCTGCGCGGCACGCCCTCAAAATAGGAGCGCATCATCCAGGTGCTCAGCGGCAGCAGGAACGAGCAGTACGACACGATCAGCGCCGTGCGCGTGTCGATCAGCCCGGCCACCCGGCAGCCGATGAAGAACGGCAGCACCAGTGTCAGCCCCGGCGTCATGCGCGTCAGCAGCAGCGCCCACAGCGACGCCTTGAACACCGGCGCCTTGTCGTGCCGAGCGAACGCATAGCCCGCCAGGGTGCCCAGGGCGACGCTGACGCTCGCCACCACCGCGCCGACGATGAAGCTGTTCAGCACGCTCAGCGGCACGCGCTGCGCCTGCACGCTGCTCGCCTGGCCCGCCACATGGCCCGGCAGCAGAACCGAGATGAAATTGTCCAGCGTCAGCGTGCTGGGGATGATGCTGGCCGGCGTGCGGATCAGGTCCGCAGCCGGCGTCAGGCTCATCAGCAGAAGGGCGATCACCGGCAGCGCCGACCACAGGAACACCAGCAGCACCACGGTCCAGAAGCCGCTGCGCGACAGTGCCTGCGCCACCGAAGGCGGCAGCCATCGCCGGCGCGGCCGGAACGGCGGCAGCACCGCCATCTTCTGCTGGCGTGGGGCACCGGGCAGCAGCGCCGCGCCACCCTGGGCGGGAATTACGCGGCGCGGCCCCAGCACCACGAAGTAGAAGATCGCCAGCAGGAAGCTCAGCAGCGTCAGCACGTACAGGATCGCCGCTCCCTCGCCGAAGCGGAAGAACTGGAACGACGTCAGATAGCCCAGCCATGCCAGCACCGTCGTCGAGTCGCCGGGGCCGCCGCGCGTCATGATCCACAGGATGTCGAACGCCATCAGCGCGTTGATGGTGGCGATGATGGCGATGAACAGCAGGTTCGGCTTCAGCCATGGCAGGGTGATGCTGGCGAAGCGCCGCACCGGTCCCGCGCCGTCCAGCATCGCCGCCTTGTGCAGCGACGCCGGCATCGACTGCAGCCCGGCCAGCAGCATCAGCGCGGTCAGCGGCGCCTGGTTCCACACATGCACCAGCGCCACCAGGTTCAGCGCCCGGAAGCCGTTGCCCAGCCACGGGGTCGCCAGCGACGACAGCCCCAGGTCGTTCAGCAGGCCGTTGACCGCGCCGAAATCACCGGCGAACAGGAACGACCACAGCACCCCCACCGACACCGGCGCCATCGCCCACGGCACCAGCACCACGCTGCGCAGCAGCCCGCGCCCGGCAAACCGCACGTTCAGCACCAGCGCGAAGATGCCCCCCAGCAGGGTGGTGCCGATCACCGAGAAGCCGGCGAAATACGCCGTGCGCCCCAGCGCCGCCCACAGCTCCGCATTGGCCGGCAACGCCAGATAGTTGCTGAACCCGACATAAATCCAGCGGTGCGTGATCGGGTTGGTGCGCACCAGGCTCAGGTACAGGCTGAAACCCAGCGGCACCCCCACCACCAGCAGCACGATCAGCAGGGTCGGTGCCACTGCAAGATAGCAGAACGCCGGCACCCTCTCCCACCGCCGGCCGCGCAGCGGCACGCGCGCGCCAGAGGACGGCGTCGCAGAGGATGGCGCGGCAAAGGCCGGCAGGCCAGAGGGCGGAAGGGCTGGGGGATGCGTGGTGCTCGACATCGCCGGTCGCGTCCCGCCGCGCCTACTGGTACTGCTTCTTCAGGTCGGCCACCTTGCCGACCAGTGCGTCGCAAAGCTGGTCCAGCGAGCCGTCACCACGGATGTATTCCTGCGCGTGCTGCATCATGAAGATGTCCCACTCCGGAAACCACGTCGTCTTCGACACCTTGCGCGCCTTCGCCAGGCCGATCTGCTGGTTGGTGACGTCGAGGTTGCGCCATTTCGAGAAGCTGGCAACCACGTCCGGATCGTCCATCACCTCCTTGTAGGCAGACCCCAGACCGAACTCCAGCGCCCAGCGCTTGATCACATGGTACTGGCCATCCTTTGCCTTGCCGCCGAAGAACTGCACCAGGTTCCACACCCGCTGCTGGTCCACCGGCTGCGCCCCCATCAGATACAAGGACGCCCACGACATCGTCGCATGCGTCTTGCCCGGCATCAGCGCGTTGCGCACCTTGCCGGCGATCTTCGAGGTCTTCGGATCGTTGGCAACCTTCTGGTCATAGTCGTGCAGCACCATGAAGGTGTGACGCCCGGTGCAGTAGCTGGGCACGCCCTCATCGGGAAACGTCATGATGTCCTGGGCGACCAGGCCCTCCTTGTACAGCGTGCGGTGGCCCTCCAGCACGCCGCGGAAGGCTGCGTCCACCACCAGGTCGGACTTGTCGTCGAACACCGGCGCGCCCTCGGCATACCAGAAGGCAAACAGGCTCCAGGACAGTTCCGCCCACTTCTGCCCCCAGGCGCTGTTATAGGGCGCGTCGGAGATGCCGTCCCGCTTCAGCTTGCGGCAGCCGTCCAGCAGCGCGTCCCAATGATCCGGCACCGCCACGCCTGCCTTGCTCAGATGCTCTTCGTTGTAGATGAACGCGTTGTGGCCGGCGTAATAGGGCAGGCCGGCCAGCTTGCCGTCGGGCAGCGACATCGATTCCACACTGACCGGGAACATCTTCGCCTTCATCGCATCGACGCCCGGCAGCCCCTCCAGGTCGCGGATCCAGCCGGCGGCATGCCAGCGCGCGATGTGGTCCTCCTCGGAATACATCATGTCGATGTGCTGGCCGCCCAGCAGCTTGGTCTCGACCACCGGGTGATAGTCACCGGGAACCAGCTCATAGGTCACGTTCTCGTCGTACAGCTTCTTGAAGATGTTGACGTTGTCCTCGGCGATCTGCGGCTGGTACTGCCAGCCGATGAACGTCATCGGCGTGGCCGGGGCGGCTCGCGCCGGGCCTGGCAGCGCCGCCGCCGCGCCCACGGCCGTCATGCCCTGCAGCACCCGGCGGCGCGACATCAGATAGTGCTGAAGCGAATGGTCCATGAGCTGGTCCCCTGCCGGTTGCCGCGGTTCTGCCGCGCGCGGGCCACGCTTGGGCGGCAATGCGTGAGCCGTCTAAGGGTCAACACTCGTGCGAATGCGATGCCAACCATCCGCCAATGGCGGAAATGTAAGCGGCCCACCGCTGTTTTGCCGCATGGTTGGGATGCTGACACATTGCCATGCCCCAACTTGTCATGTCTCGGTTTGCCGTGCCTCGCTTCAGCGATCTGTGATCCGCCCGCGCCTCACGCGTCCTGCGCCTCACCTGTCATGACGCAAGTCTGCATGGCAGCCGGCAAAACGTTGCAATCCTGCGCGGCGCACGTGAATACACGGACGAAACTACTTGTGACCAAATCCTATTCACTTGTATCAGTCAAATTCACCACATGATGCAATGCTAGGCGATCAATAAAACGCGGCAGCAACATATGTCCGGATCAAGCCCCCGCCAGACGATGCGGTTGAGCAACGTCGGGCCGGATCGCCCGCATCCGCCTGATACCAGGCGGCGCTGTCGCTGACTTGCATGGCGTGCGCAATTGGTGGGGCGGCCTCGCGCGAATCAGTCGTGCTTCGCCGACCCCACAAGGCAGTGCGCGTCGAAGAATTCGCCGGGCTTTTCATCAATGTCCATGATATAGATCAGGTCATTATTTACCCGGTTGTATTCGAAGATCACGTCGACCCGGCCATCCGGATAGTCCCTGGAATACCGCGCGGATATGTCGGATTGGTCCACCTCCGCGGCCGCATCCAGAACCGTCCAGGTCTGGTTCATGTACTCAAGCACCGCATTCGTGCCCTCGTCGAAGGCGAACACCCTGGTATAGGCCGTCGCAGGCAGCTTCGAGTTGGTCGCTCGGTTGAACGCCCGCTGCATGCCAGAGCATTCAAAAATCGTCCTCTCAGCATGCGCCGCCGGCACCGCCGCCAGCAGCATCCAAACCGCGGCGACGGACCACATCCACCGCCTGCCCACGCCCGCTCGCGATGCAGCGCCTCGGATTGACATCCGTCCCTCCCCATCAACCGTCGCCAAGACCCGCCGGGACGCCGTGAAGCCGCTCCCACTTCAGCACACAAGCCCGGGATCCCAGCCTGCCTGATCCGCGATCTATACATGGTCAAATACGCCGTCGTGAAGCCGCCTCGCCAGCAAGACGAGCCCGTATGACTGAGAGCTGGTCCCAAACGCCCGCCCCCAAAACGCCCACACACGTCCAGCGGCGGAACCGCACACTCACCCCGCTGGTGTGGCTCTCCCCGCGCGCCAATAGCCCTCTGCCCCTTCGTCAGGACGGCATATACGTCCCGCCATTCGCATGCAGCGTCTGGCCCGTCATGAACCCCGATCGGTCAGACGCCAGGAACACCGCGACCGCGGCAATGTCCTCCGGTTCGCCCATGCGCCCGATGGGAATGCGCGACGCCATTTCCTGCAGCTCTTCCTCGCTGTGGCCGTAGCGCGGCTGTGCCGTGTTGGTCAGCCCAGGGGCAATCGCATTCACCCGGATCCGATGCGGCGCCAGTTCCAGTGCCATGGCACGCGTCAATGAGACAACACCGCCTTTGCTGGCGGCGTAATGCACGCCGTGCGGCGACACGCCGGTGATCGCCTGAGAGGCGAGGTTGATGATGCCGCCCGGTCGTCCGGACGCCACCATGGCGCGCGCCGCCACCTGGGCACAGAAAAACGTGCCCTTCAGGTTGACCCCGATCACGAAGTCCCAGTCTTCTTCGGTCAAGTTGAGGAAGGGGGTACGCGGGAACACACCGGCGTTGTTGACCAGCAGATCGATCTTGCCCAGTTGGGCGACGGTGCTGGCCACCATGGCGGCGCCGGCGGCAAGATCGGCAACACTTCCCGGTACGACGATCGCGCGCCGTCCCAACGCGGTGACTGCGCCGGCCACCTGCTCGGCCGCCTCTGCGTTGTCCAGACAGTTGATCGCAACATCCGCCCCGGCCTGCGCCAACGCAACGGCGACCGCCCGGCCGATCCCTTGTTGGGAGCCCGTTACAAGCGCGACTTTGCCGCCAAGATCCGATGCATCCGTCGCCATGTTTTACTCCGATCAGAAACTTCAGAATGCATCCGCGCGATGGTCGACTCCGGCGAACGTCATTCCCGGCCGCGAAAGCTAGGTCCTTTGGTGATAGCCCGATGTTCCCACGGCTTCAACGTCACCCGTCTACATCCATAAAACCGCTGCAATGACGGATGCGCAGCCCCACGAATGACAAGGGTCGGCAGGAATCCAGTGACGCGGTCCCGGGGTGGCTTGCACCGGCTATGAACACTGTCCTTAATCACCCCTGGAAAGCCGCTGGAACACAAGATGGCCGGGGAACAAGATGCCGGGGAAAAAGATGGCCGGGGAACTGATTATGAAAACTGCCGCTTCCACCTTCGCAGCCGCCCTGCTCGGCTCTGTTGTCTGGTCAGCCGCCCATGCCGCCCCAGTCAGCCGGGAGGACTTTCAGGTCGAGACCACGGCAAATCTCGTCTCGCTGTGCGGTGCAGCCCAGACTGACCCGCTCTACACGGCGGCGGAGAATTTTTGCCACGGATTTGCGGTCGCAACGTATCGCGCCATCAGCATGGAGCAGATGGCCAGCCGGGTGAAGCATAAGCTGTTCTGTATGCCGCCGCAGCCGCCCACACGCGACCAGGCCATCGCAGCCTTTGTGCAATGGGCAGCCGGACGTCCGCAGACCCTGGCGAGCTCACCCACCGACGGCATCGCCGAATATCTGACAACACAATATCCGTGCCGCTGACTAGTGCCCGATCGCAGAGAAGTGCTGCACGCGCTTCGCCGCGTGAATCGGCCACTTCAAGGCAAATCGACGTCTCGCCCTTCACTGATGGGCGATACTAGAGCGCGATCGTCTGAGGTTGGTCCAACCTCAGACGTGAATCGCTCTCTCAAACAAAGCAAGCTAGATCCTGATGGCTTCAACCTGAAGCGATCAGGATCTAGAGGAGACGACGTCGTGCGCAAATTGATCATCGTCTGCGTCGGTGCGAGCCTCCTGGGGGGATGCTCGGGCCTGAACGACACCCAGCAGCGCGCGCTGACCGGCACCGCGGGCGGGGCAGGGGTGGGGGCTGTGCTTGGCGCCATCGGCGGCAATGCGGGTCTCGGTGCCGTCGCCGGTGCCGGTGCCGGCCTCCTGGGCGGCCTGCTCTACGATAACGTCAAAAAGAATGAGCAGTCGGCCTACCAGCAGGGGTACTACTCGGGGCAGGCGTCACGCAGATAGTCGGAAACTTGACGGTCCACGTCACGCGCATTGACATCCTTTTGCGGCAATTCTCACCTCTGCCAGGCACATCAGGCCGCCCCGCCGCCAGCCACATGCACGGCGGTGCCGTCGACCAGTGAGTCGGCGGGATTGAGGATGATCTCATCAGTCGTGCTGAGGCCGGACAGAACCTCGACACGGTCGCCGTAGTCACGCCCGATGGTGACCGGGACAAGCTTTGCCACGCCGTCGCGCACCACGCCGACGCGCAATCCCTCGCTGCGGAACAGTAGCACGTTGGCGGGAATGATCACCGACTGGGTTCGCCCCGGCAGCGAGAAGTGCACGAACACATACGCGCCCGGCAGCAACCTGCCATCGGCATTGTCCACATCCACCTCGACCAGCAACGTGCGCGAGGCCGGGTTTATCGCGTTGTCGCTACGCACTAGTTTGCCGTTAAAGATTTGCCCAGGATATTCGTCTAAAGTAACGGTAGCCGCCGCGCCCTCGTGCATGGCGGGAAAATAGACCTCCGGCACCGCGACGAAAATACGCAGCGTCTTGGTCGAAGCCATATGGAACAGCTCGGTGGTCAGTCCGCCGGCACCCGCATTGATCAGTGCCCCGACATCGGTATTGCGCGCGGTGATCACCCCGTCGAACGGCGCCGCCACACGCTCAAACCCGGCCAGTTGTTCCAGCCGGTCCACCTGCGCCTGCTGCGCCTGCAGGTTGGCACGCGCGACGTCGACGGCGGCGACGCTGCCGGCGTAGTTCAACCGGTCCTGGTCGCCCTGCTGCTGCGTGGCCCAGCCCTGGTGAGCCAGTACCGCCGTGCGGCCCGTCGTCACCCGGGCAAGCTCCATGGTGGTCTGCGCCTGCACCAGGGCGGCCTGCAACTGAACCAGTTGCGCGCGCGCCTGGCGCAATTGCTGGTCAAGTTCCGGCGTTTCGATCTGCGCCAGTATGTCGCCCTGGTGCACATGCGCGCCCATGTCGAAATTCCAGCTTTTCAGGTAGCCGCTGCTGCGCGCGTAGATCGGCGTGTCGATGAAGGCGGTGGTCTGGCCCGGCAACACCAGGGATTGGTTGGGCGCGTCGCTCAGCGGATGCATCACTTCGACGACGGGCACCGCCGCTTCGGCGGTGTCGGCAGCAAGCGTGGCCTCCGCGTCCGCGCGGTTGCGCATGCCGCTGTAGATACCGGCCGCCAGCAACGCCACCACGCCCGCTGCCACTAGTATACCCACGGTGCCGCGCCACTTCGTCGAGGTTGGCGCCCGCTCGACGACTGGCACTGCCAGATCGGGTGCTTCCGGTTCCCTGAGCATCATGTCGTCAAGCTCCTCATGCCGCATGGGGCGGCGCTCCAGGCCCTGCCAGAAGGCCCGGCGTGCGCCTGGCATGAAGCAGGGAGAAAACCGTGGGGACGAATACCAGCGTGGCGATGGTCGCCAGCAACAGGCCGCCAATTACCGCCCGGCCCAGCGGCGCATTCTGCTCGCCGCCTTCGCCAAGGCCCAATGCCATCGGCACCATGCCGATGATCATCGCCAGCGCCGTCATCAGCACCGGGCGAAACCGGGTGAAGCCGGCCTCGATCGCCGCGCGCACGGAATCGCCGTGTTCGGCAAGCCGCTCCCGCGCGAAAGACACCATCAGGATGCTGTTGGCGGTGGCCACACCCATGCACATGATCGCACCCATCAACGCCGGGACGCTCAGCGTCGTCCGGGTAAAGAACAGACACAGTACAATCCCTGCCAGTGCAGCCGGCAGCGCAGTGATGATAATGAACGGATCAAGCCAGGATTGGAAGTTCACCACGATCAACAGATAGACCAGCAGGATGGAGAAGCCGAGACCGATGGCCAGGTTGAGGTAGGCGCCCTGCATGGTCTCTAGCTGGCCCTTGATTGTAACGAAACTGCCGCGCGGCAACTGCCCGCGGTTGGCGTCGACGATGCGCGTAATGTCACGGCCGACGGCGCCCAGATCGCGCCCCTGCACGTTGGCATAGACGTCGATGACGCGCCGGATGTTGTAATGGTCAACCGCCGCCATCTCCTGCGACCGTGTGATGGTCGCGACGTTGGCCAGAATCGTCGGCCCGGTCTCCGCCGGCCCGGTGACCGGGATGTTCTGCAGATCCCGCAGCGACTGGATGTCGTACTGCGGCGCCTGGGCGGCGACACTGTAATTCACGCCGTTCTGCCAGTTCAGGAAGAACAGCGGCGCGGTCTGGAAACTCCCGCTCAAGGTGTCCAGCAGGCTGCTGGCCACATCGCGCTCGGTCAGGCCGTTCTGCTGTGCCTTGGTGCGATCGACATTGACCTCAAAGTCCGGATAGTCGAACTGCTGCTGGACCCGGGCGTCGACCACGCCTGGCACGGAACGCGTCTGTTCCAGGATACGGTCCGCGACGGCGCGGTTGCCGCCAAGGTTGGCGCCCTCGATCTGCACGTCGATGGGCGACGGCACGCCAAAGTTCAGGATCTGGGTAATCATGTCAGCAGGCAGGAAGTAGAATGTCACGCCGGGGAACTTGCGCGCCAGTTGCCTGCGGATGGCAGTGACATAGTTGGCTGTCGGGCGGTGGTCGGGCTTGAGCGAGACCATGATGTCGGCATCGGCCGCGCCGACCACGCCCGAGGCCAGATGCGTCAGGTTGATCGTGCTGTAGGGCAGGCCAATGTTGTCGAGGATGGTGTCCATCTCACGCGCCGGGATGATCTTCCGGATGGCACCGTCCACCTGGTCAGCCAGCCGAGCGGTCTCCTCGATACGGGTGCCGGCCTTGGCGCGCATGTGCAGGATGAACTGGCCACTGTCGGTGGTTGGAAAGAAGTCCTGACCAAGCCATGGCAGCAGTCCAAAGGTCACCACGCAGCCCAGCAGGAAGGCCGGGATGAACAGGGCGCGGCGGCGCACCAACAGCGTCAGCACCCTCTGATAGGCGAACCGCAATTGCTCAAAGCGGCGCTCAAAGCCGCGCTGGAACCACACCAGCGGGTTGCGCGAGCGCCCGGGGTTATGCGGCTTCGCCCGCAGCAGATACATCGCCATGGTCGGGACCAGGGTACGGGACAGCACGTAGGAGGCGAGCATGGCAAACACCACCGCCTCGGCCAGCGGCACGAACAGGTAGCGTGCGACGCCGCCCAGCAGGAACATCGGCACGAACACGATGCAGATGCACAGCGTCGAGACCAGGGCCGGAACGGCAATCTGAGAGGCGCCGTTCAGGATCGCCTCGCGCAGCGGTTCCCCTTCTTCCAGATAGCGTTCCATGTTCTCGATGGTGACGGTAGCGTCATCGACCAGGATGCCCACTGCAAGGGCCAGGCCGCCAAGCGTCATGATGTTGATCGTCTGACCCAGGAAACTCAGCACCATCACTGACGTGAGGATCGACAACGGAATGGAAACCGCGATGATGATGGTGCTGCGCCAGCTACCAAGGAACAGCAGGATCATCAGCGCGGTCAGGCAGGCGGCGATCACCGCCTCACGGATCACACCTTCCACGGCTGCCTTGACGAAGATCGACTGGTCGGCGACCGGCTGGATCTTCAGTTGCGGCGGCAACGTCTGGGCGACGCGGGGCAGCATCTGCCGGATGCCGTTGACCACGTCGATCGTCGAGGCGTTGCCGGCCTTCAGGATGGTAACCAGCACGCCACGCTGCCCGTTCTGGCGAACCACGTTGGTCTGCGGCGCGAAGCCATCGCTGACCGTGGCCACGTCGCGCAGGTAGATCGTGGCGTTGCCGATCGTCTTGATCGGCAGGTCGTTGAACTGCGCGATCGTGCGTGCCGTCGCGTTCGTCCGCACGTCGTATTCGAACTGCGAAATCTTCGCCGTGCCGGACGGCAGGACGACATATTGCGTCGCGACCGAGGCCAGCACATCGGCGGGTGACAGACCTTTGGCCTGCAGCAGGGCGGGGTTGAAGTTGATCATGACCTGCCGCTGCTTGCCCCCGTACGGGTACGGGATCACCGAGCCTGGGACGGTAACCAACTGGGTGCGCAGGAAGTTCAGGCCAAGGTCGTTGAGCTGCTGCTCCGACAATCCCTGCCCGGACAGTCCAAGTTGCAGGATGGGCACGCTGGAAGCGCTGAAGTTCAGGATCAACGGCGGTTGCGTCCCCGGCGGCATCTGCCTCAGCAGCGTCTGTGAAGCAGCGGTGATCTGGGCATTCGCCGTGTCCAGGCTGGCGCCCGGTTGCAGGAAGATCTTGACGATCGCCTGGCCGTTGTAGCTGGTCGACTCGACATGCTGGATGTTGTCGACCAGGGTCGTCAGCGTCCGCTCAAACGAGGTGGTGAGACGACCCTCGATCTCCTCGGGGTTCAGGCCGGTATATTGCCACCCTACGGCAATGACCGGGATGTTGATGTTCGGAAAGATGTCGGTCGGCGTCCGCAGGATTACCAGCGGGCTGAGGATCATGATCAGCAGCGCCAGCACGATGAACGTGTATGGTCGGTCAAGCGCGGTCCGGACGATCCACATGCATAGGCGCTCCCAGCGGTTGGACAGAAACCGTTGAGCCGATACTCGATCCATGATCTCGATGTTCGGCACCAGCCATCGGACCAACGCGTCAAGTCAGATTGAAGCCCCTGGTTGGAGCCTCGGTCATCAATCCATCGACGCCTCGCCTTGCTGGGTGCTGCTTGGTGAAGCGAGCCCGTTCAATCCTGCACAGGCCCTGGTACCGTAAATCCGTGACATGAAGATGTTCTGCCAAATCGGGGTCGATAATATCGTCTAGCGGAGGAAGAATAGCTGGCGCGCACGCGGCGAGGACGATCTCAAACGCGTGCCAAAGTATTTAAACTGCGGATTGAGCACCTGCCAATGTGCCATCGGGCCAAATAACCCGCGAAAAGACCATTATGAACAGCTTGCAACCTCCGCCCGAAGTCGCCTTGCTTGAGGTATCGCCTCTGTCCGTCCGGCAATTTGCTGAAAGCTTGCGATGACGCATGCGGACGGGTCCATCCAGGCCATCAGGTGCGCGTCCGCATAGACCCATGTATCTGCACCGGAACCATGCGCGAGCTGACGCGTCCCTACACGCCGTAACGCACTGGGGCGGCGCCCCCACGCGCTGACAAATGCTGATCCAGCGGCGAGCGACAGGAAGCAAAGGAAGTCTTGCCATTGGCATCAGGCTGGCACCGCTGCGCCGACGGACAGAGCGCGTGCGCATCGCCCGGCGATAGACACCAACACCGTCAGAACTGGCCGATGCGCCATGCCTGATCGAAAACACTGGGCCTGATCGAAAATATTGGCGGACCCGACACGATTCGAACGTGCGACCTTCGCCTTCGGAGGGCGACGCTCTATCCAACTGAGCTACGGGTCCAGCGCGCCTCGGACCAAGGCGCGACCACCCTATACCGCCGATCCAAACAAACCTCAATGCTCGCTGACCGTCGTGCCCGAGCATGATCGCACCGGGCGGACCGCTCGAAGCGCGTGGGTAATGCGGCCAGGTTATCGGGTGATGTGGCCAGGTCATCTTAAGGCCAGGTCCTCAGGCGGTTCGCCTCCTGCGCCGCCGTCAGCGTGCTGGGACCATCCGCCACGCCCACCGGTTGCCCCGGCATGCTAGCCGGGTCCAGCCAGCAGTTCACCGTCCCCAGCGTGCGGGTGCAGAATTCTGGCGGCTCCGGCTCCGGTTCTACCGGGCGGCAGTAGCTCTTCTCCTGATCCAGCCGCACCACCGAGCAGTCCCGCCCGGTCGCCAGGGAGTAGACCGCATCCAGCGGCGTCCGCTGGATCGTCGAGACGCTGACGACATTGGGCACCACCAGTGCCGCGGCCACTACGCCGGCCGGCGGCCAACTGCAGCCGGCCAACGGCAGGACGCACGGCAGAACACTGAGCACAACCAGCATTTTCATTCCGCCATCGTGCCGCGTAAAGGTAAATAAAGCCTTGCCGTGCCGTCAGTTTGCGGCCAAACCCCGACGCCGCTATGGTCCGCCCGCTGCGGCGTTCACGGCCGTGGCAGGTGCAGGCAGCCGAGAGAATCCGCGTGGTTGATATATTCGACGAGGTCGAGGAAGACCTCCGGGCAGAGCGGACCGCCAGGCTGCTGAAGAAGTACGCGTGGCTGCTCATCGTCGTCCTGGTGGCAATCGTTGGCGCCGCCGTCGGCTGGCAGCTCTGGACGCGCCACCAGGTCCAGCAGGACGCCACCGCTGCCACCCGCTATATCGCCGCCCAGAACGCCAGCGAGCTTCCCGGCGGGGCCAGCGCCAGCCAGCTTGCAACCTTCGACCAGCTTGCCGCCGCGGCGCCGGAGGGCTACCGCACCCTTGCGCGGCTGCGCGCGGCCGGGGTGAAGGCCGAAGCCGGCGACCTGGCAGGGGCCACCGCGATGTGGAACGCCGTTGCTGCCGATTCTAGCGCCGACAGCCTGCTGCGCGATTTCGCCACCCTGATGGTCGCCGAACACCAACTCGACCACGCCGATCCCGCGCAGCTCGAAGCTCGGCTGAAACCGCTGGCCGAACCCACCAACCCCTGGTCCAGCCTGGCGCGGGAGCAGCTCGCGATGCTCGACCTGCGCCAGGGCAAGCCGGACGACGCGCGCAAGACGCTGCAGGCGCTCTCGATCGACATCGACGCACCCGCGGGCCTGCGCTCCCGGGCCTCCGCACTGCTGACCAATCTCGCTGCCGCTGGTCCCACGCCTGCGGAGAAGAAGTGACCGGCTCTCGATGACGGCGCGCTACACCAAGCGACCGAACCGGCTAGAGCAACGTCAGCCCGACTGGCACGGTCAGCCTGCAGGCGGTCTAGGCCGGCGTGCCGCGCTGCTGACACCTCTCGCCCTGGGCGGCTGTTCGTTGTTCGACGACTGGTTCAGCGACAACAAGCCGCCATTGCCCGGCAAGCGCGAAAATGTCTTTGCCGACCGGCGTGGCCTGGTGGTCGACGAAGGCACCCCAAAGGTCGTGCTGCCCCCAGCGGTGCGGAATGCGGCCTGGCCGCAGGCCGGCGGCAATCCCGCCCACCTGATGGGGCATCTCGAGGCGAAGGACCGTCTGACGGAGGTGTGGAAGGTCGGCATCGGCCAGGGCGGCGGCTACCGCCAGATCATCATGGCCCAGCCAGTGGTGCTGAACGGTACCGTGTTCACCTTGGATTCCGCCGCCGTGGCCTCGGCCTTCGCCCTGGCCGACGGCAAGCGCCTGTGGCGCACCGACACCAAGCCCAAGGACGACGACGGCGACAGCACCAACGTCGGCGGTGGCGTGTGCGTCGAGGGCGAGACGCTGTACGCGGTCAACGGCCTGTCCGCCCTGGTCGCAATGGATGTCGCCACCGGCAAGGAGAAGTGGCGCCAGAGCCTGGGTGTCCCCGGCCGGTCCGCCCCTATGGTCGCCGACGGACGCGTCTTCGTCACCACGATCGAGGACCACCTGCTGGCCTTCACCGCCGCTGATGGCCGTTTGCTGTGGACCCATCAGGCCGCCGAACCGGTCACCTCGCTGCTCGGCCAGCCCGCACCGGCGTACTATCGCGGGCTGGTGCTGGCCGGCTTTGGCTCCGGCGAACTCGCCTGCCTGCGCGCCGACAGCGGCAGCGTCGTCTGGACCGACAGCCTCGGCGCCTCAGAGGGCCGCGCCACCGTCGCCGACTTCCTGTCCATCCGTGGGCTGCCGATCGTCGTCAACGGCCTGGTCTACGCGATCAGCATCGGCGGCCTGCTGGTCTGCAACGACATCCCGACCGGCCGGCGCGTCTGGGAACGCCAGGTCGCCGGCGAGGACACGCCATACATCGCTGGCGACTGGATGTTCATCGTTTCCGCCCAGCAGGAACTCGCCGCCATCAACATCAGCACCGGCCGGATCGCCTGGATCAACCAGTTGCCGCACTTCGCCAATCCGGAAAAGCGCCGCAACACGCTGACCTGGTATGGTCCGCTGCTGGTCAGCGACCGTCTGATCGTCACCGGCACCAGCCAGGACGCGCTGTCCCTCAGCCCCTATACCGGCGACATTCTTGGCCATATAAAGCTGACTGAATCGGCCGCCCCCACCGCCCCGGTTGTCGCCGACGGCACCGTGCTGATCGTCACCGATGACGGGCGACTCATGGCCCTCAGGTAAACCCCATGGTGTTGACCCGCTTGCCAGTCGTCGTCATCGCCGGGCGGCCAAACGTCGGCAAGTCAACGCTGTTCAACCGCCTCGCCGGCCGGCGGATCGCCCTTGTCGCCGACACCCCGGGCGTCACCCGCGACCACAGGGACGCCGAGGCGCAGTTGCGCGGCCGCACCGTCCGCCTGATGGACACCGCCGGGCTGGAGGAAGCCGCGCCTGAAACCCTCGCCGGACGGATGCGCGCCGGATCGGCCAGCGCCGTCGCCCAGGCCGACCTCGTGCTGTTCGTGCTCGACGCCCGCGCTGGCGTCACGCCGGCGGATCAGCACTTCGCCCAGTGGCTGCGCCGCCAGGGCCGGCCGGTCCTGCTGGTGGCCAACAAGGCCGAAGGACGCACCGCCACCTCCTCCATTCTCGACGCCTACGCCCTCGGCCTTGGCGATCCCGTCGGCGTCTCGGCGGAGCATGGCGACGGCCTCGCCGACCTGATGTCGGAAATCGCCGACCGCCTGCCACAAGCGGACCCGCCCGCCGAACCAGATCACGACGACCGCCCGTTGAAGCTGGCCATCGTCGGCCGCCCGAACGCCGGCAAGTCGACCCTGCTGAACCGCCTGCTGGGTCAGGAGCGTATGCTGACCGGCCCCGAACCCGGCCTGACCCGCGACGCCATCGCCGTCATCCTCTCCGACGACCAGGGCCGCGCGGTCCAGATCGTCGACACCGCCGGGCTGCGCCGCCGTGCCCGCATCGAGGCGCCGCTGGAGAAGATGTCCGTCAGCTCCGCCATTGAGGCGTTGAAGATGGCCGAGGTCGTGGTGCTGACCCTGGACGCCGCCGAGGGCATCCACGACCAGGACCTGCAGATCGCCCGGCTGGTCGAACGCGAGGGCAGGGCCTGCATCGTCGCCCTCAACAAATGGGACGCCGTCGCCGACCGCAACGCCACGCGCAAGGCGATCATGGAACGGCTGGAGGACAGCCTGGCCCAGATGAAGGGTATCCCGGTGGTCACCCTCTCCGCCCTGACCGGCGCCGGCATCGACCGCCTGCTGCCTGCCGTCCGCGCCGCTCACGAGGTCTGGAACAAGCGCGTTCCCACCGGCGAGCTGAACCGGTGGTTCGAATACGTGCTGCAGGCCCACCAGCCGCCGTTGGTCAGCGGCCGTCGCCTCAAGCTGCGCTACGTCACCCAGGCCAAGGCCCGGCCGCCGACCTTCGTGGTCTTCGGCACCCGAGCCGAACAGACGCCGGAGGACTACACCCGCTATCTGGTCAACAGCCTGCGGGAGACATTCAAGCTGCCTGGGACGCCGATCCGGCTGCAGCTTCGCGGCACCAAAAATCCCTTTGTCGACGACGACCGGGTCTGAATTTTCACGCTTCGTTGATCCGATCTCCGAGGCAGCCGGCCAGTCACGGAAAACCACGCTCGCGAAGCAGCGTTGCCACCCGGATATAACAGGAGGCATTGGTGGCCGGCACGGCGCAGCGAACGGATCCAGAATTGTGGGACAAGGTGAAGGCTGAGATCACCCACGGCGGCAAGGGCGGCCAGCCGGACCAGTGGTCGGCACGCAAGGCGCAGTTGGCGGTCGCCGAATACAAGAAGCGCGGCGGCGGCTACAAGGGCGAGAAGCACGGCGACAACCATCTGACCCAGTGGACCGAGGAGGATTGGGGAACCAAATCCGGCAAGCCCAGCGGCAAGACCCACGAACGCTATCTGCCCAAGGCCGCGCGCGAGAAACTCAGTGCCACCGAGTACGATCGGACCACCGCAAAGAAGCAATCCGATAGCGCCAAGGGGCGGCAGTTCAGCCGGCAGCCCGGTGACATAGCCGCCAAGGTCGCGCCCACCCGCGCGCCCAACACGTCCCGCGCGTCCGGCAGACCCCAAAAGCCTTCGGCAGCCCAGCCCAGCAAGGCCACCCTGATGGCCGAGGCCCGCAAGCGCCAGATCCCCGGCCGCTCGCGGATGTCCCGGGACGAGCTTGCCCGCCAGTTGCAGCCCCGCCAGTTGCAGCAATGAGCACCTCGGCACTCAGTCCGCGGCAGCGCGAGGAAACCCACGAGGAGTTCCGCCAGGTCGTCAACATGACCCCAGCCGCTCTGCGCAAATGGCTGCAGACCGAGGAAAGCCGCTCCGTCGGCATGACCAGCCAGGGTGAGAAAGTCACCGCCCAGTCCCAGCCCGAGGCTGTCGGCCATCATATGGGTCAGCGGATCCTGGAGATCTCTGCCCGCAAGCATGCCGACCTGACCGACGACGACTACCACGACATGCGCAAGGTCGTCGGCTACGTCCATCGCCACATCAAGCAGCGCCCGGATGGCGACATCAGCGACACGCGCTGGCGCCGATCCCTGATGAACTGGGGCCACGACCCGCTGCGGCAGGACGGCTGATACTAGGCGGCGCTCGCACGGTCCGCGGCTATAAGACCGCCAGTGGGCTTGGCCGCCTCGCGCCTGGCGAAGCAACCGGGTGATTAGAGCGGCTTCGCGCAGGCTGGAATCACGCAAGCGCGATTCTGCGCGAGTAGCCGCGTGAAACGATGAGCCAGAGCAGTTCCACCCTCTGTGGAGCTGCTCTAGAGCAACATCAGCCTGACTGGAACAGTCGGGTTGATAAAGTTGCTCGTGAAAACAATGGGCTAGACCGCGCTGACTGTTCCAGTCAGCCTGAAAGCGGTCTAGACGCAACCACGGTGCAACCTCGTTCGTTTGTCAGGGGTATCCAAGGAGAAATGCCATGCCAACGCCGCAGGAACTTGAAGCAAAATTCTGGAAGTCGCTCGGCTCGGACACGACGGTAATGCTGGGCCTGGACGGCGTCGAGGACGGCCATGTCCGCCCGATGGCGGCGCACTGCGAGGGTGGGAAGAGCCCGATCTGGTTCTTCGCCGCGAAAGACTCCGCCCTGGTCCAGTCACTCGGCGAGAGCCATCGCGCGATCGCCACGTTTTCCTCGAAGGGCCACGACCTGTTCGCCAGCCTGAAGGGCAACCTGACGGTCGACAACGACCGCGCCGCCATCGACCGGCTGTGGAACAAGGAAGTCGCAGCCTGGTATCCGGGCGGCAAGGACGATCCCAACATGGCGCTGATCCGTTTCGACGCCGAGACAGCGGAGATCTGGGAGAGCGGTTCAAGCGTCGTCGCTGGCATCAAGACACTGTTCGGTTCCGATCCAAAGCAGGACTTCAAGGACAAGGTCGCTGAAGTCTCGCTGCGCTAGATCGAATGTCGCTCGCAACTTGATACGACTCTCCGCATAACCACCAAGACGAACAGGCTGACGTCGGCTTTCCAGCCGCGCCAGCCTGTTGTCCCAGCGGCGCCAGCCTGTCGCCATTGTTTTCCGCCGGACCGGAACACGCACCCAATCCCCTGGCCGGTATCTTGCACTGCCTGTATGTTCGTCCTCGGCAGAAAAGGCAGCGAACATGAACGGTTTGGGTGGCCTGAATAAAGCACCGAACGGCGTCGTCATCGGCCTGGTGCAACTGAAGCTGCCGGTGATCGCCACGCGGCAGGACATCACCGAGCAAACCGCGCGGATCGTCCAGATGGTTGGCAAGGCCAAGCGCGGCATGTCCACCCTCGACCTCGTGGTCTTCCCCGAATACGCGCTGCACGGCCTGTCCATGGACACAAGCGATGAGATCCTGTGCGACCTCGATGGCCCGGAGGTCGCCGCCTTCAAGGCGGCCTGTGTGGAACACCAGGTCTGGGGTTGCTTCTCGATCATGGAGCGCAACCCCGGGGCGATGCCCTACAACGCCGGACTGATCATCGACGACCGCGGCAACCTCGCACTGTACTACCGCAAGCTGCACCCATGGGTCCCGGTCGAACCGTGGGAGCCTGGGGATCTGGGCATTCCCGTCATCACCGGCCCGAACGGCTGCAAGCTGGCGTTGATCATTTGCCATGACGGCATGTTTCCCGAGATGGCCCGCGAGGCCGCTTATAAGGGCGCCGAAGTCATGTTGCGCACCGCCGGCTACACCCCGCCGGTTCGCGCCGCCTGGCAGTTCACCAACCAGTCGAATGCGTTCTGCAACCTGATGGTGACCGCCAGCGTCTGCATGTGCGGCTCCGACGGCACCTTCGACTCGATGGGGGAGGCCATGGTCTGTAACTTCGACGGCGCCATCGTCGCCCATGGTGCCCAGGGGCGCGCCGACGAGATCATCACCGCCGAAGTCCGCCCCGATCTGGTGCGCGAGGCCCGCGCCGTCTGGGGCGTGGAAAACAACATCTACCAGTTCGGCCACCGCGGCTTCTCCGCCGTAAGCGGCGGCGCGGGCGACTGTCCTTACACCTATATGCACGACCTCGCCGCCGGCCAGTACCGTCTGCCGTGGGAGGCGAGCGTCAAGGTCACCGACGGCACCGGATGCGGCATTCCAAAACCGACACGGTCCTACACCGGCGCCACGGTCAAGCCCACCCGGGAAGCCGCCGAGTAGGCCTGTGGCCAGCCCCGATCCGGACTGGCAGGCGCTGAATCTGGCCAATTGGAACGAGCGTGTTCCGCTTCATTTGGCCGCCTCCAGCTTCTATGATCAGTTGCCTCTACGCAACGGCACCGCATGTCTTGACCCTGTGGCCGGCGCGATCCTGGGCCCCGTTGCCGGGTTGCGGATCTTGCATTTGCAATGTCATTTCGGCCTGGATAGCCTGACCCTGGCGCAACAGGGGGCTTCGGTTGTCGGTCTCGACTTTTCCGCGCCTGCCATCAGCGCGGCCCGCGCGCTTGCCGCCGACCTGGGCCTTGCGGACCGCGCGCGTTTCGTCGAAGCCAACGTGTATGATGCCCAGACCGTGCTGCCCGATCCGGCCGGCTTCGACCGGGTGTTCGTCTCCTGGGGCGCCTTGTGCTGGTTGCCGGACCTGCGCGCCTGGGCACGGATCGTCAGCCGTTACCTCAAGCCCGGCGGCTGGCTGGCGCTGGCGGAGGCCCATCCCACCGCCTATATTTTTGATGACGAGACGAAAACCCCGGACGGCAGACCGGGTTGGTATGCACCATACCTTGCCCGCGCGCCGCTGCTGTTGGACCAGCCACAGGATTATGCGGACCCGCAGGCCCTGCTGGCCAACAGCCTCACGATGGAATGGCTGCACCCGCTCAGCGACATCATTACCAGCCTGATCGAGGCGGGGCTGCGGCTTGACAGCTTCAACGAGCATGACTTCGTCGGCTGGAAGATGTTCGCCTGCCTGACAGGCAATGACCAGGACGGCTATCGCTGGCCCGACAAGCCATGGCTGCCGCTGTCCTACTCCCTGCGCGCCGCCCGACCCTGAGCAACCGCTGTCGCGCCCCGTCTTCAGGCTCGCCCCGTCTTCAGGCTCGCCCCGTCTTCAGGCTGCAGTCGCGCAAGCCCCAATGGGCAAGCCGCCTCCGCAAGCCGCCTCGCCAACCCGTTTTGTTCTTGCGAAATAACGGAACCCGCCATAGAACACCGGAACACATGCTGAACATCGGGCGTCCCTCATGACCGCACTCGTCCTCGATCACGTCTTGATCCTGCTCATCCCGTTCTTTCTCAAGGCTGCGCACGGCAACCAGGACGCCGCCCGGTCCGCGGCGCTGGAGCTGCTTGAATCCTACGCGGCGAATACGGAGCAGGAGCTTTTGCTGGCCGCTGAGATCATCGCCCTGAGCTTCGCCACGCTGCATAACCTGGGCAGGACAATGGCGGAACCCGCCTTGTCCGCCACCGCCCATCTGCGCCTGTGCGCCAACGCCAATGCGCTGAACCGCGCGGCGGAGCGCAACCGCCAGCGTCTCGCCGCGCGTCAGGGCGCAGAACCCGCCGCCGCGCCCGCCGCCACCCGACTACCCGCCGCGCAAATAACCAGCGTCCAGACAATCGACACCCAGCCAGCCGATGCGCCGCCAGTCGAGGCGCCCCCACCCGCCTTGCCCGCCGCCGTGCAGAAGGTCCGCGATGCGATCGTCGAGGCCGCCCCGATGCTGGCGGAGACGCTGACCGGCGGCAGCCAGACCCTCTCCCGCCAGCAACGGCGGTTCATTGCGCGTAAGGCCGAGGAAGCCCGCGCCGCGCAGCAGCGCGAGGCCCGCCGAGCGGCCCGTCTGGCCGAACGCGCGCAGCAGCGCGCCGGCGAACCGCAGCCCTAAGCGGCTTCGCGCACACTGAAATCGCGCAAAAGCGCGATCCTGCGCGAGTAGGCGCGTGAAACGATGAGCGAGAGCGGTTCCATCCTCTATGGAACCGCTCTCGATGTCCTCATAACCAACACGTCGCGAGCCCCCAACGATCTGGTGTCGCCCAGCCTGGTCCCGGCCACGCCCCGGCCAACGAAGTCCTCAGGTATGGCATGATCCGTGCAAACGCTCTATGCGCACGACCTCGCGCATTGCGTCTCGCAGGAGCCTTCATCCATGGACCTAGGTGTCTTCATCCCCATCGCCAACAACGGCTGGCTGATCTCCAAGACATCGCCGCAATACAACACCAGCTTCGCGCTGAACCGCGACGTCACCCAGTTGGCCGAGAAATACGGCCTGGAATTCGCCCTGTCGATGATCAAGCTGCGCGGCTTCGGCGGCGAAAGCCAGTTCTGGGATCACGCCCTGGAAAGCTTCACCCTGATGGCCGGGCTCGCCGCGGTCACCCAGCGCATCCAGCTCTATGCCTCCTCCGCCGTGCTGACCTTGCCGCCGGCCATCGCCGCCCGCATGGCCGCCACCATCGACAGCATCGCCCCCGGCCGGTTCGGCATCAACATCGTCTCCGGCTGGGCCGAGGCGGAATACGCCCAGATGGGCCTGTGGCCCGGCAAGGAACACTACGAACGCCGCTACGAATACAGCTCCGAATACGTCACCGTGATGCGGGACCTGTGGGACACCGGCACCTCGGACCACAAGGGCACCTATTTCCAGATGACGGACTGCAAGCTGAGTCCGCGCCCGTCGGCCACGCCGAAGATCGTCTCCGCCGGCCAGAGCGACGTCGGCATGGCGTTCGCCGCCAGGCACGCCGACTACAATTTCTGCCTCGGTGAGGGCGTCAACACGCCGACCAAATGCACCGCCACCATCAACCGGCTGCTGAAGGCGGTCGCGCAGACCGGGCGCAAGGTGGGTGCCTATGTGCTGTTCATGATCATCGCTGATGAGACGGACGCCGCCGCGCAGGAAAAGTGGGAGTCCTACAAGGCCGGCAAGGACCTCGACGCGCTTAGCTGGCTGGGGGCACAGGCCACCGCCGACGACAAGGCCGACCTCGGCAGCACCGCGGCGACCATGGTCAACCCGGTCTCCGCGGTGAACTTCAACATGGGAACCCTGGTCGGGTCATATGCCACGGTGGCAAGGATGCTCGATGAGCTGGAAGGCATCGAGGGCCTCGGCGGCGTGATGCTGACCTTCGACGACTTCATCATCGGCCTGGAGAATTTCGGCCAGCGGATCCAGCCGCTGATGAACAGCCGCAAGTCGGTGCTCGCTCCGGCCTGAACAGCCCACCGTCCCGGATGGCCCGGTATGCCCGAAGCCTTCCGGGTCGCCTGTTTACTCTGCCGCCAGCTTGCTGTCCTGCCGGCTCTGCCCGCTGCCCTTCGGCAAGTCGAACTGCCCGGTGGGGATGCTGTCGAAATACCCCAGCACGTCAGCGACCTTCATGACGTCTGCGTATTTCGCGTGCATGTCGCACAGACTGATGGCATGGCTGGCTTCACTGCGGTCGAAGCATCCTTCCTCCGCCAGCACCACGCGATAGTTCAGGCTGAACGCATCAACCGCCGTTGCCCGCACGCATCCCGAGGTCGTGGTGCCGGTAATTACCACGCTGTCGCACCCCAGCAAGGTCAGATAGGACGCCAGGTCCGTGCCGAAAAAGCCGGACGGCTTCTTCTTCCGCACCACGATGTCCCGCGGTCCCGGCGCGATCGCCGACACGATCTCGTTGCCGTCCAGCTCGCCCTTCGGCCGGTCGATGTCCTCGTCCCTGCGGTGGTTCTTCCACCGCCAGCTTCCCGAATCCCAGCCGTCGTCGCGATATTCGCCGGTGGTGTAGATCACCGGCAGGCCGCGCAGATGCGCCTTGTCGACCAGCGACTTGATGTGATCGACAGCGACCCAGCTCTCCGCCCCGCAGGAGGTGCGCCAGCGCTTGATGCTCTCCAGGATCGGCTCCGGCTTGTCACCGCAGAACGCCCAACTGACATCGATCACCAGCAGCGCCGGCCGCTTGCCCAGATCCGCCGTGGCGCCAAATCCCCCCGCGGCGAACACCGCCTTGTCCCGCTCGGTCAGGAACTTGTCCCAAACATACTCGGTCATCACGCTCTCCTATGTCCAAAGTTCCCGCAGCGGCGCCTTCGGGTCGGTGTCGATCGCCGGTGCCGCGGCCCGCGCGATCTCCAGCAGCCGCATGTCGGTCATCCTGGGACCGATGACCTGAACCCCGACCGGCAGCCCCTTCGGCCCGCGGCCAACCGGGATCGCCACGCACGGGACATGCAGCAGGGTCCACATCGACTGGAAGATCGCCTCGCCGGTGGTGTGCAGCCCCTCCGGCGCCTCACCCGGCGCACTGGGCGTCAGGATCACGTCCAAACCGCGGCCGAACAGCCGGTCAAACGCGGGACGGCAGGAATCCGCCAGGGCGTAGCTGGCCAGCAGCTTCTCCGGCGTCACGCCGCGCACGTTCTCCACCTTGCCGCGCAGGTCGGCGGCCAGGATCGGATACGCCGACAGATACTCCGGCAGGAACGACACCCCGCCTTCGGTCTGGACGATGTCGGCATGCGCCTCATGCAGGTCGTTGAAGGTTTCCGGCAGCGCATAGTCCTCGACGATCGCCCCTGCGTCGGACAGGCGCTTCGCCGCCAGCATCAGCGCCGCCTCGCCGGCCGGCTCGATCGACGACCAGACCGGGCTGCGGCACAGCCCGACCCGCAGACCCTGCGGCCCCCTGACGAACGGCTCCGTCGCCGGCGGCAGCCGGAATGCCTCGGCCGCCATGATCAGGTCGTCGACGCAGCGGCCGTACCAGCCGACCGTATCCAGCGTCATCGACGACATCCGCACCCCCTCGCGTGAGACCAGCCCCCAGCTCGGCTTGATCCCATAGATGCCGTTGAAGGCGGCCGGGCGGATGTGCGAACCGCCGGTCTGCGTGCCGAACGCCAGCGGCACATGAAAGTCGCCCACCGCGGCGCCGGAGCCGGAGGACGAGCCGCCCGGCGTATGCGCCGGGTTGAACGGGTTGCGGGTCAGCGCCTTGCGGCCGCCAGAGGCGAACTCCACCGTGTCGGTCTTGCCCAGGACCACCCCGCCGGAGGACCGCACCACCGAGACGCAGGCCGCATCCCGGTTCGTCCGCACCCCGGGATAGATCGGCGAATTGTGCGTCGTCGGCTGGTCCAGGGTGTCGATGATGTCCTTCACCCCCCAGGGCAGACCATGCAGCTTGGTCCGCGGATCGGTGCCCGTCGGCGCCAGCTTGTCCAGCTCCCGCGCATTGCGGATGACCATGTCGGCATCCAGGTACAGCCAGGCGCGCACGACGGGATCGCGAGCGGCGATGCGCGCGAGGCAGGAGCGCACCAGTTCCTCGCAGGACAGCTTCCGCTCGCGGATCAGCGACGCGGCTGCGGTGGCGGTCAACTGACAGGGTTCCATGGCAGCGCACTCCAATCGGCTTGTCGCTTCAGGCATGCAACGCTGGTGCCATCCTTATCCTGCCATCAGGCGGTTGCTCTCGCGGTCGCCGAAGAAGATGTCGGTGGAAATCTCATCGACGCGGTTGCAGCCGGTATAGGCCATGGTCTTGTCCATCTCGGTATGGATGAACCCGACCGCCTTGGAGGCGCCAAATTCGCCGCCCGCCGCGGTGCCGTACAACGTGGCTCGCCCGGTCAGAACGCATTTCGCCCCCAGCGCCACCGCCTTGACGATGTCGGAACCGCGGCGGACGCCGGAATCCAGGATCACCGTGGCCTTGTCGCCGACCGCCTCGGCAATCTCTGGCAGCATGTCCAGCGTGGCCGCCGCGCTGTCCATGTTGCGCCCGCCATGGTTGGACACGATCAGCCCATCCACGCCATAGCTGATCGCCTTCAGCGCGTCGTCCACCCGGTTGATGCCTTTCAGCATCAGGATGCCCGGCCACTTGTCGCGGAAGATCCGGATGTCGTCCCAGTTCAGTGAGTCCTGGCGCATCACCTCCTTGGTGTGGGCGTCGTTGCCGACCGGCCGGCGATAGGGGTCGGGATAGTTCTCGTTGCGCGGCATGCCGATGGTGGTCAGGTACTTCATCAGCACCGTGGTGAACCAGGTGGGGTGCTGCATGATGTCCCAGGTGAACCGGAAGGTCGGATGGAACGGCAGCAGGAAGCCGTTCTTGGCGTTGTATTCCCGGTTCGGCGGCACGATGGTGTCGGTGGTGACGATCAGCGCCTCGAACCCGTTGTCCTTGGCCCGCTCGATAAGCTGATAGGACAGCTCGCGCTGCTTCCAGACGTATAGCTGGAACCACAGGCGGAAGTTGGCCTCCTTGGCGATCTTCTCCATCGAAGTCATCGCCCCGGTCGCCAGGGTGAACGGGATCTTTGCCCGCGCCGCCGCCTTGGCCAGCTCCAGCTCGCCCTCGTGCCAGCACAGGCCAGCCGCGCCGGTGGGTGCGATGGCCATCGGCAGGGTGATCTCCTTGCCGAACAGGGTCGTGCGGGTGGAGCGGGCGGAGACATCGACCAGCGCGCGGTGCTTCAGCTTGATCTTCTCAAAGGCGTGGCGGTTGTTGCGCAATGCCAGCTCGTCCTCGGTGGACCGGTCGACGAATTCGAACACGGCTTTCGGCAGCCGGCGTTTCGCTGCCTCGCGCAGGTCAAAGACGTTGTAGCAGTTGTCCAGCCTGGCCATTCCCGTTCCCCCGTAACGGCGGAATGATGAAGCGGGATCGGGCGGAGTCAAGCCGCTCGCCGCGGCGGAAATCGTACCGGAAATATGTATGATGACCGACTGTTGGCCATGACAGCTTTATAAATGCTTAATCATTTTGTGCATGAATGGCTTCCTCGTGGCGAAGGTCGGCAGCGCAGGAGGCATACGCACGTGATCATCAACGAGCCCGGCAGGCCGCGCCGCCGCGACATGCTGCGGGGTGTCGCGGCGGCGGGCGCTTTGACCGGCCTCGGCATGCCCCACATCGCGCGTGGCAACGCCGCGGTTCGCGTGCTGAAGATGGGCTATCTGTTCGTCCGCGACTCGCAACTAGGCGCCGGCGCCGGCGAGTTCGCCTGCAAGGTCGAGGCAGCGACGCACGGGGCTTGCCGGATCGAGGATTACCCGAACGGCACGCTGGGCGGCGAGCTCGAGATGTTGGACGCGCTGCGCAAGGGCGAGCTCGACCTTGGCTTTATCACCGCCGCGCCGGTTTCGAGCCTGGCGCCGGAATTCGGTATCTTTGACATGCCGTTCCTATTCCGCGACGCAACCCACGCCCATGCCGTGCTCGATAGCCCGATCGGCCAGGGTTATCTGGCGAAGTTCCGCACGCACGATTTAGTGGCTTTGGCCTGGGGCGAGAACGGCATGCGGCAGCTCACCAACTCCAAGCGCCCGGTCCGCCGGCCCGAGGATATGCGAGGCCTGAAGCTGCGCGTGCCGCAATCGGATCTGTTCGTGCGATGCTTCCGCCAACTCGGCGCCGACGCCGCGCCGTTGGGCTTTCCCGCCCTCTACGGCGCGCTGGAAGCCGGCCGTTTCGACGGTGAGGAGAACCCGATCGCCACAATCCGGGCCGCACATTTCGAACGGGTGCAGCGCTACCTGACCCTGACAGGGCATATCTACGATAGCGCGATCATCTTCATGTCTAAGGACGCATGGGATGATCTCAGCCCGGTGGAGCGGGATGCCTTCGCCGAGGCGGCGCGCGCCGGCGGTCTGGTGTCTCGCCAAGTCGCCGGCGAGGCCGAGCGAAATGGCATTGCAGCACTTCAGGCGGCGGGCATGGAGGTGGTTCGGGACGTGGACCGCGGCGCTTTCCTCGCGGCGTTGGAGCCGACCTGGTCGGAGCTCGCGGCGGGGTTCGGCGAGGCGCAGATCGCGCGGTTGCGAGCGCAAACGTGACTGGCGGCGGGATGAGACTACGGTCGGTGTTCCTGGCCGGCTGCATCACCCTTGCCCTTCCCGGGCTCGCCGCGTCTGGTTTTTATGCCGTTCAGGCCTGGACGGCGTGGCTGGCGGCGCAGGCCGCGGCGCGTGGAGCGCACGCAGCCGGTGAAGTGATGCGCGCCGCCACGTTGGTGATGATCGAACGCGGCGAGCTGCGAGATGCTGCAGTTGCAGCCGCGTCGAAGTCCTCGGTGTTCGTGAAAGCTGCCGCCGCTAGCGACGCGGCACTGATACAAACGGACCGTGCCCTGCGGGAGGCCGGGCTGCCCACTGCAACGGTCGAGCGAGCACGCGAAACCATCGCCACGATCCGAAGCCGGGCCGAAATCGCCGTGCGGAAGGGCTCGGCCTTGCGCGCGCCAGTGGAACAGTACAATCGGCTCATCGACGGACTGGAAGAGGAAGTGTCCCGTGTCGAACGCCGGATCACCCTCGCCAGCCCATCCGTCGGAGTCGTCGTAGGCCTGGCTCGAACGGCAAACGAGATGCGTGGGGTTGCCGGCCGGCGCGCCATCCTGCTGAACCTATGGTTTGGCGGCCAGGATCTCGAGCCGTCACAGAAGGACGAGTTGCTGTCGCTCAACGGCCGCCTTGCCGGTGCCTGGGACACGCTGCAGCGAGGCGTCCGCGCCTCCAGCCTAGCGCCTACGCTGGTCACGGTCGTCGCTAACACAGAGGACAGCTTTTTCGGGCAAAAGGAGCCATGGTATCGTGAGTTGATAAAAGCCGCGGTGGCCGGCGATGAACGCCCCCTGACCGTTGCGCAATATCATAACTGGAGCGCGGTGGCTCTCGCGGGTTTGCTGCCCTTGCGCGACGCCTTGATCGCCGAGGCAGCGGCACAGGGCGAGGCGGCAATCGGCGCGGCGCGGTTCGGTCTGCTCGCCTCTGCCGCGATCGCCTTGATCGCGGTCGGCTTGGTGGCCGTGGCGTTGCTTGCCTTGCTGCGTAGTTTGGTTGAGCCGGTGCGCTCGATGACCGCGACCATGACCGCACTCGCGGCCGGCAACCTGATGGCCAAGACGTCGGGGCGCAGCCGCTTGCGCGAAATCGGCGCAATGGCCGCGGCAATCGTGGTGTTCCGCGACAACATGGCCAGTCTCCACCGGCGCGAGGCCGAGCTGCGACAAACCAACGTGCGCTTCGGCGCGGCTCTCGATAACATGGCGCAAGGTCTGTGCATGTTTGACGCGGACGAGCGGCTCGCGGTGGTCAATCGCCGCTTCCATGAGATCTCTGGGCTGCCGCCGGAGAGAATCGAACCCGGCATGACCTTTCGGGACTTCGCCACGGTTGTCGTTGAAAGCGGGCGTTATCCAGGCATGACTGCGGAGCAGTTCTACAACGCGCGGCGCGACTGCATGGCGCAGACCGACCTGGGCAGCTACCATGACTCGCTATCTGGCGACCAGGCGGTCGCGGTCCGCTCCGGCCCGATGGTCAACGGCGGCTGGATCACCACCTATGAAGACGTTACCGCGCGGCGCGCGTCCGAAGCCCGGATGACATACATGGCGCTTCACGATGCCCTTACCGGCCTGCCGAACCGGGTGCTGTTCCGCGAACACATGGAACAGATCTTGCCGCGTATGCACCGGGGCGACCACTTTGCCGTGCTATGCCTCGACCTCGATGGTTTCAAGGGCGTGAACGATACGCTTGGCCACCCCGCGGGCGACGAATTGTTGCGCGTGGTCACGGGTCGGCTGCGCGACAACGTACGCGAAACCGACCTTGTTGCCCGGCTCGGGGGCGACGAGTTCGCCATCATTCATTCCAGCGCGCACCAGCCGACGGATGCCGCGGCAATGGCCGACCGTTTGGTGGCGGCCTTGGCGATGCCATTCGACCTCCAGGGCCACCGCGTCGAGATCAGTGGCAGCATCGGCGTGGTGCTGGCCGACGAGGCAGCGTGCACACCGGACGAGTTGCTGCGCAACGCAGACATCGCGCTGTATCGTGCGAAAGCTGCTGGCCGTGGCACATGGTGCTTTTTCGAACCTGGGATGGACCTAGAACTTCGGCAACGCCGTGAACTGGAAGCCGACTTGCGTCAGGCGCTGGCGGGGGATCAGTTCGAAGTCCATTACCAACCGCTCGTCAAGGCGCAAACCAAGACGCTGACTGGCTTCGAGGCTCTGGTGCGCTGGCGCCACCCCGCGCGCGGGATCGTTTTGCCTGGGGAGTTCATCTCGTTGGCCGAAGAGATCGGCTTGATCCCGCCCCTAGGGGCTTGGGTGCTTGCCAAGGCCTGCAGCGACGCGGCCGGATGGCCCCACCATGTCAGAATCGCTGTCAACCTCTCGCCGGTGCAATTTGCCAAGGGCAATCTGGTATGCGAGGTGGAGCAGGCGCTTATTGCGTCGCGGTTGCCCGCGCATCGACTTGAACTCGAAATCACCGAGTCGGTGCTGCTGCAGGACAACGACGCGACCATGAGGATCCTGCATGAGCTTCGTGCCCTGGGTGTGCGTATTTCCATGGACGACTTCGGCACGGGCTACTCCAGCCTGAGCTACCTCCACCGGTTTCCTTTTGATAAGATCAAGATCGATCAGTCCTTCGTGAGCAGCCTGCGGGAAAAAGGCAGTATCGAGATCGTTCGCGCAGTGGTCGGCCTAGGTAAGGCGCTCGGTATGGATGTGCTCGCCGAGGGCGTGGAGACCGCCGAGCAATCGGACATCCTGCAGGACGAGGGCTGCGACGAGCTGCAAGGCTACCTGTTCAGCAAACCCCGGCCCCTGGACGACGTGCAGGCAATCATTGCCATCCATTCGCCGGCAAAGGACGCACTGGCCGCTATACCTATGAGGCTGACCGACAACTGCGGGCGCATCGAGGCTGTGGCCTACAACTGACAGTACAGTTGGATGTCGCTTAGACAGCCTGACCGGCGAGGTGGTCCGTTTCACTGATAGAATCGTTTCCAGGTTTCCCTCATGTCGCTCGGGCGTGCCAGTGGCCAATTATGGCATCACCGAGCCTCAATTGGCCTGGCCGAATGCCGGTTGCAGCACACCGCGGCATCGGCCCGCCTCATAATGCTGCAATGCGCCGCCTCCGTCCCATCTATGGCTGGGAAAGCAAACGCTCCATGGGGCACAATGGCGGCCCGCGACGAAGGAACCGACTGTATGACCGACTACGTCTCACGCGTATCCGACCTGGTCCGGCAGGCCCAAGCGGCCGGGGCCGATGCGGCCGACGCGGTGCTGGTGAACGGCACCTCGCTCTCTGTCGCCTCCCGTCAGGGCAAGATCGAGCACCTGGAACGGTCGGAGGGCCATGACCTGGGCCTGCGGGTCTTCGTCGGCAAGCGGGCGGCGATCGTCTCCTCCACCTCGCTGGAGCCGGCGGGTTTCGCAGCCTTGGTCGAGCGTGCCGTGGCGATGGCGAAGGTGGTGCCGGAGGACAGGTTCGCTGGCCTGGCAGAGACCTGGGCACCGCCTGACGGCGCCGACCTGGACATGGCCGATCCCGCCGAACCGGCGCCGGATGTCCTGGCTGCCCGCGCCGCCGCCGCCGAGGAGGCGGCGTTCTCGGTCCACGGCGTCACCAACTCGGAAGGCGCGGAGGCTGGTTATGGCCGCAATGAGGTCGTGCTGGTGACCTCGGCCGGCTTCGCCGGACGGCGTCTCGGCACCAGCCACTCGATCTCCGCCACCGCGCTGGCCGGAGCCGGCACCCAGATGCAGCGCGACTACGACTACCACAGCACGGTCTACTTCGCCGACCTCGACGATCCGGTGAAGATCGGCAAGAGCGCGGGGGAGCGGGCGATTGCCCGGCTGAACCCGACCCGGCCGAAGACCGCCAGAATTCCCGTGGTCTATGATCCCCGGGTCGCCGGCGGCCTGCTGGGGCACCTGTCCGGCGCCATCAACGGGGCCGGCGTCGCGCGCGGCACCAGCTTCCTGAAGGACAAGCTGGGGCAACGCGTCTTTGCCGCCGGCATCTATGTTCACGACGATCCGCGGCGGGTGCGCGGACTGCGGTCGCGCACCTTCGACGGCGAGGGCACACCGACCCGGGCACGAGCGCTGATTGAGGACGGGGTGCTGACGACATGGCTGCTGGAGAGCCGTTCCGCTCGGCAACTGGGCATGAAACCCACCGGACATGCCGCGCGGGGCACCAGCGGGCCGCCCTCCGCCTCCTCCACCAACCTGTATCTGGCCGCCGGCAAGCACACCCCCAACGAGCTGATGGCTGACATAAAGGAGGGATTCTACATCACCGAGATGATCGGCATGGGCATCAACGGCGTGACCGGCGACTACAGCCGGGGCGCGGCCGGCTTCATGATCCGCGATGGCGCGCTGGCCGAACCGGTGGCCGAGGTGACCGTCGCCGGCAACCTGATCGAGATGTTCGCCAATCTGACGGCAGCCTCGGACCTGGTGTTCCGCCGCGGCACCGACTCCCCCACCGTGCGGATCGACGGCATGACGATGGCCGGCGGCTGAGGTCTCAGTTCGGCTCCAGGGTCAGCGCGTTGCGGATGCAGGCCAACGCACGCTCGCCGTCCGTTGCCTCGACGGCAAGCCAGTCGCCGGCGCCAGGATCGTCACCGGCGGATTGCCGCAGCACCGCAATGGTGGCGTCCGAGGCATCGTCGACCCGAGCCGCGATGCGGGCCTCCAGCACCGCCAGCGGGGCGTGCAGCCAGACACCCAGGAAGCGGTCGCCGCTGCGCGAGACAGCGACAGCGAAGTCGCGCCTGACATTCTTGTCAAGAAACGTTGCATCGGCGATGACGCATTGGCCGGTCGCCTGTTCGGTCTGCTGCGTCAGCATCGCGTTGGTGGCGGCATTCGACGCCGGGCTGTAGGCCTCGGCCGGCAGGCGAACCTGCGGCGGCTGATGATGCAGGCGCTTGCGGATCTCGTCGCTGCGCAGGATCAGCGCGCCCGGCGCCGCGCCCAAATCCGGTGCCACAGCGCGGGCGAGAGTGCTTTTTCCGGTTCCCTGCAGCCCGCCGATCGCCAGCACGACACGTCCGGCCGGGGCCAGATAAGCCTGTGCGGCGGCAAGGTATGCAGCACCGTCGCGTCCCGCCGCCGCCAGCACATGCGCCCGGACAATGGCCCGCTGTGACAGGAACACCGGCAGGGCCGCGGTGGCGCCGGCATCGCCGGTGCGGGCGACATAGCGGTTCATCACCCGGTTTGCCGCCGCCCGGCCGACCCGCTGATCCAGATCCATCAGCAGGAAAGCCAGGTCATAGCCGACGTCGATCGTCGCCATGGCCTCGTCGAACTCCAGCGCGTCGAACAGCACCGGCGTGCCCTGCCACAGACAGATGTTGCCCAGATGCAGGTCGCCATGGCAGCGCCGTATCGCACCGCAGGCAGCGCGCCTGGCCAGCACCGGCCGATGTGCCTCTATCGCCGCCAGCATCCGCTGCTGCCACGCCTCGATGTCGGGGCGCGGCAGGCCGGCGGCGTGGGCGGACGCGGCGTTGCCCTGTGTCAGCCTCAGCATGATCGCAGCACCGTCCTGGTCGCCGTGCGGCGGCAGGCCGGCATGATAGGCCGCCACCGTGTCGCCCAGAGCGTCGAGCAGCGCCGGCGTCAGGCCGTTGCTTGAAACAATTGATTCCAGGAAGTCCGTCTCCGGCACGCGGGCCATGCGCAGCACGAAGTCGATGGGGTCGTCGTCGCTGAGCTCCAGCCTGTCGTCCTCGCGGCGGGTGATGCCGATCACGTCCCGGTACAGGCCGGGGGCGGCCGGTTGGTTGATCGCCAGTTCCCGCCGCAGGAAATGCGCCCGCGCCTTTACCGTCGAGAAGTCGAGGAACGAGGGATGGACCGCCTTCTTCAGTTTCCAGACGGTATCAGCGCCGATGAAGACAGCCGAGATCGCCGTCTCCTTCGGCTCGGCGCCAGCCAGGCCGGTCAGGAAGCGGGCGACATCCTGCTGTTCCGGCGGGATCGTCACGGCGGGAAGTACTGCGGCGCTTCGGCGCGGGCGAACATGCCGTAGTCGCGGATCACCTCGACGATGCGATGGCGGCCGGCGCGGCCGGCGATGGCAGCCTGCGCGGCCTGGATGTCAGGCCAGCCCCGCAGACGCAGCAGGTTGCCGGGCCGGGTTATGCTGTCGAACAGTTCTGCGCCGGCGCGCTCGTCCGGTGGTTGGCCGTCAGCGGCAAGTTCAGTCAGGCTGACAACCTTTTGGGGCGCGGCTTCGGTGGCATCCAGACGCTGGCGCGGCAGAACCATCCCGCCTTCGGTATCGACCGCGACCTCGCCAACCCGCAGGTGGTAGTCGGCGAACACCGTGGACCGGCCCTTGCCCTGGATGTCGTGGTGCAGGGCGTGGGTGCGCCAGCGGATCAAGGCCTTCTCATGGCGCCAGAACGACAGCGACACCAGCCAGCCGGGCCGGCCGAGGCTGGCGTAACGCTCATTCGAGATAAAGCCGTCGATGCCCAGCAACTCTGGCCGCAGGGTCGCGGCGTGGCCGAGATAGGCTTCCCAGGCCTGCGGCAACGGGTTGACTTCGAAAATGACGGCGAACATCAGGCGGTCTCCCTCACGCGGGCGGACACATGACTATAGCCGATCTGGCTGGCCTGCATCAGGTGGCAGGCGCTGTCACGGTCCAGCCTGCCGGTCATCCAATTGCAATCAGAGTGTCACCAGGATTTCGCCGCTGTGGCTTAGAGCGTGATCCGCGGAGGTGGCATCACACGGAGCGGTGAATCACGCGATCAAACAACGAGTGAGAGGGGGGGGCCGTGCGCCAATGCGAACGGACACCACTCTATTGGCCGCAAGCCCATCAGAGCGGTCCATAAACAGGGAAGATCACCATGCCGAACCCCATTCCGCAGCCGAACCGCCGCACCATCCTGGCCGGGACGGCTGCCCTGGCGCTGGCCGGCCGGGGCGCGGCGGCGCAGACGGCGACAGCCAAGGGCCTTGTGTTCGACGCCGACAGCAATCCGCGCGCCGGTGTGGCCGACGTGATGGTCTCGAATGGGCAGGACGTGGTGAAGACCGGCGCGGATGGCAGTTGGTCGCTGCCGGTGGCCGACGGCGACTCGGTGTTCGTGATCAAGCCCGCCGGCTGGTCGCTGCCGGTCGATCCGGCGACCAACCTGCCGCACTTCGCCTATATCCACGCGCCGCAGGGCTCGCCGGATCTGGGGTTCCGTTTCGCTGGCCTGGCGCCGACCGGAAACCTGCCCGCCAGCATCGACTTCCCGCTGCGCCGAGCGCAGGAGCCGGCTCGGTTTGAGGCTGTGCTGTTCACCGATCCGCAGCCGGAAAGCCTGCATGAGGTCGGCTATGTCCGCGACGACGTGGTCGCCGGAGTGGATGCCGGGCGGGCGGCCTTCGGCATCACCCACGGCGACATCATGTTCGACGATCTTTCATACTATCCGCGCTACAACCGTATCGTCGGCACCATTGGGCTGCCGTGGTTCAACTGCCGCGGCAACCACGACATGAACCTGGAGGCGCCGGACAACACGCATGCGGCGGAGACGTTCAAGCGGGTGTTCGGGGCGCGCTGGCTGGCATTCCAGCACGCGGCGGTGACGTTCATCCTGCTGGACAACGTCGACTACCTGGGTGCCGATCCTGCAAAGCCCAACCTGTACGGCAAGTACCGCGGGTATTTCGGCCAGCGGCAGCTTGCGTTTGTGCGTAATGTGCTGGCCAACGTGCCGCGTGACAGCCTGGTGGTGATCAGCTTCCACATCCCGCTGAAGACCCTGGCCGCGACGGACGCCGCGAACAACACGGTGGATGCGAAGGACTTCCTGGCTGCCATCGGCACCCATCCCAGGACCGTCAGCTTCTGCGGCCACACCCACACGAACGAGCACTGGTACTTCACCAGCGCCGACGGCTATGCCGCGGGAACCCATCATCACCACATCCTGGCCGCGGTGTCTGGCAGTTGGTGGTCAGGCCCATTCGATGCCCGGGGCGTGCCGATGGCGCTGCAGACCGACGGCTCGCCGAACGGGTTCCATATCCTGTCGGTGGATGGCGCGGACTACACCACGACGCTGATGCCGGCGCATGATCCGGCGCGTGGGCAGCTTCGGCTGATGCTGGACAGCCAACTGCACGGGCCGAACAAGGAGGTGATCCGCGACTACCATACGGGGGCGTTGCTGACCGGACCGATCGGCAACGATCAGGTGGCCTCGACGCGGCTGGTGGTGAACCTGTTCGACGGCGGTCCGCGGTCGACGGTCGAAGCCGCGTTCGGCGGCCGGGCCTATCAAGGGCTGAGCAAGGTCGAGCGGCTGGATCCCTTCGTGGTGGAAGTCTATGACCGCAACGCCGACAGCAAGAAGCCTTGGGTCGAGGCAGGGAAGTCGACCCACATCTGGCAGATGGGCCTGCCCGCGGACCTGCCGGCCGGCACGCACAAGGTGGCGGTGCGGGCGAAGGATGAGTACGGCCGGGTGCACACCGCATCGATGGTGCTGGAGGTGCTGGGGTAGGCGACCCGCCTGATGAGGCAGCGATGGCGTCCGTGGGAACTGTGCGAAGTTCTAGTGATCCGCCGGCGCGGGCCTTGGGTCGGCGGCGCGGGCCCATTCGTTGACCAGGGTAAAGCCGATGCCCAGCAGCACCGGGCCCAGGAAGATCCCCAGCAGCCCGAAGGCCAGCGCCCCGCCAAGCACGCCCAGCACGGTGAGCAGGAACGGCAGTTGGGCGCCGCGGGAGATGAACCAGGGCCGGATCAGGCTGTCGGAACCCGAGATCGCGCCGATCCCGTAGACACCGAGGAAGATGCCCCAGCCCAGGTGCCCGCTGCTCGCCAGCCACAGCGCGGCCGGAATCCAGACCACCGGCGCGCCGATCGGCAGCACGGACAACAAGCCGGCGATGCTGCCCAGCAGCACCGGCCGGGGCACCCCGGTCAGCCACAGGCCGAAGGTGGTCAGGATGCCCTGCACCACCGCGGTGCCGAGGATGCCATAGACCACGCCGCGCACGGTCGCGCCGGTAACGGTGATCAGCCGGTCGGCCTGGACGCCGGCGATGCGGTGCAGCAGCAGACGCAGCCGGTCGGCGATCGGCTCGCCATAGACGTAGAAGAAGAACGCGACGAACAACGCGAGCAGGAACATCAGCACGCCGTTGGCGATGCCCAGCAGCAGGCTCAGGCCGTTTTCGACGACGATGCCGAAATAGGGCCGCAGCGCCTCTAGCATGACGCTGATATCCGCCGCCCAGCGGTTCCACAGGTCGCCGATCGTGGTGCCGACCAGCGGGATGTCGAAGACCCATTGCGGCGAATCGGGCAGGCCGGCGCGCAAGCTCTCCATGATCACCCGGCGCAGGTGGGACACGTCGTCGGCGCTGCCGGGCGCGGCCACGGCGATCGGCAGCACCAGGACGACCGCGGTCAGCGTGACCATCAGCAAGGCTGCCCAGAAGCGGCGCAGATGCAGTTGCTGGCGGATCCAGCCGAACACCGGCCAGGTCGTGTAGACCAGGATACCGGCCCAAAGCATGGCTGAGAGGAAGGGATACAGCACCAGCACGCAGCCGATCGCCACGCCCCCCAGCAGCAGGCCCATCAGTATCCGTTCAGCGATCATACCTTCCCATCCGCGTTTTGCCCGCGTGCCAACAACGCCGTAGCTTGCATCAGCGATCGGGCGTGGTTCACAGGCTGCCACCCAAGTCCGCCCGGCGGAGCATGCTCTAGCCAAGCCCAGCGCGCATCTGTAGCGTCCGACTGCAAAGGGTTCCAGGTTGCTCCGGGCTCCAGGTTGCCCGGCCGCGGCCAGTCGCTGCTTGTTTTGGACGGGTTGTTTTAGATGGGCAAACAGCCGCGCACAGCCAGCCCGTGACGGCCAGCCGAACATGCAGATGCGAGAAAGAGGGAGGTCCCCGTGCCGCGATTTGCCGCCAACCTGTCGATGATGTTCAACGAGGTGCCGTTCCTCGATCGCTTCGCCGCAGCCCGGCGTGCCGGATTTGAGGGTGTTGAGTTCCTGTTCCCCTATGACTTTCCGGCGGCGGCGCTGCGCGAGCGGTTGAGCGGCGAGGGCCTGACCCAGGTGCTGTTCAACCTGCCGCCAGGCGACTGGGCGAACGGCGAGCGCGGCATCGCCAGCCTGCCGGGCCGGCAGGCCGAATTTCATGAGTCGGTGAAGAAGGCACTGGACTATGCCGCGGCGCTGGATTGCCGGCAGGTGCACTGCATGGCCGGAATCCTGCCGCCGCGGGTTTCGCATACCACCGCGGCAGCAATCTATGCGGCCAATATTGCCTGGGCGGCTGAACAGGCCAAGCCGGCCGGGGTGCGGCTGGTGCTGGAGCCGATCAACCACCGCGATATGCCGGGCTATTTCCTCAACACCCAGGCGCAGGGTGCGGCGATCGTCGAGGCGATCGGGCGCGACCGGCTGGGACTGCAATTCGACGTCTATCATGTGCAGGTGACCGAGGGCGACATCACCAAGCGGATGGAACAGTTCATGCCGGTCATCGCGCACATGCAGATCGCCGATGTCCCGGCGCGGAACGAACCTGGCACGGGCGAGATCGGCTGGCATTACGTGTTTCGCCGGATGGATGAACTCGGCTACCAGGGTTGGGTCGGCTGCGAATATCGCCCAGCCGGCGACACGGTTGCGGGACTAGGCTGGCGCGAACAGTTCGACGTCTGAGAGCCGGGCGCGGCGCGCCGGGCGCAGGCATCGGCGTTCCGTCCGGCGGCATGGGAACGCCGCGCCACAGGGCCTAGTATCGCCCATCATGAAAGGCGATACGTCGGTTTGGCTTAAGGTGGCCGATTCACGCGGCGAAGCGCGTGCAGCACTTCCCTGCGATCGGGTACTAGTGTCCCGGCGCGAAAGTTCGTCACACTGTGGATCGGCACCACCACACTAGACGCCCGGCCGTGCCCTGGCCATGGCAGCCGGCCATCAAGATGACCACGAACAAGGAGTGAACAGCATGAAAATCGGTTTTATCGGCCTTGGCATCATGGGCCGCCCGATGGCGCTGAACCTGAAGAACGGCGGCCATGAGCTGATCGTTCCGGATCGCGCCAGCCTGACGGACGAGGTGCGCCAGGCCGCTAAGGTATTGGCCAATCCGGCTGCGGTGGCGGCCGAGGCCGAGGTGGTGATCCTGATGGTGCCCGACACGCCGGACGTCGAGGCGGCGCTGTTTGGCGAGGACGGCGCGGCCGAAGGTTTGCGCAAGGGCAGCCTGGTCATCGACATGTCCTCGATCGGTCCGATCGAAACCAAGGCATTTGCCCAGCGCGTCAACGACAAGGGCTGCGACTATCTGGATGCACCGGTTTCCGGCGGCGAGGTTGGTGCGAAGCAAGGCGCGCTGACGATCATGGTGGGTGGCCCCGAAGCCGCCTTCGCCCGCGCCAAGCCGCTGTTCGACCTGATGGGAAAGAATATCACGCATGTCGGCGCGGCGGCCGGCGCGGGACAGATCTGCAAGGTGGCCAACCAGATCATTGTCGCGCTCAACATCCAGGCGGTGTCGGAAGCGCTGGTCTTCGCCTCCAAAGCCGGAGCGGATCCGGCCAAGGTGCGTCAGGCGATCACCGGGGGTTTCGCCTCCTCGCGGATCCTGGAGTTGCATGCCGAGCGGATGCTGAAGGGTACGTTCGACCCCGGCTTCAAGATCAGGCTGCACCAGAAAGACCTGAACCTGGCGCTGTCGGCGGCGAAGACATTGAACGTCGCGCTGCCCAACACGGCGGTGGCGCAGCAGATGTTTGCTTCATGCATCGCCCATGGTGGGGCGGAGATGGATCATTCGGCGCTGGTGCTGGTGATCGAAGGACTGGCGGCGCACAGCCTGCGCGAGCAGGAGTAGGCTGCATCCTTCCGTCCGCAACGAGTCGCAGGGGGTGAAAAAATATTGAGTTTTAGACCGAGGCCCTCATAAACTCGGATTGTTACAGCGCTTCTGAGACGGATCGGCCCAGGTGCGTTTGCCATCTGGGGGTCCGATCTGATTTCTCGAAGATGATGTTTTAGCAGCTTCTAGCCGCATAAGTTGCGTGAGGACGGGCTTTCATGTCGATGCGTTTTACCGAGATCGGCCAGCAGCTTCGGGCCTATCGCCTGGAGTCCGGGCTTCGCGCCGAGGAAATTGCCGCTCGGCTTGGGGTATCGCGCGCCGCGCTCTATCGCTACGAGAAGGGCGAGGTCATCAAGCTTGACACCATCAAGCGGCTGGCGGAGCTGTTGAAGATCTCGCCGCTTTCGCTGCTGGGGATCGGTGTTGAATACTACAACCGGCCGGTGGGCTATTTCGAGCGGGTGCGCCAGATCGAGGAGACCGCTGACCAGGTGCTGCAGCTTGCCGGGCCGCTGTGCTACCTGACGACCTCTGACGCCTATGACAACGCATTGGCCGAAGCGTTCGAGGAGGCTGCCGACCAGAGCAGCAGCGAGCGGCTGGCGCTGCGCAGCATGGCCGAACAAGTGCTGGGCATCCTGGCCGCACGCAAGCGGATGTATGCGATGCGCCGTCCCAGCATCATTGCGATGGTCTCATTGCCGGCGGTGCAACGGGTGGTCGAGTTCGGCATTTTCAGTGGGCCGCATATGTCCGATCGGGTACGGCGGATCTGTCGGGACGTTGCGCTGGCAGAAGTGGAGAATATCGCCAACTTGATGGAGACCGAGCCGATGGGGCTGCAGTTCGGTCTGCTGGCAGGTTCACTGCCCAGTTCCTCGTTCAAGATCTTCCGTGCACGGGACCGGGTCAGCCTGGCGATCAATCCGTTCCGTACCGACAGCCACCCAGGGGCGCAGACCGGCGTTGCCATGATCACCGGTGCGGACGAGGCGATCGCGGCGCATCAGCGGGTGGCGGAGGCAAGCTGGCGCGAGGCGATCAAGGGTGCGGCCGGGGCGCTTCGGCTGCGCCAACTGATGAACGTGTCGCTGCCGGTTTCCTAGTATCGCCCATCATTGAAGGGCGATACGTCGGTTTGGCTTGAAGTGGCCGATTCACGCGGCGAAGCGCGTTTCGCGCTTCTCTGCGATCGGGCACCAGCGGTCGGGCGGCCGGTTGCGGCGGGGCTGATGCAGCGTTTGCAGAGGCGCATCCACCTGGATGAAACACCTTGGTCGTGTCTGAGAAGTTTGCTTTTCCAAAGGCCGCCCGCTATGTATTTTTCAAGTTACATAGCGGGCGCACAGGATGCTCGAACGACGTGAGGGCGCCAGGCTTTGGCGTTCTTTCTACAACGAAATTCTGGCAACGCGTCTGGGAGCATCAATCGCATCAGTGCTGACATCCGCCGCCGGCGGGTCTTCTGGTGGCAAGGCAGATGGGGCGACGTCGTCTGTCGAGGGCAGGCAGCCCCGAGAGATGCTCTATCAGGCGCAGAAGATGGAATCGCTGGGGCGTCTGACCGGCGGGGTCGCCCATGATTTCAACAACCTGCTGACTGTCGTTCTGGGCAACGCGACGGCGTTGCGGGTTACCGCCGAGGCGCGAGGCGATGCGCAGTCGATCCGGCGGGCGGAGCAGATCGAGCGTGCGGCTGAACGTGGCGGCCGGCTGGCGGGTCAGTTGCTGGCGTTCTCGCGCAAGCAGATGCTTCGCCCTGAAACCATCTCGGTCTATCGTAACCTGTCAGCAATGAGTGAGCTGCTGGGTCAGGCTGCTGGTGAAACGGTGCGGATCCGGCTGCAGGCCGAGCGGACGCTGTGGAACTGCCGGGTTGATCCCGGACAGTTCGAATCCGCCATGCTGAATCTGGTCTTGAATGCGCGTGATGCGATGCCGGTCGGCGGCAGCATCAGCATTGCCTGCGGCAATCACCGTGCCCGCGGCGGTCCGGCCGGCGGCGAACCGGGCCCGCATGGCGATTATGTGCGGATCGATGTCCAGGACACCGGCTGCGGCATCGCCCCTGAGCTGATCGACAAGGTGTTCGAGCCGTTTTTCACCACCAAGCCAGTTGGCCAGAACAGCGGGCTTGGGCTGGCGCAAGTCTATGGCTTCGTCGGCCAATCCGGCGGCTGGGTGGATCTGCAAAGCAAGGTGGGCAGCGGCACAACAGTGACGCTGTACCTGCCGCGTGACCGTCGGCCCGAAGCCGAGACGCCGCCGCGGGGCAATGACCCGGTGCAAGTTGGCTATGACCGGACCGTGCTGGTGGTGGAGCCGGATGCGGAGCTTCGCAGCCTGAACTGCGAGACCCTCAGCCGCTACGGCTATCGCCCACTGGAGGCGCCGAACGGGTCGTGGGCGCTGTCGCACCTGGTCTCAAGCGAGCGGATTCACCTGCTGCTGACTGAAGCGGAGCTTCCTGGCGGCGTGAGCGGCGTCGCACTGGCCAGCAGCGCGCGGCAGGTGCGGTCCGACATCCGCATCCTGCTGACCTCTGGCCGGCTGAAGGATGCGCCGCTGGAGCCGCGCCAGGATGCTTCGGGTGTTGAGCGGCGCTTTGAGTTGCTGACCAAGCCGTATCGGCCGACCGACCTGATCAGGGTTGTGGGCGCGGTGCTGACCACTGCGACGTTTTCCACCGAAACCGAGGAGATCCTGGCTGACGCGCGGGCCCACACGCCGCAGCTTGCCTATGCCGGCGGGACGGCCGGTGGCGAGGCGGAATCCCGGCCGGCCGAACCCGAACCGGAGCCTGGCAGCCGCTGCAATGCGATCCGCCTGGGGGTGATGCCGTTCCGCACCATTGGTCCGAAGACCGATGCGGCATTCTCGATTGGGTTGGCGGAGGAAATCTCTGCCGCGTTCTCGCGTTTTCGTCCGATCATCTGTGCCGCACCGGCCTCGGTGGCGGCGCTGGCGGATGAGCCGCGGGGGCAGACCGAGCGGTGGCGGCAGCTTGACCTGGATTTCCTGGTGGAGGGCAGTTTCCGCAAGAAGGGCAATGAGATCAGGGTATTGCTGCGGCTGGTGAACATGCGCGGCGAGGGTGAGATCTCCTGGGGCCGGCGCTTCGATGGGCTGATGGCCGACGTGCTGAATCTGCAGGACCAGATCGCGTCGCAGACCGCGGCGCAGGTCGTGCCGGAGCTGCTGGTGTGGCAGCAACAAGAGGAGCCGTCGCGACCGCAGGTTGATCCGACGGCATATGAGCTGATGCTGCGCGCGATCCCGGCGATCTACCGGCTGGACGAGGCCGGCTTCCGCGAGGCGCGGGTGTTGCTGGAGCGGTCACTGGCGCTGGATCCGTCGAATGGCGGCTGTCATTCCTGGTTGGCGCACTGGTATTTGTTTTCGCTGGGCCAAGGCTGGGCGGCGGATGCGGCGCAGGCCACCCAGCAGGCGGATTATCTGTCGCAGCAGGCGGTCGTGCTGGACCCCGGCGATGCGCGCGGGTTCACCGTCGCGGGCCATGTGCGGGCGTTTCTGCATCACGAGGCGGAAGCGGCGCTGTCGCTGCACGAACGTGCGATTGCCTTGAACCCGAACCTGGCCCTGGCTTGGTGCTATTCGGGCCTGGCGCACAGCTACCTGGGGCAGCATGCTGAAGCGATTGGCCGGATCGAGCGGGCGCAGCGGTTGTCGCCGCATGATCCGCACGGGTTTTTCTTCGACATGGCGCTGGAGATACCGTTGCTGCTGAGCGGGCAGTATGAGGCTGCCGTGGCTGCCGGGAGGCGGGCGCGGAACCTCAATCCCGGACTGTCGTCGACCTATAAAAGCCTGCTGGCGGCGCTGGGCCATCTGGGGGCCACGCGTGAGGCGGCTACGGTACGCAAGGCGCTGCTGGCGCTGGAGCCGCGGTTTTCCATTGCCACGGCGCTGTCGCGTTCACCCTTGCTGCGGCCACAAGACCGGCAGTGCTACGCGGCCGGTCTGCGGCTGGCCGGGGTTCCCGAGCTGCCGCGGTCCTGAGGTCGGGCCGCATTGGCGACGCGGCGTCCGGGCGGCCGGTTGAGCCGGGCGTGGTCAGGCAGCTTGCGTGCTGAGTTGCTCAAACCGTATCGAGCGGGGTCACTGGTGGTGGTGCTGCCGGCGCTGGTGCGGGGGCGCCGCTGAACGGGCAGCCACCCTGGCGGCGTTTGCGCACGGCCACGGCGTAGCTGCCGAACGGACGGTCGGGGTCGAGGGTCGGCAGCGCAATGGTTCGATTGTAAGCCTCCCAGTCCTCCGGCTGCATGGACTGCATGTCGGGGACGATGTCAGTGGCGGCGAGCGTCCGCTCCGCATAGGCCTCGCGCGGCAGTGGTTGGACCTGCAGCAAGGGGAAATCGGCGCGCAGATGCACCGGCGTGTGGGTGCAGGTCAGACGAAGGTTGGTGAACAGCGGGCCGAACCAGGCGTCCGTCTCGACGATGCCCTCGTAGTGCGCGTAGCCGCCAGGGCCCGGCAGGTTGGCTGGCGGGCGGACCAGCAGGCTCCATCCTGGTGCGGTGCGCGCCATCAATCCGGTCCAGATCTGCAGCATGCCGGGTTCGGGCAGGGCGGTCAGGAACGGCGGCGCACAGCCTTGCAGTTCGGCGGGGGCGGCCTGGTCGAAGGCCTGGGAGAAGTTCGGGAACTGGGTTGCGGGTGACAGCGGCATCCAATCGTCTGCGCCGTCATAGTACCAGAATATTTTGTTGCCGTCCCAGATTAGTTGCAGATCCATTGGCGCGAACACCCACCAGCCGAAGCCAGCGGCGCTGGTGACCGCATCGCAGTAGCGATAGGCGCGTGTTGGCAGCGTTCCGGCGGCCGACCGGTCGGCGCGCTGGGGTGGACGGGCCTGCTCGATAAGCCGGTGGAACTGCAACCGGGGTTGGGAGTCGAGCATGGCAGTCACACCTCCTGATCAAGCCTGTCGCATATCCAGTCCGAATGGGCAGATTGGTTATGTGGTCTGTGTTGTCCGGTCGTTAGGCTGCCGAACCACGAGCAACGGTTCGCTTGGCCATGCTATGGCATCACTCGGGCGGATCAAGCAACGGTTTTGGCGGATTTGGTGACTTTAAGTTCTTCTTAAAAATAAGACTGCGGTTATCCGAATGACTCGGCCGCGGGATTACTTGCTGCGCGGCAGGCGCATGCCGGCGCCGAAGCTGATGCGGCCGGTGTCGGCGACGGTGGTCTGGGCCGGGACGGGGCGTGGCAGGCGCATGCCGGCGCCGAAGCTGATGCGGCCGGTGTCGGCGACGGTGGTTTGGGCCGGGACGGGGCGTGGCAGGCGCATGCCGGCGCCGAAGCTGATGCGGCCGGTGTCGGCGACGGTGGTCTGGGCCGGGACGGGGCGCGGCAGGCGCATGCCGGCGCCGAAGCTGATGCGGCCGGTGTCGGCGACGTTGGTCTGGGCCGGGACGGGGCGCGGCAGGCGCATGCCGGCGCCGAAGCTGATGCGGCCGGTGTCGGCGACGGTGGTCTGGGCCGGGACGGGGCGCGGCAGGCGCATGCCGGCGCCGAAGCTGATGCGGCCGGTGTCGGCGACGGTGGTCTGGGCCGGGACGGGGCGCGGCAGGCGCATGCCGGCGCCGAAGTTGATGCGGCCGGTATCGGCGGCGTTGGTCTGGGCGGGGACGGGGCGCGGCAGGCGCATGCCGGCGCCGAAGCTGATGCGGCCGGTGTCGACGGCGTTGGTCTGGGCCGGGACGGGGCGTGGCATGACAGTATTCGCGGGAATCGTCGAATAAAAAGAACCAGTCGTGATCGCGGAGCTGATCAGCTCAACTGTGGAATTCTGAGCTGAAATGCTGAATTCGATGCGATTGCAGGTCATTGGTCTTTCCTTTCGTAGTCAACGCATTCTAGCTATCGCAACCCGTTTCATTAGGCAATCAAAAACTCACGCATCCGTGATCACAATTTTGTAAACATAAAGAAACAAGTAATGATTCAGAATGAAATATTGTCTCAGATATCTGGCAATGTGAAGGAGTTGGTTCAGCCGGCGACAGACAGTTCTGTCATGGCAGGTCCTGCTCAAGCCGCGCTGGTCGTTGGACTGCGTGCAGCCGCAGGCGGGGCGGAGGGTGCGCGTTGCCTAGACCGCTTTCAGGCTGACCGGAACAGTCAGCGCGGTCTAGCCCATTGTTCTCACGAGCAACTTTATCAGCCCGACTATCCAGGCGGACGTTGCTCTAGTATCGCCCATCAGTGAAGGGCGATACGTCGGTTTGGCTGGAAGTGGCCGATTCACGCGGCGAAGCGCGTTGCGCGCTTCTCTGCGATCGGGCACTAGTCTCGCCCACCAGTGACGGGCGAGACGTCGGTTTGGCTTGAAGTGGCCGATTCAGGCGGCGAAGCGCGTGCAGCACTGCTCTGCGATCGGGCACTAGAGTGGTTCCACCGAGGATGGAACCACTCTCGCTCATCGTTTCACGCGGCTACTCGCGCAGAATCGCGCTTTGCGCGATTCCAGCCTGCACGAAGCCGCTCTAGGGGCAGCTCAGGCGGGCTTGGTCACGCCACGATGCAGCAGCAGCGGGATCAGGAAGAACACCAACGCGGTTGTGGCGGCCGAGACGATGATCAGCGGCGTCATCTGCTGGTCGAAGACGTGCTGGTAGAGCACCGAGCCCAGCGTGTCGGCCAAGGGGTTGGTCAGGTTGACGATCGACATCATGGCGGCAAAGGCGAAGCCCTCGGCGCCCTCCGGGCAGGATTCGGCAGCCAGGGACATGGTGGCGATCATCGCAACCATGCTGGTGACACCGGCGAACAACCAGATCACCACGGCGGTCGCAGCACTGCTCAGCAACAGGTAGGACAGGGTGCTGACGACCCCGCCGACGATGCTCAGGCGCAGCAGGTCGAAGCGGCCGAGGCGGTGCAACTGCCAACTGTACAGCACCCCGCCCAGGATCCAGCCGGCGGCGCCGATCGAGGAGAGGATGCCGATGAAGCCCTGGGAGAAGTGCAGCCGATCGCTCATGACGAAATACAGCGGCGTGCCGAAGCCGGGACTAAAGTAGTAGAGGAACAAGAAGCCGGCGACGAACCACAGGTTGCGGCTGCGGAAGACGCTGACCAGGGCGCTCAGACGCTCCCGCAGGGCCTGCAGATCGATGCGGGCGCGCTGCTCGTGGATCAGCCATACCCCGGCGATGATGGAGAGCGGCGCGATGGCGGCGATGCAGGCGGCGGCGTGCAGCGCACCGAGCGGCGAGAGGATCTCGATCAGGTAGCCGGCCAGGAGGGTACAGATCATCTGGGCGATGTTGAACCAGAGCCACTGCTGGTTGACGAAGCGGGCGCTGGAGTTGGTCTTCTGCCCGGTTTCCACCAGCAAGGCGCCGCAAAGGGTGCTGGAGACCGCCATGGCGACCGCGGTAACGGTCAACGCGGGGATCAACGACGTGCTGGTGCTGATCATCGCCACCCAGGTGAAGGCGCCGAAGGCCGCGAGGTTGGCCAGGATCAGATAGGGCCGCCTGCGGTAACCGAACAGCGGCACGAAGTCCGAGATCGCTCCCCAAAGCGGCTTGATGATCCAGGGCAGGTCCAGGATTGCCAGCGAGGCGCTGATGGTCACCGGCGTCCAGTGCAGGCTGACCTTCAGCCAATGCGACAACGGCTGCCACATGATGCCGGACTTGGCCTGGCCGATGCCCTCCACCGCGTAGACGATGGCGAAGAACCACATGGTACGGTCGATGGCCGGGTCGGTGCGCATGGGTCATTGTGGGCGAGGCGGTCGCCGGCCTCAAGCGTGGATCTGCTGGGAGGTATCCGTGCGCTGCCGTCCGGAGTTAGCCAGCCGCCGCCGGCAGGATGGCAAGCCGGCCGCCGCCGGCAGGATGGCAAGCCGGCCGCCGCCGGCGGGGATGGCCAATCGGCACGGCGACTGGCGAACTGGCATCGCAGCGCCTAGCTTGATGCGGACATGGAGGATTTTGATGGAAGCGCTTGACCTGATGCTGAGCCGCGAATCGGCTTTGCGGCTGGAGGCCCCTGGACCTTCGAGCGAGGACCTGGACAAGATCTTTGCCAGTGCGGTGCGGGCGCCGGATCATGGGCGGTTGCGGCCGTGGCACTTCGTGGTCATCAACGAAGCCCAGCGGTCCGGCTTCGGTGAGCTGCTGGCGGACTCGCTGCGGCGGCGCGAGCCGGAGGCGTCGGAGGGCGCGTTGCAGCGCGAGCGGGAGAAGGCGTTCCGCTCGCCGGTGATTGTCGTGGTGGCAGCCAAGGTGAGGCGCGGCGACAAGATCCCGGAGATCGAGCAGATCGCCTCGGCGGCGGCGGCGGCGCAGACGATCATGCTGGCGGCCCCGGCGCTGGGGTTCGGCGCGGTCTGGAAGACGGGCAATCCGGCGTACGATCCGGCTGTGAAGATGGCCTTGGGCCTGGCGGCCGAGGACGACATCATCGGCTTTCTGTATCTCGGCACGCGTGTCGGCGGCGCGTCACCGGTGCCGCGGCCGCTGGCCAAGGACTTCGTGACGACCTGGGCCGAACCGGCTTAGAGCGGCTCTCCGCCGGCTGGGCGCGGCTACTCGCCGCCGAGCGGTTTCATGTCGCGCTCGATCGCGTGGCGCAGCAGGGCGGCGGAGCGGTATATGCCGTGCACCATCTTGGAGTATGGCAGCACCAGGAAGAACGCCAGGATGAATCCGAGGTGCACCGCCATGGCGAGGCCCATCGCACCGGTCGCTCGGACCGCCAGCAGGATCATGCCGGTCAGGGCGACCATGGCCAGCAGCAGCAGCAGCGCGATGTCGCCGCCCAGCAGACGGCGCACGTTGGGGACCGGATCGTCGACGAACTTCATTCCCACCAGCCCGATGGTGCCGACCAGCATCAGCAGCCCGCCGGCGGTGCCCAGCAGCACGGGAACGGAGACGAAGGGATAAGGTGCCGGCCAGGCCAGGAACGAGTGGTAGATGAAGCCGGTCGTCGTCGCGGCAAAGCACAGCAGGAAGCCGTAGAACATCGCGTGGTGCAGGTAGCGCCGGCGCATCGAGAACGCCTCAGAATTGTCGTTACAACCGTGGCCGCCGCCGCCGAGGTAGCGCAGCGTCAGCACGTTGCGCAAAGCGATCATGACGGCCTTGGCGTCGATCCGCTGCCGTGGCCCGGCGTCGCGCCAAAAGTTTCGCGCCCCCATCGCCAGCGCCAGCAGGGCAAAGCCGAAGGTGGCGATGGATACCAGTTGCAGTGCCCAGAGCGGGATGATCTGATAGAACGAGCCGGCTGTCGAACCACGGGCGGCAAAGAAGCCGCTTGCGGTGTTCAACTGCATGCTGAGGATCAGCACCACCGCGATGCCAACAGCCGCGGCCAGTGAGACGACGGTGCCGTTGCGGTTGAACGCGGCGGCCAGCGGCTTCGGCCAGGCATATTCGGCATAGGATTCGGCGCGCACCTCGGCCAGTGCGGCGGGGACGTTGATGCCCCACTCGTGCGGCGGAGCGTATTGGCAGGCGTAGTAGCAGCCGCGGCAGTTGTGGCAAAGGTTGGCGAGGTAGCTCAGGTCGCCGGCGGAGAATTCGCGGCGCAGCTCCATGGCTGGAAAGACGGCGCAGAAGCCCTCGCAGTAGCGGCAGGCGTTGCAGATCTCCATCTCGCGCCTGGCATCGAGAACGGCATCAGTTTCTTGCACGACGAGCGGCCTCCTGACCGGCGATGCGGCCGAACACGGTGCCGATCGTCATTCCGAACCCGGCGAGGTAGCCCTTGCCGAGGATATTGCCTGCCATGATTTCGCCGGAGGCGAACAGGTTGCCGGCGGTCTGGCCGTTTTCCATCAGCACCTGAGCCTTTTCGTTCACCCGCACGCCGAGGTAGGTGAAGGTGATGCCGGGGCGCAACGGGTAGCCGTAGAACGGCGGCTTGTCGACCGGCCGGGCCCAGTTGGTCTTGTTAGGGGTCAGCCCCTGGGTCGCGTTGCCGTCCAGCTTGAGGTTGTCGAACACCTGGCCGGGTTTGACCGCCTTGTTGAAGGCATCGATGGTCTGGCGGAGCCTGGTGGGGTCGAGCTTCATCCTGGTGGCAAGTTCCTCCAGGCTGTCGGCCTTGATGGCGGGGAACACCGACGGCATGAACAGCGGGAATGCCTTGGCGTCGCAGACCGAGTAGGCGATCTGGCCGGGCTGCTGGGCGATCAGGCGGCCCCAGATGGCGTAGCGCTTCGGCCAGACATCCTCGCCCTCATCATAGAAGCGGTCGCCGTTGCGGTTGACCACGACGCTGAAGGGAACGCTGTCGAGACGGGTGGTGATGCCGCCGTCGAACTTGGGCGCGCGCGCATCCAGTGCCACGGCGTGACACTGGGTCGGGTCGCCGATCGCGGCCACGCCCTGGTCGAGCAGGTTCTTCAGCACGCGGCCGCGGTTATAGGGGGTGCCGCGGATGACGAAGTTGTCCACCGCATCGCCCCAGTACTGGCGCATCCAGTCGAGGTTGGCCTGGAAGCCGCCGGAGGAGGCAACGACGCACCGGGCGCGCACGGTTTCCGGAAAGCCCTTGTAGGTGATGTCGATGGAGTCGACCGATCCATCCCGCAGGTTCAGGGACACCACCTCAGTGTCGTAGAGGATCTCGACACCGAGCCGTTCGGCGGTGAGGTAGTAGGCGTTGACGAGGGCCTTGCCGCCGCCGAGGAAGAAGGCGTTGGTGCGGCCAAGGTTGAGGGTTCCGGTCAACGAGGGCTGGAAGCGCACCCCGGCCTGAAGCATCCATCCGAACAGGCCGCTGGAGGCCCTGATCGTCATGCGGGCGAGCGATTCATCAGTGTTGCCGCCGGTGACGCGCAACAGGTCGTCCCAGTATTCGTCCTCCTGATACGCATCGGTCAGGACGTCATTGGGTTTGTCATGCATGGCGCGCAGGTTGCGGGTGTGCCGGCTGTTGCCGCCGCGAAATGCCCTTGGCGCGCTCTCCACCAGCAGCACGCTGGCGCCGGACTGGCGTGCGGTTATCGCGGCGCACAGCGCGGCATTGCCGCCGCCGGCCACCAGCACGTCATAGGTTTTGGTCCGATCAGGCATTCATCCGGTCGCTCCTTCAACCGGTTGCTACCTACGAACGGTTGCGGGATTGCGCAAGGCATGCGAATCCCCGCGCGCGGTGGGTGAGAGGTGAGGGCAGATGACAGCAGTTGCGGACCGGCCGGCCTGGCATGAGATCGTGCGGGACGTGCTGAAACGCCATGATGTCAAGCTGGTGACCTATGTGCCGGACAACGTGCTGCGTCCGCTGATCGATGCGGTGCATGCCGATCGGTTTTTCGAGGCATTCGCCTGCACGCGCGAGGAAGAGGCGCTGGGGATCAACGCCGGCGCGTGGATGGGCGGTGTGCGCAGCATCCTGCTGATGCAGACCAGCGGGTTTGCCACACTGGCCAATGTGATCGCCTCGCTGGCGGTGCCGTTTCAGATCCCGGTGCTGATGATGGTGTCCGAACGCGGGACACTGGGCGAGTTCAACATCGGCCAGTCGCTGGTGGCCCGGACGATGCGCCCGGTGCTGGACAGCCTGGCGGTAGAGCACCACACGATGACAAGGCTGGACGAGGCCGATTTCATCCTGGACCGCAGCATCACCCAGGCGGTGGCGACGATGGCGCCGGTCTGCTTCATCCTGTCGCCGCTGCTGACCGGCGGCAAAGTGTTTGCCAAATAGGGAGCGGCGGATGGTCGATCTAAGCAACCACCCGGTGAACCGGGCGCAGGCCAAGGTGATGAACCGCTATGACATCACCAGCCGGATGATCAAGCTGCTGCGGCAGGACGAGGCGGTGATCGGCGGCATCGGCTATACCAACTTCGACCTGTGGGCGGCGTCCGATTCGGCGCAGGGGCGGCGGCAGCCGAACTTCTACATGCTGGGCAGCATGGGCCTGGCGGTGCCGATCGCGCTGGGGGTGGCGATCGCGCAGCCGCGGCGCAAGGTGTTCGCCCTGGAAGGCGACGGATCGATCCTGATGCAGCTTGGCGCGCTGTCGACGGTTGCAGCGCGCCGGCAGCGGAACCTGTGCGTGGTGATCATGGACAACGGCGCCTATCAGATCACCGGCGGTCAGCCGACGATGACGGAGCAGGGGGCGGATGTCGTGGCGATTGCCCATGCGTCGGGCATCAGTCAAAGCGCGTGGGCGGCGGATGAGGATGGGTTTGTCGAACTGGTGGAAGCGGCGCTGCAGGAAGACGGTCCGTGGCTGATCGGATGCCGGATCGACAGCCAGAAGCCGGTGGACACGACGGAGCGGGATCCGTGCCGCATACGCGACAACTTCATGCGGGGGCTGGGCGTGCGGCCGTGATATTGCCCATCAGTGACGGGCAATCCTTCAATTTGATACGCGGCGAGGGGCGTGCGGCAGTTCTCTGCGGTCGGAACTAGACCGCCGGACCTGCCGGTTGTTGCCGACCGCAGGTTTTGAGCGGTGCAATCAGCATAAATATCATTAGCTTCCGCCGTTCGGTACGGTTGGTGCGATGCGACCGACATACCTGGTGCCGGTCCAGACCTCTACGGCGGCGGCGTCGATGGCCGTCTGCTGGGCAGCCGCATAGGCTTCTTCATCTGTATTGAACTCGCCGTCGGAACCACTGGCGATCCGTCCGGTGTTGTCGAGCAGATAGATCCGGTAATGAGGCATAGGAAGCTTCAGACACTCCTGTCATTCATGCGTTGGCGAGACTGGTGCCGACTTGGGGAGCTACGCCCCGCATGTAGACACTTGCGTCGTGTGAGCCATCCAGTGGGACGGAGTTGTGTCCATGCCCGGCATTTCCGATCCGGACCGAGAGGACCGAGCACATTGACAGGGCCCGTCTGTCGCATCCGGCTGACAGCAAGAGGTGCCAACGGGGCGCATAACGACGTACCATACCAGCCGAATCCTGAGCCGGCTGGCAGTTTATTGGCCCCTGCGGGCAAATCCAATGCAACATCAAGGTTGTTTACTTAATGACACCATGACGATATAGGAAGATATCATACTCGTGTTGAGTATGCGATGGAACACACATTACAATTTGTTATGAGATTCGTCTTTATGCGCCCCGGCCAGTCGGTTGGTTCCAAGACCATCGCATGGGTTTCCACATCTCGGACCGGCTTGGCTGCCTGCGACCAATATCGCAGGCAGCGTTAAGACAACAGGCTAGCGGCCGGCTCAGGCAGTCTGCTGTTCGGCTGAATGCCTGGGCGCCGCAGCCGCCGGAGCCTGTTGGCTGGAGGAACCGTCCGCGGGTTTGACGGCCCCTGATGGCGACACAGAAGCCCCAGACTTCTTCAGTTGCTCGGTCACGGAAGCAATCAGTTCCTCCCAGCTTTTCTCGAACGAGGCGACACCCTGCTTCTCCAGCAGCTCCGCGACATCGGCGACATCCACGCCGACGCGGCGCAGATCATCCATCACGGCATGCGCGGCGGCGTAGTTGGCGCGGATGGTATCGCCGCGCACCTCGCCATGGTCGGCAACCGCATCCAGGGTTGCTTCCGGCATGGTGTTGACGGTGTCAGGCGCAACCAGTTCAACCACATAGCGCGTGTCGGGGAAGGACTTGTCCTTTACGCCGGTCGAAGCCCACAGCAAGCGTTGCGGCTTGGCACCCTTGGCGGCCAACGCCTGCCAGCGCGGTGACTGCAGCATCTGCTCGTAGAGTTCATAGGCGAGGCGGCTGTTGGCGATGCCGGCCTGGCCGCGCAGACGAGCGGCGTCGGCAGCCTTGTCCTTGTCATGCGAGGCTGCCTCGGACAGCCTGTGGTCGATTTCCGTGTCGACACGGCTGACGAAGAACGACGCGACGCTTTCAATGCCGTGCAGGCTGCCGCCGGTGGCTGCGCGTTGTTCAAGCCCGCTGAGGAACGCCTCGAAAACGGCCTTATAGCGCTCAACCGAGAAGATCAGGGTAACGTTGACGCTGATCCCGTCCGCGAGGGCCGCGGTGATGGCCGGCAGCCCCGCCTTGGTGGCCGGGATCTTGATGAAAAGGTTGGGCCGGTCCACCAGCCACCACAGGCCGCGCGCCTCGGCGGCGGTGCGCTCACCGTCCTCGGCGATGCGGGGGTCGACTTCGATCGAGACACGCCCGTCCCGCCCGCCGCTGCGCTGAAACACCGGGTGCAGGATGTCGCAGGCGGCGCGGACGTCCCATGCGGTCAGCATACGCAAGGTCTCGCCGATGGCGGTGCCGCGCAGGGCGAGATCACGCAACTGGTCTTCATAGCCAGAACCGGCGCCGATCGCCTTGGAGAAGATGGTCGGGTTGGTGGTAATGCCGACGATGTCCCCTTGCTTCACGGAATGGGCAAGGGTGCCGGACTGGATCCGCGTCCGGCTGAGGTCGTCGAGCCATACGGCAACCCCTGCGGCCGCCAGATCCGTCAGTGCTTTCGCCATACTGCTCTCCTGTCACTGAGACTGTGAATTCGAGTTGGGAACTGCGACCGGGCGATGCACGCGCAAAACGCGGGCTTGAGCGACATCGTGAACGTCATTGTGAGCTTGACACCCGGATTGTTAGACATCCGTTCAGATCGTGCCTATTGCTATGCCGGTTCGGGCGCAGCATCAAGCCCCGGCTGCCATTCAACGGCAGCCGGGGCTATAACCTTGTCCATCGACCACGCTCAGTGGGGTCCGCCGCATGCCGCGGCGACGGTTCAAGAGGTGACCGTGGACAGGGTGCGGTCAGGCGAGACGATGTTTAGGGCAACCCCGGGAGCAACCCCTGGGCTGCGGCGGGACGGGTGTTGCCGGCGCCGCTGTTTTTCGCCGGTTACAGCGACGCTGACCAGCGGGACGCAGCGGGCAGCTTGATGCAGCATGATCGGCGCGATCAGCGCAGCCATGAAACAGGCGCCGAACAGCAGCGGCAGATCGGTCACACCGGCCTTCAGCAGCATCGCCCGGGTGCCGGCGCTGGCAGCGATGTGCCACAGATAGATCGTGTAGGAGTATCCGCCGATCCGCGCCAAGAGGCGGCTTTGCGGCATGCGCTGCAACAGGAAGACGACGCAGGCCATACCAGCCAGGGCGGCTGGAAGCTGCAACTGCGTCACACCGTTGCTCAGCCCAAGCATCCCGATTTGCTGGGCGGTCAGGACGATGACCATGACGCCAAGGGCCAGGATGCCAAAGCCGGGCTGGAGCAGCACCTGGCTGTTCTGGCGCAGCAGGATGCCGAACAGGAAGTAGGGTGCGAGATAGATCGCGCCGTTGAGGCTGAAGAAGTTGGTGACTGGGATGCCGGCCTGAGCAAAGAGGATGATCGCCAGCCCCGCCAGTATCAGGCCGTGCGCGCCCGGACGGACAAGGCAGTCGGCGACCGAGACGGCAGCGAAGATGATGAACAGCGCCTGGATGTACCAAAGATGGCCGAATGAGAACAGCAAAGCGTGCGGTAACGGGGTGGTGTCGCCGTAGGCGTGGTGGCGCAGCAGCCAGAACACGGTTGTCACGCTGATCAGCGGGACGCCAAGCCGTCGCAGCTTCTTCTGCCAGAACAGGGCGAAGGACTGCCGGGTGACGCGGTTGCCGGCGTAGAGATAGCCCGAGAGTGCGGTGAACAGTGGCATCCGCAGAAACTCGATGCTGGCCATCGCGTAGTGCCACGGTGACGCCATCGCCAGATGCAGACCGTTTTCCGCGGTATCGCCCACGACGTGCAGGGCGACGACGAGCAGACACGCCAGCCCCCTGACGCTGTCGAGATTTGATGTCGGCCGGGTCGATGGGGCTAGGTTAGACGGGGCTAGGTTAGACGGGGCGAGATCCGATGCGCGCAAACTCGGTGCGGATGGTAAAGGCTGGGCACGTCTGAGCGCCTTCGCTGGACCCACGTCTCACATCTCCTGCTTCGCGGGCGCACCGTGCGTTGCCCGTCCGAGCCATCCCGCTCGGCGCGCAGTGTCTACAGCGTGTTCTTGACAGGTTCATCAATATATCGATTATATAACTATAATGTTATGTGATGTCGGTGTGGCGCCAGATCAGCTTTTAATGTTGCTATAACGCACGTTTTTGCCACGTGGACGGTGCTCCGGCCGCCGGTTGAATTCGATTTCCATGGCGTGGTGGCCCGGTATGGCTCTAACCTCGGCGCAAGCTCAAACATCAAACCAAGAGCAGGGAGGACGGCAGGCATGCTGCGCAGAAGGACGGTGTTGACCTCGGCCGCGGCCATGGGTTTCGTGCCCATGGCTCCGGCGATCGTGCGGGCGGCTGAGCTGCCTGGTGTGACAGCGACGGAAATCCGCATCGGCAACACCATACCATACAGCGGGCCGGCCTCGGCCTATGGCACGATCGGCAAAGCCATCGCGGCGATGTTCAGGATGGCCAACGACCAGGGCGGCTTTGCCGGGCGGAAGGTGAATTTCATCTCCTACGACGACGGCTACAGTCCGCCCAAGACGGTGGAGCAGACCCGCCGGCTGATCGAGGAGGACAAGGTCGCCGCGCTGTTTGCGCCGCTGGGAACGCCGACGAATTCAGCCACTGTGCGCTACGTGAACCAGAAGAAGGTGCCGCACCTGTTCCTGGCGACCGGAGCGGACAAATGGGGCGACTACACCCAGCATCCGTGGACGATCGGCTGGCAGCCCAGCTACGTCACCGAGGCGCAGGTCTATGCGAAGTTCATCCTGTCGCAGAAGCCCGACGCGAAGATCGGCATCCTGTATCAGAACGACGATTTCGGCAAAGACTACCTGCGTGGCGTGCGGGACGTGCTGAAGGACCGGTTCGACCGCCAGGTCACCACCGTGTCCTATGAGGTCAGTGATGCCACGGTCGACAGCCAACTGGTCAGCCTGCAATCGGCAAACGTCGACGTGCTGATGAGCATCGCCACGCCGAAGTTCGCCGCCCAGTCGATCCACAAAGTCGCCGACATGAAGTGGAAGCCGCTGCACATCCTCAGCGGCGTGTCCGCCTCCGTCGGCGCGGTGATGTTGCCGGCCGGCGCGGAGAACGGGACCGGCATCGTCAGTTCGGTCTACCTGAAGGACCCGACGGATCCGCGCTATGCAAACGATCCGGGCATGCAGGACTGGCGGGCGTTCATGGCGAAATACTACCCCGAGGGCGACCTGAAGGATGGCGGCAACGTCTCTGCCCATGGTGAGGCGTGGACGATGATCACCGTGCTGAAGAACTGTGGCGGCGACTTCTCGCGGGAGAACATCATGAAGCAGGCAACGAGCCTGCGTGATCTGGAGGTGCCGGCGCTACTGCCGGGGATCAAGATCAACACCAGTCCGACGAACTACCACCCGATCCGCCAACTGCAACTGATGCGGTGGTCGGGCAAGATGTGGGAGGTGTTTGGCGACCTGATCACCGGGGACTCAGCCTGACGCAACGCGGCCCGTCCGGGTTTTCCGCGCGCTGTCGCCTGCCAAACCGACGGTGGTATCAGTCCGCCGCCAGCGCCTTGCGCACCGCCAGGCGCTGCAGCGCGCGGTCGATCCACTGCGCGGTCAGCTTCTCCTGCGTGTTGTTCTGGCTCAGGCGTTCATGCAGCGCAGGGAAGTCGACCCGATCCAGCGCCTGATCCTGGTTGAAGCAGGAGAACACCACCGTCCTGGCGCCAGTGGCGGGATCGAGCTGGGGCTGCAGGCACTGGGCGCATACCTCCTTCATCATGCACTGCATGGGTGAGTTGATCGAGCCGATCGCGCTGTGCCCGGGCCTGAGGTAAGGGGCGAGGACGCCATGGCGGGCCGCGCCGACAGCCTGCATCATGCGGTCGGAACCGATCGCGATGATATGCTCCGCCTCGGCCAGCGGAACCGCCTGATCGCCGAGGGCACCGGATGCATAGGCGGCCATCGCCTGCACGATGTTGCCGGTGAAGGTGCGGTCCTGCGGACGCTGGGGGTTGGGGGCGAAGCCCGGCGCCTCGTCGCAGCACCAGACGATGACGTCGGCGGCGCGCTCGATCTCCGCCACCTTGTAGCGGTCGCGCATCGCCTTGTAGCCGGCGAAGTAGACGACGCGGGAGCCAGCGGCTCGGGTTGCCGCACCGATCGAGAACAGCACGGCATTGCCCAGGCCGCCGCCGACCAGGGCGACGGTGGTGTTGGCGTGGATCTCTGTCGGGGTGCCGGTCGGGCCCATCAGGACGACGGGCTCACCGGGATTGAGCAGGGCACAGAGATCGGAGCTGCCACCCATCTCCAGCGCGATGACGCTGACCAGACCGCGATCCGGGTCGGTCCAGGCGCCGGTCATCGCCAGGCCCTCCATGTTCAGCAGGGTGCGGCCGATGCCGGGCTGATCGTCCTGTGGCGCCAGCACCTCGAAGTTCTGCAGCCGGTAGAACTGGCCCGGACGGAAGGCGCGGGCGGCGGCAGGGGCGCGGATCACCACTTCGATGATGGTCGGCGTCAGGCGGTTTACCGCGTGCACGGTGGCGGTCAGGCTGTCGCGGGCGCTGGCGATCAGGTCGTGACCGGAAACATTGGTCGCCGGCTGCGCGGCCAGGGCGCGGGAGACGACCGGATAGCCGCGCTTGGCGCCGCCCATCGCCTTGACCACGTTGCCAAAGAAACTTGGGTGCAGGTCGCCAAAGAAGCTGGCAAAGCGGCCGTTTTCGGCGCGGTGCATCAGCACGTGGGCCTGGTCGGGCTTCGCCAGGCCGCGGACTGGCTCAACCTTGTGGCCGGATTCGTCCACCGCCTGGAAGTAGCGGCCATCCAGTTGGATGCGGTGATCCTCGCGGGCCAGCACGGTGTTGGGCTGGGTGCCGGCGGCGACCAGGATGGCGCGGGCCGGCAGGCTGACCGCGGTGCCGTCGGCGCGGGTCAGGCGCAGGGCGGCGGCGTGGCCATGCTGGTCGGTTTCCACCGCGGCGGGTGTCAGGCCCTCGGCGAAGCGGACGGCTTCCTCCATCGCCTTGGCCACTTCCTCGTGGTTCAGCGTGTAGGATGGGCTGTCGACCAAGCGGCGGCGATAGGCGACGGTTGCACCCCCCCAGCCGTCCAGCAAAGCCGCCAGCCGCGCCGGACGGCCGGCGGCCGCGGCGGCGTCGCGTTCGGAGCGGATCGCTGCGGCATGGGCCAGGAACTCATCGGCGATTTCGGCTTCTTCCACGGTCCAGCGGCGGCGGACGGTGGCCTCATCGCCCTCCGCGACCAGGGTGCGGTAGCGCAGGGCGAACTTCTCCACCTGGCGGACGTAATAGGCCAAGCTTTCGGTGGCGGTGTCGATTGCGGTCAGCCCACCGCCGATCACCACCACGGGCAGGCGAAGCTGCAGGTTGGCGATAGAGGATTGCTTGGCCGCGCCGGTCAGTTGCAGCGCCATCAGGAAGTCGGAGGCCTGGCGGACGCCGCGGGCGAGGCCGTTGGGGATGTCGAGGATGGTCGGCCGGCCGGCGCCCATGCACAGCGCGATGTGGTCGAAGCCCATGGCCCAGGCGTCATCCATCGATAGGGTGCCGCCGCCGCCGAAGCGGATACCACCGAAGTGGGCGAATTGCTGGACGCGCCGCTCCAGCAGCAGGCGGACGAGCTTCAGGTAGTTCTTGTTCCAGCGGACGGTGATGCCGTACTCGGCGACGCCGCCGAAGCCGGCCATGACGCGGTCATCGAGGTTCTCGAACAGGGTCTCCACGTCACGCACGGGTGCGGTGACGTCGAAGCGCAGCGGCTCGATCTTCAGGCCGTCGATGGCGACGATGCTGTGGCCGTCGTTCATCAGATGGTGTGCCAGGGTGAAGCCGGCCGGGCCGAGGCCGACGATCAGCACTTTCCTCGCGCTGTCCGGGCGGGGCAGCGGGCGGCTGATATCGAGCGGATTCCAACGGGTGAGCAGGGCGTAGATCTCGAAGCCCCAGGGCAGCTTCAGCACGTCCTTCAGGATGGAGGTCTCGGCCTGCGGGATGTCGACGGGTTCCTGCTTCTGGTAGATGCAGGCCTTCATGCAGTCGTTGCAGATGCGGTGGCCGGTGGCCGCCATCATCGGGTTGTCGATGGCGATGGTGGCGAAGGCGCCGAGCACATGGCCCCTGGCGCGCAGGGTATGCATTTCAGAGATTTTTTCGTCGAGCGGGCAGCCGGCCAGGGTGACGCCGAACACCGATTTCTGGAACTGGCCGGTCTTGCGGTCCTTCAGGCCCTGGCTGCAGGAGTCCTTACCCTGGGTATGGCACCAGATACAGTAGTTGACCTGGTCCAGCGCCTGCTGGGTGTTCATGCCATGGTCGGTCAGCGCAAACCCCTCACGCGGGCGCCAGTCGTGCTGCGGCAGATGCAGCATGGTGACACCGTCGCGCTCGATGGTTTCCACCGGCACGAGGTGCTGGGGATCGATCCGGCGCGGGATGTGGAACAGGGTGCCGCCGCCGTGTTGTGCCTGGCCCTGGGGGGTCAGCGTCGCCCAGGCGGCGTAGCGCATGGCGTTGTCCAGCGCCTCGGGGTCGTTCTCGACGGCGGCGACATGGGCGGCGAAGGCCTTTTCGGTCAGCTTGCCGCCCATGCGGGCCTCGATCGACTGCCGCAGGCCGGCGGCGTCGAAGCTGGCCGGATCGGGGTATTTCTTGACCGCCTGGCGCTGCACGAACAGCCGCTTGCAGGCATGGATCGGGTCGAGGGCCTGGGTTTCCCACGCCAGGGCGGCGACCTGCGGTTGGATGGCGAACAGGTCCGCGACGAAGCTGTCGAGATGGGGCCCCAAGGCGACGACCAGGTCGGACTGCTCACGGGGGGGCAGCTCCTGTGCGGCGGCGCGGCCGGCAAGCAGGCGCTGATGCAGGTCGGGATCATCGGCAGCCAGAATTTGCAGGAACTGCTTGTCCAGGCGGACCAGGCCGTCGCGGTCGGCCAGATCGGCGAAGGTGAACCCAAAGCCGAGGGGCGGAGCATCAGAGACAGTCACTGCAGGGGAACACTTTCCAGGAACGAGGACCAGCTAAGACGTCGATTGACCAGGATGGGGACCGGCCGAGCAGGGTGGGCAGGCAGGCCGCGGGAACGCCGCGGTGCGGATGCCATAGGCTGCCGGGGTAGGCAACCTTGTTCTCGGCATAGCTGGGTACGCCGGGGGATAAGCGGAAGGGCAATGGTCGGGCCCTCTTGCCGCGAGCAGGCGTACCGCTGACCAGTCAGGCCGCCTGCTGATGCCGGACCAGCCCGTCGCGTATGGTGCCGGCAAATGCCGCCACCGCCTTGCCCACCTGCTGACGCGGCAGATACAGGCTGATCGCGAAGTTCGGCAGCGCCGGCAGTCCGTCGCCGGACGGTAGAACCGCCATGTCGGCGGGAACCGTGCTGGCCAGCCACGCGGTGACAGCCAGGTCAGCGCGAACGGTTGCCGCCGTCACCTCCAGGCTGCCGTTCTCGAAGACCGTCGTCCAGGCGAGGTCGTGCGCGCGCAAAGCCGCCAGGATGGCCGGACGGAACGCGCAGGTATCGGCCACGATCGAGATCGGCAGCGGGCGCTTCAGGTGGGCGGTGCCGGCCCTGGCCCCAACCCAGACGAGCCGCTCCACGCCCAGGCATTCGCCTGCCGATGGGCCGGCCGGCTCCTCGACGATCGCAAGGTCTATCCGCCCGGCCGCCAGCGCCGCCGCCAGTTCCGGCGACGACCCGCAAAGCAGCGAAACGCCAACGCGCGGGAAGGCTTCCGCATACGCCTTCAACACCGGTGCCAGGCGCGCGCCCACCAGATCATAGGGCACGCCCAGCCGCACCCGGCCCTCGACCGGGTCGGTGGTCATCTCGGCCCAGATCTCGTCGTTCAGGCTCAGCAGCCGCTTGGCCCGGCCGAACAGCCGTTCGCCCGGCGGCGTAAGCCGCAGGCCACGCCGGTCACGATGGAACAGGCCGCACCCAAGCAACTCCTCCAGCCGCTTGATCTGCTGGCTGACGGCGCCCTGCGTCAGATTGAGGGCATTCGCCGCGGCGGTGATGCTGGCCTTGTCCGCGACGGCGACGAAAGCGCGGAGGAGGCCGGTGTCGAGGTTGCGAGCCATGCCAGGTATTATGATTGCTGATGTACAGCATGACAAACATTAGCTTCATGGAGGTGTCGCGGCGGATCTATGTTGTGCTCCCCAGAGCGGTTCCACCGAGGGTGGAGCCGCTCGGGCTCATCGTTTCACGCGGCTACTCGCGCAGAATCGCGCTTTTGCGCGACTCCAGTCTGCGCGAGTCGCTCTAGTCAAAAGAAGGCGCACGATGGTGCCCGACAGGATTCTGCCGCTCGTGCTGTTCGTCGTCGTCGCGACCATCACCCCCGGCGGCGCGACAACGCTGGCGACGGCGTCGGGGGCGCGGTTCGGCTTCCGCCGGTCGGTGCCGCTGATGGCGGGCATCGCCATCGGCCTTGCCTCGCTGGCTGCCGCGGCAGCCGCCGGGCTGGGCAGCCTGCTGCTGGCGGCGCCTTCGTTGCAAACCACCATGCGGCTCGCCGGGTCGGCCTATCTGCTGTGGCTCGCCTGGAAGGTCGCGAGAAGCGCACCGCCGGATCTTAAGGCCGACATGGGAACGCCAACCGGTCTGCTGGGTGGAGCCTGCCTGCTCTGGCTCAACCCGAAAGGCTGGGCGATGGCACTCGGCGCCGCGGCCTCGTTCGCCGTTCTGGCGAGCAATCCGCTCCTGCTCGCGCTGCTGCTCGGTTCGGCCTTCGGCCTGGCGGCTGCCCTGTCCCTTTCCCTTTGGTGCCTCGCCGGACTCCTGCTCGCCCGGCTGCTGCGAACCAATCGCCAATGGCGGATGCTGAACGCCGCGCTGGGCGTGCTGCTCGTGGTCTCGATCGTCCCGATGTGGCTGGAATGACCGCCGGCGCGCCGATCCTTGGCAACCCGCCGATGTGAAGGAACAGCAACACCAACACCCCGCCCTGGACACTGACGGCGGATCGATCAGAGCGGCTCCACCGAGGGTGGAACCGCTCTCGCTCATCCTTTCACGCGGCTACTCGCGCAGAATCGCGCCGTTGCGCGATGCCAGTCTGCGAAGCCGCTTTAAGGCTGACTGGAACAGGTCAGCGCGGTCTAGCCCGTTGTTTTCACGAGCAACTTTATCAGCCCGACTGTTCCAGTCAGGCTGATGTTGCTCTAGCCCGTTTTTTCACGAGCAACTTTATCAGCCCGACTGTTCCAGTCAGGCTGATGTTGCTCTAGCGGAAGTCCCGGGTCGGCACCTTGATGCCCTTTCCCCGGCCGGTGGTCATGTCCGGGGCGTAGATGTCGCGCGGGCTGACAACCTTCTTCTCGCGCTGATCGGGCGATCCGCCGTGCTTGGCTTCGTCGCCTCGGCCCTGGATCAGCGGGAAAGCCTCATTGCGTTCACCGACGCTGCGCAGCAGGCCGGACAGGTCGGTCAGGTGTTCGGCGATGACGTGGATCACCTCGCCCTCGCGCTGCAGCTTGCCGCGGCAGGCGAGCATGCCGGCCGACAGCACCAGCCGGCGCTGCGCCTCGAACACCGAGGGCCAGAGGATCAGGTTGGCGTGGCCGGTCTCATCCTCGATGGTGATGAACAGCACGCCGCGGGCGCTGCCGGGGCGCTGGCGGACCAGGATTATGCCGGCAACCTGCAGCCGCTTGCCGTCACGGATCGTCGCCAGATCGGCGCAGCGGACCATATGGCGGGCGTCCAGTTCAGGGCGCAGGAAGCTGACCGGATGATGGCGCAGGCTGAGACCGGTGCTGCGGTAGTCCTCGACGACCTCGCGCCCGGCGGTCATCGGCGTCAACGCAACAGCGGGTTCGGCGTCCGGTTCAGCCGGGATGGTGTCGAACAGCGGCAGCCTGGTGTCGGACAGGCCGCGGATTGCCCACAGCGCCTGTCTGCGCTGCAGGCCTAGACCGCGCTGACTGGAACAGTCAGCGCGGTCTAGTTCATTGTTTTCACGAGCAACTTTGCCAGCCCGACTATACCAGTCAGGCTGACGTTGCTCTAGACCGCTTTCAGGCTGACTGGAACAGTCAGCGCAGTCTAGCCCATTGTTTTCGCGAGCAACTTTATCAGCCCGACTGTTCCAGTCAGGCTGACGTTGCTCTAGAGCATGAAAGGCATCCGCCTCCGCCAGACGCTCCAGCGCGGCAACGGGGATGTGCAGCCGCCGCCAGATGTCCTCGATGGAGCGGTATCCCTTGCCGCGGTGGGCGAGGATCGCCTCGGCGTGGGCCGAAGCGAGTCCCTTTGTCATGCGCAGGCCCAGGCGTACCGCCCTGAGGCTGCTGGCGGCAGAGCCTTCCCCGGCGCCAGAGCTTTCCCCGGCAGCGGAGTTTTCTAGACCGCTTTCAGGTTGACTGGAACAGTCAGCGCGGTCTAGCCCATTGTTTTCGCGAGCAACTTTATCAGCCCGACTGTTCCAGTCAGGCTGATGTTGCTCTAGGGTGCAGTCCCATACGGAGTGGTTGATCGAGACCGGCCGCACCTCCACGCCGTGCAACCGAGCGTCGCGGACGATCTGGGCGGTGGCGTAGAAGCCCATCGGCTGGGCGTTCAGTAGGGCGCAGCAGAACACATCCGGATGGTGGCATTTGATCCAGGATGAGGCGTAGGCGATCAGCGCGAAACTCGCCGCGTGGCTTTCCGGGAAGCCGTAGCTGCCGAAGCCCTCGATCTGGGAGAACGTCCGGTCGGCGAATTCGGCGGAGTAGCCGCGCTTGACCATGCCGGTGATCAGCTTCTGCTTGAAATGCGATACCCCGCCGGTGACCTTGAACGTCGCCATGCTGCGGCGCAGGGCGTCGGCCTCGGACGGGGTGAAGCCGGCGCAGACGATCGCCACCTGCATCGCCTGTTCCTGGAACAACGGCACGCCGAGGGTTTTTCCCAGCACGCGGCGCAGCTCTGGCGTTGGGTAGTCGACCTGTTCCAGCCCGTCGCGGCGGCGCAGATAGGGATGCACCATGTCGCCCTGGATCGGGCCGGGGCGGACGATCGCGACCTGGATGACGATGTCGTAGAACGTCGTGGGCTTCAGCCGGGGCAGCATCGACATCTGCGCCCGGCTTTCGATCTGGAAGGTGCCCAGCGTGTCGGCCTTGCGGATCATCGCGTAGGTGGCCGGGTCCTCGGCGGGTATGGTCGCCAGGTCCAGGGTCTGGCCCTTGTGCTCGGCCAGCAGGTCGAAGGCGCGGCGCATGCAGCCCAGCATGCCCAACCCCAGCACATCGACCTTCATGAAGCGCAGGACGTCGATGTCGTCCTTGTCCCACTCGACCACCTGGCGGTTGGCCATGCTGGCCGGCTCGATCGGCACCAGGTCGTCCAGGCGGTCTTCCGTCAGCACGAAGCCGCCGGGGTGCTGGGACATGTGGCGGGGAAAGCCGATCAGGGCACGCGCCAGGTCCAGCGTCAGGCGCAGCCGGCGGTCCCGCAGGTTGAAGTTCAGCGCGGCGGCGTGTTCCTCGGCGACACCCTCCTCGCTCCAGGTCCAGACCTGGGAGGCGAGGGCACCGGTGACGTCCTCGGTCAGGCCCATCGCCTTGCCGACGTCGCGCACGGCGCCGCGGCCGCGGTAGCGGATGATGGTGGCGCACAGCGCGGCGCGGTCGCGGCCGTAGGTCTGGTAGATCCACTGGATGACTTCCTCGCGCCGTTCGTGCTCGAAATCCACATCGATGTCGGGGGGTTCGCGGCGCTCCGCGCTGACGAAGCGTTCGAACAGCAGGTCGCTGCGCGAGGGATCGATGGAGGTGATGCCCAGGACGAAGCAGACGGCGGAGTTGGCGGCCGAACCGCGGCCCTGGCAGAGGATACCCTGGGAGCGGGCGTAGCGGACGATGCTGTTCACCGTCAGGAAGTAGGGGGCGTAGTCCAGGCTGGCGATCAGGCCCAGCTCGTGGCGCAGTTGACGGGTAATGGGTTCGGGGATGCCGTCGGGATAGCGGGCGGCGGCGCCTTCCCAGGTCTGCTGCTCAAGGCTTTGCTGCGCGGTCAGGCCGGGGATGCGGACCTCATGCGGATACTGGTAGCGCAGCTCATTCAGGCTGAAGCGGCATTGATCAGCGATGTCCTGGGTGCGGGCGACGGCGTCGGGATGGCGGGCGAACAGCCGGGTCATTTCTTCCGGCGACTGAAGATGCCGGACGGCGGACCGCTCACGCCGGTGACCGAGCGCGTCGATGGTGCAGCCTTCGCGGATGCAGGCCAGGACGTCCTGCAGGATGCGCCGGCCGGGCGCGTGGTACAGCACGTCGTTGGTGGCGACGGGCGGGATGCCCAGGGATTGCGCGACGTCGGCGATGCCGCGCAGGCGGACGGCATCGTTCGGGCGATGCATCAGGGTCAGCGCGACATAGCAGCGGGTGCTGAAGGTGGCTTTCAGGCGCTGAAGATTGTCCGTCGTAGGCGCGGTGCAGAGGATGGCGATCAGGTTCTCAGCCCCGGCTGCCAGGTCTTGCCAGAACAATTCGCATTTGCCCTTGCCGGCGCGGCCTTTCCCCACCGTCAGCAGGCGTGTGAGGCTGGTGTAGCCGCTACGATTGGTTGGGTAGACCAGGATGGAAGGTCCATCGGCCAGGTCCAGACGACAGCCGACGATCAGGCGGATGCCGGCCTCCTGCGCACGCTGGTGGGCGCGGACGATGCCGGCCAAGGAGTTGCGGTCGGTGATGGCAAGGGCCTGCATGCCCAGCACGGCGGCGCTGGCGACCAGTTCCTCGATATGGGAGGCGCCGCGAAGAAAGCTGTAGTTCGTGGTGACCTGGAGTTCAGTGTATGGCGATGGGGTCATGATCGGCGCTGGGGCAACAGGTATCGTCCCGCGGGTTTCCGATACTTGATCAGAACGGATTGTGGCGGGTGAAGAAGCGGCGGTCCTGGACGCTGAATGGGCAGGCGAGGGTGTCGGGGTGCATTGCTTTCAGAAGAAGCCATGCAAGAACCAGCGCATGTCGCCGGTGTCGGGATCGCTGCCGTTGCCGTGACGGAACAGCCAGAAGCGGCGGCCATGTTCGTCCTCAACGCGGAAGTAGTCCCTGACCGAGATCCATTCCTGGTCGCGCTTCCACCATTCCCCGGCGATACGTTCTGGCCCGTCGGCGTGGCGTATCCTGTGGCGCACCCGCCGCCAGGTGAAGGCAACCGGCGGATGATCCGGCAGCAGGGCCATGGCCTCGATCGGCTGCGGCGGATTGAGCAGCCGCACCGGGCGGGGCAGATCCTTGGGCCAGTTGCCGGTGATCGGCGTCAGTGCCGGCACCAGGCGCACAGACCGTTCAGGCACGTCGCTTTCCACGGGAGCCATGCGGTAGACGGACGTCTCGCCCAACCGGTTGGCGAGACGGTCGATCAGCGGGGCGATGTCGAGCGGCGTGTCCTGCAGCAATGAGGAGACGGTTTGCACGAAGCCTGCCGGATCGGCGGCGGTGACGAACAGGTGCATCGCCTCGACGCCCAGGCCGGGGTCAATCTGCTCCAGCCGCTCATTCAGCATGCGGGCCAGATGGCCGGGGTCTCGCACCGGCCGGGCGGTGCCGATGCGAACGGCCTGGATGGAGCCGTCGACACGCTCGAACCGCAGGTCCAGCCGGCGGGCGCCGAGGCCGGCGCGTTCCATGTCGCCGCAGACCCCGTCGAGCAGACGGGTGATGACGCAGGCAAATGCCTGTGGGGTCAGCAGCGGTTCGAGGAAGGCCAGCCGGGTGTGGATCGAGGCGGGAGGTGCCACCGGCATGATCGGCTCGAACAGGGTTCCCGCGGCCTGATCCAGCCGGGTGGCCAGCAGGGGACCGAAGCGGCGGACCAGCGGGGCACGGGCCGCCGCCGCCAGGGGACCGATATGCTCGAACCCCATCAGCCGCAGATCGGCCAGCATGTCGGTGGGCAGGCGCAAGGCCTGGATCGGGAAGCCGGCGATGATCGCGGCGCTGGGGGAGCCATGACTGGTTGCTGACGGGGGGCTGGTTTGCAGCGCGGACCCGTCAGCGCGATTGCCGGCCGGTATTACGCCACCGCCGCCAAACCGAGCGAGCGCGTGGGCAGCGGCGGGAGTGTCGGCGATCGCGGCATGGGCAGCCCAGCCCTGGGCGCGCAGCCGGCGCAGCAGGTCGCGCAACAGCCTGGCTTCTCCATCATAAAGATGCGTGCTGCCGGTGACGTCGATCCACAGGCCGTCCGGCGGGTCTGGCGCGGCCAGAGGGGCATAGCGCAGGCACCATTCGGCCAGGCGAAGCAGGACGGCGGCATCGCCGGACGGATCGGCATCATGCACGCAAAGCCCGGGAACCAAAGCCTGGGCCTGCGCCAGCTTCATTCCCGGCCGCAGGCCCAACGCCGTGGCTGTGGCATTCATCGACACCAGCAGCCGGCCGGCCACGGTGACCAGGGGAAGGCCAGGGCGCTGCCCTGGACCTCGCATCGCGTGAAGCGCGCATGTGCACGACACGTCAGGCGAGCATGTGCACGATGAGCCAGGCGTGCATGTGCACGACGGGCCGTGGCCATTGGAGTCATGACTTAGAGTTGGCTGATCAAGGGGGGCATGCCCCCTTTGCGGGTCCAGGGCGGTGGCCTGGCCTTGCTCAGGCTGCTCGAGCCGATCGGTTGGCAGTGTCGGCAACCAGACCGAGACGACCCGTCGCATCGCAAGCCTCCGTAATCCAGGATCCCGGCTCGCCGCCGCGGCATCGAGTCAGCTCCAGCCGCCAGCGGGCGCGTCCCAGGCCTGGAGTGTCCGGCGCATGTGGCAGGGCTGGGGGTGAGGGCAGGGCGGTAATCCGCCAGCGGGTGACGGCGGCGGTGGGCTCGTTCAGAACGGGATCTTCGAAGCTGCGGCTGCGGCGGATCAGGATGGCAAGAATGCCGGTCTGTTCGGCAGCGAGCTGCAGCCGGCGCGAGGCGACGAGGCTGAGGCGGCCGGTGTGTTCGGCCACCACGGCGGCGAGGCCCGGATGGCGCAGGCCTTCCTCCATGACCGGCAGCACGTGCTTGCCGGCCTCGACGAAGACGATGCGGTTCGGCTGCAGCCCGGCGCCGGCGAGGCCGGGGGCGAACAGGTCGGCCTGCCGCAGCACCCACAGCACGGGGCCGTCCAGGCGTGCCAGGATGCCGGCGGTGAACAAGGCAGCCGCGGCGGCATGTTCCGTGTCAGGGCCGGCCGAGGCCGCCTCATGCAAGGCGCCAAGGCGGATGCCGCCGCTGGGCAGCGCCCGGTCGATGGCCTCGATTTCCAGCGGCACAAAGCGTTCGGCGGATAGACCGGCGGGATTGTGCCCGATGTGATTGCGCTCAATGCGGGCGATGCGTTCCCGCAACTGGGCAATGGTCGGTAAAGCGGCGGCGGGTGAAGCGGCGCGCTTCAGGCGTGATTGCGGTCCTGGCGCGCCTGAACTTGTGGGGCCTGGACCTGTGGGGCCTGAACCCGTGGGGCCTGAACCCTTCTGGGAGGGTGTTTCGGGAATGGCCAGAGGCGTGAACATAACAGGAACATAAACAGACACGAACAGCCAAGTCGAGTCTCATGATAAGGATTTTGATCAAACGCGGGTTTTGTCTGGAGCGATAAACTATTGAATCAGCTTGTCGATGTGCTGGCTACAGCGTTTCCAGGCTGATACCAACGGCCCGAAGCATTGACCGTTCTTCAAACGGTCGAGCCGTCCGTATCGTATTGATTTCGCGGGCAGCCGCACGACACGTTTGGCAACCCTGCCCGCATACCGATCATCCCTGCGGACTGCCGGTATGACTGCTCTCAATGATCCCCGATCCGCTGAATTGGCGATCTATCCGGCTCGCGTAAGCCTAGTATCGCCCATCAGTGAAGGGCGATCCCGTCGGTTTGGCTTGAAGTGGCCGATTCACGCGGCGAAGCGCGTGCAGCACTTCTCTGCGATCGGGTACTAGGTGCCTGCCGCTTACGCTTGCCGACCTTCTGACGGGGCTCGGTCCTCAAGTGGTGGTGAAGCGGTAGCGGATAATGCGTTGCCAGGCTTCTCCTGGCCGCAGGACAGTGGACGGAAACCGCGGATGGTGCGGCGCGTCCGGGAAGTCCTGGGCTTCCAGGGCCAGGCCGTCGGACTGGCGGTAGACGACATCGCCGTGGCCGGCGAACAGGCCGGTGAGCTTGTTGCCGGTATAGGCCTGCATGCCGGGCTGATCGGTATGGATCTCCAGCACGCGGCCGCTGACTGGATCATGCAGCCGGACCGCCATTCTGGGCGTTGGCGGGATGTCCTGGCCCAGCACGAAGCAATGGTCGTAGCCTAGCCCATGGAACAATTGTGGATCGATCTGCCGGATGCGGGCACCGATTGATGTCGGCTGGCGGAAGTCGAAAGGCGTACCGGCGACGGCGGCAAGCTCACCGGTGGGGATCTGGCCGTCATCGGTGGGCAGGAACGCCTCGGCGGCGATCGTGAGCCGATGCGCCAGCACGTCGCCGCCGCCCGGGCCACCGAGGTTGAAATAGGGATGCGCGCTCAGGTTCAGCACGGTGGGCTGGGTGGTATGCGCCTGGAAGGTCAATGAGAGTGTATCGGCCTGCAGTTGGTAGGTTGCCTGGACAGAGAGCTGGCCGGGAAAGCCCTGGTCGCCGTCGGGGCTGACATGGGTCAGGACCAGGGTCGGGATCGGTTCGGCCTCGGCCTTGGCGATGTTCCACACCAGCTTGTTGAAGCCGGCGGCCCCACCGTGCAAGGTGGTTTTGCCGTCGTTGCTGGACAGCTTATGGGTCTGGCCGTCCAGGCTGAAGGATGCGCCGGCAATGCGATTGGCATAGCGGCCCAGCAACGCCCCAAACGAGCCGCCGTTGGTTCGGTAGGCATCAAGGGAGTTGAAGCCCAGCAGGACATGGTCCTGCCGGCCGGAGCGGTCCGGCGCCTCGATGCTGACCATGCGGCCGCCGAAGTCGGTGATGCGGACGCGCAGATGGTCATTGCACAATGTATAGACGAAAGTGTCCTGTCCATCTGGCATCCGGCCGAACGGTTCGCAGGGCAAAGTCATCGCACTTGTTCTCCTGCCGCATGAATCGTTCGATCGGCGTCGCCGTGTGAGGGTGATAGGCTTTCCGCCGTATAATCCTGATCGGCTCTTCGCAGTGTAATCCTGATCGGCTCTTCGCCGAGGCGACTACATCGGCGGGGTGACACCGTCCTGGCCGATGGCCACCATGTTGGCGGTGACCCTGTCGCCGTCCTTCATGGCAATGATGAACACGTGCGCGCCCTTCTGGATGTCGGACATGGTGCCCGGTGCGAAGGTCACGACCGGCGCCGACGGGGGCACCATGATGGTCTGCTCGCCGCCCTTGTAGGTGACGGTCAACTGCCTGGCCCCGCCTTTGGCCGTTGTCGCGGCGACTGCCCCGTTGGTCATGGTGGTCGGCGCGGTCGAGACGGTGCCGTTGGTCATCATGCTGTCGGTGGACGCCGCGCCGGATACGGTGGGGTCAGGAATTCGATCCCAGTCATAATGACCTTCGCCGGTGCCCTTCATTGCCGGCGGGAAGACGACGACCTCCAGCGCCACCTGGTGGCTGCCGACCGTCTTGGTGGCGGTGCCGATGAAGCTGCCTTGCTCGATGTTGCTCAGGCTGGATTTTTCCACCTGCAGGTATTTCGTCTGGCTGCCGATCAGGACCGGTATGTCACCGGTGGCGGTATGGATGGTCAGCGTGTCGCTGCTGGAGGCGGTGATGGTGCCGCGAAGCCGCTGTCGCTCCGGCGCGGCATAGGCCGAGGTGACGAGCGCGGTGACGGCCAGAAGGGCCAGTCCTAGGCGTTGATGCATGGTGAAATCCTCCGGTGTTCATCTTGTGCCAAGTATCGCCCCGTCAATGAAGGCGATACGTCGGTTTGGCTTGAAGTGGCCGATTCACGCGGCAAAGCGCGTGCAGCACTTCTCTGCGATCGGGCACTAGACCACTTTCAAGCTAACTGGAACAGTCAGCGCGGTCTAGCTCGTTGTTTTCACGAGCAACTTTACCAGCCCGACTGTTCCAGTCAGGCTGCTGTTGCTCTAGGTCCGTCGCTGAATGCAACAAACTCATCAGGATTATGTAGCCAGCCCGCTTGCCCGGTTATCGAATTGGCGGGATGGCAGGCGTGCCCCTTGATACCATGCGGAAGCCGGGCGACGATGATTGCCACATAAACGGGGGGACGTATATGCCACGCCTGGAAGGCAAGGTCGCCGTGGTAACCGGCGCGGGAACCGGCATTGGGCGGGCAACGGCGTGTCTGTTCGCGCGTGAGGCGGCGAAGGTCGTGGTCGCCGAACTGAATGCCGAGGCGGGCGAGCAGACCGCGCAGATGATCGCCCGGGCCGGCGGCGAGGCCATCGCGATCAAGACCGATGTGACGGAGCCGGACAGCATCCAGGCGGCGGTCGATACCGCGGTGCGGCATTACGGCGGGCTGCACGTCCTGCACAACAACGCCGGCGGCTCCACGCTGCGTGACAGCGACGTGACCGATGCGCCGCTGGAGGAATTCTGGCGTGTCATCAAGCTGGACCTGTTCGGCACCTTCCTGGGCTGCCGGTTCGGCATTCCGGCGATCATCCGCTCTGGCGGGGGTTCGGTGATCAACATGTCATCCAATGTCGCGCTGATGGGCGTCCCCGGACGGGACTGCTACACGGCGGCGAAAGGTGCGGTCGCCTCAATGACGCGGTCGATGGCGGTGGAGTTCGCGCCCAAGGTGCGGGTCAATGCCATCGCACCCTCGGCCACCATGACCGACCGGGTGAAGACCCTGGTCGCCGGCAACCCGGCGTTGGATAAGCTGGCGAAGTCGCACCTGATCGGGCTGATCGAGCCGGAGGACGTCGCCAATATGGCGCTGTTCCTGGCCAGTGACGAGACCAGAAAGGTGACCGGCCATATCTATCCGGTCGACAGCGGCGTCATCATTTCCTGAACCGAAGGCATACGCAATGAAGATCAAGCGCGTCGAACATATCGCTGTCGCCGTCGAGTCGATGCGGCAGTCGCTGGCAATGATGCAGGAGACGTTCGGGCTGGAGCTGGAGTATGAGGAGCAGATCGGCCAGACCCGGCTGGCGATGCTGCCGGTCGGCGAGAGCTATATCGAGCTGCTGGAGGGGCATGGACCGGAATCCGGCGTCTCAAAATGGATTGCAGAGAAGGGCACCGGGTTGTTCCATATCTGCTTCGAGGTCGATGACATCGAGGCGGCGATCGACGAGCTGAAGGCCAAGAACGTGAAGCTGCAGAGCGAGACGTGGCGGATCGGGCATGCCGGCTCAAAGATCGTGTTCCTGGATCCCTCGGCGACCGGGAACATGGTGATCGAGCTGGCCGAGCTGGCGCATTGACCGTGGCGGGATTTGCCCATCCGGAGTTCCTGGTCGAGACGGACTGGCTCGAACAGCATCTGGCGGATGTCGTGGTGCTGGACTGCACGACGCATCTGATTGCCGATCCGAAGACAACCTATGTGGTCAAGCCCGGCCGCGATGACTTCGAGGCCGGCCACATCCCCGGGGCGCAGTTCTGCGATGTCTCACGCGATGTGTCCGACATTGCATCGAAGCTGAATTTCATGCGCCAGACGCCGGAGGACTTCGCTGCTGCCATGCGCCGCTTCGGCATCGGCAACGCCTCTCGCGTCGTCACCTACAGCTCGGCCAACGCCTGGTGGGCGACACGGGTCTGGTGGCTGCTGCGGACGTTCGGGCACGACAATGCGGCGGTGCTGAACGGCGGCTGGCAGAAATGGCAGGCGGAACACCGTGCGGTTGAGACCGGGCCAGGACGGGTTCCGCCGGCGGGGGATTTTGTTGTCCGCGAGGTGCGCCCGCTGATGGTGGGCAAGGAGGCGGTCAAGGCGGCGATCGGCGATGCGGGGGTCTGCACGCTGAACGCGCTGGCGCCGGCGCAGCATGCGGGACAGGGCGGCAACAGCTATGGCCGGCCCGGGCGGATTGCCGGCAGCGTCAACGTGCCGGCGGCGCACCTGCTGGATCCGCAGACGAACACTTTCCTGCCGCCTGAGGAACTGCGCCGCCGGCTGGGTGCGGTGGGGGCGCTGGATCGGCCGGTGATCGCCTATTGCGGCGGCGGCATCGCGGCGAGCGCTGATGCGATGATCCTGACGATGCTGGGGCACACCGACGTGCGCATCTATGACGCCTCGCTGTCGGAGTGGGCGAAGGACGAGACGCTACCGATGGAGACGGGGCCGATGGAGACGGGGTGAAGCTGGCCACGGTGCCTGCTTGTCTCGCCACTTAGAGCGGTGTCCGTTCGCCTTGGCTCACGGACCCCTCTCTAACTCATTGTTTGATCGCGTGATTCACCGTTCCAGTGATGCCACCTCCGCGGATCACGCTCCAATGACAGGGCGAGACGCTGATCAGACACGCGGAGGCGACCGCCAGGCTACTTGCAGGCGGTGACCATGATCTCGACCAGCACGTCGGGGGCGGCCATCTCGGCCTGAACGCAGGCCCGCGCCGGCGCACCGTCCTTCGGCAGCCATGGCGTCCAGATCTCGTTCATCAGCACCCGGTCCTTGATGTGCTTCACCCAGATCATAGCCTGCAGCAGGCGGGTCTTGTCGGTGCCGTGCGTTTCCAGCATCGCATCGATCTGGTCCAGCACGTCCTGGGTCTGGCCCTTGATGTCCTTGCTGGTGTCCCTGGCGGTGATGCCGGGCAGATAGACGAAGCCATGATACTCGACGGCCTTGGAAAGGATGGGACCGGGTTCGGTGCGGATGATCTTGCTCATGAATAGCTCCAGGTTGACGGATCTGAATTGTTCTACGGTAAGCCGCGGCGGCGGACCAGAGCGGGGCCTGACGCCGCGCTTGACCCGGCTGGCTGTCCTCGTGTCGGATAGGCTGACAGCAAAGGTTGGCGATGAAGATCTGCATCTATGGCGCCGGCGCGATCGGCGGCCATCTTGCCATCCGTCTGCACCGAGCCGGGGCAGAGGTTGGTGTCGTGGCACGCGGGCCGCATCTGCAGGCCATTCAGGCGCACGGCCTGACCGTTCATGCGGTGGATGGGACGCATCACGCGGCGGTGCGAGCCTCAGCCGATCCACGCGATCTGGGTCGGCAGGATGCGGTGCTGGTGACGGTCAAGGCGCCCGCGCTGCCGGCGGTGGCAGCCTCAATCAGTCCGCTGCTGGGTCCTGACACGCCGGTCGCCTTTGTCATGAACGGCATTCCCTGGTGGTATTTCGATCGCCTGCCCGGCCCGCATGAAGGCCGGTCGCTGCCGCGCATCGATCCAAATGACGCGCTGCGGCACGTGCTGGGACCGGGACGCGCCATCGGCGGCGTAGTCTATGCCGCCAGCTCAGTGACGGCCCCCGGGGTAATCGCGGTGGAGCAACCAAAGAGCCGCGTCATCCTGGGGGAACCGGACGGCACGATGTCGGAGCGGGTGCTGATGCTGTCCGGCCTGATCACCCAGGGCGGCATCAGCGGCGAGACGACGGCCGACATCCGGACGGAGATTTGGAACAAGCTGCTCAGCAACCTGGCCGGCGGCACCTTGGCGGTGCTGACCGGCAATGCGCCAAAAGGCATCTACGGTGAGCCTGCCGCGGAACAGGCGGCGTTGCAGATGATGCAGGAGGCGGCGGCGGTTGCCCGGGCGCTGGGTGCCGAACCGGCGGTCGACCATGCGAGACGGATCGCCTCGCACCGCTCGATGGAGCATAAACCGAGCATCCTGCAGGATCTGGAGCTTGGGCGGCCGATGGAAATCGACGCGATGTTCGATGCGCCGCTGGCACTGGCGCGCCTGGCCGGCGTTGCTGCACCGACGCTGGAGCTGATGGTGGCCCTGTGCAAGCTGCGGGCGCGTTCGGCGGGGCTTTACCCGTAGACCTGCCGTGGCGAAGGCGGAGGCTGGAGACGAGACAGGCAAGGGAAATAGACGATGGAAATGCGCGTGTTTGGCCGCTGTGGCCTGCGGCTATCGATCCTTGGCTTCGGCTGCGGCGCGGTCGGCGGGCTGATGGTGCGGGGGTCCGTGGCGGACCAGGACCGCGCGGTCGGGCTGGCCCTGGATGCGGGGATCAATTATTTCGACACCGCCGTGCAGTACGGCAACGGCGCGTCCGAAACGAATCTGGGCCGCATCTTTGCCGGCAGGAAGCCGCCGGGCGTCGCCTTCGGCACCAAGGTGCGGATCCCGGCGGCGGATGCTGGTGCGATCGCGAAGACCGTTACCGAGTCGCTGGAGGGCAGCCTGCAGCGGCTGAAGATGGACCACGTCGACATCTTTCACTTACACAACCCGATCACCAGCCACGGCGGCGGCGAAACATTGAGCGTGGCCCAAGTTCTCGGCGAGGTCGTCCCGGCCTTTGAGGCGCTGCGCCAGGCCGGCAAGATCCGGTTTCCGGGCATTACGGCGATCGGTGATACCGACGCACTGCATCAGGTGATCGACGCTGAGGTGATCGACAGCGCGCAGGTCAGCTACAACATGCTGAATGCCTCGGCCGCGGCGGCATTGCCGGCGCACTACCCGGCGCAGGACTACGGCCTGTTGTTCGACCATACGCAGAAGGCCGGGGTGGGCGTGATCGGGATCCGCGTGCTGGCAGCCGGGGCGTTGAGCGGAACGGCGGAACGCCATCCCACGGCGGGTGCGCCGCCGGAGCCAATCGGCTCTGCCCACAGCTACGAAATGGACCTTGAACGCGCGCGCCGGCTGATGCCGTTGGTCGATGAGGGATTCGCCTCCAGCCTGGCCGAGGCGGCGACGCGGTTTGCGATCAGCCACAAGGCGATGGGCAGCATCCTGGTGGGGATAGCAACGGTTGACCAGTTTAAGGCCAGCCTGGCCGCGGTGCGGAAGGGTCCGCTGCCGCAAGCCGCGCTGCAGCGGCTGGAGGCTTTGACCGCCGGCTTTGCCGGGGAGGCACGCTGACGCGGCTCCGCGCCCGCGAGAACCAGCCAACGATAGTTTTGGCCGTCGGCATGGTGTAGCAAGCGTGCTGCGTGCGCGAAGTTCACCCAACTTATCATCAGCCAGGCCGGATCATCGAGCAGGAGAGCGTTTGGATGCCGAAGATCATACCCGTTGCCGTCTTCGACTGCGTCGTGTTTGGTGCGACTGGCGATCTGACGCTGCGAAAACTGCTGCCTGCCCTGTATTACCGCTTTCGCGACGGGCAGATGCCGGCTGCATCGCGGGTGATTGGCGCGGCGCGTTCCAACCTGTCCGATGATGATTTCCGCGCGCATGCCGCCGAGGCGCTGAAGAAGCACGTTGCGGCGAACGACCAGGATGCGGAGATGGTGCGCCGTTTCCTGGGGCAGTTGCATTATGTCTCCATCGACGCGACGGCACCGGATGCCGACTGGAGCCGATTCGATACGGTGCTGGACGACGCCCGCATCCGGGTGTTCTACATGGCCACGTCACCCGACCTATATGGGCCAGTCTGCCGAGCGCTAGGCGCCAACGGCATGGTGACGGAGCGGTCGCGCGTCGTGCTGGAAAAGCCGATCGGGCATGATCTGGCATCGGCCCATACCATCATCGAAGATGTCGGCAAGGTCTTCAGCGAGGCGCAGACGTTCCGCATCGATCACTACCTGGGCAAGGAGACGGTGCAGAACCTGATGGCGCTGCGCTTTGCCAACACGATCTTTGAGCGGCTGTGGACGGCGGACGTGATCGACCACGTGCAGATCACGGTGGCCGAGACCGTTGGGCTAGAGGGCCGTGGCGGCTACTACGACAAATCCGGCGCGATGCGCGACATGGTGCAGAACCATATTCTGCAGTTGCTGTGCCTGATCGCGATGGAGCCGCCGGTCTCCTTGGATGCCGACCGGGTGCGTGATGAGAAGCTGAAGGTGCTGCGGGCATTGAAGCCGATGGAGCCGCACGAGGTTGCCGCATTGACGGTGCGCGGCCAGTACGCGCCGGGTGCGATCAACGGTGTGCCGGTGCCGGGCTACCTGACTGACCTGGGGACGGACGTGCTGTCCTCGACCGAGAGCTTCGTCGCCCTGAAGGCCGAGGTCCGCACCTGGCGATGGGCCGGCGTGCCGTTCTACCTGCGCACCGGCAAGCGCCTGCCGTCGAAGGTTTCGGAGATCGTGATCCAGTTCCGCTCGACGCCGTTCTCGATCTTCCCGTCGGAGGCGGCGGAGTGGCGACCGAACACGCTGATCATCCGGCTGCAGCCGGAGGAGGGGATGCGGCTGGAGATGATGACGAAGGATCCGGGTCCGGGTGGGTTGCGGCTGTCGCCCACAGGTCTGGACATCAGCTTCGAGAAGACGTTCGGCAAGCGCTTTCCGGACGCCTATGAGCGTCTGCTGATGGACACGGTTCGCGGCAACCCGACCCTGTTCATGCGGCATGATGAGGTCGAGGCGGCCTGGGCGTGGGCGGAACCGATCCTGGAGGCCTGGGCCGCGCGCCCGGACCATCCGCGTCCGTACCCCGCGGGAAGCTGGGGACCGACGGCGGCGATCGCGCTGATTGAGCGTGACGGGCGGACGTGGCATGAGGAGATGACCTGAGCCGCAGGCTGGTCAGCCGTGTCCCCTGACACACTTGAGGCCGAATTGCGCGACGACGGCCCGGAAAGCCCAGCGGGGTGGCACGCCGTGATACTGCACTTGAAGGCCGGGCCGGCACTTCGCTTCCATCCCGAGGCTTTCATTCCTGCCTGTCGGCCGAGACGGGCACGTAGCTGACGAAGCGGTTCATAGGCTGCCGTCAGCTTTCCGGCAGCTCGTCTCCAGGGCGGGGCGGCTGGCCGCCCTTGCGGCTCATCAATCTGTCGAACGCCTTCCAATCAGCATGGCCGCGGCGCTCGGCGAGGTAGCTGGCCGTACGCAGGGCGGCCACTTTCTCGGCCACCGCCGTTGCGACGAACTGGTTAAGGCTGGTGCCTTCGGAGGCCGCCAGCTTCTCCGCCTCGCTTTTGATCGAGACAGGCAGGCGGAGCGGATAGGTCGAGGTTCTCGCTGTCATGCCACTCTCTGGATCGCTTCCGCGGGTAACAGGATGTCGTTGCCAAAGCAGTCGGCCGCTGGGTGAAAGTCGCGCCGGTTGAAGGTGGCAATCGCGGCAGCGCGCCCATTGACCGCCGCCTCTAGCACCAGTTCGTCCCCCGGATCGCGCAACTGCGGACGCCAGAGGAACCAGACATCGACCGGCTCCAGCAGGTCCATCACTGCGTCAACGAATACGGCAAGATCAGTCGGGCCAAATCCTGCCGCCGCCACGTGCTCGGGTCGGCTGCACACGTCCTCGTACTCGAGGCACAACGGCACGGTGGCAGCCAGCACGACGCGGCTGCTTCGAGCCGCCTGCAACAGGGCGGCGGAGGCGCCGGTCGGGCTTCGCACCGCTGCGACAATCGTGTCCGTGTCCATTACGATCCTTACCAAAAACAGCCTATCACATCATCGGTGATGTGTCTCTCCATTGGAGGGTTATAGTCTCATCGAACGTTCGTGGCTGTTGAAAAAGGCCAGGAAATTTCTCACTCCCAAAACCGACTCAAGCACGTGCCAAAATGGGGCTTCAGCAAAGCATCGCCCCAGCCGCGAGCCCAACAAAGGTGCCTAGACAATTTTGGTCGCAGCGGTTGCTTCATCGCCTGTATTGGGCGTGCCACTGGGCTCAATGAGCAGCAGATGCACCTCCTCGTCAGCCACAGTACGGTGTTCAACCCCCTTGGGAACGACGTAAAGGTCGCCGGGGCCGAGATATACGGCGGCGTCACGGCGTTGGATCGTGAGGCGGCCTTTCAGGACAAGAAAGAAATCGTCTGTGTTGCGGTGGGCGTGCCAGACAAATTCTTCCTTTCGCTTTGACCACCATCACATCATGGCAGTTGAAGGTGGCGACGATCTTCGGCGACCAATGTTCGTTGAAGGCCAAAGCTTCTGTTCAAGGTTGACTTTGGGCATCGCGCAAGCCTTCAGCAGCCGCCGCAATGGCCTGCTTCGGCGGCTGCGGCGCGGTGATGATCATCCCATTTGGCGGCGGTCCTTTCATCCCTTACGTTCTTTAAATTCGTTGCATAATAATAATATTATCCCGATCGGGGGACAGAAGTTACTCTCACCAAAATCGGTGTGTATGAGATACCGGAAGCCTCGTCACAGTTGCCGCTGATCTTTGCGCTGCGCATTACTCGTGCACCAGCACCCAGTCGTTGATGAAGCTGGCAAGGCCATTGGCGTGGAAATCCCGCCGCAGGACAGCCTCGTCATAATCCTCCTGGACCCAGTCCAGGAACGGCTTGCGCCCCTCGGCTTCGTGCCGGTAGCGCAGGAAGAACGCGTCCAGAATGCCTGTTCTCGCCTGCTTGATGTGGCCGAACCGCCAGGACAACTGGGCCAGCGCATCGGCTGAGGTGCCACCCTCGAACATGACGATCAGCCCAGCAGCCAGGCCGGCCCGGTCGGCGCCGGACTTGCAGTGCATGACCGCCGGGGTCGCCATCGCGTTGTAGATGCCGTGCAGCCGCAGGATCCGCGCCTTCTGCGGTGCGCCGCGGCTTTCGAACGCCATGTCGTGGAACGCCAGGCCCAGCTCGCGAGCGGTCTCGCGGGACAGCGCGTCGGAGCCGCTTTGGGTGCGCCCGCGCAGGTTGATCAATGTGCGCAGGTCCAGGCGAGCTGTCATCCGGCGCAGACGGGCCGGTGTGGGATGGTTGCAGCGGTACAGCTTGCCGGGGACGACCGGCGCCAGGTTGCTCCAGACCAGCCGGAAGACCGCGTGGTCGATGAACAGCGAGTCGATCCAGGCCACGGCTCGGCCCTTGGCAGAACCGAGGTCGCCCTTGAAGATGGAGTTCATGCGTGCAGCGGCCAGACCTTTGACAAGTAGGCGGATATGCGCATGTCCGGCAGGCTTGCGCAACGGTCTGCCGCCGCGGCAAGCGACAGTCGCCTAATCGGCGAATGCCGTCCTGGCGGGGACGCGCCGCAGGTCCAGGGTGCGCGGATGCTCCCGCGAAGGAAGCGACAGCGGCTCCGGCATCGAGCCGGCGGTGTGGCCAAACGGGAAGAAGCGGGCCCGGCGTCTGGCCTCGGCTTCGTTGGCGTTGACCGGGAAGGTCTGATAGTTGCGGCCGCCAGGATGGGTGATGTGGTAGGTCAGGCCGCCGATGCTGCGGCCGCTCCAGCGGTCGTAGACATCCAGCACCAGCGGCGCGTGCACGCCGATCGTGGGGTGCAGGGCGCTGGGCGGGTTCCAGGCCTTGAAGCGGATGCCGCCGACGTATTCGCCCACCCGGCCGGTGGCGGTCAGCGGCACGGCCGCACCGTTTACCGCCAGAACGTAACGTTCGTCCACCCAGCCGTCGACCCGCGCCTGCACCCGCTCGACCGAGCTGTCGACATAGCGGACGGCGCCGCCGCTGGCCTGCTCCTCGCCCAGAACGTGCCATGGCTCAAGCGCATGGCGCAGCTCCAGTTGCAGGCCGTTCAGCGTGACCTGGCCGACATGGGGAAAGCGGAAAGCGAGGTGCGGGGCGAACCACGCCGGATCCAGCGGGAAGCCGAGGCTGGCGATCTCCTCCAGGGCGCTGCGGAAGTCCTGCTCGACGAAATGCGGCAGCATGAAGTCGTCATGCACCCGGGTGCCCCAGCGGACCAGGGTGCGTTCATAGGGATGCTGCCAGAACGCAGCGACCACGGCGCGCATCAGCAGCATCTGCGCGGCTGACATCCGGGCGTGCGGCGGCATCTCGAACGCCCGGCATTCGACCAGGCCGCGCCGCCCGGCGGCACTGTCGGGTGCATACATCTTGTCGATGCAGAACTCGGTGCGGTGGGTGTTGCCGGTCATGTCGGTCAGGATGTTGCGGAACAGCCGGTCGGTCATCCACGGTGCAGCCGGCTGCCTGGCGCTGATCTGGGAGAAGGCGATTTCCAGCTCCGTGAGGTTGTCCTGGCGGGCTTCGTCGACACGGGGATGCTGGCTGGTCGGACCGATGAACTGGCCGCTGAACAGGAACGACAGGCTGGGATGGTTGTGCCAGAAGCCGACCAGCGACTTCAGCAGGTCCGGGCGGCGCAGGAATGGCGAGTCTTCGGCGCGGGCCGCACCCATGACCACATGGTTGCCGCCGCCAGTACCGACATGGCGGCCGTCGAGGTTGAACTTCTCGGTCGCCAGCCCCACGCCGCGGGCTTCCTCATACAGTTCCTCCGTCAGCCTGACCTGCTCGCTCCAGCTTGCGGTGGGATGGGTATTGACCTCGATCACGCCGGGGTCCGGGGTGACGGAGAAATGCAGCAGACGCTCATCCTCCGGCGGCAGGTAGCCTTCCAGCACGATCTTATGGCCGCTTTCGGCGGCGGTCTGCTCCACGGCGGCGGTCAGGGCGAGCCAGTCCTCGATGGCATAAAGCGGCGGGAAGAAAACGTGCAGCAAGCCGTCACGCGCTTCGACGGACAGGGCAGTGCGAATGACGGTGGGGTCGCTCTCGCCCATCACCGGCAGGGCCTGCTGAACCGGACGGAAGCCTTGGATGGAGGCGGCGTCGCCGGGACCGGTCGGCGACAGCAGGGCGTTGCGGTCCGGCAGCTTCGAGCGGGGGGCGAACGGATCGGGCTGCTGGTCGAACTCGGCCTTGGCGGGATCGACCCAGGGCAGTGACTCCAGCGGCAGCCGCAGGCCCACGGGGCTGTCGCCTGGCACCAGGAACATCTCGCCGGCCTTAAAGAACCATTTGCCGGATTGCCAGCGCCGCCGGCCATCGTCGATGACCCTGCGCAGCGGCAGCACGCTGCCGACGGTGGCTGGAAGACCTTGTGCGTAGACCCGCGCGAGCCGAGCACGCTCCAGCTTGTCGCTCAGTCTGGCGTCTTCGGCCAGCACGTTGGCGGGAAGCCGGTGCTCCTTCCATAGGTAGTAGTGGATGTCCTCATAGGCCGGGATGACCAGGGCCGGATCGACCTGCAACCGCTCCGCCAGGCTTTGCGCGAAGCGCGCCGCGTCGGCTGCCGTTGCGTTGCCGGTGTCGTCGCTGAAGGCGAGCAGGGCAGGGTCATTCCAGACGCTCTCGCCGTCTGCCCGCCACACGCAGTGCAGCGCCCAGCGCGGCAATTGTTCGCCCGGATAGTGCTTGCCCATGCCCTGATTCAGGACGGCACCCGGTGCCCAGCGTGCCATCAGCCGCCGCAGCAGGCTCCCGGCATGGGTCCGCTTGGTCGGGCCGAGCGCGTCGGTGTTCCACTCTGGCGCATCCACGTCACCAGCGGCCACGAACGTGGGTTCGCCCCCCATGGTCAGGCGGATGTCGCTGCGCCGCAAGGCCTGGTCGACGTCCTGGCCGCGCGCGAGAATCGCCGACCACTGTGCCTGGGTATAGGGACGGGTGGTGCGCGGCGTCTGCTTGATCCGCTGGACGGACATGGCGACGTCGAAGGCAACTTCGGCCTTTTCCATCAGCCCGGTGATCGGGGCGGCGGAGATGGGGTCGGGGCTTGCGGCCAGCGGGATGTGGCCTTCGCCGCACAGCAGGCCGGAGGTGGCATCCAGGCCGACCCAGCCGGCACCCGGCAAGTAGACCTCGGCCCAGGCATGCAGGTCGGTGAAGTCGGCGGACGGTCCGGGCGGCCCTTCCAGGGGTTTGACGTCAGGGGCGAGCTGGATCAGGTAGCCGGAGACGAAACGGGCGGCCATGCCGAGGTGACGCAGGACCTGCACCAGCAGCCAGGCGGAGTCCCGGCAAGACCCGGTGGCGCCGGAAAGGGTTTCCTCTGGTGTGTATACGCCCGGCTCCAGGCGGACGATATAAGCCACCTTGCCGCGGATCAGGCCGTTCAGGCCGACCAGCAGGTCGACAGTGGGCTGTTCGGCGCGGGACAGGGTCTGCAGCAGCGCCTGCAACTGGGGTCCAGCGGGCTGCGTCTTGAGGAACGGCGCCAGTTCCTGCTCCAGCACCGGATCATAGGTAAACGGGTAGGTCTCGGCCTCAGGCTCAAGAAAGAAGTCGAATGGATTGATCGTGACCATGTCGGCCACGAGGTCGACGGTGACGGTGAAATGGTCGACTTTCTCAGGAAACACCACGCGGGCGAGGTGGTTGCCCTGCGGGTCTTGCATCCAGTTGATGAAATGCGGCTGTGGCTCGACGGTCAGGTCGTAGGACAGGATCGCGGTGCGCGCCTGGGGCGCCGGACGCAGCCGGATGGTCTGCGGGCCAAGCGCCACACGACGGTCGTATCGGTATGAGCTCCTGTGGGTCAGGGCGACATGCAGCGGCATTTGATGCTCGTAATAAACCTTAATGGCACCTTGTTGCATTGCGACACGGCCGAGACAACCGCCCTTGCGACAAGCGGATCGTGCTGAGAGTCGGCCTCAGACGGCGCTGCGCGGGGCGCTGCTGACCAGCCAGCATCCGGCGGAGGCGACGACCAGCCCAGTGATGGCGAAGATGGTCAGCCGTTCCCCCAGGATGATCCAACCGAGGAAGGCTGCCGTGCCGGGAACCAGGTAGAAGTTGGCGCTGGCCCGGGCCGCGGAGCCGCGGGTCAGCATCGTGAAGTAGAGCACCATGCCGCCGAGCGAGACCATGACCGTGTTCCAGGCGATGGAGACGACGGCGCCCAGGGTCCAGTCGGCACGCACAGATTCCATGGCCCATGTCCCCGCCGCCGAGACGCAGGCGGCCGAGATGAACTGCACGGTGGCGCCGGGCAGCAACGGCACGTCGCGGCAGAAGCGGCCAAAATAGAGCGTGCCGCTGACCAGGCCCAGCACGCCGATGAACGCGAGGACCAGGCCTTCAAAGCGGGCGGAATTCTGCAGGGCGGCCTGTCCGACCACCAGGCCAACCCCGGCCATGCCCAGCAACAAGCCCAGCCATTGGCGCGGGCGCAGCCGCTCGTGCAGCAAGGCCACACCCAGGACCGCTGTCAGCAGCGGTGTGAGCGACTGCACCAGGGCGATCTGTGAGGCCGGTGCCAGCAACAGGCCGACGTGCGGCGCCATCAGGCCCATCGCGTTCAGCAGCGCCCCGGCGACCGCGCAATGCAACCACCGGCCTCGGTTCAGGCCCCGCCAGGACCGGCGCAGCAGCAGCATCAGCAGCGTCAGCACGCAGGCGCAGGCGGTCAGCCGGATCGCCACGAACAGCAGCGGCGAGAAATGCCGTAGCCCGGTCTTCGCCGCAATGAAGGACGAGCTCCAGAGAAAGACGAACAGGAAGGGGACGAGCCTGATGAGCATGAGTCAGTGGCTGATCATGGGAACGTTTGGCGGCGGATCGCGGACCTGTCCGGGCCGGATTGTCATCGGGACGACCCCGGATCGCGCAGGACGGCGACGATGTAGCGGCATGACTGCGGGCCGGTGTTGGCGAAGGTGACGTCCTGTGGTGGCCCGAAGCGGAGGCAATCGCCGGCACCGAGCTCATGGGTCGCCTCGCCTTGGCGGATTGAGAGAGTTCCCTGCATCACCACCAACTGCTGATCGGCGATGAACCGGTAGGAGGCGGCGGGATAGAAAATGCGCGCTCCGGGCGGCAGTTCCCCCCAGACAAGCTCCAGCAGGCTGCTGCCTGGAGTCAGGGACCGGCGCAGGAACCCAGTCTCCGGATCCCGCCACACCGGCTGGCTGTCCACTCGGGCGATCTGGCTGCCATCCTCCAGCCTTGCGAAGAGCTGCGACAGCGTCAGGCCGAGCGCGGCGGACAGGCGGCCCAGCAGCGCTGCTGTCGGGCTTGCTTCACCGCGTTCGATCTTGCTGAGCATCGCTCGGCTGATGCCGGAATGCTGTGCCAGATCCGCAAGCGTCCAGTTGCGTGCCTCACGCTCCTTCCGCAGGCGGCTGGCCAGGGCTGCTTCGACGGCGTTGAGCTGCATGCTGCGTCTGCATCCATCATGGTGGACAGTCTTCCATTTTAATGGAATGCTCTGCATGCACAAGGAATGAGGCGAACATGCCTGTGTTGCATGGCGATAGCTGCGCCGCGCTTCTGCGTGATGGACATGTCCAGGTGTGTATCGGTGCCTGACTATGGCCGGGGCCACAATGGCGGTCCGCCGCTGGAGCCTGAGCCGCCCAGCGATCCCGAAGCGCTTTGGCGCCTGCACTGCTGGCGGCGGGCATCCAAGGCGGTGTGGAAGACGCCGCCGCGAGAGATTGCCCTGCGGCGGCTGCAGCGGGCACAGGCACTGGGCATGAGCTACCGGGCGTATGTCCTGGAGATTATCGAGCGGGGCCGGTATCTCTGACGGCAGTGTGTCCTTGAAGGTGATGTATCGCTACCGCTGATTGGGCAATACAGACGAAGACGTGCCTGCCTCGAACGTTTGGCGTGCAAGGGCATGTGGGTGCGGCAGGACAGCGTATTCGCGGGGCTGCCGGTGCTGGGATTAACCTGATTGGTTTGCCCAAATAGCAAACCAGGACCGCTTCAAGATGGGCTGATGGTGAAATGCCACGGCCTGGACCTCGCAGTTTGCAGGCTGGATGCACCCTCAGGGTTTGCGCGCCTCGATCAGCGCCGAGACGACACAGTCCTCGATGCCGCGACCGGGTGCCCAGCCGGCGATCAGGTCACGGCTCTCGGGCTTGATGGTAACCTTGATCTGGCCGAAGCCGGCGGCGCCCAGCCATGCCTCGATCTGCTCCGCCGGGGCCGCGCCAGCCACGCAGCCGCAGATCAGCTCGCGGTCGGCGGCCAGTTCGGCTGCCAGCGGGGCGGTGTTGACCACGTCGGATACTGCCAACCGGCCGCCCGACTTCAGGATGCGGAATGCTTCCCGGAACACCTGTGCCTTGTCAGGCACCAGGTTGATGACGCAGTTCGACAGGATGACATCGACGGTGTTGTCAGCGATCGGCAGGTGTTCCAGCTCACCCAGGCGGAACTCGATGTTGGTGGCACCAATCTGGCGGGCGTTGACACGCGCTTTCGCCAGCATTTCGTGCGTCATGTCCACACCGATGACATGGCCTTCCGCGCCCACGGCGCGGGCGGCGAGGAAGCAGTCGAAGCCGGCGCCGCTGCCGAGGTCGACAACGGCTTCCCCCGGTTTCAGGTCGGCGATGGCTTGGGGATTGCCGCAACCCAGCCCGAGGTTGGCACCCAGCGGGATCGCCGCGAGGTCGGCTTCGGCGTATCCCATTGCCCGAGCCTTGAGAGCGGCATCGGCGGGAGTGGTGGGGGCACAGCAGGACGCAGCGGGGGCGCAGCAGGAAGCCGTGTCGGCGGCGGCGACGCTACTGTAGCGGTCACGCACCATGGTCTTGATGTCGGCTGTATTCATCCGTTTGGCTCCTGCTTGCCGGGGATCGTCTCTGGTGGGGCTTATCAGGCGCAGCCTTGCCGCGCCATTGCTGCCACGGGAACGGCAGGGCTGGGCCGAGTTTCACACGACCCCGCGAGGCGCGGACCGGTTGTCTTGGCGGCCCGCCGTGTCGTGAAGGTCCGCTGCCCTCGTTCAACCGCCCTGAGCAGTCTATGATCGTATGCGTGGGCCGATGACGGCCCGTCTGTGTCTTGCGAAGGAAGAGCCGCCATGCCTGAAACCCGATTTCCGCCGCTGTCCCCGGAGCAGATGAGCGATGAGCAGCGCGATGTCGTCGAGGCGATCCAGTCGGGTCCGCGGGGTAGCGGTCTGCGCGGGCCGTTCAACGCGCTGCTGCGCAGTCCGGTGCTGTGCGACCTGGTGCAACGGGTGGGTGCGTATGTGCGCTTCAGCACCTCGCTGCCCGCATCGCTGAATGAGTTCGCGATCTGCATGGCCGGGCGGAAGTGGGGTGCACAGTACGAGTTTTACGCGCATCGCCGGTTGGGGATTGAGGCCGGCCTCAGCCCGACGCTGCTGGATGCGATTGCCGCCGGCCAGCGTCCGGCGGAGATGAACGCCGATGAGGCGATCGTCTATGACTTCGTCAGCGAGCTGCTGTCGACCGGCCAGGTCAGCGACACAAGCTATGGGCCAGCGCTGGAGCGCTTTGGCGAACGCGGGATCATGGATCTGGTGGGTGCCGTCGGCTACTACAGCCTGGTGTCGATGGTGCTGAACGTGGCGCAGGTGCCGCTGCCTGAGGGCGAGGCGCCGCCGCTGAAGCCCTTGTAAGGCGTCGTAGGCGGCAGCCACGAAGCCGGCCGCGTCGGCATAAGCTTCGTGGCCAAAGGCAGCGCGGCCACCCGCATCGCGTCTCTGGGGAGAGCATTGATGCCGAAATTAGACCGGTTTCCGTTCGCCTTGGCTCACGGACCCCGCTCTAACTCATGGTTTGATCGCGTGATTCACCGTTCCGGTGATGCCACCTGCTCGGATCACGCTCTAGCACAGCGGCGGATGATGGCCGCGGGCATCTTCGTGGCAGCAGAGATACTGTCCGGCTCTGGCTGCACCGTGCCGGCAGCATCCCGCCTGGCCGCCCCGGCTGCTCCGGCGGAGGTGCGGCCGCCGGCGATGACGACGGACGCCCAGTTGGCGGGGCTGGCCTCGGCGATGGGCGGGCCCGGGACCAGCATGCTGGCCGCTGCGCCGGGTGTCTGCGGGCCGGAGGCTGCCCCGGTTGTGCATGTGGTGCTGCCGGAGCAGGTGCTGTTCGCGACCGCCAGCGACCAGCCCGGACCGGAAGCCACCGCCACGCTGGAAGACATCGTCGGCAAGATCATCCAGCAGGCGCCGGCCGCGGCGTTGACGGTGCTGGGGCATACCGATGCCGTCGGCTCCGACGGCTACAACATGGATCTGTCGAAACGCCGGGCGCTGACTGTGCTGCGCGGCCTGGCGATGCGCGGCCTGGATCCCAACCGGCTGAGCGCGGTGGCGATCGGCAAACGCCAGCCGATCGCCAGCGACGCGACCGCCGACGGCCGCGCGCGCAACCGGCGCGTGGAGTTCCTGTTCTCGCGCTGCCTGGCGGCCAATCTCGGCGTGGTGTCGGCGGCGCCTCGCGACCGCTCCCTGATGGCGGCCAACGCCGAAGCGGCAAGGCCGGTGGAGGTGATGCGGCTTGATCCATCCGGCGGCGGTGGGCTGGCGACCCTGGCGGCGATTTCGCTGCGCCCGCTGCAGGGCAACGGATCGCCAGCGGCAATGGCACCGGCGGCGAGTCCCGCACGCTCCGCGGCCGAGGCGCCACCGGCCGCAGTGGCGCGGCCGCTGCCGGCTCCCCATTATCAGGCCAGACCACTATCGCCCGATGTCCAGCCGAATGCCCTGGGACCGTCGGTGCCGTTCTGAGATGGAGACGCAGCAAGTGGCCCGTGCGGCGAAAGAGACCCCGGCCGATGAGCTCAAGGCCGCCTATGTTGCCGCCATGGCCTTCCCGGTGGAGCAGGTGAACAGCCTGAAGGCGTCACCGGAGCAACTGACGGACCGTGCCAGCGAGGAAACCTCGTTCGGCCGGATCAGCGTCGATGACGACGGGCTGACCGCTGGTACCAGGCTGCACGTCATCGAGCCGGCGCGTTCCATACTGGCGCAATGGCGGCAGACCCGGCGGCGGTTCGACGTGGCGATCGAGCCGAAGATGCGCGACATCCGCGCCGTGCAGGGGGCGGAGGCGGAGATCGTGGCGGCACGGCTGCGGGCGGAGCGTGACGAGCGGGATGCCGAGGCTCGGTTGGAGGCCGATGAACACTACGTCCGCGTCCGCGACGACCTGCGCGTCGCGGAAACCCGCTTTCAGCGGATGAAGGCCGATCATGAGAATCGGGAGGCCAACATGCTGGCCTACCATCCGGCCTACTGGATTGCCTTGCTCTGCATCGGCGTTGCCGAATGGCTGATCAATTACGACGTGTTCTTTCTGTTTGCCGGCGTCGTGGCGATCGCAGCCGGGGCGACCATCGTGATGGGCCTGCTGCTTGCCTTCGCCGCGCACGGGCATGGGATGCTGTTCAAGCAGTGGTCCTACCGGTTCGGCGAGCACCGCGATGCCATCGATCGCCGCGGCGACTGGCGGATGCTGGCGCTTTCATCCTTTTCGCTGCTGATCGTGCTGGGTGCGGCGACGGGGTCGCGCTATGCGGCGGTGATGCACCAACTTGCCGGACAGCCGGCGGTCAACCTGCTGAGTGCCGACGCGCAGATTGCCGTTGACCCGATGCGCGACGTGCTGCTGAGCCTGTTGTGGAACCTGATGGCCTGGGCAGTGGGGGTGTTCATCGCCTATCTGGCACACGACAAGGATCCCGACTTCATGGATGCCACCCGGCAGTTCGCCCGCGCCCACGCCCGCTACCGGCGCTTGCGCCAGCCGGTGGTGAACCGGATCCGCCAGATCAACGCCAGGCTGACCAAGGACATCGAGCGGCAGGAGGCGGCGGCCCGCACCCGGGCGGCGGATGTCGCGGCAGAGCGAGGGCTGCTGGAACAGGTCGACAAACATGAAGACGCGATCATGGCGGCGCTGACGGCGGTGGTGCGTGGCAACGCCCAGCTCTACCGCTCGATCCTGGCGCAGCTCGCCTCCTCGCAGCGGGGCGCGCTGACCATCGAGCGGGTCGGCGCGCGCGCCGGCCAGATCAGCGTGAACGACTTCCGCAACGAGGCGGTGACGGTGACGCCCGAGATGATCCGGGAGCTTGCCTGATGCGGATGCGGCGGATCCTTGGGTGCCTTGCCATGGCGTTGGCAGCCAGCCTGCCGAGCCAGCGGTCGTGGGCGCTGTTCGACAGTTACGGGCTGGATGCGACCTATTGCGAGCAGCCGACCGTGCGCAGCACCGTGGTCTATATCGACGACATGATGATGGCCGATGGGCAGACCGAGTGGGCGACGAAGCTGGCTGGCAAGCTGCGCGCCACCCTGACACCGGGGGAGCGCGTTTCGGTCGTGCGGCTGTCGCCCGCCTTGGGACAGAGCAAGGAATACTGGTCGGGCTGCTGGCCAGACTACCCGGCGGCGAAACGGGCGGCACTCGCCAGCCAGACCTACATCCTGCAGCAGAACCCGGTCGACAAGATCGCCGATCAGAAGCAGTACTTCGTGCGTGACCTGGGTGCGGCGTTGACGCGGATCTATCTGGAGGCCAAACGGCCGCCGGAGGCCGTGCGGATCGCCGCCGACAGCGCGCCGCAGAAGCAGATCCTGCGGGCGCTGGCCTCCGACGAGGGGCGGTTTGCCGACAGCGCTTCGACGATCCGCGCCATTGTCTATTCCGACATGGCGGAGAACAGCGACCTCGGGTCGGTGTTTCAGCCGGCGCCGGCGGAACCGCCGACCTATGGCCAGCGGCTGGGCTCATATCTGCGTCGCGGCGTGTTCTACGACTACGGCATGGGGGCCGACGTCCGCGGCGATCCGGCCTTCCTGGAGCAGGCCCGGGGGTTCTGGACAGCGGCGCTGCGGTCGATGGCGGCGACGGCGGTGGGGCTGGGCGCGGACCTGAACGTGCCGAATATCCTGCCGCAACTTGCCTATGCCTGGCCGGTGACGCTGACGTTCGACGGCCAGGCGCTGGACGGGCGGCTTTCTCTTCTGGTCGGTGAGGACGGCAGCCTGGTTGACAGCTCGCTGGGCATCTCGCGCCTGGGGTCGGCGGCGATCAGCGGCACGTTCAAGTGCAACGGTGGGCAAGGTTCTGGTGGGCAAGGTTCGGGCGGGCAGGGCAGCGGATGCCGGCTGGACGCGGAGACCTCGGCCGGCATCGCCACGAACGCGCCGTCGGAGCTGCTGAGCCTGCGCGGGACGACCAAGGCGCTGACTGGGCGGCTGGGCGTCCGGGGGCAGAACACCACGTTCGCCCTGAAGACCGGTGATCCGGACGACTGAACGGCTTGTTGGCTACCGGTTGCCGCGCATCAGGTGGTAGCTGAGTGCACCTGGATCGGTCAGGTCGGCTACTGTCCAGCCGTTCAGGTCGTACTCAGCCATGCATTGTTCGGCAAAGCCCCTGAAAGCGTCGGCGTTGCCCGAGGCTTGCGCGCCGAACAGGGCGTAGCGGCGGATTTCCTCGGTGGAGCCGGCGTAGTTGATCTCATACAGCTCGTGCCGGCCGCCAAACTCCGAGGCGATGCTGTCCCACAGCAGCTTCATCAGCTTGACGCGTTGCTCGGCGCTGTAGCCGTTGGAACCGCGCAGGTATTTGTCGAGGTAGGGGCGGATCGCGGGGTTTTGGAAGTCGCGGGCGTGGCTGTTAAGGTAGATGAGGCCGGAGGCCACGGTCTGTTCTATGATGTACTTGATTTTCGTGTAGGCGATCGTGGCCAGGATCATGTAGGCGTTGACCGGCTCCATGTTGGGCTGCACGTAGTCGCCCACCCAGGGTTTCGGATCGCGGACCATGGCGTCGGACAGGCCCCAGAACATGTTGCGCCAGGCTATCACCTCCCCCACGTTAGCCTGGACGCCGCGATAGTCCTTGGTGCCGGAAGCCTCCACCGCCTTCAGCAGCAGGCCGGAGATGAAATCGAGCTTCACCGCCAGCCGGGTGCAGCCGTGCACGCCGAAGCGGGGCAGGAAGCCGGTGCGGGGGAAGAAGTTGTTGGCTTTTTCAATGTCGCCGTAGACGAAGATGTTGTCCCACGGCACCAGCACCTCATCCATGATGAAGATAGCGTCGTTTTCGTCCAGGCGGCTGGACAGCGGATAGTCGAACGGGCTGCCCATGGCTGTAGCAGTCATCTCATAGGAGGTGCGGCAGATGAACTTGATGCCGGGCGCGTTGGTGGGGACCATGAAGACGGCGGCGAAAGTCTTGTCCTGCAGCGGGATCAGGCCGTGATGGGCGACGAAGGTGTAGCTGGTCAGGACTGACCCGGTGGCAACGACCTTGGCGCCGGAAACGACGATGCCGGCGTCGGTCTCGCGCACCACGTGGCAGCATACGCTCGCCGGAGAATCTGGGCTAACCAGGTCGGGCGCCTTGTCGCGGTCAACCGGCGGATGGATGATGGCGTGGTTGATGAACGGTACCCGCTCCTGGCTGAATTTGTACCAGCGGCGGGCGTTGTCCTGGTAGGGGTCGTAGAAGTCGGCGTTGGCGCCCAGGGTGGCGAGGAAGGCGGCCTTGTAGTCCGGCGAGCGGCCGACCCAGCCGTAGGTGATGCGGGCCCACTCGGCGATGGCATCGCGGCCGGCGATCAGGTCCGCGGTGGTCTTTGGCGCCTTGAAGAAGGCGTGCGTCACGCCGCCGTTGCCGGTATCGGTGGGCACCATCAGCCTGGGGCCGCGCGCCGGGTCGTGCATCGCGTCGTAGAGCCGGGCGACCATGCGGGCGGTGTTGCGGAAGGCGGGATGCTCGGCGACATTGCCGACGCGCTCACCGTAGATGTAGACCTCGCGCCCGTCGTCGAGCGAGGCGAGGTATTCCGCCCCGGTCATTGGCGAGACGGCGCCTGGTGTGTGACGCGCTGCCCAGCCGGCGTTATCCGCATCGTGTCCGTTGCGTACGGCTCCGGTGCCGGTTGACATTGCTGTCGCCTCCCTGGCGTTTGGCCGCGACTATCTGTCCGAAGTATCCTGTAGCGCAAGCGGCCGACGGCTGTATGCGGCACGAGCGCGGCGGAGTTCGACTGGAAAAAGTGGCGGCGACCCTGTTTTCTGCCGGCACGTGCGGATATAGCATACGCCGTTATGCCTCGTGGCGACCTGTTTCCCGAGATTGGCCCGTATGAGACCGGCTACCTGCCGTTGTCCGGCGGGCACGTGATGTACTGGGAGCAGGCTGGCAACCCGAATGGCCGGCCAGTGCTGTTCCTGCATGGTGGCCCGGGCGCCGGCGCGGGGGCGGTGCACCGACGCTTCTTCGACCCGCACTACTGGCGGATCGTGATCTTCGACCAGCGCGGCGCCGGGCGGTCGCGGCCGCTGGGTGGGCTGGAGGACAACTCGACGCCCGACCTGGTGGGCGATATCGAGCTGCTGCGCCGGCACCTCGCGATCGACCGCTTCCTGCTGTTCGGCGGTTCCTGGGGGTCCACCTTGGCGCTTGCTTACGCCCAGGCGCATCCGCAGCGGGTGGCCGGCGCGGTGCTGCGCGGCGTATTCCTGGGCCGCCCGCAGGAGGTCGAGTGGTTCCTGCACGGCATGCAGGCGGTCTTCCCCGAGGCGCATGCCGCGTTTGCCGGCTTCCTGCCGGACCATGAGCGCGGTGATCTGCTTGGCGCCTACCTGCGCCGGCTGACCGATGCCGATCCCTCGGTGCATCTGCCGGCGGCGCGGGCGTGGTCAATCTACGAAGGCACCTGCAGCACGCTGCTGCCCAGTCCAGAGACGGTGACCGGCTTCTCCCAGGACCGCACCGCGCTGGGCCTGGCCAGGATCGAGGCGTTCTACTTCGCGCATGGACTGTTCCTGCCGGATGGTGGGCTGCTGGCGCACATGGACCGGATCAGCCATATCCCGGCGGAGATCGTGCAGGGCCGTTATGACATGATCTGCCCGCCGATGACGGCATTCGACCTGGCGGCAAGCTGGCGCAGCGCGCGGATGACGATCGTGCCCGATGCCGGCCATTCCGCGCTGGAGCCTGGGATCAGGCGCGCCCTGGTTGCCGCGGTCGAGCGTTTCCGCAGCGGCCGGTAGACCGGCTCCCAGCGTCGCCAGCCTTTGCCCACGTCGACGGGCGTTCATGTCGCGGAAGGAAACGAGGATGAAAGTAGGCGTCATTGGTCTGGGCAACATGGGCATGGGTACGGCCCTGAACCTGCTGCGCAAGGGCCACGACACCACCGGCTGCGACCCCCGTGAGGAAGCCCGAGCCGCTTTTGCCGCTGAGGGAGGCAAGGTGGTGGCCGGAGCGGAGGCGCTGCCCACCGACCTGGAAGCGATCGTCGTGTTTGTCATCAATGCGGCGCAGACGGAGGCCGTGCTGTTCGGCGAAGCCGGCTGCCTGCCGCGGATGCGGAAGGGGGCGGCAGTGCTGTGCTGTGCCACGGTCGCGCCCGAGGCCGCCAGAGCGCTTGGCAGCCGGATCGAGGCGGCGGGCTTCCTGATGCTGGATACCCCCGTCTCCGGCGGCGCGGTGGGCGCCAGGGCGGGCACCATGACCGTGATGGGCTCGGGGTCCGAGGTTGCTTTCGCCAAGGCGGCGCCGGTGCTGGAGGCAATCTCCAGCAAGGTCTGGCGGCTGGGTGAGCAGGTCGGGGTCGGCAGCACGGTGAAGATGGTCAACCAGCTCCTGGCCGGCGTGCACATCGCCACCGCCGCCGAGGCACTGGCGCTGGGCATCCGCGCCGGTGCCGATCCAGAGACGCTGTTCAAGGTGATTTCAGAGTCCGCCGGCAGTTCATGGATGTGGCAGAACCGGGTGCCGCACGTGCTGGCGGGCGACGATACCCCGCTCTCTGCCGTCAACATCTTCGTCAAGGATCTTGGCATCGTGCTGGATCAGGCTCGTTCGCTGACCTTTCCGTTGCCGATGGCGGCCGCGGCGCATCAGTTGTTCCTGGCAGCGGCGGCGAACGGGCAGGGGCTGAAGGACGACTCCTTCGTCATCCGGGTCTGGTCGGCGCTGACCGGGATTGAGCTGCCGAAACAGCAATGAGCGGTTCAACTTATTCGCTGACTGGCGCCTGAGGCAACGGGCATGATCATAGGCACCGCCGGGCACGTGGACCACGGCAAGACGGCGCTGGTCAAGGCCCTGACCGGTGTCGACACCGATCGGCTGGCGGAGGAGAAGCGCCGCGGCATCACCATTGACCTGGGGTATGCCTATGCCGGCGAACTGGGTTTTGTCGATGTTCCAGGTCACGAGCGGTTCGTTCACACCATGCTGGCTGGCGCGAGCGGCATCGACGCAGCGTTGCTGGTGGTATCGTTGCCGGAGGGCATCCGGCCGCAAACCCGCGAGCATCTGCAGATCCTGTCGCTGCTGGGCATCGAGCGGGGTGTCGTGGCACTGACCAAGGCGGATCTGGCGGCTGATCGGATCGAGGCAGTGACGGCGGCGTTGCGAAGCCTGCTCGCCGAGACCCGGCTGGCGGAAGCGCCGATCTTCCCGGTCTCGGTAATGACCGGGCAGGGAATCGAGGCGCTGCGCAATAGGCTGCTGCTGACGCCAGAAGCTGAACGCAACCATGGTGGCTATCCGCGGCTGGCGGTGGATCGGGTGTTTACCCTGTCAGGGGCGGGGCTGGTGGTCGCCGGCACACTGGCGGCTGGGCAAATTGCCGTCGAGGACCGGCTGGTGCTGTCGCCTTCCGGACTGGAACTGCGGGTGCGCGGGCTGCACGCGCAGAACAGGGCTGCCGAGCGGGGCGTCGCGGGGCAACGCGTGGCACTCAACGTCACCGGCGCCCGGTTGTCGAAGGAGGCGGTGAGCCGCGGGGACTGGGTGGTGCACCCGGACATCCACCAACCCACCGCGGCTTTCGACGGCTGGATCAGCCTGCTGCCCGAGGCACCACGGGCGCTGCGGGCGGATATCCAGGTTCATCTGCACCTGGGTGCCGCGCATGTCATGGCCCGTGTATCGCTGCTGGACCGCGACCGTCTGGAACCTGGCGAGGCCGCACTGGTTCGGCTGAGCCTGCAGCACCCCGTGGGCGCGCTGGCTCGGGACCGGATGGTGCTGCGCGACAGCGGTGCTACCGCGACGATCGGCGGCGGTGTGGTGGTGGACCCGTTCCCGCCCAGGCGCGGCCGACGCACGCCGATGCGGCTGGATCAGCTAAGGGCGCTGGATGTTGCCGACCCCGCCGAGGCGCTGCGCCGGCTGCTGGCAGCCTCGCCGGGATGGACCGAGCAGGCCACATTCATGCGTGCCCGCAACGTGCCCATGGCCGAGCGGTCCGGCTTGATCGCGGCTGTCGGAGGTGTGCCTGCGGGCGGGCTGATCCTGTCACAAGCTGCCTTCGACACCGTCCGTTCGGCGGTTCTGGCGGGGCTGGCGGCACACCATGCGGCTGCGCCGGAGCTGCCGGGTTTGCAGAGCGAGCGGCTGCGGCTGGCTCTGACGGAACGGCTGCCGCCAGCCGGGTTTGCTGGCGTGCTGGATGCGCTGCGGCGCGAGGCGGCGCTGGCGCAGGACGGTCCGTGGTTCAGGCTTACCGGGCATCGGGTACGGTTGTCGCCGCAGGATGAAAAAACCTGGCGGGCGGCGCGGCCGATGATCAAGGCCAACCGCTTCCGTCCGCCCCGCACGCGCGACATTGCCCAGGCGCTGCAACTGCCGGAAGCCGCGACCCGAATGACTTTGAAGCGGCTGATGCGGATGGGGCAGCTAGTAGAGATTGCCCCCGACCATTTCTTCCTGCGCGAAACGGTGGCGGAGATGGCCGCCATTGCCGCGCAATCGGTGGATGCCGATGGCAAGCTGACCGCCGCGGCGTTTCGCGACCGGCTGGACAACGGGCGGAAGGTGGCAATCCTGATCCTGGAATTCTTCGACAAGGCTGGCATCACCGTCCGCCAGGGGGAAGTGCGGCGGGTGCGGCAGGACCGGCTGGAGACGTTCGGTTCGGTCAAGCCATGACGGTGGCCGCCGGCACCGGCGGTCAGGCGATGCTAGAGCGGTGTCCGTTCGCCTTGGCTCATGGACCCCCCTGTCACTCGTTGTTTGATGATCCCGAACACCGGTTCGACGCTCTGTTTTCGCTTGCCGTAACGCTTGCGTCCATCGTCGGTCTCCAGCTTGGCCTTCATTGCGATCCGCCAGGGTTCGGTGATCACCCGCGGTGGCTTGGCTTCGGGTGGCGGGCGGAAGTCATACGGCCGGTGCGGCTGGGTCCGCCCGATCGCCACCAGCGGCTCGATCGCGCTGGCCTGCAGCGCGGCGACGGCGGAACCGCTGGCATGGCCGGTGTCGGCCAGCACGGTCTTCGGCAACCCAATGGTCTGTTCCATCGCCAGGATCGTGGCGGCGAAACTCGGTGCATCTGCGGTCGTGGCGACAAGGTTGGTGGCCAGCACCAGTTGCGATCCATCGGCGCAGACCACCGCCTGGGCATTGTAAGCCTGGCGATATTCATGCCGCTCGGAGCGGCGCATCAGGGCACTGTCGGGATCGGTCAGGTTGCACTGGCGTTCGCCCGGCGGACTGGGATCCGGCGGCACGGGCGGCGGTCCACGATGGCCTGTCTTGCTGTCATAGGCCGCCTGCTTGGCTTCGTAGGCCGGCCGTTCCGCCTCGGCTGCGGCCCTCGCCTGCGCCTCCAGCCGGGCACAGGCGGCATCCAGCTTGGCCTTCAGCGCGTCCCGCCGTGCCAGTTCCTCAGGCAACGCCTGGGGGTCGATGTCAGAGACATCGGCGGCTTCCGCCTTGGCGGTCATCTCGGCGATGTCGGCTTTTAGCTTGGCGCTCAGTTCTTTCGCCCGATCGTAGCGCACCGAACGGATCTTCGAGGCGTTGGCGTCGATCTTGGTGCCGTCGATCGAGACCGTGCCAAGCGCGAGCAAGCCGCTTTCCCGCGCAAGCAGCAGGACTTGCAGGAAAGCCGCCTCGAAAGCCGCTTTGTTGGTGCGCCGGAACACCGCGATCGTGTCGTGGTCGGGGTGCAGGTTGGCAGCCACGAAACGCACGCCGACGTCGCGGTGGCTCGCCCGCTCGATCCGCCGCGACGAGAACAGGCCGTTGGCATAGCAATAGATTAGCAGCGCCAGCATCAGCCGCGGATGGTATTGCTCCTTGCCGCCAGACCGCTTTGGCACCTGAAACGAGGCCAATGGCACGCGCTCGACCGCCGCGACGATGAAGTGGGCGACGTCGTCAGCTGGAAGCCAGTCCTTCAGATCAGGTGGCAGCAGAAAAGACTGGTCACGGTTGAAGGGCACGAAGTTTGGCATGGCTGGATTCTAGACAACCGCCGCCGATTTGGGGAATCCCCAATCCGACAGGCTGCTAGAGCGGAGGCCCGTCAAGGCCGTGAAGCCGTTTGGGTATGGATCGCGGAACCCATCTGGGCCAGCGGACAAGCTCCGCACCGCAAAGGCCGGACACACGACCGCATTCGCACCAGGTCAGTTCTCTCTCGCCCTCAACACCCCTTGCACTGAAGGGGCCGTCCACACACGCTTTAAGATCGATGACAGGCAGGAGGAAACGATAGCATGACGGAACCAAGATCCGCCCTGATTACCGGATCACTGGGCGGCATCGGCTTCGCGACGGCGAAGGCGCTGGCTGCGACCGGTTGCGACATCACGCTGAACGGGTTTGCGGAGGCCGACGTCATCGCTGGCCGCCTGGCCGAGTTGCGCGAGATGGGGGTGAGGGCGCGCCATCATCCCGCCGATCTGCGTCGGCCGGCAGACATCCAGGCACTGATCGAGACGACGCAGCAGGCCCATGACGGCCTGGATATCCTGGTCAACAACGCCGTGGTGCGTTACTTCGCCCCGGTCGAGGACTTCGTCCCCGAACACTGGGACGAGGCGCTGGCGGTGAACGTCTCGGCGCCGTTCCATGCCATCCGGCTTACACTGCCGGGGATGAAGGCGCGGGGGTGGGGCCGGATCGTCAATCTGGCCTCGATCTACGGGCTGTTCGCCACCGTCAACCGCATCGACTACGTCACCACCAAGACCGCGCTGATCGGGCTGACCCGCGCGGTGGCGCTGGAGGTGGCGCGGACCGGCATTACCTGCAACGCCATCTGCCCCGGCACGGTGCTGACGCCGGCCATCGAGCAGCGTCTGCGGCGGCAGATGCAACAGGATGGCAGCCGCTTCGAGGACGCTGAGGCCGGATTTCTGGCAGTGCGTCAGCCCTCGCGCCGGTTCGTCAAGGAGGACAACGTGGCCGGGCTGATTGCCTTTCTGTGCGGGCCGTGCGGGGACGACATCAACGGCTCCGCGCTGCCGATCGATGGCGCCTGGACCGCGGGGCGTGGCTGAGGCTGCGCGGGTCCGGCCGGTGATCCGGTTCGCGGCTGGATGTCGCTGCCGTTCCGCTCGCCAGCGTCAGCCACGCGGCGCGCCCCGATGAAGGCGGCCCGGGCTCGGCGGCGGTCCCTGTGGTGCCTTGCGTTGCTGGCGCTGACCTGTGGTGGAGGATCGTCCGCCCCCGCTGGCACCCCTCAACCTGGCACCCCTCAACTTACTACGCCGGGCGAGGCCGTGGCGGCGCTGCGCAGTTTTGGCCTGCCAGGCACCTGGGCGCTCGACTGCGCTCGACCAGTGTCTACAGACGATCCGCGTGTCAGCTACACCGTGATGAGCATGCCTGAACGGGTGGAGCACAGGTTCACGACGACGCCGGGCGACGCGACGGGCGGCGAGGTCATCGTCTATGCCGAGGCGTCGGGGAATGACCGGATGCTGGTCGTGATGCGCAGGCCGTCGGCACCGAGCACCGTGAGCGTTATCAGGCGGACGGGGGACGGCATCCAGGTGGAAGAGGTCCTCAGCAGCGCGGGCAAGCATCTGATTGCCAATGGAATCGTCACGGCCACCGGCAAAGCCTCGCCGGTCTACAAGCGGTGTGGAGACTGAACGTTGCCAATGCTTATGTGCCCGGTTGGGCGGTCGGCGCACCAGTGGCGGCCAGATTGGCAGGACTAACGGCCAATGCCAGGACATCCGGCAGTGAGCGCACCCGCGGGTCACCCTGGCCAGACACCGCGGCAGCCGGCCCCACCGACAGGCTTACGACCACTCGCTCACCCCTCTTGCACAGGCCGCGTCCACCGTGCATTCAGGCCTCGCCGGTCGATCCGGGAACAGGCGTACCTCCCAGTCGAGCCGATCATCATGCGTAAAGGATCACAGGCATGCGCCTAGCGGTGCTCAAGGAACGGCGAGCCGCCGAAACCCGAGTGGCTGCAACCCCTGATACCGTCAAGAAGCTGATCGCGCTGGGCATGACCGTTGCGGTGGAAGCCGGCGCCGGGCAGCACGCCTCGATTGCCGATGCGGAATTTGCCGCCGCCGGGGCCGAGATTGCCGCCGATGCCGCCGCGACCCTGTCCGGGGCAGGGGTGGTCTTTGCGGTGCAGGCGCCGGATGTCGAGGAACGCGCGCTGATCCCGCGCGGGGCGCTGCTTGTCTGCATCGCCGGCGCGTTCAACGACACGGATCTGGTACCCAGCCTGGCCTCGGCGGGGATCGATGCGGCGGCGATGGAGCTGCTGCCGCGCATCACCCGGGCGCAGTCGATGGATGTGCTGTCCAGCCAGGCCAACCTCGCCGGCTACCGGGGTGTGATCGAGGCGGCGGGCGCGTTCCAGCGCGGCTTTCCGATGATGATGACGGCGGCTGGTACGGTGCCGCCCGCCCGGGTGTTCATAATCGGCGCCGGTGTCGCCGGCCTGCAGGCCATCGCCACCGCTCGGCGGATGGGCGCGATTGTCTCGGCCACCGATGTCCGCCCGGCGGCCAAGGAGGAAATCCGCTCATTGGGTGCCACCTTCGTCGGTGTCGAGGACACCGAGACCGCCGGCCAGACCGGCGCCTATGCCCGGGAAATGAGCGAGGCGTTCCAGCAGAAGCAGGCCGAGCTGATGGCCACGACGGTGGCGAAGAACGACATCGTCGTCTGCACCGCGCTGGTGATGGGCCGCAAGGCGCCGGTGATCGTCACCCAGCCGATGGTCGACAGCATGCGTGCCGGCAGCATCATTGTCGATCTCGCGGCGGAGGCCGGCGGCAACTGCGCGGCCACGGTGCCGGGGGAAAGCACCACCACCGCCAACGGGGTGACCGTCCTGGGCTTCCGGAACTGGCCGGGGCGCATCCCCGTTGCCTCCTCCTCGCTGTACGCGCGCAACCTGCTGACCTTCCTGACCACGTTCTGGGACAAGGAGGCCAAGGCGCCGAAATTGCCAGAGACGGACGACATCATCAAAGGTGTCATGCTGACCCGCAGCGGCGCGGCTGTTCACCCGAATTTCCTGCCTCAACAGGCTGCCTGAGCGTCCGGAGCGCAAAGCCAGATGAACCCGAACCAATTGGCCGATGAAGCCGCCCGTCTGGCCGACCAGGCGATGACGTTGTCCAACCACGCGCAGACCGTGGTGATCGGCGTATCGAATACGGTTGCACCCGAAGTGAACCCCTTCATCTTCCTGCTGGCGATTTTCCTGCTGGCCTGCTTTGTTGGCTATTACGTGGTCTGGAACGTGACCCCGGCGCTGCACTCGCCGCTGATGGCGGTGACCAACGCGATCTCATCGGTGATCATCGTCGGTGCGATGCTGGCGACAGGGCTGGCGACCTCTGGATGGGCGATGTTGTTCGGCTTCATCGCCGTCACGCTGGCCTCGGTGAACATCTTCGGCGGGTTCGTCGTCACCCAGCGCATGCTCTCGATGTTCAAGAAGAAGCAATAAGGCCAGATCCATGTCCGCCAGCCTGACTTCACTCGCCTATCTGGTTGCCGCTGTCCTGTTCATCCTGGCGCTGCGCGGCCTGTCCTCGCCGGTGACGTCGCAGCAGGGCAACCGCTTCGGCATGATCGGCATGACCATCGCCGTGGTCGCCACGCTGTTGCACGGCGGCATCGGCGGCTGGGGCTACGGGCTGATCCTGCTGGGCATCGCGATCGGCGGCGGCGTGGGCGTTGCGGTGGCGCTGCGCATCCAGATGACGGCGCTGCCGCAACTGGTGGCCGCGTTCCACTCGCTGGTGGGGCTGGCGGCGGTGTTCGTCGCGGCGGCGGCATTGAACGCGCCCCAGGCGTTCAACATCGGCGTGCCGGGCATGATCCACACGCAAAGCCTGATCGAGATGTCGCTGGGACTGGCGATCGGCGCCATCACCTTCTCCGGCAGCCTGATCGCGTTCGCCAAGCTGCAGGCGCTGATGAAAGGCGCGCCGATCACCTTCGCCGGGCAGCACTGGCTGAACCTGGGCCTGGCGATCGTGCTGGTTGCGCTGATCGTCGGCTTCGTCGCCACCGGCGGCAGCCAGCCGCTGTTCTGGCTGACCGCGGTGCTGTCGCTGGGCCTGGGTTTCCTGATCATCATCCCGATCGGTGGCGCCGACATGCCGGTGGTGGTGTCGATGCTGAACAGCTACTCCGGCTGGGCAGCGGCCGGCATCGGCTTCACCATCCAGAACCTGGCGCTGATCATCACCGGGTCCTTGGTCGGCGCCTCTGGCGCCATCCTGTCGTACATCATGTGCAAGGGCATGAACCGCAGCATCATCAACGTGCTGCTGGGCGGTTTCGGTGCGGAGAGCGCGTTCGCCACGGCCGGCGGGCCAGCCGGCGACCGCAACGTCAGTTCCGGCAATGCCGACGATGCCGGGTTCATCATGAAGAACGCGTCGAAGGTCATCATTGTGCCCGGCTATGGCATGGCGGTCGCCCAGGCGCAGCACGCGCTGCGGGAGATGGGGGACACCTTGAAGCGGGAAGGGGTGGAGGTGAAGTACGCCATCCATCCGGTCGCCGGCCGCATGCCCGGCCACATGAACGTGCTGCTGGCCGAGGCCAACGTGCCCTATGACGACGTGTTCGAGCTGGAGGAGATCAACAATGAATTCTCCACCGCCGACGTCGCCTATGTCATCGGCGCCAACGACGTGACCAATCCAGCGGCGAAGACGGACCGCACATCGGCGATCTATGGCATGCCAATCCTGGATGTGGAGAAGGCGCGCACGGTGCTGTTCGTCAAACGCTCGATGGCGTCGGGTTATGCGGGCGTGGAGAACGAGCTGTTCTTCCGTCCAAACACAATGATGCTGTTCGGCGACGCCAAGAAGATGACCGAGGAGATCGTCCAGGCGCTGGATTGACGGCCGTCGGCCCGGTACTGCTCGGCTGGTTGCCATCGAGCGCGGTGAAGCGCCTGGGGTGAGGGGCCGTGTCGGTTCCGGCTGAACCTAACCCTCCGTCGCCGGTTTGTCCTTCGCAGCCTGCCGTCCGCGGGCCTGATCCTTTCGCTTCAGCAGGTTAGCACGCAGGGCTGCCGCTTCCCGGTCGGCGCGGGCGAGCCTGGCGGTGGGCTGCCGCGCTTCCTTTTGAGGTACGTCCTTTGCCGGCGTGTTCCTTGGCAGCACGTCGGGTGGCGACATGTCAGTCGGCGGCTTGCTCATGCGCTCTCGATCCGATGAGTCCGGTTGCTCACTTCGGGGAACTGGCCGGTGGTGTTTCGGTTGTGATCACACGCCCACTGCCGCGCATGGAGTTTCGCGTAAATTCAACAGCGTATGATCCGCCGCAGAGATGACTTGCAAGCCGCCCTGCCAGGGACAAGGTAGATTGATGTTCAAAACGCATCGAAAGGGCCTCATCATGCGCATCAAAGCAAGTTTTTGGCTGCCTGTGGCGGTGCTGCTGGCAGCGGCGCCTCTGCTAAGTGGATGCTACACAACCGAAGGCGCTGGCAAGGACCTGAAGGCGGCCGGCCAGGGTCTGCAGAACTCCGCTGACAAGAACACCGGCTACAAGCCATAAGCATCATCGGCTCTCACAGGAGACAACTCATGGATACCGATCGCGTAAATGGCGTCGCTCATCAAGTCAAAGGCGCGTTGAAGGAGGCTGCTGGCAAGGTGTCGGGCGATGCGAAGCTCGAAACCGAAGGCAAGACGGAGAAAGTCGCCGGCAAGGCGCAGAATGCCCTTGGCGGCGCCAAGGACGCCGTGCGGGACGCACTGAAAGAATAACACCGCCGCCTGAAGTCCCCGCCTGATCCGGAACACGGTCAGGCGGCTGACGCGATCCGGATCGCTTCGGTCGGGCAGTTTCGTCAGCCACCACGCATCCACGCTATTGCCGCCAGTCAACGCTGCCGCGCGGGTATCTTTTCCCGCATACGGCGATAGTCCCTACGCCGCCAGCTTGTCTGCGCGGATATCCTTGATGTCGCGGAACGTCAGCGCCGGTGCCAGTTCCTCCGCCCGGCGCATCATGAAGCCGGACGTGGCCAGGAACACCGGATCGCCATCCACATCGTCGGCCATCGCACTTCGGTTGTCCGCGATGAACTTCGCCAATGCCGCTTTCTCTGGCGAGGAAACCCAGCGCGCCAGCGAGAACGACGACGTCTCGAAGCCGATTGCCACACCATACTCCGCACCCAGGCGCGCCTGCAGCACGTCCAACTGCAACGTGCCGACCACACCCACCAGCGGGGCAGAGCCATCCTGTGGGCGGAACAGTTGCACCACGCCTTCCTCGGCCAGTTCCACCAGCGCCTGACGCAGCTTTTTCGCCTTCATCGCGTCGTCCAGGCGGACCCGGCGCAGGATTTCCGGTGCGAAGTACGGCACGCCGGTGAACTGCACGTCTTCGCCCTCGGTCAGGGTGTCGCCGATCCGCAGGGTTCCGTGGTTCGGGATGCCGACGACGTCGCCGGCGAAGGCTTCATCGGCGATTTCCCGGTCGCGGGCGAAGAAGAACTGCGGCGCGTGCAATGGGATCGACTTGCCGGTACGCACCTGTTTCAGGCGCATACCCCGGACCATGCGTCCCGAGCACACGCGGGCGAAGGCGATGCGGTCGCGGTGATTGGGGTCCATGTTCGCCTGGATCTTGAACACCAGGGCGGTCAGGCCCGGTTCCGTCGCCTCGATCGTCCGCTTGTCGGCCGGCTGCGCGCGGGGCCGCGGGCCATACTCGGCCAGCCCGTCTAGCAGGTCGTTGACACCGATGTCCTTGATGGCGCTGCCGAAATAGACCGGCGTCAGGTGCCCGGCGTTGAAGCTTTCCAGGTCGAACTCCGGCAATGCCGAACGGACCAGGTCCACCTCGTCGGCGACGGCCTGCATGCGGGGATCGGATTGCGCCAGATCGCTGGTCAGGTGCATCGTCCTGGCCCGCAGATCATAAGTTCCGGCGAAATCGGACGCTCGGCCCACCGGCCAGGTCACCGGGCAGGTATCGAGTGCCAGGGTGGAAGCGACCTCATCCAGCAACTCGATCGGGTCGCGCGCCTCGCGGTCCATCTTGTTGATGAAGGTGATGATCGGGATGTCGCGCAGGCGGCAGATTTCGAACAGCTTGCGGGTGCGCGCCTCGATGCCTTTGGCGGCGTCGATGACCATCACTGCGGAGTCGACAGCGGTCAGCGTGCGGTAGGTGTCTTCTGAGAAGTCCTCGTGCCCTGGCGTGTCCAGCAGGTTGAAGACGCAGCCGCCATATTCGAACGTCATCACCGAGGTGACGACAGAGATGCCGCGGTCGCGCTCGATGCCCATCCAGTCAGAGCGGGTGCGCCGGCGCTCACCCTTGGCGCGCACGTTGCCGGCCAACTGGATGGCGCCACCGGCGCGCAGCAGGTGTTCCGTCAGGGTGGTCTTGCCGGCGTCGGGGTGGGAAATGATGGCAAAGGTGCGCCGGCGGGCGATTTCGCCGGCAGCATCAGAACGTGGTTCGGTCATTCCGGGCTTTCGTGGGGGCTTGCGTGCCAAGGCTTCGGTGAGTCGGACGGTATATAGGGCGCTTTCATCGCCGAAGTAACGGGAAGCGTGGCCACAGCGGACAGCTAGTGCCCGACTGCCGTGGACGATCTTCGCAGAACCCAGATCGGCCAGCCGGCGCCGGAGGCCAGCGTCCACGAATCAGAACCGTCTGGCGCCGCCGAGCCGGCCCGCGCCCTAGCGCCCACCGGGGACGGTAGCGGCCTGCAGCTCAGCCTCGGCAATAGCCTCCAGGGAGCGGCCGCTGGTTGCCACGCCCAGCGTCAGAACCGACAACGCTCCGGCCAGCAGGACAGCGGTGGTAATGCCGAACACGCCGGCAAAGCCGTAGACGGGGTAGACATAGCCCACGACGATCGGCGAGGCGATCGCACCCAGGCGCCCGATAGCGGAGGCGATGCCGCAGCCGGTGGCCCGCACATCGGTGGGGAACAGTTCAGGCGTGTAGACGTATAGCCCAGCATAACTGCCGTTCATGAAGAACGACAGCAGGGCTCCGGCCACCGTAACCTCGATGTTGGTCCGGGCATTCGCCAGCGCCAACGCCGACGCGCCGCCCAGCAACATATAGGACACGATCAGCGCCTTTCGGCCGATGCGGTCGATCAGGTAGGCGGCGGAGTAATAGCCAGGGATTTGCGCGACATAGATCAGCAGGGAATAGCCGAAGCTTCTGGTTATGGTCATGCCGGACTTCACCAGCAGGCCCGGTATCCAGGTAAAGAACGCGTAGTAGCAGGAGGTGAGGGACAGCCACATCAGCCAGGACATCGCCGTGAGGCGCCGCAGCGGATGCGACCACAAGGCGGCGAGGTTGCCGCCCAGCGTGCCGACGGCAGCGCGCGGCGGCCGCCGCTTCGATGTTCCCAGCGCTGGCAGGACATCACCCAGCTCGGCGATCACCCCGGCCTCGATCAGGGTCACCGCCGCCTCTGCCTCCTGCACGCGTCCCCGGCTTTCCAGCCAGCGCGGCGATTCCGGCAGCGACCGGCGCCACCACAATAGCATGACAACGGGAAGGGCGGTCGCGAACACCGCGAAGCGCCATGCGGACGCGGAGAGCGGAATGATGAAGTTGCCCAGCAGCGCGGCCCCGACGAAGCCGAACGAGAAGAAGCCGGCGAGCGCGCCGGTGAAGCGGCCTCGATACCGGCTGGCGACAAACTCGGTCAGGAACGGCGCGATGATCACGCTTTCCGCGCCGGTGCCGTAGCCGGCGACGATTCGCAGCGCGAAAAATTGCGGCCAAGTCAATGCCATGGCGCTCAGCACCGTTGCGGCACTGTAGATCCCCAGCGCCCCCATCATCACGAAGCGGCGCCCGAGCAGATCGCCAAGCGTGCCGGCGCAGATGGCACCGAAGAAGAAGCCGATATAGGTCGCACTGCCCAGCACCCCCGTCTGCACGCTGGACAGTCCCCACAGCATGGAGACGACCGGCAACACGAAGGCCATGATCGCACCGTCCATGGCATCGAAAGTGTAGCCGAGTCCGCCCATGAACAGCAGGCGGCGGTGCACGTTGCAGAACGGCAGCCGCTCAAGACGATCAGCGACATCGGACATGAGCCGGTTCTCTCATTGCAGTCATTCCACGGAAGCCACCAGCCTAGTATCGCCCATCAGTGAAGGGCGATACGTCGGTTTGGCTTGAAGTGGCCGATTCACGCGGCGAAGCGCGTGCAGCGCTTCTCCGCGATCGGACACTAGGGCAGGACCGTTCGGCGTCGATAGTGCCTTTCAGCCCCAGTGTCGTCAGACAAAGCCGATCGCGCAGTGGCCGCACTTCGCCGCGCCTTGATCCACCGCGGCGCAAATATGGAATGGATGACGCCAAAGCTTGTCAATGTGGACTTGATCGCGCTCCTCGCCCCGATCGGCCTTGCTACTTATGGTCATATAGAGGACCATATGAATGTGACTATGCCCGACCCACGACTGTCGCTGTATCAGCGCTTGCGGGACCACCTCGCGGCGCAGATCGGCGCGCAGACCTGGCGTCCAGGTGAGCTGATCCCGTCAGAGGCCGAGCTTGCCGCCGATCATGGCGTTTCGGTCGGTACCGTCCGCAAGGCCATCGACCAACTCGTTGTGGAAGGGCTGCTGGAGCGGCGGCAGGGCCGTGGGACCTATGTGCGGCGGGCACGGTTCAACTCCTCATTGTTCCGCTTCTTCCGGTTTCAATCCGGCGCTGGAGAGAGAAAAGTCCCGGAGGCGCGGATTCTGCACCGCAATATTGTGCCCGCGCCCGCCGCCATCGCCTCGGTGCTGCGCCTGCGCGAGCGTGCGCCGGCGATCAACATCTCGCGGCTGCGTCTCATCGACGGCGTGCCTCTTCTTTCCGAGGAGATCTGGCTCGAGAAGGCGCGCTTCGCCGCGTTGCTCGACATCGCTACGAGCACGTTCGGCGATCTGCTCTACCCGCTGTACGAGGAGCACTGTGGTCAGATCGTGGCGTCGGCCGACGAGGTTTTGACGGTCGCCGCCGCGAACCCCATGCAGGCGCGCCTGCTCGGGCGCCCGCCCGGCGCGCCGCTCATCGTCATCGAGCGCATCGCCTTTGACCCTGAGCGCCGCCCAATTGAGTGGCGTCGCTCTCGCGGCCCGGCCGACCGGTTCCGCTACCACGCCGAAATAAAATGACGGTCCGAAACAAACGAGGATGCGAGGAAGTACAGATAATGAACTGGTACAGCGACAGTTCGCCGACTGAGAAGCGGACGTTCTGGGCGGCTTTCGGCGGCTGGAGCCTGGACGCGCTGGACGTGCAGATGCTCAGCCTGGCGATCCCTGTACTCATCCCCGCGCTTGGCATCAGCAAGGCTGATGCGGGTCTGCTCGGGTCGACGACGCTGTTTTTTGGGGCGTTCGGCGGCTGGCTCGGCGGCGCGTTGGGCGATCGGTTCGGACGCGTGAGGGCGCTGCAGCTTTCGGTTACGACGTTCGCCTTGGCGACCTTCGCCTGTGCTTTCATCTCAAGCTACTGGCAGCTTCTCGTCCTCAAGGCCATCCAGGGCTTGGGGTTCGGAGCCGAGTGGGCCTGTGGCGCGGTGCTGATGGCCGAGATCATCCGGCCCGAATATCGTGGCCGCGCGCTCGGCGCCGTTCAGAGCGCGTGGGCTGTCGGATGGGGGGGCGCCGTCCTGCTGTCGGCGCTGATCTTCACCACCGTGCCAGCAAACCTTGGATGGCGGCTGCTGTTCGCGGTCGGCGTGCTGCCGGCCATCCTCGTGCTGTTCTTGCGCCGCGGCATCCCTGAGCCGATGCGGTCGACACAACAGCACACGCAGGAGCCATTCTTGATGATCCTGTCCGGAATTTTCCGCCGCGACGTGCTGCGATCCACGCTTGTCGGCGGCCTGTTCGGCGTTGGCGCACACGGCGGTTATGCCGCGCTCACGACGTTCCTCCCCGCCTTCCTCCGCGAGGTTCGGCATCTGTCCGTGCTCGGTTCAAGTGCCTATCTCGGCGTCATCGTCGCGGCCTTCTTCTGTGGCTGCGTCATGAGCGGGATCATCAGCGACCGCGTCGGGCGGCGCCCCAATGCGGCGTTCTTTTCCATTGCCTGCGTCATCGCCGTCCTCGTCTACATCTTCGTGCCGCTCAGCAACGCGCAAATGCTTGTCCTCGGCTTTCCGCTTGGCTTCTTCGCCGCCGGCATCCCAGCCAGCATGGCAGCCCTGTTCAGCGAGATGTATCCTGAGGGGGTGCGTGGGACGGGCGTCGGCTTCTGCTACAACTTTGGCAGAATCGTCTCCGCGGCCTTCCCCTTCCTCGTCGGCTCCCTCGCCGACCGCGTCGGGCTAGGCCCCGCGATCGGGATTGCCGCGGCCTTCGCCTATGCGCTGGTCCTCGTGGCGGTCATCATGCTTCCTGAGACGCGCGGGAAGGCTCTCCAGGATCGGGTCAAAGAGACCGTCCGAGCTTGACATGTCGCGTACTACGGACGCCGCCGGCGAGGGGATCAACGCCGATCCAGCAGTTGATACGCACGCACACGTGTTCCGGCGTGGCCTCAGGCTCGCGCCGGACAGCACTTCGCGGCCGGGGAAACGCTCAACCACAACCGCCTCTCGCACGGCGTGCTGGTTCAGCCGAGCTTTTTTGAGCACCGCCAGCCGCGTTCGATTTGGCTTGACCCAGGATCAGGATACACAGCAGCCGGATGGCAGCCCCTCCGCACAAACCATCTCGCCGTCGACCGCGCGACCCGGCGGTTGTGCGGATCGAGCGCGTCGGCTCCGAGGGCGACGGCGTCGCCCACCTCTCTGACGGCACACCTCTGTATCTGCCGCAAACCCTGCCCGGGGAGACGGTGTCCGCCCGGCCACTGCAAGGCCATGGCGATGGCTGGTATGCGGCCGCCGAAACGATAGAGCGCGCCAGTGACGTCAGGGCGCCGCCGCCCTGCCGGCATTTCGCCCAATGCGGCGGCTGCGTGCTGCAACACTGGCGTGACGCCGACTACCAGGAATGGAAATCCGGCCTGCTGTCACGGGCGCTGCGCCAGTCGGGCTTCACGCTGCCACAGCCGATCCCGCTGACCGCCGGGCTGCCGGGGCAGCGGCGGCGGCTCGACTTCGCGGCGCGCCGGGTGGCCGGCCGGATCATCCTGGGTCTGCACGCCCAACGCTCCGCCGAGGTCGTTGACCTGACCGACTGCCTGGTGCTGCACCCCAGGCTCATGGCGTTGATTGCGCCGCTGCGCATCCTGCTGCGGCAGATCCGCGGCCTGCGGCGTGAGGCGTCGGTGGTCATCAACCTGCTGGACGCCGGGCCTGACATCCTGCTGCGCACCGATGCGGCCTTGACGTTGGAGGACCGTACGGCACTGACCCAGTTCGCCACCACCCACGGTGCGCCCCGCGTCTCTCAAGTTCAGGGGCAGCGTGAGCCAGAGACGATCGCCCTACTGCGGCCGCCGGTTACCGCATTGTCCGGCGTCTCGGTGCGCCCGCCGCCGGGGGCGTTTCTGCAGGCGACGGAGGCGGGTGAGCAGGCGATCGTCGCTGCTGTGCTGCACGGGCTGCCAGCAAGGATCACCGGCAAGACCCGGCTTGCCGAACTGTTTGCCGGGTGCGGAGCCTTGACGTTCGCGCTGGCGCAGGCGGTGCGCGTGGCGGCGTTCGAGGGTGATGCCGCAACCGTCGCCGCGCTGCGCCAGGCCGTCAATCAAGGCGGCCTGACCGGACGCATCGAACCGCTGCACCGGGATCTGGCGCGCCAGCCGCTGTCGGCGAAGGAGTTGAGTGCGTTCGCCGGTGTGGTATTGGACCCGCCGCATGCCGGTGCCCTCGCACAGATCGGCCAGATCGCCGCTTCGGGCGTGCCCAGTGTCGTCTATGTCAGTTGCAATTCGGCCACCCTGGCGCGCGACGCCCGGCTGTTGCACGCCGCCGGCTACCAATTGGCCCACGCCACCGCGATCGACCAGTTCCTGTGGTCGGCGCGGCTGGAGAGCGTCAGCGTGTTCCGCCGCGGTTGACAGCGGGCGATGGCCGACCTCTACAGACATGCCATGAAGCCTCGTGACACACTGCCGATCCCGCCACACGCCGACGTGGTGATGCAGGGCGAACAGCGGGTCTGGTCCGGCCGCTTCCCGCTGGATGTGGTGAAGTTCCGCCAGCGCCGGTTCGATGGCACGATGTCCGGCACCCGAACGTGGGAGTTGTGGCGCCGCGGCCGGGCGGCGGCGCTGCTGCCTTACGACCCGGTGGCCGATGCCGTCGTGCTGATCGAGCAGTTCCGCTTTCCCGCCCTGGCCGCCGGGCTGGACCCGGTTCTGGTCGAGCTGCCAGCCGGACTGTGTGAGGACGGCGAAGATCCCGCCACGACCATCCGGCGTGAGATGCGCGAGGAGATGAACCTGGACGCCGACCGCACCGAACCGATCGGCGGCTTCCTGCTGACCGCCGGAGGATCCGACGAGTTCTGCGACCTGTATGCAGGTCGGGTCGTCGCACCGCCCGCAGACGGCGAGGGCATTGTCGGCCACGGCGGTGAAGCCGCTGAAAGCGAAGACATCCGTGTCCGCGTCTGGTCGGCGGACGACGCGATCGCCGCGGCCTTTGCCGGATGCTTTACCAACTCGATCACCGCAATCGGCCTGTTCTGGCTGGCAAGCCGCCGCGACTGGCTGAGACAGCATTGGACAGCAGCGTGACCGAACGTCTGTTTCTCGATGATCCCGCCCTTGCCAGCACCACCGCGACCGTGACCGGCAGCGCGCCGGACGGGATCGTGCTGGACTGCACCGTGTTCTACGCCCGCGGCGGCGGCCAGCCCGGCGACCGCGGCACACTGCGCTGGAATGGCGGCGAGACGGTGATCGGCGATACGGTCAAGGGTGCGGACGAAACCGTGCTGCATCTGCCGGAAGCGAATGCGGCACTGCCGCCGGCGGGCACGGTGGTTGAGGCGGCTGTCGACTGGCCCCGGCGCCAGGCGCACATGCGGATGCACACGGCGATGCACTTGTTGTGCAGCCTGATCAAGGGTGCGGCGGTCACCGGCGGGGCGGTCGGCGCGGACAAGTCGCGGCTGGACTTCGACCTGCCCGATCCGCCGTCCAAAGAGGCCATCGAGGCCGGGTTGAACGCCCTGGTCACGGCTGACCACCCGGTGCGGATCGAGTGGGTGGACGAGTCGGTGCTGGACACTGATCCTGGCCTGGTCCGCACCCTGTCGGTGCAGCCGCCGCGCGGCACCGGGCGGCTGCGGCTGATCCGCATCGGCGCGGGGGAAACCCCGGTCGACCTGCAGCCCTGTGGCGGCACGCATGTATCGCGGACCAGCGAGATCGGCGTGGTCCGGGTGCAGAAGATCGAGAACAAGGGCCGGCAGAACCGCCGGATCATCCTGGTTCCGGGCTGACCGGCCGTTCTGTCCGCTGACTGAACAATCGGCCACCTGCTTGGGTTGCGCGCCCGGAATGCCCATCTATTGGAGCGATAGAGGTCGATCAGTGGAAGGAGCAGTTGCCATGTCTATCTCGGACGTCCTGCACAGCAAAGGCCACCAGGTTTCCAAGGTGCGCACCACGGACACCGTCGAAACAGCGGTGCGCAAGCTGGCCACCGAGCGGATCGGCGCAGTGATCGTGGAAGACCAGTGGATGCGTCATGCCGGCATCTTTTCGGAGCGCGACTTTGTGAATGCTGTTGCGGAACACGGGGCCCAGGCGCTGGCGCTTCAGGTGGACAAGCTCATGACCGCGCCACTCGTCACCTGCCAGCCGACGGACCGGGTTGAGACAGCGATGGCAGCGATGACGATGGCAAAGATCAGGCACCTGCCGGTGGTGGAGAACGGCCAGTTGGTCGGCATCGTCAGCATTGGCGACCTGGTCAAGCATCGGCTGGACGAGAAGGCCCTGGAGGCCAACGTGCTGCTTGATATCGCGCGCTTTCATGCCTGATGCCGGACGCGGGCGTCGCGGTGACTTCGGGCGAGTCGGCGTACGTCTGGCTGATCCGGCTTAAGTGACGTTTCCGGCCAGGCTGGTCAGTGCGAAGATCGTCCGGCTGAGCTGCAGCCTGGCGTTGGTTGCCGCGTGGCTGGCGCCCTTGCTCTACAGCCCGCCGGTTTCGGCTTCCTATGACGCGGCCGACTTCGCGTATGACCAGAAGCCTGGAAGCCAAGTCCCATTGGACGTGCCGCTGCGTGATGAAGCAGGTAAGCCCGTCACCTTACAGCAGGTGCTGGGACAGTCGCCCACAATCCTAGCGTTGGGTTACTTTCACTGCCCGAACCTGTGCGGACTGGTCCGGCAAGATCTGATTGACGCGCTGTCGCATCTTGATGCGGCGCATCACTATAAGCTCGTTGCGCTGTCAGTCGATCCCGCTGAGATGGGCCAGGATGCAAGCACCGCGAAGTCCGCAGATATCGCCCACTTTGGGCAGCCTGGGGCGGCGGCGAACTGGCACTATCTGACCGGGCCGGCGTCCAGCATTGAAGCGATCAGTTCGGCGGTCGGCTTCCGCTCCCGGTTTGACACTACAGCAAAACAATTTCTCCATCCCGCGGGCCTGGTCTTTCTAACCGCCCATGGATCGGTATCCAGTTACCTGCTTGGTCTGGGCTACAAGCCGAGTGACGTTGGGCTCGGTATAACCCGAGCATCGAATGGTATTACGGCGCGAGCTTTGCCGATACTGTTGCTGTGCTTTCACTATGACGCGTCGACAGGGCGCTACACTTTTGCCATCATGCGCGTCCTGCAGCTTGGTGCTGCGCTGACGGTGGTGGTCATTTGCGGGACGCTTGTGTTGCTGTTCCGGCGGGAGCGGCGGCTACGCTGACGTCCTTCTTCACCGCGCGGTTGAACGCCTCAGCTCGCCAGGTCACGCATGATCGGGAACAGGTCGGATTTTGCCTCGAAACCGATGCCCGGAAGGTCTGGTAAAGTAACGATGCCGTCGCGCACCTCGATGCCGTCAGGAAATCCGCCATAGGGCTGGAACACGTCGGGGTAGCTCTCGTTGCCGCCCAGTCCCAGGCCGGCTGCGATGTTCAGCGACATCTGGTGGCCGCCGTGCGGGATGCACCGCCGCCAGGACCAGCCGTGATCCTTCAGCATTTCTAGGGTGCGCAGGTATTCGCACAGGCCATAAGACAGCGCACAGTCGAACTGCAGCCAGTCGCGGTCGGGCCGCATTCCGCCATAGCGGATCAGGTTGCGCGCGTCCTGGTGACTGAACAGGTTCTCTCCGGTGGCCATCGGCCCGGGATAGAAGGTGCCGAGCGTCGCCTGCAACTGGTAGTCCAGCGGGTCGCCAGCTTCCTCATACCAGAACAGATCATAGTCGCGCAGCATCCTGGCATAGTCGATCGCGGTTGCCAGATCGAACCGGCCGTTGGCATCGACCGCCAGCCTGGCATGCGGCCCGATCTCCTTCAGCACAACCTCGATCCGTCGCCGATCGTCGGCAACCGACTCGCCGCCGATCTTCATCTTGACGACCGTGTAGCCACGCTGCAGGTAGCTGCGCATCTCCGCACACAGCGCGGAATCGTCCTTGCCCGGGTAGTAATAGCCGCCGGCCGCGTAGACGAACACGTTGGGGTCGGCGATCGTGCCATGCCGTTCCGCCAGCAGACGAAACAGCGGCTTGCCCGCGATCTTCGCCACCGCATCCCACACCGCCATGTCGATCGTGCCGACCGCCACGGACCGGTCGCCGTGGCCACCCGGCTTCTCGTTGCGCATCATCGTGTCCCAGACCTTGTCCGGGTCGAGGTTCTCGCCCGTTTCGTCCAGCAGCGCCGGCGCCTCCGCCTGCAGGATGCGCGGGGCAAAACGCTCGCGGATCAGGCCGCCCTGGCCATAGCGGCCGTTGGAGTTGAAGCCATAGCCGATCACGGGTTTGCCGTTGCGCTGTACGTTGGTGACCACCGCAACCAGGCTGGAGGTCATCTTGGTGAAGTCGATATAGGCGTTGCGGATCGGCGAGCTGATCGGCTTGGTGACTTCGCGGACATCGACAATACGCACAGGCATGAGACAGGCTCCGTTAGAGCAGCATCAGCATGACTGGAACAGTCGGGCTGATAAAGTTGCTCGTGAGAACAATGAGCTAGACCGCGCTGAGCGTCCACGGTCAGCCTGAAAGCGGTCTAGAACGGCCGGACGATGACCATGATGACGATAACGACCATCAGCACCGTCGGGATCTCGTTGGCGATGCGGTAGAACTTCTGCCGCCGGCGGTTGGCGTCGGCCAAGAAATCCTTGCGCCAGCGTGACATCGCCCCGTGGAAGCCGGTCATCAGGATGACGCAGAACAGCTTCAGGTGCCACCAGCCGGCGGACCAGTCGATGACGCCGGGCGTCAGCACCAGCAGAATGCCGAATGTCCAGGTGGCCATCATCGCCGGGTTCATGATCTGCTTGAACAGCCGGTATTCCATGATCTTGAAGCGCTCGCTTTCGGCGCTGCCGGGCTGCAGGTCGCAGTGATAGACGAACAGCCGCGGCATATAGAAGATGGCCGCCATCCAGGCGATCAGACTGATCACGTGGAAGGCTTTCGTCCAGGGATAGACAACGCTGAGAAACGGGATGGTCATCTTGATCCTGTCAGGAAGCCACGCAGCAGATCTGGCAACTCGGCCATCGATGCAAAGGGCAGGGCGCCCGCCTCCCGCAGGTGCGCGCCGTCGGTGTCCGGACTGAAGCCCAGGCACGTCATGCCCGCCGCCACCGCCGCTCGCACCCCGGCCAGCGAGTCCTCGATCACCACGCAGTCGGCCGGAGCCACGCCCTCGGCCGCGGCAGTCTCCAGGAACAGGTCCGGGGCCGGCTTGCCCGGCTTGCCGCGGGCCATCAGGTCATAGGCGCTGTGGATGCGGTCCCGCACCAGATCCGCCAGCCCAGCCCGATCGAACTTCGCCGTCATCTCGGGCCGCGAGGAGTTTGAGGCGATCCGGTACGGCAGACCCAGCGCACGCGTTGCCTGCAGCGCCGCCTTCGCCCCCGCAATGGGCTCAGCCTCCTCGGCCATGACCTCGGTGACCCGACGGATCAGATCATCGACCCATTCCCGCCCTAACGAACGCCCCAGGTGCCGCTCTGCCGCGTTGCGGATGTCGGCAAAGGTCAGCCCCAGGAACCGCTGGTGGCAGGCCTGCGGCGACAGGTCCCAGCCCACCTGGGCCAGTTCGGCCGAAACGACCCGGTCGCATAGCGCCTCACTGTCGATCAGCACGCCGTCACAGTCGAAGATCACCAGCCGCAGGGTCATTGCCCCGGGTCTTACCGGCTATGACTGGATGGCTCAAGCAGGCGCCATCAGGCGTCGGGTGCCGGCGGCCTTGCGCCGGGCAGGGGTCTAATGGCCGGCAGTAGCATTCTGATGATTTTGGCGACATAAAGCGGGCTGAGGAGTATTGTCGATGCCGCCCACGACCGCTGCCACCGCCGCACCCACGCCTGTCTGGACACCCGACTCCTGGCGTGACTGCCCGATCCGGCAGGTGCCCAGCTATCCGGACGCGGAACGGCTGGCGGCAATGGAAGCCCGCCTCGGCAAGTACCCGCCGCTGGTATTCGCCGGCGAGGCGCGCCGGCTGAAGGCGCACCTGGCGCTGGCCGCCGAAGGCAAGGCCTTCGTGCTGCAGGGTGGGGATTGCGCCGAAAGCTTCGCCGATTTCACCGCCAACATCATCCGCGACACCTTCCGCGTGCTGTTGCAGATGTCGGTGGTGCTGACCTTCGGCGCTTCCTTGCCGGTGGTGAAAATGGGACGCATGGCGGGCCAGTTCGCCAAGCCGCGCTCCTCGGACACCGAGACCCTGAACGGCGTCACGTTGCCCAGCTACCGCGGCGATATCGTCAACGGCCCGGAGTTCACCTCCGAAGCCCGCACGCCTGATCCGGCACGGATGGAGTTTGGCTACTTCCAGTCGGCCAGCACGCTGAACCTGCTGCGGGCCTTTTCTTCCGGCGGTTATGCCGACCTGCACGAGGTGCACCGCTGGAACCTCGACTTCGTCGAACGCTCACCGCTGGCCGAGCGCTACAAGGATCTGGCCTCGCGCATCGACGAGACGCTGTCGTTCATGGCCGCATGCGGCATGACCAGCACCACCACACGCGACCTGCGGGAGACCGACTTCTACATCAGCCATGAGGCGCTGCTGCTGCCGTATGAGCAGGCTCTCGCCCGCGTCGATTCGACCACGGGCGACTGGTACGGCTGCTCGGCGCACTTCCTGTGGATCGGCGACCGGACCCGTCAGGCGGACGGGGCGCATGTGGAGTTCCTGCGCGGTCTGCAGAACCCGCTGGGCATCAAGGTCGGCCCGACCCAGGATCCGGACGACCTGCTGCGGCTGCTGGACATCCTGAACCCGAAGAATGAGGCGGGGCGCATCACCCTGATCAGCCGCATGGGCGCTGACAAGGTCGGGGCCAGGCTGCCGCCACTGGTGCGGGCGGTCGAACGCTCCGGCCACAAGGTGGTCTGGCTGTGCGATCCGATGCACGGCAACACCATCACGACCGACTTCATGATGAAGACCCGCAACTTTGAATCGATCCTGGGCGAGGTCCGCGGCTTCTTCGACATCCACCATGCCGAGGGCACCTGGGCCGGCGGCGTGCATGTGGAGATGACCGGCCAGGACGTCACCGAATGCATCGGCGGTGCGCACCGGCTGTCGGAAGCCGACCTGAAGGAGCGTTACGAGACCTTCTGCGACCCTCGGCTGAACGCCGAACAGTCGCTGGAGCTGGCGTTCCTGGTGGCTGCGGAACTGAAGACCCGCCGCCTGCCGCATGCCGCGCAGTAGGCGGACCGCATGACCGAGGCCTCGTCGGGAACTGGGGTGGATCTGTCCCAGGACATCGCCGCGCGCACAGACAGCTATTTCAACCGCACCAAGACCATTGTCGCGCGGTTCGGCGACAAGCGCGTCATCTATGCGGTGTTCCTGCGCCGTCCGGTGATCTGTGCGCCGCGGCTGATGCTGGATTGGCTGCAGACGGTAGCGACACTGCGGCAGACGCAGATCGACGTCGACCTGATCTACCAGGAAGGTGACTGGGTCGGCGCCGGCGAGCCCATCGTCTACCTGACCGGCAGCCTGGTTCACTTGTCCGACCTGGAGACGATCCTGCTGCAGAAGATCGGTCCCGCCTGCGTCGCCGCCCACAACGCCTATCAGATGGCGCTTTCGTTGCCGGAGGTCGCGTTCCTGGCGATGGAGGCGCGGCACTGCGCGGGGGCGGAGATGCAGGATATGATGTCCTATGCCGCATCGGTCGGCAGCCAGGCAGCCCGGCGGGAAGGGGCAAAGGGCTTCATCGGCAACGCCAATGACGGCACCGCCCACTGGTTCGGCGCGGTGCGCGGCTTCGGCACGATGCCGCACTCTTTGATCGGCTATGCCGGGTCCACCGTCCGCGCCGCGGAGATGTTCCGCGAAACCTATCCCGATGAGCCGATGACGGTTCTGGTCGACTATTTCGGCCGTGAGGTGACCGACGGCCTGGCCGTCTGTAAGCGGTTCCCCGATGTCGCCGCGGCCGGTGCGCTGTCGTTCCGGCTGGACACCCATGGCGGGCGTTTCCTTGAGGGTCTGGATCCGGCGGAAAGCTACGCGGTGCTGGAGCGGTATGCGCCCGGCGCCATCCGCCGCTACCGCAGCGACTCGGAACTGCGGGCGCTGGTCGGCACCGGGGTCTCCGCCGCCGCGATCTGGCGCATGCGGGAAGCACTGGATCAGGCCGGCTTCGACAAGGTGCGGATTGTCGCCTCGTCCGGCTTTGGCGTGGAGAAGTGCCGGGTGATGGCGGATGCGAAAGTGCCGATCGACGTGGTGGGAACCGGCAGCTTCATCCCTGATTCGTGGCATGAAACCTATGCCACCGCCGACATCGTCGAGTACGACGGGGTGCCGATGGTGAAGATCGGGCGGGAATTCCTGCTGCGCAAGAATGGTGCCCGCAAGCGCAACGGGCACTGAGCCCAGCGCCCCCGGCGGTTTCCCCATCGCCGTAACCGTTCTAACCTGCCGTCTGATCAAGGGGGCAGCGAGCGGACATGCAACACGGAACCTACGAACACATCGCGGCCGATTCGACCGGCCACATCGCCACCATCGAAATCCGGCGGGGGCCGAACAACTTCATCGACACCGACATGGTCGCCGAGATCGCCGACGCGCTGGAGGTCTATGACCGCACACCGGATGTCCGCGCCATCGTGCTTTGCGCGGAGGGCAAGCATTTCTGCGCCGGCGCCGACTTCGGCAGCCGCGGACCCGACGGCGTTGCCCGCCAGGCCAAGCGTGGCCGGCACCTGTACAAGGAGGCACAGCGGCTGTGGCGCACCGGTAAGCCGATCGTCGCTGCCGTGCACGGCGCGGCCGTCGGCGCCGGCGTCGGCCTGGCGGTCATGACCGACTTTCGCGTCGCCTGCCCCGAGGCTCGGTTTTCCACCAACTTCACCCGCCTGGGCTTTCATCCCGGCTTCGGCCTGACCGCCACCTTGCCGCGGCTGATCGGCAACCAGAAGGCGGCAATGATGATGTACACCGGCCGTCGGCTGACCGGCGAGGAAGCCCTGGCGCTCGGCCTGGTGGACCACTGCGTGCCGCTTCAGCAGGTGCGGGCAAAGGCCATCGAGGTTGCCACCGAGATCGCCGGATCGGCGCCGCTGGCGATCATCGCCACCCGCGAAACCCTGCGCCGCGGCTTGGCCGAAGCCGTGGCACTGGCCACCGAGCGGGAGTATGAGGAGCAGGACTGGCTGCGCAACACCGCTGACTTTACGGAGGGAACCAAGGCCATGGGCGAACGCCGGCCGCCGGTCTTCCAAGCACGATGATCCACTTAAACCTCTGTTAATCTTTCCGCGCTAGGACAGGAGTCTCCTGCAACAGAGGCGCCTGCGTGAGCCAGTCACTCCGCGATCCACGCATCCGCCTTGCTGCACTGCTCGACACGATCCTCTGGCGCGCGCTTTCCGTCGCCCGTCGCCTGAACGCGCACGCGCCGTTTGCCGGCCGCCAGTTGCGGCGGGTCGTCTTGCTGCTGTGGTGGACCTCGACCGGTCAGTTACATACCCATGCCCGCTACTGGCTGCGCGCCAGGCGTCTGCGGGGGGTTGCGCCGCCTTGCGTTCAGCCGGTCGTGGTGTCGGAGGTACTCGATCCGGACGGCATCGTCCTGCCGCTGGCCACACAACCCGTCGTGTCGATCATCGTGCCAACCTTCGGGCAGGTGCCGTTCACCCTGCGCTGCCTGGTGTCCATTGCCCAGACAGCGGCCACCCGGGCGGCAAGTGCGCTGCCTATCGAGGTGATCGTCGTCGACGACGCCTGGACCGGAGCCGATGCCGGCGCGCTTGAGCGTGTGCGCGGCATCCGCCTGATCCGCAACCAGTCGAACCTTGGGTTCCTGCATAGCTGCAACAAGGCGGCGCAGCAGGCGAGGGGCCAATACCTATGCTTCCTCAACAACGACACCCAGGTGCTGGACGATTGGCTGCAACCGATGCTGGCGCTGTTCGCCCGGCACGCTGATACCGGTGCGGTGGGCGCCAAGCTGCTGTATCCTGACGGGCGTCTGCAGGAAGCGGGTGGGATCATCTGGCAGGACGCCTCCGGCTGGAACTTCGGCCGCCTGGAGGACCCCGCGAAACCCGCCTACAACTATGTGCGCGAGGTCGACTACTGCTCCGGCGCCGCGCTGATGGTCAGCCGCGCGGTGTTCGCCCAGGTTGGCGGTTTCGACCCGCGCTACGCTCCGGCGTATTTTGAGGACACCGACCTTTGCTTCCGCCTGCGGCGCATCGGGCTGAAGACGCTGTACCAGCCCGCCGCCCGCGTTGTGCACCATGAGGGCGTGTCGCACGGCCGCGACACCGCCGTCGGCGTCAAGTCCTTCCAGGTGACCAACCGGCGCAACTTTACCGCGGTCTGGGCCGACGTCCTGGCGCGCCAGCACTACCGCAACGGCGAGCATGTCTTCCGCGCGCGGGAGCGGGCGATGGGCCGCCGGATCGTGCTGGTGGTTGACCATTACGTCCCCACCCCCGACCGCGACGCCGGATCGAACGCGATCATGGCCTGCATGACGACCCTGCTGCAGTCCGGGTTCATCGTGAAGTTCTGGCCGCACAACCTTGGCTACAGCGCCGGCTACACCGAGGCGCTGCAGCAGATGGGCATCGAGGTGTTTTACGGTCCCGATCAGCCCGGCTTTGACGACTGGATCACAACGGTGGGCGGCGAGCTGGACCTGGTGCTGGTCAGCCGGCCCGACGTGGCCGAGGACGTCATCCCCTCAATCCGACGGCGTTCCCGCGCCAGGGTGGTCTATTACGGCCACGACCTGCACTTCCGCCGCATGGGCCTGCAGGCCGAGGTTACCGCCGACGGCCGCCTGGCCCGTCTGGCCGAGCAGATGCGGATGCGGGAGCAAAGCATCTGGCGCCAAGCCGATCTGTCGCTGTATCTGTCGGATGAAGAAGCGCGCATCGCGTCGGCCTTGCAGCCGGGCGCCAGGATCGCCTCCGTCGTGCCGTATTGCTTCGAGCATTTCGCCGCGCCGCGCGCCGCCCCCGCCGGCACGGACATCGTCTTCGTCGCCGGCTTCGGGCATCCGCCGAATGAGGATGCCGCGATCTGGTTCGCGCACGAGATCCTGCCGCTGATCCTGACCGTGGTGCCGGCGGCGCGCCTGTCGGTCATCGGTTCCAATCCCACGGCGCGCGTCCGGGCGCTGGCGGGGCCCGCAATCGACGTTTTCGCCGATGTCAGCGACAGCGAGCTGGCGGCGGCCTATCAGGGCGCGCGGGTGTCCGTTGTGCCGCTGCGCAGTGGGGCGGGGGTGAAGCTGAAGGTGGTCGAGGCGTTGCGGGCAGGCGTGCCGCTGGTCACAACCGCGGTTGGGGCGCAGGGTCTGCCGGGACTGGGCGATGTGGCCGCGGTCAGGGATCAGGCTGGCGCCTTCGCCCAGGCGGTCGTCACCCTTCTGCGGGACGACATGGCGTGGGAGGCATGCTGCCGCGCCCAGCTCGATTATGCCCAGGCGCAGTTTTCCCGTGATGCGCTCAAGACCTCGCTGCTTGCCGCACTGGCCGTCGATCAGCCGGCGACGGCGACGGACGATCGCGCTGCGCAGGGCGGACAGCCTGACCCTGGCTGACGGCGAGAGCGGTTCCACCGAAAATGGAACCGCTCTCGCTCATCCTTTCACGCGGCTACTCGCGCAGAATCGCGCTTTTGCGCGATTCCAGCCTGCGCGAAGCCGCTCCAACGCTCGGCGCCGATGGCTGTTGCTGCTGGATAAGCTGATTGCCATCCGGACTGCAGCATGGCTGGATGTCGTCAGGATCGGATAGAGGAAAGACGATGCTGACCCCAGAGCCAGAGCGCCGGCCGTTCCATCATCCGCGGGTGCGTCCCGACTGGCTGGTTAAGCTGACCGAGGAGATCATCGACCCCGGTCAGCCCATCGTCGACCCGCACCACCACCTGTGGAAGGCGCGGCCGGATCGCTACCTGCTGGACGACCTGGTCACTGACCTGCGAACCGGCCACGACGTGCGTTCGACGGTGTTCATCCAGTGCGGATCGGAGTACCGCAGCGAGGGACCGGAGGAGATGCGGCCGGTCGGTGAGACCACGTTCGTCGCCGCCGCGGCCAAGGCCTGCGAAGACGGCGACTACGGCGGCCTGCGCGGCTGCGCCGGCATCGTTGGCCATGCCGACTGTCTGCTGGGCGAGCGGATCGACGCAGTGCTGGAAGCCCATATCCAGGCCGGCGCGGGCCGCTTCAAGGGGATCCGCCACAGCGGAACCTACGACCCCGGCATTGCGCCGACCGCGCCGCCAGGGGCGCCGCCTGGCTTGTATCGCGATGCAGCCTTCCGCGCCGGGTTTGCCCGCCTGCAGCCGCTGGGGCTGACGTTCGAGGCCTGGCTTTACCACCCGCAATTGGGTGATCTGGTAGATCTGCTGCATGCCTTCCCAGACCACAAGGTCGTGCTGAACCACTTCGGCGGTCCGCTTGGCGTTGGCCCATACGAAGGCCAGCGGGCCGAGGTGTTTGCCCAGTGGCGCGCCTATATCCGCGAGCTCTCCACCTGCGACAACCTGCACGTCAAGCTCGGTGGCCTGGCAATGAACGTCAACGGGTTCGGCTTCCACCAACAGGTTTTGCCGCCGTCCTCCGGCGAGCTGGTGACCGCGTGGCGCCCATACTTCGAAACCACGGTGGAGGCTTTTGGCACCCAGCGTTGCATGTTCGAGAGCAATTTCCCGGTGGACAAGGGGATGTGCAGCTATCCCGTGCTGTGGAACGCCTTCAAGCGCCTGGCCGCGGGCTGCTCCGCCGACGAGAAAGCTGCCCTGTTCCACCGCACGGCGCAGCGCTTCTACAGCCTGCCCGCAGTGGCCTGACCAAGTTGCCTGATCACCGCCTGGGGTTTCTCACAACCCGCCCCAGACCGCCTGTGCTACCTCGACGCAGCGCTCCAGCTTGGCCCATTGCTGGTCCTCGGTCAGCGTGTTGCCCTCCTCGGTCGAGGCGAAGCCGCACTGCGGCGACAGGGCAAGCTGTTCCAGCGGCAGGAACCTCACCGCCTGATCGATACGGCGCTTCAGTGCGTCCTGGCTCTCAAGCTCGCCGGTCTTGCTGGTCATGATCCCCAGCACCACGATTTTCCTGCCACGCGGCACGAAGCGCAGCGGCTCGAAGCCGCCAGCCCGCTCACTGTCGTACTCCATGAAATAGGCGTCCGCGTCGATCTGGTTGAACAGCACCTCGGCCACCGGCTCATAGCCGCCGGAGGCGACCCAGGTGGAGCGGAAGTTGCCCCGGCACAGGTGCATGCAGACGGTCATTCCGGCGGCCTTGCCGGCGATCGCCCGGTTCAGCATGTCGGCGTAGATGCCTAGCAGGTTGTCGACATGCTCGCCGCGAGACTTCAGCATGGCGATCTGCGCGGGATCGCACAGATAGGCGATGTTGACCTCGTCCAGTTGCAGGTAGCGGCAACCGGCGGCACCGAAGGTGCCGACTGCCTTGCAATAGGCATCGCCGAGGTCGGCGAAGAACGGCTCCAGCCCCGGATAGGTGGCTTGGTCGATCGCTTCCCGCCCGCCGCGGAAATGCACCACCGAGGGCGACGGGATCGTCTGCTTCGGCACCGCGGTCCGTACATGCGCGGCCAGGAACCGGTAATGGTCGATCATCGTCGGCTGAGTCCAGCCGATCCTGCCAGTGACCCGCAGCTTGTGGCCCAGCGGCACGTTGCCCTGGAACTGGATCTTCTCCACCGGCTCATAGATCTCGACCCCGTCCAGGCCGGCCACGAAGTCATAGTGCCAGTAGGCACGGCGGAACTCGCCGTCGGTGGCCGCGCGCAGCCCGATGGCTTCCTGCCGCCTTATCGCTTCGGCGATGCAGCGGTCCTCGACCTCGCGCAGCGCGTCGTGCGGCAGGGCGCCGGCCTTCCATTTTGCTCGCGCCTCCTGCAGCACCCTTGGACGCAGCAGGCTGCCGACGTGATCAGCACGGAAGGGCGGTTCAGCGCAGACGGTCGTCATGCGGCGGGTTCTCCGGCCAGGGATCGAAGGCTGCGGGTCCAGTCCACCACGGCGCGGACCACCGCCGCAGGCTGTTCCGGAATCAATGCGTGGCTGGCGCCAGGGATGACGACGACCGTGACCCGATCGCCGCCAAGGTCTTCGCGGATGCCATGCCGGCTGCCCGGAGGCCGCCATGGATCAAGCTCCGCCTGGATGTCCAGCACCCGGGCGGACCCGGCACCCCACCAGTCGTCCTGCGACGTTGCGGCACTGGCGGCGCGCTGGCTTCGCGATGCCGCCGGATGCCAGTGGTTCAGCCAGACCGATGGGTCATGGCCGGGGGCGAAGAACGCCGCCCGCAGCGCCTCCAGGCGCACTGGGTCGGGTAGCGACGTATCGATGCAGGCCGCTAGATGCTGCCGCAGCGCCGGATCGGCCGATTTGGCGGCCGCCGCGGCCAGGATGACGCCGCGCACCAGCTTCGGGTGGTCCGCCGCCACGCAGCGGCCGATCCACTGGCCGAAGGCGTGTCCCAGGATGAAGGCAGGCGCCCGATCCAGGCGCCGGATCACCTCGGCCACGTCAAGGGCGTAGTCGTGCAGGGTCAACCCGTCCATCGGGCCGGTGCTGCCGCACATCCCGCGCGGCTGCGGGCGGATTACGAAAAACCCGGCCTGCGTGAACATTCCGGTGATGTCGTCGAAGTCCTCCGAGTCGCGTGAGGAGGACGGCAGCAGCACCAGCGGTTCGCCCACCGCACGAGAAGGTTCATCCACGATCACATCGATCGACACGCCGTCATAGGCAACGGACATCCGCCGGCGCTGGACCATTCTGCCTCCCTGGCTGTGCCCCATTGGGCTTTGCCACAGCTTAACCCGGAACAGCGGACGGCGAAACCGGCGCCGCATCCATGTGACTTGGCAGGACGCGCCTGTCAGTAGCCGCCAGGCAGAGCGATCACCGTCGGCGCCGCCGGCAGCGACGTCTTCGAGACCTGCAGCACCGGGCTGTCACGCACATCGATGGCATACCTGCCGCGCTCCAGGTCCAGAAAGCGGTTCAGCACGTCGCGGGTGAAGTAGTGCATCGGCAGTACGATCCGCGGCTGCAACTGCTCAACCACCGCGGCGGCATCCTCCTGGCTCATGGTGAACCCGCCATCAACCGCTACCATGACGATATCGATATGGCCTAGCGTGTCGATGTCCGCCGGTTCCAGCAGATGGTGCAGGTGGCTCAGGTGGGCGACGCACAGCCCACCCGTCTCGAAGACGAAGATTGAGTTCCCATAGCGCTCTGTGCCGCCGTCCCAACTGCGGATGTTCGTCGCCAGGTTGGTGACGTGCATGTCCCGAATCGTCAGGTCGATCACCGGCATCCGCCCATCCTCCGACCAGCCATGCAGCACATGCGCGATGCGCGGATCGGGATTGAGCGTGTAGTGCGTCAGGTGTGCGTGGTTCATCGTCGCGATGTCCGGCGGCTCGGCCGGGATGTTGATGCCGTTGTAGTCGGTCACCGCCCGCACGCCGGCCGGGGAGACGATCTCGAAGCTGGCGTGGCCGAGAAACGTGATCTCCAACGACTCGTCGCTTGCCGCTGCCCGCCAGATCCCGGGTGACCGCAGGGCAATCGGTGCGCAGCCAGCCCACGCGGGCTGCCACGGCACCAAGGTCCACGCCGCCTGCAGTGGCAGCAGCAGTAACGACAGATATCCGACAAGACGGTACCGCATTTGCCATCCTCCAGCGCGCTGTCACCTTGGATCCTGAGTTGCCTCAGCCGTGCCGCCCCTGTAATCCACGTGCGCAATGATCGAACTCTCACGCGCCCCCGCTTCCCTACCGCCCGGCCGCCGTATCTACGCCATTGGTGACATCCACGGCTGCGCCCGCCAGCTTGTCAACCTGCACGACCGGATCGCGGCGGACCTCGCCACCCGCCCGGTCGCTTCGGCCCTGCTGCTGCATATCGGCGACTACGTCGACCGCGGGATCGACAGCGCGGGGGTCATCGCCCGGCTGCTGGGAGGATGCCCCATTCCTGGCATGGACATGGTGAACCTGATGGGCAACCACGAGAGCACCATGTTGGACGCCCTGGCTGGCGAGCGTGCCGCCGGCACCGACTGGCTGTTTGCCGGCGGTCGGGCGACGCTGGAAAGCTACGGCATCGATCCGGAGGGCCCGCGCGACGGATGGGCCGGGCTGATCCCACAGCCCGATCAGACCTTCATGCGCAAGCTGGTGCTGATGCATCGTGAAGGCGGCTACGCCTTTGTCCATGCCGGTGTCCGTCCAGGCATCGCGCTGCAGGATCAGAGCCGGGATGACCTGCTGCGCTCGCGCCAGCCGTTCCTGTATTCCGAGGCAGACTTCGGCGCCGTGGTGGTGCACGGCCACACGCCTGTCAAAGCCCCGGTTGTCCGCCACAACCGCATTGCCATCGACACCGGCGCTGTGTTCGGCGGCAAGCTGACTTGCGTGGTGCTGCAGGCCGACAGTTTGGGCTTCCTGACGGCCGATCCGGTGGATCAGCCGGTGCCGGTGGCGCATCGGTAATCTGGCGTTGACCATCGCGCAGGTTTCCCCAGGCCGCGCTTCCTGCTAGAGCCTGATAGCTTCAGGTTGAAGCCATCAGGCTCTAGCTTTGTTGTTTGAGAGGGCGATTCACGTCTGAGGTTGCACCAAGTTCAGACGATCGCGCTCTAGCTAGCGTCCCCTGGAGTCATACGCACGCCCATGTTCGATTTTGCCTGGTCAGAGATCCTGTTGATAGGCGCCGTCGCGCTGATCGCGATCGGCCCCAAGGACATGCCTGCGGCGATCCGCACGATATCCGGCATGATCAAGAAGGCCCGTCGCATGGCCTCCGAATTCCAGACCCACGTCGATGAGATGGTGCGCGAGGCCGACCTTGGCGACGTCAAGAAGGCGTTCACCGACATCCGCAACCTTGATCTGGCCGGTGCGCTGGAAAAGCACGTCGATCCCGACCGGTCGATCCGCAGCACATTAGCCGAGGACCCGTTCCGGCCGACCTATCCGACTGCCTCGCCGGTGTCTGTCGGGTCCGCTACTGCCACGGCGGAGGCAGGATCGGTCGGTGGCGATGTGGCGACCCTCGAATCCCCTGGCGAAGCCCTGGCTGATACAGGGCTGCCGGCTGCCGAACCCGTGATCATGGCGGTGGATCAGCGTCCGCTCGCACCCGCCTTCATTCCGCCCGGCATGGTGCCGCCGCCGCAGGTCCAGGCCGCACCGGCCGAGGCCCCCGCCTTCATTCCCCCCGACGCCGTTGTGCAACGCCACGCCAGAGCGTAGGCAGCGCCGCCGCCCATTTGGAAAGCCAACGTGGCCAGACCCGAAGACGACACGATCAACGACAAGCCGATGCCATTGCTCGAGCATCTGGTCGAGCTGCGCCGCCGGCTGATCTGGTCGGCTGCGACGTTCCTGATCTGCTTCGGCATTGCCTACTACTTCGCAGGACCGATCTACTACTTTCTGGCCGAGCCCCTAGCCACGGTGCTGCGCCAACAAGGCAACCACGATCCGCACCTGATCTATACCCAGTTGTACGAAGCGTTCTTCACGAAGATCAAGGTGGCGTTCTTCGGCGGCGCCTTCGTCGCGTTCCCGATGATCGCGGTGCAGATCTGGCTGTTCGTCGCCCCTGGCCTATACCGCAGCGAGAAGCGCGCCCTGCTGCCTTTCCTGGCCGCTACTCCGATTCTGTTCGTTCTTGGGGCGGCACTGGCATACTATTTCGTCTTTCCGTTCGCCTGGCGCTTCTTCGCCAGCTTCCAGGACCCGGTCGGCGGCGGCGGCGTGCCGATCGAGCTGCTGCCACGGGTCAGCGAATACCTCGACCTGGTGATGAAGCTGATATTTGCCTTCGGCATCACCTTCCAGTTGCCGGTGGCGCTGACCTTGCTGGCCAAGGTCGGCATCATCAACTCCGGTCAGTTGCGGAAATTCCGCCGCTACGCCTATGTCGGCATGTTCGTCATTGCGGCCATCCTCGCCCCGCCGGATGTCATCACCCAGACCGGCCTGGCTTTACCGTTGATTGCGCTTTACGAAATCTCCATCGTGTCGGCCCGTTGGGTTGAACCAAAGCCTGTCGAGGTCTGAATTCCATGCACGACATCCGCGTCGTCCGAGCCGATCCGGCGGCATTCGATGCTGCCATGGCGCGCCGGGGGCTGTCGGGCGTCTCGGATGAGCTGATACGCCTGGACACCGACCGCCGCGCCGCGCAGACCGCCCTGCAGGAGAAACAGGCCAGGCGCAATGCCCTGGCGCGGGAGATTGGCCAAGGCAAGCGCAGCGGCACCGACACCGCGGCCTTGGAGCGGGAAGCCACGGCGTTGCGCGCCGACATGGACAGCCTGGAAAGGCAGGCGCCGCCGCTGGACGCCGGCATCCGGCGCATCCTGGAAAGCCTGCCCAACGTGCTGGACACAACGGTTCCCGATGGACTCGATGAGACCGCCAACGTCGTCCTGAAGCAGGTCGGCGAACCCCGCCGCTTCAACTTCACCCCCAAACAGCATTTTGAGCTCGGAGAGGCGCTAGGGATGATGGACTTCGCCACCGCTGCCAAGCTGGCTGGTGCGCGTTTCACCGTGCTGCGTGGCCCCCTGGCGCGGCTGGAACGCGCACTTGGGCAGTTCATGCTGGATCAGCACACGCAGCAGCGCGGCTATCAGGAGACGATCGTGCCGTCGCTGGTCAATGAGGCCGCCGCCTATGGCACCGGCAGTCTGCCGAAGTTCGAGGAAGACCTGTTCAAGACCACCGATGGCCGTTACCTGATCCCAACTGCTGAGGTGCCGCTAACCAACACCGTCGCAGGCGACATCCTGGCCGAGAAGCAGTTGCCGATCCGCCTGACGTCGCTGACCGACTGCTATCGCAGCGAAGCTGGATCGGCTGGCCGCGACACCCGTGGGATGTTGCGCCAGCACCAGTTCCGCAAGGTCGAGCTGGTGTGCATTGCCCATCCCGACCAAAGCGGCGCGGAGCATGAGTGGATGACCGGCTCCGCCGAGGTGATCCTGGAGCAGCTCGGCCTGCCCTACCGCCGCATGCTGCTCTCCTCCGGCGACACCGGCTTCGCCTCCAGCCGGACCTATGACCTGGAGGTCTGGCTGCCGGGCCAGCAGACATACCGCGAGATTTCCTCCTGCTCGAATTGCCGGGACTTCCAGGCTCGGCGGATGAACGCGCGCTTTCGCGGTGGGCCGGATGGCAAGGCTGTCGCCTACGTTCACACCCTGAACGGGTCTGGTGTGGCGGTCGGACGCGCGCTGATCGCGGTGATGGAGAACTACCAGCAGGAAGACGGGTCAATCGCCGTGCCCGACGCGCTGCAGGGCTATATGGGCGGCCTGGAAGCCATCTCGGCCGGATAGAACCCTCAGCCCATGAGCCCGGCGATCTGCTCCAGTTGCCCAGGGTCGTCCGCCGGCACAATCAGCAGCGCGTCGTCCAGGCCCAGATCCTCCAGCCGGCGCAGCCGGTCCTTCGCTTCCGCGGGCGAGCAGAACAGCGATATCTTCGGCACATGGCTGACCGGCAGGCCGCTCGGCGTGTCACGGAAATCGGTGAAGATGTTCGCCAGCACCGCCCGGGTGCCGCCGGCCTTGCGGAACATCTGCAGGCCGGTCGCCAGATCCTCCCACGAGGTTTGGATCCCCGAGGCGATCCATCCCTGCAGCACGGTGGCCGACAGGTTGATCCACCGCTCGCTGCGCCAGGCGCCCAACAGCACGGGCGGACCGCCCTCTGTGCCAGGCCAGGGCGACAGCGCCGGCCCATAGACCGCCTCACCCGCCCAGACGCGGCGCATGACCTGCAGATAGGCGGTCAACGTCTTGAACCTGGCGTCAAAGTCCGCCTGCACGGCGTCAAAGTCGTTCCTGGTCGATCCGCTGCCCACGCCGAATCGCAAGCGCCCTTGCGACAGGGCATGCAGCGTCTGCACCCGATGTGCGTGCTCGACCGGATGGCGCAGCGGCACCTGCACCACACAGGTGCCCAGCTCGATCCGTGATGTCTGGCCGGCCAGCGCCCCGAGCAGGATCAGCGGATCCAGGGTGGGTTTGCCGCGAGCGAACGCGTCGGTCACCCAAAGGCCGTGCAACCCCATCTCCTCAGTCCGCCGTGCAATGGCGCTGACATGTTCGACGATGGCGGGTCCGGCTTCGGCGGCTGATGGGATGGTGACGATCCCGATTCGCATGGAATATCCTCAGTGCTGCCAACCTGGCGTGAAGCAGTCGTGCGGCGCAGAACCGCCCTACAGGCCAGTAAAGTGCGCCGTCCGCTTTTCACGGAAGGCGGCCACCCCCTCAGCGTAGTCGCTGGTTGTCGCAGCCTGGGTCTGCATTTTCGCCTCCAGCGCCAACTGGTCTGGATAGGTGTTCTCCATCGCCTGCCAGTACAACTGCCGGATCAGGCCAAGCGACTTCGGGCCGGACGCCAATGCCTGGGCCAGTTCCATCGCCTTGGGCATCAGTCTGATGTCGTCCTCAACCCGGTTGATCAAGCCCCAGGACAAGGCCGTCTCCGCCGGCAGCCGCTCCGCCAGCAGTGACAGCTCCATCGCGCGGGCCATTCCGACCAGCCGCGGCAGCAACCAGGAAGAGCCGCAATCCGGCACCAGGCCGATTCGCGCAAACGCCTGCAGGAACATCGAGGAGCGGGCGGCGATACGGATGTCGCCGGTCAGGGCAAGGCTCATGCCCGCGCCGGCCGCCATGCCGTTGATGGCGGTGACGACGGGGATACGCAGCGCCCGCAGCCGCATAAACATCGGATTATACCAGGATTCGAGGTCGCCTTCGATGTCGCCCCGGGCCTCGGCACCCCGATCCCGCGACGGGCGGTCTGGGTCGTTCAGGTTGGCACCGGCACAGAAGGCGCGTCCCGCGCCGGTGATCACCAGGCAGCGCGCGGATCCAACCTCGATCCGATCCATAGCCTCCGTCATATCAGCCCGCAGCTTGAGGCTGAACGCGTTCAGGACTGTTGGGTCATTCAACGTCATGACCACGACGCTACCGGTCGTTTCTAGTCGTATTTTATCATGTTGCATAACGCCAAGCCCCTTCTGCCGATGTGTCAGCCCGCGACCGGGATGCAGGCGGATATCCCTGGTCGGCAGCTCGTGTGACGACCAATTCGAGCGTAACGAACCTTCAAACCGGGATGCTATCAGCAACACCGTCAAAAGCCAGAGCATCATGGTTCTGTGCTGCCACCGCAAGTAGAAGCGCGACTCGGCAGCTAATTAAACTCGGGAGCCGCGGGAGGTTCCGCCGTCCCCGGCCGACCACACTGCCGCTATTCTGATACTTTAAAATATCAGCAGCAGGAGGCAACACGTCCGCTATCACAACAAAGGGTTGCCGAATGCACGGGCAAAATTGCCAATTCCTTCAACCTAGGATGTCATTTTCAGCCCTCACTGCATCCATGATCAGCAGTGAAGTAAAGGCGATGTAACATCAGCCGCCGCCGCGACCGGAGGCATGTGCTTCTGCGGATGAATAAAACCGGGCAGCCCCTTCCGGTGCAGTCTAGAGCAGGATGATTTAGGACAACGCTAGTCTTCTGCTCTATGCATGTGTTTGCAAGCGTGATTGATACCTCCGGCGAAGCCGCCTTCGGTCATCACGCTCTTAGGTGCGATTTAGCGCCGGGATCTTCGCAACCATTGTCGCCTACGACATGGGGTCAGCAAGAACCAATGTTGGCTGCACTTAGCGCTTCAAGAGAGGGAGGAACGCCAATTGTCCGAGCAAATGCTTTCCATGCCGTCGAAAGAGCGCCGCAATACGAGCAGAAAACACTTCGATGTTGGGTGAAGGTGGTATCTGTCAACAACCGACGTGTGATTACATCGTCACGCGCACTCACACTTTCAGTTGACAATAACATCAAGACGGCCGGATGCAGGTATCCGGACGCTCACCAGCAGGGACTATAATGAAAGATCAATTCCGTCCGCCGGCCTTGCGATTCGCCTTGCGACCGGACTTCTTTGCTGGGGGTGCAACAGTCCGGCTGCGTCCGAGTCCCATCTTCTTGGCCAGGGTCGAGCGGGTTTCTGCATAGTTCGGTGCGACCATCGGGTAGTTCGATGGCAAATTCCACTTTGCCCGGTACTGATCGACTGTCATATTATGTTCCGTCATCAGATGCCGTTTCAGCATCGTCATCTGCTTTCCATCTTCAAGACAGACAATGTAGTCTGGGAAGACCGACTTCGTCACCGCAACCGCAGGTTTGACAGCCTCCACAGGCGGCGCGACTTCACCAACACTGGCAAGCGTCTTGTAGACATCGCGTATCAGCCCAGGCAGGTCCTCAACTGACACCGGATTCTTCGTCACATGCGCGCTCACGATTTGAGCCGTCAGGCCCAACACATCCTCTGGCATATATTTCTTTCCTGCAACTCAGACACGGCAATATAGGAGCGGTGGATGAACAGCGCTATAGTCTTTACAGAATTTTCCTCTTTGCTGCTGATAACTTATCTCCCTAAGTTTGCGTTTCGGCAGGCCAACAGCCCTTAGCCAGCACAACATGGAAGACCTTGGCCAACCTCTTAAGGCAATTTTGCTTCCGCGATCAGACTGTTACCGATGTAATCGGGTGGGTGATCGGCTGCCGCACTGGCGTCTCCATCCAGCCGGCCGATAATAGCGCCGGGCTGGCAGAGGCAACCTCTCCATCCCCAAGCAACACGACGCGAGTCTTTGTTTTATTTGCCAGATCGTAGAGTCTCAGGCGTGGCAGCGTGATCTTGTCATGGTTTAGCGGACACCGTCGCTTGCGAATCGGCATTGTGAAAAGCATGGCTGGTGCAGCGGGCAGATCTCGCATGCTGAAGACGGACAGATAGGTCGGCGATACCGTATGCTTTCATCGCCAACCTAGAGCGTGATGATCGAAGGCTGCACCGCTGCAGGTCCGAATCACGCGTGCAAGCAGATTTATGGAGCGGCATATCCGCTTCAACCTACAATCATCCCGCTCTCAGACAACAGGCCATTGCGGAGTCAGTCGGTCACGCCACGCATGCGCTGCCGCCGACGGATAGCAGTTCTGACGTTACTGTCCAATTACACATCCGCAACAGAATTGGCTGTTGCCTGCCAAACGATAGGGTTCTGACATCAGCCGAGGTTATGCCAGTCGGGCGGCAACGGCGAGTCGCAGCCGCAGATGGGGTATCTACACAAGCACCGACGGGGGCAGATCCCAGGGAAGGGTGGTGACACCGGCGCCCCGCCCTTCCAGGCTACAGCGGTTTGTCAAAACCGCGGCGTGCTACAGGGTCAGCTACGGATCAGCCCGCCCAGTGCCTGTGCGCCGCTGCTGTCGGGAAACACCTGACCCAGCGCCATGGTATCGAGACCCAGGTGAGCCGCAAGCATTCCCTTGGCCACCGAACGCAAGTCGGTGGTAGGGGCCAAGTCGCGGTTCTCGAACAACTGACCTGCGCCAAGACCGGGCCAAGTGGTCCGTACCTGTCCGCCCGCCACCGCACCCCCGACGACGAACGCGACCGTGCCGGTGCCGTGGTCGGTGCCCCTGGTGCCGTTAACCCGGGCGGTGCGGCCAAATTCCGTCATCACCAGAACCGCTGTCTGAACCCAAGCAGGACCCAGCGCCGTCTTCAGCGCCACCAGCCCGGCATCCAACTGTTTCAGCGGGCCGGTTAACCGGTTGACCTGCCCGGTGTGCGTGTCCCAGCCGCCGATCTCCAGCGCGGCGATACGCGGACCGTCAGCCGCACGCAGGATCTCCCCAGCGGCGCGGGCCAGAGCGGGGAAGGCGTTCTTGTCGTTCACCTCCGCTTCGTCGTCCAGCACGCCAGCGCTGAAGCCGCGCGCCCGCAGCCCTTCGGCAATTGCTGGCCCGATCACTGGATCATGCTGATTGATTGCGGCGATAGTTGCATACAGCTCTGGCGCCGGCTGGGCGAAGCCGTGCGGTGCCCAGTTCGCTACCTGCGCCGGACCACGCAGCAGAAGCGGCACGGACACGCCGACCGCCAACGCCTGGCCCTCCGGGCGAGGCATTGTCGGCGCAGGCAGCGCGGCTACGACGCGATTGAGCCAGCCGCTGGTCATCCGCTGCTCGGCGCCGGATTCCAGGTAGTCCTGTGCCTCGAAGTGACTGCGTATCCGGTACGGCCCAGCGACGGCGTGGACCGCCAGCGCTTCGTTCGCCAGGTACATGTCGTGCAATCCGGCTAGCGCCGGGTGAAGTCCGAAAAACCCGCCCAGATCCAGCAGGCCGTCTGGCTGGCCAGGCGGCGGCGGAACGATTTCACCGCGCAGGCCGGTCAGGTTGACGTCGCCATATGGCACCACGGCCGCCATGCCATCCAGGGCGCCGCGCAGGATCACGACAACTAGGCGCCGTTCGGTGGGCACCGAGGCAATGGCAAGCGACGTGCGGCCGATGCTGATGCTGGTGGCCAGCCCCAGGATGGCGGAGCGGCGGGTCAGGTTTATCATGTCAACGCCTCTGAAAATCAGCACTGGTCAGCAGCAGGGTGGCGGCATCGCGCCGCGAGCCGGCTCGTGCGATCGCCTCACGAGTGTCGGGCTGCAGCAGCGGTCCAAGCGTCATCTCCGACAGTGTGACCACGTCACGGTTGCCGATGTGCCCGGCGAAGCCGCTGATCCAGTCGATCCGCCGCAGCATCGCTTCCGGCGCGGCCCAATCGGCAGCGCGATCCGGCCAGCCATTCGGTGCCGGAGCCGTCCACAGCGGCTGACCAAGCCCACCCAGGATACCCATCATGTTCGGCACCTGCTCGGGCGGGACGTCCAGGGCTCGGACACAGCCCACCAGATACTCCATCGGCGTGCGCAGCTTGGTCCCGGGCTGCCAGGCCGCATCCAGGGTCACCAGCGCCGCTGCTGCAGCACCCAGGTCGCCCCGGCTGTCGCGCAAAACCGCCTCGATGACCCGGACCGCATCGGCCGGCGGGTCGTCGGCGACAAAATGGCATACCAGCTTGGTGGCCAGGAAGCGGTGCGTTGCCGGATGGTTAGCCAGAAATGCCAGCGCAGCGAACCCACCTGCTTCGTCCGGCGGGAACGGCTGCCCCAGCAGCGTATGCACGCCTGGTTCGTGGGCAAGGGGCCGGTAGCGGAAGCCCGGCGGCTCCGCCTTCATGTCCACCGACCAGCCGGTCAGTATGTTGGCGAAGGCAGTCACATCCGACTGGCTGTAGCCTGCGGCGGGGCTGACGGTGTGCAGCTCCAGGCACTCCCGCGCAAGGTTCTCATTCAGGCCGCGGTGGGTGCGCTGCCCGACCTGGCTGTTCGGGCCAAACGAGCCCGCGTTGTCCAGATAAAGCAGCATCGCCGGGTGGCGCATCACCGCCAGCAGCATCGCCGTGAACGGGCCGGTGACGTGTGGACGGATCGCTTCCTCGACGAACGCCGCAGCTACCGCGGCGCACTGGCCGCGGCGCAGCGAGACGGTGAAGTGATTGGTCCAGAACCACACCAGCCGCTCCCGGAACGGGGCCGGCGTGGTCACTGCATTCGCCAGTTGCGCGGCAGCCTGCGCCTTTAACAACGCCCGCACCCGCGACTCACCGGGCGGCGGCCTGGTCTCACGATCTTCACGCAGCGCCAGCAAGCCAGCCGCGGTCGTCGGCGGGTCTTCGAAATGGGCTGGATCCGGCGCGCGCAACTGATCCAGCAGCCAGGTGGCGGGATCAGCCTGCAGCTTCTCCGCACCACGTCGGCCCAGGCCAAATCGTACAAGTGCATGGGCGGTTCGGATGTCCATCGGAAGACCTGCGGCAGGGGCACGCCCATCGGCGTGCTTTCAGGGCGTAAATCATGGACTGAAGCAGCGTGCTGCAGCCAACGGAACCTGCCGGGGCAGGGCTGGGTTGTTGTAGCCGATCAGCTTGTTGCGCACTGTGAAGAAGCGTTCAGCAATATCGCTGTCGGCCACGCCGCCGGCCGGGTGCAAGGCCGAATTCGCGGCAGCGCACGCGTTTGCAGGGATTTCGCGCTTGCAAAACCCCACGCGCTGTCGCATTTCCCGGACGACATAGCCGGCCGAGGGTCGTGGCCGGCGCAACGGGCGGGCGCGCGGGGTATCCCCATGATCCAGCACTGGATCACGCGCCCTTTATGATGTGCCCGCCCATTCGCTCGATATCAGGAGGTTTGCCGTGGCTGTAACACCGCTCGACAGGATCAGGAACATCGGAATTACCGCGCACATCGATGCCGGCAAGACCACGACGACCGAGCGGATTCTGTATTACACCGGTGTGTCGCACAAGATTGGTGAAGTGCACGATGGCAACACCACCACCGACTACATGGAGCAGGAGCGGGAGCGTGGCATCACCATCACCTCGGCTGCCGTGACGTGCGAGTGGAAGGACAACCGGATCAACATCATTGATACGCCGGGCCACATCGACTTCAACATCGAGGTTAACCGCAGCCTGCGGGTGCTGGATGGCGCAGTGTTCATCATTGAGGGCGTCGCCGGGGTGCAGCCGCAGTCTGAGACCAACTGGCGTCTGGCCGATCGCTACAAGGTGCCGCGCATCATCTTTATCAACAAGCTGGACCGCACCGGGGCCGACTTCTACCGCGCTTTCGCCACCCTGAAGGAGAAGCTGGACATCGTCGCCCTGCCGCTGCAGCTTCCGGTCGGTGTGGAGGACGGGTTCCTGGGCGTCGTCGACCTGGTCGAGATGAAGGCCATCATCTGGGAAGGCGGCGAGCTGGGGGCGAAATACCACTACGAGGACATTCCGGCCGACATGGCCGCACAGGTGGAAGAGCACCGGCAGACCCTGCTGGACACCGCGCTGTCCGTCGATACCGAGGCGATGGAGGAATACTTCGACAAGGGTGAGGTCGCGATCGAGACGTTGAAGCGCTGCATCAAGCGCGGCACCATCGACGGCACGTTCCGTCCTGTGCTGTGCGGCACCGCCTTCAAGAACAAGGGCGTGCAGCCGCTGCTGGATGCGGTCATTGACTACCTGCCTTCGCCGATCGACGTGGCCGGCATCGCCGTGGCATTGGAAGAGGGCGAGGAGGAGGGCGACAACCCGAACCGCCGCCGCATCAAGGCCGACCCGAAGGCGCCGTTCGCCGGCCTGGCGTTCAAGATCATCAACGACAAGTATGGCACCCTGACCTTCGTGCGTGTCTACGCCGGCACCCTGAAGTCGGGCGACATGGTGCAGAACACCACCAAGAGCCACCGTGAGCGTATCGGGCGGATGTTCCAGATGCATGCCGACAAGCGCGCCGAGATCAAGGAGGTCGAGGCCGGCGATATCGCCGCCTTCGTCGGCCTGAAGGACACCGGCACCGGCGACACCCTGGCGTCCAACGACGATCCGGTGGTGCTGGAGCGGATGGCCTTCCCGGTGCCGGTGATCGACATCTCCGTTGAGCCGCGCACCAAGGAGGCGGTCGAGAAGATGACGCTGGGCCTGCAGAAGCTGGCCGGCGAAGATCCCTCCTTGCGGTTGCGCACCGACCAGGAGACCGGCCAGACCATCCTGTCCGGCATGGGCGAGCTGCACCTGGAGATCATTATCGACCGGCTGCGGCGCGAGTATGGTGTGGACTGCAATATCGGCGCGCCGCAGGTGGCGTATCGCGAAACGATCTCGAAGCCGCACACCGAGACCTATACCCACAAGAAGCAGTCGGGGGGGTCCGGTCAGTACGCTGAAGTCAAGATCATCTTCGAGCCGCTGGAGCGCAATGCCGGCGTCGTCTTTGAGAACAAGGTCGTCGGCGGCTCGGTGCCGAAGGAATACATCCCGGCTGTCGAGAAGGGCATCCGGGTACAGGCCGACACCGGCGTGCTGGCCGGCTTCCCAACCGTCGACTTCAAGTACACCTTGATCGACGGCAAGTATCACGATGTCGACTCCTCGGCGCTGGCGTTCGAAATCGCCGCCAAGGCGTGTTTCCGTGACGGCATGAAGAACGCCACGCCGATCATCCTGGAGCCGATCATGGACGTGGAGATCACCACGCCGCAGGATCACGTAGGTGATGTCGTCGGCGACCTGAACCGCCGCCGCGGCATGATCCAGAACCAGGAAAGCTCCGGGTCCACCGTAATCGTGCGGGCGCATGTGCCGCTGAAGGAGATGTTCGGGTATATCTCGCACCTGCGGTCGATGACCAAGGGCCGGGCTTCGTTTACGATGCAGTTCCACCACTATGATCCGGTGCCGCGGAACGTGGCGGATGAGATCGTGAAGAAGAGTGCGTGATGTGGCTGGGGCGATCTTGCGCCATTCGGCGGAGGTCGCTCGACCCATCCACTTCATCGTCATGGCCGGGCTTGACCCGGCCATCTAAGCTACATAAGCCGACCAGGAAAAACGCCCGCGATCGCGAGCCCTGCAATATTTTATTGGACCGCATCATCGTTGATCCAAGCCAATGCGGCGGTTGGCCTTGCCTTCGCGGCTTGCGTATCCGCGTCAAGGATGTGCTTGACCTCTTGGCCGCCGGCGCCGACCGCAACGAAGTCCTGGCGGATTATCCATTGTTAGAAGCCTGAGACATCATCGCCGCCCTCGAATACGCCGCGCGCCAGGCGGCCCACCCTGTCTTCCGCGTCGGCTGATGCGCTTTCTCGTCGACGCACAACTTGCCCGCGGCTATGGCCTGCTGGCTTGCGGCCAAGGGACATGCTTGCCGTGGAACTTGCCAAGACAAGCCACTATGTGTGTATGACGGCCCAGCTCTACACACGGACTCTCATTATGCGAACCAACATCGAAATCGACGACGAACTGCTGACAGCGGTGATGCAAGCCACCAAGCAGACCACGAAAAAAGCCACTGTCGAAATGGCACTGCGGCAGGTGCTGGACGCCCACAGCCGCGCATTGGCCCTGGCCGAGTCGGCGGGTATGGGTTGGGAAGGGGACCTGGAGGCGATGCGCACCGGTCGCGCGTGATCATGGCCGACACTTCGGTCTGGATTGACCATTTCCTGAACAACCGACGCCGAATGTTCACACACTCAGAGACCCCGCTAACGCCCTGTTGTTCAAGTGCCGAGGCTGCAATCGGCAGTATAACACGCTGCCAGAAACGCCCATGGCGCGTGCCCGCAAGCCGTGTCTATGGGGCGACTACCTGCGCCACATGACCGGGCACCTGTCGGTGCGCATGATCGCTGCTGATCAATGCCCGCTGCCGGGGCTTGGCGACCAAGTATCTCGCCAGCTACCTCTGTTGGTACCGGGCTGTGATGCGCACCGGGTTCGACGGGACGTCGCTACTCGTTCAGGCGCTGGCATAATCAAGCCGCTGCCGAGTTTGGAGGCAGGCACAAGTCTGCCCAGAATTTTGAGACGCCGTCTGTCACGTCAATAACAAACGTCTCGTGACTTTTGAGGTCTTTCCAGAAATCTATTATAACCTCAACCGCATCGTTGTACTGCTTCAGCGTGGCAGAATATCCACCGCATCTGTGTTTCGCCCTATTCGTGTTTGCCTGTATTTGACAAAGGGATTGGAAAGTAGGACGACCAGACATCGAATATCCGAATACCAGGAGAACGTTCCTGACAGTATGGACATAGGTCTCATTTTGTTTTTTCTTGTGACTTGCGAGCGCGAAAACTTGCTGATTACCGTTCCACTCCCATTGATTGCGGAAGTATCCTTTTGTTGCTTTTTCCCATTCGTGAAATTGTCTCGTATACGCTCCGTTGATAAGCGTCTGAACAACCCATTCGGACGCCTGGGTAACCGACTGAACAGCCCATTCATGTTCGAAGCCGTCTCTAGCCGCTTTCTCGCCTAAGCCGTCTAGCTCCTCTTTACGTGCTTTCTTGATACAAGCTATAGCAACTTCAGTAGCCCGACTTTGTGACCGTGCCTGCAATTCTTGATATTGCGCAGCATTTTTCAGATACGGGGATACCAATTTCATTTTGGCGGGATTCAGTTAGTCCGAGTTGTCGCGGGCACACAAGGCGGAAGAGCGTAGGGATCTGCCACGGTCTTCTCGGTGACAAAGCGCGATATCTGATCGGGATTCTGTAGTGTCAAAGCCTGCGAAACAAATTGTTTTATATCCTGGCAAAAGGAAGATCCTTGGCGAATAGCCTCTTGCGACTGGGCATTCGCCAGGTCCGTGACATAGGTATCGTGTCGCTGCTGGCCTGTAGAGTTGTCTATCCGACTGAAATGTGAGGCGATCTGCTTGTCGGCGGTCTGGAGATCACCCCTGTGGCGGCGGATAAAGGTGTTGTAACCGTCGCGCTGTCCGCACTTAAGGGCGTCAATCATGAGTTGGCTCTGAAGTGCCCGTATGTCGAAAGCGGTCCTCTCAGCCGCAAGCATACATCGTGTAGGACCAGAGGCTGATTGCTCGTGTTGCTCGGGTGGGCGTTGCTCGCGTGGGTGTTGTTCGGATGGGGGCGGTGGAACCTCGCGCCAGATGCCAGGCACCCAGATCAGCGTCAGGACCAAGAGGATGGCTACCGTCGTGCCGGCAACGGGGCGACGAATCCACCACCCTAAAAACACCTCGTAGTGCTGGCGCGGCCCCTGCATGCCATCCTCCGACAAACCGCTTTAAAGCGCAAACTACAAATACCTAGAAGCGATCGCGTCAGTTCCTCCAAATCAAGTTAGGGGTAGCTGGAATACTGCGTTGCCAGGTTGATGACGATCGATGAGCCGCGGCGTGAGATCGGCGGGTTCACCTATCGGGGGCCGCTATGACGACCACTTCCGCGAAGGTGCTGGGCAGGCCGAGCACTGCGGTGGGGGTCGAGAGGCCACCATTGAGCAACGGGCCTGGGGCACCTCTAGCGACAGCGGGCGCGGAAGGTGAGAGCCGGACATTCACTCGGACTTGTTACGGAGTCAGCGATTTGTTACCCATGGCGCCGATCAACCCCGCCACAGTCAGCCGTCTCATTCATTTGAGCGCGTCTACGGCTGTCGGCCGGCGCCAACAGGCGCTTCAACAGTATCCCTACGCCATCCCCCAAATCGGCTCCTTAATCCGGCTGAGGAACGCCGCATGCGCCGCCAGCTCCGCCTCCGTTGGCTCAATCAACCGCGGCGTCCGTGGCCCGGTGTGCAGATACACCGCCACTGGCGCCCGCCCATCCACCGCCGCCAGCGACAGGCCGCGCTGACGCCCGCCGGTCAGCTCGACATAGACCTCGGCCAGCAGCTTGCAGTCCAGCAACGCATTGTGCGTCGTGCGCGCCGACAGATCGATCGAAAACCGCCGGCACAGCGCGTCCAGGCTGTTCGGCATTCCGGGAAACCGCGTCTTGGCCAGCGCCAGCGAGTCGATCATCCGCTCCCGGCTCAAGCTCGGCATTCCCAGCCGGCCGAACTCCATGTCCAGGAAGCCGAAGTCGAACGGCGCATTGTGCGCGATCAGCTTGCTGTCGCCCAGGAACTCCGCCAGCGGGCCAGCGACCGCCTCGAACAACGGCTTGCCGGTCAGGTCGGCGCTGGTGAAGCCGTGCACGCGTGAGGCTTCGGGGGGAATGTCGCGCTGCGGATCGATCAGCACGTGGAAATGCTTGCCGGTGGGCAGATCGTTTATCAGCTCCAGCGCCGCGACCTCGATCACCCGGTCGCCATTCAGCGGATCGAGCCCGGTCGTCTCCGTATCGAACAGCACGCTGCGGATCATGCCTGCAGTGTTTGGATGAAACGGCGGAGGATTCGCAAGGTGTGATGACGCGACAGCCCGGTGCGCACGACAAGATCAGCCCGCCGGCGCTTCTCGCTGTCCGGCATCTGCCGCGCGATCACCGCCGCGATGTCGGCCTTGTTCATCCGCCGGCGCAGCCCGACGCGGTGGATCTGCACGTCACGCGGGGCGGAGACCACCACCACGGTATCAACCCGCGTGTCACCGCCGGTCTCGAACAGCAGGGGGATGTCCAGCACCACCGCGGGTCTTGCCGCGCGCCGGGCTCGGCTGACAAATGCCCGCTCCTCGGCTTCGACCATCGGGTGCAGGATGTGCTCCAGCCGGGTCAGTGCCGCCCGGTTGCCCAGCACGGCCTGGCGCAGCGCGGTCCTGTCCACCGCACCGCCGCGTGTTGTGCCGGGAAATGCCTTCCCGATCGCCTTCACCGCGCGTCCGCCCCTGGCCTGCATCCGGTGCACCGCAAGGTCGGCATCGAACACCGGTATGCGCGCTCGCTTGAATGCCGCCGCCGCCGTCGATTTGCCCATACCGATGCCGCCGGTCAGGCCAACAATCCTCATCCCGCCAGCAGGTCCGCCGCGACGAAGCGAAACAGCGCGTCATCCACCACCGGTTCGACGCCGAACCAGGCGCGAAATCCTGGCACCGCCTGATGCAGCAGCATTCCCAGACCCTGCACACAACGCAACTGCCGAGCCTGCGCGGCGGCCAGCAGCGGGGTCTCCAGCGGCACATAGACGATGTCGGCGACGACCAGGCTGGGTGTGGCGCGGTCCAGGTTGATCTGCAGCGGCGGGTTGCCCGCCATGCCCAATGAGGTGGTGTTGACCAGCAGCCCGCTGTCCGTCAGCGCATCGTCACGGGCCGCCCAGTCGATTGCCCGCAGGCCGGGCAGGGCGCGCGCCAGGGCTTCGGCACGCTCCGGCGTGCGGTTGGCAAGCTGTACCTCCACACCAAGCTGCAGCAGCACGGCGGCGATGGCGCGGGCCGACCCGCCGGCGCCCAGGATCAAGGCCGGGCCAGAGGCGGGATCGACGCCATGCGCGCGCAGGTTCTGCAGGAATCCCCACCCATCGGTGTTGCTGCCGGTGATCCGGCCGCCGTCAAACACCAGCGTGTTCACCGCCCCCGCACGCTGGGCCGATGCGTCCACCGTGTCGCAGATGTCGAAGGCAGCGAGCTTGTGCGGCAGGGTGACGTTCACCCCGGCGAACCCCGCCAGCATCAGTCCCTTGACCGCAGCGGCAAAGTGCCCCGGCTCGATCGGCAAGGGCAGATAGGCGCCGTCGATCCCATGCCGCTGCAGCCAGTAGCCGTGCAGCCTTGGCGAGCGGGAATGGCTGACCGGCCAGCCGGTGATGCCAGCCAGCCGGGCCTGGCCCGACAGCACGCTCATTCGCGGCTCCACGACAGATCGTGCGCCGGCAGCGTCGCCGCCGTGGCGCGGGAAAGCTCAGGCTTCACGTTTTACTCCAGGAACTTTTGTGTCCAGCTCTTGTAGTCGCCTTCGCGGGTCACCCGCGCCATCATCTCCGACGACGCCACACCCTGCAGCGCCGCGGGCTTCACGCCGTCGCGCAACGCCTTCATCGTCTGATAGATTGCCTGCACCGCCGCCGAGAACGGCTGGTGCCCCTGCAGCGCGATCCGCACCCCCCGGCTGCTCAGGTAGTCCCTGTCCTGCAGCTCCGCCGGCATACCGCCCAGCATCAGCGGGATCCGCACCTCCGCGGCGATGGCATCCAGGTCCGACCGGGTCAGGCCGCCGGCAATGAACAGCGCATCGACACCGGCTGCCTCGTATGCCTTCAGCCGCCTGATGCCCTCGGCCAGGCCGGCGACCGAGGGCGCGCTGGTCCGCCCGATCACCACCATCGCGCCATCCTCCCGCGCCGCGAGGGCCGCACGCATCTTGCCGACGCCTTCCTCCAGCGAGATCAGCGTGGGCCGCGTCTCACCGAAGCCGCGCGGCAGCAGCGTGTCCTCGATCATCAGGGCGGCCACCCCCGCAGTCTCCAGCTCCTGCACCGTACGCATCACGTTCAGCGCATTGCCGTAGCCATGGTCGGCATCGACCATCAGCGGCAGCTTGCCGGCGCGGTTGATCCGGTAGGCCTGTTCGGCGAATTCGGTCAGCGTCAGCACGATCAGGTCCGGCGCGCCCAGCACCGTGAACGAGGCGATGGAGCCGGCGAACATGCCGACGTCGAACCCCAGTTCCTCGGCGATGCGGGCCGAGATCGCGTCATGCACCGACCCGGGATGGAGGCAGGCGCTGCCGCCGATGACGGTGCGGTAGCGTTCGCGGCGATCGGTCCAGTGCATGCTTCCCCCTGCTTGATCCGGGCTTATGGTAAGGCTTCCGGAATCGATCGGGAAGGGAGCCGCCGTCTTGGACCATCACCATGCCGACCTGGGCGACGTCCGCCTGCACTACGTCACCGCCGGATCAGGCTTTCCGGTGGTGCTGCTACACGGCTGGCCACAAAGCTGGTACGAATGGCGGCTGGTGATGCCCGCACTGGCGGAGCGGTTCCGCGTGATCGCACCGGACCTGCGCGGCCTGGGCGACTCGTCACGCCCGCTGGATGGCTACGACAAGCAGACAGTCGGCAACGATATCTGGCGGCTGGTGCACGACGTCTTGGGCATCGAGTCCTTTCACCTGGTCGGTCATGACTGGGGCGGTCCGACCGCCTATGCCGTCGCCGCGGTTCACCCCGCGTCAGTGCGCAGGCTGGTGATACTGGACGTCACCATTCCCGGCGACGGCAGTGCCAATATCAGCCAGGGCGGACGGCGGTGGCACCACGCGTTTCACCAGACGCTCGACCTGCCAGAAGCCCTGATCACCGGCCGCGAGCACGTCTACTTCGGTTGGTTCTACCGCAACTACGGCGCCCGGCCTGACGCCATCCCCGACGCCGACATCGCGGAGTACCTGCGCGTCTACCGCCAGCCGGGCGCGTTGCGGGCTGGCTTCGCCTACTACCGGGCGATCCCGCGCGATATCGCCGACAACGCCGCAACCGCCGCCGGCTTCCAGCTTCCGATGCCGGTGCTGGCACTGGGGGGCGACCGGTCCTGGGGACGCGGCACGGAGGTGGTCGAGTCACTGCGGCGCCTGGCCGTGAACGTCGAAGGTGGGGTGATCGAGAACTGCGGCCACTGGATGCCGGAGGAGCAGCCTGAGGCCTTGCTGCGTCACTTGTTGCCCTTCCTGCGGACCGACTGACGCCATGCTGATCGTCTTCGGCGGCCTGCCTGGCTCCGGCAAGTCAACGATTGCCCGCCGTCTGGCGGCGCAATCGGCAGCGACATACCTGCGTATCGACACCATCGAGCAGGCCCTGCGCGCGTGTCATACATTGCCCAACGGCGTGGTGACTGAAGGCTACGCGGTGGCTTATGCCATGGCCGAGGACAACCTGCGGAACGGCGGAACAGTCGTTGCCGACTCGGTCAATCCGCTTGACGTGACCCGTGATGCCTGGATGGCAGTGGCACACCGTGCCGCGGTGCCGGTGATGGAGGTCGAATGCATCTGCTCCGATGTCGGGGAACACCGCCGTCGTGTCGAGACCCGCAGCAGCGATATCGCCGGCCTGACCTTGCCGACCTGGCAGGACGTGCAACACCGTGCCTATGAGGCCTGGACCCGGCCACACATCGTGCTCGATACCGCCGCACAGACCCCGGAGGCAGCCGTCGAGCTGTTGTTGCTTCGCCTGCGTCCAGAAGGTCTCGCGCCCATGGCCTGACCGCCTGGCGATCTTGACAATGAAGCTCCTTCGTCCTAGCTAGCTGATACATCTAGATGGATTGCCGCCGTGGAAACCGTCAACCTGTTCGACGCCAAAAACCGCCTCAGCGCTTTGGTCGATGAGGTTGAGGCGGGGCAGCAGATCACCATCACGCGCCGCGGCAAGCCTGTCGCCCATCTTGTGCCGGTGGCTCCGGCGCATGAGGTCAGCCGCAGTGCGGTCGAGAAACTGCGTGCGTTGCGCAATAGCATCGCCCAGCGCGGTGAGCGTTTCACGCGCGACGAACTGGAAGCGCTGCGCAACGAAGGCCGCCGTTGACGTATTGCGTGCTTGACGGGTCGGCCACACTCGCCTGGGTGCTTCCGGGCGAGGCAACCGCGGCGACGGATGCCCTGCTTGCCGCGGTCGGCGAAAGCGGCGCTGTAGCCCCAGGATTGTGGTCCCTTGAGACTGCGAACGTGCTGTGGCTCTCACAGCGCCGCGGCCGGATCAGCCTGGCCGAGCGCACCCAGGCGCTAGCCATCCTGGCTGAGTTGCCGATCCGCGTCGATGAGCGGACCGCGGCTCTGGCGTTCGGCGCCATCTCGGCACTGGCGGCTGGCAGCAACCTGACGATCTACGACGCCTGCTATCTTGAACTTGCCTTGCGGCTCGGTCTGCCGTTGGCGTCCTTGGACAAACGATTGTGCCAGTCCGCCTTGGCCGCCGGGGTTCCGCTCATCCTCGCGCCCTGATTTTGATATCTGCGTTAAACCGTTCGCGCGGCGCCCGGATGCGCCGGTTGTCCGATGGACGCATGCCAGCCGCGGCGACAAGATCCCTGCAGAAGGGGAGCAGACCTCATGGCCGAGGCCACGCGGAAGGGCAGGGCACTGGATCACCACGCAGCCAGCGTGGCCTTGAGCCGCCGCGATTGCCAAGGCTGGCGATAAATGACGCGGCGCCCGTCATCGAGCACCCAGCAGCCGGCCATCCAGGAGAACGACGGTCTGCGGGTGGTCGCCTATCCCGGCGCAAACAAGGTGCTGCTGGCCATGTCCCTGCTCGACGACGCGGTGGGCTACGGTGCCAGGAACCTTGCCGGCTTCGCAATTTGGCGCACCGCACCCGGCCAGACGGAGACCGCGCTGCAGAACCGGCTGACCTTTGACAGCGCAATCACCGCAATCGCCAACGCAGCGCCGCAATGGACTGACTCCGACAAGGCGCCGTTCCAGAAGTTCCGCTGGGTGGACTACCCGCCTTTCGACTTCGATGCGCCCTTCGCCTATCGCGTCCGTGCGCTGTTCTTCGCGGGCAACGGCACCGATCTGGCCGACGGGCCGGAGGTCAGGATCACCGTTGCCCCGGTCTCGCAGAGCCACTCGCAGTTTCAGGTGGCCTTCACCCGTGGCTACATTGCCTCCCAGGCATATGCCGACCTGTTCCACAACAAGCCGATCCGCCCGGCTGGCGCCAAGGTCCCCGACTTCGACACCAGGCCATACCAAGCCCAGTACCAGTGGCTGGGCAGCGGCGCGCGCCGGCTGACGTTCGACTTCCTTGAGGAATGCACCCAGGACCGCACCGCCCGGATCGACTTCTTCGCCTATGACCTGGACGAGCCGGATGTGATCGCGGCGATCTGCGGCTTTGGCCGGCAGCAGCGACTGCGCGCGATCCTTGATAACGCACCGCTGCACACCAAGGCCTCAAGAGGGCAAGGTGAGCCGCCGGAAGTGGCCGCGGCAAAGATGATCATTGATGCGGCAGGTGCGGAGAACGTGCTCCAGGGCCATTTCGGCCGCTACCAGCACAACAAGGTGATCCTGCAGCGGGACAAGGCTGGAACCGCGCAAAAGGTGGTGTTCGGCTCGATGAACTTCTCGATCCGCGGCGTCTACGTGCAGGCCAACAACATCATCGTCTCTGAAGACCCGACCTTGGCGGGCCTGTTCGCGGAAGCCTTCGATGCCGCATTCAGCGGTGGCGTGAAGGCCCCCGCGTTCCGCGGCAACGCCATCGCGGCCAGCTACCAGACGATCGCCGCGGGCAATAGCGCAGCCGTGCCGAAGGCTGCCATCGCCTTCGCCCCGCATGCCGATCCCGACGCCTCCCTCGGCCCGATGGCCCAGCGGATCCAGTCCGCCGGCACATCGGTCTTGTTCGCCGTCATGGAACCGACTGGGCAGGGGCCCGTCCTGGATGCGTTACGGTCGATCGCGGCGCAGCCAACCATCTTCTCCTACGGCACGGTCGAGACCTCGAAGGGCCTAGCGGTGCAAAGCCCGGATGGCGCAATGGGAGACGTCACCGGCTTCGCCGCCCTGACCAGGAACGTGCCGCCCCCGTTCAAGGCGGAGACCTCCGGCGGCCCCGGCATGCACATCCATGACAAATTCGTCGTCGTGGACTTCAACAGCGACAACCCCACCGTGTTCACCGGATCGTCGAACCTGGCCGCCGGCGGCGAGAACCAGAATGGCGACAACCTGATTATGATCGAGGATGCCGGCATCGCGGCGATGTATGCGATCGAGGCGGTTGCCATGTTCGACCACTACCACTTTAACAAGAAGGCGCAGGAAGCCAGCCGGGCGCAGCCGCTGGGCCTGTGGTATCCCGGCCGCGCCGGCGCCGGACCGGCATGGTGGAAACAGTATTACGACCCGCGCTGCATCCAGATGCGGGATCGGTTGATGTTCGCGGCAGAGGTGGTTCCCGCGTCCGTCACGGCAAGGAAGGCTGTCCGCCGCTCCTCGGCTGATTGACGCCGGACCATCGGGTTCCCGCACCCCGGCAATTGATCACGTCCGCGCAACGCAACATGATCAGGCCAGCCACGGCTGGAAAGTCACCTGCATGATCTTGCCCAAGCGAGCACAATCCACCGGTGCCGTCGCCGCGCATTACAACGAGCTCGATGTGTTCTACCGTGACATCTGGGGTGAGCATGTGCATCACGGCTACTGGGCCAGCGGCCGGGAGAATGCCGCCGAGGCCGCCGAAGCACTGGTCACGCTGCTGGCTGACCAACTGATGCTCGCGCCGGGCCAGCAGGTCTGCGACATCGGCTGTGGCTATGGAGCGACTGCGCGGCTCCTGGCCAGCTCTCACGGGGTGCAGGTCACCGGCGTGACCGTATCAGCCGCCCAGGCGGACATTGCCGAGGATCATCCACAGGCGTCCGACAGCGTCTCCATCCAGTTGCAGGACTGGCTGGACAACCGCTTCCCCGACGCCAGCTTCGACCGCGCCTACGCGATCGAAAGCTCTGAGCACATGGCGGACCAGCGGCGTTTCTTCCAGGAGGCGTTCCGCGTGCTGCGCCCGGGTGGGCGCCTGGCGATCTGCGCCTGGCTGGCCGGCGACACACCCCAGCCCTGGCAGGTGCGCCACCTGCTTGAGCCGATCTGCCGCGAAGGCCGGCTGCCCGGCCTGGGCAACCTCGCCGATTACCAGCTTCTGGCCGAGCAAGCCGGTTTCCGCGTGCTGCGGATCCAGGACCTGAGCACTCGGGTCAGCCGCACCTGGTCGATCTGCATCCGCCGGCTGATCGGCAGGCTGCTGACCCGACCGGGTTACCTCCGCTTCCTGCTGAACGGGCAAGCGGCGAGCCGCATCTTCGCCGTAACGATGGTCCGCATCCTGATCGCGTACCGCACCCGCTCGATGCGCTATGGGCTGCTGCTCTTCGAGCGCAACTAAACCTGCGCCATCGCCGTGCCCGCTGTTACAGGCCAGTTGATCTCGGCGTCGCGGATCACACCCTGGAACATCGGTCTGGCGAAGTAATAGCCTTGCATGAACCGCACCCCGACCTGACGCAGGCACTCGACTTCCTCGATCCGCTCGATGCCCTCGGCAACCACCTTGATGCCGAGGTCAGCCGCCATGCTGACCATGCCGGCGACGATGCGCAGCCGCATCCTGTCCTTGTCGCAGTCCATGATCAGCGCGCGGTCCAGCTTGATGATGTCGGGCTTCAGGTCGGCCAACCGCGCCAGGCCGGAATAGGCGGTGGCGAAATCGTCCAGCGCAATCCGGAAGCCGTGCCGACGGTATTCCGCGATAATGCCTACAAGATGGTTGGCGTCGGCGATCTCCTCGTTCTCAGTGAACTCAAAGGTCAGCCGTTCCAGTGGAAAGCCAGTGCGCCGAGCCGTCTGCAGCGTCAGCCGAATGCACGCTTTCGGGTCATACACCGCCTGCGGCAGGAAGTTGATGCTCAGGTAGCCATCCAGCCGCAACTCGGTGGCCAGCTCGATCGCCTTGACCCGGCAGGCCTGATCGAAAGCATAGCGGTTCTCGGCAGTGACCTGGCTCAACACCGAGTATGCCCCTTCGTTACCGGGGCCGCGCACCAATGCTTCCTGCGAATCGATCCGCCCGCTGTGCAGGTCGACGATGGGCTGGAACGCCATGGTGAACGGGAACAGCGCCTGCGGTTGATGACAGGCAGCGCATTTATCAGGTGGCAGCGACATAAAATATACTCCGGACGTAATTCTGGAGTATATTTGCAAAACCGTATCTGATGTGCAATCGAATTGATGTAACGTTCTTGCAGAAATCGCCGCAGCTTCCTGCTCAAGCGGCCGGTTTCTGGTTGAACGGGAAATATGGCGGGAACTCGCCCACTGCCTCCATATCCACCTCGACCATGGTCAATCCGCGGATCGCCATCGCCCTGGCAACCATGTCGCCAAATGTCTCGGCATGACTGCAGCGGAAGAACGGGATCGCCGACAATGCAGCCAGCTTCTCCAGATCCGGGCTTTCCAGATCGGCGTAGAAACGGCGTCCCTGCGCCGTCGCGTCCTGGATGCGCTTGATCACGCCATAACCGCGGTCGTTCATCACGATCACCACCATGTCCAGGTTTTCCTGCACCGCCGTCCACAGCTCACCGACGTTCAGGAAAAACCCGCCATCGCCGGTCATCACCACAGTCTTGCGCTGACCCGCCGCCGCTGCCGCCCCGATGCCCAGGCACAGCCCTTGGCCGATGCCGGCCCCTACTGGATAGACGTTCTGGTTTGGTGCCCGCAGCGGAAACGCTCGGTTGCCCCAGGTGGTGTTGTTCTGGGTCACGTCCCGCGCCCAGACCGCGTCCTTCGGCATTACGTCGCGCAGTTGCCGGCTGAAAGTGCCGTATGCCCCCAGCGTCTCAATGAACGTCGCCTGGGCCGTACGCTTCAGCTCAGCAAATGCCTCTGGATAGCCGGACGCCACCTGCAGCTTGCCCTCGATCCGGCTGACCAGCCCCGCGAGCGTGGCCTGGGCGTCGCCGCAGACGAAGTAGCGGCTGGCATAGGTCCGACCGTTGGCACGCGGATCCGCATCCACCTGGATCAGGTTGTCCGGCAGCACGACCTGGAAATCGTTGGTCTCGTGGCCGCGCAACCGGCAGCCGACCACCAGGCACAGATCCACCGTCCTGTAGAAGTCCGTAATCAGCTTCATGCCGCTGCCGGTCAACGCACCCATGTTGCGCGGATGCTCCTCGCTGACCGTCGCCCGTCCGTTGAAGCTGGTGACCATGCCGAAGCCCATCTCAAGCAGCTTTGCCGCCGGACCGCCAGCCTGCTTGGCCCCGTTGCCCAGCCACAGCATAGGCCGCCTTGCCGCCAGCACCCGCGCCGCAAGCTCGTCAAGCTCGGTTTCGGAGGGGAGGCGTGGCGCGGGCAGCGGCAGCACGAAGTTGTCCAGGATCGCCGGACGCTCGATCTTCGCTCGCTGCAGATCGATCGGCACCTCGACGCTGACCGGCCCCATCGGCGCGCTCATGGCCGTCACCGCCGCGTGCGTCAGCGTTCCCAGCGCGCTCTGTGCGGAGCGGACCCGCCAGGCGCCTTTGCAGACGGAGCCCAGCATGCCCAACTGGTCGAACGCATCGTGCACCGATCCCAAGCCCTGGTCGACAAACTTGGTGGAGGTCTGACCGGTGATGTGCAGCACCGGTGAGCCGGCGAAGCGCGCTTCAATCAGGCCGCCCACCGCGTTGGCGGCCCCCGGTCCGGTCGAGGAGAAGATCACCCCCAGTCCCTGGCTGACCCGCGCATAGCCGTCCGCCATGTGCGCACCGCCGAGTTCGCCGCGGGCCATCATGAAGCGGATGGTGTTGCGCCGGCCAATCGCATCCAGCATCGGAATGTTGTGCACCGAGGCGATTCCGAACACGGTCGTCACGCCGCATGCCGCCAGGAACTCGGCGACCAGGTCGCCCACCGTATACTCGCCGGCCATCATCCGCCCTCCAGGATCAGCACCGGACGCTGAAACAGACCTCGCTGCCCGTCAACGCCCGATCGGGGATCTGTCGGCAGCAAAGCGGCGACGGGGACCGCCGCGCCTAGTATCGCCCATCAATGAAGGGCGATACGTCGGTTTGGCTTGAAGTGGCCGATTTTACGCGGCGAAGCGCGTGCAGCACTTCTCTGCGATCGGGCACTAGTGTGGTGGTTCCGAAGTCCGCCATGCTGTGGATCAACCGCCTTAGCGGACTTCGGAACCATGAACCACACTAGAAAACAATGCTTTGCTAGTGTCCTGATCGGTTCGAAAGTTCGTTCGGTGCCGATCCACAGTGTGACGAACTTTCGAACCGGGACACTAGCCGATCAATGCATGGTGAGATCGGGCTGAACCGCAGATCTGCACGCCGGCGTCCGCGCGGGTTTAAAACTTCCTTAAAACTTAGCGGATATCACGGCCGCCGAAGCATGGTTGGATCATGACGTCATGGTGGCTGTCGCGCCGATCCCACTGAACGAGGCCGCTCGTCTGGAAGCGCTGGCGTCCTATGGGATCCTCGACACCGCGCCGGACGAACGCTTCGACCTGTTCACGCGCCTGTGCACCTGGATCTATCACGTGCCATTCGCAGCGATCAATCTAGTGGACTCCCAGCGCACTTTCTTCAAGTCGCTGATTGGCTTCGAGACCTACACGCCGCAGCGCGCCACCTCGATGTGCGCGCATGCGGTGGGGCTAGGCCAGCCGATCCTGCAGGTCGAAGACTTGAGCCTTGATCCGCGCTTTCACGACCATCCGCTGATCGCCAAGGGCCTGCGCTCCTACGCCGGCGCGCTGCTGCGCTCACCTTGCGGCCACGCCCTTGGTACGCTGTGCATCGCCGATAGCCGCCCGCGGATGCTGGACGCGCAGGAGCAGCACATGCTGCTGGAGATGGCGACCGGCGTGGGCTCCATGCTGGATCTGCATCGCAGCAGCCTTTGGCTGCGCCGGGTGGCCAATGAGGACGCGCTGACGGGGCTGGCCAACCGCCGCCTGTTCATGCAGACGCTGCAGGCGACGCTGGCCACTCCCGACATCGCGCAGCCCAGTGTGCTGCTGGTCCTCGACCTGGACGGCTTCAAGCGGATCAATGACACCCACGGTCACGCCGCAGGCGACGTTGTGCTGCGCGAGGTCGCCGGCCGCATGAAGGCGGCCGTGCGGGCCGACGACCTGGTAGCCCGCCTGGGCGGCGACGAGTTCGCCATTCTGCTGCGGACAACCTCGACGGCCGACGATGCCGAGCAACTGTCACAGCGCATCCTGGGCGCGTTGTCAGAGCGTTACGAGTTTGAGGGTGTCAGCCTGCGGGTGGGAATCTCAATCGGCATCGCCGTCTGCGGCGCCGACGCCAGATCGCTGGATACGGCGGGATTGATGCGCTGCGCCGACCAGGCACTGTATCAGGCAAAGAACGCCGGCCGCGGGCGGTACGTCGTCTACCATCCGGCCTCCCAAATGGCCTTGCCGCCGTCGGCGCCGCCCTTGGAACCCCGCGATCTGGCGGTGCCGAACGTCGAAACCGCCTGATCCCTCAGGCTGTCCCGGCGTTACACGACGCCGAAATTGATCAGGTTTCGGACTGGCGCGCCCGACTTCAGCATCGCGAAGCCATCGTTGATCTCATCCAGCTTGATATGGCCGCTGATCAGATGATCCAGCTTCAGCCGGCCCTGCCGCCACAGCTCCAGCAGCCGTGGCATATCCACGCGGAACCGGTTGCCGCCCATGCTGCTGCCCTGGATCTTGCGGTCGCGCAGGAAATCCGCGCCATGCAGCTCGATCTTGGTGCCAAATGGGATCATGCCGATGATCGTCGCCACGCCCCCCGGCGCCAGCATGGCAAAGCATTGCTCCGCCGTCGTCTTCAGGCCGATCGCCTCGAAGCTGTAGGGTACGCCCTTGCCGTCGGTCATGTCCTTGATCGCCGCGACCGGATCGACGTTGGAGGCGTTGATGATGTCGGTAGCCCCCATCTCGCGCGCCTTTTCCAGCTTTGAGGGATTGGTATCCACCGCAATGATCCGCGATGCCCCAGCGAGTGCCGCGCCGTTCACCGCGGACAGGCCGATGCCGCCGCAGCCCAGCACCGCGACCGTGCTGCCTGGCTCAACTTTGGCGGAGTGGAACACCGCGCCGACCCCGGTCATCACGCCGCAGCCCACCAGCGCGGCTCGGTCCAGCGGGATCTCCGGGCTGATCTTCACCACAGCATGTTCGTGCACCACCATGTTCTCGGCAAACACCGACAGGTTGAAGGCCTGGTGCAGCACGTCGCCCTTCCACTTTAACCGGCGGGCTTGGCCTGGCAGCAGCTTAACCTCGGTGTTGTCGCACAGGTTCGGCCGCCCGGTGGTGCAATAGGCGCACTCGCCACAGAACACCGACAGGCAGGTGATGACGTGATCGCCCGGTTTGACATAGGTGACATCCTCACCCACCGCCTCCACCACCGCCGCGCCTTCATGGCCCAGCACCGCGGGGGTCGGATACGGATAAAGCCCCTCCATGAAGTGCAGGTCGGAGTGGCAGAGCCCGGCAAAGGCCGTCCGCAGCAGCACCTCCCGCCGCTTCGGCTTCTCGATCTCGACGTTTTCGATGGTCAGCGGCTGGTGAGCGGCGTGAAAGACGGCGGCTCTCATGTTGGTTTTCCTCCGGTTGCGGTCCCGAGGAAGAGCCTAACTGCCGCCGCCCGCTACGCCAATGCCCTCGGGCTGACCGCTGCGGCGACCCGCCGCACGTCAGCGGATGATAAATCTACGGCAGGATTTCAAGTACCGGTGGCGCCACCGGATGGCGACGCCACCGATCAGGCTTGGGTTGATTACTTGCTGCCGCTGCCGCCGCCGCTGCCAGAGGCCGCCGCGCCACTGCCTGTGCCGCCGCCCGTCCCGCCTGGGGCACCTGGAACGTTGGTGCTGCCCGCGCTGCCGGCGCCGCTCATGCTCGCGCCGCCAGGGGCCGGCATCTCGCTCGATCCGCCGCTGAAGGACTGGCCGTTGCGTGCCGCCTGATAGCTCTGCTCGTTCAGGCGATCAACCGCGGCATCCTGCGCCGTTGCACTCCCGCCTCGCCGGGCGTGCATCGAGGAGTGGCGCATCGCGCGGCTTCCCATTGGATGGGAGGTGCTGCCCGTCTCCATCTTGTCGGCCGGTGTTGTGTCGGTGCCAGTGGCAGCAGCCGGCGGGCTGGCCGGTGAGGCAGCCGGTGGCGTAGTTGACGCACCACCCGTCGTGTCACCGGGCTGAGTGTTATTCTGGGCAAGTGCCGGGACCGCTGCCAGCATCACAGCCGCGCAAACGGACGACAGCAAACGCGTCTTTGCCATGTGTATCTCCTTCCTCAGTATGGCCGGGCTGCGAACTCGCACCCCCGGTAGAGCGTCGCAGGTGATTAATCCGACCTTTCAGCGGTCACCATTTGTCACCTGCGCGTCGAATACCCGCCTTGTGCGGGACCGACACCCGCCTTAGTAAGTGGTTATGGCAACAACTGTTCCCGCCTCACGATTTTGGTATCGCTGGTATTTCCCAGCGGCCTAGGATCGTGCCTTTCCAGCAAGACCCGAAGCCGCCCCGCCCAGCGGTTTTTGCTCTTCGCTTGAGGCCAGCAACACACTGCCGATGACGGAACGGTTCCGGGACCCCAGACAGGAGGTTCCATGCGACACACCAGTTTCGACTTCGACGTGATCACCGGCCCGGCCTCAACGCGGCTGGCACCGCGTCCGCCGGGTAAATCCCAGGCAGTGCCGGCCGAGCCGGACCCTTCGGCCAGTGGCCGATCGCAGACAGGCGCCACACAGGCCTCACCGCATGAATCAGCAGCTTCAAGCCAAGCCGAAGGCTCGTAATAATGTGTGACGCGAGGGCCGTCACCCGCGTTACTGGCCCTCGCGTCGCCAGGCCAGTACCAGCAGCCCCAGCATCGCGGGCAGCGAAAGCCAACCCGGCAGCAGTTCCAGTGCTGCGACACCGGTCACCACATGGTCGTGCCGACGCTGCAGCCCGACCCAGGCACTGCCGGACGCAGCCCGCTGTTCCTCACTGCGCCGCAGCTCCGGCACCTCCGCAGCACCCAACCAGTGCACGCCGCCGCCAGAGGCGCGTGCCAGCGGGCCAACCACGCTGGCGGTTGCCCGCAGATCGGCCAGCTCTGGTGGATTGGCCGCGCCGGCCGCGGCATAGGCTGACCGCGTGCCCTGGGTCACCTGCCAGACACCAGGCACCGGCGCGGCGCGAGCTGCCGTGGCGCGGCCCGGGGAGTCCTGGTGCAGCCGCACCGTCTCCTTGTTGCCGTCCGGGTCGGTGACGACCACGTTGCCCGGTGGTCCCGGGTCGGTGGAACGGCTTTCGATCCGCAGCCGGCCTTCCTGGACCCGAGCGGTCAGGGCGTTCTCCTCCAGTTCCGGCTCCTGCATGAGCCAGTGCGCAATCCGGCGCAGCAATTCGGCCTGCGGGCCACCGCCTTCGTGGCCGCGCGACCACAGCCAGATCTGATCTGACAGCAGGAGCGCCGTGCGCCCCTGACCAACGCGGTCCAGCGCCAGCAGCGGCTGTCCGTCCGGAGTGCGCAGCAATACCTCGCCATCCACCGCACCAGGCCGGATGCGCTGATACCAGGGACCCCAGCTTGGTGCCCCTGCCGCGCCGCCCGGTGCACCCGCAGCCACCGCGCCAGAGGGCGCACTCCCACCGCGGCCCCCAGGCGCATTCGATGCCGCATTCTCGGGCGCATTCGCTCCCGTATTTTCAGGCGCATTGGCGCCGGGCAGATTCTCCGTCACCGGCTGGCGCTGGCCAAGATCCGTCACCCAGGGCCGGAACTGCCCGTCTACCACAGCGTCGTTCCCCGCTGGTGCGCCCGGCAGCACGCTGCCCAACGGCGTCGAGGCCAGGCTGGTGGCGCCGCTGAACTCCGGCCCCACGCTCATCAGCAACGCACCACCCTGGCGCACCCGGCTGGCGATGTTGGCAAGATACGGCAGCGGCAGCAGCCCGCGGTTCTGGAAGCGGTCCAGGATGATCAGGTCGAACTCGCCGATCTTGTCGACAAACAGCTCGCGCACCGGGAAGGCGATCAGCGCCAGTTCATTCAGCGGCGTCCGGTCGTCCTTCTCGGGCGGCCGCAGGATGGTGAAATGCACCAGATCGACCGAGGGATCCGCCTTCAGCAGGCGCCGCCATGTCCGCTCCCCCTGGTGTGGCTCGCCGGAGATCAGCAGCACCCGCAGCCGGTCCCGCACCCCGTTGATCTCCACCACCGCTCGGTTGTTCAGTTGAGAGACCTCACCGGCCAGCGGACTGGCGGACATCTCGATGACCGAGGGACCGGCGCGGGTGATCGGCACCTCGATGCGCTGTTCCACGCCAACGGGCACGCTTTCGACTCGGAACGGCTGGCCGTCGCGACGGACGGTCAAGGTCGCCGGACCCGAGTTGCCGTCGACGCCCAGGTCGTCGACCGCCACGCGCAAGATGACCGACTTGCCGACAATGCCATAGCCTGGCGCCTCGATCACCCGCAGCCGCCGGTCGGTCTCCTCGCCGTGCGCGGTCAGCAGCAGGTTCAGCGGCGCCCCACCGGGTGCGGCCTTCGGCAAGTCGTGCAACTGCCCGTCGGTGATCGCCACCGTGCCGGCGAACCGCGACCGAGGAATGTCGGCCAGCGCCCGGTCCATCTGCGCGAACAGTTGCGTGCCGGCATTCCCTGCCTCCGGCACGGTGATGGTGCGCAGCTCCAGATCGGGCAGGTGTGCGGCCTGGGCCTGGATCGCTTCCCGCGCCGAGTCGGCCAGGCGGCTACGGTCGCCAACCTTCATCGAGGCCGACTGATCGACCACCAGCAGGCCGATATCGCGCAGCGAGGCCCGTGTCTCCTGCACCAGGCGGGGTCCGGTCAGCCAAAGCAGCAGCACGGCGAAGGCGGCCAGCCGCAGCCATGTCCCCCGGCCGTGGCGCCAGAGTCCGATCCCGACGATGGCAAGCGACAGCACGCCGAGGGCGATGATGATCCAGATCGGGATGAGCGGGTCGAAGCGGACCGCGGCGATAACCTGATCGGCGCGCATCTAGTGCCCCCGCATCTATTGGCCGAGGCGCTGCAGGATGGCCGGCACGTGCACCTGGTCACCCTTGTAGTTGCCGGTCAGCGCGTACATCACCAAATTGACACCGAAACGATACGCCAGCGTGCGCTGTCGCTGGCCACCGGGGATGACGGAGTAGGGGTTGCTGCCGTCCGCGCCGGCCGCCCAGGCGCCCGCCCAGTCGTTGCCGCCGATGATCACCGGGCTGACACTGTCGTTGGTGCGGTCCTGATCACGCTGCACCCAAACCGTGTCGCCGGTGAACCGGCCGGGGAAGTCGGATAGCAGATAGAACGCGTGCGACAGCACGTGCTCACCGGTCAGCGGCGACAGCGGCGGCACGATCAGGTTGCGGGCAATCCGGCGGAACGTCTCCTCGGTGCCGGGCGCGAAACCCGAGCCGGACCCCGAGTCACGCGTGTCGATCAGGATGATGCCGCCGCGGCTCATGTAGTCGTTCAGCGCCGCCACCTGCACGTCCGTCAGGTCCGGCGCGTCAGCGACGATGGGCCAGTATAACAGCGGATACAGGCTCAGGTCGGTCTGACCGGGCTGCACTGCATCCGGCTCGAACAAGGTCGCGGCGGTGCGATGGTTGACATAATCCGACAGGCCTTCCAGCCCGGCCTTGGAGATGCCGTCCACCTGGCTGTCACCGGAGGCGACGTAGCCCAACCTGGTGTCAATCGCCGCATTGGGGCTGCCTTCCAGCGCATGCGCGCCGGGAATGACCAGCAGCATCAGCGCTGCCGCGGTCGCTGACACGCGTGGCCGCAGCAGGCCGCGCAGCAGCAATGAGATGACCATGTCGGCACACAGCAGCAGCACTGCCAGCGCCAGAAGCGGCGGACCCAGTTCCCGCTCCCGCGCCGAACCCTGCACAGTCTCAAGCGTGGCTCCGGCGATCGGGGGCGCCACCTGGGGTGCCGCAAGGCTGCTGCCCAGGTTCAGCACCTGGCGCCCGCTCTCCGGCCCATACAGCCCGGGTGGATGACGTGGGGAAACCGGGGTCGAGGCGAACCTGTCCGCCTGCAGCCCGACCGCCGCCGGCGGCGGCTGAGTCAGCAGACCAAAGCCGTCCAGCGTCTCGGCCGGTGCCAGCATGGCAGTGCCCTGCGGACTGGCCACGCCCACCGACAGGTTGACCAGCCGGCGCAGCATCTCCACGAAAAGCCCCGACAGCGGCAGGTTCGACCAATCGGCATTGGCGGTGACGTGGAACAGCACCACCCGTCCGGCCCCCACCGATGCCTCGGTGACCAAGGGTGTGCCATCCTGCAGCGTCGCCCAGGTGCGCCCTGCCAGTTCGGCGCTGGGTTCCGCCAGCACCTGCCGGTTGACCTTGATTTCCTCGCTGACCGGCAGACCGGCGAAAGGCGAGTTGGCTGCGAACGCCGCTAGGCCCGCCGGCTGGCTCCAGGACATCGCCCCACCCAATTGGCGGTCGCCGGCCAGCAGACGCGCCGGGATCAGCGTGTCGGTGTCGCTGGTTGCCGCCTCGGCCGTACGCGGCCCGGCAAAACGGATCAGCAGCCCGCCGTTGCGCACCCATGTTTCCAGCGCGTCACGTTCCGCCCCTGCCTGCAGCGGCCGGTCCGCCAGCACGATCGTCGATATGTCCCGCTTCAGCAGCGCCGTCGCATCGCCCTCGCGTAGTTCGGTGAACGGCTCCAGCGCTCGCTTCAGAAAGTAGATCGCGCCGGTGAACGGCGTGTCGGCGGTCGCCAGGTCACCCGACAGCAAGCCGACCGGCCGGCGCCGCCACCGCTCGTCCAACAACACCACCGATCCGGCACTCGCCGGACCGTCCAGCACCAGCCGGGTTAGCCGGTTGCGCAGTTCAGGCGGCAGCGGGATTGGCCCCGAGGCAACCGAGGCGCCGGCCGGCACGGTGACCTCAGTGTGGGCCAGCGTTCGCCCGTCGCCGCTTTGGGCCAGGACGTTTGCAACCGAGGCACCCGGCCGCGGCACCTGCGACAGATGCACCACCAGCCGGTCCGCTTCGCTGGTGGGCGGCAGCAGCAGCGGCGCCGCCGCGGTGTCGCAGCAAACCTCCGTCACCGCCCCGACATCCCGCAGCGCCGAGGCGAACCGGCCAAAATCAGGCCCGTCTGTCAGTCCATCAGGCACATAGATCACCGAGGCGCCTGCCACCGAGGCGCCCTCGTTCGTCCGCCAGGCGCGCAGCGCGTCTGCCGCCGCGGCTCGGTCGGGCGGCCAGGCCTGCGGCTGCAGCGCGGCCAGGCGGGCGCGCAGATCGGCCACCGGCATCGTGGCGGAAACACCCACCGCCGCACCGCCGCCGTCCGCGGCCGTAGTCAGCAACGCGGCCTTGCGCCCAGCCCGCGCGGCGCGGTCCAGCAGCGCGCCCGCCGCCTCCTTGCGTCGCGCCCAGTCGTTTGCCGCCGCCCAGCCATTGTCCATTACCAGAAGAACCGGACCCCGTCCCGCCAACGCGCTGCCGGCGTCCAGCACCGGGCGAGCCAGTGCAACGACCACCAGACCAGCCGCCAGCAGGCGCAGCGCCAGCAGCCACCAGGGCGTGCGGGCAGGGGTCTCCTCCATCGCATTCAGGCCCAACAGCAAGCGGACCGCCGGAAACACCTCCGACCGCGGCGCCGGGGGCGTCACCCGCAGCAGCCACCACAGCAGCGGCAGGGCAAGCAGACCAGTGAGAACCCATGGCGCGGCAAAAATCATCGCGCCGCCAAAGCCTGATACAAGGCCAGCAACGCCATCTCAGGCGGATGGTCGGTGTGGTGGATGCCAAAGCCAAACCCGGCTGTCGAGCAAATTGCCGCCAGGCCGTCCTGCTGCGCCTTCAGCCGCTCGGCATAGGCATCGCGCACCGATTCCACCCGCGGGATCAGAGTATCGCCGTCGCTTTCCAGGCCGCGGAACCGCACGCGGCCTTGATAGGGCAGGGCGGTTTCGGCCGGATCCAGGATCTGCAGCAGATAGCCGGTCGCTGGGACCGCCGCGTAGCGCCCGATCAGCGTGCGGATTTCGTCCAGCGGCGACAGGAAGTCGCTGAACAGCACTACGGTCCCGTAGCGCGGCACCCGCATGTCGGGCGGCAAGCCGCTCTCGTCGTTCGCCGTCTCCAGTTCCATCACCAGACGGTCAAGTCCGAACCGGTTGGTCACCGACCGGGCGCCTTGTTGCATCATCATGACTCTTTCTCCGCCACGAAGCAGCAGAGCGGCCAACGAAAGCAACAGAAGATTGGCCCGGTCTCGCTTTTCCACCGCCACCTGACGAGAGCGCCAGCACATCGAGGCCGAGGCATCGCGCCACAGGCAGACCGTCTGGGCTGCCTCCCATTCGGTCTCGCGGATGAACCATCCCTCTGGCGCGCCGCGCCCAGACTTCGCCGATTGCCGCCAGTCGATCCGCGCCGGCGTGTCGCCGGACACGTATCTGCGGAACTGCCAGAAACTGTCGCCTTGTCCAACACGCCTGCGGCCATGCACGCCCTGGGCCACCGTCGAGGCAACCCGGTTTGCCGCCACCAGCAGCGCCGGCAGGCGGGCACCCAAGGCCTCCGCGCTGAGCGCTGCGTTGGCGTCGCGGGCTGACGTAGCGGGGTTATCCAAGCTTGCCGACCAACCGGTCGATCACGTCGGTTAGCATGATGCCATCCGCGCGAGCCGAGAAGTTCAGCGCCATCCGGTGGCGCAGCACCGGGCGTGCCAGCGCCGCCACGTCATCAACGCTGGGCGCCAGCCGCCCGTCCAGCAACGCCCGGGCACGGGTCGCCAGCATCAGCGCCTGCGCCGCGCGTGGCCCGGGTCCCCAGGCGACATGGCGGCGAACGACGTCGTCGCCAGCGGTCTCTGGCCGGCAGCCGCGCACCAGGCCCAGGATCGCGTCGACAACCCTTTCGCCGACTGGCAGCCGGCGCACCAGCGCCTGAGCTCCCAACAGGTCCTCGGTTGACATTGCCGCCACTGGCCGAGCCTCATGCGCGCCTGTGGTCGCCAGCAGCATGACGCGTTCGGCCTGCAGGTCAGGGTAAGCAACATTGATTTCGAGCAAGAACCGATCCAGTTGCGCTTCGGGCAGCGGGTACGTCCCCTCCTGCTCGATCGGATTCTGGGTCGCCAGCACGTGGAACGGCCGCGGCAGCGCATGCTCAGTACCGCCGACGGCAACCCGCTGCTCCTGCATCGCCTGCAGCAGCGCCGATTGGGTGCGCGGACTGGCCCGATTGATCTCATCGGCCATCAGCAGTTGACAGAACACCGGCCCGGGCACGAAGCGGAACACCCGCCGGCCTTCGGTTTCGTCCAGCACCTCGCTGCCGACGATGTCCGCCGGCATCAGGTCCGGGGTGAACTGGATGCGCTTGGTCGCCATCCCCAGCACCACACCCAGCGTTTCAACCAGCCGGCTCTTGCCCAGGCCGGGGACACCCACAAGCAGCACATGGCCGCCGGACAACAGGGTAATCAGGGTCTGATCGACCACATCGTTCTGGCCGAAAATCACCCGGCCGATGGCCGACCGCACCTGCACAATGCGCGACGCTAGAGCCTCGGTCGCCGCGACAATCGCATTCGGATCATCGCTCAATGTCGCGCCCTGGTTTGGGGAAATCTGTGGCGCACCAGCCATACCGCCGGACATACAGGTCTAATCCTTCGCCTTCGCATCTGTGACTGCATATAGGCTCTTTCGCCAGCGGGGGGATGCTACCTATATCGCGATATCGTCAGCAAACTTAGCATCTGTCGTGGGCAGGCCAGTGGAGACAACAACGTGACCGACATTGGCGCACCCTGTGATGTCGCTGCAGTAAAACCACTTGGTCACGCCACGGTTTCCACAACCTCGGACAGTTTGACGCCCACAATGTCCAAGCCCACGACGCCAAGGCCTGTGGCGTCAAAGCCCGCCTCTGCCAATCCCGTCACGGCGGCGGCAGAGTGCGCGCGCTTCGCCGGCGTCGAGCCGAGCCGGCCGGGCCGCCCGGTGCTGGCACCAACCGAATGCGGCGACCTGCCGTTCCTGATTAGGCGCGACGGCACATGGCTGTATCGTGGCACGCCCATCAACAGGAAAGAACTCGTCTGCCTGTTCGCCAGCGTGCTGCGCCGGGAGGAAGATGGCAGTTGGTGGCTGCAAACGCCGGCGGAGCGGGGCCGCATCCAGGTCGAGGACGCACCCTTCGTGGCCGTGGAGCTGGACTGGACCGGCGACGGCCGGCATCAAACTCTGTCCTTCCGTACGAATGTCGATGAGGTTGTGACCGCTGGTCCCGATCATCCAATCCGTATCTCCCACGACCTGATCACCTGCGAACCGACCCCTTATATCCGCATACGCCTGGGCAGTGGACACCTGGCGGTTGAGGCGCGCATCAATCGTGCAACCTATTACGAATTAGTCGCCCTGGCGGTTCCCGAATGGGTTGGCAACAAGCGCCTGCTGGGCGTCTGGAGCTGCGCCCAGTTCTTCTCCCTCGGCGAAATGCCGACCGGCGAGGCGTGAGCCCGTCAGCGCTGAAAGCTCGGCTGGTTGAGATCGCCACCGACCCGCGGACAGCAGCCGCACCCCGCGACGATGGGCCGTCGGATGATCTGCCGCCAGGTGCCGCGCCGCTGCCGGCGACCCGAAGCCCAATTCCCGCAGCCGTTCTGGTGCCGGTGGTGCTTGGTGAGGCACCCGGTATTCTGCTGACCAAGCGCACCTCGCATCTCAGCGCCCATGCCGGACAGGTCTGCTTTCCGGGGGGGCGGATCGATCCCGGCGACAGCGGACCCGAGGCCGCCGCTTTGCGTGAGGCGTGGGAGGAGATTGGCCTGCCGCCCGACTCTGTCGAAGTGCTGGGCCGCCTGCCGGAGCAGATAACTGGCACAGGCTACCGCATCACGCCGGTGCTGGGCGTGCTGCCGCCGGAACTTGTCTATAGGCTGTCGGCGCAGGAGGTGGAGGCAATCTTCGAGCTGCCGATCAGCGTCGTGCTGGACCCGCGGGCCCCCAAGCTGCAACGACAGCATGTCGACGGAAGATGGCGGGAGTACTGGGTCTGGCCCCACCCCCAGCATTATATCTGGGGCGCGACCGCGGCCATTCTGGTGCGCCTGGCGGAGCGTCTGAAGGCAACCATGTCCCGGGAAAGGACCGTCTGATGCGTCACGCCCACGCCGTTGCCGGTCTGGTGCTGCTGGCCGGCACGGTGCTGATTCCCGGCACTGCCTTGACCCAGACGCGGATCGATTCCATCAGCACCAACTTCCGCTGGCTGGGACCCGACGACAAGATCGTCGTCGAGCGCTACGACGATCCGCGCGTCGGCAACGTATCGTGCTATCTGTCGCGGGCGGAGACCGGCGGCCTCAAAGGCGGCCTCGGCTTCGCCGAGGACCCAAGCCGGTTCTCCATTGCCTGCCGCGCGGTGGGGCCGATCTCGATGCCGGCGGAGATGCCGAAGAACGAGGTGATCGCCTTCTCCCAGGCGTCGCTGTTCTTCAAGACCTTCCAGATCCACCGCTCCCTGGATAATGAGAAGCACGTGCTGATTTATACCGTGGTCAGCACCAAGCTGATCAACGGTTCGCCGTTCAACAGCATCAGCGTAGTGCCGACCCAGGTGCCGTAGCATCCGATTCCAAGGAAGTGCCGCAGCGCTGCGCGAAAGTGCTGCTGCAGCCGCCCAGCGTTCTGCGGGATCCGGACGTCAAGCGGCTGGTTCAGGCGTAGCTGGTCTGACCGCCGGAGTGCGGGCTACTTCGGCACGCCCCCCGCCAGGCTGTCCAGTGCCGCCGGCACGATCGGCGAGGTCTTGGTGATGACGGGGGCCTGGCTGGTTGCCGCATCCTCCTCCCAGCCGCCGCCCAGCGCGTTGTACAAAGACACCACATCGTTCGTCAGCGTCACGTCCGCCTGCGCCAGTTGCTGTCTTGATCCCACCAAAGTGCGCTCGGTATCCAGCACCTGGATGAAGTCTTCCAGACCATGCGCGTAGCGGTCACGGGCAAGAAAGAGTGCCGTGCTTCCGGATCGCACGGCCTCGGCATCCCTGTCGCGCGCCACCTTGTCGGTGCGGTAGGCGACCAGCGCATCCTCAACTTCCCGCAGCGCGTTCAACACCGTGGCGCGGTAGGCCAGAGCGGCTTCGGCTTCCTGCGCGCGGGCCATCCGCAGGCTGGCGGTCAGCCGCCCACCCTGGAAGATCGGCAGCGAGACGCTGGGGCCGAACGCATAGAAGTCGCTTGCCCAGTTCGTCAGATAGCTCGCATCGATCGCCCGCAGCCCAAAGCTGCCGGTCAGCGAGACATCCGGATAGAAGCTGGCAATCGCCACGCCGACGCTGGCTGTCGCGGCGTGCAAACGGGCCTCGGCCTGGCGGATGTCCGGCCGCCGCCGCGCCAAGGTGGATGGCACGCCGATGTTGACCACCGCCGGCACCTTCGGCAGCGGTTTCGACGGTCCCAGCATCGCGTCCAAGGTGCCCGGTGGCTGCCCGGTCAGCACGCTCAGGCGGTCGAGCGCCTGCTCCGCCTGCTTCTCATAGGCCGGCAACTGCGATTGGTAGTTTGCTAACTGCGTGCGCGCCTGCTCGACATCCAGGTCCGTCGCGAGACCCTGCCGCTGGCGCTGCTGCGTCAGACCCAGCGACTGCTGCGCGGTGCGTATGTTCTCCTGCTGGGTTGTCGTCAGCACCTGGGCGCCACGCAACTGGACATACGCCTGCGCCACCTGGCCCTCCAGCATAACCAGGGAGTCGTTCGTCGCCTCCACCTGCGCCAGTGTCGTCGCCTTAGCCTGCTCCACCGAACGGCGGACGCGGCCGAACAGGTCAAGCTCCCACGAGGAGTTCAGCCCGTACTGGAACAGGTTAACCGGAGCGGAGAACGAGTTTATGGCACCGCGCAACGCGGCGCTGTTGCTGCCGCTGTACTGGTTCAGTTGGTTGTTCACACCCTGCGACTGCAGGATACCGCGCAGGCCGAACTGCTCACGGTTGTAGCTGCCGGTGCCGGTCACCGTCGGCAGGCCGGCGGCGCGCGCCGAGATGATGTTTTGCTCCGACTCCACCACCCGCATGACCGCTTGCTGCAGATCCAGATTGCCGCCGATTGCCTGCTCGATTACCCGGGTCAGCATCGGGTCCTTAAAGCTGGCCCACCAGTTTGGATCGGGGTTGGTCTGGTCCGAGACTGGCGCCGGCGTCCGCGCCGGGCGCGCCGGACGGGTGGAGCGGTCGTTCCATTTAGCCATTTCGGGCGGCTTCGGCTGCACGAAGTCCGGCCCAAGCGAGCAACCGCCCAAGCCAACGGCCAGGCCCGTCACAACGCCCAGGGCAGCAACGTCCAGCAACCACCTGCGTGCCATCAATGCGCGCCGCCGCTGGCTTTTGTCTTGACGTTGGACATCAGCAGCGCGGTTGGGATCATGACGAACGACATCCAGGCGGTGATCTCAAACACATTGTTGTATGCCAGCACCGCGGACTGCCCCTGCAGCATCTGATTGATCTGGCCGGGTGCCATCTGCACCGCCTGCGCGGTGGAATGCCCGACATTCACCAGCGCATTCTGCACCTGTTGCAGAAGCACCTGGTAAGGTTGATGGCCGGGTCCCAGGGCATGCACCAGGTTTGACTGCCGGACCTGTTCCTGCGACGTCACCAATGCCGTCGAAATGGAGATACCGACGCCGCCGAGAACATTCCGCGCCATGGTGAACAAGGCGGCAGCGTCACCGTTCAGCTCCTTGGGTATCGTAACATAGGCGATCGTGCTGATTGGTACGAACAAAAATGCCAGCGCCGCGGTCTGCGCCGCGCGAAACCATACAAGGTGCCGGAAATCGAGACCTGTAATCAGGTTCATCGAGTAGATGAGCGAAAGTCCGAGCGACAAACCTCCGAATGCGATCACGAACTTTGTCGGGACGTAGTTCAGGACCTGGCCGACGACCGGGATCAGCATGACCAGCACGACCGCCCCGGGGGCCAGCACCAGGCCCGCCCATGTTGCCGTGTAACCCAGTTGCTGCTGGGCGAACTGAGGGATTAGCACGGCGCTGGCATACAGCACGAAGCCCATGATCCCGATCTGCAGCGTGCCAAAGGCGAAATTGCGATCCTTGAACACCCGCAGGTTGACGATCGGATTGCGGACATAAAGCAGGTAGGTAATGCCGAAAATGAATCCGCAGGCCGATAGGGTGAACATCAGCCGGATGAAGCTGGAACCAAGCCAATCGTAATCCTCGCCCCGATCCGCCCCGATTTCCATGCAGCCCAGGGCTAGGGCAATGAACGCCACGCCAATGTAATCGAAACGCGGTGCCGTTTTTTTATCCTGAATCATCGCAGGCGAATCTTCAACCAGAGCCAGCACACCGAAGAAAGTCAGGATACCGATGGGGACGTTGATCAGGAAGATCCAATGCCAGCTATAGGTGTCGGTCAGCCACCCGCCCAGGACCGGACCGACGACCGGTGCGATGATGATGGCGATTGCGGTCAACGAAAACGCCTGCTGGCGCTTCTCCGGCGGAAAGTAATCCAGGATGATCGACTGCTGCGTCGGCTGCAGGCCGCCGCCGAAGAATCCCTGCAGTGCCCGAAACACCAGGATTTGCCAGAACTGCTCGCTGATCCCGCAAGCGAATGAGGCCAGGGTGAACGCGCCGATGCAGATCAGGAAATAGGTCTTGCGTCCAATCAGGCGGCTGAGTGCGCCTGAGATCGTCAGGACGATCCCGTTGGCGACGAGATAGGTCGTCAATGTCCAGGTGGCGTCGTCACTGCTGACCGACAGGCTGCCAGCGATATGCGGCAACGAGACGTTGACGATGGTGGTATCCAGCACCTCCATGAACGCACCCAACGTCACCACCACCGCGACCAGCCAAGGATTTGATCGTGGTTTCCACTCGCCTTGAGCGTCACTCATCGGGTCGTGACCGTCGGCGTGACGGAAATGCCGAGCGGCAAGCCCTGGTTGCTGTCCAGGCCGCTGTCGATGATGATCTTCACCGGAACGCGGCGGACGATCTTGACGAAGTTGCCGGTCGCATTCTCGGCCGGAAACGCCGAGAAGCGTGCGCCGCTGCCTTCCTGTATACTGTCGACGTGCCCGTGCAGCAGCAGGTTCGGATACGCGTCCACGCCCATCGACACCGTCTGGCCGGGGCGCATGTCAGCCAGTTGCGTCTCTTTAAAGTTGGCTGCCACCCAGACCTGCGGCGTGACGATGTAGAACACCTGCTGTCCGGCCTGGACAAAAGTGCCCAGGTCGACGTTGCGCTGGGTGATCCGGCCGTCCTGCGGTGCTGTCAAAGTAGTGTAGGAAAGGTTTACCTCGGCCGATTCCAGGTTGGCCTGCGCCTGCTCGACCTGCGCCTGCCGCTGCTTGACGGTATCTTCCGACGACTGGATGTTCTGCTGCACCAGCGAGGCGATCTTGACCTGCGCGTCGGCCGACTGAACCTGCGCGGCGTTCGACTGAAGCTGCGCGTTCGCCTGGTCGATGTTGGTCTGCGTCGTCGCCCGCGGATCGACCGCATGAATACGTGTGTAGTCTCGCCGAGCCTGTGTCTGATTAGCTTGCGCTTGGGCCAGTTGCGCCTGCGCCTGCTGCAAGGTGGCGGGCACGCGGATGCGGGCGATCTCCAGATCGACTTCAGCGCTGGACAACTGCGACTTCGCCAGCGACAGGTTGGCACGCGCCTGGTCGCGCGACGCCAGATACTGGCGCGGGTCGATCTTCAGCAGCACATCGCCCTTGTGGACGACGGTGTTGTCGTCGACGTTCAGTTGCGTCACGTAGCCTGCGACCTGGGCGGCGAACGAGACCGCATTACCCTCGGTGTAGGCATCGTCGGTGCTGACCTGGCCGCGGGTCATCAGCCAGTAGACAACCCCGCCGATGATCGCAAACAGGACAACGATCGCCAGTATTACCAGGGGCCAGCGCCGCTTTGGCGCCTCGTCCCCGTCGCGGTCCCGCCCGCCGCGCTGACTGTCGCTTTCGCGCGGCCTGTCCTGCCTGTTGGCATCCTCACGCCTGGTATCAGGGCGGTCGCCTCGATCAGCGCTCGGATCACCCGGGCGACGCTCATCGGTGGAGGTTGGCCCATGCGACGCGGCATGATCAACGGTTTCGCCCAAAGCCTGACTCCTGCTCCTGCTGCGCCACAACAATCAAAACATTGAACGAAGTTAAGTTCGCGGAAAGAAGTGCCGCGCAAGCAAATGTGTAGTCGGTTGTCGCTTCGGCCAGCGCCTCACATGCGTCTTGGCCGCGTCGCTGCACAGCAACAGGCGCCGACCATGCTACCTAAAGCCCCTTACCCACCGGTACTCTATCAATCCTGCTGCCCGCTCATCCGCCATCGCCCGCTTCATGGGATGCACGTGATTACGCTACGAAGTGTAGCGAAGCGCATATACAACTAATCGGCAGAGAATCAACCACCCCAAAGGGAGATACACGACATGCTGTAGCGGAATGCATATGGGTGCAACCGGGCCCAAGGGTCCGCCCTGAATGGCTGCGCCGGGCGTCATCATGACCCGGCGCAGCCGCTGGTTTGACCGTCGGACGCAGCCATTTGTTTCAAGCAGCAACTTTATCGGAGAGACTGTTCCGGTCAGGCTGACGCTGCTCTATGCGGCTGCGGCGACCACGACCGGTTCCATCTGCTGGCGTCGCAACAGCTCGCGGTAGGGGCCTGGCCGAGCGGCCAGGATGTTGGGGGAACCATCGTCGACGATCCGGCCGTTGTCCATGACGATGATGCGGTCGAAGCTTTGCAGCGTCGACAGCCGGTGCGCGATGGCGATCACCGTGCGCCCGACCATCAGCCGGTCCAGCCCAGCCTGGATCGCCTGTTCCGACTCGCTGTCCAGCGCGCTGGTCGCCTCGTCCAGCAGCAGCACCGGGGCGTCCTTCAGCAGCGCCCGAGCGATCGCCAGACGTTGCCGCTGGCCGCCGGACAGCTTGGTGCCGCGGTCGCCGACCATCGTCTCGAAGCCGTCCGGCAGGGCCTCGATGAACGAGCGGCAGTGCGCCATCTCTGCCGCCGCCAGCACCTCGGCCTCGGTCGCGTCGGGGCGGGCATAGCGGATGTTCTCCAGCACCGAGCGGTGGAACAGAGAGATGTCCTGCGGTACCACCGCCATCAGGTCACGCAGGCTGGCCTGCGTCAGGTCGCGGATGTCGTGCCCGTCGATGCAGATGCGGCCGCCGCCGATGTCATAGAAGCGCTGCAGCAGCGCCAGTACGGTCGACTTTCCCGCGCCGGAGAAACCCACCAGCCCGACGCGTTGGCCGGCCGCAATCCGCAGGTCGAAGCCGTTCAGCACCGTCGGGCGGTCGGGATAGCCGAAGCGCACCTGCTCGAACGTCACCTCACCCTTTGCCTGCAGTACCACCTGGGCTGCCGGCCGGTCATTCAGTTCGTGCGGCGTCAGCAGGGCCGAAAGCGCCTCCTCCAGGCGGGCAACGTGCTGCGTCAGGTCCACCAGCGCCACCGCCAGATCACGGCTGCCGTGCAGGATGCTGAACGCCAGGGAGGTGATCAGCACCAGATCCCCCACCCGAGCCTGGCCGTGCTGCCAAAGCACGATGCCCCAGGCGACCACGCAGGCGGTCAGGATCGCCGTCAGAACCGCGTGCAGCAGCCGGATGTGCTCCAGGTAGTAAAGACTGCGGCGGCGGGCAGACATCTCTGTCCGCATCGCTCCGCCCAGGCGCACCTGTTCACGCAGCGTCGCACCAAAGGCCCGCACGACGTTGAAGTTGGTGATGATGTCAACCAGTTCGCCATCAACCGCAGCCGCCTTGGTGGCGTAGTCGCGATGCCGCTGCGACCCTTTCCGGGCCATCTGGAACACGATCGCGCCCAGGATCAGCGCGATGCCCATCAGGCTGGCGGCCAGCGGCACATTCACCGATCCGATGAAGCAGATCGCCAGCACCACGCCCAGGCATGGCGGCAAGACGTTCCACGCCATGGTGTTTTCCAGGGTAAACGCCGCATTCGCCGTCGCGCTGATCCGGCTGGCCAGCGCCCCCGGCAGACGCTCCGTGAAGTAGCTGGGGGCATGACCGGCGAGGTGGGCGAACAGGTCGCGGCGCACGTCCCCGGTGACGGCGACATAGGTGCGGTGACCGGCATAGCCGCCGACCCGCCAGGCCAGGTTGTCAGCCGCCACCAGCCCGCATAGCAGGGCGAACGCGCCCCACACCCGCTCACCGGCCGCCGCCTGACCCAACGAGACGATGTCGATCAGGTATTTCATCCCGTACTGCGTCGATACGCCGCAGGTCACCGCCACCAGCACGGAGACCAGTACCGTCAGGTGTCCGACCGGATGGCGTCTCACATAGGCATACAGGAACGCCAGCGGCCGGCCGCGCAGCGCGGGAAAGTTCTCGATAAAACCACTTGTTCTGGGAACCTCGGTCCCCACCGTCTTGTTCGTGACGCGGTACTCGCCCATGGCGCGGCAGGCTCCTGAACCGGGATGAGGATGCGGACCCGGACCACGTTGGGCTTGGCTTCGTCGTCCCGGACCGTCAGGACAAATTTCCCGACATTGCGGCAGAGACGCCGAGATTTCGCCACATTCAAATTCTATAACCGATAATTGATAGTCGCGTTTGTTTTGCGAAGTCAAGCACAAGTTGTGCCGGACAATCCGCAATACAAAATTGCCTGTCACAACTAAACCCATAGTCTAGTCCGGGGCACGTTACTCATGCGTATTGCTCAAGTCTCGCCGCTGTTTGAAGCCGTCCCGCCCAGGCTCTACGGCGGTACGGAACGGGTAGTCTACTCGCTGACCGAAGAGCTTGTGGCGATGGGCCACGATGTCACCCTGTTCGCCAGCGGCGACTCGGTCACATCGGCAACACTGGCACCGATGCGCCAGCAGGCGCTGCGCCTCGACCCCACCGTGAAGGACTGGATCGCCAGCTACTACCGCATGGTTGAGCTGATCTACCGCCGCCGCGAGGATTTCGACGTGGTGCACTTCCACATCGACTACTTCCCGCTGTCGCTGTTCAGCCGCCAGAAGGTGCCATACCTGACCACCCTGCACGGCAGGCTGGACCTGCCGGAGTTCGTCGACACCTACACCACCTACCGCAACGCGCCGTTCGTCTCGATCTCCGACAGCCAGCGGCGGCCGATCCCGGACCTGAACTGGGTGCAAACCGTCCTGCACGGCATTCCCGCCACCCTGCTGACGCCACAGCCGGTGCGCCAGGAGTACGGCGCCTTCCTCGGCCGCATCTCGCCGGAAAAGGGCGTCGACCGCGCCATCCGCATTGCCATCAGGGCCGGGCTGAAGCTGAAAATCGCCGCCAAGGTCGACAACGCCGACAAGGAATACTACGACAGCCAGATCAAGCCGCTGATCGACCGCAACCCGGACATCGAGTTCATCGGTGAGATCAACGATGCCCAGAAACCCGAATTCCTCTCCGGCGCCCACGCCCTGATCTTCCCGATCGACTGGCCGGAGCCCTTCGGCCTGGTAATGATCGAGGCCATGGCCTGCGGCACACCGGTGATCGCCTTCAACGCCGGCTCCGTCCCCGAGGTCATGGACCACGGTGTCACCGGCTTCATCGTCAACGACATCGACCAGGCGGTCGAGGCTGTCGGCAAGATCCATACGATTGACCGAGCCCGCGTCCGCGCCACCTTTGACCGCCGCTTTACCGCAAGGCGGATGGCCGACGATTACGTCGACGTCTACCAAAGTCTTATCCAGCCGGCTCGGCATCTGCATGCGGTACCTGCCTGAAGCCAGCCAAGATGGCGGCCCCAAATGCCGCCGCCCGATAGGTGGCCGACTTTACCCGCGGGCTACCTGGTCTCGGGGCTGTTCGCCGCCGACCGGCTTGATATAAGACCATCAGTGGCCCTGCCGCTCGGTGGTCTTGTCAGGATTACGGGATGCGCAGCCGGTTCGGCCTGAACAGCCTGAATTTCTTTACCGCTGCGGTCCAGGCGGGATTTGGACCCTTCATCGCCGTCTGGCTTACCCAGCAGGGCTGGAGCCTCGGCGCATTGGGCTTCGCACTCAGCGTCGGCACCTTCGCCGCCCTGATCGGCCAGTTGCCCGGCGGCATGCTGGTCGACCAGGTCCACCACAAACGCTACGCCGCAGCCGGCGCCCTTCTGGTGATGGGCCTTTCCGCCATCGTGCTGTGCCTGTCCGCCACCCGCATCCCGGTCTGGGGGGCAGAGACCGGCCACGCCTTCGCCAGTTGCGTTACCATCCCGGCGATCGCCGCGCTGACCCTGTCGGTGTGCGGCCACGACGGCTACGGTGAGCGTCTCGGGCTGAACACCCGCTATGCTGCGTTGGGCAACGCAGCTTCGGCGGCGGTACTGGGTGTCGCCGCATTCTACGTCTCGCAGACCTCGGTCTTCCTGGTCACCGCCGCCCTGGTGGTGCCGGCCCTGGTCTCGCTGTCGATGATCAGCGGCTCGGACGTCATCGACGTCGACGACCATCCGGCGCTGAAGCACCCCAAACAGCGTGAGCACTGGCCATGGCAGATCTTCACCGAACCCGCGCTGCACGTGTTCGCCGTCGCCGCTGTGCTATTCCAACTGGCGAACGCCGCGCTGCTGCCCATCGCGCTGAACGAGCTGACGCGGGCGCACGACGCACCCGGCTTTCTGGTGTCGGCGACCATCATCATCCCGCAGGTGCTGACCGCGTGCGTCGCGCCCTGGGCGGGAAAGCTCGCCCAGCGGCTGGGCCGGCGACCGGTGCTGATCGTCGGCTTTGCCGCCGTGCCGCTGCGCAGCCTGCTGTTCGCCATGCTGCCGTCGGCGCTGCCGCTGGCGGTGTTCCAGGCGCTTGACGGCGTCAGCGCGGCGGTGTTCGGGCTGATGGTGCCGCTGATCGCCGCCGACGTCACCATGCGCACCGGCTACCTGAACCTTGCCATCGGAGCCATCGGCTTGGCCGCCGGCCTCGGCGCCACCTTCAGCACGGTGCTGGCCGGCTGGTTCGCCCAGCGCTTCGGCGTCACCATGACCTTCCTGGGCCTGGCCGCTGTCGGTGCCGGCGCCGTTGCACTGCTGGCGCTGGCGATGCCGGAGACCCGGCCCGCCCGCAATCGCGATACACCGAAGCCAACCCAGGCGCAGGATCGCGCGCAGCAGGATGTGCAACGCGCCTGAATAGCCTAAATTCAGCGTACTAGCGGCCCGTGCACTTTGTAAGCCCGCCAGCGCATGGCTGCTGCATCATATCAGCCGCCCGATCCACCCTTGCACCTTGCTGTCCGCCCGGGCCTGATAGGGACTTTGAACCCGCAGGGGAAACCATCATGGACCAGGCAGCAGCCAAGCACCTCTTTGAACCGGTCGGCGACTTCCAGTGCCTGCACGAGTTCATTCCCGCCGCCCGCGCCAAACTGTCCGACCACATCTGGAACTACCTGGTGGGCGCGGCGGAGACCGAGACCACACTGCGGCGCAACCGCCTCGCCCTGGACACCCTGGCGCTGCGGCCCCGCGTCTGCGCCGACGTCTCGCAGATCGAGCTCGGCACCACCCTGTTCGGCCGGCAATTGCGCATGCCGGTGGTCCTCGCCCCCGTCGGCTCGCTCGAATCGTTCGACGCCGGCGGGGCTGCGACCGCCGGCCGCGCCGCCTCCGCCTTCGGCATTCCGATCATGGTCAGCTCAGTGACTCACCCGGGGCTGGAGGAGGCCGCAGCCGCGGCGTCCGGCCCCAAGATCTTCCAGCTATATGTGCGCGGCGACGACGCCTGGATTGACGCGGTGGTCAGCCGAGCGGTCGACGCCGGCTATGACGCCTTCGCCATCACGGTGGATACCGCCGCCTATTCCCGGCGGGAACGCGACATCGCCGGCCGCTTCGTCAAGCCCTGGCGCGCGGTCGCGACAGGCCAGAATTATCAGGCCGGCTTCAGTTGGGCCAACGTCCGCCACTTCAAGGACACCCACCGCATCCCGTTGATCCTGAAGGGCATTGCCACTGCCGAGGACGCCGCCCTGTGCTGCGAACACGGCGTCGACGGCATCTACGTCTCCAACCACGGCGGCCGCCAGTTGGATCACGGGCGGGGCTCGATGGACGTGCTGCCAGAGGTCATGGCGGCGGTGCGGGGCCGTGCGAAGGTCATCGTCGACGGCAGCATCTGCCGCGGCACCGACATCATCAAAGCCATTGCGCTTGGCGCCGATGCCGTGGCGATGGGCCGCATGTACTGCTACGCGCTGGCTGCCGACGGCGAGGCCGGCGTGCACAAGATGCTGGAACTGCTGGAGCATGAGTGCGGCGTTGCCATGGCCCTGGCCGGTGCGCGCAGCCTGAACGAGCTGCATCCGGGCTTCCTGTTCCGCGATGCACCGCCGGTGGCCCAGCCGCATGTCCATAGTGCCTTTCCGCTGCTGCAGCCGATGCCGGAAGCTCGCGGTGGCGCCTGACGCATGCCGACACGCAACACCCGGCGATTGTTGCGGTGGGATGCACGTACTGTTTGCGAATCGGCTTGCGGTGGCTGCAAAAATCCACAAGAAGCAGTGCCCGAGCATCCCGCCGCCCGATGCAACGTGGCTATGGTATGTCCGTTAACGGGAGGCCAGACTATCACCGAGAGGCTTCATGGCACGAACACCGGCTCGTAAAACGTCTCGCAACCCGCTCGCCGTCGATCCGGATCACGAGCATCGGGTGAGGGAGCGTGCCTATCTGTTGTGGGAAGCCGACGGCAAGCCTCACGGTCGCGACGTCGAATATTGGGAGCGTGCGCGAGAGCTGGTCGGCATGGAGGAAAGTGCCGGCAGCGGCCTGTTGCCCAACCCGCAGAACACGCCTGACTCACCGCGGGAATCCGGCATCGAGGAAGCCGAGATCCAGGAGAACCTGGGTGAGTTTCCCGACCGTCTGGCCGACCAGGGCGAGGTCGCAACTACCCCCGCCGCGAAGCGTAAGGCCCGCGCCCGGCCAAAAAAAGCCAGTTAAGCGCCTACTGCCCGCTATTGTCGGTCTCGCCGCCGGCAGAATAGTAGGTTAGCCTCGCCGTAGTCAGGGAGGCGACCAATGCCGGCACGCACCGGGGCAGAATTCCTGCAGGGCCTGCGCGACGACCGCCGGATCTGGCTGGGTGGCCAGCGCATCACCGACCCAATGGAGCATCCGGCCCTGCGCGGCGCCGCCCAATCCATTGCCGCGGTCTACGACCTGCACCACCGGCATCCCGACGACTGTCTGATGCCGGACCCGGAGACTGCGGAGTCGATCGCCCTCAGCCACATGATCCCCCGCAGCAAGGCCGATCTGCTGCGCCGGCACAAGGCGTTGCGCCGTGTCGCCGAGTTCACCGCCGGCCTGATGGGCCGCACCCCCGACTACATGAACGTCACCTACGCCGGCTTCGCCGGACGCAGCGATGAGTGGGGCGCCCACGGCAACGAGGAAGGGGCTGCCAACCTGGTCGCCTTCCAGAAGCTGCTGGCGCGCCGCGACCTCAGCCTGACCCACACGCTGATCCACGCCATGTCGGACAAGTCGAAGGGCCACGTCCCTAGCGGCTTCGATGAAACCCAGCTGCATGTGGTCGAGCCGACGCAGCACGGCATCCTGGTCCGCGGCGCGCGCGTGCTGGCCACTTTGGCGCCATTCTCTGATGAGATTGCCGTCTACCCCAGCCAGCCGATGCCGGACGCCAGCCGCCGCCACGCGCTGTCGTTCTGCATCCCGGTGGCGACGCCGGGCCTGACGTTCATCTGCCGCGACAGCGTCTCCTTGCCCGACAACCGCTTCGACCACCCGCTGTCCGGCCGCTTCGATGAGCAGGACGCCTTCGTCATCTTCGACAACGTCGAGGTCCCGCGCGACCGCGTCTTCATCAACGGCAACCTGGCGGTCTACAACAGCGTCATGTCGCCAAGCTGGCGGGCCAACGCCATGCACCAGACGATGATCCGCGCCTGGACCAAGCTGGAGTTCGCCTGGGGCATCGCCACCCGCATGGCCGAGGCGATCGGCGCCGGCGACCCGGTCACCCTGCAGAACCTGGGCGAAATCTGGAGCTACGCTGAACTCACCCGCTCGGCCATCCGCGCCGCCGAGGAGGGTGCCTACCACCACGGCAACGGCGCCTGGTTCCTGGACAGCCGGCCGATGGACGCCCTGCGCACCACGCTGCCCGAGTGGTTCCCCCGGGTGAATGAGATCATCCGCCTGATCGGCTCGCACAACGTTCTGGCCACGCCGGCGCAGGCCGCGTTCAAGGACAAGTACCTGCGCCCGCTGATCGACCGCTACCTGCGCGGTGCCGGCGACACCGCGGCCGAGGAACGCGCCCGCATCTTCCGCCTGGGCTGGGATTTCGCCGGCAGCGCGCTGGCCAGCCGCAATGAGCAGTACGAGCGCTTCTACCTGACCTCCGGCGCCCGCAACCGCCAGAACGCGCAACTGCGCGCCGACCGCACCCAGGCGCAGCGTATGGTTGACCGCTTTCTGCGCGACACCGCATGAGCCGCTTCGGCTTCCTGACCGAGCAGGCCGACCGCGGCCGCATCCCGGTCGGCCTGCTCAGCGGCTTCCTGGGCAGCGGCAAGACCACCCTGGTAAACGCCCTGCTGCGCGATCCGCGCCTGGCCGGCACCGCCGTTGCGGTCAATGAGTTCGGGGCCATCCCACTCGACCACGACCTGATCGACCACGGCGCCGACAAGACCGTGGTAATGGCGAACGGCTGTCTGTGCTGCAACCTGGCCGGCGACATGGAAGATGCCGTCCTGCGCCTGTTCAGCCGGCGCGAGGATGGCGAGATCCCGGCCTTCCGACGCCTGGTCGTCGAGCCCTCCGGCCTGTCCGACCCGGCGCCGATCGCCCAGGCGATCCTGCGCAACCCGGTGATGTCGCGCGTCTTCCGGCTGGAGGCGATCGTTACCACCGTCGACGCCCTGTTCGGCCTCGAACAGCTTGCCCGCCATCCAGAGACCCGCAAGCAGGCCGCACTCGCGGACCGGCTGGTGCTGACCAAGACCGATCTGGTCCCGGCTGCTGCCATTGAGGTGCTGAAATCGGCCTTGCGCGACCTCAATTCCGTTGCGCCGATCCTGCCGGCCCCGCTGGGTGCGGTCGATCCCGCTGCCCTGTTCCCAGCCGCGTTCTTCGCGCCGGAGGCGTCGCCGCCCGAACCAGCGCCCCAGAGGTCCGCCCTGTTCGCCGAAGCGGTCGACCCGAATCACGGCGGCCGGCACGCCGCGGCGGCGTTGTCCGCCGAACGCCCGCTGCGCTGGCGCCCGTTCGACGACTGGCTGCGCCGCATCCGCATCAGCCACGCCCAGCAACTGCTGCGGGTCAAGGCAATGCTGGACATCGAGGGCGCGGCAGGGCCGGTCGTCGTCCATGGCGTGCACCACGTGCTGAACGCGCCGGTCGAGCTTGACGGCTGGCCCGCCGGTCCGCGCCAGTCCCGTCTTGTCCTGATCGCCGATCCCGCCACCATCGCCGCCGCGCGGCAAAGCTGGGCAGACGCGCTGCCCGGCCTGTATGCCCCGATGTAGAGGAGGCCAGCGTCATGCGTGCCATCGACGTGCACGTCCACCCGATGAACCCGGCCTATGTCGAGGCCAGCCTGCCCTTCATCCCCGCCGCACAGCGCATGTTTAAGGGCCGTTTCGAAGCTCGGCCGGACAGCCAGATCGCCGAGGACTTCCGCCGCGACGACACCCTCGCCATCCCGATCGCCTGGGACGCCGAACATGGCGCCGGCGGCAGCATCTACTCCAACGCGGCGGTGGCGGCACTCAGCCGCGACTATCCGGACGTCTTCCTGCCCGGCTGGGCCATGGTCGATCCCTGGCGCGGCCGCAAGGGCCTGGAGGAGATCGAGCACGCCATCCGCCACCTCGGTTTGATGGGCGTGAAGTACCAGCCGCCGGTGCAGGGGTTCTCGCCCAACGACCGCCAGTTCTACCCGATCTGGGACCTGCTGCAGTCGCTGGGTGCGCGGGTGCTGATCCACTGCGGCACCACGGCCATCGGCGCCGGCGAACCCGGCGGCCTGGGCTTCAAGCTGGGTCACGCCCGCCCCATTCCCAACCTCGACGACGTCGCCGCCGACTTCCCGCGCCTGAACATCATAGCCGCCCACCCCGGCTGGCCGTGGACCGAGGAGCTGATCGCCGTGGCCATCCACAAGGCCAACGTCTCCATCGACATCTCCGGCTGGGGACCGAAATACGTTCCCGCCGCGCTGAAGCACGACATGCAGCGCCGCCTGCAGGACAAGGTCCTGTTTGGCTCCGACTACCCAGGCTGGAGCCCCGGCCAGTGCTGCGATGAATGGGAAATGGAAGGCTTTCGCCCGGGCGTCGTGGAAAAGCTGTTCCACCAGAACGCCATCCGCATCCTGGGCCTGCAGGACGCGGTAGCCCGCGCCGCCGCGGCCGGCACCGGGGCCTGAGATGCGCACCCAGGCCGGCATCATCGGCGCCGGTCCGGCCGGGCTGTTCCTTGCCCACCTGCTGCACCGCGCCGGCATCACCGCCATCAACATCGAATCGCGCAGCCGAGCAGAGGTGGAGGGCACGGTAAGGGCCGGCGTGCTGGAGCACTGGGTGGTCGAGCTGATGCAGGAACTCGGCCTGGGCCAGCGCATGCTGCGGGAGGGGCACTTCCACAACGGTATTACCCTGCAGTGGAACCGCCAGCGCCACCACGTCGACATCCAGGCGCTGACCGATGGCAAGCGCGTCGTCGTCTATCCACAGCACGAGGTGCTGAAGGACCTGATCGCCGGCCGCCTCGACCAGGGCGGCGAGATCATCTTTGGCGTTGATGACACCGCCATCCACGGTGTCGATACCAACCATCCCTCGATCGGCTTCCGTCGCGGCCGCGCCGGCGCGGTGGAAACCATCGACTGCGACTATGTCATCGGCGCCGATGGCTTCCACGGCCCCAGCCGCCAGGCAATACCTGCCAGCCGCCGCACCGAATACCAGAAGGTCTACCCGTTCGGCTGGCTTGGTATCCTGACCAACGCCCCGCTGTCCTGGCACGAGCTGATCTACACCAACCAGCAGGCCGGCTTCGCCCTGCTCAGCACCCGTTCCCCGGACGTGCAGCGGATGTACATCCAGTGCGACCCCGCCGACCACATCGCCAACTGGTCCGACGCCCGGATCTGGGAGCAGTTGCACGACCGCCTGAGCACCGATGACGGCTGGCGGCTGACCGAAGGCCCGATCATCCAGAAGGGCATCATCCCGCTGCGGTCATTCGTATGCGAGCCGATGCAGCATGGCAGGCTGTTCATCGCCGGCGACGCCGCCCATATCGTGCCCCCCACCGGTGCCAAGGGTCTCAACCTGGCGGTGGCCGACGTGCTGGTCCTGTCGCGTGCGCTGGAAGCCAGGTTCCGCCACAACCAGGACGACCTGCTGCAACGCTACAGCGCCACCTGCCTGCGCCGGATCTGGAAGGCGGAGCGCTTTTCCTGGTACATGACGACGATGCTGCACAGGAACGAGCACGAGACCGGCTTCGAGCAGCGCATCCACTTCGCGGACCTCGACCTTGTCCGCTCCTCGCACGCGTCTGCCCGTTCACTGGCGGAGAACTACGTCGGCCTGCCGTTCGACTAATCGTGCTGGCCGACCGGCGTTGGAACGATCGGACACTGCGCCGGCTGTTTATGGTCAGGTTGGGGATTCTACCCTACCCAGTCATCCGGCGGCTGCTCCTCTCAGGATGGTGGAAGGTGATCCGTGTTGATCGGCTACAAGCATTAAGGAGGAGCAGCCACGGGTTACTTTGCCGGGTTGGACGTGTCGTTGGAAGAGACCGCGATCTGCATCGAGCTTGCACTCCGACAGCATCGCCGCGCTTCCCGCAACGATCAGGCACATGCCGAGCAACGTCATCGCAACCGGCAGCCAGGTAGGACGATCGGCCGCAAACTGGTCGATGCCGATTGCGATACCAGCTATGACGAAGCAGGCCACGGCGAAAAAGAAGCCTGTGAGCCGCGCTCGGCGACCAACGCCCCGCGTTCATGACCGGGCACTTCGCCGGGCGTTGTTGTTTCGCCGTGTTCCGCCAGCGTCCTGACGCGATCGACGACACGTGCCAGCCTGACGAGCGTTGTAGCGATGCGGGATTCCGACACAAGGATCAACAAAGCTGGCGGAATCATCGCGCTGATGATCGCTTGCGCCGCGTAGAAACCGCTCATGCTTCAACCGGCGATCGTCTCGTAGATGATGCCAAGCGTGGCGCCCCCGAGTTCCGTCGTGAAGTCGCCGGCCATCTCCGCCGCGAGGGTAACGAAGGATGTCGTAACGCCGCCGGACGCAACAATCCGGCGCCAGGCGGCATCCTCGGTGCGCGGGTCGACGCCGCCGCAGGCATCGACGGCCACCTGGACTTCATATCCGGCGGCGAGTGCATCAAGCGCGGTTCGCAGCACCACGATCTCGCTGGCGACGCCGGCCAGGATCACCACGTTGCGGCCCGAGGCGCGCAGGTCGTTGACCAACGCCGTGTCGGCAAATGCGGTGGTCTGCGTCCGCATATGAACCTGCGGCGTTTGCAGCGGTGTCAAAACCACGTCCAGGAAGGCGCCCCCAGGCGGCACGGCCGACAGCAACACGGGCAGCTTATGCAGAGCCACCAGCTTGGCCAGCGCGCCGGACGTGCGCCGCAGCCGCTCCAGCGGCACCGTGCGGCTGTTCTTCACGATCTCTTCCTGCAGGTCCAGGAACAGGACCGCTGTGTTTTCCCGTGTCGGTATGTGCATGTGAACCACCTTACGATTGTCAGACGAGCAAGCCGCCACTGTCGACGTCAAGCACGGTGCTGGTTGCGCGGCATTGACGGCAACGACGATCGACAGTCCTTTGGCCGGGCAGCGACTAGAGATGCGCGAGAACAACAGGATCGAGCGATCGCGGCGCCTATGCCGGAGGTGCCCCCGATCGCGGAGATTCTCTGACCGTCAAGGGTTTTGACGCGCAACGACATGTCACCAGTCCAGGGCTTGGTCGGTGACCTCATGCATCGGCGTCACCGTTGCCCATCGCTCGACGATCTTTCCGGCGGCAATGCGCCACATGACGAAGCCGTGGAACTCAACACGCTGCCCGGTCTGCACGTTCGTGCCGGTCCACAGGTTGCGGACCACGACTTTGTCGCCCTGCGCGACGGCGTCCTTCACGACCACGCGAAGATCGGGGAACATTTGATGCATCTTCGCCATCATCGCGCGATCGGCCGCGCGATCGACAACCCTGCCGCCCGGACCATCATGGTCCACAAAGCCGACATCCAGATTTCGGTCGATGGCGTCGAGATCCTTCTTGTTCACAAAGTCCTCGAAGTGACCAAGGATCAGCTCGGTATTTTCCTGTGCTGGATTCATCTGCAATCCCTCGTTCCTAGCTGCGGCACGAAGTCAGTTGCGGCGTAGGCGTTTGCGGTCCGATGCAGCATGAGTCTCATCTGGTTGAGCGGGCTTCACCGTCATAGCGATCGCGTTCCACCATCGAGGTGTCCACGGCCGACCTAATTGTCGCTGTCTTCGCTTTCGACGGCGCTAATTTGCAGCAGCGTCCACTATCAATCAAATCGAATTACTTGATATGCACCATCACGCACGTCGATGCGGCTCAGGCCCGACCGTGCCCCACGGCGGCGACGGCGGACGCCAACACTCGACGAAATAAGGTGAGGAGCCCGACCCTACAGAAGCATGTGCCTGACCCAATACGTCGGTGATCGACGCCGACACGAACCCGCTGTTTGCCGGGAACGTCCAGTTCTAGGCCCGGCTCGGCTACCTGATGGACCGGGAAGAACCGGTCAAAGGCGGCGTGACGGTTTACATGAGCGAGCAGCTTCATACATTCAGTCTGCACCGAGGGCAGCCGGCGGGACCCTGCAGGGAAGTTGCTTGTGCGGGGCCATGCAGTACGAGCTGGACCAGCTAGACATGCCGATTGCGCACTGCCACTGCGCGACCTGCCGCAAGGCGCATGCCGCGGCCTATGCCTCCACGGTGGGCGTCATGCGCGGGCATTTCCGCTGGACGGCTGGCGCCGAGAAGCTCTCCGCTCACGCGTCCTCGCCGGGCAAGCTTCGCCGTGTCTGCTCGGTTTGCGGCACGCATCTCTTGGCCGAGCTTCCCGCCTAGCAGTACGTCATACGCCGGGTGGCGACGCTGGACGATGATCCGGGCACACGACCGGCCATGCACATCTGGACCTGGCACGATGCGCCTTGGCTTACGGACTGGGAAGAAGTGCTGCGTTACCTGGAATGGCAACCGGCCGCTGACCTACCCAGCAGGTCCGACGCCGCACAAGCCAAGTGTCCGTCGAACGAATCAACCGGTCACCCGATGGCGGCACGGCGGCCCTTGGTGTCTCTGATCCCCCGCTGGAAGAAGACGTCGCCTATCCACCCGGGCCGCCGGGGTCCCGCGACCCGCCGCGCCATTCGCTTCCAACGCCCACCCGACTTGAGCCGCGCCCAGGCATCGCGCACATAGGTCTGGCAGAAGTGCCGCACAGGAGCGTCGGAATGATCAGCGTCGAGGAAGCCCGCCAGCGCATACTGGACGTCCTGCGCCCCACCCCGGCCGAGGTGGTCGCCCTGGCGGAGGCCTGGAACCGCGTCACCGCCACCGCCGTCACCGCACGCCTAACCCAGCCGCCGGCCGATGTCTCGGCCATGGACGGCTACGCCCTGCGCGCCGCGGACGGCGGCCTCGGCGCGACCGTGCGCGTGATCGGCGCCGCCCCCGCCGGCCACCCGTTCGAGGCTGCCGTGGGCCCCGGCCAGGCGGTGCGCCTGTTCACCGGCAGCATCGTCCCCAGCGGTGCCGACGCCATCCTGCTGCAGGAGGACGCGGTCAGCCGCGGCGACGACATTGAGGTGAAGGAGGCGGTGATCGCCGGCCGCCATATCCGCCGTGCGGGACAGGACTTCGCCGCGGGCGACGTGGTCATCCCAGCCGGCCGGCGCATCACCGCCCGCGACGTCGGCCTCGCCGCCGCGGCCAATCACCCCTGGCTGCAGGTGCATCGTCGGCCGCGCGTCGCCATCCTCGCCACCGGAGATGAGATCGCCTTGCCGGGTGAGCCGATACCCCCCGGTGGCATCGTCAGCTCGAACGCCCATGCGCTTGCGGCGCTGGTGCGCGCCGCCGGTGGCCAGCCCGTGGTCCTGCCCATCGCCAGCGACGATCCGGCGATGATCGGCGGGGTGGCCGATGCGGTGGCCGGGATGGACATCCTGGTCACGACAGGCGGCGCCTCGGTTGGCGATCACGACCTGATCATCGAGTCGCTGCAGGCGCGCGGCATGACGCTGGACTTCTGGCAGATCGCCATGCGGCCGGGCAAACCCCTGCTGTTCGGCCGGCTCGGCGCCACCCCGGTGTTGGGTCTGCCGGGCAACCCGGTTTCTGCCCTGGTCTGCGCCATCCTGTTCCTGCTGCCCGCGTTGCAACGCCTGTCGGGGCTGCCCGCTGCGACGCTGCCGCTGACCCCGGCGGTTCTGGGCGCCGCGGTCAAGGCCAACGACCATCGCGCCGACCACCTGCGCGCGACCCTCGATACCGACGCAGCCGGCCGCCTGATCGTCACGCCGTTCCCCCAGCAGGACTCGGCGATTTTGCGCCGTCTGGCCCTGGCAGACGCGTTGATTCCCCGCCCGCCGCACGCCACAGCCTCGGCAGCCGGCGCCGAAGTCAACATAATTCGCCTCAATTCGCTCGGATTGTGACGGCGACAGTCCAAGAAAATCTATTTGCATGCTGCTATATTCAGATTTGTCCACAGTTTCGCTTGACGAAGGGTTCAGAACTAACATAGAACGGCAGTCGACGGTTGCCGGTTTGTTCCGCTAGCCTTCGGAAATTGACTGGGTTCGGATGGTGCCTTCGGTCGGGCATGGGCTTCTTCCGTACCTGGTCCCCTGAAGCAGCCAGCTTGGCAAACCCTTCAAGGACAGGCGCTATGTTAACTCGTAAGCAATACGAACTTCTGGTCTACATCGACCGGCATCTCAAGCAGACCGGCTTCTCCCCAAGTTTTGAGGAGATGAAAGACGCACTCAACCTGAAGTCGAAGTCCGGCATCCATCGGTTGATCTCGGCGCTTGAGGAACGCGGCTACCTCGCCCGCCGTCACCATCGCGCCCGAGCACTCGATGTCCTGCGCCTGCCTGACAACATGACCGGTAAGGACGCTGCCGCGGCCGCCGCGGCGGTGGCCGAAGTTGCTCCAGCCGCCGCCGTCCATGGCTTGGCTCCGTCATCTGCCCAGGCTGCTGCGCACGGCGCCGCACCGGCAGCCGGGCAGGGCTTCTCACCCAACGTTATTCATGGCGACTTCAGCCCGCGCCTGCCCGGAGTGCGCGCCGCCAGCGACGCCGGCGCAATTGAGCTGCCGTTGTATGGCCGCATCGCCGCTGGCCTGCCGATCGAGGCCCTGCGCGACACCAGCAGCCACATTGAAGTGCCGATGGCCCTGCTTGGCCCCGGTGAACACTACGGGCTGGAGGTTGCCGGTGACTCGATGATCGAGGCCGGCATCCTTGACGGCGACACCGTCATCATCCTCAAGGGCCAAACCGCAGAGAACGGTCAGATCGTGGTTGCCTTGGTCGACGACAATGAGGTGACGCTGAAGCGGCTGCGCCGGCGCGGCAACTCCATCGCCTTGGAACCCTGCAACGTCCGGCATGAAACGCGAATCTTCCCCGCCGACCGCGTCAAGGTGCAGGGCCGCATCGTCGCCCTGATGCGCAGCTACTAGTTCCTCTGCTAGAGAAGGGTCCGTAAGCCAACCGCGAGGGGACACTGTTCCAAGAGCCGCCGGAACCAGAGATGCGCGCAATCGGCTGGGCAACAAATCGGGCCAGCACCCGACTTGTGGCTTCGGAGACCCCGGCGGGCTTGATCAGACTGTTGTACGGCGCGGATAGGACCATCCGGTCGAGCCACTCTGCAAGCAGGTGCCGGTCGGCTTCGGTCAATCCGTCCGCGCCTGGCAGTAACGCGCGCGGCGTGGTCACGACCGGCGCCAGGCCTGGCCTTTCCGGTTCCGGCTGATTGATGACGATAGCAGCGAAGACGGCTTGGCGCGTCGCCTCGGACAAGCCGGCATCGCGCTCGTCCTCGGGCGTCTCCAGAAGAATGAAACCAAGCCGCAGGCGGTACGCGCACCGTGTCAGCCGCCCGACGCTAATCGACGCGCAGCCGTCAGGCGAGCGCCATCGACCTTATCCTCTTTCTCAACACCGCCAGCGCCCGAGCCACGGCGGGCGACGCCTCCTTGGGGAGCGGGTCGCAATATATAGCCGCGAAGATCGCCGGATTGGCCAGGCTGAAACCGACATGCAAATCCCAAGCCTAGCCGGAGATACTCGACCGAATCGTCGCTCGGGCTGTCGGTCCGTTTTTGCCGCACGTAGGTTCTGAAGCCGTGCTCGACCAGGGCGTCGACCAATCCCTGCTTGTTGCCGAACAGGCGATAGATCGTGGCAGTCTGGAGCCCGGCGGCAGCGGCCACCGCCCGCGTGGTCAGCGCCTCCCGGCCACCACGCGCCAACAACGCCACGGCCGCCGCAATGACCTGGTTGCGCGGTGGTGGGTCAGTTCGAATATCCGCTATTGGCAGCAGCTGGCTGAAGCGGACCGGCAGCTTTCGGGCGCGGAAGCAGAACAGCAGGCATTCCTACGGTGGGAGTCAGCATCCCAGCCGAGCATACCGTGGTGTTTAGCAATACCGGGAATCGGTCCTTCGTAAAACATGGCTCTAGCAGCCTGTCGGAGTCGCGTTTGCCGCCCGATGTCCTGCTGGGCTTAGCGTTGGTTGCTGTCGGAGTGCGATCCCAACAGGTGCGCTGGTGTTTGCCGTTTGGTGTGGCTGGTCGAGGCCGTTGATGGTCGTATCGCGGCCGAGAAAGCCCTTGCTGTCTTGGTTTCGAGGCCGATGAGGTGGGCTGAGGCTCATGTTGCGCCTGCCAGGACGAACATCCGTTTGATGTTCCAGGCCATGGTCACGAGGCTCCACTCGCCCCGGACGCGGTCGCGCCCGCGCCGCAGGAACTGGCGGAAGCCAAGGACCGACTTGATGATCCCGAACACCGGTTCAGGGGTCTGCTTGCGCAAGCCGTAGAGGCGTTTGCCGTCTGGCGTCTTCAGGCGGTGGGCCATCGCCGCGACCGGTCTTGGGTCGAGCGGCGGCGGCGGGGCCGTGGCGAAGCGTTGGTCTAGGGTTTGGTTGTGGGATTGCCGGGCCATGGCGATCAGCGGCTCGATCCCGGCCGTCACGCAGGCTTCCACACTGGCCTGGCTGAAATACCCGGTGTCGGCCAGCAGCGTATCCGCCTTGCCCAATACCTCGGGCAGGGCGGCGAGCTTGTTCAGCATCGGCTGAAGCTGCCGCCGGTCGGTCGGCGCCTGCCCCACGTCGGCCGCCACCACCAGCAGGCTGCCCGCCGCCACCACGGCCTGGGCGTTGTCGCATTGGACAAAGCCGCCCCCTCCTTCGCGTGCTCAGTCGCCCGGCGTCTGCATGATGCGGCTGTCCGTGTCGGTCAGGTTGACCTGGTCGCCCGGCTCAGGCCCGGCCACCGGCGGCTGAGGCGACCGGCCGCCGGGCTTCTTGCCGGTGGCCACCATCTTGGCCGCACGCTCGGCCATCTTGGCGTCGTGCTCGGCCTGCGCGCGCATGGCGCTCGCGGGCACGCGCTTCGATCGTGGCGCGAGCCTGGGCGATCTTGGCCAGGCTCGCGCCGGGCCAGTTCGTCGGGGATCGCCATCCCGTCCGGCACGTCGGCCTGGTCGGCGGCCTCGGCGCGAGCCATCAAATCGGCCACCTCGGCCTTCAACTGCGCCTCAATCTTGCCCGCGTGCTCATAGGACAACGCGCTGTGGCGGCTGGCATTGGCGTGGATCTTGGTGCCGTCCAGCGCCACTGTTCCCAGCTTCAAGACCCCTCGTCTGGCCATTCCATCAGGCTACGCCTGACGGAACCTTTGGCCAGCCTTGCCCATCTCGCGCGCCAGCAGCAGCACTTGCACGAACAAAGCCTCGATCTGCGGCAAGAAGCGCCGCCGGAACACCGCGATCGTGTCGTGATCGGGATGTTCCGGCGGCCACGAAGCGCAACGCCACCGAATCGTAGGTCGCCCGCTCCAGCTTGCGGCTGGAGAACACCCCGCACGCGTAGCCGTAGACCAGAATGCCGAGCAGAAGCCGCGGGTGGTAGGGCGCCTCGCCCGAGCCGCGATAGCCGCCGATCATCGCCCGCAGGTCCAGACCGGCGATCACCTCAACCACAAACCGCGCCAGATGCCGCTGCGGCAGCCACTCATCCACCGACGGCGGCAGCAGGAAGCCGGTGTCGCGGTCAATCGGGCGGAAGTTGCTCATGCGCAGAAGGTCCCAAACAAGCGAGGCAATCTCCTCTCAGCCCCTACCAGATCATCCCGCGTCGCGTTAAGTCCGACAGGCTGGTAGTACCGCCCGTCCGTGAAGGCGATACGTCGGTTTGGCTTGAAGTGGCCGATTCACGCGGCGAAGCGCGTGCAGCACTTCTCTGCAATCGGGCACTAGCGGACGAGGCACAAGCGCCGTCTGGCCTATTGGGCGAGATCCCGATGGTGTAAGAAAGGCGGTATTGGCTGCTGATCACGATACTGATGTGAAAGTCTCGCGCTGGTCTGCAGATTCCGCACAATCTGCTACTGCTTGGGCCGCTTGAGATGGTTCGGCAGCGGTCGCCCTTGAACCGCGAGCGTAGAGAGAACATACTGAGTACAGAGGCGGCTGACCCTTGGGGCATCCGACCCTTGGCGGAGGTCGAGCCGAGGGTACGTATTGGTTGCAAATCGTCATCTTTCTGGCCTACCCTGTCGCCGACCGTGCGCTTTGGCCAAATTTTAGGAACCTGTGGAATGGAAAAGAACAAGGCACTCGACGGCGCAATGGCTCAAATCGAGAGGGCCTTTGGCAAAGGCTCGATCATGCGCATGGGCGCGCGGTCTGGTGATGAGCAGATTGAGGTCATTCCATCCGGCTCGCTCGGGCTTGACCTTGCGCTTGGCATAGGCGGGTTGCCGCGCGGACGGATTGTCGAGATTTATGGCCCGGAGAGCTCCGGCAAGACGACGCTGGCGCTGCACGCGATTGCTGAGGCGCAGCGGCGAGGCGGAACATGCGCGTTCATAGACGCGGAACATGCGATGGATCCGACCTATGCGCGGAAACTGGGCGTTGATGTCGACAATCTGCTGATCAGCCAGCCGGATGCAGGCGAACAGGCGCTCGAGATAGCCGATACCCTTGTTCGCTCCGGCGCAATAGACGTGCTGGTGGTTGATAGTGTGGCCGCGCTGGTGCCTCGTGCAGAGCTCGAAGGCGAGATGGGAGACAGCCACATGGGCTTGCACGCCAGGCTCATGAGCCAGGCGTTGCGCAAGATCACTGGCAGCGTGAGCCGCAGCAAATGCATGCTGATCTTCCTGAACCAGATCCGCATGAAGATTGGCGTGATGTTTGGAAACCCAGAGACGACGACAGGCGGAAACGCCTTGAAGTTCTATGCGTCAGTTCGGTTGGAAATCCGCCGGATCGGTCAGATCAAGGAACGGGATGAGGTTGTCGGAAACCAAACCCGCGTCAAAGTGGTCAAAAACAAGCTGGCGCCGCCGTTTCGTCAGGTCGAATTTGATATCATGTACGGCGAAGGCATCAGCAAGGTCGGTGAATTGCTTGATTTGGGCGTCAAGGCCGCGGTGGTGGAAAAGTCAGGCGCCTGGTTCAGCTACGACAGCCAGCGCATCGGGCAGGGACGCGAAAACGCCAAGCAGTTCTTGCGGGACAACCGGCATCTGGCAGACTCGATTGAGGTAAAAGTCCGGGAACATTCCGGCGTGATTGCCAACACGATGCTTACAACCAATGACGGCGATGATGATGCCGAAGCCGCCGAGTAATGCCGCAACCAGGCAATCCGTTGGCAGCCGTGCTGAACCGCCCACATGCCGTAAGCGGGGCCGCGCGACGTCAATGCTTCGCCGCCGCGTACCTGGTGCGCGGTGTGCGTAAAAGCCGCATTGGTCTGCAGCACGGTTACTGAGCACGTGATGGCCCGGCAAATCCGCCCCGAAAACAGTGGTGAGCATGAGGCAAGTGCGGCGTGACCGTGCGATTTCCCCAGGCTGTCATCACAGCGGATGACCACGAGCTGATCAGCGCCGCAAGTGCGGTTTTGAAGGAACATTACCGGCCCTTCTGGCACATGGTTGCCGCGGCCATACGCTCGGAAGACGGCCGAATTTGGACTGGCGTCCATATTGGAACAACCGTAGGCCGTTTGTCAGTTTGTGCCGAGGCCGTGGCGTTTGGTCGGGCGATTCTGGCGGGCGACAAGACGGTTCATACTGTCGTTGCCGTCCGACACCCCAAGTCACACGAGGATGATCAGGAAATTGCCATCGTGCCACCGTGTGGTGCCTGCCGCGAAATGCTTCTCGATCATGCGCCAGCCAGCCACGTTATTATCAACCATCAGAACTCGCTGATCAAGCTGCCAGTTCAGACGTTATTGCCGTACCCGTATCGCCGGTAGACAGGTCGGACATCTTGATGTCCCAGTGGGTTCGGCCAGCCGTAGCCACACCCTGCGGCCTTACCGCATGCGGTTCGACATCACTGGCTTCTGGGTCTCGTCGTTGCAAGGTGCGCGGCAGCAGACTGAGCGGTGCTGCCGCCGCGCCCTGAGGTTTCGTCGCATTTCGACAGATGCAGCGGGGGCGCCGGATCGACTGCTTTGCCGTTCGCGATCATGCCGAAGTATAGATGAGAGCCGTAGGTCAATCCGCTTCGACCAACACTTCCAATTTTCTGTCCTGCGTGGATTTTCGTTGCTCCCTCCGCTATGGCAGGTGCAACGAGACCTAGGTGGCTGTAAACGCCGATAAAGCCGTCGTGCTGGATGAGGACTTCGAGGCCGCCGACGCCGCGCCTCTGCACTTTCAGAAGTCGACCGGTAGAGACCGCCTTAACAGGAGCACCAAGCGCAGCCGGCAGGTCGATGCCAGAATGAAATGTCCCTACCAGCGGCCGATTGGGCAATATCCTGGGACCAAAGGGCGACGAGATGCATGCCGAAGCCACCGGGGCCAGTAAGGTCGCTGCTGGAGGCTCAGAGCCAACGGCGGGTTGCAAGAACAGCAGCCAGCTTGACAATACAAGTCGGACAAAGTCCAGGAAATCGCGAGGCAGCACAGGACAGCAGGCACGAGGGAGGGGCTGGTCTAGCTGACGGCCCAAGGATCAAAACCCATCGCGTATTCAAACGAGTTCCCCGCCATGTCAATGCCGGCACCCGCCCCCGTCTCCTCCAGCGCAGTGGCCAATGCGTCCGGCAGTATGTCGCGCATGATGCTGTCCGCACGGACGCCGAGGCTAGGCAATTTCTTGAGCAGGCGACGGATGGCACGTTGCTGTTCGGCTATGGTCAGCTTCCAGCTTCGGGTGATCCTGTCGGGCTGCAGATGCATTTTCACAATGTGCGAATAAAGGACAATCAGTCGCGATTCGAGTTCGCGTTCATCGCGCAGAGCCATGGAAGTCAGAAACTCGATCAGATTGTCGCGGTCCAGGTCGGAATACGCACCATGACGCAGCGCCGCCACTTGGGTATCGATCCAGGCATGCTCGTCCGTCTCATAAAGGTTGGTGCGCTCCGCGACATCAGCCATTGGCTGTCTCCTTGGCCTTGGTATAGCACGGCGTGCCGGAAGCGCTAAGGCCGATACCGCCGCGGCACTGCCAGCCCGGCTCATGCGCTGGCGCGTGCTCGTCCGCATTCTCGGCTTCCCCCTGCTAACAGCGTGGTTATGCCAATAGCGCAATTATAAAGTCACGACCTGCCTGGTTTGAATGCTTGCTTCGGCGGCCAGCACGATCCGCAGGCTGTTGACCGCATCGTTCATGTGCCCGGTCAGATCTTGATTCTCGCGGATGGCCTGCAATAGAAAGGACTGCTCGCGCACGCACAACTCGTCATGGCCCGGCTCGTCGTCCATCCGGAACACCTCGTCGGGGTGCGCCAGCGTGTTGTCGGGCAGCAGGGCGGCGTGGTGCAGCCGGATCACGCTGGTCCTGGTGTGGCTATCGATGTCCGAGGACGCGGTCGCTGACGCGCCCTCGTCTGCCTCGGCGGCCTGCTCCGAGGCGACGATGCTGACCGCGCCACGGGGGCCCACCACGTCTTTTACGAAGAAGGCAACCTCACTCATCATCGGGCCCCAACCGGCCTCATACCAGCCGACGGATCCATCCTCGAACTCCACATGCAGATGGCCGTAATTGTTCACCTGGACCTGGTCGGACAGCCGAGCGCCGATGCCGTGCACACGCACCGGACGCGACTGGGTCATCTGGCACATGATGTCGACATAGTGGACGCCACAATCGACGATTGGGGACAACGTCTGCATCAGGTTCCGATGCCAGGTCCATGCCTGACCGATCGACTGCTGGTTCAGGTTCATCCGCATGACCAGCGGCTTGCCCAGCGTGCGCGCCAACTCGACCAGCTTGGTCCAGGACGGATGCACGCGCAGGATGTAGCCGATGACCAGCTTGCGGTCGTGGCGGATCGCCGCGTCCACCACATCCTGCGCCTGCTGTACGGTCAGCGCGAGCGGCTTTTCCACGAACACGTGCGCGCCCGCCTGCATGGCGCGCATGGCGTATTCGGCATGGGTGTCGGGCCAGGTGTTGATCGAGACGACATCCGGCTTCACCGAAGCCAAGGCCTGCTCATATGCGGCGAACCTGGGCACGTGCTGCCAGGGCAGGTCGGTGCGAGCGGCGATGGATCGTGCGCAAAGCCCGGCCAGCTCAAATCCCTCCAGTGCCGCATAAGCGCGGGCGTGCGCCAAGCCCATGTTGCCAAGCCCGACCATCAGCACCCGAAGCGGCTTGGTCATCCAGTGTGCTCCCTGTCTGCGCCTCAGATCCGGTAGACTGCCGCGGCAGTGTCGTGAAACAATGCCCGTTGCTCAGCCGGGGTCAGGTCCGCGGTGACATGGCGAAGATCGCGGTAGATCTCGTCGTAGGATTTCTTCAGTCCGGCGACCGGCCAGTCGGTGGCCAGCATGGCGCGGGCCGGCCCAAAGCTTTCGATGCAATGACGCATCACCGAGCGCAGGCTGTCATCGGTCGGCGCCGGGTCATAGGCCGCCGCGTTGGACACCTTGATGAAGATGTTCGGTTCGCCGGCGAGCTGCGTCACGGCCTGGCGCCAGCGTGCCATACCCTGGTTGTCGCGATCGATCGGGCTGGCGCAGTGGTTGATGATGATCCGCAGGTCGGGTTGCGCGCGGGCCAGCGCCACGACCTGATCGACTTGATACGGATACATCATCAACTCCAGCATCAGGCCCAGTGATGCCGCGCTGGCCACGTCCCGCCGCCACGCTGGATCGTCCGCGATGTCCGCGCGCGGGGCGAATGACTTGTCGGCCTGTACGGGATGGAAGCTGAGGATCTGGCGGATGCCGACGACACGCGTAAAAGCGGCCTGTTGCTGCAGGATCGCCTGACCCCGCGGCGTACCCAGGGGTGCCGCGGCGATATAGCGCAGGCCCACACCGGATGATTTGTCCAGCGTCTCAAGCCAGCGTGTCTCTTCAACCGGATCGGCGGGATCCCACAGCGCCTCAATGTGCACGCTGGCGACGACCGGCTGGTTGGCGGCATCGCGACGGAATGTCTCGACCAGCATGTCGTGGCGCAGTTTCTCCAATCCGCCCAGCGCCTTCACCTCGCTGGCCTCGGACAGCCAGGGATGACGTTGCATCGAAAGATCCCACAGATGGGTATGCGCATCGATAATCGGACCGTCGTACATGCCGGACACCTCCTTCATCGCATGCCGCACCAGTTTATCACCGTTGTTGCCAGGGTTTCCGTGACCGTCTGCAGCGAGTCGAGGTCGACGTACTCGTCCGGCCCATGCAGCCCATCGCCGCCGGGACCGTGGATGACACCGGCGATAACCGCCTGGATGGCAGCCCCTGATGTCATGCCGCGCCCGTCCCCTGACCAGACGTGCCCGGCAAAGGCCCTGGCCTGAGGAAGGCATCGACCACGTTCTTCATGACCCTTGAGACGGTGTTGTCGTAGCCGTTGCACGGCAGCGCGCTGCCCCAGGCGATGGAACTGGCGGAGAACACCGCACCGTTCTGCGGCGTGGAGAAATACACGATATCGCAGCGGACCAGCGGGTTCTCGGTGCCGCCGAGGCCGGGGGTCATGAACATGACCTCCTCCTGCACCAGCGGGTAGTTGTCGGTAAACTGCTCGGAGGACGCCAGGATCAGCGCATGCGGCGGGGTGCCGAGCGCGAGCTCGTAGCGGTCGATCTCGATGCCCGCAGCGCCGCCGCCGGCCAGGCCAAAGTCGCCGAACACCTCGCCAGGGACACCCTCGAAGATCCAGGACGCAGCGCGGTGATAGCTGTCCGGCATGCGGCGGAATGGCACGCAGGCATCCATGCCCTCGGAGGTGAAGCCGACGCCGACCAGTTTCTGCGGCGCACGGCTGCGGTGGCGCCACAGCCCGCTGCGCTCACCGGTGGAGGCAAGATAGTGCTCTCCGGCACGGGCCTGCCAGGCGCGCGAGCCGGCCTCCAGCTTGCGCACCTCCATGATCCACGGCTCATCGTCGCGGAAGCCGACGGTCCAGTAATACCCGTTGCCCGACAGATAAAGCAGACGCCCGCCCTCGGCGAGATAGTCCTCAGTCGCGTCCAACATCCGCTCAGAGTAGTATTCGCAGTGCGTCGCGTTCAGCACCACGCGGTATGGCTTGAGCGCGGCGAGGCCATTCCGGTGCAGATCCTCATCGGTCAGGACGTCGTAATCGTATTTCATATGCTCCAGCCAGCCGACGATCGAAAGGTCGGCGGGAAACTGCCACGGCGCGCCGATGCCAGGGCTGCGGTATTTCGGCCGGAAGGTGATGATCGGCCGGTGGTAGGAGCTGTAGCAGACGCCGGCGCCATCGTTGTGCGAGTCGTAGGTGGACAGGCCGAACTCGACCTCGTTCTTGTAGACTTCGACGTCGACTTCCTGCAGCACCGGGGTGAAAGCGGTGATCGACTGCAACGCAGATGCGTCGAATGCGCTGGTGCCGTTGGCGTAGGCGAGATAGCTCGCGGTGGGCATCAACAGGCAGACGCCGCCCCTGGGATGCACGGCGCGGACGAAGAACGGGGTGTATTCCTCGGCGAGGCCGGTGCCGTCGCCGGCAGTAAGTTTGATGGCGTAGACGCCGCTGCGCAAATCGCCTGGGATGGTCAGGCTGAGTGTCGGCTGCCACAGGCAATCGGTCAGCGCGTCGGTGTGGAACTCGATGCCGCCAAACTCCCGTGGGGCGAGACGGAAGCAGTCGTTGCGGCCGTTCCAGTTCCAGCCGGTCAGGCAGCGCACTGGCCGGTTCACCCCTTCAGCGTGCAGCTTGTACGGGCCGACATCGATCACGCGGTCGCCGATCCCTTGGTCGGTGTAGCCTTCCGTGGTGTTCCAGTAGGTTAATTGGCCCGATGCGGGCGGCGGGCCGCCTGCCTTTATCGCGTCCAGCTCGATGCGCGACAGGACGGCGCCATGCACGCCGCAGCGGTCGATCTTGCCGCTGTAGAGCTGACCGATGAAACTGCCGCGCGTGGGATTGGCGTCGGTGGCGCCGCCGATCAGGAATCCGGCCTCCGTCTGGTGCCCTGGCCGCACCCGCAGCGCCTGGCTGACATGCGAGCGATAGTCCAGCGGGACGATCTTGGACAGCAGGCTGTTGTAGCGGTTGATCACCGGCTCTTGATACAGCGTGGCGGTCCGGCTGACGGGATCGAAGCTGGCGGCGACGAAGTACCAGACCTGCGCCACCAGGGGCACCTCCGCCGCCACTGAATCCGCCGCGGCCCCATCACCGGCCCAGAATTCCAGATGGCCGGCGGCATTGATTCCCAGTGCATAGCCGGTGGTGCCGTCAGTCGACCAGCGGCCGAGGATGGCCTGCCGCCCGGCTTTAGGCTGGGTTGGAGAGATGAACGCGTGCAGGGAGAACGCGCCATTGACCGCCAGTACGCGGTTTGCATCGGCCACTCGTAGAAAGTTGCCTTTCTGGATGTATTGCTTGCGCGCCGGCCAGTTGCGATCGATCTCAGATTCGATCTTTTGCTCGACAAAACCCGGGCCAGCGGGGTTTTCGTCGCCGTGGATCAGCCGGACGAGAGAGGCATGCACGGTGTCGGCCGCATCGGCGCTGGCCATGACGGCGATGGTTTCGCCCGGCTTGACCGACAGCTTGTCGGTGTAGGCGGCAATGCGGATCTTCGCCATGTTGTATCGTTTCCCTTATGACGCGGCGGCGGATGACGGGGCGGTTGATCAAGTGGCGGTTGATCAAGGGGCGGCGGATCAGGATTCCATCAGATCCTGGACGCGCTTGACGAATACGGCATGCAGCGCGTCGTCCGGCGTGGTGTAGACCCGGTCGTCCACCGCGCGCGGCGGCACGCCACGGCGGCCGGACATGGCCACCAGGCGATACTCGGCGAACGGCTTGATTGCCAGAATGGCGTATTTGTCGGCCACGGCGCCACGACGGAAATACACCAGCACACGCTCCAGCGCGTCACCGCGGCGCTGGCCGATGGTGCGCCGGTGTTCCTCGATCAGTTCGTCGGTGATCAGCCGCTTGAGTTCCTCGCGCTGCCAGCCGTCGAAGCGGCGCATGAAGATGGCTTGCTTGTCGCGTATCTCGATGGCTTCCTCGGGCATGACTTCGCCTCCTATACGGCTGGTTGCGCGCCGCTCGCTGGTTCGCTCGTTTGGGCGAAGCCGAGTGAATCATGGCCGCTGGTTGGTTTGCAACCGTCTGGCCGATGCGTCAGGCCCAAGTGGTGTATGGCTGCCAATATAGACTGGGCGATGACAGCTTTATGGGCGCAATGTCAGGACCGCTTCAGCATCAGCGACAATCGACGCCCAGTGGTAGAGCATAGGGACCATTTCACACCGGCTCCAGAACGGGTTCTGATCGGCGTAGTGCCGGCTGCCGGGATGGCCGGATGCGCCGTGAAAGACGGCCCAGCGGCAGGCGTTCCAGTCGCCGACGTCATAGACATAGCGAGCAATCGCGCCATAGGTCGCCTGCAACCCGGCGGCGGCGGAAATGCCATTGGCCTGGACGGTGTCCGTGTCGCCGCCGATCGGCAAGGAGGGAGGATCAAGCAGATGCGCGACGGCGGGAAAATGCGCCGAGAGCGGATGCGCGAAGTGTGGCTTATGCACCTCTCCCCAAGGTCGGGGCGCGGAGGCGGTTTGCCGCAACGCCTGGGTCAGCACGTCGTCCCAGCCCCAGCCGTTCAGCAGCCTTGCATCGTTCTGCCGGATCAAAGTCGGCACGACCCACCAGAGCTGGTTCAGCGGCAGGATGCCTGGCGGCACCGCCGCCCAGGCGTGCTGTCCCACCGAGGCCAGTCCGCTGCGCGATGCGACCAGTTCCGTAATCCTGCGCCGCAGTGCCATGTAGGCGGTCGGCGTCACCGCGGTGGCGTGCATCTGACCATCCCATGCCAGCAGTTCCTGACGCAGGGCTTCGCCGTCCGCGTCTGACACCGGGCCGATGCCGGTCAGGCGCTGCTGCAGCAACTTCACATGGGGTGACAGTACATCGGCATGGATCATGGCGGCGTCATCGGGCGACACTGCGGCGAGCGCCTCCAGACGCTGAAGCATGCGCTGGGCGCGGTATGGCGGATGACAATCGGTGCAGAGGTAGTCGGGTCCGTCATCGGCAACGACCCGATTGTTGGCGGTCACTATGACCCCTGATGGTGGATCAATCACGCATGGCATCGCTTCGTGCGAGATCCAGCCCTGCCACTCATGCGCGCCGGTCCAGCCCGGGACTGGCAGCCAGCCATTGGTGCGCGGCCGCCGCGGCACACGCGCGCGTACACGGTGGCCGATGGATCCGGCGACATCGCCGGCGACCAGGTTGTGGTCGATCAGGCCCCATCCGCGTGTCGCCTCATACAATGCGGCAACGGTCTGCGCCCGCGTCATGCGCGGCAGGCAATCGAAGCTGAGGTCGGTTTCCGCAAACTGAACCGAACGCAGCGCCAGGGCCGCCCCGCTGGCGGGGTCGCCGGCGATGATCGGGCCGTGGCGGGTGACCACCACCTCGACCTCCCGCGGGGGACCGCCACGCACGTCGATCCGTTCCGTCCGCGTTGCGGTCGGTTCCCATGTATCCTGGAACAGGGCATGCGTGCCGGAGGCGTCGAAACGCTCCAGAAACAGGTCGTGGATGTCGACGAAGGCGTGGGTGACGCAGTAGGCGACGTGGCCGTTATGGCCAAAGTGTGGGAAGCCCGGAACGCCGGGCACGGACAGGCCGATCATGTCGAAGTCGTCGCAGGCCAGATGGTGCTGGGTGTACATGCCGGGGATCTCGAACACGCGGTGCGGGTCGCCGGCGATCACCGGACGGCCGGTGGCGCTGCGTTGCGGCCCCACCGCCCAGTTGTTGCTGCCGCCGCCGGTCTCTTCGGGTCCCATCGCCTGCAGCAGCGCCTGCACAGCGGGTGCCAAGGCGGCCAGATCGGCCTGCCAGCGCGCCGCGGTGACGCCGGGCGGAATCGTCAGCAGGTCGGCGCCCGAATCGTCGTGGCGCAGAGTCGTGGCGAGGTCAGCGCCGACGACCGGCAACGCCAACATGCGCCACAGCTTGAACCAGACCGATCCCATCAGCAGGCCGAGCCGCCGCATCACGGCGATGGGGTGCCAGGGTTCCCAGGGCAGGGGGGTGACATCAAGCAGCCGATACTCGACGGCAAGCGGCGCACCGCTGGCGAGGAAGGCGTTCACGCCAGCGACATAGCGGTCGAGCATGGCGCGCGCCGCATCGCCCAGCGCGGCGTAATCGCGCTGGCAGGCGGATGCCATGCCCAGGCGCCTGACCAGGATGTCGGCCTCGACCGTGGTCTGCCCAAACCAGGCGGCGCTGTGGCCCAGGGCGCGACATCGGTTCAGATCCATCTGGAACAGGCGGTCCTGGGCATGGACAAAGCCCAGCGCGAACCAGGCATCGAAGCTGCCTGACGCGCGGATATGCGGGATTCCCCAACGGTCGCGATAAACCTCGACCGGCGCGGCCAGACCAGGGAGGCGCAGGTCGCCCGACATGGGTGGGAGGGCCGCCCGCAGAGCCTCGTCGTCAAGCATCGTCACTGGCGCCTCCTATACTGCGGCTAGTCTGATGCTATGACAGCCAGACAGGCAAATCCGGGGATCGATCATGAGCAGCCAACCCAGCGACGATCAGGCTTTGCGGCAGCGCGCGCAACGCGTAATCCCTGGCGGTCTATGGGGCCACATGAACGCGGCGCTGCTGCCGTCGGGCTATCCCCAGTTCTTCACCGCCGCGGATGGCTGCCGGATCCGCGATGCCAACGGCCGAGAATACGTCGATCTGATGTGCGCCTGGGGACCCATCGTGCTGGGGCACCGCCATCCCGCCGTCGAGCGGGCGGCGCGGCGGCAGGCTGAACAGGGCGATTGCCTGAACGGGCCGGCCCCGGTGTTGGTGGAACTGGCGGAGATGATGACCGGGATGATTCCCCATGCGGACTGGTGCCTGTTCGGCAAGAACGGCACCGACGCCACGACGAGCTGTGTCACGATCGCTCGGGCGCAGACCGGGCGGCGCAAGGTGCTGGTGGCGCGTGGCAGCTACCATGGCGCGGTGCCGTGGTGCTCACCCTCATTGGCCGGGGTGACCGCGGAAGACCGCGCGCATCTGCTGAGTTTCGACTACAACGACATCGCCAGCCTGGAGCATGCATCGGCGCAGGCGAAGGGCGACCTTGCGGCGGTGATCGTCACGGCGTTCCGCCATGATTTCGGCCTGGACCAGGAAATGCCGACCCTGGCGTTCGCCCAGGCTGTGCGGGCTACGTGCGATGCGGCGGGTGCGGCGATGATCCTGGATGATGTGCGGGCCGGTTTCCGTCTTCATCTCGGCGGAAGCTGGGAGGGCTTTGGCATCCGCCCCGACCTGTCGGCCTGGAGCAAGGCGATTGCCAACGGCTATGCGCTTGCCGCGGTGACCGGGTCTGACCGCTTCCGCGCGGCGGCGGCAGAGGTATTCACGACCGGGTCGTTCTGGTGCAGTGCGGTGCCGATGGCGGCAGCACTCGCGACGCTTGCGGAACTGCGCCGGGTCGACGGTCCGGCCCACATGCGGGCGATGGGGCAACGGCTGCGGGACGGGCTTGATGCGCTTGCTGCGCGGCATGGCGTGGGCATCCGCCAGAGCGGTCCGGTGCAGATGCCGACCTTGCTGTTCGAGGACGACCCTGACTGGCGGCGCGGCTTCACGTTCTGCGCCGAGGCGCTGCGCCATGGGGCGTATTTTCATCCCAAGCACAACATGTTCCTGTCATGCGCGCACACCGAGGCTGACATCGATCAGGCGCTGAAGGCGGCTGATGCGGGGTTCCGGGCGGTATCCTGAGGGCTAGTGCTCCGACACATTCGAAAGGTGCAGCATGGGTCAGAGCACTAGCTTGATTTGGTGGGCTGATTCAGCCGACGGGCTGAAGTGCCCGCCGGCATCGGACCACTAGGCAGCGATCTCCAGGTTCCACAGCATTGGGAACGCCGACTGGATGATGTTGCGGACGCGTGAGCGGTAGCCGACCGGGATGGCGAACTGTCCCCACATGACCGCTGGCACCGAGTTATAGGCCCGCGCCTGGATCCTTGCGGCGATGTCCTTGCGCTCATGGGGTGAGGCGGCATCAGCGAATTGGGCCAGCAGCGCCGTTGTCGCCGCATCACAGCTCCAGCCCGGGTAGTCGCCGCAGGTGTTGGTGATGTAAAAATGGGTCAGCGGCGACTCCATGTCGGCGCCGTTGGAGTAGACCGGGAACAGGCTCCAGCCCTCGCGCTTGCCGCGGCGGGCGAGCACGGTTCCCCAGTCCATCAGTTGCTCCTCCACGGTGAAGCCAGCCTGCTTCATGTTCTGTGCAAGCACGTTGCCGGCGGTCTGGCTGATGGAGCCGGCTACCTCCAGCATGATGACCGGTTCGCCGCGGTACTGGGTGCGTGCCAGCTCTGCCTTGGCATCGGCGATGGAGAAACGGGCGACCTCAGCCCCGGTATCGGTCTCCAGCGGTGTGCCGCACATGAAGTAGGCGGGACAGGGCCTGTGGCGGAACTGGTCCGGTATGCCGATCGCGGTCAGGATTTCGTCCTGGTTCACCAGCTTCCACAACACCCGCCGGACAGCGGGATCGGTGAACGGTCCGCTGGCGTGGTTAAGCCGAAAGTTGCCCTGATACATGTCAGGACCGCTCAACTGCATCAGCCTGACATCGTCCGCCTTAGCCAGCGGGCCGAGGAGGTCGAACGGCAGGAACTGCATGTAGTCGATTTCGCCGGCGATCAGTGCGTTCGCGCCGGTGGCCTGGTCGGGCATCACTCGCAGCACCACCGACTCCACGTGCACCACCTTGCCGCCGGACAGGAAGTCGGGTGGCTCTGTCCGCGGCACATAGGCGGTGTTGCGAGCCAGCACCATGGTGTCGCCGGCGCGCCATTTGTCTGGTTGGAAGACAAAGGGTCCGGAGCCGATGATCTGGGTAATTCGGCCTGCACCGGCCGCTTGCATGACGCGGGCGGGCATCATGAACGGCACGGGCGCGTTGGGCTTACCGAGCACGTCCAGCATGAGCGGGAATGGGCGGTTCAATGCGATGGTGAAGTGACGAGCATCGTCGGCTTTGATCTTGTCGGTCGCGGCAAGCAGCATGCGCCCCAGGCTGTCCAGTTTCCCCCAGCGCTGCAGCGAGGCGACGCAATCAGACGCCGTAACGTCGGTTCCGTCGTGCCATTTCAGGCCATCGCGCAGGGTGAATGACCAGGACAATCCGTTCTGAGCACTGCTGTAGTCAGCCACCATCTGGGGATGAATGTGACCCTTGGAGTCCATTGAGAACAGTGTGTCGAAGATATGGTAGCCGAACGTACGGGTGATGGCGGCGGTGGTCATGTGGGGGTCGAGGATCACCACTTCCGACTCAAGCACCACGGTCAGGGGCATCGACGCTGCCTGCGCTGCCTGGCGAGAGAACACTGCCGCTGCCGCCACCGCACCGCCAGATTGCAGCAATTGCCGTTTCGTCAGACTGGAGGCGGACATGCGGGACCCTGATATGCGCCATACGACGTATCGTTGTGGACAAAGCTGCCTTGTATCGCCCATCAGTGAAGGGCGATACGTCGGTTTGGCTTGAAGTGGCCGATTCACGCGGCGAAGCGCGTGCAGCGCTTCTCTGCGATCGGGCACTAGTACCCACTATCGCTGAAGCGCGAGTCATGATTCGTAGTCGGGATGAAGCTCATTCCCTTTGCGACGACCGTCGCGTTGACGTCTGAGGAACGGCAGGTTCTAGAGGCGCTGGCTGGTTCGCGAAAAGCTGAGGCGCGCATGCGCGACCGGGCGCGGATCGTGCTGTTGGCGAGCACAGGCATGGCGTCTCGCGCGATTGCCCGCGAGGTTGGCTGCACGCCTGGCACGGCCTCGAAATGGCGGGTCCGCTACGCCAATGACAAGATGGCCGGTCTGAGCGAAACCGGTGATCGGGGCAATGAGCCCAAGTATGGCCCTGAGCATGGGCAACGCATCTTGGCCCTGCTGGATAAGCCACCGCCGGCTGGGTATTCCAACTGGACGGCGCCGTTACTGGCACGGGCACTGGTGGATATCCACGAGCAGCATATCTGGCGGTTCTTGCGTGCCCAGAAGATCGACCTGTCCGGCCGCAAATCTTGGTGCCAGAGCACCGACCCCGCATTCGTGCCAAAGGCCGCTGACATCGTTGGGCTCTATATGGCCCCTCCAACCAATGCGGTGGTGCTTTCGGTCGACGAAAAGCCTTCGATCCAGGCGTTAGAGCGGGCTCAGGGCTACCTGAAGCTGCCGAATGGGCGGGCAATGATTGGCCAATCGCATGATTACCAGCGACATGGCACCTCAACGTTGTTCGCCGCGCTCAACATTGGCACCGGCCAGATCATCGGCAAGCATTACAGACGTCGTCGCAGGATGGAGTTCCGCGACTTCATGAACCGGGTCGCTAAGCAGTATGAGGGTAAGGAGATCCACGTCATTCTCGACAACCTGTCGACCCACAAGCCGAAGCGGGACCTGTGGCTGGCGCGGCATCCGAACGTACATTTCCATTACACCCCGACCCATACGTCATGGCTGAACCAGATCGAAATCTGGTTCTCGATCCTGGCAGCCCAGTCGCTGAAAGGAGCGTCGTTCGAAAGCGTTGCCGAACTGGTGGCTCACATCGAGAGCTTCATCAACAGCTACAATGACGATGCCCGTCCGTTTGTCTGGACCAAAAGCACCGTCCACCAAAAACGCCTCAAGCCATGTTTCGCGGTTTAGCGATTCTGGGTACTAGGCTACCAGGCCCCGTTCTGTCGAAGCACGACGTTGACAGTTCGGAGCAGAATCATCACGTCCATTCGGAATGACATACGCTCGACATAGAGTGTATCAAGTGAAACACGCAGATCGTAGCTGGCGTCGCTGCGGCCGTAGACCTGCCACAGGCCGGTGAGGCCGGGCCGGACCGAGATGTAGGCCGCTGTTTCCGCCGGCCCATAGAACGCGATGAGTTCCTCATTGGTGACCGGACGCGGCCCGACCAGACTCATTTGCCCGATCAGGATGTTAATGAGCTGCGGCAGCTCATCAAGGCTGGTGGCGCGCAGCAGGCGCCCGATGCCGGTCACCCTTGGATCCCGCCGCAGTTTCCGGCGGGTTTCCCATTCGGTCTTGGCGACGGGATTTCTCTCGAGCAGGCGAGCCAGAGTAGCATCGGCGTCGCGGCGCATCGTGCGGAACTTCAGGCAGCCAAATGGTCGAGCGTTGCGGCCCAAACGCACATGAGAGTAGAACGGACTTTGTCCTGTTGTCGCGATGATCAGAATGATCAGCAATCCCAACGGCAGGATGATGAGGAGCAACAGCAAAGCGACACTGAAGTCAAATGATCGTTTGAAACGGGGCTGTATTTTACTGCGAACCTGATCAGCGATTATGTCGCTGCACTCGACGGCGTCGTGTTGCAACCTGATTTCACCTTGCATTACGGACACCATACCTTGAAGTGAGAAGCGTAGCTTCTTCCACGCTGTGGGAAAAAGCTGTGGCGACAACTAGACGTGTCCTGGCACTTCGTAACAGCAAGCCGCCCTTCTTCTTTTCGCGAGAATTATGTCGGTTAAGTCGTGCGAGCATGGCAAACGCACTAGACGGAGTGCGAAACCTTTGCCATCGAGACTGCCGGCACAACCTGCGCCTTCCACAATCCTGGGACTGCTTTCAACTAAGAAACATGGGAACGACCGCCAACCTGCACTGGAGGTCGAGCGAACGATCAGGCGATGGGTCGATTTCAGTGCAAAGCTTCAGCGTTGGCAAGACTTCTCCTCTTTCGGTCAGCACAAGTCCCCGTGATTAGTTGTTCCAGTCAATGTATCGGGTGCCTGAACGTAGACTTTACTCCAAACGGTATCGGTAATGCGATGTTCGTACTTGTGGCGATATCGGCACGTATAAACCGTTGAAGTTTGGACCACGCAATTTATCCAGCCAAGTTTAATGGTGTGATGCCCATCCCGTCGCGGGTGTGGCTGTGCTTGAGCGGTCAGGGCGGTCGTTACGGGGCGGATTGGCTGGAGCACTTTTCCGCGCGACTTATGATCAGCAAGTGGCGAATACAGCAGGGAACGAACCAAATTTGACTCGCTGTTGTTCAAGGAGCAACCTATTATTGTGAGTGTTCAGTGTTTCAGGCTCGATAAGGGCGGCCGTTCGGGAAGTGACTGAGCCAAGGATCAAGCCACTGTCATGGTAGAAGTCGAAAACCCGAGGCTGAACCAATCAAGGCAAGGCTCGGCGTTGCAGAGTTGGATCCGCGCTCTTGAGTTCAACAAAACCCTACGTAGCAAATCATTCAAAACGCTGTTTTGCTTGGTTAACACCATAGCCGAGACACACGGCGACCGGATTGCGCTGCTGGATGAGGATACGCAACTTTCCTACAGCGGCCTTATTGCTCAGGCAGCCCGATACGCGCGATGGGCGCAGTTGCAGAAACTGCAAATGGGCGACGTGGTCTGCCTGATGATGCCGAACCGGGCAGACTATGTGGCGATCTGGCTTGGCCTGACCCGGAGTGGATGTCCGGTTGCTCTGGTCAATACCAATCTGGCGGATGAAGCATTGTTGCACAGCATAACCGCCGCTGGTTCTTCGCATCTGATCGTCGACGCGACGATGCTGCCGGCGGTAATGGCAGTTGCTGGCCGCTTGCCGCCGCATGTGCGCATCTGGGTAAGAGGGGATGCGAGCGCAGGTCCGTGGCCGTCCCTCAAAACTGAAACTTTAAGCGACGCGCAACTTGATGAACGGGAAATAGCGCTGCCAGGACCGACCGATAGAGCCCTGCTGATCTATACCTCGGGCACCACCGGCCTGCCGAAAGCCGCAAATGTCAGCCATCGCCGCGTGCTGGAGTGGGGCGCCTGGTTTGCTGGGATGATGGATACGCAGCCAGCCGACCGTCTTTACAACTGTCTGCCGATGTATCACAGCGTTGGTGGCATCGTCGCCATTGGGGCAATGCTGGCGAAGGGCGGTTCGGTGATAATTCGACAGCGCTTTTCCGCACACCGGTTCTGGGACGACGTGACCGACCATGGATGCACGGTCTTCCAATACATCGGCGAACTGTGCCGCTACCTGACAGCGAGCCCGTCGCACCCGAAGGAACGCACACACCTGTTAAGGCTGGCCTGCGGCAACGGACTGCACGATGACGTCTGGACCGAATTCCAGTCCCGCTTCGCAATCCCGCGGATCCTGGAGTTCTATGCCGCCACGGAAGGTGTCGTCTCGCTATACAACTGTGAAGGCAAACCCGGCGCGATCGGCCGGGTGCCGGCCTTCCTGGCGCACCGCTTTCCGGTGGCGCTGATCCGGTGCGACCTGGAAACGCTGGCGCCGGTGCTTGATGCCGCTGGCTTCTGCGTCACCTGTGATGTTGACGAACCTGGTGAGGCGATCGGGCGAATTTCCCACCGCGGCGATGACCCGGCCCGCCGCTTCGACGGTTACACGGACGAGACGGCTTCAGAGCGCAAGATCCTGAGAAATGTCTTTGCCGTGGGCGACGAGTGGTTTCGCACCGGCGACCTGTTGCGCCGGGATGCGGCCGGCTTCTTTTACTTCATTGACCGCATGGGAGATACGTTCCGGTGGCGAGGCGAAAATGTCTCGACAACACAGGTTGCCGATATCGTGCGGTCGTTTCCCGGTGTAACCCAGGCCGTCGTCTACGGGGTGTCGGTGTCGGGATACGAGGGCCGCGCGGGCATGGCCGCGATCACGACCGATAAAGCCCGTTTTCATATCGCGGCTCTGGCTACGCATCTGGAGGCGCACTTGCCGGGATATGCGCAGCCCCTGTTCGTGCGCTGCTGCGTCAACTTGGAAATGACAGGGACGTTCAAGCTGACCAAAGGGGCGCTTGTGAAGGAGGGTTACGCTGGCGCGACGGACCCAGTCTGGTTCCACGACCGACGGGTTCGTCGGTTCGTCGGTTGTGATGATGCCGTGGTGCGCGCCATTGCCGATGGCAGCCTTCGGTTATGAGGCTTCAGGCGGTGTTGCCGGCGTCTATCGTGATGACTGTGCCGGTGATGTTGCGAGCTTTATGGCTGAACAGGAAATCGACTGCATCGGCCACATCGTTGACGTCGGCCATGCGCTGCAGGGCGCTGCGCCGCGCCACCTGGCCACGCTGGCCGGCGTTTAGTGCGTGCGTCATGTCGGTGTCCAGGAATCCCGGCGACACCGCATTCACGGTAATGTCCAACGGACCCAGCTCACGAGCCAAGGACCGGGTGAAGCCAATTAGGGATGCCTTTGTTGCGCTGTAGACCGACAATCCGTTGTAACCGGTGGCACCCACGATCGAGGAGACGTTGACGATGCGGCCACCCTGGCCGCTCATCATTGAGCGGACGACGTATTTGGTCAGGGTCAAGGGGGAGACGACGTTCAGCCTGACGGCCCGTTCTATGGCATCGTCGGAAAGGTTTGTCAGGATTCCGCTAATGCCGACGGCCGCGTTGTTCACCAGGCCGTAGAACACGCCGAATTCCTGACGCAGGGCTTTCACCAGGCTGCCAATCGCGTTGAGATCAGCAAGGTCGAACGCCTTGAAGTGCAGCGCGCCGATGCCGTCGCGCAGGATCTGCTCACGCACGCCGGCGAACACGTCTGTTTGGCTGCGGGCGACGGCGATTACCTGGAACCCTGCGGAGGCGAGACGCCGGGCAATCCCAAGTCCCAGGCCACGGCTGCCGCCGGTGACCAGGACATTGCGCATTCTAACGCACCATCTTGCCGGATTCAGCGATATCCAGCGCTGGGATCTGGCGGAGGAGCGCCGGTATTTTGTGCGGCGGCAGCGCTTGGCGGCATGCGGCGATGATCTCGTCGGCGGTGGTCTGGAAAGCATTCGTGCAGGTGGGCCGTACGACAATGTCGGCCACGACGATGGCGCCTGTAATTGGGCTAGACCGGCCGCGCACGCGTGCCATCTGCACGGCTGGATGCTGATTGATCACAGCCTCAACTTCCTCGGGATGCACTTTCTGGCCGCCAACGTTGATGATGCCTTCACGGCGGCCGACGAAATAGTATCGCTCACCTCGACGTTCTACCATATCGGCCGTGTCAACGAAGCCCTCGGCGTCCTGCAACATGACTGGCCCCGTGAGGTAGCGCGATGCCGTGCGGGGGGAGCGGATGCGCAACGAGCCTTCCCGGACCCGAAGTTGCGCCTTGGCGGAAGGCTGGTCGATCAGGGCGGCCGGGAAGCCCGCCTTGCGGTCACGCACGTCGAAGGCAAAGCCGGCTTCGGTGGAGGCGAAGGCGTGTGCGACTTCGGCCTGGGGGAAGGCGGCGGCTAGGTTGTCGAGGATCGTCTGGTCGGCAACCTCACCGGAAAGCCGTACGTAGTTGGGGCGGATCTCGCTGGCCGTCGGGCTCATGAGGGCTCGACGCCAGTGTGAGGGTGTGCCGGTCACATGGGTCACGCCGGATCGGCTGGCGCGGACGAGGAAATTGTCAATCGACTCATTGGGGCTGCCGAGCACCATGGACCCGCCGCCGAGGAGGGCGCGGAACAGGATGGTCAGGCCGCCATACCGTCTGATGTCATAGAACGTTGTCCAAATGGCGTTGCTCGGGACCTGGAGGCCGTCGTTTAGCGGTCCGATCAGGCTTTCCAGCGTGTGGACGACGATCTTCGGGCGCCCGGTTGTGCCGGAGGTGAACAGCAGCCATTCCGTGGACTGAGTAGATACTGCAGCCGGAACGGTGAGGGAGGGAATGGCGATCGGCAGGGCGGCAGGCGATTGAATGAATGGGCCGGTGCCGTCGGACGCGACCACCTCGACTTCCGCCTCGGCGACGATAGCTGGGAGGTACGCTGGCGAGAGGTCGGGTGGGCACAGCACGATCCGCCGGGCCTGGCCGTCGAGTGCCAGCAGCGCCAGCACCGTGGGCAACTGGCGGTCGAATGACAGAAGTACGGAGCGTTGGTGAAAAGGGCTTTGAGGATCGGCTGGCGTGGCTTCGGCGGCGAGATCCGCCAGACGAACATGGTGGATGCCATCAGTGATGAATCGATCGGGCGACAGGCCGCTGGCGGTCGTCAGGTTGCGCAGCGAGCGGTAGTCAGGCCGCAACATTTTCATAGAGCGCGATGAAGTCGCCAAGCGTGACCGGAAACGAAACGCTTCCGTTGAATGGATCGAGATCCAGACGGTCGTCCAATGTGGCGACCAGGACCGCGATGCCAAGGGAATCAAGGCCGGTGTTGAGCAGGGGGACGTCATCGTGGAGTGGTGCCAACGTGCGGCTCTGCTGCGCGGCGACCCGCGCGATTTCCTCGAGGATGACTGATCTGATCGACATTATGATATCTCCGCCGCTGGACATGCGTTGCGAGCTTCAGGCGGCTGTGGCTTCTGCCGGCGTTGGCTGGGTGGCCAAACTGGGGGCAGCGGCCAGCAGGATCCGTTGAAATTCCAGCCACATCTGTGAAACCTCGCGATCATCGAGGGTGAGATGGCGGCTGAGTGCGCCATGGCCCGCCTCAGCGTCAGAGTCGAATCGGATATGCTCAACCAGAAAATGCCGGAATGCCTGCAGCGCCGGGCCGTTCCATTGCCTGCAGCGCAGGATGGCGCGGAACACATTCTCAAGCCCGCCATCCTCATAACTGGCAATGCTTCCCGCGCGTGCCTGCAGGGTCATTGCACGTGTGACGTGCAGGTAATTTTGTCCAATCCGGTCAAGTTCATTCCGCCGTTGCTCGTTAATTGGCGATAACGTCAGCAATCGGCGCATGAACTCGAAATGATCCATCGTTTCGCCGGTTTGGGCAATGTCAGGCCAGGGAGAGAGATTGTCGGTGTTACACTCCCCAGCCTCAAGCTGGCGGAGTTTTTCGTCTTCGGGATACAGGGCGCGGGCCACCCGCAGGCTTTCATAGAACTGGATTGAGAAGTAATAGTAGCTGATGGCGACGTTGAGCAGATCGTTCTGGGAGAGGCTTTCCCAGTCAAAGCCGCATATCTCGTCGATAATGTCCGCACATTCAGTGGATTCCGAGGTCTGCACAGCAGGCAACTCCCATTTTGCGGACATGTACTTTGGATCAGCATCTGACGTCCCGCTGTAGCCTATGACTATTTGAGCGTTCTTTGCAACCACATCCTGATGAACAAATAGCCTTGGCCAACGCCAAGGCGGCTACAAATGCCGTCCGCGGGTGGACACCTGCCGTCGCTTTTGACGGGCTGCTACTTGCGCCTTTACTGCCTGGGGTGAGCTGGCCTAGCGGAGCGAGGTCGCGCAGTCGTGTTTTACAAGATATTGCGGCATCGGCTCTAGTGCGGCAGTGTATGTAATTGTCTATGAGGTCTTGAACCGGCGCAGTTTGCACTGGAGATCTTCGACGGCAGCCGCCAACCCTAACCAAATCTGAGGTGTGCGTGATGCGCAATGAGACCATTGCGGTTCATGGCGGCTATGACGTTGACCCGACGACGCGGGCAGTCGCGGTGCCGATCTATCAAACTGCGGCGTATGCGTTCGACAGTGCAGAGCATGGCGCGGCGCTGTTCAACCTGGAAGTCGAGGGGTTTCGTTACAGTCGAATCAGCAATCCTACCAATGCGGTGCTTGAGCGACGCGTTGCGGCGCTTGAGGGCGGTCTGGAGGCCCTGAGCGTCAGTTCTGGACAGGCTGCACTGCATTACGCGGTGCTGACCCTGACGGACCACGGCAGCAATATCGTTTCGGTTCCGCAGCTCTATGGCACCACGCACACGCTGTTCGCGCATGTCCTGCCACGGCTTGGTGTCGAGGTGCGATTTGCCCAGGCCGACAGCGCTGAAGCCATCGAGAGACTGATCGACAGCCGGACGCAAGCCGTGTTCTGCGAAAGCGTTGGCAATCCGGCTGGCAATATCTGCGACCTTGAGTCGATTGCCCGCATGGCGCACCGCAACGGGGTGCCTTTGCTGGTGGACAATACGGTGGCGACGCCGTTGCTGCTGCGCCCGATCGAGTATGGGGCAGACATCGTCGTTCATTCACTGACAAAGTTTCTTGGCGGCCACGGGACGACGCTTGGGGGCGCCATTGTGGACAGCGGCCAGTTTCGCTGGGATCAGCATCCCGCGCGGTTCACGATGTTCAGTCAGCCAGACGCATCCTATCACAACCTTATCTATTCGCAGCATTTTGGAGCGGCCGCCTATATTGCGCGGTGTCGCAGTGTCTACCAGCGAACCATGGGCGCGGTGCTGTCGCCGCTGAGCGCATTCCTGCTGCTGCAGGGCATCGAGACGATTGGTGTGCGGATTGACCGCCATGTGGAAAACGCCAAGCGGGTTGCCGAACACTTGCGTGACCATCCGCAGGTCGCCTGGATTCACTATACCGGATTTACCGACAACAAATACTACGACCTGTCGCAGAAGTATTTGAAGGGACGCGCATGCTCCTTGATCACCTTCGGCATTGCAGGCGGATTCCAGGCCGGAACGGTGTTCTATGATGCGCTTGGAATGATCAAGCGGCTGGTCAATCTGGGTGACGCAAAGACGCTGGCGTGTCATCCGGCTTCGACCACGCACCGGCAGATGTCGGCTGAGGAACAGAAACACGCTGGGGTGACGCCGGAAATGATCCGGCTCAGCATCGGAATTGAGCACATTGATGACATCATCGAAGATCTGGATCAGGCGCTGCAGGCGGCGGCGCGATGGCGTGGATTGGACGCCGCCGCAAGCATGACTGATGACGACGATCCGCATCGCAGCCGAGGATTTTGACGCCATGTGGCCGGATCAGGACAACAGCGATAGCACGAAAAGTGCCGGCCGCCCGATTACCATCGGCCTGGTCAACAACATGCCGGACGCCGCACTGCGCACGACCGAGCGGCAGTTCCGTGCGCTGGTTTCGTCGGGTTCGGGGGGGCAGGAGATCCGCTTCCGATTATTCTTCCTGCCTGAAATACAGCGCTCTGACACCGCGCGGCTGTACTTTATGCAAGACTACGAACCAATCGATGCATTGTGGGACAGTGAGATCGACGGCCTGATCGTCACGGGAGCGGAACCACGAGCGCTGCTGCTAACCGACGAGCCATACTGGAATACGCTGACCAGACTGGTGGACTGGGCTGGAACACGGACGGTATCGGCAATCTGGTCGTGCCTGGCCGCGCATGCCACAGTCCGGCATTTGAATGGAATTGATCGACAGGTCTTGTCGAAGAAGCTGTTCGGCGTGTTCGACTGTGAGAAAGTTGCCGACCATCCAATTCTGGCAGGCGTGCCGGCGAAGTGGTCCGTGCCGCATTCGCGATACAACGGGCTGCCCGGGGATCTGCTGGATGCGACGGGGTATCGCCTGCTGTCCTGGTCGTCCGAGGCCGGTGCGGACGTCTTCGTGAGAGAGCAGGGCAGCCTGTTCGTTTTTCTGAATGGCCATCCGGAGTATCATCCGGACGCTTTGTTCCGCGAGTACCGGCGTGATGTCATCCGGTTTTTGTCCGGAGAGCAGGACCACTATCCTGAGCTGCCGGACGACTACTTTGGCAGTGAAACTGGTAAGATGCTGACCGCCTTTCGCTTGCGGGCGCTGGAAGAACGCAACGTTAGTCTTGTGGACGATCTGCCTGTACGCGGTGCAGCCGATGAACGTCTGCCGCACGCATGGCACGATGTCGCATCCGTGATTTTCGGCAACTGGCTATCGTACGTCGCCGCACACCGTCTGGCAACTGATGCGGTGGCCACGATGCCGCTCGAACCGCCTCAGTCATCACCCTTGGTCACTTCGTGAACGATCATGGCCGATACGCAGCGGTTAGTCCTCTCTTCCCTAGTCGAGACAGCCGTAGGCAATGGGACGACTTTCTGACCGAGGCGCTGGATGCGGCCAACGCACGCGTCGCTGCGGGGCTTGTAACGCCCCAGTTCGACATCAAGCGTTTCCGACACGAACTTGCTGGCTTTGACTTCCATCGTCCGACCGCGCCGGAAGAACTTCTGTCGTGGACATTGGAGCAAATGGAGCATGGGCTGGTCCATGTCACCAGCCCGCGTTACTTCGGGTTGTTCAATCCGTCGCCAACGGTCCCTGCGCAGTGGGCGGACCGCATCACCGCAGCGTTCAATCCACAGCTGGCGACCTGGACAACCTCACCAGCCGCTGTTGAAATCGAGGCGCATGTGATCCAGGCGGTTGCTCGCCGGGCTGGATTGCCGGCTGTAACATGCGGCCACTTCACCACCGGCGGCGCGGAGGCCAACTATACTGCGCTGCTTTGCGCTTTGACCCGAGCCAACGCCTGTTTTGCTGGCGAGGGTGCGCGGGGGTTTGCCGGGCCTCCGGTGTTCTACATCTCGAAGGAAAGTCATCTCGCCTGGTTCAAGATCGCGCATCAGGCCGGCATTGGGCGGTCCGCGGTGCGGCTCGTCGCGACAGATGGCCGAGGGCAGATGGATCCGCAGGCTCTGGCAACGGCAATAGAAGCCGACCGCGCGGCAGGCTGCGTTCCAGTGATGGTTGCCGCCACTGCCGGAACGACGAATGCGGGCATGATTGACCCGCTGCCGGCTTGTGCGGCTTTGGCGAAGGCAGCAGGGGCATGGTTCCACGTTGATGCTGCCTGGGGCGGGGCGTTGATTGCCTCGCCACGGCTGCGGCCTTTGCTTTCGGGACTGGACCGTGCCGATTCTGTGACGATTGACGCGCACAAATGGTTCGCGACCACAATGGGCTGCGGGATGTTCCTGGCAAGCGACCGATCGATATTGCCTGCCGTGTTCGAGGTATCGACCGGATATATGCCTTCAAACGCGCGTGATGTTGATCCTTATATTACGTCGCTGCAGTGGTCGCGACGGTTCCTAGGCCTGCGGCTGTTCCTGTCGCTGGCGTCCACCGGTTGGGCTGGTTACGCGTACCATGTTGAACGGGCAATCGGATTGACCGAGACGTTGTCAAATGCGCTGACAATCAAGAACTGGCGGGTGCTTAACCAATCACCGCTAGCCGTCTTGTGCCTTGAGCCGCCTGCTGGGCCGGATGCAGTTCGCGGAATTGTCGGTCGGGTCGTGGCCTCAGGGAAGGTTTGGGTCTCTGTGGCGACATTCGAGGGGCAGGACAGTATTCGTGCCTGCATCACGAGCGGCGAGACGACGCGAGATGATGTTGAGGTGCTGGTTCGTGCGCTCCTGGCTGCCGAGGCGGACACTCCTGGAACAGCATGATTGGCAGTCGGCGCGTCTGCCATCGTCAAGTTACTCCAGCAGACAGATGATGACGTCAAACGGCGTCGTCCCTTGAGCACATCAGGCGGTATGCAAGCGCGCTCTTGTCTCTGTAACCGTTATTATGTACGATTGTTCTTGGAGGGCGACGGGTTCAAATCAGACAATGGGAGAACTCGAAGTCTTGATTGGCATGCCGACGCCAGCATGGGGACTAGACCTAGCAGTACCCTTCGATCCTCTCGCACCGACTGTCTTTCATCAGTCATGGTGGCTGGACATTGTAACCGGGAACAATTGGGACGCCGTCGAAAGTGTCCACAACGGCCAAGTTGTCGGGAGAATGCCATTTTCCAGTAAGAAGCGTTGGCGGTTCCAGACCGTCAACATGCCTTTGCTGACCCATTTCCTGGGTCCAGGAATTACTCCGGGCAACGGCAGTGCAAGCACAAGATTGCTTCGACAGATCGACATCACGCGTGACCTGATCAAGCGACTGCCCGCAGGGATGACCTCGTTTACCCAGAAGATGCACAAGGGGGTCAACGAGGTCATCGCCTTTCAGATGGAAGGCTTCGAGTCCTCAGTACAGTTCACCTATCTGCTGGAGGCTGCACCGGCCGCCGCACTGTGGCGCCAGATGCGCGACAAGACGCGCAACGTCATCAGAAAAGCTGACAAGACCTATGCTGTTGATGACAATATCGACACAGAGGAGTTTATCCGATTCTACAAGGCGAACCTGTCAGAGCGAAAGCGGCCGCAACTGTGGGATTTCAGACTGATACACCGGTTGATCGACGCCAACAGAGAGCGTGGCTACGGTCAAATTCTTGCTGCGCGGGATCCAGATGGCACGGTAAAGGCCGGGATTTTCTGTGTCTGGGATCACGACCTGTGTTACTATTTACTCTCAACCAGAACACTTGATAGTGGAAATGGAGCGGTGCCGCTCTTGCTCTGGACAGCGATCCAGCGGTCGGCGGCAGGTGGATTGGTGTTTGACTTTGACGGGCTGGGGCAGGAAGGGGCGGTTCTGTTCTTTTCCGGTTTCGGTGGAAAAGTCGATCCGCGGTATATCGTTAGCCGATCCGCACACTCGCACACCATCCTGCGGGAAATGCGACGAATGCTTTTCTACAAGGACAATCCGTTCACGTAGCTCTGATTCGCGGTCTAACGCGCCGGCTTTGATCCACACCCAGTAGCGCATTCTCAAACAGTTTCACCGGACTTTGCCGGTTTAGGTCTGAAGTCACTGCGGTGGAATGGATTCGATAGGCTGTACGGGCCGGTTCATCGAGCATTGTCTGCAAGCGCTTACTCAGGCCAGGTGCGGTTTGAAAATCCCAGCGGCAGAAGTCCGGCAAATACTCTCGAAAGACATCTATGTCGGAGGCGAGGACCGGCACTGCATCGGAAAGCGCCTCAAGCATCGCCAGCGGAACACCCTCATACCGCGATGGCATCAGTATGGCATCGCTTGACGCTACAACGTCACGTGACCGACTCGTCCAGGGATGCAACGAGGTGTAGCCCGAGAGTGGACCGGTTACCGCAGCCCGAATGATTGGCTCGCCGCTGCCCTCACCGACGAACAGAAAGTGCCACCCCATCAGATTCGCGAGGTCACGCTCAATCGCGAAGAGAAGACTGTCCAGACCCTTTTGGTGCGGTTCGAACCGGCCAATAAACAGCGCAAGTTTCTTGCTTTCCGGAACGGAAAACATCGCTCGGACTGCTGGTTTGTCCGGAAGCGGGTGCGGCGGGACAGTGTTGGGGACAAGGTAGATGTCTCCTTTGGCGTTGGCGCGCCGCAACTGGTCGGCTGCAGCCATAGACGGCGTGATCAAGCGATTAGGACGTTGATAATAAGGACGTCGGACCCGGTCGTTCACGTAGCCGAGTATTTTGCCGACCCCGACGTCTGCCGCAGTGTGCGCCATTGGGATATAGCTGACGACGTCAGCGGTTGCTGGCAGAGCGATCATCGGGACAGTCAGCGCCTCGATGCGACCTTGTAACATAAGAACGATGTCAGGGTGTATGAGGCGATAGCAGGATCGAACATAATCTCGATAAGCGATGCGGAACGGCGCGGTCACTGAAGCGGCACGTGTCGAGTGATACGGAGCCGGGAGCAGATGAATCTTTGGCTGACCGAGATCCCGTAGCGCCTGCTGCAGGCGCGTATTTCCCTGGTAAAAAGTAAATTCGAGGCTGGCGATGGCTTCTGACAACAGAAGTTCGGGAAGGAGTTTCAGAAAGGCAATTTCATGTCCGCCGAAGCCTGGACTGTCGTGAAAGACAAGAACCCGCCTTGGTTTTTGCGGATTGCTGTTGGCGGGGCTCACTTGGTTCGTGGTCGGCGATGATTTGGTCGCTACTGCATCGGCCGGAGACTCGACGACGGGCATCATGCTGGCAACGACTGCACATGCGGGACCGATGGCTGTCGCTGCCGCTTGACACTGGCCGGGTATCCCGCGACCACAACCGCACTTGGCACGTCGTGCAAAACCGTGCTGCGTGCCGCAACGATGCTGCCGCGTCCGATCGTCACGCCGGGTGCGATAAAGCAATCGGTGGCGATCCATGCCTCGTCGCCTACCACGATAGGTCGCCCAACCAATGGGAATGAAAGATCGCCATGGTCGTGGGTGCCGGCGCAGAGATAGGATTTCTGGGAAACGACCGCGTTGCGGCCGATGGTGATCTCGCTGAGGCTGTAGATTTCAGCATGATCACCGACCCAACTGTGGTCACCGAAGCTTACTTTCCAAGGATAGGTCACACGAGCAGTTTGACGGATAATAACACCGCGACCCACTGTTGCCCCGAAAAGCCTGAGTAACCACCGGCGCCAGCCATAGGCCGGCTGTGGTGACCAGGCAAACAAGGTGGCTTGGACAAATTGCCAGAGCAGGACAACAAGATTGGATCGTCCGCGAAAGTCCGGCTGCACCTTGAACTTCGCCAGGTCCTGATAGCGGCAGCCGTCCTCAATGTCAGAGGCAAGCAACGGACCCGGCGCGGGAAATGGTCGTTCTGCGTTCATGCCGCCCGGCGGTCGATGTTTCGCCGGACCTGTCGTTCGATCCAGGCGTAGGTTTCCTCGAGGCCGGCACGCAGGGTTGCGCTTGGCCTCCAGCCAAGTTTTTCCTGGATCAGGCGGTTGTCAGAATTGCGGCCGCGAACGCCGGTTGGGCCGCTGATGTGTTTCTTGTGCAGCCGTTTACCTGCGATCTCGCAAACCAAATCGACGAGCTGATTTATCGTGACCATTTCCTCCGACCCGATATTCACCGGACCGGCAAAGCTGGATCTGGCAAGCCGCAACGTACCCTCGATGCACTCATCAACATACAGAAACGATCTTGTCTGATGACCGTCACCCCAGATCTCAATCTCGGCGTCGTTACGGGCCTGCGCCACCTTCCGGCAGATCGCGGCTGGCGCCTTTTCCTTGCCGCCGTCCCAGGTTCCTTCCGGGCCAAAGATGTTATGGTAGCGCGCGACGCTGTTGTTCATCTTATAGTTTCGGTTATAGGCCAGATAAAGTCGTTCCGAGAACAGTTTTTCCCAACCGTACTCGCTGTCCGGGGCGGCCGGATAGGCCGATGCCTCCTCGCATAGCGGATTATCTGGATCTTCCTGATTATAAGCTGGATAGGCACAAGCCGAGGAAGAGTAGAACATGCTTGAGATATTCCGCTTGGCACAGAAGTCGAGCATGTTCAGGTTGATGGTTCCGGAATTGTGCATAATGTCAGCGTCATGCGCTCCGGTAAAGATATATCCCGCGCCACCCATGTCGGCGGCGAGCTGGTAAACCTCGTCGAACCGGCGGTCGACGATGGCTCGACAGAACTCCTGGCTGCGCAGGTCACCGATTACGAAGTCATCGGCGTGCGTGGAGGAATACTCCGGAAATTTCAGGTCGACGCCGCGTACCCACCAGCCCTCGGCCTTTAGCCGCTTTACAAGATGGGAGCCGATAAAGCCGCCCGCACCGCACACCAACGCCGCGCGTTGGCCGTCCATCCTGCTCATAGGTGATTCTCCATTCTCGAACTAATAAGCCCTGCCATTGTGCTGGCATGGGGCGCTTGTCGTGTAGGCTAGGATCGCAGGCCCGCAGAATGCGGATCAACTGGAAGATCGTTCAGGCCTGGCCGCAAGTTCTCGGCTGCGGATACATTCGGGCGATGGGACGCGCGGTTCTGTGCCAAGCGCGCCCTTGACCTGGACGCCGATTCGATGAGGACGGTCTCAAACATGTCGGCGATTTTGCTGATGTCGAAGCTTCTTTCAGCATACGCCCGGCCGTTTCTTCCCTGCTCCGACCGCAGGGCGGCGTCGTCATACAGCCGCTTCGCGGCGGCCAGGAAAGCCTGGCCCTGGGGCTCGACGACGATCCCCGCCTGCTCAGCCGCCAACACCCGGGAGGCAAGGTTTTCCTGCGGCGCAGCAAGCAGGATCGCGCGGCCCGAGCACATGTACGACTGGACCTTTGAAGGGACCGAGAACGTTCCCGCGTCAGCCTCAATCATTGAAATCAATACGTCGCCTGACGCCAGCACCTCCGCCAGACGCTCCGCAGGTTGCAGAGGAAACAATTTGAGTGATTTGAGCCTGAGATCTGCCTTGGCGGCTTCAAGCGGTTTCATGCCCGCGCCCTGACCGACAACCGCGACACTGGCGTCTGGCCCACAGCGTTGCGCAAGGCTGATCAGAAGCTCCGGCTTGTGCTTCAAACCGAGAGTGCCGGAGTAAAGGAAGGTGAAGTCCTTATCCAGTCTATGTTCCCGCGACCAAGCGTTGTCTTTGGGCAGCAGCGGGATGTCGGCGATCGCTGCCCAGTTGGGGATGGTGTGGACCTTGCGGGCATTGCCTCCCCAGGCAGCAGCAAGTGGACGGAAATCATCGCTGATGATCACGATGGCGTCGCTGGCACGCAGTTGACGGCGCTCAAGCGAACGATAGTAAAGGCTGATGGCATGCGCCGGCAAGCCGATCTGCTTGTGCAGAAGCTTGGACACGGCGATGCTGTAAAAATCTTGCAGCCAGTAGACAAAACCGGCATTGATTGCCTGACAGGCAGCCAGCACGCCGACTTGCGACTTCGTCGGCGTGTTGCCGGACATCACAACATCCGGCCTGTGATGCTTAATGGCCTCCGCGACCTTCCGGCCATACTTCACGTCATTGAAATGACGCGAAAGTAGCATTTGCTTATCATATCGCTGATCGATTGAGATGTTCAGAAAGCTGAGCCCCAGCGGGTCGTCAGGACGCCTGTGCAACGAACCTTTGGGTCCGGGGTCGTTGCCGAAGTATGCGTGAACAACCTTATGGCCTCGGGAGGCGAGCTGACGGCTGAGATGAACCTGGAACGGGTGACCAGCATAATCGTGGATGAAGAACTTCATCTAGATCCTTCCAATCGACCATGATGGCTTGCCGGCTGGTTTTGCGGCCCACCTGCATCTGACTGGAAGACCGAATCCGGACCTAACGCCTGGCTTGCCAGATGACGGCTGCTGATTGTGTAGCCGCCATAGTGTCCCCTGCGGTCAAGTGACCGCTCTGGCACCCGGGTCATCAGTGCCACAGTCCTGTTGTCGCATCCACCAGGCAGCCGGCTGACGGCTTCTGCCAGCAGCCTCTGGGACATGCGACCATGCTCCACCAGGAACAGCGTGAACTGAGACAAGTGGAACAGCAGGCTTGCATCCGCAACCCGCAGCAGCGGCGGGCTGTCCAGGACGATCAGGTCGTAGCGCAGACGCAGTGTTGCGATCAGCGCCTGCAGCTCTTTCGAGGCCAGGAGTTTTATCGGGTTTTCGACGCCACGGTCACCCAGCAGACAATGCATGCCAGAGACGGGATCCACGGCAACCGCATCCTCCAGCTTGGCAGATGTAGACAGCAGCGACACCAGGCCATTGCCGGGTCGCAGGCCGAGCGACTTCAGCAGGCTGGGGTGGCGCAGATCGGCGTCGATCAGCATCACCCGATAGCCATCCGCCGCGACCTGGCGGGCCAGCGCGACCGCGACTGTGGTCTTGCCCTCGCCGACTTCACTGGAAGTGACCAGAGCGGTCGTGCAACCGCCATCGAGCCGGCGCATTGTCAGCCAGAGGCCGCGCAGCGTTTCCGCCACCGGCGCCTGCTGGCGCCGCAGGCGGGACAGGCCGAGGAGGCGGCTGGACCCGACCTGCAGCGTCGGCAGGGAGCCCAGAACCGTCAAGCCGGTTGTCAGGGAGATATCCTCCGGCGAGGCCACCCGCGCCCGCAACAGGTTCCGCAGGATAATCCCCGTGGCAGTCAGGAACAGGCCGGCTACAAGGCCAAACAGCGCGGCCATTAGCGCGCTGGGCCGATCCGCCCGCTTGGGCGGCGAGGCACGGAACAGGATGCGTGCGCTGGACGGCTGTTCTGACGCCAGGTCCGCCTGCTGCGCACGGCTGATGAAGGTGTCGTAGAGCTGGCGCTTTGCATCAATATCGCGGCTCAACTGAGCCATCGAGACGCCGCCGCTGGAGGAACGTCGGCTGGCCACCTCGGCTGCCAAGACAGCCTGTTCCAGCGCTGCCACGTTGGTGCGGGCGATTTCAGTCTCCCGCGTCAGCGCCGTCACGATCTTGCTGGTCTCCGTGGCGATCTGGCCGCGGACGCTGCGTAGCTCGTCCTCAAGCTTGGCGCGTAGCGGAAATGGCAGGCCGGAGACCGAGCCAAGGCGCTGGACAAGCTCTGCCTCACGCTGGGTGAGCGATTGGATGATGGGTGAGGCCAGCGTCTCTTGCGCAGCGGCAGCGGTGCCGTTCTGCGCGATCATCTGCCTGGCGGTGTCCAGCGAGGCCTGCCGGCGAGTTAGCTCCTCACGGGCGGCGGCAAGGCGGCCCTGCGCGGCACTGAGCTCGACCGCGGCGACGGAGCCGCCGGGCACCTCAACCACATTGCTGTCCTGCAGAACCTTGTCGATCTGGCGGTTGTCAGCCTGGATCTGCGCCTCGACATCGTGCGCCCGATCCAGAAACCATTGCCGCACATGTGACGCTTCATCACGACCGCTCGCTCTGTCCAGGTCGACATAGCCCTTCATGACCTCATTCACCACGTCAGCCGCCAGAACCGCCGAGCCGGCTCGGAACTGAATGGACAACAGGTCGCTATGCTCGTTCGTCACCACCTTCAGGTTCTTCTGCAGATATCGCAAAGCGCCCGCCTGGCTGTCAGTATCGTCGCCAGCCGCGCCGGCAGGGCCGGTGCCATGGGTCCAGGCGGCAAGCCAGGCGGTGACGCCACCAACAAACTGCTGCACGCCATGAACGCCAGCAGCCAGCGGCCCGGGCAACCGGGTAGCAGGCTGCAGGTCAGGCGCGTGCGCAAGGTCCAGGCGCTGCACAACCCCGGCCAATAAGCCGGGGGATTTCAGTATGTCGCTGAGCGTCGTGGCAAGGTCCCGATCGGCGCTGGCTGGCGCCGGCGCAGCACCTGTTTCGGGACTGGCTCGTTCGAGTCCGGCAAGAAGCGCGCCGTCGGCGGAAAATTGCCGAGGCAGATACCCGACCACCAGCACCGACAGGCAGGTCATGGCAACGGCGCCGAGGACAAGTGCAACCTTTTGTTGCCGCAGGATTTGGATCAACCGGACAAAGTCCAGCGACGCATTGTTCAGCATAGGGCCAACCGATATATACTGGAGCTGGAATCACTGCCGCCCGCGTGTATTGGACAGTGCCCTCCGTTGCCTCGGGGAGCGAGCATGACAACCGGAGGCAAATGCACGTATCTGGCCCGACAACCAAAAGCGACTTGCAACATCAGCCACACTTCCAGTTAAGCATGAGGATTACAGGCGATATATGCTTTCAATCGCCTAACGCATGCTGAAGCAAAACGTCAAGGTTGTAAAACGAGACATTATTGACTTCCAAAGCTTAAGACAGCCATTTGTCTTTCGACGAATGGATCGCACCATCACGTTGATGATTTGCCTAATTTGCCGTCTGCAGGGCGTTCTCATTGAGCAGCATGCGTGCATCCGACGAGCTCATACTTGAAGACTGGTTGTAGTGTTGACGGATGGAGCGAAGCAGATGGGACGGAGCCGATAGCGTAAATCACTCAACGCCACGAGCTCGTTCTCCAGGATCACGAAATCGCGTTGCAGATGAAACCGGTTGTCCACCATGTTTACTGGTTGGCCGAAGTTCTTCCAAGCTTGGCGAAACAACACGCCTGGCGGTTTCTTTTCAGGACGGCGACTATGCAAGACTATACGTTTCTTGAGCATACACGCCAACCCGACAGCACCGACGGCGTTCTGACGTCAAGCCTGTCTCGGAAGTTCCCACTTTAAAAATCTAGTGGCAATAGAGAACGAAAGTCAATGGGGCAATCTAAATAGTTTTGCTGGCGAAGACCTGCCCGAAGCAAAGTAGGGTTGGGTCGGAGGGGAATTTAATTATAAGGGTGAAGCATCGGTGTGGGACACTGGACCTTCTTTACGCAGCGAAAGCCGGATCGCCGCATGGGGAACGCAATAGTATCTGCGCCGCAGCCGCATAAGACGGACGTTGCATGACTTTCTTGATGAGGGCATAGCGCAAGATGCGGGCCGTCTCTCAATTATTGTTGAATGCCGGCCGTAACGTCTGCCTGCACTCCACGGTGTTTTCCGCGTCGGTCCTGTTCTTGTCGCTGTCAAGTATCGGTCACGGCGGCGGTTAGAGTATCCGTCTTGGTCAAGCCACTTCTGGCGTCCATGTGCGCGTATCGCGCAGCAGCGCGTTGGCGATAATGACCAGCTTGCGCATGATGGCGACGATGGCGACCTTGGCGGGTTTACCGGCCTGACGCAGCGCCAGGTATTTGGCTTTGAGCGGCGGGTTGAAGCGGATGGCGACGAGGGCTGGCATGTAGATGGCCTGCCTAAGGTTGGCTCTGCCGCCCTGTATGAAGCTTTTCCCCTGCCAGGTGCCCGATTGCCGGGTGACGGGCGCCAGTCCGGCGAGACTGGCGGCCTGTTTGGCATCCATGGTGCCGAGTTCGGGCATGTCGATGAGCAGGGCGAGGCCGCTGGCGGCGCCCAGGCCAGGAATGCTGACAAGGATGTCGAAGCGGGCCTTGAGCCTCTTATGGGCGGCCAGAATGGTTGTCCGCTGGCGATCGATGGCCTGGATCTGGGTTTCGATCTGCTTGAGGTGTTGCTGGCTTTGGCGCTTGAGCAGGGCCAGCGTGAGGGTCTTGCTGCGGTTGAGCGCGGTGGTTCGGTCCTTCACCAAAGCCTGCCGTGCGGCCAGCAGTTCGCCCAGCGTGTCAATGGTTTCGTCCTTGGCGGGTGGGATGTCGGGCTGCAGGATGGCGCCGAAGCGGGCCAGCATGGCGGCATCGACCGTATCGGTCTTGACGCGTTTGCCGGTGGCCTCGGCGAAGCGGCGGGCCTGCAGCGGGTTGACCTTGACGGCGGGCAGCGCGGCGCGGCCCAGCGCCAATTCCAGAGCACGGTGATAGGCGCCGGTGGCCTCGAAGACGATGCGTGTCGGCTGCCTGGGGGTGATCCAGGCGATCAGCTTGCTGTGGCCTTTAGGGTCGTTGGTGAATTGCTGGGCGATGCCCTGCGGGTGGAGGTGGACATCGAGGGTATCTTTCGAGACATCGACGCCGAGGGTGACTTGATCCGCTGTGGGTGCTATGGCGTGGCTCATCTTTTCCTGTCCCATGTCTTTTCCTGTCCCATGCTTGTCATCCGGGGCATCACACCCCCGGTATCCGTTCGGGCCTTGTGGAAAAGAAGGGGGCGATCCCACTCTAATTCGGTCCTACCCGACCGGCGTGATCTCGATCCATCCCCCTTCACCAGCGGCGGGTTGCAACCCGCCGCTGGTGAACCATTGTTCCGCAAACCCGGGGGAAGTCATAAGACAAGCGTGATCCGAGCAGGGGGCTTCACCGGAACGGTGAATCACGCGATCAAACAATAAGTTAGAGCGGGGTCCGTGAGCCAAGGCGAACGGAAACCGGTCTAATGTGCAGCCGCTCGATCAGAGGGACGATGCGGGTCCCGCACGCAGGTAGTCGATCATAAGGTCCGCGGCGGTTCGGCGCATGGCTCGGCCGCTGAGCATGTGGTCCAGGCCCGGCACAACCTGCATGGTGGCGTTAAACGCGCCGAGGCCGCTGCCGCCGCGGCCAAACTCCTGCTCGACCGCGTCGATGCCGCCGTCGTCCGGGGCGAACAGAAACAGCGTTCTGGTTTCGCGGCCCGCAAGGGTTGCCATTGCGCGGCGTGGGAAGCTCTTCAGGTCGACATAGCCGAGACGCTCAAGGAGGTGGCGTGTCCGCGCTTTCATGTTTTCACGGATGCGCTGCCGCCTAGCTTGAATGATGTTCGCAAGGTCGAGCCGGCCGTGAAGCATCTGCTTCCAGAAGTCCTTTTTCAGCAGCCTGAGCAGATAATAGTAGTGTGGTGATGTCTTGTGCCTGACGAGGTCGATGGTGTCACCGCTGCGCCAGATAAACACCGGCATGTTTACCAGCAGCATGACGCTGACCCGCGGGTCCGCCAGCCCGCCATGGAACGCGTGGTAGGCGCCGGAGCAAAGCCCGTAGACCGCGAATTTTGTATAGCCTTGCTGTTCCAGCAAGTCGATTGCAGCGCTGATGTCGGGTGAGCGGTCGGCTTCGAAGAGTGGACTCAGGATCTTTTCGCTTCCGCGCAGGCCGCGGCTGTCGCCGAGACCCGCGAAGTCCATCCGCAGGGCTGCGACGCCGGCCGTTGCGAGCCGTCGGGCGAACTCGACCCCGAAGCGGGCGGAGCCATAATGCGGGTCGCGGCCCGCATTGGTAATGATGACTGCCGTCCTGTCGGCTGGTTGCGCTGGGCGTGACAGGATGCCGAACAATCCGGGTGTCGGGCCGAAGTGCAGGGGGATCTCAGTAGCGGCTGGCGTTTGCAAGACCGTCGGGCCGATAAGGCCGATGCCGGCAAGCCGGTTCGGCCGCTGCGGCACCGTCTGCTGCAGCCAAGCTTTGACCGCCGAGAAATCAGCCGATGCCTCCTTGACCCGCAAGTTCGGCTGCAGTGCCGGCTCCAGCCCGTTGAAGTCTTTGCTGCTTACCCGGCAGCCTTGGCGAGTCCAGCTTTCAACGCAGTCGCTGACGATGCCGGAGGATGTGCTGCTGAACACGGCAATCGCCAGATCTGTCTGGAATTCGACCTTTCGCAGGTCGACCTGATTGATTTGGCTCATAGCTTCAGCGTTGAAGTAAAGCTCGTGAAAGTCTAGGCCTAGGTCTGTCTTAGTCGACGCAACTGCTTGGTCGTGAAGTTGTGCCTCGATCAGGAGCTGGCGGATATAGGACCGGCCACGCAGGACCGGTGCCAGCAGGATCAGACCCGCAACGTCGTCGCGAGATGCTGCGGCCAGCGTGGCGAGGGTTGCGCCAAGACGGAGACCAGCGAGCACGAGCTGGCGTGCGCCGGTAACGGTTCGCAGCCAGTCCGCCGCGTGCGACAGGCTCTGCCGCCAGGCAGCCCACAGATCAGGATTTTCGGCGTCGCAGGAGTCGCCGGTTCCCGGGTAGTTAAAACGCAACGTTGGGTAGCCTGCGGCGGCGAACTCATCCGCGAGCAACCGGAGCGAATGATAGGAGTCGAGGGCGTCCCGATAGAGCGGAGGGCAGATGAGGACGGCGACCCCAGTTCCTGTGTTGGGCAGGCCCCTGTGCAGCCAGCCGAAGCAGCCGCCAACCTCGACTGGCTGCATCGCATCTTCGTAGCGTGATACCGCCTCATTGACCTCATGATGAATGCAGTCGTTGGGTCCGGCGTCGGTGTGCTGCCCCCCCGGCGCCTTATTGGCCAGTGTCTGGTTGGCGAGTGTCATGTCGCTGCTTTGCTCAAAACGGTCTCCTCAAGCCGCGAGATCCTTGGACTCCCGATTTCTGGCGTTTGGTCACGAAGACTTAGACAAATATTCATCATTTATAGAGAAAGGCTTCCATTCACGTTCGCGCGTGCGCGCGAGGCGGGCTGGTTTGCACCTGCGGAATGGGGAGCTAGTGAGACTATCCTACGCGCCGGACCTAGTATAAGGAGCATCGCAGCACTTGGCATCAAAGACTATCATTTGCAAAAATCTGTCGACTACTTGGAGCTCTGGAGCCATTTGCCGCCCAGGGGTAACCATCAGGAACGTGCGTCGCCTGCGCGGCAATGTGCCAGAGCGCTGTAAGGAGTGTGTGGATGGCGACGCGGCGTTGACTGCCCATGCGACAGCCCATGGCCGGGCCAAGGCCTGACTGGATGCGGCTATACCGCAATATTTTCCACCTCTTTATCTGGCAGGGCAGCGCCTATGTCGTTCCCCTGATCGTCACGCCTTATCTGGCGCGGGTGCTGGGCCTGGAGAGCTATGGCATCTTTGGGTTGTCGCTGGCCGTCGTCTCCTATGGGGTAATGCTGACGGACTGGGGTTTCAGCTTGACCGCAACCCAGCGGGTGGCCCGAGCGGTGGACGAGCCTGATCTGTTGCGCCGGCTTTTCTGGGGCACGCTGCTGGCGCGGATAGTGCTCGCGTTGCTCTCGTTCCTGCTGCTGGGCGCGGCCATTCTGCTGGTGCCAAGCTTCCGGGCGATCTGGCCACCGCTGCTAGCAAGCAGCATTGCGATCGTAGCGACGGCGCTCAGCGCCAACTGGTTTCTGCAGGGCCTGCAGTTCATGGGGGCGTTTGCGGCGTCGGCGTTGGCCGGGCGGCTGCTGACGTTGCCTTTGATGCTGATTTTCGTGCACCGGCCTGGCGATGTGGTGGTGGCTGTGACGATACAAAGTGCCACCCAACTGCTGTCCGCGGTGGTCTCGCTGGTGATCTCGGCACGGCTTGCGCGGCTTGGACCGGCTGAATGGGATATGCGCAATGCCTTCAGCCAGATTCACGACGGGTGGCTGCAGTTTGCCTCCAGCCTGTCGGTCAGTATGTACACGCAGTTCAACGCGGTGTTTGTGGGGTTCATTGCCGGACCGGCCCAGGCGGGCTTGCTGACCGGCAGTCAGCGCATCCTGCAGGCCTTCCAGGGGCTGGCGATGCCGGTCAACATGGCGGTGTATCCCCAGGTCAACCTGCTGACCGAGAAGAACCCTGCTGGTGCGTTCCGCATGATGTTTCGCGTGCTGGCGATGCAGACCGCATTTGCGGTATGTCTCAGCGTGGCGATGTACTTTGTCTCTACCTTTTTGGTTCGCAGCTTCCTGGGGCCCGACTTCGCCCAGGCGGTTCCGGTTGTTCAGACGCTGGCGCTGATGCCGCTGCTTGCTGGCATCACCAATGTGCTGGGCTCGAATGTGTTGCTGCCAATTGGCTTGCGGCTGTCCTATACGATAGCGTTGATCTCGGCGGGGGTCGTCAACGCCGTGTTCCTGATCGCGCTGTCGGGCCGTTTCGGCGCTGTCGGTGGTGCGATATCCGCGGTTGGGACCGAAGTTTTCCTGGTCAGCGCGATGGCAGCCATACTGTATGCCAACCGCGCCATTCTGCTTCGCATGCGCAATGGGAGCTGTCCGTGACACCTGCACGACCACGCCAATCTTGACATGATAAATGTTGACAATCGTATGAATTCTTGGGACGATAAGTGTTAAGCTTACAGAGACACTGTTACTGGGATGGCAGACGTCGTCACATCATCGGGGCTCTGTGTCGCCGATATCGTTGGTGAGGCATGGGAACAGGTCTTTAAGGTTCCGGCGCATCGTGGCGATCGTATCCTTGACATCCTGGACATTGACTATGGTGTCACAGCCGCACAGCAACTGAGTATGCTGCTGTCGAAGATCGGTTCAAGAACTGGCGTTCATCTGCCGCTGACGATCATTTACTCCGCCCCCACCGCAAGCGAACTGACAGAGATGGTGCAGCAGCGCCATGGGCCGCGGTATGACCGGCCAGTACGGCTGAAACAAGGTGTCGGACAACCGCTGTTCATACTTCCAGGACTTGGTGCGATCGGTCTCGATCTGCTTCACCTGTTGGAGGCGCTGACGTTTCCTGGGCCGATTTATCTGAGTACACCGCAGGGTGTGGACGGCGCGTACCCCGATAGCGCCATGGACGTCATCGTTGCCGATCATCTGCTCGGCATCAGGGCTGTCCAGCCACATGGTCCATATCGGCTGCTGGGTTACTCCTGGGGAGGGTTGGTGGCGTTGGAGATCGCTCGCATCCTCGGTGCGGAGAACGAGCGCATCGCGTTCCTTGGAATGATCGAGCCGGTACTCGACGAGCTCGACTGGACCTACGGTGCGTTTTTTGGCTTCATGAAGAAGCGATTGGCGCACCACGTTCAGGAACTGCAGAAGATCAAATCGGTATCCGGGGCATTTAATTACGGTGTCGACCGACTGCGTCCTTTGCTGGGCCGAACGGGCCGTATCTTTGGCTTCAAGCAGTGGGAGCCTTTATCGGGAGAGGCGGAGAAGTTCCCAGCCCCGCTGGACACGGTGTGTCAGGCAGAGATCAAAGCCATAGAGGCATACCGTGTATCGGCTTACCCAGGGGAAGTGACGTTGTTCGCCACCCAATCCGGACACGCTGCCTTGTGCGACCCCCGGAAAGTCTGGTCAGGCAAGGTTGGAGGGCTTAATCTAATCTGGTTGGGTGGCGACCACTTCACGATTTTAACGAAACCGGGCGTCATCAACACCGCTGAGGTGATTTCAGAGCAACTTCAGATGCATCCGGCGTAGCCCAGCCAAAGCCGTACGCCATGTCTTGTCAACGCGCTGGTTCAGAGCCCTGTCGCGGCTCCGAAGTATTTTGCCCAGGCCGCAGCCTCCTCCGGTTTGTTATTGGCAGCTTTGGAAAAGGCGTTGTTCCCGCCACCAATGTCGCTGTCCCATATTATTACGAATTCGATCTTGATACCGTCTTTCCGTGCTCCGTGAAGTCGAGCTGCAAGCCATCGTGGGAAGTCCGGGTCGTCATTCACTTCTCCACCACCTTTGGAATTGCCTGCTCCCGCCTCCGGCACGGCGAAGGGTTTGCCGTGCTGCTTTGCAAACGCGATCAAGCTGTCAAAGCTTTGGCTATGCCCGCTGCTGCCGTCATTGGTCCATTGGTTCGCGGCGGGATACGCCCAGTAGTGCTCCCGGTTGGCCGGGTTGGCCACAAATTGCGCGACGCTGGTGTCCTGTCCGCCTGTAGCCCAGTCGTGGTAGGAGCGTCTGTCACCCGCCTCGGGTGCGGGTGACATGTCTGCATAGAAGTCGGCGCCGATGATGTCGACATAGTCATCGCCGGGATACAGGTCCCTGGTGGCTTGGACGCGGCTATAACTTATAACGCCGGGGTTCCACACGACCTGGACGTTCGCGCCGTCTGCCTTGGCCGCCTGATGCAGCACCGTGTAGATGTGCTGGAACGCCTTTATCCAGTCAGATTGGTTCTGCGGGCCGTCGCCCACAAAGGTTGGCGTGCCCGGCAGGTTCATCTCCCACCCCAGCCGGATATACAGTATCTTGAAGCCCTGTTCTGCCCAAGAGTCGACAATGCCGCGGATGATTCCGTCGCAGGAACCGGAGGCGAAGGCCTTGTATTGCTGATCCGGAGTCAGTGCACCTTTCGCTATTGAGTACATGCCAAGGCCGATGACCGGGATCAGTGGCCTGGCATCGGCTGAGCGGGCATTGGACTGGGCCTGCGCACTGGCGCTGCCGATCCAGCCGGACAGAGGTGCCGAATAGTCGACCGCGGTGTCGATAAACTCCGGAGCCACACCCATCAGCTTAACAAAGCTGTTGTAGTTGGCCTGAAAAAGCGCCTGGTTAGCAGCGTTCCACGCGTCAGGATTGCCGACGTAGGCGCCAAGCGGAAAAGGTGTCTTTACAATTGCCGAGACAGCGACGCTAGCAAGGCCGAGGGAGGCTAAGAGCAAGGCGAGGGTTCGCGCACCCCGGTTTAACTCTATCGTCACGACAGTCTCCTTGACGGCAAAAGACAAAGGTATGTGTTTTCTGGCGCTACGCGCAGTAATCTACTTTGTTATCTGTTTCCGTAAGCACACAGGAGTGTTATATTACCTCCGGCACGATTGCATTGCTTGATCACCGTCAACCGATGCGACCGCTTGTCGCTCTTGATCCCGAACTATGCCATACGCTTCGTGCTTATTTGCCCGCGTAGAGGTCGGAGTGATGCCAGCGATGTCTGACACCAAACCCGCAGCCTTCTCAATGGCCCCGGAGGGAAGCGTGACAAGCGGCGCGCGCTCTGCGGCATATGCCAAGTATCGCAGCGCGAGTCAGAAAACCTTCATGAGCATGTCTGAAGCCGAGGATCTGTCGCGAGATCTTGGTGCCGAGATATTGGCCGCTGACAGGCGTCCGGATCTGGTGGTCGGCCTAGCGAACGGCGCGCTACTGCCGACCAAGATCGTTTCGGACACTTTGCAGGTGCCGTTCGAGATCGTGCATCTGCGCCGCCAGGGCAGCCGATACAAGCAGGCCCTGCTGGCGGTAAAGGACAAGCTTCGTATCCCCACCAGGCTACTGACTCTGCCACCGCTTATGGTCGTCTGGCGGTACCTGCAGGCGCGGACCAGCAATCTTGAACACAGCGACGATGCGTTCGGCTTCGACGTGCGCGGGCGTCACGTCGTGGTGGTCGACGATGCAGTGCATACCGGAAAGTCCGCCCGCTATGTCCAGGAGCAACTGATCCGCCACGGGGCGACAGTGACGATTGCCGTGCTGTGCTGGTATCAGGGTGTCGGTGATTCCGGGGACTGGGCCCCGGAGATCTATCTGCATCGAAAGGACCAGTATTATCCTTGGTCAGGTAACAGCCCATACTTCAAGGAGTTCCTGGGCTGGGTGCCGGCCAATGGCCTCAAGTACTGGCGCTGACGCCATGTGCGCGATGCTTCTGCTGGATCTGGACGGCGTTGTCGTTCTTGAATTGAGGTCTCCACATCTTGCAAACCTGGAGATCATTGTTCTGCATGATCTGCAGGGTGATGCCTTGAAGGCCCTCGGTCTGCCCATCGTGGTCCTGACCCACCGGTCGCGGGCGGAGGCCAAGAGGATCCTGGCGGCAGCCGGGCTGACCAGGGGTGTGATCACCGGCGTCCTGGCCGCTGAAGACATCTTGCAAGCCGCGTTGCTCTCAGGCCGCCCCTGGTCGTTGCTGCGACACGGCTTGAAAAAGAGCTGGGTCCTTCCGACGCTGGAGAAGCGCTACGGCATTACGCGAGATCAGGTTGCCTTCATTGACGACCGCCGCGACAACTTGGAGGACATGCTGAGTCATGGCCTTGGTTTGGCTTTACACGCGCCGTCGGGGATCTCGGCCGATGGAGCCACGATCACAAGTTTCGACTTTGAGCACGCGAGGGACCTTGTGAAGGCCTGGGGCGGCAAGCGCCGTATGACGGAGATTCAGCCTTTGCAGCCGCGTGAGATCCACTCTGCATTATGGGTCCGAACCGGCCTCAATACCCGCCGAGAAGCTCTCAGCGCGTTCAACACCGCGCGGTTGTTCGGCCGTGGCGTGCGCCGCATCCGATACTCGCGATAGGGCGGTTATCCGACCACCTATGAAGGTAACTGAACCGCGCAGGTCGGTTCCACAGCCACTCAGAGATTGTCAGTCTCGTCTATGCCAGTCGCGTGCCCAGGGACGGCCTCTGCCGTTGTTCCGGCAATGGGTTCGGGCCGACGGGGCTGCAGATAGTGCAGAGCAGAAGGACGGCTTCCAAGGCAGCCGGTACGAGCAGATAGCCGCCGGTAAAGTTGAAGAAGACAAACAGCCCTACGGCCAATGGCAAGTTTGGACACCGCGCCACGCTGACGATGAACAATAGCATATAGATCGTCATGACCAGCAGGCCATACTCCTGCGCGAGCTTGAGCATGGGCCAGGCGCTGCCTGTGTTTGCCTCCAACTGGCCGGCGCCTTGCCCACTCAGCAGGTAGTCAGGGTCGCCCAGCAGGATGCCAAGTTGCTGGGCTGGCACAATAAGCCTGCCGCCGCCGCTGCTTTCCTGCACGTTAGAATTCAGCTCATCCACGCGTGCTAGCATCTGCTGCGGAATGCCAAGGGGCATAGTCGCGATGACCGCCACCAGACCGATGACGATGATACGACGCATCGAGCGCAGCGATTGCTTTAGGAACAGGAAGGGTGAGGCGACCGCCAGCAGCACCATTCCGGTTGCCGCCATGCACGCCAGCAGCGCGGCGACCAACAGCATCAAGCGGCGGACATTGAGGAAATACATGATATCCACCAGGATGGCGGCACCTAGCAGCAACGAAATGAACGATGGCTCCAGCATGAAGAAGCCGTTCGGCCGGATGAAGCTGGAACCGTATCGGATCGGCGCTTCATATAGAAAGCCTGGCATCAGCAGGGACTTTGGTACCAGCCGCTCCAGACTGAGCGTGTACCCGGTCACGGCGTGCCAGGCGATCTGTGCGAACACCATACAAGCCGGCAAGATCATCATGTTCAGGAATTTTGACAGCGCGCTGCGGTAGCTATTCCAGTCCAGATGCCACGACACGACAAACAGGCCGCTTGTCACCAGCAGCAGCACCAGGCTGGGCAGCGAGAACGGCGTCGTTAGGCCAAGGTGAGAAAACAGCACCGCTGCGACGAGAAGGCCGTAAATAACCAGGCTGACCGGCGATATGCGAAGCTGGGATTTCAGGGCCATGTAGACGAGGCTAGCCAGCATGATCAGCAGCGGCAGGCTGAGCGGTGGGATGCCGCCCAGGTGGATGGCAAACTTCTGCAGATAAATCACCGAGAAGAACTGAATAGCTAAAAATCGGCAGACCGCGTTCGGAGTGATGGCCTTTGCCGGCCCACCGGGGCGGGCTTGATGCCGCGGCTCTCGTGCGAGAATAAGCTGTTCTGGCCGGGAGCCTTGGTCACTGCTGATGGATGCCGACACCTTGATCCTTGCTCCTGACCTGACGATTGCCCAGCTCTGCGACCACTGAGGCTGGCAGATCAACCTGACCCGCCGCGTCAGAGTCGGGACGGTCTATCCCCTGGCAGATCCGTGCGATCATGGCGACGTGGCGCATAATATTCCGAGTTCAGCAACTCGCCTAGGCTCTGTTTCGTCACCGTATCACGAGGTCAACTTGGGATTGGGTGATGCGGGCAGGTGCTCCGGCGGGTCGGTTCGACACCTTGATCATGACGTGCCATACCAGCCGACCGATAAGCTGACTGGTCTGTCTGCGGCCGGTCGGCTGGTATCCTACTTATTTCACGCGCGGCAGATCCACCAACCCCGCGCGCAAATCCAAGGCAGCGCAAGCGCCGCCTTGGATCAGACGGTCCCGCCGGAGCAGCGGCGTTAGGAGAACAGGCCCTGAGTACCCGACTGCGTCAGACCAACAAGCGCGATGGTCGTATTGTCGGTCAGCGTTAAGTAGGTTGAGCCGCCGCCGACGCCGTCCGTGACCACCGCATTCTGGCCAAAGCCAGACAGGTGGATCGAATCAAGACCTGGAACGAATCCTGATATCTTCAAGAAGCCGCCGGCCTGACCGTCAACAATGTTGTAGGTCTCGCTGCCACTGCCGGCATTAATGGTTGAATAGCCGGAGCCGGCGGTGAAGTCGAGCGTATCGCCGTTCCCGTTGATGCCGACGTCTCCAGATCCGCCGCTGACAGTGTCGTTGCCCGAACTGCCGATGAAGGTCAGTCGGCCGCCTCCCCCCACCACGTTCACAGACGGTCCGTTGGCATTGACGGTGACGGCGCCGCTGCCGACGTTGACAGTGTCCGGTCCAGTCGTCGTGATGGTCCCACCGGCCGAGCCGGGATTGTAGGTGGTTCCGGACGTTGAGGGCGAAGAGGGTGAGCTGCTGCCAGAGGATGAGCCGCTGCCGGAAGACGCGCCGCTGGGTGGCAGCGAGCTGCTGGCGGCGGAGGATCCATTGGCGCCGAAGTACTGGGCCCAGGCCGCGGCCTCCTGCGGCTTGTTATCCCAACTGTTGCTGAACTCGTTGTTGGACCCGCCGGAGTTGGTGTCCCACAGGTTGACCATGTCGATCTTCTCACCGCTGGCCTGGGCGGCGCTCAGTTGCGAGGACAGCCATGCCGGGAAAGCTGGGTCGTCGGAGACGTCGGCGCCGGCGCTGGAATTGCCCGCGGCTGTCTCTGGGACAGCGAACGGCTTGCCCTGCTGCTCGGCAAACTGCAGCAGGCTGGCGAAGCTTTGGCTATGGCCGCCGCTGGCATCGTTGCTGTATTCGTTGGCTGCGGGGTAGTTCCAGTAGTGTTGCCGATTGACCGGACTGGCGATGAATTGGGAGAGGCTGTCCTCACCGCCGGTGGCCCAGTCGTGGTACTGGCCGGGTGAGTCCTGGTATGGGGACGCGTCGGCGTAGACATCGGCGCCGATAGCATCGACGTAGTTGTTGCCTGGATACAGGTTGTTGGTTGCTTCGGCCGTGCTGTAGTTGCTGGTGCCGGGATTCCAGATGACCTGAACGTTTGCGCCGTCCGCTGCCGCGGCCTGATGCAGGACCGTGGATATGTGCTGGAACGCACTCACCCAGTCAGCCTGGCTCTGTGCGTCGCTGCCGACGAAGGTGGGTGTTCCGGGCAGGTTCATCTCCCACCCCAGACGGAAATCCAGATTGTGGAAGCCTTGCGACGTGTAGGCGCTGACGATGCCCTGGATCAACGAGTCATACTGGCCCGAGGCGAATGCCTTGAACTGCTGGTCGGGTGAGGCGGATCCCGAAGCGTTGGAATACATCGGAAGCCCGATCACCGGCGTCAGGCCGCTTGCGCTGGAGGCTTGGGCCTGCGACTGCGCCTGCTCACTGGCGCTGCCCACCCAGGCATTGACCGGCTGAGTATAGTCGATCGCTGAGTCGAGATACTGCGGCGCCGTACCCATTACCGAGACAAAACTGTTATAGTTGGTTTGGAATGCTGCTTCGTTGGAAGCATTGTAAGCGTCAGGGTTGCCGAGATCCGCACCAAGCGGAAATGGGGTATTGGACATGATAAATGCTCTTTCAGACGTAAACGGCGGCAAATTCCGCATCGTCTGGTCGGCCGTCAATGATGATTCGACGGCTTTTCGCTCGGATTTACGTTAGGCAAAAAAAACGGTGACATATCGATTATATATCTTATGCAATATTATTGCATAATAGTTTGATATGGATGGGCTGTGGTTGGCAGATCTTGCAGTAGCGGCGCTCTACATTCCAACGTTAGATGAAGATATACCTAGACTCCCTCGATGCTCATGCTTTGTTCCAGCACAGGCGCGATGACGAATGCATAGCAGAATTGGACATATTCGTTTTGTGTACGAATGATAAAAATACAGTTGACAGATCCTTTTATGTTGTTCTGGCCGTGATATACTTGAAAGTGGTGGCTGTCAGTCTGCTTGGGAACATGTTTCGGATGCCAGATGCGATCCCGAAACGTCAGGACGGCATGTTACGGGTATCAATCAACACTGGCAGCTAGATCTGGTAGCGCGCCCTTTCGGGACGCAGCCGTCCCCTAAGCCCAAGCCAAGCCCACTCGCCGTGATGCTGTCGGCTAACCGCCTGCGACGGAACCGCGCCGGCCTGTCAGGCTTTCCCGCGCTGCGTTCATCAGCGTCGTCGCGACAGCCTGCCAGGTGAACGATCTTGCGCAGCGGGACTGGAACGCAGCGAACCGCTCGCGCAGCATGGCCGCCGGAAGGGTCGCGATATCATCGACGTGGCGGGCAATGTCGGCTACACTGCTGACCCTGCGGATGAAGAACGCGTGGTCCTCGATGTGGAGGAAATCGAACGAGACATCCGAGAACGAGAGCACGATCTGATTTGTGGCGATGTAGGCCAACGTCTTCAATTTGTGTCCGGCCTCAAAACGATCAGTGATAAGCCCGAACCGGATCGCCGTGCCGTTCTCGTCCGGCGACGGCATGGGCCGCACAGCGAGACCTTCCATCGCCTCCGGCGGAAGTCCGTCGGCGCGAACGGGCAGGCGATCTTCCTGTCCGGCATAGGCTTGGGCGAACAACAGGGCGTCACGCCGCTTTGGTACCCAGTCGTAGGTTCCTGAGACGACAATTTCCTGAACTAGCCCCGCGTCGGCGGCAAGGGGAAGGCATGGAGGCATGCCCGGCGGCAACAGGGCCAAACGTGTTCCCCCACCGAGGGCCCGAATGTACTCCAGATCTCGTCTCGACAGCGCCGTAATCGCGGCGAAGCGGTCTGAGCGATACAGCCGCTGTTCCCAATGGCGCACGTGTCGAGCGCCCCAGGTGGCGATGAGACTGCCGGGAAACATCTCCGGCAGTGCCCGACTGGTCACGTTGTGCAGGATCAGGATGCTGGGGGGTGACAGCCGGCGAACCAGAGCGTCGAACGGCTCCCAAGAACAGATGACTACGTCGCAAGTCAGAGTTTTATCGGCAATGGACTTGATTGTCGAAGTTGCGGCGAAACGAGCCCGATGGTGCGGCAGCAGGCGGATCAGGTTGGCCGCTTCGGCCAGGCGGCTGACGCGGGCGGGATGGAACAACTCGATCGTATGCCCAAGCGCTCGGCAGGCGGCAATCGTCTTGCGGTCGAAGACTTCGTCCCCAGCCTCGCCGGTGGTGGGTTGCTTGCCGATCCACAAGATACGCATCGGCTTTCCCTGGCCCCGAAACGCGGCAAGCTTGTTGCGCGTCAGCCTGTCTGGGCGATGTCTTAGACGCGTCTGGTGCAGCCGTCCAGCCGGTCCTGCGGGACCAACTGGAACAGGCGTGCAGGTCAGTCGTTGGTGTTACGACAGGATGTTCTGAGTTCCTGTCAAGCTGACGCCGACCAACGCGATGGTGGTGTTGTCGGTCAAAGTTATATACGTCGAACCGCCAGCCGTGCCGTCCGTTGCCACGCCGGTTCCGGAGTAGCCGGACAGGTGGATCGTGTCGGTGCCGACGGTGAAGTCCGAGATCTTCAGCCAGTTGCCGGCGTGGCCATTGACGATGTTGTAGACCTCTTTACCGGTGCCCGCGGTGATCGACGCATAGCCGCTACCAGCGGCGAAGGCGAGGGTGTCAGCGTTGCCGTTGACGACGACATCGCCGGATCCGCCGCTGACCATGTCATTGCCGGTGCTGCCGATGAATGTCATCCGGCCGGAGCCGCCAGTCACGTTCGTGGACGGACCATTGGCATTCACGGTCAGCGCCCCCGATCCCACGTTGACAATGTCGGCGCCCAGCGTGGTGACAGTTCCGCCCGTGGCCCCTGGACTATAGGTCGTCGAGGAGACCACACCGAGGGTCTGTGCGCCGCCGCTCAGCAGCGTCAAGCCGGCCGGCGCGGCGTGGCCATCATACGAAGCACCGGTGACGTAGAGGTTGCGGTCCAGCGTGGACGAGCCGCCGTAGGCGTCGTTCAGGAAGTCAACGGCGACTTTGTGCGGCCCGAGGCCCCAGCTTCCATCCACATCGAACGTCTGGCTTTGGCCGCCTGAATGGGATGCTGCCGCGGTCTGAGTCCCACCGACCTGCTTGCCGTCGACGCTGATGGTGAACTGAGCGTTGCCCTGATAGTAGTCTTCGCTGACTTGCAGAGCGAGCACGTCGCTGCCGGATCCGATGGTCGTCACGCCAGGGGCTGAGGTGCCGACCGTCAGGCTCTGTGTCCCGCTCGCCAGCAAGGTCAACTTGCCAGCAGCATTTGTTACACCGTCGTATGTCGCGCCGGTGACGTACAGGTTGCGGTCGGTGGTGGCGGAACCCCCATACGCGTCGTTGAGGAAGTCGACGGCAACCGTATGCGTGCCATCGCCCCAGTTGCCAGCCAGATCGAATACCTGGCTTTGGCCGGCGCTGTGCGAAGCGGTGGCGGTCTGCGTGCCGCCGACTTGGGTTCCATCCACGCTGACGGTGAACTGGGCATTGCCCTGCCAAGCATCCTCGGCAATGGATAGTGCAAGCTGATCGCTGCCTGAACCCAACATCACGGGCGCTGAGGGGGCCGCAAGCGCCGTTGTCAGCACCGTTGTCGTGCTGTTGCGGGTGGTCACGCCCGCACTATCGGTGGCACTGATGGCGAAGCCTGTCTGCACAACAGATCCCGCCGCCACCTGATGAGCGGTGGGCACGAACACGAGACCATTCAAGGCGCTGGTCACGGCAGTGTTGGTGCCGCTGACCGTGTAGGTTCCGGTGGCGGCGTTGTACGCGCCGGTTCCGAGGTTGGACAGTGAGCCGTTTGCAGCCGCGGACAAGGTTACCGTCACGGTCTCGGTCTGGCCAGGATCAACGTCACTGACTGCAATGAATGCGAACGGCTTGATGGTGCTGGCGTCCGTGGTTGCCTGGCCGGCTTGAGCGCCGCTGATGACTGGAGGATCCGCGACCGCGGTCGCCGCCACAGTCATGCCGCTGGTTGCCGTTCCCCCGGCGTCCGTGACGGTCATCGTTAGTGTTGTGGTGACCGTGGATCCCGGTGCCACCTGATGCGGGGTCGGCGTGAACACCAGCCCGTCAACCGCGCTGGTGACCGCGGCATCTGTCCCGCTGACGGTGTAGACACCGGTGCTGCTGTTATAGGTTCCGCTGCCGACGTTTGACAGCGCGCCATTGGCGGTGGTGGACAGCGTGATGGTGACTGCCTCGGTCTGCCCGGCGGTCGGGTTGCTGATCGTCATCGTGGAGAACGGGGCGATCGGTGCCTCATCCGTAGTGGCCCGCCTCGACTGCATGCCACCGAGGCTGGCTGGAGTCGCCGCCGGCGCCTGTGCGCCAAAGTATTTTGCCCAGGCAGCGGCCTCCAGCGGCTTGTTGTCGGAGGGTGAGGTGAAGGCGTTGTTGCCGCCCCCGGAGTTGGTGTCCCACAGGTTGACGAAGTCGATCTTTTCACCGGCGGCCTGTGCGGCGGTTAGCTGGGCGGAGAGCCATTGCGGAAACGCTGGGTCGTCCAGCACATCGGCGTTCTCGCTGGAATCGCCTGCGCCTGTCTCCGGAATGGCGAACGGCTTGCCTTGCTGTTCGGCGAACTGGATCAGGCTGTCGAGGCTTTGGCTGTGGCCGCCGCTGCCGTCGTTCGACCATTCGTTGGCTGCCGGATAGGTCCAGTAGTGCTCGCGGTTGATTGGATTGGCCATGAACTGGGCCAGGCTGGTGTCTTCGCCGCCGGTCGCCCAATCATGATAGGTTGTTGGGTTGCTGGTGTCGGCGAAGGGCGCCATGTCGGCGTACATGTCCGCGCCGATCACGTCGACATAGGCGTTTCCAGGATACAGGTTGGTCGTCGCCTCGGCGGCGCTGTAGCTTGTGGTTCCGGGGTTCCAGATGACCTGGACGGTGGCTCCGTCGCTTGCCGCGGCCTGGTGCAGCACGGTGTAGATGTGGCGGAACGCGGTGACCCAGTCGGCTTGCGTCTGCGCATCGCTGCCGACATAGGTCGGGGTGCCGGGCAGGTTCATCTCCCACCCCAGGCGGAAGTTCAGGTTGGTGTAGCCCTGCGAGGTGTAGGCCTGGACGATGCCCTGAATGACGGAGTCATACTGGCCTGAGGCGAATGCCTGCAGTTGTTGGTCGATCGAGGCTGAACCGGCAGCAGTGGAGAACATCGGCAAGCCGATTACCGGGGTCATGTTCTTAGCGCTCGCCGCCAGCGCCTGCGATTGGGCCTGCTCGCTGGCGCTGCCTATCCAGTTGCTGACCGGCTGGGTGTAGTCGACGGCCGAGTCGATGTACGACGGGGCAACGCCCATGACTGAGACGAAATTGTTGTAGGTGGTCTGGAAGGTCGCCTCGTTCGTCGCGTTCCAGGCATCGGGATTGTTGAGGTCAGCACCCAAGGGGAACGGTGTCGAGGGAGAATTGCTGGCCACGATGACCTCACGAGTAATTGATGATGGCGAATTTCTTATGGAATAAAAAATCGATAAGCAAACTATTCTTATTAAGAAATAATTAGTTATCGGATGTAGCTTGCCGTATCGTCCGGCAGCGATTTTTGTTGCGTATCAATAATGCGACTGTGGTGGGATGAACCGCCGCGAACTGCCGTTCCCTCGGACGCCGCTGCGGCGCTCGATGGGCGGATTGGATCGCCCGTGGCACGATCTTGTGGCGGGAAGCTGGCGGGCGGCGTGCGATCCCTTATCGGCTGGGGAAGACCTGGCGTGCTGTCGGCGTAGCTTTGCGCCGCGCCCGGCGGTTATGCTGTCCAGCCAGCCGGGTGCGGCACCGCAGGCACTGACCGATGCCGTCGGCGGGCAGATGCCGACATAACCGGCCCAACCACGGATCAACCTTCATGCTGACACGCGACACCGCCGCCCCTACGCGACCGTTAGCCGCCTTTCTTGCCTCGGTGCAGCCGCAGCCGCCGCTACGTGCCGCCATCACGGCACAGACCCGCGGCGATGAGGCGGCCTGCATCAGCGATCTGCTGCAGGCAGCGACCTTGCCGCCCCACGTGGTCGAGCAGGCGCAGGTTCTGGCACGGCGGCTGATCACCGCGCTGCGTGCCAAAGGGGCGCAAGGCGCGGTGGAGAAGCTGCTGCGGGAATACGCGCTTTCCAGCCAGGAAGGGGTGGCCCTGATGTGCGTGGCCGAGGCGTTGCTGCGCATTCCCGACAGAGCGACGCGCGACACCCTGATCCGCGACAAGATCGCCCGCGGCGACTGGCAGAGGCACGTCGGGCAGTCGCCATCGGTATTCGTCAACGCCGCCACCTGGGGGCTGGTGATCACCGGCCGGCTGGTGACCACCAGCAGCGAGGTCGGCCTTGGTCAATCATTGGGCCGGCTGATCGCACGCGGCGGCGAGCCGGTGATCCGCAAGGGCGTGGACATGGCGATGCGCATGCTGGGTGAGCAGTTCGTCACCGGCCAGACCATCCAGCAGGCGCTGGCGAACAGCCGCCGCCTGGAAGCGCGGGGCTTCCGGTACTCCTATGACATGCTGGGTGAGGCGGCGATGACGGCGGCCGACGCCAGCCGCTACTACGGCGACTACGAGCAGTCGATCCACGCCATTGGCCAGGGTGCCGCTGGTCGCGGGCTGCATGAAGGACCCGGGATCTCGATCAAGCTCTCGGCGCTGCATCCGCGCTACAGCAGAGCGCAGCGGGACCGGGTGATGGCGGAGCTGCTGCCGAGGCTGCAGGAACTCGCAGTGCTGGCGTGCCGTTACGACATTGGCCTGAACATCGACGCCGAGGAAGCCGATCGGCTTGATCTCTCATTGGATCTGCTCGAGGCGCTGTGCCTCGATTCGGCCCTCGCCGGCTGGAACGGCATCGGTTTCGTGGTGCAGGCGTACCAGAAACGTGCACCGCTGGTGATCGACTTTCTGATCGATCTAGCGCGGCGGTCGCGGCACCGGTTGATGATCCGGCTGGTGAAAGGGGCTTACTGGGACAGCGAGATCAAGCGGGCTCAGGTCGATGGGCTGGACGGGTTTCCGGTATTTACGCGTAAGGTGCACACGGATGTCTGCTACCTGGCCTGCGCACGCAAGCTTCTGGCCGCGCCAGACGCGGCTTTTCCCCAGTTTGCCACGCACAACGCCTATACAGCCGCGGCGATCTACGCGATGGCGGGCGAGGGTTTCACGCCCGGCCAGTATGAATTCCAGTGTCTGCACGGCATGGGCGAGCCGCTGTATGATGAGGTGGTGGGGGCGGACAAGCTGCACCGCCCGTGTCGGATCTATGCTCCGGTCGGCACGCACGAGACGCTGCTGGCCTATCTGGTTCGCCGGCTGCTGGAGAACGGTGCCAATGCATCTTTCGTCAACCGCATCCAGGACCTGACAATCCCAGTGGAGGCGCTGGCCGCGGATCCGGTTGCCCAGGTCACCAACAGCCTGCCGGTCGGCGCGCCGCACCCGCGGATCACGCTGCCGCGGGCGCTATTTGGGGCGCAGCGGGCGAACTCGGTCGGGCTTGACCTCGACAACGAGCAGGCTCTTGCAGCGCTGGCATCTACGCTTGCCGAACCTCAGGACTGGCATGCCGCACCAATGCTGGCAGCGGGTGACGCCGATGGCATAGTCACGGCCGTGTACAATCCGGCGGACCGGCGGGATCGGGTTGGTACGATCAGCGAGGCTGAGCCTATCCATGTTGAGCAGGCGCTTGCCGCCGCGGCGCCATGGTCCGCTTTGCCAGAAGACCGAGCCAAAGTGCTGCTGCAGGCGGCCGATCTGGTTCAGGCACGTATGCCGGCACTGACCGGGCTGATGGTGCGCGAGGCGGGCAAGTCATTCGCCAATGCCAGCGCCGAGGTGCGGGAGGCGGTGGACTTCCTGCGCTATTATGCCACGCAGATCCGCGACCATTATCCAGCCGGCAGCCACGCCCCGCGCGGTATCGTCGCCTGTATCTCACCATGGAATTTTCCGCTCTCCATCTTTATCGGCCAGGTTGCCGCCGCACTGGCCGCAGGTAACGCCGTGCTGGCCAAACCGGCTGCAGAAACGCCCCTGGTCGCCGCACAGGCGGTGGCGCTGCTGCGCGAAGCGGGCGTTCCGCCATCGGCGATCCAAGTGCTGCCGGGCCGGGGCGATGTGGGTGCGCGGCTGGTTGGCGACACGCGGGTGAATGGCGTCATGTTCACTGGCTCGACCGCTGTTGCTCGGCTGATCCAGCGGCAGTTGGCCACGCGGCTGGGAGCGGACGGGGCACCGATCCCGCTGATCGCGGAGACCGGCGGGCAGAATGCGCTGATCGTCGATTCCTCGGCGCTGGCTGAACAGGTTGTTGCCGATGTGCTGGCCTCGGCGTTCGACAGTGCCGGACAGCGCTGCTCGGCGTTGCGTGTGCTTTGCCTGCAGGCGGATGCGGCGGAGCGAGTGATGACAATGCTAAAGGGGGCGTTGGCCGAGCGGGTAGTCGGCAACCCCAACCGGCTGGACACCGACATCGGCCCCGTGATCACGGCAGCGGCGCGCGAGAGGATACTGGCGCACATTGAGGCGATGCGGGCGAAGGGCCGGGCTGTGCATCAGGCCGTGCTGCCGGAGGAGTGCACGTGGGGAAACTTCGTGCCGCCGACGATCATTGAGATCGACAGCCTGGCGGACCTGAAGAGCGAGGTGTTTGGGCCGGTGCTGCATGTGCTGCGAGTCCGGCGGGAACGGCTGGAGCAAGCGGTCGAGGCGGTGAACGCCACCGGCTATGGCCTGACCTTCGGGGTTCACAGCCGGATCGATGAGGTGATCGGCAGGCTGACCTCGCTGAGCAAGGCTGGAAACATCTACATCAACCGCAACATGATCGGTGCGGTGGTCGGCGTGCAGCCGTTTGGCGGCCATGGCCTGTCCGGCACCGGGCCGAAGGCCGGCGGCCCGCTGTATCTGCACCGGTTGATGGCACGCCGGCCGGCGATGACGACGCTGCCTTCGGCCCTGCCGCCCGCTGCCGCCGCCGCCTGGATGGCAGGGCTGGGCAACACCGCGGCGGCACGGAACTTCACAACGGCAATGAAGCACACACCGGTCGGCGTCGTGATAGAGCTGACCGGCCCGGTTGGGGAGCGCAACGAATACACGACGTTGCCGCGTGGCGTGGTGCTGTGTTTGGCCTCCCGCCGGGAGGCACTAATTGTGCAGGTGGGGGCCGCGGTGGCAACAGGCAACCGGGCGCTGATCGGGACAGGCGCGCTGGGTGCGTTACCGCCTGCGCTTAGCAACGTGATCCAGCAGGCAGAAGACGCGAGACGATGTTCCTTTGATGCGGTGCTTTTTGAGGGAACCGCAGAAGAACTGCTAGTTCTGGTGCGGCAACTGGCGGAACAGGACGGCCCGATCGTGCCGGTCTACGTTGCGGACACGGAGGGCTGTTATCCGCTGGAGTGTCTGGTTCTGGAACGCTCGATCAGCGTCAATACCGCGGCTGCAGGCGGCAACGCCAACCTGATGATGATCGGCTGATCGGCCTCGACACTGACGCCAGGCCCCTGTCTCAAGTGCCGATTTTATGTGCTGCGCTCGCTTGCATTGCCGGTTTGAATGCACTTGCGGCCATATCTGCTGAAAAGACTGGCAGAGACGGATCTGCCTCCAGGCGGTGATCGGTCGCAAGGCAGATCTTGCCAACGGATTGGCCGGTCTCCCATGATGGGGGCGGCCACGTTCGGTGTGGCAACAGGACCTCCGCATGACAGCAAGCATCTCGGATCAGCCGGTTTTCGACAGTTTCGAGACTTCGATCGGCGGTGTGACCTTGGCTGAGATGTTGCCGCGCAACGGTCCTGAGGTGACAGTCGATGGACAGCCCGGCCGGCTGGGGGCGGCGGCATAGCAATGGACACGCGGTCGGCCGCCTGGCGGCTGGCCGGCATTGGCGCCTTGGCGCTGGCCAGTGTCGCAGGAACGGCGCGGGCAGGAGAGGTGCGACCCTGTGAGCCCGAGAAGCTGGCCACGCGCTATCCGGGCCTGGTCGGCAAGACCATCCGGATCGGGCAGGACGGCATTTCCAGTCCGTTCAGCTACCGTGATCCGAAAGATCCCGACCACCTGATGGGGTCGGACGCCGACTACGCCCGTGCCGTGTTTGGCTGCATCGGCGTGCCGGTGGAATTCTCCATCGGGTCGTGGTCCGGCCTGCTGCCGGCCGTCGCCGCCGGGCGTATCGACGTGATGTGGGACGCGCTGTATTACACGCCGGAGCGGGCGAAGGTGGTTGACTACGTGCTGTATGCCACGGCGACCGACTCGGCGGTGCTGCACAAGGGCAATCCAAAGAACCTCGGATCACTGACCGACCTGTGCGGGATGCGTGGGGTGGGCGGGCTGGGGACCATCGAGATCCGGATCCTGGAGGATGTCAGCCGCAAATGCGCCGAAACCGGCAAACCGGCAATGGACATCACGACCTATCAAGATCGCTCCACCGCGTGGCAGATGATCGCCGCGAATCGAGCGGACATCGTGCTGACATCATCGGCGATTGCCGCGGCGGTGGCGCAGGACAAGTCGGACGTGCTGGAGATGGGCTTCACCTTCCTCACCGGCATCAAGATCGGGGTGGGCATCGCCAAGGGACGAGGTGAACTGGAGCAAGCGATCGCTGATGGCATCGCCGCGACCCAGGCGAGTGGTGAGATCGCGAAAATCTACACCGCGTACAGGATTGATCCGAACCTGCTGATTCCGCCGACGATCCTGACACAATAGATGAGGTGACGGCCCAAGCCGAACCCGGCCTTCCACTGTCCGGCGAAGACAGGCCGCCGCTCGACGGCACGGTATTTGCTGTCGAAACCAAGATGGCATCAACATCCGCCGCAGGAGCGTCCCGCATGCGTATTTCCACTGTTTTCGCTGTTGCCGCCTGCCTGTTCACGCCCGCGCTCGCTTGGGCGGACGGCGCGGCGTGCGATCCTGGCGGGCTGGCGAAGAAATATCCTTCATTGGCCGGCAAGACGATCCGCATCGCGACGGACGGCGAGAGTCCGCCTTACTCCTTCCGGGATCCCGCCGACTTCGATCATCTGATCGGCATGGACGCCGATCTGTCGCGAGCCGTCTTCGCCTGTCTCGGCCTGACGACCGAGTTCAAGACCGGTGCCTGGTCAGGCATGTTGCCTTCAGTCATTGCCGGCCAGGCGGATCTGATGTGGGACACGCTGTATTACACGCCAGAACGGGCCAAGCAGGTGAACTTCGTCACCTATCAGTTGGCTGCGACCGGCGGCATGGTGCGCAAGGGCAACCCGAAGAACATCCACAGCCTTGATGATATTTGCGGTCTGCGTGCCGAGGCCGGCTTGGGCACCGTGGAGGAGGCGCGGTTTCGGCAGGTCAGCGAACAGACCTGTGTCGCCGCCAACAAGCCGCCGGTCGAGGTGGTTACCTATCAGGACATGCCGAGCGGACTGCGGCTGCTGCAGAACAACCGGACGGATCTGATGATGACCGACTCCGGTCAGGTCGGGCAGTTCATCGCCACGATGCCCAACGAGTTTGAGCGAGCCTTTACCATCAAGACGGATTTCCAGGTCGGTCCGGGCATCACCAAATCCTTGCCGGAGCTCAGCGAGGCGGTGCTGGCGGTAATGGTGGCGATGCAGGCGGATGGCGCCCAAAAGAAGTTGATGGAGAAGTACCACATCGACTCGACCTTGGAGATACCGGCGAAGATGCTCACCAAGTAGGCCCTGCCGATGACGCCGGAGTTCCTGACCTACATGGTCTCCCCCTTTCTGCTGAAGGGGGCATTGCTTGCGGTACAGATTGCCGCGTTGGCAATGGTATTCGGTCTGTTGCTGGGCCTGGGGCTGGCGCTGCTGCGGCTGTCGCGCCACGCGGCTGTCAGCGGGATCGCCTGGTTCTACATCTGGTTCATGCGCGGGACGCCGCTGCTGCTGCAACTGGTGTTCATCTTCGACGTGCTGCCCGCGGTTGGTCTGACGCTGGATACCTTCACCACGGCAGTGCTGGGCTTCTCATTGAACGAGGCGGCATTTACCGCGGAGATTATCCGCGGCGGCATTCTGTCGGTGAACCGCAGCCAGAGCCTGGCCGCTTCTGCGCTGGGCATGCCGCCGCTGCTGACCTTGCGCCGGATCATCCTGCCGCAGGCGATGCGGGCGATCCTGCCAGCGCTGGCCAACCAGACGATCAGCCTGATCAAGGGCACCTCCATCGCCTCCGTGATCTTTGTCAACGAGCTGACGTTCCGCGCCGAGCAGATTGTTGGCCAGAATTTTCACTTTTTTCAGGTGTTTACCGCAGCGGGGCTGATCTACCTGATCATGACCAGCGCGGTCGCGGCCGGACAGATTGCAGCCGAGCGCCGGTTCGACTTCATGCGGGAGAAGCCGGATGGGTTGGGGCGGCGGCTTGCCTGGATGCGCCGCCGCCCGCTGCCGGCGGCCGCTGCAGGCACAGCGTCGCCGGGGCCGGTGGCGGCGCTGCGACCGGAGCCGCCCCGCGAACGGCTGCCAGGGCTGATTTCCGAGATCTGCCGTGATCTGGCCAGTAACGATAGCCGGCCGTCCGTGGTGTGCCGGAACGTGCAGAAGTCCTATGGCGACCGGGAAATCCTCAAGAGCATCGATCTCACCGTGCAGTCGGGTGAGGTGGTGGTGATCATGGGACCCAGCGGGTCGGGCAAGAGCACGCTGCTGCGGCTGATCAACCATCTGGAGCCGATCGACTGGGGTGAGATCACGGTTGATGGCCGCTATGTCGGCTATGAGAAAGTCCAGGGCGGCAGCCTGCGTCCCACACGCCGGCTGGCACAGGCGCGGGCGGAGGCACGGATCGGGATGGTGTTTCAGCATTTCAACCTGTTCGAGCACCTCTCAGCGCTGGAAAACGTCACGGCGGCCCCTGTGACGGTCTATCGCCAGCCGCCGCAGGACGCGCGCTCGGTCGGCCTGCGGCTGTTGAGTGCCGTCGGGTTGGCACGCCATGCCGACCATCTGCCGCATCGGCTGTCGGGCGGGCAGCAGCAGCGTGTGGCGATCGCCCGGGCGCTGGCGGTGTCGCCGCGGGTGATGCTGTTCGATGAGCCCACCTCGGCCCTCGATCCCGAACTGGTGGGCGAGGTCCTGGGGGTCATCCGCGGGCTGGCCGAGGCTGGCATGACCATGATCATCGTCACGCATGAAGTCCGCTTCGCCCGCGAGGTTGCCGACCGTATCCTGTTCATGGATGGCGGCGTGATCGTCGAACAGGGCTCGCCGGAGCAGGTGCTGGATCACCCGTTGCAGGAGCGGACGCAGCGGTTCCTGCGGATGGTGGACAAAGCCGAGGAGGCGGTGGCTTAGAGCGGTTTCCGTTCGCCTTGGCTCACGGACCCCGCTCTAACTCATTGTTTGATCGCGTGATTCACCGTTCCGGTGATGCCACCTGCTCGGATCACGCTCTGGGCTCGCGGCAATCGGACGCGCCTGCGCCACCGACCGGCTGCCGCCTAGTGTCAGCCGGTATGGCCGATATCGATCTCGACGATGCCGCTGCTTGCCAGCCTGCTCAGCGGAATTGCCGCCGGCTGGTCGAAGCCCCACGGATTCAGCAACTGGATAGCGGCGGAACTGCCGCTGCCGGTCAGCTTGTCGAACATGTAGGCGTGACTGCCGACCAAGCCGTACGGCAGCCCAGACTTCGCTGTAGTGTCGAAGACCATCAGGTCGCTGGCCGAGATGTTCTTCTGCAGCGTGGCCAGTGTCAGGCTTGCTGGGGACAGGTCAGTCGCGATCTGGCCCGTGAGTTCCTCCATCGCGATCATCGGATTGCCGCCATTGGCGATTGCCGCATAGCCGCCGTTGAGTGTGGCCACGGCCTTTTCCAGCACCTGCGGCCAAATTTCCTTACGTGTGCCGACGACGTCCTGGGTCGCACCGTTGTTGACCGAGGCGGCCGAGAAGCTGTTGGTCACGGTCTCTGACACAGCCTTGAAGCTGGTGGTGCCGAAGCCCGGCAAGCTGCCGTTCCTTGCCTCAAACAGACTGACGGTCTCGGTGCCGTTGCTGTTGGCGTGGATCATGTTGCTGATCGCCGAGGGGTGGAACAGGGCTTCCTCGCCGATCGATGACAGCAGGAAGCAGTCGCCAAGCTGCCCTTGATTGATGTCGGCAACGTTGATCGCGGCTGTTTCGCCGGGTTTGGTCAAATACAGGCTCTGGGTCAGCGGCGCTGCCACTGTGAGTCCGCCTGTGAGCAGGCCAGTCGCAAAGCCGGTCAGCGGATCTTGCCAGAATGAGGCGTCCGCCCCGTCAGTGTCGGCAAGACCGGACATACCGTCGTCAGTATGGCCATGCGCGTGATGAAAGTTTACTGGGTTTGTCATCTCGGCATCTCCTGCAAGTGCGGATGCCGGTTTAGGCTGAAGTAATTAAGGAACGATTAAGGAACGTTCGGCGTTTGTATTCATCACGCTTTCTTGATATTATTTCAGTGTGCCGAGTATTACTGCGTGCGGCTGGTCAGCCCGGTGCGTCTTCAGAAATCCAGCAGGTTGTCGCGGAAATGCCGGTGCTGGTAGGCCGGACGTGTCAGGCCACGTTTTTTCAGCGCCGGGATCAGGCCGTCAGTGATCTCGACGACGGTTTTGCGGGTCAAGGGATCCTGAAACAGGATGCCGTCGCCGCCGACGTCCTGCATCACCGCGCCCATCTCGGCGGCAATGCTGTCGGGGGTGCCGACAAAATCCAGGCCGCCGCCGCTGGGATCCAGCAGCATCTGGCGCAAGGTCTTGCGGCCGTCGCCGGACAGGTATGCAGCGAAGGAGGCGCGGGAGGCATTCGTGGTGATCTCAGGCAGCGGCGCGTCCAGGTCGTAACGGGAGAAATCGACCATGCTGAGATAGGACATGCCCGCCAGCTTCGTCTCTATTGAGTCGGCCAACGCGGTAGTCATGCGGGCGCGCTTCTCCTGCGCCTCGTCCATGGTGTCGCCGATCACCACCGAGGTAGCGAACAACACCTTGCATGCGTCCGGCTGACGGCCGATCAGCGCCATCTGCTCGGTCATGCGCTGGCGGAATGAGCGGGCGGCAGCCGCGCCACGGACCTTGGCGATCACCGTGTCGGCGTGTTTGGCGGCGAAGGCAATCCCGGCAGGGGAGCCGCCGGCCTGACAGATGACCGGGCGGCCCTGCGGCCCAGGGGCGGTGTTCAACGGGCCACGGCATTTGTAGAAACGGCCGTCGAAATGGATCGGGTGGATCTTCGTATGGTCGGCGAACACGCCGGTCTGCTGGTCAGCGAGGATCGCCCCAGGCTCCCACGAGGTCCAGAGCTGATTGACCACCTGCATCCACTCGTCGGCCATCTCATAGCGCAGGTCATGCTCGTAATGCCGGTCGAGGCCAAAGTTCTGCGCTGCCCGATCGTTGTGCGCGGTGACGATGTTGAGGCCGACGCGGCCATGCGTCAGGTGATCCAGCGTTGCCCCCAGCCGGGCGGCAAGGAACGGCGGGTAGAAGCTGGTGGTCACGGTGGGGATGATCCCCAGGTGTTTGGTGACGTAACCCAGCAGTGGGACGAGCGGGACGGGATCGGATTTTGGCACCGAGTAGGCATGATGCAGGTACCATTCCGGCGAGCCCTTGTAGGCGTCGGCGACAAATGATCCGTCTTCGATGATCATGTAGTCGAAACAGGCGCGCTCCAAGGCGCGGGCGAGGTCGATGTAGAGATCGGGCTCCATCCAGTCGGTGCCGATGGAGGCACTCCAGGGCTGGTTCCAGCCATGCACCGAATAGCCTTTGCCGACGAACCAGCCGAGATGAAACATGCGGGCCTCCGCTTGGTGTGCTGCATTCAAGCAATCGAGGTGCCAGTGTATGGGCGTTCGATCCTACGGCTGCCGGGGCGCGTGGCAGGCGCGACGCTGCTCAGAGGTTGAGCGACCGATGGCTGATAACGCGCCATCATCGGATGTTGGCGCAGGACCGGGTATGACGGCGGGCGTGGCATGCCGGTTGCGTCGTGCCGCGCGTCGTATCAAGAGGAATGAGTGCCAGGATGCCCGGCGGCACCATCGCGTTTCGCCGCGTGCTGCGCCGGCGGGGCAGCAACCGCGTTCCCGGGGCGGATCTGCATCGCCTGCCGATCCGGATTGACCTGGCGGGCGTCAGCCTCATGGAAGGGCTGCGCACCACCCTCGCCGCCGGTGTATCGCTATTCGCCCATACATGGATCCGCTCTGAACTGCTGCTGGTGTTCGGCGTTGCCGCGCTTGTGGTGTGCTTCAGCGACACCGGCGGCCCAATACGCCAGCGGATTCGCCCGCTGCTGGTGCTGACCGTGCTGGGCGGTCTTGCATGGCCGATGTTCGGCATGCTGCGCGGGTTGGGTTTGCCTTATGTGCTGCCGGCGGCGGGCTGCTGCATCTTTGCCAACAGCATGGCCCGCGTCTGGGGGCTGCCGGGACAGGCAGTCGGCACGGTGCTGACGGTGGTGATCGTGCTTGCGCTCGATGCGCCGCTGGCATGGCCTGAAGCGATCCGCATCGGAGGCGTGTTCATGGCCGGTGGCGGCTGGTCGGTGGTGCTGACGGTGCTGATCCTTGGCCTCCGGCCGCATCGGCCGGCGGCACAGGCGGTGAACGACGTCTGGGCGATGCTGGCTAACCTCGCCGCCGACCTGCTGGCCCTGCTGCGCGCCGAGATCAACGCTGACACAGTGACTGCGGATGACTGGGCGGCGCACGCCCGGGTGCATCGGCGGGCCGTTCGTGACGCGATTGAGCGGGCGCGGGTGGCTGTCGGCGCCACCTTGCGGATGCGTGGTCCCACCTCACCACAGACGATGGCGAACCTGCTGCGGCTGGAAACCGGTGAACGGCTGTTCGGCGCGTTGATTACCCTGTCAGACCTGACCGAGCACACGAGGGATCAGGCGGTTCAAGGCAGCGCGCGGCGGCTGCTGCGGCGGCTGGTGGTGCTGATGCCGCGTTTCGGCGATTTCACGCCGGCGGGCGATCCGGTGCGGCTTCGGCGGGCAATTGATCGGCTGGCGGCGGATGCTGGCAGTCCACCGACCCTGACAAATCTGGCCGGATCGATCGCTGTCTGGATGCGCGCGGCCATACGGTTGAAGCACGACAGCGAGATGCCCGACGTGACGCTGGCCGACAGCCTGCCGGCGCCGACGGCGGGGTCATCGTGGGAAGCCTTGCGGTCGAACCTGAGCTGGACATCGGTGATCCTGCGTCATGCGATCCGGGTAACGGCGGTGACGGTTCCTGCGATCGCAATCGCGCTGCACTTCTGGACGCCGTACTCCCACTGGCTGGCCTTCTCGGTAGCTTTGACGATGCAGCCGTTCTTCAGCGCGACTTGGCAGCGTGTGCTGGAGCGGATCGGCGGCACGCTGGTGGGGGCGTTGCTGGGCGGCGCGCTGGCCTTCCTGCCGCAGACGCCGGTAGCACAGGCGACGCTGCTGTTGCCGCTGTGCATCCTGGGATTCTCCGCTCGGCAGGTCAGCTATGGTGCGTTCATTGCCTGCCTGACGCCACTGGTAGTGCTGCTGTTCGATATCGCCCAGCCAGGACACAGCGAATGGATGATCGCCGGGATGCGCGCGGCCTATACGGTGGTAGGGGGCGCCGTCGCGATGGTCGCTGGCCTGGTCCTCTGGCCAAGCTGGGAGCCGCAGCGGGTCCGTCAGGAGCTTCGCGCCGCCGTGTTGGCGCACGCCCGGTTCGCCCGGGTGATCCTGTCCGACCTTGCGGAAACCGATTCAAACGACGACGCAGGCCAAGCGCGGCGGGCTGCCGGCGTTGCGATCAACAACCTTGAGGCGTCGCTGTCGCGGGCGTTGCAGGAACCGGTCCGCGGCCGACGGGCGATGATGCGCAGCGCGCTGCTGGCCGACGCCGCTTTGCGGCGGCTGGGCGCATGCCTGATGACATTGGAACACGCGCCGCGGCCGACGGATCCGGACCATGACCCCTGGCGCCTGTGGGCGGCTTGGCTGCCGGATGCGCTGCGCTCATTCGCGGATCGACCGGCAGGACCGCCACCGGCGCTGCCAACCACACCCGGTCCATGGCGGGACACGGCCGAACGCATCCAACGCCATCTGGAGATCCTTCGCGACGCCGCATAGACCCTTGACCGCAGCGTCTGAACAAGCCGGGGCAGGAAGGTTTGGCCGCTCAAGGCCCACTGACCTTGGCAAGCGGTGGTTGCATGTCGCGAAGCATCAGGCCGGTGGCAGAAGCTGCCTAACCATCCCGTGAAGCCGACGGTCACTTGCATATCGATATCAACAGGCCTACCAGGTATTATAGTGCAAGTAACTGGTGGAAATCATGCGCCGTGAGAGCCTCGAGAGCGTGCAGTGTCCGATCGCCCGCAGCCTGCAGCAGGTGGGCGAGCGGTGGAGCATCCTGATCCTGCGGGAGGCTCTGATGGGCACTACCCGCTTCGAGCAATTCCAGAAAAACCTCGAGATCGCGCCAAACATCCTAGCGCGCCGGTTGGCGGCAATGGTCGCCGCCGGTTTGCTGGAGCGGCATCGCTACTCCCACCGGCCGCCACGGGATGAGTACCGGCTGACAGAGCGTGGACGGGACTTCCGAATGGTGATCTGGGCGATGCTGGCCTGGGGCAACCGCCATCTGGCACCGGAAGGTGTCAGCGTGGTGCTGGTCGATGCCGAGACTGGGACAATCGCTGAACCAGTGCTGGTGGATGCGGTCAGTGGGCGGCGGCTGACATCGCCGGCATACCGATCGGCCGCGGGGCCGGCCGCAAACGAGAACACGCGCAAGCGGCATGGCCGGGTGGCAGGCGCGACGGCAGCGGTTGGCGATGGCCGAACCGGCACAGGAGGTGCGAATGTCTAGTACCATAGCCGCACGGGATACCTCCGCCGCATCGTCCCGGAAGGGCAGCGTGCGAGGGCTGGTCAGGCGCGTGGGGTTGGCCGTCGGTATTGTCGCCTTGCTGGCCGGGGCGACCTGGTACGGCCATGACTGGTGGACGACAGGGCGCTTCATCGAGAGCACGGACGATGCCTATGTCGGTGGCAACGTCACGGCCATCGCGCCGCATGTCGCGGGCTTTGTCCAGCGGGTTCTGATCGAGGACAACCAGCGGGTGCAGGCCGGTCAGGTGCTGGTTCGCCTCGATCCCAGGGATTTTCAGGCGGCGCTGGCCCATGCCGAGGCGTTCCTGACTGCACGCATAGCCGCACTGGACAGCCTGCGGGCGCAGTATACGCGTCAGCAGGCAGTGATCCGCCAGCAGGCGGCGGACGTCGCGGCGAAGACGGCGCAAGCGGTGTTTGCCGGGCAGGACGCTGATCGCTACCGCAGCCTGGCGCTGACCGCGGCAGGATCGCGCCAGGATGCGCAAAAGGGTGCGGCGCTGGACCAGGAGGCAAGGTCGGCGGTGACCGCCGCGTCGGCCGGGCTGGAGGCGGCGCAGCAGCAGCTCAAGGTGCTGGAGGCTGATATTGCCGAAGCGGCGGCAGCGGCGGCACAGGCGCGCGCAGATGTCGAGACCGCGCGGCTGAACCTTGGCTACACCGAAATCCGCTCGCCGATCGACGGCTTTGTCGGCAATCGCGCGGCACAGGTTGGCGCCTATGTCACGGCAGGTGCGTATCTGGTGTCGGTGATCCCCTCTGCCGGGTTATGGGTGGACGCCAACTTCAAGGAAGACCAACTGGCCCACATGGTTCCGGGCCAGGCGGCGACGGTCGCCGCCGACGTGCTGCCGGGCCACGCCTTCCACGGCCGGGTCGGCAGCCTGGCCCCCGGCACGGGCGCCGTATTCAGCGTCATTCCGCCGGAGAATGCCACGGGCAACTTCACCAAGATCGTGCAGCGTGTGCCGGTGCGTGTGCTGCTGGATGCCGGCGACGCCACCCAGCGGCTGCTGCGCGCAGGATTATCGGCCACAGTCAGCATCGATACGAAGACAACTCAGCACGTCGAGCCATGACCACCGCCGCGGAAAAACCTCCGTCACTGCTGCCGTTCGTGGTGATGTGCTCGGGGATGTTCATCGCCTTGCTCGACATCCAGATCGTTGCCTCATCCTTGCAGCAGATCGGCGGCGGATTGTCGGCAGCACAGGACGAGATCAGTTGGGTGCAGACCGCCTATCTGATTGCCGAGATCATCATGATCCCGCTGTCGGGCTGGCTGACGCGCGTGTTCTCGACCCGCTGGCTGTTCACCTTTTCCGCCGCCGGGTTCACGCTGGCCAGCATGTTGTGCGGGATCGCCTGGAACATCCAGAGCATGATCCTGTTCCGCGCGCTGCAGGGGCTGCTGGGGGCCTCTATGATACCCACCGTTTTCACCTCGTCGTTCTATTTCTTTCAGGGTCCGCGACGGGTCTATTCCGCGGCCGTCGTCGGGACCATCGCCTCGATCGCGCCGACTCTCGGGCCGGTGATCGGCGGCTGGATTACCGACACGCTGGACTGGCACTGGCTGTTCTATATCAATCTAGTGCCGGGACTTGCGATCTCGCTGCTGGTGCCGGTTCTGGTGCGCATCGACGAGCCGGACGTGCGGCTGCTGCGCGGCGCCGACTACCCCGGCATCGCTTTGATGGCCGTGGGGCTTGGCACACTGGAATATGTGCTGGAGGAAGGCACCCGCTGGAACTGGTTCGACGACAGCACCATCCGCTGGTGTGCCTGGATCGCTGCGGCCACGCTGAGTCTGTTCGTCGTGCGCAGCCTGACGTATCGCAATCCGGTGGTGGATCTGCGGGCGCTGGGTAATCGCAACTTCGCCCTGGGCTGTATTCTGTCCTTCGTGACCGGCGTCGGCATTTTCACCACGATCTATCTGACGCCGCTGTTCCTGGGGTACGTGCGCGGCTTCAGCGCCTGGCAGACGGGTCTGGCGGTGTTCTCCACCGGCGCGGCCTCGCTGCTTGGGACGCCGGTCTACATCATGCTGGCGCGCCGGTTCGACGTTCGATGGCTGATGATGGCGGGGATGGCGCTGTTCGGGTTGTCGATGTGGAGCTTCAGCTTCATCACGCATGACTGGGGGCCAGCGGAGCTTTTGGTGCCGCAGATCCTGCGCGGATTTCCGCAGGTCTTCGCGGTGGCACCAAGCGTTAACCTGGGTCTGGGCAGTTTGCCGCCGGAACGGCTGAAATATGCCTCTGGTCTGTTCAACATGATGCGCAACTTGGGCGGGGCGGTCGGCATCGCCGTTGCAGCGGCAATCGTGAACAACGAGACCAACCTGCACTTTCTGCGGATTGCCTCGCATCTGACGCCGGCGAATGGCGCGATGGGGCGGTTTGTGGATGGCCTGACACAGCGTTATGGTGCTTTGCCTGGCAGCCCTGACGCAGGGCGGGATGCGGCGCTGTCGCAGCTTTGGCATCTGGCGTATCGAGAGGCGTCAACCCTGGCGTTTGCCGATGCGTTTCGTGCGATCATGCTGGCGTTCGTGTGTGCGACGCTGCTGGTGCCGCTGATGCGCAAGGTGGTTGCGCCGAAGGCTGCGGCCGCGGACGCACATTGATCATCGGGTGCCGACCCGCCGCCTGCACGGGTGAATGGGCATCAGAGCGCTGACACGACGCCGAGTGGAACGCCAGTCGCCTCGCTGACGCCGATGGGCTGTACCCTCAGGGTGATCCTGTCCTAATCCTGTCCTAATGCAGCTTCACGCTCGGGGTCGGCCGCTGCGAGATGGTACTCACGATGGTCCGCCACAGCACAGATGGGCCGCCGTGCAACGCAGCCTCATGCATTTTGTACAACGAGCGATACATGATCCGCGCAAACAGCCCCTCGATGAACATGCTGCGGCCGACCGCGAAACCCATCAGGCTGCCGACCGTACTGTAGCGGCCCAACGAGACCAGGGAGCCAAAGTCCCGGTAGCGGAACGGCTGCAGCGGGTTGTGGTCAAGCCGCAGGCGGATCTGGCGCAGCATGTGGGCGGCCATCTGATGCGCGGCCTGGGCGCGCGGCGGCACCGGGGCATTCGCCCCAGCTCGCGGGCAGGAGGCACAGTCGCCAATCGCAAAGACATCCGGGTCGTGGGTGGTTTGCAGCGTCTCGGTGACCACTAGTTGGTTGATCCGGTTGGTCTCAAGGCCGTCCATCTGGCGCAGGAACTCCGGCGCCTTGACACCCGCCGACCATACCACGAGCTCTGATGGGATGACTTCGCCGGTGGACAGCACCACACCGTCGGCCCGAACCTCTGCGACGCGGGCACTGGTGCGGATTTCCACATTCAGCGACTTCAGCAGATCGGCGGTCGCGACTGAAATCCGCTCTGGCAGGGCGGGCAGGATACGCTCCGCGGCTTCCAGCAGCACGATGTGGATGTCGCGCGCGGGATCGATACGGTCCATCCCATAGGCGATGACAGCCCGCACGGTGCGGTGCAGTTCGGCAGCAAGCTCGGTTCCGGTGGCGCCGGCGCCGATGATCGCCACATGCAACTGACCAGGGCGCACGGGTTCCCTTTGGGCATTGGCGCGCAGACACGCATTGACCAGCCGGCGGTTGAAGCGGCTTGCCTGTTCCGGCGTTTCCAACGGCACGGCATACTGCGCAGCACCCGGTGTGCCAAAGTCGTTGGTGACGCTGCCGATGGCCATGATCAGGGTGTCGTAGGGCACGGATGTGGCAGGAATGATCTGCCGACCCTCCTCATCGTGCATTGCACCCAGCAGCAATTGCCTGGCAGCACGGTCCAGGCCGGTGACTTCACCGTAGCAATAGTTGAAGTGGTGCCAATGCGCCTGTGCCAGGTAATTCAGCTCGTGCTGAGAGCGGCGCAGACTGCCGGCCGCGACGGAGTGCAGCAACGGTTTCCACAGATGGGTGCGTGACCGCTCCACCAGGGTAATCCGCGCCTGGCCGCGTTTTCCCAGCGTGTCACCGAGTTTGGTGACAAGCTCAAGCCCAGCGGCGCCCCCACCGGCGACGACGATGTGGTGCAGCGCGCTCGCCGGCTGTGCGGGAACCAGATGATCGGCCGCATTACTGAGGTTGCCTTGCGGATCAGGGGTGAGCCCGGATCCTTGATCGTGTGTCATCGCCGCTCCGTCAGTTCTCGGTAACATGGTCCAACCGCAGTCACCACTATTAAGTTTCCTGTTGTTGCGACCTTGGCGGTTTCTTCGGATCAATGAAATGGCATGCAGCGTGCACGCCCTTTCCCTGAGCCGGTAGCGACCGTCGGCAACTGCGGCCGACGCTACATGCGCCACCGACCGGTACCACCAGTGAAGCGCGAGATCCTGATCGGAGTTGTACATGCTCAAGCGACGCAATGTTCTGGCTGGTGGCGGCGCGGCTGCCGCTGTCGGTCTTGCCCGGCCGGCGCTGGCCAAGAGTCCCAACACGTTGCGCTATGTACCGCAGGCCAATCTGGCCAATCCCGATCCGGTCTGGACCACCGCGACGGTGGCGCAACTGCATGGCTACATGGTCTGGGACACCCTGTTCGGCATTGACGACAAGATGGTCGGGCAACCGCAGATGCTGGCGGGCAGCGAGACCTCCAGTGACGGGCTGGCTTGGAAGATGACGCTGCGCGACGGGCTGCTGTGGCATGATAACGAACCGGTGTTGTCGAAGGACTGCATCGCCTCGATCCAGCGCTGGGGCAAGCGGGATGGTTTTGGGCAACGGCTGCTCAGCCAGACCGCCGAGATGAAGGTGATCGATGACAAGAGCTTCCAGATCCGGCTGAACCGGCCGTTCCCGGTGATGGCCTACGCGTTGGGCGCCAGCGGTTGCTTCATCATGCCCGAACGCATGGCCAAGACCGATGCGTTCGTGCAGATCAACGAATATGTCGGCAGCGGGCCATTCAAGTTCCTGCGCAACGAATGGGTGTCGGGTGCCTCCGCCGCCTATGCCAGGAACGAGAAGTACCAGCCGCGGCCGGAGCCGCCCAACTACTGGTCTGGCGGCAAGGTGGTACATTTCGACCGCGTGGAATGGCAGATCATGCCGGATCCCGCGACCGCGGCGGCCGCACTGCAGCGCGGCGAGGTCGACTGGTGGGAGAACCCGCTGTTCGACCTGCTGCCGATGCTGAAGACGGCGAACGGCATCAAGGTCGAGGTGCTGGATCCGCTGGGTGCGCTGGGTGTGCTGGCGGTCAATCATACCCAGCCGCCGTTCGACAACCCGAAGCTGCTGCGGGCGATGATGGTTGCCCTCAATCAACAGGATTACATGGATGCCGTGCTGGGCGACCAGCAGAGCCTGGGGCGAACAGCGGGATTTTTTATCAACGGGTCGCCAATGGCCAGCGATGTCGACATGGACAAGATCACCGGCAAGCGGGACTTGGCACTGGCGAAGAAGCTGGTATCGGAGAGCGGCTACAAGAACGAGCCGATCGTGCTGATGTCGCCGTCTGACCAGCCGCAGCTAACCGCGATGGCGCAGGTCACCGATGCGTTCTTCAAGTCGCTCGGGCTGAACTCACAATATACCAGCATGGACTGGGGCACACTGGTTTCCCGCCGGGCCAAGCATGATCCGTCGAGCAAGGGGGGCTGGAACAGCTTCTGCACCACCTGGGGCGGATTAAACGTGTCAAATCCGGGCGACGACTATCCGCTGCGCGGCAACGGCATCGGCGGCTGGTTCGGCTGGCCGACGGACCCGGCGATGGAGGCGCTGCGCGACAAGTGGTTGGACGCGCCGGACGTTGCCGCGCAGCAGGCGGCGTGCAAGGACATTCAGCGGCTGGCGTTCCAGAACGTGCCGTTCTTTCCCACGGGTCAGTGGTTCACACCGACCGCCTACCGCTCTGACCTGACCGGCTTCGTCAAGGCGAACAACATGGTGTTCTGGGGTGTGAAGCGGGTCTGATCATCACTTGGCGGACGCACCGGACCGGCTGTTCAGCCTTGCCATTCGGCCTTGAACGCCGGGTGCGCGTCCAGGATGGACTTGGTCCAGATCGGCGGCAGCGGCGAGAGCTTGTCGGCGTTGATCTCCGGGTCCACCGCCTTGCCGTCCAGGGCGTCGACCATGACCTCCAGCGATTTGACCCCCATTGTGACGGGCACAACGCCGTAGGTCTCCGCCCAGCGGCCCTCGCGGACCGCCTTGACCGCGATGGCATCGCCGCCACCGCCGGTGAGGTATACAGAGCCAGGGGCGGCGCCGGTGGTCTTGAGCGCCATCTCAACGCCCATGGTCTGCTGGTCGGCGTTCGACAGCACGGCGTCGATCTTCTTGTTCGCCTGCAGCAGGTCCGTCATGCCGGTCATTGACGTGGCGGGATCGTAGTTCCCCTCGACGGTGGCCACCACCTTGACGTTTGGATGTTGCTTCAGCACGCCGAGGTAGGTCTGGTAGCGCAGGTTGTCGAATGGATAGACCTTCTGGCCGATGACGATCACCACGTTGCAGGGGTTCTTGTCCTTGCAGAAGTTGGCGACGTCCTCGGCCTGCAACCGGGCGCCGTCAGCCGGCGGGGCGGCAACGGTGGCGATGACGCCGGGGACCTGAGGCTTCAGCGTGTTCAGATCCGGCCCGATCGGGAATTGCATGGCCACCACCTTGATCCCGGCGGCTCCGGCCTTCTTTATGGCATTGGCAATGCCGATGGTGTCGTTGGGAAACATGATGAAGCCGTCGTATTTCTTTGATGCGATGGCATCCTCGACTTGATTGTACTGTAGAGTGGAGTTGAACTCACCATCCAGAATGCTGACGCTGACGCCGCGCTTCTTTGCCTCGGTCTGGATGCCCTGCCAGACCGCCTGGTTATAGCCGTTCTGGCTGGAGGAGGCGAAGAAGGCGATGCGTTTCGGCGTCTGTGCGCTTGCGGGTGCAACCGGAGTGAGGCCCAGTACCACGGCCACTGCCAGGATGCCGCCGTTCAGAATGTCGCCGGGGCGCAACTTTGAACCTGTCTGCCTCATGTGATGAAACCCTGTCCGTTGATGCTGAAAAACTGGTCAGTGCTGTGCCAGCGCAGGCGCCCCTGGCGAGACGGCAAAGTGCTCCCGAGCCTGTTCTGGCGTGATGTAGCCGTCGCGCAGGTCGGCCAGAACCTTCTCACGCGGACGGGCATGGGGATCGCCATAGCCGCCGCCGGTAGCGGTGACCAGCCGGACGATGTCGCCCTTGGCCAGGCCCAGGCGGGCTGTCTTGCCATAGGTCTCGACCGCGCCATCGACGCGCAGGACCTGGAAGTGGTTGGGTGAACCGTCCTGACCGCCGGCCAGGCCCCAGGTCGGGTATTTGCAGCGCCCGAAGCTGGCGGTCAGCAGTGCCTGCTCGCCCAGCACCCGGTAGTCCAGCACGACGCCCTTGCCGCCACGATATTCGCCGGCACCGCCGTCCTGATTATGGAAGGCGTATTGCTCGACCAGGACGCCATAGCGTGCCTCGGTCACTTCGACGGGGATGTTGTAGGTGTCGCCGTCAGCGATGCAGAACTGGCCGTTCTCGCCATCCTTGCCCAGACCGCCGCCCCAGCCGCCGACCAGCGGCTCGACCATCAAAAAGAACTCGTTGGTGTCGGGATGGGTTCCGCTGATGATGGTGGAGCAGACCGAGCCCATGTGACCGGCAGTCAGCTTGTGCGGCATGTGCGGGGCCATGGCGCGCCAGACCAGGTCGGCGGCGAACATCATCGTCTCCCAGTAGGTGCTGACGGGCGAAGGCCGTTGCGCGGTAAAGATCGCGCCGTCCGGGCAGATGATGCGCAGCGGCTCGAAGCAGCCTTCGTTGGTGGGCAGATTGGGATCGGTCAATGCCTTGAAGATGGTCTTCGCCGCGCAGGCCAGGCCCGTATAGGTGTTGTTCACCGGGCCGGGGACCTGGCGGTGGCTGCCGGTGTAGTCGACCTCGAAGCTTTCATCGGTGATGGTCACCTTGACCTTCACCAGGAACGGGCCGTTGCCGATGCCGTCGTCGTCGATGTAATCCTGCGCGTCAAAGACGCCCTTGGGCAGGGACTTCAGCTCTTCGCGCACCATCACACGGGTGTTGTCGATCAGCCGGTCGACCGCACCCAGGACGGTGTCCGCGCCATACTTGTCGCACAGTGCGCGCATCCGGTCGTCGCCGACCCGCAGCGCCGACAGGCCTGCCCAGAAGTCGCCCAGCGACATCTCCGGCAGCCGGACATTGGCGCGGATGATGTCGAGCACAGCCTCGTTCGGCTCGCCCTGGCTGACCGCGCGGATGCAGGGGAACTGAAGGCCCTCCTGGTAGATCTCGGTGGCGTCGGTGGTCCAGCTTCCGGGCGACATGCCGCCGACCTCGGTCCAGTGCGCCTTGTTGGCGACGAAGGCGACCAGGCGGTCGCCGTGGAAGATCGGCGCGACCAGGCAGATGTCCGACAAATGGGTGCCACCGGCGCCATAGGGATCGTTGGTCATGAACACGTCGCCGGGGTGGATGCGGCCGGGGAATTTGGCCAGCACCTCGCGCACCGAGGCATCGAGGATGCCAAGGAAGAAGGGGCAGCCGTTGCCCTGAGTGATCAGCCGGCCCTGCGAGTCGGTCAGGCCAACGCCATAGTCCAGTGTTTCGTAGATAATCGGGCTCTGGCTGGTGCGCTGCATCGCATAGAACATCTCATCGCCGATGGCGACGAGGGCGTTCTTGACGATCTCGGCGGTGAAGCTGTCGATGATCATGGCGGCCTTCCTGTCACGCGGTGGCGGGAATGTGGATGTGCAGGTTGCCGTAGGCGTCCAGCTCGAAGTGCTGGCCGGGAAAGACCACGGTAACGGTGGCGGGTTCCTCGACAATCGCCGGGCCGGCGAAGCGCGTGCCGGGACGTAGCCTTTCGCGGTCGTAGATCGTCGCCTGGTGGATGCCGTCGAGGTCAAAGTCCACCGTCCGCATACCTTTGACGGCGTCGGCCGATCCCGCTTCGAGCTTGCGCAGTGCGGGCTTGTCGGTTCGGCCGTAGGCGACGAGGTGAACGTTCACCACCTCGACCGGGGCCGACAGCCGGAAGCGGTATTCCCGGTCGTGCGCGGTATGGAAACTTTCGATCATCGCCTCGACCAGCCGGGCCTCCAGGCGCTCGGCCGCGATCGGTACCTTGACGGTATGCTCCTGTCCAAAATAGCGCATATCGGCAAAGCGCTCAAAGTGGACGGCTTCGTCGGCAAAGCCGTCGGCGGCATATTCGCCGCGGGCGGAGCGCTCCATCTCTGCGAAGGCGCTGTTGACGCGTTCGATCTGCGCCGGATCGAGGCGGATTACCCGGGTCATGATGTAGTCCCGCCGCAGGTCGGTCAGCAGCATGCCCCAGGCGGAGAACACCGCGGGGTGGATCGGAATGATGACTTTGGGGATGCCAAGTTCCTTCGCCAGAGCGGTGGCGTGCATCGGACCGCCGCCGCCGAAGGCGACCAGCGCAAAGTCGCGGGGGTCCTGGCCGCGGTTGACCGATACCAGCTTCAGCGCGTTCACCATATTGGCATTAGCGATGCGGATTACGCCGCGCGCAGCATCCTCGACGCCAACACCCAGGCGATCGGCGAGGCTGGCAAAGGCGCGCCTCAGGTTGTTGAAGTCAGCGGTCATCTCGTCACCGCCGAACTCATCGGGATTGATGCGGCCAGTCAGTAAATTGGCGTCCGTGGTGGTCGGTTCGGTGCCGCCGCGGCCATAGGCGGCGGGACCCGGGCTGGCGCCGGCACTGCGCGGGCCGACATGCAGGCTGCCGGCGGCATCGACCCAGGCGACGGAGCCGCCGCCGCTGCCGATCTCCACGATGTCGATGACCGGGGTCTTGATCGGATAGCCGGGGTTGGTGCGGGTCCAGCCGATCTTGTACTCGGTGGTGATCCGCGCCTGGCCGTCCTTGATCAGGGTACATTTGGCGGTGGTGCCGCCGATATCCAGCGCGATCAGGTTCGTCTCGTTGATCAGCCTGCCCAGCGCCATGGCACCGAGCATGCCGCCGACAGGCCCGGATTCGACCATGCTGATCGGGTTGAGCCGGGTTGCCGGCAGTGTCGCGATGCCGCCGTTCGACTGCATGACAAAGATCTGGCCGCGAAAGCCGTCCATGGTCAGGTTGGTTTCCAGCGACGACAGGTAGCTGGCAGCCAGCGGCTTGACGTAAGCCGACAACACAGCGGTGCTGGTGCGTTCGTATTCGCGCCACTCGCGGGTGATCTCATGCGAGGCGATGACCGAAACCTCCGGCCAGAGCGTGCGGATGCGCGCCGCCGCGGCGGCTTCGTGGGCGTGGTTGGCGTAGGCGTGCAGGAAGCAGATGGCGATTGCCTCCACGTTCTCGGCGCGGAGCCTCTCGACCAGCGGGTCGAGGTCTTCCGGCTGCAGCGGGGTCAGGATCTCGCCCTTATATGAGATACGTTCCCGCACCTCCTGGCGCAGGTAGCGCGGCACGAACGGCGGCGGCTTGCTGAAGCGGAAGTTGTACAGGTCGGGCCGGGTGCCGCGGGCGATCTCCAGCACATCGCGGAAGCCCTGCGTCGTTATCAAGGCAGTCTTAGCACCCCGCCGCTCGGTCAGCGCGTTGATCACCACCGTGGTGCCATGGGCGAAGAAGTCCACCCCCTCGATCGGGCACCCGGCCTTCTGCACCGCATCCAGCACACCACGTTCAAAGCCCGGCGGCGTGGTATCGGTCTTGACCACGCCGAAGGCGCCGCTGCCAGGGTCGTAGTAGACGAGGTCGGTGTAGGTTCCGCCGACGTCGGTGGCTATGCGCATCGTGTCAGCTCCTGTCCAGGCGAGGGTGTCCGGCGGGCCAAAGGGAACGCGGATCGCGAGGGGTCACGTGCGCACCTTGTCGGTGGCGCTGAGGGCAACGGCGAAGATGATGATCAGGCCCTTGGTCAGGTCCTTGAAGAACGGGTCGACTTGCAGGATGTTGAACCCGTTGTTGATCAGCGCCAGCAGCAGCACCCCGGCGCACGATCGCCAGACCGCGCCCGCGCCGCCATAGATGCTGGTCCCGCCCAGGATGACAGCAGCAATGGCGTCGAACTCGTAGCCGATGCCATCGGTGGCCTTGGCGGCCAGCACCCGCGACAGGCTGATCGAGCCGGCCAGTCCAGAGGCCAGGCCCACCAGGCCGAAGGCGGCGACCTTCACCCGCCAGGTGCGGATGCCGGACAGCAGGGCGGCTTCCTCGTTGCCGCCGGCAGCAAAGATGTAGCGGCCGAAGGGCGTCGCGTTTAGCACGAACCCCATGGCCACGGTGAAGCAGGCCATCATCAGGACAGCGACGTAGATGCCGCCGATGCGGTCCTGTCCCAGCCAGTCGACGCCGCTGATGTCATACAGGGTGATCGAGTTCCCGCCGGCTAGCTCCTTGGCGATGCCGCGGAAGATCAGGCTGGTCGCCAGGGTGGCGAGGAAGGAGTGGATCCGCAGCGCGGTGATGACCAGGCCGTTCGCAACCCCCAGGCACAGACCGACCAGCGGCCCGACCAGCAGGCCCGCGCCGGTGCCGAACACCTGCTGCAAGCCCGGATCACGGACGCACCACGCGGCGGCGACGCCGGACATGGCGAAGATGGCACCGGTCGACAGGTCGAAGCCGCCGCTGATGATCACCAGGGTCAGGGCCGAGGCGATGATAAGCAGGTAGGCATTCTCGTTGAAGATGTTCAGCAGGTTGATCGGGCGCAGGAAGCTCTCGCTCTCGACGCTGAGGAACAGCCCGACCGCCAGGATCATGATCAACACGGCGTAGCGGCGGATGGCATGCATCACGACGTAGCGCACTGCAGGCACCTGCCGTACCAGCTTCCCCGACGGCTGGCTGTGGTGGTCCTGGCGCGCGGGTGCCGGCGTAACGCCTGTGGTATCGCCGGCGTTGACGACCTTGGCCATTAGAGAACCGCCGCCGGATGGGTGCCAAACAGGCGATGCATCACGTCATCAACGCCATGGGCGGCCGGATCGATCTCTTCGGTGGTTCGGCCGGCCGATATCAGATAGGCGCGGTGGGCCAAGCCCAGCACCTCCTCCAGATCCGAGGAGATCAGCAAGACCGCCATGCCGGCCTCGGCCATCTGGACAATGACGTCGTAGATCGCCCGACGCGCACCAATGTCGACGCCGCGCGTCGGTTCATCCAGCATGATGATGCCGGGGCTGCGAACCAGCCACTTCGCCAGCAGCACCTTCTGCTGATTGCCTCCGGAATAGGTGTGGATGCTGCCGTCAACCTGGGCGGGGACAATGCCGAACCGGGTGATGAAGTCGGCGACGGTGCGCCTCTCCTTGCGCCTTGTCAGCACGTTCAGCCGGCTGAACCGATCGAGATAGGGCAAGGTCATGTTGGGCCGCACCGGCATGGTCATCACCAGGCCCTGGCCGCGGCGATCTTCTGGCACCATCACCAGGCCCTGGCGGATCGAGTGCAACGGACCAGATTCCGCATAGCGTTGACCATTCACCAGCACCGTGCCACCGGTTGGCCGGTCGAGGCCATAGATGGCGCGCACCGTCTCCGTCCGGCCACTGCCGACGAGGCCCAGCAAGCCGGTGATCTCCCCCTGACGGACGGTAAAGCTGACATCCCGAACCCCGTTGCCGCACGCAAGATGGCGAACCTCCAGCGCCACGGGCAGGTCAGGCCGTCTGGCCGGGCGCTGCGGAAAGCTGGCGTTCAGCGTGGTGCCTAGCATCATCTGTACCAAGTCGGGCTTCGAGACGTCCGCGGTCCGGCTTGTCTGCACACGACGGCCCTCACGCAGCACCGTCACGCGGCCGCAGGTGTCGAGCACATGCTCAAGGAAGTGGCTGACGTAGATGATTGTCCGACCCTGCGCGGCGAGCGAGGCGATGACGCTGTGCAGCCGCTCCGCCTCGTTTGCCGTCAATGAGGAAGTCGGCTCGTCCATGATGATGACCCGCGCGTCGCGGGCGAGCGCGCGCAGGATCTCGACCTTCTGCTGGTCGGCGATGCTGAGCTGGCCGACAGGGGTGTCCGGATCCAGGCCGAAGCCGAAGCGCTGTTCCAGGCCCTGATAGCGCCGGGTGCCCTCGCCACGCAGCACACCGAGGGCCCGGTTCTCGATGCCGAGGAACACGTTTCGCGCCACGGACAGCTTGGGCACCAGTTGCAGTTCCTGATGGATCATCGCGATGCCGGCGCGCAGGGCCCGATCGGGTGTCCAACTGCTGACTGGATTGCCGAACATCTGCATCTGGCCGCTGCTGCGGGGGTAGTAGCCGCCGATGATCTTGCCGAGGGTGGACTTGCCGGCGCCATTGGCACCGACCAGCGCGTGCACCTCCCCAGCGGCGATGTCCAGGTCGATGTCGCGCAGCACTGGAATGCCGCCGAATGCCTTGCCGACGCCGGTCAGGCGGACCGCCGGCGCTGTGGCATCGTCTGGTTCGGCAGCCATCCCTTGATCCATTCCCAATCCCCAAGGCTGCGCCTGAAGTGCCTACGTTTGCACGCACACGTGCGGCAAGGCAAAGTGCCGCGACGGTGCCGGGGCCTGGTGAACGGCCGGGAATCATCGAGGCGCCGTTGCTGATCGGCGGCACATTGGCTGAGGGAACAGGAAGAAGCGCATGATGCAAGACCACCGCTGGCAAAGGCTGGCTGCCGTGCTGGATGCCGCTGGGCTTGATGCCGGGGCCTTCGTGCCCGGCAGCAGCTTTCGTTACCTTACAGGCGGCAGCTTTGCCTTGATGGAGCGGCCGACCGTGCTGATCGTGCCGCGAAGCGGCCGGGCGGTGGTGATTCTGCCGGCGCTGGAGCAGGAGAGCTGGAACGCGCTGGATGTAGCGGCGGACGCGATTGTCTGGACGGATGAGGAGGGCTTTTCGGCCGCCTTTGCCGCCGCCGCGGCGCGGCTGCGGCTGAACCGGATCGGCGTCGAGGGGATGGTGATGCGCGTCGTCGAGATGCAGGCGCTGCATCAGGCGTTTCCCGCTGCCGAGGTGGTCGACGCGCAAGCGGCGCTGGCCACGCTTCGGCTGTGCAAGGATGAGGATGAAATCCTGGCGCTGCGGAAAGCAATCGGCTTCTCGGAGACCGCACTGGCGCGCACGCTGGCAGACATCCGGATCGGCATGACCGAGGTCGAGATCGAGGGGATGCTGATCCGCAATCTTTTCACGCAGCCGATCTCTGGCCTGTCGTTCCCACCGATCGTTCTGGCGGCAGACAATGCCGCCCGCCCGCATGGCCACGCCCGGCACGATTACAGGGTCAGGCGAGGGGATGCATTGCTGTTCGATTTCGGCGCCACCGCCAGCGGGTATGCGGCGGACATCACGCGCACCGTATTCGTCGGCGACGTCTCGGCTGAACATCGCGCATTGTATGACACGGTGCTGGCCGCAAATACGCTGGGCCGCGAGATCTGCCGCGCCGGCATGACGGCGCATGCGGTGGACGACGCGGTGCGCGGCAGCCTGGAGCGTAGCCGGTTCGGCGCATTCGTGGTGCACAAGACCGGCCATGGGCTGGGTCTGGACGTGCACGAGGCGCCGCAGGTGATGCGCGGCAATCAGCAGGTGCTGCAGGCGGGCACTGTCATCACCATCGAGCCGGGACTGTACAAGCCTGGCGACATCGGCGTGCGGATCGAAGACAATGTCTGCATCACGGCGGCAGGCAACGAAAGCCTGACAAGCTTTCCACGTGAATTGACGATCGTCGGATGAGCCCTTCGTCGACGATCACTAGCGGCCGGATGCCGCTGGAAGCGAGCCTGATCGAGCGGCTGGGGGCGCCCGGCCAGCCGGCCTCCTACCTCGACGGGCTGGTAGAGCTTTACCAGCGTGACGTCGGCTGGAAGATGCTGACCTTGATGACGTTCGACGACGTCGGCGCGGTCGCCTCGCGCGTCTATACAACGGATCCGGCGAACTATCCTGTGAGCGGCCGCAAGGCGATGACCGGTAATGGCTGGACCGAGCAGGTGCTGCACCGGCAGGAGGTGTTCGTCGCCAACACCCATGAGGAATTCCGGCCGCACTACACCGACTGGGAAAAGCTGCGCGACCTTGGCTATGGCGCTGCAGTCAACTTTCCCGTGGTGGTCGACGGCCACACGGTGGGCACGGTCAATCTGGTGGCAGAGGCGGGATTCTACGCGCCGCAACGCGTGCAGGCAGGCGTGAAGCTGACGCCGATGGCAGCGGTCGGCTTTCTGCTGCTGGCGCAGCAGGCATCATTGCCGCCTCGTTTCACACCGTCATGATCTGATCGGATGTCCATGAGTAGTCTGTCCGAAACCCGCGTTGCCACCGACGTCGGCGGGACGTTCACCGACATCGTCAGCTTTCAGCACGATCCGGCCAGCGGCGCACAGGTCGTGCGGGTGGCGAAGGCGGACACCACGCCACCCGACTTCGAGCGCGGGGTGCTGGATGTGCTGCGCAAGAGCGGCGTGCCGCTGGACCAGATCGGCTTCATGGCGCACGGCACAACCGTGGTGATCAATGCACTGACGGAACGCAAAGGTGCGTTGACCGGCCTGATCACGACCCAGGGCTTCCGCGACGTGCTGGAGATCGCGCGTGGCAACCGGCCCGATTTCTTCAACCTGCGCTATGTCAAGCCGCCGCCGTTTGTAGCGCGGCGCCTGCGGCGGGAGCTGCCGGGCCGGATCAGCTTTCGCGGCGAGGAGCTGGAGCCGCTGGACCTGTCCGCGTTGCCCGCCATCCTGGACATGTTCCGCGCCGCAGGCGTGCAGGCGGTCGCCGTCTGCTTCCTGCACGCCTATGCCAATCCCTCGCACGAGGCTCGGGCGGTGGCCGAAGTCCGCCGGATATGGCCAGAGGTGAACGTTGTCGCCTCGCATCAGATCACTCGGGAATGGCGCGAGTACGAGCGAACCAGCACGACGGTCCTTTCCGCCTATGTGCAGCCGGTGGCGCAGCGTTACCTTGGCCGTCTGCGCGACGAGCTGGCGGGCGCGGGCTTCGGCGGCGGGCTGTACGTCATGCAATCCAACTGCGGCATCGACACGCTGGACACCGTCTCTGAGATTCCGATTACGATGGTCGAATCAGGGCCGGCCAGCGGCGTCTGGGGCGCGGCGGAGCTAGGGCGGCTGATCAATGAGGCGAACGTGCTGGCGCTGGACATCGGCGGCACCACGGCGAAGTGCTCGCTGATCGAGAACGGGCAGGTGCGGCTGACCTCAGACTACTGGATCGAGCGCAGTCCGGTCCGCGCCGGCTACCCGATCATGGTGCCGGTGGTGGATCTGATCGAGATCGGCAACGGCGGCGGCTCGATCGCCTGGGCTGACGAGCTGGGAAAGCTGCATGTCGGCCCGCAGAGTGCCGGCGCGATGCCGGGCCCGGCGGCGTATGGGCGCGGCGGCCAACAGGCAACCACGACGGATGCCAACCTGGCGCTGGGGCGGATCAACCCGGATTATTTCTGCGGCGGCGAGGTGGTTGCCGACATGGCGGCGGTGCAGCGGTCGCTGGATGCGCTGGCACAGCGACTGGGGCTGTCGGCGCAGGAGGTCGCGCGCGGCATCCTGCGGATCGCCAACAACAACATGGTCAACGCATTGAAGCTGATCTCGGTGAACCGGGGCTACGATCCGCGCGACTTCACCATGGTGGTGTTCGGCGGCGGCGGTGGGATGCATGGGGCAGCACTGGCGGTAGAGCTGGGCGTGCGCAAGGTGGTGGTGCCGGCGGCCGCGGCGGTGTTCTCCGCGTGGGGGATGCTGATGTCCGACCTGCGGCGGGATTACATCGTGACCCGGCTGCTGGACTATGAGCCCGCGAACGCCGCGGCCATTGACAGCCTGATCCATGAGGTCGTGCAGCGGGCGACGACAAAATATGCGGCTGAAGGCATCGCGGCCGAACGCGTCAGCTTCCTCTGCTATGGCCGGATGCGCTACCAGAACCAGGAACATTCGGTCGACGTGCCCATCCCCAGCGACGGTTTCGACGCGGCCAGCTTCAACGCCGTGGGTGCAGCCTTCCATGAAATCTACGAACGCCACTACACTTATCGGCTGACTGCCCCGGTAGAGTTCGTCGGGCTGCACGTGGTCGCCTCCGCCACCGTGGGCAAGCTGGCGGTGGCGCAGCGGCCGGTGACCGGGCTGGCCCTGGCGGAGACAATCAAGGGGCGTCGACGGGTCGACTACGCGCTGGAGGGCGTGCACCACGCAACGATCTATGACGGCGACCGGCTGGAGCCAGGGATGACGTTCATTGGGCCGGCGGTAATCGAGCAGACCGGCACGACCACGGTGGTGCATCCCGGACAGGCGGTCTCGATCGATGGCTACGGTAACATCCACATCGCCGTTGGCGAGAGGGAGTGACGATGGCGGATGTAGTGACGCGAACCGACCCGATCACCATCGAGATCATCCAGAGCGCGCTGCAGGCGGTCAGCGACGAGATGTTCGTGGCCATGCGCAAGACGGCGATGAGTGCCATCATCTACGAAGTACTGGATATGGGCACCGGCCTGACCGACGCCGACGGTGAGCTGGCCAGCTCCGGCTCCGGCATCCCGGCGTTCGTCGGCGTGCTGGACAAGGCCGTGAAGGTGGTGCGCCAGCGGCATGCCACGCCGGGCGCCATCGAAGAGGGCGATATCTTCGTCACTAACGATCCGCATTACGGGGCAGTGACGCACCTGAACGACGCGGTCATCGTGATGCCGGTGTTTGCCGATGATGAGATTGTGTCCTGGACGGCGAACATCGCCCACTGGAACGATGTCGGGGGCGCCGTGGCAGGCTCGATGTCGACACATGCCAGCGAAATCTTCCAGGAGGGCCTGCGGCTGCCGGCGGTGAAACTGTTTTCCCGCGGTGAGCCGATCACGCCGGTGCTGGAGATCATGCGGGCGAACTCCCGCCTGCCGGACTACCTGAACGGTGACATGTGGGCAGCGATCGCGGCCGTGCGCCTGGGGGAGCGGCGGGTGCGCGAAGTGGTGCGCAAGTACGGCCGGGAGACGTATCTGCAGGCGATCCGCCAGCATCTGGACTATGGTGAGCAGGTTACGCTGAAGGCGCTGCAACTGCTGCCGCAGGGTCGATTTACCTTGGCCGAGGAGCAGGATGACGGCCGCATCTTCAACGTTCTTGTTGAAATCACCGCGGACAGCTTCACCGTCGATCTGCGCGACAATCCGGATCAGGAGATGGGTCCGTCCAACATCTGCCGTGATGGCGCGGCCGTCGTTGCCCAGATGATCCTGAAGGGCCTCACGGAGACGGGGACGGTCTGCAACGGCGGCACGTTCTGGCCGCTTCGGCTGTTGACGCGTCCCGGCTCATTGTTCGACGCCAAACCGCCCGCCGCGCTTGGCTTCTACTTCGAGACGGAGATCCGGCTGTACGACCTGATCTGGCGGTGCCTCGCGCCGCACATGCCGGAGCGGCTGCCGGCAGGGCATTTCGCCTCGATCTGCGGCACGGTGATCGGTGGCACGCATCCCGACACCGGGCGGCATTTCACCATCGTGGAGCCGGAGCTGGGCGGCTGGGGCGGCTTCGATGGGCAGGACGGCGCCACTGCGGTGTTCTCCGCGTTCCATGGCGAGACATTCAACTGCCCTGCAGAAATCTCCGAGGCGCGCAATGGGCTGTTCGTCGAGAGTGTCAGACTGAATGATGAGCCAGGCGGCGCGGGTCGGTTCCGCGGCGGCAAGGGGGTAAAGGTCGACTACCGCATCCGCTCCGACAACTGCTTCCTGACCTGCGGCTACACGCGTTCGCGCATTCCGCCCTGGGGATTGTCGGGCGGCCAGTATGGCACATTGAACTATATCGAAGTGCGCCGGACTTCCGGCGCCATCGAGCGGCATTCGTTTGCAACCGGCGTGCAACTCAACAAGGGCGACGTGGTCGGTGTGGTAACCGGTAACGGTGGTGGGTTCGGTGCCCCGAAGGACAGGTCGCACAAGGCGCTGCAATCCGATCTGGAAGATGGCTATGTCACGCCGCAGGAGGCGCGTGACATATACGGCGCGTAGCCGCTGCGCCCGCCGCCTCGGTTGCCCCGGTTCAACAGAGTTGCGTTACTGCTTTGCCATGCCATCCGGCGTAGCGCTGTCCAGGCCAACTCGAAGTCGGTCCCGCAATGCCGCGTCCGCTGCGGAAACGACCGGCACCGCCGCAAGCAGGTGCTTTGTATAGGCCTCACGCGGGGCTGTGAAGATGTCGACGACCGGCGCGGTCTCCACTACCTGACCCTGCTGCAGCACTGTCACTCGGTCCGCGATGGCACGGACAACCGCGAGGTCATGGGTGATGAACAAATAGGTCAGACCATGCTGCCGCCTGACCGCCTGCAGCAGTTGCAGTATGCGAGCCTGGACCAGCACATCCAGGGCCGACGTCGGCTCATCCAGCACCAGCAGGTCCGGTTCACAGGCCAGCGCACGGGCGATGGCCACACGCTGCCGCTGGCCCCCCGACAATGCGGCAGGCAGCCGTCCAGCCAGTGACGGATCCAGGCCGACTTCCCGCAGCAGTTGCGCAACGCGCGCAGGCCGATCCGTCCGGGTACCGATGGTATGGACGTCGAGCGGCAGCCGCAAGCTGGCGCCCACAGTACGCGTCGGGTTCAGTGCCGACAGCGGGTTTTGCTGCACCAGTTGGACCGCCCGCCGCAGCGCAAGCGGCCGCTGCGCCGGAAGCGCTTGCCCATTGAACAATAGCCGGCCCGCGCTTGGCGCTTGCAGACCGAGCACAAGATTGGCGATGGTCGATTTGCCGGAGCCGGATTCACCGACCACTGCATGACACTCGCCGCGCGTTAGGCAAAGCGACACCTGACGCAACGCCTGCACCGTGGTGCGTCCAACCTGGAACACCTTGTCCAGCGCCTGCACCTCCAACAGGGGCGCCGTCACACCGGCATCTCCAGCGCATGATCCACCATCGGTGCCTGGAAGTCGGCATTCGGGATCTGCACGCTGGGCGAGCCGCCGGTCAGCCTGGGCACGGCGTCGAACAGCGCCCTGGTATAGGGATGGCCCGGGGCGGCGAACACCTGCCGTGTGGTGCCATGCTCCACAATGCGGCCGCGGTAGATAACGTAGATGCGATCAGCAAACTCCCGCACGACGCCAAGGTTGTGCGAGATGAACAGGACGGCGGTGCCGGTGCTTCGGATCAAGGCGTCCGTGAGCGCAAGTGTCTGTGCCTGAACTGTGACGTCCAGGGCGCTGCCGGGTTCGTCTGCCACCAGCAGTGCCGGGCGATTAGCCAGCGCCATGGCGATCATCACCCGCTGGTTCATTCCGCCGGAAAGCTGGAACGGATACGATGCAAGGACCCGCGCCGGCTGATGGATCAACACGCTCTCCAGATGACGCTGAGCAATCCGGTCGGCTTCTGCACGGCGAAGGTTCGGCTGGCGCCGGCGCAGCACTTCATGGAACTGGGCCGAGATCGGGAAAACCGGATTCAGCGACGAGGTTGGGTCCTGCAGGATCATGGCGATGCGGGTGCCGCGCAGTGCGGCCGGTTCCCTGATCTCCCGCCCCTCGAACATGATGGCGCCGGCGGTCTGCACATTGCGCTGGCCTTGCAGCAGACCCAGCACCAGCCGGGCGGTGACCGACTTGCCGGAACCCGACTCGCCAACTAGCGCCACCTTCTCGCCGCGGCCGATGTGCAGCGAGATCCCGTGCAGCACCTCGCTGGCACTGCCGGGTGGTCCGAAGGCAAGCCGCAGGTCGATCAGCTCCAGCACCTGCGATGGTGCGATCACGTCCCGTCCTCCAGCGATTCGCGCAGCCCATCGCCCAGCAGGTTGAAGCCGAGGACCACAAGCAGGATGGCAAGTGCGGGGAACACCGTCAGCCACCAGGAATCGGGCAGGTAGTTGGCACCGTCAGCGACCATCGAGCCGAGATCCGGTGTCGGTGGCTGCACGCCAAGGCCGAGGAAGCTGAGCGACGAGGCAATCAGGATGACGAAGCCGAAATCGAGCGTCATCTTGGTCAGGATCGCCGGCAGGCAGTTTGGCAGGATCTCACGCAGCAGGATGTGAAAGATGGATGCGCCCACCACTTCGGCAGCCAATACATAGCCCTCGGACCGTTCAGCCCGGGTCATTGCAAAGGTCAGGCGGGTGTACCAGGGCCACCACATCACCGTCACCGCGAGCATGCCGTTGATCAGGGTAGGGGCGAGGAACCCCATGATCGACATCGCCAGCACCAGCGGCGGAACCGACAGGAACACGTCGGTCAGGCGCATGAGCGCGAACTCCACCCAGCCACCGGTATAACCGGCGATCAGGCCAATTGTTACACCAATCGGCACGGCAATGGCCAGAACCACGACTCCCAGCAGCAGCGACAGCCGGTAGGCAAACAACAGCCTGCTGAACAGGTCCCGCCCGACCAGGTCGGTCCCGCACAGGTAGGGCAGGTGCGGTGGCTGGTTGGCATGGGCGAAATCCACCACGGATCCAACGTGGGATGGGAAGGGTGCTACCAGTTCGGCAAGAATTGCACCCAGGGTGACCAGCAGCACCAGGGCGAGACCAGTCATCGCGGCAGGCTTGCGGCGGAAGCGGCGCCATGTCCGTCCCACCTGTCCTTCCCGTGGGTTCAATCCCTTTGTTCCGAGAGCCGGATGCGCGGATTGATCGCACTGGCCAGCAGATCGATGGCGATGTTCATGATGATGAAGGCCGAGGCGATGATCAGCACGGTACCGACGATCGAATTCAGGTCCTTGCGCAGGATCACCTGCACGCCGTAGCGCGACAGGCCTGGCCAGGCGAATACGTTCTCCACCAGGAAGGCGTTGCCGAGCAGCGCGGCGATATCAAGTCCCAGGATGGTCAAGGCCGGGATCAAGGCGGGACGCAAGGCCCACCGCGTGGCGATGCGCCGGCCGGTAAAGCCGAAGGCCAGTGCCATCTCGATGAAGGGGCGGTCGTACATCTCGATCAGGCTGGATCGCATCATCCTTGTGGTCTGTCCGATCCCGGCCATGGCCAGTGCCGCCGCCGGCAGGATCACGTGATGCAGCGCGTCGTCCAAGGCTTTCCAGTCGCCTGCCAGCAGGCTGTCGAGCATAACAAAGCCGGTAATGCCAGGTGGCGGATGGATGGATTGACCAAGCTGTCCGGCGATCGGGAACCAGGGCAGCCAGTAAGCGAACACCAGCATGAAGACCACCGCCCACACGAAGCTGGGTGCGGAGACCGCGAGCACGGCGATGCCGCGTATCGCATGGTCGACCGGCGTGCCACGCAGGTGCGCTGCCAGCACGCCAAGCGGCATGCCGACCACCACCATGATCAGGGCGGCGAAGAAAATAAGCTCCAGCGTTGCCGGCAGGAAGGCGGCAATGTCATCGACAACCGGGCGGTTGGTATAGAGCGACTGACCGAGGTCGCCATGCAGCAGGTTGCCCAGGAAGATGGCGTACTGCGTCGGCAGCGACCGGTCCAGATGCAGCGCGCTGCGCAGCGCAGTCACCTGCTGGGCGCTGGCATTGGCACCCAAAGCTATCCGGGCGGGATCGCCGGGGATGACGCGGGCGATGACGAAGATCACGACCGACACGCCGAACAGCACTAGAATCGCCGCCCCCAGCCGATGCAGCAGCACGCGCAAAATCGGTTTCAGGCGGCCGGCCACGGTGTTCGGTGGTCCCGCCTCAGGACGGTCCCTGCATCAGACGGAAGGTGAACCCCATGGCGTCCAGATCGAACTCATTCTTCGGGTTCTGCAAGGCCGGGACCTGCACCGCGTCGCGGGCCGGGAAGACGGAGACGAGGTCGTAGGCGTAGATGGTGGGTGCCAGTTCGATCAGGCGCTGGCCGAGTTGCTGATACAGCTTGGTGCGCGCCGCGGTGTCCTGGGCAGCGCGCGCCTGGTCGAGCAGGCTGTCGACCTGCGGGTCGTTCAGGTGTTCGGTGGACTGCCAGGTGCTGGGGACCCTCGAATCATACATGCTGTAGATTAGCGAGTCCGGATCGGGTGTTGTTGCAGTGATGAAGATCTGGGAGATGGCGGGTGTTGTCTCGGGCTTGGAGGCGCGGTCGCTGAATAGCGACCAGGGAATACGGGTGATGGTGCTCTTGAAACCGAGCTGGGCGAAGTTGGACTGCATCAGCAGGGCGTAGCGTTCCTCCAGCGGCACTTCGGCGACCCAGGTGATCTCGATCGTTTGCCGTTTCGGGTCGTATTTGCACTGTTTCAGCTCGGCCTGCGCGGCGGTCATGTCCTGATGGAACGCAGGGCCGTCAAGCGCGCCCATCATGCCGGATGGCAGTGGGCCGTTGGCGGATTTGCCCATGACAACCTTGGCATTGACGCGCACGAGATCCAGCCCGGTCTTGTAGTCGAAGGCGTCGACCAGTGCGCGGCGGCAGTGCACGTCGTCGAGCGGCGGCTTGATGGTGTTCATTTTGATATAGAACTCACCGGTGCCGCCGGATTGCAGCGCGTGCATGTCATGGCGCGCAAGGAGGGCGGCCTTGACCTCGGGCGGCAGCCACTGGGACGCGATGTCCTGCTGGCCGCTGGCCATCAAAGTGCGCACGGTGGGTGCGTCGAGGCCGTAGGACATGCGCACCTCATCTGGGGCGGCGGCTGGAATGCTGAGGAAGTAGCCGGGGTATTTCTGCAGCACCGTGAGGCTTTGCGGGTCGTGCGAAACGACACTGTAAGCCCCACTGCCGGCATCATGGGTGGCGATCCAGTTGGCGGCCCAGGGATCGCCGGAAGCGGCATGAGCTTTGACCAGCTTGCTGTCGAGGATGGCCAGCCGGGTCAATGACGCAAGAAAGGGTGCGAACGGTTTCTTCAACGTGAAGCGGATCTGGGCGGGGCTGAGGACGTCGACCGACTGGAAAATCTCGGTGGTAAACAAGTAGGAGAAGCCTTGTTGCAGACCAAGGATGCGATCGACTGAGTATTTCACGTCTTCGGCGGTCATTGTGTCGCCGTTGTGGAACTTGATGCCGGGGCGCAGATTGAAGGTGTAGCTGGTCGCGTCATTGGTCCAGTTGCTCGCCAGATGCGGGGCGACGCCGTCGGCGCCCTGGCGGGCCAAAACCAGCGTGTCGTAGATATTAAAGGCCAGGATAGAGCCGGAATAGTCAGTCTCTTTATCCGGGTCGAGCTGGGCGGGCGCTGCATTGTCCAGCCGCAGCACTGTTGCCGCCTGTACCGAGGATACTGCCAAAGAGGATACTGCGCCGCACACGATCGCCACGGTGAGGAGTGATCGTTGCGTTAATGTCATGAAATCCTCCGTGATGGCGGATGGAAGTGGTGCGCGGACCGATGATAGACGGCGCATTGTGTGCAGCAATCCAGTCCATGACTAGAGCGCGCGCCGAAAAATATATCGCGGCGATGGAAATATATTGTGACCTCGATACTGGCGGTCAGTCGCGCGCAGCGTCCGCTTGCTTATGAGGTCAGCATGAACCCGGCAACCGGCAATAACTACCAGTCGTTGCCTAAGACTAAGCGGGACGGCGTATCGTCCAGATAAATTGTTGGGGCGGGTTGTCCGACAGACAAGAGTAAGGCAAAGCTTCCGCGACCGATGCGAAGGTGTTGGACGGTGGCCAAACAGCTGCGGCGTAAAAGGACGTCGTCAGGACGGTGTGTTTGTTCCCGCCATCACACCGCTCAATTATCCCGTCGGTCCCGGAACGGTTGGAGAACGGGTCATGGCGACGCGCATCGGGGTCGATATTGGCGGCACGTTTACCGATCTGGTCTACTATGACGAACAGACCGGTGCGACTGTGGAAGGCAAGGTGCAAACCGTACCCAGTGCGCCGGAGGAAGGTGTCGTTGACGCAGTGCGCCGTCATGTCCCAGCCGCGGTGATTGCGGACGCCAAGCTATTTCTGCATGGAACGACCGTAGGACTGAATGCCTTGCTGGAACGGCGGGGTGCGAGGGTTGGTCTGCTGGCGACGGAGGGTTTTCGCGATGTGCTGGAGATCCGCCGTGGCGACCGAGCGGATATGTACAATCTGTTCTGGCGGCAACCGGCCCCGCTGGTTCCGCGGGAGCGCCGCCTGGGTGTCGGCGGGCGATTGCTAGCCGATGGTACTGAACTGCGCCCGGTCGACAAGCAAAGCGTGCTGAATGCCTATGGACGGTTGCGCGGCAACGAGGTCGATTCGATTGCGGTTTGTCTGCTACATGCCTATGCCAATCCCGCACACGAGCTGGAGGTTGCGCAGATCCTGCGCGACACAGGGTTTACCGGCGGGATTTCGCTGTCGCACCGGATATCCGGCGAGTATCGGGAGTATGAACGGACCTCGACAACCGTCATTGATGCGTTCGTGCGGGCGCGCATGTCGAACTACCTAAAACGGCTTGAGCAGCGCCTGCGGGCGATGGGCTTCGACGGGCTGTGCCTGATCACCCGTTCCGGTGGCGGCTCGATGACGTTTGCCGAGGCCGAGGAGCGGCCGTTCGAGACCATCATGTCGGGGCCGGTGGCGGGTGCGCAGGGCGCTGGCGAACTGGCGCGCATGCTTGGCATCAAGGCCATGGTGACGGCTGACGTCGGCGGCACGAGCTTTGACACGGCGCTGATCCTGGATGGCTGGCCGCAGGTGCTGTACGAAGGGGTGGTCGACGGGATGCCGGTGCAGACACCGTGGGTGGATGTGCGCTCGATCGGTGCGGGGGGCGGATCGCTCGCTTACGTCGACGCGGGCGGTCTGATGCGCGTCGGGCCGCAGAGCGCTGGCGCCGATCCCGGTCCTGCGGCGTATGGCAAGGGCGGAACCTCCCCCACGGTGACGGACGCCGCCGGTTATCTTGGGATGCTTGGCAAGGGCGACCTGTCCTCCGGCATCAAGCTGGATTTCGGCAAATCCGCGGCGGCGTTGCTTGCTGTCGGCAGCAAGATCGACCGCGACGAGGAGGAGACGGCGAAGGGCATGCTGCGGATTGCCGCGGCGAGCATGGCCAACGCGATGCGCGAGGTCTCGGTTGAGCAGGGACTGGACGCGCGCGAGATGGTGCTGGTCCCGTTCGGCGGCGCGGGGCCGCTGATGGCGACCTTGCTGGCCGATGAACTGCAGATGAGGCAGATCGTCGTGCCGCCGCTGGCGGGCAATTTCTCGGCGTGGGGACTGCTGGGCGCCGACATGGTGCAGTCCGCCGCTCGGACGCGGGTGATGGACCTGACCGACGGCAATCTTCGCCTCGCCAGCGCGATTCTGGAAGAACTGTTCGCCGAGGTGGCGCGCCGCAGTGTCAGCCTGGCGGATGAAACCGTCCGCTCCGCCAGGCTCGATCTTCGCTACAAGGGGCAGGAGCACTGGCTGTCGATCGAGGTTCCGGTCACCGGCGCGGCGATCGGGTCGCCGGCGGCGGCCATCATCGAAGACTTCGCCGCGGAGTATGAGCGCACGTTTGGTGCCGCGATGCAGGAGGCGGTCGAGATTGTCTCGATCAGGGCCACACTGCGTCTGCCGCTGCCGCGGCGCGCGGTCCCTGTCGCCGCCGTCGTTGCGGAGGTGCCGGAGGATGAGAGTTGCAACGCCTATTCGTTTACTTTGGGCACGCGAGTTGACTTCCTGATCCGCCCGCGGTCTGGCGTTGGCGATGGGCTGGACGGGCCGGCGATCGTGACCGAGAACACGGCGACGTTCTACCTTGATGCCGGCTGGCGCGCGGTTACCGGCGCGCATGGCGAGCTTATGGTGTCCCTGTTGGAGGCGAAATGATGTCAGAGGATGGAACCGTCCTGTCGCGCGCTGGCGTGTCGCGCAGCGGCAGCGCGGCGGCGGCCGACCCAATCACCACGGAAGTGGTGCGCCACGCGCTGAACTCCGCCGCCAACCAGATGAAGCGGGCGCTGGTGCGCACGGCGTTCTCTCCGGTGATCTACGAGGTGCTGGATTTCGCTGTCGCCATCTACGATCGCGATCTGCGGCTGTTGTCGCAGGCACCGAGCCTGCCGCTGTTCATGGGGACGCTGAGCTTTTGTGTGGATGAGGCGGTGAAGGCGGTCGGCGGTGAGGCAGCACTGGTTGACGGGGATATCATTATCTACAACTGGCCGTATGGGACAGGTTCGCACGCGCAGGACCTGGCTCTGGTCATGCCGGTGTTCGCCAGCGGGAACGAGCTAATCGGCTATACCGTCATCAAGGGGCACTGGCTGGATATCGGCGGCAAAGATCCTTATTGCACCGATACGATCGACGTGTTCCAGGAGGGGACGTTCTATCCGGGCGTGCGTATCTACAAAGGCGGTAAGCGCGACGACGACCTTTATCGCGTCATCATGGCCAACAGCCGGGTGCCGAAGATGATCGCCGGCGACTTGAACGCCGAGGTTGTGGGCGTGCGGACTGGCGCGCGGGCGTTCCGGCAGGTGTTCGAGCGCTTTGGGGGGACGGTGTTTCGCGACTGCGTCGAGGCGATGTTCGACCACTCGGAACGGATGGTGCGGTCCTATTTCGAGAAGATCCCTGATGGCCGGTATGCCGGCATGGGCGAACTGGACGACAGCGGCGTCTGCCGCGAGGCGATTCCGTTCGAAGTGGCGGTGGAGATCGCGGGATCCGAGATCCTGCTGGATTTCGCCAGTGCGCCGGCGTCGGTGGCGGGGCCGATGAACTGTCCGTTGCCGTCGACCATCTCTACCAGCCGGGTGGCGATCTCGATGCTGGCGGGCTATGGCGAGGCGCCGAACGAGGGGCATTTCCGCCCGATCACGGTGCGCACCAGGCCGGGCACCTTGTTTCATCCGCTACCACCGGCGCCGTGCTTCCTGTACGGCTGGCCGGCGTTGCAGGCGATCGAGGTGATCTACCGAGCGATCGCGACGATTGCGCCGGAGAAGGCGCCGGCGGCGAGTGGCGGCTGTATCTACGGCTGCGTCTGGTGGGGCACGCGTGAGAAGACCGGTGAGCCCTGGGCCGATGGCTCACCGCATCCATGCGGGCAGGGCGCCTGGCACGACGGTGATGGCGGGACGATGCTGCATATTTCCGAATCAGCGACGCGGTTCTCCCCGGTCGAGGTGTGGGAGACGCGGAATCCATGGCTGATAGACAAGCTGGAACTGGCGATCGATTCCGGCGGCCCGGGCACCTTTCGCGGCGGTCCGGGTGTCGACCTGCATTTTCGCATGTTGGAAAAATCCTATGTGACGACCGTGGTAGAGCGGACCAAGAACGCGCCGTGGGGATTGCAGGGCGGTGGTGCGGGGAAGGCGAACCGGGCGGGTGTGCGGTACCTGGACGGCCATTTTGAGTCGCGCCCGAAGGACACCCGGATCGAGGTGCCGAGGGATGGCGTGGTGGAGCTGAGCACGGGCGGCGGCGGTGGCTATGGGCCGCCATCGGAACGGACGGTTGAGGCGGTGCAGGCGGACCTGCGGGCGGGCTATATCAGCGAGGCGTTCGCGCGGCGGCACTATCCGCAGGCGTTCTAAAAGGGATCGCGCGAGGCCTCGGGGTCGCTGGCAGCCGTAGGCTCCGGCGGCCTGCAGGCAGCAGTGGGAGATCCGCGATAGTAACGAATGCCGGGATCCAGGCCTGAGAAGTCGGCTGGCGCCGGAGGTTGACCCATCGGTGATGTGGGGCGATGGTTGCGGACTGCGACCACAGGCAAGAGGCGGCCATGACCCAGAGTATTCCGGTAATTGACCTGGCAGACAGCATGGAAGACCGGCCTGGGGCGCTGCAGCGGACGGCGAAGGCGGTTCATGACGCGCTGACGGATGTCGGGTTTTTCGTCATTACGGGCCATGGCATACCGGCCGCGTTGATCCGGCAGACCTTCGACGAAGCCGGGCGCGTGCATGCCCTGCCGATGGAGCGGAAGCTGGCGCTGAAGCTGAACGCGCACAACAACGGCTATATGGCGATGGGGCGCTATACAGTCCTGACCTCCGACGTCAACAAGAACGACAAGCCAGACCTGAACGAGGCGTTCTTCATCCGGCGAGAGCGTGAGCCGGAGCATCCGCTGCGGCTCTCCGGCCGCCGCTTCGCCGGGGCGAACATCTGGCCGGATGAGGTCGAGCTGCCGGGCTTCCGGGCGCATCTGCTGACGTATGTCGAGGCAATGGAGGCGTTCTCCAACCGGCTGTTGCAGGTCGTGGCCATCTCATTGGACCTGCCGCCCGACTACTTCCTGCCGCACTTCGTCGACGGCCAGTTCAGCCTGCGGCTGTCGCACTACCCGCCGGTGACCGCAGAGGCCAACCAATTCGGCATCGCGCCGCACAGCGACGCAAATTTCATGACATTCCTGCCGCAGTCGGACGTGCCGGGGCTGCAGGTGCGGGTGGCCTCCGGCGACTGGCTGGACGTGCCGGCCGTTCCCGGATCATTCGTGGTCAACGCGGGCGATACCTTGCGGCGCTGGACGAACGGCCGGTTCCGGTCTTCGCCGCATCGGGCGCTGCCTCCAATCGGCCGACATCGCTACGCCATCCCGTTCTTTCTTGCACCGCATCTCGACACGCCGATTGCTTGCCTGCCCGGCTGCAGCGGTCCCGGCAATCCGCCGCGATGGGAGCCGATCAGCTACGAGGACTGGATCACCGCCTGGACGGATGCGAACTATGATCCAAAGCGGCAGCACGACGTTGCGGCGTAGCGGCAGGGACTAACTCCCGGGCGTGACTCGTGGTTGCGACGTGCGCTGATCTGAACAGGACACTGACCAGAATGACTCTGCCCCTCCGCATCGGTTTTGACATCGGCGGCACTTTCACGGATTTCGTGCTGGCCGACCGTCGGAGCGGCGCACTGCGGCTGCACAAACGGCTGACCACCCCGCAGGACCCAGCGATTGGCGCACTGGATGGATTGCGGCAGATCATCGATGACCATGGCGCCAACTTCGCCGACGTGGCAGAGATCGTGCACGGCACCACCCTGGTGACCAACGCGATGATCGAGCGCAACGGCGCTAGCACCGGGCTGATCACCACGGCCGGCTTCCGCGACGTGCTGGAGGCCGGCACCGAGCAGCGCTATGACATCTACGACCTGTTCCTGAGCTTCCCCGATCCCCTGGTGCCACGCCACCTCCGCCTGGAGGTCACAGAGCGGATTGACCGCGACGGCCAGGTGGTGACTCCGCTCGACCCCGATGGCGTGCGGCGAGCGGCACGTGCGCTGCGCGACAGCGGCGTTTCGGCTGTGGCCATCTGCTTTCTAAACGCCTATCGAGAGCCGAAGCACGAGCACGAAGCTGCCGCCATCGTCGCGGAGGTGCTGCCGGAGGTGGCGGTCTCGGTCTCTTCAGAGGTGGTGGCGGAAATCGGCGAATACGCCCGCACAGTGACGACCTGCGCCAATGCCTATGTGCAACCGGTGATGGCGCGCTACCTGCACCGGCTGGAGCAGGCGCTGCACACGGCAGGATTTGGCGGTCCGTTGCGGCTGATGCATTCCGCTGGCGGGCTGATGTCGGTTGCTGCGGCGCGCCGCTTCCCGGTCCGGCTGCTGGAGTCCGGCCCCGCCGGCGGTGCGCTGGCCGCGGCCCTGCTGGGCGCCCGGGCGGCCCATGCCGACCTGCTGGCGTTCGACATGGGGGGCACCACTGCCAAGGCCTGCCTGATCGAAGCTGGGCGCGCGCAGATCGCCCCGCTGCTGGAGGCCGGCCGGGTGCACCGGTTCAAGAAGGGGTCCGGGCTGCCGATCAAGGCCGCTACGGTGGACATGATTGAGATCGGCGCCGGCGGCGGCTCCATCGCTGCAATCGACGAAGTGGGGTTGCTGCGGGTCGGGCCTCATTCGGCTGGCGCGGATCCGGGGCCGGCCTGCTATGGCCGTGGTGGCCAGCAGCCGACGGTGACCGACGCGAACCTGGTGCTGGGCTACTACGACCCAGCGTTCTTCCTGGGCGGCAGCATGGCACTGGACATGACAGCGGCACGCGCCGCTGTCGATCGGGTGGCAGCTCCGCTGGGCCTGTCCACGGAACAGGCGGCCTGGGGGATCCACAAGGTCGTGGTCGAGAGCATGGCCGATGCTGCCCGTGTCTATCTGGTGGAGCGTGGCAAGGACCCGCGCCGCTATGCCATGGTCGGCTTCGGCGGTGCTGGTCCCGCGCACGCCGCGGAAGTGGCGCGGGCGCTCGGCATGGCCGAGCTTGTGGTGCCTCCAGCCTCCGGCGCGGCCTCGGCGCTGGGGTTTCTGGCCGCACCGCTGTCGGCCGACAGGGTTCGCTCACGCCTGATGCGGCTGGACGGCACACCGGACCTGACCGCGGCAGAGGCAATGCTGCGGACGCTGGAAGCGGAAGCCCGTGCCGAGCTTGCGGGGGGCGGCCTGCGGGAGGCGGTGAGGGTAGAGCGGTCGGCGGATATGCGGCTGGTCGGTCAGATGCATGAGATCAGCGTGCCTCTGCCAGAGGAGCCGCTTGGCCAGGCGGGTCTTGCCGTCCTGATAGAACGATTTGAAGCCGCTTATACCGCCCGCTATGCGGCACTGCAGCCGGATGCGATGGTCGAGGCGGTGAACCTGCGCGTCACCGCCACTGGACCGGCGCCGGCACTAGCCTTGGGTGGTCAGCAAGCGCAGGCGGCAGCAGCGTGTAAGGGCGAGCGCCAGGCGTGGTTCGGCGACGGCTTCCAGCTAGCCGCGGTGTTTGATCGCTATGCCCTGACCGAAGGATCCGAGATCGCCGGTCCCGCCATCATCGAGGAGCGCGAGGCTACGACCATTGTCGCCCCCGGTGACACGCTGCGGGTGGATGCCGCCGGCAACCTGCGCGTTGCCATCGGTGCTGCCAGCAGCATGGCGCTGGTCCAGCCCGGCATGTCCCACGCTCAGGCCCGCGCCGCGATTGAGGCCGATCCGATTGCGCTGGAAATCATGTGGAGCCGGCTGACCACGGTGGTGGACGAGATGTGGCTGACTATCATCCGCACCGCATTCTCCTTGATCATAGCCGAGTCGCAGGATTTTGCCTGCGAACTGCTGGATCCAATGGGCGAGACACTGGCGCACTCGCCGCGCGCCATGCCGGTGTTCAACCTGACCCTGCCGCGTGCGGTGAAGGCGCTGCTGGCTCGTTTTCCCATCCACACGCTGCAGCCTGGCGACATGCTGGTGACCAACGACCCTTGGCTCTGCGCCGGGCATCTGTTCGACATTGCCGTCGTCTCGCCGGTGTTCCGGGACGGCCGCGTCGTGGCGCTGGTGGGCACCGTCGGTCACGTCGCCGACATCGGCGGCACGCGCGACAGCCTGCGGGCACGGGAGATTTTCGACGAGGGGCTGCAGATCCCGCCGATGATGCTGGCGCGCGCCGGGGCGGACAACGAGGACCTGTTCACCCTGATCGCCGAGAACGTGCGCAACCCCTCGCAGGTGGCGGGCGACATCCAGGCCTTCATGTCGGCCAATCGCATCGGCGCACAACGGCTGCTGGCCTTCATGGACGAATACGGCCTGGCAGACCTGACTGCTTTGGCCGCGATCGTGCAGGACCGGTCAGAGCGGGCGATGCGTGCGGCGATCGAGGCGCTGCCGGATGGCACCTACACCAGCAACGTGGTTTTCAGCCCGGTGGACCGGCAGTTGACTCTGCCCCTGCGGCTGACGGTGGAGGGGGACAGCATCGCGATCGATTATGAGGGTGCGCCGCCACAGCTTGCGATCGGCGGTGTCAACGCGACGATGAACTATACCGCGGCGCACGCGACCTATCCGCTGAAGTGCATGCTGACGCCACAGGTTCGCGGCAATGCCGGATGCTATCGGCCGTTCCGGGTCACCGCGCCGGAAGGCTCGATCCTGAACTGCCGCCGGCCGGCTGCGGTGTCGGTCCGCACACGCACCGGCTGGTATCTGGCACCGGCCGTGTTCCGCGCGCTGGCCGACGCGGCGCCGGACGCAGTGCAGTCGCCCACCGGCCTGCCAGTGGCGGTATCCGTCTCGGGCTATGATGCTCAGGGTGTGTTCTATGCCGACCACCTGTTCATGGGGGGCGGGCAGGGCGGCAGCGCGCACGGCGACGGCAAGTCTGGGCTGCTATATCCAACCTCCGCTGCCAATACCGCGATTGAAGTATTCGAGGCTCGGGTTCCTGTATTGGTTGAGGAAAAGACGTTTCTGACCGACAGCGGGGGCGCTGGTCGGACGCGGGGCGGCCTGGGCCAGCGGGTACGGTTCCGCAAGCTGCATGCGGACGGACTGCCGACATTGGCCGCAATGTTCCCGGAGGGTGCCAAGGCCGTGCTTCCTGGTCTGGCGGGTGGCCAGCCGGGGGCCCGGGCATTCGCCGGCGTGCGCACCCCGGACGGATCGCTGTTGCGCGACTGCGGCGCCGGCGAGCTGGTTACGCTGTCCCGTGCGGACGAGATTGCCGAGATCGTCTTTGCCGGCGGCGCCGGCTATGGTGATCCGCACAGCCGGCCACAGCACAAGGTGGCGGCGGATCTGCGCGACGGGCGGATCAGCGAGGCCGCGGCGCAGACGATCTATCGCACGGATCTCGCGGACGCAGCCGAGTAGCTGCCGGATATTCAGACCCTCGCAGGGCAGGTTGCCGCTGGTAACTGTGCGGTGCAGCGTCGCGGCGAAGCGATATCCGCCGCGGCGTCGGGAAGTGGATGACACAGGGGGAGAATAGCCGGCCATGCCTGATCATGACGTGTTCGAGGCGCCGAATTTCGCGCTGCAGAAGGGTGGGGCGCTGCCAGTCGCTAGGCTTGCCTATAAAACGCTCGGCACGCTTTCCCCCGCCGGCGACAACGTCGTGCTGATCCCCTCCTGGTATTCCGGAACCCATCGTGAGGCGGAGTTCTGCATGGTTGGGCCGGGTCGCGCGATCGACCCAAGCAGGCATTTCGTTGTGCTCACCAACCTGTTGTCCGGCGGCATCTCGTCCTCGCCTAGCAATACGCCTGCGCCTTATGAGGCCACGCGCTTCCCCCGGGTTACGCTGCACGACAACGTCCGGCTGCAGCACATGCTGCTGACCGAGCGTCTGGGTGTCCACAGGATCAAGCTGGTGGCGGGCTGGTCGATGGGCGGCTGTCAGTCGTTCCAGTGGGGTGCGCAGTATCCCGACATGATGACGGCGATCGCGCCGCTGTGCGCTTCGGCGCGCACGGCCAATTTCAACAAGGTGTTCCTGCTGTCGCTGCGGCGGGCGCTGACGCTGGATCCGGCCTATGCCGAGGGGTTCTATACGCGTCCTCCAGTCGCTGGGCTGAGGGCCTTCGCCGCGATCTATGCCGGCTGGGGCTTCTCTGAACCGTTCTACCGCACCGGCGGCTTCCGTCAGTTCGGGGCGGCGACCTGTGAGGAGTTCGTCGCGACTTTCTGGGAAGGGGCGATGATCCATCATGACGCCAACGACCTGCTGACGCTGTTGCAGACCTGGTATGACGGAGACATCTCTGACGGGCCGGCCTACGGCGGGGACTACGCAGCTGCGCTTAATGCGATCAAAGCGCGTGCCGTCATCATGCCATGCCAGTACGACAGCTACTTTCCCCCGGTCGACAGCGAGTATGAAACCAGCAAGATCCCCGGAGCAGTGTGCCTGATCATCCCGTCGATCTGGGGTCACATGACGCTGTGGAACCCGGACGACCGCGGCTTCATCGACGCAGGGCTGCGCCAGGCGCTGGGCGAGTAGCCGCTGTGTGAACGGTCAGGCGCGTGGCGTCAGGCGCGCCGACGCACCAGACTGTTGTCCAACGCCAGCGCGCCGACGATGATTGTCCCCTTGATGACGTCCACATAGTACGGGTTGCTGCCGAGCAGCACGAAGCGGTTCGATATGGTGGCGATGATGCCCAGCCCGACCGCCGTGCGCCGCATTGGGCCGAAATCGCCGGCAAGCGAGGCGCGCCCGACAACAACAATGGTCAGCACGTCGAAAACAAAGCCAGCGCTCGGCGCAAAGCGCCTTGAGTGCCGGATCGTTCTCTAGAGGCAACAGTATGCCCCGGCGGCCTGTCCGGAGCTTGAATGCTGATCATCGGGCCAGGCATGCCGTGGCATGGCTGTCCCCAGTAGACCTTCTATTCAGCTACCCCCAGCTTCAACCTGTCGGCTATCGGCGGCCGCCTGGCGTGTGTCCCGGCGAACTTGCGCCATGCGATCACGCCGACGTCAGTCCTGGAAAGCCGTTCCTGGCCAGGCACGATCGACTCGACCAGCACCTTGTCCTGATCAGAAAACATCCGGTCATGGACCCAGCGGCGGAACAGATAGTAATGCGCGCGTTCATACATTTCGCGTGCTCTTCCCGTGCGGCGCCAGCAGTTGATGTTGAAGCAGCGGGTGGTCTCGGCGTCGACCGGCACCGCCCACTGGATGAGTGAATATTCCCCGGACAACCGTCCAACCACAGTCAGGCCGGGCAACCACAGCTCCGACTGGTTCTTGATGCCGTAGACCTTGTAGGCTTTGGAATCGTCGAAGCCGGCGGTATTGCCGCGACCGGTGGGCTTCATGAAGCGCCACCACTCTGGCTTCGGGAAGGCGCCGAGCCCGGGAAAATCAGCCTTGTTCGTGCCCCCGGACCGCTTGATGGCGAGCCCCTTGTTGCCGTCGATCGGTTTCGGGTCCAGCGTCAGCGCATAGGGTAGCTGCGGCTGGAAAATCAGTTCCGGCGCATTGCGGTGGACATACTGCGCGTGGTGGTCCTGCGGCCAGTTATCCACCAGCCAGCGCCAGTTGCAGCGGTAGTCGGTATGCATCGATATGTTGAAGAACTGATCCTGTCGGCCGATCCATTCTGGCACATCATCCGCCAGATCACTTGGCGTCATGCTGCCGGGCCACAGCCAGATCAGGCCGGCATGTTCCTGAACAGGACAAGTGGGAACGCCGACCTTGCGAACGATCGGCGACTCCGGCCCCTCCATCAGCGCAGCCACCAGGTTGCCTGTGCCACCTTCAAAGGTCCAGCCATGATAGGGGCAGGAGATCGTGCCGCTGCCCGGATACTGGCATTGCCCCAGCGACAGCCTGACGCCGCGGTGCGGACAACGATCCTGCAGTGCGAACAGCTTTGTCCCATCACGAAACAGCACGATGTCGCGGCCCAGCAGGCGCACGGCCTTTGGCTTGCGGCCAAGCTCCGACGCCAGGACGACGGGGTACCAGTAGTCCGCGAAGCCAAGCGTCGGAATGTCGAAGCGGGCATACGGGATTTCACCCGGATCATTCGGTGCGTCGAGCGGAGCCATGGCGGGTTCCCTTGCATGGGCGGAGGATCAGGAGGGGCGGAAGGCGATCATGTCGATCTCAATGCGGGCATCATAGGCCAGGCCGGTGGTGCCGATGCAGGTCCGCGCGGGCAGGCGTCCAGCGGGAAAGAAACTGGCGTAGACCTCGTTCATCCGCGCATAGTCGGTGGTGAAACGGGTCAGGTAGATCCGAACCATCGTGACGTGCTGCAACCCCAGGCCGATGCCGTTCAGGACGGTGGTCAGGTTTGCCATCACGTTGCGGGTCTGCGCCTCGATGCCCTGTGGCAGCGTGCCGGGATCGGCCGGAGTGTCCGGCATCTGCCCGGTCACGAACACCCAGCCATTGCACTCGACGGCATGGCTGAAGGGTGCGACTGGCTTCGGGCCGCCCGGTATCATGTGGAACAGCATGGAGGGGTCGGGCATGTGTTCTCCTCAGACACATCTTGGCCAAGCTTTGCACTCGCCATGCCATGGCATTTCCCGTACCATTCCGGCGGTGGATTTTGTTCAGGTGCCCCGGCGTCGCGCGAACTGTGCCCAGAGCAGCGGGACAACGGTCACGGCGATCGTCAGTGTGGAGACGGCGGCAATAGTGGGATCAAGCGCATAGCGCAGGTCCTCCCACATCCGCCGCGGCAGTGTGACGGCGTTTGCGCCGGAGAGGAACAGCGCGACCACCAGTTCATCGAACGAGGTGATGAAGGCGAACAGGGCGCCGATCAGCACGCCGGGCAGGATCAGCGGCAGGGTGACCTGGCGGAACACGCCGATTGGTGTTGCGCCCAGCGACAGGGCGGCCATTTCCAGGCGGCGGTCGAATCCGGATAGGCTGGCACCGACACTGGTGACGACGAACGGGACTGCGAGGCAGGTGTGCGCCAGGATCAGGCCGGCAGGCGTGCCGACCAGGCCGCAGCGCGCAAAGGCGTAATACACGCCGATTGCAATGATGATCACCGGCATGATCAGCGGCGACAGGATCAGGCCGGCGGCAAGCATGCGCGCTGTTGCCGGCAACCGAGCCAGGCCAAGGGTTGCCGCGGTGCCGAGGACGGTTGACAGCACCACAACGCAGGCTGCGACAATCAGGCTCAGCGCAGTGGCATCCAACCAGTCCCGGCTGTCGAGGTACGCCCGGTACCAGCGCACGCCGAACGCCGGTGGTGGGAAGGTCAGGTAGCTGGCCGAGGAAAACGACAGCAGAACGACCACGAGGATTGGCATGATCATTAGCAGCAGGATCAGCCCGACGAACACCCGCAGCAAAGCTGTGCCGCCCGTCACCGCGCCGCCATTCCTCGCGCCGCCAGTCTTCGCGCCGCCAGTCCTCGCGCCTCCTGTCACCTTGCCGCCAGACGGAAGGCGCTGCCGATGCGGAACAGCCGCTGAAACAGCGCGATGATGGCCAACGTGGCGGCCAGCAAAGCGGCGGACAGGCATGCTGCATATGGCCAGTTCAACTGATCGACCTGTTGCGCGATCAGCATGGAAACCGTCATGTCGCGCGGGCCGCCGACCAGCGCGGGCGTGATGTAGAACCCGAGAGACAGCACGAACACCAGCAGCACACCCGCGGCGACGCCTGGCATCGACAGCGGCAGGATCACCTGCCTGAACACCCGCATCGGCGTGGCGCCTAGACCCAGCGCCGCCCGCCCCAACGCGGGATCGATCTGCCGCAGCGCGTTGGCTATCGGCAGGATCATGTACGGCAGCAGGATGTGGATCATGGCAATGTGGACGGCGACGGAGGTGTTCAGGATGCGCAGCGGCCTAGTGATGATGCCGCCAGCCAGCAGCGCCTCGTTCAGCAGGCCATGGCGGCCCAGCAGCACCATCCAGGCATAGCTGCGCACCAGGATGCTGGTCCAGAACGGCAACAGGACGATCAGTGTCGCTAGGCGCGCCATCCGGCCCGGGCTCGCAAGGACCAGCGCCACCGGATAACCGAGCAGCAGGCATCCGGCGGTGACGGCAACGGCAGTGCGAAGCGTGGTCCAGAAGACGTTCAGGAACACGGTGTCGGTCGCCAGCGCGCGATAGTTGGCTGTCGTCCAGTTCGGTTCGGCCACGCTTTGCAGCAGCATCGCCAGCACCGGCAGTGCGTAGCAGAGCAGCATGAACAGCAGCAGCGGCGCCACCAGCAGTACGGGCGTCATCCGCTGCCAGTTCAGCCGCAGGCCAGGCAGTGCCGGCGTCCAACGCGCGAGTGTGTCAGACGACAACCGTGTCCGCCGCGGACCAGGCGATCTCGGCTCGCTCGCCAACCGAGCGGCGGCGGATGGCAGCGCTGGAGGGTTCCTTTAGCACCATTGCGGTGCCGTCCGGGGCGGCCAGCAAGTAGCGGCAGCGCTCACCGGCGAAAACCGCCTCGGTGACTGTCGCCTGCATGCGGTTCTGTGCCGGGGCGCAACCGTCGTCGGCGAAGCGCAGCCGCTCTGGCCGCATGGTAAGCATGATTCTATCGCCCGTGGCCGGGCGCGAAGGTGCCACGGCGCGGAGCATTGTTCCGGCGCACGAGGCGACGACGATGTCGTCTTCCTGGAAGCCGTGGACGATACCGGGCAGGAAGTTGGACTCACCTAGAAACGACGCGACGAAGCGGCTGCAGGGGCGGTCGTACAGATCCTCCGGGCGCCCGAGCTGGGCGATCCGGCCTTCATTCATCACCGCGATGCGGTCGGACATGGTCAGGGCTTCCTCCTGGTCATGCGTGACGTAGATAAAGGTGATGCCAAGGTCAGCGTGCAACCGGCGCATCTCCAACTGCAGGTTTTCGCGCAGTTGCTTGTCAAGCGCCCCAAGCGGCTCATCCATCAGCAGAAGCCGCGGGTTGAAAACAACGGCGCGGGCGAGAGCGACACGTTGCTGCTGACCACCGGATAGCTGGCGGGGATAGCGGTCGGCATAGCCCGGCAGCCGAACCAGATCCAGCGCCTCGGCCACCATGCGCTCGCGCTCTGCCCGGCCGATGCGGCGCTGCTTCAGCGGAAAGCCGATGTTGCCGGCAACCGTCAGATGCGGAAACAGCGCATAATTCTGGAAAACCATGCCGATGTTGCGCTTGTGCGGCGAGACGCCAACGACGGAACGCCCGTCAATGCTGATGTCACCCGTGGTGGGTGTCTCAAAGCCGGCTATCATCATCAGCGTGGTGCTCTTGCCCGAACCGCTGGGGCCCAGCAGGGTCAGGAACTCCCCGGCACCCACCTCCAGCGAGACGTCGCGGACCGCGCCGACGGTGCCAAACTCTTTCTTCAGGGTGCGCAGCGAGACGGCGGCGCCGGTCATCCCAGCAGCCACTTGTTGAAGCGGGTGACAACCTGGTTGCGGTTGTCGACCCACCATTGATAATTGTACGGCACCAACTGGGAGCGGATGTCCGGCGCGCTGGGCAGTACCTGTAGCTGCTCAGGGGTGAGGTAGTTGACCGACTTGTCGTTGACGAAGCCGTAAGGGATTAGCGACGACAGGCGGGCCTGCGGGATTGGCATGGTGGAAAAGGCGATGAACTTTATCGCGTTGGCGCGGTTTTTCGCGCCCTTCGGCACCGCCCAGCAGTCGCGCTTGGACAACCCCTGCTGCCAACTGATCGCCACCGGCACGCCGGCCTTCTGCAGCGGCGCCATGCGGCCGTTCCACACGCTGGCCAGCACGACCTCCTTATCGGTCAGCATCTGTGGCGGGACGGCGCCTGTTTCCCACCACTTCACCACGTCGCCCTTGATCTTGTCGTAACTGGCGAACGCTTTGTCCACGTCCAGTGGATACAGCTTGTCGGCCGGAACACCAGCGGCCAGCAAGGCGAACTCCAGCTCCGGGTCGTTGCCGCTGCCGGAACCGATCAGCGTGCGGTCGCCCGGGAACTTGCTGGTGTTCCAGAAGTCCGCCCAGCCTTGCGGCACCGCACCGCTGAAGGCGTCGGTGCGGTAAGCCATGACCTCAGCCCAAACCAGCATCTCCAGCCCGCGATCAAAGCGGAAGTCCTCGCCGACACCGGGATCGATCAGGTCGTAGTCGATCAGCTCGAAGTAATCGCCGTGCTTCTGCAGGTTCAGCACCGATCCTCGGCTGACCTGGGCGAGGTCCCACTCCACGGTGTTGGTGTCGACCATGGCCTTGATCTTGGTGAAGTCGGAGCCACCGAAGTCGTTGACCTTGATGCCGCTGAGCTTCTCGAAGGGTTCGAAATACGCCTGCTTCTGGGTCTGCTGCATGAAGCCGCCAAAGGTTGCGATGCGCAGTTCACCACTGCCTTTCAGCTTTTCCGGAATCGGTGGAATGTCTGGCAGCGCGGCGCGCACCCGGGTGGCGATGAACGGCATGGCAAGGCCGGCAGCCAGAGTGGCACGTCGGCTGAGGCGGAGTCTCGTCATCGCTAGAACTCCAGCAGGTTGTGGCGGAATTGCGTGTGGCTGTAGGACTGGCGCACCAGGCCGCGATCCTGCAGCGCTGGCACCAGGCCGTCCTCGATCTCAGCCAGCAGCCGGCGGCTGACATTGGGCATGGAGAACAGGAAGCCGTCGCCGCCGACCTCCTCCATGACCTCGCCCATGCGCGCAGCGACGGAGTCCGGTGTGCCGATCAGCTCGATAGACAGCGCGGTGACGTTGTGGTCGGCCATCGTCTGGCGCAGCGTGCGGCCGGCGGCGAGTTTCTTTAGCTGGTCCAGGGTCTGCTGATGGCCGTTGGTGGTCAGCTCGCCCAGCGGGGCGTCGAGGTCCATCTTGCCAAAGTCGATGTTCATCAGCTTGCCGAGGAAGGCGAGGCGCGCCGGCAAGGTGGCGGCGGCGCGGGCTTCACGCAGGCGTTTACGCTCCTGCGCATCGACCTCGGTCTCACCGATGATCGGGGCGATCATGAACAGGACCTTGCAGTCGTCGGGGTTGCGGCCGTGCGCGACCATGCGGCGGCGGACGTCGTCGCGATAGGCCTTCATGCCGTCGATGCCCTTGGGGTGAGCGACGATGGTGTCGGCATGCTGGGCGGCAAACTCACGCCCACGCGGAGAGCCGCCGGCCTGGGCAATCACCGGCTGGCCTTGCGGCGCCGGGCCGGAGTTCAGCGGACCGCGGGTCCTGTAGAACTTGCCCTCATAATTGACCGCGTGAACCTTGGTGTGGTCGACAAGTATGCCGCTTTTGCGATCGGCAATGATCGCCCCCGGTTGCCATGAGTTCCAAAGCTGCTTGACGACGTCGATATACTCGTCGGCCATGTCGTAGCGCAGATCGTGCTCTGGCATGCCGTTCATGCCGAAGTTCATTGCCGCGAAGTCAGAGCTTCCAGTGACCATGTTCCAGCCGATGCGGCCGGCTGCGACCTGGTCAAGCGTCGCCATCAGGCGGGCAAGAAGGTAAGGCGGATAGGCGTAGGTGCCGAAGGTGGGGACGATGCCGATGCGCGACGTAACCTGGGTTATCAACGCCGCGACCACCGAAGGATCCTGCCGCGGCACCGCGATCCCGTGTTTCAGGTAAAGTTCGGTCGAGCCGCCATAGCTTTCCCCGACATAGGAGGAATCCTCCAGCAGGATGTAGTCGAAGCAGGCGCGTTCCAGGATACGCGCCATGTCCAGGAACAGCGCCGGCTGCTGCCAATTCGTGCCGATATGGCCGGTCCAGGCCTCGCTCCAGGCCTGAACGCTGGAGCCTTGCAGGAACCATGCGAGATGGAATGGGCGTTTGGACATTGCGCGCCTCTGCCATTGCGTCGGTGGTAACTTAGCAAGCGGCGTGCCCGGGCTTGATGAGGCGCCGCGTCAGCAGGCGAATGGCCGAGCAGATATGTGAGGAGACCGAGCGCTTAAGAAACCGGCACCGTGGCTACAGACCAAGCAGATCCTGAATACGGCTGTAGGCAACTCTGGCCACGACCGCCGAGCGCCAGAGGCCGTGGAAGGGGATCTGCCTTATGGAGGTGATCGGCATGTCGATCTGTGCAGACCGTCCACCTATAGTCCGGCGAGCAAGCTCAGCCCCCATGGCCGTCGCCATGGCAACACCGCGGCCGTTGTAGCCCAGGCAGACCAGGGCGGCCTCGTCCGGTTCATGGATATGCGGGTAATGGTCAGGGGTGAAGGCAAGCCGGCCGCTCCACCCATGCGTCCAACGGACATCGCGCAATCGCGGCCACAACTGCGTCGCGTATCGCGTCAGGTATCGCAGCGCCTCCGGAGTGGCTACGTCGCGCTGGACGCTGCGGCCGCCGATCAGCAGCCGGTTCCCGTTGTCGAAGCGGTAATAGACGGTGATGCGGCCGATTTCATAGACCGATGACCGGGCAGGCATGATCGCCTGCACCACGGACTGCGGCAGACTTTCGGTAGCGGCGATGGCGCTGAACAGCGGTATCAGGCTGCGGCGCAGACCAGGCCACAAGTCGTCGGTATAGCCGTTGGTGGCGAGGATAAGCTTCTCGGCCGTCACTGTGCCCGCGTCTGTGCGCACCAGCCAGCCGGCGCCGGTCTTACGAATCTGACGCACTTTGGTGCCGCCGTGCACCGAAGCACCTTGCTGCATGGCCGCCTTCGCCAGCCCGCGTGCGTAGCCCAGCGGGTTGAGCTGACCGCCCCGGCGATCCAGCATCGCAGCCTGATAACGGCCTGTGCCGGTGGCTGCCGCAACGTCCTGCCGCGGCAGGATCGAAACCGGGCTGCCGCGTCGCAGCCATTGTTCGCCCGATGCGTGAATATTGGCGACGCCGGTCCGGCTAGTCGCCGCTCGCAAGGTGCCCGACTGGAAGGCGTCGCAAGCGATCTGATGCCGCTGGATCAGATCGAACACGAAATCGGGCGCGTTGCCCGACAACGCCACCATGCGCCTGCCCAGCTCTGGGCCGAAGGTGGCCTCGACAGTATCGGGATCATCTTTCAGGCCCGGATTGACCTGACCACCGTTGCGCCCCGAAGCACCCCAGCCTGGTTCGTTCGCCTCCAGTACAACAACGTCGACGTTTTGCGCCGCTAGGTGCAGGGCTGCTGACAGGCCGGTAAAGCCGCCGCCGACAACCACCACCGACGCCTTGCGGTCGCCGTCCAGCCTGGATGTCGCAGGCGCCACCTGAGCGGTCTCGGCGTACAGGCTGGGCGGCAGAGGCAGTGGTCCAGGGTCCGGCATGAGGCATCATTCAAGTTTACGCTCGGTCAGATTGGCAAGCGGCGGCAGCCTTGGCGGCTTTGCCCAGACTGGAAGTCGCGCTCATGCGCGGCGCTGCGCGCGCAGCCGCATGAAGCGATGAGCCGCAGTGGTCCCACCGAGGGTGAACCACTTTAGTGCTGTTGGGCCGTCTGCGGTGCACTGCGCATTTCCTGCCGCGCTTCCTCGATCAGCCGACGTTCATTGCGCTTAACGAAGATCACGGCCGCCAGCAGCGCCGCCGCGCCGACAATCGCCAGCGCAATGCCGACTGGGCCGCTGACGCGCGCGGCCGCGTCGCCCAGGACATAGGCGCCAAAGCCATAAAGGCACGTCCAGCCGATCCCACCGAGGGCGTTCCACAGCAGGAATGTGTGCCACGGCATTCGGTTGGCACCGGCGAGCAAGGCGGCGAAAGTCCGAAGGATGGCGACGAAGCGGCCCAGGAATACGACGCCGCCGCCGTATTTGCGGAACAGGAAGCGGCCTAGCTGCAGCCGCTCATCGGTCAACCCCAGCTTCTTGCCCCATCGGGACAAGACCCGGTAGCCGATCCAGCGGCCGATGAAATAGCCGATCTGGTCTCCGAAGATCGCACCCGCCGCGGCCGCGGGCACCAGCAGGAAGATGTTCAGTTGATGCGTGGTGGCGGCATAGATGGCGGCGGCGATCATCAGGCTTTCGCCCGGCAGTGGCAGGCCGATGCTCTCCAGCAGGATGCCGGTAAATATCGTGGCATAGCCGTACGCGTGGAACAAGCTGTTCAAAGACTGGAGCGAGAACATCGACATGCGGGAACCGCTTTCGTGACCACGTGGCGGTAACAGTCAGCGCGCGGAGCGGTTGGGTGGATCTGGTCATTTGATCAGCTCAACAAGGACGCCTATTCGGCGGTGATCGATGCCAGTTTTGCCCGCGCACCGTCCGGGATCGGGACCGGTTTCTGCACGCCGCGTTCAACAAAGACGTGGACGAAATGGCCTTCTGCCGCGGCAATGGCGCTGTCGTTGCGGAAAATGCCGATCTCATAGCGCACGGAGCTGCGCCCAATCGTGGCGACGCGGATGCCCACGGTGACCAGATCGGGGAAGGCGAGGGAGGCGTGATATCGGCACGCGACCTCGGCGACCACACAATGGATCGGGCCGTCGAGCAGGCCTACGACCTGCTCGGTCATTTCGTAGTACGTGACGGCAGTGTCAAAAAATGAAAAGTAGTTTACGTTGTTGACGTGCTGGAACACGTCGTTGTCCATCCATCTTGTGGTTATGGTGTGGAACCAGCGGTAGTCGGCGCGTTTTCCGGGTGGCTGACGACTCATGACATCCTTTATCCTGGCGAACATTCTGGGCGATACGGCGCGCGGCTTCCTTAACCGACGACCGGATCAATGGACAGCGCTGCCTCCAGGCGCTACAGGGCGCGCCGCGCACCTGCCTGGAAGAGGAACTCCGTGTCCAATCGCCTCATGCCGCGGCTGCTGATGCTTTCGCTGGCTGTCCTGCTGCCCGGCGCCGCTCGGGCGCATGCGATCCTGGAGGAAAGCACGCCACCGGCGGGTGCTTCGGTGAAGGCCGGGCCATTGGATCTTCACCTGCGTTACAACAGCCGTATCGACCGGGATCGTTCTCGCCTGACGCTGATCCGGCCGGATCATGGCCGCGACACGATTCCGATCGCGCCTGGCGGACCGCCGGACATCATCAACGCGCATCTGGATCTGGCACAGGGCGCCTACGTGATCCGCTGGCAGGTCCTGGCGGTGGATGGGCATATCACCCGTGGCGACGTGCCGCTGAACGTGACGGCGCCCTGATCAATGGATCTTCTGGTCGATGTCTTTGGCTATCTGTCCATCGTTGTCCATGGGCTGACAATTCTGTCGCAATCCATGGCACTGGGCGGAGTGCTATTCCTGGCTTTCCTCGCCCGTCCACTGGCGCCCGTGCTGGCGCGCCCCGGACATGCGATCGTCGCCGGAACAGCCCGAATTGCCGGTTACGCCGCACTTGCGCTGGTCCTGTCAGAGGCTGCCACGGTCGCGCTGCAGGGTGCAGTGCTGATGGACACGGTGGATCTGTCTGTCCGCGAGGTGATGTCGGCTGACTTCGCCGTAGCTGGCCTGGTCAAGACGGCCGCCGCGGCGGCGATCGCTTTCGTGCTGCTGGGTTGGCGCGAGCATGCGCCGGTGGTGCCGTTGCTGATGCTGACGATCATCGAGCTGGCGGCAGCGACACTGACAACCCACGCCGCCGCCCGATTAGACAACCGAGAGGTGCTGCTGACCGTGGAGGGGCTGCATCAGCTTGGTGCGGCGATCTGGATCGGCGGCATCCCATGCTTTCTGCTGGCCCTGGCAAGGGTGCGAGACGGGACCGCGTTCCGAGTGGTCGGCGCCCGCTTCTCCCGGATCTCCATGATCGGCGTCGCCTGCATCCTGGTCAGCGGTGTTACCATGAGCGTGCTGTACGTCGGTGACTGGCAGGGCTTCTACGGCACCGCGTTCGGCGTGATGGTGGGCGCCAAGATCGCCATGTTCCTGATGCTGCTGGGCCTGGGCGGGATGAATTTCCTGCTGGTGGAGCGGCTGCGAGCCAACCCGGCAACGTCAATCGAGCGGTTGCGGCGGTTTGCCGAGGTCGAGTTCGGCATTGGTATTGCGATATTCTTTGCCGCGGCGTCGCTGACCTCGGTCCCACCGGCGGTGGATTTGCGGCAGGACCGCGTTAGCTGGCAAGAGATCGAGGAGCGCAACATCCCGCAGTGGCCGCGGCTGATCAGCCCTGACCGTGACGTGCTGGCGTTGCCGGCCTTGCAGGCGAAGCTGGATGCGGAAGCCGCGGCAAAGAAGGCTGCAGCACCGGCGGCGTTCGTACCCGGCAGTGGGGAGCTGCCACCACGTAATGCCGACGACATTGCTTGGTCGGAGTATAACCACCACTGGGCTGGGCTGATCGTCATCGCGATCGGCTTGCTCGCCCTGCTCAACCGAGCGGGATTGCGTGCGGCAAGGCATTGGCCGCTGGCGTTTCTGGGACTGGCAGTGTTCCTGTTCTTCCGCTCCGATCCGGAGACATGGCCGATGGGCGACATTGGCTTTCTGGAGAGCTTCCGCGACGTCGAGGTCTTGCAGCATCGGTTCTTCGTACTGCTGATCGCGGTGTTCGCCTTCTTCGAGTGGCGGGTGCGGGCGACGAACTGGAACAACCGATACGCGCCACTGGTGTTTCCGCTGCTATGTGCGGCTGGGGGGACCATGCTGCTGACACACAGCCACGCTATCGCCAACGTGAAGGATCAACTGCTGATCGAACTGACGCACACACCCCTGGCTTTGGCCGGCATCGCCGCTGGCTGGGCGCGATGGCTGGAGATCAGGCTGAACCCGCGCGACAATCCGGTCGTCTGGCAGGCTGCCGGGTGGGTCTGGCCTTGCTGCATCCTGTTCTGCGGGCTGCTGTTGCTGGGCTATCGAGAGGCCTGAGCCGCCCCGTCGCGCAGATCCGGATTATCCAACCGGCCGGCGCGCCGGGCTCAGATCAAAGATCCGGGTTTCGCCGAAGCCCAGCGTCATGAAGTCGGCTGATGACAACGCCGCGTCAGTCCGCGCCTGCGCCAGCGCCTGCTCCGGCGCATCGATCGCCTCGTCAGTCAGTTGGAATGTGCCGAAATGCATGCCGACAGAGCGGCGCGCCCCGAGATCCCGATGGGCCTGTACGGCCTCCGCGGGGTTCATGTGCACCGGGGCCATGAACCAGCGCGGCTCATACGCGCCGATTGGCAGCAGTGCAACGTCGGGCGGTCCCAGGCGGTCGCGTATCTCCCGCCAGTGGGCGCCCGTGCCCGAATCGCCAGCTAACAGGATCTGGCCGTTTGCGCCGCGGACCATGAAGCCCCCCCACAGCGCGCGGTTGCGGTCGAATGGCGTGCGCGCGGAGAAGTGGCGGGCTGGGGTGGCGGTAATGTCGATCGACCCCAGCGTCAGGTGCTGCCACCAGTCCAGCTCCATGGCGGAGATGCCGAGACCGCGCAGGATGTCCGCGTTTCCCAGGGTGGTGACGAATTGGGGGCGATAACGCCGCTGGATCTGCCGCAGGCTAGGCAGATCCATGTGATCATAGTGGTTGTGGGACAGCAGGACCAAATCCGGAGGCGGCAGGTCCGCCAGCGCCAGCCCGGGTGGACGGGCGCGCACCGGCCCAGCCCAGGAGAGCGGTGAGCAGCGCCGGCTGAAGATCGGATCGGTCAGCAGGACCGCCTCATGCAGACGGATCAGGAAGCTGGCGTGGTTAATGAAGGTGACTGCGAGCTGATCCGGCGCCACCTGCGCGGGCGGCGGCGGGAAAGGCGGATTAGACAGGCCTGTCGGCCAGGTCATGCGTTCGCCGCTCAGGCGCCAGCGCAGGACCGGCAGCAGACTCCGAGCCGATGGCCTGGCACCGGGATTGAAGAAGCGGTGGCCGTCATAATGGTCGGACGGGGGATAGGATGTGCTCATGGACCAGCGTCAACGTCGGCGCCGGCCTTGCGCGTGCGGATGCGGGTCAGGCGGCGTCTTCCAGAATTTCGGTGATCGCCCGTTCAAGATGCCGTAGCGTGTTGCAGACCGTCGCCAGATTGCAGAACGGGGCATAACGATACATGTCGGAATCGCCGGTGCCCCAGGCCGAGCGGTATTCCGGGTTCAGCCAGATGATGCGTTTGGCCCGTTGTGACAGCCGGCCGACGATCTCGGCGCGGGGATCCGTCCGGTTGCCCCGCGCGTCCCCCAGGATGATCACGGTCGTCTTGTTGGTGACGAACTTCATCCATCCGTCTTCAAAGTCGGCAAACGCATTGCCGTAGTTCGAGGATCCATAACCGATCGACGACATGATCCTGGAGATGGCATCCTCGACCGGATGCTTCTCCAGGATGTCGGAGACCTCGATCAGAGAGCCGGCAAAGGCGAACGATCGGATGTCCGACAGCGCCTCGTTGATGGAATACATGAACATCAGCAGGAACTGCGCCATCGCGGCAACCGAACCGGAAACGTCGCACAGGACCATGACGCGAGGCTTCTCGATGCGCTTCTGCTTCCAGACGGTGACGAAAGGAATGCCGCCCCAACCCATGTTCCGCCGCAAGGTCCGCCGTGCATCAAGCTGTCCGCGCAGTCGGCGGCGGCGGGTCTTGGCATAGCGTGCGGCGAGTTTCTTTGCCATCTGCCGGACCAGGATGCGCATCCGCTCCAGATCCCGACGCTCCAGGTTCGACAGGCGGGCGGACTTTAGCAGCTCTTCGCGGAACCTCTCCGTGTCGCCACGGGCGAACAGCAGCAGGTTGCGTTCAACAAAGTCGCGCACCGAATCGCGCAGCGCCCCAATCCGGCCGTCAAGGAACTGGGCGCGGCTCAGCCCTTGGGGCGTGTCGGCCTGGCGCAGCGCCTCGATCTCGTGTTCCAGCGCGCGCAGGCCCATCCGGTCGAGGATACGCCGGGCATAGAGGTTCCGCTGGGTGAAGAAGCGTATGTTCTCGATGCCGCTGTCGCGTGCCGCCTGTTCCATCGCGGTCGCCAAGGCGGCTCGGTCGTCGTCCGCAAGTAATGAGCCGAGGGACTGTCCACCCTGGCCACCGAAGCCCTCGCCGCCGAATGCGGGCGAAGCTGGGTGTTCGGCGCCAGGTGCGGCCTCCGCCGGATCGTCCGCATGGTCGCCGGCGATTTTATCGCGCTTGAAGAAAAGCTCGAACACCTCCTCATAAGCGACTTTTTCGTCCGGCGTTTTCGCCAGCAACAGGCCCAGCGTGTCCTTCAGCACCACCCGGTCAGAAAACCCCACGATGCCCACCGCACGCGCCGCATCGATACCTTCGGCGGCGGAGACGCGCAGTCCGGCGCCGCGGGCAACCTGCAGGAAACGGCGCAGCGGTTGGCTGGCAGGCGCCGCAATCATGACATGCCGGCTTCCTGCCTTGCCTTGTGCGTCAAGCCGGCGAGCTGCTTGTCCGCCGCCTCGATATCCGCCTCAAACTTCAGCAGCACGTTCAAGGTGTCGCGCACCAGGTCGACCTCCAGCACCGAGGTGTGCAGCAGCAGCATGACCTTCGCCCAGTCGATCGTCTCGCTGACCGAGGGAACCTTCTTCAGGTCCAGCGTGCGCAGTTGCTGGACGAAGCTGACCAGTTGCTTCAACAGCCGCGTGTCGATGCCTGGCACGCGAGAGGCGATGATCCTTGCCTCCAGCTTTTCGTCAGGAAAGCCGATGTGCAGGTGCAGGCAGCGCCGTTTCAGCGCGTCGCCAAGGTCGCGGGTGCTGTTGGAGGTCAGCAGCACGATCGGCGGGACGATGGCGCCGACGGTGCCAATTTCTGGGATGGTGACCTGGTAGTCGGAGAGGATTTCCAGCAGGAACGCTTCGAACTCCTGGTCGGACTTGTCGATTTCGTCGATCAGCAGGACCGAACCGCCTTCGGCCTGCAGCGATTTCAGCAGCGGGCGGGGTTCGAGGAACTGGTGCGAGAAGAACACGTCGCCAAAGGCGTGCAGCTTGTTCAGCGCGGAGGTCAGATCGTCGGCCTCGCCGATCACCGAATTGATCTTGTCCTTCAGAATTTGGGTGTACAGAAGCTGCTTGCCGTACTTCCAATCATACAACGCCTTGGATTCATCCAGGCCTTCATAGCACTGCATCCGGATCAACGGCAGCTTCAGCCAGTATGCCACCGACTTCGCCAGCTCGGTCTTGCCGACGCCGGCAGGCCCCTCAACCAGGATAGGCTTTTGCAGGTGGTGGGCCATGTAGATCGCGGTCGAGATCTGGCGGTTGGCGATGTAGCCGGCCTCGCCCAGGCCTTGTTCGACAGCATCGATCGATCGCAGGGGCAATTCCCCCGGCGGTGGCGCATCGTTCACTTCTTGCTCCAGGCACCTGTTGCTTTATGCGGATCGCACTGCGCGGCCGGAAAGTCAAACCAGCCGGTCATTCGCCTACAGCTCGATGACCCCGCCGCGCAGCCCCTTGGCAACCGCTTCGGCTCGGCTGGTGGCATCGAGCTTGCTGAACAGTGCCTCGAGATGAAATTTGACGGTATGGACCGAGATGCCCAGCCGCCGCGCCATCGCCTTGTTGCTGAGCCCCTCGCCGATCAGGGCAAGGATCTCACGTTCCCTGGGTGTCAGCAGCGGCATGTCTTCGGCCTGGGCAAAGCCGCGGACCTCAGGTGCAGCCGTCGAACGCACCAGCAGCCCGGCGAACACAGCCCGCAGCGCGGCATCCAGTTGTTCGGCTGAGGCCTCGGGTGGCAGTACCCCAGCCGGTGAGCCTGGTGGCATGGCCGTGGTAAGCGCCACGACGGGTGCCTCCGCCTCCTTCGGCAACGGACCGGATGAACGGTCCAGATCGCAAAGTTCGACGTCAGGCGGCTCTTCGGTCACGACATGACCAGCGGCCTGCAGCATCGCCGCCAGCCCGTGGCGGCGAACCGGGTCTTTCGCGTGAACCCGGATGCGCAGGCCGCCGGTCATGTCGGCGGTCTGGAGCCGATCGTCACACTAATCGCCTGCACCGCGCCAGCCCGCAGGATGCGCAACCCGATCGCCTGACCGATCCGGTCGGGCCCGAGCGAGGCGGTCAGCGCGCGCGGCCGGCCAGCCGCGGCGCCATCGATATCCAGCACGATGTCGCCGGGAAGGATGCCGGCGGCCTCGGACGGGCCGCCATCCGCCAGCCCCACCACCATCAATCCGTGTTCACGTCCGGCGGTTGCCCGGAAACTGTCAGGGATCATCACGGGCTGCAACGCAACGCCCAGCCAAGCGCGGGCAATGCGCCCTTCAGCCAGCAGCGGGTCGACAACCCGGGCGAGTGTGGCGGTCGGGATAACAATGGTGCGACGTCGCGGTCCGGCGGTGGACATCCCGATCAGGCTGCCGGCCATGGACAGCACCGGGCCGCCCTCGTCCGCTCCCAGTCTGGCATCCAAGCGGATCAGGCTGTCGATCCGGCCGCCGGCCATGCTTTGCCACGCGTCACCGCGAATGTGCACCATGGCCAATCGCCCAGTGGGATGGCCGGCTGCGTCCGCACCCACTAGCAACGTCAGCTCTCCTGTACGAACCGGGTCGGCGGCGGCGGGCAGTGTGCCCTCAAGCGGCGCCTGCAGCTTGAGCACAGCAACGTTGGTCGTGGGATCCCGGCCGGCCAGAGTGGCGCTGATCATCTGGCCGTTGCGCCTGACCTGCACCGCTGCAGCGTTCTCCGGTAGCATCTGTTCTGACGTCACCACCACATCAGGTCGCCACAGGATGCCGCTGATGGATCGCCGGCCAGCATCAATGCTGACGGTGATGGGGGCGGCGGCTTCCAGGCGGTCCGCCAGCGCGGTCGAGAACTGTTCGATTGGATCCATGAATCGCGTCTCCTTGCTGGCGACAGAATGCGCCGGTTCGGCTGCGACCGGCATCGGACGGATGACCAGGACCGCGCCTCACCAGATGGCCGGGTGCACATGCGGACGCAATCTTCCCATTTGGCCGACGAAAGGAAATGACCATGCCACTTGATGGTATTAATCAGCCGCTGGATCCTTATTCAGCGCAAGTCGTGCAGGCGTTTGACCGCGTCGGCCCTGCGGTTGTGCATGTCGTGGCTTATGACAGTAACGACCGTCCGGCTGGGCAGGGCTCTGGCGTCATCTTTACACCCGATGGCTACGTGCTGACCAACAGCCATGTCGTGGCCAAGGCGTCGCGATTGACCGCCAGCTTGACAGATGGCCAAGGCTTCACGGCAGCATTGATCGGCAGTGATCCGGCCACTGACATTGCCGTGCTGCGGCTGTCCGGCTCGGGACTGCCACATGCCCAGCTAGGCGGCTCAGCGTCGTTGCGGGTTGGGCAACTGGTTGTGGCGATCGGCAACCCGCTGGGGTTCACCTGCACCGTGACCGCCGGGATCGTCAGCGCTCTGGGACGGACCCTGCGCACGCCGGGCGGTGTTCCATTGGAAAGTGTTATTCAGACCGACGCGCCGCTCAATCCGGGCAACTCTGGTGGGCCGCTGGTTTCTGGCGAAGGAAGGGTCGTCGGCATCAACACCGCGATGATTGCCCCTGCGCAGGGGATCTGCTTTGCCATCGGCATCGACACGGCAATCTGGGTCGCCACGCGGCTGATGCGCGACGGCCGGGTGCGGCGCTCGCGGCTGGGCCTGGCGGCGCAGACATTGCCGATCAGCACGCGGACCCGGCGGTTCCACGGCCTGCAGCAGATGACCGGGGCGATGGTGGCTGACCTGGTGGCGGGCGGTCCGGCGCAAGGCACAGGCCTGCAGGCGGGTGACGTGATCGTCTCACTGGATGGGGAGGCTGTGCGAGGAGTGGACGACCTGCATCGTAGCCTGACTCAGGAACGCGCCGGTTTGACGGTGCCGATCGGTCTGCTGCGCCGGACGCAGCTCTTGACGTTGATGATTACGCCACAGGAGGTCTGAGGGACGCGACACGGCGGACCAGCAGGCCCAGTGCCGCTGAAGCCAGAAGTGCTGCGGACGCCGGTTCTGGAACTGCCTGGCTGAACACATAGACGCCGTAGGGCTGGCTTAGTGCGAAGCTGTTGGTGTTGTCGAATCCCCAGGGATCGCCGCCTTGCAGCACGAAGCTTTCAGTCGCCAGCCCAAAAGGATCGGTCCGCCATATGCCAGACTGAATATTCGCATCGGCCACCTGCAGGGCGACCGCCTCCGATGCCGTTGCGCTCGATATCCTGCCGCTCAGGGATATCTCCACCCCAGGCCGGTAGTAATACGCCGGTCCATTGAACCCGCCGACGGATTTAGAATCATCCGGTATGGCAACCGAAGCTGTCGCACCGGGAGGCAGGAAGATCGTGCCTGAAGTAAACGACAGGTCACCGGCGAAGGCCGAAACTGCAACCGTGCTGAGCAGGCCCATAAAACTGGTGGCGCCCGTGTTGGTGACCTCGAAGAAGCCGGTATCAGGCTCGGTGAAGGCCTGGTCCAGCCGGTTGGGAAACGGATCGCCCGCGGCATAGGCTGTTATCACCGTGATCGAGTAGCCGACCGGCGCCGCCTGGGCTGCCAGCGGCCCGAGCAGGAGAAAAACAATCAGCGATAGCAGACATTTTGACATGAACACAACTTTAGATTGCAATCGTCTGATGTGTCTAGCATCAAAATGAACTGGTTAATCGCGGGGCTTCAACTCCGATCCGTATGATGGTCGGTCATACCGCCTTGGCATTGGAACGGTTGGTGCTGCGACAATTGGTCCAATTGTATTGGCCTAGATGCGCTAAACGGATTGGATCAATCGGGATCGGAGGCAACCGCTATGAACGATGCTAGTTTTCCAGTTACCAACCGCAACCGGGTTAGGCGCACGCCGGATCGGGGCCGCTTTGATCGAGCGACCGTCTACGACATTCTCGACGGCGCGATGTTTGCACACATCGCGTATACCATCGACGGCCAGCCGTACTGCACGCCCACAGGGTTCTGGCGCGAAGTCGATACGTTGTATTGGCATGGGTCTTCCGCTAGCCGTATGCTCAGAACCCAATCGGCGGGCGTTCCGGTATGTGTTACGGCTACGCATCTGGATGCCATCGTATTGGCCAGAAGCGGCTTCCATCACTCGGTCAACTACCGCTCCGTCATGGCTTTCGGCACAGCCCGACTGGTCACCGATCCCGGTGAAAAAAGCCGAGCACTGGACGGCTTCGTTGATCGTTTCTTTCCGGGCCGATCGACGGAGATCCGCGCTGCGACGTCGCAGGAGATCAAGGCCACCAGCTTTGTGGTGATGCCGATCGACGAGGCGTCGGGCAAGATCCGCTCGACCCACGTCATCGATGACGAGGAGGATTACGCCCTTCCAGTATGGACGGCGAGGATCCCAGTCCGTCATGTCCTGGGCGAACCGGAGCTTTGTCCGCGTCAGGTGCCGGGGCTGCCGGTGCCGGAAGGTATGAAGGGATATCGTGAAGGACGTGACCTCGATGCCGTGCTGCAGGAAGCTTATCGCCTGACCTATCCGGAATGATCGCCGCCGCGGGGCGCTGCCATGCTTGCGCGGCACTTCGCGTATCGGATTGACTCTGGCAGGCCTTCGCGATCATGTGAGACGGGTTTCCACAGCCTGTCCCTGGGGATTACGCGCGCGATGTCAGCATCCGGCCTGGAAATGGCCGCTTAGCCATGCTTCTCGTCATCGATGCAGGAAATACCAACATTGTGTTCGCGGTCCATGACCCGTCCGGCTGGCGTGGCGTTTGGCGCATCCGCACAGATGCCCAGCGAACCTCCGACGAATACGCCGTCTGGCTAAACAGCCTGCTGACGCTTTCGGGACTGAAGCGCGAGCAGATTGGCCAGGCGGTCATCGGCACGGTGGTACCGGCGGCCCTGTATCATTTGCGACGGCTGTGCCGGGATTGGTTCAATGTCGAGCCACTGATCGCCCGCGCGGCGCTGGATTGGGGATTTGAGATCAAGGTCGACAACCCGAACGAGGTCGGCGCCGATCGCCTGCTGAACGCAATGGCCGGTCATCAGCACTTCGGTGGCCCATTGATTGTCGTCGACTTCGGCACCGCCACGACATTCGACGTCGTCGATGCAAGCGGCGCCTATATGGGCGGCGTGATCTGTCCCGGGATAAACCTCTCGCTCGAGGCCTTGCATCAGGCCGCAGCCCGGCTGCCGCGGATCGGCATCGGCCGGCCTCAGGCGGTGATCGGCCGTTCCACCGTGCCGGCCATGCAGTCAGGGATGTATTGGGGGTATGTCGGCCTGATTGAAGGCCTGCTGACGCGGATCAGGAACGAGTTCGGCAGCCCGATGAAGGTGGTTGCTACCGGCGGACTGGCGCCTCTGTTCGCCGAGGGAACACTGATGATTGAACATATCGAGCCCGATCTGACATTGGATGGCCTGAGGATGTTGGCGGAGCGCAACCCCGCGCCCACATTACCCCGAGAGAGAACGCGCTTGATCGAACCTGAATAACGGAACGAACCCTTCAATATGGACTCTGAAACTGGCGAACTGGCCTTCCTGCCCCTGGGTGGGACGGGCGAAATCGGCATGAACCTGAACCTGTACCGCTGGCGCGCGGCAGGATACGAAAAATGGCTGGCGGTGGACTGCGGCATCGGCTTCGGCGGCAGCGAGTTGCCGGAGGTCGAGGTCATGATGGCTGACCCCGGGTTCATCGCCGGCCGGCGAGACAAGCTCGTTGGACTGGTTATCACGCACGCCCATGAAGATCATATCGGTGCTGTAGCCTGGCTTTGGCCGCAATTGAAATGTCCGATCTACTGCACACAATTCGCCGCCGCCGTGCTGCGCCGCAAGTTGGCTGAGGTGGGGCTGACCAACCAGGTCCGCGTCAATGTCATCCCCTCCGGCGGCAGCTTTGACCTGAAGCCTTTCTCCCTGCGCTTCGTCCGTCTGGCGCATTCGATCCCGGAGGCGCAGGCACTGGTGATCGACACCCCGGTCGGGACGGTCCTGCACACCGGCGACTGGAAACTGGACGCAACCCCGCTGCTTGGACCGCCAACAGACGAGGCCGCTTTGGCTGAACTGGGCGACAAGGGTGTGCTGGCAATCGTCTGCGATTCAACCAATGCCATGGTCGAAGGCCACAGCGGCAGCGAACTCGACGTGCGCCGCAGCCTCTCGGCCCTGGTCCGGGATCTCAGCGGCCGAGTGGCGGTCACCTGCTTTGCCAGCAACGTGGCGCGGATGGAATCCGTTGCCTTGGCGGCCCAGGATGCCGGGCGGAGTGTCGCCATCGTCGGTCGGTCGCTGCGCAACATGGACGCCGCTGCCCGAGAATGCGGCTACCTCAAGAACCTGCCGCCGTTTCTGACGGAGGACGACATCGATGACGTCCCCGACGACGACATCCTGCTGTTGATCACCGGCAGCCAGGGAGAGTCCCGCAGCGCCTTGTCGCGGATCGCGCGCGATGACCATCCCCGCGTGTCACTGGGCGAGGGTGATACGGTGATCTATTCCTCACGCATGATTCCCGGGAATGAGCGTGCGATCGGCACGGTGCAGGACAATCTGGTGCGTCGCGGCGTGCGGCTGATGACCGACGACGATCATCTGGTGCACGTTTCTGGCCATCCGGCGCGTGACGAGCTGCGGCGGATGTATCGTCTGGTGAGGCCACGCTATGCCGTGCCCGTGCATGGCGAGTGGCGGCACCTGTCGGCGCACGCGGAACTGGCGCGCGAGGCCGGTGCAGCGCCGTTCATGCTGGAGGATGGCGATATCATCACGCTTGCACCCGGTCGTCCGGCGATCACCGACAGTGCGCCGGTCGGGCGGCTGGTGCTGGATGGCACACGTCTGGTGCCGCTGAAGGGCGAGGTGATGTCAGCCAGGCGGCGGATGCTGTTCAACGGTATCGTCGTGGCCAGCCTGGCGGTTGATGACGATGGCAGGCTGCGCGGACGGCCGAAGATCAGCGCCCCAGGCCTGCTGGACCCTGATGACCCTGACACCGATCGCGTCACCGAGGAGTTCGCCGACACGCTGCGGGATCTGCCGTCGAACCTTCGCCGGGATGATGCGGCGCTGCAGGATGCCGCCCGATCCGCTCTGCGCCGAACGCTCGGCCGAAAACTCGGCAAGCGCCCTATGGTCGAACTGCATCTGATCCGGGTATAGCCGCGGATGAACTGGTTCACCGGCGTCGTACTGTTCATCATCATCTGGTGGACGGCGCTGTTCGCAGTTCTGCCATTCGGCACACGGCCAATGGCGGAGCCCGATGAAAGGAGCGGATGGCGCGGCACGCCGGAGCAGCCACGTCTGCTTGGCAAAATCATTGCCACCACGATTGTTGCATGCCTCTTGTGGGGCGGATCTTACTTGTTGATCCGCAGCGACTACATCAGCTTCCGGCATGGTATGTTTGCGGAGCCGGACGATTGAACGTCCTGGCCTGATGCACCCGCCACAGACAAAATAGCGTTATTTTTTCAATAAGTTGATAATAGACTGCCCCGCCTCGACGGATGGAGGATAGTTTCCTCGATCCGTCGGGCGGATGGCGTTTCCTCCCCAAACCTGGCCCGCCTACTGGCTGGTAAGCAACCCACCGCCTTGTTAATCAAACCGGATCATAGAGTCACGGGATTTTGTTGCTTTTTTGCCAGATAACGCGGAGTTTATTGCGAAATCGAGTTGTGCGACGCACAAAACTTGCGGACGTGTTCTTGCATGGGCCCGGTCTCGTCTGGCTGAAGGCTCACGGCGATCGAATGGGAATGCTGCAAAGCTGGTAGCCGGACGCACGCAACTGCGTTAGGTGCTTAGGCTTCCACCTCCGATGGAATGCAACCCAATGCGTCTGTCCCACAGCTTTATTCCCACGCTGAAGGAAACGCCGAACGAGGCACAGATCGCCTCACATCGGTTGATGCTGCGCGCGGGCCTGGTGCGGCAGACCTCGGCTGGCATCTATGCCTGGCTGCCACTCGGGCTGCGCGTATTGCGGCATATCGAGCATATCGTCCGGCAGGAGCAGGATCGGGCCGGGGCGCAGGAGATCCTGATGCCGACGATCCAGCCGGCCGAGCTGTGGCGCGAGAGCGGGCGTTATGAGGATTACGGCAAGGAGATGCTGCGCATCCGCGATCGTCACGACCGGGACATGCTGTACGGACCAACCAATGAGGAGATGGTGACCGACCTGTTCCGTCAGTCGGTCAAGAGCTACCGCGAGCTGCCGCAGATCCTCTACCACATTCAGTGGAAGTTTCGCGATGAGGTGCGGCCGCGGTTCGGCGTCATGCGCGGGCGAGAGTTCCTGATGAAGGATGCCTATTCGTTCGATCTGGACCGTGAGGGCGCCGTCGTCAGCTACCGTAAGATGATGCTGGCCTATATGCGCAGCTTCCAGCGGATGGGGCTCAAGGCAATCCCGATGGAGGCCGACACCGGGCCGATTGGCGGCGACCTGAGCCACGAGTTCATCATCCTGGCGCCGACCGGTGAGAGCCAGGTCTACTACGACGCTGCCTTCGAGGAGATCGACTACCTGTCCGCCGGCGCCGGCGGCTTCAGCCACCGCAACCCGGACGACCTTGCTCGGTTTTTCCAAACAATGACAACGCATTATGCGGCGACCGACGAGAAACACGACACCGCGCGCTGGGACCAGGTGAACGCCGCGCGTCGTCGCGAAGGCCGCGGCATCGAGGTCGGGCACATCTTCTACTTCGGCACGAAGTACACCAAGGCGATGGGAACCACGATCGCCGGGCCTGACGGCAAGCCCGCACACCCGGAGATGGGCAGCTACGGCATCGGCATTTCCCGGCTGGTCGGTGCGGTGATCGAGGCCAGTCATGATGAGGCCGGCATCATCTGGCCGGACAGCGTCGCCCCCTTCAAGGCGGCCATTCTCAACCTGAAGGTGGGTGACGCGGCTTGCGATGCGCTCTGCGAGCAGCTTTATCAGGCGTTCGAGGAAGACGCGCTGTACGACGACCGGTCCGATCGGGCGGGGGCGAAGTTCGCCGACGCCGACCTGATGGGCCATCCCTGGCAGATCGTTGTCGGCCCACGTGGTGCAGCCGCCGGCACAGTGGAATTGAAGCGGCGGGCGACGGGTGAGCGGACAGAAGTTTCGCCGGACGAGGCGCTGCGCCGGATCGGCTGATGTTTGGACCTTTCGAAAGAATGGTCGCCGGTCGTTACCTGCGCGCGCGCAAGGGCGAGCGGTTCGTCTCGATCATTGCGATCTTCTCGCTTGTGGGCATCGCCATTGGCGTGGCTACCCTGATCGTTGTGACCTCGGTCATGAGCGGCTTTCAGGTCGAACTGGTGTCGCGAATCCTCGGCGTGAACGGCCACATCACAATCCAGGCTTTCGCCGGTCAGAAGCTGGATGACTACCAGAAGCTGGTAGGGGAGGTCCGCACTGTCCCGAACGTCGTCTCGGCGGTGCCGGTGCTGGACGGGCAGGCGTTGCTCAGCACCGAAGGCGGAGCAGCCCGCGGCGGCCTGGTGCGCGGCATCAGCCTGGATGATCTTCGCGCGCTGCACCCGATCAGCGACAACATCATTGCCGGCAATCTGGCAGATTTCAGCGGCGATGACGCAATCGTCGTGGGCATCGGGCTGGCCAGTGCCGACCGGCTGCGCGTCGGGGACTCGCTGACGGTGATCTCGCCGGAAGGCGCGGCGACTGCATTCGGCACCATTCCCCGGGTGAGAGCCTACAGAATTGTGGCGATCTTTGATGCCGGGCTGAACGACTACAACAGCAGCGTCGTCTTCCTGCCACTGGCCGCCGCACAGGTGTTCTTCCAGAAACCCGACGCGGTGACCGGCATCGAAATCCGGCTGCGTGATCCCAACCGGGTGGCCACGGTGGCTGGCGAACTGGCACCGCTGCTGCAAGGGCGGCCGGTGTTCGCACGTGACTGGCAGCATGCCAACGACACCATCGTGGGTGTGCTGCAGGTGCAGAAGGACACTATGTTCATCGTCCTTGGCATGATCGTCCTGGTGGCCGCGTTCAACGTGGTCTCCTCGCTGATCATGCTGGTGAAGGACAAGCGGGCCGATATCGCCGTGCTGCGGACGATCGGCGCCAGCAGCTTCGCGGTGCTGCGCATCTTTCTGATGTGCGGCGCCTTCGTCGGCGTCAGCGGCACCTTGATCGGCACGCTGATTGGCGTCGTGTTCTGCCACTACATCGTCGCGGTGCAGCATTTCGTCGAGCGACTGACCGGCGGCCGGGTGTTCGACGCCTCGGTGTTCATGCTGACGGAGCTGCCGAATGCGATCGACTGGTTCGACGTCGCCCGCGTCGTCGCACTGGGTCTGATCCTGTCGCTGCTGGCCACGCTGTACCCAAGCTGGCGGGCGGCCCGCACCGACCCGGTCGAGGCGCTGCGGCATGAATGAGCCGTTGGTTCTGCGTGCGGTCAGCCGGACCTATCGCGGCGACGGCGGCGAGCTTGCCGTTCTGCGCGGTGTGGATCTGACGGTCCACGCCGGCGAGATCGTCGCCCTGGTCGCACCGTCGGGGGCCGGCAAGTCGACCTTGCTGCATATCGCCGGCCTGCTCGACCGGCCGGACGGCGGCTCCGTGCTGATCGACGGCCGCGATGCCGGTGCGCTGCCTGACGCGGCACGAACCGCGACCCGCCGCGACACGATCGGATTCGTCTACCAGTTTCATCACCTGCTGCCAGAATTCACTGCGCTGGAGAACGTTGTCCTGCCGCAGATCATCGCCGGACGGCCGCGTCGCTTGGCCGAGGAGCGAGCCAGGGAGTTGCTGACGACGTTCGGGTTGGCTGCTCGGCTGGGCCACCTGCCTGGAAAGCTTTCAGGTGGGGAGCAGCAACGGGTGGCGATCAGCCGGGCACTCGCCAATCGGCCCAGGCTGCTGTTGGCTGACGAACCGACGGGAAATCTGGATGTCGCGACGGCCGGAACGGTGTTTGTTGAACTTCTGGCCGTGGTGCGTGAACAGGGTGTGGCCGCTTTGATAGCCACGCACAATCCGGACCTGTCGGCACAGATGGACCGGATCCTGACGTTGCGCGAAGGTAGAATGGCTTAGAGCGTGATGACCGGAGGCGTGACCGCAGAAGGTCTGAATCACATGATCAAACAAGGTGCTGCAGCGAGATGGGTGAACGAATGTGAACTCATCTCGCTGCAGTGGTTCTGGCCAGCGGGTAATTACGCCTTCAGAAACGCTGCGTGATGCCGGCATGGATGGTTCGGCGCAGGCCATATTGCGGCGCTCCCACACCCACGCCGGTGCCGTCACGAATTTCATAGACCGCATCGGCTACGTTTAGGATGTCCAGCCGCAACTGCGTGCCTGGCCGAAGCTGTTGAACCGCGGACATGTTTAAAGTCGCATAGGTTGGAAGCGCCGCACCGTTCGGGACGGTCGGCGTACTTGCTCGTAGTCCGCTCTGCACCACCATGTCGGCGGAAATCCGCGTGGGCGTCATGCTCGCCTGATTGAAAGTATAGGCTGTACCGGCAGATCCGGTCCAGGTTTGGTCATGGTCCAGATGAATGAAGTTGTTCTGGATATAGGCCAGTTCATCGGCGCCGAAATTGAACTGTGCCGAGTTGATGTCCTTCCCCAATGCCCGCGACCAAGCGAGATTGGCATAGAGCGAGATCGGCCCATGGTCATAATTGGTGGTGACTTCGACACCGGTTTGCTGACCGCTCTTGTAGTTAAACGCCGTCAGGATGATTGGCGCGCCGAACTGGCCCTCGTCGATCAGGTTACTCGACCGCTTCAGGTAGGCGTCGATGCCAGCGACCAGGCCCGGCAACACAATCTGACTGACTCCGGCATCGAAATAGTTTGAGCGCTCGGACCGCACCACGTCATCCTGTGTTACCTGTGGCGCGGCGGTCGTCCCGGCGAAGCTAGAGAGGCTGGTCGGTGTCAGCGCCTCGAACGGGGGGGGAACGAAGTAGCGGGCGTAGCCAACGTGCAAGGTGGTGTTCGTCAGCGGCTTCCAGACCAGATTTATCCGTGGGCTGACCTGGCTTTCATGCGTCAACTGCTCGACCGCATCGAACCGTAAGCCGTAATTCAGCGTAAGCCTCGGCCGGATGCGCCACTCATCCTGCGCATAAATACCATACAAGCCGCCGGCGCTGTTTTCCTTGCTAGCAATGTTCAACGGCTGGGTAGAGGTCGGGTTGCCGGCTGCATCTACCGGCAACACGCTGGATAAGGTATCGGAACTGGTCTGCTCAATCTGCGCGAGAAAGCCGGCACGCAGGGTGTGGTCTTCGGCGATCCGCCAACTCCCATCACTTTGGATGCCGCTTGCCGCATCTCGCCGCGCGGCCTGCTGAGCAATGCCATTGAACAACAGATCGCCCGCCGGATCAGGCGCGAAACGCAGCGTGCTTGTGCGGTTGAACACAGAGAGCAGAACATCTCCACTATCAAAATGTTTCTGTAAGGATAGCACCGCGAAGCCGGTGACCTCGTTCTGGATCTCGTTCAGCGCCGAGCTGTTGAAACTGGTCGCCCCGTTCACGTTCAGGCCCAGCGCGGGCTGCTGGCCAGGATTGTTGGGGATCTGAAAGCTGCCGTCAAAACCGCCGAGGATCAGGCTAACCCGGGCGGTTGGATCGATGATGTCCGATAGATACGCCAGGCCATGAAACTGGTTCGTGGTGTCATGGATTGCATTGAAGTTGCCCGTCGGGTTCTCGATGCCTTGATTGTTGTGCAGTCCATCGCCGACGAGGAAATAGTCAAACGAACCGCTAGCTCCACCATACTCGACGCTGGGTTCCACCCAGCCGCGGGTTCCGCCATACAATGACACCATGCCACCCGGATTGGTGGTGCCAGTCTTGGTCTGGATGTCGATCACACCGGCTGTCTGAAAACCATACTGAGCGGGCAGGGCGCCTGTAATCAGGTTTAAGCTGCGAGCAAAGCGCTCGGCGAGTACCTGACCGAAGACGGAAAGTCCCTCCGGCAACTCGACGCCATTCAGCCGAAACTGCACATTGGCATGCTCGCCGCGCAGGTGGATCTGCCCGAAGCTGTCCTGGGCTACCCCCGGTGCTTGCAGCAGCACCTGATTTAACGGAGCATTTTCCCCTTGTGGGATGTTCTGCAGCGCATCAGGGCTGAAGTTGTAGGTGGTGGCGCCAAGGCTGGGCTGAATTTGCTGGCGCGCCTCGTCCAGCCGCTGGGAGGTCACGTCAACGTTGATGGTCAGGTCGCCATTGTCAGTTGTCTGTGCCGCGGCGAGGGCTGGAGGAATAAATGCAAGCAGGCAGATGGCAGCCATTATCGGTGGCAGTGGACGCATATAGTTTGGCTCCTTTTCAGGCACCGCCAGAGCAGGCATGATGCGGCAACATGATACGATATAACATATCATTATTGGTCGCCGAGCAAGCTGGGCCTGCCCCTCAACCCCGCCTGTCGCCCATGTGTGGCGAACGCCATCCGAACAAATACCGCGTGCTGGGTGCAATCGGGGCTGCGGTCGGATTGCATGTCGCGGTACTTGTCCTGTTGCTCCGCCTGACCGCTTTTCCGCCGGCACCCGCGGGAAATACCGAGACGAGCGTGGCGCTGGTGCTGACGCCGTCCTCGCAGACAAGCAGTGCAACAACCCTGACGAAGGATTCTCCCCCGGAAGCGTCGGCCGGCCCGCAGGCCGATGCGGTGCCGCCTGTTGCGGCGCCCCCCGTCTCTGCCCCTGCGGAGGCCCAGCCTGAGAAAGCGCCGCCACCGCCCCCTGACACGTCTGTTACAACGTTGCCAGAAGCGCAGCCTGTACCTAACCCGTCGCAACCGGTGCAGGCGGCGCCACCAACCGCTGCCCAGCTTCCGCAGCCACCACCACCCGTGCCGCCTCAGCCGTCGACACAGACAACCGCCGCGCGACCGGTTCCGCAGCCCACGCCGTCGCAGATGCCGGAGCGGCAGATCGCGGCAAATGAATCCGCTGCGCCCCATAAAGCCGTCCGGCGGATCAAGCCGGCGGCAGTATCGCGCACTGCGGAGGCGACAGCGAGAACCAACCCGTCAGCCGCGGCCCCTTCAACGCCTACGGCCGGACAACCTGGAAGCAATGCGGCGGTCGCCGTCGGCTGGCAGCACCTGCTGGCGGATTGGCTGGCCGCGCACAAGACTTATCCCGAATCGGCGCGCCGGCGCGGCATTGAGGGTGAGGTGGTGCTGCGCTTCATCGTGGATCGGTCTGGACGGGTGCTTGATGTCGAGGTGGTGCGCGGCGCAGGTTCACCGACGCTAGACACCGCTGCCGAGACCATGTTGCGCAACGCCGTCCTGCCGCCCTTCACCGCAGCCATGGCGCAGGATAAGGCGACTGTAACGATCCAGATCCGGTATGCCTTGACAAACTGACCGTCACACCGGTCTGAGGCTGGTGAGCGTCCCGGCGGTTCAGAAACCTTGTCGAGCGACATCCATGGCGAAATACGTCAGGATCACATCGGCACCAGCCCTTTTTATGGCGCCTAGGCTCTCGCGAACCACTCGATGCTCGTCGATCGCGCCAGCTTCAGCGGCGAATTTGATCATCGCATACTCGCCGCTGACCTGATACGCCGCCAGCGGCAAAAGACTGCGCTGGCGGATCTGGGTCAGAACATCCAGATACGGCATCGCAGGCTTGACCATCAGCATGTCCGCGCCCTCCGCTTCATCCACATCGGACTCGCGCAACGCCTCCCGTCCGTTCATCGGGTTCATCTGATAGGCCTTACGGTCCCCATCCAGGTCGCAGCCGGCCGCCGCGCGGAACGGTCCATAGAAGGCGGAGGCGAACTTGGAAGAATAGGCCATGATCGGGATCTGGTTGAAGCCATTGCCGTCCAGGGCACTGCGGATGGCGGCAACCTGGCCATCCATCATCGAAGACGGAGCAATCATGTCTGCTCCGGCCTCCGCGGCCACAATGGACTGCTTGCCGAGGTTCTCGATTGTATGGTCGTTGTGCACGTCGTTGCCATGGATGACGCCGCAATGGCCGTGCAACGTGTATTCACAGAAGCACGTGTCGGAAATCACCATAAGGCCCGGTGCGGCATCTTTTGCCCGGCGGATCATCCGCGCCAGCAGCCCGTCACGGTTCCACGCGTCGCTGCCAATGTCGTCCTTGTGGTGGCTGACACCGAAAGTCATCACCGCCTTGATGCCGGCCGCGGCAATTTCCTTGACCGCCGCATGCAGCTTGCGCTCCGGAATGCGGAAGATGCCAGGCATGGACTCCACCGGGGCAAAGTCATCAAGCCCTTCTTCCACGAAAATCGGATAGATCAGGTCGTTCAGCGAGACGGTGTGTTCCTGTAACAGGTCTCGCATCACTTGGCTGGAGCGAAGGCGACGCATGCGCGTCATGGGGAAGCTGTTGACCATCCCGTTTGTCCCTAGACCAGTGACGACGGCAGCAACCGGCTGCCATCCATAAATCTGCTATAGCGGAAAGGATGCGGATCGACCACCGGGGTTTCGCCTGTCACCAGTTCGGCCATCAAGCGCCCGGCCCCCGGCGCGATACCGAAGCCATGGCCGGTGAAGCCGGTGGCAAGGTAGAATCCCGGAAGGGACTCGACGCCGGAAATGACCGGGATGCCGTCCGGTGTCACGTCGATCATCCCACCCCAACTGCCAGCGATCCGCATGTCGCGAAATCGCGGGAATGCGGCTGCGACATGAACCCGGGCCTGACGCAGGATGGCCGGATGCGCCGGCGGATCCAGCACACGCGTCGCCTCGAACGGCGAGGGCTTGTCCAGCCGCCAGCGGGTGGGCTGTGCCAGTTCATGGAAGAACCGGCCGCCGAGGCGCAGCCGGACATCACTGTGGCGCGCGCGGAGGGCGGGCAGGAAATCACGAAAAAAATGAAGCGAGTCAGGTACGATATCGGCGACGTTGCCGCTCCAGCTCGCAACCGTGTAGCCACCGTCCAGGCGCTTGCGCAGGCCGAAACCAAAGCCGCTGGCCGAGGCCTCCGGGCCGCCGGCCAGAGGTTCAGTGCGCATGACCGAAGACAGCACCTTCAGTTGCGGCAACCGCACCCCAAGGGAGCGGCAGAACAAGCGCGACCACACGCCGCCGGCCAGAACCACGGACTGGCAGGCGATGCGGCCACGCTCGGTGATCACCGCGGCAACCTGGCCTCCTACGGTCTCGATCCCTCGCGCCGCGCAGCGTGTGAGAATTGTCGCACCCAGACGCCGGGCGGCCAAGGCGATGGCGGGGGCGGCATGGGCCGGTTCGGCGCGGCCATCGCTTGGAGTATGTAACCCGCCGGCCCAGGTGCCGGTCAGCCCCGGCAACGCATCGTCGAGCTGGCCTCGGGTCAGCAGCCTCGTATCGAGTTGCAGAGGCCGTCCAACCTGGTCAAGCCAGGCCTCGCGCTTGGCCAGCTCTTGCGGCGAGCGGCACAGGTAGACGATGCCGCTGTGGCGAAATCCGGTCTCCGCGCCGACCAGGCGGTTCATCTCCGGCCACAGCCGCAGGGCTTCCATGGCCAGAGGCAGCTCCCGCGGATCACGGCCCATCTTTCGGCACCAGCCCCAGTTGCGGCTGGACTGCTCGGCAGCGACCTCGCCTTTTTCACACAGCACAACGGGAAGGCCCTTCTGCGCCAGGAAGAAGGCCGTGCAGACCCCGATAATGCCGCCGCCGATGACGACCACCTGCGTGCTTGCGGGAAGCTCCGGATCCCCCGCAACGGGATCGACAGGCGGAGACATCGCGCGGCTTAGGAGCGCTCGGGGAGGTCTATCCCCATGCGGGTGCCCCTCGGTTCCCGCCCGACAGCCACCAGGACCGCGATCAGCACGGCCACGACACCAATGACGATCGCCAGCGCCATGCCATAGTTGCCGCCGAACACTTCGGCCAGCCAGACCTGGATGTTGGCGTTGGCCGAGGCGAGGAAGTTGCCCAACTGGTAGACCAGGCCCGGGAATGTGCCGCGGATGGTCGCCGGCGACAACTCATTCAGGTAGACCGGCACCACACCCCAGGCGCCTTGCACGCAGATCTGCATCAGGAAGGCGCCGAGGCCGAGCATGACAGGCGTGCTGGAGAATGCCCAGACAGGAAGCACTGGCAGAGCAAGCAGGGCTGCGATGACGATCGCCCATTTTCGGCCGATCCGCTGCGACAGCGTGCCGAAAGCGATGCCGCCCAGCATGGCGCCGATGTTCGCGACAATCGAGATCGCCGAGATCTGGCCCGGCTTCAGATGATGCTGGGCGCCCAGGAACTGGCTGGGATACAGATCCTGCGAACCATGGCTGAAGAAGTTGAATGCCATCATGACAATGGCGGCGAATACCACCAGGCCGGCATGCCGGCGCAGCACACTCCAGATGCCAATTTGACGGTCCTGGTGTGTGCGGGCCAGCCAGTCCGGGCTTTCCGGCACAGTGCGGCGGATATACAGCACCAGCAGGGCCGGGATCACGCCGACCATGAACATGCCGCGCCAGCCCAGCCACGGCAGCGCCAGGTATAGCACCGAGGCCAGTAGATAACCGCTTGGATAGCCCGCCTGCAGCAGGCCAGAGACCGGGCCGCGCCACTTCGCCGGCACGCTTTCCATCGTCAACGAAGCGCCGACGCCCCACTCGCCACCCATTGCGACACCATACAGCGCGCGCAGAATAAGAAACACGGTCAGCGTCGGGGCCAGGCCAGAGGCAAACTCCAGCAAGGAGTAACACAAGACGTTGACCATCAGCGTCGGCCGGCGGCCGAAGCGATCGGCCATGCGCCCGAACAGAAAGGCGCCGATGGCCCGACAGGCCAGCGTCAGGGTGATGGCGAACGCCACGCTGCTGATCGGTGCGTTGAAGCTCGCGGCCACTTCCCGCAGCACGAAGGCCATGATGAAGAAGTCGAAGGCGTCAAGCGTCCAGCCCAGATAGGCGGCCAGCACAACGTGAACCTGGCGGCCAGACGGCTGGTCGGCGGCATCTGACATGATCGTCCACTCCTGTTCGATGCCGATCCGCACGGCCTTAGAATCATCGTTCATAAAGGTGTCACTGCCGGCGCGTCGATCCGTCACGCGTGCAAATCAGCGTGGTGATGTGGGGTTTTGCCGCAGCGCCTGCCGGGTTACTCTGTGACCCGCATGATCACGCCGGGCAGACCATTCCGAGTGTGAGAATCGTGCGATCAAACAAGCAGATAGCCAGGTTCAGCCGCTCCATGCAGGCCGGAGCCAAGCTACTGGATACTGGGAAGGACCGACAATGGCTTGGACACGGATCACGGATCCCGAGACGGTGGCGAGCCTGCTGCCGGCTTGGCTGGGACGGCGGATGGTCGGCCTGCGCGGCTCGTTCGGGATGCTGCTGACGACAGGCGACGTGCTGCGGCTGACCTCCATCGCGGCAGTGCATCAGTCGTCGGAGGGGGCAATCCTGCTCGACGTACTGCTGGACCACGCCGGCGTGCCGGACGGCGTGGATCTGGCCTGGCGGTCCCGCCACTTCCTGGGCGCCCCGGTGCCCGGTGCGACGCTGGCGACGGTCAACCTGGCGCACGTCGTCACCGCCATCGAGTTCACGGTAGCAGAGATGGCGGTAGACCCGAGCGACGAAACAATACCTTTCCGTGACGAGATTGTGAACGACCCCGGCATCCCACCCACCGAGGCGGTTAGCCAAGCAGCCAAATAGCCTGCGTCGCTGCTTTGCTTCCTCCAGCCGCGCAGTCTACAAGGCCTGCATGATCCAAGCCGCGGCGGCATCCATGACCTCATCCAGAACCTGCGTCTCCGTTCGGCGCGAGCGAACAGGCACATGAAACGCATGGTCGGCCTGGTCGATCGGCTGCAGGGTTGCCTGGCCGCCTAGCGCTTGGACCACCGGCACCAGTAGGTGCAGGTCCGCCAACGGGTCACGTGTTCCCTGCAGGAAAAGCATCGGGATCCGCACGGCTGACAGATGTTCGGCACGCTGTTGCGACGGCTTGTTTGCCGGATGCAGCGGAAAGCCCAGGAACACCAGGCCACGCACATCGGCCAAAGGTGCCGTCGCTTGCGCCTCTGAAGTCATGCGGCCGCCGAAGGACTTGCCGCCTGCGAACAACGTCAACCCTGCCGCAAGCCGGGCCGCGGCTGCTACGGCGGCTCGCACGGCGGCCTGCGCAACAGCCGGACGGTCAGGCCGCTTCAGGCCTTGCTGGATGAACGGGAACTGATAACGCAGAGTAGCAATTGAACGCTTGGCCAACCCGTCTGCTGCGCTGGTCATGAAATTGTGAGTCATCCCGGCACCTGCGCCGTGCGCCAGGACGCAGCAGGCTACCGCATGCCGGGGCAGTTGCAGCAGGCCTGCGACGGTCCGGCTGGCATCGACCTCGATCATGACGGGTTCGGCCTCGTCGTCAGGCACAGGTGGGGTTCATCGGCAGGAATGCCTCGGCGGCCGGCAAGGTGCCCACCGCCTGATAGTAATCCCAGGGCGCGGTGCTTTCAGCCGGCTGTTTCACCCGGTACAGCGTTATGTCGTACAACAGCCGCCCGTCGGCTCGAAGCGATGCCTCGCGGCCGAAGTAGGCGACCGGCATCGCCCGCATCGCCTGGTTGACGGCAATCGGATCATCACTGCCAGCCTGCGCCATCGCCTTCAGAAAATGCAGGGTGCAGGTGTAGTTTACCGCTTGGTTCTTGGTTGGCGCGGCCTTCCGCTCCGTCATGAAGCGCCGGGCGAACGTCCGCGCCGCCTCGTCCTGGTTCCAGTAGAAGCCGGTGGGGAAGCTCAGCCCCTGCGCAACCTCCAGGCCCAGTGCGTGGATGTCGGTGATGTAGACAAGAAAGGCCGCCAACCGTGCACCGTTCTTGCGCAGTCCGAACTCGGCGGCCTGTTTGATGAGGTTGACCTGATCGCCGCCTACTGCCGCAATGCCGATCACGCTGGCGCCCGAACTCTGCGCGGCAACGATCTGCGAGGAAAACTCGGTGCTACCGATCGGGAACTTCGCGTGGCCGAGAACCCGGCCGCCGTTGGCCTCGATCGCTTTTGCCGTCAAAGCTTCCAGCGCCTCGCCGAAGCTGAAGTTCACCGTGATAAAGAACCAGGTCCGGCTGTCCGGTCCGGTCATCAGCCGGGCCACACCGGTCGTCAAGGCATGGGTGTCGTCAGCCCAGTGGCTGCTGATCGGCGCGCAGTGCTTCGAGGTGAACTCGCTGACTGCCGAAGCGGTGATCATGACGGTCCGGCGCTTCTCGCTGGCAACCTGCAGTACGGCGGCGGCCACGGGCGTGACCGGCAGGTCGATAATGGCGTCGACACCGGAATCGTACCAGCCGCGAGCGATCGAGGCAGCGACGTCCGGCTTGTTCTGGGTGTCCGCATGCAAAATCTCGATCGGGCGGCCAAGCACCGTGCCGCCGAAGTCCGAGGCGGCCATGTGCGCGGCGGCAATGCTGCCGCTGCCGCCGGAGTCGGCATAGGGACCATTCTCATCGGTCAGCACGGCAATCCGCACGGGTGTGGCCGCAGCCAGGGCAGGGGAGGCTGCGGCCAATGCGGCCCAGCCGCAGACCGTTCTGCGGCCTATCCCGTGTTCCGCCATCTTGTTTCCTCCCAGGCCGCAAAGGGGCCTGCCTCAACGCGCATCGATCAGGGGCAGGCAGGATCGAAGCGCTTGAGCAATGCAGTCCCGTAGGTGCGGTATTCTGGCTGCAACTGGGCAATCCCGGCAGCGTATTCCGTAACGCGCTGCGGGAACCGCGTCTCGAACATGAAGGCCAGCGTTCCCTCCAGCTTGTGCGGCTGCAACACCGCGTTGCTGGCAGCCTCGAATGCCCGTGTATCGGGGCCGTGCGGCAGCATGGCGTTGTGCAGGGAAAAGCCGCCCGGAACGAACCGGCCGCCGGTCTTGCCGTCATAGATGCCGCAGATCAGGCCCATGAACTCGCTCATGACGTTCATGTGGTACCAGGGCGGCCGGAAGGTGTCCTCAGCAACCATCCAGCGTTCCGGGAAAATCACAAAATCCACGTTGGCGGTTCCCGGGGCCTCGCTGGGTGCGGTCAGGGTGGTGAAGATCGACGGATCGGCATGGTCGAACAGGACCGGTCCGACCGGGGAAAACCGGCGCAAGTCGTACTTGTAGGGTGCGTAGTTCCCGTGCCAGGCAACGACGTCCAGCGGTGAGTGGTCCAGATCAGTCGCCCAGAACGCACCACCCCATTTCACCACCAGCCGGGACGCGACCTCATGATCCTGATAACGCGCGACCGGGGTCATGAAGTCGCGCGGGTTTGCCAGGCAGTTCGCCCCGATGGGCCCTCGCTCGGGGAGCGTGAACGGGCTGCCGTAGTTCTCGCACAGATAGCCCCGAGCCGCGCCGCCCAGCAGTTCGACGTTAAACTTCACGCCGCGGGGAATAACGGCAACCTCGGCGGGTCCGACATCGATCAGGCCGAACTCGGTGTGCAGGCGCAGATCGCCCTGCTGCGGGACCAACAACATCTCACCGTCGGCGTTGTAAAAGTATTCATCGGTCATCGATTGGGTGGCCAGATAGATATGCGCGGCCATGCCGGCATGTGTGCAGGCATCGCCTGCCGTGGTGATGGTGTGGACTCCCTGCAGGAACGTCATAGGCCGATCAGGCAGGCCTATCGGGTCCCAGCGCATCGGTGCCGGCGGGACCGGCGCATCCTTGCCGGGCGCCGTGCGCCACAACTCCGCGCTGATTGGGCGGAAGCTGCCCCAGTGGGCCACCGTCGGGCGGATCCGGTACATCCAACTGCGCTGATTACTGGCGCGGGGAGCTGTAAAGGCAGAGCCGCTGATCTGCTCAGCGTACAAGCCATAGGCGCAGCGCTGCGGCGAGTTTCGGCCAATGGGCAGCGCCCCGGGCAGTGCCTCCGTCTCGAAGCTGTTGCCGAAGCCGGATTGATAGCCGGCTGTTTCAACCCTGTCCATCATCGCCCGGTTTCCTTTTGCGGCCTCAATGTGCCCCGGCGGATGGGGCGGACCGTGCCGCCCGAGGCCGGGGCCTAGTGCCCGATCGCAGAGAAGTGCTGCACGCGCTTCTCTGCGTGAATCGGCCACTTCAAGCCAAACTGACGTATCGCCCTTCACTGATGGGCGATACTAGACGTGCCGTGTACTACCGCCAAACCGACGCTTTGTCGTCTCGCGTATGGTCTGGAACACGACGTAGAGCATGGGGATCAGAAACACACCGATGGAGCTGGCGACGATCATCCCGGCGAACACTGCGGTGCCGACGGCCCGCCGGCTCAGCATCGCTGCACCGTGTGCCCAGACCAACGGGATCAGCCCAAAGATGAACGCGATGGACGTCATTAGCACCGCCCTGATCCGCATCCTGGCACCCAATGCGGCGGCTTCCCGGACCGGCAGGCCGGATTCGCGGGCCTCCTTGGCAAACTCGACAATCAGGATGCCGTTCTTGGCTGCCAGCGCAATCAGCACCACCATGCCGATCTGCGCATACAAATCCAGGGACAGGCCAGAGAGTTGCAAACCGAAGAACGCCCCAAGCACACCCACCGTAACCGATAGCAGCACCGGTATCGGGATCATCCAGCTTTCATACAGTGCGACCAGGAACAGGTAGGCGAACAGCACCGCCAGCGCCAGGATGTAGCCGGTCTGCCCCGATGCCTCGCGTTCCTGATACGCCGTGCCGGTCCATTCAAACGTGTAGCCAGGCGGCAGCGTCGTGCGTGACAGTTGGGTCATCGCCACCAGCGCGTCGCCTGAAGAAACCCCGGGCTTCGGGCTGCCGTTGATCGTCACGCTTCGGTAGTTGTTATAGCGGCTGATGACCTGCGGGCCGAGCTGGATGCGGACGTTGGCGATCGACCGCAGAGGCACCATGTCCCCCTGCCTGTTGCGAACGTAGATTTTGTAGATCGCCGATGATTCGCTGCGGTCAGTGGAATCAGCCTGGATGTTCACCTGCCAGGTACGGCCAAACAAATTGAAGTCGTTGATGTAGTAACCACCCAGGGTGGTCTGCAGCGCGTTGAACACGTCGGAGATCGAGAGACCCAGATTCTGTGCCTTCTCCCGATCGATATCCAGCCAGATCGACGGGTTGGACGAGGTGAAGGTCGAGAACACGCGGTTCAACCGCGGGTCCTGGTTGGCGACCGCAATCATGCCCTGCATTGCGCTGGCCATGTCCTCCGGCGGCCGCCCTTCCAGATTTTCCAACTGATACTCAAACCCGCCGCTGGTGGACAGGCCGATAATCGGCGGCAGATTGAATGGAAACACGATCGCTGAGCGGATCTGCTGGGCGGCGCCGAAGATCTTGCCAATCACAGCAGCCACGCCGTCCCCCGGTCCGGTCCTCTGCTCGAACGGCTTCATGCGGGTAACCAGGAACGCGGCATTCGGCTGGTTGCCGCCGTCCAGCAGGGAAAAGCCGACGATGGACAACACCGCCTCAACCTGCGGCATCGGCCTGATCAGGTTTTCCACCTGCTGCACGACGTTGCGCGTGCGCTCCACTGAGGCTCCGTCAGGCAACTGGACAACGGTGAATATCGCTCCCTGGTCTTCTTCGGGCAGGAAGCCGCTCGGTGTGATCCGGCCCAGCAGCACGATGCCGGCTCCGGCAGCGGCGACGGCAAGCAGCGAAAGGGCTGCAAGACGCAGCAGGCGGTTGACGATGCCCGAGTAGCCATCGCGAACCTTGTCGATCCCGATCAGCATCCAGCCGACGGGACCACGCGGACGACGGCTGTGGCGGAGGAACAGGGCGCACAGCGCCGGCGACAGCGTCAGTGCGACAACAGCCGACAGCAGCATGGAAATGCTGATAGTGACGGCAAACTGCCGAAACAGCGTGCCCGACAGCCCGGGAATGAACGCGATCGGCACGAACACCGACAGCAGGACCAGCGAAATCGCGATGACTGGCCCAGTAATCTGCGCCATCGCCTTCTTTGTTGCGGCCGGCGGGGAGAGGTCCGGCTCCTCTGCCATGACCCGTTCAACGTTCTCCACCACGACAATCGCGTCATCCACGACCACGCCGATGCCCAGTACCATCGCCAGCAGTGAAATGGTGTTGGCCGAGAAGCCGAACGCGAGCAGGATCGCGAATGTGCCGATCAGGCTGACCGGGATCGCCACCATCGGGATGATGGTGGCGCGCAGGCTGCCCAGGAAGACGAAGACGACAGCGACGACCAGGACGAAGGCGATCAGCAGGGTCTTGATGACCTCGGTGATCGTCGAGGAGACGAACGAGCTGCTGTCGTAGAAGACGCGCGCCTTGATGCTTTCCGGGAAGCGGGTCGACAGCTCCTGCAGTGCTGCGCTGACCCGAGCCGATGTCTGCACGGCATTCGCGCCGGGCGCGAGATAGATGCCGATCGACACCGCTGGATTGCCGTTCAACCGGCTGAGCGTGTCGCTGTTCGCCGCACCCAGCTCGGTTCTCGCCACGTCGTGTATGCGAAGCACCGAACCATCCGGATTCGCCCGGATCACGATGTCGCCGAACTGCTCAGGCGTCGTCAGCCGCCCCTGCGTCTGCACATTCAACTGGAACTGGGTGGCGTTGCTGGTCGGCCGCGCACCAATGCGGCCCACCGCCGCCTGCACGTTCTGCGACTGGATGACAGAGATGATGTCCGCCGGCGCCAGGTTAAGCTGGGTCAGCCGGTCAGTGTCGAACCAGATGCGCATCGAGTAGTCGAGCCGTCCGAACAGCGTAGTGTCGCCGACACCCGGCACGCGGCTAAGCCGGTCCAGCACGTTGATCGTGACATAGTTGCTGATGAACAGCGGGTCCTGCTTGCCGCCTTCGCTGTAGAACTGCAGGAACTCCAGAATTGCCGCGGACCGCTTGCGTACCGTCAATCCGTTGCGCTGCACCTCTGGCGGCAGGCGCGCCACTGCCTGCTGCACCCGGTTATTGACGTTGACGGTGTCGATGTCGGGGTTGGTGCCCAACTCAAAGCTGACGTTCAGCGAGTAGCTGCCATCGTTGGCGCTGTTGGACTTCATGTAGATCATCTTGTCCACGCCGACGACCGCGGCCTCCAGCGGCTGGGCAACGGTCTGCTCCACCACCGCGGCCGACGCACCAAGGAATGTTGCCGACACCGTGACCTGCGGCGGGACGATGTCGGGAAACTGTGAGACGGCAATACGCAGCATTGAAAGCGCACCCGCCAGCGTCAGCAGAATGGCAATGACAACCGCAAGCCTTGGCCGATCGACGAAGACGGAGGAGATCATGCTAGGATTTTCCCACGCTTTGAGTCACCGGTGGCGGACTGGCCGGTCCGGCGCTGACCTCTATGCCCGGACGGACGCGCTGGATGCCATCGACAACAACCCGTTCGCCTTCCTTTAGGCCGCCTGCAATCACGGCGATTGCGGGTGTCGACTGACCCATCTGGATGCGCCGTTGCTCAACCTTGCTGCCGGCACCGACGACGTAGACGTAATCCCCCTGCTGATCCGACAGCACCGCCTTACGGGGAATGCCCAGCGCGATGACCGGCTGGATCCCCTCAACCAGAACATTGACGAATGCGCCGTCCACCAACTGCCGGTCCACCGGCTGGCCCTCCTTGGCCTGATTGCGCGCCGGGTTCGCCATCTGCGCGCGCATCAGAATCGTGTCGGTCGAAGCGGAAACTGTCGGTTCAACGTAGTCGATATGCCCATCGTGATCGTACATCGAACCATCCGGCAGGCGAAGCCTGACTACAACTGCGTTCATCCCACCTTTGTTGGTGTAACGCCGCTCCAGCTCGCTCAGCGAGCGGGACGCTACAGGAAACAGCACATACATCGGATCCTGGCTGACGATCGTCGCTAACGGTCCCGAGGACGGCGACACGACGTTGCCGGACGTTATGCTGGTGCGGCTGATCTTGCCGTTCACAGGGGCTTTGATTGCGGTATAGTCCAGATTGATCTGGGCAACCCGTAGCTGTGCCTGGGCCGAAAGCACCTGGGCGGCCAAGGATCGCTGGTTGGCAGTCGCGTCATCCACGTTGGAACGCTGGCCAGCAGGTGTCCCCATCAGCGACTGCACGCGGTTCAACTGAATGTTGGCGTTGGCCAGCCGCGCGGTGGTATCGGCCACCGCCGCTTCCTGCTGCTGCACCGCGGCCTCGAAGGGGGCGCGTTCCAGCCGGTACAACACATCGCCCTGTTTGACTTCAGTACCTTCGGTGAACAGGCGCTTGTCCAGGAATGCTGTCACCCTGGCTGTCAGGGCGACCCGGTCGATGGCCTGGATGCGTCCAACGAATTCCGATGTCTCGGTGATAGGCGTTTGCTGCGCTTCGACCACGCCAACCGATGGCGGACCGCCAGGTGCCTGCGCGTGTGCCGCCGTCGACAGCAACCAAAATACCAACGCTGGAACTGTCGACAACCGCATCAGGCAAGCCCCCTTTCTCGGCGCCCGCTTAGGCGCGGACCTGAAATTAAATTAAATCAGGAAATCAGCAACAGAAGCTTCATTGAGGGCGCATCCGATACCACTGTGCGCCCTTCCTGCATGGTGCCTCAGGCTTCACGCGTCAGCCTGGCAACCACTGGCGCATCGGCCTTATGAGCCAGAACCAGCGTAGGCATCGCGGACCTCTTCCTCGATTGCATCAAGCAGCCTGTCAGCGAAATATCGCGGCAAGCCATATGTTATTAGTACGATTCGTGTTTGATGATCCTCGCTCGGCCACCGGTCAAGGAATTCAACCGGTGCGAACGCATGCCGCACCCCATGGATCATCGCCGGTCGTCCTGGCATCTCCTCGACCGCGACAAGCCCCTTGAGCCGCAGCAGCCGCTCTCCGCAGTGCTCTGAAAGCGCTGGCAGCAGCAGCGACAGCACAAGGGCCGGCAGCGGATGGTCCCGGGTGATAGTCGATGTCACGACGTCACCGTGTCCGCGGGCCGGAACGGCACGATCAAGGCGGCTTGTCGCAGCCTCGAACGACGGCAAGCCGAACACCTCGTCGGGTTCAAGGGTTGCCGTCGCTGTTAGCCGAGCGGCCGGGTTCAATGCGTCGATCTGGCGCAGCAAGGCCTGGGAGGCCGCTTGCACATCAGTCTTGCTCATGACGATCGCGTCCGAGAAGATGACCTGCTGGCGTGCTTCCACGTGATCAAGCAGCGTGCGCTCGCCGTGCACGGCGTCTACCAACGCCAACAAGTATGGCATCTGGTGCGTCTGCTGAACCGCGGTGTCGCGCATCAGGCCCAGCAGGACTGGTCCCGGGTCAGACAGACCCGAAGTCTCGATCAGGACCCGATCGTACTCGATCAGCCCATGCTGCCGGCGTTCAAACAAGTCCATGATCGTGCGGCTCAGGTCGGTCTGCATCGCGCAGCAAACACAGCCGCTGCTCAACGTCATGATGGTGTCGTCGCTGCTGGCGATCAGCTCGTGATCCAGCCCAATCTCACCGAACTCACTGACGATGACGGCAGTCCGGCGAAAGCCCGGATGCCGCAGTAGCCGAGCAATCAAGGTTGTCTTACCGCTTCCCAGGAAGCCCGAGACGATTGTCAGGGGCAACATCCGGCCGAAGGGCAATCGCTTAGACGACCCGCCCGGTGTCGGGTTCCATCAGGTGCATCTGGTTCAGGTCCGCCGTCAGAGGCAACATCTCACCGGGCATGACATGCGTCGCAGGATCGACGCGCGCGCACACCGGAACACCATCGACGAAGAAATGTACCATGGTCTCCATCCCCATCGGTTCGACGACGTCGACCGGAAGCTCCACTCGGCTCCAGCCCGGCTTGCCCTGGTCGTGGTGTTCGAACAGATGCTCCGGCCGCAGGCCGAGCACCATCTCGCGGCCCTTGTACTTGCCATAGCGATCCGTGCGCGAGAGGGGAATGGGAACTTCGATCCCCTCGCTCACCCGGACGGTCAGGCCGCCGTTCATCCCATCCTGTACTCGGCACGGCAGGAAGTTCATCGCCGGTGAGCCGATGAAGCCGGCGACGAAGCGGGTGGTGGGGTGGTGGTACAGGTCGTTCGGGGTGCCAACCTGTTCGATCACGCCGCCGTTCATCACCACCACGCGGTCGGCGAGGGTCATCGCCTCGATCTGGTCGTGGGTAACGTAGACGGTGGTGGTGCGAACGGTTTGATGGACCTTCTTGATCTCGGTGCGCATCTGCACCCGCAGCTTGGCATCCAGGTTCGACAGCGGCTCGTCGAACAAGAACACCTTCGGGTTGCGCACAATGGCTCGGCCCATGGCGACGCGCTGGCGCTGGCCGCCGGAGAGCGCGCGGGGCTTGCGTTCCAGCAACGGCACGATGTCCAGGATGCGGGCGGCTTCATCGACCCGGCGTTTGATTTCATCGCGGGCGAACTTACGCAGTTTCAGGCCGAACGCCATGTTGTCAAACACGCTCATGTGCGGATAGAGCGCGTAGTTCTGGAACACCATGGCGATGTCGCGGTCGCGTGGTGGCACGTCGTTGACGACATCGCCGCCGATCCAGATCTCGCCGGCGGTAATTTCCTCCAGCCCGGCGATCATCCGCAGGGTGGTGGACTTGCCGCAGCCGGATGGGCCGACCAGCACGACGAATTCGTGGTCATCGATATTCAGGTCGATGCCTTTGACCGCCTGCACGCCATGTTCGTATTCCTTGACGACCTTGCGGACGGAGACTTCAGCCATTGCGTTTCCTCGTTTGGTTTCCAGGCGGGGGTTGTGCCCGATCCTGTCGCGATATTCGGTTATCCCTTGGTGGAACCGGCGGTCAGGCCGGCGACGTAGTAGTCCATCAGGAAGGCGTAGATGATGATTGGCGGCAGCGAGGCCAGCACGCAGGCCGCCATGATCTTGCCCCACTGAAACACATCGCCGCGGATCAGGTCGGAGATGATGCCGACCGTAAGAACCATCTGGTTCGACGTGTAGAGGTAGGCGAGCGGGTAGAGAAACGCGCCCCAGGACACGGTGAAGGCGAAGATCGTCGCGGCGATGATGCCCGGCATCGCGACGGGTATGAAGATCTTCCACAGCATCTGCAGGTAGCCGGCGCCGTCGATCAGCGCGGCCTCATCCAGTTCCTTGGGGATGGAGCTGAAATAGCCAATCATGATCCAGGTGCAGAACGGCACCGCCAGGGTGGGGTATAGCAGCACCAGGCACCAGAAGTTGTTGATCAGGCCTAGTTTGCCGATGATCTGGAACAGCGGGATGAATAGTAGCGACGGCGGCACCAGGTAGGTCAGGAAGACGCCGGTCGACAGGGTCTGGCTGCCCCAGAACCCCATGCGCGACAATCCGAACGCGGCGAGCACCGAAATCACCATTGAAACCGCGACCGTCACGACTGTCACGATCGCCGAGTTCAGGTAGTAGCGCTGGAAATTCGGATAGGTGATCAGATACCAGAAATTCTCCAGCGTCGGGTGATGCACGAGCCAGGGGCTGCCGACCTGGGCGGAGATTTCCGCCGACGATTTCAGGCTGGTCATCAGGGTGTAGAACGGCGGCGCCAGGAAGATGACGACGAACACGCTCAAGGCGATATAGCTGCCCCATAGTGCCCACAGGCGTTGCCGATGCAGGCTGTGCCTGCGCTCGGCCGCGCGCCTGATCCCACCGGCGGTGGCTGTCGCGCTCATGCCGCGATCTCCTTGGTGCGCCTGGTCACACCTCGCAGCACGAAGAACGCGGCGAAGGCCAGGATCGGGAACATGAACAGGCTGTCGGCGGCGCCCAGCGGAATGTCGCCGGACTGGATGCCGACCTGGAAGGCGTAGGTGGCGAAGATGTGGGTCATGTCCTGCGGGCCGCCGGCGGTCAGGATGCGGACGATGTCAAACTCGGCGAAGGTGACGATCAGGCTGAACAGGATGGTAATCGAGATGATGTTCCGCATCATCGGCAGGGTGACGTAGAGCAGTTTCTGCACCGCATTGGCGCCGTCGATTGCCGAGGCTTCGTAGAGTTGCTCCGGCACTGATTTCAGCGCGGCAAGGTACATGATCATGAAGAAGGGGGTGCCGCCCCAGACGTTGACGGTTATGGTGCAGAAGCGGGCGATCCAGCCGACGCCGAGCCAGGGCACGTTGGCGAAGCCGAACTGGTTCAGGATCCAGTTGAACGCGGAGTAGGACGGGTCGAACATCCACCACCAGGTGAGGGTGGAGAGCGCCAGCGGGATCACCCAGGGCACCAGCAGCAGGCCGCGCCAGATGCGCTGGTTCTTGCCAGGGATGTTGTGCATCAGGTGGGCCAGGGTGAAGCCGATCACCACCTTTATGGTCACCGCAGTGATCGCGTAGAGGCAGCTCTGGAAGATCACCATCTGGAAGGTGTGACGCTTGAGCAGGAAAGCGAAGTTTCCCAGCCCGACGAACGTCGTCATCTTCTTGTTCAGCATGCTGAGATAGATTGCGTAGAACGCCGGGTAGATGACGAAGCCGGCTACCAGCAGGATCAGCGGCAGGCACAACAGGAAGCCGGTCGTCGATCGTCGCTGCGCGAACCGGTGCAGGCTAGTCTTTCGCCCCGCGGATCGGCCGCCGACGCTGATGCCGATCGGGACGCTTGTTCCATCCGCCATGCCCTGTTACCTCCCAAATCCCACGCTGACCGCAGCACCCGGTCGTTGCCGGACGGCTGCTGGTCAGGTCAGCGAGTGAAGCCTTCCAACTCGTCATTTGCCCAGGCGATCACTTGGTCGATGGACTGGCCGCTTTTGAGCTTCGCCAGCATCGTCGGCATTGTGCCTCTATTGTAGATCTGCACTGCCACCTCGGGTGGAGCCGGCAGCGCGGCAATATGTGCCTTGGCCTTGTGGAACGGCCGCAGCGGGTAGTTGAAAACCGTGCCCTTTGGCGGCTCGACCTCTTTCCAGATCTTGAAGTCCAGCATCGAATTGAATGGTGGCACGTCGTAGCCGATCACCTCGTTGCAGCGCTGCTCAACCGGTTCCCGCTGCAGCAGGTCCTCGATCAGCTCCTTCGCCGCCGTCTTGTTCTTGCTGAAGGACCACACGCCCCAGAAATAAGGCAGATACGGCAGGAAGCGACCTTCCGGGCCAGAGGGCGGCTGAAATGTCCAGCAGTCTGCTGCCACCTGCGGCGCGTCGCGTTTGGCCACCGCCCAAGCCGATGGCGGATTCCAGACCAGCGGGCTCTTGCCAGAGATCAGGGCCCTGTTGTTGGAGGCATCGTCATAGCTGACTGCATCGTTCGGCAGCACCTTCACCAGCTTTTGCCCGTGTTCCAGCACCGCTCGGACCTTGTCGGATTTGACGGTGATATTGCCGTCCTTGTCGACCAGCTCCGCGCCATAGGCTCGGAACAGCGCTCCGGCGGTATCAACCGAGTCAGTCGTCTGCCCCAGCCCAATGGCGAACGGCATGCCAGCCTGCGCACAGGCCGCCGCCGCCTTGTAATGCGCTTCCCATGTCCAGCCGTCCGAGGCAGCGGTATGCCCATCCTGCGGCGGATACATCCCCACCACATCCAGACCAGCCTTTTCCTTCAGCACGCTGATGCGCCCGCAGGGGCCTTTATACTGTGTGCCGGAACTTGTCGGGATCGCCAGCCAGTGACCTTTGATCTTGGCGAGATAGTCGCAGACATCGTTGACCTGGCCGTACTTGTCGGTCAGCCGCTTCATCACGTCGTCGACCGGCTCCAGCATGTCGGCGTTGTTATGAACTTCCCAGGTTGGGAACGCTTGTACGTCGTGACCTGTCTTCGCCTGCGCCTCCGCCGCGATCGTAAGCAAGTTCTTCTGGCCGACCGAGGTGATGAAGTCCGCCTGCACCTCCACCTGGTTCTTCGCAGCCCATGCCATGACCTGCTTTTGCATCACCGCATTGCCTGACGGCACCCAATGATCCCAGAACGCCACCGACAGCTTGCCCGCAGCGCGGCCCGAGCGGATATGGACCAGCGGAAGTGCGGCCGTGGCAGCGGCAAGCTTCAAGGCGCGTCGGCGTTTCATGCCGTTGCTGCTGATCCCGGCGTCGTATTTACGCGTCGTCACTTAGCGTCCTTCCTGAATACGGTTGACTTATGGACATCGAATCGGGCACCGGCGCCGCGAAAGCGGTGCGAAAGGGCGCGGCAGTCGTACCACTGGCTGCGGCACGGCAACGCAGCCGGCCGATTGCTGCAGTGGAGTCGTCGCCCCAAGACGCCTGCATGTTCATCGTCTCCCTGTGCAGCGAGCCGCTCTCGACCCTCTGCTTCGACCGGATTTGGCAGCCGGTTTTTGTTCGCAGGCAGGTCTTATACATTACGTGCGACGACCCGGAAGAAGCCGCACGCTAACTCTTGCCAAGACTGCACGCAACGACCCGTCCGCGTTGTCATGCCTTCAGGCAAAGCTCAGCCAGTTCTTAAGGCTGCCCCAGAACACGACACCGGCCCTGCAAGACGCCAGTCGCTCCCCACCGGCCCGTCCGCCACCTGCTTCTTGAACAGCGAGACCGACGACCCGACCCCTACCGCACAAAGCCCCCTAGTTCATCCTCCGCCCAGTCCAGCACCTGTTTGACCGATTGTCCGCTTTGCAGCTTGGCGAGCATTGTGGGCAGCGTCCCGCGGTTGTAGACCTGGACCGCAATTTCTGGCGGGGCAGGGGCGACGGCGATGCAGTTTTCCTGATGGTGCGACGCCCGGATCGGGTAGTGGTAAACCGTGCCTTTAGGCGGCTCGACATCATCCCAGATCTTGAAGTCGGTCATGCTGGCGAACGGCGGCACGTCGTAACCCTGGGTCACCTTGCATCTCGCCTCCACATTCTCCCGCTGCGACAGAAACTCGATCAGTTCCTTGGCAGCGGTCTTGTTGGGACTGAAGTTCCAGATGCCCCAGGAGAACGCTCCCAGCGGCAGAAAGCGACCTTTTGGGCCTTTCGGCGCTGGGAACGTCCAACAGTCCGCCGCCACCTTCGGTGCATCCCGCTTGGCGACCGCCCAGGCCGACGGCGGGTTCCAGATCAGCGCACTCCTGCCTGAGATCAGTGCGCGGTTGTTCGAGGCATCGTCGTAGCTGACAGCGTCATCCGGCAGGCACTTGACCCAGTGCTGGGAGAATTCCAGGACCTCTCGCACAGCCTCGGAACGCACATTCACATCGCCCTTCGCGGTGATCACTTCCGCGCCGAAAGCCGCGAACAGAGCACCGGCCGTGTCCACCGAATCGGCCGTGGTGCCCAGACCAATGCCGAACGTCATGTTTGCCTTCTTGCACGCCTCGGCGGCCTTCAGCATCGTGTCATACGTCCAGGTATCAGCATCCGCCGTGGCCGGGGCAGAGGCCGGATACATCTTCACGATGTCCAGGCCGGCAACTTGTTTCAAGACGGATATCCGGCCGCACGGCCCCTTGTTCTGGTTGCCGGCGCTGGTGGGAACCGACAGCCAGTGGCCCTTGACGCTGAACAGATACTGGCTGGCGGCGGCAACAGGGCCGTACTTCGCCGTCAGCCGCTGCATCACATCATCGATCGGCTCAATCTGGTCCGCATGATTCTGCACCTCCCAGCCTGGGAACTGCTGAATATCGTGCCCGGTCTTGGCCTGCGCCTCCGCCGCAATGGTCAGCAGGTTCTTCTGGCCGTTCGAGGTGATGAAGTCGGCCTGTACCTCAACCTGATTCGCCTTGGCAAACGCCTGACACTGCTGCTTCATGATCTCGTTGCCGTCTGGCACCCAATGGTCCCAGAAGCCAACCGAGACCTTGCCCGCCGCGCGGCCAGAGCGGATGTGCACCAGTGGCAGCGCTGCCGCGGCTGTCAGCTTTACCGCCCGTCTTCGCGATATGGCGCCTGTCTTAGCGGTCACGTAAACCTCCTGTTTGCCGGCTGTGGTTGCAGCACCTTTTTCACGGGCTTGTCCGCCCATGTTGCCAATAAAGCTATCTGACTTATCGCCTTTTTAGCAACCGCCAGACGTCCTGATCAGGTGATTGTGCGCCTCATTGCTGGCTCGGAACTGAGTTTTCTTGGTCTTCACCCAACAACGTGCCCGAACTTGCCAGCACTTACAGATCAAAGCTCGCTAGTTCTGCATGTGCCCAACAGTCCGTCATGGCACCTGTGTTCCAGGTGGGCCGCGTCTACGGCTGCGGATAACGCCACGGCCGGTCCGGCTGGACAGCCTGTTCGTCGATCGTCCACTGCGGCAGTGCCAGCCCATCCGCCACATCACTGAATACCATCCGAACCCGCGAGCCGATCCCAACCCTTCCGACCAGATCAGGCGCCGCCAGGGTGCCGTCCGCTGCCACCAGGTTGCCGACTACCCGCAGGGCCTCATGCTCCGAGGGCTGACCCTTTTGGATATCAAGATCGACCAGCAGCACCAGATAAGGCGTATGCGCGCGAAAGGACGGTTGTATCGCGTGGTGCACCTCGGTGTAGGAATGCACCGCGCCTTTCGCCTCCACCGGCATCCAGGTCGCGCGCGGGCTGGCGCACCAGGGACAGCCCGTCGTCGGCGGATAGCGCAGCAGCCGGCAGTCGTCACACCGCTGCAGATGAAACTCATGCACCGCACAATGGCGAAAATAGGCCAGGTTCTCCTGGTCCAGATCGTCGATTGACAGCGGCATCCCAAGATAGCTCGCCTGAATGGACATGATCGGTCTCCCTAACCGCGCCGCATCACCATGGCTGACGTCGTCATCGGGTTCGCCCAGCCCAGGTTGGCCGTCACCTCGATGTCCTTGACCTGGCGGCATCCGCCGGCGCGGTAGTCGAACGTATGCTGCCGCTTGCCATCAGGCCCGATCGGGCATGAGTCGTCGGCATCGTGGCGAAGCTGGCGCACATTCTCGATCACCATGTTCATGCCGTGGGTGTAGCCTTCGCACAGATGACCGCCGGAGGTGTTGTTCGGCCGCGCCCCACCCAGCCGGGTGGCGCCGGACGACACGTACGCGCCCCCCTCACCCTTGCGGCAGAAACCGTAGTCCTCCAGTTGCAGCATCGCGGTGAAGGTAAACGCGTCATAGGCGCCGGTCGCATCGACGTCCTCTGGCCCCACCCCAGCGTTCGGCCACAGGATGTCCTTTGCATAGTAGCCGCCGACGCGGGCGATCGGGCCAGCCTGATAGTGCATGTCCATGCGTGGCTTGCTGCATCGCCCGACAACGCCTCGGATCAGCGCCGGCGTGTGCCGCATGTCCTTCGCCCTGTCGGCGCGGGTGACGATGATTGCCGTCGCATTGTCCGTCTCGACGCAGCAATCCAGCAGATGCAGCGGCTTGCAGATGATCCGGCTGCTCAGCACGTCATCCACCGTGTAGCGCTGCTTGTAGTAGGCCTTCGGATTGTTCGACGCATGTTCCGAGTGCACGACTTTGACCATCGCCACCTGCTCCGGCGTGGTGCCATACTCGTACATGTGCCGCATGAAGGTCGGGCTGAACATCTGCCCGGCACTCTGCCAGCCATACGCCCGGCTGTGCAGCATGTCGCCGTTCACTGGCGCGGCGGCCCGTGCGCCCGTCCCCCCAATCCGCACCTGAGAGAACCCGTTCATCGCCCGGAAGATCGCAACGCAACGACATAGCCCGGCCTCCATCACGCCAATCGCGATACCGATTAGCGCCTCGGTGGAGGAGCCGCCGCCGACGCAGTCCATGTAGAAATTCAGCCGTGAGCCGATGTCGCCTGCCATGAAGGTGGCAGAGGTGCTGTCATTGTTTGAGTACGACAGCATGCCGTCGATGTCCGACGGCTTGATACCGGCGTCGGCTGCGGCATTGCGCAGCGCCCAGGTGCCCAGCGCCCGCGTCGTTTGGCCGGATCCGCGGGTATACGTCGTCTCGCCAACGCCCACGATTGCGTACTGGTCGCGCAGATATTTTGGCAGGCTGACATCCGCGTCTGCTGGCAATGGCATGATCCGTTCCTCCTGGTGCCCGCATGTTCCGGACTGCTTTGCACAGGATGCTGACCCCCAGCACGCTGCGGGTCAATGGTGCGAGCCAATCCAAGTAATTTTCGCTCCACATTCGAACAAAAAGAAGATACTTTGATCGGAACAAACGGATGACCCTCGCGATAATGGCACAGTACGACTTCATTGTTGTCGGCAGCGGTCCATCCGGACGCCGCGCCGCCATCCAGGCTGCCAAGCTCGGGCACTCGGTCCTGGTGATCGAGAAAGGCCGCCGGGTCGGCGGCGTGTCCGTCCATACCGGGACCATCCCATCCAAGACGCTGCGCGAGACCGTGCTCAACCTGACCGGCTGGCGCGAACGCGGCTTCTATGGCAGCGCCTACCGGGTGAAGAAGGACATCCAGGCGAACGACCTGATGTCGCGTCTGCACATGACCCTCGATCACGAGGTCGACGTGCTGGAGCATCAGTTCGCCCGCAACAAGGTCCAGACGATCACCGGAACCGGCCGCTTCAAGGACCCGCATACGGTCGAAATCACCCAGAGTGACGGCGACGTCCGGCTCGTGTCGGGCGAGAAGATCATGATCGCTGTCGGCACCCGCCCCTACCGGCCGGTCGATGTTCCCTTCAACGGCAAGAACGTCCTGGACAGCGACGAAATCGTCGAGGTATCGCGCTTGCCCCGCAGCTTGACCGTCGTCGGCGGCGGAGTCATCGGGGTTGAGTACGCCACAATCTTCAGCGCGCTCGACGTCAGCGTCGCGTTGGTGGAATCCCGGACAGCCCTGCTGGACTTCATTGATCACGAACTGGTCGATGACTTCACCCACCAGTTGCGCGACCGCGGCATGGCGATCCGCCTCGGCACCAAGGTCGCCCGCATCGAGTTCGAGAACGACTGGCCCGTCACCATCCTCGAAAACGGCCGCCGCATCCGCTCGGAAATGCTACTGTATGCTGCCGGGCGCGTCGGCGCGACAGAGAGCCTGAACCTGCAAGCCTGCGGCCTGAGCGGCGATGAACGCGGCCGCCTGAAGGTCGATCCTGCCACCTTCCAGACAGAAGTGCCGCATATCTACGCCGCCGGTGACGCCATCGGCTTCCCTAGCCTGGCTTCGACGTCGATGGAGCAAGGCCGCATTGCCGCCTGCCACGCCTTCAACATCAAGATGCCGCCGGCCCCAGATTACTTCCCCTACGGCATCTACTCCGTCCCGGAGATATCGACAGTGGGCATGAGCGAGGAGGAGGTCCGCCGCCGCGGCATCCCTTATGAATGCGGCATTGCGCGGTTCCGCGAAACCTCCCGCGGCCACATCATGGGCCTGAACAACGGCATGATGAAGATGATCTTTTCGCTGAAGACGCGCCGTCTGCTGGGTGTGCACATCGTCGGCGAGGGCGCGACAGAGCTGGTCCACATCGGCCAGGCGGTACTCAACCTGCACGGGACACTGGATTACTTCATAGAGAACACCTTCAACTATCCGACCCTGGCGGAGGCATACAAGATCGCCGCCTTGGACGCCTGGAACCGCATGGCGATGGTCTAACCTGCTCGTCAGGCTGCTTCCCGGGATGCCCCAATGCCGTGTGTCTGAATCCCTTGAGCCATGCCAACCACTGTGCCGACCAGGACCAGGACAGGGCCTTTCGGCGGGCTCGCTTCCAGCAGATCGGCCAGGGTGCACAGCGTGCCCGTCAGATAAGCCTCAGTCGGCCGCGAGGCGTTTTCCACCGCAACCGCGGGTGTTGCGGCTGCCAGTCCGGCCGAGACCAAGCTTTCGGTCAGCCGGCGGATCGTCTTCAGCGCCATATAAGCCGCTATTGTCCCGCCGCTGGCAGCCAGCGCGCGCCAGTCATGCGCAGGCAGCTCTCCGTCGCTGCCATGGCCGGTTACAAAATGCAGCGACCGGGCTACCTCGCGATGCGTCAGCGGGATCTGCAGACTAGCGGCCGCGGCGCAGGCGGCGGTTACGCCGGGGATCACCTCCACCGGCACGCCGGCTGCCCGCAGGCTGTCCAGCTCCTCACCGCCGCGGCCAAAGACGAGGGGGTCGCCACCTTTCAGCCGCACAACATGCGCGCCTGATTGAGCCAAGCTGACAATCAGGCGATTGATCGCCGCCTGGTTCATCGCATGGCGCCCACAGCGCTTGCCAACATCAATCAGCCGCGCATCCGGCCGGGCGAACTCCAGGATGGCCGGATCGATCAGCGCGTCAAACAGCACCGCATCCGCTCGCTGGATGGCCTTCACCGCCCGCAACGTCAAAAGCTCCGGATCACCCGGGCCGGCACCCACCAGCGTCGCGCTGCCGGTCTTCTTATTCTGCGGGCATGCGGACATCGCGCAGCAACTCCTTCAGCTCAGGTATACAGGATCCACATTTGGTCCCAGCGCCCACCAATTGCCCGATCTGCGTCACGCTGTGGAGGTCATGACTGACGATCGCCCGACGCACGGCCTCACGTCCGACGCCAAGGCATGCGCACACCGCAGGACCTTGAGTCAGAGCCGCGTGTCGTGAATGGGCCGCCAGGATGTGTCCACGTGCCGCATCCGCCACCTCAGCACCCAGCAAGGGAACAATCGAGGTCTCGTCCGGCAGGGCATTCTGTTCGGCTGCGAGGAACAGGCACCCCTCCAGCACCCCATCAACCACCGCGGCCACGCGCAGCACGCCCCGGCGATGATCCGAGACCTCCAGCCAGTCAGCATCCCCCGCCATGTCCAGTAATGCGGCGGCGAAGCGGGTCAGTTCGCCGCCGCAAGGCATCGGCCGCAAGCCAGCAAGCCGGTACATCTGCCCCTTGGCGACCGGTACTCGCACCCAGTGGCAGATGTCCGCCTGGCGGACCTCTGACAAGTTGCCTCCCGCCCGGCGCAGCAGCAATCCGTGGAAATGCACCATCACCTCGGCGACAGTCGCTGGTGTCGCCTTCAGCTCCGGCTGTCCGGACAGCGGGTCCAGCCGCGCGCTGACCACACGCCCCACCGGCCCAGCCGAGGCGAAGGCATCGGTCCAGTGCATCGGGATGAAAACTTCGCCAATCCGCTGCGTCTCTGACAGCTCCGCGCGCAGCATCATTTGCCCTTGCACGGTGGCGACCTTCGTCAGCGTGCCTTGCCCAATGCCCCGTCGCGCCGCATCGGCCGGATGAATCGCCAACCGCGGCTCGGAAGTATGGCTTATCAAGGACGGAGCCAGGCCGGTGCGGGTCATCGTGTGCCACTGGTCGCGGATGCGCCCGGTGTTCAGCAGCAATCTTCCGGTCCCGGCGTCCGGCGGTACGTTCTTACGGGTGGTGACAAACCACGCCTTGCCGTCCGCAGTCGGAAATCCGCCGCAGCCGAACAACCGGGCCGCCTGCGTAGTCGCGCCAGCCGGAACCGGCCAGCGGACCGGCTGCATGGCAGCAAAACTGGCTTCGTCCAGATCGGCCAGGGCGCTGATGTCAAACACCCGCCGTCCATGATTTCGGTACCCTGAAAGCGCGGCATGCTCACGGAAGATCTGCGCCGGGGTCTGCCAGGCAAACGCAGTCTCCCATCCCATCTGCTTTGCCACCACGGCGAACTGCCACCAGTCCGGCCGAGCCTGCCCGGGCGGCTGGCGGAATGGTCGCTGGCGCGAAATCCGCCGCTCCGAGTTGGTGACCGTCCCGTCCTTTTCTCCCCATGCCGATGCAGGCAGCACCACATGCGCCAATGCGGTCGTGTCGGTCGCCCAGCAATCGGAAACCACGACGAATGGGCAGGCGGCCATTGCAGCGCGCACCCGATCCGACCGAGGCAGGCTGACCGCTGGATTGGTGGCGACGATCCAGAGTGCCTTGATCCGCCCGTCCAGCACGGCATCGAACAGCTCGACCGCCTTCAACCCCGGCTTCACAGGCAATGCCGGCGACTGCCAGAACGTCTGCAGCGCGGCCCGGTCCTGCGGGTCTTCAAAATCCATGTGCGCAGCGAGCTGGTTCGCTAGGCCGCCGACCTCCCGCCCGCCCATGGCATTTGGCTGTCCCGTCACCGAGAACGGTCCGGCGCCGGGCTTGCCGATCCGTCCGGTCGCCAGGTGGCAGTTGATGATCGCGTTGACCTTGTTGGTGCCCGAAGAGGACTGGTTCACCCCCTGCGAATACACCGTCATCACCCGCTCGGTCTGGGCAAACATCTGGAAGAATCTGTCTAGCAGTACCGGATCCAGATCGCAGTCGGCAGCGACCGAGGCAACGTCTGCGGCTGCAACCTGCAGTGTGGCGTCCAGCCCGGTTGTGTAGCGTGCCACCCACCCCCGGTCGATCTTGCCCACGCGGTCTAGGTAGGTCAGCAGTCCGTTGAACAATGCGACATCGCTGCCTGGAGCCAGCGGCAGATGCAGGTCCGCCATCTCGGCCGTCGCGGTGCGCCGTGGATCCAGCACAACGACTTTGGTGCCGCGCGCTGTGCGGGTTGCCTGCAGCCGCTGATGCAGCACCGGATGGCACCATGCCGCGTTGCTGCCGACCAGAACCACAAGATCGGCTTCGTCCCAGTCCTCGTAAATACCCGGCACAATATCCTCACCAAACGCGCGTACGTGTCCGGCGACCGACGAAGCCATGCAAAGCCGGGAGTTGGTGTCGATGTTGGCGCTGCCGATGAAGCCTTTCATCAGCTTGTTGGCAACGTAATAATCTTCCGTCAGGCACTGGCCGGACACATAGAAGGCCACGCTGTCCGGACCATGCTCGGCGATTGTTGCCTTGAACTGGTCCGCCACGACCTGCAGCGTCCGGTCCCACCCAGCCGGCCGGCCATACAGCAGCGGCTCGGTTAGGCGCGTTGCGTCCGACAAGGTTGCCGCCAGTGCCGCACCCTTCGAGCACAGACGGCCCCGGTTCGACGGATGCGCAGGATCGCCAACGATCGTCTGATCCGGCCGCACCAACAGGCCACAGCCGACGCCGCAATACGGGCAGGTGGTCTGCACCTCCGCGGTCATGCGACCACCAGCAGGATGCGGCCATCCTGCAGCCGTACCGGAACCGCGCGGACGCAGCCCTCGTCAGGCTGTCTTGCACGACCGTCAGCCAGCCCGATCACCCAGTTATGGAGTGGGCAGGTGACCGATTCGCCATGGATAATACCCTGAGAGAGCTTGCCCGCTTTGTGCGGACACCTGTCATGCAGAGCGAACAGGCGGTCATCCGCGGTGCGGAACACAGCGATGTCGACCGCTGGGGTGACGACCACGCGGGCACCCAGGTGGGGGATGTCCTCCAGCCGCCCGACGTCTGTCCACACAGCAGCATCGCCGGTCATTGCGCTCACGGCACCACCGCCAGGGCACGAAACTCATCCGCATCGGCACCCGCTGCTCGCTCCGCCCATGGATCGGCCTGCGCATGACGCTGACTTTTCTGGAATCGCTGTTGCAATGCCTTACGGTCTGCACCTTCGCCCAGCCGGCGACGCACGTATTCGATCCCGACACGCTCGACCCAAGGCGCGGTCCGCTCCAGATACCAGGCTTCTTCGCGATACAACTGCATGAACGCCGCGGCATACTCCAGCACCTCGGCCTCAGAGGTAACCTTGGACAGCAGGTCGGTCACCCGCACCTTGATCCCGCCGTTGCCGCCGACATGCAGATCCCAGCCGCTTTCAGTCGCAACGACGCCAAAGTCCTTGATCGTCGCCTCCGCGCAATTCCGTGGACAACCCGAGACCGCCATCTTGGTCTTGTGCGGCGTCCACGATCCCCAGGTCATCTTCTCCAGCGCGATGCCCATGGCTGTCGAATCCTGCGTGCCGAAGCGGCACCATTCCGACCCGACACAGGTCTTCACCGTGCGCAGCGCCTTGCCGTAGGCATGGCCGGAAACCATCCCAGCTTCATTCAAATCCCGCCACACCGCCGGCAACTGCTCCTTGCGCACGCCAAGCAGATCGATCCGCTGCCCCCCGGTAACCTTCACCGTTGGGATCTTGTGCTTGTCCACCACATCCGCGATCGCCCGCAGTTCGGTGGAGCTGGTCACCCCGCCCCACATCCGCGGCACGACCGAGTAGGTGCCATCCTTCTGGATGTTCGCGTGCATCCGCTCATTGACGAAACGCGACCGCGAGTCGTCGACATACTCGCCGGGCCATGCGCACAGCAGGTAATAGTTCAGCGCCGGCCGGCATTTGGCGCACCCGTCCAGGGTGGTCCAGCCCATCGCCCGCATGACCGCGGGGATGGTCTTCAGACGCTTGTCCCGGATCGCCGCCCGCACGGCGTCATGACCGAACGCGGTGCATTTGCATACGGTCGCAACCTTCGGGGCTGCGTCGAAGTCGGCGCCGAGTGCGTGCTGCAGCAGCGCCTGCACCTGCGAGGTGCAGCTTCCGCAGGAAGCCGATGCCTTGGTGTAGGCACGCACCTGGTCCACCGACGCCAGCTTGTGCTTGCTGATGGCAGCCAGGATCGTGCCCTTGCTGACACCATTGCAGCCGCAGACCTCCGCCGTATCGGCTATCGCTTCGATGCCCAAGGGTTCGGCGCCGCCGGCCGCAACGGGACCGAAGATCAGCGTGTCGCGCAAGCCGCTGATGTCAGCGCTGCTACGGATCATCTCGAAGTACCAGGCGCTGTCACGGACATCGCCATACAGCACCGCGCCGATCAGCCGGTTCTCGCGGATCACCAGCTTCTTGTGCACGCCCCGGGCGGCGTCGCGGAACATGACGTCATCCGTCGCGGCGTCACCGGTGAAGTCACCGGCTGAGAACATGTCGATGCCAGTGACCTTCAGCCGCGTGCTGGTCACCGCCGGGGTGAAGTTTGTCGCAGCCACTTCCGTCACCCGGTCGGCAAGCACCTTCGCCATCTCCCACAACGGCGCAACGAGTCCGAACACTGCCCCCCGATGCTCGACGCACTCGCCGACGGCGTAGATGGCAGAATCACTGGTGACGAGGCTGTCATCCACCTGGATGCCGCGTCCGCAAGCCAGGCCCGCCTGCCGAGCCAGCGCGATGTCCGGACGGATGCCCGCCGCCATGACCACGAGGTCCGCCGGCAATCTCGTCCCGTCCGCCAGGGCCACGGCCTCGGCGCGCTTATGGCCAAGAATCGCCTGCGTCTGAGCCTCGGTGATAACCCTTATGCCGCGCGTTTCCAGGTCAGTCTTCAGCAGACCGGCGGAGACCGGATTCAACTGACGCTCCATCAAGGTCGGCATGATGTGCAGCACGGTGGTGTCCATGCCATTCCGGGCTAGCCCATTGGCCGCTTCCAGTCCAAGCAGGCCGCCGCCGATCACCACCGCATGCTGACCGGCGCGGCTGGCGGCGACCATTGAATCAACGTCGGCAATCGTGCGGAAGCCGAGCACGCCGGGCAACTGGTGGCCCGGCAACGGGATGATCACCGGACTGGATCCGGTCGCCAGTACCAGCACATCATACGGCCGCGTGGTGCCGAAGGCGCCGGTGACCGTCTTTGCCTTGCGGTCAATGCCGACCACTGGTTCACCGGCTACAAGCTCGATGTCGTTTTCGGCATACCAAGATGCCGGATGGGTCGTGATCGCGTCGAATGTCATTTCACCGGCTAGCACCGGCGAAAGCATGATGCGGTTATAATTGCCGTGCGGCTCCGCCCCGAACACGGTGATCGCAAACGAACATGGCGCCCGGCTGAGGATCTCCTCCAAAGCTCGGATGCCCGCCATGCCGTTGCCGACCAGGACCAGGCGGGTGCGGTACGCGGCGATCATGTTCATGATTACGACACCTCGGCGCGTGTATCGCCGCTGCGGAGTCGTGCTGTTGGGCGGCGCCATATTGAGTTGCACGCCCTGTTGTTCCGTAGTGGCGGAATGGCGGCCTCAAGAAACCCCGTGTGCATAAGTGGAAACTCGCGGAAGGCAGCCTTCGTTGGCGATGCCGGTCAGCGTGACGAAGCGAACACACTTCGCGAACGGGCTGTACCCGCCATTGGGCACACCGTGGGGTAGGGACCCCACAAGACGGTGGTGCAAGTTCGTTGCCAGCAGGGCGGTCGCTACGAATACATGCCCTCAGCTACTCCGCTGTGGATAGTTTAGCGGCATTGGTCGCTGATAAGATGGTCATGTGGCCAATTTTTCACCGCTCGGGTGGGCGGGATTAGCGCCGAGAACCCCGTGGGGCGAAAGCCTCATGGTCCGGCGTGGGTAGCAGGGCAGACCCCTCCAACAACGGCAGATCCGCCGCGGCGTACAGACCCTCGGCGGCAACCGCGGAGCTCAGCAGGTCTGGCCGATAGACCTGGGCCGCGATGGCCTCAAGATCTGCCTGGTCATCGGCCCATCCCCAGCGACGCATCTGTCGCAGAAACCACACCGCATGCGCCCGCGCCGGAAACCACGCCTCCCGCGTATGGAATCGGATCAGCTCGGGTCCCGCACCACCTGGCAACGCCGAGCGCGAGGCCTCCTGCGCAAGGTTGAGTCCGTTTGGATCCGCCAGCAAAGCGGCAATCTCTGCTGCCTCCTCCGGCAAATCGCATAGGATCTGCGCACGCAGCACCGCGCGCAGCAAATGATGCAGCACGTCCGGGTTTGCCGCAGCCCAGTTCTCATTGAGGCAAAGGCATTTCTCAGGATGAAACGGCCAGATGCCGGAGGTGCCCAGCAGCACCCGGCCAACCCCCTGTCGTTCGGCAATGTCCCCCCAGGGCGCTCCGGCGCAGAATCCGGTCACTTCGCCGCGGCCGAGCAGTCCAACCACACTCTCCGGTGGCGTGATCACCGTCTCGATATCCCGGTCCGGATCCACGCCACTTGATGCCAGCCAGTAGCGCAGCAGCAGATTGTGCGTGGAAAAGGTATGAACGACCGCAAATTTCGGTTTGACCGGTGCCTGCTTTAGCCACTCCATCAGGCGCAGCCGCGGCAGTGCTGCCGCCTCGGTCAGACTTGCATATACCTCATTGTTGACGGCAATTGCATTGCCGCCCTGGCTTAGCGACATCGGCACCACCAGGCGCGCCTTCGCACCCCGCAGTCCCGTGACGGCGGCCAGAGCAAGAGGCGGCAGCATCACCGCGGCATCAAGCACACCATAAGTCAGCTTATCGGCAACATTGGCCCAGGACGGCTCAATGCTGATGTCCACGTCAATGCCGTGCGCGCGAAATAACCCCTTGGCCTGGGCGACGATGACCGGCGCGCTGTCGACCAGCCGCAGGAGACCCAGCCGTACAGATCTGCTCATCCGGCGCCTCCTTCACTATCCCGCAGCAGATCGCTTGCGACATCGACGATGCGTCGAGCGCTGCTCATGGCCTGACGGCGCAGCCACTTGTACGCATCGGGCTCGCTCACCCGGCGTTGCTTAATGATCAGCGCCTTGGCACGGTCGATCAGCGCCCGCTCCCCCAGCAAGGTTTCTGCCGCTTTCAGCTCGTCGCGCGCCTGCTGATGCCGGCGGAACAGAGCAACCGCGGCACGCAGGATCGGTTTGACGTCCGGCGGCGGCATGCCCATGGCGTTGTAGGAGCACACGCCGGCGCTGATTGCTTCCTCCATGAAACCCGGATCGTCCTGATCAACGAAGAGCACCACGGCCCGAGGCGTTCGGGCACTGATCAGCCGGATGCCGTCCAAAGCATCGCGGTCGGGGCGGCCCATGTCGACAAGCACCACATCCGGCGCGAGTGCGGCGACCGCTTCGGCCAGGGTTTCGTCCGCACCCAGCCGCATCAGGGTCAGGCCCGTGTCCGCAGCCAGCACACGCGCAACCGCGGTCGCACGTTCGGCGTCATCGTCCGCCAGCAGGACTTTCACGGGGGGCCAACGCCGCTTCGCATGGACGGTGGTACGCAAAGCTCATGCCGCACTGCAACATCCTACCCGGATGCCCACTGACCGCGCATTGCCGCCGCACCCCGTCGGCACTAACTTGCTGCTAACCGAAGGAGACACGGCTATGACCCTAAAGCTCGGCTACAAGGCGTCCGCCGAACAGTTTGCCCCCCGGCAACTGCTGGATTTCGCCGTCGACGCGGAACAGGCCGGCTTTGACTCGGTGTTCGTCAGCGACCACTTTCAGCCCTGGAAGCACACCGACGGGCACGCGCCGTCCGCCCTTGCCTGGATGGGCGCGCTGGGCGCCAGCACACAGCGCATTGTCATGGGCACCAGCGTCCTGACGCCCACCTTCCGCTACCACCCGTCGGTGGTTGCCCAGGTGTTCGGCACGCTGGGTTCGATGTTTCCCGGCCGGGTGATCCTGGGCGTCGGCACTGGCGAGGGCCTGAATGAGGTTCCGTCAACCGGCATGAAATGGCCGGAAATGAAGGAACGGTTCGCGCGCCTGCGCGAGGCGATCAGCCTGATCCGCAAGCTCTGGGCTGAGGACCATGTCAGCTTCGAGGGCGAGTATTATCAGACCCAGAACGCCACCATCTATGACAAGCCCGGCGCGCCGCTGCCGATCTACGTCGCCGGCGCGGGGCCGCAGGTGGCAAAGTATGCCGGCCGGATGGCTGATGGCTTCATCTGCACCAGCGGCAAGAAATGGGACCTCTACACCGAGACGCTGCTGCCCAACGTCAATGAGGGCTTGTCGCTTGCCGCCAGGCCGAAGCCTGACTACGACCGCATGATCGAGATGAAGGTCTCGTTCGACACCGACAGGCAGCGCGCCATGGAAGACACCCGCATCTGGGCCGCGCTGGCGCTGACGCCGGAAGAGAAGATGACCGTGCACGACCCCATGGAGATGGAGCGTCTGGCTGATCAATTGCCGATCGAGCGGGCTGCCAGCCGCTGGATCGTCTCCGCCGATCCTGACGAGCACATCGAAAAGATCAGGCCCTACATCGACATGGGCTTCCGTCACCTGGTGTTCCACGCCCCCGGCAACGACCAGGCTAGGTTCCTTAAGATCTACGGTGAACAAATCCTGCCCAAGCTGCGCCGGATGTTTGCGTGAGGATCTGACGGGATGCGCGCAATGTGCCTGCGCACGACCACCGCACAACCAGGTGGCCGGTCGTGACAGCACGACTGGAGCTGTTTGCACTTTCCGGGCTGCCGATGATCCGGCCCGGCGACGACCTGCCAGGGCTGATCGCTGACAGCCTGCAGCGGTCCGGCCACGTGCTGCAGGATCGCGACGTGGTCGTGATTGCCCAGAAGGTCGTCTCCAAGGCTGAGGGCCGGATCATCGCGCTCGACGACATCGTGCCGTCGGCGCAGGCCATCGCTCTGGCCAAGGAGGTCGGCAAGGACCCCCGCATCGTCGAGGTCGTATTATCCGACTCGGCGAAGGTGGTCCGCAGCCGCCCCAACCTGATGATCATGCAGCACCGGCTGGGCTTCGTGATGGCCAATGCTGGCGTCGATCAATCCAACGTGGCCGAAGCGGATGGGCGTCAGCGCGCGCTGCTGCTGCCGCTGGACCCGGACGGATCGGCTGAAGCGATCCGCCTCGCGCTGCGTCGCCGTACCGGTGTGGGGACAGACTTAGCGGTGATCATCAGCGACAGCTTCGGCCGCCCCTGGCGTCGCGGCACGACCGGCGTGGCTATCGGATCGGCCGGCATCCCCGCTGTAATCGACCTGCGCGGCCAGCCCGACCTGTTCGGCCGCGCCCTGGAGGTCAGCATCATCGGCTTTGCTGATGAGGTTGCCGCGGCCGCCTCGCTGCTGCAAGGTCAGGCAGCGGAGGCCCAGCCGATCGTCGTCGTGCGGGGGCTCGCTTGGCAGGCGCCGGCGGTGCCGGTTGCAGACATCATCCGTCCGCCCGAGGAGGATCTTTTCCAGTGATCATCGCCCTGTCCGGCGGGGTAGGCGGCGCGAAGCTGGCGCTGGGCCTGTCCCGTATCATGCCATCGGAGAAGCTGTTGGTGGTGGTCAACACGGGCGACGACTTTGAGCACCTGGGTCTGTCGATCTCTCCCGATATCGATACGGTCGCCTATACGCTCGCCGGCCTTGCCAACCGCGAGTTCGGATGGGGACGGCACGATGAGACCTGGTCGTTCATGCAGACCATGGAAGCCCTCGGCGGCGAGACCTGGTTTCGACTGGGCGATCGTGACCTGGCTTTGCACGTCGAGCGCACCCGCCGACTGAAGGCGGGGGAAAGCCTGTCGGCAGTGACGGCCGATCTATGCCGGCGCATGGGCGTCGGGCCGGCGGTGGTGCCGATGACCGACGACCGGGTGCGGACGCGGCTGTTGACCGACCTCGGCTGGCTCGACTTCCAGGACTATTTTGTCCACCGCCGGTGTGAGCCGGTGGTCAGCCAGTTGCGGTTCCAGGGCGCCGGCGCCGCCCGCCCGCACCCAACGTTCATCGCCGCATTGGCTGATCCAGCGCTGGAAGCCGTGGTGATCTGTCCGTCCAACCCGTTCATCAGTGTCGAGCCGATCCTTGCCATTCCCGGTGTCCGTCAGGCGCTGGTCGCCTGCAAGGCGCCGATTATTGCCGTTTCACCAATCATCGCCGGCCGGGCGGTGAAGGGGCCAACGGCAAAAATGATGACGGAGCTGGGGCTGGACCCGTCGGCTGGCACCGTTGCGCAGCGCTATGCCGACCTGCTGGACGGCTATGTCATCGACAACGCCGATATGTCCGAGGTGGTCTCGATCGACGCGCGCGTGACGCTGGCGCAGACGCTGATGACGACGATGGAGGATCGAGAGGCGCTGGCTCGGATCGTGATGGACGCGGCAGCCGTGCTGCGGCGGCGTGAACTGCGCGGGCTTCGGCACAGCGGCCAGCGATGAGCGGCCAGCGGCATGACTGACGTGTGGGCCGCCGTCCCGGTAAAAGCCTTCAGCGGCGCCAAGCAAAGGACCGCCTCGCTTCTGACCCCGGCGCAGCGCGAGGTCCTTGCCGCAACCATGCTGCAGGACGTGCTGACCGCTCTCGCCTCGGCAACCCGGCTTGCCGGGATTCTGGTCAACACCGTCGATCCGGCCGCGGCCGCGCTTGCTCGGCGCTATGGGGCGCGCGTCACCGACCAGGGTGCGCTGGATGGGCACACCGGCGCTGTCAACGGCATGGCACGGATCCTTGCCGCGGAGCGCGACGCCGCCCTGCTGACGATGCCGGGAGACATACCGAATGTTTCGCCCGCTGAGGTTGACGCCGTCGTCGCCTCAAGCCTGTCCGGGCCGTCCTTCACCATTGTCCCGGCGCATGACGAGCTTGGCTCGAACGCCGTGCTGTGCGCCCCGGCCTTCGCCGTGCCACTGCGCTTCGGCGACGACAGCTACTTTCCTCACTTGGTTGCAGCACGATCCCGCGGCATCGAGCCGACGGTCCTGCGGCTTGCCGGCATCAGCATGGACATCGACATGCCAACTGACCTGCGCGCCTTCTTGGCGGCCAGGCCACGCAAGCCGACCCGCACCCTGGCCCTGCTGCAGGAATTTGGTTTGTAGGCAATGCTGGAGCCTGCGAAGGCGGGCCGCCTTGTTCACCGTCGGGACCGAGCGGTCGGAACAAGTCAGGCGGCTGGCGACAGCACGTGGATCACCCTGCTGGCGATCATCTCCCTGGTCTTGGCGGCATAGGCCGCCATATGCGGCGACGCGCCATGCGCCTTCAAATGTTCCAGGCTTTCCCACTTCTCGATCACCATGAACGTATCCGATCCAAACTTCGTCTGGATCGAGCCCGCGCCTTCAGCGTCGATGGCCGGACCGTATTCGATACATCCCGCCTCGGCATGAACAGCGGGCATGTTGGCTCGGAACGCCTCCAGGATGGTGTCCCGGTGGCCGGGCTTGGCGGTGATAATGGCGACGACATGGATCATGATTCCAGGTGCTCCTTTGCGGGACATCTCCCCCGCCGCATGATGCGCCAACAGGGCGATGACGCAACCCACAGGGGTCATTCACACAGCGGGACCCATACCTGCTCATTCGTAACTTCAAACAAACATAAAGCCGCTGATGCTCAGTCGGGCTGTCGATGGTTGCCAGTGTGCTCCTGAACAGCTTATAACGCCGTCGAACCGAGAGGCCTGAGACAACATCCTGATGTCGAATTTCTCCACCATTGTGCTGGTGCCATTTATCTTCGCATTCCTGATCTTCGTTCTGCGGTTCTACGCACGCGAGTCGGCAGCATCGATGCGCAATCCCAGCTTTCTGCTTGCACTCGCTACGATGCTTTCTGCTGGCGCCTATCTTGTCCTGAGGATCACCGAGACGCTGCCGGCCTACGGCACGATCGGCTTCGGGGTAATTGGACTGGGCCTGCTCGGTAGCGCCATCGCCCGCATGTTCATGATCTGAACGCGCCGGCTACTTCCGCAGCAGCCGTGACCAGAAAGCCGTGGTTGTTCGCTTGCTGTGCGAGACGTGCGGCGTGTTCGATGGCGGCGGCAATGCGCTGCTGATCAGATGTCGCCCGATGTCACGCGCGGCGATATGCGTCTTCTGGAACCGAATGATGGTCTCCGCCAATTCGTCCGGCTGCTGTTGCGACAACCACTCCGCCCATTGCAATGCCGCATCGAATTGTCCTGCCCGGCGCAGCACGTCCAGCCGCCGCAAACCCAGTTCAATGTCGGTCGTATTGTCCCATAAGACGGCAACTTCACCTCGCAGCCGGGCTGCCTCGGACATCGCCGCCGCGTCGTCGGCAGCCCAGGCTGCCTGCAGCAGGGCCTCGGCCTGCTGCGGTCGGTCACCGGTCCGCTCGCAGATCAACGCCCAGCGCCGGAACGGCAATGTCTCCTCCAGCACCGCCGTGCTCAGCGCGCGATATTCGTCAGATGCCACGACGGCTTTGGCGGTGGAAGGCAGTTCACTTAGCACCGGCGCCGCCGCACCGCATGTCGGGCAGACCTGCATCCAGTCCCGCAGTGTCGAGCGTGTCGGCTCGCCGGGGCGCATGTCCATGTCTGGCGCGCTTTCCGGTTGCGGCGCCCGGAACGCCGCCCTGGATGGCGTCTCACAAACCCCGCATGGCATCTGTTTCATGATCCGACCTCCGCCCGCAATCCATCACGCAGCCGTTGCATCGCCCGTTCCAGCAGCCCGGCCGACTGGGCAAAGCAGACCCGCAACCAGCCCTCACCGTTGCCGCCAAACGCCGCACCGGGTGCGACTGCAACGCCATGCCGCGTGACCAGTTTCTTCGTCAGGTCCAGGCTGTCCCGTAGGCCTTCAATCGCCACGAAGGCATAGAATGCCCCCTGCGGCGGCTTATAGAGCACGCCGTTCAGCCCGGCCAAGGCTTGCCCCGCCATCGCACGTCCTGCTGCACAATAGGCGCGGAACCGCTCCACCGTCGCTGTGTCGGCGACCGCCGCAAGCCCGGCATGCTGAATGAATGGCGCCACCCCAGAATGGATGGTCTCCACTGTATCGGCGAAGGTTTCAACCGCACCCTCTGGTACCACCAGCCAGCCCAGCCGCCATCCCGTCATCAGCCAGGTCTTGGAGAAACTGTTGCAGACGATAATGCGTTCATCCGCCTCGGCAATGTCGAGGATCGATGGCGCCGCCGGCCGGCCATCATAGACCAGACGCGAGTAGACCTCGTCACAGATCAGCCAAGCGCCATGTCGGCGGGCGATGTCGCGGATCTGTAGCAACTCATCGGCCGAGGCCGTCCAGCCGGTGGGATTACCCGGCGAGTTCAATACAAAGGCCCGCGCGCCCTCCATCATCGTGTCCAGCCGGTCCAGGTCCAGCCGGAATCCGCCGTCAGCCTGAGCTTCCAGATCCAGATGGTCTACCACCGCCCCACGCAGCCGCGCTGCGCTGGCGATGTTCGGCCAGGCCGGGCTGTGCATCACCACCCGATGACCCGGGCGAACCACCACCGCCATGGCCGTGGCAATTGCCGCCATGCCAGACGCGGTCACCTGGATCCGGTTCTCCGCCACCGGCTTGGCGTGCAGCGCACTAAGGTAGGCTGACAGCGCATGCCGCAATGGCTCTAGCCCGCGAACATCCGGATAACGGGTTTCTCCCTCCATCAGGCCCTTGATCGCGGCATCCCGAGCGGTCGCTGGACTTGACTGGTCGGATTCGCCAAAGCACAGCAGATCCACATCCGGTGTCGTGAACGCCAGGCGAGCCACCTCGACAATCAACGAGGCCGGAGTCAAAGTCAGATCCATTCCGTCCATATAATGTCGCCTTCAATTCTCATCAGGTCCGACGACCCAGGTATCCCGGCGGCGCTTCAGACTGAAAAGTCGCCGGCTGCCGACCGGGTGTCACAGGCACCAGTCGCTTGATCCCGCGGGTTCGCCGGCCGGGCAGCACGTGCTATTAGCGTAACGGCGCCGACAATGTCATGTAAATCAAATGGCCGGCGGTATTCTTCAAGTCAGAATGGTTCTGACTCCACAGCGGCTTCCAGTACCGGCTGCTGCCGCCGGTTGACCCGCCCATACCTATGTCCCCGTGTCTGGCCTGGGTTAATGCCCTGGCAAAGGCGAGGGTGGGTTGCGCTCTATGCCGGTGCCGGTGTTGCGAACGCAATCGCTCACCATCCTGTCGTGCACGAACAGGTCGGACAGCCCCCGGTCAGAGACCGAGGGCGTGTAGTTGGCGGAGTAAGGGCTGTTGACCGGGGCAGGGGGGCTGTAGATCTGCCCACGATTCTGCTGCTCATAAGCCTGTTCTGCGCGCTGCTGACAGGCGGCACGTGTGGAGGCATCCGTTTGCGATTGGCCGCCAGGGAACGAGCTGGCGCAGCCAGACAGCATTACCACGGCCGCCACGCTGGCCGGTTGGATCAAAAGACAAGCCCAACGCATCAATGTGCTCCTGAAAGACGTTGCACAGCGGCGGGGGGCTCAAGCTGCAGGCCGCTTACGAAACGCGCCAGGCGAACTTGGAACGTCGTCTCATCAAACCTCGCCTCCGCAGTCAGCGGCTGGCTTGCCGCCGCCCGCAGCAGCGCCGGGTGGAACTCAGCACCATCTCGTGCCAGATGAAACAAGGATCGGGCCCAGGGGGCGCGGGCCAGCAGGTCGATCAAGGCCAGCAGTCGCAGGCACAGTGACAGGCCGGAGGCGTTGGCAATGCCAACGGTCCGGTCAACGGCGCCCACCCAGCACCGCGCATCGCGATCCGCCAGGGCGAGGTCGGTGTGGCTGCCGTCCGGCCGCTTGAAGCGGAATCCCCGAACCGCTCCTGTTCGTTGCGCCAGTGCCGCTTCGCGTGCCGCATACCACGCGTGTTCCAGGTCCCGTTTGCAAACGCTGGGCAGCGCTTCGGGCGCAAGGTCGACGAGATAGGTCATTAGCCCATCCGGATCGCCGCCGACGCGCACGCTCCCGGAAGGTGGCTTTCTGTCGTCGTTTGGCTTCCGCTCGTCGGTCTGATTATACGCGCTCATCCGCCATAGGATGGACCCGGCCGACGCCTCGCGCCAGTGTTGCATGAAGGGAAGAGTGTTGCGTTTCATTTCAGGATGGAGAGGCGAGCCATGCAAAAGGACACAGCGGCTGATCTGAACAATCTTACCGCCACCGCCGCCGCACGTCTGGTTCAAAGCGGCAAGCTGCGGCCTGAAGCGCTGACGGAGGCCTATTTGGATCAAATTGCCCGGCGTGACCACTCGGTCCTAGCCTTCGCCCATTTTGATCCCCACCAAGCTCGGGCTGCCGCCGCTGCGGCACCGTCCGGCCCGTTACAGGGCATCCCGATCGGCGTGAAGGATGTCCTCGATACCGCCGATATGCCCAGCGAGTATGGCTCACCGATCTGGCGGGGCTGGCGACCAAAGGCAGACTCTGCACCCGTAGCCTGGGCGCGCCGGGCCGGTGCCGTGGTCATCGGCAAGACCGTCACCACGGAGTTCGCAACCCGCCATCCGGGCCCGACCATGAATCCGGTCAACCCGGCTCACACACCGGGCGGATCGTCGTCCGGCTCCGCCGCCGGCGTCGGCGCCGGCCTGTTCCCCATTGCCTACGGCACACAGACAGCCGGCAGCATCATCCGCCCGGCCGCCTATTGCGGTGTCGTCGGCTACAAGCCGACCTATGGCATGATCAGCCGGATCGGCATGAAGCTGATGGCCGACAGCCTGGATACCGTTGGCACGATGGCCCGCACGGTTGCCGATTGCGCATTGCTGGCTGCCGCGGTCTCCGGCTGCGACCTCGGCAGCCCGGAAGAAAAGCCCGGGTCTGTCCCCAGGGTCGGCATCTGCCGCTCGCCCACCTGGCAGGTCGCCACACCGGAAACCCAGACGTTGCTGCAGCAGGTCACCGAAACCCTGGCACGCGCGGGCGCCTCCGTCGTTCACCGGGAACTGCCCGACACCTTTGACGCTCTGGTCGAGGCCCACCCAATCATCATGAACAGTGAGAGCGCGCGGGCCCTGGGCTGGGAACTGGCCCACCATCCGGACCAACTGACCGAAGGTCTGCGAGAGCGTCTGGCGTTCGGCCTGAGCCAGACCCAGTCGACACTCGACGACGCCTACAACACGTTCCGGACCACGCAGCAGGCGTTTCCCGATGTGATGGCCGGACTGGACGTTCTGGTCACTCCCGCCGCGCCCGGTGAAGCGCCGGTCGGGCTGGCATGGACCGGTGACCCGGCCTTCAACTTCATCTGGACCTCGCTGCATGTTCCCTGTGTGACGGTTCCTGCCGGCACTGGTCCAAGCGGGCTCCCACTGGGCATCCAAATCGTCGGTCGCCGCGGTCAGGATCGAGCGGTGCTCGCCTGGGCAGCCTGGGTACACGCGGCGCTTGGCTGACCAGCCGCCGATCCTGTTCGCCGGCGACCTGCACGGCAACGCATCGCCGATCCTGCGCGCCTGTGGCGGCTTGCCGCCCGGCACGTTGATCCTGGTCGGCGACTGCGGATTGGCCGCACCGCTGCCGCAGGTGTTTGCCAGGGCTATTCAGGCGGGTTGGTCGGTCCGGTGGATCCTGGGCAACCATGACACCGAGACGCCGCAGGCTTATGACCACCTTGTACAAAGCCCCGGAGACCTGGGCCTGCGCGTCGATACCATCCACGGTGTTCGCATCGGCGGCTTGCCCGGGGTGTTCAAGCCGCGCGTCTGGCATCCGGCCGAAGGACCACCCTCGTTCAAGTCCCGCTCGGCGTTCCAGGGTGCGTTGCGCCCGGGCGAGGCCTGGCGCGGCGGCCTGCCGCTGTTCCACCGCGACACGATCTTTCCAGAGGACTTCGACCTTCTGGCCAGCCTGTCCTGCGACATCCTGGTCGCCCATGAAGCGCCGTCCAGCCATCCACACGGCTTCGCGGTGATCGACACGCTTGCGCAAGTCTGTGGCGCCTGCCTGATTGTGCACGGCCACCACCATCAGTCGTATCAAACGCAATTGGGCAACGGCATCGCGGTGCGTGGTCTTGGTCTGGCCGAACCCTGGCTGCTGCAGCGGGACAGCCTTGCCTAAGGCACGATGTCATGCCAGATCGGCCGCAAATCGCCCTGCCTTTGGGCCCGCGTCGCGCCGCCGCAGCCACCCCAGGCTCGCCAGCCCAACCGCGACAAGACTGAATGATCCAGGTTCCGGCACCCCTGCATAACCGATCGACTCCAGCATTGCGAACTCGGGTGAGGCGGTGTCGTACGTCGCCAGGATGCCGGGACCGCTGAACGCGGACTGGACGTTGTCGCTGGTGTTGAAGTCGCCGTAGTCGCCGCTGCTGTTCTGGTTGAAGAACACGATGTTTGTCTGGCCGCCATCGATCGAGAAGTAGCCGGATGCACTTCCGGCCGTGCTGAAGCTGGGCACCCCGGGCGCGAGATATCGATACGGATCCAGCACGCCAACATCATCCTGGTAGGCCGCGATGTTGTCCGCGATGGCATTCAGCACGGAGCCCTGCCCACCGCCGCCCAGGACCTCGTTCACCTCGTGCTCGACGGTGTCGACGGCGCTGTATTGTCCCGCCACCGCGGTCTTGCCGTAGTTCAGTGTATAGCTGGTGGAAATCGTCACGACCCCGTCGTACGCCTGATTACAGCTATTCACATAAGTGCCGCTGCTGCTGAAGCAGGGCGTGTCGCGCGCCAGACCCAGAGCGATCCGGCCATCGGCAGATGTCATGATCACCGAGCCCCCGGTGCCAGGCTTGTTGCCTGACGCCAGGTTGGCGACCGCACTCGTCAAGATGACGTTCCCGGGTTCGCTTTTCGATGTCGATGTCAGATCGGCGGTATAAGCGGCGTAGCTCAGGCCATAACTTGCGCTCTGGCTTTCCCCCAGGAAGCTGCCGGCCGCCTGGGAAAACACGATCCGCACCGACCCAGCATTCGTGTACAGCGAGCTGATCACGCCGGCCGCGTCGGAAATGGCGCCCTCAAGCTGCGCCGCATTGGCCGCACCGGTGATGGAAATGTCGAACAGCGGGATGATCGTCAGCGCAGATGCAGGCCGCGCGGCAGCCAGGGCAATCAGCAGGGGGGTGTGGCAGGCCAGAAAAAGGAACCGGCGGGGCAATCGGATCAAGGTCAGGGTTCCCTAGGGCCATCGGCTGCAGAATGTTGATGCAGCGATCCACAAGGACGTTGCAATTGCATTATCTAATCTATTTTCGATTACGATACAATTGCCGAATTTTGTCAAAACAATGCAGCCCGTTGAGACGCCGTTCACACGTCTCACTCCGGCATTAGCCAACAGGCTGCGGTGGCATTTGCCGTCACGGTAGCGTAGTCTATGGCTCCAAGTCCCTTCGAAAGCACCGAGACAAACGTGAACCAGATCGCGATTACCCGAACCGCCACGCCCCGACCGACTCCGGCCGATGACACGCTGGCCTTCGGTAATGTCTTTTCCGACCACATGTTCCTGATGAACTATGAGGTCGGGAAAGGTTGGTACAACCCGCGTATCGAGCCCTATGCGCCGTTCAGCCTGGACCCGGCTACCTCCGTGCTGCACTACGGCCAGGCGATCTTCGACGGACTGAAGGCCTTCCGTGGACCGGATGGCAAGATCAGGATGTTCCGCCTCGCCGACCATGCGAGGCGCCTCAATACCTCCGGTCAGCATCTTTGCATCCCTGAAATCGATGCGGCCATGGTAGAAAGGTCGATCCAGGCGCTGGTCGGGATTGATCAGCGTTGGGTGCCAAGCCTGCCAGGCACCTCGCTGTACATCCGCCCAACGGTCATCGCCACCGAGACGTTCCTCGGCGTCCATCCCTCACACAGCTATCTGTATTACGTGATCGTCGGCCCGGTGGGCGCCTACTACAAGGAGGGCATGAACCCCGTCCGCATCCTCGCGTCAGACACCTATGTCCGCGCCGTCAAGGGCGGTCTTGGCGCGGCGAAGACCGCCGCAAACTACGCCGCCTCATTGTTCGGCGCCGAGCAGGCGCAGAAGCAGGGTTACACCCAGGTCTTATGGCTGGACGGCGTCGAGCACCGCTACCTCGATGAGGTCGGTACCATGAACATCATGCTGAAGATCGGCGACGAGGTCATTACCCCGCCGCTGAACGGCGCGATCCTGGCCGGCATCACCCGCGCCTCGGTGCTGACCCTGCTGCGCGATTGGGGGATCCCGGTCTCTGAACGGCCGATCACCATCGATGAGGTGATCGCCGCCGCGAAGGCCGGAACGCTGGAGATGTGGGGTACCGGCACCGCCGCGGTCATCTCCCCCGTCGGTGAGCTTGGCTACAAGGGTGAGCGATACATCATCAACGGCGGCATCACCGGCAGCCTGACCCGGAAGCTCTACGACACCATTGTAGGCATTCAATACGGTACTGCACCCGATCCGCACGGCTGGGCAAAGCCGTTGCCAGAGCAGCTATCGCTCTGAACCTACGCACCAATCCTAGCGTCTGCGCCCGCAGCGTCTTGTTTCGACCCAGCGGCTGCCGACCTCCTTGTTCATGCTGCGCCTGACCGAGATCAAACTGCCGCTGAACCACGACGAGTGTGCCATTCGTGAGGCGGTGGTGGCTCGCCTTGGCCTGCCCCTCGACGACCTGCTCTGCCTCACAGTCGCACGTCGCGCCTTCGACGCCCGCCGCCGCTCGGCGATCCACCTGATCTATGCTGTCGACGTTGAGGTCCGCAACGAAACCACGGTGCTGCTCCGGCACGCAAACGATCCAGGCGTCCGCCGAACTCCCGATACCGAGTATCGACCACCAGTCCGCGTCGCCGCTCCCGCCAGCCGCCCGGTCGTCATCGGCACCGGACCGTGCGGTCTGCTGGCTGCACTGATCCTGGCCCAGATGGGTTTCCGCCCGCTTATCCTGGAACGCGGCAAGCTGGTGCGACAGCGCACTAACGACACTTGGGCACTGTGGCGCCGCGGCGTGCTGACGCCGGAGAGCAACGTTCAATTCGGCGAGGGCGGTGCCGGAACCTTCTCCGACGGCAAACTGTATTCCGGCGTCAAGGACCCGCGCCACCTCGGCCGCAAGCTGCTGCATGAGTTTGTCGAAGCTGGCGCGCCGGAGGAAATCCTCTACGTCAGCAAACCCCACATCGGCACCTTCCGTCTCGTCACCGTCGTCGAGAACATGCGTCGCAAGATCGAGGCCTTGGGCGGCGAGTATCGGTTTGCCTCCCGCGTTGAGGACCTGGAGCTCGATTCGAATCGTCATATCCGCGGTCTGACCCTGGCTAGTGGCGAGCAGATCGAGACCGGCCATGTCGTCCTGGCGATCGGCCACAGCGCCCGGGACACTTTCGCCATGCTGCACCGGCGCGGCGTCCACCTGGAGGCCAAGCCATTCTCCATCGGCGTGCGCGTCGAACACCCGCAGGCGCTGATCGACCGTGCCCGCTTCGGCGCTTTTGCCGGTCATCCGCTTCTTGGGCCGGCTGACTACAAACTTGTACACCACGCCGACAACGGTCGTTCCGTCTACAGTTTCTGCATGTGCCCGGGTGGCCGCGTTGTCGCGGCAACCTCGGAACCCGGCTGCGTCGCCACCAACGGCATGAGCCAGTACTCCCGAGCTGAGTTCAATGCCAATGCCGGCCTCGTCGTTGCCATCTCCCCGCAGGACTATCCTGACGGCCCGCTGGCCGGAATCGCCTTCCAGCAGCACTGGGAGCATCAGGCGTTCCTCGCCGGGGGAAGCAGCTATGCCGCGCCTGCCCAGCGTGTCGGCGACTTCATCGCCCGCCACCCTTCCGCCGCACTGGGCGAAGTCGTGCCATCTTACAAGCCTGGCGTGCATCCTGCCGATTTGACCGCTTGTCTGCCCGCCTTCGCTGCCAAAGCACTGCGTGAGGCCCTGGTGGAATTCGATCGCGACATCCCCGGCTTCGCCATGCAGGACGCGGTGCTGACAGGGGTGGAGACGCGGACGTCCTCGCCACTTCGCATTACCCGTGGACCGGACGGCCACAGCCTGAACACCAGGGGGCTTTTCCCGGCGGGTGAGGGGGCTGGTTATGCCGGCGGCATTCTCTCGGCCGGCATAGACGGCATCCGGGTCGCCGAGGCCGTGGCAGCCAGCCTCACCGCAACTCCCCTGCAGGAGCGTATGACGCGCGCCGAGGGTACCGGGGTCTATGGCTAGATGTCGAATCCAAGCACGTTGTTCAGTCTGGCGAAGGGCGTCATGTGCTTGATGCCGCTGTGGGTGCGCGTGGTGTTGTAGGTGTGCAACCAGGGTTTGAGCGTTTCGGTCCGCTCGGCGGACGATGTGTAGGTATGGGCGTAACCCTTCACTGGCTTTCCACGTGCTGACGCACGCGGAACCTTTGCCAGTTCCGCCCATTCACGCAGGCTGGTTTGGATGAAACGCTCGGCCTTGCCGTTGGTGCGCGGGGTGTAGGGCCGGGTTCGCTTATGGCGGATGTCTGTCTCTGCCAACAGGTCGCGGAAGGCGAAGCTGTTATAGGCCAATCCGTTGTCGGTCATGATCCGCTCGACGCTGACGCCGAAGCGCTTGAACCAGGCCAGTGCGCGGCGGGTGAAAGCGACGGCGCACTCGGCTTTTTCGTTGGCCAGGACTTCGCTGTAGGCCAGGCGGCAGGCATCGTCGATGGCGACATGGAGATATTCCCAGCCGGTGCCCCGTTTGTTGCTTTGGCCGGTGCGGTCGCCGGTGATGCGGTGGCCGACCCCGTTGATGCGGCCGAGTTTCTTGATGTCGATGTGGATGAGTTCGCCGGGTTTCTCGCGCTCGTAGCGGATGATTTCGGGTTTGGCCTCGAGCGCCCTGAGCCTTCCAAGGCCAAGACGGCGCAGCACCGCGCCAACTGTCGAGCGCGGCAGGCCAAGCTCACGGGCGATCTGCGGGCCGGTGCGCCGTTCGCGACGCAGCCGCTCGATGGCGGCCAGAGTGTCGGCGTCGGTGCGGTGCGGGCATCGGGCGGGCGCCGAACTCCTGTCCTGCAGGGCAAGTTCGCCCCCCGCCCGATGCCGCGCCAGCCAGCGAAACGCTTGTCGTTGAGAGAGACCGGCGGCGGCGGCGGCATCTCCCACCCGCCACCCATCGGTGCGGACACGGTGCACCAGCAAGGCTCGACCTTGCGGCGTCAGGCGCGCATTCTTGTGGACGTTCATTCGGGGCTCCTGGGGCGTGCGGTTGATGTGTGTGGCAACCACAGCTTCACCCCTCCGCCCCGGATGAACAACCTTCGTAGCTTCGACAGTTAGAGTATCCGTCTTGGTCAAGCCACTTCTGGCGTCCATGTGCGCGTATCGCGCAGCAGCGCGTTGGCGATAATGACCAGCTTGCGCATGATGGCGACGATGGCGACCTTGGCGGGTTTACCGGCCTGACGCAGCGCCAGGTATTTGGCTTTGAGCGGCGGGTTGAAGCGGATGGCGACGAGGGCTGGCATGTAGATGGCCTGCCTAAGGTTGGCTCTGCCGCCCTGTATGAAGCTTTTCCCCTGCCAGGTGCCCGATTGCCGGGTGACGGGCGCCAGTCCGGCGAGACTGGCGGCCTGTTTGGCATCCATGGTGCCGAGTTCGGGCATGTCGATGAGCAGGGCGAGGCCGCTGGCGGCGCCCAGGCCAGGAATGCTGACAAGGATGTCGAAGCGGGCCTTGAGCCTCTTATGGGCGGCCAGAATGGTTGTCCGCTGGCGATCGATGGCCTGGATCTGGGTTTCGATCTGCTTGAGGTGTTGCTGGCTTTGGCGCTTGAGCAGGGCCAGCGTGAGGGTCTTGCTGCGGTTGAGCGCGGTGGTTCGGTCCTTCACCAAAGCCTGCCGTGCGGCCAGCAGTTCGCCCAGCGTGTCAATGGTTTCGTCCTTGGCGGGTGGGATGTCGGGCTGCAGGATGGCGCCGAAGCGGGCCAGCATGGCGGCATCGACCGTATCGGTCTTGACGCGTTTGCCGGTGGCCTCGGCGAAGCGGCGGGCCTGCAGCGGGTTGACCTTGACGGCGGGCAGCGCGGCGCGGCCCAGCGCCAATTCCAGAGCACGGTGATAGGCGCCGGTGGCCTCGAAGACGATGCGTGTCGGCTGCCTGGGGGTGATCCAGGCGATCAGCTTGCTGTGGCCTTTAGGGTCGTTGGTGAATTGCTGGGCGATGCCCTGCGGGTGGAGGTGGACATCGAGGGTATCTTTCGAGACATCGACGCCGAGGGTGACTTGATCCGCTGTGGGTGCTATGGCGTGGCTCATCTTTTCCTGTCCCATGTCTTTTCCTGTCCCATGCTTGTCATCCGGGGCATCACACCCCCGGTATCCGTTCGGGCCTTGTGGAAAAGAAGGGGGCGATCCCACTCTAATTCGGTCCTACCCGACCGGCGTGATCTCGATCCATCCCCCTTCACCAGCGGCGGGTTGCAACCCGCCGCTGGTGAACCATTGTTCCGCAAACCCGGGGGAAGTCATAAGACAAGCGTGATCCGAGCAGGTCGCATCACCGGAACGGTGAATCACGCGATCAAACAACGAGTTAGAGAGGGGTCCGTGAACCAAGGCGAATGGACGCCGCTCTAAGACTTGCGCCGCGGCCTGGGCTTGCACCTGTGCCGGGGCAACACGCCGCCCAAATCGGATTGGCAGTGACGACAATGCGTTTGGCAGATGGCAGCCCTGGCATCATGATGCGTGAGCCCTCATCAAGCACAGGCAGGGATCCGCGAAACGTGCACCGGACGAGCAAAATCATCAGCCAAGCCCTTCACCGCGCCGGCCGCCTGAACGGCAGCCATCGTCCTGTCCGTAGCCGCTTCGCGTCGCCCGGATGACCCCGCCACCTGATCGGATCGGCCAGGCCGAGGAGAGCGTCGCGCGGATCAACCAGTCCAGCGATCGGGCGCTGCGGCTCTCCAACCGCCTGTTTCTCAACATTGAGCACGGCATCTATGTCGTGCTGGGAATCGTGTTGTCCGTCACTGCGGTGATGGCGCTGGTCCTGGCGATCATTACGGTCGGCAGCGGCCTGATGAACTGGTCGAACGGCGACGCCCTGCTGGTCATCATCGACCGCCTGCTGTTCGTGCTGATGCTGGCCGAGATCCTGCACACGGTGCGGGTCTCGATCAGCTCCGGCACCCTGGACTGTGAACCGTTCCTGATCGTCGGGCTGATCGCTTCGATCCGGCGAATTTTGGTGATCACCCTGGAATCATCTCAGTCAGCCCCGCACAATCCGTCCGCTGGCGAGAATCAGGCAGGCTTTCAATCGTCAATGATCGAACTGGGCGTGCTCGCCGGACTTATCCTGGTGATGGTGATCTCGATCTACCTACTGCGTCGCGTCGATCGCATGAACGGATCGAGCTCGAACGCAGAAAAAGCCTAGGCAGGACAGCGTCGGCACGCCCTGAGTAGTACCCAGAACCTCTACCGTCCGGCCAGTAGCCGTTCCATTAACTGCTTGACGGTTGGGATAAACCCGTTGGAGTAGAATGGATCCTTGGCAAACCGATAGGCATTGTGGCCGCTGAACATCAGGTTCTGATCGACCGTTGCCGGCTCATCGCTTTGATGCGCAATGTTCTGCAGCGTCTTCTGGATGCAGAAGCTGCGCGGATCGGCTCGCTTGCCGTTGTCATGGTTCTGCTGATCCTGCGACCAGTTGGAGAACCGGCAGGTGCTCAGGCATCCCATGCACGCCTGTTGATCCGCCAGGATTTCCCGCGATTTCTCCGGAGTGACAAAGATCAACGTCGAATCCGGCGTCCGCAGCGCCTCGGTGAAGCCCTGCCGCTCCCACGCCATGGCCCGTTCGCGGTCGGCACTCGTCAGAAAGACGATGCGCTTGCGCGGCCCCACGCCATACTCCGCCACGTGCTCGCCGACGGCCTCGGCGGTATAAGCCACCTGTCGCTCGCTACGTTCACGCAGTTCATTAATGAAGCCGTTGTTGACGGCGCTGGAGTAGAAGCCGGTCGGGCTGAACCGGTTCAGGAAGACGTCGCCTTCCTTTAAGGTCAGCAGCCGCTGCTTCCAGGCGCTGCCGATCGGGCTTTCCTGAGTCAGCAGTGGCCGCGTGCCGAACTGGAAGGCAATCGGCCCCAGGTCAGGATTGTCAATCCAGCTTTCCCAGTCCTCCAGGCACCACACCCCGCCTGCCATGATGATCGGCGTCTCGTGCAGGCCGAAGTCCCGCATTACCTTGCGCAGCGCCATCACCCGGGGATACGGATCTTCCGGAAGTGCTGGGTCCTCGCCGTTGGATAACCCGTTATGTCCGCCGGCAAGCCAGGGATCTTCATAAACCACGCCACCCAGCAACCCGGCGGTTTTCGAATATGCCCGCTTCCACAGCGCATTGAACGCCCGTGCCGAGGAAATGATCGGATAGTAGTAGACACCGAACTTGGCCGCGATGTCCGACAGCCGGTATGGCATGCCTGCACCACAAGTTATGCCGTTCACGATGCCTTTCGCCTGCTCAAGCACGTCGGTGATGATGCGCTCGGCACCGCCCATCTCCCACAGAATGTTGGCGTGGATCCGACCTTTGCCACCGGTGATTTCCCACGCCCTACGCGCCTGAGTCAGCGCACCCTGAATGGCGTACTGCACAAGTTCCTCATGACGTTCGCGACGCGTGCGGCCACGATAAACCTGAGGGATGGGCCGCCCGCTGACATCAAAGCTGTCGGCGTTCACCGCACTGAATGTCCCGACGCCGCCTGCCAAAGCCCAGTTGCCAGCCGACAGGCCGTTGGAGATCGACACGCCCTTGCCGCCTTCAATCAGCGGCAGAACATCCACCCCACCCATCCGTATCGCGTTCAATGCTCGCATGGCCGCACGCCCCCTAGTAAGGCTATCCAAAAGCCTGTTGGTCAGCCTGACGCTCTTCGTGACCGTGACGTCCCGACTTGTTCCAGCCATAAGGCTAGAGATCAGGCAGACACACCGGCCCTGACGGAATCAAGCTGACAAGAGGGTTAGTCCCCAACCCTGGCCGGCTGCTCGCCTTCGAAGCCTGAGGAACGCTCAAATCGCTCCCGCCGTTCCGGCCTGTCACCTCGTTCTGATCTGTCCCCTCGGTCTGGACGATCACCGCCGCGGGCTGGCTTGGCGCCGACCTGATGCGTGATATCGGCGCCGGTCGCCTGATCGACAACCCGCATCGACAACTTAACCTTGCCGCGCTCATCGAAACCGATGACCTTCACCTTCACCGGGTCACCATTGTTGACCACGTCCGTGGTCCTGCCGACACGGCCCTGCGTCAGCTCGCTTATGTGAACCAGCCCATCCTTTGACCCTAGGAAGTTGACGAACGCCCCGAAGTCGGCGGTTTTGACCACCTTGCCGTTGTAGATCACGCCGATCTCGGGCTCCGCCACAATGCCGCGGATCCAGTCGATGGCCTTTTGCGCCTGATCGCCGTCGACAGCGGCAATCTTGATGGTGCCGTCGTCGTCGATGTCGATCTTGCACTTGGTCTGCTCGACGATCTCACGGATCACCTTGCCGCCCGTGCCGATGACCTCGCGGATTTTTTCCTTCGGGACGTGGATGGTGGTGATCCGCGGCGCGGTCGTCGCCACATCACCCCGCGCCCCGGTCAGCGCCTTCGCCATTTCGCCCAGGATGTGCATCCGGCCGTCCTTGGCCTGCTCCAACGCAATCCGCATGATGTCCGGGGTTATGGAGGTGATCTTGATGTCCATCTGCAGGCTGGTCACACCCATCTCCGTCCCCGCGACTTTGAAGTCCATGTCGCCCAGATGGTCCTCGTCGCCCAGGATGTCCGACAGCACGGCAAAGCCGCGCTCCTCCTTGATCAAGCCCATGGCAATGCCTGCCACCGGGCGCGTCAGCGGAACGCCGGCATCCATCAGCGCCAGCGAGGTTCCGCAAACCGTCGCCATCGAGGAGGAACCGTTCGACTCGGTGATCTCCGACACCACACGCATCGTGTAGGGGAACTTGTCCTTCGGCGGTAGCAACGGATGCAGGGCGCGCCAGGCCAGCTTGCCATGACCGATCTCACGCCGTCCGGGCGAGCCCAGACGACCCGCCTCGCCCACGGAATAGGGCGGGAAGTTGTAATGCAACATGAAGTTTTCGCGGTATTCGCCCAGCAGTGCATCGACGACCTGCTCGTCCTGGCCGGTGCCCAGAGTGGCAACGCAGAACGCTTGCGTCTCGCCGCGGGTGAACAGGGCAGAACCATGCGCCCGCGGCAGGATGCCGACTTCCGCGACGATCGGGCGCACGGTGCGGGTATCGCGCCCGTCAATGCGCAGGCCGGTATCCAGGATGGCGTTGCGGACAACGTCGGCTTCCAGATCCTTGAACAGGCCCTTTGCCTTCTCGGTGTCGATCCCCTCGGCCGCCAGCGCCACTATTGCTGCCTTCTTGGCCTCAGCGACCCGCTCATAGCGTACCTGCTTGACCTTCTCCTTATAGGCTTCAGCAATTGCGGCCCGGCCGACTGCATCAACCTTGCCCGCCAGTGCCACCTCTTCCTGGGACTTCTCAGGCAGCGCCCAAGGCTCCCTGGCGGCATGTTCAGCCAGTTCGATGATGGCGTTGATTACCGGCTGGAACGCCGAATGGCCAAAGCTGACTGCTCCCAGCATGATCTCCTCCGACAGCTCCTGCGCTTCGGATTCGACCATCAGCACGCCTTCGACGGTGCCGGCGACGACAAGTTCCAGCTCGCCGGTCTTCATCTGGTCGTTCGTCGGGTTCAGGATATATGCACCATTCTGATAGCCGACGCGGGCTGCACCAATTGGCCCGAAGAACGGGATTCCTGACAGCGTCAGGGCAGCCGAGCAGCCCACCATCGACACGATGTCCGGGTCGTTCTCGTTGTCATAGCTCAGGACAGTAGCGACAACCTGCACCTCGTTCCGGAAACCCTCCGGGAACAGTGGGCGGATCGGCCGGTCGATCAGCCGGCTTTTTAGCACCTCTGCCTCGCTCGGCCGGCCTTCGCGCTTGAAGAAACCACCCGGGATCTTGCCGGCGGCAAACGCCTTTTCCTGATAGTTGACAGTCAGTGGGAAGAAGTCCTGGCCCGGCTTAGCGGCCTTCACCCCCACTGCCGTGCACAGCACGATCGTCTCACCATAGGATATCATTACGGCACCGTCGGCCTGACGGGCGATTTTGCCGGTTTCCAGGACCAGCTTGCGGCCACCCCAGTCGAGTTCCTTGCGGAAGTAATTGAACATTCAGTCATCCCTCAGATGCGCGGCATCGGCGGACAACCAGACAGCGTTCTTCCACCGTTTCCTGGTCTGGACGGGGTGGCGGCGTCTCGGGTAACACGGAACGCGCGCTGCGGGCCTTGAAAAGGGTTCGCAGCCGCGGCCATGTGGCCGGAAACGCCGTCGCTTGTCCCGTGCGTCCAGGGTCTGGCGGATCGGCGATCCTTCTGTCCACCGCGTACCGCAGTGTAGCGGGGGTTTTCCTGCCCCCGTTCAGGTTTTGCACTCAATCAATAGGCAAATAAGGATCATTTCATCAACTGACCAGCTTTATTTGCCCGTCCCCGTATGCCTATCCGCGATCCAGCCCCGGCGAACCGGACCGTGCCGTTAACGACGCAGGCTCAAACGACCGATCAGCGTCTGATATCGCGTCTGGTCCTTTTTCTTCAGATAGTCCAGCAACCGCCGCCGCCGCCCAACCAGCATCAGCAGGCCACGTCGGGAGTGAAAGTCCTTTGCATGGGTCTTCAGGTGTTCGGTCAGGTTGCTGATCCGCTCTGAAAGCAAAGCAACCTGAACTTCCGGGCTGCCGGTATCGGCCGCGCCCGTCGCATATTCGCCAATAAGCGTCGTCCGACGCTCCGCCGTAATCGACATCAGGCATCTCCTGAGTAGGGGGTTGCAGCGAACGCGCCAGGTATCAAAGCACCCGCTCGGGCTTCAGCATGCCGTCCTGCAGACGACAAAGCCCGATGACGCGGCCCCCCGCCATTGCGCGCGCCAATCCGCCATGGGGATCGGCCGTTGCTGGAATCCGGCCCATCAGCTCGATCAGGCTGATCGCCTGGCCATGCCGAAGGTCAGCGGCCTCCTGTTCGGTCAAGGCCAGCGCCGGGATGTCGGCCAGCGCGGTCGCGACCGGAAGCAGCAGGTCCGGGGAGGCGGGCGCGGTATCCTCCGCTTCGCGCAGTTTGTCCAGCGGAATTGCGTGATGCTCCAGAAACGGACCGACCCGCAGCCGGCGCAGCTCGACGATATGGCCAACCGTCCCGCATGCCCGCGCCAGGTCGCGGGCCAGGCTGCGCATATACACCCCCTTGCCGGAGGCAACCTCGAATACCGCCGTATCGGCATCGACCCGCTGGATCAGCACAAATCTGTCCACCCGCGCAGGACGCGGTTCCAGCAGCGGCGCCCGGCCTTCCCGCGCCATGTCATAGGCCCGCTCACCCGCTACCTTGATGGCGGAGAAGGCCGGCGGGATCTGCATGATGTCGCCGCGCAGATCCACCAGCGCCGCCTCGATCGCCGCATCCTCGGGGCGGGCGGCACTGATGTCAGTCACCAAACCGTCGGCATCATCGGTATCGCGCGCCTCACCGAACCGCAAGGTGAACCGGTAAAGCTTGGTCCCGTCCATGACATAGGGCACAGTCTTGGTTGCGGCGCCAAACGCAACCGGCAGCAGCCCAGTGGCCAACGGGTCCAGCGTGCCGCCATGCCCTGCCTTCTGCGCATCGAATAGCCGCTTGACGCGGTTGACGACGTCGGTGCTGGTCATGCCGCCCGGTTTGTCGATGATCAGCCACCCGTTGAGCGGGCGGCCACGAGGCTTACGGCGGGACATGCGACTGGAACTCGATCTGCAAGGCAGGCGCGGGGGGTAGGGACTGCGCCGCCGCTTGTCAATCGCCGCGCCCACCGCAACCAGCCGGACAGGGTGGCCGCCTTTATTCCGCCGCCCGGTAGACGGCACGCTCGAAACCGTCCAGCGCCTCCAGCACGGCGGGGTCGGCGAACGGCAGGGTCTGTGTCATCAACACGCCGCTGATCTTCCGCACCGGATCCAGCCAGTAATACGTGTTGTACAGTCCCGCCCACGCCAGGCTGCCGGCGCTGCGCCCAGCCGGTCCCGCAGCCGTGTTGATCAGGAAGCTCAGACCCCACGTCTTTGCCATGCCGGGAAACAGCTCGACGTCGTTGGACAACGCCGGGATCTGGCTGACCATCGGCGCCACCTGCAGCTCACCGATGTGGTTGTGGCCCATCATGGCGACCGTCTCAGCCCGCAGGATCCGTTCGCCTTCCAGTTTCCCGTCGTGCATCAGCGCACGAAGGAACCGCATGTAATCGGTCGCGGTGGAGAACAGGCCGCCGCCGCCGGGATAAAATTCCCCATCCACCGGCACGGCAGGTGCTGGCTCAACCGGTTCCAGCGACCCGTCCGTCTGGCGGGCATGCAGTGCTGCCAGACGGGCATCCCAGGCGGCGCGCTGATCAAAGCTGGTGTCATGCATGCCCAACGGGCCGAAGATGTGCCGCTGCAGGTAGCTTTCCAGATCCAGGCCGCTGACGACCTCCACCATCCGGCCGACTATGTCGATGTTGATGCCGTATTCCCAGCGCTCCCCCGGATCAAAGCCCAGCGGAGCAGTCAGCGCCTTCAGCTTTCTCGTCCGCGTCGGCGGAATACCGCTCATAGGCGCATAGCGGTGCATCGCCGCATTCCACGTGTCGTAGACGAAGCCGGCGGTGTGCGTCAGCAAGTTGCGCAGGGTGATGTGCGTCCGGGGTGGCCGCAGGATCGCGGCGCCGGCCGTGTCAAATCCCTCCAGGACCTTCGTTTCAGCCAGGAACGGCAGCACCGCCGAAGCTGGCTGATCCAGCGAAAGCCGGCCCTGCTCAGTCAGTTGCATTGCCGCCGCAGCGGTAACGGCTTTGGTCATGGAGGCAATGCGGAATACCGCGTCGATGGGCATGGGATCCGCCGCGGCAGCACTGCGGCGACCGGCGGCACCCTGATAGATAACGCAATGCTGATCCGCGGCCATGGCCACGACGCCGGCGATCCTGTCGCCGCTGACCGCTGCTTTCAGCACGCTGTCGATCGCCGTGTTGCCGAGCATCCATGCGTCCTTGCGGTGGTTCCGCACTATCATCCCGCTTCCGGCACTTGCCAACCGGTACGTCTGGATGTGGGATCGTCGAACGGCAGCCGTCAGCAACGGGACCGAATCAGAACGTCCACTCGCTTACTGGCGCAGCCAGCCGAACCTGGGCTTGACTGCCGGCCACGTGGTTGGTCCTGACAACGCGATGTGCCAGTTGATCCGCCGGGGACGGCCGTCCAAGCAGATAACCCTGCGCATACAGGCAGCCGTGGTCACGCAGCATGCTTAACTGACGGGTCGTCTCAACGCCCTCGGCAGTGACCGCCAGTCGCAGGCTTCGGCTCATGGCGATGATCGCGTGAACGATCGTCTCGGCCTCGCTGTCTTCCTCAACATCGCTGATGAAGCTGCGGTCGATCTTGATTTTGTCGAACGGGAATTTCCGCAGGTAACTCAGGCTGGAGTAGCCGGTGCCGAAGTCATCCATCGCGATCTTCACGCCCAGTGCCTTCAGCGCATTCAGGATCCGCAGGGCGTTCTGCGTATCGTCCATCAGCACGCCCTCGGTGATCTCCAGCTCCAGTCGGGTCGGCGGCAGTCCGGTCCGCCGCAGCACGTCGCAAACCGTCGTCACGATCCCGGGCTCGGCAAATTGTGCCGGCGACAGGTTGACCGAGATGATCAACGGGTTGTCCCATGACGCGGCTTCCGCACAGGCGGTGGCCAGCACCCAGCCACCGATCGGCACGATCAGCCCACTCTCTTCCGAGATAGAAATGAAATCCCCCGGCGGAATCCGCCCCCGCTCTGGATGATCCCACCGCAGCAAAGCCTCATATCCGGCGAGATCCTGTGAGGCGATGTCGAAATAGGGCTGATAGTTCAGCGTGAACTGGCCTTCCTTCAACGCCTTCAGCAGATCCTGCTCCAGGGTCCGCTTGGTCCGTAGAAGCATGTCCATCCCGGACTCAAAGTACCGCCACTGGCCGCGGCTGTGCATCATTGTATGGCGCAGCGCCAGGGATGCGTTACGGATCAAGTCGCCTGCCTCCCGCGCGTCCGCCGGATGCAGCGCGATGCCTACGCTGGCGGTCAGGCAGACCGAGTGCCCGTTCACGACGAACGGCGAAGCCATCTCCAGCACGATCCGGTCCGCCAGGGCTGCGGCTTCCAGAGGCTGTTCCCCTGCTGACTGGATTATGCAGAACTCGTGCTCCCCCATCCGGCCGACCACATCCTTTTCGCCCGCCGTCTCGCTCAGTCGTCGGGCCACCTGCATCAGGATCTGTTCGCAGGCCGCTGGTCCAAGCGCGTCGCTCAGGCCCTCGAACCGGTCGAGGTCGAAATACAGCAACGCCACGCCGCTGGTCGCGCGATCCGGGAAGGCGATAAGCTTGCGCAGTTGTCTTTCCAACTGGTCGCGGTTGGAAAGACCGGTCAGCGGATCAAACCGCACCAGGCGCTCGATCTCGGCTTCAGCGGCTTTCTGCGAAGACAGGTCGCGAACGGCCACCACGTGGCCTTCCCGATCAGGATCCGTTCGCCAGGAGACCTCGACCGGCCGTGTCTGCCCATCGGGCAGCAGCACGACATGCTCGACCGGCCGGTCCCCGCGGCCGGGTGCCAGCGCGATGTCCGGGATCAGGTCGGCCAGCCGCAGCCCCACCAGCGTGCAGGCCTCGCTGCCTGACAGCGCGCACATTGTCCGGTTGACATCGACGATCCGCCCGCCTCGCTCAATGATCAGACCGTCAAAGGTCGTGTCCGCCAGCGTCCGCAGGCGCCGCGCCTCGCGCGCTATATTAGTATGCAGATGATCGTCGATCTGGTGCGCCGCCACCGCAAGCGCTGTGATCGTCAGGCACACCAGGGCCGCACCCACGCCAAACCCAAGGTGCCATGCACCAGACGAAGCTTTTGCGCCCCCCGCGACATCCGACACCCGTGTCAAGCCCGTGCTGACCACATTGCAGAGCAGCACCGACAGCGAGAGCAGCAATGAGGCAGGGACTCTGCGGTCCCTGTCCAGCATGATGACCGCTGCCGCGGCGCAGATACCGCCCAGCCCGGGCAGCACGACGGCGGCCAGGACGCTGCTGTGAATTTCACCCGGCACCAGCAAGGCGCTCATGCCCATCAGGTAGGTCGAGCCGGCTCCAAGGATCAGGCTCAGGCCGCGAACCGCCAGGACCGCAGCCGGCTCCATGGATCGGCTTCTGAAGACAAAGCCACCCGTCGTGTTCCCCAGCCCGACAACGAGCGAGAGCACAGACATCGTCGGGTCGATACCAACCGACAGACCGCGACCTAGTGCCAGCAGGCCCAGGAACTGCGCCGTCCACATGCCGCTGGCGAACGCAACGACGGATGCGGCCAGTCGGACGCGGCCCGGTTTCTCGTCATCGTCCACTCGCAACATGTATACGCTGGCTGTCGCGGTCAGAACACTCAGCAGGCAGGCCAGAAGCAGCAGTCGCGGATCGTTGCCTCGTGTCAGATGTCCGGCGACCCCCAGCATGACGACCCCTTCGGCAATCAAGCCGATCATCGGGCGCAAGGGTTATCACAGGGTTAATGGATGCTGTCTTGTCGGGTAATTTTTCCCGAACCCCACAAAGATTCAGCGGACTGAGGTGATCGCGTTCCGATTCTGCGCCCACGCCTCGGGTGTCGAGGCCGCGTCGATCGGACGCGACTTGCCGTAGCTGATGGTCTCCAGGCGGCTGCGGTTGATCCCATGGGCCACCAAGTAGTCGCGGTCGGCGTTGGCGCGCCGCTGTCCCAGTGCCAGGTTGTACTCCTCGGTGCCGCGCTCGTCACAGTTGCCGGCGACCCAGACGTTCACCTGGGGATACTGCTGCAGCCAACTGGCCTGCCGGTCCAGCGTGGCCGTCGCCTGCGGGTTCGGTGTGCTGCGGTCGGTGTCGAAGAAGATCCGATCGCCCGCCGATTGCACCAAATCTTCCTGGCTGCCCGGGGCCGCGCGGCCCGCGCCGCTGCCAGCCGCGCCATAGCCCGAGGTGGTCGTGCCGCCCGATCCTCCGGCGTTCTTCGCATCATCCGAGGATGAGCAGGCGGTCAGCGCGGCAGCCAGCAGCAGGCTGGCCAGGGTCGAATGCTTCATACGGCGTCTCCGTGACAAGTTCGCGTTGCCGGCTTCTAGCCGCTCAGCATCGATTCGGATGCCGACATTCTGCCGCCGGGAACCGCCGGCTGCTTAATCGTTGACAGCCGCATATACCAGATCACGGAACAATACCCGGTAGTGCTCCCGCTGCAGCGGCGCCTGGATCATCAGCACCGCAAACAGCCGCTCGGTCGGGTCGACCCAGAATGTCGTGCCCGCCGCGCCTTGCCAGTAGTAGCTGCCGACCGAGCCCGGGAAGGGCGCCAGGCCGGGATGCGTGCGCACGGCGAAGCCCAGGCCGAAGCCATGCCCGGGCGGCAGCAGGTCCACCGCGCCAGTGATTGTGCCCAGATGGTCAGCGGTCATCAGCTCGACCGTCTTGCGTCCCAGCAGGCGAACCGAGCCAAGCCGGCCGGCGCCCAGCAGCATGGCTAGGAACCGGGCGTAGTCCATCGTGGTGGCGACCATGCCGCCGCCCCCCGACTCGAACAAGGCCGTCCGGCGGACGTCCAGCAAGGCAACATCGGTTCCGGTCTCTGGATCCTTGGCAAACGGTTCGGCGATGCGCGCCTGCGCAGCCTGCGGGACCGAGAACCCGCTGTCCGCCATCCCCAGCGGTTCCAGGATACGCTCCGACAGGAACATCCCCAGTGTCTGCCCGGACACCACCTCCACCAGCCGGCCCAGAACGTCGGTAGACCGGCTGTACTCCCAGACCATACCCGGCTGGTGCAGCAACGGCAGACTGGCCAGTTCCTCCGCCTGATCGGCATTGGACTGCTTCAGCCGCGCTACCCTTGCGGCCGCATAGGCCTGGTGGATTGGCCCGCTTCCGCGGAATTCATAGGTCAGGCCAGAGGTATGACGCAGCAGGTCCTGGATGGTGATCGGCGTCTTCATCGGCGCCATCGAAACGCTGTCGCCGTTGACAATACCCACCTTGGTTGACGCGAACGCTGGGATGTACTGGCTAATCGGATCATCCAGCTTCAGCCGCCCTTCCTCCCACAGCATCATCACACCCACCGACACGATTGCCTTGGTCATCGAGTAGATGCGAAAGATGGCGTCCGCGCCCATGGGCTTGTCCGACGTCGGATCCAGCCGTCCAAACTGCTCCTGATAGGCCACCTTGCCGTGCCGGGCGACCAGCGCCACCGCGCCCGGAATATGGCCTTTCGCCACGCGATCGTTTAACGCGACGGAAAGCCGGGCTAGCGCCGTCGGGTTGAGACCAACTTCCTCGGGCTTCGCGGTCGGCAGGGCTTCGCTCATTGACAGGCGTCCTCATGACTGGGTCGGGTTGCAGTATCGCCTTGGACGGCACTGGATCAAGGCGGCAGGTCCAGTATGGGCTCAGCGGTCGTTCAGATCGCTGGCCTCTACTTCGGTCGCGGACCGGTGCGCTTCAGCGGCGTCGCCGCCAGCCGGCAAAAGCTGACCAGGCTGCCGAGCGCCGCGAAGACCGCCGCCAGCGCCAGCGCCAGCGTCGGACCATGCAGCATCGAGATGCCGAAGCACAGGGCCACAAGCGCGGCGCCAACGGCCTGTCCGACCAGCCGGGATGTCGCCACGATGCCGCTGGCCCCGCCGCTACGCTCCGTCGGCGCGCTGGACATGATGGCGCGCAGGTTGGGTGACTGGAAGAACCCGAAGCCGGTGCCGCAGATCAGCATTCGCCAGACGATGTCACCGATTGCTGGATGGTCCGGCAGCAGCGCGACCAGGCCCAAGCCGGTCGCCAGCGTCGCCAGTCCGATCCCTCCCAGGATCGCCGGCGGATACCGATCGGACATCGGCCCGGCGATCGGTGCGGCGATGGCGGTCATGATCGGCCAGGGTGTCAGCAGCAGCCCGGTCTCCACCGCACTGAAACCCAGCACACTCTGAAAGTAGAAGGGCAGGGAGACGAAGGCCAGACCCTGTGCCGAAAACGACAGCAACGACGTCGCCGAGGACAGGGCGAACATCGGCCGGCGGTACAGGTCGACCGGCAGCATCGGTGCCGGCAGCCCAAGCTGCCGATAGACCAGGACGCCGGCCGACAGCAACGCCCCAACGAACACGACCAGCGTGAAGCCGACATCGGCGCGATGCGCCGCTTCACCAATGCCAAAGATCAGCAGGCCGAAGGTGGCGGCATTCAGCGTCGCGCTGACACTGTCAAAGCGATGCGTCGACTTGGGCGTCGACGGCAGTACGCGCAGGCCCAGGCCCAGCGCCACCAATCCGATCGGCACGTTGATGGCAAACAGCCACTGCCAGTTGCCGACCGACAGGATCCCGGCTGCGATCGTCGGCCCCACCGCGGTGGACACCGCCACCACCAGCGCATTATAGCCGACGCCTCGGCCCAGCGAGCTGGACGGATAGATGAAGCGGATCAACGCTGTATTGACGCTCATCAGGCCGCTCGCGCCGAAACCCTGGATGATTCGCGCCGCCGTCAGGGTGGGCAGCGACCAGCTCAGCGCACACAGCAGCGAGGCCACGGTGAACACCCCCAGGCCCCAGACATAGACCCGCTGATAGCCGACAATCTCACCCAACGAGGCAAACGGCAGCAGCGAGACCACCAACGCCAACTGGTAAGCGTTGACCACCCACACCGAGTCGGCCGGACTGGCATGCACGTCGGCGGCGATCGTCGGCAGCGCGGTGTTGGCGATCGAGGTGTCAAGCGAAGCCATGGCAATGGCGATGAACAGAGTGATCACCGCCGCGAGGAAACGCGACCCGCGAAGGCCGTCATCTGCTCTTGGAACGCAGGTGGAATTCAATGCTCGGGCTCTCCGCCGGGTGAATGATGGTTGGTAGCATGGCAAGACCCCGTCGGCTGTCCCCGGCAGTTCCTGACAGCATTGCGCAACCGCCGTTACGACGTGTAGCGAGCCCCCTGGCTTATAACCCGGTCCGGTACCATATTGGCTGCGTCATAACTTCGAAGCGAATGGAAATGCCCCGTACCCGTGCCCTGCTTGCTGGTCTTGCCGTCCTGGCACTGACCCTTGCCCCCGGCCTTGCGGATGCCCGGGCTGGCGGTGGCAGCTCGTTCGGCAGCCGCGGCAGCATGACCTATTCCGCCCCGCCCTCGACCAACACCGCGCCTTATTCGGCTGCACCAATGCAGCGCAGCATGACGCCGCAGTACGGTTCGCCAAGTCCGTCCTTTGGCTCGCCGGCATATCAGGGGGGGCGCTCCTCCTTCGCCTCCGGCCTGATGGGCGGCCTGATGGGCGGCCTGATCGGTGCCGGCATTGGGGGCTTGCTGTTTGGCCACGGGTTCTTCGGCGGTGGGCTCGGGGGTTTCGGCTTCCTCGGCCTGCTGCTGCAGATCGCCCTGCTGGTGGTTTTGGCCCGATTCGTCCTGCGCAGGCTGACCGGTGCCCGCTCACCCGCGGTGGCTGGCGGCCCGAACATCTTTTCCCGCGTTGGCGTGCCAGTTTCGGGCATGTCCGGCTCCGGCATGGCCACCGGCGGCGGCCGGCCTGCCAGCGTCGCCTCGATCGCCATTTCCCCAGGCGACTATCAGCAGTTCGAGCAGCTTTTAAAGGGCGTCCAGGCAGCCTGGAGTGCGCATGACATCAATGGCCTGCAGGCGATGACCACGCCTGAGATGGTCAGCTACTTCTCCGACCAGTTGTCGGAGCAGGTCAGCCGCGGCGTGCGCAACAGCGTCACCAATGTGAGCCTGCTGTCAGGCGACCTGTCACAGGCCTGGGCCGAGCAGGGGCGTGAATATGCCACTGTGGCGATGCGGTTCTCGATGATCGACGTCACCCGCGACTCATCCGGGCGAGTGGTCGACGGCAGTGCGACGGAGCATGTCACGGCCACCGAGATCTGGACCTTCGTGCGCTCCCGCGGTGGCAATTGGATCCTGTCCGCCATCCAGCAGGCGCGTTAGAGTATCCGTCTTGGTCAAGCCACTTCTGGCGTCCATGTGCGCGTATCGCGCAGCAGCGCGTTGGCGATAATGACCAGCTTGCGCATGATGGCGACGATGGCGACCTTGGCGGGTTTACCGGCCTGACGCAGCGCCAGGTATTTGGCTTTGAGCGGCGGGTTGAAGCGGATGGCGACGAGGGCTGGCATGTAGATGGCCTGCCTAAGGTTGGCTCTGCCGCCCTGTATGAAGCTTTTCCCCTGCCAGGTGCCCGATTGCCGGGTGACGGGCGCCAGTCCGGCGAGACTGGCGGCCTGTTTGGCATCCATGGTGCCGAGTTCGGGCATGTCGATGAGCAGGGCGAGGCCGCTGGCGGCGCCCAGGCCAGGAATGCTGACAAGGATGTCGAAGCGGGCCTTGAGCCTCTTATGGGCGGCCAGAATGGTTGTCCGCTGGCGATCGATGGCCTGGATCTGGGTTTCGATCTGCTTGAGGTGTTGCTGGCTTTGGCGCTTGAGCAGGGCCAGCGTGAGGGTCTTGCTGCGGTTGAGCGCGGTGGTTCGGTCCTTCACCAAAGCCTGCCGTGCGGCCAGCAGTTCGCCCAGCGTGTCAATGGTTTCGTCCTTGGCGGGTGGGATGTCGGGCTGCAGGATGGCGCCGAAGCGGGCCAGCATGGCGGCATCGACCGTATCGGTCTTGACGCGTTTGCCGGTGGCCTCGGCGAAGCGGCGGGCCTGCAGCGGGTTGACCTTGACGGCGGGCAGCGCGGCGCGGCCCAGCGTCAATTCCAGAGCACGGTGATAGGCGCCGGTGGCCTCGAAGACGATGCGTGTCGGCTGCCTGGGGGTGATCCAGGCGATCAGCTTGCTGTGGCCTTTAGGGTCGTTGGTGAATTGCTGGGCGATGCCCTGCGGGTGGAGGTGGACATCGAGGGTATCTTTCGAGACATCGACGCCGAGGGTGACTTGATCCGCTGTGGGTGCTATGGCGTGGCTCATCTTTTCCTGTCCCATGTCTTTTCCTGTCCCATGCTTGTCATCCGGGGCATCACACCCCCGGTATCCGTTCGGGCCTTGTGGAAAAGAAGGGGGCGATCCCACTCTAATTCGGTCCTACCCGACCGGCGTGATCTCGATCCATCCCCCTTCACCAGCGGCGGGTTGCAACCCGCCGCTGGTGAACCATTGTTCCGCAAACCCGGGGGAAGTCATAAGACAAGCGTGATCCGAGCAGGTGGCTTCACCGGAACGGTGAATCACGCGATCAAACAATGAGTTGGAGAGGGGTCCGTGAGAAGGCGAACGGACACCGGTCTAGCCACAGCGGTCCGATCAGGCGGCGCGACCTGTTGCGTCGCCTGGTGCCCGGTTGCCGGCCCGGGTCAGACCGCCGGGACGGGTCCGGCCGCCGGCACCACCATCCGGCGGATCGTGCCGGACGTGCTATGGCCCTCGCGCAGGGTCACCAGCACCACCTTGCCGCCCCAGCCTTGTACCAGGTCAGCGCCAACCACCTGCTCAACGCTATAGTCAGACCCTTTGACCAGCACGGCGGGACGCAGCGCACGGATCATTTCCAGCGGCGTGTCCTCATCGAACAACAGCACCAGGTCCACCGGCGACATCGACGCCATCACCGTGGCCCTGGCCATTTCATTCTGCAGCGGCCGGCTCGGGCCCTTCAATCGCTTGACCGAGGCGTCCGTGTTCAACGCCACGATCAGCCGGTCGCACGCTGCCCGCGCCTCGCTCAGCAGCCGCACATGGCCCGGATGGATCAGGTCGAAGCAGCCGTTGGCGAACCCCACCTTCAATCCGCGCCGCCGCCAGTCGGCCACTTTCTCCATCGCTTCATCCAGGCTGGCGATCTTGCGGTCGGTAGCGACCAGTTCATCCAGATGCAGCGCGTCCAGCAGCTCCTGGCGCGAGACGCTCGCGGTTCCCGGTTTCCCGACCGAAATCCCGGCAGTGGCATTCGCCAGCATCGCCGCCTCCTGCAGTGAGGCTCCGGCTCCCAATGCCACCGCCAGCGCCGCCACCAGCGTGTCACCGGCACCGGAGACATCGGCAACCTCCCGCGCCCGTGTCGGCAGATGCAGTGCCTCCGCGCCGCGGCGAACCAGGGTCAGGCCGCGCGCCGAACGGGTCACCAGCACGGCCTCGCCACCCGTCGCCTCCAGCGCCTGCTGCCCGGCGCGGTCGGCCTCCAGGTCGTGATCAGCCTCGATCCGTGTGGCGACCCGCACCTCATGCTCGTTTGGCGTCAGGATGGTCGCGCCCTGATAGGCGGCGAAATCCGCCCGTTTGGGGTCGGCGATCACCATCCGTCCCGCTGCCTGCGCCCGCATCAGGACGGCCTGCAGCACGTCATCGCACAGCACGCCCTTGGCATAGTCCGACAGCACGACCACGTCCGCCGCCCCCAGCGCCTCATCGACCGCCTGCAGCACCGCTGCCACCGCTGGTCGGTCCAGCGGGTCCGTGGTTTCCTCGTCCAGGCGCAGAAGCTGATGGTATCCGGTCATGAATCGGGTCTTCGCGGTCGTCTGCCGTCCCTGCAGCCTGACCAGGTTGCAGGTGACACCCTTCGTCCTGTCCAGCAGGCGCTGGATCTCTGCCCCGGCCGCATCCTCACCAGCCACCCCGATCAGCGTCGTCTGCCCACCCAGCGTGGCGATGTTCAGCGCAACGTTCGCCGCGCCACCCAGCGTGCAGCGGTTGAAGTCCGGACGCAGCACCGGAATTGGCGCCTCGGGCGACAGCCGGTGAACCTGACCGACGATGTAGCGGTCCAGGATCACGTCGCCGATCACTAGGATACGGGCCCGTTGGAAGTTCCGCACGATTGCCGCCAGTTCGGCGTCGGTGGGCGGCGGCGGCCCGGGCTGCACGGTCGTGTCGGTCATCCGGCGATACCTGTCGATCTGACAATGAAGAAGTCCACGCTTATCAGGACACTCCGAATGCTGCATCAGCAAAACGCGTGGCCCAATGGCTGCTGCTAGAGCGGCTTCGCGCAGGCTGGAACCGCGCAAAAGCGCGATTCTGCGCGAGTAGCCGCGTGAAATGATGAGCGAGAGCGATTCCACCCCCCGTGGAACCGCTCTAGCCAGCGAAATCACTGTCAGGACGCGCATTCTACGCCGTATGCTGCCTAACACGCCTGTAAATTCGGCGATGACGGCCGGAAATGGCCGCCTCGCCGGCAGAACCAGCAACGCAGATCAGGATAAACCCATTTTTATGGACAATGCAGCCCTGCTGAGCCTGATCACCACCCTGGCCGAACGCGCCGGGGAGGAAATCCTCGCCATCCGCCGCCGCGGCTTTCAGGTTGAGCGCAAGGCCGACAATTCCACGGTTACCGAGGCGGACAAGGCAGCGGAGGCAATCATCCTGGCCGGGCTGCGCCAGGCACTGCCAGGCTGCAGCATCATTGCCGAGGAGGAGGTCGCCGCCGGCAAGCCAGCCACCGCAACATCCGAGTTCTGGCTGGTAGACCCACTGGACGGCACCCGCGAATTTGCCGCGGGCGGCGAGGATTTCGCCGTCAACATCGGCTTGGTCCGCACCGGACGCCCCGTGCTGGGGGTGGTCGGTATTCCCGCCGCGGCGGAAATCTTCTCTGGCATCATTGGCGTGGGCGCCTGGCGGGACAGCAACGGTCAGCGAACGCCGATCGCCACCCGGCAGCCGCCGCCGGATGGGTTGACCGTCGTGGCCAGTCGCCGTCACGGCAACCCGGACCGGCTGGACGCGTTCCTCGCCGGCCGCAAGGTCAAGGCCGTGGTCAACTTCGGCTCCAGCCTGAAATTCTGTCGCATGGCAGAGGGCAAGGCAGACCTTTATCCACGCTTCGGCCGGACCATGGAGTGGGACACCTGCGCGCCGCAGGCCATCCTGGAAGCCGCCGGCGGCGTGGTGGAAACGCTTGACGGACAGCCTCTCGTCTACGGCAAGCCGGGCTGGGACAACCCCCATTTCGTCTGCTGGGGCCAGGGCAGATAACCCGCTGCCGCCGCGCCGCCCCCATACTTAGGCGCCCCTTACATAGCGCCGCGCCAGCAGCCGCAGATGGTCCCTGAAGTGCGGCCTTAGCCGCTCCGTCCACGATGTCGACGCCGCGGCCTTCCAGTCCGATCCGAAGGTCACCTCCGGCGTCTGCAGATGGTACAGCGCCAAGTGCCGATGCGTGCCCTCCGTGTCCTTGAAGCGCCGAGCCGCCAGTACCCCGGGCACGGCGGCCAGGGCAGGGATATGCTCGTGCTCATACCACTCGTTGAATTCGGCTTCATGCTCAGCAGCCACATTCATCGCGTTGACCAGCAAACCGCCAGCGCCGGCCGGGCTGTCGGCATCACCCGGCAGGGTCTGCTCCCCCTCCAGGCGCAGCAGCCGGCTGCACATGCCAGTCACCCGCTTCGACCAGACCGAAAGGTTGTCATGGGCGATGGCCAGATATGGCGCGGACTCCAGCACCGCCAGACTCTTCAGATCGTAGTTGGCCACTGCATGGTGGGGATTTGCCACGCTGATCCATCGTTCTGACAGTCCGAAACCCGGCACGCGCTGCCGTTCCGGCACGTGCTCCAGGTCGTACCAGTCGTTGAACTCGTCCGTGTGCGCGTTCGCATAGTCGAACGCGACCAGCAGAATGCCCTTCGCCATGTCCTCACCCCTTGTTGTCAGGTCGCGATCTGATCCAGTTCCTGACCTGCATGGTCTGGGGTGAACCACCACACCCCGACGGCCATGCAGGCCATCGCCGCCGGGATCAGCAGAAAGGCTGCGGCGAACGATCCGGTGCGCTGCTGCAGCCAGACTGCTAGGAACGGCCACAGCACGAAGCCGAACAGCCAGGCCACCGACCAGGAGAAGCCGTTGCCGACGCCGCGTATCCGCGTCGGGTAGACTTCTGCCGTCAGGATCATGCTGGGTCCCCAGAAGCCCAGGAACCCGATGCTCCACAACAGGCCGTAGATCCACAGCTCGGTGTCGGTTTTGGCGAACACCCACAGCGTGATGAACACACCGCCCTCGACCAGCATCACATAGAACGCCGGGCGGCGGCCGAACCGGTCGGCGATCCAGCCAGAGAGCAGCAGGCCCAGGAACCCGACCAGACCCCACCAGATGTAGAATTGCCCATACATCGCGGTGGACCAGTGGCGCTCCTGCGACAGATACAGCGGCATCCACCCGCCGACGGTGCCATAGATCGTGGTGGAGCAGCAGGCGATGAACGTGGCCACACCCGTATTGCGCCGCATGTCGGGCAGGAACAACTGGCCGAGCGGCACCCGCTTGGCCTTGTTCACCCATTCCTGGTCCTGGGCTGACAATATGCCGCCAGCCGCCTGCGCGGCGGCGATCCGCCGTTTGCGGTCCTGCATCCGCACCCAATAGGGCGATTCCGGGCATTTCGCGCGCACGTATACGGCGATCACCGCAACCACCGCCGGCACCGCGAACGCCACCCGCCAGCCGAAATCGGCGATGATATAGGTGGCGACCGCTCCCGCCAGGGCAGCGCCAAAGCACCAGGTGCCGCGGTTGATACCGATCACCCGCCCCCGCAGCCGCGCGGGCCAGGTTTCCGCCACCAGCATCGAGCCCAGGCTCCACTCGCCGTTCAAGGCAAAATTGACGACGCAACGAACGGCCACGAATGCCGCCCATGTCGTGCAGATCGCCAGCACCGGCATCATCAGCGAGAACAAGGCAATGTTGATCGCCAGCAGCGATCGCCGCCCATAGCGATCGGCCAGCCAGGGCCAGGCAAACATCCCGGCGATGCCGATCAGCAACGCGATCTGCATGCCGGACCGATAGTCCGGAATGCTCAGCCCAAACTCCTTGATGATCAGCGGCGAGGCGAGGGCGAAGATCACCCCGTCCATGCCGTCGAATCCCCAGCCCAGGCCATTGGCGACCGCGATGTGGATGTGCGTCGGTGTTACCCGGGTCTGATCCGAGGCCGCCCGGAATGCCGCCGACTGGCGATAGTGTTCCTCGAGTGATCCCGTCTCCGGGACAGCCTGCAGCGTACTGGTTACGGCACTCATGTTCTTGGTGCTCCGTTTCTCCCGGTGCCAGTAGGCACCGGACGCAGCAGTCAGTCCAGCCCGAAGAACCCGGCGGTCGCGTCGGCTAGTGCCCGATCGCAGAGAAGCGCGAAACGCGCTTCGCCGCGTGAATCGGCCACCTCAAGCCAAACCGACGTATCGCCCTTCACTGATGGGCGATACTAGCAGCCTGTCGGAGTCGCGTTTGCCGCCCGATGTCCTGCTGGGCTTAGCGTTGGTTGCTGTCGGAGTGCGATCCCAACAGGTGCGCTGGTGTTTGCCGTTTGGTGTGGCTGGTCGAGGCCGTTGATGGTCGTATCGCGGCCGAGAAAGCCCTTGCTGTCTTGGTTTCGAGGCCGATGAGGTGGGCTGAGGCTCATGTTGCGCCTGCCAGGACGAACATCCGTTTGATGTTCCAGGCCATGGTCACGAGGCTCCACTCGCCCCGGACGCGGTCGCGCCCGCGCCGCAGGAACTGGCGGAAGCCAAGGACCGACTTGATGATCCCGAACACCGGTTCAGGGGTCTGCTTGCGCAAGCCGTAGAGGCGTTTGCCGTCTGGCGTCTTCAGGCGGTGGGCCATCGCCGCGACCGGTCTTGGGTCGAGCGGCGGCGGCGGGGCCGTGGCGAAGCGTTGGTCTAGGGTTTGGTTGTGGGATTGCCGGGCCATGGCGATCAGCGGCTCGATCCCGGCCGTCACGCAGGCTTCCACACTGGCCTGGCTGAAATACCCGGTGTCGGCCAGCAGCGTATCCGCCTTGCCCAATACCTCGGGCAGGGCGGCGAGCTTGTTCAGCATCGGCTGAAGCTGCCGCCGGTCGGTCGGCGCCTGCCCCACGTCGGCCGCCACCACCAGCAGGCTGCCCGCCGCCACCACGGCCTGGGCGTTGTCGCATTGGACAAAGCCGCCCCCTCCTTCGCGTGCTCAGTCGCCCGGCGTCTGCATGATGCGGCTGTCCGTGTCGGTCAGGTTGACCTGGTCGCCCGGCTCAGGCCCGGCCACCGGCGGCTGAGGCGACCGGCCGCCGGGCTTCTTGCCGGTGGCCACCATCTTGGCCGCACGCTCGGCCATCTTGGCGTCGTGCTCGGCCTGCGCGCGCATGGCGCTCGCGGGCACGCGCTTCGATCGTGGCGCGAGCCTGGGCGATCTTGGCCAGGCTCGCGCCGGGCCAGTTCGTCGGGGATCGCCATCCCGTCCGGCACGTCGGCCTGGTCGGCGGCCTCGGCGCGAGCCATCAAATCGGCCACCTCGGCCTTCAACTGCGCCTCAATCTTGCCCGCGTGCTCATAGGACAACGCGCTGTGGCGGCTGGCATTGGCGTGGATCTTGGTGCCGTCCAGCGCCACTGTTCCCAGCTTCAAGACCCCTCGTCTGGCCATTCCATCAGGCTACGCCTGACGGAACCTTTGGCCAGCCTTGCCCATCTCGCGCGCCAGCAGCAGCACTTGCACGAACAAAGCCTCGATCTGCGGCAAGAAGCGCCGCCGGAACACCGCGATCGTGTCGTGATCGGGATGTTCCGGCGGCCACGAAGCGCAACGCCACCGAATCGTAGGTCGCCCGCTCCAGCTTGCGGCTGGAGAACACCCCGCACGCGTAGCCGTAGACCAGAATGCCGAGCAGAAGCCGCGGGTGGTAGGGCGCCTCGCCCGAGCCGCGATAGCCGCCGATCATCGCCCGCAGGTCCAGACCGGCGATCACCTCAACCACAAACCGCGCCAGATGCCGCTGCGGCAGCCACTCATCCACCGACGGCGGCAGCAGACAGCCGGTGTCGCGGTCAATCGGGCGGAAGTTGCTCATGCGCAGAAGGTCCCAAACAAGCGAGGCAATCTCCTCTCAGCCCCTACCAGATCATCCCGCGTCGCGTTAAGTCCGACAGGCTGGTAGTACCGCCCATCAGAAGGAGCGGTGAAGCAGCACAGCGAGGAGGACCGCAAGGTCATTGAGACGCTCGGCGAGGTGCTGGCCAGCTCGGACCGGCCGCTCGTCATCACCTCCGGTGCGGACCTTGCCCGGCGCTCCAAGAACGGCGGGCCGGCGCTGGAAATCGATCCTTAAGTCAGCTCAGCCGACTTGTTCGCGCCGCCACCGAGGAGGCACCCGGCGCCGTCATTGCCAAGGGCGGCCACGTCATGGTGATACGGCTGTCGCATGTGTTCATGCGCAGCTTCGCACCCCGGCCTTCCAACAGGTCGCGTGCGATGATGCTGATGGCGCCGGGCTGGCAAACCTGTAGGTCGACCTCGGGCCGTCGCGCCCGTCTGGCCTAACTGCGGTCCCTCTGACCTCGCCGATCCCGCGGGCATAGGTATCCGGGCCTATCGTCGACGGCAGGGGTTTATCGGCGGAACATTATCGCCAACATCGCATTCCCATTACCGTCGTTAACGAGAGGTGCCCATGATTGTTGTGACTGGAGCCAATGGCCATCTCGGACGCGCCGTCGTGGAAAGGCTGCTGGATCTCTTGCCTGCGGATCGGATCGTCGCCAGCGTGCGCGACCCTGCCAAGGCAACGACCCTTACTCAACGCGGCGTCCACGTCCGCGCAGGCGACTTCGCCAGGCCTGACGGCCTGACGACGGCGTTCGCGGGCGCCGAGCAGGTGCTGGTGGTCTCGCCGGACCAGCTCGGGGAGACCGGGCGCCGGTTGAGCCGCACGGCGATCGAGGTCGCCCGCGTGGCCGGCGCGCGCCGCGTGCTCTACACCAGCCACATGGGCACGCACGCCAGCTCGCCCTTCAATGACCACGCCGCCATCGAGGCGTTCCTCGCCGAAACAGGGATGAAGTTCACGTCGCTGCGCCACGGCTTCTACGCCGAGAGCGCGTTCTACCTCATCGGCCGCGGGTTTGAGACCGGCGAAATCCGCGCGCCCGAGGACGGCCCGGTGAGCTGGACCGCGCGCGCTGACCTGGCGGAGGCGGACGCAATCGTGCTCGCCGAGGAAGGACGTCTGGACGGCATCACACCCAAATTGACCGCGCCCGAGGCGTTCACCATGGCCGCCCTCGCCGCCATCGCTTCCGAGATGACAGGGCGCGAGATCAAGCGGGTGATCGTATCCGACGAGGCATGGCTGGAGGCGAAAGTGGCCGAGGGCGCGCCCAAGCCGATGGCGGAGATACTGCTTGGCGCATATCGGGCTGCCCGGCGGGGCGATTTCGCCGCGGTTGACCCGACGCTGCAGACGCTGCTCGGCCGCCGCCCGCAAACGATGCGCGACGTGCTTGCCGCCACTTTTAGGGCCGCCGAAGCCTGATCGAAGCCCGCGGCCGCCAGTGGCAGTTCCAAAGTCGGCCCGACTGTGGATTAACCGCCGTAGCGAACTTTGGAACGACAAACTAAACTGGAAACAATGGTTTGCTGGTGTCTTCATTGGTTCGGAAGTTCGTAAGGTGGCTGATCCCAATGTGACGAACTTTCGAACCGGGACACTGGCGCCCAGCCGTGGACGCACATCGCGGCGCGGCCTATCCTCCGCGGCAACCGCGTGAGGAAACCCGCCATGTCCGACAGCCCCACGTCCGACAACCCCGTCGTCCGCCTGGAAAAAGACGGCGATATTGGCGTCATCATCGTCAACTATCCGCCCGTCAACGCCCTTGGCCCCGGTGTCTCCGAAGGCATTATCGACTGCCTGGGCCAGGCCAACGCCGACCCCGCCGTCAAGGCAATGGTGCTGATCGGCGACGGCCGCAGCTTCATCGCCGGGGCCGACATCCGCGGCTTCGGCACCGGCCGCAGGCGCCTGCCGATCGGCAAACGCACCTACGACGTGCTCGACGCCAGTCCCAAGCCGGTCGTCGCCGCGATCCACGGCTACGCCCTTGGCGGCGGGCTGGAGAACGCCATGGCCTGCCACTACCGCATTGCCGTGCCGTCCGCCAAGGTTGGCCTGCCGGAGGTGCTGATCGGCATCCTGCCCGGCGGCGGCGGCACCCAGCGCCTGCCACGCCTGGTGGGCGCACAGACCGCGCTGCAGATGATCACCTCCGGCCGCCACGTCCCCGCCCCGGAAGCCGCCACGCTTGGTATCCTCGACCAGGTCCTGCCGCCTAGGGCCGACCTGCGTGCCGCCGCTGTCGCCTATGCACGTGGCATCGCCGCCGTCCGCCCCCTGCCGCGCGTCCGCGACCGCACGGTTACCGCCGATCCCGCCATCTTCGACGCCATGCGCAAGTCCATCGCCCGCAAGGCCCGCAACCAGACCGCCCCCTATCACTGCATCGCCGCCGTCGAAGCCGCCTGCACCCTGCCGTTCGACGACGGCATCCGCCGCGAGGCCGAACTGTTCGCAGAGCTGGAGACCGCCGACGAGGCTAAGGCCCTGCGTTACGCCTTCTTCGCGGAGCGGGAGGTTGCCAAGCTGCCCGACCTGCCGGCCGACATCACGCCGCACGACATCACCGCTCCCGCCGTCGTCGGCGCCGGCACCATGGGCGGCGGCATCGCCATGTCCTTCGCCGATTTCGGCTACGACGTGAAGATCATGGACGCCACACCCGAGGCGCTGGACCGCGGCATGCAGCGGATCCGCGACAACTACGCTACCTCCGTCCGCCGTGGCAGCCTGGACGAGCAGGAGATGCAGCGCCGCCTCGGCCGCATCCATCCCGTCGCCGGCTACGACGACATCAGCGGCTGCGACGTGGTCATCGAAGCCGCATTCGAGCGGATGGACGTCAAGAAGCCGATCTTCCAGCAGCTCGACGCGGTCATGCAGCCGGACGCCTTGCTGTTCTCCAACACCTCCGCGCTCGACATGGACGAACTTGCCGCCGTCACCCGCCGCCCCGACCGCGTCGCCGGCACCCACTTCTTCTCCCCCGCCAACGTCATGAAACTGCTAGAGGTCGTGCGCCCGGCCAAGGCCGCGCCGCGGACCCTGGCCACCGCCATGGCGCTGGGCCGCCGCATCGGCAAGATCTCCGCCATGGCCGGCAACACCGATGGTTTCGTCGCCAACCGCTCCCGCGCCCCGTTCAACAGCGAAATGGTCATCCTGCTGGAGGAAGGCTGCCTGCCGGAGCAGGTGGACAAGGTGATGGTCGACTTCGGCTACCCGATGGGCCCGTTCGCCGTCGGCGATCTCGCCGGCCTCGACATCGGCGCCGAGGGCCGCAAGCGCCGCGCCGCCGCCAACCCGAACTACCGCGCGCTGCCGATCGCCGACAAACTGGTGGAGCTTGGGCGCTACGGCCAGAAGACCGGCGCCGGCTGGTACCGCTATGAGAAGGGCGACCGCACCCCGCATCCCGACCCCGAAGTCGCCGCCATCATCCGCTCGGTCGCCGCTGAACTCAGCATCCCGCAGAAGACCTTCACCGACACCGAAATCCTTCAGCGCCTGCTGTTCGCCTCGGTCAATGAGGCGTGCCGTATTCTTGAGGAGGGCAAGGCATACCGCGCCAGCGACATCGACGTGATGTGGCTGCACGGCTTCGGCTTCCCGCGCTACCGCGGCGGCCTGATGTATTGGGCCGACGGCATCGGCGTGCGCGCGGTCTACAACCAGATCGCCAGTTGGCATCAGCAGTACGGCGAACGCTGGGCGCCGGCCCGGCTGTTGCGTGAGCTGGCCGAGGCTGGCACCCCACTGCAGCAGGCCAGGCCCGCCCCGTTCGGATGAGTCCCTTAACGTTAGCTTTTGGTTAAGCATATCGACTTACACCGGATGACCGAATCCTCCTGACAGGTTGCGTATGCTTACTTGGCTGACCCGCTTGCAGATCGGCATCCGGCTGCAGATGATCACCGGCGTCGTCCTGGCGGCCCTGGCGCTACTGCTGGTGTCGTTCCAGGTCATGGACGCCCGACGCCTGTACGATGGGCGCATCGGGTTGCTGCAATCCATCGACCAGGCGGCTACCGGTATCGCCACCGCCTACCACAATGAGGAAGTGGCCGGCCATCTGACCCGTGAAAACGCCCAGGCCCAGGCCGCGGCGGCGATACGATCCATGCGCTACCAGGGCAGTGAATACCTCTTCATCGTCGACATGCAGGCGCGCATGGTCATGCACCCGATCAAGCCGGAGCTGGTCGGCCGCGACGCCGCCGGTATCGCCGATCCCAACGGCATTCACCCCTTCGCCGCCATGGTCGACCTGGTGAAAGCGCGTGGCGAGGGCACCGTCGCCTATCTATGGCCGCAGCCCGGCTCCGAGGCCCCCGTGCCGAAAGTCTCCTATGTCACCGGCTTCGCGCCCTGGGGATGGGTCATCGGCACTGGCCTCTACGTCGACGACCTCGATGCCGCGCGGCATCATCTCACGGAGATGCTCCTGCTTATTGGCATCGTCGGATCCGCCCTTCTTGGCGGCCTTGTCTGGCTGCTCGGTCGTGGCGTCAGCCGCCCGATCCAGGCGCTCACCGCTGCCACCCGCTCACTGGCTGAGGGCAACCTCGATGTCGCCGTCCCCGGCCAGGGCCGCGGCGATGAGGTCGGCTCCATGGCCCACGCCCTGCTCATCCTGCGCGACGCCGCTGTCGCCCGGCGCAAGCTTCAGGTCGAGGTCGAGGCCGAACGCGCCGCCAAGGACCGCCACCAGGCCGCGGTTGAGCACCACACCCAGGACTTCGGCACCACCGTCGTCGCAGTGATGGGACAGTTGACCCGCTCGTCCAACGCGATGCATCACGCTTCCGGCGAAATGGTCACCGCCGTTGGACGCACCCACGACTACGCCCTCACCACCGCTCAGGGCGCGCGCGATTCGGCTTTGAACCTCTCGACGGTGGTCGCCGCCGCCGAACAGATGGCGGCCAGCGTGAACGAGATCAGCCAGCAGATCGCCCACGTAACAAAGACCTCACGCGATGTCACCGACCGGGTGCAGCAGGCCGACCAGAAGGTCGTCTCCCTCGCCCAGGCCGCCGACCAGATCGGCACCGTCGTCGGCCTGATCACAACTATTGCTAGCCAGACCAACCTGCTGGCGCTGAACGCCACGATCGAGGCTGCGCGCGCCGGCGAGGCTGGCAAGGGCTTCGCCGTGGTTGCCAACGAGGTGAAGGCCCTGGCGGCGCAGACCGCCAAGGCCACCGAGGAGATCCGCGGCCAGGTCGGCGCCATCCGCCTGGCCACGGCTGAGACTGTGACCATGGTGTCTGGCGTGCGCGGCGGCATCGACCGGATGGACCACGTCGTCTCCGCCATCGCCGCCGCGGTCGAGCAACAATCCGCCGCCACGCGAGAGATCGCCGCCAGCGCCCAGGCCGTCTCCGCCAGCACCCAGTCGGCGGTTCAGGCGATGGAGGAAGTCTGTGCCGTGGTCGAAGCCTCCGGCGACACCAGCCGCGGCGTCTCGGCCGAGGCCGCCCAGATCAGCGCCACCTCCAGCCGCCTGCAGCAGGAGATGGACCATTTCCTGCGCAGCATGGCCGACCCCACCGAGGATCAGGGGCGCAGGTATGAGCGTCAGCCCGGCAGCGGCTTGCGCGCCGTCTTCACCGCCGGCCCCTACGCCGGCACGCCGATCGCGGTCAAGAACATCAGCCACGGCGGCATCGCGCTGCGCACCGAGTGGGCCTTGCCGCCCGGTGAGCCGGTGTCGCTGACCCTGGGCGGCGCCAGTATGCTGGTGACCGGCCGGGTCGTCCGCTGCGACGATGGCATCCTGGGCCTGGCTTTCAACCAGAACCCGGCCAACATGGCGATCGTCGACCAGGCCCTGCTGAACGCTGCCTGAAGCGTGATCGCGCCTGGCTGCCCGCCACACAGAAAACGCTCTACAGACGTTCCCTCGATGACGTCTTCCCCGCCTTTGATATCCTTCAAGCTTGCTTGCCGATCCGCTCGCCGCTTCCGCCCGCGCGCCGATCGCCTGCTGACCATTGCTGTTGCCGCGCTTTCGCTGACCCTGGGCCTTGGCCACGCACAGGCCGAACCGTTCCGCTGCCCGCAGACCGGCGGCAGCTTCGTCTATGGCCAGGCCACCGACTTCGGCAGCCTGGACCCGATGACGTCCGACTCCACCGCCACCCGCAACATCGCGATGAACCTGTTCGAATCGCTGCTGACCCGCGACGAGAACAACCACCCGATCCTGGAGCTGGCGGCTGCCCTGCACGAATCCGCCGACCACCTGACCTATGCCTTCACCCTGCGCCAGGGTGTCCGCTTCCACGACGGCCATTCTCTGACGTCCGCTGACGTCGCCGCCTCGTTCGACCGCTATGCCGCAGTGGGCCTGGACCGCGGCCTGCTCGCCAACGCCGACCGTTGGGAAACCCCCGATCCGGCCAGTTTCGTCGTCCACATGAAGCAGGCGCAGCCTACCTTCATCGAGGCATTGTCGTCGTTCAGCGATCCCATCGTCATCATGCCCGCGGCCGACCGTGACGTCGCCGCCGGCCAGTTGGCTCATCCGGTCGGCACTGGCCCGTTCCAGCTAACCGAGGCCGTTCCCGGCAGCTTGGCACGGCTGAAGCGTTTCGACCTCTACCGGCCAAATCCCAGCTTCCAGGACCGAACCGGGTTGGGCGGCTACAAGCAGGCCTGCCTTGACAGCGTCACGTTCCGCATCATTCCCGATCCGGCCGCCAGGTTGGCGGCCCTGCGCAGCGGCCAGTTGCAGGCGACTGAAGACCTGCCGCCCGCCGAGCTGCCAGCGTTGTCAAAGGACAAAAACGTGACATCGTTGCCGCTGCGCAACTGGTGGATGCAGATGGCCGTGCCCAACCTGTCCAACCCGCCCACCGACAGGCTGCTGGTGCGCCAGGCGGTGCAGGCGGCGCTGGACATGGACCCGATCATGCAAGCCGCGGCCGGGGGCAGCTACCACCTGAACATTGGCTTCCAGTATGCTGACCAGGCCGACTACACCGATGCCGGCAAGCAGACCTACAACCAGCACGACCCCGACCTCGCGCGCCGCGACCTCGCCCAGGCCGGCTACCAGGGGGAACCGCTGGTGCTGCTGACCGCCCGTGACGACCCGTCGATCTACAATGCCGCGCTGATGATCCAGCGTCAGCTACAGGCGGTTGGCTTTAACGCCCAGCTCAAGGTCCTGGACGGGGTTGAAGCGGCGCGCCTGGCGCGGGACAGCACCCAGGGCTGGAACCTGCATGTCACCGCCTGGGGCACAAGGCCGGCGCTAGGGGTGTTGTCGACCATGCAGCGTCTGCTGCAGCCCGCGGCGGCCGAGAAGCCGGCCGACGGCAAGGACGATCCCGACCTGCTGGCCGCTTGGCAGCAGATGAACACCGCGCCGACACCCGCCGCCCGCCGCCAGGCCTTCGCCCGCATGCAGTTGCTGGCGCTGCAGCGCGTCTACGCGCTGCCGCTCGGCGCGGTGGACCGGATGCAGGCGATCCGCGCCAACGTCAACAATTACGTCCCGTTCCGCGTCCCGCGGCTGGCCAACGTCTGGCTGAGCCGGTGATACCGGCGGCGCTTGCGACCCGGGGCGGCAAACCGCAGGCCGGTTCGTTCGTTGTCATGACACGCAACAGGAGCGAGCACGATGAAACAGCCGCACACGGAACAGTCGGTTGATCACACCGAAACGCAGCAGAACACCGGCAACCACAAGAAGCCTGGTGCGCGGGACGAGAAGGGGGCCGATCGCTTCGGTGGCACCCGCACCGGCGCCGAGAACATCGAGAAGACCTCCGACAAGCCGGCCAGCCGCTAGACCGGTGTCCGTTCGCCTTACCTCAGGGGCCCTGCTCTAACGCGTTGTTTGATCGCGTGATTCACCGTTCCGGTGATGCGACCTGCTCGGATCACGCTTGTCTTATGACTTCCCCCGGGTTTGCGGAACAATGGTTCACCAGCGGCGGGTTGCAACCCGCCGCTGGTGAAGGGGGATGGATCGAGATCACGCCGGTCGGGTAGGACCGAATTAGAGTGGGATCGCCCCCTTCTTTTCCACAAGGCCCGAACGGATACCGGGGGTGTGATGCCCCGGATGACAAGCATGGGACAGGAAAAGACATGGGACAGGAAAAGATGAGCCACGCCATAGCACCCACAGCGGATCAAGTCACCCTCGGCGTCGATGTCTCGAAAGATACCCTCGATGTCCACCTCCACCCGCAGGGCATCGCCCAGCAATTCACCAACGACCCTAAAGGCCACAGCAAGCTGATCGCCTGGATCACCCCCAGGCAGCCGACACGCATCGTCTTCGAGGCCACCGGCGCCTATCACCGTGCTCTGGAATTGGCGCTGGGCCGCGCCGCGCTGCCCGCCGTCAAGGTCAACCCGCTGCAGGCCCGCCGCTTCGCCGAGGCCACCGGCAAACGCGTCAAGACCGATACGGTCGATGCCGCCATGCTGGCCCGCTTCGGCGCCATCCTGCAGCCCGACATCCCACCCGCCAAGGACGAAACCATTGACACGCTGGGCGAACTGCTGGCCGCACGGCAGGCTTTGGTGAAGGACCGAACCACCGCGCTCAACCGCAGCAAGACCCTCACGCTGGCCCTGCTCAAGCGCCAAAGCCAGCAACACCTCAAGCAGATCGAAACCCAGATCCAGGCCATCGATCGCCAGCGGACAACCATTCTGGCCGCCCATAAGAGGCTCAAGGCCCGCTTCGACATCCTTGTCAGCATTCCTGGCCTGGGCGCCGCCAGCGGCCTCGCCCTGCTCATCGACATGCCCGAACTCGGCACCATGGATGCCAAACAGGCCGCCAGTCTCGCCGGACTGGCGCCCGTCACCCGGCAATCGGGCACCTGGCAGGGGAAAAGCTTCATACAGGGCGGCAGAGCCAACCTTAGGCAGGCCATCTACATGCCAGCCCTCGTCGCCATCCGCTTCAACCCGCCGCTCAAAGCCAAATACCTGGCGCTGCGTCAGGCCGGTAAACCCGCCAAGGTCGCCATCGTCGCCATCATGCGCAAGCTGGTCATTATCGCCAACGCGCTGCTGCGCGATACGCGCACATGGACGCCAGAAGTGGCTTGACCAAGACGGATACTCTAAGTCCTCAAGCGGCGGGCAGCGGGGCGTCGGGGCAGGGACCGTTGCCAACGTAACGCCATCAAACGCTGAAGCGGTCGAGGCGGCGGGGTTTCCAACCGCGACGTGGTTCGGATGGGCCTGCCGTCAGACCGCTTCGGCCAGCCGCCTGGCTTCGAACTTGCGCCGCGCCGCCTCCCGCCGCTCATCGAACTTTGCCAGCCTGCGACGGGGATTGGGGTGCACCTCGTTCTCCGCCTCGCCCGGGCGCTTCTGCGACCCAGCCCAGCCATGCGCGGCAATGTCGAAGATGATCCCTGACAGGTCGGTGTGCTTCACCTCATAGCCGTCCGGATTGTTCGGGTCGCCCATGATCCAGGTGCCGCCGGCCGCGCGCGCCTGCTTGCCGGCGACAATCACGTCGTCCACCCAGAAACCAATGTGGTGCAGGCCGACGAAGTCGACGCCGGTCCCCTGTGAGGCTTCGTCCGACTTGAAGTGCAGGATTGCCAGGTTGACCACGCCGTCGGTCAGGAACACGCCCTCGGCAAGCGGCCCGTCCAGTTCCGTGACCTCCTCCAGCCCGACCGTCTGCTTGTAGAACTCCGCCGTCTCCCACGGGTCGGATACGCTCAAGGCGACGTGGCGTAAATAGCCTTTGCTCTGCACGGTCATGGCTGCTCTCCCTCGGTTTGTTGGCCGTTGGCAATTCTGACCCGGAGCCGGGCGAAAGGGCAAGCGCGGCGGCGGGAGGCGGTCGCGGCGTGCCCATATTCCTGGTGTGACTGAGCCGTGGTCAGCGTGCGGGGCCGTCGCGTTGGCGCGCCCAGGCGTTTGCACTTGCGACGACGCCAGCCGTTCCAGCATCACTCCCCGCGCTCATCAACAAGATGTTGCAGCGCGTCCCCACTTTCGTCGATGCCCGCTGGAAAACCAAGCGCCAGCGCTGCGTTATCGTAGACAGTTGACGTCGGCCAATTTTTCTCAGCCGCGTCCGGCACACGAAGGAGATGGTGTTGTCAAGCAAACCGGTCAGGCTGCAACAAGCGAATACCAGGTTTGAATTGGGCGTTCCGAAAGCCGTGCGAGTGAGGACAAGTGCGCCGGAGGCAAAAGCCGTTGCTCGATATAGCGTCGCGACCGCGCAGCGCTTCTGCCGCAGCACGGTAGACAGGTCGCCATCCTGATGGACCCCAGTCGCCAGCCCTTGGCGGGGCACAAGACAATGCCGGGATCATCCTGGCGATTCATGTCGGCGCGGGACATTGGGCTGTTCCTGCGCAGCGCGCGTTCAGATGCCCGGCTTGCTCAAATGCTCGCTACCGGAGCGGCGCCGTCATCAGCCTTCGACCAGCTCTACGCTGAGGCGCCAGATTATGATCCTTGGGGGTCCGCATCGCCACGGTACTTATACCAGCGTAGTAAATACGACGGTCTTGTCGCCCTGCTACCGTCGGCGCAACGGTTTCAGCGCAGCCTCGACATCGGCTGCGGGACGGGCCTGCTGATGGAGCGTCTTCGTCCCATCAGCAGTGAAGCCGTCGGGATTGACCTCTCGGCCATTGCCGTCAGGCGCGCCCGTGAGCGGTTCAGCGGACAGCCAAACATGGACTTTGCCCAGGCCGACCTGCTGGATCTTGGCCCAAGCTTCGAGAAGGCCTTCGATCTCGTTGTGGTCGCCGACGTGATCTACTACCTGCCGCGATCTGCTCTTACCGACGCTGGCCTGAAGGCGTTGGCATCCCGCCTCGCACGCCTGCTGCGGCCAAACGGCGTCCTGCTGGTCGCAAATCACTACGTCTCAGCAAACCACCGCCACTCTCAGGTGTCACGACGTATCCATGACTCGCTTCGGTGGTGCCAGGCCTTGGACCTGACGCTCGAACGCAGGCGTCCGTTTTGGCTAGCCGGTCTTTTCACCGCTTAAGAATCGGCAGACCCTTAGGCAAGTGGCGCGGTAACTAGGCTGCATTCAGGCCTGCCGCCGCTCAATCAGGCTGCGCCGGATCTTCCGCCCGCGCTCCACTTTGTCCTCGATATAGGCCGCGTCCCCCCAGCGCACCGCGCGGGCCATAGCCTGCGCATCCTCCATGAACCGTTGCAGCATCTCCAGCAGCGCCTCCCGGTTGTTAAGGAAGATGTCCCGCCACATCACAGGGTCCGAGGCGGCAATGCGGGTGAAGTCGCGAAATCCCGAGGCGGCGAAGTTCACCACCTCCTGCCGGCTCTCATCGGCCAGGTCGTCCGCCGTGCCGCAGATGGTGAAGGCAATCAGATGCGGCAGGTGCGACACGATCGCCAGCACCCGGTCATGGTGGTTCGGCTCCATCCGCTCGGTCTGCGCGCCGCAGCGCTGCCATAGCGCCTCGACCTTGGCCACGGCGGCCTCGTCGGTGCCCGGCAACGGCGTCAGCAGCGTCCAGCGGCCCCGGAACAGCTCGACGAATCCGGCGTCCGGCCCGGAGTATTCGGTTCCGGCGATCGGATGCGCCGGCACGAAGTGCACCCCCTCCGGCACCAGCGGACCCACGTCGCGGATCACCGACTGCTTGGTCGACCCCACATCCGTCAGCACCGCACCCGGCGCCAAATGCGGGGCGATGCGCAAAGCCAGCTCGGCGAACGCGCCGACCGGCGCGCAAAGCATCACGCCGTCCGCGCCGTCGACCGCGCGCGCCGGATCCAGCTCTACCCGGTCGGCGATCCCCAGTTCCATCACCCGGTCCAGCGTCGCCTGGGTGCGCGCGTTGACCACGACCTCGGCCGCGATGTCGCCGCGCTGGCGGGCGATCCGCGCCACCGAGGAGCCGATCAGCCCGACCCCCAGCAAGGTCAGCCGACGGAAGATCGGTTCAGCCACAGGATTGGCGCTTGAACGCGGCGAACACCTCGACCACCAGCCCGACCTCCTCGGCCGTGCCCACCGTCACCCGCAGGCACTGCGGCAGGCTGTAGCCGCCCACCCTGCGCACGATGATGCCGCGGCCGCGCAGGAACGCATCCGCCGCACTTGCCGCAGCGTCCGTGCCCAGGTCGGCCAGCACGAAGTTGCCCTCGCTGGGCCAGACCTTGATGCCTGCCGCTTCCAACCCCGCCGCCAGGCGCGTCCGGTATTCGGCGTTATGGGCGCGGCCGGCCTCGACCCAGTTCGGCTCCGCCAGCGCGGCAATTGCCGCCGCCTGTGCGGCGACCGAGACGTTGAACGGCCCGCGCACCCGGTTCAGCACGTCGACCACCGCCGGCGGCGCATAGCACCAGCCGATGCGCATGCCGCCCAGACCGAAGATCTTGGAAAAGGTACGGGTCATCACCGTGTTGTCGGTGGCATCCACCAGCCGCACCCCGGCGTCATACTCCGGATGCGTGACATACTCTGCATAGGCCGAATCGATCACCAGCAGCACCTCGGGCGGCAGCGCGGCGCGGAAGCGCGCCAGCGCGTCGGCTGTCACCATCGAGCCGGTGGGGTTGTTCGGGTTGGCGATGAACATCAGCCGCGTCGCCGGCGACACCGCGGCCAGCATCGCATCCAGGTCCACCGTCAGGTCACGTTCCGGCACCTTGATCACCCGGCTGCCGGCATAGGTCCCGGCAATGTGGTAGATCGAGAACCCGTGCGCCGACATCACGATGTCCCGCCCTGGCCCACCATAGGACAGGCAGAACTGGTACAGCAGGTCGTCCGATCCGGCGCCGCAGACGATGCGCGCCGGATCCAGCCCCCAGCGCTTGCCAATCGCCGCACGCAGCCGGTCCGCCCCGCCGTCCGGATACCGATGTGATTCGCTCGCCGCCTGTACGATCGCCGCCTGGGCAAGGGGCGGCACGCCAAAGGCACCTTCGTTCGATGACAGCTTAACCGTCCGGTTGGCGCCCGGCACTTCCGACTCGCCGGCGACATAGGGATGGATCGTCAGGATTTCCCGACGCGGCAGGGGCCCGGTCATGCGTCATTCCCCGCCACCGGCACGGCGTAGCCGCCCAGAACCACCGGCCGTCGCAGCACATCGCCCAGTTGTGCCAGCCGGCCGTCATCCTCTTCCAGCATGCCGGGAAGCTCGGCCAGCAAATTGCCAGCCGCATCCCCCGTCAGCAGCAGGCGATGCGGGGGCAGGCCGGCAGCGGTCAGGGCATCCGTGATCTCCGCCTTGCCGCAGGCACTTCGCCCGATCAGGAATGACTTGTCGTCGCCGCTGGCATCGGCCGGCGCGCCGGCCACCACCACCGCTTGCGTCGCCGGCAAGCCGGCTGGCCGCGCCTGCCAGAACGGCAGCCGAGCGATGATGTGCAACCGAGGCGTTTGCTCGGGCAGCGCCAGCCACCAGGTCTCGTCCAGAGTCGGGTAAGGCAACACCGCTGCGGCGGCCGCGCCACAGGCCACCTCGGCCAGCACTTGGGTAAATCCGGCATGGCCGCGGACCGGCGTCAGTGCGCCAAAATGCTCCCGCGCCAGTTGTGCCAGGGCCTGCGTGTCAGGCACGGCGACCGAGAAACCACCCTGCATCGCCGTGGTGCCGGCCAGCAGCTCTCGCCAGATACGCACCAGCGCCACCGGCGGCAGCCCGCCCTGGTGGCGCCCCAGCAGCCGGCGGATGATCGCCGCCTCACGGCCCGGCCGGAACGCCGCCGGCTTGCCAGCGCGGGCGACATGCTCGACCACCTCCGCCCGCTGCATCAGCAGGTCGTGCAGGCTGTCGTCGATCCGGTCGAGCTCGCCGCGCAACGCAGTCAGACCGCCGGACCGCCAGCCATCGTCGGGCGGCGCCTCTGCGGCGGCATCACCGGCCTGGGCATCACCGGCATAAACCTCAGCGGCACGGGCCTTACCAAGTGTCGAAGCGGAGTTGGACATCATTCTCGCCGTCAGGGAAGCGCAGACTTAGCGGATGCGCCCGGCTCTGCAAACCCAGACATGCGCAACCCGCCGCCGCAGCCCAGGCTTCCGGCCACGCCCGGTTGCGAGCCGCGCCCGCAGGTCCTATGCAATCGCGGCCATGGACCAGCCACTTACTCAAACCAACCCGGACCAACGCGGGGCAGGTCACATCGACCAGCACGAGGCAGACCAGGAACGGCGCTTCGTCCATTCCCACGTCACCTTCGACGAGGGCTTGATGCTGGAGTGCGGCACCAGGCTGCGCCACCTCACCGTCGCGTATCGCACCTATGGCACGCTGAACGCCGCCCGATCCAACGCGGTGCTGGTCTGCCATGCCCTGACCGGCGATCAGTATGCCGCTGAGGCGCACCCGATCACCGGCAAGCCGGGCTGGTGGAACACCGTCGTCGGCCCCGGCCGCCCTGTAGACACCAACCGCTTCTTCGTTATCTGCGCCAACGTCCTAGGCGGCTGCATGGGCAGCTCCGGCCCACTCAGCAACAAGGAGCTGGCGGACGGCACGGTCCTGGACGAGCCTTGGGGCACCGACTTCCCGCCGGTGACCATCCGCGACATGGTCCGCGCGCAGAAGCGCCTGATCGGGCATCTGGGCATCGAGCGGCTGTTTGCCGCCATCGGTGGCTCGATGGGCGGGATGCAGGTGCTGCAATGGGCTGCGCTGTATCCGGAGGCCGTCTTCGCCGCGCTGCCGATCGCCACCGCCTCCTACCACTCGGCGCAGAACATCGCCTTCCATGAGGTCGGGCGGCAGGCGATCTTCGCCGATCCGCACTGGCAGAACGGGCGCTATTGGCGGACCGGCCAGATCCCGGCCCGCGGCCTGGCGGTGGCGCGGATGTGCGCGCATATCACCTACCTGTCGGAGGAAGCGCTAACGCGCAAGTTCGGCCGCCGGCTGCAGAACGCGCCGAAGGACAGCACCGAGGCGATCAGCCTGTTCGGCGAGATGTTTGAGGTGCAGAGCTATTTGCGCCACCAGGGCAGCACCTTCGTACAGCGCTTCGACGCCAACAGCTACCTGACGATCACCCGGGCGATGGACTACTTCGACCTCGCGGCCGACTGTGGCGGTGACCTGTCGGCTGCGTTCAAGGGCAGCCGCACCCGCTTCCTGCTGGCATCCTTCAGCTCTGACTGGCTGTTCCCGACGATCGAGAGCCGCACCATCGCGCGGGCCCTGAACCGGGCCGGGGCCAACGTCTCGTTCGTCGAGTTTCCTACCGACAAGGGGCACGACGCCTTCCTGCTGGAGGAGCCCGACTTCCACCGCACCCTGGCCGGCTTCCTGCGCGGCTGCGCGGTCCATGCTCGGCTTACCGGCACATGAGCACGCTGGACCCGGTCCGCTTCATCGCCAAGAACCTGCGCGTCGACCTGGCGCTGATCGCCGGGATGATCGCTTCGGGCTCACGCGTGCTGGACATCGGCTGCGGTGACGGCACCCTGATCGACCACCTGTTCAAGACCAAGAACTGCGACGCCCGCGGCATCGAGATCGACATGGCGGAGGTCACCCGAGCCGTCGCCCACGGCCTGCCGGTGATGCAGGGCGACGCCGACATCGACCTGGCGCACTACCCGAACGGCGCGTTCGACTATGTCGTGCTGTCGCGTGCCCTGCAGGCGGTGGAGAAGCCGCGCGCGGTGCTGGCACAGATGCTGCGCATCGGCACCCGCGCGGTGGTCAGTTTCCCCAATTTCGGTCATTGGCTGGTGCGCTGGCAGTTGCTGTCCACCGGGCGGATGCCGATGACCCCGACCTGGGACCGGCCGTGGCATGAGACGCCGAACATCCACCCCTGTACGATCCGCGACTTCCTGATCCTGTGTGAGGAGGAAGGCTACGTGGTCGAGCGATGGCTGGCGGCCGATGACGGCGGCCGACGGGCGCTGTGGCGCCGCTTCGCCCGCCTCGCCAACCTGTTCGGTGAGCAAGGCGTGTTCCTGCTGCGGCACCGGTAAGGCCCCGCGTGACGCTGACCGGCCCGCGGCGGACACAGGCGCTGGTCCGGGTCCGGCCGGGCTGGCGGTCGAGGCTGCTGCGCCGGGCGGCGCTGGTCTCGCTGCTGATCCACCTGGTGATCGGCGCGTTGCTGCTGCTGCGGCTTCACCCGGAAGGCGAGCAAGAGATGCTGCCGCCGCCCGCGCCGGTCAGCATGCTGTTCGAGTCTGGCAGGCGGCAGGGGCCGACCCTGCCGCAGCCCAATCCGCAGACCACTCCTTCCGTGCCGGCGCCACCCACGCCGGCAACGCCACCCACGCCGGAAGCGCCACCGCTGCCGCCCGAAGTGCCGCCGGAAGCCCAGCAGCTTCCGACACCTGCCCCGCAAAGCCCGCTGCCGGTTCCCCCCGTGACACCACCCATGCCACAATCGGTGGCGCCGCAAACCCCGGAAGTGCCACCGCCGGCGACGCCGGCGCCTGTGCCCCTGCTGCAGCCTGCACCCTTAAACCCGCCGGCGCCGGCGTCGCCTTCGCTGCCAGTCCCCATGCCGCCACCTGCGCCCGAGGCGCCGTCAGCGGCCGAACTTCCGCCGCCGGCGCAGGAAGCCCGGCCGCCGCCGACGGCAACTTCGCCTGTGGCGGCACCACAGCAGGCCGTGCCCCCGCAGGAGAGCAGGCCGCAGATGGCGGCAAAGCCACCGCCGCAGAAGCCGGCGCCGGCCAAGCCGCCGGCGTTCCCGGCGCCGATGGATTTCAGCCTGGGCAAGCCGTTCTCCAGCCCGGCGCAGACCGCCGCACGCCAGGCCGCCAGGCCGCGCTCCACGCCGCACATCCCGGGCACGATCGACATGTCACTCGGGCCGGCAGCGCGCGGCAGCGCCGACATCACCCCGTTGTCGCCGCATGACCAGGAGGCCGCGGGTGCTGACTGGCGCAACGAGCTGAGCCGGTGGGTGGCCGAACATGCGTATTACCCGGAACAGGCGCGCCGTGAGGCGGATGAGGGTGACGCCAGGGTGCGCGTGGTGGCCGAACCGAACGGCCGGGTGAAGGAGGTCGAGCTGATCGGCCGGTCTGGCTCTGTCTGGCTGGACATGGCGCTGGTGGCATTGTTCCGCGACCAGCAGATACCGCCGCTGCCGCATGGCGAGAGCGAGCCGATCGAGTTCAACTTCACGATGCACTATGTCATCCTGCGACGCTGAGCGACCAAGATTGGTCTTGCGGTGAAAATCAGACGGAAAGACCCGTCCGATTTCCCCGCTAGAGCGGTTCCACCGAGGGTGGAACCGCTCTACTTCATCGTTTCACGCGGCTACTCGCGCAGAATCGCGCCTATGCGCGATTTCAGTGTGCGCGAAGCCGCTCGAGCCGTTGCTTGGTAGGCCGATTCATCCGACCGCATGGGATGCGAACGTTGGGATCGGACCACTACGCCGCGTCGGCCAGCACCAGCCGGCGGCGTTGAACGGCCTGCAGCGGCATCGCCGCGTAGACGTCCTTGACCGCCTCTGTCAGCGTCACGCCGGCCAGGCCGGGGACCATCTTGCGGCCGGCCTGCTCGAACAGCGGGGCGCCGCGCAGGACGACACGCAGACGTGACGGCGGCATCCAAAGTGCGGCGTCACGCCGCTCTACCCGGAACAGGCCGCTGGCCAGCAGCCGCCCCAACTGGCCGGTGGAATAGGGCAGGCCATGGCCGAACGGTGTCGTTTCCCGATACGCCCACATGCCGGTGCGGCTGGGCACGACGATCAGCAGCCGGCCATCGTCCTTCAGCACGCGCCAGACCTCGCGCAGCATGCGCCGGGCGTTTTCTGCCATCTCCAACCCATGCACCAGCAGGATCCGGTCGAAGGTCAGGTCGTTGAACGGCAGCCCGTCTTCCTCGGCGGTGCAGGACATGTTGCCGATGCCGGGCTGCCAGCGGGCCGCGCCCATCTGGGCCGGGGTCACGGCGATACAGCGGGTGGCATGATCGCGCCACAGCCGCAGGTACGGCATTGAATAGCCGATCCCAAGAACCGACTCTCCTGGTGCGCTCGGCCACATCGCCTGCAGCCGTTCCCGCAGCACGCGGGCGGTTACGGCCCCGCCGGCCGAGCCGTAGAACTCCGCGGCGAGATGTGCATCCGCTGTCATATCGCCAGCCTATAACACGTCCGGCGGTTTCCCACCGCATGAACGAATGCTAGAGAAGGTGTTATGACCGTTACAGCATCCCCCGTTCCCATTCTGAAGGACAATTACGCTTGGCTGCTGCGTGAAGACAGCACCGGCGCCACCGCGATTGTCGATCCGGCCGACGCCCAGCCGGTGATCGAGGCGATCGAGAAGGCGGGCGGCCGGCTGGACCTGATCCTGCTGACGCACCACCACGACGACCACATCGCCGGTGTGGATGAGGTGCGCGCCCGGTTCGGCGCCAAGGTAGCCGGGGCGGCGGCGGATCAGCACCGGCTGCCGAAGCTGGACGAGGCGCTGCGTGAGGGCGACACCGTGCGCCTGGGGGCCGCCGCGGCCGAGGTGATCGACACGCCCGGCCACACCAGGGGCCAGATCAACTTCTTCTTTCCAGATGGCGCGGTGCTGCTGTCCGGCGATACCCTGTTCAGCCTGGGCTGCGGCCGGCTGAGCGAGGGCACGCCGGCTGAGATGTACGCCAGCCTGCGCAAGCTGGCCAAGCTGCCGCCAGAAACGCTGGTATGCTGCGGCCACGAATACACCGAGAGCAACGCCCGCTTCGCCCTTGCCGTCGATCCCAAGAACAAGGCGCTGCACGATTTTGCCGGCAAAGTAGAGCAGATGCGTGCGGTGGGCCAGCCCAGCGTGCCCAGCAAGCTGGGCGATGAGATGCAGGTCAATCCGTTCCTGCTGGCGCCGGACGAAGCCAGCTTCGCCGCCCTGCGGGCAAAGAAGGACAAGTTTTAGAGCGGTTCCACCAAGGGTGGGACCGGTCTAATTCATCGTTTCATGCGGCTGCTCGCGCAAAATCGCGCCTTCGCGATTCCAGTCTGCGCGAAGCCGCTCTGAGGGAGGTTGTCCGACGTGAAGCTGTACTACTCGCCGACCAGTCCGTACGTGCGCAAGGTGATGGCCTGCGCCATCACCCGGGGGCTGGAGGGCCGCATCGACAAGCACGCCAGCAACCCGCACGCCTCGCCGGCGGACCTGGTGGCGGACAACCCGCTGTCGAAGGTGCCGTGCCTGGTGACCGATGACGGGCTGGCGCTGTTCGGCAGCCAACTGATCTGCGAATACCTCGACAGCCTGGGCGAGGAACTGCCGCTGTTCCCAGACCATGGCGCGCCGCGCTGGCGGGCACTTAAGTTCCAGTCATTGGGCGATGGTATCCTGGATGCGGCGGTGCCATGCCGGGGCGAACAGGGCAAGCCGCGTGAGGATGCCCGGGACGCGCAGATCGCCCGATTCAAGGCGGCGATCGCCCGGACGCTGGACGTGCTGGAGGCGGATCCGCCGCACAAGCACATCGACATCGGCTCGATCACCGTGGCCTGCGCCCTGGGGTATCTGGATTTCCGCTTCGCCCATGACGCGTGGCACCAAGCGCATCCGAAGCTGGCCGCCTGGTATGAGGGATTTGCCAGGAACCCGGGCCTGGCGGAGACCGCGCCGGCCTGACGGCGGCTTGTTCGGGATCGACGCTCCGGCCGATCGGCTCCTGAACACACCGGCGTGCGGCCACGAGCACGGAGGACGGGATGGCTAGGATCTTCATTACCGGTTCGTCAGACGGGCTGGGCCTGATGGCGGGCCGGCTGTTGGCCGAGCAGGGACACGCCCTGGTGCTGCATGCCAGGAGCGAGGGCCGGGCTGCGGAGACGCGGGCGGCGCTGCCGCGGGCCGAGGCGGTGGTGATCGGCGACCTGTCCACGCTTGCGGCCATGCGCGACGTTGCCGATCAGGCGAACCGGCTGGGGCGCTTCGACACGGTGATCCATAATGCCGGCATCGGCTACCGCGAACCGCGCCGCATCGAGACCGCTGACGGCCTTTCCCAGCTCTGGGCGGTGAATGTGCTGACACCTTATGTGCTGACCGCGCTGATGCACAGGCCTGACCGGCTGGTCTATCTCAGCTCTGGCATGCATCTGGGCGGCGACCCGAACCTTGAGGACTTGCAGTGGTCCAGGCGTCGCTGGAACGGCAGCCAGGCCTATTCCGACACCAAGCTGCATGACGTGCTGCTGGCCTTCGGCGTCGCGCGGCGCTGGCCTGATGTGTTGTCGAACGCTGTCGCGCCCGGGTGGGTGGCGACGCGGATGGGCGGCCCGGGTGCCTCCGACGACCTGAATCAGGGGCATCTGACGCAGGCTTGGCTGGCGGCGGGTGAGGACCCGGGTGCGAGGGTGAGCGGCGGCCTTTTCTATCACCTGCAACCCGGCCGGTTGAACGCCGTTGCACGCGACACCGCGCTGCAGGACCGCTTGATCGATTACTGTCATGAGGTGTCTGGCGTTGCCCTTGCGTGAAGCGCGGATGGTTGAACGGACATGGTTGGTCGATCCGGGAATCCGCAGCGACTGACGGCAAGGCGAGCGACGGTTGTCGGAACATATAGAGGCCATGCGTCGGCGCGGTTGTGTGTTCTGTTGTCGAAACTATTTTCGTTCAAGGACGGCTAGGCGCTGAGCCAATGCCCGGCACGGCGTTCGACCAGTCGCTTGGGGAACAGCCGGCAGATCAGTCCTCGTCATCCTCACGAAACGAGCCGGATAGCGTCAGACCCTCGATCCAGGTCTCGCCGTCCTTTTTGGCGACCGTCCTGGCGGCAACGCCACCGAAGCGGTGTAAACTGTCGGCAAAGCGCTCTGAGTGCGTCACCAGCCAGATCTGTGTTCGCTTGGACGCCGCCGCGACAAGGCGTGCCAGCGGTTCCAGAAGGTCCGGGTGCAGGCTGCTTTCCGGTTCGTTGAATGCAATGAACGCCGGCAGCCGTAAAGCCAGCAGCGCACCTGTCAGTGCCAGATACCGAAGTGTGCCATCCGAAAGCTCCTCGGCCTGGAACACCCGGCGCGGGTGTTCTGGGAACACCATCCCGAAGCTGGCCTCCCGTCCCGGGAGTGGGACGGCAAGCCGAGCCCCGGCAAAGGCATCCTCGATCGCGAGGTCGAGGTCGATGGTATCGCCGCGGATATGGACCAACGTGGCCAGCACAGCCGCCAGGTTCGATCCGTCAGCCGCCAGAGTCGCGCTTGTTACGGCAAGACAAGGCCGGCGCATCTTGCCCTCGGTGTCGGTGCGCAATGTGTGGTAGAAACGCCAGTCCAGCATGGTTTGGCGGATGCCATGAACCTCGGGAAAGTTCTGCGGCTCGTCGAACGCCCCCAACGCAGTTTCGGACGCCATCAGGTCATGCGTGATATCAATGCGTTTGCCGTCCGGGTTGCGGCCGAAAACGGCTGGTCCTCGACGTTCGAGTAGTTTGGTGGTTCGCTTTCCAAAATGGAAGCACAGCGTCTCCTCCTTGACCTGCGGCTCCGCCGGAAAGGCGCCGCGCGGTCCGGGTGGCAGCGGCGGCGGGAAACCGGCAATCACCTCGTAGCTGTACAAGGTCGTCTCGGGATCGGATGTGTCGGCGAACTCCACCGCCAGCCTGATTTGCGCCGGTTGTTTCGCGTTTCTCGCACCAGCCCACATCGCCGCCGCCATGCCGCCTTCCGCCGCCAATGTTTCGGCCAACTGGCCGGCCGCCGATGCTTGCAGCAACTGCAATGCGCGATAGAGATTGGTTTTGCCCGCTCCGTTCGGACCGACAAATACTGTCAGGCGGCTGACCGGAAAGCGAATCGCGCGGAGTGACCGGTAGCCAGATGCATAAACCACTTTTACGAACAATTTCTGGTCGGGTGCCATGGCGGTCCCTGGTTATCGAGAAAAACCGGCGTAGTCGTGGCTTAGTTAGAGCCTGATCGCTTCAGGTTGAAGCCATCAGGCTCTGGCTTGCTTTGTTTGAGAGTGCGATCGTCTGAGGTTGCACCAACCTCAGACGATCGCACTCTAAGGTCAAACTACAGCGGATGATTCGATCATCCGCTCGGTTCGCCCGGCGGCCTCACGGGTCAGGTCGGCGACGATCCGCGCCTCCGGCAGGTCACGCCAGAAGTGGCGCGGCATGTGGCTCTGCATCAGGCGGGTGTTGATCCTGGCGGGGTTGAAGATGGCGGCGTAATAGCGGCGCCACCAGGCTTCGACGGCGTCCTCGGTGGCGGTGTCCTCACGGCGCATCCCGGCGGAGAAGATCGCCCGGTCGCCGTTCCAGTGGAAGGTCAACTGCGGCGTCAGGATGGAGAACCGCATGCTGGCGAAGCGGTCGATGAAGAACCCGGAAGTGCGGCGCAGGGTGTGGTGCCGCGGCTCGTACCACGCCAGGAAAAGGCTGCCATCCGGGGTAGCGGCCTCACGGAAGCGCACGAAGGCGGTCATGCGGTGCTGGTCGTGCCTGACCGCGGCGGCCATGCGGCGCAGCCGGTGGACCAGCGGATCGGCGGCCTGCTGCATCAGGTGCCGCTCGCCCTGATGGATGCGCCACAACGCCTGATACAGCAGCGGCCAGCGTTGTGGATCGCGATGGCAAACCACACTGGCGGCGAGGTCGGCATAGGCGCGCGGCACGGTCGTGAGCTTTGCAGCACTGGCCGCAGCGGGCAGCGGTTCAGCGAACAGGCCGGCCGGTTCGCCGTCACCCCAACTGACATCCGGTGGCGCGATGCCGGCAGAGAGCAGTTGGCGGGCCGCGTGGCGGAAGCCGTCCAGGTCGTCCGGCTGCCGCAGGCTGACGGCATAGGTCATCCGAACAGCGAGAGCTGGTGGGCCTTGGGCGCGACGCGGCTGCGCAGGTTCGCGGTATCAAGCATGCGGGTGGGGCGATGGTCGGTGGTGACGACGAACGGCAGCAGCCGTTGCACCGAACCTGCCAAACGCCTGATGTCCTCAAGGCGCAGGCGCGCGTGGACGCGGGCCAGGATCAGCCGGTCGACGGAGCGGACGCCAAGGCCGGGAATGCGCAGCAGCATTTCGCGGTCCGCGGTGTTGACGTCAACGGGAAACCGGTCGCGGTTGCGCAGCGCCCACGCCAATTTTGGGTCGATCTCGGGGTCGAGCATGTCGTCGGCGGTGCCCGCCAGCACCTCTGGCGCGGTGAAGCCGTAAAAGCGGATCAGCCAGTCGGCCTGATACAACCGATGCTCCCGCTGCAGCGGCGCGGCACGGGCGGGCAGCAGGCGGCTGCTGTCCGGGATGGGCGAGAAGGCGGAATAGTAGATCCGCCGCATCCGATAGGTATCGTATAGCCGGGATGCGGTGGTCAGCACGGTGGCGTCGGAACTGGCGTCGGCGCCGACGATGATCTGCGTGCTCTGCCCGGCAGGGGCAAAGCGCGGCGCGCGGGGCTCGGCCTTCGAGTCGGCAATGCCGGTGCTGAGGTCGCGCATCGTGCGGTTGATCGAGCCGATCTGCTTTTCCGGGGCGAACTGCCGCAGGCCGTCGATGGTCGGCATCTCCAGGTTGATCGACAGCCGGTCGGCGTAGAGTCCGGCCTGGCGGATCAACTCCGGGCTGGCGTCGGGGATGGTCTTCAGGTGGATGTAGCCGCGGAAGGCATGCTGCTCACGCAAGGTGCGGGCGACGCGCAGCAGACTTTCCATGGTGTAGTCGGAGGAGCGGATGATGCCGGAGGAGAGGAAAAGACCCTCAATATAATTGCGCCTGTAGAACGCGAGTGTGAGATTGACCACCTCCTGTACTGTGAAGCGGGTGCGGCGGACGCTGGAGGTGCGGCGGTTGATGCAGTAAGCGCAGTCGAAGATGCAGGCGTTGGTCAGCAGGATCTTCAGCAGCGACACGCAGCGGCCGTCCGGGGTGTAGGAGTGGCAGATGCCGTTGCCGTTGCTGGAGCCGATGCCGCTGCCGTCTCGGGAGTTACGCTTTGTCCCACCAGATGACGCGCAGGAGGCGTCGTATTTCGCGGCGTCAGCCAGGATGGCGAGTTTGTCCATGATGGGCAGGACGGTATTTGCGATCATGGGAGTCGGCAGCGCTGCATCCCCCGGGGCGGCAGGTGGAAGATTGGCAGATGGCAGGTTAGCCGACGGCAGATTGGCAATTGGCACGGGGAAAGAGGGTTCGACCGGCAGCATGTTCTTTATATGTTCCAATTTGGCTCAAGCGTCAATTGGAATGTGAGACTGCCAATGCAGGATTACTGGCGTCTTCCGCAGCCGATGTTCAATACGCGGTGGGTAGACTGCATCTGATGCCGCACGCACTGGTTATGTCAGGCGGCTGAAACAAGGTGATCCGTGACTTTCCGAAATCGACCTATGAGATGTGGGCGAAATCAGGACGCCGCGACTGATCGGACGCCCTTAACCAGCCAAGCACCCTGCGGAGCGGCGAACAACAAGACGATGGCAATGCCTGTAAAGCGGTCTGGGCAAGCTTGAACCGACCCAGACCAATGCAAATGCGGTGACGGAGCAAATACACAACGCCTGACAGATCAAATGCCAGGAGGTCGAAAAAGGCTCACTTCCGTGTCCAACCGCACGAATTTGCGCTGAGGTGGCTGATGTCCACACATGCGATGACATAACAACTGGGACGGCTAAAGCCTTGCTTTGCCAACATTCCGAAGATGTCTAACCAACCGCTGCTGGCCTTAATGGGAGCGGCCACGGCCAGTTTTGGCCTGCAGGGAGTCGATCATCTTCGAGGCCTGCGCCTTGGTCAGGCTTTGGTCGAACGGTTCGCCGGCTTCCTCACACAGCGTCTTCAGGTAGGACGCTTGGGCGCCCGTCATGGATTCCTGGCCGGTGGTCCAATCGTCGGGATCCTTCTCGGCGTTGGAGGGAGCATCGGGATCGGTAATGGTCTTGGGATTTGTGCTCATGGCAGGATAACGCTGCCGATCCCGCTTTGTTCCAAAAAATTTTCGCGCTAAATGGCGTCCCTGAACGCGAAGGCGCGCGTCAGTAAGCTGGCGTCAGTACTGGAACTGGTAAGTCAGGCCGACGCTGGCGGCGTCCGAACTGCTGGAGCTGCCGGTCGCGTTGGCGGAGGCGGAGCCGGCCTTGGTCTCCAGCTTCAGGCCCTTAGCGAGATCGACCTGCACAGTTGCCGAGGTGCCGGTGCCGGAAGCACTCTGTTCAGCGCCGACATACACGCCGCGTGCGACGTAGCGGCCGGCCTGCAATGAGGCGTTGCCGGAGGCGTCGCTGCCGACCGACAGGCGGTCCAGGCCGAGCGTGCCGCGCACGCTCTCCAGCGGGTCGAAGCCGGAGGTAGTACCGGACAATGAGGCGAGCGCGGCGGCGATCTGTGCAAGCTGCAGCGGGCTGAGCTTGGAGGTGGAGGTGTTGAACAGCAACTGCGCCAGGATCTCGTCCTGCGGCATCTCCGGCGTGCTGGACAGGGTGATCTTCGGATCCTTGGCGCTGCCGCTGACGGTCAGGGTGGCCAGGAACGTGGCACTGCCGGAGGTGGCGACGAAGTGGATCGACGGGTCGGACAGGCCGCCGCCGGAGAAGTCGACCGTGCCTTCAGAGAAGGTCAGCGTGGTGCCAGTCATGCTGAAGGTGCCGCGGCGCAGGGTCAGCCCGCCTTTTGGGTTCGGGGCCGACGTGGTGCCCCCGATGATGATCTTGCCGCCCAGTTCCGCATCCAGGCCGCGGCCGCGGACAAAGACCTGCTCGGGCGCGTTGATCGTCAGATCCAGGTCGATGGTCGACGGGTTGGCGGGCTGCGGCGGCGCGGGGGGCGGGGCAGGGGCGTTGGCGTTGCGCACCGGCAGCACCGCGATACTGGCGGGCAGCTTGTCCGGGATGCGGATATCGGCTCGACGCACCGTCAGGGTGCCGCCGGCCTGCATGTTGCCCTTGGCCTCACCGTTGACGTGCAGATCGGCGTTGATCAGGGCAGTCAGCAGGTCGCTGGACAGCGGGCGGGCGTTGTCGGCGGTGAAGCGCAGGTCGACCGGCATCGCCCCGGCCAGGCTGACGGTGCCGGACCCACCCAGGGTGCCGGGGCCAGCCTTGCCGGTGAAGCGGGACAGCCGGATGGTGTCGCCGGCGGCCTGTACGCTGGCGGCCAGGTCGCTGACATGGGCGCCCAGCCCGTAGTCGGTGACGTCGCCGCCGCTGAGGTCGGCGTTGCCGTGCACCAGGGGGGCCGAGGTGGTGCCGGTGATCAGCGCATCCAGTGCGACGGTACCCTTGGCGCGGCGGCCCTGCGCCGTCAGCAGCGGGTTCAGCATCGCCAGATCGACCCGCCCGTCGGTCTTGATGTTCATTGCCCCGCCCTGTTCCAGCGGCACGGTGCCGGCAGCGGTCAGGTGCGAGGGTCCGGCGGTCAGCCTGGTATCGATCTTCGCCGCGGTGCCCAGCAGGGTTGCGTTGGCCAGCAAATCGGCGGCCGGCAGCGCCTGGCCGGGCCCCTGGCGCTGGCGGATGCCGGTGGCCGTGACCTTGATGGTGCCCTCGGGCCGAGCACTGGTGCCGGTCAGGTGTGCATCGGCCGCGATCACGCCGTTGGCGGCGAAGGCCGGGTTGACGATGGCGCCGATGTCGGCGGGCAGGTTCCGCAGCACCGCCGTCAGGTCCAGCGTGCTGCCTGCGTTGCCGGAGACGGTCAAGTCGGCCTGGCGGAAGCCCAGGCGGACGCGGTCCATCGCCACGCCATCGGCAAAGTCAAATCTCGCCGGGGCGAGCAGGCGCAGCACCTGCTGCTTCCAGCTTGCCTCCATGCGGGCGAGGGCCAGGGTGCGGCCGTTGGCGTTCAGGGTGCCACCGGTGGACAGTGCGGCGGGACCGCCGGCGACCTCCGGCGCGTTGGCGGTGACGGTCAGGCCCAGCGCGTCGAGCGGGCCCTTGGCGGTGACGCGGGCCGAGGCGCCCTTGACCGAGCTGGCGGAGACGCCATCGGCGGTGAAGGTGCCGTCGATGGCGGGATGGCCAGAGGGATCGGTGACGGCGGCGTTCAGCACCGCACGGCTGACGGCGGCGGTGCCGGGGATGGCGGCGTCGCGCACGGTCAGGGCCAGTTTGGCTGCCTGTGCGTCGGAATCGAGCATGGCGTTTGCCTGGCCAGCGACCGCCCGGCCCAGCAGCGGCTGCAGGTCGGCCAGGCGGGCGAAGTCGACGTGCAGGTTGCCGGTGGGGATAACGGCCGGCGGGGTCAGGCTGACGGCGCCGGCGGCCTGCAGTGACTTCCAACTGGCCTTGCTGATGTCGACGTGGATCGTGTCCTTGGTCTTGTCGGCGGTTAGCGCCAGGGACAGCGGCGCCTCCAGCAAAGTGCCGTTGGCATCGACGGTGGCATGCGGGGCGCCGGGCAGCCCGGTGGCGTCGATGTCCACCGTGGTGTGGCCAGAGGAATAGCCTTTCGCCGTCAGGTCGGCCTCCAGCTTCGCCTGCAGCGCCAGCGCCTCCAGCTTGCCGGCGGCATGGCCCTTGGCGTCCAGCTTGCCGGCGATGCTGGGCTGCACGGCGGCCAGGTCCGGCAGCCCGACTGCCCAGTTCACGTCAAGCGCCTGGTCGGCCATGCGGCCCTCGGCGGAGACATCCAGCGCCTTGCCGTTCACCGTCAGGTGGGAAAGCGTGACGTCCTGGCCGTGCATCGAGGCGGCGAGGTCGACACTGCCGTCCGGCCCGATCAGCGCGGGGATTGGGGCCATGCCGCCGGTAATGGCGACGCGGCCCCTGGCGGTGGCGGATGTCGTATCGGCCTGCTGGGCGGCGGTGATGTCGAGACTGGTGCTGCCGCTGAGCTCGACGCCGCCGGCGGCGGCCAGCGGCGTCAGGTTCGGCAGATCCAGATGCACCTTAGCTTGGCTGTTGTCCTGCGTCTGGGCGGTGCCATCGACCCCCAACAAGGGATGGTGCAGGGCGAAGGTGACCGGGCGGTCAGGCGCGTCCAGCCGGGCAGTGGCCTGAAGCTTCACCGGGTCGGCGGCGAAGATGTCGGGTTTCGGGCCGGGGATGTGCAGGTCGCTGACCGTCGCATCCAGTTGCACCTGGCCGGCATTGCCCTTGACGGCGGCGGCCAGCGCGCCGATGCGGGCACCGGCGGCACTGAGCGCATCAATGCGGACCGTGCCGTTGGCGTCGGGTTTGGTGAATGGGCCGTGCACCTTGGCGTCCAGCAGGACCGACTGCCAGGCGACGCCGGGCGCCGGTGTCATGGCCGGGGCCTTGGCGTTGACCGCCAGATCGGCCGCCTGGTGGTCCCAGTCGATGCTGCCGGAGGCGGCGGCGGTCAGCGGCCCGGCGGTGATGCCAAGCTGCGTCGCCACCGCATCCTTCGGGCCATTGGCCGAGGCCTGGATGGCGACCGCGCCCAGCTCGGGCAGATGCGCGATGGTCGAGATCAGGCCCTTCGCCGGCTCCTGCGCCCGCAGCGTGGCCTGTATTGCGGCGTCGGTCAGGTGGCCGGAGACCTGGTAGTGGCCGGGGCTGTCCAGCCGCTGTGCATCGAGCTGCACCGAACCTTCGGTCAGCGAGGGCAGGTTGGCGGCGCCGTCCAGCGCCAGGCTGGCGGGCGCGCCGGCCACCGCGGCGCCGATGTCGGCACGGTCGATGTGCAGGCGGCGCAGATCCACCTGGACGGGCAGGCTGAACGAGGAGCTGCTGCTGGTGGTGGTGGTGGGCTTGCTTTCAGAGACCGGCAGGCGGCTGAACACCAGATGGCCGGCCTGCAGCCGGTCGATCTGCGCGGTGCGCCGCAGCAACCGCAACGGCGACCAGTCCAGCGCGAGGTCGGAGATGGTGACGTACGGCCCCTTGCTGTCGGACACCTGGATCTCGTTCACGCGCAGCGCGTCGGGGAAGCGTCCGGCGAGGCCCTGGATGCGGACCATGCCGCTGGTCAGGCTGGCAGTTTCGCTCTCGATGAAACGGCGGCCGACATCGAGGTTGGCGGCGACGGCGACCAGGATGACCGCAAGGACCGGCAGCGCCAGCAGCACCAGCACGATAGCGGCGAACCACTTCAACAGGCGGCGGGTCAAAAGGCCTGTCCAATACCGATGTACAGCTCGAACTTATCGCCGCCCGGCTCCTTGTTCAATGGCACGGCGAAATCCAGGCGGATCGGGCCGATCGAGGTGTAGTAGCGGGCGCCGATGCCGGCACCGATGCGCCAACTGCTGGTGAACGGGCCGCCGGTGGTGCTGACCTGCCCGGCGTCGACGAAGCCGACGATGCCGTAGCTGGAAAGGATGCGCTGGCGCCACTCGACGGTGCCGGCGGAGACCGCGGTGCCGCCGATGGGCAGCCGGTCGGGGAACTGCGGCCCGACGGTCTGGAAGCGGTAGCCACGCACGGTGCCGCTGCCGCCGGCGTAGAAGCGCTGATCGGGCGGCAGGCCGAAAACGCCGGCGCCGAACACCTGCCCCACCAGCCCGCGCAAGGCCAGCACGCTGCGGCCGTTGGAAAACACATCCAGGTAGGTCGAGCCGGACAACTGTGAGATGAAGAAGGTCGTGCTAGGGGTGCCGAGCGACTCGGTGGGGGTGACGGAGAGGGCGGCACGGATGCCGCTGGTGGGGTCCAGCAGGCTGGTGGTGCTGTCGTAGCGGACGGAGGCGGGAATGCCGACCAGGTTGTAGTGGCGGGTCACATCCTCCTGCAGGATCGACTCCTGCTCGCCGGACAGGCCGACGCTGACGGTCCAGTGCTGGCTCAGCTTGCGGTTGAGGGCGATCTTCTCCAGCAGGGCGGTCTGGTCATAGGCCTGCAGGCTTTGTTTCAGCGCCGTCAGGTCGATCTCAAGCTGCTGGTCGCGGGCGAGAAAGTCGGGCTTGAGGAACTGCGCGCCGGCCTGATAGCCGGGCCGGATCACCGCGTTGCCGCCGGCCTGATAGGACGCCGTCAGATTCAACTGCTCGGCATTGCCGAGCAGGTTGCGGTCGTGCCAGCCGGTGGAGAAGTTGATGCCGAGGTCGGTGGAATAGGCGACACCCGCATCCACCGCGTGCAGCGGCCGCTCGGTCAGGTCGAAGCTGATCGGCAACTGGCCTTGCGGGTCGAGCGCGCTGGCGGGGACGGCGCGGACGACGGAGAACACGCCGATCGAGGAGAGGTCGGTGCGGGCTTTTTCGATCGCGTCCGGATTGTACTGCTCGCCCTGGTGGATCAGCAGGCGGCGGCGGACGAAGGCGGCGTTCATGTCCTTCAAGCCGTTCAGGCTGATCGGTCCGATGTCGGCCTTCTGGCCAGTGTCGGGCCGGAAGTCGACGTCCAGCACCTCCTGATCCGGGTGCAGGATGGCGACCGGCACCGGCACCTTGGCCAGGGGATAGCCGTCGGCCTGCAGCGCGGCCAGCAGGCGGCCCTGGGCGGCGAGGATGTCGGCGGAGACAGCCGGCTGGCCGGAGGCGAGCTGCAGATGCGGCGGGATGTCGGGCGGCAACGGGGTGGAGATGGTGACCGACCCCAGCTTGAAGCGCGGTCCGAGCTGGAAGGACACCTCCACCGCCAGCGGCGGCTTGGCTGAGGCGGCATCGATGGTCGCCGGCAGGGTGGGGTCGTCCAGCGGATGGCCGGCGATGGTGGCGGTGACGGTGGCCTTGTAGTAGCCGAAGCTCTGCAGCGCCGAGACGAAGCGCTGGGTGTCCTGCCGCGCCCGCTCGGTCAGCGCGAAACCGGCGACAGGGGCGGATTTCTGCAGTGAGACCAGAGTGGAGCTGCCTTGCAGGGCGGCGTCGAGTGCGGCATCCCCGGTGGGTTTCAACGTCACTGTGTAGGGCTGCGGGTCGGCCGCACGGGACCGCCCGAGCAGAGCGATGGTTGCCAGGATCAGCAGGACGAGAAAAAGCCACCGGACGGCGGGAGTCATCAAGATACGAAGGCGACACATGGGAGCATGCTTAGCCTAAAATACTGCCGCCGGGCTTGGCCGGAAGGTCACGCTTGCGCCATTGTTACGTCGCGACCCGGGAGCCAGTCATTCGCTATGGGCATCGAGATCGACACCAGGGGGATCAAGCCAGCGCAGCGGCGGACCCGGCTGCTGCCGGACGCCAATCCGAACCCCGGGTTCCTGCTGCAGTTGCCGAATGGCCGCGAGGGCTGGCTGGTGGCGCGACGGGTGCGGGTGATCCGGCGTGGCATCTCGGCGCTGCTGTGGACGCTGCCGGCGATGCTGGCGCAGGCGGTGTGCCTGCTGTTGCCGGGCCGGGCGAAGATAGTGTTCGCGCGGGTGTTCTGGGCGGTGTTCACCCGGCTGATCGGCATCCATGTGCGCGTGGTCGGCGCACCGGTGGGTCAGGCGCGCGGCGGCCGGGGCGGGGGGACGGGGCGGCGGGATGTTGGGCGCCAGGCGATTGGGGCGAAGCACAAGCGGCCGGTGGTGTATGTGTCGAACCATTCCTCGTGGGTGGATGTGCCTGTGCTGGGCGGCCTGCTGGAGGGTCGGTTCATCGCCAAATCCGATGTGCTGCGCTGGCCGTTGATCAGTTCGGTTGCCCGCCTGGGGCGCACGGTGTTCGTCTCACGCATCCGCGGCTCGACCGGCAAGGAGCGTGATGCAATGCGGGCGGTGCTGGCGGGCGGTGACAGCCTGATCCTGTTTCCCGAGGGCACCAGCTCTGACGGGTCTCGTGTGCTGCCGTTCCGCAGTGCGTTCTTTGCCTTGGCGGAGGCGGCACCCGGCGAGGATGCGGTGGCGCTGCCGCTGATCCAGCCGGTGTCCGTGGTCTATGACCGGCTGAGCGGGCTGCCGGCGGGGCGGGCCAGCCGGCCGGTGTTCGCCTGGTATGGCGACATGGACATCGCCTCGCATTTCTGGCGGATGGGGCAATACACGGGCTTGCAAGCAACGGTACTGCTGCATGCGCCGCTCGATCCGGCGCAGTTTGCAGACCGCAAGGCGCTGGCGCAGGCGGTCTGGCAGGTGGTGGCCGACGGCGCTTCGACGCTGCGGCAGAACCGGCCGGCGCAACCGCTGGATGGCGCAGCTTCCGGCCGAGTAACCGAGCAGCATGCACAGGTCATGACAGAAGCCAAAGCGTGACAGCACAGAGATGGCAGTTTTGAAGTCCGCCCGTGCAGCCCAGGTATGGCGTTTGGCAGCGGGCGGCACATGACGCGGCCTACTCGCGCAGCCAGACTGTCAATCAAGCCGCGCCGCGTCCGGCTGCCGCTGCCGTCCGGCTTCGTCGGGACGTTCACGGCACGCGGCAGCGCCTTAGAGCCTTATCGCTTCAGGTTGAAGCCATCAGGCTCTGGCTCTCGTTGTTTGAGAGGGCAATTCACGTCTGAGGTTGCACCAACCTCAGACGATCGCAATCTAATGCCCATCAACACCGCGCTACAGCGGCGATTGCGGAGCTGACCGCCCGCCACCGCAGAAAATCCCCCTCCCGCTCACGCCCGCCCGCGCAGCCGGGCCACCGCCCGGCGCATCGGCAGGATGCCCTGCCACACCGCCCGGCCCGGACGCAGCGCCGCTCGGGTCATCGCCGCCGTCTCGGCCACCTGCCGCAACTGCTCGCGCGCGGCATCGTCGAAGCCGCACTCCACCCTGGGCGGCGTGGCCGCCTGCAACGCCACTACCGCTTCCGCCACCTGCTGCAACTGCTGCCGCGCCGCGTCGTCAAACCCGCCGCCGGTTACCGCCGCCCCCGGTGGCGCAGCCGTCATCGCGGTGTTCAGCAGCCAGTCGGCCTGCTCGCGCACGTCCAGCAGCATCTGCTTCAGCAACTCCACCCGCCGGTTCTCGCGCTCCGCCGGGCTCGCGAACCACTGCCGGCCCCGTTTCATATGCGTCAGGAACTCCACCGCAGGGCGCGGCGACAGCCAGGAGATGTGCCAGTCCAGCAGGCCCACCGCCCCCAGCTCCAGGATCAGCAGCTCGAAGCTGGATGGCGTGAAGTGCCAGGCGTGGCAGTCCACATACGGCGCATCCGGGTCGGGCGACCAGTCGCGGAAGTTCTGATAGGCATTGTCCAGCGTGTCGAGCAGCCGCAGATCCGGCAGCTTTTCGCGGCCCCATCCCGAACGCACGCCATCGCAAGCGAAATAGGCGGAGAAATCGAAGCGGGTCGCTGCGTTGTGACGCTGCGCGCGTTGCCGGTGTGCCTCCAGCATCTGCCCCGTGGTGCTGATCTGCTTGAAGTAGTCGAAGCACCAGCGCTTGTCCGGCACCGCCAGCACCAGGACCCCATGTTCGGGATGCAGCAGTTGTTCGGCCGACTGCATGAAGGCGATCGGGTCGGGAATATGCTCAATCACGTGGCTGGCGATCAGCACGTCGAAGCTGCCCAGTTGATCCGCCGGTACCGTCTCGTGCAGCGGGCCGCCGCGCCAGACATGGTCCACCTCCTCGATGTTGGAGGTGTTCACCGTTGGGTCGTTGCGGAATTTTTCGATCAGCGCCTCGCGGCTGGCATAGTCCACCACGGTGACGTTCCAGCCCTCCGACCGCGGCGCCAGCGGCGCATGGCTCGGACCCAGTTCCAGGATCTTGCTCTCCGGGCGGATACCATGCAGCAGCGCCTCGGCTCGTTCGCCAGCCAATGTCAGTTCTCCGTTCCTACCAGCCTGTCGGACTTAACGCGACGCGGGATGATCTGGTAGGGGCTGAGAGGAGATTGCCTCGCTTGTTTGGGACCTTCTGCGCATGAGCAACTTCCGCCCGATTGACCGCGATACCGGCTTCCTGCTGCCGCCGTCGGTGGATGAGTGGCTGCCGCAGCGGCATCTGGCGCGGTTTGTGGTTGAGGTGATCGCCGGTCTGGACCTGCGGGCGATGATCGGCGGCTATCGCGGCTCGGGCGAGGCGCCCTACCACCCGCGGCTTCTGCTCGGCATTCTGGTCTACGGCTACGCGTGCGGGGTGTTCTCCAGCCGCAAGCTGGAGCGGGCGACCTACGATTCGGTGGCGTTGCGCTTCGTGGCCGCCGGAACATCCCGATCACGACACGATCGCGGTGTTCCGGCGGCGCTTCTTGCCGCAGATCGAGGCTTTGTTCGTGCAAGTGCTGCTGCTGGCGCGCGAGATGGGCAAGGCTGGCCAAAGGTTCCGTCAGGCGTAGCCTGATGGAATGGCCAGACGAGGGGTCTTGAAGCTGGGAACAGTGGCGCTGGACGGCACCAAGATCCACGCCAATGCCAGCCGCCACAGCGCGTTGTCCTATGAGCACGCGGGCAAGATTGAGGCGCAGTTGAAGGCCGAGGTGGCCGATTTGATGGCTCGCGCCGAGGCCGCCGACCAGGCCGACGTGCCGGACGGGATGGCGATCCCCGACGAACTGGCCCGGCGCGAGCCTGGCCAAGATCGCCCAGGCTCGCGCCACGATCGAAGCGCGTGCCCGCGAGCGCCATGCGCGCGCAGGCCGAGCACGACGCCAAGATGGCCGAGCGTGCGGCCAAGATGGTGGCCACCGGCAAGAAGCCCGGCGGCCGGTCGCCTCAGCCGCCGGTGGCCGGGCCTGAGCCGGGCGACCAGGTCAACCTGACCGACACGGACAGCCGCATCATGCAGACGCCGGGCGACTGAGCACGCGAAGGAGGGGGCGGCTTTGTCCAATGCGACAACGCCCAGGCCGTGGTGGCGGCGGGCAGCCTGCTGGTGGTGGCGGCCGACGTGGGGCAGGCGCCGACCGACCGGCGGCAGCTTCAGCCGATGCTGAACAAGCTCGCCGCCCTGCCCGAGGTATTGGGCAAGGCGGATACGCTGCTGGCCGACACCGGGTATTTCAGCCAGGCCAGTGTGGAAGCCTGCGTGACGGCCGGGATCGAGCCGCTGATCGCCATGGCCCGGCAATCCCACAACCAAACCCTAGACCAACGCTTCGCCACGGCCCCGCCGCCGCCGCTCGACCCAAGACCGGTCGCGGCGATGGCCCACCGCCTGAAGACGCCAGACGGCAAACGCCTCTACGGCTTGCGCAAGCAGACCCCTGAACCGGTGTTCGGGATCATCAAGTCGGTCCTTGGCTTCCGCCAGTTCCTGCGGCGCGGGCGCGACCGCGTCCGGGGCGAGTGGAGCCTCGTGACCATGGCCTGGAACATCAAACGGATGTTCGTCCTGGCAGGCGCAACATGAGCCTCAGCCCACCTCATCGGCCTCGAAACCAAGACAGCAAGGGCTTTCTCGGCCGCGATACGACCATCAACGGCCTCGACCAGCCACACCAAACGGCAAACACCAGCGCACCTGTTGGGATCGCACTCCGACAGCAACCAACGCTAAGCCCAGCAGGACATCGGGCGGCAAACGCGACTCCGACAGGCTGCTAGAGCCCGGAATCGCTAGACCGCGAAACATGGCCTGAGCCGTTTTTGGTGGACGGCGCTTTTGGTCCAGACAAACGGGTAGGCATTATCGTTGTAGCTGTTGATGAAGCTGCTGATGTGGGCCACCAGTTCGGCGACGCTGCCGAACGAGGCGCCTTTTAACGACTGTCCGGCCAGGATTGAGAACCAGATTTCAATCTGGTTCAACCAGGAGGTATGGGTCGGCGTGTAATGGAAATGCACGTTCGGATGCCGCGCCAGCCACAGGTCCCGCTTCGGCTTGTGGGTCGACAGGTTGTCGAGAATGACGTGGATTTCCTTGCTTTGGTGTTGCTTGACGAGATGGTTCATGAAATCGCGGAACTCGATGCGGCGACGGCGTTTGTAGCGCCTGCCGATGACTTGGCCGATGCCGACGTTGAGCGCAGCGAACAGGGTCGAGGTGCCATGTCGCTGGTAATCATGCGACTGGCCCGTCATCGCCCGGCCATTCGGCAACTTAAGGTATCCCTGAGCACGCTCCAGCGCCTGGATCGATGGCTTTTCGTCGACCGATAGCACCACGGCATTGGTCGGAGGGGCCATATAAAGCCCGACGATATTCGCCGCCTTGGGGACAAAATCGGGGTCCGGGCTTTGGCACCAGGATTTGCGACCGGACAGGTCGATCTTCTGAGCACGCAGGAACCGCCAGATATGCTGCTCGTGGATATCCACCAACTCCCGTGCCAGCAATGGCGCCGTCCAGTTGGAATACCCAGCCGGTGGCGGCTGATCTAACAGGGCCAGGATGCGCTGCCCGTGTTGCGGTCCATACTTGGGGTCGTTGCCGCGTTCACCGGTCTCACTCAGACCTGTCATGCGCTTGCAGGCGTAACGGACCCGCCATTTGGAAACCGTGCCCGGCGTGCATCCGACGGCCCGGGCAATGGCGCGAGACGCCATACCAGTGCTCGCCAGCAGCACGATCCGCGCGCGATCGCGCATCCTGGCTTCGCATTTGCGAGAACCGGCCAACGCCTCCAGCGCCTGGCGTTCCTCGGCCGTCAGTGCAACCACCGTCGCATCGAGAATGAGCTTCATCCCCGCTAGGAATCACGACTCGCGCTTCACCGATAGTGGGTACTAGTACAATCCTAAAATCGATTCCTAACCCCCATTTCCAATTCGATTATTTCAGCTCAGACCCTTATTATGCACTGCAGGTAAATACACAAGAGGCGATTGCCCGGAGCAACTCCGGCTCATCCGCGATATTCATCAGCGGTCGTGACATGTACTTTGGCAATCACAGAGTGCCGCTGATCAGGGGAGGCACTACTACGCCTTCGCGCTGCCACATGACACATGTGTGGAAAAAGATGCCAGCTGAAGCTTGGCCGACTGGCATCTTTTCCAAGCTGTCAAGTGTGGTGGTGGGGGAGGTGAGCGACGTGATACGTAGTCGGGGTATTTGATGACCCGCTCCCCGTGCTGGTCGGCGTCGGCGTCGGAGTCGGTGTTGTCGGCACCGAAAAGTCTTGGCTGGTCTGTGCTGTTCCGCTTGTTGTCGATGTAACGGTCGGCGCTGCGGTCGTTACTGTAGAGTCAGTCGCGGTAGGTGTGGGTGTAGGCGCAGGCGAGGCCACGAAGGTCATTCCGGTCGAAGTGCTGCTTGAGGACGTTTCAGCTGATAGGCTGCCTGGGGTAATAGCGACGTTGCTACCGTCAGACGTTGGATTACCGTTATCCGCTGCCCCCCCATCACTACCAAACAATCCGGATGTCGCATCTGTCGCCGATTGGTTCGCGCCCGCAGTCACATAGAAGTCATGCGGACCATCACCTGACTCCTCCCAAGGAGCGCCGGAGGCTGGGGCGCCCCCATCGAGGCTAGCGCCCATAATGTACAGATTGCGGTCCTCGGTATCGATCGCCCAAGGGCCGCCAGGTGGGAGTCCCGGTGTTCCTGCGGGATAATATCCCCCGATGTAATCGTTTAAAAAGTTGACTGTTACGGTGTGGCTGCCACCACCAAAGTTGCCGTGGACATCGAATTCCTGAGACTGACCCTGTTGGACGTTCGCCGTTGTGGTCAACGTTCCACCGATTTGCTGGCCGTCGACGGACACAGTGAACTGTGCATCCCCCTGATACGGATCCTCCGCCATGTTCAGCACCAATGTGTCCGCGCCGCTACCGACAGCAACGGGCGCTGGGGTCGTCGTTGAGGAGGACACACCGCTTGGTATAGAAGTCGTGTCGTTTACGGTGAATTGTGCGTTGCCGTAGATGTTTCCCACTGTCGAGTTGGGTGGAAATAAGGGTGACTCATAAATGCCTGTGGTTGAATTAGAGACGGTCTGTCCATCGTATGTGACGCCGTCGACGTAGGCGTTGCGATCGCCACTGGTGCCTGGATACAGGAAGTTGTTGGCAAATGTGACGGTTACTACGTGCGGTCCAGGCGCGTAGTTGCCGGCGAAGGTGAAGGCTTCGGTCTGGCCCGTGGACTGCGCGGTGGTAACGGTCTGTAGTCCGCCAATTTGCTGACCATCGACATTGACGGTAAAATTAGCATCTACCCCTTGTGCTTGATCTTCTGCCATATTCAGCACAATCGTGTCTGAACCAGAACCAATAATATTGCTGTTCGTCGAACCGGACATTCAAGTCCTCCATTGCGAGTGCTAAAGAACTAGAAAACTCGGCGCCGATTGATCGGGGCGTAACAGCGGGTGTCAGGCATCACAATGGGACAGGGTGTTTAATCGGCGCCCGCTGCCGATTTTGCCAAATGCGTGCTGTGGATAAGCGAAGCGGCAAAGACTATAGTCCTAATGCGCGCGCAGGATAATTATCTGTATCCGTGGCATTCTGCACCTATGGATGGGATAAGCTCAGTGAAATGGCTAATATTCTCTGTCGTTACGAAGTCGTACGGGCGGTCAAGAGGCTGCGCGGCCGGCTAGTTCTACTGTGTCAATTTCTCATTCTGTCTACGCTTGTTGAACTGCAACAACATGGGCATCGTGGCAGGTGTTTGGACGAGGCCGACGGTGAGCCGGCGGCGAACCGAGGTAATCGAGTGTGCCGCGTGACGCTCAGGGCGGAGGGGGAGTGCCTCTTGGCTGGTAGCCTTGGGGTAGCGCAGGTGCCGCGATCGGCGCGCGGGTAAATCGCTGTTGCGGGGGGAAAAGACAGCGCTCGGCTGCCAAAAACCCATAAGCTGCGATGCACAGGCTGGCATGGTGGTGAAAGCCGCGCCAGCCGCGACCCTCGAAGTGGCCGAGCCCGATCTCCTGCTTGAGCTCCTGGTAATCCCGCTCGATCCGCCAGCGCGCCTTGGCGGTGTGCACCAGGTGCTTGAGCGAGGTGTGCGCGGGTAGGTTGGAGAACCAGTATTTGGTGGGTTCCGCTTCCCCGCGCGGCCATTCGATCAGCAGCCATTCCTCCGGCCAGGGTTCGTTGCGCTGTTCATCGCGGTGGGCGGGGCGGACGCGCAGGGCTGCGAAGCGCGAGGCCAGCGCGGCCTGGCTGCCTTCGCGCCAGGTCACCGTCCGCCAGGTGCGCAGCGGTTGCGCCAGCGCCTTGACCGACACCGGCTGGTGTTCTGGGCTGCGGCGCAGCCGTTGCGGCGGCCGTCCCTGGCCGGACCAGGTGGGCGACAATGCTGCCAAGCCTGGCGGCCAGACGCTGGTGCCTGAGCGGACGGCCAGAACGTAGGACAGATCAAGCGCGGCCACGCCGACCCGCAAATCGGTGTCATCACCGTATTCAACATCGGCCAGCACCACGCCGGCCGGCACGCCGTCAACCCGAGCCTGGCGGATCTGTTCCAGTGCGATCGCCATCTTGGTCTGGAACGTAATCGCCTCTGGCACACCAGCCTTGGCCCGCCGGGTCGGATCCTCACCCTCCTTCGCGTGCTCAGTCGCCCAGGCCTGGGGCAGATAGAGCTGGTAGGCAATCGGCACGCTGGCCTGATCATTGGCCACCGAGAGGCTGACCGCGACCTGGCAATTGTCCTGCTTGCCAAGCTGGCCGCAGTATTGCCGCGCCACACCAACCGAATGCTGACCCTTCTTGGGAAACGAACTGCCATCGACGATCCAATAAGCCATCGACCCGTGCTGCTCGATCGCCGGCACCACCTGGCTTCGCACCGCACGCAGCACCGCCGCATCATCCCAGACCGCCTTCCACAACGTGGTGCATCGACTGATGCGCAGCCTGCACCTGAGCCGGTTTAATCCTGGCTGCCATCGGCTCGATGCTTTTGCGCTCACCCGGCAGCAGCAACCCCGTGCAATACGCCTGCGCCGCAGATACCCGGCTGGCATGGCCTAGTACCTTGGTGATCCCATCCAGATAAGCGGCAGACCGATCCTCGCTCGCCGGCGTTGGTCTCGCTGTCGATCCTGTCATGCCTCATCTATAGAGAGAAATGACACAGTAGAAGTAGTACTACAGTTGCATTTGGTGGCGACGATAGTGGGCTCTAGCCGCCCCTAACTGGTGTCGTCTTCGCCAGATAGACCACGCCAGCACGAAGGCGGCCGAGATCGGCGGGTGGAACAGTCGTCTGGCCAGAAGATGGCGGATCTCAGGTACTGACGGCAGCAGCGCTGCCATGGCTGTCAGGCGGCGATTGGCGCCAGTGGACTCGTTTCGTTCGGTTTGCTCCAAGTCGATCGACGCAGATCGGCGGCCAGTTTGGCCAGAAAAGCGGCGGCGGTCATGCACAGGCTCATATGGCGATGCCATCCGTGCCAGGAGCGGTCCTCGCAATGGTCGAGCCCGAGATCGTCCTTGGCACGCTGGAAACATTCCTCGATGGTCCAGCGCAGGCCGGCGGCACCGGCGCGTTCAGCAAGCGTTGTGCCCTTGGGCGCAAAGACCAAGTAATACCATGTGTGGACGGCCCGTGGGGTTCAAGTAGGTTTGGCATGAGTGTGGCTTTGGTTCGAATGCGGTCATGTGTCCGGCCTTTTGTTGCAGGACACGCCCGCTGCCCTTGTCTGGCCTTCCAACCAGTCGCCAGCGACTGGCTGGAGCCTTGGCCAGTCTCGCCCAGATGGGATCCGCGAGCGGCTGCCGAACAACCGAGCGGCTTTTGTTTGCCACTGGCATTAACGGCGTGTGTCGCTCGTCGGTTCGACCGATTGCCATCTCTTGCTTGCCCTTGAACCCTCGGCGTCGACGCGTGGTTCAGGCGGCGCTTGGCTGACGCCGATACGCCTCTCCGCGTGACATCATCGACCAGATGATCCTGGCCATCTTGTTGGCCAGAGCGACCGCGGCGAGCTTGCGCGGCTTGCGCGCCAGCAGTTGCAAAAGCCACGCCGAGGCGGATTTGCTGCCCGGCTTGGCGAAACGGATGACGGACATGGCGCCGACGAACAGCAACTGGCGCAACCTTTCATTGCCGGCCTTGCTGATCTTGCCCAGGCGCTGCTTGCCGCCGGTGGAATGTTCCTTCGGCGTCAGCCCCAGCCAGGCAGCAAAGTGTCGCCCAGAGGCGAAGTTTTCAGGCTCGACGGTCAAAGCCATGGTGATCGCGCCCAGCGGACCGACACCTGGGATCTCGCCCAGCAACTGGCTGACCGGGTTGGCCTTGTGCAGGGCGGCCAGTTGCTCATCCACCGCCGCCACTTGCTGATCCAGCGCCGCGATATGCGCCCCTCCCTCGCGTGCTCGGTCGCCCATCCGCGCGAACATCGCCCGAGCGGTGGCGGGGATGGCGCTGTCAGCGGCCAGCACCGCCAGCAGCGGCGTGACCTTGACGATGCCTTTGGCCGCCACGACGCCAAACTCCGCCGCATGGCCGCGCAGGGCGTTGATCGCCTGGGTGCGCTGGCCCACCAGCATCTCGCGATGTTTGAGAATGATGCCGTCGGCCTGTTGATCGAGCGTCTTGACCACCACCGAGCGCATGGTGGGACGTGACGCCGCCTCGCTAATGGCTTCGGCATCGTTGCGGTCATTCTTGGCCCGCTTGACGAAGGGCTTGACGTATTGCGGCGGGATGAGGCGCACGCGATGACCCAGCTTGTTCAGCAGCCGACCCCAGTGATGCGAGCCACCGCAGGCCTCCAGAACCACCTCGGTGGCCTCCTGTTTGGCAAAGAAGGCTTCCACCTGGGCGCGCTTGAGTTCGCGCCGCAGCACCGGGCGCTCCTGCTCGTCAACCCCATGGAGGGTGAACACGTGCTTGGACGTGTCGATCGCAATGCGCTTAAACTTCATGCGGACGGCCCTTGGTTGGTGTGTGACAACTCAACTTTGGCACGAGATGCCGTTGGGCTGTCCACCCCAACAGGCGGCGCATCAGTTGACCGTTTTGGCATAATCGCGGGTAGCGATTGAGCGGATGCGTGCGGGTGCGGCGATGAGTTTGTTCCAGGCGATACAGCAGGCATCGACGATCGCCTCGTAGGTTGCATAGACCCGATTGCTGAGATCGTTGTGGCGGAGGCACTCCCAGACGTTTTCGACCGGGTTCAGTTCGGGTGAGTAGGGCGGCAGGTGGAGCAGCCCGATGTTGTCCGGCAGCCGCAGGCGATCCCCCGCCTGGTGCCATCCGGCGCCATCCAAGGTCAGCACGGCGAACGCCCCCGGGCTCACCTGCATGCTGATTTCTTGCAGATGCAGGTTCATCGCATGAACATTGGCACGCGGTAAAACGAGCCCCGCACCGACGCTGCGGTTTGGACAGACGGCGCCGAACAGATAGGCCGACTGGTAGCGCTGATTGCGCGGGGCTGTAGGCCGGCTGCCCCGCTGTGCCCAGATCCGGGTCAGGCTGCCTTGCTGGCCAATGCGGGCGACTGAGCACGCGAAGGAGGGCTCGTCCTGCCACCATAACTCGATTGGCTTGCCGTGCGCGGCATCGGGAATAACGGCGGCGACGAGATCAGCAAAGTTTTTTTGTGCGTCTCCTGGGCTTCGGCATCCGCCTGGGGATGGCGCGGGCGCACCAAGATGTGGCTGAAGGTCAACGTCTTCAGGATCCGCCCGACACTGCGTTCATCCATCACCACGAAGAAGCGTGCCAGCAGCCGGTCACGTAGATCGCACAACCGCCAGCGCACGACGCCATCCGCGGCGAGATCCGGGCCTTGCTGGACCCAGCCTGCCAGCACGGCCTTTTCCGCAACCGACAGTTTGGGTGCCGCGCCGCCGCGCTTTGGACGATCCGACAGACCAGCTATGCCATGCTCATTGTAGCGAATGACCCAGTCACGCAGAGTTTGCCGATCCATGTCGCAGCTCTTGGCCGCGTCCGCCCGGCCATGCCCTTCCAAAACCCAGGCTAACGCCAGCAGCCGTCGTGCTACCGGGGCTGCGGAAGCGCGCCCCGCATGCTGACGCAGGGTGTCCGCATCGTGCTCGAGCCGTGTGATCTGCACCGTCATCGCCGTTCCACCCTCAGCCAGGACCGACAAAAACGAATCATGCATGAAGTTTA